>NZ_VTTM01000009.1 GCF_008364795.1 Azospirillum oryzae | reverse complement strand
GCCTCCGCGCCAATGGTACTGCGTCTTAAGACGTGGGAGAGTAGGTCGCCGCCAGGTCACTCAGACTCAAGAGACGCAAACCCAAAGCACAAGCTTGCATCTTCACACCACATCAGAAACGCCCCGGTTCATCAGAGCCGGGGCGTTTTCGCGTTTGGGGCGCGCAATTCTGTATCGCTTCACCGGCTATTAATTTGTTTTTGGTCAATTCGGTGGATTGAGCCGCCGGACGGTGGCGGCGTGGGGACGACGATGGGCGATCCGGACGATCTTTTCGACATCTACCGCAAGGACCACGCCGCGGCGGCCCTGACCGGTCCCGCGCTTGCGGCCGCCCTGTCCGACACCGTGCGGCGCAGCTTCACGCTGATCGAGGAGCTGTGTGCCGATGTGACGCGCGCCCTGGCCCAGGCCCGCTACACCACCAAGCTGGCGCAATCGGTGACGGACCGTTCCAGCTACGTCCGGCTGGACCGCCGCTCGGAGAGCTTCCGCGATTATCTGCGGACCTGGAGCCAGCAGCGGGCCGAGAAGGGCAGCGGCGGCATGCATTGGGAAACGCAAATCCTGGTCACCGATCACCGGAGGACGACGAAGGAGATCGGACTGGGCATCGCCTTCGAATGGCCGGGCACGGAAGGGGAGGGCGGCCTCGCCTTCGTCGAGTTCTGGCCGACCGGCGCCGGCGTCTCCCTGCCGTCCGATGCCCGAGGATTCCAGCGGGCGCTCGTCGCCTGCATCATCAAGCTGGAGCAGGCCGGCGAACTGGCCAGCGTCAAGGATCGTGGATAAGCCCTACAGCGTCGCGTTCAGGCCGGACGCCGAGAGTTCCACCGGCCGCCGCGCCTGTCCGTCGCGGGCATAGGTGCCGTCGCTGGATGCCTTCTCCAGCGCGGTCAGCAGGTTGCGGTTGATGGTCAACACCGCCTTGCGCAGCGCGACGAGGCCGGAGGCGTTGACGGTCACCGCCCGCTCCAGCCGGTCGATGCGTTCAAGTGTCATCGCGCGCAGATCGTCCGGCAGGCGGATGCCCTCGTCCCGCGCCCGCAACACGGCGCCTTCCAGCTGTTCCGCCATCGCCGCCTTGCGGTGGGCAAAGGCTTCCAGCCGGTCGAGCATGCCGGCGGCGATGCAGGCGGACTCCTCCTCCAGCACGGACGAAAGCGCTTCCACCGCGTCGAGGAAGTCGCGCACCAGCAAGGCGGTGGCGCCGTCATAGCCGGGATCGGGCGCGGCCGGCCCCTCGGCCTGCGCCTGTTCGGCAACGCGGTCGGGGGCGAATTCGTGGATCAGATCCTTGAGGGTGACGCTCATGACCGCTGCTCCGCCCCGGCCGTTCCTTGCGCTGCGTAAAGGCGCGCAATCTCGTCGTGGGTCATCCTGCCGATGCCCAGCGTGCCGGACTCGGCGATGGCCTTGCCATATTCCTGCAACAGCATGCTGCGCCACGGCTTTTCCGCCGGGCCGCCGCCACCGAACAGCGGGCTTTCACGCATGCCCGCGAACATGCTTTCCATCAGTTGGCCGACCAGCATCGCTTCGAACTCCTTCGCCACCTTGTCGGCGCCAGCGGAGTTGGAAAGGGGCGGGTTGGGGATGGCCGGCGTCGAAGGCGCTGTTACGGCCGTGCTGCGGAGGGTCGCTGCGGCGATGTCCATCGTCGTCTCTCCATCGTGGTCTCCGGGGGTCAGATGATTTCCAGATCGGCGTGCAGGGCGCCGGCGGCCTTGATGGCCTGGAGGATGGCCACCATGTCGCGCGGCCCCACCCCCAGCGCGTTCAGCCCGTTGACCAGCTGCTGCAGGCTGACATTGCCGCCGACGGTCACGAACTGGCGGCCGTTGCCCTCCTGAACCTGCACGTCGGTGCGCGGCACCACGACGGTGGAGCCGTTGCTGAAGGGCTGCGGCTGCGACACCTGCGGCGTCTCGACGACGCGGACGGTCAGGTTGCCCTGGGTGATGGCGACACGGCTGACGCGCACATCGTCGCCGATGACGATGGTGCCGCTGCGCTCGTCCACCACCACGCGGGCGATGGCGTCGGGGCGGACCGGCAGCTGTTCGATCTCGCCGATCAGGCGGGAGATGTTGCCGACATAGGATCCGGTGATCCGCACATCGACGGTGGTCAGATCCACGACCCGCGCATTGCCGGCGCCGAGCCGGCCGTTCACCGCGTCGGCGATGCGGATCGCCGTGGTGAAGTCGGGGTTGCGCAGGGCCATCCGCACCTGTCCGACATCGTTCAGCGCGAATTTCAGCTCGCGTTCCACCGTGGCGCCGTTGGCGATGCGGGCGGTGGTCGGCACCCCCTTGGTCACCGTCGCCGCCGCCCCGCCGGCGGTGAAGCCGCTGACCGACAGCGGCCCCTGTGCCACCGCGTAGGCCTCACCGTCGGCACCCAGCAGCGGCGTCACCACCAGCGTACCGCCCAGCAGGCTGGTGGCGTCACCAAGCGCCGACACCGTCACGTCGACCGTCGTGCCCTGGCGCGGGAAGGGCGGCAGGCTGGCGGTCACCATCACCGCCGCGGCGTTGCGGGTGCGCAGGGTCTCGCCGCGGGTGTTGATGCCCAGCCGCTCCATCATTCCCTTCAGGCTCTGTTCGGTGAAGGGTGTGTTGATGAGGCGGTCGCCGGTGCCGTTCAGCCCGACCACCAGACCATAGCCGACCAGCTGGTTGCGGCGGACCCCGTCGAAGGTGACCAGATCCTTCACCCGCGTCTGCGCCGCCGCCGGAACGGGCACGGCCGACAGCATGCCAAGCACCAGCAGCACCCCGCCGGCCAGCGCCGCGGCACGGCTGAAAACAGCACGGCGGAAAGCGGGCCGGGGCCGGCGCGGAACGGGGACCTGGATGCCGGGGCTCATGGTGATGCGGCCTAGAGGTAGTTGGTCAGGTGCAGCTTGGCGATGCGCGCGGTGGCGCTGGAGGTGGCGTCGATCTGCGCCTCCAGCTGGGTGATCCGCGTGCTGGCCTCATAGGGATCGACGCCTTCCAGATTGTCGATCTGCAGGCTGAGGATCGCCTTCTGCGTCTTGTGCTGCTCGGCCAGCGTGGCGACCTGGGCGCGCTGGATGCCGAGCTGCGCCGTCGCCTCCCGCAGCTTGCCGAGGCCGCCGGACAGCTTGTCCACCGCCGTCTTGATGTAGTCGGGATAGGCGTCGACGTTCATCTTCGACGTGTCGACCGCCGCCAGCATGTAGATGCCTTCCAGCATCTCCCGCATCATCGGATCGTTGGCCTGCACGCCATAGGCGATGCTGGTGGACTCCGCCGGCCGGCCGCTGACGCGCGGCGACGCGGCGCCGCCCGGCTGCCGCGCCGTGGTGCCGGTGTAGAGGCCGCCCTCGAAGGTGTCGGTCAGCGGGGCGGGGGCCGGTGTCGCCGGGTCGCGAACGGCGAACAGATCGTCCAGCCGGGCGATCACCGCCGCGGTCTCCGCCGCCGTCTTCGGCATCTCGGTACCGCCGGTGGCGGACTGGATGGCATCCTGGATGATCTGCATCGGCGAGCGCAGGCCCGACTTGTCGCCGTCGACATTGCGCATCGGCGGCTGGTCCAGCGCCGTGCCGGCGAACAGATAGCTGTTGCCGGACGCGGCGTTCAGCAGCCCGACCACCTGATCCAGCACGCCGCGCGCCCGGATCTGCAGAGACGTACCGGTCGGCGACTGCTGCCCCAATCCGGTGGAGGCGGCGGCCAGCAGGTCGGTGCCCGACGCGATGATGCTGGTCATCGCGCTGTCCATTGTCTTCATCCGCCCGTCGAGCAGGTCGGTGGTCTTCACATACTCGTCGGTGCGGTCGAACAGGTTGCGCAGTGCGATGTCACGGCCGGTGCCGGCGCCGATGGTGGCCGCGACGTCGGCATGGAGGCCGGTCGACACCTCCTCGTTCGCGCGGGTCAGCTCCATCTGCTGCCGGGTCATGGTGCTTTGCAGCTTCCGGCTCATCCCCAGCGTGGACAGGGCATTGTACAGCATCGGCTTACCCCTTGATCTGCAACAGGATGTCGATCATGCGGCCGGCGACCTGCACCACCTGGGCGCTGGCGCCATAGCTCTGCTCGATCAGCAGCAGCTTCTGCATCTCGTCGTCGATGTTGACGCCGTCGCGGTTGATGCGCGCGGTTTCCAGCGTGTCGGCGCTGATCTTGCGCGCGTTCATCTCCGACTCCGCGCCGGTGCGGTAGCCCTGCTGGGCCGACACCATCGCCGTGGCGTAGCCGCCGAGCGTCGCCGAGGCCGGCATGTCGGTGGCGGCGAAGCTGCGGGTGCCGGTGAAGACGGTCAGGAATTTGTCGATCTGCGTCTGGTCGCCGGGCTGAAGCGGGGCCGCCGCCTGCACGCCGCTCTGCATCCGCCAGCTTTCCGTCCGCACCGCGTCGTTGACGGCGATGCGCGACGCCAGACCGGCGGTGGCGCCATAGGCCGCGCCGGCATCGGTGAACAGGCCGGGCTGGGTCGGGTCGGCCTCCGCCCCCTGGAAGGCCTGGACGATGCCGGCCGCCAGTTCGTCCAACTGGGCCATCGCGCGGGGCATGTCCTGCTTGATGGTCTGGACATAGCCCATGATGCGGCCGCTCTGGATCTCGCTGTCCGGCTTGGCCGACAGGGCGACGCCGTTCGCCATCACCTCGTCCCCCAGCAGGGTCAGCGGCTGCTCGCCCGGCGCCAGTGGGTGGTCGAGCAAGGTCTGCCCGTTGCGGGTCATCACCACCGTCTGGCCGTCCTCGCGGCTGTAGGTGCGGATGCCGATCTCCTGCGAGACCTGATCGAGCAGGCGGTCGCGCTCGTCGCGCAGGTCGCCGGCATCGCCGCCGCGCGTCTCCAGCGTCGCGATCCTGCCGTTCAGGTCGCTGATGCGCTGGAGCGAGGTGTTGACCGCATCGACGGAGGTCTGAAGGCGGCCCCTGGCATCCTCCTGCACGGTCTGCGCCGCCTCGGCGGCGCGGTTCAACCCGTCGGCCAAGGCGGTCGCCTGCGACACCACGGCGTTGCGGGCCGCGTCGTCGTTGGGCATGTCGTGCAGGCGGGCGAAAGCCTGCTGCAGCTTCGACAGCTGGGTGGAGACCGATTTCTCGTCCTGCGGCTGCCCCAGCACCAGCGCATAGTCGGCCAGCGCCGAAGCGCGCGCCTCCTGCCCGCTGTAGCGGCTGGTCTCGAACCGCGCGTCGCGGATCAGCAGCTCGTCCACCTTGCGGGCGACGGCGTCCACCCGCACTCCTGCACCCCGGCCGGCGGTGGTGACCGCCGACAGGTCGAGGTCGCGGCGCACATAGCCGGCGGTGGTGGCGTTGGCGAGGTTGTGGGACACCATCGCCGCCTGCTGCTGCGTCGTGCGCAGGCCGGACAGGGCGGAGGTGAGGGCGAGTTGGACGCTCATGGCCGGGGCTCCGTCTGTGCTGGGCTCAACGCTTCAGGCGCGTGGTTTCTTCAACCATCTCGTCGGCCGTGCGCACCAGGGTGGCGCTGGACGAGTAGGCGCGCTGCGTTTCGATCAGCGAGACCAGTTCGGTCGCGATGTCGACGTTCGACTGCTCCAGCGCGCTGCCGACGACGGTGCCGGCCCCGCCCTGCTTGCCGGCGCCCAGCGTGAGCGTCCCGGTCTCCGCCCCCAGCGTGTAGGTGTTGCCGTCCTGGGCGACCAGCCCGTCGGGGTTGGTGACGGTGGCGATCGGGATCTGGTACAGCGCCTGACGGGCGCCGTTGTCGTACATCACCCACAGCTTGCCGCTGTCGTCGATGTCGACCGAGGTGACCTGCCCGACCTTGGCGCCGTCGCCGGTGATGGTCGGCACATAATCGCCGTTCAGCTGCGTGAGGTTGCCGAGCGACACGCCGAAGCTGTCGGCCGTCGGCGTGGCCGGCGAAGTGACGGTGATGCCCGGCATCGGATCGAGCGGCAGGCCCCCGGCATCCACCGGCTTTCCGGCATAGGGACCGGTGGCGGCGAAGGTCAGCGTCACCGGCGCGCCGCCGACGGTGTAGCCGGCCGGGCCGGTGGCGGTCAGCGTCCACTCGTTGGGATTGGTGGTCTTGGTCCAGGTCAGCGACAGGTCCAGCGGATTGCCCAGCCCGTCGTAGAAGGTCGGGCTGCTGGTGAAGCTGTCGCCGGCGGCGGCCTGGGCCGGCAGGTTGCCGGAGAAATCCATCGTCGTCGTCTTGGAACCGCCATAGACGAGGTTGCCGATGTTGACCGACTGCAGATCGTCGAAGCGGGAATTGCTGACGTTCGGCATGGTGCCGTCGGGGTTCAGCTTCCAGGCTTCCAGATATTGGCCGGCGTTGTTGCGCAGAAAGCCGGTCTCGTCGGGCAGGAAGCTGCCGGCGCGGGTCAGCGAATATTCCGGCGTGCCCGACGCCTTGTTGCCCACGACGAAGAAGCCGTTGCCGCTGATCGCCATGTCGGTGGCGGAGCCGGTGCCCATGATGGTGCCGTCCTGCTGCACCTGATAATGGGTGGCGGACTGCACGCCGCTGGCGGTGTAGGTGCTGCGGCTTCCGGGCGCGGTGACCAGGGTCGAGAAATCCACGGTGGCCCGCTTGTAACCGACCGTTTGGGAATTGCTGATGTTGTCCGAAATGGCGGCAAGGCGCGAGCTTTGCGCGGACATGCCGCTGACACCGGACCGCATGGCGCTGTACAGGCTCATCCTTGGAATCCTCTGGTCAACCGTCGAACGGAAGGGGGTTGTGCGTTCCGGGATTCTCCGCGGATGACTGGCGGGGTTAACGGTAGCGAAGGGGTTTTAAAGGGGCTTTAAAGGAAAAGGAGAGGGTTTTTGTTAAAATGTTTGGGGATTTATTTGGTTGGGTGTCGGCTTCGATTGCCCCCACCCTGACCCTCCCCCGCTGGGCAGGGGAGGGGATTGGACTCTTGTCGGCGTTCAGCGGCAGTCCCTCCCCTGCCCAGCGGGGGAGGATAGGTGGGGGTCTAACGCCTCCAATTCCCCCTACCGCCGCAGCAGCGTGATGCTGATCCGCCGATTGCTGGGATCGAGCGGACCGCCGGCTCCGAAATGGTCCAGATCCGCGCGCCCCTCCACCCGGACGATGCGTCCGCCCGGAATGCCGCTGGCGATCAGCTCGCGCCGTGCCGCGTTGGCGCGGTCGCTCGACAGTTCCCAGTTGCCGTACTTCGCATCCGGCGCATAGCCCAGCGCATCGGTGTGGCCGGTGATGCCGATCGGGTTGGGCACCGACGCCAGCGCCGACGCCACCATCCGCATCAGCCGCCGTCCCGGCTCGTTCATCTGGGCCGACCCGACCTTGAACATCGAAAAGCGGGCCTGATCGGTCAGCTGTACGCGCAGGCCCTCCGGCACCTGCTGGATCACCAGACTGCCCTGCAGGGCGTTCAGATCCGGCGCGGCGGCAATGCGCTGGCGCAGGTCGCGCTCCAGCGTCTCCAGCGCCACCCGCTCCGTCAGTTCGGAGGACTGGCGGTCGAGCAGCGCCTCCAGCTCGGCGCGGGTGGCGCTGACGCCGGGCGCCGGCTGTTCGGCGGCAGGCGTCAGCGGCGCGCTCTCCGTCGCGCTGCGCAGCAGGTCCACCGGCGGAACAGTGCCGCCGGGCGGGTGGGGCATCGGGTCCTTGCGGCCGGCCGGCTGGCGGTCGCTGTCGCCGACCGACGCGACGACGGGCGGGGAGGCCACCGGACTCGCCTGATCGCCGGCGGCATTCGGGGTGGTCAGCGAGCCGGTCTTGTCGACCGAACGGCCGGCCAGCATGCCGTCGGCGCCGGAATTGCTCTGCGACACCGCCACCGGGTTGAAATAGTCGGCGATGCCCTTGCGCTGCTCGGTCGTGGTGATGTTCATCAGCCACATCACCAGGAAGAAGGTCATCATCGCCGTCACGAAGTCGGCATAGGCCAGCTTCCAGGTGCCGTTGTGCTCTTCCTCGTCATGGCTGCCGAGATGGCGCTTGACGATGATCGGGGGGAGGGCGGTCTTGCGCGGCATGGCCGGTCACGCCGCCTGGCGGCCGTCACGGGCCTTGGCCTGCGACGACAGCGTGGTTGCGACCTCGACCTCGGCAAGGCTGGGCTGGATGTCGGTGTAGAGCACCTTGCGGGCATATTCGGCGCAGACCTGCGGCGGGCTGCCGCGCAGGTACGCGCACAGCGCCGCCTTGATGCAGAAATACATGTTCAGTTCCGATTCGCGGCGCTGGCGGGCGGCGCTGGCGATCGGGCCGACCATGCCGTAGGACAGCAGCACGCCGAGGAAGGTGCCGGTCAGCGCCCCGCCGATCATGCGTCCCAGCACCTCCGGCGCCTCGCTGATGGCGCCCATGGCGTTGATGACGCCCAGCACCGCGGCGACGATGCCCAGCGCCGGCAGGGCGTCGGCGAGGTTCTGCAACGCCTTCGGCACCTGGTTCAGCTCGCGGCCCAGCGTGTCCAGTTCCTCCGCCATCAGCGATTCCAGGTCGTGCGGGTTGTCCTGCCCCAGCGCGATCAGGCGCAGATAGTCGCACAGGAAGGTGATGCAGCGGTCATAGCGCAGGACGTTGGGATACTGGGTGAACAGCGGGCTTTCGGCCGGCTTGTCGATGTCGGTTTCGATCTGCGACATGCCCTTGGACTTGGCGACGCGCAGCAGGCCATAGACCAGCGCGATCATGTCCAGATAGTCGTTCTTGGGCGTGGCCCGCCCGCGGGCGATGGCGCCGACCGCGCGCAGCGTGTCGCGCAGCACCGCCGGGCTGTTGGCGATGGCGAAGCCGCCGATGCCGGCGCCGATGATGATGACGATCTCCACCGGCTGCCACAGCACCGCCATCCGTCCGCCCATGGCATAGAAGCCGCCGAGCACGCTGGCGAACACCGCGATCAACCCGAACATCAAGCGCATGTCTTCTTCTCCGGATGTGCAAAAGCCATCGCGATTGGGCGCAACAGTCCGCCGACGCTACCGCCCGCCGTTTAAAGCGGCTTTACGGATCAGGGCCCAAAGGTCAGCGAGTCCCCTTCCACGCCCGCGTCAGCCGGCCGAGCGCGTCCGCCGTGGCAAGGTCGCGCTCCACCGACTCCGCCCGCAACGGCCCGTCGGCCGGCGGCGGGGTCAGCGCGTCCAGCAGCCCGGCCCAGCGGGTGCCGGCCAGCAGCGCGCGTTCCGCGGCACCGAAACCGCGCGTCGCATCGGCGTCGCCGGCCAGATAGGCCGACAGCCCCTGCAAAGCCAGATCCTCCGCCGTCGGCTCCGCGCCTGTGGCCTCCCTTTCGGCGGCCAGTTCGGCGAAGGCGGTTCGCGCCGCCCGCCATTCCCCGGCGGCGAACAGCCCCTGTGCCCGCAGCCGCGCCGCCTCCGCCCCGCTCAACCCCCGCAGCGCGTCCAGCGCCCGCACGGTGTCGCCGTCGCCGAGCAGTGCGTCGGCCCGCAACAGCGCCCGGCGTTCGGCCAGTTCCGGCTCCAGCCCCGAGCCGCCGGTGCGGGCCAGCACGTCCAGCGCCTCCCCCTCGCGTCCGCCGTCGATCAGGGCGCGCGCCAGCGTGGCGCCAAGCTCCGCCCGGCGCGGACCGCTCGCCCGTTCGGTCAACGCATGCAGAATGCGGGTCGCCTCCAACCCATAGCCGTCGCGCAGCAGCAGGCCGGCGAGGCGTCGCCTCAGTCCGCCGTCGGCAGTGTCGGCCAGCGTCACCAGCCGCCCGTGCCGCGATTGGAGCGCCAGCGCATAGAGCCCGCCCGGGGGCGATTGCTCCAGCCGGTCGAGCACGGCGGTCAGCAGGGTGCGCCCGGCCGTCAGCGCATCGCGCCCGCGTGCGGTGGCGCCGAAGCGCCGTCCCAGCAGGCCGAAGATGTCGAGCGCCGCGTCGGTCCTGCCGCTGCGGGCATAGGCGCCGCCGAGTGCCGCCAACGCATCCGTTTCGATGTCGTCGCCGCGCCAGGCGAAGCGCAGGGCTTCCAGCGCCTTGATGGCGCCGTCCTCGTCCAGCCGGCCCAGGCCGCGGCGCAATTCGATGGCGTGCACCTCCGCCCGGCGGGCGAAGGGACCGCGGCGCACGGCTGCCGCGGCGTCATAGCGTTCCAGTGCCGCATCGGGCGTCGCCTTCAGCTCCGCCAGCCGGCCGCGGAAATAGTCGAGCCGGCCGTCGGCCATGCCCACGGAATCGACGGTGATCATCTCCAGCACGATCAGGTTCAGCGCCGCACTGTCCCCCGCCTCGTCCGCCGCGGCGGCGAGCGTGGTCAGCAGCCGGCTGCGCAGGTCGGCCGGATAGTCCAGCAGCCGGCGCAGGGCGATGGGCAGCCCTTCCTTCGCCGCCGCCCAGCGGGTCGGCGCCAGCGCCGCGCTGCGCCAGACGGTGTGGTCGGGCATGGCGCCGGCCGGCAGCTGGACGAACAGATTGTCGTCGGGCGCATCCTCACGGTCGAGCGCGCGGAAGGCATCGCCCAGGATGCGCAGGGCATAGCGCTGATCGGGTGCCGGCGACAGGCTGGCCGCCGTTTCCAGCGCCGCGCGTCCTTCCTCGTCCATGGCGCGGGCGAGCAGGAAACGGACCAGCGCGATCTGCGCCTCGACCCGCGCACGACCCTGCGCCGTCTCGACGGCGACCTGCAGCGCCTCGCGCCTGTGGTTGAAATCCTCCCCGGCCCAGCCGGCGAGATCCATCGCGGCTATGGGCGGCGGCGCCGGCAGCTTGGGCGGTTCGGCGGCCTGCGGCGCGGGCTTCGGCGTGCGTTCCGGCATGCGCTCAAGCTGCCGCAGGGTCTGCTGGATGCTGTCGCGGATTTCGCCTTCCAGGCTGGCAACGACGGGGAGGGGTGGGGTAGGCACAATCCCCCTCTCCCCGGGGGGGAGAGGGGACTCTGCCGGGGGCGGGAGAGTGATAGGTGCAGCATTCGCTGTACCGATGGGGTTCAGCGCTTCGACCACCTCAGCGACACCGACAGACGGCGGAACCTGCGGCACCGGATCATTGGCGATCACCGCCTCCACCGCCCCATCCCTCGTCACCCCCGGCTTAACCCCCGGAACCGGCGGTCCGCCGACATCGACGATCAGGTTCCGGCGCTCCATCACGCTCGCCACCCGCGCGCCGCAGGGCACCGTCGCGGTCAGGCTGCGTCCGCCGTCCGCCGTCACGAAGTCCGAAAGCCGGCGGGAGAAGCTGTCGCGAAGGCTCGCAAGCGGCCAGCGCAGCGGATCGGGCACGCTGATGCGCAACACGCAGCCGTCGACGACCGCCACCGGCGCCACTCCCTTCGGCACCGACAGCACCAGCCGCGAATAGTCGCCATGGTCGCCCAGCTGCGCGCGGACGGTCGCGGCCTGCGCCGTCCCCGACAGCAGGGCGAGAACCAGCGTCGATCCAAGCGTCAGTGCGTTCTCCGGGCGCCGTTTCATCACAGTCGTCTCGCATTTTATCGAAATGATCGCCAAACCCAAACCAAGACCGGCAAGGCATCCACCGGAACGGTTCAGGTTGAAACCCGGCTTTAAACTGCCTCGTCCAGATTAAGGCGGAGTTCAAAACCGGAGTGTTCGGCGATGGAGAACCAGCTTTACATCGGACTGTCGCGCCAGATGGCGCTGCGGCGGCAGCTGGACGTCGTGGCGAACAACGTCGCCAACATGAATACGGTCGGTTTCCGTGGCGAGCGCACCCTGTTCGAAGCGGCGATGGAGGCCGGCGGGCGCAAGCCGACCGACCGCATCGCCTTCACCATCGACCGCTCCACCTACACCGACCTGCGCGCCGGCGCCTTCACCGAGACCGGCAACCCCTATGACGTGGCGCTGGATGGCGACGGCTTCCTGTCGGTGCAGACGCCGGACGGCGTGCGCTACAGCCGCGACGGCCGGCTGCGCCGCGATGCCGACGGCACGCTGGTCGGCCCCAACGGCTACCCGGTGCTGGACGACGGCCGCCGGCCGATCGCCATTCCGTCGGACAGCAGCACCATCACCATCGGGTCGGACGGGCTGCTGTCGGCCGACGGCAACGTGATCGCCCGCATCGCCGTCTTTCGCTTCGACAATCCGCAGGCGCTGAAGCAGACCGGCGACCTGCTGTTCGAACCGGCCGACGGCATGGAGGCGCGCCCCGCCCCCGACACCAGGCTGGTGGAGGGCAAGGTCGAGCGCTCCAACGTGCAGGGCATCGTCGAGATCGGCCGGATGATGGACCTGACCCGCGATTATCAGGCGGTGACCAAGATGGTCGACGACGGGCAGGACCTTCTGCGCTCCGCCATCAACCGCCTCGGCAAATCCTCTTAAAGCTCCAAAGGGAGAGTCCGTCCATGCGCGTGCTCAGCATCGCGTCCACCGGCATGATGGCCCAGCAGATGAACGTCGAGGTCATCTCCAACAACATCGCCAACATCAACACCACGGCCTTCAAGCGCTCGCGCGCCGAATTCCAGGACCTGATGTATCAGGCGGAGCGCCGGCAGGGCAGCCAGTCCACCGATTCGGGCACCATCGTGCCGACCGGCGTCGAGGTGGGGCTGGGCGTGCGGCCGACCTCGGTCAACCGCATCAACACCACCGGCAACCTGACCTCCACCGGCAACGAGCTGGATCTGGCGATCGAGGGGCGCGGCTATTTCAACGTGACCCAGCCCGGCGGCGAGACCGTCTACACCCGTGCCGGCAGCTTCAAGCTGTCGCCGGAGGGCACCATCGTCACCGCCGACGGCTTCACCGTGGCCCCCGGCATCACCGTGCCGCAGGGCACGCGCGAGGTGGTCATCAACCGCTCCGGCGAGGTGCTGGCCTATGTCGACGGCAAGACTCAGCCGGTCAACCAGGGCCAGCTGGCGATGACGGTGTTCGTCAACGACAGCGGGCTGGAGGCGCTGGGCGACAACCTGTTCCGCGCCACCCCGGCATCGGGCGAACCGCAGGAGGGGCTGGCAGGCCAAGCCGGTTTCGGCACCATCCGCCAGAAATATCTGGAATCCTCCAACGTCAACGTCGTGCAGGAAATCACCGAGCTGATCTCCGCCCAGCGCGCCTACGAGATGAACGCCAAGGTGATCGAGGCCGGCGACCAGATGGCCTCCACCATGACCAACATGCGGTGACGATTGTGCGGCACACCTTCCGCCGGCCGCTGGTCACGCTGATGCTCGGGACCATGCTGGCGCTTCCCCTCCCGGCTGCCGCCGGTTCCGGCGCCGGTCCGGCCCCCAATCCCGTCGAGACGCGGCTGGCGGAGGAGCTTCTGGCCACCCTCGGTCCCTCGGTCCCGCCGGACGCCCAGGTGGCGCTGACGCTGGGCCGGCCCTTCGACGGGCCGGTGGATGCCGTGCGCGACATCGGTCTCGATCCCCGAACCGGCATCTTCCAGGCCCGCATCCTCAGCGGCGGCCATGTCGTGGAGTTGAGCGGCCGGGCGGACGTCGAAGTGACGATGCCGGTGCCGGTCCGCCGCATCCGGCCGGGCGAGATCATCGAGGCGTCCGACCTGACAACCATCCGCCTGTCGCTCGACCGCGCCGGGGCAGGCTTCATCGCCTCGGCCGACGCGCTGATCGGCCAGTCGCCGCGCCGCCAGCTCTCCACCGGGCGGCTGGTGCAGGTCGGTTCGGTCGGCGCCCCCATCGTCGTCCAGCGCAACCGGCCGGTGACGCTTGTTTACGAGGACGGCGCGCTGCTGCTGGCCGCCCGCGGGCGGGCGTTGCAGGAGGGCGGCGTCGGCGACACCGTGCGCGTCATGAACATCGCCAGCAACACCGTCGTCACCGGCACCGTCACCGGGGCAGAGACCGTTTCGGTGAGCGGCCCGCGCGTGCCCCAAAGACCTTGAGTATTGCCGGCACGGACTTAATCTCAGCAAGGGAGCTTTCCAAATGCGCACCGCGCTCGTCCCCATCCTGCTGCTGTCGCTTGGCGCCAGCGGCTGCGCGCGGCTGGCCGACATCGGCAGCGCTCCCGCCCTGTCTGAGATCTCCAACCCGGCGCTGCAGCCCGAAGCCCGCGTGATCTCGCTGCCGATGCCGCGGCCCTCGACGGCCGAGCAGATCCCAAGCTCGCTCTGGCGCACCGGATCGCGCGACTTCTTCCGCGATCCCCGCGCCAAGGCGGTGGGCGACCTGCTGACCGTCGTCATCGACATTTCCGACCAGGCGCAACTGCGCAACAGCACCCAGCGCGGGCGCACCAACAACGAGAAGGCCGGGCTGCCCAACTTCTTCGGGCTGGAAAGCCGTCTTCCCGCCGTTCTGCCCGACGCCGTCGATCCGGCCAATCTGGTCGATCTCGACAGCTCCAGCACGTCGAGCGGCAACGGCACCATCCAGCGCAACGAACGCATCGCCATGCGCGTCGCCGCCGTGGTGACCCAGGTGCTGCCAAACGGAAACTTCGTCATCGCCGGCCGGCAGGAGGTGCGGGTGAACTACGAACTGCGCGAGATGCGCATCGCCGGCGTCATCCGTCCCGAGGACATCAGCAATGCCAACACCATCGAATACGACAAGATCGCCGAGGCGCGCATCACCTATGGCGGCCGAGGCCAGATCACCGACGTGCAGCAGCCGCGCTACGGCCAGCAGGTGCTGGACGTGATTCTGCCTTTCTGATGATCCGGCCTGTTCGGGAGCCCGCGCCATGAAAGCCGTTCTGCTGTTCGCCGTGGCCGCGGCGCTCGCCTTCGCCGGCGGCTACGGCTTCGGCCGCATCGAGGCCCCGCAAGCCGCAGCCCTCGCCGCTCCCGCTGAACCGGTTGCCGGCGGCCCCTATTACGTCGAGGCCGGCCAGCTGGTGGTGCCGATGCTGGAGCGCGGGCGGACCATCGCCTTCATCCTGACCCAGGTCACGCTGGAGGCGTCCAGCGCCGACGACGCGCTGCTGGTCCGCCGCCGCCTGCCGCATGCCCGCAGCGCCATGCTGGAGTCCCTGTTCGACCTCGCCGGCCACGGCCGCTTCAACGGCCCGGCGGTCGATCCGCAAGGCGTTGCCACCGCGCTCCTGGCCGGCGCCAACGGCTCCTTCGGCGTCTCCCCTGGCGGCCGGGACAGCGCCCAACCGATCCGCGCGGTCCTGATCGACCGCCTGCTGCGCCAGGACAACACGCGGCTGTAAAAAACGCCCTCTCCCGCCCTGGGAGAGGGCCTATACTCTCACGACGCCGACAGCACCGCGCCCGAATCCACCGTGGCGCCGTTCTTCAGCACGAACTTGCTGACGCCGTCGACGCTGCGCACCTCGGCCACCGTGTCGGTGACGACGGTGGCGGTGTTCAGCGCCTTGCCGTCCTTGTCCTTCGCCGTCACCCGCAGCGTATAGACGCCGTCCGGCGCGGTGCCGCCGCTCGTCGTCCTGCCGGTCCAATCGAAGACCTGCCGACCGGTCTTCAGCGAACCGGGGCTGCTGTAGACGACGCTGCCGGCGCCGTTCAGCACCTCCAATTTCACACTGGCCGGCGTTCCCTCGACCGTGTAGGCGGCCTGCGCCTTGCCGTCGGCCAGCGAAAGCTGGTCGGACGCCACCTCCACCTTGCGGCCGAGCAGGGCCATGTCCATGCGCATGCCGCTGCTCTTCAACGTGTCCAGAACCTTGCCCAGCGTGTCGTTGGAGCGCATCGACTGCTCCACCGTCGACAGCTGCGCCAGTTGGGTCATGAACTGGGTGGCGTCCATCGGCGCCAGCGGGTCCTGGTTGCGCAGCTGGGCGGTCAGCAGCTTCAGGAAGGATTCGTAATCGACCGTGGGCTTCTTCTGTTCGTCGGCGGCCGCGTTCGTCTTCGCGGCGGTCATCAGGCCGGTGCTGGGCGTTGTGGTACCGGACATATTTGTCATGGCGGGAAAGTCTTTCCTGTTCAGACGGTGACGTCGACCAGCCCGTCGATCGGGCGCAGCGGCCGGTCGGCAACGGCTTCGGCGGCGGGTTCGGGAACGGCCTGCACGCTCCAACCGCGGGAGCCGCCGCCTTGGTCGGGAGCGGCGAAGCCGCGCGACTGCCCGTCGCCCTGCAGCGAGAACTGAAGGTTGGAACTGTCGAGCGACATGCCGGCATCGCCGAGCGCGCGTTCCAGCTGCGTCAGGTCGCGCCGCAGCAGGGCCAGCGTGTCGGCCTGTTCGGCCTGGATGGTCAACGAGACCTTGCCGTCGCTGACGTCGGCGACGACGCGGATGCGGCCAAGCTCCGCCGGGGCGAGGTCGATGTGGAACTCGCCGCCGCCGTTCTCCGCCACGCGGACCAGCGGGGCCGCCAGCTGCGCCATCGCCGGGCTGTGCGCGGTTGCGGCCCGGCCGGAGGCCGCGGCGGCGGCATAGTGGGTGGCCGCCTGGGCCGGCAGCGTCGGCACCGCCTCGAACCCTGTGGCCGCCGCATCGCCGCTGCCCGCGGTGGGGGGAGCGGGGAAGGGCGGGGCGGGGTCCCGGCCGGTCGGGGCGACATCGGGCGCCGGCTGTCCGGGCTGTGTGGATTGCAGGGCGGCGGACGCACCGGCGGTCTGTTCGGCCTTCCCGGTGGCGCTGCCCTGACGGCCGGCGCCATGCGCGCCGCGGACTGCGGTGCGGGGATCGCTGCTTTCGTCGCGCCGGATCTGGCGCCCGTCTGGGGAGAGGGGCGCTTCGGCGGCCGCGTCCGGCGCGGCGGCGGTGGCCATGGCCCTAGCCGTAGCAGTAGCAGTAGCAGTAGCAGTAGCAGTAGCCGGCAGGTTGGCCTGCACGATCCGGCCGGGATCCGGCGTCTCGGCAACCCGGTCGGCGTTGCCCTGTGCCGCGGCATCGGCGCTTGTGGGTGCCGCCGTTTCGGCCTGTCCGGCCGGCCGATTGGGTGCGGCGGCGGCCGGCGCCGGTTGCGCCGTGGATGCCGGTGCGGTCGCGGCGGCCTGCCCGGCAGGGTGCTTGCCGTCGCCGGTCGGCCCTGCCGCCTGCGGAGCGGCGGAACCCGGCGTCGTCGCATTGCCGATGGTTGCCGTCGGCACAGCCGTTGCCGGTGCGGTCGTGGCTGCGGCCATCATCCAGGGCATCAGCGGGGCGTCGGCGCCGCTCGCCTGAACCACCGCCTGGGTGATCGCGCCCTGCGCGGCGACGGGGTCGTCCGCTCTCGGCTCCTTGCGCTTGCGCAGCCGGTCGGGGCGGGCCGCATCGTCGGGTTCCTCCTCCGCGGCCTCGTCCACCAGACTGGCGAAGTCCCCGTCGCGCGCATCGTCGCCTGACGAGCCGCCGCGTTGGGCCGAAGCGGAGGTTGTGGCCGGCCGGGGCGGAGCCGAGACGGCATCGGGCATGCTGGTCATGGCGCTCAATTCGTCAGGGTGGGGCGCGGAACGGCCGTCACCGGCACCGAAGCTCCGACGACGGTCGGAGCGGCCTTGCGGTCGCCGGGCAGGGCGCGGCGCTGCAGGATCAGCCGCGTCACCTCGCGCGCCTTGGCATCGGCCATCTCGGCCAGGATCGGGGCGGCGCGCCGCTCGGCGATGCGGTCCAGCACGTCCACCACGATGTCGGTTTCCATGTCCGTCAGGATGCGGGCGGCGTCGCGCGGCTTCATCGCCTCATAGATCGCCACCATCCGCTTCAAATCCTCCTGCGCCAAGTTGGACCGCTGGGTCATCAGTGCCTCGACCTCGCGCTTCACGCCGTTCAGCCGCTGGATCTGCGTGCCGACCCGCGCCTCCGTCGCCGCGAGCACCGCTTCGGCCTCGCGCAGGCGGTTCTGGCGGCCGGCGCTGTCGGCCTTCTGCTCGTCGATGGCCGCGCGCAGCAGCGGATCGGTGCAGTTGGGCGGCGCCAGCGCCACCGGCGGCGGGATCTCCGCAACCGGCGTGGAAACCGGCGGGGGAGTCTGTGCCGGTGTGGGTGCGGCGTCGGCCGCCTTCGGATCGGTCGCCTTCAGGTCGGTGGCCCAGGGCCGTTCATGGGCGCCGAATTCGCGGTCGAACTGCTGGGCGATCACCGGGAAGCCGTCGACCAGCGCGCCGAGCTTCAGCGGCAGCACCATCAGCACGGCGACCAGGGTGATGGGCAGGATGCGCGGGATCATGCCGACGCCTCCGACCCGACGGTGCGCAGCCGCGCGTAGAAGGCGCTGGCCGCCGCCTTCGCCGGGCCGGCGGGAGCGGGAACCGTCGCTTCGGCAGGCTGTCCCGCCACCGCACGCAGAGCGGTTTCGAGCGCCCGGAATTCGCCATGATCCACCTCGGCCGCTTTCAGTGCGGACACCAGGGGGGAGGTTGCAGCGGCCTCTGCGGTCACCTCGGCCGGCTTCGCCGCGCTTTCGACGGTATCCGCCACTTCCGGCCGCGCCCGGTTGCGGGTGGAGCGCGCTGTGCTTGCCATGGCGCCTTCATCCAGGCGACGCAGCAGGGCGCGGGCATGCTGGACCGACTCCTCCATGCGGGCGGTGGTGCGCTCGCAGGATCCCAGGATCAGCGCCATGTCCTCCTTCATGCCCTTGGCGCGGTCCAGATCGTCGGACAGCCGCGCGGCGATCTCGGTCGCCGACACCACCATGCGCTTCATCGAGGCGTCGGTGTCGTCGATCGACTTGGAGAAGGTCGACACCAGGGCGTTGATCTCGGACTGGCCGGTGCGCAGCAGCTTCAGCCGCTTGTTGACGATGACCAGATAGGCGGTCGCCGTGACCAGCATCACCGCCAGGGCCGCGTCAATGAGAAAGGAGACCATCGATCAGCTCCTGCTTGGTGTCGAGATCGGTGTCGATCTTCACCGCGATGTTGTCGTTGCGCTGTCCCATGTGGCCGGCGAACAGCGGGATGGTCTTGCTGAAGACCAGGACGGTGGAATCGGGGTTGATGCGCAGCTTCAGCGACTGGCCCTTCTGCCAGGCCAGCACCTCGCCCAGCGGCACCTTGGTCTCCGCCAGCACGGCGACCAGCTCCAGCTTGGAGCGCATCAGCTCGTTCTTCAGGTGGCTTTCCCACACCGTGTCATGGCCGAACTTCTCGCCCATGAACATCTGCACCAGCTTGCCGCGGATCGGCTCCAGCGTGGCATAGGGGATGACGATGTCGATGTGGCCGGTGCGGCGCTCCACCTCCACGGCGATGCGCACGCGGATGATGGCGTTGGTGGCGCGCGTGATGGTGGCGAACTGCGGGTTCACCTCCAGCCGGTCGAAGACGAAGTCGACCTGCGCCAGCGGATCGAAGGACTGCCCGAGATCCTGCAGCACCACCTTCATCATCCGCTCGGTCATCTTGCGTTCGATGGAGGTGTAGGCGCGCCCGTCGATCCGCCCCGGCCGCGACCGCCGCCCGCCCAGCAGCACGTCCATCATGCAGTAGATCAGCGCGCTGTCGATGGTCACCAGCATCTGGTTGTCCCACGGCTCGGCGCGGGCGACGCCGATCAGGGCCGGCAGCTCGATGGCGTCCTGGAAGTCGGTGTAGCGCAGCCATTCGATCTTCGACAGCGATGCCTCGACGTTGGTGGAGGCGAACTGGCGCAGCGAGGTGTTCAGCATCCGCACCATGCGGTCGAACACCACATCCAGCATCGGCAGCCGGTCCTTGTTGACCGTGGTCGAGCTGACCAGCCGCTGGATCGCGCTCATCTCCGGCCCGCCGCCTTCCGGCGCGCCGAAATTCAGCAGCCGGTCGATCTCCTCCTGGCTCAGCGTCTTGGTCTCGCCGCTCAGCGCCTGCTGCATCGCTTCGGCCATCGCCGCGGCCTCCGCGGCAGGGGGCGGAGCGGGCGCGGCGGTCTGCTGTGCCGCGGCCAGTTCCCACGCGGCATCGGACCAGTCCGCATCCTCGTCAGCAACGGGGACGGAGGTGGGCATGGACGGGGTGGCCATTGACGGGGTGGGCATGGACGGGGCGGGCGGGGCGGGGGTGTCGGTCATCCGGTGCCTCTGGAGGTCGCTATTGCGTGAGCAGGCTGCGCAGCAGCACGTCGGTGACGACGTCGCGCCGGCCGGCGGGGTCGGACAGGATCAGGTTGAAGCGGCGCCTGATCTCGCTGCGCAGGCGGTGCAGCCCGGCCGATCCATCAAGATCGTCCTGGTCCAGGTTGCGCAGGAATTCCTGCAGACTGTCGGTCAGCTGCGGCATCGCCCGTTCCAGCGTCTGGCGGTCGTGGGGAGCGACGGTCAGCGACAGGCCGATCTTCAGGAAGCGGGACGGCGTGTCGCGGCGCAAATTGACGACCAGTTCCGGCATGTCGACCACGGCGTCGGCCGGCGCGGTCTCCGCCGACGGCACCCAAAGCCGCTCGACGGCTTCAGTGCCCGCCGCCAGCCAATAGCCGCCAAGCCCGGCCGCCGCCACCGCGCCCAGCGCCAACAATCCTGCCAGCAGCCGGGCGACCGGCAGGGCGATCACCAGGATCCGCCCCGACCCGCGCAGCCTGTTCAGGACTTCGTCCCGCGTCGCCGTTCCTGTTTTCGCCATGCCAAGCCGTGTAATCATCGCTCCATCCCGCCGGACATTGCCGAAAATTTTAGTCAACCGGGAAACCAGTAAAGTTTTAGAAGCTTTGTCGTTGGCACCACTCCCGTTTTTTACTCCGCTTAAAAGTCGCGCCGTTAGCGTGACGGGGTGTGCAGGGCGAAGACTAGGCCCGCCGATTTTCAGAAACTTTAAAGGTGCGGGGAACCGTGGACAGTCTGATCGACACCTTGCGGTCGTTGGGGCGCGGTCGGCTGCTCGTCCTGGCGGGCACCGGGCTCGGCATCGTCCTGGCCGTCGCCGGCATGGCGCTGCTGCTGTCGCAGCCGCACATGACCGCGCTCTACAGCGGCCTTGAACCGGCGGAGGCCGGCCGCATCGCCAAGGCGGTGCAGGAGATGGGCGTGCCGGTGAACGCCGGCTTCGACGGCACGACGATCAGCGTGCCGCAGGCCGATGTGTCCCGCGTCCGCATGGCGCTGGCAGAGAAGGGCCTGCCATCCCACGGCGGCGTCGGCTACGAACTGTTCGACACCGACAAGCCGTTGGGCATCACCAGCTTCATGCAGCGCATCAACCGCCTGCGCGCCATGGAGGGTGAACTCGGCCGCACCATCGAGACGCTGTCCGGCGTCGAGGCGGCGCGCGTCCACATCGTCCTGCCGGAACGCGAGGAGTTCTCGCGCAACGCGCCGAAGCCGACCGCGTCGGTGGTGGTGCGCATGCGCGGCCGGGGATCGCTGGACCGCCGCCAAGCCCTGTCGATCCGCCACCTCGTCTCCGCCGCCGTGCCGAACCTGAAGCCCAGCGCCGTGACGGTGATGGATTCCTCCGGCGAGCTTCTGCTGACCGAGGATGACGGGCCGGGGCTGGCCTCGGCGCGCACCGACGGGCTGCGCGTCGCGGCGGAAACCCGTGTCGCCCGCGCGGTGGAGCAGATGCTGACTGCCCGTCTCGGCGCCGGCAATGTCCGCGTCCAGGTCGCCGCCGAGGTGGAGACCAAGCGCGAGGTGGTGCGCAGCCAGACCTTCGACCCCAACAGCCAGGTCGTCCGCTCCACCCAGACGGTGCAGGAGCAGGACCGCAGCCAGGACACCAACGGCGAACCGCCGGTTACCGCCGAACAGAACCTGCCGCAGCGTGACGTCCGCGCCCAGTCGCAAGGCCCGCAATCCTCCAACGACAGCAAGCGGCAGGAGGAGACGGTCAACTACGAGATCTCCAACGTCAGCCGCGAAACGGTGATCGAGCCGGGCGACGTCCGCCGCCTCAGCGTCGCCGTGCTGGTCAACGGCACCTGGAAGTCCGCCGCCGACGGCACCCGCCAGTACGAGCCGCGTAGCGCGGAAGAGCTTCAGCGCCTGGGCGAGCTGGTCCGCTCCGCCATGGGCTTCAGCGAGGCGCGCGGCGACCGGGTGACGGTGGACAATCTGGAATTCGTCGATCTGGCCCCCGACCTCGCCCCCCGCCCGCTGGGCGACGAGATCGCCGAGACGCTGACCCGCAACGTCATGACGCTGATCCAGTGGGTGATCCTGCTGGTGCTCTCATCCCTGGTGATCCTGGTCGGCCTGCGTCCGCTGATCCGCCGCGTCTTCCCGGCGCCGGAGCCGGTGGTGGCGGAAGCCCCGGCGCTGTCCGCCCCGGCCGGCGGCGCCATGCCGCAGCTGACCGGCCCGGCCAATGCGGCAACCGCCGCCGCCGGTGCGATTCCCGCCGACGGGGAGGAAGCCGACCCCGCCCTGGCCGCCGCCCCGATGGCGCCGCAGCTGGGCATCGAAGAGACGATGGACCAGCTGATCGAGCTGCGCACCGTCGAGGGCCGCGTCCGCGCCTCCTCCATCCGCCGGCTGGGCGAGCTGGTCGACCAGTATCCGGACGAGGCCATCGATATCCTGCGCTCCTGGCTCTATGAGGAGGTGGCGTGATGGCCGCCTACCCGCGTTATCGCTTCGACCACAGCTTCGGCGCGCCCGTCGCGGTGGCGGAGCCGGAAGCGGTGGAGAGTGTCGACCCGCTCGACCTGCCGACCCTGTCGGAACGCGAGCACCGCGCCGCCCTGGACCGCACCCGCGAGGCCGCGCTGGCCGAGGGCCTCGCCCAGGGCCGCCGCGACGGCGAACTCTCCGCCGCCCGCCGCATCGAGGCGGAGCTGTCCGCCACCCTCGACCAACTCGCGCAGCGGATGGCGACGCTCGACGCCGGCCATGCCGCCCTGATGGAGCGGCTGGAGGCCCAGGGCGCCTTCGTGCTGCTGGCGCTGGTCCGCCGCATGGCGCCGCGCCTGCTCGATCAGGTCGCCCATACCGAGGTCGAGCGTCTCGCCGCCGATGCCTTGCGCGCCGCCGGACAGGCCTCCGTCCTGACCCTGCGCCTGCACCCCTCGCTCTGCCTCCCGCTGGAAGAGCGGCTGGCCGGGCAGGCCGTCTTCCAGGGCCGTCTCGACATCCAGGGTGACCCGGCTCTGCCCGTCGGTGCCCTGGAGGCCAACTGGGGCGCCGGCGCCGTCCGCCGCGACCCCGCCGCCATCCAGGCCGCCATCGCCGACCTCACCGACCGCGCCGTCGCCGCCCTGACACCGGCGCTGTCCTCCGACCTTTAACGATCCGAAGCGAGATTCCGCATGCCTCCCTTGAACCTCGACATGCTCGACGACGATCCCAAGCAGGCTGAGAAGGCTACCGACAAGCTGGGCGACAAGCCTTACGACGGCCCGATGAACGCCATCTACAACGTGCCGGTGGACGTGCAGGTCGTCCTGGGCCGCACCAGCATGCTGGTGGCGCAACTGCTGAAGCTCGGCCGCGGCGCCGTGCTGGAACTGGAGCGCAAGGTGGACGAACCGGTCGAGGTCCTGGTCAACCACCGCCTGGTCGCGCGCGGCGAGGTGGTGATCGTCGAAGACCAGCGGCTGGGCGTGACCCTGACCGAGATCGTGCGGACGGAACTGGAGATCGACTGAAGCGGGAGCAGTCGTCACCGGTGCCCCCTCCCTAACCCTCCCCCACCTTCGGTGGGAGAGGGGACTGCCGCCGCTTCGCGATTCACGTAACGCCACCAAGCATCCAACCCCCTCCACCGCCGAGGGCGGGGGAGGGATGGGGAGGGGGCAATCGCGGCAACCACTCCCCCGAAAGCCCCCGCATGCGCCTCCGCCCCCTGACCCTCCTCCTGGCCATCCTCCTCGCCGCCGGCCCGGCCGCGGCGGCGCCGCTCGACCTCAATCTCGGCGCGCTGGGATCGCTGACGGACGGGGCGAGCCTGTCGGGGCGGATCGTCCAGGGCATCGTGCTGCTGACGGTGCTCAGCGTCGCGCCCGGCCTGCTCATCATGGTCACCTGCTTCACCCGCATCATCGTCGTGCTGTCGCTGCTGCGCTCGGCGCTCGGCCTGCAGCAGTCGCCGCCGAACATGGTGCTGGTCAGCCTCGCCATGTTCCTGACCTTCCACATCATGGGGCCGGTGATCGACAGCGCCTGGCAGGACGGCCTGCGCCCGCTGCTGAACGAGCAGGTCACCCAGGAACAGGGATTGGAGCGCATGATCGAGCCGTTCCGCGGCTTCATGGCCTCCCATGTCCGCGAACGCGACCTCGCCGCCTTCGCCGCCTTCACGGCAAAGCCGAAGCCGGCCGGCGAAGACACGGCACCGGCCAAGGACGAGCGCCCGGTGACGGCGGAAAGCGTCGATCTGCGGCTGCTGATGCCGGCCTTCCTGCTGTCGGAGCTGCGCCGCGCCTTCGAGATCGGCTTCCTGCTGTTCCTGCCCTTCCTGGTGATCGACATGGTGGTGGCGGCGATCCTGATGGCGATGGGCATGATGATGCTGCCGCCGGTGATGATCGCGCTGCCCTTCAAGATCATCTTCTTCGTGCTGACCGACGGCTGGTTCCTGATCGCCGGCAGCCTGATCCGCTCGTATGGGGTTTGAGGATGGACGACAATCCCGCCGATCCCCCCGCCAGCCTCGCAGACAGCCTTCTCGCGCTGGCCCGCCGCCGTGGCGTCGCGGTGCCGGAAGACGGCTCGGTCGCCGGGCTGCTGTCCGCTCTCGACGCCAACCCGCTGATCCCGCATCCGCTGCTGCTGGTGGCCGGCGCGGTGATGGCGGTCGCCTTCCGCCACGACCGCGCGCTGGCCCTGCCGCCGGCCGAGGCCTTCGATGGCGGGGGCGATCCCGCCCCGTCCTCCGTCCCCTCCGCCGATTACTCCTTCTGAGGTGCCGTCATGGGAACGCCGATCAAGATCCGTGAGAATTACAAGAGCCTGACCGGCGTGGAGAAGAGTGCCGTCATCTTCCTGGCGTTGGGCGAGGAACGTGGCTCGCGGCTGATGGAGCGGCTGGACGAGGATGAGATCCGCCTCGTCAGCCGGGCGATGGCGACTCTCGGCAACGTCACCTCCAATCTGGTGGAGACGCTGATGCGCATCTTCACCGAGCGTTTCGCCA
The DNA here is from genome assembly GCF_008364795.1 of Azospirillum oryzae. GTDB lineage: Bacteria > Pseudomonadota > Alphaproteobacteria > Azospirillales > Azospirillaceae > Azospirillum > Azospirillum oryzae. Next base: position 242,158 of record NZ_VTTM01000009.1, on the reverse strand, counting down.
ATGCCGGCTCGGTGATCGGCTCCTACGACAGCACGGAGCGGATGCTGAACCGCTTCCTGCCGGCCGACCGCGTGACGGAGATCATGGGCGAGATCCGCGGCCCCGCCGGCCGCACCATGTGGGAAAAGATGTCCAACGTGAACGAGGGGGTGCTCGCCAGCTATCTGGCCGGCGAATATCCCCAGACGGCGGCGGTGATCCTGTCGAAGATGCGGGCCGACCACGCCGCCAAGGTGCTGGTCCTGCTGCCCCCTGCCATCCGCACCGAGGTGATCGAGCGCATGATCCAGATCGAATCGGTGCAGCGCGAGGTGTTGCTGGACATCGAATCGATCCTGCACAACGAGTTCATGGCGAATTACGCCCGCACCCACGGCAACGATTCGCTGGAGCGGATGGCCGACATCTTCAACCGCATCGACCGCGAGACGCTGACCGAGATCTTCGACGATCTGGAAACGGTGATGCCGGAACCGACCCAGCGCATCAAGCAGCTGATGTTCACCTTCGAGGATCTGATGCGGCTGGACCGCGTGTCCCTGCAGGCGGTGATCCGCCGCTGCGACACCGGCCAGCTCGCCATCGCGCTGAAGGGGGCGCCGGCGGCCCAGCGCGACCACTTCCTGTCGGTGCTGTCGGAACGCGCCCGCCTGATCCTGCTGGACGAGATCGAGAACATGGGGCCCTTGCGCATGCGCGACGTCAACGACGCCCAGGCGGAGATCGTTCGCGTCGCCAAGGCGATGGCCGACGACGGCACCATCATCATCCCGCAATCCGACGACGCCGACACCGTCGTCTATTGAGCGGAGCGCTGCTGCTTGGGGGATCCGTGAATGGAAGCAGTCTGAATGGCCGGGCACGACCTCGTCCCCCGGCATGTGCCGCCGCCGGAGCTGCTGGCGGCGCAATTCGCCGCGACGCCGTCACCCGTCCCCCGCGCCGTGGATGACGGGGGCGAGGCCGGACCGCTCGTGCGCCGCCTGCTCGACCTGCTCGATTCGCTGTCGCCGGCCGATGCGGCGCTGGCGCGGGGATGCCTGCCGCGCTGCGATTCGACCTTCGGCGCTGCGCTCGCCCTGTTCCTGGCGGCGACGGCGGAAGGCTGCCGCGGCTGGCTGGGACCGGAGGTGGCGGCCGGGCTGGAGGATCTCGACGGCGGGCTGCTGCTCGACGACTGCGACCGGGCGCTGGCCGCGCGGTTCCAGCCGGTGGACGGACGGCTGTGGCGCCTGTCCCGCGTGCCGCTTCTGGACAGCGGCGAAAGCCTGCTGTGCGCCGTCGGCATCGAAGACGGCCTGTCCGACCGCATCACCCTGGTGCTTCAGGCCCGGCCGCAGCGGCTGGGTCCGGTGCAACTGATGGCGACTCTCGCCGGCCGCCGGCTGGACGTGACCCTGCGTCTGGCGACGGGGTTGCCGTCCTCTGCCCTGGCCGACCTGCACGAGACCTTCCGCGCCGCCCTGACCGACTGCCGACTGGACGGCGCGCTGACCGTCGGCCCGCTGGCCGATGCCTGGCTGGGGTTGGACCGGCCCCTGTCGTCCGATCTGGCGCTGTGAGCAGGCTCCCTCTCCCTGGGCGGGAGAGGGCGATTTACCCCTTCAAATCTCCCCGACCGGCCTGATCTGGGTCGGCACGCCCGGCGCGGGAGGCGGCGGCAGCGTGCGCAGCGAGGCGCCGGCGGCCTCACGCATCGCGGCATATCCGTCCTCCGGGAAGCGGTGGATCAGCGTCCGGTAGGACGCGCGCGCCACCTCCGTGCAGTTCAGGATCCGGAACTGGTCACCCTGGCGCAGCAGGGCGGCGGCCTCGTCGGTCTTCGGGTGGCCGGCGATGGAGGACCCGACCGCGTACCACCGCCCATAAGCCGACCACATGTCGCGCACCGCATCGCCGTCGCATTGGCCGGCGGTGAGCGCTTTTTCAAGGGCTTGGCGGTAATCGCTGTCGGGGGCCTGCGACAATTGCGCACAGCCCGCCAGGACGAACAGGCAAGCAGCGGTCACGGCCGCCGGCAAGACGGGTGCCTTCGTTCCGGACATGGAACCTCCTCAAACGCGGATGCCCGGCGACGCTAGGACATCAGGGTTAAACCAGCGTTCATATTCATGAGCGTTGGTTTTCCATCCGATTACTGTCGTTAACCAAACATGGCGGGATGATTGCTGGTTGCTTGTGATGATCACTATAAATTCACGTCGAATCTCAAAGTAAAACCGGTGTTACATAAAAATTTATCCAGTGTTTATCCAAACGAAACTGTTAAAACGGCGTAAAACGCTCGAATGTCCTATATCAACTCGGCTACCCCAAAGTGTTGACACATCGCCTTTCGATGGGTTCTTTTGAGGCTGTGATAAGCGTGTGATATCAACGCAATTGCGTAAAAATCAATGCTTACCAGCGCTTGCTCGACAATGGAGAATCCAATGCAGGCTTTGCTGATTGAGCCAGCCGATCTGATCGCCGATGCCATCGGCAAGCAACTCGCCCTGTGCAAGGTTAACCATGACCGCCTGGACCTGAATGGCCTGCGCGATCTGGTGGGCGGGCATGGCTCCATCGACATCGGCCATGACGCGATCATCATCGGCGACGTCGGCGACACCGAGGCCTGCGTGGCGATGCTCCGCGCCCGCAACGTGACCGCCGCGATCATCTGCCTGATCGAACGCCGCTGCGCCAACACCACCGCCGGCATCCTGCGGGCAGGCGCCGACGACGTGCTGGTGAAGCCGGTGGTCAGCACCGAGATCCGTGCCCGGCTGGAGGCGATCCGCCGCCGGTCCTACGGGCTGACCAGCAACGCGGTGACGGTCGGCCGCCTGACGGTCTTCCTCGACGGCCGCGACCCTGAGGTGGACGGCGAGCGCCTGCGCCTCAGCCAGCGCGAGCACGCGATCCTGTCGGTGCTGGCCCTCAACCACCGCCGCGTGGTGTCGAAGGAACACATCTACGAGGAGGTCTACGGCCTGTCCGGCTCCGACCCGCTCGACAAGGTGATCGACGTCTATATCTGCAAGCTGCGCAAGAAGATCGACACGGCGACCGGCGGCGGCCGCTACATCGAGACGGTCTATGGCCGCGGCTACAAGTTCGAGGCGCCGCCCGACCACGTCACTCCCGACCGCGCCCAGCTGATGCTGGACCGCTGGTCGGGCGCCGGCGGGCTGGCCGGCCCCCGTGTGCCCTTCATTCCGCCGGTGGTGCCGCGCGCCGCCGCCCGCGCCGTCGGTCGTTGACCGCAGTTCCGTTGCCGCAACCCGTCCGTCCCGAACGCCTGCGATTTTTTACCCCGGCTTAAACCGGCTCGGTCATCCTCGAATTTGCCGCTCGCGCCCCCGCACACTGGATCGGGAAGGCCGGCGCGAATGGCCCCGGCGTCAGAAAGGCGCCATGCATCTCGCGAATGGAGATACCCATGGCCTCGATTATGACGAACACCTCCGCCATGACCGCGCTGCAGACCCTGCGTCGCGTGACCGGGGATCTGGAGACCACGCAGGACCGCATCTCGACCGGCCTGAAGGTCAACAACGCCAAGGACAACGCCGCCTACTGGTCGATCGCCACCACCATGAAGGCCGACGTCGCCGGCTTCAAGGCGGTCAAGGAATCGCTGGAGCTGGGGTCCGGCACCACCAACACCGCGTCGGTGGCCTCCAAGAACATCGTCGAGAACCTGCAGACGCTGAAGGCCCGCGTCATCGCCGGCCAGACCAACGGCGTCGACAAGTCGCTGATCCAGAACGACGTCGACCAGCTGGTCAAGCTGATCAAGGGCGCCGCCGCCGACGCATCGTTCAACGGCGACAACCTGCTGCGCGTCACCTACTCCAACGACGGCACGGCCAAGGACAAGAACGTCGCCATCCTGGCGTCGCTCAGCCGCAGCGACGGCAGCGTCGATCCGAGCTACATCGAATTCCAGCGCCAGGACATGCGCGTGGAGTCGATCGTCGGCAAGGCCACCATCGAGCAGCAGGTCGATTCGACCAACGCCACCAAGGCCAAGGTCGACATCAAGCTCGGCGCGCCCGGCGACACCTTCATCGACGGCCAGAATCTCGGCCTCGGCAGCCTGACGCTGACGGTGACCAAGGAGGACGGCAGCAAGGCCGACGTGACGGTCGATCTGTCGGCCCAGACCTACGACACCGACCTTGCAACCACGCAGGGCAACATCGCCACCGCGGTGAACACGGCCCTGACCGCTGCCGGCGGCGACTTCCAGGTCGCCTTCACCGGTGACACCCTGACCTTCACCGATCAGGACAAGAACACCGACGGCAACTTCACCGCCCAGGTGTCCGGCCTGTGGGTCGGCTCGAAGGAGAGCGACGCCTTCGGCGGCCTCGCCGATCTGACCCAGATCGACGTGGTCAACAACTCCAAGAAGTCGCTCGAGGTCATCAACAAGCTGCTCGACAGCGCCATCGGCAAGGCGTCGGTCATCGGCTCCATCGAGAACCGCGTGTCGGTGCAGAACGACTTCGTGTCGAAGCTGACCGACTCGATGAACAAGGGCATCGGCGCCCTGGTCGACGCCGACATGAACGAGGAATCGAGCCGCCTGCAGGCCCTCCAGGTCCAGCAGCAGCTCGCCATCCAGGCTCTGTCGATCGCCAACCAGGGTCCGCAGAACATCCTGTCGCTGTTCCGCTAAGTCCCTGACGGGCGGTGCCATCGTCCAATCCCCTGGACGATGGCGCCGCCCCATCGGCCGTCCGCGTCCATTTCTCGCATCCGTCGCCAAAACCCACCGCAACCGGTCCGGCATCCCGCCGCAAAGGACCCCACCGCAGGGGTGCGCCCATGAGCATCGCCGCCTACCACCAGACCATCGCCGAGTGCGACGATCCGCGAAAGATCGAGTACCGGGTGTTCCTGCGGATCACCCTGGCGCTGGAAAACAACCGCGACGCCGACTGGCGCTCCGCCGCGCTGAAGGACGCGCTGTGGCGGAACCTGGAGCTGTGGAACACGCTACGCGCCGACCTGCTGGAGGACGGCAACGCCCTGCCGGAGGCGCTGCGCGCCGGTCTGGTCTCGTTGTCCTTCGCGGTGAACCGCAACACCCAGCGGGTGCTGCGCGGCGAGGGCGGCATCGACCTGCTGCTCCACATCAACCGTTCGGTGATGCAAGGGCTGCAAGGGGCGGCGCAGGCCACGCGCGAACTGGCGACGGAGGATCTGTCCTATGGCACTTAAGCTGCGCCTGAAGCCGTGCGAGCGGGTGGTCATCAACGGCTGCGTCGTGCAGAACGAGAACCGCCGCTACACGCTGACCATTTCCAACTTTGCCCAGATCATCCGCGGCAGCGACATCCTGCAGGAGGAGGATGCGGTGACCCCGGTGCGCCGCGCCTATTTCCTGATCCAGAGCATGCTGCTCGATCCCACCATCGCCGCCAATGGCAGCGGTGCGGCGGCGGAGATGATGGCGCAGCTCTACACCACCTTCACCCGCCCCGATATCCAGGACCGCATCGCCCGCGCCATGGGCCATATCGGCGAGCGCGACTATTACAAGGCGCTGTCGGCCCTGCGTCCGGTGATGGAGTATGAAGGCACGCTGCTTTCGCCGGCTCCCTCCGCTTCGGCGCCATCGTTCCAAACGGAAGGCCTCGATCTTCACGCGGGCCACCACGCCGGAGGATGACGCCATGCCGACCCCCGTCACCGGCGTGACCGGTCCGTCCGGCGAACGCTCAACCGCCAGCGCCGACATCATCGCGGAGGCGCGCCAGCGTCAGGCCGACCGCCAGCGGGCCGCCCGGGCCGAAACGACCAAGCCGGCCGAGGTGGTGGAGCGCGCCCAGAAGACCACTGGGACGACCGATGCGACCGAGGCGGAGGCGAAGCGCGCCACCCGGCCCTACCGCGTCAATCTCGATCCCGACACCCGGCGGCTCTACACCGAGGTGCTCGACACCGCGACGGGGGAGGTCATCATGCGCATCCCCGCCGGCTACGGCGCCGAGACCGATGCCGCCGACGAGAGCCCCGCCATTCCGCGCAGCGGTGAAAAGACCGGTGAGGTGGAGGCATGACCACGCTGGTCGACCTGCGCGTCGTCACCAAGAACCACGACCGCTACGAACAGGCGGTGCGCAGCCGTCCGGCGGTGCAGCGCGCCATCTCCTATTTCCAGGACAACATCGGCAAGATCACCAGCACCGAAGACTTCATGAAGGACGACAAGCTCTATCGCTTCGTCCTGGAGGCCTTCGACCTCGGCAGTCAGGCGAAGTCGCGCGGACTGATCCGCAAGGTTCTGGAAGAAGGGGTGAGCGACCAGTATTCCACCGCCAACCGGATGAGCGACACCAAGTTCCGCGAGATGGCGACCGTGCTGGGCTTCGCCGAAAACGGCGGCGACAACCTGAAACAGCCGGCCGTGGTCCAGGCCATCATCGACCGCTACGTCAACGTGACGCTGGAGGTCGAATCGGAGGACAGGAACCCGGCGGTGCGCCTCGGCCTCTATTTCCAGCGGCGGTCGTCGAACATCACCAACTGGTATCAGGTGATGGCTGACAACGCCCTGCGCAAGGTGGTCTACACCACGCTGGGCCTGCCCGACCAGACGGCGCTGCTGGAGGTCGACAAGCAGAAGGCGCTGCTGGAAAAGCGCATGGACATCGCGGACCTGAAAAGCCCGGAGAAGGTCGCCAAGTTCCTCGACCGCTTCGCCGCGATGTACGACATGCAGAATGGCGGCTCGACCGCGACCGCCGCCATGCCGTCGATCGGCCCGATCTCCCGCAGTGGCCGGGCCTCGGTCATCTCCATCGATCCGTCCATCACCATGACGCTGATGAGGTTCCCGCGCTTCTGACAGGCCGCGGGGCTCGGCCAAGCGGGAGGAGTCCAGCCGTGCAGCCGCCAGCGGGCAATCCACAGGACCGGAAGCCCCGCGACCGCATCCGCCCGCCCGCCACCACCGGGGCCGCCGCCGTGCATTTGAACGGGGCCTCGACGGCGGAGGAGGATGACGGGCGCGATGCCCTGCACATCCTGCCCCTGTCGATCCTGCCACTGGAAACGCCGGGGCTGCGCCGGGCACGGCTGATCAAGAATGTCCGGCTGGAGACGGTGGCGGAGCTGTTCAACGATGCCCAGACCGGCAGCGGCCAGATCGGCCTCGACCAATTATCGAAATGCTTCGGCATCGACGGTCCGGCGCTTCGTCGTGACCTGCGCAAGATCGTCCGGATCGGCGAGGCCGCCAGCTTCGATGTCTACAGCCTGCGGCTGGAGCTGCGCCGCCTGAACATCGATGTGGAGGAGGCGGGCGCGCTCCGCCTGTCGGCCGCCAAGCGGGCGGAACTGACCAGCTACATGCGCGTCTTCACCCGCCCGCTGGTGGAGCATGTCTATGGCGCGCAGGGTGCGGACATCGCCAGCATGGACGAGCTGGTGCGCCTGTTCGCCCAGCCCGACGTGGAGGAGGCGCGGCGCCGGCTGCAGATGACCGCCGACCGGCTCGACATCCCGTTGCAGGAAATCCCGGCCTTCCTGGAGGAATATGCCGACATCTTCCTGTCGCTGGCCTATTTCAAGCGCTGCCTGGACGACATCGTTCCCGACGTGCAGGGCTTCCTCGGCTGGATGGCGGAGCTGTTCCAGGTCAGCGAGGTGCGGCGCGACGCCCGCCAGCGCCGCATGCTGGACGAGATCGGCCACGATTTGACCGACATCGCCACCTCCATCACCGGCCGCTTCGAGAGCTTCGACAACCGGTCCCGCGATTTCTGGCGCGACATCAACCCGGACAGTTTCCGCAGCATCCGCGACCTGATCGTCACCCATCACCTGACCATCGGCGGCGTGCTGTGCGGGCTGGCGGTGAAGATGAATCTGTGGAAGCACCGCTTCGCCCGCGGCGGTGGTCCGGTGCGCCGGCTGGAGTTCATCCGCTCGGAAATCCTCCCCGGCCTCGCCCACATCAAGACCATCGAACAGGCGTCGCGCAACAGCATGGGCCGGTGAGGAAATACCGCTGGAAAATCGTCCCCATGCCCTTGTTTTGAGCCTCGGTCCCCTCATCTAATCCGGTGTGGGCGGCGACGCCGTCACACCAGTGACTTTCCCAGTGCAGTATCGCGTGTCGAGACCGCTTCCCCGGCCGGCGCGGCAACTTCGGTGATCTCCCTTGATCTAAGTTCCCCGGTTCGGCCTCCCGCCTCGGGTGTGCCGACGCTCTCCTCTCCGACCCCGTGACGCGCAGGCCGCCGCGACCCTCCCCCGTGCCGTGGCGCCGCCGGTGGGGTCGGAGAGGACCCTTTCTTCCCAATTTCCGAGCTTCGCATCCGCGAGGGATGCGCGCATGCCCCGCGCATCCGGCGCCGGGGCGGACAAAGGAACCCTATGGGCACGCATCAGACCACCGATTTGAAAACCACCCAAACGTCGCGCTCCGCAATGGGCCGCGCCCTCGTCCTCCATCCGGTCCTGCGCGGGGCCGACACCGACCGCAGCCCCGAAGCCTCGCTGGACGAAGCGGTCGGGCTTGCCGCGGCCATCGACCTCGACGTGGCGCAGGCCGCGGTCGTCAAGGTCAACCAGCCGCGCCCGGCCACCCTGCTGGGCGGCGGCGCCATCGAGCAGTATGCCAAGCTGATCGAAGACGCGCAGGAGGCGGGCGAGGCCATCGACCTCGTCATCGTCGACCATGCGCTGACCCCGGTGCAGCAGCGCAACCTGGAAAAGGCGTTCGGCGCCAAGGTCATCGACCGCACCGGCCTGATCCTGGAGATCTTCGGCGCCCGCGCCCGCACCCACGAAGGCCAGCTTCAGGTCGAACTGGCGTCGCTGAGCTACCAGAAGTCGCGGCTGGTGCGGTCCTGGACCCACTTGGAACGCCAGCGCGGTGGCTTCGGCTTCCTCGGCGGCCCCGGTGAATCGCAGCTGGAGATCGACCGCCGCCTGATCGGCAACCGCATCGTCAGGATCAAACGGGAGCTGGACGAGGTCCGCCGCACCCGCGGCCTGCACCGCAAGGCGCGCGCCAAGGTGCCGTACCCGGTGGTGGCGCTGGTCGGCTACACCAACGCCGGCAAGTCGACCCTGTTCAACCGGATGGCCGGCGCCGACGTGTTCGCCAGGAACCTGCTGTTCGCCACGCTCGACCCGACCATGCGTCAGGTGGTGCTGCCGTCGGGCCGCAAGGTCATCCTGTCCGACACCGTCGGTTTCATCTCCGACCTGCCGACCCATCTGGTCGCGGCCTTTCGCGCCACGCTGGAGGAGGTGCAGGCGGCCGACATCATCCTGCATGTCCGCGACATCGCCCACCCCGACACCGAGGCCCAGAAGGCCGACGTGGAGGCGATCCTGGCCGATCTCGGCATCGATCCGGAGCGCGACCCGCGCGTGGTCGAGGTCGCCAACAAGATCGACCTGCTGGACGGGGCGGAAGTCGACGCCGTGATCGCCCGCACCGAACGGGCCGGCAACGCCTGCGCGGTGTCCGCCGCGACCGGCGGGAGGCTGGACACGCTGTTCCGCATCCTCGACGACCGGATGACCGCCGGCCGCGAACTGGTGGAGCTGGATGTCGCGCATGGCGACGGCGCGACGCTCGCCTGGCTTTACGCCCATGGCGAGGTGGTCGGCCGCCGCGACGACGACAGCCACGCCCATCTGCGGGTGGCCATCGAGCCGGCGACGCTGGCCCGCATGGCACATCCGGGGGCGCATCAGGGGCAGGGCCGCGCCGCCGCCTGATTGCAGTCTTTTGGGGCTTGAAGAACAGGGGCTGTCGGAAACGGCGGCCCCTTCTTTGTGCGCGCATCACCGCGCATACAGGTTGACCGCCAGCAGGTCGTGGTTCAGTCCGGTTCCTTGTCCGAAGGGGGCGGACGCGACACCACATACACAGCCACGGCCGCCATGGCCAACCCGGTGCCGGCGAGCACCGGGTATCCGGGTGAGGAAATGGCCAGGACGGCGAAGCTGGACGACATACCGCCGACCGCCATGACCTTCGCCTTCACCGGGATGGCGCCACGGTCCTGCCACTCGCGCACGGTACGGCCGAACCGTGGGTCGTTGCGCATCCGCTCCCGCAGTTCGGGATTGCCGCGGGCATAGGCCCAGCCGGCGACCAGCAGGAAGGGAACGGTGGGCAGGATGGGCAGGAACGCTCCGGCGGTGGCCAGCCCGACCGCGCCATGGCCGACGAGCAGCCACAGCCGCCGCCGGCCCTTCGCCATGCCCATATCCTTGCTTTCGTCCACTGCCCGCCTGTTCATCATGGAACCCGGTGCCGATCATTGAACCGCGCCGGGCGGTGCCATGCAAGCGCGGGTTGGTCACCCCGTTTTGCGCACCATCCCCGGCGCGCCGGCCTTCGCCGTGGCTTCCATGCTGTAGAGCTTCGCCAACAGCTGCGGCGCCGGCTGTTCGCTCGCCGGTGCGGGGACGTTCGCCGTGCTCTCCGTAGCCGGGTCGGACTTGCGTCGCAATGCCTCCCTCAAGGATTGGGGGGAAGGCAGGGACGGATCGCCACCATCCCCGCCGCCGCTCATCCAGGGCAGCGTCCCGGCCGCCGCGCCCTCCGCCACCGTCTCCGTCCCGTCCTCCAGCAGGCTGCCGATATGGCCCAGCACGCTGTCGCCGGTGACCTCTTCGAACGCCACCATGGCGGCGCTGCCGATCAGGCCGGGCAGGCCGCCGAACAGGAAGCCGCCGGCCAGCCGGGCGGGGATCGAGATGCTCTCCCCCGTCGCCTCGCGGTAGACCGCCGACACCACCGGCAATTGCTGGAGCGGGTTGACCACGTCGAGCAGGTCGTCGAACCCGACGCTCATCCTGTCGGCCAGCGTTTCCTCCGGCTCATTCGATTTGCGCTGGGCGGTCGGCGGGCTGACGGCCTGGGCGGCCAGTCTGGTATTGACGCTCATGCTTGGTCTCCGATGGCGGCGAGCAGCCTGTCCAGCCGCGCGAAACTCTCGGCGGAGGGGGAGGGGTCGTCCTTGCCCTGGCGCAGGAAGTCTTCCAGCTGCGGGTGCAGGTCGATGGCGGCGTCGGTCTCCGGATCGGTGCCGCGCTTGTAGGCGCCGAGCCGGATCATCTCCTTCATGCCGTCATAGGTGGCGGCCAGCGCGCGGGCGCGGCCGACGATGCGGTTTTCCCGCGCGTCGTGACAGCCGGGCAGGGTGCGCGACACGCTGCGCAGCAGGTTGACGGCGGGATAACGCCCCTGCTCGGCGATTTTGCGGTCCAGCACCAGATGTCCGTCGAGGATGCCGCGCACCGCGTCGGCGATGGGTTCGTCATGGTCGTCGCCGTCCACCAGCACGGTGAAGATGGCGGTGATGTCGCCCTCTCCATCACCCTCCGGACCGGGCCCCGCGCGTTCCAGCAGGCGGGGCAGCTCGGCGAAGACGCTGGGCGGATAACTCTTGGCGGTCGGCGGCTCTCCCGCGGCCAGCCCGATCTCGCGCTGGGCCATGGCGAAGCGGGTGACGCTGTCCATCAGGCACAGCACATGCTTTCCCTGATCGCGCAACTCCTCCGCCACCGTCATCGTCAGCAGCGCGGCCTGACGGCGCATCAGCGGCGGCTCGTCCGACGTGGCGACGATGACGACGGAGCGCGCCAGCCCCTCCGGTCCCAGATCGTCCTGGATGAATTCGCGCACCTCGCGCCCGCGCTCGCCGATCAGTCCGATGACGATGGCGTCGGCCTCGGCATGGCGGGCGACCATCGCCAGCAGCGTCGATTTGCCGACGCCCGACCCGGCGAAGACGCCCAGCCGCTGCCCGCGGCAGAGCGGCACGAAGCTGTCGATCACCCGGATGCCGCTGTCCAACCGCGCCCCCACCCGGCGCCGGGCGCAGGCGGCCGGCGGCGGCTGGCGCAAGGATCGCGGATGCTCGCCATTCGCCAACGGACCCTTGCCGTCGATCGGCTCGCCCAGCGCATTCACCACCCGGCCAAGCCAGCCGGGACCGGGCCGCAGCATGAAGGCGGTGTCGTCGGTGACGGCGGCGCAGCCCTCCGCCACGCCGTCCAAATTGTCGAAGGCCATCAGCAGCGAGCGGCCATTGCGGAAGCCGATGGTCTCGCACAGTACGCGCCCGCCGCGCAGAGTCTCCGCATGGCATTTGTCGCCGACCGACAGCACGCGCTGCAGCCCGTCGACCTCCAGCGTCATGCCGGCGGCCGAGCGGATTTCCCCGCGCCACTGGCGCGTCGGCAGCCGGTCGAGTTCCGCCGCCAGGGTGGCGAGTGCCGGCATCGGCGCTGTCTCCATCATGCCTGTCGATGGAGAGAGCCTAGAGCAGCGAATTTAAATCCGGTTTTAAACGGGCGGGCTCATCGTCCGGCCTTGTGTTCCGGTGAGATGTGGTGGAACGAGGTCGCAATGGATTTGAGTAAAATCGGTTTCTTCCAACTTGCCGGCACGCGTCTCGACTATCTGTCGCAGCGGCAGAAGCTGATCGCCGAGAATGTCGTGAACGCCAACACGCCCGACTATCAGGCGCGCGACCTGAAATCCTTCGACAGCGTCATGGAGGGCATCCGCCCGGTGGAGACCGCCCGCACCGCCGGCATGCATCTGGCCGGCAGCCGCACCACCACGCCTTACCGCGAGGAGGGCAAGGCGGGCTTGTGGGAATCGACCCCCAGCGGCAACGCGGTGTCGCTGGAGCAGGAGATGATCAAGGGCAGCGAGACCCGCGACGCCTTTGCGCTGACCACCAGCCTGTTCCAGCGCAATGTGCAGATGCTGCGCATGGCCTGGAGAAACGGCTGACGGCTTTTTAGGACGGAGACGAGCGATGATGAACGATGTCCTCGGCGCCACGCTGAAGATCGCCGGTGCCGGGCTTCAGGCGCAATCGACCCGCCTGCGCGTGGTGGCGGAAAACCTCGCCAACGCCGACAGCACCGCCAACTCCAAGGGCGGCGACCCCTATCGCCGCAAGACGGTGTCCTTCGACAGCGTGATGGACCGCGGTGTCGGGGCGGAGCTGGTGCAGGTCAAGCAGATCGGCCGCGACCGCAGCGATTTCCAGCTCGCCTACGATCCCTCGCATCCGGCGGCCGACGACAAGGGCTATGTCAAGAAGCCCAACGTGCAGCCGCTGATCGAGATGATGGACATGCGCGAGGCCGGCCGCGCCTTCGAGGCCAGCATGAACGTCATCGAACAGTCGCGCGCGATGATGACCCGCGTCGTCGACCTGCTGCGCAGCTGAGGAGCCGTCCCATGATCGAGATGTCCGTCGGCCGCGTCGCCGCCGCCTACGCCGCCAACCGCAGCCCGATTGCCGGGGGTCTTGCCGAGACCCAGGCGGCCACGTCGCCCCTGTCCGCCGCCGGCCAGCCCGATGCGGTTGCCGCCAGCGCCGAGAGCGACTTCGGCGGCTTCCTCGACAAGTCGATCTCGCAGGCCGTCGACACGCTGAAGGAGAGCGAGCGCGTCTCGCTCGCCGCCGTTTCGGGCAAGGCCAGCGCGCAGGACGTCGTGCGTTCGGTCCTGGCCGCCGAGATGACGGTGCAGAGCGTCGTCGCCATCCGCGACAAGATGGTCCAGGCGTATCAGGAGATCATGCGCATCGCGGTTTGAGCGGGTGCGCTTGTAAGAGGATCCCCCATGAACCAGGCCGACGTGCTGGAGGTGCTGCGCAGCGGCATCTGGACGACCCTGCTGGTCGCGGCGCCGCCGCTGATCGTGGCGGTGGTGGTGGGCGTGACGATCTCGCTGGTGCAGGCGCTGACCCAGGTGCAGGAGATGACGCTGACCTTCGTGCCGAAGATCGTCGCGATCCTGGTGGTGACGGTGCTGGCGCTGCCCTTCATGTACGGCACGCTCGCCACCTACGCCGACCGGCTGAGCGACCTGATCGTCGCCATCGACTGATGCTCCGGTTGCGAGCGGTCATGGTCCCCCTTCTCGGGCTGCTCGTAAGTCCGGCCGGCGGTGCGGCGGCGCCGCCGGCCAACCCTTCGCAGATCGGCGTGTGGAGCACCGCGCTCTACGCCCCGTCGAAACCGCCGCCCCAGCCCCCGGCCAAAACCCTGCCGCCGGAAGCGCAGTGCATCGCCGCCATCCTCGACGCGGAGAAGGCGGCCGGCATTTCCGACCATCTGCTGCTGGCGATGGGCTTCACCGAATCCGGCCGGCGGACGGAGGACCGGCTGTTCACCGCCTGGCCCTGGACCGTCAACACCGAAGGGCGGTCCCACTATTTCCCGACCCGCGACGCGGCAATCGCCTTCGTGCGCGAAACGCAGGCGCGCGGCGTGCAGTCCATCGACGTCGGCTGCCTGCAAGTGAACCTGCGCTGGCACCCCGACGCCTTTCCCGACCTTGCCACCGCTTTCGATCCGGTCGCCAACGCCCGCTATGCCGCGTCCTTCCTGTCGGCGCTGCGGCGCGACCACGGTTCGTTGGAAACCGCCATCGCCCGCTACCACTCCGCCCAGTCAGAGCGCGGCGAGGCCTATCGCCAGCGGGTGACCGGCAATCTGCGCTGGGTCGCCGGCGCGCTCGGCTATCTGGAGACGCTGGCGGCCGGCCCCGGCGGCGCCGCCCCGACCTGGACCGCGGCGGAGCGGGGCCGTCTCAGCTTCCTGTCCGGCCTGTTCGCCGACGGCCCGGCCCGCCCGCTGCTGCCGAGCCAATGACAGCCCAGGGGAGCCGCTTAAATCCCGGTTTTACCGCACCCCCCTATCGTTGCCGGACAATCGTCCCTCCCTCGAACCCATCCGGACCCCCATGACCCTCACGGATCACGTCCGCAGCCGGTTCGGCCTGCTCGGCGACATCGGGCTGGCGAACCGCGACGTGCTGTTCGCGGTCGGCATCCTGCTGGTGCTGGCGGTGCTGTTCCTGCCGGTGCCGTCCTGGTTCCTCGATCTCGGGCTGGCGCTGTCCTTCTCGGTCGCGGTGCTGGTGCTGATGGTCTCCCTGTGGATCCCGCGCCCGCTCGACTTCTCCTCCTTCCCCACCGTGCTGCTGGTGGTGACGATGCTGCGGCTGGCGCTGAACATCGCGTCCACCCGCCTGATCCTCAGCGAGGGGCACAACGGCCACGGCGCCGCCGGCCACGTCATCCAGGGCTTCAGCCAGTTCGTGATGGGCGGCAACTTCGTCATCGGCGTGGTGATCTTCTGCATCCTGGTCGTCATCAACTTCGTCGTCATCACCAAGGGCGCCACCCGCATCGCCGAGGTCGGGGCGCGTTTCACGCTGGACGCCATTCCCGGCAAGCAGATGGCCATCGACGCCGACCTCTCCGCCGGCATGATCGACGAGGCCGAGGCGCGCCGCCGCCGCAAGGAGCTGGAGGACGAAAGCACCTTCTACGGCGCGATGGACGGCGCCTCCAAATTCGTGCGCGGCGATGCGGTGGCCGGTCTGGTCATCACCGTCATCAACGTGCTGGGCGGCATGGCGATCGGCATCGTCCAGAAGGGGATGAGCTTCGACGCCGCCGCATCCGCCTACACCACCCTGACGGTGGGCGACGGGCTGGCGACGCAGATCCCGGCGCTGGTGGTGTCGCTGGCCGCCGGCCTGCTGGTGACCAAGGGCGGCAACATCGGCTCCGCCGAAAAGGCGGTGATCGACCAGCTCGGCGCCTACCCGAAGGCGCTGCTGGTGGCGGCCGGGCTGCTGGGGGCGCTGGCGCTGACGCCGGGCCTGCCGATGGCGCCCTTCCTCGCCATCGGCGCCGCCTTCGCCGCGCTCGGCTGGTACGCCCCGCGCCGCAAGGCCCGCGCCGCCGCGCTGGCCAAGCTGGAGGAAAGCCGCAAGGCGCCGCCCGCCGTCCCGGAAGAGGCGGTGGAGGACATGCTGAAGGTCGACGAGGTGAAGGTGGAGGTCGGCAATCACCTCGTCCCGCTGATCCTGAACAAGAACGGACCGCTGACCACGAAGGTGAAGACGCTGCGCAAGCGCTTCGCCACCGAGTTCGGCTTCGTCCTGCCGTCGGTCCGCATCAAGGATTCCAGCTTCCTGCCGCCCAAGAGCTACGTCATCAGCATCATGGGGGTGGAAGCGGCGAAGGGCGAGGTTCGGCCCAAGCACCTGCTCGCCATCGACCCCACCGGCGGCGCCGTTCCCGACATCGCCGGCGACGCGACGCGCGAGCCGACCTTCGGCCTGCAAGCCAAATGGATCGACCCGGCCCGTCATGAAGAGGCGGTGGCGAAGGGCTACACCGTCGTCGATCCGGAAAGCGTCATCACCACCCACCTGACCGAGGTCATCAAGGACAACCTCTCCACCCTGCTGACCTTCGCCGCCTTGCAGAAGCTGATCGACGGGTTGGGCCGCGAGTACCAGAAGCTCATCAACGACATGGTGCCGAGCCAGATCTCGCTGGTCGTGCTCCAGCGCGTGCTCCAGCAGCTGTTGTCGGAGCGGGTGTCGATCCGCAACCTGCCGGCCATCGTCGAAGCAGTGGCGGAGGCGGTGGGCTGGACCCGCCACATCACCCTCATCACCGAACATGTGCGGATGCGGCTGGGCCAGCAGATCCACCAGGGTCTGGCCGGTCCGGACGGTTTCGTCTCGGTCATCGCGCTCAGCCCGCGCTGGGAGCAGGCGCTGCTCGACCACATCGTGGTGGAGGGCGACGACCGCCGCTTCGTGATGCCGCCAAGCCAGGTGCAGGAGTTCCTGACCGCCGTCCGCCTGAAAATCCAGAAGCACGCGACCTCCCAGGTCTGGCCGGCCCTGCTGGTGGGGGCGGAGGTGCGGCCCTTCGTCCGCTCCCTGCTGGAGCGGGTCAGCCCGATGACCCCGGTGCTGAGCCACGCCGAGCTGCACCGCAAGGCGTCGCTCAAGACCGTCGATCAGGTCTAGCCGGATGGTGGACCTCAGCCAGTTCCTGACCCTGGAGATCTATCGCGGCTTCATCGTGCTGGCGCGGGTGGCGGCGGCCATCGGCCTGTTGCCGGGCTTCGGCGAGGCGGCGGTGCCGATGCGGGTGCGGGCGGCGCTGGCGATCATCGTCACGCTGGTTCTGCTGCCGGGGGTGGATGGCCTGCCCGAGCGCATGCCGGACCAGCCGGTTGAGATGCTGCGCGCGCTGGCGGGGGAGACGCTGGTCGGCGCCTATCTCGGCCTCGGCGCCCGGCTGTTCATGGCGGCCTTGCAGACCACCGGCGCGCTGACGGCCCAGGTCGTCGGCCTCAGCAACCCCTTCTCCATGGAGGCGGCGGGGTTCGAGGGCGGATCGGTTCTGTCCGGCGTGCTGCTGATCGGCGGGCTGGCCCTGCTGTTCGCATCGGATGTGCATTACCTGATGATCGGCGCGCTGGCGCGTTCCTACGGCTCCTGGCCGGCGGGGGTGTTCCCCGACCTCGGCATGGTCGCCCAGCGCTTCGCCGAACTGCTGGCGACCACCTTTCGGCTGGGGGTGGGGCTGGCGGCGCCCTTCATCCTCTATGGGCTGGTGGTGAATGTGGCGCTCGGGCTGGTCAACCGGGTGATGCCGGCGATGCCCGTCTATTTCGTCGCCACCCCCGGCGTGCTGATGGTTGGCATGGGCCTGTTCATGGCGACCGCCGGCGCCATGCTGACCGCCTTCGTCGCCGCACTCGGCGGCTGGCTGTCGGGGTCCTGACGCATGGCGGAGCAGGACGATGAACAGAAGACAGAGGAACCGACAGAGAAACGCCTGCGCGAGGCGGCGGAGAAGGGCGACGTCCCCCGTGCCCGCGACGTCGGCCTGCTGTCGGCGATGGTCGCCGCCTGGATGATCGTGCTGATGGCGGTGCCCGGCGTCGCGTCGAACCTGTCGGCCCTGCTTCTGCCGCTGATCGAGAATCCCGACGACATCCGCATCGACGGCAGCGCCATCGACGTCATCCACAGCCTCGCTTGGCTGATCGGCGGCGTCGCGGTGGCCCTGCTGCCGGTGCTGGGCATCCTGCTTGGCGGGGTGGTGGTGTCGGCGCTGGGGCAGGGGCGGTTCGTCGTGGCCTCCGACCGCATCCGGCCGAAATGGTCGCATCTGTCGCCCGCGTCGGGCTGGAAGCGGATCGCCGGCCGCCCGGCGCTGGTCGAATTCGCCAAGAGCCTGGTCAAGCTCGCCATCATCAGCGCTGCTGCCTGGCACGCGCTGGCGCCCTACATCGCATGGACGGAGGATACTGTGGGCATGGACGTCGCCGGATTGCCCGTGCTGCTGCGGGACGTGACCTTGCGGCTGCTGCTGGCGGTGCTGCTGGCGACCGTCCTGATGGCGGCGGTGGATGTGCTGTGGAACCGCCTGGAATGGCGCCGCCGCCTGCGCATGAGCCACCAGGAGATCAAGGACGAATACAAGCAGATCGAGGGCGACCCCAACGCCAAGGCCCGCCTGCGCGACATCCGCCGCTCGCGTTCGAAGAAGCGCATGATGGCGAACGTCCCGCGCGCCACGGTGGTCATCACCAACCCCACCCACTTCGCCGTCGCGTTGGAATACGAGCGCGGCCGCACCGCCGCCCCGATCTGCCTCGCCAAGGGCGCCGACCTGATCGCGCTGCGTATCCGCGCGCTGGCCCAGGAACACGACATCCCCATCGTCGAGAACCCGCCGCTCGCCCGCGCCCTCCACGCCTCGGCGGAGGTCGACGCCACCATCCCGCTCCAGCATTACCAAGCTGTGGCCGAGGTCATCACCTACGTGCTGAAGCTGAAGGGCGGTTTGGCGCGGAGGGGGTGAGGGAAGGGAAGGAAACGCCCTCTGCCCCACAGGAGGGATGTCTTCTCAAATGTCGCCGTCGAGGACGCAGAACTCCTGGCTTTACGTCAGCGAGGGCTGCCGGGCTCCTCCAGCAAGTCGCTGCCTTCAAGCGAAGGACTTGCCATATTGAAGCAATTGTCTTCGCAGTGCACGTAAAGTAGGTTTTTGATCTTCTTCATAAATTCAATCGGCTTGAACGGCATTGAAACCAATGCGCAGATTCCTGCATCTGCCACTTTTTCCGCCATTTTCGGCGTCACTGCAGAGCTGATGATTACGAATGGGATTATCGAGATATGTTTTATTTTTTCCTCCAGACATGGGTCTTTTGTCTGGCGAAATCTGATCATCTCCAGCAGTTGAAGCGCTTTTTCGCGGATCGTATCTGCGTTTACGATGACAATGCCGATCTCGTTCTCTGAAAGAAGCGAGAGAGCGTCTTCGGTGGAAAATGAGCGGTAGATGTGCTTCAGTTTAAGGCCAGTAAGGGTTCTTTCCATTAATTCGCTGGACGATATATTAAAGTCAACAATCAAGGCGGACGTAGATTTAAAATTACATGGCTTCCTGCAAATGTTGTTCGCGATGCCCATTATTCAAAGAACCTGGATGTAAAGTTGCCGTATTAAATTTGAGAATGGATTATGAAGATGTAATTAAAGAATATTCGGGAAAACCCCTATTTCCCTCAGCCAATTCAAAGAGAAGCCACTCATAGGCGCCATCCGTGATCCATCTCCGCAGCTTTCTGACAACCCGTTTCGAAAGTGGGGAGGCGGCGCGAAACATGACACGTGAAGTAGCGATGATGGAATGCTGTCCCTCGGCTCCGTCGCTCGCCCGCTCTGTCCTATGCAACGCCTCGGCCCACTCGGCGCAAGTCTCGTTCGCCACCGAGGGTGAAACGAGTCACCTTTGGCCCAGCAACGTACATGGGGTTGGTCGTGTTGACAGCAGTTCCATGCGCCAAGGCAACTCGGCGTTGGAGACCAGCAAGTCTTTCGGCAAGCAATGCTCAGCTGGTAGCTTTGGCGGATATTGGCCGAAGTGAGATCATGCCCTGTCTATCCATGCCGTCCGTATGTGTCGCGAGCGTTGCGCGCCGGATGGTCTGTGGCGGCTGCCCAAAGGCGCGCAAAAACGCACGACGCATTCGATTGCGGTCGGCGAATCCTGTTTGCTGTGCCACCGCATCAATCGTCTGATCCGTGTCCTCCATCAAGCTTCGGGCGGCTTCCAGCCTGAGATGCTCGATCGCCTTGGCGGGCGACTGACCGGTCTCCCGGATGAAGACTCGGTTGAATTGCCGCGTGCCGAGACCCGCGACTCCCGCCAATTCCTCCACATCCAGCCTGTTCGCAAGGTGACGGCGCGCGTAGGTGAGGACTTTCTGAATGCGGTCCGATTTCGGTTCGAGTTCGAGAAGGATCGAGAACTGTGATTGCCCGCCACTGCGGCGGTGATACATGACCAGAGCCCGTGACACGGACCGAGCAGCTTCGATTCCGAGATCACGCTCGATGAAAGCGAGCGCGAGGTCGAGTCCGGCGGTCATGCCGGCCGAGGTCCAGATGGGCCCATCTTCCACGAAAATGCGATCCTCCTCGATCTTCGCAAGGGGATAGCGAAGCTGGAGTTCACGCGCCCGTGCCCAATGCGTCGTTGCACGCCGCCCATCAAGCAGCCCAGCTTCCGCCAGCACGAAGGCCGCCGTGCAGGTCGCGGCGATCCTGCTCACGCGGCCCACGGCATTCCTGAGAAAGGCGATCGTCACCGGCGTCGCCGCTTCGACCCCGCCGCCGACCACGACAACATCGAGGTATCGGTCCGACAAGGCTTCGGTCTGGACAGCGATCCCCATCGAGCCTCCGACGAGACCGCCGGCATCCGAAAGCATAACGAGATCATAGATGCGGGTGCCCGATTGCTGGTTGGCCACGTCAAAGGCCGCGGCCATGGCCAGTCCCATCGGCGAGAACTGGGGATGGAGCAGGAATCCAATCGTCGGCATGCCGGACGCCCCGAATGTCTGAAAATGACATGACTAAGACATTCAAGACATCTTCCGTCAAGGCTAGGTTTCCGCATCCTGACCAACGCACGAGGGGGCGTTTCACAGCGATGAAGCCGCAAAGCCAATCCATTCCCGCGCAGCCCAGTCAATCGTTGCCTCAGCAGCGAGGTCTGTTGCCGATCTACTGCATGTCGCTCGGTGCGTTCGCGATCGGCACAGAGGGGTTCATGATCGCCCCGCTCCTGCCGCAGATCGCCGGCGATCTCGCTTTGCCGGTTTCGCAGGCTGCGATGCTCGTAACCATGTTTACGCTGACACTCGCAATCAGCTCACCAATCCTGACCGTCATGACCGGAGCGCTGAACCGGCGCAATCTCCTGGTCGGAGCGATGGCCATCTTTGCAGCGGCGAACATCGTTGCTTGGCGCTCTACAGGATTTTCGGGGATCATGGCTGCGCGCGTTCTGCTTGCATTGTCGGCCGGTCTTTACTTACCAAACGCCAGTGCACTGGTGGGCGCGATCGTTGCACCGGACCGACGTGGACGGGCACTCGCCCTCGTCACCGGGGGCGCAACCGTCGCCATTGCTCTCGGCCTGCCACTGGGCTCCATCATCGGCCACGCGCTCGGGTGGCGTGCGACGTTTCTCTGTGTCGGCGTGCTCGCGGCCATTGCCGCCTTGGGCCTGTCGTTTGGAATTGCCAAAGGTGCGGGAAATGGCATCCGCGTCGCGAGTGCGTCTGAGCGTCTTCGGGTTGCAGCTCAGCCCGCCGTTGTAAAGGCTCTGTCACTGACGTTCTTCTGGGCAATGGGTGCTTTCACAGCTTATCCTTTCATTGCACCTTATCTCCAAGCGGTTCTCGACTTTGGCGATGAGGGCGTGTCAGGCGCCGTGTTCGTCTGGGGCGTGTCAGCCGCCGTTGGCATGGTTCTCGGGGGCTCGCTCAATGATCGGCTAGGCTCATCCTTCGTCATCGGGCCTGCCCTTACCCTCCTGGCGATGGCTTTCCTGACGCTGGCGGCGAGCGCAGCTTTCCTGCCGCCAGATCGAGCGCTGATCCCCGTGATGGTGTCAATAGTCGTGTGGGGCGTTAGTGTATGGGGATTCTATCCGGCGCAGATGGCCCAACTCATCAGCGCTGGGGGGGCACCCGCGGCTCCTGTAACGCTCTCGCTCAACACGTCGGTCATGTACATCGGCTTCAGCGTAGGCAGTGCGTTGGGATCCGCGCTCATCATGGACCATTCTGTCTCCGCGATCGGGCTCGCCGCTGCCGTGGCGGAATCCATCGCTCTGGTATTATTCGTCTTGCACAGGCTGAGGCGCCCGCGCAACGGATGAGCCTCGTCCACGTCTCGGTCTTCAGAGACTGTTTAAAAAGTCAGGTGGTGGCAGACGCCTGCGGTTTGGGTGAACGAGTCTGTGTAGCATGATCCGGATGGCGGCGAGTGTGACCATGGCCTCGGCGACGTCGGTGCGTTCCTCATAGTCTTTGGACAAACGGCGCCACCGTCCGAGCCACCCGAAGGATCGTTCGACCAACCAGCGGCGGGGAACGAGGATGAAGCCGCCACCGGCGATATGCCGGACGATGATCAGCGTCAGCCCGAGCAGGAAGCAGGCGAGGATCACCGGCATCCGATTGTAGATGCTGTCGGCGAAGATGGTGCGCAGCCAGCAGTAGAGCCGCTTGATCCGCGTCAGCAGCGCTCCGGCGCCGTCGGCGTCCTGGATGTCGGCGGCGTGGACGAGGACCCCGGGGAGGAAGCCCGAGGTGTCGACGGCGATGTGACGCTTGCGGCCCTTGATCTTCTTGGCCGCGTCAAAGCCTCGGGCGCTCCTTTTTCTGTTGTCTTGACGCTCTGGGTATCGAGGATGGCGGCCGAGGGCGTCGGATCGCGTCCTTCCTGCTCACGCAGCATCATCATCAGATGGTGGCAAAGGTTTTTCCACACGGCCGGCCTCCAGGAAGGCACGAAAGTAGCGGTAGACAGTTTGCCAGGGCGGAAAGGCTGGTGGGGGCGGCAGATGGCGCCATTGGCAACCTGTCCGCGCCACGTAAAACAAGGCGTCAAACAGTCGGCGCATATCTGTGCTACGGGGCCGCCCGCCGGGCTTGGCAGACGGGAGAAGGGGTTCGATCTGGCGGTACTGGTCATCGTTCAGCGCTTGGCCGGCGCCGTAATCGCCGACCAAGCGGCGGTCCTCAGGTGTCACATCGGCGGTCTCCAACAACGGGCTTCCCTGCCAACAGCCCATCACCCCGTCCACGCGACTTTCGAAACGGGCTGTCAGAGCCGCAAGATGGACCGTTCGCGGAAAGCTGTTCCACGCTGTTCCTTCGTCTGCCGATCATCGCCTTCTCCCAGGGCGAGGGAAGGAGCCGTCCGCTATGGCACCCTTGCCATCCCGCCGGGCGCATGCCAGGAACGATAGTGTCAGCCCGTGATGTGAAGGGGAATTCCCGATGCCGCCGCTCTCCGCCAAGCCCGCCGCCAAAGCCGCCGCGCTCAAGTCCGCCGCCGGGTCGCTGGCCGGCTTCTGCCCTTGGGCGGGAGAGGAGGGCGTGCGGGTCTATCTTCGCCCGGTCGGGCTGATGCCCATCGCGGCCTGGGCCAAAGGTGCCGCGGTGCCGCTGGCCGGCGGGCGGTTCGCCTTTTCCACCGCCGAACTGATCGTGCGCGATGCCGGTTCGCGCATCGACCGCGCCTTCGCGCCGCTGTCCGAGATCATGGCCTGGGGCTGGGAACGCTCCCGCACGGTGGCGGAGGTGCTGGACCGCCAACTCGGCGCCCTGACCCGCGCCCGCGCGCCCTTTGCCGGGCTGCCGCCCGACCGGCCGCAAATCATGGGCATCGTCAACGTCACGCCCGACAGCTTCTCCGACGGCGGCGATTTCCTCGACCCCGGCGCCGCCATCGCCCATGGCGAGGCGATGCTGGCCGCCGGCGCCGACATCCTGGACATCGGCGGCGAATCCACCCGCCCCGGCGCCGATCCGGTCCCGCCGGAGGAGGAGGAGCGGCGCGTCCTGCCGGTCATCCGCCATTTCGCCGCGAAGGGAGCGACCGTCTCGGTCGACACCCGCCACGCCAGCGTGATGGAGTCCGCCGCCGCAGCCGGTGCCCGCATCGTCAACGACATCGCCGGGCTGGGCGACCCGCAGGCCCTGCCGGTGGTCGCGCGCACCGGCACCCCGGTGGTGGTGATGCACATGCAGGGCGATCCCGGCACCATGCAGGCCAACCCGACCTACCGCGACGCAGCGCTCGACGTGTTCGACTGGCTGGAGGAGCGGATCGCCCACTGCGCCGCGGCCGGCGTGCCCCCGGAGCGCATCGCCGTCGATCCCGGCATCGGCTTCGGCAAATCGACGGAGCACAATCTGGACATCCTGCGCCACACCTCGCTGTACCACGCCCTGGGCTGCACGGTGCTGATCGGCCTGTCGCGCAAGGGCTTCATCGGCCGCCTGTCGCGCGGGGAACCGCCGAAGGAACGGCTTGCCGGCTCGCTCGCCGCCGGGCTGGAGACGCTGAACCAGGGCGCCCAGATCCTGCGCGTCCACGACGTGGCCGAAACCGCGCAGGCCCGTGCGGTGTGGGAGGGGCTGCATCGCCTGTAACCCTTTCGCGCAGCCGCCGATGGGGCCTTGACCCGGCCCGTCTGCCGGGCGAAGAAACATCCTTCGCTTGCGTTTCCCGCCACCCGATCCGACATCCGGGGCTGGAGACGGTCTCTGCACGAGGTTTTCATGACGCGACACCTGTTCGGCACCGACGGCATCCGTGGCACCGCCAACATCGACCCGATGACCGCCGAAACGGCCCTGCGCGTGGCGATGGCGACCGCGCTGCAGTTCCGCCGCGGCGACCACCGGCACCGGGTGGTGATCGGCAAGGACACCCGCCTGTCCGGCTATCTGCTGGAACCGGCGCTGACCGCCGGCTTCATCTCCATGGGGATGGATGTGGTGCTGGTCGGGCCGCTGCCGACCCCGGCGGTCGCCATGCTGACCCGTTCGCTCCGTGCCGACATGGGCGTGGTGATCTCCGCCTCGCACAACCCCTATCAGGACAACGGCATCAAGCTGTTCGGCCCCGATGGCTACAAGCTGTCGGACGAGGTGGAGGCGGCCATCGAGCGGCGCATGGCGCTGCCCTTCGCCCCCGATCTCGCCGGTCCCGCCGATCTCGGCCGCGCCAGCCGCCTGGACGACGCCACCGGCCGCTACATCGAATATGTGAAGAACACCTTCCCGCGCGGCCTGCGGCTCGACGGGCTGAAGATCGTCGTCGATTGCGCCAACGGCGCCGCCTACAAGGTCGCGCCCAAGGTGCTGTACGAACTGGGGGCCGACGTGATCCCGGTCGGCGTCAGCCCCGACGGCACCAACATCAACAAGGGCTGCGGCGCCACCGCCACCCAGACCCTGCAGGAACAGGTGGTCGCCCACGGTGCCCATCTCGGCATCGCGCTGGACGGCGACGCCGACCGCCTCATCATGGTGGACGAGGCCGGGCGCCCGATCGACGGCGACCAGCTGATGAGCCTGATCGCCACCTCCTGGGCGCGGTCGCAGACCCTGCGCGGCGGCGGCGTCGTCGCCACCGTCATGTCCAACCTGGGCATGGAACGCCATCTCGGCGGCCTTGGCCTGCATCTGGCCCGCACCCCCGTCGGCGACCGCTATGTCGTCGAGATGATGCGCGAGCGCGGCTACAATGTCGGCGGCGAGCAGTCGGGCCATGTCGTGCTGTCCGATTATTCCACCACCGGCGATGGGCTGATCGCCGCGCTTCAGGTGCTGGCGGTGCTGATCCAGGCCGACGGCCGCGCGGCCAGCGAGGTCTGCCGCGTCTTCGATCCGGTGCCGCAGAAGCTGACCAACGTCCGCTTCTCCGCCGGGACCAAGC
Source organism: Azospirillum oryzae (assembly GCF_008364795.1). GTDB lineage: Bacteria > Pseudomonadota > Alphaproteobacteria > Azospirillales > Azospirillaceae > Azospirillum > Azospirillum oryzae. The sequence continues at coordinate 216,522 of NZ_VTTM01000009.1, read as the reverse complement.
CGCTGGAGGATGCCGTCGTCCAGCAGGCGATCAAGGAGGGCGAAGCACGGCTGGCGGCGAGCGGCCGCGTCCTGATCCGCAAGTCGGGCACCGAGCCGCTGATCCGCGTGATGGCGGAGGGCGACGACGAGACGCTGGTCCACAGCGTGGTCGCCGACATCGCCGGCGCCATTCAGGCCAGCGCCGCCCGCAGCCTGGAGGCCGCGCAATGAGCGACAGCAGCGTGAACGGCAACACCATCAAGGGCCGCGTCCTGATCGTCGCCGGCTCCGATTCCGGCGGCGGCGCCGGAATCCAGGCCGACATCAAGGCGGTCAGTGCGCTCGGCGCCTATGCCATGACCGCCATCGCCGCACTGACGGCGCAGAACACCACCGGCGTCTATGGCGTGGTTCCGGTCGATCCGGCCTTCGTCGCCCTGCAGATGAAGCTGGTGTTGGAGGATATCGGCGCCGACGCGGTGAAGATCGGCATGCTCGCCAACGCCCCCGTCATTGAGGCGGTGGCGGCGGAATATGAGGAACGGGCCGTCAACGTCCCCCTGGTCCTCGATCCGGTGATGATCGCCAAGAGCGGCCACCATCTGCTCGACCCCGACGCCGTGCTGACCCTGCGCAAGCGCCTGCTGCCGCTGGCCGAGGTGGTGACGCCCAACCTGCCGGAGGCCGAGGCGCTGACCGACCTGCCGATCCGCGACCTGGACGACATGCGCCGCGCCGCCGAACTGATGCTCAGCTTCGGCCCGAAAGCGGTTCTGCTGAAGGGCGGCCATCTGGAGGACGACACCCTCTACGACCTGCTGCTGACGGAGGAGGGCGAGACGGTGTTCGAGGGCCGCCGCGTCCACACCCCCCACACCCACGGCACCGGCTGCACCCTGTCGTCGGCCATCGCCGCCGGTCTGGCCCAGGGTCTGGGCACCCGCGACGCGGTGGCTCGGGCTCGGCGCTATGTGGAGACGGCGATCCTGACCGCGCCCGGCTTCGGCCACGGCCACGGCCCGCTCAACCACCTGCACACGGTGCGGGAGTTCTCGTAAAGGGGCGGGGCGGGCGCCCGCTCACGGCACCCGCTTCTTCTCCAGCTTGCGCGCCAGCGTACGCCGGTGCATGCCGAGCCGCCGCGCGGTCTCCGAGATGTTGAAGTTCGTCTCCACCAGCGTCTCGTGGATGCGCTCCCACTCCAGATTCTTGATCGAGGTGGTGCGGACGGCCGGCGCGATCGACGTGTCGCCCTCGGTGCGGTCGAAGGCGGCCTCGATGTCGTCGGTGTTGGACGGTTTCGCCAGATAATGGCAGGCGCCCAGCTTGATCGCCTCCACCGCCGTGGCGATGCTGGCGAAGCCGGTCAGCACGACGATGCGGGTTTCCTCGTCAGCCTCGTGCAGCTCCTTCACGCATTCCAGCCCCGATCCGGTGGCGAGCTTCAGGTCGATCACCGCATAGTCGGGGTCCACCGTCTGCAGGATCTCCCGCATCTCCTCCAGCCCGGTGCAGGCATGGACCTCGTAGCCGCGGCGTTCGAAGGACCGGCGCAGCGCGCGGGCGAAGGACTCGTCGTCCTCGACGATCAGCAGGGTGCGGTCGCCCCCCTCCAACTCGGGCGTCTCCAGTTCAGTCGTCTCCATCGGAGCCTCCCGGCGACAGGGCGGACAGCGGCAGGGTCAGCGTCACGGTGGCGCCGCCGGCGGCCCGGTTCTTGGCCGTGACGGTGCCGCCCAGCTTGCGCAGCACATTGACCACCAGGAACAGGCCGAGCCCGCTGCCCGGCCGCTTTTTGGTGGAGCGGTAGGGCTTGCCCAGCTCCTCCAGGATGGCGGGGTCGAATCCGGGGCCGCAATCATTGACCGCCACCACCAGATTGTCGCCCTGCCGCAGCGCGGCGACGGCGATCCAGTCGGGCGAGGCCTCCAGCGCATTGTCCAGCACGTTGAACAGCACCTGTTTCAAGGCGAGGTCGGCGATCATCCGCTCCTGCGGGCCGACCGTGTTGTCATAGTCGAAGCGGCCGGGCGAGCGGCTGGACAGCCAGTCCTCCACCAGCCCGTCGAGGAACCCCTTCACCGTGGTGCGCACCGTGCCCTCGCCGCGCGCCTCGCCCGACGACATCAGGATGCCCGACACGATGGACTTGCAGCGGTCGATCTGGTTCTGCATTTCCGCCACTTCCTCCGCCAGATCGGGGTCGGCCATCAGCGACGGCATGCGGCGCCAGTCGTTGAGGATCACCGACAGGGTGGCGAGCGGCGTTCCCAACTCATGTGCCGCGCCCGACGCCAGCAGCCCCATGCGGACGATGTGCGCCTCTTCCATGGAGCGCTGGCGCAGTTCCGCCAGATAGGCGTCGCGGGCGCGCAGGTTGCGGTTGATCTGGGTGAGGAAGGGGACCAGCAGGCTCGCCGCCAGCACGAAGCAGATGAACATGCCCTGGATGTGCAGGCTGAACAGCTCCCCTTCATAGGCGGGTGGCAGGGGAAGCGGCTGGTGGGTGCCGATCAGCCAGGTGAAGCCGGCGGTCGCCACCAGAACCAGCGCCCAGGCCGACCACGCCTCCAGCAGCACCGCCCCCAGCGCCACCTGAAGAAGATACAGCGAGATGAAGGGGTTGGAGGCGCCGCCGCTGAGATAGAGCTGCAACGTCAGCGCCCAGACGTCGATCAGCAGTTCCAGGAACAGCTGGGTGTTGGAGACGGCGGAACTGCGGCGGATCTGGATCAGGCTGGCGATGTTCAGCGCCACCAGCACGAAGATCACCGCCGCCATCGGCAGCAGCGGCAGGCGGATGCCCATCTGCAGATGGACGATCAGGATCGTCACGATCTGCCCGACGACGGCGAGCCAACGCAGCTGGACGAGCAGGAACAGGTTTTTGCGGTCGGTGGTGTCGCGCACGAAAGACGTCCTGTTCCTCGCCCGGTTCATCAGCATACCGACTTATATAGAGAGTTACCGGCGGGAGGGGAGCTTTGTCGGATGTTTCCCCTATGCCAAAGGGCAATGGTCCATATCGACGCAGGCGCGGGCTTCGCCGTTGACACTCTGCATTTCAGAGTGTAGTCACTCTGCATCACAGAGTGACGTTCAGCGGACAGCCCCACCGACCCGAAGCCACGGAAATCCCATGTCCGACAGCCTGTCCCAGCGCCTTGACGCCATCCATTCCATGCTGTCGGCCGGTCACCGCAATCTGCGGATCGAGCGGCACACGCTGGTCCTGTGGGGGCTGACGGGGGCGGCGCTGCTGCTGTTCAGCGACCGCATCCTGACGCCTGCGCAGTTCGCCGACGTGGCGCAACAGGCGGTGGCGTGGCTTCTGCTGCTGACCCTGTCTCTCGGCGGGGTGGCGGTGCTGGACTGGCACCTGACGCGGCGGGTCAAGCGCGAGCGGGACGAGGCATGGTCCTTCATCCACCGGCAGGTGCTGAAGGTCTGGTGGCTGCTGGTGGCGCTGGGCATCCTGATGACCTTCGCCACCTTCTTCTTCGGCGGCGGATACATGGTCTGCGCCGCCTGGGTGGTTCTGATCGGCCTCGGCCTCTATGTCCACGGCCTGTTTTCCGAGGAGTTGCTGGAGTGGATCGGCGTCCTCACCATCCTCACCGGCATCGCCAGCCTGGTTTACCGGCTCGATTACACGATCATCCGGCTGATCGCGGCATCGGTCTTCGGGCTGGGGCTGCCGCTGCTGGCGCTGATGCTCGACCGCGGTCGGGCGCGGCCGTCCTGGCACCGCATGGCGCAGTCCGCCGTTTGGATGCTGGTGGTGCTGGGCGTGCCGCTGGCCCTGCGCCATCACGGCGACTTCGGCGCCCCGGCCGACGCGCCGGCCCTGTCGCTCGACGCCTTCCGCAAGGGGGCTGGGGCCGTGGGGCGCCATGTTCTGACCCTGCCGGCGGGCACGCCGGTGCCGGTCGAAATCCGCGTGAACGGCAACATCTTCCGCAACGATCCCGCCACCACCCTGCCGCTGACCCTTTCCAAGCCGGTGGAGCTGGTTCTGGAGAACGGCGTGCCGACCGGCGATGCCCGCTTCGACGGGGAGCCCTGGATGCGCGGCACCGTCGGTCTGTGGCTGCATGTCCCCAAGCTGGACGGCGACCTGACGCCCGACGGCGGACCGGTCGTCCGCGCCGTCGTCAACGCCAACACCATGGCCGCGCCGCGGCCCTGATTGCCTCCCTCTTTCCCAATCCGTAGATCCAGGAGAAAAAGATGACCAGGACTCTGTCTGCGGCCCTGCTGGCCGCCACGGTGACGCTTGCCGGCTGCGCGGGCCTGATGCCGGCGCCGGGCGCCGACGAGATGGCGAAAATCCCGGTGGTCCGCTATGGTGAGACACCGTCGGCCGGCGGCGATTACGTGCTGCTCTACCCGGCCGGGGCGCCGCTGCCGGTGGTGGCGTCGGTCTCCGGGACGCTGATTTCCAAGCCGGGGCTGGCGCGGATGGAGGTCGCCACCAACCGTGACGTCTATGTCTACAAGACGTGGCTGAGCTTCGACGGCAAGACCTGGATGTCCGCCGACAAGGCGGTCGGCGGAGAGTTCGCCATCACGCTGCCCGGCGAAAAGGACAGCAAGTCGCCCGGCACCATGTCGGCACGCTTCGACCTCAAACCCTGAACGGAATGGCCTTGGACACGCTCGACCCTCTGCTGCACCAACCGCTGCGCACGCAGGTCGCCGCCTTTCTGGCCGGTGCCGGCGAGGCGACTTTCACCGAGCTGAAGCAGCGGCTGGACGTGTCGGACGGCAACCTCGATTCGCATCTGAAGAAGCTGATCGCGGCGGGCTACGTGTCGGTCCGCAAGGAAACGGGGGAGGGGCGGCCGCAATCCAGCTACGCCCTGACCCCCCTCGGCCGCGAGGCGTTGCACGGCTACATCGCCGCCCTGCAACGCCTGTTGCCGCTGGACAGGGCTGCGGCCTCGGCGCCGGCCTCACAAGGAACGCCGGTGCTGAGGCCGCGCACCCAATAGCAACCGGCTTACGCCCGGCGCCGCCGCATCTCGCTGCGGACGACGTAGAGGGCGGCGCCGATCAGCATCAGGTCCAGCGCGAACCAGGTCAGCGCATAGCTGAGATGGCTGTTGGGGAAGCTGACCACCGTCAACCCGCCGACCGGCCAGCCGCCGGGATTGCGGGTGCCGTCGGCATCGATGAAATAGGGGGCGACATCGGTCAGCCCCTTCGCGGCGGCGATGGCGGCGACGTCGCGGGAATACCAGCGGCCGGCGGCCGGGTCGTTGCTGCGCAGGAAACCGCCCTTCGGCTCGGTGATGCGCAACAATCCGGCGATGGTGACCTCGCCTTGCGGCTGACCTTCGGCGCGGGTCGCGGGATCGCGTTTCTCCGGCGGCACGAAGCCGCGGTTGACCAGCACGGTGAAGCCGCGGTCGGTGACCAGCGGGGTCATCACCCAGAAGCCGCCGCCCAGGTCGCTGACGGCCTGCACCAGCGTCTCGCGGTCGTTCATCAGGCGGCCGGTGACGGTGACGCGCCGGTACTCGTCCGACGCCGCCGTGACCGACGGCCAGGACTCCGGCCCCGGTGCCGGCACCGGAAAGGCGTGGATGCGGGCGTCCACCCGCTCGATCAGGTCCAGCTTCCACACCCGGCGTTCGAGCTGCCAGATGCCGAGCGCGGTCAGGCCGGCGACGCCGGCCAGCGCCAGAAGGCCGAAGAGGGCCAGCGCCCAGACCGGGCGGGCCCTCTTCGGTGTGCCGCCCGCGGGGGGCGCGGACGGCAGTCCGGTCACGGCATCTTGCTCATGTCGTGGGTCATCCCGGGCATCATGTTGTGGTTCAGGTGGTACATCACCCAGAGCGAACCAGAGAACATGATGACCACGACGATGACCGTGAAGATCATCGCCAGCATCGACCAGCCGCCTTCGACGCGGCCGTTCATGTGCAGGAAATACACCATGTGGACGATGATCTGGACGACGGCCAGCGCCAGGATCACGACCGTGGTGGTCGCGTTGTCCAGCGTGCCGTTCATCACCAGCCAGAACGGAATGACCGTCAGGATCACCGACAGGACGAAACCGATCATATAGCTGCCGAAGGTGCCGTGGGCGCCCGCGGGGTGGCCGTGGTCGTCGTGACCATGACCGCCGTGACCGCCATGGTCATGCCCGTGGCCCTGATGGGCGTGGTGGTCGCTGTGCGCGTGGGTGCTCATCGCAGCGCTCCCATCAGATAGACGAAGGTGAACACACCGATCCAGATGACGTCCAGGAAGTGCCAGAACATGCTGAGGCACATCAGGCGCCGGCGGTTGGCCGGGATCAGGCCGCGGCGGGCGACCTGGACCATCAGCGTCACCAGCCACACGCTGCCGAAGGTGACGTGCAGACCGTGGGTGCCGACCAGCGTGAAGAAGGACGACAGGAAGGCGCTGCGCCACGGGCCGGCCCCCTCGTGGATCAGGTGCGCGAACTCGAACAACTCGATGCCCAGGAAGGCGAGGCCGAACAGCAGCGTGATGAACAGCCAGGCCTGGGTCTGGCCGGTGCGGCCCTTTTCCATCGCCAGCATGGCGAAGCCATAGGTGATGGAGGACAGCAGCAGCATGGAGGTGTTCAGCGCCACCAGCGGCAGGTCGAACAGCTCCTTCGGCGTCGGGCCGGCGGCGTAGCTGGTGCCCAGCACGCCGTAGGTCGCGAACAGCACCGCGAAGATGAGGCAGTCGCTCATCAGGTAGATCCAGAAGCCGAGCGCGGTGCTGGCGGCTTCGTGGGCGTGCTCGTCCCTCACATAGAAGACGGGCGGGGTGGCGCCGCGCGGGGTGTCGTGCCCCACGTGACGGTCGTGCATGGCTTCAACGGTCGTCGTCATGCTTTACACCTGTCCGGAGAGCAGACGGGTCCGCTCGCTCTCGGTCCGCACCACCTCATCCACCGGGATGTGGAAGTCGCGGTTGTAGTTGAAGGTATGGTTGATGGCGACCGCCAGCAGGCCGACGAAGCTCACCGCGGCCAGCCACCAGATGTGCCAGACCAGGGCGAAGCCGAGCACGGTGCTGATGCCGGCCAGGATGACGCCGGTGCCGGTGTTGCTGGGCATGTGGATCGGGCGGAAGCCGTCCAGCGGACGGGCATAGCCGCGCTTCTTCATGTCCCACCAGGCATCGTTGTCATGGATGACCGGCGTGAAGGCGAAGTTGTAGCCCGGCGGCGGCGAGGAGGTCGCCCATTCCAGGGTACGGCCGTCCCACGGGTCACCCGACACGTCGACCAGTTGGCGGCGCTTCAGGACGCTGACGGCGATCTGGATCAGGAAGGACCCGATGCCCAGCGCGATCAGGACGGCGCCGAAGGCGGCGATCTGGAACCAGATCTGCAGCGACGGATCCTCGAACACGCGCAGGCGGCGGGTGACGCCCATCAGGCCCAGGACATAGAGCGGCATGAAGGCGAAGTAGAAGCCGATCACCCAGAACCAGAAGGACATCTTCCCCCAGAACGGATCCAGGCGGAAACCGAAGGCCTTCGGCCACCAGTAGTAGATGCCGGCGAACAGGCCGAACAGCACGCCGCCGATGATGACGTTGTGGAAGTGGGCGATCAGGAACAGGCTGTTGTGCAGGACGAAGTCGGCCGGCGGGACCGCCAGCAGCACGCCGGTCATGCCGCCGATCACGAAGGTCAGCATGAAGGCGATGGTCCACATCATCGGCAGCTCGAACCGGATGCGGCCGCGGTACATGGTGAACAGCCAGTTGAAAATCTTCGCACCCGTCGGGATCGAGATGATCATCGTCGTGATGCCGAAGAACGAGTTCACGCTGGCGCCCGAACCCATGGTGAAGAAGTGGTGCAGCCACACCAGATAGGACAGGATGGTGATGACGACGGTCGCGTAGACCATCGAGGTGTAGCCGAACAGCTTCTTGCCGGTGAAGGTGGAGGTCACTTCCGAGAAGATGCCGAAGCACGGCAGGATCAGGATGTAGACTTCCGGGTGGCCCCAGATCCAGATCAGGTTCACGTACATCATGGGGTTGCCGCCCATGTCGTTCGTGAAGAAATGCGTGCCGACATAGCGGTCCAGCGACAGTAGGACCAGCACGGCGGTCAGGATCGGGAAGGAGGCAACGATCAGGACGTTGGTGCAGAGCGAGGTCCAGGTGAAGACCGGCATCTTCATCATGGTCATGCCGGGGGCGCGCATCTTCACGATCGTGCAGATCAGGTTGATGCCCGACAGCGTCGTTCCGACGCCCGCCACCTGCAGGGCCCAGATGTAATAGTCGACGCCGACGTCAGGGCTGGCCTCCAGACCCGACAGCGGGGGATAGGCCAGCCAGCCGGTGCGCGCGAACTCGCCGACGAACAGCGAGGCCATGATGAGGACTGCGCCGCCGACGGTCATCCAGAAGCTGAAATTGTTCAGGAACGGGAAGGACACGTCGCGCGCGCCGATCTGCAGCGGCACGACATAGTTCATCAGACCCGTCACCAGCGGCATGGCGACGAAGAAGATCATGATCACACCGTGGGCGGTGAAGACCTGATCGAAGTGGTGGGAATTGAGATAGCCTTCGCTGCCGTTGAAGGCGATGGCCTGCTGGGCGCGCATCATGATGGCGTCGGCGAAGCCGCGCAGCAGCATGATCAGGCCCAGCACCATGTACATGATGCCGATGCGCTTGTGGTCGACGGTGGTGAACCACTCCGTCCACAGATAGCCCCACAGCTTGAAATAGCTGAGGGCGGCGACCAGCGCGATACCGCCGAGCACGACCGCGAAGAAGGTCGCGACCACGATCGGCTCGTGATAGGGGAAGGACTCCAGGCTGAGGCGCCCGAAGAGGAAGGTCGTCAGTGTCTCAAGCATGCCGGTGTGCCCAATCAGGGATTGGCCAGCCGCTGCGGTCCGGCCGGGGTGGCGGACGCGCTGATCGGCGTGACGGTGGGGCGCTGCACGGCGCCCGAGTTTGACGCAGCGGCTTCAACGGCCTCGGCGACGGTGCACAGGCCGGTCTGCTGGGTGTCCGGGAAACCGGCCAGCGTGTTGGCCCGCAGGATCGCCTCGGCGGCGGCCTTGCCGCCCGCGTTCAGCCCGCCCGCGCGGTCGATGGCGGCCATGTCGCTCATGCACATGGTGCCGGGACGCACGCACATGTTGACGACGGCGTTGAACAGCTTCGGATCGACGGTGCCGTAATGCTGGACCGGGACGGCCTCGCTCGGCTTCTCCAGCGCCAGATAGGCGTTGCGGTCGAGCGAACCGCCGGCCGACTTCACCTTCGACACCCAGCCGTCGAAATCCTGGTTCGACAGGCCAAGGAAGTTGAAGCGCATGTGCGAGAAGCCGGCGCCGCTGTAGTTGGACGAGAAGCCCTTGTAGGTTCCCGGCTCGTTGATCACGGCGTGGAGCTTCGTCTCCATGCCCGGCATGGTGTAGATCATGCCGGCCAGCGCCGGAACGTAGAACGAGTTCATCACCGTCGAGGCGGTGAGGCTGAAGCGGATCTGCCGGTCGACCGGGGCCGCCATCTCGTTCACGGACGCGATGCCGTATTCCGGATAGACGAACAGCCACTTCCAGTCGAGCGCCACCACCTGCACGTCCAGCGGCTTGGCGCCGGCGGGAACGGGCTTGTCCGACGCGATGCGGTCGAGCGGACGGTAGGGATCGAGCTTGTGGGTGGTCACCCAGGTGATGGCACCCAGGCAGATGATGATCAGCAGCGGGGCGGCCCAGATCACCAGTTCAAGCTGCGTCGAATGGTCCCAGTCCGGTTCGTAGCGGGCTGTGTTATTCGACTGACGGTAACGCCAGGCGAACAGCACGGTAAGCGCCATGACCGGGACGATGATCAGCAGCATCAGCAGGGTGGAGATGACCACAAGGTCTCCCTGCTGGCTTGCAACGTCGCCGGCCGGGTTCAGCACGACCAGGTTGCAGCCACTCAACGCCGCCATTACTGGCAGCAGGGCGATTGCGCGATAACGGCTCAAGGCAGGACCTGTTTCATAAGGTTTGCTTTGGGCAGACAGCTAGCGGCAATAGCCTAGCTGCGACATTGGACAATTTGTCCAATGCCTCACGCCTGCGCGCTTGACAGGGCACCGAAAGTTGGGGCCCCATATTGTATGATCTGCGGATCATCGCAAGCGAAATAACGCAGCCGGAGCCGACATGATGACTTCATCGATTGCGGCCGTTGAACGGGATGCGAGGCTGGTGAACGCGCGGCATCACGGGGTCAACCCCGGAGAAATTGCCATCGGCGTGATCATCGGCAGAACATCCGAGTTTTTCGACTTTTTCGTTTACGCCATCGCTTCCGTGATCGTCTTTCCGAAGCTGGTGTTCCCCTATGTCGATCCGCTGACCGGGACCCTTTGGTCTTTCGCCATCTTCGCGCTGGCCTTCGTCGCGCGACCGATCGGCACCTTCATCTTCATGGCCATCGACGAGAGTTACGGGCGCAGCGCCAAGCTGACCATCGCCCTGTTCCTGCTGGGCATTTCCACCGTGGCGTTGGCCTTCCTGCCGGACTACGAGGCGATCGGTGTCGCCGCCGCATGGCTGCTGGCACTGTCGCGCATCGGGCAGGGTATCGCGCTGGGCGGCACCTGGGACGGTCTGGCCTCGCTGCTGGCAATGAACGCGCCGGAGAACCGGCGCGGCTGGTACGCCATGATCCCGCAGCTGGGCGCGCCCATCGGCCTGATCGTGGCGAGCGGCCTGTTCGCTTACATGGTCAACAGCCTGTCGGCTGAGGATTTCTTCGCCTGGGGCTGGCGCTATCCCTTCTTCGTGGCCTTCGCCATCAACGTGGTGGCCCTGTTCTCCCGCCTGCGGCTGGTGCAGACGCCGGAGTTCGAACGCCTGTTCCTGAACCGGGAACTGCAGCCGGCCCCGGTGGTGGAGACGTTGCAGATGGAAGGCAAGCGCGTGGTGATCGGCGCCTTCGCCCCGCTGGCCAGCTTCGCCCTGTTCCACATGGTCACCGTCTTCCCGCTGTCCTGGATCTTCCTCAACGCGAATCAGGAGACCGGTGTCTTCCTGATGATCGAGGTGATCGCCGCCGTGTTCGGTACGCTCGCGATCATCGCCTCGGGCTATATCGCCGACCGGGTGGGGCGGCGGACGCTGCTCGGCACCTGCGCGGCGGCGATCGCGGTGTTCAGCGGCTTCGCGCCGATGCTGCTCGACGCCGGCAAGGTGGGCGAACTGGTGTTCATGGTGCTGGGCTTCGTCATCCTCGGCCTGTCCTTCGGCCAGTCGTCGGGGTCGGTGGCATCGGGCTTCAGCCAGCAGTACCGCTATACCGGGTCGGCGATGACCTCCGATCTGGCCTGGCTGTTCGGGGCCGGCTTCGCGCCCTTCGTCGCGCTGTACCTGTCCAGCCATTTCGGGCTGATCGCTTCCGGCCTCTACCTGCTGTCGGGCGCGATCTGCACGCTGGTGGCGCTGCGGGTCAACAAGACGCTGTCGTCCTGACGGGGTTGCCGCCCGCCCGCCGCCACTCTTGCGGCGGGCGGGCAACCCTCATGACTTGCCGGCCCCTGACTTGCCGGACACGCCTTCGCCGCCAATCTTGATCGGTGCAACGAACCGGAAAAAGGCGGCCAGACCCCATGCGATTGCCATCCCATTCCCGTCCCGCCTCCCCTGGTCGCGGGCGCCTGCTCGTGGTGACGCTGGCCGCCCTGGCGGGACTGTCGGCCTGCGCCGGGTTCGAGCCGGACTACCGCAAGCCGGGCGCCCAGCGCCTGACCGGGCCGGAGGTGTCGACGCTGCTCGGCGGCCACACGCTGAGCATCGTCAACGCGCGCGGCAAATCCTACCTGAACCGCTTTTCCAAGGACGGGTCGATCGTCATTTCCGGCTCCAAGGGCAATGAATACGGCCATTGGACGGTGTCCGACGACCGCTATTGCCTGACGCTGGACATCGATCCGCGCCAGCAATGCATGGAGATCTACAAGCTTCCCGACGGCCGCTACCAGATGGTCAATGCCGACGGGTCGCTGCGCAACACCTTCACGGTGGATTGAGGCCGGCGCGACTCGAGCGCCCCGACTAGAGCGCCCCGACTAGAGCGCATGGCGCCACAGGGCCATGAACAGGTCGGCCGGATACGTCGGGGTCAGGAGGCGCCGGCTTGGCCGGTCGCCGGCTGGAACTGCAGGATCTTCGGCGTCCGCATGTCCTCGGCGATGGGGGCGTCGCTGGCCGCACCGCGCATGGCGGAGACGGGGCGGGGGAAGCCGCTGCGACCGCTGTAGTCCGGCACCGGCAGGCTGCGGTAATGGGCCTCCTCCCGGTGCAGCTTCTGGGCGCAGACGATGTCCACCGCCGTCGTCGCCAGCACGGCGCCGAAGGCGATGCCGGCATTCCGGGCGCGTGGATTGTCTTTCGATCCAAGGGCCATTCCCTCCGCCAGCGTCGCCATGTCGACGGCGTCGCCGGCGATGCGGCCCCAGATCCACGGCTTGGGATCGCCGAGCGCCAGCAGGCCGACGCCGGCGGTGATCTCCCGCACGCCATAGGCGCGGATCAGGTTGGTCTTGTCCTCCATCCCCATCCAGCGGGCGATGCTGCGGCCGGCCATCAGTTCGGCGACGCCGATGCCGATGCTGAACCAGCCCAACCCGCGGGCGAGAGTGTCTCCGGCCGAGGAGCGGTCGTAATAGGCCATGTCTTCACCTCAGGGCTTGAGGACCACCTTGATGCAGCCGTCCCGCTTGTCGCGGAAGGTCTTGTACATCTCGGGGCCCTGATCGAGCGGAACGGTGTGGGTGATGACGAAGGACGGGTCGATCTGACCTTCCTGGATCCGGTTCAGCAGATCGTCGGTCCAGCGGTTGACGTGGGTCTGGCCCATGCGCCAGGTCAGTCCCTTGTTCATCGCCATGCCGAAGGGCAGCTTGTCGATCAGCCCGCCATAGACGCCGGGGATCGACAGCGTGCCGGCCGGGCGGCAGACATAGATCATCTCGCGCAGCACATGGGCGCGGTCGGATTCCAGCATCAGCGCCTGCTTGGCGCGGTCCATCATGCTGTCGATGGTGGCGGTGGCGTGCGCCTCCATGCCGACGGCATCGATGCATTTCTCCGGACCCTTGCCGCCGGTCAGCTCGTTCAGCCGCTCGACGACGCTCTCCTCCTCGAAATTGATGGTGATGGCGCCGCCGGCCTTGGCCATCGCCAGCCGTTCCGGCACGCGGTCGATGGCGATCACCTGTTTGGCGCCGAGCAGGATCGCGCTGCGGATCGTCATCTGCCCGACCGGGCCGCAGCCCCAGATCGCCACGGTGTCGGTCGGCTGGATGTCGCACTGGGCAGCGGCCTGCCAGCCGGTGGGGAAGATGTCGCCCAGGAACAGAACCTGTTCGTCGGTCAGCCCGCCGGGTATCTTGATGTGGGTGCGGTCGGCCATGGGTACCCGCACATATTCGGCCTGCCCGCCGGCATAGCCGCCGGTCAGGTGGGTGTAGCCGAACAGCCCGGCGGTGGTGTGGCCGAAGACCTTGTCGGCCAGGGCCTTGTTGCGGTTGGAGCGTTCGCAGACCGAATAGTTGCCGCGTTTGCACTGGTCGCATTCGCCGCACCAGATGGTGAAGGGAACCACCACCCGCTCGCCGACCTTCAGCGCGCTCTTGGCGTCGGAACCCACCTCCACCACCTCGCCCATGAACTCATGGCCGACGATGTCGCCCTTCTCCATGCCCGGCATGAAATTGTCGTGCAGGTGAAGGTCGGACCCGCAGATGGCGCAGGTCGTCACCTTGACGATGGCATCGCGCGGATGCTCGATCTCCGGATCGGGGACCGTGTCGCAGCGGATGTCGTTGGCGCCATGCCATACCAGTGCTCTCATCAAAATCTCCCGACTCTCGCCTTCGTTTGGGTCGCGTTCAGCAACAGGACCGGCGGCCGGAGCGTTCCGGTGCCGGCCCTTTACCGAAAGGCGATGGTCAGAGGATCAGTGCCTTCTCGCGGGCGACGCCGCCGGACATGATGGCGGTCTGGCCGTCGTCCAGGCTGTTGCGCAGGGCGGGGAAATCGATCTCCTCCTCCTGCCGGATATGGCCGTCGATGATGCGCTTCAGGTCCAGCGCGACGGCGAGCCAGCGCGGATCGTCCTTCGGCGTCTGTTCCAGGTCGAACAGGTGCATCTTCATCTCGGCATGCTCGCCGTAGAGATGCTTGGCGTCCTCCTCCTTGCGTGCCTGATCGTGCAGCAGCGGATAGACGACGTCCTCCTCCGCCATGGCATGGGCGGCAAGCCGGCGCTTCAGGCGCAGCAGCAGCTGGGTGCGGCGGCCCGGCGCGTCCATCGGGGTCTGCACCATTTCCACCAGCAGCGACTGGATGTGGCGGTGATCGTCGATCAGCGCGTCGATGCCGTCGCGGCCGGCTGCGTGGCGGGCGGTGCCGGCCAGCTGGGCCACCACCGGCGGCAGCAGCCGGCTCGCCACCAGCGCCAGTGCCGCTCCGCCGGCCATCATCGCCAGCCCGCGCGCCGACAGCCAGCCCGTATCGTCTCCGTGCGAATAGCCTGCTCCCGAATACCGTGCCATGGCGGGGCTCCTTCCTGCCGGTTGGGTGATCTGGCTCACCAACAGGCGCGCGAGCCCCGGCGTTCCGGCGGGGGGTCAGGCGGCAGGCAGAGGCGGGGCGGAGGCTTGCCGTGCCGCCCGCGGCCTGTCCGCGGTCGTCACCAGCAGGTGGAGCAGCAGCAGGGCGGTGAAGAACAGGTAGGATTGCAGGACGTTGAGCGGGGTATTGGCAAGCTCGTTCAGGGGATGGAAGAAGTCGTTGCTCATGATCGCGAATCCGATGCCCAGCAGCAGCAGTTTGCCGAGCCCCCGGCGCCGGTCCCGGGCAGCGAGGTCGATCAGGACGAACAGCAGATAGGCGCAGACCGGCAACAGCACGCCGTAATGCGGGATCCAGGCGATCGGCGTGCCGATGGTGAAGCAGGTGCCGGCCACCAGGAAGGAGGCGATGGGCTGCCGCCGCCCGTTCCCGTTGCTGCCCCCGTTGCCGACCCCGTCCCCGTCCCTGATCCGCCACAGCAGGCCGAACAGGACGAACAGGATGCCGGAGACCAGCGTCGCGCCATGGACGAGCGCATTGTAGGCCGGGAACGCGCTGCCCCGCCATTCGGTCTCGCCGTTGGTGTTCAATAGCAGGTTAGGACCGTTCTAGAGCAGGCGATGCAGAAGCCCGTTCAAGGTCTGGTTGGCATAATAGCTTTCGCCATGCTGGCCCAGGAACGACAGCACGTCGAGGTAATGCAGCGACGGGCCGAAGCCGTAGAGGGCGCTGGCGGCGCCGAAGCCGGGAACCACCACCGCCGCCCAGCCGATGGCGAACCCCCATTCCCGGCGCAGCAGCGCCCAGATCAGGAAGAGCGACATCTGCGGCTTGATCAACGTCGATGCGCCGAGCATCGCGCCGGCGAGCACCCGCTGGTCGCGCACGTAGAACAGGGTGGCGAAGACGAAGGCGGCGTTCAGCCACACCTGCATCTGGCCGACGGCGAAGGCCTTGACGATCGGGAAGAAGCACAGCGTCGCCACCGCGCCGAGCGCCGCGAGCGTCAGCCGGCTGACCCCGTTGCGCACGGTCTGGTCGAAGCCCATGCGTTCCGCCAGGTCGCGCATCAGCAGCGCCATGCCGCCGGCGGTGGCGACGACCATCAGCAGGTTGATCATGGCATAGATCCGCAGATGGAGCAGGCCGACCGCCGACATCGCCTCCAGCACCAGCAGCGAGGTCAGCGGATATTGGAATTTCACATGCCTGGTGAAGAAGATGGCGTCGTAGACGTTGCCCTGTCCATTGTCATGCAGCCAGGTGAAGGCCGTCATCATCGGTTCCCAGGAATCGAGCGGCAGGTGTTCCGGCGATTTGCCCAGGATCAGGAGCAGGACGTCCCAGACCGTAGTGTCGAGTCCGGCATCCAGATAGGATTTGAGAACGATGCCAAGCAGGGTGTCGGCGCTGAGAACGAACAGAAACGCGACCGACAGCATCCAGGCGGCGAAGCGGTGGTTGCCGATGATGTCGGCAGTTCGGCCGCCGCCAACATTGTCCAACCGTCCCTTTAATGCTCCGTCCGCCGCGCTTGCGAATTCCTTCGAGTCCATCGGCGCCCACTCCCCGGTATTGTTCCCGGCCTCGACCGCCGGCATGTTCGCGAAACTATGCCAGAGCACTGTGGATGGGGAATGTGCCCCACCCGTGCCGGATGGGAGTAATGCCATTAAACGTCGGGCACCCGCAGCGGTAGCAGGCTATCCCGCCGCGGCCGGTTCGGGCGCGTTCGGACAAAGGACGGTGGAAAGAGCCGGTCAGCCCGGCTTTCCCGCTTCGCGGTTGCGCGGCCGCTTGCAGGCGTCCTCCTTCGGGGTCGGCGGAGCGGCGTGCCGGTCCCGATCCTGGTTCTGGTCCTATCGCTTGTCCATCTCGTCCTCCCGGCCAACATGCCGGCCGGGCCGGGCCGGAGTTCCGGCGGACGCCGGATGGGGAGGAACATGGCCGCGGCAACCCGCCGTTGCCGAACGCATGAACGGTATGCGTTTAGGGAATCCCTCGGTTCCACCTGTATTATTGTTCTGGAACCTGAAAGTATTCTAAGGTCAAACTCCCCCAATTTTCGGGTTCGGCACAGAAGCCGTCCCGACAGAGACCAGTTTCAGGCCCCGGTGACCCGACGGTGATGGCGTCCTCTCACATAATCGTCGGTGGCGCCACATGGTTCTACCTGTCGAGCCGGTACGGGATGACCTTCGACGCGGTCGCCTTCGGGGCGGCGATTCTGGGGGCGCTGGCGCCGGACATCGACCATCCGAAATCGACGTTGGGGCAGATGGTCAAGCCGCTGTCCACCGCGATCTCCAACATCTTCGGCCATCGCGGCGTCACCCATTCGGCGCTCGCCATCGCCGGCTGCCTGTGGGTCCTGCACGAACATGCCGCCTACCAGCGCCTGCTGATCCCCTTCATCGTCGGCTATCTCACCCATCTGGCCGGCGACCTGCTGACCCCGGCCGGCCTGCCGCTGCTGTGGCCGATCAAGCGGCGGCGCAATTTCGCCCTGCCGATCCTGAAGACGGGCGGCTTTTCCGAACAATTAGCGGTCACGTTGATGGCGGGCTGGATGATCTCCGGCCTGTTCGCCAACGGCTGGCCGGAATTCCCGCTGCAACGGCCCTGGCGCTCGGTCGTCGCCGCGGCGCAGACCTATCTGGGGGAGAGCGGCATCGAGAAGGCCGCACCGCCGATCCCCGTGCGCAAGCCGCCGGAAGCCAGCCGTCCCAAGCCGCTGAAGGGCTGAGTCCCGGCCGTTCGGGCACTCTGCCCGCCATGCCATCGAATCTGCGAAAACAAACCCGACGATCTCTCTGTATCGTCGGCAACAGGGCTGCATTGCCAACTTTTGTTCGGCAAAAACGAATGCGCCCGTCACGCGGCCCCGAAAACCGGCCGGATGTTCTGAGATTTCACCTCGACGCTCGTAATTCATTCTGACAAGCCGCCATAATTCAGAATTTTAGTCGGTAAGATGGCATAAATACCAGTTGGAAAGGATCCCGGAAAATCGGTTAGCCTGACAGGCATCGGATCGGCCTCCGCGACCCGCCGGACAGGTGCCGCTCCACGCCCCCCGACCAGAGCCAGCCACGCGATGAACCAGATGACCGAACCGAGCGTTGCCCCCGCCACCGAACCGTCCTTCTCCACCGGCACCGGCCCCTTTGCCGCCTTCGCCCCCGTCGTTCGTCCGGCTGGCCCGCTGCGTCGGGCAATCACCGCCGCCTATCGCCGGCCGGAGCCGGAGTGCGTGGCGTGGCTGGTCGAGCAGGCGGTGCTGCCGGACGAGGTGATGGCGGCGGCGGCCGAGACCGCGCGTTCGCTCATCGCGGCGCTGCGCGCCAAGCCGCAGGGGCGCGGAGTGGAGGGGCTGATCCACGAATACAGCCTGTCCAGCCAGGAGGGTGTGGCGCTGATGTGCCTGGCGGAGGCGCTGTTGCGCATCCCCGACCGCGCCACCCGCGACGCGCTGATCCGCGACAAGATCGCCGGCGGCGACTGGCGCGCCCATCTCGGCAACAGCCCGTCGCTGTTCGTCAACGCCGCGACCTGGGGGCTGCTGGTCACCGGCAAGGTCACGGGTGTGCTGGGCGACGGCTTCGGCGGCGAGCAGGCGCTGTCATCCGCCCTGACCAAGCTGATCCTGCGCGGCGGCGAGCCGCTGATCCGCCGCGGCGTCGATATGGCCATGCGGATGATGGGCGAGCAGTTCGTCACCGGCCAGACCATCGACGAGGCTCTGTCCAACAGCCGCAAGATGGAGGCCGAAGGCTTCCGCTATTCCTACGACATGCTGGGTGAAGCGGCGACGACCGCCGCCGACGCCGACCGCTATTACGCCGACTACGAGATCGCGATCCATGCCATCGGCAAGGCCTCGGCCGGGCGCGGCATCTATGATGGCCCCGGCATCTCGATCAAGCTGTCGGCCCTGCACCCGCGCTATTCCCGCGCTCAAAGCCACCGCGTCATGGCGGAACTGCTGCCGCGCGTCACCGAACTGGCCCGGCTGGCCCGCAGCTACGACATCGGCCTGAACATCGACGCCGAGGAGGCCGACCGGCTGGAGCTGTCGCTCGACCTGCTGGAATCGCTGTGCTTCGACCCGGATCTGAAGGGCTGGAACGGCATCGGCTTCGTCGTCCAGGCCTATGGCAAGCGTTGCCCCTACGTCATCGACTTCATCGTCGATCTCGCGCGGCGCAGCGGCCACCGGCTGATGGTCCGTCTGGTGAAGGGCGCCTATTGGGACAGCGAGATCAAGCGCGCCCAGGTCGACGGACTGGAGGATTTCCCGGTCTATACCCGCAAGCTGCACACCGACGTGTCCTATGCCGCCTGCGCCCGCCGGCTGCTGTCGGCGCCCGACGCGGTGTTCCCGCAGTTCGCCACCCACAACGCCCAGACGCTGGCGACCATCTACCGGATGGCCGCGCACCTGAACGGTGAGTTCAAGGTCGGCCAGTACGAGTTCCAGTGCCTGCACGGCATGGGCGAGCCGCTCTACAAGGAAGTGGTCGGCCCGCTGAAGCGGCCCTGCCGGGTCTATGCCCCGGTCGGCACGCATGAGACGCTGCTGGCCTATCTGGTCCGCCGCCTGCTGGAGAACGGCGCCAACAGCTCCTTCGTCAACCGCATCGCCGACAAGAGCGTGTCGATCGACGAACTGGTCGCCGATCCGGTGGCGCTGGCCCGCGCCGCCCTGCCGGTGGGCGAAAAAAACCCGCTGATCGCCCTGCCCAAGGACCTCTACGGCGTGGAGCGGGCGAACTCCGCCGGCCTCGACCTGTCGAACGAGACCACGCTGGCCGACCTCTCCGCCGCGATGCGCGACAGCGCCACCGTCGCTTGGACAGCCGCCCCGCTGCTGGCCGACGGCGAACGCCGTGGCAGCGCCCAGCCGGTGCTGAACCCGGCCGACCACCGCGACGTCGTCGGGACTTGCGTCGAGGCCGGCCCGGCCGACATCGCCGACGCCTTCCAGTTCGCCGAGGCCGCCGCCCCGGTCTGGGCCGCCACCCCGCCGGCCCAGCGCGCCGCCTGCCTGTTCCGCGCCGCCGACGCAATGCAGGCGCGGATGCCGACCCTGCTGGGCCTCATCATCCGCGAGGCCGGCAAGTCCACCGCCAACGCCATCGCCGAGGTTCGCGAGGCCATCGACTTCCTGCGTTATTATGGCGCCCGGGTCCGCGACGGCTTCAACAACGACACCCACCGCCCGCTGGGTCCGGTGGTCTGCATCAGCCCGTGGAACTTCCCTCTCGCCATCTTCTCCGGTCAGGTCGCGGCGGCGCTGGCCGCCGGCAACCCGGTGCTGGCCAAGCCGGCGGAGGAAACCCCGCTGGTCGCGGCGGAGGCCGTGCGCATCCTGCACGCCGCCGGCGTTCCCGCCGGTGCGGTCCAGCTTCTGCCCGGCGCGGGCGAGGTCGGTGCCGCCCTGGTGGGCCATACCGGCACCCGCGCGGTGATGTTCACCGGCTCCACCGACGTCGCCCGCCTGATCCAGCGCCAGTTGGCCGGGCGTCTATCGCCGGACGGCGCGCCGATCCCGCTGATCGCCGAGACCGGCGGCCAGAACGCCATGATCGTCGACAGCTCCGCCCTGGCGGAACAGGTGGTCGGCGACGTGATCGCGTCGGCCTTCGACAGCGCCGGCCAGCGCTGCTCGGCCCTGCGCATCCTCTGCCTGCAAGAGGATGTCGCCGACCGCACGCTGACCATGCTGAAGGGCGCGATGCGGGAGCTGCGCCTCGGCAGCCCCGACCGGCTGGCGGTCGATGTCGGCCCGGTCATCACGGCGGAAGCGCGCGACGGCATAATCCGCCACATCGAGGCGATGCGGGCCAAGGGCCGCCGGGTGGAGTCGCTGCCGCTGCCGGCGGAGACCGCCAACGGCACCTTCGTCGCGCCCACCATCATCGAGATCGACGGCATCGCCGACCTGGAGCGCGAGGTGTTCGGGCCGGTCCTGCACGTCCTGCGCTTCCGCCGCGACGATCTGGACCGGCTGGTCGACGCCATCAACGGCACCGGCTATGGCCTGACCTTCGGCCTGCACACCCGCATCGACGCCACCATCGACCGGGTGACCAGCCGGATCGAGGCCGGCAACCTGTACGTCAACCGCAACACCATCGGCGCGGTGGTCGGCGTACAGCCCTTCGGCGGCCACGGCCTGTCCGGCACCGGCCCGAAGGCCGGCGGCCCGCTGTACCTGTCGCGCCTGCTGTCCGTACGTCCCTCCCTCGACTTGCGCATGCGCGGCAGCGACGCCGTACGTGCGCCGGCCCATACGCTTGCCGACTGGCTCTCCGACCAGGGCAAGGCGGCGATCGCCACCGACATACGGACGCTGGCGAAGCGCTCCCCCGTCGGCGGCAGCGTCGAACTGGCCGGCCCGGTGGGTGAGGAGAACATCTACAGCCTGATCCCGCGCGGCCGCATCCTGCTGCTGCCGCAGACGGAGGAGGGTCTGTACCGGCTGCTGGGCGCGGCGCTCGCCACCGGCAACGAGGTGGTGGTGGACGGCGACGCTTCGGTGACCGCCGGCCTGAAGACCCTGCCGGCAGAGCTTGCCGCCCGAATCCGGGTGACCGCGAACTGGCTGTCCTTCGGTGCATTGGCCGGCGCGTTGGTGGAGGGTGACGCCGCCCGCCTGCTGGCCGCCAACCGCCGCATCGCCGAACTGCCCGGCCCCATCGTCCTGATCCAGGGCGTGCCCATGGGTGGCGAGGGGGTGGAGATCGCCTGGCTGATGAACGAGCGTTCCGTCAGCACCAACACCACCGCCGCCGGCGGCAACGCCAGCCTCGTGGCGATGAGCTGAGAGAAATCCCCCTCTCCCCCGCTATCGCGCAAACTTCGTTTGCGCTGTCGCGACAGGCGGATCAAAGATCCGCCGGAAGCGGGGAGAGGGGGATTATTCCGGAGCCGCAAGCGCACGGCGCAGCCGCTCCGCCGTTTCGGCATCGGCCGGAAAGAACGCTTCGATCGCCAGTTCCGACAGCGTGACATCCACCGCCGTCCCGAAGACGGTGGTCGTGCTGAACAGGCTCAGCAGGCCGAAGGACGTGTGCAGCCGCAGCGGCACCACGACGTCGGGATGGTGCCCGTCCACACCGCCATTGTCCAAAAACGAGGCCGGGGCCGGATACCCCTGCAACTCGCTGCGCAAGGCCACCAGCACCGGGTCCGCGCTCGCCTCGATCTGGCGGGTCAGGCGGGACAGCACATGCTCCCGCCACTGCGCCCAGTTGCCGATGCGGCCGGCCAGCCCGTCGGGATGCAGGCTGAGGCGCAGGACATTGACCGGCCCCGCCAGCAACTCCGCCGACACCCCCTCCAGCAGCGGCGCCACCGCCCGGTTCGCCGCCAGCAGATGCCAATGCCGGTCCACCGCCAGCGCCGGGAATGGCTCGTGCCCGGTCAGCACCAGATCGACCGCCTTGCGCGCCGCCTCCATCGCCGGGTTGTCCAGGCTGTGTTCGCTGTAGACCGGGGCAAAGCCGGCGGCGACCAGCAGGGCGTTGCGCTCCCGCAGCGGCACGTCCAGCCGTTCCGCCAAGTGGATCAGCATGCCGCGGCTGGGCTGCGACCGGCCGGTTTCCAGAAAGCTGACATGGCGGGTGGAGATGTCGGCCTCGCAGGCGAGATCGAGCTGGCTGAGGCCGCGCCGCTGCCGCCAGGACCGCAGCAGGGCGCCGACCGGCGGCCCTGCCGGCACCCTGCCGTTGCGGGCGGAGGTCTGAGAGGTGCCATGGGGCATGGTGAGTGCTCCGAACCGGGTTCTTCCGCCATTGTTGCCGCCATCGTTGCCGTCATCCGCGGGCGAAGGCCAGCAATTCCGCGTTGAACCGGTCGCGGTGGGTGATGAACAGGCCGTGCGGTGCTCCTTCATAGAAGGACAGCGTGGCGTTCGGCATCAGCGCCACCGTGCGCTCGGCGAGCGCCAGCGGCGTGGTGACGTCGCGGTCGCCGTGGACGACCAGCGTTGGCACGGCGATGCCCGGCAGCTCCGTCCGGAAATCGGCCGAGGTGATGGCGCGGTTGCACTCCAACAGGGCCATCAGCGAGGATTGCAGCGTCATGCCCACGATCCAGCCCTTCATCTCCGCCGAGGTCTCCTCGTTCACGAAGGGGTCGATGTTGTCGCCCAGCCATTTCGGGAAGTCGCGCAGCAGCTGCTCCGTCCGGAACGCCTCGAACAGCGCCGGATCGACGCCGTCGGGGTTGTCGTCGGTCCGCGCCATCAGCGGCGTGATGGTCCCGACCATCACCACGCCCGCGACCCGCCCGGCGCCATGCCGGGTCAGGTAGCGCACGATCTCCCCCGTCGCCATCGAATGGCCGACCAGCGTCACGTCCCGCAAATCCAGCCCGTCCATCAGCGCGGCGATGTCGTCCGCCAGCCGATCGAAGCCGTAACCCGACGGCGATTCGTCCGACTTGCCATGGCCGCGGCGGTCGAAGGCGATGCAGCGGCATCCCTGTTCGGACAGCGGCGCCATCTGGTAGGCCCAGGCGTCGGAGGTCAGCGACCAGCTCGACACGAACAGGATCGGCCGGCCGCCCTCCTTGTTGCCCCAATCGCGATAGAACAGCCGGACGCCGTCATCGGTGTGGATGAAGCCCATGATCGATCTCCCTGCGAAAGTTTCCGGTTCAGGCTGCCGGCATCTGGTCGAGGAAGCCGGTGACGCTGCGCAGCCGGCCATCCGCCGCCAGCAGGGCGAAGTCGGTGCCGCGGGCGAGCGGCTCGCCGCCCTCCGGTCCCAGCGCCCAGGAGAAGCGCAGCCGGTCATTGTGCCCGTCCACCGCACCCATTAGGCTGAAGCGCAGGCCGGGGAACTGCCGCTGCACGGTGTCGATCAGGGCATCCAGCCCGTCATGGCCGCTGACGCCGGCGAGCGGGTCGAGATAACGGGCATCCTCGCTCCAGCCCTTGGCGATCAGGGCGCGGCGCCGCTGCGGGTCCGTCTCGTTCCAGGCGGCGATGTAGAGGTCGGCGATTGCGGCGGGGGTGTGGGTCGCATCGGTCATCGTCAGGTCCCTTTCTCGGTCCGTTGTCCTGGCCGCCGGATTGTCCCGGCGACCCCAGAATTGCCCGATGGCGGGACCTGAATCGATTACGTGCCAGGTAATGCCGTACACGAACGATCCCGCGGCGTACGCATGCCTGCCATCACCGTCGCACTGCGGTACGCATGCCCGCGATCCGGCTAAGGTCCTGAACCGCTACCGCCGCCGTTCGGATCCTCCATGCGCCTCATCTTCCTGCTCGGCCTCGCCGGGTTCGCCAGCGCCTTTTCCCTGCGCACCACCGATCCGATGCTGACGCTGATCGCCGACGACCTCGGCGTGACGGTGCGGCAGGCGGCGCTGCTGGCCTCGGCCTACACGCTGCCCTATGCGCTGATGCAGATCGTGCTGGGGCCGGTGGGCGACGCCATCGGCAAGTCGCGGCTGGTCCGGCTGGCTCTGTCGGTCCTGACCGTCGGCCTTGTGTTGTCCACCATCGCGCCGAGCTACGGCACGGTGATGGCCGGGCGCATCCTGGCCGGCGCATTCGCCGGCGGCATCATCCCGGCCTCCATGGCCCTGATCGGCGACCGCGTGCCCTATGAGGAGCGCCAGATCGCCATCAGCCGCTTCCTGCTGGCGGTGATCCTCGGGCAGATGTCGGGCTCCGCCGTGTCGGGCGCCCTGGCCGAGGCCTTCGGCTGGCGCGTGGTGTTCGGCCTGTCCGCCGGGCTGACGGCGCTGATCTGCGTCGCCGCCCTGATCGGCTTGGCGCGGGAGGTGGAGACCCGCTCCCCCCTGTCGGTGGCGGAGGCGCAGCGGCGCTATGCCACGGTGCTGACCAACCCGGCCTCCTTGATCGTCTTCGCCACGGTGGCGGCCGAAGGGCTGCTGATCTTCGGCGTCTTTCCCTTCGTGGCGCCGGTGCTGATCGAACACGGCGCGGCCGGCGCCTTCCAGGCCGGGCTGACCATCGCCGCCTTCGCCATCGGCGGCGTGGCCTACAGCGCCGTGGTGCGGCGGCTGATCGCCTCGCTTGGCCAATGGGGCATGATGAAGGCCGGTGGTCTGGCCGCCGGGCTGGCCTATCTGGTCATCGCCTTCCCGGTGCCCTGGCCGGTGGTGAGCCTGTGCTTCCTGGTCGCCGGCTTCGGCTTCTACATGCTGCACAACACCATGCAGACCCAGGCGACGGAGCTGGCGCCGACCGCCCGCGGGTCGGCGCTGGCCCTGTTCGCGTCGAGCTTCTTCATCGGCCAGGGAATCGGCCCGGTGCTGTACGGCTATATCTCCACCCACACCGGCTTCGCGCCGCTGTTCCTCGGCGTCGGCGCGCTGACCGCCGGGCTGGGCTTCGCCTCGGCCCGGCTGATCCGGCGGGGGCGGGCGTAGTCCCCCTTACAAACACGCCCGGATATAGGGCCGGTTCGCCTCCCACAGCTCGTCCAGGATGGCGACGGCGGCGGTGCTGGAGTTGATGACGGGGTCGATCAGCAGGGCCTGCAGCGCCAGTTCCTTCGACCCGCGCAGCGCCGCCTCCACCGACAATTGCTGCACGTTGGCCTGAACCGACAGCAGCTTGACGATGCCGTCGGGCAGGCGGCCCAGCGAGATCGGGTGGATGCCGGCGGCGTCCGCCACCAGCGGCACCTCCACCGCCAGCTCGTCCGGCAGGCCGGGGATGACGCCGCGGTTGATGACGATGCCCGATTCGATGAAGCGCTTCTGGTTGTGCAGTTGCCCGGCGATCACCGCCACCGCCCGCTCGCCCCAGGACGGCTTGGTCCAGTCGTCGGGGATCGGCTTGCTGCCGTCGATGACGCCGTCCATCAGGTCGCGCAGGATGACGCGGCCCTCTTCGTCATGCTTGAAGTCGAAGCCATGCTCCCCGGCCTCCCAGCCATAGGGCAGGTACTCGCCGGTGTGGTCGTCGCTGGGCGTCACCCACAGGCCGAAGGCGTGGAACAGGCGGCGCGCCAGCGGGGTGAAGGACGGATCGTGCGTCGCCTCCTTCTCCCGCAACAGCGGGTAGAGGTCGCGCCCCGTCGCCTTCTCGCGGATCGCGGTCAGCCATTGGAAATGGTTCAGCCCGGCGCCCCAGACATCGACCTCCTTCTCCGCCATGCCCAGGATCTGGCAGATGAACCAGCGCGCCAGGAAGATGCCGTGGCAAAGCCCCAGCGTCCGCACGCTGGTGCAGCGCGACAGCCCCAGGACGATGCGGCTTTCCGGGTTCGACAGGTTGATGAACAGCGCGTCGGGACAGATCGCCTCGACGTCGCGGACGATGTCGACGATCAGCGGCAGGGTGCGCAGCGTGAAGAACAGCCCGCCGGGACCGCCGTTCTCGCCCAGCGTGTGGCGGATGCCGTGCTTCTTCGGCACCTCGAAATCCAGCCTCCACAGCCGGTTGCGGTCGATGGCGATGGCGCACAGCACGAATCCGGCGCCCTGCAGCGCCGCCTTGCGGTCGGTGGTCTTCTCGATGGTGATTCCGGCATCGCCATGACGGTTCATCACCTCGGCCAGCGCCGCCATGCGGTCGAGCGCCTCGGGGTTCGTATCGACCAGCGTCAGGGTGCTGCCGGCCAGTTCGGTGGTGGAGAACAGGTCCTGGAACAGGCTGAGCCCGAAGGCGGCGCTGCCGGCGCCGATGAAGACGATTTTGGCTGTGTTGGGCTTCGTGGTGTTTGCCATGTGGGCTTTCCTCCGTGAGCGGAGCGGCTGACCGCCGTCTTATCGGAACAGGCTACGCCTTTCGGAGGGGGCCGCACAGTCCCCGCGTGCAATCGTCCCAATCTGCGCCACCGCGTCGCGCCCGCGCCGGCCGCATGCTTGTCCCATGGCGAAGACGGTCCGGCTGCGGCATGCTGGGAAAAACGAACGTCCCCGTGGGAGGATAGCAATGGACAGCTTCAGCCAGCCCGTGTCCCAGGCCGCCGATGCCAGACCGCTGAGTTTCCCGCCCGATTTCCGCTGGGGCGCGTCCACCGCCTCCTACCAGATCGAAGGCGCGGTTGAGGCCGACGGGCGCGGCCCTTGCGTGTGGGACACCTTCACCGCGCAAGGGCGCATCATGGACGGCAGCAGCGCCGCCATCGCCTGCGACCATTACCACCGCTATCCGGAAGACATCGCGCTGATGAAGGCGGCGGGCTTCGACAGCTACCGCTTCTCCATCGCCTGGCCGCGCATCCTGCCGACTGGAACCGGGGCGGTGGAGACGCGCGGCCTCGATTTCTACGACCGGCTGGTCGACGGGCTGCTGGAGGCCGGGATCACGCCGATGGCCTGCCTCTATCACTGGGACCTGCCGCAGCCGCTGGAGGATGCCGGCGGCTGGCAGGGACGGGAGATCGTCGGCCCCTTCGCCGACTATGCCCGCATCGTCACCGCCCGGCTGGCCGACCGGGTCAAGACCTGGATGATGCTGAACGAGCCGAACGTGGTCGCCATCTTCGGCTATGGCGTGGGCGAGCATGCCCCCGGCCACAAGCTGGGCGAACAGGGCATCCTGCGCGCCCTGCACCACCAGAATCTGGCGCAGGCCGCTGCATTGCGCGCCATCGCGGCGGAGCATTCCGGACTGACGCTGGGCACGGTCCTGAACCTGCAGCCCGCCGTTCCCGACAGCGACCGGCCGGAGGATGTGGCCGCCGCCGCCCGCTGGGACGCGGTGTGGAACCGGGTGACGCTGGACGGGCTGATGCGCGGGCAAATCCCGGCGCTGCTGGCCGACAGGATGGCGGAGTTCGTGCTGCCCGGCGACGAGGAGGCGATCCGCTATCCCATCGACCTGCTGGGCATCAACTACTACTCCCGCATGACGATGAAGCATGAGGAGGGCCGGCCCTTCAATGTCGGCTGGGGCGAGGCGCAGTGCCGGCGCTGGACCGGCATGGCCTGGCCGGTTCAGCCGGAGGGGCTGTACGACCTGCTGACCGAATTCCGCACCGACTACGGCAACCCCGCCGTCTTCATCGCGGAGAACGGCTGCGCCTATGACGACGTGGTGACGCCGGACGGCCAGATCCACGACGCCGAGCGGGTGCTTTTCTACCGCGAGCATCTGGAATCGGTGGCGAAGGCGCTGGCCGACGGCTGCAACGTCAAGGGCTATCTGTGCTGGAGCCTGCTGGACAATTTCGAGTGGGCCTTCGGCCTGTCGAAGCGGTTCGGCATCGTGCGCGTCGATTACGACACGCTCGAACGCACGCCAAAGGACAGCTATCGCTTCCTCGCCGAGGTTGTGAGAACGGGGAGGCTTTAACCCTTCTTTCGCCCCTGACCCTGTACTTTTAGCAATACACGTCCTATTCGTTAGTCATACGGACGGTGAGGATTCGAGGGCGGAGGCCCGGGATGGGCGGCATGACCGACGACACTGAAGCTAAATCGGGTGGCGGTAAAGCGGGTGGCGACAAGCCTGCGGACGACGCCCCCGGCTTTACCCGCCGCTTCCTGCGGCTGGCGGGCGGCTATTGGTTCGGACGGACCCGGGTGACCGTATGGGCGCTGACCGTGGCGCTGATCGTGCTGACCATCGGGCAGGTGTCGATCCCGGTGCTGATCAATCTGTGGAGCGAGCGGCTGTTCGACGCGCTCGAACAGCGCTCCATGGATCGGCTGATGACGATGATCGCCCTCGTCGGGCTGATCATCGTCTACAACATCGTCATCGTCGTGCTGCATCTGCGGGTGAAACGCCGGCTGCAGATGGGCTGGCGCGACTGGCTGACCCGCAAGCTGCTGGAGGATTGGCTGCGCCGCGGCCGCCATCATCAGATCGCCTATATGCCGGGCGAGCACGACAATCCCGACGGCCGCATCGCCGAGGACATCCGCATCACGGCGGAGGTCGCCATCGACCTCGGCCATTCGCTGACCTACTGCGCGCTGCTGCTGGTCAGCTTCACCAACATCCTGTGGATGCTGTCCGGCACCCTGACCGTCACGGTTTTCGGGTCCGAGCTGTCGGTGCCGGGCCATCTGCTCTATGTCGCGCTGATCTATGCCGTGGTGGGCACCAGCATCGCCATGCTGATCGGCCAGCCGCTGGTCAACGCCGTCAACCGGCGCCAGGGCTACGAGGCCGATTTCCGTTTCGCTCTGGCCCGCATCCGCGAGAACGGCCAGACCATCGCGCTGCTGCACGGGGAATCGGCGGAGCGCGGGCATCTCACCGGCCTGTTCGCCGGGGTGACGCGGGGCTGGAACGGCCAGACCAGGGCGCTCAGCCACATGATGGTGTTCAGCGCCAGCTATTCCGTGCTGTCCGCCGCCTTCCCGATCCTGGTCGCCGCCCCCCGCTACATCACCGGCGCCATCACGCTGGGCGTGCTGATGCAGACGGCGCAGGCCTTCCAGCAGACGGTGGGCGCCCTGTCCTGGCCCATCGACAATTTGCCGCGCGCCGCCGAATGGCGCGCGTCGGTGGAGCGCGTGCTGAACCTGCACGACGCGCTGGTGCGGCTCGACCGCGAGGTCTGCGACGTGCCCGACGGCCATATCCAGGTCGTGCGCGCGGACGAGCACAAGTCCCTGACCTTCGCCGGCGTCGCCATCGACGAGCCGAACGGCACGGCCGTGGTCCATCCCTTCGATCTGGAGGTGCGGCCGGGCGACCGGGTGCTGATCGGCGGCGACGCCACGGCGACCATTCGCCTGTTCCGCGCCGTGGCCGGCGTCTGGCCCTGGGGCCGCGGGCTGATCACCCTGCCGGCCCACACCCGCGTCTTCTTCATGCCGGAACGCCCCTATCTGCCGCATGCCAGCCTGCGCGCGGTGCTGGCCTATCCCGGCACGGCCTCGTCGGTGGCCGACGACAAGGCGGCGGCGGCGCTGGTCAGCGTCGGGCTGCCCGATCTCGTCGACCGGCTGGACAGCCTCGACCGCTGGGACGAGGTGCTGTCGGTGCCCGAACGCCAGCGCCTGGGCTTCGCCCGGCTGCTGATCCGCCGCCCCGACTGGATCTTCCTGGAGGACGCCACCGACAGCCTCGATCCCCCGGCGGAGGAGGAACTGCTGACGTTGATGGAGCGCGAACTGCCGAACGCCACGCTGCTGACCATCGGCCACCATGCCGGGCTGGACGCCCACCACGGCCGCAAGCTGGTGCTGGAACGCACCAACGGCGCCGTCACCCTGCGCGAGGAGGTGCGGGACGTCCTGCCGGCGAGGGAAAGCGCGGCCTGACCCTTTCCTCCTTGGAAACTTTGGCCGGAAACTTGGAACCCATCCAAAAAGCTGCCACACTGCGCGGCGGACACCGTTCGTACCCACAGCATCGCCGCCCCGCACAACCATGGACATGAGCGTGAAGAAGACCAGCATCAACGCGGCATGGCGGGGGCTGGCGAACTGCCGGGGGTGCGGCATCCGGGAATCGGCGCTGTTCGCCGATCTGACCGAATCCGATTTCAACCTGATCCACCTGCCCATCGACGAGATGACGGTGGCGCCGGGGGCGGCGCTCTACCATGTCGGCGACGAGCCGGCGGCGCTCTTCACCGTGCGCGGCGGGCTGGTGAAGCTGGTGCAGTATCTGCCCAACGGCGGCCAGCGCATCGTCCGGCTCCTGCGCACCGGCGACACCGCCGGGCTCGAGGCGGCGCTGGGCGAGCCCTACCGCCACACCGCCATCGCCATCCACCCCGTCCTGACCTGCCGCATCCCCCGCGCCGTGATCCAGCGCCTGTCGGAGGAAACCCAGCACCTGCACCAGCAGCTGATGCGCCGCTGGCATCAGGCGGTGGAGCGGGCCGACGCCTTTCTGGTCGAACTCGGCACCGGGAGCGCCAGGGCGCGGGTCGCCCGGCTGTTCCTGACCCTGGTGGACGACCAGGGCGAATGCGATTTTTTCGGGCGGGAGGATGTCGGCGCCGTGCTGGGCATTACCACCGAGACCGCCAGCCGCGTCGTCGCCGAGCTGAAGCGCCAGGGCCTGCTGGACGAGTTGCGGCCCAACCGTTTCCGCTGCGACGTGGATGCCCTGCGGGAGCTGGCGGACGGACCGTAATCCTTCTCCATTTGGCCCGTCTCCCTGCGATGGACCGGACTCAGGCCGCCCGCATCTCCTCCACCAGCCCGTCGACCTGACCGGCCAGCGTCCGCAGCTGTTCCTGCACGGTGGAGGAGGCCGACAGCACGCGGTTGGCCGACTCCCCCGACTCGCGCGCCGCATCGGCGACCGAGTCGATGTTGCCACGCACATGCTGGGTGCTGTCCGCCGCCTCGCCGACATTGCGGGCGATCTCGCGGGTGGCGGCGCTCTGCTGCTCCACCGCGGCGGCGATGGTGGCGGCGATCTCGTTCACCTCGCGGATGGTGCCGGCGATGGAGCGGATGGCGTCCACCGCCTCCTGCGTCACCGACTGCATGGCGGCGATCTGGGCGGAGATGTCCTCCGTCGCCTTGGCCGTCTGGGTGGCGAGGCCCTTCACCTCGCTCGCCACGACGGCGAAGCCCTTGCCGGCCTCTCCAGCCCGTGCCGCCTCGATGGTGGCGTTCAGCGCCAACAGGTTGGTCTGGCCGGCGATGGACTGGATCAGCCCGACCACCTCGCCGATGCGGCCGGCGGTCTGGGCCAGCCCTTCCACCGTGCGGTCGGTGCGCTCAGCCTCGTCCGCCGCCTTGCGGGCGATCTGGCTGGAGGCATGGACCTGGGTGCCGATCTCCTGGATCGAGGCCGACAGCTCCTCCG
The DNA here is from genome assembly GCF_008364795.1 of Azospirillum oryzae. Lineage (GTDB taxonomy): Bacteria > Pseudomonadota > Alphaproteobacteria > Azospirillales > Azospirillaceae > Azospirillum > Azospirillum oryzae. The sequence goes on along the minus strand of NZ_VTTM01000009.1, from coordinate 185,236 downwards.
TCGCGGCGGCGACCGCCTTGACGTTGCCCTCCGCCTGCTGGGAACTGCCGGCGGCGGTCGTCGCCTCGCCGGCGGTCAGGTCGGCGCTGCGGGTCATCCGTTCGGCCATGTCCTGCATCTCGCCGGCCGCCTGGGCGACGCGGCCGAGCACGCCGCGCACGCTGCTCTCGAAATTCTCCGCCATCTCGACCATGGCGCGGCGGCGTTCGCCGGCGGCCCGGCCGCGTTCGGCCTCCGCCCGCGCATTGGCGGCGTTCGCCTCGTTGGCGGTGTCGCGGAAGACCATCAGGGCGCGGGTCATGTCGCCGATCTCGTCAGCCCCGGCGGCGGGGATCGGTGCATCCAGCCGGCCCTCGGCGATCTCCCGCATGGCGTCGGACAGCGCGCTCAGCCGGGCGACGATGTGGCGGCCGACCACCAGCCAGGCCAGCGCCGCGGCGCCGATCAGGCTGCCGACGGCGAACAGGATCAGCATGTGGCGGCCGGCGGCGATGGTGCCTTCGGTGCCGGTTACCGCCGCCTTCGCCTGGTCCCGCATGGCGGCGATCTCGCGGTCGACGGTGGCGGCGAAGCGCTGGGCCAGCTGCCGGTTCTCGGCCAGCATCCGCTCGGTGTCGGCCGCCGCCGCCAGTTCGGCGCGGCGCAGGGCGATCACCCCTTCCTCACCGCGGCCGAAGCCGATCAGCGCCTTTGCCAGCGCCGTCAGCACCTCGGTGCCGGCGGCATTGTCGCCGGACTGGCCGCGCAGGGTGCCGATGCGCTCATAGAGCGACGAGGACGCGGCGGTGAAGCGCTTTTCCAGAAGGTCCAGGCGGGCGGCGTCCGGGGCCTGCGCCGCCTCGTTCAGCGCGCCGGTCAGGGCGGTGCCGTAGGTCGACAGTTCCAAATTCGTGCGGAAGCGCTCCAGCCCGCTGCCGAGCAGGTCCTGCACCGCCCCCTGCACCTGGGAACGGATGTCGAAGTTGGCGCGCTTGATGTCGCTCTGCACCTTGCGCAGCGGCGCCTTTAGCCCGTCGAGCAGCTGGGCGGCCTGCGTCCTGGCGGCGGTCAGCCGCTCGGCCAGCCGGCGATCGACCACCCCGGCGCTGTTCCCAGTGGCGTTCCCAGTGGCGTTCCCGGTGCCGTCCAGCGCGGCGCGGCGGAGGTCGAAGACATTGTCCTTGCCATAGCCGAACAGGAACAGCGCATCGATCCTGCCGGCGCTGTCGGGGGCCAGGCGGTCGCCCAGCGTGCCGAGCGTGGCGGTCACCTGCGACGACGCCTCCAGATAGGATTGCTGCAGCTCGCCGATGGTCTTGGCGTCCTGTGCCGTGCCGGAGCGGTTCATGGCGTCGAGCGCGCCGGCGATGCCGCTGCGCAGGTCATAGAGCGCGATCATCGACCGCACGGCGTCCGACAGCGTCCCCATGTCGCGGTCGATGCCTCCGTCCAGCGCCATGCCCTTCTGCTGCAAGGCCTCCCCGGCGCCATCGACCAGCGGGGCCAGTGTCTTGAGGAAGCCGTCATAGCTCTGGGCCAGCCGGGTGGACGCGGCCTCGCGCCGGTCATGCACGGACAGCCGCCGCGCCACGCCGTCGTTGATGCCGTCCAGCGTGGCGATCAGCGCGTTGCCGGTCTCGCGCACCTCCGTCAGCAGCGGGTCCTGCGGTCGGCGTCCGGCCAGCTCGTCGACCAGCGACAGGAAGCCGCGGGCGCGTTCCTTCGCCTCCTCCCGGATGCGCTCCCGCTCCTCCTGGCTGGCGGCGCCGTCCAGCATGGGGGCGGCCGAGGCGATGGCGCCGCTTTCGCCGGCCAGCCGGGTCGCCAGCTCCATCTCCGGCAGGCTGGTGTCGGCGATCTGCGTCATCGGCCGTTCCACCGCGGAGAAGGACATCAGGCCGACGGCGCTCGCCGCCACCGTCATCGCCGCCATGCCGGCGAAGGACAGCATCAGCTTGGCCCGCACGCCGAGACGGCGCCCGGTTCTGACTGCGCCAGACTGTGGGACGGCGGGGGCGGCAATGGTCATGGCGTCGGTTTCCCCACAAAGCAGGTAAGGGCGGGCAGGTAAGGGCAGATATGGTCGTTGCCGGCCGCAAGCCCGAATTGTGCGCAATCATGGAACTGCAAGCTTCAAGACGTGCTTGCGACGATCGGCCACACCGGCCCTTGCATGATTTTCGAGGCGGTGAGCGGCCGTCAATCACTTTTCCGCTACCTCGAAAAGATAGTCCTATACCTTCCGATATGTGGAAAATCTGCCCATCGTCGGTGTGAAAATTTCTTCGCTGGGAAAGTCAGCAGCCCGCTTCCGAACTGCCAAGCCCAGGCCTATGCGCGTGGATCATGGCCATAGCGGGCAGCACGAAAGGCATCAGGGCCATCGACCGACCTTATCCGTGTGCTTACCCCCACCGGCGAAAAACCGATCACTTGGATAGCGGGACGGCCATACCGATGCCGAGTGGAAGCACCGGGGTGGCGTGGCTAGCTTGGGATCAGCACGTTACCCAAGGGATTTCGAGAATGCCGCAGGATGCCAGCCAGCCTTTCGCCAATATGTCCTTTGAGGGCTCCATGACCGTTGGGACCACCGGGCTTCCCCCATCCGCAACCGGAGGGAGCGACGATGGTATGGTTGCCGGCATCCGCTCCGTCCTCGCGGAGTGCGGCGGGTTGGCGGTCGATGCCGGCACCCTCGCCATCGACGACGACCTCTATTCCGCCGGCCTCACCTCGCACGGCTGCGTCGGCCTGATGCTGGGGCTGGAGGAGCAGTTCGACGTCGAGTTTCCGGAAAAGCTGCTGAACCGCCGCACCTTCGAGAGCATCGCCGCGATCCGCGACGCGGTGCGCGGTCTGGTCGACGGGGGCGAGGCGTGAACGCCGCCGCGGCCGCCCTGGCCGAGCGGGCGGCAGCCCCCGCTTCGGTCAATGCCGCGGCCCGTGCGCGCGCCATCGGTGCGGAGATCGCCGCGCGCCATGCCGATGCCGTCGACCGCGACGGCCGCTTCCCCACCGAAGCCTTCGACGCCCTGCGCGAGCAAGGGCTGCTGGGCGTCATGGTCCCGGCGGACCTCGGCGGCGCCGGCGCCTCGCTGTTCGACGTGGCGGCGGCCTGTCATGCGCTGGCCCGCGGCTGCGCCGCCACCGGCATGATCTATGCCATGCACCAGATCCAGGTCGCCTGTCTGGTCAATCACGGCACCAACGATTGGCACCGCGCGCTGATGGCGCGTCTCGCCGCCGAACAGCTCCTGCTCGGCTCCGCCACGACGGAGAAGGAGACCGGCGGCGACATCCGCAACAGCGTCTGCGCCGTTCACGCTGACGGCGGGCGCTTCACCCTGGCGAAGAACGCGTCGGTCATCTCCTACGGCGACCAGTCCGACGTGATCCTGGTCACCGCGCGGCGCAACCCCGACGCGCCGTCGTCGGATCAGGCGCTGGTGGTGGTGACCAAGGACGACTACCGGCTGGAGAAGACGTCGCTGTGGGACGCGATGGGCATGCGCGGCACCTGCTCCGACGGCTACCGGCTGGAGGCGGCGGGCGTCATCGACCAGATCCTGCCCTTGCCCTATGCCGACCTGTCGGCCCAGACCATGCTGCCGGTCACCCACATCCTGTGGAGCAGCACCTGGCTCGGCATCGCCGCCGACGCGGTCAGCCGCGCCCGCGCCTTCGTCCGCTCGGAGGCCAAGCGCAAGCCCGGCACCACCCCGGCGTCGGCCGTGCGGCTGGCCGAGGCGACCGCCAAGCTGCAGCAGATGAAGGCCGTCATCCTCGCCGCGATCCGCCAGTACGAGCTGGCCAGCGGCTCGCCGGAGCAGCTGACCGGCCTCTCCTTCGCCACGGCGATGAGCACGCTGAAGGTCACCACGTCGGAACTGGTGCGCGAGGTGGTGGAGGCGGCGATCCGCACCTGCGGACTTGCGGGCTACCGCAACGACACCCCCTACAGCCTGGGTCGCCACCTGCGCGATGCCCATTCCGCCGCGCTCATGATCGGCAACGACCGCATCATGTCGCATGTCGCCACTCAGCTTCTCGTCCAGCGGGACGGGTTGGGGCCCTTCGAATGAACATGGTCGACATCACCGCGGCCCAGGCCGCCTACCGCGACGAGCTGGTGGAATCCGGGCTGCTGATCCCCACCGGCGTGGACGGCCTCTATGGCCGCAGCGGCGTCTTCGAGGATGTGGTGGAGCGTTTCGACGCCCTGGTCACCCGCTGGGGCGGCCAGGACGGGGCGGAGGTGATGCGCTTCCCACCAGCCCTGAACCGCCAGTATTTCGAGGAAAGCGAATATCTGAAGAGCTTTCCCCATCTTGCCGGCACCATCCACGCCTTCGGCGGCGACGAGAAGGCGCACCGCACCCTGCTGCGCCGGCTGGAGGAGGGGCAGGACTGGACCGAGGATCAGGTCGCGACCGACGTGGTGATGACCCCGGCCGCCTGCTACCCGGTCTATCCGACCATCGCCCAACGCGGCGCGCTGCCCGGCGACGGCAAGCTGATCGACGTCTTCTCCTACTGCTTCCGGCGCGAGCCGTCGATCGACCCCGCCCGCATGCAGCTGTTCCGCATGCGCGAGTACATCCGCATCGGCACCCCCGATCAGGTCGTGGAGTTCCGCGAGCTGTGGTTGGAGCGCGGGCGCGAGATGATGGGGTCGCTGGAGGTGCCGCTCGACGTCGATGTCGCCAACGATCCCTTCTTCGGCCGGGCCGGCGCCATGTTGTCGAGCAGCCAGCGCGAGCAGAAGCTGAAGTTCGAATTGCTGATCCCGATCACCAGCAATGAGAAGCCGACCGCCTGCCTCAGCTTCAACTATCACCAGGACCATTTCGGCCATCTGTGGGACATCCACACCGCCGACGGCGGCGTCGCCCACACCGCCTGCGTCGGCTTCGGCATGGAGCGCGTGGCGCTGGCGCTGTTCCGCCACCACGGCTTCGACCCCGCGCAGTGGCCGGCCTCGGTCCGCAAGGTCCTGTGGGGGTGACCGCCAGCATGTGGACTCCGCACCGGCCCGACGGGTACGACCGCCATCCCCTGCACCAGGGCAGCCAGGAAGAACGCATCTGGCCGGAGACCAACTGCTACGTCGATCTGTGGATCGAAGCGCTGCACGCCCGCGGCTTGGAACCGCGGGCGATGCTGGGCTTCACCGTCACCCAGGATTTCGAAGGCGACCAGTTCACCTTCTTCAAGGTTCCGCTGGAGGATCTGGAGACGCTGTACGGCCTGCGCGTGCAGGAACTGGCGATCTACGACAGCGTCGAGGCCCATGTGGCGGAGCAGCTGAAGCGTAGCACGGCCAATAATCTTGAGGGCGGCGGATTGGTGCTGGTGGAGGTCGATGGCTTCCATCTGCCGGACACCCGCGGCACGTCCTATGGCACCACCCATGTGAAGACCACGGTCGGCATCGTCCGCATCGATCCGGCGGCGCGGACGATGGACTACTTCCACAATGCCGGCTTCTACCGGCTGGAGGGCGCCGATTACGAGGGCGTCGCCGCCGCGGCGGCCGGACCGCTCTTCCCCTACGTCGAGTTCGTGAAGCCGGGCACGGCGGCACTGGAGGGCGGGGCGCTGGTCACCGCCTCGCTCGACCTGCTGCGCCGCCATCTCGCCCGCCGTCCGGCCGGCAATCCGGTGACGGCCTATCGCGCCGCCTTCCCGGAGCATCTGGACCGGCTGCTGAGCCGGCCGATGGAGTATTTCCACCTCTACGCCTTCAACCTGCTGCGCCAGCTCGGCGCCAATTTCGAGCTGCTGGGCGCCCATGTCCGCTGGCTCGACGGCCCGGCCGACGCGGTGGAGGCCTGCCGGTCCATCGCCGAGGGCGCCAAGGCGATGCAGTTCCAGCTGGCCCGCACCGTGGCCCGGCGCAAGGCGCCCGACCTGACCGACAGCTTCGACCGGCTGGAACGGGGCTACGACGCCGTCCTGGGCAGTCTGGCCCGGCGATACGGGTGAGCGGCGATGGCCCGTATCCGATCCGTCACCGGACGCCGGCAGACCCTTCTGGACCAGGGATGGACGCTGACCGTATCGGCGCCCGGCGGATCGGATGACGGGGCGGAGGGCATCCCGGCCCCGGTGCCCGGCACCGCCGCCCAGGCGCTCCAGGCCGCCGGCCTGTGGTCGGCCGGGGATCCCGCCCCCCTCCATGACAGGGATGTCGTCTACCGCACCCGCCTGACCGGCCACGGTCCGCGCCTCCTGCGCTTCCATGGCCTCGCCACCATCGCGGAAGTCCGGCTTGACGGCGAGCGCATCCTGACCTCCGACAGCATGTATCTGGCCCATGAGGTGCCGGTGACGCTGAACGGCGAGGCGGAACTGTCGATCCGTTTCCACGCCCTGCATCCGGTGCTGGCGGCGAAGAAGGGCCGCGCCCGCTGGCGGCCCAGGCTGGCCGAGCCGGCGGGGCTGCGCTTCGTCCGCACCACGCTCTTGGGCCATATGCCCGGCTGGTGCCCGCCGATCCACGCCGTCGGTCCCTTCCGCCCGGTGGAGCTGGTGGAGGAGACCGGGCCTTGCCGCGTGCTTGGCGCCGATCTGCGCAGCGGCTACGACGGGCGGGACGGCCATCTGTCGCTGCGCCTGACGGTGGAGGGGGCGGCGGCCGGCGCCACCGGATCGGTGGAAGTCGCCGGCCGGACGGCGCCGCTCGTCTTCGACGGCGTCGATGGGTTCAGCGCCGACCTGACCCTGCCGGGCGTCGAGCCCTGGTGGCCGCACACCCATGGCGAGCCGGTCCTGCACGGCGTGGTCGCGCGGATTGGTGCCGTCGAGGTCGATCTTGGCCGCGTCGGCTTCCGCTCGCTGGAGGTCGACCGTGGTCCGGACGGCAACGGTTTCGCCCTGCTGGTGAACGGCGTCCGTGTGTTCTGCCGTGGCGGCTGCTGGGTGCCGGTCGATCTGGTCGAGCTGTCGTCCGACCGCGCGGCCTACGAACCCGAACTTCGGCGGATGCGCGAGGCCGGCGCCAACATGGTCCGTGTCGGCGGCACCATGCTGTATGAAGGCGACGCCTTCTTCGAGCTGTGCGACGAGCTGGGCATCCTGGTCTGGCAGGACGCCATGTTCGCCAACTTCGACTATCCCACCGACGCCGCCTTCCTCGACAGCGTGCGGGCGGAGATCGCGCAGCTGCTCGACCGCATCCAGGCGTCGCCGTCGCTGGCGGTGCTGTGCGGCGGCAGCGAGATGGAGCAGCAGGCGGCCATGCTGGGGCTGCCCCGCGCCTCCTGGACCCAACCTGCGCTCACCGCCGTGATCGCGGAGGAGACGGCCACCCGCCGGCCCGACCTGATCCGGGTCGCCAACTCCCCCAGCGGCGGGGCCTTGCCCTTCATCGCCAATGCCGGGGTGACCCATTACTACGGGGTCGGCGCCTACATGAAGCCGCTGGAGGATGCCCGGCGGGCCAGTGTGCGCTTCGCCAGCGAATGCCTCGCCTTCGCCAACCTGGGCGAGGACAATCCTTTGGGCGTTCCGGCGCTCCATCATCCCCGCTGGAAGGAACGGGTGCCGCGCGACCCCGGCGCCTCCTGGGACTTCGAGGATGTGCGGGAGCATTACCTTGAGGCGCTCTATGCCGTCGATCCGCGCCGCCTGCGCTACGAGGACCCTGACCGCTACCGCCGCCTGTCGCGCGCCGTGACCGGCGAGGTGATGCAGGCGGTGTTCGACGAGTGGCGGCGCACCGGGTCGACCTGCGCCGGCGGTCTGGTCTGGCAGTGGCGCGATCCCTGGCCGAGCGGCGATTGGGGCGGCGGTTGGGGCGCCGGCTGGGGGGTGGTCGCCGCCGACGGCACGCCGAAGCCGGCCTGGCATGCGCTGAAGCGTGCCTTCCGGCCGCTGCGGGTGATCCTGACCGACGAGGGCGTCAACGGGCTGGCGGTGCATCTGGTCAACGATACCGCCCGGCCAGTGGAGGCGCTGCTGCGCCTGACCGCTTGGCGGGACGGGTCGGTGCCGGTGCTGAAGGCGGAGCGGCCGGTGACGCTGCCGGCGCGGGGAGCGGCGACGCTGGCCGCCGCCGAGCTGTCCGACCGCTTTTTTGACACGACCTACGCCTACAGGTTTGGGCCTATCCCACACGATGTGGTGACGGTGCAATTGCTGTCGGCCGAAAGGGACGCGGAACCAATTGACGAGTCTCATTATTTCCCCAAGGGACGCGCGCTGCCGCGGTCCGATCTGGGGCTGACCGCGATGGTGGAGGACCAGGGACAGGTTTGGGCGTTGCGGCTCGCCACGGGGCGGTTCGCCTGTTCGGTGCATGTGGAGGACGAACGGTTCCAGGCGGAAGATGCCTGGTTCCATCTTCCGCCCGGTGTCGAGCGGGTCGTCCGCCTGCGGCTGCGGGCAGGTTCGGGGGTCGAGGACGGGATGGCATCGGCCGGGCGACCGGTGCCGAACGGCGAGGTCCATGCGCTGAACGCGCTGGCGCCCGTCCGCTACAGGGGGAACGCATGAAGCCGACACCGGTGGTGTTCGATGGTTGTTTCGGATGGCTGCATCCGGCGCAGGGACTGCGCGGGGTGGTTCTGTGCGGTCCCTACGGCTATGAGGAGCTGTGCGCGCACCGTGCCTGGAAAAGCTTCGCCGAAGGGCTGGCCGCGGCCGGATTGCCGACATTGCGTTTCGATTATCCCGGATCCGGCGATTCGGCCGGGGATGACAGCGAACCCGACCGGGTGCGCGCCTGGGTGGACAGCGTCAAGGCGGCGGTCCGCCGCCTGCGCGAGGACACCGGCGTCACCGAACTGACCCTGGTCGGCTACCGCATGGGCTCGCTGCTCGCCACGGCGGCGGCGCAGGAACTGGCGGACGAGGGGCAGGGCGTCGACACGCTGGCTCTGGTGTCGCCGATCACCTCGGGCCGCAAGGCGCTTCGTGAACTCCAGACCCTGGCGGCCATCGTGCTGCGTCCGGTCTGCAATCCGGAACCGCCGGAACGCGCCTCCTGGCTGAACGTGATCGGCATGCCGGTGACGCCCGAAACGGCGCTGGCGCTGGGCGCCCTCAATCCGTTCGACCGGCCGGCGCTACCCGCCCCGCGCATCCTGATCGCCGACCGCCCGGAGGGCAAGACGCCGGTGAAGCTCGCCACCCGCTGGCGCGCCATGGGTGCGGTGGCGGAGCCGATGGGCGTCAGCGGCGTGATGGAACTGGTCCAGCAGCCCCAGGGCGCCCAGGCCGCCGCGGTGCTGGAGCCGGTCCTGCGCTGGATCGCCGCCGGTCCGGTCGCCAGCGGCGCCACCCCGCCGCCGGACCGCCCGGCCGGCCTGATGATGCCGACCGCGGTCGAACGTCCGGTCTTCTTCGGTTCGGCACCGGAGCTGTTCGGCGTCTATTGCACCCCGGTCCTGGCCGATCCCGCCGGCAACCGGCCCGCCATCCTGTTCCTGAACAGCGGCGCCACCCACCATGTCGGCTCCGGCCGCGCCACCGTGGTCCAGGCGCGGCGGCTGGCGGCGCGCGGCTATGCCTCGCTCCGGATCGATGCGGCCGGCATCGGCGACAGCCCCGACCGGCCCGGCTTCCCGGACAATCTGCTCTACAACAAGGAGGTGATCACCGACGTCCGTGCCGCGCTGAACTGGCTGGAGGAACAGGGGCACGAGCGCGTCGTCGTCATCGGCCTGTGCGCCGGCGGCACGCCCGCCCTGCATGCCGGCCTGGGCGACGACCGCGTGGTCGGGCAGATCGTGCTGAACCCCGGCCGGTTCGAACTGGGCGGCGGCATCGCCGTCATGGATCTGATGCGGACGGTCGCCTTCCGCTCCACCAGGGAATATCTGCTGGAGGCGCTGAAGCCAGCCCGGCTGCGCGCCAGCATCCGCAAGCCGGCCCGCACCATCGGGCTGGCCAAGCGTCTGGCCGGCCGTTTCATCCGCAAGACCCTGATCCGCACCGGCATGACCCGCCACGCCCTGCGCATGTTCCGCCGCCTGTCGGCGGAAGGCCGGCGGGTGCTGGTGGTCTACAGCAGCGGCGACATGACGCTGGCCGAATTCTACCTGCATCTGGGGGAGGGGGGCCGTGCCCTGGACGGCCTGCCCGGCATCGAGGTGGTCTATCTCGACCGCTCCGACCACAGCCTGACGGTGTGGGAGGCGCGCGACCGTCTGGACCGGCTGATCGACCGCCATCTGACCTGCCTGGAATCCGCCGCCCAGTCAGATCCCACCGTCTCGGGCCTCACCAGCTGGAGTCTGGGGCTTCCCGGGGGCCTGCCGTCCGGCGAGCGGGTGGGGTAGGGGCCGCCTACCCCAGCAGTTCCGCCAGCGACCGCGCCACCACCTGCGTCGCCCGGCGCAAGTCTTCCAGCACCAGCTTTTCGTCGGCGCGGTGGCCGTTGGCCTCCAGCAGGTCGCGCGGGCCGGCGCCGTAGAGAATGGTGGGGATGCCGGCCTCCGAATAATGGCGGGCGTCGGTGTAGAGCGGGATGCCGTTCTGGCCGACCGGCACGCCCAGCACCTCCTGCGCATGGGCCGCGAACAGCGACGCCAGCCGCGGCGCGTCGCCGACCGAGCGGAAGGGGCGGGCCAGCAGGATGCGGCGGATGCTGACGCGGATGCCGTCCCGGCCGGCGGCGGCGCGCTCGATCAGGGCGCGCAGTTCGGCCTCCACCTCCGCCGGGTTCTCCTCCGGGATCATGCGGCGGTCGAGGCGGAAGGTGACGCGGTCGGGCACCACGTTGGTGTTGATGCCGCCCTGGATCAGCCCCACGGTCAGCGACGGGTGGGTGATGCCGGTGACGCTGGACCTGCGCTCCGCCAGCTCCGGCCGGTGGGCGTAGAGCGCGGTCAGGATGCCGGTCGCCGCCTCCAGCGCGTCATGGCCGGTGTCGGGACGGGCGGCATGGGCGGACTTGCCGTCGACCTGCACCTCCAGATGCAGGCAGCCGTTGTGCCCGGTCACCACCGAATAGGCGAAGCTGGCCGACACCGCGTAGTCCGGCTTGGAAATCCCCTGGTCGAGCAGCCATTTCGGCCCGATTTCGCCGCCGGCCTCCTCGTCATAGGTCAGGTGCAGTTCGACCGTGCCCTTCAGCGGCGCGTTCGAGGCCATCAGCGCCTGCAGGGCGAAAGCGTAGGTGGCGAAGTCGGACTTCGACACCGCCACGCCGCGCCCATACATCACGCCGTCGCGGATTTCCGCTCCATACGGATCGCTCGACCAGCCCTCGCCCGGCGGCACCACGTCGCCATGGGCGTTCAGCGCTACGGTAGGCCCATCGCCGAAGCGGTGGCGGATCACCAGATTGGTGGCGCTGATCATGCCGTTGGCCCGCACCAGCTCGGGCGGAACCGGGTGGCGCTCCACCGTGAAGCCCATCGCCTCCAGCAGTTCGGCGGCGCGGACGGCGTGGGGGGCGCAGTCGCCGGGCGGGTTGTCGGACGGCACCTTCACCAGCTCCGCCAGGAAACGGACCTCCTCGTCGAAGCGGGCGTTCACCGCTTCATCCAGTGTGGCGGCGAGGGAGGGGGACAGGTCGGTCATGGCAGGCGGTCCGTCACGGGATGGAGGGGGAGGTTGCGGGCTGGAAATGGTCGACGAAGCGGGCGAGCACGCGGGCGCCGGCCTCGGCGTCGGCGTCGGTGATGCGTTCGGCCGGGTTGTGCGAGATGCCGCGTTCGCAGCGCACGAACAGCATGGCGATGTCGGTCAGCGCCGCCACCGCCATGGCGTCGTGGCCGGCGCCGCTCGGCAGTTCCGGCGCGTCCAGCCCTTCGGCGGCCGCCGCGGCGGCGAACTGCGCCATCAGCGCCGGGTGGCAGGCGACGGCGGGGCTTTCATGCAGGGTCTCGAAGCCGATGGCGACGCCGCGGGCGTCGGCGATGGCCTCCAGCCGGGCGCGGACGGCGCCGACCCGCTCCAGCCGCAGGGGGTCACGGTCGGCGCGCAGGTCGATGGTGAAGCGGACCTTGCCGGGGATGACGTTGGTGGCGCCGGGCGACGCCTCGATCCGGCCGACGGTGCCGACCAGCCGCTCCTGCCCGGAGCAGAGCTGTTCCACAGCCAGGATCATCTCGGCGGAGGCGGCCAGCGCGTCGCGGCGCAGGGTCATCGGCACGGTTCCGGCATGGCCGGCCATCCCCTCCACCGTCACCGCCAGCCGGGTGGCGCCGGCGATGGCGGTGACGACGCCGACCGGCCGGCCCAGCGCCTCCAGCACCGGCCCCTGCTCGATGTGCAGTTCCACATAGGCCAGCACGGCATGCGGCTCGTAGGCCGCGCTTGCCCAGGCGGCGGGTTGAAGACCGAAGGCTGTCATCGCGTCGGCCAGCCGCGTGCCGGCGGCGTCGCGCGTCTCCAGCACCGCCGGGTCGAAGGTGCCGGCGATGGCGCGGCTGCCGATCAGGGTTGACTGGAACCGCGTGCCCTCCTCGTCGCCGAAGCCGATCACCTCGACGGCGAAGGGCAGGCGCCGGCGGCGGGCGTTGAGGTCGGCGACCACGGCGATGCCGCTCAGCACGCCCAGCATGCCGTCATAGCGCCCGGCGTCGCGCACGGTGTCGAGGTGGGAACCGATCAGCAGCGCCGGCAGACCCGGCTGATTGCCCTCATAGCGGCCGATGATGTTGCCGACCGCATCCTCGCGCACGACCATGCCCGCCTCGCGCATCCAGGCGGCGACGAGGTCGTTGGCACGGCGGTGTTCCGGCGTCAGGTAGAGGCGCGACAACCGGCCATCCTCCGCGCTGATCGCCGCCAGCGCGTCGATGCGGTCGAGAAGGGCCGGTCCAGAGAGCGGGGATTCGGGCATCGGCGGGTCCGGACTGCGCGGGGGAAACAGGACGATGCCCCCGGTTATACGCCGAAGCCACCGCTCCGCCCTAGCCCCCGGCCGGTGAAGACAGTTTCAAAGAATCCCGGAAAGGGGGCCGCCCGGCGCCTTCCGATCATGCCGCAGCGCAAAAAGACAGGAGAAAGATCGTTGGGAGTGCCGAATATTGCCTACCACCCTCTGGAAGGCCGGCCGCAGACTTCATAGATGAAGCGGAACAAAATCTGCCGATGAGTCTGTGTTTTTGCTGCGAGTGCGAAAGAAACTGCTGAGGGGAGGTGCGTCCATGACGTCTTTCGATCCCGATATGCCTTTCGAAAACGCAACGCCGATTGGCCGCCCGCTAGGTGGGCGGGGTGGCAGCCTTTGGTTCAACGACCGCACCGAACTGGCCCAGGCCCGCACGCTGGCGGGATGGATCATGATTCTGGCCGAAGACCGCGGTCTGGACGACCGCCAGCTGGCCGTCGTCACCGGCCTCGACCTGGAGGATGTGCGGGCGGTGCGGGAAGGAGCGGTGGCGATGCTGCCGCCCCGCCTGCTGAACCGCGCGCTGGCAAGGCTGGAGGGCCGGAACGACGAAGGGCGGCTGCAATAGCTGCAAGCCGCCCTTTCCGACCGTGGAAGCTGTGGTGTCGCGTCAGGCGACGGCCAGCACATCCACATACATGTTGGCCGGGGCCGACAGGTGGATGCGGTACAGCATGCCGGACTGGTCGACGATGATGTCGGCGACCGGGTTCTTGGAAGACAGGTCGGTCACTGCGGCGCGGACGTTGCGCGGCAGTTGGTCCAGCGCGACGTCGCGGTAACCGGACTTGTCGGAAAGCTTGATGGTCTTGTTGCCCATGATGGCAGCTGCTCTGTTCCAGAAGGCTTGAGAGGGGATACTCGATTGGCCGCGGGACAATGGTCCCCGCCGGTTAACCAACGGTTAAGTACCCCCTCCGGCCTTCCGGTCCTCCGCGCAGGGCAGCAGCGCATCCGGCGCAGGCGGGCGCCGATCTAACGGCGGTCGCGCCTCTCGCTGCCGACCATGGCGTCACCGCGCCGCAGGGTGTCATCCTCCGGCAGCGGCTGTTTGCCCAACACCATGGAGCTGTTGTCGAGTGCGGCCACCATCGCGTCGCGCGCCGGGGCGCCGGGGCCGGTCACGCTGCCCTCGCCCTGCGGGGCTGCCGGTTCCACCCGCTCGCCGACGCCGACCGTGGCGGTCCGGCCCGAGCCGGCCCGGCTGGCGACCCGCAGGTCGTTCTGCACATGCCCGACGCCCGAAACGCTCTCGGCGATGTCCTCCGCCCGGCGGCGGGCGGCGCGGTCCGCCACGGTGCCGGACAGCGTCACCTCGCCCCCTTCCACCTTCACGCCGATGTCCGATGCGTCGATGTGGTGGTCATCGGTCAGGCGTTCGTTGATGTCCTCCAAAATGCGTTCGTCGGAGCGGCGGTAGTTGCGCGGGCCGACGCCGCGATAGCGCGCTTCCGGCCTCATCTTCGCGAACTCCTCGCTCCAGGGATGGCGATGCATGGCGGCCTCCGTTTCATGGTTTGGGGATCGTTGGCCGTTCAACAGTCGGTGCGCGCGGCCCGTTCCCCTGTCCGTTCCGGAAGGTTGCCGCGAAACGGCGGCGGCGGGCGCATGGCGGCTACCGCTCAAAAGAGGCGCAACCAAGTCAACGGCCGGGAGTTGGGTTCGAAAAGAGCTTTGGCTGAGGACGTGCCATGACACATTCAAATCGAAGCGTCGCCCTCTGGGCGATGGTCATCCTTCTTGCGATACTGGGGCTCGGCTCGCTCGGCGGCGGGCTGTGGCTGATCCTGCTGGGCGGGTCCTGGTACTACGCCATCGCGGGCGTGCTGTTCCTGGCCACCGCCGCGCTGCTGGTGAAGCGGTCGCCGACGGCGCTGTCGATCTACGCGGTGCTGGTGATCGGCACGCTGATCTGGGCGCTGTGGGAAGCCGGGCTGGACTGGTGGCGGCTGTCGGCGCGCGGCGACGTGATCGCGGTGGTGGGCTTCCTGCTTATTCTGCCCTGGATCACCCGCAGCCTGGGCGAGCGTGAACCGGTGGCCGGCGAACGGGCGCCGGGCGCCTATCCCGTCGGCGTCTTCCGCGGCACCGGCATCCCGCTCACCGCCTCGCTGGTGATCGTGCTGCTGGTCGGGGTCGTCTCCTGGTTCACCGACCCGCACCGCATCGACGGCACGGTTCCGCCGCGGCAGCAGACGGCCTTTGCCGGGGATACTGGGGCCGCGGATGCAGGCACCGGCTCCGGCCCGGCGATCCCGGACGGGGAGTGGCAGGCCTATGGCCGCACCGGCTACGGCCAGCGCTATTCGCCGCTGACCGGCATCACCCCGGAGAATGTGGACAAGCTTCAGGTCGCCTGGACCTATGAGACCGGCGACCTGCGCGGTCAGCCCGGTGACCCGAAGGAAACCACGTTCGAGGTGACGCCGCTGAAGATCGGCAACCGCCTGTTCCTCTGCTCGCCCCACCAGCATGTGATTGCACTGGATGCGACCACCGGCAAGGAGGTGTGGCGCCGGGATCTGCAGATCGACCAGAAGCAGCTGGCGCTGCAACATCTGACTTGCCGCGGCCTGTCCTACCACCCGGCCCAGCAGGCCTCCGCCGCTGCCCCGGCGACCGGCGGCGCCTGTGCCGCCAAGCTGTTCATGCCGACCGCCGACGGCCGTCTGGTCGCGCTGAACCCGGAGGACGGGTCGATCTGCACCGGCTTCGGCCAGGACGGGCAGATCAACCTGTGGGCCAACATGCCGAACGTCCAGCCCGGCGCCTATTACTCGACCTCCCCGCCGGTGGTGACGGCCAACCTCGTCATCGTCGGCGGCACGGTGCTGGACAATGTGTCGGTCCACGAGCAGTCCGGCGTGATCCGCGCCTTCGACGTCAATGACGGCCATCTGGTGTGGAACTGGGATTCGGCCAAGCCGGACCAGACCACGCCGATCTCCGACGGCCAGACCTACACCGTCAACTCGCCCAACAGCTGGTCGATCTCCAGCGTGGACGAGGCGCTGGGCATGGTCTATGTGCCGCTGGGCAACCAGCCGCCCGACCAGTTCGGCGGCAACCGCAGCCCGGCGGTGGAGCGCTTCTCCTCGTCCGTCGTGGCGCTCGATCTGGCGACGGGGCAGGTGCGCTGGGTCTTCCAGACCGTGCATCACGATCTGTGGGATTATGACGTGCCGGCACAGCCCAGCCTGATCGACTTGACCGTCGACGGTCAGACCGTCCCGGCCCTGGTGCAGCCGACCAAGCAGGGCGAACTGTTCGTGCTCGACCGCCGCACCGGCAAGCCGATCCTGCCGGTGACCGAGAAGCCGGCGCCGCAGGGGGCCGCCGAGGGCGACCACAGCGCCCCGACCCAGCCGGTCTCCGCCCTGTCCTACGACCCGCCGCCGCTGACCGGGGCTGACATGTGGGGCGCGACGATGTTCGACCAGCTCGCCTGCCGCATCGCGCTGAAACGCCTGCGCTACGACGGCCGCTTCACCCCGCCGACGCTGCAGGGCTCGCTGATCTATCCCGGCAATTTCGGCGTGTTCAACTGGGGCAGCGTCGCGGTCGACCCCAAGCGCCAGATCGCCTTCACCACGCCGGCCAATCTGGCCTTCGTTTCGCAGCTGGTGCCGCGCAAGAACGACACGGAGCTGTATGTCCAGGGTGGGGAACGGCCGCAATTCAGCCTGCCGGCTCTCAACGAGAATTTCGGCGCGCCCTATGCGGTGAAGCTCGCCCCCTTCGTCTCGGTCCTGGGCCTGCCCTGTCAGGCGCCGCCCTGGGGCTATGTCGCGGCGGCCGACCTGACGACCGGCAAGATTGTGTGGAAGCACAAGAACGGCACCACCCGCGACGCCTCGCCGGTGCCGCTGCCCTTCCGCATGGGCGTGCCCAACCTGGGCGGCCCGATCATGACCGCTGGCGGCGTGGCTTTCCTGTCCGGCACCATCGACTATTATGTGCGGGCCTACGACGTTTCCACCGGCAAGCAGCTGTGGGAAAGCCGTCTTCCGGCCGGCGGTCAGGCCACCCCGATGACCTACCAGGGCGAGGACGGCCGGCAATATGTGCTGGTGGTGGCCGGCGGGCACGGCTCGCTCGGGACCAAGGCGGGCGATTCGGTGATCGCCTATGCGCTGCCGAAGTGAGGGGCGTCGGCTTCGATTGCCCCCACCTAACCTCCCCCGCTGGGCGGGGGAGGGACTGCTGCTGCTCTTCCGTGTCAGCACTTGCTCCCTCCCCCGCCCAGCGGGGGAGGGTTGGGGTGGGGGCAAGAGCTGTGGGGGCATCGTCACTGCCCAACAAAAAAGCCTGCCCCGGTTCCCCAGGGCGGGCTTTCCCCAACCAAACAATCCTCAGCGCGTCGGCACCGGCGGCGTCTGCGAGTAGTCGTAGAAGCCGCGGCCGTACTTCTTGCCGATCCAGCCGGCCTCGACATACTTCACCAGCAGCGGGCAGGGGCGGTACTTGCTGTCGGCCAGCCCTTCATACAGCACCTGCATCACCGCCAGACAGGTGTCCAGGCCGATGAAGTCGGCCAGTTCCAGCGGGCCCATCGGGTGGTTGGCGCCCAGCTTCAGCGCGGTGTCGATGGCATCGACGCCGCCGACGCCCTCATAGAGGGTATAGACGGCTTCGTTGATCATCGGCAGCAGGATGCGGTTGACGATGAAGGCCGGGAAATCCTCGGCCACCGCGGCGGTCTTGCCGATGGCGAGCGTCAGTTCCTTGATGGCGTTGAAGGTCGGCTCGTCGGTCGCGATGCCGCGGATCAGCTCGACCAGCTGCATCACCGGCACCGGGTTCATGAAGTGCATGCCCATGAACTTGGCCGGGCGGTCGGTCGCCGCCGCCAGACGGGTGATCGAGATCGACGAGGTGTTCGTCGCGATCAGCGCCTCCGGCTTCAGGTGCGGAACCAGCTTCTTCAGCAGGTCGCGCTTCAGTGCCTCGTTCTCGGTCGCGGCCTCGATCACCAGATCGGAGTCGCCGAAGATCGACAGGTCGGTGCCGGTGACGATGCGGCCCAGCGCCGCCGTCTTGTCCGTCTCGCTCAGCTTGCCCTTCTGGATCTGCCGGTCGAAGTTCCGGGAGATGCCGGCGAGCGACTTTTCCAGCGCCGCTTCGCTGATGTCGGACAGGGTGACGTCGTACCCGGCCTGGGCACAGACCTGGGCGATGCCGCTGCCCATCTGGCCCGCACCGATGATGCCAATCTTCTTGATCGTGGTCATGGAGGCTGTCCCGCGAAGGATGTGGGTAAGTTGGTCCGCCGCGACGGGCACCGGTTCCATCCGGTGACCGCCGCGGCAGTCCGGATCAGCGCGCCTTATCCAAGCTTTTCCGTCAGCTCCGGCACGGCCTTGAACAGGTCCGCGACGAGGCCGTAATCGGCGACCTGGAAGATGGGCGCTTCCTCATCCTTGTTGATCGCGACGATGACCTTGCTGTCCTTCATGCCGGCGAGGTGCTGGATCGCACCCGAGATGCCGACGGCGATGTACAGCTCCGGCGCCACGATCTTGCCGGTTTGCCCGACTTGGTAGTCGTTCGGCACGAAACCCGCGTCCACGGCGGCGCGGCTGGCGCCCACCGCGGCACCCAGCTTGTCGGCCAGAGCCTCCAGCATCGGGAAATTGTCGCCCGACTGCATGCCGCGGCCACCCGAAACCACCACGCGGGCGGCGGTCAGCTCCGGACGCTCCGACTTGGTCAGCTCGGCCGAGACGAAGCTCGACAGGCCCGACGCGCCGACACCGGCCACGCTCTCCACTGCGGCCGAACCGCCTTCGGATGCTGCGGTCTCGAAGGCGGTGGTGCGGACGGTGACGACCTTCACCGGGTCGGCCGACTGCACGGTGGCGATGGCGTTGCCGGCATAGATCGGCCGCTCGAAGGTGTCGGCCGACAGCACGGCGGTGATGTCGGAGATGGCGGCGACGTCCAGCAGTGCGGCGACGCGCGGCAGGAGGTTCTTGCCGACCGAAGTGGCGCCGGCCAGCACATGGCCGTAACCGTTCTTGGCGATCGACACCACCAGCGGGGCGACGTCTTCCGGCAGCTGATGCTCATAAGCGGCATCGTCGGCCAGCAGCACCTTGGCGACGCCGGCCACCTTGGATGCTGCCTCGGCGGCGGTCTGCGCGCCCTTGCCGGCGACCAAGAGGTGGATGTCGCCGCCGATCTTGGAAGCGGCGGTGACGGCGTTCAGCGTGGCGGGCTTCAGCGAGGCGCCGTCGTGTTCCGCGATGACGAGAATGTTGGCCATGGTCAGTTCATCCCCCTCAGATCACGCGCGCATCGTTCTTGAGCTTGTCGACCAGCGTGGCGACGTCGGGCACCTTGATGCCGGCCTGACGCTTCGGCGGCTCAACGACCTTCAGCGTCTTCAGACGCGGGGTCACATCGACGCCCAGCGCATCCGGGGCGACGGTCTCCAGCGGCTTCTTCTTCGCCTTCATGATGTTGGGCAGCGAGGCATAGCGCGGCTCGTTCAGCCGCAGGTCGGCGGTGACCACCGCCGGCAGCTTCAGCTCGACCGTCTCCAGGCCGCCGTCGATCTCGCGGGTGACCGCGACCTTGCCGTCGCCGGCAACCACCTTAGAGGCGAAGGTGCCCTGGCCCCAGCCGAGCAGGGCGGCCAGCATCTGGCCGGTCTGGTTGCAGTCGTCGTCGATCGCCTGCTTGCCGAGGATGACGAGGCCGGGGGCCTCCTTCTCGACCAGGGACTTCAGCAGCTTGGCGACGGCCAGCGGCTCGGTCGTCACGTCGGTCTGCACCAGGATGGCGCGGTCGGCACCCATGGCGAGAGCGGTGCGCAGGGTCTCCTGGGCCTGGGTCGGGCCGACGGAGACCACGACGATCTCGGTCGCCGTGCCGGCTTCCTTCAGGCGCACGGCTTCTTCGACGGCGATCTCGTCGAAGGGGTTCATGCTCATCTTCACGTTGGCGGTCTCGACGCCGCTGCCATCCGCCTTGACGCGGATCTTCACGTTGTAGTCGACCACTCGCTTAACGGGGACGAGGACTTTCATAACTCACCCTGGCTGCTGAGCGCGCGCCTGTTACGGCGAACACCGCGAAAATTGCTGTGGTTGCGAACGGACCATAGGATCTGGCATTACCACTGTCAATGACGCGCCGGATGCGCGGGCGGCGTCGTGTACCGGCCTGATTGTCGCGGCAGGGACGTATTGCGCAGTGTTCGCCGGAATGCGCAGGCTCAGCGGTTGGCGCCGGGCACCCACAGCACGTCGTCCGCCCCGTTGCGGTTCACCACCCGGCTCAGCACGAACAGATGGTCGGACAGCCGGTTGACGTATTTCAGCGCAGCATGCGTCACCGTCTCGTGCCGGGCCAGATCGGTCATCAGCCGTTCCGCCCGCCGCACGACGGTGCGCGCCAGATGCAGATGCGCCGCTGCCGGAGAGCCGCCGGGCAGGATGAAGGAGGTCAGCGGCGCCAGATCGGCGTTCATCGCGTCGATCTCCGCCTCCAGCCGGTCGACCTGCGCCTGCACGATGCGCAGCGGCGGGTATTTCGGGTCCTCCTCCTCCGGCGTGCAGAGGTCGGCGCCCAGGTCGAACAGGTCGTTCTGGATGCGGCCCAGCATGGCGTCGGCTTCCGTCATACCGGCGGTGTGCAGCCGCGCCATGCCGATGACGGCGTTCGCCTCGTCCACCGTGCCATAGGCGGCGACGCGGCGGTCATGCTTCGGCACCCGGCTGCCGTCGCCGAGCGAGGTTTCGCCGGCGTCGCCGCCGCGCGTGTAGATCTTGGTCAGCTTCACCATGGGGAACCGTCAGCCTTTGGTCAGGATGGCGAGGACGAACAGCAGCAGCGCCGCACCCTGCAGCATCACGCGCAGCCGCATCGCCTTGTTGGAGCGGCGGGGATCGCCCCGGCCGCCGCGGGCCATGAAGAAGAGGCCGACGAACAGCGAGCCGACCACCGCCAGCATCGCCATGACCATCAGGATGGGGAAAAGGTTTTGCATGACCGCCACTATATTCCAGCATCCGGCCCGCGCCTATGGCGACGTGGTCCCTTGAAATCGGTGTTCCGGGTAATCCCCCGGTTGCCAACGCCGCCGGACCGCATAGAGTGCGCGGCGTCGGGATCGGCGGATAGAGTGGAGATGCAGGCGATGCGGCGGCGGACTTTCCTGAAGACGGCCCTGAAGGCGACCGCGGTCACCGCGGCCGGCACCGCTGCCTTCGCGGCGCTGAGCCGCAAGCCCGTCCAGGCGGCTCCCGGAACCGCCGTTCCGTCGACGTCCTTCCCCGACGATTTCCTGTGGGGCGTCTCCACCTCCAGCTACCAGATCGAGGGCGCCGTCGCCGAGGATGGACGGGCGCCCAGCGTCTGGGACACCTTCAGCCATTCCTACGGGCGAATCGCCAACGGCGACACCGGCGACGTGGCCTGCGACCATTACCACCGCTATGCCGAGGATGTGGATCTGATGGCGCGGGCCGGGATGAAGGCCTACCGCTTCTCCATCGCCTGGCCGCGGGTGATGCCGCAGGGCACCGGTGCGGTGAATGCCAAGGGGCTGGACTTCTACGACCGGCTGACCGACACGCTGCTGGCGAAAGGCATCCAGCCCTGGCCCTGCCTATTCCATTGGGACCTGCCGCAGGCCCTGCAGGACCGCGGCGGCTGGACCAACCGCGACATCGCCGGCTGGTTCACCGATTACGCGCTGGCGGTGACCGCCCGGCTGGGCGACCGCGCCAAGCACTGGGTGATGCTGAACGAGCCGTCGGTGGTCGCCATCTTCGGCCACGGCACCGGCGGCCATGCGCCCGGCCTGACCGGGCGCGAGACCTGCCTGAAGGCGATCCACCACCAGAATCTCGCCCAGGGCACCGCACTGGCGGCGCTCCGCAAGGCCGGCGGCAGGAACTGGCAGCTCGGCACCGTGCTGTCGCTGCAGCCGTCCTGGCCGGTCGGCGGACTCGACTCGAACTATCCGGCCTCGCTGATGTGGGATGCGGTGTGGAACCGCTCCTGCCTCGACCCGCTGTTCAAGGGCCGCTTCCCGGAGTTGCTGGAGGCGGACTTCGCCCGCATCGCCAAGCCCGACGATCTGGCGCGCATCAACCAGCCGGTCGATTTCCTCGGCGTCAACTACTACAGCCGCATGCACCAGCAGCCCGATCTGCAGGGGCTGTTCGGCACCGGCTACGGCTCGGCGCCGGAGGGCACGCGCAAGACCGGCATGGACTGGCCGGTGGAGCCGGATGGGCTGAGCGAAATCCTGGCCGAACTGCAGGAGAAATACGGCAACCCGCCGGTCTATGTGACGGAGAACGGCGCCGACTATCCCGACAGCATCGGCCCGAGCGGCCGTGTCGAGGACCGCGATCGCATCGCCTATCTGCGCGACCATCTGCTGGCCGCCGCCAAGTCGATCGACGAGGGCTGCAACCTCAAGGGCTACATGGCCTGGACCCTGCTGGACAATTTCGAATGGTCGGAGGGCTACCGCCGCCATTTCGGCCTTGTCCAGGTCGACCGCAAGACGATGGCCCGCACCCCGAAGGCCAGCTACGACTGGTACGCCTCGGTCATCCGCAACAACGCCGTTCCGCTGGCCTGAGGGTGGCGGTAGACTGCGGCCATGCCGTCCCCCCGTCCGCCCCAGCCGACCCGATTCGCCATCCAGAAGGCGCGTGGCAAGGGGTGGAAGACGCTGGAGGTCGGCGAGGAGCTTGCCCACGCCAAGGCGCGCTTCGACCGGATGGTCGGCATCAACCCGCGGGCCTATTTCCGGCTGATCCAGCTCGATTACAACGCCGACTCCGCCTATGAAGGGATGGAGTTCAACTGGACGCTGATCGAGCTGTACGATCCCACCAGGGGCGGAAGCGTCCGGCCTCCACCGAAGCCCGTCCCGGCAACTCCCCGCAAATCGAAGGGCAAGCGCAAATCCGCTGAACCGGTCGCCCTGCCGCTGCGCATCTATCTGACGGTGATCCTGATCGGCACGCTGGCGGGCGCCCTGGCCTACCTGCATTTCGCCGGCGGCCGGTAACGGCCGGGCGGCAAGGCGTCACTCCGCCGCATAGCCCTTGCGGCGCATGCACAGCGCGAAGATCTCCTTGCGATAGCCGAACTGCGGCGTTTCCGGCAGCGGGCGCAGGGGATAGCCGCGCAGGCGCATGGTGTTGTCCACCTGCTCGGTGCATTCGTCATAGGCGACGGTGGGCACGTCGGGGCTGGCGGTCCACTCGCGGTAGGACGGCGGGCTGCTGCAGCCGGACAGCAGGGCGAGCGTGGACAGGCAGGCCAGCACCGGCAGGGCCGGCAAGCGTGCGGCTATGGTCCCGGTCATGGCTTGCGACTCGCTCCTTTTTCGTCCCCGATTTGACGCTACCACGACCGGGGCTTTTCGATCCATTTTCGTGCACCATTTCCGGGAACGCGCCTTTTCGGCAACGCTGCGCGGCGGACAACGCAGACGCACCAAAATCGCCGCCGGAAAAGCGACGCAATCTGGTAACACGATCTGGATTTCCCCGATTCGGGGGAGTGTCGTGGCTCTGAAGTCGGTCTGGCGTCACGGACGGAGGGAGAGGCAATGTCTGGGATTTCGCGGCGGGTGCATGGTGGCGCCGCGGTGGCGGCTGTCGCGGTGGTGGTGTCGGCTCTGACCGTGGGAACGCCCGCTCCGGCAAGGGCGGAGCCATCGGTCGCCGACATCCAGTGGGCGCAGACCATCCTCAAGGAAAAGGGCTTCGACATCGGCGGCCGGGCCAAGGGCCAGATGACGCCGGAAACCCGCTCAGCCCTCAGCGCCTATCAGAAGTCGGTGGGCCTGCCCGCCACCGGCAACCTGGATCAGGCCACCATCGCAAAAATGATGGGCGACCGCGAAAAGAAGGCCGCGCCGACCATGGGCAGCCTGTCCAAGAGCCAGGTTGGCCAGACCCGCCACGAGAAGGAGGTGACGCCGCGCGCCGCCCCGACCGGCCGGGTCGAGTCGGGCAACGAGAGCGTCGGCGGCATGGCCCAATTCGGCGGCGCCCCGGTGTCGTCCTCGTCGTCGTCGTCCTCTTCCGCCAGCCACAGCGCCGCCGCCCCGGCGGCGCGTCCATCGGCGAGCGCGCCGGCTTCCGCTGCCGCGCCTTCCAGCCCGACTCCCCAGAGCGCGCCGCGTCCGTCGGCCAGCGCCTCCGCCAGCGCATCCGAGGGGCCGGTGCCGCAGGCCGCACCGCGCGGGGCGGTGTCGGCGACCACGCCCGACGGGAAGCCGGTCCCGGTGGAGGAACCGGTTGCGGTCGGCGCGGCCCCGTCGGTCTGGCAGTCCAACGCCGCGCGTGCCGGTGTCGCCGGGCTGCTCGCCGCGACGCTGGGCGGCCTCGGCTTCGCATGGTGGCGCAGCGGCCGGGGCGTCGATCCACTCAGCCGCACACCGGCCGGCGACGACCGTCCGCGCGACACCCGCGTCGAGCCGAGCTTCGGCGGCCCCCGCCGCCGCGAGGAACTGACGCCCGGTCCGCGGCTGACGGCGGAGGCACGGCGGCGCTGAGCGCCGCCTATCTCACATCATCATCGGACAGCCGCCCCCGCCGCAGCCACTGGGGGCGCAGGCGGGCGCGCAGGCCGGGGCGGGCGCCGGCAGGGACTTGCCGACGCGCGGGGCCATGATGGCCTTGGCGACTTCGGTGCCGCCGCAGGACGGGCAGGGGATACCGGCGGCCTTCTTGGCGTCGTAATCGGCCATATTGTCGAACCACTGGTCGAAATCATGGCCGCAGGCGCAGTGCAGGGCATAGACGATCATCGCAAGAGCCTCGGAAAGCGGAAACCCGGCCGTCTTCTAGCCAAGCCTCCGGCACCCCGCCAGGATCTGCATCAATCCTATCGTCAGCGTGACTCGGTCACGCCCACCCGCGCGCACATCGACAGCAGCGGACAGGTGGAGCAGCGCGGCCTTTCGCCGGTGCAGACCCATTTGCCGAAGGGCACCAGCCGCTCATTGATCTCCACCCAATAGCGCTTGGGCAGCACCGCCAGCAGCGCCGTCATCGTCTTTTCCGGCGTGCGCGCCCGCACATAGCCCCAGCGGTTGGTGACGCGGTGGACATGGATGTCGACCGCCAGCGCCGGAATGTCGAAGCCGACGGCCAGCGTCAGCGCCGCGATCTTCGGCCCGACGCCGCGAAAGCGCATCAGCCCGTCCGGCGTATCGGGCACCTCGCCGCCATGCTCCTCGACGATGCGGCGGGACAGGTCGCGGATGTCGCGGGCTTTCGGTTCCGGGAAGGTGGCGCCGTGCAGCAGATCCACCAGCCGGTCTTCCGGCAGGGCGGCCATCGCGGCGGGGGTGGCGGCCACCGCGAACAGCCGCTCGGCGACCGCCAGCGTCGTCTCGTCCCGCGTCCGGGCGGAGATCAGGCTGGCGACCAGCTGCTCGAAAGGGGAGGCGTGGCCACGGTCGCGCAGCTCGAACATCGCCGCCTTGGGATAGGCGGCGACGGCGACCCGCAGGCGGCGGAACGCCTCGTCGATGTCGAAGGACTGGGACGCCGCGGACTGCAAACTCACCGGCATCGTCTCCGGGCACGGGCTGAACGGACGGGGCGTTACGGCAGGCCCCCGTCCGACAACTCGCGACTCCGGACTATGTTCCGGTCAGAGCGCCTTGATCTGCATCTTGATCGGCCCATCCGCCCGGCCATGGACGAACTGGTCGACATAGGCGTTGCCCGAATTGTCGATGTCGCGGGCGTGGCCGGTCCAGATGATGCGGCCCTGATAGATCATGGCGACGCGGTCGGCGATCTTGCGGGCGGACGCCATGTCGTGGGTGATGGTGACCGCGGTGGCGCCAAGGTCCTTCACGCACTGCACGATCAGCTCGTTGATGACGTCGGCCATGATCGGGTCGAGGCCGGTCGTCGGCTCGTCGAAGAAGATGATCTCCGGCTCGTCGGCGATGGCGCGGGCAAGGCCGACGCGCTTCTGCATGCCGCCCGACAGCTCCGACGGCGACAGTTCCGCCACGTCCGGGGTGAGGCCGACGGCGCCCAGCTTGGCGATGGCAATCTCCTTGGCCTGGGATCGCGGCATATGCTCGCCCTGGATCAGGCCGAAGGCGACGTTTTCCCAGACCGGCAGACTGTCGAACAGGGCGGCGCCCTGAAACAGCATGCCGAACTTGTGCAGCAGCTTCTCCCGCTCGCGCGAGCGCAGCCGCGTCGTCTCTTCGCCGTCGACCTTGATCGAGCCGGAATCCGGCGTCAGCAGGCCGAGGATGCTCTTCAGCATCACCGACTTGCCGGTGCCCGACCCGCCGATGACGACCAGCGACTCGCCCTTCGCCACCTCCAGATCGATGCCGTTCAGCACCTTCTTCGGGCCGAAATGCTTGGTGACGCCCTTGAGCGCGATCTTGGGGACAGTGGTCATGGGCGAAGCGGTCATGGGGTGGCGCTCACTTGGTCGAGAAGAAGAGGCCGGTGATCAGGTAGTTCCACACCAGGATCATGATCGAGGCCGACACCACCGCGTTGGTGGTCGCGGCACCGACGCCCTGGGCGCCGCCCTTCGAGTGGTAACCGTGGTAGCAGCCCATCAGCGCGATCAGGAAGCCGAAGATCGCCGCCTTGACCAGACCGGAGATCACGTCCAGCGGTTCCAGGAATTCCCAGGTGCGGTTGATGTAGCTGGCGGCGTTGAAGTCCAGCCGGTAGACGCCGACCAGGAAACCGCCGAACACGCCGATGATGTCGGCGACCACCACCAGCAGCGGCACCATGGTCAGGCCGGCGATCAGCCGCGGCGCCACCAGATACTTGTGCGGGTTGGTCGACAGGGTCGACAGCGCGTCGATCTGCTCGGTCACCCGCATGGTGCCGATCTCCGCCGCCATGGCGGCGCCGATGCGGCCCGCCACCATCAGGCCGGCCAGCACCGGGCCAAGTTCCCGGGTGATCGACAGCACGACGACGGTGGCGATGGCACCCTCCGCCTGGAAGCGGGAGAAGCCGCTATAGCTCTGCAGCGCCAGCACCATGCCGGTGAACAGCGCCGTCAGCCCGACCACCGGCAGCGAGTAATAGCCGATGTCGATCATCTGCCGCATGATCTGCCGTGGATAGAGCGGCGGACGCACGCAGTGCGACAGGGCGGATCCGGTGAACAGGGCAAGGCGTCCGGTCGCTTCCAGGAAGATCAGGAAGGCCCGGCCGGTAGCGGCGAGGAAACCCATCAGTCGGCCCGCATCCTTGGTTAGAGACTCGTTTGGGCGATGCGGTCATAGCACCGATGAGCGCCTAGGTCATCCTTGGACTTTGCAATGGTGGGGAGACGGGGACGGCGTGGAACTCGACGATGATGGCGGAGGCAGCGCAATCCGCGCACCTTGACAACGAAGCAATCCAGGTCGGAGCAAGTCGGCAGCATATGCGGTCGAGGGGTCGCCGTGGTGAGTTGGTTCCGCTCCCCCGATCGGCAGCCCGCACAACGACCTTCTGAACGAGTTGCCCGCGCTGCCTCTCCGCGCGAGACGAGTGGACCGAACGGGTCGTCTGCCGGACGCCGGAATTGCAGGCCACCATATGGTTCGCGCACACTCGGCCAGCGTCCGATTTGATGAGGTAAGGAATGGCAATAAGCTTTCAGGGTTGAAAAAACTTACCATTAATTCTAGAAAAGGTGAATAGATAGGGAGGATGACCCTCTGTGATTGTTTTATCCCTTTCCCAACAGGCTGCTCTCCAACGGTCCGCGATGGTTGTGGCACTGCGCGACATCGGCCGTGAGTTAAGCGTGCTCTATCCCGAGACCGCTCCCGCCGACATCGAGAGGACGACCCGTGCGGCCCTGGACAAGGCGGACGTGTATGGATTTGAGTCTTGCGGCGCCGTTCTCTGTCTGGCGTCCCTGATCTTGGAATTTGGTCCCGACTTTGACCGCATCTCCTCCGAGCCGTGCCTGCAGCGCGCGCTTTTCGACCGGAACGCCAGCGAAACCTACCGTATCGAGGAGTTGATGCGCCACGCCATCAAGTGCGGCCGCCGCGTGACGAGTGTGCCCGATGTCACAGCCTTCGCCGCGCTGAATTGATGGCGTCGAACATCGAACGTTTGGCCGCCGTGCGAACGGCAGGGCTGGCGCTGGCAAAAACGGTGGTCCGGAATGTTGTCCAGGCGTGCCCGGCCACTCAAGCCGATCCGCTGCCCTGGTTTATTTTGGGCGTGGCCAGTACTGGCAATGGGGGGGCGGCCCAAGGCCCCACGCCCATCAACCAGGGCACCCCTGACCCCAAAAACGACAAGAATCTAAAGCAGTTGGGCAGCACGGGGCGCTATTACTACGATGGCGACGAGCACGCGATCAAAAATTTTCCCGCCATCAAGATCAAAGGATCGGACGCGTTTTCCAACAATGTTGTGCAAGATTTGAGGACGTTGGCCAAGACCGATACCGGAAAGTCCATTCTCAGGGCATTACAAAAGGCGAATAAGGACAAAGGCTATGTCCTGACGATCAGTGAGTCCTTCCTTGCCGAAGATGCCTGCCAATTCACAACCGGCACCGACAGCAAAGAGGGCAAGCAGCGTTTGGATTCCAGCGGCAAGGTGGTGGACGGGGCGGGGGCGAAGGCCAGCACAGTGCTGTATAGGGCGGACCGGTCAATGACCATCACCATCAACGGGGTGGATATTGATTTCCCGTCGGAAAAGGTGTTGGGACACGAAATGATCCATGCCGTTCACGCTGCCCAAGGAAAGACGAGGATCAAAGGTGCCAGCCAATCCTACAACGAAGATGAGGAGAACAGCACCGTCGGTCTGGACAGCATGCACGCGATCACTGCTGCGGAGGCCACCGATGGAAAGAACACGCGCTCGAACGATGACATCGTCAAGGAAATCTCCAAGTCCTACTATGGAAAGAGCGGCTACGAGGATGCCATCAAAAAGGCGAACCGCATAAGCGCCACGACGGCACTGACGCCCGGCATGACGTTGTGGATGCCTCCGCAGGCAGGAACGACGTCCATGACCGAAAACCAGCTCCGGGTTGACCAGGACATGCCCATCCGCCCCGGCTATTCCGGCTCGTTGAAGGCGGTCTATGATGAAAAGCCAAAGCCCTGACCGAAGGAAATTGTGGCGATGCCCAAGGGGATAAACTTAACCATTACCACGAAGCGCGATTCCGATGGGCGCAACGTCGTGGAATGGAGCCTGGAGAATTCCTCCGGCCACGACTATTATTTGTTCGACGGCATCGCTGCCGACCCATCATCTCCCGCCGCCGGGCCGGGGGATGTGTATTTCCGCTGGCGGGAAGGCGACACCCTGATTCTCTACCAGGGCATTCCTGAAGTCCCTGACATGATGTCTGTCCTGCTGCCCTATGTGCCGAAAGCCAGCCGTTTGGACGATTCTTCCATCCGCGTTAAGCGCACGACTTTGCCGGACACTGTGCCCACCAACCTCTATTACGGACACTTCGACGATCCGACCGGCGAGGGGGAGCCTCGCATGGCCGCCCATGCCGCTTTTGTCGAAATTCGCGTTGGCGCGGTGCGGGACGGGGGGCTGGCGGTGGTCGACGCCGGCCGCTCCGCCAAGCTGCAATTCTATGATTTTCGCGACATGGACAAGACCATCGCCGCCGCCGAAGTTTGGCGGTCTGCCCGGATACCGCTCCATCACCCGGTGCTCGTGGTAGACTGACCGCCATCGTGGGGCGCGACGGGGAACTCCTGTGCCCGATCGCCGCGTGCCGATCACCCGCCCACATAAATCCGGTGATAGCGCCGGCCGAGCGAGGTCAGGATTTCGTAGCCGATGGTCCCGCCCTCCGCCGCCACTGTGTCGACCAGCCGGTTCGGCCCGATCAGCTCGACCATGCGGCCGGCATGGGCCGCCGACTCCGACAGGCCGGTGACGTCGATGGTGATGAGGTCCATGGAGATGCGGCCGACGATGGGGGCGGCGACGCCGTCGACGAAGATGTGCCCCTTGCCGCCGAGCGACCGCATGTAGCCGTCGGCGTAGCCCACGCCGATGGTGGCGATCCGCGCCGGGCCGGCCACCTTGTGGGCGGCGCCATAGCCGACCGTCATCGACGCGTCGCAGTTGCGCACCTGCAGCAGCTTGGCGTCCAACCGTACCGTATCCCGCATCGGATTCGGCAGATGCGGCGTCGGGTTGACGCCGTAGAGCGCGCAGCCCGGCCGGGCGAGGTCGAAATGATGGTCCTTGCCGTGGAAGATGCCGGACGAGTTGGCAAAGCTCGCCTTCGCCTTCGGCAGTCGGGTCAGCGCCGCGCGGAAGCGGTCGAGCTGCTCCCCGGTCATCGGGTTGTCGAATTCGTCGGCGCAGGCGAGGTGGGTCATCCAATAGCGGACGTCGATGCCCTCCAGCCACTGCGGATGACCGGCGAGGTCGTCCAGCTCGTCGGGGCCGAGGCCCAGGCGGTTCATGCCGGTGTCGATGTGGATCACCGCCGGCAGAACCTCGCCGCGTGACGCGGCGAAGGCCCGCCACGCCGCGATCTCGCCCAGGTGGTTCAGCACCGGCAGGATGCGGTTGGCGATGAACTCCCCCTCGCAACCCACCGGCAGGCCGCCCAGCGAGAAGACCTGAGCTTGCGGCGCCACCGGTTCCAGCGCGCGGCGGACGGCCAGCGCCTCCTCGAACTGGGCGACGACGAAGGTCCGGCAACCGGCGGTGGCCAGGGCCGGCACGACGCGCGCCACCCCCAGCCCATAGGCGTCGGCCTTGACCACGGCGGAGCATTCCGCCGGCGCCACGCGGTCGCGCAGCTGGGTCCAGTTGGCGACGACGGCGCCGAGATCCACGGTCAGGATGGCGCCGGCGCGCGGGTTCAGGTCGCTCGTCACTCTGGTCACTCGTCGGTCTGGTGGTGCTGGTCGAGATCGCCGAACTTGGTGAACTGGCCGTCGAAGTAGAGGCGGACGGTGCCGATCGGACCGTGACGCTGCTTGGCGATGATCACCTCGGCGGTGTTGTGCACCTCGCCCAGGCGCTGCTGCCAGCGCTGGTAGCGGTCGTTGAACTTGTCGTCGCTCTCGTCGGGCCGGCGCGAGGGCTCGGCGCGCTCAAGATAATACTGTTCGCGGAAGACGAACATCACGACGTCGGCGTCCTGCTCGATCGAGCCCGATTCGCGAAGGTCGGCCAGCTGCGGACGCTTGTCCTCGCGAAGCTCCACCGCGCGGCTCAACTGCGACAGCGCCACCACCGGCACGTCCAGCTCCTTGGCGATGGCCTTCAGGCCGCGGGTGATCTCCGAGATTTCCTGCACCCGGTTCTCCGACCCGCGCGACGACGAGCCGCGCAGCAGCTGGAGATAGTCGACCACCACCATGCTGAGGCCCGACGTCCGCTTCAGCCGGCGGCAGCGGGTGCGCACCGCGGCGACCGACAGGGCCGGCGTGTCGTCGACATAGAAGGGGCAGCGGGCGAGGTCCTGGCTGGCCTGGACGAATTTCGGGAAGTCGGTGTCGCGGATCTCGCCGCGGCGGATCTTGTCACCCGGCACCTGTACCTCGTCGGCGAGGATACGGGTGGCGAGCTGTTCCGCCGACATTTCCAGCGAGAAGAAACCGACCACGCCGCCTTCCTGGCCGGATGTGCGCATGTGCGCCTTGGCGGCGTTGAAGGCGATGTTGGTGGCCAGTGCCGTCTTGCCCATGGAGGGACGCCCGGCGAGGATGATCAGGTCCGACGGGTGCAGGCCGCCCAGCTTGCGGTCGATGTCGATCAGCCCGGTGGTGACGCCGGTGACGTGGCTGGAGCGGCGGAAGGCCGCCTCCGCCGTCGTGATCGCATGCTTGACCGACTCGCCGAACGCCACGAAGCCGCCCTGCACGTCGCCGGTCGAGGCGAGGTCGAACAGCTGCTTTTCCGCCTCGCCGATCTGGTCGAGCGCGGTGATGTCGAGGTCGTGGCGGTACGCCTCGTTCACCATGTCGGTGCCGACCTCGATCAGCTGCCGTCGGATGAACAGGTCGTGGATGGTCTTGCCGTAATCACCGGCGTTGACCACGGTGACGACGTTGGCCGCCAGCTCCGCCAGATAGGCGCTGCCGCCTTCCACCGCCAGTTCGGGATCGTTGTCGAACAGGGACTTCAGCGTGACCGGGTTCGCGATCTGGCCGCGGTCGATCATCTTGGTGATGGCGGCGAAGATGCGCTGGTGGGCCGGGTCGTAGAAATGCTCCGGCCGCAGGAACTCGCCGACCTTCTCATAGGCCTTGTTGTTGACCAGGATCGCGCCCAGCAGCGCCTGCTCCGCCTCCTCGTTGTTGGGGGGCGTGCGGTATTCGGCCGTCGGCTTGACCGCGGACGACGGGCGGGGATCGAACAGCGATGAGGTCTGGTTGCTCATGGAGGACACAATAGCAGAAACAGAACGCGAACGCTCGGCGAAGGGCGGGGGACCCTCCACAAAAGCTGTGCACAGAAGTTATCCACAGGCTGGGAAGTCTGGGGATAACGGCGACCGGGCTTTGAAGCTCAAGCCCTACATCTTCCGGGGCTGGTCCGGATGCGCCGCGTCGGGCATCGCGCCCAGCGCCTGGAACACGCCGTCGATCTGGTCGGCAACGCGGTAGAGGGCGGAGCGGTCGATGCGGGCGAAGCCCTGGGCGACCATGTGGTCGATCAGGCCCAGCAGCGGGCGCCAGTAGCCGTCGACGTCGGCGATGACGATCGGCTTGTCGTGCAACTGCAGCTGCTTCCAGGTCAGGATCTCGAAGGCCTCGTCCAGCGTGCCCAGCCCGCCCGGCAGGATGACGAAGGCGTCCGACCGCTCCACCATCATGCGCTTGCGGGTATGCATGCTGTCGACGACATGCAGTTCGGTCAGGCCGGTGTGCTCGATCTCCGCCGACTGGATGTGTTCGGGGATGATGCCGACCACCTCGCCGCCGGCGGCGATGGCGGCGTCGGCGGCGATTCCCATCAGCCCGACCCGGCCGCCGCCATAGACCATGCGGATGCCGCGGCGGGCCAGCCCGTCGCCCAGCGCATGGGCGGCTTCCTTGTGGACATCGGCGACGCGGCTCGACGCACCGCAATAGACGCAGACGGACGACAGGCTCTTCATCGCGGGTCAACCTTTCTCGCCACCGCCACCCATCGGGAGCGGGGCCGCAAAAAATCCGGTGAATGCCATGGAATATCGGGCGAGGGCGGCGCGTCAACAGCGGCACAGGCACCGTTAAGAGCCACGGCATCATCGGGAGGGACCACATGAGCAACCGGGTCGTCAATGTCCTTGCGGCGGCATCCGTCGCCGGTCTGATGTTCGCGCTGTTCGGCATGTCGGCGCAGAGCGCCGGCGCCGCCGATCCGGCGGAGCAGGTGAAGGACCGGCAGCAGACCATGAAGAAGATGGGCGGCGGCATGGGCGCGGTCGCCAAGTTCGTGAAGAACGAGGGCGCCACCGCCGAGGACGCGGCCAAGGGGGCGGAAGCCGTGCTGGCGGTGTCGAAGATGGACCCGAAGAAGATCTTCCCCGAAGGCACCGCCGTCGGCGTGGCCGACAGCGCCGCCAAGCCGGAGCTGTGGAAGAACTGGGGCGAGGTGCAGAAATACTGGGGCGCCGTCGAGCCGGCGGCCGAGAAGCTGGAGGCCGCGCTGAAAAGCGGCGACCGCGCGCAGATCGCCCAGGCGCTGGGCGCCACCTCCAAGGCCTGCGGAAGCTGCCACGAGGACTTCCGCGTCAAGAAGAACTGACCGGTGCGGCGTCTCCTGACCGCCGCGTCCGTGCTGCTGCCGCTCGCCGCCGCGGGCGGCGCCGCGCATGCCGCCGGCGATGCTCCCGCCGGCGATGCCGTCCAGCGGGGCGCCTACATCTTCAACGCCGCCGGCTGCCTCGGCTGCCACACCGACGTGAAGGGCGGCGGTCAGCCGCTGGCCGGCGGCCGGGCGCTGGCGACGCCCTTCGGCACCTTCCACACCCCCAACATCACGCCGGATCCGGTGACCGGCATCGGCCGGTGGAGCGACGCCGACTTCATCCGCGCCCTGCGCGAGGGCGTACGCCCGGACGGCGCCGCCCTGTTCCCCGCCTTTCCCTATGCCGCCTACACGCGGATGACCGACCGCGACCTGCTGGACCTGAAGGCCTATCTGTTCAGCCGCCCGGCGGTGGCGGCCCCGAACAAGCCGCACGACCTGACGCCGCCCTTCTCCTGGCGATTTCTGCTGCCGGTCTGGCAGTGGCTGTACCTGACCCCCGGCCCGGTACCCGACGACCCGGCCAAGCCGGCGGCCTGGAACCGCGGGCGCTATCTGGTCGATGCGCAGGGCCATTGCGCCGAATGCCACAGCCCGCGCACCCTGCTGGGCGGGCTCGATGCCGACCGCTATCTGGCCGGCAACCCGGACGGACCGGACGGCGACAAGGTGCCGGGCATCACCGGAGCCAAGGGCAAGGGCGGGGTCGGCGGCTGGTCGGACGGCGACCTGACGCTATTCCTGGAAACCGGCCTGACCCCCGAAGGCGACGTCGCCGGCGGCGCCATGGGAGAGGTCGTGCGCAACACCACCTCCAAGCTGACGGCCGACGACCGCGCCGCCATCGTCGCCTATCTGAAGACGGTTCCTGCGAAGGAGTGAGTCTTCTCGGCAACAGGCGCCGATTCGCTGCGGATTCATGATCCTATGGGGCAACCGAGCCCGTTTGGCGGATGGTTCCGCTCCAACGGCGCCATTCTTTTGCGACCTGTCCTTCTGCTATAGTCAGTCATCCTGCCATTGTGGTGGGCCGCCGGATGGGTGCTCAGGTGAAACGAAACGCGTTGTTCGCAGCTTTGGGCGTGGCTCTGATGGGCGGGGCGGCGGCGGTCGCCTTGTGGCCGGCAGGCAAACCGGCCGAGGAGCCGGCGACATTGGCCCTTGCCTCGGCCCCCGGCACCCCGGCTGCATCGGCGCAGTCGGCCGCACAGCCGGCCACACAGACGGCCACACAGACGGGGACTCCGGCGAAGGCCGCCGCGGCGCCGGAACCGGCGAAGCCCGCTGCTCCCAGCTTCGACGTGGTGCGGATAGCGCCGGACGGCGCGACGGTGATGGCCGGCCGCGCGGCACCCGGTTCGGAGGTCACGGTCACCGACGGCGGAAATCGGGTCGCGTCGGCCAAGGCCGACCAGCGCGGCGAGTGGGTGATGCTGCCGGACAAGCCGCTGTCCCCCGGCACCCGCGAACTGAACCTGACCGAGACCCGTCCCGGCGCCGATGCCCCGCTGCCCGCCGACAAGGTGGTCGTGGTGATGGTGCCCGAGCCCGCAGCGAAACCCGCACCCGAGTCGTCGGCCGCGGCCACGAGTCCGGCCGCTCCGGTCGCCGTGGCGGTGCCGCGCGACGGGCTGGCCAGCGCGTCGCCCGCCATGGGTGGCAGCTCGGTCCTGCAGGCTCCGCCGGTTCCGGAAAACGGGGCGCCCCCGCCGCCGGGCGGCGTGTCGGTGGAAACAATGGACTATGATCCCGCCGGCCGGGTGGCGCTGGGGGGACGGGCGGCGCCCAACAGCGCTGTCCAGCTCTATCTCGACAACATCCTCGTCGGCAGCGCCCACACCGACCCGAAGGGCAACTGGCGCCTGACCCCGGAAAAGCTGATCGACCCCGGCGTCTACACCCTGCGCGCCGATCAGATCACCCAGGGCGGAAAGGTGGTGGCACGGGCCGAACTGCCGGTCCAGGTTTCCGCCATGCCGGCGGCCTCCACCGACGGCCGCAACATCGTCGTCCAGCCCGGCAACAGCCTGTGGCGGCTGGCCCGCCGCACCTATGGCGACGGCATGCTCTACACCACCATCTACACCGCCAACCGCGAGCAGATCCGCAACCCGGACCTGATCTATCCCGGCCAGATCTTCGCGCTGCCGCAGGTGAATTGAGGGGGAGACCCTTCTACTACGGCTGTGAGTTTCCGCAGCTACTGTCAGCCGTCATCCTTGCGAAGGCGACATCGCATCCACGCAATTCCAGGCATTGCTAAGCCTCTGAAGAAAAAAGGAACTTTCCGTCATCCCCGCGTTCGTGGGGATGGCGGCCGAGGATCGCGCGGGAATGAAGCGGGATACGGAGCGGTTCAAATCTTAAAGACGCTTTTCAGAACCCTTGTCCAATGTTCACCTTTCCAAAAACCTGCTGATCTGCCGTCGATTTCCTGTGCCTTTGGCGCAGATGAGGCAGAGGCCACCTTCGCCGCGACGAGGTGAGCGAATTCGAGGGGTGAATCTGGCGTTCAGCGCTGTACGATTGCAGTCATGAGAAAATATATGCCGAAATATTGCATATCTGGCAAACGATTCTTTCCGGCGTGATGAAAACGATATTGCGTTGTTGATCTTCCCGAAGGGAAGAAGCCATGGACTATGAACTTAGTTGCTATATCACTTTGTCGTCAGCTCCCGAGCATGGGGAGGCAAGGGAGAAGTTGATTAAAGCCGTGAATACGTTCGAAACCGATCTGAGGCAAGCGGGCATCGGCTATGCTCTTGACCTTCAGAACATCCGGCAAGCTCGTACCGTGATCCATAGCGTGCACGCTGGCACTGAAATGCGGCGAGCCGCCGCCGAGCCGGATGAGGACACGCCATTAGGCGGCCACGAATAGCGCGTTGAAGTTCGGGGAAAACAGCTAAGCCTCTCAGTTCTGGGTCCAATAACCATATAAGAGGCGGTTCCCGGAACTCACCTCCGATGCCCCCATCGCAGATACTGGCTGATCTGCGGTCGGTTTTCTGTGCCTTTGGCGCAGAGAGGTGGGCATGAGACCGACAGCTGCGGACTTGGTTGCGGCTCAGTCCGGCGGCATCCGACCGATGGCGGCCCAGCCGAGCGGGGTGAGGCGCAGCACCTCCGGCCCTTCGCCGGCCGGGTTCGGGTCCAGCGCCACCAACTCGCGGTTCTCGAACCACGCCCAGCGCGCCACCTCGGCAGTGGTGCCGGGCCAGCCGTCGGCCAGACGCTTCAGAACCTCCAGGTCGGCCGACGCGATGGGGAAACGCGGCTTCGGCACGATCACCTTCTTGACGGGCGCCGGGGCCTCTTCCGCCTTCGCCGCCAGCGGCGGGGAATTGGCCCCGGCGCGGGCGCGGATCCAGTCGGTCTGATAGTTGCGGAGCGCCTGTTCCAGCTCCGCGCGCGCCGGTTCCACCGGGCAGCGCAGATAGGCGTCCAGCAGGGCGTACAGCGCGTTCGTTGCGTCGGTCATGTCCGTCACCAAAGTCCAAACCGAAAAAGGTCGGCCCGAAAACCCCGACCCGAAATCTCGTCCGTCACAGCCATCCCATCCGCCGGAAGCGGACAAAGAGCGCGCCGCAGACCGCGGCGATCACCGCCAGCACCGCCGGGTACCCGTAGCGCCAGTGAAGCTCCGGCATATGCTCGAAGTTCATGCCGTACAGGCCGGCGACGGCCGTCGGCACGGCAAGGATGGCGGCCCAGGCGGCCAGCTTGCGCGTCACGTCGTTCTGCCGCGCGGTCGCCAGGATCATACTGGTTTCGAAGGCGAAGGACAGCACCTCGCGCAGCGAGCCGATCTGCTCGTTGACGCGGATCACATGGTCCTGGACGTCGCGGTAATAGGGGCGGATCGCCGGGTCGATCATCGGCAGGTCGAAGCGCTCCAGCCGCGAACAGACCTCCAGCAGCGGAGAGGCGTTGCGGCGCAGCCGCTCCAGGTCGCGGCGCAGCTGGTGGATGCACTCGATCTCCGTCATGCTGGGCGGGCGGGCGATCAGCAGGGCGTCCAGTTCGTCCGCCGTGGTGGCCATCTGGTCCAGCACCGGGAAGTAACAGTCCACCACATAATCCATGATGGTGTAGACGATGAAGTCCTCGCCATGCTTCAGCAGATGCGGCGCGCTTTCCGCCCGCGCCCGCACCGGCGAATAGCTGGTCGAGGCGCCGTGCCGCACGGTGACGACATAGCCGCGGCCGGCGAAGACATGGGTCTCGCCCAGCACCAGCTCGCCCTTTTCCAGCCGGGCGGTGCGCAGGACCATGAACAGGCTGTCGCCATAGATATCCACCTTCGGGCGCTGGTGGGCGTGCAGCGCGTCCTCCACCGCCAGTTCATGCAGGCCGAACTGCTGCTTCACCTCCATCAGCAGCGCCTCGTCCGGCTCCCACAAGCCGATCCAGACGAAGTGCCCGTCTTTTGCGGCCCAGGCGCCGGCCTCGGCCAAGGGTACGTCGGCTATGCGCCGGCCTTCGCAATAGGCGGCGCTCGCCACCACTGCGTTGTGGGTCGGGGTGGGTTCCGGCGGCAGCGTCATGGAAGTGAAAACCGAATGGGAGGCGACAGGTCGGCGCCACTCTAAAGAGGTTCCCCGGCAGCGTCGACGGATCCGGTGGCACCATTTGGGCGGATTGGCCGGCTCATGCGTTTCCACTGCCAAGGACCAGCTTTGGAAGAGGGAAGGGCGATGTTCCAGTCGGCGGCGCGCGGAATGTATCTGCTGGCGGCGGTGACGCTCAGCCTGTTCTCCCTGCTGTTCATCGGCCTGTCCGCCCTGACGGTGTTCGAAGGCATGGTGGCGCTGGACAGTGCCGTCCTGACCTCGGCCATGCTCGACGGGGTCGGGATGATCGTGCTGGCCATCGCCGTGTTCGAGATCGCCAAATACCTCTACGAGGAGGAGATCGTCCGCGAACGCGAGCTGCGCCGCGCCGACGAGGCCCGCCGCACCCTGACCAAGTTCCTGACCACCATCATCATCGCCGCCAGCCTGGAAGGGCTGGTCCTGGTGTTCGAGGCGCGCACCACCGAGATCTCCGGCATCGTCTATCCGGTGATGCTGCTGGGGGTGGTCACGTTGCTGGTGGTCGGGCTGGGCGCCTTCCAATGGCTGGCGCGCCGGGCCGAGAGCATTTATGTCGACCCCCGAGCCTCCGAAGCCGACGAGGCGGAGGAGGGAAAGCGGCCGGAGGCATGAACCGGCACGGCATAGGCGGACATGGCGGGATCCGGACCCCGCACTGTCCGCCTTTCGCCATGATTGACCCGCCCATGCCGCCTGCGCCAAGCTTGCCGCCGTCCAAGGTGGTGAGGGAGATGGGGCATGGCCCGCGATACGGGCACTTACACGGCCGTCTACGGCTTTCCGGAATCGGCCGATGCCGCGCGCCGTCTGGCCCAGGTGCTGGACATTCCCTGCCACATTGCCGAACTGCACCGCTTCCCCGACGGCGAAAGCCTTGTCCGCCTGCCGGAGCCGGTGGAGCGCGCCATTGTCTACCGCTCGCTCGACCGGCCGAACGACAAGCTGGTGGAGTTGACCCTCGCCGCTTCGGTCCTGCGGCGCCAGGGGGCGACCGACCTCTGTCTGGTGGCGCCCTACATGGCCTACATGCGCCAGGACGCCGTCTTCCGGCCGGGCGAGCCGGTCAGCCAGACGGTGGTCGGCGAGTGGCTCGGCCGCTGCTTCGACCGTTTCGTCTGCGTCGAGCCGCACCTGCACCGCACCCACACGCTGGACGAGGTGTTCGTCGGCCGCCCCTCCATCGCGCTGAGCGGCGCCGCACCCATCGCCGCGCATTTGCGGGCCGCCGGTGTGGCCCCCGGCACCGTCATCATCGGTCCCGACGAGGAATCCGCCCCGCTGGTGGAGGCGGTGGCCGGGCCGCTCGGCCTCACCGGCATCGTCGGCCGCAAGGAGCGGCGCGGCGACCGCGACGTGACGGTGGCGCTTCCCCCCGACGCGCCGATCCATGGCCGGCCGGTGGTGATCGTCGACGACGTCATCAGTTCCGGCGAGACGATCTTCTCCTGCGCCCGCGCGGCGCGGGTGCTGGGGGCGGAGCGGGTGCAGGTCTACGGTGTCCACGCCCTGTTCAGCGACATCGTCGCCGAACGCTTCGCCGCGGAAGGTCTGGGCCGCCCGCTGTCCTGCGACGGCGTGCCGCATCCCTCCAACGCCCTGTCCCTCGGCGGACTGATCGCAGACGCCATCAAGTCTTTCGTAAGCGAATGAAAGAATAGCGGGTGCGACCATTAAGCCCGTCCTTCGGCGGATTCTATGCCGAGGGCGGGTTGCCTTTTATGACAATTTTTATATAACTGTCGCCAATCCAATGCGGCGTCACACCGATTGTGCGCCGCATCATCTGTATTGGGTGAGCGACATGGCGGGCGATGGGCGGACGGACGGGCGGATGGGGGCCGATGCGGGCTTCTTCGGGCTCGAGGCGGAGGAGCGCGGGCTTCTGGCCAGCATGGGGCGGCTGATCGACCGCAGTCTGCCGGACCTGTCGGAGCGCTTCTATGCCCACCTGTCCCGCTGGCCGGAAACCCGCGCCCTGCTGCAGGCCCACGGCGATCTGTCCGGGCTGAAGCGCCGGCAGGCCGATCACTGGCGCCTGATGTTCCAGGATGCGGGCTCGCCCGAGCATGAGGCGCGCTGCCGCGCCGCCGGGGAGGCGCACAGCCGCATCGGTCTGGAGTCCTCCTGGTACATCGGCGCCTATGGCGTGGTGCTCAGCGACCTGCTGGCGCTGGTCCAGGGGGCGCTGCGCTGGCGCCCGGCCATGGCGCGGCGCGCGGTGGCGGCGGTGGCCCGCGCCGTTTCCTTCGACATGGACCGGACGCTTGCCGGTTATGGCCTGCCGGCGGCGGGTGCGGGCGGACAGGGCTGCGGCCGCGCGCTGGGCGACTTCGCGTCGTCGCTGATGGACCGGACCATCGAGGTGGCGATGGCGATCAATGACGCGGCGGTCGCCAACGCCCAGATGGTCGGACAGCTGCGCGCGGTCGATCAGGAATCCCAGGGCATCGCCGCCGCGACTGAGGAGACGGTGACCGGCATCCAGGAGATCTGGGCGCGCAGCCGCGATGTCGCCGCCCTGGCCGGACAGGCGCAGACGGTGACCGCCGACGGCGGCCGCACGGTGCATGAGGCGGTCGTCCGCATGGAACAGATCGCCGGCGCGGTGGAAGGCGCGGCGATGCGGGTCGGCGAGCTGTCGGTCGCCTCCGAACGCATCGCGGAAATCGTCTCCACCATCGAGGCGATCGCCAAGCAGACCAACCTTCTCGCCCTCAACGCCACCATCGAGGCGGCCCGCGCCGGGGAGGCCGGAAAAGGCTTTGCCGTCGTGGCGAGCGAGGTGAAGAGCCTGTCCAACCAGACCGCCCGCGCGACCGAGGACATCCGCCTGCGCATCGATTCCCTGAAGGCGGAAATGGGCGCCATCGTCGCCTCGATGGAGGACGGCACCCGTGCCGTCGCCGCCGGGCAGGCGGCGATCCGCGCGGTCAGCGACCGGATGAGCGACATCGGCGACCATATCGGCCGCACCGAACAGCGCATGTCCGACATCGCCAGCATCCTGACCCAGCAGTCGGCAGCCGCCAACCAGGTGGCCTCCGGCACCTCCCGCATCGCCGAGAGCAGCGCGTCGAACAGCGCCGCCATCCTGCGCAGCGTGCAGGCCACGCGCGGGGTGGAGACCCTGCTGGGCAACCAGCTGAAACAGCTGATGGAACAGGACATTCCCGGCAAGATCGTCAAGATCGCCAAGGTCGACCACGTCATCTGGAAGAAGCGGCTGGCAGACATGCTGGTCGGGCTGGAGACCCTGCGCCCGGACGAACTGGCGAGCCACGAGGCCTGCCGGCTGGGCAAGTGGTATTACGGCCCGTCGTCGATGGCCTACCGCGCCCATTCGGCCTTCGTCCGGCTGGAGGCCCCGCACCGCCGGGTCCACGACCACGGCAAGGCCGCCGCCCGCGCCTTCGCCGACGGCGACATGGACCGCGCGCTGGCCGGGGTGGCGGAGGTGGAGCGCGCCTCCCAGGAGGTGATCGCCCTGCTCGACGAACTCGACAAGGCCGGGCTGGCGGTCGGTGCGACACCGGCTGCGGCGGTGGGCTTCTGACCCGGCCGCCGGTAACACTAACGATAGGGGAAGGAACTGGTGTAGTCTGGCGGGGCAGCCGCCACGGGAGGCGGTTCGGTGTTGGCGAAGCAGTGATGGCGATGCGCGGGGGCGGTCCGTTGAGCGGAGGCGTGTGATGTCGAAGGTGACGGACGTCGTGCTTCGGATGTCCCGCAAGCTGACCGAGGATATCGCCGCCCTGGGCCGCCAGCGCGCCGCCGGAAAACCGAAGACCTTTCCGCGCTTCCGCGAGATCCGGGCGGCCTATCTGGACATCCAGGGGCTGATCTTCTCGATCCAGGAAAGGCTGGAGGTCGCCGGGAAGGAGCTGCCGCCGAACTTCCCGCAATGGGTGACCCGGCAGAAGCTGAGCGCCATCGCCATCTTCACCGACATCAGCCATTCCTTCGTCAGCGACCCGCCGCTGGCCCTGACCGCCTCGCTGGGGGCCTTCGACGTGCTGGTGGCGGAGCAGAAGGCCTTCAACGAAACGCTGCACACCTTCGACACCATGCTGATGGAAGCCGGCATCGACGACAGGATGGCCGACGAGCTCGACGCCACCCGCACCAAGATCGAGCAGATCCTGGGGATGATCGAACAGTTGCTGCTGACCAGTCCGAAGATCCTAGAGGAGTTCTGATGCCGGAGCCGGCAGCCGCGTCCAAGGCCGATCCCAAGCTGGATCCCAAGCCGGATCCCACTGCGGAAAGCCAACCTGCCGCCGGTTCGGAACCCTCCTTTCGTCGCTTCCTTCGCAATCTGAACTTGCCGGTGGCCGTTCCCGTTCTGGCGTTGATTGCCGGTGCCGGCCTGTCCGTGATGGCGATGCTCCATTCCGGCCGCCTGCTGCATCGGGAGGAGGAGCACCGCTTCGCCGCGAGGGTCGAGGAAATCCACGGCCAGCTCGCCGACCGCCTGCGGGTGTACGAACAGGTGGCGCGCAGCGCCGCCTCGCTGGCGATGACCTTCCCCGACCTGCATTGGACGCAGTGGAGCCGCTTCGTCGAGGCGCTGGACATGCCTCAGCGCTATCCCGGCATCATCTCCATCGCCTATGCTCGCGCGGTCGCGGCCGGCCGGGCCGGCGATCTGGTGGCGTCGATGCGGGCGGCCGGCCTGTCGGACTTCCGCATCTGGCCCGAGACGGCGGGCGCGGAGCGGGTGGTCAACATCTTCACCGCCCCGGTCAACGAAGGGAACGTGCGGGCCATCGGCTTCGACATGATGTCGGAGGCGGTCCGGCGCTCCGCCATCGAACGGGCGCGCGACACCGGCGAGCCCGCCGCCACCCGCGCCATCACGCTGAAGATCGACGAGGCGACCGGGGCCGGCCCCGCCTTCATCCTCTATCAGGCGACCTACCGCGGCGATCCGCTGCCGCCGTCGCTGGAGGCGCGGCGTGCGTCCTTCACCGGCGTGGTGCTGACCCCGGTCAGGATCGGCCCGCTGGTCGACGGGCTGATCGACGCGAACCGCCGGGACACCGGCATCGAGATCTTCGACGTGCCGCCGGCGGATGCCGAATTTCCGCTGTACCGCAGCCGCCGCCCGCTGGACTCCACGGTCGCCATCAGCCTGATGCGGGAACTGCCGGTCGGCGGGCGGGTGTGGACCGTCCGTTACGACAGCCTGCCCGACGGCCTGTTCACCGCGCATGACTGGGTGCCCGGCGCGCTGCTGGCCGGGGGGCTGGCGCTCAGCCTCGCGCTGGCGCTGGTCCTGCGCATGGCGCTGGTGACCCATTCCCGCGCGGTGGTGCTGGCCGGGGAGATGACGGCCTCGCTCCGCCTGCAGGAGGCGGAACGGCAGCAGCTGTTCACCCAGGCGCCGCTGGGGATCGCGCTGGTCGGCGCCGACGGGCTGGTGCTGGACTGCAACCCGGCCTTCGCCGCCGCCGCCGGCCTGCCCCGGCAGGAACTGCTCGGCACCGACCTGCGGCTGCGCTTTGGCGATCAAGCGTCGGTCTTCGCGCTGGAGGCGGCGCTGCAGGGGGAGAGCGGCAAGCTCGAATCCGACCAGCCCCTGCTGCTGGGCGGCCGGCGCAGCCATTTCAGCCTGCATTTCCAGCCGGTCATCGCCGACGGCGCGCAGAAATTCGTCCTGGCCTTCGCCGAGGACATCGGCGAGAAGCGCCGGGCCGAGCAGCACATCCAATATCTGGCCCATTTCGATGCGCTGACCGGCCTGCCCAACCGCGTCCTGCTGTACGACCGCATCGCCCAGGCCCTGCGCGAGGGGCGGCGCGACGGCACCAAGGTGGCGGTGCTGTTCATCGACCTCGACCGTTTCAAGGTCATCAACGACAGCCTGGGCCACAGCTTCGGCGACGAGGTGCTGCGGTCGGTGGCGCGCCGGCTGCAATCGGGTCTGCGCGAATCCGACACCGTCGGCCGGCTGGGCGGCGACGAGTTCCTGATCGTCGTCCGTCGGGTGATGGAGCCGAACGATGCGGCCTGCGTGGCGGAAAAGGTGGTGGCGCATCTGGCCAGCCCCTTCGCCGTCGGCGGCCAGAATTTCGTGGTGACGCCCAGCATCGGCATCAGCCTGTATCCCGACGACGCCGAGGATCCTGAAGGGCTGATCCGCTGCGCCGACATCGCCATGTACCATGCCAAGGAGCAGGGCCGGAACGGCTTCCGCTTCGTCACCAAGGAGATGGGCGCCAAATCGCGCGAGCGCATGGATCTGGAGGGCAGCCTGCGCCAGGCCATCCGCGACGGCCAGCTGTTCCTGGTCTACCAGCCGCAGGTCGATACCCTGACCGGCCGTATCGTCGGTCTGGAGGCGCTGATCCGCTGGCGCCACCCCGACGAAGGGATGATCCTGCCCGGCCGTTTCCTGCCGGTGGCGGAGGAGACCGGTCTGGTCCTGGCGATGGGCGACTGGGTGCTGTTCGAGGCCTGCGCCCAGATCCGGCGCTGGCGGACCCGCTTCGACCTGTCGATCCCGGTGGCGGTCAACGTGTCCGGCGCCCAGTTCCGCGACGGCCAGCTGCCGGCCAAGGTCGCCCGCGCGCTGGATGCCAACGGCCTGAGCGGCCCGGAGCTGGAGATCGAGGTGACGGAAAGCACGCTGATCGACGACGTCGAATCGGCGGCGGCGACGCTGGCGGCGT
This sequence comes from Azospirillum oryzae, assembly GCF_008364795.1. GTDB lineage: Bacteria > Pseudomonadota > Alphaproteobacteria > Azospirillales > Azospirillaceae > Azospirillum > Azospirillum oryzae. Next base: position 140,403 of record NZ_VTTM01000009.1, on the reverse strand, counting down.
TGAAGCAGCGCGGAGTCTTGATCGCGCTGGATGATTTCGGCACCGGCTATTCCAGCCTCAGCTATCTGCACCGTCTGCCGATCGACAAGCTGAAGATCGACCGGTCCTTCATCCACGATTTGTCGACCGGCGCCAGCGACTCCTCCGTCCCCCGCGCCATCGTCGGCCTGGGCCGCAGCCTGGGCCTGTCGGTGATCGCCGAGGGTGTGGAGACCCAGGAGCAGCTACAACTTCTGCGCGATCTCGCCTGCGAAAGCTACCAGGGCTTCCTGTTCAGCCGCCCCATCCCGGTCGAGGAGGTGGAGCGGTTGCTGGAGAAGCTGACGGCGGTGCAGCCCCCCGTGCAGTCGGTGTCGGCGGAGTGAGGGCGCCGTGCCTCACTCATACACGGCGTCGCGCGGGCCGGTATCTCCCAACGCCATCTTGACGAAGGCGTCAGCCGTCAGGTCTGCGTCGAGCAGCGCGCCATGGTGGGCGAAGCGATCGCTCCGGTCGAGCCACAGCCGGTCGCACAGCGCATCGAGCGAGCCGGAAGCGCCGGGGAAGACCGCGTGCGACATCTCCTTGGTACAGATGAACCGGTCCGCCGTGAAGGTGTCGGCACCCCATGCGGCGCGTCCGCAGCGCGCGAACTCGTGGTTCAGGAAGTCCATCTCGTTCTCATAGGCATGGGCCACCAGAAGATCCTCGCCCAGAAAGGCGAGAAGCGCGTCGGCGACTTCGGGAAAGCGGGGCGCCGTCTTCAGGTCGGCGGGCTTGATGCCGTGCACCTTGATGGAGTCGGGATGGAGAGGGGCGTCGGGGTTGACCCGCGACTCCCAACTGCGCGCTTTCCTCCAGCCATCGCCCTCGCGGATGAGTTCGAGACACCCGATCTCGATGATGATGCCGGGCTGACGCAGGCCCTTGGGCGCCTTGCGGATGTCCTGGAGGCTCGGCAGGCGCCGTCCGGTCGTCTCGATGTCGATTGCGACCAGCCGGTCACGTCCTTCCCATGGCTGCATGCTCATTGAGATCCAATCTTTCTTCGGTGGAGCCACCTGTGGCACGGATGTGAAACGAGGACAACGCTCCGTCACACCGCCCAGAGTAGCATGGCGAAAGCGCCATGACCGGCGCGACCGCTGGCGAGCAAGGAGTATCGCTGTGAAAATTCCCGGCCCCGAGCATCCCATCACCATCGTCCCCAACCCGAATCGGATCCGTGTCGTCTTCGCCGGCCGGGTCGTCGCCGAAACGGCACGCGCCCTGACGCTGACCGAGGCGAATTTGCCCATGGTCCACTATATTCCCCGTGCGGATGCCGACATGACGGCCTTCGAGCGCACGGCGCACACGACGCATTGCCCTTACAAGGGGGATGCCGCTTACTACAGCCTGCGCGTGGGTGATCGCGTCGCGGTCAACGCTGTCTGGACCTACGAAACCCCCTATCCCGCCGTGGCCGCCATCCGCGACCATTTGGCGTTCTATCCGGACCGCGTCGATTGCATCGAAGAGCACGCGGCCCCATAGCGGCAGCCGGCGGAAGGCTCCGCCTGCGGTGCGGTTCTGATAGCAATGCCGGCTGCGTCTGCTTCTGACTCGAAGCGGACCTTTCGCAAGGGAATCTCATGGAAGTATCCAGATAGGCGGCTGTCGCTCAAAACATTTGGAGGATGGGTGATGGATACCTATGTCACTTATAACGCGAATGTCTTTTTTCGAGTTTCCCCAAAGCTTATTTGTGGCTTCGCGCCCGTCCTTACCCTCAAGCGCCGCAATGATACCAGCCTCAACCGTCAGCTTCAAATTTGTAGCTGCATCCTGCTTCTTATTTCCGGTACAAGCGTTCACCACAATATCACCGGGTTGGTAATAACTTGAGAGGCGCTCCACGAAGTTGCAACAGCCGCCTCTCTCCCAAACAGCTTTAAATACCTTGTCCCTCTCTACCGCTATCGCCTCTGTTAATTTTCTGTTTAGGGAGCATTGATATTGGACCGCATTAACTAAAAACAAAGGAGTGTTGATTTTATAATTAGGAATTAGAGAAAGGTATCGGTTTTCCAAAAATTTCTGAATACGATAGCCGGACCTGCCGCGCTTAAATCCTGCAGCGGGGCCAACTTGCACGAAAGTTCCATCGATTTGGCGATTGAATTCTTCGATGTGTGGCGATTCAAGTATCACTATTACAGAGATATAATTCCTAGCATTTGGAATTTGCGCATAGTTCCACATCTTTCCATTCGAGCAGCCATTGATCCACTTATCCTCGCATATTACCTGTGCATATTCACAAGAATTCGGGGCTCTGGAACCTAAGGAATCTTCAACGATTTCGTTAAACTCAAGCATCGACCCACTTTCTAATTATATTCATGGAAGAGATAAACAAATTTGCATGACAAACAGAAATATTAGAATAAATTATGACTTAATCAGAAGATGGGCGGTTTTGACTTTCGCTTATGACCGCTCGTGGCGCTTTGCGGACGCTCCAAAACGCTCCTTTTTGCGATGCCTTTTCAGATATCAAGGCATCCACCTGATGTGCAAAATTCTTGCAGATCGGTGTCGAGAGTGTCGCCCAGTTGTAAGACCGGGCGCGAGTTGGTGCCGGCGACCGGCTGGCCGCTCGACCAGGGCGACGCGTATCGCGCTGGTCGGGCTGCTGCTGATCGGCATCGAGGAAACAGATGATTTACGGCTTATTGTAGCCGTTAATACGGAAAAATAACTCACCCTCAAGCTGTCTTATTTTTTCATTTGCGACTTTTTCGTAGTGTTCCTGAGTTGTTTTGTATTTGCAGTCCCTATTTTCGAATATAGGACCGCTTGTTTTCACAAGACTTATTGCATTTTTTATATGTTCTTCAGTCATGAGCCTGATTTGCTTTGGGTATGCACCATTACCTTCTATCCACTCTCCCGCTCGTGCCTGAAAAAGCCATGGGAGTCCATTTTCCCATTTCTCTATTTCATTTTCCTTAGGAGTTTTTCTTGGCATTCTGCATATCCTTTATGTTTTATTTTCTATACTGAAGGTAATCAGTGCAACGCTAGTTTGCGTGATACCCTTTTAACGAGTTACTTCTACCGCGAGCGTCACAGTATACGCGAAATTTTGATCGCCGCCAACATGCCGGCGAGCGAATCGCTCAGGGTGCCGCCGCGTCGTCTGCGCCGGGCAGCAGGCGCCAGGGGGCTCAGCTGTTGCGGTTCTGAACATGGGGCCGACAGGTGCCGGCTTTGCCCATCCCGCTCCAGGGACAGGCGAAGCCGGCATGGTCGCCGTCAGCTGCGTTTGATCGCGCTTTCCCAATAACGATGAAGCGCCGCGACGTCGCCGCTGGTCAGGATCGGCATGGCGCTCCGCAACTGGTCGTCGGACCACTCCCACCACGCCATCTCAAGCAGCAACGCAACAAGATGGTCATCGAAGCGCTTCCGGATCGTTCTGGCGGGGGAGCCACCGACAATCGCATAGGGCTCGACGTCCCGCGTTACCAGCGACCTTGTGCCGATCACGGCACCGTCGCCAATCGTGATACCGGGCATGACGATGGCTTCCGAACCGATCCAGACGTCATTGCCGATCACCGTGTCGCCTGCCGGCTGGTAGCCGTTCTGCGCACCGGCGAATGCCGGCACGTCGGGCATCCAGAAGAAGGGAAAGGTGCTGATCCAGTCGCTCCGGTGGCCTTGGTTGCCCGCCATGATGAACGCTGCGCCAGACCCGATCGAGCAAAAGCTGCCGATCACCAGCTTGTCGGCCCCGTCGTCCGGGAGAAGAAACCGGGCGCAGTCATCGAAGCTTTGGCCATGATAATAGCCGGAATAATAGCTGTACCGGCCAAAAACGATGTTCGGGTTGGTGACCTGCTTTTCCAGAAGGACGCCCTTGAAGGGGTTTTCGAAAAAGTTCTTCATCGGATCGCTCCGCTGCATCTGAGCCGCCAGATAGGCGGTTTCCTGTCCGCGTGGGCGCGCAGACAACCAACGCGAGCCGCCAATCGGGGTGCTCACGTCAAAGCTCTTCGCGTCAAGCGCGCGAGAGCGCGATGCAGGTGGTACTTGGTGCGGCCTTCATGACGAGGATATTTGCAGCGGAACAGTCGGATCGCAAGAGCGAGAGGGGAGGACCTCCCCTGTGCCGATGGAGCGACCCCCATCTCCATTTTCAAAGAACGCCACCGGAAAGGAAAATTTTCCTGTAATCTCCCCCGCAAGCCCCCCGACTTGTGGAGTTCCGCCATGCCACTCGATCCCCGCAGCTTCACCACCGACAATTTCCCCCGTTGGGCCGAGGAGCCGCCGACCCCGTCCGAAGGCTCGCTGGTCCCCGGTTCGCAGTTCCATGAGGAACAGTGGATCATGGCCGCCGGCATGCTGGCGCGCGGCAACAGCTTCCTTCAGGTCTCGCGCGCCATGGGGTGCAGCCGGACCACGCTGTGGCGGGCCTATTACGGTTCCAAGGATTTCCGTCACAGGGTGTGGTGGGAGCGGCAGGCGCTGAACCGCGAGGCGGAACTGCGCCTGTCCTCGCTGCGGGTGCTGGTGGCCGAGCAGATCGAGCGGCTGGTCACGTCGGGCGATCCCGCCACCGTGCGCTGGCTGGCCGAACGGCTCGGCCTGTTCGCCGGCCTCGACCTGCCCACCGCCAAGCAGCAGGCCGCCCAATCCGACCAGCCGCCCGCCCCGAGACCGGCCCCGAAACCCGAAGACCCGCCCGCCGTCGTCGTCCCCGAACTGGATGACGACGCCATCCCCGGCGCGATCCGCGAACGCCATCCGCCCAGCCCGGCGCAGGTCGCCGCCGTCCTCGCTCAGCCTGAGGCGGCGGGGCCGAAGGGCGTCTTCCCCTACACGCTCAACCAGTATGAGGAGTACCCCAACCTCAACCCCGGCCCGGTCAGCCGCCGCGCCGCCGGAGCCTTCGCCGGCCGGCGGTAGATGGAACGTCCGGCGGAAACTGTTCCACGCCGTTCCATCCCTCCCCCCGGCCGCAGCGCCGGTGCCGTCAGAAACGCAGCCCGCCGCCGGCCTCCGCAGCACCCCCCATCAGATCCAGCGTCGCCAGCGCCATCACCTGCGCCGACTGCACCATGTCGTCGATGCCGACCCATTCGTCGGGCTGGTGGGCGAGGTCGAGGATGCCGGGGCCGTAGGCGATGCAGTCCTTCAACTGGCCGACGCGCACCACATGCTTCTGGTCATAGGTGCCGGGGGAAACCACATGCTGCGCCGGGCGGCCCAGCACCGTTTCGATGGCGGCGGCCACCGCCCGCACCACCGGCGCGTCGGCATCGGTCATCGTCGGCAGGAAGGCCAGAACCTCACGCAGCTCGTACGCGAAGCCGGGGCGGGTGCGACGCAGATCCTCCAGGATGGCGACGATCTCGCCGCGCACCGCCTCGGGGTCCTCCTCGATCAGGTAGCGGCGGTCGATCACCATGCGGCAGCGGTCGGGCACCATCGGGCTGGGCAGGCCGCCATGGTCCTCGCGCTGGCCGCCATGGATGGCGTTGATGTTGATGGTGGATTGGCGCGCCCCCTCCGGCACCACCGGCATCCCGGTGCGCTTGGCGGCGAGGCGGGGGATCAGTTCGGTCTCGATCCGGTGCAGCACGGCGCCCATGTGGCGCACCGCGCAGTTGCCGAGGAAGGGCATGGAGCCGTGGGCGACGCGGCCCTTGGTCTCGATCTCCGCCCACCAGACGCCGCGATGGCCGATGCAGACCCGGTCGACGTTCAGCGGCTCCGGAATGATGACGTGGTCGACTCTGGGCTGCGAGAAATAGCCGAGCTTCGCCAGATGCCCGACCCCGCCATAGCCGCCGGATTCCTCGTCCACCGTGCCGGAAATCTCCAGGGCGCCCGCCGTCAACAGCCCTTCCTCCAGCAGCGATTCCACGGCGATGATCGACGCGGCGATGCCGCCCTTCATGTCGCAGGCGCCGCGGCCATAAACCCGGCCGTCCTTCACCACCCCGCCGAAGGGATCGACGGTCCAGCCCTGGCCGGCCGGCACCACGTCGATGTGGCCGTTGAAATGGACGCAGGGTCCCGGTCGCGGTGCCTCGATGCGGGCGACGACGTTGGTGCGCGGATAGCGGTCGCTGTCGCCGGCCGCCCCCTCCGCCCGCACATACTCGACAGCGAATCCGCGCGCCGCCAGCCGCCGGCCGATCAACTCGGCGCAGTCGGTATAGACGTCGCCCGGCGGGTTGACGGTGGGGATGCGGATCAGATCCTGCGTCAGCGCGACCAGATCGTCGCGCCGCGCCTCGATACGGCGGAACAGCAGCTTCGTTGCGGCGTCGGTGTCGGAACGCATGGCCTCTCCCGCGGCAAGGACGGGTTCAGTGTCTCCGCAACCGGATGGTCCGTCCACCCCGCCTTTCGGGAGTTGTTATTGTGCGGCGCACTTTCCCCCGCCGGCCGGGACCGCTACAGTCGCGGCGCCCCTCAGCGGAGAAGCTTTCCATGACCGTCACGCACCCCATCGGGCTGAGCGCCCCGACCCTGGCCGACCCGGTGATCGCCGAGGCCGCGGCCCGCTTCGTCGCTGCCCGCCGCAGCGCGGCCGGCCTTGCCGACTTCCCCGGTCCGCTGCCGGCCGACCTTGCCACCGCCTACGCCATCCAGGCGACGGCGACCGCTGCCTGGCCCGACGAGGTTGCCGGCTGGAAGGTGGCGCGGGTGCCCCCGGCGCTGGAGGAGACGCTGGGCGCCATGCGCTACATCGGCCCGATCTTCGCCCGCACGGTGTCGGCCGCCGATGGCGGGCCGCTGAGCTTCCCGGTCATTCCCGGCGGCTTCGGCGCGGTGGAGGCGGAGTTCGCGGTGCGCATCGCCGCCGACGCCCCCGCCGACAAGCTGGACTACAGCCCGGCGGAGGCCGCCGCCTTCATCGCCGCCGTCCATGCCGCCATCGAGGTGGCGGGCGGGCCGCTGGCTCCGGTCAACACGCTCGGTCCCACCGCCTCGACCTCCGTCTTCGGCAACAACACCGGCCTGATCGTCGGCGAGGAGATCGTGGGTGGGGTGGAGGGCGCCGACGCGCTCAGGGCCGAGGTGCTGATCGACGGGCAGAGCGTCGGCGTCGGCAGCGCCGCCAAGCTGCCGGGCGGCATCGCCGCCGCGGTCGCGGTCGCGCTCAGCATGGCCGTGCGGCTGGGCCGGCCGCTGAAGGCCGGGCAGTGGGTGTCCACCGGCGCCCTGACCGGCGTCCACTCAATCGCCATCGGCCAGCAGGCGCGGGTGACCTTCACCGGGCTGGCGCCGATGTCGGGCACCGCCGTTGCGGCCGGCGCAACCGCCTGACGCAATCCAGGGTATGGCGGCGGTCATGGCCGGCCGCCGCCTTGGTTGAAGCCAAACGGCAGCGGGGATGCTTGAATGGCGGTCCCTCTCCAGCCGCCGGAAACGCCGCCTTGTCCCAGTCCAGCCTGTCCTCCGAAGCCGCGGCGACGCGGTTCCTGCCGCCGGTCCAGATCCTGGTCGGGCTGGGCCTTGCCATCGCCGGGGTGATCGCCTTTTCGCTGCGGCCGGTCATCATCAAGCTGGCCTACCGCTACAACGTCGATCCGGTCACCCTGATCATGCTGCGCATGGTCTTCGCGCTGCCCTTCTTCCTGGGCATGGCGCTGTGGTCGGGGGTGAAGAAGGGAGCCAGGAAAGGAGAGTATGCGCCGATCGCCGGACGCGACCTCGCCCTGACCGTGGCGCTCGGGATCACCGGCTATTACGCCGCCAGCTTCTGCGATTTCCTGGGCTTGCGCTATGTCTCGGCCGGGATGGGGCGGTTGCTGCTGTTCCTCTACCCGACCATCGTCGTGGTCCTGTCCGCCCTGTTCCTCGGCAAGCGCATCGGCCTGCGCGAGGTGGTGGCGCTGGTGGTTTCCTACGCCGGCGTCGCCCTGGTGGTGTGGTCGGAGATCGGAACCGGCCATCCCGACTTCATGACCGGGGCGGGATTGGTCTTCATGGGGGCCTTCCTCTATTCGATCTATCTGGTCGGCAGCAGCCGGGTGGTGCAGCGGATCGGCTCGATGCGCTTCACCGCCTATGCGATGACGGCGGCCTGCCTCTGCTGCATCCTGCAGTTCCTGGTGCTGCGTCCCCTGTCGGCGCTCGACCTGGCGCCGGCGGTCTTCGGTCTGTCGGTGGTGATGGCGGTCGTCTGCACCGTGCTGCCGGTGCTGATGACGGCGGAGGCGCTGCGGCGGGTCGGTCCCAATCTGGTGGCGCTGAGCGGCGCCATCGGCCCGGTCGCCGCCGCCGTCTTCGGCTATCTGGCGCTGGCCGAGCCGATGGGCTGGCTGCAGTTGGCCGGCGCCGCCCTGACGGTGGCCGGCGTCATGATCATCAGCCTGTGGAGGACCGCCTGATCCCGCATTTTTCATGGAATAACCGCCGTCCCGCCGCCGTCCCTTTCCAAAGCCATTGGGAAAGGGACAAGCGATGACGAACCATGCCACCGCCTACGAGACCGGCGCCGCCACCTCCTGGCAGGATGCCCTGCTGCTGGCCGCCCGCGTGCTGCTGGGCGCCATCTTCGTGCAGAGCGGCTTCGGCAAGCTGATGGCGCTCGGCGGCTTCATCGCCGGGATGGAGAGCCAGGGCGTGCCGATGGCCACGATCGTCGCCCCCGTTGGCGCGCTGGTCGAGGCGCTCGGCGGGCTTGCCATCGTGCTGGGCGCCTGGACCCGGCTGGCGGCGCTGGCGGTCGCGGCCTTCACCGTCGCCGCGACCCTGATCGCCCACCGCTATTGGGACGCGGCGCCCGACGCCATGAAGATGCAGCAGATCCAGTTCATGAAGAACCTCGCCATCATCGGCGGCTTCCTGTCACTGGTGGCGTCGGGGGCCGGGCGGTTCAGCGTCGATGGCTGGCGCGCCCGGCGCTGATCTTACTCGTCATACGCCGTCAGCGAGATGCTGGGTACGTCGATGCGGTCGCGGCCATTCAGGAAGGTCAATTCCACAAGGAAGGCGGCGGCGCGGACGTCGGCGCCGACCTGACGCAGCAGATTGATGGCGGCGGCCATGGTGCCGCCGGTCGCCAGCAGATCGTCCAGCACCACGACGCGCTGGCCGGGCTTCACGGCGTCGGACTGCACCTCGATGGTGTCGGTGCCGTATTCCAGGTCATAGGAATGGGCGATCTTGTCGCCCGGCAGCTTGCCGTGCTTGCGCACCATGATGAAGCCGATGCCCAGCGCCAGCGCCAGCGGGGCGGCGACCAGGAAACCGCGCGATTCGATTCCGACCAGCAGATCCGGCTTGTGCGGGTGCACCGCCTCGGCCAGCTCGTCGATGGCGGCCTTCCAGGCGGCGCCGTTCGCCAGCAGCGGCGAGACATCGTAGAACAGGATGCCGGGCTTGGGAAAATCCGGAATGCCGCGGATATGGTCTTTCAGGTTCATCGGAGGTCGTTTCCGCAATAAATCATGTGCCGGCATAAACGGCCCGGTCTGCCGCCGGGCACTCTAGCGGTTGCCCACCCCGGCGCAAAGACGGGAATGGACGCTTTGGCGGTGCCGCCATTTTACCGCATGGGGTTGACCATCCGGCGATGCTCAGCCACGTTCCAGGCGCACCGGCCACGTACCGGTGGATGTGCGGAGGCGTGCGGCGGAGCCTGTGGCTGGGACTTTGGCGACGGATGGGGCGGCGGACGAGATCCGGATCGATGCCGGACCGGAGGACGGCGGGTGGCGGATCGGCGCCGCCGGGCGCTGGACCCTGGATGCTGCCACCGCAGCGTCCGATGCGCTCGACCGCGCTCCGAAACCCCAGGAGGGTGCCGCGGTGCGTCTCGACATGGCGCGGGTGGAGGCGCTCGACACCGTCGGCGCCTATCTGCTGAACCGGATGGCCGAGCGGCTGGGGGCCAACGGACATGCGGTGGCGATCGTCGGTCTGCGGCCGGAGCATGCCGCCCTGTTCGATGCCGTGCGCGACGCAGGCAAGGCGCCGCCGCATCCGATCGAGCGCGAGCATCACCCGATCCTCGACATGATCGTCCGCACCGGCGAGACGACGGTGAGCGCCGCTAAGGAAATCCTCGATCTCGTCGGTTTCCTCGGTCTCGTCACCGTCACCTTCGCCCGGCTGATCCTGCGCCCGTCGCGCCTGCGCCTGACCTCCGTCCTGTTCCACATCGAGCAGACCGGGCTGAACGCCCTGCCGATCCTGGGGCTGCTGTCCTTCCTGATCGGCGTTGTGCTGGCTTTCCAGGGGGCGGACCAGCTGAAACGCTTCGGGGCGGAGCTGTATGTCGTCAACCTGCTGGGCATCTCCGTCCTGCGCGAGATCGGCATCCTGATGACGGCGATCATCGTCGCCGGCCGCTCCGGCTCCGCCTTCACCGCGCAGATCGGCACCATGAAGGTGAACCAGGAGGTCGACGCCATCGGCACCATGGGTCTCGATCCGGTGGAACTGCTGGTGGTGCCGCGGGCGCTGGCGCTGATGATCACCCTGCCGCTGCTGGCCTTCTACGCCGACGTGATGGGGCTGTTCGGCGGGGCGGTGATGGCCTATGCCACGCTGGACATCACCTTCGGGCAGTTCATCCGCCAGCTTCACAGCGCGGTCGGCATCAACACGGTGATCGCCGGCCTGATCAAGGCCCCGGTCTTCGCCCTGGTGATCGCCATGGTCGGTTGTTACGAGGGGCTGAAGGTCTCCGGCAGCGCCGAGAGCGTCGGCATCATGACCACCAAGGCGGTGGTGGAGGGCATCTTCCTGGTGATCGTCATCGACGCGGTCTTTTCCGTCCTCTTCTCCATGCTGGGGGTGTGATGGCCGGCGCTCCCGTCATCCGCGTGCGTGGACTGGTCACCCGCTTCGGCCCGCAGACCGTCCATGACGGCCTCGACCTCGACGTCGAGCGGGGGGAGGTGCTGGGCGTCGTCGGCGGCTCTGGCACCGGCAAGTCGGTGCTGCTGAAGGAGATCCTCGGGCTGATCGAGCCCGCCGCCGGGCGGATCGAGCTGCTGGGCCACGACACCGCCGAACTGGACCGGGCGGAGCGCACGGCTCTGCAGGCCCGCACCGGCGTGCTGTTCCAGAACGGCGCCCTGTTCAGCTCCATGACGGTGGCGGAGAATGTGATGCTGCCGCTGAAGGAGCACACCGACCTGCCCCCGGCGCTGATCGCGGAGGTGGCCCGGGTGAAGATCGCCATGGCCGGCTTGCCGCCCGATGCCGGCACCAAGCATCCGGCCCAGCTGTCGGGCGGCATGATCAAGCGCGCCGGTCTGGCCCGCGCGCTGGCGCTCGACCCTGACATCCTGTTCCTGGACGAACCGACCGCCGGTCTCGATCCCATCGGCGCCGCCGCCTTCGACACGCTGATCCAGAGCTTGCAACGCAGCCTGGGGCTGACCGTCTTCATGGTCACCCACGATCTGGACAGCCTGACCTCGATCTGCGACCGCATCGCCGTGCTGGTCGACAAGAAGATCCGGGTGGGGACCCTGGCCCAGCATCTGGCCGATCCACACCCGTGGATCCACGATTATTTCCACGGACCGCGCGGCCGCGCGGCCCTCGACGCGAAAGAGCGCAATGACGCTCGCCAGCTTGCGAAAGGGTAGGGGCACGTCATGGAAACCCGCGCCAGCTATATCCTGGTCGGCAGCTTCGTGCTGGCGCTGGTCGCCGGCCTGCTGGTCTTCACCGCCTGGATCGCCAAGGTCCAGCTGGACGAGACGCGCGAGACCTACCGCATCTATTTCACCGGCTCCGTCACCGGGTTGCAGCAGGGAAGCCCGGTGCGCTACCGCGGCGTGCCGGTGGGCACCGTGTCGGACATCCGGCTCGACCCCGACAACGTGACGCGGGTGCGGGTGACGATCGAGGTGCAGAACGGCACGCCGATCATGTCCGATTCCATCGCCTCGCTGGAGGTGCAGGGGATCACCGGCGGCGCCTATGTCCAAATTTCCGGCGGGGCGATGGGGGGCAAGCGGCTGACCGCCACCGATGCCGACGGGGTGCTGACCATTCCGTCTCGGCCCAGTTCGCTGACCGCGGTGGTGGACAGCGCACCGCAGCTGGTCAACCGCTCGCTGGAGGTCATCACCAAGCTTGGCGAGATGCTGAACGGTGAGAACCAGAAGGCGATCGGCGACATCCTGGCCAATGCCCGCACCATCAGCGCCGAGCTTGCCCGCGCCAGCGCCGGTCTGGAGGAAACCATGACCCAGGCGCGGCGGACGCTGAACGGGTTCGAGGCGGTCGGGCCACAGCTTGACCGCACGCTGGCCCAGACGCACGATACGCTGGCGACGGTGGACGGCACCGCCAAGCAGCTGGGTGGCGAGGCGCGCGAGCTGCTGCGGTCGCTGAAACGCACCTCCGACACGCTGAACGGCCTCGTCGCCGAAAATCGCGAGCCGGTGCGCGACTTTACCGCCACGGGACTGTATGAACTGACGCTGCTGATCACCCAGCTGCGCGATCTCTCGGGCCAGCTGTCCCGGGTGGTCACGCGGATCGAGAACGACCCGTCGAACTTCCTTTTCGGCGGGACGCGGCAGGGCGTGGAGGTGCGTGGGAAATGAGGCTTGCGAGGATGGAGCGAGGCGGATCGGCAGGGACTGTCGTGCGCAGGATGCTGGGCGCGGCCCTGCTGCTGGGGCTGGCCGCCTGTTCGACGCTGAACCCGACGGCGCCGCATCTCTATACCCTGACCCCGCGGGCCACCGTCGCCCCCGGCCCCAAGGCCGACTGGCAATTGCTGGTGGAGACGCCGTCGGCTGCGGCGGGGATCGATACGCCGCGCATCGCCCTGGCCCGCACGCCGACCTCGCTCGATTATTTCGCCGACGTGTCCTGGGCCGACCGGGCGCCGAACATGGTGCAGGGGCTGATCGTCCAGACCTTCGAAGACAGCGGTCGCATCGTCTCGGTCGGGCGCGACACGGTGGGCTTGCGTTCCGACTATGTGCTGAAGTCGGAATTGCGCGATTTCCAGGCCGAATACGCCACGCCGGGTGCCGCCATGCCCGACCGGGTGCATGTGCGTCTGTCGGCCAAGCTGGTCGCCATGCCGCGCCGGACCATCGAGGCCGGCGAGACTTTCGAGGCGTCGGCACCGGTGCGCGGACGCTCCTTCACCGACGTGATCGCCGCATTCGACGAGGCGCTGGGCAGGGTCACCGGGGAATTGGTGACCTGGTCGCTGTCGCAGCGTTTCCACCCTTCCGGCAGTTGATCGGGCGGCCGTGGACCGCCTGAGCGCAAGCGGTGCTGCAACCGCAGGTGCGGCAATCGAAAAGACCTTGCCATGCCCGCATAGCCGCGTACGTAATAGGGGTGTTCGCGCAGCGCAGGATCGGGCGATGACGGATTTGTCGGAAGTGTCCCGCGAAGAGTTGGAGGCGATGGCCGAGGCGGGACGCGAGGTTCGCCTGTGCCAGCGCGTCCTGGCCAAGACCGGCGACACGGTGGTGGGTGAGCTTCTGCGCGGTCACGGCACGCTGTACGAGTGGAAGCACTATCCGCCCGGCGATGTTTACGACGCCGAGTTCCATGCCCAGTATTACTATCACTGCCATCCGGAAGGCGAACGGCCCAATGGCGAGCATGGGCATTTCCACACCTTCCTGCGCCCGCACGGCATGCCGCCGGGGCTGCGGCCGGCGCCGTTGGCCGATTTCGTGACGCCGGACAACGACAACGACGCTCTGTCCCACCTGATCGGCATCGCCATGGACGTGGCCGGCCAGCCGGTGCGGCTGTTCACCACCAACCGCTGGGTGACCGGGGAGACCTGGTACAAGGCCGACGACGTGATCGCCATGCTCGATTCCTTCGAGGTCGATCATGCCCGGCCGTCCTGGCCGGCCAACCGCTGGATCACCGCGATGACGCGGCTGTTCCGCCCGACCATCGTCGAATTGCTGCGCGACCGCGATGCCGCCATCCAGCGCTGGGCGGAGAGCCATCCCGACGCCTACGTCTACGAGGACCGCGGGCTGGAGGTCGCCTCGCAGCGCCATATCTCGGTGGAGCAGCAGATCGCCGAGGTGACGCTGCATCTGCGCGGGGCACGGCGACGCCGGTCCATCCTGCCGGAGCCGCCCAGCTTCGTCGGAATGCCGTGAGCGGCTCCTCCTCCCATGGACTTATGGCCAAAGGCCATGGGCTTATGACCGCGGGGCGTTAAGGAAGGTTCAACCGTTTCGGAAGATCCTTAACCCTTGTGGACAAGTCTCCGCCCACATCCGCGCGGGTTTTGCGGTCCGCGACCCATATGGAGACGGACCAGGGCAGGAAGGGTCCGGGACCCATGAGTGACGGTTTCAAGTCGGGTCATCTGACCCAGCAGGACGTGGCGCGGCTTCTGGCCGACCCGTCGCCGAACAGCCGGACCGATCTGGCCGCCAAGCTGGCTCAGCAGTTCGACAGCCCGGAGCTGTCGCAGTCGGAGCGCATGCTGGCGGAGGACATCATCCGCGTGATGGTCACGGACACGGTCCTGCGCGTCCGTCAGACCCTGGCCGAGAATCTGAAATCCAGCCCATCCCTGCCGCGTGACGTCGCCCTGACCCTGGCCCGCGATGTGGAGGCGGTGGCGATCCCGGTGCTGAGCGTCTCCACCGTGCTGACACCGGCCGATCTGGTCGAGATCGTGCGGACGGGAGCGGAGGCAAAGAGCACCGCCATCGCCCAACGCCCGACCGTGCCGGCCGTGGTCGCCGACGCGCTGATCGAAAGCGGTTCCGAACACGCGGTCGCGGCACTGGTCGCCAACGAGGGGGCGGAGCTTGGCGAGCAGAGCCTGGGCCGCGTCATCGACCGCTTCGGCGCCAGCGAGGCGGTGCAGGATCCGCTGGTCCACCGTTCGAAGCTGCCGATCACCATCGCCGAGCGTCTGGTCGCCGTCGTGTCGGAACGGCTGCGCCAGCATCTGGTCTCGCACCACGAACTGCCGTCGAAGGTCGCGTCGGAGCTGATCCTGCAAAGCCGTGAACGGGCGACCGTCGCCCTGTTCACCGGGGAGAGCGACGAAGGGGCGCTGGACCGGCTGGTCACCCAGCTTGCCCGTACCGGCCGCCTGACGCCGTCGCTGCTGGTCCGCTCGCTGTGCACCGGCGACATCGCCTTCTTCGAGATGGCGATGTCGCGCATGGCGAACGTGCCGCTGACCAACGCCCGGCTGCTGATCCATGATGCCGGACGGCTGGGGCTGAAGTCGCTGTATGACAAGGCAAAGCTGCCGCCGGCCCTGCTGCCGGCCTGCCGCATCGCGATCGACGTGCTGAAGGAGACCCCCTATGACGGCGAACCCGGCGACCGCGAGCGCCACCGCCGCCGCGTCATCGAGCGCATCCTGACCCAGTACGAGGATCTGGCGCCGGAGGATCTGGAGTTCCTGCTGGCGAAGCTGGGCGACATGATGCAGCCGGAAAACGCCGCGGCGTGACCGATCCGATCTTCTTCGCCGACCCGGCCCCGTCGCCGGGAGGCGGCCCGGCCGACACCATCCGCCGGCTGGAACGGCGCATCGCCGAGTTGGAAGCCGCATTGCGCCAGAGCGAGGCGCGGGCAGGGGAGGCGCGCTTCCGCTCCCTGCTGCGCACGGCGGCCAGCATCATCCTGGTGCTGGGAGACGATGGCCGTGTGCTGGAGGCCAACCGTGATGCCGAACGCGCCTTCGGGCTGGAGCCCGGCACCGCCATCGGCCGCCCCTGGACCGAGATGATGGGGGAGCAGCCGACCGGCGCCTTCGCCGCCCAGCTCAAGGTCGCCGCCGAGGGAATGGAGGTCCGCAACTTCGAGCAGGCCCTGCGCGAGCAGGACTGCATGAGCGAGCGTGTGCTTCTGTGGAACCTGAACCGGCTGCCGGAGGCCGACGGCGCGCCGGCGGGCATCCTCTGCGTCGGCCAGGACATCACACGCCGCAAGCGGGCGGAACTGGCTCTGCGTCAGGCCCGCGACGAGCTGGAGATGCGGGTGGCCGAGCGTACCCGCGCTTTGATGCAGGAGATCCAGGAACGTCGCCGCGCCGAACAGGCGCTGATCCAGGCAAAGGAACAGGCCGAACTCGCCAACCGCGCCAAGAGCGAGTTCCTCGCCAACATGAGTCACGAGCTGCGCACGCCGCTGAACGCCATCATCGGCTTTTCCTCGATGATGGAGAGCGAGATCGTCGGGCCGCTCGGCCATCCCAAATACCTCGACTACGCCAAGGTGATCGGCAAGTCGAGCCAGCACCTGCTGGCGGTCATCAGCGATATCCTGGATGTTGCCAAGATCGAGGCCGGCAAGTTGGAAATGCATCCGCAGCCGATGGACGTGCGCGACGCCGTGGAAAGCTCGCTTCTGCTGATCGCCGAACGGGCGGAGGAAGGCGGGCTGACCCTGACCCAGGACATCGCCCCCGAAACCCCCCGCCTGTTGGGCGACCCGGTGCGGGTGAAGCAAATCCTGCTGAACCTGTTGACCAACGCGGTGAAGTTCACCCCCACCGGCGGCAGCGTCGCCCTGCGGGTCCGCCCGGAACGCGACCGAATCCTGATCGAGGTGGCTGACAGTGGGATCGGCATGAATGCGGACGGCATCGCCATCGCCCTGCAACCTTTCGGTCAGGTCGACAGCCAACTGTCCCGCCGCTCAGGCGGCACTGGGCTGGGCCTGCCGCTGGTGCGGTCCTTCGTCGATCTGCTGAACGGCACGCTGGACATCCGCAGCCGCGAGGGGGAAGGCACGACGGTCAGCGTACGGCTTCCGGTGGCGCCGCCCTACGACGGGGAATAATCAGGGAATGACATGGTCATGAGGCAGGGACCGGTTGCACAGGACGGCGACCGGCAGGGTGAGCCGTTTTCGGTCGCGATGGTATTTGGGATTTCCGGGATCGACCCGCTGGAATGGGATGCCTGTGCCGCCGGCAAGGGGCCGTTCCTGCGGCATGCTTATCTGAGCGCGGTCGAAGACAGCGGTCTGGCCGGGCCGGACAATGGCTGGCGTCCCGCCCATATGATCGTAAGGGATGAATTGGGCCTTACGGTTGGAGCGGCGCCCCTCTATCTGCGCGACCGGTCTACGGACGAGTTCTGGCCCGATCAGGCATGGATCGACGGCTTTCAGGCGTCGGGTGGACGCTATTTTCCGAAGCTGGTCATGGAGGTCCCCTACACGCCGGTGACCGGCGCGCGGATTTTGCTACGGGAGGGAGCGCCGTCCGGCGTGGCAGATGCACTAACAGGGGCTATGCGTTCATTGGCCCACAATCATGGTCTTTCTTCCATCCATGTGAGCTTTCCGGACGAGGAAGACCGTGCCCGTTTCGAGAAGGCGGGATGGCTGACCCGCCATACCGTCGATTACGAGTGGCGGAACGCGGGCTATGGCGACTTCACCGAATTCACCGCGGCCCTGTCGAGCCGTCGGCGCAGCGTGATGCTGTGGGAACGCCGCAAGATCATCGAAAGCGGGGTGCGGATTCGCGATGTGCCGGGCGGCCGGGTCGGGGAGGCCGATGTCGCGGTGTTCCTGGATTTGCTGGCCGACCTCCATAGCCGCCGGGGGAGGCGTCAGGCGCTGACGATGGATTTCGTCCTGCGACTCTGCGCCGCTTTCGGTGATGCCGTGACGCTGACGTTCGCCGAATCCGGCGGAGTCGCGATCGGCGCCTTGCTGACCATGGAAGGTGACGATTGCCTCTATGTGCGCAGCTGGGGGGCGAGGGAGGGCGCGCAGCTGGTCCATTTCGAGATCTGCTATTACCGCACTGTCGAACGGGCGATTGCCCGGGGGTTGAGCCGTGTGGACAGCGGGCGCGGCGGCCCGCACAAGCTGGCGCGAGGGTTCCTGCCGAAACTCTCCCATGCCTGCCACTGGTTCCTGTACACCAATATGCGCCGTGCGGTGGCGGAAGGGCTGGAACTGGACAACGCCAAGGTTCTCGCCGCTTATGCGCAGGAACAGGCCCGCTCCCCATTCCGCCAGCAGGCCGGCGGATAGCCGCTTGCGCAGGGCCGGGCGGCGGGCCACTTTGCCTCTTTGAATAGACGACAGGCGGAGTGGGACATGTCGGTCAGCCGGGCAGTGGGGCGGGACGATCTGAAGACGCGCATCGGGCAGGCGCTGGGGGAGGCGAAGGCCGATCTGGTCATCAAGAACACGCGCTTCCTCAACGTCGTCACCGGCGAGATCGCGGAGGGTGACATCGCCGTCTGCGGCGAGGTCATCGTCGGCACCTACGAGTCCTATGACGGGGTGGAGGAGATCGACGGGCGCGGCCTGACCGTGGTTCCCGGCTTCATCGACACCCATGTCCACTGCGAATCCACCTGTGTCACCCCGCAGGAGTTCGACCGCTGCGTCCTGCCCCGCGGCACCACCACCGCCATCTGTGACCCGCATGAGATCTGCAATGTGTTGGGCGAGAGGGGCCTCAGCTATTTCCTCGACTGTGCCGGGGGCACGGTGCTCGACCTGTTCGTTCAGCTGTCCTCCTGCGTGCCGGCGACGGAACTGGAGACCTCGGGTGCCCGGCTGGAGGCGCCGGACCTGATCCGCCACATGGACCATCCGCGCGTGCTGGGGCTGGCGGAATTCATGAACTTTCCCGGCGTCTTCCACAAGGTGGACGGGGTACTGGACAAGCTGGCCGCCTTCGACGGGCGCCACATCGACGGCCACGCCCCGCTGGTGACGGGGAAGGAACTGAACGCCTATCTGTCCTGCGGCATCCGCAACTGCCACGAGACGACCAGTGCCGATGAGGCGATGGAGAAGCTGCGCAAGGGCATGCAGGTGCTGATCCGTGACGGGTCGGTGTCGAAGGACGTCCATGCCCTTGCCGAAGTCATCGGGCCGGAGACCTCACCGTTCCTCGGCTTCTGCACCGACGACCGCAATCCGCTGGACATCGCGGAGGAGGGGCACATGGATCACCTGATCCGCAGCGCCATCCGCCTCGGCGCGCCGGTCGCCCATGTCTATCGTGCCGCCACATGGTCGGCCGCCCGCGGCTTCCGTCTGTACGACCGCGGGTTGGTGGCGCCGGGGCATCGCGCCGATCTGGTCCTTCTGGACGATCTGGAGGACTGCGCGGTCAACCGCGTCATCCGCAACGGCAAGATCGTCGGGCCGCACAGCTTCGACGGCCGGCCGGCGGTAACGCCGGTGGGGCTGGATTCGGTGAAGCTGGAGCCGGTGGCCGAGGAGGATTTCGCCGTGCCGGTCGGCGGCTCCGTCCAGTCAGTGATCGGGCTGGAACCGGGCAAGATCCTGACCGAACACCGGCGGATCGAGGTGCCGGTGGTCGGCGGCCGGATGGTGGCCGATCCGTCACGCGACCTGCTGAAGATCTGTGTCTTCGCCCGCCACGGCAGCAACCGCAACATCGGCCGCGGCTTCGTCCAGGGCTTCGGCTTCGCGGAGGGGGCGCTGGCCTCGTCGGTCGGCCATGACAGCCACAACATCTGCGTGGTGGGTGCCGGCGATGCCGATATGCGCATCGCGGTGAACCGGTTGATCGAGCTGCAGGGCGGCTTCGTTGCCGTGCGCAACGGGCAGGTGGTCGGGGAACTGGCGCTGCCGCTGGCCGGGCTGATGAGCCTGGAGTCGTTCGAGGCCGTGGAGGTGAAACTCCGGTCCCTGCGCGCCGCCGTCCGCGCCATGGGCTGTCCGCTGGCCGAGCCCTTCCTGCAGTTGGCCTTCCTGCCGCTGCCGGTCATCCCGCACCTGAAGATCACCGACCGTGGCATGGTCGATGTCGACCGTTTCGAGCTGATTGCCGCCTGATTGGGCGGTATGCCCGTGAAAGGGGCATCGGCCTGGGGAATGGGCGGTTGGAATTTATCCTCGCATTGATCGGCACCGACCACGAAACGGCCGCGAAACCTGGAAAAGCCCATTTCCCGTAAGGGGAGCGGGCTTTCCATGCCTGGATTTGCGACCTTAAAATTTAGGCCGATCGCCTTCCTTCCTCTGGCATGGGCTTTGCCACGACGACACATTATCTGTTGTTCGTCATCGAGCGAGCCCGATCAGCCATGACCCATCTGGCCCCGGTGATCCACCACTCCCACAGCCTGCTGCCGGTCCGGCCGCCGGAAACCGTGTCGATGCGGACGCGGGACGGCGTGCGGTTGGATGCCGATCTCTATCGGCCCGACGCCGCCGGCACATGGCCGGTGCTACTCCTGCGCGTCCCCTGCGGCCGGCGCACCGCCCTGACCAGCCACTACGCCCATCCGCGCTGGTACGCGGCGCGCGGTTATGTGGTGGTGGTGCAGGACATGCGCGGCTGCGGCACCTCCGACGGCCGCTTCCGTCCCTTCGAGGCGGAACGGGAGGATGGCGCCGATGCCGTCGCCTGGGCGGCCTCCCTGCCGGGATCGTCGGGATCTGTGGCGATGTACGGCTGCGGCTATGCCGGAATGGCGCAATGGCTGGCGATGGCCGAGGCGCCGGCGGCCCTGCGCGCGGTGACGCCGGCCTTCGCCGGGTGGGACGTCTTTTCCGACTGGGCCTATGAGGGCGGGGCCTTCCGGTTGGCCGACGCCATGGGCTGGGCCCTGCGCACCGCGGCCGACGCCGCGCGGCGGGTCGAGGACGGAACCGGGCACCGGTTGCTGACGGACGCGGCGCGCAGCCTGCCCATCGACGACGAGATCCCGTCACGGCCGCAGGCCCTGCGCGACTACGCCCGCTACACCCATTACGACGATTGGCTGACCAACCCGGTGCCCGGCCCATCCTGGGCCGCGCTGTCGCCCAAGGCGATGCAGGACGCCATGCCGACCGACGTGTCGGTCCTGCAGATCGGCGGCTGGTACGACCCGCGGCTCGCCGGCATGCTGGACGCCCATGAGCGCTTCGGCGCAAGCCAGAGGGCACCGGTGCGGCTGGTCGTCGGTCCTTGGGGCGCCGAGGGACCCGCCGCCGCGCCTGGACAGGCGCCGACGCTCGACACGCTGCAACTCGCGTGGTTCGACCGGGTGCTGAAGGGCGAGGGAGGGGATCGCGGCGGTCCGGTCCGCCTGCACGATGTGGAGACCGGACGCTGGCACGATCTGTCCACCTTGCCGGCGGCCGAAGCGGTCCTGCATCTGGCCAGCGACGGCCTTGCCAACCGTCAGGGCGGGCGGCTGGAGTTGGAGATGCCCGATCTGGAGGCGCTCGACGTGGTGGTGCACGACCCGCGCATGCCGGTGCCGACGGTGGGCGGCCATGCGGTGCCGGATGCCGCCGGACGTCCCGACCGCGCCGCCGTCGACCGCCGCCCGGACGTCGCGACCTACACCAGCCTGCCGTTGGACGAATCGCTGATGCTGGCCGGCCGGGTGGCGCTGGATGTGTGGGTGGAGGCCGACGCGCCATCCTTCGATGTCAGCGCCGTGCTGTCGGTGCTGCGGCCCGACGGGCAGGTGCTGCCGCTGACCCATGGCCATGCGCGGGTGGAGCCGGGAGATCCGACCCGGCCGCTGACCATCGGCATGCGGGCGGCCTGCGCCACGCTCGCGCCGGGATCGGCGTTGCGCCTCAGCCTTGCCGGGTCCTGTTTCCCGGCCTATCCGGTCAATCCCGGCACCGGGGCGGAGCCGGGCGAGACCCGCCGGGTCGATGCGCTGCCGATCACCCTGCTGATCCACAGCGGTCCCGACCGGCCGTCGCGTCTGCGGTTGCCGGCCGGATCAACCGTTTAGGGAGCCTCGCCCCCGTCCGCCTCGTCTTCGCCTTTCCCTGCCGCTTCCAGGCAGAAATCCAGGCTCTGGGACAGGAATCGCATCATCAGGTCGCGGAAGGGCGTCTTGTCGCCGACCGACCAGGCCCGCTCGACGAGGTCCAGATACAGGCCGCGGTCGTCGGCCTGGACCACCACCGGCGGATAGCCGGCGCGGTTCAGGATCAGATTGCACAGCAGCAGCGCCGTCGCCCGGTTGCCGGCATGGAAGGGACGGATGGCGCTCAGCCGGTGATGCGCCTCGAAAGCCGTGTCGGGACCGGCGTCGGACTTGCGCATCCAGGTCGACAGCGCCGACATCGACACCCGCAGCTTGGCCGGGTCAGGAGCCGTTTCGGCCGGGTCGTCCTTCGGCGGACCGTCGCGGTATTTTCCGGCCTCGTCCTCGATTCCGCGATAGAGCACGCTGTGAAAGGCGGTAACCGTGCGTTCGGTGACGGCGCCCGAGGGATCGAAGGAAAGCCGGGCCATCAGCTCCAGCGCCGCGCGGTGGTTCAGGACGAAGCGCTGTTCCTCCACCCCGCGGTGGCGCAGGATGCTGCCGCGCTCCAGGATCGCTTTGACGTCCGCGCGCTTGAGCGGAATCTCCTCCAGCGCCGCGGCGGCGACGGTCAGATCCAGCTCGAACCGGTCGGCGATGCCGTGCACGACCTCCTGCGGCAGGGGACGCGCGGCGTCCAGCGCCCGTTTCTTCTCCGCGATCTCGTCGAGCAGGGCCATCGGTCACTCTGTCGCTTTAGCAGGGGAGGGCTTGGCACGATGCGCGTCTTGCCGCGCCCCCTGCGGGGATTTGCCGCTTGGACGGGCACGGTTGCCGGTTTTAGGATCCCTGTCAAGATGTCCACAACCCAGCCATGGCCGGCCGCAACCGCCTCAGTCCGCGGGATGCGCCTGCGATCGCGGGTCGCGAGGGGGGAGATCGCTGCGATGAGCTACGTCGTTTGGGACAAATCCATGAGCGTCGGCGTGCCCGTGCTCGACGACGAGCACCGGCGCCTTCTCGACCTGTTCAACGGTCTGCTGGAAAGCGGCATCACCCCCGCCAACCGGGAGGAATTGTCGAGTCTGCTCGCCAGCCTACGCGACTATGTTGCCGTCCATTTCGCGCGGGAAGAGGCGATGATGGAGCGCTGCGGCTATCCCGAACTGGACGGCCACCTCGCCGCCCACCGCTATTTCGCCGACGAGGTGGAAAAGCTGGCCCGCGACTTCGACGGCGACAACCCCACGATGCTGCGCATGGACCTGATCCTGCTGTTGAAGGACTGGTTCGTGGAGCACATCCAGCAGACCGACAGCCTGTACAAGCCCTATGTAGGGGAGAAGGCGTAGAGCGTAAGAGTCCCCTCTCCCCCGGGGAGAGGGTTACCGGGGCGGGAGAGGGCTTGCACTCATTGGCCGGCCCTCACTGCTTCGCTGCGGCCTTCTGTTCAGGCAGGCCCTTGTCCAGCTTGGCCTGTATCGCGGCCTTGTCGGTGTCGTCGTCGGCGCTGCGCAGCGCGCGCATCCACTGGAAGCGGGCCTCAACGCGGCGGCCGGCCCGCCAGTAGGCGTCGCCGAGATGGTCGTTGATGGTCGGATCGACCGGCTTCAACTCCACCGCGCGCTCCAGCTTGGCGACGGCGGCTTCGTAGTCGCCCAGCGTGTAGAGCGCCCAGCCCAGGCTGTCGACGATGTAGCCGTCGCGCGGGCGCAGTTCCACCGCCCGCTCCACCATCGCCCTGGCCTTGTACAGATGCTCGCCGCGGTCGATCCAGCTGTAGCCGAGGAAGTTGAGCAGCGACGGTTCGTCTGGCCGCAGCTTCAGCGCCGCCTGCAGGTCGGCTTCGGCCTGCGGCCATTGCCTGGTCTTCTCGTAGCACATGGCGCGGGCATACAGCAGCGGCCAATGCCGCTCCTGCGGGGTGCCGATCCGCTCCAGCGCGGTGGTGTAGGCGGGGATGGCCTCGGCATAGCGCTTGGCGTAGCGATAGATGTCGCCCAGGCGGGTGATCGCGTCGGTGCGTTCCGGCCGTTCGGCGGCGAGGTCCTTGAGGACCGCGATGGCCTCGTCGTTGCGATCCATGCGGGCGAGGCTGTCGGCCTCGCGCATGCGGGCGGTCCAGCCCAACAGCGGGTCCTTCTCCAGCCTCTTGTAGGCGGCCAGCGCCTCCTCGTGATGGTCGCGCGACGCGGTGATGTCGCCGATCAGCAAATGGGCCAGCGCCAGATCGTCGCGCAGGTGCAGCGCGATGCGGCCGAACAGCAGCGCCGGCTCGTCGGCATTCTCATGATGCAGCGCGCTGCCCAGGTCGAACAGCGCTTCGGCAAGGCCGGAGCGGGCATCGGGAACCGGGCGGGTGTCGGACGGGGCATTCGCCATGGCGGCCAGCGCCGGCTCCACCAGCAGCCCGTCGGGGTTGCTGCCCTGGAAGGCCTCGTAGAGCTTGCGCGCTTCGTCCTTGCGGCCGGTACGGCTCATGAAGCTGCCGACGATCTGCACGACGCGCAGCGGCGCATCGGTCTCCGTCACCTTGGCGTAGCGGGCCGCCGCTTCTTCGTTGCGGCCGGCGAGGTCGAGGATCAGACCGGCATGCAGGTTGTAGAGCGCTTCGAAGCCCTGGACTCCGGACAGCGGTTGCAGCGCCGTCAGCGCCTCATCCGTCTTGCCGCGGGCGGTTGCCAGCCAAGCGCGGGTCAGCGGCGCCAGGAAACGGCCGAGCCCGTCGGTCGGCAGGCGGGCGGTATAGCCGTCGGCCTCATCCAGCTTGCCCTTGGCCAGCGCGTCGGCGGCCAGCAGGGTCAGCGCCATCTGTGGCTCGCCCTTTTCATCGAGCAGCCGGCTGGCATAGCCGACGGCCGTGTCGATCCGCCCCTCGCCCAGCCGCAACAGGAAGGTGCGGCGCAGCAAGGCCGGGTCGTCGGGATCGGCGGCCAGAGCCTGCGCGGTGAAGCGCGCCGCCGCGGTCCAGTCGTCCTGGTGCTGGGCGTAGCGGCCGGCCAGATAGCTGCCGGTGGCGGAACCGGTGCCGTCATCCGCAGTCGGGCCTGCCCCCGGCCCGGCGGCAAGGGCGGGCGCCAAGGCAGTCCCGGCCATCAGGATGGCCAGGGAGATCGGCAGCAACCGGCGTCGGAAACTCGTCATGCTCTCGTCACCTCGTTTTCCGAGTCGGTATCCCATCATTTTCGGCAGGGCGCGGGCAAGAGACTTTCGTGCGCGTCCCGTTTTCACATCGGCCAACGCCACTCCCGCCGCACCTGCTCGATCCGCTCCGGGCGCAGGATGTCGGTGGCGTGGGCGTCCATATGGGCGCGCAACGCCTCCGGCATGCCGGGAGACAGGGTGGCGCCCTCGACCGACCAGCGGGCCATCCAGGAGAGCGTGCGCAACCATGTCAGCCGGCGCAGCGGCCTCAGCCAGGGCCGCACCTCGTCGGCGAGGTCGCCCGGAACCGCGATGGCCCAGGCCTCAATAAAGGCATCGACGTCTGCCGGGGCCAGTTCCGCGTTCACCTCCGGATCCCACTTGGTCGAGGTGTAGAGGCTGGCATGGGCGAGATCGCTGGCCGGGTGGCCGTATTGCAGCTTTTCCAGATCGGTGAACCACGCCTTGCCGTGGGCGTCGATCAGGAAATTGCCGGGATGCACGTCCACCCCCACCGCGGTCAGCGGCATCGGGGTCTCTCGCGGCGGGGCGAGGTCGCCGGCACGGGCGGCGGCAAGCTCCTCCGCGATCAGGCTGCGCGCAATGGGCGTCAGGTCGGCGCGGTCGAACCATTCCGCCTGCCGTTCGACCTGCGCCAGCAAGGCGGCGACCGGGTCGGGCGGGGCGGGAAGCGGCTCAAAGAAATCCGGCAGCGCCATGCGGTGCAATGCCGCCAGCGCGCGGGCAATGGCCGGCATGTCGCCGGGCAGGACGGGGGTACGCCCCTCCACCTCACCCACCACCAAAGCGCCGAGCGGCAGCCCCTCGCCGGGCGGCAGCAGGCCGGCGAAGCGCGGGGTGTGGCCCGACGGCTCCGCCCGCTGGAAGGCGGCGGCCTGCCGCTCCAGCGCCGTCCAGGCGTCTAGGCCGAGCTGGCTCCAGCGCGGGATGC
This sequence comes from Azospirillum oryzae, assembly GCF_008364795.1. GTDB lineage: Bacteria > Pseudomonadota > Alphaproteobacteria > Azospirillales > Azospirillaceae > Azospirillum > Azospirillum oryzae. Next base: position 114,621 of record NZ_VTTM01000009.1, on the reverse strand, counting down.
GGGCGACCAGCCGCCGGCCGCGCAGCCGCACATGGTCGTGGGCGACGCCCTTCAGCGGCATCGGCTCCAGTGCGTCGGCGGACAGGTCGGCAAGGCGCGGGAGCCGGGTCAGCGCGGCCTGCAGGGCCGCAATAGAGAAGCCAGCCGGTCCGCTCACGCCATATGCTCGCGCAGGCGGGGCATCAGCTCCACCAGGTTGCAGGGGCGGTGGCGGTTGTCGAGCTGCCAGACCAGGATGTCGTCCCAGGCATCGCGGCAGGCGCTGGGCGAGCCGGGCAGGGCGAAGATGTAGGTGCCGTTGGCGACGCCGCCGGTTGCCCGGCTCTGGATGGTGGAGGTACCGACCTTGGCATAGCTGAGATAGCGGAACAGCTCGCCGAAGCCGGGGATCGCCTTCTCATAGAGTGCCTCGACCGCCTCCGGCGTCACGTCGCGGCCGGTGACGCCGGTGCCGCCGGTGGTTAGCACCACATCGATCTGCGGATCGGCGATATAGGCCTGGACCTGGGCGCGGATCGCCGCGATGTCGTCCTTGACGATGGTGCGGGCGGCGACCTTGTGGCCGGCCCCGGCGATTCGCTCCGCCAGCGCGTCGCCTGAGCGGTCGTCGGCGGCGACGCGGGTGTCGGACACCGTTACCACGGCGATGTTCACGGGAAGGAAGGGGCGGCTCTCGTCGATCTTCGGCATGGCGGCAGACGTGTCCTCATGTCGGGCCGGAGCCCGACAAGGGGGCGCCGGCGGTCAGGGTATCGGGCTGGCCTCTCCCCGCTCCGCCACCGTTTCCACCGCGACGGGGGTCGCCGGCTTGACGGCGGACAGCGAATCCGGGCGGGTAGCGACTTCGGTCGGGCGGGCCTCCACCGCGGTGTAGGTCGGCCACTTTCCATCGGCGACGGCGGTGAGCGACGCGGTCTCCTGGCCCAGCCGCAGCCGGTAGATCCAGAAGTTCGCCATCACCTTCTCCACATAGTCGCGTGTCTCGCCGAAGGAAAGGCTTTCGATGAACAGCAGCGGATCGGTGATGTCGCTCAGGTCGCGCCGCCAGCGCGCCAGATTGCCCGGCCCGGCATTGTAGGCGGCAGCAGCCAGGAACAGGTTGCCGTCGATTTCCGGCATGCCCAGCAGTTCCGACAGATAGCGCTGGCCCAGCTCCATGTTGCGGGACGGGTCGAACAGCGCGTCGCGGCTGGCGTCGTCGCTGCCGATGTCGGCGTTGCGTTCGCGCACATGCTGCGCGGTGCTGGGCAGGATCTGCATCAGCCCGGTCGCCCCGGCGGAGCTGACCAGACGCGGATCGAAGCGCGATTCCTGGCGCATCACCGCGAAGACCAGCGCACGGTCCAGCGCGAAGCCGTCGCGCGGTTTCCAGTGCGGTAGCGGGTAGAGCGCGGCGGCATAGGGCGCGCCGTCCGGCCCGGCTACCGCATTGCCCAGCCGCAGGGACAGCGAGGCGACGCCGGCGCGGTCGGTCAGCGCCACCATCGCCTGTTCGACCAGCTGGTCGCCCTGCGGATCGATGCGTTGCAGCTCCATTCCCGCCAGCTCGCGCTGACCGGCCTGGAGCAGGGCGATGGCGCGGGAACCTGCCGGCTTGGCCGCCACCGCCGCCAACTGGCGTCCGGTCAGTTCCGGCGCCTGCCAGTGCACCTTTCCCAGCCCGTCCAGGGTGCGCAGCGCGATCAGGCCATAGAAGGTGTGCGGATAGCGGGCGGCTGCGGCCAGATGCTCGGCCGCCTCCTTCTCCTTGCCGGGCTTGCGGGCCAGAGCCCGGGCGGCCCAGTAATCGGCAGCCGCGGCCTTCCAGGGGGAGCGCGGGCCGGCGGCGGCCATGCCTTCGAAATGGCGTGCGGCCCGGTCGGTCTGCTTCAGCCGCCAGGCGGCGAGCCCGGCGATCCAGTGCGCTTCCGGCAGCATGTCGCCCGACCGCGCGGCGCTGGCCGAGGCGAGAGTCAGCGCCTGCGCCGTCTCGCCGGAATAGAAGAGGGATGCGGCGATGCGGGCGCGGGCGGCGTCATACTGCACGGTGTCGAGCTTGCCGCCGAACTCGTCCTGGCCCAGCAGGCTCAGGGCGGCGGCGGTGCGGCCGGATCGCAGCAGTTCCTCCACCCGGGCCACCGCCGCGCGGTCGCTGTGGGCGCGCGACACGGTGCGGCTGCGCGGCGCGACGGTGACGCTGTCGTCCTCGTCGTCCTCGTTGCTGGCGACGGTGCGCAGGCCGCCCAGCCGTTCCAGCGATCCGACGAGGCGCACGCGCTCCTCGCCCCGCGGCGGCTTGGGCGCACGCTGGCCGGCGGGCTGGCGCTTCTGGGCCAGGCTGTGGACCCGCTCCGCCCCGGCGAGGTCGCCGTAATCCTGCATCCAGCGGGCGAGTTCCTCGTAGCTGGCCTTGCGGTCGGGGTGGAGATAGCGCTGGCGCAGGACGTAACCGACCAGACGGCGGTCTTTCAGCTTCGCCATCTCGGCATCGGCGGCATCCCAGTCCGCCCGATCCTGCGCCGCGAAGATGCGGCGGTAGCGGGCGGCATCCTCCTCGTCCAGCTGGACGGCGCGGGCATCGTCGTCGGTCGCGAGCAGAAGCGGCACGCCGGCCGGGTCGGGCGCCTCATTCGCGGTGGGGGCGGCCAGCGGGCTGCCGTCGGCGGACGAGGGGGCTGCGATTTCGGGGAGCCCCGCGGCCGGATCGCCAAGCGATTCGCCGAAAACGGGGCTGTCGGGGTCAGGCACGGAATCCCCGCCGGGCGGGACGACGGCGTGACCGTCCGGCGCGTGGATGATGAGGGCGGCGCAAGCGGGCCGGAACCCGACCGCGCCGTCGGATCCCATGGTGAAAGCCACCGTGAGACCCAGCACCCCCAGAAGGTTCCGCCGCAGCGGGGCCGCGCTCGCGACCCGGTATGCTGCACTGCAAAATATCCGGAGCATGGCTCCGGGATACCCCACGACCGCGCGAACCGCAAGCAACGGATTCGCACGGAATGTGTCATGGCTGGTATTCGGCAAATGTTACAACGGCTTAACAAGCCTGGAAAAAAGGCTCTAGCCCATTGGGAAGGTGCCTTTCGGCATGGGGCGATGGCATTTGTGCTGCGCGGCGACCGCAGTCATACGAACGATTTAGGCGGCGCTGTGACATCGATTTTAGTCTTGGGAATACTTGATGCCTTCTTCGCCGATCCTTTGCTGCAACGCAAGCATGTCCCGCCACGCTTCCCGCTTTGCGATAGGGTTGCGCAGGAGGTACGCCGGATGGAGCATCGGCATCAGCGGGATCGCCGTTCCCGCGACTTCATACGTCTTCCATTGCCCGCGCAGGCGTGTGATCCCCTCCGCCCGGTTCAGCAGGGTCTTGGCCGACACTCCGCCCAGCGCCACCAGCAGCTTCGGCCGCACCAGTTCGACATGCCGTTCCAGGAAGGGCAGGCAGGCGGCGACTTCCGCCTGGGTCGGGCTGCGGTTGCCGGGCGGGCGCCAGGGCAGGATGTTGGAGATGTAGACCTTGCCGCGGTCCAGCCCGATCTGGGCCAGCATGCGGTCCAGCAGCTTGCCGCTGACCCCGACGAAGGGCTTACCCTGCCGGTCCTCGTCCTCGCCCGGCGCCTCGCCGATCAGCATGACCGGCGCCTGCGGGTTGCCGTCGGCGAAGACCGTGTTCATCGCCGTGGCCTTCAGCGGGCAGCCGTCGAAGCTGCGCAGGGCCGCTTCCAGCGCCTCCAGCGTCTGCGCCTCTCCGGCCCTGGCACGGGCCTGGATGCCGGCCTCGCTGGCGCCCAGCGGCTGGTCGGGGGAGGCGAAGAGGGCGGCCGGACGTGCGGAGGCGGGGGCCGCCGGGGCGGGCGCCCGAGTCGGTGACGGGCCGCGCGCCATACCGGTGCCGGGGGCCGCACCCGCCGCGGGCGCGCCCGAAGACGGCGCCCGCCCAACCGGCCGGGCGGTGAGGGCGGCCCAGTCGGTCGGCTCGTCGCCGATGGCCTCGTCACAACCGACGTCGGCATGCCAGCGCAGCGCGTCGAGGATGTCGCATACGTCAATCATCGTTTGACCTTACCACAGATCGTGTGGTCTTACATGTCCAGATACCCAATTTGGGTGCGGCGCAAACCGTGCTACAAGCACGCGCCCGCAAAACACCATAGGGCGTCCCGAGGGAAACAGTACCAAAACAAGACGGTGGGGGAGTGTGGTGATGGAACGCGAACCGCGCGAGGTCATGGAATACGATGTTCTGATCGTCGGCGCCGGCCCTTCGGGTCTGAGTGCGGCGATCCGCCTGCGGCAGCGCGCGGTCGAAAGCGGCCAGGAGCTTAGCGTCTGCGTGATCGAGAAGGGATCGGAGGTGGGGGCCCACCTGCTGTCCGGCGCCGTCTTCGAGCCGCATGCGCTGGACGAGTTGATTCCGGACTGGAAGGAAAAGGGCGCTCCCCTCACCACCAAGGCGCGCGAGGACCACTTTCTCTTCCTGACGGAAACGAAGGCCTACAAGTCGCCCTTCGCCCCGCCGCAGATGAACAACCACGGCAACTACATCATCAGCCTGGGCAATCTGGCCCGCTGGATGGCGACCCAGGCCGAGGAGCTGGGGGTGGAGATCTACCCCGGCTTCGCTGCCGCCGAGGTGCTGTATGACGACAACGGCGCGGTGAAGGGCGTCGCCACCGGCGACATGGGCATCGGCAAGGACGGCGAGAAGACCGGCAACTACACCCCGGGCATGGAACTGCACGCCAAGCAGACCATCTTCGCCGAGGGCTGCCGCGGCTCGCTGACCAAGACCCTGTTCGAGAAGTTCGACCTGCGCCGCGACTGCCAGCCGCAGACCTACGGCATCGGCATCAAGGAACTGTGGGAGGTCGATCCGTCGCAGTCGAAGCCGGGCCTGATCGTCCATACCATCGGCTGGCCGATGGACCCCAAGACCTATGGCGGGTCGTGGCTGTATCACATGGAAGGGAATCTGGTGTCGGTCGGCTTCGTCGTCGGCCTCGACTACTGGAACCCGCACATGAGCCCGTTCGAGGAGTTCCAGCGCTACAAGACGCATCCGGCGATCCGTCCGACCTTCGAAGGCGGCCGGCGTCTGGCCTATGGCGCCCGTGCCCTGTCGGAGGGCGGCTTCCAGTCGATCCCGAAGCTGACCTTCCCGGGCGGCCTGCTCATCGGCGACGGCGCCGGTTTCCTGAACGTGCCGAAGATCAAGGGCAACCATACCGCCATGAAGTCGGGCATGGTCGCGGCCGAGGCGGTGTTCGACCATCTGACCGGCGGCGCCGACAACGGTCCCGAGGTGATCGCCTATCCGGAGCGGCTGAAGCAGTCCTGGGTCTGGCCGGAACTGCACGCCGTGCGCAACATCCGTCCGGGCTTCCAGAAGGGCTTGTGGGCCGGTCTGGCCAATGCGGCCTACGAGACGGCATTGAAGGGCAAGTCGCCCTGGACGCTGAAGCACCACGCCGACCACACCACCCTGGTGAAGGCCAGCGAGGCGCCGAAGATCGCCTACCCCAAGCCGGACGGCAAGGTCAGCTTCGACCGCCTGTCCTCGGTCTACCTCTCCAACACCAACCATGAGGAAGACCAGCCGCCGCACCTGACGCTGAAGGACAAATCGGTCCCGATCAGCGTCAATCTGGCGCTCTACGACGCGCCGGAACAGCGCTACTGCCCGGCCGGCGTGTACGAGATCGTCCGCAACGACGACGGCAGCGACCCGCGCCTGCAGATCAACGCGCAGAACTGCGTCCACTGCAAGACCTGCGACATCAAGGACCCCACCCAGAACATCAACTGGGTCGTGCCGGAAGGCGGCGGGGGGCCGAACTATCCGGGCGGGATGTAAGGGGCTTTTGCCCCCTCCCTTCCGCTCAGCGGAGCGGGAGGGAGGGGGGCAGGCGCCTGTTGAAAGATGTCCGCTGCCGCGCCGCCGGTGTCGGTTGCGCCGGGGGCCACTCCTATCTATAAGGCAGGGGGTAACCTTTCTGCGACGGCGCGATGATCGTTTCCTGTCCGACCTGCTCGACGCGCTACACCCTGTCCGACGAGTCGCTCGGCCAGGACGGCCGGAAGGTACGCTGCGCCCGCTGCGGCCACACCTGGTGGCAGATGCCCGACCGGTCGGAACCCGATGAGGTGGTTCCCGACGCGCTGACGGAAATCCGGCCGGCCACTTCCACCAAGGCTGCCGCTAAGACTGCCGCGAAGACCAAGGTCAAGCCGCCCAAGGCGCCGCGCGCCAAGCCGGCGCGCAGCACGGTGATCGGCTTTTCCGTGCTGGGACTGCTGGTCGCCGGGGCCGCTGCCGGCGCCTATTTCGGCCGCGACGCCATTGTTCGCAGCTGGCCGCCCGCGGCATTGCTCTATGACACCCTCGGCATGCCGGCCGAACCGCCGGGCTTCGGACTGGAACTGCGCAACATCCGTTCCGAACAGAAGATCGAAAACGGTATGACTGTCCTGCTGCTCGATGGCGAGGTCGCCAACGGCACCGAGATCGAGCGCACCCTGCCGCCGCTGCGCGTCATCACCTTCGGTCCCGAGCACAAGCTGCTGCAGAGCTGGACCATCGAGCCGTCGGCCGAGACCCTGGGCCCCGGCGCATCGGCGAATTTCCACCACAGCCAGCCCGATCCCGGCCCGGTGACCGAGGTGACCATCACCTTCGGCGGCCCGCCCCCCGGACTGGAGCCCCCTGCGGCCGCAAAGCCGGCCGAGAAGGCCCCGGAGAAGGCGGCCGGCCACGCCAAGCCGGCGGCGGATGGTCATGCCGCTCCGGCCAAGGCATCCGGACATTCCAGCGGCCACTGACCCGTCCCGAATCCGGCGGCATCACCGCTCCGGAATGCCGTATTTCCGCAGCTTGTTGGCGATCATCGTGTGCGAGGTGTTCAGCCTTGCGGCCAGCTTGCGGCTGGACGGGAAGCGCGGATAGAGTCGGCGCAGCAGCGTCCGCTCGAACCCCTCCACCGCGTCCTCCCAGCTGTCCGCCTCTTCCGCCGGCACCCCGGCCGACTGCATGCCGGCACCGGCCAACTCCAGGTCGGCGGCGTCCAGCGCGCCGCCGTCGCTCATGGTCATCGCGCGGAAGATGACGTTCTCCAACTGACGCACATTGCCGGGCCAGCGGTTGGCGAGCAGCGCCGCCGCCGCCGCCGGGGTCAGACGGCCGGGTGGCCGGCGGGCCTGCGCCGCGGCACGGGCGATGAAATGGCGGGCCAGCAGCAGGATGTCGTGGCCGCGCTCGCGCAGGGGCGGGACGCTCAGCGACAGCACGTTCAAGCGGTAGAACAGATCCTCGCGGAAGCTGTGGTCGGCGACCATCGCCTCCAGCGAGCGGTGGGTGGCGCTGATGACGCGGACATCCACCTTCTGCTCGCGCTCGCCGCCCACCCGGCGGAAGCTGCCGTCGTTGAGGAAGCGCAGCAACTTGGCCTGGAGATAGGCCGACATCTCGCCGATCTCGTCCAGGAAGACGGTGCCGCCATGGGCCAGTTCCAGCAGGCCGGGCTTGCCGCCGCGCTGGGCCCCGGTGAAGGAGCCGGGGGCATAGCCGAACAGCTCGCTCTCCGCCAGATTCTCCGGCACCGCGGCGCAGTTCAGCGCCAGGAACGGCTTGTCGCGGCGCGGGCTGGCGCGGTGGCAGGCATGGGCGATCAGCTCCTTGCCGGTGCCGGTCTCTCCCAGGATCAACAGCGGCGCCTCCATCGCGGCGACCCGCGCGGCGCGCGCCTTCAACGCCCTGACCGGCGGCGATTCGCCGAGGATGCGGTCGAAGCCGCCCTCATCGAAATTCTGGATGGCGTCGAGCCGCTCGCCCAGGCGCGACGGGGTGAACAGGGTGATGACGGCGCCCGCGGCTTCCACATCGACGATGGGCATCACCTCCAGCAGGAAGGGCTGACCGTTCAGCGTCACCTCGCGTCCCGACATGCGGAAGCCGCCGGCGGTCATTTCGCGCGTCAACGCCGGCTCGCCGAACAGCTCGCCAATATCCAGCCCGGCGAGGCGGGACTCCGGCAAGCCGGCGATTTGGGCGGCGGCGGTGCTCGCCACCACCACGCGCCCGGTACGGTCAACCGCCAGCACCGGGTCGGGCAGGGCGGCGAGCAGCGCATCGAGATGCAGCCGCCGTCGCGTGCCCGGCAACATGTCGATGGCGGCCACCGACTGTACCCCGGTGATGGTGCGCAGTGCATCGGACAGGGCGGGCAGCGCCGCCGGGTCCAGGCCGGGCGCGTCGATGTGGATCAGCGGCGGGTCGACTTCGACGCCGACGACGTTGAGCCGGCGCAGCGCCAGCACGGCGAGGATCTCATGGGCGATGCCGACGCGGTCGGTGAAGGTGACTTCGATGCGCATGGGGGACGGGGTGTTGGGGGAGGGAGCATCCGGCAATCACTGTACACAATCCATTACACCGTATCAAAATCTTTACACCTTCCCAACCCCTTGATCCCCAACACTCTACACCCCTATTCCCCTCCCCCCGTAAACATCCGCATACACCCCACTCCCCGCCACTCCCCCCGCACCACAGCAAATCCGCCATTTCCGCCTCTGGCACGCCCTTTGCGATCTGTCCCCCAAGCGAAGTCATCCATCCCCTTGGGAGCCAGTCTCATGCGCGTGATCGTTCTGGGCAGCGGCGTCATCGGTGTCACCACCGCCTATTATCTGGCGCGTGCGGGGCATGAGGTGACCGTCATCGACCGTCAGGCCGGCCCGGCGCTGGAGACCAGCTATGCCAACGCGGGCGAGGTGTCGCCGGGCTATTCCGCTCCCTGGGCGGCGCCGGGGCTGATGCTGAAGGCCGCCAAGTGGATGATGATGAAGCATTCGCCGCTGGTGATCCGGCCGAAGCTGGATCCGGCGATGTGGTCCTGGTGCCTGAAGCTGCTGGCCAACGCCAATGAGGCGAGCTATCAGCTGAACAAGAGCCGCATGGTCCGCGTCGCCGAATACAGCCGCGACTGCCTGAAGGCGCTCCGCGCCGAAACCGGCATCACCTATGACGAGCGCACCCAGGGCACGCTGCAGGTCTTCCGCACCCAGAAGCAGATGGACGCCGCCGGCTATGACATGGCGGTGCTGGAGCGCTACGGCGTTCCCTACAGCCTGTTCGACCGCGATGGCCTGACCTCGGTCGAGCCGGCTTTGGCCCATGTGAAGGACAAGCTGGTCGGCGCGCTGCACCTGCCAGGCGACGAGACGGGCGACTGCTTCCAGTTCACCAACAAGCTGGCCGCCTTTGCCGCCAAGCGCGGGGTGGAGTTCCGCTATGGCGTCTCCATCCGCGGGCTGGAAAGCGACGGGCGCAAGATCACCGGCGTGCTGACCGACCAGGGCACGCTGACCGCCGACAGCTACATCGTCGCCATGGGCAGCTATTCGCCCAAGCTGGTGAAGCCGCTGGGCATCGACCTGCCGGTCTATCCGGTGAAGGGCTATTCGCTGACCCTGCCGATCACCGACGCCGCCCACGCGCCGGAATCGACGGTGATGGACGAGACGCACAAGATCGCCGTCACCCGCCTGGGCGACCGCATCCGCGTCGGCGGCACGGCGGAGCTGTCCGGCTTCGACCTGACCTTGCGCGAAAGCCGCCGCGGGCCGCTGGACCATGTGGTCAGCGACCTGTTCCCCAAGGGCGGCGACCTGTCGAAGGCGGAGTTCTGGACCGGCCTGCGCCCGAACACGCCGGACGGCACGCCGATCCTGGGGCCGACCCACATCCGCAACCTGTATCTCAACACCGGCCACGGCACGCTGGGCTGGACGATGTCCGCCGGCTCCGCCCGCGTGCTGGCCGACGTGGTCAGCGGCCGCCGGACCGAGATCGACATGGACGGGCTGAGCGTCGAGCGCTACGGCCGCAAGCCGACGGTGGCGGTGTCGCGCCCGGCCGCCGTCCGTCCTGCCTGACCTGAATACGGCACCCGCGCCGCCCGGCGGACGCGGGTCATCGCCAGCTCGAGAAGGGCGGCGTCGGTGATCTCGGCTCCATCCAGCCGATGTCGCCCGCGCCGCCCTTCGCATTTCTCCACCCGGTGGCCGAGGCGCCTGAGATGCAGGATCGCCTCGTAGAGCCGGGGCGCCGGCTCGTTCGCGGGTCGGACGGCAGGCTGGCGGGCCGTCATGGATGGACCACCAGGACGACCAGCCGTTTCGGGCCGTGGACGCCGTAGGCCAGCGTCTGCTCGATGTCGGCGGTCTTGCTGGGACCTGACACCAGCAGCACGTTGGTCGGCATGGCATCCGCCCACCCCTGCTCGCGCATGGCCTGCAGGAACGTGTCGAAGAGCGCGTCGGCGCGCAGCAATGCGACGTGGATGTGGGGTACCAGCGACAGGGTGCGCGGCTCGTCGGCGGTCGGCCACAGGATCAGGCTGCCGGTCTCGGCGATGGCGCCGCGGGTGGTGGTGAGGCCGGCCTCGATGGACTCGAACAGCTGGGGCTTGAGGTCTTCGAGCGGACGGTCGTAGGGGATGAGGGTGGTGGAGGCGGCGTCCCACCCCTCGACCAGCCGCTTCCCCGCATCCGTTGCCGGCGCATACAGCAGCGAGCCCACCCCCTCCCGCGACAGGAATTCGCGCAGCATCGCCGGCCAATCGGCCTCGGTCGCGTCGATGAACTCCGTATGCACGGCCTCCATCAGGCGGCGGATGCGGGGTAGGCGCTCCTCGTCTGCCCACTGCTTCGCCTCGATCGGCGCGAAATCCGAGGCCGGCGGAGTCAGCGGGTGGGCGTCGCGCGTCTTGCGCAGCTTCGTCAGGATCGAGTTGCGGGCGTCAGACATCGGGAATCCCCTTGGCGCGGGCCAGGTCGTGCAAGGTGCGGCCGGCAAAGCGCGGCTTTGTGCGGACGTTCGTCCATTCCTTCAGCATGGGCAGAGACGAGGGCGCCGCGTTGCCGAGCCTGCTCATCGCCACGGTCGCGATGCGGTAGGCGGTTGGGGAGGCGTTCATCGCCGCCCATCCGCTCCACACCATGGCTTCCGCTCGGCTGGCCTTGGCGCCGCCGTCCTTCACCGCACCGCCGGGCTTCACCGCCTCGACCCGAAGACGCCCCATGATCTCGACGATGGGGATCTTCACCGGGCAGATCTCGACGCAGGCGTTGCACATGGTGCAGGCGTGGGGCATGGCGCCGCGCTTGGCCAACCCCTCGATCTGCGGCACCAGGATCTTGCCGATCGGGCCGGGATAGGGCGCCTCATAGGCATGGCCGCCGACCTTGGTGTAGACCGGGCAATGGTTCATGCAGGCGCCGCAGCGGATGCAGCGCAGGGTGTCGCGCAGTTCCGGGTCGGCGTAGATGCTGGATCGGCCATTGTCGAGGATGACCAGATGCACCTCGCGCGGGCCATCCTTTTCACCCGACTTGCGGGGACCGGAGATCATGTTGACGTAGGTGGTGATCGGCTGGCCGGTGGCGGAGCGCGGCAGCAGGCTGATGACCGGCGGCACGTCCTCCAGCTTTTCGACCACCTTCTCCAGACCCATGAAGGCGATGTGGACCGGCGGCACCGTGGTGCACATGCGGCCGTTACCCTCGTTCTCGATCAGGCAGAGGGTACCGGTCTCCGCCACCGCCGCGTTGACGCCGGACATGCCGACGTCGGCGGCCTGGAACTTTGCGCGCAGCACCCGGCGGGCGAGGTCGGTCAGATAGGCCGCGTCCTCCCGGCTTTCGGCATCCTTGATCTTGCGCTTGAACAGATGGGCGATCTGCTTCGTGTTCAGGTGGATCGCCGGCATGATGATGTGCGACGGCATGGTGCCGTCCAACTGCACGATGTATTCGCCGAGGTCGCTTTCCAGCACCTCGATGCCGTCCTTTTCCAGAACGGCGTTCAGGTGCATCTCCTCCGTCACCATCGACTTGCCCTTGACCACCAGCTTGGCGTTGGCCTTGTGCAGGATGTCGAGCGCGATGGAGTTGGCTTCCTCCGTGGTGGCGGCCCAATGGACGGTGATGCCGTTGCGGGTGCAGTTCTCCTCCAGCTTCTCCAGCAGTTCCGGCAGCTTCGACAGGGCGCGCAGCCGGACCGAGGCGGCGAGCGCCCGCACGCCATGCCATTCCGCCGGCTCGGCGAACTGGGCGGCGCGCTTGGTCATCAGCCCATCCATGGCGCGGCGGAAATTGCCGCGCAGCTGCGGGTCGGCCAGCGCCGCGCGGGAGGCGGCGGCGAAATCCGGTGCGTTACCGTCCATGGATGCGCTCCTTCAGGAACTGGGCGATGTGCTGGCCGCGCGCGGCTTTGGCTCCGGCCTCCAGCGCGCCGCCGATGTTCAGCAGGCAGCCGCAGTCGCCCGACACCACGCGGGCGGCGCCGGTGCCCTCGATGTCCGCCACCTTGTCGCCGACCATTGCGGCGGAAATCTCCGGATGGCGCACGGCAAAGGTGCCGCCGAAGCCGCAGCATTCCTTCTCCCGCTTCAGCTCCACCAGCTCGACATTGGCAAGCTGGCGCAGAAGCGCTTTCGGCTCCTCCACCACGCCCATCTCGCGCTGGGCATGGCAGGAGGCGTGCCAGGTGATGCGCACCGGTTCCCCATTATCGGTGAGTTGAACGTCCAGCACATGGACCAGGAACTGCGTCAGCTCCCAGACGCGGGACGCCACCTGCACCGCCTTGGCCTCGTCCGGTTCGCCGCGGAACAGGTCCGGCCAATGCTTCTTCATCATGCCGGCGCAGGAGCCCGACGGCACGACGATGGGATCGTCGCCGGGGAACAGGTCCAGCTGGGCGAGGGCGACCTTCAGCGCCTCGGCACGATAGCCGGAATTGTAGGCGGGCTGGCCGCAGCAACTTTGGCCCTGCGGGAAGACGACGGTCAGGCCCTGCGATTGCAACAGCTCGATCCCCGCCATCCCGGCGTCGGGGAAGAACAGGTCGACGAGGCACGTGCCGAAGTAATAGACGCGGGTGGGTTTGGGAGTGGAGGGCATTGGGGGTTTCCTCGCTGAGCGTCTTCTTATGGCTGGGCTTCGGAGCTTTTACAGATCATCGCTCAAAAGGCCGTCTCCAGCACCCGCGCCGATTCCTCCACCTTCGCGGTGGCGCAGGCGTCGACCAGATAGACGATCGACCGGTAGGGCACGCCCGCCTTGTCGGACAGCCCGATCTCGCAGGTGCGGTTGGTGGAATAGCCCGACGCGCAACCCTCCGGCACCGACGCCGGCAGGTGGCGCAGCGCGTGGGCGTTCAGTTCCGGCGTGGTGAAGCCCTTGTCGCCGGCGAAGCCGCAGCAGCCGACGTCGGGTGGGACCACCACCGTCTCGGCGCAGGCTTTCGCCACCGCGGTCAGGGCACCGTCCAGCCCCATCCGGCGGGTCGAGCAGGTCAGGTGCAGCATCACCGGCTCCGCCCTCCTGGCGATATCGAGGCGGGGCAAGGCGAACTCGTTCAGGAATTCCGCCACATCGAGGATGTGCAGGCCCGCGTCGGTCAGCCGCTTCTTCAGGCGCAGGGCGCAGGGGCTGGTGTCCATCACCACGGGATAACGGCCGCCTCGGCTCGCCTTCGACAGCGCGGCCAGCATGGCGGCGGCCTTGGCGTCGGCGGCTTCGATCAGCCCCTTGCTCTCCAGCGGCATGCCGCAGCATTGGCTGTCCGCCGCCTCCGGATAGAGGATGCGGAAGCCGGCCTTGCGCATCACCGACTCCACCACCTGTGGAAGCGGGCGCTGCTGCGGATCGGTCGCCGCGGGCCCCATGGTCCGGCTGACGCAGCTGGGGGCATAGACCACGGTCGGCAGGTCTTCGCTGGTGAGAATGTCCGCCTTCGGCGAGAAGGTCGCCGCGGTTGGCATGTTGCGGGGCAGACCCGGCAGGCTGCCGCCGGTCAGCACGCGGGCCGCCGCCTGGGTGACGCCGTGCCCGACGGTGCGGCGGGCGAGGTCGGCCAGACGCAGGCCGGTGCGTGCGAGACCCAGCGTGCCTTCCATATGGTCGGCGACCAGCGCCCCCGCCTTGCGGGCCATGGCGCCGCGCCGCTCGCCGCGCATGGACTTGATCAGAAGCCCGGTTTCGATTCCCACCGGACAGGCGGTGGCGCACAGGCCGCAGGCCGCGCAGGTGTCGATGCCCTGGTAGTCGTAGGCGGCGCTGATTTCCGCCAGACGCCCGGCATCGTCGCCGGCGGCGACCAGCCGCGCCATCTCGCGCCGGCCGACGATGCGCTGGCGCGGCGACAGGGTGAAGCGGTGGGACGGGCAGGTCGGCTCGCAGAATCCGCACTCGATGCAGGTGTCGACTAGCGGGTCGGCCGGCGGCAGCGGCTTCAGGTTCTTCAGATGGGCCTGCGGGTCGCCGTTCAGGATGACGCCGGGGTTCAAGAGGCCGTCGGGGTCGAACAGCTGCTTGATCTCCTTCATCAGGCCATAGGCCTGCGGCCCCCATTCCATCTCGACGAAGGGGGCCATGTTGCGGCCGGTTCCGTGCTCCGCCTTCAGCGAGCCGTCATAGCGGGTGACCACCAACACTGCGACATCGTCCATGAAGCGGCGGTAGCGGTCGATCTCCTCCTGGGTGTCGAAGGCCTGGGTGAAGACGAAGTGCAGGTTTCCTTCCAGCGCGTGGCCGAAGATGATCGCCTCGTGATAGCCGTGGCGGAGGAACAGCGCCTGCAGCTCGCGCGTCGCCTCGGCCAGCCGGGGCAGGGGGAAGGCCACGTCCTCGATGATGACGGTGGTGCCGGTCTGGCGGATGGCGCCGACCGCCGGGAACAGGCCCTTGCGGATCTTCCAGAAGCCCTCGCAGGCCTTGGCGTCGGTGGTGAAGCGGGTGTCGCCGATGGTGACGCAGTCGGCCAGCACCGCGGCGATCTCAGCCACGTTGGCCTCCAGCGCCGCCGCACTTTCGGCACGGGTCTCCACCAGCACCGCCGCCACCTCGGGGCCGAAGCCGCGGATCTGCGGCGGCATGCCCGGCTTGTCCTGGATCGAGCGGAGGGAGGCGCGGTCCATCAGCTCCGCCGCATCGACCGGGGCGGCCTTCAGCAAGGACACCGCGTGGCAGGCCTCGCCGATGTCGGGGAAGAACAGCAGGGCGCTGGCTTTGTGCGGATGCTCCGGCACGGTGCGCAGCGTGATGGCGGAGATGAAGCCCAGCGTCCCCTCCGACCCGATCATCAGGTGCTGGAGGATGTCGACCGGGTCCTCATAGTCCACCAGCGCGTTCAGGCTGTAGCCGGTGGTGTTCTTGATGCGGAATTTGTCGCGGATGCGGCCGGCCAGCGCCTCGTCCGCCCGGGTGCGGGCGCCGAGATCGGCCAACCGGCCGAGCAGCGCGCCGTGGCTGTCGCGGAAACGGCTGCGGCTGGCCGGATCGGCGGTGTCCAGCACCGTCCCGTCGGCCAGAACCAGCCGCATCGACTCCAGCGTGCGGTAGCTGTTCTGCGCGGTGCCGCAGCACATGCCGCTGGCATTGTTGGCGGCGATGCCGCCGATCTTGGCGGTGGCGATGGAGGCCGGGTCGGGGCCGATCTTGCGCCCCAGCGGGGCCAATCGCCGGTTCGCCTCCGCCCCGATCACGCCGGGCTGCAGCGTGACGGTGGCCGCCCCCGGACCGATGCTGCAGCCGCGCCAGCCGTCCCCCAGCACCACCAGCACGCTGTCGCTGACCGCCTGCCCCGACAGGCTGGTGCCGGCAGCGCGGAAGGTCACCGGCACCTTGTGGCCACGGGTGATGCGCAGCAACCGCACCACCTCCTCCTCCGTCTCCACCAGCGCGACGATCTTCGGGATCAGCCGGTAGAAGCTGGCGTCGGTGCCATAGGCCAACGTGCGCAGCGGGTCGGTCACCAGCCGGGCGTCGGGAATGACGGCCTGAAGCTCGGCCAGCACGCGGTCGTAGGGGGCGGCCAGGGGGAGGGACGGCATCGGCAGCGGTTCCTGCTGGTGGTGGAGGAGGTGGCGGGAGGAGCCGGCCTTAGCGGCCGATCACCATCAGGGTAAAGGGCCACAGATAGGCCTGGGCCATGATCAGCAGGCCGACCAGCGCCGTCAGCGCCAGCGAGTGCCAGATGACGAAGCGCAGGATCTTGCCCTCATGCCCATGCCACTTGGTGGCGACGGCGGCGACGACGATGCTCTGGGCGTCGATCATCTTGCCCATCACGCCGCCCGAGCTGTTGGCGGCGGCCATCAGCGTCGGCGGCAGGCCGAGCTGCTCCGACGACACCTTCTGCAGGCTGCCGAACAGCACGTTGGACGCCGTGTCCGACCCGGTCAACGCCACGCCCAGCCAGCCCAGGAAGGTGCCGAAGAAGGGATAGAGGAAGCCGGAGTTGGCGAAGGCGAGGCCCAGCGTGGTGTCCAGGCCCGAATAACGGGTGGTGTAGCCCAGCGCCAGCATCGCCGAGATGGTCAGCAGCGAGTTGCGGATGGCGTAGAGGGTGCGGCCATAGGTCTTCACCATCTCGACCGGCGAATAGCCCATCAGCAGGCCGGAGAGGACGGCGGCGATGAAGATGCCGGTGCCGGTGGCCGACAGCCAGTTCAGGGTGAAGACGGCCGCCTCCGGATGGGCCTTCGCCACCACCGGGGGAACGCGCATCACCATGTTGTGCAGGCCGTCGATCGGGAATTTGAAGATCGACACGCCGTCGAGGAAGGTCTTGACCTCCGGAATGCCCCACAGGAAGACCAGGATGCTGAGGATCGCCCAGGGCGTCCAGGCACGGCGGACCTCGGCGGCGCTGTAGCCGTGGCTCCGGCGCGCCTCGCCCTCGACCACCGCGGCGCCGACACCCTGGGTCAGGGCGGACGCCCCGCCGGCGGTGTGCCAGATCGCCTTGGGATGCCAGACCTTCAGGAACAGGGTGACCGAGACCAGCGAGACGATGGCGGCAGCGACGTCCACCAGCCAGGGGCCGTGATAGTTCGACACCAGATACTGCGGGACGGCGAAGGACACGCCGGCGACCAGGATGGCCGGCCAGATCTGGATCATGCCGCGCCAGCCGGCGAAGGCGACGATCAGCCAGAAAGGCACCAGCACCGAGAAGAAGGGCAATTGCCGGCCGATCATCGCCGACAGATCCAGCAGCGGCAGGCCGGTGACCGCCGCCAGCGCCAGCACCGGCGTGCCGAGCGCGCCATAGGCGACCGGGGCGGTGTTGGCGATCAGCGACAGGCCGGACGCTGCCAGCGGGGTGAAGCCCAGGCCGATCAGCATGGCGCCGGTCACGGCGACTGGCGTGCCGAAGCCGGCCGCTCCTTCGAAGAAGGCGCCGAAGCAGAAGGCGATCAGCAGAAGCTGGAGCCGGCGGTCGTTGGTGATGCCGGTGATGCTTTCCTGCAGGATCTTGAACTGTCCGCGCTGCTCGGTCAGGTGATAGAGGAAGATGATGTTGACGACGATCCAGCCGATCGGCAGCAGGCCGTAAGCCGCACCCAGCAGCGCGGTCTTTCCCGCCATCGCCACCGGCATGCCGAACACGGCGACGGCCACCGCCAGCGCGGCCGCCAAGCCTGCCAAGGCCGCGCGGTGCGCCTTCATGTGGAAGATGCCGAGACCGCCCAGCATCACCAGGACCGGCAGCGACGCGAACAGCGTCGACAGCCAGATATTGTTCATAGGGTCGTAGACTTGCGACCAGCTCATCCTCGGGGGTCTCCTTCTCGGGGAGTGATGTCGGTCCGAACGGTGTCCCGGGAGAAGGCTGGCCGCATTTGGCAGCACCCGGCCCGCCCGCATCCCGAAGGGAGACGCGGGTGGAAGGCCGGATGTTCGGCAAAGCGGAGGTGTTCACCGCCGCCGGGGTCTTGCGGCCCCGATGCTCGCGGTGCGGATGCGCCCTTTTGGGGCCTGGTCCGTCCTGTCCCGGTACCTTGTGGATGCACCTTCCGCTCCGGTTAGGCTTGGGGAAGACCCCTTGCCATTCGGGAGGCGGTGGACATCTCTTATCCATACGGTGAGACTTGGATAAAATATTTTACCATACTGTGCAATGGCTGAATCGTTTGCCAAGCGGCCCACTTTGGTAGGGGGGTGCGACGTTGGCAGTCAGCCACTGCTCTGGACGCCTGTTCGATCCATCGGTATTGAAGAGGATCAAGACGTGCAGGGAGAGGCCGCCCACCCAATGCAGGGGACGATCAAACCGGCCAAGCTGGCCGACGCCATTGCCGAGCATCTGGAACGGCTGATCCTGGAGGGCGCTCTGCGTCCGGGGGAAAAGCTGCTGGCCGAACGGGAACTGGCGGTGAAGCTGGACGTGTCGCGCCCGTCGCTGCGCGACGCCATCGCCAAGCTGGAGGAGCGCGGCCTGCTGGTCACCGGGCGCAGCGGCACCCATGTCGCCAGTTTTCTGTCGCAGATCGCCGATCCGTTGATGACGCTGATGCGCAACAAGCCGGATGCGTCCTTCGACTATCTGGAGTTCCGCCGCTCCATCGAGGCGGCGGCGGCGGGCTTGGCCGCCCAGCGGGCGACCGACCTCGACCGCGACGGCATCCGCGCCATCGTCGCCCGGATGCAGGCCGCCCATGGCAAGGACGACAGCTCTGAGGAGGCGGACTCGGACGCCGACCTGCATCTGGCGATCTACGAGGCGGCGCACAACGTCGTCATGCTGCACATCATGCGGACGCTGTCCGACCTGCTGCGCAACGACGTGTTCTACAACCGCGCCGACCTCTATTCCCGGCCGGGGGTGCGCGACCTGCTGCTGCAACAGCATCTCGCCATCGCCGACGCGGTTCTGGCCGGCGACGCGGATGCTGCGAGTGCTGCGGCCGATGGCCATGTCGAATTCACGTTGCAGACCCTGCGCGAAATCCGCGACCACAATGCCCGCGTCCAAGTTTCGTTGCGGCGGATCGGGCGGACCGACCTGATCGATAGCGGGGTATGAAAGGAGCGGCGCCCTCCTGCCGACGCTCTGCGTCAAAAGTCATATGCAGGTAGGCGCAGCCCGACTGGCGGCGGGAATTTGGTCGGGTTACACTGGGGGCCGAGTTTCACTGCGCGGGCAGTCTTGCCCGATCGACACCCCTTCACCGACCATCAGAGTGCCGCCCCGTGTCCTCTCCCAAGAAGCGCCGCATCCTGCTGATCGAGGATACGGTCCCGCTCGCCAAGCTCTATATCGAGTTCCTGCGCGCGGACGCCCATGAGGTCGTGCATTGCACCCGCGGGAGGGAGGCGCTGGACGCCGCGGCGGCATCGCCGCCCGATGCGGTCATCCTGGACCTGAAGCTGCCGGACATGGACGGGCTGGAGGTGCTCCAGGCGCTCCAGGCCCGCGACGCGAGCGTTTCGGTGGTCATCATCACCGCCCATGGCTCCATCGATCTGGCGGTGGAGGCGATGAAGCTCGGTGCCTTCGACTTCATCGTGAAGCCCTTCAACGCCGACCGGTTGAACCTGACCCTGCGCAACGCGCTGGAACGGCGGACGCTGGCGCGCATGGTGGAGGGATACCGCAAGGACCTGGACCGCGGGCGCTTCCATGGCTTCATCGGCAGCTCGCCGGAAATGCAGGCGGTCTACCGCACCATCGAAAGCGTGGCCGCCAGCCGCGCCAACGTCTTCATCACCGGAGAGAGCGGGACCGGCAAGGAGGTCGCGGCCCAGGCCATCCACCGCGCCAGCCCGCGGCGCGACGGCGCCTTCGTGGCGCTGAACTGCGCGGCCATCCCGAAGGATTTGCTCGAATCGGAGATCTTCGGCCATGTGAAGGGCGCCTTCACCGGGGCGGCGGGCGACCGGCCGGGGGCGGCGCTGCTGGCCGACGGCGGCACGCTGTTCCTGGACGAAATCTGCGAGATGCCGTTCGACCTGCAGAGCAAGCTCCTGCGTTTCGTCCAGACCGGCACGGTCAGCCCGGTCGGCAGCGGACGGGAGGAGCGGGTGGACGTGCGCTTCGTCGCCGCCACCAACCGTGATCCGCTGGCCGAGGTTCAGGCCGGCCGTTTCCGGGAGGACCTCTATTACCGCCTGCATGTCATCCCGCTGGCCTTGCCGCCGCTGCGCGACCGCGGCGACGACGTGATCGAGATCGCGCGCTCCTTCCTGATCGATTATGCGCGGGAGGAGGGCAAGGCGCTGTCGGCCTTCGCCCCGGAGGTGGAAGCGCGGCTGCGCGCCCATGACTGGCCCGGCAACGTGCGGCAATTGCAGAATGTCGTCCGCAACGTCGTGGTGCTGAACGACGGGCCGCAGGTCACCGTGGGCATGCTGCCGCCGATGGGCGGTCCGGCGATCGGCAATCCTGACGCCGGCGCCTTCCCGTGCGCCGCCTGCGGTTCGCCGGCCGCCGATGCGGCGGAGGAGGATGCCGCCGTGCAGCCGCTGTGGCGGGTCGAGAAGGACATGATCCAGAAGGCGCTGCGGCTGACCGGCGACGATGTGCCGCGCGCCGCCCTGATGCTGGAGATCAGCCCGTCCACCATCTACCGCAAACTTCAGCAATGGCGCGTCGCCGAGGCCCGCGGCGCCGGGGAGGGTGCCGCTTGAGCGCGGGGGCGGTGCCGGCCGCTCTGCCGCCTGACGAGAGCCGGCGGCGGGCCGTTCTGGACTCCTACTGCATCCTCGACACCGCACCGGAACCGGGCTTCGACAACATCACCCGGCTGGCCCGGCATTTCTTCGGCACGCGCATCGCGCTGGTCTCGCTGATCGACCGCGAGCGCCAGTGGTTCAAGAGCCGGGTCGGGCTGGAGGCGACGGAAACCCACCGCGATCTGGCCTTCTGCGCCCACGCCATCCTGGACGATGGCGTGCTGGTCGTGCAGGACGCGACCAAGGACCCGCGCTTCGCCGGCAATCCGCTGGTCACCGGCGCGCCGAACATCCGCTTCTATGCCGGCGCGCCGCTGGTGGCGGATGGGCAGAAGCTGGGAACGCTCTGCGTCATCGACGACGTGCCCCGTGCCGATTTCGACGAGCGGGAGGCGGAGACGCTGGCCCAACTCGCCCGGCTGGTGGTGGACGAGATGACGCTGCACCGCGAGGTGGCCCGGCGCGAGCGGGCGGAAGCGGAGTTGCGTGACCGCTCGCGCCTGTTGAATCTTGCCGAGGAGATCGGCCAGTTCGGCCATTGGTACATCGATTTCGTCACCGATGCCCGCCGCTGGTCGGACGAGGTCTACCGCATCCTGGGGCTGCCACCGCAGGGTCAAACGCCGACTGTCGAGCTGTCGCGCTCCTGCTACCACCCCGACGACCGGCCGTACCTTGCCGGTCTGGTCGAGCGGGCGCGGACGACCGGCGAGGGCTTCTCGGTCGAGGCGCGGGTCATCCGGCCGGACGGTGCGCTGCGCCATGTCTTCATACGCGGCATGGCCGAATGCGGGGCCGACGGCCGGCCGGTCGGCCTGCTTGGCGTCGTCCAGGACATCACCGATGCCAAGCGGGAAGAGGCGGAACTGCGCTCGAACCGCGAGCTTCTGGACCTGACCGTCCAGGCGACGCGGGACGGCATCTGGGACTGGAACCTGGAAAGCGGCGGGATCTGGTTCTCCCCAACCTGGAAGGAACAGCTCGGCTATGGCGACGGCGAGCTGGAGAACAGCCTGGACATGTGGGCCGGCCTGATCTTCGAGGAGGACCGGATCGCGGCGCTGGAGATGGTCCGCGCCTACAATGCCGGGCTGATCCCGAAATTCGAGGCGGTGCAGCGCTTCCGCCACAAGCAGGGCCACACCGTCTATATCCTCAGCCGCGCCATCCACATCCGCGATGCCGACGGCCGGGTCGTGCGCATGGTCGGCGCCCATACCGACATCACGCGCGACAAGCTGACGGAAGAGGAACTGCGGCTCGCCAAGCAGACGCTGGACGACGCGATCGAGGCGGTGCCGGAGGGGCTGGCCTATTTCGACGCCGACGACCGGCTGATCCTGTGCAACGAGCGCTACCGCGAAGCCCATCCGCTGACGGCGCCGCTGCTGACCGCCGGCCGTCCGTTCGAGGACATCCTGCGCGCCGCCATCGCCAATGGCGAGTTCGCGGGCAACCCGGACGGCCCGAGCGACGAAGCCTGGATCCGGGCCGAGCTGGCCCAGCACCGCAACCCCGGCGCGCCGTTCGAGCGGGAGTTGCCCGACGGCCGCTGGATCGTGGTGGCGGAGAACCGGACCAGCAACGGCTCGCTGGTCTGCACCCGCACCGACATCACCGAACGCAAGCGCTTCGAGGCGGAATTGCAGCGTCAGGCCGCCGACATGTGCGCGCTGGCCGAAGGGCTCGACGCCGCCCGCGAGGAGGCCGATGCGCTCCGCGCCCGCGCCGAGGCGGCGACGCAGGCGAAGTCGGAATTCCTGGCGGCGATGAGCCACGAGATCCGCACGCCGATGAACGGCATCATGGGCATGACGGAGCTGCTGTTCGACACCGCCCTGACCCCCGAGCAGCACCAGTTCGCCCAGGCCATCCGCAGCTCGTCCAACGCGCTGCTGACCATCATCAACGACATCCTCGACATTTCCAAGCTGGAGGCCGGCCGCGTCACCATCGAGACGCTGCCCTTCGACGCCGCCGATCTGGTGGAAGGGGTGGTGGAGCTGCTGACCCCGCGCGCGCACGAGAAGGGGATCGAGATCGGCTTCTACATCGATCCGTTGCTGCGCCGCACGCTGCTGGGCGATCCGACGCGCATCCGGCAGATTCTGGTCAATCTGGTTGGCAACGCGGTCAAATTCACCGACGAGGGGTCTGTCGCGGTGGAGATGGAGGCGCTGGACGCCACCGAGTCCCATTTGGTGCTGCGCATCACCGTGACCGACACCGGCATCGGCATCCCGGCCGAAGCGCTGCCAACCCTGTTCAACAAGTTTCAGCAGGTCGACGGGTCGATCACCCGCAAGTTCGGCGGTACCGGCCTGGGGCTGGCGATCTGCCGCCAGCTGTCGGAACTGATGGGCGGCAGCATCGCGGTGGAGAGCAGCCTGGGCACGGGCAGCCGCTTCCTGGTCGATCTTCCGCTGGCCCTGTCGGACGAGGCGCTGCCACCGGCCGAACGGCCGCTGGCCGGGCGTCGCGCGCTGGTGGTGGACGATCTCGCGGTGAACCGCCGGGTGCTGGCTTCGATGCTCGACAGCTTGGGCGCCATGCCGGCCACGGTGGAAAACGGATCGGACGCGCTGGAGGCTTTGCGGCGCGCGGCGGCCGGCGGCCGGCCCTTCGACGTGGTGCTCGCCGATCAGACGATGCCCGGCATGGGCGGTGACGCGTTGCTGGCGGCGGTCGCCGGCGACCCGGCGCTGGCGGCGACGCGGCGCGTTCTGATCGTCACGCTGTCGCCGGCCGCGCGCACCGACGGCGTGCCCCAGGGGCTGGCCCACGCCACGCTGAACCGGCCGCTGCGCCAGAGTTCGCTGGCCGGCTGCCTGACCGGACTGTTGGCGGCGGCGGCCCCGGCATCCGTTCCCGCCGCTCCGGTCACGGATGCCGGGGCGGAGGAGGCGCCGCGCCGCGGTCGCATCCTGCTGGCGGAGGACAACCGCACCAACCAGCTGTTCGCCACCACCCTGCTGCGCAAGCTGGGCTATACGGTCGAGGTCGCGGAGGATGGGGAACAGGCGGTCGCGGCGGCCTGCCGCGGCGGCCTCGATCTGGTGCTGATGGACGTTCAGATGCCGGGGATGGACGGGCTGGAAGCGGCGCAGGCGATCCGGGCGCGCGGCGGCGCCCTGGCCAGCCTGCCGATCATCGCCCTGACCGCAGATGCCATGCCGGGCACGCGCGAACTTTGCCTGCGCGCGGGCATGAGCGATTATCTGACCAAGCCGATCAGCCGCGCCGGCCTGCTGGCTGCGCTGGATTGCTGGATCGGAGCGTCGGAAGCCCGGGCCGGATCCGCCGGCGTCCCGGCGGATCCGGGTGACGGGAGTGGCGGCGACGAGGGCGGCGAGGCGTTGGACGAGGCGGTGCTGGCCGATCTGGTGGAGACGGTGGGCGCCGACAATCTG
This sequence comes from Azospirillum oryzae, assembly GCF_008364795.1. Lineage (GTDB taxonomy): Bacteria > Pseudomonadota > Alphaproteobacteria > Azospirillales > Azospirillaceae > Azospirillum > Azospirillum oryzae. The sequence goes on along the minus strand of NZ_VTTM01000009.1, from coordinate 90,706 downwards.
GCGCTGATCGTCGACAGCTTCCTCGACGACGTGTCGCGCCGGCTGGAACGGCTGTCGGCGATGGCGGAGTCCGTCCTGGCCGGCACCGCCGACTTGCGGTCACTGGCGGGGGAGGCGCACGACCTGTCCAGCCTCGCCGGCAGTTTCGGCGGGATGACGGTCATGCACCATGCCTGGCGCATGGAAGTCCTCTGCCGCAACGGCGACAGGGATCAGGCGAGCCGACTCCTGCCGGTGCTGCTGCACGAGTCCGCCCGGCTGGAGCGTTCCTTGCGCGAGCGCACCGGGGTGCAGCGGCCGGCGGCCTGATCCTCCTTCGGACCGATGTCAGCCGGTGCCCGGCTGGGTCGAGCCGTCGGCGTCCTCCGCCCGTTCCCGCAGTTCTTTGGACGACAGACCGGCCGGCGTGGCGTCCTGCAACGTGCCGTCGCCCGGCGTCTTGGTCATGTCCTCCCGCGGGGAACGTTCCCCGGCCGGGGTCTGGTCGTGGGTGTCAGCGCCTGATTTCCGCGGCTGGGCCATTCCTTCGGAGGGGGTGCGTGTTTGAGGCGTGTCGGTCATGATGTCCTCTGCTATCTTCTGGAGGAGTCAACGACCAGGAAGGGTGGGGGTTCCGCTCCCGGCCCATCCTTGCGTCAGACCGGGAGAAGACGGCGCGGCGCCGCAAGGGGCGAACGCGCGCGCGATAACAAGCGCGCCGCCCATGCGCGCCGAAGACGGGCCAACCACCAAGGTCCGGCAGCGGAGGCCGCGAGCCGCCGCCCGGCCGGCCAGCAAGGAGTGTGAGAAGGTCATGGAATCGAGCAAGCACACGCCGCACGGCGATGTGAACCAGGTCGGCACCGTCACGCTGACAGATGACGCCACCGGCAAGACCTTGAAGCTGCCGGTGCTCAGCGGGTCGACCGGTCCCAACGTGATCGACATCCGCAAGCTCTACGCCGAGACCGGCTATTTCACCTACGATCCGGGCTTCACCTCCACCGCCGCCTGCGATTCGGCCATCACCTACATCGACGGTGACGAGGGCGTCCTGCTGCACCGCGGCTATGCCATCGCCGATCTGGCCGAGAATTGCGATTTCCTGGAGGTCTGCCACCTGCTGCTGAACGGCGAACTGCCCGACCCGCAGCAGAAGGCCGATTTCGAGCGCACCATCACCTATCACACGATGGTGCACGAACAGCTGGCCAAGTTCTACAGCGGCTTCCGCCGTGACGCCCACCCGATGGCGATCATGTGCGGCGTCGTCGGCGCGCTGTCGGCCTTCTATCACGACTCCACCGACATCTTCGATCCGGTGCAGCGCAAGATCGCCGCGCACCGGCTGATCGCCAAGATGCCGACCATGGCCGCCATGGCCTACAAGTACACGGTCGGCGAACCCTTCATGTATCCGCGCAACGACCTGTCCTTCGCGGAAAACTTCCTCTACATGACCTTCGGCACGCCGTGCGAGGAATGGAAGGTCGATCCGGTCCTGTCCGAGGCGATGGAGAAGATCTTCATCCTGCATGCCGATCACGAGCAGAACGCCTCGACCTCCACCGTCCGCCTCGCCGGCTCGTCCCACGCCAACCCGTTCGCCTGCATCGCCTCGGGCATCGCTGCTCTGTGGGGTCCGGCCCATGGCGGCGCCAACGAAGCCGTGTTGAAGATGCTGGAGGAGATCGGCTCGGTTGATCGCATCCCCGAGTTCGTCCGCCGCGCCAAGGACAAGAACGACAGCTTCCGCCTGATGGGCTTCGGCCACCGGGTCTACAAGAACTACGACCCGCGCGCCAAGATCATGCGCGAGACCTGCTATCAGGTTCTCGACCGCCTTGGCATCCAGGACGAGCCGCATCTGGCCATCGCGATGGAGCTTGAGAAGATCGCCCTGTCGGACGAGTATTTCGTCGAGAAGAAGCTCTATCCGAACGTCGACTTCTATTCCGGCATCATCCTGAAGGCGATGGGCTTCCCGACCAGCATGTTCACCGTGCTGTTCGCCGTGGCCCGCACCGTCGGCTGGATCAGCCAGTGGAAGGAGATGATCGAAGACCCGGCCCAGAAGATCGGCCGCCCGCGTCAGCTCTTCACCGGCTACGCCGCCCGTCCCTTCGTCCCGCTGGACAAGCGTTGATCGGTCGAATTACGGCGTCCCCTCTCCAAAAGGAGAGGGGCGCACCGTGAGCCAGCCTCTCCAACTTGGCCTGTCGGTCGCCATCGTCGCGGTGACCGGCGGGACGCCGCGCGTCGTGACGGTGCGCAGCGGCTTTTCCGTGCCGGAAGACCACCGGCGCGGCGACGAGCCGCTGCCGCATCGCGACGCGCTGCCCGGCGCCCCCTTCGAACCCGATCGTTTCCGCACCCTGCAGGATGGCGTCCGCGCGGTGGCGGAGGGGCTTTCGGGACTGGCGCTGCGCTATGTCGAGCAACTCTATACCTTCGGCGACCGCTATCGCGATCCGCACGAGCTGTTCGGCGGCCCGCGGTCCGTCATTGTCGGCTATCTGGCGCTGGTCCGCGACGGCCCGTTGAGCGGCGACGCCTCGGCCGAATGGCGCGGCCTCTACGACCATTTCCCTTGGGAGGACTGGCGCGACCAGCGCCCGCCGCTGCTGGATGCCGTGATCGCTCCGGCGCTCGGCGGCTGGATCGCCTCGGCGCCCGACGAGGGCACCCGCCTGCGCCGGGCTGAGCGTGCCCAGATGGCCTTCGGTCTGGACGGCGCCGACTGGGACATGGAGCGCGTGCTGGAGCGGTTCGAACTGCTCTACGAGGCCGGGCTGGTGGTGGAGGCCTTCCGCGACCGCGACCTCGCCGCGCGGGTCGACCCGTCGGTGCGGGCCGGCGGACCGATGCCGCGTGCGCTCGGCCGGCCGATGGCGCGCGACGGTCGGCGCATTCTGGCGACCGCGCTGGAGCGGCTGCGCGGCAAGCTGCGCTACCGTCCCATCGTCTTCGAATTGCTGCCGCCCACCTTCACCCTGCATCAACTGCAACTGGTGGTCGAGGCGCTGTCCGGCGAGCGGGTGCACAAGCAGAATTTCCGCCGTCTGATGATCTCCGGCGGCTTTGTCGAGCCCACCGGCCAGTTTGAAAGCCAGACGGGTGGCCGGCCCGCCGAGTTGTACCGCTTCCGCCGCCAGGCCATCCACGAACGCACCAGCGCCGGTGCCATCCCATCCGCGGACGGGTAAGGGTAAAATCCATCGGAAACTTCGACGCGCGGCATTGGGCGCAGTTGTCAACGGGCGGCTGCAAGCCGATACTGGTGGAACGGTTTTAAACCCGGAATGTCCATAGCCGGAAAGTCTCAAGAAGGCCGATGTCGCACCGCATCCTGATCGCCGACGACCACCCGCTGATGCGCACCGCCTTGACCCAGACCATCGGTCAGGCGATCCCCGGCGCCGTGATCCTGGAAGCGTCGCGGTTCGACCACATCAAGCCGCTGCTCGACACCGGGGAACCGCCGGACATCATCCTGCTGGACCTGCACATGCCCGGCATGAGCGGCCTGATCGGCCTGATGATGCTGCGCTCCGAACATCCGGCGATCCCGGTGATCGTGGTGTCCGCATCGGAGGATCCGGTGACGATCCAGCGCTCCATCGACTATGGCGCCTCCGGCTTCGTTCCGAAATCCGCCCCCAACACCCAGATCGTCGAGGCGATCCACGCGGTGCTGGACGGCGAGCTTTGGCTGCCGGAGATCAATGGCGGCCCCGAGACCGACGCCCCCGACCCCGCCCAGCGCGCCGCCACCCTGACCCCGCAGCAGCTCCGCGTCCTCGCCGGCATCGCCGAAGGCAAGCTGAACAAGCAGATCGCCTACGAGATGAATGTCGCCGAGACGACGGTGAAGGCGCACGTCACCACGATCCTGCGCAAACTGGGCGTGCTGACCCGCACCCAGGCCGCGGTGCTGGCGAGCCAGCTTGCACTGTCCTCGGCACCGCCGCCGCCGGTGGAGTGAGGCGAACTCAGCCCTTCACCCTGCCATCCGCTGCCCTTCCGCCAGCAACTGCCCCAACAGCGCCCGCAGCGCACCCGGACGCACCGGCTTGTAGAGCAGCCGGCAGCCCGCCGCCTCGATGTCCTCTCGCACGGCGGCGTCGCGGTCGGCGGTGACGACCGCCGCGGGGATGTCGCTGCCCAGCCGGGCGCGCAACGTCCGCAAGGCCTCCACGCCGGTCAGGCTGCGGTCGAGGTGGTAGTCGGTCAAAATCACGTCGGGAGTCCGCCCCTCCAGCTTCTCCAGGGCAAGCTCGGGGGCGACCGCGGTGACGACGCGGCAGGACCAGCTTGACAGCAGATCCTCGGTGGCGCGGGCGATGGCCGGCTCGTTCTCCAGGCACAGCACCAGGACGCCGCGCAGGTCGCGGCCGCGCGGGCGGACTACCACGGCGCGGGCGGCGACCGGCTCGTCGGTCAGCGGCACCAGAACGGAGAAGGCGCTGCCCCGCCCGACCTTGGAGCGCACCTGCACGGTATGGCCGAGGATGCCGGCCAGACGCTCGACGATGGCGAGGCCGAGGCCCAGCCCCTTGCCGCGGTCGTCGCTGTCATTGTCGAGCTGCCGGAACTCCATGAAGATTTCCGGCACCTTGTGTTCGGGGATGCCCGGCCCGGTGTCCCACACCTCGATCGACAGGAAATTCCCACGCCGGCGGCAGCCCAGCAGGATGCGGCCGGTGCGGGTGTAGCGCACCGCGTTCGCCAGATAGTTTTGCAGGATGCGCCGCAGAAGCGTCGGGTCGCTGCGCACCGTGGCCGAACAGTCGACCACCCGCAGCCCCAGTCCGTGGCGGCTGGCCAGCACCGTGAATTCCTCGCCCAGCGGCTTCAGCAGCTCTTCGATGCGCATCGGAACCGGGTTCGGCTTCACCACGCCGCTGTCGATCTTGGAAACGTCCAGCAGGTCGCCCAGGATCTGCTCCACCGACCGCAGCGAGGCGTCGATCTGGCGGATGGCGCTGTCGCCGTTGCGTTCCGACAAGGCCGACAGGAACAGCCGGGCGGCGTGCAGCGGTTGCAGCAGGTCGTGGCTGGCGGCGGCCAGGAAGCGGGTCTTGCCTCGGTTGGCGCGCTCGGCCTCCGCCTTGGCTTCCGACAGGGCGTGTGTGCGCTCCTCGATGCGGCGTTCCAGCGATTCGTTGGCTTCGCGCAGGGCGGCGGCGGCGCGGTGGCGTTCGGTGACGTCGGTGTAGACGGCGACGAAGCCGCCGCCCCCTGGCTTTGAACTGGGCATCGGGTTGGTGGCGATCTCCAGCACCGTGCCGTCGGGCCGCACGCGCTCATAGACGTCGGGCTTGTTGCGGCGGCGCGGGTCGGAACGGCGCTCCAGAAGGGTCTCGATCTCGCCGTTGCGGCCGTATTCGCCGCGCCGCGCGATCAGCCCGACGATGTCCTGCAGCGAGGTGCCGACCTGGACGAAGCCGTCCGGCAGGTCCAGCAGGACCAGGAACTGGTTGTTCCAGGTGGCGACGCGCCAATCCTCGTCGAACACCGCGATACCCTGGGGGACATTCTCCACGGTGGCGCGCAGAAGCTCGTGCTGCTTCAGAATGGCGCGCGACGCCTCGTCGATGATCGACCGTGCGTCGGTGCGCGACAGCCGGCGGTCCGACAGCAACCCGGCCACCACCACGCGGGCCGACGCCGAACCTACGGCGCCGGCCAGCAACCGCTCGGTCAGCTGGATCGCCTCCCCGTCGGTGCGGGTCAGCAAGGCGGTGCGCAGATCACCGTCCGCCACCCCGGTGAAACGGCGGAAGGCGGCATCGGCGCGCGGCTGCCCGACATAGCGCATGGCGAGGTCGTGCAGGTCGGCCAGCGTGGCGCCGCGCGGCCCGTGCGGCTCGCCGTCGGAGGCGCGGCGCAGGCTCATGAAGCGGGCGGCCTGCTGGCGCTCCAAGGTCGACGGGCGGGTCAGCAGCGATACCACGACGAACAGCAGCAGATTCGGGCCCAGGCTCCACAGGGCGGCGTTGGTCAGCGGGTCGATGCCGGTGATGCCGGCCAGCGCCACCGGGCTGAGACCGGTCAGGCCGAACGGCCCCTCGCGCAGTGCGCTGGAGGCCAGCCATCCGGCATCGGCGAAGGACGGCAGCAGCATGGTGTAGGCCCAGCCCAGGAAGCCCGCGCAGATGCCGGCGAAGGCGCCGCTGCGGCTGGCCCGGCTCCACACCAGTCCGCCCAGCAGGGCGGGGGCGAACTGCGCCACCGCGGTGAAGCTCATCATGCCGATGGTCGCCAGCGGGAAGGCCGGGCCGATCAGCCGGTAGCAGCCATAGGACAACAGCACCAGCACGATCACCGCCGACCGGCGCACCAGCAGCAGGATCCCCGCCGGATCGTCGCGCAGCCGCCGGTCGTCGGGGCGCAGCGCCATCAGCAGCGGAACGGCGATGTCGTTGCAGATCATGGTGCTGAGCGCCACCATCTCCACCAGGATCATGCTGGTGGCGGCCGAGAGCCCGCCGATGAAGGCGGCGAGCGCAAGCCACGGCCAGCCCTGGCTCAAGGGGATGGACACCATGAAGGTGTCGGCGTTGGTGGTGCCGTCGGGGAACAGCATCAGCCCGGCCAGCGCCACCGGCAGGACGAACAGGTTGATGGCGACCAGATAGGCCGGGAACAGCTTCGCCGACGACCGCACGTCGCCGCCATGGGTGTTCTCCACCACCGCGACGTGGAACTGGCGCGGCAGGCAGAGGATCGCCAGTCCCGACAACAGGCAGGCCACCCACCAGTCTGTGCCGATGTTTTCCAGCCGGATCAGTTCCAGAAAGCCCGGATGGCGCACCGCGGCGTCGACGAAGGTCGCCGGGTCGCCGAAGACGGAAAAGGCGATGGCTCCGCCCACGCCCAGCGCCGCCGCCAGCTTCACCACCGATTCGGCGGCAATGGCCATCATCAGCCCGCGGTGATGTTCGTTGGCCGACACGCTGCGCACGCCGAACAGGATGGCGAAGGCCGCCATCAGCAGCGCCGCCATCAGCGCCGTTCCGCCCGGCATCTGGCTGAGGTCGGTCCCCAGCGACGCTCCGGCCAGGATTTCGAAGCTGACGCTGATCGCCTTCAGCTGCAGCGCGATGTAGGGCAGAAGCCCGATGACAGCGGCGATGGTGACCAGCGCCGCCAGGCTGCGGCTCTTGCCGTAGCGGGCCGACAGGAAGTCGGAGATGGAGACGACGTTCTCCGACTTCGCCACCCGGACGATGCGGGCCAGAATCGGCCAGCCCAGCCCGATCATCAGGATCGGCCCGATATAGATCGGCAGGAAATAGAAGCCGCCGGTCGCCGCCCGCCCGACCGCGCCGTAGAAGGTCCAGGAGGTGCAATAGACGCCGAAGCTCAGCGCATAGAGCCAAGGCGTGCGCCGGTCGCTGCCATGGTTGCCGGTGCGGTCGCCGTACCACGCGATGGCGAACAGCGACAACAGGTAGGCCAGCGACGCGGCCAGGATGAACCAGCTTTCCATGGGGCTTTGCGCATCCCGTTCTTGATTTTCACTCCCTGCGGGCGACAGCCTATCACAAGGCGCGCAGGTGCGCCGCGCCCGCATTCGCCACCCACCTTCGGCCACACGCATAAGGCGGATGCCGGCCTTGGACGGGGGCAAAGGTGGCCGCCCGCCCGCACCTTCGGCGAACGCGGCACTCTTCCGACCCGTCGTTGTTCTTCCTGCTGGGCTGCAAGGCCTTTGGTCGAAAACGCAAGGTTAAGGAGAATGCGAATGGTAGCGGTCAGCGCCGGTTCCCAGACCAGCATCAACACCGACGAACTCGGGGTGACCGGCATTCAGGGCGGTACGGTTACCGTGGCCACGCCCAACCAGCTCGTCATCAGCTATGGCGACGGCCGTTCCACCGACTTCCGCGGCAACTTCACCTATGACGTGGCCAGCCAGACCCTGACCGGCGGCACCATCGCCAGCGTCACCAACGCCACGAACGGCGTTCCCGACCTGTCGGTGTCGCAGTTGAACCTGCCGGTTGCGACCGCACTGAACTGGGCGGCGGCCGGCACCGATGCGGAAGCGATCCGCGATGCCCTGCTGAGCGGCAACGACAGCCTGACCGGGTCGGACTTCAACGACACGATGCGCGGCTATGCCGGCGACGACACCATCAACGGCGGCCGGGGCGACGACCTGCTGGATGGCGGCAGCGGCGTGAATATCATCGACGGCGGCGACGGCATCGACACGGTGGTCCGCCACTCCTCGCGGGCCGACAGCGGCGCCGTCAAGCATGATGGCGAGATCTATGTGATCGACGCCAACGGCTATGACCGGCTGACCAATGTCGAGTTCATCCAGTACACCGACCAGACGGTGGCCGGCGCCACCGCCCCGGTGTTCGACGGCCTGTCCTATCTCGCCGCCAACACCGACCTTGCCGCGGCCTACGGCACGGACTCCGATGCCGCCTTCGACCATTACCGGTCCTTCGGCTGGAGCGAGGGGCGCACCCTGACCTTCAACGCCGCGGGTTATCTCGCCGACAATCCGGACCTCTTTGCCGCCTTCGGCACCGACACCAGCGCGGCGACCCGTCACTATATCGAAATGGGCCGGATGGAAGGCCGCCAGACCGATTTCGATTCCATGAGCTATCTCGCCGCCAACCCGGACCTGATCGCCACCTTCGGCACGGACACGACCGCAGCGGCGCTCCATTATGCCCAGTTCGGCCGCAACGAGGGCCGGAACCTGGAGTTCGACGCCTCGTCCTATCTGGCGCGCTATCCGGATCTGCAGGCCGCCTTCGGCACCGATCTGCAGGCTGCGACCAACCATTACGTCCAGTTCGGCTACCAGGAAGGCCGCGACGCCTCGCCGCTCGTCACCGGTACCGCCTTTGCCGCGGCCGACACCATGCAGCAGCACGCGGCGCCGTCGTTCGCCTGACGGGAACCGGACGGAACCAGGACGGAACCAGGACGGAAAATGGGCGGAGGGATGTCCCCTCCGCCCATTTTCTTTTCTGGACCATCGCCGGTTCAGGCGAAGGCCGGCGGCGTCAGTCGTGCTGGTAGATGTCCACGTCCTTGGTCTCGCGGACGAACAGCAGGCCGATCACCAGGGTCGCGGCGGCAATGACGATCGGGTACCACAGGCCGGAATAGATGTCGCCGGTGGCCGCCACGATGGCGAAGGAGGTGGTCGGCAGGAAGCCGCCGAACCAGCCGTTGCCGATGTGGTAGGGCAGCGACATCGAGGTGTAGCGGATGCGGGTCGGGAACATCTCCACCAGCATGGCGGCGATCGGGCCGTAGACCATGGTCACATAGAGGACCAGCACCGTCAGCAGGGCGACGACCATTACCGTGTCGATGCGGGCGGGGTCGGCCTTCGGCGGGTAGTTGGCGGCCTTCAGCGCGTCGCCCAGACCCTTGTCGAAAGCGGCGCCCGCGGCCTTGGCGTCGGCCGGGGTGGCGGCGGTGGCCGGACCGTGGCTCAGCGACACGGTGGTGTTGGCCTGCGGCAGGGCTGAATAGCCGGAGATGACCGTGCTGCCGACCTTGATCGAAGCGACGGTCCCGGCCGGCGCCGCTTCGTTGGTGTAGGGGATGCCGCGCTTGACCAGCGCGCCCTTGGCGATGTCGCAGGAACTGGTGAACTGGCTGGTGCCGACCGGGTTGAACTGGAACGAGCATTCGTTCGGATCGGCGACGACGACCACCGGCGCGGTCGCGATGGCTTCCTCCAGCGCCGGGTTGGCGTAGTGGGTGATGCCCTTGAACAACGGGAAATAGGTCAGGCAAGCCAGCAGCAGCCCGGCCATGATGATCGGCTTGCGGCCGATCCTGTCGGCCAGCGAGCCGAAGATCACGAAGAAGGGCGTGCCGATCAGCAGGGCCGCCGCGATCATAAGGTTGGCCGCCTGGGCATCGACCTTAAGTGTCTGGGTCAGGAAGAACAGCGCATAGAACTGGCCGGTGTACCAGACCACCGCCTGACCGGCGACGAGGCCGAACAGGGCGAGCAGCACGATCTTCAGGTTCTTCCACTGGCCGAAGGATTCGGTCAGCGGCGCCGTCGAATGCTTGCCCTCCTCCTTCATCTTCTTGAAGGCGGGCGATTCGTTCAGCATCAGCCGGATCCACACCGAGATGCCGAGCAGCACGATGGAAATCAGGAACGGGATGCGCCAGCCCCAGGCGTTGAAGTCCTCCGGCGACATCGACACGCGGCAGCCCAGGATGATCAGCAGCGACAGGAACAGGCCGAGCGTCGCGGTGGTCTGGATCCAGGATGTGTAGTTGCCGCGGCGGCCATGCGGCGCATGTTCGGCGACATAGGTGGCCGCACCGCCATATTCGCCGCCCAGAGCCAGACCCTGCAGCAGACGCAGCCCGATCAGGATGATCGGAGCGGCGATGCCGATGGACGCATAGTTGGGCAGGATGCCGACGATGAAGGTCGACAGGCCCATGATGAGGATGGTGACCAGGAACGTGTATTTGCGGCCGATCATGTCGCCGAGACGGCCGAAGACCAGGGCACCGAAGGGCCGGACCGCGAAGCCCGCGGCGAACGCCATCAGGGCGAAGATGAAGGCCGCGGTCGGGTTCACGCCCGAAAAGAACTGTGCGGCGATGACCGCGCTGAGCGATCCGTAAAGATAGAAGTCGTACCACTCGAAAACGGTCCCGAGCGAGGACGCGAAGATGACCTTCTTCTCCTCGCCCGTCATCGGTCGGACGGCATCAGCCGTCGAAGCCGCATAGGCCATGGTCTTCACCCTCCCAAGTGAATAATCCAGAACTCTGGTTGGTTTTTGGCGAGCGGCGCATTGCGGTCATGCCGTTGAATGACCGAGCCTGCCTCTTGGTTGTTTGACCGATAGTTGCGTACACGAACTATCGGCGTCACCCCCGACCATGGTCGGGGGGCAACGGAACGCGGTATTGGGTTACACTATCCTATTGTGCGAATTCAGCCGCTTGCCGGAACGCCCCTTACTGAAAAACCGGGGCGTAGAGCAGCCCGCCCTGCGTCCAGGGCCGGTTCACGCCGCGGTCCAGCTTGAAGGGGGAGCGGCTGCCGAGATTGCGGTCGAAGATCTCGCCGTAATTCCCGACTTGCACCACCGCCTGATAGGCCCAGTCCGGGCGCAGGCCTGCCTTCGCCGCCACCTCCGGCATGCCGGACAGCAGGCGCCGCATCTCGCTGCTGCCGGTGATGCGCTGGAAATTGGCGTTGGCGCCGGTAACGCCGGCATCGTCGGTCAGGAACAGCGCGAACATGACCCAGCGCACCGCCGCCATCCACATGCGGTCGCTGTTGGGAGTCAGCGGGGCCAGCGGCTCGCGGGAGGCAACGGGAGAGGCCACGGGGGTGTCGGCGATTTCCAGCGCATCCTGCGGCGCGTCCAGCATATGCAGCGCCGTGGTCAGCAATGCCCGGTCGGCGCTGACCGCCGCGCAGTCACGGCTGAGAAAGGCCTCCAGCGTGTCGGGCCAGCCGGGGAAACTGCGCAGCTTCCAGGGCCGCTTGCCGCCGACGATCAGCGACTCCAGCTCGGCCTGGGTGGTGGTGCCGGCCGGGACGCAGATGGTCAGCTCGCCGTCCAGCGCCGACCGGCCGTCGGGCAGCCGCCACGCGGCGATCCCCTGCACGTCGTAGAAGATCGGCGGCCCGAAATCGACGGCATAGGTCGCATCGCGCGTCAGCGTCCAGGAGGTCTGGGCGAAGGAGACGTCGACCTCGCCGGCGGCGACGGCGTCGAACTCCTGCAGCTTCGACAGCCGGCGGATCTCGATGGCGTCGGCCTTGCCCAGCACCGCGGCGGCCAGCGCCCGGCACAGATCGACCATGAAGCCGACCGGACGGCCGCCGTCGTCGTTGGCGGCGAATCCGGGATTGAAGGACACCCCGCAGCGCACGACCCCGCGCCGCTCGATCTCCGCCAGTACCGGCCGGTCGCCGTTGCGTGCGGCGGAAGCGTCCGGCTGCGCCGCGGCGGCACCGGCGAAGAGCTGAAGCGCCAGCAGCAGGCCGAACGCGACGGCAACAGGCTTCAACCCCATCCTTCTCCCCTTATCCGACGGATTGGCTATGATACGCTGCGATCGTTCTCGCGCAAACGATGCGGGGCCAGGGAAGCAGGGACAGGAATGGCTGACGGCAGCGGGTCGGGGTCTGGCGGTTCTGAACCGGGCACGGCCGGGATGGTCAGGATCGGCGTCGGGGCGCGGCTGTTCGGCGCGCTCGCCTTCAACGGGCTGGTCGCTTTCCTGATCGGGCTGGGCGCCTACATCGCCTTCGACGGGCTGCATGCCGGCATCACCAAGGTCACGTCGGAGCAGTTCCCGGCCGTCGTCGCCTCCGCCAAGCTGGAGCGCCAGCACCAGCGGATCATGCGGACCCTGGAACAATTGGCTCTCTCGGAAGAGAATTTCGGACGCGAAACGATCAAGCAGGGGCTGGCCGACCAGTTGGACGGCTATGACCGGCTGTTGGCGGAGTTGGATTCGGCCGACGGCCGGCAGGCCCAGCGGATCGCCGGGCTGAAGCTTCAGCGCGACGAGATCCTGCGGCTGCGCGACGCCATCGACCGCGGCGTCGCCGCCCGCATCACCGCCCGCCGCGCCCTGGCCGACCGCACCCGCGACGTGCGGCGGATGGCCGACGCCCTGGCCGAACCGGCTCTGCGCGAGGTGGAGGATGCCGGCGTGCAGCGCTGGCTGGCGATGGCGGAGCGGCTGCTGTTCCTGATCGCCTCGGTCCATCAGGCGGAGAACAGCTTCGCGCTTGCCCGGCTGGCCGACAGCGCGGCGGCGCAATTGGCGGCGCTGGACGGCTCGGTTCCGGCGGGGGGCGTGTCGGAACGGCTTGCCCGGCTGGCCGAAGGCATGCGGTCGGTGGTGGAAGGCGACCGCTCCGTCTTCCGCCAGCGGCAGGCGGAATTGCAGGCGTCGGAGATGCTGAACGGTCTGGTCGACCGGGCCAATCAGGTGTCGCTGGTCAACACCGGGCTGAACACCGGCATCTTCGTGGAACAGACCAAGGCGGCGGAGGAAAGCCGCCAGCAGATCATCGAGGTGTCGACCACCTACACCCGCCTGTTCTTCGCCTCGGTCGGTGTGGTCGTGTTGGGGATGGTGCTGTCGGTGCTGTATGTGCGGCGCAAGGTGCTGGCCCGGCTGTGGGCGGTCAGCGAGGCGATCCGCGACCGCACCGGCGGCGGCCGGGCCGAAGTGCCGGTGACCGGTGCCGACGAGATCGGCCAGCTTGCCCGCGCCTTGCGCTTCTACATCCAGGAGACGGAGGACAAGAGCGCGGCGCTCCGTCGCAACGAGCAGTGGCTGCGCACGGTGCTGGAGGCGGCACCCGTCCCGCTGGTGATCTCCGGCCGCGCCGACGGCCAGATCCGCTTCGTCAACCGCCGCGCCGCCGACCTGTTCGAAGTGGACGAGGCCGGCGACCTGCTGGGCCGTCCGGCCGCCAGCGTCTGGTACGTCCCGCAGGTGCGCGACGAGTTCGTCCGCGACGTCTTTTCCAGCGGCCTCGCGCTCGATGTGGAAACGGAACTGGTGACCCAGTCCGGTCGCCGGCTGTGGGGGCTGCTGTCCGGCATCGCCTTCGAATTCCAGGGCGAGGAGGTGCTGCTCAGTTCGGTCGTCGACATCACCCGCCGCCGCGAGGCGGAGGAGCTGTTGCGGCGGACCCAGGCCTTCCTGGATGCGGTGATCGACAATGTGCCGAGCGTCCTCTACGTGCTGGACGGCGACAGCGGTCGTGTCTTGCTGTGGAACCGGGCGGCGGAGGATTGTTTCGGCACCCGCCGCGCCGACATCGAGAACCGTACTCTCGCCGAGGTTCTGGGGCCGGAGACCGGCCGGGCGCTTGCCGGCGGCGATCCCGGTTCGATGCGCTCGCTGGGGGTGGAGGAGCTGGTGCTTCCCCGCAACGGCGAGAACGCCGTCTTCGCCCTGCAGCGCCATCCCTTCGAATGGTCGGGCGACGGACGCTGCCGCATCATCTGCGTCGCCAACGACATCACCGCCTCGCGCCGGGCGCGCGAGGAGCTGCGGCAGGCCAAGGAACGGGCGGAGCGGGCCGACGCCGCCAAGACCGAATTCCTCGCCACCGTCAGCCACGAGATGCGTACGCCGCTGAACGGCATCCTCGGCCTGTGCCGGCTTCTGCTGACCGGGCAACTGCACGCCGGGGAGCGGCGCTATGCCATGTCGATCATGCGCTGCGGCCACGGGTTGCTCGATCAGGTCAACGACATCCTGGATCTGCGCAAGATCGAGGACGGCAAGCTGGACCTCGACCCGGCTCCCTGCGCCCTGCTGCCGGTGCTGGAGGAGGTCGTTGCAACGGTGGAAGGACTGGCCAACGAGAAGGGGATCGACCTCGACCTCGACATTGCGCCGGAGGTGCCGGAGCTGGTGGTGGTCGATCGCCAGCGGCTGCGCCAGATCCTGGTGAACCTCGTCGGCAATGCGGTGAAGTTCACCGAACGCGGCGGGGTGGACCTGCGCGTCGATATCGAACCGGCTCCGGAACGTTCCGGGTCCGAAGAGATGCTGCGTCTGGCCGTGCGCGACACCGGCATCGGCGTGCCGGCCGATCGCCGCGCCGCCATCTTCGAAAAGCTGGAGCAGGCCGATCCCACCATCGCCCGGCGTTTCGGCGGCAGCGGGCTGGGACTGGCCATCGTCCGCCATCTGCTGGACGCCATGCAGGGCAGAATCCGCGTCGACAGCGCGGAGGGGCTGGGCAGCGTCTTCACCGTCACGATTCCATTGCACCGGGTGATCGAGCCGGCGCCTCCCGCCCGGCCCGGCCGGCTTCTGCCGATCAGCCGGGTGCGCTCGCTGGCCCTGCTGCTGGTGGAGGACGACGCGATCAACCGCGAGGTGGCGCTGGGCCTGCTGTCCGACGCCGGCCACCGCATCACCGTTGCGGAAACCGGCGAAAAGGCGCTGGAGCTGGCGACCCGGCGGCGTTTCGATGCCATCCTGCTGGATATCCGCCTGCCCGACATCGACGGGCCGGAGGTGGCGCGCCGCATCCGCGCCCTGGAGGACGCCGACCGCGCGGCGGTGCCGATCGTGGCGGTGACTGCCAACGTCTTTGCCGCCGACCGCGCCCGCTACATCGCCGCCGGCATCGATGCGGTGATCGAGAAGCCGATCTTCCCGGAACGGCTGATGCATTTGCTGTCCAACGCCGTCGCCGCGCGGTCCGACGATGACGAGGAGACGGCTGTCGGGACGCTGCCGGTCGACCCGCCCGCCCGTCCGCCGGTGGTGGAGGACGACGTGAACGAGGAGATTCTGGGGCGCTACATCCGCTCCCTCGGTCCCGCTCGCTTCGCCACCATCCGCGGCCTGCTGCTGGAATCTGCGCAGGACGGGCTGCCGCGCCTGACCGCCGCCGACAGCTCCGACGACGAGATCGAGGACATCGCCCACCGGCTTGCCGGTGCCGCCAGCCATTTCGGCCTGACCGCCTTCGTCGGCCTGATGCGCGCGGTGGAGGACGGCATGCGCGAAGGCCGCCGGGTCGAGGCGCAGGAGTTGGCCGCCACCGCGGAGTCGGCCTTCAGCCGCGGCCTTGCGGCGATGGACGCGGTGCGGGGTGTGCTGGAGGGGGTTTGAGGCGGGAGTTTGGCGTCCCGCCTCGTGCCGACTTGCTCACGCGCCCTTGGCGGCGCGATAGGCTTCCATCAGCTGGCGTCCGGCGGCGAGGATGCCTTCGCGGTCGCCGTTCTTGACCAGCGTTTCATCGACCAGCTTGCCGCCGGCGCCGACGCAGGCCACGCCGGCCGCGACATAGGACGCCACGGTGGTGGCGTCGATGCCGCCGGTGGGGACGAAGCGGACGCCGGGGAAGACCGACTTGAGTGCCTTGATGTGCGCCGGGCCGACAGTGGAGGCCGGGAAGATCTTGATGGCATCGGCACCGGCGGAAATCGCGGCATGCACCTCGGTCGGGGTCAGGGCGCCCATCAGGCAGGCCACGCCATGGTCGCGGCAGGCGGCGGCCACCTTCGGCACGACGCAGGGCGAGACCACGTACTTGGCGCCGGCCTTCACCACGTCGGCGACGGCGGCGGGGGTCAGGACGGTGCCGGCGCCGATCAGGGCGCCACCCTCGGCCGACAGCTCCTCGATCAGGCCGACGGCGCCGGGGGTGGTCATGGTGATCTCGAAGGTGCCGTAACCGGCCTCGCGCAGCCAGGTCACTGCGGTGCGCGCCAGATCGGCGGAGCTGTTGCGGATGACCGGGACGACACCATAGGCGACGAGCTGGTCCAGGATTTCGACAGGGCTCTGGGTGGTGGACATCAGGATTCCTCGGATTTCTTCTGGATGATTGGGGATGCGGGGTTTGACGGGGAAGCCGGCCGCTCCGGCACGCGGTGGTGCCCGGCCAGGACCGCCTTTATGCGGGCCAGACGGCGGTCGAGACCCGGCGGGGCCTGCAAGCCGACCGCGACGGTCAGCACGTCGATCAGCGCCAGTTGCGCCAGCCGCGAGGCCATCGGGGTGTGGACGGCGGTGTCCTCGTCGACGTCGACGGTCAGGCGGATGTCCGCGCGTTCGGCCAGCGGAGTCGCGGACGCGGTGATGGCGATCACCGTGGCGCCGCCGTCGCGGGCGATGGCGGCGACGTCGAAGATCTCGTCGCTGGTGCCGGTCTTTGAAATCGCCAGCAGGGCGTCGCCGGGGCCGAGAGTCGCCGCCGCCATCGCCTGAAGATGGGCATCGGTGCTGGCGGTGACCTGCGGCAGCAGGCGGAACAGCTTGTGATGGGCGTCCAGCGCCACCGCGCCCGACGCGCCGACGCCGACGATCTGCACCCGCCGCGCCCGCGCCAGCACCCCGGCCGCCTTTTCCAGCGCGATGCTGTCGAGCCGTCCGCGCAGGCGGACCAGCGCGTCGATGGAGCGGTTCAACACCTTTTCCGCCGCACTGGCGACGCTGTCTCCGGGGGTGAGGTCGCGCACCAGCGGGGTCGGTCGGTCGCCGACCTCTTCCCGCACGGCGGATGCCGCCAGATGCTGGGCCAGCGAGATCTTGAATTCCTGAAAGCCGCCGAAGCCGGCGGAGCGGCAGAAGCGCAGGACCGACGGTTCGCTGACCCCCGCCTTCCCGGCCAGCTGTGCCAGACTGTCGCGGACCGCGGCCTCCGGATCGGCCAGAACGGTGCGGGCCACCGCGGCTTCCGCGCGGCGCAGGCTGTCGAGGGACGAGGCAATGGTGTCCAGCATGGGAGGGCCAGCGTGGCTGCCGAGAAACGAATGTAGTTTTACTACAGAAGCGCGGCTTTGTCGACCCATCTGTGAAGCAACGCTACATTTCGTCCGCGCACCCAGCGCCGGAAGATGTCCCGGGAGGATGGGCGCGAAGCGTCCTCTCCCGGGGCTCTCTGCGGATTTTCGATCCGCCTTACGCCGACCGCACCTGACTGAGGAAGCGGTCGATCTGCTGCTGGAGACGGCCGGTCTGGGTCGAGACCTCCTGGGCGACCGACAGGACCTCCTGCGCCGACTGGCCGGTCTGGCCGGCGGCGGTGCGGACCTGACCGATGTTCTGGGAGGCCTGGGCGGTGCCGCCCGCCGCCTGCTGGACGTTGCGGGCGATCTCCGACGTGGCGGCGCCCTGCTCCTCCACCGCCGCGGCGATGCTGGCGGCGATGTCGTTCAGGCGGCCGATGGTCAGGCCGATGCTGCGGATGGCGTTCACCGCCTCGCCGGTCGCCTGCTGCATGGCGCCGATCTGGCCGGCGATCTGGTCGGTGGCCTTCGCGGTCTGGCTGGCCAACTGCTTGACCTCCTGCGCGACGACCGCGAAGCCCTTGCCGGCCTCTCCCGCCCGCGCCGCTTCGATGGTCGCGTTCAGCGCCAGCAGATTGGTCTGGCCGGCGATGTCGGAGATCAGGTCGAGCACCGCGCCGATGCGGCTGGCCGCCTCGTTCAGTTCGCGCATGGTGCTGTCGGTGCGGTCGGCCTCGTTTGCCGCCTTGGCGGCGATGGTCGCCGATTCGGTCACCTGCCGGGCGATCTCGCTGATCGACTGCGACAGCTCATGCGCGGCCGACGCGGCGCCGTCGACATTGACCGATGCGGTCTCCGCCGCTTCGGCGGCGCTGCCGGCTTGACGGGAGGTATCGTCGGCGGTCGCCACCATGCCGGCGGCGGTCTGGTGCATCTGGGTCGCGGCGGCGGATACGGTTTCCACCACCGTCTTCACGCCGTTCTCGAACTGGTCGGCAAGCGACAGCATGGTCTGGCGGCGTTCACCGGCGGCTCGCTGGCGTTCGGCCTCGGCGGCGGCGCGGGTGGTCTCCACCTCGCGCGCGGTGTCGCGGAAGACGAGCAGCGCCGCCCCCATCTCCGCGATCTCGTCATGGCCGCTCAGCTTGATCTCGGCGTCCAGGTCGCCGGCTGCGATCCGGCCCATGCCGGTCTTCAGGTCCATCATCCGGCGGATGACGATGCGGCCGATGTAGAGCCAGACGACCAGGATCGACACCAGGATGCTGGCGACGGCGACGGCGATCTGCATCAGCCGGCTGTTGTCCAGCATGCGGGTCGTGGCGCCGCTGGCCTCGGCGATGCTGTGTTTCTGACCATCGACCAGGGTGGCGATCCCCTTGGACAGGGTGGTGGTCAGGGCGTGGTTGCTCTCCAGCAGCTGGATGAAATAGCCCTGGATCGCCAGTTCCTTCTGCCTGATGGTGACCAGCGAGTTCTCGCCGATCGAATAGCCGTTCAGCAGGTCCGCCTGCTTCGAGGCGACGGCGGCCAGCCGCTCCGGCAGCCCCTGGGCACCGTTGGACAGGCCGGCTAGCGACACGCCGACCCGCGTCTCGATGATCGCCAGCCGCTGGTCGTCGTCGGTCGTCGCAGCTTCCATCAGCATGTTGCGGATGTTGGCCGCCTCCGTCGTGACGGCCATCAACGGCTTTTTCTGGGTCGTGATCTTGGACAGGGTGGCCGCCGCTTCGCGCATCGCGGCAGCATCGGTATCCGGCTCCGCCAGGGTCGAGCGGGCCTGCTCCTCGTCATTGTTCAGGACGGAGGTCCAGGGGGCGGCGAATTTCTGGATTTCCGCCTCGGCCGCCAACACCTTCGGCAGCATCGCCGTGCGTTCGGCGGCGAGCGCCACCCGTTCGGCCGCCGCCTGGTCGAGCTGCACGAGGTTGTTGAGCAGCCCCTGCGACGCCTCTTCGATGGCGGCGAGTTGGTCGCCGGCGGAGCCGGTGGCGCGCAGACGGGACAGCCGGGCGTTGAATTCCTCCTTCGCCGCGGCAATGCGGGCGGAAACCGCTTCCCGCGCGGAGGCGTCGGCGGCGGAGGTCAGGGCCGGGGCCAGCGCCACCAGCCGTTCGGCCTGCTGCGCCACCGCCATGCCCTCGGTCATCGCCGGCACCGCTTCGCCGACGATGGCGTCGATGGTGGTGCGCACGTTCGCATAGCCGATCAGCGCCACGGCGGCGGCGACCAGCGTGCCGGACAGCACCACGCCGATCGCGATCATCAGCTTGGCGCGCAGCCCGGAATACCACGCGCCGCCTTTCGCGGGCGTGCCCTGAAGCATCATGCTCCGGCTATCGTTCGACATACCGTCCTCCCCCCTTGGTGCTCTCGGGCACCAGCGCTCCACACGTCACTGCGGCCGGCCGTTCCGGCTCTCGCCGCATCACCGTTTCCTCCGTCCCCATCCAGCGACTGCCGGCGGCGATGTCACGGGAAAGGAACAATTGCAAATAATTTGACCGTTCCGTGACTAGGAAAGCGCTAAAATCGCTAAGAAAGAAATAAGGAGAATCCACGATTCTTCCGCATTTCGTTGGGGATCATGCCGCATCGCAATGGACGGCAAGCCGTGCCACACGAAGATTTCACCGAAAAGGAGCACACTCTGTCGGACGCAAGTCGGAATGGTGGCCTATGTCGCGGCAAATCACATCTGATTTAGGTGATATAACAGATTTACTCGCAACCATCGGACGCACTGGCAATGAGCGGGCGGACATCGGCCAAAAAAAAGGCCGGCCTTGGGAAAGGCCGGCTCCTGCAGTCGGAGGCTATTTTGTTCCGGTGCCGCGTCAGGCGAGCGCTTCCCGCGGACCGAAGAACTCGTGGACGATCGACGACTCCGGCAGACCAAGCGCGGTCAACGCCTTGACCACCGCGGCCATGAAGGGCTTCGGGCCGACGACATAGGCGGCCACGCCCGGCTCCTTCGGCAGCAGGCTGGCCAGACGCTCCTGGTCGAGCAGGCCGACCATGTGCGGCTTGTCGCCCGGCTGCGGCTCCGCATAGCAATAGACCGGCTTCAGCGCTTCATGCATGGCGCCCAGTTCGTCGATCTGCTGCCGGAAGGCGTGGACCGAGCCGTTGAGCGCGGCATGCACGTAGATGACCTTGCGGCCGGCCGCCAGCGCCTGTTCGGCCAGCGGCAGGGCGGGGGTCTGGCCGACGCCGCCGGTGATCAGCAGCAGCGGGCCGGCGCCCTCGCGCAGCACGAACTCGCCGGCCGGCGGATAGACGTCGATCTCGTCACCGACCTGCACGCGGTCATGCAGGAAGCCGGACACCAAACCCTGCGGCTCGCGCTTCACCGAGATGCGGTAGTCGCGGCCGTTCGGCGAGGCCGACAGGCTGTAGTTGCGGTGGACGGTATCGCCGTCGACGGTCAGGCGCAGGCCGAGATACTGGCCGGGATGGAAGTCCATCACCCGACCGCCATCGACCGGAGCCAGCCGGAACGAGGTGATGACGGCGCTTTCCGGCGTCTTCTCGACGATCCGGAAGCGCCGGGCGCCGCGCCAGCCGCCGGTCAGCGCCGCCTTGCGGGCATATTCCGTTTCCTCGGCCGCGATCAGCAGGTCGGCCAGCTGCCAGTAGGCCGCGCCCCAGGCGTCGGCGACTTCGGCCGTCACCGCGTCGCCCAGCACCTTGCCGATGGCCTCCATCAGGCAGGTGCCAACGATCTTGTACTGGTCGGGGGTGATGTTGAGCGAAACATGCTTCTGCACGATGGCTTCCACCGCCGGGCCGAGAACCTCCAGCCGGTCGATGTTGGAGGCGTAGGCGATGATGGCGTTGGCCAATGCTTCCGGCTGGGCGCTGCTGCGCTGGTGGCTCTGGTTGAAGACGGCGCGCACCTCGGGGTAGCGCTCGAACATCAGCGGATAGAAGGTGCCGGTGATCTTGTTGGCGTTGGCGGCGACGACGGGGGCAGTGGCCTTGATGACGGCGATCTGGGCAGGCGTCAGCATGAAGAGGGCAATCCTTTTGCGCGTCACGATGTCGCAATGGAATGGCAAACCCTGTGCCAAAGCGACGCAGCCCGGGATTCCGCACCGCACAGAAGGTGCGTTGTCAAAGCGACCGCGCACGCTATGATGTCGAATGGACAACGACGCTGTCAATTCGACAACATCTCTTCCCCTAGAGCAAGTCGGGGCGCTGCTGCTGGCGTTGGACGATCCAGCACGGCTGTGGCCCCTGCTGCTCGACCTGATGTCCCGCCATCTGCCCTGCGATGCCTGTGCGCTGCTGCGCCACGACGGCCGATCAGGGGAGGGGCTGCTGGTTCCGCTCGCCACGCGCGGGCTCAGTCCGGACACGCTCGGCCGCCGTTTCGAACTGGGCGAGCATCCCCGCCTGCGGGCGATCGCCGAAGCCGATGGCGGGCCGCTGCGCTTCCCCGCCGGCTGCGAGTTGCCCGACCCCTATGACGGGCTGATCCCCGACCTTAGCCAGCGGTTGCACGTACATGACTGCGTCGGGGCGCCGTTGAACGTCGACGGGCGACCCTGGGGCGTGCTGACGCTGGACGCGTTGAACGAGGGGCGCTTCGACGGCTGGGACGGGGCGATTGCCGCCTGGGCGCAACTGACGGCCGACCTCGCGACAGCGGTGGAGCGGCGGGCGGCACAGGACGCAGCCATGGCAGCGGATGGCGGAACGGCCTTGCGAATCCTCGACGATCCGCCGCAGGGGCTCGATTTCGCCCCCGTCGGCAGCAGCCCGGCGATGGCGGCCCTGCTGGCGGAGGTCGATAGCGTGGCGGCCAGCGACCTCGTCGTGCTGGTGCTGGGCGAAACCGGGGTGGGTAAGGAGCTTGTGGCCCGCCGGCTGCACAGCCGTTCCCCCCGCGCCGCCGGGCCGCTGGTCCACGTCAACTGCGCCGCCCTGCCGGACGCGCTGGTGGAAAGCGAGCTGTTCGGCCATGTGCGGGGTGCCTTCTCCGGTGCGGTCGCCGACCGGCGCGGCAAGTTCGAACTGGCCGACGGCGGCACCCTGTTCCTGGACGAGGTCGGCGAACTGCCGCTGGCGGCGCAGGCCAAGATGCTGCGGGCGCTGCAGAACGGCGAGATCCAGCGCGTCGGCTCCGATCGACACATCACCGTCGACGTGCGGGTGATCGCCGCCACCAACCGCGACTTGGCCGCGGAGGTGCGGGAGGGCCGCTTCCGCGCCGACGTCTATCACCGGCTCAGCGTCTATCCGCTGCGGGTGCCGCCGCTGCGCGACCGCGGTACCGACATCCTGCGGCTGGCCGGCCTGTTCCTGGAGCGCAACCGGGCGCGTCTCGGCCTGCGCAACCTGCGCCTGTCGGCGGCGGCGGAGCGGCGCATGCTGGCCTATCCCTGGCCCGGCAACGTACGCGAGTTGGAGCACGCCATCGGCAGAGGCGCCATCCGCGCCCGCGTCGCCCGTCCGCCGGACGGCGGCGTGCTGACCCTGACACCGGCGGATCTCGGGCTGGAGGTGGGGGAGGGGAGTGCGGTAGCGACAACGGTGCAGCGGCCCCGCCTGCCGGAACCGCCGGACCTGCCCGAACTGCCTTTGCGCGACGCGGTGGAGGACCTCGAACGCCGGATGATCCTCGAGCATCTGGCCCGCCACGACGGAAACTGGGCGCAGGCGGCACGGTCGCTCGGGCTGGACCGCAGCAACCTGTTCCGTCTCGCCCGGCGGCTGGGGCTGCGCGAATGAGCGCGGAGGGGCTGTCCTGGCGGGCGGAGATCGACGCGCTGGTCTTCCGCCCGACCGGCCATGGCGGTTGGTGTGCCGTCCACCGCCTTGCCTTCCGCGCCCTGCTCGGCCGGCGGGAGCCGACGCCGGAGGACTGCCTCGCCTACGCCGCCGCCCACCGTGGCGCGTTCGAGGCGGCAGCGGCCGGCAAGATATCAGGGCGCGGCTACGGCGCCGCGGCCAGCCTGCATCTGACCAGCCGCGACATCGCCCGCTTCCTCTAGAACCCCATCTGCCGCGGCATCCACAGCGCCAGATCCGGCCAGATGATTACCGCGACCACCACCAGCAGCATGGTGACCAGCGGCCACATCACCCAGCGCAGGGTGCTTTCCATCGAACAGCCGGTCATGCGGCAGGCCACCATCAGGTTGACCGCCATCGGCGGGGTGAACTGGCCGACGGCGATCATCAGGGTCAGGATGACGCCGAACCAGGTCAGGTCCCACTTGTAGGCGGTGGCGATCGGGATCAGCAGCGGCAGCAGGATGATGAAGATCGAGATGCCGTCCAGGAAGGTGCCGATGATGGTCAGCATCACCACCAGCAGCGCCATCACGCCATATTCGCCAAGGCCCGAGTGGATGATGGCGTCGGCGATGGGGTCGATCACCGACAGGGTGCTCAGCGCCCAGCCGAACACGCTGGCCAGCGCGATCACCGTCAGGATGATGGCGGAGATCTCCGCCGCCTCCACCAGCATGGAATAGAGGTCGCGGAAGCGGATGGTGCGGTAGACCACCATGCCGAGCAGCAGGCCGTAGGCCACCGCGATCACCGCCGCCTCGGTCGGGGTGAAGATGCCGAGCCGCAGGCCGCCCAGGATGATGACCTTGGCGAACAGGCCCAGCGATGCGTCCCACAGGCTGCGCCAGAAGGGCGGGCGTGGCTCGTGCGACAGCTTGGCGCCAAGATTGTGTTTCCGCGCCAGCCAGAAGACCGGGACGATGAGGGCGAGGCCGGCCAGCGTGCCGGGGATGATGCCGGCGGCGAACATCGAGGTGGTCGGGGCGGCTGGCACCAGCACGCTGTAGATGATCAGCGCGACCGACGGCGGGATCAGGATGTCGGTGGCCGCCGCCGCGGCGATGACGCTGGCGATGTAGGGGCGGGGATAGCCGGCGCGGATCATGCTCGGCGCCATCACGCCGCACACCGCCGCGGCGATGGCCGGGCCGGATCCGGAAATACCGCCCATCATCATCGCCACCACCACCGCGATGATCGCCAGCGCGCCCTTGCCCTGGCCGACGATGGCGGTGGCGAAGCGCACCAGCTTCTGCGCCACGCCCGACCGGTCGAAGATGGTGCCGGCCAGCACGAACATCGGGATGGTCAGCAGCGGATATTTGGCGATGCCGGTATAGACGCTGGTGGGGACCGAGATGACGCCCAGATGGGCGAAGGCGATTGCGGCGGTGCCGGCCAGCCCCAGGGCGGCGGCGATCGGCACGCCCGCCAGCATCATGACCAGGAAGGAGCCGAAGAGAAGGGTGGTGATCACGGCTCACCCTCCGGGATGTGTCCGGTTTCCAGCGGTTCGGTGCCGCGATGGATGCGGATCATGCGGCCGATGGTGCGGGCCAGCACCACCAACGACAGCACCGGCAGCCAGATCGTGTAGATCCACTGCGGCAGCCCCAGTGCCGGCGAGGTCACCTCGAACCGGTAGTCGTCCCAGGTCGTCCAGGTGCCGTAGACCACCAGCAGCCCGTACATCAGCGCGACGCAGGCCATGGCGAACTGCTCCGCCCGGCGGCGGTTGCCGGGCGACAGCTTGTCGGTGATGAAGGTGATGCGGATATGCCGATCCTTCACCACCGCGGCCGACGCGCCGAGGAAGGTCAGGATCACCATCAGCGCGATCGAATATTCCTCGGTGAAGGCGAAGGAAACGTCGGTCAGATAGCGCACCACGACGTTGGCGAAGGTGATCAGCGCCACCACCCCCATGGTGATGGCGACCAGCACCTCTTCGATGCCCAGAGGGACGCGGGGTTTCGGCACCGGCCGGACGACGGTGGGGTCGTGATCGCTCATATTGCCAGGGTCCAGATGGAGGGAGCGGGATTATTCCCTTCACCTGTCAATCAATGCAAGAAACGATCTCTCCGACGGATTAATCCGCCGGCATGCCGGCCATCCGATCCTCGCAGGGCGCCTCTTCACACAGCGGGATCCGCAGGGTGAAGACGCTGCCCCCGCCCAGCCGGCTGTCCACTGTCACTGTTCCGCCGTGCAGGGCGGCGATGCGGCGGACCATGTTCAGCCCGACGCCGCTGCCCGCTGCCGTGCCGGTGTTGGACGCGCGGAAGAAGCGGTCGAACACCCGCTCCCGCTCGCTATCCGGAATGCCGATGCCCTGGTCGGCCACCGACAACGCCAGATGCGATTGCGCCAGATGCGATTGCCCGTCCGGCCCTCGTTCGCTCCAGGCGTGCAGCCGGACCGGCGTGCCGGCAGGCGAATATTTCAGCGCGTTGTTCAACAGGTTGTGGACGCAAAGCTCCAGCATCGGGCCGTCGCCGGTCATCCGGGCCGGACAGCCGTCCAGCTCCAGCTCGATCCGCCGGCCGGGCGCGGCGTCGCCCTGGGCCGAGGCGGCGGCGCGCAGCAGGACCGGCAACTCCAGCCGGTCGCGGCGCAACGCGAAGGCGGGATCGCTCAGCCGGTCGTCGGCAAGGCAGGTTTCCAGAATGTTGATCTGCCGGCGCACGGCGCGGCGGATTTTCTCCAGCCGCGGCAGCATGCCGGGAGCCTTCACCTCCGCATCCATCAGCAGAAGCTGTGCCGCCCCGTCGATGATGGCGAGCGGCGTCTTGAACTCATGCGCCGCCATCGACAGGAAGCCGTTCAGCGCCCGCTTCGCCTCCTGTTCCGCCACCAGCCGCTCTTCCGCCTCCAGCCGGGCGAGGTCGAGGCGGCGCACGGTGTCCTCCAGTCGCATCTCGGCCCGGTGGCGGTGGGTGACGTCGCGCAGCATCAGCAAGCAGCCGACCTCGCGCCCGCCGCCGCCCGCCGTCAGCGGCACCCAGGTCACCTCGAAGCAGCGAGGAGAGCCGCCGCAGTCCAGCGTCAGCGGTCCCGATACAGTTGCCGGCTTGGCGGCGACCATGGTGGACAGTGCCGACAGCCCAGGCAGGTCGGCAAGCCGTCGCCCGATGGCGGCATGATCGCCGGCAAGCGCCTGTGCTGCCGGATTGGCTTCCACCACGGTGCCGTCGCCGTCCAGCACCAGCACCGGATCGGGCACTGCGTCCAGCAGTGCATCGCGCGCCACCGGCAACAGGTCGAAAAGGCGCCTCCGGGTGATCAGCCAGTAGAAGATCCCGTCCATCATCAGGAAGCTGAAGGCGGTGGGGTCCAGGTCGAACAGGGTCAGGTTGCCGAAGACATACCCGGCATTGGCGGCCCACGGTACGGCCATCACCACCAGGAAACCCAGGTAATGGGTGCGGTAAGCCGGAGTTGCCCGGTGGATGCCGCTGGCGGTGACGACGATGCTCATCACCATGAAGGCATAGATGTAGATGGTGACGACGTAGAACAGCAGGCCGTGGCTGTAGACCAGGGCGGCGCCCGGCTCCGCATTGACCGGCCGGACGGCGGTGTAGAACAGATGGTGGGCGTCGTTGGTCAGGGCCACCGCCCAGGTCGCCAATCCGATCGTCACCAGCGCCAGCCGCCAGCGCTCCGGCAGCTCGCCCCTCGTGTAGGACCACAGGAAGAACGCCCATAGGCTTGGTGTGCAGACAATGCCCAGCCAGGCCATTTCCGCCCACAGCAGCTTGTCGGCGGGATCCGGAACGATGCTCTCGATGGCGACGGCCGTCGACCACCAGGCGGCCGACAACTGCATCAGTACGAAATCGGTGCGGCCGGGAAATGCAGGCAAGGTCCAGCTGCGCGCTGCGATCCACAAGGTGGCGACGACCGCGGCCAGAAGCAGGGCTGACGGAAGGGTCATCGCGGAGCGTGCATGGTCGGGGCTTCGGCGGTCGTCGGTTGCGGCGCACGGGAAGTGCAGAGAATGAACCTTTCCGTCGAAGCTGCGCAAGCTTCTCCGCGGGAAAGGAAAAGCGCGCCGAAATCGGCGCGCTTCCCCAGCCGGGCGGTTCGCCCGGGCGTTACCGGATCGTGGAGCCGGTCACTCCCTATTCCTTGTTGCCGCCGCTGTTGCCGCCACCACCGTGGCTGTGCTCGCCACCTTTCTTGCCGGCCTCGGACGCACGTTCGGGATCGTTCTTGAAGTTGCCACCCGACGCCTGGCCGCCCTTGTGGCCAGCTTCGGCTGCGCGCTCCGGATCGTTCTTGAAGTTGCCGCCGGAGTGCTGGCCGCCTGCGCTGCGCCCTTCGTTCTGGTTCGCCATGATGTGTTCTCCATCCTGTGTGATGATCGAAAGGTCGTCACCGTGCGGAAACGCAACGGTGCAGATCAGAACAGGGTGCCGGTGGGATGGTCGCGACGCCCCTGCCATCGGTTCAGTGCGGCCTTGCCGGAAGTGGCAACCCCCAGCCGGTTGCGGATTCGGACGTGGGGGCCGATAAGGTAAGTCTGCGCTGACATGCAACGGGGACGGCGGGAGTGAATGATCGGGAACGGTTCTCCGAAGTGCGGCAGGGCGACGCGGCGCTGCTGCGCAGCCGGGCGATCCCTTCGCTGTTCGAGGCTCTGGAAACCCAGTCCGAAGGAACGGTGGCGGTCGACCGCCATGCCCGGGTGGTGTGGATCAACGAGAAATACGCCCGGATGCTCGGCATCTCCGACCCTGCCGAGGCCATCGGCCGCGAGGTGGAGGAGATCATTCCCCATTCGCAGATGCGCCAGATCCTGGCGACCGGCCAGCCCATCCTTCTCGACCTGATGCTGTTCGGAACCCAACGGCTGGTGGTCTCGCGATTTCCGCTGACCGACGATGCCGGTACGGTGATCGGCGCCGTCGGCTTCGTTCTCTATGACAGCCTGCACCGGCTGAAGCCCTTGCTGGCCGAACTGTCGCGGCTGGAGGCGGAACTGGCGGCGACCAAGCGCCGGCTCGACGAGGGTCGGCAGCCGCGCTACACGTTGCAAAGCTATGTCGGCGACAGCCCGGTCTGCCTGGAGGTCAAGCGCAAGGCCCGCCTCGCCGCCCGCACCGATGCGCCGATCCTGCTGCTGGGAGAGACCGGTACCGGCAAGGAATTGATCGCCCAGGCCATCCATGGCCTGTCGGCGCGCAGCGGCCGGTCCTTCGTCGGCGTCAATGTCGCGGCGATCCCGGAAACGCTGCTGGAGGCGGAGTTCTTCGGTGCGGTGCCCGGCGCCTACACCGGGCTGGACCGCCGCGGGCGGGAAGGGCGCTTCAAGACCGCCGACGGCGGCACGCTGTTCCTGGACGAGATCGGCGACATGCCGCTGGGGCTCCAGGCCAAGCTGCTGCGCGCCTTGCAGGAGCAGGAGATCGAGCCGCTGGGGTCCGACCGGCCGGTGAAGGTGGATGTGCGGGTGATCGCGGCGACCAACGTCGATCTGGAACGGCGGATCCGCGACGGCCGCTTCCGCTCCGACCTCTATTACCGGCTGAACGTGCTGCCGATCCGCCTGCCGGCCCTGGCGGAGATGGGCGGCGGGCTGGAAGCCATCGCAGAGTCCATTCTTCAGGAGATCGCCGCCCGCAGCGGCCTTCCCCTGCGCGGCCTGACCCCGGAAGCGGTCGAGGCGCTGGGCCGTCACCGTTGGCCAGGCAATGTGCGCGAACTGCGCAACGTGCTGGAGCGAACCTGTCTGCTGACCGACAACCGCCGCCTGACCGCCGCCGACCTTGCGGAGGCGTTGCCGGATCTTGGAGACGTCCAAACTGCAGAGGCGGCGCGTCCGGCGCCGGTCCAGGCGCTGGTTCATGCAGCGCCGCAGCCCGTGCCGGGCTATGATGAGGCTTTCGACGAGTTCGAGCGCGGGCTTCTCGGCCGTGCGCTCGCGGCCAGCGGCGGCCGGGCGACGGAGGCGGCACGGGCGCTCGGCATCTCCCGCGCTGCCTTCTACAAGAAACTCGCCCGGCTGGGGATGCGCGCCGGCGGGTGAGGCCGGCGCGTCCGCCTCACATCGGCAGCTGCTTCACCGCGGCTACGGCGGTCATCACGCCGCGGATTTCCGCCAGACCGCGCAGGCGGCCGATCATCGGGTAGCCGGGGTGGGTCGGCTTGCCCACATCGTCCAGCAACTCGTGCCCGTGGTCGGGGCGGAAGGGCAGGCGCCAGTTGTCGTTGCCGGCGTCCTGGCGGCGCTTCTGTTCCTCCAGCAGGGTGGTGACGACCGACACCATGTCGACGTCGCCGCCGAGATGGTCAGCTTCCTCGAAGGACCCGTCCGGCTCCTTGGCGACGTTGCGCAGGTGGACGAAGTGGATGTCCTCGACGAAGCGCTTGGCCATCGCCGGCACGTTGTTGGTCTGCCCCGCGCCCAGCGACCCGGTGCAGAAGGTCAGGCCGTTGTTCGGCGACTTCACCGCGTTGATCAGGTGGGCGAGGTCGTCCTCGGTGCTGACGACGCGGGGCAGGCCGAACAGCGGGCGGGGCGGGTCGTCGGGGTGGATCGCCATGCGGATGCCGACCTCTTCCGCCGTCGGGATCACCTCGCGCAGGAAGCGGGCCAGCGTCTCGCGCAGGCCGTCGGCGGACATGCCGTTGAAGCGCGCGATCATCTTGCGCAGGCCGGGGATGTCGTAGCGGTCATAGGCGCCCGGCAGGCCGGCCATGATGTTGGTCAGCAGCTTCGCCCGGTCGCTTTCCGACGAGCGGTCGAACCACTCCTTGGCCTTGGCAAGAACCTCCGGCGCATGGTCCTCCTCGGCGCCCGGACGCTCCAGCATGTAGACGTCGAAGGCGGCATGTTCATGGGCGTTGAAGCGCAGCGAGGTTCCACCGCCCGGCAGCGCCGCCGCCAGCTCCGTCCGCGTCCAGTCCAGCACCGGCATGAAGTTGTAGCAGATGGTGGTCACGCCGCAGGCGGCGAGGTTGCGCATCGACTGGCGGTAGTTGTCGAACAGCTCCGTCAGGTCGCCTTCGCCGATCTTGATCGCCTCGTGCACCGGCAGGCTTTCGGTGACGGTCCAGCTGAGGCCGAGTTCCTTGTCGGACTCGATCATCGCCTTGCGCTTCTGGATTTCCTCGACCGACCAGACGACGCCGTAGGGGATGTGGTGCAGGGCGGTGACCACGCCGGTGGCGCCGGCTTGGCGGATGTGGTTCAGCTTGATCGCGTCTTCGGGACCGAACCAGCGCCAGGATTGTTCCATGGCTGCGAACTCCTTGGAAAGAGAGGGGCTTTGGAATTTGGGAAATCAGCGGAAAAGCAGGCTCGGCAGCCACAGCGACAGGGCCGGGATGTAGGAGACCAGGAACAGGATCAGGATGTTGCAGAGCAGGAACGGCCAGATCGCCTTGGTGATCGCACCCAGCGAGATCTTCGCGATGTTGGCCGCGACGAACAGGCAGACGCCGACCGGCGGGGTGGTCAGGCCGATCATCAGGTTCAGCACGGCGAAGGTGGCGAAATGGATCGGGTCGATGCCGACCTGGGTCGCCACTGCCAGCAGCGGCGGGAACAGGATGATCAGCGCGGCGATCGTCTCCATGAAGGTGCCGACGATCAGCAGCAGGATGTTGATCAGCAGAATGATCAGGTACTTGTTGGTGGTCAGCGCCAGCATCGAGGCGGCGATGGCCTGCGGGATCTGCTCGCTGGTCAGGATCCAGCCGAAGACGTTGGCGAGGCCCACCAGCAGGATCAGCCCGCCGGCTCCGATTGCGCTTTCCAGCAGGATCGCCGGCAGCTGGCGCAGTTTGAAGCCCTTGTAGACGAACAGCCCGATGACGAAGGCATAGAGCGCCGCGACGATCGACGCCTCGGTCGGGGTGAAATAGCCGCCGACGATGCCGAACAGGATGATCGCCGTCATCAGCAGCGCCCAGAAGGCGCCGCGGCTGGCGCGCAGCAGTGCGCCGAAGCCCTGCCAGGGTTCCTTCGGATAGTTGCGCGCCCGCGCCAGGATCCAGACCGTCAACATCATGCCGATGCCCAGCAGCACGCCCGGGACGGCGCCGGCCATGAACATCTTGCCGACCGACAGGCCGGTCAGGGTGCCGACGATGATCATCGGCACGCTGGGCGGGATGATCGGGCCGACGGTGGAGGCGGCGGCGGTCACCGCGGCGGCGAAGGGCGCGTCATAGCCCGACTTGCGCATCGCCGGGATCATCACCGCGCCGATGGAGGCGGTTTCCGCCACGGCGGTGCCGGAGATGCCGGCGAACACCATCGACCCCGTCACGTTGGCAAGGCCGAGGCCGCCGCGGATATGGCCGACCAGCCGGTTGCTGAACAGCACGATCTGGTCGGTGATGCCGCCGCCGTTCATCAGATTGCCGGCAAGCACGAAGCCGGGAATGCAGAGCAGGACGAAGCTGTCCATGCCCGCATACATGAACTGCGGAACCACCGCGAGGTCGATGTCGCTGCCGACCAGATAGACCGCCGACGCACCGCCCAGCGCGATGCCCACTGGCGCGCCCAGGATCAGCAGGACGGCGAAGGTGACGAACAGTGCGGTGACCATCAGACGGTTTCCCCATGGCTGGGCGGCGCGGAATCGCGCCCTAGCCCGGCCAGCCGGGCGATCGAGAAGAAGGCGAGCGAGACCGGGATGATCAGCGTCACCACATAGACCCAGATCATCGGAACGTTGATGGAGCGCGCCCGCTCGCCGACGCTGCCGACGACATAGTCCCAGGCGCCGGGGATGATGGCGACGGCGAAGACCAGGATCGCCAGATCGACCGTCCGCGCCACCGCCCATTGCAGCGGCTTGGGCAGCAGCAGGATGAACATGTCGACGTTCACCAGCTCGCCGCGCAGCAGCGCCAGCCCGCAGGAGAAGGCGACGAGATGGACCAGCGCGAAGCGGGCCACCTCTTCCGTCCAGGGCGGCGAGGGGAAACCGGGGACGCGGCCCAGCACCTGGATTGTCACGACGACGATGAGGACACCGATGGCCGCCAGGGTTCCCCAGCGGCAAAGAGCGGATACAGCCGCCACCGCGGCGGAAAAGGCTTTGCGCATCGGACAGGCTCTTGCGGTTTGGGGGAGGAGGACACAACTCCGTATCCCCTCTCCCCGGGGGGAGAGGGGATCTCCCGCTCACTTCACCGCGAGGATTTCCTCGTAGATCGGCTTGATCTCCGGCGACAGCGCCGCGACGACGGTCGGGCGGCCCTTCTCGGCGAAGGCGGCCTTGTCGACGGTGATGAACTCCATGCCCTTGGCCTTCAGGTCGGCCGCCAGCTTGGTCTCGTCCTCGATGAACAGCTTGCGCTCGGCGGCCTGGGCGGCCTTGGCGGCTTCCATGATGGCGGCGCGCTGTTCGGCCGGCAGCTTGTTCAGCTTCTTCGAGCCGCCGACCAGATAGATCCAGCTGATGACGTGCTCCGTCAGGTTCACGTATTTCTGGACTTCGTAGAAGCTCGCCGACTTGATGAGGGCCAGCGGGTTCTCCTGCGCCTCGATGGTGTCGTTCTGCAGGCCGGTGAAGACCTCCGAGAAGGCCATCGGCGTCGGCTTGGCGCCCAGCCCCTGCCAGAAGGACACGAACAGCGGCACGTTCGGCACGCGCATCTTCAGGCCGTTCAGCTCGTCCGGCGACTTGATCGGGCGCTTGCTGGTCAGGTTGCGCGGGCCGCGGGCGAAGTAGGTCAGCGGGACCAGCTGGGTCTTCTGCTCGATGGCGTCGGCGATCTTCTTGCCCGGCTCGCCGCTAACGACCTTGTCGAGATGGTCGAGGTCGCGGATGGCGTAGGGAACCGCCAGCAACGCCGCGGCCGGCGCCCAGTTCTGCAGCGATTCACCGGTGATGGTGAAGTCGATGGTGCCGAGCTGGATACCCTTGATCAGGTCGGTTTCCTTGCCGAGCTGCTCGTTGGGGAACACCTTGACCTCGACCGCGCCGTTGGTGCGCTTGGCGACTTCCTCGGCGAAGATCAGCGAGGCCTTGTGCCAGACATTGTCCTCGTTGGCGAGGTGGCCGAGCTTCAGCGTCGTCTTGGCCTGGGCGCGGACGATGGCCGGCGCGGCGATGCCGCCCAGCAGGGTCGCACCGGCGGCGATGCCGGCGCCGAGGCCGATGGTCTTGGCCAGCGTGCGGCGCGAGATCGGGGTCTTGCTGTTCATCCTGGTGTCCCTCCGTTATGGGCGGATCAGGTCCGCCATTGTTTGACGTGTGGCTGCGGTTCGGCCGGCAATCAGCCTTCGAAGTCGAGCTGGACCTTGATGGTGCTGGACGGGTCGTTTTCGATCAGGGCGAAGGCGCTCGCCGCATCGGCGATCGGGAAGACCTGGGTGATCATCGCCGCAGGATTCAGCTTGCCGCTCTCCAGCCAGTCGATGACCTGCGGCAGCAGGCGGCGGTTCAGGCGGGAGCCGACCAGGGTCAGCTCCTTCTTCACGATCTCCTGCTGGCTGATGTTGCAGGGGCCGGGGGAGAAGCCCAGCAGACCGATGCGCGCCGCGGGGCTGGCGAGGCGGCAGGCCTCCTCCAGCAGGGCCGGCACGCCGGCGCCGTCGATCACCACCGTCGGACCCAGCCCGTCATTCTCGTCGCGCACCGCGTCGGGCACCGACACGCGCGCGGAGTTGAGGACGACATCGGCGCCGAACTCCTTCGCCCGTTCCAGCCGCTTGTCGTCCAGGTCGGCGACGATGCAGCGGGCGCCGTGCAGCTTGGCGACCTGCACCACCGTCAGCCCGACCGTCCCGGCGCCATAGACCAGCACCGTGTCTTCGGGCCCGATGCCGGTGCGCGACAGAACGTTCGCGGCGATGGACAGCGGCTCCGCCAGTGCGGCCAGCGAGATCGGCAGGTCGGAGCGCACCTTGATGGCGTTGGCCGCCGGCACCACGACATGGTTGCGGAAGCCGCCGTCGCGATGGACGCCGAACACCTCCAGATTGGCGCAGACATTGGTCCGCCCGGCGCGGCAGGCGTAGCAGCGGCCGCAGGACACCACCGGATCGACCACCACATGGTCGCCGACCGCGACGTTGCCCACACCGTCGCCGACCGCCTCGACCGTACCGGCGAACTCGTGGCCGATGACGCGGGGATAGACCGCGAAGGGGTTGGAGCCGTGGTAGATGTGCAGGTCCGACCCGCAGATCCCGGCGCGCTGGACGCGGACCAGCACCTCGCCGGCCTTGACCGACCCAGAAGCGGGGGCGTTTTCGGGGCGGAGCGCCAGCACATGCGGCTTTTCGACGGTCAGGGCAACCACGGGAACACTCCCTATAGAAGATGATACTGTGAAGCGGGGTCAGGCGGTCGCGGCGACCACGGCGCGGGCACCGTCGGCGAACAGGCGCTTGAGCGCGGCGGTGACCGGCCCGGTGAAGCGCGGATCGCGCGGCAGATCCTCGCCGAACACGGCGGTCAGGCCGAACAGCGCCTCGGCCAGACGGTCGGGGTTGCCGGCGGTGGATGCGGCGATCTCCGCCAGTTTGGCAGCCATCGGGTCGCGCACGTCGATGGGCTTACCCGTCTCGTCGGTGCCGGCGACGTAGCGCATCCAGGCGGCGACGGCCAGGACCAGCCGGTCGATGGTTTCGCCGGCGGCCAGCCGGTCGCGGATCGGATTCAGCAGACGCTGCGGCAGCTTCTGCGTGCCGTCCATGGCGATCTGCCAAGTGCGGTGGCGAAGCGCCGGATTGCGGAAGCGGGCGATCAGCGCGTCCTTGTACTGCTCCATGTCCGCACCGGGCGGCATGTGCAGCGTCGGCCCGGTCTCGCGGTCCATCAGGTTGCGGACCAGCGTGGCGAAGGCGGGGTCGGCCATCGTGTCCGACACCGTCTCGTAGCCCGCCAGATATCCCAGATAGGCAATGGTGGAGTGGCTGCCGTTCAGCAGCCGCAGCTTCATCGTCTCATAGGGATGGACGTCGGCGACCAGTTCCACCCCCACCGTCTCCCAGGCCGGGCGGCCGGCGGGGAAGCGGTCCTCGACCACCCATTGCGTGAAGGGCTCCGTCACCACCGGCCAGGCATCCTGCACGCCGAGCGACTGGGATACGCGGGTGCGGTCGGCCTCGGTGGTGGCGGGGACGATGCGGTCGACTATGCTGTTGGGGCAGGCCACCGTCTCCGCCACCCAGGCGCCGAAATCGGCACCGCGCAGTTCGGCGAAGCGGCGCAGGATGCGGGCGACGGTGTCGCCGTTGCTCGGCAGGTTGTCGCAACTCAGCACGGTGAAGGGCGGCAGCCCGGTGGCGCGGCGGCGGGCCAGCGCCTCGATCAGGAAGCCGATGGCGGTGCGCGGCTTGGCGGGGTTGTCCAGGTCGTGGCGGATGTCGGGATGGTCCTCGTTCAGCGCACCGGTGGCCGGGTCATGGCAATAGCCCTTCTCCGTCACCGTCAGGGTGACGATGCGCACCGACGGGCGGCACATCCGCTCCAGCACCGCTTCCGGATCCTCATGCGCCACCAGCAGTTCCAGCAGGCAGCCGATCACCCGCAGCCGCTCCCCCTCGGCGTCGCGCACGGCGACGGTGTAGAGCCCGTCCTGCGGTTCCAGGGCGTCGCGGGTATCGGGGCTGCGCAGGCTGACGCCGGCGATGCCCCACGCCCCGAACTGCGTCTCCAGCAGCGCGTCGGTGTAGGCCGCCTGATGGGCGCGCTGGAAGGCGCCGACGCCGAGATGGACGATGCCGATCTCCAGATCCCTGCGGTCATAACCGGGCCGCGCGACCGCCGCCGGCAGGGTGGACAGGACGGAATCGCCAAGGCGCCGGGACGGGGTGCCGGAAGGGGAAGAGGACGATGCGGGCGTTTGCATGGGGGCGGTTTCCTTCCTGGCGAGCCGCAGGCTCACATTCTTGTATGGTAGTATGTCACGAGTATCGGAAAAGGGCAATCCGGATTGTTCCCTGGACGAACTGATCTCTCCGACCATGCCGTCGAAGGTGGCGGACGAACCACGCCGTCCCGCCCCTCGCCGTCCCCCTGAAAGCTGTGCCGATCAGCGCGCTCCGGCAACCCTCGCGCGGACCGCATTTCGGGAGGTCGCCTTCTGGGGTGGCGGAGGGGCGGCGTCATCCAGGGTGAACAGGTCGGGGAATTTGCTCTCCAGCTCGGGAAGGGAGGTCAGGATCTCGCGCAGATGCAGCCCCATCGCCGCCTCCGCCTTGACGGGGTCGCGGGCGACGATGGCCTCGACCACCGCCTGATGCTGCGAGATCAGCCGGCGGATCGGCGTGGCGTACGGGACGCTGAGATAGCGGACGCGGTCCATCTGGGCCTTCGTCTCCTCGACGATGCGCCATGCATAGTCGCACTCCGCCCCGATGGCGATGGTCCGGTGGAATGCTTCGTCCAGTTCCAGGAAGCGCACCGGGACCGCCTCGTCGGCGATGTCCCACTGGGCCTTGAGGTTGTCGCGCAGTTCGGCGATACCAGCCGGCGTGATGGTTTCACACGCCTTGCGCACCACGGCGGTTTCCACCGCCTCGCGCACGAAGCGGGCGTCGAGCACCTGCTTGACCGAGATCTTGACGACGAAAGTCCCACGCTGCGGCCGGATGGTCAGCAGTCCCGACTCGCTCAGCTTGATGAAGGCTTCGCGCACCGGCTGGCGGCTGACGCCGAGCTGGTCGGCGATCTCCTGCTCGGACAGGGCTTGACCTGGGCGGAACTGCATCGTCACGATGGCTTGGCGAAGCACCCGGTACACGCGCCGCGCGATCGGCTCGCTGGAGTCCACGTCGATCTTGCTCAGCATCGCTTTTCCACCCCTAAGCCCGCCCGATCCGGTCGAGGGACCATCGGCTGGCGGCAACAACAATTCAAGGATACTACCATACTAGTTGACAAGCAAGCCCCTCGGTTCCGCAGGGTCCTATGCGACGTCGCATTTCTCAGCGCTGCGAATTATGAAAATCATTTCGCACCAGCACACGGACGGTTGAAACTTCTGACAGAATGGGCATGCTGTCGCCGATGGTCTGACCACTTCGCGTGCAGGGGGATTCTCCTGCCCGGACTTTGATCATCCCCATTCAGTATCCGGCGTTCGCGCATCGACCCGTATCCGTCCATCCTCGACCAGGAAACCGTCGCCCATGTCCGCCATCCTGCTGCAGGAAAGTTCCGAGACGAAGGACCAGCCGCTCCGCGAAGACATCCGCCTGCTGGGGCGCATCCTGGGCGACACCGTCCGCAGCCAGGAAGGGGAGGCGGTGTTCGACATCGTCGAGCGGATCCGCCAGACCTCCATCCGCTTCCACCGCGAAGAGGACCAGGGCGCCCGCAAGGAGCTGGAGGCGATCCTGAACAGCCTGTCGCCGCCGCAGACGGCGCGGGTGGTGCGGGCCTACAGCTTCTTCTCGCACCTCGCCAACATCG
This sequence comes from Azospirillum oryzae, assembly GCF_008364795.1. Classification (GTDB taxonomy): domain Bacteria; phylum Pseudomonadota; class Alphaproteobacteria; order Azospirillales; family Azospirillaceae; genus Azospirillum; species Azospirillum oryzae. The sequence goes on along the minus strand of NZ_VTTM01000009.1, from coordinate 53,271 downwards.
CCGAGGACCAGCACCACATCCGCCGTACCCGCGCCCATGCGCTCGCCGGGTCGGCCCCGCGCGAGGGCACCATGGCCCATGCGCTGGACGAGGCGACGAAGGCCGGCGTCACCACCCAGCAGTTGAAGGAGTTCTTCGACGGCGCGCTGGTCAGCCCGGTGCTGACCGCCCACCCGACCGAGGTGCAGCGCAAGAGCATCCTGACCGTGCAGATGGCGGTCGCCAAGCTGCTGGCCGAGCGCGACCACGGGCCGATGACGCCGGAGGAGGAGGAGACCAACCTCGAATCGCTCCAGCGCGCCGTGCTGACGCTGTGGCAGACCGCGATCCTGCGCGCCACCAAGCTGGCGGTGACGGACGAGGTGGCGAACGGCCTGACCTTCTACGACTACACCTTCCTGCGCGAGATGCCGCGCTTCTACGCCCAGCTTGAAGACCATCTGCGCAAGACCGACCCGTCCTGGGCGACGACGGAGCTGCCGTCCTTCCTGCGCATGGGCAGCTGGATCGGCGGCGACCGCGACGGCAACCCCTTCGTCACCGCGCCGGTCCTGCGGCAGGCGATGCGGATGCAGAGCACCCGCGCCTTGCAGTTCTACCTGGACGAACTGCACACGCTGGGGTCGGAGCTGTCGCTGAGCACCCGCGTCATCGACGTGTCGGAGCCGCTGCGCCAGCTGGCCGAACGCTCGCCCGATCCTTCGCCGCACCGCAAGATGGAACCGTACCGCCGTGCCATCTCCGGCCTCTATGCGCGGGTCGCCGCGACGCTGCGGACGCTGGACGGGTTGGAGGCGCCACGCCACGCCGTGGGCGAAGCGCCGCCCTACCTGTCCCCGGCGGAATTCGGCGCCGACCTCGACATCATCGACCGTTCGCTGACCGTCAACGGTTCGGCGACACTCGCCAAGGGCCGGCTGCGCCACCTGCGGCGTGCCGTCGACCTGTTCGGTTTCCATCTGGCCAGCATCGACCTGCGCCAGAACTCCGACGTGCATGAGCGCACGGTGGCGGAGTTGCTGTCCTTCGCCGACGCCGACGTCGATTACAAGGCGCTGTCGGAGGACGAGCGGATCGAGCTGCTGGTCCGCGAACTGGAGACCAACCGCCCGCTGGCCTCGCGCTACGCCGATTATTCGGAAGAGACGAACTCCGAACTGGACATCCTGCGCACCGCCGCCGATGCCCGCGCCCGTTTCGGCGCCGATGCGGTGGTGAACTGCGTCATCTCCAAGACCGACGGCGTGTCGGACATCCTGGAGGTCGCCGTCCTGCTGAAGGAAGCCGGGCTGCTGCGGCCGAAGGAAAAGGCGCTGGACCTGAACATCGCGCCGCTGTTCGAGACCATCGGCGACCTGCGCAACTGTGCGGCCACCATGGACCGTCTGCTGTCGATCCCGACCTACCGGCGCTTCCTGGAAAGCCGCGGCAACCTGCAGGAGGTGATGCTCGGCTATTCGGACAGCAACAAGGACGGCGGCTTCCTCACCTCCGGCTGGGAACTGTACAAGGCCGAGATCGCGCTGGTCGAGGTGTTCGCCAAGCATGGCGTGCGTCTGCGGCTGTTCCACGGCCGCGGCGGCTCGGTCGGCCGCGGCGGCGGCCCCAGCTATCAGGCGATCCTGGCCCAGCCGGCCGGCGCCGTGCAGGGCGCCATCCGCATCACCGAACAGGGCGAGGTCATCGCCGGCAAATATTCCAACCCGGAAGTCGGCCGGCGCAACCTGGAAACGCTGGCGGCGGCGACGCTGGAAGCCACGCTGCTGCACCCGGAATCGGCGGCTCCCTGCACCGATCTGTTCCTCCAGACCATGGAAGAGCTGTCGGAGCATGCCTTCAAGGCCTATCGCGGGCTGGTCTACGACACCGAGGGCTTCGAGAAGTATTTCTGGGAATCGACGGTGATCGGCGAGATCGCCAACCTCAACATCGGCAGCCGTCCGGCGTCGCGCAAGAAGTCGACCAGCATCGAGGATCTGCGCGCCATTCCCTGGGTGTTCAGCTGGGCGCAATGCCGCCTGATGCTGCCGGGCTGGTACGGCTTCGGGTCGGCGGTGAAGGCCTATCTGGCCCAGCATCCCGACGGGATGGAACGGCTGCGTGCCATGCACCGCGACTGGGGCTTCTTCAGCACGCTGCTGTCCAACATGGACATGGTGCTGTCCAAGTCGAACATCGCCATCGCGTCGCGTTATGCCGGGCTGGTGTCGGATCCGGCGCTGCGCGACGCCATCTTCTCCCGCATCCGGGCGGAGTGGCAGGACAGCATCGACGCGCTGCTGGCGATCACCGAGCAGTCGGCCCTGCTGGAGAACAACCCGCTGCTGGCGCGGTCGATCCGCAACCGCTTCCCCTATCTCGACCCGCTGAACCATGTCCAGGTCGAACTGCTGAAGCGCCACCGCACCAGCGACAGCGGCGAGCAGATCGCCCGCGGCATCCATCTGACCATCAACGGCATCGCCGCCGGTCTGCGCAACAGCGGCTGACCGCCTTACCGCACCGCACCACCGGGCGGCTTTCCGCCGCACTGATGCCCGCAAATGCGCTCTTCCTCCACCGTGGGGAAGGGCGCATTTTGTTTGCGGACGAAGGGCTTGGTCCGTCTTGCCCTCTTCTTGTGCGATGCATGATCAACTCTTCGGCATCGCAAAACAAACATCGGCCGCCAAGCTCCCAGCCAAAATAAATCACAAGATATCGGCCGAAAATCCCAGTTGATCGTCTCTGAGTATTTTGATACCTCATGCCTCCCCGAGAGGAGAAATGGTATGACCACTCAGTCCCAACAGCAGCAGATGGCCCAGCAGCAACAGGCGCGGGCGACCACCGGAACACAGGGCGGCACTCCCGCCGGCACCCAGGGCGGCACCGCCGACACATATGAGGAATTCTGCGGCGGCGCCTGCGGCGCCGGTGCCGGCGCCGCGGTGATCTGGCGGCCGGTCACGGTCGAGCCGCGTCGCCGCTGATCGATCGTCCCGGCATAAGAAAAGCCCCTCTCCCGTGAAGGAAGAGGGGCTTTTTTTGTTGCCTGTCGCTCCTGCGGACCGGTCACCCCGCCCGCATGCGGTTGACCAGACCGTCGACCTGGGACCCCAGCGACCGCACCTCGTCGGCGACGGTGGAGGAGGCGGTCAGCACGCGGGTGGCGGATTCGCCGGACTCCGCGGCGGCGCGGGCGACGGAATCGATGTTGCGCCGGACATGCTGGGTGCCGTCGGCGGCCTCGCCGACATTGCGGGCGATCTCGCGGGTGGCGGCACTCTGCTGCTCGACCGCCGCGGCGACGGTGGCGGCGATCTCGTTGATCTCGCGGATGGTGCCGGCGATGGAGCGGATGGCGTCCACCGCATCCTGCGTCACCGACTGCATCGCCTGGATCTGGCTGGAGATCTCCTCCGTCGCCTTGCCGGTCTGGTTGGCGAGGCTCTTCACCTCCGACGCCACCACGGCGAAGCCCTTGCCGGCCTCGCCGGCGCGGGCGGCCTCGATGGTCGCGTTCAGCGCCAGCAGGTTGGTCTGGCTGGCGATGTCGTTGATGAGTTGCACCACCTCGCCGATCTTGTTGGCGGACTGCGACAGCCCCTCCACCGTGCGGTCGGTGCGTTCGGCTTCGGTCGCCGCCTTGCGGGCGATCTGGCTGGAGGCGTGGACCTGACTGCCGATCTCCTGGATCGAGGCCGACAGTTCCTCCGTCGCGGCGGCCACCGCCTTGACGCTGCCTTCCGCCTGCTGCGAGGTGCTGGCCGCGGTGGCGGCCTCGCCGGTGGTGGCCTCGGCATTGCGGCTCATGCGCTGGGCCATGTCCTGCATTTCGCCGGCGGCGCGGGCGACGCGGTCGAGCACGCCGCGCACGCTGCTTTCGAAATTCTCGGCCATCTCGACCATGGCGCGGCGGCGCTCGCCGGCGGCACGGCTTCGTTCGGCTTCGGCGCGGGCGTTGGCGGCGCTCGCCTCGTTGGCGGTGTCGCGGAAGACCATCAGGGCGCGGGTCATGTCGCCGATCTCGTCGGAACCGGCAGCGGGAATTGGCGCGTTCAGGTTTCCGGCGGCGATCGCCCGCATGGCATCGGACAGCTGGCTGATGCGCGCGACGATGTTGCGGCCCACGACGAACCACGCCAGGGCGGCGGCACCTATCAGGCTGGCGACAGCGAACAGGATCAGCATCTTGCGGCCGGCCGACAGCGCATCGGTCGCCCCGGCGGCGGCGGTGTCCGCCTCCTGCTTCATCGCGGAGATCTGGTCGTCGACCATGCCGGCGAACTGCCGGGCGATCTGGCGGTTCTCCGTCAGGACCTTCTCGTTCTCTTCGGCAGCGGCGAGTTCGGAGCGGCGCAGCTTGAACAGGCTGTTGTCGCCCTTGCCGAAGCCGGCCAGGACCTCGGCACTCTTGACCAGCTTCGGCAGCCCGTCGTCACCAGCGGACTGCAGCGCCTTCAGCCGCTCCTCCATCGCCTTGGCGGCGGTGGTGAAGCGGGTTTCCAGCATCGTCAGCCGTTCGGCATTGGGCGCCTGCGTCGCCTCGTTCAGCGCGCCGACGGTGGCGGCGGCGTAGGTCGACAGTTCCAGATAGGTCCGGAAGCGGGCCAGTCCGGCGCCCAGCAGATCCTGCATGGAATCGCGGGTCTGCGAGCGGACGTTGACGCTCGACAGCTTGATTTCCGCCTTCAGCCGCATCAGTGGCGATTCCATCTGCTCCAGCAGGGAAGCCTGCTGGCGTGCGCCATCGGTCAGGACTTTCCCGATCTTCTGACGCAAGGTTTCGCGTTCGGCGCTGTCGACCGGCAGTTCCAGGGCCTTGCGGCGCATGTCGAAGACGCCGGTGGCGCCGTCGCCCAGCTGGAAGAAGGCGTCCAGCCCGTCGGACGCCTCCTTGCTCAGGCGGCTGCCGATCTGCGCGGTGGCGCTGACGATGCGGGCGGCCGCTTCCAGATAGCTCTGCTGGTGCTGGGTGACGGCGAAGGCGGTCTCCGCGCCCCCGGCGCGGGTCAGGGACTCCGACGCCACGCCCAGGTCGCCGCGCACCTCATACATGGTGATCAGGGAGCGGACGGCGTCGCCCAGCGCGTTCATGTCGCGCTCGGTGCTGTTGTCCAGCGTCTCGCCCTTGCTGCGCAGGGTGGCGCCGGCCCGCTCGGTCAGCGGGGCAAGGTTTGCAAGGAAGGCGTCGTAGGATTTCGCCAGATCGACGGCCATCGCCTCGCGCGTGCCGCGGACGGACAGGCGCTGGTTGGCCGCGGCGTTGCCGTGCTCCAGCGTAGCGATCAGGCCTTCGGTCTTGCTGCGCAGCTCGCCGATCCGGGGATCGCCGGAGCGGTGGGAGGCCAATTCCTCCACCAGGGCGCCCAGCGCCTTGCCGTTGCCCATGATCTCGCCATAGACGCGCTCGCGCTCGCTCTGGCTTTCCGCGGCGGCCAGCACCGGGGCGGCGGCGGCGATGCCGCTGCTTTCGCCGGACAGGCGCTTCGCCAACTCCATCTCCGGCAGGCCGGTGCCGACGATCTGCGTCAACGGCCGTTCAACCGCCGAGAAGGACGTCAGCCCGACGATGCTGGCGGCGACCGTCATGCCGGCCATACCGGCGAAGGCGAGCAGAAGCTTGCCGCGTACGCCCATCCGTCTGCTGCGTGGGGTGCCGTCCTGGCGGTCCGGCATCATGGTGTCGTCGCGCGCGTCCATCGTCATATGCGTCCTGCTCCCCGGAAAATGCGTCAGGTCGGGCTTTTTGCCCGTTTTGTTCGTTCCTGCCGTCCGCGGACCGCTCCCCCACTCCCGGGGATTGATTCCGATCCGCACTGCTTGGCAGACCAACCATACCGCAGTGTGGTTGACAGATCCTTACGGGGGAACTCTCATTTTCCGCCACTCCGGGTTATACCCATTTCGAATTATGGCCATCCGATCCCGGATGCTGCGTGCGTCATTATGACCATCCGCCACCCCCGAACGTTATAGGGCCTCTTCCCGACTCCGACCGCGTGATAGTCTTCCCCGGAAATTATCGGCGATGGGGAGAGGCATGCGGGTCTGGCAGGCGGCGTTCGCATCTCCGGCGGCGGAGCTGGCTCCGCAGCCGGCCGATCTCGCCCTGGTCTTCGGTTCCGTCGACGTCTTCGACAGTCCGGACCTCGCCGCCCGGCTGGCCTCCGCATTCCCCGGCGCCGTGATCGCCGGGTGCAGCACGGCGGGCGAAATCGCCGGCGACGCCGTGCTCGACGGGTCCTGCACCGTCACCGCCATCCGTTTCGAGCGTGGCGGAGATGCGGTCGCGGTCGAAGCCGACATCGCCTCCACCGACGACAGCCAGCGGGCAGGCGAAGCTCTGGGAGAGGCGCTTGTTGCCCGTGCCGGCCTGTCGGGGGTGCTGCTGTTCGCCCGCGGCGTCGGCGTGAACGGCAGCGCGCTGATCGACGGGCTGTCCTCGCGCCTGCCTGCGGGCATTCCGGTGTCGGGCGGGCTGGCCGGCGACGGCGGCGCCTTCGTCCGTACGATGGTGCTGGGGCCGTCCGGCGTGTCCGACAGCCGGGCGGTGGCGGTCGGGCTTTACGGCGGGAGCCTGCATCTCGGCCTCGGCTCCGTCGGCGGGTGGGAACCGTTCGGGCCGGCGCGCAAGGTGACGAAGGCCGTCGGCAACCTGCTGCTCCAGCTGGACGGCGAGCCGGCGCTGAACGTCTACAGGCGCTATCTCGGCGACTATGCCCGCGACCTGCCGGCGTCGGGCCTGCTGTTTCCGTTCGAACTGCTGAACGGCAACCATGATTCGGTCGGGCTGATCCGCACCATCCTCGGCATCGACGAGGCGGCCGGCGGCCTGATCCTGGCCGGCACGGTGGAGGAGGGCTTCTACCTGCGGCTGATGCACGCCAGCACCGACGGGCTGGTCGACGGGGCGGAGCAGGCCGGCGCCATCGCCGCCGCCGGAGTGGGTGAGGCGGCGGGCGACCGGCTCGCACTTCTGGTCAGCTGCGTCGGCCGCAAGCTGGTGATGGGCGACCGGGTGGAGGAGGAGGTGCAGGCGGTGGCGGACCGGATGGGGCCGGGCGCGGTGCTGGCCGGCTTCTATTCTTATGGGGAGATCGGACCGATGCGCGATCTGGTCGATTGCCGGCTGCACAACCAGACGATGACGGTCGCCCTGCTGACGGAACGCTGACCGCATGCACCGCCTGCTGCAAAGCCAGTTCAAGCGGGTGCTGGGCCTGCCGACCGCCGAAGCGGCGGACTCCGTCCTGGCGGAGTTGAAGGCGCTCGCCTGCACCCCCGGCCTGTCGGCCGACGCGGTGCGGATGCTGGACTCGCTGCCGGCACTGTTCGCCCGCATCGGCCAGAGCTACGAACAGGCCGACCGCGACCTGACGCTCAGGGCACGCAGCCTGCAGCTGAGTTCGGAGGAGTTGGCCGACACCAACGAGCGGCTGCGGCGCGAGGCGGCGGCGCAGGCCCATGCCATCCGCCGGTTGCGCGGCATCGCCAACAGCCTGCTGCGGGCGGACGGCCGCCCCGAATTGCCGGATTCCGCCGACAGCGGCCCGACCGACAGCCTGGAACGGCTGAGCCAGCTGATGGCCGGACTGGTGGAGGAACGCTCGGCGGCGCAACGGGCACTGGAGCAGCAGAAATTCGCGCTCGACCAGCACGCCATCGTCAGCATCACCGACCACCGCGGCATCATCACCTACGCCAACGACAAGTTCTGCCAGATCAGCGGCTATTCCCGCGAAGAGCTGCTGGGCCGGTCGCACCGCATCGTCAATTCGGGGCGCCATCCCTCGGGTTTCTTCGCGGAGATGTGGCACACGGTCATGGACGGGCAGGTCTGGCACGGCGAGATCTGCAACCGCACCAAGGCGGGCGAGGAATATTGGGTGGCGGCGACCATCGTCCCGCTGCTCACCACCGACGGCCAGCCGCACCAGTACATCGCCATCCGCACCGACATCACCGAACGCAAGCGGATGGAGGCCGAGCTTGAGGACAGCCGGCGCTTCCTGCAGAGCATCACCGACAGCATGGGCGAAGGCGTCTTCTCGCTGGACCGCAACGGCTTCTGCACCTTCCTGAACCCGGAGGCGGAACGTCTGCTCGGCTGGTCGCTGGCGGATCTGCGCGGCATCACCCTGCATGACGCCGTGCATTACAAGGACGGCCAGGGGCGGCCGGTCGCCGGCGCGGACTGCGCGGTGCTGAACACCGTCCGCCGCGGCGAGATCCATCGTTCGGAAACCGACCATTTCGTCCGGCGCGACGGCACCATCTTCCCCATCGCCATCACCGCGGTACCGCTGCGCGAGGATGGCCGCATCGTCGGTTCGGTCACCGTCTTCCAGGACATCACCGAACGCCAGCGCATGCTGACCGCCCTGCAGGAAAGCGAGGAGCGGCTGACGGTGGCGCTCGACGCCTCCAACACCGGGCTGTGGGACTGGAACCCGGTGACGGACCACGCCTATTTCTCCGACCGCTGGCTCGGCATGCTGGGCTATGCCCCCGGCGAGCTTCCCGGCAACGGCTCCACCTGGCTGGGGCTGCTGCACGAGAGCGACCGGGAGCGGGTGCTGGCGACGCTGGAGGACCATGTGGCCGGCCGCGCCCCGGTCTACGAGGTCGAGTTCCGCATGCGCCACAAGTCGGGCGCCTGGGTCTGGATCCTGTCGGCCGGCAAGGTGACGGAACGCGACGCGGACGGCCTGCCCACCCGCATCACCGGCATCCACAAGGACGTCACCGACCGCAAGCGGACCGAGGACGAGCTGGCCCGCGCCAAGGAGGAGGCCGACCGCGCCAACCGGCAGAAGAGCGACTTCCTGGCCAACATGAGCCACGAGATCCGCACGCCGATGAACGCGGTGATCGGGCTGAGCCACCTGATGATGAAGACGGAGCTATCGCCGCGCCAGCGCGACTATCTGGACAAGATCCACGCCTCCTCGCGCAGCCTGCTCGGCATCATCAACGACATCCTCGACTTCTCCAAGGTCGAGGCCGGAAAGCTGACGATCGAGGCGATCCCCTTCCACATCGGCGACGTGCTGCAGGAGGTGGCGACGGTCGTCCTGCCCAAGGTGCGGGAAAAGGGGCTGGAGCTGATCGTCGACCTGCATGGCGGTGTGCCGGGCATGCTGGTCGGCGACCCGCTGCGGCTGGGTCAGGTGATCCTGAACCTCGTCTCCAACGCCGTGAAGTTCACGGAGCGGGGCGAGGTGGTGGTGACGGTGGGCGGACGCATCGGCACCGGCGACGATTACCGGCTGGAGGTGGAGGTCTGCGACACCGGCATCGGCATGTCGCCCGAACAGGCGGCGTCGCTGTTCCGCCCCTTCACCCAGGCCGACAGCTCCACCACGCGGCGCTTCGGCGGCACCGGGCTGGGGCTGGCGATCTGCCGCCAGCTGGTGGAACTGATGGGCGGCGGCGTGTCGGTGGAAAGCCGGCCGGGCGAGGGCAGCATCTTCCGCTTCTCCATCCGCTGCCGGGTCGCGGCCGGCGACACCGCCGACGACCGGTTGCCGCGCGACCTGATGGAACGCCGGGTTCTGGTGGTGGACGACAGCGACGCCGTGCGCTCCATCCTGACCGACATGCTGGAACGCTTCGGCCTGACCGTGGAATCGGTGGGCGACGGCTGGTCGGCGCTGCGCCGGCTGGAGGAGGGGCAGGCCGGGGAGAAACCATCGGTGGAGCTGGTGGTGCTCGACTGGCGCATGCCGGACCTCGACGGGGTGGAGACCCTGCGCCGCCTGCGCGCGCTGCCCGGCGCCCAGCCGCCGGTGGTGATGACCACCGCCTATGGCGCCGATGGGGTGCAGGGGGCGCTGGATGGGGCGCTGGACGGCGCCGCCGGGCCGGTCACCGCCGTGCTGGAAAAGCCTGTGACACCGTCAGCCATGTTCGATTCGGTGATGACGGCGCTGGGCGGTGCGGCCCGGCCAGCCGATACCGCACGCCGGGTGAACGACCCCGCCCAGTCGACCGAGCTTTCGGCGCTGGTCGGGCGCAGCGTTCTGCTGGTGGAGGACAACCCGGTCAACCAGCAGGTTGCCTGCGGCCTTCTGGAACTGGTCGGCATCGAGGCGACGGTGGTCGGCAGCGGCGAGGAGGCTTTGCAATGCCTGCGCGAGGTGAAGTTCGACCTCGTGCTGATGGACGTGCAGATGCCGGGGCTCGACGGCTATGAGACGACGCGCCTGATCAGGCGCGAGCTGGAGCTGTCCAACCTGCCGATCATCGCCATGACCGCCCATGCCATGGCCGGCGACCGCGAACGCTGCCTCGATTCCGGCATGAACGACCATGTTTCCAAGCCGATCGATCCGGACACGCTGTATGCGGCGCTCGCCCGCTGGCTGAAGCCGGTGCGTGGAATCGGGGCTGCCGCAGCCGGAACGGCGGCGATGCCGGCCGCCGCCGTATCGTCCGCCCCGGCACTGCCCGACAGCCTGCCGGCGCTCGACCTTGCCGTCGCCCGGCGCAACGTGAACGGCAACCTCGCCCTGCTGCGCCGGATCCTGATCGATTTCGCCGCCACCCACGAGGGGGAGGCCGTGCGCTTGGCCACCGCAGTGCGGGAGGAACGCTGGAAGGACGTGCTGCGGCTGTCCCACACGCTGAAGGGCACCGCGGCCACGGTCGGCGCCATGGACCTTTCCGCCCTGGCGGGGCGGATCGAAGCCGGCGCGATGATGGTGCCACCGGATCTGGAGGAGGGGGTGCTCGACCGGTTGGCCGACGCGCTCGCACTGGTGGTGGAAGGGATCGGCACCCTCGGGCGGCCGGCGGCGGACAGCGTCCCGGCGGCGGCGGCGGTTGCGCCGCCATCCTCGGCGGCCGGGCTTCCGCGCGACCTGCTGCGGGCCGCCCTGCCGCTGGCCGACCGGCTGGGCGGTCTGCTGATCGCCGGCGACCCGGAGGCGGGCGATCTGGCCGATGCGCTTGCCCGCCTGCTGACCGGCAGCCCGGTGGCGCACATGGCGGAGCGGGTGAACCGCCATGCCGGCGCCTTCGATTTCGATGACGCGGCCACCGCCCTGACCGAACTGCGCGACCGCCTGCGTGACTGGAGAGAGACCGCGACATGAGCCTGCCGAACCCGGTTGCCCTGCCGAACGGCGAGAAGCCGCGCATCCTGGTCGTCGACGACGAGCCGATCAACCTGAAGGTCATGGCCGACCTGCTGCGCGACAGCTATGGCCTGATCGTGGCGAAGGACGGGCCGCAGGCGCTCGCCCGTCTGGCCGGCGACCCGCTGCCCGACCTGATCCTGCTGGACGTGATGATGCCGGGCATGGATGGGGTGGAGGTCTGCCGGAAACTGAAGGAGGACGCCCGCACCCGCGAAGTCCCGGTGATCTTCATCACCGCCATGGGACAGGTCCATGACGAGACCCGCGGGTTCGAGGTCGGTGCCGTCGATTACATCACCAAGCCGATCTCGCCGCCGGTGGTGCTGGCCCGCGTCCGCACCCACATCGCGCTCCGCGAGGCGCGGCGGGCGCTCACCGACCAGAACCGCCAACTGGAGGACCGGGTGGCGGAGCGCACGCGCGACCTGTTGCGCGCCCAGGACGCCACCATCCGCGCCATGGCCTCGCTGGCGGAAACCCGCGACAACGAGACGGGCAACCACATCCGCCGGACCCAGAACTATGTGCTGGCGCTCGCCCTGCATCTCAGCCGCGATCCGCGCTATGCCGGCCGGCTCGACGAGGAAACCATCGAGCTGCTCTACAAATCGGCGCCGTTGCACGATGTCGGCAAGGTCGGCATCCCGGATTCGATCCTGCTGAAGCCGGGAAAGCTCAGCGACGACGAATTCCATGTGATGAAGACGCACGCGGCACTGGGCCACGACGCCATCTTCGCCGCCGAAGGGCAGGCGGAGATCGCGTTGGCCGGTGAAAGCTCCTTCCTGCGCATCGCGCGGGAGATCGCGCACGGCCACCACGAGCGCTGGGACGGCACCGGCTATCCCCAAGGACTGGCGGGGGAGGCAATTCCGCTGTCGGCCCGGCTGATGGCGGTCGCCGACGTGTACGACGCGCTGATCAGCCGCCGCTGCTACAAGCCGCCCTTCCCGCACGAGAAGGCGGCGGAGATCATCCGCGAAGGCAGCGGCAGCCATTTCGACCCCGCCGTCGTCGCCGCCTTCACCGCGCTGGAAGACGAGTTCAGGGACATCGCCAGCCGCTACAGCGACGAGGAGTGACGGCGCAGGCGCCCGCTAGATCCAGGAATCGTCCCCTCCGCCGCTGCCGCCGTCATCGAAGGACGAATCGTCGTACGACACATCGTCGGCCGGCGGCGGATCGGGGTCATGGGAGGCGTCCTGCGCCGCATCCGGTGACGCATCGCCCTGCGGCCCCTGGTCGTCGCCGTAGTAATTGTTAGTGATGACGGTCTCGTTGATCGTCTCGCCGCCCAGGGGCTGGGCCATCGCCGTGCCGAAGGGGCCGGGCGAATGGTGCAGCAGGGACGAGATGGCGCTTGCCGCCAGCATGCCGCCGGCCACCCCCGCGGCGGTCTGCGCCGCTCCGGCGAAGAACCCGCCGCCGCGCGGGGCCATGCCCGGCTGCGGGAAGGGGGGCGGGCTGTATTGCTGCGGCGGATAGGCGGCGCCCGGCGCGGCATCCCAGGGGCTGCGGCCGGCGCCCGGCTGTCCTTGCGGCGGCTGGGAATAGGACGGGGCGGGGGGAGGTTCGGCACCGCGGCCCCAGGGGCTGCGGCCGATGCCGAGCGCGTTCGACAGGAAGCTGCCGCCGGATTGCGCCGGCTGCGCCGGGCGGTCGCGCAGTTGCCGCTCCAATTCCTCGATCCGGGTCTGGGCTGCGGTCAGCGCCTGCTGCTGCACCAGCACCGTCTGCGCCAGGTAATAGGACGACAGCGGCTGGTCCTGGACCGACCGGCGGATAAAGTCCTCCGCTTCGGCGTCGCGTGGCTGGGATTGCTGCTGCGTTTCCACCTCGCGCAGGCGGCGGAACAGGTCGGACAGAAGCGTGCGTTCCTCGGGGGTCATCGACGTCTCCTAACATGGCGCCCGTCGCAAGGGGTGCCACCCCTTGATGTGGAGTCACCATCCCCCAGCGGACAAGTCCCCAATTGGGCGGCCCCGCTCCCGGAGGCCATTCTGCCGCCCGACACGACGCCGGTCATTTCATTTCAGGATATCCGAAATATTACGCAATCGCGCCGGCAACTTGCCGAACATTCCGAATACGGTTCTTTGGATGGTGAACTGTTGGCCTGACCATTGTGGGAATAGAGGCGGCTATATCGGCTATGGCGTCGCAGGCTTAACATATGACATTGACGGGGGTGCCTTTTTCCGGATCGATAGGCCACATTTGTGATGCGACCGCCCGGCGGCGCCGGTTGTGAAGCCGAGACCAAGACTGAACAGGCGCCGAGCGATGGTGGAACTGACCGACCTGGAGCGCGATGCGCTGACCGAGTTGGTGAACATGGGGGTCGGTCGCGCCGCCACCCATCTCAGCCGCATGGTCAACGATCAGGTCCTACTGTCCGTGCCGACCGTGGACATCGTCAGCCGGCAGGAGGCATCGAATTTCCTGACCGCGCGCGAACGCCACGGGCTTGTGGCGGTGGAGCAGCAGTTCCAGGGCTCCTTCGACGGCCGCGCCATGCTGATCTTTCCGGAGGCCAACAGCCTGGAACTGGCCCGCGCGGTTCTGGGCGGCGAGCTGACCCTGGCGGAGATCGTGGATCTGGAGCAGGACGCCCTGGCCGAGATCGGCAACATCATCCTGAACGGCTGCCTCGTGGTGGTCGCCAACGCGCTGAGGGACCGGCTGACCATCTCGCTGCCGGCGGTGCTGCGCGGCGACGGCGCCAACATCCTGACAGACAAGGCCGGAGGCGCGGACGAGCTTGTGCTGTTCCTCTACATCGATTTCACCATCCGCAGCCGCAGCATCCGCGGCTACATCGCCCTGCTGATGGGTGTATCGTCCCTGCAGTCGCTGAAGCAGCTGATCCACGCCTTCATCGAAGGCATCGCGTCCGAAGAACCCTCATCCGCCGGAACGTCGCATGGCTCCCAGATTGCCTGAACAACCCACCTGGGCCCTCGATGTCCTGGGCGCGCTGGATGCCGGCATCCTGCTTCTGGACCGCCATTGCCGTGTCCTCTACTGGAACAGCTGGATGGAGCAGGCCTCCACCCTGACGGCCAGGGAGATTCTGGGGCACGACCTGTTCGACGCCCTGCCGAACCTGCGCGAATCGCGCCTGCACATCGCCGTGCGCGACACGCTGGCCACCGGCGCGCCCGGCGTGCTGTCGCACACCCTGAACCCGATGCTGTTCCCGCTGCGCCTGGCCGACGGGCGGCGGATGGTCCACAATGTGGTGATCCGGCCGCTGCCGTCGAATGCGCAATCCCCCCATTCACCGGTGGCCGGCAGCGAGGCGCGCTGCCTGATCCAGGTGACCGACGTCACCGCGTCGGTGAACCGCGAACGGGTGCTGCGCGAACAGCGCGATGCCCGTTACCGCGCCATCGTCGACACCGCCCCCGACGCCATCATCACCACCGACACCCGCGGCATGGTGCAGTGGATGAACGGCACCGCCACCCGCCAGTTCGACTACCGCCCGGACGAACTGATCGGCCAGAGCGTCACCGTGCTGCTGGGCGACGACGCACCCGACTGGATCGCCATGGCGGAGCGCAGCGGACCGGGCGCCGCCGGCATGGACGCCGCCACCCAGCCGGTGGAACTGTCCGGCCGCCGCCGCGACGGCAGCCACATCGACCTGGAATTGTCGATGGCGCGCTGGGAATCGGAAGGACGCAGCTTCATCACCGGGATCCTGCGCGACATCACCGAACGCCGCCGCACCCGGGAGGAATTGCGGGCCAGCGCGCTCGCCATGCGCCAGCTTGCCGAACAGACCAAGGCGACGCTGGACGCGCTGCCGGCCTTCATCGCCGTGCTCGACCGCTCCGGCCATATCGTGTCGGTCAACCGGGCCTGGGCGGAAGCCGGGCCGGAGACCAGCTTCCTCGGCGAGGGCTGCATCGTCGGCGACGACTACCTCGATCATTGCGGGCGGGGGGAGACGGCCGACCCACGCGCCGACAGCGTGATGGAGGGCTTGCGCACGCTGCTGAACGAGGGCGGCCCGCCGGTATCGGCCGAGTACGTCACCAACACCCAGCACTGGTTCCGCTGCCTCGCCGCGCCGATGCCGGCCGGCCCCTTCGGCGGCACCGTGCTGATGCACATCGACGTGACGGAGATCAAGTCGATGGAGGCGGCGCTGCGCAAGCTGGTCGGCCAGAAATCGACCCTGCTGCGCGAGGTCAACCACCGCGTCAAGAACAGCCTGCAGCTGGTTTCCAGCCTGCTCACGCTCCAGACGCTGAGCCTTCCCGACGAAGCGGTGCGGGTGCATTTCCAGGACGCCCGCAGCCGCATCGAGGCGATCGCCCGCGTCCACAACCGCCTTTATCAGGCCGACCAGTTCCAGACCATCGAGTTCGGCACCTACCTGAACGAGCTGTGCGAGGATCTGGCGCGTGCGTCGGGCGGCGACAGCATGTGCGACATCGTCGTGCGGTCCGACGTGATCGACCTGCCGATCGACCATGCCGCGCCGCTCGGCCTGATCGCGAACGAACTGATCACCAACGCGGTCAAGCATCGCGGCGGCGAGCCGGCGCGGGTGACGGTGACCTTCATACGCGAGGGTGACGACCTTGCCCTGACCGTTTCCGACCGCGGCCCCGGACTGCCGTCCAACTTCGATATCCGCAAGAGCCGCAGCCTGGGCATGCGCCTGATCTCCAGTCTGGCGGGCCAGATCCGGGCCTGCGTCGGCATCGACACCACGCCGCAGGGCACCACCTTCCGCATCGAACTGCCGGTGCCGGACGAGGTGCCGCTTCTCGAGGCGACGTCCACCGAGGAGATCGGGGGATGAAGATCCTGCTGGTGGAAGACGAGGTGCTGATCGCGCTCGAACAGCAGCTCTATCTGGAGAATGTCGGCCACAGCATAATCGGCCCGGCGATCACCGCGACGGAGGCGATTGAGATCGCCACGGCCGACAAGCCCGATCTGGCGCTGGTCGACGTGCATCTGGGCATGGGCACCAACGGCATCGACGCCGCGCGCGGGCTGACGACGCTGGGCGTGCCCTGCCTGTTCATCACGTCGTTCCGCGACGAACTGAAGAAGGACGGCCCGCTGACCGGCATCGGCTGTCTGCCCAAGCCCTTCACCGAAAGCGGCCTGATCGCCGCCGTCGACGCCGCCCGCGCCATATTGGCGGGGGAGACGCCGCGCAACGTGCCGCAGACGATGGAGCTGTTCGTTTGAGGGGAGGGGGCGATCCCCTCCCTCAACCGCCGGTCCGGCGGATCGGCTCCGGCGCCGACTGCTGTTCGAACAGGCGGCGGTAGAGCCCGCCCGCCCGGTGGAGCAGGGCGGTATGGCTGCCATCCTCCACCACCCGGCCCTGGTTGAAGACCAGGATGCGGTCCAGCGTGCGGACGGTGGACAGGCGGTGGGCGATGATGATGGCGGTGCGGCCCTGCATCAGCCGTTCGATCGCCTCCTGGATCAGCGCCTCCGATTCCGAATCCAGGCTGGAGGTCGCCTCGTCCAGGATCAGGATCGGCGCATCGGCCAGGAAGGCGCGGGCCAGCGCCACCCGCTGACGTTCGCCGCCCGACAGCTTGACACCGCGCTCGCCGACCAGCGTCGCATAGCCCTTCGGCAGGCGGGCGATGAAGTCGTGGGCATTGGCGAGCCTGGCTGCCCGCTCGATCTCCGCCATCGACGCGCCGGGGCGGCCATAGGCGATGTTCTCCGCCAGGGTGCGGTGGAACAGGATCGGTTCCTGCGGGACGATGGCGATCTGCGAGCGCAGCGACTGCTGGGTCGTCGCCGCGACCTCCTGCCCGTCGATCAGCACGCGGCCGTCGGTCACGTCGTACAGGCGCTGGATCAGCTTGACGAAGGTGGTCTTGCCCGACCCCGACGGCCCGACCAACCCGACCCGCTCCCCTGCCCTGATGGTCAGCGACAGGTCGCGGTAGAGCGGCGTGGTGTGGCCGCCATATTGGAAGGCGACGCGATCGAAGCGCACCTCGCCCGCCCCGATGCGGATCTGTGAGGCGTCCGGCCGGTCCTCCACCCCCAGCGGTTCGGCGTGGATCGCCACCAGCTCCTCCATCTCGTTGACGGAGCGCTGGAGGTGGTTGATGTGCATGCCGATGTCGCGCAGATAACCGTGCACGACGAAATAGGTGGTCAGCACATAGGCCACGTCGCCCGGCGTCGCCTGCCCGCGCCACCACAGCCACAGCGCGGTCGCCACCACGCTGCTGCGGATCAGCAGCAGAACCACCAGCTGCACGGTGCTGTGTCGGGTGTGGCGGGTCCAGGTGCGATGGGTGCGGCGGCTCCATTTGTCGACCACGCCGGCCAGCCGCTCGTCCTCGCGCGGCTCGGCGCCGAAGGCCTTGACCACGGCGTTGCAGCCGATGGCGTCGGCCAGCGTCCCGCCCAGCTTCGTATCCCAGGCGTTCGACAGCCGGGCCGCCGGCGCGATGTAGAGGGTGGAGAACATCACCGTCATCGCGATGTAGACGGCCGTGCCGAGCGCGATGACCAGCCCCATCGCCGGCCAATGCAGCCCCAAGGTCACCATCGTGCCGATCAGCACGACCAGCGACGGCCACAGCGCCAGCAGGAGCGTGTCGTCCAGGGTGTCGAGCGCCCACATCCCGCGGGTGATCTTGCGCACCACCGACCCGGCGAAGCTGTTGGCGTGCCAGTCGGTGGAAAAGCGCTGGATGCGGTGAAAGCTGTCCTGGCCGACATCGGCCATGATGCGCAGGGTGAAGGGGATAACCCCGCTCCAGGCGATGTGGCGCATCACCACCATGCCGACGCCCAGCGCGACCATGGCGCCGAAGGCGGTCAGCGCCGCATGCAGCGCCGCGTCGCGGTCGCCCGGCAGCAGGGTCAGCGCGTCGACCAGCCGGCCGGCGAACAGCGGCATGAAGACGTCGGCCAGCGTCGACAGGGCGATGGCTCCGGCGATGCCGACGGCCAGCGGGGTCTGACGGCGCCAGTGACGGAAGGTGAAGGCCAGAACGCTGCGGATGGCGTTCGGACGGGGGGTGCGTTTCGACAGAGCCATGGGAATCCAACCGGGGCAGGGCCGGCCGTACAGGCGGCGGCCCTGCCAAAGGAGCCATTGGGAAATGCGGCAATAATCGCCCTCTCTCCCCCGGGGAGAGGGAAGGGACCCACGAAGTGGGGAGGGTGAGGGGGACGCGTGGCGGGATTTTGCGAGAATTCCCGCCGTGCATCCCCCTCACCCTGACCCTCTCCCCAGCGGGGAGAGGGGAATCGGGCGTGTACCCTTTAAGGTCAGCGACCCTTCAAATTCGTCTGGCGCGGCTTCATGCCGGCCGGTTTGCCCCCGGCCCCAGCCGGCTTCGCCCCTGGCGGCTTGCCCACCGGCGGCACCACGCGGCGGCCCTGGCCGGCCTGCTGGGTGAGGAAGGTCTTGCCTTTCGGCCCCTTCTCCCGCGGTTTGGCGGTGGCGCCGACCGGCTGCCAGGCGGGGATCAGATGCTCCTCGCCCGGTCCGATCAGGTCCTCGCGGCCCATGCGCTTCAACGCCTCGCGCAGGATCGGCCAGTTCTCCGGATCGTGGTAGCGCAGGAAGGCCTTGTGCAGGCGGCGCTGCTTCAGCCCCTTCGCCGACGACACCATTTCCGACCCGACGCGGCGCACCGGGCGCAGCGGATTGCGCTCGCTGTGGTACATCGCGGTCGCCAGCGACATCGGCGACGGCAGGAAGGTCTGCACCTGATCCGCCTTGAAGCCGTTCCGCTTCAGCCACAGGGCGAGGTTCATCATGTCCTCGTCCGTCGTGCCGGGATGGGCGGCGATGAAGTAGGGGATCAGGTAGAGCTTCTTGCCCGCCTCCTTCGCCGCCTTGTCAAACATCCGCTTGAACTCGTCATAGGCGCCCATGCCGGGCTTCATCATCTTGGCCAGCGGACCCGGCTCGGTGTGTTCTGGGGCGATCTTCAGGTAACCGCCGACATGGTGGGTCACCAGTTCCTTCACATACTCCGGATTGCGCACGGCGAGGTCGTAGCGCAGCCCCGACGCGATGTGGATCTTCTTCACCCCCGGCACGGCGCGGGCCTTGCGGTAGAGCTGAACCAGCGAGGAATGGTCGGTGTTCAGGTTCTTGCAGATGTCCGGAAAGACGCAGGACGGCCGCCGGCAGACGGATTCCGTCTCCTTGTCCTTGCAGGCGAGGCGATACATGTTGGCGGTCGGCCCGCCCATGTCGGAGATGACGCCGGTGAAGCCCTTGGTCTTGTCGCGGATATGCTCGATCTCGCGAAGGATGGAGCCTTCCGACCGGCTCTGGATGATGCGCCCCTCATGCTCGGTGATCGAGCAGAAGGAACAGCCGCCGAAGCAGCCACGCATGATGTTGACCGAAAAGCGGATCATCTCCCACGCCGGGATGCGCGCATCGCCATAGGACGGGTGCGGAGCCCGCGCATAGGGCAGGTCGTAGACGCCGTCCATCTCGTTGGTTTCCAGCGGGATCGGCGGCGGGTTCAGCCAGACGTCGCGGTCGCCGTGGCGCTGGACCAGCGCGCGGGCGTTGCCGGGGTTGCTCTCCTGGTGCAGCACGCGGCTGGCATGGGCGTAGAGCACCTTGTCGGCCGTCACCTGTTCGAAGCTGGGCAACCTCACCGCCATGCGGTCGGCCCCGGCGGCGCGCGGCGACACCGGCCCCGACGGATCGTCGATGGAACTGCTGTCGACCACCGTCCAGCCTTCCGGCAGGGACGAGCGCATGATGGCGGTGCCGCGGATGTCGGTCATCGCCTTGGGCGATTCCCCCTTCAGCGCGCGCTGGGCGATCTCGATGATGGCGCGTTCGGCGTTGCCGTAGACCAGCATGTCCGCCTTGGAATCGACCAGGACGGAACGGCGGATCTTCTCGCTCCAATGGTCGTACTGGGCGATGCGGCGCAGGGATGCCTCGATGCCGCCCAGCACGATGGGAACGTCCTTGAAGGCTTCGCGGCAGCGCTGGGAATAGACGATGACGGCGCGATCCGGCCGCTTGCCGCCCTCGTCGTTGGGCGTGTAGCTGTCATTGTGGCGCAGGCGACGGTCGGCCGTGTAGTGGTTGACCATCGAATCCATGTTGCCGCCGGTCACGCCCCAGAACAGCCGCGGCTTGCCCAGGATCTTGAACGGCTCCGCACTGCTCCAGTCCGGCTGGGCGATGATGCCGACGCGCAGCCCCTGCGATTCCAGCAGCCGGCCGATGATCGCCATGCCGAAGCTGGGATGGTCGATATAGGCGTCGCCGGTGACGACGATGACGTCGCACTGGTCCCAGCCCAGCCGGTCCATTTCCGCACGCGACATCGGCAGGAAGGGCGCCGCCTTGGGGCGCACGCTCCGATCCGGGCGGTGGGCGAACAGGTTGGGGGCCGCGAGCATCGCGTTCTCCGGGTCTCTATCGACAATGCGGGTGGATAAGCCGACAGTCTTACCTTGTCGGCCGGCAAAATCCCACCGCTGATAACGCAGCGGAGCAATGGGACATTGTGCGGCGTGGCGCGACAGCTATGTGGGACGCCCCACAGCCGGTGCAAGGGCCGGCCATGTGCGAGGGTTGGGAGGGCAGGGGATACCCAGTTCAAGCGGCGACGCCGTCCGCCCCCACCGCCCGTCCGTTGCGGCGCGCCACCACCCAGCCGATCAGCGCGCCGGCCAGCAGCACCAGCGCCGCGATCAGGAAGGCGGCACCCGGAAGCGGGAACAGTGCTTCGCTGCCCACCGACGCGGAATAGACCGCCCCGAAGAAGACCGGTGACAGGATGCCGGCGACGCTGGCCACGCTCATGTTGGCGCCCTGCAGTTGACCCTGCTCCGACGGGCTGACCCGCTGGGTCATCAGCGACTGGATGGTCGGCATCGCCAGCCCCCACAGCGCGTTCGGCAGGATGGCGAGCGCGAACCAGCCGCCAGTCGGCGCCAGCCCCATGCAGGCCAGCCCGGCGGCTCCGCCGAACAGGCCGACGACCATCGTGCCGCGGTCGCCCAGCCACTTCACCATGCGCGACACCAACAGCCCCTGCATGACCATGTCGAGCGCGCCGACCACCGCCAGCAGAAGCCCGACATCCCAGGCGCTCCAGCCATAGCGGTGCGCGGCATAGAGCACGAAGACGGCGGGGAAGACCTGATGGGAGACGTGAAGCATGAAATTGACCAGCGCCAGACCCGACAGCTCCGGGTGCGAACGCAGCAGCCGCAGCGCTCCGAACGGGTTGGCCCGGTGCCAGGAAAAGGCCATGCGGTTTTCCGGCGGCAGCGATTCCGGCAGCACCACCAGACCATAGAGAAATGCCAGCCCGCTGAGCAGGCCCGCCCCCCAGAAGGGTGCCCGCGGCGAGATTTCGCCCAGCAGACCGCCCAGCAGTGGCCCGGCGATGAAGCCGGCGCTGAACGCGGCGCCGATCAGGCCATAGGCGCGCGCCCGCTGCTCCGGCGGCGTCACGTCCGCCATATAGGCGAAGACAGTGGTGAAGCTGGAGGAGGTGATGCCGGCGACCGCCCGCCCGACCACCAGCCACCACAGGTTCGGCGACACCGCCATCAGCACATAATCCGCCGCCAGCCCCAACGCCGACAGCAGGATCACCGGCCGTCGTCCGAAGCGGTCGGACAGCGACCCGATCACCGGGGAGCAGAAGAACTGCATCAGCGCCCACAGCGCGATCAGCGCACCGTTGATGGTGCCGGCCTGGGCGTCGGCTCCGGCGAACTGCTCGATCAACGCCGGCAGCACCGGAATGACGATGCCCATCGCGACGATGTCGAGCGCCGCAGTGACGAGAATGAAGACCGTCGCGGCTTTGCGCGGACGAAGAACGGGTGACATGGGAAAGCCTTCAGGAACAACGAGGTTTATGGCGCCCGAAAAGGGCGCGGGCGCGCCGCGGCCAGAGAGGGCAGGCCGGGCGGCATCGCATAATGAAGCGTCATCATAGGCTGCGTGCAGCCGGTTGTGAAGTGAAATATTTCCGATGGCGGATATATTTCACCGACGCACTCGCTGAGGTGGGCTGGCTCGCCACCTCCATCGGCAGATCATGCATGCGCTGATCGCTTCCTCACCCCTCCAGCGTGCGTTCGATCCGGCGGTCCGGCACCAGCCACAACAGAATCACCAGGACATACAGGAGGACGGACAGCCATTGCAGGATGAACGCCGCCGGAATGGCCAACACATAGATGGCTATGCTGATCTTCCCCTTCAGATCCGACCCGACGGCACGCGCCACCGCCGACTCCCGGCCGCCGCAGGCGATGATCGCATGTTCGGTCAGGCTGTAGCCGACCGCCGCCATGCCGAGGACGACGCCATAGGCCGCCGTCGCCACCGGCGAAAACGAACTGTCGTCGAGCCAGCGGATGACGAAGGGAACCAGCGACAGCCAGAACAGCAGGAAAAGGTTGGCCCACAGAACCCGCCCATCGATCCGCGTGGTCGCCTGCAACAGATGATGATGGTTGTTCCAGTAAAGTCCGACATTGATGAAGGACAGCACATAGGCCAGCAGAATGGGAACACGCTCGGCCAATGCGGCGAGGCTGCCGTCGGCCGGCACCTTCAACTCAAGCACCATGATGGTGATGACGATCGCCACCACCCCATCGGTGAACGCCTCCATCCGGCCGGCCTTCATGATCGATCTCCAGAACGTCAGGCCGCTGCCGGCGCTGCAGCGACCGGGTGAAGCGCGCAGACCGCTGTGCCGGCCAGCACCAGGGCGCCGACGACGACCAGGGGAAGCACCAGCCCGCTCTGCATCACCATGACGGCGCCGATGGCGGCTCCGAGGAAGATCGCTGCCACGCTGGCCAGCCGCCTGCCGAAGTTGAGGTTCGCCCCGCCGGCGAGGCTGGAATCGGCGGCCAAGCCGGTCAGGGTCAGGGTCAGAACCGTCGTGGTCAGGTCGGGAACCTTCAATTGCCGGACGGTTCCGTTGCGGAAGCCCATGGCAAAGCCGGTCAGGGCGATGATCGCATGGATGCCCGACGCCCTAAATTGTTCACCGGCATTCGGGCCCGCATCGAAGCCGGCAGCGACGACCGCCGCGATCCAGAACAGCGAGGTTTCGAACAGCGCCGAGGCCAGCAGCCAGTGCCGCATCGGCCGTCCGGCCAGCGTCCTGCCGACCCGGCCGGCGATCAGGGCGCCGGCAAGGAATGAGACCAGCGCCGTCACCGCCGGCATGACCAGAAAGCCCGGCGTTCCCACCGCGGCGAACCCGAGAAAGACGATGTTGCCGGTCATGTTGGCGGTGAAGACCTTGCCCAGCCCGAGAACGCTGATGGCGTCGACCAGCCCCGTCGTCACCGACAGGAGAATCAGAAGCCAAGGCAGGGGAGAAGTGCCACTCGCAGCCGGTGCGGACATTGCCGTTGCCTTCCCAATGTTTCAGGTGGGTGGAGCGACAAAGTCTTTCATCGACGCGACGCCGGTCTTGTCGGTTCGCGGCTGGTTTGGAAAATTCTGCACATCCTGCCAAAGCGGCAGAATTATTCCGCAGCAGCATCGGCATATTGGCATCGCAAAGCTGACGGAAGACTGACAGTTCCATGTTGCGAGGGACTGACAGTTTAGCTTTGCGCTTACACACACCAAAAACACATAAGTTGGATTATGGAAATATTATCGCACGCGTCTATGCCGACGCCCCTCTTATGGCGCTACAGTCATGAATAGGCAGCGGCGTACAGTAAGGGATGCCGGGTAGCCTTCGGGTCCGTGGGGCGTGTTTCCCTCCCCAGCCGTTGCCGACTTCACGTACCTGAAAGGCAAAATGCCGCCGACCCTTGCCACAGCGGGCAGGACCGGCGGCGCAAAACGTCAGCCGAAGCGGCCGGTGATGTATTCGGAGGTCTTTTCCTTGGTCGGGTTGGTGAAGATCTCTTCCGTGTTCCCGAACTCGATCAGCTCGCCCAGATACATGAAGGCGGTGAAGTTGGAGATGCGGGCCGCCTGCTGCATGTTGTGGGTGACGATGGCGATGCAGTAGTCGGAGCGCAGCTCGTCGATCAGCTCCTCGCACTTGGCGGTGGAGATCGGGTCGAGCGCCGAGGTCGGCTCGTCCAGCAGCAGGACCGAGGGTTTGACCGCGATGGCGCGGGCGATGCACAGGCGCTGCTGCTGGCCGCCGGACAGGCTCATGCCGTTCTGGCGCAGCTTGTCCTTTACCTCGTCCCACAGCGCGGCGCGGCGCAGGGAGAACTCGACCCGCTCGTCCATGTCGGCGCGGGACAGCTTCTCGTACAGCTTCACGCCGAAGGCGATGTTGTCGTAGATCGACATCGGAAAGGGCGTCGGCTTCTGGAACACCATGCCGACGCGGGCGCGCAGCAGGTTCAGGTCCTGCTTCGGTGACAGGATGTTGACGCCGTCCAGCATGACCTCGCCGGTGGCGACCTGCTTGGGATAGAGGTCGTACATCCGGTTCAGGATGCGCAGCAGGGTCGACTTGCCGCAGCCCGACGGGCCGATGAAGGCGGTGACCTGACGGTCGTATAGCGGCAGCGAGATGCTCTTCAGCGCCCGGTAGCCGTCATAGAAGAAGTCCAGGTTGCGGACGCTGATCTTCTCGGGCAGGCCGGCGCCGGCGATGGCGCGCTCGGCGCCGGTCGCGGCCATCATGCCGGCGGGGAACTTGCTGCTGCCGTGGGCGGGGCTGTTGGCGTCCATGTGGGTCATCGTCATGGTTACTTTCTCGTCGTGCCGAGACCGGCCAGCAGCCGGGCGCCGATGTTGAGGAGCAGGATGGCGACCGTGATCAGCAGCGCGCCGCCCCAGGCCAGCTGGCGCCAGTCCTCATAGGGCGACATCGCGTACTGGAAGATGACCACCGGCAGGTTGGCCATCGGCGCGTTCATGTCCGCGCTCCAGAACTGGTTGTTCAAGGCGGTGAACAGCAGCGGCGCGGTTTCGCCGCTGATGCGGGCGATGGCCAGCAGGACGCCGGTGATCATGCCGTTGCGGGCGGCGCGGTAGGCCACCATGGTGATGACCTTCCACTGCGGCGCGCCCAAGGCGGCGGCGGCCTCGCGCAGGCTGTTGGGCACCAGCTTCAGCATGTCCTCGGTCGTGCGGACGACGACCGGGATGACCAGCACCGCCAGCGCCATGGCGCCGGCCCAGGCCGAGAAATGGCCCATGCGGACGACCAGAACTTCGTAGACGAACAGGCCGACCATGATCGACGGCGCGCTCAGCAACACGTCGTTGATGAAGCGCACCACCTCGGCCAGCTTGGTGTTGCGGCCGAACTCCGCCAGATAGGTGCCGGCCATGACGCCGACCGGCGTGCCGACCAGCGTGGCGACCGTGGTCATGATGACGCTGCCGAAGATGGCGTTCAGCAGACCGCCCTCCCCGCCCGGCGGCGGCGTGTTCTCGGTGAACAGGCTGAGGTTGATGGCCGACAGCCCGTTGTAGAGCAGCGTCCACAGGATGGCGACCAGCCAGAACAGGCCGAAGCAGGCGGCGCCCAGCGCCAGGGTCAACGCCAGCTTGTTGGCAATGCGCCGGCGGTGATACAGCCCCCCGATGGGGGTCGCCAGCGTCGCGGAATTGGACATCGTCATGGGCCTCAGACTCCGGCCTTGCGCTGCAGGCGCAGCAGCATCAGCTTGGCGATCGACAGCACGGTGAAGGTGATCAGGAACAGGATCAGGCCAAGCGCCACCAGCGACGCGGTGTAGACGTCGCCGACCGCCTCGGTGAATTCGTTGGCGATGGAGGCCGAGATCGTCGTGCCCGGCGCCATGATCGAGGAGCTGATGCGGTGCGCGTTGCCGATGACGAAGGTCACCGCCATCGTCTCGCCCAGCGCACGGCCGAGGCCCAGCATGACGCCGCCGACGACGCCGGTGCGGGTGTAGGGCAGCACCACGTTCCACACCACCTCCCAGGTGGTGGCGCCCAGCCCGTAGGCGGATTCGCGCACCATCGGCGGCACCGTCTCGAAGACGTCGCGGGTGATGGAGGTGATGAAGGGCAGCACCATGATGCCCAGGATCAGGCCTGCGGTCAGGATGCCGATGCCGTAGGGCGGACCCATGAACAGGTTGCCGATGCCGGGGATCTGGCCCAGCGTGGCGATCAGGAAGGGCTGGATGGTCGACTGCATGAAGGGGGCGAAGACGAACAGGCCCCAGATGCCGTAGATGATGCTGGGAATGCCGGCGAGCAGTTCGATGGCGACGCCGAGCGGGCGCTTCAGCCAGGCCGGGCACATCTCGGTGATGAAGAGCGCGATGCCGAAGCTGACGGGAATGCCGACGGCCATGGCGATGATGGAGGTGACCAGCGTGCCGTAGATCGGGGCGAGCGCGCCGAATTGTTCGGTCACCGGGTTCCAGACTTCGGTGGCGACGAAGCCGAAGCCGAACGTGCGCAGTGCCGGAAGCGCGCCGTCGATCAGGGAAACCGTGACGCCGCCCAGGATCAGCAGGACGAGCAGCGCGAATGCGAGGGTGGCGTTGCGGAAGGCCGCATCCTGCAGGCGCTGGCGGCGGGCCCGTCGGGCGGTGGAGGCGTGTGCGTCGGTCAAGGTCAGCGCGATCTCGGTCATGGCCGCTCCGTGAGGCGTGCGGTGGGAACGGCGCAATTTCCGTTCCCACCGGCGATCATGCCCTCGGGCGAACCGGCCGGCGGCCCGCCCGAGGTCGGTTGGCCGTGGTTACTTGGCCGACGCGGTCCAGATCGGCTTGCCGTCGGCCTGGATGGTCTGCGACCAGGTCTTCTGGACCAGCGACACCACCGAGTCCGGCATCGGGACATAGTCCAGCTCGGTCGCCATCTTGGAGCCGTTCTTATAGGCCCAGTCGAAGAACTTCAGCGCTTCGGCGGAAGCCGAGGCGTCCTGCGGGTTCTTGTACATCAGGATGAAGCTGGCGCCGGTGATCGGCCAGCTCTCCGCACCCGGCTCGTCCGTCAGCAGGACGTAGTAGCCCTTGCTGTTAGCCCAATCGGCGTTGGCGGCGGCAGCCTGGAAGGCCTCGATCTTCGGAGCGACGGTCTTGCCGTCCTTGTTCTGCAGGTCGAGGTGGGTGATGTTGTTCTGCTTGGCGTAGGCGTATTCGACGTAGCCGATCGAGCCGTCCGTCTGCTTGACCATGTTGGCCACGCCCTCGTTGCCCTTGGCGCCGATGCCGGCCGGCCACTGGACGGAGGTGTTGGCGCCGATCTGGGTCTTGAACTTCGGGCTGGTCTTCGACAGGTAGTCGGTGAACAGGAAGTTGGTGCCCGACCCGTCAGAGCGGTAGACCGGAGCGATGGCGGTGTTCGGCAGGTTGACGTTCGGGTTCAGCTCCTTGATCTGCGGGTCGTTCCACTTGGTGATCTCGCCCATGTAGATGTTGGCGAGAACGGTACCCGACAGCTTGACCTCGCCGGCCTTGATGCCCTTCAGGTTCACGACCGGAACCACGCCGCCCATGATCATCGGGAACTGGATCAGACCGGCCTGCTCCAGCTCTTCCGGCTTCAGCGGCATGTCCGACGCGCCGAAGGTGACCGTCTTGGCCTTGATCTGCTTGATGCCACCGCCCGAACCGATCGACTGGTAGTTCAGGCCCGTGCCCGTCTCCTTCTTGTAGGCGTCGGCCCACTTGGCATAGATCGGATACGGGAAGGTGGCACCGGCGCCGGAGATGTCGGCGGCCGAGGCGACCGACAGCGGGGCGACCGACACGGACAGAGCGGCCAGGGCACCGAAGGCGGCGCAGCGAACGAACGCCGAAGTCATGGTTTTCACGGCAAAACTCCCGATAGGTTTGGACGGTGTCGTTGGGTTGGAGAAATGCCCGGCCTCGGCCGGACGTCGTAACCCGCCTTCTTCGTCGCGGTGACCATAGCCGCCGCCAGTGACGGGTTTGTTTTGTTTACGTGTCAGTTTTATGAAACCGACCCGCTCTTGCCCGAAGCCGCACGCTCATCGCGCGGCCCGGATTTCCTGAAGGAACAGGTGGACGGCGGAACCGAGGCTGGTCGCCTCGTGCGACAGGCTTTCCGCCACCTGCAGCACGTCGCCGGCCTGGGTGCGCACCTTGGCGGCCGCCTCCGACAGGCCGGCGACGTGGTCCGAGGCCGCCTGGGTGCCGACCGCGACGCGGTGGGAGCTGTCAACGATGCTCGACGTGATCATCGCCTGCTCCTCCACCGCCGCGGCGATGGCCGAGGCGTTGGATTCGATGCGCTGGACGCTGCCGGTCATGGTCGCCACCACCTCCGCCGTTTCGCGGCTGGCCGCCTGGGTCGCGGCGATCTGGCGGGCGATCTCGGCGGTGGCCTGGGCGGTCTGGCCGGCAAGGGCCTTCACCTCCCCCGCGACCACCGCGAAACCGCGGCCCATCTCCCCCGCCCTCGCCGCCTCGATGGTGGCGTTCAGCGCCAGCAGGTTGGTCTGGCCGGCGATCTCGTCGATCAGCCCGACGACGGTGCCGATCTCGCCCGCCGTGCTCGACAGGTCGGCGACGGTCGCCTTCACTTGCTCCGCCCCGGCGGCGGTGTCGCCGATGATGCGGGCCGATTCCCCGGTGCGCTTGCTGATCTCGGCGATGGACTGCGAGATTTCCGAGGCGGCGGTCGCCACCTGCTGGATCCCGGCGGCCATCTCGCCGGACAGCTGCATGGCGGCTTCGGCGCGGTCGTTGGCGTTGGCGGCGATGTCGGTCAGCGAACGGGCCCGGGAGGCCATGACGCGGGCGGCCTCGGCCAGGGTCTCGACGCTGCTCAGCACGTTGCGTTCGAACTGGTCGGCGATCTCCAGCATGCTTGTCCGACGGGCCGACGCGGCGTTGCGGCGCTCGACCTCCACCTTCTCATGCGCCTCTTCCATGGCGCGGGCATTGGCGATGAAGACGAACAGGGCGCGGGCCATGTCGGTGATCTCGTCGTTGCCGTCGGCCTTCTGCTCCACCGTCAGGTCGCCGTCGGCGACCCGGCGCATGGCGTCGGCCAGCGCCTCCATCCGGCCGACGACGCGGCGCCCGACATAGAGCGAGACGATCAGCCCGGCCAGCAGCACGCCGGCGGTCGCCAGCAGGAACTGGATCTCGTTGGTGCGCTCCAGCGCGTCATGGGCGGCGGCGGCCCCGTCGGCGGCCGCCCGCTCCGCCGATTGGACCAGCCCGTCGACCATGGCGGTCAGGGCGGCGCCGGTGCTGCGGTTGCTGTCGATCAGCGTGGCGTTCTCGGCATAGGCCGCCAGTTCGCCGGCGCGCAGAGCCAGGATACCGTCGTCGCCGAAGCCAAGCGCCAGCAGCCGCTCCGCCAGCCGGCGGACCTCCGCGCCCAGATCGTCGTTCGAGTCCTTCAAAGTGGCGCGGATCGTCGCCGCCAGCGGATCGAGTGTGCGGCGTGCGGTGGCCAGGCGGGCCGGCGTTTCCGCATTGCCGGCCTCGGCCAACTTGCCGGCCAGCAGGTTGGCGTCGGCCATCAGGCCGCTCAGCACGGTGTAGCGGTGCTGGGCCGCCGGCACGACATTGGTCGACAGGTCCTGCATCCGCTCGGCGATGGCGTTGCCGGCCTCGGCGATTCGGCCGCGCGAATTCAGCATCAGCGGCAGCATGCGGGCGTTGGCGTCGCGGTCCAGCCGGACGATGTCGTCGACGCCGGCCACCAGCGACTCGGCCAGCTTGTGCGCCTCCGCTTCCGGAATGCCCGGGGTGAGTTGGCGGACGCGGCGGGTATAGACGCTCTTGTCGCCGTCGCCATACCCCGCCAGTTCATTGATCGCCGCCACCACCGGGGCCGCCGCCTCGCTCTTCGCCAGCGGACGCAACGCGCCCTGCAGGTCGGACAGCGCGGAGTCGAAGTCGGTCGACAGCGACATCACCTTCGACCGGTCGGTCTCGAACGCGCCGATCAGCAGCGATTTCGCCAGGGCGGCCTCCGCTCCACGCAGTTGGAAAAGCGGGATAACCGTCTGCCCCAGTTCCGCGCCGATCACCGCGGAGGATTGCGAAGTCGCCTCGACCATCGCGGCAATCGCCTGGGCCAGTTGCCCGCGCGAGGCCTGCATGTCCGGCTTCAGCGCGGCGAGCAGCTTGGTGTGAATGTCGCTCAGTTCCGCCAGCCGGCCGCTGCGCTGTTCCTGCAGGGTGAGCCGCCGACCGGTCGCCGTCCCCAACGCATCGATGGTGCCGAGCAGCGAACGGGCGGTACCGGTCAGTTCCGCGACGCGGTCGGCATCGCCATGCCCGCCGGCCAGCCGGGCAAGCTGCCCGTCCAGCGCCCCGCGCTGCGCCTCGACGGCGCTGCGCAGCCGGGCCAGATCCTCCTCAGAGGTTGCGGCGTCGATCAACGGTCCCAGCGCCAGTACCCGTGCCGTCGTGGTGGCGAGGCCATGGGCAGCGCTGAGCACCGGCACCTGCGTGCCGGTGATGTCGGCGACATGGCCGCGGACGGCGCCATAGGACATCCAGCCCACCACCGCGGCGATGCAGGGAAGTGCCGCCACGGTGCCGAAGGCGATCAGCATCTTCGACTTGATGCCGGACCGTCGGCGCTGGTCGACTGGCTTTGCCATATGGGCCACCCGTGGCTTGGAGGTTGTCCGCGCCGCGCCCGCGGTTCTCCGCGAGCCGGCCGGCGCCATGGGTAGCCCTTCTGGTTGGATGAATCGGTGACGGTTGGATGAAGTTTTCGCGACGCACAATCCAGACGACATCGGCCGTCAGATTGCGGCGACCATCATCTCAAATTTTCTAGCGAAGGTAGAAAATAACGAAGGAGGAACGGTGGAATACACCGGACCTCCTTCAGCAATGCCACTGTAACAGGAAAGACGAGATCAGACGTCGGAATCGATGTACAGAGTCACCGGGACCCAGCTCGGGCCGATGTCGATCTTGCCATCCGTCAGAAAGCTGCCGTTGTTCTGCGAAATTACGACCGTCGTGCTCGGATCGTTGATGTCGGTCAGAGTGATGGTGTTCTCGTTCTGGCTCGCATTGGCCGTGAAGGAACGGCCGTTGCCGCCGAAGGAACCGGTGATTTCGATCGCGACGGAGAAATTGGCGCCGTTCGGCGTGACATTGATCTGGAAATTACCGCTGTTGCCGAAAGCAGCATACTGCCCGTTCGCAATCAGCGTGTTGGAAACGAAGGTAACAAGGGTGCCGGATCCCACCGTCGGATTGCCGACCGTAATGATTCCCAGTTCGAACGGCTGATTGATATTGACGCCGGTCCGGAAGCTGTCCTTGGTCGGATTGACAACCGTAAAATCAACCATTTGCGTGTCCTTATGAGTTGATGAAAAACAACGAGCACAACCTACATCGCAAGCAGGCCATGCATCAACCCATCGACACACTTTTTGAGGATGTTAATGATCGGAAACACCCGTTTCCTTGAATAAATTCTTGATGCTGGTGCTTTCTGGTTGTGTACCTAAGCGCATTCCTCTCGAAAACAAGATTTGGAGGCGCTCCGAGAACCGGAACCACGCTGACCGTTCGAACAATCGTAAGCAAGCGCCGGACAGGTGCCCGGCGCTTGCCTTCTATCACACCGGCGGCGCCGTCCGCCGCAGGCTGTCGCGGTCGGAGGCCTTGGCGAACCATGCGGTCAGCGCCGGCCGACCCTCGCGCCAATCCTCATCTCCGAAGCGGAAGTCGAGGTAGCCGAGTGCAACCAGCACCGCCAGCGTGCCGATGGTGGCCTCGCCGTCCAGCGACGCGGCCTCGGCCTCCAGCAGATCGAGCGAGCGGGCGACCGCCTTGCGCTGGCGCTCCATCCAGTTGGCAGATTTCTCGCCGTCCGGGCGCATGGATTCCAGCCGGCGCAGGATGGCGGCGTCGCAGACGCCGTCGGCGATGGCCTGCAGCCGCAGCGCTGCCCAACGGGCCGGGCCGGCGGGCGGAAGCAGCGGCGCCCGGTCGCCCAGCGAATCGAGATACTCGACGATCACCGGGCTGTCGAACAGGGTGGTGCCGTCCTCCAGCGTCAATGCCGGCACCTTGCCCAGCGGGTTGTCCTCGGGCAGGTCGGTGTCGGCCGACCAGGGATCGGTCGTCACCCGCTCCACCCGGTCCTCCAGCCCGCGTTCGATCACCACCATCATCACCTTGCGCACATAGGGCGAGGTGGCGCTCCAGCGCAGCTTCAACATGGACGCTCCTTCCATTTCGGGATTGATTGAAGACAGGCTAGCGGCAGGCCGGATCGCCGGTCCACCGTCGGGCCGGCAACCCTCATCCCCGGAAATGATCCTTGCGCCGGCGCAGTTCGGCGAACACCTCCACCGACGGGGCGCCGGACATGCCGATGGCGGACTGGACACCGGGGTCGTCGGCGCGCAGGAAGGGGTTGGTGCGGCGTTCCATCCCGATGGTGGTGGGAATCGTCGGCTGGTTCCGCTCGCGCAGAGCCGCGACCTCCTCCATCCGCTGGTGCAGGGCGGCGTTGTCCGGATCGACCGTCAGGGCGAAGCGACCGTTCGACTGGGTGTATTCGTGACCGCAATAGACGCGGGTCGAATCGGTCAGTGACCGCAGGTTCTGCAGCGAGTCCCACATCTGGGCCGGCGTGCCTTCGAACAGCCGGCCGCAGCCGAGCGAGAACAGCGTGTCGCCGCTGAACAGGGTCTCCGCCGCTTCGAACCAGAAGGCGATATGGCCGCTGGTGTGACCGGGCACCGTGAAGACGCGGGCGGTCTGCTCGCCGAACACCGTGCGGTCGCCGTCGCCGAGCATCACATCCAGGCCGGGGATGCGGTGGGCGTCGGCGCGGGCGCCGACCACGCTGGCGCGATAGCGGGCCTTCAGCTCCTCGGCGCCGCCGATATGGTCGTCGTGGTGATGGGTCAGGAAAATGTGGGTGAGGGACCAGCCCCGCCGCTCCAACTCGGCCTGCACCGGGGCGGCGTCGCCGGGATCGACCACGCCGACCTTGCCGGATGCCGCGTCGCGCAGCACATAGATATAGTTGTCGGCGAAAGCCGGAACGAGAATTACCTCCACGGCAGCGGACTCCCTGCTGTTGCGATACGAAACCCGTGTTACGCTTGGGATACCATGTACACAGATATCGTCGATCTGAGGGAGTTCTACGAGTCCGGATTGGGGCGCACCGCCCAGCGGATGATCCGGCGGCGCATCCGCACCATCTGGCCGGACGTGCGCAACCAGATCGTGCTCGGCGTCGGCTATACCACGCCGTACCTGCGTCCTTTCATGGGCGAGGCCGACCGGGTGGTGGCGGTGATGCCGGCCAGCCAGGGCGTCAGCTTCTGGCCGGCGGAAGGGCCGGGCATGGTGGCGCTGGGCGACGAGGCCGACCTGCCCTTCGGCGACAACACCATCGACCGTGTGCTTCTGGTCCATGGACTTGAAGGCACCGAACAGCTGCGGCCGATGATGCGCGAGATCTGGCGGGTGCTGGCCGGCGGCGGCCGGGTGCTGGCGGTGGTGCCGAACCGCCGCGGCCTGTGGGCGCGCGCCGACTGGACGCCCTTCGGCCACGGATTCCCCTATTCCGCCTCCCAGCTGAAGCAGGTGTTGCGCGACACCATGTTCGTGCCGGAACGCACGCGCCATGCCCTGTTCATGCCGCCGTTGCGCTCGCATTTCCTGCAGAAGACCGCGCCGGCCTGGGAAGAGGTCGGCGGGCGCTGGTTCAAGGCCTTCGCCGGGGTGACGATGATCGAGGCGTCGAAGCAGATCTTCGCCGGCGTGTCGCGCCGCGCGGCGCAGCAGCCGGTGAAGCGCCGGCTGATCGTGCCGCTGCCGGGCGGTGCGGCCCCCGCCGCCCGCAGCGGCAGCGCCCGCACCACCATCGCCGGAGCCACCATACCCGGCGGCGACTCCGTCGACTGCCAGCAGCCCTATCCCCGGACCTGACTAATTGCGCACCTGACGCAGCACGTCGGCGATCCGGCCGCCAATGCCGCTGCCCAGGCCGCCGGCCCGTTCCGCGATGGTGCGGCCCAGCGTCGACAGTTCCTCCAACTGGCGGGTCACGCCGCCCAACGTCTGTTCGGCATCGCCGATCCGCTGCTCCGCGGCCATGGCGTCCTGGCGCGACTGGTCGAGCGAGCGTGCGACATCCGAAGTCAGGGCCGCCTGTTCGTCGATTGCCGCGGCGACCGTGCCGTTGATCGTCTGGATCGAGCCGATGGTGGAGTGGATGCGGCCCAGCGCCTCGTCCACCGCAGCGGTCTCCTTCTGCAGATTGGCGACCTGATCGGCGATCTGCTTGGTGGCGTCGGCCGTCTGGCGCGACAGCGCCTTCACCTCGTTGGCGACGACGGCGAAGCCGCGCCCGGCTTCGCCCGCCCGCGCCGCCTCGATGGTGGCGTTCAGCGCCAGCAGGTTGGTCTGGCTGGCGATGGCGTTGATCAGCTTCACCACGCTGGCGATCTGTTCGGCGGCGGATCGCAGCGAGTTCATCACCGTGGTGGCGCGGTCGCTGTCCGACGCCGCGGCCAGACTGATCTCCCGCGCCTTGCTGGTGTCGCCGGAGATCTGGTCGGAGGTGGAGGCCAGCCGGTCCAGCATGCCGGCGATGGCGCTGACCGATCCGTCGACGGCGCGGGCCGCACCGGCGGCATCGGCGGCCTGCCGCAGCCCCTCCGTCCCGGCGGAGCGGACGGCGGCCACCGCCGATTCCAGTTTGCGTCCGGCCTCCGCCAGTTCGGCGGCAACTCCGCCGACCTCGCGCTCCACCCGCTCGGACAGGTCGCGCGTCAGGGCGAGACGGCGCGTCTCCGCCGTTTCGGCCCGCAGGGTCGCCACCACCCAATGGCGGGCGAGGCGGGCGAAACGGCGCGCCTGCTCCGTCGGGCCGGCGACGGCGAGCGCGCCGACCCGGTCGCCGTCCAGATCGATGGCGACGGCATAGCCTTCCCGCATGGTGCCGCCGGACTTGGCCGCCTCGTCCCGGCTGACGGCGCGCTCGTCGAGGCGGCGGGCCATGATGTCGGCGCCGGCCGGATGGGTGGTGCCGATCCGCTCCCGCGCGGTGGAGGCGACGACGCTGCTGCCCTTACCGACGAAGGACACGACGGAATCCAGTTCCCGCCCGATGGACTCGCAGAGTTCCTGTGCGATGGTGGCGCTGATGTCCAAGACGCTTCTCCCCTTCTTCCCGTTTATGGTTTTCCGTCATCATTGCCTGACGACGCCCGATGCCCCGCAAAATGACCCGCCCGACGCTCCACCCACGGCCCCGCTTACCGCGCCGCTCAGGACATCCGGGAATGCCGATCCACCTCGTGGAGAGAATTCTCCGATTCGCAGGTAACCTTCCGACACTACACGCAACATTTACGAACGAAGAGTTGAAAGAATGACGCAGCCGACCATTCTGGTGCTTCCCGGCCTCGGCAACTCCGGTCCCGACCACTGGCAGACATGGCTGGAGGGCCGGCTGCCGGCCCTGACCCGCGTCGAGCTGAGCGATTGGGACGCTCCGGAGCCCGACCGGTGGGTGGAGCGGCTCGACCATGCGGTCCGCTCGGCACCCGGTCCGGTAGTGCTTGTCGCGCACAGCCTGTCCTGCATCCTGGTGGCACGCTGGGCGGCGGACGGCGATGCCGCGGCCAAGGTCGCCGCCGCCCTGCTGGTCGCCCCGCCCGACGTCGAGTCGCCCGGAACGGTGCCGGCCGAGGCCTGCCGCTTCGCCCCGGTGCCGGCCGATCCCCTGCCCTTCCCGGCAGTGGTGGTCGGCAGCCGCAGCGATCCCTACTGCAGCGCCGCCCGCGCCTGCGGCTTCGCCGCGCTGTGGGGTGCCGACTTCATCGATGCCGGCGAGGCCGGCCATATCAACAGTGCAAGCGGCCACGGCCCCTGGCCGATGGGCGAGACGCTGCTGAAGGACCTGCTTGCCCAGATCTGAATAATGCCTCTGAACCACACCCTTGCCGCTGCGGGCGAAAGGGTGCGACACAGGGGATGTCGTCGCGCGCCCGCCAGCGGATTTGGAGCTTATGACCGGCACTTCCATCGTCGAGGCCGCCCCGGCCAAGTTGAACCTCTACCTGCATGTCACCGGCCGGCGCGCCGATGGCTATCACGAGCTGGACAGCCTCGTCGCCTTCGCCGAGTTCGGCGACAGCATCGCCCTGACGCCGGCCGCCGCGCGCGTGGCGCTGCGCGGAGCCGACCTGCCGCCGGCCGGTCCGCGTCTGGCCATCGCCGGTCCCTTCGGCCCGGCCCTGATGGGCGAAAACCCGGCGAACAACCTGGTGATGCGTGCCGCCCACGCGCTGGCTGTCCGGCTGGGCCGCGAGGCCGACGTGATGATCGCGCTGACCAAGGCGCTGCCGGTCGCATCGGGGATCGGTGGCGGATCGGCCGACGCCGCCGCCTGCCTGCGGGCGCTCGCCCGGCTGTGGGGAGTGCCGCCCGACGACCCGGCGCTGTTCGCGGTCGCCGCCGGGCTGGGCGCCGACGTGCCGGTCTGCGTCGCCGGGCGCAGCTGCTATTTCGGCGGCATCGGCGACGTTCTGGACGAGGCGCCGGACCTGCCGGAAACCCATGCCGTGCTGGTCAATCCGAACGTGCCGGTACCGACCCCGGCGGTATTCAAGGCGATGGCCGCCGCCCGCGCCGAAAGCGGTGCCGCTTTTTCCGCCCCTGCCCGCTTCACCCGCAAGCCCGCCGACGCGGCCGACCTCGCGGCGCTGCTGCTGGACCGCACCAACGACCTGACCGCCCCGGCCCTGATGGTGGCGCCGGTGATCGCCGACGTTCTGGCGGCGCTGGAGCGCAGCGCCGGTTGCCTGCTGCCCCGCCTGTCCGGCAGCGGCGCCACCTGCTTCGGCCTCTACGCCACGGCGGCGGCGGCGGAAGCGGCGGCCAAGACCATCGCGGCGGCGTCACCCGGCTGGTGGGTGAAGCCGACCCGCCTGCGTCCCACCCCGCCCGATTCCCCGGCCCTGCCGCGCGGCATCGTCGCCGATCCTGTCGCCGCCCAACCCGCCTGCGTCCCGCCGCCGTCCGCACCGTTCCCCGACACCGGCGGCTGGGGTGTCGGCTGAGACAGGCTCACGCCCGCATATAGCCCCAGCCGTCCGCCTGCGCCTCGGCGATGTCGAGGACGCCGGCGGCGACCACCGTCAGCCCCTCGGCAGTCCGGCCGGTCTTCGCCAGCGTGTTGCCGCAGACGCGCAGGTGCCGGTCGGTCTCCGCATCCGGGCTGTCGAGCGCCGCGGCGACGGCGCCCGCGTTGACGACGATGCGCACCTCCGCATCGGGCCGCGCCTTCAGCAGATTGCGGGCATTGTTCCGCGCCCGCTCAAGCGCGGCCGGCGTCGGCGCGTGGATGACCAGACGCAGCGGAGATGCCGGGGCAGAGGTCATGGCGGTCACTTTCCCATCGCCGCATCATGGAAGGAGAAGTCGAACAGCGTGTCGACATCCACCGGTTCGGTGATCTGGTCCAGCGACTGCTGGAAAGCCTGCATCTTCTTGGTGGAGTCCAGGATCACCCGCGGATCGTCGACGAAGGTCGTCGCGTCGGAGGTCAGCGCCGCCCGCATGACATCGCGTTCGACCAGACCCTTGCCGATGATGTCGGTCACCAGTTCCGCCGTGCGGTCAGGGTTGGACTTGGCGAAGGCGGTCGCGCGGATGTGCAGCTTGACCAGTTCGGCCACCGCGTCGCGGTTCTTGGCAATGGCGTCCTCGGTCACCGCCAGCACGGCGCCCGGTTGCTTGGGGAACATGGTGCCGGCCTTGGCGATGATGGCGGCATCCTGCAGGCGCGACTTCACCAGCGTCAGGATCGGTTCCAGGATCGAGGCGCCGTCGATGGCCCCGGTCAGCAGTGCCTGCTGCAAGGGCTGCTCGCCCATGCCGACGATCTCGACATCGTCGGGGGCGATGTGCGCGACCTCCGCCATCCAATAGCGCAGGACGGTGTCCGGCACCGATCCGGCCGGCAGCGAGCCGATCTTCGGCCGCCGGCCGTTGGCGGCGCGGAAGGCCTTGACCCCCTCGGCCGGGTTGGCGGCGCCGGCCATCGCCTTGGCCAGCGGGCCGCGGCCGATCAGCGCCACCTGATCGATGACGTTGGCGGCGACGACCTTCAGCTTGACCCCCTTCGACCGGGCGATCAGCGCCGGGCCGATGCCGACATAGGCGACGTCCAGCGTGCCCGAGGCGAGCGCCTGGATCATCGCCGGCCCCGACTGGAAGCTGGTGGTCTGCAGGGTCAACCCGGCATCCTTGGTCCATCCCTCGCCCGTGATCACGTAAAGCTGGGTCATCGGGATGATCGGGATGTAGCCGACGCGCAGGGGCGTCGCCGCGAAGGCCGGCAACGGTAGCGACGCGGTGGCGGCGGCAATGCCCAGCGCTGCAGCCCCCACCAACAGGTCGCGGCGGGCCACGGAGCGGGCCACGGGACGGGCGGAGTTGGAAAGCGGCTTCGGCGGCGGGGTCTGCGGCATGTCGGGTCTCCTTTTGCCGCGCAAGCCTAGTGCGCCCGGCCGCGAAATACAATTCACGTCAAGTCCGGCCGGACACTCGTCACAATCAACAAACCGCACTTGTCTTTATGCGCCAGCCGACAGCCGGCGCCGGAACGGGCGGATCAGCCACAGGTTCAACGCCAGACCGACCAGGGCACCTCCCCCGATCACCCCCGCCATCGGCAGGGCGGTGCCGTCGGCCATCAGCCCGACCGCCCAGCCCGAAACCGCGCCGCTGCTGAACTGCAGCATGCCGGCGAGCGCCGATGCGGTGCCTGCCATCTGCGGAAAGGACTGCAGCGCGCCCGCCATGGAATTGGCGAAGCAGAAGCCGGTCAACGACATGAACAGGAACAGGCAGCCGACCAGCCCCCACAATCCGCCCCAGCCGCCCATCACGCAGGCGACCAGCAGGATGCCGCTGGCAGCCGACAGCCAGACGCCGATCCGCAGCATCATGTCGGATCCGAAGCGCATGACCGCGCGGCTGTTCAACGTGTTGACGATGATCATGCCGACGATGTTCAGCCCGAACAGGAATCCGTAATTCTCCGGCCGGACGCCGAACAGCTCGATATAGACGAAGGGCGAGCCGGAGATGAAGGCGAACATCCCCGCATAGATGAAGGACGAACCGATCGCATAGCCCAGAAACCGGCGGTCGGTCAGCAGCTTGCGGTAGGACTCGGCCAGCACCATCGGGCGCAGGCTGGTGCGGCGCGACTCCGGATGGGTTTCCGGCAGGCTGGCAAGCGCCAGCATCGCGACTACGCCGAAGGCCGCCTGGGCGCCGAAGATCCAGCGCCAGTTGGCCCAGATCAGGATCTGGCCGCCGATCAGCGGCGCGATGATCGGGGCGGCGCCCATCACCAGCATCATCATCGACAGGACGCTGGCCGCACGGTCGCGCTCGAACACGTCGCGGATCATGGCCCGAACCAGCACCGGCCCCGCACAGGCCCCCACCGCCTGCACGAAGCGCCAGGCCGCCAGATGGCCGACGTCGACGGTCAGCGAACAGCCGACACAGCCGACGGCATAGAGCAGGATGCCGGTCGCCACCGGAATACGCCGGCCGAACCGGTCGCTCAGCGCCCCCCACAGCAATTGCCCGACGCCGAAGCCCAGGAAGAAGGCCGACAGGGTCCATTGCACCTGATCCTGCGCCGCATGCAGCTCGCGGCCGATCGCCGGCATGCCGGGCAGATACATGTCGGTGCCCATCGGCCCGAACGACATCAGCACGCCCAGCGCTGCAATGAAGAACGGGCTTTCGGCAGGCGAACGGGAACGAACGGCGGCAAGGCGCGCGAACATCGGCAAATCCAAATGCGACAGGGAGGGAAATCGGCCGGACGGAGTCCGCAGCTTTTAAGCTGCGCCGTCCCCTGTCCGACGCAAAGTCCCGTCTCGGCATGGCTGCCTTGAGTAACCTGCGATGGAATGCCGCCGCGACAATCCGCGCCTTGGCCGCGCCTTGTCCTTGCATTGACCGGTTGTTTCCGGCTTGGCCGGACGCCTTCATGCCATGATTGGCTGCGGCGCAATAAAATTCTGGTTCCGACCGCAAATCCATGCCTAAAATTGAATCCGGATGAAGGGCTTCCACCCTGCCAGAGGCCGCGCCATGCCGCACCCCACCCGCCGGTCGATCCTCTCCCTCGGTGCCGCCGGAACCGCTCTGGCGCTGCTTCCGCAAGCCGCCCATGCGGCGGCGATCCAGCCCGGACTGGTCTATGCGGCGGGGCAGAAATTCGACAAGAGCTTCAACGAGGGGGCATTCGCCGGGGCGGAGCGGTTCAGGTCGGCCACCGGCATTCCCGTCCTCGAATATCTGCCCTCCACCCCCGCCCAATTCGACCAGGCCGCGGCATCGCTGCTGCGGCGCGGAGTGACCGATCTGGTCGCCATCGGCTTCTATTACGCGACGCCGCTGGCCCGGCTGGCCCCGATGCACCCGGCGGTGCGCTTCACGCTGATCGATGCGGTGGCGGAAGGGCCGAACATCCGCAGCGTCATCTTCAAGGAGCAGGAGGGATCCTTCCTGGTCGGCGTGCTGGCGGCGCTGGCGTCGAAAAGCGGGACCGTCGGCTTCATCGGCGCGCTCGACATCCCCCTGATCCGCAAATTCATCGCCGGCTTCGAACAGGGCGCCCGACATGCCCGCGGCGACGTCAGGGTGCTGGTGAATTTCGTCGGCACCACGCCGGCCGCCTTCAACGATCCCGCCAGCGGGGCGGAGGTGGCGCGCAGCCAGTTCCAGCGCGGGGCCGACGTGGTGTTCGCCGGCGCCGGGGTTTCGAACTTCGGCATCTTCGCCGCGGCGAGCGAAGGCAAGCGGCTGGCCATCGGCGTCGATAGCAACCAGAACTACCTCTATCCCGGCACCATCCTGACCTCGATGCTGAAGCGGGTCGATCTGGCGGTGCACTCCAGCCTGGAGGCAGCACGCCAGGGCACTTGGAACGCCGGTACGGTGGCGCTGGGGCTTGCGGAGGGTGCGGTCGATTATGCGGTGGACGAAAACAACCGCGACCTCATCACCCCGGCGATGGTGGAGGCGGCGGAAGCCGCCCGCCGTGCCATCGTCGCCGGACGCATCCCCGTCGCAGACGGAAGCTGAACCGCTTTTACGCTGGCGCCCCTACGCCGGCGCCTCGAAAGGCTGCCAGCCGCGGGCGGCGGACAGGTCGGCGCCCTTCAGCGTGGCGAAGCTGGTCTTGATCGCCGTCAGGTCGGTGCCGCGCAGCACCACGCCGGCAAGGCTGGCATCGCGCAGGTCGGCGCCGTTCAAACGGGCCTTGGCGAAGCTGGTCGGCCACAGCCGGCTGCCGTCGCCGCTGAGATCGACCTTGCGGAACTTGGCCCGCCACAGCTTGGCCCCGGCCAGATTGGCGCCCTCCAGGTTGCAGCCCGACAGATCCGCGCTGGTGAAGTCGGCATCGCGCAGATCGCTGTAGGACAGGTCCGCCATCATCAGCTTTGCGCCGGAGAAATCCGCCCCGCGCAGACCGCAGAAGCGCATCACCGCCCCGCACAGCAGCTGGTTGGCAAAGTTGTAGCCGCGCAGGTCGATCCGCTGCAACTGGATGCGGTCGCCCCCCTTTCCCAGCTTGTCGACCCAGATCTGGTGCTCGGCGATCAGTTCACTCATCCGGGCCGCGGTGGTGGTCAGGCCGGTGCCGTCCACGTCGACGCCGTGCCGCTCCAGCGCCGTGCGCAGTTCGTCGTTCAGCCGGGCGCCGCACATCAGCACGCCGTCCAGCGTCGTCTTGCGCATGGTGGCGCCGGTCAGGTCCGCCCCGATCAGGATGGCGCCGCTGAGGTCGCTGCCGCTGAAATCGACGCCGGACAGGTCGCTGCCGCTGAAATCGCACTGGGCCATCCGGCAATCGGTCAGGATCGCCTTGGACAGGCTGCAGCCGACGAAGGTGGTGGTGCCGTCGCTGTTGCCGGCCGCCCGGAATTCGCCGGCATCCAGCACCATGCCGCGGCGCAGGTCCGCACCCTGCAGATTGGCGTTCTGCAGCCTGGCGCCGTCCACCCTGGCCCCGCGCAGGTCGGCACCCTGCAGCTGCGCGCCGGTCAGGTCGGCCTTCGACAGGTCGGCGCCATAGAGATCCGCCTTGGACAGCAACGTGCCGACCAGACGCGCCCTTGCAAGGTTGGCCCCGGTCAGCTTGGCGCCCGACAGGTTGACGCGGTTCAGCCCCAGTCCGCCCAGTTCATAGAAGCTGAGATTGGCGCGACGCCCCTTCCCTGCCGGGTCGCGCAGCAGCCATTGCTGGTGCCGCACCAGCGCATCGCGAACCGCCCGGAGATAGCGTTCATCCATCATGCGGCGCGTCGTTGCCCCGGCATTGCCGTCCCGGACACGCTGTCCCGGACTGTTCGCGTCCAGGATGTTACCGAAACCGATTCAATTTCGGAAGATGCCAGCCATCGAACCTTCGCCCGATCGGCAAGATTCTTTTGTCGCAGACGCAATTCCGGTCCGATATAGGCCGCCCCTCCGGTCACGTCCGCGTGATGGCCGCGTGATCACCGCCCTGCCCGGCTTGGGCAGGCGGGATCGCGGACCAATATAGATGGCTCAGGACACCGACCATCAGCATGGGAGACCGGCGGCATGCCCGAATCGGATAAGACGCAATCGGCAAAAAGCGAGCAGGCCAGAAGCGAACAGGAGTGGAAGCGAGACCTGTCGCCCAACCAGTACAAGGTGCTGCGCGAACACGCGACGGAATATCCCGGAACCAGCCCGCTGAACGACGAGAAGCGCCACGGCGTCTACCGCTGCGCCGGCTGCGGCCAGCCGCTCTATGCCAGCGACACGAAGTATGAGAGCGGGTCGGGCTGGCCCAGCTTCTGGAAGCCGCTGCCCGGCGCGATCGAGACCTCCACCGACCACAAGCTGGCTTATCCGCGCACCGAGGTTCATTGCGCCGCCTGCAAGGGCCATCTGGGCCATGTCTTCGACGACGGACCACAGCCGACCGGCAAGCGTTATTGCATGAACGGCGTCGCGATGAGCTTCGAGCCGGCGGAAAAACCCGACTGACCGGCAGGACTATGACCGGGTGCCGGGCTTACCCCGCCTGTTCGGCATCCGGTCATAATCCCTCCCAAAAAAGGTGGGTTTACCCTTATTTCGGCTAAAAATGACAAGCTGGGCATGGAGCGCGATGGTATGATCCGCCCCGTGCGGCGCGTTGTCGCGAGGGCATCGCGGCCCTCCGCCCACCGTGGCACGATGCGTCGGTACACCGGCGCAGGCATTCGGTGCGGCTGGCGGAGGGTGAATGGTCATTTCGGCCGAATTCCTGGGGATGCTGCTTCTGATCGCCAGCGCCGCCGCGCTCGGACTGTCCATCGTCGTCGATGTCGGCCGCGTCAGCGCGGAGAAAACGCGCGAGGCGATGAACCAGCGCCAGTACGACAAGAAGCGCGCCGCGCTCGCCGAATGGCGCCAGAAGACGGAACGCAAGCGCGTCGACCTGACCATGCTGCAGGCCCGCCTGACCGAATTCAACGGCCGGCGCCAGAAGGCGCTGACGGAATTGCGGGCGCTGGAATATTCGAAGATCGAGCTTGTCCATGAACTTGGCGACCAGGACGGTGACGGCGACGTCTACTGGTCGCAGCTGGCCGCGGGACCCAATTTCAACGAGCTGGACCGCAAGGACATCGTCTTCTCCCGCCAGATCTGGGAATACCGCAACGTCGCCCACATCACCGCCCCGTCCGCAGAACAGGCCCACGGGACGGTCCGGACCAGCTTTTCCCAGCGCAACGGCGTGATCTGCTCGCCGGTGGTTCCGCTGGCGCTCGCCCCCGACCCCGAGGCGGAGGCTTCGGCGGCATGAGGGGCGCGGCATGAGGAGGGCAGCATGAAGAGGACGGCCGCATGACCGGCATGATGCTGTATTTCGCGCTGGGCCTGATGGTGCTGACCGTCCTGTCCAACCGCTACTGGCGCCGCCAGCTGGTGGTGACGCGGATCGCCATGTCGAAGCTGAAGGAGAAGGTGGACGACGTGACCAAGGAGGTCGCCGACGTCGCTTCCGACTACGCCCAGCTGGCGCATCACCATGCGGAGATGGAAAAGCGCGTGCAGAAGGCGGAGATCGACATGCAGGCCGCCATCCTGGAGCTTGACCAGAAAAAATCGTCGGCGATGCAGCGTTATTTCGTCTTCGACCGCAACGAGCCGCGCCCCGGCCGCTTCTGGGAGGTCGCGGTCCGCTGCCACCCCACCGGCGTCAGCCTGTCGGACCAGCGCGGCTATCGCGGCTGGACGGGGATCCGCCGTTACCTGCTGATCGCCGACGGCGACC
Source organism: Azospirillum oryzae (assembly GCF_008364795.1). Classification (GTDB taxonomy): domain Bacteria; phylum Pseudomonadota; class Alphaproteobacteria; order Azospirillales; family Azospirillaceae; genus Azospirillum; species Azospirillum oryzae. The sequence goes on along the minus strand of NZ_VTTM01000009.1, from coordinate 8,880 downwards.
GCGAGGCGCGCGAACGGGTCGCCGCCCGCTACCCCCGCAAGGCCGGTTTCGAAATCGTCGAGGTCGCCGGCTGCCGCCTGAACGGCCTGACCGTCAACCGCATCTCCGAACTCAGCACCTTCCGCAAGCCCGGAAAGCCGGAGGAGGACGGCGCGGTCGCGCGCCCGCAGCGCCGGGCCACATCCGCGCAATCCTGACCGCCGCCTAATCCACCGCCGCCTGGAACATGTATCCCATGCCGTGCACGGTGACGATGCGGCTGGGATCGGCCGGATCGGGCTCCACCACCCGGCGCAGGCGGCGGACGAGCCGGTCGATGGAGCGGTCGTAGGGCACCGAATCGCCGCGCAGGGTGAGGTCGAGCAGATCGTCCCGGCTCAGCACCCGCCCCGGATTCTCGACGAAGGCGGCGAGCAGTTCGAATTCGGCGGAGGTCAGGCGCGCATCCTCGCCATGGGGATCGCGCAGGCGGCGTTTGTCCAGATGCAGTTCCCACCCGTCGAACCGCTTCACCCGCCCGCCCGCCGGTCGCGTCGGCCGGACGATGCGGCGCAGCAGACTGCGGGTGCGGGCGAGGATCTCGCGCGGCTCGAACGGCTTGGTGATGTAGTCGTCGGCGCCCAGTTCCAGTCCGATCAACCGGTCCAGCCGGTCGGAGCGTCCGGTGATCAGGATGATGCCGATGTTGGAGGTCGCCCGCAGTTCCCGCGTCACCGCCAGACCGTCCTTGCCGGGCAGACGGATGTCCAGCAGCAGCAGGTCGACCCTTCCGCGCGCCAGCAGCGCCGACAGCTGGTCGCCGTCCCGCGCCAGCATCACCCGATAGCCCTCCCCTTCCAGGTAGGCCTTCAGGGTCTCGCGGGTGATGGGATCGTCGTCGACCACCGCGATGGTGTGCATTGTCCCCCGTGCCGCACTGCGATGGGTGGCGGATTGTCTGCCACGCCCCATACCGAAGCTATCGGTTCCTCAAACGTGATACAAGATGGAGCGTAACGGACTTACGCAAGGCGTTTCCGGATTGTTCGGTTGCTTCCTGCCTTGCCGACGGGGACAATCGCGCGGACCTTGCCAGTCGGTCGGGACAATGCCACATTTGTCCCCATGACAAATTGGACCCCTAACCTGGAGGGCCGTCCCGGCCCGCTCTATCGCGTCATCGCCGATGCGCTGGCCGACGACATCTCCGACGGCGTGCTGCCGGTCGGCTCCCGGCTGCCGACCCACCGCGACCTCGCCTTCCGCCTGGGCGTGACGGTCGGCACGGTGACGCGCGCCTATACCGAGGCGGAAAAGCGCGGATTGATCGGCGGCGAGGTCGGGCGCGGCACCTTCGTCCAGGGCCAGCGGGCGCCGGCCACCCCCCTGCCGCTCGGCTGGCCGCCGGCCGGCGAGACTTCGGCCGGCCCGGCCATCGTCAACATGACGACGGTCCATCCCGAACATGCGGTCGCGGTGCAGACATTCGGTCAGACGCTGATGGCCATCGCCGCCTCCGGCCATGCCGCGTCGCTGATCGGCTATGGCCCCCATGCCGGACTGCCCGACCACCGCGCCGCCGCCGCGTCCTGGCTGGAACGCCAGCACCGGGTGAAGGCGACCGCCGACTCGGTGCTGCTGACCACCGGTGCGCAGAACGCGCTGGCCGTGGCGCTGGCCGCCGTCGCCCGCCCCGGCGACGTCATCCTGGCGGAACGGCTGACCAACATCGGCACCAAGGCGCTGGCCGCCACCCAGGGCTATCACCTGGAAGGTGTGGCCATCGACGAACACGGGCTGGTGCCCGACGCCTTCGACAGCGCCTGCCGCCGGCTGGGGCCGAAGGCGGTCTATCTGGTGCCGACCCTGCAGAATCCGACGGCGGTCGTCATGCCCGCCGCCCGCCGCCGCGAGATCGTGGAGATCGCCCGCCGCTATGGCGTGATCGTGATCGAGGACGACGTGTTCGGCTTCATGGTGCCGGATGCCGTGCCGATGCAGACCATGGCGCCCGACATCACCCTCTATGTGTCCAGCGTGTCGAAAAGCCTCGCCGCCGGGCTGCGGCTGGGCTTCGTCGTCGCGCCGCCGGAACTGCGCTCCCGCGTCGAGACCGCCATCCGCGCCCTGCAATATTCCGCCCCCGCCCTGCCGGCGGAGGTCGCGGCGCGCTGGATCCAGGACGGCACCGCCGACCGCATCGTCGCGACCCAGCGGGAGGAGGACCTGGCCCGCCAGCGGCTCGCCCGCTCCATCCTGCCGGCCGAGACGGTCTACGGCCATCCGGCGGCCCAGCATCTGTGGCTGGTCCTGCCCGAACCCTGGCGGCGCGAGGACTTCATCGGCGAGGCCCGCCGCCGCGGGGTGATCGTCACCGGCGCCGATTCCTTCGCCGTCGGCCGCGCCAGTGCCCCCCATGCGGTTCGCGTCGGCCTGTGCATGCCGCGCAGCCGCGACGAGGCCGCCCGCGGCCTGCGCGCGCTGGCCGATGCCATCGACGCGCCGGCAGCGGCGATGCTGTCCATCGTGTAGAGGGGAGCCGGGGCGGCCGACCCTGCCGCCCCGATGGGAAAATCCTGCCGCCCCACGGGACCGGAATTGCCGCCCGTCATGGCGGTCGCAGCCCAACTTCATTCTTTATCAAGCACTTGGCTCTGGCCCGCATCCTGCAACCCCTTCGTCCATCATTCCTTTCCGGGAATGCGGGAAGAGGGAGCGCACCATGGTCAGCCTGTCCAGTTACGCCGATATCGGCGGCATGGCCCAGAGCCTGCAGCAGTCGATCGACGCCGCTGTCAAGCGCGTGCAGCAGCAGGCGGCGGGCAATGGCGGCGCGACCGGCAAGGTCCAGGAATACGAGCAGACCGTCAACAAGTCGGCGATGAACGCCGCTCCCTTCGCGACGAACATCGGAACGCTGGTCAAAGACAGCAGCCGCCTGAACGTCTTCAGCTCGCTGACCTCAAATGATCCCGCCGATTTCTACAAGTTCAACGTGACCACCTCCGGCGCCGCGACGCTCGGCACGGTGGGCGATGCCGGGGTCCGGCTGCAGTTGATGGACCGCGGCGGCAAGGTCATCGCCGACAGCAACAAGGATGCAGGTGCCGGCTATGACGCCTTCCAGAAGCTGAAATCGGGACAGCTAACCCTCGACAAGGGCGACTACACGCTGCGCATCGCCCGCGACAAGGACGTGCCGGTCAAGGACGCAAAGAGCTATGGCGTCCAGCTGCGCATGGGCAATTACAGCAAAGATTACGACACCATCGCCAAGCAGCCGGCCAAGGGCGAGAACCCCTTCGGCGGCAACACCAAGCTGCAGGGCCTGGCCTCGATCCTCGGCGCCGGCAGCGCCTCGCCCAACCCCGCTTCGATGCTGCTCGGCGGCTCCGGCTCCAGCTATGGCGGCCGCGGATCGCTGCTGAACGCCATCCTGTAGCGCGGGTCAGACCAGCCGGTCGCGCCCCGATTCCTTGACCAGCAGCACCGCCTGGGTGCGGCTGCCGACGCCCAGCGCCTTCAGGACGCCGGTGACGTGGGTCTTCACGGTGGACAGGTTCAGCCCCAGCCGTTCGCCGATCTCCTGGTTGGACAGTCCCTGGGCCAGCAGGTCCAGCACCTCCAACTGCCGGCGGGTCAGCCCGTCGAAGATGCTGGGTGCCGCGCCGCGCGCGGTCGCCGCGGCAGCCGGAACCGCCGCCCCCGGCATGCCCAGCACCGGCGGCACATAGGATCCGCCGGCCATCACCAGCCGCAGGATGTTCACCACCAGCACGTCGTCGGTCGATTTCGGAATGAAGGCTCGGACGCCCCGCGACAGCACGGCGCGCATCTCGTCCGGCGACTCGATCATCGAGAAGATGGCGACCGGCACCGGCGCCACCCGCTTGACCAGCGCCTCGACATCGTCGAGCCCGCCCAAGCCCGGCATGCGCAAATCCATGACGATCAGGTCGAACGCGCTCCCCCCGTCCTGCATCGACGTGTCGAGGATGGCGTTCAACTGGCTGAAGCTGGTGGCGGCCACCACGGTGGCCTGCTCGTCCAGTTCACCCACCAGATGGGTCAAGCCGCTGCGGACGATGGAATGATCGTCGGCGATCAGAACCTGCATGTAACGTCTCGGACCGAAGATGCCTGGAGTACCGCACCGTCATACGCTGACGCAACGGTCCGCGCTACCTCCTTCGCACGTCCGGCGGCAGCAATCCCGCAAGGATCACGGCCGCTCGCCGGGGGAGAGGCGCCAGCCCCTCCCCCAGTCACCGGTCAGGAGATCTTGATCATGATCTGGGCCCGGCGGTTCGACGGCTCGCGCACGTTCGGACCGGTGGGGACCATCAGCTGGTTTTCGCCGACACCTTCGATCGTGATGATGTTGGCCGGCGTGCCGTGCCTGATCAGCGACTGACGCACCGCCTCGGCCCGGCGCATCGAGAGCTTCTGGTTGTAGGACGGCGAACCCGAGGTGTCGGTGTGGCCGATCACCTGGATGCGGACGGCGCGGGCACGGCTGGCTCCCTCTGCCGCATCGGCGATGATCTTGTCGGAATTCGGCGTGATCGCCGACTTGTCCCAATCGAAGAACACCTGATACTCGCTCTGCGGCTGGGCCGCCATCGGCGGCGCGGCCGGGGCCGGGGCGGCGACCGGCGTCGCCCGCGACGGACCGCCGAAGGTGTAACGCAGGCCGGCCAGGATGGTGTGGTTGTGGTACTCGCCCTTGGAGGTCACCGGACCCAGCTCGAACTCCGGATCGACGGTGGCGAAGTAACGGTAGTCCAGCGTCAGCGCCACATTGTCGTTGATCGCATAGGACGCGCCGACGATGCCCTGATAGGCGAAGACCCAATCGCGGTCGCTGGCGCCGTTCAGCGACTGCTTCACGCCGGCGATACCGGCACCGGCGCCGATATAGGGGGTGATCGGCAGACCGATGTCGATGTCGTACAGCAGGTTGCCCATGAAGGCGACCGAACTCATCCTGCCGCCCAGACCGTTCAGGCCGGGGGTGGCGCTGCTGGTGCTGTCGATGCTGTTGCGCCACCGCCAGGCGGCCTCCAGCTCGGCGCGCAGGCCCATCGCGGTGGCGTAGCCGACCGACAGGTCGCCGATGCCGCCGATCTTGAATTCCTCCTTCAGGCCCAGGCCAGGAGCCGGATAGCTGCCAAGGTCGGCATCCTCGGTCCAGTTCACGCCGGCCCCCGCGCCGACATAAAAGCCTTCCGTACCGGCAAAGGCAGCGGTCGGGACGGCCAGTGAAGGAATGGCGACGGTCAGTGCCGTGCCCAGCAAAATCCCACGCATCGTCATGTTCTTGTTCCCATCGTTGACGGCGTTGGCGGATCGGGACGTCCCGGCCTGCGGCGAAGTGCGTGACAGAACGGGCTCCGGCTCCGACAATGGAATCGGTCGGCCCGCCTTCCAATCCCGGCCCAGCAAGCCCATCTTTGCTGTTGCAGATTTGCCTCAGCGGAAATAGGGGCATTTTCTCTTTTGATAACAATGGCTTGGACAGGCAGCGCAATGACATCTACCCCGGACGGATCGGTCGATTACCCCCTCTGCGCCACCCCCGATCCCGGCGGATGGCAGGAGGTGGTGTCGGGCGTGCTGTGGATCCGGCTGTCCCTGCCCTTCCAGCTCGACCACATCAATGTCTGGGCGCTCGACGGCGGGGCGGCCGGCTGGACGCTGGTCGACTGCGGTCTGGGCGATCCGCGCAGCCGCGCGGTGTGGAAGGGCCTGCTGCGCGATGCGCTGGGCGGGCGTCCGGTCGAGCGGGTGGTGGCGACGCATTTCCATCCCGACCACATCGGCGCCGCCGCCTGGCTGGTGGAGCGGACCGGCGCCGGCTTCGCCACCTCGTTGACCGAGTGGCTGTTCGCCCGCACCCTGTCCGCAGGCAACGATGCCGCCGCCGACGCAGTGGTCGAGCGTTTCTACCGCCGCTGCGGGCTCGATGAGGAGGTGCTGGCATCCCTGCTCGCCCGCAAGGGGGCCTACAGCCGCGGGGTGCCGGCGGTGCCGGCGACGCTGACCCGCCTGCGGGCCGGCGACCGGCTGCGGGTGGGCGACCGCGATTGGACGGTGATCGGCGGCAGCGGCCACACGGCGGAGCCGGTCAGCCTGCACCGTCCGGCCGACGCGGCCGGTCCGGACCTGTTGATTTCCGGCGACCAGATCCTGCCGCGGATCAGTCCGAACATCAGCGTCTGGCCATCGGAGCCGGACGCCGATCCGCTCGCCGACTATCTCGCCAGCCTGGAAGGGTGGAGCGCCCTGCCGGCGGACACACTGGTCCTGCCCTCGCATGGGCGCCCTTTCCACGGCCTGCACCGGCGCGCCGGGGATCTGGCCCGGCACCATGCGGAGCGTCTGGCCGAGATCGAAACGCTATGTGCGGAACCGCAGACCGCGGCCGCGGTGACGCGGGCGCTGTTCCCGCGTCCGCTCGACCCGCAGCAGATGCTCTTCGCCGTGGGCGAGGCGGTGGCGCACCTCAACCACCTGATCGGCAAGGGGCGGCTGGAGCGGCTGGCCGGACGGCATGACGGAATGCCGGCCGCCGACCTTTACCGCCGGCCGGATGTCACGGGTCCGGCCTGACGGCGATCACTTGGTACGGCGATCACTCGGTTACGATCTCGAACTCGTGGGGATCGAGCAGGGTCGCCACCGACAGGGTCTTCAGCGTCTTCGGGTCGTCGGTGCGTTTCATCTGGGCATGCTGGGTGCCCATGCCGTCCTTGCGGATGGCGATCACTTCCCAATAGCCACCGCTGGGGGACAGCTTGCGATAAATCTGTCCCTCAACCACCTCGCGCTTCCTGCGCATCTTCGTTCTCCAAAACCCGTCCCATACCGGCGGCCGTCACGGTCGCCGCGAAGGGCGCCATTGAAGCACAAAACCCCCCTGCCGTGGCGAGTGTCCGTTCGGTGACCCTTTGCCGATGCTGCATATGCGCTGTCGCAGTGCCGCACGACGGTGGCACCCCCGATGACCCTTTGCCGCAGTGCGGTTTCAAGGTGGAACAAAGTCTGCGGCTGTGGGTTCATATGCGTCATGAACACCGATCTCGACGTGCTTGTCTTCGCGACCCGCCTGGTTGATGAACTGGGCGAGACCGCGATTCGAATGAGCCGCGTTCGTCTTGTCGAACTCACGGCCGCCAATCACACCCGTGCCGCCGCCTTTTGGCGGGAGGTGATGCGCACCTCCGAGCGGCTGCTCAGCGAGCAGTCGGGCGGGCGTGTGGCGACCGGGCTCTCCTCCCCGGCTATTGCCGCGGCGCAACCGGCCGTGGCCCAGCACCACGTCGCGCATGTTCCCCGACCTATTCCCTGACCCGTTTCCCTGACCCGTTTCCGGGCAAGGCCGCGGTGCCGCCGCGGCATTGTCGGTCGGGCAGCAAAACCTCCCGTCGATTTCCAAAGAAAAAGGGCCGGCACGAAGTGCCGACCCCTTTCCACGGAACGCTGATGCGTTTCGCTTACTTCACTTCGGCGTACTGGCCGTTGTGCCACTTGTACCAGACATAGGCCGGGCTGGTGACGTCGCCCTTGGCATCGAAGCCGATCTTGCCGATGACGGTGTCGTAGTTGCCCTTGCGCATGACTTCGGCGACCTTGGCCGCATCGGTCGACTTCGCCTGCTTCACCGCGTCCGCCCAGATCTGGAGAGCGGCATAGGTGTACAGGGTGTAGCCTTCCGGCTCGTAACCGGCCTTGCGGAACGTCTCCACGACGGCCTTGGCGGTCGGCTTCTCGCGCGGATCCGGACCGAAGGTCATCATGGTGTCCTCGCCGGCGTCGCCGGTGATGGCCCAGTATTCGTTGGTCACCAGCGCGTCACCCGACACGATGGTGGCCTTCAGGCCCTGGTCCTTCATCTGGCGGGCGATCAGGCCGGCCTCGGTGTGGTAACCACCGATGTAGACGGCGTCGACATTCGCCTGCTTCAGCTTCGACACCAGAGCGGAATAGTCCTTCTCACCGGCCGTATAGGCTTCGTAGATGGCTTCCTTCTGGCCGCCGGCGTTCAGCGCCTTCTGCGTCTCGTCGGCCAGACCCTTACCGTAGGCCGACTTGTCGTGCAGGATGGCGACGTTCTTGCCCTTGAACTTGTCCAGCAGATACTTGCCGGCGATCAGGCCCTGCTGGTCGTCACGGCCGCAGACGCGGAAGACGTTCTTCAGGCCCTGCTCGGTCAGCTTCGGGTTGGTCGAAGCCGGGGAGATCTGCAGCATGCCTTCCTCGGCATAGACCTGGCTGGCCGGGATCGACGAGCCCGAGCAGAAGTGGCCGGCCACGAACTTCACACCGGCCTTGGCCAGCTGGTTGGCGACGGCGACGGCCTGCTTCGGATCGCAGGCGTCGTCACCGACCTCCAGCTTCAGCTTCTGGCCCAGGACACCGCCGGCGGCATTGATGTCCGCGACGGCCTGCTCCATGCCCTTCTTCATCTGCTCGCCGAAGGTGGCGTATTGGCCGGTGATCGGGCCGGCGGTGGCCACCGCGATGTCGGCCTTGGCGGCCGTGGCGGAGAGCGCGGTCGCCGCGATCGCGGCGAGAAGGGACAGCTTGAATTTCATGGGTGTGCTTGCTCCCTGTTCTATGAAGTGGTCCCTGTTGCAACATACCCCCGGCCCTTGCGGGCCTTGCCGCCGGGTCCCCTCCGGCGGTTTCCAGAATACCATACCCCAAGTGGCGCACGGTGCGACAGTTTCGCGGGCACCAATCAGCCGTACGGTCTATTTCTGTTGTCTTATTCTCCGGCACCGATGCCAGTCCGGTCGCGCCAGCCGAAGGGTCCGGCGCGCTCATAGAGCCACGGATACTGGTTGACCATGCGCCTTGCGATGGCGATGCGATGCGCCGTCAGCGTGATGAGGCCGA
>NZ_VTTM01000008.1 GCF_008364795.1 Azospirillum oryzae | reverse complement strand
CGCCCAAAGGGCGTCGGATACGAGAGGTGAAGCCATACACCTCTCAACAGCCCAAACGCCCTTTTGTTAGGTGCTCTAAGGCCTTCCTCAGGACGCCGCATCACGGTCCGCCGGTCCAACTGCGCCATGGCCTGCTGGATAAGGCCCGGCCGTTCAGCGGCCGGGCGGCAGGAAGCTGAGGTCGCAGGCCCAGACCCGCTCGCCGCCGCGGTCGGCGATGTCGCGCACCACGCCGGCCTTGGCGAGCTGCTCCACCAGCAGATGCACCCCGCGCAGCGACAGGCCGCAACGCCCCTTCAGCTCGCCCGCCACCCGGCTGATGGTGAAGGCCGGACGGTCGTGCAGCCAGTCCAGCACGTCGGGCAGCCGCGAGCTGCTGCGCCGCGGCGTGGCGGCCAGCCGCGCCTCCCAATGCTCCTGCAGCAGATCGAGGTGGCGCAGCCGTTCCAACTCATGCGCCACCAGCTCGGGAATGCTGTCGAGGATCCAGCGGGTCCAGGCGCCCTCGGTCCCACCCAGGGCGAGCCGGTAGCCGGTGACGTCGCGGGCGAGCGCTGCCGTCAGCGGCGGCCAAGCATGATGCAGGCGGCAGGCGGCACGGACCAGATCGGGGGCGGCGAGCCACACCACCACGCTCCACCAGGAGGTCGGCGGCCGCCCCGCCGCGACCGCGGCGCGCAGGGCGACGCTTTCGACATCATCGTCCGGACCGCGGCGCTCCGGCGCTCCCGGGTCGGGCCGCAGCGCCAGGGCGCGGATCGCCGCCGCAGCCCCGAGCAGGCCGGGGGCGGCATCCAGGGCCTCGGCCACCGCCTGCAGCGCCGGACCGGCATCGGCGGCGCGGGCCTCGCCGAGGCCGACCGGACGGCCGCCCTGGGCAACACTCCAGCGCTGGTGCAACTCGTCCAGCCAGGGCCGGGTCCAGGGCGCCAGCAGCGGCGGGACGGCGCCGGCCGCATCGCCTTCCACGTCCTCCGGGTCCTCGCCGCCCCCGAGATCGACCGCCTCCAGCGCGGCGATCGAGGCGCGCACCGCGGCCACGACGTCCCCCGGGTCCGCCTCCCTGGCCGGGACCGACGCAGGCCGGACGGGGGCGCGCTCCGGCGGCAGGGCGACGGTCAGGCCGGCCGGCAGCTGGGCGAACAGCGGCACCAGCAGGGCGGCGCGGGCGGCCTCGCCCTGGGCGTGCTCCGGGGCGGCCAGGGCGCGCTGGAAGTCGTGGGCGTCGAGGCGGTGGCCGTCGAGCCGGATCACGGCGGCGGCCGAGCGGCGGGCGGCATCGGCGGCGAGGCGTCGGCGCCGCGCCGGGTCGGCGAGCGCCTGGTCGAGGCGGCCGAGCGCGCGTTCGGCGGCGAGCAGGGCGGGGAGAAGGGAGAGGAGGATCATCGCGGCTCCGGGACAGCCGCGCCAGGATAGCCGATTGCAGCGATCTTTTCTAACTGCACCGACATCGGGAAGCGGGCGAACCTTACCCAGCATGGGGTTGCGCGTCCGACCATCTCGGCCGGCGCTTACCGGCCGATCGTCTGGTTTGGCGTCTTGTCTCGCTGTCTGCGGAGAGGATTGGGGGCAGGCGTGGCGGCCGAATTTTTTCCGCTGGGTATCAACCGGACGGTTATAGTCATGCGGTAGACCTGAAAACAGGGTATTCTAGCGCAGCCGGCCGGATGGGGTTGCCTTGCCCTGTTGGTTGGGAAGCCATCGGACACAGGAAACAGGCACCCATGGCCCTCATCGGCTACGCACGTGTCTCCACCGAGGACCAGTCGACCGAGGCGCAGTTCCTCGACCTGAAGGCATTCGGCTGCACCGAGGTCTTTCGGGAGAACGCCTCAGGCGCCGACCGCGAGCGGCCGCAGCTCAAGGCGGTGCTGAACCGGGTCCGCAAGGGCGACACGCTGGTGGTGGTGCGCATCGACCGCCTGGCACGCTCGCTCGCCCATCTGCTCGATGTGATCGATGGCCTGGAACGCAAGGGAGCGGCCTTCAAGTCGCTCGGCGATCCGATCGACACCGGCAGCCCGCAGGGGAAATTCACCCTGCAGATCCTCGGCGCCGTAGCCGAGTTCGAGCGCTCGTTGATCCGCGAGCGGACGAAGGCCGGCGTGAGGGCCGCCAAGGCGATCGGCAAGCAGCCGGGCAATCCGGGACTGATCGCCAAGGACCCGCTCGCCCGGCGCCGGGTGGCCCACGCCCGGGACGACCGCCTCAGCGAGCGGGTCGCTGCGGGCGCCGGGGAGTTTCTGCCGGTCGTCGAACGGCTGCGGCCGGCGCACCCGTGGGACCGCGTCGTCGACGTGCTCAACACGGCGGTGAAGAAGCGCCCGGGCGACAACCCGGCGCCCTGGACGCGCGACGCGCTGATCCGGGCCGTCCGTCGCCTGGTCGGCGACGGCTTGGCCGATCCCAGCCTGCTGAAGGCGGCGCCGCGCCACTCCAAGAAGGCGGTGGTGCAGGACAGGCGCTTGGTGGAATTGGTCGCCACCATCCACAACGCGACCGATGGGGAGAAGCCGACGCTCGCCCGCATCGGCCGCCAGCTGGAGCGTCAGGGCATCCCGACCAAAACCGGCGCCCGGACCTGGGCGCCATCGAGCGTCAAAGCCCTCCTCGACCGGGCCCGAGAGCAGGGCTTGCTTCACCCTTCCGAGGACAAGACTGTGAAGCCACGCGTAGCCGGGACGGCGGTTCAGTCCCGACCGCAAGGGCCGGGCTGAACGTCGATGGACTGCGGGACGGATTGCCGGGGGAGCCGTCCTGCGCTCGATCGGGTTGATGGAAGGCTCAAGCGGCCTTGGCGACGCTGCGGGCCAGGGCCCGGCGCTCGATGCTGGCGGCGAACAGCGGGGTTTCGCGGCTGTTGTGGTCGCCGCCGTCGCGTTGACGGGCGGCCGCGGCGTCATCGAACGGCGTGCCGTGCTTGTCGATGAAATCGAGGAATTCCTGGGTCGGGTGGGCGACCACGCTGTTGGTGTACTTGCAGCTCTTATCGTCGATCTTCTCGACGCTGAGGGTCCAGATGACCTGGACACGCGTGCGGCCGTTCGGGGTGAAGGCGTCCGAGGTCGAGACCATCTTGCACAGGCTCGGGGTGGCGACCTCGGCAACGTAGTGCTGGACCATCAAGGTCTGACCGATCATCTCCACATTGATCGACATGCGCTTGCCGTCGTCGGTCGTGGTCGAGCCGGCCGAGATGTGGTCGGGCGGGCAGCAGCGCTGGTACTCGGCTTCCGGCAGATTGAACAGCCAGTCGGCGATGTCAACCTGCTCGATCGGCAGGTTGATGACCGCCGAGAAGGCGGACTTGGAGAGTTGCTTTTCGGTGATGATGATGTCCGACATGGTTGGCTCCCATTGGCGCTGGGCGCGCCGCGAACCTTCACGACGCTTATCCGGCTCACCCAGACCGACGCCTCGCGCCGGCCGTTGCGGATGAGTTCCAAATATCGGACCGGCTCCAACGAGCAGACAGTTGGTACTTGGTATAGACCGCTCACTGCTTCCGTATTTCAGCTCCATGCGAAAGTCTAACAGACCATTTCAACAATCAGATGACGGCAGGGGTCGATCGGCTTGAGATCGGGACCCTGGATCGGCGCGGGAAAGGGGCTCTGTCGCAGATTTGATGGCGCTGGATTGTTGTCCGTTCCGGCTTCATCCGCGGCATCGGCATCATGGCTCGATCTGCGCCGGGAGGAGACCAACGGCGTCATTCTCGCCTTGGCCAAGGAGGGCGTCGCCATCCAGGAGATCGTCCGCCGCACCGGTCACAGCCGCAAGCTCGTCCGCAAGGTTGTCCGCGGTCATCGCGACGGAGCCCGTATTCCATGCCGATTCACAGTTGGACGATCGGACTTGAACGTCGAGTGAAGCGCGCTTCACTCCTTGGCGTGCTCTTCCGGCTGCGCACCACCGTCGTCGTCCCAGCCACGAAGCCGGGCGCCACGCTCCAGCTGGCGTTGCCGTTCATCGGCAATGCTCACGGCAGCCGGGAGCGCCGAAGCGGTCTGAATGAACATTTTCCCGCGCAGAAAATGGACCGACGACAGGCGCTTGCTTGGGTGGGTGGCTAGCATGACGGCTTCTCCTCTCCGGTGCGGTCCACAGTAGGAACTGGACTGACTGCACCGCTCTTGCGTGTTCCTCGCCGCGACAGTCATCCCGGCATGAGGGTGAAGGCACCCGACCGGTCCCGACCCGGTTTCACGTGCCCTGCGAACCATGCCCCTGCGAACCGTATGGGGGTTCCGTTTCCGGCGTTTCCGCCGATGCCAGGATCCTGTCCAGTTCATCCGGGTCGATGAGCGCCGTCTGCGCCATGCCCGACCCTCCATTGGAGCGTCCATCGACATGCGGCAGATGGATCCAGGTCGCAGTACGGCGGTACACGGGGAAAGAGAGCGAGTCGATCAGCTCCTCGTCGGTTTCCACGACGTAGCTCCCCGCCGGCTGCACTCCGTCCATGCCGCTCAATTCGAAGGGACGGGTGAACGTCACGGTCCTGGTGGTTGTGCGGGTGAATGCGGTGCTCATCGAAAGATGCTCCCGTGCATGTCCGGCGGTTTCCGAAGGTGCTCTCCGGGTCAGGTCGCCGGTCGGACGAATGACCTGGTAATCGCATTTTGATGGCAAGCTTTGATGGCAAGCGAGGTGCCCGTTCGAATTGACGGGCTTGCGGCGGATGGCGTCCAGCAGATGCTATTCGGGTGGTCGAGCGCAGCCGTCGTCGCAGCCGTCGTCTTTGCAGGACGTTCATCTTGCAGCAGACACGCTATCCGCTGAAGCCCGAGAACGCCAACCCTGCAAGAAAGCCGACTGACATGCCAAGTGTCAGATAGGCCATGCTTTTCCATTTCGGCGCGGACAACGCCCAGGCTGCACGCTCTGAAGCGGTCCACTCTGATAGCGTCGTATTCCTGAGCGTCATCGCAACCTCCTGTTACGAGTTTCATAATGAATATGGTGGCGATAATTTACGACACAATGATCAACCTCAAATATTTATATCAAATCTCATTTGGCGCAAAATCCTGTACGCTTTTCTTTTCTTAATTCTTATACGCTTTTATTGCCTCAATGTGGAGCGCGATCCTTCCCCCGCTCCATCGGGGCAGGTCGCGGCGACGCCGTTGCGATGCCCGGCTCAAGACGCCATGAACCGGACCGCCTGGACCGATTGCCAGATGGTGAAGGTCGCGACGAAGAGAACGGCGGCGGCAACCGCCAGGGACAGCGCCAGCAACACCCCGTCCTCCTCCAGATAAGCCAGGGCGATCAGCATGATCGTCACGGCCGGCACGACGTTGCTCAGGGGGATCGGGACGAAGAAGACGCTTGTCAGCGCGAGAACGACCAGCCCGACCACACGCGTCGTCGCTTCGAACGGCGTCTTCCAGCGCGGGTGTATGACCGTCTCCATGCGCCTCAGCACCGGCACGGCACGATCGACCAGCCGGACCAGGCGCCGTGTCGAAAAGCGCCGGGACGTGATGATCCGGGGAAAAACCGGACTCTCGCGCGCCAGGATCATCTGGAAAGCGGGAACGGTCAGCAGCAGCCCGACGACCGGCGACGTTCCCGGAGCCAGCCCGATCAGCGCCAGCAGCAGCAGAACGATGCCGAAGGAGCGCTTGTGGAGTTTTTCCAGCAGCCAGCCGAGCGTGATGCAGTCCGCCGGAGCCTCGTCCAGCAAGCCACGCAGAACCTCGGATGTCGGGATATGCAGCGTCATGACCGCTTCGCTCCGGCCGCTTGGACCCGTCGCCATCGGGCGGTCACGCCGGGATCTCGGGCGGTCACGCCGGGATCGACACCGTGACGGTGGTGCCCTTGCCGGACCTGACGGTCACGCCGCCTTCGATCTGCTTGGCCAGCAACTCCATCAGGGTGAGGCCGAGCGAGCCGGTCCGCCGTTCGTCGGGCATGCCGACGCCGTCGTCACCGATGGTCATGCACAGAAGGCTGCGCGAGGTGTGGCGGAACGAGACGGCGATGCGGCCGGGGCGTCCATCGGGGAAGGCGTATTTCAGCGCGTTGATCATCGCTTCGTTGGCGATGAGGGCCAGCGGGATGGCCTGATCCGGCTTCAAAAAGGCCTCGTCGGCATCGACGTCCAGCACGATGTTCGGGCTGGGTGCGGCCCCGAAGGACGCCAGCAGGTCACGGCACAGCATCCCCAGATACCCGCCGAACTCGATCTCCTGCAGCCCCTGCGCCCGGTAGAGCTTCTCGTGGATCTCGGCCATGCGGTCCAGCCGCTCCACGGCGCTGTGCAGCGCCTCCTGCACGGCCGGCCCCTGGCTCCGGGCAACGCTCAGCTGGATGCGCAGAAAGGACGAGGCCATCTGCAAGGTGTTCTTGACGCGGTGGTTCACCTCCCGCATCAGGTCGTCCTTGTCGCGCAGCAGCAAATCCTTGTCGTAAAGCGTTTTGCGCAGCACCCGTTCCACTTCGATGCGGCGCTCGACTTCACTGGCGAGCTGGCGGTTGAGATCGTCCAGCCGCTCGGTGCGTGACGAGATGCGGCGGTCGAGCTCCTCGTTGAGCTGCCGCAATTGGTCTTCCGCCGCCTTGCGCTCGGTGATGTCGACAAATGAGGCGAAGTGGTAACGGATGCGCCCCTCCTCGAAGACGGGGGCGACATGCTGGAGCACCCACAGCAGCTTTCCGTCCTTCCGGTAAAGCTGCACCCCGCGCACGATGGCCTCCCCGGCGCGCACGGCCAGGTCGATGGCACGCGCCACCTCCGGGTCGGTGTCGGCGCCGGACAGGAGGTGATAGCTCCTGCCCAGAACCTCCTCACGCGCATAGCCGCTCAGTTTGATGAACGCGGCGTTGACGAAGACGACCGGCACATCCGGCAGGGTCGGATCGGCGATCAGCATCGGCATCAGGGTCGATTCCGCGGCCACCACGAAGGGACCGCCACGCGCCTCCTCCGCCTTGACCATCTTCTCTGCGTCCTTCTGGTCGCGGGGATTACCGGGCATGCAACGCTCCCTGCGTTTGGTCGTTTCTTTTGAAAAGATACAGGTGCGGACCACAGGCTCATTATACGCAAAAGTGGCGCCGACACATCGACGGACGCCTGATCTGACAAACAAAACATATTAATTATCCAGAGAAAGCAATTTTCTCGAAATCACGAATGTCATAATACCGGCCACATTTCTTCAAACATTATCTCCTTTTAGCTTACGATTTATAGTGGAGTTCTCATAATTATATTTCTGCGCCAATTGATTTTTTGCAGCGCAGCATAATATTTGCCTAAGTCATTCAGGTCGAGCCCGGCGCTCCCTGCCCGCACCCGACCACCATCCCGAACAGTCATGGAGACGACATGGACGACGGCACGCACCCGACTCCCACCACCCGCCCCACCATTCACAGCGCCAGCGACGAAGCCGCGGCAAGCGCCGAGGCATCCAAGAGGCCCAACATCCGCCCCAGCATCCGCAGTGCCAGTGAAGAGCAAGCGCCGAAAGCCGGCGCAGCGGCAGCACAGGCCTCCCGCGGCCTCCTCGGCCAGCAGCCGAGACCCTGGCCGCCGAAGCTGTCCGGCAGCGGCAGCATGGGTGGCTTTCCGGATGCCGGACGGGCGACGGAATCCGGCAATGCTCCGGCAGCGATTTATGGGGGAGGCCTCGCGGAGGCCGTCACCTTCATGAACCAGGCGGTCGAGCGCCAGAACGAGATGATGAGCAGCATGCTCCGGGCCCACGGCCCGCAGGACATCATGATGGCGGGCAGCCGCTATCTGCTCGGCGGCTGGCTGGCCTTCTTCGAAGTCAATGTCCGCATCGCCCAGGCCGCGTCCCGCATGACGGAAGGCGCCAAGCAGATGACGCCCCGGCCCGAGGCCTGACGCCGCCGCCGGCATCCGGCCGGCTCTTTCCAGCTCCCCGGCCCACCGGAACCGCAGGAGCAGAACCGCAGGAGGACCTCCGTTGACCAACTCGGACGAAAACGGGCCGCAGACGCTTCTCGCCGTCGAAGAGCGGGTGAGCGTCAACAAACGGGCCCAGGTGACCGGGACCGTTCATGCCCGCACCATCAGCCACGAGCATGAGCAGCCTGTCGAAGCCGACCTGTCGGTGGAGACGCTGGAGGTCGAGCGGTTCCCCGTCGGACGCTTCGTCGATGCCCCGATCCCCGACCGTCAGGACGGCGACACGACCGTCATCTCGGTGATCGAGGAGGTGGCGGTCGTGGAGGTCCGCCTGAAGCTGGTGGAAGAGGTCCGGATCACCCGCCGCACCGCGAGCCGCAAGATGACCGAACGTGTCACGCTGCGCCGGCAGGAGGTCGTCGTCGACCAGGATCCGCCGCCGGACGCCCCTGCGGCCTGAGCGGCCTGCCTTATCTCAAGCCCCTGAAATACTTTAAATCCTACTGGAGAATATCATGAGCACGATCGTCGTTGGACTTTACAAGGAAAGCGGTTCCGCCAAAAAGGCCTTCCAGGCTCTGATCGCGGCGGGCTGCCAGGAAGCCGATATCGAAACCTTCGGCGGCCCCGACAGCGCCGACAAGGCCGCCCGGGGCCTGCTGGGGCACGGCTTCGAGAAGGAACTGGCCGAGCAGTACGGTGCGGCCATCCGCCAGGGCCACACCCTGGTCGCGGCCGACATTGCCGACCAGGATGCCGACGCGGCGGAAGCCATCCTCGACGAGAATGGATCCGTCGACCTGCCCGCCCCCTCGGCGGCGGGTAAGCCGGCCCAGAAGGCGGGCAACGGCGGCAGCGTCGAGCAGGAGACCCTCCAGTCGGTGAAGGAGGAGGTCGAGATCGGCAAGCGCCGGGTCGCCAAGGGCGGGGTGAAGGCCACGTCGGAGGTCACCGAGACGCCGGTCCGGGAAACCGTGACGCTGCGCGACGAGACGGTGGATGTGGAACACCGCAAGGTCGACCGGCCCCTGAGCCCCGACGAGGAGAAGGCCGCCTTCGGTGAGAAGACCATCGAGCTGACGGCGGCCTCCGAAACGCCGGAGATCACCAAGAAGGCCCGCGTCGTCGAGGAGGTCGTGCTGTCCAAGACGGCGTCCGAACAGGAAAAGACCGTGGAGGCCGTCGCCCGCCGCACCGACGTCAAGGTGGAGCCGGTCGGCGGCAGGGCGGACGCCAACAAGTCCGGCGCCAAGCCCGGCAACAAGCAGTGATCTGAAGCGCACAATGCGTGGCAGGGCGGATGTCAACCGCCCGCCTCCGACGGCCACCCCGGGCAAAAGCCGGGGTGGCCGTCCGGCTGCCGAAGGGGCGGGTGGATCGCATCCTGGATGAGGGCGACGCCGCACCGGCCCGGATCAGCGGGTCGTCATCGACCAGCACCACCACGGCACCGCCCCCCCGGCGTCGTCCCCAGGCATCGTCGCGGACGGCGGCTTTTGGGTCACTTCTCCTATGGCCTTGACACCGCTTGGAACATAAAGCGAACATTGTACTCTTGTTTGGCCTGGGAGATTGCAGATGAGCGACCATGACGAGATGGCGCGTGCCTTTGATTTCGAGATTGGATCCTGGCACGTCTCGCATCGCCGTCTGCGAGAGCGTCTGGCCGGCTGTCAGGAGTGGGACAGCTTCACCGGAACGGCGGACATGCGGCCGGTGCTTGGCGGGAACGGAAACATCGAGGACAATTTTCTGAACCTCCCGCAGGGCGCTTACAGAGCGATTGCAATCAGGTCCTACGATCCACGGCGCGGGCTCTGGGCCATCTGGTGGCTTTCCACCGCCGATCCGCTTTCGATCGAGACCCCGGTGATGGGACGGTTCGAGGGTGAGGTCGGAACTTTTTACGCGGATGACTGCTTCAAGGGGCGGCCGGTCAAGACTCGTTTCCTCTGGCTGGATACCCACACCGCCAGCCCGCGCTGGGAGCAGGCGATGTCCGCCGACGGCGGCGAAAGCTGGGAAACGAACTGGACCATGGATTTCAAACGGGCGGAGGCGGGGGCAGGGGCCGGTGAGTTTGTCGTTGCGTCCGGCACCGGCGCCGCTTAGACCGGATCGCGTAAAATCGGAATCGATTTGGTGCGTGAATCCAATCGCCAAACATGAAGCCACAGCGTCGCGCGTTTCATATTGAACGCACGACGCTGCAGATGCCGGGGATGTCCGCCCGTCCCGGGGGCTCCAACAGCCGCGTCCCGCCATGTCCCTGCCCCCCATTCCCCTCCTTCCCAAACGGAAGGACACGGGCGACCGGCCGTCCCTGCACCCCGCTCCGGAGGGCCGTCACGGCGGCTGGTTCCGCAGCCGCCTGTTCCTGCTCCGCGCCCTGGCCAGCCGGAATGTCCGCGACAATGATTTCGCCATCGTCGCCCTCGGGGTGCTTGCCGCGGCCCTGATCGCCGGCGGGGTCGCCCTGCTCCAGAAAGCCGTCGGGCTGCTGCATTCGGTGCTCTTCGATCTCCCGCGCGGCGCCCATCTGAGCGCAGGCGTGGCCATCGGCCCCTGGCAGCCGCTGATCATTCCGATGGTGGGCGGGCTGGCGCTCGGCATTTTCGGCAGCTTCGCCCGGCGCCTGCGGGCGAAGGACATCGTCGACCCCATCGAGGCGAACGCGCTCTACGGCGGCACGATGTCCCTGCTCGACAGCCTTCGCCTGGCCGCCTCGACCTTGATGTCCAACGCCTTCGGCGCCTCGGTCGGCATGGAGGCGGCCTACACCCAGGTGGGGGCGGGCGTCACCTCCACGGCCGGGCAGGCCTTCAAGCTTCGCCGCGCCGACCTGCGGATCCTGGTCGGCTGCGGCGCCGCCGCCGCCATCGCCGCCGCGTTCAACGCCCCGCTCGCCGGGGCCTTCTATGCCTTCGAACTGGTGATCGGCAGCTATACGCTCGCCGCCCTGGCGCCGGTCAGCCTGTCCGCCATCACCGCCGGCATCATCACCCGCTGGACCAGCGGCCACGACACCATCTTCGCCGTCTACGACGCCGTCAGCGTGGGTCCGAGCGACTATCCCTTCTTCGTCCTGGTCGGCATCGGCGCCGCCATCCTCGGCATCGCCACGATGAAGGCGGTGACGCTGGCGGAGCGGCTGTTCCGGGCGGCACATGTCCCCGGCTGGCTCAGGCCGGCCGTCGGGGGGCTGCTGGTCGGGGCGATCGCCATGCTCTACCCGCAGGTGCTGGGCAGCGGCCACGGCGCGATCCAGCACAACATCGTCCTCGGCTATGACGGGATCGTCCTGGCGGGCCTGCTGGCCGCCAAGGTCATCGCCTCGTCCATCTCCCTCGGCTCCGGCTTCCGCGGCGGGCTGTTCAGCTCTTCGCTGTTCCTGGGCAGCCTGTACGGCAGCCTCTTCGTGAAGATCGTCGGCTGGCTGCTGCCCGACGTGGGCATCCACTATACCGCCTTCATCCTGATCGGGATGGGGTCGGTCGCCGCCGCCATCGTCGGCGCCCCGCTCACCATGGTCATGCTGGTCGAGGAGGCCACCGCCGATTTTCCCGTCACCCTCGGCGTGCTCACCAGCGTGGCGGTCGCGACGATGATCGTGCGCCGGACGTTCGGCCATTCCTTCGCCACCTGGCGCTTCCACCTGCGCGGCCTGCCCATCCACGGCGCGCACGACATCGGCTGGATCGAGAACCTGACGGTGGGACGGATGATGCGCCGCGACGCCAAGAGCGTCCCCGCATCCATGAGCCTGGCCGAGCTGCGCCGCATGTTTCCGCTCGGCAGCGCCAAGCAGGTCTTCGTGCTCGACGAACGCGGAGCCTATGCCGGCATCGTCACCCTCTCCACCGTGCATGATCCGACCCTGCAGGCGGACATGGACCAGCGCACCGCCGGCGATCTCGCCCGGTCGGCGGATGCCGTCCTGCTGCCGGGGCAGAATGTGCGCAGCGCTCTCAAGCTCTTCACCGACACGGAGGAGGAAAGCCTTCCGGTCGTGGAGAGCACGGCGACGAAGCGGCTGCTCGGCTATTTGACGGAGGCCTACGCGCTGCGCCGCTACAATCAGGAACTGGAACGCAAGCGCGCCGAGGAGCTGGGAGAACGGCACCTCTTCGGCTGATCGTTCGGCTGATCGGGGAGCATCCTCCGCCACCCTGTTCTTCTGCCACATCCCCCTCTCCGAACGCGCGAAGCCGTGCCTGCCGGCGGCGGATTTATGCTCGTGCCCATACCGGCGTCCACCGGCCTTCGGCAACCCTGACAGCAGTGGGAGGTTGGCATGAGTATGATAAGGCGCAGTTCCGCCGAGTTTCTCGGGACATTCTGGCTGGTCTTCGGCGGCTGCGGCAGCGCCGTGCTCGCCGCCGCCTTTCCGCAGGTCGGGATCGGACTGCTCGGCGTCTCCCTCGCCTTCGGCCTCACCGTCCTGACCATGGCCTATTCCATCGGCCACATCTCCGGCTGCCACCTGAACCCGGCGGTCACGGTCGGGCTGTGGGCGGGCGGGCGGTTCCCGGCCAAGGACATCCTGCCTTACGTGCTGGCCCAGCTGGTCGGGGCCTTCGCGGCGGCCCTGGTCCTGTATGTCATCGCCACCGGAAAGGCCGACTACAGCCTGGCCGTCAACGGCCTCGCCGCCAACGGGTACGAGGCGCACTCGCCCGGCCAGTACAGCATCACCTCGGCCCTGGCGATCGAGCTGGTGCTGACCTTCTTCTTCGTGCTGGTGATCCTGGGCTCCACCGACCGGCGGGCGCCGGCCGGCTTCGCGCCGCTGGCCATCGGCATGGCGCTCGTCCTCATCCACCTGATCAGCATCCCGGTGACCAACACCTCGGTGAACCCGGCGCGCAGCACCGGTCCGGCGCTGGTGGTCGGCGGATGGGCGCTGCAGCAGCTCTGGCTGTTCTGGCTCGCGCCGCTGGCCGGCGGGCTGGCGGGCGGACTGGCCTACCGCGCGCTTGCCGAAGAGGCGCCGGCGAAGCCCGCCATCACCGGGCAGGCGGAAAGCTCCTCCACCTGATCTGGATGCAATCGAGGAGACCGGTTCGCAGGGGCCGGTCCCGGATGGCGCTCCCCCCTATAGCCCGCAGATGTCGCAACGCCCCGCCGCCGTCCACTGTTATTCAGGCAGGACAGACGGCGCAGAAGGCGTATTCATGCGGCAGTTCGACCCCGATTCCAATCCAATGACCGAAGCCGATTACGGCATCGTGCTGGGCCTGTTCATCGGCATCTATCTCGGCCTCCTGGTGGTGTCGGCGCTGCCGTGACCATCTTCCTCACGGTCCCTCCGGCAGCATCAGGCAGCGGTTGACCAGATTCATCAGCTCGCTCTGGCGGCTGGTTCCGGTCTTGGCGAAGATGCTGCGCAGCTGGCTGCGCACGGTGCTGATCGCCACGCCGCGGCGGTCGCCGATCTCGGCCGGGGTCAGGTCGGCCAGCAGGTCGGCGACCAGGGCGGCCTCCACCGGCGTCAGGCCGAACAGGCCGCCCAGCCGCGCGCCCAGCCCCGGCGCCACGGCAGCCGGGTCGACGATATAGACCACCGCCCGGATGCGGGCGCCGTCTCCGCCGAACGGCCCCGCCGCCTCGGGCGACAGCGGCAGGACGGTCAGCAGATAGGGCGCCCGGCCGGACGGGCGCGACACCCGGAGGTCGGCCGCCTCGCCCCGGCGCACCGCCGCGGTCCTGGCACCGGCCGACACCGCCGCCTCCAGCACATGGGAAAGCCGGCGCGCCTCGGCCCCCTGTTCGGCCTGCAGACGCCCCTGCTGAAGCCGCAGCCCGTCCCGCGCATCGACCATCGCCTGTCCGGCCCGGTTCAGGCAGAGGATCCGCCCGGCCGCGTCGAGCAGGGCAACCCCCATCGGCAGGCGGTCGATCATCCGGCCGCTCCACAGGACGTCCTCCTCCCGGCCGTCCTGGCGCCCCCACAGCCGGACGCGCAGCCGTATCGCCCGCTGAAGATGCGGGGCGCAGCCCTGCAGGAGCCGCACCGTCTCGTCGGGGAAGGGGGCGGCGTCGGCCGGCCGGTAGAGGCTCAGCACCGGCTGCACCGGCGCCAGTTCGCCGCCGTCGGACAGGGCGAGCGCGCACAGCCGGCCCATGCCGTGACCCCGCAGCAGCTCATTGAAGAAGGCGGAGCGCCGCAGCACCGCGTCGGACACCAGTTCCTCGCCGCGGCGGACCCCGCAGCGGCTCAGCAGGCCACGCGCCGCCGCCGCGTTCGCCCAGACGTCGCGGTGACGGAAATGGGTGGTATAGTCGACCAGTTGCCTGTCGGTGATGTTGTGGCGGGCCCACAGCGCGTCGGCCCGGCTGTCGTGATGGGAGGCGGTGGTGAACAGGAGGCCGTGCGTCGCATCGCTCAAGGCGCAGAGCCGTTCCAGGATGCCGCCCCAGCGCTCCGGAAAGGTCACCGCGTCGTAGATGTCCTCGATCAGCGAGTCCGCAGCCTGCGCCATGGGGGAAAACCTCCGCTTGCAGACAATTTCCTGTAGGCAATCGCCCGCGCTCAAGACCAATCGGTTGCGTATGACCATAGGCCGAGCGTTTCGTCCGTCATGTGAAGGATGCGGTCGTTGTAATTTTCCTCAAAAGTCGTCGGATCGACCCCTTGCCGGAAACAGGAGTCATCGAAGCGGAGCAAGGCCCCCATGACGGACGACTGCGGAATGGAAGACGCCGCCCTGCCGGCGACCGGCGGTCCGGCCATGCGCAGGGGCGGGAACCGGGTGCGCTGGGCACTGGTCGCCGACCGCAGTCCGCTGCTGCGCGAAGGGCTGCGGCTTTATCTGGAAACGCTGGGATGGCGGGTCGTGGCGGGCGGCACGATGGACGAAGGGCTGGCGCTGCTGGCGCGGGGCCACCTCGCCCTGTTCGATCGCTGCACCCCCGGCCCCCTCGTTCCCGACCTGATCGTGATGGGGGAGACGGGTCAGGAGCGCCGGGAAGCTTGCGGGCCGTGGCCCACGGCCTTCGACCGGCTGGCGGCGATGCGCGGTGCCGTGCGCCCCGTCCTGTTGTCGATCGCCGCGGCGAACCGCGACCTGACGGTCCGGGCCCGCGACCGCGGCTTCGAGGCCATCCACATCGACATGCCGCCGCTGAACCTGGAAGATCTGCTGCTGGGCTGCGTCCGCCGGATCGAGCGGGGTGAGGTGCGGGGGTGAGGTGACGGCGTGGAGCGAATATATGTTTTCATGAAACCATGTCATCTTATCGATGCCATATCGTCTTATCGATGAATGACCTGCTTTGTTGACGGGGCATGAATTGGTTCAGTGATGAGATGCCGGGCCGCTGCGGATGTCTGCTGCGCGGCCAGGCGGTGGAGGAGCAGGCCGGGAAGCCGCATCCGGGTTGACGCATCCGGGTTGACAACGGCGACACCTGGGCGGCTTTTCAACCAGACCGAACCGCAAGTTTCCCACCGCGAGAAAGACGGCCCGCCTCCATCATGCCCCCCTCTATCATGCCCAACGAGTCACACCCGGCCCCGAACGCCAATCGCCGCAGAGCCGCCTTCTTCGACCGTGACGGCGTGCTGAACGAGGACATCGGCTTCGCCCACCGCCCCGACCAGATCACCTGGATGCCGGGGGCGAGGGAGGCGGTGAAGCGGCTGAACGATGCCGGCTTCCTGGTCTTCGTCGTCACCAACCAGGCCGGCGTCGCCCGCGGCCTCTACAGCGAGGAGCATGTGCGGACCCTGCATCGCTGGATGCAGCAGGAACTGCATGCCGTCGGCGCCCATGTCGACGCCTTCTACCACTGCCCGCACCATCCCGAGCATGGCGAGCCGCCCTACCGGACCGACTGCGCCTGCCGCAAGCCGGAACCCGGAATGCTGCTGCAGGCGATGGCCGAGTGGCCGGTGGAGCCGAAGGGCAGCTTCCTGATCGGCGACCGCGACACCGACCTGCAGGCGGCGCAGCGGGCGGGCATCGAAGGCACGCTCTACCGCGGCGGCGACCTCGACGCCGTCGTCGCCGGAATCATGGCGCGCTCCATGGACGGCGTGGCGGCGGGCGGCTAGAGTGCGATCGGTTCAGACGGAATCGTCTGAAGCGTGAATCGCACGGTAAATCAAAAGGCTAGAGTCTGTCCGATGCTTCAATAAGCATCGGACAGACTCTAGGACAGCCAACCTTCGACCGACGGCGCCAGCCACCGCCACAGCAGGGCGCCCGCCGCCAGCCAGAGGGCGATCATGACCGCGGCGGCGGCGACGCTGACCGGGCGGGCGGATCGGCGCGCCGCGGCGGCCCGGTGTTCGGCCAGAAGCTCCGGCGGGATCAGGCGGACGACCAGCAGGATGCCGAGCGGCACGATCAGCAGATCGTCCAGATAGCCCAGGACCGGGATGAAATCGGGGATCAGGTCGATCGGGCTCAGCGCATAGGCGGCGACCGCCATCGCCAGGAGGCGGACAGGCCAGGGGGTGCGCGGGTCGCGCGCCGCCAGATAGACCGCCAGCACGTCGCGCTTGACCGCCCGCGCCCAAGTCTTCGCCCATGTCTTCGCAGATGCCATTGCCGCCGATCCTATCCTCCGGAGCGGATATTTCAACGCATGAGACCGGATGTCCGGGATCACCCGAACGGGAGAGCGCAGTGCCGCTGGTCTCGGGGCAGGGCCGCCATGGGTAGTCGGCGATCCTTCGGTATAAACCTCCCGCGTCCTTTTTTACTTCCCGCAATCAGTCGTAGGTTTTGTTGCCCTTTTGAACAGATTTTCCAAGAAACGCCTTTGAACATCACCCGGAGGTTCCCATGCGGTTCCCGGTGCTCGACGGCTGGCGTGGCCTGTGCGCGTTATGCGTTGCCCTGTACCATTTGCACAGCATCGATCATTTCCACATGCTCGACTTCGTGCACGGCAGCTATCTTTTTGTCGATTTCTTCTTTGTTTTGAGCGGCTTTGTCATCGTCCACGCCTATTCCGGCCGCATCGGCGGCGGTGCGTCGGCCGGAACCTTCCTGGTCCGGCGGTTCGGCCGGGTCTGGCCGCTGCATGCGGCGGTGCTGCTGGCCTTCGTGGCGCTGGAATGCGTGAAGGCGGTCTCCGGACCATCCGGCGGCCATGCTGGAACCGCCGCCTTCACCGGGACCTATGCCCCATCGGCCCTGGTCAGCAACTTCGCCCTGGTCCATGCGCTGGGGGTGGAGGATCAATGGACCTGGAACATCCCGAGCTGGTCGATCAGCGCGGAGTTCTTCGTCTACATCACCTTCGCCATCCTCTGCCTGGCGGTGCGCCGGCCGATGGTGCTGGCCGTCGCCATGGCCACGCTCGCCGTCGCCGGCGCCCTGGTGGTGATGCGCTTTTCCGCCAACCACATCGACACCAGCATCGACTACGGCTATTTCCGCTGCCTCTACGGCTTCTTCACCGGCTGTCTCGTCTATCGGCTGTATCAGGCGGCGGCTGGCTGGCGCCCCGATAAAGCCGTGTCCCGGCTTGCCGGTGGGCTGACCGAGGCGGGGGCGCTGCTGGCGGTGGTGGCCTTCGTCTCGGCCGCGGGGGGCAACGCCCTGTCGCTGGCGGCCCCGCTCCTGTTCGGGCTGGTGGTGTGGGTGTTCGCCTTCGAAGCCGGGCCGGTCTCCCGCCTGCTGGCGACCTCGCCCTTCCAGCGGCTGGGCGCCTGGTCCTACTCGATCTACATGGTGCATGCCCTGCTGATCGCCGTGCTGCAGAAAGGCACGACGGTGATGCAGGGGGTCCTCGGCCGGCCGCTGTTCGTCGAACGCGAGGTGCAGGGCGGCAGCGACCGGTTGCTTTCCTTCGGCGACGCCTGGGTGATGGATCTGGTGAGCGGCGGCTATCTGCTGGCGGTGATCGTCCTGTCGGCCCTGACCTACCGCTTCATCGAACTGCCGGGGCAGGCGATGGTCAACGGCCTGCTGGTCCGGTCGCGCAAAGCCGCGCCGGCCAGCCCACCAATGGCCGAGGCGGCCTGAACGCCGCCCATGGTCATCACCCTCGGCCATCATCCGGGATGCATCGGGCCCGTCAATGCCGGGCGAAGACCTGCGGTCCGCCGGCGCCGCCGAACAGCATGACCTGATAGGGCTGGCCGACGCCCATGTCCATGCCGGGGGCGTCCTGCGGCATGCCGGGGACCGCCAGCCCGCGGGCCTGCGGCCGTTCGGCCAGAAGCCGCCGCACGTCGTCGGCCGGCACATGGCCCTCCAGCACATAGCCGCCGACCCGCGCCGTGTGGCAGGAGGCGAGGTCGTCCGGCACGCCGGCCATGCGCTTCATCGGCGTCACGTCGTCGACGGTGTGGACGGTGACCTCGAAACCGGCGGCGCGCATGTGCCGCACCCAGCCCTCGCAGCATTCGCAGCTCGCGGCCTTCCAGACCTCCACCGCCGGACCGCCGGCGGGAACGGCGGCGCGGACCATGCCCGGCAGCCCCATCGACCCGAGGCCGAGCACCAGAACGGCTGCCAAGGCCCCTTGCGCCGCCCCCCGCATCATCGTCCGCCGCGTCATGCTCATCGAATTTCTCCTAACGAAATCAGAACTTTGGTCCGGGCGTTCCCTCGAACACTCAGGGACGGACGGACAGAAGGCGCAGGGCGTTGGCGGTGACCAGCACGGTGGCGCCGGTGTCCGCCAGGATCGCGGGCCACAGCCCGGTGACGCCCAACACGGTGGTGAGCAGGAAGACAGCCTTCAAGCCCAAAGCCAATGCGATGTTTTGACGTATGTTGGCCATGGTGCGGCGTGACAACGCCACCATCGCCGCCACGTCGCCGACCCGGCCGTGCAGGATGGCGGCGTCGGCCGTCTCCAGCGCCACGTCGGTGCCGCCGCCCATCGCGATGCCGACATCGGCGGCGGCGAGCGCCGGGGCGTCGTTGATGCCGTCGCCGACCTTCGCCACCCGCTGCCCGCCGGCCTGGAGGCCGCGGACGATGCGCAGCTTGTCCTCCGGCAGCAGTTCGGCATGCGCCGTCATGCCCAACGCTCCGGCGACCGCCCCGGCGGTCCGGGCATTGTCGCCGGTCACCATCAGCGAGCGGATGCCGGCGCGGTCCAGCGCCGCGATCCCGCTGCGGGCGTCGGGGCGCGGCTCGTCGCGCATGGCGATCAACCCGGCGGCGGTGCCGTCCACCAGCAGGACGGAGACCGTCTTGCCCGCGTCGGCGAAGGCCGCGGCCTGCTCCGCCTGCGCAGGCTTCAGGGCGGAGGCGGCGGCCTGGGGCGACAGCAGCGCCACCAGACGGCCCCCCACCCGGCCGTTCAGGCCGGCGCCGGGCAGGGCGGTGAGCTCGTCGGCCGCCGACGGGGCGATGCCGCGTTCGGCCGCCGCGGCCAGGATGGCGCGGGCCAGCGGGTGGCTCGACCCGGCTTCCAGCGCCGCGGCGTCGGCCAGCAGTTCCGCCTCGCCGGCGCCGAAGGAGGTCAGGTCGGTGACGCGGGGCCTGCCTTCCGTCAGGGTGCCGGTCTTGTCGAAGGCGACGGTGGTGATGCGGCCCAACGCCTCCAGCACCGCGCCGCCCTTCAGCAGCAGCCCGCGCCGGGCGCCGTTGGACAGGCCGGCGGCGATGGCCGCCGGGGTGGAGATCACCAGCGCGCAGGGGCAGCCGATCAGCAGGACCGCCAGGGCGCGGTAGATCCACTCCGTCCAGCCGCCGCCGAAGGCCAGCGGCGGCACCAGGGCGACCAGCGCCGCCACCCCGACGATGCCCGGCGTGTAGAAGCGGGCGAAGCGGTCGATCAGCCGTTCGGTCGGGGCCTTGCTCGCCTGCGCCTCCTCCACCAGCCGGACGATGCGGGCGATGGTGTTGTCGCGCGCCGCGGCGGTGACGCGGACGCGCAGCGCGCCGTCGGCGTTGATGGTGCCGGCGAAGACCGCATCGCCCACGCCTTTGGGCTTCGGCACGCTTTCGCCGGTGACGGGGGATTCGTCGACGGCGCTGCGGCCGGACAGCACGATGCCGTCGGCCGCCACCCGGTCGCCCGGCCGCACCAGGATGACCGACCCGACGGCCAGCCCGGCGGCGGGAACGGCCTGCGGCGCGGCGGCGCCCTGCTCCAGCAACGCGGTGTCGGGGACCAGGGCGGTCAGGCCGCGGATGCCGGCCCGCGCCCGGCCGGCGGCCACCCCCTCAAGCAATTCGCCGATCAGGAAGAGGACCAGGACCGTCGCCGCCTCCTCCACCGCGCCGATCAGCAGCGCGCCGATGGCGGCGACCGTCATCAGCATCTCGATGGAGAAGGGGGTTCCGGCCCGTGCCGCCGCCAGGGCGCGGCGCGCCACCGGAACCAGCCCGACCAGCAGCGCCAGCGGAAAGGCCCAGGGCTCCGTCGCCGGCACCAGCAGGCCGAGGACCGTCGCGGCGGCCAGGGCCGCACCGGCCGCCACGGTCAGCCGGGCCTTGCGCCCGCGCCACCAGGGCGCCTCATCCGCATCGCCGTGGGAGTGGGAGTGGGAATGGACCGCGCCGGACCCGCAGCAGCCGCCGCCGCAAGCCGCCGCCGGGGCCGCCGGGCCGTCCGCGACCGGATCGGCGGGGGTGGCGCCATAGCCGAGCGCCGCCAGCGGACGGACCACCGCATCGGCGTCGAGCCTGTCCTCATGGGAGACGGCCACCGTGCCGGCGGGAACCGACACCCGCACCTCATGGATCCCCGGCACCCGGCGCAGCGCCGTCTCGATCTTGGCGGCGCAGGATCCGCAATCCATGCCGGAAACCCGGTAGCGGCTGGTGCGCAAGACGGCTCCGCCGGTCCCGACATCGCCCTGCGTTTCGTACATGGGAAAGCTCCTTCCGGATGCGCATCTTCGACGGTTCCCACAGAGCCTAAATTCTCCAGCGACTGGAGGATCAAGAGGGAAAACGCCGTCCATGCACAGCCCGGCAGAAGCCCGAACCCGGCCGCCTCAGCGGCCTGCGGTTTCAGCCGACCTGCTCGGCAGACCCTGCCGCCCCGCTATCCGCATCCGGCTCGCCGTCTTCAGGCGAATGCCCCGGAAGTCCGGCGAAAGGGTCGGTCCTGGGGATGATGGGATGCTGTTCCAGCCCGACGATGGGCGACCAGCGGGGCGAGCCATGCTTCACCTCCAGAAAGGAGCCATGGTCCAGAACCGGCTTGTAGACCCGGAAGGCCTTCATGATCGACAGGATCCCCGCGGAGTCGAGCGGCCCCAGGAAGGATTCGTCCATGTCGAGGAAGGACGGGTGGGATACCCAGCGCTCAAGCTGCGCTGCATTGAGGCAGAAGCTTCCGGCCGCCGGATAGGACGTGCGCTCGAACCGAACGGCCTCTCCCATGAACTCCATGGTCAACTCCGGCCGGTCGGACAGATCCTGATGCATGGTCGTCCAGGGCCGGCCGAGAACGTAGTCCGGATAGACCTTGTAGCCGAAGGCCGAAGCGTTCTCGAACCGGTTGGGCTGCAGCAGCGCCTCCGGCCCGAACTGCGCATCGAACAGCGCCCGTTTGCGGAAGAACAGCGGGTCGGTCATGATGATGTCGTCTTCGACATAGCAGTACCAGTCATACTGCCCCGCCAGTTCCCGCATCGCCATATGGGCGCCGAATCCCAACCGGGTTGGCGGGAAATCGTCGTTGAACTTGGCCTGGCGGTAGAGAACCGGGCTGATCCGCAGAGAATTGAGCAGATGGTTGTCGCCGACTGTGCAGACGATCACATCGATTTCGGCACGATGCGGGGATACGGCCTGCCACGCCACCTTGCGCCAATGATCGAGACCGGCTACCCGGTTTCCATAGAGCTGATGCAAGGCGGAAATGGTCTCGCCAAGGACGGCGATGCGTTCCGCCTTACGATTGATATCACTGGAATTGTTCCCGCCGGCGGCATGGCCGGCCTTGGGGCGGTAGAAATGCGGGATGACGCACAGGATCTTCACAGCGACGCCCTTGCTGCACGGGGCCAAGACTTGGGGCGGGGTAATAACCGTTGGTGGCGGGATGAACAAGCGGAAATAGAAAATACGGGAAGGCGGCCGAGGCCTGATCCCTCTTCCCCCAGGGGGCCAGCGGTTCCGTCCCCGGAAGCGGCACATTGCCGGCCGCTTCCCCGGAGCCTAAATTCTCCAGAGACTGGAGGATCGAGAGGGAAATGCCGACCATGTCCAGCCTGACCATCGGCGCGCTCGCCAAGCGGACCGGCGTGAAGATCCCGACCATCCGCTATTACGAAAGCATCGGACTGCTGCCGGAGGCGCCGCGCACCGGCAGCAACCGCCGCACCTACGACGACAAGGCGGTCAACCGCCTGCGCTTCATCCGCCATGCCCGCGAACTGGGCTTCGAGGTGGAGGCGATCCGCCAGCTGCTGGCCATGGCCGACGATCCGGGCCGGCCCTGCCGGGACGCCGACCTGCTGGCCCGCACCCATCTGGCCGAGATCGAGTCCAGGATCGCCCGGCTGGAAGCCCTGCGCGACGAGGTGCGGCGGATGGTCGATGGCTGCGCCCAGGACCAGGTGCGCAGCTGCCACGTGATCGAGGTGCTGGCCGACCACGCCCACTGCCTGCACGACCGGCATTGACGGAAAAGCCCCCTCCGGGACGAAGCACCGCAGCGGACAAGCGCGCTCTATGACC
The DNA here is from genome assembly GCF_008364795.1 of Azospirillum oryzae. Lineage (GTDB taxonomy): Bacteria > Pseudomonadota > Alphaproteobacteria > Azospirillales > Azospirillaceae > Azospirillum > Azospirillum oryzae. The sequence continues at coordinate 248,945 of NZ_VTTM01000008.1, read as the reverse complement.
TGCAGCCGGTTGCCCGGCAGGCGGCGCCGTCTATAGTCACGCTCAATGCAGTGTCGAAACCATCCGTGCTTCCGGACGGCGAGCGCCACTTGGGCCCGTCATCACTTGGCTCGTCACACTTGGGGCCGTCACGGGGGGAAGCGGATCGTCATGGCGACGGCAGCGGACACAGGGGCGGGAACAGGGGCGGGGACAGGACCGGGGATGGATGCGGACGCGGCTGTGAGGGCGGATCGGATACGGGCGTCATGCTGCGGCTTCTGAGAACCAACCGTCCGCTCCAGCGCATCGGGGCGCTCGGCGTGGCCGTGCTGGCGGTGCTGTGCGGCGGCACCGCGATCGTCCTGAACCGGCTGCATGACGAGACGCTGGCCGAGGCCACGCTGGGCCTGCGCACGCTCAACGCCTCGCTGGCCGAGCAGACGGCGCGCGCCATCGAAGGGATCGACCTGACCGTCGACGGGGTCGCCGAGCAGATCCCGCTTGAGTACCGGCGCAGCCTCGAGGCCTTCAAGCGGCTGCGCTTCGAACGGCAGGTTCATGAAATCCTGAAGGCCAAGGCGTCCAGCCTGCCGCAGATGGAGGCCCTGAGCCTGGTCGCCGCCGACGGCGGACTGGTCAATTCCACCCGCCAGTTCCCGGCTCCGACGCTCGACCTGTCCCAGCGCGACTATTACCTCGCACTCAAGGACGCCGATCCCGGACAGGCCTATGTCAGCCGGCCGACGAAGAGCATGGTCACCGGGGAGTGGACGCTCTACATCGCGCGGCGCGTGAACACCCCCGACGGCGGGCTGGCCGGCTTGGTCGTCGGGGCCATCCGCCTGTCCTATTTCGACCAGTTCTACCGCAGCCTTCATGTGGTGCCGGGCAGCGGCTTCAGCCTGTGGTGGCGCGACGGCATGCTGCTGGCGCGCTTCCCGCCGCTGCCCGACAAGGTCGGGACCATCGCCGCCAATCCCGCCATCGACAGCCAGATCGCCCTGTCCGGCACCGCCACCGCCACCCTGCAGCGCTCGGTCGATGACAAGGACCGCATCCTGTCCGCCCAGCTCCTGCGCAACTACCCGCTGGTCGTCTCGGTCAGCCGGACACGGGGAGAGGTCCTGGCCCGCTGGCAGAGCCAGGCGGTCGTCATCGCCGGCGCCGGGCTGGTCAGCGCGGTGGCGCTCGCCCTGATGCTGTGGGCGATGGCGCGCCAGTTCCTGGCCTACGAGACCGCCAACCGCGCGCTCGGCGAGCGCCGGCAGGCGGTCGAGGCCCGCGACGAGGCGGAGGAGCATGTCCGCCAGCTGCAGAAGATGGAGGCGCTGGGCCAGCTGACCGGCGGCGTCGCCCACGACTTCAACAACCTGCTGCAGGCGGTGCGCTCCAGCCTGCACATGCTGGAGGCCGGCGGCGAGCTGCGCGGGGCGGAGAGCCGCCGGGCGCTGGAGGTGGCAAGCCAGGCGGTCGACCGCGGCGCCACCCTGACCCAGCATCTGCTGGCCTTCGCCCGCCGCCAGCGGCTGGCCCCGGCGCCGGTCGACCTCGGCGCCCAGGTGGCGGGGATGGCGTCGCTGCTGGAACACACGCTGGGCGGCGCCATCCGCATCCGCATCGACCGCGACGACGCCGTGCCGCCGGCGCTGGTCGATCCCCACCAGTTCGACATCGCCCTGCTGAACCTCGCCATCAACGCCCGCGACGCCATGCCGGACGGCGGCACCCTGACCATCGCCGTGACCAGCCTGTCGGTGGGGACGGGAAAGGACGCGGAGACGGGGGCGGGCGACGGGATCTCTCCCGCACCAGCGCCCACCCTGGCGCCGGGCAGCTATGTCGCCGTGACGGTGCGCGACAGCGGCACCGGCATGCCGCCGGACGTGCTGGCGCGGGCCTGCGACCCCTTCTTCACCACCAAGCCGGTCGGGCAGGGCAGCGGGCTGGGGCTGAGCATGGTCCACGGCCTGACCGCGCAGTCCGGCGGCGGCATGCGCCTGGAAAGCCATCCCGGCCTCGGCACCGCGGTGACGCTGTACCTGCCCCACGCCCCGGTTCCGGCGGACGGCGGGTCGGACGCGCCCGCCGGGGCCGCCGCCGGAAACCAGCCGCCGCCCGTGCCGTCCGCCACCCAGCCTGCCGCCGTGCGCGTGCTGCTGGTCGAGGACGACGCCCTGGTCCGCATGGCGAACGCCGCGGTGCTGGACGAGGCCGGCATCCTGGTGTCGGAGGCCTCCAGCGGCGAGGAGGCCCTGGCTCTGCTGGAGGCGGACGAGGGGATCGGCGTCCTGGTCACCGACTTCGCCATGCCCGGCATGACCGGCGCCGACCTGACCCGCCTCATCCGCCGTCACCGCCCCGGCCTGCCGGTCCTGATCGTCACCGGCTATGCCGAGAAGGCGGTGCTGCAGGATCTGGGGCGCGAGCCCGGCATCCGCATCCTGTCCAAGCCGATCCCGCCGGCGGCCCTGATCAGCCACATCATGGCGGCGATTTAGAGTGCGATCGGTTCAGACGGAATCGTCTGAAGCGTGAATCGCACGGCAAATCAAAAGGCTAGAGTCTGTCCGATGCTTCAATAAGCATCGGACAGACTCTAGGAAGCGCTCCGCACCCGCGTCACCCGCCCCGCACCGGGAAGCAGCCGCGTCCGGCCGTCTTCAGGGCGCTGCAGGCCGCGTCGGCGGTCGCGGCGGGGAATCCCGTCAGGCGGGCCTTGTAGAGACCGCCGGAGCGGACCACCGCGGGGCTGGCGCCGGCAGCGAGGGAGCCCAGGCGTTTGGCCGTGTCGCGGGCGCTGCGCACCGCGGCGGCATGGCTGGCGAAGGCGCCGACCTGGATGGACCAGGAGCTGTCCGCCGCTTCCGTGGCGGCCGGCTTCAGCGACGGGACGGCCACGCTCACCGCCGTGCTGCGTTCGGCGGTCGAGGCGCTGTTCTTGGTGATCACCAGATCCGGCTGCGCGGGCGCCGGCCGGGACGGGCTGGTCGGGCGCTGGAAGCCGGCATCCAGCAGGTCGGCGACCAAGCTGTCGCGGGCGTCGGCGCTGTGCCCGCCCAGCACCACCGCGATCAGGCGGCGTCCGTCCCGCACCGCCGAGGCGGCAAGGTTGAAGCCGGACGCGGCGATGTAGCCGGTCTTGATGCCGTCCATGCCGGGATAGCGCGCCATCAGGCGGTTGTGGCCATAGACCGTATCGCCCTGCCAGTCGAAGCTGCGGCGCTTGAAATAGGCGTAATGTTTGGCATGGCGGCCGATCAGCGCCCGGGACAGGATCGCCATGTCGCGCGCCGTCGTCCGCTGCAGCCGGTCGGGCAGGCCCGATGCGTTGCGGAACACCGTGTGGCGCATGCCAAGCCGCCGGGCACGCGCCGTCATCTTTTTGGCGAAGGCAGGCTCGCTGCCGCCCAGCGCCTCGCCCAGCACCACCGCGACGTCGTTGGCCGAGCGGGTGACCAGCGCCAGGATCGCCTGCTCCACCGTGATGGTGCTGCCGGGCGCCAGCCACAACCGCGACGGCGGCATCGACGCGGCATGCCGCGACACCACGAGGCTCTGGTTCAGCCGCAGCGTGCCGCGGTCCAGCGCCTCGAAGGTCAGCATCAGCGTCATCATCTTGGTCAGCGAGGCCGGGTAGGTCAGTTGGTCGGCATTGCGCGCCCGCAGGACCTTGCCGCTGTGCGCGTCCATCAGGATCTCCGCGGCGACCGGCGTCCAGGCCTTCTCGGCCGAACTCCTGGCCGAGGCCGGCAGGGGCGCCAGCAGGACCGCGAAAACGGTCAGGGAAAGCAGCAGCAGCGTCGAAACGCGGGCGAGCAGGGGCATCGTCTCAGGTCCGGCGGTTGGTGCAGCCCCGCTGCGGCGCGGGCGCTGTCGGCGTTGCGGGCTTCCCCTTTGAAAGCGGGACGGGGCGGGATGGCCGCCGGGCGGCCGGCGTCATCCGTCGGACAGCATCGAACGGACCATGGCGCGGAAGGCATCGACCGCCACCGGCTTGGCCAGCAGGCGCATGTTGCGGCCAAGCCCATCCTCGCCATCGCCGGGCCTGTCGTCCAGGGCTTGGAAGGCATAGCCGGTCAGGAACAGCACCTTCAGATCGGGATAATGCGCCTTCGCCGCCTCCGCCAGCTGGCGGCCGTTCAGGCCGGGCAGCCCGACATCGGTCACCAGCAGGTCGACCGGCGGCCCTGCGCCTTCCCCTGCGCCTTCCCGCCCTGCCGCGGCCTCGCTCAGCCGGGCAAGCGCCGTGGCGCCGTCGGCGGCCTCCAGCACGGTGTAGCCGTCGCCCTCCAGCACCTCCACCAGCAGCATGCGGACCAGCTCCTCGTCCTCCACCACCAGCACCGTGCCCCGCCCGGCCCGGTCGGTGGGCGGGGCGGGGACGGCGGCGGAAGCAGGGGCCGGAGCGGCCTGCTCGGCGGCGGCATCGTCGCGCGGCAGGTGGAGATGCACCGCGGTGCCGCGGCCGACCGCACTGTCGATGCGGACGAAGCCGCCGGACTGGCGGGCGAAGCCGTAGAGCTGGCTCAGCCCCAGCCCGGTGCCCTGGCCGATCGGCTTGGTGGTGAAGAAGGGCTCGAAGACGCGGGCCAGCACGTCCGGCGGCATGCCGGTGCCGCTGTCGCGCACGGTCAGCACGGCATAGTCGCCGGGCTCCACCCCAGGATCGTTGACGAGGTCGCCCGATGCAAAAACGGCGTTGGCGGTCTCCACCGTCACCGATCCGCCGTCGGGCATGGCGTCGCGGGCGTTGATGACCAGGTTGAGCAGGGCGCTTTCGATCTGGTTCACATCGGCATGGACCGGCCACAGCGGTTCCGCCAGCCGGCGTTCCAGCCGGATCTCCTCGCCCACCGAGCGGCCCAGCAGGTCCCACAGCCCGACCACCAGCATGTTGAGGTCGGTGCGCTCCGGCTTCAGCGGCTGGCGCCGGGCGAAGGCCAGCAGGCGCCGGGTCAGGGTGGCGGCCCGGTCCACCGCGGCGCGCGCGGTGGCGGCGAAGGGGGCGATGTCGGTGCGGCCGGCCGACAGCCGCTGCTCGATCAACTCCAGGCTGCTGCTGATCGCCTGCAGCAGGTTGTTGAAGTCGTGGGCGACGCCGCCGGTCAGCTGGCCGACCGCCTCCATCTTCTGCGCCTGGGCCAGGGCCTCGCGCGCCTCGTCCAGCGCCTGCTGGGCCTTGCGGCGTTCGGTGATGTCGCGGGTGACCTTGGCGAAGCCGCGCAAAGTCCCGGTCTCGTCGCGGATGGGGTCGATGACGACGCTGGCCCAGAAGCGGGTGCCGTCCTTGCGCAGGCGCCAGCCCTCCGCCTCGAACTTGCCCTCCGACAGGGCGGTGGCGAGGGCGCGCTGGGGCACGCCGGCGGCGCGGTCCTCTGGCGTGTAGAAGCTGGAGAAATGTTGGCCGATGATCTCGTCGGCGGCATAGCCCTTCATCCGGGCCGCCCCCGCATTCCAGCTGCGGATGACGCCGGTGGGGTCGAGCATGAAGATGGCGTAGTCGACCACGCTCTGGACCAGCAGGCGGAACTGCCGTTCGCCGGAGATGGGTTCCCAGGCGGGCGCGACACGTTCGTCCTTCATTACAACGACTTTCCGGAACACAGGGGGAAGCAAACTTCCCAATGATCCGCGCTCGATACCGACAGGGTCAATAACCCAATACGAATATCCAGGTATTATTCCGCCGCATTACGCAGAATTTGCCGGGAATTGTCCGGCGCAATTTGGGGCGGGATTTGCAGTCATCAGGGGAAAGGGGCGGGGCGGCGCACCGCCCCGCAGGTTCCCTTTTGGCCAGGGCTCAGCGCGGGGCCAGCACCATAACCATCATACGACCTTCGACCCGGGGCATCTGCTCGACCTTGGCGATGTCCTGGAGCTGGTCGCGCACGCGGACGAGCACATTCAGACCGAGATCCTGGTGCGCCATCTCGCGACCGCGGAAGCGCATGGTCATCTTGACCTTGTCGCCTTCCTCGATGAAGCGGATGGCGGAGCGCATCTTCACTTCATAGTCGTGATCGTCGATGTTCGGCCGAAGCTTGATTTCCTTCAGCTCGATGATCTTCTGCTTCTTCCGCGCCTCGTTGGCCTTCTTCTGCTCCTCGAAACGGAACTTGCCGTAATCGAGGATCTTGCAGACAGGCGGATCCGCCTGGGGCGCCACTTCGACGAGGTCGAGGTCGGCATCCGCGGCGGCTTCCAGCGCTTGGCGGAGCGGCACCACGCCGACCATCTCGCCGTCGGCGCCGACGAGGCGGACCATACGGGCGGTGATTTCACGGTTGAGGCGCGGGCCTTCGCGGACGGGGTCCGCGTCGTAGAGCTTGGCTATGGTGATCTCCTATGGTCGTGGAGGGGTAGAAAGGAGCGAGCCCGGGTCAAGAGGCTCAGCCCAGGATGTCGAGCACAATCTGCCGCACTTCGCTCCGGGTCAAGCCGGACGGCTCGGGATTGGAGCGGAAATCGGCCTTTTTGCCGTCGACTGCGGCGAATTGGCCGGCGGAACGACGGGTGGCGGCCAGATGAGCAGGCGCAAGCGCGGACTGGGCTGCGAAATGGCCGATGGAATGGGAGGCGGTGGAATGGATCGGGGTCGTCATGAAAATTCTCCAGGCCGGATAGGCTGACCGATGGACTCGGGGGCCGGCCGGCTCTTCCTAGTGTGTGACATCTTGAAACAGGAGCCCTTGCGGCGGACACCGCCCGGCAAGGCTCCGATAAGCGGGACCGGCCCCGGAACGGGCATGCCCCAAAAGACCGGTGTTCCCCGAGGAAAGCTCCCCCTCGATGAACCGGAGGGGGCAGGGAAACGCACCGCGAATGCGGTGTCGGCCATGTCTCCAGATGGGGGCGAAACAGGTTTTTACAAGCTGCTCCTCTCCTCTCGTCGCTCCGGTCCTCCTTCTGGCTACGGGTCTCCAGGGAACGCGCGAGCGGCCCCATGGTTTCGTCTCCACCGGTCCATCACGAAGGATGGCCGAAAGGAGGGTGGCGATGCGGTGGCAGGGCGGACGGGAAAGCGAGAATGTCGAGGACCGTCGCGGCCAAGGGGGTGCTGGCGGGGGTGCCGGCGGCGGCTCCGGTGGTGGCTTCGGCGGCGGCGGGGGCGGCGGCTTCCGCATCGGCCGGGGCGGGCTGGGCATCGGCGGAGCCATCGTTCTGCTGCTGGTGTCGATGGTGCTGGGGGTCGACCCGACGGTGCTGCTGGGTGGCGGCGAGCAGGCGGACCGCAGCACGGCCGGGCGGACGCAGATCGGCGATGCCGCCCCGCGCAGCCAGGCCGACGACGAGCTGAAGCGCTTCGTCTCCGTCGTGCTGGCCGACACCGAGGACACCTGGCAGGGCCTGTTCCAGCAGATGGGGCGCCAGTACCAGGATCCGACGCTGGTGCTGTTCACCGGCACGGTGTCGTCGGGCTGCGGCCGGGCGCAGGCGGCGATGGGGCCCTTCTACTGCCCGATGGACCGCAAGCTCTACATCGACCTCGGCTTCTACCGCGAGCTGCGCGACCGCTTCCAGGCGCCCGGCGACTTCGCCCAGGCCTATGTCATCGCCCATGAGGTCGGCCATCATGTCCAGAACCTGCTGGGCATCTCCGACCGGGTGCAGGCGGCCCAGCAGCGGGCGGGCGATCAGGCCCAGGCCAACGCCCTGTCGGTGCGGCTGGAGCTGCAGGCCGACTGCTTCGCCGGCATCTGGGGCAACCACGCCAACCGCGACCGCCGGATGCTGGAGCCCGGCGACGTCGAGGAGGCGCTGACCGCCGCCAGTGCCATCGGCGACGACCGCCTGCAGCGTCAGGCGCGCGGCACCGTCAGCCCCGACAGCTTCACCCACGGCAGCTCCGCCCAGCGCGTCCGCTGGTTCCGCACCGGCCTGGAAAGCGGCCGGCTGGAATCCTGCGACACCTTCGGGGCGGACCGGCTGTAAGCGGCGCCGGAAGGCCGGCCGGGACCGGCTCTCGACACGCATGCGGAACGGGGGGTTGCGCAAAGCCGTGCCGACCGTCACACATTCGGCGATGGCTGGCAGGTTGCCCAGCTCTTCGAAGTGTCGATACGGAACGTCATGATGAGCACAGCGGACACCTCGCTCGATATCCAGGCGCCCGACATCCAGTCGCTGGAAAACGCCTATCGTGGCCGCAGCGCGCGGGTGGCGGTGATCGGGCTCGGCTATGTCGGGCTGCCGCTGGCCCTGGCGCTGACCGGGGCCGGCTTTGCGGTCACCGGCTTCGACATCGACCCGGCGAAGGCGGCGGCGCTGAATAGCGGGCGTTCCTACATCCGGCAGATCGCCGACGGGCGCGTCGCCGAGGCGGTGGCGACCGGGCGGTTCCGGGCGACGACCGACGCCGACCAATTCGCCGCCTGCGACGCCGTGATCGTCTGCGTGCCCACCCCGCTGTCGCCGCAGCGCGAGCCGGATCTGAGCTTCGTCGAGGCCTCCACCCGGCTGATCCGCGACCGGCTGCGGCCGGGCCAGCTGGTGGTTCTGGAATCGACCACCTGGCCCGGCACCACCGACGAGGTGATGCGGCCGATCCTGGAGGAGACCGGGCTGGCCAGCGGACGCGACTTCTTCCTGGCCTATTCGCCCGAGCGCGAGGATCCCGGCAACATCAGCTTCACCACCAGCACCATCCCCAAGGTGGTCGGCGGCGACGACGACGGCGCGCGGCGGCTGGCGGTGGCGCTCTACGAGCAGGTGGTGCCGCAGGTGGTTCCGGTGTCGGGCACGCGGGCGGCTGAGGCGACCAAGCTGACCGAGAACATCTTCCGCTCCGTCAACATCGCCCTGGTGAACGAGCTGAAGATCGTCTTCGAGCCGATGGGCATCGACATCTGGGAGGTGATCGAGGCGGCGAAGACCAAGCCCTTCGGCTTCATGCCCTTCTATCCCGGCCCCGGCCTGGGCGGCCACTGCATCCCGATCGACCCCTTCTATCTGACCTGGAAGGCGCGCGAGTACCAGATCTCCACCCGCTTCATCGAGCTGGCGGGAGAGGTCAACACGATGATGCCGCGCCATGTGGTCGACCGCTTGGCATTGGCGCTCGACCGCCGCGCCGGCATCGGGCTGAGCCGGGCGCGCATCCTGCTGGTCGGCATGGCCTACAAGAAGAACGTCGACGACAGCCGGGAGTCGCCGGGGCTGCGGCTGATGGAGATGCTGCTGGAGCGCGGGGCGGCGGTCGAATACCACGACCCCTTCATCCCCGTGCTGCCGGTCACCCGCGAGCATGCGGCGCTTGCCGGCCGCACCTCCGTCGCCTGGGACGCGGAGCGGCTTGCCGGCTTCGACGCGGCGGTGATCGTCACCGACCATGACGGCATCGACTGGCACAGCCTCGCCGCCCATTGCCCGCTGGTGGTCGACACCCGCAACGCCATGCGCGCCGTCGAGGGCTTCGACGAGCGCATCGTGAAGGCCTGAGGGAACAGGCCCGCGGGAAGGGGGCCGGTCGCCTCCCTCCCGCGAACCGGCGCGGGCCTCAGAGTTCTTCTTCGCCGCCGAAATCGCCCCAGCCGCTGTCCTCGACCGCCTGTTCGGCATGATCGGTGGCGGCGGTCGCCGCGTCGGTGGCCGCACCGGCGGCCTCGGCGGCCACCGCCTCGCCGCCGGAGAGCATGCTGGACAGCGCGCTGCCGATCAGCATGCCGCCGGCGACGCCGGCCGCCGTCTGCATGGCCCCGGCCATGAAGCCGCCGCCGGCCCGCGGCTGCTGGGCATAACCGGCGACGCGGGGGTCGCCATAGGCCGGGGCGCCTGCCGGCCCATTGGCGGCCGGCCCGTTGGCGGCCGGACGGCCCCAGGGCGAACCCGGCGGCATGGCCGCCTGGGCGGCGGCGGGGTGCTGGTACTGGGGCTGGGGCTGGGGAGCCGGCCGTCCGCCGCCGAACAGGCTGCCGAACAGACCGCCGCCGCCGGACTGGGCCGGAGCGGCGGGACGCTCGCGCAGCTGGCGCTCCAGCTCCTCGTTGCGGCCTTGCGAGGCGGCGAGCGCCTGCTCCATCATCACGATGGCCTGGGCCATCAGATAGGGGGCGGCCGGCTGGCGGGCGATGCGCTCGCGGATCAGCGCCTCGGCCTCGGGATCGCGCGGGCCGGATTGCGCCTCGGCCTGATGCAGCTTGGCGAACAGGTCGTCGATGATCTGGCGTTCGGTCTGGTCCATGGCGATGCTCGTTCTCATGAGGAAGTTGCGGGAAAGGCCCTGCCGCCGACACCCTGACAAGGCGCAAGACTGTCGCCCCGAAGGGGCGTGAGGCTGCGGCCGCGCGCCGGAGGGGCGGCGCGCGTCGGGGAGGCGTCGGAAGCGGGAAGGGCCGGGATCCGGGGCGGGCTTTCCGGCGAAGGGGTCGGGGAAAAGGACATCGGTCCCTCCAAGTGCGGTCACGCCCGTCGGCGCAAAAGCAGGTGAAGAGATCCGACATCGCGACCACGTCTAAGTCGCCAGAGGGGCCCGGATCCAGGTGATGAGCACGTGGCCCCGTCCCGCTTTCCTGTCAAGACGGCCCCCGAACAATTTGCGAGCCGATAAGGACCGGAACCGGAGCGGGACTTGTACCGGCAATTCCCCCCAACCTATAAAGGGCGATGGCAACATTGCAGGAAGCCCTGGTCGCGGCGCTGGATCATCAGGAGGCCGGGCGCTTCGCCAAGGCCGACACCCTGTATCGCCGCATTCTCGCGGCGTCCCCCGGCCATCCCCATGCGCTTCACCTGTGGGGCATCCTGGCGGCGCTGACCGGCCGGACGGACGAGGCGATCAACCGGATCCGCCGCGCCATCGCCGTCGCGCCCGACATCGCCGATTTCTCCATCAATCTGGCACGGGTCGAGGCCGCGCTGAAGCGGCCGGACCGCGCCGCCCGCCTCTACGCCAACGCCGTCGCCCTGCAGCCGGAGGCGGTGGAACCGCGCTTCCAGCTGGCCGGGTTCCTGCAGGATCTGGGACGGACGGCCGAGGCGGAGGAGCAGTATGGCGCCCTGCTGAGGGTGGCGCCGCTCCACGCCAGCATCCACCTGAACCGGGCGCTGCTGCGGGAGGCGCAGGGGCGGTTCGCCGGGGCGCGGGACGGCTTCCGCGCGGCGCTGGTGCTGGAGCCGGCGCATGCCAGGGCGCTGCTGCGGCTCGCCGCCACAGAGCGGGAACTGGGGCGGGGTGGGGCCGCCATGGCGGCCCAGCGCCGGGCGATGACCGTCTCGGACGATCCGGCGGATGCCGGGCTGTTCTCCACCCTCGCCAGCCTGCTGGCGGGGGAAGGGCTGCCGGAGCGGGCGGCGGAGGCCGCGCGCATCGCCGTGGCGCTCGCCCCCGGCGATCCGGCCTTGTGGAACGAGCTTGCCAACCGGTTGAAGGGGCTGGGGCGGCTTGCGGATTCGGTCGCCGGCTATGGCCGCGGGCTGGCCCTGCTGCCGGGGAACCCGGTGCTGCTGAACAACCGCGCCGACGGCTGGCTGAAGCTGGGCCGGCTGGAACCGGCGGAAGCGGACTCGCGGGCCGCCGTCGCCGCAGAACCCGAATTTGAACCCAAATTTGCCGGGGGCTGGAACACGCTGGGCTCCGTCCTGATGGCGCGGGGAAAGGCCGGCGAGGCGCTGGGCGCCTTCGAACAGGCGGTCAACGCCGATGACGGCGCCCCCCAGGCGCGTTTCAACCGCTCCATCGCCCTGCTGACGCTCGGCCGGCTGGCGGAGGGGTGGGACGACTATGAGCTGGGCTGGGCCGTGCCGTCCGGCCGCTTCCCGCGGGCGGAGTTCCCCCAGCCGCTCTGGGACGGCAGGCCGCTGGGCGACGGCAGACTGCTGGTGTGGGGCGAGCAGGGGCTGGGCGACGAGGTGATGTTCGCCAGCCTGATCCCGCAGCTGGCCGGGGAGGGGGCACGGGTGGTGCTGGACTGCGACGCGCGGCTGGCCCCGCTCTTCGCCCGCGGCCTGCCCCACTGCCTGCCCCACTGCCTGCCGGGCGTCACCGTGGTGGCGCGCGGCGAACCGCCGGACGGACGGCTGACCGCGCCGGACGTGGTCGCGCAGATCCCGGCCGGCAGCCTGCCGCGCCTGATGCGCCGCCGGATCGAGGACTTCGCCGGCCGCCAGCCCGCCTTCCTGAAGGCCGATCCCGACCGGGTGGCCGAACTGCGGCGGCGTCTCGGGGATGGCCGGCGCTTGATCGGGGTTTCGTGGAGCAGCAAGAACGCCGCCGTCGGGCATCTGCGCTCCCTCCCGCTCGCCCGGCTGGCACATGCGCTGGAGCGGCCCGGCGTGAGGCTGGTCAGCCTGCAATATGGCGACGTCGCCGCGGAGGCCGCCGCCGCCGGCGTCACCGATCCGGGGCTGGATGCCTGGGGCGACATCGACGGGCTGGCGGCGCTGATCTCCGCCATGGATCTGGTGGTGTCGGTCGACAACTCGACCGTCCATCTCGCCGGCGGGCTGGGGCGCCCGACCTGGGCGCTGCTTCCCCACAGCGCCGAATGGCGCTGGATGCAGGGGCGCCACGACACGGTCTGGTATCCGTCGGTCAGGCTGTTCCGGCAGACGGCGCCGGGCGACTGGGACAGCGTGCTGCGGAAACTGGGCGAGGCGCTTTTGGTGGGCTGACGGGGCGGGCCGGAGACGCAATTTTGCCCCCGCCATTCGGCTTGCCTTTTGCTTTCAAAAGAACATATTGCGAACATCTTCAAGGGAGAGGGAAGCCTCCACGGTGGATGACGCGCTGCTCGACAAGCTCGAAATTCTCGCCGACGCGGCGAAGTACGACGCCTCCTGCGCGTCGTCGGGGGCGAAGCGGCGGACGGGCGGGCCGGACGGCATCGGCTCGACCACCGGGGCCGGCATCTGCCATGCCTATACGCCGGACGGGCGCTGCGTCTCGCTGCTCAAGATCCTGCTGACCAACTATTGCCTGTTCGACTGCGCCTACTGCATCAACCGCCGCTCCTCCAACGTGCGGCGGGCGCGGTTCAGCGTGGACGAGGTGGTGCGGCTGACGCTGGGCTTCTACAAGCGCAACTGCATCGAGGGGCTGTTCCTGTCCTCCGGCATCATCCGCTCGCCCGATTACACGATGGAGCAGCTGATGCTGGTGGCGCGCACGCTGCGGCGCGACCATGGCTTCGCCGGCTACATCCACCTGAAGACGATCCCGGAGGCCAGCCCCTGGCTGATCGAGCAGGCCGGGCTGTGGGCCGACCGGCTGTCGATCAACCTGGAACTGGCTTCCGACCGCAGCCTGAAGGAGTTCGCGCCGGAGAAGGACGGCACCGCGATCAAGGCGGTGATGGGGCAGGTCGGCGAACGCATCCTGGAGGCCAAGGAGGAGAAGCGCCGCTTCTCCCCCGCCGGGCAGAGCACCCAGATGATCGTCGGCGCCGACGCCTCCACCGACCTGTCGGTGCTGGAGACCAGCGACACGCTCTATCGCCGCTATGGGCTGCGGCGGGTCTATTATTCGGCCTTCAGCCCGATCCCGGAGGCGAGTTCCGCCCTGCCGGCCAAGCCGCCGCCGCTGCAGCGCGAGAACCGGCTGTACCAGGCCGACTGGCTGCTGCGCTATTACGGCTTCACGGTGGAGGAGATCGCCGCCGGGGGCGAGGGCGGGATGCTGGACCTCGGCATCGATCCCAAGCTGGCCTGGGCCCTGAAGAACCGCGAGCGCTTCCCGGTCGACGTCAACAGCGCCGACCGCGAGATGCTGCTGCGCGTGCCGGGGCTGGGCGCGCGGGCGGTCGACAAGATCGTCGAGGCGCGGCGCCACACCACCTTGCGGCTGGAGGATGTGGCCCGGCTGTCGTCCGGGCTGAAGCGGGCGCGCGCCTTCCTGATCGCCGCCGACCACCATCCGGGCGGGCTGACCGACCGCGCCGACCTGCGGCAGCGTCTGGTGGCGCCGCCCAAGCAGCTCAGCCTGTTCTGAGCCGTGTATCGCCCCATGTACCGCGTGGACCTGAAGGACGGCGCCGACCTCGACGGCTTCCGCCGCGCGCTGCGCGGGCTGGTCGCGCTCGGCGCCGATCCGGGCGAGGTGGTGTGGAGCGTCGGGGCGGCGCCGTCGCTGTTCGGGGATGACGCACCTCTGCCGGCGGACGCGCCGCCGGTATCGCTGCCGCGCCCGGTGGGGGCGCTGATCGAAAGCGTGGTCTGCCACCGCGATCCGGAACGCTACGCCCTGTTGCACCGGCTGGTCTGGCGGGTGCTGCGGGGGGAGCGCGACATGCTCGACCACCATGCCGACCCGCTGGTGCACCGGCTGGCGCTGCTGGACAAGGCGGTAAGGCGCGACCTGCACAAGATGCACGCCTTCCTGCGCTTCCGCGAGGTGAGGGATCCTGATGGGGCCGAGCGCTATGTCGCGTGGTTCGAGCCCGACCATTTCATCGTCGAGGCCACCGCCCCCTTCTTCGTCGAGCGCTTCGAGAGTCTGGTCTGGACGATCCTGACGCCGGTGGGCTCGCTGCAGTGGGACCGGCGGTCGCTGACCGTCGGGCCGGCGGCGGTGAAGCCGGAGGGGCTCGACCGTGACGACCGCTTCGCCGAGGGCTGGCAGCGCTATTACGAGAGCACCTTCAACCCGGCGCGGGTGAACCCCGCGGCAATGCGGGCGGAGATGCCGCGGAAATACTGGGCCAATTTGCCGGAGGCGGCGGCCATTCCCGGTATGATCCGCTCCGCGCCTGCGCGGGTGCAGGCGATGATCGAGGCGGAAGCCGCCACCCCCCGCCGCCGCAACCCCGACAAGGCCGTCGCCGCCATGGCCCGGCAGGAGCCGGCGACGCTGGCCGAGCTGAACCGCATCATCCTGGCGGCGGATCCGCTGGTGCCGGGGGCGACGCAGGCGGTGCCGGGCGAGGGGCCGGTGGGAGCCGCCATCGCCATCGTCGGCGAGCAGCCCGGCGACCAGGAGGACCTGGAGGGCCGCCCCTTCGTCGGCCCGGCCGGGCAGCTGCTGACCCGCGCGCTGGAGGAGGCCGGGATCGAGCGCAGCGCCGCCTACCTGACCAACGCGGTGAAGCATTTCAAGTTCGTCGCCCGCGGCAAGCGCCGCCTGCACCAGTCGCCGACCGCCGGCGAGGTGAAGCATTACCGCTGGTGGCTGATGAAGGAGCTGGGCTTCGTCCGCCCGCGTCTGGTGGTGACGCTGGGCGCCACGGCGGCCCTGGCGCTGACCGGACGCAGCGTGTCGGTCCTGCGGGAACGCGGGCCGATGGGCTTCGGCGACTGGAACGGCTTCGTCACCGTCCACCCGTCCTACCTGCTGCGCCTGCCGGCCGGAGAGACGGCGGAGCAGGCCTATCGCGATTTCGTCGCCGACCTGCGGCGGGCGCGGGAGATGGTGGGGGAGCCGCCAGACGCCTGACCGTCACCGTGCCGGTGACGCCCTCAGCCCCGCTCGGGAAACAGTCCCAGCAGTCCGTCGCGCGTGGCGGGGCAGACGCCGCGTTCGGTGATCAGGCCGGTCACCAGCCGGGCCGGCGTGACGTCGAAGGCGTAATTGGCGACCGGGCTGCCGTCGGGGGTGACGCGCACCGTCTCGATCCGGCCGTCGGCGGTGCGGCCGGTCAGCTCGCTCACCTCGCGGCCGTCGCGCTCCTCGATGGGGATGTCGCGCACGCCGTCGCCGATGGTCCAGTCGATGGTCGGCGACGGCAGCCCGACATAGAAGGGCACGCCGTTGTCGTGCGCGGCCAACGCCTTCAGATAGGTGCCGATCTTGTTGCAGACGTCGCCGGTCGCGGTGGTGCGGTCGGTGCCGACGATGCACAGGTCGACCTTGCCATGCTGCATCAGATGGCCGCCGACATTGTCAGCGATGACGGTGTGGGGGACGCCGTGGTGCTTCAGCTCCCAGGCGGTCAGGCTGGCGCCCTGGTTGCGCGGCCTCGTCTCGTCCACCCAGACATGCAGCGGGATGCCCTGCTCGAAGGCGGCATAGACGGGGGCGAGCGCCGTGCCCCAGTCGACGGTGGCGAGCCAGCCGGCGTTGCAGTGGGTCAGCACATTGACCGGCTCACCCGGAACCTTGTTCGCCGCCGCGGCGCGGATCAACGCCGCGCCGTGCAGGCCGATGGAGCGGTTGATCTCGACATCCTCGTCGGCGATGGCCGCGGCCTCCGCCTCGGCGGCCCCGACGCGTTGGGCCTCCGGCAGCGGGGCCAGCAGGCCGCGCATGCGCTCCAGCGCCCAGCGCAGGTTGACCGCCGTCGGGCGGGTCGCCAGCAGGGTGGCGCAGGCCCGCTCCAGCCCGCGGTCGCTGGCGTCGGCGCGCAGGGCCAGGGCCACGCCGTAGGCCGCCGCGGCACCGATCAGCGGGGCGCCGCGCACCAGCATGGCGCGGATGGCGTGGGCGGCCTCCTCCAGGCTGGTCAGGCGGACGACGGCGAAGTCGTGCGGCAGCCGGGTCTGGTCGATGATGGCGACGGCACCCTCGCCGTCCGGCCAGATGGTGCGATAGGCCGTCCCGTCGATCCGCATGACTGACACTCCATCAAAAGCCGGGCTGGCGAGAGTAGTGAGCGGACGGGCCTGCATCAATCTGCTTGTGGCCGCTTGTGGAGGAAGTCCGCTGTTGCCTTCTCCCGGTCTGCCCGGAATAGTCGCACCGGCTTCAGCGGGGAGAGCAGGGCATGAGCAGTGATGCGGTTGGCGAAACGGTTCTGGGGGTGATCGGCGGCAGCGGCCTGTACGACATCGACGGGCTGGAGAACACCCGCTGGGTCAAGGTGACCACGCCCTTCGGCGACCCGTCGGACGAACTGCTGACCGGCGAGCTGGCGGGGCAGAAGCTGGTCTTCCTGCCGCGCCACGGCCGCGGCCACCGCATCCCGCCGTCGGAGCTGAATTTCCGCGCCAACATCCATGCGCTTAAGCAGCTGGGTGTGACCGAGATCCTGTCGGTGTCGGCGGTCGGCTCGCTGAAGGAGCATCTGCCGCCGGGCACCTTCGTGGTGATCGACCAGTTCATCGACCGCACTTTCGCCCGCGACAAAACCTTCTTCGGCAGCGGGCTGGTCGCCCATGTGGCGCTGGGCCATCCGGTCTGCGGCCGGCTGGGCGACCTGATCGAGCAGGCGCTGGTCGAGCTGGACATCCCGCACCAGCGGCGCGGCACCTACATGGTGATGGAGGGGCCGCAATTCTCCACCGTCGCCGAATCGAACCTCTACCGCAGCTGGGGCTGCGACGTCATCGGCATGACCAACATGCCGGAGGCCAAGCTCGCCCGCGAGGCGGAGATGTGCTACGCGACCGTCGCCATGGTCACCGATTACGACTGCTGGCACGAGGGGCACGACCATGTGTCGGTCGATGCGGTGATCCGGGTGGTGGTCGCCAATGCCGGCAGGGCGCGCGCGCTGGTCTCGGCCCTGGCGCCGAAGGTGGCGGGGCGCGAGGGTGCGTGCACCCAGGGCTGCCACACCGCGCTGGACAACGCCATCATGACCGCCCCCTCCCACCGCGATCCGGCGATGCTGGAAAAGCTGTCGCTGATCGTGAAGCGCACGCTGGGGTGATCCACAATGGAAAAAGGTGTCCGCTCCCGATGGAAGCGGACACCCTTCCCCTCATCGGGGCGCTGCCCGGTCAGATCACCCCGCGCCGCCGCAGCTCCTCGATCACCTGGGCGACCATCTCGTCGGTGCCGTGTTCGCCGCCCTTCAAGGTGATCTCCGGGGCTTCCGGCGGCTCGTAGGCGCTGTCGATGCCGGTGAAGTGGGGGAGCTGGCCGGCGCGCGCCTTCCTGTACAGCCCCTTGGGGTCGCGCGCCTCGCAGACCTCCAGCGGCGTATCCATGAAGATCTCCAGGAACTCGCCGTCCTCCACCAGGGTGCGCGCCATCCGGCGCTCCTCGCGGAAGGGGGAGATGAAGCTGACCAGCACGATCAGCCCGGCCTCCACCATCAGCTTCGACACCTCGGCGACGCGGCGGATGTTCTCCACCCGGTCCTCGTCGGTGAAGCCCAGATCCCTGTTCAGGCCATGGCGGACATTGTCGCCGTCCAGGATCATGGTGCGCCGTCCCAGACGGTGCAGCTCCTGCTCCAGCCGGTCGGCGACGCTGGACTTGCCGGAACCGGACAGGCCGGTGAACCACAGCACGCAGGGCTTCTGCAAGTCCCCCGCCCGCGCCGCCTTGTCCACCTTCGTGGCGTGGCGGTGGATGTTGGAGGCGCGGCGCAGGGGGAAGCGGATCATGCCGCAGCCGGCGGTGGCGTTGGTCAGCCGGTCGATCAGGATGAAGCTGCCGGTCTCGCGGCTGTCGGCATAGGCGTCGAACGGGATCGGGCGGTCGAGCGCCAGATTGCAGAAGCCGACGTCGTTGAGATCCAGATGCTTGGCGGCGGCATGCTCCTGGGTGTTGACGTTGATGGAATGCTTCAGCTCCGTCACCTGGGCGCCGACCGTCGCCGTACCGGCCCGCAGCAGATAGGAGCGGCCGGGCAGCAGCGGCTGCTCGTCCATCCACACCACATGGGCGGCGAACTGGTCGGCCACCTCCGGCCGGCCGGCGGCGGCGACGATCATGTCGCCGCGGCTGGCGTCGACCTCGTCAGCCAGCACCAGGGTGACGGCTTGTCCGGGCTCCGCCGTCTCAAGGTCGCCGTCCATGGTGACGAGGCGGGCCACCCGGCTGGTCCGGCCGCCGGGCAGGATGGCGACGTCGTCGCCGACGCGCACCGCGCCGCCGACCACCGTGCCGCTGAAGCCGCGGAAGTCCTGGTTCGGCCGGTTCACCCACTGCACCGCCATGCGGAAGGAGCCGAGCTTCCGCTCCGCCGCGGCGTCGACGCTCTCCAGATGGCCGAGCAGGGTAGGGCCGCCGTACCAGGCCATGGAGTCCGACGGCTTGGTGACGTTGTCGCCGGTCAGCGCGGAGACCGGGATGCAGGTGACGTCGGTGATGCCGATGCGCGCCGCGAAGACGCGGTAGTCGGCGGCGATGCGCTCGAAGGTCTCGCGGTCCCAGCCGACGGCATCCATCTTGTTGACCGCCAGCACGACATGGCGCACGCCAAGCAGCGAGACGATGGTGCTGTGGCGCCGGGTCTGGGTCAGCACGCCCTTGCGCGCGTCGACCAGCAGCACCGCGGCGTCGGCGGTGGACGCGCCGGTGACCATGTTGCGGGTGTACTGCTCGTGGCCCGGCGTGTCGGCGACGATGAACTTGCGGCGCTCGGTGGTGAAGAAGCGGTAGGCGACGTCGATGGTGATGCCCTGCTCGCGCTCCGCCGCCAGCCCGTCGACCAGCAGCGCGAGGTCGAGCTGGCCGGCGCCGGTGGTGCCGAAACGGCCGGAGTCCGTCTCCAGGCTGGCCAGCTGGTCCTCGAACAGGCATTTGCAGTCGTAGAGCAGCCGGCCGATCAGCGTCGACTTGCCGTCGTCCACCGACCCGCAGGTGATGAAGCGCAGCAGGTCCTTGCTGTTCTGGCGGGCGAGATACTCCTGCACCTCCGCAGCGGCATCGGCGGGAGCGATGTCGGAGGTCGCGATGGCGGGAGCGGCGACGGGATCGAGTTCCTTCAGCATCAGAAGTAGCCTTCCTGCTTCTTCGCTTCCATGGAAGCGGCGGCGTCCTGGTCGATCACGCGGCCCTGCCGTTCCGAACTGGTGGACAGCAGCATTTCGCGGATGATCTCGGGCAGGGTGGCGGCGGTGCTACGCACGGCCCCGGTCAGCGGATAGCAGCCGAGCGTGCGGAAGCGCACCCAGGCCATCTCCGGCGTCTCGCCGGGCTTCAGCGGCAGGCGGTCGTCATCGACCATGATGAGCGTGCCGTCACGCTCCACCACCGGGCGCGGCTTGGCGAAATAGAGGGGGACGACCGGGATGTTCTCCTGGTGGATGTATTGCCAGATGTCCAGTTCGGTCCAGTTCGACAGCGGGAAGACGCGGATGCTCTCGCCCTTGTTGATCCGGCCGTTGTAGAGGCTCCACAGCTCCGGCCGCTGGTTCTTCGGCTCCCAGCGGTGGGAAGCCGTGCGGAAGGAGAAGATGCGCTCCTTGGCGCGGCTCTTCTCCTCGTCGCGGCGTGCCCCGCCGAAGGCGGCGTCGAAGCCGTGGGCGTCGAGCGCCTGCTTGAGCCCTTGCGTCTTCATCACGTCGGTGTGGACGGCCGAGCCGTGGGTGAAGGGGCCGATGCCCTGGCGCACGCCGTCCCGGTTGATGTGGACCATCAGGTCGATGCCCAACTCCTGCGCCGTGCGGTCGCGGAATTCGATCATCTCCCGGAACTTCCAGGTCGTGTCGACATGCAGCAGCGGGAAGGGCGGCTTCGACGGATGGAAGGCCTTCATCGCCAGATGCAGCAGCACCGAGCTGTCCTTGCCCACCGAATAGAGCATGACCGGCTTCTGGAACTGGGCCGCCACCTCGCGCATGATGTGGATGCTCTCCGCCTCCAGCCTTTGCAAGTGGGTGAGGCGGGCCGGCGTGGTCAGGATGGCGGGCAAGCTGTCCTCGGAAGCAGGGACGGAACCGGGGGAACCGGTCGCGGCCCCGGAGCGATCCTTGGCCGCGGGGTGGGGGTCGAGCAGTGGATCAAGCAGCATAGCCGGCCTTCTTCTGCATGTCTCCGGCCACGGCGTCGAACACGGTCCGACGCTTGCGCGACCAGTCGATCTGGCGCTTCGACGGGTCGAAGCCTTCGGGTTTCTTGACGGGGGTCCAGCTGACCTCGCCATCGCGGCGCGAGACGCGGGACGATCCCAGGATGGGCAGGTCGCCGATCCGCTCGAACGGATAGCGCTCCTCGCTCAGGTCCAGGAAGCGCAGCAGGTCGCGGGCGGTGCCGTCGGGGGAGGCCACCGCGTCCTCGAAGCGGACCAGACGGCAGGCGTCGGCGCTCATCCGGCTCTGCGCCTCCAGCGCCGCCTCGGTGCCGAAGCTCCATTCACGGCAGACGTCGGCGAAGGTGCGGCCGAGGAAGCGCAGCGGCCAGGTGTCGATGGTGGACTGCACCGCTCGGCGGCCGTCGCGCAGCACGATCAGGCAGCGCTCCGTCGGGAACAGGTAGGGGAAATAGCGCATCATCCGGGTGTGGGGCGACTTGATCACCACCGTCTTGTCCGCCGGGAATTCGGCTTCGATGCGACGGAGGAAGCCACTGACCATATAGCAGAAGGTTTCCAGATCGCTGAACGATTCCCGGTTTCGTTGATAGAGACGCAGGAAGCGCCCCTCATAGATGCGCGCGTCCTCCACCGTGTTCAGGAAGGGAAGCTCCCGGACGCCGTGGGGGTTGACCACCACGTCGGGATGCAGCTCCAGCAGGCTCTGGAGATAGTTGGTGCCGCTGCGCGGCATGACCCCGTGCAGGAAGACGATGCGGGGAGCGGCGCGGGGAGCGGCACCGGCCGCACCGGCGGCGTCCGGCATGATCCCGCGGACCGACTGGGCGACCGACCGCAGATGACGGGCGTTCTCCTCTGTGAACCAGGGATCGAAGAAGCTCGATCTTTCCGTGCTGGGAAGTCTAAGAAGCCGCTTTCCAACAAAACCGATCTCTTTCTGAAGACGATGGACCGCACCGTCACCGAAGTGATTTCTTAACGATGCGGCATAGTGATCGGCTGTCAGGGTCTTTGCATTCCAAAACACAACGGCCTCCTTTTGCGTCACCGCTCCGCCGGGCACTCCGGTTTTTCCCGGACTTCGGCAATCGGTGCGTCTTTCCTGCAAATCGGGCAATCGCCGCTTCTCAAGGCTAGTTATGGCCCTATCGGATGAGCTTTTTTAGCTCTAATCCGGATCTAACCCCATGGGCTTATAAAATTACCGTTGCGACCCCCAATGGTGGATCGCACATCGGATAGCAACCTCATGACAAGGCATGTCCCTATCCTGCGCATAGGAAAGTCGCGTTTGATTTCGACTTGAAGTTTACTGATACGCATAGGACGCGGAACTCCGGCGGTTCCCGTGGCATTAGCCCGGATAGTGCCGACGTTCCGAATGTTTACTGTAAAATTTTCTTTCGTGATAACGGAAATCCCTGGACAGAGTCACCACCTCTCCGATCTTTCGGGTAAACGGGGGAAACCAAAGGTCCGTTCCCCCCCCTGTTCTTTTTCAGGAGGGTCCACCCGGCCAGTCGTTCCCACCCAGCCATTCCCTCTGCCGCCCCTCCGGTGCCGGGGGATGCTTTCGCTTGAACGCCGCCGGGGCGGGAGTTATGGTCGGCCGGCCGCAGACGGGGAATACTCTAAATTGTTCAACTCTCAGTCGGGAAACCCTAAGGTGGCGGGTTTCGGCGCCGGTCCCTTTGCCCTTTTCCAGACCGCCTGGCACCACAGGTCGCTGATCCTGCGGCTGGCCCGGCGGGAGATCGACGCCCGCTATCGCGGCTCCGTGCTGGGCATCGTCTGGGCGGTGCTGAATCCGATCCTGATGCTGGCGGTCTACACCTTCGTCTTCTCGGTGGTGTTCCGCGCGCGCTGGGGCACGCCCAGCGGAGCGGCGGGGGAGAGCAACACCGAATTCGCCCTGCTGCTGTTCTCCGGCCTGATCCTGTTCAACGTGCTGGGCGAATGCCTGAACCGGGCGCCCGGGCTGCTGCTGGAGAACATCAGCTACATCAAGAAGGTGGTCTTCCCGCTGGAGATCCTGCCGCTGGTGTCGCTGGCGGTCGCGCTGTTCAACGCCGGCATCGGCTTCGTCATCCTGCTGGTCTTCCATCTGCTGGTGGCCGGGCTGCCGCCGCTGACCGCCCTGCTGCTGCCGCTGGTGCTGGCGCCCTTGTGCCTGACCACGCTGGGGCTGAGCTGGTTCTTCGCCGCCGCCGGCGTGTTCCTGCGCGACCTGCGGCAGGTGGTGGGGGTGGCCGTCACCGTGCTGATGTTCCTCAGCCCGATCTTCTATCCGATGACCGCGATCCCCGAGCGCTTCCGCGCCATCCTGCACCTGAACCCGATGACCGCGATCCTGGAACAGTCTAAGGACCTGCTGTTCTGGGGCCGCGTCCCGTCGCCGGTGGAGTGGGGACTGGCGACGCTGGGCGCCTGGGTGGTGGCCTGGCTCGGCTATCTCTGGTTCATGAAGACCCGCCGGGGGTTCGCCGATGTCGTCTGAGACCGAGACTCCCGCCGCCAATACCCCCGCCGATACCCCTCCCGCCGATACACCTGTGGTCATCCGGGCCGAGGGGCTGGGCAAGGCCTACGCCATCTTCAAGCGCCCGCAGGACCGGCTGAAGCAGATGCTGGTGCGCGGCCGGCGCAAATATTACGACGAGTACTGGGCGCTGCGCGGCGTCGACCTGGAGGTCCGCCGCGGCGAAACGGTCGGGCTGATCGGCCGCAACGGCTCGGGCAAATCGACCTTCCTGCAGCTGCTCTGCGGCACGCTGACGCCGACCTCCGGCCGCATCGTGGTCGATGGCCGCATCGCGGCGCTGCTGGAGCTGGGCGCCGGCTTCAACCCGGAATTCACCGGGCGCGAGAACGTCTACCTCGCCGCCTCGGTGCTGGGGTTGTCGAACGAGCAGATCGCCCAGCGCTACGACTCAATCGCCGAGTTCGCGGGCATCGGCGACTTCATCGAACAGCCGGTGAAGCTCTATTCCAGCGGCATGTACGCCCGCCTCGCCTTCGCGGTGGCGGCGCATGTCGACGCCGACATCATGATCGTCGACGAGATCCTGGCGGTCGGCGACGCCTCCTTCACCCAGAAATGCATGCGCTTCATCCACCGCTTCAAGGAGCGCGGCACCCTGTTCTTCGTGTCGCACGACACCGGACAGGTGGTGAACCTCTGCGACCGGGTGGTGTGGCTGGACAACGGGTCGGTGCGGGCGATCGGCCCGGCCAAGGAGGTCTGCCACGACTATCTGGCGGCGCTCTACAGCGACCAGGACACCTCGCGCGGCTTCCGCATCGGCGGGGCGCGGCAGGCCCTGCCCCAGGCCAGGCGCGAGGAGCCGGTGGAGGACGCCCGCGCCGCGCTGCTGAAGGCATCCCAGCATCGCAACGCCATCGAGCTGTTCGACTTCAACGACAGCGGCCCCTGGTTCGGCAACCGCGGCGCCACCATCACCAACGTCTCGATCCTGGATGCCGAGGAGCATCCGCTCAGCGTGCTGGAGGGCGGCGAGGTCATCGTGCTGAAGGTGGATTGCCGGGCCGACCAGCAGGTCCACCGCCCCATCGTCGGCTTCTACGTCAAGGACAAGCTGGGCCAGAACCTGTTCGGCGACAACACCTTCCTCAGCTACCAGCTCGATCCCGTCACCATCCCCGCCGGTCAGGACTTCGCCGCCCGCTTCCGCTTCCAGATGCCCTACCTGCCCAGCGGCGACTTCTCCATCACCGTGGCGCTCGCCGAGGGCACGCAGAACGACCATGTGCAGCACCATTGGGTCGAGGACGCGCTGTTCTTCAAGGTCCACGCCAGCCATGTCGTCCGCGGGCTGGTCGGCATGCCGATGCTGGCGATCACGCTGGAGGCGGAGGGGGCCTCCGCCCCGCGCTCCGTCCCTGCGACAAAATAGGGACGGCGCGCCCATAAACCCGGAGTGAGGCAGGAAAACCGCAGTTCCGGCTATTGTGGCCCCCCACCGGACGGTCCGGGGTCAGCGGCTTGCATTCCGCCGGGGTGTCAGCGTATGTCTGTCGGCGGCTGTGACAGGGCCGTCCGGCGCCCGCAGACCGGATGCCCGGATGTCTGGATGCCCGGACTGGGCGACAGGATCGAAGCAGCGGCCGGAAGCCCGGAACGGTCCCGGTGCGGAGGCAGGCAAAACAAGAGGCGACAGGTGGATTCGTTTTTGCAGGACGCAGGTTCCGATACTCTCCATCGCCTCTGCCGGCCGATCAGCTTTCTCACCCCCGATCTCATCGTCGCCCCGCCGTCCTGGCTCGGCCACACGCCCTTCGCGCTGTGGATCACCGAAGCGCTGCGTCCGCGGACCTTCGTCGAGCTGGGGACCCACACCGGCAATTCCTATTCGACCTTCTGCCAGGCGGTGAAGCAGCTTGGGACCGGCACCGCCTGCTTCGCGGTCGATACCTGGCAGGGCGACCCGCAGGCGGGCTATTACGGCGACGAGGTCTACCAGACGCTCGCCGACTTCCACGATCCGCGCTACGCCGCCTTCTCCCGCATGCTGCGGATGACCTTCGACGAGGCGGTCGTCCATTTCGCCGACGGCAGCGTCGACCTGCTGCACATCGACGGCCTGCACACCTACGAGGCGGTGCGCCACGATTTCGAGACGTGGCTGCCGAAGATGAGCGGCCGCGGCGTTGTGCTGTTCCACGACATCAACGTCCGCAAGGGCGATTTCGGCGTCTGGAAGCTGTGGGAGGAGCTGACCGCCCGCTACCCGTCCTTCGGTTTCCTGCATTCCAACGGGCTTGGCGTGCTGGCGGTCGGCGACGATCTGCCGGACGAGATCCGCTGGCTGTTCGAGGCCGGCCGCGACGGCCAGACCGCCCAGCAGATCCGCGCCTTCTTCGACCGGCTGGGCAGCGGCGTCATCGAGACCCAGCAGGCGCAGGAACGCGCCCGCCGGATCCTGGGGCTGGAGCAGGACATCGCCGGCCTGCATCAGGACGTCCGCAGCCGGGTGGACGAGATCCGCGGTCTGATGACCACGGTGGCCGAGCGCAACGAGTCGATCGCTACCCTGCAGCAGTGGATCGCCGACCGCGATGCGCACATCGTCGAACTGGGCGGCGAGATCGGGCAGTTGAACGCACGGATCGCCGCGCTGCAGGACGAAGGCGACGCACTGCGCCGCAACCTGGAGGAGGCCCATGCCGAGGCCGCGCGGCTGCGCGCCGCCAACGACGAGCTGCACGGGGTGGTGCGCGCCCGCGACCATCACATCCACGCCCTGGTCAATTCCACCTCCTGGAAGGTCTCGGCCCCGGTGCGCAAGCTCGGCCGGCTGACGACCGAGCTGCGCCGCTTCCACCGCTCGCGCCGCCACGCCATCGCGCTGGAGCCGTTCCACGACGTCGTCCGGCTGGAGGACGGCCGTTTCGAGACCCAGGGGGTCGATCCCGCCTTCCGGCTGGTCTCCGACCAGGGCCGCTGCCCGGCCGGCTGGTGCGTCATCCGCTATCGCGTCGCCGACGCCACGGTGCCGCTGGCCCCGGTGCTCTACATCGATTGCGGCACCGGCTTCGGCGAAGGGGGCATGCTGCGCCTGCCGCCGGTGGTCGACGGCGAGGCGGAGGCCCTGGTGCTGCTGCCCTACGAGACCAAGGCCCTGCGGCTCGACCCGACCGACCGGCCGGCGCGCTTCCGGCTGGAGGATGTGACGGTCGAGGAGATCGGCAAGCTCCAGGTCCTGCAGCGGGCGCTGAAGACCTATCAGGGCCAGGCCTTCCGCGGGCTGACCTATCTGCGCCAGCACGGTCTGGCGGCGACCAAGCACAAGCTGCTGCAGGATCTGCAGCCGAACACGCTGGTCACCGATTACGAGAGCTGGATCCGGCTCTACGACACGCTGACCCCCTTCGACCGCCAGTCGATCGCCGAGGCCATCGGCCGGATGACGCGGCGGCCGCTGATCTCCGTGGTCATGCCGGTCTACAACACGCCGGAGCCCTATCTGCGCCGCGCGCTCGACACGGTGCTGGCCCAGCTCTACCCGCATTGGGAATTGTGCATCGCCGACGACGCCTCCACCGCCCCGCATGTGGCGACGGTGCTGGCGGACTATGCCGCGCGCGACCCCCGCATCAAGACGATGCGGCGCGAGGCGAACGGCCACATCTCCGCCGCCAGCAACAGCGCGCTGGATCTGGCCTCGGGCGAGTTCGTCGCCCTGATGGACCATGACGACGAACTGCCGCCGCACGCCCTCTACATGGTGGCGGAGGAGATCGAGCGGCACCCGGACGCCGACGTGATCTACTCCGACGAGGACAAGATCGACGAGAACGGCCGGCGCTACGACCCCTATTTCAAGACCGACTGGAACCCCGACCTGTTCCACGGCCAGAACATGGTCAGCCATCTGGGCGTGTTCCGCCGCAGCCTGCTGGTGGAGATCGGCGGCTTCCGCGTCGGCTACGAGGGCAGCCAGGATTACGATCTGGTGCTGCGCGCGGTGGAGAAGACCACGGCGCCGCGCATCCGCCACATCCCGATGATCCTCTATCACTGGCGGGTGTTCTCCGCCTCCTCCTCCTTCTCGACCGTGGCGCTGCCGACCGCCACCGACGCGGCGCGCCGGGCATTGCAGGATCATTTCCAGCGCACCGGCCAGCCGGTGCGGGTGGAGCCGGCGCCGGGGGCCGAATGGTACACCCGCGCCGTCTATCCGGTGCCGGAGCCGGCGCCGCTGATCTCGCTGCTGGTGCCGACCCGCGACAAGGTCGACCTGCTGCGCCAGTGCGTCGAAGGGCTGCTGACCGAGACCGACTATCCGAACCTGGAAGTCATCGTCCTCGACAACAACAGCGAGGAGAAGGAGACGCTCGACTATTTCGCCTCGCTGCAGGGGCGCGAGCGGGTGCGGGTACTGCGCTATGACGGCCCCTTCAACTTCTCCGCCATCAACAATTTCGGCGTGCGCGCGGCCAAGGGCGAACTGATCGGCCTGATCAACAACGACATCAAGGTGATCCATCCGGGCTGGCTGACCGAGATGGTCGCCCATGCCCTGCGGCCGGAGGTGGGAGCGGTCGGCGCCAAGCTCTATTACGGGGACGACACCATCCAGCATGCCGGCGTCATCACCGGCATCAACGGGGTGGCCAACCACATCCACAAGCATTTCGCCCGCGAGCATCCCGGCCATTTCGCCCGGCTGATGCTGACGCAGAACATGTCCTGCGTCACCGCCGCCTGCCTGGTGATGCGCAAGGCGGTGTTCGAGCAGGTCGGCGGGCTGAACGAGGAGCATCTGGCCGTCGCCTTCAACGACGTCGATCTCTGCCTCAAGGTCCGCGACGCCGGCTATTTCCTGGTATGGACGCCGCATGCCGAGCTGTACCACCTGGAATCGGCCTCGCGCGGGTCGGACATGGCGCCCGACAAGATCGCCCGCTTCAAGCGCGAGATCGCCTACATGCAGGAACGCTGGGGCCGGTCGCTGATCGAGGATCCCTTCTACAACCCGAACCTGACCCTGGATGCGTCCGACTTCGGTCTGGCCTTCCCGCCGCGCACGGTCAGGCCCTGGCTGCGCAAGGAGCAGCCGGCGGCCCGCAAAGAGCTTCAGAAGGAAAGCATCTGAGCCATGGACGTCGTCTCCCTCGACATTCCCGACGTTAAGATCATCCGCCCGAAGAAGTTCGGCGACCATCGCGGCTTCTTCTCGGAGACCTACACCAAGAAGACGTTCGAGGCGGCCGGGCTGCATTACGACTTCGTCCAGGACAATCACTCGCTGTCGGCCGAGGTCGGCACGGTGCGCGGCCTGCATTTCCAGCTGCCGCCCTTCGCCCAGGACAAGCTGGTGCGGGTGGTGCGCGGCGCCATCCTGGACGTGGCGGTCGACATCCGCAAAGGCTCCCCCACCTTCGGCCGGCATGTCAGCGCGGTGATCAGCGCGGCGGAATGGAACCAGATCCTGGTGCCGATCGGCTTCGCCCACGGCTTCTGCACGCTGGAGCCGGACACCGAGGTCATCTACAAGGTGACCAACTATTATTCGCCCGAGCATGACCGCGGCCTGCTGTGGAACGATCCGGAACTGGGCATCGACTGGCCGGTGTCGGCGGACAAGGCGCAGCTGTCGGCCAAGGATCACAAGCATCCGACCTTCGCCCAGCTTGGCGACTGGTTCTGACGGCGCTATTGGATTTCGGCTCTTTTTTGCCCGGTGGGGCGTGCGGCCCCGTTCTTGGCGGTAAGGTGGTTTGATGACGCGCATTCTCGTCACCGGCGGCGCCGGTTTCATCGGCTCGGCGGTGGTCCGCCAGCTTCTCGCCGAAACCGACGCCTTCGTCGTCAATGTCGACAAGCTGACCTACGCGGCCAACCTGTCCTCCCTGCCGGGCGCCGAGGGCAACCCCCGCTACGCCTTCGAGAAGGTCGACATCTGCGACGCCGCCGAGCTGAGGCGGGTGTTCGACACCCACCAGCCCGACGCGGTGATGCATCTGGCCGCCGAATCCCATGTCGACCGCTCGATCGACGGGCCGGGCGAGTTCATCCAGACCAATGTCGTCGGCACCTTCCGCCTCTTGGAAGCGGCGCGCGGCTACTGGTCGGCCCTGCCGGCGGACCGCAAGGAGCGCTTCCGCTTCCATCACATCTCGACCGACGAGGTGTTCGGCACGCTGGGCGAGGACGGCTTCTTCACCGAGACCACCGCCTACAGCCCCAACTCGCCCTATTCGGCCAGCAAGGCGTCGAGCGACCATCTGGTCCGCGCCTGGCACGAGACCTACGGGCTGCCGGTGGTGCTGACCAACTGCTCCAACAATTACGGCCCCTACCATTTCCCGGAGAAGCTGATCCCGCTGATGATCCTCAAGGGTCTGGCGGGCGAGAAGCTGCCGGTCTACGGCAAGGGCGACAACATCCGCGACTGGCTCTATGTCGAGGACCATGCCCGCGCCCTGCGGCTGGTGCTGGAGAAGGGCCGGATCGGCGAGAGCTACAACATCGGCGGCCACAACGAGCGCACCAACCTGGAGGTCGTCCGCGCCATCTGCGCGCATCTGGACGAGATGGACCCGGCCGGCGCCCCGCACGACCGCCTGATCAGCTTCGTCACCGACCGCCCCGGCCATGACAAGCGCTATGCCATCGACGCCGGCAAGATCGAGCGCGAGCTGGGCTGGACCCCGCAGGAGACCTTCGAGAGCGGTCTGCGCAAGACGGTCGCCTGGTATCTGGAGAACCGTGACTGGTGGCAGGCCATCCTGAACGGCTCCTACCGCGGCGAACGGCTGGGCCTGACGGAAGAAGGAGCGGCCCAATGAAGGTTCCCATGAAAGTCCTGGTTCTCGGCAGCAACGGCCAGCTCGGCTTCGAGCTGATGCGGGCCAACTGGGCGCCGGGCACCGATGTGGTGGGGCTGCCCTATCCCGAGTTCGACGTGACCCGGCCGGGCGACGTGGAGAAGGCGGTCGCCACCCACGCGCCGGACCTGCTGGTCAACGCCACCGCCCACACCGCCGTCGACAAGGCCGAGAGCGAGGTCGACCTGTCCTTCGCCATCAACCGCGACGGGCCGGGCGCCATGGCGGCGGCCTGTGCGGCGCGCGGCATCCCCTTCATCCATGTGTCGACCGACTATGTGTTCGACGGGACGAAGGACGGCATCTATACCGAGGACGACCCGATCAACCCGCTGGGCGTCTATGGCGCCAACAAGGCGGCGGGCGAGGAGGCGGTGCGCCAGGCCTCCCCGCATCACGTCATCCTGCGCACCTCCTGGGTCTACAGCGCCTACGGCAACAACTTCGTCAAAACGATGCTGCGCTTCGGCAAGGAGCGCGAGGAGATGCGGGTGGTCGCCGACCAGCACGGCTCCCCCACCGCCGCCGCCGACCTCGCCGCCGCCATCGTGCAGATCGCCCAGACCATCGAGAAGACCGGCGCCGCCGCCTGGGGCACCTACCACCTGACCGGCAGCGGCTATACCACCTGGCATGATTTCGCCGACCATATCTTCCGGCGGCTGGAAGAGCGCACCGGCAAGCGGCCGCGCCTGACCGCCATCGGCACCGCCGACTACCCGACCCCGGCGCGCCGCCCGGCCAATTCGCGGCTGGACTGCAGCCGCGCCAGGGAGCGTCTCGGCGTCGCCTGCCCGCCGTGGCAGGAGAGCGTTGACCGCGTGATCGACGAGCTGTTCACCAACCCGCCGCAGGCGTGAGGACGAGGACCATGAAGGGCATCATCCTGGCCGGCGGGTCCGGCACCCGGCTCTACCCGGTGACGCGGGCGATCAGCAAGCAGCTGCTGCCGATCTACGACAAGCCGATGATCTATTTCCCGCTGAGCACCCTGATGCTGGCGGGCATCCGCGACATCCTGGTCATCACCACCCCGCACGACCAGCCGCTGTTCCAGACGGTGCTGGGCGACGGGTCGCAGTGGGGCCTGAACCTGACCTACGCGATCCAGCCCTCGCCCGACGGGCTGGCCCAGGCCTTCATCATCGGCCGCGAGTTCGTCGGCAACGACAGTTGCGCCCTGGTTCTCGGCGACAACATCTTCTACGGCCACGGCCTGACCAACATCCTGCGCGCCGCCGGCGAGAAGACCGAGGGCGCCAGCGTCTTCGCCTATGCCGTGCGCGACCCCGAACGCTACGGCGTGGTGGAGTTCGACGGCGAGGGCCGGGCGCTGAGCATCGAGGAGAAGCCGGTCGCGCCGCGCTCCAAATGGGCGGTGACGGGGCTCTATTTCTACGACAACGACGTGCTGGACATCGCCGCCGCGGTGAAGCCGTCGGCCAGAGGCGAGCTGGAGATCACGTCCGTCAACGCCGCCTATCTGGATCAGGGCC
Source organism: Azospirillum oryzae (assembly GCF_008364795.1). Lineage (GTDB taxonomy): Bacteria > Pseudomonadota > Alphaproteobacteria > Azospirillales > Azospirillaceae > Azospirillum > Azospirillum oryzae. The sequence continues at coordinate 217,537 of NZ_VTTM01000008.1, read as the reverse complement.
GGCTGTCGGTCGAGCAGATGGGCCGCGGTTACGGCTGGTTCGACACCGGCACCCACGACAGCCTGCTGGAGGCGGCGGAGTTCGTCCGCACCATCCAGCACCGCCAGGGCCTGCAGATCGCCTGCCCGGAGGAGATCGCCTACACCTCCGGCTGGATCGACGCCGAGCAGGTGCGCCGCCTGGCCGAGCCGCTGAAGAAGAACGATTACGGGCGTTACCTGCTTGGGCTGCTCGGCTGACGCCGTTCCAACCGGGCAGAAAGGAAGCCATGCAGGCCCTGACCAACCGAAAGCGTGTCCTCGTCACCGGCGGCGCCGGCTTCCTGGGTTCCCATCTGTGCGACCGGCTGCTGGCGGCCGGGAACGACGTGCTGTGCGTCGACAACTTCTTCACCGGCAGCCGCGACAACGTCCTGCACCTGCTAAACAACCCGCATTTCGAGCTGATGCGCCACGACGTGACGTTTCCGCTCTATGTCGAGGTTGACGAGATCTACAACCTCGCCTGTCCGGCCTCGCCGATCCATTACCAGCACGATCCGGTGCAGACGACCAAGACCTCGGTCATCGGCGCCATCAACATGCTGGGGCTGGCCAAGCGGGTGCACGCGCGGATCATGCAGGCCTCGACCTCGGAGGTCTACGGCGACCCGGCGGTGCATCCGCAGCCCGAGGAATATTGGGGCAACGTGAACACCATCGGCCCGCGCGCCTGCTATGACGAGGGCAAGCGCTGCGCCGAGACGCTGTTCTTCGACTATCACCGCCAGCACAGGCTGGACATCAAGGTCATCCGCATCTTCAACACCTACGGCCCGCGCATGCACCCCAGCGACGGGCGCGTGGTGTCGAACTTCATCATCCAGGCGCTGAAGGGCGAGCCGATCACCATCTACGGCGACGGCCAGCAGACGCGCTCCTTCTGCTATGTCGACGACCTGATCGAAGGCTTCCTGCGCTTCATGGACACGCCGGCGGGCATCACCGGGCCGATCAACCTGGGCAATCCCGGCGAGTTCACCATGCTGGAACTGGCGGAGAAGGTGATCCGCCTGACCCGCTCGTCCTCGACGATCGAGCACAAGCCGCTGCCGCAGGACGACCCCAAGCAGCGCCGCCCCGACATCGCCAAGGCCCGCGCGCTGATGGACTGGGAACCGGCGGTTCCGCTGGACGAGGGGCTGGACCGCACCATCGCCTATTTCCGCGGTCGGTTCTTCGGGTGAGGAAGCCGTATGTAAAAAGGGCGCCAGCCTTTCGACCGGCGCCCTCTTTCTCTTTGCTCTTCCAAACTCACCCCTACCGGACCAACCGCTCCTCCCAGGCGAGCGCCGAGGCCACGATGGTCTCCAGGTCGGCGTGGCGCGGGGTCCAGTCGAGCGTGCGGCCGATGCGCTCCACACCCGCCACCAGGGCCGGGGGATCGCCGGCGCGGCGCGGGCCGATGCGCATCGGCAGCGGCTTGCCGGTCACCCGCTCCACCATCGACAGCACCTCGCGCACCGAATAGCCGCGGCCATAGCCGCAGTTCAGCACCTCCGACGCGCCGCCCGCCTCCAGATGGCGGAGCGCCGCGACATGGGCGTCGGCGAGGTCGCTGACATGGATGTAGTCGCGCACGCAGGTGCCGTCCGCCGTGTCGTAGTCGTCGCCGAAGATCTGCAGCTCCGCCCGCTGGCCGGTGACGGTCTGGGCGGCGATCTTGATCAGGTGGGTGGCGACCTTCGACACCTGTCCGGAACGGCCCTGCGGGTCGGCCCCGGCGACGTTGAAATAGCGGAGCGCGACGTAGCGCAGCGGATGGGCCGCGGCGCTGTCGCGCAGCATCCATTCCGTCATCAGCTTGGAGGAGCCGTAGGGGTTGATCGGGCTGGTCGGCGTCTGCTCGTCGATCGGCAGGCGCTCCGGCATGCCGTAGACGGCGGCGGTGGAGGAGAAGATGAAGCGGCCGACCCCAGCCTCGACGCAGGCCTCGATCAGGGCGTGGCTCTTCACCGTGTTGTTGCGGTAGTAGGCGAGCGGCCGCTCCACCGATTCCGGCACGACGATGCTGCCGGCGAAATGCATCACGGTGCCGATGCCGTGGCGGGCGAAGGTCCCGGCCAGCAGCGCCTTGTCGCCGACGTCGCCCTCGACCAGGGGCACGCCGTCGGGGATCGCCTGGCGCCGGCCGGTGGACAGATCGTCCAGCACCACGAGGGCGCGTCCCTGGTCGCGCAGCGCCAGCACCACATGGGAGCCGATATAGCCGGCGCCGCCGGTCACCAGCACGGTCGCGTTGTCGCTCCTGGTCATGGTCCGCTCTTCGTCGTTGGGCGTCATCCGCCTGAAAGTAGCGCGTCCACGGCCCCCGGCATGGGTTTTTCCGGCTTAAGGCAAGGGCTTCCGGAGAGGGAGAGGGAGGCGCGCGTTACCCCGTTGTGAGCGATGCGGGGTCACCACAACCATCTTCCACGGCATCTCCCGGGGCATCTCCCGGGGCCATCTGCCGCATCACCGCGCCAGCCCCAGCCGGCGGCAGCCCGACTCCCCTCCGTCATTCGCCGGACGGGGGGCGCCCAGGGCGACCGTGCCGGCATCGGTGTCGCGGGCCAGCACGCACAGCACCGGCGGCTGGTCCGATGCCGCCGCCGGCCGCAGCAGGATGGTGAAGCCGGCCTGTCCGCGGTCGGCGGCGGGGAAGGCGGCCTGCAGGTCGGGCCGGCGCTCCAGCCCCTGGGACACCACGGTCAGCGGCACGTCGCTCACCACCGTGACGCCCTGCGTGGCACGGACGCCGGTCCAGGGCGCCCAGCCGCGCAGGCGCAGCAGCCCGTTCTCCAGCCGGACCTCGTCCAGGCTGCCGCCGGTCGGGAACGGCCCGCCGGCCGGGGCCGCATCGGCCGGAAGGACGCTCGCCTCCCGCGCCGGAATGCCGGAATTCGCGGCCCTGGGATCCAGGGCCGACCAGGGCACCCGGACCTGATCGGGATAGGGGGAGACCGGCTCCGTCACCGTGTCCGGGATGATGTGAGCGTAGCGGTTGAAGACCTGGGTAAAGCGGTCCTCCGCCATGTCGGGGAAGAGCGGGCGGAAGAAGTCCGCATGGGGGGCGATCAGCGTGTGGGCGATGGAGTTGTAGCCCCAGCCGGCCAGCACCGCCCCGGTGAAGATCGGCAGCGTCTCCACCAGCCAGCCCTTGGGGTGCGCCGCCTGCATGGCCGACAGCCGGGCGGTCAGCGCGGTCTGCGGCCGGTCGAAGATCGGCCTGGCCGACTGGATCGGGTTGAACTGCCCGAAGGTCAGCAGGTTGGCCGCCACCGCCACCCCGGCCACCAGCGTGCCCGTGCCTGTGCCCATGTCCGTGCGCGGCGCCGGCAGTCCCAGGAGCGGGATCAGACGCCACAGCGCCAGCCCGCCGGCCAGCACCAGCAGGATCGTCACGTCGAACGGGCTGGACCAGGGCGCCACGCCGCCGGCGCGCTTGGACAGCATCCAGGCCGCCAGCACGGCGGCGGTGAACAGCGCGACGCGCAGGGACGTGATCCGCCAGCGGACCGAACCGGCCAGCAACGCGGTGGCGACCAGCGCCAGCAGGCCGACCGCCACGATCATGCGCGGCGGGAAGACGCGGTCCCACAGCAGGATTTTCCCCACCGCCGCCGGGATGGGCAGCAGCATCCAGGCCGACACCAGCGCCAGCCCGCCGCCCAGCACTGCCAGGGCCGTCAGCAGCCGGCCGCGATCGACGGCTCCCCCGGCGAGTCCCTGCCGCCAGTCGGCGAAGACCAGCAGCAGCAGCGGCCAATAGCTGCCGATCGCCCCGGTCTCCACGATGTTGTGGACGATCAGGCTGTCGAAGCCGCGGGTGGTGATGAAGGGCAGGACCGTCGACAGCCAGATGCGCCAGTCGCCGCTGCCGCCGTCGCTGTGCCGCTGGCCGGGATAGACGGTCGCGGTCATCGCCTGCAGCGGTTCGGCCAGATAGGCGTAGACGGTGCCGGCGGCCAGGGCGGCGGCCAGCCCCGCCGTCGCCAGCAGCGGCCACCGCAGCAGGTCGCGGCGCAGCGCCAGCACCAGCACGGCGCCGACGAAGCCCAGCGACAGGATCACCGGCGGGTAGAAATGCGACAGCAGCCACACCGCCGCCAGCCAGTAGAGCAGCAGCCCCTTCACCGGCAGCCGCAGCGGCGCCGCCAGCGTCACCAGCAGCCAGGGGAACAGGGCGAGCAGCGGCCCGGTGGTGGTCCAGGCATATTGGGTGTAGCCGGCGAAGAAGGCGAGCAGCGAGAAGCAGACCGAGATGCCCGGCGCCATCCCCAGCATCCGCCCCATCCGCTGATAGCCGATCAGGAACAGGGCGATGAAGGCGGCGTGGTAGATGGCGAAGGCATGGGCCGGATCGACCAGGAAGAAGGCCCAGTATTGCGGCTTGAAGGGCAGCGCCCAGTCCCGCAGGGGCAGGGCGTTGAAGTTGCGCAGATCCTCGTGATAGGGCGAATGGGCATTGTGGCGGGCGAAATCATTGTCGACAGCGATCTGCAGATAGGGCGTCCACACCGCCCATTCGTCGCTGCGGATGTCGCGCGGCTTGCCGAGCACAAGGCCGCTGTCCTCCGTCACCCCCATCTGGCGCAGCGCCACCCCGTAGGAGGAGGGCGTCCAGGCCAGTGCCGCGTAGAGCACCGACAGGGCCAGCACGACGGCGGCGAACAGCCCCCCGGTCGAGACGGTCAAGGATTTGGGCATCGGGGACTCACCAGATTGCAGACCGACGAACGCGCCGGAGGATGTAGCGGAAGGGCAGGAAAGGTCGCCGAGCCGCTCAAGTCAAAGCTTGGCAGCCGGCTGGCCTTGTAGCACCGCAATGGCGATGATCCAACATGGAGCGACGGCACCCTGTTGGGCATCCCCTCGCTCTCAGGGCTCGCGGATGCTCTCGTCCAGCGCGCGGATGACGGGATAGAGGAAGTAGGACAGCACCGAGCGGGTGCCGACCCGGATCTCGGCCGAGGCGACCATGCCGGGGCTGAGCAGGGTGCCGTCGGGCACCGCCTCCAGGTGGGTATCGGTCAGGCGGATGCGGGTGCGGAAGACGGCGCCGGCGGCCGGGCGGGGGGCGTCGGCGTTGATGGAGTTTGCCCCGCTTCCTTGCGAGCCGCCCTGGGCCGGGTCGTGGGTGAAGGCGTCGGCGCTGATGGTGCGGATCTCGCCGGACAGGGTGCCGTGGCGCTGGAAGGGGAAGGCGTCCAGCTTCACCCGCACGAAGTCGCCGACACGGATCAGACCGATGTCGCGCGACGGGATCTCGGCCTCCACCTCCAGCGGCACGTCGGCGGGGACCAGGGTGACCAGCGGCTCGGCCTCGCGGACGACGGAGCCGACGGAGCGCTTGGCCACCTCGAGCACCACCGCGTCGACCGGGGCGGTCAGGGTGACCAGCGAGCGGCGGCGCTCGGCCTTGGCGATCTGCTCCACCAGGGTGGCCCGCTGGCGGGTCTGCTCCACCAGCTCCTCCGCCGTCTTGCGGCGCCATTCGTCGACGAAGGCGGCGCGGTCGGCCTGGATGCCGCGCAGCTCGTGCGCGCTCTCCCGCTCGCGGTCCTGCAGGGCGGTCAGGTCGTCGCGCATGCGCAGCCGCTCGATCCGCGCCTCCAGCCAAGTCAGGCGCGAGCCGGTCTGGCGCTCCTGAAGCTGGCGGCGGATGTCCTCCACCTCGCCGACCACGGCCAGCCGCTCGGCAAGGCCGGCCTGGGCGCGGCGGCTGGCGGCGATGGCGCTGTCCAGCTGCCCGGCCTTCTCGTCCAGCGAGGCGAGGCGGGAGCGGTATTCGGCGCGGCGGCGCTCCAGGATGGCGGCCTGCACCGCAGCGTCAGGATTGCCGGCGGCGGGGGTGAAGTCGCTGCCGTCCAGTTCGGCACGCAGCCGGCCGATCTGCGCCTCGACGCCGGCGAGCTTGCCGGTCAGGTCGGCCAGATCCGCCGCGGCGAAGGTGGGGTCGAGCGTCGCCAGACGGTCGCCGGCCCGCACACGGTCGCCGACCTGCACGTCAACGCCGCGCACCACCGCGGTCTCCAACGGCTGGGCCACCACCAGCGGCGCCGTGGTCACCAGCCGGCCGCCGGCGGTGACGATGCGGTCGACCTGGGCGAAACCGGCCCACAGGACCAGCGCCACCAAGAGCCCGGCCAGCACATAGAGGGTGGAGCGCGCGAGCCAGGGCAGCGGCGCATGTTCGATCGCCGCCCCGTCCGGCAGATAGTCCAGCGCGAAGCCCGGCGGCGGTGCCGACGGCGCCGGCAGGGCGGGGCGACGGCGGCCAGAGGGAGAGGGAGAAGGAGGGGTTGGGGCGGCCTTGGCCGGGACGACCACCTCCCGGCCGGTCTCGACCGCTTCGGTTTCCACCGCTTCGGCGCCCTGATCTGCCCCGGATATGCGTGTATCGGGCATGGCTTCAGCGCCCCCGGTTCTGCTGCTGCCACAGATGCCGGTATTCGGCGCAGCGGTCGAGCAGGATGGGATGGGAGGCGAGGTCGAGCAGGCGGCCCTGCTCCAGCACGGCGATGGTGTCGCAGCCGGTCAGGGTGGACAGCCGGTGGGTGACGATCAGCACGGTGCGGCCCTGGGCGATGCGCCGCAGGTTGGCCATGACGATGGCCTCGCTGTCGGGGTCGAGCGCGCTGGTCGCCTCGTCCAGGATCAGCAGGCGCGGCTGGGGCAGCAGGGCGCGGGCGATGGCGATGCGCTGCTTCTGGCCGCCGGACAGGTTGCTCGCCCCCTCCTCCACCAGCGTGTCGTAGCCGTCGGGCAGGCGGTGGATGAACTCGTCGGCGCCGGCCAGCCGGGCGGCCTCGACGATCTCCTCGCGGCTCGCCTCGGGCATGGTCATGGCGATGTTGTCGCGGATGGTGCCGCGGAACAGGAAATTCTCCTGCAGCACCACGCCGATGGAGCGGCGCAGATGACCCAGATCCAGCTCGCGGATGTCCAGCCCGTCATAGCGGATGCTGCCCTCCTGCACCGGATAGAAGCCCTGGAGCAGGCGCATCAGCGTGCTCTTGCCCGAGCCGCTGCGCCCGACCAGCCCGACGACGGAGCCGGCCGGCACGGTCAGGGTGACGCCGTCGAGCGCCGCCGGCCGGTTGCGGTCGTAGCGGAAGCCGAGGCCCTCGATCTCGATGCGGCCAATCAGGGCGGGGCAGGCGCCGCTGCCCTCGCGCCGGGGCTCGGCCGGATGGTTCATCACCTCGCCCAGCATGCGGACGGAAAGCGCGGTCTCCTGGTACTGGTGGATCAGCGAGACGATCTGGACCAGCGGCGTCACCACCCGGCCCGACAGCATCTGGAAGGCGATCAGCGCGCCGACCGACAGCTGGCGGTCGAAGACGTCGAAGGCGCCGACGGCGACCACCGCCACCATCATCGCCTTTTCCAGGAACTCCGTCACCGTGCGGGCGGCGATGGAGATGCGGCCGACCCGGTAATGGCTGGTCACCGCGCGGGCCGCCTTGCGGTCCCAGCCGCGGCGCTGCTGCGGTTCGAGCGCCGAGGACTTGACGGTGCGCATGCCGTGGATGGTCTCCACCAGCATGGCCTGCCGCTCGGCGTCGGCGTTGTAGAGATCGCGCAGGCGGCTGCGGTAGACCGGCACCAGCGCGACCACCACCCCGGCGATCAGGGCCGCGAACAGCAGGGCCACCAGCGTCAGCTTGACCGAATAGAAGAACAGCACCGGCAGGAAGACCAGCAGCACCAGACTGTCCAGCACGGTGGACAGCAGGTTTCCGGTCAGGAACTCGCGGATGCGCTCCACCTGCTGCATGTGGCGCACGGTGACGCCGGCCGAATGCCCGTCGAAGAAGGTGATGGGGAGGTCGAGCAGATGGCCGAAGGTGCGGTTCAACAGGCGGATGTCGATGCGGTTGGCCGCCGACAGCAGGATGAACTGGCGCAGGAAGCGGAAGGCCGCCTCGAACAGCAGGGCGGCCAGCACGCCGATGGTCAGCACCTGCAAGGTGGCGACGGTCTCGTTCACCAGCACCTTGTCGATCACGATCTGGAAATAGACCGGGACGGCAAGGGCGAGCGCGTGCAGCACCAGCGCCGCCACCACCACGTCGCGGAAGGCGGATTTCTGGCGCAGGATCTCCGGCACGAACCAACGCAGGCCGAAGGGCTGACGCGGGTCGGCGAGGCCGCGGCGCGGCTTGAGGAAGACCAGCTCGCCGTCCCAGCGCTCCAGGAAGCGGTCGCGCGGCACGTCGATCACGTCCAACCGGTCGGCCAGCGGGTCGACGACGCCGACCACCGGTTCCTCCGCCGGGTCCGCAGGACGCGACAGCCCGACCAGGATGACGGTGTTGCCGTTGGACAGCCGCGCCAGCAGCGGGAAGACGGGGGGCAGGGCCTGCAGGGCCTTCCAGTCCAGCCGGCGGGCGGTCGCCTTGAAGCCGGTGGCAGCGGCTATGCGCAGCAGGTCGGCGGTGGACGGCTCGCCATTTGGTCCGCTGGGGCCTGGGGCGACGCGGGCGCGCAGGGCGGACGGCGAGGCCGACAGGCCGTGATGGCGCGCCACCAGCGTCAGGCAGCGCAGCGCGGTGCTTTCGTTGCGATCAGGGGCGCCACGGTCGGGGGCGGCGTCCGGACCCGGCGGAGGGGGCGGCGCGACGGTCGTGCTGGCGTCCGGCATCGGTCAGCCGAAATTCGGCGAGCGGGGCCGTCCGGAGGGAGCCGGCGTCGCGGGGCCAGTGGACGGACCGGTGGGGGAGGCGGGCTGGATCGTCGCCTGCACCGGGCTCTGGAAGACCGGAGCGGCAGGGACCGCAGGAGCGGAGACGGGCGCACCCGGCACGGAGCCGGAATTGGGCGGCAGCACGCCGGCCGCCTCCAGCCGCTGACGCATGCCCTCGAGCGCGGACAGGCTGGCGAGGAAGCCGGGCAGGCTCATCACCACCCGCTGGCGGATGGCGGGCAGCGGCTGGCCGTTGGCGTCCTTGCGCAGAGCCGACAGGCTGAACAGGTCGATGCGGACCATGCCGTTGCCGAAGCCGATGTCGAAGACCCCGTCGGCATAGAGTTCGGGGATGCGGTCGTCCGGCGGCGGCTCGATGGTCATGATGGTCCCGGCAGCAGAAGGCGGGGCGCCGCTGCGGCACCCTCGCATCCTCTTTCTACCGGAAGGTGGCGATCCGGACCAAGCCACCATTGTCCAGAACCGCAGGAAGACACAGGCGACGCCTCCGCTTGCGCGGAGGCTCTTGTCGTTGGCCTCAATCGCCGACGAGGCCATCCGGCCTCTTGGCTGTCGCGGGCACGTGCCCGCGGGGCCGCGGTCGCGGCCCTCCACCGGCACCACCGGTGCCGGTGGGTCACGATCGCTCAGTTGCGGCCGTAGACGTCCTCGAGCCGGACGATGTCGTCCTCGCCGAGATAGGAGCCGGACTGCACCTCGATGATGGTCAGCGGCACCTTGCCGGGGTTCTCCAGCCGGTGGACCGTGCCGATCGGGATGTAGATCGACTGGTTCTCGTAGACCATCACCTGCTCCTCGCCGCGGGTGACCAGCGCGGTGCCGTTGACGACCACCCAGTGCTCGGCCCGATGATGGTGCTTCTGCAAGGAGAGGCGCGAGCCGGGGGCGATGGTCAGGCTCTTCACCTGGAAGCGGTCGCCGGTGTGCAGCGACTGGTAGGAGCCCCAGGGGCGGTGGACCCGGCGGTGGCTGACGGACTCGCTGCGCCCCTCCGCCTTCAGCCGGTCGACGATGCGCTTGACGTCCTGGGCTTGGCTCCGGTCGGCGACCAGCACGGCGTCGTCCACCACCACCACCACGGCGTTCTCCACCCCGACCACCGCGGTCAGGTGGTTCTCGCTGCGGACGTAGCAGTCGCGGGCCCCCTCCAGCAGCACGTCGCCGACGATGACGTTGCCCTCGCCGTCCTTGTTGCCGACATCCCACAGCGCCGACCAGGCGCCGACATCGGTCCAGCCGATCTCGCAGGGGACGACGGCGGCGCGGTCGGTACGCTCCATCACCGCATAGTCGATGGAGATGCTGGGCGCCTTGGCGAAGGCGGCGGCGTCCAGGCGGAAGAAGTCGAGGTCCCTGGAGCCCTGGTCCAGCGCCTCGCGGCAGGCGGCCAGCACCGCCGGGGCGTGGCGCTCCAGCTCGGCCAGCAGGCGGGCGGCCGGGAACAGGAACATGCCGCTGTTCCAGGCATAGGTGCCCTCGGCGAGATAACGCTCCGCCACCTCCAGCGACGGCTTCTCGACGAAGGCGGCGACGTTGTAGGCGCCGTCGGCCTCGTCCATCGAATGGCCGCGGCGGATATAGCCGTAGCCGGTCTCCGGCCGGGTCGGGGTGATGCCGAAGGTGACCAGCCGGCCGGCCTGGGCGGCGCGGACGGCGATGGCGATGGCGCGGCGGAAGGCCTCGGCGTCGCGGATCTCGTGGTCGGCCGGCAGGATCAGCAGCAGCGCGTCCGGATCCTCGGCCGCGACCGCGAGGGCGGCGAGCGCGCAGGCGGCGGCGGTGTTGCGGCCGGCCGGCTCCAGGATGATGCCGCGCGGCGAGCAGCGCGACTGGCGCAGCTGCTCGGCGGCGAGGAAACGGTGTTCCTGGTTGCAGATCACCAGGGGGGCCGAGAAGACGGCATCCGCGGCGCCGCCGGCCAGCGTGGAGCCGGCTTGGCTGCTGACCCGCAGGGCGGTGTCCTGGAGCATCGTCCGGTCGGAGCAGAGCGGCAGGAACTGTTTGGGATACAGTTCGCGCGACAAGGGCCACAAACGGGACCCCGTACCGCCGGACAGCAGCACCGGGACGATCTTCTGCGCGGAATTGCCGTTCATCCTGCCGCCATTCATTGTGTTGAACATGTGGCCGGGCGCCGGAAAACCAAAGGCAGGACCAATGGCCGGCGCCACGGCGGTTCGTTATAGACCGCGCTTTCCATGCTCCACAAGCACCCCTCCGAGACCCACCCGACCGGGGCGCCTCTTCGGGATGGGGGTGGGATCGGGGCGGTAAGGAGCGAGACAAGACTCCAAACATCCCCCCGCCGGCCCCCCGTTCGGCGGCGATAAGGCCAGGGTCGAGGTTGGAGTCTTGTCGCGCCCCCCTGCCGGCCGATCCCCGGAGCACCCCCGGATCCGGGGCCGGCGGCTCCAACAGGGACGAATGGGGACGGCGATGCGGCAAAGGCTGGACGGATGGGGGCGCGACAGAACTCCAAACCCCGGGTGCGGATCGGATCGGCGCGGGGCATGAATCACGGGCAGACGGCGGTCGATTCGGCTCCGCGACTCGGAAATAAGCGAATCGGAAGCGATTCGGGGCCGAATCGAAATGTCCCGCCTGGAGTCTTGTCGCGTCCGACGGAAAATCCACAGGCAATCGGGACTATCCGCTGGAGTCTTGTCGCGGGAATTCTGGAGTCTTGTCGCGCGACTCGCGATTCTCTACTGGAGTCTTGTCGCGCAAACTATTAACTGAATCAAATAACCGTACAAATAGTTTGAGCGACAAGACTCCAAATTGCTGGCACTAACCGGCCGTGATATAGGGTTCCTCGCAAAGTCGTGCCAAGGTCAGCTCGCTATGGGACAGATACATACCCTGATCACCCAGCTAGGACGTGACCAGGCGAAGGCGCTCCAGACCGATCCGGATCAGCGTTCGCTAGTCGATGTCGCCGCTGCCGTCCTCGAAGAGGAGCGGCAGGAGCTTGGCATCACCTATTCGGGCTTCGCGCTGACGGCTCTTCCGCATCGTCGTCTTCCCGACGACCAGCCGTGGGAGCGTCGCGGACATAAGATCCGCTTGCTGATCGAGCCGGGACGACTGCCGATCCGCAACGGTGGCTTTAAGCTTTACGGTGTTCCGTACGGCAGCCGCGCGCGGATGATCCTGCTGTATCTCCAGACCCGGGCGATCCAGACCGACAGCCGCGAGGTCGAGCTGGGCCGCAGCATGCACGAATGGCTTGACCGCATGGGCCTGTCGGTCGGCGGCCAGACCTATCGCGACATCCGCGAACAGGCCTCGCGCATCGCCGCCTGCAACCTGACCTTCGCCTGGGAGGATGCCCACAGCATCGGCTTCGAAAAGGGGTCGATCGTCAAGGGCGGCATCCATTTCTCGGCCAATGCCGGGGCGGAGCCGGGGCAGGGGTCGCTATGGGAGGACCGCGTCCTGCTGTCCGAGGCCTTCTTCCGCGAGCTGAAGGCCCACCCGGTGCCGATCTGGGAGCCGGCGCTGCGCCACATCCAGAACAACAGCACCAGCATCGACATCTATATCTGGCTGGCCTACCGGCTGCACAGCCTGAACCGTTCCACCCCGATCACCTGGCCGGCGGTGTTCGAGCAGTTCGGCGCCGGATACAGCCGCCTGCGCGATTTCCGGAAGCGGTTCATCGAGGCTCTGCAGCTTGCGCTTGCGGTTTATCCCGATGCGCGGGTCGATGTCGAGGAACAGGGGCTGATGCTGCACCCCTCGCCGCCGCCGATCCCGGAGCGCAAGTTCGCGCAGCTTTGCCGGTAGGGGCTGCGCACGCACCCTGCCCGCCACTCCGCCCGCATGACGATCATCCCCGCGAAGGCGGGAATCGAGGCTTCCGGCCCGCTTCCGGTCCAAGCGCTTGACATGACTGGATTCCCGCCTTCGCGGGAATGACGGCTTGTGGACGTTCGAGCCTGCGGTGCCGCTTCCTCCCCCCTGCGACAAGACTCCAAACTCCGCCTCCTCAGGGATTGGCGCGCAGGGCCTTCGCCAGCGGGGTCAGCAGGCGGCGGAGCGCCTGCTCCAAAAGACTTTCGTCCAGCTTGCCGGGCAGCGCCAGAGCCTGGGGCGGCATCATGAAAAACGGCGCGCTACCGGCGGATCCGCTGCGCTGGAGGGTCGCGGCGAGCGAGAAAATCCGCTTTCCGTCATCCGGCCGCAGCGTGGCGTGGACCAGCAGCAGCAGGGTTCCCGGGTCGACAATGCGGGCATCGTTGGGGACGAGCACCGCGACCGCCGGGCCGGAGGCCAGCAGTCCCGACAGCACCGCCGCGGCGCGGCCACAGAGCGCGTCATCCCCGAGATCGGCGGCCGGGCCGGCCTCGGCGTCCACGGCACAGAGCAGGCCGACGCGCTCGACCCGCTGGAAGAAGGGCAGGGGGGACATGGCTGGCGACATGGCGGCGGCCTCCGGGATGTGAAGCAACAGGCTGGCGGCGAGCAGCAGCGCCGGTCGGATCCGCATCATCGCACCTTTTCCATGTCGGTGGCCCCGGTCCCCATGGCGGAGCCGGCATCGTCCGGCAGGAAGCCGCCGACCTGCCGGCGCCACAGCCGGGCATAGGGGCCGTCGCGGCGCAGCAGGGTGGCATGGTCGCCGTCCTCCAGGATACGGCCGGCTTCCATATAGAGGATGCGGTCCATGCCGGTGACGGTCGACAGCCGGTGGGCGATGGCGATCACCGTGCGGCCTTCGAACAGGCCGAGCAGGGCGTCCTGGATCAGATGCTCCGTCTCGGAGTCGAGCGACGAGGTCGCCTCGTCCAGCACCAGGATCGGCGCGTCCTTCAGGAAGGCGCGGGCGATGGCCACCCGCTGGCGCTCGCCGCCCGACAGCTGGATGCCGCGCTCTCCCACAACGGTGTCGTAGCCGCCGGCGCGGCCCTCGATGAAGCGGTCGCAATGGGCGCGGGCCGCAGCCGCACGGATGGCGTCGTCGCCGGCTCCCTCGCTGCCATAGGCGATGTTGTCGCGGATGGAGCGGTGGAACAGGCTGGGCAGCTGCGGCACCTCGGCCACCGCGCGGTTGAGCGAGGCGAGGCTGACCTCGGCGATGTCCTGGCCGTCGATCAGGATGCGGCCGCCCTGCACCGGGAACTGGCGGCGCAGCAGCCGGACCAGCGTGCTCTTGCCCGCCCCCGACGGGCCGACCAGCGCCACCCGCTCCCCCGGCCGAATGATCAGCGACAGGCCGTCGAACACCGCCCCGCCTCCCGGATGGGCGAAGCGGACATCCTCGAAACGGATGGCACCCTCGGTGACGGCCAGATCGGGGCGGCCGGGCGGATCCGGGATCTCGTGCGGGCGGACGATCAGCTCCAGGGCGCCGGACAGGATGCCCAGCTGTTCGAAGAAGCCCAGCATGCGCGTCGACAGGCCCCAAACATTGGCGCCGACGATGCTGGCCAGCGAGAAGACCATGGCGAAGTCGCCGACGCTCATGCGGCCGGCCGTCGCCTCCGACACGGCGAGGCCGATCAGGGTGATCTGGAAGACCAGCAGGGCGTTGAACAGCCAGAACCACATCCTGGTCAGGAACCAGCGCAGCTCCTTGGAGCGGTCGATCTCGCCGGTCAGCGCGTCGGACAGGCCGGCCAGCTCCTGGCGGCGGCGGGCGAAGGCGCGCACCAGCTCGGCATTGGCGATGACGTCGACCATCCGGCCGGTGGTCGACGACACTTCTTCGGAGAAGGCGTGCGACAGCCGCAGGCAGCGCCGGGCCAGCAGTGCCGACAGGGTCAGGTGCGCGGCGGTCCAGCCGACCAGCAGCCCGGCGAACAAGGTCTGGGCCGAGGCCAGCAGGGTCAGGCCGATGGCGAGTATGACAACGATGCGGATGATGTCGTTGGTCAGGATTTCCAGGATCTGGATGGCGCTCTGCCCGGCCTGCTTGACCTTCTGGCCGAGGTTGCCGGCGAAATTGTCCTGGAAGTAGCGCGGCGAATGGTCGATCAGGTGGTCGAACAGCCGGACCTGGATGGCATGGCGCAACGCGGGCGAGGTGTGGAGGTCCACCAGTTCGCGCAGGCGGTTGAACAGGGCGGACGCGATCCACAGCCCGCCCAGCAGCAGGAACCAGCGCATCACCTCCGCCGTCCAGCCGGGAGAGCCGGCGGGCTGGTTTCCCGACAGCCCGGCAAGCGCGTCGACCAGCCCGCGCATCGCCACCGGCTCCATCCCCATCAGCCCGATCCCGCCGGCGGCGGCGAGGTTCAGCAGGATGGCGCGTCCGAGGAAGCCGTCGCGCACGAACATCCACAGGAAGCGCCAGGGGGAGGACGGCAGGGCAGACGGGGTGAGGGTAGACGGGGTGAGGGTAGACGGGGTGAGGGTAGGCAAGGGGCGTCGGCGCTCCGTCGCGCGATGGGCCGGGCACCGCCGGCGGACGGAAACCTTATAGGCGCAAGGCGACAGCGGCGGAACGGATCCTTCGTGGGACTTGAGAAGGCCGCGGCTCGCGGGGGATGAGCCGCCGTCGGGCGTTCCGCGTCAGACCGGCCCCAGATCCCGGTTCGCCAGGAGACTGGCCACCGCCTGCTCCCTCAATGCGTGGCGGAGCGCCGGCCGGTCGTACAGCTCCGCCGGGGCGAGGGACCGGGCGTGGTCGTCGCTGACCACGTCCACCAGCAGGACGATGCGCTGCGCCTCCGGCGCGTTCTCCACCTGATGGGGAAAGGTGAAGTCGGCAGCCCACGGCACGCCGGCCGGATAGGCGGCGGGGCTGTCGCCGATCCAGGTCACCGCGGCGGACGGGACGAGGACCGGAACGATCAGCCGCGCTTCGGGCCAGTGCAGGGCGGCATTGTCGTAATGCCAGCGGAGCAGGCCGCCCGGCTCCTGCCGGTGGACGTAGCAGGACAGGATGCGGCAGCCCAACCCCTCCAGCAGGCCGCGGGCGCTCGGCATCAGGTCGAGCGCCGGGGTCGGCCGGCCGATGGCGCGCATGCCGTCGGAGCCGAGCCCCTCGTCGATCAGGGTGATCGACGACCAGCTGCCGTCGCCGGCCCTGAACTGGCGCCCCTCGTCCCCCGTCGCCGCGTCGAGGGCCGCGAACTCGCGCTGAAGCGTTGCCGCATCGGCGCGGACGGTCAGGGGGGCATGCAGCATCAGGCCGCTGCCGACGGTGACCTGCTGCCAGGGATGGAGGAGCTGCATGGCGGACGGGCCGTTCGGTTGTGGGTCTGACCGGTTATTAAACTTTTTTGCGGAGACATGCCACCGGCCGTCAGAGACGGGCATCGCCCCCCATCAGGGCGAAAGGTGCCCAGTAGAAGGGATGGGGGAAGCGCTGCCGGACCGCCGTCTGGCCGGCCTGCAAAGCCTCCTGCGCCGAGGCGCCGGATTTCAGGCGGCTGTAGAAGGTCTGCATCAGCAGCGCGGTCGATTCGTCGGCAACGTTCCAATAAGTGGCGACGACCCCACCCACCCCGGAGAACATGAAGCCGCGGACCAGCCCGATCAGGTCGTCGCCCGGCGATACGTCGCTGAGACCGGTCTGGCAGGCGCTGAGCACCGCCAGCGACGAGTCCAGCCGCATGCCGTAGAGGTCGCCGACCGTCAGATCGCCGGAGTTGTCGCCGGATGGGCTGAACAGCAGGCGCGACGCCAATGGATCGGCCGGCTGGAACAGGCCGTGTGCGGCGATGTGGACGAAGGCCTTGCCCTGCGCCGCGCTGCGGAACTGGTCAAGCGTGGCCTGACCGCGCAGGAACAGGTCCGATTTGGGATAGATATGCGCGATCGCCTGCGCCTCGGCCTCGGCTCCCGGGAGGTTGAGGCCGGCCTCGCGCCGGGCGGGGTTGCCGAAGATCGCGCCGCGGCGGTCGGCCGCGCCTGCCGTCATGCCTGGCCGGGACCGCGTTGCGACCAGCGCGCTGAGGCTGGGCGCCATCCGGATCGCGCGTTGGGCGACCAGCGGGCCGCCCGCGCCGTCAATGGCGGCGAACGGGACGTAATGGAGCGGACCGTGCGGGACGATCAGCAGCTTCTGTCCGGACGCGCCGGCCAGCACCGGTGTCAGCACCGCGTCGCCGAGCGCGCGCGCGGCGGCGGAATAGCCGGTGCTGGCCGGATCCGACAGCTGCTTGAGGAATTGCAGCACCAGCGTCCGGACCGGCGGCGTCCCCAGATCGACCGTGCGCGCCGTTCCGGAAGACAGGACGAACGCGTACCAGTGATCTCCGACATTGTAATAGACGACGCCGGCCTCTCCCGGCTGGAGGACCGCCGTCAGCTCGGCGAAGCGGAAGGGAACGGCGCTGACCAGGGGGGCCAGGCTGGGCGACCGGCTGCGGATGCGGCCGTTGGCGGCGCGGATCGCCGACAAGGCGGCATCCGTACCGCCGCCCGCAGCCCCGCCGTCGCCACGCAAGGCGATCGTCGAGAAAGAGGCCTGCGCCTCGTCGAGTTGGGCGAGCAGCTGGCGCGCCTCCCCGACCGGCAGGTCGTCCGGCGCGAAGTCGCGCCGGCTGGACAGCATGTCGACCAGGACGCGGCTCTTGGCGCGCTCCACCACCTCCAGCGCCTGTTCCTGCCGCCCCTGGCGGAGCAGCCCGTCGACCAGATCGCCATAGAGCTGCTGCTTGTCGAGAGCGAAGGCGATGCGGCCGTCTTCGCTGAGGATGGTCGCGCGCGACTGTTCCACCACCTCGGCGGCGGAGCGGAACAGCGACAGGGCGCCGTCCCGGTCGCCGGCCTGCTGGCGCAGACGGCCCAGCCGGTACATCGCCGCCCAGTGGACGTCGCGGTAGGCCGGCAGATCGGGGAAGGCCAGCAGCCGGTTCAGCCGGTCGACCGCCATGGCGGTCCGGCCGGTTTCGGCCATGCATTGCGCCGCCAGCATCTCCACATAGACATTGGCGGCCGGCGCGAAGGAGAAGTCGCCGAACCAGCCATAGCTGAAATCGTCGAAGACATCGAGGCGGAACGGGGCCTTGTTGGCGCTTGCGCCACCAGATGGGTTGGCGTTTGCGCCACCAGATGGGTTGGCGCTTGCGCCACCAGATGGGCTGGCGCTTGCGCCAGCGGAAAGGGCGGTCAGACCGTAATCGGCGAGCAGCCGCCGTTCCGGGTCCTCCAGCAGCCGCAGGGACTGCCCGCAGTCGCCGGCCGCGGCGTAGAGCGAGGCCGCGTAGAAGACGGGGCGGGGCTTGAACTGCCTGCCCAGCAACGCCGCGGCGTCGCGGGTCTCCGCGGTCTTGCCGAGCCGGGCCTGGGCGAGCGCGCGCACGTAACGGGCTCCCTCGTTCTGGTTGCCCTCCAGTTCGGCGACGGCGTCGCCATAGCGCTGCTGGGCCAGGGCGAACAGGGCGCGCCTGCCGCGCACCTTGCCGATCAGGGCGGCATCGCCGTTCCGTGCGGCGCGCACGGCCAAAGTCTCGTTGCAGAGCTGTGCCCTGCCGAAATCCTGCAGCTTCAGCCGCACGTCGCAAAGCAGCGACAGCTGTCCGTCGCTGAGCCGGTCGGCCGGCACATGGTCATAGCGCTCGCGCAGCGCCGTCAGGCGGCCGTCGCGCAGGTCCGCCAGATCGGTGTCCGACAGGTTGGCGGACGCCTTCAGCTCTGACTGGCTGGCGATGTAGTTCACCGCCATGACGCCACCGCCGCAGCCCGACAGCGCCGTTCCCAGCAGAAGGCCGAGCAGAGGACCCAGCAGCGCGAGCCGGCGGAAAGGCGGCGTCGCCCGCCCGGCGGGACCGGTGTGCTTGGAGGCGAAGAGGGTGAAAGGCGGCATGGCGGTGCTCCTGAAGCCGTTCCGGATGGGGCCAGGTCGAGGTTTCCCGCGAGGCCGGCACGGTCCGGCCTCGCGGGAAACCCGGTTCCGCGTCAGAAGCGGTAGCCGAAATTGGCCTTCAGAGCGTTGTAGTTGTTGCCGTGCGTGTAGCTGACGCCGAGGCGGAAGGAGTCCCAGGACTGGCCGTCCATGGTCGGGCGGGTGCCGAACAGCAGGCCGACTTCGTCGTAATGCTGCACATACAGCTTGTCGCCGAACATGTGGGTGTCGGTGACGTAAGCCTGCCAGGAGGTCGGCCGGTCGAACATCGTGAAGCCCAGCGGCCCTTCGACGCTGACGCCGTTCTTCAGCGCGGTGTTCTGCAGGTCATAGTCGATGCTGACGTCGCCGATATGGAGCTTCTGCGACCGGTAATAGCCGACGCCGTTGCCGATCGTGACCTTGAGGTCGCCGGTGTAGATGTTGTAGACGCTGGTCAGATCGCCCGAATACAGGAGCGCCCCGGCGCCGAGGTCCAGCGAACCGGCCGCGCCGACGCGGGCGGAGGGGACCAGATACCAGTTCTCGGCAACCGGGAAGCGGAAGCCGAGGCCGAGCGAGGCCTGGCCGGAGTTGGCGCCTTCGGTGCGGACATAGGTGATCGGCAGGTCGACGGTGATGGCGTAGCGCGGATCGCTGAAATAGTACGAGTACTTGATCGGGATCGTGGCGATCTGGCTGGTGTAGCCGCCGGACCGCGCGACGCCGACGTCTCCGCCCACGGTGACGAGGTTGGGCACGGCCACGAAGCCGCCCTTGCCGTCCGGCGTCCCGGTGGGATCCCCCAGCGTGCCGAAGCCGGTGGCGTTGCCGAAGGTCTGCTCGCTCATGCGGCTCTGAAGGCTGGCCGGGTTGCCGGCCACCGGATCGACCGGCGAGTTGGCGACGAGCGACTTCAGCATCTCGGTCAGGAGGCTGGACCCCTTGCCCTTGAGGAAGTCCAGCAGCTGGTCCTGGCTCTGGTCGCGGGTGGCTCCCCGGAAGGTGATGTCGATGCCGGCCGACGGCACCTGGAAGCGCAGCGCGGTGGAGTTGAGCGCGTAGGACGCCGTCGCCGGAAGGCCGCGGACGTTCAGCGTCACGTTGGCGGCCGACACGCTGGTGTAGTTGCTGAACACGGAGCGCAGCCCGGCATTGTCGAGCTTGTTGGCCATGTCCTCGATGGC
The DNA here is from genome assembly GCF_008364795.1 of Azospirillum oryzae. GTDB lineage: Bacteria > Pseudomonadota > Alphaproteobacteria > Azospirillales > Azospirillaceae > Azospirillum > Azospirillum oryzae. The sequence goes on along the minus strand of NZ_VTTM01000008.1, from coordinate 197,842 downwards.
GTTGAACGTCACCGAGCCGCTCTGCGAGACGCCGTTGGTGCCGGTGACCGTGCCGCTCAGCCCGAACAGCTCGGCCGCCCCCGCTGGCATGCCGCCGCCGAGCATCGCCGCGGCAACCGCACCCCCCAGGCCGACGGCAGCCTTGAGGCGTTTCAACGAAAGAAATTCCATTTTCAATGCTCCCCCAACGCATTCAATGATAGAAACCTGTACTTAAGCAATATGCATAATGGCAACAAAAATCCGTGTAATCGTTGTTTGGATAACAGCCCGGAGGTTGCAGGAGGGTGCAGGCTGGGGTGATTTCGCGGCATCTCGATGACCATTCATTTCCACGGTTTTTTTGTGCAGCCTTTTCCCGTTCGCTTTTTCATGAAGAAGCCGTTCCGGTCTGATCGCAGTCAGATTGCGGCCAGATGCGGGAAACCCCATTCCCCATCGACAGCGCCGCCGGATGGTTGCAGGCTGTCGCCCCGCTTCTCCGTCTTCCGGGCATTGTTTTTCCATGCGGATCCTGTTCGTCCACCAGAACACCCCTGGCCAGTACAAGCATCTCGTCCGCCATTTCGCGGCCGACCCGGCCCATCAGGTCGCCTTCATCGGCAAGGTCCGGCGCGAGCTGCCGAAGGGCGTGCAGATGGCGCTCTACCGGCCGACGCGCGAGCCGGGGGAGGGCACCCACCCCTATATCCGCATGTTCGAGGGGCAGGTCCTGCACGGGCAGGGCGCGGTGCGGGCCGGGCTGGCCCTGCAGAAGGCGGGCTTCACCCCCGACGTGATCTGCGCCCATCCCGGCTGGGGCGAGGCGCTGTTCCTGAAGGACCTGTTCCCGGACGCCCGCTTGCTGCTCTATTGCGAGTTCTTCTATCGGGCCGACGGGTCGGACGTCGGCTTCGATCCGGAACGGCCGGTGACGCTGGAGACGCGCTGCCGCATCCGCACCAAGAACGCCTCGCTGCTGGCCGGGCTGGAGGCGATGGACTGGGGCGTCAGCCCGACCGAATGGCAGCGGCGCCAGCATCCCGACGTCTTCCGCCCGCGCATCTCGGTGATCCATGACGGGGTCGACACCGCGGTCTGCCGGCCGGATCCGGCCGCCACCGTCACCCTGCCCGACGGCCGGACCCTGTCGCGCGAGGACGAGGTGGTGACCTATGTCGCCCGCAACCTGGAGCCCTACCGCGGCTTTCCCACCTTCATGCGGGCGGCGGCGGAGCTGCTGCGGCGCCGGCCGAAGCTGCACATCCTGGTGGTGGGCGGCGACGAGGTCAGCTACGGCGCGCCACCGGAGGGGGGCGGCACCTGGCGCGAGACGATGTGGCGGGAGACGATGCTGGACGCCGCCGGCAGCCCGCGGCCTGAGGCGGCGCGGCTGCATGTGCTGGGAAAGCTGCCCTATGAGGACTACCTGTCGGTCCTGCGCGTCTCGCGCGCCCACATCTACCTGACCTTCCCCTTCGTCCTGTCCTGGTCGATGCTGGAAGCGATGGCCTGCGGCGCCGTCATCGTCGGGTCCGACACGCCGCCGGTCGCCGAGGTGATCGAGGACGGGGTGAACGGGCTGCTGACCGGCTTCTTCGATCCCATGGCGCTCGCCGACCGGGTGGAGACGGTGCTGGACGACCCGGATCTGCGCGCCGCCCTGTCGGCCGCCGCAAGGATGACGGCGGTGGAGCGCTTCGACCTCGCCACCGTCTGCCTGCCGGCGCAGATCCGCCTGCTGGAGGACGTGCAGGCGGGGAGGCTGCCCTCCTGTCCGCCTGCCGGGGGCCTTGCGCCGGGGGACGGAGTGAATTAACCCGATCGTCAGAAAGCACCGGCTACGGTCGGGGTTCATTTCGATCCCGACTTGGCGCCCGCCCCGGACCATCCGGAGCGCGGGAGGTCTCCCGGCGGTTTCGAGCGATGCGGACCTTCAACGGATGGAACCGGCGGTGACGACTCATTCCAGCAAGGCCAGCGGACCCGAGGGATGGACCCCGGACGGGGCGGACGGAGGTCTGGAGGCGGGGTTGCGCATGCTGGACGGCCGCTCGGTCCTGGTGACGGGGGGGACCGGCTCCTTCGGCCGCCGCTTCGTCGAGACGGTGATGCGCCACGCCAAACCGCGCCGGGTCATCATCTTCTCCCGCGACGAGTTCAAGCAGTACGAGATGCAGCAGCACATGCCGGCGGAGTGGGCGCCGACGCTGCGTTACTTCATCGGCGACGTGCGCGATTGCGAGCGGCTGAAGCTGGCGATGCGCGGCGTCGATTTCTGCGTCCATGCCGCGGCGCTGAAGCATGTGCCGGCCGCCGAATACAACCCGATGGAGTGCATCAACACCAACGTCTATGGGGCGGAGAATGTGGTGCGGGCGGCGCTGTCGGCGGGGGTGCGGCGTGTCGTCGCGCTGTCGACCGACAAGGCGGCCAACCCGATCAACCTCTATGGCGCCAGCAAGCTGGCATCGGACAAGATCTTCATCGCCGCCAACAACCTGTCGGGCACGCTCGATATCCGCTTCGCGGTGGTGCGCTACGGCAATGTGGTGGGATCGCGCGGCAGCGTCGTCCCGCTGTTCCGCAAGATGATCGCCGAGGGGGCCGACCATCTGCCGGTCACCGACGAGCGGATGACCCGCTTCTGGATCACCCTGCAGCATGGCGTCGATTTCGTGCTGTCCTGCTTCGCCATGATGCAGGGCGGCGAGATCTTCGTGCCGAAGATCCCGAGCATGCGCATCGCCGACCTCGCCCGCGCCATGGCGCCGGATCTGCCGCAGCGGATCGTCGGCATCCGGCCGGGCGAGAAGCTGCACGAGGTGATGATCACCGAGGACGATTCCCGCCAGACCTACGAGCTGGCCGACCGCTACGTCATCGAACCGACTTTCACCTTCTGGCAGCACGCGCCATACGAGCGGCTGAACGCCCGCCCGGTGACCGACGGCTTCCGCTATGCCAGCGACGGCAACGACGACTGGCTGGACGGCGAGCGGCTGCGCCGCCTGCTGGCGGAAGCGCCCTGATGACGGACCCCCTGCCGGCGGAGTTACCTTTCCTCCCCTATGGCCGCCAGTCGGTGGAGGAGGAGGACATCGCCGCGGTGGCGGCGGTGCTGCGCGGCGACTGGCTGACCCAGGGGCCGGCGGTCGCCGGCTTCGAGCGGGCGTTGGCCGCGCGGGTCGGGGCGGCCGAGGCGGTGGCCTGCGCCAACGGCACCGCGGCGCTGCGGCTGGCCTATGCCGCGCTCGGCATCGGGCCGGGCGACGCGGTGGTGGTGCCTTCCAACACCTTCCTCGCCACCGCCTCGGCCGCCCGCCATGCCGGGGCAGAGGTCGCCTTCGCCGACGTCGATCCCGACAGCGGCCTGATGGGGGTGGTCGAGGCCGAGGCCGCCATCGCCCGCGCCCGCAAAGCCGGCTGGCGCGTCCGCGCGCTCGCCCCCGTCCATTATGCCGGGCAGACCGCCCCGATGGATGAACTGGCGGCACTCGCGCAGGCCGAAGGGCTGGCGCTGGTCGAGGACGCCTGCCACGCCATCGGCACGGTTGATCTGTCCGGCGGCCGTGAGGTGCCGGTCGGCGCCGGCCGGCCGGAGGTGGAGGCGGGGTCGCTGACCGTCTTCTCCTTCCACCCGGTCAAGACCATTGCGGCGGGGGAGGGCGGGGCGGTCACCGGCAGCGATCCGGCGCTGATGGCGCGGGTCCGCCGCCTGTGCAACCACGGCATGATGCGCGAGCCCCATGCTGGGGAGGGCTTCGCCGATCCCGAGGCAGCACTCGACGCGGAGGGGAACGCCAACCCCTGGTACTATGAGATGGCGGAGCCCGGCTTCAACCATCGCCTGTCCGACATCCACGCGGCCCTGGTGCTGAGCCAGCTCGGCCGGCTCGACCGTTTCGTCGACCGGCGGGCGCGGCTGATGGCGCTCTACGCCGGGCGGCTGGCGCCGCTGGCCCCGCTGGTGCGGCCGCCGGCCCTGGTGCCCTGGTGCCGGCCGGCCTGGCACCTGTGCGCCGCCCGCATCGACTTCGATGCCGCGGGGCGGACCCGGTCCGCCGTGATGGCGGCCCTGCGCGCCCTGGGCGTCGGCACCCAGGTGCACTATATCCCGGTCCATCGCCAACCCTACTGGCGCCGCCGCTACGGCGACCCCGTCCTGCCCGGCGCCATGGCCCATTATGCCCACACGCTGTCGCTGCCGCTGTTCCCGGCCATGGCCGACGGCGACGTCGACCGGGTCGCCGCGGCGCTGGAGCGGGCTCTGTCCTGACGGGTGTCCTATCGGCCATCCGTCGGGACGTTCAGGATCCACACCGTTTCATCCAAGCGATTCCGTTAGCGTTTTGGACAGGATGGACGGATAACAATGGCGTCGTCAGGACGGCATAGGCCTAGGTCCAACGGCTGAAGAGCCGCATGGCCGGGGTCGGGTCATCCCGAACGCCGCTCCACAGTGTTTCGCGTACGGACCTTCGATTTTGCTTCGCAACACGCTCTGGAATCTGCTCGGCGAGGGGCTGCCCATGGCGGCGGCCCTGCTGTCGATTCCGTGGCTCATCTCCGCCGTCGGGATGGAGCGCTTCGGCGCGCTGACCCTGATCTGGGCGCTGCTCGGCTATCTGGGCGTGCTGGACCTCGGGCTGGGACGGTCGCTGGTCCAGGTCGTCGCCGACCGGATCGGGCATGACGCGGAGCACACCAACGGCTCTGCGAACACCGCCAGCAGCTCTGCGAATACTGCGGGCATCGCCGGGCCGGCCATCGCCCTGATGGGCGCCATCGGCCTCCTGACCGGCGGGGTGGTGGCGCTGGGCGCCGGGCTGCTGGCCGACCGCTTCCAGCTGGAGACCGGCACCTCGCCGGACGAGATCCGGCTCAGCCTGCTGGTGGCGGCGGCCATCGTGCCGATCGCGCTGATCTCCGCCGGCCTGCGCGGCGTGCTGGAGGCGCACCAGCGCTTCCGCCCGATCAGCCTGGTGCGGATGACGGTGGGGGTGCTGAATTACCTGAGCCCGCTCTGCGTGCTGCCCTTCAGCCAGAGCCTGGTGCCGGTGATCGCCGCCATCGCGGTGGGGCGCTTCATCGGGCTGGTCGGCTACGGCATCCTGGCGGTGGGCCAAGTGCCGGACCTGCTGCGGCCCGGCCGCTGGGGCCGCCCGTCCCTGCGCGGGCTGTTCACCATGAGCGCCTGGATGATGCTGAACAATCTGGTCGGCCCGGCGATGCTCTATGCCGACCGCTTCATCCTGCTCAGCCTCGTTCCGGCGGCGATGGTCGCCTTCTACACGACGCCGTTCGAGCTGCTGTCGCGGCTGATGGTGATCCCCGGCGCGCTGTCGCTGGCGCTGTTCCCGCTGGCCTCCAGCCTGTTCCGGCGCGATCCGCCGGCGCTGGGCCGCATCCTGGACGCCGGCGGCCATCTGACGCTGGCGGTGTTCCTGGTCATGCAGGCCGCCACCATCGTCGGCGGCGAGACGGCGCTGGAGCTGTGGCTGGGGCCGGCCTTCGCCGCCAACAGCGCGTCGGTGCTGTCGATCCTGATGCTGGGCGTCTTCTTCAACGCCACCGCCTATGTGCCCAACACCCTGATCCAGAGCGTCGGGCGGGTCGACGTGACCGCAAGGCTGCAGATGGCCGAACTGCCGGTCTATCTGGGCGTGCTGTGGCTGCTGGCCGAGCGCTATGGCGCGACCGGCGCCGCCGTGGCCTGGAGCCTGCGCACCGCGGTCGATTGCGGGCTTCTGCTGGTTCTGCTGCCGCGGCTGGCGCCGGGAACGGGGGCGGTGGCGCTGACCATCGGCCTGCGCGCGCTGCTGGCCGGTGCGGCCGGGCTGGCCGGGCTGCTGGTCGGCGGGCCGGTGGGGGCGGCGATCAGCCTGACCGGGTTGCTGGCGGTCGGGCTGGGGGTGGCCGGCCGGCTGCTGCGCACCCGGTCGTGGGAGAAGCTGGCCGCCCCGCTGCGCAAGACGCGGCCGGCCGCCGCGCTGCCCGCGCCCATGCCCACAGCCATAATGAACGGGCGGGCCATCGACGGAGCGGCGGCGGACCGTCCGTAACATCATCTCATGGGCGTAGCCGGCGAAGCCGGCGGGGGCATGGCCGGCGGGGGCCGGCCGCGCTCGACCGCTGCGGCGCGCAGGTGGTTCCTTTGCCGCCGGAAATGCGCTATGTGAGCGGAAACTCTGTGCAACGCTGGTTGGAGTTCGAAGGCCATGGCCGAGGGTACTGTGGACTATTACGCGATGGTCGAAGAGGCTTGGCAGCTCAGCGACACCGCGCGCGACTATGTGAAGAACGCCGGCCGCGAGGTGGACAACACCGAGCTGTGGGAGAAGGTGTTCGCCTCCTCGCCGCTGATCGACCTGGAGCGCACCCGCGCCGAAGGCGGCCAGCCGCTGCAGAAGATCTTCTTCAAGAACCCCTACGGCCTGCAGTACCGCGCCGACCACAAGGACTGGATCCCGTTCCGCCACGGCGCGCTCGACCCGGCCTATCTCCAGGTCATCTGACCTGGTTCATCCGGCCTGATCGGCCGGGCGGCGCCGCCTTGCGGCGCCAGGGGGGCGGCTAGGGGGGCGTGCATGGCGCGGCTGGTGGCGGGGCAGGGCTTCGCCCTCGATATGGACGAGTCCCGGCTGGCGAACGGGTTCGTCGCCGACGCTTTCACCACCCTGCCGGATGCCGCCTCCATCGCCGCCGGGACCGGCAGCCAGACCGTCACCCGCACCGTCGCCGGGCGGGCGCATGCCGCCACGCTCGACTATGCCGCCGCCGGCAGTGGGGCGGCGGCGAGCGTCCGCTTCACCGGCCTGACCGACCGCGACGGTGCCGGCACCCTGCGCTACCGGATCGAGGGGCTGAATGTTCCGCTGACCGGTGGGACGCTCGACCGGCTCGGCGCCCGGACCTTCCAGCAGATCGACGGCTTCGTCGGGGCGGACGGCAACGACAGCGTCTATCTGGGTGTCCCCGGCGGGCGCAGCTTCGACGGCGGCGGCGGCACCGACCGCGCCATCTATACCGCAGATCCGCGCCGCTATGCCCTGCAGGGCGGCAACTACCGGGCGGAGACGCCGGTGGTGGTGGCGCTCGACGGCAGCGGCCGGCGCTATGCCGTGGTGTCGAGCCGCAGCACCGATACCCTGACCGATGTCGAACTGCTGACCATCGACGGCCGCACCGCCGCACCGTCTGCCTTCGCCTTCGACGCGCGCAGCTACCTCGCGGCCAACCGCGACCTCGCCGTCGCCTTCGGCGACAACACGATCGCGGCGGCGGCCCATTACGCCTGGAACGGCCGGAACGAGGGGCGCAGCCTCGGCGGTTTCGACGGGCTGAGCTATCTGGCCGTCAATCCGGACGTGCTGGCGGCGGTCGGCGTCGATGCCGAGGCCGCCCGGCAGCATTATCTGGTCTATGGCGCCCGCGAAGGGCGGACGACCGGCTTCGACGCGCTGGGCTACCTCGCCTCCTATCCCGACCTGATCGCCGCCTTCGGCACCGACAGCCGGGCCGCGACCCTTCATTATTTGAGCTTCGGGCGGAGCGAGGGGCGCGGCATCACCTTCGACGCGGCGGCCTATCTGGCGGCCAACGCCGATGTGGCGGCGGCGACCGGCGGCGACACCACAGCGGCCGAACTCCATTACCTCGTCTTCGGGCGGAACGAGGGCCGGCCGCTGCGGGCGACGCCCCGCCTGTCCGGGGCGGCGGCTCCCGCCTGGGCGGCGGATGCGCTGTCCAGGCAGGATGCGCCATTGGGTGCACCGGTCGTGGTGACCGGAACGACCGGCAACGACACGCTGAGCGGCAGCGCCGCCTATGATGCGCTGGGCAACCCGATCACCGACGCGGTGGACGGGCTGGGCGGCATCGATACCTTCGTGCTGACCGGCGCGCTCGCCTCCTATTCGCTGTCCATCGACAGCAACGGCAACCTGCTGGTCAGCGGGCCCGACGGCACCGACACGCTGACCGGCATCGAGTTGCTGCAGGCCACCGACGGGGTCTATCCGGTGGGGTCGCTGCTCGGCTTCTCCCAGCCCTCGCTGACCGGGCTGACCGTCTCGTCCTCGGCCTCCACCGGCAACGATTATCTGGTTGGCGGGATCATGGGCGACGCCATCGGCGGCGGCGCCGGCAACGACACCATCGCCGGGCTGACCGGCAACGACACGCTGTTCGGCAATGCCGGCAACGACGTCCTGCTGGGCGGCGACGGCGCCGACCAGCTGGAGGGCGGGGCGGGCAACGACCTGATGTTCGGCGGGGCGGGGGACGACCTGATGCGCGGCGATGTGATCGACGTCGTCGGCAACGACACCCTGCTGGGCGAGGAGGGCAACGACTGGCTCGACGCCGGGGCCGGCAACGACTGGCTGGACGGCGGCGGCGGCAACGACACGCTCTATGGCGGGCTGGGCAGCGACGTGCTGCGCGGCGGCAGCGGCGACGACGTGATGTTCGGCGACGTCTATTCCGACCGCAGCCACGAGATCTCCGTCAACGCCAGCGACACGACGACCACCTACGAGGACGTGCTGCTGGGCGGCAACGGCAGCGACACGCTGATCGGCGGCTATGGCGCCGACCTGATGGACGGCGGCGCCGGGGCGGACGTCTTCTCCATCCGCAACCTGACCGAATCCACCCTGGCCGCCCCCGACGTCATCCTCAACTTCAACGGCGCCGTCGTGGCGGCGGAGGCGCTGAAGGGGCTGGCGAGCTATGCCACCGTCGGTGCCGAGGGCGACCGCATCGACCTGTCGGAGATCGACGCCATCACCGGCACCACCGACAACGACGCCTTCACCTTCATCGGCACCGCCGGCTTCAGCGCGGCCGGCCAGCTGCGCTATCAGGCCTCCGGCACCGTGACGCTGATCGAAGGCGACGTGAACGGTGACGGGACGGCCGATTTCCGCGTCCAGGTCAACATCGCCAATTACAGCTTCTCCGCCTTCGACTTCGTGCTGTAGGGGGGAGATGTTCACCCTCGTCAGGACCGAACGGTTCGAGCAGGAGATCAAGAAGAGCCGCTTCCTGGCCCAGGCCGCCCCGGCCGGCAGCGAGGAGGAGGCGCGCCGCTTCATCGCCGAGCACAGCATGCCGGACGCCGGCCACAATTGCTGGGCCTTGCGGGTCGGCGACGTCTATCGCTTCAGCGACGACGGCGAACCGGGCGGGACGGCCGGGCGGCCGATCCTGCAGGCCATCGAGGGGCAGGAGCTGGACCGGGTGGCGGTGGTGGTCAGCCGCTGGTTCGGCGGCATCCTGCTGGGGGCGGGCGGACTGGTGCGCGCCTATGGCGGCACGGCGGCCAGCTGCCTGAAGGCGGCGGAGCGCGAGCCCATCATCGCCTACGCCACCCTGTCGGTCGCCTGCGCCTTCGCCGACGAGGCGCGCATCCGCTCGGCGCTTGGCGGCTTTCCCGGCACGCGGGTGGAGACGACGGGCTTCACCCCCGACGGGGTCCAGCTTCACGTCACGCTTCCCCGCGACCGGGCCGACGCGTTCATCCGGCTTGCCGCCGACATCTCCCGCGGGCAGGCGGTGGTGGAACCCGCCGGGGAGTGAGCGGCCGGAGCCGGAGCTTGGCTTTTTTCCATAAGCGCCCTTATGTGTCGATTTGGCGTCATGAAATCATGATTTGAAATATTGGTTTCTGACCCTGGAGTTTTGCCGCGGCCCGGCTCCGCACTACCGCTTTTTCGTGTGGGCAAAAGGATTTTTCCCGCAAAGCGGCAATTTTGGTCAAATACGGCCGGACGCGGACATGCGCTGAAGTCACCGTCTTAAATCGCACTTTCCTTCTTGCGATTTCCCACAGGTGATCACCCGTTCTTCCCGGCGATACCCCGACTTATCGAATTGTTGATGTGCGTCCATTCCTCACATTCGGGGGAAGAGGCCGTTCGGTCTGAGGGAATATTGCCGCTGCCGCCGGCGGCCATGAAGGAGGACCATCCTTGCGCGACGTACTGATTGCGGACGCCAGCCTCGACGATCTCGATCTGCTGCTCGACCGCTGCCGGTCCGACGTCCGGATCGTTCGGGTAATGGCAGACGAGGATGGCGGGGAGGCCCTGGCCGACGCCCTCGTCGAGCGGCCCGCCGTCATCCATCTGCTGGCCCATGGCGAACCGGGTGCGGTTCGGTTGGGGGCCGGCCGGCTCGACGTCGCGGCGCTGTCCGGCCGCAAGGCAGAGGGGCGCATGTGGCCGCAGGCGCCGGGTACGGAGATCCTGATCCATGCCTGCGACGTTGGTGCCGACGGCGGCCGCTTCGCCGCGGCGCTCGCCGGGGCGACCGGCGCACGCGTCGCCGCCGCCAGCCATCCGGTCGGCCATCCGTCGCTGGGCGCCTCCTGGGATCTTGACGTGACCACCGGACCGATCGCCGCGTCCCTGCCCGTCTCCGACACCGGCGCCTGGGTCCACTGTCTGGCCTACAGCGGCACGGCCACCGACGGCGACGATACGCTGATCGGCGACAATGACGGCAACACCATCAACGGCGGGGCCGGCAACGACAGCATCACCGGCGGCACCGGCAACGACAGCCTGCTCGGCGGTCTGGGCAACGACACGCTGGTCGGCGGCGGCAACAGCGGCCAGTCGGCCGGCGACACGCTGAATGGCGGGTTGGGCGGTGACCGTTATGTCGGCGGCAACGGCTTCACCATCGTCACCTACGAGAACGCCACCACCGGCATCACGCTGGACCTGACCAACGGCGCCAACAACACCGGCGAGGCGGCCGGCGACAGCTTCGTCGACATCCAGCGCTGGGTCGGCTCCGAATATGCCGACAGCCTGACCGCCGGCGACAGCGCGGTGTGGTTCTGGGGCCATGGCGGCAACGACGTCGAGTATGGCGGGGCCGGCAACGACACGCTGGAGGCCGGCGACGGCAACGACACCATCTTCGGCGGCGGCGGCACCGACCTGATGTATGGCCGCGCCGACAATGACGAGCTTCACGGCGGCATCGGCAACGACACGGTGGCCGGCGGCGGTGGTACCGACCTGCTCTATGGCGACGCCGGCAACGACCTGATGAAGGGCGACTGGGAACGCGACACCATCCATGGCGGCGACGGCGACGACACCATCCTGGCCGGCATCGTCAGCTCGGGCAGCTATGCCCAGACCCAGGCCGATCAGATCTTCGGCGAGGGCGGCAACGACCGCTACATCGTGGTCAGCCAGTATGACGCCGGCACCGTCAGCTTCGACGGCGGCGACGGCACCGACACGCTGGAGGTCCGGTCCGACAACCTGACCAGCTACAACGGCTACGACCTGGAATACTACACCGACGTCGCCTCCTCCACGATCGACCTGACGGGGATGACGCTGACCGGGGTGGAGCGGCTGGAGCTGACCGGCAGCAAGGGGCATGACGTCACGCTGACGGGCACCCAGGCCGCCGGTTTCGACAGCATCGTCGGCGGCGCGGCGACCGACACGCTTCGCATCGCCGGCAGTGCCGACTTGTCGGCGACGGCGCTGTCGGGCATCGAGGCGATCCAGCTCACCGGCAGCGGCAGCACCCTGACGCTCGCCGCCTCGCAGCTGGCCGGGCTGGCGCTGACCGGCAACGGCAACGCGCTCGCGGTGACGGCGGCGGGGACCGGCGCTTCCGTGGACCTGTCCGGCGCCGCCGGCTTCGCCCGGGTCGCCCTGACCGGCACCGCCGGTGCCGACGACCTGACCGTCGGGGCCGGGGCGACCGTCACCGGCAACGGCGGCGACGACATCATCCGCATCGCCGCCGGCACCGCCGGTGCCGTCACCATCGCCGATGCCGGCATCGGCGACCGGCTGGTGATGGAGGGCGCCGACCTGACGGCCATGCAGGTCGAGACGGCCGCCGGCTCCACCACCCTGCGGGTCGGCAGCGATCTGGCGGTGACCTTGAACGGCAGCTTCGAGGCCAGCCAGTTCCAGGCCGGCAGCGGCGGCAGCGTCACCATCGTTCAGGCCGTTTCGCCTCCCCCTCCCCCTCCCCCGCCCGTCACGCAGCCTGATCCCACTCCGGAGCCCGTCCCTGATCCGACACCGGTCCCCACCCCAGATCCCACACCGGTTCCCACCCCGGATCCCACTCCCCTCCCGCCCGCGGATCCCGCCTCGACACCGGCCGCCGGCGGGCAGTCGGGCGGCTTCAACGCGCTCGCCTACATCGCCTCCTATCCCGACCTGATCGCCGCCTTCGGCACCAACACCGAGGCCGCGACCCAGCATTACCAGCAATATGGACAGGCGGAAGGGCGGACGGTCACCTTCGACCCACTGGCCTACACCGCCTCCTACCCCGACCTGATCGCGGCCTTCGGCACCGACGCCGACGCCGCGGCCCGGCATTACATCCAGTTCGGCTACAGCGAGGGGCGGCACCCCAACTTCGACGGGCTTGCCTACATCGCCTCCTATCCGGACCTGATCGCCGCCTTCGGCACCGACGCCAACGCCGGCACCCGCCACTTTATCGAGCATGGCTCCGCCGAGGGGCGCAGCGTCACCTTCGACGGCTACAACTATCTGGCCGCCAACCGGGACGTCGCCCTCGCCTATGGCCTCAGCCCGGACGCCGCGGCCACCCATTACATTCAGTTCGGCCGGTCGGAAGGCCGACCGGCCCAGGGTTTCGACGCGCTGCGCTACATCGCCAGCAACCCGGACCTGATCCAGGCCTTCGGTCCCGACGTCCAGGCGGCCGAAATCCACTATGTCCAGTTCGGCTACAGCGAGGGCCGGTCGCTGACCGCCTTCGACCCGGCGGCCTATCTGGCGAGCCATCCGGAGATCGCCACGGAGTTCGGCACCAGCGACGCCGCGGTCGAACTGGCCTACATCAAGCGCAGCACCTCGTCCGAAACAGTGGCGATGCCCGCCTTCGCCGCCATGACGCCCATCGCCGTCACCATGCTGGCGGCCGGGATGACCGGATCGGAGACGCTGGGGATCGACGGCGGCTTCCAAGACTCTTCGTCGTCCGCCATGGCGTCCGGCCTGCTGGCGGCGGGGGATGGCGGGCTGTCCACCCGGCAGCGGACGGAGCTTCCGGCCTGAGATTTGGCCTGAGGATGAGGAAAGGGGCGACCTTGGGACCGCCCCTTTCCTTATTGGACCGGCCGGTCTCCGGCCGCGATCCGGGGCCGGCGCATGGACAGGGCGGTCAGGAAGCCGGCCGCGGCGGCCGTGCCGCCCAGCAGGAAGACGCTGCCGTAGCCGGCGCGGTCGGCGAGCAGCCCGGCCACCGGGCCGGTCAGGCCATAGGCCAGATCCTGGAAGGCCGCGAAGGCGCCGAGCGCCGTCGCCCGCAGATGCGGTTCCACCAGATGCACCACCTCCCGGCCCATGGCGGGAAAGACCAGGGAGCAGCCGAGCCCGGTCAGGAAGGCGCCGGCCAGGGCCAGGGCGGGGTCGCCGGCGCTCCAGACCAGCAGCTGGCCGACCGCCTCGACCGCCAGCGATCCCATCGCCACCGGCAGGCCGCCGATGCGGTCGGGAAGATGGCCGAAGGCGAAGCGCACCAGGACGAAGCCGACCCCGAAGGCGGTCAGGCCGAGCCCGGCGAAGGGCCAGGATTCATGGACGAAGTGCAGCGAGAAGAAGGCGCCGATGGCGGCGAAGCCGATGCCCTGCAGGCTGACGACGGCGCCGTGCAGCCAGATCCGGCCGAGCACGGCCCGGAAGGGCGGGCGCCTGGCGCCGGGATGCGCCGCGACCCCCGCCATCGGGCGGATCGCCAGCAGCCCCAGCGCCGGCAGCAGGGCGCCGACCGCCATGGTGCCGGCGAAGCCGATGGCGTCGAGCAGCAAAAGCCCCAGCGGACCGCCCGCCGCGAAGGCGCCGTAGAGCGCCGCGCCGACCAGGGCCAGCACCTTGCCCGACCGCTGCGGGCCGACGATGCCGATCCCCCAGGCGATCACGCCGACCCCGACGAGGCTTTCGCCCAGCCCGATCAGCAGGCGCCCCAGAACAAGGACGCAGAAGGCCGTCCAAGGCAGCTGCGGCAGCAGCCCGGTGGCAAGCGAGACCAGCCCGCCGGCGATGTAGAGCGCCAGTCCGCGCGCCACCGCCGGCTTGGCCCCGCCGCCGTCCACAAAATTGCCGGCGAAGCTGCGGGTGAGGATGGTGGCGAGAAAGGCGCTGCCGACGCCCAACCCCGCCCAGAAATTGCCCAATCCCAGGGTTCCGGCCACGAACAGCGGCGTGACGGGAAGGGAGATGGCGACGCAGAGATAGGAGACGAAAAGGATGGCGGCCAGGATGAACAGGCGGCCCTGAGATTGGTCGCTCGCTGGATCGCGTGTCGGCTGGGGACTCATGGGTGTGCTCCACACTGGTCCGCGGTCGACAGGCGTCCGAACATCAGAACGCACTCCGACCGCGAGGATCGTTGAGTGCGTTGATTGACGTTGAACGCTTACGGCCAGTGCGACTGACAACGGTCAGACAGCTAACCGATCCGGGGGCCCGAGACAACCATGAAGACAATCGGGGAAATCGCTGCGGCGGGAGGCCGTCAGCGGGCCTTTCCTCAGCGGCCCTTGCGGTCGGCCTTCGTCATGGAAGGCAGCGCCACGTCGATCAGCAGCCGGTGGCCGCGTTCCTTGTCCGGGGCCAGGGTGGAGACGGCGAGCAGCCGGACGGCATCCCCCTTGGCGTCGCCCTCCTCGTCGCTGAACAGCAGGCGGGTGCCGCTGCCGCTCCGCTCCGCCCGGTAGGCGAGCGTCGTCGCCGGCAGGCGTCCGGACGGGGCGGCCTGCCACAGCGTGCCGGGAAGCATCACCTCCAGCCGGCCGTCGGAGCGGCGCACCGGCGTCTCGAAGCGCGGGTCCTGGTCGAGGTCGAGCACGACGCGCAGCCCGTCGCCGCCGTTGGCGGTGCGGATGCGCTCCACATGGCGGGGCGTCGCCGTGCTCGCCACGGTCTGGACACCGGTCGGGCGGGTGGGTGGGTCGGGGATCGGCTTGACGCCGGGACGCAGGATTTCCACCGCCGGCTCCGTCCGCAGGGCGGGGGCGTCGTCCTGCGGCTCGGGCTTTGCCGTCGGAATCGGGGGGGCCGGAATGGAGGTTGCGGCTGGCTGTGCCGCCGGCTGGGGCTCGACAGGCTGGACTTGAGCCGGTTGGGCTTGTGACGGCTTTTCGGGGGCGGGTTGCGCGGGAGCCGGCTTGGCCGTTTCCCCGACCTGTTCCGCGAAGCCGCCGCGGCGGCCCTCGGCGCGGCCCTGCCGGACATAGTGGGCATAGCCGCTGGAGAGCTGCCCGTTGCGGACGGCGGCGGCGACGTCGGGGTTGGCGGCCAGATAGGCCCGCTCCCGCCAGCCCTTCGGCGGCGCCAGGGTGGTGTCGACTTCGGCGGAACGGCGCCAGTTGGACAGCAGCGACGGCATCGATCCCTGCAGCCCCAGCCCCTCCACCGCCAGCGACAGCCACAGGGGCGTCAGCAGCAGGAGCAGAAGGCGCAGGAGCTGGGGGATCGGCGACAAGGCGGGTCGTATCCGGCGAAGGGGGAAACGGCACCGGTTTTGGCAGCCCGGCTGTGCTGCATGCCTACTCCCAAGCACCTCGCCGGGTCCAGGAAAAGCGGTTGGAGAGAAAGCGCGCCAAGCCGTTCGGCCAACCCCGTTTGAACACCAACGATGCGGGGTACCCCATCGTTCGGGTGGCCGCGCAGGCACGCGATGCTCACCTTCGGTTGGCCGCAGCCGTTCGGCGCCACCCCTTAGAGTTTCGGAACCGGGAAGCCTTCATGGAACAGATGCGAGACGGATCGCCGGCCGATCCGGCGCGGGACCCCTCCTCCCCTCCCCCCGGCGCCCAAACCGGCTCCAACCCCGGCTCCAACCCAGGGCCCCGTCTCGATCCCGGCATCGCCGGGCTGGTGTCGGCGCTGCGCATGCTGGGGATTCCGGCCGATTACGACGGCGTGCGCCATGCCTGCGGCGGTGAATCCCCCGACCTGACCGGGCTGGTCCGCCAGGCCCACCGGCTGGGCGCCAAGGCCCGCGTGGTGAAGACCAAGTGGGAGCGGCTGGAACGCACGCCGCTACCGGCGCTGGTCCCCGGCCCCGACGGCGGCTTTCTTGTGCTGGCCAAGGCCGGCAACGACCGCGTGCTGGTGCATGATGCGGCGACCAACCAGACCCGCATCCTCGACCGCGAGGGCTTCGAACCCTTGTGGAGCGGCCGGCTGATCTGTCTCGGCCGCAAGGGCACACTGGGCATGGGGCAGCCGCGCTTCGACGCCCGCTGGTTCGGCGCGGTCGCCTGGAAATACCGCGGCATCCTGGGCGAGGTTCTGCTCGCCTCCTTCTTCATCCAGCTGTTCGCGCTGGTGACGCCGCTGTTCTTCCAGGTGGTGGTCGACAAGGTGGTGGTGCACCGCAGCCTGGGCACGCTGGACGTGCTGATGGCCGGCATGCTGGCGGTCATCCTGTTCGAGGCGGTGCTGGGGGGCTTGCGCACCTACACCTTCGCCCACACCGCCAACCGGCTGGACGTGGAGCTGGGGGCCAAGCTGTACCAGCGGCTGCTGTCGCTCCCCATGGGCTATTTCGCGGCGCGCCGGGTCGGCGACAGCGTCGCCCGCGTGCGCGAGCTGGAGACGATCCGCAACTTCATGACCAGCTCCACCATCACGCTGGTGCTGGATTTGCTGTTCACCGTGGTCTTCCTGGGCGTGATGCTGCTGTACAGCCCGATGCTGACGGCGATCGTCGCGGCGTCCTTCCCCGTCTACATCGTCATCAGCCTGGTGGCGACGCCGATCCTGCGCCGCCGGCTGGACGAGAAGTTCGCCCGCGGCGCCGAGAACCACAGCTTCCTGGTCGAGACGGTGTCGAGCATCGAGACGGTCAAGGCGATGGCGGTCGAGCCGCGCATGCAGCGCCGCTGGGAGGACCAGCTGTCCGGCTATGTCCGCGCCGGTTTCCGCGCCGGCAACCTGAACAACGTCGCCAGCCAGTCGGTGCAGTTCGTCTCCAAGATCTCGACCATGCTGGTGCTGTGGCTGGGGGCGAAGCTGGTGATCGAGGGCAGCCTGACGGTGGGCGAGCTGGTGGCCTTCAACATGTTCGCCGGCCGCGTCGTCCAGCCTGTGCTGCGCATCGCCCAGCTGTGGCAGGATTTCCAGCAGGTGCGGCTGTCGATGCACCGCATCGGCGACATCCTGAACACGACGCCCGAGCCGCTGCAGAGCGCCGGGCGCGCCGCCATGCCGGCGATCAGGGGCGACCTGACCTTCGACCACGTCACCTTCCGCTACCGCCATGACGGGCCGGAGACGCTGAGCGACGTGTCGCTGCACATCCCGGCGGGACAGGTGGTCGGCATCGTCGGCACGTCGGGCTCGGGCAAGAGCACGCTGGCCAAGCTGCTGCAGCGCTTCCATGTGCCGGAGCGCGGGCGGGTGATGGTCGACGGCACCGACCTGTCGACCGCCGACGCGGTGTGGCTGCGCCGGCAGATCGGCGTCGTGCTGCAG
Organism: Azospirillum oryzae; assembly: GCF_008364795.1. Classification (GTDB taxonomy): domain Bacteria; phylum Pseudomonadota; class Alphaproteobacteria; order Azospirillales; family Azospirillaceae; genus Azospirillum; species Azospirillum oryzae. The sequence continues at coordinate 180,353 of NZ_VTTM01000008.1, read as the reverse complement.
GACAATGTGCTGTTCTCGGGCACCATCCGCGAGAACATCGCCCTGACCGACCCGACCATGGAGATGGGCCGCGTCGTCGCCGCGGCGAAGCTGGCCGGCGCCCACGACTTCATCGTCGAGCTGCCCGACGGCTACGACACCGTGGTGGGGGAGCGCGGCGCCAGCCTGTCGGGCGGGCAGCGGCAGCGCATCGCCATCGCCCGCGCGCTGGTCACCAACCCGCGCATCCTGATCTTCGACGAAGCGACCAGCGCGCTCGACCATGAATCGGAGCGGATCATCCAGGCCAACATGCGCCGCATCTGCGCCGGCCGCACCGTGCTGATCATCGCCCACCGGCTGTCCACCGTCGCCATCGCCGACCGCATCGTCACGGTGGAGCGCGGACGCATCGTCGAGGACGGCGCGCCGGACGAGCTTCTGCGCCGCGGCGGCCGTTACGCCACGCTGTTCCGCGGGCAGATGGGGCAGCTGCCGGGCAGCGGCGCCCCACCTGCGGACGGACTGATCGAACAGCGGGCCGCGGGCTGAGGGGAATGAACGCCATGAGCAAGACGACCGCCGCGGTGAAGACCACCCCCGCCGATCACACTCCCACCTCTCCCGCCTCCACTCCCGGTGTCAAGCCGCCGGCCAATGCGCCGGGCAAGCCCGGCGGTCCGCGCCCGCCCACCAAGCCTCAGAAGCGCCGCCGCGACGAGATGGACTTCCTGCCCGACGCGCTGGAGATCCTGGAGCGTCCCCCCTCGCCCACCGCGCGGATCTTCACCGGGGTCATCATGCTGGCCTTCACCGCCGCCTGCGCCTGGGCGTGGTTCGGCCATGTCGACGTGGTGGCGGTGGCGCAGGGCCGGGTGGTGCCGAGCGGCCGGACCAAGACCATCCAGCCGATGCAGACCGGCGTCGTCCGCGCCATCGACGTGGAGGACGGCCAGCTGGTCAAGGCCGGCCAGACCCTGATCGAGCTTGACCCGACCGAGGCCGCCGCCGACCGTGATCGCATCCGCTCCGACCTGTCGGCCGCGAGAGCCGAGGCGGCGCGGCTGCGGGCGGCGCTGGAGGTGGTGAACGGCAAGCCCGACGCCGCCTTCGCCGCCCCGGCCGGCCTGTCGCCCGATCTGGCGCGGATGCAGAGCCAGCTTCTCGCCAGCCAGATCGCCGAGCAGCGCGCCAAGCTGGCGGCGCTCGACCGCGAGCAGGCCCGGCGCGAGGCCGACCGCGCCACCGTGGTGCAGACCATCGCCAAGCTGAACGCCACCCTGCCGCTGATCCGCGAACGGGCGGAGGCGCTGTTCGACCTGTCGAAGCGCGGCACCTCGTCCCGCTTCCAGTATCTCCAGCTCCAGCAGGATCTGGTCGGGCAGGAGCAGGAGCTTCTGGTCCAGAAGATCAAGCTGACGGAGGCCGACGCCTCCATCGCCGCCACCGCCGAGCAGCGCCGCCAGACCGAGGCCGAGTTCCGACGCCAGCTCTACACCAACCTCGCCGAGGCCGAGCGCAAGGCCGCCTCGCTGGGGCAGGAGCTGGCCAAGGCGGAGCAGCAGGTTGATCTCTTGCGCCTGACCGCGCCGGTGGACGGCTATGTCCAGCAGCTGGCCGTGCACACGGTGGGCGGCGTGGTGACCACCGCCCAGCCGCTGATGGTCATCGTGCCGGAGGACAGCCATCTGGAGGTCGAGGCCTTCATCCCCAACAAGGACATCGGCTTCGTCCAGACCGGACAGGTGGCGGAGGTGAAGGTGGAGGCCTTCTCCTTCACCAAATACGGCCTGATCCCCGGCCGCGTCGCCTCGCTGTCCGGCGACGCCGTGCAACAGCAGCAGCAGGCCGACAAGGGGACGGACAAGGGGGCGGGGAAGGCGCCGGAGGCGGGATCGGTCTATGCCGCCCGCATCGCGCTCGACCGCGACACGCTGGAGGTCGACGGCAGGCAGACCCGGCTGCAGCCGGGCATGACGGTCAGTGCCGAGATCAAGACCGGCCGCCGCCGCATCGCCGACTACCTGCTCTCGCCGCTCTCGCGCAGCGCCCAGGAAGCGATGCACGAGCGGTGAGATGCGCCCTCTCCCGGGGATCCCCTCTCTCCCCCCCCCGGGGAGAGGGGATCTCTGGGTTACGCCGCCACTCCGTGCGCCAGATCATGCGCGTCGTACCAGGCGTGCAGGCCGTGGGCGGCGTCCTCGAAGGCCGGCAGGGTTTCCGGCATCCAGGCCGTCGTGACGTCGGCCGTCCCGTGCGATGCCGCGTTGGCCGACACGGCGTGGCCCAGCAGGTCGCTTGCCTGAAGCTCGGCCACCTGCGCCTGGGCCGCAGGGTGCGCACCGAACAGGCTCTTGTCGGCGGCGACCACCAGCGTGCCGCTCCACCACATGCCGCTCTGGCCCTTGACCACGTCGCGCCCGTCGAGCGCGCCCTTGTCGTACGTCACCGCGGCGTCGGTGGCGGCATAGCTGTGGCCGTTGACGCTGACGCTGTTGACCAACAGGTTGCGGTCCTGGCCGCCGGCGAAGCCGTCATTGTCGTACTGGACCTGCACCTTGTGGGCGCTGTCGGCCGACACGGTGGCGGTGAAGGCGTAGTTCTTGGCCGCGGTGCCGACGGTGGCGCCGCCGACCGCATGACCGTCGATCAGCAGGGTGAAATGGGCGTTCACCCCGGCCGCCGCCGTGCCCTTGGCGTTGACCAGGATGGCGGCGCTGGTGGTGGCGGGGGCGCCGGTTCCGGGAGCCGTCGTGCCGTAGAGCTGGCCGATCTTCGTCAGCAGCGCCTGGGTGTTCAGGTCGGTGTAGCCGGTGCCGGCGATCGGCGTCCCGGTCTGGTGGGCCAGCGACAGGAACTCGTCCTGGGTCAGGGCGCTGCCGCGCAGTGCGACCGCCTCCTGCTGGGCGAGCGCCACGGCGGCGGTCACCGCCGGCGCGGCGAAGGAGGAGCCGTTGCCCATCAGCGTCCGCCCGGCCAGATCGGTCAGCCGGATGTCGGTGCCGTCGGCGCAGAGGTCGGTGATGCCCGGATTGCGCTGGGCCCAGCCCGGCATGGTGCCGTCGCCGCCCGACGCGCTGACGCAGATCGTGTTGTGGTCGGCGGCGAAATAGGACACGTCTGTCGCCGTCCCGTTCTGCCCGGCATTGCCGGCGGCGGCCGACACCAGCACCCGCTTGGCGGCGAGGCCGGCCAGCTCGTCCGACAGGATGGTCGTGATCTCCGACGAGGCGGAGCCGCCGGCCAGCGACAGGTTGACGCCGACGATGTTGTAGTCCGACGCATGGGCCACGACCCATTGCAGCGCCTGCTCGATCGCCGCCCCTGACGCGGTGGTGGCGCTGTCCGGCATCACCTTCAGCGCGATGATGCCGAGGTCCGGCGCCTGCGACAGGATGGTGGAGGTCACCAGGGCGCCGTGGGTGTCGGCGTTGGGGTTGCGCGCGTCGGCGTCGTTGTCGGCATAGTCGTGCTGATAGACCACGCGCGAGGCGGCCTCCCAGGTCGGCGACCAGCCGCTGTCGATGACGACGACCGTCTCGCCCCGGCCGGTATAGGTGCTGTTCGCCATGCTGTCGGTCCCCGTCCTGCTGCCGTCGATAAGATGCGGGGCGGAGTATGGCGGCTGGCGGTGTGGCCTTCGGATGATAAGGACGGGGCGGATTTGAGCCCGATTAATTTTGTGGGAATTGACTTTGTCGGACGATTGTCCTAGAAATCTCTAGGTCAGTTGACCTAGAGATTGGCGTTGCCTGCCTGTCCACCTTCCGGCTCGGAACGGCAGGCGGCACACGGGGCGTGGGGAGAAGACGATGGGTGCCGCAAGCACGCGCCAGCAGATCGTGGAGGCTGCCGACCGGCTCTTCTATGAGCAGGGGTTCGAAGCCACCTCCTTCGCCGACATCGCTGCGGCCGTGCGGCTCTCCCGCGGAAATTTCTATTATCACTTCAAGACGAAGGACGAGATTCTGGGTGCGGTGATCGCCCTGCGTCTTACCAACACCGGCAGGATGCTGGAAGCGTGGGAGGCCGGGACTGGCGATCCGGCGCAGCGCATCTGTAGCTTCATCGACATTCTCGTCATGAACCGGGCGAAGATCATGCTCTACGGCTGCCCGGTCGGCACGCTCTGCAACGAGCTCGCCAAGCTCGATCACGTTGCCAAAGAGGATGCGGCCAAACTCTTCACCCTGTTCCGGGAGTGGCTGGCCCGCCAGTTCGCGGCACTTGGACGTGAGGCCGACGCCGATGCGCTCGCCATGCATGTCCTGATGCGGAGCCAGGGCATCGCGACGCTGGCGACGGCCCTCCGCGACGACGCCTTCATCCAGCGCGAGGTCGAGGACATGCGCGCCTGGTTGGAGGCGCAGCGTCCCGGCCCAAGCCGCCTCAAATGCCCTTCCTCCCCACAAGCTTGAAGGAATCGTTTCGCATGTTTGTCGTCACGCTCAAATTTTCCGCGAACAGGGCGGAGGCCGCCAGACATATGGACGGGCACAACGCCTGGATTCGGCGCGGGTTCGGGGACGGCATCTTCCTGCTGACCGGCAGCCTTGCCGGCGGCGCCGGTGGTGCCGTTCTGGCGCACAACATCTCGCGCGACGATCTGGACGCGCGTCTGCGGGAGGACCCCTTTGTGGCGGAGAGGGTCGTCGACGCCGACATCCTCGAAATCGCGCCGGGTCGCGTCGACGACCGTCTGGCGTTCCTGCAGGGGTGAGCGATGAGCGCGACCATTCCCGGACCGGATGGAAGGCCACGCTGCCGCTGGTGCGCGGCGGCGCCCGAATTCTTCGCCTATCATGATTCGGAATGGGGGTTTCCCGTCGGCGACGACCGCCGCCTGTTCGAGAAGCTGTGCCTGGAAGGCTTCCAGTCAGGCTTGAGCTGGCGCACCATCCTTGCCAAGCGGGAGAATTTCCGCGCCGCCTTCGCAGGGTTCGATTTTGAGCGGATCGCCGCCTTCACGCCGGCCGACGTCGAACGCCTGATGACGGACGAAGGCATCGTCCGTCACCGCGGCAAGATCGAGGCGGTCGTCAACAACGCCCGGCGCGCGCGGGAACTGGTGGAACAGGAAGGATCGCTGGCGGCCTATGTCTGGCGTTTCGAGCCGTCGCCTGATGAATGCGCGCCGCCGCAGACCGCCTCCACCTCCCGGGCGTCGATCGCCATGTCGAAGGATCTGAAAAAGCGCGGCTGGTCCTTCGTCGGTCCGACGACCGTTTATTCCTTCATGCAGGCGATGGGGCTGATCAACGATCACGTCGAAGACTGTGCGTTGCATGGCGAGGTGGAACGGGCAAGGGCCGAGTTCCAGCGGCCGGGCCGGAAGGCCGGCGGGGTCTGACCCCCTTATGCGACGGCGCATAAGTGGAGCATGTGGAATGAGGTGGGGCTGGCCCCCTCCCTCCGGCGCCCCACCTGTAGAGGGACGGTCAGGCAGGACGGAGCAGTGCTGTGCGAGGGGTTTGGATGAGGGTGCCGGTCCATTATCGCTGGGGGTTCGCCGCCCTGCTGTTCCTGCCGTCCGCCGGAGCCGTCCAATCCCCCGCCGCCCCTCCCGCCGCTCCTCCTGTCGGCGCGCCGGTGCTGGAGTTGCCGGTGCGCTGCCGGATCGGGGCGGAGTGCTTCGTCCAGAACTATGTCGATGCCGATCCGGGACCGGGGATGCAGGACTTCGCCTGCGGGCGGCTGACCTATGACGGGCACAAGGGGACCGATTTCCGGCTGCCCGACCTGGAGGCGATGCGGCGCGGGGTGGCGGTGGTGGCCGCCGCACCCGGCACGGTCACCCGCGTGCGCGACGGCATGGAGGATGTCAGCATCCGGCAGAGCGGCGGCGCGCCGGCCGGGCGGGAGGCCGGCAACGCGGTGGTGGTCGATCACGGCAACGGCTGGGAGACCCAGTACAGCCACCTGAAGCGCGGCAGCATCGAGGTCAGGCCGGGCGACCGGGTGGAGGCGGGCACGCCGCTGGCCGAGGTCGGGCTGTCCGGCAACACCGAATTCCCCCATGTCGATTTCGGCATCCGTCACGACGGCCATACCCTCGACCCCTATACCGGCAAGGAGGCGGGAACCGGAGAGGCGCCCGCCTGCGCTGTCGACCAGGGGAAAGCACCCATGCCGTCCGGCACGCTGTGGAGCGACGCGGCGCGCCGGACACTCGCCTACCGGCCGAGCGCGCTGCTCGGCGCCGGTCTGGCGCCCGAGGCGCCGAAGGCGGAGGTGGCGCGGGACGGCGGCTATGGTGGAAAGTCCCTGCCCGCCGACGCGCCGACGCTGGGGGTGTGGGCGGAGCTGATGGGCGGGCGGCAGGGCGACCGGGTGACGCTGGAGGTGACCGGCCCCGACGGCCGCCGCCTGTCCCGCAACGAGGGTGCGGTGCCGCGTCCGCTGGCCGTGCTGTTCTTCGGCACCGAGGTGAAGAAGCCCGCTCCCGGTTCCTGGCTCCCCGGCCCCTACCGGGTGACGGTGACGCTACGCCATGGCGACGGGACGGTGTTCCGGGAGGAACGGCGGGTCGAGCTGCGCTGACCGGGTTGAGCGGGGGGTATCCAAGACAACGCGGAGGATCGGGCAAGTGACAACTGCCACGACCTTGGCATTTGTCACGAAATGAACACGGACGCGCGTCACGAAAGTATACATCCGAAAGGATGAAACTACCTCTTTATTAAGTATTCCTGCCGTGTGATTGCCCGGTATCGGCAAGGCAATCCGGCAATGACAGACACGCAGCAGGCTTTCTTCGTCGCGACCAACGGCAACGATTCCTGGTCGGGGCGTTTGGCGGCACCCAATGCCGACGGCACCGATGGTCCCTTCGCCACGCTGGAACGCGCGCAGGGCGCGATGCGGGCGACCGGCATCCGCGACACCTATGTGCGCGGCGGCACCTATGCCATGGCGCGCACGGTCACGCTGACCGGGGCCGACAACGGCGTGCGCATCATGGCCTATCCGGGCGAGACGCCGGTCTTCAGCGGCGGTGAGCGGGTCGGCGGCTTCACCGCCATCGGCGGCGGACTCTATGCCGCGCCGACGTCCACGACGGGGCTGGACCTCTTCATCGGCGGGGTGCGGCAGAAGGTGGCGCAGACCGGCGACTGGAACGCCGGCGACGCCAAGTCCGGCTGGTCGGTGCTGGAGGCGGCGGCCGGCGGCGCCAGCAAGACCAGCCTGCGCGTCGGGGCCGGCGACGGGGCGATGGCGGCGGTGCTGGCCGCCGGGGTCCAGCCCGGCATGATGGTCCAGACCTTCGACACCGAACGGCTGTCCGACACCATCGTCGGTGTCGCCTCCGCCGATGCCGGCAGCCGGACCGTCAACTTTACCCAAGGGGTGAAATACGCCCTGCGCAGCGGCGGCACCTATCGCCTGCTGAACGACGACGCCTTCATCCGCGACGCCGGCGAGTTCGCCTGGCAGGCCGAGACCGGCCGGCTGGTGGTGAAGCCGCAGGATCCCGGCACCCTGCTGGCCCAAGGCGCGGTGGTGCCGCGGCTGGGCACGCTCCTGTCGCTGAACGGGGCGAGCGGCGTCACCCTGCAGGGGCTGACCTTCGCCGACACGACCTGGGACGGCTCGGCCCTGACGCTGACCAATTCGTCGGGCAACAGCATCGCCGGCAACCGCTTCGTCGATGCCGGCACGGCGATGACGCTGACCGGATCGTCCGGCAACGTGATCGAGGCCAACCGGCTGGAGCATCTGGGGGCGAGCGGCATCAAGGTCGCCTACGGCAGCAACGGCAACCGCATCAGCGCCAACAGCGTCGACGGCATCGGCGAGGTGCTGAAGGACGTCGCCGGCATCCAGCTCTACGGCACCAGCGGCACGCTGATCTCCGGCAACGACATCCGCAACAGCCCGCGCTACGGCATCTCGATCAAGAACTGGGACGGCGCCACCGTCAACACCGACACGGTGGTGGAATACAACCGCATCTACAACACGATGACCGAGACCGCCGACGGCGGCGCCATCGAGATGCTGGGCCGCTCCAACGTCGACACCCGCACGACCATCCGCGGCAACGACATCCGCAACGTCGGCGGGCTGGCGACCGACGGGTCGGGCTGGCTCGACCGCTACAAGAGCTTCGGCATCTATCTGGACGACATGGCCAACGGCGTCGCCGTCCGGGACAACTTCATCCAGAACACCGGCTGGGCCAGCGTCTTCATCCATGGCGGCGATTCCAACAGCGTCACCAACAACTTCGCCACCCTGTCCAACCCGCGCGAACGCTTCATCCGGCTGGAATGGGTGCCGAGCGCCGGGACTATCGGCCTGCTCGCCAACAACAGCGTCACCGGCAACGTCATCTCCTCCGCCACGGGCGTGGATTACTGGGAGTTCTGGACCCCCGGTTCCTACACCGTCACCAACAACCTGCTGCAGGGCGTGCGCGGGCTGACCGGCGGCGACACGGTGTCGTCGGGGCTGTTCGCCAACCCGGCGGCCGGCGATTTCCGGCTCGGCAGCGGGGCCGCGGCAGGATTGGGAATCCATGACCTGGACTGGGCGCGGATGGGATCCGCCCCGCTGACGGTGCCGGGAATCCCCAGCCCCGGCTCAGGGAGCGGCGGATCGGGAAGCGGGACCACCCCGGCGACCGGCACGTCTACGGCCTCGCCTGGGCAGGCCTTTTCGCCGCTGGCCTACATCGCCTCCTACAGCGACCTGTCGGCGGCCTTCGGCGCCAATGCCGCCGCCGGCGCGGCGCATTACGCCGCCATGGGCCGGGCGGAGGGGCGGACGGTAACCTTCGACCCGCTGGCCTACGTCGCCTCCTACGGCGATCTCGCCAACGCCTTCGGCACCAACGGCGATGCCGGTGCGGCGCATTACATCACCATGGGCCGGACGGAAGGCCGGGCGGTGACCTTCGATCCGCTGGCCTACGTCGCCTCCTACGGCGACCTCGCCGCCGCCTTCGGCACCGACCGGACGAGCGCCGAGATTCATTACATCACCATGGGCCGGGCGGAGGGCCGGACGGTGAGCTTCGACCCGCTGGCCTATCTCGCCTCCTACGGCGACCTCGCCGCCGCCTTCGGCACCGACCGGACGAGCGCCGAGATCCACTACATCACCAACGGCCGGGCGGAGGGGCGGACGGTCACCTTCAATCCCACGGCCTATCTGGCCGCCAACAGCGACCTTGCCGCCGCCTTCGGCACCGACACCACCCGGGCCGAGCTGCATTACCTGACCAACGGCCGGACCGAAGGGCGGACGACCGGCTTCAACGCGTCGGCCTATCTGGCGGCGAACGCCGACGTGGCGGCGGCGACCGGCGGCGACCTGACGGCGGCGATGCGGCACTACATCGTCTTCGGCAGGCAGGAGGGCCGGGCGCTGAGCCCCGCCGGCTCCACCGCTCGCGCGGCGGCAATGGTTCCCGACAGCGGCATGCTGGCCGCCGCCGGGATGGGGTGAGGCGCCGGCTCTCCCCCTGGCCCCTCTCCCGCCTGACCGGGTGACAAGCCGGGCGTGAGCCGTTACAACGGCCCGTTCGGCGCCGCTGTCCCGCGGCACCCGGATTTCCATGCGGGGATGATGGCCCAGGCTCTTCTCGACACCCCCTTCGTCCAATCGGCGAAGCCCGGTTCCGGCTCCAGTTCCGGCTCCGGTCCGGGGAAGCCGTCCGGACGGCGTTGGCCGCTGCTGGTCAAGCTGGCGGTGACGGTCGTGGTGCTGGGCGCGCTCGCCGCCGGAGCCGACTGGGCCGGCATCGCCGCGCGCCTGTCGGCCGCCGATCCGTGGCTGTTCGCCGCCGGCTTCGCCGTGAAGGCGCTGACCCTGCCCTTCGCCTCGCAGCGGTGGCGGGCGGTGGGGCGGGCCGCCGGCTTCTCCCTGACCCGCTGGACCGCCTTCCGCCTGCAGATGGCCAGCGGATTCGTCGGCCAGATCCTGCCGGGATCGGTCGGGGCCGACCTGCTGCGCGGCTGGTTCACCTGGCGGCTCGGCCACCCGGCCGGGCCGGTGATGCTGGCCCTGCTGGTCGACCGGCTGATGGCTCTGCTGGGCGTGGTGCTGATCGGGCTGGTCGGGCTGCCGCATCTGGCCGCGGTGGCGCCGCCCGCCGTCGCCGGCACCGTGCTGGCCGGGGCGCTGGTCCTGGCCGTCGCCATGGGCCTGCTGCTGCTGGCCGGGCGCATCCCGCGCGACCGGCTGCCGATCCCGAAGCGGCTGCGCGACGGGGCGCTGGGGCGGACCGTCTGGGGGGCGGTGGCGCAGCTGCGCGCCATGGCCGGCAACCCGGCCGCCTGGGCGGCGCTGGGCCACAGCATCGGCGTCCATCTCGCCACCATCACCGCCACCATCCTGTTCGCGCGCTCGGTCGGCCTGCCGCTCGGCTGGCTGGACGGGCTGGCCATCGTGCCGGCCGCCATCGTCGCCGCAGCATTGCCCGTCTCGCTCGGCGGCTGGGGCGTGCGCGAGGGGGCGATGGTCGCCGGTTTCGCGCTGCTCGGCTTCGATGCCGACGCCGCCCTTCTGGTCTCGCTGCTGATCGGGCTGTCGATCGCCGTCCTGTCGCTGCCCGGCGGCCTGTTCTGGCTGCTGCTGCGCAGTGAGACCGCCGCCCGGACGGCTGTCCCGACGTCTCATGGCGGACCCGACGCCTTTCCCACGGATTTCTCCCGATGACCGACCAGCCGACTTCGACGCTTTCCCGGAGCGCTTCCATGGATGCCGCCACGCCGGACACCACTGCCGTGACCACCGCAGCCGTCGAGACGCGCGGTCTCTCCCCGCGCCAGCAGCGCATCCGTTCGCTGTTCGACGCCATGGCCCCCCTGCGCGACCGCTGGGCCGAGCGCAACCGCGCCTTCCATGACGCCGACCGCGCCTATCTGCGCTTCCTGATTCCGGAAGGGGCGACGGTGCTGGAGATCGGCTGCGGCGTCGGCGACACGCTGGCGGATCTAAAGCCGTCGCGCGGCGTCGGCATCGACCTCAGCCCGGCGACCATCGCCGTGGCGAAGGCGCGCCATCCGCAGCTGGAACTGATCGCCGCCGACGCCGAGGATCCGGCGACCATCGACGCAATCGAAGGGCCGTTCAGCCATATCCTGCTGTCGGGCACCATCGGCTTCCTCGACGACATCGAGGAGACGCTGCGCCTGCTGCGCCGGGTCGCGACGCCCAAGACCCGCATCATCGTCAGCTATCACTCCCGCGCCTGGGAGCCGATCCTGTGGGCGGCGGAGAAGCTGGGGATGCGCATGCCGCAGGGCCAGCAGAACTGGCTGTCGACCAGCGACATCGTCAACCTGCTGGATCTGGCGGGCTGGGAGCCGGTGCGCCGCGAATGGCGCCAGCTGATCCCGAAGCGGCTGTTCGGGCTGGGCACGCTGGTCAACCGCTACGTCGCGCCCCTGCCGGGCATCCGCCGGCTGTGCGTGCGCAACTATGTCGTCGCCCGGCCGCAGCCCACCGTCGAGGCGGTGACCGTAGACGGCAAGCCGGCCTCGGTCACCGTGCTGATCCCCTGCCGCAACGAGCGTGGCAACATCGAGAACGCCATCCGCCGCCTGCCCCGCTTCGCCCCCGACATCGAGGTGATCTATGTCGAGGGCAACAGCCAGGACAACACCTTCGATGAATGCCTGCGCGTCCGCGACGCCTATCCCGACTGGGACATCAAGGTGATGAAGCAGCCCGGCAAGGGCAAGGGCGACGCGGTGCGCGCCGGCTTCGCCGTGGCGCGCGGCGACATCCTGATCATCCTCGACGCCGACCTGACGGTGCCGCCGGAGACGATGGGGAAATTCTACCAAGCCATGGTGTCGGGGCGCGGCGAGTTCGTGAACGGCACGCGGCTGGTCTACCCGATGGCGCCGGAGGCGATGCGCTTCCTGAACTTCCTGGCCAACCGGGCCTTCGCGCGCATCTTCTCCTTCCTGCTGAACCAGCGCTTCACCGACACGCTGTGCGGCACCAAGGTGTTGTGGCGCCAGGATTACGAGACCATCGTCGCCAACCGCCATTACTTCGGCGATTTCGACCCCTTCGGCGATTTCGACCTGATCTTCGGCGCCGCCAAGCAGAACCTGAAGATCGTCGAGGTGCCGGTGCGCTACGCCGACCGCAGCTATGGCGAGACGCAGATCTCCCGCTTCACCCACGGCTGGCTCTTGGCCCGCATGGTGGTGTTCGCCTGGAAGAAGCTGAAGGCGTTTTAAGGGCTCAGCGCACCGTCGACAGGGCGATCTCGAAGGCGCGCCGGTTGATCGCCCAGGCCTCGAAGGCGGTGTCCTCGTCGGGGGAGAGCAGGATCAGGCAGACCGGCAGCGCTTGCCCGGCCTCAACCCCCTCCCCGCCCCCAGCTTCGGCGAGCGCGATGCGGGCCGACAGCACGGTCATCGGGGTGCTCCCCTGCGGGCCGCTCCGGCGGGCCTTGCGGCGGTGGAGGAGGAGGCTGCGTTCCGCCGTCCGTTCCTTGGCGAGCAGGTCTGCTTCGGCCGACAGGGCGAAGCCCTGGTTGGCCAGCTTGGCCAGCGTGGTCCGCTCGATCTCCGCGGCGGCGGCGAGGGCGGCTTCGGCGGTTGCCTCCGCGGCGCCGAGCACCGCGATCAGGCTGCCGCGGCCGGTGGAGCCGTCCGGCCCGACATGGTCCAGCACCAGGGAGGCACCGTCCGGCGGAGCGTCGCCGCCCGGCGTCTCCCGCCACAGGCCGGAAGCGAGGAAGCGGACGGCGTGCGTCCCCCCCTTCAGCTCCGTCCACTCGAACCCCTCGGCGAAGGTCTGGCCGGTCGGCTCGGCCAGCCGGAAGCGCATGGCGGCGAGCAGGACGATCTCCTGCATGACCCGGTGGTCCGCCACGCCCCCTTGGGCCATTCCACCCTGGATCATGCGCCCGTCGATCAGGAACAGCAGGTCGCCGTCCTTCACCGTCAGCAGCCGGTGCAGGCGCAAGGCCCCGTTGTGACGGCCGGCGGCGAGCGCGTCGCCCATCATGCCGGTCGGCGAGGGAGCCTGGCGGAAATCCAGCTCGCGGTAGCCCTGCGAGCGCATCCAGGCGCGCAGCCAGTCCGCCCCGTGCATCTCGCGTGGCAGGAAAGCGGCCCAGACCACCAGCTCCACCCCCTCCGCCGCTCCCGTCGCGCCGGGCTCGCCCGGATGGAAGCGGGCCAGCGGGACGATGGGTGCCTGCGGACCGGGGGCGGCGGTGGCGGTCCGTTCCACAGCCCAGCCCCGCGGCAGGGCGATGGAGAATCCGGTCCCCGCCGGCAGCCCGTCGCGGACCAGGACGTCCAGATAGGTGGCTTCGATCACCAGGCGCGGCGACACAGGCGCCGTCAGCAGGGTCGGCAGTCTGGGGTCCATGGTCTACTCTCCCGTCACGAGGCGCGCCGGGCTCATGGCCCGGCGCTCCGTTCCCGGCCGGTGTAGCGGGGGCCGATGCTGAGGTCCACATCGGCCTTCAACCCCAGCAAGGCCGCGGCCTCTCCTCCCGCCCCCATATGGTAGCGGCCGGTTTCCAGATCCTTGAAGGCGTAGGCGGCGGCCCCCGCCCCGACCGAGCCGGCGGACGCGCCGCCCTTGCCGCGCAGGCTGAGAGTGTAGTCGGTGAAGGGGATCGGGATGTTGATCTCGCCCTTCAGGTCGCCCGACGCCGCCGCCGCGCCGGCCTTGGCGCCCAGCGCGATGCCGGCCCGCCGCCCGTCGGAGCCGATCAGCCCGTCGGCCTTGGCCTCGGCCTGCATCAGCGAATATTCGCCGCCGGCCTCGGCCCAGGGGTTGTTCTTGTCGGTGCCGGCGAACAGCGTGGCGTCCTGCGTGGCCATCACCGCCTTGGCCGAGGCGGTGCCGCCGGCGCCATGGACGATGCCGCCGGCGGCCTTCGCCTCGGCGGTCAGGACCTCCATCTTGTGGGAGCCGCCGACATAGCGGTTCCCGAGATGGCCGGCATGCTCCATCTTCACCATGCCGACGCCGACCTCGCCCTTGGCCTGCCCCAGCAGGCCCTGGCGCTTCGCCTCGCCGTCGGCCATGGCGTAGAGGACGCTGACATTGTCGTCGCCGCCCGCCCGCTTCAGGAAGGCCGGCTTCTTCGGGCAGGGGGCGACCGGCGCGCCGGGCGGTGCCGGGGCCGCCGTCTGCGCCGCCGCCTGTCCGGCGCGGGCCGCCGCGGGGGCCGCCGGCGGTGCCGGGGGCGGCGCCACGACCAGCCGCTGGCCCGACGCGATCATGTTGGGGTTGGAGATGCCGTTCAGCCGCTGCAGCTCGGCCACGGTGGTGCCGTTGCGCCGGGCGATGGCGGACAGCGTCTCGCCACGTTGGACGGTATGCACGGTCATCGCGCTCCCCTTGGCGAGCGGGGTGCCGTCAGCGCGGCGGTGATCCGGTCGAGCCGCGCGTCGGCGTCGCCCGGTCCTTCCAGCAGGGCGCCGATCCAGGCGAACTCCTCCCGCCGGGCATGGTCCAGGGGGAAGGCTGCCAGGATGTGGACGTAGCGCGTGATCTGCCGCTCGGTCTCCATGCCGTGAGCGGGAGCGGCGGCGAGCGCCGCGTCGATCCGGGCGGCGACCTCGCCGGCCGGAACGTCGGGTGCCTCCCGGGCCATCATCGCCGTCACCGCGGCGCGCAGGCGGGCGTGGAAAGCGGTGGCGCGCGCGGTGTGGAGCTGGTCCTGCTGCCGGTCGGAAATGCGCAGCATGGGCTCAGCGCTCGCCCGGCCAGAGCTGGCCGGTCCAGACCAGCACCGCCGCGACGATGCCGGCGATGGCGAACAGCGCCATCAGCACGAAGCCGGCGGTCTGCGCCTGATCCAGCGCGCGGTCGCGCAGGATGGCGTCGGCGATGGCGCCCTTGGCCTCGATCCGGGTGAAGAGGGTGCGCAGGCGGCCTATGAAGCCAGTGACCAGCGCCGGGGTCGCGAGGCTGAGCATGCCGCCGCCCAGTCCGACGAACAGCGTCTTGTAGACCCGTCCGGCAAGATCGCGGTTGCCGCCGAACAGCGGCAGGGTGCGCTCTCCCAGAACGGAAAGGCCGATCAGGGTCAGGAGGACGAAGAACGCCGCGAGAAGCAGGCGTCCTTCTGTGGAGGACGGAAGCGGTTCCATGACCCTTTGGCCGGTCGGAGTGAAAACGGGCAAGCGGGAGCTTCACAAAAGCAATCGCGCCTGTCCACTCCGTTCACCGTCCATACCATTCACCATCACAGCGTGCAGGCGATGCCTGATCCGCCGTCAGGCCCCAGTCTCAGGCGGCAGTCTCAGGCGGCGACGATGGCCGGTATGGCGAGGGCCTGGTAGCTGTCGCGCTGTTCGGTGAGGCTCAGCAGCAGGTCGTTCAGGCTGTCGCGGGCGAAGGTGTCGGTGGTCGACGCCATCCGGCGGCGGACGACGGCGATGAATTCCTCCAGCACCTCCAGATGCAGGGTGGCGGAGGCGAGGACGTCCTTGGCGATGGGGGCGGTCATGATGGCGGTCTTTCGGAAGAAAGGGGGCGGCAGAGGAAGCGGGCGGATCAGGCGGCGAGCGCGTTGACGGTCGGGGCGGCGGCCAGCACGGTGCGGTAGGTCTCGCGCTGCTCGGTCAGGCCCGCCAGCAGGTCGGCCAGGCTGTCGCGGGTGAAATCGCTGGTGGCGCCGTTCAGCTTCGACTGGGTGATGGCGATGAATTCGTCAACCACATCCAGGTGCAGGGAGGCAGAGACGAAGATGTTGACGGCGCAATCGGTCTTGGACATGGCGGAGATCCCTGTATTCGTGGTGGAGGCTTCTGCCCGTTCTGATGAACTTATTTAGCCATCCGGCCAGTTAACGAGGTGTTAAGATCACCGATTGGTCCTAGGTCGATTGGTGATTACCACTTCCAAGAAAAACGCCGCTATGCGATTTGGCGGTAGTATTACTTCTTTTGATCAAACCATGAAAAAACGCGGCCGGTTGCCCGGCCGCGTTCTTCTCTTCCGCCCAGCCCCCGTCGGGCCCCATCGGGGACCCTGTCGGGCTGACGTTCTCAAACCGCCTGCGGCAGCCCGTGGATGTAGCCGACGCCGCCGCTGCGGCGGTTGCGGTAGGCGTCGTCGATCAGCGAGGCGAGGCTGTCCTTCACCTTGTCGTGCAGCCCCTTCTCCCAGTCGCCGGGGTGCTGGAAGTTGCTCATGACGTAGGAGAAGCCGTTGACGTCGTCGACCGCCTGCAGGCCGGTCGATTCCGCACCGGCCGGGCAGGACAGGATGCGGGCCAGCTTCTTGGTCTCGACGTTGTAGGCCCAGAGGAAGTTGTTGACGTGGTTGCCGCTGTCCTCGCCGATGAACAGGGTGCGCAGCTTCTCGGAGAATTTCAGGTTGTCGGGGTTGGCGATCAGGTCGGCGTCGGCGGTGTTGCCCAGCGCGTCCGGCGTGGCCAGGTCGCGGCCGACCAGGGCCGGGACGGCGCTGAAATGCACCGGCACCCAGTCGCTGGCGATGGCGGAGCCTGCCATGTCGGTCTGGCCGCCCTTCATCGGCAGCTGATAGACGGCGCCGGCGTTGATCTTGTCGACCTTGATGCCGCTCTTGCCGTCGCTCATCGTCTTGTAGATGTAGGACACGGCCATGTAGGCGGTCTTGTCCTTGGCGTTGACGGTGACGCCTTCCAGCTTGGTCAGGGCCAGCGTGGCGCCGACGGTGGGGGCGTAGCGGTGGGTTTCCAGGAAGGCGGCGGCCTTCTCCATGCCCGGCTTGAACTTGACCCACTGGGTCTTGCCGTTGAAGGGGATGGCGGTGAAGGACGGGTCCTTCGGATCCTCCTTCTTCACCTCGACGATGTCGGCGGCCTTCAGACTGTCGGCCAGCTTCTCGATCTCGGCGCTGGTGGCGTGGCCCAGCTTGACCCACTTCAGGGCGAAGGCGCCGCCCTTGTCGATGTCCTTGCCGGCCTCCTGCTCCATCTTCGCGGCATAGAGGGTGCCGGCGGACAGGTCCTTGGGCTGATCGGCGATGAACATGAACAGGCCGCCGTTGGTGGCGTCGTCACCCATCAGCACGGTGCGCTCGTCCGGCATCACCTGCACCAGCTCGTGCGAGATGCGGCCCATGCAGTAGTGCTTCCTGATGGTGCCGGTGCCGTCGGCGTTCACCGTCACTTCCGGCAGGTGGCCGTAGTGGTAGGGGTTGGCCTTGGTCTCGTCGCCGAACAGGTTCTTGCTGTAGGCGCGGAACTGGTCGTCCAGCGCCGCCGCGTCCGGCTCGTACTCCTCGCTCGACAGGTGGGTGTTCCAGGGCGACAGGCTGGCGCCGCAGGTGATCCACAGGCCGTGCGCCGGGCTGGTGTCGACGTTGTGGTACTGCACCAGCTTCAAGGCACCGGTTTCCTTGTTCTGGTCCAGCGTCAGGACGGCGATCGGCGACGGCAGCTTGCCGTACATCGAGGCGTCCTTGGAATCGCGGGTGGCGTATTCGAACTGGACGACGGCGAACAGGGTGTTGCCGGTCACGCCCGCCACCTTGGCGCCGGGGATCGGGGCCAGCAGGTTGCAGCCGTCCGGGCAGTCGGAGAAGAACGGCGCCGGGGTCGCCATCGACTGATCGAGGATCGGCTTGCCGTTGATGTCGGTATAGCCGCCGGCCAGGATCGTGCCGCCCTTGCCGTCCGGCACGTGATCGCCGGTGATGAACAGCGGCTGGTAGCCGAGAGCGAAGCTCTGCTTGGAGCCGTCGGCCCAGGTCACGACCATGCTGGACTCGACCGTGGTCTTGGCCTGCGCGGCGGCCGTGGTGGGGGCGGCCATGCCGACGAACTCGACGGCGACCGGCGCACCCTTGGCGGATGCCGCCTCGGCGCCCGAGGCGAACAGCAGCTCGCCGGCGCCGATGCCGGCGACCGGCAGCAGCGGCAGCCCGGCAAGGGCGCGGAGCACCGAACGGCGCGACGTTTCAGGCAGCTGAACAGGCAAATCGGTCATGGCTGGTGTCTCCCGAACCCTCATCAGGGCAAGCGGCTGGCATGAGCGGCACCGTCGGGCTTATTGGAGCCCGTTCGGCGCCGCCTTGATCTTGGCGAGCGTCGGGAAGCTACAGCGGGGATGTTACAGTTTGACGGTCGGTTCCCCGTTCGATGGCGGGGGGAACCGACGCCGGTCAGCGCGCGCTGAGCATG
The DNA here is from genome assembly GCF_008364795.1 of Azospirillum oryzae. Classification (GTDB taxonomy): domain Bacteria; phylum Pseudomonadota; class Alphaproteobacteria; order Azospirillales; family Azospirillaceae; genus Azospirillum; species Azospirillum oryzae. The sequence goes on along the minus strand of NZ_VTTM01000008.1, from coordinate 162,268 downwards.
CAGGTGCGGTCCGACGGCATGGGCAGGACCACCGGCTTGCCGTCGGTCCCGGTGCCGCGCACCTCACGTCCGCCGGGCTTTTTCCCAGCTTGGCCGCCGGATGCCGGCAGATCGACGATCTCCGGGTCGGTCACCTGCCCGGCGACGCTCCATTGCCGGGTCTGCGGGTCCTGGCAGCGCAGCTCGTACCGGCCTTTCATCGGCTCGGCGCCGGCCGGGGATGCGAGGATGCCGCTCAACAGAAGGGCGGCCATCGGAACGGAGAGGGCGAAGCGGGTCATCCGGTTTTCCTCAACTGGCGTTTCAGGGGGCCGTGTCCGGGGAGTGGGGGCGGGACAGCACCCGCGCGATGTCGGCCTGCCAGACCATGCTGACCAGTGCGATCTGGGTCAGCAGGTGCATCTCGCCGCGGCCGATGGCCTCCAGCAGCTCCTGCCGGGTCAACTGCAGGATCTCGGTGTCCTCCAGGTCGTCGGCGATCGGATCGGCGACCCGGCGGCAGCCGGCGGCGTGGAACATGTGCGACCAGGCCCCGCCCTGGTTGGCATTGACGATATAGGCGCCGAGGTCGGTCCAGCTCTCCGCCTCCATCCCGGTCTCCTCCAGCAGTTCGCGTTTCGCCGCGGCCAGCGGTTCCTCGCCGGGCGACAGGTGGCCGCCGGGGAAGACCAGACCGACCTTGCGCGGGCCGTGGCGATACTGGCGGTAGGTGACGATCCGCCCGTCCGCCGTCTCGGCGAAGATGCAGGCGAAGGAGGGCTGGTCGAACTGGTAGTAGTCGTCGATCCGCCGCCCGTCCGGCAGTTCCACCGTCTCCACCCGCACCTTCAGGAAGGGATCGGCGTCGAGCAGCTCGCGGCTGTCCAGCACGGTCCAGGGGCGATGCAGTCGGTAGGGGCGGTGTCCGGGCATGGCTGGGCTGTTCTCTGAGGGCTGCGGCAGGGGGAAACGACATCCCGATGACGGCCTACCAGCCGCGGCATGTCCGCGTCCAGTCATCCACAAGGAGGGAAACCGCCTTTCCGATGTGAGAGGCGCGCCTGAAATACAATCATAAGAAGATTAACCTTAATTATATTATACTTAAATGATATGCCTTGAAGGGTTGACTCGTATGATGAGTTGTTCATGCCTGGCAATAAAATGAAGATCCAAAAGTGATTTCAACATTCGCGTGTGTCGAATGAAACGAAGTGTGACAGATTTTTCCCAAGCACTCATTTCTATTGAGCTGGCTCGGCAATAGTGCTTATCGGTCCATGCACAATTGCGGTCAAAGTCCATGCGCACCGACACCTGTTCCCCGATCCCGCGCTTGATCCACCAGACCTGGAAGACACGCGACGTTCCGCTGGAATTCCAGGCGCTGCAGCGCAGCTGGATCGACCGCAATTCCGGCTTCGAGTACCGGTTCTGGACCGACGAGGACATCGGGCGCTTCATCGCGGAGGAGCATCCGGCGCTGCTGCCGGTCTTCCACGGCTATGCCGATCCCATCGCGCGGATCGATCTGGCGCGCTACCTGATCCTGCGCCGCTTCGGCGGGGTCTATGCCGACCTCGATTTCGAATGCCTGCGTCCGATCGACGGGCTGCTGGAGGGCCGGAGCTTCGTCGTCGGGCTGGAGCCAGAGGAGCATGGCAGGCTGGCGAAGGCGGTGGAGCGCGGGCTGCCCCGCATCCTGTGTCCGTCCTTCCTGGCGTCGGTGCCCGGCCATCCCTTCTGGGACCATCTGCTGGACCGGCTGGTCGAGGCGCGGTCCAGCGCCGACGTTCTGGACGCCACCGGCCCCTTCCTGCTGACCCGCGCCCATGCCGCATATGAAGAGGCCCGGCATGGGGATGGCGCCGCCGCGGTGACGGTGCTGCCGCCGGAGCTGCTCTACCCCGTCACCAAGGAGGATTGCTGGAGCGGCCGCCTGTTCGATCCCGTGTTCTGGGAGCGGGCGACACGCCGGGCCTATGGCGTCCATTACTGGGAGGGCACCTGGTTCCGCGATGCCGCCGGGCGCGGCGCCGGCCCCGAGGCCACATTGCCGCGGCAGATCGCGGCGGTGGTGACCGACGGCCGGCCGGAGGGTGCCCGCTCCCCGCTGGCAACGGCGGAGGGGGCGAAGGCGGAGGGGCTGCCGCTGATCTCCTGCCTGATGGTCACCAGGGGGCGGCGGGCGCTGCTGGAGTTCGCCATCGACGGCTTCGCGCGCCAGACCTATCCCAACCGGGAACTGGTCATCGTCTGCGACAGCCCGGCACTGCCGCAGGACGACCCGCTGGAGCGCGCAATTCGTGCCGCCGGGGGCCGGAACGTTCGTCTGATCCGGGTGAATGCGGCCGGCCGGGACGGCGGCCTGACGCTGGGCGAGCTGCGCAACATCGCCGTCGACCATGCGGCTGGCCGCTATGTCTGCCAGTGGGACGACGACGACCTCTACGATCCCTGCCGGCTGCAGATGCAGCAGCGGGTTCTGGCCGCGGCCGGCGCCCAGGCCTGCCTGCTCGGCCGCTGGATGATCTGGTGGCCGGCCGAGGATCGGCTGGCGGTGTCCTGCGAACGGGACTGGGAAGGCTCGCTTCTGTGCGAGAAGGCGGTGATGCCCCGCTATCCGGCACTTCGCCGCGGCGAGGACACGCCGGTGGTCGAGCAGCTGCGCCGCAGCGCCCGCGTCGTGCGGATGGACCTGCCGCGGCTCTACACCTATGTCGTCCATGGCGGGAACACCTTCACCGCCGCGCATTTCGAAGACCACTGGAAGGCGACCGCCGCCCGATTCAGCGGCGACCGCTGCCGGGCCATGCTGGAGGAGATGGGCAAGCGCCTGCCGGTGGAGGCCTATCGGCGTGCCGTCATGCCTGCCCCGGCGACCGTGGCGGCGCGGCAGAAGACGACGATGCATGAAAAGGTGCTGGTGCTGACCCCGGTGAAGGATGCCGTCGCCCATCTGCCGCGCTATCTGGAGCTGCTCGGCCGGCTCGACCATGATCCGTCCCGCCTGTCGCTGGGCTTTCTGGAGGGGGACAGCGGCGACGGCACGCATGACTGGCTGGCCGACCGGCTGCCGGAGCTGCGGCAACGCTACCGCCGGGTGGCTCTGCTGCGTCACGATTACGGGTTCCGGCCCGAGGGGCCGCGCTGGGCACCGGACGTCCAGCGGCGGCGGCGGGAGCTGCTGGCGCGCTCGCGCAACCGGCTGCTGTCCGGTGCGCTGGGGGACGAGGACTGGGTGCTGTGGCTCGACGCCGATCTGGTCGACTATCCGCCGGACCTGCTGGCCCGGCTGCTTGCCACCGGGCGCGACATCGTCGTTCCCCACTGCGTCCTGCCCGACGGGCGGACCTTCGACCTCAACAGCTTCCGGCTGACGGGAGATGAGGACCCGCGCCATCTGGCCGACGGCATTTTCCAGCCGCCGCGCGGCGCCGGTCGGCTCTATCTGGACGCTTTCGCCGGCCAGGACATCGTGCCGCTGGACGGGGTTGGCGGCACGGCGCTGCTGGTGCGCGCGGACCTTCATCGCGAGGGACTGTGTTTTCCTCCCTACAGCCATCGCGGCTACATCGAGACGGAGGGGCTGGCGGCGATGGCCAAGGATATGGGCGTGACCGCCTGGGGCCTGCCGGATCTGCGCATCGTCCATGCCAATCACTGACAGGCGAAGCAGCATGCCGACCACTGGAACCCCCAACACCGACAGCCTGGAAATCGCCGTCAGCATCGTTATCTGCACCCATAGGCGCCCCGAACTGCTCGGCGCCTGCCTGGACAGCCTGATCGGGCAGCGGGTGGGAGGCTCTCCGGGTGCTGCGCATGAAATCCTCGTGATCGACAATTCCGCCCTGGCGGAAGGGCGCCCGGTCGTCGAGCGCCGGCAGGCCGCCTTTGCCCTGCAAGGCGTTCCGCTGCGCTACATCCTGGAGGAGCGTCCGGGCGTCAGCTTCGCCCGCAACCGCGGCGTGGCCGAGGCGGCGGGAGCGCTGATCGCCTTCATCGACGACGACGAGCGGGCCTGCGACGGGTGGCTGGAGCGGTTGCTGGAGCCCTTCCACCGGTTGGGCGACGCCGTCGACATCGTCGCGGGCGAGGTCGAACCGGATTTTGGGACCGTGCCTAGGCCGGGCTGGCTGGCCGACGACATGCTGCATTTCTTCTCATGCCGCTGGGGCTGGGACAGCGAATCCCGCTTCCTGCGTGAGACCGAATGGTTCGGCGAAGGGAACTGCGCCTTCCGCAAGCGGCTGATGGCCGGCCGTGCCTTTCCGACCGACCTCGGTCGCAGGGGAGACGGCCTTCTGGCGAACGAGGGCGTCATCTTCGTGGAGATGCGCCGTGCGGGAGCCGCCACCTACTATGTGCCGGCCGCCACGGTGTCCCATTTCATCCACCCCGACCGGCTGAACCGCCGCTGGCTGATGCGGCGGATGTTCTATCAGGGGGTCTCCAACCGCCTGATGCAACGGCGGAACGGGCAGGCGGAACAGGGCTGCAACTTCAACGTCAATCTGGCCGATCTGGCCGCCATCGACATCGACAGCCTTGAGGGCGAGAGCCTGTGGGCGATGATCCGGCTGTATTACGAGATCGGCTATGCCTCGGCTCTCGCCATGGGCTGAGGCCGCCCGACTGCCGGAGCCATCCCTCCCTTACGGCGTCACGTAGATCTGGTTCACGAAGGGATCCAGCCCGGCCGGCACCTCGGCGCAGCGGCGGTCGAGCGGCGGGACGGTCGGGCCGTGGGGGCTGCGGTTGACGTTGTACTGGGCCGTCAGCAGCAGACGCCGGCCGCGCCGCGGCAGGGCGCCCTTGTGGACGCCGTAGGTGTCGCCCAGGAAGCGGCTGCCGGCGGCGCCGGTCATCGTCACCGTGCCGGCGGTGCCGAAGGCGGCCTCCACCTGCGCGTCGGTCAGGGCGCGGCCGGTGGAGAGCTGGCGGCTGCGGTGGCTGCCCTTGACGTAGATGTGCGGGCCGCCGTCCTCGTCCACGTCGGTCAGATAGAAGAAGAGCTTGAAGCCGCGCAGGCTGTCGAGGTCGCGGTGGTGGCGCTGGGTGCCCTTGGCCGCCTCCCGCCCGCCGAAACTCTCCCCGCCCCAGGACCACCAGCAGCCGATGTTGTCGAGGATCGGCTTGCAGCCGAGATACAGCTCCGCCGTCTCCAGCACCTGGGGGTCGTTGAAGAGAGCCAGCACATGGGGGGCGCGCAGGATCTGGTCGACGCCGTGATAGCCCATGTTGGAGTCCGGGCTGGGCGGGCTGTCGGGCCGGAACCAGCCCAGATGCGGGCGGAAGGGATCCTGGCAAGGGGTGTTCTCGAAATAGGCGCGCAGATCGGCGACGATGGCGGGGGCGATCGGCGGCAGCAGCGGGGTGATGCCGTCCGTCTCCAGCGTCCGGCACCAGTCCCGCGCCTCCAGCGACGGGTAGAAGCCCGGCGTGTGCGGCCGCCGGGCCGCGATCAGCGCCGCCAGCCGGTCGCGCAGGACCGGATCGGTGACGATGGGCAGGATGTCGTAGATGGCGTAGCGCGGATCGGCCTTCGCCTTGCGCCAATAGGCCCCTGGCGAGGCGATGCGCGTGCGCACATTGTCCAGAAAGCTGCCGACGGGGGCGGAGGCGGGGACGAAGGAGGACGCCATGGGATGCGACACCGCGTGGAAGGAGAATCGTCTGCGGTGAAGACTCTCCATAAGGGCATCGGTCTTTCAAGGCGCATCCGCATCGACGCACCGCACTGCTGCTGAGGCACGAGGTCGCGGGTCTATAGAGGGGCGGGTTTATTGGGGTTGGGCTTGCACAGGATCGGCGGACGATCAATGTTACATGTAACATAAGGGAGTGCCTGTCCCATGCCCACGCCGCTTTCCTTCCGTGTTCAGCGCCACCGCAACGGCCTGCGCGCCGCCGGGCTGCGGCCGTTGCAGATCTGGGTGCCGGACACCCGCCGGCCCGGCTTCGCTGCCGAATGCCGGCGCCAGTCTCTGCTGGTCCGGGACACGCCGCAGGAGCAGGAGACCATGGACTGGCTGGACGCGGTTCGTGACACCGAGGGCTGGGAGTGAGGCGCGGCGATCTGGTGACGGTCGCCTTGCAGGGCGACTGCGGCAAGCCGCGTCCGGCACTGGTCATCCAGTCCGACCTGTTCGACGGGCATCCCAGCGTCACCATTCTGCCGATCACGAGCGCCCTGGTGGACGCGCCGCTGTTCCGCCCGTCGGTCGATCCGACTCCGGGCAACGGTCTGCGCAAACGCTCGCAGGTGATGGTCGACAAGGTCCAGACGATCGCCCGCGACAAGATCGGCGAGGCGTTCGGACGGTTGGAGGATGAAAGCATGCTCACGGTCAACCGGGCGTTTCTCCTCTGGATCGGGCTGGCCTGAGCAGATTCGTCCTTGTGCAGGCTCGTTGCTGTTTTTCAAAGAGGGAGAAGGAAACCCGATGGCCATGACCGGTGCCGAGCATCGCGTGCTGTACCGCGACCCGCGGTTCTATGCGTCCTTCCCGTCGCTGACCCCGGTGGGAGACGGATCGGTGCTGCTGGCCTTCCGGCGCGCGCGCGACCATCGCTGGCTGCGCGGGGCGGAATATCGGACGGGGGAGACCGGGTTCAACCATGTCGACCATCTCGATTCCCGCTCGCAGACCGTACTGCTGCGGCTCGGCCCCGATGCGGAACCGTTGGGCGAGGAGATGCCCCTGCCCCCCGACCCGCAGGCGGCCGACCAGGACGCCAGCCTGCTCACCCTGCGGGATGGCCGCATCCTGCTGACCGGCTTCCGCTGGTATCCGGTGCCGTCGTCGCAAGGGGAGGCGCTGCGCGCGCTGGGGATCGGGCTGACCGGCAATCCGCAGAAGACCGGCGACCTCTACATCTTCTGGGGCGGATACAGCCGGCACAGCGACGATGGCGGGCGGAGCTGGACCCCGCACCGCGACCTGCCCCCCCTGCCCGGCCATCCCGACATCGTGCCGAGCCAGCGGCCCTTCCATGGCGGAGCGGTGCGCGGCCGGGCGGTGAAGGCGCCGGACGGCACCATCCTGCAGACCGGCTACACCCACCACCCCTCCACCGGCACCTATGCGAGCCATCTCTTCGCCTCCACCGACCGGGGGGAGAGCTGGGTCCATCGGGCGATCATCGCCATCGATCCCGAAGCCAAGGCCGGCTTCTGCGAGACGGCGCTGCATCTGGACGCCGACGGCGTGCTGCACGCCTTCCACCGCACCACCGGGCTGGACGACCGTCTGGCGACCTCGCGCTCCACCGATCTCGGCCACAGCTGGGAGCCGTGGCGGCGCCATGCGGTGGTCGGCCATCCCTATGACGCCTGCCCGCTGCCGGACGGCCGGCTGCTGCTGGTCGGCGGCTATCGCCATGCGCCCTACGGCGTGCGCGCCCGCCTCTACGACCCGCGCCGCCAGCAGCCGGACGAGGCGCCGGAGCTGGTGCTGCGCGACGACGGGCCGGCGCCGGATCTGGGATATCCCTGGGCGGCGGTGCTGCCGGACGGGCGCGCCATGGTCGCCTATTACATCTGCGACGCCACGGGGCTGCGCGGCATCGAGGCGACGCTGTTCCGGCCGTGACGGAAGGGATCGCCTGCGACCCGCTGTACCCTGGACCGGCCGGCGGGGCGCGGGCTACCCTTCGGCCCCATGGAAAGCGCCCTCCCCTTCGTCGCCGCCAAGGCCGTCCCCGGCATCGATCCCGCCGCCTACCACGACCCGGAGATCTTCCGGGCGGAGGAGGAGCGGGTCTTCCGCCATGCCTGGATCTTCGCCGGCTTCACCGACGACCTCGCCCAGCCCAACGACTATCTGACCCGGCGGATCGGCGGGCTGGACGTGCTGGTGCAGAATTTCGACGGGGAACTGCGGGGCTTCCGCAACGTCTGCACCCACCGCTTCGCCATGATCCACCGGGCGCCGCGCGGCAACGGCATGCTGCGCTGCGGCTATCACGGCTGGACCTTCGACCGCGACGGCGTGCCCTACGGCATCCCCGGCAACGAGGCGAATTTCGGCCTCGACCGCGAGGGCCGCTGCGGCCGTGCCCTGACCCCGGTGGCGGTCGGGGTGTGCGGCCGCTTCGTCTTCCTGCGGGTGGCGGCGGAGGGGCCGGACCTCGGCGACTGGCTGGGCGTCTATGCCGACGTGCTGCGCCATGCCTCGGAAATCTTCGTCCGCCCCTTCGACGAGCGGTCGATGGAATGGGCCGCCAACTGGAAGATGGGGGTGGAGAGCGTGCTGGAGGTCTACCACGCCGACCTCACCCACCCCATGACCTTCCGCAAGCTGGTGAAGGGCGACTGGCGCTGCGACTATGACGGCGCCCATTCCCGCGGCGTGACCGGGGTGTCGGACAAGAGCGCCCGCTGGTGGGACGGCGTGTCGGAGCGGCTGGGCTTCCGCCCCAGCCCGATTCTGCGGGACTACGACCACCTGCACATCTTCCCCAACCTGGAGATCGGCTTCACCCGCGGCGCGGTGATGAGCGTCCAGACCTACGACCCGCTCGGCCCCGACCGCTGCGCCCTGAACCTCCGCCTGTTCCTGGCCGATCCGGACGGCGCCCTTGGGGGAGATGCCGGAAAGGGCGGCCCCGCCGCCCGCCGGCTGATCGAGGAGGGCGCGCGCGATCTCAACGTCGCCCTGCTGCGCGAGGACCAGGAGGCGTCGGAACTGGCCTTCCGCGGCTGCCGCCAGACGGAGCGCCCCGCCCTGCTCGGCCTGAACGAGGAGCGCATCCAGCAGTTCCACGCGGTGTGGCGGGGGATGATGGGGGGCTGACGCCCACTCTTGCGGTGACGATCTCCTTCAGGAAGCGATCCGCCTGCGTTCACGTGATCGCCCCTGGTGTCAGGATCATGCCGCACGGATGGCGGTCAGGAACTGTTCCACCTCTCCGCGCAACCGGTCAGCCTCATGCGACAGTTGACCGGCCGCATCGAGCACGTCGCCGGCGGCGGAACCGGTCTCGGTGGCGGCGTGGCTGACATCGGCGATGTTGTTGGTCACCGCTTGGGTGCCGATTGCCGCCTGCTGGACATTTCGCGAGATCTCGCTGGTCGCTGCACCCTGCTCCTCGATGGCGGCGGCAATGGTGGTGGCGATTTCACTCATCGTCGCGATGGTATGGCCGATGCCGGTGATCGATGCCGCGGCGTTGCCGGTTGCCGTCTGCATCGAAGTGATCTGAGCGGCGATCTCCTCCGTCGCCTTGGCGGTCTGGGTGGCGAGGTTCTTCACCTCGCTTGCCACCACGGCAAAGCCCTTGCCCATTTCGCCGGCTCTCGCTGCCTCGATCGTGGCGTTCAGCGCCAGAAGATTCGTCTGGCTGGCGATGTTGGTGATGAGTTGGACGATCTCGCCGATGCGGTTCGCCTGTTCGACCAAACCGTTGACATGCTCGGTCGTCTGCTGCGCTTCTGCGACCGCCTGCTCAGCGATCCCGGTCGACCGGGCAACTTGTGTGCTGATCTCGGCAATCGAGGAGGTCAGTTCCTCCGTTGCGGTGGCGACGGTCTGTACGTTGCTGGACGCTTGTTCGGCCGCTGCTGCGGTTGCGGCAGCCTGCTGGTTGGTGTGGATGGCAGTTTTTGACATGCTCTGCGCCGTGGACTCCAGCGTATCAGCGGAAGCAGACACGGTGTGCAGAATGCCAGACACTGTCCTGTCGAAGTTGTGCACAAGTGTCTCAACCATCCCAGCCCGGCGCTCCTTGGCCCGACGCTCCTCGGCCTGTTCGGCTTCCAGGCGATCGCGCTCCTGGGCATGCTCCTTGAAGACGACAAGAGCCCCGGCAAGCCTGCCGATTTCATCGCCCCGGTCGCGGTATGGAACCTCGCCGGAGAGGTCGCCATCGGCGACCCGCAGCATTGCCATGGAAATCTCATGAATGGGGACGGCAACCCGGCGGCGGACGATGAGCGTGCCGGCGATGCCGAGCGCCAGGGCCAGCACCAGAAACGCGGCATTGATCGACAGCGCCGTGATCTCCTCGCTCTGATGCTGTGCCGCGCGGACGGCAAGGGCATCGAGTGTGGCATTGGCCACGGCGTCGAGGGTGCTCATCGAGCGATCGGCCAAGTCGTTCACGTCGTCCAGGCGCATCGGTGGCTCCTGGCCGGCGGTAACCGCCGTCAGAACCGAATCGCGGACTTTCAGGTAATCGGATACGTAGCTGCGCTCGGCCGCGGCAATCGCCGCCTTGACGGCGTCAGGGGTCGTTGGGCGCTGGGCCGCCTCGCGCACCGTGCGCCACGCCGCATCGAACTGGCCACGGGCAAGAGCCATTCGGATGCTGTCCTCCGAAGAAACCTTCTTCTGGAGCATTGCGCCGTCGAACAGCACACGCAGCGGTGTCGCCGCTTCACGGGCCGCCACGACCGCATCCTTCACGCCGATCAGTTCGGAGAACAGGGGGTCGAGCGCGCGCATCGGTTCCAAGAGGGTCGTCGATGATCGGGCGAGCAGGTCAATGGCGACCGTCGAACCGCCCATCCAATCGTCGACCAAATCCTTGCGGCGTTGGGCGACGGCGAGCTTCAAGGCCGCGTCCACTTCGTTACGCAGTGAATCGAGCCGTGCAATAGCGGCACGCACCTCGGCAGCGCCCAGGCCGGAGGCGCACTCCACCGCACCGCAGACGTTGGCAATAGCCTCGACGGCGACGGCTGAGGATTGTCGCACGCCCGGCAACTTCGCCACCATCGCGGCATCGGAACCCGGAGGCTGGAACAGCAACCGCCGCGTTCCGCCTCGCTCGAAGCGGATCGCCTGCATCGCCGAGAAGATGGTCCGCGACGCCTCGACTCCGGCTTGAACGCTTCGGCTGTTCGACAGCGTGCGCAGGGATGACACGGTGTCCATGCTGACGACCAGCACTAGAAATATGACGACGCTGCCAAACAGCATCAGCAACGTTGCGGTTATGCTTAGGCCATGTAGACGCTTCATCATATGAGCCACCATGTCTTCACGGAAGTGGGTCTTTCTTTCCGCTATTTTGTGACATGAACGGAAATAACTGTCCATCATATCCGAGTATTCTATTGAAGCTCTTAACTGTTCTATGTGTCGCACTTATGTGTGTTAAGTAATAAATAGAAAATCTCCCGAAGCGCTTGTTTCACGAACACAGAGATTTTCGACAATCGGTGCAGTCCGATCTGATGCTATCGACGTCGATGGAATCGGGCGGACGGACATTCCTGGGAACCTCATCGCAGGTTCTGTCCAGAAACTTCGCCGAACGGCGGCTTTCTGGAATGAAACAGGCATTCACCGAGTGATCCGAACGTGGGCGAAGGAAATCCACGGCGGCGTTGGTCCGGGGCTTCGAGCCGGTCCAGGCCGGCCAGCGTGCGTTCGATCCGGTCGACCATGATCCGCGAGCGCGTCCGCACAGGCCTCGACTCGGCAAGGATCAGCCCGGCCACCCAACGCTCACGGTCGACCAATGCCGCGAGACCGCCGTCATGCTGATATCGCCATGCTGACATCGAATGACGTCAGTCGCCGAGTTCTCCCGGCTTCGTCGCTTGGCGTGCGGCTTTGAACAGAGTCTGCGATGAGGCATTAGCCTCACCGCCACTCCCGCCCATCCATGTCCTGGTAGATGCGGAAGCGGTCGCGCACCGCCAGCCAGTCTTCGGCCAGCATCTCGAAGATGTGCAGGTCGATCTCCTGCCCGTCCTTCACCACCTGGCGCTTCAGAACGCCGACCGGGCGGTAGCCGATCATCGGCTGGCCTTTCAACAGGCGGGGGCTGTTGGTGCCCAGGATGTGGTTCACCACCTTGCGCAGCCCCAGCGTGAAGAAGACGTGGTTCAACATGTAGGCGAAGTTCAGCGGCGCCGCCCCCATCCGCCCCGCCCGCTCGCCCATCAGCACGCCGATGGTGGCGATCCGCCACTCCGGCTCGGTCACGGTGATGGAGACATGGCCGGCCGGCTCCCCGTCGACGCAGAGGATGCGGTGGACATAGTCGTCGCGCTCTTTACTGCGCCGCAGCCACGCCTTCTGCCGTTCCACGTCGTAAGCGACGACGCTCAGCATCTGGCCGGCGATGTCGGGACGGGTGCGCCAGTCGAGCAGCAGCCGGGCGTGCTCCTCCGTCGGCTCGATGAAGGTCAGGGCGCCGCTCATGCGGCCTCTCCCAGTTGCCGCAGCATCGCCTGATGGAAGTCGAGGATGCGGCGTTCGCGCCGGCCGTAGATGCCGGTGACGCCGGGAAGATCGGCGATGCCGGGCCGGCCCTGCTGCACCGCCTCGCAGACCGGGCGGTCCTCGGCGATCACGGTGCCGGCGGACTCGATCAGGTAGGCGGCGGTGGAGCGGTGGAAGGCCTGCTCGCGCGCCGTCTCCAGCCGGGTGGTGGGCAGGAACAGCTGCCATCGCAGGACCGAGGCGTCGGGGGCGACGGGATCGACCCGGTGCGGGATCACCGTCGCGCCGTAGAAGGTCGCCAGATAGAAGTTCGGGAAGATGAAAGTGTGGCGGTAGAAGGACTCGTCGGCGAAGCGGCGCATGCGCAGCTTGGCGTCCAGCTTCGCCCACCAGCCGGCGGTGCCGTCGGCCAGCAGCCAGCGGGAATCGCTGTTGGTGCCGTGGCGTTCAGTGACGAGGTGGCTCTGCCAGTCGGGATGCACCGCGGGGTGGATGGTGTCGGGATGGACGGTGGAACCGTGGAAGTCGTCCATCGTGTTCTCGACCAGCGCCTTCCAGTTGGCCTGGAACGCGATGCCGACGGGGGGCTGCGGGTTCAGGCAGTTGGCCGACATCATCGCCAGCCGCTCGCCGTAGGGCGCCAGATGCTCGGCCAGGGTCGGGCCGCCCTCTCGTGCCACGCGGGCGAAGACCAGGGCGCCGCAGCGGTCGATCTGCAAGGGCCGCACCCGTTCCCCGTCGCGGCAGATGCCCTCCATCGCCTCGCCGCGGCGATGCAGTTCGAAGCGCAGGCCGGCCATCTCGGCGGTCAGGAGGTTGGTGTCGTCGAACACGCCCATGTAGAGCCAACAGCGGCCGAAGACCTGCTCACGCTCCTGGGAGAAGGCTTCTTCGGTCCAGAAATGGCTGTGGGGAAGGAAGGCGCCGGCCTCGGGAACGATGCTCTGGACGGGATGCGTGCTCATGCCGGCAGCTCCGCATTGGTCGTAATGGGGGCGTTGGCGGGATGGAAGGTGACGGTGCGGGAGAAGCGCCGGTCGGCGCCGGGCGGGGCGGCGCTGTGCAGTAGCAGCGCGCCGTTTGGCGCTAGATGCAGGCGCAGGTTGGCGGTCTCGATCGTCTCCCAACCGTCCTCCGGCTCCACCGCGTCGCCGCGGCGGGGGAAGGCGTCGGACAGGGCGGCCAGCCGGGCGAAGAGGCCGCTTCCCAGTTCCTCCTCCAGCGACGGGCCGTCGCTGGCCACCCGGACGAAGACCAGCCGGCCGCAGCGGGCCAGCGAGGCCGGGTGCAGGGCCAGCCGGCGGCGTCCCTCGGCCTCCAGCTGGAAGTCCGTCGGGTTGAAGGGCAGCCCCACCGGCACGCCGTCGGCGTCGAAGCTCCAGCCGTGATAGGGGCAGCGCAGCGGGCCGCAGCCCGACGGCTCGCCATGGATCACGGCGAAGCGGTGGGTGCAGACGTTGCGGAAGGCGACCACCCGCCCCTTGATGTTCTGCGCCACCAGCGGCACCGCCCCCACCCGCGTGGTGACGAAGGCGTTGGGGCTGGCAAGGTCATCCGCCATGCAGAGGTGGAACCAGCGGCTTTCGGGAGCATCGTTGGACATCGCGGCCCTCAGGCGGTGCGGCCGCCGTCCACCGTGACGATGGACCCGGTCATCCAGCGGCTGGTGTCGGCGAGCAGATAGGCGATCATGTGGGCGATGTCGTCGGGATGGCCGAAGCCCAGCGGCTGCAGCGTGCGCAGATGCTCGTACTGTTCGGCGGTCAGCTTCTGCTTGCCGCGCTCGATCAGCTCGGTCTCGACGATGGAGGGGACGACGCAGTTGACGCGGATGCCGTCGCTCAGCAGCTCCACCGCCAGCCCCTTGGTGGCGGCGATGATGCCGCCCTTGCTGGAGGCATAGACGACGTTGCCCGGCGAGGCCGCCGTGGCGGCGGTGGAGGAGATCAGCGCCATCGCCGCCCGGTCTGCATGGCACCCCTTCTGCCGCAGCCCGCGGGCGAGCGCCAACGCGCTGCCCAGATTGGCCCGCATCACCTCGTCGAAAAAGGCGGCGGAGAAGATGCGGATCGGCCTCAGCGTCTGGATGCCGGCGCAGTGCGCGATGCCGTCGAAGGGCGCGTCGTCGGCGCACAGCCCCTTCACCCAGCCCGGCACGGATTCGAGATCCAACAGGTCGAAGGGGGCGATGGCATGGTCATCTCCCTCGAGTTTATCGGCGGTCCCGGCCAGCCGTTCCTCGTCGCGGCCGTTCAGCACCAGCCGGGCCCCCAGCTTCGCCAGCACCACCGCCGTCGCCCGGCCGATCCCGGCCGACGCCCCGGTCACCAGGATGCGGCGGCCGGTCAGGTCCATGGGGTTGTAGGCGGCTGTCATGGCAGGGAAATCCGGTTCGGTGGAGTGTGAGGCAGGGACCATAGCACGATGGCCGGCCGACATCAGCGCGTCCGGGGCTGCGGCCTTTTGGTGCGGGGCGCTGCGCCCGTTTCCCAATCGGCAGCAACGGCGTCGTCGATGCCGGCCCCTTGGCAAAGCACGCTATTATAATGGCGTATTTTATTCGAAAAAGCCTGTATGAACAATCCATTAAAGTGGAATGCTTCTCTGAGGCAAGGTGCCATGGGCGACGGTGCAAGCCTGACTGTCCAGGTCCATCATCACGGTGCTTCGCATGATGCCGCCGATCTGGCGGTCACCGATACCAGGGTCGGGCTCCGCTCGGCCACCCGGCTTGGGTACGACCCTTTCTATTTCATCAGCTTCGGCAATGCAGAGTTTACCGCTGGCCGGCCGGTGACCGACTGGCGGACGGTGTCGGTGCGCGACCGGGTCGATGTGACAACTCTGCCCGCCGAAGCAGGCAGCTTCTGAGGCAAGCTACGCCGCAACCGGCACGCTTGGCGCCCCAAGGCCGTGTTCCGGCCCCATTCGTGAGACGGCCTTTTGCAGGATGACCTTTGCCGCCGCAAGGTTCCGATCCAGCACGCATCCGCACTCACAGTGGTGCGTGCGGTCGGAAAGCGTTTTGGCGGCAACGGCCCCGCACTCCGGGCAGGTCTGAGAGGTTCCGCGCGGATCGACGACTTCCACCCGAACACCAGCGTTCGTAGCTTTGTATTCGAGAAACAATCGAATTTGGCCCCACGCGGCGTTGTAAACCGCCTTGGCGAACATCGACCGGGCCAGACGGTCAACGCTCAGGTCTTCCAAGGCAATGAAGGCGTAGCGGTCCACAAGCGAGCGGGACAGTTTGTGCAGGATGTCGCGGCGGCGGTTGGCCGTGGCCGCGATGTGACGGGCAAGGTTCCGCCGCACCTTCGCGCGACGCTTGCTGTTCCGCTTGCATCGCGAAAGCGCCCTCTGGAGACGGCGCTGCTTCTTAGCCGCACGCTTCGTCCACGGCAGCGTTTCGAACGTCTCGCCGTCCGACGTGGCAATCAGGCTGGACAGGCCAACATCGATGCCGACCGACGTGCCGTCGCGCTGCTGAACCTTGCCGTCCGGCACCGTGACCTGAAAGCAGGCGAACCAACTCCCGGCGGAGCGGGAGAGAATGGCCGCGCCGACCTTGACGCCGGCAGGAAGGTCACGGTGCCAATTGACCTTGATCTCGCCGGGAATGCCGGTGATGCCAAGGCGTTTGGATTTGCGGATCGTCACCCCATCGCCAACCCGGAACTCTGCGCTATCGAACAGGCTCTTGGCGCGAAAGCGCGGGAACCCGGCCTTGCCCTTCGCCTTCAGGCGACGGAAGAAGGCGGAGAACGCCTTGTCGAGACGGCGGAGAACTCTTCGCGAAGGACCCGGTGATCGCCCGCGCCTTCGCCGCCTACGGCGAGCTTGCTGCGGCACTTGCGGCCCTGCCGGCAAGCGGTACCAGGCCAGAGGACGGCGATGCCGCGCCGTAAGCCGCCCAGCCGAATGGACCTGGTGGAGGCACGCCACAGCCTGCTCCGGGCGGCCGAAGGGGGAGATCTGCCCTGGGCCGAAGGGGTATGGGCCATGCGCCGCTGCTTCGGCATGACCCAAGCGGAGTTCGGGCGGACCTTCGGCCTCACCACCCGGCAGGTCTCGCATTGGAGACCGGGGCCGCCAACCCGACGGTGACGACGCTGGAGCGGCTGGCCCGGCCCTTCGGACTGACCGTCGGCCTGATCCCGGAGCTCCCTGCAAGGGAACCTGGCGCAAAGGAGCCGGGTCGGTGACGGCGGGGCCATCTCCACAATCGATCTTCCGGAAACCAACTTCGTTTCGCAGGATGCCGATTACGTGCTCCCCGCGACCGCCTGCATCATGCCGCACCGGCCGGGTTTACCGACTGGTGCTGCGGCCTTCGACGTGCCGCTGGGCGGATCGACGGCCCGCTACGCGCTGGTGCTGCTATGGAGGCCGACATCTGACGGAGCGACGTCACGCTTTGGACGGCCCGAGCATCTGGTGGATGAAGACCGTTTCCCCCAACCGGTATCCATGATCGACCAGAACCGACACCGCATCAATGTAGGAAGGGCCGCGGGTGTAGTCGTAGGCGATGACGACCTGATCGTGGCCGACGGCCTCCTCCGGCGTCGCCTTTAGGGAAGCCTCCCTCAGTCCCAGCCGCCGCGCCATCGCCCGCCCGCGCCAATCGCGGCCGACCACCGCGACCGTCGCGCCGGGCCGGATGCCGCCCAGTCGACAGGTCGCGGCCCCCTTGACCGCCTTCAGGGACAACGACGTCGGGTAGAGTTCGGCCAGCCCCAATCCGGCGGAAGCCATCGCTTCGATGTAGTCCTCATAAGATAAAGAAATGTCGTAGTTGGGGACGCCAAAATACTCACGACACTGATCGAAAATCCCGCGGAACGATTTCTGGAAACTGAATGGGAAATGCCGATGGTACCAGAGTCGCGGGGCTCCGAAATGCAGGCCGTAGGAGGCCTTCTGCAACAGGGTCTGCCCCAGGGCGGCCGCCGAGGTCCGGGCCGGATGCCCCACGGTGTACCGACGCAGTTCCTGCGATAGGCGCAGACGGTCGCCGTTGAAGAAGGCGTTGACCATCACCGCTCCTCCGGGGCGTAGGAAATGGGCGACGGCTTCGAAGGATCGCCGCAACGATTCATCCAGATGGGGCATGACGCCCAGGCAGAGGATGGTGTCGAACGACGCCGGCTGGAGCCTTTCCCGCAGACCTTCGAGCGGGCTCCGTACCAATGTCGCGCGCCCCGGCGGCAAGGCTTCGGCGATGCGGTCGATCGCCGATGTCGGCTCGACGACGACATATTCCGTCGTACTGGCCAGCATACCGTGTTCCTCGAGCTGGAGCGTCACCCGCCCCCGCCCCGCCCCGATCTCTAGAACCCTGCGTCCGGCGAAAAGGGCGGGATCGTCGATGCCCATCCCGCGGAGATAGGCTTTTCCGGAATATACGGAGGTCCGTCCCGGGGACAGGAAGGTTTCGCCCTTGAAGAAGCGTTCGTAAAAGCCGACGCCATCCGCCGCGCGAGACATCATCACTCCCATATGCTGGAGATCGGAGGATCGGGCGCGCCACCTTCGGATAGGCCCCGGCGGGTGCCCGCGCCGTCCCCGCCAATCGGGTCCGGTATCATAGGTCATATAGTATCCCATGCTCGATGTCCCGCTGATGGCACGGGTGAACCGGATGCCGAGCCCAGCCGGCACGAACAACGGATACGGCAGAACGAAATTGGTCACATTGTCAGCGATGCTCGTCGCTGAGTTGAACGCGATGGGTTGCTTTGTGGTATCCAGGGGGGGGATGGCGGGGCACAAGTATCCGCGTACAGTGCACAAGCCCCGGCCATGATTATATACATGTACAGGGTCTTTACCCGAATTCCCGTCATGTTCGATGCTGGCGCGACGATCTGATATGTCGTGGATCTGGAGTATTGACTGACTGATAACAGAATTCCAGTCGTAAAGATTGCTTCCTTCCCCTTGTCCGGTCGAAGGTGTACGTAACTGCTCATGGGGCTGGTGAAATAGATTGCGCCACCTCGTTGAATATGATTCAACGTTTGGATGGAGAAACCGCCGCACTACGGCCTGAGTGATGCCGAAAAAGACGCCCTGCTTTTGGAGCAGGCGGCGTTGATCGAGCGATTGGCCGCTCGGATCACGGAACTTGAGGCCCTGGTCGGCAAGCCGCGCAAGACGTCGTCGAATTCCCACACCCCGCCATCGCAGGACGGTCCCGGCCGCCCCAGTTCGAAGGCAGCGGCCAAGTGTCGGCGCAAGCCGCGGGCATCCCGCTCCGGTGTGTCGCATCCGCTGAGCGAGGAGCCGGACAAGACGGAGCGGCGTCTGGCCGAGGTCTGCCCCTATTGCGGGACGGCTGTAAGGGCGACGGCCCAGTGCTGCCGGCACCGTTACGATCTTATCGATCTCCCTATCATCCACCCGGTGGTGACGCGGGTGGAGTTGTCCGGTGGCCGCGGAACAACAGTATTGCGAGTCTCACCGCGGTTTCATCGATAATCCTTCAGGATCATACGAAAGCCACTCATAAACCGGTCACGCCCTCCTCCATTGTCCGGAATCAAGGATCTGGAAACCAATCCGGCGCCACTCTGCGCTATGGTGCCGGCCACCGTATTTCCGAAGAGGCCCCCGCCGGGCCGTGAACACGCGAAGGACAGGACAGCCATGAAAGCCATCATCGACGGCATCCGGATCGCCGGCCTGCGCGCGGTGGTGCCGCCCCAGCGCCATTCCTTCGTCGAAAATCCGGGCATGTTCACGGTGGAGGAGGCGAAGAAGCTGGCCGCCACCATCGGCGTGCAGGAACGCCGGGTGCTGCTGCCGCCCTATTGCGCGTCGGACCTCTGCCTCGCCGCGGCGGAAGGGCTGATGCAGCAACTGGACTGGGATCCGGCGACGGTGGAGGTTCTGGTCTTCGTCTCGCAGGACGCCGACTATGTGTTGCCGGCGACCGCCTGCATCATGCAGCACCGGCTGGGGCTGCCGACCAGCGCCGCTGCCTTCGACGTGCCGCTGGGCTGCTCCGGCTATGTCTACGGTCTGTGGATCGCGGCGAAGCTGCTGGGCGGATCCTCGGCCAAACGGGCGCTGGTGCTGTGCGGCGACAACCCGACCCGCCACCTGCACCCGGAGGACCGCGCCACCCTGCCCCTGTTCGGCGATGCCGGATCGGCGACGGCGCTGGAGGTCGACGCTGCCGCCCCGCCCATCCCGGTGGTGATCGGCACCGACGGCGCCGGCGCGCCACACATCTTCGTCAAGGCCGGCGGCAAGCGCCATTGCCTGATCCCGCCGGTCGGCACCGCCGGCCGGATCGCCGACGAGGAAGCCGCCGCCCAACTGGAGCGCGATTCCCGCCTGACGCTGAACGGGGCGGAGGTGTTCTCCTTCACGCTCCGCGCCGTGCCGCCGCTGCTGCGCGAGGCGATGGAGCATGCCGGCACCGACGTCGACGGCATCGACCGCTTCGTCCTGCACCAGGCCAACGCCTTCATGCTGGAGCATCTGCGCAAGCGCGTGAAAGCGCCGGCGGAGAGGTTTGTCATCGACATGCAGGGCTTCGGCAACACCAGCTCCGCCTCCATCCCGCTGGCGATCTGCCACAGCATGGGCGCGCAAGTGGCAGCCGGGCCGGTGAAGACGCTGATGGCCGGCTTCGGCGTGGGCTGGTCCTGGGGCGCGATGGTGGCGGAGCTGGGGCCGATGCCGGAGCCACAGGTGGTGGATTTGCCGGAGGGCTATCCGGTGCTGGCGGTGTGATGCACGGCGGTCAGGGACGTCCGTCGCCGTCGTCCCTGACCGCCGGTGCAGCCAGTCCGGCGATATCGTGCAGAACGGCCTGGTTATGCTCGATCATCGCTTCCCGCAGGTGCTGGGCTCCGGCCGCCAGTGCCGCGTGATCGGCGGCGGTTATGATGTCGGCAAGCCGGTGTTGGTCCGCATGCGAGACGACAAGGCCCGCGCCATGGCGCCGAACCAGATCGGCCATACTTTCCCACCCCTCATCCAGGATCTGCGGCAAGCCGGCGAAGACGTAGCCGGTGAAACGCTGACCGACGATGATGCGGGCGTCCGGATTGTCTTCCTGCGTGGCATCGCGGTAAAGCCAGCCATAATCGAACTGACCGGCCAGTTCGACCAATGCCTCATAGGCGACACAGCGGTGATAGCGCAGAGCGGGGGTGGAAAAGCGCTCCAGATAGCCACTGAACAGATAGTCCATGGCGCTCCCCTCATGAAGGTAATTGTAAAGCGCAATCTCGAAGCGGCCGGTCGCCGCGAGCGCTTCCAGCAGGGGAAGGAAGTTGTAGTCGCAGAGGCTGACATCCAAAAGCTCCGGCCTCGGCAGAATGCCGGCATAGAGAATGCGGATGGGACGTCCCGGCGAAGGAGGGGGACGTGATGGTGGCTGAGCCGCCTTGCCGGCATAGAAGACGCGATACGGTGCGGTAAACCGCTCTAGAAAAGGCTGCCAGGACGGGCCGGCGCGCTTGGAAACGATCAGGTCGCTGTGGCGCATGCTGTGCCGTTCGGTCGCTCTGCATGCGGCGACCGCTTCCGGCGACCGTTCCATCCAGCCGAAAAGCATCTGGTCGCTCAGCAGGCTGGCGAAATCGTACAGCTCATGGATC
Source organism: Azospirillum oryzae (assembly GCF_008364795.1). Lineage (GTDB taxonomy): Bacteria > Pseudomonadota > Alphaproteobacteria > Azospirillales > Azospirillaceae > Azospirillum > Azospirillum oryzae. The sequence continues at coordinate 141,489 of NZ_VTTM01000008.1, read as the reverse complement.
AGTCGGGCTTGCGGGGCCATCCGGCGGATGACGTAGCCCAGCAAGTTGCTTCCGACATGAGTCCGCAGATAGATCGTTGCCGGACGAACATGCCGGATCACGGCGTCCAGCAGGGCATAGGAATGCCGAAGGTCGATGGTGCGGTAGGTCCGGCTGGCGACGAAAGGGTCGGTCGGGTCGAAATGCAGCTTGACCGTCTGGTCGGGAGGAAGCGCTTCGGCCAATTCGGCATCCGAAACGATGCTCCATTTCGCCGGTCCGATGACCAGGTTCCGGATCCCGCCATCCAGCGTCGCAAGCGCGGTGGCGACCGATCGGATGAGCACCCGGGCGAGATAGGCAGGGCTGGAATAAACCTGGAACAATCGTTCCAACGGCACGCCGTGGCGCAACAATGCCTCGACCATGTCCAGTTCCCAGACCGGATGGGCAACGACGACATGATCCACATCGGCCTGCCGCGCTGCCAAGGGGGGAAGCAGCGGATGGCTGCGGAAGGTTCCCGTGCCGGAAGCGTTGCGGTCGAGTACGGCCAGGACAGTGACGTCTGGCCGGTCGGCGAGGACATCGAGCAGGCGCGCCGTGTGGGTGCCGGCTCCATAGATCATGATCCGGCCGCCCGGAAGATGGTCACGCACAAAATCCAGGGCTGCCGCTTCGTCGCGCGGCGCCCATTGGGCAGTCACGGTCCGATGGACATGGGCGTCCAGGCCATTCAAGTCCTCGCCGGACTCCGATGTCCCTTTCGACACAACGTCGTACATCAGCCGGGTGACGGTCGAGCGTGGCGGTGTGCGCCGGACTCGGCCATTCCCGTCCCTACAGACGATGTCGGGGACGCCCGACGGATCCTGGTTCTGGGCCAAAGCGTCGCAAAGCCGGATAAAGGCGTCTTCACCCACGCCAACGACTTCGATATCCGGCCCGTCAGGATCGGAAACGCCTGTCATGACTCCGTCTGACCGGGCGATCCCGACGATGCCGGGCCTGACCTGCCGAGCCGTCCGGAAGATACTCCGGGTGAGAAGCGTCGGCAGTTCGGCAGCGATGGTGCAGATATCGGGCATTGTGGCGCGGACGGTCCGCGCCACAATTTCCGATGCATCGGCCCCATGTCCAAGGTCGAGACAGAAAACCCGGTGTCCCGCCTCCTTCAGAGCGCAGGCCAGAAGCCCGATGTTCGAAAGGGTTTCGTGAAACGGCCCTCCTGAACCTTCGCCGATTTCCGCGGTTACGATCAGGACCCTCATGGCCGAGGGAACTGCTGGCATGGCCGTCTGGGCTTCGTCATGTCTCCTTGTCACGGCGCACGGGTCAGGCTGAAAGCCTTTCTTTGGCTTCGCTGGTGTAGGCGGTGAAATCGGGATTGGAGTAGACGGAGAACAGCTTCTCCGTCGACATTCCATGGCTGAGCAGAACCTCGATCATGTCCATTTCCCAGAGTGGGTGAGCCACGACGATCCAATCCGCCTCGCCAGTCACGGCCCAATTGGGCGGGCGCAGGGCGCAGCCCCGGAACTCGCCGGTGAGGGAGGCGTTCCGGTCGAGCACCGTGGTCACGGACACGTCGGGCCTTCGCTGTGCCAAGGCATCCATCAGCCGCGCCGTATGCGTTCCCGCGCCATACACCATGACGCGTCCGGCGGGAAGACGGGTGCAGACGAAGTCGAGGGCAGCGGCCTCGTCGTGCTTGGCGGCCCTGGGATGGGATAGATGGCCACTGGGATAGCGGTGAACCGTGTAGTCGCCGTTCTCCTGCCTTTTCTGCAAAGCCTTCACTTCCAGAGCGGCGATGTCCGGGAACTCGGCCTCTCCCTTGCGCTTGCCGCCACACCCGCTGTCCTCGTTCTCCAGACGGCGTGGCGGCGGAGTTTCCGAGTAGGAGGTACAATAGGTGGCATAGTCCTCCTCGGTCCACTCCCCGGCTTCCAGCGCGGCAAGCTTGCGCGCGGCATCAGCATTCTCAGGGGCGAGCAGAAGGGCTTGCCGGTAGTGCAGCAGGGCCAAGCCGATCGACCGCTCCTGGACCATCAAGTCGGCGAAGAGCACATGGCATTGCGGTTCATAGGGGTTTTCCTGAACGGCCGCTCCGTAATGGCGGACCGCCATCGGGCGGTCGCCTGCCTCGGCATAGAGGCGCCCCAGTTCGACCTGGGCCGGCCAGTACCAGGAGCCGCGCGTAATGATCTGCTGCAGGGCCACCTTCCGATCCCCGGCATCGGCGAGTGATTTCGCCTGGGCGAAGAGCCCGTCGAGTTCGGGGAGCACATAGTGGTCCTCGAACTTGACGCGGTTCGCGTTCTCGATGTCGAAACGGCTCAGGCACCCGCGGCAGGTCAGGCGCAAGGAGTGCTTGAACTCTGTCGAGTTGAGCAGGACGCCCCGATAGTCGTTGTGATGCTGGCAGCGTGGGCAATCCCAGGCGATGCGATGCAACTCCTTGCGAACCGGATCAGGTTCCGGCTCCTTCTCGAAGATGGTGGCCTTGGCAAGGTTGAGGAGCGAGGATTGGGCTGTCCATATCTTTGTCGACAGGATACTGAGATCCTCGTCGTTCATCTTCGAGATGTTCAGATCGACGAATTGGCTCTCGATGTATCCAACGCGGTTGGTGATCAGGCCGTCACGCACTGCTTCGATGTAATCGGGGCTTCCGGGATAAACCTGAAGACGGTTGATGTTGACCATGTAACGCCGGTTGTTTGCCCACCAGTCGAGAGATTCATTGGCGGTTTCCAGCGTCTCGTTCGTGTCGCCAAAAATAAGGTTCCCTTGGATTCCGATCTTCTTATTATAGGTGGATTCCATTACCAGGGAAATTCGTTCCTTCTTTGATTTCTTCTTCATGCTGATGAGGATATCTTGGCTCATGCTCTCGATGCCGTAACTGATGTACGTGCAGCCGGCATCCTTCATCGCATCAAGGATATAATTGTCCGCGACGTTCACATGGAGTTGGACCATCCATTGCAGCTTGTAAGGCTTGATCCGTTCACAGAACTCCAGAAGCCGCTGGCGTTTCAACGAGAACAGCTCGTCGATGACCGCCACCATGTTGATGCGGTAGCGCGCAACAAGATGGTCGAGTTCCGCGAAGAAATCGTCGAGGGGACGCTCCCGGTAAACCTTGCCGGTGGGATGGAAGCAGAAGGTGCAGCGGTAAGGGCAGGAACGGCTGGTGATCATGTCCACCGAGCGTGGACGGTCCATGGTGTGGAAGAAGTAATTGTCCGTGGGGCGTTGAAGATCGATGATCTCCCCGAACCCGAATCCCTCGTAATCCGGCCAGGCGATGCTTCCCAGATCCATGATTGCCGGGCGCGGGATGGTGCGGCGAATGGCGCCCTGCGCGTCCTTGTAGACGATGCCCATGACGCTGGACAGGTCGCGTCCGGTTTCCAGGGCGTCGCACAGGTCGACGATGGTCTCTTCGCCTTCGCCGATGACGCCGGCGTCGATGTCCATTACCATCGGTCCGGCTTCGGGGTCACTGCTCAGGCAGCCGCCGCCGGCGATGTTGATGATAGAGGGCCTGGCACGGCGGGCGGCGGCGAAGATGTCCCGGACCTTGGGCAGGAAGGGCGACAGGCCACCAGTGGCGCAGACGTCGGGGTTGATGGCGCGAACCGTCTGCTCGACCAGCACCACCGGATCCTCGCGGAACTGGTTGCAGTTCAAGCAATGAACTTCATGACCCGCCCGCTTCAGGGCCGAGGAGATGTAGCCGAGGCCGAGAGGGAATTGGTAGAAATCTCCGGGAGACTCCGTGAACTTCGGCGCAACGATCAGTACCCTCATGGTCTTGAAGCCTCCTAGCGTTGACGCCCATCGCACCTGCGACGATGTTCGCGTCCCACCCCTTCCGCCGACATATATAGCATTCGTACAATGATTCGGTTGTCGCCCGCTGGACGATCACACCAAAATCTCTGCATAAGGCGACTCGAATGATCGGAATTTTTTAACACGCGCTTCATCTCATGTCCAGAACCACAGCCAAGCTTTGCGAAGCGTAATCAGGACATGGTCAGGACACGGCGAGGAGAGTCCATAATACCCATCAGTTATAGGGTCATTTCTCTTCAAGGACTGACGGCTGCTTTGCCGACAAGCTGGCAAAGCAGTTCCTGGGTCGCCTCGTTGTGCCGCCACATATATTCGCGCAGTCGTGCCGTACCATGCAGCAAAGCCTGATAGTCGCAATCGCTGATGGCCCGCAGCACCTTGTCTGCATCGGCATCCTCGATCACCAGCCCGGCCCCGTATTCGGCGACCAGATCGGCGATGAAATGCCATTCGGCATCGACGATCGTCGGCAGCCCTCCATAGACATAGGCACTGAAGCGGTTACAGATCACCACCTGCTGATCGGCCAGATCCTGCTCGCGCGGAGGAAGGCAGAGCCAGCCGAAATGGTATTTTTGCATCCGACGTATCAAATTGTCGAATGGAATGCGCCGATGATAGGTTATCGGCGGACCGGGATAACGCTCCATATAGTCGCGGAAGGACGGATCGTTTATCTCATAGGCATGGCTTGAGTTGAAAATATCGATGGTGACATCGGATTTTGCGGTCACCTCTTCCATCAAAGGAAGAAAATTGTAATCCGACCGCATGTAGATACGGAAATGAGGCGGGACCTGAGCCCCGGCATAGAGAATGTGGATCGGCCCGTCTCCAGGGCTATTGCGGGTCGACTCATCCCAATCCACGCTTCCTTTGGAACCAATCCCCGGATAGACGAACAGATAGGGTGCACTGAACCCCTCACAGGCTTTGTTCCATTCGCGTCCGGCGCGCTTGGAAACGATCATCTGGGAGTCCTGACAGCTAAAGTAATTGGCCAGCCGCATCAAATCGATCAACCTGTCGCCGGCGTTGATTCCCAGTTTGATCCAGTCCTCCGGGATCAGCGGGAAGAAGTCATAAATCTCGTGGATCAGCCGTGCGTTCGGAGCCGCGCGACGAATCGGAAAATAGAAAAGTTCGAACTCCTGGGCGGTGCTCAGATAAATGGTCTTGGGTTGCAACGCTTTTACGATGCGGGCGGCCAAAGCCGCGCACCCCTGGGCGTCGATGGTCCAGAAAGGGCTGGCGGCAACCGTCGACTTGGCCGGGCCGATGTGAATGGCCAGTGTGGTTTCGGGAGGAAACAACTCGACCAGGACCGAGTCCGGAACGACCTCGTGAATGCCTGAACGGACGATGACGTGATCGAACCGGCGGCCGTCGAGACGCCTTTCGATCCTGGAGAACTGTTCGGCCACGGCCGTGGCGATGAAGTCGGAGTCGGAATAGATCGTACGGATTTTGGCCGCCGGCACGCCCAGTTGCCGCAGCCGGTCCACCATCGTGGCTTCGATCCGCTGATAGGAAACCAGGACATAGTCGAAATCCCGCTCCACGATCTGTTCAGGCGGGAGAACCTCATAGCCGTGGAACCTCTTCAGCCGTTCGGCATCGCGATCCAGGAAGCCCAGAATCTCCAAGTCGTCGCGGCGATGCAGGATATCGATGATGTTTTCCGAGTGCAGCCCGGCGCCGTAGACGTAGATGCGGCCGGGTGGCAGGTGGGTCCGGATGAATTGCCGGGCGATGCCTGTGTCGCGCGGACCGCCAAAATACTCTTCCACCTCATCGGCCAGTTCCAGTGTCTGGCGTGCCCGGTCAGGGCCGAGCAACGGCCTGACCACGCTCCAGAAATCATCCGGGAAAGACAAGGTGTAAAGCTCCATCTTGAGTTGATTGCGACACGCCGGTAAGCGTCCGCAACAGTGGGATCGTGGCGGCGAAAGGCTAAGCAATTCCTAATTCCACGCTTCCGTTCCGGTTGCGTGGCCCCTTCGGGCCGGAGGCGTGGGGGAATGGCCGCGTAAATTAAGAATCCTTGAACACTTGCGCGCGAAGGTCGGATAACGTTTCGCCACGTCCCCTCCCCGGCACGGTGCCTGGACTGGGACGGCACGAGGAGAAAGCGTTGATCGTCATCGGCATTCACAACACCGGGATATTGAGTTCGGCCGCGCTTGTGGTCGATGGAAAGCTCGTCTTCGGGTGTGCCGAGGAGCGCCTAGATCGACGCAAGCATTCCAAGTATTTTCCTCATCTGGCGATCGGTCGGGCGTTGGGCTGGCAAGGTTTGACGTTGGCTGACGTCGACGTGTTCGCCATCGGCTGGAATCCGGCAATCAATGTAGCGGGGCGCTATCGCGCCGGCTTTTCCGAATGGCCTGCTTATCCGGGGGAGCGGTTTTCCGCCAACCCCAATCACCTGCTGCCGCGGTTGGGCGGGGCGCCCCATGTGGCCACCGACCAGATCTTTCATCGTGAGGGCGGGAAGCCGATCCAACTGACATACGTCTCCCATCATCTGGCCCACATGACGGGCGCCTATTGCCTTTCGGGATTCGATGAGTCGGCGCTGTTCTCGTGCGATGGCTATGGGGAGCGGGATACGACCATATGGGCCGTGGGGCGTGGCAGCGACATCCGCATCCTCAAGAGGATCGAGTTCCCTCATTCGGTGGGCAGCTTCTATTCGGCGATCACGGAGTTCCTCGGGTTCCGGCCGGATCTTGACGAATGGAAGGTGATGGGGGCGGCGGCCTATGGCGACCCGGAGCCTTACCGCGCGGCGATGGAGCGCATGATCCGGTTGGCTCCGGATGGAGGTTTCCACCTCGATTTGGACTTCTTCGATCACTTCAACTTCGACACGGCCGGATATCTGACGCCGGCCGCACACCGTCTTCTGGGCCAGCCTCGGCGTGGCGACGAGGCGATGGAACAGCGTCATTTCGACATCGCTGCCGCTGCCCAGGCCCGGTTGGAGGAGGTTCTGCGCTGGGCGTTGGACTGGTTGCGCAAGGAGACCAACTGTCCCCGGCTTTGCCTCTCCGGCGGCGTCGCCATGAATTCCCTGTTCAATGGACGCTTGTCGCTGGACGGCCCGTTCGACGATGTCTTCGTGCCCTTCTCACCGGACGATAGCGGGAACAGCATCGGGGCGGCGTTGTGGGTCGCCCAACGGGCAGGCGATCCTGTTCGCGACCAAGTGATCACGCCGTTTCTTGGAAGTTCCTACGACGATAAGGCGATCACCGAAGCCATTGGGCGCTGCGGGCTGGTGTCGACCCGGGTCGACGCCCCTGCCGGCGCCGCCGCGGAGTTGCTGGCCGCCGGGAAGATCGTCGGCTGGTTCCAGGGCCGCATGGAGTTCGGGCAGCGCGCGCTGGGCGGTCGGTCGATCCTGGGCTCTCCGCTGGATCCGGACATGAAGGACAGGCTCAATTCCGCCGTGAAGTTCCGCGAAGGATTTCGTCCGTTCGCGCCGGCGGTGCGGGCGGAGGATGTCGGGCGGTTCTTCGAGGCGCCGGCCGGAACCCGTGTTCCCTTCATGGAAAAGGTGTTGCCGGTCCGGGCCGAGCGGCGGCGGGACATCCCGGCCGTCGTCCATGCCGATGGAAGCGGGCGCGTGCAGACGGTCGAACGGGATGACCATCCCCTTTTCCATGACCTGATTACGGCTTTCGGCACGCTGACCGGCGTTCCGGTTCTGGTCAACACCTCGTTCAACCTGAATGGGGAACCGATCGTCGAATCGCCGGCCGATGCCATCCGAACCTATGCGACGTCGGGGATGGATGCGCTCATGCTCGGCAGCCATCTGTTGTCGAAGCGCTAGGGGAAGGCGATGGAGCGGGTGAGCATCCATACGCTGGACGATATTGCCGCGTGGTCGGCCAGCCTTGAACGGATACCCAACAAGGATTTGACGCATTACCCCCGGTTCAGCCGCGTTTACCAGGAAAAGGGGGACGGTCTGGCCGAGTGTTTCCAGTATCAGGCGGATGACCTGATCGTGCTCTACCCCTACATCCGGCGGCCTCTGGCCGAGTTGCCCTTTCTTGGGGAGTCCTGGGCCGGCCGGTATGATCTGGTGACGCCCTACTGCTACGGTGGCTATGTCCATAATGCCGGGGATGAGCGTGCGCCCGGCCTGATCCGGGATTTCCGGGCAGCTTTTTCCAGCCATTGCCGCGAAACCGGCGTGGTGTCCGAATTCATCCGCTTCCACCCCATGTTGCAGAACCACCGGCATGGAGAGGGATGCTTCGACCGGCTGTATCTGCACCAGAACAATGTTCTGATGGATCTCCGCCTCGACGAGGCGGAACGGGTGCGGGGTTACCGGGAAAGCTACACCCAGTGCATTCGCAAGGCCTCGGCTACCGGGCTGCGCCTGGAACTGGACCGTGAGCACACACTGGTCGATGCTTTCGCGGAACTCTACCGCCGAACGATGGAGCGGCATAACCAGACCGGCTATCTTAATCTGCCGCGTTCCTATTTCCTGAAGCTCTTCGAAAGCTTGCGGGACGACATTCTGCTGTTTGTCGTGCGCGATGGTAATGACATCGCCGCGGCGTCGATTTTCCTCCGCCATGGCAACGTGCTCGATTATTTCCTGAGCGCATCGGATCTGCGGTTCCTGGGCAAGCACCCCAACCATTTCATGATTCACGAAGTGGCGTCCTGGGCACACCAGGGGGGATACCGGCACCTGCATCTGGGCGGCGGCCGGGCTTCGCTGGTGTTTTTCAAACAGGGTTTTTCCAAAGGAACCTGCCCTTACCACATCGTCCACCATGTGCACGACCAGGAGGCCTACCGGCGCGCCACGGAGGCCCGCAGAACCGCGTCTCCCCCGATTCCGGAGGGCGGAACGGGCTTTTTCCCAACCTATCGAGAGGGTCTTGCATGACGGGATTGTGGGCCGATCGCCCGGGGGCCTGGACGGTCGAGGTCGATGAGGCCTACCGGAAGACCTTCGGATTGCCACGTCCGGAGGTTGGGCCAGTGATGGAACCGGAGGCTGGTCCGGCCGGGGGGGACGTTTGCGTGAATGCGCAGGCACTGGTAACGGTCGCCGATGACCTTGCCCAGCTCCTTTCTCCCGCCGATGCGCAGGCGCTGCGTCGGCGGGTCGAGGATCTGGTCGCCGGCCCTTGGGATGCGGACGCCGTATCGCGCGAATTGGAAAGCTTCCGCAGGATCGCCGACGAGCGAGGACTGCTGGCAAGCTTTTTCCGAATGGATTCCCGTTCGCCACGGCGGGATTTCGGCGAGTTCATCGATGCGGCGAACAATCACGCAGATGGCGCACGCACTGTCGTCTTCATGGCGACCACGCCCTATTTCGTAATCTCGCGGGAGTCGTTGTATCTCCGGCGGAACGGCTTCCGCACCTATCTGATCTGCGCCGCCCACCTGCCGCCGGCGATCAAGGCGTTCTTCGAGGAGGCCTTCGACGGGGTAGCCGACGGCTGCAACAGCGGCCGCATCATGCGCGGGCTCGTGCGCCAGTTGCGGCCGACCCTATTCCACGTCCAGTGCTGGATGCTGAGCTATGTTCTGGGTGGCTTAGTCCTGCGCAATCGAGGGCAGACGCCGGTCGTTTGCGAATTCTATGACGTGACTTCGATCTACGGCAGCCGCGAAGTTCTCGCCGAGTTGTGGGGAGAGGCATGCATCGATCTCGACTTGGCCATGGAGTCGCTGATCCTGGACGAAGCCGATGGCCTCGTGCACCGGTTCCCCCCGCGCGAAGTGGAGGTATGGGGCGGGCGGCAAGGCGACTTGCCGCCCAATATCGAAATGCATAGCTATGTCTGCCCGGAATATGTTTGCTACCGCAGCGACAAGCCGTCCAAACGCGACGGAGTGACCCGGCTGGTCTATGCGGGGGGGCTGGTGCCCCAGACGGCGGACCATCCGCGAACGATTTATCCCGAAGCCAGCCAGCCCCAGACTTTCAGAATGCTGCTGGAACAGGGATTCGCCTTGGAGGTCCGGCACACCCCCTACCGCCCGATTGCCGAGGGCGACCCGACTTATCAGACCTTCGTCGAGTTGGAGAGGGAATATGCCTGCTATCGTCTCCACGACGGCGTGCTGCCCGACCGTTTGCCGCGCGTCATCGCAGGTTATGATTTCGGCCTGATCCTGTGTGACATCGACTTTTCCATCCTGCGCCTGAACCCCGGGCAGATGCGTGGCGGATTCGGCACCAAGTTCTTCACCTATCTGGAGGCCGGCCTGCCGGTCATCGTCAACGCCGAGTACGATGAAATGGCACGTCTGGTCAATGAATGGGGGGTTGGCCTTTCCATTGCATCATCGGAAATCCCCACTCTCGCAGAGCGCCTGAAAAGCTTCGACTATGACGGCGCCGTCGCCAACATTCGACGCCTCAATCGTGAATTCGGGATGGACACGCAAATTCATCGGCTGATCGCGCTCTATGAGCGGGCGATTGCAAGGCGTGGCGGCGAAGCCCGCGGTCATCCGCATCCCTTTCCCGCCGAAGCCTGATGGTAAGGGGTGCCCTTGCCGCCCTATGGAATCAGGTGTTTGCTGTAGCTGTGCGCCATGCCATTGTGCATAGCCAGGACGATAAGCAGGATTGGTCAGATATGTCGATCAAGATAAGTTTTGCCGATCTGACTCATACAGGACAGGTGATTGCAGCCAACACTTTTCCTTACGGCATCTCCTTGGTCGCAGCCTACGCTAAACAAAAATTTGGCGATGAAATCGATGTCGAAATCTTCAAATACCCAGATGATTTCTCCGGGTATTTGAACAGGGGAGTGCCCCAGATTGCGTGCTTCTCCAACTATCTCTGGAACACACGCTTGGCCTATGCCTATGCGGAGCGCATCAAGCAGAAGAACCCAAAAGTTGTAATCGTCTTTGGCGGACCAACCTATCCTGGCGAGGAAGCCGAGCAGCGCCGTTGGTTGGAAGCCCACCCCGCCGTGGATTTTTATGTCTGGCTGGAGGGGGAAAGGGCGTTCTCGCTGTTGCTGGAGCGGTTGATCGCTGTCGACCTCAATGTCACCGCGATGAAGAAGGCGCGGGAACTTATCGGCGGCGTCCATTATATCTCAGGCGACACCATGGTCCGCGGAGAGGTGCTCGAGCGGGTCGGCGACCTTGACGAAATCCCTTCTCCTTATCTTTTAGGTCTTCTCGAGAAGTTTTTCGATCCTGTCCTCATTCCAATGATCGAGATGGCTCGCGGCTGTCCGTTCCAATGCACTTTCTGTGAGATAGGTCGCACCTATTTCAACAAAGTGCGCAGGCACAGCTTTGAAAGGCTTCATGAAGAGCTGCATTACATCGCTGACCGGGCGAAGACTCCTGACCTTCTGTTCAGCGATTCCAACTTTGGCATGTATCGGGAAGATCTGGATATCTGCCGAATTCTGGCTGACCTTCGGCGGGAGAGGAAATGGCCGAAGTATGTCGCCAACTCTTCCGGCAAGAACCAGAAGGAACGGGTTTTGGAGGCCGCCCGCATTCTGGATGGCGCCATGGTTCTGACCGTGTCCATTCAGACTGCCGATGAAAAGATTCTGGAGAACGTGAAGAGAAAGAACATCTCCCTGGATCAGATCGTAGCCGTCGGCAAGAGTGCCGAGGAAACCGGCGCCAACAGCTATTGTGAGATCATCCTCGGCTTGCCAGGAGATAGCCGGGACGCGCATTTCCGCAGCGTCGCCAGCATGGTCGATGCCAACATCAATGACGTGATGATGTACCAGGCGATGATGTTGCCGGGATCGGAGATTTCCGATGCCGCCTATCGCGAACGCTTCGGCTTGGTCGGCCGCTTCCGGGTGTTGCCACGTTGTTTCGGGTTTTATGACATGCTTGGCGACCAAGTGGGCGTCGTCGAGATGGAGGAGATCTGCGTTTCACAGAATAGCCTGTCCTATGAAGACTATCTTGTCTGCCGGGCGCTCGACCTTTCCGTTGAACTCTTCCACAATGGTGGCGTCTTCAGGGAACTGTGCAACTTCCTCAATCTGCATGGCGTGCCGACATCGCGGTTCCTGGTGCAGACGCATGCCGCCGCTTTTGCGCCCGACAGCGGTCTGGCGGCGATCTATGATGGATACATGCGCGAGAACGATGAGAAGCTCTGGATGATACAGGAGGAACTGGAGCAATTTGTCGCCCAGCCCGAGATCATCACCCGCTACATTTCCGGGGAATTGGGCAGCAGCGAACTCTACAAATACAAAGCCATCGCGTTCTTCCAGCATCAGGAGGATCTGCATCATATCGCCTTTGCTACCGGGCGCCAGCTGTTGCAGGATGCCGGCGCCCTGAACGATCTGGCCGAGAATTACCTTACCCAGCTCAAGCGTTTCAGTCTGCTGCGTAAGGATTCCCTTCTGGAAAGCGCTCTCGACATTGTCGAGACCTTCGATTTCGACTTTGTGGCCTTGATGGGGAAGCGTTTCGAGGCCGATCCGGCGGACTATACCGGGCGGCGTCACCAACTCCGCATCCGTCATACCGACGAGCAGCGTCAACTCATCGAAGCCTATATTCGCCAATATGGCACCAGCACCAACGGGCTGGGCCGCTTCCTGCTGCGCACGCACGTCAACAAGCTGTATCGCGGTCCTTCTTACCTGGAAGTGGATGTCAACGCCGGGTCGACGGTGACGGCTCACGCATGACCATACATTCCTCGACGCTGAATGGCAGGATGATTCCTTCGGCTGGTGACGGCTTCGCCCCGTCGATATCCAACGGATACGAACAATGACCGATGAAGAAATGTCCGGAGACCTCTTGGGCGCGATAAAGCCCTCGACCCTCCCGTTGCATATGGACATCGACCTGAGCAGCAAGTGCAATCTTCGCTGCTCATTCTGTCATCTCAGCTATTTCAATGTCCCGAACAGTTCTCAAATCTCCTTTGAATATTTTATGGAGAAGATCGACCCTATATTGAAGCAATTGAAGTCAGTTACTTTGTTCAGCAAGTACGAACCCCTTACGTGTAGGGATTTCGTCAAGATATTTAATAGAATATCTGAATATGGCATCGAGACCTATTTTTCAACCAATGCCATTCTCTTCACCGAGGAGTCCATCGAGGCGATCGTCGGCAGGTTGCGGTGGCTGACCGTTTCCGTCACCGGCTTCAACCGCGAAGATTATGCGCGCCATATGGGGGCCGACCGCTTGGACAAGGTAGTGGCCAATCTGCGTGCTATCAACGAGTTGAAGCGCAAACGTGGCGTCCACTATCCCATGTTGCGCATTTCCACGGTCGGCATGCTGGACACTCTGGAGGATCTTCCCCGCGCCGTCGACTTCGCCAAGGAGCATCAGGCGGAAGAGGGTGTGCAGGTGACGGCGCTCATCGCCTATGGCGAGGAGATGGTCGAGCGGATGCCGTTGAAGGACCGGGAACGCTTCGTCCGCCTGACCCAGGAAGCCTTGCGCTATGCCCGTGAACAGGGCGTACGGATGGCCCTGCAGAGCGGCGGGATGGAGGAAAACCAGGCGGCCACGCGCGAGCTTGGACATCGGCCCTGCTTCCTGCCGTGGCGCCGTCTGTCGGTCCAGCCGGATGGTGCAGTCTATCCGTGTCCCGTGTCGTACAAGCCGGTCGGCAATCTCGCCGAGTCCTCTCTTGAGGAAATCTGGAACGGTTCCGCATTGGAGGCCTTTCGCGCCGGTGTCAACGACCCCGCACGGATGAATCCGGAATGCCGGGGATGCACCCATTGCCGCCATAAGTCGATCATTCGCGAAGATGCCAACGACTATTCCAAAGCCGATGTCTTCTTTGCCGGCATGGTCCGCAAGAACTGACGCCTGATTTCCGAAACCCCTTCCGGATAGAGATTCGAAAGAAACCAGATGCCTCTTGGACCTTACGCTTGTGACTTGCTTGCCAGGTTGACAAAAGATCATCTGCTGAAGGGAAGAATCGGTTTTCTTGGGCGGCTGTGGCCAAGCCAAGTCACCTTCGGTCAAGTAAAAACCCTGCTATCGAAGCATGGTTCGTTCCCGAACATCGCCACCGCCGGCTATGCCGATGACCGGATCATCAACGACAAGCGCCTGACTGGCCTGCTGGGCTTCTCCGAATGCCTTGCAATTGATTTCGATAGATCCGAGGAAGCTGAGATAGAGCAAGATCTCAACGTCACTCCACCGGCATCCCATATCGGTTATTTTGATGTCCTATATAACAACGGGACAATGGAGCATATTTTCCATGTCCCGAACTTCCTTGAAAATGCTTTCCACTATCTTAAAAACGACGGAGTTATCATTCATTCATCTCCGATGAACAACGTTCCGGAGCATGGATTCTATCAATTTTCGCCGACTTTTTTCTTTGACTACTATGAGGCGAATGTCTTCGAAATACTGGAGTGCTCCATCGTCGAACATGACTTCACCAATGGTCAGCATCGTCATCGGCATTGGAGCTTCAACAGTTACGACCATCAACCCGATCCGCTATATGCCAAGCTGGGGGCGCCCGGAAACAGCCATGACGTCGTCTTCGTCGCACGGCGGCGCGGCGCATCGACATCCAACACGATCCCCACCCAGTTCCGCTATCGTCGGAACACCGTAAGCGCTGCGGGCTGATCCGGCGCGCGCCCGCAGTCGCGGGTGATAACCGGGTTCGGAAAGCTGGAGCCTTCCGAACCCGGTATCAGGCATCCTATCCGTTTTCGCGTGCTTTCAATTCGCGGACCGTCGCTCCCTCGTCGACCAGGCGGTATCCGCTTGGTGCCTCGGGGGCGATCTCGATCTCTATCAGCGCAAAGGCTTTGATCGGACGCCAGACACCGTCGAACTCGCCCATTAGTCGTTCGATGCCGGAACGGCGGGTCGGGATGTAAAGTCGCGCGCCGTTCAGCGGCGCATGGTGGGCGACCAACCCGATGGCGGTTGGAACGTCACGGAAGGAAGCAATCACCACATGCTGCACCTCTCCCCGTCGCAAGGCATCGGCCAACGCCGGCATCGGGCAATAGCTCAGGCCATCCAGGGAGAAGGCAGGTTCCATTGGATAGTGCTTGAGGTCGATGTGCCGGCTCATGGCCTTGGGCGGCCGGCCGCGCCAAAGATCGCGGATCAGGTCGCGAGCCCCGATTACGGCCACGTCCGGACGGTCGATCATGTCGAGCGTCGCTTGGGTGATCCCATCGAAACTATCGAGCAACATCTGCAGGCGTTCCTCTTGGAGCGCTCGCATGCTTTCGAAGGAAACCGGCGATTCGGCCGTTTCCTGACGCTTGAAGATGAAATACCGCCAGCTTCTACTATCTGAATAAACGTCGGAAATTAACAGATCCTGTTCCAGGGCAAAACCATGGCGGGCACAGATGTGGCGCAAGCTGAGTGGATTGAAGTAATTCCACATCACGTCGCCGCGAAAGATGTCTTCGATCCGATGGTGATGCTCATCGTTGGCGTAATCATGGCATTCCATGAAGTGACTGCCGATGCGGATCACCAGCAGCCCATCTTCCCGCAACAGTTCGCGTGCACGCGCCAATGCCGAGTTGGGGTCCGGAATGCAGTAAAAACTGTCGTGGAACACAATCCCATCTAGACGAGGCGCCGCCGAAAAGGTCTCAATGATGCCGCAATGGATGCGGTCGGCCCGGAACCGCTGCTGACCGACGGCGACAACCCTGGCATCCGGTTCGACGGTATGGAACTGAAAGTCATCGTAAGCCGTCGGACATCCCGCCGACCCGACGTCCAGCCATTGCGGATGGCTTGTCGGAGTGGCGATGCGATGCAGCACCTCGTGCAGTCTCTGGTAATGATGAACCTGATAATCGATGTGGATCTTTACCGTCTCGGACCAGTCCGCCATTGCGGCGACCCGGTCGTAATATTCACCGCCGAAGCGGTTGATCTCGCTCTGGTCAAAAATCTCCACAGGAAACCGCATGATGTTTCCGCAGTTTTGACAGGCAACAAGATTGCGATTCGGCACAAACATGAAACGCTCAGGAAAATCCTGGTCACGGAACAAGGAGGATATGATTCGGTGATTGCTTTGCAAGCAGACTGGGCAGGAGGTGACAAGACGTGGCATGGATCTACCCTTTAACGATTAAAGCCGGAGCATTATTTTTGAAGCAGGGGGGAATTGATCCTGTACAGGACAGGATCAAGAAACCGTACTTCTCGTACCATTCCAGCCCACCTTGCCGCTCACCAGCAGTGACTTATGGCCAGCAATAACTCATGGATTAGGTAAGTCTGGCGGAGATACCTTGAATTAAACAAAGTTTGGATGAGTCTTTTCCTCTTGAGGGTGAAATGCCGTCCATAGGGTTTTATTTAAAGGGTCAAGCTTGCAGCCTGAAGGACAGGCGTGAAGATCGATCCGCTTCAGGCAATCCTTGCGTCTTTCCGATGCCCAGATTTCCTGAAAAGAATTTTCATATATATTTCCCATCGTGAAATTGCGGCCCTTCAAGTTTCCGCACATCTCGACATTCCCGTCCTCATCGAGGTACGGGGAAAGTGGGGTTGCCATGCACTTCTTGTAAAAGCGTCCGTCGTTCGTCTCGTAGTCGAGGACTTCGATGAACTGAGAATATTTTGCATATACCTTGAATTTTTCGGTAGAGCACGCCTGTGCTTCCTTCATGAAGGGAAAGGCAGCTCTGGGATCCAGTTCATTCTCCGGGTGTGCCGGGTTGAGAGCGTTCTTATACGCCGGCTTGATCGTCATATAATCGACGCCCAGATCACGGAAGAATGCCGCGGCACGGGGCAGGTCGCGATAGTTCCAGTGATTGGTGACGAACTGGACGCCGATGATCGGGTAGGTCGCCGTTCCACGCAAAGCGATCAGATGGCGCAAGTTGGCGATCACGCGCTCGAAATCATCGGCGCCGTGGGTCAGGCGATGGTGCTCCGGACAATCGGCGTCGATCGAGCCACGGACAAAGAAGCAGTGCTTTGCCATCGCTTCGATCACGTCCGGGCGGTCGGCACTGAAATTCGTGAAGATGCCGATATCGAGTCCGAAGCCCTTCAGAGCCGTCAGGAACTCGACGAAGCGCTTGTGCAGCGTCGGTTCACCGTCTCCGACGATGGTGACGGCCTTCAGGCCGATGGCCGCCGCCTCTCCGACCGCTTCGATCAACCGCCAGTCGGCGTTGATGGCCCGCCGCCCGGCATCCGCCTGCTCCCCCCCGGAACGTTCGCTGGCACGTCCCGCCTGATTCCAATTGATGTAGCACCATGGGCATTTATGGTTGCAGTAATTGGTCAGGCCGATGGTCATGTGAACAGGCCGGGTATCGCCATCCCGCCACAGCTCGAAAACGCGATCCGCGTGATGAAAAATTTTACGAGGGTCCTGGAAGTCTTCCAGGTTGGGATGAAGCAGATGCTTTTCCCCTTTTCCATCGACCGGCTGCGTGTCTTTCGGCAAGCTCATTTCGGTCATTGGTAAAACGCTTTCCGTATGTTTGGAGCCTGCATTATGGGCGGCATTCGTCAATGATTGGTCAATTCCAGCCAAGGGCACGCGGCGTCAGGTGACCCCCAATTCCCGATAGGCCGCAAGTGCGTCCTCCGCCGTCCAGGGGCACAATCGTGCTTCATACAACACCCAGCATCCACGCAACTGGACGGCGTGCCGGAAATGCATGGCGGCTTCTTCGCCGCGGCCGGTCCGGCGCAGCATCCATCCCAGGCACAGCCTGGCCCATGCAGAGTCGGGGGTTGAGGCCACCGCGGATCGCAGCACGGCTTCCGCCTCTTCCCGATGACCGATGCGGAACAGCGAGTGTCCCTTGCACCCCAATGTCATCGGATCGTTGGGAGTGGCCGCCAGCAGAGGCGCCAGGGCGGTCAGCGCCGACTGATGATGCTCCATGCCGATCATGATCATGATGTGCTGTTCGACCGGGTAGCGCTCCTGCGGTACCATGGACCGCAGTTTGGCATTGACTGCTTCCGCGTCTTCGTAGCGGCCGGAAGCGATCAATGCCACCCCCAGGTGAAAATGCGCCATCGGGCTGGAAGCGTTGAGGCAGACACCATGACGTGCATGGTTCACCGCACCCCGCAATTGGCCGTCGCGCAATGAGAATTGCGAAAGCATGTCGTAGGGAGCGGAAAAGGGCGGATCGACCGCGATGGCGTTTGCCATCGACAGCTTTGCCATCGACACGGCCGCGGTGGAATTGGCCTGCAGGTTGAGGTGCTGCCCCAACGCATAGTGGGACTTTGCAAGCAACGGGTTGCCCGCCAATGCCTGCCGCAATGCCCCGACCGCCTGGGCGCTTCGTCCGAGACGGAGGAGCGCGTCGCTCAGGGTGACCAGCGTCTCGTCCGTCGCGTTCAGTTGGCTGGCCTCTTCAAGGAACGGCAGAGCCTTCTCGTCGGATCCTTTCCCGGCGACCATCACCCCTTGCCACCGCAGCGCATCGCTCAGATCGCGCCTGACCGTCTCCACGTTCCATCCATTTTGGATCGCTTCGCGGAACCGTTCGGCGGCAGCCAGATAGTCCCTGTCTTCGACCAGCCTCTTGCCTTCGAGGTGCAAGGCCTCGACCTGATAATGCGGGTTGGCGGCGATCGCTTCCCGATGAACCGCCTCGGCTTCGGCGGCCCGACCGGCGTCGTGCAGGATCCCGACCCAGTTCCAGTAAGCCAACGCATGGCCGGGGATTATCGCAATGGCTGCCTGGAACCGTTCGATGGCCGCAGCGCCATCCCCATTCCTCCGCAATGCCACGCCCATCGCCAGATGATAATGGGAGAAGGTGTCTTCCCTGATTCGCCGCCGCCACGCGTCGACGTCAATCATCGCAGGCACCGTCGATGCAGAGGCGGCATGGGCAGAGGCAACATTGTTTGACCGATCGACCGCCATTTGTCTTTTCCCAGCCCCTGCGCCGCGGTTGTCAACGACGCAAAGTGCATGATGATCAAGTGAAGGGTCAAGCATCACACCCGATCCGGCGCGACGATCGGACGGCGGACCCTGCGCAGTTCATGCGATTGTTCTAGCGCAACGTATAGACGAAGGGAGACGCCGGCTTGCCCGCTCCTCCCTGGAGCCGCATCCGGACAGCCAGGCGCCATAGAAAGGGATACACCGCGACCAGGAACAGGAAGGTCAGCCACAGGCGCTCCGACCATGCCTGCCGGATCAAACGGCGCAGGCGGGCACGCTCCCGGGTGGAATGATCAGCGCTGGTCATCGGTTCCTCTCCCAAAGCCGTCCGCTTCCAGTATTGGAAGGATGCGGGTCGCCATGTGTTCGGCGAAGAAATCGGCAACACGGACATTGCCTTCAGGGGTCAGGTGGCAGGAGTCCCAGAACAGCCAGTCCTCGGCCCCGAAACGACGGAACAGGGCGTGGTGATCGACCATCGCCTCACGATCCGATGCCGTGGCTTCGCGCGACAAAATATCGAGCATGCGGCGGCAATTGTCATGGATGCTTTCCAGGCGATGGTCGGCATGGCGATCGAGATAGTCCTTTTCGAACTCCGGCGACAACGCGGCCTTGCTGGAGACGACGGGCTGGACACCCCAGATGAAGTGCGCACCCATGCCTTCGGCCATCCGCCGGAACTGACGGGCGCGAGCGACATAGGCGCGCAGCACCGTCATCGGTTGGTTTACCGCCCGCCATGGACCATCTGTTTCCGGCGGAAAAACCCGGGCGCGGTCATGGGATTGGTGGAGGATCTGCGCCCAGAGCTCCTGGGCCTCCTGATAGACGATGTCATGTGGGCCGACGAGGGAGGGGTCGCACAATTGCCCGTCGAACAGATCGTTGATGCCATCGAAGGTGATCACCACGTCCGGATTCAGGCGATGGGCGTGCAGGATGTGCGTGAATATCTGATGCAGAACGACATGGCCCGGCCCGGCGAAATTCAGCACCGTGAAGCGCAGCGGCGATCCGACGCTCCGGCTGCGCGCGTTCAGCCGCTCTTCCAGAAGTGCCGTCCAGACCTGATGCGGCAGGCACTCCCATCCCCAGGCGGCGGAGCCCCCGTAACAGGCGACCACCTTATGGGTACGCTCGCGTTTTTCGAGGGCGCGCAGGTCCGCGGTGATCCGGTGTCCGAAACCATCGACCGCTCCCCACGATGGATCGCGGTATAGATATCCCCAGGGAAAATGATTGAACGCCCAGGCATGTTGGCTGTCGCGCGGCCCCAACCTGGTGAAGACGTGCGCGTTCATCCCCGGATCCTCATCCTCCGTCAGGACACGGCCGTGCGGGCGAATGGCTCCCGTGCGGTCGACCGTATGGATGGCGGCTTCGGGAGCGGTGCGATAGTGTCCCACCGGATATCCCGGATCGAGGATGATGAAGAACACTTCGGTGAAAGCCGCGGGGCTTTCACGGGTCAGTTGGCTTACCGCCGCGCCCGTGCCCAACGCAGGTCGATAAGCGTCCATCAGCTCCGCAGCGCATAAGAAGTTCACGCTCTCGAAACGCTCACCCAGCCATGTCCGTACGGCTTCCAAAGGCTGGACAAGCCAGCGTAGGTTGAAGCGATGGTCGGGCGGCAGAACGACGGCGATGGACATGCAGGCTTCCTGGGTGATCAGAGGGTGAAGCTTTTATGGACGATGCTGCGCCCCATCACGAGCGCGTCGATCCCGCTGAAGGCGAAAGTCTTCAAGGCATCCGTAGGGGTCTCGACCACCGGTTCGCCGCGCAGATTGAACGACGTGTTGAGCAGGACCGGCACTCCCGTCCGCTGCCCGAATGCTTGCAGCAAAGCGAAGAAAAGCGGGTTGCTCTGCGCGCTGACGACCTGCACCCGGGCGGTGCCGTCGGCGTGCGATACCGCCGGAATCGCCGTGCGCTGCTCTTCGCGAACCGGATGAACGGCAAGCATGAAATATTCCGGCGCCGCCGCGCCGCCGACAGGCGGCATATCGAAGAATCGTACGGCCTCGTCCACCGGCGTCGCCGGTGCGAAAGGCCGGAAAGGCTCGCGAAACTTGATCCGCTCGTTGACGGCGCGCTGCATGTCCGGACGGGTGGGGTCGGCCAGAATGCTGCGGCACCCCAATGCCCGCGGCCCCCATTCCGAGCGCCCCTGGAACCAGCCCAGCACCAAGCCGTCGGCCAGGAGTTGGGCGGTGCGGTCGATCAGGGCATCGTCGTCGTCGAAGCATTCGACCTGTTCGAAGCCGCTGTCGCGAATCGCCGCCGCGATCTCATCCGGCGTGTAGGCCGGGCCGAGGAAGGCGGAGGTCAGCGGCCGCCGTCCCTTCCCGCCGGAAGCGGAGTGGTAATAGGACAGCGCGGCTCCGACCGCGCCTCCCGCATCGCCCGCCGCCGGCTGCACGTAGAGCGGCAGGCCCAGTTCGCGGATGATCCGGCCGTTGGCGAGGGAGTTGAGCGCCACGCCGCCGGCCATGCAGACGTTGCGGATGCCGGTCCGTTCGACTGCACGGCTCACCATGTGCAGGATGACCGTTTCGGTGCATTTCTGCACGCTGGCGGCCAGGTTGGCATAGCGGCGGCAATCCGCCAGGGCGGCGGCGTCCAGCCCCTCGCCCTCCGTCGTCGCGAACGGGCTCTCCGGGGGACGGGCCGGACCGAGCCATGCGGGAAGCGCCGGAGTGTATGGAAGGTCGTTCGGTGCGGTGAATTCGAAGAAGCGCTGGTCGAGCCGGAAGGTTCCGTCGTCCTGCAGCGAAAACAGACGCAGCAGCTCGTCATGACGATCGGGCTGGCCGAAGCCGGCCATGCCCATCACCTTGTATTCCCCCTCGTTCACTTCGAAGCCGAGATAGGCGGTGAAGGCGCTGTAGAACAGGCCGAGGGAATGCGGCATCCGGATCGTCGACAGCGTCCGGAGTTCCGAGCCGCGTCCGACGCCGATCGTCGCGGTTTCATACTCCCCCACCCCGTCGAGCGTGATGACCGTCGCCTCGTCGAAGGGCGAACAGTAGAAGGCCGACGCCGCATGCGACTCATGGTGGCGAACGCAGACGACCCGCTCCAGAGGCAGGTTCAGGCATTCGGCGATCCGCAGGCGCGGTTCGAACTTGTCCTCCCGCAGCCACGCCGCGGCGGTGTCCTTCAGGTATGCGAAGCCAGCCTTTCCCCGGCGCAGGGATGAACGCAGGATCCGGTCGAACTTCAACAGCGGCTGCTCATAATAGACAACCTTGTCGAGATCGACGGCACGCAATCCGGCCTGTTTCAGACAATAGTCGATCGCCTGTTCCGGCAGGGCCTTGTCATGCTTGCGGCGGCTGAACCGTTCCTCCTGCGCTGCGGCGACGATTGCCCCATTCACCAGAATCGCTGCCGCAGCGTCATGGTAATCGAAGGATAGGCCGAGCACATTCATCAATGGCCACGCTTTTTTGCGGCGACGTCTTGTCGCTTGGAGGCAGGACGACTGCGATACTAAAGCGGAAAGAAGCGTCCCGGAACTAATTTCGCTGACGCCTCGCGTCTGCGGAGCCTCGGCGGGACGACGACTCAACCCCGCGTCGCATCGCGCATCAGGAGGCACCTTGCTTCCATCCGGTGTCGGCCAGACGCAGATTCCGGCGGCCGAACGGCGCTTCCGGTTCCCCCGGCTGAACCAGGACGCCGGGCATGTCCTGCGGCCATGTGCGGCAGCCCACGACCAGATACGTACCGACGATGTGGCGCAACGTGATGCCGCCGGACCGCGCCAGTTCGTTCAGATAAGGATAGACGCCGCGCCGTTCCGGCGGTTCCGCCACATAGTCCGGGAACGTGTAGAAGTCGTGCCAGGTGAAGATCGCGTCGGGGGCCGCTAGGTCCAGGGCGGTCACCGTGTCCGTCCTGACGCCGCCATAGCTGTGATCGCCATCGACGTGGATGTAATCGTAACGGCCGCGCAGGGCCGCGATTTCATCCGGAACCTCATCCGGAACCCGGCGGAAGATCTGCCGAACCTTGCCCGCGTGGGGAGAGGAGCGGTAGAAGGCGCCGATCGTCTCGTCGCCGCGCAGGCATTTCCGGGTGTAGTCCGTCCACTGCATGATGTCGACGGTGTGGACTTCGGCGTCCGCAGGGCTGTTCGCCGCCAGGGCGAAGGTGGTCTGCCCCTGAGCCGTACCGAACTCCAGCAGGCGGCGGGGAGCGGTGAAACGGACGATTCCCGCCAAGACGGCCTGTTCGTAAGGCAGGAACAAAGGCATTTCCGGAGCCCCGAAAGAGAACAGCTGGCTGCTGATTTCGATCGGAAGGTTGCGTTCGATCCCCGGAAAAAGCGATGCAAGGGTGGCACTGGGAATGGCATTGGACAATGGTGCCATCGGCGTTGATCTCCGGTCGATGAACGGGGCCGTACCTGGAACAGCCGATCTTGCATGACGTGGCCGACAGTAAAGCCTGTCCCCCCACGCCGCGCAACAGGAAGCACCCCTGGAGCGTCGCGTAACCGCAGCCCTCGGCCGGCCTGCGGTTACGTCACCCTGCCCACTGTCCAGCCACCGCTACAATTAAGTTTTTGTTTACTCATTCCGCGCTAGTCTTGCCGACGCTATTGTCAATAAATTTCAAGCGGAAAAGTGATCATTGACCCGATGATTTCGCTCCGTCTCTTTCGATTTGCAAGCATCTCAGCCAATATTATAAGCCTTTGCGGAATAATAAGACAGCGATGATGGTGGGTGCCGAATCAATCAGCGGTCGAGGAGGCCGGTTCCCGTCCATAAAAGGTGCTGGGCAATGAACATATTGATCATCGGCGGGACTGTCTTTCTGGGACGCCACCTGACCGATGCCATGGTCCAGCGCGGGCATACCGTTACCCATTTCAACCGTGGTCAGAGTGCTCCCGATTCCTTTCCTGAGATCGAGCATCTGCGGGGCCATCGTGAAAGAAATCTGGATCTGTTGTCCGGCCGGCGCTGGGACGCCGTGATCGATACCTGCGCTTACTATCCGCGCCAGACGGCGGCCAGTGCCGCCGCGCTGCGCGACAGCGTGGGATGCTATGTCCTGATTTCCACCATCAACCAGTACAGCGCATTCCCGGTTTGCGGTATCGCCGAAGACGATCCGTCGGAACCGGAACCGGCCGATGAACCCCGCCTCGATGCCGTCACCTACGGACCGCTCAAGGCCGGGACCGAGCGGACGGTGCGCGACGTCTTCGGCGACCGGGCTTTGGTGGTCAGGCCCGGATATCTGGTCGGCCCCCACGACCAGAGTGTCCGCTTCGCCTATTGGACCCGGCGCCTTGCCGCCGGCGGACGGGTTCTGGTGCCGGGACGGCCGGAGGCGGCATGGCAGGTGCTGGACGTGCGGGATTTGGCCGACTGGATCGGCCTGATGCTGGAAACCGGACGGGCCGGAACCTTCAACGCCGTCGGTCCCGCCGGAGAATCCACCGCAGGATCCCTCTTGACGGAGATGGCGGGCGCGCTGGCCGGCGATGCCCGCCTCGACTGGGTCGGCACGGATTATCTGCAAGGCCATCCGAAAGGCCGCCGGTGGCTTGATCTGGCCGACTGGTCGTGCCTGCCGGAGAAGTTCCGCTGGCTTTACGCCGCCTCCAACCGGAAGGCGGTCGAAGCCGGTCTGGTTTTCCGGCCGGTCGGTGACACGGCCCGCGACATGGCGGCTTGGCTTTCGCGGAAAATGTCCTTAGACGGAAGCGACCGGCTTGATCCGCAAAGCGAGCGCGAAATCCTGGAGGACTGGGACCGCGCACGAACGGGATCGCAAAGCGGAATTGACAGGGCTGCGGGGTGGGAGGGGATCGCGTGACGGATTTGGCGTTTGACGGCAAGCTTGCGGTCGTGACGGGGGCTGCCGGTTTCATCGGCAGCCACCTGACCGACCGGCTGATCGCCGGGGGCTGCACGGTCGTCGGCCTGGACAACCTGTCCAACGGCCGCAGAGCCAATCTGGAGGCGGCGGAGCGAAGCGGGCGGTTCACGTTCCATGAGGTCGACGTAGCCGACATCGACGCGATATCCCCGCTTTTCGCCGGTGCCGACTGGGTTTTCCACCTGGCGGCCCTGGCCGACATCGTCCCATCCATCGAACGCCCGCTGCACTATCACCACAGCAATGTGAACGGCACGGTCAGCGTGCTGGAGGCGGCCCGGCGGGCTGGCGTCAAGCGTCTGGTCTATGCCGCGTCATCGTCCTGCTACGGACTGGCCACCCAGTTCCCCACGCCCGAGACGGCGGCGATCGCGCCGGCTTATCCCTATGCGCTGACCAAATGGATCGGCGAATCCAGCGTGCTGCATTGGGGCAAGGTGTACGGGCTTCCCGTGGTGTCCCTGCGCCTGTTCAACGTTTATGGACCGCGGGCCCGGACCAGCGGTACCTACGGCGCCGTCTTCGGGGTGTTCCTGGCGCAGAAGCTGGCCGGCAAGCCGTTCACGGTGGTCGGCGACGGCAGCCAGACCCGCGATTTCACCTTCGTCGGCGATGTGGTCGAAGCCTTCGTGGCCGCGGCTGATTCGCAGGCGGACGGCGAGGTGTTCAATGTCGGGTCCGGCGGCACCTACCCCATCAACCGCCTTGTGGAGTTGCTGGGCGGACCGGTCACCCATGTGCCCAAGCGCCCGGGAGAGCCGGACTGCACCTTCGCAGACACCTCGCGCATCAGGGAGGCTCTCGGTTGGGCGCCGCGCGTCTCCTTCGAGCAGGGCGTGCGGGTTATGCTCGATCACATCGAGGATTGGCGCGAGGCGCCGGTGTGGGACAAGGCGGGCATCGCCGATGCCACCCAGGCTTGGTTCCGGTATCTGAAGGACTGAGAAGACAGCATGGGAAACGATCCGACCTCGAAAATCCGCAACATCGGTGCACTGGGCGACATCGCCAAGGCGGCGCGGGCGCAAGGCAAGACCGTCGTGCTCGCCCATGGCACGTTCGACCTGATGCATTTCGGCCACGTCCGGCATCTGCAAGCGGCGCGGAGCGAGGGCGACGTCCTGATCGTGACGGTCACCGCCGACGGCTTCGTGAACAAGGGTCCCGGCCGGCCGGTGTTCGGCCACGGCATCCGTGCCGAAATGCTGGCTTCGCTGGAATCGGTGGACTATGTCGGCATCAGCGAGGAGCCGACGTCGGAGGGCGTTCTCCGGATCATTCGGCCCGACGTCTACGTCAAGGGGAGCGATTACGCCAACGCCGAGGACGACGTCACCGGAAAGATCAATGACGAACAGGCGGTCGTCAGAAGCTATGGCGGACGGACCGTCTTCACGGACGAGGTCACCTTCAGCTCGTCGTCCCTGATCAACCGCCACCTGGACATCTACGACCCGCCGTTGCGCGAGTTCCTGAACCGTCTGCGGGAGTCCGACGGGCTCACGGCGATGTCCGAACTGCTGGAGCGTGTCCGCGACTTCAAGGTCCTGATGGTCGGCGACACCATCGTCGACGAATACCAGTACGTCATTCCGATGGGCCGCTCGCCCAAGGAAAACATGATCGCGACCCTGTTCCAGAACCGCGAACTGTTCGCCGGCGGCGTCGTCGCCGCCGCCAATCACGCGGCCAGCTTCTGCCGGGAGGTCGAAGTCCTGACCGCGCTGGGAAGCGTGGACGGACATCGCGATCTGGTGACCGAAAGCCTGAAGCCCAACGTCTCGCTGTGCTCCATCGAGCGGGACGGCATGCCGACCACCCGGAAATGCCGCTTCGTCGACCAGAGCTATCTGCGCAAGCTGTTCGAAGTCTACCATATGGACGACGCCCCGCTGCGGGCGGACGAGGAGACCCGCTTCATCGCCGCCCTGCGCGAGCGCGCGGCGGCGGCCGACGTGGTGATCGTCACCGATTTCGGCCATGGGCTGATCACGCCGCGGGTCATCCAGGCCCTTGCGGAGTGCTCGCCCTTCCTTGCGGTCAATGCCCAGTCCAACAGCGCCAACACCGGCTTCAACCTGATCACCCGCTACCCGCGCGCCGACTACATCTGCATCGACGCCCCGGAGGCGCGGCTGGCGGTCGCCGACAAATACGCCGACATCAGCCACATCATCTCGGAACTCCTTCCCGCCCGCGTCGATTGCGACCGGACCATCATCACCAACGGCCGCCACGGCTGCGTCACCCGCGGCCCGGGCGAACCGCTGATCCACATCCCCGCCTTCACCAGGACTGTGGTGGACACCGTAGGGGCCGGCGACGCCTTCTTCGCCATCACGGCTCCGCTGGTGGCCGCCGGAGCGTCGCTGGCGCATGCCGGTTTCATCGGCAACGTCGCCGGCGCGCTGAAGGTGAACATCGTCGGCCACCGCAAGTCGGTGGAAAAATCGGCGGTGCTCAAATATCTTCAGACGCTGTTGAAATAGGCGGTACATGCATGGAACGGGACATTTCAGCCTATTTTAGCACCCTGGCCCGGTTGGGCGGGCAAGCCGAAGCGACCGACGAAGCCGCGCGTCCCCTGGGGCTGGCCGATGCCTTCGCCTGGGTGCAGCGCAAGGCGCGCGCGGCCCACGACAGCGGGCACAAGCTGATGTTCGTGGGGAACGGCGGCAGCGCCGGCATCGCCAGCCATTGCGCCATCGATTATTCCAAGAACGGCGATCTGCGATCCCTGGCCTTCAACGACGGGGCGGCGCTGACTTGCCTCGGCAACGATCTGGGATACGAGAACGTCTTCGCCCGGCAGGTGGAGATGCATGGCCGATCGGGGGATCTGCTGATCGCGATTTCCAGTTCCGGCAACTCTCCCAACATCCATAAGGCGGTATCGGCCGCGCGCGGGATCGGCTGCGCGGTGGCGACGTTCAGCGGCTTCAAGGCCGACAACCCCCTGCGCAGCATGGGCGACGTCAATTTCTATGTCGCTTCGGATGCCTACGGCTTCGTCGAAATCCTGCATCTCAGCCTGTGCCACGCGATCCTCGATCTGGCGATGGGATGGCGGGCGACGGACGGATCGGTCAGGAGCGGCGATTTGAAAGCGGAGAGCTTGGTATGACCCAGAAGACTTGGCGCGTGCTCGTGACCGGCGGGGCGGGGTATGTCGGCGCCGTCCTCGTTCCGAAGCTGCTGGAAGCCGGACACGCGGTGACGGTTCTTGATCTCTACCTGTATGGCGACGACGTCCTGAAGTCCAGCCGCGGCAACCCGGCGCTTCGCGAGATCAAGGGCGACCTGCGTGACCCCGACACCGTCGCCGACGCCCTGGCCGGATGCGACGCGGTGATCCATCTGGCGTGCATTTCCAACGACCCGTCCTTCGAACTCGACCCCGGCCTGGGCAAGTCGATCAATTTCGACGCCTTCCGCCCCCTGGTGCGGCTTTCCAAGGCGGCGGGCGTCAAGCGGTTCATCTACGCCTCTTCCTCCTCGGTCTACGGCATCAAGGAAGGGGTGGAGGTCACCGAGGATCTGCCGCTGGAGCCGCTGACCGACTATTCGAAGTTCAAGGCCATGTGCGAGGACGTGCTGGCGCAGGAACGCGAACCGGGCTTCGTCACCCTGACCATCCGCCCGGCGACCGTCTGCGGCTATTCCCCGCGCCAGCGGCTGGACGTCATCGTCAACATCCTGACCAACCACGCCGTCAACACCAGCCGGATCAAGGTCATGGGCGGTACCCAACTGCGCCCGAACATTCACATCGACGACATCTGCGACCTCTATCTGCTATCGCTGCAACTGCCAGATGAACAGATCGACGGCAAGATCTTCAACGCCGGAGAAAAGAACCATTCGGTGGTCGACCTCGCCACCATGGTGCGAGACATCGTCGGCGACCATGTCCAGATGGACTTCCTGCCGACCAACGATCCGCGCTCCTACCATGTGTCGTCGGAAAAGATCCGGGAGGAGCTGGGGTTCGCGCCCAAGCGCACCATCGCCGACGCCGTGCGCGATCTGGTGACGGCCTTCCGGGAGGGCAAGCTGCCCAACGCCATGGAAGATCCCCGCTATCACAATATCAGAACAATGCAAACGATCGATCTGAAATGACCGGAAGGTGGGGGCCATACCGATGACCACATCCCGTGCTGGTGCCGATCTTCCGGATTTGTACCGCGCCATGCGGCGCATCCGCATGATCGAGGAAGCGGTGGCCGTACGCTACGCCGAGCAGGAGATGCGCTGCCCCGTCCATTTGTCGATCGGGCAGGAAGCCGTCGCCGTCGGCGTCTGCGCCGGAATGCGCCCCGACGACCAGTTGGTCAGCACCCATCGCTGCCATGCCCATTACCTTGCCAAGAACGGCGATCTCAAGGCGATGTTGGCCGAAATCTATGGCAAGGCGGCAGGGTGCTGCGGCGGCCGCGGCGGCTCCATGCATTTGACCGATTCCACCGCCGGCGTCCTGCTCAGCCTGCCGATCGTCGCAAGCTCCATTCCGATCGCGGTCGGGGCAGCGCTGGCCATCCGTCAGGAGGGCCGTGATGCGGTCGCCGCCACCTTCATGGGCGACGGGTCGATCGAAGAGGGGGTTTTCCACGAGAGCATGAACTTCGCCGCGCTGATGCGGCTGCCGGTTCTGTTCATCCTCGAGAACAACCTGTACTCGTGCTACACCGGCCTGAAGGACCGCCAGCCCCGACGCCCCTTCGTCGACCTGGCCCGCGGCTATGGCATGCCGGCCGAAGCGGCGGACGGCAATGACGTGGAGGCGGTGCGCGAAGCCGCCCGGCGCGCGATCGCCCGCGCGCGCGCCGGAGACGGCCCCACCCTGCTGGTGTTCGACACCTATCGCTGGCGCGAGCATTGCGGTCCGAACTACGACAACGACATTGGTTACCGCACGGAGGCGGAGTTCCTGGACTGGAAGGAGCGCTGCCCCGTCGAGCAGGCGCACCGCCGTCTCGTCGCGGCAGGCCGGCACGACGAGGCGGCGGAAGCCGCCATGACCGCGGCCATCCAGGCAGAGATCAACGAGGCGTTCGCCTTCGCCAAGACGGCCCCCTTCCCTTCCCCCGAGACCGCGAGGAGCCATGTCTATGGCTGAGGCGCGAATCCTCAATGTCGCCGAGGCGCTCCGCGAGGCGACGGACGTCGCCATGGAGCATGATCCCCGGATCTTCGTGATGGGCGAGGGGGTGAGCGATCCCAAGGCGATCTTCGGCACGACGGCCGGGCTGGCCGAGCGGTACGGAGCCGCCCGGGTCATGGAAATGCCCATCGCCGAGAACGGCTTCACCGGTGTCGCCATCGGTGCGGCGATCATGGGCCGCCGGCCGCTGATCGTGCATCAGCGGGTCGACTTCGCGCTGTTGTCGCTGGAACAGCTTTTCAACAACGCCGCCAAGACCTGCTACGTCACCGGGGGCCATCACACGGTACCGCTGGTCGTGCGGATGATCGTGGGGCGCGGCTGGGGCCAGGGACCGGCGCATTCGCAGAGCCTTGAGCCTCTGTTCGCCATGATCCCCGGCCTGAAGGTGGTCATGCCGACGACGGCGCGCGAGGCCAAGGGCCAATTGATCGCCGCGCTGGAAGATCCGAACCCGGTCATCATGATCGAGCATCGCTGGGTCCATTACGCGACCGGCCATGTTCCCGCGGGCCGCTACACGGTTCCGCTCGACGGTCCCCGCCGCGTGCGCGAGGGTGGCGACGTGACCATCGTCGCGACCTCCTACATGCTGCTGGAGGCCCTGCGCGCCGCCGAGACGCTGGAGAAGGCGGGCATCAGTGCCGATGTCATCGACATGGCGGTGCTCCGGCCATTCGCACCGGAACCGATCGTCGACTCCGTGCGACGTACCGGGCGGCTGCTGTTCATCGACACCGGCTTCCGCCAGTTCGGCATCGGTGCCGAGGTGGTCGCCACCGTCGTGGAGCAGGCGTTCGGCTCCCTGGTCACGCCGCCTGTACGGCTTGGCCTGCCGGAGCATCCGACCCCCAGCTCCCGCGCCTTGCTGACCGACTTCTACCCGACCGCGCTCAGCATCATCGACGCCGCCGCGGCGCTGACCGGGATCGAGCCTGCGCGCATCGCCGCTCCGCGTGCGGCGTTGGCCGCGGAACTCGCCAAACTGCCGGTGGATGTCCCGCATCCGACCTTCCGCGGACCTTTTTAAGGTGGGAATTCATTGATGAAGGTTCGCTACTCCTACTTGCCCCAGCAATTCGCCGAAATCGATGACCTCCTGGCGGAGATCAAGCGTTTCGTCGCCACAGGCGACTTCACGCTGGGTGAGCCCCTGACCCGGTTCGAAAGCCGCTTCGCCGAGCTGATCGGAAGCCGGCACGCCGTTGGCGTGGGGTCCGGAACAGACGCCATCAAGCTGCCGCTGAAGGCGCTGGGCATCGGGCATGGCGACGAGGTCATCACCACGGCGAACACCTTCATCGCCACGGTGGGCGCCATCAACGAAATCGGCGCGCGGCCGGTGTTCGTGGATTGCGACGACACGTTCTGCATGAACGTCGACCAGTTGGAGGCGGCGATCACGCCGCGTACCAAGGCGATCGTGCCTGTGCACTTCACAGGCTATATGACCGACATGACCAAGCTCATGCCGATCGCGGAGCGATATGGCCTGCCGGTGGTCGAGGACGCCTGCCAGGGCATCCTGGCCAATATCGGCGGCAGGAATTCCGGAACCTGGGGCAATGCCGGCGCCTTCTCCCTGCACCCGCTGAAGAATCTCAACGTCTGGGGGGATGCAGGCGTGGTCGTCACCGACGACGACGACATGGCCCGCAATCTGCGCCTGCTTCGTAATCATGGCATGCGAAACCGCGATGAGATTGAAATTCTCGGATACAATTCCAGGCTGGATTCGCTGCAGGCCGTCGTCGGCAACTGGCTGATCGGGGAAG
Source organism: Azospirillum oryzae (assembly GCF_008364795.1). Classification (GTDB taxonomy): domain Bacteria; phylum Pseudomonadota; class Alphaproteobacteria; order Azospirillales; family Azospirillaceae; genus Azospirillum; species Azospirillum oryzae. The sequence goes on along the minus strand of NZ_VTTM01000008.1, from coordinate 109,874 downwards.
CCAAGTCGATTTCCGACCGCCGCATCGCCAACGCAGAATATTACGATGCGCAGCTTTCGACCATCCCGCAAATCCGCATTCCGCCGCGGGTTTCCGGCATGCGTCTGGTCTATCATCTCTACATCGTTTTTGCCGAAGACCGCGACGGCCTGTTGCGCCATCTGATCGACAAGGGAGTCGAAGCCAAGATCCATTACCCGATCCCTCTTTACCTGCAGGACGGCCTGAAATTCCTGGGCTACAAGCCCGGTGATTTTCCGGTCACCGATCGGCACACGGAAACGATCATCACGTTCCCGACCGATCAACACATCACGCGGGAAGAGCAGGACTATGTGATTGATGCGGTGCGGAGCTATTATGCCGGACGCTGACCGGCCGGTGAATCCGGCCCCCATTCCCTATGTCAATCTCTCCGCTCAGTTCGAAGAGGAAAGAGACGAACTGCTGGCGGTCGTAACCGACGCCCTGCGGCGCGGCGACTACATCGGCGGCGGCGCCGTGCACGCGCTTGAGCGCGCTTTGGCCGAAATGCACTCGGTGGAGGAGGCGGTCTGCCTGAATTCGGGCACCGACGCGCTGGTGCTGGCCATGCGTGTGCTCGGCATCGGGCATGGCGACGAGGTCATCACCCCGGCCAATTCCTTCGTCGCCTCCACCTCCAGCATCGTGCATGTCGGTGCCCGGCCGGTTCTGGTCGATGTCCTGCCCGACCAGAACATCGACCCCGACGCGGTTGCCCGCGCCATCACCCCGCGCACCAAGGCGATCATGCCGGTCCACCTGACCGGCCGCATCGCGGATATGGATGCGATCCTGGCACTGGCCGAAAGGCATGGCCTGCAGGTCATCGAAGACGCGGCCCAAGCCATCGGTTCGCTTCACCGTGGCCGGCTGGCGGGCACCATCGGCGACATCGGCTGCTTCTCGGCACATCCGCTGAAGAACCTGAACGCCTGTGGCGACGCCGGTTTCCTCGTGACACGCCGTTCCGACATCGCTCGGCGCATCCGCCTGCTCCGCAACCACGGGCTGGCTGATCGGAACACGGTGACGGAGTTCGGCATCGTGTCGCGCCTGGACACCCTGCAGGCGTCGATCCTGCTGATGCGGCTGAAGCGGTTGCCTCAGGTCACCGAGCGCCGCCGACGCAACGCAGCGCTTTACCAGAGCCTGCTCGCCCCCGAACACGTCTTCATGCCCCCCTGCCTGGAGCACGAATTCAACACCTTCCATACCTTCGTGGTGCAGGTCGACCAACGGGATGCGCTACAGAGCTGGCTTGGCGAGCATGGAATCGGCACTGCCGTGCATTATCCGATCCCAATCCATCTGCAGCCCGCTGCCAGCAGCCTGGGTTACAAGCCCGGCGACTTCCCGGTTACCGAGACGCAGGCGAAACGCATTCTGACCCTGCCGGTCAATCAGTATCTGTCGGAGGCGGACGTGCGCCGCGTTGCCGCGACGGTTAATGCCTTTTACGACCGGACGTGACATCATGGATACCAGTCCGATCCAATACGAGACGCTCGTCGCCGAGTTCGAAAACGGCCTGTTGAATGCCTTGCGTGGGCATAGGGTCGGATTCGATTACCTGGAAATCTGGGTGCCGGACGAGGATCCGGTCAAAGGGATCCTCAATATGGCGGAGTCGGCCGAGGCCCTGTCCACGCCCGACATCGCCGTGGCGGTGCGCCGCAGCACCTTGCCCGCCGCCCGCGATGGTGAGCTTCTGGCTCTTCTGTCGCAACTGGGCAGCGCGTCCATCACCCCGGCCGGCGACGGCGTGGTGGTCAACGTGCGCGGCCTGGGCATGGTGTCGGCTCTGCGCGATGTGCACCATGGCTTGCGTGACGGGCTGTTGCGCAGGCTCGCCGACCTCAAGCATGAGGGACTCAGGCTGGAGCCGCATGACGGCCTCGTTCGTGTCGCCGTCGAAGAAGGCCCCGCGCAACTGTGCGTGCTGGTCGAACCGGACGCCGGCCACATCGTTCGGGCCGCCTGCCATGTGGGCGCGCGTACCCCCGTGGAGCGGGCGATCCTGGATGCTCTATGTTCTGCCATTCTCGACACGCCCGTCGACGATGCCGCCGATCATGGAGCCATCCGAGCGATGGCGTCTCTCCATGCCGTCGAGTTGACGCGCCCGGTCGCCGGCGTACTGCATCCCGTCAACGCCGACCCCGCCTTCGTGCCGGTGGTGCGAATGGCCCATGCGATCCGCGACGACTACTGGGCGCGTATGAATCTGCCGCCCCGCTACAACGAGTTCGATCAACTGCCGTCGGCATCATGGCTGGGACTGGATGCTGCCGAGCGGATGAGCCGGATCTCGGCTGCGATCGCGGCGTTCCTGACAGAAGCCGGATTGACCGAAGGGGACATCCGATTGCTGCGCATCGACGACGACCTGCACGGTCAGCCGGTGCGCATCCTGGTGACCTTCGGCAATGGCGTCGCTCCCAAGGAAAAGCCGCCCGCGATGCGGGCGCTTGAGCGGGCGTTAAAGCGTGGCGTCGATCAGAGCCTGCAACTCTACCATGAACAGCTCAAGGACCAGAACGCCATCCGGCGCCTCTGATCCGTGATGTGAGGAGTCTCGACCATGAGCAGCATCATGTCTGATCACACGCAGCTCATCTTGGATGGGACGAAGATCGCTTGGCATGAGGATCGAGTGCGGGCTTGGGAGCGTGGCGAACGCATCGCTCCCATCACGATCGATATGGCATTGACGCGAGCCTGCAATTACGGCTGCCATTTCTGTTATGCGATGCTGCAGGAGAACGATCGAGGCGTCATCAACCAGAAGGTCATGTACGATTTCCTGGAAGATTGTGCGGAGATCGGCGTCAAGGGCATCAGCCTCGTTTCGGACGGCGAAAGCACCATCTCGCCGGTGTTCGTCGACACCATTGTGCGTGGCAGCGAACTTGGCCTGTCCATGGCCTGCGGAACCAACGGCTTCGTGCTGAACCGGCGGAAGCTGGAGGAAATTCTTCCGCACATGACCTATCTCCGCGTCAACATCTCGGCCGGAGAACGCCAGCGTTACGCCGAGATCATGGGGGTCAAGGAGCATTGGTTCGACCGGGTGTGCGAGAACATCCGGGATATGGTGGAGATCAAGAAGCGCTTGGGATTGTCGGTGACCATCGGCCTTCAAATGGTCCTGATGCCCCAATATGCCGATCAGATCCTGCCGCTGGCGCGGCTGGGCAAGGAACTGCGGCCCGATTACCTAGTGATCAAGCATTGTTCGGATGACGAGGATGGCTCATTGGGAGTCGACTATGGAGGGTATGAGGCAATCTACGATTTGCTTCATCAGGCCGAGGAGATGTCGGACGAGGATTACAAGGTCGTCGTCAAGTGGTCGAAGATACAGGACGGACACCGCCGCAGCTATCAACGCTGCTATGGCCCGCCATTCATGATTCAGCTCTCCGGTTCCGGATTGGTCGCTCCCTGCGGCATGCTGTTCAACGAACGATATAAGAAATTCCACATCGGTAATATTTGTGAAACCCGTTTCAAGGACATTTGGGCGAGTGACCATTACTGGGATGTGATGAATTATCTCGCCAGCCCAGACTTCAATGCCCAAACCATGTGCGGCACGCTGTGCCTCCAGCACAAGGTGAATGAGGTTCTTGACGCACATCTGAAGGGTCACATCACGCTGGAAAAGCCAATCGGTTCCCCGCCTCAGCATCTCAGCTTTATCTGATCGGCTGCACTCGATGGAGGACGAACCTGCCATAAGCGGTCAGTCCGACGAGGCCGATGGCGATGGCGGCCTCCTGCCTGGGGGACCGGGCTGGCTGCTGCGGGATGTCGCGGTGTTGTTGGTTACGGCCGACAGGCGTTATCTGATGCAGCTTCGGGATGATCTTCCCTGGCTTCGAGTGCCCAGCCATTGGGCATTGTTCGGCGGCAGGGTCGAGGATAGTGAGACGCCACGCCAAGCCGCGTTGCGCGAGCTGATGGAAGAGTTGGAGTTCCAGCCCGGCAAGCTGGACTGGTTCACCGAAACCGGCTTCATCATGCCGCAGTTGGACGTAGGGGCGAGCCGAAAGGTCTTTTTCGAGGCCCGGATCACAGCGGAAGACATCGCCCGGATGGTGCTCCACGAAGGGGCTGCCATGCGGCTGTTCACGCTGCAAGAACTGCTGAGTGAACCACGCATCGTTCCATGGGATATCGGCGTGGTGATCCTGCATGCCCGGCAGGATCAGATTTTCCGCAACCCCGCGCCCAACCCAGCCAGCCCAAACGATTTCACTGGGAATGAGACCGCTTCAGACAGAATCGGCTGAAGCGTGAAGTGCACTGAAAATCGAAAACCTGGATTCTGCCAGATACTTCAATAGGCATTTGGCAGACTCCAGGCCGATCACTCTTTACCCCACGATCTTCCACGACCCGTCGGGCTGGCGGCAGGCGGTGCCGAAGGCCTGTTCGGTGCGGCCGCCGACAACGATGGTCTGCTGGAACTCGCGGCAATAGGCGCCGGAGCCGTCATAGCCGTCCTTGACCGGCACGATGACGCCCTGGTTGCCGGACTGCGGGTTGTTCCAGGTGATCCGCTGGCCGATGGGGGCGCTGTAGGCCTGGGTCGCGGCACGGTCGGCGTAGGCCTGGTCGGCACGGTCGAGCGAAGCGCCGAGTTCCCGCCCGGCGAAGGCGCCCAGCAGCGTGCCGATGCCGACCGCCACCAGCTTGCCCGAGCCGCCGCCGAAGCGCGAGCCGATCAGGCCGCCGGCGATGGCGCCGCCGACGGTGCCGAACCCCTCCTTGTTGCCCATCGACCCGGTCTGGCAGCCGGCCAGCGTGGTGGACAGCGCGAGCACCGCGACGGCGGCGATACGGGGGAAGCGGGACTGGGCACGCATCGGAGGGCTCATCTCTGTTCCGAGGGTTGTTGTTCCCGGTTATAGCGCAAGCGGTGCCGTTTGTGCAGCCGTCCTCACGCAAGCGGCCGGGCCGCCGCGGCGCACGGCACGTGCGGCCCCGGGCATTACCGCTACCGGTGCGTGCCGACATGGTGTAAGCCTTTCGGCCGGCCCGTGACGCCTCTGCGCGGCAAACGGGACCGCCGCATATGGACAGACTCCCGGAGCCTCGCCGACGCATGCGACTGCTGTTTCTCGTCAGTGATGCGTTCGGCGGACATGGCGGCATATCACGCTTCAACCGTGATCTGGCGGCCGCCCTGTCCGCTTCGCCCGACGTCCGGGAACTGGTCATCCTGCCGCGCCGAGCGCCGCACCCGCCGGGACCGCTTCCCCCCCGCACGGTCCAGCGCGCGGCACCGCCGGGGAAACTCGGGTTCGCGGGCGCCGCTCTCCGCGAGGCGGCCGGCGGCTTCGACGTCGTGATCTGCGGCCACATCAACCTGATGCCGGTCGCCGTGCTGGCCCGCCGGATGGCCGGCAAGCTGGCCCGTCGCGGCCGGCCGGCCCGGCTGGCGCTGGTCATCCACGGGGTCGACGCCTGGACGCCGGTGAAGGTTCCCGGCCTCTCCTCCGTCGACATGACGATCGCGGTCAGCCGCTACACGCTCGACCGCTTCCGGAACTGGTCAGACATCGCGGCCGGACGCGGCACGGTGCTGCCCAACACGGTCGATCTGTCCGTCTTCACGCCGGGGCCGCGCCCGGCGGCGCTGGAGGAGCGCTACGGCGTGGCCGGCGCGCGCGTGCTGATGGGGCTGGCCCGCCTCGACGCGATGGACCGCGACAAGGGCTTCTACGAGCTTCTGGCGGTGCTGCCCCGGCTGGCCGAACGGGAACCGGGGCTGCGCTACCTCCTGTGCGGCGACGGCACCGACCGCCCGTCTCTGGAGGCGGAGGTCCGCCGGCTCGGCCTGACGGAGCGCGTGGTCTTCACCGGCTTCGTGCCCGAGGAGGAGAAGGCCGACCACTACCGCCTCGCCGACGCCTTCGCCCTGTGCGGGCGGCAGGAGGGGTTCGGCATCGTGTTGCTCGAAGCGATGGGCTGCGGGGTTCCGGTGGTCGCCTCGCGGGTGGACGGATCGCGCGAGGCGGTGCTGGATGGCGCCATCGGCGAACTGGCCGACCCTGGCGATCCCGACGATCTGGCCGGCGCGCTGCAACGCGCCCTGGCCACGCCGCGCCCCTGCGTTCCCGACCTGCTGGCGCCGAGCTTCGGCCGGGATGCCTTCGTCTGGCGGGTGTGGGACGTCCTGTCGCATCTCGCCTGACGTGCCGGCACCGGCGCGGAGAGGCATGAGGGCGATGCCTTCGTGATTCGGATGTGACGGGGAATTGTATCGGCGCCCGCGGTTGGGCATGGTGTCGCCCGTTTCCCCACCAACCACGGGCAGCCACCCGCACGGGATGACGAGCCACCATGAGGCGATATGACTGATCCGGTCCGGCTTGCCTTCCTCACCACCCACCCCGTCCAGTACGCGGCGCCGCTGTTCCGCCGGATCGCCGCCGATCCGGACATCGGCCTGACGGTGTTCTATGCCAGCGACCTGACGGTGCGCGAGTTCGCCGATCCCGGGTTCGGGCGCCGGATCGCCTGGGACGTGCCCCTGCTGGACGGCTACCGGTCGGACTTCCTGGAGGCCTGGGGGGGCACCGGGCAACTCGACCTCCTGCGCCCCTTCAGCCGCGGGCTGGCGCGGCGGCTGAAGGAGGGGCGGTTCGACTGCCTGGCGATCCACGGCTACAGCCGGCCGGTCCATTGGCTGGCCGCCCTGACCGCCCGCCGGCTCGGCATCCGCGTCCTGTTCCGGGACGAGGCCACGCCGATCAGCCGCCGCCGCGGGCCGGTGCGCCGGGCGCTGAAGCGCGTCTTCTTCGCCGCCATCGACCGGCTGGCCGACGGCTGGCTGACGATCGGCAGCCTGAACGCCGCCTATTACCGGCAGCAGGGCGTCGCCGAGGAGAAGCTGTTCGCCTGCCCCTACGCCGTGGACAACGCCTTCTTCCGCAACGCCGCACCGGACGAGGGGCTGCGGCTTCGGCGCGCGATGGGCATTCCGGACGGCGCCCCGGTCATCCTCTATGCGTCGAAGCTGCAGCGCCGCAAGCATGCCGACCATCTCCTGGCCGCCTTCCAGCGGCTGACCCCGGTACCTGCCAGCGGGCCGCCGCCCCACCTCGTCTTCGCCGGCGACGGGGAACTGATGCCGGACCTGCGCGCCATGGCGGAGGGGATGGACACCGTCCATTTCCTGGGCTTCCAGGGACAGAAGGATCTGATCGCCTGCTATGCCATGTGCGACGTGTTCGTGCTGCCGTCCTCCTGCGAACCCTGGGGGCTGGTGGTCAACGAAGCCATGAATCTCGGCAAGGCGATCATCGTCAGCGATCAGGTCGGATGCGGCCCCGACCTCGTCCGCCACGGCGAGAATGGATTCGTCGTGCCGGTCGGCGACATCGGGGCGATGGCCAAGGCCCTGGGCGCCCTGTGCGCCGACCCGGACCTTGCCGCGTCGATGGGGCGGCGAAGCCTGGAGATCGTGTCCGGCTGGGATTTCGAGGCGGACCTGCGCGGCATCCGTCAGGCCCTCGGCCTTCCCCCGCTGCCCTGAGGAAACGGCATGTCCGGTCCCCATCTTCCTTCCCGAACCTCTCCCACGGTCGCGATCGTCGTCACCCACATCGCCCCGGCGCGCGGCTATGGCGGCATCGCCGAATGCACGGCGCGGGTCGCCCAGGCCTGGGGCGAGGCCGGGCACGAGGTGATCCTGTGCGCCAGCGACGCATCGGAGGGCGCGCCGCTGCGCCCGGATGAGCTGGGGCTGCCCGGCCGGGTGTCGCCGATCCTGTACCGGGCACGCGGCTGGCCACGCTGGGGCTTCGGGCTGGGGGCGCTGCCGGCGATCTGGACGGCCTGCCGCCGGGCGGATCTGGTCTATGTCAGCGGCGTCGCCACCTGGCCGACCAGCATCGCCGGGATCGTCTGCCGGCTGCTGCGGCGGCCCTTCACCGTCGGGGTCCATGGCAGCCTGATGGCGGGGCACGTCGCCTACATACGCGCCCGCAAGCCGCTGAAATGGCTGTTCTACCGGCTGATCACCCTGCCGACCCTGCGCCGCGCCCGCGCCGTCCACGCCACCAGCGCGATCGAGGCCGAGGGCGTGCGCGCCCTGCTTCCGGCGGTTCCCGTCGCCATCGTCCCCAACGCGGTCGACAGCAGGATCTGGCTGCCCCGGCCCCCGCGCCGGCCGGATGGCGGGCTGGTCGTCGGCTATGTCGGACGCCTGTCGCCGGAAAAGGGCATCCTGCCCTTCCTGGAGATCTGGCTGGCGACCCGCCGGCCGAACGACCGGCTGCTGATCGCCGGAACGGGCGACGGCGACTATGCCGCCCGGGTCGCCGCCCTGGCCGCCGGGGCCGGGGGGGCGGTGGAATGCCTGGGCTACCTGCCGGCCGACGGGGTGGCGGCGATGCTTGCCCGCTGCGACTTCGCCGTCCTGCCGTCCGGGCTGGGGTCCGGCGGGCTGCGGGAGAATTTCGGCAATGTGGTGGTGGAGGCGATGGCCCTGGCCCGCCCCGTCCTGGTCACCAGGGGCATGGCCTGGGACGGGGTGGAGGCGGACGGCACCGGTCTGGTCTTCGACCCCGACCCGGCCGCCACCGCCGCCGTCCTGGACCGTGCCCGGTCGCTGACGGCCGAAGCGCGCGCCGCCATGGGCCAGGCCGCCCGCGATTTCGTGGAGCACCGCTTTTCCATCCCCTCGGTCGGAACGGCGCTCTGGGCGGTGGTTGCGGGCGATCCGGTTACGGGCGATCCGGTCACTGGCGATCCGGTCAGGGGCGGCCGCGCGACAGCTCCATCGCCAGAACGCGGATGATGCGGAGCGGAAGCAGCAGGAAACGCATGCCGGAGGACAGCGGGAGGCCGGGATTGTCGCTGTCCGTCGGGCGCAGAAGGGCAAGCAGATACCGGGCCGCCGCCATCCTGCCGCGATAGAGCGACAGGTCCGACCGCAGCACGGCAATGGTCCCCAGCCGGCGCAGCGCCTCGTTCTCCTCCATCGGCGGCAGCGCCCAGATCGCGCCGACGACCGCCTCCGCCCGCCGCAGGACCGGCAGGTCGCCGGACGGACAGGGCGGCGGGACCGGCGGGGAAAGCCCGGTCAGCCCCCGGACCAGCCGCACGGCCATGGCGAGATGGCGTCCGGTGCCGCAACGGGCCGCGACCGCCGCTGCATCTTCCCAATCGGCGGCGGGGCGCCGGGTGGCGGCCACCAGATCGGCGAACCAGTACAGCAGCGACCAGTGATGCCGGGCACCATGATAGGCGGCATAGGCGATGGTGGCGCCGGGAGACAGGGAGCGGACGGTCCGCCCGCCGATGTCCAGTTCGGCGCTCTCGCGGAACGGGTCCAGCACCCTGGAGGAGAAGACGACGTTCCCCTCGCTCAGCTGCGTGTGCAGTTCCACCGGCGGTCCGCCATCCTCATGGGCGGCGAAGATCGCGTTGACATGCCGGCTCAGCAGTTCGGGCCGGGTGCCGTAGCCGAGCCCGCGCAGCAGCCGCAGCGCCTTGTCCGCCTGGGCCGGACGCACCAGAAGGTCGATGTCCCGGCATGACCGGGCATGGGCGTCGCCGAACAGCCGCACAGCCTGCGCCGGTCCCTTCAGGACCAGAAGATCGACCCCGGCCTGCCGGAAACACCGGGCGACCTCCAGCATCCTGGCGGTCAGCAGCAGCGAGCGCCGGATCTCCGCCCGCCGCCACTCCGCGATCTCCGTCAGCCAGGCGTCGGGCGCGCCGGGCAGGAAAGCCCGGTCCATCAGCGGGGCCAGGCGATGGTAGCGCGCGAGACAGCCGATTTCCCGCCAGTCCGGATCAGCGGGAAGCGGATGCGCCAGGCCGCCGAAACGGGCGGACAGGGCGGCGACCAGATACCGCTGCGCCGGCGGCAGGTCCGCCACGGAAAAACCGAGGCCGGCCGTCCTGCCAGCCGTTTCCGTGTCCGCAACTCCCATAGCTGCCCCTGCCATGCCGATCCACTCGCTTCCCTCGGCTGCTGCGGACATTTTCCCGCACCGACGGAAACGCACAATCGCGGTGCAACTGCTACACTCGCAACAGTTATGTGGCTTCTCCTCTGCCGGAAAGCTCCTGGACGGAAAGGATCCTTGCATGACGGGAAGCCGTTGCCTGTGGAAGCGGATGCGCCGGATTTTGGGGCGGATGCCGGGCGGCGGCCATCTCGTCGCTTTCCGCCGGTTCCTCCGGGGCACCGACGCCCGATATGCGAGCTTGCGGCGGCGCGCGGTGCCCGGACTTTTCCAGCCCTTCGCCACGACGGAGTTGGACCGCTATCCGGACCTGTTCCGCTACGTCCTGCTGCGGCTGGGCAACGGTCCCGGCCTCCGCCTGCTGTCCTTCGGCTGCTCGACGGGGGAGGAGGTGTTCAGCCTGCGCCGCTACTTTCCAAGCGCTGTCATCCGCGGCCTGGACATCAATCCCCGCAACATCGCCCGGTGCCGCATCGCCCACCGCCGCTCCGCCAATGGTTCCGATGACGGACCCGACGACCGGCTGTCCTTCGCCCTGGCGTCCGATGCCGGGGGAGAACCGGCGGAAAGCTATGACGCGGTCTTCGCCATGGCCGTCTACCGTCATGGCGAACTGGGGAGCTTTCCGCCGCGTTGCGGCCACCTGATCCGTTTTGCCGCCTTCGAGGAGTCGGTGGCGGGGCTGGCCGCTTGCCTGAAGCCCGGCGGCCTTCTGGTGCTGCGCCATGCCAATTTCCGCTTCGCCGACACGGCCGCCGCCGCCGGCTTCGAGCTGCTGCTGGAAGGTGACCAGCATCCCGATACCCCGGTCTACGGGCGGGACGAGACGCTGCTGCGGCCGCTTCCTCTGCGCGAAGGCGTCGTTTTCCGGAAACGGGCGTCGGAGCCCGCATCCGTTCCAGCCGCTTCTTTCACCGAACCGGGTATGGCATAACCCCCAGGATTGCACGCCATGGTCGAGGACCGGATGGAAACGCTCACCCCACTGCCACATTCCACCCTGCTGATCCGCAGCGATGACATCCTGGCCGCGGAGCTGGACGGCGAGACCGTGCTGCTGAAGATCGAGCGCGGAGCCTATTTCGGTCTGGACGACATCGGCGGGGAGGTCTGGCGCCTTCTGGAAACGCCGCTTGCCGCCGGCGATCTGTACGGCGCCCTGTCGGGACGATACGACGCCGATGCGGCCACGATCGAAAGCGACCTGGCGCCGGTGCTTGTCGAGATGATGGGCGAGGGGCTGATCCGGGTGGCGGCCTGACGCCGGGACCGGGGTGATGGGCGCCTCCTATTCCGTCCTGGGCCTGCGGCTGGACAGCGAGGTTCCCCTGCCGGAACTGCCGGTCAGGACCGGCGCCGGGGCCGCCGACGTGACCGTCCGGCTGGGCTCCCCAGCCCTGTGCGCCACGCCCTTCGTGTCGGGTGCCGAGGCCGACGTGGCGGCGGACGGAACCGTGCGGGTGGAGGGAAACGGCGTCGGCACCTTCCTGGTGCGGAACGGGTCCGAGATCCTGGTCGACGCCCGGACGCCGGTCGCCGCCCCCGCCCTGCGCGCCTATGTGCTGGGCAGCGCCCTGGCGGTGATCTGCCACCAGCGGGGGGTGTTGCCGCTGCATGCGGCGGCGCTCGCCTCCCCCCGTGGGATCATCCTGCTGGTGGGGGAGAGCGGGGCCGGCAAGTCCACCCTGTCCGCCGCACTGACGGCGCGGGGGTTGGGGCTGGTGGCGGAGGATCTGGCGCCCCTGTCCTGGACCGACGAGGCCCGTCCGCCGATGGCGCTGCCCAGCGTTCCGCGGCTGAAGCTGTCCCCGGAGGCGCTGCGGCGGCATGGCCATGCGCCGGACACCCTGCCCGAGCTGCCCGGTTCCGGCGGCAAGCGGGCCCTGCATCTGCCCCCGGCCCCGGCGGGCGAGGTCGTCGCCGTCTGCCACCTTCACAAGGCCGTGCCCGGAGATGAGCCGCATCTGGAACCGATGGACGGCATGGCGGTCCTGGCGTCGCTGCAACGCAACGTGCTGCACTGGCCGACCGCGCTCGACCTGGGGCGCGGGCCGGCGGTCTTCCGGCGGCTGGCCCTGCTGTCGCGACAGGTCCCGCACTGGCGCCTGCGGCGGCTGGAGGGGCTGGACCGGCTGGAGGAGACGGCGGCCCTGGTGCTCCGCCTGACGGAGGGGCGCGCATGAGCCCGCACGCGCTGCCTTGCCGAGGCTGGGGCCAGGTCTGGTGCCGGCTCTGGTGCCGGCTCTGGCGCCGCCGGGCGGATCTTCCCCTTCTGCTGGAGGCCGCCGCCGGGTTGGGGCTGGCCTGGGCGGCCATGCGTCTGGTGCCGTTCGGACGGCTGGCCGCGTGGCTGCATCCGCGGGTGCGCCGCCGTGCCTCGCCACCGCCGGCGGCGGCAGAGGTGGCGCGGGTGGCCTGGGCCGTCACCGTCGCGGCGCGGCTGGTGCCCTGGCCGGCCGTCTGCATCCACCAGGGGATCGTCGCCCAACGCCTCCTGGCCCGGCGCGGCATCCCGGCGGAGCTGTATTACGGGGTGAGGTCGGCCCCCGGCACCGGCGATATCCCCGCCGATATCCTCGCCCATGTGTGGGTCCGCGCGGGCGGGCTGGACGTGGTGGGGCACGAGGTGGCGGGCGATTACGTGACGCTGGCCAGCTTCCCGTCCCGTCCGTGACCGGCCGGCGCCTGCCGCCGGATCCAGATGTTGACGGCATAGCGCAGGTCGTCCGGTCCGTCGCCGGAACAGGAGACCGGCATCACCTGATGCGCCAGGAAGGAGGGAAAGGCCACGGCCTGACCGTGTTCCGGCTCCACATCCACCGGCCCGTGATCGCCGCCGATGGGAAACAGGCGCAGGGCGCCGCCACCGAACCTTTTGGGCAGGACGTGCAGATAGAGGACGATGGTCACCACCCGGCTGGCCGCCGCCGCATGTTCTCCCACGAAGGTGTCGATGTGACGGTCATAATGGCCGCCGTCGCCATAGGCGGCGGCCTGGACCTCGACCTCTTCCGGCGTGAAGGCGGGCAGGCCGAGACGGGGCGCCAGGGCGGGAAGCTCCCGCAGGGCCCGGTCCCTGAGCGCTTGCGCGGCCTCGTCCAGATCCAGCAGCGCAAGGCCGTTGCGGATGCCCGCATCCAGCCGGCCGCCGACCAGTCTTCCGGCTTCGAACTCCGCCCGGCGGGACCGGAGCAGGGCCAGCAGATCGTCCCTTGGCCCCGGTTCCAGGAAGCCGGGCAGCAGGACATGGGGGGCGCGTGGGGTCATGGCGTTGCTTCCCATTCGGATGGCGCCGCGGGGCGGTTGCCCTGGTCGAACTGGCGCAGGAAGCGGGAGACGCCCAGGGCATGGCACAGCGTCCCCAGATAGACCGCCCGCATGGCGTGGCCGTCCCACCCGCGGTCCGGCCACTGGTCCACCAGCCGGCGCAGCCGGGGAACGTCCAGGAAGTGGCGGGCCAGCGGGCTCGCCTCCATCCAGGCGATCTCGGCCTCGATGTCGGCGCGGGCCTCGCGCAGGCGGTCGGGCCAGTCGGCGGACTGGATCGACTTCTGCCGGGTCGCCACCACCGTATCCGGGACCAGCCCGCGCATCAGGTCACGGGCGATGGCCCGGGTCTCTCCCGTCTCCAGGTCGAAATACCGGTCGTCGGGGATGGACAGGCACAGTTCCACCACGCGGCGGTCGGCGGTGGGATCGCGCACGTCGACGCCGCTGACGCGGCGGACCCCGGCCGCGACCCCGGGATCCCCCAGCATCGCCACCCGCCAGGACCGGCCGTCGCCGCGCATGGCCCGGACATCCTCGTGCGCGCCCGCCAGCAGGCGGTCGAGGACGCCCGTCCGCCGGGCGGTTTCGGGGTTCAGCGCCAGATCGTCCAGCCCGGTGGGGGCGCGGCGGCCGGTCAGCCGCTTCGCCATCCGCACCGGGGCGGGCGGGACCCAGGGCGCCAGGGCATGGTTGGCCAGCCCCAGCCGGGTCGGGTTCCCGTGACGGCCGAGGCTCCACACCGCCCTTGCCAGCGAGACGAACCGGCCGGACCCGGCGAGGGCGCACAGGTGGTACAGGCCGTGATAGCTGAAGGTGACGTTGCCGGCCCCGCCTTCCAGCAGGACGGGGATGCGGCGGCGGCGCACGTCGCGCAGGATGGCCCCCGACCAGATCCCGTTGGGGGACATCCGCTCCACCTGTTCGTAGGTCAGGCGGCGGCGGTCGCAGTCGGCGAACAGGGAGCCCTGGTTCCCCGGCACCCGCACATGCTCCACGTTCGCGAACCGGGCGGCCAGGGCGGCGGCCAGATCCCCTTCGTCCGTCAGCAGGCCGGGATAGGCGTCGGGGGGGATGGCCCGGGCCGGCACCCCGGTATAGGCCACCAGCCTGCGTCCCTGCCGGGCCAGAATCCGCGCCGCCAGGGCGGTGACGGCGCCGCTGTCGAAGCCGGCGCTCAGCTCGGCCGCCACCGGGCCGGAGGGCGGCAGGCTGAAGGCGACGGCTTTTTCCAGGGTCTCCGTCACGGCGGCGACATGGTCCGCCCGGCTGGCGAGCCGCAGGGTCGGGATGCGGTCGGGATGCCAGTGGCGGTGCTCGCGCACGGTGTCGTCGGCGATGACGGCCGCATGACCCGGCAGCACCCGGCGGATCCCGGCATAGCCGGTGGCGGAACCGGTGACCGGCAGCTCCGCGATGGACAGCGCCAGCGTTTCCATGTCCGGCGCTGGCGTCACCTCCGGATCGGTCAGCAGGGCCGACGGCATCGGCGCGAACAGCCATCGCCCGGCCGACCGGGTGTAATGCAGGGGCTCCACGCCCATGCTGTCGCGGACAAGGACCAGGCGGCGGGCGCTGGCGTCCCAGATGGCGCAGGCCAGGGTTCCCGGCACCCGGTCGGCGAAATCAAGCCCCCAGGCCCGGTAGGCCAGCAGCAGCAGGGTGGCGGCGTCTTCCGGCCCGGTGGAGGAGAGATTCAAGGCGGACCGCAGTTCCGCGGTCCCGTACAGGCGTGCCCGTCCCGCCAGCAGAAGGTCGGGTCCCAGGCTTGCCAGCACCGCTCCGGGGCCGGCGGCCAGACGCAACGGTCCGGACTCGGCCGTCCTGATCCGTCCCGCAGCCGGATCGCCCACGGCGACGGCGCGGTCCAGATCGAACGGCGCCGAGACTGCGCCCGTGCCGAGGCTGCCGGCGAAACTCATCGCGGGGCGTTTTCAGATCGGAAAGGCTCCGCCTTCCCGCTCAGCTTGCCCGGCGGAGACCGCCGCCGCCGTCGAGCGGTCCGGCAGCTGTAGTGGTTTGTGCGGAATAGGCGTCGAAGCGGCGGAGGGCCGGCTTGTGCCAGGGCATGCGGCGTCCCTGCCCCTCAATGGTATCGGCATCGGCCTTGCCGGGCACCTTCTCCTCCATCCGATCCATGGCGGCACCATCCCTCGTATAACAGCTTCCGGTTGCCCGTCAGCCGTTCCGTTGCGATCCATCGACAACCGGATTTAGGCCAAACCATCCAAGTTGTCTAGCTGATAGCGGCCGGTGGGGCCGGCCTGCTTCCCAGGATTGGCCACCCGTGCATCGGCACAGCCGCAGCCGTCGCCCTCGGCAGCCCCCTCATATGCCGGCGGATGTGGTGGCGTTTCCCATTTCGGATTTCGACGTCTGAATGCGCAACAATGCGCAACCGCGAATCGCGCGGAGAATGTCCATGCCGCAAAGCAAAACGGCTCGTTATAATGCTTCATTGTTCGGGAAATATCAATTCTTCGGACCTGTTTTCGCGCGTGCACCATTGTTGGTCGTGATAATCATATGATTTTCTTGCGAGTTATGCTTGGGTGGCATATGCCTATCGGTGGCTGGGGTTCGCTGATCCGCTGGCCGAACGAACGGCCCCGAAATTTCGAGGAGGAAGCATGAGTGACTTTTTCTTAGGCGAGATTCGCGCCTTCAGCTTCAGCTGGGCGCCGGATTGGTGGGCCCAGTGCAATGGCCAGACCATGACCATCCAGCAGAACCAGGCGCTCTACGCCCTGCTCGGCGTCACCTTCGGCGGTAACGCCACGACCAACTTCATGCTTCCCGACATGCGCGGCCGCGGGGCCTACGGCGCGGCGAACGTGACCGGACAGCAGCGCGGCAACAACTTCGGCAGCGAGGGCGTGACGCTGACGACGGCCCAGATCCCGTCGCACACCCACACCCTCAACGCCACCACGACGCTTGCCGACACCCCCGACCCGACCGGCGGCATCATGGCGCAGTTCGCCCAGACGGATAACGGCCAGCCGGCGCCTGCCGGCTACGGCCCCCTGAACACGCCGGTGGCGCTGAACGCCGGACTGATCGCGGTGAACGGCGGCGGCCAGGCACATTCCAACATGCAGCCCTTCACGGTGGTGAACTTCTGCATCGCCACCCAGGGCTTGTTCCCGTCACGCCAGTGATTTCCCGCCACAGGTAAATGAGGTAACGACATGTCGGACGCCTATGTTGGCGAAATCCGCCTCTTCGCGGGATCGTATGCGCCGGATGGCTGGCATCTCTGCGATGGCACCGTTCTTACCGTTCAGGGCAACGAGGCCCTCTTCTCGCTGATCGGGGCAACCTACGGCGGGAACGGCTCCACCAACTTCGCCCTTCCCGATCTGCGCGGGCGTGTTCCGATCCATATGGGTCAGGGAACGGGCCTGACGAACCGCGTCATCGGCCAGACCGGAGGGGCGGAGACGGTCGCCCTGACCACCGCCCAGTTGCCGACCCACACGCACAATCTGATGGCCAGCCCCAGCCCCGCGACCTCCACGACCCCTGGCGGCACCCTCGGACTGGCGACAACGACCACCTCCGGGTGGGGCCTGTATTATGCCGGCAACACCCCCGGGACCGACATCCAGATCGCGCCGATGGCGTCAACCGCGGTGGGCGTCACCGGCAACGGCGCGGCTCATGCGAACATGATGCCGTCCCTTGTACTGACCTACATCATCTGCCTGCTCGGCACGTACCCCACGCGGTCTTGAGGAGAGGACACGATCCATGGATTGCTTCATCGGTGAGATCCGCTTCTTCCCTTATAGTTTCGTTCCTGAGAACTGGCTCGCCTGCAATGGTCAGCTCTTGAGCCTTGTGCAGTATCAGGCGTTGGCCTCCATCATCGGCCAGACCTTCGGCGGCTCTGGCACGGGCGGCTCGGCCACCATAGGCTTGCCGAACCTGATCCAGCGCGTGGCCATCGGTTCCGGTGCCGGCCCCGGCCTGACGGCCCGGACCTGGGGCCAGCAGGTCGGCGCGGCGACGGTGACCCTGAACTCGACCCAGATTCCGGCCCACACCCACACGCTGAAGGGCACCATCAACCTCCAGGCGACTCCGACGATCACCGCGGCGCCCGCCGCCGGTTCGTGGTTCACCTACATGAACAAGCCGGCGGCACCTGCCGACGTCAGCAGCAGCTATATGTCCAGCAACCCCACGCCCAACACGACACTGGCGCCGACCTCGCTCACGTCGGTCGGCACCGGGCAGGCGCACGACAACAACCAGCCGGTGCTCTGCCTGGTGCCGTGCATCGCCAACGACGGCGTATATCCGGTGCGTTCGTAACAGCAGATGCAGGAACCTATCCCCGTGGGCCATCTGGCCCTGCCGGAGGAACTTCGGGCGCAGGCGGTCAGCCTGCGCCCGGAGAGGTCCGACGATGCCGCCTTCATGGACCGGCTCTATGTCTCGACCCGATGGGAAGAGATGACGGTCACCGGCTGGCCGGACGACCAGAAGCTGGCCTTCCTCCACCAGCAGCGCCAGTATCAGGCAAGCCACTACGCCACCCATTATCACGACGCCCAATTCGACGTGGTGGAGGTGGCGGGCGTGCCGGCGGGCCGGCTGTATCTGCTGCGGCTTCCCAACGATTATCGCATCGTCGACATTTCCCTGTTGCCGGAATACCGGAACCGGGGCATCGGCGGCGCCCTGATGCGGAGCGTGGCCGAAGAGGCCCACGCCAAGGGCATCAAGGTCAGCATCCATGTGGAGGTGGTCAACCCCGCGCAGACCCTCTACCGCCGGCTGGGATTCGTCGAGTGCGAGAACAAGGGCGCCTATCTGCTGATGGAATGGCCCCCCCGGTCCCCGTCTCCGCCCTGATCCCTGCCCTGATCCCTGCGGCGCCCCGCTCCCAAACCCAATGTCACGGAACCGGATCGATCCATGTCTACAGAACCCATGTCTCCAGAAACCGCGTCCGCGGAACCCGTGTTTCCAGATCTGAAGCTCGAGGATTTCGCCCCCTATGTGGGCAAGGTGTTCAACGTGGTGGCCGAGGGGTATCACCCCTATCCGCTGACCCTGGTTTCGGCGACCGCCATTCCCAACAGGTCCAACCTGGCGATGACCCGGCCGCCCTTCGACCTGCGCTTCACCGGTCCGGGGCCGGGCTATCTGCCGCAGGACACCTGGGGCCTGGAACACCCGACCCTGGGCGTCGTGCCGGTCTGCATCATCCCCCGTGCCCAGAACGCCGACGGCTACGACTATCAGGCGTCCTTCTACTGATCCCTGCCTACTGACCTCTGCGGTTCATCGGCGAACCCGTCGGGGATGAGGCGCCGCAGGCGCCCTTCCCCGGCGCACGCCCCGGTGGTAGCAGTGTGGCGGCAGGCGCCGGATCGCGCGCCGGACGGATCACGCGCGGCGTGCGGGGCGAAGCATATGGATCTGACGGAGTTTCTAGGGGGAACGCCCCCGGACCGGATCATCGCGGCGATGGCGGAGCGGACGCTGCTGCATCTTCCGCAGGTCCATGCCTCCCCGACCTCTCCCGACAGGCCCCGCCTGCCCTTCGGCTGGCCGGAATTCGTCGAGGCGCTGAACCTCTACCGTCCGGACTCGCCCGACATCCGCATCACCAAGACCGGAGCGCCGGTCAGCGCAAGCCTCCTGCACCCCGCGACCGGGGCGAACCGCATTGACGGCGCCGCCTTCGAGGCTCTCGCGCGGCAGGGGATCAGCATCATCCTGAACCGGATGGAATGCCGGCTGCCCATGCTGGACGGCCTCAGGCGGTCGGCGGAGCGGATGTTCGGCATGGCTGTCACCATCGGCTGCATCGCCACCTTCGGCAAGGGCGGCGCGCTGAAGGCCCATTACGATCCCGAGGACATCCTGCTGTTCCAGGTGGAGGGAGCCAAGCACTGGGACATCATCGGCGCTCCGACCACGCCGCCGCCCGGCGACAGGGTTCTGGAAAGGCTGCCGGACAAGCGGGTCGTCTCCTCCTTCACCGTGCGCGCCGGCGATGCGATGCTGCTGCCCTGGGGGCTGGGCCACTGCTGCGACTGCCTGGAGCCGTCGCTGCATCTGGGCATCGTCTTCAAGACCCCGATGGCCTCCGCCTATCTGTCCTGGCTGCTGACCAAGGCCGAGGCCGATCCCCGCTTCCGGCCCGGGCCGCCCATCGGCTCCCCTCCGGAAGACCAAGCGCGCTTCGACGCCGGGCTGGAGACGCTGGTGAAGGATTTGATGGCCGCGCACCCGCCCGCCGCATGGCGGTCCCACCTCGCGCGCCGGATCGCCGGCAACCCGGTGACGGTGGACCGGCTTCCCCTCGGGCTTCCCCTGGGCATACCGGTCCGCCGGGAAGAAGGCTGAACCGTTGGCCGTCTCCTACGAGCTGTGCGGGCTGCGGCTTTCGTCCGACCTCGCCTTGCCGGAACTGCCCGCGATCCTGTTGGAAGGTCGGCCGCCCGACTTGCGGGTCCGTCTTGGTGCGGCCCCCCGCCCCTCCGCCGCAGCCGCCCATGACCCGCATGGACTGATCCTGCCCGACGGCGGCTTTTGGGCGGAAGAGCCCGGCGTGGCCCGGTTCCGGGTGGAGGCCGGCCGGCAGGTGACCGTCGATCCCCTGCTGCCCGCCGACGATCCGGAGGTCCGCTGCCACCTGTACGGCACCATGCTGGGCGTGCTTTGCCATCAGCGCGGCCTGCTGCCGCTGCACGGCACGGCGGTGGTGCGGGACGGCAGGGCGCTGCTGCTCACCGGCGGACGCAACACCGGCAAGTCGATCCTGGCCTATGCCCTGGCGGGCCGGGGCGCCGCCCTTCTGGCCGACGACGTGGCCGTGCCCGCGGCGGACGGACTGCGCGCCGGGGCCGCCCCCCGGCTGCTGCCCGGCCTGCCCACGCTCCGGCTTTCGGCGGAGACCATCGCCAGCCTCGGCATTCCCATGGCCCGCGCCCTGCCCGTCGCCGACGGCAAGCACGCCCTGCCCGGCCTGGTGCCGGTTTGGCGCGAACCGGCGCCGCTGGCCGCGGTGGTGGAACTGGCGCCGGGCATGCCGGGGATGGAGGCGGGAGCAGGCGTCCGTCTCGACCGTCTCGACCGGGTCCAGGCGGCGGTACTCCTGTCCCGCAACACCTTCCGCGGGCGGATCGGCAATCACCTGGGCCGGGGCCGCGCCCTGCTGGCGGCGGCGGCGGCCCTGGCGGCGGCGGTCCCCTGCTGGCGGCTGCGGTGTCCTGCGGACGCGCTCATGCCGGGGGCGGGACCGGGAGTGGAGCCGGTGCCGGAACTGGTGGCCGACATGGTGGAACGGGCTTGGCGCGAGGACACGAGATGAAGCTGGAGCATTGGATCGACCCCCGCTGGCTTGAGCCGGCCACCCGGCGCGAGCTTGCCGCCCGCTTCGCCGTTGATCCGCAGGACAGTCTGGCGATCGACGGGCTGCTGCGCCCCGACCGGCTGGAAGGCCTGCGCCGCCTGTTCACGGTCGAGGGGCGTTTCGTGGAGGAGTTCTGCCGCAAGGCGCAGGCCGACGATCCCTCGCGCCAGGAGGTCGCCGTCTCCGAGGAGAGCTTCCGGAGCCTTCCCGAGGAGCAGCGGGCTTCGGTGGAAGCCCTGCTGGCCGGCCCCATGCCGGGTTTCGAACTCGGCCGGGGCATGCTCTGCCATCTGGGATTCTCGGTCCTGCTGAACTCCCCGGAATTCCACGCCTTCCTGGAAAGCGTGACGGGGATCGAGCCCGGAGAGGTGCTGGGGGTGATGACGCGCCGCTTCGGCCCCGGCCATTTCCTGACGCCGCATTCGGACAGCACCGACGGCCGCCGCCTCTGCGCCGTCTTCTATGTCTCCGACGGCTGGCAGCCCGCCTATGGCGGCCGCTTCCGCCATTATCCGGGGACCGGCGATCCGGTGGAGGTCGCTCCGCTGGGCAACCGCCTGCTGCTGTTCCGGCCGCTTCCCCACCGGGTCCACGACGTGGAGATGCTGAGCCCGGCGGCCGGCGGCTGGCGGCGCTGCGCCTATACGATCTGGTACGGCCGCAAGGAGGAGAAGGCCGAACCGGCGACCGGCGCCGGCCGAAGCCCCGACGTCAGCGCCAGCTGAAATTGAAGCTGATGGAGACGCGCCGCTCCTCCGCGCGGTTCAGCGTCACCTCGTGGCGCAGCCAGCTTTCCCACATCAGCAGGGAGCCGGGCCGGGGAACCACCCCCACATGGCTGCGGGATTCCCGCGCGCACCCCTCCCTGCGGGGCGGGGCGCCCATCATCAGGGGCAGGCGCGGATCCTCGAAGCTGATGGTGCTGGCCCCTGGCGGCACGGAAACATAATAGGTGCCGCTGAGCACGCTGAGCGGGTGCAGGTGCGAGCCGTGGAAGCCGCCGGGATTCAGGATGTTGATCCACAGGCTGCTCATCGCCAGCCGGCGCTTGGTGCCCAGATCCCAATCCAGCATGCGGGCGAAGCGCTGGGCGTGCGTCCCGGCGATCTCCGACAGCCGTCCGACCGCGGCGTAACGCCGGGCCAGATCGTCGATGGACTCGAAGGACGTGTAGCCGGTGTAGCCGTTCCGCTCCGACCAGGCGCGCCCTTCCGCATCCACCGCCTCCGCATCCAGGCAGGCGGCCAGCAGCGCGGCGTTCAGATCGGGCTCATCCGCGATCTCCGCCCGGTACAGGCGGGTTGCAAAGAGGAACTCGACCGGCGGTGCGAGGAGCGGGGAGACATCGGCCATGGCTTCGGCATAGTGTACGCCACGTGATACTGTCAACGCAGGATGGGTGCGTCATTTGCTCTCTCTCGCGGATCGATTGCCGATCCCGGCGCCGGGACGCGTTGACCGGGATGCTCCTGCCCGTCCAGGAGTTCGATGTCGGCCCCCATGCGAAGCCTGAAGGCGAAGTCCGAACATGCGCAGTCTGAAGGCGAAGCCGCTGCTGTTCCGCCGCTTCCTGCGGCTGGCGGCGGAACTGCATGATTTCACCGGCGGCAGGCTGATCCTCGTCGCGATCCTGGCGGCCGTCGCGGCGGCGGCGGAGGGAATCGGCATCCTGCTTCTGGTGCCGCTGCTGGCGTCGCTGGGGCCATCACTGGGGCCATCACTGGGGGAAAACGGCCCGGCGGCGCTTCCCTCCGTCCTCGGCCTGCCGCTGCCGGCGCTGCGGCTGGAATGGACTCTCGGCGCCTATGTCCTGCTGGTCTCGGCGGCGGCGGCGGTTCTCGCCTGGCGCCAGCTGGTTTCGGCCCGGCTGCGCATCGACTTCATCCGGCATCTGCGCCGGCGGCTGCATGCGGCCATCCTCGGCATGGAATGGGGGCGCTTCAGCCGGCAGCGCGGCGCGGCGCTCACCCACACCCTGATCCAGGACGTGGATCAGGCCGATCTGGCCGTGGAGTTCCTGCTGATCCTGGCGGGAACCTCCATGCAGCTTCTGAGCGGGCTTGCCGTCGCCCTGGCGCTGTCCCCCTGGGCGGTGCTGCTCTGCCTGGGGGCCGTGCTGGCCGCAGCGCCCTTGGGCTGGGTGCTGGACCGCCGCCTCTACCGGCTGGGACAGGAGACGGGATGGGCCTGGCAGGAGTTGCAGGCGACGGTGGGGGAGGATGTGTCGTCCTTCCGGCTCATCAAGGCCTTCGACCTCACCGCCACGCGCGAGCGGATGTTCGACGCCCGTCTGGAAATGGTGAACGACCGCGAACTGCACTGGCGCCGGATGATGGCGGCCGTCGCCGTGGCGCGGCGCGTGGTCGCCGCCTCGGCGGCGGCGGGCATCGTGCTGCTGCTGGTCCGCGGCTTCGGAATGGCGCTGCCGGAAACGCTGGCGGTCATGGCGGCCATGGCCAGGGTCCTGATGGTCACCGGCCGGCTGGCCGACGGCTGGCGCAGCGTGGTCCATGCCCTGCCGGCCCATGCCCGCGCCCGGGCCTTGCTGTCCCGCGCCCGCAACGCCGCCGAACCGCCGGTCGATGAAGGGGTGGAGCCGCCGGCGGGCGACATCGCCATCGCGCATGTCACCCTGCGCCATGCGCCCGACCGGCCGCCCGCCCTGCTGGACGTCAGCGCCCATATCCCGCATCGCAGCCTGACCGTTCTGGTTGGCCCGTCCGGATCCGGGAAGTCCACCCTGGGCGATCTGCTGCTGGGCCTGGTCGAGCCGGACCAGGGGGAGATCCGGGTGGGAGGGCGGCCTTTGCGGGGCGCGGTCCGGCGCGCCTGGCGGCGGCGGGTCGCCATGGTGCCGCAGGACCCCGTGCTGTTCCACGACACCATCCGTGCCAACCTGATGCTGGCCGGCGACGACATGACGGAGGCGGATCTGTGGGCCGCCCTGGCCGACGCCGGCGCCGCGGATTTCGTCCGCCGCCTTCCCGCCGGTCTGGAGACCGTGGTGGGGGAGCGTGGGGCCGCCCTGTCCGGCGGCGAGCGCCAGCGACTCGCCCTGGCGCGCGCCCTGCTGCGCCGGCCCGACATGCTGGTCCTGGACGAGCCGACCAGCGCCCTGGACGGGGCGGGAGAGACCCACGTGCTGGCGACGTTGCAGGCGCTGCGGCGGCGGATGACCATCCTCTTGATCTCCCATCGCCCCGTTCCCGGCGGCCACGCCGATCTTCTGCTCCGGCTCGACCAGGGGACGATCCAACCCGGCGGCGCTCCCCGGAGTGCGGTATCCGACACGCTCCGGAGCCGGAGCGTTTGACCAGGAGAAAAGCAGATGGAGATCGTCTATGTCGGCGACCTCTGCGAGAGCGGAACCTGCTTCCATCGCCTTCAGGCGTTCCGGCGGCTGGGCGTGCGGGTGCGGGCGTTCGACGTCGGGCCGTACATGCGGGCGGGCGGACCGCTGCTGCGCCGGCTGCGCGACCGGCTGATGGCCGGCCCCGCCATCGGCCGGCTGAACCGCGACGTGGTGCGCGCCTGCCTGGAGACGCCGGCGGCGACCCGCGTCTGGTTCGACAAGCCGCTGTGGATGCAGCCCTGGGCGCTCGACCGCCTGAGGCAGGCCGGGCGACGGCTTTACAGCTTCACCCTGGACAACCCCTTCCACGTCATGAACGAGCCGGGCTGGCATCTCTTCCGCCGAACCATCCCATGCTTCGACGTGAATGTGGTGCCGCGGGACAGCAGCGTCGCCGATTACCGCGCCGCCGGCGCGGGAGCGGTGGCGCTGTTCCCGGTGCCTTTCGACCCCGTCGTCAACCATCCGGCCACCCCATGGCCGCCGGCGCGCTCCGTCGACGTGTCCTATGTCGGCTCTCCCTATGAGGAGCGTCCCGCCTTCCTGGCCGGATTGGCGGACCGGGGCATCGCGCTGCGCGTCGGCGGCGAGCGGTGGGGGCGGCACCCGCGGATCCGGCGGCCGGGGGTCACGCTGGTTCCCGCCATGTATGGCGACGCCTATCGTCGGGCCATCTGGGACGCCCGCGTCAATCTGGCCTTCCTGACCCGGAGCCATCACGATCCCTGCGCCCACAAGTCGATGGAGATCACCGCCAGCGGCTCCTTCCTGCTCGCCGTGCGCAGCGACGGGCACCGCGCCGCCTTCGAGGAAGGGCGGGAGGCCGAGTTCTTCGGGTCCGTGGAGGAGGCGGCCGACAAGATCCGCTTCTATTTGAAGGACGAGACGGCGCGCGAGCGGGTGGCCCTGGCCGGCTGCCGCCGGGCTTGGATGTCGGGCTATGCCAACGACGAGCGGATCGCCGCCGTCTTCCGCCACACCGATCCCGAACTGGGTGCCGGACTGACCCGCCGGGCGGCGGAGGTCATGGCATCGCGCCGGCGGGAGCTGGGCCTGGAATGACCGGCCCCGGAATGACCGGATGGGGTGGCCCGGGACGAATCAGGTCTTCCAGCACCGCGTGAAGCCGGCGTCCGTAATCGTCCCAGCCGCCGAAGGACCGCACCCGCTCCCGCGCCGCATTCCCCATCGCCGCCGTCAGCGCCGGATCACCGGCCATCCGCACCAGCCGGTCGGCAAGGGCGTCCGGATCGCGGATCGGCACGATGAACCCCTCCACCCCGTCGGTGAACAGATCGGCGGCGCCGGTGTTGGTGGTGGCGATCACCGGGGTGCCGCAGGCCATTGCTTCGGCCATCACCATGCCGAACCCGTCCTCGACCGACGGCAGCACCAGCACGGAGGCGCGGGCCATCTCCCGCACCAGATCGTCGCCCCGCAGCACGCCCGCCATGGTCGCGGCCACCCCGCTTTCCCGGGCCAGCAGCACCGCGGTTTCCGGCTGCTCCAGCCCTGCCAGCACCAGTTCGGCCCCGGCGATCCCGGCGCGGCGCACGGCCCGCAGCAGATAGGGCAGCCCCTTGCGGATGCCGGGCTGGCCGACGAACAGGATGCGGAAGCCGCCATCCTTGGGACCAAGCGGCCGGAAACGCGACAGGTCGCCGCCATAGGGGAGCAGGCGCAGCCGGTCCGCCGGCACACCGCGGGCGATGAAGCTGTCGCGCACGAAGCTGGACGGAACGGCGATGGCGTCGGCGCGTTCGTACTCGGCAAGCTCCTTGGCCTTCACCCGCGGGTCGATGCCTTTCCAGACGAAGCCGTGCAGCCCGTATTCCTCGCGTTGCAGATCGTCCTGAAACCCGATGTGGCTGGACCCGCGGTCGCAGACATAGCGGCCGCCCCGCTTCTGGATGGCACGGCCGGTGCGCAGCCCCATGCCGGACAGGACGATCGCCACGTCGCACTCCGGCAGGTTGGCCGCGACGTGCCGGTCGTGCATCGACTGCGCCCGCCAGGCCCATTCGCCGGCCAGATGGCTCTGGAACCAGGGATAGCGGATCAGCGCCATGTAGGGGGCCTGAAGCCAGGGCCAGTTCCGCAGCCGGTCGGGGTCGATGCCGCTGTCCCGCAGCTTGAAGCGGGGATAGCCGGTGAACAGCGCCGCCAGGGCGCCCCGCGCCTGGAGCTGCAGAGCCTGGTTGACGCTGTGGAAGCGTCCGATGGTGGAGACGACGGCTTTCATGGGGTGGGCGTTCCGGTGCAGGCCGCGACCCGCACCGCCCTTGCGGCGGCTGCGGGAGGAAAAGTCAGCAGCAGGCCGTCGGCCGCGGCCAGCACGTCGTCCGGCGCGACCCGCTTCATGCAGTTGCGGTCCGGGCAATCTCCCCCGGAGCAGCCGCCGCACCAGTCCCCGGCCGCCGAGACGATCCGGCAGGTCGGCACCCCGAGCGGCAGCCAGTGGTGGGGGGCCTGCCAGCCCGAGGCGACGACCACCAGCGGCACCCGCGTGGCACGGGCGACATGCATGGCGCCGCTGTCCAGGCAGACCGCCAGATCGGCCCCCGCGAACAGCGCGCCCAGCGCGGCGATGCCGGTCCGGCCCGCGAGCGAGGCGGCCGGGCCGCGCATCCGGCCGCGGATGCCGTCGATCAGCTCCGCCCCCGCCGCCGTTCCCACGAAGACGGGCTGCAGTTGCCTGCGTTCGGCCAGCAGGTCGGCCAGTTCCGCGAAGCGGTCGGGAAACCAGTCCGTCGGCTGGCCGCCGCTGGTCTGCGGAGCGAGGACGGCAATGGGGCGGGACGGGTCTATGCCCTCCGCCCGCAGCAGGCCGTCCACCGTTCCGGGCAGGTCCGGGGCGAAATGGAGTTCCGGCTCCGGCCCCTGCCCGGGCTCTTCCGGCAGGGCGACGCCGAGCGGTCGCAGGGCACGCAGGTTGTTCGCCTGGGTGCTGACGGACCAGTCATAGGCGAGCGGTGCGTCATAGAGTGCCAGAGCCTCCGCCGTTCCCAATCCCGACCGCCGGCGCGCCGGGATCGCCGCCGCCACCAGCCCCAGGGCGTAGCGCCGCGCCGCCGCCGTCGTGATCAGCCAGTCATAGCCCTCTCCATCCGCCGGGACGGCACGGCGCGCCGCAAGGGCGGCGCGGAGCGGGGTCCGGTACGGGGGCGGCAGGATATGGATGCGGTCGATATGCGGATTCCCGGCCGCGATCTCCGCCATGAGGGCCGAGCCGGCCAGGGTGACGGTCATGTCGGGCCGGGCGCGCCGCAGGGCGGAGAAGAGGGGCGTCACGGCCATTCCCGACCCCAGTTCCTTTTCGAAGGCGACGACGACGGCATGCGGTCGCCGGGCGCCAGCGGAATTGGAGGCGGAGTTGGAAGCGGGATCGGCACGGCATCGTCCGAACAGATGGCCGATGAGGGCTATGCCCATCCGTCGCACGGCAGGTCGTCTCCATGATCGCGGCGCGGCGGGATCATCGGAAGCATGGGGCGCCCTGTCAAACGAAACTCCACGGCGAAAATCCCCAGCGAAACTCCCGCCCAAGGGCGCCGGGCCACAAAGCGCTTTGGCCGCCGCCGTCCCGTCCCATAAGATCGCCGCCCCACAAGATCGCTTCCGCGCGGGTGGCGCACCCGCCGGCGTTCCTGTCCAAGGTCATCGGGCGCGCATGAGCCAGCCACCTCCGCCACCCCAGCCCGCAGGCGCCCTGGCCGGCCTGCGCGGCCGCCTGATCTCCGGAACCGGAGCGCTGGGCATCACCATGGTGGCCTGGAGCGTCCTGCAGATCCTGGCGGTTCCCGTCTTCCTGGCCCATTGGGGAAGCGAACGCTATGCCGACTGGCTCGCGATCAACGCCCTGACCGGGCTGCTGGTGCTGCTGGAGCTGGGGATCAACGCCCATCTGGGTGCCCGCATGATGGTCGAGGCGGGCCGCGACGACACCAGCGGGGTCGGCCGGATGCTGTCGGTCGGGCTAGGCCTCTATGCCGGTGTGCTGGTTCCGGGGGGCGGGCTCGTAGCCCTGGGCTGGCTGGCCGGGCTGGACGCCATGCTCGGCCTGACCGCGCCGGATGCCGGCACGGCGACGCTGGTTCTCGCCATGGCGACCCTTCTGCTGGTGCCAAGGCCGATCCTGGGCAGCGTTCTGTCGGCGTTCGGCCGCTTTCCGCTCGCCGTCTGGCTGGGCGGCGCCCAGCAGCTTCTGGGGCTGGCCGCACAGATCGCGGTCGTGGCGGCCGGCGGCGGGCTGCTGGCCGCCGCCATCGCGTTCCTGGCCGTGGCGATCCTGGTGGGATGGGTGCTTCCCCTGGTGGTGATCCGGCGGAGCCATCCGGCCGTCGGCTTCCGCCCCCGCTGGCCGGGGCGCGAGGAGGCGGGGCGGATCCTGTTCCGCTCCGGCCTGCATTCCGTCACCATCGCCACCACCCCTCTGCTGCAGCATCTGCCGGTCCTGATCCTGCAGCGGCTGATGCCGGACGGGCTGGCCGTGGTCCTGTTCACGACGATGCGGACCTATGCCGGCGCCCTGCGACAGATCGTCTCGCAGGTCGTGCTGTCCTCGGCCATGGAGATGACGCGCCAGCACCATCGCGGCGAGGAGGCGGTGCTGAAGCGTCTCTTCAGCCTGACCGGGCGGGTCGCCGGCGGGGCGGCGGGGATGCTGGCCGGGCTGCTGCTGGTCGCCGGGGAGCCGGTCTTCCGCGTCTGGACCCACGGCGCCATCGCCTTCGATCCGCTGCTGGCCTCGGTCTTCCTGGCGACCTGCCTGCTCGCCGTGCCGGGCCTGCTGAGCAGCGCGCTGCTGCGGCTGACGGATCATGCGGACGCCCTTGTCCTGGCATCCCTTCTCCAGGCCGTCCTCAGCATCGTCTTGTGCCTGACCCTGATCCCCTGGAGCGGCGCCCTGGGGGCCGGCATCGCGGTCGGCGTCGCGGAACTGGCCGCGGTCGGCGGTCTGGCTCTGCGGCGGACATGCCGGATCTTCGATCTGCACCGCGCGCATCTGCTTCCGGCCATCCTGGCGGGGGTCGGCGGGACCGTCCTGGCGGGTGGGGCCGCGGCCGGACTGTTCGCCCTGATGGCGCCGCGAACCCTGGCCCAGCTTGTCGTCACCGGCGGGATCTGGACCCTGCTGGCCGGGCCGCCGGCCATCCCGCTCCTGCTGCCGCGCCGATTGTGGCCCCGATTGTGGCGTGGGGCGCTGTCGCCGCTCTAGCTTTATGTTCGGCGATCCGATCTACGCCGCCGGCGGGCCTGACGCGGCCGTCTTGCGGACGACCGCCTGAATCTGCGCCAGGGCGGCACCGTCGGTCTGGGCCACCGGCCGGCCGAGCCCCTGCTCCAGCCGGGTCAGCAGGCGGTCCGCCCATCCCACAGCAGCACCTCCACCGAACAGCCGCCGCATGACGGCGGAGCGCCAGGAGCCCAGGGCATAGAGACCGCGCCCCCAGGCGCCGATCGGACGGCGCAAGCCATGGTCATAGCCATGGTCCTGCACGGCGATCTCCTCGATCGCCGCATCCGGCAGGGCGGACAGCAGCGCCCGCAGCTCATGGGAGACGGGGGACCAGCTGGCCGGGCTGTCCAGGCGGAAGCTGGCCTTGTGATCACTGTTGAACAGGGAGGGCCAGACGCCCTGCTCGTACAGATCCTCATGGGGGACGACCAGGACCAGCACCCCGCCCGGCTTGACCAGGGCCCACCATTGAGCCAGAGCCGCAGGCACGTCGGACATGTGTTCCAGGCAATGCGAACTGTGAACGCAGTCGAACTGCGCCGGCGCGAGATGGTCCAGGATGCGGTTCGCGTCGCCATCCTGCCGGTCGAAGCGCCGGGCATGGGGGACCACCGGGTCGTCGCCGCAGCCGATGTCCAGCACCAGGCCCGAGAAATGCCGTTCCATGAAGGCGTCGCCACGGATGGCATTCGTCTTGCGCGCTTCGGTGACCAAAATCGTCATCCAGACACGGAGGGAAAAAGGGCAGGAATGCTGCAACCGTCCGTTTGTCCCGTCAATCCATCACTGCGGCCCGTTACCGCAGGGCGTTCGCCGCCCCCGAATTTCGGTATCGGAAGCGTGGCACCCGAAGCTTGGCTTGTGTGATTTTGCGATGGAGGAGGCCGAGGTTTCCTCAACTTGAGCATGATCCTTGCATCGTGCCGGAATCGAGTTGAAACTGCCGCGATTTTTCGGGGTACGCTTTTCGGGGGCGATGGTGGCGGGACGGGTGGACAACCATAGAATGTTGCTTGAGGCATGGAGGGCGGTGTCTGTTCTGACCTGCCTGCTCCAGCTCGCTCTCGGCACCTCGCCGGTCTTCGCCTTCCTGTCGCTGACAATCTTCCTGCTGACGCCGGTGGTGATCCGGATGAACGGCGGGATCGGCAGCATGGGGTCGCTGCTGTTCGTCGCCTCCTACGGCAAACTGTTCTTCATCGCCCAATGGCTGAAGATTCTTATGGGACAGTCGGCGGACAGCCATCTCCAGGCCCCGGTCGAGACGGCCTTCGTCCTGTTCATGGGGGTGTTGGTCTTCATGGCGGCGGGACTTGCCATCCGGGCCCTGTTCGGCCGGTCGTCGGGCCTGATCACCCTGCCCCAGGATCCGCGCTTCCTGTCCTGGCTGGCCAGCGTCGCCGTCATGCTCACCCTGTTTTCCATCGTCGCCCGGCATCTGGCCGGACTGAGCCGCGCCGGCGCCGCGGATTACGAGGAGGGGCGCGGTCTCGTCCTGCTGCTCTACTTGGCGAACCTGCTTCCGCTGGCCGTCGCCGCCATGACGGCGCGGCGCGCCATCCTGTCGGGGGGGCGGAGCTTCGTCGACCCCTGGGTGGTGACGATGCTGGGCTTCACGGTCCTGCAAGGCTTCTGGGAGAATGTCCGGCTGATCATGCTGAGCGGCGGCATCGCCTTCGTCACGACCTTTCTGGCCTATGGTGGGGTGATCCGGCTGAAGCATGTCCTGCCGGTGGCCGCCTTGGCCGTCGCGATGCAGTTCGTGATCTTTCCCCTGATCGACCTGCAACGCGGCATCGAGCGCGGGCTGGGGATCGGCGGCTTCCTTCAGGAAACCTTCAGCATCGCATCAGACCTGTTCAGCTCGTCCGGCCGCAGCCTGCAGGAAGAGCAGCTGAACAATATCTACTACAGCTGGGACACCCGCCTTTACTATGGCGAACCCCTTGGCTTCCTCGACCGCTTCAGCCCCAGCCCGCTGGACGAGGTGATCGCCTATGTCCAGGACATGGGAAATTTCGGCGGCGAGACCTTCCTCGGCCAGTTCCTATACGCCATTCCCAACGTCCTGCTCCAGCTTTTCGGTATCGAACGCCCGGCCCGTGGCGGCGAGATCCTGGAAACCAGCATCCTGCACTCCTTCACCAACATGAATTACGGAGTGTTTGCGGAAACCTATGCCTATTTCGGCGGGTTTCTTTTCATTCCCATCAATTTGATCGTTCTTTTCCTGTATCTGAGCGGCCTGCGCCTGATCTATGGAGGTGGAAGGAATAATTACTTTCTCGCCTTCGGCTTCTCAACGCTCTATTTCACATTCTGCAATTCCGACATTGCCGATATCGGACCGCAGGTGACGATCCAGGCGGTGATGAATCTCCTGATCCTCATCGCCGTCATCCTGGCCATGGGGTTGATGGGGCGCCGGCCGCTGCGGACGGAAGCCGGAACGTGATCGGCCTGGTCAAGCGGCGGCTGGCCCGTCATCTGGAGCGCCGCTTCCCGGTCTGGTGGCTGAAGAACCGCATCTGGCGGCGGGATCGCCATTTCGAACGGGAGTTCTTCACCTTGGGGCCGCTGTGCGATCCCGGCCGGATCGCCGTCGACGTCGGCGGCAATGCCGGGGAGTATTCCTATTGGCTGTCCCTGCATGCCCTGCGGGTCGTCGTCTATGAACCGAACCCCGGATGCCACGCGGCCATCGCCCGCCTGAACCGGCGCAACGTCACGCTGCGCGCCGCCGCCTTGTCGGACCGGCCGGGAACCGCCCGCCTCGTCTTCCAGCAAGGCAATTCCGGCATTGGCAGCATCGCGGACGAAAACCCGGTCTCCGCCCTGGGGGGCAGGCCCGATTACGTCCAGTTGATGGTCCGGACCGTCCGCCTGGACGAGGAGGGGCTGGACCCGGTCGGCCTGATGAAGATCGATGTCGAGGGCCACGAGGCCGAGGTGCTGGCCGGCGCCATGGGGCTGATCCGCCGCGACCGCCCGCGCCTGATGATCGAGGTCGAGGAGAGGCACCGCTCCGGCGCCCATGACCGGGTGCGCGCCCTACTGGAGCCGGCCGGTTATCGCCGTTTCCGCCAGCAGGACGGCCGGTTGTGCCCGCTTCCCTGGGACGTCGACGCGCGATCTCTTCAAACCGCGCCGCCGGGCACGCCGGACTATGTGAACAATTTCTTCTTCTTCCACGCCGCCGATCCGCTGGCGGCCGACCCGCTGCCCATGCCGGTCTGAGGCGGCCGGTCCGAGGCTGGGCCGATCTGAGGCTGGGCCGGTCCGAGGCCGGTGCGGCGGCGCGGGCTACCGCTTGCCGTGCAGCCTCACGTAATGTGCCATCTCTTCCTCGTTCAGCAGAGAGAGGGATTCGGTCACCAGATCATGGGCGTCCGGGCGCTTGCTCAGCGCCGCGATCTCGTCGGGCATGATGATCCAGGCCAGCCGGATCTGCCGGCGCAGAAGCGACAGGGCTTCGGCGTCCATGTCGCCGCGCAGGCGCAGGGCCGTTTCGATCCGCCACATCATCAGGGCCGGCTCCACCGCGCCGGACAGGATCGACAGGCGCAGCGCCTCGACCGCCCGCTTCCGGTCGCCGCCACGCTCCAGCAGGGTGGCCAGATGCGCCCAGGCATGAGGCTGTCCCGGCGCGAGCCGCACGGCCGCAGACGCGGCGGCCAGGGCTTCGGCAGAAAGGCGGTCCCGATCCGGGCCGGGCGGCGCGCCCTGCGCCTGGAACGTCAGCAACACGGCACGGGCCGCCTCGCGCTCGCCGCTTTTCTCCCAGCGATTGGCGGCGGTCAGGGCCTCGCCCGCCATGGCGAGCTGATCGGGAGAGCCCGGAGAGCCGCTGCGCACCCCCTGCAGAGCGGCGTCGGCATCGAGGGCGACCAAGGCGGCGACCAGTTGCGGCGTCCCCATCCACAGCAGCAGGCCGCCCACCACCAGCCCCAGTATGGCGGAGACCGGAGACGACGGCTGTGTGGAAGCGCGCGGTCGGGTGGAGGCCCCACCCGACCGTTCACTCGGCGTAGTAGTCGCGGTAACGTCCATAATACTGTCCATAGTCGCCATAGCCGTAGCGGGCGTGCTTGCGCTGATCGACCTGGGACAGCACCACGCCGTGGACCGGCGCCCCGGTGCCGTTCAGCAGCTTTATGCCGTTGCGCACGGCATCCCGCGGCGTGAAGTTCCAGCGCACCAGATAGATGACCCGGTCCGCCAGACGGGCCAGCACGCGCGTGTCGGCGACCGCCAGAACGGGGGGCGAGTCGATGATGATGCGGTCGTAGCGGGTGAGCAGGCCCTTGAGCAGCTCTTCGATCGCCGCCCCCTTGATCAGCTCGGGCAGGTCGGGCGAGCGGCCGGCGGGCAGGAAATCGAGCGTGCCGGCGATGCCGTGCTGGATCAGATCCTCGACCTTCGCCTCTCCCCTCAACACCTGCGCCAGACCCCGCTCGCCGTCGGTGCCGGTCAGCGTATGCAGGCGCGGCCGGTAGACGTCGGCGTCGATCAGCAGCACCCGGCCCTCCATCTTCGAATAGATCAGCCCCAGGCAGAAGGACAGGAAGGTTTTCCCCTCCTTCGGAATCGAGGACGTGATCATGATGACGGGGGAGTGTTCGCCGTCGGCGATCTCCAGGCTGGTGCGAAGGCTGCGGACGGCATCCGCGAGGACGGAGCGCGGCCGTTCCAGGATCTCCTTCATCGGCGACAGGTCGCGGCCGCGCCGGTAGGGGATCATGGCCAGGGTGGGCAGGCTGGTCAGATCCTCGGTTTCGTCGGCCGAACGCAGGGCATTGTCCAGACGGTCGAGCAGGAACACCAGCATCGCGCCGCCCATCAGGGCCAGCATGCTGACAGCCATCAGCAGGGACAGTTTACGCGGATAGCTCGGAGAGGTCGGAATGTCGGCCTGCGAGACGATGCGCGCGTTGGCCCTCTGCATCCGCTCCTGCTGGTCCTCGCGCTTGAAGCGGGCGAGGAAGGATTCGTAGAGGCTGCGGCTCGCATCCGCCTGGCGTTCGAGTTCGCGCAGGCGGACCTCCGCCTCGCCCGCCACGTCGGACTGACGCTGCAGCCCGTTCAGGTCGCTTTCGAGCGCACGCACGCCGGCGGCGGCGGCTTCGGCATCCGCGGTCAGCGAGGTCGCGATCTTGTCGACCTCGTGGCCGATCTTGCTGCGGATCTCGTTCAGTTCGGCCCGCAGCCCGAGAATGCGTGGGTGCCGGTCCGCATAGACCTTGAGGGCGTCGGACATTTCGCGCTGCGTCGTCGCTTCCTGCTCGCGCAGGCGCTGGATCAGCGGCGACTGCAGAACGTCGGAAAAGGCCTCCACGCTGCCGCGGGACCGCATGAGCTGCCGCGCCTGCTCCAACCGCGCCCGTTTCTGGGCCAGATCGGCCCGCGCGATCATGAGGCGCGAATTGAGTTCGGAAAGCCGCTGGTCGGTGACGGTTGCCTGCTGCTCGCCCTTGCGGCGCAGACCGTTCTGGGCGCGGTATTCCTCCACCGCCCCTTCCGCGCTGACCACGTCGCGCCGCAGGGCCTCCAGCCGCTCCCCGAGCCAGGTCGCCACGCGCCGGGTATCCTCGAACCCGGCTTCGAGACGGTCCAGGACATAGAGCTGGGCGATGGTGTTGGTGATCAGTGCCGCCTTCTCGCGGTTCTCCGAGGTGTAGCGGACGGAGATGATCAGGGTACGCCGCTGCGGCGCGACCTGAAGCCCACCCAGGAAGGTCTGGACCAGGGCGGCCTGCTCGATGTCGGCGCGGGCGGATTCGCTGAGCGTCGACGGCTCCACCTCGTTCGTCGGCAGGGTGCTGACCAGCCAGGAGAGCGGATTGAGCGCGGCCATGAACGTGTCGAGGGGCCGGGGCGTGCGAAGTTTGGAGTTGAACTCCGGATCGTTCGCCAGCCCCAGCTTGTCGATGACGCGCCGCGCCAGCATCCTCGACGAGATCAGGTCGGCTTCCGTCTGCACGGTGACGTCGCCGATCCACTCCGGCATGAACATGTTCTCGGACAGGGCGTTGCGGACCTGGGCAGCCTCGATCATGATCCGCGCTTCGGCGGTGTAGCGGGGCGGGATCTGCTGAAGGTACAGCACGCTTGGAACCAGCGCCGCCATCAGGACGGCGAGGATCAGGAACTTGCCGCGCCACAGGACCCGCCAGGCCCATCGGACGCTCTTTCGAAACGCCTCCTGGAAATCGGCATCCGGGACGGTCGCGGCTTCGCGCTCCGACGGCCTAACGAGGTTCAAAAGACTCACCACAGAACTCCAGACCAGATTCCCGTCAAAGCTGCGCCCCGAGCCGGATGAAGAACAGCGTCTGCCGGTAGGAGGACGTCTCCAACTCGGAATCCTTGCGCCTGTAAGCTGCCTCACCCGCCACGAACAATTCTGGGGTAAAAGCATAGGTGGCGCGCATGCGGCCTTCATAGACCCAGGCGTCCTGGCCCTTCACGCCTTCCATCTCGTCCCGCGAGACGGAGGCGATGCCGGTCAGGATCAGGTTGCGCTGCGCTTCGTGGCGAACGATCACCGACCCCGTGGTGCGCACCAGGGACGATGCGCCCTGGGTGATGGTCTCCGAAACCGACCGCTCCAGCGACGGCACGACGATGGTGAGCTTGTCGGGCGTCCAGTTGAAGGTCGCCCGCACCGACAGGCCCGCCGGGTCCTTCAGGCGGGAGTCCTTGTAGTTCTGCTGAAAGTAGCCGACCAGGAAGTCGCCGCGCAGCAGCTGGCTGATGTCGACACCGATACCGGCCTCCGCGCGGTAGCCGTAGCTGTCGCGGTCCAGACCGTTGCGGTCGGACTTGGAGTCGTACCGGCGGGTGTTCGCCGAAACCTCGCTGACGGCGGCATAGCCCGGGAACATCTCGTAGCTTCCGCGCAGGCGCCCGGCGACTTCCCAGCGGTCGCGGTCCTCGTTGCGGATGACCGAGTTGCTCGCCCCCGGCACATTCTCGAAAACGCGGCGGTCGGCGTCGATGCCGCCCACCACGGCGTATTTGCCGAAGCGGTGCTTCACGTTCGACCGCAGCGTCAGGCCTTTCGTCGGCGTCGGCTTGGTTCCGCCCGCCTCGTCGGGGCTGCCGCGGTCCTCGTGCCGGGCATAGCCCTGGAGGAAGGCGTTGGCTTCCGTGGCGGCGCCGATGTCGTAACGCGCATCGATGTCCGCCTGGGCGTTCAACTGGTCGTCGCCGTCGAACCGGCGGTACTTGACCTTCTCGACCATGCCCGAGAAATTCAGCATGTGCTCGTCGAAGCGCGAGCGCAGCTTGAACTCGGGACGGAGGGTGGTCAGGAAGTCGGACTTGGCGCCGGAGTTCTGGGCGAAGACGTTGCTGTTGTAGGCGCTGTCCAGCTCGACCTTCGGCAGCAGCAGGAAGCTTCCGAGTTCGATGCCCTTGGGGTCGTAGGCATCATGCATCCGCTCGGAATCGTCCTTGCGGCGTTCGTCTTCCGTGCCGGTGTTGGTTTCCGTGGTCACTTTGGCGCCGGAGTGCGCCTTGCGCGGGTCCTGCCCGGGAGCGGTCTGGCCGGAGACCTGGGCCCAGGACGGTGTGCAGGCGGCAATCCCCAGCGCAAGGGCGGCGCAGCCCAGAAGCCCGCTGCTCCACCGCCGCTCCGACCGCAAGGCCGGATGCATGGACGAGGCCGAAACAGTGGAAAAAGCAGCAAAGACCACAGCCATAGCGCCAATGCCCCCATACCTTTGGCTAAATTCTTTCGAGGTATATATCAGAGCCCTTGCACTATCCACTAGCGTGTATTGGAGCGCATGGGCACATCCACAGTTCATCACTTCCCCTCGGCACCCGCCCTCCACGGGCACCGCCCGCTCGGGAAGGACCACGGAGGGCGGGTGCCGGAGGGGCTTGGGTTGGAGGAACACGGGCGGGGGGCGCGGGCGATCGGGAAAGACCCGCATCGGAGCCCGGCGCCCGGCCGGATCAGGCGCCCACCTGAATGAAGCTGCGTCCGGCGCCGCACAACACCAGGGCGGTCAGCACCCCGGTGGCATAGGCGCCGGTGTCGATCCCGATCCGGGTTGCCGTCACCTCCGGCGACTGGGTCACGGTATGCCCATGCACGATCATTTTCTCGTGCGGGCGCAGCCAGGACAGGAAGGGCTCGCGGATGGTCAGCAGGTCGTCCGTCCGCTGGCGGGCGAGGGGCCTGCCCGGCCGGACGCCGGCATGGACGAAGGCGTAGTCGCCCAGCACCACCATCGGCTTCAACGCCTTCAGAAAAGCCAGATGCTCGTCGGGGAGGCGCTCCAGCAGCGAATCGCGCAGCGCCTTGCAGCGGGAGGGGTCGCTGGTCCCGACCGAGGCGCGGATGCCGTAGCTGCCCAGCGCCTCGGCCCCACCGTAGTTCAGCCATTCCGAGGCACGGACGGGATCCTCGATGAAGTCGAGCATCGCCGCCTCATGGTTTCCCAGGAGGAAGTGGCACTCCACGCCGGGAAGCGGCTCGCGGCACAACCGGTCGAGCACGCCGCAGCTGTCCATGCCGCGGTCGATGTAGTCGCCCAGGAAGACGGCGACGACGCCCAACCCGTCGCCCCGCCGCCGCTCGGCATCCCCGGCGATGGCGGCGAGCATGCTGTCGAGCAGCTTGCGCTCGCCGTGGATGTCGCCGATCGCATAGGCGCAGACGCCGTCCGGGACGCTGGGCGCCGGCATGCGGCCGTCGCCTCTCCCCGGCGGGCGGGCCGGAAACCAGGACCGCATGGTTGCAAAAAGCTTCATGTCACCTGCACGCGATAAGGGATCAACCACTCGTTTCAATGACGATATTGAGGTATAAGGGCGCCATGCCGATCCCCGACGCGCCGTTCCGGTGGTGCGCCTCCCCCCATGGTTTTCTCATAGTGGAGAGTTCGTCGTCCATGCTGCCGTTCCTCAACGCGAAACCTCTGCGCGGTCTCGTCATGGCCGGTGCCCTAGCCGGCGTCCTTCTCGGCGGCTGCGCGGTGACGCCGGGCCTGCCGTCGGAACAGGCGCCCATGAAGCCCGGCAACCCGGCGGAAGGCTATCTGCTCGAGCCGGGCAACCGTGTCCGGCTGATCGTGTTCGGCGAGACGGGGCTGTCCGGTGACTTCACGATCGACCCGGTCGGCAACCTGTCGCTGCCGCTGATCGGCAATGTCGCCGCCAGCGGAATCACGGCGAAGGAGTTGTCCAAGCGCATCGAGGACCACCTGAAGAAGGACGCCTATCTGCAGGATCCCAAGGCAGCGGTCGAGGCGCAGACCTTCCGCCCCTTCTATGTGCTGGGGGAGGTCCGCCAGCCCGGAGAGTTCCCCTACACCAACGGCCTGACGGTGCTGAGCGCCGTGGCGCGCGCCGGCGGGTACGACTACCGCGCCTGGGAAGGCGACGTCGTCCTGGTCCGCACCGTCAACGGCGAGCAGCATGAATACCGGGCCAACGAACGGACGCCGATCCTGCCCGGCGACATCGTCCGGGTGATGCAGCGGCGCATCTGATCCACAACCGGGGGAAGCTCCGGCGACGGTGGTAATCAATCCAGGTTCGCGCTGCCGCCGGATTATGCTAGTAACGGGGCAGGATCATCGCTGGGAAGCATGCCGGGGCCACCAGTGCGCGGCGAATGCGAATTGTGGAGGGACGGATGTTGAGCAGGGGCAGTGTTCTGACGCTCGCGATGGTCGCCTTGGTCGGTGTCCTGCCGGCCATGCCGGCGATGGCCCAGAATGGCGCGGCCAACGGCGGGGCCAATGGGGCCGCCGCCGCGGGCGCGGTCAACCTGCCCCCGGCGCTGCAGGCGGCCATCCAGTCCGGCAACCCTGCCGCGGTGAGCCAGGCCATCGCCACCCTGAGCGGCGGCAATTCGCAACGGACGGCGGAACTGGCGACCGGCGTGGTCGCCGCGGCCGAGCGCATCCTGAAGACCAATCCCCAGGCCGCGGTGGCGATCGCTACGGTCGCGGTGGAAAGCGTGCGCACCGACGCGGTCTCCAAGGGATCGCCCCAGCAGGTGACGACCGTGGTGACCATCGCCGCCCGCATCTTCGTCCAGCCGGACGTGCAGCGGCTCGCTCCGGAGGCCACGGCCAATCTGGCGTCCTCCGCGGTCCAGGCGGCCAGCACGACCAACAACCCGACCCTGGTCGCCACGATCGCCAACCAGGCGGTCAGCGCCGCGGAAAAGGTTCTAGCGGCCGCCCCGGCCGCCGCCGTTCAGGTCGCCACCGTGGCGGTCCAGGCGGTGAAGGAGCAGCCGGTCACCCAGGGCGCGCCGCAGCAGACGCTGCAGGTGGCGACCACGGCGGCCCGCATCATCGTCAATCCGGAGGTGCAGCGCCTGAACCCGCAGGCGGTGGCATCGATCGCCGTTGCCACGGTCCAGATCGCCAGCACCCCCGCCGTCTACCAGTCGTCGCCCCAGGCGGCGATCAGCGTAATGGACAACTCCTACAAGGCGGCGAGCAGCCAGACGGTCGTCGCCGCGGCGCCGACGGTGGTGCAGACGGTGACGCGCGAACTGGTCCAGGCCTCGCAGAACGGCAGCCTCGCGCAGAGTAACCCGACCAACAGCAAAGAGGTATCGGATATCCTGGACCGGACGAACACCGTCAACCGGCCGCCGGCCGATCAAGCGAACAACCAAAACAACCAAAACAACAACAATAATAACAATAACAATAACAACAATCAGAACAACAATCAGCCGGTCGTCCCCCCCTTCACTCCGGCTCCGACCAGCCCGACCTGAGCGCCAGCATTTCGGGCGGCATCGGACACATCAACCGGGGCGCAGGAAACCGGTGACCCTTCTCCTGGACATTCCGGCACCCGCGACGCGGTCTGCGATGCCGCCCGTCCGCCACGGCGGACGGCGCATCCTGGTGCATGACTATGCCGGTCACATCTTCCCGCTTCAGCTGAGCCGCTGGCTCGCAGCCGAGGGGAACCAGGTCCTGCACCTCTACGCCTCGGAATCGGAGGCCCCGCGCGGCCGTTTGATGCGGAGCGCCGACGATCCCCCCGGCTTCGCGGTCGAAGGAGTCGGCATCGGCCGGCGGCTGGACAAATACGTCCTGCACCGGCGCTGGCTGCACGATCACGCCTATGGCGGCCATCTGGCCGAACGCATCGCCGCCTTCCGCCCGGACGTCGTCCTGTCGGGCAACACGCCGCCGGCGACGCAGGCACGCCTGCTGAAGCGCCTGAAGCGGGACGGCGTGCCGCTGGTGTACTGGGTGCAGGACATCTTCACCATCGGGGCCGAGGAAATCCTGAAGCGCAAGCCGAAGCCCCTGCGCTGGGCGGCCCTGCGCCTGCTGGAGCGGACGGAGTTCGGCACGATGCGGCAGTCGGCGGGGCTGGTGGTCATTTCGCCGGACTTCCTCCCGACCCTGTCGACCCGCGGGGTCAACCATCCGCACAGCACCGTGGTGGAGAACTGGGCTCCCTACGGCGAGATCACGCCCCGCCCGAAGGACAACGCCTGGAGCCGGGCGCATGGGCTGAACGACCGTTTCGTGTTCCTGTGCAGCGGCACCCTGGGGATGAAGCACAACCCGGCCCATCTCGCCAATCTGGCGCGTGCCTGGCGGGACGACCCGCGCGTCCGGGTCGTGGTCGTCAGCGAAGGGCTGGGACGCCGCTGGCTGGAGGACGTGAAGGCCGCCGAGGGGCTCGACAACCTCGTCCTGCTGGATTTCCAGCCGGTCGGCCAGCTGTCGGACGTGCTGGCATCGGCGGACGTGCAGGTGCTGCTTCTGGAATCCTATGCGGGCGCGCTGTCCGTCCCGTCCAAGG
Organism: Azospirillum oryzae; assembly: GCF_008364795.1. GTDB lineage: Bacteria > Pseudomonadota > Alphaproteobacteria > Azospirillales > Azospirillaceae > Azospirillum > Azospirillum oryzae. The sequence goes on along the minus strand of NZ_VTTM01000008.1, from coordinate 68,826 downwards.
TGTACAGCTATTTCTGCGCCGGACGGCCGATCCTCGGCGCACTGCCGGCGGCCAACCTGGCGCGCCGGCTGGTGGAGCGCGAGAGGGCCGGCCTCTGCGTCGATGCGGGCGACGACATGGGATTCCTCGCCGCCGCGCGGCGCCTCCACGCCGACTCCGCATTGCGCATGTCCTGTGCGGACCGGCAGGTCGGATACGCGCACCGGACATTCGACATCGACCGGATCGGGCCGCGCTTCCTCGACGTGCTGGACGGCGCCTGCGCCGGGTATCAATAGGCGCCGACGCGCCGCAGCACGACCGGGACGGTCTTGGCCAGGATGGCGATGTCGTGCCACAGGGACCAGTTCCTGACATACCAGGCATCGCTGCGGACCCGCTGATCGTAACTGCTGTCGTTCCGGCCGCTCACCTGCCAGAGCCCGGTCATGCCCGGACGCACCTGCAGATAGAAGGCCAGGTCGCGCCCGTATTTGTGAAGCTCGTCCGCCGTCACCGGTCGCGGACCGACGAGGCTCATCTCGCCGCGCAGGATGTTCAGGAGCTGCGGCAGCTCATCCAGGCTGCTGGCCCGCAGAAAGCGTCCGATCCTGGTCACTCGGGGATCGTTCTTCAGCTTGAAGGTGCTCCGCCATTCGGCCAGGACCGCCGGATCGCGCTCCAGCAGCTCGCGCAGGATGCGGTCGCTGTCGCCGACCATGGTGCGGAACTTCAGGCAGGTGAAGGGGCGGCCGTTGCAGCCGATCCGCCGGTGCCCGTACAGAACCGGGCCGCCATCCTTCACGATCAGGGCGGCGAAAACGGCGAACAGCGGCAGAAGCAGCACCATGAGCAGGACCGCCACGACGAAGTCGAAGCAGAATTTCAGCGCGCGGCTCATCGGCTGCGCCAGATTGTTCCGCGCCATCATCATCATGATGTCGTGGCTGAAGAAGTAGAACCGGTCGAATCCAAGCACCGGCAACCCGCGCAGCGGCGGCACGATGGCGAAGGGCAGTCCTTCGCACACCAGATCGGTGATCAGGTCGCTGTCCTCCACGCATTCGGCGCTGGACAGCGCCAGAACCACCAGCTGCGCTTTGTGCGTTTCATACAGAGCCGCCCAGGAGCGGCCGGTGACGGTGTCGAGCAGGGCCGACAGCGGGACGGTGCCGAGGATGTCGTAGCCGAGGGACGGTTCCGACCGCAGCGCGTAGCTCGCATCGTCGGCCTCCTCGCCGCTGCCGACGATCAGAACCGGGATGCGCCAGCAGCCGCAGGCGTCGAGAAGCGCGGCCACCACCCGGCGGCCCAGCGGAAGGACCGCCGCCGAAACCATCCAGGTCAGGACCAGCCAAAGGCGGGAGAAGTCCACCTTGAGCGCGAACATCAGGAAGCCGTCGCACAGAAGCATCAGGATGCAGCCGAGGACGATGTGCTTCACCTCGGTCCAGAAAGGCAGGCGCTGACGGTAATGGCCCCGGGTGAGCAGCCAGAGGACCAGACCGATGCCGAACCCGCCGAACTGGATCAGGCGCAGCGCCGTGTCCTCGCCGAACACATCCAGGAACGGCCGCTTCAGGATCCATTCGTTCACGGCCAGCGACGGCAGCGCCGCCAAGCCGAACGCGACCAGCAGCATGGCCAAGTCGGAGGTCAGGAGCGCGACATGCCGCATTCGGCGCAGGCGGGCCAACTGGACCGGGTAACCCAACGTCTTCAGCATCGGATGAACGGTAGCCTCACGACTGGTCACGCGGGCGCGCCTCGCTGGAATTGGCGGAAGATGAAAAGACTTACTACCTGCAAGGGCATTCCGCGACAAGACTCCTGCTTTGGTGTAAATCAAATTTGACTCAATCTATTTCATTCCTGAAATGTGCGGCGGCATGATTCCTGCCGGTCCCCTCTGGGAAGGCCCGGCGGCCTGCCCAAGAGACTGCGCTTCCTTCGAGCGGCGAAGCACGCCTCCCGGCTAGCCGGCTCCGCCGATGGCGGTAGGCACGGCACCTCCTTTGCGGGTATGATGCGGCGGTCTTGGGAACGATCACGCAGGACTGTTGGAGACTTTGCACACTTGACGGGAAACACGCTGATTTTTCGCCTGCTGATGATCGTCGTCCTGCTTGCGCCCCTCCCGCTGGGCGCCAACCGCCCCTGGGCGTGGAGCATGATGGCCGTGGCGGTCGGGCTTCTGTGCGGGTTCTGGGGAGTGCTGGCCGCGTTCGGGAAGGCACAGGCTCCCCTGTCCTTCCGCCGCCTGTGGCCGGTGGCCGTGCCTTTCGCGATGGTGCTGGCCTGGGCTTGCGCGCAGGCATCCTCCCTGCTTCCCTCGGAACTGTGGCACCCCCTGTGGATGGCGGCGCAGCCGGCATTGGAGGCCGTCGGGGGGGGCGAGGCGGCCGGAATGGTGTCCGCCGATCCGGCGATGACACGCGCGGCGATCCTGCGGCTCGCGACCTATGGCGGCATCTTCTGGCTTGCCGTGCAACTCGCCTGCGACCGGAAGCGCGCAAGGGAGGCGCTGATCCTGATGGCCGCCGCCAGCACGCTGTACGCCGTCTACGGGCTGGCCGCCTATTTTTCCGGCGCCAAGACCATCCTGTGGATGAGCAAGTGGGCCTACGTCGACGACCTGACCTCGACCTTCGTCAACCGCAACGCCTACGGCGCTTATGCCGGCCTGGGCATGGTGTTCTGCTTCGCGCTGTTCCTGCACGCGTTGCGGCCGTCCTCCCGCCCGAGCGCTCCGCGCGCCTATGAAATGGCGGAGACCTTCCTGATCCATGCCCTGCCCTATCTGATGGCCCTGGCGATCCTGGGGTCGGCGCTGCTGCTGTCGCATTCGCGCGGCGCCTTCATCAGCACGGGCGCCGCACTGGCCGCTCTCATGATCGCGCTCGTGACCGGCAGGATCGTGCGTCCGCGGACGGGGCTGCTGTCGGCCCTCCTGGTGCTGGGGATGGGCTTCGCCGTCCTGGGCGTGAGCGGCGACAGGATGGTGCAGCGCTTGGCCAACGAGAGCACCCAGGACTATGACGAGGAAAGGCTCAACGCATACCACCTGACGATGCGCGCCATCGAGGACACGCCGCTGACGGGCACCGGGCTCGGCGCCTTCACCCCGACCTTCCGTCTGTACCGCGACGCGTCGCTGCCCCGTGCGGTCGATTGGGATTACGCGCACAATATTCCGCTGGAAATGGCACTGGATCTGGGCCTGCCGGCAGCAGCCCTCTTCTATCTGTGCCTGGCCGTCATCTTCGGGGTGTGCGTGCGCGGCCTGATCGTGCGCCGGCGCGACGGGATCTATCCCGCGGCGGCGCTCGGTGCCGCGACGCTGCTGGGCGCCCATGGACTGGTCGACTTCAGTGCCCAGATGCCGGCCATCGCCGCCATGCTGGCGATGATCCTCGGGATCGGCTACGCGCAGTCCTGGAACACCGCGGACCGCCACCGGAACAGCGGCGAACCGGCATGAGCCGGGTGGGCGGAGCGTTGATGGGCGGTGCATTCTGGCGCAAGGCGCGCAAGCTGGCCCGCCTGCTGGGCAATCCGGCGTTCCGCCGCGGCCTGCGCTTCGGCGTGGCGGCGGCCATCGAACACCGCACCATCCTCGGCGCCCTGCCCGTCGCCACCGTCATCGACGTCGGCGCCAACACCGGCCAGTTCTCCCTGCTTGCCGCCTCGCTGTACCGGAACGCCGCCATCCATGCCGTGGAGCCGTTGCCGGCAGCCGCCGCCGTCTTCACCCGCCTGTTCGCGGACAGCGCGCGCGTGCGGCTGCACCGGGTGGCCGCCGGCGCCGGAACGGCCAACGCGCCGCTGCACGTCTCGCGGCGTCATGACTGCTCGTCGCTGCTGCCCATCGCCGGAGGCCAGACGGATTTCGCTCCCGGGTCGGAAGCGGTCAGAACGATCACGGTGCCGGTCCGCCCGCTGGACGAACTGATCGCTCCCGACGACCTCGTCCGGCCCGTCCTGCTGAAGCTGGACGTGCAGGGCGGCGAACTGCAGGCCCTGCAGGGGGCCGGGCGCCTGCTCGCGTCCGTCGACCATGTGTATGTCGAGGTCTCCTTCCTGCCGCTGTACGACGGCCAGCCGCTGGCGCATGCCGTCGTCGAGCATCTTGCCGGGCACGGATTCGGCCTTGCCGGAACCAACCATCCGACCTTCGACCGGGCGGGCCGCTGCGTCCAGGTGGACCTTCTGTTCAGCCGGCTGCCTGCCGCGGCGACGCATCTCCACGGCCGGCCCGCAACGGAGCCCGGCCTGAGGGAAACCGCCCTGACGGAAGCCGATCAGGAGGCGGAAATCGCGCCCTATCCCCCCATCGCGGCGGCCAGCAGCCCGTCGCCCGCCATGGCGAGCCCGGCCGGCTGCGGTCGGACATAGCCGATCGGGTTGGGACGGGACTCGTTGCGGCCATAGGTGATGAAATGGATCAGCGCCTTCTGCTGGTCGCTGCCGAAAGCGGCGCTGAGGTCGGGGTTGGCCATCAGATAGGCGAGCGCGTTGAACCGGGTCGGACGCCCGTCCGCCTGACCGGCGGATTGGTAATGGGCGGTGGCCGCCGCGGTGTCGGTGCCGAAGGTTGCTGCCAGATCCGGATTGGCGGCCAGATAGCTCAGGGCATCGAAACCGGCGGCGTCGCGCCGCGGCGTGTTGCCGTAGAGCACGACATAGAGCTTCACCTGCTGCTCGCTGCCCGCGAAGACGCTCAGCAGGTCCGGATTGGCCAGCAGATAGTCGTGGGAGTTGAAGCTGGTGCTGCGGTTCTCCAGGCGGCCGAAGCGGATGTAATGCTCCTCCGCCCGTGTGGAATCGTTGCCGAAGCTTGCTGCCAGATCGCGGTTCGCCGCCAGGTAGGAGAGCGCGTCGAAGCTGCTGCTGCGCCCCTCCCGCCGGCCGTAGGACAGGTAATGCCGGGCCGCCTGGGCGGTGTCGGTGCCGAAGCTTGCGGCCAGATCGGGGTTGGCGGCCAGATAGCCCAGGCTGTCGAAGGTGATGCTGCGCCCCTCGACCCGGCCCATGGTCAGGTAATGGCGGGTCGCCGCCACCGGATCCAGACCGAAGGCGGCGGACAGATCGGAATTCGACACCAGATAGCCGAAGGCGTCGAAGCGGGTGCTGCGCCCCTCCCGCTGCCCGAGGGTCAGGTAATGGCGGGTGGCGGCGACGGTGTCGGTGCCGAAGGCGGCGGCCAGATCGGGATTGGCCGCCAGATAGGCCAGCGGATCGAAGCTGCCGGTCGAGCGCCCCTCGCGCCGGCCGAAGGCGAGATAATGCTGGGTCGCGGCCTTGCGGTCGTAGCCATAGGCGGCGACCACGTCCGGGTTGGCGGCGAGATAGGCCAGCGGATCGAAGGACTGGGGCGCCCGCCCTTCCGCCCGGCCTAAGCGCAGGTAATGCTCGCGCGCGGCCGTCTCGTCGCTGCCGAAGGCGGCGGCGAGATCGGGATTGGAGGCGAGATAGGCCAGCGGATCGAAGCCGGCCATCGTCTCGGCCAGCGGGGTCACCCGCAAGGTCACGGTCTGGCCGCTGACCGCGCCCTGGCTGTCGGTGACGGTGTAGGCGAAGGAGCCCGGCGACGACGGGGTGCCGGATGGCGCCTGATAGGTCAGGCCGGCCAGATCGGCGGTGCCGAGCGTCATCCCGGCGGTGACGGCGGTGCCGTTGGCCAGCCGCAGCGTGCCGGCGGTCGGCAGCCGGGTCAGCGTCACCGTCATGCCGTCGCCTTCGTCCGGGTCGCTCGGCCGGTCGATGCCGAGAGCGATGGCCGGCCCGGCTTCCAGGGCGGTCAGGGTCTTGTCGCCCTGGACGGTCGGCGGCCGGTTGGCCGGGCGGGAGGAGACGATGAAACCGATCCAGCGGCTCCACGCCACGCCGTTGTAGGCGCGCACCGACAGCTCGTCGAGGCTGGTCAGGGAGGACGCGGCGAAGGTGACGCCGGCGAAGGCGGCGGCGCTCAGCGAGACCACGGCGCCGGTTCCTTGAGCCACCCCGCCGACCATGATGGAGCCGGCGCCGCTGGTGTTGTCGACCAGCTCATATTGGGTGACGAGGCCGCCGGCCGGATCGGTCGCCGTCACCAGACTGGCGATGTTGATCGAGGAGCCGATGGAAACCCGGCCGGCCTTGGCGGTGACCGCCGGGGGAGTCAGGCTGATCCGGGTGTCGGCGAACAGGGCGAATTCGACGTCGGTCAGCGTGTCGGTGCCCTCGCCGCCGCCGGAGATGGTGGCGCCGTCGGCGGTGACGGTGACGGTGTAGGAGGAGCGGCTGCCGTTGTAGACCGCGGTGTCGCTGCCGCCGTTGCCCTGCAGCGTGTCGTCGCCGGCCCCGCCGGTCAGCGTGTCGGAGCCCTCGCCGCCGATCAGCAGGTTGTTGGCGGAATTGCCGATCAGGATGTCGTTGCCGCTGCCGCCGATGGCGTTCTCGATGGTGACGCCGGCGGCGACCGCCACATTGCCCACCGCCAGCCCGCCCGAGCCGTTGGGACCGATGGAGCTGAAGGCGCCGGGGGTCAGGTCGATGGTGACGGCGGACGCCTGCCCGCCGGCGTCGATGCTGTCGGTGCCGCCGGTATCCCAGATGGCTTGGCTGACAGCCACGGTGTTGCTGGCGAAGGCATAGCGGTCGTCGCCGATGCGGGTGTCGGTGTTGGTGCCGTACAGGTACTGGGCCGCCGCGATGTCGTAGAGCGCCGGCCCCGTCGCCAGCCCGTTCAGGCCCAGGCTGGGGTGCCGGTTGTAGGACATGAGCGTGTAGCGGTAATTGTCCTCGGTCGAGGACAGGTAGGGCGGCTCGCCCCCGCCGCCGGTGGCGTTGTAGTTGCCGGGATGCTTCAGCCCGATGGCGTGCCCGATCTCGTGCAGGATGGTCAGGTAGCCGTAGGTTCCCGGCGTCGGGCTGGTGTTGGTCGAGGTGTTGTTGGCGAGATAGATGTCGCCGCCGCCGTCATAGAGCGACCCTGTCGGATAATAGGCGTAGGCGGCGCTGGAGCTTTGCCGGTTGGTGCCGATGCGGATCGACCCGCCCTGCCCGCTGTTGGCGCTGTCGGAGGTCTCGACGAAGAAGATGTTGGCGACGGCGCTCCAGGCGGCGAAGGCTTGGCGCACCGCGTCGCGCTGCGCGGCGGACAGCGGCGCGAAGCCGGTGGTGTCCGAACCGGAGGCGTAGGACGGCGCCTGCTCCATGAAGCTGTAGGTGACCGTCGCCCCGCTGCCGACCCCGCCGCTGCCCCAGCGCGGCGTTCCCGTCGCCAGCAGGGCCTGGACGGTGGACGAGGCGGCGCCCTGCGGCAGCGCGCCTTGCGACGTTCCGTCCAACCCTGCGGCGATGGGTGCGGCACTCCAGTCGCCGCCCCAGCTTGTTGCGTTGCACAGCAGGCAGGAACAGGCGGGCACGGCACCGGCCGGAGCGTCTGACGGGTCTGGGAAAATGGTGGTCATGGCCGCAAGGGAATCCGCGCCGCGGGCTGCGGCTCCGCCACTCTACAACCTTTCATCCCCCAATCGAAAGGGGAGGGGAGCCCGGACCTTTTTTCTCCACCGGCCAATAGACTGCGGCCGATAGACTGCGGCCGATAGACTGCGGACGACGCGCTGCGGTGCCCTCCGCTCATTCCTTCTGCGCGATCAGTTCCTCGAAGACCACCTCGATCCGGTCGACGGAGCGGGCGACGGTGAAGTCGCGGGCACGGTCGCGGCCGGACAGGGCCATGCGCAGCCAGGCGGCGCGGTCCCTGACCAGGCTGCGCAGGCGGTCGGCGAGCGCCTCGTGGTCTTCCGCCTTGAACAGCAGGCCGTCGACGCCGTCGCGCAGCACCTCGCCGCTGCCGCCGGTGCCGCTGCCGATCACGGTCAGGCCGGCGGCCATCGCCTCCACCTGCGAGATGCCGAAGGGCTCCTGGAAAACGCTGGGGAAGACCAGGACATTGCAGCGGGCGAACAGGTCGGACAGGGCGCGGCGATCGAGGAAACCGGTGAAGCGCACCTTGCCGGCCATGCCGTTGCGCTCCACGAAGTCGCGGCAGCGGGCCGCGAGGTCGGCGTCCGGCGCCTCCCCGGCGAAGGTGCAGTCGAAGTCGATGCCCTCGCGGTGCAGGATCCCCAGCGCGTTGACCAGCGTCTGCGGTCCCTTGTAGTTGACAAACAGGCTGGCGAAGGCGATGCGCAGCCGGTCGGTCGCCGGCATCACCGCGCGGTGGAAGTAATCGACGCGGGCGCCGGGATGGATCACCGTGGCGGGCAGGCCGTAGCCGCCGGCCGCCAGCCGCTCCGCCACCCAGCCGCTGGCCGGCCCGGCGCGGTAGAGCGGTGAGCGGGGTGCCGCCTCCGGTGCGTAGCCGGGATGCTGGTTGCCCAGGCAATGCAGAACCGGCACGCCCATCTGCCGGGTCAGCGGGTCGAGGAACTCGGTCGCCAGCATGTCGAGGTTGCCGACCAGACAGGCGTCGGCACGGAAGTCGCGGGCGGTTTCCAGCACGCGGCGGATGTTGGCGCGGATCAGGGCGGCGCAGTGGGCCGGGTCGTCGTGGGTGAAGGCGCGCCCGTCCCGCCAATAGCCGTAGAGGGTCAGCGAACGGTCGACATGCGCCTCGATGTCCTCGGTCCCGGCCATGCCCGGCCGCGTCAGGTCGGGCATGTCGGCGGTCAGCACCTTCACCGCATGGCCGCGGCGGATCAACTCGGCCGAGAACTCCCACAGCTTGCGGCCATAGCCGCCGAACTCCTGCGGCGGGAACAGGTTGGTGACGACCAGGATGCGGCGGGGCCGCCCGGTCGAGGGAACCGTCGCCTGCCGGAACAGCGCGCGGTAGCGCTCCAGCCCCGGATGGCCACCGGCCGAAGCGGCAAGCGCGGCCTCGTCGAGATCCGGGGCCGGATCGGCCGTGCCGGCAAGCCGGGCGGCCCGGCGCGCCTCGCCCAGATAGATTGCGGCCTCCACCGGGCGCCCGCCCGCCACGCACAGGCGGGCCAGCCCGGCGAGCGCATCCGGCTGCTGGCGGTCCAGCCCGACGGCGCGCAGCAGGAACCGCTCCGTCAGGGACGTCTCGCCGAAGCGGGCGGCCAGCCGGGCGACGCCGATCAACTGCTCGGCGGTCCGCAGCATCGGCTCCAGCGCCGCTAGGCGGGCATGCCGCAGCTCCGGCGCCAGTTCCGCCGCCAGGGCCGGGGCGGACAGCGAACGGCCGGCATAGCGCAGGGCGTCGGCGCATTGAAACAGGATGCCGCCGGGTTCGGTCGGCACGAAACCCCAACCGGCCAGATGGGCCGCCGCCTCGGCATGGTCGCGCGACGACAGGGTGGGACAGAGGACGGAGGCGCCGGGCAGCCGGGCCATTCGCCGGTCGGTCTCCGCCCGGTCGGGCCAGGGCAGCAGAGTCACCGCATCATCCCGCACCCGGTCGGCGGATGGCGGCAGCGGCAGGGGCATGGGCAGGGCAACCGGTTCGGAACCCGCGTCCGGATCCGCGAAGACCACGCGGGGCAGGTCACGGGCCATGGCCCGCAGGTCGGCGGCGAAGCCGCCTCCAGTTTCGTCCTGCCCGGCTGCGTGGACGGTCAGCCGCGACGCCGTCAGCTGCAGCCGCTGCAGCGCCTCATAGGCGGCGAGGCGGCGGCGGAAACCGATGCTCCGGGCCGGCAGCGGCGCCAGCCCGCGCCGCTCCCCGCGGACCTCCAGCGCCGGATCGACACGGTCGTCGAACACGGCGGCGAAGAACTGGGCGCGCTTGACCTGCGGACTGTGGAATGCCAGCAGATGCGCCTGGCCTGCCCGGCGGATCGCCATCGCCTCGTCCGGGTGGTCGAGGTAATGGCGCACCAGCTCCACCAGCTCGTCGGGCGAGCGGTATGTCGCGAGATGGCGGCCGGGGGTGAAGCAGCGCTCCAGTCCGGCATCGGGCGACAGCGCGTCGGTGACGAGGAAGCCGCCGGCGCCCAGCGCCTCGAAGACGCGCAGATTGAGGTCGCCGTTCAGCGAAACGTTCAACGTGACCTGCGAGGCGGCATAGACGTCGGCCGCCCTCTCCGGCTCGGCCCGCATGCCCAGCAGCGGCAGCCCGGCTGCGCTCAGCCGCTCCAGCACATGGCGGCGCCAGGGATGAAAAGCGCCGATCTGCCCGACGAAGGTGAGCGGGCGGTCGGGGGCCGGGGGAATGTCGCGCCGTCGCAGCGCGTAATCCACCGCCGGGACCCAATAGACCCGCTCGAACCCCGCCTCCAGGAAGAGATAAGCGTGCTGGCGGGTATGGTCGAGCATCACCGCATCGAAGTCCTCCATCGCGCCATAGGCCAGCAGAGTGCGCAAGGGGGCGGCGAAGTGATGGGTGTCGCCGACCAGAAGCACCTTGGTGCCCGGCAGCCGGTCCAGCCCGCGGGGAAGGTTGCGCCGGGTGGCATCGGCCTTCACCACGATCAGTTCCGGACGCTGGTGCGCCGGCAGCCGGGCGACGACGGCCGTCAGATCATATTCGCCGGGCGGGGTGTTCAGCGAGGCGAAGCCGTCGCCCGTCTCCACCGTCGGACAGTCGGGTCCGCAGAACACCTCCCGCTCCGAGAACAGCGGCCGGCGGTAGTATTCAGGCGGGGCCAGGCAGCAGAAGAGCGTGACCGGGTCCGGCAGGCGGAGGCCGGGGTTGGATGGGGTGGGAGCGGAGACGGTCACAGCGCGTCCAACTCCCGCAGCAGGGCGATCAGCCGGCGGGTCGCGGCCTGCCAGCTGAAATGCTCCAGCAGATGGGCCTGGGCCGAGCGGCGGGTGCCGGCGGGGTCGTCGATGACCGCGCGCAGCAGCCGGGCGGCCTCGTCCTCGTCGGGGCTCCACCAGCTCTGGCCGGCATAGGCGCCGATGCCGGGGGTGACGGCGCTGGGGATCATGTGCGCCACCCGCCCGTCCAGATAGGCATGGTAGGCGCTGTGATCGGGCGCCAGCAGGGTCAGCCCCATCGCCCCGGCCTGGGCCATCGGCAGGTCCCAGCCCTCGCCGTGCGACATGCTCCAGTAATGGGTGGAAGCGGCATGGAGCGACATCATCGCCGCATCCGACAGCTTGCCTTCCACCAGGAAGATGGGCGCCACCTGCGTCAGCGGCCGTCCGACCTGCGCCGCCACCTGTTTCAGCAACTCGCCGACTCTGTTGGCGATCCCGCCACCCTTGCCGGCCTTCAACAGCAGGGCGGCCGGATCCTCCCGTCGCGTCGCCCGCACCCAAACGCGAAGAAGCCCGTCCAGGTTCTTGCGGTCGTTGAAGTCGGAGACGTTCAGGATGCGGACCGGGTAATCGGCGAAGCGGCGGCCCATATGGTCGGTGATGACGGTGGGAGTGATGCCGCCGGGATCGACGTCATCCACCCCGGCGGGGCAGATGTGGATGCGGTCATGCGGGTGGCCGCCACGCAGCCAGGCCGTACGCGAGGAGTCGGTGGCGACCAGGACATGGTCGTGGCGCCGGCCGAGCGCCGTCCACAGAGGCGGGATGTCGACTCCCTCGAACATGCTGAAGTTGATGGTTTTCAGCCCGGGAATACACTCCACCGCCGGCGGTGTGGTGATGGACAGCACCGCCTTTGCCCGCACCGGACGGTCGAGGGAGAGCAGCAGCGGGTCGATCGCGTCGTCCGGAAGATTGTCCCCGTGGCCATAGTTCAGGTCGACCAGCCGGACGGTGATCCCGGCCGCCACCAGTTCCTGGACGAAGCGGCGCACGAGATAGGCATAGCCGCTGCTGTCGCGGAACACCCCGCGGACGACCAGCCCCGGCGGCAGGGATGGGTCGGCCGCATCGTCGCGGATGCTGCGGGCGGTGGCGCAGCGCTCCAGGGCACAACGCAGCTTTACCGCAGAGGCACCGCCGCCGGATTCCATCGCGGTCGCCCGGCGCAGCAGCCGCTCGGCCTCGTCGATCCGCCCGCACGCGAGCGCGTCGGTCCCCAGGCGCGTCAGGGTGGGGAGACAGGCCGGCTCCGACACCAGCTTGCGGCGGAAATGCGCCATGGCCTCGTCCAGCCGGCCCATGGCCATCAAGGTGCCGGCTTGGTTGATCAAGGCGCTGGGGTGGTCCGGCTGCAGCCGCAGCGCGCGGGCCACGATCGTCGCCCCATGCCGCTGGTCGGAGCGGCGCTTCAGCAGTCCCAGCAGATGAAGGGCATCCATATGGGCCGGATCGATGACCAGGATGAGGCGATAGAGCCTCGCCGCCAAATCGACGTCGCCGGCCTGATGCAGAGCGGCGGCCCGGATCAGGATGTCTTGTATCGAGGTCATGCGCGGGTGCTGTTCCGGAACCGGAGAATAGACGGGCGGGAGGCGGGTCGGGCATCCGGATCGGGGGAGCCGGAAGGCGGAGGAAGATCGGTGAAATCGCTGAGGCTTGCAACAAGGCAGCTTGACCCTCCGGCTGATGCGGGTGCAAGTCAGGGCAACCGCGCCCTCCTTTCCGGGTACCCTTTTATGGCCGCCTCCGCCGAAATCGCCACCCCCATCCAGATCGAAACCCTGCCTGGACAGCGGATGGCGGTACCCGATGCCGTCCAGCAGGCGCTCACCTATTGCAATTCGGGTTGGCTCGACATCAGCACCATGATCTGCGAGCGCATCCTGGCCGCCGATCCCGGAAACGCCCACGCCCTTCTGATCCAGGGCATAGCGACCTGCAAGAACCGCGAGCCGGCGAGAGCCGTGCCGATCCTGGCGGAGGCGCTGCGCCGCGATCCGGGCTCGGTCGACACGCTCTATCATCTGGGGCAGGCATTGCTGCTGTGCGGGCATTTCGACCGGGCGGAAGTGGCCTTCGACTGCGCCATCCAGGCGCGCTCCGACTATGCCGAGGCGATGGCCGGTCTGGCCGAGGTGCGCCGGGCCAGGGGCGACGCCGACGGCGCCTATGAACTGCTGCAGCGCTCGATCGCGTTGAAGGGCAACTATTCACCCTCCTACATCGCCTATTCGCTGATGCGCTTCGACCGCTCGCTGCCGCCGGGGGACGGGCCCGGCTGGAACCGGCGGCGGGAGGCCCGGCGCGACCGCCCCTGCCTGACCATGGCCTCGCTCGGCTCCTATGGGCGCTTCGCCCAGACGGTGAACGAATATGTCGCCGTCCGCCTCTATGCCGAGAAATACGGGATGGAGTTCCTGACTCCCGACTGGGTCGGGCATGCCTTCTTCTCGCTCGACGATCCGCGGCTGGACCCGTCGGTGCTGCCGGAATTCCAGGGATGGCTGCAGCAACGCAAGGATTTCGCCCGCGGCTTCGACGAACCGGCGGCCGATCCCTTCCGCGACCGCGACCTGTTCCTGGGCGGCTCTCCGGTCAACCCGATGCTGAAGGAGCGGCAGGCCGACATTCTGTCCTGGCTGACCCCGCGCCCCTGCTGGGACCGTTTCCTGGAACCGCCGGTGGAGGCCCTGCGCCGCCGCGGCCGCACGCTGGTCGCCGTGCACATCCGCCAGACCGACTGGTGGAACCAGGACTACACGCCGCTGTCGCTCTATCTGGACTGGCTGGACGGGCTGTGGCCGACGCTGGAGGACCCGGTGCTGTTCGTCGCCACCGACGAGCCGGGCGTGGTCCCCGAATTCGCCCGTTTCAACCCGACCACCCCGGTCGACTTCCCGGTGCGCTGGGAGGGGCTGGAGTATCTGCAGGATTTCCACGTGATGACGCGGGCCGACATCCTGGCGATCAGCACGGGGTCCTTCGCCGCCACCGCCGCCGCATTGAACCCCTCTCCCCGCCTGCTGCTCCACCCGGCCGAGGGCAACCGCGGGCTGGTGCCGTTCGAGGCTTGGCGGTAGGGGGCGTGGCGGCAGGGAGATAAAGCGCCGCGCCTTACTCCGCCGTTTCCGGCGGCTTGGCGGTCTCGTTGCCCGTCCCCCGCGTCGGGTTGCGCATCGGGTTCTTGGGATCGAACAGGCCAAGGCGCTGGAGCGTCTGGGCGAAGCCTTCGGTCAGCATGGTGATGCGGTCGCTGATCTCGGCGATCTCGCGGGCCGAGATGACCGGGGCGTCGGCGGAGATGCGGCCGTGGGCGCGGTAATTCAGGCGGATGGCGACGTCGTCGGTCTCACCCTGGATCCAGGAACCGTGCAGGATCTTGTTGCGCTCGCGCCCCAGTTCCAGCGCCTCGTCGCAGCGGGCGACCAGGGCCTTGGCCTCGTCCGGGGGAAGCCGCAGGCCGGCGATGGCCTTCAGCGCGTCGAAACGGGCCTTGACCTGCATGTTGGAGGCGATGGGCAGGAATTCGGTGTGATCGGTGCCGAGCAGCCGGGAGATGCACAGCGACACCATGTCCTCGAGCTGTGCCCAGGACACGGCGATCATGCCGATCGCGCAGTACATCTTCACGCTGAGGGGGCCCAGCCGGACCGTCCGCGTCGTCATTGGCCACCCTTGGCATTCCGCCCCGCCGCCGGGGCACGGAACCGAAAATAAGCGTTCCGCGCGGTATGGGAAAGCGGTCATTGCGCGGCTGGCAGTTGACAGGCCCCCGCGATCCATAGGATGCACTGCCCGCTGCATACGGCGCGCAGCGCCTCTCCGCTTCCGCCGCCGCTTTCTCTACCGCCGCGCACCATCGGTCACGCAAAGGTATTCCGCCCATGGCCACCCAGGACACCTCCGCCCCCTCGCTGCACGGCTGCCTCACCGCCGCCATCGACGTCCTGCGGCGCACCATGGACAGTCTCGACCCGGCCCGGGTCGAGGCGGCGGTCGCGGCGGTCACGGCGGCGCTCGGCGCCAACAAGGCGCTGCTGGTCTGCGGCAACGGCGGATCGGCGTCGGACGCCCAGCACATCACCGGCGAGCTGGTCGGCCGCTTCCTGAAGGAGCGGCGCGGACTGAAGGCGATCTGCCTCAGCTCCAACGCGGCCGTCCTGACCGCCTGGAGCAACGACTACTCCTATGACAGCGTCTTCGCCCGCCAGACCGAGGCCTATGGCGAGCCGGGCGGCGTCCTGCTGGGCATCTCCACCAGCGGCAACTCGCGCAACGTCATCGCCGCCTTCGAGGTGGCGAAGCGGCTGGGCATGACCACCATCGCCATGACCGGCGAGGGCGGCGGCAAGATGGCGGCCCTGAGCGACATCCTGCTCGACGTGCCGTCGCGCTCCACCCCGCTGATCCAGCAGGTCCACATCTGCCTCTACCATTACCTGTGCGAACAGGTCGAAGCCCGGCTGGCCTGAACCCGTCCATGGACCCGTCTACCCTGGCAACCCTGGATGCGCTGAAGCGCCGCGCGCTGGAGGCCTTCACCGCCGGGCGGCTGGAGGAGGCCGTGGCTCTCTACCGCGACCTGCTGGCGGAGGACGGCACGGCCGCCGACCTGTGGAACAACCTGGGCGTCCTCCTGTCCGAGCTGAAACGCCCTGCCGAGGCGGCGGCGGCGCTGCGCATCGCCCTGGCGCTGCGGCCGGATTACGACAAGCCCTGGGTCGGGCTGGGCAGCGAAGCCTTCGGCGGCGACCGGCTGGAGGAGACGGTGCGCTGCTGGACCCGGGCGATCCGGCTGGAGCCGCGGCAGGGCGCCGGGCTGTGGTTCAACCTGGGCGTGGTCCGGCAGATGCGCGGCGAGGCGGCCGAAGCCGCCGCCGTCTTCGGCCGGGCCGAGGCGCTGATGCCCGACGACCCGCGCGTCGCCAGCCAGCGGCTGCTGTGCCTCAACTACCTCGACCTGTCCGGCGAGCGCCTGCTGGCCGAACACCGGCGCTTCGATGACCGTTTCGG
The DNA here is from genome assembly GCF_008364795.1 of Azospirillum oryzae. Classification (GTDB taxonomy): domain Bacteria; phylum Pseudomonadota; class Alphaproteobacteria; order Azospirillales; family Azospirillaceae; genus Azospirillum; species Azospirillum oryzae. The sequence continues at coordinate 53,112 of NZ_VTTM01000008.1, read as the reverse complement.
CAACAGGGCCGACGATGACCGGCCGTCCTCCATCCCGCATGCCAACCGTCCCGATCCGGAAAAGCGGCTGCGGATCGGCTATCTGTCGGTCGAGTTCCGCGAACATCTGGGCGCCTATTTCCTGACGCCCCTGTTCGAGGCGGCCGACCGCGGCCGGTTCGACATCGTCTGCTATTCGATTCTGCCGGACGTCCACGCCGACGCCTACACCGCCCGCTTCAAGGCGCAGGCGGACGGCTGGCGCAATGTCGGCCATCTGGACGACGAGGGGCTGGCGGCGCAGATCCGCGCCGACGGCATCGACATCCTGGTCGACCTCGCCGGCCATTCAGGGCTGAACCGGCTGCCGATGCTGGCGCTGCGCCCGGCGCCGGTGCAGGTGACGTGGCTGGGCTATCCCAACGGCACCGGCATGGCCTCGGTCGATTACCGCATCGTCGATCCGGTCAGCGACCCGATCGGCCCCACCGACGGCCATGCGGTGGAAACGCTGGTCCGGCTGCCCGCCCCCTTCCTGTGCTTCCACCCGCCGGCCTCCGCCCCGCCGGTGGTGCCGCTGCCGGCAGGCGCGACCGGAGCCGTCACCTTCGGGTCCTTCAACAAGCTGTCGAAGATCACCGATGGCACCGTTGCGCTGTGGGCCGAGGTTCTGCATCGGGTGCCCGACGCGCGCCTGCTGCTGAAGGACCGGCCGCTGTCCGATGCCGGCACCGCCGCCATGCTGCGGGCGCGCTTCGCCGCCGCCGGCATCGACCCGGCCCGGCTCGACCTCGTCGGCTTCATCAAGGATGGCGCCGGGCATCTGGCCGCCTACAACCGCATCGACATCGCGCTGGACCCGCACCCCTACAACGGCACCATCACCACCTGCGACACGCTGTGGATGGGGGCGCCGCTGGTGACGCTGGCGGGCGGGCGCCATGCCGCCCGCGTCGGCGCCAGCCTGATGACCGCCATCGGCCTGCCCGAGCTGGTCGCCGCCACGCCCGACCGCTACGCCGCCATCGCCGCGGAACTGGCCGGCGACCTCACCCGCCTGATGCGGCTGCGCATGGGCATGCGCGAGCGGGTGCGGGCATCGGCGCTGTGCGACGAGGCGCGCTTCATGCGCAACCTGGAGACCGCCTACCGGCTGATGTGGCGGCGCTGGTGCGATCAGCGGCGGTCGGACAGCTGATCCGTTTCCAGGGCGGAACCTGCGGCGGGATCGGGGGCCTCGGCCAAATGGCGGGCTGGCTCCATGCTTTCATGCAGCAGCCGCAGGATGATGACCCTGGCCGGTCCGTCCGACGGACGTTCGACGGCATAGTACAGGAAATGGGAGGCGGCACCCCGCCGGCCCGCCGCCGTTTCGAGATGGAAGGCCCGAAGCCCCGGGACGACGGTCCCCCGGTCACGTGAGCCACCGCGGCCGGGATCCTCGGCGACCATCGTCACCGCCTTCGCGATCAGGCGTTTATAGGCTTCGCGCTGGTGCGTTCCGAACCGCTCCAGCGTTTCCCTCAACACCGTCCTGAAATCCTGCTTCGCCGCGTCGGTTACACGGTAGGCCATCCCCGGCCTCACACGTCGATCCCGTCGAGGATGTCGTTTATGGGCCGGTCGTCCAGGCGGCCCTGCCTCCAATCGTCGAAGCCGACCGTGACGGCCCGCCGAAGCATCTCCAGCTTTTCCTGTTCCGCCGCCTTTTCACGGTGCAGCAGGCGCAACGCATCCCTGACGACCTCGCTTTGCGATGCATATCCGCCGTCGGCGACCTGACGCTCGACGAAGCTGGCAAGGGTCTCAGTAAGGCTGACGTTCATGGTGGGCATGGAAGCTCTCCAGCTCTTCATCATTCAGGCCGGCGCATTTGGCAGGCTGATATGTTTGGCAAAATTTGTCAACATGGGTGTCTTCTTGCCAAGCCGCTCTCCATTGGCCCTTTGCCCCCCTGCTTGACAAGCGCGCCCCCCGGCTTCTACCGATAGCGCCGTTTTCCCCATCACCACACCGGACCGCCGCGATGAGCGAAGCGCCGCCCTCTTCCCCCGCCCCCGACACCGCATCCGCGGTGCACAGCGGGTCGGCCGACCGCTTCGGCTATGAATGGGGCCGCTATGCCGAGCTGAAGGACATCTATCAGGAGCAGTTCCGCCGCTGGACGCCCTTCATGGCGCCGGAGGACTGGCGCGGCCTGACCTTCGTCGACGTCGGCTGCGGCATGGGACGCAACAGCCACTGGCCGATGAGCTACGGTGCGGCCGGCGGGCTGGCCATCGACATCGACGAGCGCAGCCTGGCGTCGGCCCGTACGACGCTGGCGCCGCATCCGGCGATGGAGGTGCGCCGCCAGAGCGCCTATGAGCTGAACGAGGTCGAACGCTTCGATCTCGCCTTCTCCATCGGCGTCATCCACCATCTGGCTCATCCGGAAACGGCGCTCGCCAACATGGTGCGCGCGGTGAAGCCCGGCGGCCGGGTGATGATCTGGGTCTATGGCCGCGAGAACAACGGCTGGATCGTCCGCTTCGCCGACCCGCTGCGCAAGGCGCTGTTCAGCCGCCTGCCGATCGGGCTGGTGCATGCGCTGTCCCTGCCGCCGACCGCGCTTCTGTGGCTGGCGCTGCGGCTGGGGCTGGACCGGCTGGAATATTTCCGCCTGATCCGCCGCTTCGATTTCGCCCATCTGCGCTCCATCGTCTTCGACCAGATGCTGCCGAAGATCGCCAATTACTGGCGCCGCGACGAGGTGGAGGCGCTGATGAAGCAGGCCGGTCTGGAAGACGTCCAGCTTGCCTGGGTCAACGAGATCTCCTGGGCGGCCATCGGCCGCAAGCCGCAGGGGTGACGCGCCGGGGGACCGAAGAAGGCAGCCCTTTATTGCCGCCAACCGGGCTCTTGGGGTAAGAAGCCGCGGTTCCATGCGGCGGATCCATCCGTGCGGCAGGCAGTCGGGCGAAGCGTTGGGGGTTGCCATTTCCGAGTTCTCACCGGCCTTCGTCGAGGCCTTCAACGGCGGCGCCGTCCTGTTCCAGGCCGGCCGCTTCGACGAGGCGGCCGAAACCTTCCGCCGGCTGGCCGATGAACGTCCCGACATCGCCAACCTGCACGGCAACCTCGGCCTGTCGCTGCGCGCCGCCGGCCGGCCGCAGGAGGCGATGGAGCCGCTGCGCCAGGCGCTGCGCCTGCGCCCCGCCTATCCGGACGCGCTGAACGCGCTGGGCGGCATTCTCCTCGACCAGCGCAACCTCGACCATGCGCTGGTCGCCTTCCGCGAACTGGCGCGGCTGAAGCCGGATTATCCGGGCGCGCTGCTGACGCTCGGCAACCTGTTCATGTTCACCGGCGACGGGGAAAAGGCACGCGCCGTCTACCGGCTGGCGCTGAGCGTCGAGCCGGACGTGGCGGTCAACTACAACAATCTGGGTGCGGTCAGCCTCAGCCTCGGCCATCCGCCGGACGCGGCGCTGAACTACCGGCGCGCGCTCGCCATCGATGTCGGCAAGCCGGAATACCGCAAGAATCTCGGCACCTGCCTGCTGATGGCCGGCGACTATCCCAACGGCACCGTCGCCTATGAGGGCCGGCTGGAACAGCCGGTCTGGCGCAAGCGCAACATGCCGGGCGTCCTGTGGCAGGGCCAGCCGCTGGCGGGCAAGACGCTGCTGGTCCATTTCGAACAGGGGCTGGGCGATTCCTTCCAGTACATCCGCTATGCCGGCGTGCTGAAGCGCATGGGCGCGCGGGTGCTCTACGAATGCCAGCCGGCGCTGAAGCGCGTGCTGTCGACCGCCCCCGACCTGGACGGGCTGTTCGCCTTCGGCGAGCCGCTGCCGGCCTATGATTACTACATCTCGCTGATGAGCCTGATGCACCGGCTGGGCACCACGCCGGACAACGTCCCCGGCGGCGTGCCCTATATCCGGGCCGAACCGGAACTGGCGGCCCGCTGGGCGGAGCGGCTGGACCGGCTGGAGGGCGGCGAGCGCCCGGCCTTGCGCGTCGGCATCAACTGGCACGGCAACGAGACCGGCAAGTCGATCCCGCTGGAGTGCTTCGAGGCGATGGGCCGGCTGCCCGGCGTCCGGCTCTACAGCCTGCAGAAGGTGTCGGGCCTGGACCATCTGGAGCGGCTGCGCGACCGCGTGGCGGTGACGGAGCTGGGGGCCGATTTCGATGCCGGGCCGGACGCCTTCCTCGACACCGCGGCGGTGATGGCCAACCTGGATCTGGTCATCACCTGCGACACCTCGGTCTGCCACCTTGCCGGCGCCATGGGACGGCCGACCTGGGTGGTGCTGAAATGGTTCGCCGATTGGCGCTGGATGCGCGACCGGCTCGACAGCCCCTGGTATCCGACCATGCGCCTGTTCCGTCAGGCCAAGCAAGGCGACTGGGCCGAGGTGATGGCCAGGGTGACGGCGGACGTGATGGCGGACGTTGCCGCAAAGTCCGCCGGGAGGACCGCGCGATGACGCTGAACGAGGCGGTGCGGCTGGCGCTGGAGCATTTCCGGGCCGGCCGGATGGCGGAGGCCGAGGGGCTGTGCCGGGCCATCCTGCAGGCGGCCCCCGGCATGGGGGAGGTCGCCCAGCTGCTGGGCGTGACGGTGATGATGCAGAACCGTCCGCAGGAGGCGGAGGCGATCCTGCGCCAGTCGATCGCCATGCGGCCGGATCTGGCCGACAGCCACGGCAATCTCGGCACCGTGCTGCAGTCGCTGGGCCGCATGGGCGAGGCGTTGGCGGCGCACGACCGCTGCGTCCAGCTGTCGCCCACCACGCCGGAAGCCTATGTCAACCGCGGTTCCGCCCGGCTGACGCTGGGCGACCGCAACGGGGCGGCGACCGACTTCGCCCGCGCGCTGCGGCTGCGGCCCGTCGATGCGCTCGCCGCCGCCAATCTCGGCGTCGCCCTGCGCGAAAGCCATCGGGTGGCGGAGGCGGACCGCGCGTTGCGCCGGGCGCTGGTCGCCGATCCCGGCCATGCCGAGGCGATGCTGGGCTATGCCCACACCCTGCGCGAGCTGGGGCGGCTGGCGGCGGCGAAGACCGCCTACACCCGCGCGGTGGCGCTGTCGCCGGCCAAGACCGAGGCGCTGTGCTACCACCTGTACCTGATGCAGACGCTGTGCGACTGGGACGATTACGACCGGCTCTGCGCCCGGGTGTCGGAGATCATCGACCAGGACGGCGGCATCGTCATCCCGTTGGCCACCCTGTCGATCGACACCACCCCGGCCCAGCAGGACCGCTCCGCCCGCCTGTTCTTCGAGCGGGTGGTCAAGCGCGCCGCAGCAGCCCCCTTGCAGGCGCGGGCTCCGTCGCCCGGCGGGCGGCTGCGCATCGCCTATGTCTCCGCCGACTTCCACGAGCATGCCACCGCCTTCCTGGCGGCCGAACTGTTCGAGCTGCATGACCGCGACCGGTTCGAGGTGCTGGCCTATTCCTACGGCCCCGACGACGGCAGCGCCATGCGCGGACGGCTGGTGAAGGCCTTCGACCGCTTCCGCGACATCCGCAGCGTGCCGCTGGACGCCGTCGCCCGCTGCATGGCCGACGACGGGGTCGACATCATGGTCGACCTGAAGGGCTACACGAAGCAGACCCGGCTCGACCTGCTGTCGCGCCGGCTGGCACCGGTCGAGGTCAGTTACCTGGGCTATCCCGGCACCATCGGCTGTCCGCACATGGACTATGTGATCGGCGACCGCTTCGTCACCCCGCCGGAGCACCAGCCCTTCTATGCCGAGCGGCTGGTGCTGCTGCCCGACGCCTACCAGATCAACGACCGCCACCGCCCGCTGCCGGAGCAGGTGCCGTCCCGTGCCGACTGCGGCCTGCCGGAGGACGGCGTCGTCTTCGCCGCCTTCAACACCGCCTACAAGATCAGCCCGGCCATGTTCGCCCTGTGGATGCGCATCCTGAAGCGCGTGCCGGGATCGGTGCTGTGGCTGTTCGAGGCCAACCCGCTGGCCGCCGGCAATCTGAAGGCCGCGGCATCGGCCCAGGGCGTCGACCCGGCCCGGCTGGTCTTCGCCCCACCCCGTCCGCTGGCCGACCACATCGCCCGCTACCGCGTCGCAGACCTGGCGCTCGACACCCTGCCCTACACCGGCCACACCACCACCAGCGACGCGCTGTGGGCCGGCTGCCCGGTGGTGACCTGCCTGGGCGGGACCTTCGCCTCGCGGGTGGCGGCAAGCCTGCTGAGCGCGGCGGGGCTGCCCGACACCATCACCCGCTCGCTGGCGGAGTACGAGGATCTGGCGGTGGCGCTCGCCGGCGACCCCGCCCGCCGGGCCGGCTTCCGCAAGCGGCTGGAGGACGGGCGGATGACGGCGCCGCTGTTCGACAGCCGCCGCTTCACCCGCAACCTGGAGCGCGCCTATCAGGTCATGTGGTCGCTGCACAGTGCCGGCCGCCCGCCCCAGGGCTTCATCGTTCCCGCCGGCTGAAGAGGCCGGCTGAAGGAACCGGGAGTGCCGGGAGTGAAGGAGGGCCGGGAATGAGAAGTCTCACCCGTCCCCCGTCCCCACTTCCGCTTCGCTATGCATATTCAAGTATGCGCGAGCTTTTCTCACGCCTGTTTCAAACCTGCAATACACAACGAAAGGCCTAACCCGGTTCCTATGCTTTTTGCTACCATGCACATTAGGGGTATCCCTTTGCTGGTACAGCCAATTAGATGTCAATACTTTCTTTGCTTTCTAATCTTTTAGAGTCTGTCTTTGCCCCACCGATTTGCTGTGGGATTCCCCCCTGCGTGCCTTCCCCGGTCAAAGACCGCTCCTGGTGTGGCACGACCGCTGTCCCGGGAGAGGAACGATGAACGCCATCAGCCAGATCAGGGCTCCCGCCAACGCGGCCGCCACCTATCAGGGCCGGCTGGAGTTCATAACCCTCAACAAGGTTTACGGCTGGCTTCTCAACCAGAGCAATCCGGCGCAGGAATGTCTGGTCGATCTCTATGTCGACGGCCGTTTCCTCGGCACGCATGCCTGCAACGAGCATCACGAGGCGTTGAAGGAACTGCCGGAGCGGAACGGCTTCCTGGGATTCAGCATTCCCCTGCCCGCCGCCCTGCTGTCGGCGGAGAGCTGCACCATGGACGTCCGGATCCACGGGACGGCGACATCGATCCCGGGCTCGCCCATCGTGACCGACGTCAACCGGACGGTGATCGACACCGCCCTGTCCGGGATGACGGCGGAGCGCCACGCCATGTGCGTGAAGGCGCTGTCGGAAACGATGAACCACACCCGGCGCTGCCGGGGGCGGAAGATGGATCCGCGCCTGACGCAGCCCGCCGAGGGTTTCGAGGGAGCGGAGCTGACCATCGGCGCCTTCCTGGCGCACCAGCTCTATCGTCTGCGGGAGACGCAGAACTTTCACCTGCACAGCGCCGCCGACGTGGCGCATTTCCTGGTTTCGTGCGCCGAACGCTTCGATCTCGCCGAACATGCCTGGTGCCCTCTGCCGGCCGACGTCACCGCCTATCTGGCGGCGGGGGAGGAGGACGCCTCCGGCGTCTTCCATTCGCGCCTGCTGTCGGCCTATCGGCTCAAGTCCGGCGAGACGGCCGGAAAAGAGACCGCCGGAAAAGAGACCGATCTCCTGTGCGATCTGACGCATTGGATGTTCGGCAAGGCCCGCCTGCCCAAGGATGCGCTCGCCGCCCGGCATGTGGAGGATTTGAACGCTCCGGCCGGAATCGACGAGCCCGGGCTGATCTCGCGCTTCTATGCCGGGATGCACGCCCGCGACCCTGCCCTGGCTTCGGCGCTCGACCTGCGTGACGAGCGGGCGCTGTTCCCGCTGCTGCTGGCGATCTCGCTGTGGCTGATCCGCTGGAACCTCGACGACCTGTTCCTGAGCGAGCCTGTGCGCGCGCTGCTGAACGCTCCTGTCCGGCATGACGGCAAGGTGATGAACGGGCTTGCCTATTTCTACACCCGCCTGGGCGTGCCGGGAGCGGAGACGCTGAGCCTTTCCGCATTGTGCCAGCGGCAGCGCGCGCATCTGGTGCGCCATCTCCCGCGGACCGCCCGGGCAAAGGGCGTCAACCTGTTCGGCTATTTCGACGGCAGCACCGGCATCAGCCGCAACGCCCTGTTCTCCCGCGATATCCTGCAGGATGCCGGATATGGCGTGACGATGCCGATGATGTCGCTGCCCGGCCACCATGCCGGCGAGGAACTCTACCCGATCAACCTGATCCATTTCGGTCTGATCGGCGCTCCGGGCAACATGATCAATCATGGGCTGGAGCGTTTCACCGGCGCGTACAACATCGGCTTCTTCCTGTGGGAGACCAGCGCCCTGCCGCGCTCCGCCCACCTGACGTTGGGGTTGATGGACGAGGTGTGGACGATGTCGTCCTTCTGCGCGGAAGCTCTGGGCAGGCATTTCGCCGGGCCGATCCATGTCGTCCCCAACTGCGTCGACGAGCGGGTGCTGAAGGCGGCGGAAAGGGTGCGGCCAGCCGGCGAGCCCTTCACCTTCTATTTCTGCTTCGACGCCCGCAGCTGGTACACGCGAAAGAACCCGGTAGCGGTGGCCCGCGCCTTCCGGAAGGCCTTCCCAGCCGGGAATGGGGTGAGGCTGGTCCTGCGCATCCGCTACCGGCAGACCAGCAGAAGCATCAGCGACCTCGCGCACAAGCTGGCTCTCGACCGGATCGTCGCTCACGATCCCAGGATCATCGTGCACGACCGCGAGCTGTCCTACGCCGCCTCCCTGGCGGAGATGCGGTCCTGCGACTGCTACGTCTCGCTGCACCGGGCGGAAGGCTTCGGCTATACGATGGTCGAGGCGATGATGATGGGCAAGCCGGTGATCGCATCGCGCTATTCGGCCAACCTCGACTACATGACCGACGAGACGGCTTTCCTGGTCGACGGCCGGGAGCAGCATGTCGGGCATGACGAATACCTCGACGTGACCCCCGGTTCGCGCTGGTTCGATCCCGATGTGAAGGCGGCGGCGGCGGCAATGCGGCAGGTCCGGGACAACCCGGAGGAGGCCGCAAGGCGCGCGGCCGCCGGGACGGCCCTCGTCCGCAGCCGCTTCTCCCGGCCGGCGCTGCAGGCGCTCTATGCCAAACGGATGGACGCTGTCTTGAATTCGGCCTACTGAGACGGCGCACGGAGCGTTGTGGGAAAAGACCGGAGATGAACCGCAGTCTGAACGAAGCATGGGGTCCCGCACCGTCACAAGGCCATGCCGTCCCGCCACGCACCAGCCTTGACGACGTCTTCAACGGCTACCGCCTGTTTCTGGGCCGGCACCCGCGCAACGCCCGGGAGGCGATGGCCGCCGTCGATTGCACGCTTCCGGAGTTCTTCGGCCAGTATCTGATGCGGGGGGAGTTTCTGGGCAGTGTCGCCGACGGCCTGACCGGCCATCAGGTCCTGCCGCATGTCACCCTGGCCCCGGCCCCGGACGATGCCCTGGCCCGCTGGGCGACGGACCGGCTGCCGCTGTCGGCCGATGGCCGGGAACGCCTGTCGGCAAGCCGTTCCTGGCGGTTCTGGCTGCTGACCATCCTGCGCGACGAGACCTTCCACGCCATGCTGCCCGCCGCGGTGGCCGACTGGTTCCTGCGCAGCGGCCTGCGCGACCGGGTCGCCGCCGTCGAACTGGCGCCGACCCGCCAGCTCGTCGGCGAGGTCTCCCACAGCAGCGCCGGCACCATATCGGGATGGTGCGCCAATACGCAGGATTTCTCCGAACGGGTGGTGCTGGAACTGTCGCTGGGCGGCCGTTTCGTCGGTGCGGTCCGTTGCGACCGCTTCGTTCCCGGCCTGGGGGAGCGGATCGGCGGCAGCGGCGAGCATGGCTTCGTCTATGACATTCCCCGGGAGCATGCGGAGCTTGCCGCCCGTGGAGCGACCTTGCAGGCCTGCGACGCCCATTCCAAGGCCCGGTTCGGCGGCGACATCTACGTCAAGGCGAACCTGCCGGGGGCCCTGGACGACCTTGGCCGCATGCTGTCCGCCATCCAGTCGGTCAAGGACCTGCTCGCCAATCTGGAGCAGCATCTTCCCCACGCGATCCGGCAAGTCAGCCCGCCCCCCTCCGCCTATGGAGAGTTGAAGGCGCAAGCGATCCTGTCCTGCAACCGCCCGGCCATCGGGCGGGACGCGACCATGGACACCGGCACCGACACCGGCACCGCCGTCAACGTGATCCTGCTGGAAACGGCGCTTGCCGCGGCGCCGGTGCGCCGGCTGCTCGCCTCGCTGGAGAGCCAGCGGCAGGACCGCTGGACCCTCACCGTGCTTGCCGCAGGCGGAGAGGACGGGGCAGACGGCAGCGCGAATGACGGGGCGGCCGCATCGCTCGGCGACGAGATCGGCGCCCTGATCCATCCGCTGGAGGCGCAAGGCCGGGCGGTGGTGGCCGCCCCCGCAGCGCTGCCGCGCCTCGTCGCCGGTCACCCGGCCCTCGCCGCCGGCGCCCATCTGGTGGTCGGATGCGCCGGCACCCTGCGGGAGGACGCGATCGCCACCTTCCTCGCGGCGCTGGAGCCCGGCACCGCGCAGCAGGCCGCCGTCGCCTACAGCGACCACGACACCATGGTCGATCCGCGCAACGGAACCCCCCGGCAGACCATTCCGCTGTTCAAGCCAGACTTCGATCCGATCATGCTCCTGGCCTGCGACTATGCCGGCCCGATGGTCATGGTGACGCCGGAAGCCCTGCTGAAAGCCTTCGCCATCGCCGATGGGGAGCCGCCGTCCAGCCTGCACGACCTGATGCTGCGCCTGTCCGACTGCATCCCGCCGGACAGGGTCCGCCACATCCCGTCGGTGCTGTACAGCCTGGAGCAGGCCGCCGACCCGCGCAGCCCCGACGGCCTGCCCCGTATTCTGGCCGGCGACCCGGCGGCGGTGGAGGCCTGGGCCGGACGCCGGGGTCTGGCGATGACCGTGCGGACGGTGCCGCTGGCCGGCGATGACGGCCAGACGCTGGTCGAGCCCTGCGGGATCGATCCGCGTCCCGCCGCATTCCCGACGGTCAGCGTGATCGTGCCGACGCGCAACGCCCCGGTGCTGCTGCGCAACTGCCTGGATTCGCTGCTCCGGGTCCGGCAGGCCTATCCGGGGCCGATGCAGATCCTGGTGATCGATCATCAGAACGAGGACCCCGACAGCGTCGCCCTGATCGCCGCCATGCGGGACCAGCGCAATGTCGACGTCATGCCCTATCACGGCCCCTTCAATTGGGCGGACATGAACAATCTCGCCGCCGCCAGGGCGACGGGCGAGGTCCTGGTCTTCCTCAACGACGACACCATGGCGGCCGATCCCCGCTGGCTGAGCCGGGCGGTGGCGACCCTGGGCCTGCCCGGCGTCGGCATCGTCGGCGCACGCCTGCTCTACGGCGACGGCAGCATCCAGCATGCCGGGATCGTCACCAGCGTCGAGCAGGGCGCCATCCACGAGACGGGCGGTGCCGCCGGGACCGGGAGCGGATATCTGGGACGCAATCTCATCCTGCGTTCCGCCGCCGCCGTGACGGGAGCATGCCTGATCACCCGCCGCACGCTGTTCGAGACGGTCGGCGGTTTCGATGCGAACTGGCCCACCAATTGGAACGACGTCATCTACTGCCTGGCTGCGCGGCGGGCAGGCTGGCGGGTGGTCTATGATCCGTCCGCCTGCCTCTATCACCTGGAATCGAGAACCCGCGGCTATTTCTTCGGGCAGGCTGGCAGCGGTACCCACCGGAGCGACCTGGACCGGTTGCGGGCCGAATGGGGCGCCCTTCTCGACGACCCCTTCCATAACCGGGCCTTCAACCGCATGGCCGCACCGTTTACGAGGATGATGCTGTGACTGGACATAATTCCGATGCCACTGCGGCGGACGATGCATGGCTCTCCGGCATCAAGGAAACCATCTGGCTGACCAGACCGGACCTGCGCCAGCTGTACGGCGAGGACCGGGCGCGGTTCGAGACATGGCTGCTCCTGGGCGGCACCCATGAATACCGGGCGCTCGCCGAGGCCGGCCACCGCTTCCCGACCGCCCTGCTGAGCGAACCGGCGCCGGAAGCCTTGCCGGGGGTGCAGCCGGTGCTGACCGGCCTGATGAAGCAGATCTGGACCCTGCGGCCCGACCTGCAGACGAATTTCGACCTTGGAACCCAGGACGGACAGCAACGCTTCGTCTGGTGGTACTTCACCTATGGCATGTCGGAGATGGGGCTGGCCCGCTTCGTCACCGCCGAGCAGAAGCGGTTCGTGAACGACCCGGCCGACGACCTGGACCGGTCCGGCGATGGCGCGCTGCTGCCCGTCACCCGTCTGATGCGGTGGCTGTGGCTCCGGCACCCGTTTCTCCAGGACGCCTTCCCCCTGGACACGCCGCAATCGCGCGCGACCTTCGTGCTCTGGTACTTCACGACCGGCCTGACGCAGTTGCGGCTGGAAGAGCTGGTGGACGACCGCCAGATGCAGGTCCTGAAGCGGCCGGTCTCCGGTGTGCCGATGGCGTGGGCGATGCTGCTGTCGATCGATCCGGATCTGCAGAAGCGCTTCGGCACCATCGAGAACCCGGCCTTCACGCAATGGGCCACGACCGAAGGCCCGAAGACGCATCCGCTGATCCGGCTGGTTGCCGCCACGGACACCCCCGCCGCTCCGGCGATCAGGCGCCCCGCCGAGCTGCGGCCCGGCATCAACCTGATCGGCTATGCCCGCGGCCAGTTCGGGATCGGTGAGGATGTCCGCATGGCGGCACGCGCGCTGCAGGCCGCCGGCGTTCCCTTCAGCATCTACAATGTGGAACCCGGCGCCGACGTCTGCCAGGGCGACGACAGCGTCGAGGGGCTGATCGCCGACGGCCTGCCCTATGCCGTCAACATGCTGTGCACCACCGGGATCGAGACCGCCCGGCTGGCCGCAGTGGAGGGCCGGCGCCTGTTCGACGGGCGCCGGACCATCGGCTATTGGCCCTGGGAACTGCCGGAATGGCCCGCCGTCTGGCGGCATGCCTACGACCTCGTGGACGAAGTCTGGGCGTCGAGCCGCTATACCTATGAAGCCTTCACGAAAAGCAGCCCCAAGCCGGTTCGCCACATGCCGATGGCGGTCACCGTCGATGCCACGGCCGGGCTGACGCGGCGCGACTTCGGGCTGCCGGAAAACCGCCTGCTGTTCGTGTTCGCGTTCGACACCCTGTCGCACCTGTCCCGCAAGAACCCGCTGGCCTGCGTGCATGCGTTCCAACAGGCCTTCCCGCTTGGCAGCGAACCGGTCGGGCTGGTGGTCAAGGCGATGCGCGCCACTCCGGAACAGCCGGTCTGGCAGGAGGTCCTTGCGGCGGCGGCGGCCGATCCCCGGATTTCCATCATCGACCGCACCCTGAGCCGGGGCGCCGTTCTGGACCTCTACCGGGTGTGCGACAGTTTCGTGTCGCTGCATCGCGCCGAAGGATTCGGGCGCAACATCGCCGAGACGATGATGCTGGGCAAGCCGGCCATCGCCACCGGCTTTTCCGGGAACATGGACTTCACCACGCCCGGCACCGCCGCCCTGGTCGACCATGTGGTCCGCCCCCTGGCACCCGGCGAATACCCGTTCGGCGACGGGTTGTCGTGGGCTGAGCCGGACGTCGGGCATGCCGCCTGGTGGATGCGCCGGCTGGCCGAGGATTCCTGGCTTCGGCGCCGGCTTGCCGACCAGGGGCAGGCGCTGGTGACGGCGACCTATGCACCGGTGACGGTCGGTGCCGTCTATGCGGCCCTTTTCGACCGGACATTCGTGCGGGGAAGGTTCTGAAGCGGGGGCTCCGATTCAGGCCGGAACGGCCAGCGGAATTGACATCAGATTTTCAGCCGGACTGCCAGCAGGATTGCCCGCCGGGCTTCCATCCCGCCGGCGGATCCGTTCGGCCTCGACCAGCTTGGCGACGACGCCCGGCATGGTCGTTTCCGCGCTCCACCCCAACAGGCGGTTGGCCTTGCCGGGATCGCCGACGCTGTGCGTTATGTCGGCGGGACGCCGCAGACCGGGATCGATCTCCACATACCGGCGCCAGTCCAGCCCGAAGCAGTCGAAGACGAGCCGGACGAACTCCTCCAGCGTGTGCAGCCGGCCGGTGGCGATGACGAAGTCTTCCGGCTGGTCATGGGCCAGCATGCGGGCCATGGCGTCGACATATTCCGGTGCCCAGCCCCAGTCCCGTGCAACGGAGAGGTCGCCCAGACACAGCTGGTCGGCGCGGCCTTCGGCGATGTCGGCGGCGCCGCGGACGATCTTCTGGGTGACGTAGCGGGCCGGACGCAGCGGCGATTCATGGTTGAACAGGATGCCGGAGCAGGCGAACAGCCCATAGGCCTCCCGGTAGTTGGCGACCGCCCAGTAGGCCGCCGCCTTGCCCACGCCATAGGGGCTGCGGGGATGGAAGGAATGGGTTTCGCCGGCCGGTCCATGCTCCGTATTGCCGAAACACTCGCTGGACGACGCGTTGTAGAACCGGGTGTCGATCCCCAGGAAGCGGATGGCTTCCAGGATGTTGACCGTACCGTGGACGATGCTGTCCAGCGTTTCCACCGGCTGGTCGAAGGACAGCCCGACCGAGGACTGGCCGGCCAGATTGTAGATCTCGGTCGGCCGGACCTCCTTGATGACCTGCGCGACGCTGCGGAAGTCGTTCAGGCCGGCGGAGTGCAGGTGCACCCGGCCGAACAGGCCGAGCCGCCGCAGGTTGGCGAAGGAGGACGCCTCGCGGTCACGCGAGGTGCCGTGAACGGCATAGCCGCGCCGGACCAGCAGGTCGGCAAGCCAGGACCCGTCCTGGCCGCCGATTCCGAAGATAAGGGCGGTCCGCCCGCGGCTCATTCGGCAGGCTCGACCAGCTGGAGTCCGGCACCGGCGATGGCGGCCATGTCGGCATCGACCATGTCCCGCACCAGATCGCGGAAGGCGGTGGTGTGGGTCCAGCCCAGCTTCTCGCGCGCCTTGCTGGGATCGCCCAGCAGCAGGTCGACCTCGGTCGGGCGGAAATAGGCCGGGTCGATGCGGACCACCACCTTGCCGGTCTTCTGGCAGATGCCTTCCTCGTCCACCCCCTCGCCGCGCCACTCGATGCCGCGGCCGATATGGCCGAAGGCCAGCTCGACGAAGCTGCGCACGCTGTGGGTCTCGCCGGTGGCCAGCACGTAGTCGTCGGCCTCGTCCTGCTGCAGGATGCGCCACATGCCCTCGACATAGTCGCGCGCATGGCCCCAGTCGCGCTTGGCGTCCAGGTTGCCCAGATACAGGCAATCCTGCCGGCCATGCTCGATGGCGGCGACGGCGCGGGTGATCTTGCGGGTGACGAAGGTCTCGCCGCGGAGCGGGCTTTCATGGTTGAACAGGATGCCGTTGCTGGCATGCATGCCGTAGGCTTCGCGGTAGTTCACCGTGATCCAGTAGGCGTACAGCTTGGCGGCGGCATAGGGGCTGCGCGGGTAGAAGGGCGTGGTTTCGCGCTGCGGCGTCTCCTGCACCTTGCCGTACAGCTCCGAGGTGGAGGCCTGATAGAAGCGCGCGGTCTTCTCCAGGCCCAGGATGCGGATGGCTTCCAAGAGGCGCAGCGTGCCGATGCCGTCGGCGTTGGCGGTGTATTCCGGCGTCTCGAAGCTCACATGGACGTGGCTCTGGGCGGCCAGATTGTAGATCTCGGTCGGTTGGATCTGCTGGACCAGGCGGATCAGGTTGGTGCTGTCCGTCAGGTCGCCGTAATGCATGAAGAAGCGCACGTCCTCTTCATGCGGGTCGCGGTAGAGATGCTCCACCCGCCCCGTGTTGAACGACGACGACCGTCGCTTCAGCCCATGCACCGTGTAGCCCTTGGACAGCAGCAGTTCCGAGAGATAGGCACCGTCCTGACCGGTCACGCCGGTGATCAAAGCGACCTTGGACACAACGTTCATTCCTCTAGTAATTGGCGAAACCCTAAACAAAATTAGAGCCAGCCTTATGATTTATGCCGCAATGCATTTGCATATAACATAATACATTATAAATCTCTTCCTGTCCATCACGCCCGAAGCACATGATGTATTCTTACAATTTGCCTCCCGATCCATTCGATGTCCTTTATATTCCAAGTCAGATTCCTTTGGTTATCTCCAAAGAAAACCATCTTTGGACGGCCACATTTGTGCGCCACTGTCACCCCGCTCCGGCCTTCATGAGAAAGCCAAGTGAGTGAGACCGACACCCAGTTTTCTGGTGTCGGCCGAATGGCCGTTATCCGCCAATGAGACCGCATTCTGGATATCGAACGTAATTCGGCAATTCCATAGTCCATACCCTTCCAAATAGGACAATGGAATTTCAAGCGTCATCGAGTTTTGAGCCTCCAGATGCCCAAGCGGCAGGACTTGCTCACTACGGACAATTGTCAGATATTCTGGTTCATCATCGCTTGAGAAGGTCAACCATCCTAAATCTTCGCCATTACGCCAAACACGCACGGCGAAATCACTAATTCTGCAGGGTGAAAGGATCAGCGTTACCGTCACCTCCGATGGTTCCGAACCGGGTTGAGCGGAGAAGACGAGTTCAGCCGCTTCACTGTCGGACCAAATGCCCCACGGCTCGATGACGCTCCAGCCATTCAGCAGAAAACGGCGGCTCGACGGCGACGACATATCCTGACCATCGCCACACCTGACCAGTGGGGCGAAGACGGATAGCGCCTCGATCCGCTTGGAAGAGGCGGGCCCAGTCAGATCCAACGTTGGCCAAACCGCTTCGATATGCCCGAACCAAGAGTGGGAGACGGTCTGCTCCTCGCTCGAAAGGGCATATCGACGTAGACTTTCTGGAATGGATTCGAACATATCCATACGCAATGGCTCTTCTAATCCAAGAAAATCCACGATGCCTTTGCTGATTTTATCGCGGCTATTCTGTATGTCCTCATACTTTATTAAGAAAATATCATTATCGAACCGCTCGGCAACAGAACGAAGGTCCATGAAGAGCCTTGACGTCTCCTCACACTCCTCATCGATATTGCGGATCGGCCAGACGTCAGCACCCACCATTGCCTTATTCCTCCTAGCAATGGAGGAATTTACAACATCGATGGGATTTCTGACCATTATAATAATTTTCAGATTTCCAAGCTTATCTTTGATGTAATCTATATTAGTCAAATCGAAATAGTTCGGAGTTTTACACCCCATAATTTTTAGGTTTCTCTTACCAGATGCAAGTGCGAACGTATGGTTGAGGATGGGCTTGAGCAATTCCTCTGTAGGCGCTCGCTCACGGTGCTTCAACTGTATTGCAAGCTCTCTGGTGGCGCGGAAGGTATCCACGCCATCGGACAAAGGCTTCTGGCTTGAAAGAGCTTCGATATGGTGAGGCTGATCACTGGCAGGCTCTGATGGATTGCTGTCAACCGGTTCCGGGGACGAAGCAGCGCCATCGTCCACCAGTTTTTCGTCCAACGGCTTTTCCGGTTGATGTTCCGGTTGATGTTCCGGTTGAATCCGCTCCACGTAATCCGTCAGCAGACGGTGATAGTCAAATATCCCATCGACCTTTCCAACCAGTTCATGCATCGGATATTCGGCGAATACCACAATCTCAGACGACTCATTGAGAATATCGGTCATAACCGTGGTTCCACTGCGAGCAACGCCGGTTAGAACCAAATAAGTCACGCCTTCGCTGTCATAACCAACGTCGGAGTGATCGCTCGCAGGGGATTGCTCAGGCACGCTCGCCCCCCGGGACAGTTCGACCTACATTTTTCTTGAAAGAAAGAAGCCGCGAGAAAAAGCGATCTCTTTTGCCCGACGCATGATTATCAGAGAGGCACCCGCTCTTCATGTCTATACCAGTAATGTTATCATAAGCTCTTGCTTCGCAAGCAAAGTAGCTTTCTACTTTAGGTTTATAACGCTTGCGCAAACTCTTTTTCAAGAAAAATTGCATGCCAGTGAGTGATCGGCCCGAAATTTGCCTGTCTGACATTCCGGGCCGACAGCTCAAACACGCTTTCCTTTTTGAAGACCAAGCTTGCCTAAAGCTGCTCTGCCACCAAGGCAGCCTGTTTAGCCCTATCAAGCTCCGGCAGCACTGTCACCAATGGGAAAGCGAGACGTTCAAGCCAATTCTGCAAACCATTGCTCAGCGAGCTGGCGTTGCTCAACTTGCTGAGATAAAGTAAATATTTTGCTTTTTCAACAACACTTCTAAGCTCCTCCGGCGCGACAACCGACGGCTCCTCCTTGCGCTTCCCAAAATTGACGCGCAGAGCAAAGGAGATAAAGTCCGCTCCATCAAAATCCATCAACTCCTTCAGAAGAGAACGAGAAGCGCTCTCCGATGTTACCCTCTTAAGGAAGCTTATCTTTTTCTCATTAAATACATCAAAATCTAACATTTCTAGCATACATCTACGCCAATCTTCAGGATTCCTCTTTTTTGCTTCATCAGAATTAACGAATTCACTGATGATAAACTTTCTCGCCTCGATGGATTTTTTTTCCGCAAGCCAATCTCTATACCCCTTTGAACCACCATCGTCGGGAGAACGATCAAGAACGATTTTGTAGCAAAGCTCTATGAAGTTCTCGTTGCTCGCATCAAGAAGAGAGCGCATCGCCGAAATGCTGGTCTCTATCAGGACATTTTTGTCCTTGCGGCAATCCACACCCGCATATTCTTCGGAGGCGTCCCGAGAGTCATAGGTTACCTCTGGGCAGTTCTTGTAGAACACCATGCCGCTGACCCATTTCTGGAGTCCATCGACACCATAAGCATTGATGAATTCTCGGCTAGAAACCATAAGGAGAACAAGATCCAGCTTGGAGGGCGAACTCCTCTCCCATTTCCTCATCCAGGAGACCACTTCCGAGCCGATCGGGGCTCTCCCGAACAGCTCTTTGAAGCAATCATAGACGAGAGCAGCACCTTCGCTCTTTTCGAGACGATGGAGCGCCTTCGCAATTACGAAACGCTCGCTGAAACCGACTGTCGAGCCCTCTTCCCCTTCCAGGGCAACATACCCATAGGCCTCGTAAATCCAATCCGCGGCTCTCTGGGCGACACCCTTCCACGTCGGCAGTGCCGACGGAACAATTTCGCGGCGCTTTGCTTCGGCGAAAGCGGGATCGAGGAAGGCGCAGACGGCCTTCTCAAGATTGTCGAAATTCACATCAATAGCCAGATATCCGCCGCTTGCGAATTCCAGGGCCGGCAGGTTCTGCGAAACGATTGCCGGAATACCGGCCCGCAGCCCCTCCAGCAGCGGAAGCCCCAGCCCCTCTTCCGTACTTGGATAGAGCAGCGCCGTCGCATAGCTCAGGACTTCGCGGACCTCGTTGTCGGCCGCTCCCCTTTCCCACGAGAACAGGGGCTGGTTTTCTGCGAGCTGCTGCAAGCGATCAGCCTCGTCCTCGCTGATATTGCCGGCCTGACCGACAAAGGTCAGACGGACTTTGCAGCCCGAAGCCCACAACTTTTCGAATACGTCAAGAACGAGGAAATGCTGCTTGCGCAACTGGACGGTACCGATGAAGACAAACTCCGGACGCGCATTGTCCGGCCTGTTCACGGTATCTTTGAAGACCTCCGATCCCCCACCGAGGACGATCGGATTCTGCACTGCCCTGCGAAGGATACGGGTCTCGAAGGTTGCCTTGGTCTGGTTGGAGAGGAAGCCTAGGTTTGGAACGGTGCGCAGAAGACGCAGGTATCCTGTGATGCCGTAATGGGAACAGTCGAGATGCGGGAAGCAGTCAGGAGACAGCCAGGATATAAAGTCATACGTCATGACGTAGACTTTGTCCGGGAACTTTCCAACGATGATCGAGTAGAACCAGACCTGTGTCCAGTTATAGGTCGTCTCCGGGAGGAACAGGCCGGCGGAAAGCGGTATATCTTCGATATCGATAAGACCCATACGCTTATCGACACAAGATTTTATCTTATTCGAAATAATCAGAAGCTCTTCTTCCTGATCACAGAGAAAGAACTCTTCCAGGAGGGAGAAGATATCGAACGTAATGATATTGAGCCTTGCCTGATCATCGACAATGACTGGCAGAAGAACCCGGTCTTTCGGCCAATTCCGAGCCAGCTCGAACACATACCTTTGAATCCCGGTGCGCGCGGGCCATGAAAGGAACCAGGTCAGATCGAACAGAACCGCATCTTTTATAATGAACGCTGACATTCCCATCTCCGCGCAAACGCCGATTTTCTCAAAGCGAAAGTTAAACAGATTCCATTAGCGCTATCGCATAATGATCGAAGCTATGCTTGTTGACATAACGACCACGCTCTTCGGACACTCGCGCGTAATCAAGTCCTTTCTCGTGAATATTCAGAATCTGCTCCGCAATCAGCGGAGGACTGAGGACATCGGGAACGCGCCGGACATAGGCGGGGGACTCCACGGATTCTGCAATGCTGTTGTTGGCGATTGTGGCGATGCCGGCAGCGGCACATTCGGCGATGGCGCCACTTCCTTGACCGAAGCCGATCTTCCGGAGCTGGATGCCGCAGTCCGCGGCCAGAAGGAATTTCCGGTAGATATCGTCCGACGCGTAGTCACCGAAGAAGTGAACCGCATGCTCGACGCCGCAGAACCGCGCGTCGTTCAGCAGTTTCTCCTTATAGTCCGGATCGATGCCACCGACGAAATACAGGTTCGCCGGAATCTTCCAGTCCTGCAGTTCGCCGAGAGCGAAGATGCATTCGGTCGGCCCCTTGACCGGAGCCACATAACCGAAGGTGGCAATCGACAGCGCGTTCGCAGACAGGTTCAGCTCGGATCGGATCTTCTGCCGCAGTTCCGGATCCAGATCGGCGTCTTCGAACAGCGGCGGGATGGCGAAGGGAATATATTGAGGCTGGCGCCGGTACCGGTTGACGATCTCTCGCGCGAAACCAGGGTGATGAACAATGATGTCGCTGGCCGCCCCGATGACATCCTCAAGGAAAAGGTTGGGAAGGGTGCGCTGATCCCTGAGCCAGAGCTGCACGTCCTGTTCGGCGATCTCGCGTCCGATCATCCGGGTCGCGAGGGCGTTGAACTGCGGCGTCAGTCCTCCCATCGTTGTGAAGTAATATTCGAACAGACGGGAGTCGTGGATGATCGCCGTCCCGCCGCACTCCAGCAGACGGTTGATCATGGGCGTGTGGAAATGAGAATTCCCGATCACGAAATAGGTTCGGTCGTAACCGCGCCCTATCCGCTCGCTCGTCGGCAGCAGCCGGACGCCGGGCAGCGGCGGAGCATCCGCCGGCGCGACGTCGCAATAGACGTCCACCTCCGCATGCCGGGAAAGCGCCTTGATGGTGTTGAAGGAGTAGGTGGCGACGCCGCTCTTCTGCGGCGGCCAAGGCGTCGAGATGGCGAGGCGCGGACGCTTGCGGCGCAGTGGGGCCGGGGCCGGAACCGCCTGCTTGGCCGAGATGGCCTTGTCCATGGCCGCCCAGAACCGGTCACGCACGGCCGACATGCGGAAGCGGTCGACGCCCTCCTGCTGCCGAGCCTTCAGACGGGTCCGCCCCGCTGCATCCAGCCCGGCGATCGCCGTCAGCTTCGCCAATGCGTCATCGGCGTCGGTGCGCTTGAAAATTGCTTCTTGGGTGGAGACCAGTTCCAGATGCGCATCGCAGTCCGACACGAGCGCGATCGAACCGGCGGCGATCGCCTCGACAACGGGCAGCGAGAAGCCCTCGATCAGGGAGGCGACCACCGTCGCAAGGCTTCCGCGGTAAAGCGCAGCAAGCTCCGTGTCGGACACATGGGGCAGGAACGTGATCCCGTCGGCCCGTCCGCCGCAGTCCCGGTAGCGTTCCGTCAGGGCGTCACGCATGGCGTATGGATACTGCCCGCCAATCACCAGGGGAACGGCGCCTCCGGTCCTGGCCGAATACCGGCCGGCCAATTCGACGACCAGATCCGCGTTCTTGCGGGGGTCTCCCCCACCGACGAAGGCAAGGTATTGCTCTTTCTTCAGGCCGAACTTGCGCAGGACGGCATTCACCGTGTCGGCCGGCAGGCTGTCGGCTTCATAGAAGTCGTCGTGGACGCCCACGCCGGTCATCACGATCGACTTTGCCGGGACCTTGCAAATCTCAGCCAGCCGCCTACCCGAATAATCCGAAATCGGGAAGAACAGCTCAAAATTGTTGAGCGCGGAAACCTGCTTGCAATAACCGTCGATCGCTTCCTTGCTGCCCAGATATCCGTAATGATCCCAAGGAATGAAGTCATAGATCAGCGATGCGCTCACCAGCGGATTTCCGACGTCCGGTTTGGTCGCAAAATCGGTGCTGTCGGTCATCGGAGACAGCGATACGATTGACGCCGTGCGGTTCAGATTCCGTGGGAACCCGTACAGGACCTGATCGAAGAGTGCCTCGTATTCGGGGGGCAGGGGGGGCAGGCTGCGTGAACAGCAGGCGACCAGAACATATTTGTCATCGGCCGACGGCCTGATGCACATGTTGGAGGAATGACGGCCGACCCCACGGTACTTGTAATTGGGATCCTGAAGGCAGCGGGCATCAAAGAAAATCTTATGTTTTTCCACTTTGAATTCCTGTTGGCCTTATCGTGGGGATCGCAAGGGAAGGGTTAGCGCGGCGGCTGCCTGATTTTATTTGGGCGGCCTCTGGTGTCGCCAATGCTCCAGTATGTCCTTCAACGTGTCCTCCCACCGGTGGACCGGTTCCCAGCCGAGCAGGGTCCGCGCACGGCCGGCGTCGCCCAGGACTAGTGGCGTGTCGCTGGGGCGCATGTACCGCTCGTCGACCGCCACCTCGATCGGGGTGTCCGCCAGTTGGAGCAGCCCCTCCAGCCCGTCCCGGATGCGCCGGGGAACGCCGGAGGCGATGTTCAAGACGATGCCGTTCGGCAACCGGCCGGCGCGCTCGACGATCATCCGGTAGGCATCGACCACGTCCCGGACATCCAGGAAGTCCCGCTGGCTCTCCAAATTTCCGACGCGGATGACGGGCGGCTGGAGGCCGTGTTCGATCCGGGCGATCTGGGCGGCGAAGGCGGACAGGGCGAAACGCTCCGCCTGTCCGGGGCCGATGTGATTGAAGGGGCGCACCCGGACGATCTTCAGGGCATCGGATGCCATCTGCCCCAAGGTCTGGTCGGCCGCCGCCTTGGTGCAGGCATAGAGGTTCGTCGGCTGAAGAAGCGCTTCCTCGTCCAGCGCCACGCCGCCCTGGAAGGAGCGGCCATAGACCTCGGAACTGCCGACGAACACGAAATTGCCGCCGGGACGGTGCCGGGCCAGGGCCTCGGCAAGGCGCAAGGAGCCGAACAGGTTCACCTGCCAGGCAAGATCGGGCTGCGCCGCCACTTCGGCCAGGGTCGAAATGCCGGCGAGATGCACGATGTGCGTCGGCATGGTCCGACGCACCGCATCCTCTATTCCGGCCGCATCGGCCATGTCGAAGGCGACGGCATCGGCGCATGCCGGCAAGCCGTTCAGGCTTCCGGTCCGGCTGCAGGCGAGGATCCGCCCGCCCGCCGGGAGATGCTGGGACAGTTCCTGTACCAGGAGCCGGCCGACGAAGCCGGCGGCCCCCGTCACCATGATCCGGGGAGGGTCTCCCTCCGCCGATGACCAGAATCCGTCCAAACC
Source organism: Azospirillum oryzae (assembly GCF_008364795.1). Classification (GTDB taxonomy): domain Bacteria; phylum Pseudomonadota; class Alphaproteobacteria; order Azospirillales; family Azospirillaceae; genus Azospirillum; species Azospirillum oryzae. The sequence continues at coordinate 29,500 of NZ_VTTM01000008.1, read as the reverse complement.
CTGTGCTCCTTACCCTTTCTCGGCATCCTTTTCCGGCCCAGGCTTTTCCGGCCCAGGCTTTTCCGGCCCAGGCTTTTCCGAGCTTTCCGTCCCGGGCCGGTCGCCTCAGATGATCTCGATTTCCGGGAAGGGAATGATCATCTTGCCGCCGCGGGCGAAGAACTCCTGTTCACGCTGGACGACGCCTTCCTTGAAGTGCCAGGGCAGCAGAAGGAAGTAGTCAGGCTGCATGGCCCGGGCCTCGGCCTCGGAAATGATCGGAATGTGGGTGCCGGGGGTGTAGGCGCCGAACTTGTCGGGATTCACCTCGGCGATGGCGATCAGTTCCTTTTCCGTCAGTCCGCAGAACTGCAGGACCACGTTCCCCTTGGTGGAGGCGCCATAGCCCAGCACCTTCTTGCCGTCGGCGGCCAGGGACTGGAGCAGGCGGGTCAGATCCGCGCGGTGGCGGAACACCCGGGCCTCGAAGTCGCGGTAGGGCACGGGCGTGTTCAGGCCCATGCGCTCTTCCTGCTCCAGCAGCCAGTTGATGACCGCGCGGTTGCTGCGGATCGGATTGCTGCGCTTGGCCGCGGTGACGGCGAAGCTGCCGCCGTTGACGCCGTTCATCTGGACGTCGACCACCCGCATGTCGGCCTGGCGCAGGATGTATTCGACCGTCGCCAGCGAGTAGTATTCGAGATGCTCGTGGCAGATGGTGTCGTACGAGACCGTCCGCAGCATCGAGGGCATGTAGCTCTGCTCGAAATGCCACAGCCCGTCGTCGGCCAGGGAGTCGTGCACCTCGCGGGCGAAGCGGATGGGATCGTCCAGGTCGTAGAACATGGCGATCGAGGTGATGACCTTGGCCTGCCGGTCGGTGGCTCGGCGGAACGCCGCGGCCGTGAAGAAGTCCGGCACCAGGGTGATGTCGTCGGGATAGAAGGCCTTGAACTTCAGCCCGGTGGGGTCGATGCCGATGCGCTTCAGTCCGGCAGTCCTGTAGGCCTTCAGCGACGTGGCGTCGTTGGAGCCGATGTCGAGCACCACGTCGCCGGCGGAGACGCCGGCCATGGCCTCCAGGGTCTGGATCTTCTGCGTCAGGTGCCGGACCATCGACTGGTTGAGACCGGACCGGTAGCCGTAGTTCTCGCCGTACATCTCGCCGGCATCGTAGGAATGGGCAAGCTGAAGCAGTCCGCTGTCCGGACACCAGACGAGTTCCAGTGGTCCCCGGGTTATCGGGGTTTCCTTGGAGCGCGGGAAGACACCAGTCAGTTCCTGGTGACCCAGGTCCAGAACGGAAACCAGATGATCGCTTCCGCTGATCCGGCACTTGGTTATCTTCTGATATCCAACTTTTTCCACAAAAGCCGCCTTTGTTAGTCGATTGCGTCCGGAACCGATACAGTCAAACCTTCGTCAGCGATGAAGAGCGATCAGGATGATTGCAGACTGCGCCCATATCCATCTTCGAAGCGGATGATATCGTCTTCACCGAGATAGCCGCCGGACTGCACCTCGATGAGATGCAGCGGAACCTTTCCCGGATTTTCCAGCCGGTGCGTCTGGCCGGCCGCGATGAAGGTGGATTGGTTCTCGTGAACCAGAAAACTTTCCTTGCCGCAGGTCACCAGGGCCACGCCTTCGACGACGACCCAATGCTCCGCGCGATGGTGGTGCATCTGCAACGACAGCTTCTCGCCGGGATTGACGATGATCCGCTTGACCTGGAAGCGATGGCCCCGGTCGACGCTCCGGTACGATCCCCAGGGACGGTAGACCGTCGTGTGATGGCTGTGCTCGCTGCGCTCGCCGGTTCGCAGCCGCTCGACGATGTGCTTCACGTCCTGGACCCGGCTGCGGTCGGCGACCAGCACCGCATCGTCGGTCGCCACCACCACCACGTTCCGGAGCCCGGCCACGGCGACCAGCGGATGTTCGGATCGGACGTAGGTATCCTGCGCGTCGTGAAGCAGGACGTTGCCCTGGGCCACGTTGCCGTCGCTGTCCTTTTCGCCGATGTCCCACAGGGCGGACCATGCGCCGACGTCGTTCCATCCCATGTCGACGGGCACCACGGCCGCCCGGTCCGTCTTCTCCATCACCGCGCAGTCGATGGAATCGGACGGCGAAGCGGCGAACGCCGCCGATGTCAGGCGGCAGAAGGTCAGATCCCGTTCAGCCCCGGCGAGGGCACGGCGGCAGGCCTCGACGATGCGCGGGCCGGTGCGTTCGAGTTCCGCGACATAGGCCTTGGCGGAGAACAGGAAGATGCCGCTGTTCCAGAGATAGGACCCGTCCCGCAGATAGGCTTCCGCGGTCGCGAGGTCCGGCTTCTCGACGAACTGCTCGACCTTGCGCACACCGTCGCAGCCGTCGGGACCGGACCCCGCCCTGATGTAGCCATAGCCGGTTTCGGGGGCGGAGGGCGTGATCCCGAAGGTCACCAGCGCGCCGTCCGCGGCCGCTTCGGCTGCGGTGTCCACCGCCTGCAGGAACCGCTCGGACGATGCGATGACATGATCCGACGGCATCACCAGCATCAGGCCGTCGGTACCAGCGGCAAGAAGCCGCAGGGCAGCGACGCAGACTGCGGGGGCGGTGTTGCGGCCGACGGGTTCCAGGATGATTTCCGCCGGCCGAACCGCCGCAGCGCGCAGCTGTTCGGCCACCAGGAAGCGATGCTCCTCGTTGCAGACGACCAGCGGGGGGGCGAAACGATCCCCGACCACCCGCAATGCGGTTTCCTGGATCATCGTCAGTTCGCTTGCCAGCGGCAGGAACTGCTTCGGATAGAGGGAGCGCGACAACGGCCACAGCCGGCTTCCCATGCCGCCGGACAGAATGACAGGGGTGATCGTCGCAGCCGTGCCCGTTGGAGCCGCCGTGGAAGCCGTCTTGCCGTGGTTCCCGGTCATGCGCGCACACTCCTGTTTCCTGCTGCGGCACAAAGGGGCGAACGACCGGTTCGGGGCAGGTCCTTCAGACCGGCCGGTGCAGGGAGCAGAAGAAAATCATGCCTGCCCCCACAAGAGCCGAACGTGCCGAAAGCATGAGCCCGCATCAGTTTTTCTAGCATGGAGAGTTCCACATAATCGGCTCAGCAGGCCCACGACGAACTGGAGACACTTAATATTCAGTCTCGCGTATTAAATCGGAGGAAGAAAATTATCCCCTGCATACCCTTGATAGGGTCTTGGTTCGAGAAAAGTTCTCTGCGCAATGGCATCACACCATTGTTCATACGTCTAATGGGGCAACCATGCGTATGCAACAACATATTTATGTGTCTTTTTGCCCTCTTGACGGACCTACGAAATCTTGGTGACCGAACGGAGGCTGCAATCTAAGGCGGCGGCACCTGGGGATGCTCCGGCATCGCGCCTTCAGGTGGATTTCCTGGCCAGGATGGTGTTGGAGCGCCAGAGCCGGTTCCCGACCAGCTCGTCTTCCGCCACTTCCAGAACGCGCAACCCGGCCTCTTCGAGCAGGGCGAAGACCGTATGCTGAGGCAGGGCGTGCATCTCCATCTTATGGCTGCGAGGATCCTGGGCCAGATAGTCCGCGGCGCGGAACCGGTAGTCGGGCGCGTAGGTCGGCAGCTGGAAATAGGCGATGCCGCCGGGGGCGAGGGTGTCGAGCGCCGTGCGCAGGAGATGGCCCATCACCGGCGGCGGATTGTGCTGGATGACCAGCACGCTGAACAGGATGTCGAAGGCGCCGAGCGTGCCGAGGCGGGCGATGGAATCCAGGTGGGCGAGCGAGACGTTGCCCACCCCCAGCCGGCCCAGATGCTCCCCGGCGAGCCGCAGCATGGGAGGGGCGATGTCGACGGCGGTGACATGGCCGACACGGCCAGCCAGCCAGCCGGTGACCCGGCCGACCCCGCAGCCGATCTCCAGGCAGCGGGCGTCCGCCGGCAGCGACAGGCTGCTGCGGGCCAGAAAAGCGGCGAGCCGGTCCACGTCGTTCCGGCCGCTGGCATAGAAGGCGTCCTGGTGCGCGGCGATGTTCGACCGGGTGAAGTTGTCGTTGGTCAGGACGGCCCAGTGGGGTTCGACCTCGGCAAGCCCGGTCCAGCAGAGACCGACGCGTTCCAGCAGGCGGGCCAGGGTCGCCTCGTCCACCCGGTCCTCCACCTCCATCGGCGGCTCCATGCCGGACCAGCGGGTCGGACCAGATATGTCCTCCTCCAGCTTGCCGCGGAATTCGGCGGAGTTCAGGAAGGCACCGCGCAGATCGTCCAGAGTCCCGCATGCGTTCGCCGCATCGCGCAGCACCGTCTCGTTCTCCGGCTCCCGCCCCAGGATCAGGCGGTAGGCCATCCTCACATCGTCAGTCGAAACCACAAGGAAACACTCCCCAACGTAAAATCAACGACGCAATGTAAAATCACGAATTGAGAAAATCCGCATTTCCATTTTCGGCTGCGGGTGGGGCGGATCGGCGGGTTCGGAGTGGCCGGCCGGGATTTTGACAGACACTCTCAAATGCGTCACAGCATGAATATCAACTTCACATAAAACGCCTGAAGCGGCAACTTCCGCGCAGCGCAACTTATAAATCAGCGCCGCCTATAAATAAGTGTTTATATTATTTAGTCTAATGTCTGATGCGCATCTTTTCGCGTGGTGAGGGCAAACGCCGGCCAAAGCGATGACGACTTCAAAAATATTGGCAACTCGATGGTCCATGGGTGCTTCCTTCACGGGTCGTAATCCATTCTCACCGATCCCCCATGTTCCTCTTTTTTAGACAGCGCTTGACAGTCCATTTCCCACGAAGATAGAACGAACCATAAACACGCAAGATTCCGTCCCGATTGCCCCGCCTGGCTGCCGCCACGGCGGGGCTTTTCGCATGGGCCTTCCGCCCTGCTGAACCAACCCCGAACGACGAGGAGAGAAACGGTATGCCGCTCCTGCCCACGGACGACACCGGCCAACGCATTCAGGCGCTGCGGCCGGGCATTGCGCAGACGGTGCCCATCGGCGCCGCGTCGCACGCCTCCGCCCCCTTCAACGACGCCACCACGGTGATCCGGGCCGTCGCCACCGCCCCCTGCTTCCTCGCCCTGGGCAAAGCGCCGGCCGCCGGTACGGCCGGGCATTATCTGCCCGCCGGGGCGCCGGAATATTTCCGGGTGGTGCCGGGCGAAGCCCTGGCGGCGATCCGGGCCGTCGGCGACGGCATCCTGTACCTGTCGGAGATGCAGTGATGCTGGCCCGCGTCGGCCGTCTGCTCGCGGCGGTGCGGCGTTTCGTCGCCACACTCGCCACCCGTTCCGGAGATGCGCTCACCACGCGCTCGGGCGACCGCATCATCGGGAGGTGACCCATGTCCGACATCGCGATTCATCAACTCCCCGCCGCCAATCCGCTGACCGGCGGCGAAATCCTGCCCGTCGACGACGGCACCGCCACCTTGCGCACGACGGTCGCCGCCATCCGCCAGGGACTGGCCGCCACCGGACACGGGCATGCCGTGAGCGACGTGGCCGGATTGCAGACGGCGCTGGATGCCAAGGCGCCGCTCAGCACCCCGGCCTTCACGGGTGCCGTCACCGTGCCGGCCGGCAGCGCCGCGGCCCCGGCCGTCTCCCCGGCGGGTGACGGCGACACCGGCCTGTTCTTTCCGGCCGCCAATACGGCGGCGTTGGCCACCGCGGGCATCGAACGCCTGCGCATCGCCCCCGACGGGACGCTCCAGCTCCGGCCCGGCGGCAGCAGCTATCTGGGGATCGTCCCGGCCACGCCGCATCTGGCCGGCAACGTCTCGTCGATCGGGCTGGTGGTTGCGGACGGCGGCGGGGCGTCGGGCGTCTTCGTCCACAACACCCACAACGGCACCTACTGCAGCCAGGAGGTCCGCATCGCCACCGCCCAGGGCGGCACCTCCTTCGCCACCGAACGGGCCAGGGTCGGGGCGGACGGCACCCTCACGTTCGGCGGCGCGCCGGGTACGGAAAGCCTGCGGGTGCTGCCGGCGGCGGGGTCGAACCGCGCCGTCACCGTCGCGGGCAGCAGCGGTGGTGACCCGGTGATCGCCACCACCGCCGGCCGGCTGTCCTTCGGCGCCATCCCCATGCTGCCCAGCTACACGGTCGCCACCCTGCCGAGCGCTGCGGCGCGCGGCTTGATCTATGTGTCCGACGGGGCCGGCGGCAAACGGCTGGCGGTCAGCGACGGAACGAACTGGCGGTGGCCCGACGGGGCCATCGCGTCCTGATCCCTCACATACCGCCCCCTTATTCCCCGAGAAGGAGCATGAAGATGCAGACCACCAGGCAACCCTATGAATTCCTGGTCCGCTGGGACCATACGGGCCGGCTCTGCGGCGCGCATGCGCAGTTCCGCTATATCACCACCGCCGATGACGGCACCATGATCGGCGAGTTCATCGGCGCGGCGGAGCCGGTCGCGGTCGCAGGGTCGGCCGGCTTTCCGCTGACCGACATCCTGTCCCCCCTGCAAGCCGCGGCATTGGCCGAGCGGGACGCCCTGGCCGAGCGTCTCGCGGAACTGACGGCGTCCGGGGCGGACAGCCCGGCGACAGCCTGACGCCGGAAAGGCCCGATCCTGGGGGCCGCGCGCCGGATCAGAGTCCGGCGCCGCGCAGCCTGCCCGCCTTCAGGTTCTCCGCATACCAGCGATAAGCCTGGGCAAAGCCGTCGCGCAGGCTGGTGGGCGCCGTCCAGCCCATGGTGGCGATGCGGCTGTTGTCCATCAGCTTGCGGGGGGAACCGTCCGGCTTGCCGGGGTCGAACTGCAAATGGCCGCTCCAGCCGACGACCTCAGCGATCAGCTCGGCCAGCCCACGGATGCTGATCTCCGCGCCGGTCCCGACATTGACGTGTTCCTCGCCGGAGTAACGTTCGGCGAGGAAGACCAGGGCGTCGGCAAGATCGTCCACGAACAGGAACTCGCGCAGCGGCTTGCCGCTGCCCCACAGTTCCACCGTGTCGGCACCGGTCTCCTTGGCACGATGGATCTTGGCGATCAGCGCCGCCGCGACATGGCCCTGCTGGAGGTCGAAGTTGTCGCCGGGACCATAGAGGTTGGTCGGCATCGCCGCGATGAAGTCGCAGCCATATTGGCGGCGATAGGCCTGGCACAGCTTGATGCCGGCGATCTTGGCAACCGCGTACCATTCGTTGGTCGGCTCCAGCGGCCCGGTCAGCAGCGCCTCCTCGCGCATCGGCTGCTCGGCGAGCCGCGGATAGATGCAGGAGGAACCGAGAAAGACCAGCTTCTTCACGCCGGATTTGTAGGCGCCGTGGATGATGTTCGTTTCGATCGCCAGGTTGTCGTAGAGAAATTCGGCCGGGCGGGTGGAATTGGCATGGATGCCGCCCACCGTCGCCGCGGCCATGAAGACGGCGTCGGGACGTGCCTCGGCCATCCAGGCCTCCACCTCCGCCTGCCGGCGCATGTCCACCTGGTCGCGGCCGACGGTGAGAATGTCGCATCCCTCGCGGTTCAAACGACGCACGATCGCAGACCCGGCCATGCCGCGGTGGCCAGCCACCCAGACGCGCTTGCCACGCAAGGGGAACAGGAGGGACTCGTCGCTCACACCGGTTCTCGCTTCTGATTCATTACCGCCGCTTCCTAGCATTGGGCACGCCGCCGGTCCAGTAGGTGTCGATCCCCAACTACCATTGTGGATATGGATCCTCCGATCTATACATCACCTCACCATCGGCGATGCACGAAACGAATTGGGTTAAGCCCTTGGTTCATGACATGGCTGACAGAGAAGATGCACTGGGGGAGTGTCGCATGAACCTTGCAATCACCACGTCGAAGCATCTTCTCGTCCTCGATACTGAAACCTTTACGGTGCGCATTGCCAACAGCCGGGCAGGCATCTACTACGGTCTTTGCGCCGATACGAAGGCAGGGGTCCTGTATGTCGGCGCCCGGAATTCCGCCTCCGGTCCCTATGACGAGGTGTCCAGGGCCGGCGAACGGGGCAGCATGCTGGTCTTGAACGACCGGATGGCGGTGATCGCCAATCTGGCGCCTGATTTTCCCCTGCGCGACATGCATGCGGCGACCCTGTTCGACGGGAAGCTGTGGGTGGTCTGCTCCTACGACAACATGGTCGCGGTCCACGACCTGCGGACCGGAACGTGGGACCGCTGGTATCCCGCCCCCAACCCCGAGGACCGGCACCGGGACGTCCATCATTTCAACACGCTGCAACCGTTCGATGGCCGTCTCCTGCTGGTCGCCCACAATCGCGGCCCCTCCAGTCTGCTGGAATACCATTATCCCGGCCTCGACCTTCTTCAGGCGACGGACATGGGCGTACACACCCACGACCTGCTGATCCGGGACGGGGACCTCCATTGCCTGAGTTCGTTCGACGGGACGGTCCTGGCGAACAGGACAGCGAAAGTCTTTACCGGCCATTACCCGCGCGGCTTCGCCTTCCACGACGGGCGCTTCTATGTCGGCATCTCCACCTTCGCACCCAGGCAGGCGAGAAAGGACCAGTCGGCAACGGTCCGGATCTTCAATGCAGACTGGACCCTGGTCGGGAACATCCGATTACCGGACGTGGGCATGATCTTCCAGATCGCACCGCTGGACGGATTCCCGATCCACACCGCCCATCTGCCGGAACTCCCCGGCGCCGAATTCGTGAAGGGCGGGTACTGCTCCAGCTTTCCGGCTCCGTCCTATGAACTGGGTTCACCGCAGACCGACGGCCTGCTGAACCGGAACGAATGGCACCGGGCCGAAGGAAACGGCCGCTGGACGGCGGCACGCCGGGCCGGGATGAGGATCGTGGTCAATCCAGGCAGCCGCCGGCTGTGCGTAAGGCTGGCGACGCCGATCCGCGGCATCAAGGTTTCCATCCTTCTCCAGGACATTCCGGTCGCATCCTTCGCCTTCCGGCAGGCAGGCGGCAGGACGCAACGCTGCACCATCCCCGCCGGCCTGACCGGCGAATGCACGCTGGAGATCCGGGTCGATCGCCTCTGGCACCCCGACAAGACGATCGCAGGAAGCGCGGACAGCCGCGGCCTCGGCGTCTTCGTCGAGGAGGTCTGGACTGAGGCCGCCGGCACCAAAATCTAAGAGATCATTTTCTTTTTGAAAAACAACCCTACTTAGCGTTAAAACGCCAATACTTCGGTATTCTCTCAGAATACGGGACCGGGGCCGCTGTCCAGCGTCAGTTCCCCGCCCCTTCTGCTCTCCTATCACCTCGCCGACAGCGACGGGAGGATCGTCCTCTTCGATGGCCCGCGTTCGCCTTTGCCGAACCGCCTTGCCCAAGGGGAATCCTGCACGGTCGAAGCGCGGGTGGTTCTGCCCGATTCTCCGGGCGACTGGAGCGTAATCTTCGATCTGGTTGTCGAGGGGCGTCAATGGCTTGGCATCGACCATTCCCACCCCTGCATCGTGACGTCTGCCGAACCGTCGGCTGAAGCCGGGCAACCCCGGGAACAACCGTCGCCCTGATCGACTTTGTCCGGCGACGGATCTTGACCGGTCGCCGGAAGACCGCGCCTCCAGCACCGGTTGAAGCAAAGCTGGACGGGGGCCGAAACCGCCCTGCCCCGACCGGTCCTGTCGATCAGCCCGTCGCCATCAGCTTGGGGTTCTTCTTCCAGTCTTCCATGATGACCTGAGCCTTATGGCGGTCCTCGCTGGTCAAGACGCCTCCCAATTCATGGGCTTTGGCCTCCAGCGCGTCGCGGTCGGGGCCGGGTTGGGTGGTGGCGGCAGCCATGATGTACCAGACATAGCCCTGGATCGGGTTGTAGGCCTTGCCGTCACGGTTGGCGTAAAGGGCGCCCAGATTGGTCATGGCGCCGGTGTGGCCCTGGGCCGCGGCCTTGCGCAGCCAGTCCACGCCTTCGACCAGTTCGGGCCGGCCGCCCCAGCCATGGACAAGCATCAGGCCGAGATTGACCTGAGCGCCGACATTGCCCTGCATCGCCGCCTTGCGGTACCAGACCGCGGCTTCGGCATGGTCGGGCGCGCCGACCAGCCCGTTGGAATGGATCAGGCCCAGGTTGAACTGGGCATTGACGTTCCCCTGCTCCGCCGACAGCCGGCACCATTTCAGGGTTTCGCGGTAGTCCTGCGGCACCCCGTGTCCACGGGCGTAAAGCAGGCCCAGATTGACCTGGGCCACCGGATGCCCCTGTTCGGCGGCCTGACGGTAGAACTCCGCGGCACGGGCCGGATCGGCCTGCACACCGGAGCCATGCTCGTAGATGATCGCGAGCGCCAGCTGGGAATTGACGAAGCCCTGCTCGGCGGCCCGCCCGTACCAGGCGACCGCTTGGATCATGTCGCGCTCCACCCCCTGGCCGTTGGCGTAGAGGGAGGCGAGGGCATGCTGGGCGACGGCATAGCCCTGCTCGGCCGACATCCTGTACCAGGAGGCGGCGGCAGCATGGTCCTGCGGCACCCCCTGCCCGAAGGCATTGAGCAGGCCCATGTGATGCTGCGCTTCGGCATGTCCGGCCTCGGCGGCCAGCCGGTACCAGTGCAGCGCCTGGGAGATGTCCGGACCGATGCCCAGCCCATTGGGATAGAGCAGGGCCAGATTGGCCTCGGCCGCCGCCGGGTTGGTTTTGGCCACGGTCTTGTACCAGCGCACCGGCAAGGCGCTGTCCTGCGGCGCTCCTTCGCCGTTCGCATAGCACAGACCAAGCGAGAACTGGGCTTCGACATGGCCCTGCTCGGCTGCCTTGCGGAACCAGTGGGCCGCGTCGCCGAAATCGCGCACCACCCCCTGGCCGCGGGCGTAGAGCTGGCCCATGCGGTATTGCGCCTCGGCATGGCCGCGTTCGGCCAGCGGCATCCAGTCCGCGACGGCGGCGGCATAGTCCTCCGCCTCGAAGGCGGCGAGGCCGCGCTGGAAGTCCGGCTTGCGGGAGGTGGTGGATTTGCTTCGCTTCAGCAGATTGCCGAACAAGATCAAGGCTCCCGCAGGCTTTCGTCGACCCCACGCAGGATGGGACGCAGGAAATAGGTGATGATGCGGCGCTCGCCGACCTTGATGTCGGCCGACAGCGGCATGCCGGGGATCAGGCGGAAGTTGGACGGCACATTGTCCAGCGTGGTCGTCAGCAGCTTGATGCGCGCCCGATAGAAGAGTGCGCCGTTCGCGTTGTCCTTGTTGGAGAAGGAGTCCTCGCTGATCGTCTCCACCTCTCCGTCAAGCGCGCCGTGCTGCATGTAGGGATAGGCCTCCAGCTTGACGCGCACCTTGTCGCCGACCTGAACGAAGGCGAGGTCGCGCGCATCGATGTTGGCCTCGACCTCCAGCGCGGAACCGACCGGCACCAGGGTGAAGAGCGGCTCGGCTTCCTTGGCGACGGAACCGGCGGCGGCCTTGGGCGAGACCTCCAGCACGATGGCGTCGACCGGCGAGTCGAGTTGGACTAGCGACTGGCGCTTGCGCGCCTTGATCAGCTGCTCGCGCAGCGCCTCACGCTCGTTGCGCTGGGTGGTCAGCTCCTCGATGATCTTGCCGTTCCATTGCTGGATGAAGACGTCGCGCTCGGCCAGCAGGGCCTGCAGGTCGTGGCGGTTGCCCTGCAGCTCGTTCTGGTTCAGGACCAGGTTGCGTTCGATGTCGATGCGGTCGCTGGTGGCCTGGAGCAGGTTCAGCTTGCTGCCGACCTGGGTGGCCAGCAGCGAGGAGCGCATGTTCTCGATCTCGCGCACCACCTTCAGCCGCTCGTTCAGGTGGACGCGGTCCATCTCGTACTTGGTGACGTTGGACTGCAGACGCGCGAGCTTCTCTTCGTAATTCAGCATCTGGGACTGGTACTGCGCCTGCCGCTCGCGCAACAGCGACTGCTGCAGCGTGCCATAGCCATAGCGATCCGCAGTCGGCACGAAGGGCTTGCCGTCATGCTCGGCCTCCAGCCGGGCGATCTCCGCGTCGGCGTTGGCAAGACGGGATTCCAATTGCTGGACGTCGGCCTGGGTGAAGGTCGGGTCCAGTGTCGCCAAGACCTCGCCCTTGCGGACGACGTCGCCCGGACGCACCAGCACCTTCTTGATCACCGCCATTTCCAGCGGTTGGACCATCACGTTGGATTCGACCGAGATGATCTTGCCCTGGGCGACGACGATCTTGTCCAGGTAGGACAGCGTCATCCAAACGATCAGGCCGATGAAGAACAGTGCCAGCAGATGCAGGGTGATGCGCGCCAGAAAGGGATCGGGGGCGTTCTGGATCGCCTCGGTATCCTTCTGGAAGGCACCGATGGCCGCCTTCCCCCGCGCCTTCGCCCGCTTGTCGAGCGGCTGGGCCGGTCCCCGCGGCACCGCATCGTTGGCGGGAACGCGTGCCGTCTCAATTTTCGCGAGCTTCTGTGCGGTCGGCTTCTGTGCGGACAAGGGCGCGCGCTCCTAGATGTGCCGGTTCTGCTGGTGCCAGAGATGCTGGTAGATGTCGCAACGCTCCAGCAGTTCATCGTGCTTGCCGCTGTCGACCACCTTGCCGCGGTCCATCACCAGGATGGTATCGGACGGCACCAGCGACGACAGGCGGTGCGAGATGATGATCACGGTACGGCCGCGCGCGATGTTCATCAGGTTCGCCTGGACGATCGCCTCGCTCTCGGCGTCGAGCGCCGAGGTCGCCTCGTCCATGATCAGGATCTTCGGATTGGTCAGCAGGGCGCGGGCGATGGCCAGACGCTGGCGCTGACCGCCGGACAGGTTGGACGAGCCTTCCTCCAGCATCGTGTCCAGGCCCTTGGGCAGCCGCTCCACGAACTCGTCGGCGCCGGCCAGATGGATGACCTTCAGGATCTCTTCGGTCGTCGCTCCCGGCTTCGCGGCAGAGACGTTCTCGCGGATGGTGCCGGTGAACAGGAAATTGTCCTGCAGCACCACGCCGATCGAAGCGCGCAGGTGGTCGAGATCGTATTCGCGCAGGTCGTGGCCGTCGATGCGGATCAGCCCTTCCTGCGCCCGGTGCAGACCCTGCAGCAGCCGGGTCACCGTGGTCTTGCCCGAACCGCTGCGGCCCATGACACCGAGGATGATGCCTTCGGCCGCGGTGAAGGAGACGCCGTCGAGCGCCGGCGGGGCCGAGGCGGCATAGCGGAAGCGCACGTCCTGGAACTCCACCGTGCCGCGCAGCGGTGTCCGCAGGCCGCGGCCGGTGCGCCCTTCCTCCGGCGGATGGTTCATGATCGAGCCCAGCATCTGGACCGAGATCGACACTTCCTGGAACTGCTGCACCAGCTGCGCCATCTGCAGCAGCGGCTGGGTGACGCGGCCGGCCAGGAGGTAGAAGGCGATCAGCGCGCCCATCATCAGATCGCCGTTCAGCGCCAGATAGGTGCCCAGGCCCAGCAGGCAGGCCATCATCAGCTGGTTGAGCGGCATGGCGACCGTCTGGCCGATGATCATGATGCGGCCGACGTCGAAGCGCTGTTCGGCGGCGCGGGCGACGCGGTGGTCCCACTCCTGCTTCTGGCGGGCATCGAGCGCCAGCGACTTCACGGTCCGCATGCCATGGATGTTTTCGATCAGGAAGGACTGCTGGCGGATTTCCGCCTGATAGAGGTCCTTCAACCGGCCTTTGATCAGCGGGATCATGATGCCGATGTTGATCGCCATCAGCACGGCGAAGACCAGGACCAGGAAGGTCAGCGGCACGCTGTACATGAACATGATCGGCAGGAAGATCACCAGCGAGACCATGTCGATCAGCGTCATGAAGAGCTGGCCGGTCAGGAAGTTGCGGATGCGCTCCGCCTGCTGGACGTTCTTGACGATCTCGCCCGACGACACCCGCTCGAAATAATGCATCGGCAGGCCGACGAGCTTGTTGAAAACCTGAACGTTCATCTTCGCGTCGATCTTCTTCGTCGCGTAGAGCATCAGGTACTGGCGCAGGTAGGAGAAGGCGGTCTCGAACAGGATGACGCCGACCATGCCGATCATCAGCACGCTGAGCGTGCCCAAGCTGCGGTGGACCAGCACACGGTCGACCACCAGCTGGAAGAAGATCGGCACGGCAAGCGCGAACAGGCTCATCAGGATCGCCGCGATGCCGATGTCGCGGAAGATGCGGCGATGGCGCAGGATCTCCACCAGGAACCACTTCAGGCCGAAGGGCTGCTCGGTGTCGGCCAGGCCGTAATCCCGCTTCAGCAGCACGATCTCGCCGGCCCAGGCCTGGCTCAACCGGATGCGGTCGACCGGCAGGATGACCTCCTGCCCGGCCAGCGGATCCTGCAGGATGGCGACGTCGGTGTCGCCCTGCTTGCCGAAGCCGAGCACCACCATCGAATTGCCGTTGCGCAGGCGCAGGATGGCAGGGAAGGCGTCGTGGAGCTTGCCCAGATCCTCCCAGTCCAGCGTCGTCGCTTCGGCCTTCAGGCCGATCGACTTAGCAACGCGCAGGAGGCGGGCGGTGTCCAGTTCCTCGTTCCCGATGACGTTGCTGTGCTGAAGCCGCTCGGCTGAAACGTCGAGACCACGCTGGCGCGCGACGGCGGCCAGGGAATGCAGCCCGGTGTGAGCGCAGGGGACTTCCGCAGCAAGGGTCATGGGAACCGCCGTGAAAAATGTGAAACACGCCGCGAAAGCAAGGTCTTCATACCGTTCGATCACCCGGTCTCGATCGACCATGCGCTCCTTGGCCCCGGGGCGCGACGAAGCGCGTGCGTCCGCCACTTGCGGACGATGCATAACCACGCGATTCCGCTGGAATAGCAGAAGAGGCCCAACAGCAGCAAGCCATCTGTCCCAGGGGGCATCCGCCATCCATCATATGTCTCCGTCCGATGTGTCCATTGCGGCACATCCGTCCAGGGATGAGATGCCGCTTGCGGATATCGCATGGTCATTGCTATCGACCAGCAAGGACGGTTCTTTGCCGACAGAGATCTAACGCCAGGCGGTCAGCCCGATGAAAAAGCCTTCACGCAAGCAGGCCAAGGCCAGACACCCGGCCTCTCCGGCCCCCTCCCTGCGACATGCGGCGCCGGCCGCAGCGGCAGCGGACGCCGGCTTCGCCCGTGCGCTGACCCTGCACCGGGAAGGCCGGACCGCCGAGGCGGAGGCCGGATACCGCGCCGTGCTGGCCGCCGATCCGGGCCACCCCAACGCCAACAACAACCTCGCCATCATCCTGCGCGCCCGCGGCGACTGGGAGGAGGCGCTGGGCTGCTACCGCCGGGCGCTCGCCCGCAACGCCGCCGATCCGTTCGTCCACAGCAACCACGGCTGCCTGCTGCTGGACATGGGCCGGTCTGCGGAGGCGGAAGAGGCGCTGCGCACCGCCATCCGGCTGAAGCCCGACTATGCCGAGGCCCATTTCAACCTCGCCAACATCCTGCGCAACCGCGGCGACCGCGAGGGCGCACGCGCCGCCTATGGCGAGGCGCTGCGCCTGAAGCCGGACATGGCGGCCGCGCTGTGCAACCTGGGCGATCTGCACAAGGGAGCGGTCGAACTGGCCCGGGCCGTGGAGTGCTTCGTCGCCGCGCTGAAGGCCGATCCGAAGTCGGCCGAGGCCTGGAACAATCTGGGCGAGACGCTGAAGGAGATGGGGCGCATCGAGGAGGCGATCGGCGTCTTCCAAAAAGGGCTGGAGGCGCACCCCACCCACGCCCTGATGCATTCCAACCTGCTGCTGGCCCTGCACTACACCCCGGCCGTCCCACCCCAGACCATCTTCAAGGCGCATGTGGCGTGGGCGCAGCGCCATGCCGATCCGCTGCTGCCCGCCGGCAAGCGCCACGCCAACCCGCGCGATCCCGAACGCCGCCTGCGCGTCGGCTACGTCTCGCCCGATTTCTGCGCCCATTCCGTCGCCTTCTTCGCCGAGCCGCTGATCCGCGAGCATGACCGCAAGCAGTTCGAGGTGTTCTGCTACCATGCCGCCGCAAGGTCGGATGTGGTCACCGAACGGCTGAAGGGGCTGGCCGAGGGCTGGCGGTCGCTGGTCGGGGTGGACGACGCCCGCGCCGCCGCGCTGATCGAGCAGGACGGCATCGACATCCTGGTCGATCTGACCGGCCACACCGCCAACAACCGGCTGACCCTGTTCGCCCGCAAGCCGGCGCCGGTCCAGGCGACGTGGCTGGGCTATCCCGACACCACCGGCATGCGCGCCATCGACTGGCGCTTCAGCGACGCCGTCGCCGAACCGCCGGGCGAGGCCGACCGGCTGAGCGCCGAGCGCATCGTCCGGCTGCCGCACGGCTTCCACAGTTACCGCCCGCCGGTGGACGTCGCCCCGCCGGCCGAACCGCCTCTGCTCGCCAACGGCCATGTCACCTTCGGGTCCTTCAACAACACCTCCAAGGTGACGGGGGATGTGGTGCGGGTCTGGTCGGAGATCCTGAAGCGGGTCCCGAACTCCCGCCTGATCGTCAAGAGCGCCCAGATGGGCGACGAGGAAACGCGCCGGCGCTACCTGAACACCTTCGTCCAGTTCGGGATCGATGCCGGCCGCGTCGAGCTGCTGGCCCGCATCGACGCCGCCGATGGGCATCTGCGCGCCTACGACCGCATCGACATCGGCCTTGATCCCTTCCCCTACAACGGCACCACCACCACCTGCGAGGCGCTGTGGATGGGCGTGCCGGTGGTGACGGTGACGGGTGCCAGCCATGTCGCCCGCGTCGGCGCCAGCCTGCTGACCCATTGCGGGTTGAGCGAGCTGGTGGCATCCGACGAGGCGGGCTACATCGCCACCGCGGTGGCGCTCGCCGGGGACCCGGAGCGCTTGAGCGGGCTGCGCCGGACCATGCGCGACCGGCTGAACGCCGCCCCGCTGACCGACTACAAGGGCTTCGCCCGGGGGGTCGAGACAGCCTACCGCGCGATGTGGCGCGACTGGGTGGCACGCGGAGCCTCGCAGTCCTCGACTTGACAAGCGCCGGCCCGGCACGGGATCGTCCGCCCGGCAGCCGTCCCGGCGCTTGCCGACAGGGACCGCCGATGCGGGCGGCCAGAACAGGGTTTCCCATCATGATTCCGAACTTGGCTTTCACCTGGCAGCTCACGGAGGTCCACGGCTGGGGACTGGTGGGTGTCCACACCGCCCTCTACCTCGCCGACATGGGCCGGCCGCCGCTGCTGCTTGAAAAGCCTTTGATGGGGACCCTGCGTCCGGAGAACCGCGCCAAGCTGCAATCGTTGGAGGGTCCCTACCAGCAGGTCGCCGCCATGGCCGACAATGCCAAGGGCCACATGCTGCTGCTGAAGGAGTTCGACGTCCTGCACGCGCTGGGCAACGGCTTCACCGCCGGCGGCCCGTCGGGGCGCTTCCGCGGCCGGCGCAACATCGGCGTCATCGCCTATGAGGAAACCCGCTTCACGCCCGAGGTGATGGCCCGCGCCCGCCAGTACGACCGCATCGTCGTGCATTCGACCTACAACAGGCAGCTTCTGGAGATCTGGGGCTTCGACAATGTCGGCCTCGCCTTCCAGGGCATCGACCCGACCGAGATGGTGGAGACGGAGCCGAGCGGCCGGTTCGGCGACCGCTTCGTCATTTTCTCCGGCGGCAAGCTGGAGTTCCGCAAGGGTCAGGACATCGTGCTGGCCGCCTTCCGCGCCTTCCGTCAGCGCCATCCCGACGCGCTGCTCGTCACCGCCTGGCAGAACGCCTGGCCGGAGGTCGGCATGACCATGGCGGAATCGCCCCTGGCGCCGAAGCCCCCGCGGGTCCTGCC
Source organism: Azospirillum oryzae (assembly GCF_008364795.1). GTDB lineage: Bacteria > Pseudomonadota > Alphaproteobacteria > Azospirillales > Azospirillaceae > Azospirillum > Azospirillum oryzae. The sequence goes on along the minus strand of NZ_VTTM01000008.1, from coordinate 11,832 downwards.
CAACAACATGGTCGACGTGAAGACCTGGGCGCTGGAGAACGGCGCCGACGAGGAGGGCTTCGTCGACCTGGGCTTCCTTGGCCGCCACCAGATCGCGGGGATCCTGGCCGACTGCCATGCCGCCGTCTTCCCCAACCGCTGCGAGGGGGCGACCAACCTCGTCGCCATGGAGGCGATGGCCTGCGGCGTTCCGGTGGTGCTGTCCAACAACACCGGCCACCGCGACCTGCTGAAGAGCCCGACCCAGGGCGATGACCTGTGCCTGACGCTGGACCGGCAGGTTCCGGTCGCCGACCGCGACGGCAGCCGCTTCGGCTGGGGCGAATCCTCGGTCGACGAACTGGTGGAAGCGCTGGAGCGCCTCTATACCGACCGCGCCGCCGCCAAGGCCCGTGCCGCCCGCGCCAAGGCCTTCATCCGCACCGAGCGCACCTGGCGTGCCTTCGCCGAGGCGTTCGTCGATGCCACCCAGGACGCCGCCGCCCGGTAAGGCATCCGACGAAGAGCCCCGCCGCATGCCCGCCACCCTGGCCCTGCTGTGCCCGCAGGAAGATGCCCGCCACCTCGGCGCCATCCTCGCCACCGCCAACCGGGATCTGGTGGTGGTCACGGCGGCCGACGCGGCAGGGCTGGAGCGGGCGGTGGCCGAAACCGGAGGAGTCGACCGCATCGTCGCCTTCCGGACCAACAGCATCGTGCCGGCGGCCCTGCTGCAGCGGATTCCGGGTCCCTCCTACAACTTCCACCCCGGCCCGCCCGGCTATCCGGGCCGGCATCCCTTCGCCTTCGCGCTGTATGACGGGGCGGCGCAGTATGGCGTCACCGCGCACGAGATGACGGAACGGGTGGACGCCGGACCCATCGTCGGCGCTTTGTCCTTCCCGCTGCCGGAACTGCCGGATGCGGACTGGCTGATCGACCGGACCTATACGGCACTGATCCAGCTGTTCGTGATGCTGGCGCCGCAGCTGGCGCTGACCGGCACGCCGCTGCCCCGTACAGGTCTGGCCTGGGACCAGAGCAGGCGCTGCACGCGCAAGGCGCTGGATGCGTTGCGCGCCCTGCCGCCGGACATCGGGAGCGAGGAGATGGAGCGCCGCATCCGGGCGCTGCGCAGCGTCCGGCACGAGGGCATCCGCCCTCATCTGACCCTGCACGGCCGCCGCTTCGCGCTGGAGGACAATTATACAAACGGCTTTTGATCCTGACCTGTCAGGATCAAAAGCTTCGGCGGCATGTGCCGCCGCCGCGCCAGTCGGCGCGGATACCAGCGGTCATGATCAATGACCGCTGGTATTAGCCTCCCACCCCATCCAGGACATCCAGCAGCCGGGACGCGGCGGCATCCCAGGTGAAGGTTTCCGTAAGGTGGCGGGCGGCGTCCCGGCGCTCGCCCTCGGGGTTGCGGACGACACGGGACAGGATCTCCGCCGCCGCATCCTCGTCCGGGTGCCACCAGTCCAGCCCGTGGAAAGCCGGGTAGTAGGCGCTGCTGTAGGGCATCAGCGCCGGACCGGTGGTGCAGGGGATCAGGTGGGCGACCTCGTCGTTCAGATAAGCGGTATAGGCGCTGTGCCTGGGTGCGATCAGGCCGGCGCCCAGGCAGCCCGCCCGGGTGATCGGCAGGTCCCAGCCCTCGCCGTGCGACAGGCTGAAATAATGGGTCGCCATGGCGTAGAGGCAGGCGATGCCCTGCTCGTTGTAGCGGTCGGTGAGCAGCGCGATGGGGGCCGCCTCCTCCATCCGGCGGCCGGTGGCGTGCATGCCCTGCTCCAGCAGCCGGCGGACCTCGCCGATCAGGGACGAGCCGCCCTTGCCCACCTTCAGGATCAGGATCGCGTCGTCGTCGGCGCGGGTGGCGCGCAGCCAGACCCGCAGAAGCCCGTCCAGGTTCTTGCGCGCGACGAAGTCGGAGATGTTGAGCACACGGACCCGATAGTCCATCACCCCCCGGCCGCGCGGCCCCATGATGGGCAGCGGCCGCGCTCCGGCGTCCGCCGGGTTGGGGGCGATGCCGGGCGGACAGACGCGGATGCGGTCCTCCGGGTGACCGGAGGCGACCCAGGCCAGCCGGGAGGATTCGGTCGGCACGATCACCAGATCATGCGCCCGGCTGCAGGCGGCGAAGACGGGCGGAATCCGCGGCCCTTCGAACATGGTGTAATTGACGGTCGGCACGCCGGGAATCGGCTCGACCAGCGGCGGGGTCAGCACGCTGAGCGCCAGACGGGGCCGCAGCGGCGCATCCAGACGCCGCGCCGCCGCCTGCAGGATCGGGTCGGCGAAGGAAGGGCGCCAGCTCTCCTCGCCCATCAGCCCGGCCAGCCGCAGCGTCTGTCCGCGTTCCATCAGGCTGCGCACGAAATGCTGGGCGAAGTCGCCGTAGCCCGACAGAACCGAGAAGGGCGCGCGCACCAGCAGCCCGTGGGGAAGCTGCGGCCGGCCGGCCTCTTCGGCGATCCGGCGGTAGAGCCGGGCGCGGGCCAGGGTGTTCGCCGCCTCGCCGGTCACGGCACCGCCTTCCGCCAGCACCGCCTCCGCCAGATCCGGCCGGCCGGACGACAGCCGGGCCGCGGCCAGATGGCCACGGGCGTCGGCATGGCCGGGCTGCTGCGCCAGCACATCGGACAGGATCGCGGCGGCCTCGGCATGAGCGCCGTTCGACATCAACGACACCGCCAGCAGCACCCGGCGGTTGGGGTCGTCGGGGGCGAGCCGGACGGCGCGGCGCAGATGGCGCAACGCCCCGTCATGATCGCCCAAACCATGCAGCAGGCTGCCCAGCCGGTCCTGCACCTCCAGCTGGTCCGGCAGCAGCGCCGCGACCATGCGGAACTGGGCGACGGCGTCCATCCGGGCACCCTTCGCCTGGAGCACCACCGCCAGATTGACGCGCGCCTGGAAGAAGAAGGGGTCGAGCGCCACCAGACGCGACAGCCGCTCCTCCGCCTCGTCCAGCCGGCCCAGCTCGTACAGGATGACGCCGGCAAGGTTGAGCGCCCCGCTGTCGCCGGGACCCTCGCGCAGAACCTGTTCGGCCAGGGCCAGGGCGTCGTCGCGGCGACCGGCCCGGTAATGCTCTATGGCGCGCGCGATGTCTTGACCCATGAAGCGGCTATCCATTGGCTTTGCGGGGAAAAGGGCCGGAAGGCGGACGAACGGAAGTCGGGCGGGCGGAAGTCGGGCGGGCGGCACGGTCTTCCGGTTCGCGGCCATAGCACGGCATGTTTTTTCGGGTCAACCGGCGGCGGCCCGCTTGCCTGGGACGGCTTCCGGAATTGCAATCGGCGCCGTCCAGCGGCCATAAAGGCGCCCTGCCCTTCGCGAGCCAGTCCATGATCCAGCCGCAGCCCTTTCTCATCCCCGCCGTCCAGGCCCACCAGACCGACCGGCTGGACGAAGCCCGGCAACTCTACCGCAAGGCGCTCGCCGTCGATCCCGCCCAGTATGACGGGCTGCAACTGCTGGGGCTGGTGGAGAAGCGGTTCGCTCGGACCGGCGAGGCGGTGGCGCTGATGCGCCGGTCCCTGCGGCTGGCCCCCGGCTTCACCGCGGTCCGGCAGAACCTGTGCCGCACATTGCAGGGGATCGGCGACCATGCAGGCTCCCTGGTCCTGCTTCGGCAGCTGGCGGCCGAACTTCCCGACGACGCCGAGACCCTGTACCAGCTGGGCGGCACGCTGCTGCGGCAGGAGCGGCGGCAGGAGGCCGCCGGACCGCTGCGCCGGGCCGCGATGCTGCGCCCGGACCATCTGGAAACCCGCATCGCCCTCAGCGAGGCGCTGCTGCTCGATCCCGCCTCGCAGGGGGCGGAGTTCGAGGAGTCGCTGCGCAACGCCCGGGCCTCGGTCATGCTGGGGCCCGGCAACCCGGTGGCCCATCTGCAGATCGCGCTGGTGCAGGAGGAGATGGCCCACGCGACGGAGTCCCTGGCGGCCTGCCGCCGGGCGCTGCGCGTGCAGCCGACCATGACCGACGCCCGCCACATCGCCGGCATCAACCGGTTGCGGCTCGGCGATTTCGTCGGCGGCATGGCCGATTTCGAAGCGCGCAAGAACAATGTCTGGTTCCAGGCCGACGGCAGCCCGATCCCGATCTGGGACGGACGGCCGCTGCCCGACGACACGGTGGCCCTGGCAGCCGAAGGCGGCTGGGGCGACATGATCCATTTCGTCCGCTTCGTGCCGCAGGTCGCCCGCATCTGCGGCGAGGTGGTGGTGGTCTGCCCGCCGCGGCTGCAGCGCCTGCTGTCGACCGTGCCCAACCCCGGCAACATCCGCTTCAACCCGGAGCGCATGCCCGCCATCCGGGCGCGGTCGATGTTCCTCAGCCTGCCCCATCTGCTGGGGTCGACCGCCGACGCCGTGCCGAACCGCCCCTATCTGTCGGCCGATCCCGAGCGGGTGCGGCTGTGGACGGACCGGCTGGCCGGGCTGGGCGGCCTGCGCGTCGGGCTGTGCTGGAGCAACGGCGACGCCACCCGCGACGCCGACCCCAAGCGCTCCGTCCCCTTCGAGTTCGTGCGCCCCCTGGCCGCCATCCCCGGCGTCACCCTGGTGGACCTGCACAAGCAGGACAACGCCGCCAAGCGCTTGGCCGACGCCGACGAGGCGCTGCTTCACCGGCTGGGTCCGGATTTCGACGCCGGGCCGGACGCCTTCCTCGACACCGCAGCGGTGATGAAGACGCTGGATCTGGTGATTGCCATCGACAGTTCCGTCCTGCATGTCGCCGGCGCGCTGGGCGTCCCGAGCTGGCTGCCGGCGCCCTACCGGATGGACTGGCGCTGGATGAACGACGCCGAGAAGAGCATCTGGTACCCGTCTCTGCGCATCTACCGCCAGGACCGCCAATGGGACTGGTCCGGTTCGATGGCCCGCATCGCCCGCGACCTCGCCCGCGCCGCCGAGGCGAAGGCCGCCGGGCTGGCCCCCGACCTGCTGCCGGCGGGGTGATGAGAGCAGCCGGCGGGCGGCCCCGTTCAGCGCTTGCGCGCCGCGAAGATGATCGGGGTTTCCCAGTGCAGGCGCCGGGCGAGCCAGATCGCCGGCTCCAGCAGGCCGGAGCGGTGGACGAAGGTGACGATGCGCTTGGCGACCGACAACGCCGCCCAGTCGCCGAAGCCCAGAGTGCGCAAGCGCTGCTCGAACACGCCCCAGCCCCAGTCCAGCACCTCCAGCCGGCCGGGATGGCGGCCGAGCCAGCGGTCGAACCAGGGGCGGTCGATCAGGTTGAGGGTGTCGACATAGGACGGGTCGCGCCCGAACAGCCGGACATAGAGCTTCGCCATCCCGGCCGGCATCCGCGGCAGCCACAGGATGCCGTAATGCCCCTCCCACCAGGAGCCGTAGTTCGGCACGACGATCAGCAGCAGCCCGCCCGGCTTCAGCACGCGCAGCGCCTCGTCCAACACCGCCGCCGGGTCGCCGACATGCTCCAGCACGTTGGAGGAATAGACGATGTCGAAGCTGGCATCCGCGAAGGGGATCGCCTCGCCGGTGGCGTCCTGCACCGCGTCGGCCGGCAGGCCGTAATGGTCGATCAGCCGGCGGCAGACGTCGAGCGTGGAGCTGTATTCGCCCATGCTGGGCTCGATGCCGTGGATGTCCAGCCCATGGGCGGTGCGTCCGCGCACCACGGTCATGCCGCAGCCGGACCCGACCTCCAGGATGCGGGCCTTGTCGGCATCGACGCCGGCGGCCGCGGCGGTGCGCCGCAGCTCCGCCACCTGCTCGTCGGCGCGCGCCTCCGACAGCATGTCGCGCACGACGTCCTTCACCGGCACGCGGGTGACGCCGCCGATGAAGCCGCTGTCGATGTAGCCGCGGGACAGCAGCCGGCCCAACTCCTCCCAATCGGGGGGAGCCGTCCCGTCCTGCCGGCCCGCCGCCGCCTCAGGCATTCTTCGTCGCCCGGATCACGAAGATGGTGGCGCTCTTCATCCGGCCCAGCCGGTCCTGGATGCACTCCGCCTTGAAGCCGTTGCGCTCGAACAGCGCAATGATCTCCTCGATCGAATAGAAGGTCTTGTAGGGCGGATAGTACCAGTCCTCGACCTGGGCCTGGATCGACACGTTGTCGGCGCGGCGGTTGATCTCCTGCCCCTTGAGGACGCAGGCGACCTTGGTCAGCCCGGTGAAGAAGCCGCCGACCAGCTTGCGCCGGGCCGGCGTGTCCATGTAGGCGCGGCAGAAATGGCGCACGCCCTCATGCACCGGCGACAGCCAGGTCTTCAGGTAGAGGCCGAGATAGACGGTGCCGCCCGGCTTGGTGACGGCCATCAGGTTGCGCATCACTTTCATCGGGTCGGGCGCCATCATCGCCACGCCCCAGCACCAGACCAGATCGAACGGCCCGAGGTTCGTGTCCAGCTCCTGCAGGTCCTGGTGATGGAACTCGATGTTGTCTCGGCCGAAGCGCTGGGCCTGCTGGCGCGCGGTGGCGAGGCTGTCCGACGACACGTCGACCGACACCACCTGCTCCGCCATCTCCGACAGGATGACCGAGCAGATGCCGTGGCCGCAGCCGGCGTCGAGCGCCCGGCCGATCTGCCGCTCGGTCAGCGTCTCCAGCATGTACTTCTTGGTCTCGTCGTAGATCGGCACGAAACGGGGCCAGAAGTCGTCGTAGAATTCCTTGGTCGCGAGATCCATGGGGCTGCCCTCCCGCCCGCTGAGGGCGTCCTTTGGTCGTGATGATGGTGGTCTTTAAGGGGTGCCGGACGAACTCGTCCAGGGGGAATAGGGCCTGATCCGCCGCGCCGCCGCATCCGGCTCGACGAACAGGCGGGCGTTGCGGTTCAGCAACGCCGCCAACTGGCTGTAGCCGCTCTGGGCGCTGACGCCCAGCACGTCGGCGTTCATCAGCACGTGGAAGTCCTGCAGGAACTCCAGCCCCTTCCACGGCTGCACCGCCCCGTCCCTCGCCAAATCGTCCAGCGAGACCGGGGCGAACTCCGCGAAGTCGGCGATGGTCGCCGGATCGTCGGTGGCGATGTAGAGCACCGGCCGGTCCAGCGTCGGCCACAGCGCCTTCAGCCAGTCGACGTACCAGGCGGTCTCGGTGATGGTGTAGCGGAACCAGACGAAGTCGCCGCGGCGGATGTGCAGCGCCACCACCGTGTTGCCGCGGGCCTTCAGCGCCTGCATCACCGGATCGACATGGGGCAGCCATTCCGGCCGCGGCCGCAGCCAGGACCGCACCCGCTCGCGCCACTCCTCGCGATGCTCGAACAGGAACAGCGGCGAGAGGATGTCGACGTCCGGACGCGGATCGTCGCGCCGCCCGGTCACCAGATCGTTCAGGATGCGCCGGGCGAAATGCATCGGCTTCAGCCCGCCGCTGGGCTTGGGATCGTCGAGGTCGAAGTAATAGCCGCCGACCCAGTCCGGCGTCTCCAGCCGGTAGCCGAACTTCTCGGCGTAGAGCCGCAGCAGCACATATTCCAGCACGTTGTGGGCGAAGCGCCCGTGGGTGGCCAGCGTGGAGGAGCAGATGCGCGGCGCGGAAGGATCGGGGTTGGCAGGCCGCTCCAGCCGCTTTCCCTGCCGGGCCAGGACCTGTTGCAGCCCGGCGATCGACTTCACGGTGAAGAAGCGGCTGCCGTGGCCATGGACGCCGGCCAGAACCTCCACCGCACGGTCGACCTCGCCGGCGGCCAGCCAGCTTTCGGCGATGGCGGTCAGGCATTCGATGCGGAAGGCGTTGGGATCGGCGATGTGGGGATAGCGGTAGTCGGCGAAGAAGCGCCGCGATTCCTCGTAACGTCCCTGGCGGACCAGCAGCGCCGACAGCATGTCGATGGCGCCGGCCACGTCGCTGCCCGGCCTGGTCAGCGCCAGCCGCAGCACCTGCTCCGCCTCGGCCTCGCGGCCCAGGCCGGTCAGCACGTCGGCCAGCCGGGTCAGCGACAGGTTGACGCCGGCGCGCGCCGCACGGACATAGCTGTCGACCGCCGCATCGGCCAGGCCGGCGGCATGCTGGGCATTGCCATGGTTGTAGAGGGCGCCGCCCTGCTCCGGCTCGATCGTGAGCGAGCGGCGGAAGCAGACCAGCGCCTCGTCCAGCCGGCCGAGTTCGACCAGCAGGTTGCCGAGATTCATGTGGGCGGCGGCGAAGTCCGGCTGCAGGGCGAGCGCGTTGCGTTGGCTGTCCACGGCAAGAGCCAGGGCGCCGGCATCGGACGCCCCGCCCTGGCGCAGCGCGATGCCCAGGTCGTGGTAGAGGTTGGGGCGCTGGGGGGTAAGGCGCAGGGCGCGGCGGAAGGACGCAGCCGACACCGCCCAGTCGCGCGGACCGCCGCGTCCGCACAGCAGGGTGGCAAGGCCATGATGCGCCGGTTCCAATGCCGGGTCGATCGCCAGAGCCCGGCGCTGCGCCGCCGCCGCCTCGTCGATCCGGCCCAGTTCGGACAGGGTGGAGGCGAGATTGCAGCAGGCGTCGGCCATCTGCGGCGCGACCTCCAGCGCGCTGCGGATCAACTCCAGCGCCTTGTCCCGGCGTCCCTCCCGCCGTTCGATCAGCCCCAGCAGATGCAAGGCGGTGGCGTTGCGCGGATCGACCTCCAGTATCCGAAGATACAGAGCGCGCGCTTCGCCCAGACGGTCGGAGCGCTGGAGTCCAACAGCGATCTGCAATGCTTCGGCGACGGTTGCCATGGTGATCCACGCGATGAGGCCGGGGCGATGCGGCCTGGACGATGCGGCCGGGAAGCCGTTTCAACCCGACCGCTCCACCCGGGAACATCCCCATGGAACATTCCCATGGAACCGCCGCGGGAAAGGCCCAGCCTGTTCGGGGCGCACCCTATCGCCCCAGGTTGAGCGCATCAACAGCGTTCGTGCCATGTCACGCACATCTTCGATCGGTCTCGATATTGTCCTTGGAACCCTCAAAAGGCGAAAAACCAAGGGCCTTGCCTTCGTTGGATGACTTGACGATAGTGCCCGATCATCAACCCCCGTACAGATCAAGGGTCGGTCCTTTGCGCAAAGTTGCCCTCATCACCGGCGCCACCGGCCAGGATGGCGCGTATCTTGCCGAGCTTCTGCTGGGGAAGGGCTATGTCGTCCACGGCGTCAAGCGCCGGTCGTCGTCGTTCAACACGGGGCGGGTGGAGCATCTCTACCGCGACCCGCATGAAGAGGATGTCAGCTTCTTCATGCATTACGGCGACCTGACCGACAGCACCAACCTGATCCGTCTGGTCCAGCAGATCCAACCGACCGAGATCTACAATCTGGCCGCCCAGAGCCACGTCCATGTGAGCTTCGAGACGCCGGAATACACCGCCAACGCCGACGGCATCGGCACGCTGCGCCTCTTGGAAGCCATCCGCATCCTGGGCCTGGAGAAGACCGCGCGCTTCTATCAGGCCTCCACATCGGAGCTGTACGGCAAGGTGCAGGAGACGCCGCAGCGCGAAACCACGCCCTTCTACCCGCGCAGCCCCTATGCCGCCGCCAAGCTGTACGCCTACTGGATCACGGTGAACTACCGCGAAGCCTACGGCATGCATGCCAGCAACGGCATCCTGTTCAATCACGAGGGCCCGACCCGCGGCGAGACCTTCGTCACCCGCAAGATCACCCGTGCGGTGGCGGCGATCGAGCATGGCCGGCAGGATTGCCTGTATCTGGGCAACCTGGACGCCAAGCGCGACTGGGGCCATGCGCGCGACTATGTCGAGGGCATGTGGCGCATCCTGCAGCAGGACGAGGCCGACGACTACGTGCTGGCCACCGGCGAGACCCATTCGGTGCGCGAGTTCGTCGAGCTGGCCTTCGGCCATATCGGCCGCGGGATCGAGTGGCGCGGCGAGGGCGTGGACGAGGAAGGCATCTGCCAGAAGACCGGCAAGGTGGTGGTCCGCATCGACCCGCGCTATTTCCGCCCGACCGAGGTCGACCTGCTGCTGGGCGACCCCAGCAAGGCGCGCGCGAAGCTGGGCTGGACCCACACCACCGCCTTCCGCGATCTGGTGCGGGACATGGTCGAATCGGACATGCGGCTGGCAGCCAACGGCGACGATCACCATTGATCCCGCTTCCGCGACCGCTGCACCGCGACCGATAGGGCGCTGTTCATGATCATCGGAACGACGACCCGGAGCGAACCGAAGACCGCGCTGGTCTTCGGCGTTTCGGGTCAGGACGGCGCCTATCTCGCCCAGCTTCTGCTGGACAAGGGCTATACGGTCCACGGCACTTCGCGCGACCGGGAGATGGCGAGCTTCGCCAACCTGCGGCGGCTCGGCATCTTCGGCCGGGTCATCCTTCATTCCGCCGTGCTGACCGACTTCCGCAGCGTGGTCGAGGTGATCGCCCGGGTCCGCCCGGCCGAGATCTACAACCTCGCCAGCCAGGCCTCGGTCGGGTTGTCCTTCGACCAGCCGGTCGAGACGCTGAACAGCACCATCAACAGCACCATCAACATCCTGGAAGCGATCCGCTTCCTCAAGCTCGACGCGCGTTTCTACAATGCGTCGTCCAGCGAATGCTTCGGCAACACCGGCACGCCGGCCGACGAATCGACTCCCTTCCATCCCCGCAGCCCCTATGGCGTGGGCAAGGCGGCGGCCTACTGGGCGGTCGCCAACTATCGCGAGGCCTACGGGCTGTTCGCCTGCTCCGGCATCCTGTTCAATCATGAATCGCCGTTGCGCCCGGTCCGCTACGTCACCCAGAAAATCATCCGCGGCGCCGCCGACATCGCCGAAGGCAAGACCGACAGCCTGGAACTGGGAACGCTGTCGATTGCCCGCGACTGGGGCTGGGCGCCGGAATATGTCGATGCCATGGCCCGCATGCTGGCCCATGACCAGCCGGAAGACTTCGTCATCGCCACCGGCGAGGCACACCGGTTGGAAGACTTCGTCGAACAGGCCTTCTCCTATTTCGGGCTGGACTGGCGCCGGCATGTCCACGGCAATGCCGCTCTGCTGCGCCCCTCCGACATCGCCTTCAGCGTCGGCAACCCCGCCAAGGCGGAGCGCCTGCTGGGCTGGCGCGCCGAACGCCGGATGGCCGAGGTGGTCATCGGGCTGGCCGACGCCGAGATGGCGCGCCGCGCCGCCGACTGATCCTGATTTTCGACCCCGTTTCTTCCGGAGAACACACCCCATGTCGGCCAAAAGCAGGCTGGTCATCAATGTCGAGGTCGACGACCGCACCGTCCTGTTTCCCGACGGCAAGTTCCTGTCCCATATCGCCCTGACCGAAGAAGGGTCGGCACAGGACGGCGCAGTCCGGATGGAGGGTGTCTTCCTGTTCAACGAAAGCAGGCTGGGACCGGAGATCGCCACCCTGCCGGAGGAAGACGCGCGCGAGCTGGCACGGTCGATCCTGGACGCGGTGTTCCAGGGGCGGACCCAGCATGTCCTGTCGGAGACCGCGAAGGTCGCCGTGGTGTTCAACCCGAACGGTTTCGTCCTGCGTTTCGGCGAAGGTGACGCCCTGCGCGAGCTGTTCATCGGCTCGCCCGCCATAATCCGGCTGGCTCAAGGCATCCTGCGCCTGGTGGACCGGCTGTCGGCCCAACCCGCCCACTGATCCCGTCCCCCGCCCTCCCCTTGCGACGGCGGGAGGAGCTGTAAAGCAAAAAGGCGGCAACCGGTCTCCCCGGTTGCCGCCTTTTCTTTTGTCCAACGGGCCCGACAGGCCCGGCATGGCTGGGGCGAAGAACCGATTCCCCCATCATCCTCAAAAGGAAAAGGGCGCCCTTTCGGGCGCCCTTCCCTTTTACCGCGATGCTTTGTCGCCGGATCAACCGAGGTTGATGTCGGAGAGCGAGAGCACCGTGCTGTTGTAGACGCCGAGCAGGCGAACCTCGGAC
>NZ_VTTM01000007.1 GCF_008364795.1 Azospirillum oryzae | reverse complement strand
GAACGCTGGCCGGCTTCAGTTCGGAACAGTGGCCGCTTTCAAATCGGAATACCCGGCCGGCTTCATCGGAATCTGCAGTGTGCGGCCGGATCGACCGATCTCGACCCGTCAATATGCCCGGCTGGTCGATCGCTGGGTCGGTGAGATCGGTCTCGACCCAGCGACCTACGGGACGCATTCCATGCGCCGGACGAAGGCGACCCTGATCTACCGGCGAACCGGCAATCTGCGCGCCATCCAGCTCCTGCTCGGTCACACCAAGCTGGAGAGCACGGTCCGCTATCTCGGGATCGAGGTCGAGGATGCTCTGGCACTGGCCGAGCAGACCGAGATTTGAAGAGGAATGAGGGAATGCCCTCGGTTATGGGGGCACTCCCCGGCTCGTTCTGACCCACAGCGGACTTTTACCCAAGACTATTTTGCGACAGGAATAGATGCCGGTCGCGCCCGCGCTTCAATGCGAAAATAACTTTGGATGATACAGTAAGCGAATCCACCAATATTCCGCATTATGGTGCATATGCTGAACAGACAATCTGCATCCTAGAAATGCTGGGCGATCATTAAAGCGATTTTTTAATAATTAGGACAGTATTCCCTATATTTGTATACCTATTATTATTTTAGAATGTCAATTCATCTAATATATTACAAGCCGTTGGAGCTGGCTTATCAATCAACAGCTTCTCGCAATGCGGAACCTGCGCAAGCGCTAGAGCGCGGCGAAAACGGTGTAGACATGAATAAAAAAAAGACGTAGGCAGAGTGCCCTGTTCAACTCAATTATGTCTGCCGAACCAATGGAAGAGCAAGCTTTCCCTAATTTGACTGTAAATTCTACTAAAAAACTAGAGAAATCTGAGCGCTACCTGATTTCAAAGCACAATCAGCTGAAGCAGTTCGGCAGCGTGGAAGATTTGGCTACGGATGAAAGCATTCTTAGCGAGAAAGACAGAGAGGGAATTCTCCATAACCTACTCACGGTGCGCTCAATTCTGGCGAAAGCATTATGGAAATCCGGCATTTTTGTCGGGGTCTCAGTGCTCGACGAGTTCGTGCTCAGCGCAGCACAGAACGGACATGCCGACATATGTGGTCGCGTAATCCAGGATCTTCGAAGTGCCGGAGTCGAGCGGCCGGGCTTCGTTCTTTATCCGCTGACCGAGTTCGGGATGGAGATTCCGCCGCTGATGACAGCATCCTCAGAGCTTGAATCCATGGCTGTCTTTCTGGACGCCAATTTCGCTGTGACGGCCCAGGCCAACGGCTTCGACGAAGCTCTCGCCAACCTCAGGAAGATGGCAACGGCACTTGGCATCACTGCTGAAATTCATCGGTCCGACATCGAGCATTATGCTCGCGGCAGCAACATGAAGTGGCTAACCCGCAACCCTCTTATGCTGGTGCGCCTCTCTTCTCATACCGGCGATTACTACGAGAACCAATTCATCTACACCCTCAAGATTCGAATCGCAGCGGCGCAGGTGGTAATGTTGCATGCCCTAAGTATTGATGCTGGCATATTGGTCGAAAAATTTCAGTCATCGGCAAATGTGAACAATTGGGAAACTTTGGACATTCGCCACTACTTGGTAGGCGAGGCGACTCACCCCGAAAAACCGATTAACCTTCGCCGTGTACCTATGAATGTCGCAGCTCTAGAATTAGCAAGGCTTTCAGATCTAGCTGTCACAGTAAGTACGCGCACGTTGGCACGGTCGGAGGTCCAAAAGTGGAAGGAAAAGCTAACTCCAATCTTGCGATCTGTAGAGGTTGGATATCTACGATATGTGAACCTAAGCTCAGAAGAAAAAATTCATATCAGAGTCTATCGTCGATTGGTAACGTCGATCGATTGGTATAGGCAGTCGTTTGGGTCACGGTTGAAGGAAGCTGAATGCATCGTTGCACTGGCCGTTGCATTCGAAACACTGCTTACTGATTATTACGCACCCGGGAGCGCCGCACGTATCCAGCGCCGTGTTGGGATTTGCCTCAGCAGCCACCCAAATGTAGAAGTTTACAAATCTAGTGTCTTGACCATTTACCATGCTCGCAGCGAAATCGTACATACAGGTGATGGCGGGCACGAGACGGAAATTCACCGTGCGCAAGCAGCCTTTGCCATGTGCTTCTGCGAGGTGGCTTCTCGACTCGACCAGCTCGATCGGAAAATGCTGGATCCCATTCGAGAACTACTCGGAGACAGCTTAACACAAGAGGAAAAAGAAGCAAAGGATGCAGCAAAAGAAAAGAAAGAAAAGTAAATTTCTATAATAATAGTCTGCGATATTTTTAAATTAACTTTATTTGTGTGATGGTCTCACGGGCGGAGGGATTGACCTTGCATCTGATCGCGTAACATCCGTATAAACGGCGCTTAAGTCGGTAACTTGTTTGTGTTACGCTGTTAATACGCCGATGAGCATAATACTGAATCCTGCGCTCAGCTTATATGTGATATTGATAAACTTCTTGCCGCTCTGGTTGGGGATTAGGTTCGAGTGTAAAAACTTCAGGTTTGCTCGTCTGCTCTTTCAGCACACACGCTCACGTCCGCTTTTGGCGCAAAGCCGCCGATCCAGTTGCCCACGGTAACGGATTTACGGAAAGCCGGCGATCCGCCGATGCGGATCGCCGGACTGGCGGTGCTCAGGCGCCGCCGTCGCCGAAGCGCCAGACCGGAATGCCGAGGCGCCGGGCCTTGTCAGCGAGGTTCGCGGCGATGCCCGAGCCGGGAAAGGCGACGATGCCGATGGGCAGCGCCTCCAGCAGGCGGTCGTTGCGCTTGAACGGGGCCGCCTTGGCATGGCGCGCCCAGTCAGGGCGGAACAGCACCTGTGTCACCTTGCGGTGCTCGGCCCAGCAGGCGGCGATGCGTTCGGCGCCCTTCGGGCTGCCACCGTGCAGCAGCACCATGTCGGGGTGCTTGGCGCGTACCTTGTCGAGCACCGCCCAGATACGGTGGTGGTCGTTGCACTCCACCCCGCCGGTGAAGGCGATGCGGGGGCCGGCCGGCAGCAGCGGCTCGGTCTCAGCCCTCCGCTTAGCGGCGAGGAAATCGCGGCTGTCGATCAGCGACGCCGTCAGGGTGCGGTGGCTGACCAGCGAGCCAGCGCGCGGCCGCCAGCTTGAACCGGTGTGGACCTCGAACAGCTCGGCGGCATGGTCACGGAAGGTCTCCATGGCGATGCGGCGCTCGATCAGCGTCAGCCCCTCGGCCAGCAGCCGCTCCAACTCGACCGAGCGGACCTCCGAGCCGTCCTGCTCGCGCTGACTGCGCTTCTGGGCGTCCTCGTTGTCGTCGAGCTCGCGTTGCACGCGGTCGGCGGCGCGGTGGAACAGGTTGACGGTGGACCACAGCAGGTCGGCGAGGTCGGGTTCCAGGCGGGTGTCGGTCAGGGTGGAGACCAGAGCGTCGAAGACGTCGACCAGGGTGGCGCGGATGGCGGTCTCGTCGGGCAGCGGCCGGGGATCGGGATCGTCCTCGAAGGGCCGGTGGCCGTAGAGCTGGAGTTCGGTCAGGGCGTGGTCGGTGGGGGAGGAGGCGTGGCGGAGCTCGGCATCGGTGTCGGTGATCATGGCGGCTACCCTTCGGCTGGAGGGTCGGCCGCGCCCACCGCGGCCTTTGTGGCGATCCCCTGGCGGCGGGCGGGACGGGTCCGCACCCTCCTGGGCCGCAGCGGCAGCGGAGGACGGCGGGGGGCGGCTTTCTTGTCCCGCGAGGAAGGCCGGCTTGGCCGGCCGGGGAAGAAAGTTGCTCCCCGCCGTTGCGGAACCGACCCGGCTGCCGCCCGATCGCCCGCTGGAAGGCCGTAGCCGCGGCCTCCCGTCGGCCGAACCGGCGTCCGCCCGTTCCGACCGGCGCCCGTCCGCCGAGGCGAAGACTCTCCATAACCGATCGCGGCCGGCCCAGAAGCGCGCCACATCCTCCGGGGCGAGCTGGGCTCGCAGATGCGCCCGCAGCGCCGCCTGCCCGAATGCCAGCAGGTCGTCGTTGAAGTCGCCCAGCACGGGTACCAGGACCAGCGCCTCGATGCCGAGGGCCTCGGCGCGGCGCCCCAAGCGCTCGGCAGCCCGGCGTCCGGCGGCGTCGTTGTCGCGGGCGACGTAGAGGCGGCGCAGCGTCGGGGGGAAGCGCAGGGCGGCGAGGTGGCCGGCCGACAGCGCGGCGACCATGGGCAGGGCCGGCAGGGCGGTGCCCAGCGCCAGCATGGTCTCGACGCCCTCCCCCGCCGCCAGGACGTCGCGAGCCACACCGAAGCGGACGCCGTTGCCGAGCAGATGGCCCAGGGCCCGGCGCGGCGAGGGCATCGGCGCCTTGCCGCCGCCGGACGGGTGGAGCCAAGTGCGCTGCACGCCGGTGAGGCTCCCGTCCAGATCGGTGACTGCGGCGATCAGCGCCGGCCCCCGGGCGAGGCGGTCATCGGCGTCGCGGTACCAGCAAAGCGGCTGAAACCGCAAGGAGCCGTATTTCCGGACATCCGTGAAACCGCGGTTGCACAGATACGTTTCGGCCAGCGAGCCGACGAGCGGCCAGGAGCGGGCGAACAGGCGGCGGGCGGCCTCCGGCGATCCAATGGGGGCTGGAGGCTGCCACCGGAGCTCCGGCGGCGCCCGCGGTGAACCGAGGAAGACACGGGCCTCGTCGAGCACGTCGGCCAGCCGGTCGAGACGGCGGTTGAGCCCGATGAGGTCGAGCAGGTCGCCGTGCTCGCCGGTGGCAGCGTCGGCCCATCGGCCCGCGGCAGTCCCGTGGAGCCGGACGTAGAGGCTCTCCCCCGGCGTGCCGTGGACGTCACCGACCCGCCAGTAGCGCCCTTCCCGCCGCCCATGCGGCAGGTAATGGCGGCACACCGCCTCGGCCTCCCGCGCAAGGCGCTGTGCCATCTCCGACGCAACGGACATGGCGCCGGCCCCTTCACAGCCCCGTCCGGTCGACAACACGGAGCAGCGGGTGGCCGGCCAGCAGGGCGGCGAACACCGCCGGCCCGCGCTCGCCCACCGGCACGAACAGCCGTAACGTCCAGGCGATGATCTCGGACATCAGCCCCAACGCCTTCAGCCGCTCCACCATCCCTTCGCTGAAGCCGGACAGCTCAATCCGGTGGCTGCCCATCACCGTGACCCGACGCAGCCGCAGTCCGTCGGCCAGATGCAGTACCGTCCGCCCCTCCAAGAGCGCGGCCCAGGCCTGCTCCGCCGACAGCGCCGGCACGGCACCGGCGCCGAAATTGCGCTCGACCTCGGGCAGCGCTTCCGGCGCCACCACCCGGCCGATGACCCGTTCGCCGTCGTCGGTCTGCAACCGCACCACCCGCAGGTTCGTGTCCGGCAGACGCTGCCACACCGGCAGCAGCAGCCCGGTCACCAGATGCAGGGTGCTGGTCGAGAACTCCGGCACCACGGCGGCCTCCGCCTCCCAGGCGGCAGTGAAGGCCTCCGGCTCGGCCGGGCGCCAATAGCTCTGCGCCAGTTCGGCCACTGTCACGGTCAGCCGCTCCATCGGACGCAGCAGCCGCACCCGGCGCTCCACCGTGCCGTCGTCCAGCATCAGCCCGGCGGCGGGCACCGCCACCGCCGCCCGGCCCGAGCGGGCGTTGACCAGCAGCTGCGCCTGCGGCCCGACCCCACGTTCCAGCACCTCCTCCAGGCCCAGCGGCTGGTTGCGGTCGCGCCGGGCGAGCGTGAACAGCCGGGTCTCCGCCCCCGTGGCCGGGTGGGTGTAGAGGGTGCGCCGGTTCGTCACCGTGAAGCTGTCGGCCACCAGCGTCTCGACGCCGCGGTCGTAGGTACCCGAGACGATGGCGCCTTCGATCTTCGCGGCGAGCAGCTGCTCGAACACGGTGAACAGCGTGTTCTGCAAGCCGATGGTCAGAGCCAGCAGCCGGTTGAGGAAGGTGGTGATCGGCGGCAGCTCCTCGCGCAAGCCGCCGTCGCGGTCGCTCAGTGCCAGACCGGTCGCCGCCTCGAAGTCTCCCAGTGAACAGCCTTCCACCTTGCCGGCGTGCAGCAGCCCGTAGAGCTGGCGCAGGGCGGCACGGGCGTAGACGGATTCCAGATTGTCGTCGGCGCGGAACAGCCCCTGACCGCCGGTCTGGCGCTGGCCGCGGGTGATGGCGCCCAGCGTGTCGAGCCGGCGGGCGATGGTGGAGAGGAAGCGTTTCTCCGCCCGCACGTCAGTGGCGACCGGACGGAACAGCGGCGGCTGCGCCTGGTTGGTGCGGTTGGAGCGGCCGAGCCCCTGGATGGCGGCGTCGGCCTTCCAGCCGGCCTCCAGCAGGTAATGCACCCGCAGCCGTTGGTTCTTCGCGCCGAGATCAGCGTGGTAGCTGCGGCCGGTGCCGCCGGCGTCGGAGAAGACCAGGATGCGCTTCTCGTCGTCGAGGAAGGCCTGGGTCTCGGCGAGGTTGGCCGAACCGGGGCGGCTCTCCACCGCGAGCCGCTCGTCCCCGCCGGGACCGGTCTTGCGGACGATGCGCCGCGAGCGGCCGGTGACCTCGGCCACCATCTCGGCGCCAAAGCGCTGGACGATCTGGTCGAGTGCCCCCGGCACCGGCTCCAGTGCCGCCAACCGCTCGATCACGCGGTCGCGCCGCTCCACCGCCTCGCGGCACGGCACCGGCTGGCCGTCCTTCCACACCGGCCGCGACGAGAGGATCCCATCGGCGTCGGTGAAGGGTTCATGCAGCTGGGTCGGGAAGGAGTGGGTAAGGTACTCGAGGACAAGCTCGCGCGGCGTGACGTCGATCGTCAGGTCGCCCCACTCCTCGGTGGGGATGTCGGACAGGCGGCGTTCCATCAATGCTTCACCAGTGGAGACGAGCTGCACCACCACGGCGTGGCCGGCGGCAAGGTCGCGCTCGATGGATTTGAGCACGGTCGGCGTCTTCATGGCGGTGATCAGGTGGTTGAAGAAGCGTTGCTTAGCGCCCTCGAAAGCGGAGCGCGCGGCGGCCTTGGCGGCACGGTTCAGGGTGCCGTCGGCCCCGGTGACGTTGGCCGCCTCCAGCGCCGCGGTCAGGTTGGTGTGGATGACCTGGAAGGCCGCGGCGTAAGCGTCGTAGATGGCGACTTGCCCCGGCGTCAGCCGGTGCTCGACCATCTCGTAGCGGACACCCTCAAAGGAGAGCGAGCGGGCGGTGTAGAGGCCGAGGGCCTTGAGGTCACGGGCCAGCACCTCCATGGCGGCAACGCCGCCGGCTTCGATGGCCTGGACGAACTCGGCGCGGGTGGCGAAGGGGAAATCCGCCCCACCCCACAGGCCAAGGCGCTGGGCGTAGGCGAGGTTATGCACGGTGGTGGCGCCGGTGGCCGAAACGTACAGCACGCGGGCGTCCGGCAGGGCGTGCTGAAGGCGCAGCCCGGCACGCCCCTGCTGGGACGCAACAACGGCGCTGCCCTCACGACCGAAGCCGTCGGTGCCGCCGGCGTTGCGCAGGGCGTGGGACTCGTCGAAGATGATCACGCCGTCGAAGTCACGGCCGAGCCAGTCGACGATCTGCTGGACGCGAGACACCGCCCCCTCGCCGCCGTCGCCGCGCAGGGTGGCGTAGGTGGTGAAGAGGATGCCGCGCTCCAGGGCAATCGGCACGCCGGGGCGGAAGCGGGATAGCGGGGTGACCAGCAGGGGCTCCTGGCCAAGGGCCGACCAGTCGCGCCGGGCGTCCTCGATCAGGGTGTCGGACTTGCTGATCCACAGCGCTCGCTGACGGCCCTTCAGCCAGTTGTCGAGCAGGATGCCGGCGACCTGCCGGCCCTTGCCGGCGCCGGTGCCGTCGCCGAGAAACCAGCCGCGGCGAAAGCGCACCGCATCCTCGGCGCTCTCAGGGGCCGCCGAGACGACATCGAACGTCTCGTCCACGGTCCAGGAACCGGCGAGATGACCGGCGTGCGCCTCGCCGGCCAGGATGACGCTCTCCAGTTGGGCGTCGGAGAGCACACCGCCGGTGACCAGGGCGGCGGGGAGGTGCGGGCGATAGCGGGGCTTGGGCGGGGCGACTGCGGCCATGGCAGCGGACTGCACCAGCGGCGTCGGGTGCGGCCGGGCGCCGGGGATGGCGATGGACTGGAGCGTGTAGGGCTCGTAGAGCGTAGCAGTGAGACGGGCCCCGGCCTCCGGCGCCCAGTCGCGTGGTTCGTAGACCAGCTCGACGACCGCCGGATCAGACACCGGCACCGGGACCACCGGCGCGGCGACCGCCCGGTGCACGGGCCTAGCCGCCGTGGGACGGGCCAGCACCGGCAGCGGAGCCGCTGCCGAGGCGGAAACGGAAGCACGCGGCGGCACGTCGCGCCGGACCCAGTCCAGCAGCGTGGCGGCATCGGGGGCAATACCCGGCGAAGCCGGGAAGGCGGTTGGATCCTCCGCCGGCACGCGGTCGATGACGGTCAGCCGAGTGTCCACGGTAGTGCCGTGGCGGGCGTAGACCTTCCCGTCGATGGCGGCGGAGAAGACGACGCGACCCCGCTCCTGCAGGCGCACGAAGGCGTCGCGCCACGCAGGATGCTCCGGCGCCAGCCCGGCGCCGGTGACGGCGACGAGGCGCCCGCCTGCGGCCAGGCGGGCCAGGGCCGAGGCGACGTGGCGGACGGCGGCGTCGGCCACCCGGCCGTCCACCGCCGCCAGCGCCGAGAAGGGAGGGTTCATCAATACGACCGACGGCCGGACGGCGGCATCGAGATGGTCATGGATGTTGGCCGCGTCGAAGCGGGACACCGGCACGCCGGGAAACAGACGCTCCAGCAGGCCGGCGCGGGTGTCCGCCAACTCGTTGAGGGCGAGGCTTGCCCCCGCCTGTTCGGCGAAGACGGCGAGCAGGCCGGTGCCGGCGGAGGGCTCCAGCACCCGGTCGGCCGGGGTGAGCGCCGCCGCGGCGGTCACCACGCCGGCCAGCGGCAGCGGGGTGGAGAACTGCTGCCGGGCCTGGCTCTCCTCGGAGCGGCGGGTCTGGCTGGGCAGCAGCGCCGCCAGCCGCTCCAGCATGACCAGGAACGCCGCCGGGCTGGCGGAACGCGCCTGCATGGCCGGGCCGAAGCGGCGCAGGAACAGCACCTGCGCCGTTTCGCTGGCGTCGTAGGCCAGCTTCCAGCTCCAGGCGCCCTCGGCGTCGGAGCCGCCGAACGCCGCGGTCATCGCAGCGCGCAGCGTGCCGGCGTCGATGGCCCGGCCGCGTTCGAGGGCGGGCAGCAGCCGCTCCGCGGCAGCGAGCAGGCCCGCCGCGGTATCCACCGGGGGCGGAGAACAGGGAACGGCGACATCGGTTTGGAGGTCGGCGGTCAGGGTCATGGTGGAGGCTCCGGGAGAGCGGGGAGACCAGCAGCCGGCGGACGCTCTCTCGATCCGCTCCGGCTCACCCGGACCCCGCTCCCCTCGCCCTCTACCCGCCGCCGGGATCGAACGGCGGGTGGTAAAGCTCATAGGGGTCAGCGTCGACGAGGTGCCCGAAGGGGGTGAGCACCACCTCGCCACCGCGTTGCGCGACAGCGCACAGAATGAAGCGGGTCTCGCCGGTGTGGGCGTCGGTCGCCGCGGCGCGCAGCAGCGTCTCAAAATTCGTCTTCACGAAGTCGGTGGTCGGCATGGCGGTTCTCCCAGAAGACAGAAGCCCGGCACAGCGGACGCGGATCAGACGGAGGAGCCGAGGCGGCGTTCCGCCGCGCGGATGGCGGCCAGCGCCGCCCGGAACCGCGCGGCACTGTGTTCTTCGCTGACGTCGGCGTTCGAAGCCACGGCCCGGCAGGCGGCATGGATGTCGGCATCGCCGACCATCTCCGGCGCCAGCCGGGTCAGCGCGCCGTCGGCCTCGATCACGGTGCGGATTTCCTCCCGTACCTCCTCCTCGGCCAAGCGCAGCAGGACGTGCTCCCGTGGGACGTCCGGGTCGAGGAGAACGGCTCCCTGGCTGGCCGGGATCACGACGAAGGCGGCTTCGGCGGTGATCATGAGGACCGGGACGCCGTGGGCGAGAGCGGCGGCCGGCAGACGCAGAACCATGGTGACGAAGGGCTCGGTCATGACGAACCTCCAGAAACGAGGACGGAGGCGGAGCGGCCGGAGCCGCTCCGCAGCTTCCGGGTCACGCGGCGACCGCCTCGGTGCGGTCCGCATCGTCCCCAGCATCCGGAACCTCCCCGCTGCCGGTCAGGAAGGCCGGCAGGGAGACATCGCCGCCCTCCACCTCGCCCTCGGCGCCAGCATCGCCGCCGGCCACTGGCTCCAACGGCCGGCGCAGCGTCTCGGGCAGCCAGCCGCTGCCGGCCAGCAGCCGTTCGGCCTCCTTGGCCATGTCCGGCTTGCGCAAGTGGTCGATCAGCTGCGCCGTCTCCGGACCACGCGCCTCGCGCACCGCCTCCAGAATGCGCGCCTTCGGCACCCGGCCGAGGTAGCTGTCCACCGTCGCCGTCCAGCCGGCCGCCGCCATGTCGAGGCCGACCGCCCCGGCCAGCAGGTCGGCGTGGGCGGCGCGCTGCGGCGCCCGATTCCACGGCTCGTGCACCGCATTGACGCCGAAGGAGATGCAGTGGGCGAACAGCGCCGCCCGGCTGTCGCCGTCGAACCCCACCAGCGTCTCCCACAGCGCGGCCGGCTCGTCCGGCAGCTGGGTGCTCCAGGCGCGCTGGCGGGCGTCGATCGCCCGGGCCGCGGCGCTGGCGGCGAGGTCGGGCGGCTGCACCCCGAAGCCAGCGCTCTTCAGCTCCAGCTCCAGGCAGGAGGCGCCGGGGCGCTGGGTGAAGGTGCGCAAGCACAGCGCGTGCAACGCCGCCAGGAAGGCGGTGTCGGGGTCGTTGGCGAGCGCGTCGCGCAGCGCCAGGGTGCGATGCACGCTCAGCTCGATCAGCAGCCGCTCGGGCAGCGGCCGCAGCCCCTCGTCGTCCTCCGAGGTCGCGGCCCCGGCGACCGGCACCGGGGCCGACACGCTGGCACCGCCGGCAATGGCGGCCGGCTGGGCGGCCACCGCCCCACCCCCGTCGTTGGTCGGGTCGGCGGACGTCTCCTCGCCGCCGGCCAGAGCCACCGGCTCCACCGGCGCCTCGTCCTCCGGCCGGACATAGCCACGATCGACCTGGAGCCCGCCCTCGACGTCGACGCTGACGAACACCCCGGCTCGCGCCACCTCGGCGGTCTCGAAGACCAGCGGCCGCTCCTCCAGCGCCCGCAACTCCACGTCGATCTCGGCGAGGCGCCGCGCCACCCGATCCAGCTCCTCCGCTTCCGCCGGCTCGCTCGCCTCCAGCCGCTCGTACTCGGCGTGCAGCGCGTCGTAGGTCGCCTGCTCCGCCTCGGTCAGCGGCACCGGCTCGCCGGCCAGACGGCGCAGCCCCCGGCTGTGGCCGTAGGGGAAGCCCAGCGCCACCTCGACCCACTTCCAGCCTTCAGCCCGAACGGTGGCGGCTTCCATCTCCAGCTTCTCCGCCACCAGTCGGTCGAGCAGCGCCGGGTCCTGCAGCCAGCCGCCGTCGTCATGCTGGAACAGATCGCGCATCACAGCTCCCCCAGCCATCTCGTAGGCGTCCACGCTGACGAACAGCGCCCGCTTGTCGGATGCCCGCACCGCCCCCTCGGTGAGCAGCCGGCGGATCTGGTAGGGCTCGCGGCTGTAGGCGCGCGACAGCGCCTCCCACACCTGCTCCTGCCGGGCCCGGTCGTCGGTGACGGTGAAGGCCATCAGCTGGTCCAGCGTCATGCGTTCTTCGGCGTAGGCATCGAGCAGGGCCGGGGCGACGGCGGCCAGCTTCAGGCGCTGCTTCACAACGCTGGGGGCGACGAAGAAGCGGGCGGCGATCTCCTCCTCGCCCAGCCCCGCCTCGCGCAGGGTCTGGAAGGCGCGGAACTGGTCGAGCGGGTGCAGCGGGGCGCGCTGCACGTTCTCGGCCAGCGAGTCCTCCTCGGCGAGGCCGGCGGTGCGCACCACGCAAGGCACCGGTTGGGTCTTGGTCATGCGCTTCTGCTTGACCAGCAGCTCCAGCGCGCGGAAGCGCCGCCCGCCGACCGGCACCTCGAAGACGCCGGTCTCGGTGCCCCCGGCGTCGAGCACCGGGCGGACGGCGAGGCTGTGCAGCAGGGTGCGCCGCGCGATGTCCTCGGCGAGTTCCTCGATGGAGACGCCGGCCTTGACCTTGCGGACGTTGGCCTGGGACAGCACCAGCTTGTTGAAGGGGATGTCGCGCGAGGTGTTGAGGACGATCTTGGGCGTGGCCATGGTGATCTTCTCCGCGACGGGCGGCCGGAGGCCTTTCCTCCGATCTCCTCACCCGTTCACCCCAATTTCCGCCTCACTCTTCCTCTGTCCCGGCCGAGCCTTACCAAAGATCCGACACGGCACCCGCTGTCCGAACGATCCCCTGCCGGGATCAACGGCAGCGCGCATGATCTCGGTGGGATGACAGGGGGAAAGTCGCCGATGTTCGTGGTGGATAGGGCGATGGAGGAGGCGGTGCAGCGGGCGTTCGACGAGCGAGGCGAGTGGCCGGCCGTGGCGGAGCTCCGGCGCTACATGCCGATGCCCAACAACGCCGACGCCCTGCGGATGGTAGGCCGGACCACGAGGCTTGGCTGGACGACAATCTATGCCTCGATCTCGGGCTCTATCTGCTCGAATCCGACGAGGCGGCCGCAAGATGGAGGCAGTCCCGGATCGCCGCGGCGTCGCGTTTACCGTTGTCGCGCAGCTTCGCCGTACGTTCGCCGCACGCTTCCTGATGGCGGCCGGCCAACACTTGTCGCGGGTGGGCGTCGACTTCATCGACCTGTAGCGTACCCAACGCGAAGCGGCGGTGCGGGTCAGCCCTCGATGCTCATCGCGGGCTTGATCTTGCTCGGCTTGGCGCCGAGGATCCGGGCGAGCTCGATTTCTCGAAGGAGCGGCCAGTGATCCAGCGCGCGGTCGTCGATAGCAACATGTTGCAAGCACCGGCTCTCCGCAGCTGGCTCGAGGACGAGCCGGGCAACGTCGCAGTCCTGCCGGACTATCTGTGGCTCGAGATCTACAAGCAGCAGACGGTCGCTGGCCTTGAAGCCGCCTTCTCGGTGATCCGCGATTTTCCCGACCGTCTCGCTGTCCTGAAGTCCAGCGGCGAATTGGCAAATCTGGACCCGAGCCACCCTGATCTCATCGAACAGATGTTGCGTCTCGGCGTCGCCGACGAGATGCGTATGATGGTTGAAGCGATCTCACTGGCTCGGCACGGTGAGCCAGAAACGATGGCGCAGTTGCAGGAGAAATGGTCGAGCGCCACAGCCCACATGGCCGGTATGTTAGAAGGTGCGGCTGACATCATCGCGTCACTACCCGAGATCGCCGAGATCTTTACCGCCGACGAGATCCGGCGCTGCCGCACAAACTGCTGTTACACAACGGAGATGTTTGAGAAGATATTTGGGGCGGCGGATCAACTCTACGAAACCTTTTTGCAGCCCTACGATTTCAAACCGGGACATCTCTCGATCAAGCATCGTTACGACGCATACCTCTATCGAACAGCACTTGGGGTCATCATCTATGCCTTGTGGTGGATCAGGAGCGGCAACCAGCTTCCGAAGCGTCTTGACCGGGCACGAAATGACTTTATCGATCTCGGTTTTGCGGTCTACGGGAGTTATTTTGCGGGCCTGATCACCGACGATGCTAAGGCGCGTTGGATGCACGACAACCTCGTCGCCGCCTTGAGGATGATTGGCGCGCGCCATGGTCCTGGGATGAATCGCATGAGTCTTGATGGGGCCTGTTAGATATGTGAGCGGCCAATGCCTCAAGGCCCAGCGCTGCCTCTGCGCACCGGCGAGAAGGTCGTGACCGATGTTGCCGGCTGAGGCGACATGGATGGAGAAAAAGAGCACAACGGGCGCCATCAGCCATGCAAGGTGCCGGTAGACGGCCCGAGGCTCCCAGCCGTTACCGGCGAAGACGGCACAGTCGAGCATCGGACCAACCTCGCCTTGAGCGGCCATCAGGGCGAGCGTGGTGGACCAGACCCCGGTGCCGAGGCTGAGCACACGCAGTCGGACGGGCACTTCCGCCGGATCTGGCGGGAGGCGGGACGCGAGGGAGAACGCCATCACCCCGTCTCCCGCTCGTCATCAGCGGGACCAGCGACCTCAGGCAGGCAACCGAGCAGATAGTCGGCGGCCTTGCTCGCCTGGCTGGCGGCTCGGACGATCGCATGGTCATCCCCGCGCAGGACCTCCAGCCAGGCGCCGACGTAATCGGCGTGACGGACAGTGGGGACGATGCCGAGCGACGCACAAAGATAGGCAGCTGAAATTTCGGCAATCAGCTCCTCGAAGGCGTACCTGCGGGAGCCGAAGGACCCGGACAGGTCACGGTTCAACCGCGATGCGTGACCGGTGCTGTGCCCCAGTTCGTGCAGCGCAGTGCGATGCCAGTTGACGGGCTCGAAGAAGGCCTGTGGAGGCGGTACTTGCACGTAATCGTGCTGGGGGCTGTAGAAGGCGCCGGTGCCGCCGATGCGGACATCGACGCCGCTGGCCTGAATCAGCGCCTCGGCCCGCGGCAGGATCAGCCCCTCCGGGATCGGCGGCGCCACGGCGATGTCGTCGGGCAGGTCCTCGCATTGGGCGCAATTGAAGACCGTGAAACGTTTCAGGAAAGGGATCGCGTGTGGCTCTTCCCCGGTATCCCTTGCGCGCCGGCGTTCATCGTCGGGGATGAAACGGTCTGCGTAGACCACGGTGGTGCCACGCTCGCCCTTGCGGACGTGGCCGCCCAGCGCCAAAGCCTGACGGAAGGTGAGCCAGCTCTGGCCGGAGAAGCTGCGGGCGACGACGGCGCCCCACAGGATGAGCACATTCACGCCTGTGTAGGCGCGGCCGGTAGCGGCGTTGCGCGGCAGGCCGAGCGGGGCGGCGGCGGCCGGGGTTCCCCAGGGTTGCACCCAGGGCAGCCGGCCGGCTTCCAGCTCGGCGATGATGCGGGCGGTGATCTCCGCGTAGAGGCTGGTCCGGTCGGTGCCGGAGCGGGCGATTGGCACAGTGTCGGGCATGGGTGGTATCCGCAACGGGCCGGCAGGAAGCCTCTCCTCCCGCCTTTAAACCTGTCACGAACACCGGACGCCTCCCTCTCCCTATTCTCGGAGCGCTCACCCTTTGACTTCGACAGGGTGATCAGAAAAAAGCCAAGCACGGGCGCAAATTCGTTCACGGTGTGCGGTGGAATAGCCTTCAGCCATTAGCGAAGGGATCGATGTCGCGGTGAAAAAGTTGGGCCAGGATAAAGCCGAGATCTTGCGGGCGTGCTTACCCTCCGATCAGTCGTATTGGCATGACGCCGCCGGTGGATAGCGCCCTCCATCACGCGCCTCAGTGGATTTCTGTATGTACCTGTCCCACCTACGGATCGTTTAACGTCAGTCGCCGCCTTGAACATCCCGTCGGCGGCATCCCTCTCGAATTCGGTATGGATGCGAACCCACAGCTCATCCGGCAGGTCGATCAACTGCCAACGCACGGGCACCGGGATAGGTCGGATCGGCGCATGCTTGTTCCCTTCCAGATTGCCAGCCTTGGCCTTGCGCTTTGCTCTACCTTCTGCAAGTGTACGGAATCTCTCAGCGGAGGGTTGCATTGCTGTTCGACGATGACGCTTGGCTGGGCAGCGAACATGCATGGTGTGGTCCGTACGCGCGTGCCGCTATTGGGGTTTTGATTCCGAAGGGCGACTGGCGCTGGTGGCATCTCGCTTCATTTGATGAGGTACTAAACTCCCTAAAATCAGCTGTCGGTGGCAGCGGCATCGCAGCCTGGGGCGGCGATGAGGCCGTGCTCGATCTGAATCAATGGGTTGAGCCCGTGCTGGCCGTCAGGGTAGCGAAAGCCTTCAGCGAGTTTCAGTGGGCGACTCCTCGGCTTCGATTGAAAATCACCCGTGATGTTTGGAGGTGGTCGCGATTCCGCGATGCAGCTTCAACGATCCGGTCTGATCTCGCCAAGGTACTTTCATCGGAACGGATTTTTCTCGAATGGCCTAGAGGCCGGCGCCCACGCCGCTCCGAACCGAACCGCGAAGAAGGGAAGGTGGTGGTCACCGCCACGTCCGAGGATGGAATCGAGCTCGCGCGTCTGCTGTCCGATCGGATGGGTGAGGTCACTTGGCGTCCCCATGTTGAGGTCGCCGACGTGGTGGTTGCTATGTCGGCGGACGAATTGGCGGACAGCGGGGTGGCCACGGATTTGGCGGTGGTGCTTGAAAGCGACCCCACCAGACTGCTCGAAAGGCTGGACGGGATTCGGGCGATCAACGGCGCAAGATGTGTGGTGAGGCTTCCTGATGCAGGGAATGCCGGGCCTTGGCTGATTTCATTCGGACAGGCCATGTCCGATCGCAGCAGCGTCGACGACGCCGTAGCAAGAGCCAATGAGGAGACAGGCGTTGCAGGCGAGGTGATGGTTGCTAACCAGACTTTCTTGTTGCAAAGCCCATCTTTCCTGTCGCCACGCCGGGATGTGAGGCGTATGGGCAGGCGCTCGCTCCCGCCGCAGGGGCGACAGGGGGACCTGTTCTCATATTCCGCGGCGGAATTCTTAACAGCAACCGAGCGCGCCCTTCCGGAACCGCCCCGTTTCCCTCCGCCTGCCGCCCGTGTACTGAACGCCACCGTCTATGTCGGTGACCGGCCAGTGGCTTCCTTACCCGAAACGGGCGCCATTCAGATCGAAATCGATATTCGGCCGAAAACTCCCCTTCAGCGCCGTGTACCGAGCTTCCCGGACCACTTGGTGAGGTGGCGCGGCGATAGCCGGATCCTTCAGGTGCATATGGTGGAATTAGGGCGGACAGTGGTCACGCGATCGCTTTCCGTCTCCCGGACAGGCGGCTCCGACCCGATCCGCTTCGCTTACGAATTGGTGACCGGCAAGGCGATCGACCTACGGCTGATGGTGTGCGACGGCGCCCATATCTTGCAAACCGCCCGCTTCCAGGGCTTTCCCGGCCAAGCCTTCGAATTCTTCGTCGAAGCGGAGGTAACCTCCGTCGATGACGAGCGGAAAGCGTTCGATCTTGCGCTTCTCGTCAACGACTCCCTGGGCAATAAGCCCAGCGTCACCACCCTGACGGAGGAGGGGGTTTACGTCACCGTCCTCGAAAACAATGAGATCGGACAACTTCGTGACGAGTGCCGGAGGATTCTTGAGCCGATCGTGACCAACCCGGACCTGTCGGCGCGGGATGCGATGTTCGATCTTGCCCAGATCGGCGGGCTGATGCTGGACGCCTTGAGAGATAAGGTGCCTGGCTGGCCGAAGAATTTCAGCCGAGTTCAGTTAATGACGAAGGCCGATGCCTTCTTCCCGTTCGAATATCTGTATGACGGCCCATTCCCGGAAAGGCTGGATGTCGAGCTTTGCCCGGAACGGCACGGCTGCCTTTCCACGGGGCGGGCACGATCGCCCTGCCCCATCAGGCAATCAGCAAGCGCCTTATGCCCAATGGGTTTTCTCGGTGTTTCCACGATCATCGAGCGTCAGCGCTGGGACCGGAATGTTGAAAGCCCGCTGTGGCTGAGGCTGCCTACGGCACCATCGAGCCGTAAGAAGTTGACGATCGGAAATGTCGCGTTCGCCGCCAGCAACCGTGCTGACAATTTCCATGACGATGATCTGCCTGTTGAAGAGAAACTGGCGCGCATCAGCGATGTAGCCCAAGAATTGGGGCCGCCCTTGCAGAACTGGGACGATTGGAAGGCGATGGTAGTCAACGACCGGCCGTCCATGCTGGTGCTAATCGCCCATGTCGAAAGAAATGCGCTGCACATCGGCACCGACGCCGCGTTGCCGATCCAGGCGATGAAGGAACCCTATCTGGGCGATGCATCCATCGCCATCGCCATCGGCTGCAGTTCGGCCATAGGAACCATCTCTCTGCTCAGCTTGCCATCCGCAATGATGAGGAACGGCGTCAGGGTGGTGATCGCCGCTCTGACCGACGTGCTTGGCCGTTACTCCAACGAGGCGGCGAAACTGCTTGCCACCCGCATCCGCGATGCCTCCAGGCTGCCGACTCCCGCCACGGTCGGCGAATTCGTGACCGAGGTGCGCCGGCAGCTCCTGGCGAGGAACATCGCCCTTGGATTGGTCCTAGTGGCTTTCGGTGACGCCGATCTGGCCCTTGGCGGAACCGACTGACGAAGAACAAAAATGTTTACAATCAAAGCGATACAAGCCGAGAACGGCGATGCATTGTTGGTCAGCTACGGCGGTGGGGATGACCTACGCCACGTCCTGATCGATGGCGGAACCATAGATGCCACGCCAAATCTGCTCAACGTGCTGTCGAACAGCCGGCGAAATGGTCGCCTGCGCCTGGAAGCGCTGGTCGTCACTCATTACGACCTCGATCACATCGACGGCGTTCTCAGTCTGCTCCGAAGCAAACCAGAATGGCTGGACATCGAAGATATCTGGTTCAACGGCCGCAAGCACCTGATCGCGGCTGACCTGTTAGGGGCCAAGGAAGGCGACGAACTGTCCACATTGATCGACGGACATTATAGTTGGAATGGCAAATTCGGCGGCAAGGCCATCCGGATTCGGCCTAACGCAGTCGAGTTGGACGGAGGAATGAAGGTTTGGGTTCTATCTCCCGATCTGCAACGCCTTTCGGCCCTCGCCGCCAAATGGCCAGCAGAAAAGGTGACGCCTCCCATTGAGGATGGTGCCGGGAAGCCTTCAGACCTCCTGGGAAAAACGGACACATGGCCGCCTGGCTCCTTCATCAACATGGCGGCGACTAAGTTCTATGAGGATTCCTCGGTCGCCAACGGAAGCAGCATCGCCTTGATGTTGGGGTATGAGGGGAAGCTCGCGCTTTTGGCAGGTGATGCCTTCCCCAGCGTCATGCGGTCGGCGCTCAATCTTCATTGGCCGAGCCAAAAGCCAAAAGTCGCACTGCTGAAGCTGTCCCATCATGGAAGCAAGGCCAATACGGATGACAGCTTCCTTAAGGCGATTGACTGCCACCGTTTTCTATTTAGCACCAACGGCAAGAACCATAAGCACCCGGATTTTGCCACCATCGCTCGCGTGCTGAACAGCGCTCGCGAGCCGCAACTGATCTTCAATTACGATCAATCACAGACGACCAACTGGCGCACCGTTCCGAACGGCTGGCCCACCTACACGACGGTCTTCGCAGAACCGGATGCACAGTTCGTTATCGTGAATGTGGCTGCTGATCTTCCCTGACAGCGGCAAACCCGCGTGCAAGGCTTGATCTTCGTTGTCCTTGAA
Source organism: Azospirillum oryzae (assembly GCF_008364795.1). GTDB lineage: Bacteria > Pseudomonadota > Alphaproteobacteria > Azospirillales > Azospirillaceae > Azospirillum > Azospirillum oryzae. Next base: position 321,726 of record NZ_VTTM01000007.1, on the reverse strand, counting down.
CGGACTGTGAGGCCGGTTCGCATTCCTCTTCCATACGCGCAACCCTGCCCAGCGTGCTACGCTATTCTGCGCAGACATTTCCATCCAAATGATTCCGGTTTGATTCCGGAAGCGGTCTGAAGAGGGTTGATTCTGGATACGGAAAGCCCTCGAAAATTATTATTTTCCAGGGGCTTAGATTTGGTTGCGGGGGCAGGATTTGAACCTGCGGCCTTCAGGTTATGAGCCTGAAAGTGGTTGGTTCGGTAACTGCGGCCAACCACCAAGAGCTGCTCAGCACGAAGGACCGTGCTTACTGGGTGCTTACTGGAGCACCCAACCGGCCCAAACGCAGTTGCTAAGTGATTGAAAAGGTTGGTTGGGGGACTAGGATTCGAACCTAGGCTGGCGGAGTCAGAGTCCGCTGTCCTACCGCTAGACGATCCCCCAGACCGTCACCGGAGCGGCTCGTTTGCCGTGCCCCGTGGTGTGGGCGGGTTTATAGCGACCATGTGCCGGGCTGTGAAGAGCTTTTTTCGCTTGGGATGCATTTTTTTCCAACGGCCGCCGGCGGCCCGGATTCCCCAGGACCGCCGGTGGCGGACTGCGGTCAGCGCGGGGCGATGGCGGCGATCGGGGCGATGATGTGGCGGAGGTCGTCGTCGGTCTCCAACTCCTTCAGCTTGCGAGGAAGGCGGCGGCGCCAGTTGGGGTGCTGGTCCACGGTGCCGGGCAGGTTGGGTTGCTCGTCGTCGGCCAACGCGTCCTCGATCTGCACCATCACGATGCGGGACGGGGTACGCGCCAGATATGCGTGGACGGCGGCGGACAGTTCGACGCGGAAAGGCTGATCGCCGTCCTCGGTCGGATAGCTGTCGGGACGCAGACCCTCGCGCGACAATGCTTGCAACAGGCGCCAGCGGTCGACGCCGCGGTCCCAGATGTCCTTGTCGCGGCTGGCGTCGTCCGGATAAAGGCCGAGGCGCCGGCGCCAGTCCAGGTCGCGGCCGGTCCAGAAGCCTTTGAAAGGCGCCAGATCATGGGTGCTGACCGTCGCCATCGACCCGGCGGGATAGTCGCCGGGGGACTTGAAGCCGCCGTCGGAGGTACGCTCGAAATAGAGCACACGGTAGCTGAGGATGCCGGCCTGCTCCAGCGCCGGGCGGAAGCCCTCCGGTACTGTGCCCAGATCCTCGCCGATCACGACACAGCGGTTGCGCCGGCTCTCCAGCGCCACAATGCGCAGCAGATCGTGGAAGGGATAGGCGACATAGGCGCCGGGGCTGCCGTCCTCCGGAATCCAGAACAGGTGCTGCAGCGCCATCACATGGTCGATACGGAGCGCTGCGGCATGGCGCATGTTGGCGCGCAGAAGCTCAATGAAAGGGCGGTAGGCGGACTCGCGCAGGCCCAGCGGCGACAGAGGGGCAAGGCCCCAGTTCTGCCCGTTCATGTTGAACTGGTCGGGCGGCGCCCCGACATTGGCGCCCTGCACCAGCATCGACGGATCGGCCCAGGCGGAGCCACCACCGGGATGGGCGGCGACGGCGAGGTCGCGATAGAAGCCCATGGCAAGACCGGCGGAGCGTCCGCGCGAAGCGGCCTCGCCCAGTTGGCGATCAGCCTCGAACTGTGCCCAGGCGAAGAAATCGACGCGGTCGGCATGCTCGCGGGCGAAGGCGGCAACCTCGGCGCTCCGTGGGTCCTGGAAGGCGGCCGGCCAGCTCCGCCACATCCACTGCGCGGAATCCTGTCGAAAGAAATGCTCGTGCAGGGCGTCGAACAGGGCATGGCGGTCGAGCGCGGGCCCCATGTCCTGCCGGAAGGCGGCATAGGCGGCCTTGCGCGGGTGGTCGTCGGGGAGAGCACGGAAACGGGCGTGCAGCGCCTCCAGCAGCGGCAGCTTCAGTGCCGCGACGGCGGGGTAATCGACCAGCTCCGCCTGCCGGGCGGCGGCCAGTGCGGACTGGAAGGCGGGCGCCTCGATCCGGGCGCGCAGATCGTCGGCGCCGGCGTATTCGGGAACGGAAGCCGGGTCGATGTAGAGGATGTTCAGGAACTGGCGGCTGGATGGCGAATAGGGACCGATGTGGTTGGGGTCGGCCGGGAACAGGGCGTGCAGCGGGTTCAGGCCGACAAGCCCGGCGCCAAGGCGCCCGGCAACTTCCGCGAAGCCGGCGAGGTCGCCGAAATCGCCCATGCCCCAGTCATGCTCCGACCGCAGCGAATAGACCTGCAGGCCGATTCCCCAGCTGCGGCCGGCCGGCATTATCTCCTCCACCGTCACGCAGCGGTCCGGCGCCACGATCAGGGTGGTGGAGCCGGACGGCCCTGCCGTCCCCCCGGCGGTCTCCACATGCAGGTCCAGCCGGTGGTAACCGATGGGCAGCGATACCGGCAGCTGGGCGCCCAGCGCGCGGCGCTCGTAGGCCGTGCCGTCCAGGGTGGCGCGGTCGGTGACGGGCAGGTCGCGGATGGCGATGCGGCCACCCTGGGCCGTGCCGCCCTCCGGCGTCAGGTCCCACGCCAGGGTGGCATCGTCCAGGCCGGCCGGCAGGGCGACGCCCAGATCGATCCCCTGCCCTTCCCCGATCACCAGCACCGGCGGCAGCGGGCGACTCCAGGACCGGCGTTCGACCGCGTGGAGGCTGTCGGCGACCTGGTCGTCGGTGGCGGCCGGCAACCCCATGGCGGCGATCAGTGCCCGTTTGGTGGCGGTGGAGGTCTCCCGCCGGTTGCCCCAGATGTCGTGATAGTGGGGTTCTAGTCCAAGCAGATCGGCCAGCCGGTCGAGATCACTCATGCAGGGTCCCCGCGGGTTGTACGGAAAGAGGGTGGGGCTTAGGGATTGGGGTCGCGGCCCGTGGCGTCAATGCCGCCCGGCGGCCTATGCCATCGGCACTCCCCCATTGACCGGCCCCATTGACTGGCCCCATCAGCCAGCCGACAGGGCGGTGCCCGCCGGCCCGGCCGTGGCCGGCGGCGGAGCGGAGGAAGCGATCGACTCGTTCGCGGTCTCGCCCGCCGCATCGGCGGATGACGCCGCCAGCGCCGATGCCGCAGCGGCGGCCTTGGCTTGGGCGATCTGCTCCAGCCGGCTGCGATAACCGTCGACGGCGGCGGCGACCTCTCGCGTCATCGCCTCGAGCGGGCGGTCGGGATCGACGGCCTGCATCAGGGCGCGGGACAGCGCCTGCAACTGGTCGCGGTCGTCGGCGGAGACGGGGCCGGCTTCGGCGGCGGCCCGTACCTTGTCGGCGAGGGATTTGATGGCGCGGGCGACCGCCTCCACCGGGGCATGGTCGCCGTCGTCGCCCAGCCGGCGCAGCAGGTCGTCGAGGAAGCCGCCGATGCGGCCGACATGGTCGATGGACATGCGGTCGGGAACCGGCCGCGCCAGCCCGGCCAGGGCGAATTCGACCAGGAAGGCGACCTGGATGCTGGCGCGCAGCCGCTTCTGGGTGGTGACGGTGGCGACCGCCTCGTTCAGCCGCATGCGGGCGCCGGACTGGGACCATTGGCCGGTCGCCTTCAGCCGCAGCGTGTTGGGCGCGTCCAGCACCGGCACCTGCGCGCCCTCGCGCGGGGATTTGCGGCGGTCGGGGCCGGTGTAGTCGGCGGTGACGACGAAGCCCTTGCGCGCCTCGATCAGGCTGACGATGCGCTCGCGCACCTGCTTGGGCGACACCGGCTTCATCAGCAGATCGTCGCCGCCGGCATTGGTGACGCGGGTCAGCAGCGCCGGGGTCGGCGCCCAGGTGGTGACGATGACGCAGGCGAAGGGGTTGGGCACCGCCGGTTCGTTGCGCAGGGAGCGGATGAAGCGGAAGGCTTCCGAATCCTCGCCGTCGGCATCGACCAGCACCAGATCGGGCATGGCGGCAGCCAAGAGACCGGTAGCGGCCTTCACCGAATCGAACAGCTCCACCCGGCGGAAGCCCAGCCGGATCAGCACGTCGCGGAACACGCGCGCGGTGTTGAGCTGGCTGTCGATGATCGCGGCGTCGACCTGCGAGAAATCGTAATCCGGCATCGTCCTACCCGAAGCTCCGCTGCCGCTGTGACGGGAACGCGCGGCGTAGCGTAACACGCTTTGTCTTCGCCCGTCGCGGTAGCATCTCCGCCGGGGGTATGGACAGTGGGCAAAGGATCGCAGGGCGAGGCGCCACCTGTTTCATGCCCGCCCCTCACATGCCCGGCTGCTCCACCAGGGTGAAGACCAGGACGGTCCGTCCGTCGACCAGGGCCGAGCGCCCGGCCAGATGGATGCGCTCGTCCCCCGCCCCATCGGCGACGCGGGTGTCGAGCACGCAGCGCCATCCCCGGCCGCCCGGCACGTCGGGCAGGGTCACGGTCAGGATGTCGGCATGGGCGTTCAGCACGATCAGCAGGACCCCGTCGGACAGCGGCTGCCCGTCCGAGCCGACATGGGTGCCGGCGCGACCGTTCAGCAGCAGAACGATGCAGCGCGCCTGGGTGTTGCGCCAATGCTCCGCCGTCTTTTCCACCCCCTGGGCGTTGTACCAGACGATATCCTTCAGCCCGTTGGCCGCCACCTCCCGCCCATGCAGGAAGAGGGGGCGGCGCAGAACCGGATGGGCACGGCGCAGTGCGACCAGCCGGCGGACGAAAGACACCAGCGACCCGTCGCGCTTGCTCCAGTCCAGCCAGGTGATGTCGTTGTCCTGGCAGTAGGCGTTGTTGTTGCCGTCCTGGCTGTGGTCCAGCTCGTCGCCGGCCAGCATCATCGGCGTGCCCTGCGACAGCATCAGCGTCGCCAGCATGTTGCGCTTCTGCCGTGCCCGCAGTTCCGTCACCGCGGGATCGTCGGTCGGCCCCTCCACCCCATGGTTCCAGGAGCAGTTGGAGGAATGGCCGTCGCGGTTCTCCTCGCCGTTCGCCCAATTGTGCTTGTCGTTGTAGGAGACGAGATCGTGCAGGGTGAAGCCGTCATGGGCGGTGATGAAGTTCACGCTGGCCCAGGGGCGGCGCCCACGCTTCTCGAACAGATCGGCGGAGCCGGCGATGCGGCCGGCCAGTTCCGGCAGCATGCCGTCGTCGCCGCGCCAGTAGCGCCGCACGGTGTCGCGGTAGCGGTCGTTCCACTCCGCCCAGCCCGGCGGGAAGTTGCCGACCTGATAGCCGCCGGGACCGACATCCCACGGCTCGGCGATCAGCTTGACGTCGGCCAGCACCGGATCCTGCCGCACGGCGTCGAGGAAGCCGGAACCGGGGTCGTAGCCGTAGGGCTCCCGCGCCAGCACGGTGGCGAGGTCGAAGCGGAAGCCGTCGACATGCATCTCCGTCACCCAGTAGCGGAGGCTGTCCATCACCATCTGGACCACGCGCGGGTGGCTGAAATCCAGCGTGTTCCCGGTGCCGGTGTCGTTGATGTAGTAGCGCGGGCTGTCCGGCATCAGCCGGTAATAGCTGAGATTGTCGATGCCCTTGAAGGACAGGGTCGGCCCCAGATGATTGCCCTCGGCGGTATGGTTATAGACGACGTCGAGGATGACCTCGATCCCCGCCTCGTGCAGGCGGGCGACCATCGTCTTGAACTCCGACAGGACGCCGGTGTTCATGTAGCGCGGCTCCGGCGCGAAGAAGCCGATGGTGTTGTAGCCCCAGTAGTTGGTCAGGCCGCGGGTGACGAGATGCTGTTCGTCGGCGATGGCCTGGACCGGCAGGAACTCCACCGAGGTGATGCCGAGCGCGCGCAGATATTCGATGACGCTCTGGGTCGACATGCCGGCGAAGGTGCCGCGCAGATGGGCCGGCACCTCCGGGTGGCGCATGGTGAAGCCGCGGACATGGGTCTCGTAGAGGACCGTGTCGGTCCAGGGCACCCGGCGGTGGCGGTCATGGCCCCAGGTGAAGGCGCCGTCCACCACCCGGCATTTCGGCATGCCGCGGGCGTTGTCGCGCCGGTCGAAGGATAAGTCCTCCTTCGTCGAGCCGACGCGGTAGCCGTAATGGGCATCCGACCATTTGAAGCCGCCGAACAGCGCCCGCGCATAGGGGTCGATCAGCAACTTGTTCGGGTTGAAGCGGTGCCCCTCCTCCGGCTCGTAGGGGCCGTGGACGCGGTAGCCGTAGAGCAGGCCGGGCCGCGCGTCGGGCAGATAGCCGTGCCAGACCTCGTCGGTGTGCTCCGGCAGGGTGATCCGTTCGACCTCGCGCTGGCCGGTCTTGTCGAACAGGCAAAGCTCCACCCGCTCGGCATTGGCGGAGAAGATCGCGAAATTGACGCCGAACCCGTCCCAGGTGGCGCCGAGCGGATGGGGCTTGCCGGGCCAGACCGGGGTGCGGGCGGGGGTGGAGGGCATGCGGACTACCGGTGGGGAAAGACGAAAGAGGATGGCGGGAAAACCACAGCCGGATCAAGCCGATACGCGACCCGGCACGGGCCGGTCGTGCAAATTCCGCAGTCCAGGGCGCCCGCGGACCGGATAGGCCGACCGTGGCTAGAGACCGAAGTCATGGCGGAGCACCCCGACGCCGAAGACGCATTCCGTAAAATTGCGGTCCAGGAAATCGGGCTGATGGAAATCCATCAGGTCCAGTCCGCCGGGCGGGAAGCCCCAGGCGGCATTGTGTGCGACGCGGGCGGGAAGCCAGGGATCCTCCGGCAGGAACCGGCGTTTCGGATAGGACTTCATCAGGAAGCGGTATGGGAAATCACGCCGGCCGATGAACAGCGGCGCGCAGCCGGCGGTGTCGGCCAACCCAACCGAATGGGAATCCGGCTGGATCCAGGCGCGCGTCATGTGGCGGGAGGCCGTCGAACGGGCGAAGGAACAGATGCCGAAATAGGCCTCGGCATCGAGCGCCCTGCCATAGCCGCCATCGACGGGATGGAAATCGAGCCCGGTGAAGCTCACCGCGTTGAACCCGCTGGCTTCCACCCCAGCCAGCGCCGACCGCAGGGATGGCCCGAAGCCGGTCGGTGCCGCCCGCTGGTTGCCTTCCAGCAGCAGCATCCAATGGCCGGGACAGGACGCCGCGACATCCTCCACATGGTGCCAGAAACTGTCGAACTTGCCGTCATCGGCGACCAGCGGGGTGGCGATGCGCTCCAACGCCGCCAGCTTTGCCGACTGGCCGCCCAGCAGCTCATGGGTGCCGTCGGTCGATCCCAGGTCGATGGCATGGATACGGATGCCGTCGGCGTGCAGCCGGCCGACCAGCCCCTCGACATGCTCGGCATCGTCGCGGGTCACCAGCAGCGCAGTCACCGGGCGTTCCTGCCGGGCCAGCGCGGCCGGCCGGGCATTGTGGTCAATCACCGCCAGAATGGTGCTCTTCGGTCGGCCGCGGTTGTGCGAAGCCGTCAGCCCGGCATGCATCACCGGCAGGCCGAAATGGTCCAGCAGGGCGCGGAACTCCGCCAGGGTCCATTCCCGCACATGGCAGGGGTTGGGCGGCGGCCCGGCATGGCCGGGGTGATGGGTGCGCTCGCGCTCCGGGGTCGAAATCAGACAGGCCCGCACCGCGGGCGCGATGCCGGCCAGCACCTTCAGCAGCCCGTCGGGCCGGACCAGATGCTCGATCACGTCGGAACAGACGACGACGGCGTCAGCCAGGGTTTCCGGCCCCAGCGACCGCAGGGCTTCGGCAAGCGCCGGCGCCTCCTCCCCATCCAGGTCGACGGTCAACCAGCGGCCGAACGGATAGGTGGCGCGGCAATACTCGATATTGCTGCCGTAATCGATGCCGACCACCGAAAACCGTCCGGCGAGCAGCCCCAGCTTCTTCGCGCCGCCGCAGCCGATATCGATGATGGTGCGGGCGCCATAGCGGCCGGCCAGCACCGCCGCCGCCGCGTAGACGTCGGGCTGCCAGACCACCCTGCTGCCGTCGGTATCCTCGGTGTAGGCGGGGTCGAGCCGGTGGCGGTAACCGCTTGCGATGCAATAGTCGTTCATGGGCGCCGCCGTGATCCGTCGGTTTGGGTCGATGGAGTCGCGATGGGCGTTTGGAACAGGATGGAACAGTTTCCCGGCACCTGTTCCACTGTTCCATCCGTCGTCCCGGCGGGAAAACGGCGCATCCGGCAATCGGTCATCGGGGCGGACATGCGCAGGCCTCCTTCATCCGGGAATGGACTCGTCCCATCGGAGACTCTTCCTATCACGGATGGGCGGCGGCGGTAAGCCCGGCACGGCAATCCGACCGGGCGTGCGCCCCGCGCCTCCTCTCCCCTACTCCGCCTTCCGTTCCAAAATCAGCGTGGACAGCGGCGGGATGGTCAGGTCGAGCGAATGGGTGCGGCCGTGCCAGGGCACCTCTTCGGCATAGACGCCGCCGCCGGGATTGCCGAGGCCGCTGCCGCCGTATTTGCCCTCGTCGGTGTTGATCCGCTCGACATAGCGGCCGGGCAGCGGAACGCCGACGCGGTAGCCCTGGCGCGGGACGGGGGTGAAGTTGCAGACGGCGATGACGATGTGCTCGGGATCGTCGGCCTTGCGCAGGAAGCTGTAGACCGAGTTCTCGTTGTCGTTCGATTCGATCCACTCGAAGCCGGACGGGTCGCAGTCGGTCTTGTGCAGCGGCTCCAGCTCGCGGTAGAGGCCGTTCAGGTCGCGGACGAGGTCGCGCATGCCGCGGTGCATCGGCTGGTCCAGCAGGTGCCAGTCCAAGCTGCGCGCCTCGCTCCATTCGTTCCACTGGGCGAACTCGCCGCCCATGAACAGCAGCTTCTTGCCGGGATGGGCGAACATGAAGCCGTAATAGGCGCGCAGGTTAGCGAACTTCTGCCAGTCGTCGCCCGGCATCTTGTTGATGAGCGAGCCCTTGCCGTGCACCACCTCGTCATGGCTGAGCGGCAGCACGAAGTTCTCGGAGAACTGATAGATCAGCCCGAAGGTCATCTGGTGGTGATGATAGCGGCGGTGGATCGGGTCGTTCTGCATGTAATGCAGCGTGTCGTGCATCCACCCCATGTTCCATTTGTAGCCGAAGCCGAGACCGCCGAGATAGGTGGGCTTCGACACCATCGGCCAGGAGGTCGATTCCTCCGCCACCGTCATGGCGCCCGGCTGCTGGCCATAGACCAGCTCGTTCATCCGCTTCAGGAAGGCGATGGATTCCAGGTTCTCGCGACCGCCGAACTTGTTGGGGACCCACTCCCCTTCCTTGCGGCTGTAGTCGAGATAGAGCATGGAGGCGACGGCATCGACGCGCAGGCCGTCCAGCTTGTACTGGTCGAGCCAGAACAGCGCGTTGCCGAGCAGGAAGTTCTGCACCTCCGTCCGGCCGAAATTGTAGATCAGGGTGTTCCAGTCCTGGTGGAAGCCCTGGCGCGGGTCGGCATGTTCGTAGAGATGCGTGCCGTCGAAATCGCCCAGCCCATGCGGATCGGTCGGGAAATGGCCCGGCACCCAATCGAGCAGCACGCCCAGCCCGGCGCGGTGGCAGGCGTTGACGAAGTCCTTGAAATCCTCCGGCGAGCCGTGGCGGGCGGTCGGCGCATAGAGGCCGATCGGCTGGTAACCCCAGGAGCCGTCGAACGGATGCTCGGTGATCGGCAGAAGCTCGATATGGGTGAAGCCCATGTCCTTGGCGTAGGGGATCAGCCGCTCCGCCAGTTCCTGGTAGGTCAGGAAGCGGTTGTCCTCCTCCGGCACCCGCGCCCAGGAGCCGAGATGCACCTCGTAGATCGAGATCGGCGCGGTGCGGTCGGAGGTGGCGACCTTGCGGCTCTGCCACTCGTGGTCGCGCCACTCGTAGGGCGGCAGGCCGTGGACGACCGAGGCGGTGGCCGGGCGCATCTCCGCCTGGAAGGCGTAGGGGTCGGCCTTGGCCGGCATCAGGTTGCCGTTGGGCCCCCGGATCTCGAACTTGTAGCGCTGGCCGGGACGGGCGCCAGGAACGAAGATCTCCCACACCCCGACCTCGACACGCCGGCGCATCGGCAGGCGGCGGCCGTCCCAGTTGTTGAAGTCGCCGACCACGCTGACGCTGCGCGCGCTGGGCGCCCAGACGGCGAAGGACACACCGGCGACGCCGTCGACCTCGCGCGGATGGGCACCAAGCTTCTCATAGGTGCGCAGGTGGGTGCCTTCGGCCAGCAGATGGACATCGAGTTCGCCCAGCATGTTGCCGAAACGGTAGGCATCCTCGAACTCCTGGGTCGCCAGCGGGTATTGCGCGCGCAGGCGGTAGCGGAAGCGCTCCGTCCGGTCGGGCATCACCGCGAGGTAGAAGCCGTCCGGGTGGATGCGCTCGGCCTCGCCCGCCGGTTCGCCGGTGGCGCTGTCGATCACCCACAGCCGCTCGGCGCCGGGCACGAAGGCGCGGACCTCCACCGGGCGGCCGGCGGCCTCCTGCTGCATGCCCAGCACGGCGAAGGGATCGCCATGGTCGGCCCGCGCGATGGCGTCCGCCGCCGCGCGCAGGGCCTCCATCCGGTGATCGGGCCGGTGATCGGTGGCGCTGTTACGGCTTTCGGAGACGCCGGTCTGCGCCTGATCCTTGCGGGTGTCCGTCGTCATGTCGCTCGCCATTGGCCAAGTGCCCTTCTTCGTGGAGGCCCCAACGTCTTGTGGACCACAACCGTTCCATCCCCGTCATCCCCGCGAAGGCGGGGATCCAGGCTTACGCGCTAAACCCCGTTTTGGGGAGCCCTGGATTCCCGCCTTTGCGGGAATGACGGCAGACGGAGGGAACGCCTTCTCCGGAGGTGAACATACCCGCGGCGGTTTCGTCACACCATTCCCGCCGCGGATTTGCCCGGTCACCCCTTCGCGCCCGCCTCGTTGGCATCGTCGAGAAGGCCCAGCACGCCTTTGACCGGGATGCCGATCCAGTTGGGCCGGTTCGCCGCCTCGTAGCCGATCTCGTAGAAGGCCTTATCCAGCAGGAACAGGGTCAGCAGGCCGCGTGCGGTGCCGGCTGCGGACGGCCAGGCCGGGCAGCCCTCGATCACCGTGCGGTAGCCGTCGAGGAAGGACTCGACGCTGCGGCGCTCCCAGTCGCGGGCGGCGGCCAGTGCCGGGCTGTCGCCGCTGTTGGAACCCTCGCCCGCGCTGTCCAGGCGGAACAGCGCCGCCCAGGCGGCATAGTTGAAGGAGCGCAGCATGCCGGCCACGTCGCGCAACGGGCTGGATTTGGCGCGGCGTTCCTCCAGCGTCTTGGCCGGCTCCCCTTCGAAGTCGAGGATGTACCAGTCGTTCTGCGCCCGCACGACCTGACCCAAATGATAGTCGCCATGGATGCGGGTCTTGACGCCGTCGGCGGGCATCGACGCCAGCGCCGCCAGCCGGTCCATCGCCTCTGCCCGGCGGGCCAGAAGCTGTTCGGCATCGGCGCGCACGTCGGCCGGCAGGCGGTCCAGCGTTCCCGGCAGGGCGGCGAAGGCGGCCTCCGCCTGGACGCGGGCGGCATCGGCCCAGCGCGCCAGATCCTCGGCGGTGATCGGCTCCGGTTCGAAGGCCGGATTGCCGGTATTTTGCGCCAGCGCCCGGTGCAGTTCGGCGGTGCGCTGCCCCAGCGTGGTCATCATCACCAGATGCATGCCGAAGGGCTCGCCCGATTCGGCGGCGTCCTCGGTGGTGCCGGCGACGCCAAGGCGGATGTCCTCCAGCTGGCGCTCCAGTTCCTCGACCGTGCTGGCCCAGCCGTCGCCCTGGTTGCGGACGAAGGCCTGGGCCACCGCCAGCGCGGTCGGAGTGCCGTCGGCGGCGACCTGTTCCACCGTGCCCAGCAGGGCGGGGGTGTTGGCGAAGCCGACCTCGGTCAGGAAGCGGCCCATCTCGACCTCGGGATGCTCGCCCTCCACCAGACGGCGCAGCACCTTCAGCACGATCTGGCTGTCGACCAGGACGGAGGTGTTGCTCTGCTCGACGCCCAGGCGCCGCACCTCGGCCTCTTCCGACAGTTCGATGGCGTTCAACGCCTCGGTCGCGGTGAAGCGGACGACGTCGTCACCGGCGTTGGCCTTCAGCGTGTCGCCGCGGCGCAGCGCCTCGATCAGCGCCAGGGCGAAGCCGTCGGCCTGCACGGCGTCATAGATGGCGCCGGTCCTGGGACCGCGCCGCACCTTGCCCAGCGTGTAGGGCAGCAGCGGCCAGCCGGTGCCGCCCGCCCCGCTCTCCCAGCTCATCGCCAACGGCAGGAAATAGCTCTGGTCGGCGGCGGCACCGTCCGATCCCATTCCGCTCAGCCCAACCTGCGCCCGGACCAGCATGAAGCCGTCGCCGGGGCCCGACAGCTGGGCGGCCATGGTGACGTGCGAGCGGGTGATGCGGCGGTCCTTGGCGGAGAACCAGCGCTGCTGGGGTAGGAATGCCTGCAGGATGTCGCGGCCCAGCTCGTCCGCCGCCTTGCCGGTGGTCAGGCTGTGCCAGCCGTCGCGCATGACGATGGTCAGCAGGTCGGGCACCGGCTCCGGCGGGGTCTCGTGCCAAGTCGGCAGCTCCGCCTCCGCAGTCAGGGCGAACCAGTAGAAGCCGTAGGCCGGCAAGGTCAGCAGATAGGGAAGGTCGCCGATCGGCGGGAAGACGGTGCGGCCCAGCAGTTCGACCGGGATGCGGCCCTTCCAGGTCTTCAGGTCAAGCTCCACCGCCTGGGCCGAGCGCGACAGGTTGGCGACGCACAGCGCGATCTCAGACCCGTTTTCCGTCTCCAGGCAACGGACATAGGCCAGGACCTTGCGGTTGCCAGGATAGAGCAGCGAGAAGCTGCCGCGGCCGAAGCTCTGGCGCTGCTTGCGCACCGCCACCAGCCGCTTCATCCAGTTCAGCAGCGAGGACGGGTTGCGCGCCTGCGCCTCGACATTGACGGCCATGAAGCCGTAGATCGGATCGAGCACCGCCGGCAGATAGAGCCGCGCCGGGTCGGCACGCGAGAAGCCGCCGTTGCGGTCGATCGACCATTGCATCGGCGTGCGCACGCCGTCGCGGTCGCCGAGATAGATGTTGTCGCCCATGCCGATCTCGTCGCCGTAATAGAGCACCGGCGTGCCGGGCATCGACATCAAGAGGCTGTTCAGCAGCTCGATCTTGCGGCGGTCGTTCTCCAGCAGCGGGGCGAGGCGGCGGCGGATGCCGAGGTTGATCCGCATGCGCCGGTCGGCGGCGTAGAAGTTCCAGAGATAGTCGCGCTCGCTGTCGGTGACCATCTCCAGCGTCAGTTCATCGTGGTTGCGCAGGAAGATGGCCCACTGGCAGTCGGCCGGGATGTCCGGCGTCTGGCGCATGATGTCGGCGATGGGATGCCGGTCCTCCATCGCCACCGCCATGTAGATGCGCGGCATCAGCGGGAAGTGGAAGGACATGTGGCATTCGTCGCCGCCCTTTTCCGGATCGCCGAAATAGGGCAGCACGTCCTCCGGCCACTGGTTGGCCTCGGCCAGCAGCATGCGGTCGGGATATTCGGCGTCGAGCGCGGCGCGGATCGCCTTCAGGACATCGTGGGTTTCCGGCAGGTTCTCGTTGTTGGTGCCCTCGCGCTCCTTCAGATAGGGGATGGCGTCGAGCCGCAGCCCGTCCACCCCGATGTCCAGCCAGAAGCGCATCACCTTCAGCACCTCCTCCAGAACCTCGGGATTGTCGAAGTTCAGGTCGGGCTGGTGCGAGTAGAAGCGGTGCCAGTAATAGGCGTTGGCGACCGGATCCCAGGTCCAGTTGGACTTTTCCGTGTCGCAGAAGATGATGCGCGTGCCCTGGTATTTCTGGTCGCTGTCGGACCAGACATAATAGTCGCGGTGGTTCGACCCCGGAGGCGCCTCCCGCGCGCGCTGGAACCAGGGATGCTGGTCGGAGGTGTGGTTGATGACCAGTTCGGTGATCACCCGCAGGCCGCGGTTGTGGCATTCCTCCATGAAGCGCCGGAAGTCATCCAGGTTCCCGTAGGTCGGGTTGACCGAGGTGTAGTCGGCGATGTCATAGCCGTCGTCGCGCAGCGGCGATGGATAGAAGGGCAGAAGCCACACCGCCGTCACCCCCAGTTCCTGGATATAATCCAGCTTCTGGGTCAGGCCGGCGAAATCGCCGATGCCGTCATTGTCGGCGTCGAAGAACGCCTTGATGTGCAATTGGTAAATGACGGCGTCCTTGTACCAGAGCCGGTCCTGCCGATCGATCATGGGTCGAGCACTTTCGAGAAGCGTTTGACGGAACACGTGTCGCGGGAACACGGGACGGAAACAAGACACAGGGGCGAAGGTTTCACCCGAAGGCCCGTCAGACAACCCCTGACTTCCGGATAGGCAAGACGGCGAGAATCGGGGCGTACCACGTTCAGAGGGACCGGCGGGAGCTTCCGCTCAACCGTTCGAGAGCGCAGCAATCGGAACGGGACATCGATTGACGCCGAAGGGTTATCCAGGCAGGGTGGCTCTACGCACAACTTTACGCCTATGGCGTATCGGGTAAATCATGCTGGGCTCCTTCATCGTCGTCACCGGCGGCGACAGCCGCTATCATCCGTTGATCCGCGAGCTGATCGCGTCGCTGCGGGCGTTGAAGCCGGCGGCCGACTGCCCCATCGGCGTGATCGACGCGGGCCTGACGGACGGGCAGATCGTGGAGTTGAAGGCGCAGGGGGCCGCGGTGGTGACGCCGCCCTGGCCGGTCAGCATCCCCGCGCACAAGCTGCGCAACCGCATCCATTTGAAGGCCAACCTCGCCAAGCTGCACCTGCCGACATATTTCCCCGGCTACGACACGGTGATCTGGATCGACGCCGACGCCTGGGTGCAGGATTGGGAGGCGGTGGAGATGCTGCGGCGGGGGGCGGCGCTGAACCGCTTCGCCATCGTCGCCCAGTTCGGCCGCTTTTCGGAGACTGAGCTGCGGCTGGACTGGCTGTTCGGCCGCTTCGCGCGGGTGCGGTCGATCCTTTATAAGAACTCCAGCCGCGCCGGGCTGACCACGGCGGAATGCCGGGCGCTGGCGACCCGCCCGACGCTGAATGCCGGCGCCTATGCGCTGAAGTCCGACGCGCCGCATTGGGAGGCGTTCCAGCGCTGGCAGAAGCGGGTGCTGCGCAAGGGCCGGCTGTTCACCTCCGACCAGTTGGCGATGGCGGGGGCGATCTATCTGGACGGGCTGCCGGTCGAGCTTCTGCCGGAATGGTGCAACTATATCGGACCCTGGCGCTTCGACCCGGAGCGGCGGGAACTGGTGGAGTATTACCTGCCCAACCGCCGCCTGGGCATCGTCCACATGGCCGGCGAGGACGCCATGCGCGCAGACCCGTCGGTGCTGCGCCCGGTGCTGGACATGCGGGACCGCCCGCACCAGCTGAGCCTGCGCTACCCGGCCTGGGAAGTGCCGGCGGTCGAGCGGGTGGCGGAGACGGTTTAGCGGTTTGCCACATCGGCCGCCAGCCGCGCCAGATCGCGCACGGCGCGGTCGAGCGTCGCCGGGTCGTGGGCGGCGAAGCCGAGGAGGAGGCCGTTGCCGGTGGTCCCGGTGCCGGCAGCCAGATCGGCGGCGCGGTGGTAGCTGGACAGGCATGGCGTGGTCAGGCCGATGCGGGCGGCGCGTTCGGCCAGGAGATGGTCGGGGCAGTCGGACGGCAGGCGGAGCAGGACATGCATACCGGCCTCCCCGGCCTCGGGGCTGGCGAAGCCGGCGAAGGCGTTGGTGATCGACTCCAGGATGGCGGTGCGCTTGGCGGCGTAGAGGGAGCGCATCGCCCGCAGGTGCGAGGCGAAATGGCCGTCGGCCAGGAAGCGGTGCAGCGCCGCCTGCGGCACCACGCTGGTCCCGCCGTCGAAATGGCGGCGGGCGGCGCGCACCGGCTCCACCAGATCGGGCGGCACCACGACATAGCCCAGCCGCAGCGCCGGGAACATCACCTTGCTGAAGCTGCCGACATAGATGACGCGGCCGGCGCCGTCCAACCCCTGGAGGGCGGCCAGCGGCGGGCCGGCATAGCGGAACTCGCTGTCGTAATCATCCTCGACGATCCAGGCGTCACACGCGGCTGCCCAGTCGAGCAGGCGCAGGCGGCGCGCGAGGCTCATTGTCACACCCAGGGGGAACTGGTGGGAGGGGGTGACCAGAGCCAGCCGGGCGCCGGCCCCACTGGCCATGCCGGCGGCGACGTCGATGCCCTCGCCGTCCACCGGCACCGTGACCAGCCGCGCCCCGGCCCCCAGCAGGGCGGCGCGGTTGCCGGGCCAGCCGGGCTCCTCCACCCAGGCCTCGTCGCCGGGGTCGAGAAGCAATTGCGCCATCAGCGCCAAGCCCTGCTGCGCGCCGGAGACGATGACGACCTGTTCCGCCTCGCAGCGCACGGCGCGAACCGCACGCAGATAGGCGGCGATCTCCGCCCGCAACGGAGCATAGCCGAGCGGGTCCGGATCGGTCGCCAGCGTCCGTCCGCCGTGACGCCAGCAACGGCCGAGCAGTTGCGCCCACAACTCGACGGGAAAGGCGCCGAGGTCCGGTGTGCCGAGGGCGAAGGGCCGTCCGGCCCGGTCGCGGGCGATGGCCGGCGCCTCCGCCAGCGCCCGGCCGCGGGCGGACAGGCCGACACCGCGCCGGGCTTCGTCACGGGACGGAACGCCGCCGGGCGCCGCATCGGGAAGCGAAGGCGCGACGAAGGTGCCGGCCCCCACCCGGCCGCTGACATAGCCCTCCGCCAGCAGCGTGTCGTAGGCGGTGACCACCGTGTTGCGCGACAGCCCCCACTCGGTGGCGAGCGCCCGGCTGGGGGGCAGACGCTCGCCCGGACGCAGCCGGCCGTCCAGCACCGCCTGACGCAGCGCGCGGTAGAGCTGGCGGTGCAGCGGCTCCGCTCCGTCACGGTCGAGCGCCACCGGCCCGAGGCTGGACAGAACCGGACGCGCCGGGCGGGCCATGGCGAGCCTTCCAGGAGTGTGGAGAATTGGTCCCTATGGAATCGACATTCCGGACCTTTCGAAGGAACCATTCTGCCGGTCATTCTGGGCCATCGCAACAGTTCCGGCCTTGAGCACGACCATGACCAGCCTTCTCACCGATTCCCCTATGGCCGATTCCCCTATGGCCGATCCCCCTACGGCCGATTCCCCCGCCGCCTTGGCCCCGACCCCGCGCACCCGTCCGGTGCGGCTAGGTGACCGCGGCAACCATGACGTCGCCCTGATCCACTCCATCATCGACGAGGCGCCGATCTGCCACGTCGGCTTCGTCGACGACGCCATCAAGGGCCATGGCGCCCCCTCCCCCATGGTGATCCCGACGGTTCCCTGGCGGGTGGGGGACGAGCTGATGATCCACGGCGCCTCCTCCAGCCGGATGATCCGGCGGCTGCAGGAGGGGGGCGAGGCCTGCATCACGCTGTCGCTGATCGACGGGTGGGTGCTGGCGCGCTCGGCCTTCCATCACTCCGTCAACTACCGCTCGGTCATGCTGTTCGGCCGGCCGCGGCTGGTGTCGGAGGAGGCGGAGAAGCGTGCGGCGCTCGACGCGCTGATGGAGAAGATCGAACCCGGCCGCAGCGCCAAGGTGCGGGCGCCCAACGCGCAGGAGCTGAAGGCCACATCCGTGCTGGCCTTCCCCATCGCCGAGGCGTCGGCCAAGCGGCGATCCGGCCCGCCCGGCGACGATCCGGAGGATATGGACCATCCGGTGTGGGCGGGCGTGCTGCCGCTGCGTCTGACCGCCGGCGAGCCGGAACAGGACCCGGCCCAGATCAAGGGCTGAGACACCGCTGGCTGACAGCAGTCCGAAACGGAAAAAGGCCGCGACCGGGAAGCCCGGCGCGGCCTTTTTCCTGCGGTTTCTCCCGCTGGCGGGATGGCCGGTCCGATACCCCCGGAACGGCCCCCTGCCAACCGTCCTTTAGGACGACGGAGCGTTCAGCAGGCGCGGCAGGATCTGCGCACGACGGTTGGACGGCTCGCGGACGTTCGGGCCGGTCTGAACCAGCAGCTGGCTCTCGCCCTTGCCCTGGGTCGTGATGTTGGCGGCCGGGATGCCCTTGGCGACCAGGGCCTTCTTGACCGCGTCGGCACGACGCACCGACAGCTTCTGGTTGTAAGCCGGCGACCCCGAGGTATCGGTGTGGCCGACGACGTTGATCTTGGCGCCACCGTTCTTCAGGATGGCCGACACCGCGTCACCGATCACGCGATCGGCGGCCGGGGTGATGTTCGACTTATCCCAGTCGAAGAACACCAGATATTCGCTCTGGACCGCAGCGACGGCGGCCGGAGCCGGAGCGGCAGCGGCCGGCGGGCACGGATAGCTGCCCTGATGGATGACGTAACCGCCGTCACCGGTACGAGCGGCAACGTTGCCCCAGCCGATGACCGGGTTGCACCACTCGGTGCCCTTGCCGACCAGGCTCGCGTCCTGGGCATTGGCGGCCGCCGACAGACCGAAAGCGACGATGGCGGCCGGGATGGCAGCCAGACCCGCGCGAACAATAGTCTTCATTGTCTTCACTCCCTTCCAGAACCCTTCCCCATCAGAGTGCCTGCGGGGGATGAACCTATCAATCGAAGCATCTGCCCACGTGCAAGCGCGGTATCGACCTTCCCAACATGTGGTGTGCGGCAATGTTCCGACACCTCAGCCGTTCGGCCGAACCCTACCTGAACCTTGACCTATGCTCCACTTCCATAGCAGCTTTTCCGGTAGGTTTCCGCCAAATCCGTATAACGGTGGCTGAGCACAGGAAAAACCGCGAGATCTTTTTCCGTAAGCTCGCGAACCGGTCTAGCAGGGCTGCCGGCCCACAAGAATCCGGACGTCACCCGCTTTCCGGGCGTCACCAGAGCACCGGCGGCGACCATCGCCCGCGACTCGACATAGGCCCCATCCAGGATGCAGGCCTTCATGCCGATGAAGCAGCCGTCTTCCAGCGTGCAGGCGTGCAGCAGCGCCATATGGCCGACGGTGATGTCGTCCCCGATGTAGGTGCCCTGCCCTTCGGCGGCCACGTGGATCACGGTGCCGTCCTGGAGGTTGGTGCGAGCGCCGATTCGGATCTCGTTGACGTCTCCACGCACGGTGCAGCCGTACCAGATGCTGCTGTTCGCCCCGATCACGACATCACCGATCACCGCCGCCGTTTCCGCGATGAACGCGGTCGGGTCGATGGTGGGCAGGATGCCGTTGAAGGCGCGGACAAGGCCGGTCATCAGGTCGTACCGAAGTCGTGCATGACGGGCCGGATTGAAGCACCGGAAGGCTTAAGGCACCACCTGATTTCGCATTGACAGGCCAAAGCAAATCCCGATTGGTGCCTCTGTGCAACAGTGCGGACAGGGGGCCACAACGCTGTCACAGCCCCCGCCCCATCCCGTCGCGGGTCCCGATTACGGGAAAAGCGGCGCCTGATCGATGCCGGTCGTCTCGCCCAGCCCCATCATGACGTTCATGTTCTGGATCGCCTGACCCGACGCGCCCTTCACCAGATTGTCGATCACCGACACGATGATGGCGCCGCGCGGGGTGCGGTCGGCGACCACGCCGATCAGGTTGTGGTTGGAGGCGCGGACATGGCGCGTCGCCGGCACCACGCCGGCCGGGGTCACGCCGACGAAGGGCTCGTCGGCATAGCGGGCGGCCAGCGTCGCCCGCAGGTCGTCGGCGGTGACGCCGTCGGCCATGCGGACATAGATGGTCGCCATCATGCCGCGGTTCATCGGCACCAGATGCGGGGTGAAGGAGACGGTGACCGGACGGCCGGCGGCCAGCCGCAGCTCCTGCTCGATCTCCGGCATGTGGCGGTGGTGGCCGACGCCATAGGCGTTGAAGCCTTCCGACACTTCGGTGAACAGGTTGGCCTGCTTGGCGTCGCGGCCGGCGCCCGACACGCCGGACTTGGCGTCGATGATGATGCCGCCCGGCTCGATCTGGTTCTCCATCAGCAGCGGCAGCAGCGGCAGCAGCGAGCAGGTCGGGTAGCAGCCCGGGTTGGCCACCACCCGCGCCTTGCGCACACCCTGGCGGTTGAACTCGGTCAGGCCGTAGGCGACCTCCTTCTGCAGGTCGACGGCGCGATGCTCATGCCCGTACCAGGTGGCGTATTCGGCCGGGTCGCTCAGGCGGAAATCGGCCGACAGGTCGACCACCTTCAGGCCGCTGGGCAGTCCGGCGACCACCTCCTGCGTCGTGCCGTGCGGCAGGGCGCAGAAGATGAAGTCCAGGTTGTCCCACTTCAGCTCTTCGATCTTCACCAGGTCGGGCAGGCCATAGCCGCCCAGATGCGGGAACACCTCCGCCATCGGCTTTCCGGCCTGTCGTTCGGCGGTCAGCGCGGCGATCTCCACGTTCGGGTGGCGCAGCAGCATGCGCACCAGTTCGGCGCCGGTGTAACCGGAAGCGCCCAGGATGCCGACGCGGATCTTCGAGCCGCCGGGAGTGGTGATCGAGGCCATGGAACCGATGTCCTTCGCTTGACGGGAGGAACGTTGAGGCTTGGGTAGGCGTGAGGGTAAAGGCAAAAAGAAAGGGGCGCCCCTTTCGGGACGCCCCTCGCTTGTACCGTAAAGCCGCGGGCCCGTGTAGGGATTAGCGCTTCGAGAACTGGAAGCTGCGGCGGGCCTTGGCGCGGCCGTACTTCTTACGCTCGACCGTACGGGCGTCGCGGGTCAGGAAGCCGGCGGCCTTCAGCGGCGGGCGCAGGGCCGGCTCGAAGTAGGTCAGCGCCTTGGAGATGCCGTGACGGACGGCACCGGCCTGGCCCGACAGACCACCACCGGCAACGGTGGCGACCACGTCGAACTGCTCCGAACGCTCGGTCACGCCGAACGGCTGGGCGATCATCATGCGCAGAACCGGACGGGCGAAGTAGACCGACTGGTCGCGGCCGTTCACGGTGACCTTGCCGGTGCCCGGCTTGATCCACACGCGGGCGACGGCGTCCTTGCGCTTGCCGGTGGCATAGGCGCGGCCCTGGGCGTCCAGCTTCGGAGCGGCGAGCTCCTCGGTGACGGTCGCGGTGGCGGCGGCGCCCGTCAGTTCCTTGAGGCTGGAGAGGGTGGTGGTGACCTGAGCCATGCTTACGCGCTCCGCTTATTCTTCGGGTTCAGGGCGCCGATGTCGAGGGCGACCGGCTGCTGCGCATCGTGCGGATGCGTGGCGCCCTTGTAGACCTTGAGGTGGGTCATCTGCTGGCGGCCGAGCGGACCGCGCGGAACCATGCGCTCCACGGCCTTCTCGATCACACGTTCCGGATACTTGCCGTCCAGGATCTGGCCCTTGGAACGCCCCTTGATCCCGCCCGGATAACCGGTGTGCCAGTAGAAGATGTCGGCGTCGCGCTTGTTGCCGGTCAGCTTCACCTTCTCCGCGTTGATCACGACGATGTTGTCGCCGCAATCCATGTGGGGGGTGTAGGTCGGCTTGTTCTTGCCACGCAGGATGTTCGCCAGGATGCTGGCAAGCCGCCCGAGAACGAGGCCGTCGGCGTCAACGACGTACCACTTCTTCTCGATTTCGGTCGGCTTCAGATTGAAGGTCTTCATCGCCACACTCGTTTCTTCGAATACGGATCGGCAGGCCGCCGATTCCGGGGCGCCGAAGCGGACGGCTTTCTACGGGCCGGAGCATGCCTCTGTCAACGGAAAAATTTCCGTTTCCTTTCAATAGTTTACAAGCGCGGTAATTAGATACCCGTCAGGCAAACCCATTGATTTGAAAGGACTTTTTACAGCGCCCCATCCACACGGTAATGAGATACCGCAACGGTAACGGGGGCGTGCGGGGGGATGGAGTAGGTTCCGGTGACGTGGGCGACCGGCTCCGGATCACCTTCGGAGAACAGCAGGATCTCGCCATAAGCCAGCCGCTTGCCCAGCTTCAGGACGCGCGCCTCGGCGATGATGGCGACGGGCGGCGGACGGCGCAGGAAGTTGATGGTCATGCTGGTGGTGACCGCCAGCTCGACCCGGCCGATCAGGCTCAGCACCGCGCCATAGAGCGCCACGTCGGCCAGCCCGAACATCGCCGGGCCGGTGACGGTGCCGCCGGGCCGGACGAAATCGACCTTGTAGGGCAGCCGCAGTCGAATCGTCCCGGCGCCCAGGCTTTCCACGGCGATGCCGAAATTCCCGACCAGGGGAACCCCCTCGCGGATCAGCTCCTCCAACTCCTCCCTGGTCATGGCTGGCGTGGGGGCCGGAGCGGGAGCGGCGTTCTGTGCGGTATCGACGGCGGACATGGACCCTCGGCCGGTGATCTCTGTTGGACCACCGGACTGTGCGCCATCCCGGCCATTCGGACAAGTATGGTGCTGCTATTCCGCCGGCTTCGGCTCTGCTGAGAGCGGTTCTGCCGGGGTCGGGTTTGCCGGGGTCGGGTTTGCGGGCTCCGGAGCCGCCGCGGGAGCGGGGGCGGTGTCGGTGGGGGCGGTCAGGCGGATCGGGCCGCCGCCGCTGGCGGGCTGCGCCGATTCGGTGGCGGACTGCTCCGCCGGAGCGGGTGCCGCCGGCGCGGCCGGTTCGGCGGGCGGGGCGAGTGGGACCGCCTTGATGTCCGATTTCGGCACTTCCGATTTCGGCGCATCGGGCTTGGGTGCGTCCGCCTTTGACGGATCGGTCTTGGCGGGCGTGGGATCGGCCGGGGTGGAATAATCGGGAACGATGCGGGCCTGGCTGCCGGTGATGACCAGAACCTTCTGGCCGATCGGCAGCGGCTGCGGTTCCTTCTGGGTCAGCGACAGCAGATCGCCGTTCGATTTGCGGACGATGTATTCCCAACCGGTGGTGTCGCCGGCGATGTGTTCCATCGCCGTGCCCAGCAGGCTGCCGACCGCCGTGCCGCCGACGGTGCCGAGCGCGGAGTTGATCCCGCCCGTCCCCACCTGCGCGCCCAGGATGCCGCCGGCCGCCCCGCCGCTGACCGCGCCGACCGTGCCGTTGGCGCTGATAGCCACCTGACGGAATCCGACGACGATGCCCGGCTCCACCTTGTTGGCCTGCTGGACCGCGTTGGAGGCATAGGTGTTGGGAGAATAGTCGGAGGTGCAGCCCGCAAGACCGCCGGCCGCGGCGATGAACAGGCAGAGAGAGACCGATCGGAGCACGGGGTAGCCATCCGTTTTGAAACCCGCCGAGTTTCTTACGGCAAAGCCCCCCGGCTCGTCACCGGGCAAAATCCGGACACGGCCGGAAGGCTGCGTTGCAGTGCAGCGATGGCCGCCCGGCGTCAGCGGCTGGCGGTCTGGTCGTTGGCCTTCAGCGACAGGTATTTCAGCGTCAGCTTCGGCACATTGTCGATTACCCAGGAGGCCATCGCCTCCTCCTCGCGCAGGGAGGTCTGCAACAGCGGCGTGGCGAAGGCGAAGTTGCCGGCGTCGGCCACCGTCAGCAGCGACCGGTAGCTCGCCACCTCGAAATTCTCGAAGGCGTAGTTGGCGAAGGAGTTCTTGAGGATCTCGTCCTCGGCGAAGGTATGGCCGAGCGCGGCAAGATTACCCATGATCGACAGGGCGGTGTCCTTCAGCCCGGAATGGGTTTCCTGCAGCTGGTCCAGGATCTGCTC
Source organism: Azospirillum oryzae (assembly GCF_008364795.1). Lineage (GTDB taxonomy): Bacteria > Pseudomonadota > Alphaproteobacteria > Azospirillales > Azospirillaceae > Azospirillum > Azospirillum oryzae. Next base: position 298,318 of record NZ_VTTM01000007.1, on the reverse strand, counting down.
GATGCGGGTGATCTGGGACTCGGTCTCGCCACGGTGCATGCGCAGGTGGTCGGAGACTTCAGGATAATTCACCAGACGGTCGAGCTGGCGGTCCATCAGGGCCAGCGCCTGCTGTTCCACCGCATGGGCGTTGCGCAGACCGGTGACGAACAGCGCGCGCGTGAGATCCGCGGGATAGGCGGCCATGTGTGTGCTCCTGTGGTATCAACGCTCCGTTGAACGTCTGCCCGCACCAACAGCGGGACGCCGCCTTCGACGCTTACCGCTTCCGCCATAATTCAAAGGGGCAGAGCTTGGGCCACCCGTGTCCGGCACCGGCGGGGAAGTGCCACGACCGGGACACGGACGCGCGGTTGCCGGACACGCGCTATCGCAGGGAAATGGTGGGCATGATCCGCATCCCCGCCAAAGGCGCCCCCGCAAGAGGCATCCCCGCCATGCCAGTCACCCTGCCCGGAACCGTGGGCGCGGTGGTCGTCCTCATCCTCGTGCTGGCCGCCCTCGCCGGCTGGCGCCGGGCGGAGCCGGAGGATCTGTCCGGCTGGCGCGCCGAACGGCTGGCGGCCTTCCAGCTCTGGCAGGCGGGCGACCCGGCCCGCGAGATCTGGGACCATCCCGACGCCCCGGTCCTGGTGGCGCTCCCCGCCGGCAGCTTTCTCCAGGGCTCGCCCGACTCGGAACGGGAGCGCTTTCCCGACGAACCGTTGCAACAGCCGGTGTCGATCCGGCACCCCGTCGCCATCGGCAAGTACCCGGTGACCCGCGGCGAGTACGCTCGGTTCATCCAGGACAGCGGTTACAAGCCGCGGACGATCTGCCGCGGCTATGCCGGCGAGACGGACCTGCTGCCGCGCTGGCATTTCTCATGGCGCCGGCCGGGATTCGACCAGACGAACCGGGACCCGGCGGTCTGCATCAGCTGGTACGACGCCAAGGCCTATGTGGACTGGCTCAGCCGGCGGACCGGCAAGCCCTACCGCCTGCCGACGGAGGCGGAGTGGGAGTATGCGGCCCGCGCCGGCACCCGGACCGCCCGCTGGTGGGGCGAGGATCCGGCCAAGGGCTGCGACGCGGCGAACAGCGCCGACCTGAGCGCCAAGGACCGCTTCACCGACTGGGAGGTCGCGAACTGCCGCGACGGTGCCCTGTTCACCGCGCCGGTCGGCAGTTACCGGCCCAACGGCTTCGGCCTCTACGACATGCTCGGCAATGTCTGGCAGTGGGTGGAGGACTGCGCGACGGATGGCGGCGGCGAATGCCCGCAACGGGTGATGCGGGGCGGATCGTGGCACAGCAATCCGCGCTATGTCCGGTCGGCCGTCCGCCGGATCGACGGGGCGGAGATCGGCTATGCCGCCTACGGCATCCGCGTCGCCCGCGACCCTTGAGGCCCCGCTCCGGCCCCTTCAGCCACGCAACACGTCCAGCGCCGACAGCCCGTCCACCGCATGATCAAGGAAGGCGCGAACCCGGCCCGGCATCAGCCGCGCCGTCGGCACGACGACATGGACGGGCAGCGGCGCCGGCTCGGTGTGCGGCATCAGGCGCACCAGGGTTCCGGCAGCCACGTCGTCGGCCGCCTGATAGGACAGCGACCGGGCGATGCCATGCCCGTCGCGCGCGGCCAGCAGCGCCGGCTCGATGTGGCTGACCGACAGCCGCGGGGTGACCCGGACCACCCGCTCCCGGCCGTCGACCAGAAATCGCCAGTCCGGCGGGCCGGGCCGGGCGCTCGACAGGATGATGTCGTGGCCGGCCAGTTCCTCCGGCATCGAGGGCGTGCCGCGCCGCTCCAGATAGCCGGGGCTGGCGACCAGATAGCGCACGACCTGCCCCACCCGACGGGCGACGAGGCCGGAGTCGGGCAGCGGGCCGATGCGGATCGCGACGTCCAGCTCCTCCTCGATCAGGTCCAGGTTGCCGTCGGACAGCACCAGCTCGACCCGGATGTCGGGAAAGGCCCGCATGAAGTCGAGGACCAGCGGCGTCACATGCTTGCGTCCAAACATCACCGGCGCGGTGACGCGCAGCCGTCCGCGCAAGGGCCGGTCGGTGCCGGTGGCGGCCAGCGCCTCGTCATAGTCGGCGAGAAGGCGGCGCGCCTGTTCGGCCAACCGCCGGCCGGCGTCGGTGGGTGCGAGGTTGCGGGTGGTCCGCTCGATCAGCCGCAGGCCCAGCCGCTCCTCCAGCCCGGACAGCGCGCGGGTGACCGCGGGCGCCGACCGCCGCAGCCGCTTGGCCGCACCGGCAAGGCTGCCAGCCTCCAGGATCGCCACGAAGATCGCCAGTTCGTCCAGCCGGTCCACAATTCTTCCGCTTTCCGAAAGAGTCCCTTTTGATGAAAGCGCATTCCTGCCGAAGCGCGCAAGTGGTTGGCTATGGGCATCCGCAAAACAGTCATCGAGGGGACTTGTCCGATGAGCACCACCACCGAACCCGCCATCACGCTCTACGGCACGCCGCTGTCGGGGCACACCCATCGGGTCGAAGCGTTTCTGAACATCCTCGGCCTGCCATACCGCTATGTCGAGGCCGGCGCCGAGCTGCGGCGGTCGGAGAGTTTCCTCGCCCTGAACCCCTTCGGACAAATTCCGGTGCTGGTCGACGGCGACCTCGTCCTGCCGGATTCCGTCGCCATCCTGGTCTATCTCGCCGACCGCTATGACGCCTCCGGCCTGTGGAACCCGAAGGCGCCGGGGGACGCGGCGCGGGTGCAGCGCTGGCTGTCGATCGCGGCCGGCGACCTGCGCTTCGGGCCGGCCCTGGCGCGCATCCTGACACTGTGGGGCGGAGCCGCGTCGCTGACCGATGCGCAGGCGGTCGCCGGGCGCGTCCTGAGCTTCATGGACGGTCATCTGGCAAGCCGCGACTGGCTGGCAGCGGAACGGCCGACCATCGCCGACATCGCCTGCTACGCCTACGTCGCCCGTGCGCCGGAAGGCCGCATCCCGCTCGATCCCTATCCGGCGGTCCGCCGCTGGCTGGAGCGGGTGGAAGCGATCCCGGCACTGACCCCGATGCCCCAGAGCGCAATTCCGCAAACCGCCTGACCCTTTTCCCTCTTGATGGCAGGAGCACGGCCATGGACCAGGACCGCATCCCCGAACCCTTCCATCCCGGCGAGCGGGAGGCGCAGGCGCGGGCCGGGTTCCGCGTGCCGTCGGCTCCGATCCGCGACCGGCTGATCCCCCAGCATCAGGCGTTCTATCCGCTGCTGCCCTGGCTGCTGGTCGCCGCGCGTGACGAGGCCGGCGACCCGGCGGCCGGGGTGCTGACCGGCACCCCCGGCTTCGTCTCCGCCGCCGACCCGCGGACGCTGTGGGTGCGGCCCGACCATGGCGCGTGGCAGCCCTGGCCGGCCGGACCGGCGGTGGGGGAACCGGTGGCCGCGCTGGGCATCGACCTCGGCACCCGGCGACGCAACCGAGTGAACGGCCGGGTGGCGGCCCGCGACGGGCTGGCCTTTGCCATGGCGGTGGAGGAGAGCTTCGGCAACTGCCCGCAATACATCCATGTGCGCCGGGCGGAGGAGGAGGCCCCCTCCCCCGCTGGAGCCGTGGAAGCGCTGGCCGGACTGGACGGCGAGGCCCGGCGCCTGATCGGCGCGACCGACACCGCCTTCGTCGCCTCCGCCTCGTCGGCGGGGCGTGACGGCCGGCTGGACGTGTCGCACCGGGGCGGGCCGGCAGGTTTCATCCGGATCGAGGGCGACCGGCTGATCGTGCCCGACTATTCCGGCAACCGCTATTTCAACACGCTGGGCAACATGCTGCTGAACCCGCGTGCCGGGTTGCTGCTGGTCGATGTCGCCAGCGGTGACGTTCTGCATCTGACCGGGGCGGTCGGCATCGATTGGGAGCCCGACCCTGCCCTGCCCAACGCCCAACGGAGCTGGAGCCTGCAGGTGGAGCGCGGATGGCGGCGGAAGGCCGCGATCCCGCTGCGCTGGATGGAACCGGGAAAGGAACCGGACAAGCGTATCGGGATACCGTGACGCATGGGTCACGCGACCGTCGCCAAGCGTCCGGATCTGTGCTTCGATGACAGTTCCATGACACTTGATGGATGGGTGTGTCGATGCGCAATTCCGCCTGTTCCGGGCGCTGGTCGCTGCTGTCCGGTGCGGTTGTCCTCTCCCTTCTCGCCGGCCCCGCCCTGGCGGCCGATCCAGCTCCCCAAGGCCCGGTGCCGCAAAGCGATCTGCTGAACGCCGAGCTGTGGATGCAGAGGTCGGTCGAATACAAGGCCAATGCGCTGGCGGTCTATGCGCTGGGCAGAATCCAGCTGGACAAGGCGCTGGCCGACAAAAACTGGACCGCTGCGACCGAGCAGACTGGCAATTACCAGGAGCTGCCGCCGGCCGTGGTGCTGGACCTGGATGAGACGGCGATGGACAACTCCGCCTATCAGACCGGTCTGGTGACCAGCGGCACCGACTTCTCGCCGAAGACCTGGGACGCCTGGGTGAAGGCGGAGAAGGCGACGGCGGTGCCGGGTGCGGTCGAGTTCACCCAATATGCCGAGTCGAAGGGCGTCAAGGTCTTCTACGTCACCAACCGCAGCGCCGACCAGGAGGAGCCGACCCGCCGCAACGCGCAGGCGCTGGGCTTCCCGATGGGCGGGAACGTCGATACCTTCCTGATGTCGAAGGAAAAGCCGGAGTGGGGTTCGGCGAAGAGCGCGCGCCGCGCCACCATCGCCAAGGATTATCGGATCGTCCTGCTGTTCGGCGACAATTTCGGCGACTTCACCGACGCCGCCAACGGCAGCGAGGCGGAGCGGATGAAGGCCTACGAGACGGTGAAGGAGCATTTCGGGCGCGACTGGCTGATGCTGGCCAATCCCGGATACGGCTCGTTCGAGAGCGCGCCCTATGGGCATAATTTCAAACTGTCGGCGGACGAGAAGCGGGCCAGGAAGATCGGCGCGCTGGAACCCTGGGTGGCGCCGGCCCAGTGAGGGTGTGAAGGGAGGTGCGCCAGATTTAGAAGATCAGGCGCACCGCCTGCACGATCACCACCCAGGGCGTACCGATCATCACCGCCCACACCGCCAGTCGCGGCAGACCCTGCATCTTGCGGACCTTCGGTTCGGCGGAAGGGGCGGCTTCGAACGAGGCGGCGTTGTAGATCGACATGGCCTGCTGCTCCATGAGCAAGATGACGGTGAGGTCATCTTGCGGTTTCGATCCTTAACGACCATTAAAGAGCGCCGGCTGCGAAGCCGATGTTTGCGAATTACCTCGACAGTCGAAATATACCCCGAAATTGCGCGGCGTCGTGGAGTGGAAGACCACCACGACGCCGCGAAACAGGGGATTACGGCTTCGCCACATGCCAGACATTGTTCACGCCGTCACCCGTGGCGTCGCCGGGCTTCATGTCCTTGGCCCAGGTGTAGAGCGGCTTGCCGTTGTAGGCCCACTGGTGGCTGCCGTCGTCGCGGGTGACCACCGTGTACTTGCCCATCGGCTTGGCGGAGGCGGGAGCCATCAGCGGCGGCCAGTTGGTCGCGCAAGGCCCGTTGCAGGCCGATTTGCCGGCGCTGTCCTTGTCGAAGACGTAGAGCGTCATGCCCTTCGCGTCGGTCAGGACGGGACCCATCGCGGTCTTCCCCATCATGGCCGGTTCCTTGTCCTGAGCGAAGGCGTCCTGAACGAAGGCGGGCGCGCCGAACAGGACGGCGCCCAGGCCGATGGCGGCGGCGGTGACACGGAGTGCGGACATCATTCTGCGGTTCCTCCCCAAAACCGGCCCGCCGGACGACGGGCCCGATGGATGAAGGACGCACGGCAAGCGCCGTTATTCCGCAGGCATCACACCGTCAGGTATTTACGCACCTCCTGCTCGTCCAGGCCGCTGCGGGGACCGGACAGCATCACCTCGCCGCGTTCCATCACCACCCAGTCGTCGGCGAGGTCGCGGGCGAAGTCGAAATACTGCTCCACCAGCAGGATCGCCATGGTGCCCTTGTCGCGCAGGTAGGAGATGGCGCGGCCGATGTCCTTGATGATGGAGGGCTGGATGCCCTCGGTCGGCTCGTCCAGCACCAGCAGGCGCGGGCGGGTCACCAGCGCGCGGCCGATGGCGAGCTGCTGCTGCTGGCCGCCCGACAGGTCGCCGCCGCGACGGTCCAGCATGGATTTCAGCACCGGGAACAGCTCGAACACCTCGTCGGGAATCGAGCGTTGCGAGCGCGGCAGCGGGGCGTAGCCGGTCAGCAGATTTTCCCGCACCGTCAACAGCGGGAAGATCTCGCGCCCCTGCGGCACATAGGCGATGCCGCGGCGCGCCCGGTCGGCCGGCGCCATCTTCGTCACGTCGGCGCCGTCCCAGCCGATGGAGCCGCCGGACACCGGCTTCAGCCCGACGATGGCGCGCAGCAGGCTGGACTTGCCGACGCCGTTGCGGCCGACCAGACAGGTGACCTTGCCGATTTCGGCCTTCATGGAAACGCTGCGCAGGGCCTGGGCGGCGCCGTAATGCAGATCGAGGGAGCGAACGTCCAGCATCATAGGGTCTCCCGTCAGCGGCCGAGATAGGTGTCGATGACCTGTTGGTTGGCGCTGACCGCGTCCAGCGAGCCTTCGGCCAGGACCGAGCCTTCCGCCAGCACCGTCACCTTGACGCCGAGCGCGCGGACGAAGCTCATGTCATGCTCCACCACGATCACCGAATGCTTGCCGGCGATGCTGCACAGCAGTTCCGCCGTCTGTTCGGTCTCGGCGTCGGTCATGCCGGCAACCGGCTCGTCGACCAGCAGAAGCTTGGGGTCCTGGGCCAGCAGCATGCCGATCTCCAGCCACTGCTTCTGCCCGTGCGACAGGCTGCCGGCCTGACGGTTGCGCAGGGCCGACAGGCGGGTGATGTCGAGGATTTCCTCGATGCGGGACCGGTCGTCGCGGCTGATGGCGTAGGTCAGCGTCTTCAGCGGCCGGCGCGGGGCCTTCAGCGCCAGTTCCAGATTGTCCCACACCGTGTGCGGCTCGAACACGGTCGGGCGCTGGAACTTGCGGCCGATGCCGAGATTGGCGATCGCCGCCTCGCGCAGGCGGGTCAGGTCGGTGTCGCCCTCGAACAGGATGGTGCCGGTGTCGGGACGGGTCTTGCCGGTGATGACATCCATCATCGTCGTCTTGCCGGCGCCGTTGGGGCCGATGATCGCCCGCATCTCGCCGGGCATCATCACCAGCGACAGGCTGTTCAGCGCCTTGAAGCCGTCGAAGCTGACCGACACGCCGTCGAGATAGAGAAGGGTCGATTCCGCGCTCATGGGTCAGGCTCCCTTCTGGTCGGCTGTTTTGGCATTGGGAAGGGGCGAGGTCTTGTTGCGTCCGGGCAGTTTGGCCTTCAGCTGCGCGCCCAACCCCAGCAGCCCCTTGGGCAGGAACAGGGTGACCGCCACGAACAGGCCGCCCAGCGCGAACAGCCACAGCTCCGGCAGGGCGCCGGTGAAATAGCTCTTGCCCATGTTGACCAGCACCGCGCCGAGGATGCCGCCGGCAAGCGTGCCCCGCCCGCCGACGGCGACCCAGATCACCGCCTCGATCGAGCTGGCCGGGGCGAACTCAGACGGGTTGATGATGCCGACCTGCGGGACGTAGAGGGCTCCCGCCACGCCGGCCATGCAGGCCGACAGGGTCCAGGCGAACAGCTTGTAACTTTCGGTGTCGTAGCCCATGAAACGGACACGGCTTTCGGCGTCGCGCAGCGCCACCAGCACCTTGCCCAGCTTCGACCCGATGACGCCCGAGGCGATCATGTAGGACAGGGCGAGTGCGGCCACCGTCGCCACGAACAGGGTGACGCGGGTGGTGTCGGCCTGGATGTCGTAGCCGAGGATGTCCTTGAAGTCGGTCAGGCCGTTGTTGCCGCCGAAGCCCATGTCGTTGCGGAAGAAGGCCAGCAGCAGGGCGAAGGTCAGCGCCTGGGTGATGATCGACAGGTAGACGCCGGTGACGCGGCTGCGGAAGGCGAACCAGCCGAAGGCGAAGGCCAGCGCACCCGGCACCACCAGCACCATCAGCGCGGCGAACCAGAAATGATCGAAGCCCAGCCAGTACCAGGGCAGCTCCTTCCAGTTCAGGAAGACCATGAAGTCGGGCAGGACCGGATTGCCGTAGACGCCGCGCGGGCCGATCTGCCGCATCAGGTACATGCCCATGGCATAGCCGCCGAGCGCGAAGAAGGCGGCATGGCCGAGCGACAGGATGCCGCAATAGCCCCACACGAGGTCCAGCGCCAGCGCCAGCAGCGCGAAGCACAGGTATTTGCCCAGCAGCGAAACGGTGAAAACCGACAGGTGGAAGGGCGAGTCCGCCGGCACCCACAGCGTCATCACCGGAACCGCCACCGCCAGGATGGCGAGGATCGTCAGAACGATCCCGGCCTTGCGGTCCAGCCCCATCAGGAAAAAGCGCAGCAGCATCGGATCAGGCCTCCACCGCGCGGCCCTTCAGCGCGAACAGGCCGCGCGGACGCCGTTGGATGAACAGGATGATGAAGATCAGCACCAGGATCTTGCCCAGCACCGCGCCGGCGTAAGGCTCCAGGAACTTGTTGATGGACCCCAGCGTCAGCGCGCCGACCAGCGTGCCCCACAGGTTGCCCACCCCGCCGAACACCACGACCATGAAGCTGTCGATGATGTAGCCCTGGCCGAGGTTCGGGCTGACATTGTCGATCTGGCTCAGCGCCACCCCGGCCAGACCCGCGATGCCGGAACCGAGGCCGAAGGTCAGCGCGTCCACCCGCGCGGTGCGGATGCCCATGGCGTTGGCCATCGGCCGGTTCTGCGTCACCGCGCGGATCGACAGGCCGAACCACGTGCGCTTCAGCGCCACCAGCAGAGCGCCGAAGACGGCGAAGGCGAAGATGACGATCCACAGCCGGCCGTAGGTGATGGTCAGGCCGCCCAGTTCGAAGGCGCCGGACATCCAGCTCGGCGCGCCGACCTCGCGGTTGGTCGGGCCGAAGATGGAGCGCACCGCCTGCTGGAGCGCCAGCGACAGGCCCCAGGTGGCAAGCAGCGTTTCCAGCGGACGGCCGTAGAGCCAGCGGATCACGCTGCGCTCGATGATGATGCCGACGCCGCCGGACACGATGAAGGCGGCGGGCAGCGCCACCAGGATCGACAGGTCGAACAGGCCGGGGGCATGGGCGCGGAAGAACTCCTGCACCAGGAAGGTGGTGTAGGCGCCGATCATCACCATCTCGCCATGGGCCATGTTGATGACGCCCATCACGCCGAAGGTGACGGCCAGCCCGATGGCGGCCAGCAGCAGCACCGAACCCAGCGACAGCCCGTACCAGAGATTCTGCAGCGCGGCCCAGAAGGCCAGCTTCTGTTCCAGGGTGGAGACGGCGGCGGCGGCCGAGCGCTTGGTGACGTCGGACGCGCCGGAACCGGCGACCATGTTCAGCAGCACCAGCGCGTCGCGGTCACCGCGGGCGGCCAGCGTGTCGGTCGCCGACTGGATTTCGGCATCGCTCATCTTCGACGCGGCCTCGCCGGTCAGCAGGATGGCGGCGCGCGCCTGCTCCATGGCGGCGCGGACGCTCTTGTCCTGCTCCTTGGCGATGGCGGCGTTCAGTGTCTCCAGCGCCTGGGCGTCGCGGCTCTTGAACACCGCATCGGCGGCGGAGCGGCGGACGCCGGTATCGGGGCTCATCAGGGTGAGGGCACCCAGCGAGGCGCTGATGGCGCGACGCAGCGAATTGTTGATGCGGATTTTCTCGACCGCGGCGGCCGGCGCATCGCCGAGCGCGGCGCGGGTCAGCGGGTCGGTCAGGGTGAAGGCGTCGCCGGCCTTGCGGGCGACGACCACGGTGCCGTCGGCCTTGCGCACATAGAGGTCGCCGGCCTGGAGCGCCTCGATCACCGGCACGGCGGCCGGGTCGCCGGCCTCCGACAATTGCGCCAGGGCCTTTTCGGTTCCGGAATAGCCGCCGCTGCCCAGGGCCTGGACGAGTGGACGGAGGTCGGCGGCAAGGGCGGCGGTCGATGTGGCGACCACCACACAGACGGCCATCAGCCAGCGGAGAGCGCGTCGCATCGCGGGTCCTTCGGTGCGGGGGGCTAACAGCGCGAAACGCTTGCCCCCACCCCGGCCCTCCCCCGCTTCGCAAGGGAGGGAGAGATCCCCTCCCCCGCCCAGCGGGGGAGGGTTAGGGTGGGGGCAAGCGTCGCGACCACTCAAATCAGAGGACGGACACCAGCCCTCACGACCCCTTGCCGCCGCACTTGCCGGTCTTCACGTTGAAGTTGCCGCAGGACATCGGCTTGCGCCAGTCGGCGATCAGGTCCTTGCTGTCCGGCAGATAGTCCGACCACTCGTCGCCCGGGACGAGGCCCGAGGTCTTGGAGACGACGTCGAACTGGCCGTTCTCCTGCACTTCGCCGATCAGGACCGGCTTGGTGATGTGGTGGTTCGGCAGCATCGCCGAATAGCCGCCGGTCAGGTTGGGGACCGACACGCCGACCATGGCGTCGATGACCTTGTCCGGCTCGGTGGTGCCAGCCGCCTCGACCGCCTTCACCCACATGTTGAAGCCGATATAGTGGGCTTCCATCGGGTCGTTGGTGACGCGCTTGTCGTTCTTGGTGTAGGTCTTCCAGGCCTTGATGAAGTCGCTGTTGGCCGGCGTCTCGACCGACTGGAAGTAGTTCCAGGCGGCCAGATGGCCCAGCAGCGGCTTGGTGTCGATGCCGGCCAGCTCTTCCTCGCCGACCGAGAAGGCGACGACCGGAATGTCCTGCGCCTTCACGCCCTGGTTGCCCAGTTCCTTGTAGAAGGGAACGTTGGCATCGCCGTTGATGGTGGAGACGACGGCGGTCTTCTTGCCGGCCGACCCGAACTTCTTGATGTCCGCCACGATCGACTGCCAGTCGGAATGACCGAACGGCGTGTAGTTGATCATGATGTCCTCGGGCTTGACGCCCTTGCCCTTCAGGTAGGCTTCGAGGATCTTGTTGGTCGTGCGCGGATAGACGTAGTCGGTGCCGGCAAGCACCCAGCGCTGGACCTTTTCCTTCTGCATCAGGTAATCGACGGCCGGGATCGCCTGCTGGTTCGGCGCGGCGCCGGTGTAGAAGACGTTGCGCGAGGACTCCTCGCCCTCATACTGGACCGGGTAGAAGAGGATGTTGTTCAGTTCCTCGAACACCGGCAGCACCGACTTGCGGCTGACCGAGGTCCAGCAGCCGAACACGGCCGACACCTTGTCCTTGCTGATCAGCTCGCGCGCCTTCTCGGCGAACAGCGGCCAGTTGGAGGCCGGATCGACCACCACCGGCTCCAGCTTCTTGCCCAGCAGGCCGCCCTTCTTGTTCTGCTCGTCGATCAGCATCAGCATGACGTCCTTCAACGTCGTCTCGCTGATCGCCATCGTGCCGGACAGGGAATGCAGGATGCCCACCTTGATGGTGTCGTCCGCTGCCTGGGCCGGCATCGCGAAGGACGCCATCGCGCCCATGGCCAGACCGGCCAGCGCGCTGATCCCGAAGCTGGACGTCAGTTGCTTGGTCCGCATGAAGTTGCCCCCTTCCTTTGGCGCCCCGGTTGCTCCGGGGCTTCGCCACATCGTCGAGGGAAAAGTTACCGCGCATGCGAAAGGCGGTATCTACGTCAAATGACACATACGGCCACGCTCCGGCCCTTCCGGTCCTACATCGGACGAAGGTTCGGAATAAAACCGGTGCCGCGGCGTCCAACCGTCGTAATCAGGGCGTGTAACGGCCATAGCCGCCCCCGAGTGACTGGGCGATGCACGGGAGCAACAGTGTGAACAGCAGAGCTGCCGACACCAAATGTCGCTTGCGGATCGTGGAAGGCTCATCGAAGGATACAACGCTCGATCCTTTCCGTTCACGTTCCGGTCCCATCGCCATGCATGATCTCCGCCGCCCGATGTCCCGCCGCTCCGCCGCCTTCTGCCTGGTCGGCGGATTGGTCGGCGTTGTCCTGAGCGGTCCGGTGCTGGCCGCAGCGGCGAAGGAGGCGGCGCATGCCGCCAAGCCGCCGCTGGTCGCCGGCTGGGCCGCGGCGCTGGAACAGCGCGCGCAGGAAATCCAGAACGCGCCCAAGGCGCCGGCCACCCGCATCGGCTACGGCGCCGTCGTCAAGAAGGGCGACGGCGGCATGGTCGAGGGCGTCGCCCCGGCGATGGACGTGCCCCCCGCCGACGTGCAGGCGCAGGCCCCCACCCTGCCCGGCCTCGCCCCAGTCGAGCCGGCGCCGCCGGTGGTGATCACCGTGCGCTCGCCGCTGGCCGACCGCGTCGGCAAGGTGTCGCGCCGCCTGATCGAGCTGGGCTATCTGCCCGCCGACAAATGGACCGACAGCTTCAACGACGATGTCGAGGTGGCCGTGCGCGCCTTCCAACTCGCCGAGGGGCTGCAGCCCGACGGCAAGGTGGGCGAGGTGACGCGCCAGGCGTTGGACCGCACCCCGGCGCAGACCGTGGCGCTTCTGCGCCGCGCCGCCGCGGCGATGCGGGCGCAGCAGGCCTCCATCCCCGACACCACCATCCTGGTCAACCTGCCCGGCCAGTCCGTCACCCTCATCGAGCATGGACGGCCCAGCTTCACCATGCGGGCGGTGGTCGGCCGGCCGTCGCGCAAGACGCCGCTGCTGCAGGACAAGGTGACCAGCGTCACCATCAACCCGACCTGGACCGTCCCGCCGACGGTGCTGAGCGAGGACAAGCTGCCGGCCCTGCGCAAGAAGGGCACAACCGGCATCAAGAACGCAGCCGTCTATCTGGACGGGTCGGAGGTCGCCAACACCCAGTCGGTCAACTGGTGGTCTGTCGATCCCGGGCGCGTGCGCATCGTCCAGAAGCCGGGCGACGACAACGCGCTGGGCCGCTTCCGCTTCAACCTGACCAACGGCGACGGCATCTTCCTGCACGGCACCAACGATCCCAAGCTGTTCAGCCGCGACCTGCGCGCCGCCAGCTCCGGCTGCGTGCGGCTGGAGGATGCCCGGATGATGGCGGAGACGCTGCTGGGCGCCGCGAAGATGACGCCGGCCAGCATCGGCCAGCAGCTCGACACCGGGGAGACCAAGACGATCCGGCTGCCGAACGCCATCCCCGTGCGCTTCGTCTACTGGAACGCCTCGGTCGACACCGCCGGCGTGGTGCGCGTCCACCCCGACATCTACGAGGATCCGCCCACGCTGGCGACGCCGTCCGGCCAGTCGGGCGCGGCGATGTCGGCCAATCCGGCGGCGGCCAATCCCGTGACGCCGGTCTCGGCGCCGCGCCCGCTGTCGAAGCCGGCGCCGCTGCCGGTCCCGGCCGCCCATGCGCCGACGCCGCTGTCCTCCGCCTCCACCCCCGCTCCGGCCAAGCCGCTGCCGACGGCGACCGGCATGTGAGGCCGGGATGCGGATCGCCCGGATCGACCATCTCGTGCTGACGGTCGCCTCCATCGAGGCGACCTGCGCCTTCTACAGCGACGTGCTGGGGATGGAGGTCGTCACCTTCGCCGGCGGCCGCCGCGCCCTGTCCTTCGGCGCGCAGAAGATCAACCTGCACGAGGTCGGGCGGGAGTTCGAACCGAAGGCCGCCCGGCCCACCGCCGGCAGCGGCGATTTCTGCCTGATCGCCGACACGCCGCTGGAGGAGGTGATCGCCCATCTCCAGGCCCGCGACATCGCCATAGAAGAAGGCCCGGTGAACCGCACGGGCGCCACCGGGCCGATCCGTTCCGTCTATTTCCGCGACCCCGACGACAATCTGGTCGAGATCGCCAATTACGTCTGAGGGTCCGCTTCGAGGCACACCGGAAGGATCGAGGTCGCCATGCCGATTCATCACTCTTCCAGAGGTTACGAGACCGGTGCCGGGGCCTATGTCAGAGGCCGACCAAGCTACCCGCCCGAGACCGCCGAATGGCTTCGCGACGTGCTGGGCGCCGGCCCTGGACGGAAGGTCCTGGAGGTCGGCGCCGGCACCGGCAAATTCGTGGCCATGCTGAAGGAGTGCGGAGGAGAGATCGCCGCCGTCGAACCGGTCGCCGGTATGCGCGAGCAACTGGTCCGGGCCTTTCCAGACATCACCGTCATGGCGGGAACCGCGGAGTCCATTCCGCTGCCGGACGGTTCCGTCGATGCCGTGGTCTGCGCGCAGGCCTTTCACTGGTTCGCCACAGCGGCCGCCTTGCAGGAATTTCACAGAGTCCTGGCACCGGGCGGCGCGCTGGGGCTGATCTGGAACGTACGGGATGAGAGCAAGCCCTGGGTGGCGGCGCTGACCGCCATCACAGACCCTTGGGAGGGCGATACCCCGCGCTATCGGACCGGCAACTGGCGCCGGGTCTTCCCCGCACCGGGCTTCGAGCCTATCGACGAGCGCCATGTCCGGCATGCCCATATCGGAAGCCCGGAAGACGTCATCGTCAAGCGCACGCTTTCGGTCAGCTTCATTGCGGCGCTGCCTCCGGAACGGCAGACGGACGTCGAGCGCGCAACCCGCGCGCTGATCGCCCGCACGCCCGAACTGACGGATCGCGCCGAGATCGCCTTTCCCTACGAAACGGTCATGTTCGCCTTCCGCAAGGTCTGACGGAACCCGGTCGCGACCGCTTCGCCTCAGCGTGCCTGCAGCATTCCCACCGCGCCGCGCGCGATTTCGTGCAGGTCGGTTTCGCCGCCGGACTGGACATGGGCGAACAGGCCGGCGCGCATGCGCGGATCCCAGAATTTGCGGATGTGGGTCGCCGTCTCGGTCACCGCCTCCTCACGCGGATAGGTGGCGAAGTGGACGGCGATCTGGTTCGCCATCCGGACCAGATCCTTGGCATGGTTCGTGTGGCTCATCGGTGTCTCCATTGGCGAAACGATGTTGGGTTCAGCGGAACAGGATGACGGTGTCGCGGCGCGACAGCGCACCCAGGGTCAGGTTGGCGTTGCGCGCCAGTTCCAGCGCCAGCGCCGTCGGCGCCGAGATGGTCGCCAGCAGCGGGATGCCCACCGCGGCGGTCTTCTGCACCAGTTCGAAGCTGCAGCGGCTGGTCATCACCACAAAGCCGCCGGCCGGATCGGCACCCGAAGCGGCGATGGCGCCGATCAGCTTGTCGAGCGCGTTGTGGCGGCCGACATCCTCGCGGGCCAGCCGGATGCTGCCGTCGGGCGCGCACCACGCGGCGGCATGGACCGAACGGTTGGCCCGGTTCATCGGCTGGTGGTCCGGCAGGGCACGGAAGGCGGCGGCCACGGCGGCCGGCTCCACCTCCAGCGAGGTTTCGATCTTGCGGGGCTCCCGAACGGCGTGGACAAGACTGTCCACGCCGCACAGGCCACAGCCGCTCCGCCCCTCCATGGAGCGGCTGCGCAGGCTTCCGCGCAGGAGACGCAACGGGTCGACCGTCAGGTTGAGGACGAAGCCCAGCGGCGTTTCCCGCACGGCGATTTTCTCGATATCGGCGGCGGTCCCGACGATCTCCTCGGCAAGGCTGAAGCCCAGCGCGAAGTTTTCCAGATCGGCAGGGGTCGCCATCATCACGGCGTGGGACCGGCCGTTGTATTCGAAAGCGACCGCGGTTTCCTCCGGCACCTGCCATTCGACGTCCGCCCCCTCCTCCATCCCGACACCGGCGGCAAAGCCGGTGCCGGTGACGGCGATGGAGCACATGAGGCTGTCGTCGGGACGGATGGAACCAGAAGGCATCGCGGTCATGCTTCCCACTCCTCAGGCCGTTACTCGGCGGCGCGTTACTCGGCGGCGATGACGTTGGCGGCGGCGATGCGCTTGCGCTCGACGTCGTTCTTCGCGTAGTCGACCTGCCAGTCCGACGGCTGGTTGCTGCGGGCGACCTGCACCGCCGTCACCTTGTATTCGGGGCAGTTGGTCGCCCAGTCCGAATTCTCGGTGGTGATGACGTTGGCCCCGGTCACCGGGTGGTGGAAGGTGGTGTAGACGACGCCGGCCGGCATGCGGTCGGAGATGACGGCGCGCAGCGTCGTGGCCCCCATGCGGCTGGCGAGCGACACCATGTCGCCGTCCTTGACGCCGCGGATCTCGGCATCCACCGCGTTGATCTCCAGCACGTCCTCCGGATGCCAGGCCACATTGGCGGTGCGGCGGGTCTGGGCGCCGACATTGTAGTGGGCGAGGATGCGGCCGGTGGTCAGCACCAGCGGATACATCCGCGTCGTCCGCTCGTCGGTCGGCACATATTCGGTGATCACGAAGCGGCCGAGACCGCGGGCGAAACTCTCCTCGTGCATGATCGCCATGCCGGTGTCGTCGTCCTCGAAGCCGGTGCAGGGCCACTGGACGCTGCCGACGCGGTCGAGCTTCTCGAAGCTGACGCCGCGGAAGGTCGGGGTCAGCCGGGCGATCTCGTCCATGATCTCCGACGTGGTCTCGTAATGCATCGGGTAGCCCATCGCCGTCGCCAGCGCGCAGGCGACCCAATGCTCGTCCTTGCCGACCTTGGACGGCATCGCCTTGCGGACGCGGTTGATGCGGCGCTCGGCGTTGGTGAAGGTGCCGTCCTTCTCCAGGAAGGAGGTGCCGGGGAAGAAGACGTGGGCGAAGGCCGCCGTCTCGTTCAGGAACAGGTCCTGGACGATGACGATGTCCAGGGCTTCCAGTGCCGAGGTGACGTGGGTGGTGTTGGGATCGGACTGGACGATGTCCTCGCCCTGCACGAACAGGCCGCGGAAGCTGCCGTCATGCGCGCTGTCGAACATGTTGGGAATGCGCAGGCCGGGCTCCGGATCCAGCGTGACGCCCCAGGCCGCCTCGAACTCCTGGCGGACGGCGTCGTCCGAGACGTGGCGGTAGCCCGGCAGCTCGTGCGGGAAGGAGCCCATGTCGCAGGAGCCCTGCACGTTGTTCTGGCCGCGCAGCGGGTTCACGCCGACGCCCTCGCGGCCGATGTTGCCGGTCGCCATCGCGAGGTTGGCGATTGCCATCACCGTGCTGGAGCCCTGGCTGTGCTCGGTCACGCCCAGGCCGTAGTAGATCGCGGCGTTGCCGCCGGTGGCGTAGAGGCGGGCGGCGGCGCGGACCTGATCGGCCGGAACGCCGGTGCGCGATTCCAGATATTCCGGCGAGTTGCGGTGCTCAGCGATGAACGCCTCCCACTTCGCGAACTCCTTGGGATCGCAGCGCTCCTCGACGAAGGCGCGGTTCACCAGCCCCTCGGTGACGATGGTGTGGGCGATGGCATTCACCACGGCGACGTTGGTGCCGGGCTGGAGCTGCAGATGGTACTCGGCCTGGACGTGCGGGCTGCGCACCAGATCGATGCGGCGCGGATCGATGACGATCAGCTTGGCCCCGGCGCGCAGCCGCTTCTTCATGCGCGAACCGAACACCGGATGGCCGTCGGTAGGGTTGGCGCCGATGACCAGGATGACGTCGGACTTGTCGACGCTCTTGAAATCCTGGGTGCCGGCCGAGGTGCCGAAGGTCTGCGACAGGCCGTAGCCGGTCGGCGAATGGCAGACGCGGGCGCAGGTATCGATGTTGTTGGTGCCGAAGGCGGCCCGGATCATCTTCTGGACGACATAGACCTCCTCGTTGGTGCAGCGCGACGAGGTGATGCCGCCGATGGAGCCCCGGCCATGCTTGGCCTGCACCGCCTTCAGCCGCTCGGCGGCGTAGGCCACCGCCTCTTCCCACGACACTTCACGCCACGGGTCGGTGATCCGCTCGCGCACCATGGGCTTCATGATGCGGTCCTTGTGGGTGGCGTAGCCCCAGGCGAAGCGGCCCTTGACGCAGGAGTGGCCCTCGTTGGCGCCGCCGTTCTTCCAGGGCGTCATGCGGACCACCGTGGTGCCCTGCAGCTCGGCCTTGAAGGAGCAGCCGACACCGCAATAGGCACAGGTGGTGATGACGCTGTGTTCGGGCTGGCCGTGCTCGATGATCGACTTCTCGGTCAGGGTCGCGGTCGGGCAGGCCTGGACGCAGGCGCCGCAGGACACGCACTCGCTGTCCATGAAGCTTTCCTTGGCGCCCGGCGACACCGACGACGCGAAGCCGCGTCCGTCGATGGTCAGCGCGAAGGTGCCCTGGGTCTCCTGGCAGGCGCGGACGCAGCGCGAGCAGACGATGCACTTGGAGGCGTCGAAGGTGAAGTAGGGGTTGCTTTCGTCCTTCGCGGCGGCGCGGTGGTTTTCGCCGTCGAAACCGTACCGCACGTTGCGCAGGCCGACGGCGCCGGCCATGTCCTGCAACTCGCAATCACCGTTGGCGGCGCAGGTCAGGCAGTCCAGCGGATGGTCGGAGATGTACAGCTCCATCACGCCGCGGCGCAGCTTCGCCAGCTTGTCGGTCTGGGTGTGGACCTTCATGCCGGGAGCGACGGGGGTGGTGCAGGAGGCCGGGGTGCCGCGGCGCCCCTCGATCTCCACCGCGCAGAGGCGGCAGGAGCCGAAGGGCTCCAGGCTGTCGGTGGCGCAGAGCTTCGGCACGGTGATGCCGGCGTCCATCGCGGCGCGCATCACGGAGGTGCCTTCGGGGACCGTGATGGCGCGGCCGTCGATCTCCAGCGTCACCAGGGTCTCGGAGACGCGGGCCGGGGTGCCGTAGTCGGTCTCGTGGATGAGGGTCATCTCGGGTGCTCCTGGGGTCGCTCGTTATTCGGCGGCGATGTGGGTGACGCGGACGGCCGGCGCCTTTTTGCGGAAGTCTTCCGGGAAGTGCTTCACGGCGCTGCGCACCGGATAGGGCGTCATGCCGCCCATGGCGCAGAGCGAGCCGTCCACCATCACGTCGCAGAGGTCGGCGAGCAGTTCGAGGTTCGCGTCGACGTTCTTGCCGGCGATGATCTTGTCCAGCGTTTCCATCCCACGGGTGGAACCGATGCGGCAGGGGGTGCACTTGCCGCAGGATTCCGCCACGCAGAACTCCATGGCGAAGCGGGCCTGCTGGGCCATGTCGACGCTGTCGTCGAAGACGACGATGCCGCCGTGGCCGACCATCGCCTCCTGCGCCGCGAAGGCCTCGTAGTCCTTGGGCAGGTCGAACTGGGAGGGCGGCAGATAGGCGCCGAGCGGACCGCCGACCTGCACCGCGCGGATCGGCCGGCCGGTGATGGTGCCGCCGCCATACTCGTACAGCAGTTCATGCAGGGTGATGCCGAAGGCCTTCTCGACGATGCCGCCGTTCTTGATGTTGCCGGCGAGCTGGAAGGGCAGCGTGCCGCGCGACCGGCCGACGCCGAAGTCGCGGTAATACTCGCCGCCCTTGTCGAGGATGATCGGCACCGAGCAGAGCGACAGCACGTTGTTGACCACGGTCGGCTTGCCGAACAGGCCCTCCAGCGCCGGCAGCGGCGGCTTGGCGCGCACCATGCCGCGCTTGCCTTCCAGGCTTTCCAGCATCGCGGTCTCTTCGCCGCAGATGTAGGCGCCGGCGCCGACGCGGACGTCGAGATGGAAGGTGCGGTCGGTACCGTGGATGTTGTCGCCGAGCCAGCCCTCGTCATAGGCGAGCTTGATGGCATGGCGAAGGATCGCCGTGGCGTGCGGGTATTCCGAGCGCATGTAGACATAGCCGGAGGTCGCCCCCACCGCGATGGCGGCGATGGTCATGCCCTCGATCAGGCAGAAGGGGTCGCCTTCGATGATCATGCGGTCGGCGAAGGTACCGCTGTCGCCTTCGTCGGCGTTGCAGCAGACGAACTTCTCGTCCGCCTTGGCCTGCATCACCGTGTTCCATTTGATGCCGGTGGGGAAGCCTGCGCCGCCGCGGCCGCGCAGGCCGCTGTCGGTGACGACCTTGACGATCTCCGCCTGGGACATCGCCAGCGCGTTCTCAAGGCCGCGGAAGCCGCCATGGGCACGGTAATCCTCGACCGACAGCGGGTCGATGATGCCGCAGCGGGCGAAGGTCAGCCGCTCCTGCTTCTTGAAATAGGGGATTTCCTCGGTCAGGCCGTGGCCGAGCGCATGGTCGCCGCCGGTCAGGAAGCCGGCGTCGAACAGGCCGGGGACGTCGGCGGGGGTGACCGGGCCGTAAGCGACGCGGCCTTCCGGGGTTTCCACCTCGACCAGCGGTTCCAGATAGAGCATGCCGCGCGAGCCGTTGCGGACGATGCGCAGCGGCAGGTCGCGCTTGGCGGCCTCGGCCCGGATGGCGGCGGCCACGGCGTCGGCGCCGACGGACAGGGCGGCGGAGTCGCGCGGGACGAAGACGGTGATCAGATGGCCGCTCATTGCGCGTGACCCTTATGGCTGTCCTTGTGGCTGAGGGCGCGGGGAATCTGGTTGTGGGCGGTCGGGTTGGCCCGCGTCTCGGCCGCCAGCTCGTCGAAGCGGTCCGGCGAGACCCGGCCGTGCAGGTTCTCGTCGATCATGACGGCGGGGGAGAGGGCGCAATTGCCGAGGCAGAAGACCGGTTCCAGCGTGAAGGCGCCGTCGGCGGTGGTGCCGTGGAAATCGACCTGCAGGCGCTTCTTGATGTGGTCGACCAGCGCGTTGGCGCCCATCGACTGGCAGGCCTCGGCCCGGCAGACCTTGATGATGTGGCGGCCGGGCTTTTCGCGGCGGAATTCGTGATAGAAGGAGACGACGCCATGCACGTCGGCGCGCGAGAGGTTCAGCTCCGTCGCCAGAAGGGGGATGGCCTGTTCGTCGATATAGCCGAACTCTTCCTGCAGGGCGTGAAGGATCGGCAGCAGGGCGCCGCGCAGATGCCGATTGTCTTCGACAATCGTCATGGCGCGCTCAGCGCTCCACGGATGGCAAGCGTTCACGGGTGTCCCTCCTTGCGATCGTCCGCGCCGCTCTTGAGGTCGGCGTCGTTCTGGCTTGGCTCTGTTGGCTTTTTCCAGGCGTCTCTCAGCGCCCGGCACCGTCAGAGTGGCGGAGGATACGGTATGCCAGCAAATTGTATTTTCCGATGGGCTGATAGCTTTTTGCTATCAAGAACGGCCCGTCAGCGGATCGCCACCCGCCAGGGAATCATCGCCTCGGCGATGCTGATCGCCACCCGCTGGGCGATGTCGGCATCGGATGCCGCCACCGCCAGTGCCCTGGCCAGCGGCGGCGGCGGGTCGCGGTCGGCGTAGGCGAGGCCGACGACGTGGCTCAGCTCCGGGTCGACCAGCGGCAGGGCGACGATGTCCGGATGCGGCGGAACGAAGGTCAGCAGCTGGCCGGGGACGATGCTGGCGCAGGTGCCGGCGCGGACGATGGTGTAGAGGGTAACGATGGAGTTGGTCTCCATCGCCGCCTGCACCGTCCGCCCGGTCATGCGGAAGGCGGTGTCGGCGATTCGGCGGTTCTGCATGTCGGGGGTCAGCAGGCAGAGCCGCAGGTCGGCGGCCTTCTCCCAGGCGACCGCGCCCTGGGCGACCAGCTCCTCCGGCAATTCATCGCGCCGGGCCAGCAGGTGATAGCGCTCGGTGTAGAGCGGCAGGGTGCGGACGTTGTTCAGCGGTTCGTTGTCGAGATAGGTGATGGCGGCGTCGAGTTCGAATTCGTCCAGCCCGCGCTGGATCTCGCGCGAACTGAGCGACACGACGCTGGAGCGGATGTGCGGGAAGCGCGTGGTGAAGGGCGTCAGCACATGCGGCACCACCGGCAGAGCCGTCGGGATGGCGCCCACCCGCAGATGGCCGGTGACGCCCTGGGCCAGGGCCAGCAGCTCGTGCCGCAGGTTGTCGCGCTCGCCGACGATCCGGCGGGCATATTCCAGCACCTTCATCCCCTCCGGCGTGAAGCCTTCGAACTTCTGGCCGCGCTCGACGATGGGGACCTGAAGCTCCTCCTCCAGCTGGCGGATGGCGTTGGAGAGGGTGGGCTGCGAGACGTGGCAGCTCTCCGCCGCGCGGCCGAAATGCTTTTCGCGGGACAGCGCCAGCAGATAGACAAACTTGCGGAACATCGCCGGCCGCCCTCCCCTCTCAAGCCGCCGGGTCGAAGGGCGGCACCGGCAGGCCCGGCACCTCCACCGCCATGGCGAACAGGCCGCCGGATTGCGGGAAGCGCTCCAACTCCTCGGCCGGGCGGCCGGCGCTGGCGGTGGTGACGTAGAGCGTGCGCAGCTCGGGACCGCCGAAAGCGACCATGGTCGGGCAGCGCGCCGGCAGCGGGTGTTCCGACAGCAGGCGGCCATCGGGGGAGAAGCGCGCGACCCGCCCGCCCTCATAGAGCGCCGTCCAATAGCAGCCCTCCGCATCCACCGCCGCGCCGTCCGGCCGACCGCGGTCGCCGTCCTTCGGCTCCAGCCGGAAGAAGACCTCGCCGTCGGAGATATCGCCGGTGGCCGGGTCGTAGCGGTAGCGCCACACGGTGAAGGTCGGCGTGTCGGCGTGGTACAGGGTCCGCCCGTCCGGGCTGAAGGCGAGGCCGTTGGAGGTCAGCAGCCCGCCGGCCAGAACCGCCAGCCCGCGCCGGTCATAGCGGTAGAGATGCGCCTTGCCGCCGGCCTTCGGCTCGTCCAGCGTGCCGGCGAGATAACGGCCGGCGGGATCGGTCTTGCCGTCGTTGAAGCGGCTGGCGCCCTGGTCCTCTGGATTGGCGGCGAGACAGGCGACCAACCCGCCCTCCCCGTCCAGCTGCCACAGGCCGGAGCGCAGGCCGACGATGAAGCCGCCGCCCTTGCGCGGGGCGACGCAGCCGATCTCCTCCGGCAGGGCCATCGCACGATTGGTGCCGGTGGCGGAATCGAAGCGGTTCAGCGCCCGGCCCTTGATGTCGACCCAATAGAGCGCCTGTTCGTCCACCGACCAGACCGGCCCCTCCCCCAGTTTGGCACGGGCGTCGAGCACGCAGGTGAAGGCGGTCATCGCGTGATCCTCAGTGTTCCAACGGACCCGCAGGGTCGGACAGAACGGCGGCGCGATCAACCCCGCGATTGGGGCCTTGCCGGCGGCGGGATGGAACAGCGTGGAACAGGATCGGGCGGATGTTCCATCGGCCGGCGAACCCCTACCGGCGATGGGAGACGGGACCGGCGGCGCGGCGGCCGACCGGGCCGGGGGTGAGGCCGGGAGAAGGAGCGTCGGGGGTGAGATCGCCGGGGTTGA
Source organism: Azospirillum oryzae (assembly GCF_008364795.1). GTDB lineage: Bacteria > Pseudomonadota > Alphaproteobacteria > Azospirillales > Azospirillaceae > Azospirillum > Azospirillum oryzae. The sequence continues at coordinate 275,323 of NZ_VTTM01000007.1, read as the reverse complement.
CGGCCCAGGGATAGAGCCCCGTCGGCCCCGCCGCCTCCGGCCGGGCCAGGATCGCGGCGACCCTCTCGGGGTTGGGCGGGATGCGCTCGCGCAGGGTGCCGGGGTGGTCGGCGGGGAGATCATCGTCGGGGTCGGGGACGGCGACGGCGGGGGGAGCCTCCGGCTTGGGGGCGGGCGGCTTGGGATCGGCCGGTTTGGGGGCGGGCGGCTGGTCGGGCCGGTCGTCGGAGCGCGCGGCCTGCCGCCGGGGCGCCGGGAGGTCGAGACCGGCGAACAGCCCCAGCCGCTCGGCCAGCCAGCGCACGGTTGACGGATCGCCGGCGGAGACCAGCCGCTCGATCTGCTCGGCGACCAGCATGCGGATCGAGGACAGGCGCAGCTCGGCCTCGCGGTTCAACGCCTGCCGTTCCCACCACACCCTGTGACGGAAATCCTGCGATCCGTAATAGGCGCGCCAGAGCGTGGTGCGGCTGCAGCCCATGGCGCGGGAGACATGGAGGAAGCTGCTGCCGCGCGCCAGCATGCCGGCGGCCATGATCCATTGCTCGTCGTGGAACTGCGACCCAGGAACCAGCGAGCCTTCGGCGGGCACCGGCGGCTCTTCGGCCCAGCGGGGGAAACGGTCGTCGGTGAAGCTGCGGCTGTCGAGGGGCATGGGGCGGCTCCGCGAATGGGTGGGCATTGCGGAGAGGGTATGGGAATTTGGTCCTGTTGTGGGGAGATTTTGGGAAAAGTGGAAGTTGGGCCCGAAGGAGGCGGCTGGTTCTTACACGAAGCGAACATGGCCACATCCAAGGTACAAGACATAAGAAGTGTCTATTTCAAGGGAAAAAAATGGAGCGGGGTCGACGAAAATATTATATTGTAGCTCAGGCACACCATCGTGAATTGTTTATTATACAGCATTTTTCAACTAAAGAGGGTTCCTAATGTTTAGAGTGGTTGATAGCTCCTCGATTGCCAGTTCAGGTGATGAGGTATTGCTGATCAAGGATAATTGGAACGATTGGTTTACTTGGGTTACCCAATTCTATGCAGTAGTAGTTGCAAAAGATGGCTCCCGCTTTGACATTGGCCATGTCAAAATCGCTTGCGTCGGCATGACGAAAGAAAATGCTATCACACAACTACCTGAGAAATTTCCCGAGTTGACCGACGGCTGGTTCTCCCTCGGACAGTCAGAAAATTATTATGAAACACTTAATAACTTGGGACACGAGTATCGAGACTGGTTCCTAAAATCTTTGAATGATTGCGCAAAATATCCGGTCTTGTTAGATCGGTACCAAGGGGAAGAAGTTCTGTATCGATCTTTGCTCCGTAGTATTGACCCACAGCGTGTTCGCAACCGCTTCCATCAGTTGGCTGAAGGCGATTCGGCGTTGACAGCTTTTGACTTCTCCTTTGAATTACCTAGTGACCCACGCGCGATTGATTCTCCTCCGACATTTGAATTCCAAGTTTCGCCCAAATCACAGCCGCCAACCAATGTACATGTTGTAATCGGGCGTAATGGCGTCGGTAAATCTCGCTGTTTTGATCTGCTCGCGCGATCTTTTCTTGATCTCAAAGCACCAAATGGCACATCTGCAGGTATTTTGGGATCCCATAAGACAGCGTCCAGCAATATTAACCAAAAAGGGCACGGCTTTGCCGGCTTGGTCACGGTTTCCTTTAGTCCATTCGACAAGTACGGCCCCCTGGTAAAACCACAGACTCAGCTTGAGGTTCGATATGCTTATGTGGGACTAATCCAGGAATCGGCCGAAGAGATTTCTTCGACTTCCAGTTCTATCGCAAATTTAGAGCCACTGACCATCAAGACTCAACGAAAACTTGCCGAAGATTTCGTAACTGGGATCATAGCGTGTAGAACTGGTGCTCGCCGTGAGCGATGGACTAAGGCATTACGCACTCTAGAAGTCGACCCATTGTTCAAAGAAGCCAATATTACTGCAATAGCTGATGATGATTCAGAAGAATGGGAGGATCGCGCTCGCCGCTTGTTCCGAAATCTAAGCTCTGGGCATAGTATAGTCTTGCTAATTATTACTAAACTTGTTGAGCTAGTTGAAGAACAATCATTGGTACTCATTGATGAACCCGAAGGGCATCTTCATCCTCCACTGTTATCAGCTTTCATCAGAGCGCTCACAGATCTATTGATTAATCGCAATGGCGTTGCAATCATTGCTACACACTCACCTGTTGTTCTGCAAGAGGTTCCAAAATCATGCGTCTGGCTTCTTAGCCGCTCTGGTCTGTCCAGTCGAGTGGACAGGCCATTGCATGAGACGTTTGGAGAAAATGTTGGTGTTCTCACCCATCAAGTGTTTGGACTTGAAGTTGTTCAGACTGGATTCTACCGTACTATCAGAGATTCAATAAAAGGTCGTTCATATGAGGACGTATTAAATCACTTTGACCAACAGCTCGGCGGAGAAGCTCGAGCACTAGCTCGCGCACTGACACTTACGCCTCGTGATGAAACTGCTGATGATTTGGATGATTAAAACATGTATACCTTAGAAAAGCCTGTGTTTGCGGTTTCTGATGTCTTGGCTATTTGCACTGGGGCAGTAGAAGACGCTGAGCTAAAAGCAAGGTTAATGGCAATAGAAGGAAATATCTCGGCAGTTGAACCGAATTACGATCTTATGGCCAAAAATCATGAGTTGCATTTATTGCCTCGGGTTGAATCAGTAGGTTCAGTATCTAAAGATGAACTTGTTTCTCTTTACTCAGATCACCTCAGCGCAACAAAAGGCGCAGCTCGTGCTATTTACGATGCGATCAAGAATGCTGCCCCTGGCAAACTTTGCCCACTCTGCAGCATCGGTGCAGTTGCACATCTTGATCATCATTTGCCTAAACGTAAATATCCAGACCTCTCTGTTCTTCCAATCAACTTGGTTCCTTCTTGTCATTTCTGTAACGACACCAAGAAGGCGCGCTTTCCTAAGAAAGTTAGCGAGCAAACCTTCCACCCCTATTATGACGCCCACCTTCTAGTTGATCAGTGGGTCACTGCCACTCTGGATCAGGGGCCGCCCCCAGTATTGGTGTTTGTCGCAAATGCGCCAACAACATGGTTAGAATCCGACCGTAAGCGCGTAGCGCGCCATTTCACGGTTTGCGGCTTAGCAACAACGTTCACTGTAAATGCAAACAATAGGCTATCATCACTGAAAGAAAGGCTAATATCACTCGAAAATATCGGTGGATCTGAACAAGTTCGGAAATATCTTGCCGAGGAGCGCGACGCATATGCAAAAAAGCGCAACAGTTGGGAACATGTTTTATATCAGACACTTGAATCTGATAACTGGTTTGTCAACGGAGGCTTCCATGATATTCCATGACTTCCCAATGTTTTCATTGCGGACAAATACAAAAATCCTTAAGTAATCAACTTCAAAATCCGCCTCTTTGATCTAAACTGCCAGAGACGTAAATGAGGTTGCTACTTCTACAGATCGACGAATACGAGTTGGAGGCGACGCATGAAATCTTCGCTCCTAACCATGCAGATAATGCCTAAAAATGTTATTTTTGCATCTTCTTAAAAGCCAAAATAGTTGGCCAGCTATCTTTCAATTGGTATTATTTTTATACAACTGCTTCTGGCGCAAGGGGAAAATCACTAACTGTTAGCCAGTTGACCAATTTTCCGTCAACTGGAATCTCCGGGACTCTTATCTCCCCTACCCCTCCCCCATCGCCTCCACCGCACGCCGTGACGCGACGCAGCGGGCGACTTCGGTCAGCAGTTGCACGCGGTCGATGGGCTTCGGCACATGGCAGTCCATGCCGACCTCGTAGCATTGGGCGATGTCGTCCGGGAAGGTGTTGGCGGTCAGCGCCACGATGACGGTGCGGGACACCGGACCGGGCATGGCGCGGAGGACGCGCGTCGCCTCCAGGCCGTCCATCACCGGCATGTTCACGTCCATCAGGATGGCGTCGAACGGCTCGGCACCCGCCGCCGCCACGGCCGCCTCCACCGCCTGGGCGCCATCCGCCACCGCCGCGACGCTGTGGCCGGCCTGCTTCAGCAGGGTGACCGCCAGCAGGCGGTTCATCTCCACATCCTCCACCACCAGGATGCGCAGGGACTCCGTCGCCGCAGCGGCGGGGGACGGCGCCGGCGGGGCGGTCACGGCCGGGGGTGAGGGCGGCAGGGGCGGCGGAGGGGGTGGCGGAGGCGGGGCGGGCGCCTCGGCGACGGGGGCGGCGGTGGGCGCGGGGATGGAGGCGGAGGGCGGCTCGGCGGCGGGGGGAGCCAGGGGGCGCAGGCGGTCCAGACGCTCGCGCAGCTCCGCCGGGTCATAGGGCTTGGCGATCAGGTCGTAGCCGCCCATCGCCACGTCGTCCGCCACCACCGCATGGGCGGCGAAGCCCGACGCCAGCAGAACCGGCAGGTCGGGGCGCAGGCGCCGCGCCTCGCGCGCCAGCTCGGCGCCGTTCATGCCCGGCGGCATCACGATGTCGCTGAACAGCAGGTCCAGGGGCTCCGGCCCGCGCAGCACCAGCAGGGCCTCGCCGGCCCCCGACGCGGCGGTCACCCGGTGGCCCCAGCTGCGCAGCAGGGCGCAGCCGTTCTCGCGGATGTTGTGGTCGTCCTCCACCATCAGGATGGACAGGCTCGGGCGGCCGGTGGCGGCGAGGGCGCCGGTGGGGTGGGCGGCGGTCTCCCCAGTCATGCGGTCGGGCGGGAAATGGATGGTGACGGTGGTGCCCTGCCCCACCCGGCTGGCCAGGGTCAGCGTGCCGCCATGCAGCTCCACCAGACGGCGGGTCAGCGGCAGGCCGAGACCGGCGCCCTCGGTCTGGCGGTTCTCCGGGCTGGCGACGCGGGCGTAGGCCAGCAGGACGCGGCCCAGATCCTGTTCGGGAATGCCGACGCCGTTGTCGCGCACCTCCAGCAACAGGCCGCCGTCCGGAGCCGGGGCGGCGGTCAGGGACACCGTGCCGCCGGAGGGGGTGTATTTCACCGCGTTCGACAGCAGGTTCAGCAGGATCTGGCGGATGCGGCGCTCGTCGCCGCGCATGTGGCGGGCGGCGGGCTCCACGCTTGCCGAGAGGGCGATGCCGGCACGGGCGGCGCGCGGGGTCAGCAGGCGGATGGCGAAGGTGGCGGCGGCGTCGAGGTCGACCGGGTCGTCGTCGAGGGTCAGCTGGCCGGATTCGGCGCGGACATGGTCGAGGATCTCGTTGATCAGCTCCAGCAGATGCTGGCCGCTGTCGCGGATGTTGACGGCGAAGTCGCGGTAATGGGCAGTGCCGACCGGCCCCTCCGACTCCCGCGCGATCAGATCGGCGAAGCCGATGACGGCGTTCATCGGCGTGCGCAGCTCGTGGCTCAGGCTCGCCAGGAACTCGGTCTTGCTGCGGCTGGCCGATTCCGCGGCGTGGCGGGCGTCCTGAAGCTCCGCCTCCATGATCTTGCGGGCGGTGACGTCGCGCTCGACGCTGACGTAATCCTGCGGGGCGCCCCAGTCGTCGGTGACCAGCCGCACCGCCGCCTCGATCCACACCCAGCGGCCGTCGGCATGGCGCAGGCGATAGGTGGTCTTCAGGGTCGGGCGGTCGGGGGTCAGGCGGGCGAGGCCGGCGGCGAGGGCGTCGCGGTCGTCGGGGTGGACGCGCTCCACCAGCGGGCGGCCGATCAGCTCGGCCGGCGGGCTGCCCAGGCTGTCGCGCGTCGCCTCCGAACAGAAGCGGCGCACCCCGTCCAGGCCGATGCGGCCGATGATGTCGGTGACGCCGCGGGCCAGCAGGCGATAGCGCGCCTCGCTGGCGCGGATGGCGCGTTCCGCCTCGTGCCGGCGGGTGATGTCGCGGGCGCCGACCGACAGCATGACGATGGCGCCGCTGTCGTCGCGGATCGGCACCTGCGACACCTCCCACCAGCGGGTGACGCCGTTGTGGGTGTGCTGCTCCTCGAAGCGGGTGGGGGCGCCGGCGTCGATGCAGGATTGCAGGTCGGCCATCGCCTTGGCGGCGAGGTCCGGCGGCAGCAGGCGGTCGAGCGGCTGGCCCTCCGCCTGCGCGGCGCGGTCGCCCATCAGGCGCTGGGCGGCGGCATTGGCGGAGTGAAGGGTGAAGGTGCCGTCGGGGTTGACGCGCAGGACGGCGAGGCAGTCGGCGGAGCTGTCGAAGACGGCGCGGAACAGGGCGGCGCTCTCGTCCAGCGCGCCTTCGTCGGCGACGCGGCGGTGCTCGCGCGCCAGCATGGTGCCGAGCACGCCGATGCCCAGCGTGGTGAAGGCGGCCAGCGGCAGCGCCGCCTCCTCCATCACCCGCATGGCGAGGTCGAGGTCCGGCAGCAGCAGGAAGGCCAGCAGGGTCAGCGGCGTGATCGCCAGCCCGAACAGCGCCAGCAGGCCGAAGCCGAAGGCGCCCTTCCCCCTTCCCTGGCCGCTCCCCTGGCCGCTTCCGCCCCGCCCGGCGGCGCGGCGCTCCATCGGCTTGGCCAGCAGCGGCGCGGCCAGGGCGGTCAGCAGGATGCCGGCGAGCCCGGTCAGCGAGCCGACGCCGCCCAGCCACAGCCGCACCGCGCCGGCAATGGCCGCCGACAGCAGAGCCGCCGGCAGGCCGCCGAACAGACCGGCCAGCCCGATCATCGCATTGCGCAGGTCGATCAGCACCCCGCCCGCCACCGGGTAGGCGTCCAGCATGGAAATGGCGGCCGCCACACCGAACAGCAGGCCGGACAGCAGGGCGAAGGCCCGGCGCCGGGCGCCGAACCGCCGCAGCACATGGCGGTAGGCCAGCAGAACCAGCGCCAGCAGGCCGACGCCGTGCGTCAGGGCGATGACGATGCCCGTTCCCATGCTTCCGCCCTCCCCCCCAAGCGGTGATCCCGGTCCCGCTTCCGGCCCTACACCCCCGAAGCCCGACGCGAACTTTTATACAGGCAATCAAACAAGAAGAAGAAACGAATCGAAACAGTCATACCGCCTTTTTTCCCACTACTACCGTTGATGGCGGCTTGACCGGCGGCATTACGTGGCTGTCGAGTTTGCCCGGCGGTTCGGCTAGGATGGCGCGGCGAGTTGTTCGTGGTCGTCTTTGTCTCGGTGGCTTCGGCATGTTCTTGAAGATCTTCTCACGGAGCCTGGTCGCCCGGACGACGGCATCGGCGGTGTTGCTGGTGTCGGTGCTGGTCGCCGTGCCGATGATCGTGCTGATCCAGGCCGACGTGCGCAACACCCGGGCCGAACTGGCCATCCGGGCGGAGATGGCGACCCGCATCGTGCTGGACGAGGTGACGAACGCGCTGTGGGACCTCGACCCCGAAGAGGCGGCGACGGCGCTGAACCCGTTGCGCTCGATCGACAGCTTCGCCGAGGCGGTGATCCTGGGCACGCATGGCGAGCGCTTCACCGTCTACCGCAAGCCGGGTGCCGTCATTGGCGCAGGGGATGCGGCCACGGTGGCGGCGGTGCCGCTGATCCACCAGGACCGCAGCGGCGCCGCCCGCAACATCGGCACCCTGCTGGTCAGGCTGGACACCGGGCCGACCGACGACGCCATCCGCCACCATGTGCTGGTGTTGGGCGGGATCGGCGCCGTCACGCTTCTGCTGGTGGTGCTGGGCGTGATCTGGGCGACGCGCGGCATGACGTTGCCCATCGCCGGCATGACCCGCGCCATGGACGATCTGGCGGCCGGCAACGTGACGGTGACCGTGCCGGTCCGCCACCGCGACGACGAGATCGGCCGGATGGCAAAGGCGCTCGGCACCTTTCGCCAGAACGCCATCGACCTGCGCGCCGCCAAGGAGCGGGCGGAGCAGGCGGTGGCGTCGAAGGCCAAGTTCATGGCCGCCGCCAGCCACGACCTGCGCCAGCCCGCCCAGTCGCTGCTGATGCTGACCGCCATGCTGCGCGCCACCGCCCCCAATCCGAAGGTGGAGGAGTCCGCGCGCAAGATCGAACAGGTGGTGATGACGCTGAAGCAGCTGCTGGACGAGTTGCTGGAGGTGTCGCGGCTGGATGCCGGCGGCGTCACCGCCAACAAGGCCGTGCATGAGGTCGCCGACCTGTTCGAGGCGCTGGATTCGCAATATGGCCCGGTCGCCCGCGGCAAGGGGCTGGCATTCGCCGTGCCGCAATACCGCGCGGCGGTGATGACCGACCGGGTGCTGCTGCTGCGGCTGCTGGGCAACCTGATCGACAACGCGATCCGCTACACGAACTCCGGCCAGGTGCAGGTCGCCTGCCTGGAATCCGGCGGCTGCCTGATCATCGAGGTGCGGGACACCGGCATCGGCATTCCGGAGGACCGGCTGGACGCCATCTGGGAAGAGTTCCACCAGATCGGCAACCCGGAGCGCAACCGCGACAACGGCATCGGGCTCGGCCTGTCGATCGTCCAGCGGCTGGCCACCGTGCTGGACCACCCGGTCAAGGTGCGCTCCACGCCGGGGAAAGGCTCGGTCTTCTCGGTCACCGTGCCGCTGGCGCCGGTGGAACTTGCCGGTCCGGACAGCACGGCGGACGAGCCGGCGCCCCCTGCCCTGTCACCCGTTCCGGCTCCAGCCCTGTCCCCTGCTACCGCCCCTGCCCTGGCTGCCGCCCCCGCCCTGGCTACCGCCAATGGCGCGGCGGTCGCGACGTTGGCCGATGCGCCGGCGAAGGACGGCGAAATCGCGATCCTGGTGATCGACGACGACCAGTTCGTGCTGTCCGCCATCTCGATGTTCCTCACCACGGCCGGGCACCGCGTCGCCGGCGCCTCCACGGTCGCCCAGGGTCTGCGCGCGGTGGAGGACGGCACCGTCCGGCCCGACGCGGTGATCGCCGATTACCACCTGTCGGCCACCGAGAATGGCCTGGACTTTATCGAGACGGTTTGGCGGCGGCTGGGACTGCGCATTCCGGCGGTGCTGATCTCCGGACGGCTGGATGGCGCGGTGACGGCGCGCGCGGCGGCGATGGGCGTCACCGTCGCCGCCAAGCCGATCATGCCGGACCGGCTGTCGGCTCTGGTGGAGCAGATGACGGCCGGGCGGCCGGTGGCGGCGCTTCCGCTCGACATCGCCTCTCCGCATAAGACCCTGAGCGAATGACGGCATCGGCCGGGAGCCGGATGTTTAGTACCAAAATTATCTCACATATCCCGCTGTGCTGTGGCACAACAATCGGGCTGCGCCCGCGGACGGTCCTGCAACCCTGTCCAAGGGCAAAAAAAGCAACCTCGGAGGATTCCATGCGCGGCGCCACCACGACCGACACCACCCGTGCCCGTGACATCATCGCCGGCTTCGACTTCGGCTATGTGGTCGAACGCGCCGTCGCCTCAGGCATGACCCGCAGCACGTCCGGGATCGCCCTGGCCCAGCTGAAGGACTTCCTGCTGGCCTGCGCCGAGCATCCGGACCGCGACATCGTCCCGCAGTCCGCCGCTTGCGACGATCTGTGGCACGAGTTCATCGTCGCCGACACCCGCGCCTATTTCCGCTTCTGCGAGGCGGTCTATGGCGAATACCTGCACCACAACGGCGTCACCATCCCAGCCGAGCGCATCGCCGCCGCCCGCACCGACAGCGCCGGGCTGTTCGCCAACGCCGATTGCCTGCGCGAAGCCGCGAAGGCGGATTGCCTGCGCGAGGCCGCAAAGGCCGATTGCCTCCGTGAGGCCAAGGCTGCGGATTGCCTGAGGGAAGCTGCGCAAGCTGACTGCCTGCGCGAGGCCGCAAAGGCCGATTGCCTGCGTGAAGCGAAGACTGCGGATTGTCTGCGCGAAGCTGCGAAGGCCGACTGCCTCCGTGAGGCCAAGCCGGCCGATTGTCTCCGCGAAGCGCGGTCGCAGGGCGCCGCCTGACCCGCCACAGACTTCGGCAAAAAGCCCCTGTCCGGCAGCGGACAGGGGCTTTTTCATGTGGTCACGCCACCCTGCCCCCTCGCCGGCTCAGCCGAAGTTCAGGCCGCCGAATGGGGTGATGAAATTCTCGCTCAGCACATTGCCGCGCAGCGCGACATAGTCCGGCACCACCAGCGGAATCACCGGTAGGTCGTTCATCACCAGACATTCGGCGTCCTTGTAGACCTCGGCACGGCGGCCGGGATCGGGGATGGCCATCGCCTGTTCGATCAGATCGTCGAACTTCGCATTCGACCAGCCGACCGGATTGAAGCGGCTGCGGCTGCTGAACAGTTCGTCCAGGAAGTTCATCGGGTCGGGGTAGGTGGCGGTCCAGCCGAACAGGAAGGAATCATAGTCGCGCCGGCGGGATCGCGAGATGAACTCCTGGCGCGGAGAGACCACCAGCTTCGCCGGAATGCCGGCATTGTTCCATTGCGAGACGTAATAGACGAACTCCCGCCGGTATTCCGGAACAACCGCGACCTGGAAGGGGTCGATGCCGCGGCCCTCCGGATATCCCGCCTCTTCCAGCAGCCGCTTCGCCAACATTGGATCGTAGGCCAGCGGCTCCAGCTTTTCGTTCGACAGCAACGCCGGTGGAACGATGCCTTTGTGGACGGCGGCCACCCCACGGAAGAAACGTTCCGCCATCGCGGGGCGGTCGATCAGCAGCGACATCGCCCGGCGCACGCGCAGATCAGCGAAGGCCTTCACCCGGCGGGGATCGAGCGCGACCACCCGCATCTGCATGCGCGGCACACTCGACAGCCAGCGTTTGAAGCCGGGATCGTCCATCACCCCGCGCAGCGCGTCGGTGTCGACGAAGGTGAAGTCGATCTGGCTGTCGTTGAACAGGGTGATGCCGTCATTACCGATGCCGGTGGCGAGGAAGGACACCCGCTCGAACGGCACCGCACCGCCGCGCCAGCCGGGATTGGCCTCGACATCCATGCGGATGCCGTCGTTCGACTGCAGCAGCCGATAAGGGCCGGTTCCGGCAGACATGGTGCGGAACCAGTTGGGACCGGCCTTTTCCGCCGCCTCCACATCGACGATGTTCAGCCGGGCGAAGGGGAAGACGGCGCAGGGTTCGTCGCAGACCACCTCCAGCGTCCGGTCGTCTACCACGGTGATGCCCGACAGCCCGGTGGCGGTCTTCGCCCGCAGCTCACGAAAGCCCCGCACCTTGGACAGGGCCAGAACCGCGAAGTTGGCTCCGTCGCCGGCCAGGGCCGCCTCAAAGCTGCGCTTGACGTCGGCGGCGGTCAGGGGACGGCCAGTGTGGAAGGTGACGTTGTCGCGGATGGTCAGCCGCCAGCGGCGGGCATCCTCCGACCCCTCCCAGGCGGTGGCGAGGCCGGGGAGGATGCGGCCCTGGGGATCGACCGTGGTCAGGCTCTCATACATCGAGCCGAGGACCTGACGCGCGACCAAATCGTTGACGGTCAGCGGGTTGATCGCGCCGGGCAGGGACTTCAGCCCGATCCGCAGGGCAGGGGCGGCGGCCATCGCCGGCCACGGCAGGGCGCCGGCCAGACCGGCCGTGCCGAGCAATCCTAGGAACTGTCGTCTCTGCACCGCCGGCATCGCTGATCCGTAACGTCGATGGTCCCGTCACTGATCCTTACCATGCGACAGGGCAGGCGGTCACCCTGGCCGAGCGCCAGAGGCTTTCGCAATCGAAAGCAACCAAGGGGTGTGGAGCGGCGCCAAGACAACCATGACAGGCTTTCGTGATCGAAAGCATTGGTCGTCATCACCACGATGATGCTGCAAGGTGCACCGTTCTCCATTGTGCTGGCTGGAACGTCTTGATCTGACCGCCGCACAGCGGGAGCGGCTGAAGCCGCTACTTCCTCCCCAAAAACCTCCCATCGGCAGTCCGAATTGCTCTCACCGGCGCATGATCGACGGCATGCCCCGATAGGAAAAGCGCGCCGCCAACAATCTCGCAGTGATCGCCATCGCCGCAATCATCCTATGGCTTTGACCTTTGCCAACATAGCCCAATGGAGAGCGGACAAGGGACGAGACAGGATAAGTGGGGCTGCGCCCCCTTGCGTCCCCGGAGAAGAATTGGCATGGATGGATTGAAGTCTGCCGGTGCAATTCAAAGCTGAGTCGGAAACCATGACGCCTCGGCGCCAGACAGGGGAAACGGGTATGGAGAAGGGTGAGTCGCCGACAGGCATGTCTCCGTCTCAGTTGATCGATGCGAAAATCAAGGAGTTGGGCGACTGGCGGGGTGAAATACTCAGTCGGCTCCGGGCTTTGATCAAGGAAGCCGATCCCGACGTCGTCGAGGAATGGAAGTGGAGAGGCGTTCCGGTGTGGTCGCACGCTGGGTTGATCTGCACGGGCGAGACTTACAAGAACGTCGTGAAAATGACCTTCGCCAAGGGGGCGGCTCTGATGGATCCTTCTGGCCTCTTCAACTCCAGTCTTGACGGGAATACAAGGCGTGCTATCGACTTTCACGAGGGCGCACACATCGACGAGGAGGCGTTGAAGACGCTCGTTCGTGCCGCTGTGGCGCTGAACAGCTCCAAAGCCCGCAGCCGATCCACAAAATCAAACTGAACAGGCTTCATTTCCCCGCCATCGGGTCCGCCCCTCCGAATGGGCGAACAGAACTGAGTGCTGCATCCGCCAAATCCGCGAGGGGGCTGGGACAAAGGCGACAACGGGACGACGCGGTGCCCGATGTCGACGCCGATGGCCCGAGATGAAGAGATGCCTGTGTTGTTTCCAGCAGGCGATCGCACGGTCGACCGCCCGCGCGATTTCGGCCCAGGTCTCGAAGCGGCGACCCTTGAGCGCCAGGAGGTACAGGTTCCTCCACCAGAACTCGATCAGGTTCTAGATAAGCCGCGTACTTGGATTGAAAGACGAACTCCCAGCGCGCGAACCAGTCGGGCTTGAGGCGGGAGCGTCCCCACCCCAGCGTTCGATCCAGCCGGTGCCCTTGAGTGTGGCGAGCACCTTGCTGTCGTGCACCTCACCGCCCGACAGGGCGAAGATCACCGGCAGACTTTGGCCTTCGGCGCGGATGTGGATTTTGGTCGCGAAGCCGCCGCGCAAACGGCCAAGAGCCCGCCGCATGCGGGCGAGCCACAGCATGCCGTTGATCGTGCGCCGGTGAGAGCAATTCGGACTGCCGTCTGAGGTTTTCGGGGAGGAAGCTGCGGCCCCAGCAGTTACCATTGCACGTCGGTCTGTTCATAACGTCCCAGCCAGCACAAATGAGGATCGCTTCCTTAACCCGCCTCCCTTTGCCGACACCGCCTGACCCTCTCCCCGCTTTCGGCGGACCGGAGGTCCGCCTGTCGCGTCAGCGCAAACGAAGTTTGCGGGTGAGCGGGCGAGAGGGAGATGCGCTTTTCTCCGAAAGCCTAACTCTCAGGCGTTCAGCAGGGCGTCGATGCGGTCGCGCAGGGCCTGCAGCCGCTCGCGGTGTTCGCGCTGCAACGCCCGGGCGACGGTGTCGATGGCGGCGAGGTCCTTGTCCATCCGGTTGATCGCCTTGCCCAGCACCCGCAGCGGCTCCGCCGTGCTGGACGCCGCCGGACGGGCCGCCCGCACCGCACCCACCGTCAGCCCGCCGGTGCGCGCCGTCTGCCACAGCCGGCGCAGTTCCGCCTCGTCCTCGACGAAAGCCAGTTCGACAAGGGCGGAGCGCGACACCGCGTCGGGGTTGGCGCGGTAGTCGGCCAGAATGTCGTCGGGCAGGCGCAGCACCTTCAGGCGCTTCGATACCTCGGCCTCCGAACAGCCGACGGCCGCCGCCACCTCCGCCTGGGTGTAGCCATGCGCCTCGATCAGCTGCGACAGGCCACGGGCGAGGTCGATGGCGTCAAGGTCCACGCGCTGGACATTCTCGATCAGCGCGATCTCTTCCGGCCGCCCCTTGGTGATGATGGCGGCGATGGTGCCGCGGCCAAGCAGCCGGTGGGCGCGCAGCCGCCGTTCGCCGGCCACCAGCCGATAGCGGCCCTTCTCCGTCCCCTCCTGCACCAGCACGGGTTGCTGCAACCCATGGCGGGCGATGGAGTCGGCCAGCGAGCGCAGGGACTCGTCGTCGAACACCGTGCGCGGCTGGCCGGGATTGGTCTCCACGGCGTCCAGATCGACCTCGACCAGCCGGGGCAGCACGCCGCTCAACCCGAACATACGGTCGGTCTCGGCGGCGAAGCCGGCCTCCTTGGCCTGGAGCACGGTGGCGGCGGTCTGCCGGGTCAGCTTCTTAGGCGGCATCGACAGTCTCCTGCAGGCGGCCCATGGCGGTCAGCAGAGCCGAGGCGATGGCGGCATAGCTCTCCACCCCCGGCGCGCCGATGTCGGCATCCAGCGTGATGACGTTGGCGCCCGCGGCCTGGGCGTAGATGGTGGCGCGCGGCACCGGCGGGAACACGCGGCGGCTGTCGCCCCACAGGCGCTGGATGTCGTCGAGCGACGAGCGGTCCTGGGTCTGGCGCGGGTTGACCATGGTCGGCAGGATGCCCAGCACCTCCAGCCGCGGGTTGAGGCGACGCTGGATCTTGGCGACGGTGTCGAGGAAGGCGCTGACGCCGAGGATTGCGTGCGGCTCCGCCTGGCAGGGCACCAGGACGTAATCGGCGGCGGTCAGCGCATTGATGGTCACGGCGCCGAGGTTCGGGGCGCAGTCGATGACGATCACGTCATAGCGCTCGCGCACGCCGTCCAGCATTTCGGCCAGCGCAGTCTGGGCGTTGGTCAGGTTGCCGGGAAGTTCGGTGTCGGCGCTCGCCAGCGCGATGCTGGAGGGAACGACGTCCAGCCCCTCAACGCTGGTCGGACGGATCACCGCGTCGAGCGGCGTCTTGCCCATCAGCGCATGATAGAGAACCTTCCCCGCCTCGGTCAGCGCCACCACGTCGGTCTGCGGCACGCCGACATGGACGGTGGCGTTGCCCTGCGGATCGGCATCGACCAGCAGGACGCGGTTGCCGGCGCGCGCCAGGATGAAGGCGAGGTTGATCGAGGTCGCGGTCTTGGCGGTGCCGCCCTTCTGCAGGCCGACGGCGACGGTGGTGCCGCGGCGGGGCAGGGCGCTTTCCGGCCGTTCCAGATCCAGCAGCAGAAGCCGTCCCAGCAGGTCGCGGGGCAGGGCCTCCTTGCCGGTTTCCCACTTGCTCAACCTTTGCTTGTCATACTTGCGGCCGGTCAATTCATTGACGTATGCCGCCATCTGCGTCTGGGTCAGGCCGCGCCGTTCCCGCAACGCCTTCAACTGTTCCCCTGTCACGCCCCGTCCTCCTGCCCCGGCACCGGTTGGCAGCGACCCTAGCAAGTCGTCGCGACTCCGGCAACGGGTGTCTACCAAACGGGCGTGGCCGGAGGGGCAGGGAGGTCACACCGTTTCGTCGTATTCCACCTTGGGAACGTCGATCCAGTTTTCCGGCTGGCCCTGGTCCTTCTTCCAGAACAGGACCGGCAACTCGGCGTTCAGCACGCGGCCCTGAACGGCGCCGCGCGCCTTCATCGTTTCCTTGTATTCCGCCGTCTCGACGATGCGGACGCCATAGCCGGGGATGCGGTCGGCGGCCAGCACGGGGCCGAGCGCGTTCTTGAACTTGCGCAAATCGTTGTCGGAGCCGACGCGCTTGCGCAACGGTTCCAGCGCCATCCAAAAGGCGTGGCCGCGGGCAAGGTGGGCGCGCGCGATCTCGTAGAGGCGCTTTTCCACCGGCTTCAGCGCGAAATACTGGTCGTCATAGCTCAGCAGATTGTGGCCCAGCGCCGCGCGGGTGACCCATCCCGACAGCGTCAGCTTCAGCCCGCGCACCGCCCGCTCGCCGTCCTTCTTGCGCTGGTAGAGCAGCTTGTAGTCGGAAATCCAAGAGAAGGCGCCGCTTTCGCCCTCCCCGCCGGTTTCCAGGTTGGTCTTGATCTGCGTGCCCTGCAGCCGCTCCAGCGCCCCTTCGATCTTGTCATAGGCGCTGCCGCCGGCGGTCTTGCCGACGATGCGCTGGAGATCGCTGGTGGTGAAGTGAAGCTCGCCCAGCTTGGACGGCCCCTTGCCCGATTCCATCTTCTCGCGCAGCAGCGAGATGGCGTAGAGAAGCACCGCCTTGTCCCAGATCGTCGCAACGCCGACGTTCTTCGGCGCCCGCACCTCGATCCGCACCTTGCCGTCATCATAGGTCGGCAGCGATTCCGCCTTGTCCTTCGACAGGCCGAACAGGCTGTAGACCATCATGTGGCGGTCGTTCTGGACATCGCCAGTCAGCGGGGAATCGAGCCGCAGAGCCAATTGCAGCGGCCGGTCGAGCAGCTCGGCGTTGGTGGTCTGGGTCATTCGATCTCTCCGCGGGTCCCGTGCGGCTTGAAGGGGTCCAAGCCATAATCCACAAGCCTGCCGCCCTGTTCCACACTGCCGGCGCAAACGTCGCCGTTCTGCCGAAAGATTCCCGTGATCGGGGCGGATTGACCGGCCGAACGTCGCCGTTCTGCCAGTTTTGCCGGTCGGGGGGCGGACGCCGGCGATGCCGCGGCGGCGGAGCGGCTGCCGCCGGCCGATGGCGGCGCCAACGTCTGCGTTCTGCCGTGCCGAAGGGGGGAGGGGAGGGGAGGCGGGCAGGCAATATGTTGATTTCATTGGATTATTGTAGCCGCTCCACCCCGTGATGGCGCTCGAATGCCCCCCTGGATGGCCTTTGACTGGCAGAACGGCGACGTTCGGACGATCCGCTGGAGGGCCGATTCCCGCCCGATTCCCCGCCGATTCCATCCCAGGCAGGGTGGGGGAGGGGTGAGATCCGCTCCATCATTCGGCAGAACGGCGACGTTCGACGTCGCGATCTGGCCGCCGCACACTGCCGATGTCCAAGAATCTTTCGGCACAACGGCGACGTTTGGACCCGAATCTTTCGGCACAACGGCGACACTTGCAGGCGGCCGGCCGCGGCAACTCCGGCCCAAGTGGTTGATTCCTCCGTAAGAATCCCGTCGAGCGTCCGCGAAATGCCGCCGGCGGGCGATTTTTCCAAGACCGTGGACAGATGCGCGACGGCACGTACACATTTCAAAAAACGGGCGAAAACCGCCCTTACGCCATCGACATGCGCCCTTGCCAGATGCTGGCCGGCGCCACGGGTGTTTGCATCCGTGTTTTTTGAAGGACCGAGCAGCATGAGGTAACGGAGAACCGATCTCCGCAAACACAAAAGGCCCGGATTGCTCCGGGCCCTTCGTGTCGGACGGAGGAGACCGAGGGAAACCCGGGCACCCCACATCTGGCGGTTTGGCGACTCCATGATGGCAGGGCAGGCCCGCAAAGCCAAGCGGATTCAAGAGTGAGTCCGTTGACGCCATTCCCTTGTCTCCGCCCGTCCACGGATCGACCGACAGACGGGTAACGCAATGAAGCCATACATCGACATGTACAGGCGCTGGATCGCCGTGCCCGGCATCCAGGCCGCCGACATCGCGGTGTTGTCCGCGCTCTATGCCCATGCCGACCGCGACGGTGTCTGCACCGCCACGCAAGGGGAGCTGGCCGAGGAGCTGGGACAAAGCCGCGCCTGGTTCAATGCCGTGCTGAAAGGCCTGCAGGAGAAGGCGTCGCAGGATACGGCGGCGGCGCTGGTCTGCGCCAAGCCGCGTCGGGGCCTGCGCGGGTTCGCCTATCAGCTGGCCGGGATGGAGGGCTTTACCGCCGGCATGTCCTGTCAGCCGGCTGACAGCAGCGGTTCGCCGGCCGGCATTTCCTTGGATTCCCAGAATCCTGAATCCTCCTCCTCCCCCTCGGATGGGGACATGGATCGGCGGAACGAGGCTTTGCCGGCGGACTGGCAGCCGGATGCCGGCGATCTGGCCTGGGCGGCACTGGAGCGTCCGGAGGTCGATGCCGGCCGGGTGACGGCCAAGTTCGTGTCCTGGTGCCGCAAGGCGCACCGCCGCAACGGCTACCGCCCGCCGGATCCGGGGGCCGCCTGGCGCCGCTGGATCGCCCGCGAGCTGGTGGCGCCGGCCGAAGAGCCAGTCGATAAGCCGGCCGCACCAGTCTCCAACCCTTCCCCCCAGTCCTCCACCCCTCAGTTCCGCCGGGAGCCCCGCCATGACCGCCGCTCGTCTTCCTTGCGTGCCGGCCCCCCATACGCAAACTCCATGTCCGATGCCGCCGGCCGCAACCGCGAAACCCTCGCAGCCCTGCGCCTTCGCCTCGCTGGCCAGGCTTGAGGCGGCGGATCTGCGGTTCGAGACGCAGGATCTGTCGCCCGAGGAGATCGGCGCGCTCGCCGACCGGGTGGAGCAGGCCATCGGCGCCCTGACGCCGGCGATCGGCATCGAGAATGTGCTGATCGGCCTGGAGAAGCTGGCCGAGCGCTTCGCGCTGGAGCTGCCCGACGCCGACCTGCTGGAGGCCGACGTGCGGGCGATGGCGGGCTGGCCGGCCGACCGCTGGATGGCGGCCTTCGAGGCGGTGTGGGCGGGGTTCCGCAGCGGCTGGAGCCGCTTTCCGACGCAGGGCGACTTCCGCGAGGCGCTGGGCGCCCTGCCGCCGGCGGCGGAAAGCCGCGCCGCCGACGATCTGAAGCGGCTGGCCGGCCGGCTGCGCCAGGAACAGCACTTGCGCGCCCGCACCGAGGAGCAGCGCCGCCGCACCCGCGCCCGCGAAGCGGCATTGGCCGAACGGCAGCGCGAACTGGCGCTTGTCCCGCCGCCGGATGACCGATCGCCAATGTTGCATTCGCCCCATGGCGGCCAGCATTATCCGCCGGACCACCAGAGAGTGCCGACAGCGGATGAAACCGAACCATCGCCCGCCGCATCGCCCGCCGGGCACCGCCGACGCACAGGCACTTCTGACCCGTGCCGTCACCCATCACCAGAACGGGCAACTGGCCGAGGCGGCGACGCTCTACGAGCAGGTGCTGAAGCGGCTGCCGAAGCAGGCGGACGCCCTGCACCTGTCGGGCCTGATCAAGGCGCAGACCGGTGCGCTGGCGGAGGGGATCGAGCGGATCCGGCAGGCGATGAGGGCCGATCCCAAGCAGCCGGTCTTCCATGCCAATCTGGGCCGGCTGCTGGAGGCGGCGGAGCGGTGGGAGGAGGCGGCGACGGCCTTCCGCGGTGCGGCCCGTCTGGCGCCGCTCGACCCGACGCTGGCGCGGATGGAGGCGGCGGTGCGGACGCGGCTGGGCCAGCAGGGACCGGCGGCGCAGGCGCTGCTGCGTGCGATGGCGCTGGAGCCGGCGGATGCCGGGAGCGCCGCGGATCTGGGAGACGCGCTGTACGATTGCGGGCGCTTCCTGCACGCCGCGGACTGGTACGGGCGGGCGGCGAGGCTGGAGCCGCACCGGGTGCTGGCCGCCTTCAATTGTGGAGCGGCCCTGCGCGACGCCGGCCGGCCGGATCGGGCGGAGGCGGCCTTCCGCGCGCTGGCCGGGCTGGCGCCGCAGATGGTGGAGCCGCTGGAACAATGCATGCAGATCCGGCAGCAGGAAGGCGACGGGGCGGGGGCCCTGGCGGCGGCGCGCCGGCTGCTGGCGCTGGATCCGGGTCGTCCGGCGGCGGTGCGGAGCCTGGGCATTTCCGAAAGCGATCCGGTGTGGCTGGCGCGGCTGGTGAGGCTGGATCCGCTGGCCGACGAGCCGGTGCTGGCGCTGGCCGGGCGGCTCTATGGCCGGCGGACCGCGGCGGCGGAGCGGGCATACCGCCATGCGCTGGCCTTGGCGCCGGCCTCCGGGCTGGCGCTGTCGGGGCTTGGGCTGGCGCTGGCGACGCTGGGAGTGGCGGGGGCGACGCGGTGGAGCCTGCGCGCGGTGCGCGTGGCCCCCGGCGACGCGGCGCTGGCGGCCAACGCCGGTTCCGCCTTCCAGCTGGCCTTGCAGCCGGAGGCGGCGCTGTCCTGGCACCGGCGGGCGCTGGCGCTGATGCCCGGCGACGCGGCGGCCTGGGTCAACATCGGCACCTTGCTGCTGGATGCCAACGCGGCGGAGGAGGCGATTCCGCCGCTGGAGCGGGCGAGGCGACTGGCGGAACTGGAGCGGGAGGGGGGGCAGCTGGCGCTCGCCAACTCCAACCTGGGCGTCGCCTGGATGGCGCTGGGGCTGCATGGAGAGGCGGTGGCGGCCTTCCGCGCCGCACTGGACCGGGCGCCGGACGATGCGGCGATCCGCTCCAACATGCTGTTCTGCCTGTGCTTCGACGACCGCGCCGATCCGGTGGAGGTCTTCCGGGAGCATCGCGTCTTCGAGCGGCATCTGCCGGCGGTTCCGGCGGCGCCCCATGCGGTGGAAAGCCGCGATCCGGACCGGATCTTGCGCATCGGCTATCTGTCGCCGGACTTCCAGCGCTATCCGGGGCCGGGCTACCATTTCCTGCTGCCGCTGATCGAGGGGCACGACCGCCGGGCGGTGGAGGTCACCTGCTACCACAACGACCGCAGCCGCGATGCGACGACGGAGCGTTTCCAGGCGGCGGCCGACCGCTGGCGGGACGTGGCGGCTTTGTCGGACGAGGACCTCGACCGCCGGATCCGGCAGGACCGCATCGACATCCTGGTCGATGCCGGCGGTCACATGTCGCGCAACCGCATGCCGCTGGTGGCGCGCCGTCCGGCGCCGCTGCAGGTCAGCCTGCCGCTCTATCCCAACACGACGGGCCTCGGCGCAGTCGATTACCAGATCGCCGATCCCCGCGTGGCGCCGCCGGGGGCGGATGCCCTGCATGCGGAGAAGCTGATCCGGCTGCCGGGATGCGTGCTGTGCTACCGCCCGGCGGAGTCCGGCTTCGCGCCGCCCTCGCTGCCGCCGCTGGAGACCAACGGCCACATCACCTTCGGGTCCTTCAACAACATCACCAAGGTGAACGCCGCGACCATCGCCCTGTGGGCGCGGCTGCTGGCTGCGGTGCCGACGGCGCGGCTGGTGCTGAAATGGCGGGGGCTGGGCAGCGGCGGCGGTGCCGACCGGCGCCTACTGGCCGCCTTCGCCCGGCACGGCATCGGGGCGGAGCGGCTGGAACTGCGCGGCATCATCCCGGATCCGTACCAGGATTACGTCACCATCGACGTGGCGCTGGACCCCGTCTTCGCCAATGGCGGAACCACCATCTGCGACGCGCTGTGGATGGGCGTGCCGGTGCTGAACCAGAGCGGGCCGACCAAGATCGGCCGCTGGGGGGCGACCATGCTCGAAACCGTCGGGATGGCGGAGCTGGTGACGCGGGACGATGACGGCTATCTGGCGCAGGGCGTGCGGCTGGCAACCGACCGTGGCTTCCTCGACGCGCAACGCGAGGGTCTGCGGGAGCGGATGCGGCGGTCGGCGCTGATGGACGAGCCCGGCTATGCCCGCGCGGTGGAGGCCGGCTATCGCACCGCGTGGCGCCGCTGGTGCGCCGGGCTTCCGCCGGTGGCGTTCAATGTGGCGGACGGGGAGGGGCGGGCATGAGCGTTTGCGATCTCGGCAGCGTCCGCAGCATCCTGGTCGTCAAGTTGGACGAGGCCGGCGACTTCGTGATGGCGACCCCCTTCCTGCGGGCCTTGCGCGCCGCAGCACCACAGGCGCGCATCCTGCTGGCGGTGCGCGAGGCGGTGGCGGATCTGGCAGTGACCTGCCCCTGGGTCGACGGGGTGATCGCCCCGCGGCCGAAGGAGGGCGGCGGCATCGATTTCCGCGGCCTCACCCCCGGCGGGCTGAAGCTGTTCGCCGAGTGCTACCGCGCCGGCTTCGATCTGGCGCTGGTGCCGCGCTACGACTTCGACCGCCATGGCGCGACGACGCTCGCCGCCAACAGCCGGGCGCGGCTGGTCGCCGGATTTTCCGAGCGGGTGACGCCGTGGAAGGCGGAGGGTAACCAGGGCTTCGACCGCGCCTATGGGCTGGCGCTGAACCCGCCGCCGGGGCGGCACGAGGTGGAGCAGAACGCCGCCTTGTTGGAGGCGCTGGGGGCGCGGCCGGATCTGGGGCCGCTGGAGTTGACGCTGACGGCGGAGGATCGCGAACAGGCGCGGCGGTTTCTCGGGCCTCCCGATGGCCGGCCGCTGATCGCGGTGGCGCCGGGGGCCGCCAGCCCGCGTCGGATCTACCCGGCCGACCGGTTGGCCGCGGTGGTTTCCGCCGTGGCCGGCGCGCTCGATGCGCGGGTCGCCGTGCTGGGCACCGAGGAGGAGCGGCCGGCGGCTGGCGTGATCGCGGCGGTGCTGCCGGGACGGACCACCGACCTGACCGGCGCCACCCCGTTGCGTGTCGCCGCCGCGGTGATGGCGGACGCGGCGCTGGCGGTCACCATGGATTCCGCCCCGGCCCATCTGGCGGCGGCGATGGGGGTGCCGGTGGCGGTGTTCTCCTGCCATCCCATTGGCGGCGATCCCAACCATTTCCACGCGCCGGAACGCTTCCGGCCCTGGACCGGCGGACGGGAGGAGCGGGTGCTGGTGCTGCGGCCGGAAGCGGCGGTGGAGCCCTGCAGCGTGTCCTGTCTGGCGGCAGAGGCGCATTGCATCGCCGCCATCGACCCGGCCGACGCCGCCCGGCGCATTCTGGCGCTGGTGGAGAAGGGCGGTAACGGTTGAGTCCTTCCCCAGCTCACAAATCGCAAAAGTTGCTTTCGAAAAAGAAAGTGGGCGGATCCACGGGGTACGTGGATCCGCCCGAGGCGAGGAGACTGAAAGCCGGTGCCTGAACGTGCCTGAAAAGGCACCGGCGTTCCGGAAGCCCCGCTGCGCAGGACAGTGCAGCCGGGCCGTCCGAACCGAGGGTCTCCTATTCCTGTGATACCGTTACCCCGCGATCAGGCCGCGCAGCTGCCGATTTGCGACGGCCAGCATGGCGAGATCGACCGCCGGCTGGGCGCGCAGTTCGGCCAGAAGCTGTTCGACGCGCTCCACCACCAGATTGCGGCTGGCGATCCAGGCATCGACCGCGGCGGACTCGTCGCCCTCGCTTTCCAGAACGCGCACGGTGAGCGCGCTCTGGTGGGCGAACAGGTCGTCGACGATGGCGGCGACCGCCTGACGTTGCCAGTGGTTGTCGACCTTGGCGCCGGCGGCGCGGTCGCGCAGCCATTCCAGGCCGAAGCGGCGGCCCAGCCCGAAATAGACCGAGGCGACGCCTTCCACCGCGCGGCCGGTCCGCTCGGCGATGCGCACCAGATCGGGGGCGGCGGCCAGAACCGGCAGGGCGGCGATCCGGCGGGCCAGATCCTCCGGCACGCCCTGGGCGATGGCATCGGCGATGCGGGTGGCGAGGCGGGAGGATTCCTCCTCGTCGAGGAAGCGGTCCAGACCGGCGGCCAAAGCCTCCACCCCCGGACGGAAGGCGGCGGATTCGCGGCCGAGATCCAGCGGATGCGGGCTGTGGGCCAGGAACCACGCCACCGTGCGGTCCAGCAGATGGACGATCTCCAGCATCAGCGCCGTCTGCAGCGCCGCCGGCACAACATTGTCGAGCGCGTCGATGGCGTCCCACAGGGGGCGCAACTGGAACACGTCGCGGGCGATGGCATAGGCGCGGGCGACGTCCGCCGGGCCGAGGCCGGTCTTTTCCACCATGTCGCGGACGAAGGTGGCGCCGACGCGGTTGACCAGGCTGTTGGTGACCGCCGACGCCACGATCTCGCGGCGCAGGCGGTGGCGGAAGATCGCCTCGCGCTGGCCCTCGCGCAGCGGCTGCGGGAAGTAGCGCAGCAGATCCTCGACCGTTGCCGGATCGTCCGGCAGCTCCGACGCCAACAGCTCGTCATACAGCGTGATCTTGGCGTAGGCCAGCAGCACCGCCAGCTCCGGCCGGGTCAGGCCGCGCCGTTCGGCCATGCGCTGGGCCAGTTCCTCGTCGGTCGGCAGATACTCGATGGCGCGGTTCAGCCGGCCGCTGCGCTCCAGGTTGCGGATGAAGCGCGACTGCGCTTCCAGCAGGGCCGGCCCTTGAGCCTCGGCGATGGTCAGGGCCTGGGTCTGGCGGTAGTTGTCGGCCAGCACCAGCCCCGCCACCTCGTCGGTCATGGCGGCCAGCAGGGTGTCGCGCTGCTTCAGCGTCATGTCGCCCCGCGCCATGACGTCGCCCAGCAGGATCTTGATGTTCACCTCATGGTCGGAGGTGTCGACGCCGGCGGAATTGTCGATGGCGTCGGTGTTCAGCTTGACGCCCTTTTGGGCGGCTTCGATGCGGCCGCGCTGGGTGACGCCCAGGTTGGCGCCCTCGCCGACCACCTTGGCGCGGATCTGGCCGCCATCGACGCGCAGCGCGTCGTTGGCCTTGTCGCCGGCCTCGGCGTTCGTCTCGGTCGACGCCTTGATGTAGGTGCCGATGCCGCCGAACCACAGCAGGTCGACCTCCGCCGTCAGCAGGCGGCGCATCAGCTCCACCGGCGACAGGTGGGCCGGTTCGATGCCGAAGCGGGCGCGGACCTCCGGCGTCAGCTCCACCGTCTTGGCGCTGCGCTCGACGATCATGGCGCCCTTCGACAGCTTGGAGCGGTCGTAATCGGCCCAGGAGGAGCGGGGCAGGGCGAACAGCCGGTTGCGCTCCTCCCAGCTGATCGCGGGGTCGGGATCGGGGTCGAGGAAGATGTGGCGGTGGTCGAAGGCGGCCAGCAGGCGGATGTGGCGAGACAGCAGCATGCCGTTGCCGAACACGTCGCCCGACATGTCGCCGACGCCGACCACGGTGAAGTCGGCGGTCTGGATGTCGGTGCCCATTTCGCGGAAATGGCGCTTCACCGATTCCCAGGCGCCGCGGGCGGTGATGCCCATCACCTTGTGGTCGTAGCCGGCCGAGCCGCCCGAGGCGAAGGCGTCGCCCAGCCAGAAGCCGTGATCGACCGACACGCCGTTGGCAATGTCGGAGAAGGTGGCCGTGCCCTTGTCGGCGGCGACCACCAGATAGGGATCGTCGGCGTCATGGCGCACCACGTCCTTCGGCGGCACGACGGAGCCGTCGGCGGCCAGATTGTCGGTGATGTCCAGCAGGCCGCGCATCAGCGTCTTGTAGCACTCGATGCCTTCGGCCAGAGCGGCTTCACGGCCGGCGCTCAAGGGCGGGGGACGCTTGACGACGAAGCCGCCCTTGGAGCCGACCGGGACGATGACGGTGTTCTTCACCATCTGCGCCTTCATCAGGCCGAGGATCTCGGTGCGGAAATCCTCGCGGCGGTCGGACCAGCGGATGCCGCCGCGGGCGACCTTGCCGCCGCGCAGATGGACGCCTTCCATGCGCGGGCTGTAGACGAAGACCTCCACCCACGGACGCGGCAGCGGCAGTTCCTCGATGGAGCCGCTGTCGAGCTTGAAGGACAGATGCGGCTTCGGCGTGCCGTCCGGGGCGGTCTGGTAGGCGTTGGTGCGCAGCGTGGCGCGGATCAGGTTGACGAAGCGGCGCAGGATGCGGTCGTCGTCCAGATTGGTGACGGCGTCCAGCGCATCCTCGATCTGCTCCAGGACCGGCGTTTCGTCGGACAGGTTCTTCGGGTCGAAGCGGGCGGCGAACAGACGGGCCAGCAGGCGGGCGGTCTGCGGATGGGCCGACAGCGTCGCCTCGATGGTGTCCTGGGCGTAGGCGAAGCGGGCCTGCTTCAGGTACTTGGCATAGGCGCGCAGCACCGTGACCTCGCGGCCCGCCAGCCCGGCGCGCAGGACCAGGCGGTTGAAGCCGTCATCCTCCATCCGGCCGTCCCAGACGTCGGCGAAGGCATCCTGGAAGGTCTGCTTGACCTTGACGCAGTCGACCGGCTGGCCGGTCTGGGTGCGGGCGGCGAAATCATGGATCCAGACCGACGGGGCGCCGCCGGCGGGCCGCACCTCGTAGGGCTGTTCGGTGATGACCTTCAGGTCCATGTGCTCCAGCATCGGCAGCACGTCGGACAGCGGCACCGGCCGGCCCTGGTGGTAGATCTTGACGTGCAGCTCGTCGCCGTCGGCCTCCAGCGGGTGGAACAGCACGATGCCCAGGCGCTGTTCGGAGAGCGCACGTTCGATGCGGTCGATGTCGTGGACGGCGGTTTCCGCCGTGAAGGTCTCGCGGTAGCCGACCGGGAAGGCGTCGGCATAGCGGCGCAGCCGGGCGTTGCCGGTCTCCTCGCCCATCGCTTCGACCAGCGCGTCGCGCAGCCGGTCGGCCCAGCTGCGGGAGACCTGGACCAGCCGCGATTCGATCTCGCTGATGTCGACGGCGGGGATCTTGCCCGGCTCCGTCTTCACCATCAGGTGCAGGCGGGCGAGCGCGCTGTCCGACAGCTGGGTGAAGTAGGAGGCGCAGGTGCCGTGGAAGGCGGTTTCCAGCACCGACTGGATCTTGCGGCGCAGCGCGGTGTCGTAGCGGTCGCGCGGCACGAAGACCAGGGCGGAGACGAAGCGTTCGAACGGGTCGCGGCGGACGAACAGGGCGAGCCGCTGGCGTTCCTGCAGGTGCAGGATGCCGACCGCCGTTTCGAACAGCTCGTCCGACGGGGTCTGGAACAGCTCGTCGCGCGGGTAGGTCTCCAGGATGTTCAGCAGCGCCTTGCCGTCATGGCCGGCCGGGTCGAAGCCGGCGCGGGCCATGACGCGGGCGACCTTGCGGCGCAGGAACGGGATCTCGCGCGGGCTGCGGTTGTAGGCGACGGAGGTGAACAGGCCGACCGCCAGCGTGACGCCGACCACCTTGCCCTGGTCGTCGAAGCGCTTGACCAGGATGGCGTCCAGCGGCACCGAGCGGTGCACGGTGGCGTGGCGGGTGCCCTTGGTCACCAGCAGCGCGCGCGGCTGGCGCAGGAAGGCGCGGATTTCCTCCGGCAGCACGGCGGCGTGGCCATGCTCGTCGAACACGGTGATCTCGGGGTTGCGCAGCACGCCCAGGCCGCTGCCGTCCACCAGCTCCAGCCAGGGCTCCTGCCCCTCGTCGCCGACGGTGGCGATGTAGAGGCGGCTGCCCAGCAGGGTCATGTTGCCGTCATCGACCCAGGTCAGGAAGTCGGCGGCCTCCTTCGATTCCTCGGCGTCGGGGGCGTTGGCGATGTCGGTGCGGGCGCTGCGCACCCGCTCGCGCATCGGCGTCCAGTCCTCCACGGCGGCACGGACGTCGGCCAGCACCCGCTCGATCCCCTCGCGCAGGCGGGCCTGGGCGGCCGGGTCCGACAGCGGGTCGATGGAGCAGTGCATGAAGGATTCGTCGCGGGCGCCGTCCTTCTCCTCGCCGGGCTCCAGCAGCTCGACGATGCGGCCCTCGGCGTCGCGGACGACGCGGGTGACGGGATGGATGATGAGGTGGACGGTGACGCCCTGCCGGTTCAGCTCCGCCGTGACGGAATCGACCAGGAAGGGCATGTCGTCGTTGACGATCTCCACCACCGAGCGTTCGGTCTGCCAGCCATGCTCGTCCAGCCGCGGGGCATAGACACGCACCTTGGGTAGGCCGGGCACACGCTGCTGGCCCCACTGCCACATGGCGAGAGCGGCGCCGTAAAGCTGTTCCGGCGTGCCGCGCAGCAGGTCGTCGGGGGGCACGTTGGCATAGAAGCGCTTCACGAAGCGTTCAGCCCGCGCGTTCGGAACCCGGCTGCGCACCAGCTCGGCCAGCTGTTGCCGCAAGTCGCCCGCCAGATCCTTCGTCGCCGTCCGCATGATGGTGGATGTCTCCTCTCGGGGTTTTCTTTGGATTGGTAGTACCACCCCACAAACAACATTTCGACGGCAAATAAACGGCAGGAGCCCTGACCAAGCGGCGATCTGCCCCCCTTTCGGGGTATTTCTCCAAAGATTCGGACAATCCAGTGACATGTCCGCCAAATTTATCCATAGCGCGTTCACATCCCCGGCACAGAAGATGCCGCGGCAAAGGCGCACAGCGCCCATCCGCCGCATCCGGCGGTGGTCCGGCGGCGGGGCGGGACGGGGGAAGGCCGACTCGATTCGGTGAGACCGCTCTTTCGCCGACAAATCGACGGCAAGCCGGGGAATGGCGTGGAAATAAGGTCAGCATGACTGACCGATTGGCGTTTTCAAACGCCGCCGCGGCGATTTCCGCAAGGCTGGTGACAGACCGGCGGGGAGGGGTGGAAAGTTCGGCAAATCCCGGCCGCACAGCCGCATTGCGTCGTTCTGCCGCATCGGCCAAGCTGGTCCGGTACGAAGAGGCCGACGGAAGGGGAGGACGGAGCATGGCCCTGCCGGATCGCGGCAACACCGGTCCCGACGACCGAGGCGGTTTCCTGGCCGGGGTGGACCGCCGGCTGCTGGTGGCGGCGCTGGCGCTCGCGCTGCTGACGGTGCTGGCCGTACTGGACCGGCATCGGCCGACGCCGGGATCGGCGCCGCCGGTGGAGTGGCGGCTGCCCACAGTGGAACTGCCGCGGACGGTGCCGATGGCACAGGCGCCAAGCCCGCGCCGGGACGAGCTGCTGGGCGCGGACTGAGCGGATCAGCCGGTCGGCAGGCTGTCGCTTCCCTCGCCCAGCGGGCGTTCCATCAGCACGCCGTCGAGCCAGCGGCCGAACTTGAAGCCCACCGACGGCAGGATGCCGACATGCCGGAAGCCGCAGGCGCCGTGCAGGCCGATCGAGCCGTGGTTGGCGCTGTCGCCGATCGCCGCGATCATCCGGCGGTAGCCCGCCGCCTCGCACATCTCCAGCAGCGGGATCATCAGCGCCCGGCCGATGCCGCGCCGGCCCATGCCGTCGGCGACATAGACCGAATTCTCCAGCGTGAAGCGGTAGGCGCTGCGCGTGCGGTACGGCCCGGCATAGGCGTAGCCGGCCAGCCGCCCCTCGCACTCCGCCACCAGATAGGGCAGGCCGCGGGCCAGGATGTCGGCGCGGCGGCGGGCCATTTCCGCCTCGTCCGGCGGGACCTCTTCGAAGGAGGCGGTGCCGTGCAGCACATGGTGGGCGTAGAGGGCGGTGATGGCGGGAATGTCGGCGTCGGCAGACGCCCGCACCGTGATGGCAGGGCCGATGAGCGAAGACATGAAAATCAACTCCGGTCAGGACGGTCGGCGGGAAGAAGAAAGGCGCAGACGGTCGCCAACCCGCCGCCGACGCCGAGAAGCGCGAACCCCCAGCCCCAGCCGGAACCGCCGGTGCCGCCGGCATGGTCCAGGACCAGACCGACCGCCAGCGGTGCGGCACCGCCGGCGCCGAAGCCGAGGATGGAGCGCACGGCGAGCGCCGCCCCCAGGCTGCCCGGCTCGACCGATTCCGTCATCGCCGTGGACAGCACCGGCGAATCGCCCAGCGCGGAAAAGCCGTAGAGCGCCGCCACCGCCAGCACCAGCGCCAGCGGCATCCCGTCCATCCAGCCGATGGTGAAGGAGCAGGCCGCGCCCAGCACCCCCATCGCCACCAGCACCGCCCGGCGGCCCAGCCGGTCGGATGCGCGCCCCATCAGCAGCGAGGACAGGAAGCCCGAGATGTGGATGGCCCCGGCGATCCACAGCCCGCGCACGCCCGCTCCACCGGAACCGGCGAGGCTGGCGGTGAGGAAGGCCGGCAGCCAGGCCCACATGCCCAGCAGCTCCCAGCAATGGGTGGTGTAGCCCACGGTCAGCAGGAGGGAGCGGCGGTCGGCCAGGAAGCGGAAGGCGCCGCGCAGCCGCCGCGCTCCGCCGCCGGCCACCAGATTGGCCCGGCCGCGCAGTCCCGGCGTGCCGAGCAGCGCCGCCAGCAGCGGCCCCAGCCCGCAGGCGATGAAGGCGGTTTCGTAGCCGAACCGCTCCGACAGGCCGGCGGCGAGCGCGATGGAGCCGAAATAGCCGAGCGACCCCGCCGCCAGCAGCCAGCCCACCGCCGCGCCGCGCCGTGCCGCGGGCACGCCCTGCGCCACCAGCATGATGGACGGGGCGTAGGTGCCGCCCTGGGTCAGCCCCACCAGCGCGAACAGCAGCAGCCCGCTTTCCGCGGAACGGGCGAAGAAGGCGAAGGCGATGCCGGTCAGCGCCGTCGCCCAACTCGCCCACAGGAAGACGCGCTTGGCGCCCAGACTGTCGGCGAACCAGGAGGACCCGACCAGCGACAGGGCATAGCCGACGTTGAAGGCGGTCTGGATCGACCCGGCCTCCCCCGCCGACATGCCCCAGGCCTGCATCGCCGGCCCGAGCGCGCCGGCATAGACCATGAAGGACAGCGAGGTGGCGAAGCGGCTGGCACACAGCAGCACGAGCCAGATCGGTCGAGGAGCGGGGCTGGGGGCGGCGGTGGGGATGGCGGCGGTCGTCATGACCACACCGTCGCGGAGGGCGGATAAAAAGGCAAATTTATTGATTTGATCGGAATCATAAGGAAGACTGTGGGTATGCGCGGCCTGAACCTCGACCAGCTCATCACCTTCGCCACCGTCGTCGAGCATGGCGGCTTCACCGAAGCGGCCGGCCGCCTTGGCCTGACCCAGCCGGCGGTCAGCATGCAGATCCGCAATCTGGAGGAGCGCTTCGGCGTGCGGCTGGTGGAGCGGGTGGGCAAGCGGGCCTTGCCGACCGCGGCCGGGCGCGACCTGCTGCCCTACATCCGCCGGCTGCGCGAGGAGATGGAGGCGGCGGCGGTCGCCATGGGCCGCCACCGCGCCGGGCAGGTCGGGCGCGTGCGCATCGGCACCGGTGCCACCGCCTGCATCTATCGGCTGCCGCCGATCCTGACGGCGTTGCGCAGCGCCCATCCGGGGCTGGAGATCATCGTCGTCACCGGAAATACGCCCGACATCCTGGACGCGGTGGAGGGCGGATCGCTCGATCTGGCGCTGGTCACGCTGCCGGCCGGCCGTCCCGGCCTGTCCATCGAACCGGTCTGTGCCGAAGAGCTGGTCTGTGTCGGCCCCGGTGGCGACCCTTGCGACGCCGCCCGGTCTCCGGCGCCGGGAGTCGCCCCGGCGGCGCTGGCCGATCAGACGCTGATCCTGTACGAGCGCGGCGGGACCATGCGCGCGGTGATCGACGGCTGGTTCATGGCCGGCGGCATCCAGCCGCGCCCGGCGATGGAACTGGGCAATGTGGAGGCGATCAAGAACCTCGTCGCCGCCGGGCTGGGCCGGTCGATCCTGCCGTCGGTCACCGTTGGGAGTGCACAGGATTGCGACCGCTTCGCAGTTCAGCCACTGATGCCGCCATTGATCCGCAAGTTAGGGTTGGTATTGCGGCGTGACAAAGTACGCGATGCGGGTGTGCGGGCGATGGTGAAGGCGATTACCGATATGCGGTAACTGCATCAATTAAATTTCGCACGCTGAACATCATGCGGAATATTGCTTTTGGAAGGTTTACAGAGGCTTTAGGCAATGCGCACTCTCGCCAACTGAGACTTTCGTTTTTCTTGGGCGGCTATGACCAAGCAGCAGTCTGTCCCGAACGAGTCCGCCGGCAAACGAATGGAAGGCGGGCGGGGCCGGGATGCCCAACCCGACGCCGGATTGGCCTCCGGGCCGGCCTCCGGACCCGACGCGAAACTGCTGGCGCGGCTGAAGGAGCTGGAGCGCGAGAATGCACGGCTGCAGACGGCGCTGTCCACCGCCTGCACCGGCTGTGACGACCTGCTGACGGTCACCGCGCTGAACGAGGATCTGCGCACCGCGTTCAATGCGCTGGAACGCAGCCGCGCCGCCCATGCCGACAGCGAAAGACGGCTGCGTGCCATCCTCGATAGCGCCACCGGCCACGCCATCCTGACTTTGTCGCCGTCCGGCCGGGTGACCAGCTGGAATCCCGGCGCCGTCCGCATCCTGGGCTGGACGGAGGACGAGGCGCGGGGGCAGCCGGTCGACATCCTGTTTGCGCCGAAGGAGGTCTCTGCGGGCGTGGCGGA
Organism: Azospirillum oryzae; assembly: GCF_008364795.1. Taxonomy (GTDB): domain Bacteria; phylum Pseudomonadota; class Alphaproteobacteria; order Azospirillales; family Azospirillaceae; genus Azospirillum; species Azospirillum oryzae. The sequence goes on along the minus strand of NZ_VTTM01000007.1, from coordinate 243,721 downwards.
CGCGCTGCGGGTGCGGGCGCTGGCCGAGGGCCGCATCCAGGAGGAGCGCACCTTCCGCCATCGCGACGGCTCCGCCGTCTGGGGGGCGCTGACCATCCTGCCGCTCCAGGGCGACGAGGACGGCTTCCTGTGGATCCTGCATGACCGCTCCGACGAACGGCGGATGGAGGAGGCCATCGCCGATGCGCGCCGGCGCGCCACCGACATCCTGGACAGCATCGACGAGGCGCTGGTGGCGCTGGACTGCGACTATCGCGTGATCTACCAGAACCGCCGCGCCGAACAGCTCGACCACCAGTCGCTGTCGGTGATGCGCGGCCGCCGCCTGTGGGAGGTGTGGCCCCAGCTCGCGGGCTCCGACTTGGAAGCACTGTGCCGCAAGACGATGACGGAGCGCCAGCCGACCAGCATCGAAAAGCGCTTCGACGGCGAAGGCACCACTCTGTGGCTGGAAATCCGCTTCCTGCCGACGGCGGAAGGGGTGGGCTGCTTCTTCCGCGACATCACCATGCGCAAGCGGGCGGAGGAGGAGGCCCGCGCCTCGCACGAGCGGGCGGTGACGATCCTGGAGAGCATCAGCGATGCCTTCTATGCGGTCGACCACGACTGGCGCTTCACCTACATCAATCGCAAGGCCGAACAGCTCTGGGGCCGGTCGCGCGACACGATGCTGGGCCGCCGCCTGTGGGAAGTCTTCCCCAAGGCGTTGGGAAGCGAGTCGCTGGAGGCGCAGAAACAGGCGGTGCGCGAAGGGCGGGAGATGACCGTGGAAGTGGTGTCCCCCGTGCTGGGCTATTGGGTGGAGGTCAGCATCTATCCCAACGCCGACGGGCTGTCGGTCTATTTCCGCGACATCACGGTCCGCCGGCAGGCGCAGCAGGCGCTGTTGCAGGCGAAGGAGACGGCGGAGGCGGCCGATCTCGCCAAGGGCAAGTTCCTGGCCGCCGCCAGCCACGACCTGCGCCAGCCGCTGCAGGCGCTGCTGCTGTTCGTCGACGTGTTGAAGCCGCATGTCCAGGGCAGCCAGGGCGCCAACGCGCTGATGCATCTGGGACGCGGGCTGGATGCGCTGAAGGAACTGCTGGACAGCCTGCTCGACATGTCGCGGCTGGATGCCGGCGTGGTCCAGCCGAACATCGAGAATGTGCCGGTCGCGCCGCTGTTCGACCACATCGCCGCGTCGTATCGGCCGGTGGCGGCGGCGAAGGGGCTGGAACTGCACGTCTCCTCCTGCAACGCCGCCGCCCGCACCGACCGCACGCTGCTGACCCGCATGGTGCGCAATCTGGTGGAGAACGCCCTGCGCTATACCGAGAGCGGGCGGATCGACATCGAATGCCGCCGGGCCGGCGGGCGGCTGCTGATCGAAGTGCGCGACACCGGCATCGGCATCCCGCCCGACCATCTGGAGCGCATCTGGGAGGAGTTCCACCAGGTCGGCAACCCGGAGCGCGACCGCAACCGCGGCCTGGGTCTGGGGCTGGCCATCGTGCGGCGGCTGTCGCAGCTGCTGAACCATCCGGTGGACGTCCAGTCCAAGCCGGGGCAGTGGACCAGCTTCGTCATCGCCCTACCGCTCGGCCGCACCGTCGAGGCGCCGGCGACCGCGGCGGAGGCGGCGACGGCCGGTCGGGGCCGCTTCGCCGTGGTGGTCGACGACGACGCCATCGTGCTGCTGGGGCTGGAGACGATCTTCCGCGAATGGGGGTACGAGGTGCTGGTCGCCGGCTCCGAGCAGAAGGCGGTGGAGGGGCTGAGCCGCAAGGGCCGGCGCCCCGACCTGATCGTCGCCGACTATCGACTGCGCGAAGGGCAGTATGGGACCGACGCGGTCGCCCACATCCGCGCGCTGTACGACGCCCCCGGCAAGCCCCCTTCCCCCGGCCCGATCCCCGGCCTGATCCTGACCGGCGAGACCGGCCCCGACTGCGAACGCGACGCCGCCGCCCATGGGCTGGGCATCATCCACAAGCCGGTGACGCCGCGCCAGTTGAGCCACGCGCTGGGTGAGCTGCTCGGGGGGACGTGACGGTTTCGCCGCCGTCCGTCCCTCCGGCGGGGCGTGAGTGCCTCAGCCCTGTTCGATCAGGTCGGCGCAGGCGTCCACCGCGGCGGCGGCGTAGGGGCGGATGCGCGGCGGAATCTGCGACGGGTTGATCCCCGGCCCGAGGATGCCGACGCCGACCGGCTTCATGAACTGAAGCTGCAGGTCGATCAGGCTGGAGATGACGGCATGGCCCATGACGTTGCCGTGCTCGGTCTCGCCCCGCTCGATGATGCCCAGCGCCACGGCGCCGGCGACGTCGTCGCGCATCAAGAGGCGCTTGATCGCCAGCGGCTTCTCCATCGAGCCGGGAACCCAGACCTCCGCGACGATGCCGAGGCCGCGGCGGGCGGCGACGGTGCGCGCCTCGTCCAGCATCTCTTCCACCTCTTTGCGGTGGAACCGTCCGAGCACGATGCCGATGTTGCTCACCCTCTGCTTCTCCCATGTTCGCGGTGTCATCTTCGCCCAAACTGTCGCGTCGCCGCGCAAAGCGCAAGGGGCGTCGCGCGGTGCCGATGGCGGCTTGGGCGGTATGGAGATTTCCCATCGGCTTTATAAAGTTGCGCGGGTAATTCCCGCCGCATTGCTGAGACGGCCAAGCTGTCGCGGAGGTAGCCCAAGGAAAAACTCCTATGGACAGGCTCGGTCTCCTTGCGCGAACTGTTGCCGAGTGCGACAGGCCGTCGCACTGCGCTACAATTCAGCACAAATTGGTCGCCGCCGCTTTTCTTACGACCATGTAATGATGAGGGCGTGGCGTTTGCGACGGGCCTGGAGGGCTGGGACGTCGCCGGCGCAAGAGAACGACCAGGCGAATCCGGAACGGCAATCATGTTGAAAGGTGCGATCGAATACGCGCCGTCGACCTTCGAGGAGCGGGGGGCCGCGGTGGCCTTCACCACGCCGCTGCTGTCCCAGACCCGCGTGCGCCGCGGCGAGCGGTCGAAGCTCGAGGTGCTGATCCCCAGCCTGTCGCAGGGCATGGGCATCTATGTCGTCGCCTGGAAGGCGGTGCCGGACATGGTGTCGATGACCATGCACGACCGCTATCTGCACGACCTGATCGTGAAGGAGGATGCCTGCTCCCCGCATGAAATCCGCCGGGCGACGCTGAAGGCGGCGCGGCGCGGGCTTGCCGGGCCGCAGGCGGCGCAGGCCGCCCGCCGCGCCCTGGAGGAGGACGAGGAGCAGAGCACGCTGACCCACTACCTGCTGATCCTGGCGATCCTGAAGGCGGTGGGTCTTGAATCGCCGGAGATGCTGAAAGCCGGCATCGACACCGACGAGGGCCAGCGGCTGACCCGGCAGCTGATGACCCGCGCGGCGGAAAGCCTGAAGATGGATGCCACGCTGCTCTATTCCCGGCTGGCCGACATCGCCGCGGTCACCGCACCGGTGGGGCTGGCGCGCTCGCCCAGGCCGGGGCGGCTGACGCGCGGGCTGAACGACCTGAAGGCCTTCCGCGACAGCATGACCGGCTGGGCGAACGACGTGCCGAGCGACGCCGCCCCGGTGGCGCAGTTCTGCGCCGAGGTGGCGCAGCACACCATCGCCATCGGCGACAAGGTTCTGGGCGACTTCCACCGGCGGGTGGAGGCCATCGGGCCGTTGATGCGCGATTGGGACAGCGAGATCGTCCGCGTGCGCGCCCAGGCCGGCCGCATGGCGTGGCTGCTCGACGGCTGGAGCCACATCACCGGGGCGTGGGAGGTGGCGCAGGCCGAGGACCACCACCAGCAGGCGGCGACCGTCAACGACCTGTTCCGCATCCTGCCGCTGCTGCCACGCAAGGAGTCGAGCCGCGATTTCGTCGAGGATGCCAAGCAGGTCAAGCTGGCTCACCGCCGCTCCGTCCGCATGCTGGAGGACTGGCGCACCGGCCAGATGGACATCGACGCCATCCGCCGGATCGAGGCGGTGAAAGCGCGCGTGCCATGACCGGCGGGGCGGAGAAAAAGGGGCAGGTGGACCGTTTGCCGGGGCTGGAGACCCGGCTGTTCGACATTCCCGAGGACAAGTTCATCGAGGTGGTCCGCCTGCTGGAGCGGGTGCGCGACCATCCCGACGTGCGCCAGACCTTCGCCGCCATCCGTCCGCGGCTGGTCCAGGTGCGCCCCAACCGCCGCCCGACGCTGAAACGCGTTCTGTGCATGCCGTTCGAGGATGTGCTGGAAAGCTTCAGCGGCGTCGACGTGCCGCTGGGCCGCATCGAGCGGCGGGTGATCGACCCGGTGTGGAAGCTGGTGACGGAGTGCGGCGACACCGCCCTGATCGACCAGCTCGACCGGCAGGTGCAGGAGACGGCGCCCGGCAATCTCAACGCGCTGCGCAACATCGGGCGCCGGCTGTGGCCGATGGCCGCCCAGGCCATTCGGGGGGCGGTGGAGCAGGACGGCGCCCGGCATGCGCTGTGGCGCGTGCTGCATGGCGACGAGGATCTGCAGCGGCAGGTGCTGGACGTCGCCGCCTTCCTGGAGATCGGGCTGACGGTGGAATCGCTGAAGGACGCGCTGGTGCCGAAGCCGCTGCCGGCCTTCGAGGACGAGCATGTCGGCGTCATCGAGCAGGCGGTCCAGGCGGTGGCGCGGCAATCCACCGGGCTGGTCTATTACCTGCTGCTGGTCGCCGCCTCACGCATGGCGAACCCGGCCGACCTGCTGACGGTGCTGAACGATCTGGATTTCGGCAAGGCGCGGTGCGAGCAGCCGGTGATCTTCGCCCAGCTGAGCGGGCTGGTGGTCACCAATCTGGAGGAACGCTCGGCCCGGCTGGACGGCAACGGCTACAGCGCCGGACCGGGCGTGGCCGCCGCCGCCATCGCGCCGGAGGAGGCCATCGCCATCGCCGAACGGCTGGTCGCCAGCGTCAACACCACTTCCGCCGTCATGGATTTCCTGGCCGAGCCGGTCTATCGCGAACGGCTGGAGGCGGTGAAGACGGCGGTGCGGACCATGGTGACCGGCACCGTGCTCGACACCGCGTCCGGCGGCATCCTGACCGCCGTCGCGGCCCCGGCCGGGAATGGCCGCCCTGCCGCGGTGGACGAGGACGCCCAGGCGGCGGCCGAGGACCACGCCCGCGCGCTGCGGCGCTGCGAGGGGCTGGCCGACGCGCTCGGCCTGCACGAGCCGCTGAAGACCGCGATGACGTCGATGGAAAAAGGACTGATGGCGCGGGCGCACGCCCTGCTGGCGCAGTATCCCAAGGCGGCCGGCGACCCGGACGATGCGGAAACGGCGGAGATCAACCTGTTCTACGCCCTGCGCCTGCTGGAATTGGTCGCCGGCCCCGCCAAGGCCGACCAGCTCCGCACCGCCATCATGGCCGCGACCGGAGAGTTCGCGGAGGAGTAGGGGGAAGGGGCGATCACGACGTCGCCGGCAGGGCGTCCCTCGCCTCGTCCTTGGCCGCGCTCTCGTCGGCGTAGCGGCGGGCCAGGACGGCGCCGACCATCAGCTGGATCTGGTGGAACACCATCACCGGCAGCAGAACCAGACCGGCGGTGGCCGGGGCGAACAGGACGCCGGCCATCGGCACGCCGCTGACCAGCGATTTCTTGGAGCCGCAGAAGACGATCACCGCCTCGTCGGCGCGGGAGAAGCCCAGGCGGCGGCTGAGCAGCGTCGTGCCGATCAGGAAGACGCCCAAGATGGCGCAGTCGATCAGCACCACCATGCCCAGCGCCGACGGCGGCACCTGATGCCACAGGCCGTTCACCACCGCCTCGCTGAAAGCGAGATAGACGACCAGCAGGATCGAGCTACGGTCGGTAAACCGCAGCATCGTCTTGTGCCGCGCCGCCCAGGCACCGACCCAGCGCCGCAGCAGTTGCCCGGCGACGAAGGGCAGCAGAAGCTGCGCCGCGATGGTCTGCAGCGTGTCGAGCGACAGCGCCGCCCCCTGCACCTTCAGGAACAGCGCCACCAGCAGCGGCGTCATCAGGATGCCGGAGATGTTGGACAGGGTGGAACTGCACACCGCAGCCGCCACGTTGCCCCGCGCCATCGAGGTGAAGGCGATGGAGGACTGGACGGTGGAGGGCAGCAGGCAGAGGAACTGCACCCCGATCGCCAGGGCCGGCGGCAGCAGGCTGTGCGGCAGCGTTTCCACCACGGCCCAGCCGATCAGCGGGAAGGCGACGAAGGTCAGGCTGAAGATCAGCAGATGCAGGCGCCAATGCGCCATGCCCGCCACCACCTCTTCCCGCGGCAGCCGGGCGCCGTGCAGGAAGAACAGCAGCGCGATGGCCGCCTCCGCCAGCCAATGCACGCCCTGGGCGAACTGCCCATGCACCGGAAGAACGGTCGCCAGACCGACGGTCGCCACCAGGGCCATGGTGAAGCCGTCCAGGTTCGGGCGAGGCACGCGAATCATTGGTTGGTCCCCCAAATCGATGGTGCTGGCCGGACATAACGCCCTGGCTTCTCTTATAACGGCCTTCCCCAGGCTGGAATACAGTATTCAACATGCATGGCAGCCTTGAAAAGATTGGGGAAAATCGGCGCACCCCCGGTTTCTTCCACGATGCGGAAACGTGCGGCAGATGTGCGGCGGGGCCAATCCCCTGAAGCTCAATGGGTTTTCGGCCGTCTCAGCTTCCCCCTTGCCACCGGCCTCGCCATACGGTAACGTATGGTCAAAGAACGGATGATTTCCCAGGGGAGCGATACGTCCATGCTGTCCAACCAGTACCCCAGCCTGAATTTCGACCTCGGCGAGTCGGCCGACATGCTGCGCGATTCGGTGCGGAGCTTCGCCGCCAACGAGATCGCCCCCCGCGCCGCCGAGATCGACCACACCAACGAGTTCCCAAACGAGCTGTGGCGCAAGATGGGCGACCTCGGCATCCTCGGCGTGACGGTCGAGGAGGAGTATGGCGGCGCCGGCATGGGCTATCTGGAGCATGTCGTGGCGATGGAGGAGGTGTCGCGCGCCTCGGCCTCGGTGGGCTTGAGCTACGGCGCGCACTCCAACCTCTGCGTCAACCAGATCCGCAAGAACGGCACCGAGGATCAGAAGCGCCGCTATCTGCCCAAGCTGATCTCCGGCGAGCATATCGGCGCGCTGGCGATGTCGGAGCCGAACGCCGGGTCGGACGTGGTGTCGATGAAGCTGCGGGCCGAGAAGAAGGGCGACCGCTACGTCCTGAACGGCACCAAGATGTGGATCACCAACGGCCCCGACGCCGACACGCTGGTGATCTACGCCAAGACCGACATCAACGCCGGTCCGCGCGGCATCACCGCCTTCCTGGTGGAGAAGGGCTTCAAGGGCTTCTCGGTGGCGCAGAAGCTGGACAAGCTGGGCATGCGCGGCTCCAACACCGGCGAGCTGGTGTTCGAGGACTGCGAAGTGCCGGAGGAGAACATCCTGGGCGGCGTCGGCCGCGGCGTGAACGTGCTGATGTCGGGCCTCGATTACGAGCGCGCGGTGCTGTCCGGCGGCCCGCTCGGCATCATGCAGGCCTGCATGGACGTGGTGATTCCCTATGTCCACGACCGCAAGCAGTTCGGCCAGTCCATCGGCGAGTTCCAGCTGATGCAGGGCAAGCTGGCCGACATGTACACCATCATGAACGCCGCCAAGGCCTATGTGTACGCCGTCTGCAAGGCCTGTGACCGCGGCGAGACCACCCGCAAGGACGCCGCCGCCGCCATCCTGTTCTCCGCCGAAAAGGCGACCTGGATGGCGCTGGAGGCCATTCAAACGCTGGGGGGCAACGGCTACATCAATGAGTACCCGACCGGCCGCCTGCTGCGCGACGCCAAGCTCTACGAGATCGGCGCCGGCACCAGCGAGATCCGCCGCATGCTGATCGGGCGCGAACTGTTCAAAGAGACCGCGTAAAGCGGTTCGGCAACAAGGCATCGAGGGAAAGGGACCGACCACCATGACCGACAGCATCGTCATCGCCGCCGCCGTCCGCACGCCGATGGGTGGCTTCCAGGGCGACCTCATGGGCCTGACCAGCCCGCAGCTGGGCGCCGTCGCCATCCAGGCGGCGCTGGAACGCTCGGGCCTCGCCGCGGATGCGGTGGACGAGGTGTTCATGGGCAACGTGCTGTCGGCCGGTCTGGGCCAGGCCCCGGCGCGTCAGGCGGCGCTGGGTGCCGGGCTGCCGAAGGGGGTGGGCTGCACCACCATCTCCAAGGTCTGCGGCTCGGGCATGCGGGCGGTGATGTTCGCCCATGACGTCATCAAGGCCGGTTCGGCCAAGGTGGTGGTGGCAGGCGGCATGGAGAGCATGTCGAACGCCCCCTACCTGCTGGACCGCGCCCGCGCCGGCTATCGCATGGGCCACGGCAAGGTGCTGGACCACATGTTCTTCGACGGTCTGGAGGATGCCTACGAGAAGGGCCGCCTGATGGGCACCTTCGCCGAGGAATGCGCCAGCAGCTACAACTTCACCCGCGAGGCACAGGACAACTATGCCATCGAAAGCCTGAACCGTGCCCGCAAGGCGGTGGAGGACGGCTCGTTCAAGGCAGAGATCGCGCCGGTTCTGGTCAAGGGCCGCAAGGGCGACACGCTGGTCGACACCGACGAGCAGCCCGGCAAGGGCGATCCGAAGAAGATCCCGACGTTGAAGCCGGCCTTCGCCAAGGACGGCACGGTGACGGCGGCCAATGCCTCTTCGATCTCCGACGGCGGCGCGGCACTGATCGTCACCACCCGCAGCGAGGCGGAGAAGCGCGGCCTGCGCGTGATCGCCGAGATCAAGGGCCATTCCAACCACGCCCAGCAGCCGGCGCTGTTCACGACGGCTCCGGTGGGCGCGATGCAGAAGCTGTTCGAGAAGGTGGGCTGGTCGGCCCGCGATGTGGATTTGTTCGAGATCAACGAGGCGTTCGCCGTGGTGACCATGGCGGCGATGCGCGATCTCGACCTGCCGCACGACAAGGTGAACGTCCATGGCGGCGCCTGCGCGCTCGGTCATCCGATCGGGGCTTCGGGCGCGCGGATCCTCGTGACGCTGCTGGCGGCGCTGGAGAAGTACGACCTGAAGCGCGGCGTGGCGTCGCTGTGCATCGGCGGCGGTGAGGCTACGGCGATTGCGGTGGAGCGGGTGTAAGGGGGGGCGCTTGCCCCCTCCCTAACCCTCCCCCGCTTCGCGGGAGAGGGGACTGCCGCCGCTTCGCATTATGTGTCGCCGCCAAGCATCCTGCCCCCTCTCCCTCGAAGAGGGGGAGGGATGGGGAGGGGGCACAGCACGCCACCAACAAAAACCATCGCCCGAGGAAACGCCCGATGCACCTGACCGAAGAACAGACCATGGTCCGCGACATGGCCCGCGCCTTCGCGCAGGACCGGCTCGCGCCGACCGCCGCCGAGCGCGACCGCAGCGGCGCCTTCCCCAAGGCGGAACTCGCCGAGATGGGCGAACTCGGCCTGATGGGCATGCTGGTGCCGGAGGAGTTCGGCGGCGCCGCCACCGACCATGTCGCCTACGCGCTCGCCATCGAGGAGATCGCCGCCGGTGACGGTGCGGTCTCCACCATCATGAGCGTGCACAATTCGGTCGGCTGCATGCCGATCCTGAAGTTCGGCAGCGACGCCCAGAAGGACCGCTTCCTGAAGCCGATGGCGCGCGGCGAGATGCTGGGCGCCTTCTGCCTGACCGAACCGCAGGCCGGGTCCGATGCCTCCGCCATCAAGACCCGCGCCCGGCGCGACGGCGATCACTGGGTATTGAACGGCACCAAGCAGTTCATTACCTCCGGCTCGCAGGCCGATGTCGCCATCGTCTTTGCGGTGACCGACCCGGCGGCGGGGAAGAAGGGGCTCAGCGCCTTCATCGTGCCGACGGACACGCCGGGCTATCAGGTGGCGCGGACGGAGGAGAAGCTGGGACAGCACTGCTCCGACACCTGCCAGATCGTGTTCGAGGAGTGCCGGGTTCCGGCCGAGCTGATGCTCGGGGCCGAAGGCGCCGGCTACAGGGTGGCGCTGGCGAACCTTGAGGGCGGGCGCATCGGCATCGCCTCGCAGTCGGTCGGCATGGCGCGCGCGGCGCTGGACCACGCTATCCGCTACGCCCAGGAGCGCCAGAGCATGGGCGTGCCGATCATCCAGCATCAGGCCATCGCCTTCCGCCTCGCCGACATGGCGACGCGCGTGGAGGCGGCGCGCCAGATGGTGCTGCATGCGGCATCCTTGCGCGATGCCGGGGTGCCCTGCATGAAGGAAGCGGCGATGGCCAAGCTGTTCGCCTCCGAGATGGCGGAGAAGGTCTGTTCCGACGCCATCCAGATCCATGGCGGCTATGGCTATCTGAATGATTTCCCGGTCGAGCGCATCTATCGCGACGTCCGGGTCTGCCAGATCTACGAGGGCACCAGCGACATCCAGCGGCTGGTCATTAGCCGCGCGCTCGTTCAGTAACCCATTCAGCAATCAAGACCGCCAAACCGGGAGGAAGACGGCATGACCGTCCTGAAGAGCGCCCTGAACGCGCGCTCCGCCGAGTTCCAGGCCAACGCCGACGCCATGCAGGCCCTGGTCGACGATCTGCGCCGGAAGGTCGCCGCCATCCAGCAGGGCGGCGGCGCCAAGGCCCGCGACAAGCACCTCGCCCGCGGCAAGCTGCTGCCGCGCGAGCGCATCCGCCAGCTGCTCGACGTTGGCTCGCCGTTTCTGGAGCTGTCGCAGCTTGCCGCCGACGGGGTCTATGCCGAGGACATCCCGTCCGCCGGCATCATCGCCGGCATCGGCAGCGTCGCCGGGCAGGAATGCATGATCGTCGCCAACGACGCGACGGTGAAGGGCGGTACCTATTACCCGTTGACGGTCAAGAAGCACCTGCGGGCGCAGGAGATCGCGCAGCAGAACAACCTGCCCTGCATCTATCTGGTCGACAGCGGCGGCGCCAACCTGCCGAACCAGGACGAGGTCTTCCCCGACCGCGACCATTTCGGCCGCATCTTCTACAACCAGGCCAACATGTCGGCCGAGGGCATTCCGCAGATCGCCGTGGTGATGGGAAGCTGCACCGCCGGCGGCGCCTATGTCCCGGCGATGTCGGACGAGGCGATCATCGTCCGCAACCAGGGCACCATCTTCCTGGGCGGCCCGCCGCTGGTGAAGGCGGCGACCGGCGAGGTGGTGTCGGCCGAGGATCTGGGCGGCGCCGATGTGCATTCCCGCACCTCCGGCGTCACCGACCATTACGCGATGAACGACGCCCATGCGCTGGCGATGGCGCGCCGCGTGGTGTCGAACCTGAATCGCGCCAAGCACATCGACCTCGATCTCCGCGAGCCGGAGGAACCGGCCTTCGACCCGCGCGAGCTGTACGGCGTCATCCCCAGCGACGCCCGCAAGCCCTTCGACGTGCGCGAGGTGATCGCGCGGGTGGTCGACGGTTCCCGCTTCGACGAGTTCAAGCCGCTCTACGGCACGACGCTGGTAACGGGCTTCGCCCATATCTTCGGCTATCCCGTCGGCATCATCGCCAACAACGGCATCCTGTTCAGCGAATCCGCCCTGAAGGGCGCCCATTTCGTCGAGCTGTGCTGCCAGCGCCGCATCCCGCTGGTGTTCCTGCAGAACATCACCGGCTTCATGGTGGGCCGCAAATACGAGGCCGGCGGCATCGCCAAGGACGGCGCCAAGCTGGTCACCGCGGTCGCCTGCGCCAAGGTGCCGAAATTCACCGTCATCATCGGCGGCAGCTATGGCGCCGGCAATTACGGCATGTGTGGCCGCGCCTACAGCCCGCGCTTCATGTGGATGTGGCCGAACGCCCGCATCTCGGTCATGGGCGGCGAGCAGGCGGCCGGCGTGCTGGCCCAGGTCAAGCGCGACGCCATGGAAGCCCAGGGCAAGCCGTGGTCGGCCGAGGACGAGGAGGCGCTGAAGGCGCCGATCCGCGCCCAGTTCGAGCGCGAGAGCCACGCCTATTACGCCAGCGCCCGGCTGTGGGACGACGGCATCATCGACCCGGCCGACACCCGCATGGTGCTGGGCCTCGGCCTGTCGGCCTCGCTGAACGCGCCGGTGCCGAAGACGCCCTTCGGCGTCTTCCGGATGTGATGGGGGCGGCCATGAGCGACATTCTGATCGAGGTTGCCGACACCGGCGTCGCCACCGTCACCATGAACCGCGGCGACGTGCACAACGCCTTCAACGAGCAGGTCATCGCCGACCTGACATCCGCCTTCCGACAGGTGGGCGAGGATCCGGCGGTGCGCGTCGTCCTGCTGCGCGGGGTGGGCAAGAGCTTCTCGGCCGGGGCGGATTTGTCCTGGATGAAGAAGATGGCCGGCTACTCCCATGCGGAGAATCTGGCCGATGCCATGGGGCTCGCCACCATGCTGCGCACGCTGGACGAATGCCCGAAGCCGACGGTCGCCGTGGTGCAGGGTCCGGCCTTCGGCGGCGGCGTTGGACTGGTTTCGGCCTGTGACATCGCCATCGGCGTCGAGACCGCGACCTTCGCCCTGTCGGAGGTGCGGCTGGGCATCATCCCCGCCGCCATCAGCCCCTATGTCATCGCCGCCATCGGCGAGCGCGCCTGCCGCCGCTATTTCCTGACCGGCGAACGGTTCAGCGCGGCGGAGGCCCACCGCATCGGCCTGCTGCATGAGCTGACCAATGCCGACGGGCTGGAGGAGGCGGTGGCGAAGACGGTCAAGAACTTGATGGACAGCGCCCCCACGGCGGTCACCGCCGCCAAGGAGCTGATCCGCGCCGTCGCTCGCCGGCCGCTGACCGACGACGTGGTGCGCGACACGGCGGAGCGCATCGCCCGCCAGCGCGCCAGCGCCGAAGGCAAGGAGGGCGTCGGCGCCTTCCTCGACAAACGCACCCCGTCCTGGCGGAGCTGATCCACATGTTCGACAAGATCCTGATCGCCAACCGCGGCGAAATCGCCTGCCGGGTCATCCGCACCGCCCGCCGTCTGGGCATCAAGACCGTCGCCGTCCATTCGGAGGCCGACGCCAAGGCGATGCATGTCCAGATGGCCGACGAGGCCGTCTGCATCGGCCCGGCCCCGGTCGGCGAAAGCTATCTGCGCGGCGAAATCATCCTCGACGTGGCGAAGCGCACGGGTGCCCAGGCCATCCATCCCGGCTATGGCTTCCTGTCGGAGAATGCCGGCTTCGCCGCGGCTTGTGCGGAGGCCGGTGTCGTCTTCATCGGCCCGCCGATCGAGGCGATCCGCGTCATGGGCTCCAAGGCGGAATCCAAGCGGCTGATGGCGAATGCCGACGTGCCGCTGGTGCCGGGCTACCACGGCACCGACCAGGACTTCGCCACCCTGTCGGCGGAGGCCGAGCGCATCGGCTACCCGGTGCTGGTCAAGGCGTCGGCCGGCGGCGGCGGCAAGGGCATGCGCGTGGTGCGCGCGGCGTCCGAACTGGCCGATGCGGTGGCGGGCGCCCAGCGCGAGGCCAAGGCGGCCTTCGGCGACGACAGCCTGCTGCTGGAGAAATATCTCGGCCGGCCGCGCCATGTCGAAATCCAGGTCTTCTGCGACACCCACGGCAACGGCGTCTATCTGTTCGAGCGCGACTGTTCGGTCCAGCGCCGCCACCAGAAGGTGATCGAGGAGGCGCCGGCCCCCAACCTGCCCGACGATCTCCGCCGCCGCATGGGCGAGGCCGCGGTCGCCGCCGCCAAGGCGGTCAACTATGTCGGCGCCGGCACCGTCGAGTTCCTCTATGAGGATGGCGGCTTCTACTTCATCGAGATGAACACCCGCCTGCAGGTGGAGCATCCGGTGACGGAGAAGATCACCGGCCTCGATCTGGTCGAGTGGCAGCTTCGTGTGGCAGCCGGGGCGGAGCTGCCGCTGCGCCAGGAGCAGCTGACCCGTAGGGGCCATGCCTTCGAGGCGCGGCTCTACGCCGAGGATCCGCAGCGCGACTTCCTGCCGGCCATCGGCAAGCTGGTCCGGCTGCGCCCGCCGACCGAGAGCGACCATGTCCGCGTCGACACCGGTGTCCGCGAGGGCGATTCGGTGACGATGTATTACGACCCGATGATCGCCAAGCTGATCGTCTGGGACGAGGACCGCGACAGCGCGCTGCGCCGCCTGCGGGTGGCGCTGGCCGAGTATGAGGTGGTCGGCGTCACCACCAATGTCGGCTTCCTCGGCGCCATCGCCGGCCATCCGGCCTTCAAGGCGGTGGAGATCGACACCGGCTTTATCGAGCGCCACCGCGCCGACCTGCTGCCGCCGCCGGCCCCGGTGGCCGACAAGGCGCTGGCCGCAGCATCCCTGTCGGTGCTGCTGAAGCGCCGGGAGGAGGCTCAGGCGGCCCTGCGTGCCCGTTCCGACCGTTACTCGCCCTGGCTGCTCGCCAATGGCTGGCGGCTGAACGAGGAGAACCATTACGACCTGCGCCTGATGGACGGCGATACGGCGCGCGAGGTGACGCTGCATTTCCGGGCCGCCAATAGCCAGGAGGGCGGCTATGAGGTCGCCGTGGATGGCGGCAGGCCGATGCCGGTCACCGGGGTCAGCCTGATGGATGGCCTGCTGACCGCGACGCTGGACGGCATGCGCACCCGCGCCACCGTGGTCCAGCAGGGGCTGGACATCACCGTGTTGATCGACGGCGCGGTATCGCGCCTGACGCTGGACGACCCCAGCGCCCGCGCGGCGGAGCAGGAGGGCGGCTCCGGCCGTCTGACCGCGCCGATGCCGGGCACCGTGGTCCGCGTGCTGGTTGAGCCGGGCCAGAGCGTCGAGGCCGGCGCGCCGCTGATGCTGCTGGAAGCCATGAAGATGGAGCACACCATCAAGGCCCCGGCCGCCGGCACCGTCAGCGCCGTGAATTTCGCGGCGGGCGATCAGGTGTCGGAAGGCGTCGACCTGCTGGTTCTCGACATCGCGGAGGCCTGACGATGCAGTTGCCGAAATTCGTCCGCATGGTGGAGGTCGGCCCGCGCGACGGCCTCCAGAACGAAAAGTCGATGGTGCCGACGGCGGTGAAGGTGGAGCTGGTGAACCGCCTGTCCGACGCCGGGTTGAGCGTGGTCGAGGCGGCCAGCTTCGTCTCGCCCAAATGGGTGCCGCAGATGGGCGACAGCGCCGACGTGCTGGCCGGCATCGCCCGCAAGCCCGGCGTGCGCTATGCCGCCCTCACCCCGAATCTGAAGGGGCTGGAGGGCGCGCTGGCGGCCAAGGCCGACGAGGTGGCGGTGTTCGGCGCCGCGTCGGAAAGCTTCAGCCAGAAGAACATCAACTGCTCCATCGCCGAGAGCCTGGACCGCTTCGCGCCGGTGATGGAGCAGGCCAAGGCGGTGGGCGTGCCGGTGCGGGGATATGTCTCTTGCGTGCTCGGCTGTCCTTATGAGGGGGAGATCGCGCCGAAGGCGGTGGCGGACGTGGCGGAACGGCTGTTCGCCATGGGCTGCTACGAGATCTCGCTGGGCGACACCATCGGAACCGGCACGCCGACCAAGGCGCAACTGATGATCGCCGCGGTGGCGGAGCGGGTGCCGATGGAGAAGATCGCCGTCCATTTCCACGACACCTACGGGCAGGCTCTGGCCAACATCCTGGCCGCCCTGCAGATGGGCGTGGCGGTGGTCGACAGCTCCGTCGCCGGCCTGGGCGGCTGCCCCTATGCCAAGGGGGCCAGCGGCAACGTGGCGAGCGAGGATGTGCTGTACATGCTGAACGGCCTCGGCATCGAGACCGGGGTGGATTTGGACAAGCTGATTGCGGCCGGAGCGTTCATCAGCGACGCCATCGGCCGCCCAACCGCATCGAAGGTGGCCCGCGCTCGTGGTTGTGCGTGAGGGAATCTTCGGCAACGAAGGGCCGCGCTTCCCAAAGGGGGCGCGGCCCTTTCGTATTTGGGGGCCCATGGCATGCGGACGATCACGGATGGAGAAGCCGCGTCCTGCGTGATTCCGGTAGCCGGATCCCGAAATCACTGGCCACAACGGACATTCTGGCGACTGCGTATTGGAAGGCACATTTG
The DNA here is from genome assembly GCF_008364795.1 of Azospirillum oryzae. Classification (GTDB taxonomy): domain Bacteria; phylum Pseudomonadota; class Alphaproteobacteria; order Azospirillales; family Azospirillaceae; genus Azospirillum; species Azospirillum oryzae. The sequence continues at coordinate 227,737 of NZ_VTTM01000007.1, read as the reverse complement.
CCGTCGGCGGCAAGGCTCTTCGCATCGTCCGGATATGCGGACCACTAAATTGTACGTACTACAAACTTGACGATCCGGACCGTCCGGCGCATCATCATCGGCGTGATGGATGGTGCCGAAAACGCATTGTTCCCACGACGCCGACCGGACTGAGTGCCGGTCGGAACCACGGCTGGAGTTCCAGTGGCAACGACCCACGGCCGCTAACCGCGCGCCGCCACATGACCTGTTGCCCGTCCGGCTGTTCGGCGGCGGAGCCATACCCGGGTGGCTCCGCCGCCGATTGTTTTTTGGGCATAGGCCCCGATCCGGCAATCCCCGCCATCCTCCCGCCTCATTTCTGTCACGTCCTGTCCCGCTCCGCATTTCACAACGGCGGCAGTCAGCGCGTAATGGATTTTGCCGAATTTCATACCACTTTTGAGCAAAGACACCGGCAACCCCTGCCGGAATCGCTCGAATTTCAAACGAAACTTCCAAAAATATTGATGCGCTTTCGCAAAATGGGGGTATGGGCTGTGGCTTTAACGCGCCATTAACCAGACTGGATTGAGTTTAGGCATATCAGACGCGGCCAACTCCAACCAGCGCGCGAAGTTGACTTCCAGGCTAGATGGAAATGGTTCGTCCCGTGTTAATGCCGATATCTCCGTTTCCCCTTGGATTTGAAAGGCCCGCCCCCATGACCGTGCCGGCAGTCCTCCGCGATGTGGCGCAGTACGGCGCCTACGCCGCCGGCCGGGGCCGACATGCGGGCCTGCTGGTCGCGGTCCTGCTGCTGGCCGGCTGCCCGGCCAACACCGCCGGACCCTGGGGCGGACCGGACGTGACGGCGGCCCGCCCGAACGCCCATCCGGCATCCCCGCCGGTGCCCAAGCCCAAGCCGGTCCGGAAGCTCCCCGACGCCGCCACGCTGGCGCCCGCCCTGCCGATGCCGCAGCCGGGGCCGCCGGTGACCGCCGGGGAACTGACCGCCGGCAAGCTGACCGCCGATCAGGCCACCACCCATCTGGCGGCCATCGGATCCGACATCGCCACCCAGGCGGCGATGCCGCCTAACGCCACCCAGGCGGCGACACCGTCTAACGCCGCCCAGGCGGCGGCACCGCCGACGGGGGGCACGCCCACCCAACCCGCAACCACCAACGCCGACCCCGACAGCCTTGTCGGGCTGGACGAAGTCCAGACGCTCAAACTCCTGGGGTCCCCCGTTGCACGGGAAGAGGCGCCTCCCGCCAAGATCTGGCGGTATGCCAAGGGCGATTGCACCCTCAAGGTGTTCTTCTTCATGGATATGACCTCGTCCCAGGACTTCCGCGCCCTCTCCTACGATATGAAGAGCAGCCAAAATGTCCCTGACGCCGACCACCGATGCTTCGCCCAACTCCTCGCTCAAGCTGACGCAGGGCGCCCTGTCCGCGCCGGGATTCAGTAAGGCGGAGTCGAACAAGGGAATGTCCGCAATGACCGATCCGACCATTGCCCGCATCGCTCTGGTGGACGACGACGACCTGTTCCGTGAGTCGCTGAGCCTCAACCTCGGCGACGAGGGGTACGAGGTCATCACCTTCGACCGCGGCGAACCGGCGCTCGACTTCTTCGCCGAAGGCGGGTCGGTCGACATCGTCCTCCTGGACTGGCGCATGCCCAAGCTGGACGGCATCGACGTGCTGCGCCAGATGCGCGCCCGCGGCATCGCCACGCCGGTCATCTTCCTGACCGTGCTGTCCGACCAGATTTATGAAGAGGCCGCCCTGGCCGGCGGCGCGCTGGACTTCGTCGAGAAGTCGCGCAGCCTGTCGATCCTGCTGAAGCGCATGCGCCTGATCCTGGACGGGATCAAGGGCGACGCCACCAAGGGCGCCGACGATGCGGAGACCGGCGGCACCAGCACCAGCCATCGCCTTGGCGAGCTGGAGCTGCGCCTGGACAACAGCCGCGCCTTCTGGAAGGGCAAGCGCATCGACCTGACGCTGACCGAGTTCAACATCGTCAAGCTGATGTCGACCCGCCCGGAAGAGGACGTGTCCTACCGCGAGATCTACGACCTCGTCCACGGCAAGGGCTTCGTCGCCGGTTACGGCCCGTCGGGCTACCGCGCCAACGTCCGCGCCTTCATCAAGCGCATCCGCCAGAAGTTCCGGTCGGTCGACGCGACCTTCGCCTGCATCGAGAACTATCCGGGCTTCGGCTACCGCTGGGGCAAGGGCGAGAACGCGGCCAACCAGGGCCGCGACGAGGATGGTATCGGCGAGGATATGTTGATCGATGGCGCTGCTGCCGATTGACCTCGCGATGCGGGCGCCCCGACGGGCGTCCGCCCGCCTGCTCTGGCTCTGGCGCTCGATGGCGAGCCGCCTGGTGCTGCTCACCCTTGTCTTCATCGCAGTGCCGGTCCTGCTCTATGACCAGTTCCAGCGCGCCGACGAGGCGTCGCAGCAGCTTCTGCTGAAAAGCGCCCAGCGCCAGGGCGAGCTGATCGCCCGCGCGCTGGAGCCCGAACTGCTGGGCGTCGACCGCACCGCCCTTCCCAGCCTGAGCATCGCGCTCGCCCGTTATGGCGACGACCGCACGCGGCTGAAGCTGCTGGTGCGCCCGCGCGTGGCAGCATCCGGCGCCGCCACCACCCCGTCCGGGGCCAAGGCCGGGCCGGAGCCCTTCTTCTACGTCGCCGCGGCGCCCAGCCTGTCCACCGCCGACATCGACGCCGAACGGCGCCTGCTGCTCGAACAGGGTGTGCTGGACCGGCTGGGGTCGAGCTGCGCCGGCAATTCGACGCTGGCGATGCGCGTCCCCCATCTGGAAGGCGGGGAGGAGGTGCTGTCCTCCATCACCCCGATCAAGACCAGCTTCGGCTGCTGGGCGCTGGTGACCAGCCACGCGACGGAAGCCTACATCTCCTCCTCCATCGGCCGCCCATACTGGAGCACGCCGGCGGTCCAGGCCGCCGCCGCGATCTATCTGGCGATGGCCGCCCTGGTGCTGGCGGTGCTGGCCGGCATCTGGCGCAACCTGAACCGCTTCGGCGATCTGGCCCGCCGCATCGTCGGCGGCGACGACACGCCCGAGCGCGAGGACCGCGACGCCTCCTTCGCCGCGCGCAACACCGTGCCGGAACTGGCCGGCGTGGCCGAGGATTTCGACCGGCTGGTCGCCACGCTGCGCGACAGCGCCCAATCGCTGCGCCGTGCCGCCGAGGACAACGCCCACGCCTTCAAGACGCCGATCGCCGTGATCCGCCAGTCGGTGGAGCCGCTGCGCCGCGCCCTGCCGGCGGAGAACGCCCGCAGCCAGCGCGCCCTGACGATGATCGAGAAGTCGCTGGACAAGCTGGACGGGCTGGTGTCCTTCGCCCGCCGCATGGACGAGGCGGCGGCCGACCTGCTGGCCCCGTCGCGCCGCCGCGTCGACCTTTCGTCGCTGGTGGAGCGGATGGCCGGCGGCTATACCGGGCTGCTGGCCGAACGCCGCCTGCACATGCGCTCGCGCATCGATGCCGGGCTGGTGGTGCGGGCCAGCGAGGAGACGCTGGAGACCATCGTCGAGAATCTGGTGGAGAACGCCGTCAGCTTCTCGCCGCCCGACGGGACGGTCAGCGTCCGCCTGACCCGTACGGGGGCCTGGGCGGAGCTGGTGGTGGATGACGAAGGACCGGGCGTCGATCCCGCCAACCTGGACCGCATCTTCGAACGCTATTTCTCCCACCGCGAACCCGGCCGCGGCATGCCGGAGGACGAGGCGGCGGCGCATCAGGCCGGCGCGGCGCATTTCGGCATCGGCCTGTGGATCGTCCGGCGCAACATCGAGGCGTTCGGCGGCCGTGTCCGCGCCGAGAACCGCCCGACCGGCGGCCTGCGCATGACGGTGGCCCTGCCGCTGGCGGCCTGATCGGCGTTCAGGGTGACATCTGGGGCGACATCCGGGGCGGCATCCGGAACGAACGGGCTTCGGATCGGCGGCGTCTTCGCCGCTCCGGCTATGGTCCGGCATGGCCTGATCCCGTTTTTTCCGTTAGGATCGTGGCCGCCAGCCGAACAGCATTCCGAGCCGCCGATGGACCGCAACCTCGATTCCACCGACATCAAGATCCTGCGCGAACTGCAGGATGACGGCCGCCTCAGCAATGTGGAACTGGCCCGCCGCATCAACCTCAGCCCGGCCGCCTGCCTGGAGCGGGTGAAGCGGCTGCAGGCCGACGGCATCATCCAGCGCTATGTCGCGCTGCTCGACCCGCACCGGCTGGAAGCGGGGATGCTGGTCTTCGTCGAGGTGGTGCTGGACCGCACGACACCCGATAACTTCGACGACTTCAAGGCCACCGTGCTGCGCATGCCGCAGATCATGGAATGCCACATGGTCGCCGGCGGCTTCGACTATCTGGTCAAGGCCCGCGTGCGCGACATGAACGAATACCGCCTGTTCCTGGGCGAATTGCTGTCCACCGCCCGCGGCGTGCGGGAAACCCACACCTACGCCGTGATGGAAGAGGTGAAGAGCGTCACCGCCATCCCGCTGGACGGGCTGTCCAACGGGTCGTTGCGTGGATGAATGGTCAGACAGCAAAGCATTTTCCAAATTGCATAATACTTTGGGGCCAGTCCGCTTTTCCGGACGCATTTTGCGACGAGCGGAGCTGCCCGATTTCGCGCCACTGGTGCAATCCGACACAAAATTCGTTCGTTGTCTGACAAACTGACGCGGCACACCGCTTGCAGCAAAAGGTCCGGTCCGGGGGGCGACCGATCCGGCCGTCCGGCGGCTTTCGTTTCGCTCCGAGTCCCGGCCGTATCATTCGTGACCTTGGCTGGAGCGGAGCCGCCTAATGCGCGTCAACACACCGATCACCGACCGGGAAGTCCATCTGACCGAGGGGGTTCCCCTGGTGTCCCGCACCGACACCGGCGGGCGCATCACCTTCGTGAACCAGGCCTTCGTCGAGATCAGCGGCTTTGACGAACATGAGCTGATCGGCGCGCCCCACAATCTCGTTCGCCACCCCCACATGCCGAAGGAGGCCTTCGCCGACCTGTGGGCGACGGTGAAGACCGGACGGCCCTGGGAAGGGCTGGTGAAGAACCGGACCAAGGGCGGCGATTACTATTGGGTGCGGGCCAACGTCACCCCGGTGGTCGAGAACGGCGCCGTCACCGGCTATATCTCGATCCGCTCCAAGCCTGCGCGCGAGGATGTCGCGGCGGCCGAGGCGCTGTATGCGGAGATGCGCGACGGCCGCGCCGCGCTGGCGCTGGCGGAAGGCGCCCTGGTGCGGAAGAACCGTGCCGGCCGCGCCGCTGCCTTTGCCTGGGCCAGCCTGTCGGGGCGCTTGGCTGCGGTGTTCGCACTGCTGATCCTGGCGGTTCTGCTGGCCGGCTGGCTCGGCCTGGACGGCATGGCAGATTCCAACCGATCACTGCGCACCGTGTATGAGGATCGTACGGTTCCCGCCTATCAGATCGGCGCCATCCAGAACCTCGCGCGCGACAGCCGGCAGCGGCTGACCGACCTCGCCGCCGACCTGCGGGCGGGAAGCGGCGCCGGCGACCTCGCCGCAGTGGAGGCTGCGGTGGAGAGGGACGTGGCGGACAACGCCGCGGCGATGCGGCGCCTGCTGGCCGACTACCTGGCGACCTACCTGACCCCGGAGGAAGCCGTCCTCGCCGAGAAATTCAAGCCGCTGGTCGGGACCTATCTGCAAGGCGGGATCGGCCCGGCGCTGGCGCTGGCCAAGCAGAAGGATGCCGCCGGGCTGGACGCCCATCTGCGCAGCGCCGTCCGCCCGGCCTTCGCCGATCTGCGCCGGGTGTCCGACGCTCTGCTGGAGCTTCAGATCCGGGTCGCGCGGGAAGAGTTCGACAAGGCGGAACGGGATTACGGACGCCGCGTCGTCCAGGTCGCCGTGGCGATGTTGCTGAGCGCCCTGCTCGCCGCCCTGTTCGGCTGGGCGATCCTGCGCATGGTGCGCCGCCCGCTGGTGGTGCTGGAACGGACCTTCGAACGCATCGCCCGCGGCGCCCTGACCGACCCGATGCCGGCCGTCGGCGTCCCGGAGTTCCGCCGCGTGGCGTCGGAGCTGAACGCCATGAAGGCGAAGCTGGCCTATGGCATCCATGAGAAGCACGAGACCGAACTGCGCCAGAAGGCGCTGACCCGTCAGGCCCTGCTGGAAACCTGCAAATCGATCGAGAGCGATCTGGACTCCACCTGGATCGGGGTGGAACTGGCCAGCAACCGCGCCGGCGACGGCATCCGCCACCTGATGCAGTCTCTGGGCGTGGTGCGGGAGAACACGGTGGTGGTGTCGGCCGCCTCCGAACAGGCCAGCGCCAACGCCCAGTCGGTCGCCGCCGCGACGGAGGAGCTGAACTCCGCCGGGCACGAGATCGCCCGTCAGGCGGCGCGCTCCAGCGAGGTGGCGCGGCGCGCGGTGGACAGCGCCCGCAGCTCCGCCACCGCCATCGGCCAGATGGAGGTCGCGACGGAGGAGATCGCCAAGGTCGCCAACCTGATCAACTCCATCGCCGGCCAGACCAATCTGCTGGCGCTGAACGCCACCATCGAGGCGGCGCGGGCGGGAGAGGCCGGCAAGGGCTTCGCCGTCGTCGCCAGCGAGGTCAAGACGCTGGCCAATCAGACGGCGAAGGCGACCGAGGACATCGCCCGCCAGATCGAGCAGCTGAAACAGGCGGTGGGCGGCAGCGTCACCGCGATCCAGACCGTCATCTCGGTGATCGAGGAGATCGACGAGGCCGCCGCCGCCACCGCCGCCGCGGTGGAGGAGCAGTCGGCCGCCAACGCCGAGATCGGGCGCAGCGCCACCAACTCGGCCGGTGGCGCCTCCCAGGTGTCGGGCAGCGTGCTGCACATCCGCGACCAGACCGACGAGATCACCGGCATCGCCACCGACGTCAGCCGCCGCATGACCGATACCCAGGGCGCGGTGGCCGACCTGAAGCGCCGGCTTGTCATCGCGCTGCGCCAGTCGGTGGCGGGCGACCGCCGCGTCTCCGACCGCATCCCGTGCGAGGAGCCGATCGGCCTGGCCGTTGCCGGCGACCACCGCACCGTCACCATGCTCGACCTGTCGCTGGACGGCCTGCTGGTGGAGAGCAAGGGGCTACCGGAACTGGCCGAGCAGACGCGGCTGATCGTGACGCTACGCGACGTCGGCGACCTGCCGGCCATCGTCGCCGGCACCAGCGACCTTGGCCTGCATCTGGCTTTCGACGAGCTGTCGGACGCGCAAACCGACCGGCTGCAGCGTGCCTACACCGCGATGATCGAGGCGGATTCGTCCATCATCCGCACCGTGCAGGACACCGCGGCGGCCTTGGGCAAGGCGCTGGACGGCGCGCTGTCCAACGGCAGCATCGGCGAGGAGGCGCTGTTCTCGACGGAGCTGTCAACCATTCCCGGCACCGAGCCGGAACAGTGCCTCGCCCCCTTCACCGAGCTGACCGACCGGCTGTTCCCGGCGATCCAGGAGCCGGTCCTGGCCTCCAACCCGCGCTTCCAGTTCTGTGCCGCGGTCAACGCCATCGGCTATCTGCCGACCCACAACGCCCGCTATTCCGAGCCGCAGCGGCCGGGTGACGCCGCCTGGAACGCCGCCCATTGCCGCAACCGCCGCGTCTTCGCCGACCGCTCCGGCCTTGCTGCCGCCCGCAACACCCGCCCGTTCCTGCTGCAGGCCTACCGTCGCGACATGGGCGGCGGCCAGATGGTGCGCCTGAAGGAGATCGACGCGCCGATCGTCGTGCGCGGCCGTCACTGGGGCAATCTGCGGCTGGCCTTTATGCCGTAGGCGCCCCAGGGCGCGAGGCAAGTGTCCGGGCGGCCGCGTGGCTGCGGGAATTGACCGAACTTGCGACATTGGGACGCATTTTGGCCGGCAAGATTGCTTTTGACTAACGGGATTGCATTTCGCACCATCCGCAAGTTGCGGAAATAATTGAAGAATAAGTTATGAATTGAGTGGGACCATTCCCGCAGGGTCAGGAGCCGGCCTTGTCCGCCACGGAGGGGGCCTTCCCCTTCAACCGGCCATCCTGCCGCACCCGCCACCCGCTCCCGATTTGACCGGGCCTGTCCCGGAAGGACACGCGATGCCGATCAGCACCGCCGGCCGTGCCGGCATTCTTCTCGCCCTTGCCTGCAGCCTTCCGCTGCTGGCGTCCTGCCAGACCGGCCGCGGCCCCGTCTACCCGAGCAATTTCGTGCCGACGGCCATCTATGCCCAGCAGCGCGGCTGGCTGGTCGAGCGCTACACCCCGACCAATCCCGGCGCCGTGCCCTATTGCGTCGCGTCGAAGCAGTCGCCCGCCCAGGAGCTGGCCTTCATCGCCACCCGGAGCAACACCGGTCTGGCGATGAACAAGACGGGCGTGCCGGTGATGGCGGGGGCGGCCTATCCGATCGAAGTCGTGTTCGACAGCGGCAACATCCATCATGTGCAGGCGAGGCCGGGCGGATTCGGCATGCTGATCGCGCCGCTCGGCGGGCCGGACGTCGGGTCGGTGCTGTCCCGCTTCGCCTCGGCGGACACGGTGGCGCTGGCGGTGCCGGGGCTCGGTATCCGCAAGCTGTACGAGCTGGACGGGTCGAGCTGGGCCATCGGCAAGCTGGCCGAGTGCATCGGCGCGCCGTCGCGGCCCAAGCATGCGCCAAAGCCGACGCCCGGACCGGCGCAGCCCGGCCCCTCCGCGCCGGGCAAGGCGCCATCCGCCGGCCCCGCCCCGCAATTGGAACCCATCGCGCCCCAGACGCCCGCGCCCGCCTACAGCCCGGCCCCGCCCCAGTCGGCGCCCCCGGCTCCGGCAGCCCCGGCCAGCGGCGGCATCGACCTCGACATGCAGATCGACCAGCCCATCGATCTCGACGAACCGAAGCGCTGATCGGTCCGCCCGCCGGACGGCGGCCTTGCCCGAACTCGCGGAAATACGCCTGACCCGGACGCCGCCCCTTCGCGGGCGGCGACGGACATGCAGTGGGGATGTCTCGTGAAACAGCTTTTGATTCCGCCCCTGGCGCTCGGCCTGCTGCTCTCGCTCGCCCCCGCGGCGGGTGCGGCGGAAGACGGCCGGCGCCTTGCCTTCTCCGGAGCCCTGAAGGTCGAGGTCTTCGCCGACGGACCGTCCTGGTGCGCCGACCGCGCCGCGTTGAAGGTGGTGGCGGAAGATAGAGGGTTGTTCGCGACGGACGGTTTCACATCGCTGGTGCGCCGCATCGGTTCCGTGGTTCTGTCGAAGGAATGCCCGGCCGCCGGCCGCGCCGCGCTCGTCGGGGTGGAGAAGGCCAGCGGCGCCGTGGTCTGGCGGGGCGAGGCCGCCGCGGCCAGCGACTGGACGGTGGTCGCCGCCGCCCCGGCCGCCCCCGCGCCGGTGCTGCAGCCGGCGCCCCAATCGGCACCCCAATCGGCATCCCAGCCCGCGCCTGCCCCCGCACCGGCCTCCGTCGCGGCACTTGCTCCGGCTCCGGCTCCGGCACTGGCGCCCACGCCGCCTTCCCAGCCGGTCCTTGAGATCGGCAGGAACTATCCCGGCATGCTTCTGCTTCTGCTGCGCCGGAACGCGGCGCTGGCGGAGGACAACGGAACCCTGGCCTGGTGGGCCGGACATCGGTTCAACCGCGAGTTCCAGCAGGTCCGCTACCAGGAATTCAAGCTCCAGCCCCTGCTGGAACGGGCCAGGGCCGATCTGTTCACAGAGATGAGCCGTGCCGATCCCGACCGGGTGACCATCGTCTACCGCACCGAATTCCAGGCCTACGACTTCGCCACCCAGCGGTTCCCGGTCACGCAGAAGTCCACCTCGCTGTCCGTCCAGCCCAGCTGGTGCTGCACCGACTCCAAGCTGCCGAACAACATCACCGTCGAGATCGACGGGCTCGACGCGATCACCGGCATTCCGATGGACCGGTCGGCGGCCCAGTCCTTCGCCGAGGGCCGCACCCGCTACGGGTCGGTCGACCGCACGCTGATGATCGGGGCGACGCTGAAGATCGACCCGGCCGGCGTCAAGGTCGACAACTGGCGCGGAGCGACGGCCAAGGCGAAGCTGGAGAGCGCCGTCATCTATGCCGACCGCGAGGCCACCAGCGTGCTGTACCGCCTGGACGAGCGGACGCTCGCCGGCCTGTTTGCCGAGCGGGACGCCCGCAAGGCCGCTGCCGCCAAGGCGGAGCAGGAACGCCAGCGCGAACAGGAGCGCCAGCGGATGGCCGCCCAGCGCGAGCAGAACATCAGCATACTGGCCTCCCTGCCGCCCGGCGCCCGCCTTGCCAACCTGATGCAGCCCGGCGGGATCGCGTATGGCGCCCGGCTGGACACCCTGCGCGCCGCGCGCACCGACGCCGTGCTGCAGGGCGGGGCGGTTCCCGTCACCATGCTGATCCAGGCCGGATCGGACGGGCGCAGCGCCGTCGCCACCCGCTGGCCCGGCAAGCTGCAGGTCACCGTGCCGGAGGCGGGACCGGCGCTGAAGGCCGACGGCTGGTACGTGGTCCGCGGCGCGCTGTCGGTCGCCGACGGCGACGACGCGCTGCCGCCGGCCAAGCTGGAGGCTGCTGTCGTCCATGCCTGCGGCAAGGCGGAATGCGCCGATGCGGCCGATCCCGTCTTCATCGTCGACCAGAAGCTCGCCGCAGCGGGCCTGTCCAAGGGAGCCCCGTGATGAAAGTCAGCAACAAGGTCGCCTCGGCGCTCGTCCTCGGCGCCCTGGTCGTAGTCGGCGGCGGCTGGACCCTGGCGAAGCGGCACGCCACCGCCCAGGCCCGCGATCTGGTCGACGGCTTCCTGATCCGTGAGGGGCTGAACGGCCGGATCAACTATGCCGATTTGTCGGCTTCGCCCTTCGGGTCGGTCAGCCTGCAGGGGGTGACGGTCACCCTGTCGCCCGACGCCTTGGTCCGCGCCGCCAGCGTGGACGTGTCCGACATCGCCCTGCAGAACGGCGAGATTCGCAAGGCCCGCCTGTCGGCCAGCGGTGCCGACGTGCCCGTCCTGGCGATGGCGCGGGCCGACCGCTACAACCACGCCCTGCGCGACATGGTCAGCCTCGGCTACACCAGCCTGCGCGGCGACGTCTCGCTGGCGCTGGATTATGACGACCAGCGGCAGTCGCTGTCCCTGGAGACCAGCGGCACCGTGCGGGATGCCGGCGGCTGGAGCGCGCGGCTGCGGATGGAGGGGATCGACCCGGCGATGGTGGCGACCGCCCGCCGACTGGCCTCCGGCAATTTCAACCCGCTGGAGCTGATGGGCGCCGCCGCGCAGAACATGGACATGCTGTTCCGCCTCGCCCTGGCCGAGGCCGACGTTACGGTCGACAACAGCGGCATCCGGCGCCGCGAGCGCGAGATCGTGGCGACCGATGTTCCGCAGAAGCAGGACCCGTCGGCCCGGCAGGCGGCGCCGCTGGACCCCACCGCGCTGATCCGCGCCGGCATGGCGCCGGAAGCGGCGCGGACGTCGGCCGCCGCCGTGGATGCCTGGGCGAAGGACGGCGGCAAGCTGCGGGTGGCGACCGGCCTGACCCGGCCGATGCCGGTGTTCAAGCGGGGCGCGGGCTTCGCGCCGATCCTGCCCGCCTTCGACAGCCCGGAAGGCTTCCTGGCCGTCACCAAGGCGACGATCAGCAACTGACCGAGGCCGGCCGGGCCGGGCGGGAGCGCCCGCCCGGTCAGGCCGCCGGCACCAGCACGTCGGCGCAGATCGCCCGCACCACCTCGGCGCGGTCGGCGGCTGCACCGGGGGCGAGAAGGCCCTGGCCGAAGGCGAAGGCGTAGAACAGGTAGGCGCGGGCGAAAGCCTGGTCGGGGGGCAGGTCCAGTGCCACGAACAGGCCGGCGACGCTGTGCAGGCGCTCGCGGTCGACCTCGGCGATCACGCTTTCCGCCTCGGGATCGCGACGGGCCCAGTCGCGCACCGCCAGTTCTATCGCCATGCCCCGCGGCTTGCTGCCGCCATAGAGCGCCAGCAGGTCGCGCAGCTGTTGCGCCGGCTCGCGGCCGTCCAGCCGGGTCTGTTCCTTGATGGCGGCGATGCGGCCCGTCTTCCAACTGTCCAGCAGGGCGTTCATCAGGTCGGTGCGGTCGCGGAAATGCCAATAGAAGCTGCCCTTGGTCACCTTCAGGGCCTTGGCCAGCACCTCCACCCGCACCTTGTCGACGCCGCCTTCGGCCAGTGCCGCGAAGGCGGCGGCCAGCCAGGATTCGCGGTTCTTCGTCTTGGATTCCATACCCGTCCTTCGCGCTTTCCCGGCTGCCGCATCCTTGGAGGCGATCTATACCCGAAAAGGAGGGCCGCTGACTATTCGCCCTGCTGCATCTGGATCGCGTCGGATGCCCGGCCGCGATAATGGATGTTGCCGTCGGCATCGAGGAAGGCGCGGTCGCCGGTCAGGTAATAGCGCCGGCCGTGGCGGAAGCGCCGGGCGGTGCGTTCCGGGTTGTTGGCGTAGGATTCGAACCAGAACAGCGGGGAATGGTCGACGTCGATGGCGATCTCGCCGGCGCCGCCCACCGGCGCCTCGCGCCCGTCGGGGTCGAGGATGACGACGCGGAAGCCCGGCATCGGCCGGCCGAGCGAGCCGCTGGGCGGCTGGACCGCATCGCCGTCTTCCGGCGCGTCGGAGTCGTAACGGCCGATGCCGTCGGGGTCGTAGCGGTTCACGATGAAGATGCCGGTCTCGCGCTGGCCATACTGGTCGAGCAGCGGGACCTTCACCGTCCGGTTGGCCCAGGCGATCAGGTCGGGCGGCAGCGGCTCGCCCACCACCGACAGGATGCGCAGGGCGAACTGGTGCGAAACGCCGGGGTCGGCGCCGTGCCACGCGCGGATCTGCGAGGGCGCCGCGGTCAGGTTGGTCACGCCGAACTTGGTCAGCATCCGGTAGCCCTGCCGCACGTCGTAGGGACCGTCGCAGAAGATCGTCGTCCGCCCCAGCAGCAGCGGCCCGACCAGACCGTAATAGGCGCCATAGGCCCAGCCGGGATCGGCCATGTTCCAATAGATGTCGTCGTCGCGCAGGTCGAGGCCGATGCGCATGTACTGCTCGATCCCCGACAGCGCCTTGACCGGCAGCGACACGCCGAGCGGAGTCGGTTCCGATTCCGACGTGTAGATCAGGGCGAAGGCGTCGCCCTCGCGGTAGCGCGCCACTTCGGCCAGCGGGGCTGCCTCGTGCAGCGACGACCAGAAGGGCACTGCGTCGGGACCGAAGGCCTCGTCGCCCTCCACCGTCACCACCGGCCGGGTGTTGTCGCGCGGCACCTTGCGACGCAGGAAGCCGTTGGTGACGATGGCGCGCGCGTCGCTGTCGGCCAGCCGGTAGGCGACGGCAGAAGCGGTGTAGGTGGTGAACAGCGGCATATAGACGCCGCCCAACCGCCAGATTGCCAGCGCCGTGATCAACAGCTCCGGCCCCTTGGGCAGCAGCACCGCCACCCGGTCGCCCGGCCCCACCCCCATGCCGGCCAGCACCGCGGCGAAACGCGCCGAATCGCGGGCCAGCCGGGCGAAGCTCAGCTCCGTCGTCTGGCCGGCCACGCTCTCATGCAGCAGCGCCGCCCGCGCGCCGTCGGCGGCGCGGACATGGCGGTCGCACAGCAGCGTCGCCAGCGCGATGGAATCGCCGCGATATTCCGCACGCAGGAAGGCTGACGGCCGCACCATCAGGGCGGGCGGCGAGGGCAGCGCCGGCGGGGGAGATGCCGCCTCCGGCGGCTGGGGCAGGGCGGGGGAGGGGAGCGGGGCGGCAGGGGGAGGCGCAGGGGGGCGGTGGCGCAGCGCCGCCAGATCGCCGAGCGCCACCAGATCGGGACCCAGGTGATAGCGCTTGCTGCGGGCGTCCTGCTCCACCAGCCCCTCGCGTGCCAGCGCCATCAGCAGCCGGTGGGCGGTCGCCTTCGACAGCCCGACCCCCATCATCAGGTCGGCCAGCCGCGCGCCGTCGCTTTCGGCGTCGGCGACCGCGCGCAGCAGGGCGATGGCGCGCTCCAGGCTCTGGGTGCCGCCCGCCGCGTTGGGAGCGGTCGGGGAGGGGGCGATGTCGGCTGGGCTGTTCATGAGGTCCATCATATGGACCGTGCGGCGCCTTATCGCAACAAAAAACATGCATTGGCGGAATGTCAGTGTTGAAAACAGACGGAGGCCCGGTATATAGTGCGGAAGTTGCTCATGAAACGGTCCACAATATGGACCCCGCCGGCCCCCAAGAGCCGGATCGTGACCCCGAGAAGCGGTACCAACAGCAACGGAGGAGGAAATGTCAGGCGCGCCCGTCGCACCACACCCCGGCCCTGCCCAGAATTCGCCGACAACCCAGGCAGAGACCATTTTCGAGGCTCGGGGTGTCAACCTGCGCTTCGGGGGCGTCCATGCGCTGACCGACGTCAGCTTCGGCATCCGCAGGGGCGAGCTGTTCTCGATCATCGGTCCCAACGGGGCCGGCAAGACCTCCATGGTCAACTGCATTTCCGGCCGCTACCGGCCGACCGACGGCAAGGTCTACTTCAAGGGCCGCGACGTAACGGGGATGACCCCGAACCATCGCGCCTCGCTCGGCATCGGCCGCACCTTCCAGAATCTGGCGCTGTTCGGGCACATGACCGTGCTCGACAACATCATGGTCGGCCGCCACCACCTGCTGAAGAACAACTTCCTGACCGGGTCGCTCTATTGGCTGACCGGCGCCAGGAAGGAGGAGCTGTCCCACCGCCGCGAGGTGGAGGAGATCATCGACTTCCTCGAAATCCAGCATGTGCGCAAGGCCACCGCCGGCACGCTGTCCTACGGACTGCGCAAGCGGGTTGAACTGGCCCGCGCCATCGCGCTGAAGCCGGACCTGATTCTGCTGGACGAGCCGATGGCCGGCATGAACCTGGAAGAGAAGGAGGACATGGCCCGCTACATCGTCGACCTGAACGAGGAGTTCGGCATGACGGTGGTCATGATCGAACACGACATGGGCGTGGTCATGGACATCTCGCACCGGGTGATGGTGCTGGAATTCGGCAAGAAGATCGCCGAAGGCAAGCCGGAGGAGGTTCTGGCCGACCCCCGCGTCCGCCGCGCCTATCTGGGCGAGGACGACGAGGAAGAGGCGCCCGCCGCCGCTGTTCCTCCGGCCCGGAAGGAGGTCGCGTGATGTCGAGCCTCAATCTGCCCGATCTGGCCCTTCCTGATCTGGTGGCCAACGACACCTTGCCGAAGCTGCTGGCCCTGCATGCCCGCGACCACGGCGGCGACATCGCCATGCGCGAGAAGGATTTCGGCATCTGGCGCACCTTCACCTGGAGCCAGGTCCATGCCCGCGTCCGCGCCTTCGCGCTGGGCATGACCAAGCTCGGCGTCGTGCCGGGCGAGGTCGTCGGGCTTCTCGGTGACAACCGTCCCGACTGGGTGATGGGCGAGATCGCGACCCACGCGGTGCGCGGCTACAGCCTGGGCATCTACCGCGACGCGCTGGACGAGGAGGTCGCGTACCTCATCACCTATGCCGACGTGAAGGTGGTGTTCGCCGAGGACGAGGAGCAGGTCGACAAGCTGCTGAACCTCGCCGACCGGCTGCCGACGCTGCAGCACATCATCTATTCCGACCCGCGCGGCATGCGCAAATACGACGATCCGCGCCTGATGCCGGTCACCGATCTGGTCCGGATGGGCGAGGAGCTGCACGCGCAGCAACCGGACCTCTACGACCGCATGGTCGCCGCGACGAAGGGGGAAGAGGTCGCCATCCTCTGCACCACCTCGGGCACCACGTCGAACCCGAAGATGGCGATGCTGCCGGCCGGCCGCCTGATCCGCCATGTCGCCAGCTACCTGTCCGCCGATCCGAAGGGACCGGAGGATGAGTATGTCTCGGTCCTGCCGCTGTCCTGGATCATGGAACAGGTCTATGCCGTCGGCATGGGCATGGTGTCGCGGATGCGCGTGAACTTCGTCGAGGAAGCCGAGACGATGATGCACGACTTCCGCGAGATCGGGCCGACATTCGTGCTGTTCGCCCCCCGCCTGTGGGAGCAGATCGCCGCCGACGTGCGCGCCCGCATGATGGACGCCTCGCCTTTCAAGCAGAAGATGTACGATCTCGGCATGAAGCTGGGGCTGGAGGCGCTGACCAAGGGGCAGCGGTCGGCGATGGCCGACGCGATCCTGTTCAAGGCTCTGCGCGACCGGCTGGGCTTCACCAACCTGAAATCGGCGGCGACCGGCGGCGCGGCACTCGGTCCCGACACCTTCAAGTTCTTCCAGGCGCTGGGCGTCCCGCTCCGCCAGATCTACGGCCAGACCGAGACGATGGGCGCCTACACCGTCCATCGCGGCACCGACGTGGATTTCGACACGGTCGGCGTGCCGTTCGACGGCGGCATCGAGGTGAAGGTGATCGACCCCGACCACAACGGCGTCGGCGAGATCGTCACGCGCCATCCCAACATGTTCGCCGGCTATTACCGGAACGAGAAGGCGACCGTCGCCGACATGCGCGACGGCTGGATGCACACGGGTGACGCCGGCTTCTTCGACAAGAAGGGCCATCTGGTCATCATCGACCGCATCAAGGACATCGCCACCACCGCGCACGGCGACCGCTTCAGCCCGCAATACATCGAGAACAAGCTGAAGTTCTCGCCGTACGTGGCCGAGGCGGTGATCCTGGGCGACAAGCGCGAGTATCTGTCGGCGATCATCTGTATCCGCTTCCCCATCGTGTCGAAGTGGGCGGAGAAGAACCGCATCGCCTTCACCACATATTCGGACCTGTCGTCGAAGCAGGAGGTCTACGACCTGCTGCGGGCCGAGGTGGAGCGGGTCAACCAGACGTTGCCTGAGTACCAGCGCATCTCCAAGTTCCTGCTGCTCTACAAGGAGCTGGACGCCGACGACGGCGAGCTGACCCGCACCCGCAAGGTGCGCCGCGGCGTCATCGGCGAGAAGTACGGCACCATCATCGACAGCATCTATGCCGGCCAGCCGAAGATCGACGTGGACACCACGATCGCCTTCCAGGACGGCACCAAGCAGCGCATCCGCACGACGCTGACCGTCATCGATCTGGCTCCGGCCGCCGCGGTGAAGAAGCCGCAGCCGGTTGCGGCGTGAGGAGAGCGCGTAGCAATGCAACCGCTGAAAACCCCTCTCCCCCCCGCTCACGCGCAAACGAAGTTTGCGCTGACGCGACAGGCGGACCTTTGGTCCGCCGAAAGTGGGGAGAGGATGGGTGAGGGGGATCCGCCTGCCGGACGCTCCTCACCACGCAACCCCCTCACCCCGACCCTCTCCCCGCCTTTCGGCGAAGCTGCGCTTCGCCTGTCGGCATCGCAAGCGCAGCTTGCGATGGGGGGGATCGGGGGATTTGGATCCCATATCGGCGAGGCCACGCCATGACCCTTCTGTTTCAGCTTCTCGTCAACGGCCTGATCGTCGGCGCGCTGTATGGCGTGGTCGCCATGTCCTTCGTGCTGATCTACAAGGCCAGCCGCATCGTCAACTTCGCGCAGGGCGAATTCCTGCTGATCGGCGCCTGGACTTGCTGGTGGCTGCTGACCAGCTGGCAGCTGCCCTTCTGGATCGGCTTCCCGATCACGCTGGTCTTCATGCTGGCCTTCGGCGTCATCCTGCAGATCGTCGTCTTGAGGCCGATGATCGGCGAGCCGATCATCTCCGTCATCATGGTGACGATCGGCCTGTCGATCGTCTTCCAGGCGGCGATGAAGTGGATGTTCGGCGTCTTCGCCAAGCCCTTCCCGCCGATCTTCGCCAGCCCCACCATGAACCTGTTCGGGCTGGAGGTGCAGACCGTCTACGTGATGTCGCTGTTGATCTCGATCCTGATCATGGCGGGCTTCGGCTGGTTCTTCAAATACTCGCGGACCGGTCTCGCCATGCGGGCCACCGCCTTCGACCAGCAGGTGGCGCAGTCGCTGGGCATCTCGGTCCGCCACATGTTCGCGATGAGCTGGGCGATCTCCGCCATGGTGTCGGCGGTGGCCGGCGTCACGGTGGGCGTGGTCAACGGCGTGTCGTCGGCGCTGTCCTTCTTCGGCATCAAGGTGTTCCCGGCGGTGATCCTGGGCGGTCTCGACAGCGTCATCGGCGCGGTGGTCGGCGGCCTGATCGTCGGCGTGCTGGAGAACATGGCGCACTACCTGGACAGCCAGTGGCTGAACTGGGGCAACATGTACGAGATCGCCCCCTTCTACGTCCTGATCGCCATCCTGATGATCAAGCCCTACGGCCTGTTCGGCACCAAAGACATCGAGCGCGTGTGAGGCCCCCATGGCATCCGTCAGCATCATCCCGAGCGGCGATTACAAGACGTCCTACGGGACCGACACCACCATCTTCCCGACCAAGACCAGCCGCAACTTCGCGATCCTGGGCGTGGTCCTCCTGCTGGCCTGCCCGGCCTTCATGGACCGCTACTGGCTCAGCCTGCTGATCCAGATCAGCTATCTCGGCATCGCCGCGCTGGGTCTGAACATCCTGGTCGGCTTCACCGGCCAGATCTCCATCGGCCATTCGGCCTTCTTCGGCTTCGGCGCCTTCGCCTCGGCCTGGCTCAGCAACAGTGTCGGCGTCCCGGTGGCGTTGGCCATCCCGCTGGCGGGGGTCATCACCACGCTGGTCGGGCTGCTGTTCGGCATGCCGGCGGCGCGGCTGAAGGGCCTGTACCTCGCCATCGCCACGCTGGCGGCGCAGTACATCCTGCAGGACTTCTTCGCCCGCGCCGACTGGTTCACCGGCGGCACCGCCGGCACCATCGCCGAGCCGCTGACCATCTTCGGCTTCGCCTTCGACACCGACGAGCGCTTCTTCTACGTGGCGCTGGTGGCGCTGGTGGTGATGTACATCCTGGCCACCAACCTGATGCGGACCCGCGATGGCCGCGCCCTGGTGGCGGTGCGCGACCATTATCTCTCCGCCGAGATCATGGGCATCAACCTGACGAAGTACCGGACGATGTCCTTCGGCATCTCCGCCTTCTACGCCGGCATCGGCGGTGCCCTGTACGCCCATTACCTGCAGTTCGTGTCGGTGGAGGGCTTCACCATCCTCTTCTCGATCCAGTTCCTGGGCATGATCATCATCGGCGGGCTGGGCTCGATCATGGGCACGCTGATGGGCACCGCCTTCATGGTCTTCCTGCCCGAGGCGATGCAGGCGCTGACCAAGCTGGTCAGCGGCACCGCCATCGATACCGCGCTGAACCTGAAGGACAACATCGCCTTCCTGCGCGAAATGTCGATCGGCCTCGTCATCATCCTGTTCCTGGTGTTCGAGCCCGACGGGCTGGCCCACCGCTGGAAGCAGATCAAGGCCTATTGGAAGCTCTATCCCTTCTCGCACTGAACCCAGCGCTTTTGCCGATCAACAAACAGAACAGAATGGGGAGTAAACGCACCATGTCGATCAAGACCGCGCTCTTCGCGACCTCTGCGCTCCTGCTGGCGACCTCCGCCACCGCTTACGCCGACATTCCGGTCGGTCATCTGGCGGACCAGTCCGGCGCCACGTCGGACGTCGGCGTGCCCTATGCGCAGGGCGTGTCGGACGCGCTGGCCTACATCAACGCCCATGGCGGCGTCAACGGCACCAAGCTGGCGGTCGACACCGTCGACTACGGCTATCAGGCGCCGCGCGCCATCAGCCAATACAAGAAGTGGTCGTCGGGCAGCGACAAGATCGCGGCGCTGCAGGGCTGGGGCACCGCCGACACCGAGGCGCTGACCGGCTTCGTCGGCAAGGACGAGATCCCGGCCTATTCCGGCTCCTACTCCGGCCACCTGACCGACCCGACCGGCAAGGGTCCGCACGGCTCCAAGCCGGCGCCCTACAACTTCTTCTACGGCCCGTCCTATTCCGACGCGCTGCGCGGCATGCTGATGTGGGCGGCGGAGGACTGGAAGAAGCAGGGCGGCCAGGGCAAGCCGAAATACGTCCACATGGGCGCCAACCACCCCTATCCCAACGCGCCGAAGGAAGCCGGCGAGCAGCTGGCCAAGGAACTGGGCTTCGAGGTGCTGCCGGCCGTGCAGTTCGCCCTGACCCCCGGCGACTACACCGCCCAGTGCCTGACGCTGAAGGAATCCGGCGTCAACTACGCCTATCTCGGCAACACCGCCGGCTCCAACATCTCGGTGCTGAAGGCCTGCCAGACGGTCGGCGCCAAGGTGCAGTTCATGGGCAATGTCTGGGGCATGGACGAGAACGCCGCCAAGGCCGCCGGCGCCGCCGCCGACGGCGTGGTGTTCCCGATGCGTACGTCGGTGACGTGGAACGGCGATGCGCCGGGCATGAAGACGCTGATGGAAATCTCGAAGCTCTCCGATCCGTCGGGGAACGCCTATCGCCCGGTGCATTACATGGCCGGCGTCTGCACCGCCTTCTACATGAAGGAGGCGATGGACTGGGCGTCGAAGAACGGCGGCGTCACCGGTCCGAACATCCGCAAGGGCATGTACCAGAAGAAGGACTGGGTTCCGGCCGGGCTCGAGGGCGTCTGCGTTCCGTCGACCTGGACCGAGAACGACCACCGCGGCATGACGGCGGTCAACATCTACCGCGCCAAGGTGTCGGGCGAGACCGGCGCCAGCGTCGCCGATCTGGTCAAGGCCGGCACCATCAAGCTGGACAAGCTGACCACCGTCGACGTCCCGCGCAAGCCGGAATGGCTGGGCTGGTAAGCCGACAAGTACCCGGCGCCTCCGCCCATCGCGGCGGGGGCGCCCCCCTTCTTCCGACCAGCCCAATTTCCGAAAAGCTCAGGTGCCGCATGCTGACCACCGCCACGGCCGCTTCGACCAACGCTCCAGTTGTACCGCCCGTCACGGCTGCGAAGCGGATGATGCTGTCCGTCAACAACATCGAGGTCGTCTACAACGACGTGATCCTCGTGCTCCGCGGCCTCAGCCTGGAGGTGCCGGAGGGCGAGATCGTGGCCCTGCTGGGCGCCAACGGCGCCGGCAAATCGACGACGCTGAAGGCGATCTCCGGCCTGCTGAAGACCGAGGACGGCGAGGTCACCCGCGGCGACATCACCTTCAACGGCGAGCGCATCAACGGCATCGACCCCGACCGGATCGTCCGCAAGGGCATCTTCCAGGTGATGGAGGGCCGGCGCATCATCGCCGACATGACCTGCCTGGAAAACCTCCGGCTCGGCGCCTACACCCGCCGCGACAACGGGGTGAAGGACGACCTGGACATGGTCTTCAGCTATTTCCCCCGGCTGAAGGAGCGCACCGGCCTTGCCGGCTATCTGTCCGGCGGCGAGCAGCAGATGCTGGCCATCGGCCGCGCGATGATGGCCCGGCCGAAGCTGATCCTGATGGACGAGCCCAGCATGGGCCTGTCGCCGCTGATGGTGAAGGAGGTGTTCAGCATCGTCCAGCAGATCAACAAGGACCTTGGCGTCACCATCCTGCTGGTGGAGCAGAACGCCCGCATGGCGCTGCAGGCGGCATCCCGCGGCTACATCATGGAGAACGGCAAGGTCGTGCTGGACGGCACCGCCGAAGAGCTGCGCAACAACGAGGACGTGAAGGAATTCTACCTCGGCGGCGGCAACGAGGAGCGCAAGAGCTTCAAGAACCTGAAGAGCTTCAAGCGGCGCAAGCGCTGGATTTGAGCGGGGAGGCGTCGGCTTCGATGCCCCCTCCCTTACCCTCCCCCGCTTTGCGGGAGAGGGGACTGCCGCCACTCCTTTGCGACACTCCTGCGAGCGTCCTGCCCCCTCTCCCGCGGAGCGGGGGAGGGATGGGGAGGGGGCAAAACTGGCGATGATCGGCCGACCCCTGAACGGACGAACGACCATGACCGATTTCTACGACGACCTCGAAACCCGTTCCTCCGACCGGCGCGAGGCCGAGCAGTTCGCGGCGCTGCCCGTCCATCTGCACCACGCCAAGGACGCGGCGCCCTATTTCCGCCGGCTGCTGGCCGACATCGACCCGGCGTCGATCCACGACCGCAACGCGCTGGCCACCCTGCCGGTGACGCGGAAGTCCGACCTGATCGCCTTGCAGCAGGAGAGCCCGCCCTTCGGCGGTCTGGCGGCGGTGGAGATCGGCCGGCTGGCCCGCGTCTTCGCCTCCCCCGGCCCGATCCACGATCCGGAGCCGCATGGCGCCGATCCCTGGCGCAGCGCCCGCGCGCTGTTCGCCGCCGGCTTCCGCGCCGGCGATCTCGCCCACAACTGCTTCGCCTATCACCTGACCCCCGCCGGCTCGATGTTCGAGACCGGGGCGCACGCCGTCGGCTGCGCCGTCATCCCCGCCGGCACCGGCAACACCGAGATGCAGGCCCAGGTCGTCGCCAGCCTGAAGCCGCGCGGCTACATCGGCACGCCCGACTTCCTGAAGATCATCCTGGAGAAGGGCGACGCGCTGGGGCTGGACGTGTCGTCGATCCGCATCGCCAGCGTGTCGGGCGGCCCCTATCTGCCCGACGCCCGCGCCTTCTACGAGGCGCGCGGGCTGGAGGTCTACCAATGCTACGGCACCGCGGATCTCGGCATCGTCGCCTATGAGACTGAGGCGCGGTCCGGGCTGGTGGTGAACGAGGGCTGCATCGTGGAGATCGTCCGCCCCGGCACCGGCGACCCGGTTCCCGACGGCGAGGTCGGCGAGGTGGTGGTGACCATCTTCAACCCGGCCTATCCGCTGATCCGTTTCGCCACCGGCGACCTGTCGGCGGTGCTGCCGGGGACCAGCCCCTGCGGCCGGACCAACATGCGGCTGAAGGGCTGGATGGGCCGCGCCGACCAGACCACCAAGGTCAAGGGCATGTTCGTCCACCCGAGCCAAGTGGCCGAAGTGCTGCGCCGCCATCCCCAGATCGGCCGCGCCCGTCTGGTGGTGGGGCGGCAGGATGCCAGCGACACGATGACCCTTCGCTGCGAAGCGGAGGAAACCGGCGAGGCACTGTCCGCCGCCATCCGCGAGACGCTGGCGTCGGTGACCAAGCTGAAGGGGGCGGTGGAGTTCGTGGTGCCGGGGAGCCTGGCGAACGACGGCAAGGTGATCGACGACGTTCGGGGGTGAGTGGGTGCGAAGTTAGACCCCCACCCTAACCCTCCCCCGCTGGGCGGGGGAGGATAGGTGGGGGTCTAACTCCGCAAGAATACCGCCCTCAGCACTCCGCGTCCGCCTGCGGCATCAGCTCGTACTGCGGCTTGTAGCCCGGCTGGGCGCGGAAGCGGTCGGCCCAGGCCCGGACATTGGGGTAGTCCTTGGCGTCGATCCCCGATTCATTCAGCAGGTCGATCCAGGGGAAGGCGAAGATGTCGGCGATGGTCAGCCGCTCGCCCTCGATGAAGCTGCGGCCGGCCAGATGCTGGTCGAACAGCTTCATGCCGCTGGCCGCCGAGGCGTCGATCCAGGGCAGGGCGTTGGCATCGCCGTTGAACTTGCGCACGGCGCGGGCGCGCTGGACCGGCAGCAGCACGTCGGCCAGCCAGCTCAGCCACTCGGCGAGGCGGATCTTTTCGAGATCGTCACGGCCGCCGAACTGGCCGGTCTGTTCGGCCAGATATTGCAGGATCACGCTGGATTCGGAAATCGACCGGTCGCCATGCACCAGCGTCGGCACCCGGCCGAAGCGGTTGATCGCCTGATACTCGGGCGATTTCTGCTGGCCGTTGCGCAGGTCGACATGGCGGTACTGGAACGGAATGTTGCCCAGCCGGAAGAACAGCGCGATGCGGGTCGCGGGCTGGGAATTCACGTTGCCGTAGAGGATGAAGGGCGCGGTCACGATGCTCTGTCTCCCTGAAGTGCGGACACCGGATCGACCGGTGTCCGGCATTTCCGGGAGCATGGCCTCAACCGCCCTGGCCGCGCCAGCGGAAACCGCGCCCACCTCCTCTCGGCATCACACGTCGGTGGTCGCCGGCTCCTGCACCCGCTTCACGCCGAGCAGCTTCAGCACATAGCGTTCGTACACCGGTTCGCTGATGCCCTTGCGGACCTTGCGCAGGAAATAGCGCTCGAACCCGATCTTGGCGAAATGGACCCAGCGTCCATGCGACGACCAGTTGACGTTGCGCGGCGGAATCTGCGGCATGGCGATGAAGGCGACGCCGCTGTCGCCGAAATCGGCGAGGCACAGCGCGCTCCAGGTCGCTTCCTCCACCGGCTCCTTGCCGTCGAGCAGGGAGCGGATGTTGCGGGCGGCGGCGGTGACCATCGTTTCGATCATATAGCCGGTCTTCGGCACGCCGACCGGCACCGGCGTCTTTTCCACCGGCGGGATGGCGATGCAGACGCCGACGCCGAAGACGTTGCGGTGGGTCGGGTTGCGCTGGTGCTTGTCGGCCAGGACGAAGCCGCGCGGGTTGACCAGCCCCTCCGCACCGCGCAGGGCGGCGATGCCGCGGAAGGCCGGCAGCATCATGGTCAGGCGGCTTTCGACCACATGCGCCGCCTTCTCCCGGCCGTTCTCGTCCATCTCCGTGACATGCACGGCGTCGGGGGTGAAACGGTCGGTGCGGGCGTTGACGATCCACTTGATGTGACGCTCGCGCAGCGCCGATTCCAGCAGCCCCTTGGTGTCGCCGACGCCGCCCAGCCCGAGATGGCCGACATAGGGTTCCGAACTGATGAAGGTGATGGGGACCTTGTGGCGGATCTTCCGGCGCCGCAGGTCGGCGTCGGCGATCATCGCGAACTCATAGGCCGGGCCGAAGCAGGAGGCGCCCTGCACCGCGCCGATCACCAGCGGGCCGGGGTCGCGGCAGAACGCCTCCCACCGCTCGGCCGCCTCCACCGCATGGTCGACATGGCAGATGGAGATGGTGTTGGCCCGCGGACCGAAACCCTCGATCTCGTCGAAGGCCAGTTCGGGGCCGGTGGCGATCACGAGATGGTCGTAGTCGAGGCTGGTGCCGTCGTTCAGTTCCAGCCGGTTCTCCTCCTGCCGCACCTGACGGCAGCCGACGGGGGTGAAGGCGATGCCCTTGCGGGCGAAAGGCTCGGCAAGCGGGACGGTGATGTCCTCCCGCTTGCGCCAGCCCACGGCCACCCAGGGGTTGGACGGCACGAACTGGAAGCTGTCGCTGTTCGACACGACGGTGATCCGGTCGCCCGGCCGTGCCAGTTCCTTCATTTCGTAGGCCATCGGGATGCCCCCGATGCCCGCCCCCAGGACGACGATATGCGCCATTGCTGTTTCCTCTCCTAAGGCAGGCCTTCTTCTCGGTCATCTCGACGGATCGACCGGCGGGCCTTGCGTTTGTGGAAGATGTGCGCCGCCGCTCCCTCAGGAGAAGGCGACGCCGGAGCGCGCGCCCAGCCGCTTCAGGATCATCGCCAGCGGGCAGAAGCCGGTGAAGGAGGCCTGCAGCAGGTTGGCGCCGACGAAGGCGGTCAGCCAGAGCCACTGCGGGCTATGCAGTTGCGACAGCGCCAGACTGACCAGGATCATGGTCCCGGCGAAGGCCATCACGATACGATCGATGCTCATGTCCGTGTCTCCGGTGGAGAGGGAGGGGTTGATGACGAATGGTCCGGCGGCGGCCCGTCGCAGTAGAAGCCCTGCAGCACCCCGATCACCGCGGCTGCCTCGGCACTTGCCAGCGCGTAGACGATCGAATGCCCGTTGCGCCGGGTGCGGACGAGGCCGTCGGCGCGCAGCCGGGCCAGATGCTGCGACAGGGCCGATTGGCTGAGACCGATGGCGGCCACGAGCGCGCCGACGCACATCTCCCCGTGCGCCAGATGGCAGAGGATGGAAAGGCGCCGTTCGTTGGCGATCGCCTTCAGCAGGCGCGCCGCGGAGCGGATATGGCGGCCATCCGAATCATTCATTGACACTAAATTAGAGTACTCTAAATTAAAGGTCAACAGGCGTCCGCCGCACCTATCCGTCCGTTCCTCCCGTCCGAGGTGGCCCAATGTCCCGTCGATCCTCTCCAGCCCATCTGGCCGCCCCCCTCGCCCTGGCCCTGCTGTGCGTCGCCGGCTTCCCGTCGCTGTCGCACGCCCAGCAGCCGGCCCCGCAGGCGGAGGTGCAGGTGCCGGCCAGCATCACCATCCAGCCCCGCCCGGTGGAGGATCTGAAGGCCGTCTTCGCCACGGTGGAAAGCGTCCACGAGACGCTGGCCCGCACCCGCATCGGCGGCACCATCGCCGAGCTGAAGGTGAAGGAGGGGGACAAGGTCACCACCGGCCAGCTGCTCGCCACCGTCCGCGACCCGAAGCTGCCCCTGCAGATCGTCTCGCTGGACGCCCGCATCCAGGCTTTGCAGGCGCAGCAGCATCAGGCCGAGCTGGAGCTGGACCGGGCGCAGCGCCTGCGCGCGAGCGGGACGGGCACGCAGCAGCGGCTGGACGACGCGCAGTCGGCGGTGGACGTCGCCCGCGCCCAGATCGCCGCCATGAAGGCGGAGCGGGCGGTGGTCGAGCAGCAGCTGCGCGAGGGGGAGGTGCTGGCCCCGGCCAACGGCCGCATCTTGCAGGTCAAGGTGATCGACGGCGCGGTGGTGGTCCCCGGCGAGACGGTGGCGAGCATCGCCACGGAGACCTACGTGCTGCGCCTGCACCTGCCGGAGCGCCATGCCCGCTTCATGCATGAAGGCGACCCGGTGCTGGTCGGCAACCGCGGGCTGGCGCCGGCCACTCCGCAGGCCACGGCGTTGGCAAATGATACCGCGCTGAAGCGCGGCACCGTGCGGCAGGTCTATCCCGAACTGTCGGGCGGGCAGGTGGTCGCCGACGCCACCGTCACCGGGCTGGGCGACTTCTTCGTCGGTGAACGGGTGCGCGTCTATGTGGCGACCGGCACGCGGCAGGCCATCGTGGTGCCGCCGGACTGGATCGTCCGCCGCTTCGGCACCGATTTCCTGCGGCTGGCCGACGGCAGCGAAACGCCGGTCCAGGTCGGCGGGCCGATCCCCGCGCTGGACGGCCAGCCCGGCGGGATCGAGGTGCTGTCGGGATTGAAGCCGGGCGACGTGATCGTCCGGCCGGAGGGCGTGTGATGAAGCTCGGCATTTCCGGGGTGTTGACGCGGACCTTCATCCGCTCGCCCCTGACCCCCCTGCTGCTGCTGGCCTCGCTGGTGGTCGGCGCCGTCGCGCTGATGTCGCTGCCGCGCGAAGAGGAGCCGCAGATCAGCGTGCCGATGGTGGACATCCTGGTCCGCGCCGACGGGCTGAAGGCCGACGATGCGGTCGAGCTGGTGACCAAGCCGCTGGAGGAGATCGTCAAGGGCATCGACGGGGTCGAGCACACCTATAGCCAGACCATGGACGACCGGGTGGTGGTGACCGCCCGCTTCCTGGTCGGCACCTCGTCCGACGATGCCATCCTGCGCGTGCACGAGAAGGTGCGCGCCAACATGAACCGCATCCCGCTCGGCATTCCCGAACCGCTGATCGTCGGGCGCGGCATCAACGACGTGGCGATCCTGACCCTGACGCTGGCGCCCAAGCCGGACGAGGCGGGGCGCTGGACCGACACCGCGCTGCACGGCGTCGCCGACGAACTGCTGGCCCAGCTGGTCCAGGTCGAGGATGTCGGCAAGAGCTATATCGTCGGCGGCCGGCCCGACCAGATCCGGGTGGAACCCGACCCGGAAAAGCTGGCGCTGTTCGGAGTGACGCTGAACCAGCTGGTCGACAAGGTGAAGAACGCCAACCGGTCCTTCATCGTCGGCTCGGTGCGGGCGCAGGGCGGCAGCCTGCCGGTGGTGGCGGGCCAGACCTTGCAGGGCACCGCCGACATCGGCCTGTTGCTGGTGACCACCCGCGACGGACGCCCGGTCTATGTCAAGGACGTGGCCGACATCGTCGTCGGCTCGCGGCCCGACGACAGCATGGCCTGGACGATGACGCCGGACGGCAAGGGCGGGCTGGTCCGCACGCCGGCCGTCACCCTCGCCATCGCCAAGCGGGCCGGCGCCAACGCCGTCACCATCGCCGAACGGGTGCTGGAGCGCGTCCACGCCATCGAGAAGGAGTCGCTGCCGAAGGGACTGACGCTGACCGTCACCCGCAATTACGGGGAGACCGCCAACGAGAAGGTGAACGAGCTGCTGTTCCATCTGGCGCTCGCCACCGTCACCATCGTCGCGCTGATCGTGCTGGCCATCGGCTGGCGCGAGGGCATTGTGACGCTGATCGTCATCCCGACGACCATCCTGCTGACCATGTTCGCGTCCTGGCTGATGGGCTACACCATCAACCGGGTCAGCCTGTTCGCCCTGATCTTCTCCATCGGCATCCTGGTGGACGACGCCATCGTCGTGGTCGAGAACATCGACCGGCATTGGGCGATGAAGGACGGCCGGTCCAAGGTGCAGGCCGCCATCGAGGCGGTGGCCGAGGTCGGCAACCCCACCATCGTCGCCACGCTGACCGTCATCGCCGCCCTGCTGCCGATGATGTTCGTGTCCGGCCTGATGGGGCCGTACATGAGCCCGATTCCCGCCAACGCCTCCGCGGCGATGGTGTTCAGCTTCTTCGTCGCCATGGTTCTGACCCCCTGGCTGATGGTGAAGCTGCGCCCCAGCGAGACGCCGGCTGCGGGGCATGGCGGCGATCATGGTGGAGGCCATGAGGGCGGCGGCGCGCTGGGACGGATGTATCTGGCGGTGGCGCGTCCGCTGATCCGCAGCAAGCGGCGGGCCTGGACCTTCCTGCTGGTGGTCGGCGTCGCGACGCTCGCCTCGACCACGCTCTTCTACACCAAGGACGTGGCGGTGAAGCTGCTGCCCTTCGACAACAAGTCGGAACTGCAGGTCGTCGTCGATCTGCCGCGCGGCGCCTCGCCGGAGGAGACCGAGCGCGTGCTGCTGACCGCGGCGCGGGCGATCGCCGATCTGCCGGAACTGGAGAGCGTCCAGGCCTACAGCGGCACCGCCTCTCCCTTCAACTTCAACGGTCTGGTCCGGCATTACTACCTGCGCGACCAGCCGGAGCAGGGCGACCTGCAGGTGAACCTCGCGCCGAAGGGCGAGCGCAGCCGCAGCAGCCACGAGATCGCACTCGACGTCCGCGCCCGGCTGAAATCCGTGGCGGTGCCGGACGGCACGACGGTCAAGGTGGTCGAGGTGCCGCCCGGCCCGCCGGTGCTCTCCACCCTGCTGGTCGAGGTCTATGGCCCCGACGCGGCGACGCGGCAGAAGGCGGCGCACATCGTCGAGGACGCCTTCCGCAGCGTCGACTTCATCGTCGATGTCGACAACACCGTCCGTCCGCCCGGCGAGCGGCTGCGCTTCGCGCTCGACCATGAAAGCCTGGAGTTCAACGGCGTCGAGGAACAGGCGGTCTACGACACGCTGCAGGCGCTGGTCGGCGGCGTGCCGGTCGGCTATTCCCACCGCGGCGCCGGGCGCAATCCCATCGAGATCGCGGTGCAGCTGCCGAAATCCGGCCTGTTCCTGTCGGAACGCATCCTGGCCACCCCGGTGCCGGGCGCGCGCGGCACCGTGGAATTGGGCGATCTTGTCACCATGACGCGGGAGCCGGCCTCCTACCCGCTGTTCCGCCGCAACGGCCGCTATGCCGAGATGGTGATGGCCGACCTCGCCGGCCGGTTCGAGGCGCCGATTTACGGCATGCTGGCGGTGCAGGACCGCTTGAAGCAGGTCGATTGGAAGGCCGCCGGTCTGGGTGCGGAGCCGGAAATCCTGCTGCACGGCCAGCCCGAGGACCAGAGCAAGCCGGCGCTGCTGTGGGAGGGCGAATGGGAGATCACCTATGTCACCTTCCGCGACATGGGGGCGGCCTTCGGCGTGGCGATCCTCGGCATCTATCTGCTGGTGGTCGGGCAGTTCGGCAGCTTCAAGCTTCCGCTGGTGATCCTGGTGCCGGTGCCGCTGACGCTGATCGGCATCGTGCTCGGCCACTGGCTGTTCGGCGCGGCCTTCACCGCGACCTCGATGATCGGCTTCATCGCGCTGGCCGGCATCATCGTCCGCAACTCCATCCTGCTGGTGGACTTCATCCGTCACCTGCGGGAGCGCGGGATGAGCGTGCGCGAGGCGGTGCTGGAGGCCGGGGCGATCCGCTTCAAGCCGATCCTGCTGACGGCGGTGGCCGCGATGATCGGCGCCGCCTTCATCCTGACCGACCCGATCTTCCAGGGGCTGGCGATCTCGCTGCTGTTCGGGCTGCTCAGCTCCACGCTGCTGACCGTGCTGGTGATCCCGGCCATCTACGTCGTGCTGCGCGGCGACGCGCCCACCCTGCCGCCGCAGCGGGGGGAGAGGGTGGAGGAAAAGGCCGTGGTGGTCGGGGAACTGGTGGGGACGTGAGGGGAGATAAATGCCCTCTCCCGGGGTGGGAGAGGGAGGTCCCTACGCCTCTGAATCTCCCGACGCGCAGAACAGGTGGTAGAGGTCGCCCAGGATCGGGCGCACCCGGTCGGACCCGATGCGGTAATGGATCGCGGTGCCCTGTCGGCGGGTGGCGACCAGCCCCTCCTCGCGCAGCTTGGCGAGATGCTGGGACAGGTTGGATTGCGACAGGCCGAGGCGGCGCACCAGCTCGCCCACCTGCATCTCGCCCTCCAGAAGGCTGCACAGGATCATCAGCCGGTGGCGGCTGGCGATGGAGCGCAGGAAGCCCTCCGCCTCCGCGGCGCGCGCTTCGAAATCGGCGGCCCCGAAATCGGCGGTGTCGAGAGTTGAGTCGCCCAGCGTTGAGGTCATCGCCTGGACCATCCTGATACCGGAAATCGCAAAATTAGCTTAATCTAAAATACCTGCTGTCCCCACCGGTTCAAGGGATTTGTCGGCCGCATGGCGACTCAGGCGATCCGCCGCAGCGACAGTCCCGACGTGGCGATGCGGAAGCCGCCGTCCGGTGTCTGCTCCACCGCCTCGCCGCCGTCCAGGCGATAGCTCTTGCCTTCCGGAACCCAGCCGGCGGGGCCGCGGAAGGTCACCATCTGGATGAAGCTGGTCGTCTCGACCACGGCATGGGTGCTGCCGTCCTCGGCCGTCGCCTCGAAGCGGTCCGTTTCCATCTCCTGACGCAAAGGCATCGGCCTGTTCCCTCCCACATCCGCAGCGGCCCATAGCCTGCCACGGGGCCGCCGAAGCAAGGCATAAGTTTAATTTTGGTCTTCCGCGAGGAAAGCTCGTTTGTTCGCGCACTTCCGGCTTTCTATCGTCCGGCCATCGCAACAGCGGAAAGCGGGGTTGGAGATGATCGGAAGACGGAGATTCCTGGCGGCGACGGGCGGGGTTCTGCTGCTGTCGGCGGCCGGGGCGCAGGCTGCGGAAAGCAGCAAAAACAAGGTCGGCAGCGCGTCTAACAGCGATGCGCTGGCCGGGAAGATGACGGAGCTGGAGGCGCGCAGCGGCGGCCGGCTCGGTGTCGCGGTGCTCGATACCGCAAACGGCAAGCTGCATGGCTGGCGCGGGGACGAGCGGTTCCCGATGTGCAGCACCTTCAAATTTCTATTGGCTGCCGCCATCCTGAAGACGGTGGACCAGGGCAAGGACCGGCTGGACCGGCGGATTCCGGTGACCAAGGCCGATCTGGTGCCCTATGCGCCCTTCGCCGAAACCCGGCTGAACGGCACGCCGCCGACGGTGGCCGAACTGTGCGAGGCGGCGATGACGCTCAGCGACAATGTCGCGGCCAACCTGCTGCTGCCGGGTATCGGCAACCCGGCCGGCCTCACCGCCTTCATGCGGGGCATCGGCGACAAGACCACCCGGCTGGACCGCAACGAACCGACGCTGAACACCGCCATCCCCGGCGATCCGCGCGACACCACCACGCCGGCCGCCATGGTGCGCAGCATGGAGCGGATCCTGGTCGGCGACGTGCTGCGGCCGGACTCCCGCCGGCAGCTGATCGATTGGATGGTCGCCAACAAGACCGGCGACAAACGCCTGCGCGCCGGGCTGCCGGCCGGCTGGCGGGTGGGGGACAAGACGGGGACCGGCACCAACGGCACCGCCAACGACATCGCCATCGTCTGGCCGGAGGGCCGTGCGCCGCTGCTGGTCGCCTGCTACCTGACCCAGACGGCGGAGGGCTTCAAGCAGCAGGACTCCATCCATGCCGAGGTGGCGCGGACGGTGGCAGGCCTGATCGGCTGAGACATTTCAAACGGGTTGCGTCAGGCGGGAGAAGCGGGCGCCGGCTGCGGCGGTTGCAAAGGCTGCGCCCATCGCACGATGGACCGCACGGCGTTCAGGGCGTTCACATTGTCCTGAATGTGAAAATGCCGCCGCAACTCTGCGACCGCCGCCCACTCGCCGCTCTCGTGAAACGCCTTCTGGATTGCGGCGGCTTCATCCTGGCTGACGCTGAACATCCGAACCTCATGGCCGACCTTGCGACCTTCGCCGCCGATCATGCACCGGCGAGGAACAAGGTTGCAAGGCCACCGATGGTCGAGTCTCGTCAGCGGGCGGAAAATGGATGGGCGGCGGCATAGGCGGCGATCCGGCCGGCCAGATGGTCGGCCAGCGCGTCGACCCGCAAGGGGCGGCGGCGGCCGGAGGCGAACAGGAGCTGGAGCGGGGTGTCCTCGTCGCTCCAGTCCGTCAGCAGCGGGCGCAGGCGTCCGGCGGTGACGTCGGCCGCGACATCCAGCCAGGATTTGTGGGCGATGCCGCAGCCGGCCAGCGCCCAGTCGCGCAGCACGGCGCCGTCGTCGGTGGCGCGGTCGGCCTCCAAGACGATGCTGCGTTCGCCCGCCGGCCCGGCGAAGCGCCAGCGGTTCAGCGGCTCCCGGCCGCGCAGCAGCACGAGGCAGCGGTGGCCGCGCAGATCCTCCGGCACGGCGGGGGTGCCGTGCGCCTCCAGATAGGCGGGCGAGGCCACCGGCACCCGGCGCGACGGCGCCATCCGCCGCCGGACGAAGGCGGAATCCGGCAGGGCGCCATAGCGCAGCGCGCAGTCGAGGTCGTCGCGCAGCAGGTCGGCCAGATGATCGCCCAGCAGCAGGGTGATGCGGATGGCCGGATGCCGGTCGTGGAACTCGTCGAGCCACGGGCGCAGGACCGTCCGGCCGAAGTCCGACGGCGCCGCCAGCCGCACCGGCCCGGCAAAGCGGCTGCGGTCGCCGGCCAGCCGTTCGGCCGCCGCATCCAGCTGTTCCAGCGCCTGCCGGCAACTGGCGAGATAGGCGGCGCCGGCATCGGTCGGGCGGACGCTGCGCGTCGAGCGTTCGAACAGGCGGGCGCCCAGCGCCTGCTCGATCCGCTTCAGCGCCGCGCTGGCCGTCGCCGGCAGCAGGCCGAGCTGCCGCGCCGCCGCCGACAGGTTGCCATGCTCCGCGACGGCAAGCAGCAGGCGAAGGTCGTCGAGCGCGATCATTGTCAAATCCCAATTGGCAATATGTCAAAAACTCCTGGGATTATCTGCCGGGGTGCCGAGGGACACAATCGGGTTCAAGGCAAGAGGGACGGCAAACGCCGTCCGGCCTCCGGAGATTTTCCCATGACAGACCCGATCGCCACCAGACCAAGACGGCGGATCGCCGGCGGTGCGCTGTCGCTTTTCATCGCTTTGGCCGCCGCTTCCGTGCCGATGGGGCAGGGGCGGGCGGCAGAGGCATTGCCGCAGCCCGCCCATCTGGCCGGCAATGCCGCATCGCCGACCGTGTTGGCCGCGCGCCGCTATGCCGCCTTCTGGAACAACGGGGACGAAGCCTTTGCCCGCGCCGCGCTGGCGCCGGGCTTCACCGACCGCACGCTGCCGCCGGGTCGTCCGCAGGGCATCGACGGGCCGTTGCAGGCCTCCCGCGCCTTCCGCGCCGCGGTCCCCGATTTGACCGCCGCGATCGAGGACATGGTGGCGGACGGCGACCGGGTGGCGGTGCATCTGCGCTTCCGCGGCCATTTCACCGGGCGCTTCGGCGAGGCCCAGGGCAGCGGCCAGACGGTCGATTTCCAGGCCTTCGACCTCTACCGCGTCGCGGACGGCCGCATCGCAGAGAACTGGCATCTGGAAGACAACCTGACGCTGCTGCGGCAGCTCGGCATCGTCACGCAGTGAGGGCGGGCATCATGGACAGGAACGAAAAAGCGGCGGGTGCGGCATCGCTGGCGGATCGCAGCGTGGTCGTCATCGGCGGCGGCTCCGGCATCGGCCGGGCGGTGGCCGCCGCGGCGCGCGGGCAGGGGGCGCGGGTGGTCATCGCCGGCCATGATGCGGTGAGGACCCGCATCGCCGCCGAGGCTTTGGGGGTCGAGGGGCTGGCCGCCGACCTGGGCAACCGCGGCAGCCTGGACGCCCTGTTCCGCAGCGTCGGCAGCCTCGACCATCTGGTGGTGACCGCAGGGCCGCAAATCGGCTCCCCGGCCTTTGCGCAACTCGACCTCTCCGCCGCCCGGCGGGCTTTCGAGGTGAAGCTGTGGGGTGCGGCCGACGCGGTCCAGGCGGCGCTGCCGCATCTGGCGCGGGACGGGTCGGTGACGCTGACCTCCGGCCTGTTGTCGCGCAAGGCGAGCGTCGGGTCGCTGGCCAAGACGGTGATGAACGCCGCCGTCGAGGCGTTGGGCAAGTCCCTGGCGAAGGAACTGGCGCCGCTGCGGGTCAATGTGGTGTCGCCGGGCGTGACGGCGACGGAGAACTGGCGGGCCATCCCACCGGCCGGGCGCGACGCCTTCTATGCGAAGGTCGGCGACGGGCTGCCGGTCGGCCGTGTCGGCCGCGCGGAGGAGGTGGCTGCGGCCTTCCTGTTCGCGATGACCACGGGTTTCGTCACCGGATCGGTGATCGACGTCGATGGCGGAGGCTTGCTGTGAGCGGATCCCTGTTCTCCCCCTACCGGCTGGGCGGTCTGGAGCTGTCCAACCGCATCGTGATGGCGCCGATGACCCGTGCCCGCGCCGGCGAGGACGAGGTGCCGTCGGATCTCGCCCCGGCCTATTACGCGCAACGGGCCGGCGCCGGGCTGATCGTGACCGAGGCGACCCAGATCGGTCCCGGCGCCAAGGGCTACTCGCGGACGCCGGGGATTTACACGCCCGCGCAGATCGCCGCCTGGAGCGCCGTCACCGATGCCGTGCACCGGCGCGGCGGGCGCATCGTCGCGCAGCTGTGGCACACCGGGCGGGTGTCGCATCCCATGTTCCATGGCGGGGCGAAGCCGCCGGCTCCCTCGGCCATCCTTCCGGCGGACACCGCGATCTGGGCGGTGGGGCCGGACGGGACCGGCGGGATGGTGCCCTGCGTCGAGCCGCGGGAGATGGACGGGGCGGAGATCGCCGCGACCGTCAGCCGGTTCGCCGCCGCCGCCGCGAATGCGGTTGCCGCCGGATTCGACGGGGTCGAACTGCATGCCGCCAACGGCTATCTGATCGAACAGTTCCTGCGCGACGGCAGCAACCGGCGGACCGACCGCTATGGCGGGTCGGTGGACAACCGCCTGCGTTTCCTGACCGAGGTGGTGGAGGCGGTGACCGCCGCCATCGGGGCGGAACGCACCGGCGTGCGCCTGTCGCCGCTGATCACGCTGAAGGGGATGAGCGACGGCGATCCCTACGGCCTGTTCACCCGGGTGGTCGAGCGGCTGGATGCGCTGGGCGTCGCGCGGCTGCATTTCGCCGAGGATGACTGGGACAACGGCACGCCCCTGCCGATGGAGTGGCGCAAGGTCTGGCGCGAGCGCTTCCGCGGCACCATCATCGTTGCCGGACGCTATACGGTGGAGCGGGCGGAGGCGCTGCTGGAGGCCGGGCTGGTCGATATGGTCGCCTTCGGCCGGCCTTTCGTCGCCAACCCGGACCTGCCGGAGCGCCTGCGCCGCGGCCTGCCGCTGGCGGAGTTTCGCGCCGACAGCCTGTTCGGCGGCGGGGCGGCGGGCTACACCGATTATCCGGCGGTCGATTCCACCGGTTGAGGGTCAGGCGCCTTCCATCTCGGCGTCGGGCTCCATGCCGCCGGACTCGTCGAAATAATCGCCGGCGACGTCCGGCCCCCATTCCTGGACCAGCGCCACCTTCTTCTGCTTCAGCACCTCCACCCGCTTTTCGGCGCGGGTGACCTCCATCCCGGCGACCAGCGGCGGGATGCCGTAATAGAGGCCCCAGCCGACGGCGGCGGCGCTGTACATCACCAGCCAGGCCAGCGGGTCGGCGAACACCTTCGCGGCGGCGCCGATGGTGTGCTGGTGCTTCCACAGGTCGATGGCGAAGGGCATGCAGCCGCAGAAATTCAGCCCGCCGACGGTGATCGGCGCCGATTTGTCGGGATCGCGGTCGACGACATAGGCGACGATGGTCGGGATCATGCCGATGCCGAACAGGATGGTGGTCGGCAGCACGATCAGCGCCGCCGGGATGATCAGCAGGATCAGCGTGAGGCCGCCGCCCTTTTTCTTCTTCTTGCGCGCCATGGCGATCCTCCCGTCGATTGACTTTATGCGATCCGGTCAGAAGGCGAAGAACAGGATGATGCCGGCGACCAGCACGGTCGACAGCAGGCTGGACGCGATGGCGGCGACCTGCCGGCCCGAAGTTTCGATGATGGAATTGCGGTCGGCGATGGTGTGGCGGATCTTGTCCATCTCCGCATCGGCCTCGCGATAGGCGATCTGCGCCGCTTCGAATTCCAGCCGGTCGCGGCGCAGCGCGTCGGGATCATCGACCACCTTCAGCAGCTCGGTCAGCCGGCCGTTGTGCGCGGCGGCGTCCGCCATCTTGCGCACCTCCTGCTGCTGGGGCCGGTTGTGGAAGCGGCGGAAGGCGGGGTCGAGCAGAGCCACCACCCAGCTGGCCAGATGGGTCAGCCCATCGACCCCGGTGCGGGCCTGGATGTCGGACAGGATGGTCAGCATGGCGATGATGCGCCGCATCGGCTCCACCCCGCTGCCGAGCTGGGTGTAGAGCAGCTCGTCGCCGCGCTTGTGGCGGGCGCCCAGGAAGGCGGCGATCTGGCGGTCGATGGGGTCCTTGTGCCGCTCGCCCCCCGCGGCGATCCAGTCCAGTGCCCGCAGCAGCTCCGCCGGGTTGGTCGGCAGCTGCTTGGCGACCAGGCTGCTCATGCAGGGCATGGTCGGGTTCATCTCGTACAGCACCCGCTCCACCCCCAGCCCATGGCTGGAGCGGTCGAGGAAGCCGCGCAGCTGGTCGAAGCTCTGCACCAGCGGCACGAATTCCGGCTTGAAGTCGGTCTGGACATTGACCCAGAACATCGGCAGCTGGTTGGCGATCACCTCCGCCACCGCCTGGGGGGATTCGCCGCGCATGAAGGCGTCGGCCAGCATGGTGGCGATGCCGTCCGGCATCATCGCCCGGCCGCGGTAGCGGATGGGGGCGGCCGGGTCGAGCGCGATGCAGACGCGGGCCACCAGCCGGTCGCCCTGGGTGCCGCCCTTGCCGCTGGAGGCGGTCTGGATGGCGTTGTTGACCGCCTCCGCCCGCACGTCGTCGCCCATCGACCGGCGTAGCCACTTGTCCAGCTCCCCGCTTTCGATGACGGAGGCGGCGGCGGGGGCATGGCGGGCGAAGGCGCGGGCCAGCGTGCGGCAATGCCAGTATTCCGACCCCTGGAATTCCAGCGGCCGGGCGGCGCGGCGGGAAATCTGCGGCTGTTTCGGGCTGAGCCGGCGGCCGGCCACCCACAGGTCGAGGTCGTTCAGGGTCCAGCGCTGCTTGGGATCGTCCACCAGCAGGCCGCGCACCACCTCGTTGATCGCCAGCGGCAGCCGGTGCTGCTGGACCAGCGCCGGATAGGATCCGCGCTCCAGCTTCGCCTGCAGCACCGCCTCGTCGTCCAGGCCGGACAGCGGGTTGCGGCCGAGCGCCAGGATCAGCAGGGTGACGCCCAGCGAATAGAGGTCGTCCGCCATGGTGCCGGTGCCGCGCCCGGCCGGGTTGGCCATGCCGCGCTCGATCGTCTCCAGCAGGACCGGCTGGCCGTAGCCGGGCTGGGCCGACACGCAATCGCCCAGCATCAGCCCGCCGCCGGCGAGATCGCGGTAGAACAGGTTGGTCGGGCGGATCGCGCCATGGACGACGCCGCGGCTCGACAGCTCCTTCAGCGCCGAGACCAGCGGGTGGATGATCTGCCGGGTCAGCTGGTCTTCCGGCATCGGGTCCAGCGTGTCGGTCAGCGACCCCATCAGCCGCTTGCCGCCCGGCCGTTCGAACACCAGGCAATAGCGCCGCCCGCGGTCCTGCGGCCAGTCCACCAGCCCCCAGTCGAGCAGCCGCATGTGGGTGGCGTTGTCGAGACTGCCGACGGTGGAGCAGATATCCATCCGCGGCAGGATCGAGCC
The DNA here is from genome assembly GCF_008364795.1 of Azospirillum oryzae. Taxonomy (GTDB): domain Bacteria; phylum Pseudomonadota; class Alphaproteobacteria; order Azospirillales; family Azospirillaceae; genus Azospirillum; species Azospirillum oryzae. Next base: position 189,547 of record NZ_VTTM01000007.1, on the reverse strand, counting down.
ATGGCAGATGATGGCGAAGGGTTCGATCCGCTTTTCGCGCAGCGCCTTGGCTGTGAAGGCATTGCCGCCGACGGCGTTCAGCAGCGGGATCGGCGCGCCCGGCTGGATTTCGTAGCGTTCGGCGAGCTTGACCGGTTCGGCGTTCGCCATCGCCGCCGCGGCGGCTCCCATCATTCCTGTCTGGGCGTCGGATGGCATGAACGGCGGATCCCCGGGGCGTGCGAATGTGCGCAGGCCTTAGGTGGCGTGAAAAGGGCAAACAAACCCTTAACGTGCGCGTGCGTAACACTATCGGATTGGACCGGAAAGGAAAACCCCCGCCGGGAAGGGCGGGGGTTTTCCGTAGGGATAAGCGGCCGAACTCTGCCTTACCCGTTCTTGACCTTGACGTAGGACCCCGGCGCGTCTTCCAGGGCGGGCAGGGCGCCGTCGCCGGGCTGGCGGGCGGGAACCTTGCCGTTGGCGTACTGGCCGACCCACTTGTTCCATTCCGGCCACCAGGAGCCGGGGGTCTGGGTCGCCTTCTCCAGCCACTCGTCGGAGGTCTTGGCCAGCTTGTCGCTGGTCCAGTAGCAGTACTTGTTGGCCGCCGGCGGGTTGACGACGCCGGCGATGTGGCCCGAGGCGCCGAGCACGAACTTCACCGGGCCGCTGAACAGCTGGGCGCCGCTGTAGGTGCTCTTCCACGGCGCGATGTGGTCCTCGCGCGCCGACAGGAACAGCGTCGGGACCTTGACCTTGCCGAGGTCGATCGGCACGCCCTTCAGCGTCACCGCCCCCGGCTGCGCCAGCATGTTCTTCTGGTACATGTTGCGCAGATAGAAGCTGTGCATCGCCGCCGGCATGCGGGTGCTGTCGCCGTTCCAGTACAGCAGGTCGAACGGGAACGGGTCCTTGCCCAGCAGGTAGTTGTTGACGACGAACGACCAGATCAGGTCGTTGGCGCGCAGCATGTTGAAGGTGGTCGCCATCTTGGAGCCGTCGAGATAGCCCTGCTCGGCCATCTGCCCCTCGATGAAGGTCAGCTGCTCCTCGTCGATGAAGACCGACAGTTCACCGGCCTCGGTGAAGTCCAGCATGGTGGTGAAGAAGGTGGCCGACTTGATGCGGTCGTCCTTCTTGGCCGCCATGTAGGCCAGCGTGGAGGCCAGCAGCGTGCCGCCCAGGCAATAGCCGATGGCGTTCACGTCCTTCTCGCCGGTCGCCTTCTCGATGGCGTCCAGCGCCGCCAGCGGGCCTTCGACCATGTAGTCCTCGAAGCCCTTGGCCGCCAGCGTCTCGTCCGGGTTGACCCAGGACAGGACGAAGACGGTGTGGCCTTGGTCGACCGCCCACTTGATGAAGCTGTTCTTCTCGCGCAGGTCGAGGATGTAGAACTTGTTGATCCAGGGCGGCACGATCATCAGCGGGCGCTTGTTCACGTCCGGCGTGGTCGGCGTGTACTGGATCAGCTGCATCAGGCTGGTCTGGAAGACGACCTTGCCCGGCGTGACCGCGATGTTCTTGCCCAACTGGAAGGCGTCGTAGTCGGTCATGGAGATGCGCAGCTCGCCCTTGCCGCGCTCCAGGTCCTTCAGCAGATGCTCCAGCCCCTTGACCAGATTCTCGCCGCCGCTCTCGATGGTCGCGCGCAGCACCTCCGGATTCGTCATGACGAAGTTGGAGGGCGCCATCGCGTCGACGAACTGGCGGGTGTAGAAATCGACCTTCTTGGCGGTGTGGTCGTCCAGCCCGTCGACCTGATTGACGGTCGACTGCATCCACCGGGCGCTCAGCAGGTAGGACTGCTTGATGAAGTCGAACAGCGTGTTCTCGTCCCAGGCGGCGTCCTTGAAGCGGCGGTCGTCCTTGGCCGGCGCGATGACCGGCTGCGTCTCCTGCCCGAAGAAGCGCTGGGTGGTGCGCTGCCACAGGGTCAGGTAATCCTGCCACAGCGACATCTGCGCCTGCATCAGCTTGGCCGGGTCGGCCATCATGCGGGTGGTCATCTCGAGGAAGGCATGGCCGACGCCCATCGGATCCGGGCTCTTCGGGCCGGCGCCGTCGGAGGCCTGGCGCGCGAGGAACTCGGAGACCAGCCGCTGGCTCTGCTCGGCGATGCGGGTCATCGCCCGCGACATCTCGACCGGGTCGGGCAGCTTGACGTCGGGCACCTGGGGGGAAGCCGGGGTGGAAGCCTGGGGGGGGGCCTTGGTCTCGGCCATGAGCACGGTCCTTCTTCTTTGGGCGGGTGTCGCGTCGTCTCGGTCACATCGTGTCGACCACCTTGGTCCTCATGGCCCGGCTTGCGCCAGATTGGGCTTTGGGCCTTGCGGACGGGCGGCTATACAGGCTTGCGGGCGATGAATTCTGGGGGGTCTGCACCATGTCGCTGTTGGTTGCGTGCGGCGGTCCGGCCATCTGGTGCGGTGCGGGAGAAATCCTGGACCTCTCATACACCGCTGATGTGAACATTTCATTTCGCGGATCGTCGCACAAGTGTGGCGTGGCGGCCAGACACGGGGAAGGATGATGGTGACGGGCAGTCAGGACAGCGTTCGGGGCATCGCGGCGGCCGGGCGGGCGGTCGGCGCGCTAATCGTAGCGATGCCAATGGTTTTCGGGCTGTCGGCCTGCAGCGACCGGGCGCTGGACACCGGCCTTCTGGGGGCCGTCACCGGCGAGCCCTCGCCGGTCAGCGACAATTCGTCGCCCATCCGCGGCATGACCGGGGAGCGCACCGATTACCCCAATCTGGGTACGGTCCCGCCGCGCCCGACCGATCTGAGCACCGAGGCGCAGCGCCAGCAGGCGATGGACCGCCTCGCCGAGGACCGTGCGGCATCCCGCCGCACGCGGGAGCAGACGGAAGCGATCCAGATGCCGGAGCCGCTGCCCGTGCCGCCGAAGCCGGACCTGCGGCCGGGGCGCAGCTGAGGAACTTGGGTAAAGAAAAAGCCCCCGGCCGGATGGCCGGGGGCTTTTTGCGTTTTGGCGGGGGATGGCTTCGGGTGCCGCCGTCACTCCTGGATGAACGCCTTCACATAGGACTGGCGCAGCGGCTGGATCAGATAGTCCAGCGGGGTGCGGGCGGAGAGCACGATGCGGGCTTCCACCGGCATGCCGGCCTTGATCTTCAGGTTGCGGACCTCGTGGCTGTCGGCGTCCTTCAGGCGGATGCGGGCCAGATAATATTCCTGACGGGTGGCGTTGTCGGTCAGGCGGTCGGCCGAGACGTAGGACACGGTGCCGTCGATGGTGCCGACGACGCGGCTGTCATAGGCGGTCAGCTGCACCTTCACCGGCAGGTCGACGGCCATCGACTTGATGTCCTTCGGCTGGATGCGGACCTCGGCCAGCAGGGCCTTGTCGTCGGGGACGATGTCCAGCACCGGTTCGTTGGCGGTGATGGTGCCGCCGACGGCCGGGTGGCCGTACATCACGACGTTGCCGGCGTCCGGCGCCTTGATGGTGCGGTTGTCCAGGCGGTTCTTGGCGTCGCGGATCTGCTCGGCCAGCTTCTGGGCGTCGCCGCGCGCCTTGTCCAGCTCGACCAGCACCTTTTCGCGGAAGTCGCTGCGACGGCGGACCAGGTCGCCCTGGGCGTCGACCGCCTGCTGGCGCGACTGCGACATGCGGGCTTCCAGCTCGTGGTCCTGGGCGTGGAGCTGCGCGTTCTCCTTCTGCGCCGCCACCAGCTTGGTACGGGTGGAGTTGCCGCGGTCCAGCAGTCCCTGGGTGATCTGGATGTCCTCGTCCGACAGCTTGATCTCGCGGTTCAGGAAGGCGCGCTGCTGCTCCAGGCTCCTCACCTCGTCGCCCAGCGTGGCGATGCGGTCCTGGGTCAGCTTGGCCTCGGTCTCCAGCTGGTTGCGGCGGACCTGGAACAGCTTTTCCTGGTTAAGCATGGCGTTGTCGACCGCCGGCTCCTTGCCGCGGCGGGCGGTCAGTTCGGCCGGCCATTCGATGGCGGGCTTCTCGAACAGCTCGGCCGACAGGCGCGCTTCGGAGGCCAGCGTGTCGAACAGCGCGGCGTTCAGCATGTCCAGGCGGGTCTGCGCCTCGGTGTTGTCCAGCCGCATCAGGACCTGACCGGCTTCGACGCGGTCGCCCTCATGGACCAGGATGGCGCTGATGACGCCGCCCTCGGTGTTCTTCACCACCTTGCGGCCGGTTTCCGGCGCCAGCGAGCCCGACGCGCTGATCGCGCTGTGCAGCGGAGCCACCGCCGCCCAGCCGGTCATGCCGCCGAAGCCGACCGCCAGGACCAGGAAGCCGCCCAACAGCAGGCCGCGCACGCCGGTTTCCGGCATCGTCGCCCGCAGCGCATGGATCGAGGTGATGGTCGCCGTCTTGCGCGACGGCTTGCCGGCGGGGGTTTCGGAGCCGTTGTCACCGGACAGCGGGGTGGGGAAGGTCGTGGTCATCGTGGTCATGGGGCTTCCTTGGCTCTGTCGGGTCTGGCGTCGCTAACCGGATGGTCGGTCTTGGGGGCGGTGCCGGCGGTCAGCCGGTGGCCCCCGCCGTGGCGGCGGACGGACCCTGAGGGCCGAGATTGCGGAGGCGGGCAAGGTTGACGGCGCCGGGCTGGGCCTGCTGCTGGTCCGGACGCGGCAGCTCCATCGCCATGCCGTTCTTCAGGACATAGGTGTGGTCGGACATGTCGACGAAGATCGGGGCGTGGGTCATGACGATGGTGGTCGCCCCGCGCTCCTTGCAGGCCGCGACGAAGGCGCGGACCGCCTTGATGCCCAGCTCGTCCAGGCCGGCGGTCGGCTCGTCCAGCACCAGCAGCGGCGGCTGGCCGAAGGCGGCGCGGGCAAGGCCGATCAGGCGGGCGCTGGCGCCGGTGATCGGGGACAGCGGATCGTTGACCTCGGTCTCGTAGCCCATGGGCAGGCTTTCGATCCACTCGTGGATGCCGACGGCCTTGGCGGCCTCCTCCACCTGTTCGCGGGTGGCGGTGGTGAAGCGGGCGATGTTGTCGGCGATGCTGCCCGGCAGAAGATCGACCTGCTGCGGCAGGTAGCCGATGCCCTGTTCGGGGCTGTCGGGGGTCAGGGTGGCGACGGACAGGCCGCCCAGCCGCACCGTGCCGGCCGACGGCAGGGCGACACCGGCCAGCATGCGGGCCAGAACCGACTTGCCCGAGCGGTTGGGGCCGGCGATGCAGACGGTCTCGCCCGGCTCGACCGACAGGGTGACGCTGCGCAGGATCGGCTTCTGATCGCGGGGGGAGACGAACAGCAGGTTCTCGACGGTCAGGCGCTCGCTCTCGACGGGCACGGAGGGACGCTCCGGCTCACGCGACAGGCGCTTCAGCAGCGGCAGCAGGCGGCGGACGGCCTGGGCGGAGCGGACCAGCCCGCCCCAGGCGCCGGCGGTCTGCTCGATCGGGGCGAGGCCGCGGCCGACCAGCATCGATGTGGCGATCATGCCGCCGAAGGACAGGTGCTGCTCGATCACCAACCAGGCGCCGATGCCCGTCACGGCGATCTGCAGGACCATGCGGACCCACTTGGTGGCGGCGCCGATGGCGGCGCTGCGCTCATAGCCCTGGCCCTGCATGGCGCTGGCGGTCAGGAAGTCGCGGTTGACCGCATCCAGCGAGGCGTTGCCCATGCGCAGGCCGCGCACGGTGTCGGAACGGGAGGCCAGCGCTTCGAACAGCTTCTGGGCGCGGCCGGCCGGCAGCTTGCTCTCGTCGTTGATGTCCTTGACGGCCACATAGCCGATCCAGCCCATCACCGCCATGATCGCCATCGACACCACCAGCACCAGCGCCAGCATCGGGTGGATGACGTAGATGCCGATGACGTAGAGCGGAGCCCAGGGCAGGTCCATCAGCGCCGGAAGCGAGGGACGCGAGAAGGCGCCCTTCAGCTCCATCAGGTCGGCGAGCGGACCGTTGTCCGGACGGCCGCGGCCGGCGGCGTCCAGCGCGTCGGCGGTCAGCCGGCGGCGCCAGCGCACCTCCAGCGCATTGCCGGCACGGGCCAGCAGGCGGGAGCGCACCATCTCCAGCAAGCCGCTCAGCGTCAGCGCGAGGACGACGATGAGCGTCAGCATGATCAGGGTGTCGTAATTGCCCGACGGAATGGCGCGGCTGAACACCTGAAGCGAATAAAGCGGCATGGCCAACATCAGTGCGTTGATGGTGGCGCTGAAGACAAATGTACTAACGAGTATCCTGGTGAAATAACCGCGATTGAAAGCGGCTTCCGGCTTATTGTTGCCGGGCTGTTGCAAAGAGTTGGACTTGGTCGAAACAGGCATGAACAGCCCTCCAATTGTCACCGGTCGGCACAGTGCCCACTGGATGCAGGCGAGGTCAGAGAACGCCATCTTGGTAAATGGGACCTTAACATTCGGGGACGTCACAGGATTGCCACCGGATGCCACCACTTTTGCGCAAGACCACTCCGGTATTGTTTGTTCATTCGGGGTGATTTGCCCCGCCTGGCCAGCAGGGACGCATGACCTATGGCCGGTTGGAGGGGGCGGGCATTGCCGGTATCGTTGGCCGCGGCGGCAATTCCGCCGGTCCACCCCAACCACAGCCGGAGAAGATGATGGAAGGGCGCAAGGTCCCCTCGGTGGTGTTCAAGACCCGCGTGCGCGACGAGAGCGTCGGCGGACCCAACCCGTTCCGTTGGCAGGATGTGCGGAGCGACGAGCTGTTCCAGGGCAAGCGGGTGGTTCTGTTCTCCCTGCCCGGCGCCTTCACGCCGACCTGCTCCAACGAGCAGTGCCCGGCCTTCGAACGGCTCTATGACGATTTCAAGGATCTCGGCATCGACGAGGTCTATTGCCTCAGCGTCAACGACGCCTTCGTCATGTACCAGTGGGGCAAGAGCCTGAACCTGAAGAAGGTGAAGCTGATCCCCGACGGCTCGGGCCATTTCACCCGCCGGATGGGCATGCTGATCGACAAGGACCATGTCGGATTCGGCTTCCGGTCCTGGCGCTATGCCATGGTCGTGAAGGACGGCGTCGTCGAGAAGTGGTTCGAGGAGCCGGGCATCAACGACGAGGGCGAGAACGGCGATCCCTACGGCGAATCCTCGCCGGAGACCGTTCTGACTTATTTGCGGAGCTGAGACGCCCGATTCGGCACCCGGCGGGGGGCCGCAGAGCCGGGCGGGATGCAGGGTATTGGATGAAAGGCCGGCGGGGCGAAGGCTCCGCCGGCCTTTTCCATGACCGCTCCGCGCCTGCGGCACCGGCGGCGGCAGGGTGCGGCGTTGCGTATGGATGCGTGCATCGCGGCGGCTGATATTCTTTTTATTAGACAATCATCATTGCATTGCTACCTTCTGCGCAGGCTTCGGCCACGGTTTCAGCCCCCGGGCGGCCGGCAACAATCTGATCGTGCGCCGCCCGGCTTGCCGGGACCGGATCGGCACGGCGGGGATGGATGACGCGACGAAGGGGCGGGGCGCAGATCGCCGCTGTCCATGCGACGTTGACACCCTTAGCAGGGCAAAGGTGACCCTCCCATGAGCATTTCCAAGCAAGTCATTGCGAAAACCGCGCTGGCGGCGCTCGTCGTCCTGGCGCCGCTTCCCGCGGCGGCGCAAGTCAAGCTGTCGGATCTGAAGCTGAAGATCGACCCGGCGCAGACCACGGTGTCGGGCATCTCCTCCGGCGCCTACATGGCCGGGCAGTTCCAGGTCGCCTATTCGGGGCTGGTCAAGGCGGCGGGCCTCGTCGCCGGCGGACCCTATGATTGTGCCGAGGTGTCGGAGGGCGGCATCGCCCCGGCGGTGGTGGCGCTGAAGCGCTGCATGGACGTGGCGATGGGCGCCCCCAACGTCGACGCGCTGGTCGCCAACGCCAAGGCGCGCGAGAAGGCCAAGGACATCGATCCGCTGTCCAACATGGCGCAGTCGAAGATCTACCTGTTCAACGGCGACAACGACGTGACGGTGAAGCGCCCGGTCGCCGACGCCACCGAGCAGTTCTACAAGGCGCTGGGCGTGACGGCGGCGAACTTCACCTATGTGAAGCTGCCGAAGGCGGCGCATGCCTACATCACCGACGGCTATGGCGCCGCCTGCGACTTCATCCCGAAGGAGGATGAGAAGAGCGAATACATCAACAACTGCCAGTACGATCAGGCAGGCGCCATCGTCCGCTTCTTCTACGCCGATGCCAAGATCCCGAACGCTCCGGCCGCGGCCCGCCAGCCGCAGCTGTTCAACCAGGCGCCCTTCGTCGGCGACACCAGCCGCAGCGGCATGGCCAAGACCGGCTACGTCTATGTTCCGGAAGCCTGCGAGGGCGGCAAGCAGACCTGCCGCATCCATGTCGCCTTCCATGGCTGCAAAATGGCGTCGAACCTGATCGGCGACCATTTCGCCGTGCATGCCGGCTACAACCGCTGGGCCGACGTCAACAACATCGTCGTGCTGTATCCGCAGATCGACGGTGACGCCAAGCTGTCCTCCAACCCCAAGGCCTGCTGGGACTGGTTCGGCTACACCGGCTACGACTTCGCCCGCAAGGGCGGCTTCCAGATGACCGCCGTCCGCAAGATGATCGGCGCTCTCGTCGGGGAGTGAGCGTCCGCTCCGCATAAAAAAGCCCCTCTCCGGCAACCCGGAGAGGGGCTTTTTCACATCAGGACGATCAGGCCTTCAGGATGCCGCGGCCGGCGAAGCGGGCGGCGACGCCCAGCTGCTCCTCGATGCGGATCAGCTGGTTGTACTTGGCCAGACGATCCGAACGGCTCAGCGACCCGGTCTTGATCTGGCCGCAGTTGGTGGCGACCGCCAGATCGGCGATGGTGCTGTCCTCGGTCTCGCCCGAGCGGTGCGACAGGACGGCAGTGTAGCCGGCCTTGTGCGCCATATCCACCGCTTCCAGCGTCTCCGACAGCGTGCCGATCTGGTTGACCTTCACCAGGATCGAGTTGGCGACGCCTTGACGGATGCCCTGGGCCAGACGCTTGGGGTTGGTGACGAACAAATCGTCGCCGACCAGCTGCACCTTGCTGCCGATGGCGTCGGTCAGCGCCTTCCAGCCTTCCCAGTCGTCTTCCGCCATGCCGTCCTCGATCGAGATGATCGGGAAGCGGCCGACCAGATCGGACCAGTAGGACACCATCTGCTCCGGCGACAGCGACTTGCCTTCGCCGGCCAGCTCGTACTTGCCGTTCTTGAAAAACTCGGTCGAGGCGGCATCGAGCGCCAGCATGACGTCGTCGCCCGGCTTGTAGCCGGCGGCCTCGATCGCCTTCATGACGAAGCCGAGCGCCTCGTCGGTCGAACCGATGTTGGGGGCGAAGCCGCCCTCGTCGCCGACATTGGTGTTGTGGCCGGCGTCCTTCAGCTTCTTCTTGAGGGACTGGAAGATCTCGGAACCCATGCGGATGGCGTCGGCGCCGGTTTCGGCACCCACCGGCATGATCATGAATTCCTGAATGTCGATCGGGTTGTCGGCATGGGCGCCGCCGTTGATGATGTTCATCATCGGCACCGGCAGCAGCGAGGCGAAGGCCCCGCCGACATAGCGGTAGAGCGGCAGGCCGGCATCCTCGGCGGCGGCGCGGGCGACCGCCAGCGACACGCCCAGGATGGCGTTGGCGCCGAGCCGGCTCTTGTTCTCGGTGCCGTCCAGGTCGATCATGGCGAGGTCGATGGCGCGCTGGTCGTCGGCGTCCAGGCCGGCGAGCGCGTCGTAGATCTCGCCGTTGACGGACTCGACCGCCTTCAGCACGCCCTTGCCGCCGAAGCGGGCCTTGTCGCCGTCGCGCAGTTCGACCGCCTCGTGGGCGCCGGTGGAGGCGCCCGACGGCACCGCGGCGCGGCCGAAGGCGCCGCTGTCCAGCGCAACGTCGACTTCGACGGTCGGATTGCCGCGGCTGTCCAGGATTTCGCGGGCGTGAATCTCGGTGATGACGCTCATGGTCGGTCGATCCTTCGAGGAATGGCAGCCGCGTTGTCTCGCAGGCCGCGTTTTAAGGCGCGCAGGCTTGATAGCCCCGACGTCCGGGCGATGCAATATCTGCTTCGGCTTACAACCACGCGAAAATGCGGGGTTTTGCCGCGGAAATCAGAGGAATCCCTCCACCAGCGCCGCGAATTCGGCCGGACGTTCGGCATGCAGCCAATGACCGACCCCCTCGATCATGTGGATTTCCGCCTTGGGGAAATGACGGCGGATGGCGTCGTGATGCTCCGGCCGGATGTAGTCCGACGCACCGCCGCCGATGAAGAGGGTGGGGCCGTCATAATGGGCGCCGCCGAAATCGGGGAAGCCGATCAGTCCCGCCATGTTCGCCCCGATGGAGTCGAGGTTGATCCGCCAGGAGAAGACGCCGTTCTCCAGCACCAGATTCTGCATCAGGAAGGAGCGCAGCGGCGCCTCCGGCACGGCGTCGGCCAGCTGGGCCTCCACCTCCGGCCGGCGGGTGACGCCCTCCAGCTTCGCGGCCTTCATCGCGGCGACATAGGGGGCGTGGGTGTGGGTGTAGGCGACGGGGGCGATGTCGGCGACCACCAGCCGTTCCACCCGGTCGGGATGGGCCAGCGCCAGCGCCATGGCGGTCTTGCCGCCCATCGAATGGCCGACGACAGTGGCGCGGGCGAAGCCGCGGTCGTCGAGGAAACGCAGCACGTCGGCCGCCATCTCCGGATAGCTCATGCCGTCCGCCCAGGGGGCGCCGCCGTGGTTGCGCAGGTCAAGCGCATAGACCCGGTGCCGCTCACCGAAGCGGCGGGCCAGGGTCTGCCAGTTGCGGGCCGAGCCGAACAGCCCGTGCAGGACAAGCATCGGCGTTCCGCCATTGGCTTCGCCGGCTTCCAGATAGGTCAGGGGGAGGGCTTGCTGCGGCATGTCGGGGGCCTTCGACCGAATGGGTGATTGGAGATGCGTTCTGGACGAATGCGGGCGGCGATCCTATGACGAACGCGGCCGCATCGCTAGGATGCCGCCGGGCATCATCCGCATCACAGAAGCGACCCTGCCATCGTGTTCCGTCATATCCTGTCCGTCGGCGGCCTGACTTTGGCCAGCCGGGTGCTCGGTTTCCTGCGCGACGTGCTGACCGCGGCGCTGCTCGGCGCCGGGCCGGTGGCCGACGCCTTCTTCGTCGCCTTTCGGCTGCCGAACCACTTCCGCGCCCTGTTCGCGGAGGGCGCCTTCAACTCCGCCTTCGTGCCGCTGTTCTCGGGCAAGCTGGTGCAGGACGGTGCAGCATCCGCCCGCCGCTTCGCCGACGAGGTGATGACGCTGCTGGTCATCGTGCAGATGGTGCTGCTGCTGCTGGTGCTGGCCTTCATGCCGCAGTTCATGACGGTCTTCGCCCCCGGCTTCGCCGACGATCCGGAGAAGTTCCGGCTGGCGGTGCTGTTCACCAGCATCACCTTCCCCTACCTGTTGCTGATCTCGCTGGTCTCGCTCTATGGCGGCGTGCTGAACAGCATGAGCCGCTTCGGCTCGGCCGCCGCGGCGCCGATCCTGATGAACCTTTGCCTGATCGCGGCGCTGGTGGTCGGCACGCCGCTGATGCCGACGGCTGGACACGCGCTGTCCTGGGGCGTTCTGGCGTCGGGCGTCGCGCAGTATCTCTATCTGGCCTGGGACGCCCGGCGGGCCGACATGACCCTGCGGCCGGTGATGCCGCGCCTGTCGCCCGACGTGAAGCGCTTCCTCAAGGTGCTGGGGCCGGCGGCGCTGGGATCGGGGCTGACCCAGATCAGCCTGTTCGCCGACACGCTGATCGCGTCCGCCCTGCCGACGGGTGCGGTGTCCTACCTCTATTATGCCGACCGGCTGAACCAGCTGCCGCTGGGGGTGATCGGCATCGCCGTCGGGACCGTTCTGCTTCCGGAAATGTCCAAGCGGATCAAGAGCGGCGACGAGGCCGGTGCGGTCGACAGCCAGAACCGCGCCATCGAGCTGTCGCTGGTGCTGACCCTGCCGGCCGCCGTAGCCTTCCTGGTGGCGGGCACGCCGATCCTGTCCGTGCTGTTCCAACGCGGCGCCTTCGGCCCGTCCGACGCCGCCGCTTCGGCGCTGACCCTGCAGGCCTATGCGCTGGGCCTGCCGGCCTTCGTGGTGATCCGCAGCCTGGTCAACGGCTTCTACGCCCGCCACGACACGGCGACGCCGGTGCGGGTGGCGCTGGCGGCGGTCGCCATCAATGTGGCGCTGAAGCTGGTGCTGATGGGACCGCTGGCCCAGGTCGGGTTGGCGGTCGCCACCTCCGTCGGCGCCTGGGTGAATGCCGGGCTGCTGGCGCTGCTGCTGCACCGCCGTGGCCTGTTCCGCGCCGATGCGCGGCTGACCCGCAACCTGCCGCGCATGGCGATTGCCGCCGCCGTCATGGCCGGCGCCCTGTGGCTGGCGACGGAGCGGCTGGCCCCCTGGCTGGGCGCCATGGGCGTGGTGGAGCGGCTGGGCGGGCTCCTGGTGCTGGCAGTGGTTGGGCTGGCCGTTTATGCCGTCGCCGCCGTCCTGCTGGGGCTGGTGCGGCGCAGCGATCTCGGTCGTCTGCGCCGCCGCCGGGCGAAGGCGTAACTCAGCCTTCGGACTGCAACGGCCGCTGCGGATCGGCGCTCCATTCCGACATGGAGCCGTCATAGAGCCGCACCCCCGGCACGTGCGCGATCTCGCTCAGCGCGAACCAGGACACCGAGGCGAGGTGGCCGGTGTTGCAGAAGGTGATGGGCTGGTCGCGCAATGGCAGCCCGGCCTGATCGGCCATCGCCTTCACCGCCTCGGGCGAGGCGAAGCGGTGCTCCGCCGGGGAGAAGAGGGCGGCGATGTCGAGATTGACCGCGCCGGGGATGGTGCCGGCGGCACGGGCCTGCGGGCTCTTGGCCTTGCCGGCGAACTGCTCGGGCGAGCGGGCGTCGTGCAGCGGCGTGCCGCCGGCCTGCACCGCCGCCTCGACCTGCTCCAGGGTGGCGCGCAGGTCGGCGCGCGGGTGGACGGTGAAGCGGGTCGGCTGGCGAACCGCCGGCTGCGGTTCGACCGGTCCGCCGGCGGCGGTCCAGGCGGCGAAACCGCCGTCCAGCACCGATACCGCGTCGTGGCCCAGCATCTTGAAGGTCCAATAGACGCGGGTGGCGTTGCCCATGTCCGATGCGTTGGCGCCTGCCGCCACCAGAACGACATGGTCGCCGTTGCCGATCCCCAGCCTGCCGATCAGTCCCGCCAGCACATCCGGATCCGGCAACATCCCGGCCCCGCCGCCAACCACAGTCCGCCAGCCGGCCGTTGCGTAGTCGGAATGAACCGATCCCGAAACGAAGCCGCCGGTGGGCGGAGTCCGCACGTCGAGGACGACGATACCGGGGCTGTCGAGCCGGCTTTTCAGCCAGGAAGCGTCCACAAGCGGGGAAATGCTGCTGTCGGTCATCAGGATAAACCCGGTTCCGGTTGGTCGGTGCCCTGTCGTGCCTGGATTGTTGCGCATCGGCAACGAAAAGACCGACAAGCGGGCGGGCGGTCAGTGTGGGCGAAGCGCCGGTATGGGAAAAGCCCAATCTTGTCGCAATCCCCATCGGTCGGTGGCGTTGCCGGCTAACCCGTCCGGGGTGTAGGATGTCCCGTTCGTGTAAGAGGGCGCCATTTCCGGCGCGGGAGCTTGGACAGCCATGGCCAACATCGACGACCTGCTCGGCGCGGCCGATCCCAACGACGGCGACGCGTCGTCCTTCGCCATCGGCGATGCGCCGGTGGAGATCAAGGTCGTCATCGGCACCGCCATGCTCCGCGTCCGCGACCTGCTGAAGCTGGGCCGCGGCGCCGTGGTGGAACTCGACCGTCATCTGAAGGATCCGACCGACGTCTATGTCGAAGGCGTGCTGGTCGCCCGCGGCGAGGTGGCGATCATCGACGATAAGATCGGCGTCACCCTGACCGACTTCATCAAGTCCAGCCGCGAATGGAAGCGCTGACGGGGTCGTCCCGCCTTTGGGCCCGCCCTCCGGAATGCTTCATTCGGTAGCAGCCGCGTCCGCGCTGGCGTCTTGACGGCGGGCGGTGGCTTTTGGTCTCGTTATGGGTGGTCGTGGGATGTGCCGTCGCCGACGGCATCGCCGGCCCGGAGAGCGAAGCCATGCCCCACCACGCCGTCTCGCCATCCTCCTGCCTGCCGCGCCATTTTTCCAATCCGCATGCCGACCATGAACGGGTCTATGGCCCGTCGGAACGCGCGATCCTCAGCCGCGCCGCCTTCGAGGAGGCGATGGCGGAGATCGGCGCCTGGCCCGGCTATGCGCCCACCCCGCTGCGCTCCCTGCCGGGACTGGCGCGGGAGGCGGGGATCGACCGCCTCTGGTACAAGGACGAAAGCGCCCGCTTCGCTCTCGGCAGCTTCAAGGCTCTGGGCGGAGCATACGCCGTGCTGCGCCTGCTGGCGCGGGAGGTGACGGCGCGGGTGCCTGGCGTGCCGGTGACGGCGCTGGACCTCGTCGTCGGCCGCTATGCCAAGGTGACGCGGACGCTGACGGTCACCACGGCGACCGACGGCAACCATGGCCGGTCGGTGGCCTGGGGCGCGCAGGTGTTCGGCTGCAATTGCGTGGTGTACGTGCCTGCCGCCTGTACGCCCGGCCGCCGCGACGCCATCGAGGCGTACGGGGCGCGGGTGGTGGTGGTCGACGGGTCATACGACGACGCGGTGCGCCGGGCCGCCGCCGATGCGGCGGAGCACGGCTGGTTCGTCGTCTCCGACACCTCCTACACCGGCTATATGGATGTGCCGCGCGACGTGATGCAGGGCTACACCATGATGGTGGAGGAGGCGATCTCGCAACTGCCCGCCAGCGAGCGGCCGACCCATGTCTTCGTGCAGGGCGGCGTCGGCGCGCTGCCCGCCGCGGTCTGCGGCCACCTGTGGGAAAGCTGGGGCCGGCAGCGCCCGCGCTTCGTGGTGGTGGAGCCGCACAGCGCCGACTGCCTGTACCAGAGCGCGGTGGCCGGGCGTCCGGTGCGGTCGGAGGGCGATCTGGACACGGTGATGGCCGGGCTTGCCTGCGGCGAGGTTTCGCTGCTGGCCTGGGCGATCCTGGAGCGTGGTGCCGACGATTTTCTGACCATTCCCGACGAAGGGGCGATCGCCGCCATGCGCAAGCTGGCGGAAGGCAAGCATGGCGGCCGTCCGGTGGTGGCCGGCGAATCCGGCGTTGCCGGTCTGGCCGGTCTGCTCTGCGCCGCGGCACATGAGGAGACCCGGCTGGCGCTGGGCCTCGTGCCCGACGCCCGCGTGCTGGTGTTCGGGACGGAGGGGGCGACCGACCCGGAAGTTTACGAGCGGATCGTCGGCCGTACGCCGGAGGCGGTCGCAGAGGGGCTGGTCAGCGCAGCAGGTCGGTGACGATGTTGGCGCCGTCGGCGCTCAGCCGGTCGGCGGTCTCGCGGTAATCGCGGGCGCCGGAGAAGCCGCCCTCCGCAGTCACCCGCTGGATCCAGGCCGGGGAGGCGCCGAGCGACACCAGGCGGTCGACCATCATCTGGATGGAGCGGATCGTCATCCGGCCATTCTCGGCCATGCGCGGCGCATGCACCATGAACTCCGCCCGCGGGGCGGCATAGCGCGGATAACCGGCCAGATAGAGGCCGACGCACATGCTTTCGCAGGAGTCGCCGTCGCGCACCCGCGTGGCGACCGGCCGCCCGCCCTGGCGTTCGGCAAGCACGGCGTCGATCATCCGGTAGCCGGCGGCGGTGAAGCCGCCGGGGCTCGACAGTTCGATCACCAGCGGTCGGCGGGCCGGCAGGGCGCGCAGGGCATCGACGAAGTTGCGCTCCGCCCCCGGCGTGATGATGCCGTCCAGGCGCAGGACGGTGATGTCGCCCTGGTCGTTGCGGGACATCGCCGCATCGGGAAATTCGGACGAAGAGGGGGCGGCGGGTACCGGGTTCACGGTGACCGGGCTGAGCGACAGGTCGTCAGGGTGGGTGGCGGCATGGCCGAGTGCGGCGCCCGCCATCAGCAGCGCGCCCAGACCGACACCGAACCCGACCTTCCGCACCAGCTTCCGCACCGACATCATACCCTCCTGCGCTCGTCCTGTTCAGCGTGGCGGGCAAAGCTTGCCTGAGGGTTAACGGCGCGTCTGTGGCCGGCCGCACAATGGAGGTAGGGCGGGGGTAGGGCAGGGGTAGGAAAGCCGCGGCGCGATAAAGCGTGCGCGCGGGCGCAAAGGGCGTTAGAAGAAACAGGATTCCAAGGGTATGGCCGGGGCGCCCTTTTCCAGGGCGGCGCCCGTCCGGTCCCGTGCCGTGAACGTCGAAGAGCGGAACGATGTCGTACATCCAGGGTGAAACGGGCGATTGGGAAGTCGTGATCGGGCTTGAGGTCCATGCCCAGGTGATTTCGAACGCGAAGCTGTTCTCCGGCTCCGCCACCGAATTCGGGGCCGCGCCGAACAGCCAGGTCAGCTTCGTCGACGCCGCGTTCCCCGGCATGCTGCCCGTCATCAACGAATATTGCGTCGAGCAGGCGGTGCGCACCGGTCTGGGCCTGAAGGCGCAGATCAACCTGAACTCGGTCTTCGACCGCAAGAACTACTTCTACGCCGATCTGCCGCAGGGCTATCAGATCAGCCAGTTCCTGCAGCCGATCGTCGGCAAGGGCGAGATCGTGCTGGACCTGCCGGACGGCACCAGCCGCACCGTCGGCGTCACCCGCCTGCATCTGGAACAGGACGCGGGCAAGTCGCTGCACGACCAGCACCCGTCCAAGACCTACATCGACCTGAACCGGTCGGGCGTGGCGTTGATGGAGATCGTGTCGGAACCCGACATGCGGTCCTCGGAGGAGGCGGGCGCCTACGTGCGCAAGCTGCGCTCCATCCTGCGCTATCTCGGCACCTGCGACGGCAACATGGAGGAAGGCTCCATGCGCTGCGACGTCAACGTGTCGGTGCGCAAGCCGGGCGACCCCTTCGGCACCCGCTGCGAGATCAAGAACGTCAACTCGATCCGCTTCGTCATGCAGGCGATCGAGTATGAGGCCCGCCGCCAGATCGAGATCATCGAGGAAGGCGGCAAGATCGACCAGGAGACCCGGTTGTGGGACACGACGAAGTTCGTGACCCGCTCCATGCGGTCGAAGGAAGAGGCGCACGACTACCGCTATTTCCCCGATCCCGACCTGCTGCCGCTCGAACTCGATGCGGACTGGGTGGAGGACATCAAGAAGACGCTGCCCGAACTGCCGGACGACAAGAAGGCCCGCTTCATCGAAGACTACAAGCTGTCGGTCTATGACGCCGGCGTGCTGGTCTCGGAGAAGTCGAAGGCCGACTATTTCGAGGCGGTGGCCAAGGGCCGCGATCCGAAGCTGGCCTCCAACTGGGTCACCGGCGAGCTGTTCGGCTATCTGAACAAGGCCGGCAAGGAGATCGAGGAGAGCCCGGTGTCGGCCGAGAATCTCGGCGGCCTGATCGACCTGATCGCCGACAACACCATCTCCGGCCGCATCGCCAAGGAAGTCTTCGAAACGATGTTCGAGACCGGCGAGAAGGCCGCCGACATCGTCGAGAAGAAGGGGCTGCGCCAGGTCACCGACACCAGCGCCATCGAGGGCTCGATCGACGCCGTTCTGGCCGCCAACCCCGACAAGGTGGCGGAATTCCGCAGCGGCAAGGACAAGCTGTTCGGCTTCTTCGTCGGTCAGGTGATGAAGGCGACCCAGGGCAAGGCCAACCCGGCCATGGTCAACGAAATCCTGACCAAGAAGCTGAAAGGCTAAGCGGCCACAGCCTGTTGGCGGGGCGAAATCCCCGCCCTGTCCGAAAGAAAGCCTCTCCGCCCGGCGGAGGGGCTTTTTTCTTGGGTACTGTCCGTCTGTACGGTAAAGCCACAGTTGAATTTTCCCGGTTTCCATCGCCACAGTGCTGGAAACGGTGGAGGAACCATGGCGGCGGAGCCGGTGATGGTGGCGCTGGCGGCTGGGGCTGTCGGCGGTCTGCTCGGGGTGCTGCTGGGCCGGTATGCCGGGCGCCGGACGGCCGTCCGTCCGCCGGCCCTGTCGGGCATGTCCGGCTCCGGGCCCGGCAAGGTCGCGGCGCCGCCCCTTCATGAACCGGAGATCGGCGAGCGGCTGGAGATGGCGCTGGAGGCGACCGGGGCCGCGGTGTGGGACGCCGATCTGGTGGCCGGCACATGCTGGTGGTCGGACACCTTCCCGCGCATGCTGGGCTATCGCAGCCGGCCGGCCATGCCCCCCGATTTCTGGGAACGCCGGCTGCATGCGGAGGACCGCGACCGGGTGCTGGCCCACATCGCCTCGCATCTGGCGGGGGAGACCTCGGCCTACGCCTATTCCTACCGCCTGCGCCACGAGGCCGGCGGCTGGGTGTGGATCGCCGCCAAGGGCCGCGCCTTTCGCGACAAGACCGGCCGGGCGGTGCGCTATGCCGGCATCATGACCGACATCACCGAGGCCCGTCGGCAGGAAGAGCGGCTGCGCGCCAGCGAGGAACGGCTGCTGAAGATCATGGAGGCGGCGCCGATCGCGGTGAACGTCACCACCCGCGATGGCCGCTGGTTGTTCTGCAACGCCCAGTCCGTGCGGCTGATGGGGCGCGACCGGGCGGAGCTGATGCGCTCGCCGGTGGCGGACCTCTATGCCGACCCAGCCGACCGCGAGGCGCTGATCGCCCGATTCGACCGCGAGGGCGCCTTCCGCAATGCAGAGATCCGCTTCCGCCGGCCGGACGGCAGCATCGTCTGGGTGCTGTCCTCGTGGAACAGCATCGAACTGGACGGCGAATCGGCGCTGCTGACCTGGCTCTATGACATCACCGACCGCAAGGCCGCCGAGTCGGCGATGATCCAGGCCAGGGAGGAGGCCGAACAGGCGCTGGCCGACCTGCGCGAGGCGCAGGAAAGCCTGATCCAGGCCGAAACCATGGCATCGTTGGGCCAGCTGGTGGCGGGGGTGGCGCACGAGATCAACACGCCCATCGGCATCGGCCTGACCGCCGCCAGCCACATCGGCGAACAGGCGCAGTCCCTGCGCGACCGCTTTGCCGGCAACGCGTTGCGGCGTTCCGATTTCCTCGAATTCCTGGATGGCCTGAGCGAAAGCAGCCGCCTGCTGATGGCCAACATGGACCGCGCGGCGTCACTGGTGCAGAGTTTCAAGCAGGTGGCGGTCGACCAGTCGTCCGGCGACCGGCGGGTGTTCGAGCTGGGCAGCTATATCCGCGAACTGCTGTTCTCCCTGCGGCCCCGCCTGAAGCGCACCAACCTGAAGATCGCGGTGGAGTGCGACGACGAGCTGACGATGGACAGCTTTCCCGGCGCGCTGGGGCAGGTGCTGACCAATCTGGTCATCAACGCCGTCGTCCACGCCTATGGCGACGGCGAGCGCCTGTCGGAGAAGCCGTCCGGCACGATCAGGATCACCGCGCAGCCGGACGGGTCCGACAAGGTGCGGATCGACTTCATCGACGATGGCGTCGGCATCGCGCCGGAACATCTCTCGAAGGTCTTCGACCCCTTCTTCACCACCAAGCGCGGGCAGGGCGGGTCAGGCCTTGGGCTGCACATCGTGTTCAACACCGTCACCGGCCCGCTGGGCGGCACCGTGTCGGTGCAGTCCTGGCCGGGGCAGGGCACCCGCTTCACCATCCTGCTGCCCCGCGAGGCGCCGGCCATGCAGCCGGCCCTGGCGGAGGAGCCGGCATTGGGGTGAGGCGGTCCCGCGGCCCCGCGGACAGCGGATCAGGCGACGTGCAGTTCGTGGAATTGCAGATGCTTGGGCCGCCGGCCACGGCGCTTGGGCGCCGCGAAGTCGGCGAGCGCACCGTTTTCCCCGCGCAATTCGGCGTTGAGTTCCTGCACGCAACGCTGCAGCAGTTCTTTTTCGCGCTGGTCCTCGCGGTCGGTGATCTCCAGGCAGCTCAGCTTGATCTCGACAAGGTCGATCAGCGTTTCCGCGCAACGGCGTGACAGGGTCATGGCATCCTCCACGGCGACGGGGTGCGGCGTCACTGTCCGGCGGGGCGGGCCTTCGCGATACCCCCGCGCGACCGAGTTGTGCGTCACCCAGGCTTTTTATTGCTCATGGTGGCATCATATCCGCCTTCCGTTAAAAAGTACCTAAAATTTTATACAGATTTGTCCTTCTCTGCCGATTTTCGGGAAAAGCGGATTTGTGTCTCCGTAAGCGTTGACAAGGCTACGGCCGGCCGTTAGAACCCTCCCCACGCCAGCGATGCCCCACGGGCAACCGCACTGGCTGGAGGGGTGGCCGAGTGGCTGAAGGCAACGGTTTGCTAAACCGTCATAGGGTTTAAAGCCCTATCGTGGGTTCGAATCCCATCCCCTCCGCCATCTTGCTTGGCAGGCGCCAAGCCATTGAATTTCCCAAATAATTGATGCGTTTGACGTGCCCGACAGCGCACGGCCGATTGGTGCGCCGATGGAGAAAATCGGGGCACAATCATCTTTCCAATGTTCAGCAAGCCACTCCACAATCTCCCACCCTCGGGAGGAAGGCACAGTGCCGCCTCTTAGGGCCAGGGCAGGGAGAACCGGATCGCGGCGCACAAGCTGCCCCTTGCTTCTGACCGAACCGGGGGCGGCAAGGCCACCGCCAGCCAGTTCCGGC
Source organism: Azospirillum oryzae (assembly GCF_008364795.1). Taxonomy (GTDB): domain Bacteria; phylum Pseudomonadota; class Alphaproteobacteria; order Azospirillales; family Azospirillaceae; genus Azospirillum; species Azospirillum oryzae. The sequence continues at coordinate 168,987 of NZ_VTTM01000007.1, read as the reverse complement.
TGATCATCCACACCGCCGCCTATTGGCTGCCGTCGGCCCTGGGTTGTTCCCATCCGGGTGGTTGGCTGCCGCGGGACCGTGGTATCCACGGGGCATCGTCAAACCGATGGCAGATCGCGGGGCCTTCCATGCCGTTTCCTTTCCAGGCGCTTGTCTTCGACCTCGACGGAACGCTGATCGATAGCGCGCTCGACATGACCCGCGTGTTGAACCGCACACTGGCCGAGTTCGGCCGCCCGGCGCTGACCGAGGCGCAGGTGCGGACGATGGTCGGCGACGGGTCGGCGATGCTGGTGCGCCAGGCCTTCGCCGCGACGGGCGCCCCGCTGGGGGACGAGGCGGTGCAACCGGTGCTACGCCATTATCTCGACACATATTATGACGACGCGGAGCCGCCGGTGCTTTATGCCGGCGTGGCTGAAACGCTGGCGGCGCTGGCCGGGCGGGGTGTGCGGCTGGGGCTGTGCACCAACAAGCCGGAGCGGATCACCCGGAAGTTGCTGGGCATACTGGGGCTGGAGGGGCTGTTCGGCGCCGTGGCCGGCGGGGACACGCTGGCGGTGAAGAAGCCGGACGGACGCCATCTGACCTGGGTGCTCGAGCGGCTGGACGCGTTGATGCCTGCGGGGGCGGTGTCTGCGCGGGCGGCGATGGTCGGCGACAATGCCAACGACGTGAAGGCGGCGCGGTCTGCCGGCGTGCCGGTGGTCGCCATGAGCTACGGCTATCCCCGCATGCCGGTGGAGGAATTGGGCGCCGACATGATCCTGGACCGCTTCGCCGACCTGCCGGACGGGCTGCTTCGGTTGGCGGCTGCCGATTGAGCGGCGGCCGGTACCGGATGCGGTACGGACGGTCGCATACACTGATACTATCCCTTTGGACAGCAGGGGTATCCCTCAGGACCCGCGTGCCGGCTCGACAAAGCCCCTAAACTGTTAGGGTCGATCCGGCTCCGCCGGGCGATAGGACGCCGATCCGGGGGAGGACGCGCCATGATGCAGGATGATGCCCTGATGGTCGGTCCGCTGACCTTCATCGCCACCATCCTGCTGCTGACGCTGGCCGTAACCGGCAGGCACAACAAGCAATCAAGAACCTGCCGGTTGCGGGTCGGGCGGCGGCGCGCCATGCCGCCGCCCGGCCGGCGTCACGGCGGTCGCCGATGGGAAGGAACTCCACCATGGTTTCTCGCATGGCTCGGATCGTTCATATGGGCAAACTGGGCGGCTATGCGGCGCTGCTGGACGGTGCGCTGCTGGAACCCGATGGCCGCATCCTCTGGCCGTCGGTCTCGGCGTTGACGGAGGCTCTGCGGCGGGCCGGCATCACGCCGTCCGACATGATCCTGGACACCCGGTCTCCCGCCGGTGTCCGGCCGGCCGCCGCGGTCAGCGGGCCGGCGGCCGCATCGCCCCGATCTGTCGGTCTGCCGCTGGCGGCGTGACGGCGGTCAGGTGGACCACCACGCTGCCGAAATCGCTGTCCGTCTCCAGCCGCACCGGCAGGGGCGGATAGCCGGCGGCGACAGGGGCCAGCCACAGATCGACGGGGGGCCTGTCCGCCGGATCGCTGCGCTGCCAAAAGCGGCCTGCCGGTGATGACCGGGCATAGCCGGCCACCGGCTTGTAGGTCACCCGGCATTGCTGGGCCACGCCGGCGAAGACCGAGTAGCGTGACGGGTCGACGATGCGCCGCCCCACCTCGCTGAACACCATGTCGTAGCGGCGGCGTCCGTCGAACACCGGCAGCGACCGGTCGCAACCTTGGCTCGCCCCCACCGCGAACAGCAGGTCCAGCACGGCGCTCAGCGGGTCCAGCGTGCCGCGCTGCAGTGCCGGCGGCACCGGTTCGCGGTCGTCCTTCTCCGGTGGCGGCGAGACGCTGGCGGCGACATCGCCCTGGGGCCCGTAGGTCAGAGTGACGTTGCGCGGCTCGCCGCGAAGCTGGCTGGTCTGGTGGTGGTTGGCCGGCCGCAGGTCGCCGCCGCGGACATAGCCGTCGGTCAGCGAATCCGTGCGCCAGCTGAACAACCGGCCGATGGTGCCGCCGGTGACCGCCGACACCTCGATCCGGTAGCGGTCGCCGGTCACCTCCAGCATTGCTTCCACGTCGAGCGCGGTGATGCCGCCGACGAAGACACGGTAGGTCGCCTTCACCGGCTCCGCCGACGCCATGGCGGTGGCGAGGGGGAGCAGAGCAAGGGACAAGCCGGCCGCCATCAGGGCTGCCCGGGCAGGATTGGGAAGGCGGCGGGGGCTGGGCTGGGGCACGGTCCGGGGGCTCCTGCGGTCGGCTGATCTTTTTTAAGATGGGGATGAATCTGGTGCTTGACACCCGGTGGGGAAGGCCGTAGAAACCCGCCCACCGCAGCGGCGGGGCCGACGAAAAACGGTCGCGACGCACAAGAGTTTCGGTAAAGAGTTTCAAGGTTCGGGCGCGTAGCTCAGCGGGAGAGCATTCGCTTCACACGCGAAGGGTCACAGGTTCAATCCCTGTCGCGCCCACCATCACAAAAAGGCTTCGGACGAACGTCCGAGGCCTTTTTGCTTTCCGGCATCGGCGGCCTTGGGACGCGTGAAAAACGTGTATCATATAACGCTTATATGATTGGCGAATCGCGGTCGATTGACGCAGATCAGCCCTCTTCGCGCTGCAATGCGGTATTAGGGGGGCCATCCCTGTCACCCGCTTCGGAAAGCCAATCAGATGGACGATACCCGTATCGCTTTGCTCTCCCTCGGCCTGCTGGTCGCCGTGCTCGCCGTCATCATCGGTTCGGTGGTCTTCGTCCCGTCCTTCACCGCCCTGCTGGCCACGCTGCTGGCCTGGGCCAATCTGGCCTATCTGGTCGGCATCACGATTAAGCGCTGATGGCCAAGCGCTGATCAAATTCCGCGGCGGGGCACAGCCTGCCCCGCTGCGGATGCTGAACCTTCAGGGTCCGGCAACAGTCTGTCCTGCGGAAAGCTTTTCTGGACAGGAACGGTCCGTCGGGTTATCCAGCGCCCGGTTTCGCTGCGCCCCCGATCTTGCTGCGCCCCCGATCTCGCTGTGCCAAGGACCGACGCCATGACGCCGACCACTCCCCAGACCTCCAGTCCGCTGCCGATCCTGAGGACGGTGGAGGACCTGAGAGCCCAGGTTGCGGCCTGGCGGCGGGAGGGGCTGACCGTCGCGCTGGTGCCGACCATGGGGGCGCTGCATGACGGGCATCTGGGCCTGGTGCGGCGCGGTCGCGAACTGGCCGACCGGGTGGTCGCCAGCGTCTTCGTCAACCCGACCCAGTTCGCCCCGCACGAGGATTTCGACCGCTATCCCCGCGACGAGAGCGGCGATTCCGCCAAGTTGGCCTCGGCCGGCTGCCACGCGCTCTATGCGCCGACCGTGCGCGCCATGTATCCGGAGGGCTTCGCCACTGCTATTTCAGTCGGCGGCCCGGCGGAGGGGCTGTGCGGCGCCTTCCGGCCGCAGATGTTCGGCGGCGTCGCGCTGGTGGTGACCAAGCTGTTCCTGCAGGCCCTGCCCGACGTCGCGGTGTTCGGCGAGAAGGATTACCAGCAGCTGATGGTGATCCGCCGCTTCACCCGCGACCTCGACATTCCGGTCCGGGTCGAAGGGCTGCCGACGGTGCGTGAGGCGGACGGGCTCGCCATGTCGTCGCGCAACGCCTATCTCAGCGCCGACGAGCGCGCCCGCGCGCCCGAACTGCACCGGGCGCTGACCGCGGCGGCAGAGGCGCTGGCGCGGGGGGCGGAACCCGACGGCGCCCTGACCGGTATCCGTGGCCGCATCGCCGAGGCTGGGTTCGGCACCATCGACTATGTCGAACTGCGCGATGCCGAAACGTTGGAGCCGGTGACCGCCGTCACCCGTCCCGCCCGCCTGCTGGCCGCCGCCTGGATGGGCAAGGCCCGCCTGATCGACAATGTGCCGGTGATTCCCGCCGGTTGACATACAGGGGAATGAGCGCCGCCGGCCCACTGGCATTGGATGGGGCATCCAATGGCATTTGACCGGAATTTGTTGCGCGCCTAACATGATTTTCGTCGGGCATGGTCCCGATGGGAATCGGACCCCCGCGATGGGGGCGGAAAGGCGATCTTGCGGCTCGTTCGTCGCAACCGGCAGGGGGAAACGGTTTCCCTGATGCCGCTCGTTCTGACCGGCCTCCTGCTGACGCTGGCGGCGCTGGGTGCGGGCGGCGCGATGATCGCCGGCCGCAACCGGGCTCCGGCCCCGCAGGCGCAGACAGGTCCCGACAAGAAATACGCCGCCCTGCCGATGATGACCTTCAGTCTTGGCGGCGGCGATGCCCGGATGGTGGATGTGAAGGTCCTGCTGGAGATCGATCCGTCGGTGGACGGCAAGGTCGCCGACCCCTATGTCCCCCGCATCACCGACCGTCTGTCCGACCGTATGCGCCAGATCGACCCGCAGCAGCTGACCGGCGCCGACGGGGCGAAGCTGATGAAGAGCACCATCGCCGGCGTGCTCGACCGCGAACTGCGCGGCGTGCGGGTAAAGGAGATCCTGCTGGACCGCATGGTGGTCAGGTAGGGCCGGCAGCGCTGCCGGCCTACCTTGGACGAGGTCATTGGACGAGGTCAGTCGGCCAGCCGGGTGGTCAGGCGCGGGGCGGTGCTGCTGGCCGCCGCGACATAGCGGGCGCGCAGCGGCTTCAGGACGAACAGGGCGAGGAAGGCGGCCAGCGCGTTGACGATGGCGACGCTGTAGAAGACGGTCTGCCAGCTGCCGGTCGCTTCCACCATCAGGTTGCCGACGGGGACCAGCAGGGCCGCCACGCCCTTGGCGGTGTAGAGCATGCCGGCGTTGGTCGCGGCGAAACGCGAGCCGAAGGTGTCGCCGCAGCAGGCCGGGAACAGGCTGAAGATCTCGCCCCAGGCGAAGAAGACCAGCCCGGTCAGGATGACGAACGCCACCGGATCGGCACCATAGGCGCTGAGCGCCATCACCCCGACCGCCTCGATGGTGAAGGCGATGAACATGGTGTTCTCGCGCCCGATATGGTCGGACACCCAGCCGAAGAAGGGCCGCGTGATGCCGTTCATCACCCGGTCGATGGACAGGGCGAAGGTCAGGGCCGGCAGGGTCAGGCCCAGGATGCTGACCGGCGCGTCGACCAGACCCATGTCGGCGGCGATGGGGCCGAGCTGGGCCGTCACCATCAGGCCGCCTGCGGCGACCATGGTGAACATGCCGTACATGATCCAGAAGACGGGGGTGCGCAGCATCTCCTGCGGGGCATAGTGGCGGCGCTGCGGGGCGGCCGTGCCGCGGCTCTGGCCGTATCCCATTTTCGGCGGGTCGGTCATGAAGCAGGCCAGCACCAGGATCACCAGCCCCTGGCCCAGCCCGAAGGTCATGAAGGTGGTCTCGAAGCCGGAGGTCTCGATCATGGTGGCGATCGGCACGACCGTCAGGGCGGAACCGGCACCGAAGCCGGCTGCGGTCAGGCCGGCGGCCAGCCCGCGGCGGTCGGGGAACCATTTCAGCGCATTGCCGACACAGGTGCCATAGACGCCGCCGGCGCCAATGCCCCCGATCACCGCCGCCAGATAGAGCAACGCCAGCGAATCCGCCACCGCGTTCAGCGCCCAGGACAGGGCGCACAGCGCGCCGCCCACCAGCACGACGATGCGCGGACCGAATTTGTCGACGAACCAGCCCTCCACCGGCACCAGCCAGGTTTCGGTGACGATGAAGATGGTGAAGGCCACCTGGATCGCCGTGCGGCCCCAGCCATGCTTGTCGTCGATCGGCTCGACGAACAGGGTCCAGCCATATTGCAGGTTGGCGATCATCGACATGCAGACGATGCCGATGGCCAGCTGCATCCAGCGCCCGCCCCAGGGTGCGACCCGGGCCGTTTTGCCGTGCGTCTCACGCACCATGTCCTTCCTCCCCAATGCACCCGACATGTTCTGAACGGCGTCTTCTGTTCGACATCTTCTATTCGGATGTCCGGACCTGTATTTTCGTCCCTGTTCTTGATTTCTGGTGTCCGGTCCGAAAAAGGCCGTGGGATGGAACCTCCCACCACCAACTTGTGGTTGCTGGCATGCCAAATGCCCCATGCCCGCCTTCACGATCATCAGTTTGACTGACTATGTCAATACGAACCATTTGCCGACGCAGTGACATGCATGCGAATTGTCCATGTGAATCCGCTGGAATTCCGCGATCCGGAAAAAGCGGCGGTTCGCGGCTGGCCGAAAGCACTACGTCATTGCGATAAAGCTCGGTCGAACAGGAGGAAGCCGTCCTATGCCGTTGCCCGACCCGCCGCTGCTGGTCATCACCGACCGCCGTCTGGCCGAGCGGCCGTTGCCGCAGGTGGCGGAACGCCTGTTCGCCTGCGGCGTGCGCTGGCTGTCGTTGCGGGACAAGGATCTGCCCGATGCCGAGCGGGTGGAGCTGGCTCGCGCATTGATGGTACGCGCCCGTCGGTGGGGGGCCTGCGTCACCCTGCATGGCGACCCGGCGCTGGCGGCGGCGGCCGGGGCGGATGGGGTGCATCTGCCGTCCGGCGGCGATCCGGCGGCGGCGCGTGCGCTGCTGGGGCCAGGGGCGCTGATCGGGGTGTCACTCCACGACTCGGACGGTGCCGAGGCGATGGAGCGGGGCGGGGGGCGGGCTGATTACGTGACGCTGTCGCCGATCTTCCCGTCCGCCAGCAAGCCGGGCTACGGACCCTGTCTGGGTGCGGCGGGGCTGCGGCGGTGGGTAGAACTGGGCGTGCCGGTGATCGGGCTGGGCGGCATCGACCACGCCGGCAGGGTGGCCGAATGCCGGGCTGCCGGGGCCGCGGGCGTGGCGGTGATGGGGCTGGCGATGCGCGACCCGCAAGCGCTGGCGCCGCTGCTGGCAGCGCTGGAGCCCAACAACGCAGCCTTGCCGTCCTCCGGTTGACCTCTGGCGCGTTCCACGCCGGTCGCCCTGGATATTTCAACGGCTTGCATGCATCTGGTATGTAGGATACGAAAATGCCGGAAGCCTAATGCGTAACCATGCTAGGGCTTACCGGGTGCGCCGCGACCGCCGGCGAGACATGAGGACATCCACTCCATGACCTTTCCCGCTCTCAACGTCCAGCCCCTCGACACCGGAACCACCTTCCGCAGTCAGGTCTACCACGCGCTGAAGCAGGCGATCACGGAGATGGACATCTACGACCATGACCGAGAGATCCGGCTGGACGAACGGCAGCTCAGCGACAAGCTCGGCGTCAGCCGCACCCCGATCCGCGAGGCGCTGACCCTGCTGGAGCAGGAGGGCTTCATCCGCCTGCAACCGCGCCGCGGCATCTTCGTCGTCCGCAAGACCAAGACCGAGATCATCGAGATGATCCAGGTCTGGGCGGCGCTGGAAAGCATGGCCGCCCGCATGGCCGCCGAACATGCCCCGGCGGAGGAGATCCACAAGCTGTGGGACCTGTTCGGCAGTTTCGAGCAGCGCAGCCCGAAGGACCATGTCAGCGAATATTCCGACGCCAACATCGCCTTCCACAAGAGCATCATCCAGCTGAGCGGGTCGAAGCTGATCCAGGACGTCACCGACAACCTGTTCATCCACATGCGGGCGATCCGCAAGCTGACCATCGGCCAGGAGGACCGGGCCGAACGCTCCATCCACGACCACCGCGCCATCATCAAGGCCCTGGAAGAGCGCAACGCCGACCTCGCCGAACGGCTGGTGCGCGAGCACACCATGGGTCTTGCCGCGCATGTGGAAAAGCATTGCGACTTCCTGGAGTGATCGCGCGGTCAGGGGGGCGTTAGCCCCCCACCTCAGACCGTCACCGCCTCTCTCTGCGCCGTCTCCACCTTCGGCGCGTCGTCGCCGTCGATGGTCACCACCCGCAAGGAATTCGTCTTGCCCGGCGTCCCGAACGGCACGCCCGCAGTGACCACCAGCGACTGGCCGGAGCTGCCGATGCCGGTTTCCGCCGCCGCGGTCAGCGCCCGCCCGACCATCTCCGAGAAATTCGCCACGTCGTCGGTCAGCACGGCATGGACACCCCAGGCCAGCGACAGCCGACGCGCCGTCGCGTGGTTGGCGCTGAGGCCGAGGATCGGCACACCCGGCCGTTCGCGCGACGCGCGCAGCGTGGTCGATCCGGTGGTGGTGTAGGTGACGATGGCGGCGGCGCTGATGGTTTCCGCCACCTGTCGCGCCGCGGCGGTCAGCGCGTCGGGGGCGGTCGCCTCCGGGTTGGGATGGTCGGCGTCCATGATGCGGCGATAGAGCGGGTCGCCCTCCACCCGCCTGACGATGCGCTCCATCATCGCCACCGCCTCGACCGGATAGCGGCCGGAGGCGGATTCGGCGCTCAGCATCACCGCGTCGGCCCCGTCATAGACGGCGTTGGCGACGTCGGAGGCCTCGGCGCGGGTCGGGGTCGGCTCCGACACCATGGATTCCAGCATCTGGGTGGCGACGATCACCGGCTTGCCCATGGCGCGGCTGAGCCGGATCATCTTCTTCTGCAGAGCCGGCACGTCTTCCGGCGGCAGTTCCACGCCCAGGTCGCCGCGCGCGACCATCACCGCGTCGGACAGCTCGATGATCCGGTCCAGCGTCGGCAGGGCGGCCGGCTTCTCGATCTTGGTCATCACATGGGCGCGGTTGCCGATCAGCTCGCGGGCCTCCAGGATGTCCTCCGGACGCTGGACGAAGCTGAGGCCGATCCAGTCCACCCCCAGGTCGAGACCGAAGGCGAGGTCGCTGCGGTCCTTCTCCGACAGGGCGCTCAGGGCCAGCGCCGCGCCCGGCACATTGACGCCCTTGCGGTCGGACAGGGTGCCGCCGGCCACAACCTCCGTCTCGGCGAAGTCGGCGCCGCAATCCAGCACGCGCAGCCGGATGCGCCCGTCGTTCAGCAGCAGGTCGAGGCCGGGTTCGAGGCTGGCGAATACCTCCGGGTGAGGCAGGCAGACACGGCGGCTGTCGCCCGCCGTGCGGTCGAGGTCCAGGCGGAAGCGGTCGCCGATGGCGAGATCCACCGGTCCGGACCCAAAGGTCCCAACCCGCAGCTTCGGCCCCTGGAGGTCGAGCAGGACGCCGATCGGCCGGCCCAGCGTCTTTTCGGCGGCGCGGATGCGGGCGTAACGCTCCGCATGTTCGGCCTGGGTGCCGTGGCTGGCGTTCAGACGGAAGACGTTCACGCCCGCCCGGGCCAGGGCCGTGATCTGGCTTTCCGACGAACTGGCGGGACCCAGCGTGGCGACGATCTTTGTGCTGCGGTGAAACGGCATGACGACAGCCTTCCTCCGCCCGGCCCTTTGTGAAAAGGGGCGGGTCTGGCGAATGATGGTGAGCGGGTGTGGTGTTGCCCGGATGCTGGAAGTCCTAGGCCGGACGGTCAAACGGCACCCGCCCCTTATTCCGCATCGTGAGAGTGGTTCTTCCCGCCGCGCATGGACAGCCGGACCGCCCGTCGGCGACAGTGGTGCATGTCCGAGACCGCCCCTCAGAACCCTGTTTCCCCCCATCCGGCCGCCACGCTGATCCTGCTGCGCGACGGCCCGGACGGGTTGGAACTGCTGGTGATGGAGCGTCATGCCGGCCTGCGTTTCGCCCCCGGCGCCACCGTCTTTCCCGGCGGCCGGCTGGAGGCGGCGGACCATCATCCGTTGTGGCGCGCCCGCTGGCCGGAGGGGGAGCCGCCCGCCGACCTCGCGCACCGCGTCGCGGCCCTGCGGGAATGCGTGGAGGAGTGCGGCATGCTGCCGACCCGCGATCCGCTTCCCTCCGCGGCGCTGGCGGACCTGCGCCGCGGGCTGGCGGCGGGGGAGGGCTTCGCTGCGGCGCTGGCGCGGGTCGGAGTCGCCCCCGCGCTCGACCGTTTGGCCGTGCTGGCCCGCTGGATCTCGCCCGAAATGCTGCCGCGCCGGTTCGACACCCTGTTCTTTCTCGCCCCGGCACCGGATGGGCAGGACCCGGTCTGCGACGGCGGGGAGGCGGTCGGCGTGCTGTGGGCCACCCCGCGCCGTCTGCTGGCGGAGGAGGAGGCCGGCCGGCGCCGGCTGGTCTTCGCCACCCGGATGACCCTGCTGCGGCTGGCGGACTGCGCCGACATGGCGGCGGCGATGGCCAGCGGGGCGGTGTCCGGCCAGGACTTGCCGACGCCGATCATGCCGCGGCTGGTGGAAACGGCGGCCGGGCCGGTGTTCCGGATCCCGGCCGGCTGCGGCTTTTTGCCACTGGAGACCTCCGCCGGAAATGTTAGGCTCGGGTAAGATTAGATAAGTCGAGGCGGGTTTCCGCGATGTGAAAATTGCGCGATCGTGCTATTGTGCGATGCGGGAAGCGCAATCAATCTCCACCCTGACGCTCGGCGCCGGATGACGGCGGTCGAAGCGGAGGCTGGAGGATCGCAGGATGGATGTCGGGTTCATCGGAGACGGGATGATGGCCGAAGCGATCATGGACAGGCTGCGGGAGGCCGGGCACCGGCTGCACCGCCACCCCCATGGCCGCGGCGACTTCCGCCACCGGGCCGGCAGGTGCGACGTGGTGATGATGCTGTTGCCCGATGCGCCCGCGGTCGAGTCCGCCCTGTTCGCCGAGGACGGCTTTGCCGCCGCCCTTTCGCCGGGCGCGCTGGTGATCGACCTGTCGGTCCTGCCGCCGGCGGAGGCTTCGGCCAACGCTTCCCGGCTCGCCGATCTGGGCGTCCCGCTGGTCGATGCGCCGGCAGGTGCCGGTCCCGTCATCGATCTCGGCGGCAGCGACGCGGCCTGTGCGCGGGCCGAACCACTGCTGCGGCTGTTTACCGATGGCGTCGTCCGTGCCGGCGGTCCCGGTTCGGGGCAGCGGGTGCGTCTGATCCGCATGTCGGACGGGAAGCCGTCGGGCATGAAAATGACGGACAGGAACATCGACGATCCGGATGGACTGCACCGGCTGCTGCGTCTGATGGCCTTCGACGGGCCGGCTGAATCCAGGTTGGGCACATCATGAACACCTCCACCGCTCCCGACATCGCCCCGATGCGCCGCCCGGCCGCCAGCCTCTTTGCGACCGCACATGACATGATCGTCCCTTTCGGGGCCGGTCTTGCCGTCGGCCTGGTCTCCGGGCGGGCCGATGTGGAGCGGCTGGGCAACAAGGGCGCGCGTCTGGTGGAGATGGCGGCGCTGGGGATTCCGGTGCCGCCGGGCTTCGTCATCGCTGCGGAGGCCGGGCACGGGCTGGGCGCGGATGATGCGCTGCCGGCGGGACTGCTGAAGCGGATCGACGACGCCGTCCTGGCGCTGGAGCGGCAGGCGGGCGGACGTTTCGGGGACGGCGACCGGCCGCTTCTGCTGTCGGTCCGCTCGGGCGCTGCGGTGTCGATGCCCGGCATGATGGACAGCATCCTGAATCTCGGTCTCAACGACAGAACCGTGCAGGGGCTGGCTTCTTCGTCGGGCGATGCCCGCTTCGCCTATGACTGCTATCGCCGGCTGGTCCAGTGCTTCGGCTGCGTGGTGATGGGGGTGCCTGGCCACCGGTTCGAAGCGCTGCTGGACGAATACAAGGAGGAGCGCGGGCTTCAGCGCGACGGCGAGCTGACGGCGGAGGACTGGCGCAGCCTGATGCCGCGCTTCCTGCGGCTGGTGGAGACGCGCTGCGGCCGTCCCTTTCCGCAGGATCCGGCCGAACAGCTGCGTCTGGCGGTGGCGGCGGTCTTCCGTTCCTGGATGAACCCGCGGGCGGTCGCCTTCCGCGCCCTGCACGATGTTCCGGAGGATCTGGGGACGGCGGTGACGGTGCAGGCGATGGTGTTCGGCAACCGCGGGCCGGAGTCCGGCACCGGCGTTCTGTTCACCCGCGATCCCTCCACCGGCGCGCCCGGCCTGTGCGGCGAATTCCTGGCCGATGCCCAGGGCGAGGACGTCGTGTCCGGCACCTGCGATCCCGACCCGCTGAGCGCCAGCCAGCCCAACCCCGACCGCTCCATGGAGCGCCGCATGCCGGCGGTCCATGCCGAGCTTTGCCGGGTGGCCGAGCGGCTGGAGCAGGCCTTCGGCGACATGCAGGACATCGAGTTCACCGTGGACGGCGGGCGCCTGTTCATCCTGCAGTCGCGCAGCGGCAAGCGGTCCTCCGAAGCGGCCGTCCGCATCGCCGTCGACATGGCGGAGGAGGGGATCATCAGCCGCGACGAGGCGGTGCGCCGCGTCGATCCGCAGGCGCTCGATGAGCTGCTGCGCCCGACCCTGACGCCCGAAGCGCTGGCCGCCGCCATCGCAACCGGGCTTCCCGCCTCGCCCGGCGCGGCGACCGGCCGGGCCGCCTTCACCACCGAGGACGCGCTGCGGCTGGCGCGCGGTGGGGCGCCGGTGATCCTGTGCCGGCCGGAAACCTCGCCGGAGGACATCCACGGCATGCAGGCCGCCGTCGGCATCGTCACCGCCCGCGGCGGCTTCACCAGCCACGCCGCCACCGTCGCCCGCGGCATGGGCCGCCCCTGCGTCTGCGGCGCCCGCGGGCTGCGCATCGACCTGGAAGAGGGGGTGATGCGGGCCGGCGAGGTGACGGTCCGCACCGGCGACCTGCTGACCATCGACGGCAGCAACGGCGCCGTCGTGCTGGGGACCGCCGCCCTGCAGCGGCCGGCGCCGGACGGTGCGACCGCCCGGCTGCTGGACTGGGCGCGGGAGTACGGGGTGGGGCTGGCGGCGGACTGAGGAAAGGCGGGCAGGCGGGCGTTATGCCCGCATCAGCGCCGTCAGATGCGCCGCGCAGCCTTCCGCCAGTCCGGTCGCGTCATAGCCGCCTTCCAGCGCCGAAACCACCCGGCCGCCGCAGACACGGTCGGCAAGTTCGACCAGCTTGCGCGTGACCCATTCGAAATCCTCGGCGGTGAAGCCGAGCTGGGCGAGCGGGTCGCGCTTGTGAGCATCGAAGCCGGCGGAGATCATCAGCAATTCCGGCTGGAACGCCTCCAGCGCCGGCAGGATGGCGCGCTCCACTGCCTGGCGGAACTCGACGGAGCCGCTGTAGGGCTCCAGCGGCAGGTTCAGGATGTTGCCGTTGACGCCGCGCTCCCACGAATTGCCGGTGCCGGGATAAAGCGGCGACTGGTGGGTGGAGGCGAAGAACAGGTCGGGGTCGTCGGCGAACATCGCCTGGGTGCCGTTGCCGTGATGCACGTCGAAATCGACCACGGCGACGCGGGTCAGCCCGTGCACCTTGCGGGCATGCTCCGCCCCGATGGCGATGTTGTTGAAGACGCAGAAGCCCATGGCACGGGCCGGTTCGGCATGGTGGCCGCAGGGGCGCACCGCGCAGAAGGCGTTGGTCGCCTCGCCGGCCAGCACCGCGTCCACCGCGGCGCAGACCGATCCGGCCGCGCGCAGGATCGCGCCGCGCGACCCCGGCGACAGCAGCGTGTCGCCGTCCAGCCGCCGATAACCGTCGGCCGGCACCGCGGCGAGCACGGCATCGACATAGCTGCGGTCATGCACGCGCGAAAGCTGCTCCACATCGGCCTCGGGGGCCGACCGGCGCTCCAGGTCACGGAACTCCGGCCGGTCCAGCACTTGCCACACCACGGCCAGCCGTTCCGGCGCCTCCGGATGACCGGGGCCGGTGTCATGCGCGAAGCAGTCGGGATGGGTGAAGATCAGGGTGGTCATGGGGCGGCCTCTCCCATAGGAAAGGCGCCGCCGGACAGGATGTGCCGGCGGCGCCATGTTCGGGGAATGGTTCAGTGGGTGTAGCTGGTGGTGGCCGGCGGCGGCTCCGCGACCGAGGCGACGGTGCCTTCAAGCTCCTGCAAATGCAGACGGGTGAAGTCGCGCGCGCTGACGACGCCGACCAGATGGCCGTCCTCCAGGACCGGAAGATGGCGGATGTGGTGCTTGTCCATCAGTTGCAACGCCTGCTGGACGCTGTCGGACGGGGTGCAGGTCACCGGCTGGCGCGTCATCAGCTGCGACACTGGCATGGACAGCAGCGAACCGCCGCGCTCCAGCAGGGCATGGACGACGTCGCGCTCCGACAGGACGCCGGCAAGCGTGTTGCCTTCGGTGCGGCAGACATCCTTGACGATCAGGGCGCTGATGTTCTCCGCCTTCATCAGCTTGACGGCCTCGGCGACCGTCGCGCTGGTCCGCACGGCGACGACGCGGGATTCCTTGGTGCGCAGGATATGTTCGACCTTCATGGCGTGACTCCTGATCGGCTGGCGGCTGGCAGGAAAACCGTCTGTCGGGCGGCTCCCCTCGGGGCGGCAGGGCGCCCGGCCGGGCGTCGTGCTATGAATATGGTATGCCAGATACAGTACGCCAAGCAAACAATTTCGGCGTCGGCCTATGCGATGGTGCAGCGCATTCGGAATCGCTTTGTCGGAACCGTAATGCGAAAGCACAAGAGGCAAAATGTTTGACATGCGGTATGTTTGTTATGCACACGAAACACCGGAGGCATGCGGTATGCGCATGTCCGGCATCGTGTACCTTGTATACCAAAAAACTTGAACCGCATGCTGCGGCGCGTCATAACGGAATGGTCACGCCGAAGCCGACCAAACAAAAAAGCACCCCCGAGACACTGGAGCGATGAACATGTTGGAAATGCTGGTTCTGGCGCTTGTGCTGTCCGTCTTCGGCGGCACGGTCCATTACATCCTGTCGATGCAGATCGCCAACGCGGGCAAGTCGCAGCGCGATTTCTCCTCCGCGCCGCTTCGCCTCGCCAACCCGACCGAAGCCGATCTCAAGGAGCCGGAAGACGAACTGCCGCCGGGTCCGGCCTGGGCAAGCTTCCCCCGCGCCTTCTGAGCTGCGGTTCCCCACCTGACAGATCGTAAGAAAGACGGCCCTTCCAGGCCGTCTTTTTCGTTTCGACTCCAGTCCGGCATGCAGTCCGCTCAGGCGAGCGGCAGCACCAGCTGGAAGCTTTTGATGGTCATCCGCTTGCGGTGATAGAAGCGGTGGGCCTCGCCACGCTGGATGCCGGAGATGATCTCCATCTGGGCGCAGCCACGCGCCCGCGCCTCGCCGGCCAGCCAGTCGAACAGCTTGTCACCCAGCCCGTAGGACCGCTTGGCGGAGCTGGTGACCAGATCCTCCACATACATATAGCGACCGCGTGACAGTGTCTCGTGGACGCGGAAGCCGCCGCAGCCGGCGATCTCGCCGTCCAGCCGCAGAAGGGCGAGGTTATAGCCGTCATCCATCTGGCGGCGAATCTGCGCCCGGTAGGCCTCGGGGTCGGTCATGTGGGTCCGCAGCTCCTTCATGATCGGGTAGCTGGCGGCGATATCGGCATCGTCACGCGCCACGACGATCTCGATGTTCTGCTGCTGGTCCATGGCGGTCGACTCCTTATCAATATGGGTTCTGCCGGGAAGGGCGTCAGCGCCGGCGGCGGAGACCATGCCGGCCGGCGGTTGCCGGGCCGAACTGTGCCGTCGGAGCTGGCATACCATATGCCAATAGATTGTCCGGCCAAAAGCTGCGCCGCCCCGCTTTCCGCGTGCCGGAAAATCGAAACGCGACTCTCGCCCCCGGCGCCTGGACGAATGCAGCCTGCGGAAACAGTTCGCCCAACCCACTAATCGCTTGTCAGGTGTCCGGCATCTGGTATACCATATTGATAATTCCAGATCGGATCAGGACTGCACCGGTCTGGCGGGAGGCGAAAACCCGTCACCCAAGCAGCGCAGCGCCCCGAGGCCGCATCCTCGCCGCGCTGCCAAGCAAAAGCGAACAACAGCGTCAAATCTCTGAAAGCATCTAAGAAGACGCTCAAAGTAAAAGCCTAAGCATCAAAACAGAAGCGACGCCCGAATCGGCAGAGAACCGCTTCCTAGGAGGAGATAGAAGATGCAGCATACGAATTCGGAGGCGCAGGGAGCACCGCTCGGCGGCCGCTGGATGCAGTTGGTTATCGGCGTGATCTGCATGTCGATGATCGCGAACCTGCAATATGGCTGGACGCTGTTCGTCAACCCCATCGATGAAAAGTACCATTGGGGCCGTGCCGCCATTCAGGTCGCCTTCACCATTTTCGTCGTGACCGAAACCTGGCTGGTGCCGGTCGAAGGCTGGTTCGTCGACAAGTTCGGTCCCCGCATCGTCGTCGTGGTCGGCGGCATTCTTTGCGCGCTGGCCTGGGTCATCAACTCGTTCGCCGACTCGCTGGCGCTGCTCTATATCGGCGCGGCGGTGGGCGGCGTCGGTGCCGGCGCCGTGTACGGCACCTGCGTCGGCAACGCGCTGAAGTGGTTCCCGGATCGCCGCGGTCTGGCCGCCGGCTTGACGGCTGCCGGTTTCGGCGCCGGTTCCGCCGTGACGGTCGTGCCGATCGCCAACATGATCCAGACGTCCGGCTTCCAGCAGACCTTCCTGGTGTTCGGTCTCGGCCAGGGCCTGATCGTCTTCGCGCTGGCCTGGTTCCTGAAGGAAGCCGACCCGGCCCTGCTGCCGAAGGGCAAGAGCAACGTCTCGCAGAGCCGTCGCAACTACACCCCGCAGGAGACGCTGAAGTCGCCGGTCTTCTGGGTGATGTACCTGATGTTCGTCATGGTCGCCGCCGGCGGTCTGATGGCCACCGCCCAGCTCGGCCCGATCGCCAAGGACTTCCACCTCGACGGCGCCCCCGTCAGCATCATGGGCCTGACCCTGCCGGCGCTGACCTTCGCTCTCACCATCGACCGCGTGCTGAACGGCGTGACCCGTCCCTTCTTCGGCTGGGTGTCCGACCATATCGGCCGTGAGAACACGATGTTCGTCGCCTTCGCCATCGAAGCGGTCGGCATCCTGGCGCTGAACCAGTGGGGCCACAACCCGGTCGCCTTCGTCGTCCTGACCGGTCTGGTGTTCTTCGCCTGGGGCGAAATCTACAGCCTGTTCCCGTCCTGCTGCGCTGACAGCTTCGGGTCGAAGTTCGCCACCACCAACGCCGGGCTGCTCTACACCGCCAAGGGCACTGCCTCTCTGGTCGTTCCCTTCGCCAACGTCATAGTGGCCTCTAGCGGGTCGTGGCAGACGGTGTTCTTCTTCGCCGCCGCGGTCAACGCCATCGCCGCCTTCATGGCCCTGTTCGTCCTGAAGCCGATGCGTGCCCGTCAGATCGCCGAGGACACCGTCCAGCCGGTCAGCGGCAAGCTGGTGACCGAAGGCGCCGACTGAAAGGGAAAGGGAGTTCCCGCCGACCGGGGGGCCGGCCGGGACTCCGGATAAAGGGCGGTGCATATCACCGCCGAACGACAAGACAAGCCGGCACCGGGACCACCGCATTGGTCCCGGTGTCGGTTTGTCGCGTTTTGGGAGGCCGCTTCATGAACCGCATCGGAGGGTGAGCGTCACAAATCACGCATCCCGGCAAAGCCCGCTTCAAAGGCTGATATTCTGTATACAGAATACGATTCGCATCGTCAACACCGATCGAAAGGGGTGGATCGATCATGCTGGGTATCGTCGTCCTGATGCTGGCGGCCTTTTCCTCGGGCGCGCTGAATGCCGTTGCCGGCGGCGGCGCCTTCATCACTTTTCCGGCTTTGCTGTTCGCCGGGGTGGCGCCGGTCGCCGCCAACGCCTCCAGCACGGTGGCGCTGTTTCCCGGACAGGCTGCCAGCAGCTGGGCCTACCGGCGGGAGATCGCGGCGGGCGGGCAGGTGAATGTTCCGGTCTTCGCCGCGCTCAGCCTCGTCGGCGGACTGATCGGCGCGCTGCTTCTGCTGCTGACGCCGAATGCGGTGTTCGCGCGCTTCGTGCCGTGGCTGCTGCTGTTCGCGACAGCCGTCTTCGCCATCGGCGCCTATGCGCCGGGCATCGTGTCCAGGCTGCGGCTTGGCGGGCGCAGCGTGCTGGTGGTGCAGTTCCTGATCTCCATCTATGGCGGCTATTTCGGCGGCGGCATCGGCTTCCTGATGCTGGCTGCGCTGACCTTGTTCGGGCTGCGCGACATCCACGCCATGAACGGGCTGCGGCTGTTGCTGGCGATGCTGATGAACGCCGCAGCCGTCGGGACCTTCATCGTCGCCGGAGCGGTGTCCTGGCCGGAAACGCTGGCGATGGCGGTCGCGGCAATGGCTGGCGGCTATGCAGGCGCGATGGGAGCCAAGCGGGTCGATCCGAAGCTGCTGAAAACGCTGGTGGTCATCATCGGAACAGCGTTGACCCTCTACTTCTTTGCGAAGGGAGCCTGATTCGGTCGGGTAGGCATCCGATTCCGCAATCTTCGACCGTGCCCCCACATTCCGCATTGACATACGGTATGTGGTATACCAAACTCCAAACACAGTTTGCGCGACAGACTGTTGGATGCCGCTGCAAAGCAACCGGTCCGCCGATGGATGCGGCCGGTGTGGGCAGGCTGGCGTCGTCCAGCCCCACAGCATTCAAAAAGTGAAATCGGGGGAGAGGGGAATCCGGCATGAAGATCTGCATCTACGGATCCGGGGCCATCGGCGGCTATCTCGGCGTGCGCCTGCACCAGGCGGGTGCCGAAGTCAGTCTGGTGGCGCGCGGTGCGCATCTGGCGGCGATGCGCGAGAACGGCGTCACCTTGCTGATGGGGGAGGAGAAGACCGTCGTCCACCCCCGTTGCACCGACAACCCGGCCGAACTCGGCCCGCAAGACTATGTGATCATCGCGCTGAAGGCCCACTCCGTCCCCGGTGTCGTGCCCGCGATGCAACCGCTGCTCGGTGACGACACCGCCGTCGTCACCGCGGTCAACGGCATTCCCTATTGGTATTTCCACGGCACCGGCGGCGAGTTCGACGGCCGCACCCTGGAGACGGTGGATCCGGGTGGGGTCCAGTGGAACGGCCTGGGGCCGCAGCGCGCCATCGGCTGCGTCGTCTATCCGGCGACCGAGGTGGTGGAGCCCGGCGTCATCCAGCATGTCTACGGCGACAAGTTCTCGCTCGGCGAACCCGACGGGTCGAAGTCGGAGCGCATCGTCGCCCTGTCCAAGGCGATGGAGGCCGGCGGCCTGCGCGCCCCCGTGCTCGACCGCATCCGCGACGAGATCTGGCTGAAGCTGTGGGGCAACCTGTGCTTCAACCCGATCAGCGCGCTGACCCACGGCACGCTGGAAGGCATCTGCGGCGATCCGGACACCCGCGCCGTCGCCAAGGCGATGATGCTGGAGGCCAAGGACATCGGCGACAAGCTGGGCGTCCATTTCCGCGTCGATGTGGAGCGCCGCATCAACGGCGCCGCCGCGGTGGGCGCGCACAAGACCTCGATGCTGCAGGATCTGGAGCGCGGCCGGCCGATGGAGATCGATCCGCTGCTGTCGGTGGTGCAGGAGATGGGCCGCATGGTGGGCGTGCCGACACCGACCATCGACGTGGTGCTGGCGCTGGTGAAGCAGCGGGGCGAGAACGCCGGCTGCTACAGCCGGCCGCAGCCCGCGGCTCCCGCTGCCGCACCGGAAGCGGTCGCGGCCCAGTAAGCAAAGCAGGTGGCGCGGCCGGCGCCCAGCCCGAAGGGACCATGGGGCCGGCCGCATCGAACAGGGGGAGGAGCGTCATGAAGGTCGAGGACATTCTCCGCAAGAAGGGCACGCGCATCGGCATGGTGCGCATCAATGAAACGGTCGCCACCGCGCTGCGCCTGATGAAGGCGGAGAACACCGGCGCGCTGGTGGTCAAGGACGTCTGCCGCACCGAAGGCAATACGGTGGTCGGCGTCATTTCCGAACGCGACGTGGTCCGCGCGCTGGTCGACCGCGGGCCGGGCATCCTGGATCAGGCGGTATCGGCGCTGATGACGCGCGATCCCTATTGCTGCAGCCCGTCGGACACGGTGCGTCACGTGCTGAGCCTGATGGACGAGCACGGCATCCGCCATGTCCCGGTGCTGGAGGGCACGACCCTGGTCGGCGTCGTCAGCGTCCGCGACCTGATCCGCCGCCAGTTGGAAGAGCTGCCGGTGGACAATCTGCCGGCTGTCGAACTGCCCATCGCGGCCTCGGCCGCCGAAAGCTGGGACTTCCCGGTCGTCGCCAACCAGTGACCGGTACCGGTGGGGCCGGCGCAGATCGGTTGCCGGCCCACCTGCCTTTGCCGCTTCGGCGCTAGCCCGCCCTGATCCGGAAGCGGGTGGATTTTGCCCGCCGCCATGGCCGGCCTTCGAAAGCAAACGACATGAAGATCGCGATACCCAGGGAGCGCCGCCCGGGCGAGCGCCGCGTCGCCGCGTCTCCCGAAACCATCAAGAAATTCAAAGCCCTTGGACTGGACGTGGTGGTGGAGAGCGGGGCCGGTCTCGGCTCCAGCATCACCGACGCGGCCTATGAGGCGGCCGGTGCCGCGATTGCCGCCGACGAGGCGTCGGCGCTGGCCGATGCCGACATCGTGCTGAAGGTGCAGCGCCCGCTGATCGCCGGTGAGGGCGATGTGGACGAGCTGGCGCTGATGGCCAAGGGCGCGCTGCTGTTCGCCATCCTCAACCCCCACAACAGCCGCGACCATGTGAAGGCCTATGCCGATGCCGGCGTGAATGCCTTCGCCATGGAATTCATGCCGCGCATCACTCGCGCCCAGGTCATGGACGTGCTGTCCTCCCAGGCCAACCTCGCCGGCTACAAGGCCGTGGTGGATGCCGCCAGCGAGTATGGCCGCGCCTTCCCGATGATGATGACCGCCGCCGGCACCGTGCCGCCGGCCCGCGCCTTCATCATGGGCGTCGGCGTCGCCGGTCTGCAGGCCATCGCCACCGCCAAGCGGCTCGGCGCCATCGTCTCGGCCACCGACGTGCGCCCGGCGGTGAAGGAGCAGGTGCAGTCGCTGGGCGGCAGCTTCGTCGCCGTCGAGAACGACGAGTTCAAACAGGCGGAGACCGCCGGCGGCTATGCCAAGGAGATGTCGGACGATTACAAGCGCCAGCAGGCCGCCTTGGTCGCCGAGCACATCAAGAAGCAGGACATCGTCATCACCACGGCGCTGATCCCCGGCCGCAAGGCGCCGATCCTGGTGACGGCGGAGCATGTGGCGTCGATGAAGCCGGGCTCGGTCATCATCGATCTGGCGGTGGAGCAGGGCGGCAACGTCGAGGGCGCCAAGCTGGGCGAGGTGGTGACCACGGCCAACGGCGTGAAGATCGTCGGCCATGCCAACTACGCCAGCCGCATCGCCGAGAGCGCCTCGCTCCTGTACTCCAAGAACCTGCTGGCGCTGTTGACGTCGCTGCACGGGAAAGAGACCGGCGTGGCCGTCAACTGGGACGACGAGATCGTCAAGGCCATCGCGCTGACCCGCGACGGCGCCATCGTGCATCCTGCCTTCGCGGACGCCCGCGAAGCGCAACCCGCGTGAGGAGGCGGATCCCATGGAACACCCGGATCCCGCAAGCAACATCGCCGCTTTCCGTGAAACGCTGGCGAACCTGAGCAATCAGGTCGATATGCTGGCCGCCCAGGTCGCGCACAGTGCGCAGCCCGTCACCGAGGCCGCCGGCGGCCATGGCAGCTTCTTCGTCACCGGCCTGACGGTGCTCGTTCTGGCCTGCTTCGTCGGCTATTACGTCGTCTGGCGCGTCACCCCGGCCCTGCATTCGCCGCTGATGGCCGTCACCAACGCCGTGTCGTCGGTCATCATCGTCGGCGCCCTGATCGCCGCCGGACCCGCGGGGTTCGACTTCTCGAAGGTCCTGGGCTTCCTCGCCGTCATCCTGGCGTCCGTCAACATCTTCGGCGGCTTCCTCGTGACCCAGCGCATGCTCTCCATGTTCAAGAAGAAGGGCAAGTAAGACCATGGAAACCTTGTCGGCCCTTCTCTATCTCGTCGCCTCTATCTGCTTCATCATGGCGCTGCGCGGGCTGTCCAGCCCGGAGACCTCGCGCCAGGGCAACATCTACGGCATGGTCGGCATGACCATCGCCATCCTGACCACGCTGGCCTCGCCCATCGTGCAGTCCTATTGGATGATCGTGCTCGGCATCGCCATCGGCGGCGCCATCGGCTACGTCGTCGCCAAGAAGATCGAGATGACGGCGCTGCCGCAGCTGGTCGCCGCCTTCCACTCGCTGGTCGGTCTGGCCGCCGTCTTCGTGGCGCTGGCCGCCTTCTACTCGCCGGAGGCCTATGGCATCGGCGTTCGTGGCGCCATCGCCAAGGGCTCGCTGATCGAGATGGCGCTCGGCACCGCCATCGGTGCGATCACCTTCACCGGCTCGCTGGTCGCCTTCGCCAAGCTGCAGGGTCTGGTCACCGGCAAGCCGCTGGTCTTCCCGATGCAGCATCCGCTGAATGCGGCGCTGGGCGTGCTGACCGTCATCCTGATCGGCTGGCTGGTGCAGTCGAACGCCGATGCGGCGCTCTGGCTGATCGTGGCGGTATCGCTCGCTCTCGGTTTCCTGCTGATCCTGCCGATCGGCGGCGCCGACATGCCGGTGGTCATCTCGATGCTGAACAGCTACTCCGGTTGGGCGGCCTGCGGCATCGGCTTCACCCTGCAGAACAACCTGCTGATCATCACCGGTGCGCTGGTGGGGTCCTCGGGTGCGATCCTGTCCTACATCATGTGCAAGGGCATGAACCGCTCGATCTTCAACGTCATCCTCGGCGGCTTCGGCGGCGAGAGCGCCGCTGCCGGCGGTCCCGCCAAGGGTCCGCAGGGTTCGGTCAAGGCCGGCTCGGCCGAGGACGCCGCCTACATCATGAAGAACGCCCAGTCGGTGATCGTGGTGCCGGGCTACGGCATGGCGGTTGCCCAGGCCCAACATGCCTTGCGCGAGATGGCCGACAGCCTGAAGCACGAGGGCGTGGATGTGAAGTACGCCATCCACCCGGTGGCGGGCCGCATGCCCGGTCACATGAACGTGCTGCTGGCTGAGGCCAACGTGCCGTATGACGAGGTGTTCGAGCTGGAGGACATCAACCGCGACTTCGGCACGGCGGATGTGGCCTTCGTCATCGGCGCCAATGACGTGACCAACCCGGCCGCCAAGACCGATCCGACGAGCGCCATCTACGGCATGCCGATCCTGGACGTGGAGAAGGCCAAGACGGTGTTCTTCATCAAGCGCGGCATGGCTGCCGGTTACGCCGGCGTCGAGAACGAACTGTTCTTCCGCCCGAATACGATGATGCTGTTCGGCGACGCCAAGAAGGTCACCGAAGAGGTCGTCAAGGCGATGGAAGCGTAACGGGGGGTTCTTACGGAAAAAGCGCGCCGCTCCGGATGGGGCGGCGCGCTTTCTTTTTTGGTGAAATATCGGCTTCGAGTGCCCCCTCCCTAACCCTCCCCCGCCATTGGCGGTGGAGGGGACTGCCGCCGCTTCGCGTAAGGCACCCTCTCCCGCGGAACGCGGGGGAGGGTTGGGGAGGGGGCAATCGTCAGCCGACGCTATCCCACCACCAGATCGTCCAGCCGGAACCCCGCGATCCTGTAGATCTCCTCCAGCGCCCGGCCGAACTCCACCTCAGGCTCGTTCGCCACGCGCCCGCGCATCGCCGCCAGGATCTCCTGCTTGCTGCTGAAGCGCACCGCCATGATGAAGGGGAAGCCGAAGCGCTCGCGATAGGCGCGGTTCAACTCGCGCTGTTCCTGCGCTTCGGCTTCCGTCAACTCGTTCAGGCCGGCCTTCGCCTGTTCGGTCTGCGAAAAGGCGGTCAGGTTGGCGGCGCGGGTCGCGCGGTCGGCAAGGTCGGGGTGGGCGAGGATCAGCGCGCGCTGCCGCTCCGTCCCGGCGTTCCGGACGATGTCGGTCATCGTCGCACGCAAGCTGTCCGCATCGGCGAAGGGGCGTTTGTCCCAGGCGGCTTCGGCCACCCAGGGGCTGTCCTCGAACACCGCGCCCAGCGCCGCGACGAAGGCGGCGCGGTCCATCCGGTTCAGATCGTCCAGGCTGTAGGGCATCGAGGGCCTCACTTCGCGATGTAGGGATGTTCGGCGATCCAGTGGCGGGCGATGTCGAGCCGGGTCGCCACCCATGCCTTGTCGTGACTGCGCACATAGTCGAGGAAGCGCGCCAGCGCGGCGGCGCGGCCGGGGCGCCCGACCAGACGGCAGTGCAGGCCGATGGACATCATCTTCGGCGCCGTCTCGCCCTCCGCATAGAGAGTGTCGAAGCTGTCCTTCAGATAGGCGAAGAACTGGTCGCCGCTGTTGAAGCCCTGGTTGGTCGCGAAACGCATGTCGTTGGCGTCGAGCGTGTAGGGCACGATCAACTGCGGCCGGCCATGGCTGTCGTCCCAATAGGGCAGGTCGTCGGCGTAGGAATCGGCGTTGTAGACAAAGCCGCCCTCCTCCGCGACCAGCCGCCAGGTGTTCGGGCTGCACCGACCCAGATACCAGCCGAGCGGCCGCTCGCCGGTCACGCGGGTGTGGACCTCGATGGCGCGCAGCATATGCTCGCGCTCCACCTCGGGCGGCAGATGCTGATAGTCGATCCAGCGCCAGCCATGGGTCGCGATCTCCCAGCCGGCGGCCTTCATCGCGGCGACCACCTCCGGATTGCGCTCCAGCGCCATGGCGACGCCATAGACGGTGACCGGCAGGTTGCGCTCGGTGAACATCCGATGCAGCCGCCAGAAACCGGCGCGCGAACCGTATTCGTAGATCGACTCCATGTTCATGTGGCGGGCGCCGGGGATCGGCTGGGCGCCGACGATCTCCGACAGGAAGGCCTCCGACGCGGCGTCGCCATGGAGGACGCAATTCTCGCCGCCCTCCTCGTAATTGACGACGAACTGCACCGCCACCCGGGCGCCGCCCGGCCAATTGGCCTGCGGCGGGGTGGCGCCATAGCCGATCATGTCGCGGGGGTAGGCGGTCTCGGTCATCGTCGTCTCGCTCTTACGCTGCGGTCGAAGCGGGGACTACGCTAAGCCATTGGCGGCAGGGGGTTCAATCGGCAGTTTGGGCGGCGGATTGGGCGCGGGACCGAAGACAGTTTCCGGATTTCGGAGGGTGGGCAGGGGAAGGAGGTTGGGCTTAAGCTGCGGCATCCAAAGATGCATCGTCCGGGAGACCGCACCCATGGGCCGCCTGACCACCCACGTCCTCGACATCGCCGCGGGCCGTCCGGCGCCGGGCATGCGCATTCGCTTGACGGCGCTGGATACCGGCGCCGTTCTCGGCGAGTTCGCAACGAACGCCGACGGCCGGCTCGATGCCCCGGCGCTCCAGGGCGGGGATTTCAAACCCGGACGCTATGAATTGCTGTTCATGGCCGGCGAATATTTCCGCCGCATCGGCGCCATCTCCGGCGACGGCCCGGACTTCATCGACGAGGTGCCGCTGCGCTTCGGCATCAAGGATGCCGCCCAGCACTACCATGTGCCGCTGCTGGTTTCGCCCTGGGCCTATTCCACATATCGCGGCAGCTGACGCCCTCTGCCCCCTTCGCGCCGCTTTCCAGCCTGTGGAAAAGGCAACCCATTGATTTGCCGCACCCACCATCCGCGCGCTTAGCTGTCCTCAGGAATAATCGCGTTTGGTGAGGAGTCGAGCGATGGCGAGAATGACGGCGGCGGAAGCGGCGGTGCGGGTGCTGGAGCGGGAGGGCATCGACGTCTGCTTCGGCGTCCCCGGCGCCGCGATCAACCCCTTCTACGCGGCGATGCAGCGGCGCGGCACGATGCGCCATGTGCTGGCCCGCCATGTGGAGGGCGCCTCGCACATGGCCGAGGGCTACACACGGGCAAATGCCGGCAACATCGGCGTGTGCATCGGCACCTCCGGCCCGGCCGGCACCGATATGATCACCGGCCTCTATTCGGCGATCGCGGACTCGATCCCGATCCTGTGCATCACCGGACAGGCGCCGCGCGCGCGCCTGCACAAGGAGGATTTCCAGGCCATCAACGTGCCGGACATCGCCCGGCCGGTGACGAAATGGGCGCTGACCGTTCTGGAGCCGGCCCAGGTGCCCTACGTCTTCCAGCAGGCCTTCCACCTGATGCGCAGCGGCCGGCCCGGCCCGGTGCTGATCGACCTGCCGATCGACGTGCAGATGGCGGAGATCGAGTTCGACGACGAGGCCTACGAGCCGCTGCCGGTCTACAAGCCGGCCGCCACGCGCCAGCAGGTTGAAAAGGCGCTGGCGATGTTCGCGGCGGCGGAGCGTCCGCTGGTGGTGGCCGGCGGCGGCATCATCAATGCCGATGCGTCGACCAAGCTGGTGGAGTTCGCCGAGCTGCTGGGCGTGCCGGTGATCCCGACGCTGATGGGCTGGGGCACCATCCCCGACGACCATCCGCTGATGGCCGGCATGGTGGGGCTGCAGACCGCCCACCGCTACGGCAACGCGACGATGCTGAAGTCCGACTTCGTGCTGGGCATCGGCAACCGCTGGGCCAACCGCCACACCGGCTCGGTCGAGGTCTACACCAAGGGCCGCAAGTTCGTGCATGTCGACATCGAGCCGACCCAGATCGGCCGGGTGTTCATGCCGGATCTCGGCATCGTCTCGGACGCCGGCGCCGCGCTGGACATGTTCATCGCGGTGGCGAAGGAGTGGAAGGCCGCCGGCAAGTTCAAGGACCTCGGCGCCTGGGTCAAGGACTGCCAGGGCCGCAAGCGGTCGATGCACCGCCGCAGCGACTTCGATCAGGTGCCGATGAAGCCGCAGCGCGTCTATCAGGAGATGAACAGCGCCTTCGGCCAGGACACCACCTACGTCACCACCATCGGCCTGTCGCAGATCGCCGGCGCGCAGTTCCTGCACGTCTACAAGCCGCGCCACTGGATCAACTGCGGCCAAGCCGGCCCGCTGGGCTGGACCCTGCCGGCGGCGCTCGGCGTCCGGGTGGCCGATCCGAAGCGGCGCATCGTCGCCCTGTCCGGCGACTACGACTTCCAGTTCATGATCGAGGAGCTGGCGGTCGGCGCCCAGCACAAGCTGCCCTACATCCATGTGCTGGTGAACAACGCCTATCTCGGCCTGATCCGGCAGGCGCAGCGTGCCTTCCAGATGGACTTCCAGGTGCAGCTGTCCTTCGAGAACATCAACGCGCCGGAGATCGGCGTCTATGGCGTCGACCATGTCGCGGTGGCCGAAGGGCTGGGCTGCAAGGCGATCCGCGTCACCGAACCCGACCGCATCCAGGACGCCTTCGTCCAGGCCCAGGCCTGGATGGACGAGTATCAGGTGCCGGTCGTCGTCGAGCTGGTGCTGGAACGGGTGACCAACATCTCCATGGGCACCGACATCGACAACGTCACCGAGTTCGAGGAGACGCTGGACCTGCCGGTGGAGGAGAGCGAGACCGTTCTGGTCTGACGATCCTATCCGTCTGACGAAAGCCGCCGGGGTGCTGACGCGCTTCGGCGGCTTTCTTTTTTGACGGATTTGCTGCATCGCGCAAATTCCTTCGCCGCGGAGTGCGTGCTAGCGTTCCTGCCGTCCCGTAACTCATCGGTCCAGCAGGGAGTCCGAGCGAGCATGGCGTTGCTTGAGAACATGCGCATCTTCGTCCGCGTCGTCGAACTGGGCAGCCTGTCGGCCGCCGGACGGAACCTGCGCATGTCGCCGGCCATGGTCAGCCACCGCATCCAACAGTTGGAAACCCATCTCGGTGTCCGGCTGCTGAACCGCACGACGCGGCAGTTGCAGGCGACCGAGACAGGCATGGACTTCTACCAGAGCTGCCTTGAGGTGCTGGAGGCGGTGGAGCGTGCGCACAGCAGCATCGCCGCCGGGTCCGGCGTGCCGTCGGGCAGCGTGCGGGTGACGGCGCCGCTGGGTTTCGGCCGCCGCATCCTGTCGCCGCTGGTGCCGGACTTCTGCGCCACCCACCCGCTGGTGGAGGTGCGGCTGCGCCTGTCCGATCATCTGCTGGACCTGCTGCGCGAGGCGGTGGACGTGGCGGTGCGGATGGCGGCGCTGAAGGATTCCAGCTTCGTCGTGCGCAAGATCGCGGACGTGCGGCGCGTGCTGGTGGCCGCCCCCTCCTACCTGTCGGAGCGCGGGGTGCCTTCGATGCCGGCGGACCTGTCCGGCCACAACTGCCTGCTTCTGCGCTTCCCCGGCACGCAGCAATATCAATGGAGCGTGCTGGCGAACGGCGAGCCGGTGAAGCTGCCGGTGTCGGGCCGCTTCGACGCCGATGACGGCGACGTGCTGACCGGCTGGGCGCTGGACGGCCGCGGCATCGCCATGAAGCCGCTGTGGGAGGTGGCCGACCACCTCGCCAGCGGCGCCCTGGTCCCGGTGCTGCCGGACTTCCCGCCGGAAGCGGTGACGCTGGCCGTGCTCTATCCCCACCGCGCGCTGGTGCCGGCCAAGGTGAGGGCCTTCGCCGACCACATGGTGCCGAAGATCAAGGCGGCGCTGACGGCGATCTCGCCCGATACGATCATATAGGGCGGTGAGTACGGTCATTTCCTGAACGATCGCGCAGATCTTGCGAACGCCAGCGCATTCAGCGTTCGGCGCCCGGCGTCTATCGTTTCCGTCCCCTACAACGGAGACGACTCATGAACACCTCGACACCCACTCCGAAGGTCGTGGCGATCACCGGTGCCAGCAGCGGTATCGGCGAGGCGACGGCCCTGCGTCTGGCCGCGTCCGGCGCGAAGCTCGTCCTCGGCGCCCGCCGGGCGGACCGGCTGGAAGCGCTGGCTCGACGCATCGCGCAGGCCGGCGGCGAAACGGTCTTCCTGCCGACCGATGTCCGTCGGCGCAATGACCTGACCGCTCTGGTCGGGCTGGCGTGCGAGCGGTTCGGACGGCTCGATGTCCTCATCAACAATGCCGGGATCGGTCCGATCTCGCCGCTCGACGAGCTGCGGGTCGAGGATTGGGAAGACATGGTCGACGTCAACATCAAGGGCGTGCTCTACGGCATCGCCGCGGCGCTGCCGGTCTTCCGCGCCCAGGGAAGCGGCCATTTCGTCACCACGGCATCGACCGCCGCGCACCGCACGGTGCCGACCATGGCCGTCTATGCCGGAACGAAGGTCGCCGTCCGTACCATCTGCGAAGGGCTGCGCCAGGAGGCCGGCGAGACCCTGCGGGTGACGGTCGTGTCGCCGGGCTTCGTTCGCACGGACTTTATCGACGGCATCAACAATGCGGAGGTGCGGGCGCGGGTTGCCGCATCACGCGACACGCTTGGGATTCCGGCGGACGCCGTCGCCCGTGCCATCGCTTTTGCCATCGACCAGCCTGCCGATGTCGACATCAACGAGATCATCGTGCGCCCCACCGCGCAGGCCTGATCGCCGCGCCGAAGGCCCGGTTGCCGCATGCCGGTTGCGGTAGAGGCTCGGCGCCATCCCGAAGGTCCGCTTGAAGGCATTGCTGAAAGCGCTTTCCGACATGTAGCCGAGCGAGAGCGCCAGGGCCGACACCGGCGTCGTGCCGCAGCACAGCTCCCGTTCGGCCAGCCGCATGCGCCAGTTCAGCAGATAGGTGAGCGGTCCGACGCCGGCTGCCGCCTTGAAGCGTACGGCGAACACCGTCCGCGACATGCCCGACGCCCGCGCCAGTTCCCCAAGCTGCCAGGGGCGACCGGGGTCGCCGTGCATCAGCCGCAGGGCGGGAACGAGGCGCGGGTCGCGCAACGCGCCGGCCCAACCGTGACCGAGCGGACCGGATGTGGCGAGATGGGCGCGGATGATCTGGACGAACAGCATCTGCGCCAACTGCGCGGCTACCAGCGTGGTGCCCGGCCGTCCTCCGGCCAATTCCACCCCGAGCTGGTCGAGCAGCCAGCGCATGGCCGGCGCCTCCGGCGCTCCCGACCGCACATGGATCAGCGGCGGCAACACGTCGCGGAGCAGGTGGCCACGGATTGGATCGAGCGTGACATGCCCGCCGACCGCCAGGAACTCCGCGCCGTTGCCGACCGTCACCCGGTCACCCTGTGCCGGATCGCCGGCCGCCGCGGCGAAGGCGACGGCGCCGTCCACCGCCGGCAGGTCAAGGTCGCTGCCGAGCCGAAAGGGCCGCTCCGCGCCCAGCATGACCACATCGCCGGTGTCGAGGTGCCGCGGCTCATCGATCCCGTCCACGGCCAGCCAGCCGTTGCCCGTCATGATGGCGATGAACTTGATCATCCCCGGCGGCGGAAAGCGCAACGCCCAGTTCCCGCCAGCCTCCAGCCGGCCGGACACGGCGCAGCGGCTGCCCGCCAGCGTCAGGATGTCCGAGAGTGGATCGCCGTCCGCAAAAGGGCGGACCTCCACCTCACACCCCCCGTGAGCGCACCAGCAGCACCCGCGCCTCTTCCGCCGCGCGGGTCAGGTGGGGCAGGAACTGCACCTCCATCTCCGGGCAGGTGACGCGGGCGGCCTGGGCGCTGATGTTCATCGCCGCGACCACACCGCCGGTGGCGGTGCGGATCGGCACGGCGATGGAGCGCAGCCCCAACTCCAGCTCCTGGTCCACCAGTGAGAAGCCGCGGTCGCGCACCCGCTCCAATTCGCGCTTCAGGGCGTCGGCTGCGGTTATGGTCCGCTCCGTGTAGGGCTTCAGCGGGACCCGCGCCAGATAGGCGTCCAGTTCCGACTCCGGCAGCGCCGCCAGCAGGACGCGGCCCATCGAGGTGCAATAGGCGGGAAGGCGGCTGCCGACATTCAGCCCGACCGACATGATCCGCTTGGTCGCCGCCCGGGCGATATAGACCACGTCGTCCTCGTCCAGCACGGCGGCGGAGCAGGATTCCTGCACCGCCCCGCTGACCTGTTCGATCAGCGGGTCGAGGATCGTCGCCAGCGGGGCCGACGACAGGAAGGAATAGCCCAGCGCCAGGATCTTCGGCCGCAGATGGAAGGTTCGGCCGTCCGATCCGGCATAACCCAGCTGCATCAGCGTCAACAGGCAGCGCCGCGCCGCCGCCCGCGGCAGCCCGGTGATCTTGGCGATGTCGGCGATGGTCAGGTTCGGCTCCCGCTCCGTAAAGGCGCGAATCACCGACAGCCCACGGGCCAGAGAGGTCATGAAGTTCGGGTCGGACGCTTCCTCCGCCGCGCCGGACGACGGCTCGTCCGCGGCCTTGGCCAGATGCTGAGTGTCGGCCATGCGATGGCTCCTTCCCCGAAGAGCGGTCCTGGGACCGCCAAATTAGGGCGATTACCGCGCAATAGCCAGAAAAATCGAACAAAACTGCCCGAAACTCAGTCTGCGGCAGAAATAGTTCGAGGTGCCCGCAATTGATGTTGCGGGTGTCTGGCATCTGGTATACCGTATCGATAATTCAAAACGACGCGCGCTCACAACGACGCACCAGAGGGCGATCATCCGAACGCTCGCACAGGAACGCTCACGACAACAAGCGGCGCCGATGGCGTCGGCGCGCAAAGGGTCGGAAACGTGATGAACCGAGAACGATTCAGTGTCGAACCCCTCGAACAGGGGATGAGCTTCAAGGCGAAGGCCTACCAGTCGCTGCGACAGGCCATCACGCAGATGAACATCTACGGCCAGAGCAGCGAGATCAGGTTGGACGAACGCCGGCTGTGCGAAGCGTTGGGTGTCAGCCGCACCCCGGTGCGTGAGGCTATGGCGCTGCTGGAACAGGAGGGGTTCATCCGCTCCCAACCGCGGCGCGGGATCTTCGTGGTGCGCAAGACGAAGGCCGAACTGGTGGAGATGATCACGGTGTGTGCCGCCCTGGAAGGCATGGCGGCACGCCTGTTCGTCGAAAACGCCACCACGGAGAAGCTGGAACTCCTGCACGCCGCGTTCGACAAATACACGAAAGCCGAGTTGGCGGAACATGTCGCGGAGTATTCCGACGCCAACATCGTCTTCCATCAAAGCATCGTCCAGGCTTCGGGCTCCACCCTGATCTCGGACCTGACCGACCGCTTCTTCATCCATATGCGTGCGATCCGCCGCGCGACGATGGGCCTCGGCGACCG
This sequence comes from Azospirillum oryzae, assembly GCF_008364795.1. Taxonomy (GTDB): domain Bacteria; phylum Pseudomonadota; class Alphaproteobacteria; order Azospirillales; family Azospirillaceae; genus Azospirillum; species Azospirillum oryzae. The sequence goes on along the minus strand of NZ_VTTM01000007.1, from coordinate 137,200 downwards.
TGCCGACCAGTCCATCCACGAGCATCGGGACATCATCGAGGCGCTTGCCGCCCGCGATGCCGATCTCGCGGAGCGCCGCGTCCGGGAACACACGCTCGGTCTCGCACAGTACGTGGAACGGCATTGCGCCTTCCTCGACTAACCGATCTTGAACCTTTTGGAGCCTCGGGGAGGAGTCACCCATATGTCTACTGCGGCTGCAACGATCACTAAGAACCAGGCCACGGAAGCATCTGTTGTCGAAGACGCGCCGGCGCTGACCGACGGCTTCCAGCTCGTCATCGACGCGCTCAAGCTCAACGACATCAACAACCTGTATGTCGTCCCCGGTATTCCGATCTCCGACCTGCTGCGCATGGCGCAGGCCGAGGGCATGCGCGTCGTTTCGTTCCGCCATGAACAGAATGCCGGCAACGCCGCCGCCATCGCCGGTTTCATGACCAAGAAGCCGGGCGTCTGCATGACGGTTTCGGCGCCGGGCTTCCTGAACGGCCTGACCGCGCTGGCGAACGCCACGACCAACTGCTTCCCGATGATCCTCATCAGCGGCTCGTCGGAACGCGAAATCGTCGACCTGCAGCAGGGCGACTATGAGGAGATGGACCAGCTCGCCATCGCCAAGCCGCTGTGCAAGGCCGCCTTCCGCATCCTGCACGCCCAGGACATCGGCATCGGCGTGGCGCGTGCCATCCGCGCCGCCGTGTCGGGCCGTCCGGGCGGCGTCTATCTCGACCTGCCGGCCAAGCTGTTCTCGCAGGTGATGGACGCCGCGGAAGGTGCGAAGTCGCTGGTCAAGGTGGTCGATCCGACCCCGGCGCAGTATCCGTCGGCCGACGCGGTCAACCGCGCGCTCGACCTGCTGAAGGGCGCCAAGCGCCCGCTGGTCATCTTCGGCAAGGGTGCGGCCTATGCGCAGGCCGACGAGACGATCCGTTCCTTCGTCGAGAAGAGCGGCATTCCCTTCCTGCAGATGAGCATGGCCAAGGGCCTGCTGCCCGACACCCATCCGCAGTCGGCCGGTGCCGCCCGCTCGCTGGTGCTGCAGGAAGCCGACGTGGTCATGCTGGTCGGCGCGCGGTTGAACTGGCTGCTGTCGCACGGCAAGGGCAAGACCTGGGGCAAGCCCGGTTCGAAGAAGTTCATCCAGGTCGACATCGAGCCGCGGGAGATGGACAGCAACGTCGAAATCCATGCTCCGCTGGTCGGCGACATCGCGTCGGTCATGGAAGTGCTGCTGAAGGGCATCGAGGGCGGCCTCACCCCGCCGACCGAGTGGATGGCCACCGTCGCGGCCAAGCGTGAGCAGAACGTCGCCAAGATGGCGCCGAAGCTGATGAGCAACGCGTCGCCGATGAACTTCCACGGTGCACTGGGCGCTCTGCGCCGCGTCATCAAGGAGCGGCCGGACGCCATGCTGGTCAACGAGGGCGCCAACACCCTCGACCTCGCCCGCGGCATCATCGACATGTACGAGCCGCGCAAGCGTCTGGACGTTGGCACCTGGGGCGTCATGGGCGTCGGCATGGGCTATGCCGTCGCCGCGGCGGTGGAGAGCGGCAAGCCGGTTCTGGCGGTGGAAGGCGACAGCGCCTTCGGCTTCTCCGGCATGGAGGTGGAGACGATCTGCCGCTACAACCTGCCGGTCTGCATCGTCATCTTCAACAACAACGGCATCTATCGCGGGACCGATATCAACCCGACCGGTGGGGCCGACCCGTCGCCGATGGTCTTCGTCCCCGGTTCCCGTTACGACAAGATGATGGAAGCCTTCGGCGGCGTCGGCGTCCATGTCACCAACCCGGACGAGCTGTACCGCGCGGTCAACGAGGCGATGGACAGCGGCCGTCCGACCCTGATCAACGCCGTCATCGATCCGGCGGCGGGCACCGAAAGCGGCAACATCGGCAGCCTGAACCCGACCAGTTCGGTCCGCAAAATGCCGTCTTAAAAGAAACGCCGACCACACGACACTAAAAAGCAGGGGGAGAGATACATGGGCAAGGCACTTCAGGGCGTGCGGATTCTCGACTTCACGCATGTGCAGTCGGGGCCGACCTGCACCCAGTTGCTCGCCTGGTTCGGCGCCGACGTCATCAAGGTCGAACGGCCGGGCGAGGGTGACATCACCCGCAGCCAGCTGCGCGACCTGCCGGACGCCGACAGCCTGTATTTCACCATGCTGAACCACAACAAGCGGTCCATCACCCTCGACACCAAGACGCCCAAGGGCAAGGAGGTGCTGGAGGCGCTGATCAAGACCTGCGACGTGATGGTCGAAAACTTCGCCCCCGGCGTGCTCGATCGCATGGGGTTCACCTGGGAACGCATTCAGGAACTGAACCCCGCGATGATCGTCGCGTCGGTCAAGGGCTTCGGCCCCGGGCCGTTCGAGAACTGCAAGGTGTACGAGAACGTCGCCCAGTGTGCGGGCGGCGCCGCCTCGACCACCGGCTTCGACGACGGCCCGCCCATGGTCACCGGCGCCCAGATCGGCGACAGCGGAACCGGCCTGCATCTGGCGCTTGGCATCGTCACCGCGCTCTACCAGCGCAAGGAAACCGGTCGGGGCCAGAAGGTCCTGGCCGCCATGCAGGACGCCGTGCTTAACCTGTGCCGCGTCAAGCTGCGCGACCAGCAGCGTCTGGCCCACGGGCCGATGAAGGAATATCCGCAATACCCGAACGGCGAGTTCGGCGACACGGTGCCGCGCGCCGGCAACGCGTCGGGCGGCGGCCAGCCGGGCTGGATCCTGAAGTGCAAGGGCTGGGAGACCGATCCCAACGCCTACATCTACTTCATCGCCCAGGCCCCGGTGTGGAAGTCGATCTGCAAGGTCATCGGCAAGGAGGAGTGGATCACCGATCCCGACTACGCCACCCCGGTGGCCCGCCTGCCGCGCCTGATGCAGATCTTCGGCACGGTGGAGGAATGGACCAAGACCCTGACCAAGTTCGAGGTCATGGACATCCTCAACAAATACGACATCCCCTGCGGCCCGATCCTGTCGATGAAGGAGATCGCCGAGGACAAGTCGCTCTACGAGACCGGCACGCTGGTCGAGGTGGAGCATCCGACCCGCGGCAGCTACCTGACGGTCGGCAACCCGATCAAGCTGTCCGACAGTCCGACGGAGGTCACCCGCTCGCCGCTGCTGGGCGAGCACACCGACGAAATCCTGCGCGACGTCCTGGGTTTCGGTGAGCGTGAGATCGTAGAAATCCGCGACAGCGGCGCCATCGGTGCCGTGGAGCGGTTAGCGGCGGAGTAAGGTCCACTCCACGCAAACTTAGTCCCTCCCCCGCCCAGCGGGGGAGGTTAGGTGGGGGTCTAACGCCACCACCAATAGTGTCTTCAAATACTCCACCGCGCCTCCCTCTCCCCCGACCGTCCCCTTCCCGGTCGCCTGAGAGCCGAAGCCGGCAGTTTTTAAAATCCGCCGCCCGTCTGCCGAAGAATTCCCGGCTCCCCGCGGTCTCCAAAAGACAATTCCCGACTGGGACAGAGACGAAAACCATGAACATTCACGAATATCAGGCCAAGGATCTGCTGCGGGGGTACGGCGTCGCCGTTCCGCGCGGCGGCGTGGCCTTCACCCCGGAAGAGGCTGCATCGGTCGCCCGTGAACTCGGCGGTCCGGTCTGGGTGGTGAAGTCGCAGATTCACGCCGGCGGCCGTGGGGCCGGCCGGTTCCAGGACAACCCGAACGGCAAGGGCGGCGTCCGCGTCGTCAAGTCGGTCGAGGAGGTCGCCTCCAACGCCGCCGAGATGCTGAACCACGTGCTGGTGACCAAGCAGACCGGCCCGGCGGGCAGGCAAGTCAAGCGCCTCTATGTCGAGGAAGGCGCCGACATCAAGCGCGAGCTGTATCTCGGCCTGCTGATCGACCGTGCCACCGGCCGCGTCACCATCATCGCCTCGACCGAAGGCGGTATGGAGATCGAAGAGGTCGCCCACAACACGCCGGAGAAAATCGTCAAGGTCGCCGTCGACCCGGCCACCGGCATCCAGGGCTACCACACCCGCAAGGTCGCCTTCGCGCTGGGCCTGGAAGGCAAGCAGGTCGGTGCCGCCGCCAAGTTCATCCAGGCCGCCTACAAGGCGTTCGTGGATCTGGACTGCGCCATCGTCGAGATCAACCCGCTGATCGTCACCGGCGCCGGCGACATCCTGGCGCTCGACGCCAAGATGAGCTTCGACGACAACGCGCTGTTCCGCCACAAGGACGTCGCCGCACTGCGCGACGAGGCGGAAGAGGATCCGGCGGAGATCGAAGCCGCCAAGCATGAGCTGAACTACGTCAAGCTCGACGGCAACATCGGCTGCATGGTGAACGGCGCCGGCTTGGCGATGGCCACCATGGACATCATCAAGCTGTATGGCGCCGAGCCGGCCAACTTCCTCGACGTCGGCGGCGGCGCCACGAAGGAGCGCGTCACCGCGGCCTTCAAGCTGATCCTGTCCGACAGCGCGGTCGAAGGCATCCTGGTCAACATCTTCGGCGGCATCATGCGCTGCGACGTGATCGCCGAGGGCGTGGTCGCCGCGGCGCGCGACGTGCAACTGCATGTCCCGCTGGTGGTGCGCCTGGAAGGCACCAACGTCGATCTGGGCAAGAAGATCCTGGCCGAATCCGGCTTGCCGATCCTGTCCGCCGACAATCTGGACGATGCAGCCAAGAAGATCGTCGCCGCCGTCAAGAAGGAGGCCGCGTAACATGGCTGTTCTCGTCGATAAGAACACGAAGGTGATCTGCCAGGGCTTCACCGGAGCCCAGGGCACCTTCCACTCCGAACAGGCCATCGCCTACGGCACCAGGATGGTCGGCGGCGTCACGCCCGGTAAGGGCGGGGCCAAGCACCTCGATCTGCCGATCTTCGACACCGTCTCCGAGGCGGTCGAGAAGACCGGCGCCAACGCCTCGGTGATCTACGTGCCGCCGCCCTTCGCGGCCGACGCGATCCTGGAAGCCATCGACGCCGAGATCCCGCTGGTGGTCTGCATCACCGAAGGCATCCCGGTGCTGGACATGGTCCGCGTCAAGCGCGCCCTGGACGGCTCCAAGACCCGCCTGATCGGCCCGAACTGCCCCGGCATCATTACGCCGGACGAGTGCAAGATCGGCATCATGCCGGGCCACATCCACAAGCGTGGCAAGATCGGCATCGTGTCGCGCTCCGGCACGCTGACCTATGAGGCCGTCGCGCAGACCACGGCGGCCGGCCTCGGCCAGACCACCTGCATCGGCATCGGCGGCGACCCGGTCAACGGCACCAACTTCGTCGACAGCCTGGAGCTGTTCGTGAAGGACCCGGAGACCGAGGGCATCATCATGATCGGCGAGATCGGCGGCGACGCCGAAGTCCGCGGCGCCGAGTTCATCAAGGTATCGGGCACGAAGAAGCCGGTCGTCGGCTTCATCGCCGGCCGCACCGCTCCTCCGGGCCGCCGCATGGGCCATGCCGGCGCGGTGATCTCCGGCGGCAACGACACCGCCGACTTCAAGATCGACTTCATGAAGTCGGTCGGCATCGCCGTCGCCGACAGCCCCGCCAGCCTGGGCTCCACCATGCAGGCCATTTTCAAAGGTTGACCGATACCCGCGGGACCGCCGTCCGCGACGGTCCCGCGGTTTCAGCGAAGCTTCTGTCACTCACGCCATCAGCCGCAACAGACAGGCGCAGCCAAAGCGCCGGACCCCGAGGGAGATGGGACATGAAAGCGCAAGCCCGCACGAGCAGCATGACCTCCAACAGCATGACGGCCGGCACCATGGCACGCCGCATCATTCACGACGACCCCAGCGAGGGCGCCGCCGCGATCATCAAGACCGCGATCATCGAGACGCCGCGGGTGAAGAACGACAACGGCAAGGACGCCAAGGCCGATCGGGGCCAAGTGGTCCAGTCGCTGTGCCGCGCGCTGAACATCCTGACGATCCTCGGCTCCAATGACGGGCCGATGACCCTGACCGAACTGTCGGAGGCTGCGAACCTGTCGCCCTCCACCACCCATCGCCTGCTGACGACCCTGCAGTACGAGCGCTACGTCCGCTTCGACCAGAGCGCGCGCGGCTGGGTGGTCGGTGTGCAGGCCTACATGACCGGCGCCAATTTCCTGAAGACCCGCAATCTGGTCGACGTCGCCCGTCCGCGCATGCGCCGCCTGATGGAGGAGAGCAGCGAGATCGTGAACCTCGCCGTCGAGGAGAATGGCGAGGCGCTCTATCTGGCCCGCGTCGGCGGCCCCCGCGCCGCCCAGGTCGCGGTTCCGCAGACCGACCGCACGCTGCTGCACTGCTCCGCCGTCGGCAAGGCGCTGCTGGCCGGCATGCCGGAAACCAAGGTCCAGACCATCGTCACCCAGCGCGGCATGCGCCAGTTCACCCGCAGCACCCTGTCGTCGCTGCCGGCGCTCTACCGCGACCTGACGCTGGTCCGCACCCGCGGCTATGCCCTGGACCAGGAGGAGCGGGTGTCCGGCCTGCGCTGTGTCGCCGCCCCGATCTTCGACGAGAATTCCCGTGTGATGGGTGCCCTGTCGCTGTCCGGCTCCAGCCGGCGCATCGAGGACGCGCGGCTGCGCGCCCTGGGCGAGATGGTCAAGCGCGCCGCCGCCGCGGTGACGCAGGAACTGGGCGGCCGCGTGCCGGTTCCCAACTGACCCGTCCATCCAACGGACAAGCAGACGCCCAGGCAAAGAAACGCCAAGAGCTGACGGCAGGTGGTGCACGTTGGCATTCCTCCCTGGCGCACTCAGGGCCGCGTTCCTCACGGGACGCGGCCTTTTTTCTTAAGAAAAGAGCCATTTCCACGGAATGGAAAAGCGGCTTTTTTCTCGGGTAAATCGGATCGATCGGTGCGATTGTCTGTCTCGGGAAAGGCGTTCCTTTCTCATCGGGCGGATGTGTTGTTTTGCATGTTCGCGCTTCTCTCGGAGACTGGCCGTGCTGTGTGCAGCACGGCCATTTTTTTGACTTTTCCGCAGGGCGAAATCGGATCCATCGCTGCGTGGACGGGCGGTCCGCCACGGCGACACAGTGCCCCCAAACCCGTTACGACGACAGGGCAGGGGAACGATCCGAATGACAGACTCCAGAAGCATGACGGCCATCGAGGTGAGCCAGCCCGGCAAGCCGGAGGTGCTTGTCCCGGCGCGCCGCCCGGTCCCGGACCCGGCGCCGGGCGAGATCCGCATCGCCGTCCAGGCGGCCGGCGTCAACCGGCCAGACGTGCTGCAGCGGCTGGGCAAGTACAATCCACCGCCGGGCATCACCGACATCCCCGGCCTGGAGGTGGCGGGCACCGTCGACGCGCTGGGCGAGGGGGTGGAGGGTTGGCAGGTCGGCGATCCGGTCTGCGCCCTGCTGGCCGGCGGCGGCTATGCCGAGTTCTGCGTGGTGCCGGCGGCCCAATGCCTGCCGACTCCCGCCGGCCTGTCGATGGCCGAGGCGGCGGCCCTGCCGGAGACCTTCTTCACTGTCTGGTCGAACGTGTTCGAACGCGGCGCCCTTCAGCCCGGCGAGGCGTTGCTGGTCCATGGCGGCACGTCCGGCATCGGCACCACGGCGATCCAGCTGGGTGCGGCCTTCGGCGCCCGCGTCTTCGCCACCGCCCGCGGGCCTGAGAAATGCGATGCCTGCGTCCGGTTGGGCGCCGAACGCGCCATCGACTATGCCGAGGAGGATTTCGTCGCCGTGGTCAAGGAGGCGACCGGCGGCGCCGGCGTCAATGTGGTGCTGGACATCGTCGGCGGCGATTACGTCGCCCGCAGCATCGACGCGCTGGCGGTCGAGGGTCGCTATGTCTGCATCGGCTTCGTCCGCGGGGCGACGGCCAACGTGAACTTCTTCCCCGTCATGACCAAGCGGCTGGTGCTGACCGGCTCCACCCTGCGGGCGCGCCCGATTGCCTACAAGCAGGCGGTGGCCGACCAGTTGAAGGCCCACGTCTGGCCGCTGATCGAGCAGGGCAAGGTCAAGCCCGTTGTCCACGAGGTCTTTCCGCTCGCCAACGCCGCCGACGCCCACCGGCTGATGGAGAGCAACCAGCATGTCGGCAAGCTGGTGCTGGCGGTGGGGTGAGGGAGCTTCCTCACCCTCGATCCAGCCCCCTAATCCAACATCGGCAGGCCGGTCTCGATCCTGACCAGTGCGGCCAGCAGCGGGGCGCCGATGTCGCGGCGGACGAAGTTGCTGGCCTTTTCCGCCGCGTTGATCGCCTGCTGGAAGGTGCGGCGCCAGCGGTCGTCGTTGTAGAAGGCCTTTTCCGCCTTGGCCCGCTGCGCCAGCAGGCCGGGGCGGCGGCCGGCGGCATCGTCCGCCAGCTTGGTCAGGCGGTTCATCAGGTCGTTGGCGACGGCCGGCTCGCCGCGCTTCATCGCCCCTTCGATCAGCTCGGCATAGGCCTCGCCACGGGTGTCGATGTCGGTGACCTGTTCCGCATAGGCGACGGCCATCGCCGTCTCGCCGCGCTTGGCCAGCCGCCCGAGCACCGCCGGGATCGTCCAGGGGTTCTCGTCCTGCACGGTGCTGAGCAGGCCCAGCGCCAGCTTCGGCTCGCCGATGTCGGCCGCCGCCACCGCCAGCTCCGGCGGGCAGCAGTCGCCGCGGGTTTCCTTGAATTTGGAGAACTGCGTCTCGACCGTGTTCAGGAACAGGGTGCGGGCCTGCGCCTCCTTGCCCGCGCGCAGCAGCGTCTGGGCGACCAGCCCCAGCTCCCACGAGCAATTGTGGCTGGAGGCATAGCCCTTGGCCTCGTCGGCCAGCGCGTTGGTCAATGCCGCGTCGCCGCGCCAGGACGCCGCCTTGGCGATGTCGGCGAGGTTGTAGATCCGGGTCGAGCAGTCGTTGATCTGCCGCGTGATGTCGAGCGCCAGCGACGTCTGCCCCATCAGCGACAGGGCGCGGGCGACGAACAGATCCTGGCCGGAGCTGTCGGCGACGCCGCCGCGGCGCACCGCGCTGACGAAGGGCGCCATGATCTCCTTGGCCCGGCCGGTGTCGCCCAACTGCTGGTAGGCGACCGCCAGCGACAGCCAGTCCCAGCGCGCGGCGGTAATCGGCGTCTCCACCGGCGGCAGCATCTCGCCGATGCGGTGGAGGAAGCACAGGCTGTTCAGCGCGTCGTTGCAGACCAGCGCCCGGATGCGCGAGCGGAATTCGTAGAAATCGAAGTCGCCGACGAACTGGTTGGTGACGAGCTGCACCGCCAGCGGACTGTCGGGGTATTTCGTCACGATCTCGTTGAACAGCTTGTCGGCCTCCTTCAGAAGGCGCGACTCCTCGGCGACGTCATAGGTGTTGTCGGCCTGCCGGATCAACTGCAGCGCCTGGACGAACAGGCGGTTGGCCGGACCCGGCGTGCCGGCGGCGGGGGAGTCCGCCCCGCCGCCATCCTGATCCTGGGCCATCACATCTTGCGCCACCACGTCCGGGGCCCCCGGATTGCCCTGCGTCGCCCCCTGCGCCGCCGCATCCTGCGCCAGAACGGGACCGGCCGCGACCGCCGCCGGCAGGATCAGGGCTGCGGCGACGGCGGCGGTGCGGAGAACGGCGAGGACGCGGGATAGGGCGGAGGCCATGGCGGTCGGGTTTCAACCCTGGAGGTTTGAGAGCAGACGGACGTAGCTGACGACACGCTGAACATTGGGCACCGAACGGGCGTGCTGGAGCACGTTGTTCAGCTCTTCCTGTGAACTGGCGACACCCATCAGATAGACAACACCATCGACGGTATCGATGCTGTAATTTTGGCTATGAATATTCGCATCGAACGTGATCCGGCTGCGAATCTGGGTTGAAATCCAGGTGTCGCGCGCGGTGTCCACGATGCTGGACCCGTTGTCGATCTGGATTTCGTTGATGACTTCCTTGACGCCGTCGGCCTGCCAAGCGAGACGCACCGCGTCGAGGCGCATCTGCGCGTCGGCGGCGCGGCCGGTCAGCAGCACGCGGCCCTGGTCGACGGTCAGGCCGATCCGGTTGGTCAGGTCGATCGAATGCTGCAGCCACAGCGAATTGATGCGGGCGCGGATTTCGGTGTCGCTGACGAAGCCGCTGAAGCCGCGCTCCTGCGAGGCCACGACGGCGGCGCCGCCCGCGGTGCCCAGCACCAGCGGCCCGCAACCGGACAGCGACGTCCCTGCGACGCAGGCAAGCGCGAACATCGTCCAAAGGCGGCTCAAACCCGTCACAGCGTGCCTCCCTTCGCCTGCGTGTCGAGCGCCGGGAAAATGCGGCGCGCGGCCGGAAAAAGTCACGGCGGAACGGTCTTTGCAATGGGGAAATTCAGGGCTTTCACCAGTCATCGTCACTTTGTCCCGAGGTGATGCACGGATGTTGCAGTCGCTGCGATTGCGAAGGAGCGGCTGCGGCGGAAGTTTCGCCGCACAGCTTCATGCAGTCTCGGGGCAAAATCAGGCGAAAGCTGGGCTGGAGAGCACGCGTGCGATCTCGCGGGCCAGGACGCGCGAAACGACCCGCCGCGCCGTGGCGTCGCGCAGGATTTCCTCGTCCCTCGGGTTGGACAGGAAGCCGGTCTCAACCAGCACCGACGGCACGTCCGGCGCCTTCAGCACCGCGAAATTGGCCGAGCGCATCGGGTTTTCCAGCAGGTGCAGTTCCTTGCCTGCGCCTTCCACCAGAAGCTGGCGGGCGGCCAGCGAGGCATGGCGGGTGTGGCGCGCCGTCAGGTCCAGCAGTATGTCCTTGACGATCCGGCCGCCGCCGAGCGATCCCGGCTTTCCGAACCGGTCTGCCTGATTTTCCTGTTGGGCGAGGCGCGAGGCGAAGGAGTCCGACGCTTTTTCCGACAGGATGTAGGCCGACAGTCCGCGGGCATCGGCATTGGGGGCGCTGTCGGCGTGGATCGACACGAACAGGTCGGCCCCGGCCTCGCGCGTCAGCGCCACCCGCTCATCCAGCGCCAGGAAGCGGTCGTCGCGCCGCGTCAGCTTTACCGCGACGTTGGTCCGGTCGGCCAGGATGCGTGCGACCTCGTGGGCGATGTCGAGCGTCACCTCCTTCTCGAAGGTTCCGCGGGTGCCGATCGCGCCGGGATCGTTGCCGCCATGGCCGGGATCGAGCATGACCAGCCGGGGCCGCGACGGTCCGCCGCCGGCCGGTTTGCGGCCGGGTCGCGGCTCCGCAGCCAGGGCCGAGCCCGGCGGCTGGGCCAGGGCAAGTGCCGCCGTGCCGAAAGCGGTTAACCAAAGTTTGCTCAGCCCGAGCCCAAGCAGCTGTCGTCGATCCATCGCCAGAAATACCATGCTGCAAAGGTGGGGAGACCGCAGCGTCAGGTCGCCCGACCCGCTGCGTCACCCGTTGGTCTAGCCCGATTCATTAACCAATGCGGCTGCAAAAAAGTATTGTCAAGACCGGGCAGGTTACCGTTTCTGAATATTTGTGAGCCTCCGGTCATATGGGCACACTTGAAAGGCTGAGAATTCGACAGAGGTGATTGGTTGCTTGATGACCGATTGAAAAAGCGCTAAAATTTTAGCGATCAGCTCGGGAGGTGTCGATGTTGAGGAAAGCCCTGTTCAACATCATCCGGCAAGAGCAACGCGATATCGAGGACAAGCTCGAACGCGAGGAACAGCAGCCCAGTCCTGACGTCCGCCGGATCGTCGGCCTGCGGCAAGAGGCGACCAGCCTGCGTCGTGAGTTGGAACATTTCCACGACGTCTAAGTCCTGGTGACGGTCATCATCCGGCCACCGGGCGTCGCCATGGAAGGTTGCCACTGAATATGTGACCGATCGGTCGCGCCCCTTCTCCGCAGGATCGCGGAGGAGGGGATTTTTGTTTCTGCCTCCCGGCGGGGGCCGCTCTCGGCCGTCATCCCCGCGCAGGCGGGGAACCAGGAAACCTTTCTGGGAAACTGCTGAAATGGCTGGATTCCCGCCTGCGCGGGAATGACGGCCGAAGGAGCTTTCCTTAAAAAATGCCCGCGCCTCACCCCAGCTTGGCGTATCCGCGCTCGATCACCCGTTCGGCGGCTTCATAGACGGCCAGCATCTCCTCGTAGGCCGCGCGCAGGCGGGCGAGGTCGGTGACGGTGGAGGAATCGGGATGCCGGGATTCGGACATCTTCAGGCCGGCGCGGATATAGTCGGCGCGCAGTTCCGCCACCCGCACCGCCATGCGCAGGAAGCTGTCGCGGTCCAGGTTCGGCAGTTCGCGCCCGATGACCTCGCAGTTGGCCTCCAGGATCGCCGCATCCATGTTTTCCAGGAAATGGCGGATGCGCTGGCTGCGGCTGCTGTCGGCGGCATCCGCCGTCATCAGCTTGTCGACCTTGCCCTTGGTGTATTCACCGATGATCTTGCCGCCGGTTGCCATGGGTAACCCCGCCTTCCCGATGCCGGCCAGTCCGGCCGCCGCCGATTGTCGCACCGCCGGCGCATCTGCGCCAGAGCGGCGTGGGGAGGGCGGGTTCGGGGGCAATCCTGCGTGACGGTGCAGCCATGTGCGCATCCGCTCATGAAGCGGGTGCAACATCGCGGCGTTCGTGCTAGGGAAGCTTCCCCCCTTATTCTTGCTGTACGCCATGGTGGACGCGCGATGTCTGAGACCGGCTCCGACTATATCCTCACCGTTTCCTGCCCCGACACCGTCGGCATCGTCTTCGCGGTGTCCGGCTTCCTGGCGGAGCGGAGCTGTAACATCATCGACAGCGCGCAGTTCGGCGACCGCATTTCCGGCCTGTTCTTCATGCGAGTCAGCTTCAACGGCAACCCGGCCGGGCCGACGAAGGAGCAGCTGGAGGCCGAGTTCGCCGCTCAGGTGGCGGAACGCTTCGGCATGACCTGGCAGATCCACGATGCTCGCCGCCGGCCGCGCGTGCTGATCATGGTGTCGAAGTTCGGCCACTGCCTGAACGACCTGCTGTACCGCTACCGCACCGGCTACCTGCCGATCGAAATCCCGGCCATCGTCTCCAACCACCGCGACTTCTACCAGCTGGCGGCGTGGCACAACATCCCGTTCCACCATCTGCCGGTCGGCCCCGACAACAAGGCGCATCAGGAAGCCCGCCTTCTGGAGATCGTGGACGAGGAGAAGGTCGACCTCGTCGTGCTCGCCCGCTACATGCAGGTGCTGTCGGGGGCCTTGTGCGAGCGGATGGCCGGTCGGGTCATCAACATCCACCACAGCTTCCTGCCCAGCTTCAAGGGGGCCAAGCCCTACCATCAGGCCCATGCGAGAGGCGTGAAGCTGATCGGCGCCACCGCGCACTATGTCACCTCCAACCTCGACGAAGGCCCGATCATCGAGCAGGAGGCCGAGCGCGTCGACCATACGATGACGCCCGACGACCTGGTGGCCATCGGGCGTGACATCGAGAACATCGTGCTGGCCCGCGCCGTCCGCTATCACGTGGAGCACCGCGTGCTGCTGAACGGCAACAAGACGGTGGTCTTCCGCTGAAGCCGGATCAGGCGGTGCCGCCCCTCAGTGGGGCTGCGCCGTCTCGTGGGCGTCTTCCGGCTGGGGCATGAACACCGCGCGGGTGATCGCCTGTTCGATCTGGTCGCGGGTGAAGGGTTTCGGGATGACCGGACCCAGATGCTCCAGTCCGTGCTTGGCCAGATCGTCCGGGAAGGCGGTGACGAAGATCACCGGCAGGAACCGGCGGGCCCGCAACGCGCGCGCCACCTCCAGCCCGTTGTCGCCGTCGGCGAGCCGGATGTCCATCAGGGCCAGCGTCGGCCGGTGTTCCGCCGCCAGCGACAGCGCCTCGTCCATCGTCGCCGCGTTGCCGCAGACGATGTGGCCCATGCCGCGCACCGTTTCCGCCAGATCGAAGGCGATGATGGCATCATCCTCGACGATCAGGATGGTGGCGGTCAGCCGGGCGCGGACACGCTCGCGGGCGTGGTTCAGCCGCTCCATCGCGTCTTCCGGGGCGATGCCCAGGACGGCCGCAGCCTCGCTGACCGGCAGATCCTCCAGATTGACCAGAAGGTAGAGCCGACGGTCGGTCTCCTCCAGCGTCATCAGCGCCGATTCGACCGGATGGTACGGCGCCACCGCCGGGGGCGAGCCTTCTTCGTCCTGCAACTCGTTCAGATGGCGATAGAGCGTGCCGCGCGACAGGTCGCCGCCCCGGCCGGTTTCAGCCTCGTCCGCCTCCAGATACCATTCCAGGGTGCGGGTCACCAAGGCGTCCCCCCGCCCGTTCGTCCCGGTCAGCGCGCGGGCATAGCGGCGCAGGTAGGGCAAATGCTGCATGAAGTGACCGGTGTACTGCTCCATCTCTCTCCCCGTGCCTTTCTGCGGCGCGTGTTCCTGGCATCCACCCGACATGCCGCCCCGGATACCCGATGCGGCCGGTGCAACCCGATCCTTCCGGGCTTGGGTGTTCGGCGACGAATCCCGGCGACGAATTCCGGCAGTCGGTTCCCGTCGGAGATCGCGACGCCATCGACGCTGCTTCCACAGCAGACTGACGCATTGCGACCCGTAACGGTCAAATTCATATGGCGCAGTCCACGGCCTAACGGGAGTGAACCCGAAAGATTTATTCGAGATACCCGCAACGGATTACTCAGTATGCATGGTATGCAACAGGGCATGACAGGGCCCGGCCGGCCCTGCCGGCGGTCTATGACCACCGCCGCATAGGGGGTTGCGGAGGGGAGGATTTAACCGTTCCGAAAGACTTACCGGCCTACTCTGACTTTGCCCTCCGGCATCTGCTGTGCAGCTGCCGTGTGAGGGCGAGGCGAGTGTTCCCGATCCTCGAACGCGCCGGCCACCCCCAGGCCGGCGCGTTTTTCTTTCCGCACACTTTGACTTTCCGGTAGCGCGTTCCGGCAATTGGAAAAAACCAAGCACGGCGCCCGGGAACCAACCGGCAGGAGCCGTGTTGGAACCGCCAATGGTGTGATTCCTCCCTGAACCGCCAGTCCTTTCGCCGCCGGGCGCCGCCGCGACATCATGCGGACGGGCGCCGGCGGCGAATTTTTATCTGGATGGATAACGGCCCTGTCACCGCTTTCATTTCGTCAATTGGTGACTTTCACCACCCGACGCTTGCAACCCGTTTAATCCAACGTTAAGGACATCGGCACACGGTTGGGGTTGGGCGTCATCGGGTCCGGGTTTGTGCATGGAAGACCAAGAGTTGGATCGGTCCCTGATGGATGGCATTCCGCCGGATGAACTGGCCGACTTCGTCCGGTGGCGGCAACGCGTGCGCGGCACGAACATTTCCGAAAAGACGCTGCTGGCGACCGACTATCTCAATCACTTCAACGAAATCGTGATGCTGATCGAGATGATCCCGGACATGCCGGACATGCTGGAGGAATGCCGCATCTGGCAGCCCAAGAGCTATGCCGAGCATTTCCGCGACAGCGGCTTTTCCGACAAGGAACTGGCGATCGAGGCCTACGGCCATGTGCCGTCAAAGTTCCTCCGCCCCTTCGAGGACACCATCGCACAGGCCCATCAGGTGATCGCCCACACGCTGGAGCGGATCGGCACCGACATCGACAGCGGCGATCCCGACAAGCTGCGGATGGACTGCCAGGCCTCCGTCGCGATGATCCACCGCATCATCCAGATCGCCAACGGCATCATCCACGGCACCGCCCATGTGATGGAGCAGGGCGAGATCGACATCTATCTGCAGAACGGCTGAAAATTGGTACGCCGACCCGTACTTTCGGCCCGAATCATGCGTCTTACCAACGAAAAACAGGCGTTTTCAGTCACTTGTCCCGGCACGAATGGCGATTGATGGTGCACCCACCATTCGTTCGTTGCATGGCTCACTTGCGCCCCCTGGCACTATAGTCGGAGCATAAAAGATAAGACGGAGGCGTGTTCATGCGTCCTCTGCGGGGGGAGATGGAGCATTGCCCATGAAGGGATGCGCATTCGCGCCGGCCGATGGTATGGCCGTGTCTGAACCGCGCGTGTGGCGGCCGGTTCCGCCCACCGATCACGCCGGCCCCATCCTCCCCGTCACCCAATGGGGGGAGGCAGCACCGCGCATGACGCCATCCGGACATCTGGACAGCTTCACCCGTGACCGGCTGCCGGCGCCGGCGCAACGCCCCGACCTGATTCTCGAACGCCCCGAACTCCAATACCCGAAGCGCCTGAACGCCGCCTCCGTCCTGATCGACGGCTGGCGCGAGCGCGGCTGGGACGGGCGTCCCTGCCTGATCGGCGGCGATGGCGAGGTGTGGAGCTATGGCCGGATGCGCGACACCGTCGACCGCATCGCCCGTGTCCTGACCGAGGATTACGGGCTGGTCACCGGCAACCGCGTCCTGCTGCGCGGTCCCAACACGCCGATGCTGGCCGCCTGCTGGCTGGCGGTCATCAAGGCCGGCGGCGTTCTGGTGCCGACGATGCCGCTGCTGCGCGCGCCGGAGCTGGCCGACGTGCTGAAGCGCGCCTCC
The DNA here is from genome assembly GCF_008364795.1 of Azospirillum oryzae. Lineage (GTDB taxonomy): Bacteria > Pseudomonadota > Alphaproteobacteria > Azospirillales > Azospirillaceae > Azospirillum > Azospirillum oryzae. The sequence continues at coordinate 120,785 of NZ_VTTM01000007.1, read as the reverse complement.
ATCGACATGGCGCTGTGCGACACCCATTTCCTCGACGATCTGGAAGAGGCGGCGCTGCCGTCGCTGCGCATCATCGGCTTCCGCGACGGCGAGCTGGAACACCGCATCGCCACCAAGCCGGCCGGGTTCGAGGCCGCCGACACGGCGCAGGACGACGTGGCGCTGATCGCCTTCACCTCCGGCACCACCGGAACGCCGAAGGCGGCCGCTCATTTCCACCGCCATCTGCTGGCGATTTCCGACCTGTCGCCGCGCTCCGTGCTGGGGACGACGGCCGAGGACGTGTTCTGCGGCTCGCCGACGCTGGCCTTCGCCTATGGGCTGGGCGGGCTGCTGCTGTTCCCGCTGCGCATCGGCGCGTCGGTCATCCTGCTGGAGCGCGGAACCGCCGACCGGCTGCTGGAGGCCGCCACCCGCCATCGGGCGACGGTGATGTTCACCGTGCCCACCGTCTATCGCGGCATGATCGGCCGCATGGCCGCCGACCCCGGGCTGGCGAAGGGGCTGTCCTCCCTGCGCCTTTGCGTCTCCGCCGGGGAGCCGCTGCCGCAGCAGACCTTCGAGGGCTGGCACGACGCCACCGGGCTGCAGATCCTCGACAGCCTGGGCACCACCGAGCTGCTGAACGCCGTGCTGCACGCCGTCCCCGGCGACGTCCGGCCGGGGTCCACCGGCAAGCCGGTGCCGGGCTACGAGGCGATGGTGGTCGACGACCAGTTCCGCCGGCTGCCCCCCGGTCAGGTCGGGCGGCTGGCGGTGCGCGGCGCGACCGGCTGCCTCTATCTCGACGATCCGCGCCAGGAAAGCTATGTCCATCAGGGCTGGAACCTGACCGGCGACGCCTTCCACGTCGATGAGGACGGCTTCTTCTGGTATCACGCCCGCACCGACGACCTGATCGTCTCGGCCGGCTACAAGATCTCCGGCCTGGAGGTCGAGAACATCCTGCTGAGCCACGAGGCGGTGCAGGAATGCGCGGTGATCGCCGCCCCCGATCCCGTGCGCGGCACCATCCCCAAGGCCTTCGTCGTGCTGCGCGACGACATCCGCCCCGACGAGCGGCTGGCGGAGGAACTGCAGAGCTTCGTCAAGGAGCACATCGCGCCCTACAAATATCCACGCGCGGTGGAATTCCTCGACGCGCTGCCGCGGACGGAGACCGGCAAGGTCCAGCGCTTCAAGCTGCGCCGCCGGGCCTGGCAGCCGGACGACGAGGATTAGGGCGACCCTTTACCGGGGAAAGCCGGCGAAGCGGGTCAGGCGGATGTTGCGCGCCTGCAGCAGGGCGGCGAACGCCGGGCCGCGCAGATAGTCGTATTCGGCGCGCCGCGGCTCGACCAGCGTGTCGACGCGGCGCAGTTCCTCGTCGGGCAGGCCGGGGTGGACCATCACCAGGGTCCGGCCGCCGATGCCATCCAGGAAGCGCGGCATCAGCCCGGCGAAGGGCCGGTTGCCGGCGAAGTCGTAGACTCCGGCGAAACGGTCGTTGGCGGGAATGCCGCGCGTCCGCACCATGCGCCTCAGCCCGCCCCCCAGCCCGCCGATCAGCAGCGTCTTCGGCACCGCCACGCCCCGGCGCAGCACCGCAGCCACCGGCTCCCCGCACAGGCGGACGTAGGCGCCGGGCAGGGTGGCCAGCGCCTCCACCACCGCATCGCGCACGCCTGGCAACTGGTGGATGTGCTGGTGGCCGTCGATATAGTCGGGCGGCGCTCCCCAGGCGTCGGTGAAGGCGGCGATCTGGCGTGACAGTTCGTCACGGATTTCCGCCCGCGCCGCCACCGTGTTCAGTTTCCCGCGATAGGCCCAGCCCATCAGCCGCCCCAGCGGCGGCAGCCGCCCGTCCGGCGCCAGCGTCGGCATGGCCCCCAGCGGCGGCTGGTCGGTCAGGGTGAAATGCAGCCCGACATCGGCCTTGTCCTTCAGCTCGCGCAATGCCGTGGCCCCCTCTCGCCAATGCTGGCAGAGGCTCATGACGGAGGTCGCGGTCAGCCGCCCCTGGGCGATGAGGTCGCGGATGGCGGCGTTGACGCCGGGGGCCAGACCATAATCGTCGGCGCAGAGCAGGAGCGGGGTGGGCGCGGTATCGGGCATGACCGGACGGAGGCAGGATGCGGAGTTCCGGCCAAGATGGGCGGGCGACCCCGATCAGGCAATACCGATCAAGCGATACCCATCAAGCCGCTTCGGTCGCCGGCTCCGCCGCCGGTTTGCGCGCTTGCAGGGTGGCCAGCATCACGCCGGGCAGGACCAGCGCCACCCCCATCAGGTGAAAGCCCTGCAGCGGTTCGGCCAGCAGAACCCAGGAGGCCAACGCCGCCCACAGAGGCGAGACGTACAGCGCGGTGGAGGCGCGCGCGGCGCCCATCATCGCGATGGTCTTCTGATAGGCCAGCAGCGCCAGGACCGACGCGAACAGCGCCACCGCGACGATCGACAGGATGGTGGAGACGGAGAAGGGCACCGGCCGCACCGCCACCGTCTCCCACGCATAGAAGGGAGCCAGCACCAGCACCCCGGCGAAGGCGTTGGCGGCGAAGGCGGTGACCACCGGCAGGGGTGTGCCCGATTGCCGCAGCAGGATGGTGTAGACCGACCAGGACACCGCCCCGGTCAACACCAGCAGGTCGCCGGAATTGAAGGACAGGTGGCGCAAGGCGTCGAGATCGCCGCGGGTCAGGATCACCAGCACGCCGGCCATCGCCAGCAGGATGCCCAGCACCTGCCGCGGCCGGATCGCATCGCCCAGCCAGACGGCGGCCAGCGCCAGGATCATCGCCGGGCTGGTGGCATAGATCAGGCTGGCGTTGGTGGCGCTGGTCCGCTCCAGCCCGTAATAGACGATGGCGCCCGAGATCCCCTGGCCCAGCACGCCCAGCAGCAGGTAGCGCCGCCACTGCCGCTTCAATTGAACCCGGTGGGTCAGCAGCCCCGGCAGGGCGAAGGGCAGCACGATCAGGAAGGCGATCAGCCAGCGCCAGAAGGCCAGCCCGATCGGCGGCACCACATGCGCCACCGCCCGCCCGACCACCGGGTTTGAGGCCAGCAGGGCGGAGCCGACGATGTAGAGGCCGTAGGCGGCCACCGGGCCGGCCAGCGGGCCGGTTCGCAGGAAGGACGGCAGGAGCGGAAGCGACATCGCCGGACCGGTATCCGAAAAAAGGTTCCATGACAGGTGCAACCGAGCCTAGCATGAGGCGAGATGGCACCCTTCACGACGGCTGTGCATGGCTGCCGTCCGACTCCCGGCGGCTGCGGGCATTGCCGGAATGGTCCACCCGGATAGCCTGATTCGCAGGGGAAGGAAGCTATCGATTCGGTCAACCGGATGGTTGGCTTTGCAACTGTTTCGTTTTCAGGGGCGAAAATGTGTCCATACGGACGTATTGGTGCCCAAAAATATGCTCTGCGCCGCGGTATAGCCACGTATGCATGTTGGCGTTGACAGGCGCCTTTGCCACGCGCCAAATGGCGACGCTATTTCCAAAAGCGTTCTGGCAAATTTCCGTACGCTCCAACCGGAATCGGGAGGCAAGACGAATGAAGCGCATCCTGCTGGGTGCCGGGCTTGGTATGGCCGCGGCGCTGGCGCTGTCGGCGCCGGCCCAGGCGGCGAAGACCCTTGTTTATTGTTCCGAGGGTAGCCCCGAAAACTTCAACCCCATGTTGAACACGACCGGCACCAGTTTCGACGTTGCTCTCCCGGTCTACAACAACCTCGTCCAGTTCGAGCATGGCGGTACCAAGGTCGTTCCCGGCCTGGCGGAATCCTGGACCATCTCCGACGACGGGCTGGTCTACACCTTCAAGCTGCGGGCCGGTGCCAAGTGGCACAGCGTCGGCGATTTCAAGCCGACCCGCGACGCCAACGCCGACGACGTGATCTTCTCGTTCGAACGCCAGTGGAAGCCGGATCATCCCTTCCACAAGATTTCCGGCGGCGCCTACGACTACTTCAACGACATGGCGATGCCGAAGTTGTTGAAGTCGATCGAGAAGGTTGACGACCTGACGGTCAAGTTCACGCTGAACGCGGTCGAGGCGCCGTTCCTGGCCAACCTCGCCATGCCGTTCGCGCCGATCATGTCGGCCGAGTACGCCGCGATGCTGCTGAAGAAGGGCACGCCGGAGAAGCTGGACCAGGTCCCGGTCGGCACCGGTCCCTTCCAGTTCGTCGCCTACCAGAAGGACGCCGTCATCCGTTACAAGGCGTTCGAGCAGTATTGGGGCGGCAAGCAGCCGCTCGACAACCTCGTCTTCGCGATCACGCCCGACGCGGCGGTCCGGCTGGCCAAGCTGAAGGCCGGCGAATGCCAGGTGATGCCGTACCCGAACCCGGCCGACATCGACAGCATGAAGAAGGACAGCTCGATCGTCGTCCAGGAGCAGGAAGGCCTGAACGTCGGTTACGTTTCCTTCAATGTGACGAAGAAGCCGTTTGACGACGTGCGCGTCCGCCGCGCCGTCAGCATGGCGATGGACAAGAAGGCGATGGTCGCCGCGGTCTATCAGGCCGCCGGCGTCCCGGCCAAGAACCCGATTCCGCCGACCATGTGGTCGTACAACGACTCGATCGAGGACTATCCGTACGACGTCGAGCGGGCGAAGAAGCTGCTGGCCGATGCCGGCTATCCCAACGGCTTCGAGACCGACCTGTGGGCGATGCCGGTGCAGCGCCCGTACAACCCCAACGCCAAGCGCATCGCCGAGATGATGCAGGCCGATCTGGCCAAGGTCGGCGTCAAGGCGAAGATCGTGCAGTACGAGTGGGGTGAGTACCGCAAGCGGATGCAGCAGGGCGAGCACCAGATGGGCATGCTCGGCTGGACCGGCGACAACGGTGATCCGGACAACTTCCTCTACACCCTGTTGGGCTGCGAGGCGGCCCGTCCGGGCGGCAACAACCTGTCGAAGTGGTGCAACAAGGAGTTCGACGACCTCGTCGTCCAGGCCAAGCGCACCAACGACATCGCCGCCCGCACCAAGCTGTACGAGCAGGCGCAGGTCATCTTCAAGGAAGAGGCCCCCTGGTACACCATCGCCCATTCGGTGGTTTACATGGGCCTCGCCAAGAACGTCGTCGGCTACAAGATGGATCCGTTCGGCATCCATCGCTTCGAAGGCGTCGATCTGAAGTGATGCGTGGCGCACCCCTGCAAAAAGGGGGTGCGGCGATGGCTGTTTTAGGTTGGAGGCGTGGGTTTCCGCGCCTCCAACCCTTTGAACAGAGTGGCATTCCCAACCCTGCGCAAGTGGGGGAGGGCCGGAGTGGGGGCAGGTGCCCCTGATGGAACGGGGCGTTGCCAAGTCAGCGCTCCGTTCCAGTTTTCACCGTAGTTTTAAAAAACGAGTACCCGTCGATGCTTCGCTTCATCCTGACGCGGGTGAGCTTGGTGATTCCGACCTTTCTCGGCATCACCTTTCTGACCTTCATCCTGATCCGGCTGGTTCCCGGCGACCCCATCGAGGTGCGAGTCGGCGAACGGGGTATCGCACCCGAGCGGCTGGCCGCCTTCCGTCATGAACTGGGTCTCGACCAGCCGCTCTGGCAACAGTTCCTCGACTATGTCGGCCACGTGCTGTCGGGTGATTTCGGCCTGTCGCTGGTCACCCACAATTCGGTGCTGAGCGAGTTCCTGACGCTGTTTCCGGCGACGCTCGAACTGGCGCTGTGCGCCATGCTGTTCGCGACGCTGATCGGGCTGCCCGCCGGCATCCTGGCGGCGGTGAAGCGCGGATCTCTGTTCGACCATGGCGTGATGGGCGCCAGCCTGACCGGCTATTCGATGCCGATCTTCTGGTGGGGCCTGCTGCTGATCCTGTTCTTCTCGGTCGCGCTGGGCTGGACCCCGGTGTCGGGCCGCCTGGATCTGGTCTATTACGTGGAGCCGGCGACCGGCTTCATGCTGATCGACACGCTGATGGCCGGCGATTACGACGCGTTCCGGTCCGCGCTGTCCCACCTGATCCTGCCGACCATCGTGCTGGGCACCGTGCCGCTGGCGGTGGTGGCGCGCATGACGCGGTCGGCCATGCTGGAGGTGCTGGGCGAGGATTACATCCGCACCGCCCGCGCCAAGGGGCTGGCCGACGGCCGGGTCATCGGCATGCATGCGCTGCGCAACGCGCTGATCCCGGTGGTGACCGTCATCGGTCTTCAGGTCGGCACGCTGCTGGGCGGCGCCATCCTGACCGAGACCATCTTCTCCTGGCCGGGCGTCGGCAAATGGCTGATCGAATCGATCAACCGCCGCGACTATCCGGCCCTGCAGGGCGGTGTCCTGCTGATCGCCACCTCGGTAATCCTGGTCAACCTGCTGGTGGACGTGCTTTACGGCGTCCTCAACCCCCGCATCCGTCACGCGCGGTGAGGCCAATCCATGTCCGCTGAATTTTCGACCAATGCAGAACCCGCCACCCCCGAACCGGTGGCCGTGTCGCGCCCGCCGCACCCGCTGACCGAGTTCTGGTATCACTTCCGCCAGAACAAGGGCGCGCTGGGCGGTCTGGTGGTGATCCTGCTGATCGCGCTTATCGCCATCTTCGCCGGCGTCATCGCCCCGCACGATCCCGACATCCAGTACCGCGATGCGATCCTGACCCCGCCGGTCTGGCAGGATGGCGGCACCTGGACCTACCTCCTCGGCACCGACGACATCGGCCGCGACATGCTGTCCCGCCTGATGTACGGCGCGCGGCTGTCGATGATGATCGGCCTGATCGTCGTCACCCTGTCGCTGGCTGTCGGGTTGGGGCTGGGGCTGATCGCCGGCTTCTTCGGCGGGATGGCCGACGTTCTGATCATGCGCGGCATGGACATCCTGCTGGCCCTGCCCTCGCTGCTGCTGGCCGTCGTGGTGGCCGCCATCCTCGGGCCGGGGCTGGTGAACGCCATGCTGGCGGTGTCGGTGGTGGTGATCCCGCACTATGCCCGCCTGACCCGCGCCGCGGTGATGGCGGAGGTGAACAAGGATTATGTCATCGCGTCGCGCGTCGCCGGGGCCGGGCCGATGCGCCTGATGCTGATTGTGGTTCTGCCGAACTGTCTGGCGCCGCTGATCGTGCAGGCGACGCTGGGCTTCTCCACCGCCATCCTGGACGCGGCCGCACTGGGCTTCCTCGGTCTCGGCGCCCAGCCGCCGACGCCGGAATGGGGCACCATGCTGGCCTCCTCGCTGCAGTTCCTCCAGCGCGCGCCCTGGGTCGTGACCTGGCCCGGCATCGCCATCCTGGTGACCGTGCTGGCCTTCAATTTGTTGGGCGACGGTCTTCGCGACGCGCTCGACCCCAAGCTGAAGCGTTGACCTCATGCCTCTTCTCGACATCAAGAACCTGTCGGTCGAGTTCACCACCCGCGCCGGCACCTTCCGCGCGGTGGATGGCATCGACCTGACCGTGGACGAAGGCGAGGTCGTCGGCATCGTCGGCGAATCCGGCTCCGGCAAGTCCGTGACCTCGCTGGCCGTGATGGGGCTTCTCGGCTCCAACGGCCGGGTGGTCGCCGACCGGATGACGTTCGCCGGCAACGACCTGCTCACCATGCCCGCCGCCCAGCGCCGGAAGATCACCGGCAAGGACGTCGCCATGGTCTTCCAGGAGCCGATGACCAGCCTGAACCCCTGCTTCACCGTCGGCTTCCAGATCATGGAGACCCTGCGGGTGCATGAGGGGCTGTCCGGCAAGGCGCTGCGCAACCGCGCCATCGCCCTGCTGGAGCAGGTTGGCATTCCGGCGCCGGAATCGCGCCTGTCCGCCTTCCCGCACCAGCTGTCGGGCGGCATGAGCCAGCGCGTGATGATCGCCATCGCCATCGCCTGCAACCCGCGCCTGCTGGTGGCGGACGAGCCGACGACCGCGCTGGACGTCACCATCCAGAAGCAGATCCTCGACCTGCTGGTCCAGTTGCAGCGCGAGCGCGGCATGGCGCTGATCCTGATCACCCACGACATGGGCGTGGTGGCGGAGACAGCGCAGCGCGTCGTCGTCATGTATGCCGGTCAGGTGGCGGAGACGCGGCCGGTCGGCGCCCTGTTCGAACGGCCGCGCCACCCCTACACCGGCGCCCTGCTCGACGCCCTGCCGGAGCGGGCGCTGGGCAAGCGCCGGCTGCCGACGATTCCCGGCATGGTGCCGGGCATCGCCGACCGGCCGGCCGGCTGCCTGTTCAGCCCGCGCTGCCGCTTCGCCGACGCCCGCTGCCGTGCCGAGCGCCCGGCCCTGTTCGATGTGGACGACGGGCGCGCCCGCTGTTTCTACCCGCTGCCGGACGGCCATCTCGCCGCCGGGGAGGCGCTGTGATGAGCACCCAGACCGAACCCCAGAACGGGCCCCATATCTTCGAGGCCGCGGCCGAGCGAACGGTCGTGCTGGAGGCGCGCGATCTGCGCAAGCACTATGCGGTCAAGCGCGGCGCCTTCAAGCCGCTGGCGACGGTGAAGGCGCTGGACGGCGTGTCCTTCCGCCTGCAGGCCGGCAAGACGCTGGCGGTGGTCGGCGAGTCGGGCTGCGGCAAGTCGACGCTGGCCCGCTCCGTCACCATGATCGAGCCGCCGACCTCGGGCGAGCTGCACTATGACGGCCGCGACGTGGTCGGGCGCAGCGCGGCGGAGATGAAGGAGCTGCGCCGCACGGTGCAGATGGTCTTCCAGAACCCCTACGGCTCGCTGAACCCGCGCAAGACGGTCGGATCGATCCTGACCGAGCCGCTGGTGATCAACACCGCCATGGACAAGCACGAGCGGCGCGACCGCGCGGTGGTCATGATGGGAAAGGTGGGCCTGCGTCCCGATCAGGTCGACCGCTACCCGCACATGTTCTCCGGCGGCCAGCGCCAGCGCATCGCCATCGCCCGCGCCCTGATGCTGAACCCGCGCGTCGTCGTGGCGGACGAGCCGGTGTCGGCGCTCGACGTGTCGATCCAGGCGCAGGTGCTGAACCTGATGATGGATCTGCAGGAGGAGCTGAACCTCGCCTACCTGTTCATCTCCCATGATCTCAGCGTCGTGCGGCACATCGCCGATTCGCTGATGGTGATGTATCTGGGCAAGCCGGTGGAGCATGGCGCCAAGGATGTGGTCTTCACCCGGCCGCGCCATCCCTACACCCGCATCCTGCTGGCGGCGACGCCGCGGGTGAACCCGGACCTGCGCATGGACCGGGTGGTGCCGAAGGGCGAATTGCCGTCGCCGCTGAACCCGCCGCCGGGCTGCGCGTTCCACAAGCGCTGCCCCTTCGCCACCGACCGCTGCGCCGCGGAGGTTCCGCCGCTGCGCACCGTGGACGAGCGGCTGGTCGCCTGCCATTACGCCGAAGAGATGAACTGACCGGCAGCGGACGAAATGACCCCGGCCGCTCTTGCCGCGGCCGGGTTGCCTCTGTTCCACTGTCGCAGTCTCCTTCGACCGGACACCGCAACATGGCCCGTCATTTCGCCGCCGCGTCCGCCTGCCTGCCGATCCTGCTTGCACTTGCCGGTCCGGCGGATGCCGCCAGCTTCGACTGCGGCAAGGCCGGCAGCGCGGTCGAAAAGTCGATCTGCTCGACCCCGGCGCTCGACGCCGCCGACGCGGCGATGGGCGCCGGCTACGAGGCGCTGCTCGGCGATCTGGCTGCCGACGAGGCGGGACGGAGCTTCGCCCGCGCCGGACAGCGCGCCTGGACCTTACGGCGCAACCGCGCCTGCGGCTTCGACGCCAAGGCCGGCAGCAATGCCGGTTCGGGCTATGACGATCCCGCCGATTGCCTGCAGGCGGAGACCGAACGGCGGACGAGGCAGCTTGCCGCCCTGCGGGCCGACCCCGCCCTGGGCGCGCGGCTGCGCACGAGGGTGCTGACCGAAGGACGTCCCGGCTCCAGCCTCCATATCAAGGCCGAACGGCCGGAGATCGCCGATCCGGCCCATCCCGGGGTGGTGGCTTTCAACGACACGGTGCGCCGCTTCGTCGATGGCGAAATCCGCCGGTTCCGCGAAAGCTCCGCCGATCTGCCCGACCGGATCGAAGCCGAATTGATCCTGACCGCCGACAGCTATGTCGTCACCCCCGCTCTGCTGTCCGTCCAGTTCCGTGGCGAGGGGGTGCAGGGCAACGGCTTCCGCTATGCCGCCGCGCTGACGGTGGATTTGGTGCGCGGGGATGTGCCGACCCCGGCGCGGATGTTCGGCGCGGAATCCTGGCTGACGGTGGCCATCGCGGCCTGCCGTAGAGAACTTGCCGCCGATCCGGATCTGGTTCCGGAATGCGACGGCCCCGACCTGCGGGATCCGCGCAGTTGGCGCTTCGAACCGGATCGGGCGGTGGCGACCCTGCTGCTGCCGGGCAAGGAACTGCGGGAAATCGCCATTCCCTTCCATCCGCCGACCCGTTGACGGGAACCCGGCCTCAGCTGTCTGTTGAGTGTGGCGGCCGTCTTCTTTACGGTGCGGCCGATTCGTTCTTCAGCCGTCCTATAGGGAGAGAGCCGCCATGCCGTCCTTCGACATCGTGTCCAAGACGGACGTCCACGAGGTCGACAACGCCATCGCCGGCGTCCGTCGCGAGATCGAGACCCGGTTCGACTTCAAGGGCTCCAAATGCACGGTCGAGCGGACCGAGAACGAGATCGTTCTGCTCGCCGACGATGCCACCAAGCTGGAGCAGATGCAGGAGCTGCTGCGCGTCTACGTGACCCGCCGCAAGCTGGATGCCGCCGCGCTGGACTTCTCCGCCAAGCCGGAGCGGGCGGCCGGTGACGCGCTGCGCCATGCCGTGACGATTAAGCAGGGAATTGCGCAGGATCTGGCGAAGACCATCGTCAAAGGGATCAAGGACAGCAAGATGAAGGTCCAGGTCTCGATCCAGGGCGACGAGCTGCGGGTGACCGGCAAGAAGCGCGACGACCTGCAGGACGCCATCGCCCTGGTCAAGCGGCTGGGCATCGAACAGCCGCTGCAGTACCAGAACTTTCGCGACTGATCGGCCGCGATTGATGGGCAAGGCTTGCCGGCCGCTGGGAAACTTCTGCCGGGCGGCTGGGTAATTTTTGCCGGTCAAATCGTCGCAGGGGTGGCCGTGAACCTTGCGCTCCGCCGGTTTTGTTGATGGCGTGATTTTTGCGTGTAGCCCTGCGGTTCGCCACTAACCGCAGGGAATCGTCCCATGTCGATGATGGCCAACAGCGAGGCCACGCAAGCCATGCGCATCAGGGCGGAAGACGTCCTGGAGCGCAAAGGGACGTCTGCGTCCCGGCAGGCGGGTGCGCTGGCCGGCCAGTTCGCGGCGATGCTGGAAACCCTGAACGGGGTGGGGGAGGCCGGTGCCTCCGGCGCCGACGGCACCGGGGTGGTGCCGAACGCCCAGCCCTCCGTCCGTCTCGGCGTCGGCGCCGTCACCCTGTTCGCCCAGGAAGACGGGCAGGGCGACGCCGCCATGGACCCCGCCGCGGCGGTGCCCGACCCCCAGGACCCGGCGACCGCGATGCAGGTGGTGGAAAGCGCCATCCAGGCCGGCGACGGATCGAACTTCCGCTGGCTGACCACTCTGCTGACGCAGAACTCCGCGGCGTAGCGCTTTAAGACGACCGCTCAGAAACCCCGCCCGAACTCGGCCCAGGACTGCGCGACATCCGGCGATTCCGGCTTGCGCTTGCCGCCGCCGTGACGGGTGCGGAAGCCGGCGAACAGTGCCGCCATTTCGATCCGCGGCAGGGCCTCGGCAAAGGTGAACCCGGCGGGAGCGATTCCGGCTGGCGCCAAGGTGGCGGGACCGGCGAACAGACGGCTCGGAATGCTCGACATCATGTGATTTCCCCTTGCTGCGGCACCGTTCGTCGGCGCCGTCGACCATGAGCGGATCATGCGCCCGGCCCTGCACCGCAGCAAGATATTCTGTATACCAGATACTGTATTTCAAATATGTGTTCGCTGCATGGCTCGGCCTTGACAGTTTTGTTCGCTTGCCAAGCAATGTGCGCATGCCTGCAATCGCGAAAAAGCGAGCCTTTTCAAGGCATTCCACGATGTGGAAAAGGATAACGCATTCGGTATCCGGTATTTGGAATACGTATTGTTGAGGCGCACAGTCATCTCCGAACGGCGCATGATGCGGTGCGATACGGATGGACCGCCGCACTCCGAGGACCCTGCGCCCCCACGTTCAACGGGACTTTGGGGCATGACCACAGAGACGACCGAAGACCGCGGTCTTCTGACAAACAAATGGTTCCAGCTCAGCGTCGGCCTGCTGTGCATGGCGATGATCGCCAACCTGCAATATGGCTGGACGCTGTTCGTCGATCCCATCGACGCCAAGCATGGCTGGGGGCGTGCAGCCATCCAGATCGCCTTTTCCATCTTCGTCTTCACCGAAACCTGGCTGGTCCCGGTCGAAGGCTGGTTCGTCGACCGCTACGGCCCGCAGGCGGTGGTGCTGGTCGGCAGTCTGCTGGTCGGCGGCTCCTGGGTGATCGACAGCCAGGCTTCCTCGTTGCCGATGCTCTACACCGCGGCGGTGATCTCCGGCATCGGCGCCGGCTGCGTCTATGGCACCTGCGTCGGCAACGCCCTGAAATGGTTCCCGCAGCAGCGCGGCCTGGCCGCCGGCGTCACCGCCGCCGGATTCGGCGCCGGTGCGGGCGCGACGGTCATTCCGATCGCCAACATGATCGCCAACCAGGGCTACGAGCATGCCTTCCTGGTCTTCGGCATCGGGCAGGGCGCGGTGATCTTCATGTTGTCCTTCTTCCTGCGCAAGGCGCCGAAGTCGAACGCCATGGCGCGCAAGACCGGCCCGGCCCAGACCAAGATCGACCATCCGCCGGCCCGCGTCATCCGCACGCCGGTCTTCTGGCTGCTCTATGTGATGTTCGTGATGGTGGCGTCCGGCGGCCTGATGGCGGCGGCCCAGATCGCGCCGATCGCCCATGACTTCCACGTCGCCGATTCGCCGATCAACATGTTCGGCTTCATCCTGCCGGCCCTGACGCTGGCGATTTCGCTGGACCGCGTGCTGGACGGCGCCGGACGGCCCTTCTTCGGCTGGGTGTCCGACCGCATCGGCCGCGAGAACACCATGTTCATCGCCTTCGGCACCGCCGCCATCGCCATCGTCCTGGTGACGCAGCTGGGCCGCAACCCGGTGGCGTTCGTGATCTTCACCGCGATGTTCTTCTGCGTGTTCGGCGAGATCTACAGCCTGTTCCCGGCGACCGCCGGCGACACCTTCGGCTCGAAGTTCGCGACGACCAACGCCGGCATGCTCTACACCGCCAAGGGCACGGCGGCGCTGCTGGTCCCGCTCAGCAGCATCATCGCCGGCCATTTCGGCTGGCAGGCCGTGTTCTACATCGCCGCCAGCTTCAATCTGGTGGCGGCGATCCTGGCGATGTTCGTCCTGAAGCCGCTGCGCGCCAGCTTCATCCAGGCCGACGATTACGGCTTGCAGTCGGCCGCCGTCACTGCGGACCGGTGACGGCAGACATCCGTCAAAGCCCCAGCTTCGCCCAGGCCGCCCAATCGTCCAGCGACTTGCGGGCGGCCGCCACCAGGGCATCAGCGAAGGCCTCATGCGCCCCGGCCTCCAGTGTCGGGGCGTTGCCGTTTCCAGCCCGCAGCCCCAGCCGCCGCAGCATGCTGCGCTCCTGCTGCACCACGCGCAGCCGCACCCTCTCGCCGAAACGTCCACGCATCACCGAGCGCAGATCGCCCAGCCCGTCGATCAGCCCGAGAGCCAGCGCCTTGCGCCCGGCCCAGAAGGCGCCGGAAAACAACTCCTCCTCCGATCCGGTCAGCCGCGTGCCGCGCCGTGCGCGCACCATCGCCTTGAACGCCTCGTGCACGTCGGCCTGCAGCGCCTTCAGATGGGCGACGCCGTCCTCGCGCTCCGGCGAGAAGGGGTCGAGCAGCACCTTCTTGTCGCCGGCGGTGTAGAGCCGCCGCTCGATGCCGTGGCGCTCGATCAGCGCATGCAGCCCGAAGCCCGACGACACCACGCCGATGGAGCCGACGATGGAGCTTTCGTCCGCCCAGATTTCGTCCGCCGCGCAGGCCAGCCAATAGCCGCCCGACGCCGCCGCGTCCTCGCAGAAGGCGAAGACCGGCACCTTCTTCTCCTCCGCCAGATCGCGGATGCGCTTGGCGATCAACGCCGACTGCACCGGCGACCCGCCCGGAGAATTGATGATCAGCGCCACCGCCTTCTGGTCCTTCGGCGCGAAGGCGCGTTCCAGCAGCGGGGCGACGCCGGCCAGCGACAAGCCGGAGCGGAAGGGGCCGCCCTGGCCGATGACGCCGGTCAGGCGGACGACGGACACCAGCGGCCCGGCCTTGCGCCAGGGGCCGAAGGGGAGTTTGGCGAGGAGGGATTGCAGGCTCATGCCGGCAGAGATGGGATTGAAGTCTTCCGATTGAAAGGCTCCGCCCCCGTTAAATAGCCAGCGCTTCGGCGTCCCTCAGGATCCGCTCCGCCGCCGGGCTGTAGCCACCTTCGGCCTTGTGCACGGTCAGGCCGGCGGTCAGGCGGGCGGGCGCCTTGCCGCCCTTGCGGGCGACCAGCAGCAGCCGCTTGGCCTCCACCCCCGGCTTGGGCCACAGCGGCACCAGGACGAGGCTGCCGAACCGGCCACGCAGCGCGTGCAGGATGTCGTCGATCCGGTCGGCGCGATGAACCATCGTCAGCGTGCCGCGCGGCTTCAGCATGCGGTCGGCGAAGCGCACCCAGTCGGCCAGCCCCGCCGGCCCTTCCACATTCGCCGCGGCCTTCCAGTCGTCGGGCGGGACGCTGGCGGCACCCGCCTTCAGATAAGGCGGATTCATCATCACACGGTCGAATCCGACGGTTCCCAGTGCCTCGGGCGGGGCCAGCAGGTCGCCCTGGACCACCGTCACCCGATCCGCAACGCCGCTGAGCGCGGCATTGCGGCGGGCGAAGTCGCAGGCGTCGGCCCGCTGTTCCAGCCCGACGACCGCCACGCCCGGCACCCGGACGGCGAGGCACAGTGCCGCAGCCCCGGTGCCGGTGCCGACATCCAGCACGCGCTCGCCGGCGGCGGCGGCGGTGATCGCGGCGAGGAAGACAGGATCGATGGCGGCGCGATAGCCGCCGTCCGGCTGGTGCAGCCTGACCCGGCCGTTCAGCAGGAAGTCCACCGGTGTTTCCACGCTTTGTTCCGGAGTCGTAACGATATGGCTGCTCACGCTTCGCCGGCCTCGCGCAGGATGCGGACGGCCTGTGCGGCGTCTTCCGTGTCGACCATCAGCCGCCGGGGAATGGCGCCGATGGAGCCCTCCAGGATGCTGGTGTGGCTGTCCAGCACGATGGCCTCGATGCCCGCGTCGGCCAGCAGGGCGACCAGCCAGGACAGGCGGACGGGGTCGGTGGTGCGCAACAGTTCGGTCATGGTGTCTCGGAAGAACGGGCGTCTCGAAAGAACGGGCCCCTGCGGACTTGACCGAAGAGGCTAGGCCGTTATGCTCCCTAGCGCAAATTCTGGCGTCAATCACCCGTGGAGTCGACCTTGGCGGTCGTGACCAACTTCGAGCCGAAACGGCGCAAGTCTACCCCGCTCGACGACCTGACCGCTTTGGTGGCCGAGGACCTCAGCGCCGTCAACCAGATCATCCTCGACCGCATGCAGTCGCAGGTCGAGATGATTCCCCAGCTGGCCGGCTATCTGATCGCGGCCGGCGGCAAGCGCCTGCGGCCGGTGCTGACGCTCGCCGCCGCCAACATGTGCGGTTATCAGGGGGAACATCACCGGCTGCTGGCGGCGGTGGTGGAGTTCATCCACAGCGCCACCCTGCTGCACGACGACGTGGTCGACGAAAGCGACCTGCGCCGCGGCATGGCCTCGGCCAACGCGGTGTTCGGCAACAAGGCCAGCGTGCTGGTCGGCGATTTCCTGTTCTCCCGCGCCTTCGAAATGATGGTGGAGGTGCAGTCGCTCGACGTGCTGCGCATCCTGTCCGGCGCCTCGGCCATCATCGCCGAGGGCGAGGTGCTGCAGCTGCGCACCACCAACGATACCGAGACCAGCGAGCAGGCCTATCTCGAGGTCATCAAGGGCAAGACGGCCGAGCTGTTCGCCGCCGCCTGCCGCGTCGGCGCCGTCGTCGCCAACCGCCCGCAGGCGGAGGAGCTGGCGCTCTACGACTACGGCATGAATCTCGGCATCGCCTTCCAGCTGGTCGACGACGTTCTGGATTATTCGGCCCTGCAGGCGAAGCTGGGCAAGACGGTCGGCGACGATTTCCGTGAGGGCAAGATCACCCTGCCGGTCGTGCTGGCCTTCCGCCGCGGCAACGACGAGGAACGCGCCTTCTGGCGCCGGGTGATGGAGGAGCTGGACCAGAAGGACGGCGACCTGGAACGTGCCCAGGCGCTGATGGCCCGCCACAACGCCCTGAAGGACACGGTGGAGCGGGCGCGCCATTACGGCTCCATCGCCCGCGACAGCCTGGGCCTGTTCGCCGACGGGCCGATCAAGCAGGCCCTGCTGGAAGTCATTGATTTCGTGATCGATCGCGATTTCTGACGGCGTCTCCGCCGGGCCGGGAGGGGGCCGGATCTTTTTGGACGATGACGCATTTTTTGCGTTGCGCGCCGGAGCGTGAGCGTTTATACACCCCCTCCACCGGCGGACGACACCGCCCGCCGGTGCCATGATCGGAGAGTAGCTCAGCCTGGTAGAGCACTGCTTTCGGGAGGCAGGGGCCGGAGGTTCGAATCCTCTCTCTCCGACCAACAAGACAAGGGCTTCCGGAGAAATCCGGGAGCCCTTCGTCGTTTCGGGGCTCCGCCAGGCATGGCAGAACGGCATGGCAAAAATGCAGCGGTCAGGCTGTGACTTTGCATTGCACGAACGGCCGGAACCGTTTATACACCCGCTCCACCGGCGGACGGCACCGCCTGCCGGTGCCATGATCGGAGAGTAGCTCAGCCTGGTAGAGCACTGCTTTCGGGAGGCAGGGGCCGGAGGTTCGAATCCTCTCTCTCCGACCAACAAGACAAGGGCTTCCGGAGTGATCCGGAAGCCCTTTGTCGTTTCGGACCGGTGCCGATCAGGCGGCGCGCTGCTGTTGCGACATCTGGCTCCGCACATGGTCGCAGGCCTGATCGACCTCCCGTGTGAAGGTGTCGTAATCCACCTGCATGCCATTCAGGTAGGCGCTCCAGCCCGCGCTGGACTTCGCGTAATGAACGGCGGCCTCGATCTCGTCCTGCGTTGCGCCGAACAGTTTGGCGAGCGCCGTATGATAGAAGGCGCAATACCGGCACTTCATGACGGCGGCAATCCCCAGACCGATCAGTTCGCGATACTTCTGTGGGATCGGCCCGTCATCGACCTGCACGGCCTTGAACAGGCGCCATTCGGCTTCGATGGTGGCGTCGGGCAGTTCCTTGAAGAAGGATGGAACCAGCCCGAAGATGTCGGTGATTTCCTGGTATACGGCTTGGCGATCCATATGCCCCTCCCTGAGGTGAGGCGTGGGCATGCCGCAAGATGTGCGGGCACGCTCGCGTCGAAGGCGGCCATTATGCGCCGTGAAACGTCGGCTGGACCTTTCCATGGCGGCAGATGTGCTTTTTAGTCCTTGTTCCGGCGCCGATTCCCCCAATTCCGGCCAGAGCCCCCCTCACACCGTGCACAAGAACCGCCGGTCCGTCCCTTCCAAAACCAGGGCGGTCAGGCGGTTGGTGGCGTAGGCGCCGGTGTCGATGCCGATGCGGTTGGACAGCAGTTCGGGCTCCGGCGCGATGGTGTGGCCATGGACGACCACCTTGCCATGATCGGCGCGCGACACCAGGAAGGCCTCGCGGATCCACAGCCGGTCCTGGTCCTCCTGCCGGTCGAGCGGGACGCCGGGGCGGACGCCGGCATGGACGAAATGATAGTCGCCGATGGTCAGGTGGCAGCGCAGACCGGTCAGGAAGGCGCGGTGATGGGCCGGCAGCAGGCTGTTCAGCATCATCTGCGCCTGCTGCAGATGCTCCATCGGCGCATCAGGGTCAGGGGCGGGGATGCCGTAGCTCTCCAGCGTCGTATCGCCGCCATAGGTCAGCCAGCCGGGCGCGACGCGCAGGTCCGACAGGAAGCCCAGCATGGTGTCCTCGTGGTTGCCGCGCAGGAACACCGCGCCGAAGGCCGGCGGCAGCCCGCAGGCGAGCCGTTCGATCACCAGCCGCGAGTCGGGACCGCGGTCGACATAGTCGCCGAGGAACACGAGGTATTTCAGCAGGTTCGGCGCCTGTTCGGCATCGCGGACGATCTGGCCCAGCATCTGGTCGAGCAG
Source organism: Azospirillum oryzae (assembly GCF_008364795.1). Taxonomy (GTDB): domain Bacteria; phylum Pseudomonadota; class Alphaproteobacteria; order Azospirillales; family Azospirillaceae; genus Azospirillum; species Azospirillum oryzae. The sequence goes on along the minus strand of NZ_VTTM01000007.1, from coordinate 102,520 downwards.
GTCGAGCCGGCCATGGATGTCGCCGACCGCATAGACGCGCATGCCGCGCGGCACCGATGCCGGTCCCGCCCGGCCGCCAAAAGGACCGGCCGAGGGAGCGCCCGAAATGGCCTCCGCCCACAGTTTGCGTGCCAAGCTCAACACGAGATCGTTCTCGAATTCGTCACATCCCGTCCCCTCACCTGTGTCCGGGCCGTTTCCCCTTCAAGGGGTTCCCGGCGTTGCACCGCATTTGCGCCGCTTTCAACCCATCGGCGATGCCGCCAGATCGCGCGACGACAGCAGCGGCCGGCGCAGCCGTCCGGCGGCGATGTCGGCGCGCAGCGCCTCGCCGTCCGCATTCCGCACGCGCTCCAACTCCGCCCGGTTCGCCTCGAAGAAGGGATTCTGCTCCGACGAGTTCGCCGGCCGGGCATGCTCCAGATGGTAGAGCGGTCCCGGCACCCGCTCGACGCCGAGCCCGAGCCGGCGGAAGCGCTCGACGATCTCGTCGTCCTCGAAGCCCCAGGACAGGAAGGCCTCGTTGTAGCCGCCGTTGGCGAGCAGCCGTTCCCGGTCGAAGAAGGCGCCGCCGCCGGGGGAATTGCGGTGCATCAGCGGGAAACGTGGGCAGACGGCGTTCAGCGGGGCCGCCGACAGGGTGTGGCCGAAGCGCAGGACCTCCCGGCCCATGATCCAGAAGAACAGCCCATTGTAGGGAAAGACCAGCCCGCCGCCCCGCCGCACGGCGTCGCGCGCCAGCACATACTGCACCGGGTCCACCACGATGTCGGTGTCGTGCAGGGCGACGATGGGCGTGTCGGCCGCCTCGGCCATGCGGTTGATGAGGTGGGCCTTGTGGGTGAAGGGCGTGTCGTTGCCGCGCAGATGCAGATGGCGGCAGCGGGCGGCCAGTTCGGGGCCCAGCGCGTCCGGAACGTCGCTCGGCCCGTCCTTGTCCTCGCCGATCAGCAGGATGGCGTCGACATGCTTCAGCAGGAAGCCGACGATCCAGCGCAGGTTGCGCCTGCGGTCGTCGCTGTCGGCGCGGAACGGGATCAGGATGGTGGTGTCGCGCAGATCGTGCCGTCCGTCCGGCAGCCGTGCCGCCATCGCCGCACGGCGGATTTGGAAGGCCTCCTCCTGCCGGGCCAGCCTTTCCCGCGACAGGTCGTCGGCGGGATTCAGCGCCAGCGCCATCTCGTAGAAATGCACCGCGGCGCCGGGCCGGCCCAGATCCGCTTCGATGTCGCCATGCTGGCGCCAGCCGGCGGGATAATGCGGGTGGCGATCCAGCAACGTGCCCAGCACCGCCAGCGCCTCGTCCAGGCGGCCGGCGCCCTGCAGGGCTTCGCTCAGGTGATATTCGGCATCGGGAAAATCGGGGCGCAGCGCCAGGGCGCGGCGGTAGGCGACGATTGCCTCCTCCGTCCGCAGGGCTCGATGGTGCAGGGTTCCCAGGTTGAACAGCGCGTCGGCATCGGGCGTCCGCTCCACCGAGCGGGTCAGCAGGTCCAGCGCCCGGTCCATGTCGCCCCGGCGGCCGGCGATGAAGCCCATCCGGTGCAGCGCCTCGGCATTGCCGGGGTCGGCATCGAGGATGCGGGCATAGAGGTCCTCCCCCTCGTCGAGGCGCCCGGATTTCAGGTGGTCGAGCGCGATGGCGAGCGCCTCGTCGAGGGTGACGGTCCGGCTGCCGTTGGGCATGAAGGTCATTCCGTTGCGTATTGAAGGACTTCGACGATTCCACTTTGACACGGAGGGGGCCGGCGGTGGACTCTTCGGTCGAACCGAACCGCTTTGCGACCAGCCAAAAGGCATCCGCAGCACCATGACCAACGATCATAAGAACCGCTCCACCGGAGGACTCGCCCTTTCCCGCCGCACGCTGGGCCAGGCCGCCATCGCCGGCGGCGTGCTGGCCGGCTTCGGCCGCGCCCCGGTTTTCGCCCAGGACACCACGCTGAAGGTCGGCGTGCTGCTGCCGCGCTCCGGCCTGCTGGCCCAGGCGGGTCAGGCCTGCCAGCGCGGCGCCGACATCGCGCCGGCGGTGCTGTCCGACCTCGGCTACAAGGTCGAAGTGATGTCGGCCGACACCGAATCGAACGCCGACGTCGCCCGCTCGCGCACGGAAAAGCTGATCAACGACGGCGCCCATGTCATCGTCGGCGCCTTCGACAGCGGCCAGACCGCCGCCGCCGCCCAGGTCTGCGAGCAGCGCGGCGTGCCGCTGGTGATGAACATCGCCGCCGCCGACAAGCTGACGGAGCAGGGCTACAAGACCGTCTTCCGCAATTTCCCGACCTCCACCATGCTGGTGTCGAACGGGATGTCGCTGATGAAGGACCTGTTCGCCGCCACCGGCACCACGCCGAAGACCGCCGTCTTCCTGCACGCCAACGACACCTTCGGCATGGCGAACAAGGCCGCCATCGACGCGCTGTTCCCCAAGCTGGACATGCCGTTCCAGATCGTCGAATCGATCTCCTACGACCCGCGGGCGCAGGATCTGGCGGTCGAGGTGGCGAAGGCCAAGGCCACCGGCGCCGAGCTTGCCATCGTCACCACCCGCGCCAACGACGCCATCATGATGGTGCGCGAGATGGTCAAGCAGCGCTGGGAGCCGAAGGGCATCGTCTCCCCCGGTTCGCCCGGCCTGTATGACGAACAGTTCTACAAGGTGCTGGGCAAGTACGCCGACTACGCCATCACCAACCTGCCCTGGTACGACCCCAAGGCGGCGATGACCAAGCGGGTCGAGGCGGCCTTCAAGAAGCAGTTCCCGAACGACCGGTTCGAGGGCTACGCCTTCAACGTCGCCTTCACCTTCGAGGCGATCCTGATCGCCGCCGACGCGTTCAAGCGCGCCGGCACGGCGGAGGCCTCGGCGATGCTGGCGGCGCTGCGCCAGACCAACCTGTCGGACAAGCTGATGGTCGGCCCGGCGATCACCTTCGACGAGAAGGGCCAGAACACCAACCTGATCTCCGCCTGCATCCAGAACCACAAGCTGCGCCCCACCGTGGTTCTGCCCAAGGCCTCGGCGGAAGCGGAGCCGGTGTTCCCGATGCCGGGCTGGGGCAAGCGGGCTTGATGTAAAGGTCTCCTGACTCTCCCTCTCCCCCCCGGGGAGAGGGTCGGGGTGAGGGGGAGAGAGGGCGATCCAGGGGAAGAGCCCCCTCAGCTCCCTGGCGCCCGCGGCGCGCTCCAGCCCCGCATCACGCTGACGACGCGCAGCACGAACACCGCCAGCGCGCCGACCACCGCGACCGGCACCGGCGGCAGGTCCAGACGATTGCCGGCGATCACCACCGCCGCCCCCAGCAGGGAGGCCATGGCATAGATCTCCTCGCGCAGCACCCGCGGCACCTCGGCGACCAGCAGGTCGCGCATCGCCCCGCCGCCGCAGGCGGTCATCACGCCCAGCAGGGCGGCCGGCAATGGGCTCAGCCCATAGGACAGCGCCTTGCCGCAGCCGGCGACGGTGAACAGCGCCAGCCCGGCGGCGTCCAGCACCATCACCGGCTTGCCCAGCCGGTTGATCGGCTGGTGGAACAGGAAGGCGGTCACCCCGGCGGCGAGCGCCACCATCAAATAGCGGTCGTCATGCAGGCTGGCCGGCGGCAGCGCGCCGATCAGCAGGTCGCGCATCACGCCGCCCGCCAGCGCCGCGGCCAGCGACAACACCATCACCCCGAACAGGTCCAGCCGCTTGCGCACCGCCAGCGTCCCGCCGCTGAGCCCAAAGACGAACACGCCGATGAAATCCATCACCGTCAGCAGGTCGGAAAGGTCGGTCGGCATTGGAATGGGAAGCGGCGGCATGGTCGGGCTCTGGGGGAAATCGTCTGCCCAACGATTGAGCACAGCCGCCCCCGCCGCGCCAAGCGAAACCTCCGCTACACCGTGTCGGGCGCCGACAGCCGGATGCTCATCCGCCGGGCCTCCAGCATGAAGGCGCGGGTCATCTGCAACAGGTCGGTGCGCCAATAGAGCTGGGTCAGCGGCTCGTCAAGGAAGCCTTCCGGCAGCATGGCGTAGCAATAGGTCTCTACCACCCGCAGGTCATGGTCCCAGGGATCGACGCCGTCGCGCCAGCCGATGGTCCAGCCGGCATGGCCGGCGCCAATGGCCCAGCGTTCGAAATGCGGGGCGATGGTGTTGCTGTCGATGGGATCCTTCACCGGCACCTGATAGATGGCGACAAAGCGCCAGACATTCAGTTGAAGCCGCATCAGCAGAGAATCGCCGAAGGCGCCGATGCGATAGATGCAGTCGGGGGAGCCGGGGGCGTGGCTGAAGCCAACCTTCGCCCGCCGCAACTCGGCCAGCGGCGTGGCGGACGGGGCGTCGGCCAAAGGCGGGGTCTCATACTCCACGGCACGCAGATCCTCGACCACGTCATGGGTCAGCAGGTGGGAAACGCGGCTCTGCGCCTCGGCGATGGTCAGGCGGGTCAAGGGGGCGGTCCCTTTCTGCTGGTGGCTGAGGGTCAGGACACGAACGCCCCACCCGGTGTTTTGTTCATGAGTCTGCGGTTCTGCGTCGATAGGCCCCTTGACCTTCCAATGGCTGGAAGCTCCATATCACTCCATGCCGAGCGGAATCGAAGGAGAACCGGCATGACCACGACCCAGCACAACATCAGCCCGACGGCGACCCCCGCCGGCCCGATGGCCGAACTCGACCTTGGCGTGTCAGGTATGACCTGCGCCTCCTGCGTCCGCCGGGTGGAGAAGGCGCTGGGCCGGGTGCCGGGCGTCACCGCCGTCTCGGTCAATCTGGCGACGGAGCGGGCGCGGCTGACCTTCGCCGGCCCGCCGGACGTCAAGGCCGCGGCCGACGCGGTCGAGGCCGCCGGCTACCACGCCGAAAAGCGGGAGTTCGACCTGTCGGTCACCGGCATGACCTGCGCCTCCTGTTCCGGCCGGGTGGAGAAGGCGCTGAGCCGGCTGCCGGGCGTCGACCAGGCTTCGGTCAATCTGGCGACCGAGCGCGCCCATGTCGTCGCCTATGCCGGCAGCGTCGACATTGCCGATCTGGTCGCGGCGGTGGAGAAGGTCGGCTATGGCGCCGCCCCCGTCGGCCAGGGCGGCGAACAGGCGGAGGAGGAGGCGCGGGCCGGCCGTAGTCGGCGCGAGCTTCACCATGTGCTGATCGCCGCGGCACTGTCGCTGCCGCTGCTGGCCGGCATGGTCGGCGACCTGTTCGGGGCCGACTGGATGCTGCCGGCATGGACGCAACTGTTCCTCGCCAGCATCGTGCAGTTCTGGCTCGGCGCGCGCTTCTACCGCGCCGGATGGAACGCGGTCCGGGCAGGGGCCGGCAATATGGATTTGCTGGTCGCGCTCGGCACCTCGGCTGCCTGGGGGCTCAGCCTCTACCTGATGCTGACGGCCCATGACGGGCACGAGCCGCATCTCTATTTCGAGGCCTCCTCGGTCCTCATCACCTTCGTGCTGTTCGGCAAATGGCTGGAGGCGCGGGCAAAGGGCCAGACCGCGGCGGCGATCCGCGCGCTGATGGACCTTCGTCCCGCCACCGCCCGCCTGCGCCGCGACGGGGTGGAGACCGAAGTGCCGGTGGAGCGTGTCCATGTCGGCGACCATGTGGTGGTCCGCCCCGGCGAGCGGGTGCCGGTCGACGGCCGGGTGGTCGAGGGCTCCGGCGGCGTCGACGAATCGATGCTGACCGGCGAGAGCCTGCCGGTCGACAAGGAACCGGGCGCCCGCGTCACCGGCGGTTCGATCAACGGCGATGGCCTGCTGGTGGTGGAAACGACGGCGGTCGGCACTGAAACCATGCTGGCGCAGATCGTCCGCATGGTGGAGGGCGCCCAGGCGTCGAAGGCGCCGATCCAGCGGCTGGTCGACCGGGTCAGCGCGGTGTTCGTCCCGGCGGTGCTGGCGGTGGCGGCGCTGACGCTCGCCGGCTGGTGGATCGTCGGCGGCGATCTGGAGACGGCCATCGTCACCGCCGTTTCGGTTCTGGTCATCGCCTGCCCCTGTGCGCTCGGTCTGGCGACGCCGACCGCGATCATGGTCGGCACCGGCGTCGCCGCCCGCCATGGCATTCTCATCAAGGATGCCGAGGCGCTGGAGCGCGCCCATGCCCTGACCGCCGTCGCCTTCGACAAGACCGGCACGCTGACGGAGGGCAAGCCGCGCGTCACCGACCTGATCCCGGCCGAAGGCGTCGATGGCGAGACCCTGCTGCGCCTCGCCGCCGCGCTCCAGGCCGGCAGCGAGCATCCGCTGGCCCATGCGCTGCGCGACCGCGCCAAGGCGGCGGGCATGGCGCCGGAGGCAGTCACCGACTTCCGCGCACTGGCCGGCCGCGGCGTTTCCGGCTCGGTGGCGGGGCGCCGCCTGCAACTCGGCAACGCCCGTGCGGTGGAAGAGGCCGGCTTGCAGCTGGGGCCGCTGGCCGAACCGGCCGATGCGCTGGCGGCGACCGGCCGCACCCTGTCCTGGCTGATCGAAACCGGCGAGCCTCCGCGCCTGCTCGGCCTCGTCGCCTTCGGCGACACGGTGAAGGACAGCGCGGTCACCGCCGTCGCCTCGCTAAAGGCGCAGGGGGTGGAGCCGGTGATGGTGACCGGCGACGGCTGGGGCGCCGCCCGTTCCGTCGCCGCGGCGCTGGGCATCGAGCGGGTGTTCGCCGAGGTGCTGCCCGGCGACAAGGCCGCCGTCGTCGCGACGCTGAAGGGGGAGGGCAAGGTCGTCGGCATGGTCGGCGACGGCATCAACGACGCACCGGCGCTGGCCGCCGCCGATGTCGGCATCGCCATGGCGACCGGCACCGACGTGGCGATGCACAGCGCCGGCGTCACCCTGATGCGCGGCGATCCGCGTCTGGTCGCCGGGTCCATCGACGTGTCACGCCGGACCTATTCGAAGATCCGTCAGGGGCTGTTCTGGGCCTTCGCCTATAATGTGATCGGCATCCCGCTGGCGGCGTCGGGCAACCTCAGCCCGGTGCTGGCGGGGGCGGCGATGGCGCTGAGTTCGGTCAGCGTGGTGGTGAACGCCCTGACCCTGCGCGGCTGGGCTCCGCCGAAGAACGGAGACGCATGATGAAGGACGGCATGACCATCGGCGACGCCGCCAAGGCGTCGGGCGTCAACGCCAAGCTGATCCGCTATTACGAATCCATCGGTTTGATCCCGGAGGCCGGGCGGACGGCGTCGGGCTATCGCGTCTACAGCGACCGCGACGTGAATGTGCTGCGCTTCGTCAAGCGGGCACGGACGCTAGGCTTCGGGATCGAACGCATCCAGAAGCTGGTCGGGCTGTGGCAGGACCGCTCCCGCTGCAGTTCGGAGGTGAAGCGGATCGCGCTCCAACACATCGACGAGTTGGAGGCGAAGATCGCCGAGTTGCAGGCGATGCGCGACAGCCTGCACGAGCTTGCCGATGCCTGCCACGGCGACGAGCGGCCGGACTGCCCGATTTTGAAGGATTTGGCGTCGTGAAGTGAACTCTCACACCCAATGTCCCCTCTCTCCCCCGGGGAGAGGGCTAGGGTGAGGGGGACGCACGGCGAGGATATTCAAGTGTCGCGCAGTCCCGGTACGCAGTAAATCCACCCTGCGCATCCCCCTCACCCCGACCCTCTCCCCAGGGGGGAGAGGGGGAGATCCCGGTGATGAGAGGGCGTTATTTACCGTTTCGTCTTCGGGTCGTGCGTGTGGTGGATGTCGCGTTCGCCACCGCCGCCGGACGTGCCGGAGTGGCGGGTGTTGGTGGGTTCGCCCGGATGCGGGTGCTTTTCCGGTGCAGGCGCCGGCTTGTCGGCGTTCTGCTGGCTGCTGCCGGGCCCGCCGTGATGGCGGTCGGTCGCGTCACTATGCTTGCTCATGCCTCACCGATCCTGCTGATAGCCCTGGTGGGTGGTGTTCTGCCGGGTGTTGGCGGTCTGGCCCTGTTCCTTGGGGTTCGGAACGTCGCGCTTGCCGGCTTCAACCTCCGTCGACGCGCCGGTCGCCGGCTCGCCGGGACCCTTGTCGCTGCGGCCCTGGGGCGGGACGGGCGGAATGTGCTTGGTCATGATGGCGCTCCTTCCTGTTGGCTCGCGTTTCCTTCCAACAGGAGGGCGGGGGAGGGGTTCCGGTCGGATAGAGACCCACCCGCGCGCTCGGCTGTCGCAATGCTTTCATGCGAAATTGCTGCGACCGCACAGCGTGGATCGGACTCTATGCTGATCCCCATGCCAGATCTTCCCGTCCAGCCTCTCCCCGCCGCAGCATCCGCCGTTCGCCAGCCGCCCGTCGCGGTGTCGGACGGGTTGCCGACCCCGCAGCGCTATTGGGCGATGGCGGCGATGACCGTCGCGCTGATCATGGCAGTGCTGGACGGGGTGGTCGCCAACATCGCCCTGCCGACGATCCAGCGAGAATTCGCGGTCGATGCCGCCGGCGCGATCTGGGTGGTCAACGCCTATCAGCTGGCGGTCACCGTCTCGCCGTTCCCGCTGGCCTCGCTGGGCGACATCATCGGCTACCGCAAGGTCTACTGGTTCGGTCTGGCGGTCTTCACCGTGGCCTCGCTGGCCTGCGCGCTGTCGCCGAACCTGCCGGTTCTGACCGCCGCCCGCGTGTTGCAGGGCATCGGCGGCGCTGGGATCATGAGCGTCAATCTGGCGCTGGTCCGCCACATCTACCCCTCCACCCATCTGGGGCGCGGCGTCGGCTACAACGCGATGATCGTCGCGGTGTCCTCCGCTGCCGGCCCGAGCATCGCGGCGCTGATCCTGTCGGTGGCGTCCTGGCCCTGGCTGTTCGCGGTCAATGTGCCGCTGGGGCTGGCGGCGCTGGTGGTGGCGGCGCGGGCGATGCCGGTGTCCAACCCGGCCGGGCACCGCTTCGACTGGCTGAGCGCGGCGCTGAACGCCGCCACGCTCGGCCTGCTGATCGTCGGCTTCAAGGGGGTGGACGGCAGCCAGCCCGCCTGGCAGGTCGCGGTGGAACTGGCGGCGGCGCTGGTGCTCGGCACGATTCTGGTGCGGCGCGAGCTGGCGCAAGCCGCACCGCTGCTGCCGGTGGATCTGCTGCGCCGGCCGGTCTTCGCCCTGTCGGTGGTGACTTCTGTCTGCTCCTTTGCGGCGCAGAACATCGTCTTCGTCGCCATGCCCTTCTTCTTCGAGGACGTGCTGCACCGCTCGCTGGCCGAATCCGGGCTGCTGATGACGCCCTGGCCGCTGATGGTGGCGCTGGTCGCCCCGATCTCCGGCCGACTGGCCGACCGCTACGAGCCGACGCGGCTGGCGGCGGCCGGGCTGGCGCTGTTCGCCACCGGCCTTGCCCTGATGGCGCTGCTGCCGCCCGATCCGTCGACGCTGGATATGGTCTGGCGGATGGCGCTGGCCGGCTTCGGCTTCGGCCTGTTCCAGACCCCGAACAACAAGGTGCTGGTCAGCAGCGCGCCGAAGGAGCGCAGCGGCGGCGCCAGCGGCATCCAGGCGACCGGCCGGCTGCTGGGCCAGACGCTGGGCGCCGCCACGGTCGGTCTGGTCTTCACCGCCATCGGCAAGGCGGACGGCAGCGTCGTCGTGCTGTGGCTGGGCGCCGGGCTGTGCCTCGTCGCCTGCCTGACCGGCATCTTCCGCCGCCGCCCGGCCGCCGCCTGACCGGCTTATTCCTTGTCGGGCTGCTGGCTTTCGGGTCGGGTCAGCGTCGGCTCGTCGCCATAAGCGAAGGTCGGCGCCTTGGCGAAGTCCGCCTGCCCGATGTTCAGCACCGGACCGGTCGGACCGTTGCCCAGCATGTTGGCCGGCAGAGCCACCAGCTTCTCGCCCAGCCCCAGCACCTCGTTCGGTGCCACGACGATGCGGTCCACCCGGTCGCCGGTCTGGTCCATGGTGAAGTCGAGGATGCGGCCGGCGGGCTGGCCGTCATTGGTGCGCAATTCATTCCCCACCATCGCCCGCGCCTGATCGGGGTTGAGCGCTGCCGGCGGCAGGGCCGCCACCGGCGGCGACGCTTGCCCCGAACCCGCCGGCGGAGCGGGGTTCTGCACCTCATGGGAGGGAGCCTCGCCACCAACCCCCGTCGGAGAGGTGATCGCTCCGGTCGCCGGCTGATCGTCCGGCCGCGGCGCGGTCATCAGCGGCGGCGAGGCGTTGGCGCCCGGCGCCGGAGTGGTCTGGGCAATGGCGGTGCCGGTCAACAGCAGCGCCGCGGCCGGCAGGAGCAACAGGGGGCGGAGCATAAGGGCGACCCTTCCGTTCGGATTCGGTATCGCCCTGGTTAACAGCGGAACATGCCCTGGGGTTGCCGGTAAGGCCTCGCATAAGACTCCCTCTCCCGGGGCGGGAGAGGGCGCCCATCCCCAACCCGCTACTTTCCGCGCCCGGTCTTGTCCTGAAGCGCGTCGATCCGCTTGGATGCTTCCGCCTTGGACAACCCGTCTTCGAAGGACTCGCCGGCTTCCTCGCTCAGCGTCTTCAGGTAGGACGCCTGGGCGCCGGTCATCGGCTCGTCGCCGGTAGTCCAGTCGTCGGGGTTCTTGTCGCGGTTCGAGGTGTCGGCTCCGGTCTTCGGGTTCTCGTGCTCGGAATGGGTCCGGCGGTCCTCGGTGTGCTTGCTGGTCATGATCCGTGCCTCATCAGAAGGAACGTATCAAGAACAAGCGTGAAGGCGGGAAGTTCCCGCCCTCACCGGAAAACCGTCACCCGCCGTTGCCGCGCAGCAGGAAGACTCCCTGTTCGCCCAACAGGTTGGCGAGGCCGGAATGGGCGTGGCTGGTCACCCGGCCGGCGCGGTCGATGATGCGGGTCTGCTCGATGGTGATGCCCATCTCCTCCGTCAGGACGACGAAGTCGCGCAGCGTGCAGAAATGGATGTTGGGCGTTTCCCACCACTGGTAGCCCAGCTTTTCCGTCACCGGCATGCGGCCGGTCAGCATCAGCTGCAACCGCACCCGCCAATAGCCGAAATTGGGGACCGACACGATGGCGCGGCGGCCGATGCGGCACATCATCTGCAGCACGTCGCGCGGCTGCCGCATCGCCTGCAGGGTCTGGCCCAGGATGACGTAGTCGAAGGCACCGGCCGGATAGTCCTTCAGGTCGGTCTCGGCATCGCCCTGGATCACCGACAGGCCGTGCGCCACGCATTGCCGCACGCCGTCCATGCTGAGTTCGATGCCGCGCCCGTCGACGTTCTTGGCATGGGACAGATAGTCCAGCAGGGCGCCGTCGCCGCAGCCGACGTCCAGCACGCGGCTGTTCGGCTCCACCATCTCGGCGATCAGCTTCAGGTCGTCGCGAATGTCCACCATGGTCGGTCGTCCAGTCCCAATCCCAATGCCAATCAGCGCGCGCGGCGGCGGACGGACAGGCCGCGATGCTCGGCGCAGCCCTCCAGGAAGCCGTGGATGACCTGATGGAACTCCGGCTCGTCCAGCAGGAAGGCGTCGTGGCCCTTGTCGGTCTCGATCTCCACGAAGCTGACATTGGCGGCGACGGCGTTCAGCGCATGCACGATGGCCCGCGATTCCGAGGTCGGGAACAGCCAGTCGCTGGAGAAGCTGGCGAGGCAGAAGCGCACCGGCGTCGTCTTGCCCCCCGGCCGGAAGGCGTTGGCCAGCGTGCCCCCGGCATCGGCGGCGAGGTCGAAATAATCCATCGCCCGCGTGATGTAGAGGTAGGAGTTGGCGTCGAACCGTTCGACGAAGGCCGCCCCCTGGTAGCGCAGGTAGCTTTCCACCTGGAAATCGGCGTCGAAGCCGTAGGTGACCGCCTTGCGATCCTGCAGGTTGCGGCCGAACTTGCGGTGCAGCGCCGCTTCCGACAGGTAGGTGATGTGGGCGGCCATGCGGGCGACGGCCAGACCGGCCTCCGGCTTGGTGCCTTCCAGCAGATAATTGCCGCCGCGCCAGTTCGGGTCGGCCATGATCGCCTGCCGCCCGACCTCGTGGAAGGCGATGTTCTGCGCCGAATGACGGGCGGCGGTGGCGATGGGCACCGCGGCAAATACCGATTCGGGATAGGCCACGGCCCATTGCAGCACCTGCATGCCGCCCATGGAGCCGCCGACGACGCAGAACAGCTTCTCGATGCCCAAATGCTCGACCAGCAGCTTCTGCGCCCGCACCATGTCGCCGATGGTCACCACCGGGAAGGACAGGCCATAAGGCTGGCCGGTGGCGGGATCGATGTCCTTCGGCCCGGTGCTGCCCAGGCAACCGCCCAGCACGTTGGAGCAGATGACGAAATAGCGGTCGGTGTCCACCGGCTTGCCGGGACCGACCAGCATCTCCCACCAGCCGGGCTTGCCGGTGACGGGGTGCTTCTCCACCACGAAATGGTCGCCGGTCAGGGCGTGGCAGATCATGATGGCGTTGGATTTGTCGGCGTTCAGCGTGCCGTAGGTCTGGTAGGCGATCTGGAAGCCGCCGATCTCCACCCCGCTGTCCAGCCGCATCGGCCGGTCCACCGCCAAACGCACGCACTTGCCCGGCATGACTTGGTCATTGGGGGCCGGACCGTCGGGAGCCGGGGTGACCAGGGGAGGCTGCGGCGCGGAGGTGGGCGCGGACATGTCGCTTCGTGCCTTAAGAAGCGGTTCCAGCCTTTGGACGCCTTGCGGCGCCTCGGCGGAAACCGTCGATGAGCTGTGGCGGAACGGGAGGGTATAGCTACGAAGCCAAGCTTCGGAGTGTCAATGTTTTCTTTGATTTCGCGGCGCATGCGGACTACTACTAACCGGCTTTGCATTCGATGGTTTTCTGACCCATGGCCGCCCGGACCCCGCTCGACGATTTGCGCCGCGAGATCGACCAGATCGACGACGCGATCCATGACCTGCTGATGCGCCGCGCCGCCGTGGTGGAACGCATCGGGGCGGCGAAGGGCAATGGCGCCGCGGAAAACGGCACGCAGCCGATCATTCTGCGCCCGGCGCGGGAGGCGACGATCCTGCGCCGCCTGATGGCCCGCCATGCCGGCTCCTTCCCCGCCCAGGTCGTGGTGCGCATCTGGCGGGAGATGATCACCGCCTTCACCCGCATGCAGGGGCCCTTCGCCGTCGCCGTCTATGCGCCGGAGGACCGGCGCGGCTTCTGGGACGTCGCCCGCGACCATTTCGGCGGCTTCGTGCCGATGACCGCCGTCAACACCCCCGCCGCCGCGCTCCGCGCCGTGTCGGAGGGGACGGCGACCGTCGCCGTGGTGCCCTATCCGGCCGAAGACGATTCGGACCCCTGGTGGCGCTTCCTGGTGTCGGCCGACGCCGGCCGGCCGCAGGTGGTGGCGCGCTTGCCCTTCGGCGGGCGCGGCAATGCCCGCGGCGAGAACCGCGACGCGCTGGCGATCGCCGCCGTCCCGCACGAGCCGACCGGCGACGACCGCACGCTGCTGAGCATCGAGATCGGCGGCGACCTCAGCCGCGGCCGTCTGAAGGATTCGCTGGAGGCCTGTGGCCTGCCGCCGGTCAGCTTCTGCACCTGGCATCCGGCCGGCCACGCCACCGGGATGAGCGGCGGCGGCCCGTCGGTCCATCTGGTCGAGATCGCCGACTTCGTCGGACAGGCCGACCCCCGCCTTGCCAAGCTGCTGGAACGGTCGGGCGACATCCCGGTGCGGGTCAACGTCGTCGGCGGCTACGCCGTGCCGCTGCATCTGGGCTGATGCGCGCTTTTGGGGCGAGCCGCCGGGGCGGCTCCTGCCTTATCCTGCTCCCCCATTTTCCGGGATGGAACACCGACGCCGGAACTGTTCCATCCTGTTCCAACCCATCCCACCCAAACCCATCCCATTCAGTCGGAAGGTAAGCAGACCATGACCCAGCCGAACGGCCCGCAGCCGCGTCCGGGGATTCTCGACATCGCCGCCTATGTCGGCGGCGAGCATCAGGGTCATATCCGTCTCGCCTCCAACGAAGGAGCGCTGGGGCCGAGCCCGAAGGCGATGGAAGCCTATTCGGCGGCGGCCACCACCCTGCACCGCTATCCGGACGGCGGCTCGGCCGCCCTGCGCGGCGCCATCGCCAAGCGCTTCAACCTGGACGCCGACCGCATCGTCTGCGGCGCCGGATCGGACGAGATCATCAGCCTGCTGATCCGCTCCTACGCCGGGCCGGGCGACGAGGTGCTGTATTCGCAGTATGGCTTCCTGATGTACCCGATCGGCGCCAAGTCGGTCGGCGCCACCCCGGTGACCGCGCCGGAGGACGGGCTGACCGCCAGCGTCGACAACCTGCTGGCCCGCGTCACCCCGCGCACCCGTCTGGTCTTCCTCGCCAACCCGAACAACCCGACCGGCACCTACCTGCCGGCGTCGGAGGTGGCGCGGCTGCATGCCGGCCTGCCGCCGGACGTCATCCTGGTCATCGACGCGGCCTATGCCGAATACATGAACAAGGACGACTACACCGCCGGTGAGGAGTTGGTGGAGAAGTTCCCCAACGTGGTGATGACCCGCACCTTCTCGAAGATCTTCGCGCTGGGCTCGCTGCGCATCGGCTGGTGCTATGGCCCGGCCGCAATCGTCGACGTGCTGAACCGGGTGCGCGGCCCCTTCAACGTGTCGACCGCCGCCCATGTCGCCGGCATCGCCGCGGTGGAGGATGCCGAATTCCTCGACCGCTCCCGCCGCCACAACGAGCAGTGGCGCGAGTGGTTCTCCGCCACCGTGCGGGACCTGGGCCTGACGGTTCACCCCAGCGTGACCAATTTCGTGCTGGTCGATTTCAAGGGCCAGCCCGCCGGCAAGGACGACGCCGAGGCCGCCCGCCAGTTCCTGAAGGCCCGTGGCATCCTGGTCCGCCAGATGCCCTCCTACGGCCTGCCGAGCTGCCTGCGCGTGACCATCGGCACCGAGCAGGAAATGCGCGCGGTGGCCGACGCGCTGCGGGATTTTTTGAAGGCGTAAGGGCCTTGTAAATCCGGGAAAATCTCCCTCTCCCCCCCGGGGAGAGGGTCGGGGTGAGGGGGATCCACCCCGTGCCTATCCCGAGAAACCTTGCCGCGCTCCCCCCTCACCCTAACCCTCTCCCCGGGGGGGGGAGAGGGGACTCTGGCTTGCGTGTCTCACCCCCGGTTCAGCAGGAAATCGACCGTTTCCGGCCGGCCCGGCAGGTTCAGCTTCGCCTGCACCGGCTCGCAGCGGCTGACGATCCGGCCGCGGCGCAGGACGAACAGGCGGGCGGCGCGGGTGCGGATCGCCTCCACCGGGTTTCCTGCCTGGAGCACCACCAGATCGGCGTTGCAGCCCGGCTCCAGCCCATAGCCGTCCAGATGCAGCAGGCGGGCCGGGTTGACCGTCACCGCGTCGAAGGCGGCCTTGATGCCGTCCTGGCCGGTCATCTGGCCGACATGCAGGCCCATATGCGCCACCTCCAGCATGTCGCCGGAGCCCAGCGGATACCAGGGGTCCATCACGCAATCGTGGCCGAAGGCGACCGTCAGGCCGGCGGCCATCAGCTCCGGCACGCGGGTCATGCCGCGGCGCTTGGGATAGGTGTCGTGACGGCCCTGGAGGACGATGTTGATCAGCGGGTTGGCGATCACCCCCAGCCGCGCCTCCGCCATCAGCGGAATCAGCTTGGAGACATAGTAGTTGTCCATGGAATGCATGGAGGTCAGGTGCGACCCCGTCACCCGGCCCTGCAGCCCCAGCCGTTGCGTCTCGTAGGCCAAGGTCTCGACATGGCGGGACAGCGGGTCGTCGGTTTCGTCGCAATGCATGTCGACCAGCAGCCCGCGCTCCGCCGCGATCTCGCAGAGCAGGCGGACCGAGGCGGCGCCGTCGGCCATGGTGCGCTCGAAATGCGGGATGCCGCCGACCACGTCGACGCCCATGTCCAGCGCCCGGACCAGCAGCTCCTCCGTGCCGGCTGAGCGCAGAACGCCGTCCTGGGGGAAGGCGACCAGTTGCAGGTCGAGGTAGGGGGCGACGCGCTTCTTCACGTCCAGCAGGGCTTCCACCGCCAGCAGCCGCGGATCGCAGACGTCGACATGGCTGCGCACCGCCAACAGGCCGCGCCCGACCGCCCAGTCGCAGTAAGCGAGCGCCCGCTCGACGATGGCGTCCTGCACCAGCTGCGGCTTCAGCTCGCCCCACAATGCGATGCCTTCCAGCAGGGTGCCGCTCTGGTTCACGCGCGGCAGGCCGTAGCTGAGCGTGCTGTCCATGTGGAAATGGGAATCGACGAAGGGCGGGGTGACCAGCCGGCCGGTGGCATCGATCTCCGCCGCCGCCTCGCCCGCCAGATTGGCTTCGACGGCTGCGATGCGGCCACCCCGGATGCCGATGTCGATGCCGCTGCGGCCATCCGGCAGGGTGGCGCGGCGCAGGATCAGGTCGAACATCAGCGTTCTCCTTTGCGATACGGAATCATCAGGGCGCGCGGGTAGGAGGCCCGGCGGGCCACCAGCACCAGCGCCAGGATGCTCAACAGATAAGGCATCATCAGGAACAGCTGGTAAGGCAGGACGCCGCCGCTCGCCTGCTGAAGCCGCAGCTGCAGCGCGTCGAACACAGCGAACAGCAAGGCGCCCAGCATAGCCTTGCCCGGCCGCCAGGAGGCGAAGACCACCAGCGCGATGCAGATCCAGCCGCGCCCATTCACCATGTTGAAGAAGAAGGCGTTGAAGGCCGACAGCGTCAGGAAGGCGCCGGCCAGCGCCATCAGCGCGCTGCCCGCCATCACCGCGCCGATGCGGATGGCGGTGACGTTCAGCCCCTGTGCCTCCGCCGCGGCCGGATTCTCGCCGACCATCCGCACCGCCAGCCCGACCGGCGTGCGGTACAGCACATAGGCGACCACCGCGACCAGCAGGAAGGCGAGGTAGGTCAACGGCGTCTGGGCCAGGGCTCCCGGCAGGGCCAGCGGCTGGAACGGCTCGATGGTCGGCGGGGTGCTGGCCTGCGGCAGGACGAGGCGGTAGACGAAATAGGACAGGCTGGTGCCCAGCAGGGTGACGCCGATGCCCGTCACATGCTGCGACAGGCCGAGCGGCACGGTCAGCGCCGCGTGCAGCAGGCCGAGCAGCGCGCCGCAGGATGCGGCCACCAGCACGCCGGTCCACAGGTCGGCCCCCTGGTAGACCGCCATCCAGCCGGCCATGGCGCCCAGCGTCATAATGCCTTCGATGCCGAGATTCAGCACGCCGGCACGCTCGCACAGCAGCTCGCCCAGGGTGCCCAGCACATAGGGGGTGGCGATGCGCAGCACCGCTGTCCAGAAGGCGGCCGACAGCAGGATGTCGAGGATGATCGACAGGAAATCCATGACCCCTTACCCCCGCCGCAGCCGGTAGCGCGCCAGCAGTCCGGCGACCAGCATGCACAAGAGGCTGGCGGCGACCAGGACATCGGCGATGTAGTTGGGAACCGGCATGGCGCGGCTCATGGCGTCGGCGCCGACGAAGATGCCGGCGATGAACAGCGCCGCACCCACCACGCCGATGGGGTGCAACTGCGCCAGCATGGCGACGACGATGCCGCTGTAGCCGAAGCCCGGCGACAGGTCGAGCGTCAGGTAGCCCTTCAGCCCACAGACCTCCGCCGCCCCGGCCAGACCGGCCAACCCGCCCGACAGCAGGGCGGTGCGCAGCATCACCCGCGTCACCGGCATGCCGGCGAAGGCGGCGGCGCGCGGGTTGGCGCCGACCGCGCGGTTCTCGTAGCCCCAGATGGTCCGGGTATCGACCAGCCACAGCAGCACCGACAGGCCGAGCGCGATGGCGAGCCCGGCATGCAGGCGGGTGCGCTCCACCAGCTTGGGCAGTTCCGCCGCTTCGGCGACCGGCGCCGACTGCGGCCAGCCCATGCCCATCGGGTCCTTCAAGGCCCCTTCCAGCAGCATCGACACCAGCAGCAGGACGACGAAGTTCAGCAGCAGGGTCGTCACCACCTCGTCGACGCCGAAGCGGACCTTCAGCACGGCGGGACCGAGCAGCGTGACGCCGCCCGCCGCCATGCCGGCGATCATCACCACCGGGATCAGCGCCCAGGCCGGCAGGTCGAGCATGCCGCCGCCGACCACCACGGCGGCGAGAGCGCCCATGTAGAGCTGTCCCTCCGCGCCGATGTTCCACAGCTTGGCGCGGAAGGCGACGGCGGCGGCGAGGCCGGTCAGGATCAGCGGGGTGGCGCGGGTCAGCGTCTCCGTCAGGGCGAAGCGGGAGCCCACGGCGCCTTCGAACAGCAGGCCGTAGGCGCGCAGAACCGGCGCGCCGGTCCAGGCGACCAGCAGGGCGCAGAGCGCCAGCGCCGCGACCACGGCGCCCACCGGCGCCAGCAGCCGCAGGGCGAGCGGGGTATCGGTGCGCGGTTCAAGCCGCATCAACAGTCTCCGGCAGGATGTCGCGCAGGATGTCCCAATGCCCGGCCATCAGCAGGCCAAGCTGGCTGACCGACACCCGGTCATGCGGCAGAAGCGGGGTGAGGCGCCCGTGATAGGCGACGGTGACGCAATCGGCCAGTGCCAGGATCTCGTCCAGATCCTCGGAGATCAGCAGCACGCCGGCCCCGGCGGCGCGGGCGTCGAGCAGCCGGCTGTGCACATAGGACACCGCGCCGATGTCGAGCCCGCGCGTCGGCTGGCTCGCCAGGATCAGGTCCGGCCCATGGGCCAGCGTGCGGCCCAGGATCAGCTTCTGCATGTTGCCGCCCGACAGCAGCTGTGTCCGGGTGTCGGGACCGGGGCAGCGGACGTCGAACTCCTTGATCACCTCGCGGGCGTAGGCCCGTGCCGCACCCCGCCGCAGCACGCCGAAACGGGAGAAGGTGGCATCGTGGTAGCGCTCGGCGATCAGGTTCTCCCACACCGCCATGGCGCCGACGAGACCGGCGCTGTGCCGGTCCTCCGGGATGCGGGCGACGCCGCGCCGAACCATGTCGGCGGGGTCGCCATGCTCGACCACGCTGCCCTTCAGCGACAGCCTGCCGGAGTCGGGACGGATCAGGCCGCTGACCAGTTCGGCCAGCGCCGTCTGGCCGTTGCCGGACACGCCGGCGATGCCGACCACCTGATGGCGCCGCACCGTCAGATCGACGCCGTCCAGCAGCGGACGGCCATGGTCCGATGCGACGGTGACACCCGCCAGTTCCAGCACCGGCTCGCCAGGGCTGAGCGGGGTGGGGGCCGGCGGCTTGACGCTGCGGCCTACCATCAGTTCGGCCAGCTTGGCGCGGTCGGTGGAGGCGGTGGCGTGGGTGGCGACCAGCTTGCCGGCGCGCAGAACGGCGACGGTATCGCTGGCGGCGAAGACCTCGTTCATCTTGTGGCTGATGAAGACGACGGCGAGCCCGTCGGCGGTCAGCCGCCGCAGCGTTTCGAACAGCCCGGCCGATTCCTGCGGCGTCAGCACCGCGGTCGGCTCGTCCAGGATCAGGATGCGGGCGTCGCGGTAGAGCGCCTTCAGGATCTCCACCCGCTGGCGCTCGCCGACCGACAGGTCGCCGACCAGCGCGTCCGGCCGCACCTCCAGCCCGAATCGTTGGGAGAGGTCGAGCAGCCGGCGTCGGGTGGCTCCCCGGTCGGAGCGCAAGCGCCACAGCGATTCAGTGCCGACGGCGATGTTGTCCAGCACCGACAGATTGTCCGCCAACGTGAAGTGCTGGTGGACCATGCCGATGCCGGCCTTCAGCGCGGCGCGGGGCGAGCCCGGCGGCAGGGGGCGGCCGAACGCCTCGATGCTACCCTCGTCGGCGACGTAATGGCCGAAGAGGATGTTCATCAGGGTGGTCTTGCCGGCGCCGTTCTCGCCAAGCAGGGCCAGCACCTCGCCGGCGCGCAGCGTCAGCGAGATGCCGTCGTTGGCCAGCAGCGGACCGAACCGCTTGGAGATGCCGGCGAGCCGGAGGACGACCTCCGGCCCGCCTTTCACGGGTGATGACATTGCAAATACGCCGGGCGTCACATCGTCGACTTCGGCTCGGCGTCGTTGACCTTCACGGTGAACTTGCCGTCACGGATCTGCTGCTCGCGCTCCGTCACCTTCGCCTTGACGGCGTCGGGAACCTTCGACTCGAAGGTGCCGAGCGGCGCAAGGCTGGAGCCCTTGTGCGCCATCATGCTGTAGGGGCCGTAATCCTCGGCCTTGTAGCTGCCGGCCTTCACCGCGGCGATGGCGCGCTCCACCGACGGCTCCATGTGCCACAGGGCGCTGGCGACGACGGTGTCCGGATATTGCGGCTGGGTGTCGATGACGTTGCCGATGGCGAGCACCTTGCGCTCCTTGGCAGCATCGGACACGCCGAAGCGTTCGGCGTACATCACGTCGGCGCCGCGGTCGATCATGGCGAAGGCGGCTTCCTTGGCCTTCGGCGGATCGAACCAGGAGCCGATGAAGCTGACGGAGAACTTGACCTGCGGGTTGACCTCCTTGGCGCCTTCCATGAAGGCGTTCATCAGGCGGTTGACCTCGGGGATCGGATAGCCGCCGACCATGCCGATCACGTTCGACTTGGTCATGCCGCCGGCGACCATGCCGGACAGGTAGGCGGGTTCCTGGATGTAGTTGTCGAAGACCGAGAAGTTCGGCTCCTGCGGCTTGAAGCTGGAGCCCATGACGAAGGCGGTCTTCGGATAGTCCTTGGCGACGGCGCGGGCGGCGCGCTCCACCCCGAACACCTCGCCGAAGACCAGCTGCTGGCCGGCCTCGGCATACTGGCGCATCACGCGCTCATAGTCGGTGTTGGCGACCGACTCGGCCCAGACATACTCGATGTCGCCGCGGTCGGCGGCGGCCTTCAGCGCGACATGGATGCGGCTGACCCACTGTTGCTCGATCGGCACGGTGTAGATGCCGGCGACCTTCAGCTTGCTCTGCGCCAATACCGGCAAGGAGCCGCCGGCAGCCGCCGCGAAGGCCACCGCGGCGGCGCCGCACAGCACCGCACGGCGCGTCATTCCCCAGGCCGTCTTCCCCGAAACCGTCATCGCCCGATCCCCCATCCCCCGAACCGACATCGTTTGAGTCCCCTTCGTCGCTGAGTATCGTTGGCTGCATATCGCTGGCAGCAGGGCGGCTGACCCGCAAAGAGCATGATTACTCGGGAATGCTTCCGCGATCCATGAACCCCTGCGGGCCGCGCATGCAAGTGCAACGGGAATGCCATCCGCCGGAACCGCCGCCCGCCTTGCGGATGCGGTAATCCGGCAGGCCAGAATGCTGGCATGTGATTGAAAAAAGGGCAACTCTTGTTGGCGGTTCGGTCAGGATCGCGGCATCGCGTCCTTCGGACCTTCACCGCGCTTGCGGGCGTCGCCGCGGCAGCGCTCGGAGCAGTATTTCACCTCGTCCCACACCCGCTCCCATTTCTTGCGCCAAGTGAAAGGGCGTTCACAGACCGGGCAGGTCTTGGTCGGCAGGTCGGCCTTCCTGACGCCCTTCATGCCGGGCCGCCGCCCAGAATTGCGGCGGGACGGCGGAGGACGGGATCGAAGGGGTTCAACTGTCGGCTGATGGCGGCGGATTCGCGTTTCAGGATGTCGACCACCACCGGCAAACGCTCTTCGTTCAGCCGCTCGCTGATCGTGCCGACGCTGAGCGCGGCCACCGCGTGGCCGTCGCGGTCAAGCACAGGAACCGCCACGCCCGACATGCCCGGCAGCAGGCCGGTGGAACGGCTGGCATAGCCGAGATCGCGCACCCGTGCGATCTCCGTGCGCAGATACACCTCGTCGATGATGCCCACGCCCTGCATGCGCGGCAGGTTGAAGCGGATCACCTCCTCCCGCTCCTCCTCATGCAGGAAGGCCATGATGGCAAGGCTGCCCTGGCCGACCCCCAGCGTCACCCGGCCGCCGATGTCGCCGGTGAAGGAGCGGATGGGGAAGGGCCCCTCGCTGCGGTCCAGGCACACGGCGTCGAAGCCGCTGCGCACCAGCAGGAAAATGGTGTCGCGCAGGGTCGCCGACAGCCGGAGCAGGATCGGCCGGCAGATGTCGCGCAGGTTGTTCGGGTTGCCGGCCTGGGCCGCCAGACCGAACAGGTCGATGCCCAGCCGGTAGCGCTTGGTCGCCTTGTCGGCCTCCGCCATCCCCTCCTCCACCAGGATCTTCAGCAGGCGGTGGACGGTCGGCGGGGTAAGGTCGAGGGCGCGCGAGATGTCGGTCAGCCGCGCCCCCGTTTCGTTGGAGGAGGCCAGCAGGCGCAGGATCGCCAACCCGCGCTGCAGGCTGGATTTGCCGCCCGCTTCTTCCAATGAGCCGGGGGCGCCGGCATTTTCGCCACCGGAACCCTTGTTGGGCTTGCTGCGGGTGTCGGCGCTCATTTCCAGCCTCTTCCTGAAAATCGGTGATGTTGGCTGCCCCATCTATTCCGCATATCGGAAGCTTTTGCAAAATCTTTTCTATCTATGGAAAAAGCGGATTGACGCGACCCGGGGTGCGGCGGAACCATCGGGGCAACAGGTGAGGCCCGGAGACCGAGGCCAATTTTCGCAAGAGGGAGAATTCCCCCGTGTCGTTCCTCGAATTGAAAAACATCACCAAGCGTTACGGCCCGCTGACCGCGGTCGGCGATGTCTCGCTGTCGGTGGAGAAGGGGGAGTTCGTCTCTCTGCTCGGCCCCTCGGGCTGCGGCAAGACCACGACCCTGCAGATGATCGCCGGTTTCGTCGAACCGTCGGCCGGCACGATCCGGCTTGACGGGCGCGACATCACGCGGGCGAAGGCGAACAGCCGCGGGCTGGGCATCGTGTTCCAGAGCTACGCGCTGTTCCCGCACATGACCGTGTTCGACAATGTCAGCTTCGGGCTGGAGATGCAGCGCGTGCCCAAGGGCGAGCGCAAGCCCCGCGTCGAAGAGGCGCTGTCGCTGGTCCACCTCTCCCCCTATGCCAAGCGCTACCCGCGCGAGCTGTCGGGCGGCCAGCGCCAGCGCGTGGCCCTGGCGAGAGCCCTGGTAATCCGCCCGCCGGTGCTTTTGCTGGACGAGCCGCTGTCGAACCTGGACGCCAAGCTGCGCGAGGCGATGCAGTTCGAACTGCGCGAGATTCAGCGCAAGGTCGGCACCACCACCGTCATGGTCACCCACGATCAGGCGGAAGCCTTCTCGATCAGCGACCGCGTCGTGGTGATGGAGGCCGGGCGCATCACCCAGATCGACCAGCCCTATCGCATCTATGAGCATCCGGAGACGGAGTTCATCTCCCGCTTCGTCGGCAAGACCAACCTGCTGCCGGGCAAGGTCGTCACCGCGACTGGCGCCGGCGCCACGGTGTCTTTGGCCGGCATCGCCGTGCCGGTCGAAGCCGCCGGCCTGTCGGTGGGCGAGACGGTGACGCTGTGCATCCGGCCGGAGAAGCTGCACCTGACCGTCCCGGCGGACGGGCTGCTGACCGGTCGCGTCGCCGACCGCTTCTTCCTGGGCAGCCAGTGGCTCTATCACATCGACGGGCCGCTCGGCACGCTGATGGTGGTGACGGCGAACGACGGTTCCACCCCGGCGGAGCCGGGCGCGACGGTCGGGCTGGAATGGTCGCCGTCGGTCGTGCGTGTCCATCGCGGCGCCATGGCGGAGGCGCCGGATGTGGCGCTCGAGGTGACGGGATGAGCGCCACCGTTCCCGACACCGCCCCGGCCTCGCCGGACGAGGAGACGCATGAGCGCCGTTTCCCCACCGCGCCGCTGTTCCTGTCGGCACCGGCGGCATTGCTGTTCGCCGCGCTGGTGCTGATCCCGCTGTTCCTGACGGCGCTCTTGTCCTTCAACCAGTTTGACTATGCGACCGGGCGCACCAGCGGCTTCACGCTGGAACATTACCTGTCGGTCCTGACCGACGAGTATTACCTGGAAATCTTCCTGCGCACCTTCCGGATTTCGGCGCTGGCGACCGCCATCTGCGTGGTGATCGGCGTGCCCGAGGCCTACATCCTCAGCCGGATGAGCAACCCCTGGCGGTCGATCTTCCTGCTGGTGATCCTGGCGCCGCTGCTGGTCTCGGTGGTCGTGCGCGCCTTCGGCTGGAGCATGCTGCTGGGGCCGGAAGGGCCGGTGAACGCCGCGCTGATGGCGTTCGGCATCGGCCGCATGCGGCTGCTCTACACCGAAGGCACGGTGATCGTGGCGCTGGTCCACGTCATGCTGCCCTTCATGGTCATCCCGGTCTGGACCTCGCTGCAGAAGCTGGATCCGGCGGTGGAGCAGGCGGCGCTGTCCTTCGGCGCCTCGCGCGGCACGGCCATCGTCCGGGTGGTGGCGCCGCAGATCCTCCCCGGCATCCTGTCGGGAAGCCTGATCGTCTTCGGCCTCAGCGCCAGCGCCTTCGCCATCCCCGGCCTGCTCGGCGGGCGGCGGCTGAAGATGGTCGCGACGGTGGTCTACGACCAGTATCTCAGCGACCTGAACTGGCCGATGGGTGCCGCGGTCGCCGCCCTTCTGCTGATCGCCAACCTGATCGTCATGCTGACCTACCACCGTCTGGTGGAAGGCCATTACCGCCGCCGGCTGGGGTGAGGATGCCATGACCCGCAACGGACCCGTCGCCCTGATCTTCCATACGGCAGTCGTCATCTTCATGCTGGCGCCGCTGGCCATCGTCTGCCTCGTCGCCTTCACGCCCGAGAACACGCTGTCGCTGCCGACCAACGGCTTCTCGCTGCGCTGGTTCGATGCGGTGTTCCACCATCCGGACTTCGTCCAGTCCTTCTGGAACAGCCTGTGGCTCGCCGTGCTGTCGGCGACGCTGGCGGTGGTGCTGGCGGTGCCGGCGTCCCTCGCCATCACGCGCTGGGAGTTTCCCGGCCGCGGTTTCCTGAATGCACTGTTCCTGTCGCCGCTGATCATCCCCCATCTGGTGCTGGGCGTCGCCATGCTGCGGCTGTTCGCCATCGTCGGCGCGACGGGCAGCTTCGGCTGGCTGGTGGCGGCGCACATCGTGATCGTCACGCCCTATGTCATGCGCCTGCTGATCGCGGCGATTTCCGGCTTCGACCGCAGCGTGGAGCAGGCGGCCTTCTCGCTGGGAGCCAGCGAGGCCACCGTGTTCCGCCGCGTCACCCTGCCGATGATCCTGCCCGGTGTCACCGGCGGCTGGCTGATCGCCTTCATCAACAGCTTCGACGAGCTGACCATGTCCATCTTCATCACCTCGCCGTCCACGGTGACGCTGCCGGTGCGGATGTACATGTACGCCACCGAATCCATCGACCCGATGATGGCGGCGGTGTCGGCTCTCATCATCGGCATCACCGCGGTCGCCGTTCTTCTGCTCGACCGCGTCTATGGGTTGGACCGCATCCTGGTCGGCCAGCACTGAGCATCCGTTCCGGCCGTCCTTTCTCTTCGGAGACCAGTCATCATGGCTTTGCTGCAGCGTGTGGCCGAACAGGGCCGGCGCGTGGTCCGCTTTACCCTCGACGGGCGCCCGGTGGAGGCGCTGGAGGGCGACACCGTCATGACCGCAATGCTCACCAATGCCGAGCGGCTGCGCCGGACGGAGTTCGCCGACAGCCCGCGCGCCGGATTCTGCATGATGGGCGCCTGCCAGGATTGCTGGGTGCGGACGGAGGAGGGCGAGCGCCTGCGCGCCTGCGGCACCTTCATCGCCGATGGCATGCGCCTGCTGAGCGGCGGGGAGTGGACGTCGTGAGCGAACATCTCCCTTCGGCTGGTTTGGCCCCCGTCATCGTCGGCGCCGGCCCGGCCGGCATCCGCGCGGCGGAACAGTTGGTCGCCGCCGGTCTGCGCCCGGTGGTGGTGGACGAGGCGGCGCGCTGGGGTGGCCAGATTTACCGCCAGCCTCCGGACGGCGGCTTTACCCGGCCCAAGAACGCGCTGTACGGCTTCGAAGCGGGCAAGGCCGACGCGGTCCACCGCGCCATGGCGGCTATCCGCGACCGGGTGGATTACCGCCCACGCACACTGGTGTGGAACTGCGAGGCGGGCGCGCTCGACCTGCTGTGCGACGGGGCGAGCGAGGCCTTGCCCTTCAGCCATCTGATCCTGGCGACGGGGGCCACCGACCGCGTGCTGCCCTTCCCCGGCTGGACGCTGCCCGGCGTCTTCACGCTCGGCGGGTCGCAGGTGGCGCTGAAGTTCCAGGGCTGCGCCATCGGCCGGCGGGTCGCTTTCCTCGGCACCGGGCCGCTGCTCTATCTGGTCGCCTACCAGTATCTGAAGGCCGGGGTCGAGGTGACTGGGGTGTTCGACACAACGCCCTTCGCCGTCCAGGCCCGCGCCACCGCCGGCATGCTGCGCGATCCGGCGACGCTGGCGAAGGGGCTGCTGTACGTCGGCTGGCTGCGCGCCCATGGCGTGCCCATCCACAACGGCGTGCGCCCGGTGCGCGCCGAGGGGACGGAGCGGGTCGATGCGCTGGTCTGGCGTGATGCGCGCGGTCAGGAACGGCGCACGGACTGCGATGCCGTCGCTTTCGGGCTTGGCCTGCGGTCGGAGACCCAGCTTGCCGACCTCGCCGGCTGCCGCTTCCGCTTCGACGAGGCCGACCGGGCGTGGCTGCCGGAGCGTGACGGGGCAGGGCGCAGCTCGGTTCCCGGCGTCTATCTGGCCGGCGACGGCAGCGGCATCGCCGGTGCCGATGCGGCGGAACTGGCGGGGGAACGCGCGGCGCTGGCCCTGCTGGAGGATCTCGGCCGGCCGGTCGAGGCTGCACGGGTGAAGGAGTTGGACGGCCGGCTCGCCCGCATCGCCGCCTTCCGCCGCAGCCTGTCGGCGGCCTTCCCCTTCCCGGCGGACTGGGCCGACGCCATCGCCGACGACACGATGATCTGCCGCTGCGAAGGCATCACCGCCGGTGCGGTGCGCGAGGTCGCCCGCAGCGGACAGGCCCGCGAGATGAACCGCGCCAAGGCGTTGACCCGCGCCGGCATGGGCCGCTGCCAGGGCCGCATGTGCGGCGCCACCACGGCGGAACTGCTGTCCCGCACGCTCGGCACCGGTCCTGACGGGGTGGGGCGCCTGCGGGCACAGCCCCCGATCAAGCCGCTGCCGGTTTCCGCGGGCGCCCAGCGGCGGGAGGTCGCGTGATGCGGGAACGGATCGAGTGCGATGTCGCCATCGTCGGCGGCGGGATCGTCGGCGGGTCGGCGGCGCTGTTCCTGCGGCAGGCCGGCCTGTCGGTCACCCTGCTGGAGCGCGACTGGTGCGGCGCCAAGGCGAGCGGCGTCAATTTCGGCGGCGTGCGCCGGCAGGGCCGCCCGCTGGAACAACTGCCGCTGTCCCAGCGCGCCCACGCCATCTGGGGCCGGCTTCCGGAACTGCTTGGCACCGACGCCGAGTACATCCGCTCCGGCCATCTGAAGTTGGCGCGCAGCGAAGCCGATCTGGAGTCGCTGATCGCCTACCGCGAGCGCAGCCAGGGTTTCGGCCTCGGGCTGGAGATCATCACAGGCGAGGAGTTCCGCCGGCGCTGGCCGGCGCTTGGCGACCGTGCGCTCGGCGGGTCGCTCTGCCCAGAGGACGGCCACGCCAACCCGCGCCTCGTCTCCCCCGCCTTCGCCCGCGCAGCGGCCAAGTTGGGCGCAGTGGTGCGCGAGCAGACGCCGGTCGACCGGGTCGAGAAGGACGGCGACCGCTTCGTCCTGCTGAGCGGCGACGCGTTGGAAGTCCGCGCCCGCCACCTGCTGAACACCGCCGGGGCCTGGTCATGGCGGGTGGCGGAGGCGTTCGGCGAACCGGTGCCGCTGGAATCGCTCCACCCCAACATGGCGGTGACGGAGCCGCTGCCCCGCTTCCTCGACGTCAACATCGGGGTGGAGGGCGGCGGCGTCTATGGCCGGCAGGTGCCGCGCGGCAACATGGTGGTCGGTGGCGGGCGCGGCTTCGCGCTGGACGCCGACCGCGCCCGTCCGCAGCGCGACGCCGTGCTGACCCTGATGCGCGACGCGGCGGAGCTGTTCCCGCAACTGCGCCATGCCCACGTCATCCGCTGCTGGACCGGGGTGGAGGGCTACACGCCCGACCGCAACCCGGTCATCGGCCCCAGCCGCACCACCCCCGGCCTGTTCCACGCCTTCGGCTTCTCCGGCGCCGGCTTCCAGATCGGCCCCGGCGTCGGCCAGACGCTGGCCGAACTGGTCACCAGCGGCGAGACGCCGATGCCGCTGGAGGCTTTCCGCATCGACCGCTTTGCACCAACCGCTTAAAGACTTCACCCACTTTGGCCCAATGGAGGACATGCATGCCCAGCTTGCGTAACCTGTCGCTCACCGGTCTCGCCACGGTTGCCATCACGGCGGCCGCCGCGCTCTCCACCCCCGCCGCCGCCCAGACCAAGACGGTCTATATCGGCATGAACGGCGGCACGATGGAGAAGACCTACACCGAGCATGTCTTCCCCGCCTTCGAGAAGGCGACCGGCATCAAGGTGGTGGTGGTCCCCGGCACCTCGTCCGACATCCTGGCCAAGCTGCAGGCGCAGAAGGACAATCCGCAGATGCACGTCGTCTTCCTGGACGACGGGCTGATGTACCGCGCCATCGGCATGGGCCTGTGCCAGAAGATGGACAGCTCGCCGGTGCTGAACGACGTCTATCCGTCGTCGCGCATGAAGGGCGACATGGCGGTCGGCGTGAACATGGGCATGACCGGGCTGGCCTATAACAAGGCGATGTTCGACGAGAAGGGCTGGGCGCCGCCGACCAGCTGGATGGATCTGGCCGACCCCAAGTACAAGGGCAAGGTCGTCGTCCAGTCGGCCGCCAGCAGCTCCTTCGGCCTGCACGCCTTCCTGATGTACAACCGCATCAAGGGCGGCACCGAGGCCAACGTCGATCCGGGCTTCACCACCTGGCGCAAGACCATCGGCCCGAACGTGCTGGAATACATCCCCAGCTCCGCCAAGATCGCCGAGATGGTCCAGACCAACGAGGCGGCCATCTTCCCGCTGACCCCGACCGGCGTCGGCAGCCTGAAGGCCAAGGGCATCCCGGTGGAATACGCCCAGCCCAAGGAAGGCTCGGTCGTGCTGATGGTCGGCGAATGCGTCGTCGCCAAGAACCCGGACAACGAGGCCGCGCAGAAGCTCGCCGCCTATCTGCTGGGTCCGGAAGCGCAACTCGCCGCCCTGCAGTATGGCGCGCAGATCCCGTCCAACACCAAGGTCACGGCGCCGGCCGACGTCGCCGACGAGATGAACAAGTTCCAGGGTTACATGAAGAACGCCGTCACGGTGGACTGGGACGTCATCAACGAGAAGCGCCCGGACTGGAACCAGCGCTGGAACAAGGAAATCGAACGGTAATCGGGGCATGAAAAAGGGGGGCGCCAAAGCGCCCCCCGATTTGCTTCCGCAGCTGGTTATTCGGCAGCCATCGCGGCGCGGCGCTGGGCCTCGCGGGTTTGGCGGCCTTCCTTCAGCTTTTCCGACAGCAGGAAGGCCAGTTCCAGCGACTGGCTGGCGTTCAGACGCGGATCGCAGGCGGTGTGGTAGCGCAGGGCCAGATTGTGGTCGGTGATCGCCTGGGCGCCGCCCGTGCACTCCGTCACGTCCTGGCCGGTCAGCTCGAAGTGCACGCCGCCGGCATGGGTGCCTTCGGCCTGATGCACCTCGAAGAAGCCGCGCGCCTCGGCCAGCACCCGCTCGACCGGACGGGTCTTGTAGCCGGTGGTCGACTTGATCGTGTTGCCGTGCATCGGGTCGCAGGACCACACAACGGTGCGGCCTTCGCGCTGGACCTTGCGCAGCAACGGCGGGAACTTCTCCGCCACCTTGTCGGAACCCATGCGCACGATCAGCGTCAGGCGCCCGGCCTCGTTGGTCGGGTTCAGGATGTCGATCAGGCGGATCAGCTCGTCCGGGTCGGTGGTCGGGCCGCACTTCAGGCCGATCGGGTTCTTCACCCCGCGCAGGAACTCGACATGGGCGCCGTCGGGCTGGCGGGTGCGGTCGCCGATCCACAGCATGTGGGCCGACACGTCGTACCAGTCGCCGGTGGTGCTGTCGACGCGGGTCAGCGCCTGCTCGAACGGCAGCAGCAGCGCCTCGTGGCTGGTGAAGAAGTCGGTCTCGCGCAGCTGCGGCGTGGTCTCCGCGGTGATGCCGCAGGCGGCCATGAAGGCCAGCGTCTCGTCCAGGCGGTTGGCCAGCTCCTGGAAATGCTCGCCGGCCGGCGACTTCTCGACGAAGCTCAGCGTCCACTGATGGACCTTATGCAGGTCGGCGTAACCGCCCTGGGCGAAGGCGCGCAGCAGGTTCAGCGTCGCGGCGGCCTGGGTGTAGGCCTGCATCATGCGTTCCGGATCGGGAACGCGGGCATCGCTGGTGAAATCGAAGCCGTTGATGATGTCGCCGCGGTAGGACGGCAGCTCGACCCCGTCGATCGTCTCCATGTCGGCCGAACGCGGCTTGGCGAACTGGCCGGCCATGCGGCCGACCTTGATGACCGGAATCGAGGCGCCGAAGGTCAGCACCACGGCCATCTGCAGCAGGACGCGGAAGGTGTCGCGGATGTTGTTGGGGTGGAACTCGGCGAAGCTCTCGGCGCAGTCGCCGCCCTGCAGCAGGAAGGCCTGGCCGGCGGCGGCCTCGGCCAGCTTGGCCTTCAGCCGGCGGGCCTCGCCGGCGAAGACGAGCGGCGGATAGGAGGACAGACGCTGTTCGACCGCCTCGACCTTGGACTGGTCGGGATAAGTCGGCAACTGCTTCGCCGGTTTCGTCTTCCAACTGGCGGGTGTCCAACGCTCGACCATGACGCGCCTGCTCTTCCTTGACGATTGCGGAACGGGGGCCGGGCGGGCGGCGAACGACCGGCGGCGAAACCCGTGGGGGGTACTCTATAGCGCGACTCGCGGTAACTTTTCCACAGTTTAGGCCCGCCTGCCGGCAATGCTGTGCCAATGGGACAGGTCGCCTGCCACCGTGGGTGATTTCAGATGAAAGGAACTTCGCCCCGCATTCGCCCCGACCCCCGATATATAAGGGCCGCTGGCGGCCTGCGCCCGCGGCCAGTATACATCGGGGGGAAACCGACCACGCCCGAGAGGAGCCTCCCCGGTGAAAGCGACATCCTGGCGGGCAAAGCGCCTATCCTCCTGGGCGCAGGCCCTGGGGGTCTACCGCGACCCGCGCGTGCTGGCGATCCTGTTCCTGGGCTTCTCCGAAGGGCTGCCGCTCGCGCTGACCGGCGCCACGCTGAATGTCTGGCTGACCGAACAGGGGGTCAGCCGCACCAACATCGGGCTGTTCGCGCTGGTCACCATGCCCTATGCGCTGAAGTTCCTGTGGGCGCCGCTGATCGACCGGCTGCGGCTGCCGGTGATGACGCGGCTGTTCGGGCGGCGGCGCGGCTGGGCGCTGACGGCGCAGGCGGCGCTGATCGCGGCGCTGCTGGGGCTGGGCACCACCGATCCCGGGCAGGATTTGTGGTGGACGGCGATGTGCGCCGTGCTGGTCGCCTTCTGCTCGGCCAGCCAGGACATCGTGGTCGATGCCTATCGCGTCGAGGTGCTGGAGGAGCATCAGCAGGCCGCCGGTGCCGCAGTGCTGGTGCTGGGCTATCGCTTCGGCATGATGGCGGCGGGGGCGGGCGCGCTCTACATCGCGCAGTACCACGGCTGGCGCACGGCCTACGAAGTGATGGCGGCGCTGGTTCTGGTCGGCATGGCCACCATCCTGCTGTGCCGCGAGCCGAAGGAGCCGCCGCCCAGCGCCCGCGAAAAGCTGATCGCGGAGTGGCTGGGTCACCGGCCGCACCTGTCGGGCCGCAGCGCCGTCGTGCTCGCCTGGATTTACGGGGCGGTGGTGGCGCCCTTCGCCCAGTTCATGGAGCGGCGCGGCTGGGTGGTGATCCTCGCCTTCATCGCCAGCTACAAGCTGGGGGAGGTGCTGGCCGGCCAGATGTCCTCGACCTTCTACATCAGCCTGGGATTCACCAAGGTGGAGATCGCCAACGTCAGCAAGCTGTTCGGGCTGTGGGCGACCATCGCCGGCGGGCTGCTGGGAGGGTTGCTGGTGGGCAAGGTCGGGGTTCTGCGCGGCCTGATGATCGGCGGCATCCTGCAGATGGTGTCGAACCTGGGCTATGTCGTGCTGGCCTGGAATGGCAACGACGTGTCGACCCTGGCGATGACGGTGGCGGTGGAGAATGTCTGCGCCGGCATCGCGACCGCGGCCTTCGTCGCCTATCTGTCCAGCCTGTGCAACGTCGCCTACACCGCGACGCAATATGCGCTGCTGTCCAGCCTGTACAAGCTGGGCGGCGACCTGTTCGGCGCCTCGTCCGGCTGGCTGGCGGAGCGGATGGACTGGGTCAGCTTCTTCCTGCTGTCGATGGCGGGCGCTGTGCCGGCGCTGTGCCTGCTGGTCTGGCTGATGGGCCTGCACCGCCGCGAGGAAGAGGCCGCCGTCCCCGCACAATGACGGGGACGGCGACGGGGATGCCGGAGGAGCTTAGCGTTCGCCGGCGGTCGTCTTGGTCTTGCCGGCGCCCGGCCCGGCGCCCAGGTCGGCGCCGGTGGTCGGGTCGGAGTCCGGCTTCGACATGGTGCGGGCGGCCACGGCGTTGACCGCCGCCAGTTCCGACGCGGCGAGCTTGACCGTCGGGTTGCCGTCGCCGCCGTTGACCGGGGCGTCGCCCATCTTGACGTCGACGAAGTCCCACTGGGCGCCCTGGTTCCAGGGGCCGCGCATGTCGCCTTCGCCCTGGCTCGTGTTGTAATACTTGTCGGTGTATTCCGGCTTGCCCGGCAGCTTGCCCGGCGGGAAGTTGTTGTCGATGGCGTAGAGCGCCTTTTCGAAGCTCTTCTGGTGGGCGATCTCGCGGGTCATCAGGAAGCCCAACGCGTCCTTCACGCCCGGGTCGTCGGTGACGTTGATCAGCCGCTCATAGATGATCTTGGCGCGCGCTTCCGCCGCGACGTTGGAGCGCAGATCGGCCGTCGGCTCGCCGATGCTGTCGATATAGCCGCCGGTCCACAGCTGCCCGGCCGAATTCACCAGGGCCGGCCCGCCGCCATACAGCAGCGACAGGGTGTGGCTGCCGTTGCCCTGGGTGATGTTGGCATAGAGGTCGGTGGTCGCCTCCGCACCTTCGGCCAGCTTGCCCTTGGCACCCTTGGTCAGCATGGCGACGATGGAACCGATGATTTCGAGGTGGCTCAACTCCTCGGTCGCGATGTCGATCAGCATGTCCTTGCGGCCCGGATCCTCATCGGCCAGACCCTGGGTGAAATAGCGCATGGCCGCTGCCAGTTCGCCCTGCGGGCCGCCGAACTGCTCCAGCATCAGGCTGGCGAGCACCGGGTTCGGCTCAGACACGCGGACCGTGTACATGAGCTTTTTGTTGTGCATGAACATGCGAGGGATTCCTCCTGCGTCAGATGGCCCGCTTTGCAGGGGCCGCGGATCGGTGCGACCGGGTCCGGACCGGATCGCTCCCTGCCCTCAACCGAGGATCTTTAGAAGCGTTCCAGGAGAAATACCTGTTTCGGAGAGTTATGACGGACGGGTCCTGACGCTGGCTGGAAATATTGCCTTCCGTGCAGGTCCGACCGGGACAGCGGGGCGTCCGCGGTGATGGGGCCCCCGCTGCCGTCGCCGCTGGTTACTGAGCCTGGGCGCGACAGGCTTCCAGGGCGGAAATCGCCTTGCGGGTGTCGTCCAGGTAATAGGTGTAGGCGTAATCGTCGCTCTTGCCGTCGATCTCCATATAGAGTTCGCGGCCGTTCATCAGGGCATCGATCGCCTTCGAGGTGGCCGGAATGCCGACGACGGCCATCGTCTTGTCGATGGCGGCACCCGGGACCTTGTCGCTCCACTTCTTATCGACCGACAGGGAGATGGTGAGGTCTTCCTTCTCTTTCAGCTTCCAGCCGGAATCGCTGAAGATCAGCACCATGGCTTGGCCTTTGTTCGTATAGGCCAGAGCGATGGCGGCGGTGTCCTTCGAATCGGTCTTCCATTCCTGGCTGATGGCGCAGTCCTTATCGATCTTGACGTCCCACACGCCGATCTTGGTCTGAGCGTGGGCAGTACCGATCGAGGCGAATGCCGCAACGCAGGCAGCCGCTGCAAAAATTCCGCGCATGTTCACAGTCATTCCCTGGGAAAATTGTTCGTACCACCATGGTAGGTACTACAATCGGGGTAGGTCCAGGGATTTCCGGTCCTTGCACCGGAATATAATGGGGCCATGAGCGGAGAACTCCGATCATGGCCCGTCGCTGATAGCCCGCCACTGCGTATTGGTACGATTGACCGTTCAGATTTTCTTTTCCGGCTCCGCCTTCTCGCGCATCAACACGAATTCTTCTGCGGTGGAGGGGTGCAGCGCGATGGTGCGGTCGAAGTCGCGCTTGGTGGCACCGCAATTCATGGCGATGGCCATCGGCTGCATCATCTCCGGCGCGTCCATGCCCATCATGTGGCAACCCAGCACCCGCTGGCTTTCGCCGTCCACCACCAGTTTCATCAGCACCCGCTCGTCACGGCCGGACAGGGTGTGTTTCATCGGCCGGAAGCCGGCCTTGTAGATGTCGACCTGCGGGTATTTGGCGCGCGCCTGCATCTCGGTCAGGCCGACGGTGCCCAGCGGCGGCAGCGAGAACACCGCGGTCGGCACATTGTCGTAGCCAATGTGCATCGGGTTGTCGTTGTACAGCGTTTCGGCCAGCGCCCGGCCCTCGGCAATGGCGATGGGGGTCAGCGCCATGCGGTCGGTGACGTCGCCAATGGCATAGATGTTGTCGACGGAGGTCCGCGACCATTCGTCGACCGGGATCGCGCCGGCCTCGTTCAGCGTGATGCCGACCTCTTCCAGCCCCAGATTCTTGGTGTTCGGCCGGCGGCCGGTGGCGGCCATCACCAGTCCGGCGGAATGCTCGCGTCCCATATGGTCGGTCAGGGTATAGCCGCCGGGCCCCTTTTCCAGCTTCGCCGGCTTGCAGCGCGAGATGATGTTGATGCCGCGCTTGCGCATCTCCTGCGCCAAGGCGACGCGGATGTCGTCGTCGAAGCCGTTCAGCAGGTCGTCGCCGCGGATCATCAGCGTGACTTCGGCGCCCAGACCGCGGAAGATGCTGGCGAACTCCACGGCGATGTAGCCGCCGCCGATGATCAGCACGGAATGGGGCAGCGTTTCCAGATGCAGCGCCTCGTTGGAGGTCGCGGCATGCTCCATCCCCTCGACCTGCGGCAGCGTCGGCCAGCCGCCGGTGGCGACCAGGATGTTGCGGGCGGTGTAGCGCTTGCCGTCGACTTCCACCGTGTGGCGGTCGA
Organism: Azospirillum oryzae; assembly: GCF_008364795.1. GTDB lineage: Bacteria > Pseudomonadota > Alphaproteobacteria > Azospirillales > Azospirillaceae > Azospirillum > Azospirillum oryzae. The sequence goes on along the minus strand of NZ_VTTM01000007.1, from coordinate 67,409 downwards.
TGATCCGGCCGAACCCCTCATAGAGGGTGACGCCGGAGTTCTTCAGCATGTTGATGTAGATGCCGTTCAGCCGGTCGATCTCGCGGTCCTTGCGCGCGATCAGCGTTTCCCAGTCGAAGGTCGGCGTGTGCGAGTTCCAGCCATAGCCGGAGGAATCCTCGAAACCGTCGCGGAACTGGGCGGCGTAGACCAGCAGCTTCTTCGGCACGCAGCCGCGAATCACGCAGGTGCCGCCGACGCGGCTTCCCTCGCAGATCGCCACCCTGGCGCCGTAGGACGCCGCGCGCCGGCTGGCGGCGACGCCCCCGGACCCCGCCCCGATGGTGAAGAGGTCGAAATCGAACTCGGCCACGGCCGTCTCCTTCCGCAACTGGACCTTTAACCCACGAACGAATGTCGTCGGGCAGGATATGGGGTCGGGGCAGGCGTTGGGAAGCGCGCCCTCAGCGCAGCAGCATGTCCTGGATCAGCACTTGCCGAAGCTTCAGCGGACGCATGGTCTTGTTGGCGACGTAGCGCACTGCGTCCTTGACATAGACCTGCCCCTCCGCCCCCCGCAGTTCGGCGGGGTCGACCTCCAGCAGGCGCCGTTCGATGGCGTCGGCGATGCGCGGCAGATGCGGCGTGACTGTTTCCAGCGGGGTCGACGGGTCGAATTCCAGAACGGCGCGCAGCCGCAGTTCCTGCAGCCGGCGGCCGTCGTTGAGCGTGACGGTCAGGGTGGGCAGAGCGGCATAGACGGCCGGCGCCGCCATGATGCGGGCAGAGGAATAGGCGCCCTGGGCGGGGGCCGGGCGCAGAAGCAGCGCACTGCCGATCCCGGCGCCGGCGAAGGCCAGCATCAGCCCCAGCAATGCCAGGACGATCCGGTTTCCGGTTCCATCGAAGGCGGGCAGGTTGCCTTGGCCGGCTTCGGCAGAGACTGATGCCTTGGTCATTCCGCCCTGCTGAGTTGTTGCCGCCGAACCGGTCCGAAAACTCTAAAAGCGCGGAAGTGGTAGGTCAAATAAAGGTATTTTATCTGGTTTTTCCTTTGATTGTTGAGGGATGGAGGAGGATCGACATGCCCCATAGCCGGACTTCCTTTCCGAGCATTCGATGTTTTTCCAGCAGACCGGCACATCATTCCCGTCGAAAAATGCAACGCTGCCATCCGCCGCGGGTTGACAGGGTGGGAAGCCTCTTCCCCCGCCCGGCCGGGGCGTATAATGCTGGGATTCCAACACAACCGGCCGGCTGGCCCTGCCCGGCGGCCGGACCATCCATAACGATGTACCGCAAAGCCATGCGCACACACAGGCGCGGACAGGCGTAGACAGGGGCGGAAGGCGAGGGTGATGGGTATGAGCGACAGCGATAACCGATCGGTTGGCAGCCGGGCAGCAGGCATCCGGCCGGCCGGCATCCAGACAACCGGGAGCGGGCCGACTGCCCTTCATCCGTCCTCCGCCGCGGTTCCCGACTGGACGGACACCTATTTCCGCCGCACCAAGGAGGCGGTGGGCAAGTTCGGCGACAAGACCGTCACCTACGCCATCTTCATGCGGCGCCCGGTGGTCTGCGCTCCGCGCCTTGCGGTGGAATGGCTGGAGTCGGTGGCGCGGGAACGCAACACCAGCTTCCGGATCGAGTTGAACTACCCCGAGGGCAAATGGGTCGGTGCCGGCGAGCCGATCATGTACATCACCGGCTCCTTCTATCATCTGGTCGATTGCGAGACGATCCTGCTGCAGAAGCTGGGACCGGCCAGCGTCGCGGCCTACAACGCCTTCACCATGTGCGCCGACCTGCCGAAGGTCGCCTTCCTGGCCATGGACGCCCGCCATTGCGCCGGGACGGAGATGGCGGAGATGATGGCCTATGCCGCCTCCGTCGGATCCGACCGGGCCAAGCGCAAGGTCGGCGCCAAGGGCTTCGTCGGAAACGCCACCGACGCCACCGCCTCCTATTTCGGGCAGGACCGGGGCATGGGCACCATGCCGCACGCCCTGATCGGCTATGCCGGTTCGACCGTGCGCGCGGCGGAGATGTTCCACGAGACCTTCCCCGACCTGCCGCTGACCGTCCTGGTCGATTATTTTGGCCGCGAGATCACCGACGGCCTGGAGGTCTGCCGCCGCTTCCCGCAACTGGCCGCCCAGGGCAAGCTGTCGCTGCGGCTCGACACCCCCGGCGGTCGTTTCGTCGAGGGGCTGGACCCGCCCGGTTCCTATGCCGTGCTGGAGCGGCATGCGCCGCATGCGATCCGCGGCTATCGTGATGAGACGCAACTGCGCTACCTGATCGGCACCGGTGTTTCGGCCGCGGCGATCCACTATGTGCGCGAACGGCTGGACGAGGCCGGTTTCCCGGCAGTGAAGATCGTCGCCAGCAGCGGCTTCGGCCCGGCCAAGTGCCGGCTGATGGCGGAGGCCAACGCCCCGGTGGACGTGATCGGCACCGGCAGCTACCTGCCTGAACGTTGGACCGAGACCTACGCGACAGCCGACATCATCGAGTATGACGGCGAACGCCGCGTGAAGGTCGGCCGCGAGTTCCTGTTCCGGCGGTAACGTCCAACGAACCCTGCATCGCCCTCTCCCGTCCCGGGAGAGGGCGATATTCATTCACCCCAAGCGTTTCGCGATCAACGGCCCACGTACCGGTGCCGTCTCGCTCACCGTGACCGACGCACGCAGGCGGCGTTCCGCCTCGTCGGCCTGGGCTTCCGTGCGGGCGTGCAGGATCGCCAGCGGACGTTCCGTCGGACCCACCGCGTCGCCCAACCCGGCCACCTCGTCGAAGCCGACCGCGAAGTCGATGGCGTCGGTGGTCTTGGTGCGGCCGCCGCCCAGCGCCACCACCGCCATGCCGACCCCGCGGGTGTCGATGGCGCCGACGAAGCCGCTGCGCTCGGCAAAGACCGGGCGGACGATGGGCGCGCTTTCCAGATGGCGGTCCGGCTGCTCCAACAGGTCGGCCGGCCCGCCCAACGCCTCCACCATGCGGGCGAACCGCTCCGCCGCCGCACCGCTGGTGATGGAGCGGTCGGCCATGGCCCGCCCGGCCGCGGCGTCCGGCGCCAGACCGGCAAGTGCCAGCAGTTCCGCCGCCAGCGCCGCCGTCACCTCGTAGAGCCGCGCTTCGGCCGGTTCGCCGCGCAGGATGGCGAGGCATTCGCGCATCTCCAGCGCGTTGCCGGCGCTGCGGCCAAGCACCTCGTTCATGTCGGTCAGCAGGGCGACCGCCGGCAGGCCGGCGCCTTTGGAGACGGTGACGATGCTCTCGGCAAGCGCCTCGGCGTCTTCGAACCGCTGCATGAAGGCGCCGCTGCCGAACTTGACGTCCATCACCAGCGCGTCCAGCCCGGCGGCGAGCTTCTTCGACAGGATCGAGGCGGTGATGAGGTCGAGCGATTCGACCGTCGCCGTCACGTCGCGGATGGCGTAGAGCCGCTTGTCGGCCGGGGCGATGTCGTCGGTGGCGCCGATGACGGCACAGCCCACCTGCTTCACCACCCGGCGCAGCAGGTCGTTGTCGGGCTTGGCGCGATAGCCGGGGATGCTCTCGAACTTGTCGAGCGTGCCGCCTGTGTGGCCGAGTCCGCGCCCCGACACCATCGGCACGAAACCGCCGCAGGCGGCCAGCATCGGCGCCAGGATAAGGCTGACCTTGTCGCCGACGCCGCCGGTGGAATGCTTGTCGATCACCGGGCCGGGCAGGGCCAGCGAGCGCCATTCCATCACGGTGCCGGAATCGCGCATGGCGCAGGTCAGCGCCACCCGTTCGTCCAGGCTCATGCCGCGGAAGAAGACGGCCATGGCGAAGGCCGCCGCCTGGGCCTCCGACACGCGGCCGTCGGTGATGCCGCGCACGAAGTCCTGGATGGTGGCGTCGTTCAACGGCTGGCCGTCGCGTTTGGCGCGGACGATCTCCTGCGGAAGCATGCCTCAGTACCCTCCCGCCGGTGCCGGTTCGCGCTCGCCCTCGCCCTCACGTTCGCCATGGCCGGCGGCGGCCAGCAGCGCGTCGAGCAGGCTGGAGGCGCCGAAGCGGAAGGTCTGCGGCGTCGCCCAGCCATCGCCCAGGATATGGTCGGCCAGCGCCAGATAGCGAGCCGCCTCCGCCGCGTCGCGGATTCCGCCGGATGCCTTGAAGCCGACCGGCTTGCCCGATTCATAGATGCTTTCGAGCATCACCGCCGCCGCCGGCAGGGTGGCGGCCGGCTGGGTCTTGCCGGTGGAGGTCTTCAGAAAATCGGCACCGGCGGCGATGGCGTCGCGGGCCGCCCAGGCCAGCAGGTCGGCATCGGGAAAGGCGCCCGACTCCAGGATCACCTTCATCAGGGCCTTGTCGCTGCAAGCCTCGCGGCAGGCCTTCACCACATTCATCGGCTGGGTGCGGGCGCCGTCGATGAAGGCCTTGTAGGGCAGCACGACGTCGATCTCGTTGGCGCCGTCGGCGATGGCCCGCCGGGTCTCCGCCGCAACCGAGGAGGCATCGGCCTCGCCGGTCGGGAAATTCACCACGGTGGCGACCTTCACCGGCGTGTCGTCCAGCGCCTTGCGCGCGGTGGGGACGAAGCGCGCCCAGACGCAGACGGCGGCGACCGGCCCCACGGGGGTGACCGCGCGGGCGCAGAGATCCTGCACCACCCGGTCGCTGTCGTCGCCGTTCAGGCTGGTGAGATCGAGCATGCCCACGGCACGGCGCGCCAGATCGGCGTCGGACGGGGCGTTGGCGCTGGCGTCCAGCGCGCTTTGCAGGTCGGCAGACAGTTTCATGACCGGGACCCGTCCTTCTCATGCAGGCGTTCGAGGAAGCCGACCAGCAGGCGCTCCAGGTCGGCGGCTGCCGCCGAGGCGGCGGTCAGGGTCTGGTGATGGTCGACGGGCCCGTCGCCGAGCCCGACGCCCAGATTGGTGACGACGGCGCAGCCGACGACCCGCAGGCCGCAATGGCGCGCGACGATGCATTCCGGCACCGTGGACATGCCGACCGCGTCGGCGCCCAGCAGCTTCATCATCCGTACCTCGGCCGGCGTCTCGAAGGACGGTCCGGGATAGGCGGCATAGACGCCCTCCGCCAAGTCGATGGACTGGCTGGCGGCGACATCCTTCAGCAGGTCGCGCAAGTCCGGGTCCCAGGCATCGGTCATGCTGGGGAAGCGCTCGCCGAAGGCCTCGTCGTTCGGACCGGTCAGCGGGTTGGAACCCAGCAGGTTCAGGTGATCGCTGATCGCCATCAGCCGGCCCGGCCCGACCTCCAGCCGCAGGGAGCCGACGGCGGCGGTCAGCACCAGCGTGTCGCAACCGGCCAGCTTCAGCGCCCGCACCGCGGTCTTCAGCGCGTCGAAACCGTTGCCTTCATAGGCATGGACGCGGCCCTGCATGCAGGCGACCTCGACCCCGCCGAGTTGCCCAACGACCAGCCGCCCGGCATGGCCGGACACGCTGGGGACCGGGAAGCCGGCGATCTCGCCGTAGGGGATGGATACGGCATCGGCGATGCGGTCGGCGATGCCGCCCAGGCCGGAACCCAGCACGATGCCGACCCGCGGCCGGTGGCCGGAGGCACGGTGAAGGATGTCCGCGGCGGCGCGGGCTGCCGTCATGTCGGGAAACTCCGCTCAGAAGGCTAAATTGGTGGGACCGAACGATTCGGGCAACAGGGTCTCCAGCGAAAAGGTCCGCCGCAGGCCGGCCGGATCGCAGATGTGGATCGGCGTGTCCGGCGTCGCGAATTCGCGGATGCGCTGGCGGCAGCCGCCACAGGGGGTGCAGATCTCCTCCGCCCCCGCTTCGCCGCCCATGACAACGATGGCGCGGATGCGGCGGTCGCCGGCGGTGACCATGGCGCCGATGGCGCTCGATTCGGCGCATTGGCCCTGCGGGTAGGCCGCATTCTCCACATTGCAGCCGGCGAAGATGCGCCCCGATTCGCCGAGAATGGCGGCGCCGACCTTGAATTTGGAGTAGGGGGCATGAGCGTTCTCGCGCGCGGCACGGGCCGCTTCGATCAACTGCGGCAGCTCTGCGGTGTCGGCCATCGGCTAGCGTTCCTTCACATAGGGGATGCCGCTCGCCTTCGGGGCGATGGCCTTGCCGACGAAGCCGGCCAGCAGCAGGACGGTCAGCACATAGGGAAGCATCTGGATGAACTGCACCGGGATGACGCCGATGCCCGGCAACTCCACCCCCTGCAGTCGCACCTGCACCGCGTCGGTGAAGGCGAACAGCAGGCAGGCGAACAGCGTCGGTCCCGGTCGCCATTTGCCGAAGATCAGTGCCGCCAGCGCCAGATAGCCCTTGCCGGCGGTCATGTCGCGGACGAAGCCGGCGCCGTGGCCGGTGGAGAGATACGAGCCGGCCATTCCCGTCAGCGCGCCTGTCACCAGCAGCGCCTGATAGCGCAGCTTCGCCACCGACAGGCCGGCAGTGTCGACCGCCGCCGGATTCTCCCCCACCGCCCGCAGCCGCAGCCCGAAGCGCGAGCGGTAGAGCACCCACTGGGTGGCGATCACCAGGACCAGCGTCACCCAGATCAGCACATTGTTGCCGTTCAGCAATTCGCGGTAGACCGGCCCCAGCACCGGCCCCAGCACCGGCACGCCGGCCAGTGCGTCGACCCCCGGCAGTTCCACCGCGGGAATGCGCGCCTGATTGGGCAGAAGCGGGGTCTGGCCGCCCTGCTGGAACCAGGCATAGGCCAGCGTCGGCGCCAGTCCGGCGACCAGGATGTTGATCGCCATGCCCGACACCACCTGATTGCCGTTGTGGGTGATGCAGGCGAAGCCGTGGACCAGCGCCAGCGCCACCCCGGCGGCGATGCCGGCCAGCAGCCCGAGCCAGGGATTCAGCGTCGTCGACGCGACGGCGGCGGAGAAGAAGGCACCGGCCAGCATCTTGCCCTCCAGCCCGATGTCGACCACGCCCGACCGCTCGCAATACATGCCGGCGAAGGCGGCCAGCACCAGCGGCGTCGCCACCCGGATGGTGGCACTCAACAGCTGCAACGCCAGAAGAAGCGCGTCCTCCATCGCTCAGCCCCTTCCCGTATCTGCCGCGGCGGTGCCGCGGCGGCGGAACAGCGTCTCAACCTGCGGCTTGAACAGGTTCTCCATCGCACCGGCGAACAGAATGACCAGACCCTGGATGACCATCACCAGCTCGCGGTTGATCGTGGGGTATTCGAAGGACAGCTGGCCGCCGCCCTGCGCCAGAACCCCGAACAGCAGGGCTGCCAGAATGATCCCGACCGGGTGGTTGCGTCCCATCAGCGCCACGGCGATGCCGACGAAACCGACGCCGCCGGTGAAGTTCAGGATCACCCGGTGCTGCACGCCCAGGATCTCGTTCACCCCGACGAAGCCGGCCAGCGCGCCGGAGATCAGCATGGCGATGACGATGTTCCGTGCCGGCGAGATGCCGGCATAGACCGCCGCCCGCTCGTTCCGGCCCACCGTGCGCAGCTCGTAGCCCCAGCGGGTGCGGCGCAGGAAGATGTGGAACAGCAGGCAGCAGGCCAGCGCCCACAGGAAGGACAGGTTCAACGGCGAGGCCGGGATGGTGATGCCGAACCAGCCCAGCGCCCGGTCCATCGACGGCAGCCAGACGCCGGGATCGAACTCGCGGGTTTCCGGCGACTGGCTGCCGGGGCGGATCAGCACGTCCACCAGCAGCCAGGTCATGATCGACGCGGCGATGAAGTTGAACATGATCGTCGTGATGACGATGTGGCTGCCGCGCTTGGCCTGCAGCCAGGCCGGAATGAAGGCCCAGGCGGCGCCGAACAGCGCGGACGCCAGCACCGCCAGCAAGGCCACCACCGGCCAGGGCCAGCCGGTCAGCGCCAGCGCCACCAGCCCGGCGCCCAGCCCGCCCAGATAGGCCTGCCCCTCGCCGCCGATGTTGAACAGCCCGCAATGGAAGGCGATGGCGACCGCCAGCCCGGTGAAGATGTAGTCGGTGGTGTAGTAAAGGGTGTAGCCGATGGCCTCCGGGTACCCCAGGGCCTCCGACAGCAGCAGCGACAGCACGTCGACCGGATTCTCGCCGATCACCAGGATCACCAGCCCCGACAGCACGAAGGCCGCGACGAGGTTGAGGACCGGCAGCAGCGCATATCCGACCCAGCCCGGCACGGCGCCCGGCTGACCCTTCCCCGACCCGCTCAGCAGCACCGGCGTCTCCTGGATTGCCCCTTGGCGGGGATTCTTAACCGCCAATGCTCTGCCGACCAAGCATTTCATCACGCCGGAATCACTGGGGCTGCCGTGGGTTAGAAGGATTACAAAAACTCTTGCCGCAGCGCAGCAATCTGGCATGCTTCTAAACCATAGGAATTTTATGGTTATGGAGCATGCCCGATGCCGCTCGACATTCCGCAGACCTTTCGTCACCACGTCTTCTGCTGCGCCCAGCAGCGCCCGCCCGGCCATCCGCGCGGCAGCTGTGCCGCCAAGGGCGCCCATCCGCTGTGGCAGCGGCTCGACCAGAAAATCCAGGCGAAGGGTCTGGCCGATGTCGGCATGGCGATGACGGGCTGCCTCGGTTTCTGCTCCGCCGGGCCGCTGATGGTGGTCTATCCGGAGGGCATCTGGTACCGGCCGGAAACGGCGGAGGACATCGACGAGATCGTCGAGTCGCATCTGGTGAACGATGCGCCGGTGGAGCGGCTGGTGATGGTGTTGACTAGGTGAGGGGAGGGGGCATACGAAGCCAACACTTCCAAGATCCCACGCCTACCAGACCTGCGGTTGCGGCATTGGGACGCGGGCGGATTTGCCCATAATGTGGGCAACATCCGCCATTGCCGTTCTGAACCAATTCCATGACCGATGCCGAGACCGCCGACCTGCTGCCTGCCGAGGCCGATTCGGTTCCCTATGCCGTCGGCTGCTTCCTGGGGGCGATCCTGCTGTTCGCGGCGATGGACACGCTCATCAAGTTCCTGACCGCCGATTACCCGGTGCCGCAGCTGATGTTCGTGCGCTCGCTGGTCGCCTTCCTGCTGGTGGGCGGCTACACGCTGTGGCGTGGCGGTGGGATCGCGGCGATGCGGACCAAGCGGCCCTGGGGGCATGTCTGGCGGGCCTTCGCCGGGCTGATCTCGATGGGCTGCTTCTTCTATGCGTTCCGCGAGCTGCCGCTGGCCGATGTCTATGTGCTGAGCTTCGCCGGGCCGCTGTTCATCACCGCGCTGTCCGCTCCGCTGCTGGGGGAGCCGGTGGGCTGGCGGCGTTGGGCGGCGGTGGTGGTCGGGTTCGGCGGCGTGGTGGTGATGGCGCAGCCGTCGGCCGGGGCGCCGTTGGTGCCGGTGCTGGTCGGGCTGTGCGCCGCCCTGTTCTATGCGCTGGCGGCGCTCGCCGTGCGCGGCCTGTCGCGGACGGAGACCAGCGCGTCCATCGTGCTCTATCTGCTGCTGACGACGACAGTGGTCAGCGGGGCGCTGACGGTGCCGGTGTGGACGGCGCCGACCGGCTTCGCGCTGGGGTTGATGGCGCTCGTCGGCGCGATCGGCGCCGGGGCGCAGGTGCTGCTGACCCAGGCCTTCCGCCGCGCGCCTCCGGCGGTGGTGGCGCCCTTTGAATATACCGGCATGGTCTGGGCCAGCCTGTTCGGCTGGATGGTGTTCGGCGACCTGCCAACCGTGCCGGTGATCGTTGGCGCCATGGTCATCATCGGCAGCGGCCTCTACATCCTGCATCGTGAAACCGTGGTGGCGCGCCGCCGGCTGGGTTCTTGACAGGACGGGGCCGGCGACGACACTCTCGCCGCCTGTTCACGGCTGGGGTGCCCCTGCCTTCGCTGGATCGGCGGATGCGGGGGCTGAGACAACACCCATCGAACCTGATCCGGGTCATGCCGGCGAAGGGAGCCGACCGGAACCCGACGGATCAGCCGCAAATGCCCCGTCCCCTCCGCGTCGCTCCGGTTGCCGGTGCGAGTTGAGGAGTTTTCGGTCATGCGGCGCGCGCTTCCCCTTCTGATCGGCCTGCTGGCGGCCACGTCCTGCCTGTCTCCGGCGGCGCGGGCCGACGACACGCTGTCCTTCCCGGTGCTGGTTCCGCTGACCGGCTTCCTGTCGCTGGAAGGCACCAGCCAGCGCAACGGTGCCGTCCTGGCGCTGAAGCAGACGCCGGCCGGCGTCGCCATTGCGTCGGAGGTCGTCGACACCGGCACCTCGCCCGAGGCGGCGGTGACGGCGCTGGAGCGTGCGGCCGGCAGCGGCACGGTCGGGGCGGTCGCCGCCAGCATGCTCGGCACTCAGATGCTGGCGATGCTGCCGCTGGCGCAGGAGTTGAAGCTGCCGCTGGTCACCGTGTCGGGCACCGCGTCGATCACCGAGCAGGGCAACCCCTGGGTCTTCCGCTTCTTCCCTGGCGACGCCGTGACCAAGTCCGCCCACGCCCGCTATGTGGTGGAGGAGTTGGGCAAGCGGCAGCCGGCGATCATCTATCAGACCACCGCCTATGGGCAGAGCGGCAAGGCCCATCTCGACGCCGCCTTCAAGGCGCTGGGCGTGACCCCGGTGTTCGAGGAGGGGGTGGACCCGGCGGCCAAGGACCTGCTGCCGGTGCTGACCAAGGCGCTGGCCGCCAAGCCGGACGTGCTGGTGCTGCACCTGCATTCCGGCCCGACCGCGCTGCTGCTGCGGCAGGCGGCGTCGAGCGGCGTGACCCTGCCAATCGTCGCCGGCTCCGCCATGCATCAGCCGAGCACCGCTGCCCTGTTGGAACCGGCGGAGTTGAAGGGCGTCTGCGCCGAGACTGCGGCCTCGCCGATTTCAGGCGACACGCCGGAGGTCAAGGCCTTCACCGATGCCTACCGCACCGCCTTCGGCAAGGACCCGGACGCCTTCGCGCTCGGCCAGTATGACGGCATGACGATGGTGCTGGAGGCGGTGAAGGCCGGCGCCCGGACGCCGGACGCCATCCGGAAAGCACTGTCGTCGGAGACGTTCAAGGGTCTCGCCATGACCTACAAGTCCGACGGCAAGGGCAACATGGCGCATTCCGCCGTCATCGTCTGCTATGACGGGACCAGCCGCGTGCCGACGCTGGTGAAGCGGTACGCCGACCCGACACTCGCGGCGAAGTGAGCGGATGGCGGCGTTTCAACTGCTGGTCAACGGGGTGGCGCTGGGGGCGGCCTATGCCCTGGTGGCGTTGGGCTTCGTGCTGGTGCTGAACGCCACCTCGGCGGTGAACTTCGCCCAGGGCGACCTCGTGATGGCCGGCGGGCTGTTGGCGGTGGCGCTGGCGCCGCTGATCCCGTTGCCGGGCATCGTCCTGCTGCCGGTGGTGCTGGTGCTGATGGCCGCGCTGGGGTTGCTGATGGCGCTGGCGGCCTATCTGCCGCTGCGGCGCCGGCCGCCGGTTTCGGTCTTCATCAGCACCATCGCGGTCGGCATCATCCTGCAGAACGGTGCGGCCATCCTCTTCGGGCCGGAGCCTCGCGCCGCACCGCCGCTGTTCGGGGACGACACCCTTCATATCGGAGGGCTGGCGGTGCCGGAGCAGTCGCTCGCCATCGTCGCGGTGGCGGCCCTGCTGATCGGCGCGCAGCAATGGGTTTTCGCCCGCACCCAGCTTGGCCGCCGGCTGCGCGCGACGGCGCAGGATCCGGAGATGGCGCGCGCCTGCGGCGTGCCGGTCACCGCCATGATCCTGGTGACCTTCGCCATCGGCGCCGCCTGTGCCGGGGCGGCGGGGCTGCTGCTGGCCAACCGCTATTTCGTCACGCCGACATCGGGCGGGGACCTGATCCTGAAGGCCTACATCGCGGTGACGGTGGGCGGCTGGGGCTCCGTGCCGGGCGCGGTAGTGGGGGCGCTGTTGATCGCGCTGTTCGAGGTGGGGGTGTCGTCGGTGCTGTCCTATCCGGTGGCGCTGGGGGCCTTGTACCTGACGCTGCTGGCGATCCTGGTCCTGCGGCCGCAAGGGCTGTTCGGCGAAGCGGTGCGCCGCCGTGGCTGAGCGTCGGTCGGCCGTCATTCTCACCGCCGGCGCCCTCGCCCTGCTGGTCTATGCGCTCGCCTTCGCCTCGCCCTACGGCCTGCGCGTCCTGACCGTCGCCGGGGTCTATGCGCTGGCGGCCTTCGGCTTCCAGATCGTCTTCGGCCTCGGTGGCGCGCTGTCGCTGGCGCAGGGCGCCTTCTTCGGCGTCGGCGCCTATGTGACGGGCATCCTCGGCAGCCGCCATGGGCTCGGCTTCGAGGCGACCTTTCCGCTGTCGATGCTGGTTCCGTTTCTGCTGGCGTTGCCGGTCGGGCTGGCGGTGCTGCGGCTGGAATCGCATTACTTCGCCCTTGCGACGCTGGGGATCGCGCAGGTGCTGCATCTGCTTGCCGTGAACCTGCCGGAGCTGACCGGCGGCTCCAATGGGCTGGCCGGGGTGCCGGCGGCGGTGCTCTTCGGCTGGGCGGTGCCGCGCGGGCTGCCGATGGCCGGGCTGGTCTGGGGGCTGGTGGCGCTTGGCGGGCTGATCGGCTGGCGTCTGGCGCGGGGAAGGCTCGGCCGGTCGCTGACCATGCTGCGTGACGATCCGCTGGCGGCGGGAACGCTGGGGCTGGATGTCGGCCGGCTGCGGCTGGCCGCCTTCGGCATCAGCGCGCTGTTCGCCGGGGCCGCCGGAGCGCTGGCGGTCCACACCCAGCGCGTCGTGTCGCCGGAGGTGCTGGAATTCCCGGTCATGGTCTCCATCCTCACGATATCCATCGTCGGCGGGCGGGGACGAATGGCCGGGGCGGTGCTGGGCGCCGTGCTGCTGCTGCATCTGCCGGAATGGTTCCGCTTCCTGGAGCGCGGCTATCTGGTCATCTACGGCGCCGCGCTTCTGCTGACCATCGTGCTGGCGCCGGACGGGCTGACCGGGCTCCTCCACCGCCTCACGGCCCGCCTGTACGGCGGCAAGCCCCGTGCGCTGGTGGAGGCGAGGGAGCCGCCGCCACCACCCGCCCTGCCGGAGGGGCTGGCGGTCGAGGGCTTGCGGAAATACTTCGGCGGCGTGCAGGCGGTGGACCGCGTGTCGCTGGACCTGCGGCCGGGCACCATCACCGGGCTGATCGGGCCGAACGGGTCGGGCAAATCCACGGTCATCAACCTGCTGTCGGGGCTGGAGCGGCCGGATGCCGGGCGGGTGCGGCTCGGCGGGCAGGACGTCACCGGCGCTCGCGCCGACCGGCTGGCCCGTGCCGGACTGGCCCGCAGTTTCCAGGCGGCGGCGCTGCCTGCCGGGGCCGGCGTGCTGGAGGCGGTGGCCGCCGCCCGTCTCGCCTTCGATCGGGACGCCGCGACGGCGGAGGCGCATGCGCACTGGGCGCTCGACCGGCTGGGCGTCGGCGAGCTTGCCGGGGAATCCTGCGACGGGTTGCCGGCGGCACTGCGCCGGCGGGTGGAACTGGCCCGCGCCCTGGTCCGTCGCCCGGCGGTCCTGCTGCTGGACGAGCCCGCCGCCGGCCTGACCGATGGCGAGAAGGCGGATCTGGCGGCCCTGCTGCGCGATTTGGCGGGGGAGGGGATGGCGATCCTGCTGGTGGAGCATGACATGGGATTCCTGCTGCCGCTGGCCGGCCGGGTGCTGTGCCTCGATCGTGGGCAGTTGATCTATGACGGTCCGGCCGGCGAGGTGCGCCGGGATCAGGCGGTGGCGACGGCATACCTGGGCAGGGCGGGATCGGCATGAGCCCGCTGCTGTCCATCCGCAACCTGACCGCCGGCTATGGTGGGGCGAGCGCGCTCGACGGCGTTTCGCTGACTGTGGCGGCGGGGGAGACGGTGGCGTTGCTCGGCGCCAACGGGGCGGGGAAGTCGACGCTGTTGAAGGCGCTGCTCGGCCTCGTGCCGGCGCGGGGGGAGCTGCGTTTCGACGGCGCCGATCTCGGCCCGCTGGCGACCGAGGCGCGGGTGAGGCGCGGCATCGGCTATGTGCCGGAGGGGCGGCGGGTCTTCCCCGGCATGAGCGTGCGCGACAATCTGGAGGTCGCCGGCCTGCCCGCCGCCCGCGACCGCGCCCGGGATGTCGAGCGCGTCTTCGCCCTGTTCCCCGACCTTGCCGTCAAGAGCGGCGAGAGCGCCTGGCGCCTGTCCGGCGGCCAGCAGCAGATGCTGAGCCTGGGCCGCGCGCTGATGGGCCGGCCGCGCCTTCTGCTGCTCGACGAACCGTCGCTCGGCCTGTCGCCCAAGCTGGCCGACGAGGTCTTCTCCGCCGTCGGCCGCATCGCCGCCGCGGGCACGGCCGTGCTGCTGGCCGAACAGAGCGCGGCACGTGCCCTGGCGGTCGCGCCGCGCGCCGTCCTCCTGCGGCTGGGCCGCGTGGTCGGCGATGGGCCGGTGGCGTCGCTGTCCGACGAGGCGCTGCGCGGGGCGTTCTTCGGGGGGTAGGAGCATCCCCCTGCGTGTCCCGTGCAACAGGTGTCAGCCTCCCGCAACCGGAAGGGCGGTTGGGCTTGCGGATGGGGGCGGTCGCGGATAGCTTCGCCGCCACAACCATCTATGGATTACCTCGTGATGACCGCCCGCCTTGCCGCTTCGCTGTCCGCGCTTCTCCTGCTGGGGGTGGCGTCGACTCCGGCGGTGGCGGAGCTGGTGCCGGTCGAGCCGAACATGCCGCCGGCCGCCTATTACGGGCTGCCCGAGCCGGAAGAAGAGATCCTGACTCCTGCCGCGCCGCAGCAGGGTGCCAAACCAGCCAATCCGCCTGCCGCCGGCGCCCCCGGCGGCGACAAGGCCGCCGCTCCGCCCAAGCCGGAAGGGCCGGGCGAACTGATCGAGAGCTGGGACGGCGGCGCCGCCAAGAAGAAGGACGGCAGCTTCGCCTATTGCGTGGCGGAGGGGGAATTCACCTCCGGCCATGTGCTGATGTTCGCCCGCAGCCCGAAGGGCGAGATCAACATCGGCATCGGCATTCCCGGCGCCGATCTGCCGAAGGGCGGCGAATGGCCGGTGACCATCGAGGTCGACAAGAAGCTGAAGCGGGAACGGACCGCCATCGCTTCCCAGCCGGACATGCTGGTGGTCTCCAACGGCAAGGACGAGGAACTGGTCACTGCCCTGATGGGTGGCAACGAGCTGGTGGTGTCGTCGGCTTCCGACCGCATCGCCTTCAAGCTGGACGGCACCAAGAAGGTTCTGGGCGACCTGAAGACCTGCGTCGACAAGGGCGGGAACGTCCCGCCGATCAAGGTCGCCGCCGGCCGCCCGGCGGCGGAGAAGAACCGACTGCCGGAAGGGCTGGACAGCCTGCTGACGGCGGCCGGGGTGCACGACGCCGAACTGGTGCCGATGGACAAGGTCCCGCAGGAGCGGCGCCCGGCCGATGTCGCTTGGCGTTTCGGACCCATCGTCGGCGGCATCCGCGAGCGCGCGGTGGGCGAGGGCGCCAAGATCGACGAGTTGTCGGACAGCTTCGCCGACGCCATGAAGCAGCGCTGCGAAGGCACGCCGACGGTCAGCCTGAACCCGTCCGAACAGGCCGGTGCGGTCTGGCTGCGCACGGGATCGGTCGATTGCGCGATGCCGCAGGGGAAGCTGCACGTCACGCTGAACTTCCTGCTGTCGCAGCGTCGGCTGTTCACCGTGATCTTCCACGAGGCCGGCGAACCCGACGTTGCGCTGGCCGACAAGGTGCGCGACAACCTCGCCCAGGTGCTACGCCGTGCCGGCACCGCGCCGGCGCCGGCCACCACGGACGCGGCGCCGGTTCAGCCTGCGCCCGTTCAGACGGCCCCTGCGACGCAGACCCCCGCGCCGACCCCCGCACCGGCCCCATCCACTCCGTCGGCGCCCGCTCCGGCGACGGTGAAGCCGCAATCGAAGCCGCAACAGGCGAAGCCCTGACGGAACTCACGCCCTTCCGGCCCATTGTCCCCTTACGGAAGGGCTACCAATCAGCGTGATCATGCCTGACAACTCGGCTTCCCTCGACGGTGTGGGCGACAACGCCCGCGCCGGCACCGATCCCTATGCGACGCTCGATGCGTCCGCGGCCACAACCGTGTCCGACCGCTGGAGCGTCCGCAACAGCGTGCTGGCGGTGGTGGTGCTTGCCGCGCTGCTCGGCGGGGTGGTCGGGCTGGCGGTCGGTCTTCTCCACGAAGCGGTGCTGCTGATGCAGGCGCTGGTCTTCGACCTGCCGGAGGGAGAGCGGCTGGGGCAGGGCACGCCCGACCTGCTGCGGACGCTGGGTGTACCGGCCGCCGGCGGGCTGCTGCTGGGCATCCTGTCGACGCTGGTGCGGCGCTGGCGCCCCAACGCCATCGTCGACGCGGTGGAGGCGAACGCGCTCTATGGCGGCAAGATGTCGCTGATCGACAGCCTGCGGCTGACGGTGACGACGGCGTTGTCCAACGCTTCCGGCGCGTCGGTCGGCATGGAGGCCGCCTACACCCAGGCCGGCGCCGGGTTGGCGTCTTCGTTGGGCCAGCGGCTGCGGCTGCGCCGGGCCGATCTGCGCACCATGGTCGGTTGTGGGGCGGCGGCGGCCATCGCCGCGGCCTACCACGCGCCGTTGGCCGGCGCCTTCTACGCCTTCGAACTGGTGCTGGGCGGCTATACGCTGGCGGTGCTGGCCCCGGTCGGGGCGGCGGCGGCGATGGCGGTGGCGGCATCGGCCCTGCTGACGGGCGGCGAGGTGCCGCTGGCGCTCGGCCGCCCGGTTGAGATCGCCAGTTGGGATTATGCCGCCTGCGGCGTGGTCGGCTTCCTGGCCGGCTGGCTCAGCATCCTCGCCATGCAGGCGGTGACGGTGGCGGAGCGCGGATTCAACCGGCTGCCGGTCCCGCGTTGGATGAGGCCGGCCATCGGCGGGGTGATGGTGGGCGCGCTGGCACTGGCCGTGCCGGCGGTGATGGGCAGCGGCCCCGGCGCCGTCCCGCCGGAGCTGGCGGGTGGCGCGCTGGCGCTGGCCTTGACTCTGGTGGCGAAAATCCTGGCATCGGCGTTGTCGCTGGGCTCGGGCTTCCGCGGCGGCCTGTTTAGCGCCTCGCTGTTCATCGGCGGGCTGTTCGGCGGCCTGCTGGGGCAGACGACCTCCGCCTTCCTGCCGGGGCTGGGGATCGACAGCGGCCTGCTGCTGCTGGTCGGCATGGGATCGGTCGCCGCCGGCATCGTCGGCGCGCCGGTCACCATGGTGCTGCTGGTGCTGGAGACGACGCAGGATCTGTGGGCGGCGTCGGGCGTGCTGATCGGGGTGGTGCTGTCGACGACCGTGGTGCGTCAGGCTTTCGGCTACTCCTTTGCCACTTGGCGCTTCCACCTGCGCGGCGTGCCGATCCGCGGCGCCTACGACATCGGCTGGCTGTCGGAACTGACGGCCTTCCGGCTGATGCGCCGCGACGCCAAGACGGTGCCGGCCACACTGACGGTGGAGGCGCTGCGCCGCCTCTACCCGCTGGGGTCAACCAAGGCGGTCTTTGCGGTGGACGAGATGGGGCGCTATGCCGGAATGGTCGACATGTCGATGATCCACGACCCGGACCAGGACGCGGCTGCGACCGAGACACGGGTCGGATCGCTGGCCTGCAAGGCCGACGCGGTCCTGATGCCCGGCGACGACGCCCGCACCGTGCTGAACCGCTTCGGCAGCGAGGAGGTGGAGGCCCTGCCGGTTCTGTCCTCGCCCACCGACCGACGGATCATCGGCTATGTAACGGAGTCCTTCGCGCTCCGCCGCTATTCCCAGGCGCTGGAGCGGCAGCGCGGCGAGGATCTGGGCGAGCGGGGGCTTTGGGGGCGCGACTGAGCGGCCTGGCTGTCCGTCAGGGTTCGCTGTAGCCGGTGGGGACGATCCGCAACTCGTAGCGGGCCGGGTCGTTCTGGAAGATCAGGCCGCCGAAGCGTTCGGAATAGGGCGGCAGATAGTCGAACTGCGCCTCCGCCGTCTCCACCACTTGGTCGCCCGACCGCAGCTCTCCACGAACGATCAGCGTTGCGGCGGTCGCGGCGGTCCGGTTGCGGATCTGGAAACGCACGGTGTGGCCCAAGCCGCCGGTCCTGGATTCCATCACGGTCACGTCCATCTCGCCGGGGACCGAACTGTGCTCCTTAAGGGCGTATTGCACCATGTAGACGATCATCGCGGCGATCAGCAGCGCGCCGAGCCCCGCCGCCACCCATTCGAGGGGGGAGGTCGGCGGTGCATGCTCCGCCCCGTCATTTGCCCGTGACCCTTCGTTCACCCGCGGATCGTCGCCGGTCGTCGCCATCGGCCTCTCTCCCCCTTCACAGGATCAGGGTCACAGGATCAGGCGGGCCGCCGCCGCGCCGATGGCGCAGGGGAAGCCCAGGACCACGGTGGCGCTGATGATCTCCGCCAAACCGGTGCCGTCGGTCCGGCCGAAGGTCCACAGCAGGTAAAGGCAGATCGCCAGCACGATCACATAGCCGACGACGGTGAAGCGCAGGAACAGGCTCCAGAACCCGACGCCGCCCGGCGGCTTCGCCCCGCCGGGGAACTCCACGGCGTAGACGAAGGCATGCATCAGCACCAGCGACAGCAGCAGCAACGCGATCTCCCGCCACGGATCCATCATGTAGGACAGCAGCACCATCTCCTCCGTCGGGGCGACGTTGAGGCCGAGGAACAGCGCGCCCACCCCCATCAGGAACAGCTCCTGCGGATAGCTCATCGCGGTCTGACGCTGCATGCTCTCGCTGCTCTTCTCGCCCAGCTGGTCGCGGGCCAGCATGGCGCCGATGGCGGCGGGGAAGCTCTGCAGCGCGATCTTGCCGATCACCTCGCGCGCCGGCATGTCGACGGACAGCACCTTGAAGATGCCAAGGATGACGACCGACATCACCACCGCCACGGCGATGGCGACGAAGGCGTCGGCGATGTCGTCGCGCAGGCTGGCGGTGGATTTGAAGCCGCTGACCACCGACAGCCCGACCAGCAGCGGGATCAGCAGCACCAGCAGCAGGACCAGCCGCCAGGAGGCCATGGTGAAGCCGATCCACCACATCTCCATCGTCATCAGCATCGGCAGCGAAAAGATCAGCGCCCCGGCAAAGGCGCGCGCCAATCCGACGAGGAAGGAGCGATTGTCCTCGTAGACGGGCCTGTCCGGCAACGTCGCCTCCGCCCGGCCTGTGTCGACGGTCATGCATCGTCTCCTCAAGCACCCTTTCCAACCCCGCCGCGATTGCCGGAGCCGTATTTCCCCCTTCAACGCTTACGGCCACGCACAGGTTTCGTGATTTCGTCCGGGAACTTCGGATTGCCCACGAAACCGTCGAGCCTCGGCTGTGTTGACCCCGAGGGGGAAATGGGCGTGGACCGGCGACGGGGAGGCGAGGGACATGAACCGGGCGAACCGGCGAACTGAGAGAGCCTTTCTGCGGCCCGGCTTGCCCATTGCGGCGCTTGCCCTTTCCGGATTCGCTCTGGCCGGATGCGAGGGGCGGCAGTCGGCGCTGGATGCCGCCGGCGTCAGCGCGCGGGAAATCCTGGCCACCACCTGGATCCTGTTCATTGGCGCCGGGGTGATTTTTGTGCTGGTGATGGCGCTGGCGCTCTATGCCGCGCTGATCCGGCCGGAGCGGTTTCCCGGCCGCCGCGCCTGGGTGATCGGCGGCGGCATCCTGTTCCCGCTCGTCACGTTGACGGCCCTCCAACTCCATGAATTCGCCCTTGCCCGCCGGTTGGCGACCCTGACGCCGGAACCGGAACTGGTGGTCGAGGTCACCGGCTACATGTGGTGGTGGGACGTCCGCTATCATGTGGAGGGGCAGGAGCCGCTGCGCGGGGCCAACGAACTCGTGCTGCCGGTTGGGCGGCAGGTGGAACTGCGGGTCGCCAGCGCCGACGTCATCCACAGCTTCTGGGCGCCGAGCCTCGCCGGCAAGATCGACATGATCCCCGGCCATGTGAACCGGCTGCCGATCGTGGCGCAGCGGCCGGGGCTCTATCGCGGCCAATGTGCCGAATTTTGCGGGGCGCAGCATGCGCTGATGGCCTTCGACATCCGGGTCCTGCCGGCGGACGAGTTCGACGACTGGATGACGGCGCAGCGGCGCCCGGCGCCGGAGCCGGTAACGCCGCAGCTTGCGCGTGGCCGTGACGCCTTCTTCTCCTTCGGCTGCCAGTCCTGCCACGCGGTCCGCGGGACGGAGGCGGCGGGGCTGGTCGGTCCGGACCTGAGCCGCGTCGGCGCTCGGCCGTCGCTCGCCGCCGGGACGCTGCCGACACGGGTGGAGACCCTCGCCGCCTGGATCCAGGGCGCCCAGCACATCAAGCCCGAGAATCGCATGCCGTCCTTCGACGTGATGGACGGCGAGACCCTAGACGCCATGGCCGCCTGGCTGGAGAGTCTGAAATGACGCTGCGCAGCGACGAGCCCCGCGACGAGTTCTCCGACGGCAGGCCAACTCCCAGCCCCGTCCCCCGCCCGGAGGGGGAGGAGGAGAGGCTTCGCCGCCTCTGGCGGCTGCCGCGGGGGATCGCGCTGCTGACCGCGGTGAACAATACAAAGGTTGGCGTCTGGTACATTGCCACGGCGCTGCTGTTCTTCCTGATCGCCGGGGTGCTGGCGCTGGTGATGCGCCTGCAATTGGCGGTGCCCGACAACGACCTGCTCGACCACGACACCTACAACCAGTTCTTCACCGTCCACGGCACCGGGATGATGTTCCTGTTCGCCGTGCCGATCGTCGAGGCCATCGGCGTCTTTCTGCTGCCCTCCTTCCTGGCGGCGCGCGACCTGCCCTTTCCCCGGCTGTCGGCCTTCGCCTTCTGGGCCTATTTCTTCGGCGGCATATCCTTCTTCTGCTCGCTGATCTTCGGTGCGGCGCCCGACGGCGGCTGGTTCATGTATCCTCCTCTGACCAGCTACGAGTATTCGCCGGGCATCAACGCCGATTTCTGGCTGCTCGGCATCGGCTTCATCGAGATCTCGGCCATCGCCGGCGCCATCGAGATCGTGGTCGGCATCCTGCGCACCCGTCCGCCCGGCATGACGCTGGACAAGCTGCCGATCTATGCGTGGTCGATGCTGGTGATGGCGGGGATGATCATCTTCGCCTTTCCCGCCGTGATCGTCGCCACCGCGCTGCTGGAGATCGAACGCGCCTTCCACTGGCCCTTCTTCATCGCGGACAAGGGCGGCGACCCGCTGCTGTGGCAGCACCTGTTCTGGTTCTTCGGCCATCCGGAGGTCTACATCATCTTCCTGCCGGCCGCCGGGCTGGTGTCGATGATGGTGCCGACCCTGGCCCGCCGTCCGCTGATCGGCCACGATTTCGTGGTGCTGGCGCTGGTCGGGACGGGATTCTTCAGTTTCGGGCTGTGGGTCCACCACATGTTCGCCACCGGCATCCCGTCGCTGTCGCTCAGCTTCTTCTCCGCCGCCAGCATGGCGGTGGCGGTGCCGAGCGGCATCCAGGTCTTCGCCTGGATCGCCACGCTGGGGGCTGGGCGGGTACAATGGACGGTGGCGACCCGCTTCCTGTTCGGCTTCCTGTTCATCTTCGTCCTGGGCGGGCTGACCGGCGTGATGGTGGCGGTGGTGCCCTTCGACTGGCAGGCCCATGACAGCTACTTCATCGTTGCGCATCTGCATTACGTGCTAATCGGCGGCATGGTGTTCCCGGTCTTCGCCGGGCTTTACCACTGGTGGCCGACGCTGAACGGCCGGCTGCTGTCGGAGCGGTTGGGAAATTGGGCCTTCTGGCTGATGTTCATCGGCTTCAACGTCGCCTTCTTCCCCATGCACATCAGCGGCCTGCTGGGCATGCCGCGGCGGGTCTACACCTATCCCGGCGATCTCGGCTGGAACCTGCTGAACATGGTGTCGACGGTGGGCGCCTTCGTGCTGGCGCTGGGCGTGCTGCTGGTTCTGGTCGACATGGCGCGCAGCGCTCTGGGCTGGGGGGAGAAGGCGTCCGACAACCCGTGGGATGCCGGGACCTTGGAATGGCTGCCCAACGAGCTTTACGCCGTCCGCAGCATCCCGCACGTTACCGGCCTTTATCCCCTGTGGGACAATCCCGACCTGCCGCGCGAGGTGCGCGAGGGCGCCCATTTCCTGCCCGGCGCGCCCACCGACAGGCGGGAGACCATCGTCACCAGCCCGGTCGAGGCGAAGCCGCAATATCTGATGCCGCTGCCGGGGCCGCATTGGGCGCCGTTCCTGGCCGGGCTGTTCACCGCCACCCATTTCATCTGCCTGACGCTGAAGTTCTACTATTTCTCCCTGGTCCCCGCGGTGCTGGCGGTCGGACTGGTGATCTGGTGGCTGTGGGGCCTCGACAAGGGGGCGGACCACCCGCCGCAGGATGTCGGCGGCGGCTGGCGCGTGCCGGTCTATGTGCAGGGGCCGAAGAACCATAGCTGGTGGGGCACGGTGGTGCTTCTGCTGGTGGACGGCACCGCCTTCGCCTGTCTGATCTTCACCTATCTGTTCCTGTGGACGGTCAGCCCGGATGTCTGGCCGACGGATGGGGACGGATTGCCCGGCCTGCCCTGGCTGGCCGGCGGGCTGGCGCTGTGGGGACTGTCGGCGTTGGCCATCGGATGGGCGCGCAAGTCGGTCGACCGCAACCGGCACGGCCGCGTCCGCATCGGCCTGATCCTGGCCTGGGCGGCGATGGTCGGCGGCATCCTGCTGGACGCCACTGCGCAGATGCAGACCGGCCTCGTCGGTGCGGCCAGCGCCTATGGCGCCATCACCTATATGCTGGTGGCGTGGCAGGGATTCCATGTCGCGGTGATGACGCTGATGCTGGGCTATACGCTGGCGCGCTCCGCCGCCGGGCTGCTGCATTCGGAGCGGCGGGTGACCTTCGACAACACCATGCTGATGGGATGGTACAGCGCGGCACAGGGTGGAACCGCCCTGCTGCTTCTGCACCTGTTCCCCCGTCTGGCGATCTGAGGGAGGAGCGCCATGGCAAGCCGCAGCTTTCCAGGCTTCTTCATCGGGATGCTGGCGCCCTTCCTGATCTGGGCGGCGCATTTCGGCGTGGTCTACGGCATCAACGGGATGGTCTGTGCCCGCAGGGCGGAGGACGCGCAACTGTTGGGCTTTCCAATGTCCGTGGCGCTGATCGGCATCGCGACGCTGCTCGCCCTGGGCTGGGTCGCAGTCCTGCTGGTGAAGGCGTGGTGCGGCGCCGGGCCGGGGAAGCATGTCGGCGCCGCCGACCCGCGCCGCTTCGCCCGCTGGTTCGCCATTGCCGGATCGGGTGCGGCGCTGGTGGCGATCCTGTGGGTCGGCATGCCCGCCCTGATGGTCCCCGCCTGCGGCTGAAAGGCGCGTCAAACGAACTACGCCGGTTCCCGGACGCCACGGCGGCTTGAGGTGCCGTCGCGATGTCCCGGAACCGGCGTAGGGGATCGGCCTTCAGTCAGCTGTCAAGCCGGGGTTAGTTCCTGGTGCCGGTCTGACCCATCGAGCCCTGCGGGGTGGTCTGGTTCTGCGGGGTGTCACTGGGCATTGCGTTGCCCCGCGGGGTGCCGGTGTTGCCCATGTTGTTGGTGTTGCTGGTCCCGCTGGTGCTGCCGGACGTGCCCGTGGTGTTGCCGCTCAGGTTCAGCGCAGCCATGGTCTGCTGGTCGGCGCGGCCGGTGGCGCGCAGACCGTTGTCGCGCTGGAACTTCATCAGGGCGCTGCGGGTGTTGGCGCCCCAGACGCCGTCGACGGTGATGTCGCGGCCGTCGTTGCGGTCATTCAGCGCCTGCTGGATCTCGCGCACCTGCTCATGGCTCATGCTGGTGGTCGAGGCCATGCCGTGACGGGAGGACGAGCGCTTGGAGGACGAATCGTCCGACACCTCCTCGCGGACTTCGCGGGTGGCGCGGTCGGTCACGCGGTCGGTCTTCTTGCTCAGGCTTTCGTCCATGCTGTTGCCGGCGACCGCACCGCCGACGCCGCCCACCACCGCGCCGACCGGGCCGCCGACGACGGCGCCGGCCACGGCACCGGTGCCCGCACCCGTCGCCGTCCGCGAGGTATCGGTGCTGCCGCAGGCGCTGAGGGCGAACAGGGCGCCGGCCGCGGTGGCGGTCATGACGATCTTCGAAATCCCACGCATGGTTGCCATCCTTCTCGATTACGATTCGATGTTGGCGACCCGCCGCCCGGTGCGGCCTGTACTGTCCTGCCGCACGGCAAGCGACAGCTGGGTCATGTGATGAACAATCAGCAGCGGGCCTTCTTGTTCCCTGACGTCCCTTCAGGATTTTCCGTCGTCGCCCTTCACCATGGCGCGTTCGGGGGCGCGGCGGGAGTAATACTCCGCCACTGCATCGATCTGTTCGTCGGTCATGCGGCGGACGGCGGCCTCCATGATTCGGGACAGCGCCGTGTTGCCCCGCGCCCCGTCGCGCCACAGCCGCAACTGAGCGGCGAGGTAAGACGCATGCTGTCCGTCCAGGGACGGATACCGGGGATCGCGGGCATGCCGGGTGTCGCCTGCCGTTCCCCCATGGCAGCCGGAACAGGCGGCGACGCCGTCGTCCGGGGCACCCGACGCCGCGATCCGCCGGCCCGACTCAAGCAGTTCCGGTGCGGGATCGGCGGTCTTAACCGTTGCCGTTGCTGGCTTTTGTGCCGCGTAATGCCCGGCCAATGCGCGGATCGCGTCATCGTCCAATCCGGCCGCCACCGGCTGCATGATGCCGCTGAAGCGGTTGCCGTCGGCGTAGGCCTGCAGCGTTTCCCGCAGATATTCCGCCGACTGTCCGGCGATCCGCGGGAAGGCGCCGATGCTGTCGCCGTTTCCGTCATGGCCATGGCAGCGGGCGCAGTCCCGCAGGGTCTCCGCCAAACCTCCGCTCATCGGACCACTGGTTGGGCCGGTCAGCTCGGTGACCCGGGCATGGTCGTCGGCCCGCGTCCGACCGAAAGCGAGGCCGTGATATTCTTCCGCGCTCATCCCTTTGAGCTGCAGGAGAAAGGCGGTAACCGCCCAGGGTTCGTCCTTGCGCTGCTGGGCCGGCCAAGCCGGCATGCCGGCATATTTGATGCCGTGCAGCGTGATCCAATACAACTCCCGCGGCTTCCACTCCGCCACCTTGTCGGGCAGATAGGGCGGCTCCGGCATCATATGGCGGGAGATCGGGTTGCGCGGCGTGTCGGGGGCGCCGTGGCAGGGTGCGCAGCCGTCCTCGTAATGGCCGGCGCCGCGGCGGACCAGTGCCGGGTCATTCAGGTCGGGCGGCTCGCCGACGGATGCGGCATGCGTCTCTACCGAACGGCGCATCGCCATTTCGAAAAACATCTCGACCGGCGTCCAGTGCGCCTTGCTCGCCGCCACGCTGTACAGGCCGGACCAGGCGAACAGGAGCCCGCCGATCCCGGCCGCCACGCCTGCGATGGCGAGTGTCTTCAGGGTCCGCCACATGCCCTCAACCGGCCTTTCCGCTGGAGAGTTGTCCGTCGTCCCCCTGACCGTCCTCTCGCTGGCGCAGCCAGCGTGCCGAGCCGGCCAGCACCAGCGCGACATAGGCCAGCGCGCCGACGACCCCCATGATCAGGCCGCCCAGTTGCTGGTCGGCCAGCGGCGACAGGCCCCAGGGTGCGGTGGTCGTCAGGTGGTATGGAAACAGCGGCGTTCCGGCGAAGATCAGCAGCGCCGCCAGCATCGCCAGATGGACCGAGGTGCCGAAGGCCGCCAGCAGGCTGCGCAGGCGCATGGCGGTGTCGGTCGGGGCCAGGACGGTCCGCCAAGCCGCCACCGCCCCGGCGAACAGCGTGCCGTGCATCAGCCACAGCACGGCGCCGTTCGCCAGCGCGGCCATGTACGGCCCCGGCAAATGCCAGACCCACAGCGTGATGCCGAACAGACCCCAGGCCAACTCCGGCTTGCCCAGGGGTTTCGCCATCCTGCGCATTGGCTCCGGCCACCGCACCGTCCCGGCCGGCCAGCCGAGCACGAACAGCGGCGCCGCGACCTGGATGGTCAGCAGATGCTGGGCCACGCGGGCGGAGAACAGGGCGGAGGTCAGGCTGCACAACGGGGAGACGAAGGCGATGCCCAGAACCAGCCAGCCGGCGGCCAGACAGATGGACCGATGACGGGCATGTCCGCCGTGGCCAGCCGGCCGGCGCACCAACACCGTCAATCCGGTCGCGGCCAGGGCAAAGGCGCCCAGCAGCACCGGATCGCCGTTCCAGGCGGTCGACAGCTCACCCGGTACCGGCGGGACACCGCAGTAGGGAACGAAGGGAACGCTGTCTGTCGCCATTGCGCGGCCTCGCGGGTTCCGGAGTCGGTGATCTGGAGCCAGTGATCTGGAGTTGGTGATTCTGCCGTCTCTGCATGCTGTCCAATAACCGGCATGGCGGGTTGTTCCCTGGCACGGCGAAGTTTCCGGCGGCAAATGACCCGATGGACAGGGAGCAGATCGGTCGGCGGGGTGTTGAACCGCGCAAGGCCCATCGGAAATGCAGCCGGGGACCGCAATACCCGTCGCCCCGCCCCGCCGCCCCCGGAATTGACCGCCGCACCGGTGGAAAGCCGCGCCGTTGCCCCTCTGTCGGAGTTCATCGGCCGGATCGAGGCCATCCGCTCCTCCGTGAGGGCGATCTGCTCCATGTGACCGGGCATGACCGAACGGCTGCGCGGTCGCCCGCGTGCCGTCCAGGCGGAGAGCAAGCATGCCTGAAGCGTGGCCGGACTAACCTTGCGCCCGCCCGATAACGGGGTGGTTGCCACAGCCCCCATGAGAAGGGCTTAACGCTTTTTCCCTCAGGCGCCGCGTTGGAAGGATTCCCCCATCGCGTTGGACACCCGGCCGGCGAAAATGTCCATGGTGGGCTACATCCGCCGTGGCGGTGCCGAACCTTCGGTGGTCCGGCGCCACCGCGATTCGTCTGCTGACCCCCCCTCAGGGCGGCATCCGCCCCGCCGGGGAGCCCGCCACAGCAGGAGAGGCACGGCTGCATGCAGCAACGTCAGGCACGCGACGCACGTCTCGATCTATTCAAGGGCGTGGCCCTTCTGATCATCTTCATCAACCATGTCGGCGGGAACCCGCTGGCAAAGCTGATGCCCGCCCGTTTCGGCCCATCCGATTCCGCCGAGATCTTCGTCTTCATCTCCGGCTATGCCATCGCGCTGGCCTATGGTCCGGTGCTGGCGGAACGCGGGTTCGCCGCCTGCCAGCGCAAGGCGCTCGGCCGCTGCCGACAGCTGTGGACGGCCAACATCATGACCTTGCTGGTCAGCGCGCTGGTCGTGGCGCTCGCCGTCCATGTCGGCGACCTGCCGATGGAGGCGTCGAACCGGCTGGAGAGCTTCGGGCCGCTGTTCGACACCCCGGTGACCGCGATGGCGTGGCATCTGGTGCTGATGTATCTGCCCTTCGCCTTCGACATCCTGGCGCTTTACATCCTGTTGGTGGCGCTGGCGCCGCTGTTCCTGTGGACCTATGCCCGCTTCGGCTATGCGGCGGTGGCGTTGTCGCTGGTGCTCTATCTGGTCGCGCAGGCAATGCCCGGACTGATTCCCCCCAACCTGTGGGACGAGGACTGGAACTTCAGCCCGCTGGCCTGGCAATGCGTGTTCTTTCTCGGCACCAGCCTGGCGCTGGTGGTGCGCAGCGGCCGGGTCCGGCTTCCGCGGTCCGGCTGGCTGTTGGCCGGGTCGCTGACGCTGCTGGTCGGCATGGCGCTGTGGAAGTTCGCGGCATCGGACATCGGTCATGCGCTGACGCCGACGGCTCTGCAAGGCTGGCTGCCGGAGCAGAGCATTCCCTGGGCCGACAAGGACACGCTGGGGCCGATGCGGCTTCTGCATTTCCTGGCGCTGGCCTGTGCGGTGGCGCTGCTGGTGCCGCGCGATGCGGGGTGGCTGCGCTCCGCCCCCGCCGGGCTGCTGATCGCCTGCGGCCGGCATTCGCTGCCGGTCTTCTGCGTCGGCGTCGTGCTGTCCATCGCCGGCACCGCCGTGCTGCTGGCCGAGCGGAGCTCCGTAACGGTGCTGGCGGTCAATCTGGCGGGGATTGCCGTGCTGCTGGCGATGGCGATGGTTCTGGAGCGGCGGCGGACCCGCCGGCAGAGGGCGAAACAGGCGCCATCGCTCGTCTCTTCTCCCACCCCGTCGCAGCCAGGGGCCGCCTTGCCGGAGACTCCCTGAGACATCCCGCGGTGCAGCGAGACTCTGCTTGCCCTTTCCATCATTGCCGCTACAAACGAGCGCGACGGGCGGAACCGTTTTCCAGGGGGGCTGGGCGATGATCAAGGTGGTACGGGCGAAGCTGCATGGCATCCGCGTGACGGACGCCAATCTGAACTATCAGGGCTCCATCACCCTGGACCCGGAGCACTGCGAGGCGGTGGGCATCGTCCCGCTGGAGTTCGTCGAAATCTGGAACAAGAATTCCGGCACCCGCATCAGCACCTATGTGATCTATGGCGAGCGCGGGTCGCGCGCCTGCGTGCTGAACGGTTCGGCGGCGCGCAGCTGCCAGCCCGGCGACGAGGTGATCATCGCCGCATCCTGGTACTGCCAGCCGACCGAGATCGCGGCGCTGAAGCCGCGCGTCCTGACCTTCAACGCCGACAACAGCATCGCCAGGACCCTGCACTACGATGTGACGGCCCTGGAGGAAGGGCGCTACGGTTTCGCCATCCGTGATGGCCTCGTCCCGTCGGAAGCGCTGGAACCGGCCGAATGACGGCTACGGCCGCGCTTCTTGAAACCTGCGCCGGGTAGGCGCATATTTTTGGAATGCAATTCAACCCGGCCATACCGTCCTACCAGACGCTGAAGCCAACGCCGCAGCTGACGCCCGCGGCGCAGATCGCCATGTCCCCGGCGGTCCAGGCGGCGCAGCAGGTGGCGCCGCCGGTGCGTACCCAGACGGTGGCCGCGCCCCCGGCCATCGGAAAGTCCGACCAGTCCCGCGATACCCGCACGGCCACCCAGAACAATCAGGCGGTCGACACCACTGCCGGCGCGCTCGCCGCCCGGGTGAATGCCCAGGGCTATCGCCAGCGCGGCTCGCTGCTGGACGTATCGGTCTAGGGAAACACCGCTCCGCCCAAGGAAAAGGCGGCGGAGGGCTTTCCCTCCGCCGCCCTTCTTTCCACGCGCGGTTTTAGTGGGACAGCTCGCTCAGCGGACCCTTGCCCTTCACGGTCTCGTAGCGGCCCTTCTGCCACTTCTCCAGGCCCTGAAGCTGCTGCTCGGTCATGTTGAGGGTGACCTTGTCGCCCTTCATATGCAGCTTGTTCAGCGGCAGCACGACGTCCTTGTCGCTGACGTCGACGGTATGGTCGACGTCGATCACGGCATAGAGCTTGTTGTCATAGCGGACGACATCCTCGATCTCCGCCATGTTCTCGCCCTTGGCGCCGTAGATGTCCTTACCCTTCAACTGGTCGACATGCATCTTCATCAGCGCCGGGTCGACGCTGTCGTCCACTGCTGCGACCGTGGGGTTGCTGGATTTGGTCACGCTGTTGTCCGAAGACGCGGCCAGGGCCGGCGTGGCGGTGAGAAGCGCGGCAGTGCAGCCCAGGACAAGATAGCGTTTCATCGGTCGGCTCCATCTTATTGAGATGTTGTGGCGGATCAACACTCCTGCCGGCCGATGGGTTTCCGATTGCCCAAAAGAAATTGGGCCTTCCTCTCATTTGGAGGAAGGCCCAATTTCTTTGGACTATCGTGGAACCGTTACTTCAGCTCGTCCATCGTGTTGATGACCTGGCTGACGATACCGTAGTCCTTCGCCTCTTCGGCGAACATCCAATAATTGCGATCGGTGTCCTTGGCGACCTTTTCGTACGGCTGCCCGGTCTCACGCGCGATGATCCTGTTCAGACGCTCGCGCATGCGGATGATTTCCTTCGCCTCGATGGCGATGTCCGTCGCCCGGCCGCCCGTTCCGCCCAGCGGCTGGTGGATCAGGAAGCGGGTGTTGGGCAGGCAGAAACGGTCTTCCTTCTTCGCCGCCAGATAGATGTGGCAGCCGGCGCTGGCGACCCAGCCCGTGCCCAGCATCTTCACCCGCGGCTTGATGAAGCGGATCATGTCGTGGATGGTGTCGCCCGCCTCGACATGGCCGCCCGGCGAGTTGACCACGACGGTGATGTCGTCGTCGTTCTCATGCGCGAGCGCCAGCAGCTGGGCCGACACGACCTGCGCCAGCTTCATGTCGATCTGGCCGAAGATCAGGACCGTACGCGCCTTGTACAGGCTCTGCTGCACGGCGGCGAACTGCGGCTGGGCGCTTTCCTTCGACTTCTCGTCCGGTTCCTTTTCAGGTTCGTCGTCGAACCGGGTGTATCCGACCTGCGCCATTGATGTTCTTCTCCCTGGTATCGGAAGCGGGGTATCGGGACCGGGATGCGCCGCCGGAGAAATCCCCCGGCTGCCGTCCCGCTGCCGCATGCGCCTTGCCTGCTTCACCACATAGCCCGTCCGGCCTTCATGTTCAACGTCCGGCAGGCCAAAATCGAAGGGTGGGGCCGCGGCCGAATGGAACGGCGTGAAACAGTTTTCCGGAGATGTTCCACTGTTCCATTCACCGAACACGCGGGCGTCCTTCCGGTTGGCGCGGCACGATGTCCTTTCCTACCATGGGGCGCCCCGGCGGGTAAGGGGTGGTTCCAAAACCGGGCATGAGCGGCGGGCGGCATGATTGCGCGGCATTGACGCCATTCGCCGCCCGCAGCCAAACTCCGCCGCGCGAATGGATGGGGAATGCGGCGGAATGCGCGGGAACGAAATGGGCGTGTCGGTCATCATCGCCGCCCACCATGCCCACGGCACCATAGTCCGGGCGGTGCAAAGCCTGCTGGACCAGGATTGGACGACGTGGGAGGCGGTGATCGTCAGCGACGACGGCACCGATTACCGCCCGACGCTGCGGGCCGCCGGGATCGACGATTCGCGGCTGGTCTTCGCAAGCACCGGTCGGGTCGGCGCCGGGGCGCCCGCCGCGCGCAATGCCGGGCTGGATGCTGCGCGGCTGGCGCTGGTGGCGCCGCTGGACGCCGACGACCGTTTCCGTCCCGGCCGGCTGTCCGCGCTGGCTCCGATCGCGCTGGCGCGGGGCGCGGCTTTCGACAATGTCGCGGTGGTGCGTGACGAGGACGATTCGCCGCTGCTGCGCCTGTTCGAGGATGGACAGGCCCCGGCCCTGTTGGATGGCGAGCGGTTCCTGGCGACCTCCGTGCCGATGTTCCCGCTGGTGCGGCGCGATCTGGTGCCGGGCTGGGACGAGGATGTGAATTTCTGCGACGACGTGGTCTTCAACGTCCGGGTGCTCGACGCCACCGGCCCGGTGCCGCTGGTGGCGACGCCCTTCTACGAATATCGCCAGCGCGCCGGCTCCATCACCTTCTCCGCCGACAGCGGCGAGCGGGCGGAGCGCTGCTACCGCCATCTGCTGGACCGGCTGGCCGACGATGGATTGGGTATCCGGAACGAGGGGTTGCGCCATCGCTTCACGCAGGCGATCGCCGCCAAGCGTGCCCGCAACGCCGCCTATGAGGACGCCTTCAAGGCCGGCCGCTGCGCCAATTTCCAGGAGTTTCTGGCGCTGGGGGACGGGTAATCCCGGGAAGACCAAGCTCCCGCTGGTTTTGCTTTACCATTTTGTGTCAGTTTTAGTGCGTCGCACATAGCCGGACCGGACACGGGTAAATTCCATGAACGCCCCGACCTGTTGCCTCGCCCGCATCCCCGCCAATGGGAAGTTCTGGTTGAAGAACGCGCGGGTCCATGACGGATTTCGTGACATCCGGATCGAGAATGGCCGGGTCCGTGCCCTTGTGGCGGCCGGCGAGTCGCCCTGCTGCGCGCCGGGACTCGATCTGGAGGGTGGAGAAGTCCGCCGGATGGACGGCGACGGTCCGGTGGCGGCCGGCGATTCCGCCGATCTCTGGGTGACGCTCTGCGGCGGCCGGACGGTGCCGATGCGGGCCGGCCGGCTGGAGAGCGGTGGGCCTCAGGACGTGGCCGCCACAAACGGACCTGCGGACGGTTCTGATCGCTGAACCTTCTCGACTCCGGATGTGAACTGAACGATATAGTTCAGTTTGCCCCGCGCCCCTTTCGGTTGCGCTGCGGTAGAACGAAACCCGTCCGGATCCCGGTTCCATGCGCCACACGCTTCGCATCGCTGCACTCCTCGTCCTGGCGGCTATCGCCGGCGGGGCCTACTGGTATTTCGTGAAGCAGGGGGGGACCGTCGCCGGGCTGACCACGATGGTGACTGGTGCCGTGTCCGGCGGTGCGCCCGCTCCCGGGGGCGCCTCGGGGGGCGCCTCGGGGGGAGCGAAGCCGCCGGGCGGCGCGCCGCCGATGCCAGTGGAGGCCGTTCCGGTCCGCGTGGGGATGGTGGAGCGGACGGTGACCGCCGTCGGGTCGCTGCTGTCCAACGAATCGGTGGTGATCCGGCCGGAGATCGCCGGACGCATCAGCGAGATCGCCTTCAAGGAGGGGCAGCGCGTCGCAAAGGGCACCGTGCTGGTCCGGCTGGACGACGCCATCGCCCGCGCCACCCTGGCCCAGGCGCAGGCGAGTATCGCCTTTTCCCGTGCCGAGCTGTCGCGCGCCGACCAGCTGATGCGCCAGAACACCGGTCCCATGCGCAACCGCGAACAGGCGGCCGCCAAGCTGCTGGCCGACGAGGCGGCGGTGCAACTGGCCAGGGCGCAACTCGACAAGCAGGTCATCACCGCGCCCTTCGACGGCGTGCTGGGGCTGCGCAAGGTGTCGGTCGGCGATTTCGTCCAGGCCGGCAAGGACATCGTCAACCTGGAGGACATCGACACGCTGAAGCTGGACTTCCGCGTGCCGGAGATGTTCCTGCCGGCGGTGAAGGTGGGACAGACGGTGAAGGTGGCGGTGGATGCCTTCGGCGGGCGCAGCTTCGACGGCACCGTCTATGCCATCGACCCGCTGGTGGACGTGAACGGCCGCGCGCTGGCGATCCGCGCCCGCGTGCCGAACCCGGACGGCTCGCTGCGCCCCGGCCTGTTCGCCCGCGTGTCGCTGACGCTGACCACGGTGCCCGACGCGGTGCTGGTGCCGGAACAGGCCATCGTCGCCTTCGGCAAGGACCAGTATGTCTTCAAGGTGGTGGAGGGCAAGGTGGCGCAGACCCGCGTCACGCTGGGCGAACGCCGCAATGCGGAGGTGGAGATTTCCAAGGGTCTCGCCCCCGCCGACATGGTGGTCACCGCCGGCCAGCTGAAAATCCGCGACGGCGCGCCGGTGACGGTGGTTCCGAACAAGCCGGCCGGGAGCTGAATCCATGGTCCTGTCCGACATTTCCGTCCGCCGTCCCGTCCTGGCGACGGTGATGAGCCTCGCCCTGATGCTGATCGGCATCGTGTCGTATCAGCGCCTGTCGGTGCGCGAATATCCCAAGATCGACGAGCCGGTCGTCACGGTGGAGACGACCTACAAGGGCGCCTCGGCCCAGATCATCGAAAGCCAGGTCACCCAGACGCTGGAGGACAGCCTTGCCGGCATCGAGGGCATTGACGTCATGTCCTCGATCAGCCGGGCGGAGAAGTCGCAGATCACCCTGCGCTTCCGGCTGGACCGCAACGTCGATGTCGCCGCCAGCGACGTGCGCGACCGGGTGGGCCGCGTCCGCGCCGCGCTGCCGTCGGAGATCGACGAGCCGGTCATCGCCAAGGTGGAGGCCGACGCCCAGCCGATCATCTATCTGGCCTTTTCCTCCGACCGGCATTCGCCGCTGGAGGTGACGGACTTCGCCGACCGCTACGTCAAGGACCGGCTGCAGAACCTGCCCGGCGTGGCGCAGGTCCGCATCTTCGGCGAGCGTCGCTTCGCCATGCGGCTGTGGCTCGACCCGCAGCGGATGGCCGCCTACCGGGTGACGCCGCAGGACGTCGAGAATGCGCTGCGCAAGCAGAACGTCGAGATCCCGGCGGGCCGCGTCGAAAGCGTGGCGCGCGAGTTCACCGTGGTGTCGGAAACCGACCTGCGCACCCCGGCGGAATTCGAGAACATCATCCTGCGCGACGATTCGGGCTATCTGGTCCGGCTGCGCGACATCGGCCGGGCGGAACTTGGTGCGCTGGACGAGCGCGTCAGCGCCCGCTTCAACGGCCGCGGCGCCGT
This sequence comes from Azospirillum oryzae, assembly GCF_008364795.1. Taxonomy (GTDB): domain Bacteria; phylum Pseudomonadota; class Alphaproteobacteria; order Azospirillales; family Azospirillaceae; genus Azospirillum; species Azospirillum oryzae. The sequence goes on along the minus strand of NZ_VTTM01000007.1, from coordinate 33,382 downwards.
CGCCATCGGCGTGGTGAAGCAATCCACCGCCAACCCGCTGGACGTGTCGAAGGCGGTCAACGAGGCGCTGCCGAAGATCCGCGCGGCGGTGCCCGAGGGCATGGGGGTGGATGTCGGTTACGACAGCTCCGTCTTCATCGCCAAGTCGATCGACGCGGTGTTCCACACGATCTTCGAAGCGATCATCCTGGTCGTGCTGGTCATCTTCTTCTTCCTGCGCTCGCTGCGGGCGACGCTGGTGCCGCTGGTGACCATCCCGGTATCGCTGATCGGCGGCTTCGCCCTGATGTACGCCTTCGGCTTCTCCATCAACACGCTGACCCTGCTGTCGATGGTGCTGGCCATCGGCCTCGTCGTCGACGACGCCATCGTCATGCTGGAGAACATCTTCCGTTACGTGGAAGAGGGGATGAACCCGTTCCAGGCGGCGCTGAAGGGATCGCGCGAGATCGGCTTCGCGGTCATCGCCATGACCATCACGCTGGCCGCGGTCTATGCCCCCATCGGCTTCATGACCGGCCGCACCGGGCGGCTGTTCACCGAATTCGCGCTGACGCTGGCCGGAGCCGTCATCGTGTCGGGCTTCGTGGCGCTGACGCTGTCGCCGATGATGTGCTCCAAGCTGTTGAAGCACGAGACCAAGCACGGCCTGCTGTACCGCGCCATTGAGCGCCTTCTGGAGGGGATGACCAACGGCTATCGCCGGCTGCTGCGCCTGTCGCTGCGGGTGCGGCCGCTGGTGCTGCTGATCGGGCTGGGCGTCGCGGCGGCCAGCTATGTGCTGTTCACCGGGCTGAAGTCGGAACTGGCGCCGGTGGAGGACCGCGGCACCATCGTCGGCATCGCCATCGCACCGGAAGGCTCGACGCTCGACTACACCATGGGCTACGCCCAGCGCATGGAGGCGCTGTTCCGCCAGATCCCGGTGCTGGAGAAGTTCTTCGTCGTCGTCGGTTTCCCCGTGGTGAACCAGGGCATCGCCTTCGTCCGCCTGATCGACTGGGACGAGCGCGACGTGAAGCAGCAGGCGATCACCGCCCAGCTGTTCCCCAAGATGTTCGGCATTCCCGGCATTTTGGGCTTCGTCACCAACCCGCCCTCGCTGGGCCAGAGCCCGATCGACAAGCCGGTCAACTTCGTCATCCAGACCTCGCTGCCGTTCGAGGAACTGCAGACGATGGTCAACGCCATGATGGCGGAGGCGCGCAACTTCCCCGGCCTGACCAACCTCGATACCGACCTGAAGCTGAACAAGCCGGAATTGCGGGTGTCGCTGGACCGCGACAAGTCGGCCGATCTGGGAGTGGATGTCGACACCGTCGGCCGCACCCTGGAAACGCTGCTGGGTGGACGGCAGGTCACGCGTTTCAAGAAGGACGGCAAGCAGTATGACGTGATCGTCCAGGTCGCCAATGTCGACCGCCGCAACCCGGACGACATCGCCGGCATCTATGTCCGTGGCGGCACCAGCGCGACGGGCGGTGCGGGCCAGATGATCTCGCTCGCCAATCTGGTGAAGGTCGAGGAGCGGGTGGCCCCGAAGGAGTTGAACCACTTCAACAAGCTGCGCTCCGCCACCATCACCGCGACGCTGGCGCCGGGGACCTCGCTGGGCGAGGCGCTGGCGGTGATGCAGGCGGCGGCGAACAAGGTGCTGCCGGCCACCGCGCAGACCGACTATGCCGGGCAGAGCCGCGAATTCCGCGAATCGGCGACCGGGCTCTATTTCGTCTTCATCCTGGCGCTGGCCTTCATCTATCTGGTGCTCGCGGCGCAGTTCGAAAGCTTCATCGATCCCTTCGTCATCATGCTGACGGTGCCGCTGTCGATGACCGGCGCGCTGGCCGCCCTGCAGTTCAGCGGTGGGACGATGAACGTCTACAGCCAGATCGGCCTCGTCACCCTGGTCGGCCTCATCACCAAGCACGGCATCCTGATCGTGGAGTTCGCCAACCAGCTCCAGCGTGCCGGGACCGACATCCGCAAGGCGGTGGAGGAGGCGGCCGTGCTGCGCCTGCGCCCGATCCTGATGACCACCGGCGCCATGGTGCTGGGTGCCGTGCCGCTGGCCTATGCCAAGGGGGCCGGTGCGGAAAGCCGGCAGGCCATCGGTGCCGTCATCGTCGGCGGCATGACGCTGGGCACGCTGCTGACCCTGTTCGTCGTGCCGACGGTCTACAGCTATCTCGCCCGCAAGAAGCCGATGCAGGATGAGGCTGCGGAGCAAGGCGCGGATGGAGGCTCGGCCCACGGCGTGCCCCATCCGGCGGAGTGAGGAGGGGACCGGCGCCATGGCCAGCGTGCTGATCATCGATGACGACGACGTCGCCCGCGCGGTGCTGCTGCGGACGCTGACGATGGCCGGCCATGAGGCGGTCGGCGCCCGCGACGGGGTGGAGGGGATGTTGCGGTTCCGCGACCGCCCGGCCGGCGATCCCGTCGATCTGGTCATCACCGACATCTTCATGCCGAACCAGGAAGGGCTGGCGACGATCATGGAGCTGCGGCGCGGCGCGCCGTCGCTGAAGATCATCGCGATTTCCGGCGGCGGCGCCCGCGCCTCGCTGGATGTGCTGCCGGTGGCGGAGGCGCTGGGCGCGCACCGCACCCTGCGCAAGCCCTTCACCCCGGCGGAGGTGATGGAAGTCGTGCGCGAGGTTCTGGAGGGGTGACCCTCTTTCCCCGAATTGCGAAGCGCCGCCCTCCGGTGGAAGGCGGCGCTTCGTTTTGTGGTGTTCCAGCCGATTGGCCTGACCGGGCCTTATTCAATGCCAGGGTCAGGATGCCCGCAGGTCAGGCGGCGAGCCGTTCTTCCTGTACTCGGCGGCTCCGGCGAAGGCGTTCGAAAAGCTGCTGGACGCTGTCGGGGCTGATCCCATCGCGCGCCATCACGGCGATCACGATCGGATCTTCGAGCAGTTCGGAAAGGGTCGGCGTCGTGCTGCGGTCCATGCGTCCCTCCCTTAGAGTCCGGCTTCCGGGGGCCGTTGCCGTCCCGGAAGGGGGATCGGCGGACGGTCGAAGCCGGCAATGGCGATTGGCCTAATCCCTGCTGCGCTCTCGTCTCGGCTTTCGGTATCCGGATCGCCGCCGGGGATATACCCCGTCCGGTCCGGATTGTGGGTCTAAAATACAATATGGCGACCATAACTCAGACCAGGTGGTATTGTCACCCGTCCTTTTGTCAACAGGCGCTATATCTTTGTTCAATGCAGTAATGATCAGCCGCGCGGCGGCGACGGACGTGGTCAGGCGAGGCCGGGCCGGCCGCGCGTCAGGCTGGCGCCGGCCGAGGAAGCGTCCGAGTCGGCCGCGGGAATGGTGACGTCGACCTGGACGCGGCGCACTTTGGCATGGGACAGGCAGAGATCGGCGGCACGGTCTGCCAAGTATTCGGCGCCCGATACGTTGGATTCGGCACAAAGACGACGCAAGTCTTCGACGATGTCCTCGTAAGACATCACCGCGGCGATGTCGTCGGGAAAGCCGGGACCGGGATGGGTGACGGTCAGCGTCAGGTCGAAGCGGACGTCCGGCCGGTCGGTGCGGCCGGCGAGCGCCACCGCGGCGGCGAACCCGCGCACCAGAATGGTGTAGGTGAGCGGCGCGCCGCCCGGCTGGACCAGCATGGTCCGTTTCACGCTATCGTCCGACAACACACTCTCCCGGCCGGCGGACGGGCGCCGGCGTTGCGTTCAGGCCGGCACTATAAGCGGTGCGGCGGCCGCATGCCACCGCACTCGGGAGCCCCCCCGTCAAAGCCTGTCGGCGATGCGGACGACGGTCTGGCGGCCGGGAACCTCGTCGCGCAGGGCGTCGATCCGCCGGTTCAGCACCGGGTGGACGATGTCGGCCGCGATGTCGGCCAGCGGGCAGAGGACGAAGGCGCGCTCCGCCATGCGGGGGTGGGGGATTTCCAGATCAGGCTCCGCCACAACGCGGTCGGCGTAGAGCAGGATGTCGACGTCGATGGGGCGCGGGCCGAAGCGCAGGCCGCCGAGATCGCGTCCCAGCGTCGCCTCGATCTCCTTCAGGAAGCGCAGCAGACCCAATGGGCCGAGGCGGGTGGTGCCGCGCACCGCCATGTTCAGGAAGGCCGGCTGGTCGGTCACGTACATCGGCGCCGTCTCGTACAGGGCGGACTGCGCGTCGATCTCCACCGCCTCGCCCAGCCGCCGGATCGCCTCAGCAAGATTGGCGGCGCGGTCGCCCATGTTGCCGCCGAGCGCGAGATACACCGTCACGGCGGAGGTCGATGAGGGCGAAAGGGGTGGCGTAAGCTCGGCCATGGCGTCGGCGGTTCCGATATGCTGGTATGGGCAGTGGACGGAACTCCTAGCAAATCCGGGCCCGTCCGTCACTTCCGGGCCGCAATGCTCTTGGTCACACTGGCCCTTCGGGGAACGGACGGGCGGCGGCGGGGTTTCAGCACTGTATCAACCGGTTGAGAAGAACCCGGCGATGACACGATATTCTGGTGGAGGACGAGACATGGGTAAGGCAAGGACCGCGGGCGCTGCGATGATCCTTCTCGGCGGCACGGCCGTCCTCCTTGCCGGCTGTGCCACCGGCCCCGATCCGGAGATTGCGCGCCGCGCCCAGACCGCCATGGTCGGCATGCCCAAGGCCGACCTGCTGGCCTGCGCCGGCGTGCCGGACCGTCAGGCGACGGCGGCAGGGCGCGAATACTACACCTATGTCGCCCGTCCGGCGGTGGCCTACAGCCCCGGAAGCAGCATCGGCATCGGTGCCGGCAGCTTCGGCGGCAGCGGCGGGGTGGGGCTCGGGCTCGGCTTCGGGGTGCCGGTCGGCGGCAGCACCTCGACCGGTTGCGAGGCGACGGTGGTGATCGGCACGCGCGGCACGGTGGAGCAGGTCAGCTACCCGGCCGGCGCCTCGCTGTCCGCCTGCACGCCGATCGTCAGCAACTGCATGACGCCGCGCGGGTGAGGGCCCGCAGTAAGACTTTGAGATGAGGCGGCCGGGGCTGTCGCAGCGCCCGGTAATGCCATATTCTCGACCGTAACCCCGGCCGCAGCCGGGGCACCGACGCCCGAAAAGGGCCGCATCTTGGGTTGGAGGAACCACGAACCATGGATATGAGCGGAAGCCACCGGATCGAGGCCAGCCGCGACGCGGTTTGGGCGGCGCTGAACGATCCGGAGATCCTGCGGCAGTGCATCCCCGGCTGCGAGGAGGTCGTCCGGCAGTCCGACACCGAGATGACGGCCAAGGTCGTCGCCAAGGTCGGCCCGGTCAGCGCCAAGTTCGCCGGCAAGGTCACCCTGTCCGACCTGGACCCGCCCAACGGCTACACCATCACCGGCGAAGGGTCTGGCGGTGCCGCCGGCTTCGGCAAGGGCGGCGCTACCGTGACGCTGGCCGACGATGGCGGCGCCACGCTGCTGACCTACACCGCCAAGGCCCAGGTCGGCGGCAAGCTGGCGCAGATCGGCTCCCGGCTGGTCGACGCCACCGCCCGCAAGATGGCGGAGGAGTTCTTCGCCCGCTTCACCCGGATCGTCGGCCCGGCGCCTGACGAGGCGGCACCTGTGGAGGCGGCCCCGGTGGCGGAACCGGTGGCGGCCGCGGCGGCCGGTGCCGCCCCCGCGCCCCAGCCGGCCGTCCGGCCCGCGGTCTATTCCGAGCCCGCGACGAAACCCGCCACCCGCGTGGCGGAATCGCCGCCGGAGATCCCGCTGCCGCTGCCGGTCGGACGCGGCAAGGGGGGCGGAGCCGGCAATTTCTACGTGCCGTGGGCGGCAATTCTTGTGGTTGTGGTTCTGTTCGCAGCGCTTGCCTGGATGAATTAGCGCGGCAAATTGTTCATTGGTCGTACGGCGGCATCAAAGGGGGTTCGAGCCCCCTGCGGAATGTGTATGCTGCCGCGCGATTCCGGCCGGCGCCGTCGGCCGGTGGATCCATCGGAAGGGAAGCCGAAGAATGAAGAAGCTGTTGATGGGCGTTGCCGCCATCGCCGCGGTCGTGATGGGTGCCGGTGCCGCCCAGGCGGCCGATGCCGCGGCCGGCAAGGAAGTCTTCAAGGTTTGCATGGCCTGCCACACCGCAGAGCAGGGCAAGAACAAGGTCGGCCCGTCGCTGTTCGGCGTCGTCGGCCGTCCGGCCGGCTCGGTCGAAGGCTTCAAGTACTCGGCCCCGATGAAGGAAAAGGGTGCCGGCGGCCTGGTCTGGACCGCTGAGAACCTGGACGCCTACATCAAGGCGCCGAAGGAAATCGTCCCGGGCGGCACGATGGCCTTCGCCGGCCTGAAGGACGACGCCAAGCGCGCCGACCTGATCGCCTTCCTGTCCGAGCAGAAGTAAGACCGCATCCCCCCGCCCGGCGGTAGGGGGACAGCGGCCAAGATCACGGACGGCGAAAGGGCCGGTGGCGATGCCGCCGGCCCTTTGTTTATGTGCCCGGTCCTTTGGTCCCGAGTCTCAGCCGGCGGCCTCCAGGCTCTTGCTCGCGACCTCGTAGACGTCCGGGGACAGGCCCGGCGTCGCGACGACCCGCTGCAACTCCGCCTTCATCAGCCCCTGACGGGCCGCGTCATAGCGCCGCAGGCGGGAGAAAGGCCCCATCAGACGGGCCGCAACCTGCGGGTTCATCGGGTCCAGACGCAGGACCTGATCGGCCAGGAAGCGATAGCCGGCGCCATTCGCGTCATGAAAGCGGACCGGGTTGCCGTTGGCGAAGCCGCCGATCAGCGCATAGACCTTGTTCGGGTTCCGGATCTCGAAAGCCGGATGGCCGAGCAGGGCGGTGACGCGATCCAGCGTGTCGGCGCGGTGCGACATCGCCTGCACGCTGAACCACTTGTCGACCACCAGCGCCTCGCCCTTCCAGCGCTCGTAGAAGTCGGCCAGCGCCTTCTCTCCTTCCGGCGAGGCGGCGTTGGACAGGAACTGCAGCGCCGCGATCTCGTCGGTCATGCCCTGGGCGCCGCGGTACTGCGTCAGGCACAGCTCCAGCGCCTCCGCGTCCTCCAGCGCCATCAGATAGGCAAGGCACAGGTTCTTCAGCGCCCGCTTGCCGATGGCCTCGGCATCGACGGAGAAGGGTTCCTGGCTGCTGTTGCGGCGGTAGAGGTCGAGGAACTGGGCACGCCGGCGCCCGGCCAGCGTCTTGCGGGCGAATTCCCGCACCGCGTGGATGGCGTCGGGATCGACCACCGCCATCTGGGTGCCGAGATAGGCCTCCGTCGGCAGCACCAGCGCCTGGGCGGCGAAGGCGGGGTCGCGCTGCGCGTCGTCCAGGATCCTGGCGAAGGCGTCGGCATAGCCCTCCGGCAGCACAAGATCACGCCCGGCCTGCTGGTCGGCGACGAGGTTCAGCAGGATGCGGGTGCCGAGAATCTGCCCGGCCTCCCACCGGTTGAAGGCGTCGCTGTCATGCGCCATCAGGAAGGTGAGGTCGGCGTCGGTCAGATCGGTCTTCAGCTTCACCGGGGCCGAGAAGCCGCGCAGCAGCGACGGCACCGGCCGGGCCGGGATGTCGCGGAAGGTGAAGCTCTGGCTTTCCGCCGTGACGTGCAGGATCCGGCTGGTGCCGGCGGCGCTCTCCTCGCCCTCCAGATGCAGCGGCAGATCCTGGCCGTCGGGGCCGAGCAGACCGACCGCCAGCGGGATGTGCATCGGCTGCTTGGTCGGCTGGCCCGGCGTCGGCGGCACCGTCTGTTTCACCATCAGGGTGAAGGTTTTGGCGGCCGGATCGTAGCTGCCGGCGATGTCCAGTTCCGGCGTGCCGGCCTGCCGGTACCACAGCTGGAACTGGGTCAGGTCGACGCCGCTGGCATCGGCCATGGCGGCGACGAAATCATCACAGGTCACCGCCTGCCCGTCATGGCGCTGGAAGTAAAGGTCGGTGCCCTTGCGGTAGTTTTCCGGCCCCAGCAGGGTGTGGATCATGCGGATGACTTCCGCACCCTTGTTGTAGACGGTGGGGGTGTAGAAGTTGTTGATCTCGACATAGCTGTCCGGGCGCACCGGATGGGCCATGGCGCCGGCATCCTCCTGGAACTGCACGGTGCGCAGCCCCTGGACGTCGGCGATGCGCTTCACCGCGCGGGAATGCATGTCGGACGAGAATTCCTGGTCGCGGAAGACGGTCAGCCCTTCCTTCAGCGACAGCTGGAACCAGTCGCGGCAGGTGACGCGGTTGCCGGTCCAGTTGTGGAAATACTCGTGCGCGACCACCGCCTCGATGTTGAGGAAATCGGTGTCGGTCGCGGTCTCCGGCTTGGCCAGGATGTATTTGGTGTTGAAGACGTTGAGCGACTTGTTTTCCATCGCTCCCATGTTGAAGTCGCCGACCGCGACGATGTTGAAGATGTCGAGGTCGTATTCCAGACCATAGACCTCCTCATCCCAGCGCATCGACTTGATGAGCGAGCGCATGGCGTGGTCGATCTTGTCCTCGTTCCCCGGCTCGACATAGATGCGGAGCGTGACGTCGCGGCCGGACGCGGTGCGGAAATGGTCCTCGCCATGGACGAGCTTGCCGGCGACAAGCGCGAACAGGTAACAGGGCTTGGGGAAGGGGTCCTCCCAGCGCGCCCAATGGCGCCCGCCCTCCAGATCGCCCGAATCGGCCAAGTTGCCGTTGGACAGCAGCACCGGATAGCGCGCCTTGTCCGCGGTGATGGTGTTGCTGTAGCGCGCCATCACGTCCGGCCGGTCGGCGAAATAGGTGATCTTGCGGAAGCCCTCCGCCTCGCATTGCGTGCAGAAGTTGCCGGAGGACTTGTAGAGCCCTTCCAGCGCCGTGTTCTCCTGCGGCTTGATGCGGACGACGGTTTCCAGGGTGAAGCTGTCCGGCACCTGCAGCACGATCAGGTGATCGGGGGTGACGGTAAAGTCGTCCGGCCCCAGCGTCCGGCCGTCCAGCGCCACCGACACCAGATCCAGCCTCTGCCCGTCGAGCGACAGCGGTTCCGTCGCGGCATCGGGGCGGGCCGGGTTGCGGCGGATCGCCAGAACCGCGCGGACGGTGGTGACATCCTCGCCCAGGTCGACGAACAGGTCGACCGTGTCGATCAGATGCGCCGGCGGGCGATAGTCCTGAAGCCGGATGGCCTTCGGCGTGCCTTTGTCCATGTGCCTTGTCTCTGGTCTGTGTCTGTCTTGCGGATCAAGCCGTTCGGGACAGGTCCGAGGGACAAGGACTGTAGCAAGGCGGGACCGGGCTGTCTTGAGTGGGAATGGGGGAGGGGCGCGGCGCGCCCCCGGAATGCCTTACCTCGTGACCTGCGCGACCTTCAGCAGGGTGAAGGCGCCCATCTGGTCGATGTATTGCTGATAGAAGAAGCGCCATTTCTTGCCGTTGCGCACACCGACCAGCGTGACCTTGACCCCGTCGGTGCCCGGCACGTTCATGTATTGCGACTTGTGCAGGGTGGTGGCGTGCATGCGCATGCCCTGGCGCAGCCCGGCTTCGTCGATCCGTCCCTGGGCGGTCTGGAGATTGCCGTGGGAGGCGGAGTAGGTGCCGCCGCCATGATCGCTGAAACCGAAGGAACAGCCATCCATCGTCGGCGTGAACATCACGTCGGCGTCATCCTCCAGCACGACGAGATGCTTGAAGTCTTGGTCGTAGGGCAGCCAGTAGGCGTTCCAGCTGCCCGGCCGGTTGCCCTGGTCGTAGCGCACCGACCAGACATCGACGTTCTTGGTCGAGAATTGCGAGATGATGCCGGTGCCCTTGCGGGTGCAGGTCATGCCGTCGTCGCTGAGGCTGAAGCTCTTGACGCCGCCGACGCGGTAGTTGGGCTGGTAGGACTGATACTGGATCCAGATCAGGTTGTTCTTGAGGAAGCTTTCCGGGTTCGCGACCAGATCGGCGATGTTCGGCATATGCGCGACTTTCCTGCGGAATGGATCAGAGGACGCCGAAGACGGGGCGCTTGTATCCGGTCTCCGTCTCGTTGCCGGACAGGAACCAGTAGGCCTTCATCAGCGCAAACTGCTGGTTGTCGTCGCGCAGCAGCACATAGGCGCAATAGACGGTGCCATCGTCCGGCCGCAGGAAGGCGGCGATCCACGGATTCTGCCGGGTGCCGATGTGGGCGGCATGGCCCAGCTTGCGCGTGATGTCGTTGCGGTAGCCGACCAATGTCGCCGCATGTCCCTGGCGGAAGGGCAGCGCCGAAAGTTCCTGATAATTCTGCAGGATGCGCGGGTTGCCGTCACCTTCCTCAGCATACCACTGCGCCACCTCCATGTACTCGTTGGCCCGCGCGTTCGCACGGTCGTACCGCGCCTGCTTCTGCCGGTCGGTATGACCGGCGGCGGTCTTTTTCAGAAAGCTGATGAGTCCCATGGTCCGCGCCCCTTCCGTAACCCGGATTGGACGCTAGCAGAGCAATCGGAGAGGCGCAAAAGGGTGGGGGTCATATGAAGGTATGCGGCTTGGGGGCAAGGAGATGGAATCCGAACGCTCTCCCCCGTTTCCCCGATCTTCAGTCCGGCTATTAGGACGCCGGCGTAACGACCGTGTCGCCCCGGACCACCGCGCCACAGTCTCTGCGCCACCCCCGCATGTTGTAAGGCGTACATTGCGGCGGAAGTGGTGACTTGGGGACATAGCGAAGCAGATCTTCCGGCGCCATGTCCTCTATCCGGATGGCCGCTGCTCTAATCAGTTCGCAGTCGCCATCGAATAGCACAGTTGTTTCAAGCTTCTTCTCCTTTTCAGAAAATGAGTGATCTTGTTCAATAATTTTCTTGGCATTGCCCATCAACGCCGTCAGCACCGGCGGGGGGTGATGCGGGTGGTGCCCGGACCATAGCCAAAGCCAATCGACTGGGCGACCCTCCAATCCGTGTTCATGATGAAGTCGTCAGGATCGAACAACCGGATAAACAACTCGTTCCCCAATCGGACATAGGGAAAGCCGTTTCGCGCCAACGCTTCCGCCATATTATCGACAAACACCTCACGTATCGGGCCATCGAAGTAATAACGGATGATCCGCCCCCCGCAGGAGGGGCGATAGCGCTCGATCGGCGCATAGACAAGGACAAGGAGAAGGGCGACCGGAAATCCGACGACCACCAGCCACCGTCGACCGCCCCACCGTTTCACCGAAGGCTTCAGTCCGTTCACCGCGAAGCCGGCGTAATGACTGCGTCGCCGCGGACCACCGCGCCACAGTCTCTGCGCCATCCCCGCATGTTGTAAGGCGTACATTGCGGCGGGAGTGGTGACTTGGGGACATAGCGAAGCAGATCTTCCGGCACCATGTCCTCGATTCGGATGGCTGCGGCCCTAATCAGTTCGCAGTCATCTCTGAAAAGAACATTCGTCTCCCTTTTCTTTTTTGTCTCGGAAAGTGACGGGTCACCTTCCACTGCCTGTCGTGCCTTATCCATGATATCTATAAGGATGGGTGGGGGAGAAAACCTGCTATTGCCTTGACCGTAACCCAGACCAATCGCCTCGGCAATTTTCCAGTCATTGTTGATGATAAAGTCATCAACATCATAAAATCTGATGAAGACGCTATTCCCAACACGGATATGGGGAAAGCTATCCTCCGCCATTGCCTCCGTCATTTTGTCGACGAACACCTGCCGCATCGGTCCATCAAAGTAATGGCGGACTTTCCAGCCTCCACAAGAGGGCCGATAGCGCTCGATCGGTGCATAGATCAGCGTTAGAACAAGGGCGACCGGAAATCCGACGATCGCCAGCCACCGCCGGCCGCCCCACCGCGTCATTCGAGAATTCCCCCATAAGGCTTTGAGTAGCGTTATCGTCCCGTCGGGTTCGTGCCGCGCTTGCAGCGGAAAGATTGCATATCCCGCAGGCGCCGGTCCATTAGATTGAGCTGTTTCATACTTTACAGCGCCTTTCGATAGACAACCACATATTGCTGTCTCATTATCAAGCGGTTGCACTGAACGATAGGCGTTCAAACTCCGGTAAGGGACGGAGTCGTTGCGCATTGACTGGGGGCATTTGTGAAAAATACGGCTTTTGTGGTGTTGTTGGGGGCATTGGCTGTCACCGGCTGTGCGTCTATCACGGCGGGCACGACGCAATCCGTGGCGGTGAATACGCCGTCCAAGGACGGGGCCGAATGCAAACTGTCGAACGAGAAGGGCAGTTGGACAATCCCAAAGACTCCGGGGGCGACAACCGTTACAAAGGCTTATGGTGATTTGACCGTGGCCTGCGAACATGTTGACGGATCGAAGGGTTCCACCTCCGTCACGTCGAGCACTGCGGGGGCGGCGTTCGGCAACATCATTGCTGGAGGCATCATCGGCGCAGCCGTCGATATGGGCTCCGGTGCTGCTTATGTGTATCCGTCCAACGTGTCAGTGGTTTTGGCCCCTCCTGCCGGAAACATCCCAACTGGCGGCGCTTCGCAAGGCGGTCCGTTGGTCATGAGCCCGGCGGTGGCGCCTCGTCTGAGCAAGGAGGATGCAGAGGCCAAATTGAAGGATCTGGCTTCGCTTAAAAAACAGAAGCTGATTACGGAAGCGGAGTATCGCGACCGGTCGCGTGAGATTATTGGTCAAATGTGAGAGCGTGGAGCGCATCCCTTTTTGGGGTGCGCTTCCAACTGCAGTTGAATTGCGGCATCGCAAGATTGGCGGAAGAGGTGGGATTCGAACCCACGGTAGGCTCACACCTACGACGGTTTTCAAGACCGTTGCCTTAAACCACTCGGCCACTCTTCCTTCGGCCCACGGGAGTAGCGAATGCGTGGCGGTGGGTCAAGTGTCGCGCGCAGGCTGCTGCGATTTGCCCGTCAGTTGCGGCCCATCAATTCCGGATCGGGCGCCCCAGGGTGCGCAGGCGGCGGGTTGGTTTGGGTGGGCTGGGGCTGTCGGAGAAGTCGGGAAGGCTGGGGGCGCGGGCGATGGTCTTGCGGATCAATTCCGCCGTGGCGTCCAGATCGTCCAGAATCTCCGGCGCCACGCGGTCGGCATAGCGGGGGCTCAGCAGGCGGGTGCGGGTCTGGTCGATGCTGCGCAGTTCCGGCTCGAACAACTCGCGGGCGCCGATGGGCAGGACCTGATCCTCGCGCATGCCGGAGAAGTAATTGCGCATCGCCCGCACCAGCATGCGGGTCAGCAGCAGATCCATCCGCTCGAACTCGGCGCGCAGGTCGGTCAGGCGCGACTCGTCGACGCCTTGCAGATGCTCCTCGGTCAGGGCGAAGAGGGCGCGGATCTCCTCCACCTTGCGGCGGAAGTCGAGGAAGGAGGCGAAGCGGTCGTCGCCCATGTCGCGCTGGGCGCGCTTGGCAAGCTGGGAGGCCTCGGTCGCCTGACGTTCCAATGCCGCCAGCAGAGACTTCACCCGTTCCCGGCCGTTGTCGCGCCCCCACGCCATGCCTGCCCGTCGCTCCCCCGATGACCGCGCCCACCCGGTTGTCGTCCGGGGCGCGCTGTCATCCTAGAAGCGAAAGTTTTAACAAAATGCTTTTTGTCACGCGGATTCCACCGCCGCGATCAGGCGTCGCGCAGTTCCAGGATGACCGGGGTGTGGTCGGAGGCCTTTTCCAGGCCGCGCGGGCCGCGGTCGATGGTGCAGCCGGCCAGACGGTCGGCGGCCTGCGGCGACAGCAGGAAATGATCGATGCGCAGGCCGTTGTCGCGCGGCCAGCTGCCGGCCTGATAATCCCAGAAGGTATAGGCGCGGTCGTCGTCATGCAGGGCGCGGTACGCCTCGGTCAGGCCGAGATTCAGCAGGGCGCGGAACTTGGCCCGCGATTCCGGGCGGAACAGCGCGTCGCCGGCGAAGGCCTGCGGCGAGTAGACGTCGCGCGCCTCGGGGATGATGTTGTAATCGCCGCCCAGAACCACCGGGATTTCCTGCGCCAGCAGGGTCCGGGCATGGTCGTATAGCCGGTCCATCCAGCGCAGCTTGTAGGCGAATTTCTCGCCCGGCACCGGGTTGCCGTTGGGCAGGTAGAGCGAGGCGATGCGAACGCCGGACACGGTGGCCTCGACATAGCGGGCCTGCTCGTCCTCCGGCTCGCCAGGCAGGCGGGTCAGCACGTCCTCCGCCGGGGTCTTGGACAGCAAGGCGACGCCGTTGTAGGCCTTCTGCCCGACGGCATTGACGTGGTAGCCGAGATCCTCGAACGCCGAGCGCGGGAAGGCGGCGGTCTCGCATTTGATTTCCTGGAAGAGCACGACGTCCGGGGACGCCGCGCGCAGCCAGTCGGTGATCAGCGGAAGGCGGGCCTTCGCCGAGTTGACGTTCCAGGTGGCGATCTTCACGAAAAAGGCCTGCCTTCTTTTCTTGGTCTTGTGAAGTCGGACCGCGGCCTTAGACCGCGGCCCTAAACCGCGAACGAGTTGCCGCAGCCGCAGGACGCGGTGGCGTTCGGGTTCTTGATCTGGAAGGCGGCGCCCATCAGGTCCTCGACATAATCCAGTGTCGCGCCGGCCAGCAGGTCGAGCGAGGCGTCGTCGGTGACCACCCTGGTCCCGTCCTTCTCGAAGACATGGTCTTCGTCGGACGCGGTCTCGTCGAAGGTGAAGCCGTACTGGAAGCCGGAGCAGCCGCCGCCGGAGACGGTCAGGCGCAGCATCAGGTTGGGATTGCCCTCCTGCGCGATCAGGAAGGCGACGCGCTTGGCGGCGCTTTCACTGACGCCGAGGACGCGGGTTTCTGTGGGCAGTGCGGTGTCGGGCATGGGATGGCCCCTCTGGTGCGGTGCGGGAGTTGCCACAAATGTAAGGGGGATCGGAGGCTTCGTCAAAGTATGGGCTCCATTGCGCCAAACCGTTGCGCTTCTGGCACGCTTGTCCGCCGCCAGCGCCGGGGGGCGGGGCATAGCACGCCTTCGCCGTTGCGCCTGCGTTTCCCCGCCGGTAGTGTCCGCCCCATGACGGCGGACTGTTCCCACGATCGGCTGGCTCCCTATGCCTGCAACCCGGCGGACACGCGCGGGCGGCTGGCGGCGGAGCCTGAAAGCCCGACGCGCTCGTGCTTTCAGCGCGACCGCGACCGCATCGTGCATTCCGGGGCCTTCCGCCGGCTGAAGCACAAGACGCAGGTCTTCGTCTATCACGAGGGCGACTATTACCGCACCCGGCTGACCCACAGCCTGGAGGTGGCGCAGATCGCGCGGTCAATCAGCCGCACGCTGGGCCTGAACGAGGATCTGGCGGAGGCGGTGGCGCTGGCCCACGATCTGGGGCACACCCCCTTCGGCCATGCCGGGGAAGAGGCGCTGAACGCCTGCATGGAGCCGTTCGGCGGCTTCGCCCACAACGACCAGACGCTGCGCATCCTGACGCGGCTGGAACGGCGCTATGCCGAGTTCGACGGGCTGAACCTGACCTGGGAAGCGGTGGAGGGTGTGGTCAAGCACAACGGCCCGCTGCTGCCGCTGCTTCCCGGCCACCGTCTGCCGACGACGATCGCCGCCTTCCAGGACGAGTGGGATCTGGAACTGCATACCAATCCGGGGGCGGAGGCGCAGGTGGCCGCGCTCGCCGACGACATTGCCTACAACAACCACGACATCGACGACGGGCTGCGCGCCGGACTGTTCACGGTCGAGGAGGTGGCGGAGCTGCCGCTGGTCGGCCCGATCATCCGCGAGGTCTGCGACCGCTATCCGGGGCTGGAACGCTCCCGCCTGATCCACGAGACGGTGCGGCGGATGATCAACGCCATGGTTGTCGATCTGGTGACGGAGACGCGGCGGCGGCTGGCGGAGCACAAGCCGGGCAGCGCCGCCGAACTGCGCGCCCTGCCGCTGGCGATGGTCAGCTTTTCCGACGGCATGCTGGAGACGCAACGGCCGTTGCGCGCCTTCCTGCGCCAGCGCATGTACCGGCACTATCGCGTGAACCGCGAGATGAGCAAGTGCAAGCGCGTGGTGCGCGCCCTGTTCGAGCTGTTCATGGACGAGCCCAACACCCTGCCGACCGAATGGCAGCGCGATATCGCCAAGGCTGGCGCCAAGCATGGCGGCGACGCCGACCTTGCGGTGCGCGCCCGCCATGTGGCCGACTATATCGCCGGCATGACCGACCGCTACGCGCTGGCCGAACATGACCGGCTGTTCGACCTGCATGTGAAGACCTGAGCCGCGAGGCTCCTGTGACCTCCTGAAAAGACGACCTGAGACGATGAATATTTTCAAGGCCTTCGAGACCGATATTCGCAAGCTGCTGGAAGAGCTGGCCGCGGAGGGTGCCATCCCCGCCGGGCTGGACAGCAGCCGTCTGACGGTCGAGCCGCCGCGCGAGGCCTCGCATGGCGACCTGTCCACCAACGCCGCCATGATCCTGGCGAAGCCGGCGAAGATGGCGCCGCGCGCGCTGGCGGAGCTGCTGGTCGCCAAGCTGAAGGGCCGCGCCGACGTGGCGTCGGTCGAGATCGCCGGTCCGGGCTTCGTCAACCTGCGCCTGACGCCGGACGTTTGGCGCGACCGCATCCGCGACGTGCTCAACGCCGGTACCGCCTATGGTGACAGCGACCTGGGCGGCCGGACGCCGGTCAATGTGGAATATGTGTCGGCCAACCCGACCGGCCCGCTGCATGCCGCCCATGGCCGCGGCGCGGTGTTCGGCGATGCGCTGGCGTCGCTGCTGGAAAAGGCCGGCTACGCCGTCACCCGCGAATATTACATCAACGATGCCGGCGCCCAGGTCGACGTGCTGGGGCGGTCCACCTTCATCCGCTACCGCGAGGCGCTGGGCGAGGAGGTGGGCGAGATCCCGGCCGGCCTCTATCCCGGCGAATATCTGAAGGAGGTCGGTCAGGCCCTGGCCGAGCGTGACGGCAACCGCTGGGTCGGCACCGAAGAGTCCGAATGGCTGCCGGCCTGCCGCGACTTCGCCATCGCCATGATCATGGGCTGGATCAAGGAGGATCTCGGCGTGCTGGGCGTCACCATGGACGTCTACAGCAGCGAGCGCGCGCTGGTCACCGCCGGTGCGGTCGACAAGGCGCTGACGGCGCTGGAGGAACGCGGCCTGATCTACACCGGCGTGCTGGAGCCGCCGAAGGGCAAGAAGCCCGACGATTGGGAGCCGCGCCCGCAGACCCTGTTCAAGTCGACCGACTTCGGCGACGACGTCGACCGGCCGCTGAAGAAGTCGGACGGCTCCTTCACCTACTTCTCGAACGACATCGCCTATCACTTCGACAAGTACAAGCGCGGCTTCGGCAGCCTGATCGACGTGTGGGGCGCCGACCATGGCGGCTACGTCAAGCGCATGCAGTCGGCGACCACCGCCGTGACCGAGGGCAAGGCCTCGCTGGACGTGAAGCTCTGCCAGCTCGTTCATCTGATGCAGAACGGCCAACCGGTGAAGATGTCCAAGCGCGCCGGCACCTTCGTGACCCTGCGCGACGTCATCGACCAGGTCGGCCGGGACGTCGTCCGCTTCATCATGCTGACCCGGCGCAACGACCAGACGCTGGATTTCGACTTCGCCAAGGTGACGGAGCAGTCGAAGGACAACCCGGTCTTCTACGTGCAGTACGCCCACGCCCGCTGCCGCTCGGTGCTGCGCCATGCCGCGACGGCGCTGCCGCAGCTGGACCAGTCGCCGGCGGCGCTTGCGGCCTCGGCGAACCTCGCCCGGCTGGACGCGGAAGAGGAGATGGCGCTGGCCAAGCGCATGGCCACCTGGCCGCGCGTGGTCGAGGCGGCGGCGGAGGCGCATGAGCCGCACCGCATCGCCTTCTTCCTTTACGATCTCGCCAGCGACTTCCACGCGCTGTGGAACCGGGGCCGCGACGATGCCTCGCTGCGCTTCCTGATCGACGGCGATGCGGAGCTGACGACGGCCCGTCTGGCGCTGATCGCCGCGGTGGCGACGGTCATCGCGTCGGGTCTCAAGGTGATGGGTGTCGAACCGGTGGAGGAACTGCGTTCATGAGGTACGACGGCGACGTCAACTACGCGGCCGACCCCTATGGGATGCCGCCCCGACAGGCCGCGAGCAAGCGCGGGCTGCTGGCGCTCGGCTTTGCCGTGGTCGGCGTCGTTGCCTTCGCCGGTACGGCGGTGGTGGCCTTGCGCGGGCACGACCGGCTATCCGGCGATGGCCCGCCGCTGTTGAGCGCCGATGCCACCCCGGCCAAATCGCGTCCCGACCAGCCCGGCGGGATGGAGGTGCCGCACCAGGACATCCTGGCCTATGAGCGGCTGCGCGACCATGACGGCGGGCGCGGCAATCAGGTGGAACGGCTGCTGCCGCCGCCGGAGGTGCCGCTGCCGCGTCCGGTGGTGACGCCGCAGATGCCGGCCGTCGTGCCGCTGCCGTCGGTGCCGTCGGTGGCCCAGCTGCCGCCGGGCTCCACCGCCACCGTACCGCGCGACAACCTTGCCGCGGCGGTCGCGGCGGCGGCTCCGCTGGCCGCTCCGGAGCCGGCGCCCGGCCTGCCTGCAACGGCGGCGCCGGCCGCCCAGGTTCCGGCGGCGCAGGTGCCCTCCGTCCAGGCTCCGGCCAGCGTCGCCGCCAAACCGCAACAGCCCCCGGCCGCTCCGGCCAAGCCGGCCCCGGCTCCCCAGCAGCAGGTCGCCTCCGCCGCCAAGCCCCCTGCGCCGCCGGCCGCACCGCTGGCGCAGCAGAACGCCGCCCCGTCGATGGGACAGCTGATCGCCAAGCTGGAGGCCGCCTCCCTGCCGGCCGCCCCGGCAAAGGCGGCGGCGCAGCCGGCGAAGTCCGCGGCGGCTCCCGCTCCGGCGGCTGGCGGCAGCGGCGGCTGGCGCGTCCAGCTGGCGTCGGTGCGCAGCGAGGGCGAGGCCGCGGCCGAATGGCGCCGTCTCGCCGGCCGTCATCCCGACGCGCTCGGCGGTCTGTCGATGCAGGTCGCCAAGGTCGATCTCGGCGAGAAAGGCATCTTCTATCGGGTGCAGGGCGCCGGCGCCGACGAGGCGCGGGCCAAGTCGGCCTGCACCCAGCTGCGCGCGCAAAATGTGGGGTGTGTGGTTGTCCGTCCCTGATTCGGTGAGTTCCACCCCGGTCGCCAACCCGCGCGCGGTCGTCTTCGGCTGCGCCGGCCTGGAGGTGACGCCCGACGAGGCCGACTTCTTCCGCGATGCCGATCCGCTCGGTTTCATCCTGTTCCGCCGCAACTGCGACAGCCGCGACCAGATGCGCCGGCTGGTGGACGATCTGCGCGCCAGCGTCGGCCGGCCCGATGCCCCGGTCCTGATCGACCAGGAGGGCGGCCGGGTCGCGCGCATGCGCCCGCCGCACTGGCCGGCCCACCCGCCGATGGGCGTGTTCGGCACGCTTGCCGCGCGCGACGCCGCCGGGCGCGAAGCCGCCCAAGAGGCCGCCCGAGAGGCCGCTTGGATCAACGGCCGGCTGCTCGCCCACATGCTGGCGGAGGTCGGCATCACGGTGGATTGCGCGCCGGTCTGCGACGTGCCGGTGGAGGGCGCGCATGACATCATCGGCGACCGCGCCTTCTCGCGCGACCCTGCCCTGGTGATCGCGCTGGCCCGCGCCACCGCCGACGGGCTGCTGGCCGGCGGCGTGCTGCCGGTGATCAAGCATATCCCCGGCCACGGACGCGCCTTTGCCGACAGCCATGCCGAGCTGCCGGTGGTCGAGGCCGATCGCGCCACCCTGGAAGCCACCGACTTCGCCCCCTTCCGCGCCCTGGCCGACCTGCCGCTGGCGATGGTGGCCCATGTTGTGCTGAAGGCCATCGACCCGACCGCTCCGGCCAGCACCTCCGCCATCGTGGTGCGCGAGGTGGTGCGGGGGCCGTCGATCGGCTTCGGCGGGCTGTTGTTCAGCGACGATCTGTCCATGAACGCGCTGCAGGGCGACCCGAGGGCACGGGCGGAAGCGGTGCTGGCGGCCGGCATGGATGTCGTGCTCCACTGCAACGGCGATCTGACCGAGATGCGGTCTCTGGTCGATGCCGTGCCGGTGCTGAGCGGCGCGGCGGCCAAGCGCTGGGCACGGGCCGAGGCGATGCGCCACGCGCCGGAACCGGCGGACATCGCGGCATTGACGACACGGTTGGCCGAGCTTCTCGGCACGGCCCAAGCCTGACGGACGGGAGCGGACGATGGAGGAATGGATCTTCCAGGTGACGGCCGTGGCCCTGCCGGCCATCCTCGCCATCACCTTTCACGAGGCGGCGCACGGTTTCGTCGCCTGGAGACTGGGCGACGACACCGCCTATCGGCTGGGGCGCGTCACCTTCAACCCGATCCGCCACATCGACCCGTTCGGGACGATCCTGCTGCCGGCGCTGATGTATTTCACCACCGGATTCGTCTTCGGCTGGGCCAAGCCGGTGCCGGTCAACTTCGCCCGGCTGGACCATCCGCGCCGCGACATGGTGTGGGTGGCGCTGGCCGGTCCGGGGACCAATTTCCTGCTGGCGGTGGCGTCGGCGGTGATCTGGCGGCTGGTCAATTCGGAGAACAGCTATATCGAGCTGTGGATCCGCTCCGCCGCCGAGGTGTCGGTGCTGGTCAACGTCATCCTGATGGTGTTCAACCTGATCCCGCTGCCGCCGCTGGACGGCGGACGGGTCGCGGTCGGCATCCTGCCGGACTTCCTGGCGGTGCCGCTGGCGAAGCTGGAGCGCTTCGGACTGCTGATCCTGATGGCGGCCTTTTTCCTGCTGCCGATGCTGGGGCGGCAGATCGGCATGGACCTCAGCGTCATGCATTGGGTGCTGGGCCCGCCCGTAGACGCGGTGATCGACTTCATCCGCATCCTGACCGGCAACGACTGAAAGCGATCATATGGCTGATCTGGTGGCCGAGCGCGTGGGCGAAACCCCTGCTGCCGCGGAGGCATCGCCGTCGGAGCAGCTTCTGCTGGTTCTGGACGGCTTCGAGGGACCGCTCGACATGCTGCTGGCGCTGGGGCGCGACCAGAAGGTCGACCTGACGCGCATTTCCATCCTTGAGCTGGCCGACCAGTACCTCGCCTTCGTGGCGGAGGCGCGGAAGGTGCGGCTGGAACTGGCGGCCGACTATCTGGTGATGGCGGCGTGGCTGGCCTATCTGAAGTCGCGCCTGCTGTTGCCCGAACCGGAGGGGGAGGAGCCGTCCGGCGAGGACATGGCGGCGGCGCTCGCCTTCCAGCTCCAGCGGCTGGAGGCGATGAAGGGGGCGGCGGAGAAGCTGTTCGCCCGTCCGCGCCTTGGCATCGACATCCACCCGCGCGGCGCGCCGGAGGATTTGGACCTGCAGCGCAAGTCGGTCTACGAGGTCACGCTGTTCGACCTGCTGCGCGCCTATGGCCAGCAGCGCGCCCGCAAGGACGCCTCGGTTCTGCACATCGCCCCGGTCCGCCTCTATTCGATGGAGGAGGCGGTGCAGCGCCTGTCGTCGCTGCTGGGCCGCATGCCGGACTGGGCGACGTTGGCAAGCTTCCTGCCGGGCGGGGAGGGCGGCGGGCTGCTGACCCGCTCCGCCCTGGCCGCCCATTTCGCGGCGACGCTGGAACTGGCCAAGGCCGGCCGGGTGGAGTTGCGCCAGGAGGGCGCCTTCGCCCCGCTCTATGTCCGCGGGCGCGCCAAAAGCCCACAGGACGGCGACATTTCGGAAGAAGCGCATTCGCATGATTAAGGAAGTCACCGACGCCCACGAGGCGGAGGCCCGCATCGGCAGGCTGCGCCTGTTGGAGGCGTTGCTGTTCGCCTCCGCCGAGCCGCTGGACGAGGAGACGCTGGCCGGACGGATCGGGTCGGAGGTCGGCCCGCTGTTGGAGGAACTGCGCGCCCATTACGCCCCGCGCGGGGTCAATCTGGTGCGCACCGGCGGCGGCTGGGCCTTCCGCACGGCGGTCGATCTGGCCCCCGAGTTGCGGCGGGAGGAGGAGGTGTCGCGCAAGCTCTCCCGCGCGGCCATCGAAACGCTGGCGATCATCGCCTATCACCAGCCGGTGACCAGGGCCGAAATCGAATCCATCCGCGGCGTGGCGACCAGCAAGGGCACGCTGGACCTGCTGATGGAACATGGCTGGATCCGGCCGGGCAAGCGGCGGGAGACGCCGGGCCGGCCGCTGACCTGGATCACCACCGACCATTTCCTCGATCATTTCGGGCTGGAGACCCTGCGCGACCTGCCCAGCGTCGACGACCTGCGCGCCGCCGGCCTGCTCGACAGCCGCCCGGTGCTGCTTGGGCTGGGGACCACCGGCGACGACAGCGCGCTGGGGGCCGACGACGAGGGCTGACGACGACGACTGACGACGAGGGCCGACCCTGGTCCGTACCCGCGTTTTTGGGGGCGCTCACGCGAATTCCCGTGAAAGCTCAATGACAACCGTTTAAGGATGGTGGGGCGAACGTTGCGGCCCAACGGCCTTTCTGCCATAGTGCCGCCCCGCCGCTAAGGCCGTTCAAACGTGATAGGCGCGCCATGGGTTCTTTCAGCATCTGGCACTGGATCATCGTTCTTCTGATCGTTCTTCTGCTGTTCGGCGCCGGAAAGTTGCCGAAGGTGATGGGCGATCTCGCCAAGGGCGTGAAGTCCTTCAAGGCGGGCCTGCAGGACGATAGCGACGATGCCGCATCCGGTGCGAACGCCCCGGGTGCAAACGCCAAGACCATCCCGAACCAGCCGGCCAACACGGCCGATACCGCGGCCAAGAAGGACGAGGCGGTCCGCAACTGACCGGCGGGCGCGCGGGCGCCCTTTCGGAACGCCGCGCGCCGACCCTGCCCACCGCATTCGTGAAGCCGGAAGAACATGTTCGACATCGCTTGGTCCGAACTGATGGTGATCGCCGTCATCGCCCTTGTGGTCATCGGGCCCAAGGATTTGCCCAAGGCGATCTTCACGCTCGGCAAATGGGTGCGTAAGGCCAGAGGCGTCGCGCGCGAATTCCAGACCCACATCGACGACATGATGCGGGAAACCGAGTTGGACGAGCTTCGCAAGGAAGCGCTGAAGACCCGCGACCTGAACATCAAGAAGATGATGGAGGACACCATCGACCCGAAGGGGGAGGTGGGCAAGGCCTTCGATCCCAAGAGCTTCGATGTCGGGCTGAACGGCCATCACGGCAGCACCCCGGAACCGGACCTGCCCCAGGCTCCTCCTCCGGCTGTTCCGCCTCCCACCACTCCGGCGGTGACCGACAGCGTGGCGCCGTCGGCGGCTCCCTCACCGATCACCACTGAACCGCCGCAACCGGTGCCTGCGCCGCAGCCCGCTCCGGCCCCGCGGCCGGATGCCGTGGCGTCCGCCCAGCCGACCGACAAGCAGACCTGAAGATAAAGACGGGCCATGACCGGCGAAACGCAGCAGGACGAACTCGAAGACAGCAAGATGCCGCTGATCGATCACCTGATCGAGCTGCGGAACCGGCTGATGTGGTCGATCGGTGCAATCCTGATCGCCTTCCTGCTGTGTTATGCGGTGTCCGACAAAATCTACAACTTCCTGGTCCAGCCGCTGGCCGACCTGCTGGCGGGGCAGGGGCGGCGGATGATCTACACCGGTCTGACGGAAGCCTTCTTCACCTATGTGAAGGTGGCGTTCTGGGCCGGCTGCTTCATCTCCTTCCCGATCATCGCCAGCCAGATCTGGATGTTCGTGGCGCCGGGGCTGTACAAGCACGAGCGCAAGGCCTTCCTGCCCTTCCTGGTGGCGACCCCGGTGATGTTCCTGACCGGCGCCGGCATCGTCTATTACTTCATCTTCCCGATGGCCTGGCGCTTCTTCCTGGGATTCGAGTTCCATCCCGGCGGCGACGGCAACGCCCTGCCCATCGAGTTCGAAGCGCGCGTCGGCGAATACCTGCATCTGGTGATGTCGCTGATCTTCGCCTTCGGCATCGCCTTCCAGCTGCCGGTCCTGCTGACCCTGCTGGTCCGCGTCGGCATCATCAGCACCGACGCGCTGGCGTCGAAGCGGCGCTATGCCATCGTCGGCGCCTTCATCGCCGCGGCTGTGCTGACCCCGCCCGACGTCATCAGCCAGGTCAGTTTGGCGGTGCCGCTGATCGCGCTCTACGAAATCGCGATCATCATCGGCCGCCGGATCGAAAAGGCGCGGGCCGAGACGGAAGCCCAATAGTCGGCCGGGCTTTTTGTCTGCCGTGACGCAGGGTAATAATCCGTCCGTCGTGGACATGCCGCCATTCTCGCGCTAAAAGCACGGTTCGGCCAATGGAAGGCCGCAGCCGCGCACCCGGAGCCTTGACCGTATGCAGACCGCCAACGACATCCGTCGCACGTTCCTGGATTTCTTCGCCAAGCAGGGCCATCAGAAAGTCGACTCGTCGCCGCTCGTGCCGCGCAACGACCCGACGCTGATGTTCACCAACGCCGGCATGGTCCAGTTCAAGAACGTCTTCACCGGTGCCGAGACGCGGCCTTACAAGCGCGCCGTCACCTCGCAGAAATGCGTGCGCGCCGGCGGCAAGCACAACGACCTGGACAATGTCGGCTACACCGCGCGGCACCACACCTTCTTCGAGATGCTGGGGAACTTCTCCTTCGGCGATTATTTCAAGGACGACGCCATTGCGTTCGCCTGGAACCTGATCACCAAGGAATACGGGCTGCCGGCCGACAAGCTGCTGGTGACGGTCCACACCTCCGACGAGGATGCGGCGGCGATCTGGCGCAAGGTCGCCGGCCTGTCGGACGACCGCATCATCCGCATCCCGACCGACGACAATTTCTGGCGCATGGGCGACACCGGCCCCTGCGGCCCGTGCTCCGAAATCTTCTTCGATCACGGCCCGTCCATCGCCGGCGGCCCGCCGGGCAGCCCGGACGAGGATGGCGACCGCTTCATCGAGATCTGGAACCTCGTGTTCATGCAGTATGAACAGCTGGGTCCGGACAATCTGGTGCCGCTGCCCAAGCCGTCGATCGACACCGGCATGGGGCTGGAGCGTCTGGCCGCCGTGCTGCAGGGCAAGCACGACAATTACGACATCGACCTGATGCGGGCGCTGATCATGGCGTCGGCCGAGGCGACCAAGACCTCGCCGGACGGTGCGCATGCCGTGTCGCACCGGGTGATCGCCGACCATCTGCGCTCCACCTCCTTCCTGATCGCCGACGGCGTGCTGCCGTCGAACGAGGGCCGTGGTTACGTGTTGCGCCGCATCATGCGCCGCGCCATGCGCCACGCCCACATGATCGGCGCGCGCGAGCCGCTGATGCACCGTCTGGTCCCGGCGCTGATCCAGCAGATGGGCGACGCCTATCCGGAGCTGAACCGCGCCCGCGCCCTGATCGTCGAGACGCTGAAGCTGGAGGAGACCCGCTTCAAGCAGACGCTGGAGCGCGGCCTGCGCCTGCTGGAGGACGAGGTCGGCCATCTGGGCGAAGGCCAGCCGCTGGCCGGCGACGTCGCCTTCAAGCTGTACGACACCTACGGCTTCCCGCTCGACCTGACCCAGGACGTTCTGCGCGGCCAGGGCCGTGGCGTCGACGAGGCCGGCTTCAAGGCGGCGATGGACGAGCAGCGCCGCAAGGCCCGCGAATCCTGGGCCGGCTCGGGCGAGGTCGGCACCGAGAAGCTGTGGTACGAGATCAAGGACGAGCTGGGCGCCACCGAGTTCTTCGGCTACGACACCGAAGTGGCCGAGGGCAAGGTGACCGCCATCGTCAAGGGCGATGCCCGCGTCGAGGCCGCCACCATCGGCGATCAGGTGATGGTCGTCGTCAACCAGACGCCCTTCTATGGCGAATCGGGCGGTCAGGTCGGCGATGCCGGCGTGATCTTCTCCGCCAATGGGGCCGAGGTCGCGGTTTCCGACACGCTGAAGAAGCTGGGTGCCGTGTGGGCCCATGTCGGCACCGTCACCAAGGGCACGCTCAAGGTCGGCGACGTGGTCGAACTGCGCGTCGACAGCGAGCGCCGCGCCGCCATCCGCGCCAACCACTCCGCCACCCACCTGCTGCACGAGGCGCTGCGCCATCGCCTGGGCGACCATGTCACCCAGAAGGGCTCGCTGGTGGCGCCGGAGCGTCTGCGCTTCGACATCAGCCAGCCGACCGGCCTGTCCGCCGCCGACATCGCCGCCATCGAGGACGAGGTGAACCGCCGCGTGCTTGCCAACAGCGAGGTCGTCACCCGCCTGATGTCCCCGGACGAGGCCCGCAGCCAAGGCGCCATGGCCCTGTTCGGCGAGAAGTACGGCGACGAGGTCCGCGTCGTCTCCATGGGCGGTCCGCATGGCGAGATGGACCGCGAATACTCGATCGAGCTGTGCGGCGGCACCCATGTCCGTCGCACCGGCGACATCGGTGTGTTCAAGATCGTCTCGGAAGGGGCGGTTGCCGCCGGCGTCCGCCGCATCGAGGCGCTGACCGGCACCGGCGCCAAGGCGTGGCTGTCCGAGCGTGACCATCTGCTGACCGAGACGGCGAGCGTCCTGAAGGTCAAGCCCGACGAGGTCCCCGCCCGCGTGGCGGTCCTGGTCGAGGAGCGCCGCAAGATGGAGCGCGAACTGGCCGATCTGCGCCGTCAGGTTGCCCTTAGTGGAGCGATGGGGGGCGGTGGTGCCAAGGCCGACGGCGGCAACGAGGCGAAGGACGTCGCCGGCGTCAAGGTCGCGGCCCGCGTGGTTGAAGGCCTGCCGGCCAAGGACCTGAAGCCGATGGCCGATGAGTTGAAGAAGCAGGTCGGCTCCGGCGTCGTTGTGCTGATCGCGTCGAACGAGGGCAAGGCCTCCATCGTCATCGGCGTGACCGACGACCTGACCGGGTCTTTGAGCGCCGTCGATCTGGTCCGCGTCGGCGCCGAGGCGCTGGGCGGCAAGGGCGGCGGCGGCCGGCCGGACATGGCGCAGGCCGGCGGCCCTGACGCCTCGCTGGCCCCTGCTGCAATCGAGGCCATCGAAAAGGCGATCGCGGCCAAGAAGGCGCCCTGATCATACCGAAACCCGGCCCCCGGTTCGCTCCGGGGGCCGTTTTTCTGTTCGTGCCGTTTTCATAAGGTCCGGCGATGGAACTCCCGACTCTTCCCTTCACCGTGACCGACTGGGCCGCTGTCCCGGTCACCGAACATCCGGGCGAAACCGGCAAGGCGCTGTGGCGCAGCTTCCACGCCGGGGATCTGCGGGTGCGGCTGGTCGAATACACGCCGGGCTATCTCGCCGACCATTGGTGCGACCGCGGCCATGTGCTGTTGGTCGTCAGCGGCGAACTGATCACCGAGTTGAAGGACGGCCGCCGCTTCGTCCTGACCGCCGGCATGAGCTATCAGGTGTCGGATTTCGGCGACCATCCGCATCGGTCCTCGACCGAAACCGGCGCCACCCTGTTTATCGTGGACTGATACCTTCTCGCTTTGAGGGAGCCCATCCATGCGCTTCACCGGAACCGACCGCTATGTCGCTACCGACGACCTGATGGTGGCGGTCAATGCAGCCATCACGCTGGAGCGGCCGCTTCTGGTGAAGGGCGAGCCCGGCACCGGCAAGACCGTGCTGGCGGTGGAGATCGCCCGCGCGCTGAACAAGCCGCTCTTGTCCTGGCATGTGAAGTCGACCACCAAGGCGCAGCAGGGCCTTTACGAGTACGACGCGGTCAGCCGCCTGCGCGACAGCCAATTGGGCGAGGCGAAGGTCCACGACATCGCCAACTACATTGTCCGCGGCAAGCTGTGGGAAGCCTTCGAGGCGCCGGAGTCTCCGGTCCTGCTGATCGACGAGATCGACAAGGCCGACATCGAGTTCCCCAACGACCTGCTGCTGGAACTCGACCGCATGGAGTTCCACGTCTATGAAACCCGCCAGACGATCAAGGCGGCGAAGCGCCCCATCGTCATCATCACCTCCAACAACGAGAAGGAGCTGCCGGACGCCTTCCTGCGCCGCTGCTTCTTCCACTACATCCGCTTCCCCGAGCGCGAGACGATGGAACGCATCGTCGAGGTCCATTATCCAGGCTTGAAGTCCGCCCTGCTGCGCGAGGCGCTGAACCTGTTCTACGACCTGCGCGAGGTTCCGGGCCTGAAGAAGAAGCCGTCCACGTCGGAACTGCTGGACTGGATCAAGCTGCTGATGGTCGAGGACGTCGATCCCGAGACCTTGCGTGCCAAGGATGCCCGCACGCTGATCCCGCCGCTGTGCGGCGCGCTGCTGAAGAACGAGCAGGACGTGCACACGCTGGAGCGGCTGGCGTTTCTGGCCAAGCGCGGGCGGTGAGGGGCGGGCAGAACTTGCCCCCACCCTAACCCTCCCCCGCTGGGCGGGGGAGGGGACACGCGCTTGTCCAGTAAAACGGCGGCAGTCCCTCCCCCGCCCAGCGGGGGAGGTTAGGTGGGGGGCTAACTTAGGCCCCCTCAAACCCCCTCCACCTCCTCCATTGCCACGCCCAGCGCCGTCCCCGTAACCGACTGCACCGTCACCCGGCTGCGCCCGCCGCCCAGCGGCATCACGCGGATCTGTGTGCCGATGCGCTCGACCATCGCCGGAACGTGGCTGATGACGCCGACCTGACGCCCACCGGCCTGCAGAGCCTCCAGGCAGGACAGCGCCACGTCCAGGCTGTCGGGGTCGAGCGTGCCGAACCCCTCGTCGATGAACAGCGTGCCGATCCCGCCGACTGTCCCCGCCGCCATCGCCGACAGGCCGAGCGCCAGGGCCAGCGACACCAGGAACAGCTCGCCGCCCGACAGGCTGTGCACGCCGCGCCGCTCGTCGCCCATCTCGCGGTCGACCACCTGGATTTCCAGATCGGCCCCCGTCACCCGCTCCAGCCGATAGCGGCGGGCGAGGTCCTCCAGATGCCGGTTGGCGTGGGTCAGCAGCAGATCCAAACTCAGGCTCTGGGCGAAGTTGCGCATCTTCTGCCCATTCGCCGAGCCGATCAGCTGCGCCATCTTGCCCCACAGCGCACAGCGTGCCTGCTGCGCCTCGATCGCCACCCTCAGCCCGGCCAGCCGCTGCCGGTTGGCGTCGTCGGCCTCCAGCCGTCCGCGCGCCGAACCCAGCCGGTCGCGGTCCCGTTCCAGCACCGTTCGGGAATTCTCCGCGGCGGCGGCAGCCTCTCCGACGCTCAGCGCCGGCCCGCCCGCCGCATGGTGATCGGTGCGCTGTCGCCGCCGCTCGGCAACCACCAGCGCGGCATCGCCGCGCGCCCGCTCCAGCACTGCCAATGCCAGCTCTTCCGCCTCCAGTTCGCTTTCGGCCGTGGCCAGCAGTCGGCGAACCTCCTCCAACCCGGCGCCACGCTCCGCCGCCGCGCGCTCCAGCCGCTCGCCGGCCGCCCGTGCCTTGTCTGTGCACTGCCGGGCCGCCTCGCCACGGGTCTCGCGCTCACGCTCCGCCGCCGACAGCCGCGCGACGGTGTCCTGCCGTGCGAACGTGGCCTTTTCCACCAGGGCTTCGGCCTCGTGCCGCGCCCCGGCCAGAGCCTTCCGCACCACTGCCACCGGCTGCCCGCCCAGCAGGGCGCTCCGCGTCGCCCGCGCCTCCGCCAGCCGGCCGGCGAGATCGTCCGCCCGCTTGCGCGCCTCCTCCTCGGCCCGCAGCGCGGCGTCCAGCTCCGCCGTCTGCACCGCGAGTTCGCCGGTGGACCGTTCCACCTCGCGTGTGGCACGGGCCAGCGCCTCGGCTTTTTCCCGGAACTCGGCCACCCGCGACGCCACAGCGGCCCGATACCCGTCCGCCTCCCGTTCCAGCCGCGCCCGCCAATCGGCGTCCCCGGCCAATCCCTCATCCAGTTCGGCCAGGGCGGCATCCCGATCTGCCTTTGCCCGGTCCAGCGCCACCACTGCCAGCGCCAAAGCCTGCCGTCCGTCGGCCAGCCGCTGCCGGTTCGCCTCGCACTCCGCCGCCAGTCCAGCCGCCGCGGTCTCAAGCCGCCGATGTTCCTGCTGTGCGGCATCCACCCGCCTGCGGTGGTCGAGTGCCCGTTCCTCTTCGGCCGCAATGGTCGCCAGCCGCCGCTCCACCTCCTCGACCGCCTTGCGGATGTCGGCCAGCATTCCGCCCTCGGCCTGCCAGCCGGCGGCCGTCGCCTGCTCCGCCCAGCGCAGTTCCAGCCCCTCGGCGTCCCGCGCCATGGCGGCCAGCCGGGCCGTCAGTCCATCGGCGCCCTTGCGCGCCGCCCCTTCCGCCGCCTCCAGCGCGGCATGGCGGGCGACCGTCGCGGCAAGCGCCTCCCGCAATTCGGCACGGCGCTTTTCCTGATCCCGCGTCACCCGGACGAGCGGCGTCGCTCCCGCATCCGCCCAGGGATGCTCCGCCGATCCGCAGACCGGGCAGGGCTCTCCCTCCACCAGCCGCCCGCGCAGGCTCTCCACATCCTCGCGCTGGGCCAGCATCAGCCGTTGCAGCGTGTGCTCGGCCTCATCGACCGCCGCCTGTTGCCCGACGCGAAGCTCGGCAAGCTCCCGTGCCGCCGTCCCGTCGCGCTCCGCCTCGCCAAGCAGCCGCAGCCGCTCACCCTCCGCGGCTTCGCGCTCGGCGGCCAGCCGGTGCCGAGCTTCGCCGGTGGCAAGCAGCGCCAGCAGCCTGTCCCGCCGCAACCCCGCCGTGGCCCGCGCCTGTCGCGCCTCCTCCAGCGACGGAACCGCCTCATCCCGAAGGCTTTCCAGCGCGCGTTCCGCCGCCTGACAGCGCTCGCGCGCCTCCGCCAGCCGGGTGTCCGCCGCCTCGGCGGTGGCGGCGGTCGCCGCAAGCTCCCGCTCCTGCCGCCCGCGCTCCCGCGCCGCCGCCTCGCCGGCCCGGGTGTCGGCGATGGCGCGTGCCAGCAACCGGTCCCAACGCTCCCACTGTCCGGCCACCGCGGCGAGGCCGGCCTGCTCCCGCAGCCAGATCTCCAGCCGCGCCACGTCGTTCCGCGCCGCCGACAGCATGGTGTCGATGTCGCGCACCGCCTTTCGTGCCGCCCCGACGCGCTGCGTCGCCACCCTCGCGGCCGCCTCGGCAGTCTCCTGCTCGCCGGACAGCATCGCGATCCGTCCATCCAGATCGGCCGCGCGTTCAAGATCGGGTTCGGCCTTCATCTCGGCCGAGCGGGCATCCTCGAACCGTCGCCGGGCCTCGCCATGGCGGGTGGCGGCTTCCTCCACCGCAAGCCGCGCCTTTTCCCAGGCCTCCGCCGCCCGGTCGACCGCCGCTGCGGCCTCCGCCGCGTCGCCGTTCGCCCGGTCGGCATCGGCCAACAGCGGCCGAAGCGGTTGCAGGCCGCGCAGCCGGGCGGCCGCCTCGCGCCGCTCCTCCGCCTCGTTCCAGGCCCGTTCCGCCGCGTCCGCCGCCTCGACCGCCTTGCTCTCCGCCGCCGCGAGCTGCCCGTCGCGCTCATGCCAGGCCAATGCCGCCTGGGCGAGCGCCAGTGCCTGCTCGCCGTTCCGCACCGCCTTCGCCGCCTCTTCGGCTTCCGTCTGCAAGGCCGCGCGGTCGTCGTCGCTCAGCACGCCGATGCCGCCGCCTTCCGCCAGTAGCGTGTCGAGCCGCTGCGTCTCCGCTTTCGCTCGTTCATGTGCCGCAAACGACAGGCGAGAATAGATTTCCGTCCCCGTCAGCAGTTCCAGCAATTCGGAGCGGTCCCGCGCCGGCGCCTTCAGGAAGGTGGCGAAATCGCCCTGCGCCAGCAGAACCGCGCGGCGGAATTGCTCGAAGCTCAGGCCGAGCCGTCGTTCGATCTCCTCCTGCACGCTCTTCTTGCCGTCGCCGAAGCGCCGCTCGCCATCCAGGCTGCACAGCGACATGCTCTGCTGCTGCAAGGCCCCTTGCGCCTTCTGCCGGGCCCGTCGCACCTCCCAGCGCGCGCGATAAGCCTCGCCGTCGATCCCGACGAAATCGACCTCGGCCCAGCCGAAACCGGCTCCGCGCCGCAAGACCGTGCGCACATCGGTGGTGCGGATGCCGTTGGGATCGCCCTCCGGCCCCAGCATTTCGCCGCGCCCTTCCGGCAGCCTCGGCATGCGGTCGAACAGGGCAAGACACAGGGCATCCAGGATGGTGCTCTTGCCGGCGCCCGTCGGCCCGGTGATTGCGAACAGCCCGGCCCGCCGCAATGGCTCCCGGTCGAAGTCGACGGCGAAGGGACCGTCCAGGCTGGTCAGGTTGGCGCCGCGCACCGCGAGAATCCGCATCACATCGTCTCCTGCACGCCGGTCAGCAACTCGTGGAAGGCCGCCATCAGGTCCGGTTCGGGATCGCCCTCGTGGTTGCGGCGGTAAAGGCGGCGGAACACGTCCTCCGGTTCCAGCGAGGCCAGATCGACCGGCGGCGCGCTGTCGGCCAGCGTCTGGCCGCTGCCGGTCAGCCGCACCCCCAGCTTCAGCAGGCGCACCGGCCGGCCGGCCAGCACCGCCTCGACCTCGTCGCGCAGGGCGGGGCGCGGTGCCGGCAGGGCGACCGTCACCTCCAGGAAGGGCCAGGCATCGCGCGGCAGGGCATTATCCAGTTCCAGCCGCTTCAGCCTCTCCAGCGCCGCATCCGGGTTGGCCTCGCTGATTCGGTGGATTGGCACATGGCGCGGTACGCGCAGGGACTCATGCCCGACCAGCCGGCCGCCCGCGAACTCCGCCAGCACCACCTGATGGGGATAGGGCTCCTCGTCCAGCGCCAGCGGAATCGGCGAGCCGCTGTAGCGCACGGCCTCGCGCCCGCCGACCGCCTGTGCCCGGTGCAGGTGGCCCAGCGCAACATAAGCCGCGTCTTCGGGAAAGATGTCGACCGGAAGGGCATGCAGGTTGCCGCCCAGGATCTTGCGCTCGCTAAGCTCCGACAGGGCGCCGCCGCGCATATAGCAGTGGCCGGTGAGAATCAGCGCTTCTCCGCGTCCGCAGCGTTCCCGTCCCCCGGTCCAGGCTCGTGTGTAGAGCCGCCGCACGCCCTCGATCAGCGGATCTGTGTCTTCGCCTTCCTCGATTGTCGGAAGGTCGGACGGTCGCAGATAAGGCATGGCGACGCAGCGCGCGGCGACGGTCCCATCGGTATCGCGCAGTGGCACGATCAGAGGTGCCGGATCGAACAGGCCTTCGGCCGAGGAGGGCAGGGTGCCGATCACCCGCACGCCCATCTCCGTCATCAGCGGCGACGGTGCCTCCAGCCGGCTGGCGCTGTCGTGGTTGCCGGCGACCACCACGATGTCCAGTCGTGGATGCAGAGCCTTCACCCGCGCAACGAACCGGTAGAAGAGCGCCAATGCCGGGATCGGCGGATTCTGCCCGTCAAAGACATCGCCGGCGATCACCAGCGCATCCACCTGGTGATCGCCGATGCGATCGATCAGCCAGTCGAGGAAGCAGGCATGCTCGACATCGCGGGGGATGCCGTGCAGCGTCTGGCCGAGATGCCAGTCGGCGGTGTGGAGAAGACGGAAGTTTCGCATGATCCTGCGCTCGCAACGAAACGATGCGCCACTCTACGGACCCCGCTTCGGTCGGGGTTTACGAAAAAATGACGAGGCGATGAAAAAAGCGCTTGCGTGGTTTGGGGGCGGGCGCCTATAAACCGCTCCACCGACGGCGGGGCGCTGAAC
>NZ_VTTM01000006.1 GCF_008364795.1 Azospirillum oryzae | reverse complement strand
AAGGACAGCAAGGTGATCGTCGCGATCAACAAGGACGAGGAGGCGCCGATCTTCCAGGTCGCCGACTACGGCCTCGTCGCCGACCTGTTCAAGGCTGTGCCGGAGCTGCAGCAGGCGCTGTGATCGCGCGTCAATCGCTCACAGAATAAGGCTGCGATGCCCTGGCCGACACCAATGCACATGGTGCACAGGGCGTACCGGCCACCGCGCAGCTCCGGTTCGATCAATGCGGTGGTCGCCAGCCGTGGACCGGACATCCCCAGCGGATTGCCGAGCGACTGTTGGAGGCCGAGGCGATCTTTACCGAGGCCGCGTCTGCGATCCGCGTGGGCGATCCTTTCGATCCCGCAACCCAGATGGACCCGGTGCGGAATGCCCGCCGCCGGCCGGGCGGCCAGGGACTTGAGGGCGGTACCGAAGGGTTCCAGGCATTCGAACAGGTGAAGTTCGTCAATCTGGCGCCCCATTGATCGGGATGGATGCGGAGCGGCGTCAGGCCATCTGCACGAGCAGAGCATCCAACATCCGGTCGCAGGCGGCCAATTGGTCCTCGGCGATGAATTCGTCGGGCTTGTGGGCTTCGCCGATGCTGCCGGGGCCGCACACCACGGTGGGCATCGACAGCCGTTGCTGGAACAGTCCGCCTTCCGTTCCAAAGGAGATCTTGCCGGTGCTGTTGCCGCCGGTCAGCGATTTGACGAAGGCAACAACCTCTGCGGTACGGTCGGTGTCGAGCGCCGGATAGCTGGAAAGCTCGGCGATGGTCAGACCGGCGGTCGGGAAATCGGGACGCAGGCGCCGGACGATGGCGTCGGCTTCCGCCTGGATGCCGTCCAGCAGCGGTTCCACCGGATCCTGGGGCAGATGGCGGATTTCGAAATCGAGCCGGCAGCGGTTCGGCACGATGTTCAATGCCTCGCCCCCCTGGATGACCCCGGCATGGATGGTGGTCCAGGGCACGTCATAGGCGCGGTCATGGGCGCCTTCGTCGCTCAGGCTTTTCTGGATGCGGCGCAGGCCGGTCAGCAGGTCGCTCGCCATGTGGATGGCGTTCAAGCCCTGCGGCGCCAGGCTCGAATGGCATTCGACGCCGTGGCACTCGGCGCGCAGAGCGGTTTTGCCCTTGTGGGCGGTGACCACCTGCATGCCGGTCGGTTCGCCGGCGATGCAGAAGCGCGGGCGGACGGGCAGGGCGGCCATCATCTCGATCAGGCGCCGAACGCCGAGGCAGCCGACCTCCTCGTCATAGGACAGGGCCAGATGCAGCGGCTGGGACAGGGTTCGTCCGGCGGCGCGGTCGAACAGGGCAAGTGCCGCGGCGATGAAGCCCTTCATGTCGGCGGTGCCCCGGCCGAACAGCTTGCCGTCGCGGCGGGTCAGGCGGAAGGGATCGCTGGTCCAGGCCTGCCCTTCGACCGGCACCACGTCACTGTGTCCGGACAGCAGGACACCGGGACGGTCCGCCGGCCCCAGCGTCGCGAACAGGTTGGCCTTGCGGCCATCCTCGCTCGGCACCAGCGATGTTGTGGCACCGGCAGTTTCCAACCGCACCTGCACCCAGCGGATCAAATCGAGGTTGCTGTCGCGGCTGACGGTGTTGAAGGACACCAGCCGGTCGAGGATGTCGATGGTCGCCGTCATCGGGGTCGTCCCTGTTCGTTGGGAATTTCAATCAGGCGGCTTGCAGCCGGTCGACGGCACGACGCCAGCCGTTGCGGATCGCATCGGCATCGACATGCCGGCCGTTCCGGACCACCAGCCGCCCCCCTGCCACCACCTCGCGCACGGCATTGCGGGCGCCGGTAAAGACGTAGGAGTCGAGCAGCGTGTCGTCGCAACGGCCGTAGAGACGCGGATCGTCCGCATCGAGCACGACCAGATCGGCACGCTGTCCGGCTTTGAGACCGCCTGCCGGTTCCGGCTGGCCCAGCGCCTGAGCGCCGCCGGCCACCGCCCCCCGGTAGAGGGCGGCACCGGTCGAACCGTCCGGATGCGGCGCCAGCAGATTGCGCCGCCTTGCGGTCAGCCGCTGGCCGAATTCCAGCAGGCGCAGCTCTTCTGCGGCATCGATGACGATCTGGCTGTCGGAGCCGATGCCGAACCGGCCGCCCCGCGCCAGGAAGTCACGTGCCGGAAAAAGCCCGTCGCCGAGGTCGGCTTCCGTTGTGGGGCAAAGCCCCGCCACAGCCCCCGAGGCCGCGATGCCTGCCACCTCGGCAGCGGTGACATGGGTTGCATGAACAAGGCACCAGGACGGCCCCGGCCAGCCGCGGTCGAGCAGCCATTCCACCGGCCGCCGCCCCGACCAACTGAGACAGGACTCAACCTCCGCCGTCTGCTCGGCGACGTGGATGTGGATCGGCGCCTCCGGATCGAGCGCCGCCATGCCGTCGAGCGCCGCTGCCATCGCGTCGGGCGACACCGCGCGCAGGGAATGCAGGGCCATACCGACGCGATGCCCGCCGGGCACGGCGCGGCAGGTTTCGACGATGGCCAGCAGCCGGTCGGGCGTGTTGAGGAAGCGCTGCTGCCCCTCGCCCGCCGGCTGTCCGCCGAAACCGCCCTGGGCGTAGAGCACCGGCAGATGGGTCAGCCCGATGCCGGTGGCGTCCGCCGCCGCCAGGATGGGCATCGACATCTCGGCCGGATCGGCATAGGGCCGGCCGTCGGTGGCGTGGTGGAGGTAGTGGAACTCCGCCACCGAGGTATAGCCCCGTTCCAGCATCTCGGCGTAGGCCATCGCGGCCACCGCCTGGAGCCCGTCGGGGTCGATGCGGCGGACGAAGCCGTACATCACCTCCCGCCAGGTCCAGAAGCTGTCCTCCGCCGGGCCGGCCCGTTCGGTCAGCCCGGCCATCGCCCGCTGGAAGGCATGGCTGTGCAGGTTGGGCATGCCGGGAATGACCGGCCCGGCGGCCCGCTCCACTTCGGCCGGCGTCTTGTCCACCCCCGTTTCGATGGCGGCGATCAGCCCCTTCGCGTCGAAGCGCAGCAGCACCCCCGACGCCCAGCCGCCGGCCAGCAGCGCCCGGTCGCAGAAAAGCCGGTCGAGCCGGCGGGAGGCGGTCATCGCTCCATGCTCCCCGTCCCCGTCATTTGGCGTCGAAATAGCCGGCCTGGATGGTCTTGCCGATCAGGTTGCAGATGATGCGGCCGGCGGTGATCGCGGTGATGCCGTTGACGTCCTTCTTCGGCGTGATCTCGACGATGTCCATGCCGACGACGCGGCCCTTGGCGACCAGCCCGTGGATCAGCGTGCGGATCTGCGGATAGGTGACGCCGCCCGGCGCCGGACCGTTGACCGCCGGCATGATGGTCGGATCCATTCCATCGGCGTCGATGGTCAGGTAATAACGGCCGCCATCGGGAATGCGGTCGAGCACCGCCTTCATGCCGATGTCCTGCAATTCGACGTCGGGGACCAGCACCGCGCCGTAAGCAATCGCCGCCTCGACCTCTTCCGGCCGGGCGCTGCCGGCGGAACGCAGTCCGATCTGGAAGATCTGGCCGATATGATCCATCTCGGCGGCGCGGCGGATCGGGCTGGAATAGCCGTTGCGGGCGCCGTTCACGTCGTCGCGCCAATCGAGATGGGCGTCGATGTGGACCAGGGTGATCGGCCCCTGGTCGTCATAGGCGCGCAGCACCGGGATCGGGATGCCGTGGTCGCCGCCGATGACGATGGGCAGCATGCCCTTGGCGAGCATCCGGCGCACCACCGCCTCGGCATTCTGGTAATGCAGGTCGAGATTGCGGGGATCGGCCTTCACATCGCCGCAATCCACCACCTTGATGTCCTTGCCGCCCAGCAGCGGGCCGCCGATGTCGAAGTCCCAGCGCTCCAGCTTGCGCAGCGCCCGCTCGGTGTAGCGGCGCACCCAGGTCGGGGCGTTGGTCTGATCGTTGGTCACCTCGTCGATCGAATAGGGATCGCCGTAGGGGATGCCCAGGATGCCGATATGGCCGTCGAGCTGGTCGATGTCGGTGCAGATCGGGAAATCCAGGAAGCTCTGCAGCTCGCGGCGCGGCGGGTTGGTCAGGCTGGTGGTCATGGCGGCGGTTCTTCTTGTCGGTTGGTGGGACGGTTGGCGGTGGGACCGGAGCCTCAAGCGTCCGGGATCACCGCGATCGCATCGACCTCCACCACCCATTCCGGGCGGGCGAGCGCGCTGATCACGAGGCCGGTCGACACGGGATAGACGCCCTTCAGCCACTTGCCGATGGTGCGGTAGACCGGCTCGCGGTAGCGCGGGTCGGTGATGTAGACGGTGATCTTGCAGATATGCTCCAGCGACGAACCGGCCTCTTCCAGCAGCATCTTGATGTTGGACATCGCCTGCTCGGTCTGGCCGGCGGCATCGCCGACCGCGACGCTTTCGCTGGTGTCGAGATTCTGGCCGATCTGGCCGCGGACGAAGACCATGGTGCCGCGCGCGACGACGGTCTGGCACAGGTCGTTGTCGATCGACTGCTCGGGATAGGTCTTCTTGGTGTTGAACTGGCGGATGCGGGTGTGGACGGTCATGGCGGGAGCCCTGGTCAGGTTCGGGGTTGGGTAAGAAGGCAAGGGGGCGGCGTCCGGCGGCCCCGTTCGGGTGCGCCGGGAGGAAATGTCTTTGGAATTGGCCCGGTCAGTGCGCGGCGTCGCCGACCAGCTCCGGGAAGACCGCGGCGCGTTCGGCCAGCGTCGCCAATGGGATGTGGCAGGCGATGCGGTGGCCGTCATCCGCCCGGTGGACCGGCGGAGCCTGCTCGTCGCAGATCGCGCCCAGCTTGCGCGGGCAGCGGGCGGCGAAGGCGCAGCCCTGTCCGCCGGGGGTGGGGGCCGCGTCCTCCAGCAGGATTCGCGGCGCCTCCTGCCCATCCTCCGCCAGCCGGGGCACGGCTGACAGCAGCGCCTCGGTATAGGGATGGTAGGGCGGGCGGAGCACGCGGCCGGTCGGACCCTCCTCGCAGATGGTGCCGCCATAGACGACCAGCACGCGGTCGGCGATGTGCGACACGACGGCGATGTCGTGGGTGATGAAGAGATAGGACAGCCCCATCTCGTCGCGCAGTTCGGCCAGCAGGTTCAGGATGTTGGCCTGGACCGACACGTCGAGCGCCGACACCGCCTCGTCGCAGACGACGAAGTCGGGATCGGTGGCGAGCGCGCGGGCGATGTTGACGCGCTGGCGTTCGCCGCCGCTCAGTTCGTGCGGGTAGCGGTCGGCATAGGCGGACGGCAATCCGACGCGAGTCAGCAGGCCGGCGACGGTCTTGCGGCGCTCCTCCGCGTCCGCCCGGCCGGCCAGCACCAGCGGCCGGTCCATCGCGTCCCCCACCGTCTTGCGCGGGTTCAGCGAGGCGGCGGAATTCTGGAAGACCAGCTGGGCGCGCCGGCGCAAGTCCTGGTCGCCCTGCTTCACCTGCCGGGTCAGGTCGGTCCCGTCGAACAGCACGGTGCCGGCGCTTGGTTCGGTCAGCGCCAGCAGGGCGCGGCCGATGGTGCTCTTTCCGCTGCCGCTTTCACCGACCACGCCCACCACCTCGCCGCGGCCGACGGTGAAGGAGACATCCTCCACCGCCACGGTGCCGGCCCGGCGCAGCCAGGGCAGGATGGAGCGGTTGGCGCCGTAGACCTTGCGCAGATGGTCGACCTCCACCAGCGGCGCGGTCGGCTGAGCCGGGGCTTGCGGTGCGGGCTTGCGGGCCGCGGACTCCTCGTCCGGCCAGGGCGTGCCGGCCAGCGCGTCGGCCTTCCAGCAGCGTACGCCGTCGCCGGCCGCGTCGGTCAGCATTGCCTGTGGCTGGCTGCGGCAGGTCTCCTCGGCGAAGGGGCAGCGCGGGGCGAAGACGCAGGCGGCGGGCGGCCCGGAAAGCTTGGCGACCGTGCCGGGGATCGACGGCAGGCGGTGGCGCCGGCCGGCGGTGATGCGCGGCAGGGCGGCGACCAGCCCTTTGCTGTAGGGATGGGCCGGGCGGGACAGCACGCGGCCGGTCGGCCCCGTCTCCACCACCAGCCCGCCATAGAGGACGGTGACGGTCTGGCAGATGCGGTTGACGATGCCGAGATTGTGGGAGACGAACAGCGCGCTGAGCCCGTGGCTGTCGCACAGCTTGGCCAGCAGATCGATAATGCGGGCCTCCACCGTCACGTCCAGCGCGGTGGTCGGCTCGTCGAGGATCAGCAGCTTGGGCTCGCAGCCCAGCGCGGTGGCGATCAGCGCCCGCTGCTGCATGCCGCCCGACAGCTCGTGCGGATAGGCGGCGGTGACGCGGCGGGGATCGCGGATGCCGACCTCCGCCAGCAGATCCAGCACCCGTGCGGCGGCCTGCCGGGGGGAGAGGCTCTTGTGCTGGATGAGCGGTTCGGCGATCTGGCGGCCGACGGTCAGCGCCGGGTTCAGCGAGGTGAAGGGGTCCTGGAAGACGGCGGCGATGCGGTCGCCGCGCAGCGCCCGGCGCTCGGCCGCCGGCAAGCGGCGCAGATCGACGCCGTCGAACAGGATCTCGCCGGAGTCCACCCGGCCGCCCCCGCCCAGCAGATCGAGGATGGCCATGGCGATGGTGCTCTTGCCCGATCCGGACTCGCCGACCAGACCCATCACCTCGCCGGGACGGATGGCGAAGCCTACGTCGCTGGCCGCGCGCAGCGTGCCGCGGGCGTTGCCATAGCTGATGGTCAGGCCGCGGACGTCGAGCAGCGGCGCCGGCTCGGGCGCGGGCGCCGTAACGGTCACCGGGGCGACGGCCGGGCGGGCTTGCGGAGCGGTCATCATCTCAGTGCGCTCCCGTGTTGCGCGGGTCGAGCAGGGCGCGCAGCCCGTCGCCCAGCAGGTTGATGCCGATCACCGCGGTTGCCAGCGCGAAGCCGGGGCAGAGCGCGATCCAGGGCGCCTGCTCCACGAAGGGCCGCGCCTCGCTGATCATCAGGCCCCAGTCGGAGGAGGGCGGCTGCGCCCCCATGCCGATGAAGCTGAGCGAAGCGCCGAGCAGGATGGCGAAGACCACGCGCAGGCTGGCTTCCACCGCCAGCGGCGGCCAGATGTTCGGCAGGATTTCATGGAAGAGGATGTAGGCGGCGTTCTCTCCGCGCAGGCGGGCGGCGGTGATGAACTCCTCCTGCATCAGTTCCAGCGTGATGGCGCGGGTCAGGCGGACCACCTGCGGCACATAGACGATGCCGATGGCGACGATGGCCTTCCATTGCGCCGGCTGGGTGACGGCCAGCACCAGGATGCCCAGCAGGATCGGTGGGAAGGACATCAGCACGTCCATGGCCCGCATGATCGCCTCGCCGATGCGCCCACCCTTGTAGCCGGCGATCAGCCCCAGCGGCACGCCGGCCAACAGGCTCAGCGCCGTGGCGGCGACGCCCATCACCAGGGAACTGCCGGTGCCGACCAGGGTACGGCTGAACACGTCGCGGCCGAACTCGTCGGTGCCGAACCAGAACTCCGGGCCGGGTGGCTGCAGCCGGCTCATGATGTTCATTTCGTCATAGGGGTAGGGGGCGAGCCAGGACCCGGCGACGGCGGCCACGGCAAGCGGAGCGAGCAGGACAATTCCCACGATCAGCGAGACGGGCAGGGATGGCAGGTGCCGGCGCGGGGCGAGTGGGGCGGGAGTCGCGTCGGTCATGTCAAGCGGCCTTCATGCCGTGGCGGATCTTCGGGTTCACATAGGCGTAGAGCAGGTCGGCGGTCAGGTTGGCGAGGCAGTAAGCGGCGGAGACCACCAGGATCGTCGCCTGGATCAGCGGCAGGTCGTGGCGCTGGATGGCGAACAGCAGCAGCCGGCCCATCCCCGGATAGGAGAAGATCGTCTCGATCACCACCACGCCGCCCAGGATCAGGCCGAAGTCGATGGCGAGCACGGTGATGGTCGGCAGCAGCGCGTTCTTCAGCGCATGGCGCAGGATGACCACCGATTCCGGCATGCCCTTGGCACGGGCGAACTTCACGTAGTTGGTCTGCAGCACGTCGATCATGCTGGACCGCGTCAGCCGGGCGATGCGGGCCAGCAGCATCAGCACCAGCGTGATGACCGGCAGCACCAGATGCGAGGCCCAGGGCAGGAAGCCGTCGGCGATCGGGGCATAGCCGCCGGTCGGCAGCAGCTTCATATAGCTGCCGAAGATCAGCACCAGCACGATGGCCCAGAAGAAGTCGGGGACCGCGATGCCGAGATAGGAGATGCCGGAGACCAGCTGGTCGGTCAGCTTGCCGCGCTGCACCGCCGCCAGGACGCCGAGCCCGATGCCGACCACCGCCACCACCGCCAGCGCCACGACGGCCAGCACCAGCGAGCGGGCCAGCGCCTCCATCAGGATGGGGGCGATGGGCTGTTCCAGCACCAGCGAGCGGCCGAGGTCGCCGCGCAGGATGCCGGCCGCCCACTGTCCGTATTGGACGACCAGAGGCTGGTCCAGCCCGAGCTTGACCGCGATGGCGTCCACCACCTCCTTCGAGGCGAACTGGCCGGCGATCATCGAGGCGACGTCGCCGGGCATGGCCTGCGTCACCAGGAAGATCAGGACCGACATCACGGCCAGGACCAGCGCCAGATAGACGAGACGGGTCAATGTGTAGGCAAGCATGGGCAGCATCCCCGGAAGGAGGAGGGAAACCGGCCGCCATGGTCGCAGCCGGTTTCCGGTCGGCCTCAGTCGACCGACACGTCGCGCAGGTCGAGGAACATCATCGGGTGCGAATGGAACCCGTGCACCTTGGTGCTGAGGCCGTTGATGTGGTTGATCACGTAGGGGATGACGCCGGGCGAATCCTCCACCGCCAGCGCCTGGACCTGGCCGTAGAGCGACTTCGCCTCGTCATCGCTCTTGGCTTGGCGGGCGCTGTCGAGCAGCGTGTCCATCTTGGGGTTGGAGTAGTTCCACAGCGCAGTGTTCCACGATCCGCGGGAGTGGTACCAGGGATAGACGGATGTATCGATGGTCGGACGGCTGAAGAAGCCGTCGATGTAGAAGCCGGCCTTGCCCTCGATATCCTTCAGGAAGACGTCGAAGGGCACGCGCTGGACATTGACTGTGATGCCCGCCGGCTTCAGCAATTCACGCACGGCAAGGCCGAGACGTTCGCGGGTGGCGCGGCCGGCCGGCGTGTGCAGCGTGACCTCGAAGCCGTTGGGATAGCCCGCCTCGGCCAGCAGCTTCTTCGCCCCGGCCGGGTCGCCCTTGGCGATCTTCAGGTCCTTGTTGAAGTAGGGGTGGCTCGGCGGAATCGGCGAATGGGTCGGGGTGCCGTTGCCGAAAAGCGCGATCTGGGTGATCGCCTGCTTGTCGAGCGCCATCGCCACCGCCTTGCGCACGCGCGGATCGTCGAAGGGCTTGACGATGTTGTTCATGATGACGCCGTCCCAGGTCGAGGTCGGGACAGAATCGATCTTCAGCTTCGGGTCGGCCTTGACCTTGTCAATGGCCTCCAGCGGCAGGTTCCACACCAGATCCAGCTCACCGGTGGTCAGCGCCGCCACCTGGGCCGCCGGTTCCGGCAGGATTCGCACCACCACCTCGTCCAGCTTTGGCAGGCCGGGTTCGAAATAGTTGGGGTTGCGTTTCAGGACGACGCGGTCGCCGGGGGCGAAGGATACGAATTCGAACGGGCCGGTGCCGATCGGTTTGGAAGCCAGCGTGTCGACGGCATCGCGCGGCACGATACGCGCCTGCCGTTCGCCGAACAGTTCGGCGAAGCCGGCATAGGGGGTCTTCAACTGGAACTGGACGGTCAGCGGGTCCAGCGCCTTCATCGACTCCACGATCTCGAAATTGACGCGGGCGGTGGAGCCGGTGGCCTTGTCCTGGATGCGTGCGATGGTGGCGACGACGTCCTCGGCTTCCAGATCCTTGCCGTTGTGGAACTTGACGCCCTTGCGCAGGTGGAAGGTCCAGGTCTTCAGATCGTCGCTGTGCTCCCAACGTTCGGCCAGATCGGGTTTCACCGTCATGTCGTGACCGATGACGGTCAGGCCGTTGAAGATCAGGTAGGCGGCGACATACTCCTGGCCGCCCTTCATCTTGGCGGGGTCCAGCGTGTTCAGGTTGGAATCCACCGAAACCTTGAGCGTGCCTGCGGCCTGGACCGACATGGCCGTCCCGGACAGCAGGATGGCCGAGAGCACGGCCCGTGCCACCAAACGTCGCATCATCATGAAAGCCCCTCTGTTTGCCGGTCCTTAAGGGCGGACCTTGGTTTCCGCTTGATCGAAACGGTCTCACAGGGCCGCCGCACGAGGAAAGGGCGGCGGGAAGACGACAAACCGGGCGACGGATGGGCTAAAACTTAGGCAGCCAGTCAATGCGCATAGATTTTGTGCAGTGCACTCTCGATGAAACCGCTGGTTTTCCTATGTTTTCCGCGGATGGTTCGATGGCCCCGCTTGTTGAAAAAGCAGGCCGCCGCCGATGAGCCGGCATACCCATCATGACCGATTTTCATCGACATCATGAACAGCCGCCATGGTGGGCAAGGTCAAATAGGCGGGACAGGTCAGACTCCGCCTCGAGCCGGCGCAATTTCCGGTGGAGGCGTTCCGCTCCGTCCTGCCCGACCGCGAGGGCGGCGCAGGTCAGGAACTTGGCTGCATGCTCCACTGCCGACAGCGGGCGGGCCACCGTGCCGCGCGCCGAGGGGCAGAAGCGGACGAAGCGCTCCCCCGATGTCGTTTCGATGCCCACCTCGGCGCCCTCCGGTGCGGTGCGGGCGCGGCCGGGATCGGCGTT
Organism: Azospirillum oryzae; assembly: GCF_008364795.1. Classification (GTDB taxonomy): domain Bacteria; phylum Pseudomonadota; class Alphaproteobacteria; order Azospirillales; family Azospirillaceae; genus Azospirillum; species Azospirillum oryzae. The sequence goes on along the minus strand of NZ_VTTM01000006.1, from coordinate 365,741 downwards.
CCATTCCGGATCGGCCGTCATGCAGACACGATCGATGGCTTCGCGCATCACCGGATCGGCGAGCGTCGCCTCATCCAGATGGTCCAGCGTCAAGGTTCCGTGCAGCATCGCGCAGGCCACTGCGAAAGGCAGGCTGAAGCGGGCTTCTCCCGATGTCATCGGGCGGTCATAGGTCAGGTTGGCGGCCACCACCGGCGGGACCCGGCAGTTGACGGTCCGGATGTCGCTGGGTGCGAGCCCTCGCTCCGCCATCAGGTCGCGCACCGCATCGATGGCGGCATGGGCGGACAGGCAAACCGGATAGAGCTTGGTGTCGATGCCGGGGTCGAGCAGGCGCCAGCGTTGGCCAAGCGCATCCAGGGTGGTCGGATCGAAATTGCTCGCCGCAATCAGGCGGGCGAAACCGCGCGGATCCTCCACCACCGCATGGGGCACGGTCAGGCCTCGCGCGGCCAGCCGGGCGGCCCGCACTCCGTTCGCCGCGGCCTGTGCGGCCAGCAGGGGCTTGGCACCGGTGCCGAAGCAGGCGCGCAAACCCCCGGTCCCGCACAGCGCAAAGGCGATGGCGTCGGCCGCCACTCGTCCGTTCAATCCGAGGGCCTTCGCGCTGGCGGCGGCGGCGCCGACGGTGCCGAACAGCGCGGTGGTCCACCAGCCGTCGTGATAGACCCCGTTGCCGACCGCCTCCGCCAAGGCATATTGCGCCTCCGCACCGGCCACGACGGCGGTCAGCAGATCGCTCCCCGTACCGCCGGCCGCCTCGACCATCGCCAGCGCCGTCGGCACCACGACGGCGGAGCCGTGGACGAAGCCGGCATAGCTGTTATCGTCGAAATCCAGCGCATGGGCGGCCGCGACATTGGCGAAGGCGGCGCCCTCCGCACACAGGCGGCCACCGATCAGCAGCCGCGAAGGTCCCGCGGCATAGCTTTCGAGCGCTTCGTCCGCCGCCAGTCGGGTGGCCGCCTCCTTGGTCCCGGCGAGTGCCACCCCCAGCGTGTCGACGATGCAGTCCAGCGCGACGGCAGCGGTCGGTTCCGGCACATTGCTTCGTTGAAGACCCGCCACCCAATCGCCGATTTGCCGGGCGGCGGCGGGGGAGGGGAGATCGTCAGGGGGCGGCGTCATGGCACGGTCTCCGGCGGAACTTGCAAGCAGGTCCTTCAGGCTGCCGCGAAAATCACGGTTACCGTCAGCCGGAGAAATTTATTTCATGGTCGGCATGAGCCTCATTCATGAAAGCATCAGGCATAAGATAGTATGCAAGGTGCAGCCACCACCAACCCCAAAGATGGGAGCCCCATGCATCACCGCGACTTCGATCTGGGTTCCCTGGAAGTGTTCGTCGCCGTTGCCGAACTGGGAAGCATGACCCGCGCCGCCGGCCGGCTCGGACTGACGCAATCGGCCGTGTCGCATGTCGTGCGCCAGCTGGAAACCGCCTTCGCCACCCAATTGCTCGACCGCAGCATCAGACCCATGGCGCTGACCGCCGCCGGGCAGCGGCTTTGGCATTGGAGCAACCGCATCCTGACCGATGCGCGGCAATTGCCGGCGGCGATCGGCGGAACGGACGCGCCCTTCATGCCGGAACTGCGCATCGGCTGCATCGACACGCTGGCGGCGCCCTTCATTCCCCGGCTGCTTCAGCGGCTGCGCGACAATGTGCCGTCCTTCAGCATCGCGTCGGGCCTGTGCGGGCAACTGCGCGAACAATTCCTCGCCCGCCGCCTGGACGTGCTATTCACCAACGACAGCTTCGACGACATGGACCAAGTGGACAGTCTGTGCCTGCTCACCGAACCGTTCGTGCTGCTGCTGCCGCGCAGCTGCCCCGAGGTCGTCGATGAAACCGCCCTACGGGCGCTGTCCCGGACCCTGCCGCTGATCCGCAGCACGACGGACAGTGCGCTTGGCCGGCTGGTGGACCAGCATCTGCGGCGCCTGGGCATGGAGGTGCCGCGCAGCTTCGCCTTCGACGCGACCGACACCGTGATGGCGATGGTGGCGGAAGAGATGGGATGGAGTCTGCTTCCGCCGACCGCGCTGGTGAAAAGCCGTCAGCACCTGAACCATATGCGCGTGCTGCCGTTACCGACCTCCGGGTTCCGCCGCTCGATCCATGTGGTGACCCGAAAGGGAGAGTTGGGCTCGCTGCCCGCCAACATCCACAAGGCGGGATGCGCGGTCATCAAGCAGGGATATTTCACCGACGTCTTCGCCATCTCGCCCTGGCTCAAGCCAATGATCCGACGCTGAGTTGAACTGAACCGCGCCGGATTTTTCGGAGGCCATTTGACCGGGAACTCGCCGCCATGGGCACGCTCTCGGTTCGGACGGAACAACGTGCATTGGTCTCAGCGGGAGGCCTGTTGCGGATGGTTTCGAGCAGATACCGATGACCAAAGCGGTCCACCCTTTCCAGGGTGGCGGACGCGATGGCTTCCAGGGTACGCCGCGGTCCGCGGCGGCGAACAACCTCGGCCTTTCAATGGCCGTAAATCGTTTCGGCGAAGGCATTGATGGGCTTATCCAGCCCCGGAGCGTTTCGGGATTGCAGCCGACCTTCGCCGCAAGCGAACTGATCGTTGCTCACAGCAAGACGCATTCCGTGGCTGGCAGGTGTCGACACAGAGAAGTCAGCTCAACGGAGGGAGACGCCAAAAATGGAACCAAAGTGCTTAATCCATTCAATCTTCGGTGCCAACCCTATGCCACCCGTCCGTGAGCACGGTCGAGTTGTAGGGTCGACGCAGCACCTTCAACCCGAGACAGCGCATGCTGAAGGAGGGTGACGATGGCTGAACGCCTGACCAAATCGGCCACGCGAAACATCTTCTACGGCGGCTCCGCATTCTTCTTTGTGGTATTCGTCCTTCTGACCGCCCACACCCACTATTACATGCGTACTGTCAGCACCGACGAATCAACGCTGAGTGAGAGCGTGATTCGCGGCAAACATGTGTGGGAAAGGAATTCCTGCATCAATTGCCACACGCTGCTGGGGGAAGGTGCCTATTTCGCGCCGGAACTCGGCAATGTCTGGATCCGCTATGGCGGACGCGACGATCCGCAGGGCGCCCGCGACGCGCTGAAGGCGTGGATGCAGTCGCAGCCGAGCGGCGTCGAAGGGCGCCGCCAGATGCCGCAATTCAACCTCACCGACCAGGAACTCGACGATCTGGTCGATTTCCTGGAATGGACCAGCCGCGTCAAGACCCAGGGCTGGCCACCGAACAACGCGGGCTGAGGGGGGCCATCGGATGAGATTCGCCACGCAACGCATCGCCTACTGGTACTTTGTCTGCGCCATGGCGCTGTTCGGCGTCCAGATCCTGTTCGGGGCCCTGGCCGGAACCGTCTATGTGATCCCGAACTTCCTGTCGGAGATCCTGCCGTTCAACATCCTGCGCATGATCCACACCAATGCGCTGATCGTCTGGCTGCTGCTGGGCTTCTTCGGCGCCGCCTATTACCTGATCCCGGAAGAGGCGGAGCGCGACATCGAAAGCCCGATGCTGGCCTATGCGCAGCTGGTGATTCTGATGGTCGGCGCGCTGGGGGCGGTCGGCAGCTACATGCTGGGCATCCATGGCGGGCGCGAGTTCCTGGAACAGCCGCTGTGGGTCAAGATCGGCATCGTCGTGGCGGCGCTGATCTTCCTCTACAACGTCTCGCTGACGGTCCTGCGCGGGCGGCGCACGGCTGTCACCAACGTCCTGCTGCTCGGACTCTGGGGCCTGGCGATCTTCTTCCTGTTCGCCTTCTACAATCCCAGCAACATCGCGGTGGACAAGCTGTACTGGTGGTACGTCGTCCATCTGTGGGTCGAGGGTGTGTGGGAGCTGATCATGGCCTCCATCCTCGCCTTCCTGGTCATCAAGATGACCGGCGTCGACCGCGAGGTGGTGGAGAAATGGCTCTACGCCATCGTCGGACTTGCCCTGTTCTCCGGACTGCTCGGCACCGGGCACCATTATTACTGGATCGGCGCGCCCGGCTATTGGCAGTGGATCGGCTCCGTCTTCTCGACGCTGGAGGTCGCACCCTTCTTCGCCATGGTGCTGTTCGCCTTCTCCATGGCCTGGAAGGGCCGGCGCGACCATCCGAACAAGGCGGCCTTCCTGTGGACGCTGGGCACGCCGGTAATGGCCTTCTTCGGCGGCGGTGTCTGGGGCTTCCTGCACACCCTGTCCTTCGTCAACTACTACAGCCACGGCACCCAGGTCACCGCGGCACACGGGCATCTCGCCTTCTTCGGCGCCTACGTGATGCTGAACCTGTCGATGATCTCCTATGCGATGCCCAACCTGCGCAATCGTGCGCCCTACAACCAGGTGCTCAACATGTGGAGCTTCTGGATCATGACCTCGGCGATGGCGTTCATGACCTTCACCCTGACCTTCGCCGGGGTCGTCCAGGTCCATCTTCAGCGCGTCATGGGCATGACCTATATGGAGGTGCAGGATCAGCTTGCGCTGTTCTACTGGATGCGGCTCGGCTCCGGCATCGTCGTGGCGTTGTCGGTGCTGCTCTTCCTCTACGCGATGTTCGGCCCGGCCCGCGAGCAGATCCCGCAGCGGTCGCGGCCCTCCGTGGCGCCGGCCGAATGACGACCGGGCCGGACGGCATGGCAGTCCCCTTCTACGCGGCGACCGGCAACGAGGTGGCGCTGTTCGAGCATGCCCATCGCAACCGGTTGCCGGTGCTGCTGAAGGGGCCGACCGGCTGCGGCAAGACGCGCTTCGTCGCCCACATGGCGGCGCGGCTGGGCCGGCCGCTCCACACCGTATCCTGCCACGACGACCTGACCGCCGCCGACCTGACCGGCCGCTACCTGCTGAAGGGCGGCGACACCGTCTGGGCCGACGGCCCGCTGACCCGTGCCGTGCGGGAGGGCGCCGTTTGCTATCTCGACGAAGTGGTGGAGGCACGCAAGGACGTCACCGTCGTGCTGCACCCGCTGACCGACGACCGCCGCATCCTGCCGCTGGAGCGCACCGGCGAAACGCTGGAAGCACCGCCGGACTTCATGCTGGTGGTTTCCTACAACCCCGGTTACCAGAACATCCTGAAATCCCTGAAGCCCAGCACCCGCCAGCGTTTCGTCGCCATCAGCTTCGACTTCCCGGCACCGGAGGCGGAAACGGCCATCGTCGCACGGGAAAGCGGGCTGGAACACAATCAAGTCGCTCCGCTGGTCCGCCTCGCCAACGCGCTCCGCGCGCTGAAGGGCCAGGATCTGGAGGAGGGTGTTTCGACCCGCCTGCTGATCTATTGCGCCACGCTGATCCGCTCCGGCCTGCCGCGCGGCGACGCGGTTCTGGCCGCCATGGTCGAACCGCTGACCGACGACGACGAGGTGAAGGCGGCCTTGCTGCGGACCGCCGAACTCACGATCGGGTGAGGGACGCCATGGCATCTTTCTGGGAACCGGAGGAATTCGTCGGCGGCCTGTGGCACCGCCTCGTCGGCAACACCGCCTCCTACCGGCACCATCCGGAAGCTGCGGTCCGGCTGGACGACCTGCGCGTCCGCCTCGGCGTGCTGTTCCGCGCGATGGGCGGCCCCGGCGCCGTCCGCCTCGCCGCCGGCACCGCCGAGACCTCCCACCACCGGCTCGGCCTGCGCCAGCGCCTTGGGCTGGACGTCGAAAAGCTCGCCCGCCCGCGCTACGACGGCGTGACGCTTCACCTGCCGGACAGCATCGACCTGTTCGCCGAGCGCTCGCTCAATGCCGGACTCTACGAGTGGCTGGCCGCCTTCTTCGCCCATGCGCCGCCGGCGCTTCCGCTCCCGGACGACCCGCGGCAGGCCGACATTGTCCGCCTGCGCACTGCCCGCTTGGCCACCGGCCGGGCGCTCGAAAGCCTGCCCGGACTGCGCCCGCTGCACGACCGCCTGTGCGCCGCCCTTCGCGCGGCCCGGCCGGCCCGGCGCCTGACCGGGCAGGAGGCCGCGGTGGAGGCGTTGGTCATGGCTCTGCTCGGTGCCGACATCCAGCCCGACCGGACGCTGTGGGTTTTGGCCGCGGACCCGGCGGCGCCGCTCGACGGCATTTGCTCCGCTCCCGATTATCGTCCCTTCCTGCCGGTGCCGCTGTGGGGGGAGGTGTCGGCTCCGCCCGCCGGCAGCGCACCCACCGCCGGAACGGAGGATGAGGCCGGAAGCGGCGAGGATGCCGACGGCAAGCGCCGCAAGGCTTCGCGGCGGAACAGCGACCAGACGCAGCGCGACGATCCTCTGATGCTGAACCGCTTCGAGAAGATCCTCGGCTTGGCCGAGATGGTCAACCTGAACCGCAAGGTCGAGGATGACGACGCGGAGAACGCCCGCAAGGCCGCCGAAGACCTCGACGAGATCGCGCTCGGTCAGCACGAGCGCCGGGCGGCCACCCGCCTCAAGCTCGACCTCGATCTTGCGCCCGCGGATGCCGACCTTGAACCGCTTACCGCCGAGGTCCTGTACCCCGAATGGGATTGGAAACACCGCCGCTACCTGCTGGACCACTGCCGCGTGATCGCCGAACCGGCGGCGCTGGAAGGGGAGGACTGGCGGCCGGAGGATGGCGCGCTGCGCCGCATCCGTCTGGTCCGGCGCCAGTTCGAGGCGATGCGCCCCCGGCGCCAGCGCCTTCCCGCCCAGCCCGACGGCGACGAACTCGACCTGTCCGCCCTGGTCGCGTCGGTCGCCGACCGCCGCGCCGGCGGCTGCGGATCGGACCGGGTGTTCACCGCCGTGCGCAACATCGCCCGTGACCTGTCGGTCTGCGTCCTGGTCGACGTGTCGCTGTCGACCGACAGTTACGTGGAGGACCGCCGCGTGCTCGACGTGGAGAAGGAGGCGCTGCTGGTCCTAACCCACGGGCTGACCGCCTGCGGCGACGAGCACGCCATCCTGACCTTCACCTCGCACCGCCGGCAGCGGGTGGAGGTGCGCACAGTGAAAGATTTCCGACAACCGCTGAACGCCCGCGTCCTGCGCCGTATCCAGGCGCTGCGGCCCGGCCGCTACACCCGCATGGGGGCGGCCCTCCGCCACGCTACCGCCCAGTTGAAGGATCGTCCCCGCACGCACCGCCTGCTGCTGATCCTGACGGACGGCAAGCCCAACGACACCGACCATTACGAAGGCCGCCACGCCGTCGAGGACACCCGGATGGCTGTGCTGGAGGCCCGTCGGGCCGGGCTGAAGCTGTTCGGCGTCACGGTGGACGAGAAGGGGCGCGACTATCTCCCCTTCATCTTCGGCCCCGGCGCCTATGCCATCTTCCCGCATGTGGGCCGCCTGTCCGCGGCGCTGCCCGCCCTTTACCGCCAGTTGACGGGGTGACGGACCCCCGAAGGAGAGCCGCCATGCGCAAGATCGCCGCACTCGCCCTGTTGGGGTTCGCCTTGATGCCGGCCCCGGTCTGGTCGCAAGCCAACCTCCGGCCGGATCCCAATCCACGGGTGCCGCCCCAGCCCGGCCAGTCGCTGCCCTATGAGGACGCCCTGTTCCTCAAGGAAGCCGCCCTCGCCAGTCGGGGGCAGGCCGAATTGGGACGCATTGCCGCAGAGAAGGCGACCGACGATGCGCTGCGCGCACTGGTACAGCGCATCGTGGACACCCAAAGGACGCTCGGAAGCGAGATCGAGCGCCTGGCCTCGTCCCGCAATCTGCCGCCGGCGAGCAAGCTGAAGCAGGAGGAAGCGGACCGTTTCGGCGCCGCCGGAGCCGTCACCAACCCGGCCAACGCGCGGGAGGATCTGTCTGCCAAGGCGGTTCAATCGCTGTCGGAGGCGAGCGGCGAGGCGTTCGGCAAAACCTATGTCGAAGCCCAGCTGCGGCTGCACGACAGGCTGGTCGATCTCTACCAGACCGAGGCGTCGAATTCCCCCGATCGCGAGCTTTCGACCTTCGCCATCACCAGCCTGGTGGCCATCCAGAAGGACCGCGACGCCCTGCACCAGATGGCCGGCCGCTTCGGCCTCGAGACCCATCGCGAGGGGCAGGCCATCCAGTACGGCGATCCTGCCAAAGCCCGTTGATCTCTAAAGCAACGCGATGACCAAGTGTTTTAGGAGGTGAAGACCTGTTGCGGCGGCGGGTTTGCCGAATCGCAAACAGACCCTCTGTCGACGGTGTCATACTGTCCTGTACCTCGTTATCGGCAATCGGGTGACGCACATGACCAGTTCACAGGCAAGGCCGCAGACACTCGTCGGCACGCAAGTCGCAGGAAGGGACCAGGCCGGCAGCTTGGTGTTCGATGCAACATGCGTGGCTCCCCTCCTCGGGCTCAAACCCGAAGTATTCATGGAAGAGTTGAAGAGAGGCATGGTTTACCAAGTGCATGAACTGGGAATGGAAGAGGACAGCGGCAGAACGCGGGTGACATTCCGTTATCGGGCACGGCAATCCGTCTTGATCGTGGATGCTTTGGGGTTTGCGCTTCATGTTGGGTGAGAGTGCCCTCCCTCCACCGAAAATTTTCACCTGGATCAATGGCATATCCGGCTGATTCCCATGGCTGCGCTTGGAACCGGCAACGCCGGCCCCACGAACAGGGCGCGCGGGCGTTGTGGAGCGGGAAGCTTGGTCAGGTGAACCAGTAGCGCGTGAGGTGGAAGAACAGCGGTGCCGAGAACACGATGGAATCGAGGCGGTCGAGGACGCCGCCATGACCCTCGATCATGGTGCCCCAATCCTTGACCCCGAGGTCGCGCTTCATTGCCGACAGGACGAAGCCGCCGAAGAATCCCGCCGTCACGATCGTCAGCGACATCCCCGCCGCCTGGAGCGGCGTGAAGGGCGTGATGACGTGCAGCGCGGTGCCGATGGCAACGGCGGTCAGCCCGCCGCCGATCAGCCCCTCTACCGTCTTGGACGGGCTGATGCCGGGCGACAGCCGGGTCTTGCCCCACAGCTTGCCGAAGACATACTGGAAGACGTCGCTCAGCTGCGCCACCGTCATCAGGTACAGCAGCAGCAGGGCGCTGGGCAGCCGGTAGCCCGGGATGTCGAGCCACAGCAGGGCCGGCGCGTGGCTGGTGCAGTAGACCGCCAGCATCAGTCCCCACTGCGCCTTGGCGGTGCGGGTCAGGAAATCGGTGGCGTCGGCGCCCAACACCGACAGCGACGGCAGCGCCATGAACACGTAGACGGGGATGAAGATCGAGAACAGCCCGTACCAGCCGACCCCAATCAGCCAGTACTGCAGCGGCACGACCACGAAGAAGGACAGGAACAGCCCGGCATGGTCGCCGCGCCGGGTCGGCGTCAGCGTGAGGAACTCGCGCAACGCCAGATAGGAGAGCAGGGTGAACAGGACCAGCGTCACCACGCTGCCCAGCAGCATCGCCGCCGCGAACAGCGCCACCATCACCCACCAGGAACGGATGCGGGCGTTCAGGTTGCGCACGGTGTCGCGCCCGGCCGGTGTCCGCACGCGATAGGCCAGGACGGCGCCGATCAGGGTGGCGACGACCAGCAGGCCCAGGGCGGCGCCCGACAGCCAGAGGAACAGCGGGTCGGTGGTGGTGAAGAAGCTCGTCACTGCGGTCATCACGCTGCTCATTGGGCGGTCCGTTGGCCAGAGGACGGGGAGTTGGACTGGGGATTGGATTGGGATTTGGGCCCGGACAGCGACACCAGCGCATCGCGCGCCCGCTCCAGGAAGGCCGCCTTTTCCTCCCCCGCGACCGGTTCCAGGGGTGCGCCGAAGCGCATGGTGCAGATCAGCGGCACCAGCAGCGGCATACCCTTCGGCATCACGCGGTGCAGGTTCTCGATGAAGACGGGCACCAGTTCGGCATTCGGCACCCGTTGGGAGAGATGATAGAGGCCGCTCTTGAACGGAGCCACGGTGCCGTCGCCACGGGTTCCCTCAGGGAACAGGATCAGCGACTGTCCGCTTTCCAGCACCGCCGCCATGGCGTCCATCACCTCTGCCGTCGCCTTGCCGGTGCGGTCGACCAGCAGCGCGTTCAGGCAACCCACCGCCACCGCGCGGCGCAGGGCCGAGCCGCCCCAATAGTCGAGCGCCGCCACCGGATGCGTGCGTGCCCGCAGCTTCGCCGGCAGGGCCGCCATGACGGCGAGCGTGTCGAGGTGGCTGGTGTGGTTGGCGAAGTAGATGCGCGGGACATCCACGGGAGCGCTGCCTTCCCAGCTCGCGCGGGCGCCGACCAGCAGGCGGGTCAGTCCGAGCAGGCCATGGCGGAGTGCGGGTTGGAAAAGAGGGATCATGACCGGGCCTCCGGTTTATGGGCTTCCAGATGTTGGGCGTTCGGATGCTGGATTTTCAGGCGGCGGGCGATGCCGAGCGTGCGCGTCGCGACGGTCAGCAGGCTGCCGGCCATGATGATCCAGGCCGCCGCGAGCAGGCTGTACCTCGTCCCCCAAAGCGCATGCTCGAGCGCCTGGGCGAGCAGGGCGACGGTGAGAGCCGCCATGCGGCGCTGCTTGGCCATCACGCCACCGAAATCCTGCGCCAGCCCGAGGGCGCCGCCGAAGGTGCGGACATAGGCGGTCATCATGGCGGCGAGCGCCGCCGCCCAGCCGAGCCAGGGCAGGCCGGCGGCGTAGCCCAACGGCACCAGGAAGGCGGTGTCGGCGACGCGGTCGGGGATCTCGTTGTAGAGCGCGCCGACCGGCGATCCCTTGCCGCCCTCCACCGCGACCATGCCGTCGAGCAGGTTGCACACAAGGCGCAGTTGGACGCACAGCGCTGCGCCGATCCAGGCCAGCACACCACCCTGCAGCAGCAGCGCGCCGCCGATTGCCGCCCACACCGCCGACAGCAAAGAGATCTGGTTGGGAGTCACGGGCGTCGTGGTCAGCCACGCCGCCAGCCGTTGCGCCCAGCGGGCCGACCGGGTGGCGATGGGGCGCCGGTCGGCGGCAGCCTTGGCGGCGGTTGCGGAGGTTTCCATCATGCAGGCTCCTTGGCGGCGATGTCGGCGACGAAGCGCGTCACGGCCGGATAGTCGGTCTTGCCGGTGCCCAGCAGCGGGACGGCGTCGATGCGCAGGATGTCGCGCGGAATGGCGATCTCGGGTGCTCCCCTGGTCCTTGCGGCGGCGACCAGCGCGTCGCGAGACAGCGCGCTGCTGGTCGTCGCCAGCACGATCCGCTCGCCGCGCTTGGCGTCGGGCAGGGCGACGGCGGCGTGCGTGGCGTCCGGATCGGCGAGGCTTGCCAGCTCTTCGACGAGGCCGAGCGGGATCATCTCGCCCGCCAACTTGGCGAAGCGCTTGACCCGGCCGACGATGCGGATGAAGCCGTCGGCGTCGATTTCGACGATGTCGCCGGTGTCGTGCCAACCATCGGCCGGCGGCTGGATCACGCCGGGACGGTCGGCGTGCAGGTAACCCTTCATCACGTTCGGCCCGCGCACCCGCAGCCGCCCGCCGGCATCGACGCCGGGCACCGGCACCAGCTCGGTCTCGATGCCGGGCAGGGCCTGCCCGACGCTGCCGGAGCGGAAGCGGGCAGGGGTATTGACGGCGATCACCGGCGCGGTCTCGGTGGTGCCGTAGCCCTCCAGCAGATGGACGCGCAGCCGTTCGGTGTAGACGCGCCGGGTCTCGTCCTGGAGACGCTCCGCCCCGGCGAAGACGAGGCGCAGCGAGCGGTAGTCGTAGGGATCGGCGGACCGCGCCCAGGCGTTCAGGAAGAAGTCGGTACCGAACAGGACGGTGGCGTTGGTCTGGTAGACCAGTTCAGGGATCAGCCGGACATGGCGCGGGTTGGGGTAGAGCACCGTCTTCACGCCGTTCAGGATCGGCAGAAGCATGCCGCCGGTCAGGCCGAAGGAGTGGAAGACGGGCAGGCAGTTGAACACCACGTCCTGCCGGTTGAAGTCCACCACCGACGCCACCTGCGCCATGTTGGCGAGCAGGTTGCCGTGGCTGAGCGCCACGCCCTTGGGCGGTCCCTCCGACCCGGAGGTGAAGAGGATGGCGGCGATGTCGTCGCGGCTTCCCTGCGGCGGCAGCAGCCGCTCCGGGGCGACCAGCGCCGCCAAAGCGCGCAGCTTGTCGCCCAGCCGCAGCCCGCCCTTGACGTCTTCGAGATGGATGATGGCGTGGTCGGCGGCCAGCGTCTCGACCAGGGCGCCGAGGCGGGCCTTTTCGACGAACTGGGCAGAGGTGACGATCCGGCGCACCCCGGCGGCGCGGCAGGCGGCCTTCACCGACTCATGGCCGGCGGTGAAGTTCAGCATGGCGGCCGGCCGGCCATGGGCGGCGAGGCCGAAGAACACCGCTGCCGTCGGCGAGGCGGTCGGCAGCAGCACGCCCACCGGCTCGTTCGCGTCCGTGCCCTTGGTCAGGATGCGGCCAAGCACCAGGGCACGGGCCGCCAGCGCGCGGTAGGACAGGGTGGAGAAGTCGCCGTCCTGGACGGCATCCTCCCGCGCCCCGGTCTTGGCCCGGGCATCGAGCAGGGCCAGCATCAGCGTCTCGGGCCGCGGGCGGGCGGCGAAGACGCTCTCCGTCATCACGCGCGAAAGCCAGGACTTCAGGGCGGCGCGCCGCTTCTTGCCGATTAGACCGCCATTGGGGCCGCCAACCTCGGGCGTCATGACCGGCGGCAGCACGGTGATGGTGATCCGCGGGAACAGGCCTAGCCGCAGCCGGCCATGCATGCGCGACAGGATCGAACGCTGGGCGCCCTCGATGCAGACCGGCACCACCGGGCAGCGCGCCTTGTCGGCAAGCATGCCGGGGCCGCCGTTGATCTTCATCAGCGACCCGGTGACGGTGATCCGCCCCTCCGGAAAGACGCAGACCTTGTCGCCGTCGGCGAGTGCGCGGGCCAGGATTCGGGTGCCGAGCGGGTTGGTCGGGTCGATGGTCACATGGTCGGCGATCGCCAGGAACGGCTTGACCAGTGCCAGCTTGGCGATGTGGGTATCGACCGCGAAGCGCATGCCCGGCAGGAAGGCGGCGAGCAGCGCGCCGTCCAGGAAGGACTGGTGGTTCGGCGTCACGACGGCGGCACCGTCGAGACCGGCCAGATGCTCCGCCCCGCGTACCTCGACACGGAAGGCCAGTCGGAACAGGCCGCGGAAGACGGCGCGCATCAGCGCCTGGGCATCGACGGCGAGCGCCATCACCACCGCGACCAGCATGCTGGCACCGCCCACGGAGGCGACCGCCAGCGGCGAGAAGCCCAGCGCCAGCATCGCGGCGGCAGCGGCCGAGCCGGCCACCATGTAGAGCGCGTTGACCACATTGGCGGTAGCGATGACGCGGGCGCGGGTTCCCGCCGCCGCCCGGTACTGGATCAGCGCATAGAGCGGAACGGCGAAGGCCCCGCCGGCGGCGGCGATGACGAACAGATCGGCCAGCAGCGGCAGCGCCCAGGGCTGGGCCAGCAGGGCCAGCGGCGAGAGCGGCTCCGCCGCGGGGACTGCCGGCGTCAGCAGGGGCAGGGCGGCACCCGCCAGGGCGGCGACCAGACCGGCCAGCGCGGCGCGGCCGGCGTCGGCGGTGGACGGCGTGCGGTGGCTGAGGCCGGCAAACATCGATCCGGCCGCCACGCCGACGGCGAACACCGCCAGCAGCAGGGTGGCGCCGCCGCTGTCGGTGCCCAGCGTCTCGCGGGCGATGGACGGGAATTGCGCCATCACCACCGCGCCGACGCCCCAGAACACCGAGATGCCGTGGATCGCCCGCATCGACGCCCTGTCGCCGGCGACCGAGCGCAGCACCCGCACCGTCACCGACAGCGGATTCAGCCCGACGCGCACCGCCGGGTCGGCGTTGCCGGCGCGCGGGATGAACAGCGACGCGGCCAGACCCAGCACGGCGGAAGCGCCGAGCAGCCCCGGCACCGCCCAGGGATGGAGCAGGGCCAGCGAGCCGCCGGCGATGGTGCCCAACAGGATGGCGACGAAGGTTCCGGCTTCGACCAGACCGTTGGCGGCGGTCAGCTCGGACGGGGCGAGCAGGTCGGGCAGCAGGCCGTATTTGACCGGCCCGAACATCGTCGAATGGGCGCCCATGCCGACCAGCGCGATGATCAGGACGGGCAGATCGGCGGCGACGATGCCCCAGGACGCCACGGCCATCAGGCCGATCTCCGCCAGCTTGACGGCGCGGGCGATCAGCGTGCGGTCGTAGCGGTCGGCCAGCTGGCCGGCGGTGGCGGACAGCAGCAGGAAGGGCAGGGTGAAGGCGCCCGCCGCCAGCGTCGAGACCATCGCCCCGCTCAGGGCGCCATTCCCGGACACGCCGTACACCGCCAGCACGGCGATGGCGCCGCGCAGCACATTGTCGCCGAAAGCGCCGAGGAACTGGGCGAGGAACAGCGGCAGGAAGCGCCGCGAAGCGAGAAGGGCGGAAGCGTTCATTGCCCGGCTCCGGTTCTGGAAATCCCGTTGAGGATCGCGTCGGCGATTGGGCCGGCGAGGGTGGCGAGCGGCGCCTTCTGCCGGCCGTAGACCTGCGACTGCACGTTCAGCACGATGGCGCCGATGACGATGTGGGACAGTGCGTCGCGGTCGGCCGGAACGATGCTGCCCTCGGCGATCCCGTCGGCGACGATGCCGCAGATCACGTCGACCGGCGTCTCCTGGCCCTGTGGCACCAGGGGCAGCGATTCATGCTGCGACAGCAGAAGGAAGCGGGTGCGGTCGGGCGCCGCCTCCGCCAGATGGAAGGCATGGTGGATGACCCGCCGCAGCCGCTCCGGCGCCGGGCCGTGGCCGGCCGCGTCGCGCAGGCTCTGCGACATGGCCGTGTATTCCGCCGCGAACAGGTCGGCCGCCAGTTCCTCCTTGCTCGGCCAGTGGCGGTAGAGCGCCCCCTCCGACACCCCGGCGGCGCGGGCGATGTCGCGGACCGTCGTCGCCTTCACCCCTTTCTGGGCGAACAGCGCGATGGCGGCATCGCGGACCTTGTGGCGAACGTCGGTGGACATGACGCCTCCATGTGAATGAATGTTCACTCACAAGGTGACGAGGCCATTTCATGTGCGCAACGGCGAAAAAGGATAGGTCTCTGGCTCCGCGCCGCTGCCCGGAGGTTTACCACTTATGATCCGGCTTGGTTCGACCGCTGCCGGCCCGTCCGGCCTTGTCGGACGTCTGCAAACGATGCAACGCTGTGGGGTGGTGATGCAACGTTGGATGAAGGTATGACCTCGGTTCTCCAGTCTCTGACAACCCTGCCGTCATATCTGCTCTTCGCCTTGGTGATGCTGGGGTTCCTGCTACTGTTCATCCTGGCCTACACCGCCGTCACCCCCTATCGCGACCTGGCCCTGGTCCGTCAGGGGAACACGACCGCGGCCCTCACCCTGGGCGGCGCCATGATCGGCTTCGCCCTGCCTTTGACGAGTGTCGCATCCCACACCAGCAGCATCGTCGATCTCGCGGTGTGGGGAATGATCGCGCTGGTGTCGCAACTCCTGGCCTACGTCATCGGCTCGCGCGTGCTGTTGCCGGAATTCCGTGCCGGTGTCGAAGCCGACCGCACCGCTTACGGCATCCTGCTCGCCAGCTTCTCCATAGCGGTCGGGCTGTTGAACTATGGCTCGCTGACTTATTGATTGAAGGACGGTTTCCCAATGAAGCGCTCGCGCACCGTGGCGGCCCTGCTGCTGGGCGGCATCAGCCCGATCCTGGTCGCCTGCGGCGAGGACGGCCCTGAAGAGGCGACCGTCTATCCCTCCGTCGAAGCCTGCACCGCCGAGATGCCGGCGGGCGACTGTGCCGCGGCCTTCGCCGCTGCGCGTGACGAGCATCGGGCGGGCGCCCCCCGCTTCGCCAGCCGGGAGGCCTGCGAGGCGGAGATGGGCGACGGCGCCTGCACGCCGGCTAATGAGGGGGCGAACGAAGGCGGGGGAAGCAGCGTGGGGAACGTCTTCGTTCCGGCCCTGGTCGGCTTCATGATCGGCCGCAGCCTGACAGGTGGCTACGCCCAGCCGGTCTATTTCGACCGCCAGGGCTATGCCCGCAGCGGCAACACCCGGATCGCCGAGACGCCGCTGCCGCCGCAGCGCCGGGACGAGATTCGGCAGGGCAGCGGCGGTGCGGCCTCCAGTTCCGGTTCCTATTACCGGCCGGGCTCGGGCAATGCCGGCAAGTCCTTCACGGTTACCACGACCGGGCGCAGCGCCGGCTTCGGCTCGACCGGATCGTCGCGCGGCTTTTCGGGGAGCTGAGGCCATGGAGCGCGTGCCGACGGCGCCCCGCCCGCAGTGGCAGGCCAAGCTCGACGAGATCGGCTTTCCGTTTCATACCGATGCCGACGGCACGGCCTATTGGGACGAAAGCGCCCATTGGCGCTTCTCTCTCGCCGAAATCGAGACGCTGGAGGCTGCCGCCGAGGAGGTCTACCGGCTGTGCGAGCAGGCGGTCGGCCATGTCGTGACACGGGGCCTGTACGAAGCGGTCGGACTTCCCCGCTGGGCCGCCCCGGCCATCGAGGCGAGTTGGGCGGAGCGTGAGGGGCGGGATATGGCGCTCTACGCCCGCTTCGATTTCGCGTGGGACGGCAAGGGCGGGCCGCCGAAGGCGCTGGAGCTGAACGCCGAGACGCCGACCTCGCTCTACGAGACCGCCGTCGCTCAATGGTGCTGGCTTCAGAATGCCTATCCGGAAGCCGATCAGTTCAACAGCCTGGAGGAGGCTCTGGTCGGGCGCTGGCAGGCGCGGATGCGGGCTTTTCCAGCACTGGAATCGCAGGCGGAGGCGGTTCATTTCGCCTGCCTGATGCCGCATCCGGAGGACGAGGCGACCATCGCCTATCTCCAGACCCTGGCCTTGCGCGCCGGCATGACCACCAAGGCGATGCCGATCCAGGCGATCCGCTACGACGACGCCTCCGGTTGTTTTCTCGACGATGCCGGTCTGCCGATCCGGCACCTCATGAAGCTGTATCCCTGGGACTGGATGATCCGCGAGGAGACCGGCCGCGAACTGGTGGCTGCCGCCGCTCAAGGGCGGATCCGGATGATCGAGCCGGCCTGGAAGATGGTGATGGCATCGAAGGGGCTGTTCGCCCTGCTGTGGGAGCTGAATCCCGGCCATCCCAACCTGTTGCAGACGGCGCTCGACCGCAGCGGCTTTCCAGCCGGCAGCATTGTGGTGGCGAAGCCGCTGCTCGGCCGCGAGGGCAGCAATGTCAGCATCGCCACCCTCGACGCCGCCGGCTTCCCGGTCGGCCAGCCGATCGCCCAGACCGAGGGACCCTATGTCGACGACGGCTGGGTCTACCAAGCCTACACGCCGCTGGCGGAGTCCGACGGCAACCATGCCGTCTTCGGCGTCTGGATGGCCGGCGACACGGCATGCGGCCTGGGGATCCGTGAAGACCGCACGCTCATCACCGGCAACACCAGCCGCTTCGTCCCGCACATGATCGCGTCGGCCTGACGACGCAGGCGGTCACGGGGTCTGCATGAGCAGATCGTCGGCGATCACCGCGCCGCTCGCCTGCATCAGGTACAGCCCGATGTGGTGGGCGACCCTCTGCGGGTGGGCCGCGGTGTCGGGCAGGCCGAGGCCGCGCGCGGTGTCCAGCGGCAGGTCGTAGGTGGCACATCCCGGCTCATACACCACGATCTCGCGCAGCGGCCCGGTCATGCCGTGGTTGCGTGCCGACAGCAGGGCCTGCACCGCCTGAAGGACGCAGATGTCGGTGCAGATGCCGTCCACCACCAGCGTCTCGATGCCGTTGGCGGCGATCCAGTCGAACAGCCGGTTCCGGCCGGTCGCGAGGTCGGTCGTCCCGACGACGCCGTTGATGCAGTCCTTTCGCATCAGCGTGACACTGGGGGCGCCGTCCAGCCAGGACAGCTCCTCGACCAGATTCTCCTCGCCAGTGCCGGCCTCGCAGTGGGGCGGATAGGGGTACTCGGGCTTGCCCGGCTCATGGGTGTCGAGGAACACCGCGATGGGATAGCCGGCCTCGATGAACAGCCGGTCGGTGCGGTCAATCTCGGCGATCATGCGGCTGATCTGGGCGTTGGCCGCTGGCGGCGCCAGATTGCCGCCACCGATGGCGGCGAACCCCTTCACCGGATCGACGTCGAGCTTTCCAACCCGCTTGCCGGCCAACGGGACGGCGGTCCTGCGCACCGGCAGGGCGGCGGCGACGGCCTCCAGCGCGGCGGCCGGGCTGATGATGGTCTCGGTCATGATGCGTCTCCTCCGGTTCAGACCAGCACCGGGACGTTGGCGACGCCCTCGGTGCCGAAGATGGCACGGTAGCGGGCGACTTCGGAGGCCGGTCCGGTGGCCTTCTCGTAATTGTCGCTGAGCTTCACCGCCCCCTTCCAGGCGCCGTCGACCTCGACCGCCGTCACCTTGCAGACGAGACTCAGCGGATCGAGCCCCTGTCCGTTGCGCGGGTGGCAGTTCCGGAAATCCGAGGTCAGCAGGGTGCCCCAGCCGTAGCCATCGCGAATGCGGCCAGCGAAAGTCCGGTGGAGCCGCAGGATGTCCTCGACGTCCAGCCCGTCGCTGAACAGCACGCGCTTTTCGTGGGGATCACGGCCGTGGCGCTGCAGCCAGCCGATATACTCTTCGCCCGCCGTCACCGGGTCCTTGCTGTCGACCCGCATGCCGGTCCAGTCCGCCACCCACTCCGGCGCGTTCCGCAGGAACTGCGTCGATCCGAAGGTATCCGGCAGGAATACCAGCATCGCGCCGCCATAGGTCTCCTGCCACAGCCGAAGCACGTCGTACTGCGCCACCCGCAAATCGTCATCGGTCCGGGCCAGCGCCGCGACCGTTGTCGGCAGCTCGTGCGCGTTGGTGCCGATGGCTTCCAGGTCGTGCTTCATGGCGAGATGGGTGTTGGAGGTGCCGATGAAGCGCGGGCCGAGTTCGGCCGCCATCGTTTCCACCACATATTCCTGCCAGAGGAAGCTGTGGCGCCGCCGCGTGCCGAAATCGGAGAGGCTGAGATCCTCCAATGGGCGCAGCCGTTCGATCTTGTCCCACAGACGGACCTTGGCGCGGGCGTAGAGAATGTCGAGTTCGGTCTCGGTCATGCTGGCGAGCGCGGCGCGCGTCTTCAGTTCGTTGATGACGCTGAGGGCGTAGATCTCCCACATCGTCGTCATCGCCCACGACCCTTCGAAATCCAGGCGCCACTGGCCGTCCTCCTCCGACAGCCGGTAGTCGGGCAGGGCGAAGTCGTCGGCGAGCCAAGCGACGAACTCGGGACGGAAAATCCCGCGCTGACCGTAGAAGGTGTTGCCTTGCAGCCAGATCGCCTCGGACCGCTTCAGGCGCAGCGAGCGCACATTGTCGAGCTGGCGGCGCAGTTCGGCCTCGTCGATGATCCGGGCCAGCTTCACCGAGCGGGTGCGGTTGATCAGGCTGAAGCGGACCTTCACGTCGCGGAAATGCCGCCAGATGAACTGCAGCATCGCCAGCTTGTACCAGTCGGTGTCCAGCAGGGAGCGGACGATGAAGTCGGTGGCGAAATTGTGGTTGTGGGCGCGGCCGCTGAAATTGACGAGCATGGCTGAAACCTCCTGTTCTCGCTGACCGGGTCACAGCCCGTAGTGATTGGTGACCGGCAGACGCCAGCCCGGCCCGTAGGTCCGTTCGGTGACGACCACACCCGGAGGGCTCTGGTCGCGCTTGTACTGCGCACGCGCCGTCATCCGGCCGATGCGCTCGGCATAGGCGACGGAAATCGGCTGTCCCACCGCAGCGCTCGCCAGTTCGGCGGCGCGATCGGCGCCATTCAGTCCCTCGACCATGGTCGCCAGCACCGCGTCCAGATGCTCATAGGCGCCCAGGGCCTGTTCGTCCGTCTGCCCCGCGCGCAGTTCGGCGCTCGGCGGCCTGACGATGATGCGGCCGGGCATCACGGCACCTCGCGGACCGAGCAGGCCGGACGGGATGTGCGCGTTGCGCCAGCGCGCCAGACGGAAGACGACCGTCTTGTAGACGTCTTTCAGCACCGAATAGCCGCCGCACATGTCACCGTAGAGGGTCGCATAGCCCACACTCATCTCGCTCTTGTTGCCGGTGCTCAGCACCATCAGCCCAAGCCGGTTGGACAGGGCCATCAGGGTCATTCCGCGCGCCCTCGCCTGGACATTCTCGAAGGTCGTGTCGTCCGCCGGCACCGGCCGGCCGGCAAAGACCGGAGCGAGCATGCCGTCGAAGGCGTTCATCGCCGGCGCGATCGGCACGGTCAGCAGGCGGGTGCCGAGCAGAGCCGCGGCCCGTTCGGCATCCTCCATGCTCTCCGCCGAGGTGTAGGGCGACGGCATGCGCACCAGCAGCACGCGGTCGGCGCCCAGCGCGTCCACCGCGACGGCGGCCGACAGGGCGCTGTCGATGCCGCCCGACATACCGAGCACCACGCCGGGAAAACCGTTCTTGTTCACGTAGTCGCGCAAGCCCAGCACCAGGGCCCGGTACATCGCCTCGGTCTCGTCGGGATAGCCGTTCGGCAGCATGCCGAGGACGTCGCCGCGACGCAGATTCACGCCTCCGTCCTCGCCGCGTTCCAGCGTGATGTCGAAGTCGCATTCCCGAAAGCCGGCCTGGGCGAGCACCAGCCCGGCGCGGTCCATCGCATAGCTGCCTCCGTCGAACACCAAGCTGTCCTGCCCGCCGACCTGATTGACGTAGAGGACCGGCAAACCGCTGGCCTTGACCGTGCGGCGGCCGATGGCGAGCCGGACCGCCTGCTTTCCGTTCCTGAAATGCGAGCCGTTCGGCACGATCAGCACCTCGGCACCCTCGGCCGCCAGGGCCTGGGCGACCTTGCCGTGCCAGAAATCCTCGCAGATGGCGATGCCCAGGCGGAAGCCCCGGAAATCGACGGGTGAGGGCACCGGGCCGGGGGCGAAGACCCGCTTCTCGTCATAGACCTCGTCGTTTGGAAGCGTGTGCTTGAGCACGACCTTCATCGATCCGTCGGTCTCAATGAGGAAGGCTGCATTGTAGGGCAGTGAGGCGCCGTCGAGCGGGCCGCCGACCAGCACTGCGGGTCCGCCGTCGCCCCGCATCTCACCGGCCAGCGCATCGAGCGCCGTGCGGAAATCGCGCCGGAAGCCCGGACGCAGCACGAGATCCTGAAGCGGATAGCCGGTGCCGAAACACTCGCTGAACACCAGCAAATCGGCCTTGCCGCGATACCGCTCGCGGTGGCGGCGGACGATGTCGAAATTACTTTGAAGCGCGCCGACCGTGGGGTTGGCCTGGATGCAGACGATGCGCAGAGTGCGGGACGAAGTGCTGAACATGGCAAAGCTCCTTTGCCGAATGCCGCCGGTCTGTCCGGCGGGCTTGGTCCTCTTACTGGAATGCGGCGATGGCCGTGAAGGTGGCTGGCAACCGCAACGGTCAGGCATCGCGCTCAGCTGTTGGACAGCGCGATCAGTGTTTGGATGATGTGAAAGTGATCTTCGAACATCTGTTCGGGATCGATTTCCGCGATCGGCACCCAACGGGCCGATTTGGCGTCGTCGCCGCCGCGCACCTTGGGGAAACCTTCGTCGGTGGCCTTGAGCTGGATGAGGAAGGCCTGGGTCACCGTGCGCCCGCGCGACGAGCGGTAGGGGTGATCGAAAATTTGGCTGGCGCGGATGCCGCCCTCCAGAAAGCCCGCCGGAACCTTGAGTTTCGTTTCCTCCCGCAACTCCCGGATCATGGCGTCCTTGATCCGCTCATGCTGACCGACGAAGCCGCCGGGCAGTGCCAGCAGGCCGCGTCCGGGCAGGCCCCGGCGTTCGACCAACAGGACGTGACCGGACAGAACCACCACTGCATCGGTGGTCAGGAAGGTCGGAGGGTAGGGAGCATTGGCCCACCCCGCCTTGTATTTGGCGATATAGGCGCTTTCCTCGGCCAGCCGCTTGTACTCATCGGTGCGCGCGAACTCCGCCATGAAGGCGGCGACATTCGCGGGCAGTGCTTCTTTCCACGCCTCGAGCGCCGCTGTCGCGTCGGCGAAATAGGCGTCGCGGATGGGCGTGGCCGAAATCCCCCGGCAGTTCATGCATTCCACGGCGCCCCATTGCGGGAACATGCGCAGATAGTAGCTGCTGTGGTCCTTCGAGTGACCGATCAGGCCGACCCTTGGGGCTGAGCCATCGGCAGGCCGGTGATGCTGCACGACGACGCCATGCACCGTGGCCTGCACATCGCGGATCCATTCCAGGTCGTTGTAGCGGTCGATGAGGGGAAGCACCGTGATGCGCTCGCACTCTTCCGGTGTGAAGGCGCCCACTATGCAGGAGCGCACCTCTTCGAAGCGGAAGGGATTGCGGTGGCTGCGCGCCTGACGCGACGATCCGACCAGCACGATCAGATGGCGCCCCAGCGACAAAGCCCGCTGCATGACTGTGAGATGGCCGAGATGGAACGGGCGGAAGCGGCCGACAAAGACCAAAAAATCGTATGCCGAGACGCTTTCGGCTCTGGTGGCCAAGGGACCTTGGGCACAGGGAACCGCGGTCTTCCTCGGCAACGACAGGGTGCCGGACTCGCGTCCGGTGCAGCTGGTAGAGACCATGCTCAGCAAGCTCCTTGCTGAAAGAACGCCGCAGTCTATCTGCGACACAGGAACGATACGGTCATGGCGGAGGTTTCTCAAGGTCTTCGTGCATACTCTTTTGGAGCAATGACCCTCCTCCGAATCAGTGGACACCTCTGCCAAGCGCCGGATGGAGTATCCGCTGTCTTCGGGCAGCGGGCCGGCCCTTCTTTATTGCCGCTCCTTCTCCTGTTGCCGGCAGCCATGCGTCCAAGGGATCCCATCCGATGGATCTGGTAAAGGTGGTCGCTGACGATTAGCTTGTAAAGCAAACTATCGAAGATCACCCCGGCCGCTGCTGGCCGAGGGCGGGTAGGAAAGGACCGGAAGCCATGTCGAAAGCGATGCGCATCCATCAGGGAAGCTTTGGCCGCGTCGCCTTGTTGGACATGGACAATGCGTTGATCCATCACGCGCACCCCCATTGCCATGTGCTGATCAAGGCGTCGGGTGCCGACACCCGCTTCGCGGTGGGGGAGCGGCTCTATCCGCTGCGTGACGACACCGCGGTGCTGGTCAACAGCTGGGAGGCCCATTCCTATGCCCATCAGCCGGGCGCACCGCGCACCGTGATCCTGGCGCTGTACATCGAGCCGCGCTGGCTCGGTGCCATGCAGCGGGAACTCAACGCCAGCGGCAATCCCGGCTTCTTCGCGCAGTCCTGCGGCGAGCTGACGCCGTACATCCGCCGGCTGGCCGACCGCATGGCGGCGGAACTGCTGTATGACGACCCGTCCGGCGAGAGGATGGAGGAGGCACTGTTCGACCTGATGATCGCCATCATCGACCGTTTCTCCGAATGGCGGACACTGGGCGGCACGCGCTATGCCGCCCCGGCGGCCGGCGACTTCCGCATCCGTCAGGCCATTCGTTTCATGCGGGGAACCCTGGGCGAGGAATTCGACGCCGGCCGCGTCGCCGCCGCCGCCGGTCTGTCGCGTGCCCACATGTTCCGGCTGTTCCAGCAGACGATGGCGATCACCCCGGCGCTCTATTTCAACGTGCTGCGGATGGAAGCGGCCATCGACGCCATGGCCGCCGGGGTGGAGAGCGCAACCGAGGTATCGGGCCGGCTCGGCTTTTCGGCGCCCAGCCATTTCAGCCGTTTCTTCCGCAATCACCAGGGCGTGACACCCACCGAGTACCGCCGCGTCGTCAATCTGGTGGACCGGGCAGGCGGAGGGCCGCCTGAGGCCGGGCATGCATGAAAATGAGACGCTAGGGTAAATCGCGACACTCCACGGTAAAAGCGTTGCGGGGCGCAGGGTCTAGTCTTCTCCGGTAACCGGAGGATGACGATGACGGCCACGCAGACCGCCACGCAGACCATTGAAACCAAAGCAAGTCCGGCGCCATTCGTCGGTCGCGCGATGCCGCGGGTCGAGGATGCGGCGCTGCTGACCGGCGTCGCCCGCTATGCCGACGACCTGCCGGTGAAGCCGGGCACCCTGCACGCGGCGATCCTGCGCTCGCCGCACGCCCATGCCGACCTGCTGGGCATCGATACCGCCGCCGCCCTGGCGGTTCCCGGCGTCGCCGCCGTGGTGACCGGGGCGGACGCCCAGCGCCATGCCAGCGCCTTCCTGGTCGGCGTCCGTGCGCCGATGGAGCATTGGTGCCTCGCCATCGACCGCGTGCGCCATGTCGGCGAACCGGTGGCTGTGGTGCTGGCCGACAGCCGCTATCTGGCGGAGGACGCGCTCGACCGCATCGAGGTGCGCTATCGCCCGCTGCCGCCGGTGACCTCGATCGCCCTGGCGCTGGAGGAGGGATCGGAGCCGCTGCATCCGGCGGTGGGCTCCAACCTCGTCAACAGCCGCAGATTCCGCTACGGCGATCCCGAGGCCGCCTTCGCCCGTGCCGCCCGCACCGTGTCGGTCGAGGTCGAGTATCCCCGCAACTCCTGCACCCCGATGGAGTGCTTCGTCGTTCTCGCCGACTATGACGCGGCTGAGGATTCCTACGAGGTGCTGTCCAACTTCTCCGGCCCCTTCGCCGTCCATCCGGTGATGGCGCGGGCGTTGAAAGTGCCGGGGTCGCGGCTGCGGCTGAAGACGCCGCCCCATTCCGGCGGCAGCTTCGGCAACAAGCAGGCGGTGTTCCCCTATGTCGTGCTGATGGGGCTGTGCGCCCGCGTCGCCGGCCGGCCGGTGAAGTGGGTGGAGGATCGGCTGGAGCATCTGATGGCCGCCACCTCGGCCACCGCGCGCCGGATGCGCATCGACGCGGCGGTGGAACCGGACGGCCGGGTGCTGGCGCTGCGGATGGAGCAGACCGAGGATTGCGGCGCCTACCTGCGGGCACCGGAACCGGCCTCGCTCTACCGCAACCACGGCAACCTGACCGGCGCCTATGACATTCCCAACCTGGCGGTGAGCAACCGCATCGTCGTCACCAACAAGACGCCGACCGGCCTCAACCGCGGCTTCGGTGGCGGGCAGCTCTATTACGGGTTGGAGCGGCTGATGAACCGGGTGGCGGCGGAACTGGGGCTCGACCCGCTCGACGTCATCCGCCGCAATCTGGTAGCGGCCGACGCCATGCCATACCGGACGGCGTCGGGCGGGACGCTCGACAGCGGCGACTACCGGGCGACGTTAGAGCAAGCGGTACGCGAAGGGGCGCTCGATACGCTGAAGGCACGGCGCGACGCCTTGCGGGCGGAGGGGCGGCTCTACGGCATCGGCTATGCCGCGGTGGTCGAGCCGTCGATCTCCAACATGGGCTACATCACCACCGTTCTGACCGCCGAGGAACGGCACAAGGCCGGGCCGAAGAACGGCGCGCAGGCGACGGCCAGCGTCGCCGTCGATCCCACCGGCGGCGTGTCGGTGACGGTGGCCTCGGCGCCCCAGGGCCAGGGGCACCGTACGGTGCTGGCCCAGGTGGTGGCCGACGTCTTCGGCCTGCGCTTCGAGGACATCCGCGTCAACACTGACCTCGACACCGGCAAGGATGCCTGGTCGATCGCGTCGGGCAACTATTCCAGCCGCTTCGCCGGGGCGGTGGCGGGGGCGGCGCAGGTGGCGGCGACCCGGCTGCGCGGCCGCATGGCGGCGCTGGTCGCCGGTCCGCTGAATTGCCGGGTGGAGGATGTGCGCTTCGCCGGCGGCAAGGTCTTCTCCGACGCCAACCCGGACAACAGCCTGTCCTTCTCCCGCGTCGCCGCCGCCGGCCATTGGGCCCCCGGCACGCTGCCGGACGGGCAGGAGGCGGCGCTGCGCGAGACCGCCTTTTGGACGCCGGAGCCGCTGAAGGCGCCGACCGACGCCGATCACATCAACAGCTCGGCCTGCTACGGCTTCATCTTCGATTTCTGCGGGGTCGAGATCGACCGGACGACGGGCGCGCTGCGGATCGACCGCTACGTCACCATGCACGATGCCGGCCGATTGCTGAACCCGCTGCTGGTGGAAGGCCAGATCCTGGGCGGTTTCGCCCATGCCGTCGGCACCGCGCTGTATGAGGAATACGCCTATGGCGACGACGGCCGGTTCCTGTCCGGTACCTTCGCCGACTATCTGGTGCCGACCGCCTGCGAGGTGCCGGTCCCGGTGATCCTCCATCGCGAAAGCCCGTCTCCGGTGACGCCGCTCGGCGCCAAGGGGGTGGGGGAGGGGAACTGCATGAGCACGCCGGTCTGCCTCGCCAATGCGGTGGCCGATGCGCTGTCCGGCATAGCGGTTGATGAGGTGCCGTCCCTGCCGATCACCCCGGCCAAGCTGGCGGCGCTGATCCATCCGCCGGAACCACCGCGCCCGGCATCCGCCGCGGGTTCCGGGGAAACGTCGCCGCCGGCCGCGGTCAAGGGCGGGCGCGGCTTGACCGGGGAGGGCAGCCGCGAGGTGCCGGCGACGCCCGAACAGGTCTGGGCCATCCTGCTCGACCCGAAGGAGCTGGCGGCGCTGCTACCCGGCTGCGAGGCGCTGGACCTCGTCGGTCCCAACGCCTACCGGGCGGAGGTGGTGGTCGGCATCGGCCCGGTGCGCGGCCGCTACACCGCCGAGGTGGCGCTGTCCGACCTCGACCCGCCCAACGCGCTGACCCTGACCGGCAGCGGGTCGAGCGCGCTCGGCACCGGGCGGGGCACCGGCCACGTCAGGCTGGAGCGCACGGCCGGGGGCACCCGCGTCACCTATCGCTATTCCGCCGAGGTCGGCGGCAAGGTCGCGGCAGTCGGCGGCCGGATGCTCGACAGCGCATCCCGCCTGCTGATCGGCCAGTTCTTCGAGAAGCTGGTCGCCCGTGCCGGCGGCCCGGCTGCACGGCCTGAAACTCCGTCGCTTCTGGCGCGCCTGCTGCGCCTTCTGGGACTCAACCGATGAAACCCGCGTCCTTCGACTATCTGCGGCCGGCGACGGTTGCCGATGCGCTGGCAGCGCTGGCGGCCGGGGGCGACGACGCCCGCGTGATCGCCGGCGGCCAGTCCTTGATGCCGATGTTGAACATGCGGCTGGTGCAGCCGCGCCTGCTGATCGATCTGGGCCGGCTGGAGGAACTGCGCACGCTGCGGGTCGAGGATGGCTGGCTGAGCGTCGGCGCCGCCGTCACCCAGGCCGAGGTGCTGGCCCGCCGGACCCTGGCGCAGGAGGTGCCGCTGCTGGCCGCCGCCCTGCCGTGGGTCGGCCATTTCCAGACCCGCAACCGCGGCACGCTCTGCGGCTCGGTCGCCCATGCCGATCCCAGCGCCGAGACGCCGCTCTGCCTGGTCGCCACCGGCGGCGAGGTGGTGCTGCGCAACCTGCGCCGCCGCCGCACCGTCGCCGCGGCCGACTTCTTCCTGGGGCCGCTGACGACGGTGAAGGCGGCGGACGAGATCGTCGAATGCATCCGCTTTCCGCTCGCCCGGCCGGGCAGCGGCCATGCCTTCCGCGAGCAGTCGATGCGGCACGGCGATTTCGCCATCGCTGCCTGCGCCGCAACGGTGGATGGGGAGCGCGCCAGCCTTGCCGTCGGCGGGGTTGCCGACCGGCCGACGACGCGCTCCTGGCCGCTGGTCGCCGGCGGACTGCCGCCGGATCTCGACGATGCGCTGAACGCTTTTGCCTGGGATCTCGGCGGCGACGACGACCAGCACGCCACCGCGCGCTACCGCCGCGACCTCGTCCGCCGGATCGGCCGCACTGTCCTTGAGGAAGCCCTGTCATGCCGCCGCTGACATCCACATCCGCGCTGACGGCGGAGACGCGACACGCCGTCTCCATCGTCCTGAACGGCACGCCGCGCACCGGCCATGCCCATCCGCGCCTGCTGCTGAGCGATTTCCTGCGCCACGAGCTGGGCGCCCACGGCACCCGCGTCGGCTGCGAACATGGCGTCTGCGGCGCCTGCACCGTCCGCATCGAGGGGGTGGCACAGCGCGCCTGCCTGACCCTGGCGGTGCAGGCCGACGGCCGGCGCATCGACACTGTCGAAGGGCTGGCGCAGGCCAACGGGGGGCGCATGACCGCGCTCCAGGAGGCCTTCCGCCGGCATCACGCCCTGCAATGCGGCTTCTGCACTGCCGGCATCCTGATGTCGCTGACCGATTACCTGGACCGCAATCCCAAACCCACCGAAGAGGAGCTACGCGACATGCTGAGCGGCCATCTTTGCCGCTGCACCGGCTATGCCGGCATCGTCCGCGCCGTGATGGAGGTCACGGGCCAGACGATGAAGGAGGTCGCCCATGTTTGACCTCGGCCGCAGCATCCTGGCCAGCGCGGAACGCAGCCCCGACGCAATCGCCATCATCGACGGCGACCTGCGGCTGACCTACGCACAATGGCTGGAACGCATCCGCCGGCTGGTCGGTGCCTTCGACCGGCTGGCCTTGCGCCCCGGCGACCGCATCGCCACCGCGTTGCAGAACACTTGGCAAATGGCGACCATCCATTGGGCCTGCCAACTCGCCGGCATCGCCGTCGTGCCGCTGAACTGGCGGGTGAAGGCCGACGAGCTGGATTATTGCCTGCCCAACGCCGAGGTGCGCGCCCTGTTCTATCAGGACGTGTCGGCCGACGCCGTCCGGGAGTCCGCCGCGGCGCAGGCTCTGCCCCGCATCGTGGTCGGCGATCCGGCCGATGCCGGCGACCATAGCGACCAATGCTTCGCCGACCTGCTGGACAGCGAGCCGGCTCCGGCGCTGCCGCGCGCCACGGCGGAGCATGTCTCGCTGTTCCTCTACACCTCCGGCACCACCGGCAAGCCCAAGGGCGTGCCGCGCCGCCACCGGACGGAGCGCGCCGCTGCGATCGCCCATGTCGCGCAGAACTGCTACCGCCGGGGTGAGCGCACGCTGGGGGTCATGCCGCTCTACCACACGATGGGGGTGCGCTCGCTGCTGGCGATGGCGCTGGTCGACGGCTGCTTCGTCTGTCTGCCGCGCTTTGACACCGGCCGCGCGCTTGACCTGATCGCGTCTGAGCGGCTGAGCTGCCTCTATCTGGTGCCGACGCTTTACCACGACCTGCTGGCCGATCCGAAATTCGCAAGCACCGACGTGTCGTCGGTGCGCAAGCTGGGTTTCGCCGGAGCGTCGATGACCGACGGCCTGCTGAAGCGGCTGGACGCTGCCTTCCGGCCCGAGCTGTTCGTCAACCATTACGGCTCATCCGAGATCTATACCTTCACCATCGACCAGAACGCGCCGGCCAAGCCGGGGTCGGCCGGCAAGGCGGCGCTGAACCAGCGCATCCGCATCGTCCGTCTCGGCAGCTTCGATCCCGACGACTGCGCCGCGTCCGGAGAGGAGGGACAGATCGTCGCCGACCTGTTCGGCGACGAATCCTTCGAAGGCTATTGGAAGCGGCCGGACGCCGACGCCAAGGCGCTGCATGCCGGCTGGTACTTCACCGGCGACATCGGCTTCCTTGACGCCGACGGCGATCTCTTCGTCACCGGCCGGGTCGACGACATGATCATCACCGGCGGCGAGAATGTCTCGCCGGTCGAGATCGAAAGCGTGCTGTCGCTGCATGACGGCGTGCTGGAGGTCGCGGTCGCCGGCCTGCCCGACGAGCGCTGGGGCCAGCGGGTGGTCGCCTTCGTCAAGCGTGCCCGCGGCGTCGAGGCGACGGATCTCGACGACCATTGCCGCACCTCCGGCCTCGCCAACTTCAAGCGCCCGCGCGAGTACGTCTTCCTCGATGAAATCCCGAAATCGCCGGTCGGCAAGATCCTGCGCCGCAAGCTGCAGGCCGGCGAATTCGCCCTGGAGCAAAGTCCGGTCGAATAGAGCCCGGCCGAACACAGCCCGACACTCTCCTGAATACAGCCCTTAT
This sequence comes from Azospirillum oryzae, assembly GCF_008364795.1. Lineage (GTDB taxonomy): Bacteria > Pseudomonadota > Alphaproteobacteria > Azospirillales > Azospirillaceae > Azospirillum > Azospirillum oryzae. Next base: position 335,977 of record NZ_VTTM01000006.1, on the reverse strand, counting down.
CCATGGAGTTTTCGACCGTGACCCCCTACCGTTTCGACAGCACCGACCGCCTGCTCGCCGACCTCGACGGCTTCCGCGTGGAGATCGACGAGGCCAAGGAACGCGCCGACATCGTGCTGCACCGTCCGCCCTTCAACATCGTCAGCATGCTCCAGCGCGACCAGTTCGCCGCGGTGTTCGCGGTGCTGGACCGCGATCCCAAGGTGCGCGTGATCGTCCTGCGCGCCGAGGGCGAGAACTTCTCGTCCGGCGGCAACATCGCCGGCTTCATGGAGAAGTCGGCGGAGCATGTGTCGGAGCTGGCGGTCAACATCGCCGCCCCGGAACGCTGTCGCAAGCCGGTGATCGCCCAGGTCCGCGGCTATTGCTTCGGCGTTGGCTTCGAGCTGTCGCTGGCCTGCGATTTCCGCATCGTGTCGGAGACCGCGCAGTTCGCCTTGCCGGAAATGCGCATCGGCATGATCCCCGGCTCGGGCGGCTCGGCCCGCCTGCTGCACATGATCGGCATCTGCCGGACCAAGGACATGGTGATGCGGGCCAAGCGCATCCCAGGCCGTCAGGCCGCCGACTGGGGCTTCGTCACCGACTGCGTCGCCGACGCCGAGCTGGAAGCGACGGTCGCCGCCCTGGTGGACGAGCTGCGCGGCTTCTCGCCGCTGGCCCAGCGCACGATCAAGGGCGTGCTGAACAGCGGCAACAACGTCTCGGTCAACGGCGCCATCGAGATCGAGGGACAAGCCTACGGCCGCCTGCGCGGCTCGGAGGACTTCAAGGAGGGCGTCGCCTCCTTCCACGAGAAGCGCAAGCCGGTGTTCAAGGGTGTCTGACCGACGCCTCCAAGCACGGACAACATAGGGAGGAACCAAAAATCATGACCAAGACCACGCTTCTCGGCACCGCCGCGCTTATCCTGCTCGGGCTCGCCGGCGGCGCGTCCGCCGCCGAACCGATCCGCATCGGGGTGGTGACCCCGCTGTCGGGCACCTACGCGCCCATCGGCCAGCAGGTCCGCTGGGGGCTGGAACTGGCGACGAAGGAGGCCAACGCCGCCGGCGGCATCATGGGGCGCCAGATCGAACTGCTGTTCGAGGACGAGGAGGCCAACCCCGCCGTCGCCACCCAGAAGGCGGAGAAGCTGTTCCAGGTCAACAAGGTCGATTTCCTGACCGGCACCGTCAATTCCGGCTCCACCCTGGCGGTCGGGCAGCTTGCGGAGCGCAATGGCCGGCTGATCGCCACCACCGTCTCCTTCTCCGACGCCATCACCACCGACAAATGCTCGCCCAACGTCTTCCGGGTGAACGCGCGGGCGGGTCAGCAGTCGGCGGCGCTGGCGGAATGGCTGGCCAAGGACAAGCCGAAGGCCAAGGTCTATTATCTCGGACCCGATTACGAGATGGGCCGCTCCACCGTCGCGGCCTTCAAGGCGGCGGCGGAGAAGACCGGCGCGCAATCGACCGGCGAGGTCTTCGCGCCGCTCGGCAGCAAGGATTACTCGCAGTATTTCGGCCAGCTCCGCGCCGCGCGGCCCAGCGTGCTCTACACCTCAACCGCCGGCAACGACACCGTCCGGCTGCTGACGCAGATGGGCGAGTACGGGCTGCTGCGCAACCTGACCATCGTCGGCGCGTCCGGCACCGTCACCGCCCAGAACATCGGCGCCATCGGCAAGGCGGCCGACGGCTTTGTCACCGGCGTCGGCTATTCGGCGGAACTGGCGACGCCCGAGAACAAGGCCTTCGTCGCCGCCTTCCGCAAGGCCTACGACACCGCCCCCGACCTCTACGGCGCCGATAGCTACGGCCTGATCGGCTTCTTCAAGGCGGCGGTGGAGAAGGCCGGCGGCACCGACACCGACGCGCTGCGCAAGGCAATGGAAGGGCTGAGCTGGAACACGCCCCAGGGCACCAAGACGATGCGGGCCGGCGACCATCAGGCGGTCCAGGACATGTACGCGGTGCGCATCTCGTCGGACGGCACCAACAACCGCTTCGACGTGGTCGGCACCGTTCCGGGCGATGCGGCCATCGGGCCGGACCTCTGCACCCGCTTCTGAGGACGCAGTCAAGGAGCCGATGCCATGGCCGATCTCATCGACTATCTGCAATTCGTCCTGGCGCCGCAGGCGCTGAACGGTCTGTCGCTCGGGGTTGCCGTCGTCCTGATGGCGCTGGGCCTGACCATCATCTTCGGGCTGCTGGACGTCATCAACATGGCCCATGGCGAATTCTACGCCATGGGTGCCTTCCTGTCCCTGACCCTGGCCGGGCTGGGGGTCGGATTCTGGGCGCTGCTGGTGCTGGTGCCGCTGCTGATGCTGCCGATCGGCTGGCTGGCCGAACGCTGGCTGATCGCGCGGGTCTTCCACAGCCGCGACCGCCACATCCTGACCCTGCTGCTGACCTTCGGGCTGGGGATGATCCTGGAGGATCTGCTGAAGCTGATCTATGGACCCAACACCCTGCGGCCCGAGAACCCGATCGAGGGCGGCACCGAGATCCTCGGCATGTTCCTGCCGAACTACCGGCTGTTCCTGATCGGCTTCGGCCTCGCGCTGATCGCCGCGGTCTGGCTGGTGGTCTTCCGCACCGGGCTGGGCGCCATGGTCCGGGCGGCCGCCTTCGACAAGGACATGGCCTCGTCGCTGGGGGTGCCGGTGCGCCGGGTCTATGCCGGAACCTTCGCCTTCGGCGTGGCGCTGGCCGGGCTGGCCGGCGTGCTGCTGGCGCCGATCTATTCGGTGTTCCCGACCATGGGACGCGATTTCATCCTGATGGCCTTCACCGTGGTGATCGTCGGCGGGATGGGGTCGATCCAGGGGGCGGTGATCGCCGGCCTGCTGCTGACCCAGGTGCAGGCGCTGTCGAGCCTCTATATCTCGCCGGTCTGGTCGGACCCGCTGGTGTTCGGGATCATGGTGCTGGTGCTGATGGTCCGGCCGCAGGGCCTGTTCGGGAGGCTGGGACATGCCTGAAGCCACCACGTTGCGCACCCTGTCCGATCCCGGCCGCGCCGGTCCGGCGTCCCGGCTTTCCCGTCTGGCCCCGGTCCATTGGCTGGCGCTGGCCTTCCTGGCGGCGGCGCTGGGCTTCGCCGCCGCGGCCTGGGCGACCGGCAATGGATTCTACCTGCGGCTGGCGACCGAGGCGCTGATCTTCGCCGGGCTGGCGATGAGCGTCGACCTGCTGCTGGGCTATACCGGGCTGCTGTCGCTGGGGCAGGCGCTGTATTTCGGGCTGGGCGCCTATGTCTCGGCGCTCGTCCTGCGCGATGTCGCCCCCAGCTTCTGGCTGGCGATGGCGGCGGCCCTGCTGGCGGGAAGCGTGGCGGGCCTGATCGGCGGCGTCATCGCCAACCGGGTGAAGGGCGTCTATTTCGCCCTCATCACCTTCGGGCTGGCCCAGGTCGCCGCCAAGACCGTCTACAACACCCGCGCGCTGGGAGCGTCGGATGGGCTGATCGGCATCCCGCAGATCCAGGTTGGATTTGGACCGGTCAGTCTCGACACGGCCGATCCGCTCTCCTTCTTTCTGCTGGTACTGGCCCTGACCGTCGCGGCCTATGCCGGGCTGGCCTATCTGATGGACGCGCCGTTCGGGCGGACATTGGCCGCCATCCGCGCCAACGAGAAGCGCGTGCCGTTCCTGGGCTTCAACGCCTGGCGCTACAAGCTGGCGGTCTATGTGCTGGCGGCCTGCGTCGCGGCGCTGGCGGGGGCGCTCTACCCGATGCTGCGCGGCTTCGTCTCGCCGGAACTGATGTTCTTCGAGACCTCCGGCAACGCCGTCATCACGGTCATCGTCGGCGGCGTCGGCACACTGGTCGGGCCGGTGGTGGGCAGCCTGCTGCTGACCGCCCTGCGCTCCGTCGTCGGATCCTGGACCGAGCATCACCTGATCGTCGTGGGGGTCATCTTCATGCTGTCCGTCATCTTCCTGCGCAAGGGGTTGGTCGGCGCCCTGCTGGCCCGGCTGAACCGCCGCGGCGAATCCGGGAGGACGGGGTCATGATCGCATCCTCCCTCAAGACGGCGGCAGCCGGTGCGGGCGTAGCCTGTGCGCTCGGCGTGCGCGACCTGTCGGTGAATTTCGGCGGGCTCCAAGCGGTGGCGGGCGTCGGCTTCGACGCCGCCGCCGGGCGGATCACGTCAGTCATCGGGCCGAACGGGGCGGGCAAGAGCACGCTGTTCAACCTGATCAGTGGCGCCATCCGCCCTACCGGTGGCCGTGTGACCCTGGACGGCGCCGACGTCACCGGGCGGTCCCCCGACCGCCTGCTCGCCGCCGGACTGTCGCGGTCCTTCCAGATCACCAACCTGTTCTTCGAACTGCCGGTGCTGGAAAATCTGCGGATCGCCGCGCAGGTGCTGGAGAGGCCCTGGTATGCGCTGCGTCCGGTCGGCCACAGCCGCCGGGCGCTGGCCAAGGCCGACGCGCTGCTGGAGCGCTTCGGCCTGTCGGCCAAGGCGCGCGAGCTTGCCGGCAACCTGTCGCACGGCGAACAGCGGCGGCTGGAGATCGCGGTGGCGCTGGCCGCGGAACCGCGGGTGCTGCTGCTGGACGAGCCGACCCAGGGCATGAGCCATGGCGACACGGCCGACACCGGCGCGCTGATCCGTTCGCTGGCCGGCGAACTGACGGTGCTGCTGATCGAACACGACATCGGGCTGGTGATGAGCCTGTCGGACCATGTCGTCGTGATGGCCCAGGGCCGGAAGATCGCCGAAGGGCCGCCCGCCGTGGTGCGCGCCGATCCCGCCGTTCAGGCCGCCTATTTCGGACACGGGTGACACCCATGCTTTCCATCGAGAACCTGCACGCGCATTACGGCCTGAGCCATGTTCTGCAAGGGGTGTCCCTGCAGGCCGGTCCGGGCGAGGTGGTCGGGCTGTTCGGCCGCAACGGCGTCGGCAAGACCACCATCCTGAAATCCGTCGCCGGCTGGGTGCCGGCCAGTTCCGGCGCGATCCGCTTCGACGGGGTCGATCTGGCCGGGCAGACACCCGACGCGATCGCCCGCCTTGGGCTCGGATTGGTGCCGGAGGATCGACGCATCTTCCCGGGCCTCAGCGTCGAGGAGAACCTGCGGCTGGGGCTGCGCCAATGTCCCGGGCGGGCGCGCCGGGAGAATGAACAGGCGATCGGACAGGCTTTCGCCCGCTTCCCCCGGCTGGCCGAGCGGCGGCGGCAACTCGGCACCACCTTGTCCGGCGGCGAGCAGCAGATGCTGGCGATGGCCCGCGTGATGGTGGGGACCGCCAGGCTGTTGCTGATCGACGAACCGACGGAAGGTCTGGCGCCGATGATCGTCGACGAGATCTTCGCGATCATCACGGAGCTGAAGCGGGCGGGATTGACCATCCTGCTGGTGGAGCAGAACATCCACCGTGCCCTGGATGTCGCCGACCGCTTCTACGCGGTGGAACGGGGGCGCATCACGCTCCATGGTGAAGCGGCCTCCCCTGCCGATCGTGCCCGGCTGATGGAGATGGTTGCCGTATGATCCGGCGGTCCGTTCTGATGTCCCGTCTCCCGATCCTGGGAGCAGGCTGAAGCGCGGCATCAAGTTCCAGCTGCGATAGGTTGACGGTGCCCTTTCGATGCCGTCCGCTGTCCACTCACGCCGTGGTGCGAGAGCCGACGCATCCATCTTTGCGCCTCGAACCGGAGCTAGGTGCTTGCTGTCCCCTTGAGCAGGCTGACGATGGCGTCCGCAATCATCCTTTTGTGGCGGGCGCGGGTGTCGGTGGCGGTCAGGTCCTGATGGAAGATCAGATTGAAGGTGTGGCGGTTCGACACCCGGAAGAAACAGAAGGCGCTGATCATCAGATGCAGGTCGATCGGCTGGATGTCGGTCTTGAACACGCCCAAAGCCCGGCCGCGCTCCAGGATTCGGGCCAGCGTGTCGATCACCGTGATGTTCAGATTGGCGATCGCCTTCGATTTCTTCATGTGTTCGGCGCGGTGGATGTTCTCGATGCTCACCAGCCGGATGAAGTCCTCGTGCTGTTCCTGATAGTCGAAGGTGAAGTCGATCAGGGCGCGGATCGCCGCCTCCGGCTCCAGATTCTGTAGGTTCAGGCGGTTCTCGATGGCGCGGATGTCGCCATAGACCTTCTCCAGCACGGCAAGGTACAGTTCCTCCTTGCCGCCGAAGTAATAGTAGATCATGCGCTTGGTGGTGCGGGTGCGCGCGGCGATGGCGTCGACCCGGCCACCGCTGAAGCCCAGCGAGGAGAACTCCTCCGTCGCCACCTCGAGGATGTCCTGGCGGGTGCCTTCCGGATCGTTCTTGCGGCTTGGCTTGGTTTTGTTGGTTGTGCCGGTCGCGTCGTCCGCCGTCATGCCCTGTCCCATGGTTTTGCGGCGCGGAGAGCGCCCTTAACGGAGGTAATGGACGAACGTTGGGGAAAGCTCAATGCCGGAGTGGTGGAGTGCGCGAACGCACTCCACCACAGGGCTTCACCGTCAGTTCGAAGCGCGTTTCTTTTCGATCGTCGCATAGGCCTGCGTGACCAGCGCATCGCCGATTTCGGCCTTGTACTTGTCGACCACAGGCTTGACCTTCTCACGGATTTTGGCGAGTTCATCGGCCGGCAGTTCGTCGATGATCATGCCCTTCGCCTTCAGGGATGCCAACGCATCGGCTTCCTGCCCGCGCGACAGATTGCGTTGGAAGACGGTGGCTTCGGCGGCAGCGCTCTGGAGCAGAGACTTTTCATCGGCGCTCAGCGTATTCCAGAACTTGCCGGAGACGATCAGTGCCTGCGGATTGTAGATGTGCCGCGTGAGCGTCATGTATTTCTGGACCTCGTTGAACTTGGTCAGCTCGATGGTCTTGGGCGGATTCTCCTGTCCATCGACGGTCCCGGTCTCCAACGCGCCGTACAACTCCGGGAAGGCCATCGGTACCGGGTTGGCGCCCAGCGCTTTGAAGATGTCGATGTAGATCGGCGTCTGGATCACCCGGATCTTCAGGCCGGCGATGTCGGCGGCGGTCTTCACCGGCCGGCGGTTGTTGGTCAGGTCGCGGAATCCCAGGTCCCAGAAGCCAAGGCCGACCAGACCCTTCTCCGGCAGCTTCGCCATCAGCTGCTCGCCGACAGGGCCGTCCAGCAGGGCGTCGGCCTCCGACGCGCTGTTGAACAGGAAGGGAAGGTCGACCAGGGCGAATTCCTTGGCCTGGGAAACCAGGATGCCGGCATTCATCACCGACATTTCGATGATGCCGCCCTGCATCGCCGACACGGTCTGCACGTCGCCGCCCAGCGTGCCGCCGGGGAACAGCTTCACCTTGATCTTGCCGCCGCTCTTCGCCTCGACGATGTCGGCGAATTTCTGGGCGCCCTGGCCCTGCGGGTGTTCCTTGACGTTCTGGAAGGCGAATTTGATCGAGCGGTCCTTGTAATCCGCAGCGCCGGCGGCACCGGCGAACAGCAGGCCCGGCAGCAGCAGGCCGGCGAGCAGGGATTTCATGCGCGTCTTCATGGGATTTCCTCCGGTTTTCATTCTTGAAGAGAACAAGGGTCAATGGCTGAGCCAGGCCGCCGGAACCATCACCAGCGACGGGAACAGGGTCAGCAGGAACAGGACGACCAGTTGTACCAGCATGAAGGGCCAGACGCCTTTGATGACGCCCTCCATGCTGACCTTCGACACGCCGCAGACCACGTTCAGCACGGTGCCGACCGGCGGCGTGATCAGGCCGATGGCGTTGTTGATGATGAAGAGCACGCCGAAATAGACGGGATCGATGCCGGCCTGCTTGCACACCGGGACCAGGATCGGTGTCAGGATCAGGATGGTCGGCGTCATGTCCATCGCGGTGCCGATCGCCACCACCAGGGCCATCATCGCCAGCAGCAGCAGGGTCGGGCTGTCCATCAGCGGCTCCAGCAGATCGGTCACCATCCCCGGCAGGTTGGCCACCGTGATCAGCCAGGACGACACCAGCGCCGCGGCGACCAGGAACATGACGACGCTGGTCGTCTTCGCCGCCCCCAGCAGGGCTGGATAGATGTCGGTAATCGACATCTCGCGATAGACGCAGACGGCGACGAACAGCGAATAGACGGCGGCGACCACGGCGGCCTCGGTGGGGGTGAAGACACCGAACTTCAGCCCGATGATGATGATCACCGGCAACATCAGCGCCCACACGCCTTCGCGCAGGATCGTCAGCACCTCGCGCAGGGAGCGGCGGGGCGGCGGGGAAAGGTTCTCCTTGCGCGACACGTACCACCAGGCGCCGCACAGGCCGAAGGCCAGCAGGATGCCGGGGAAGATGCCGGCGAGGAACAGCTTGGTGACCGAGACGTTGCCGGCGACGCCATAGATGACGAAGCCGATCGACGGCGGGATGATCGGCGCGATGATGGCGCTGGCGGAGACCAGCCCGGCCGACTTGTTGCGATCATGGCCGGCTGCCACCATCATCGGAACCAGCAGGGTGGCGAGTGCCGCCGCATCCGCCACCGCGGAGCCGGACAGGCTGGCCATCACCGTCGCCGCCAGGATGGTGACGTAGCCGAGCCCGCCGCGGATATGGCCGACCATAGCCATGGCGAGGTTGACGATGCGCTTGGCGAGACCGCCGGTGTTCATGATCTCGCCGGCCAGCATGAAGAAGGGCACGGCCATCAGCGGGAAGCTGTCGGCGCCGTTGATCAGGTTCTGAGCCACGATCTGCGCGTCGAACAGGTCGAGATGGATCATCAGCGCCACGCCGCACAGCAGCAGGGCATAGGCGATGGGCATGCCGATGGCCATGGCGCCCAGCAGGGAGCCGAGGAAGATGGTGATGGTCATGGTCCGGCGTCCTCAGCGGCTGGAGGCGGTGCGGGGAGGCAGCGGCAAGGCTTCATCCCGGGCCCCTTCCCGGTTGGTGCTCTGGTGCGTCCGGTGTCCGCCGGTGTGGGCGCCATGGGCGGTCGCCTCCGGCAGATCCTCGGATTCCGCGACCATCACGAGGTCGGCGTCGGAGAGCTTGCCGGTCAGCAGCAGATACATCTCATGCAGCAGGATGATGCCGGTCGACAGGCCGAACACCACGCCGACGCCGTACAGCAGCCCCATCGACAGGCCGGTGGCCGGTGCCTGCGCGTCCCAATTGATGAGGGTCTGCGTCCAGCTTCCCTGCAGCACCAGCCAAGTGACCCACAGCATCAATCCGCAGCTGGCCACCGCGCAAGCCAGCTTGCCGGTCCGCGGCAGGCGCGCCACCAGCGCATCGACGCCGAGATGCGCCCGTTCCCGCAGGCCCAGGATGGCGCCGAGGAAGCACATCCAGACGAAGAACAGGCGCGACATCTCCTCCGACACCGTGATGCCGCTGTTGAAGGCGTAGCGCAGCACGACGTTGCCGAACACCAGCACCACCATGCCGGCCATGCACAGCGCCATCAGGATTTTGATGAGGGTGAAATAGGCCTCGACCAGCCGTCTCATGCGGTCCTCCCGGTGCCGGCGGCCTCGCCGGCTTGTCTGTGTGAATGGCGCCGATTGTCAGGCGGCCATTGTCAGGCGGCCAGTATCAGCCGGTGGCTTGGCCGGCGTCCATCGACGCGAAATGCGCGCGGATGCGTTCGGCATCGGGGGAAACCCCGGTGAACAGCCTGAAAGCATCCACCGCCTGGAACACCGCCATCCCGCCGCCGTCCAGCGTCCGGCAGCCGATCGTCCGTGCCGTGCGCAGCAGCTCGGTCTCCAGCGGGAAATAGACGATCTCCGCCACCCACAACCGCGGGTGCAGCATATCGGCCGGCAGCGGCAGGCCGGGAAACTTCGCCATGCCGGTGGGCGTGGCGTGGATCAGCCCGTCCGCCGCCGCCATCGCGGTGCCGAGCCCGGTCAGATCGGCAACCGCCGAGGCTCGCCCGGCGCCGAAGCGGGCGTTCAGTTGATCGGCCAGCAGCATCGCCCGCGCCGGGTCTGCGTCGAAGATGTCCAGCCGGCCCGCTCCGAGATGGAAGGCGGCATGGCCGACCGCCGCCCCGGCCCCGCCGGCACCCAGCAGCAGCACCCGGTCCATCGGAACGGTGCCGAAACCGCGGCGGAAGCCCTCGGCGAAGCCGGAGCAATCGGTGTTGTGACCGACCCGGCGCCCGTCCTTCAGCACGACGGTGTTGACCGCCCCGATGGCGCGGGCATCGTCCGACAACTCGTCCAGCAGCGGGATGATCGCCTGCTTGCAGGGATAGGTGACGTTGAGGCCTGTGTAGCCCATGCGCTCGGCCCCCGACAGAAGTTCCGGCAGGGCATCGGGACCGATGCCGAGGCGGTCGAGGTCGATCAGCCGGTAGAGGCAGCGCAGGCCGAGGGCGTCGGCCTCCCGCTCGTGCATCGCCGGGGTTCGGGAGGCCTGGATGCCGGCGCCGATCAGCCCGACGAGGATCGAATTGCCGGCGGCGGGGGTGGGGGCCGGTCGGGAGATGGCGTTCATTTCTCGGCGGTCTCCAGCAGGCGGGCCATCCGCTGGAGGGCCAGCGTGTAGCCCTGGGTGCCGAAGCCGCAGATCACACCGGCCGCGACCCGCGACACATAGGAGAAATGGCGGAATTCCTCACGCCGGTGGATGTTGGAGATATGGACCTCCAGGATGGGGAAGGCGCAGGCCGACAGCGCGTCCATCAGCGACACCGAAGTGTGGGTCAGGCCGGCCGGGTTGATGACCAGCCCGTCGACCGTCTCGCGCGCTTCGTGAATCCAGTCGATCAGGACATGTTCGGCATTGGACTGGCGGAAGTCGACGGCAAGACCCAGCGTCTCGCCTGTGCGGCGGCAGTCGGCTTCGACATCGGCCAGGGTCTCATGGCCGTAGATGTGCGGCTCGCGCTTGCCCAGCAGGTTGAGGTTGGGTCCGTTCAGGACCAGGATTGGACGGCTTATGGTGGGGCGGCTCATGGCGGGGCGTCTCCAAACAAACGCACTGTTTCGTTCATTTTCAGTCGAGATAGAGTTCGGGGCGGGCGCCTTCGCGCAGTTGCGCCTGTACCGCCATGCGCACGGCGGCATTCACGGCGCCGAACTGGCGGTAGCCGGCACGCCGTTCCACCACCTCGAAGAAGAAGCGGTCGTCGAAGCTGTCGGTGTAGGCGTGCAGGAACTCGCCACCCCCGTCAGCCTGGCCGTCGCGGTCATACAGCAGTTCGCGCTGCTTCAGCGCTTCCAATGCCGCATCGTCCAGCGGGTGTTTGACTGCGAGGTCGTCATAATAGTTGGCGGGGATCGGCAGGAAGGGCGCGCCGGCCGCCAGACGGTCCTCCACCAGGGCGGCGGCATCCGACGCCGCGAAGGCGATGTGATGGACGCCGGCTCCGGCGGTGGCGCTGACGAAGCGGCCGGTTGCGGTCCGCCGGCTTTCCGAGATGTTCAGCGGCAGCCGCACGCCCCGGCCGGGCTCCGCATCGGGGCTGACCAGCGCCCGGCTGCGGATCAGGCCATAGGGGTCGGGCAACTCCCACAGGCTTTCCGGAACGAAGCCGAAGACCGTTCGGTAGAACAACACGAAACCGTCCATCCGGCCGAAGGGCAGGGCCTGGGCGACATGGTCGATGCCGAGCAGGGGCGGGGGGCCGGCTGCTCCAGCAGGCTCCTCCGCGAACAGGTGGAAGTCGTCCTCCCAGATGCTGCGGTTGGCTTCCTTGTCGTCGACCAGATAGATCAGCGTGCCGTCGGGGGCGCGCAGCGCCGGGATGCGGCGTTCGCCGTCGCCGACCCTCTCGCGCCACAGCACGCAGCGCAAGGCCTCGGCCCGGGCAATCGTGCGGGCGGCATCGTCCACCGCGAAAGCCATGGCGCAGACCGAGGGGCCGTGCATCTGGAAATGCTCCGACGCTGCCGAATCCTCCTCGCTGTTCAGCACCAGATTGACGCCGCCCTGGCGGTAGAGGTCGACATCCTTCGAACGGTGGCGCCCGGCATGACGGAAGCCCAGGCTGCCGAGCAGGGCGGACAGCTTGTCCCGCGCCGCGGCATCGACGGCAAATTCCAGGAACTCCACGCCACGGCAGACCGGTGGCGCCGGCAGGCCGGGTCCGAAGCCTGCTTCGGCCTCCGTATGGATCAGTGACCGCAGACCATCGAGGGCGGTCAGGCGGGCTGGGGCGGCGCGGAATTCGTCATTGAAGATCTCCAACGACAGGGGGCCGCGGTAGCCGGATGCCAGCACCGCGTCGACGAAGCGCCCGACCGGCAGCTGGCCCTGGCCGGGGAAATTGCGGAAATGGCGGCTCCAGGACAGCACGTCCATCGACAGCTTCGGCGCGTCGGCCAACTGCACGAAGAAGATGCGATCGCCCGGCAGATCGGCAATGCCGGACGGGTCGTCGTCCAGGGCCAGCGTGTGGAAGCTGTCGACGATCAGCCCCAGCGCCGGGTGATCGGCGCGCTGCACGATGTCCCAGGCCTGACGCCAGCGGTTGACATGCCGGCCCCAGGCCAGCGCCTCGTAGCCGACGCGCAGACCGCGGCGCCGCGCCCGCTCCGCCATCTCGGCGAGATCGGCGGCGGCACGGGCGGGGTCGTCGATGGCGGCGGGCTGGACGTTGGAGCAGACCAGCACGAGGTCGGTCCCCAATTCCTGCATCACGTCGAACTTGCGTTCCGCCCGGTCGAGGTTACGGGCGCGGATCGGGTCCGGCATCGCTTCGAAATCGCGGAAGGGCTGGAAGATGGTGATTTCCAGCCCCAGACCCTCCGCAATGCGGCGCACGTCGGCCGGGGAGCCGTCGAAGGTCAGCAGGTCGTTCTCGAAAATCTCGACCCCGTCGAAGCCGATGCTGGCCGCCGCCTCAAGCTTCTCCGGCAGGGTGCCGCTCAGCGAGACGGTGGCGATCGACTTTTTGAAGGTGAAGGCGCTGGACGGCATGGGAGCCCTTTCGGCAGCGGCATGGTTCGTACATGCCAACAAACGTACCAGTTCGTACATTTTGCCGCAAGATGCTTTGCATGACGATGATTGAGAATGCGAACTATCTGGTGGTGTGATGTGGTTAACAGCCCTTCCACCTTCACGAAGAGATGGCAAGCTGACGTCGTGGAATGTGGATCGGCGTCCACGCTCGGCGGACAACTGAACCCGGCTACTGCATTGATTTAGAGAGATAAAGTCTATGACAGTTGGCCTGTCATCGGTGTCGATGCAGGGCTACTCTGCAGTGGGATTCCTCCAGCATTGCCCAGGCTGACGGACCGGAGGGAGACGACGGATTGACGGTCCGCAATCCTCCCCCTCGGGCCTCATCGCAAACCGGAGGGGCCCCGCATATAATGGCGTTCGGGTCGGTAGGTCGGCCGGAACCAGGACGGGAAGCGGTTTCGGACCCATGCGCGCAACGCGGCAAGCATGGTTGTTCGTCTCCTTATCGTTTGGTTGCCTCACTTCAGGCCCAACGCCGCGCGCACGGCTGTCGCGGCATCCTTGCCGTTGCGGGTCGACACGCCGGCCAGCCAGGGGCCGAGCAGGTCGGGATGCGCCTTCAGGTAGCTGGCCGCGGCGTCCTTGGGCGCCTTCTTGTCGTCGGTGATGGCGGCCATGATCTCGTTCTCCATCCCGACGGTGAAGGCGAGTTGGCTGAACAGGCGGTGGACATTCGTGCATTCGGTGCCGTAGCCGCGCCGGGACAGGGTGTTGACCGTGGTGCTGCCATAGTTCGGACCGAAATAGGCGTCGCCGCCGCTGAGATACGTCATGTCGATCCGGGTGTTCATCGGGTGCGGTTGCCAGCCGAGAAAGACCACCCAATCCTTGCTGCGCGTCCGGCGCATCGCCTGTGCCAGCATGGCCTGCTCGCTCGATTCGACAAGGGTCCAGCCTTCCAGCCCGAAATCCTTCTTGTCGAGCATGCGCTGAATATTCTGGTTCGCCGGCGCGCCCGGCTCGATCCCGTAGATCTTCTTTTCGAACCGGTCACCGAACCGGGCGAGGTCGGCGAAACTGTGCACGCCGGCTTCGGCGACCGCGGTCGGAACTGCCAGGGTGAATTTGGCGTTTTCCAGGTTCGGGCGCACGATCTCGACCGATTTCTCGGCGATCAGCTTGTCGAGAAAGGTGGATTGGGCAGGCATCCAGTTGCCGAGGAAGACATCGATCTGCCCGGTCTTCAGCCCCTGGAAAATGATCGGCACGGCGACCGTCTCGATCTTCTGCTGATAGCCCAGCGCGCCCAGCAGCGTTCCCGCCACCGCATTGGTCGCGGTGATGTCGGTCCAGCCGGGATCGGCCATCCTCACCATCTGGCAACTGGCTGGCTCTGCCGCCGATGCCGGCAACGAGCCGGCCGTGATCCCGATCGCGGCCACCAGACCGGCCAGCGCCGCACGCCCTGCCGTCAAACCGCCCATTGCAACCCCTGGTATATGCATGCTGCCTTCCCTCCTGTCGGGTGATGGTCGACGTCCGGCGCACCGTCGCGCCGTCCTATTGCATAGAGGCACCAGGGCGCGGGAAACGAGCCATGGCTTCCAGATCGTCGAGATCCAGATGGTTGCGCATATAGCTGGTGCCTGCATCGGTGAAGGGCTGGAAATCCCAGGAGCGGTGCTTCCCCTGTCGCAGCGCCTCGGCCACCAGGAGGCGCCGCTGTTGACTGGCGACAACCTCCTCATGCAGGCGCGCCAAGTCCCAGCGTTGTTCCACCTCGGCGCGGTAGCGTCGCAGGGCATCGGCTGCCGCCGAGCCGGCGGCGGGCTGCTCCGCCCGGTTCACCAACTCGTCCGGGTCGTCGGACAGGTCGTAGAGCTGGTCGGGATCGGCCGGCGAATGGATGAATTTGTCGCGGCCGCGCCGGATCATCACGATCGGGGCCACGGCGCCTTCGGCCAGATATTCGCCGATCACCTCGTCGTGGCCGCCGCTGCGCTGAAGGTGCGGCAACAGGCTGCGCCCGTCGATCGGCGTCCGCCAGCTTGGCGCAGCCCCATCATGGGCGAGTTCGACCAGGGTCGGCAGCAGATCCATCGACGAGACCGAGGCCGCGACCCTCCCGGCCTGGAACCAGCCCGGCGCCCGGACGATCAGCGGGATACGGCAGGCGGACTCGTAGAAGCTCATCTTGTACCACAGCCCGCGTTCGCCCAGCATGTCGCCATGGTCGGACAGCAGGACGATGACGGTATCCTCGGCCAGTCCGGTTTCCTCCAGCGCGCCCATCAGCCGACCGATCTGATCGTCCACGTAGGCGACGGACCCGTAATAGGCACGGCGGGCGTTGAGGATCTGCCGTTCGCTGAGCGGCATCTCGTCCATCGCGCAGACATGGCGCAACCGCCGCGAATGCGGGTCCATCGCGTCCGGCGCCAGAGTGACGCGCGGCAGCGGCACCTCCGCGTCGGTGTGGCGGTTCCAATAGCGCTCGGTGATGGCGTAGGGGTCGTGCGGATGGGTCAGCGATACCACGAAGCAGAAGGGCCGTTCCCGCCGGCCGCGAGCGATGTCGTACAGCTTGCGTTCGGCGGTGAAGACCACCTCCTCGTCGAAGTCGAGCTGGTTGGTGCGCAGGCAGGGGCCGGCGTCGCGCACGGAACTCATGTTGTGATACCAGCTCGGCCGCTCCTGGGGCCGGGTCCAGTCCGGCGTCCAGCCGAAATCGGCCGGATAGATGTCGGTGGTCAACCGTTCCTCGAAGCCGTGAAGCTGGTCGGCCCCACAGAAGTGCATCTTGCCGGACAGAATGGTCTGGTAGCCGGCAAGCCGCAGGTAATGGGCAAAAGTGGGGACTGCGGAGGGAAATTCGGCGGCGTTGTCGTAGCCGCCGATGGCCGAGGGCAACCGCCCGGACAGGAAGACATAGCGCGAGGGGGCGCAGAGCGGGCTGTTGCAGTAGGCGCTGTCGAACACCACGCCGCCCTCCGCCAGGTGGTCGATGTGCGGCGTCCGCACCGTCGGGTTGCCGTAGGCGCCGAGCGCCTGCGGGATCATCTGGTCGGCCATGAGGATAAGGATGTTGGGACGCCGTGCCATATCCGCCTGCTTCATACCGTTTGTGGACAGATCGTTCGAGAACGATAGAATTGACGCACCCAACAGGGGGCGTGAAGCTCCTGTCTCATCATGGTGATATGAAGGGTGCTCATGGGAAAGGACCGCCTGCCACCGCTGCGCACCCTGCTTTTCTTCGAGGCGGCCGGCCGGCTGCTGAGCTTCAGCGCCGCCGCCCGTGAGCTTGCCTGTACCCAGTCGGCCGTCAGCCACCAGATCGGCTGGCTGGAGGCAGATCTGGAGACGGCGCTGTTCCGTCGTCTTCACCGCGGGGTCGCGCTGACGCCGGACGGCGTACGGCTCTACGAGGCGACCCGCGAGGCGCTGGACGGTATTGGTGATGCGGTGACCCGCATCCGTGACAGGCACCGGCCGGGCGTTCTGAACGTCGCCACCGATTTCGGTTTCGCCTCAGGTTGGCTGTTGCCGCGTCTCGGCGCCCTGCGCCAGCTTTTGCCGGAACTGGACGTGCGGGTCGTGACGACGCAGAACGCGATCGATCTGCGCCGCGAGGCGGTGGACATCGCCATCTCCTTCGGCCACGGTCATTGGCCCGGTTGCGAGGCGGAACTCCTGTTCCCCGAACGGGTCCTGCCGGTCTGCAGCCCTGCCTTCCGGGCGAGCCGCGCCCCGTTTGCCGCCGGTGCCGCCACCGGAATCGCCGCTTCCCCGGCCGATCTGGCGTCCCTGCCACTCCTGCATCTGGAATCAATCGGGCCGGCCGCCTGGCTGTCCTGGAGCGATTGGTTCACCCTGCACGGACTGCCAGTGCCGGCCGGCGGCCACGACCTGACCTTCAACAATTATCCACTGGTCCTGCAGGCTGCCCTGATGGGCCAGGGAGTGGCGCTGGGATGGAGTCCGCTGACCGACGAGCTGATGCGGGACGGGCATCTGGTTGCCCTGATCGACCGGCCGATCCAGACCGAACGGGGCTATTTCCTCGTCGTCTCCAGCCGGCGCAAGCCGGATGAGCGTCGCGACCGCTTCCGCCGCTGGGTCGTCGAGGAAAGCCGCCGGGACGGCGACCACAGGAACGGCGGTTGAAAGCACCTTGTTACCGCGCTCCGTCTGCCTGCAGACGGTCGCCGAGAAATGCGATGAAGCGCGGATCGTCGGCATAGGCGATGTTGATCCGCATCGCCGGCGCAGTGGCCGTCCGCGTCGGCAGGAACAGCGTGCCGGGAGCCAGGAAAATTCCCTGTTCCGCAGCTTGGCGCACCAGATCCGCCTCGTCGATGCCGTCGGGAAGTTCACCCCACAGATAATATCCGCCGGGAGCAACCGGCGGCAGTCGGACGCCGATGCGGGTCAGTGCGAGCGTCGCCTTTTCCGTATGCTCCCCGATCAGCGTCTTCAGCCGGCGCAGATGTCGAAGATATTGGCCGGAGGCGATGAAGGCGTAGACCATCCGCTCGACATAATCGGAGGTGCTGACGACGGTCAGCATCTTGACGTCGCACAGCCGGTCGATCAGCGGGCGTTTCGCCGCCACATAGCCGACACGCAGGCTGGCCGACAGGGTTTTGGAGAAGGTGCCGACATAGATGACCCGCTCCAACTGGTCGAGCGCGGCGAGCCGCGGGCTGGCGGCGGGCAGGACATCGGCGAAGGGGTCGTCCTCGACAATGTGCAGGCCGTGCTGTTCGGCAATCCGCAGCAGGCGGTGCGCGACGGCGGGGGTGATCGAGCCGCCGGTCGGGTTGTGCGCCAGCGACTGGGTGAAGAACAGCTTCGGCTTGTGGGCGGCGGCCTTGGCGGCGAGATCGTCGAGGTCGGGGCCGTCGTGGCGACGCTGGACGCCGACGATGCTGATGCGCGACAGCCGGAGCTTGCCGAACAACGGGTAATAGCCGGGGCTGTCGACCAGCACGGTGTCCCCCGGTTCCAGCATCTGGCGGGCCACGAGGTCGAGTGCGTGGTTGGCGCCCTGGGTCAGCAGGATCTGGTCCGGCGACGCCGTGATTGACCGTTCTCCGAGCGTCAGCGCCAGCCGCTCCCGCAACGGCAGGAAGCCCCAGGGGGAGCCGTAGCCGTGTTCCGGCGTCAGGCCGCGGGTTGCGGCCAGGAAACGCGGGCTGCCGCCGACCTCGAACCGCTCCATCCAGGACGGCGGCGGCCGGCCGTCGCCGATCCGCACGGCATAGCTCTGCACCAGCTGTTCGCGCAGCAGGGACACGAAGTCCACCGCCTCTGCGACATGGGCGGACTGCTGCCCCACCACCGCGTGGCGGACGCGGGCGACGTAATAGCCGGCCCCCTGCTTCGCCTCGACATGGCCCAGCGCCACCAGACGGTCGTAGGCCTCGGCCATGGTGTTCTTCGATACGCCATGTTCGACGGCGCCGGCCCGTACCGACAGGAGGCGCTCCCCCGGCTTCAACAGACCCTCGCCGATCAGTCCGGCGATCCTGTCGACGATGCTGCCCACCCGTGTCATCGCATCACCGCTGCAGTGTCCCAACCGACGCGCTGGTACAGTGTCCCGGAGATTTCGGGAAACTGTCCCTTGTGCTGTCCCTTTGTATCACTGATCATCAATGGAGCGAATGGTGATGGCGGGACGGCCCGCGGCGCCCG
This sequence comes from Azospirillum oryzae, assembly GCF_008364795.1. Classification (GTDB taxonomy): domain Bacteria; phylum Pseudomonadota; class Alphaproteobacteria; order Azospirillales; family Azospirillaceae; genus Azospirillum; species Azospirillum oryzae. Next base: position 317,419 of record NZ_VTTM01000006.1, on the reverse strand, counting down.
TTCGACCGGCATTACCCCCAGCATCACCATTATCCCGCCCCCATTGTCCCATCCGGTGCGCGCCTTCGCGCGGCGCCGGAGGGGGATGCATCCACAAAGCGCACGGACAGGGTTCAGGAATGATCGACACCACCCGCAGTTCCCGCATCTCCGGATTCCACAAGAAATCGCCTGCGGAGCGCCTGGGCATCGTCTCGGACTTCGCCGGCCTCGATGCCGCGGCCGCAGCGCGGCTGTCGGACACCGGAAACCTGGATCTGAGCCTTGCCGACCGTCTGGTCGAGAACGTGATCGGATCGATGAATATCCCGCTGGGGATCGCGACCAATATGAGGGTCGACGGCGAGGATGTGCTGATCCCGATGGCGACGGAGGAGTCGTCGGTCGTCGCCGCGGTCTGCAACGCGGCCCGGCAATGCTATGACGCCGGCGGCTTCACCACGTCGATGTCCGGCACGCTGATGATCGCGCAGATCCAGGCGGTCGACGTGGCCGATCCCCATGCGGCCCGCCTGCGCATCCTCGGGCGGCGCGAGGAGATCAAGGCGATCTGCGACGGCTGCGATCCGGTCCTGCTATCCTTCGGCGGCGGCTTCCGCGACGTCGAGGTGCGTGTGCTCGACAGCCAGAGCGGGCCGATGCTGGTGACCCATCTGATCGTCGATACCCGCGACGCAATGGGCGCCAACGCAGTCAACAGCATGGCGGAGACGCTGGCCCCCCACATCTCCGCCTGGACCGGCGGCCGGGTGTATCTGCGCATCCTGTCCAATCTGGCCGACCGCCGGCTGGCGCGGGCGCATGCGGTGTGGCCTCTCGACCAGATCGGCGGCGAGGCGGTGCGCGACGGCATCGTCAGCGCCTATCACTTCGCAGCCGCCGATCCGTATCGCGCCGCCACCCACAACAAGGGGATCATGAACGGCGTCAGCGCGGTCGTGCTGGCGACCGGCAACGACACCCGCGCGGTGGAGGCCGGCGCCCATGCCTTCGCCGCCCGCAGCGGCCAGTATGGCAGCCTGACCCGCTTCGAGGTGACTGCCGACGGACAGCTCAGCGGCTCCATCGAACTGCCGATGGCGGTCGGGCTGATCGGCGGCGCCACCAAGGCGCATCCGACGGCGCAGGCCTGTCTAAAGATCCTCGCCGTGACCAGCGCCGAACGTCTTGCCCGCATCATCGCCGCGGTCGGGCTGGCACAGAACTTCTCGGCGCTGAAGGCGCTGGCGACCACCGGCATCCAGAAGGGCCACATGGCCCTGCACGCCCAGAACATCGCGATGATGGCCGGCGCGGTGGGCGACGAGATCGATCGCGTCGCCGCTGCGCTGGTGGAGCGCGGCACCGTGCGCCAGGACATCGCCCAGGCGGTCCTGCAGGACCTGCGTGGCGGGGCCGCCGGCGCCTGACAGCAGCGGACAAGACTGAAAAGCACCAGAATAAATAAGGGGAGGACCTTGATGAAGACCGGATACACGCTGGCCGGCATGGCCGCGGCCAGCCTCGTCGCATTGTCGATCGGCACCGTCCCGGCATCGGCCGAGATCGCGAACCACCGGGTGAAGCTGGGGGTGCTGACCGACATGAGCGGCTTCGCCTCCGACAGCACCGGGCAGGGCTCGGTGGTGGCGGCGGAGCTGGCGGCGGAGGATTTCGCCAAGGAACTGCCCGGCGTCACCATCGAGGTCATCCACGCGGACCACCAGAACAAGCCCGACATCGGCGCCGCCACCGCGCGCCGCTGGCTGGACCAGGAGCATGTCGATGCGATTCTGGACGTGCCCTTCTCGTCGGTGGCGCTGGCGGTGAACGAGGTGACGCGCAACTCCAAGGCGGTCTTTATCGCATCCGGTCCCGGCACGACCGAACTGACCGGCCCGAAATGCTCCCCCAATACCATCCAGTGGACCTATGATACCTGGGCGCTGGCCAATGGCACGGCGCGGGCGGTGACGGAGAGCGGGGGCAAGCGCTGGTTCTTCATGACCGCCGACTACGCCTTCGGTCATGCGCTGGAGCGCGACGCCTCGGCGGTGGTCAAGAGCATGGGCGGCACCATCGTCGGCAGCGTCCGCCATCCGCCCAACGCGTCCGATTTCTCCTCCTACCTGCTGCAGGCGCAGGGCAGCGGCGCGCAGGTCATCGGGCTCGCCAATGCGGTGGGCGACACCATCGGGTCGGTCAAGCAGGCGACCGAGTTCGGCATCACCGCCGGCGGACAGCGGTTGGCCGCCCTGCTGATGCAGCTGAGCGACGTTGCCGCCGTCGGGTTGAAGGATGCGCAGGGATTGTATCTGACAGAGGCCTTCTATTGGGATCTGAATCCCGGCACCCGCGCCTTCGCCGACCGCTTCGCCGCCCGGATGGACGGGCGCCGTCCCACCGGCAACCAGGCCGGCGTCTATGCCGGCGCCCTGCATTACCTGAAGGCGGTCAAGGCCGCCAACAGCACCGACGCCACCATCGTCGCCGCCAAGATGCGGGACCTGCCGACCGACGATCCCCTGTTCGGCAAGGGAAGCGTCCGCGTCGACGGCCGGGCGGTCCACGACATGCTGTTCTTCGAGGTCAAGAAGCCCGAGGAATCGAAGGGACCCTGGGACTTCTACAAGCTGATCAAGACCATCCCCGGCCCCGAAGCGTTCCGCCCTCTGTCGGAGGGTGGCTGCCCGCTGGTGCAGAAGTAAGGCGGGTCACGGTGCCGGTCAGCTCACGACAAGCTCCTGCCAGGCCTCGTAGGCGGCAAGCACCGTCTCCATCTGCGCGGTGTGGCCCTGGATGAAGGCATCGCCATAGATGGTTTCGTCCGGATATTCGGTGATCAACGTCACCGGCACCGTGCTGCGTTCATCCAGCGACGACAGGCAGGGGAAGCCATTGATGAGGCGGAACCCGGTCTCGCCGGCATGGATTTCGTAGAGCGCGATCTGTTCGGCGTTGCGGGCCGCCAGTCCCGGAATCGTGGCAAGATGCGCCGTCACCCGGTCGAGCAGGCGCTCCGCCGCCGTCTCCCAACCCGCGTGGTGGCGCATCACCAGGAAGAAGCCCTTGGGCAGGGTCCACATGGCGAAGTTGCGCGGCACATAGCCCGACAGCGGCCGGGTCCATTCATGCGAGGGGTAGCCGTGCAGGTTCAGGTGGAGACGGGCGCCGCTCCGCCGTTCCGCTTCCAGCCGGACGGCCTTTTCATTCAGATGGGGACCGGCCTCCGCAGGGTTGCGGTATTCCAGATCGTCGCCGAGCGCGGTGTAGCGCGCCGCATGGTGCATGTGGCGCGGGTTTCCGGCCCGCAGCCGGTGATGCAGGGCGTAGCCGTCCGGGTTCTCCAGGGGCGACACGGTGAAATGCGCGCCCGGACGCTGCGCCAGCCGTTCCGCCGCGCGCAGGGCGCCGACCACGCCGGTCGTCTCGTTCGCGTGCTGGCCGCCGCTGATCATCACCGGCGCGTCGCTGCCCCGCACATGGCGGGCGAGCACCGGGCGTCCGCTGCGCGTTCCCGCCTCGAACGGCTCGCCGCCGATCCGTTCCAATCCAGCACGGATCGCCGCGTCTCCGATCGGAGCGGCGGTGCGGTCCAGCGCGGAGGCGTCCAACGGCTCGTCGGCGGACGTGATGGCGTCGCGTGACAGGGGACGCAGTTCCACCCGCACCCGCACCGCGCCGTCGCTCAACCCGATATCGGGCGCGATCTGGCCCGGCTTCAGCCCGCGGTCGCCGAGCGGCCGGCCGGACTTGCGCTGGAACACCTCCAGCAGGGAGAAGTAGAAGTCCTCGTGCAAGGCTTCGCGCAGGCTCACCACCTCGTCGGCGAAACCCAACGGTTCGTCAGCCGCCGGATATTCGGCGCGGATGCTCAGTTCCTCGAAATAGGGCTCGCCGCCGGTCCAGTTATGGGCGGTGATGGCCGTCATGGCGGACTCGAACAGCCGCTCGTAATCCGTCTCCAGCCGTTCTCCGTCCCCATCGTCACTCAGGCGCAGCCAGCCGGTCGGCGAGACGCCGGTCTCCCCCGCCATGTCGGTGTGGACGCGGTTGGGCGCCGCCACCCGCCGTTCCTCCCGCCGGCCATCCTTGAAGGTCAGCGTCACGTCGTAATGGAACGCGCCGTCCGCCCGCGGGCGGAACGCGACCTCCGCCCCCGCCAGCAGGGCGGCCAGCGGATAGGCTTCCAGCAGGAAGCGGTTCGCCGGAGCCTGCGGGTGGACCGGATAGGCGACGGTCACCGCCGCCAGATCGTGGGGCTCCGCCTCTTCCAGGAAGAAATGCAGCAGGGGCTTGTAGGCGCTGCGGATTCGGGCGGACACGCCGCGCTCCGCGAGGCGCCGTTCGGCGGCGCGGCGGCTCTGCGCGTCGTCGAAGGTCCAGGCCTCCGCCGTCTTGCCTTTCAACTGGGCGCACAGGCGATCGAGCGTCCGCTCGAACGAGGCTTCGAACAGGACGGTCATCGAGACGTTCTCCCGGTGGGGTCGAGGCTGTCGCGCAGCCAGTCGCCGAGCAGGTTCAGGCCCAGCACGGTCAGAAGAATGGCGAGGCCGGGGAAGACGCTGACCCACCAGGCGACCTGGAGATAGGTGCGCCCCGAGGCCAGCATGCCGCCCCAGCTGGGGATGGTGGGATCGATGCCGAGCCCGAGGAAGGTCAGGCTGCTTTCCAGCAGGATGTTGTTGGCGACGTTCAGCGTCAGCAGCACGATCACCGGGCCGATCAGGTTCGGCAGCAGGTGCTGGACGATGATCCGCCAATCCTTGACCCCGATGGCGCGGGCGGACAGGATGAACTCCCGCTCGCGCAATGCCAGGACGGAGCCGCGGACGAGGCGTGCGTACTGCACCCACTGCGACACGATCAGCAGGATGATGGTGTTGGTCAGGCTGCCGCCGACGATGGCGATGAAGGTGATCGCCAGCAGGATGAAGGGCAGCGCCAGCTGCACATCGGCGAAGCGCATCACCACGATGTCGCAGATGCCGCGGTAATAGCCGGAGATCAGGCCCATCAGCACGCCGATCACCGCCGCCCCGGCGACCGAGACGAAACCGACCAGCAGCGAGATCTTGCCGCCCGCCACCACGCGGGCCAGCACGTCGCGCCCCAAGGGGTCGGTGCCAAGCGGGTGCGCCGCAGTCCGGAAGGGCGGCGACAGGCGGGCCATCAGGTCCATCTTGTCGGCGCCACCGGGGAACAGCTGGTCAGAAAAGAGCACGGCCAGGCAGATGACCAGGGTCAGCGACGCGCCGAGCAGGAATTCGAGATTGCGGAAGCGCGGGGAGCGCAGGAAGGAGAGCGCAGCGGCCATGGCGGTCACGAGGTCCGGATGCGCGGATCGACCAGCCCGTAGGCGATGTCGACCAGCAGGTTGACGCCGACGATCAGCAGCGACAGGACGGTGATGACGCCCTGAAGCACCGGGTAGTCGCGCGCGGCCACCGCGTCGAAGGCCAGCGTGCCCAGCCCCGGCCAGTTGAAGACGCGCTCCACCACGACGATGCCGCCCAGCAGGCCGCCGAACTGCAGGCCGAAATAGGTGATCAGCGGGATGGCGCAGTTGCGCAGCGCGTGCTTGTAGAGGACCTTGCCCTCGCTCAGCCCCTTGGCGCGCGCCACCATGACATACTGTGACTGCAGGGTTTCCAGCATGGCGCTGCGCACCAGTCGAACATTGGTCGCGGTCAGGATGACGCCCATGGTGACCGCCGGCAGGACGAAGTTCGACGGACTCTCCATGCCGCTCGGCGGCAGCCAACCCAAGGTGATGGCGAACAGCAACACCAGCATCGTCGCCAGCCAGAAGTTGGGCACCGACAGGCCGACCAGCGACAGGATGCGGATCGCCTGATCGGCAACCCCGCCCCGCGCCGTCGCCGCCCTGATGCCGAGCGGAATGGACAGGGCGATGGATACGGCCATCGACACCAGCGCCAGCAGCAGCGTGGCCGGCAGCGCGTCGGCGATCAGCCGCGACACGGGGGTGCCGCCAAGGAAGCTGTTGCCGAAGTCGAACCGCAGCAGTCCGGTCAGGAAGCCTCCGTACTGGACGAGGAAGGGCCGGTTGACCCCCAGCGCCTCGCGGATGCGCTCCAGGTCCTGTTCGGTGATGCTGCCCGCCCCCTGCGTGAGCATGAGGGCCGGATCGCCGGTCAGGCGGATCGCGAAGGAGACGACCAGCGTCACCACCACCATGACGAAGACCGCCTGGATCAGGCGCTTGAGAAGGAATCCGGCCAAGACATGCCACCCTGGAAAAACGGGCCTGAAAAAATGGAGCGAAACCGCATCCGGCACCGCCGCTCCCCGGATGGGAAGGGCGGTGCCGGATGCGCGGTCAGTCCACCGTCACTTCGGTCAGTTTCGGACGGTTGTCCGAGGCCGGCGGGAAGTTCTTGACCCGCTTGGCGACGCCGTAGATGGCGTTGGAGTTGTAGAGCGGCATCTCCAGCGCCTTGTCGGCGACGGCGTGCGCGATCTGCTTCAGGATGCGCTCGCGCTCCGCCACGTCGGTAATCGCACGCTGGGATTCCAGCAGCTTGTCCAGATCGGCGTCCTGCTCGTACGGGTTCCACTTTTCGCCGGAATGGTACATGGCGTAGGCGGTGTTGTCGTAGTCGAAGGTCCAGCCGCCCCACTTCTGCTGGAACATCGCGCCGGTCTTGCCCTGCGGGATGATGTCGTTCAGCAGCACGTTGGTCTCGTACGGCTTGATCGTCGCGACGACGCCGACCGCGCCCAGATAGGCGGCGACGGCCTGGGCCACCTCGTTCATCGTGGCGTCGTTGCCGCGGATGTCGATCTGCACCGTGGCGCCCGGCTTCACCCCGGCCTGGGCCAGCAGCGCCTGGGCTCCCTTCGGATCGAAGGGCAGCGGCTTCAGCGCCGGGTCGTAGCCGAAGGACAGCTCGCCTTGGAAGCTGGCGATTTCCGACGCCTGTCCGGCCAGGATCGACTTGACGATGGCGGCGCGGTCCACCGCCATGATCAGCGCCTTGCGCACCCGCGGATCGGCGGTGATGCCGGACTTGGTGTTGAAGCGCAGCGCGTCCACCGTCGGCCCCGGAATGCTGAGCACCGTCAGCTTCGGGTCGGCCTGGATCACCGGGACCATGCCGATGGGAATGGTCGGCGGCAGGACGACGTCGACGCGGCCGGCCTGAAGCTCCGCGACCGCGGTCGCCGGCTCGGTGATGAAGCGGTATTCGACCTCTGACAGTTTTGGCGCCCCTCCCCAGTAGTTGGGGTTGGCCTCCAGCTTGATCCCGGTCTTGGGGGCATAGGAGACGAACTTGAAAGGCCCGGTGCCAACAGGATTGACGTTGAAGAAGGCGTCGCCCTTCTCCTGGATGTATTTCGGCGGGACGATCATCGCGCCATAGCCGGCCAGCTTGGTCAGCAGGACCGGATCGGGCGCCTTCAGCTTGAGATCGACGGTGGTGTCGTCGATGACCTCGACGCTTTCAATGGCGATGTAGTTGGAGCGCTGCGGCCCCTTCGCCCCTTCCTCGCCCAGCAGCCGGTCGAAGGTGAACTTCACGGCGGCGGCGTTGAACGGCTCGCCGTTGTGGAAGGTCACGCCGCTGCGCAGCTTGAAGCGGATGCGCTTGCCGCCGTCCATCTCGGTCCAGGATTCGGCCAGTCCGGGCACCAGCTTGCGGTCCGGGCCGCGGTAGGTCAGCCCGTCGAAGATGTTGGTGCCGACCGAGGCCCAGTTGACCAGGAAGGTGTCGATCGGGTCCCAGCTTCCGGGATCCTGCGGCGATGAGATCGTCAGTTTCCCGGCGGCCTCCGCGGGCGTCGCCGCGAAGGCTGCTCCGGCCAACAGCGCCGCCATGAACGCGGTTTTGATCCCCTTCACACCCAATGCCATGACACCTGTTCCTTGATCGATGGTTGTTGTTGGTTGACTAGGGTGCCGGGTCATGCGCTCCGGCGGACGAAATGGCCCGGCCGCACCTCTTCCAGCGGCAGGACCGCCGGGTCGTCGCCGACGGCGCGGATCGGGCTCGGGATTTCCCCGTCCAGCAGGGCCCGGCGGCTCCGCCGCGACGGGTCGGCGACCGGGACCGCGGACAGCAGGCGGCGCGTGTAGTCGTGCGCCGGACTTTCGAAGATCTGCCGCCGGCTTCCCATTTCCATGATCTGGCCGAGGAAGAGGACGGCCACCCGGTGGCTCATCTTCTCCACCACCGCCATGTCGTGACTGATGAAAAGGTAGGCGAGGCCGCGTTCGGCCTGAAGATCCATGAACAGGTTGATGACCTGCGCCTGGATCGACACGTCGAGCGCCGACAGCGCTTCGTCGGCGATGATCAGCTTGGGGTCGGAGGCGAGCGCGCGGGCGATGCAGACGCGCTGGCGCTGGCCGCCGGAAAATTCGTGCGGGTAGCGGGCGGCGTGGGCGGGGGTGAGCCCGACACGCTCCAGCAGGCCGTCCACCCGTTTGCGGATTTCCCGCTCGCCGTCGAGCAGGCCGTGGGTGCGGATCGGCTCCGCGATCGAGAAGCCGACCGTCTTGCGCGGATCCAGCGACGCAAAGGGATCCTGGAAGATGTACTGGACGTCGCGCCGCAGCCGGTTGCGGTCCGCCGCGCCCATCTCCGACAGGGGGCGGCCGTGGAACGAGATGCGGCCGGAGGTCGCCTCCTGCAACTGCTGGATGGTGCGCCCGATCGTCGATTTGCCGGAACCGGACTCGCCGACCAGCGCCAGCGTTTCGCCCGGATGGATGTCGAAGGAAACCTGCGTCACCGCATGGACCTGATGCGTCGCGCAACCGAGCCAGTTGGTCCTGGACTTGAACCGGACGGACAGGTCGCGGACCGACAGAAGGGGTGCTGCGCCGTAGTCGGCCGTATCCTGCACCCGGGCCTCGCCCACGGTGGTGACGTGGTCGCCGTCCAGCACGGTCAGCGGCAGGCGGCGGGGATGATCCTGCCCCGCCATGGAACCCAGCCGGGGCACGGCGGCCAGCAGGGCGCGGGTATAGGGTTGGCGCGGGGTGGCGAAGAGATCGGCGGCACGACCCTCCTCGACCTTGCGGCCTTTCCACATGACGACGACGTCGTCCGCCATCTCGGCCACCACGCCCATGTCGTGGGTGATGAACATCATCGCCATGCCGAGTTCGGCCTGCAGGTCGCGCATGATGGTCAGGATCTGCGCCTGGATCGTCACGTCGAGCGCGGTCGTCGGTTCGTCCGCGATCAGCAGCCTGGGCCGGCAGGCCAGCGCCATGGCGATCATCACCCGCTGGCGCATGCCGCCCGAGAGCTGGTGCGGGTAGCGCTTCAGGATCTGGGCGGCATCCGGCAGGCGGACCATGTCGAGCAGCCGCCGGGCCTCTTCCGCCGCCGCGGCCTTGCCCATGCCTTCGTGCAGGGTCAGCGTTTCGCCGATCTGGTCGCCGATGGTGAAGACGGGGTTCAGCGAGGTCATCGGCTCCTGGAAGATCATGGCGATCTCCTTGCCGCGGATCGCCCGCATCTCCTTCTGCGTGGCCGTCAGCAGGTCGCGCGGCCCCTGGCTGCCCTGGAACAGGATGCGGCCGGTGGGGAAGCGCGCCCCGGCCATGTCGGCGAGCCGCATCACCGACAGCGACGTCACCGACTTGCCCGACCCCGACTCGCCGACGATCGCGAGCGTCCGACCCGGATGAACACGGAAGCTCAGATCGTCGATGACCCGTTGCCCGCCGAACTCGACGGACAAACCCTCGACGCTGAGCAGAGGTTGCGTGGCCGGCGGTGCGGGAGTTGGAGCGGCGTTCCGGGTGGACGGCTGCATCGGGCGCGGAACCTTGGTGTCCCTATTGTCAAGAGACTGAGGTTTCCCGGATCCACCAGCTCCGTCAATGCATTATTTCGGATCGATAACAGTGCCCGATGTTATCATCCGGTCCCCGCCGTGGTGTCGTGAGGAGCCGTCAGCGCTCGCGGTTCCGCCAGGACCAGACCGCGGCCAGGATGGGTACGGACAGCGCCGCCCAGGACAGCGCGTCCACCAGGCCGTCGTCCAGCAGGGCGATGACCAGCCCGGCGGTGGTGACGAGCGCGATTGCGGCGGGAATGCCGAAGATCGCCGGCAGGGGGAGGGGAGCGCGCGGCTTCATTCCGCGGCCTCCCCGGCGACGGCGCGCAGGCCGGGGCTTGCGCCGGCCTGTTCCTGGGCGCCGCGGCGGCGGGCGATCCACAGATACAGGCCGCTGCCGAGGATGACGATGGTCAGCACGTCCAGCACCGCCCACAGGACCTTCATCGGCAGCCCGCCATAGTCGCCGAAATGCAGCGGCTGCGACAGCCGCAGCGCCAGCATGTACCAGGGCATGGAACGCATGTCGGTGAAGGCCCCGGTTTCGGCGTCGATCAGGGCAGGGGTCAGGATCCGGTTGGTGGCCGGCGTGGCTCCCTTCAGCCACACCGCGTAGTGATGGTTGCTGGAGAACCGCACGCCGGGGAAGGCGACGAACTGCGGGCGCATGCCGGGGGCGGCCTCCATCGCCTTGCGGACGGCCGCATCGACGGAGGCGAAGCGTTCCGGCACCGGCTTGCCCTCGTAGGGGGCGATCATCGCCGCCAGCTCGTTGGATCGCCAATAGGCGACCAGCGGAACCGACAGGGTGTTGATGACGCCGGTCAGCCCGACCACCACCACCCACATCAGCGTGACGATCCCCAGCATGTTGTGCAGATCGAGCCATTTCAGCCGCCTGCTGCGCCCGGCCCGCACCGTGCCGAAAGACAGCTTGCGCATGAAGGGGGCGTAGATCACCACGCCGGACAGGGTGGCGAGAAACAGCAGGAAGCCCATGAAGCCGAGGAACAGCTCGCCGGGCAGCCCTGCGAACATGTCCACATGCAGGCGCAGCATCGCATGCATGAAGCCCTGATCGTCGTTCAGGTCGGCCAGAATCCGCGTGGTGCGCAGGTCGATGGCGGAGATGTGCATCTGCGACACCGGCGGACGAGCGGTCGGGCCGGTCGTGACGTTCACCACCGGCCGGTCCTCGTCGAAGCTGAGGAACAGCGGACGCTCGCCGGGATAGGTTGCCAGCGCCGAGGCAACCGCCTCGTCCAAAGATTTCATGGGCGTTTCGGCCGGCATGGGCGGAAGGTTGTCTTCCGCCGACAGCGACTCGATCTCGTCATGGAAGATCAGCGGCAGGCCGGTCAAGCACAGCAGCAGCATGAAGAGCGTGCAGATCAGGCTGGTCCATTTGTGGATCAGCGTCCAAATCCGGATGGTTCGGTTGGTCATCGGGCACTCCCCATGCCGCCGTCATGAATGCACCGTTCAGAAATCGACCGACAGCGACAGCTTGGCGGTCAGCGGAGCGCCCTGGCTCAGGTAACCGCCATAGGCCGACGCCCAATAGGCCTTGTCGGTGACGTTCTCCACGGCCGCCCGGACGGTGACCGGGCGGTTCCGGATGTCGGTGACCATCCGCGCGCCGACGTCGAAGCGGGTCCAGCTTGGGATCTTCAGCGTGTTGGCGGTGTTGAGATACTGCGACCCGGTGTGGATCACGCGCCCGGTCAGCGTCACGGTGGGGAAGGAGGCCGGGAGGAAGGGCAGGTCCCATTCGACATTGGCATTGAACTGGTGGCGCGGCACGCCGACGGCGTCCTTGCCCTCGGTCGCGGCGCTTCCGGTATCGGTCATCTCCGGATCGATGAAGGTGGCGCCGCCCAGCAGCCGGACGCCCTGCACCGGTTCGCCATACAGCATCAGCTCGATGCCGCGGTTGCGCTGTTCGCCGGACACGCTGTAGATGCGGGTGAACGCGTCGGTGACGCCGCTGGGCTGGGTGGTCTGGAACAGCGACAGCGAGCCGCCGAAGCTGCCGAAGTCCAGCTTGCCGCCGACCTCGTACTGGACTGAGCGGTAGGGCTCGAAGATCTCTCCGGAATTGGCCGCCGTGGACGGGGCGGTCGGCCCCTGCGCCAGCCCCTCGATGCGGTTGGCGTAGAGCGACAGTTCCTCGATCGGCTTCACCACCAGCCCAACCACCGGCGTCAGCGCCGACTGATCGTAATCGGAGGTGCGGGCGCCGTTGGCGCGGTTGAAGCCGCGGACCTGGATGTTCTGCTGGCGCAGGCCGGCGGTGACCATCACCCGGTCGTCGAGGATCGACAGCGTGTCCGACGCATAGACGCTGCGCAGCACCGACTCGCTGACCTTCGGCGGATCGCCGACCATGCCGCTGGACGACGTCGTCGCCGGGCGCGGAAAGCCGACCATGCTGTAGAGGTTGATGGTGGTGGTCGTGCCGAATTCGAAGCCGTTGTTGTTGGTCGTCCGCAACGCGGAGGCGCCGGCATTCAACTGGTGCCGGATCGGACCGGTGTGCAGGTCGGCCCGGATTCCGGCCTGGCCGGTGCTGGTGAAATCCTCGCGCGGGACGGTCAGGCGCCTGACGGTGCCGGAGCCGTCGACCCGCGTGACGGTGGGGGAGGCATAGTCGCCGTCCTCGCGCATGCTGCGCAGGCCGAAGGCGCCATAGGCGGTCAGGTTCGGCAGGATGTCGTATTCGGCACGGATCTGGCCGAAGGTGTCGCGCATCTGCGAATAGCTCCAGGGCTGCGCGTAGTTCTGCGAAGCCGAGGGCACCGCCGGGACGAAGCTGCCGAAATAGACCACCGGGCGGCCCTGCTCCACCCGTTGGGTCTGGGTACCGACGTCGAGCGTCACGCGGGTGCGCTCGCCGCGATAGTCGAGCGCCAGGGAGCCGAGCTTCAGCGTCCGCTCCTCGTCGTCGATGGCGGTCTCGCCGCCGCGGACGGCGGCGTTGACGCGCACGCCGAACTGGTTGGCGTCGCCGAACCGGCGGCCGACATCGGCGGACAGGCCGAAGCGGCTGTCCATGGCATAGCTGGCGGTCAGGCGGGTCAGAGGTTCATCCTCCGCCCGCTTGGGCACGAGATTCACGCCGCCGCCGATGCCGGATCCGCTGGGAGCCGCACCATTCAGGAAGGCGTTGGCACCCTTCAGCACCTCCACCCGTTCGAACATGTTGGTGGCGACGATCTGGCGCGGTGCGGTTCCGTAGAGTCCGTCGATCGACAGATCCTCGCCCATAAGCTGGAAGCCGCGGATGACGAAGCTCTCCGCGAAGTTGCCATAGCCGAGGCCGCTGCGCACCGCCGGGTCGTTGGCCAGCACATCGGCGATGGTATCCGCCTGCTGGTTGCGGATGGTTTCGGCGGTGTAGCCGGTGACGGAGAACGGAACATCCATCGCGTCCTGGTTGCCCAGCGCACCGATGCGCCCGCCGCGCGCCACCTGACCGCCGGCATAGGCCGGGGGCAGAGCGCCGGGACCGGTCGCGCCCCCGCTGCCTTCGATCTGCACCGGGTCCAGCTGGATGGCGCCGCCGGCGGCCGCACGTTCGACCGTCACTGTTTCGGTGTTGAGGAAGCGGGCGACCAGCCCGGTGCCGGACAGCAGGCGGTTCAGTCCTTCGCGCGCGGACATCGAACCGCTGACGCCGGGTGAGTTGACGCCCTGCGTCACCGCGCCGGGGCTCAGCACCTGGATGCGTGTCGCGGCGGCGAAAGCGGCGAGCGCTCCGTCCACCGATTGCGGCGCTATGGCGAAGGACACCGCGCCGGCCGGATTCGTTTGCGCCGTCGCTACGGGGACGTGGGAGAGCAGGAGGCCCGGCGCGATCAGCACCGTCGTCGCCAGCAAACGCCCCAGGAACACGCGGCCGAACCGGTCGCCAGCGACGCTGCCCCGGCGCCCGATCATCACCCCGGCCATTCCGATCTTTGCCCCAATCCCCGACCCAATCTTCGCCAATGCCATCGCTCGCCTCTGTCATCCGGTGAGAGACCGCGCCGCTTTCTGCGACTGCGTCTCATTCTCTTCTTTCCCGGTGATGACGATGGGGATGCGGAGATCCCTGGGAAGTTTTTTAGACCTCCCGGATTTTTTCAGTGAAGCGGAGGAGAGCGCGATAGGTGTCAGGTAAACAACGCCGCCATCATCAACCAAAGACAGCTATGGCGGAGCGGATGCTGATCCCGCCGTCCTTGGTCCGCCGGAATTGCCGCCCGACAGCGTAACGAAAGACGGCCGGAAGCTGGAGGGCTGGGGGAAGACGGGACCGGAGGGTTTCCGGGCGATCAGGATCCGCGCAAGCGATTTTCCCATGGGCTGAACCATACATTCCAGTGGAATATCACACGGATTGGAAGATGGCATCTTGAATACAATCAAATGACTGCTGAGATTTTATGCTCAAGAATTCAGGGATGCCGGAGGCCTTAACGTCGTCGTGTATACGAAACCATACCGCTAATGCTTATAATTTTCCAAACACACGACGGCATGCTGTAGACTTCTAAATATATGAATTGGTCGTCGTCCGCATACCGGCCTAATGCCGCCCACCTCGCTGCCATCCCACCAAAATGGTTCGGTATGGCGGCATGGTGGTATCGGCTAAGACCATCGTGGGTCGGGATCGAGGTATGGGATGGAGGCCGGTCATGATTTCAGCGGATGAAGGCTCGGACCGATATGGCCAGGAGCCCGTTGCTCGGACCGAACGGCGGGACACGCAGGCCGGTCCTTTGGCAATCGTCGGAATCGGCGCTTCGGCCGGCGGCCTGAAGGCCATCACCGCGCTGCTCGGCGCCGTGCCGACGGCCAGCCGCCTCGCCTTCGTGGTTATCCAGCATCGGATTCCGAACAACGAGAGGCTGCTGTCCGATCTGCTGGAAAAAGCAACGGCGCTGTCGGTCCAAACGGCGCATGACGGCCTTCTGCTGGAGGCCGATCACATATACATCGCTCCCGCGGGCCTGTTGCCGACCATGGAGGCCGGCCAACTGCGTATTCGCGAACCGAAGATGTCGGCCGATGCCAGCCTGCCCATCGACATCTTCTTCCGTACGCTGGCGACCGACCAGCATGAGAAGGCGATCTGCGTCGTGCTGTCCGGCACCGGGGCGGACGGCACCAACGGCCTCCGCTCGATCAAAGAGTGCGGCGGGTTGGTGGTCGTCCAAGACCCGACGACCGCCGAGTTCGACGGCATGCCGAACAGTGCCATCGCCACCGGTATGGCCGACTACATCCTGGCGCCGGAGCGCATGCCCGGCGTCATCGTCGACTTCGTTCACCAGCCCTATCTCGGCCCTATGGCGTTACAGAGTGTAGAGGCGCCGGACGGTGCATTGGATGGCATCCTGGACCTGCTGAACGTACAGACCAAGCGAGACCACCGGGCCTACAAACCGCGGTCGCTTTCCCGCCGCATCGAACGGCGAATGGGAATTCACCACATCGGCGACATGTCGGAATACCGGGCCTTTCTGGGCACGCACCCCGCCGAGATCGAACTGCTGTCCCGCGACATTCTGATCAGCGTAACCCGCTTTTTCCGCGATGGTCCGGCTTTCGAGGCCCTGGCTGACGATTTCATCGCCCCACTGGTGCGGAGCCGGCCGGCGGGCAAGCCGATCCGCGTGTGGGTCCCGGCCTGCGCCACCGGGGAAGAGGCTTACTCCATCGCCATCATGCTGCTGGAGGCCTGCGCGCAGAGTGGATCATCCCCCGACTTCCGGGTGTTTGCCACCGATGTGGACAGCCGGGCACTGACCATCGCCCGCACCGGCCTGTATCCGGAAACCATCACCGTGGACGTGTCCGCCGAACGGCTCGACCGCTTCTTCACCAAGGCCGAAGGCGGCTACAAGGTGGCCAAGCCGTTGCGCGACGCGGTATCCTTCGCCCAGCACGACCTGCTCAGCGATCCTCCGTTTTCCAAGCTCGATCTCATCAGCTGCCGCAACATGCTGATCTACATTGAGCCGGACGTGCAGAAGGCCATCTTCGCGCTTTTCCATTTCGCTCTGGTCGAGAATGGCGGCCTGCTCCTCGGCACCGCGGAGACCATCGACGCGCGCTCCGACCTGTTCCAGCCATTATCCAAGAAATGGCGCCTTTACCGGAAGATCGGCACCACCCGCGGCAGCGCGATGTCGGTTCCGCCCACGGGCGGGCGATCCGCGATCACGCTGCCGGCGCCGTCCACCCCCTTGCGCGGCAACAGCCCGGCCGACCTGATCCGACAGGCCCTGTTGCTGGAATACGCGCCTGCAGCTGTTTTGATCGACGGTCAGCACCGGGTCCAATACCTGTTCGGTCCGACCGGCGAGTTTCTCGACCTGCCGACGGGGGAGCCGCCCTGGGATCTGACGGCGATGACACGCGGGGAGTTGCGCCTGCAATTGCGCCGCGCCGTCGCCCAGGCGCTCGCTTCGCACGGACGGGTCCAGATCTCGGGGATCAGACACAAGCGCCAAGGGGTTATGGTGCCGGTGACCATCCTGGTGATCCCGGTGCGCTTTCCTCGCGCCGGCAACGAGCTGCTGCTGGTGACCTTCACGGCCGGCGACGCGGCACCAAGCATCCCGACCGGCGAGGCCCCGGTGCTGCCGGCCGCCATGGACAGCGTCGAACAGCTCGAAAGCGAGCTGCGCATGACCCGCGAGGAGTTGAACGAAACCATCGAGGAACTCAGCGCGACCAGCGAGGCATTGCGGGTCGCCAACGAGGAGATCCTGTCGATCGGCGAGGAGTACCAGTCGACCACCGAAGAACTGGAGACATCGAAGGAAGAACTGCAATCCCTCAACGAGGAACTCAGCACGCTGAACACCCAGCTCCATGAAAAGGTCGACGAACTGGAGGCGACCACCAACGACCTCGGCAATCTGCTGAGCAGCACCGACATCGCCACGGTCTTCCTGTCATCGGATCTGCGGATCAAGCGTTTCACTCCGTCGGCGACCCGGCTGTTCGCCCTGCTGCCGCAGGATACCGGACGCCGGATCACCGACATCGCCCGCCATTTCTCCGACCCCTACCTGCTGACCGACATCCGCTCCGTGCTGTCGTCCATGACGCCGTCGGAACGGGAAGTGTCGATGGACGGCGACACCACGTACCTGCGCCGTATCCAGCCCTACCGCACCCAGCACGCCCAGGTGGAGGGCGTCGTCATCACTTTCAGCGACGTGACGCCGCTGAAGCGAACCAGCCTGGCCATGGCTCTGCGCGCCCGCCAGTACAAGCTGATCGCCGATCTCGGACGCAAGGATCCCGTCGGAGCCGACGGGCCGGAGACGCTGGCGGAAGCGGCCCACCTCATCGCCGAAGGGCTGGGCGTGGACGGCGTCGCCATCCTCGGCCCCGGCGACGATCCGTCCGGCCGCCGCACCGGGGATGCCGACGACCTTGTCCTCCTCGGTAGCGTCGGATTTTCCGTTCCGCAAGACCCCGCGGTCAGGATCTCCACCGACATGGCAACGCTGGTCGGACGGGTGTTCCGGTCCCGGCAGCCGCTGATCGTCGAGGATTTCGCCACCGATCAGCGCGTCCGCTCCCCTCTGGCGCTGCCCGGCGGTCCGGCCGTCAGCGGCCTGGGAGTCCCCTTCGGCGACGGGACGCGGGGACCATCCGTTCTCGCGGTGCTCAGCCAAACGGCGGGACGGTTCGGAGACGCCGACCTGGAATTCGTCCAAGCCATCGCCAGCGTGCTGGGGCTGGTCATCGAGCGGGCCGGGGTGCTGCGCGCAGCGCGGGCGGAGCGCGATTTCGCCCAGGCCATCGTCGACACGGTGCGCGAACCTCTGCTTGTGCTGGACGAGACGCTGCGGGTGGTCGGCGCCAGCGCGGCCTTCCATCACATCTTCGCCACCACGCCGGAGGACGTGCTGGGCGCCCGGCTGGCCGAAATGGCCGGTGGTCTGCTGGCCGATCCCGGATTGCGCCGGGCGCTGGAACGGATCATCCCCAACGGCACGGTCATCGAGGCGTTGGAACTGACCGTCGGTCGGGACACCGTTAACCAGGAGGCCGGCGGCCAAGACGCCGATGGCCGGAACCTCACCAGACGCACCCTGTTGCTGAACGCCCGCCGCTTGAATCAGGCGGGCAGGCTGATCCTGTTGGCGATGGAGGACGTCACCGAGCAGGTGCGCGTCCGCCAGGCCCTCGCCGCCGCCAAGGCCGCGGCCGAACAGGCGAGCGCCAGCAAGACCCGCTTTCTCGCCGCTGCCAGCCATGATCTGCGACAGCCGGTGCAGGCCCTGATCATGTTCCATCATCTGGTAGCCATGCAGCCTCAGGGCGAGGCGGCAGCCAAGCTGCTTGCCAGCATGGGCAACGCGCTGGGCGCCATGACCGTCATGCTTGACGACATCCTGGACGTGTCGCGGCTGGACGCCGGCATCATCGAGGTCATGCTGCGGTCCTGCTCGATCCAGACGATGATCGCTTCACTGTGCGCCGAATTTTCGCCATTGGCCGAAGCAGCCGACCTGGAGTTGCGCTGCATTCCGACCAACCTTGCGGTGCGGAGCGACCCCAAGCTGCTGGAGCGCATTCTGCGGAATTTCATCGCCAACGCGATCAAATACACCGACCGGGGCGGCATCCTGGTGGGGTGCCGCCGTGCCGGCACGAACCTGCGCATCCAGGTTTGGGACACCGGGCGCGGCATTCCGCCGAACCAGCTGGCCTCGATCTTCGAGGAGTTTCATCAGGTCGAAAATCCGGAGCGCGACCGCCGGCAGGGGCTGGGGCTGGGGCTTGCCATCGTGGAACGCCTCGCCACGCTGCTTCAGCACCCGATCCAAGTTCGGTCGACGCCGGGGCGGGGATCGATGTTCGAGATCCTTGTTCCGTTAGCCAGTCAGAACGATCCCGTTACGAAGGACGAGGAGACGCCGATACCCAACGGAGGCAACGGCGAGCGGGTCGCGGTGGTCGACGACGACCCGGCGGTCCTCGACGGGGTCACCGCCTTTCTTCAGGAACTGGGGTATGAGGTGGTGGCGGCACCAGACGGCGATACCGCCGTGAAACGATTGGCGAACCAAGCGCCAGACCTGGTCATCGCCGATTTCCGGCTCAAGGGCACAGAAAACGGATCGGAGGTGATCAGGCGGCTGGCGCGGCACTTCGCCGTCCGACTGCCTGGAATCCTCCTGACCGGCGACACCTCGCCCGAACGCATCCGGGAAGCGAGTGCCAGCGGCTTCCTGCTGCTGCATAAGCCACTCAGTCCGGACCCATTGCTGACCGCGATCAGACGCGCCCTGTCAGACCAGCCCCCGACGCGGACGGGTTCCTGATTCCCGACGGCACGGTCAACGGCTCTGTTGCAGCTTTTCCGGCGCCGCCCGGATCGGATAGAACCCAGCCTCTTTTGACCGTTGGGGTGGCAGGGTGATGCGATCCAAGAAGGACCCGTTCAAGGGCGGCCATTCCCGCCAACGACCTGGGCAGCCAGGTCTCCTTCATCGCCACCCTGTTCGGGTCTGCCGCCTGAAGCTGTTAAAACCAGAATGACTTCCACCAAAACACCGGCTTTGCAGCAGAACCCTTTGATTGATAATGGCGGCGTTGTTTACCTGACACCTGTCGCGCTCCCCTCAAGCAGGGTCAGGTAGGGGGTGATGCGGATGGCGCGCACGCCGAGGCCGCGCTCCAGCGCATCGAACACGGCATCCGGCCGGTCGAGCGCGAAGACGCCGGAAACCACGCGCTCCGCCGCCTCGTCGTTCAGCAGGACCACGCGGCCCGGCCATTGCTGGTTCAGCGCGGTGATGACCGAGGCGAGTGACTGCTGACGGAAGACGATCTGACCCTGGCGCCATGCGAAGGCGACGGCAGGATCCACCGCCCGTGGCCCGGTCAGGCCGTGGGGGGCGGCCTCCGCGCTTTCGCCGGGATGCAGGCGGATGCTGTCGGGCCAGGGGGCGTGGCTGTCGGCGTTTCGATGGGCGGCGACCTCCACCAGCCCCTCGCCGACCGTCACCGTCGTGCGGTCGTCCTCACGCCGGACACTGAATTGGGTGCCCAGCACGCGGGCGGCACCTGCCCCGCCATCGACGACGAAGGGATGGTCGGGATCGCGGGTGACGTGGAACCACGCCTCTCCGCGCAGAATCCGGACACGCCTCTCGCCATCGCGGAAATCGAGAACCAGCGCGGTGTTGCCGTTCATCTCGGCGGTGGAGCCGTCCGGCAGGGTCAATGTCCGCCGCTGCCCGGTCGAGGTCACCTGATCGGCGACGGCATTCTGGTAGAGCGTCGGTCCGCGCCAGACGCCGAGCCCGCCGGCCACCAGAAGGACCGCCATCGCCGTAGCGAAGCGCCGAACAGCGGCCATCGCCGGACGGCGGGGAGGCGCAATACGGGACCCGTCATAGGCGGCGCGGGCGGGTTCCTTGAGGTTGTGCAGGAGGGTGCGCAGTTCGCCCCAGGCGCGGGAATGGGCCGGGCTGCGGGCCAGCCACTCGGCGAAGGCGGTGCGCTCCACCGGGGTGAGGTCGTCGGACTGCAGGCGGAAGAACCATGCGTTGGCTTCCGAGAACAGGCGGTCCTCATCCGGTCCGCCGACTGCCGGCTCCCCATCTACCGGCTCCCCGTCTGCCGGGTCCCTCTGCCGTTCATCCCGATGATCCATCGCGTCTTGCCGCAAGCTCCTGTTGCCCCGTGTTTGGTGAGACGCCCAACGAAGGCCGATCCCTCAAAGAAAATCGCCTGCTGGGGAAGGGAAATTGCCGATCATCGCGGCGGGCGCCGCTTCATATGGGCGCGGCACTGTTCCAGCGCCGTGCGCAGATGGTACTCCACCGTGCGCGGGGAGATGCCGAGCCGTTCGCCGATGGCGCGGTAGGGCAGGCCTTCGACATGGTAGAGCAGGAAGACTTCGCGGGTCTTGGGCGGCAGGGCATCGATGGCGCCGCGCAGCCGGGCCATGGTCTGGTTCCGCTCCACCACCGCGTCGGCGCCGGGGCCGACGGCCGGCAACTCCTCGTCGGGCGGACCGGCCTCGCGCAGGCGCTGGCGCTTGGCGGCGCGGCAATGGTCCAACGCGATGCGGTCGGCTACCACATAGAGCAGACCGGCCGGATTCTGCACCGCCTCGCCGTCGGGCAGGCGGGCCAACCGCAAAAAGGCATCTTGCGCCAGATCGCCTGCCGTCTGCGGATCGCCGGTCCGCCGGGCGATGGCACGCTCCACCCGCAGCCGATGCGCATCGAACAGTTCCGCGATCCTGCGCGCCCAGGTGCCGACAGGGCCGGTCATCGGGCGGGCCGGGAGCGGAGGTCATCGGACAGGGCAGGGCGGAAGGTGTCGGTCACGGATGCGCGGAATGGCGGGAACGAAGGGACCGGCATCCGTGGGGCCATTGCCCGGGACGCCGGTCCCACCGGTATAGCCGCACTGAACTTGGAATGCGAACAATTCTTATTATCGCAGGGTGTCCATCATGCCCGATCAAGCAGCCTTGCGCGGCTCGTCACGGTGATCCGCATCGGCAGACGGCTGGCCGGCCAGCGAATCGGCGAAGCCGTGGTTCACGTCGCGGTGGTTGGCCTCGTCATTGCGCACGGCGAGCACGACATCGCGCAGGGTGGCGGTTTCCGGAAGCTGCCAGTAGTCGATGGCAAGGCGCGGGGCCGGCGGGTTCGCGTGACGGCCGGCATCGATTTCAGCGAGGTAGCCGGTGTAGCTGATGACCGCTTCCTCTTCGAAATAGCCGACCACACGGTGGGCCGTCTGCGGCGAGACCAGATACAACAGGAAGAAAGCGTTGTAGAAGGCTCCCTGGGTCAGCAGGATCAGGGCGCGTTCCAGCCAGTTCGGCTTCGCCACCTCGATGAAGGTCATCAGGTGCATGCGTTCATTCTCGGCCTCGTCGAGCAGGGTGTGAATCCAGCCCTGATCATGCTGCATGCGGCGCAGGCAGCGCAGATGCTGCAACGTCGCGCCGACCATGCCCGGAACCGCCGCCACCGTTTCCAGCACGATGGCGCGATGTCCATAGCGCTTGGCGAAGAAGGTGTCGGCGAGCAGGCGCAGCGCCTTGGTGAAGCCCAGCGCGATGTGGTCGCTGACGTTGCGCGGCGTGTGATGCGTGGTGAGGATCAAGGTATTCATGATCTGAGCTCCTCGGCTCCAGTGCGCCGGTACGCTCTGTCGGCGGTTGTCGACGGCGTCCACAGCGTGACGTGTCAGGTGCATCGAGCGGGTCGCCGATGGCGCCAGCCGCTTGATGGTGTGGCTATAATATGCGCGAAAAATATATCTTTAAGAGCGGACAGATTGTCGCACTTCGCTCCCGGGATTCGGATGACGGTCGAGAGAAGCGGTTGTTTGAGGCACCGCTCTGCGCTCGTCAATGAGGTTTGTGGGCAGGCCGCACGGTTATGAGACGCCCAGTGATGCGAATCATACTTATTTTATGAATGTTAATGCGATAATCTCGGTCCCGACGCCGCATCCAAGCTCAATGTCCGATGCTCTGCGGCCCGCCTACGGGATGACGGACGATTCATTTGGATCGCGACGTGCGTGTCGAGGTCCGGGCATCGAACCGGTCCTGCATCCAGTGTGCAATTTTGTCGGAGAATTCCGGCGGGGCCTTTCGGCCGAATGTATTGGCGACATTGGCAAGTGTCTCCTGGGCCAATTCCGCCCGCATCGCCTTTTCCGCGCGCAGCATCACCGCATGCACCGCACAGACGCCGGATGTCGCCCAGGAGGGCGGCCGCTGCCCGAACACCGCGCAGCGGCCGCGGATTTCCTGGCAATCGAAAAGCGGCTTGTCGCCCTCGATCGCATCGACGATTTGGAGAAAAGTGATGTCCTCCGGCGCTTTGGCGAGCCGGTAGCCGCCGCGCACACCTTCGCTGGCCATCACGAGCCCCGCTTTTTCAAGCTTCGGAAAGATCTTGGCGAGGAAGGTCGGCGAGATGCCCTGCAATTCGGCCAGATCGCGGCTACTCAGCGGCTGGTCACCCGATGAGACCAGCCAGAGAAGGCAGTGAATGCCGTACTCGACGCTGACGGTGAGATGTGCCATGGCTGGTTCCGACAGGATGCAAAGGAACGGGGACGTTAGTCATCCGTGTTTCAAAGCGCAAGCCGTCCCTGTTCCGCAATTCCTTCGTCACCTCTTGTCCGGCGTGGTCAGCTCCGAATCCGCGGCGTCCACGACGAAGACCGCGAGGAGCTTCGCCGGCCGGGTGTCGCTGGCGTTGGCGCTGACCCCATGGTGGTCGCCCGGCAGTTCGGTGAAGTTCTCGCCCACCCGATAGGTCTTGGTCGGGCCGTCATTGACCTTGCTGCGGATAGCTCCCTCCAAGACGGTGGCGTAGATGAGCGCCGACTTCGCATGGGTATGGGCAGGCGAATAGCCGCCCGGACCATATTCGACCAGCACGCCCTTGACGCTTTTGCCGGGCACGTCGGGCAGCGCGTGTTCGTAAACCAGGGTCACCTTGGCATTTTTCGATTGGGGAGTATCGGCGAGAGCCGTGGCGAACGGCAGGGTCGCAACCAGGAGTGGGGCTAGAAAGCGCTTCATGGTTCTGGTCCTTCAGTGATCGATGGTGTTGGATGGGCACCGGGTAACGGACGCCAATCTGGAGGAACGTCGATCAGCCACCCATCCGGGACCGTTCGAGCCAATCGTTCAGACCAATGTGGCCAAGGCGGGACGGACCGGTGGGGACCAGGGAGAGTTCGGTGACGCTGCCGCCGAAATAGCGGGCTGCCGGATCGCCGACGGCGGTGCGACGATCGCCCACCGCCTCCAGATAGCGGCCGATGATTTCGGCAAAGGGGCCGCGGTCCGGACCTGCGATGTCGATGTGTCCGTCGAGCGGCGGCGCAAGCGCGGTTTCGGCCAGAATGGCGGCCACATCGTCCGCGGCGATCGGTTGGAACTGCACCGGCGCCAACCGTACCCGGTCGCCGTCGGTATGGCCGTCGGCTATGCCGGCGAGGAATTCCAGGAACTGGGTGGCGCGGACGATGGTGTAGGGAATGCCGGACCGCGCGATCAGCCGCTCCTGCTCTACCTTCGCACGAAAATAACCGAGGTCGGAGACGCGGTCGGTGCCGACGATCGAGAGGGCAACATGGTGGCGGACGCCGGCCTTCGCTTCGGCAGCGGCCAGATTGGTGCCGGAGGTCCGGAAGAAATCAGTCACGACCGATTCGTCGAAGGACGGGGCATTGGACACGTCGACGACCACCCCGGCCCCGGCCAGCGCGCCGGCCAATCCCTCGCCGGTGATGGTGTTCACGCCCTTGCTGGGCGAGGCGGCAACGACCTCGTGGCCGCTGGCGCTCAGAGTGGCGACAAGCTTGGAACCGATCAGTCCCGTTCCACCGATGACGACGATTTTCATGAGTCCCTCTTTTGTCCGATGGGCATCCGGTGCCCGATTGAAACGCCGGGAATGGCGGCGGCGAGCGTTCGGATCCTGCGGATCACCGTAATTCGTCTGCTCACCCGATAACGCAGACCATATCAGTCCGTGTTTAACGGAGCAAGCAGAAACGAAGACTGAATCTATCCGTGTTAATGTCGCCGGGTGAGGATGCTGCATCATCAGGCGGCGATGCGGGTTCAAGCCTCCTGCATGGCTGCTCAGTCCCTGTACAAGGGCGACCCTTCGGGGCCAGCTTCTGACAGCGTGGAGGTGGAGTCGAAGGGGTTCAGCCATTCCCGATGGCGGGCGAAATGGACGGCAAGCAGGTCGATGAAGGGGTGGAGAGCGCGGCTGGCGGCTTCCCCGGCGACGAACTGAGGGGCCATGTCGACAGCCTGCCACCGCCAACGTCACCAGGATCGTGCAGCGCATTCCCGTCAGGATCGTCCTGGCGACCCTGCTGAAGAAGCCCGACCATTTGGGCGGGGGCGGCGCCCATTGAACCGCGTTTTCGGCCGGCGTTCCGCCCGGACGGAATGGAACGGTCGATTGCAGAATCCAAGAAGCACGAATATATTGATGTAGAATTTATGCAGGTTTGGTCGGCGATGCGCTTGTCGAGCTATACGGATTATGCTCTGCGCCTGCTCATGTACCTCGCTGTGAGGCAGGAGGGGTTGCCGACCATCAGCGAGGTTGCGCAGGTGTATGGCATTTCGAAAAACCATCTGATGAAGGTGGCGAACGATCTCGGGCGTGGCGGCTATATCGAAACCGTGAGGGGACGGAACGGCGGACTGCGCCTCGGTCGTCCGGCCGAGCTAATCCGGATCGGCGACGTCGTCCGCTACACCGAAGAGGAAATGGCCATCGTCGACTGCATGGGCGCGTTGCAGGACCCGCCCCTCTGTCGACTGAGTCCGGCCTGCAACCTGCGCAGCGCCCTGCATGAGGCGTTGCAGGCCTTCCTGGCCGTCCTCGACGACTACACCCTGGCCGACATTGTCCGCCATCGCCGCAGCATGGCATCCATGCTCGGCCTGCCGCAGCCACCTGTCCTCCATACCCTCGGGCAGGGGGCCGCAGAGCAGGGTTCGTGACCATCAGGCGGTTTCGGGCTCTTGGCCGGCGCCGGCTGCGAACTCAATCGGCATCCGCATTGTCGACATCCAACCGCAAAGCCAATGCGACTTTTGCGGCCAAGCCTTGGTCAGGCTTTGCCGACGTCCAACACGGCCTGGGCGAGGGCCTTCGGCGCCTCCTGCGGCAGGTTGTGACCGATGCCGCCGGTGATCAGCCGATGCTCGTACCGGCTGGTGAACTTCGCACGGTACATGTCCGGTTCCGGGTGTGGCGCGCCATTGGCGTCGCCTTCCATGGTGATCGTCGGAACCTTGATGGTCGGGAAGGCCGCCAGCGCCCGTTCAAGCGCATCATACTGCGCTTCCCCCTCCGCAAGGCCGAGCCGCCAGCGATAGTTATGGATGCTGATGTCGACATGGTCCGGATTGTCGAGGGAAACCGCAGACCGTTCGAACGTGGCGTCGTCGAAGGACCAGTTGGGAGAGGCGAGTTGCCAGATGAGCCGGGCGAAGTCGTGCGTATACTTCGCGTAGCCGGCCCGGCCGCGTTCGGTCGCGAAGTAATACTGATACCACCATTGCAACTCCGCCTTGGGAGGCAGCGGCGCCCGGTTGAGGTCCTGACTGCCGATCAGATAGCCGCTCACCGAAACCATGCCCTTGCAGCGTTCCGGCCAGAGTGCGGCCATGATGTTCGCCGTCCTGGCGCCCCAATCGTAGCCGCCAAGTATAGCGCTCTGAATTTTCAGCGCATCCATCAGGGCGATCATGTCGGCGGCGATGGCTGCCTGCTGGCCGTTGCGCGGCGTCGCGGCGGACAGGAAGCGCGTCGTGCCGTAGCCGCGCAGATGAGGGACGATGACACGGTAGCCGGCCGCCGCGAGGATTGGGGCCACCTCCACATAGCTGTGGATGTCATAGGGCCAGCCGTGGAGGAGGAGAACCACCGGCCCGTCGGCGGGACCATCCTCGGCGTAGCCGATGTTGAGCGGTCCGGCATCGATCTGCTTCAGCGATTTGAAGCCGGTGGGCAAGGGGGATCCCGCCGTCGACCGGGCCGTGGGTGGTTCCGCTGCCTCCGCCCGTCCCATTCCCAGCCCGAGGCTGGCCGCCGCGGCTGCGAGGGTCGCCGTGCCGATGAAGCGCCGCCGCCCATGGTCGACCAGGGCCGTGCCGACGGTCTCCGTCTCTATGTCCCGTGCCATCGATTTCTCCTTTGATGCGTTCATTCCTGGCGGCAACATCCGATGCCGATGTATCCCCCGCATGTCGGGCCATGGGGCATGGTGAAAGCGTCTGTATCGTCCTGCCCATCGGATACAATGGGATACAAAGTCCCGACGGGGGTGACCGTCCCGATCCCGTTCCGGATCGTCGATGCCGGCGGAGGCTAAGCGCTCCCGCCTCCCCGTGGGCCGAGGCTCAGCCGCCGTTCGATGCCGATGTTGGTCATGAAGGTCTCGTCATGGCTGACCAGCAGGATGGCACCGTCATAGGATCTCAGCCCCGCCTCCATGGCTTCGACCGATTCGATGTCCAGGTGATTGGTCGGTTCGTCCAGGATCAGCAGCGCCGGTGGCCGCGATCCGCCCAGCGTGCAAGCGAGTCCGGCGCGCAGCATCTGTCCGCCGCTCAGCGTCCCGACCTGTTGCAGGGCCGCGTCCGCCCGGAACAGGAAGCGGGCGAGTGCTGCCCGGCAGGCATTGTCGGTTGCGCCGGGATTGATGCGTTTGAAGTTATCGAGGATCGACGCGGCGGGATCGAGGATGCCGACGCGCTGGTCCAACATGGCGAAGTCGACGGCGACCGACATCGTTCCCCGGATCGGCGCGATCCCGCCGGCGATCAGCATCAGCAGCGTCGTCTTGCCCGATCCGTTCGGTCCGACGATGGCGACCCGTTCCGGCCCCTCCATCGTGAATGAAAAATCACGGATGATCGGATGGTCCGGGTCATGGCCTGCCGTGACGCCATCCAGCCGCAGGACGGTCCGGTTGGCCGGAAGCCCGGTGGGTGTCAGCGCCACCGAGAGGTCCTGCAGGATCTCGATGCGGGACCGCGCCGAGGCGAGTGCGGCCTGGGCCTCCGCCCGCTGGCGGTCGGCCAGTTTGGCGCCGGCACCCCGGCTTGCCTCGGCGTTGCTCTTGCGTGCGCCCAGGAGGATGCGGGGCATACCTCCTTGTGCCGCCTTCCGTGACCCGGCCGTATCGCGCCGATCCTTCCGTTCCGCCGCAAGCTGCGCCTTGCGCCGGACCTCCGCCGCCTGCCTTTCCGCGTGGGCCACGTCCTGCTGTGCCGCTTCCAGTTCCGTCGCCTTGCGCTCGCGAAAGTGCGTCCAGTTGCCGCCGTAGCGCGTCGCGCCCAGCGAGGTCAGTTCAATGATTGAGTCCATCTGGTTGAGAAGCTCGCGGTCGTGGCTGACCACGATCGCTCCGGCCCGCCAGCCGGCGAGGAGGGCGACCACCGCGTCGTGGCCGGAGCGGTCGAGATTGTTGGTCGGTTCGTCAAGCAGCAGGAAATCGGGTGCGGCGAAGACCGCCGCGGCAAGGCTGGCGCGCGTCCGCTGGCCGCCCGAAAGTTCCGCCAGCCGGGTATCGGGACCGGCATCGAGCCCGACGCGGGCCAAGGCGGCGGTGATGCGCTCCGCCAGCGTCCAATCGGCGTCCGCCAGTTCCTCCACGCTTGCCGTCCCGGCCTCGGCGCGGCGCAGGAGGGCGAGCGCCCCGGTCACGCCGAACAGGTCGGCCACCGTTTCCCGCTCGCCGGGTTTGACCACCTGTTTCAACTGGCCGAGCGTGCCGGTGACCCGGACGCTGCCGGTCATTGGCTTGAGTTCTCCCGTGATGAGTTTCAGCACGGTTGTCTTGCCGATGCCGTTCCGTCCGACGAGGCCGGTGCGCTCTTGTCCGAAATTCAGGTCGAGACCGGTCAGGACACCGTGGCCATCTGGCGTCACCCAACTGATCCGGGACAGGGAAATGGCCGCCATGCGTCACCCCTTGTTGGATTCGAGATATCAGCACGCATACGTGCTGATATCAGGTGGTGGTGGAAAACGCAACGATCCTGTGCTGTTTTGGCGGTGGGTAGAGAATTGAAAGGACGTGAGCGTGGACATCGGTGGACGCAAGCCCGGAGGGAGACCGACCAGGGAGCAGGCAGCGGCCATCGATGCGCGCATCCTCGATGGCGCCAGGGCCGTCTTCTGCCGCAAGGGCGTCGCCAACAGCGGTTTGGAGGAGATTGCGGCAGAACTCGGTGTGTCCAAGCACACGCTTTACCGCCGTTACCCCAACAAGGCCGCCCTTCTTGAGGCCGTGGTCGGGCGTGACGTCGTGCGGTTCCGCGAAGCCCTGCTGTCCGCTGCCGCCGGCGAGGGTAGGGCGCTCGACGCGCTGCGCCGCGCCGCGTTCCACTATGTCGAGATCGGGTCGTCGCGCGACTACGCCGCCTTCTATCTCTCCGTCAGCGCCGAGGCCGCGGTTTCGCCGGTTCTTCGGGAGCGGCTGGCATCCTGGTCACGCGATGCCCTGGAACCGCTGGTCGGGCTCGTTTCGACTGCGCAAGCGGCGGGCGAACTGCGACCCGGCGATCCGGCTTCGGTCTGCGGGATCCTGATCGACCTGCTGGAGGGCGTGAACAACCGCCTGCGGCTCGGCGAAGACGCGGCGGCGGATGCGCCCTCCCTCTTGCGGCTGTTCGAGGAGCGCTGGACCGTCTTCACCACCGCCTTCGGAAACGGTTAGCCCCCGGTCAGCCGAGCGTCACCTCGGCACAGAGGCCGCCCGCCGGCCGGTTCCGCAGTGTCAGCGCCCCGCCGATCGCCAGCGCCAACTGGTGGGCGATGGCCAGCCCCAGTCCGGTTCCTCCGGAGTCACGGTTGCGGGACTGTTCGAGCCGGTAGAATGGCTGGAGGACGGCGGCGAGCTGATGCTCGGGAATGCCGAGGCCGGTGTCGCGGACCGCGATGCCGATCCGGCCGGCGCCGTCCCGGCTCACCGTGATCTCGGCCTCTCCGGCGAATTTCAGGGCATTGTCGATCAGGTTGGTCAGGATGCGGCGCAGCGCGTGCGGCCGGGTTGTCAGCACCGCGCCGGAGAGCCCGCGGACGGTCACCGGCTTGCCCATGTCCTGATAGTCGAAGGCGAGGCTCTCGACGAAGGACCCGACATCGATGCGGGCCGGCGTCTCGACATCGCCATGGGCGCTGCGCGCATAGGCCACACCTTCGCGCACCAGCCGTTCGATCTGCGACAGGTCCCGGAGCAGCCGTTCCTTCTCCGGGCTGTCTTCCGCCATCTCGACCCGCAGCGCCATGCGGGTGATCGGCGTCTGCAGGTCGTGGGAGATGGCGGCGAGGATCCGCACACGCTCTTCCAGGTAATGGGTGATCCTGTCCCGCATGGCGTTGAAGGCGGTCGCAGCATGGGCGACCTCGCTCGGGCCGTCCTCCTCCAGCCGTGCCGACGTGCCGCCGGGGTCGAGCGTTTCGGCAGCCTTGGCGAAGCGCGCCAGCGGGCGGATCGCCTGCCGCATGGCAAGCCAGGTGCAGAGGACCAGCAGCAGGAGTTGACCGACCAGCAGCAGGGGGAGCCAGGCGGCGAGCGGCATGAGCGCCGGCGTCACGTCGATCGTCACTGGTGAACCGTCGCGAAGCGTGACATGGGCCTGGAGATGCGGGCGATCACCCGGAATGCTTTCGACCACCACTGGGAAGCCGGGGCCGGCACCGCTGTTGATGGCGCGGGCGATCTCCGCGCCGCGGCTGCTCAGCTCCGGTATGCCCGGCAGGCCGGGACCAAGCTCGTAGCGGTAGGTGCGCCGCTCCAGCACCGCCAGCCAGCGGCCGCGCTCCTCCGGCGGCAGGCGGTCGAGCAGGGCGACCGAGGTCGCCACATCCTGCTCCAGCGTGCCGAGCATCATCGCCTTGGCGGCACTGGTGCGCTCCAGGAACAGCGCGCCGAAGGACAGCCCGTGCGCCAGGACAAGCCCGGTCAGGAGGATCAGGAACAGCCGCCAGCGCAGGGTACGCGGCGGGTGCAAGAAGCGACGGAACCGGAGGACCGCGCCCCTGATGGCCGTGCCCTTCATGGTCTTGTCCTCGTGATCTCGACCGGCATCGCCAGCACATAGCCTTCGTTGCGGACCGTCTTGATGTGGCCGGGCTCGCGCGCGTCGTCGCGCAGCCGCTGTCGGAGCCGGCTGACAAGCAGGTCGACCGACCGTTCGAACAGTTCCGCCTCCCGCCCCTGCGTCAGGTTCAGGAGCTGGTCGCGCGACAGGACCCGTTGCGGGTGGTCGAGGAAGACGCGCAGCAGCCGGTATTCGGCACCGCTCAGCGCGACGGCCGTGCCGTCCTGGTCGAGCAGATGGCGGGCGACGGTGTCGAGCCTCCAGCTGCCGAAGCTCAGCAGATGTCCGGCCTCGCTGATCTGGAGGTTGGGCGGCAGCATGCGCGCCCGGCGCAGGATCGCCTTGATGCGCGCCAGCAGCTCGCGTGCCGCGAACGGCTTCGCCAGATAGTCGTCGGCTCCCATCTCCAGGCCGAGGATGCGGTCCATCTCGTCGTTGCGCGCGGTCAGCATCAGCACCGGCGTCGCGGCATGCCGGCCGGCACGAAGCTCCCGGCACAGAACCAGCCCGTCGTCGCCCGGCATCATGATGTCGAGCACGATGAGGTCCACCCGGTCGCGCTCCAGGAACGACCGCATCTGCCGTCCGTCGGCGGCGAGGGTCACGCGCAGGCCATTCCTTTTCAGATAGCCGGACACGAGTTCCCTGATGTCGCGGTCGTCGTCGACGATCAGGACGTGGTCGATGTGATCCATTCGGTCGAACCCCGCTGCTGTTCGGCGGTCTTACGACGGGTGGAGCCTTGCCCGCTTCCGGCGGCTTGTGTCGGTCTGTATCCGCCCCGTCGGCTGATACATGCCGGTACAAAAAACCCCCTGCCGCGAGCTGGCATCCGCATCGTTCCGTCTGGACAGCCTGCCGTTCCGCGATATACTTATCAAAATAATAATTATGATGCAAATCACATGAGGGGAATACCTCCATGCTCTGGTGCAAGTTTCCGGCCGCCCTGCTCGGTCTCGCCCTGTCGCTGGCCGCGCCCTGGTCCCCGGCCGCCTCCGCCCCGGTGAAGTCCGTGGTCATCGTGCATGGCGCCTTCGCCGACGGCTCGGGCTGGCGCAGGGTGTCCGACTTCCTGACCGCCAAGGGCTTTGCCGTGTCGATCGTCCAGCAGCCGCTGACCTCGCTCGGCGACGATGTCGCGGCCACCCGCCGCGTCCTCTCCCTTCAGACGGGCCCGGCCGTCCTGGTCGGCCACAGCTATGGCGGTATGGTGATCAGCGAGGCCGGGAACGACAGCCATGTCGCGGCCCTGGTCTATGTCGCCGCCTTCCAGCCCGATAAGGGCGAGAGCCTCGCCAAACTGGCCGAGAGCAAGCCGGTGTCGGGTGCCGAGCCGGGAGCCGTCAAGGCCACCGCCGACGGCTACCTCTACCTCGACCCGCCAGCTTTCGCCGGTGCCTTCGCCGCGGACCTTCCGGCGGCGGATGCGACCTTCCTCGCCCATTCCCAGGTCTTCGCGGCGAAGGACGCCTTCACGGCGCCGGCCGGCGAACCGGCATGGAAATCCAAACCGAGCTGGGCGCTGGTGGCGACCGCCGATCGGTCGATCAACCCGGAGCTGGAACTGGAGATGGCCCACCGTGCCGGCAGCCATGTCCGGCCGGTCGAGGCCAGCCATGCCGTCTATGCCGCCAAACCCGAGGCCGTCGCTGCCCTGATCGTCGAGGCGGCCGAGGCGGTTTCGCAGTGACCTTCCAATGATTTGCCGGGCCGGGCACCAACCCGCGCCCGTCCCGTCGAAAGCGTTCAGTCATGATCCTCTTTCTCGTCTGCTTCCTGGCGGGCGTCCTGACCATCGTCAGTCCCTGCATCCTGCCGGTCGTGCCCTTCGTCTTCTCCCGGGCGGGGCAGCCGCTGTTCCGCAGCGTCCTGCCGATGCTGTTCGGTATGGTGATCAGCTTCGCCGGTGTCGCCACGCTGTCCGCTGTCGGCGGAAGTTGGGCGGTGGAAGCGAACGGAGCCGGGCGGGCCGCCGCCATCGCGCTGATGGCCGTGTTCGGATGGACGCTCCTGTCGCCGCGCGCCGCGGCGATGCTCAGCCGCCCGCTGGTCGCCGCCGGCAACCGGCTGTCCGGTCGGGCCGGTGTTGCCGGATCGCTTCTTCTGGGCGTCGCCACCGGCCTGCTCTGGACACCGTGCGCCGGACCGATCCTCGGGCTGGTCCTGACCGGTGCGGCGCTTCACGGCGCCAGCCTGCAAACCACCCTGCTGCTGGCGGCCTATGCGGCCGGAGCGGCGACATCCCTGACGCTCGCCCTTCTGGCCGGCGGCCGGGTGCTGGCGGCGATGAAGCGGTCGCTCGCCATCGGGGAGCGTCTGCGCCAGGGACTCGGCATCGCCGTCCTTGCCGGTGTCGGCGTCATAGCCCTGGGGCTCGACACCGGGCTGCTGGCCCGCCTGTCCTATGCCGGAACGTCCGGCGTCGAACAGTCGCTGATCGACCGGTTCGCTCCTGCCTCTGCCCCTGCGGCTTCCGGAACGTCGGGTGCGCCGGAGACGTCCGCGACGGGTCTGGTGCTTGCCGATGCCCGGCGGGTCTACCGCAGCAGTCTGCCGGTCGAGGGCCTTCTCCCGTCCTTGGACGGTGCGACGGACTGGCTGAACTCAAAGCCGCTCAGTACAGAGGAGCTGCGTGGAAAGGTCGTCCTGATCGATTTCTGGACCTACTCCTGCATCAACTGCATCCGGACGTTGCCCTACCTGCAGGCATGGGCGGAGAAGTACCGGGACCAGGGGCTGGTGGTGGTCGGCGTCCATGCCCCGGAGTTCGCCTTTGAAAAGCGGATCGGGAACGTGCAGACGGCGCTGCGGGATTTCGCCATCACCTACCCGGTGGCAATAGACAATGACTTCCGGATCTGGCGGGCGTTCGGCAACAGCTATTGGCCGGCCTTCTATATCGCCGACTCCACGGGCCGCATCCGCCATCATCAGTTCGGGGAGGGCGGGTATGAGCGAACCGAACGGGTCATTCAGGATTTGCTGGCAGAGGCCGCCGGACGTCGGGACGAGGATGGCAGGCTGGTCAGCCCGGCGGGGCAGGGCGCGCAGGCGCCCGCCGACCTCGACGACATCCGCTCCGGCGAAACCTATGTCGGTTATCGGCAGGCTGCGAACTTCGCCTCGCCGGAGCGGGACGGCATCGACCGGCCGCAGGACTATACGGTTGGTGCGCTGCGGCTCAATCGCTGGGGGCTCTCCGGCAACTGGACGGTCGGGGCCGAGCAGGCGCGGCTGAATCGGGCTGGCGGGGCGATCGCCTACCGCTTCCGGGCGCGCGACCTGCACCTCATCCTCGGCCCCGCCCAGGATGGCAAGCCGGTCCGTTTCCAGGTCACAGTCGACGGCATGGCCCCCGGTCCGGATCACGGAACGGACACGGACGCCGAGGGCTACGGCACCGTTTCGGAAACCCGGCTCTATCAGCTGGTGCGACAGGCGGGCGCGGTGCGGGAACGGACGTTCGAGGTGCGCTTTCTCGATCCCGGCGTCGACGCCTACGCCTTCACCTTCGGCTGAGGAGAGTCCCTCATGGCGTCGACCCTCCGCATCCGATCTCTTTCACTTGCCGGCCTGCCGGAGGTTGTCGCGCAGTCGGGCGACCGCTCTCTGGAGCGCTCGGAACTCGTCTGGCGGAAGTCCGGAGGCCTTCACCGTCATCTCGCCGAAGCCAAAGCCCTTCTCGCGAAGTTGCCGGCCGGCCTCCGTCAGAGAGACGCGCACGCTGCGTTCATCCTCGTCGTCGCGTGTCCGCGTGACATAGCCCATCGACTCCAGCCTTTGCAGCATCGGCGTCATGGTGCTGGGTTCGAGGAACAGCTTCTCGCTGAGGCTCTTGACGGTCTGCCGGTCCTCCTCCCACAGGGCGATGATGGTGATGTACTGGGGATAGGTGACCCCAAGCTGCTCCAGCACCGGTTTGTAGACCCGCGAATAGGCGAGGTTGGCCGAATAAATCGTGAAGCACATGAAATCGGCCAGCCGGGCGGTTTGCGACCTCCCGGCCGGCGCAGCGGCCGGCGTGTCGGAGGGGGGGGCGGCGGGTGTGCTGGCGGTCTTGCGGCTCATGTCGTCACCGGAAGTTCGGTTGTCCTGATCACCATCGCGGCAACCGCTCGGCTCGGCGGCACGTCAATGTTGTTACGATCATAATGATTATCATACATCCACCGTGGGAGACAGCGCGATGCGTGTCCTTCTCGCAATGGCGGCGGCCATCGGGCTCGCCGCCGCCCCCTGTGCCTGGGACGATGACCCCCGCGAGGCGCCCTCCATCCTGGCGCTGCTCTCGCGGCCGCAGCCACTCCCTTCCTCTGTCGCACCCTTTTCACACCAGCCTGTCAAAGCACCGGCAGCGGTGAGCACCCCCCACCAGTGAGGACGAAGACATGAAGCTTTTCGAAGACCGGATTTCCTCCGCCGTCGCCCGTGTGCGCATCGCGTTGGCGCTGAAGGGGGTGGAGGTCGAAAGCGTCCCGATTTCCATCCTCGGTGCGCAGCCGCGCAGCCGGAGCGCCGATTACCTTGCGGTCAACCCGCAGGGCCTTGTGCCGGCGCTTCTGACCGACGACGGCGTGTTGATCACGCAATCGCTGGCAATTGTCGAATTTCTCGACGAGCGGTTTCCCGAACCGGCGCTTCTGCCGGCCGATCCGGACGAACGCGCCCTGGCCCGGTCGGTGGCCCTTTCGATCGCGTCGGACATCCATCCCCTTTTGCCGCCCCGCGTGACGAAGCGGCTGGGCACCATTCCGGGCGCCGACTCCATGACCGTTAGGGAATGGAACCGCCACTGGATTCAGGAAGGATTGACTGCGATCGAAGCCCTGCTGTCCCGGCAGCCGGAGAGACTGTTCGCCCTTGGAGACGCTCCGTCGGTCGCGGATATCGTACTTTTCCCGCAAGCCGTCAACGCGGAGCGGGTCGGCTTCTCCCTCGCGGTGTGGCCGCGCATCGCCTCCGTCATCTCGACCTTGCGCACCATTCCCGCATTTGCGGCCAACGCGCCGGTGCCTCGGTCGGCAGACGCTTCCATCGAGTGAAATGCTGGAAAGTCTCACCCGCTCCCGTCTGCCAACGCGCCCTGTTCTGCACAGATCTGACGCGGCAGACGGCAATGGTTGGGGGTGGATTGCCGGGAGAAAGTGGCGAAGTTCAATTGGCTTGGTCGATAACCCCGCTCAGGTGAATGGCGAGTTCGACCGAGAAACGTCGCTCCGGGCTTTCGACGTCGATGCCGAACAACTCGGTGATGCGCGTCAAGCGATAGCGCAGGGTGGTGACGTGCACACCAAGCTGGTCGGAACAGGCCTTGGTGCGGCATCCGGTCTTCAGATATGCGGAAAGCGTCTCCAGGTAAGGCGTTCCATGCCGGCGGTCGTACTCGACGAGAGCGCCGATGCTGTCGGCGACATAGCCGCGCACCTCGTGGGTGTTCGCCGCGGCCAGCAGCATCGGCAGCGGACCGAACTGCCGGGCATCCAGCACACCGGGGCGACCGAACTCGTCGGCGATCCGGATCATCCGCCACGAGCGCTCCCACGCCTCCGCATAGTCCGGCGGAGCCGTGCAGCGGCTCGTCAGCACGACGAAAGGCTCGGCGTGCAGGATGTCGGCGACGGAACGCGCAATCTGCGCCATCAGCCGCTTGACCGGTCCCTGGCTGCGCTCGTCGACGGCAGGAATGAGGCAGACCAGACCGGCCGGAACGGTGACGAGCGTTCCTGCAACCCCGCTGGGCGCCAACAGCCGCTGGACCGGAAGGTGGAGGTCTGCCGCGGCGCTCACTGCCCGCGGACTGCGGCCGGGCAGTCCGACCACGATCATCTGGGTCGGCAGATCGAGGTTGAGACCGAGCCGCAACGCGCGCTCCCCGATGTCGCGATGATCGCGCCAGCGCCGTTCCACCAGTTCCAGGAACAGATCGGTGAGCGTCCGGTTCTCGTAGCGGAAGCGGATGACGTTGCGCAGCATCTGGATGCTGAGAGCGTGCATGATGCCGTCGAGCAGGAGCTGATCGGACTGGCCGTAGGGCTGCGGCCCCGGAAAGATCATCAGCGCGCCGACCACCTCGCCGTCGGCGGTCAGCGGGTCGATGCGCGGGGCCGTGCGGATGCGCTTGCCGCCGACGTCCCAGAACACGGTCGCTTCGCCTGCGGCGGGATGGTCGATGGCGTCGCGCGCCGCCTTCATGATCGACGGGCCGAGGCTGCTCGCGACCGCCGCCTGCCAGTCGGCATCGCCGATGTCGCTGCCGCAAGGCGCTCGGTCGGCGGTTACGAGGTTGGCAGTGAAGTCGACGATGACGATCGAGTAGGGCAGCAGGTCGCGGATGAGCGGGAGGAGAGTGGCCATCGCCCCGTCTTCCAGCGCTTGCCGCAGAAGGGACGTATTCACTTCCAGCGCCCGCTGCAAACGTTCGGCGGCAAGGGACTCCGCCCGCAACCGATGCTGGCGCTCCACCGCGATCTCGCCCAGTTGGACGATCATGCCGATGAAGGTCAGATCCTCCTCGCTCACCTCGACAATGCCGCGGGAGACGACGCTCAGCACCAGCGGCCGGCCGCTGTCGTCGGTGCAGTTCATCGGTACGACCAGCACGCTGTGATAGTCGCGCTCGAACGCCTCCCGGCGGTAGCCGGGAAATTCCTCCGACACCCGGGCGTCAGGGATGAAGACGGGCTCGTTCCGCCGCAGGGCGACCAGCGATGGGCTGGTCGCAAGCTCCCAGCGGTCGGGCAGGGGGCGCTGGATCAGCGTCGGGTCGTGACGGACCACGACCAGGGCATAGCCATGCTCGACGTCCACCGCCATGATCGATCCCATCGACCAGTTGGCATGCCGGCAGGCGGCCAGGACCAGGCGCTGAAGCACCGTCGCCAGATCGCCGCCTGAATTGATCAGGCTTGCCACCACGCGCAGCGACTGGATGCGCGATGTCTCGACCACGTTTCCTCCGCTGAAGGGACAGGCCCCGGATCAAATCCTGCTGACTCTAACCCGACTATGGCGGTCGGAAAAAGCTGGAACCTCAGCGTCCCTCCGGCGGTTCGCCGTCCGCCGTCTCAACGTCTGCCGTGTCGATGACCATGCGCGGCTTGGAGATCGCGGCACCGGTCAGGCTTTCGGCCGGCAGCGGGAGGAAAGCCGCACGTTCGGACGCATGCCCCCGCTCCCGCACGGCACGACGGACGAGGACGAACCCGGTCAGTCCGGCGCAGCCGGCGGCGGCATAGACGAACAGGCCCGACGGGCCGAACCTGTCCATCAGCAAGGCGCCGGGGACGGGGCCGATCATCGCACCGGCGGCCCAGACCACCAGCAGGCCGCTGACCGTCGGGACGATGCGGCCCGGCGGCACCACGTCGCAGGCATGGGCGACGCACAGGGCGTAGATGCACAGCACCTGGCTGCCCCACAGCGCGAAGCCCGTCCATACCAGCCACTCCGGGCTTCCGGCCGGCAACAGCGCCATGCCGGCGGACAGAATGGCGCCGTTCGCCGCCACGGCCGCGATGACGATGCGCCGGTCGCGCCGGTCAGACAGCGCGCCGAGCGGCCATTGGGCGAGCAGGCTGCCGCCCTGGAGCGCAACGAGCAGGGCGGCGGCGGCCGACGCGGACATGCCGATGCGCAGCCCGTACAGCGGAGCGAACGCGATCATCGTGCCGGTCACCACGCCGACTGTGAAGCAGCCGGCCAGGGCGGATGGCGCCAGCCTGAACAGCCCGCGCAGGTCGAGCGTCACGGCCGTCGGCAGGGCAGGGCGCGCAGGGCGGGCGGTGGCGACCGGCAGCACGGAGAGCAGGATCAGGAGGATCAGCAGCCGGAAGGGCTGATCGCCGCCGGGGTCGAGCAGAAGGGGACCGGCCATCAGCGCCAGCTTGGTGGTGACCATGTAGATCGCCAGGATACGCCCGCGCTGGCCGTTCTGCGTTCCGGCGCCGATCCATCCTTCGACCACCGTGAACAGTCCTGCGAACCCGACGCCGGTCATCGCGCGTAACAGGAACCAACCGATGCCGCCACCGGCCAGCGGCAGGGCCAGAACCAGGATCGCCATGAGCGCGGCCAGTCCGGCATAGGCACGGACGAAGCCGAGATGGCGAACCACCCTGGGGGCAGCAAGGCAGCCGGCGGCGAAGCCGACGCCGTAACCGGATGCAACCATGCCGATATCGGCCGCCGACAGGCCCTGTGCCTGCATGCTCAACGGCAGCAGGGCCTGGAGCAGTCCGTTGCCGGCCTGAAGCAGAATGGCGGCGGCCATGATCGGCAGCAACGGCGGCATCGATCTCCGCGTCTCCGGCCGGCTCAGGTGCGGGCGGGGGTCAGGGTTCCGGCATTTTCGGCCTCCATCTCCTCCATGTCGAGAAAGCGGTCGCCGATGCGCGGGTGGGCGCGGCTGCCGTCCGACGCACCGATGGCGACCAGCAACTCGTCCGGACCGGGGGCGTCGGGAACCTGGAAGTTCGCGGTCAGGAAATGGGCCCGCTTGCCCGTCTCGGTCTTGTGGATCATCGGCAGGGCGAGCAGCGCGCCCGGGGCGTTGCGGGTGTTGGTGAAACTGAGGAAGGTGGTTCCCTGCGCCGCCTCGCGGAACATGTTGCCGAAGCGCAGGGTATGGATCAGGGCCGAGGCATGCTCGATCTCCCCATTGACGCCGACCGAAGCGGCCTTGCCGTAGGCCTCGATACGTCCTGCCGGCATCAGGGCGACAAGCCGCCGCGTCATCTCCGCCCCCAGCACCGGCGCCACACGCAGAATTTCCGGCCGCAGATTTTCGACGAAGCCCTGGCCGGCCCAGGGATTGCGCAGCACGGCGGCGACCACGACCGACGTGATCGGCCGTTCGGCCGGCTTGCCGCCTTCGACGATGGTCTCCTCGATGAAGGTGGAGATCTTGCGCAGTCCGATGTCCATGATGGTCCGTTCGCTTTTCTTGAATCTCGATTCCGTCGCCGGCCGAACCGGGTGAGTGCGGCCGGCAACAGGACGCTGTTCGACTGGCGTTGCGTGGTTCGCGCGACGGTTCAGCTTGCCGCCTTGGCGCTGGCGACCCATTGCTCGAAGGTCGGCTTGTTGGCGGAGAGCCATTCCTGGGCGAGTGCGCGGATGTGGCTCTCGCTGGCGCCCTTCTCGCTGATGCTGCGTTCCCAGCCGGCCCAGGTCTGCAGCGGGAAGCCGATGGATTCGACCAGCGCCTTCACTGCTGGGTTGGCGGCGATGAAGTCGCGGTTGGCGACGGTGTTCCAGTTCCACGACGCCATGGCCATCCGGCAGGGGTCGGCATCGCCGGCGCAGCCCGATACGCCTTTGACGAGGGCGGTTCCCTTGTTGGGCACCGACGGCGGCAGGGCGTCGAACGGGGTGGGCAGCCAAACCACGTCCTTGCCCGGGATCAGCGTGTTGGTGACCCAGGACGGACTCCAGGCATAGAAGAAGGCCGGTTCGCCGCGGCGGACGCGGGCGACGGCCTCCACCATCAGCGGCTCATACTTGCCGCGGACCGAGTTCACCGTGTCCTTCAGGCCGAACTTGTCGATCTGGTAATCGACAACGTCGCCGCAGCTCCAGCCGGGATCGCAATTGACCAGATCGGCCTTGCCGCCCTTGCCGAACAGCGCGGCGATCTTCGGATCCTTCATCTGCTCAAGCGAGGTGATGTGGTGGGCGTCGGCGGTCTTCTTGTCGATCAGATAGCCGTTGACGCCGCCTTCCTTGATCAGTCCGCCGCCGACGATCATCGCCTGCTGCTCCACCTTGCGGAAGGCGGGTTCGCGCTGGGGAAAGTTGATGTCGGTGGCGATGTCCAGGTCGCCCTGCGCAGCCGCCTGGAAGAACAGGGTCGTGCTGAGGGTGCTGAGCTTGACCGAATATCCCAGTTCCTTGAAGGCGGCGGAGACGATCTGGGCGGTGACGTAGTTGGCGCCCAGGCTGTCGGATTGGGCGTAGCGGATGGTCTTGCCCTTGCCGGGCAGGTCGGCGGCCAGCGAGGGCTGGGCGCTGGCCAGGGCGAAGAATGCGGCGACGGACAGGGATTTGACGGCCGTTTTGGCGCTGAAGAAGGGCATGGCGATCTCCTCGAACGGGGTCGGGACGGAATAGGATGAGGCCGGGA
Source organism: Azospirillum oryzae (assembly GCF_008364795.1). Lineage (GTDB taxonomy): Bacteria > Pseudomonadota > Alphaproteobacteria > Azospirillales > Azospirillaceae > Azospirillum > Azospirillum oryzae. The sequence goes on along the minus strand of NZ_VTTM01000006.1, from coordinate 276,845 downwards.
TAGGGAGTACGGCGCAGGCCGGAATCACTGGTCCGGACTGGAGATGACGGGATTGGAAACTGCCGTTCGGGCGACACCCTTGTCCTCCGCCGAAGGGCCGGAGCGGACCAGCGCCCGCAGGCTGCGTAACAATGGGCGTCCGCCGGGGCCTCCGGGCTGTGCCAGCTTCTGGGTGATGCGGTCGAGCACCATGGCGAGCAGGACGATGGCGATGCCCCCCACCGCGGCGCGGCCGACGTCAAGCCGTCCGAGGCCCTGGAGCACCACCAGCCCCAGCCCCTCCGCCCCGATCATGGCGACGACCACCGACATCACCATCGCGGTCAGCACCGTCTGGTTCAGGCCGCCGAGGATGGTCGGCACGGCAAGGGGAAGCTGGACCTCCCACAGCAGCTGCCGCCTGGTGGCGCCGAAGGCGAGGCCCGCCTCCACCATCTCGGTCTCGACCATGCGGATGCCGAGATTGGTGAAGCGGATCAACGGCGGCGCCGCCGCCGTCACCACCGCCACCTCGCCCGGCACCGTGCCGACGCCGAACAGCATCACCACCGGAACCAGATACACGAAGGTCGGGGTGGTCTGCATGATGTCGAGGATCGGACGGACCACGCCCCACAGCCGGTCGCTGCGGGCGCAGCCGATGCCGATCGGGATGCCGACGGCCGCGCAGATGACGATGGCGGTGGTGATAAGCGACAGGGTCGTCATCGCTTCCGACCACACCCCCAGGGCCGCAATGGCGACCAGGGCGATGCCGGTGAAGCAGGCGACGCCCAGGCTTGCCAGCCGCCAGGCCAGCAGCACCGCCACCGCCACGACGGCGAGGAAGGGGATTTCCTGAAGCAGGAAGATGTTGAGCGTCAGGACATATTCGACCGGCCATTTGATGGCGAGGAAGAGCGGGCGCAGGTTCAATGCGATCCAGGCGACGCCGTCCTGGATCCAGGCATCGACGGGGAAGACGTTCAGGTCGTTGGCGTCAAGCATGCAGACCTCCCGCGGGGTGAGGAGGGGCCGACGCAATGCCGGCCAGGATGCGGTCGCCGGCGAGTGTTCCGGTCAACCGGCCTTCCTCGTCGACGACCGCCATGGGTCGTCCGGCCCGGTGGGCGCGGGCGGCGTCGAGGAGGCTGTCGCATTCGCGCACGGTGACGAAATCCTTGCGCAGGGTTCCGAAGTTTGCGTCCCCATACGGCTTGCCTTCGCGCAGGCCCCGCAGCGTCTCGGCGTCCAGCACGCCGACGACATGCCCGCCGTCGTCCAGCACCAGCCCGCCACCGTCGCCGGTCTCGGCGAGGCACAGTCCGGCGGTCAGTGGAACGGGCTGCACCGGGCTCATCGCCGAGCGGGCGTCGAACAGGCGCGAGCGGTCGACTTCGCGGGTGAAGGCGGCGACATAGTCGCTGCCGGGATCCAGCACGATCGACTGGGGCGTGCCTTCGCGGACCAACTCGCCGTCAGCCATGATGGCGATCCGGGTGCCGAGTTTCAGCGCTTCCTGGAAGTCGTGGGTGATGAACAGGATGGTCTTCTTCAGGGTGCGCTGCAGGCGCAGCAGTTCGTCCTGCATTTCCGTCCGGATCAGCGGATCGAGTGCGCTGAACGCCTCGTCCATGATGAGCACGTCGGCGTCGGTGGCGAGCGCGCGGGCCAACCCGACCCGCTGGCGCATGCCCCCGCTCAACTCGTGGGGATAATGATTTCCCCAGCGCGCCAGCCCGACGATCGACAGAACCTCTTCCGCCCGACGCCGCCGGACCTGGGGGGATACCCCCTGGAGTTTCAGGCCGAATTCCGCATTCTCGGCGACGGTGCGGTTGGGCAGCAGGGCGAAGTGTTGGAACACCATGGAGATCCGCGTGCGGCGGATGTCGCGGAGTTCGGCCTCGCCGGCGGCGACGATGTCCTGGCCGTCCAGCAGGATGCGGCCGGCGCTCGGTTCGTTCAGCCGGTTGATGCAGCGCGCCAGAGTGGACTTGCCCGACCCCGACAGCCCCATGACCATATAGATGGCGCCGCTCTGCACCGACAGTGAAACGTCGTTCAACCCCACGACCATTCCGGTTTTTGTCAGCACTTCGGACTTTTTCGCGCCGGCCGCGAGCATTCTCAAAGCCGGCTCGGGAGATTTGGAGAAAACTTTACAAAGATTCTCTACCCTCAGTCGTTCGGTCACAACCGTCTCCCATCGTTGTGGTCGGTGGGCTTTCCCTGTTTTCAAAGTTTTTTTACTTATGCCCATTTAGAAAAACTGGACCTCTTCCTGTCTTCCCGTCAAACGGAGTAAATGCAGCCCGATCATTCCTGCGAACCGGAGCATGCGGGCGACGCCTTTCCGTCATTTCAGGGGTGAGAAGGCCGTCGGCAGCAGGATGCGGTTTTCCGCCGTTTCGATCAGCGCCGTCAGCTTCGGAATGAAGACCTGCCAGCGCGGATCCTCGGAGAGCCGCCGGCGGCGGACGGTGCGGTCCTCGAAATCCGCGTAACCCCACATATGGACCACATGGTTGAGCGGGCCGATCTCGCTGACGAAGTAACCGATCAGGTTGCCGAGGATCGGTTGCTGGATCTCCAGCCCTTCATTCTGTACGAGCGCCAGATAGTCGCGCAGCTTGCCCGAGCGGATGCGGTAGATTCGTTCCTCGACGATCATGGTGTGCCTCCCGTGCCGTCTGCGGCGATCTCCTGCCGAATCTTGCGGGCGATGCGGAAGCACTCCACGCCGGCGGGAATGCCGCAATAGACCGCGATCTGCATCAGCGCCGCCTGCAGTTCGGCATCGGAAAGGCCGTTCCGGATAGCGCCGCGCAAATGAAGCTCGAACTCATGCATGCGTCCCAGCGCCGCGATCATGCCGAGGTTGAGCAGGCTACGCTGGCGGCGGTCGAGCGAGTCGTCCGCCCAGCATTGCCCCCAGCAATATTCATTGACCATCTGCTGAAAGGGGCGGGAGAAGTCGTCGGCCGCGGCCATCGCGCGGTCGACATAGGCGTCGCCGAGCACGTCGCGCCGGACGCGTTCACCCACCCGTTGCAGGGGCTCATCCATGGTTTGCGATCTCCCCGGAAAGGTTGGCGGAATGGTCGACAACGGGATGCCCGTCGGGGGCAGGGTGGGCGGGGGTCAGGAAGCGTCCCATCAGCCCCGCCACCGCGTCCGGCGCCTCGATCAGGATCGAATGACGCAGGCCGGGCAGGATGTGCAGCTCGGAACCGGGAATGCTGTCGTGCATGGTGCGGGCCATGCGCGGGTTGGAGCCGATGTCCTCTTCGCCCGTCGCGATCAGGGTCGGACAGCGGATCTGGTCGAGGAAGCCGCCAAAGTCGGTTTCCGCCAGGACGCGGTAGGCGGCGGCATAGCAATCGGGGTCGTTCTCGGCGTTGCGCCGGCGCAGGACCTGGATCAGATCCGGGCTCCGCTCCTGAAAATCCTCCGTCAGCCAGCGCGACAGGGAGGCGTCATAGTGCGAACCCGGCTGGCCGGCCTGCAAGGCGGCAAGGCGGTCCAGCACCCGCCGCCGTTCCTCCGGGTTGCGTCCGGCGACGGTGGACAGCAGCACGAGGCGCTTGACGCGCTCGGGGTGGTTCAAGGTCAGACGCTGTGCGATCAGCCCGCCGAGCGAGAATCCCGCCAGGTTGAAGCGGTCGAACCCGACATGGGCGGCCAGAGCCAGCGTCTCACCGACGAAATCGTCGATCTCGTATCGGCCCTTGATCCGGGTGGAGCCGCCATGGCCGCGCAGGTCGAAGGTCAGGATGGTGAAGCGGTCGGCGAGCCGCTCTACCACACCGCTCCAGGCCTCCAGGTAGGAGCCGACGCCGTGGACGCAGACCAACGGCTCCGGCCCCCGACCGTCGAGCCGGTAGTTCAGCGTCACCGGCCCGACTGTGAAGTGACGGGAGTCCGCCATGGTCAACGTCCCGCCGCAGCCATGCGCGGCGCCGCCGCGGCAAGGCGGCGATCCTCCTCGCGCTGCCGGTCCCGCTCGCGTGCGGCGAAGATGGGCAGCACCTCGCGGGTGAACAGGTCGAGCGTCTTGCGCTGCAACTCGAACGGCAGGTTGAAGGACAGGCCGAGCGAGAACTGGTCGACGCCCGCCGCCTCGTATTCCAGCAGCTTTTCGATCACCTCGTCCGGCGTGCCGAACATGAGGTTCTTCAGGACATTCTCCGGCTTGTAGTTGTCGCGGCCGGCGACGCTTTCATAGGGGACGGCGGTCGGGAAGCCGTTGGTCACCGTGCCAATGTTCTGGAACAGGTTCTCGAAGCTGCGGCCATAGTCGATGCTGTGTTGCACCGCCTGTTCGGCCTCCTCCGGCCGCTCATAGCAGCAGGTGCGGCGCTGCATCATGAAGCGCGGGCGCGGAACCTCCGGATGGTCGGCCACCGCCTTGCGGAACTTCTCGCCCAGCACGGCGATCTCGGCGGCCGGGGCGGCCAGCGGCGTCGACAGGATGCTGGCGCCGATGCCGACGGCCCAATCGAAGGTGCCGGGATCGCGGGCCGCCACCCAGATGCGCGGGTGCGGTGTCTGCAGCGGCTTGGGCACCGAGGTGGCGAGAGGGAATTTCCAGTAATGGCCGTCATGGGCGTAGTCGCCGGCCCACAGCTTCTGCACCGCCGGCACCAGCTCCTTCATGTAGGCGACGCCCTCCTGCTGGGGCATGCCGCCGGCCATGCGGTCGAACTCGTACTGGTAGGCGCCGCGGGCGATGCCGAACTCCAGCCGGCCGCCGGTCAGATGGTCGCACAGCGCCGCCTCGCCGGCCAGACGGATCGGGCTCCAGTAGGGGGCGACGACCGTGGCGGTGCCGAGCCGGATGCGCTCGGTGTGCTGGGCGAGCCAGGTCAGGATGGTGAAGGGGTTGGGGGAGATCGTGCACTCGATCGTGTGATGCTCGGCGGTCCACAGGGTCTCGAAACCGCCCTGGTCGGCCATTCTCACCAGTTCCAGCATGGTGCTGGTCACGTCGCTCATCGGCGTGTCCGGTGAAAAGCGCTCCATGGCGAGCGCGACGGCGAACTTCATGTCCTGGTCCTTTGTTCGGGGGAGAAGAAGCCCGGTCGGGGCGGATCAGCGCAGCCGGATGACGAAGGGGTCCTGCATGGCGCCGGAATAATCGATGACGACGTTCTTCGACCGCGAGAACTCGCGCATTACGTCGAAGCCGCCACGCCGGCCGTAGCCGCTCTGCTTGAAGCCGCCGTTCGACGACATGTAGGCGGCGGCGCGGTAGGTGTTGATCCAGACCGTGCCGGCATCGATCCGGGTAGCAAAGCGCATGGCGCGGTCGATGTCGCTGGTCCAGATGCCGGACGCGAGGCCGTAGCGGGTGTCGTTCGCCATGGCGATCATCTCGTCTTCCGAGGCGAAGGGCACCACGCCGACGACCGGCCCGAAGATCTCGTCGCGCATGAAGCCCATGTCGTTGCGCGCGTCGGCCAGTACCGTCGGCTCGTAGTACCAGCCCTTTTCCAGACCGGCCGCCTGGGGCCGCCGGCCGCCGGCCGCCAGCCGGGCACCGTCACGCAGGCCCGAGGCGACATAGCCCTCGACCTTGGCGAGCTGGGCCGACAGGGCGAGCGGACCGATATCGGTGTTCTCCTCCATCGGGTGGTTGACGGTGATGCGTCCGGTACGGGTGACCAGGGCTTCGACGAAGCGGTCGTAGATGGAGGCCTCGACGAAGCAGCGCGACCCGGCGACGCAGGTCTGTCCGGCGGCGGCGAAGACGCCGGCGACCACACCGTTCACCGCCCGCTCGATATCCGCGTCGCCGAACACCACATGAGGCGACTTGCCGCCCAACTCCATCTGGCAAGGCACGAGGTTGGCGGCGGCGTTGGCGGCGATGCGGCTGCCCGTCTGGGTGCTGCCGGTGAAGACGATCTTGGCGATTCCGGGGTGGCGGGTCAGCGCCTCCCCGGCGGTTCCGCCACCGCCGGTCACCACATTCACAACGCCGTCCGGGAAGCCGGCTTCAGTGACCAGCTCGGCGAGCGCCAGGGTGGAGGCGGTGGCGTGCTCCGACGGTTTGATCACCACCGTGTTGCCGATGGCCAGACAAGGCGCCAGCGTGCCGGTCAGCAGCATCAGCGGCGAGTTCCACGGCGTGATCATGCCGACGACACCCAGCGGTTCACGCAGGTTGAAGTTCAGCATGTCGAGCTTGTTCACCGGGATGGTGTCGCCCTGCAGCTTGTCGGCCATCCCGGCGAAGTAGAGGTAGCTGTCGGGGATGGCGCGCATCTGGGCGCGCATCTCCTTGATCAGCTTGCCGTTGTCGCGGGTTTCCATCAGCGCCAGCTCCTCGGCGTTGGCGAGGATCAGATCGGCCAGGCGGCGTACGAGCTTGCCGCGGTCGCTTTGGGTCATGCGCCGCCATGCCGGATCGGTGAACGCGGCCCGGGCCGCGGCGACGGCGGCGTCGACATCCTCCGCACCGGCATCGGCCAATTCATACCAGGGCTCGGCGGTGGTGGGATCGTAGCTCGGCATGTAGCGGCCGCTTTTCGGTTCCACGAACCGTCCGCCGATATAGAGGCTGCGGCGGGTGCCTTCGAGCGATCTGCAGGTGGTGTGCATCGCGATCTCGTATTCTTGTGAAGGAGCGGCGGGCGATCAGCCGTTTTCGGCGAAAGCGCCGGGCCAGGAAGAGGTGCTGCCGTCGACCATCGCCAGCCGCCCGCCATCGCTTGAGTCGATGTAGATGCCGAAACGGTCCGCTTGCCGTTCCCGGATATAGCGGCGCAGCATCGCTCGGGTCTCGCGCATCGGCATCGCCTCGAAGGGCAGGGCGTCGAGCGCGAAAAAGCGGAAGCCCGGCGGCAGGGTCGTGGTTGCGGCGTCGGCCGAGAGGCGGGCGCGATAGACCAGACAGCCGGCGTCCTGTCCGGCGATGTCGAAGACCGAATAGAGGAAGCTGTCATCCGGCCGCAGCGGCAGCGTACCCCCGTCTGCCAGTGGCAGCGTCCATTCGGCCTTGCGGCTGCGGCCACCCGGCAGGCGCCAACCGCCCGCTCCGTCGGACTGCAACAGGATACCGTCGTCCGCTTCGATGAGGTAGCCGACCTGAATGCCGTGCGGTGCCTCTGCACCGCCGTCCGGGGCGTCGCGCACCGTCGTATACCTGCCCCGGCAGAATCCGAGCGGAGCTGTCCGGCTTGCCGGTTCACTCGGACCAAAGCCCTGCACACGGCCGATGAGAATGAGGTGGTCGCCGGCGAAGACGCGGTCATGCACCGTGCAGTCGAACCAAGCGAGGCAATCGGTCAGGACCGGTGCGCCGGTGTATTTCGGGCCAAACCCGGTTGAGCGGAATTTCTCGGGCGAACGGGAGGCGAAAAGGCCGGAGACATCGGCCTGTCCCTCGTGCAGCAGGTTCACGGCGAATGAAGGTGCGCTGCAGAAGATCGGAAAACTGAACGACCGGTTGCCGATACAGACTAGGACCAGTGGAGGATCTAGTGAAACGGACGTGAAGGAATTTGCCGTGATCCCACGGGGATTTCCCTCTTCATCAAGCACGGTGACAACCGTGACTCCGGTCAGGAACATCCCGAAGGCGTTTCGAAGGTCCCTTTGATTTATGGGCGTTGGTTCATTCGAAGAGACTGTCACGTCAACCTCCCTTCCATGACAAGGACGAGGCTACGCCGGGCGGACGCGGCCATCTTCCTCCGGGACAGCGGAAGCTGCGACATTTTGTCCCATCGATTCCGAGGAACGGCTCCTGTCGCGGTAGCGATGATGCTGGCTACGGTAGGTCGTCTTATGCGATATCGCATAAGCGATAAATTTTTCCATAATAGTTCTTATGTGTGTTTTATTTCCACGTTGGAGGTGATGGTGGCAATGCGGCTCTTTATGTTATCGGCTCTGCTGATCGCAGCGAATATTCCTCACGCGCTGGCCGACGGATACGCAAAGGAATGCATGCTGGCTCCGAGGATAATACGCCGCCGCTGCTCGAAGAGCTTCTTCCAAACGATGATGTTCGCGACGCCGGTTTCATCTTCGAGCGTCAGGAACAACACCCCGTTGGCCGATCCCGGCCGCTGCCTGACCAGCACCAGTCGACCTTGGCGCACAAATGGGCGGGAGGTTGGCTGCGGCAGGATGGCAAGGTAGAAAGCGGCCCCGCTGAAGCCGAGCCTGCGATGCCATACAAAATGAACGAGAGCTGCCGCCATAAGATCCCACGTGCCCGCTAGCGGGTGGAGAATTGGGCGGCCTACGATGCGGCGCTGCGCCGGCGCGGTGACCTGACGATCTGGGTGACGCCGGAGACGATTGCCGCGTGGACACCGCCCGAGACGGGGCGACGCGGCCGTCCAGCGCGCTACTCGGACGTGGCCATCGAGGCTGGGATGATTCTGCGCCTGGCCTTTGGGCGGCCGTGGCGCCTGACTGAGGGGTTGTTGGGTTCGCTGACGCGTCTGCTTGGCCTGACGCTGCCGGTTCCGGACCACACGACCTTCTCCCGGTGCAGTGTCGATCTGGACGGCGCGGCTGGCAGCGGGACGTCCGCTACGGCCGCCGCTCCTTGGGCGAGGTGGCGATGATGCGCTCCAAGCAACTGATCGGCCGTAGCCTCCGCCCCCGGAGTCTGCCCACGCAAAAGGCCGAGGCTGCTGTTGCTTGCAAGGTCATGAACATCATGACCAGCTTGGGCATGCCGACCACCCGCAACGTCGCCTGATCATCACTGCCCCGAGGTGGACTCCCCCGTCACGCCGATTTGCGCAACAAAGTCCACCATGACGGTGCACCACATTCTCAGGCGGCGCGGACCGTCGACAGGAAGTCCTCCACCTCGCTGCGCAGCCTGACCGTCTCGCGGACGAGGCCGCTGGAGGCGGACAGCACGCCGGACGCGGCGCTGCCGGTCTGGCCGACCGTCTGGGCGACGCCGGCGATGTTGCTGTTGACCTCCGCGGTGTGGCGGGCGGCCTGCTGAATGTTGGCGCCGATGTCCTTGGTGGCGGCGCTCTGCTGCTCCACCGCCGAAGCGATGGCGGTGGCGATGTCGCTGACCGAGGTGATGGTGGCTCCGATGCCCTGCACCGCCGTCACCGTGCTGCCGGTGAATTGTTGGATTTCCAGCACCTTGGCCTGGATGTCGTCGGTGGCGCGGGCGGTCTGGTTGGCAAGCGCCTTCACCTCCGACGCGACGACGGCGAAGCCCTTGCCGTGTTCGCCGGCGCGCGCCGCCTCGATGGTGGCGTTGAGCGCCAGCAGGTTGGTCTGGCCGGCAATGGCGTTGATCAGTTCCACCACCTGCCCGATCTCCTGGGCGGCAGACGCCAGGCTCTGGATCATCCCGTCGATCTTCGCCGCCTCGTCCACCGCCCGGCCGGCAACGCTGGTCGACATGGTCACCTGACGACCGATCTCGGCAATGGAGGCGAACAGTTCCTCCGTCGCCGCGGCGACGGTGTTGACGTTGCTGCTGGCCTGTTCGGACGCTTGCGACACCGCATCGGCCTGGGTGCCGGAGCGGTCGGCGGCGGCGGCCATGCCGGAGGCGTTGGCTTCCATCTCGTGCGCGGCGGCGGCGACGGCGGCGACCATGCCCATCACGCGCGCCTCGAACTGGGCCGCCATGTCGAGCAGGGCGGCGCGGCGCTCGGCCTCCGTGCGGTCCTTCTGTGCCTCGGCATCCGCCTGAAGGCGGCGGACCTCCAGACCTTCGCGCTTGAACTCCTCAAGCGCGCGGGCCAGCGTGCCGACCTCGTCACGGCGGTCCTGGTGGTCGATCGCGACCGACAGATCGCCGGTGGAGATGCGGTTGGTGGCCTGGGTCAGTTGCAGGATCGGCGTGGTGATCCGCCGGCCGATCCAGACGGCAAGGCCAAGGCTGACCGCCGCCAGCACCGCGATGACCGCGCCGATGTTCAGCAGATTCTGCATCCGCGCCGCAGCGACGGTGTCGAGATAGACGCCGGAGCTGACGACCCAGCCCCAGCCCTTGGTCAGCTTGGAATAGCCCGACTTCTCGACCGGTTCGCTGGAACCTGGCTTGGGAAAGAAGAAGGGGACATAGCCGCCGCCGGCTTCGGCGGAGGCGATTTCGTCGCGGACGAACAGCCGGCCCGTTTTGTCGGCGGTGTCCCACATCGCCTTGCCTTCGACCTTGGGGTTCAGGTGGGCCAGGACATTGCCCTTGCGGTCGAGGATCAGCGTGTATTCCGACCCGTCGTAACGGGCGGAGCGCGCGACGTCGAGAGCCAGCTTCTGCGCGTCGGCCAGGGGAAGCTCGCCAGCGGCAGCCCGCTGTTCGAGGCGTTCGATGATGGATGTCACCGTTTCGACGGCGATGCGGGCGCGGGCCTGCCGCTCCTCCATCATCACGGTGCCGAGCGACCTTGCGGTCATGGCCCCGGCGCCGACCAGCGCCAGGACGGTGATTAGGGGCAGCAGCAGCAGGCGCCCCCGGATGCCACGCAATGCTGAAATCATGTCTCTCTCGTCCCTCGGCTTCTGGCGTCTTGCTTGATGGGCCTTGTCGGAACGGCCTGGCCGGCGTCCCACCCACGGGTGAGACGCCGGCCAGGCCCGTCGCATGATTGTGCCATGCAAGCTTTCACATATGGTTTACGTGCTACACAATTTGGTTAGCGGTTCACCACTTTCGGCGGAAGGGCGTAGACCAGCAGGGCGCCGATCACCAGACAGCCGGAGAAGAACCACAGGGCCGCGCTGCTGCTGCCGGTCAGGTCGATGACGATGCCGATCAGCGAGTTGCTGACCAGACCCGCGATGCTGGCGAGCGAGATCGCCATGGCGAAGCCGGTGGCCGCCGCCGTGCCCTTCAGGAAGGTAGCCGGCAGGCTGAAATAGGCAGGAAGCGGACCCAGCACGCCGACCGACGCGATGGTGAACAGCGCCACGGTGGCGACGAGATTCTCGGCGAAGAAGGTGCTGGCGGCCATGGCGGCCGAAGCGGCCAGGAAGGGAACGATGATGTGCCAGCGCCGCTCGCGCATCCGGTCGGAACTGGCGCCGATCAGCAGGATGCCGATCACGGCCAGGATGTTGGGGATCATCGTCAAGAGACCGATGTGGAACGGGTCGACCACGCCGGTCTTGCGGATGAAGGTCGGCAGCCAGAAGCCGATGGCGTAGGCGGTCAGCAGGATGGCGAAATCGATGCCGCCCAGCATCCAGACCTTCAGGTTCAGCAACCCTTCCTTGAAGCTGTGGCCGGCATGCTTGGCTTCCGAATCGTCGCCGTGCAGGTCGGCGGCAATCCGGGCCTTCTCATCGCCCGACAGCCACTTGGCATCGCGGAAGGAGTTGGGCAACGCCACGAAGGTCAGGAAGCCGAGAAGCACGCTGGGGATCGATTCCAGCAGGAACAGCCACTGCCAGCCGCGCAGGCCCTGGACATGGTCGAAATGGCTCATGATCCAGCCCGACAACGGACCGCCGATCACGCTGGACAGCGGCAGGCCGATGACGAACAGCGCCATGATGCGGCCGCGGCGGTAGGTCGGGAACCACAGCGTCAGGTAATAGAGCACGCCCGGCAGGAAGCCGGCTTCGGCGGCGCCCAGCAGGAAACGGACGATGTAGAACTGCGTCGGGGTGGAGACCAGCATGGTGGCGGCCGACAACAGGCCCCAGGTGATCATGATGCGGGCGATCCACAGCCGCGCGCCGACCTTGGTCAGCACGAGGTTGCTCGGCACCTCGAACAGGATGTAGCCGACGAAGAACAGGCCGGCGCCCAGGCCGTAGGCCGCCTCGCTGAACTGCAGGTCTCCCATCATCTGCAGCTTGGCGAAGCCGATGTTGATGCGGTCGAGATAGGCCGCCAGATAGCAGAAGCAGAGGAAGGGAATGAGGCGCCAGGTGATCTTCTTATAAAGCTGGTCCGCATCGACGGACTGTGCCGCGCCCAAAGCTGCATTGGGTGCGGCATTCGCTGTTGTCGTCTGGGCATAGGACATGTCTTCTGTCTCCTTACGCTGATCGCGTTGTGAACCCGTCCTGTTTTTTCATGCCGGCGCCGCCTGTCTCGGGTGCGGCGCCGGGTGTTGGCCCCAGTTTTCTTTTTATTGGTCCTGATACCGGAAAGCGTTTTTTAACCGGCCTTCTTTACGAACTGCGCAAGCGCCTCCTGCTTCTTCACCACATCGCCGTATTTGCTGTCGATGTCGAACAGGTTGGCCTCGTGCGGACCATCGTGGCGGTCGCCGACGCATTCGCGCACCACGATGGTGCGGAAGCCGTGCTGGACCGCATCGACGGCGCTGGCGCGGATGCAGCCGCTGGTCGAGCAGCCGGTCAGCACCACCGTATCGACGCCCATGGCATGCAGCATCGGGGCGAGGCTGGTGCCGAAGAAGGCGCTGGCATACTGCTTGGAGATCACCACCTCGTCGGGAAGCGGAACGACCTCCGGACAGAAGGCGGCGAGCGGGTTGCCCTCCACCATGTCCTTCATCACCGGGGCCTTGCGCACCCACATGCCGCCATCGGCGAAATGGCCGGGATGGTAGCGGATGTTGGTGTGGACGACCGGGATGCCATGGCGGCGGGCGGCCTCCAGCAGGTCCACCGTCTCCGCCACCGCGCTCACCACGCCGGGGGCGTAGAGCGGCGCGCCTTCGGTGGTGTAGCCCTGCATGAAGTCGATCACCAGCAGGGCCGGCCGCTCGCCGAAGCCGATCCGGTTGCCCCAGACGCCCTTGTAATTGTCGGATGCGCTCTGCCCGTCGGTCATGTGGCCGCTCCTCAGTAGGCGCCAGACAGAAGGGCACCGGCGCCGGGCACGACCGGCTCCAGCTTCAGCGCCTTCAGCATGGCGTAGGTCGTGGCGATGGCGGCTGTCAGCACCGGCTTTCCGGTCTCCGCCTCCACCCGCGGCACCACCGGCAGTGACGGCATCTGCACGCAGGCGGACAGGACGACCACGTCCACGCCCTCCAGGTTCATGCTGCGCACGATGTCCGGCAGGTTGTTGGGGTCGTGGCGGGCGACGTCGAGATTGTCGGGGATCTCCAGCGCGCGCCAGTCCTGCACCTCGAAGCCTTCGGCGCGGATGTAATCAACCACCAGCTCGGTCAGCGGGCGCATGTAGGGGGCGACGATGGCGATGCGCTTGGCGCCCATCACCTTCAGCCCGTCGACCAAGGCGCCGGCGCTGGTGACCACCGGTGCCGGCGCGTCGTTCTCCAGCGTCTTGCGGGCGAGGCGCGCCTCGGAATCGCGGTGGTAGCCGAGACCCATCGACATGATGGCGACGAGGCAGGCATAGCCCAGCACATCGACGCGGGCGTCCGACAGCTCGACGGCGCAGCGGTCGGACTCGGCGTCCATCGCCGCCAACTCGTCCTTCTTGACCGTCTTCATCCGCATGCGGGCGGAGTGGAAGGTGAAGCGTTCCGGGCGGATCGCCTGACGCGCGGTCAGCATGGCCGGGATTTCCGTTTCCATGGTGACGTTGGAGCTGGGGACGATCTGGCCGATGCGGTACAGCGAAGACATGGGGATGGTTCCTGTGTGTCAGGCGAGCGGGTGGCCGAGGCTGTCGCCGAAGGCGGCGAAGAAGCCGTCGAGGTCGTCCCAGGGGATCATGTGCCCGGCGTTGGGGACGCGGGCGATGCGGATAGCCGGCTGGAGGCGGGCGATCTCCTCCTCGTCCTCCGGCTGGATGACGCCGCCGCGGCCGGCGACGATCAGCAGCGCCGGGACCGGCAGCTTCGGCAGGTCGGCGTGGATGTCGTCCTGGTGGAAGCCCTCATAGGTCCGGACGATGGCCGGCTCGTAGCAGGTGTGCAGCCATTCCGCGCGCAGCCGCAGCTGCTCCTCCGTCCAGGTCGGGCAGAAGGCGCGCATGGCGTCGGCATCCATGCCCTTCAAGGATTGGCGGATCGAATCCACGTACCAGGGCAGGCCGCTGGGATAGGGCCGGCGGCCGGGGCCGGAGACCGGCGGATCGATCAGCACCAGTTGGCGCAGGCCCTTGGCATGGCCGCGCACCGAGGCGCGGATGGCGAAGCGGGCGCCCATGGAATGGCCGACCAGGACGTAGTCGGTCAGGCCCAGCGCCGCGACGAAGGCGTTCACGTCGTCGGCGCAGGCGTCGATGCCGTAATCCAGATGCGGCCCGCTTTCCGACAGCCCGCGCCCGCGCACGTCCAGCACATAGGTGTCGAACTGCTGCCCGAACCGCTCGGCTACGAAGCCCCAGGTGACGGCCGGGCTGGTGATGCCGGGGATCAGCACGATGGCCGGGCGTCCGGCATGCCGCTCCCCGCCGTAGCGCAGGTAATGCTGGCGGATGCCGTTGGCCCGGACGTTGGCGCCGTAGAGGAAGGTCGAGGCGGTCATGCCGCGATGCCTTCGCGCAGCGGCTGCTCATACACGTCGTAGCCGAAGACCCAGGCGGGATCCTCCTGGTTGCGCAGGAAGGTGTTGGCGTTGGACACCGCCTGCACGCGCGTCGCACGATCCTTGCGATTGGCCTCGTACAGGGCGAAGGCGGTGCGGTAGTCGGTCAGGCCGGTTTCGGTCAGGCAGCGGGTCAGCATTGCCGCGTCCTCGATCGCCATGCCGGCGCCCTGCGCCATGTGCGGCTTCATCGGATGGCAGGCGTCGCCCAGCAGGACCAGCCGGCCACGGCTCCACAGCGGCAGCGGGTTGCGGTTGCGCAGCGGCCACTTGGTGACCTCTTCCGTGCACTCGATCAGCGCCTGGACGGTCGGGTGATAGCCCTGGAACGCCTCGAACATCTCTTCGCGGCTGCTGTCGACGAAGGCCTCCTGGAAGTCCCAGGCCGGATGCGGCACGCCGGTGACGTAGTAATACTCGTCGCGCTTCCCGGTGGTGAAATAGACCATCATGTGACGGTCCTCGGTCCACCACTTGATGCAGTCCTCGAAGGTCAGGTCGTATTTCGCCAGCTGATCGCCGCGGATCAGCGCGCGGTGCGCGACCCAGCCGCTGTAGTTCGGCGCCTCGACACCCAGCAGGGCCTCGCGGATGCGGGAGTTGATGCCGTCGGCGCCGATGACGATGTCGGCGCGCGCCTCGGTCCCGTCGGCGAAGGTCAGATGCACGTCGTCGCCGCTGTCGGTGATCGTTTCCAGCCGCTTGTCAAAGTGGACGGAGCCGGGGGCCAGCGTGTCCATCTGCAGCAGGTGCATGTCGCCGCGGTGGACCGTGACATAGGCGGCGCCGTATTCGCGCTTGGCGAAGTCGCCCAGCGGGATGCGCGACAGATAATCGCCGGTGAAGCCGTCGCGGCTGAACCAGAAGTCCGGCTTGGAGCCCATCGCCTCCAGCGGCTTTTCGATGCCCAGGCGGCGGAACACCTTCATCACGTTGGGACCGACGTGAATCCCCGCGCCCAGCCGGGAGAATTCAGGCGCCTGTTCGTAGACATCCACCTGGAACCCGGCCTGCTGCAGGAGCCCGGCGGCGGCGGCTCCGCCCAGGCCGGCCCCGACAATAGCGATTCTCTGAGTCTTTCCCATGGATATGGCCCTTTGCTGACGTGGGGGTGTTCGGTCGGCGCCGCCGAAGGGCTCGCGACCGGATGCAAGGGTGCGGGAGGAGTGTCCGGGGGTTTCTCGCCCCGGCTCCGGCCGTCGACCGTTGCGTTGAACTCGATATGAAGTGTGTACGCTGTTTCAACTTGCCACGCAACACAATTCGTCATACAACGCTACTCAGGCATTGCGGGGCCGCCAAGGCCGTCTGCGGCATGAAGTGACCGCGTTTTAGCCTTGCACAGCCTCATTTTAAATCACGGCTGCCTATTTAACATTCATATCGGCACAGCGGCAGCGAAGGGCTTACCCCCACACTGTTCATGGTCGAATTAAGCTTATACGCTCTATATATCCTGGTCAGCCCGCTGCGATGACAGCGGATGTCCACCCGGAAACACGGCCCGGATCGCGCATTCGGCGGCTGGGGCCACCAAGGTTGGGAGAGATGAGATGCCGGTGAGCGATCGCGAACTGACGCAGATGTTCGAACGGGTTCTGACCCTGTCCAAGGTGGACAAGACCCAGAGCGTCGCTGTGTTGAAAAGCGACTATTCCAACCCGCGCATCGTGCGTGCGGCGATGGATGCGGCCCAGCGCCTGGGCGCGAACGTCTACGGGGTCGAACTGCCGGCCTTCAACCACCCGCGCGCCATGGGCATGGACATGACCGCCTATTGCGGCGACACGCCCCTGACCGGCAATCTCGCCGCCCAGCGCGCGCTGGAGGCGGCCGACCTGATCGTCGACACGATGATGCTTCTCCATTCGCCGGAGCAGGAACAGATCCTGAAGACCGGCACCCGTATCCTGCTGGCGGTGGAGCCGCCGGAGGTGCTGGCCCGCATTCTGCCGACGGAAGAGGACAAGCTCCGCGTCAATGCCGCGGCGGAACGGCTGAAGCGCGCCCGCTCCATCGCCGTGACATCCAAGGCCGGCTGCGATTTCCGCGCGACGCTCGGCCAGTATCCGACGGCGACGGAGTACGGTTTTGCCGACGAGCCCGGCCGCTGGGACCATTGGCCGAGCGGCTTCCTGTTCTCCTGGCCGGACGAGGGCAGCGCAGAGGGAACGCTGGTGCTCGACGTCGGCGACATCCTGCTGCCCTTCAAGACCTATGTGCGGGAGAAGGTGACGCTGGAGATCGAGGAAGGCTTCATCCGCCGCATCCATGGCGGGTTCGAGGCGGAGTACCTGCGCGACTACATGGCCTATTTCAAGGATCCGGAGGTCTACGGCATCTCTCATATCGGCTGGGGCCTGCAGCCGCGGGCTCAATGGACGGCTATGGGCCTGCACGACAAGAACGACGGCATGTGCATGGACGCCCGCGCCTTCTACGGCAACTTCCTGTTCTCCACCGGCCCGAACACCGAGGTCGGCGGCAGCCGCAAGACCCCCTGCCACATGGACATCCCGCTTCGCGGCTGCGACATCCTGCTGGACGGCGAGCCGGTGGTGCTGGCCGGCGACGTGGTGGCGCCTGAAGCGTCCAAGGCATGACGCTTGCCATGACGGGCGGCATGGCGGAAGCCCACCGCCCTTCCCTGCCCCCGCCGCCGCTGCTATCGTTCGCCACACACCCGGTCCACCGCATGTTGTCCCCGATGTCCCAAGACCTGCTGCCTGAAGACGGCCCCAAAGCTGGCCCCGGAGAAGCCGATTACGTCTTTTCCGACCAGATCGGCCATCTGCTGCGGCGGGCCTATCAGCGGCACCTCGCCATCTTTCAGCGCAACGCCTGCGACCCGCAATTGACCTCGGTGCAGTTCGTCACGCTCTGCGCCATCCGCGACAACGGGCCGAGTTCGCTGATCGAGCTGGTGAAGTCCACCGCCATCGACCAGGCGACGATCCGCGGCATCGTCGACCGGCTGAAGGCGCGCGGGCTGATCCGCCAGACCTCCGACGCGCAGGACCGGCGCAAGGTCATCAACTGCCTGACCGACGAAGGACGGCAGCTGCTGGAGGACATGGTCCCCTGCGCCAAGCGGATCAGCGAGCTCACCATGGGACAGCTGAACCCGGCGGAACGGCTGGCGGTCACCCATGTCCTGCAGAAGATGATCGCACAGGACGGGGAGGAGTAACCCCCCGCTGGATGGCCGACAGGCCACGTCACCCCGCGGCTGTCGCGGGCATGCGGGACTCATCGCACCGGACGGACGCTTTATGGAAAAGACCATCGCGCTGCGGGTGAATGGCCGCGCCGTCTCGGTGACGGCGATGGCCGACACGCCGCTGCTCTACATCCTGCGCAACGATCTGGCCCTGAACGGGCCGAAATACGGCTGCGGGCTCGGCGAATGCGGGGCCTGCACCGTCATCCTCGACGGCGTCGCCGCGCGGTCCTGCGTCATCCCGCTGGCGGGGGCGGAGGGGCGTGAGGTGGTGACGCTGGAAGGGCTGGGCAGCAGCGCCGCCCCGCACCCGGTCCAGCAGGCCTTCATCGACGAGCAGGCCGCCCAGTGCGGCTATTGCATGAACGGCATGATCATGACCGCCAAGGCGCTGCTCGACCGCAATCCGACCCCGACCATGGACGAGGTGCGCCGCGCCCTGTCCGGCAACCTGTGCCGCTGCGGTACCCATGTCGAAATCCTGCGCGCCGTCATGCGGGCTGCGCGGCTTCTCTCCTCCCCCGGAGCACATCATGACGATCAACCCAACGCCCGAATTGCAGTCCCAGCCGACGCCGACCCGTGCGGAGCTGATGGCGGCGACCGGCGTCCTGCTGATCGTTGACGAGATCCAGCCGCCCTCCGGCCCGGTCGCCAAGGGTGGCACCGCGACGTCTAAGCCGCCGGAAATGGCGCTGTTCCTGGCGGTGCGCGACGACGGACAGGTCTTCGCCTTCAACGGCCATGTCGATCTCGGCACCGGCATCCAGACGGCGCTGACCCAGATCGTCGCGGAGGAGCTGGACCTGCGCATGGACCAGCTGCGCATGGTGCTGGGCGACACCGGCCGTGCGCCCAACCAGGGCGCCACCATCGCCAGTGCCACCATCCAGATTTCGGCGGTCCCCTTGCGCAACGCCGCGGCGGAGGCGCGCCGCTACCTGCTGGAGCGCGCCGCCGCCCTGTTCGGCGTGCCGGCGGGAGAGTTGCGCGTCGAAGAGGGTGTGGTGATCGCCCCGGAAAGCGCCCCAGAAACCGGCAGACCCGGCAACCGTCGCATCTCCTACGGCGAACTGGTGCGGGGCGAGCGGGTGGAACTGCGCATCAGCGGCAAGGCCCCGCTGAAGGCGCGCGAGCAGTACAAGCTGGTCGGCAAGGGGGCGCCTCGTGTCGACATCCCGGCCAAGGCCACCGGTGAATTCTCGTACGTCCACGACCTGCGGCTGCCGGGGATGCTTCATGGCCGGGTGGTCCGCCCGCCCTATGCCGGCATCGACAGCGGCGAGTTCGTCGGCAACAGCCTGGAGAGCATCGACGAAGGCTCCATCGCCCACATTCCCGGCGTCATCAAGGTGGTGGTGCTGCGCGACTTCGTCGGTGTGGTGGCGGAGCGCGAGGAGCAGGCGATCAAGGCCGCGCGCGAGCTGAAGATCACTTGGAAGCCCTGGACCCGCAAGCTGCCCGACCTGTCGAACCTCGCCCAGGCCCTGCGCGAGAATCCCAGCACACCGCGCAAGGTGCTGGACAAGGGCGACGTCGATGCCGCGCTTGCCGCCGCCGACCAGCGGATGACGCGCACCTATGTCTGGCCCTACCAGATGCACGGCTCGATCGGGCCGTCCTGCGCCGTGGCCGACTGCAAGGCGGACCGCGCGACCGTCTGGTCCGGCACCCAGAATCCGCATCTGCTGCGCGCCGACCTCGCCTGGCTGCTGGAATGGCCGGAGGAGCGGATCGATGTGGTGCGGATGGAGGCGGCCGGCTGCTATGGCCGCAACTGCGCCGACGATGTGGCGGCGGATGCGCTTCTGCTGTCGCAGGCGGTCGGCCGTCCGGTGCGCGTCCAGCTGACCCGCGAGCAGGAGCATCTGTGGGAGCCGAAGGGCACCGCCCAACTGATGGAGGTCGATGGCGGAATCAGCGCCGACGGCGGCATTGTCGCCTACGACTTCGCCACCAGCTATCCGTCGAACGGCGCGCCGACGCTGGCGCTGCTGCTGACCGGGCGGGTCGATCCGGTGGCCGCCGTGTTCGAGATGGGCGACCGCACCTCCATCCCGCCCTACGACTATGAGAACATGCGGGTGGTCATCAACGACATGGCCCCCATCGTCCGCGCCTCCTGGATGCGGGGGGTGTCGGCGATGCCCAACAGCTTCGCCCATGACAGCTACATCGACGAGCTGGCCTTCGCCGCCGGGGTCGATCCGGTGGAATTCCGCCTGCGTCACCTGCGCGAGGACGAACGCGCCGCCGACCTGATCCGCGCCGTCGCCAGCCGCGCCGGCTGGCAGCCGCGCACGGCGCCGCAGCAGACCCCGCCTGAGGGCGGCATCCTGCGCGGCCGCGGCTTCGCCTATGCCCGCTACATCCATAGCAAGTTTCCCGGCTTCGGCGCCGCCTGGGCGGCGTGGGTGGCCGACGTGGCGGTGGACCGCAGGACCGGAGAGATCGCGGTGACCCGCGTGGTCGTCGGCCATGACGCCGGGCAGATGATCAACCCCGACGGCGTGCGCCACCAGATCCACGGCAACGTCATCCAATCGACCAGCCGCGTGCTGAAGGAACAGGTGGAGTTCGAGGACTCGGTGGTCGCCGCCAAGGAATGGGGCGGCTACCCGATCATGACCTTCCCCGAGGTGCCGGACATCGACGTGCTGATGATGCCGCGGGAGAACGAGCCACCGCTGGGATCGGGCGAATCCGCGTCCGTCCCCAGCGCGGCGGCCATTGCCAACGCCATCTTCGACGCCACCGGCATCCGCTTCCGCGAACTGCCGATCACCGCGGAGCGGGTGCGCGAGGCACTGAACGGCCCGTCCGAACCGGTCCCGCCATCCCCGCCGGAAGCGGTGAAGCCGCGCAAGCGGGGGTGGAAGGCATGGCTCGGCGCCTCGCTGACCGGCTTATGCGGGGTGATGATCGGCATGGCGAGCAGCGCCCTGCCCTTCCGCGCCGAGATTGCCCCGGTGTCGCCGCCGTCGGCCGGGCTGTGGTCCTCGGCCACCATCGAACGCGGGCGGCAGTTGGCGGCGCTCGGCGACTGCGCGGTCTGCCACACGGTGGAGAACGGTGCGACCAATGCCGGCGGCCGGCCGTTCGAGACGCCGTTCGGCACCGTTTACAGCACCAACATCACGCCGGACCCGGACAGCGGGATCGGACGCTGGTCCTTGGCCGCCTTCGACCGGGCGATGCGCGAGGGGATCAGCCGCGACGGCCGGCATCTCTATCCGGCCTTCCCCTACACCGCCTTCCGCAACATGACCGACGACGACATGCAGGCGCTCTACGCCTACATGATGACGCAGCAGCCGGTACGCAGCGAGACGCCGGCCAACACCATGCGCTTCCCCTTCAACCTGCGCCCGATGATGGCGGGGTGGAACACGCTGTTCCTCAACCGCGAGACCTTCAAGCCGGACCCGCAGAAGTCTGCGGAGTGGAATCGCGGCAACTATCTGGTCAACGGCCTCGGCCACTGCGCCGCCTGCCACAGCCCGCGCAATGCGTTGGGCGCGGAGAAGATGGGCGAGGCTTTCCTCGCCGGCGGCACCGTCGATGGCTGGGAGGCACCGGCCCTGACCAGCCTGTCCAAGGCGCCGAAGCCCTGGACGGAGGACGACCTGTTCACCTACCTGCGCACCGGCTTCTCCCAGCGCCACGGCGTCGCCGCCGGCCCGATGGCCCCGGTGGTGCATGAGCTGTCCACCGTGCCGGAAACCGATGTGCGGGCGATGGCGGTTTATCTCGCCTCGCTGGGCGGCGAATCCAAGGAGACATCGGCCGTCATCCCGGCACCCGCCAATTCGGCCAATGGAGAGCGCATCTTCAACGGCGCCTGCAAGGCCTGCCACGGCGACGGCGAAGGGCCGACGCTGTTCGGCGTCAGCCCCTCCATGGCGGTGAACAGCAACGTCCACAGCGACAGCCCCGACAATCTCGCCCGCGTCATCCTGCACGGCATCCAGAACCCGGCGACCCGCGACCTCGGCTATATGCCGGCCTTCCGCGACAGCCTGTCCGACAGGCAGGTCGCCGATCTGCTGGCCTACCTGCGTGGCCGCTTCGCACCGGACAAGGCGGCCTGGACCGACGTGGCGAAAGCGGTGACGGGGGCGCGGGCCAATCCGGGGACGCATTGACAGGAGCAAGAAAATGAACCGCCCCTGGTTTGTCGGAGGCCCCGTTTCCTGAGAGGATGGGGTCATCATGACGAAACAGGCATCACCCAAATACGCCCCTGAAGTGCGCGAGCGCGCGATTCGAATGGTGTTCGAGCACGAAGGCGAGCATGCCTCGCAGTGGGCGACGATCAGCTCGATCGCGGGGAAGATCGGCTGCACGGCGGAGACGTTGCGGGGCTGGGTCCGGCAGGCCGAACGTGACCAGGGCAAGCGGTCGGGGCAAACGACGGACGAGCAGGAGCGGATCAAGGCGCTGGAACGCGAGGTCCGGGAACTGCGCCAAGCGAACGAGATCCTACGCAAGGCGTCGGCGTATTTCGCCCAGGCGGAGCTCGACCGCCCGTTTCGGAAATGATCGCCTTCATCGACGCACACCGCGCCGTCCACGGGGGCGAGCCGATCTGCCGAGTGCTGCCGATCGCCCCGTCCACCTACCATGCCAATGCCGCCCGTCGGGCCGATCCGTCCAAGGTGCCGGCCCGCTCGCGAAGCGACGCGGCGCTGAGTGGGGCTATCCGGCGGGTCTGGGACGCGAACTTCCAGGTCTATGGGGTACGGAAGGTCTGGCGGCAGTTGCGGCGGGAAGGCCTCGACGTGGCGCGCTGCACAGTGGCCCGACTGATGAAGCAGATGGGCCTGAAGGGGGCAACACGGGGCAAGACGGTCCGCACCACGATCAGCGACCGGGCGGCGTCATGCCCCCCTTGCGGCGGCAGCGGTTCCGGAACGGAACCGCGAGAGCTGGCCGACCGGGTGAACCGCCAGTTCCAGGCGCCACGCCCAAACGCCTTGTGGTTGGCCGATTTCACCTACGTATCGACATGGCAGGGCTTCGTCTACGTGGCCTTCGTCATCGACGCCTTCGCCCGCCGCATCGTCGGCTGGCGGGTGTCCAGAACAGCCCACGCTGATTTTGTGCTGGACGCCTTGGAGCAAGCGCTCCACGACCGCCGACCGGCAAAGGGCAGCGGCCTCATCCATCACTCCGACCGCGGCTCGCAATAGGTTGCCATCAAGTATCCCGAGCGCCTGACCGACGCCGGTGTCGAGCCCTCCGTCGGTAGCGTCGGCGATTCCTACGACAACGCCTTGGCCGAGACGATCAACGGCCTCTACAAGACCGAGGTGATCCGCCGCCGCGGACCATGGCGCACCCTCGAAGCCGTCGAATTCGCCACACTGGAATGGGTGGACTGGTTCAATCACCGGCGCCTGCTCGAACCCATCGGCAATATTCCTCCCGCCGAGGCCGAAGCGCGCTACTATGCTCAAGCTGACGACGTCGCCATGGCCGCGTGACTCAAGCCGAATGGCCTCCGACAAACCCGGGGCGGTTCATGCACCGACGTCGGTTACCACCACTCAGGTTAGAATTCCGCCAAACACCGCTGAGCGCTATGGTGGCTGGCCCTGATTGCGTCCGTGCCCGGGAAATAGCCCTAAGCCGAGGGAAGACATGCAGCCTATCATTGAGATCCGTGGGTTGAAGAAGACCTACGCATCCGGCTTCCAAGCCCTGAAGGGCGTCGATCTCGACATCCGCCGTGGCGAGATCCTCGCGTTGCTGGGGCCGAACGGTGCCGGCAAAACGACCCTGATCAGCATCGTCTGCGGCATCGTCCGGGCTACGGCCGGCAGCGTGACGGTGGACGGCCACGACATCCTGCGCGACTGGCGCGCTGCACGGTCCCTGATCGGCCTCGTCCCACAGGAACTGACGACTGAGGCGTTCGAAAGCGTCTGGGCAACCGTCAGCTTCAGCCGGGGACTGTTCGGCAAGCCTCCCAACCCTGTGGTGATCGAGAGAATCCTGAAGGACCTGTCCTTGTGGGACAAGAGGGACACCAAGGTCATGGCGCTGTCCGGCGGCATGAAACGACGCGTGCTGATCGCCAAGGCGCTGTCGCACGAGCCACGCATTCTGTTCCTCGACGAGCCGACCGCCGGCGTCGATGTGGAGCTTCGCCGCGGCATGTGGGAGATGATCGGGCGCCTGCGTGAAAGCGGCGTCACCATCATCCTGACCACCCATTACATCGAGGAGGCCGAGGAGATGGCCGACAGCATCGGCGTGATCTCAGGCGGCAGGATCGTCCTGGTGGAGCAGAAGGCCGCGCTGATGGAGAAGCTGGGCAAGAGGTTGCTGACCCTGCAACTGCAGAATCCGCTGGATGCCATACCGGCCGAACTCGCGGACTTTCCCCTGACCTTGTCGGAGGGTGGGCGGGAACTGGTCTATCGGTTCGACACCCAGAACGAGCGCACCGGCATCGCAGGGCTGCTCCGCAAGCTGGGCGATCACGGCATCAATTACACGAACCTGCGCACCGAGGAGAGTTCCTTGGAGGAGATCTTCGTCAGCTTGGTGAGGGAACGGGCATGAACCTTCATGCGATCAAAGCCATCTACATCTTCGAGCTGGCGCGCACCTGGCGAACGCTGTTTCAGAGCATCGCCGGACCGGTGATCTCAACATCACTGTACTTCATTGTCTTCGGGGCGGCGATCGGCGGACGCTTCGCGTCGGTCGAGGGCGTCAGCTACGGCGCGTTTCTCGTCCCTGGTCTCGTCATGATGTCGGTGCTGACGGAAAGCGTGTCGAACGCGTCCTTTGGCATCTACATGCCGCGCTATTCCGGCACAATCTACGAGCTGCTGTCGGCTCCCGTCTCCGCCTTCGAAACGGTGATCGGCTATGTCGGGGCTGCGGCGACCAAGTCCGTAATTCTTGGAACGCTGATCCTGCTGACGGCGCGGCTGTTCGTGGATTTTTCCATTGCACATCCTTTCTGGATGATCGCCTTCCTCATGCTGACGTCGGTGACCTTCAGCCTGCTCGGCTTCATTCTGGGGATTTGGGCTGACGGCTGGGAAAAGCTGCAGATCGTGCCGATGCTGATCGTCACGCCGCTCGCCTTCCTGGGCGGGAGCTTCTATTCGATCAGCATGCTGCCGCCTTTCTGGCAGAAGATCACCTTGTTCAACCCGGTCGTCTATCTGGTCAGTGGCTTCCGCTGGAGCTTCTACGGCGCCGCCGACGTGCCCGTCGCTTTGAGCCTCGCCATAACCGGCCTGCTGCTGATGATCTGCCTTGCCGTCGTGTGGTGGATTTTTCGCACGGGCTACAAGTTGAAAAACTGATCGGCCCCTGGTGTTGCCCCAGCCAATTGAATGGTTTTCCTTCACTTGAGTGTCAATCGCCTGGAGGTAGAATCATTCCAAACTCTGCGCGAAGGATCGAGGCGTGTTTCGCCCAGGAAAACCACGCGAGGCCAGTTCTAAGGCACCCATCCATATCGTGCTGCAGTTGGTCGCGGTGACAGGGGCGCGGGAGCGTCCCGGCTAGGACGTCAACCACATGCTCCTTGACCGCCCAATATTATACAGGGACACTGTATAAATTTTCAGGCTTGGCCATCGTCAAGCGTGCCGGGGTAGCAGAAGGAGAGTGATGTGACGCAAGCCAACAAGGATGTGGTGCGCCGCTTCAACACCGAGGTGATCGTCGCGGGGAATCGCGAGGCGTTTGAAGCCCTCATGGATCCCGGCTTTGTAAATCGGTCCGCCCCGCCGGGTGCGCCGAACGGCCCGGAAAGCCTATGGAACACCTTTCAATACGTCCTGCGGCCGGCGCTTTCGGAGCTGTCGGTGACGATCCACGACCAAGTCGCCGACGGCGACAAGGTGACGACGCGCAAAACGATCGCCGGCATCCACAGCGGTCCACTCATGGGGATTGAAGCGACCGGACAGCCAATCCAGATCGACGTCATCGACATCGTCCGCATCGCCGGCGGCCGCTATGCCGAGCATTGGGGTATCAACACTCTGCCGAGCGTTCTCGCGCAACTCAGGGCCAGCTGACACCGCGAGCACGCATCAGCTATCAAGCGCAGCGCTCATCCGCGCCAGTAGACGGATCGACGCGCGGAGAAGATCGCGTTCCTCGTGCGAAAGCTCCGTGCGGATCATCTTTTCGATTCGCGAGGCGCGGGCGCTGCGCTCCCGTGCCAACTCCTCGCGCCCGGCGTTCGACAGGGCGAAAAGCTGGCTGCGGCGGTCGGCAGGGTTGGCACCGCGCTGAACGAGTCCCGCCTCTTCCAACTGTGCGAGGATCAGGCGCATCGTCTGGTGCTTCACTTTTCTCAGTTGCGCCAGCGTTGCAATGTTCATGGCGCCACCACGCTCCAGGTGGCCAAGGGTCTCGGACTGCGCCGTTTTTGGCGTGTTGGCGTCACTGCGTACTGCACGCACGAAAATGCCGATGGTACGCCGTAGGTCTTCCGACAATATCGTCGCATCCAGATCTGACATGCTGTCCTGCTTGTCCATGACCGTCGGTCTCCAGCTCCGCTGGATCAGTCTCATATCACCAGACGCCTTCCGTCGGAACGTAAAGCACCTGCTCTCGCTGGCAGCGAGGACAGCGCGGCGACGATGGAGATGGTACGGATCATGATCGACCGCGTCGTCCCGGCGGTCTGCGAGGACGCTGCTCAGGTGCGCAAGGCCCAAACGCACGAGCGCCCCGGTTCTTTCGAACCGAGGCGTTTGCTGATTTGGTTGCGTGGGGCAGGATTTGGCTTTTACCGAACGCGGCTTCAGTTCCGGATAGGTTTCAGGTCGCGAGTTGATCCGCGTCAGGCTGCGCGGATCTCCGCCAGGAATGCCTCGAGTTCATGTTTCAGCAAATCGGCGTCGGCGGCCAGGGCGTCGGCGGACTGCATGACCTGCTTGGCGGCTACTCCGCTCTCCTGCTCAGCCTTTCGGATGTCGACCACGCTGCGTGAAACGTCATTGGTGCCGATTGCCGCCTGCTGAGCATTACGGCTGATTTCGTCGGTTGCCGCACTTTGTTGCCCGACTGAGGCGGCCATCTCGGCGGCCGATTGGTCGATGTCCTCGATTTGGCCGATGATCATGCGCATCCCTTCCACGGTCCGGTCGGACGCGGCTTTCACGGTGCTGATCTGCTGCCCGATCTGCTCGGTCATCGCATGGGTCTGACTGGCCAGATTCTTGACTTCGCTCGCGACGACGGCAAAGCCCTTGCCGGCCTCTCCGGCGCGCGCTGCCTCAATGGTGGCGTTCAGGGCCAGCAGATTGGTCTGCGAGGCGACCGCATTGATGGATGCGACGACCTGATCCACCTGCTCGATGGCGGTCGACAACGCATCCAGATGACTGCGGGCCTGCTCAGCCCGTTCGGCGGTCATCTTCGACCGCTGGGCGGCCTGCGCCACCCGTCCCGATAGATCGCGGATCGCCGTCGACATCTCCTCGGCGGCGGAGGCGACGGCCTGGACATTGACTGACGCCTGTTCGGAGGCCGATGCGACCGACGTGCACTCCTGCTCGGCCTTCTGGACCGCTCTGGACAGGTGCGATGCCATTTCCTGAAAGCCCTTGGCGGATTGACCGAGCTGGTCGACGATGCGGCCGACACGGCTCTCGAACCGGCTCGCCAGATCGAACACCGCTTCCCGCTTTTCCGTCGCCGCCTGGGCAGCGGCGCTGCGGCGTTCCTGCTCCATCTGGCGGTTGCGCAGGATGTTCTCCTTGAAGACCTCCAGCGTGCGCGCCATGCCGCCGATCTCGTCCCGCCGGTCGCGTTCCGGCACCTCGGCATCCAGATCATGGTCCGCGAGGCGCAGCATGACGCCATGCACGCGCGACAGCGGGCGCGTCACACTGCGGGCGACCGCCCAGCCCAGCAGCAGGGCCAGCGCCGACAGCCCGGCGACCACCAGCCCGAACACGGTCATCATGCCGAGAAAGGCGGAGCGCAGGTCGTCGGTGTAGACACCGGTGCCGATCACCCAGTCCCACGGCTTGAAATGGACCGAATAGGCCAGCTTCTCGTAGGTCGGCCCCTTGGGATCGCTGGGCCGCGGCCATTCGTAGGTGACGAATTCCGGAACCGGCGTCAGGGCACCGCGTACCGCCTCGCGGATGACGTAGACGCCGTTGCGGTCGCGGATTTCGGCACCGCTCTTGCCGATCAGCGCCGGATTGGCATGCATGACGTTGATGATCTGCGAGGTCCAGATCCACAGATACTCTCCGTCGGCGTAGCGCATGGCGCCGATCGCCGTCCTGGCGCGCTCCTTGGCGTCCTCCTCGCTCATCACGCCGTCCTGCGCCAGCTTATGGAAGCGGGCGGCAATGCTGCCGCCGCTCTCGGCGATGAAGCGGACGCTGTTCATCCGCTGCTCGACCAGCGCACGGTTGACGAAATGGCCGCCGACCGCCGCCACCAATCCGGCGGCGATGATCGACAGCGAGGCGAGGAATCCGATGCGCCACCGCAACGGCAGCTCCGACAAACGCATGATTTGAGTCTTCCCTCTTTCCGGCCTGCTCCAGTGGGGCCGGACCGACGTTACGAGCCGCGACCTGTGCCAACGACGATGCTGGTGACCGCTTCGACGGTGCCATGGTCTGCCGAATGGACCCGGCTTACCTCGTTGAACGCGGCGATCTGGGCGTGGCTGACATGGCTGAACTGTTCCGCCGCCCGCAAGGCAAGGGCCGGCCCGTCGGGGGCGCCGGCGACCGCAATGCGCAGGGTGACGGACACCTCGACAATCTCTGCCATACTACCATCTTTCGAAAGTGTACAAATGGTCGCGGAGCCGCCGCCGAGCTGGTGGGATCGGTGGCGGCTCCGCCACTTGCCGGGTCGATCTCTCGGATCAGCCGCGCTCGACGCAAAGGGCGACACCCATGCCGCCGCCGATGCACAGGGTGGCAAGGCCCTTCTTTGCATCGCGCCGGCCCATCTCATGCAGCAGGCTGACGAGGATGCGGGCGCCCGACGCGCCGATGGGATGGCCGAGCGCGATGGCGCCGCCATTGACGTTCACCCGGCCCTCGTCCCAGCCCATCCCGGCGTTGACCGCCAGGGCCTGCGCCGCGAAGGCCTCGTTCGCCTCGATCAGGTCGAGATCATCCACCGACCAGCCGGCCTTCTGCAGAGCCAGCTTCGAGGCCGGGATCGGCCCGGTGCCCATGACGCTGGGATCGACGCCGGCCGTCGCCCAGGAAGCGATGCGCGCCAACGGCGTCACCCCGCGCCGCTTGGCGTTCTCCGCCGTCATTAGCACCAGCGCCGCCGCTCCGTCATTGAGGCCGGAGGCGTTGCCGGCGGTCACCGTGCCGTCCTTGGCGAAGGCGGGGCGCAGCTTGGCCAACGCCTCCAGCGTCGTGCCGTGCTTGGGATATTCGTCATTGTCGACGATGGTGTCGCCCTTGCGGCCCTTGATGGTCACCGGGACGATCTCGTCCCGGAAGCGGCCGGCTTTCTGCGCGGCTTCCGCCTTCTGCTGCGAGGCCAGCGCGAACTGATCCTGCCGCTCGCGGCTCAGCTCCCATGCGCGGGCGACATTCTCGGCGGTGGTGCCCATGTGATAGCCGTGGAAGACTTCCCACAGCCCGTCCTTGATCATGCTGTCGAGCATCTCGGCGGCACCCATCTTGGTGCCGTTGCGCAGTTGCATCAGGTGGGGCGACAGGCTCATGTTCTCCTGGCCGCCGACCACCATCACCTCGGCGTCGCCGCAGCGGATCGCCTGATACCCGAGCGCCACAGAGCGCAGGCCGGACCCGCAGACCTGATTGATGCCGAAGGCGGTCTTCTCGACCGGAATCCCGGCCTTGACCGCGGCTTGGCGAGCGGGGTTCTGGCCCTGGCCGGCGGTCAGCACCTGGCCCAGGATCACCTCGGTCACCTCGGCGGCGTCGGTATGCGCGCGCGACAGCGCCTCGCGGATCACGGCGGCGCCAAGCTCATGGGCGGGGACGGACGCCAGCGCGCCGTTGAAGTTGCCGATGGCGGTGCGGACCGCGCTGGCGATGACGATCTCGGTCATGGAGGACTCCTCCGGAACAAGGTTTCTTGCAGGATGGAAGGCCGCCGCGCCCGTTCGGGATCGCGGCGGCCGGTTGGTCGCAAAGGTTCAGAAATAGAGGCCGATCAGGAAGATGGGCAGCGTGATGACCAGCGCCGTTGCGCAGTAGCCCATGATGTCGCGCACTCCCAGCCCGGCGATGGCGAGCGCCGGCAGCGCCCAGAAGGGCTGGGCCATGTTCATCCACTCCTCGCCATAGGCGATGGCCATGGCCGCCTTGCCGAGATCGACGCCGAGCTGCTGGGCCGCCGGCATGATGAAGGGACCCTGGACCACCCAGTGGCCGCCGCCCGACGGGACGGCGAAGTTGATCAGGCCCGACGACAGGAAGGCGAGGACCGGGAAGGTCTCCTTGTTGGCGATGTCGACGAACAGGTTGGTGATCAGACCGCCCAGCCCGGAATGCTCCATCATGATCTGGATGCCGGCATAGAAGGGGAACTGCACCATGATACCGGCGGTGCCGCGGGCGGCGTTGGCGACGGCGCGGGCATAGGCCATCGGCGTGCCGTGCAGGATCAGGCCGGCCACCAGCATGATCAGGTTGACCGTGTTGATGTTGAGGTCGAAACCCTTGGCCTGGAAGTGCAGGAACAGGTAAGCGATGCCGAGCGCCGCGACGACGAAGCCGAGGATGCGGCTCTCTTCCAGCTTTTCGGCCGGGCTGGCATCGGGGCCGAGCACGCGCTTGGTCGAGGGTTCCGGCTTCAACAGGGCCGGGTCGACCGCCACCACCTCATGCGGCTTCGGGTGCATCATCCGGCAGACCAGCGGCAGGAGGATGATCAGCGCCAGCGTGATGCCGATGTTGTAGGTGGTGAAGATGGTGTCGGCGATCGGAATCAGGCCGACGGTCTTCTCCATCGGGTTGCCTTTGGTGGCGGCAACCAGCGGAACCGAGGCCGAGAAGCCGCCATGCCAGGTCATGAAGCCGATATAGGCGGACGCGATCAGCAGCCGGTAGTCGGATTTCGGAACGCGGCGCGCCACCTCGCGGGCGAACATGGCGCCGACGACGAGGCCGAAGCCCCAGTTGACGACGTTGGTGACGGCGGCGGCGAAGCAGACCAGCATGACGCCCTGGGTCGGCGTCTTGGCGATGGAGGCCACTCGCCCCATGACGTTGCGCACCGGCTCCGAGCTGGCGAGGGCGTGGCCGGTGACCAGGACCAGTGCCATCTGCATCGAGAAGGCCAACAGGTTCCAGAAACCGTTGCCCCACATGCGCACCAGATCGACCGGCCCGCTCGGCGTCAGCCACCAGGCGAAGCCGAAGGTCAGCACGGTCAGGATGATGGCGAAGATCAGCGGGTCAGGCAGATAGCGGCTGACCAGCCAGGTCAGCGCGCGGGAAATCGGCGTAATCGGGTTGAAGCGGGCGCTGGCGTCCGGCGCCGGCGGGGGGGCTGTGGTGACGCTCATGGCGGGTCTCCGGCACAAGGGGGGCCCGTTCCTGCGCCGCCGGGCACGAAAGCCGCGCGGCGCGGGGAAGGGGCCTCCCCATGCTCAAGAATGAAGGACGGTCAGGCGCCGACCGGCATGGTCGGCACGACGGACGGGACGATCAGCTCGGCGCCGGTCTGGGCCAGCACGTCGGCGACCGTGACGCCGGGCGCGATCTCCCGCAGCACCAGCCCCTTGTCCGTCGGCTCGATCACCGCCAGTTCGGTGACGATCAGGTCGACGCGCCGCACCGAAGTCAGCGGCAGTTCGCAGCGTTTTACGATCTTCGGCGTGCCCTTGGCGCTGTGCTGCATGGCGACGATCACCCGCTTCGCGCCGGAGACCAGATCCATCGCACCGCCCATGCCGGGCACCATCTTGCCGGGTACCATCCAGTTGGCGAGCCGGCCCTCCTCGTCGATCTGCAGGCCGCCCAGAACGGTCACGTCCAGATGCCCGCCGCGGATCAGCCCGAAGGACATCGCGCTGTCGAACGACGCGGCTCCCGGCACGGCGCCGATCGGACTGCCGCCGGCGTCGCTCAGATCCTCGTTCTCCGCCCCCGGCTCGGGCACCGGCGCCATGCCGATGATGCCGTTCTCCGACTGGAAGAAGACGTTGACGCCGGCCGGCAGATGGGCGGCGACCATGGTGGGCAGGCCGATGCCGAGATTCACCAGGTTGCCCGGCCGCAGTTCCAGCGCAACGCGCTTGGCGATCAGGGTTTTCTCATCCATGGCGATGCTCCTTGGCGACCAGGCAGTCGACCAGCACATTCGGGGTGACGACGCTGTCGGGCGGAATGACGCCCACCGGCACGATGTCCTCGGCTTCGACGATCACCGTTTCGGCGGCCATCGCCATCAGCGGGTTGAAGTTGCGCGCGGTCAGCGCGTATTCGAGATTTCCCAGGTAATCGGCCCGTTTGGCGGCGATCAGGGCGAAATCGGCCTTCAGCGCCTTTTCCAGCAGATAGACGGTTCCATCCAGCTCGATGCGCTGCTTGCCGTCCTCCACCACCGTACCGACGCCGGTGGGGGTCAGCACACCGCCAAGGCCGAAGCCGCCGGCCCGCACCCGCTCTGCCAACGTGCCCTGCGGCACCAGTTCAACCTCCGTCTCGCCGGCGATCATTTGGCGCTGGGTTTCGGGGTTGGTGCCGATGTGGCTGGCGATCACCTTGCGCACCGCTTTTGCGGCAATCAGCCGGCCGATGCCCACCGCCGGGCGGGCGGTGTCGTTGGCGATCACCGTCAGGTTTCGCTTGTTCTGGCGCAGCAATTCGTCGATCAGGTGGGGCGGCGTTCCAACCCCCATGAATCCCCCGATCATCAGCACCGCGCCGTCGGGAATCATGGCGACGGTGTCTTCCAGCTTCCGCACTTTACTCATTCGACGTCTCCCTTGGACGTCGGGGCACAGCAGGGCATGCCCGCCGCGACCCCGCGGGCGCGGAGCCCGCCCCCCGGTCCGAAGCGGGACCGGAAAGACGAACCGCGCGCTCATTCTTGGTTTCATAGCGCTGCGATCGGAGGGCCTGCTACACCCACGCCGTTGCATGGGATGCTCGGGGCCAACCGGCATACCCACATATTTGCAATGGATGTGCCAGCCGGCGGTGCCGTGGCGGACAGCGCGAAAACCGAGGCCTCCGGCCGTGGAGCGGGTCAGGCAGCGGGCGGAATCGTAAACGGCCGGCGCCGTCGGGTGCGCAACTTTGTGCGTGCTGCGCAAAATTTTGCGCAGCGATGACGGACCCCTGCCCTGTTCAGGAAATGCCGTATTCCTGCAACTTGTAGAGCAGCGAACGACGGCTGATCCCAAGCTCCAGCGCGGTCTTCATGCGGTTGCCGTCGTTGCGGGCCAGCGCCTCGGCGACCACGCGCGCTTCGAATCGGCTGACCTGTTCGCGCAGGGCACCACCGCCGGCAACGGACGCCGAGGCCTCGATTCCGGCAGCGGAGTCGCCGGCCACGGTATCGCCGTCGTCCGCCCGGCCGGCGATCTGTTCCGGCAAATCCTCCACGACGATCATCGCGCCGGTGCTCATCACCACGGCACGCTCCATGGCATTGGACAGCTCGCGGATGTTGCCCGGCCAGCGGTAGGCCAGCAGGCGCTCCATCGCCTGCTCATCGATGCCGCTGACATCGATCTGGTTCTCGGCGGCGAAGCGTTGCAGGAAATGGCTGGCGAGCAGGCGGACATCCTCCGGCCGCTCGCGCAGAGGTACGGTCCTGAGGGTCACCACATTCAGCCGGAAGTAGAGATCCTGCCGGAACAGCCCCTGGCGGACCATCTCTTCCAGATTCCGGTTGGTGGCGACGATGACGCGCACGTCCGTACGCACCAGCTCGGTGCCGCCGACCCGCTCGAACTCACGTTCCTGCAGGACGCGCAACAGCTTCACCTGCAGGCTGGGGGAGATGTCGCCGATCTCGTCAAGGAAAAGGGTGCCGTGCTCGGCCTGTTCGAAGCGGCCGCGGCGGCGGGCCTGGGCACCCGTGAAGGCACCCTTCTCGTGGCCGAAGAACTCGCTTTCCAGCAGCCCTTCCGGCACCGCGGCACAGTTGACCTTGACGAAGGGCCCGGCGTTGCGTGGGCTGTTGTAGTGGATGGCCGCCGCCACCAGCTCCTTGCCGGTGCCGCTCTCGCCGGTCACCAGCACGGTCGCGTTGCTCTTGGCCACCTTGGCGATGGTCTGCAGAAGCTCGCCCATGCGCGGGCTGGCGGTCAGGATGCGGTCGGTGTGATAGCTGCTGGATAGTTCGCGATGCAGGGTCGCGATGTCGTCGCGCATCCGACGCATCTGCAACGCCCGCCCGACCTGCAGCAGGATCTCCGCGATGTCGAACGGCTTGATGACATAATCAAAGGCGCCATCCTTGATCGCCTGGACGGCCGAGCCGACCTCGGCGAAGGCGGTCATCAGGATGACCGACGCCGACCGGTCGAGTTTCCGCATCTCAGCCAGCGCCTGCAACCCCGTCATCCGCGGCATGCGGACGTCCATCAGCACCACGGCATGACGTTGCGCGGCGAAGGCGGCGACGGCTTCCACCCCGTCGGCGGCCGTGGTCACCGACAGCCCGTCGCGCGACAGGACCGCAACGAGCATCTCACGGATCGCCTCGTCGTCATCGACCACCAGGACGGCCGGCGCTGTCGTGGTCTGCACCGCTGGAAACTGGGTCGTCATGACTCAACCGATTGACTGTGTAGGACGGGAATCCGCAAGGTCACCGTTGTACCCGATCGGGGCGTGCTGACGATGGTGATCGTCCCATGGTGAGCATCCACGATCCGGTGGGCCATCGCCAGCCCCAACCCGGTGCCGTTGGGCTTGGTCGAAAAGAAGGGATCGAACACTTTGTCGAGGTTTTCCGACGCGATCCCCTCGCCCTCGTCAGCCACCGTGACGATGGCCTCGCCACGGTCCTGGGTCACGGCCGCCGTGGTGATGGAGATGCCTCCGGTTTCGGAGGTCGCCTGAGTCGCGTTGATGATCAGGTTGAGCATGACCTGCTTGAACGCCTCGCCATCGGCTTCGACCAAAGGCAGGTCGGGGGAAAGATGCAGGGCGATGCGCGCGTTCGACTTGCGCCCCGCCAGCAGCGACACCTCGCGGATGAGATCGTTCAGCTGCACCGGCGAGAAGGCCGGTGGGCGAGGCCGACCGAACTCCAGCAATTCGGTGACGAGGCGGTTCAGGCTGTCGACCTGCCGCACGATCAGCGGGGCATAGCGCTGCCACTCCGCGACATCGTCGGAGCTTTCAAGGAACTGCATGAAGCCACGGATCGAGGTCAAAGGATTGCGCACCTCATGGGCGAGGCCGGCGACCAGTTCGCCCAGCGCCGCCAGCCGGTCGGCACGCATGATCTGGGTCCGGAGCCGCTGCTGCTCGGTCAGGTCCCTCAGCACGACAACCGCGCCGATCGCGTCGCCGTGGCTGTTGCGCAGCACGCTGCTCGACACGGTCAGATGAAGTGTCTGCTTGCCCCCCGGGAATTCCAACGTCACGCCGACATGCGGCCGACCGGTCTTCAGCGTGTCGAGCAACGGGCTGGAGAACCGGGCATCCGGCTTGAAAAGCGACTCGTAGGGCTTGCCGATCACCTCGGTTGCGGTCACCCCGATCATCGCTTCGGCGGCCGGGTTGAGCGCGGTGACCTGCCCGGCCCGATCAACTGCGATCACGCCGTCGGCGATGCTGTGCAGGATGTTCTCGGTCAGCGACCTCGCATCCAGCAGGGCGCGTGCCATGGCGTTGACCTCGACCGCGATGGCGCCGAACTCGCCCGGCGGCGGTCGGATCGCGTCACCGAGGTCGTTGCGCATGCGAAGCAAGCCGTCGATGATCTGTCGGATGTCGCGGCCGACCCCGCGCGCCAGCACCTGTGTCAACGCAAGCCCGAGCAATATTCCTCCGAGGCTGACCGTCAGAACCGCGCGGTCCATGGCCGCCGCCTGCCGCTCAACATCGTCGGACAGCTCATTGGCCCAGATGTAGCCGATCACGGTGCCATCGCGGACGATGGGCAGCATCGCGTTCAGGATGAAGCCGCGCACCTGCCGCCCGCTTTCGACAGCCTGCTTCCCGCTTTCCAGCACATGCCAGCCCGGATGCTCCGGCGGAATGCTGGTGCCGACCGTCGCACCGTAATCCCGGCTGGGTCCATAGGTGATGATGGCGTTGAGCGCCCTGCTGTAAAAGCCGACCCCTACCCCTGGATTCGCCCTGGCGATCATGTCGGTGAAGGGAGTCAGGCGCGCCGACAGGGCCTGGATGGCGGCACCACGGTCGTTGGCCGCGACGCCCATATCGGCCAGCAAGGGATCGAATCCCGGACCGAGATGCGCATCCAGCAGGCGCGTCAGGCCGAAGAGCTTCTCCGACTTTTCCTGAACCAGCGCCTGCCGCCCCTCCCGTTCCAACAGATAGCCGGTCAGCGAGATGGGCACGACCACCACGGCAAGTGAAACCAGGAGCAGCTTACCGCGCAGGGTGCGTGGCAAAGAATGGCGGATCCAGTCCCGGGGCCACATGACGCCCACTCCTTTCAACCGGGCATGGCCTAGCTCCCGCCCGATCCAGCGGCCATAGCAGATTTGCGGCAGCCGGGGAAAGGAGGAACGCTTGCCGTCAATATCGGCGGGCGTACCTGATGGCCGCTGTCTCGCTCTCCCCGCGCTTACGGCCGACCTTCCACTTTTGGTATGGCTGCCTCCTACTCGTGCAGGAATCGCGCGAGATGGGATGTGCTGTCGGAGTAAGAGCGCCTAAGACGTTGGCGCGTAAATCGGTTGGAGTTGGCCTGGGCTGGGGTGTCGGGTAGGAAAGTGGCCCCGCTGGAACCGAGATCCGGATGCCGTACAAGGCCAACGAGAGCCGTCGCCACAAGATCCCGCGCGCCCGCTACCGAGTGGAGAACTGGTCAGCTTACGATGCGGCACTACGCCGGCGCGGCGACCTGACCGTCTGGGCGACGCCCGAGGCGATCGCCGCCTACGACCTTCTCCCGGCGCAGTCCCGATCTGGAGGTCGCGTCCGCGTTGTCCAAGACGGACGGCCTGGTCACTGTGGTCATCGATTCGACCGGGCTGAAAATCATCGGCACGGGCGAGTGGCGCCTGGAAAAGCATGGTGGCCAAGCGCGCCGGAGCTGGAGAAAGCTCCACTTAGCGGTCGATCCCGGCACCGGCGAGATCCTCGCCTCGGCATTGACGAGCAACGAAGAGGGAGATGCCTCTCTGGTCGGCCCCTTGCTCAACCAGATCGCCTGCCCGATCAGCACGGTGCTGGCCGACGGCGCGTATGACGGCGAGACGGTCTACCGCGCCGTGGCCGCCCACAGCCCCGAGGCGGAGGTCATCATCCCACCGCGCTCGACCGCGGTGGCGAGCAGCATGATCGAAGGCACCCGCACACAGCGTGACTGCCACATTGACCTGATCGCTGAGCGTGGTCGGCTCGGCTGGCAGCGGGCCGTCCAGTACGGACGCCGCTCCTTGGGCGAGGTAGCAATGATGCGCTACAAGCAACTGATCGGGTGTTGCCTCCGGGCTCGGAGTCTGCAGGCGCAGAAGGTCAAGGCCGCCGTCGGCTGCAAGGTCATAAACATCATGACCTCCTTGGGCATGCCGGTCACCCGCAAGGTCGCCTGATCACCACTGCCCGCCGGTGGACCCTGCCCTCTCGTCGATTTGTGCCCCAAGGTCCATCGTATGTCCATTTTCTACACGGGAAAATGTTCATCCAAACCGCGTGTGTGCTTCCGATAGCCGTGACGGTTCCCGGCCAACGTCAATACCAGCGGGAGCGCGGCTCCCAATTCCGCAACTGGGACGACGCTGGTGGTGCACGACCGCGAGAGGATGCTAAAGAGTGAGTTGACCGTTGGCGTAAAAATTTGGCATCGACGGTAGAATGGAACGCCGACTGGGACGCACGGGTTGCCGAACCGTGGATCGTCTCAGTTGAAATATCGAGAAATGCACTGTCAGCGAATACGCCATCAGCGGCACCCTCAAACGATATCGGTTCGGCCCTTCGGGAGCCGCGGAAGGGCAGTACCATGAGCGATAAGGCATCCTTCCCGATCGTCGGCATCGGCGCGTCCGCCGGCGGGGTGGAGGCCTTGGAGGGACTGTTCCGCGCCTTGCCTGCCGACAGCGGCATGGCTTTCGTGGTTGTCACCCATCTGGCGCCGCAACACGAAAGCCTGCTGGCGGACATCATCGGCCGATGCACCCCCACACCGGCACGCGAGGCGCGTGATGGCGATGAGGTCGAACCCGACCGCATCTATACCCTGCAGCCCGGAACCCTGCTGACCATCGAGAGCGGCCGGCTGCGTGTCCGGCCGGAAAACGCGGCCCATCGCGAGCGCAACCCGATCGACATCTTCCTCAGCTCTCTTGCCGGCGACTGTGGGGAAAGGGCCGTCGGCATCATCCTATCGGGCAGCGGCAGCGACGGCACCCTGGGCATCAAGGCGATCAAGGAGCGGGGCGGCTTTACCATTGCGCAGGGCCCTGACGGCATCCACCGCCATGACGAAATGCCGAACAGCGCCATCGCCACCGGCGTCGTCGACCTTGTCGCGCCGGTGGAGACGATGGCGGCGACGCTGGTGGACTACACACGAACCGCCACGCCGCTGGGCGACCTGACGAACGAGAAGGATGTGCGTGAGGATGCACGGCTGGAGGCGGCGCGGCGAAGCATCACCACGATCCTGCGCAACCAGATCGGGCACGACTTCCGGGGCTATAAACACAACACCTTTCTGCGTCGTGTCCAACGCCGGATGCAGGCCCTGCGGCTGACGGACATCGACAGCTATGTCGACTATCTGCGGGAGGATCGCACCGAAGCCGCAGCGCTGTTCCGCGACCTGTTGATCGGCGTCACCACCTTCTTCCGCGACGCCGAAACCTTCCAGGCGCTGGAGGAGCTTGTCATCCCGCAGCTGTTCGCCGGGAAAAGCGCCGGCGACGTGGTGCGCGTCTGGATTCCCGGCTGCGCCACCGGCGAGGAGGTGTACTCCATCGCCATGCTGCTGTCAGAGTATGCGGAAACCCTCCACTCCATGCCGAAGATCCAGGTCTTCGCCACCGATATCGACGAGCATGCCCTGGAGGTGGCCCGCACCGGGCGCTATCCCGCCAGTCTGGTGCGGGATGTCCCGGCGGAGCGGCTCAAACGCCATTTCATCGAAGACGGCACCAGCTATCTCGTCCGCAAGGAGGTGCGCGACCTGTGCATCTTCTCGGCGCACAGCCTGGTGCGCGACCCGCCGTTCTCACGCATCGACCTGATCTCGTGCCGCAACCTGCTCATCT
Organism: Azospirillum oryzae; assembly: GCF_008364795.1. Classification (GTDB taxonomy): domain Bacteria; phylum Pseudomonadota; class Alphaproteobacteria; order Azospirillales; family Azospirillaceae; genus Azospirillum; species Azospirillum oryzae. The sequence goes on along the minus strand of NZ_VTTM01000006.1, from coordinate 237,837 downwards.
ACCTGGGGATGGAGCTTCAGGATCAGGTCATCCCGATGTTCCACTATGCGCTGCGCCCCAGTGCCTATCTGTTCCTCGGCGTGGCCGAGACGATCGGGCAGCATCAGGCCCTGTTCGTGCCCATCGACAAGAAGCACCGCCTGTTCCGCCGGCAGGACACCGTCTCGGTGACCATTCCCTTCGCCTTGGCGGAACATGGCGGTCGCCCGGCTCGTGGAGCGGCCGAAACGCCCCGCTCCATCCAGTCCAATGCCGCGAGCCTGCGCGGGCATGTGGAAGCGCGCGTTCTGGAGCGATTCGCCCCGGCCCATGTCGTCGTCAACCAGAACGGCGAGGTGGTCTATTATTCCGCCAACACCGGCAAGTACCTTCAGGCGCCACCCGGCGCTCCGAACCGCCAGCTTCTGGCGATGGCCCGCAAGGGATTGCGGCTGGATCTGCGCGGCGCCCTGCACGAGGCCATGCAGACCCACAAGCCGGTAACCCGCAAGCACCTTGCGGTGGAGGTGGACGATCGCGTCCAGCTGCTGGATCTGACGATCGAACCGTTCGACCGCGAGGAGGAGTCCTTCTTCCTGGTCCTGTTTTCCGATGTCGGCCGCCCGAGTCCGCCGGAGGACATTTACGGCAAGGAGAGCCAATGGGGGCAGGATCCCGTCGCGGTCGAGCAGTTGGAGCGTGAACTTCGCGATACCAAGGAGCGTCTCCAGAGCACGATCGAAGAATACGAGACCTCGCTGGAAGAGCTGAAGTCCGCAAACGAGGAACTCATCTCGGTCAATGAGGAGCTGCAATCGACCAATGAAGAACTGGAAACGTCCAAGGAGGAAACTCAGTCCGTCAACGAGGAACTCCATGCCGTCAACATCGAGCTCAGCAGCAAGGTGGAGGAACTTGATCAATCCAACAACGACCTCCAGAATTTGTTCAACAGCACCCAGATCGGGATCGTCTTCCTGGACCGGTCCCTGCTGATCAGGAGCTTCACGCCGGCGGTCACCCGGATTTTCAATCTGATCGCGACCGACCGCGGCCGCCCGCTGACCGACATCGTCAGTCATCTCGATCAGCTGGATCTGGACCACGACCTCGGCCAAGCCCTTTCGGGGTCGGAGCCGGTGGAAAAGGCGGTCCGCTCCCGGGACGGCACCAGGCACTACATCATGCGCATCCTGCCGTACCGGAACGCCCGCAACGATCTGGAAGGCCTGTTGTTGACCTTTGTGGATGTCACGTCGCTCAAGGAGGCCGAGGAGCAGCAGCGCCAGCTGATCGGCGAGCTCGATCATCGGGTCAAGAACATGCTCGCCGTCGTGATCGCCTTGGCCCAGCAGACGCTGAAGACGATTGCCGAGGCCCCGGAATGCACGGCGTTTCTCGGACGCCTGCAAGCGGTTGCCAGCACCTACGACCTGCTGACCCGTGACCGCTGGGGGAATATTCCCCTGATCGACATCGTGCTCAACGAGGTGAAGCCCTATGCCGGCAACGAAGGACGGTTCACCGTTGAAGGGCCTGCCGTTCAGCTCCGGCCCAAGGCCGCGCTGGCACTCGGCATGGTGATCCACGAACTGGTGACCAACGCCGTCAAATACGGCGCATTGTCTGTGGCGGAGGGCCGCGTCGTCGTGACCTGGGAGATCGGGGAGAAGGATGCCGATGCGGCACTGCTTGTCCATTGGCGCGAGGCGGACGGTCCGGCGCTGTCGCCGCCTTCCCATCATGGCTTCGGCTCCAAACTGATCACCCAGCAGATCCGCTACGAACTGCGTGGCGACGCCACGGTCGATTACCGTCCGACCGGCCTTGAGGCGACCTTCACCGTACCGATCGCCCAATTGAGGAGCGACGACGAAGCTCCCGATTCCCGTGAGAGCGCCCGGTGACCGGAAAGTGTCTGGACGGCTGCCGGATCGTGATCGTCGAGGACGAATTGCTGATCGCCATGGCGTTGGAGGAAATCCTGCAGGATGCAGGAGCCACGGTCGTCGGCATGGCGGGCTGCGTGGCGGATGCTCTGGCGCTGATCGAGCGGGAAGACTTCGACGCCGCCGTGCTGGATGCCCGCCTCGATGATGAGCGGGTGACCGCCATCGCCGACGCGCTCGAAGCCGGCGCAAAGCCCTTCGTCTTCCACTCGGGATATGGACCGGAGCATCTGCCGTCACGGCACCGTCACCGGCCGTTGCTCCGCAAGCCGTCCGATCCCGCTGCCATCATCCGCGCGCTGTGCGCTGCCATCGGCTGAGCGGCGAACCGGGCAAGGCGGGAAATTTCGAAAGCAACGGTGTCGGACGGCCGCGTCCGCTGTTGATCCGGCGGTGATGGACAGAACTGAACGATAAGAGTCCGGCATGGATCGGCAGATTCGGGATATTGTTGTCGTTGCGGCGTCCGCCGGTGGCGTTCAGGCCCTCCAGCGACTGGTCAGCCAACTTCCTGCCGACTTGGCAGCGACCCTTTTTGTCGTCGTCCACATCGGTACCAACCGTCCCAGTCTTTTGCCCCATCTCCTCAGCCGAGCCGGCCCCATCCCTGCCTATCATCCCGTTCATGGCCAGCCCATCGAACGCGGTCGGATCTACGTTGCGCCGCCCGATCTCCACATGCGGCTGCAGCCGGGGGCCATTCACCTTGATCGCGGTCCTAAGGTCCGCCACACCCGCCCGGCAGCTGACCCGCTTTTCGAGTCTGCGGCAGCGACATACGGGGCGAGAACGGTCGGGGTCGTGCTGACCGGCGGGGATTTCGACGCAACGGCAGGCGCCAGAGCCATCAAGGCGCAGGGCGGCCTTATCATCGTTCAGCAACCTCACGAAGCCGAAGCACCCTCGATGCCGCTCAGCGCCCTGCGTGACGATCACCCGGACCACATCCTCCACATCGACGATATGCCTTCACTTCTGGTCGATTTGGCCGAAGGGATGTAGGCCATCGCGTCAGGCAACGGTGACTGTCTGAGGAACTCGGCAGTTTTCGCTGCATTGTGGACGATCCTTCGGTTCCAATCATTTCATCGCCTCATGCAGCGCTTGTACGACAGTGGACGAAAGCGACGGCTTACGGAGCAGGGGGCGATGACAGTGGGAGCTTGGCAGATGCTCGGGGCCATATCCCGAGTGAAAAACAAAGGGGATGCCCCGTGCGTCCAGAGCCTCGGCAACGGAGGTGACCGGTTCTTCGTCCAATCTGGCATCCAGAAGCGCAACATGGAAGGTTTCGGCTTCGATCAGAGCGAGAGCGTCCACGGTCGAAGCGGCAAGCCGAACAACACTGGCGCCTGCCTCCAAGACTGCCGCCTCCAATACGACGGTAACGAGGAACTCGTCCTCAACGATGAGGACACGACGGTCGTTCAGCAGCCTTCCAGACATCCGCAGCTCTCCTGTTTCGGGGTTTCTCCAGAAGATATGCCAGTGTTCACCGATGTGTTGCCGCGCAAAAGCTATGGACCCGCGCGCCGATGGAGATATCTTTTTTGATATCGGCAATAATAACTGCCAGACTATAATTGGTGGCGCTTTCGATTTGAGAAGTGAAAAATATTTCACAGCCGACAATTTTCGTTGTCCGGTGTGCCGGTTCCGGCTCTGTTGCAAACTCTTCCTGTAGGCGCGTGATGATGACGACCGGCATCATTGTCGGAGGCTACGCGGCCTGGAGTTCGAGCTGCTGGTTGACGAGCTGAACGGCTTCGGCGAGCACGCAGGGGCCGACGTTGAAGGCGCGCTCGACAAGGCGTGCCTCGCCGTGCATGTCGCGGGTCAGGTTGAAGGCGGCCGCCTGCCCTTTGCGGAGCGCACGCATCACCTCGAACCCCTTGATCGTCGCATAAGCCGTCTTCAGGGTCTTGAAGCCCCGCACCGGCCGAATCAGCTGCTTCAACTTGCCGTGGTCGGCCTCGACGACATTGTTCAGGTACTTGACCTGCCGATGTTCCGTCTCCTCGGGACATTTGCCCTCGGCCTTCAGCTCCGCTAGGGCCGGCCCATAGGTGGGCGCCTTGTCGGTGTTGATGACCATCGGCTTCTCCCAATCCTTCAGGCCGTTCAGCGCCTTGCCGAGGAAGCGCTTGGCGGCCGCGGTATTCCGCGTGGGCGAAAGGTGGAAGTCGATGGTGTTGCCATGCTTGTCGACGGCCCGGTACAGGTAGGCCCACTTGCCACCGACCTTCACATAGGTTTCATCGACCCGCCAACTGGTCGATCGTGGGCAGCGCCACTGCCAGCGCAGCCGTTTCTCGATCTCGGGGGCATACTTCTGGACCCAACGGTAGATGGTGGTGTGGTCGACCGTGACGCCGCGCTCGGCCATAATCTGCTCGAGGTCACAGTAGCTGATCCCGTACCGGCAGTACCAGCGCACGGCCCACAGCACGATCTCGCCCTCGAAATGGCGACCCTTGAAGTCCGACACGGTTTGGCTCCCTCCAACGTCCAGCCATTCCGCCGCGTGCCGGCCAACTTTGCAACAGAGCCGTATATTTTCCCCTGTTCTATGGCGTCGTCCCAAGTTTCGCCGGAACAATCCACCTTGTCGCAGCCGTCCCGATAATACGATGAATATCAACAGGCTCTAACGGAGGGCAGATCGACAGTGGACCGATGACGCACGTGGAATAAGCGTCGGAGGCGCGATCCGAATACGATCATTGGGCGACTCCGCACCCCGGCACAGCAGATCCAGGGCTTCCGCCGCGATCCGGTCAAAGGGCACGCGCACTGACGTTAACGGCACAGACAGCCGGCTGACGATGGGAATGTCGTTGTACCCGACCAAGGAAATATCCTCCGGCACGGACAGCCCGAGCTTTATCAGAGCCGACAGCGCGCCGATGGCGGTGTTATCGTTCATAGCGAAGATCGCGGTCGGTCGGGCCGGTATGCCCATCAGCCGCTCGGCCGCCTCGGCACCGGAATCGATCCCAAAACTCGATTCGACGATCCAATCGGGATCGATCGCCGCTTCTGCCTCGGTCATCGCCCACCGGTAGCCGGCGAGTCGTCCGCGGCTGCTCGAAGCGTAGCTTGGCCCCGCGATGATACCGATCCTACGATGCCCGAGATCCAGGAGATGGCGGGTGGCCAGATAGCCGCCCAGCTTGTCATCGCCGACCGACGACATGCTGCGGCCATCGCTTCTCAGCGCAAGCACATAGGGAATGCCGCGCTTCTCCAGCCGGACGGGGAAATCGTCGCCCTCCCTGGCGGTCGACAGCACCAGACCGTCCACCCCACGCTGAAGCAGGCTTTCCGCCGCGGCACGGTCGGCCTGCGGTTCGTCGTCGGTCGTCGCCACGATGGCGAAGCGTCCCGAGCGTGCACAGGCATGGGCCAACGCCTCGTAGAGCATCGCCATGACCGTGTCGGTCAGCCGCGGCACGATCACGCCGATCGTGTTGGTGTTTCCTCGGCGCAGGCTAGCCGCCGCCACATCGCGCATATAGCCGAGTTCCGCCGCGACCCGCCGGACCTTGCGGGCGGTCTCGCTCTCGGACCGCGGCAGACGCTCGTCGAGAATCCGCGACACTGTCGACTTCGATACCCCCGACGCCGCTGCCACGTCGTGCAGCGTCACTCGGCCGTGCTTCTCCTGCGGATCGTCCTTTGTGAACACACCCAGCCCCTCACGAATCCACGTCTCGATGCAAGATAATGGTTGACACCCCAATTGTTCAAGACATACGTTGGGAACGTTCCCGGTATCGTTACTAAACATGCTGGTGGACGCTCCCGGTCCGCTCAATGACGGCCCGGCCCCCTCACATCCCATAATGTTTCTGGAAGGCATCGGAACCATGGCCATCGATTGGAAGGGACTGAACCCCGCGCCCGTCACGCTGTTCAAGGACAACGGCGACGTCGATTTCGACGGCAACGCCCGCCTGGCGAAGTGGTTGGCCTCGATCCCCGGCGTGAAGAGCCTCGTCATCCTCGGCCATGCCGGCGAGGGCACCTTCCTCACCCATGACGAGCAGATCGAGCTGATCCGCGTCTACAAGGACGCGACGCCGCTGCCGGTGGTCGCCGGCATCACCGGCGAGGGCACCAAGGTCGCCGAGCTGGAGGCGAAGGAGAAGTTCGAGGCCGGCGCCACCGGTGCCCTGGTCTATCCGAACCACGGCTGGCTGCGCTTCGGCTACCAGAAGGGCGCTCCCGTGGACCGCTACAAGGCCGTCGCCCAGTCCGGCCTGGAATGCATCCTGTTCCAGTACCCGGCCGTGACCAAGGCCAACTACGACCTCGACACCCAGCTGCAGATCGCCGCCGTGCCGGGCGTCACCGCCACCAAGAACGGCGTGCGCGACATGAAGCGCTGGTACGACGAAATCCCGGCGCTGAAGAACGCCTTCCCCGACCTCGCCATCATGTCGTGCCATGACGAATGGCTGCTGCCGACGATGTTCGACGTCGATGGCCTGCTGGTCGGCTACGGCAACATGGCGCCGGAGTTGCTGCTCGAGTATCTCGCCGCCGGCAAGGCGCAGGACTATACGCTCGCCCGGAAGTATCACGAGCAGCTGCTGCCGATCACCCGCGCGGTCTACCATCGCGGGTCGCACATGGAAGGCTCGGTTGCGCTGAAGCATGCCCTGCGTGCCCGCGGCCTCATCGACAACGTCAATGTCCGCGAGCCGCTGAAGCCGCTGGGCGACGGTGCCGACGAGGAAATCCGCGCCGCGGTGAAGGCGTCCGGCCTGACCGTGATCCAGAACGCCCTCGCCGCCTGAGAGACCGGGGCCACCCCTGCGGGTGGCCTCTCTTTCGTACCGTAATGCAATCGGCGGCGATCCGGGCTTTTCCGGATCGCCGCCGCGGAACCAACTCTTGGGGGCCTCCGGCGGCCAAAGGCTTCCGGCAATAAAAAAACAAACAATCAGGCTTGAGAGGAAACGCCATGCTCATGCAGACATCCGAGGATGTCGCCACCAAGGCGCGCGACGCCGCGGCCGGCACGTTCGATGGACAGGCGGACATCAGCGCCCGGCTTGAACGGCTTCCGGTCACCCGGCGGGTGTTCTGGACCCGCAACATCATCGGCGCCGCCACCTTCTTCGACGGTTATACGGTCATCGCCATCGCCTATGCGATGCCGGTGCTGGTTCGCGAATGGGGGCTGGGACCCGAACAGACCGGCCTGATCCTATCGATGGGCTATCTGGGCCAGCTCATCGGGGCGGTCTTCTTCGGCTGGCTCGCCGAGCGGATCGGCCGGCTGAGCGTCCTCCTCTTCACCATCCTGCTGTTCGTCAGCATGGATGTCGCCTGCCTGTTCGCCTGGGGCGCGGCATCGATGATGGTGTTCCGTTTCATTCAGGGCATCGGAACGGGCGGCGAGGTGCCGGTTGCCAGTGCTTACATCAACGAATATATCGGATCGAAGGGGCGCGGCCGCTTCTTCCTGCTCTACGAGGTGATGTTCCTGCTGGGCCTCGTCGGCGCCGGCCTGATCGCCCGGGCGCTGATTCCGGTCTATGGTTGGCAGGCGATGTTCCTCGTCGGCATCATTCCCGGCATCATCCTGATCCCGTTCCGCTTCTTCATGAGGGAATCGCCGCGCTGGCTGGCCTCCAAGGGCCGTTACGAGGAAGCCGACCGGATCGTCAGCCAGCTCGAGGCGAGTGCCACAGCGTCCGGACACAGCCTGGACGCCCCGAAGCCTGTCGCCACCCGCGCGAAGGCGGACTCCAACTGGCGTGAACTGTTCTCCGGCTTCTACCGGCGCCGCACCTTCACCATCTGGGCAATGTGGTTCTGTTCGTACCTGGTCGCCAACGGGATGATCACCTGGCTGCCGACGCTGTATCGGCAGACCTTCAATCTGCCGCTCGAAACCAGCCTGCTGTACGGGCTGTTGACCTCGGTCGCCGGCGTCGTCGCATCGGTCGCCTGCGCCCTGCTGATCGACCGGGTCGGCCGCAAGCGCTGGTACATGATCGCCTTCTTCGCCGCCCCGCTGCCGCTTCTGGCACTCGCCTTCCTCGGCGCCACATCGCCACTTGAAGTTCTGATCCTCGCGGGTCTGGCCTACGCGATCCTCCAGACCATCACCTTCTCGCTCTACCTCTACTCCGCCGAGCTTTATCCCACGCGCATGCGGGCGCTCGGCACCGGGCTGGGCAGCGCCTGGCTGCGCCTCGGCTCCTCCACCGGCCCCATCCTGGTCGGTGTGCTGATGGGGTCGGTCGGCGTCCAGTATGTCTTTGCAACCTTCGCCGCCGTATCGCTGGTCGGAGCGGTTGTCACCACGCTCTTCGCGATCGAGACCAAGGGCCGGGTTCTGGAAGAACTGTCTCCCTGAACGGAGGCTGCTGAACAGGCAAGCCCCAGGGTGGCAGCGGATGCGCGCCGGTGCAGGAAACGCAACGGACGGGATCCAACTGCCACCTTTAGGCACCCCCCACCTTGCCATCGGCCTTCGTCACGGCCACCGATGCAGTGCCTCGCACCGGATCGCATGACAGGCGCGGCCCGATTTGACGCCTGACCCCGACTACCGGATTTGAGAACCAAGATTTCGCGCGCTCCACATCGGGCAGACGAAACCCGGGAGTGGAGAATTGCGCTCGCACGGCTGCATCGCCGGAGCGTCCCTTCCTTCGGCGCGCTCCCGTTCCCCGCCTTCTGCCGCCCTCATCTTCCCCGCCCCCCGATGGAAAACCGGCGTGACCGGACCGATCTGGCCACGCCTCCCGACTGGGCGGGATGCCATGGGATTTCCATCCACCTCCTTTTCATCGGCGGTATCTTTCCATGAAGCAAACGCAAACCATTGCTCTGTGCGCACTGCTGGCTTCGTACATCACCGGACCGGCCCAGGCGCAAAGCCGGTTCGACATTCAGCTTAGCGGTGACGCCTATTTTGAAATGGGCCTCGTTTCGCAGACCAACGACCGCAATCTGCGATCCACCGAGGCCCGCAATCGTTTCCGCCTGACCGTCGTTCCGCAGGCGAAAGCCGACAACGGTCTGGAATACGGCGCGAACCTGCGCCTGCGCAGCGCGCTCGGCAGCCGGGCGGTCGACATCGACCGCAGCTACCTGTTCTCCTCAGGCTCCTTCGGCACGGTGCGACTGGGCGTCACGCCGGGCTTCGATGGCGAGATTTCCCATCTGACCAACGGCACCGGCCGTCCCATCGCCTACCTGCCCTTCGGCCTGTACGATCATGCGGCGGCCTGGGTCGGACCGGCCGGCGGCGCCCAGGGAACGGACCCGGCGACCGGGGGCTACACCGGCGGCGATTTCCGGGGCGGCGTCGGCGACGCGCTGCAGCCGCCCGCCACCCTGATGTGGCCCTGGCTCAATGCCGACGCCGGCGCGACGAAAATCCTCTACGCCTCGCCGCGTTTCGCCGGGCTGCAGGTCGGCGGCAGCTACACGCCGCGCAACGACAGCTCGAACACCGACATCAACCGCGTCAAGACGGGATCGACCCCGGCGGCGCAGTTCACCGGCAACTTCCAGGACATCGTCGAGGTCGGCGCGAACTACAAGGCGACGCTCGGCCCGGTGAAGGCGACGCTGTCGGCGGCCTACATGGGCGGCAAGGCGACCGGCAGCGGAGCGGCCGCGGATTCCTTCAAGGATCTCCGGGGCTACATCGGCGGCTTCCGGTTCGAATATGCCGGCTTTTCGCTTGGCGGTGACTATCTGAACTACGGCAAAAGCGGGCAGAACGCGCGCTATGCCTACATGGACGAGACTTGGACCTGGCAGATCGGCGCGCAGTATGTCACCGGCCCCTATGTGCTGGGCGCCGCCTATATCCGGACTGAGGATCCTGGACAAGTGAACCGTCCCGGCAAGCGGACCGCCGACGTCTATGAAGTGGGAGCCGGTTACACGGTGGCGCCGGGCCTGAGGGTGCAACTCCAGTACGACTACTTCGACACCAGGAGCGACAAGGCCGTGACCCTGGCCTCCGGGTCGCCCGACGATCGCGCCCATGTGCTTCTGGCCCGGACGATGGTGGCCTTCTGACCGAGGCTACTGATACCGAAGCTTCCGACAATGTGGCGTTCCGTGCAGGCGATAGAATGCATCCGCACGGAACGCCTTAACCGGTCAAGTTCAGTCGGATCAAGGATGACTTGACCGTTCTATATTGCGCCGCACAATAAAGATAAATTTTAATACTGGAGATCTCTCGATCCCGTTAAACGGGAATTCATTTTCTCAGGATAATTCATAACCGTTCATCGAGGCGCCCGCCAACCCGAGTCAGAGAGGACATGGCCATGCCATCTGTCATTTTCGGCCTCAACAGTCGCATCAATCTCATCACTGGCATGGCGCTGGTAGGATTCGCGATTGTCGGTGTTCTCTCGATCCGCACGATCGGAACGGTGACCGGGGAGGAGCGCCAGGCGCGCGCCCGCGTCGTCGTCGAGGCGGCGTCGAAGATCGTTCAATTCTATGAAGCGAAGGTCGCAAATGGCGATCTCCCGGAAGCCGCCGCGAAGGATGCCGCGAAAGAGGCACTGCGCGCTGTCCGCTTCGACGGCAACGAATACATCCTCATCCTTGAACAGGATGGGACCGTCGCCATGAGCGGCATGTTCAAGGACCGGGATGGACGCTCCGCACTCGACAACAAGGATGCCAACGGCGTCTATTTCAGCCGGGAGATGATCAAGGCAGCCCAGGCCGGCGGCGGCTTCACCGAATATTCCTGGCCCAAGGCGCCGAACACGCCTCCCCAGCGCAAAGTGGCCTACGCCTTGCAATCAGGCGCCTGGAAATGGGTCGTCTGTTCGGGCGTCTACCTCGACGACGTCGAGGCGGCGGTCTGGCGGAATGCCACGACCATTGCCGAGGTCGGCGGGTCGCTGGCGGTGCTGATCTTCGGCGCTGCCTTCTGGCTGGGCCGCAGGATCACCCTTCCCATCCTGCGCCTCACCGCCGTGACAAACCGCATCGCCGACGGAGACCTGTCGGTCGCGGTCCCTGGGCAGGGGCGGCGGGATGAGATCGGGTCGCTGGCCCACTCGATCGGTGTGCTGAAGCTCCGCTCGGAGGAAGCATTGCGTCTTTCCACGGAACAGGAGCTGATGAAGGCGGAGGCGTCCCGCCAGCATAGGCAGGAGATGGACAAGCTTGCCGATGCGTTTGAAGCCTCGGTGATGGCTGTGGTCGATTCCATCGCATCGTCGTCAGGCACGATCGAAAGCTCGGCCAACGCGCTGTCGGAATCGTCGCACCTCGCGGAGCGCGAGACAACGTCGGCTGCTGGTGCCGCGGAACAGACGAGCGAGAATGTCGGAACCGTTGCGTCCGCCACCGAGGAACTCTCCGCGTCAATTCAGGAAATCTCGCGGCAGATCTCGCACTCCTCCCAGATCGCTTCGGGGGCGATGGGCGAGGCGAGTGAGGCTCAGGTCGCCATGACCCAGCTTGCGGAAGCCGCCAAACGGGTCGGGGCCATCGTCGAATTGATCAACCGGATCGCAAGCCAGACCAACCTGTTGGCCTTGAATGCCACCATCGAGGCCGCACGTGCGGGCGAAGCCGGTAAAGGGTTCGCCGTCGTGGCCGGCGAGGTCAAGGCACTGGCCGCGCAGACTGCCAAAGCGACCGATGAGATCCAAGCAACGGTGTCGGGAATCGAATCGATCTCGGAGACAGCGGTAACGCGCATCCGGGAGGTCAGCGTAACGGTCACCCGGATGAATGAGATCACCGCAACGATTGCCGCCGCCATCGAGCAGCAAGGTGCGGCAACGCGCGAGATCGCCGACAACATCAACAATGCAGCGGAGAGCACCCGCCGGGTATCGGGCAACGTCGGCGTGGTTCGCCAAGCGGTCGACAGCACGGCCGGTGTTGCCCTTAATGTGCTCGATGCCGCAGGCGCGCTCTCTGAAGAGAGCAAGCGACTCAACCGTGAAGTGTCGAGCTTTCTTGGCACTGTCCGGGCCGTTTGATTGCGGGATTAGGAGGCACCTGTGTATCAGCTGTGGATCGGTGTCCTACCGCAGCCATACGGATTAACAGGCTATATCATTGACTTTTAGAAGGAAGTTCCTCTGGAGGGGGCTGCACGGACGTCGTTGAAAGACCAAACCTCTAAACGCTTCTCTCAACAACTCAACAAGATAACCGAATACAGGGATTGGCCGAGATTGGAAGCTGATCCACACCGGTCACGTCGAGACACCGCTCACTGCCCGCTCCCATCGAATTCATGGTCTCCTGCCGCTCTTATTTTGTTCGCTTAGCGTATATTTTCGTCCGTTCTTGTATGTTCTGTGTCCGCCCTTTTGGCTGCCGATGTCGTTCATCCGCGGTTGAGAGGGGTGGGTTCGGAAGAGGGGTGTCGTCGCCCGTTCCGGGGTTCGGCCCCGCGCCATAGATTGGCACCCTCGTCCATTGCCCCGGGGCCTGCACGGTATCACGACGCATCGGCACCGATCCGCCGGTGGCGCAGCATTCACAAGGACAGGTGCCGGCAACGGCTCCGAGGCTCTTCGCGGCCCGTAATCACAGGAGGGACGCCATGACCTTCGTGGGCATCGACATCGGCGCGGAAGTCCATGCCGCCGCCGCGGTGAATGATCAGGGCTCGACTGTGTGCAAGCCGTTCCGCTTCACCGCGGACCAAGCGGGACATACCGCACTGTTTGCCGAGCTTGAGCGGCTGGCACCGGTTCAGCTCGTCGTGCTGGAAGCCACCGGACACTATTGGAAAACCTCGCCGCCGCGCTGGTAGCCCGCGGCCTACCGGTGGCCGTCCTCAACCCGCTGCAGTCCGCCCGCTTCCAGCAGGAAGCGCTGATGCGCACCAAGACCGACGCACTCGACGCCCTGGGGCTCGCCCGCCTCGGCCAGTAGAAGCGGCCACTGCCGGCAACCTTGCCTGATCACGCCACCGAGCAGTTGCGCGAACTGGTCCGTAATCGCGACCGCCTCGTCCAAGACTGCGGCGACAGCGTGCGGCAACTCCATCGCCTGCTGGACCTCACCTTCCCCGATTTCAAGCACCATATCGCCCTGCTGGACACGGTGCTCGCCCTGACGATCCTGAAAGCGTTCCCAACCGCGACGGACGTCGCCGCCGCCACGCCCCGGCGTCTGGCCAAGCTGCGCCACGGACCGCGGCACCTCGTTGGCGACCCGTTGGCGCGCCAGTTCATCGCCGCCGCCAAGCAGACCGTGGCCGCCCAGAGCGGCGATGTCTATCGCGTGCGGATCCGGCATGCCTGCGAGGATCTGGCGCTCTGGCGCACCCGACTTCTCGCCATCGACGCGATGATCGAGACGTTGCTCGACGATCATCAGGTCGGTCGTCTGCTGACCCAGAAAGTCGAGGCCGCTGCCGGCTGCAAGGTCATGAACATCATGACCGGTTCGGGCATGCCAGTCTCCCGCAAGGTTGCCTGATCACCGCTGCCCCGCGGTAGACTCTGCGCACACGCCCATTTGCGCGCCAAAGTCAGGCCGGGGATCTGGTCGAGCAAGGGGCCGACCTGGCAGGCGTCGCCGTCCCCGGTGGTGGTCAGCTCCGCAGCCAGGATGTCACCGCTGTCCGGATCGATGGCAATGTGGAGTTTTCGCCAACTCCGGCGTGACTTTCCACCGTGCTTTTCCAAGTGCCACTCGCCGGCTCCGACCATCTTCAGGCCCGAGCTGTCGACCGCCAAGGTCATAGGGTCGATCGGCTTCACTAGCGCGGCCGCCAGTGACAGGCGGGCACTGCGTCGGGCAAGCGTCGTATAATCGGGAACCGGCAACTCCATGCCGAGGATCTGGACAATGGAGCGCAGCAGCCTCTCCGTCTGCCGCCATGGGCGCCCAAAGGCCAAGCGCAGCATGACCCCGGTTTCTATGGCGATGTCCGAGTAGGCTGCTGGACGGCCTCGCCGGCCAGAACGCGTCGGCGTCCAGGCAGCGATCGCCTCCGGCGTTACCCAGATCGTCAGGTCGCCACACCAGCGCAGCGCCGCATCGTAGGCCGACCAGTTTTCCACCCGGTAGCGGGCACGGGGGATCTTGTGGCGGCGGGGCTCATTGACCTTGTACGGCATCAGCGGCTCGACTTCAGCGGGCCGCCTCTATACCCGCTCGCCCTCCCGACCACCACCAGCCCGGGCTTTGTGCACCAACGTCACCAGATCACGCTCCTGCCGCAACACTCTTGCTCAGCCTAAAGCAGCATCCCGGTTAAAGCCGGATGGGACGCACCCGCTGCGAACAGGTTCTGATCCGACCGGCATCGTCATTCCGTGGCGATCACCCGGTAAACCTTCCGGAAGGAATGGATCGCAAGATCAGCGCCGCAATGTAACTTGGCCTCGCACGCCGCGCCGCGGAGCGACATAGCGGAAGAACACCCGCTTGATTATCTCGACGAGGACCAGATAGGTGACGACGGCCGCCGCCAGGAACAGATAGAAGGACGCTGGCGGCACCACGAAGCCGAAGAAGGATGCCAGCGGTGTCAGCGGCAGCAGCGCGCCGACGGCGGCAGCTCCCAGCGACAACCCGGCCAGGGTCGCATTGGGTCGGCTGAGCCAAGGGCTGCGGCGGGTGCGGATCACGAAGATGACCAGCACCTGGGTGGCCAGGCTCTCCACGAACCATCCGGTCTGAAAGAGCGCCTCATCGGCGTTGAAGAGGTGAAGCAACGCGTAGAAGGTCAGGAAATCGAACAGCGAGCTGACCGGGCCCAGCACCAGCATGAAACGCTGGATCAGCCGCAGATCCCACTGCACCGGCAGGGCCAACGCCTCCGCCTCCACGTTGTCGAGCGGAACGCCGGCTTCCGATGCATCGTAGAGCAGGTTGTTGAGCAGCACCTGGGTCGGCAGCATCGGCAGGAAGGGCAGGAACAGCGAGGCTCCCGCCATGCTGAACATGTTGCCGAAATTCGAACTGCTTCCCATCAGAATGTACTTGGTGACGTTCTGCACCGTCCGGCGCCCCTCCATCACCGCCTCGTGCACCACAGACAGATCGTGGTCGAGCAGGATCAAGCCGGCGGCTTCCTTGGCAACGTCGGCGGCGCTGTCCACCGAGATGCCGACGTCGGCGGCGTGCAGGGCCGAGGCGTCGTTGATCCCGTCACCGAGGAAACCGACCACCCGGCCGGACCGCTTGAAGGCCAGCAGCACGCGTTCCTTCTGCGCCGGCGTCACCCGGCAGAACACGTTGACCTTGGGGAGGCGGGCGCGCAACGCGTCCTCGCTCATTGCCCGCAGATCGTCGCCCGTGATCAGGCCGGTGACGGGCAGGCGGAGTTCTGCGCAGACGTGCCGCGTCACCCGCTCGTTGTCGCCGGTCAGGATGCGGACAGCCACCCCGGCCCCGGTCAGATCGCGGATCGCCGCCATCGCGCTTGCCTTGGGCGGATCGAGGAAAACCGCGTAGCCGGCAAAGGCCAACGCGCTTTCGTCTCCCAGCGCGGCGGAGGCATGCTCCGGTCCCATCGCCTTGGAGGCGATCGCCAGCACCCGGAACCCGTCCTCTCCCAGCTTCTGGAAAAGGGCATCCAACTCGGCCCGCGCCGCCGGGTCGAGCGGCTTCTCGACGCCTCCCTCTCCTTCGTAATGGGTGGACTGCCGCAGCACGTCCTCCGGCGCCCCCTTGACCACCAGCAGCCGCTCGGTGCCATCGGTGACGAGAACCGAAACGCGTCGCCGCTCGAAGTCGAACGGCACCTCGTCGATCTTCCGCCAGCCGGACACGTCCAGGCTGCGGAAGGCGATGATGGCCTCGTCCAGCGGGCTTTTGATGCCGCTCTCGAAATGGCTGTTCAGGTAGGCGAGGCGGAAGACCCGCTCGCTCTCCTCGCTGCGGAAGTCCAGGTGCCGGACCATCCGGATCGTCGCCTCGGTCAGCGTCCCGGTCTTGTCGGTGCACAGGACGTCCATGGCGCCGACATTGTGCATGGCGGCCAGCCGCTTGACGATGACCCGGCGCTTCGCCAGCCGCATCGCCCCGCGCGCCAGGGTGACGGTGACGATCATCGGCAGCAGTTCCGGCGTCAGCCCGACCGCCAAGGCCAGGGCGAACATCAGGGATTCCAGCCAGGGCCGGTGGAACAGGACGTTCACCGCCAGCACGAACAGCACCAGGAAGATCGTCAGACGCAGAATGAGGAAACCGAACTGGCGGATGCCCAACTCGAAAGCGGTGGGTGGTGGAGGCGCCTGCAGGGTGCCGCTCAATTGGCCGAACGCCGTCATGTCGCCGGTCCGGCAGACCAAGGCGATGGCGCTGCCGCTGATGACCGAGGTCCCCATGAGGACGGTGCCGGGCGCCTGCCCGGCATTTCCGGCCGGGATTGCGACGGCATCGGCGCGCTTTTCCACCGGGTAGGGTTCCCCGGTCAGCATGGCTTGGTTGACGAACAGGTCGCGCGCTTCGATGAGGCGGCAGTCGGCCGGAACCAGATCGCCGGCGGCCAGACGGACCACATCGCCAGGGACCAGTTGATCCACCGGCTCCGACACCTCCACGCCGTCCCGGCGGACCTGGACGCGCACCGAGACGGTGCGGCGCAACGCATCCACGGCCTTCTCAGCCCGCATTTCCTGGACAAAATCCAAGGATACGCTGAGTACGACCATCACGAGGACGATGACGAAACTGGTGACGTTGCCGGTGGCTGCCGACAGGCCGCTGGCAAACAGCAGGATCAGCACCAGCGGGTTGAGGAAGCGTGTCAGGAATTGCAGCCACAATGGCCGGCGGCGGCGCGCCAGCGGTTGGTTGAGGCCGTATCGGCGACGGCGCGTCTCCACCTCGGTTCGGCTCAGCCCGGCGGGGGTCGCACCCAGCGTCTCGAGGACGGCCGAGATCGGCCGGCTCCAGGCTTCGTCGGTGGCGCTGTCCTCGACCAACGGCATGCCTCCGGGCTGCGCGGCAGTCTCCAGCCTAGAGGATCGCCTGTGACGAGGGAACGATGCGAACGGGATAGCCCGGCGTGACACCGGAACGGCCACCGGCAATTCCGCAACGCTGCCTTCGGGCAGAACATGGACCGTTACGAAAGCGTGCCGCTGATAAGGATGGTGGACGTCGACCCATGGCGATCCGGTCGGGTGTCCACGATATCAACGGGTGCCGTGAAATCAGGAGGAGGCGGCATTGGACAAGTTGGCGATGTTCCGGACCGTGGTGGTATCGGCCGGATGCTTGGCGCTCGCCGGACTGACGGGGGCGGCTTCGGCAGCCGACCTGCAAGGTGTCTGGCTGACCGCAGACAAGGATGCGGTCCTCAGGATCACCCGCTGTGGCGATCGATTCTGCGGTCGGATCATCTGGTTGGAGAACGCCATGGATCGGAGCGGTTCGCCTCGCCTGGATCAGAAGAACCCGGATCCGGCGAGGCAGGCACAGCGGATCTGCGGCCTCGTCGTCATAACCGGCCTCACCCCAGCCGGTCCCGATCATTGGGATGGGTCCGTTTACAATCCTCAGGATGGCCGGACCTATAGCGGTGGCATTACCGTCCTGTCGGATGAATCATTGAGAGTTCGTGCCTATATAGGGTTACCGATCTTTGGGCGGAGCGAGATCTGGACACGGGTGGACAGCTCTTCGGCAAACGACATCGAGTATAAATGTCGCAGTCACGATTGAGGTTCGTTACGCCACCCCCGTGAAAGTATGCCCCGGCCTCCAATAGCGTCTTCGAGGAGAGGGCCCATGACTCAGGGTGCCGCCGGCATAAAAATGCTTCCGCGCGACGATGTCTCCATCGGTAACGATGGACAGGCGCTTTTGCGCAATCGGCTTCGTCCCTACCAGACACCAATCCTCACCCGCAGCCTCGCCCAACTGGCGACCTCGGTCCTGCCCTTCATCGGGTGCTGGGCACTCATGGTCCTCAGCCTCGACATCAGCTACGCCGTCACGCTGCTGCTGGCCATTCCGGCCGCCGGCTTTCTGGTGCGCATTTTCATCATCCAACACGATTGCGGGCATGGCGCCTTCTTCCGGTCGCGCCGGGTCAACGACGCCGTCGGCACGCTGTGTGGCGTCATGACCTTGACCCCCTATGCCAACTGGCGGCGCCAGCATGCCGGTCATCACGCCAACTGGAACAATCTCGACCGGCGAAACAGTGGATACGACATCTATTCATCCTGCCTGACGCTGAGTGAATACAATGCGCTCGACCGTCGCGAGCGTCTTTTCCATCGTCTCCTCCGCCATCCGGTGATGGCACTGATCCTGCTGCCGCCTCTGGTCTTCCTCATGCTGTACCGCTTCCCCTTCGACACGCCGCCCGACTGGCGGCGGGAGCGGCTGTCCGTCCATACGACCAACCTGATGATCGCCGTCGTCCTGCTGGCACTCGCGGCCTGGCTCGGCGTTGGCACCGTGCTGCTGGTGCAGTTGCCCATCACCATCCTCGCTGGCATCGCCGGGGTCTGGCTGTTCTCGGTCCAGCACCGGTTCGAGCACACGCTGTGGGTTCGGCAGGAAGAGTGGGATCCGGAACTGGCGGCCCTGCAGGGAAGCTCCTACCTGCGCCTCCCCGGCATTCTCAAATGGTTTACCGGCAACATCGGCTTCCATCACATCCATCATCTGAACCCCCGCATTCCCAACTATCGTCTCGAGGAATGCCACCGGCACTTTCCGGTGCTGCAGGAAGTGCCCGCTCTCACCCTGGGTGCGGCGTTGGCGGGAGGACGGCTCTGGCTGTGGGACGAAGCGCACGGAAAGCTCGTTCCGTTTCCCTGAGACGACCGGCCTCCGAGCGCCATCCCCGATCCGAGGTGCGCCGCGGCCTCGACCTGTTGGGACAGGGACCAAAGCCTATTCGGGATAACGTCATAGATGCCGTGGGTTTGCGAAGAGGAAAACCAATCAGAGAAGCTCTCAGACTGAAGCGGTGGTACAGCCACACGGCCTCGCTGAGGATCTCGGCTGGGAAGCGGAAGCCGCGGTAGGGGTTGCGGGTCGTGCTCATGTCCGCGAACATGCCACGAGAGTCCCGCTCCCGCCAACCTGACAGTACCCTCATGGCTCACCGCGATGCCGCGTGCCGCCAACATCTCCTTCCCCATTTGCAAGCTGAGTGGAAAGCGGAGGTACAGCCCCACCGCCGTCGCGATTATCTCGGCGGTAAAGCGGTAGCCGGCGTAGCGGGGATCGGAGCATGTCGTCACGCCGTCCCATATCCCGCCTTCGCCGGCCTTGGCAACAAGGTAACCGACAAGTTGATGGTGTGGACGACCGCTGCTCCCGGCATCGAGGTGCCATAGATTGGTGGTTGCAGACTCCCACCAGACGAGAGGGCCGTCCACATGAGCATTGTCACCGTCGGTCTCGATCTTGCCAAGCACGTCTTCCAGGTTCATGGCGTTGATGAAGTCGGAAAGGTGGTCGTGCGCCGGCAGCTTCGCCGGGAGCAGATGGAGGCGTTCTTTCGTGGCTTGACGCCTTGCCTGGTCGGTATGGAGGCGTGCGCGACGGCTCATCACTGGGCGCGTCTCATCAGGGCTCTCGGCCATGAGGTCCGGCTGATCCCGCCGACCCGGGTCAAGGCCTACGTCCAGCGCGGCAAGAAGAACGACGCCGCCGATGCCGCGGCCATCGCCGAGGCCGTGACCCGGCCGCAGATGGCCTTTGTTCCGATCAAGAGCGAAGACCAGCAAGCGGTTCTGGTCCTTCACCGCTCCCGTGACCTGCTGGTCCGCCAGCGTACCATGCTGCTCAATGCCCTGCGCGCTCATTTGGCGGAATTCGGCATCGTGGGGGCGCAGGGCCCCCGGAAGCTGGTCGAGTTGATCGATCGGCTGAGCGATCTGCCGATCCCCGAGCTGGTTCGCTTGGCCCTGGGGGAATTGGTCCAGCAGGTCGAGAGCTGCAGCGCGCGGATTGCGGCCCTGGAGAAGGCCATCCTGGCGTGGCATCGCACCACCGAGGCCAGTCGCAATCTGGCCACCATTCCTGGCATCGGGCCGATCACCGCCTCGGTGCTCGCCGCCACCGTCACCGATCCGAGCGCGTTCAAGAACGGCCGCCATCTGGCCGCGTGGCTGGGGCTGGTGCCGCGGCAGAATTCCAGCGGCGGCAAGGATCGGCTCGGCGGCATCACCAAGGCCGGCGACCGCTCGATCCGCCGTCTTCTGGTCATGGGCGCCACCACGGTGATCCGCTATGCCCGCAGCAAAGCGCCCGGCGAGGGCGAGTGGCTGAAGGGCCTGCTGGCCCGCAAACCGGCTCGGTTGGCCAGCATCGCGCTGGCCAACAAGATGGCCCGCATCGCCTGGGCGGTGCTCAGCCGCGGCGACGTCTACCGCAAGACTGTCCCGGTTCTGGCGGTTACCTGAGCCGTCAGCGTCAGGAGCATCCGGAGCGGATGGTCCGCCCGTCCGCGGAACCTTCTCAAGCCTGGCCCTGCGGCGGCGCTGGGCTTGACAAGGCCCCGCCGACGAGCGGTCTGTCCCACCATCGGATGCAAGCCACCGTGTCGCTGGACCGTCCGGTTTGGTAACGCTGAAGAACAGGACCACGCTGTGTGAGGGTGCAGAGAGAGGTGATGGCGAAACGGTTCGAGCCAGGGATTGGGAAGACCCACGTACTGTCATGCGCCTCGAGCCCGGCAAGTTGATCGGGACCCAATCCCGCGGAGTTCATCATGGCCCGCGGTCATCAGCACCGCATTCTTCGAGGCCGGACACATGACCGCACCCGACCTTTTCGCCAAGCCAGATCTCTTTTCCCTTGCGCCGCAGCGGTCGTCCACACATGACGGTGCCCATGTTATATCTAGCCGGCCACGGCACCACAGACACCATGCTCCATGGGAGGCTGCGAGGATGACCGACGAACCGCGCTTCCAATTGGGCAGCCTCGACATTCTCCGGCTGACCGAAATCGTCCTCCCCCCCTTTGCGGCGAACATGGTCCTGCTGGACTGGGCCGACGAGTTGATCGCTCCACATCAGGACGAGTTGATCCCGGATGCGATGACTCCCGACAGTGCCGGTCTGGTGGTCAACGTCAATCTGTGGGTGGTAAGGACCCCGCATCATCTCATGGTCATCGACACCGGGATCGGCGACGGCCGCACCCGCCGGATCCCGCAGTTCGACGGTCTGCACACAGGCCTGCTCGATCGGATGAGGGCGGCCGGCATCGCTCCGGAGGCCGTCGATTACGTGCTGTGCACCCATATCCACAGTGACCATGTCGGATGGAACACATGCTGGAACAACGGGCACTGGACCCCCGCATTTCCCAACGCACGCTATCTCTGGTCGCGGACTGAGAACGACAAGGCGGCCAGCGAAGGATTCCGCACCGGCCCCGCCGCCGGCGTCTATGAGGACAGCGTGCTGCCGGTCATCGAGGCCGGCCTGCTCGACCTCGTACCCGACGACGGCGGCGAAGTGATCGAGGGGGTGACCTTCCATCCCACCCCGGGCCATACACCCGGCCACATGTCCATTTCCGTCCGCTCCGCCGGCCATGAGGCCTTCTTCAGCGGCGACGTCCTTCACAGCCCGGTGCAGGTGCTTCGCCCCACCTGGAATTCGATGTTCTGCCAGGATGCCGAAGCGGCCCGCCGATCGCGCCGCTGGGCGCTGGAACACACCGCGGAGCGTTCGGCGCTGGTCCTTCCCGCACATTTCGGCGGCCGTTCGGCGGGCCGCGTCGTACGCAGGGGCGAGTGCTTCCACTGTACCTTCGCATGAATCGCCCCGGGGCGATGTCGCCGCGCCGACCACGCGCGTGCGGCGGCCGGGAACCCGCCACCCAAACGCCCCCATTCGGAGCGTAGCACATGGAATTGCGCCATCTCCGCTACTTCATTGCCGTCGCGGAGCATGAGAGCGTGCGGCTGGCGTCCAAGCGGGTGCACATCACTCAACCCGCCATCTCGCGCCAGATCCAGTTCCTGGAGGAGGAACTGGGGGTCGCACTGTTCGATCGCGGACCGCGCGGGCTGCGGCTCACCGCCGCCGGCGCCCATTATCTGGTCGAGGCGCGCAGACTCCTGGCACAACTGGAAGCCGCCGGCCGCTCCGTCAAGCTCATCGCCGCCGGTCTACAGGGGCGGCTGCGGATCGGCTTCGTAGAAAACGCCGGCTGGGACGGACTGGTGCCGGAACTGTTCAGCCGTTTCCAAAGGGAGGCTCCCGGTGTCCAGTTCGAGCTGGCGCCGCTCAACACCCCGATGCAGCTGGAAGAAATGGAAGATGGAACCCTGGACGGCGGCTTCGTCTACCTGTTCGAGCCGCCGCCGGCCAACCTCGCGACCGTCCCCCTGCTCGACCATGGCGTGACGCTCGCGGTGCCGCGCGCCTGGGGGCTGCCGGCGGATGTTCCGATGCGCGCCCGGGACCTTGCCGGCCGCCCATTCGTCACCTTTCCCCGCTCGATCTACCCAGCTTACTACGACCTGCTGCTGAGCGCCTGCCGCCAAGCCGGGCTGACCCTGAATGTGGTGCAGGAGGTGTCGACCGAAGCCGCCATCCTGTCGCTGGTCTCCGCCGGAATCGGAGCGGCCATCGTCAACTCGGCGAACCGCGCGCGTCCCCCCGCACGGGCCCAGTTCCTCGATCTGGCGGACGTGTCGATCCGCCTGCCGCTATCCTTCGCGTGCCTGTCCGAGAACGCCAACCCGGCGCTGATCCGCTTCCGCACCGTCATTACCGCCGCTCTCTGACCACCCTTTCCGGGCGCGCTGCCATGCTCATACCGATGCCTGGGAGGCATCAGTATGAGCAGAAAACAGCACTCGCAGTTCCATCGGGAATTCGCAACACTGATGACAGTCAGTGACCCGAACGATGCTGCCGGAACGGTCGGCACCTCGCGACGCTGCTTTCAAACAGACCCCCTTTGCCCAACGAGGTCCGCATGACCCGTGCGACGTCCCGCATCTCCACCGATGTCGATTTCGAACGCGACGGCTTCCAGACCGGCACGCTGCGCGTTCCCCATTCCCACGACCGGTCCGCCTACGGGCACATCGCCATCCCCGTCGCCGTGCTGAAGCGCGGAACCGGACCGACCGTTCTGCTGACCGGCGGCAATCACGGCGACGAATATGAGGGGCCGATCGCCCTGGCCAAGCTGGTGCGCCGCCTGCCCGCGCTGGCGATCAGCGGCCGCCTGATCGTGATCCCGGCGTTGAACTTCCCGGCCCATATGAACGGCAGCCGCACCTCGCCGATCGACAAGGGCAACCTGAACCGGATGTTCCCCGGCGCCCGCGACGGCACGCCGACCCAGATGATCGCCCACTATGTGGAGACCATCCTGCTGCCGATGGCCGACCTGGCCCTCGACCTGCACGCCGGGGGAGCGTCAATGAACCATCTGCCGACCCTGCTCGCCTCGCCGCCGCCAGACGAAGAGCGGCAGGGACTTTACCGCCGGCTGGTCGAGGGGTTCGGCGCGCCGAACGTGATGATCGCCAACCTGCTGGGCGAGGACCGCACCTTCGCCGCCGCCGCCGAACGCCAGGGCAAGCTGTTCCTGTGCGGGGAATTCGGAGGGTTCGGCACCTGCGATCCGACCGGCCTGGCCATCGTCGAGGACGGCATCGAGCGTCTGCTGACCACGGTCGGCCTGCTGCCCGAACATCCGGCACCCGAGCCGCGCCCGGGCCGGCTGCTGCGCGTGGAGGGCGAACGGCACTATGTCTTCGCCCCCTGCCCCGGCCTGTTCGAACCCGCTTTCCGCCTCGGCGACGATGTCAGCGAGGGGCAGCTCGCCGGTCGCATCCACGACCCCCACGCGCCCTGGCGCGACGCCGTGGAACTGCATTTCCGCGGCTCCGGTGTCGCGGTCTGCGTCCGCAGCTTCACCCACGTGCAACCCGGCGACTGCGTCGTCCATCTCGCCGCCGACACGAACTGGACCTGACCCCCGCCGTCCCCTCCCGACCGGAGCTTACCCATGCCCTTGCCCATGCCATCGCTCCTTCGACGTTCGGTCCTCGCCGCCAGCGCCTGCCTGCCGCTGCTCGCCGCTGCGGATGTGGGCGCCGCCGGCGCTCCCACGACCCTGCGCATGGTGCCGCAGGCGGACCTGAAGTTCCTCGATCCGATGTTCACGACCAATTACGTGACGCGGAACTACGGCTATCTCGTTTTCGACACGCTGTTCGGCCTGGATTCGCACGGCGTGCCGAAACCGCAGATGGTGGAAAGCTACACCCGATCCGACGACGGGCTGACCTGGAGCTTCACTCTCCGACCCGGTCTCGCCTTCCACGACGGCGCTCCGGTCCGCGCCGCCGACTGCGTCGCGTCGTTGCAACGCTGGTCCAAGCGCGACAATTACGGCCGCGCCATGATGGCCGCCGGCGCGCAGTGGCGGGTGGAGGACGAGCGCCGCTTCACCCTGACGCTTACCCAGCCCTTCGGTCTGGTGCTCGAATCCCTTGCCAAGGCATCCGGCATGATTCCGGTCATCATGCCGGAACGCACCGCCAGCCGGTCGGGCGACGAGCCATCGAACGAGGCCATCGGCTCCGGCCCCTACATGTTCAAGCGGGATGAATGGGTACCCGGCAGCAAGGTGGTGTTCGTGCGCAATCCGGCCTATGTCGGGCGGAGCGAGCCGGCGGACTTCCTCTCCGGCAACCGCGCCGGACATATCGACCGCATCGAATGGCTTTACCTTCCCGATTCCAACAGCGCCACGGCATCGCTCGCCCTGGGCGAAGTCGACATGCTGGAGCTGGTGCCGCCTGACTACATCGCCCCCCTGCGCAACGATAAGACGATCCAGGTCCGGCAGGGCGGCGCCATCCAGGCCTCCATGATCGTCAATCATCTGCACCCCCCTTTCAACAACCCGAAAATCCGTCAGGCCGTGCTGCATGCGATCGACCAGGAGAAGTTCCTGGCCGCCATGGGCTACCCGCCCGACCTGCGCATGAAGCATTGCGCGACTTTCTTCATCTGCAGCGGCCCCAACGAAACCTCGGCCGGTGCCGACGCCTACATGAAGCCCGACATCGCCACCGCCAAACGGCTGCTGGCCGAATCCGGTTACAAGGGCGAGCCGGTGGTGGTGCTGCTGCCCACCGACTATGCCGTGCTGAATGCCGCGGCACTGATGGTCATCCAGACGCTGAAGGACATCGGGATGAACGTCACGACACAGTCGATGGACTGGGCGTCGGTGGTCGCCCGCCGCGCCAGGAAGGATCCGCCGGGCGCAGGCGGCTGGAGCGCGTACGCGACCTATGCCGCCAGCTTCGACGTCAACTCGCCGATCAACAACTTCATGCTGGGCTCGGCCTGTGGCAACAGCATGCCCGGATGGCCCTGCGACGAGACGCTGGACAAGCTGCGGGCGGAGTGGATCCGGGCCGACAAGCCGGAAGAGCGCCGCGCCCGGCTCGACGCCTTCCAGGAGCGGGCGTACCAGACGGTGCCCTATATCCCGCTTGGCCAGTACGCCTCCCCCTACGCGGTGCGCAACGACGTGACGAACGTCGATCGGCTGACCGGCGACGTACCCCAGCTGTGGGTATTGGACAAGAGTCCCGTGACCCAGTGACCACCACCAAGTGACTGCCCCCCGATGACCGTCCCCCGATGACTGTCAACGCGCTCGTGGAGTGATCGTCATGACCTATGTTCTTCGCCGCGTCGCCGCCACGTTGCCGGTGATGGCGGTCGTCGCGATCCTCGTCTTTCTGCTGATCCACCTGTCATCCGGTGATCCGGCCGCCCTGATCGCCGGCGACACCGCCACCGCCGAGGACATCGCCCGGCTGCGCGGCGTGCTCGGCCTCGACCAGCCGCTCTGGAATCAGTTCCTGCGGTGGATCGGCCGGCTCGCCGGGGGTGACCTCGGCACCTCGATCTTCACGGGAGTGCCGGTCGCCTCGCTTCTGGCACAGCGGCTGGAACCGACGCTTTCCATCGCGCTGCTGACCATGACGCTGGCCGTGCTGGTATCGGTGCCGCTCGGGGTGCTGGCGGCGCACAAGGCGGGAAGCTGGGTCGATCGGCTGGTCATGATCTTCGCCGTGCTGGCCTTTTCGACGCCCGTCTTCCTGGTCGGCTACCTGTTCATCTACGGCTTCGCCATCAGGCTCGGCTGGCTGCCGGTGCAGGGCTATGTCAGCCTCGCCAAGGGCTTCTGGCCGTGGCTGAGCCACCTGATCCTGCCTTGCGTGAACCTGTCGCTGGTCTACATCGCGCTCCTGACCCGGATGACGCGCGCCACCGTGCTCGACGTGTTGCACGAGGACTATATCCGGACCGCCCGCGCCAAGGGGCTGGGGGTGGTCGCGGTGCTGGGCCACGCGCTGCGCAACGCCGCCATTCCCATCGTGACCACCATAGGCGTCGGCATCGCCTTTCTGATCGGCGGCGTGGTGGTGAGCGAGACGGTGTTCGCGATCCCCGGTGTCGGGCGGCTGGTGATCGATTCCGTCCAACGCCACGACTATCCGGTGATCCAGAGCGTGCTGCTGCTGTCGGCGGGCATGTATGTGCTGATCAATCTGCTGATCGATCTCAGCTATCGCCTGTTCGATCCGCGCATCCGCGCCTGAACCCGGCCGGAATGCCGGCCGGAATGAAAGCCCCGACGAAAGGTCCACTGCCATGACGACAGTTTCTCTCGCTCCGGCGGCGGCCGGTGCCGCTGTATGCACGCCCACCATCCGCTCGCGCATGCGCCGCTGGCTGCGCAAACATCCGACCCTGATCGTTGGCGCCGCCCTGCTGTCCACCGTCGCCGCCCTGTCGGTGGCGGCACCCTGGATCGCCAGCCATGATCCCCAGGCGCTCGATCCGCTGGCCCGATTCCGGCCGCCCTCGGCCGAGCATCTTTTCGGCACGGATGCGATGGGCCGCGACCTGTTCAGCCGCACCGTCTGGGGCGGCCGCGCCTCCCTGTCGGTCGGCCTGCTGGTCGCGGTGCTGGCGACCTCGGCCGGGGTGGCGCTCGGCCTGCTGGCCGGCTTCGTCCGCTGGGCAGAGGGGCCGGTGATGCGGCTGATGGACGGGTTGATGGCCATTCCGGACATCCTGCTCGCCATCGCGCTGATGGCGGTGACGCGCGCCGGCCTGACCACCGTGGTCGTGGCCATCACCGTTCCACAGGTGCCGAGGGTGGTGCGTCTGGTCCGCTCGCTGGCGCTGAGCCTGCGCGAGCGGCAGTATGTCGAGGCCGCGCATGCGCTGGGCACGCCGCTGCCGGTGATCCTGATCCGCCATGTGCTGCCCAACATGATCACGCCGCTGATCGTGCAGGCGACCTTCATCGCCGCGACCGCCATTCTGATCGAGGCGCTGCTGTCCTTCCTGGGCGTCGGGCTGCCGCCGCAGATCCCGAGCTGGGGCACCATGATGGCGGACGCCCGCAACTTCATTGCCATCGCCTTCCACGCCGCTCTGTTCCCCGGTCTGTTCCTTGCCGCCACCGTGCTGTCGGTGAACCTGATCGGCGACGGGCTGCGAGATGCACTCGATCCCCGTCTGGCCCGCCAACTCTAGGATTCCGCCATGACCGCCTCACGCGACCTGCGGGACGATCCGCCCCTGTTGGAAATCGACGAGCTGCGCACCCATTTCGACACGCTGGCCGGCACCGTCCGGTCGGTGGACGGCGTCTCCTACCGGCTGAACGCCGGGGAAACGCTCGGCATTGTCGGCGAGTCCGGATGCGGCAAGAGCGTGACCGCCCTGTCGATCCTGCGCCTGCTGCCATCGCCGCCGGCCCGCTTCGCCGGAGGCGCCATCCGCTTCCGCGGTATCGATCTGCTGTCGCTGTCGGAACGCGAGATGCGCGACATCCGCGGCAACCGGATTTCGATGATCTTCCAAGAGCCGATGACTTCGCTGAACCCGGTGCTGACGGTCGGACGTCAGATCGCCGAGACGGTCATGCTGCACCAGGGCCTCGGCCGGCGCGCAGCGTGGGCCCGCGCCGTGGAGATGCTGCGGCTGGTCCAGATCGCCGAGCCGGACCGCCGTGCCGCCGAGTACCCGCATCAGATGTCGGGCGGGATGCGCCAGCGGGTGATGATCGCGCTGGCGCTGGCCTGCCATCCCGACGTGCTGATCGCCGACGAGCCGACGACCGCGCTGGACGTGACCATCCAGGCGCAGATCCTCGACCTGCTGCGCGATCTTCAGGCCCGGCTCGGCATGGGGATCATCATGATCACTCATGATCTCGGGGTGGTGGCAGAATGCTGCGACCGCGTCGTTGTGATGTATGCCGGCCGCAAGGTGGAGGAGGCGCCGGTCGAGGATCTGTTCGACCGTCCGCTGCATCCCTACACCCGCGCGCTGATGGCATCGATGCCGTCCATGGCCGGCGGCGGTTCGCGCCTGCCGGAAATTCCGGGCATGGTTCCCGCTCCCCAGGATCTCGGCGCCGGTTGCGCCTTCGCCCCGCGCTGCGCCTTCACCACGGAGCGATGCCGGCGCGAGCCCCCGCCCCTGACCGCCGTCGGCGCCGGCCATGCCGTCGCCTGCTTCGAGGCGGAGCGCGTGGGCTGCATCACAGCGGCCTTCCCCCTCCCCTTCCAGACCTCTCCATCCCAGGCTGGAGCATCCGCATGACCCCGCAATCGATCGTCACCCCGTCGCCTCTCCTGGACGTGACGAACCTCACCAAGCACTTCGTGCTCAGCCGCCGGGCGCCGTGGGCGCCTGCCCCGAGCGTGAAGGCGGTGGACGGTGTGTCCTTCGCGCTGGACCGGGGCGAGACGCTTTCGCTGGTCGGCGAGTCCGGCTGCGGCAAGACCACCACGGGTAAGTCGGTGCTGCGCCTGATAGAACCCAGCGGTGGCTCGATCCGCCTCGACGGCGAGGATGTGCTCTCGCTGTCCCCGACCCAAATGCGCCGCCGCCGTCGCGACATGCAGATCGTCTTCCAGGATCCCTATGCCTCGCTGAACCCGCGCCTGCCGGCCGGCGAGATCGTCGCCGAGCCGCTGCGCAACTTCGACGACCCGGCTTGGCGCTCGGCAAGACAACGGGAGGACCGCATCGCCTGGTTGTTCTCCAGGGTCGGTTTGCGGCCAGAGGCGATGCGCAAGCTGCCGGCCGAGTTCTCCGGCGGACAGCGCCAGCGTCTGGGCATCGCCCGCGCGCTGGCACTCAACCCGAAGCTGATCGTCTGCGACGAACCGGTGTCGGCACTCGACGTCTCGGTCCAGGCTCAGGTGGTCAACCTGCTGATGGACCTGCAGGCGGAATTCGGCATAGCCTATCTGTTCGTGGCCCATGATCTGGCGGTGGTCCGCCACATCAGCCACCGGGTGGCGGTGATGTATCTCGGCCGCATCGTCGAGATCGCGGACCGCGACACGCTGTTCAACAACCCCGCCCACCCTTACACCCGGATGCTGCTGTCGTCGGTGCCGTCGCCCCGCCCCGGGGCGAAAGCGGAGCGGGTGCTCCCGCTCGGCGACCCGCCGAGTCCGTTCAAGCCGCCGAGCGGCTGCGGCTTCCATCCCCGCTGTCCGTTCGCCCGGGCCGAATGCCGGGAGACCGCGCCGGCGCTGGCGCCGCCCGCCGCGGGCGGCCCCCCGTCGCATCGGGTGGCGTGCCATCTCGCCGCATAGCCCGGTCCACGTCCGTCGCCCCACCCCCTGATCAAGGCTGCACCATGATGTCGCCACCACGGCCCTTCTCCTTTCCATCGCACCGCCACCTATCGCCAGATGGCGCCGCCGGGCCGGAAGGATTTACCCCATGAACAGTTTGGAAGCGTTACGGCCGGCCTATGATCTGGTCCTGCGCAACGGAACCGTGGTGGACGGCAGCGGCCGGGCGGGCTTCGCAGCGGACGTTGCGATCGCCGCGGACCGCATCGCCGCGGTCGGCCGGTTGCCGGCGGAAAGCGGCGTAGCGGAGGTGGACGTGACCGGGCTGGTGGTGGCCCCCGGATTCATCGACGTCCACACCCACGACGACCGGCTGGTGCTCATCCAGCCGCAGGCGGCGCCGAAGATCACCCAAGGGGTCACGACCGTGGTGACCGGCAACTGCGGGGCCAGTCTCGCACCGGCCATGCTGAACGACCCGGTCCCGGGACCTCTGAACCTCCTGGGCAAGAGCGCCGGCGACTTCTTCGCCTCGTTCGCCGATTACATGGCAGCCGTCGGGAAGGCCTCCCCCGCGGTGAATGTCGTGCCGCTGGTCGGACACATGACCTTGCGCGCGTCGGTCGGCGCCGACCCGGCACGGGCGGCGTCGGCCGACGAGATCGTCCGCATGCAGGCCATGCTGAGGGAAGCCCTGGAAGCCGGCGCCTGCGGATTTTCGACCGGACTGGCCTATCCGTTCAGCAACAACGCGTCCACGGCGGAAGTGACGGCGCTCGCCGCGGTGGCCGGAGAATTCGGCGCCATCTACACCACCCACATTCGCGACGAGGGTGAAGGCATGCTGGCGGCCCTGGAAGAGTCGTTCGCCACCGCGCGCGCCGCCGGGGTGCGGTTGGTCATCTCGCATCACAAGTGCCTCGGCATGTCGATGTGGGGGCGCAGCGCACAGACGCTGGCGGTGATCGACGAGGCTGCGCGGTCGTGGGATGTCGCGTTCGACGCTTATCCCTACACGGCCAGCTCGACCATCCTGTTGCCCGGCAAGCTCAAGACCGCGCGCGAGGCCTGGGTGACGTGGTCGACCCCGCACCCGGAGGCGACCGGCCGGCGCGTCGAGGACATCGCCGCCGACTGGGGCTGCACGCCTGAAGAGGCGGCGGCACGGCTCGGCCCGGCCGGCGCCATCTACGTCAACATGGACGAAGCGGATGTCCGCCGCATCCTGAATCACCCGCTGTGCATGATCGGATCGGACGGGCTGCCGCATGACCAACACCCGCACCCGCGGCTGTGGGGCACGTTCCCGCGGGTCCTCGGCCACTATAGCCGGGATATCGGGCTGTTCCCCCTGGAGGAGGCGGTGCATCGCATGTCCGGCCTGCCGGCCCGCCACTTCGGCATCGCCGACCGCGGCACCGTCACCGTCGGCGCCTTTGCCGACCTCTGCGTTTTCGATCCGGCGACGGTGCGTGACCACGCCGATTTCGCTCGTCCGACGGAGCCTGCCGCCGGCATCGTCCATGTGCTTGTCAACGGGCACATGGCGTTGCGCGACGGCCGCCCTACCGGCGGCGGGGTGGGCCGTATCATCGGCAAAGCCGGCGGATGACCTTCTGAACGACCTGCTCACCGGGAAACGCGTCGATTTCCGCAACGACGTCGGTGCCGCCATTCTTCACTCGGCGCTCGATCCGCGCCGGCAGGATCGTGAGCGAGTGGATCTTGTCTTTAAAGACGACCTCGCGCTTCACTTGGCGCAGAAACCGCGGCTTGGCGACATCCGGTTAGGCAGCGTCGCCAACGCCGGCGGCCGTCGGCGCGTGCTACGTCGAAGGGGCATTGTCACATCAACGGTGGCGGCCTGTCATTCGTGACGGAAACCTCGCAGGATGTCGCCGTTATCATATGCCCGCCACCAATTCCGGCCCGCGATTGTCCAGCATGCGATCTGGCTGTATCTGGGCTTTACTCTCAGCCACCGGGAGGTCGGCGGCATCGACGTGTCTTACGAATGCTGTTGCAGGCACTGGTGACGGATATCTGCATACCAGTCCGTCCGACCGCTGCAACAGCACCGCTCTCCTCAAAGGAGTGTTCTCAAGAATTCCAATTGAAACGCCCCGCTACGAACAAGATCTCAGTGGCAATTCTCTAATCTTATGTGCGGATACAGAGCCGACGAGCAACGAGGTTGGCGAGCGCCACATCTTCAATTCCTACGCCAACCGACTTGAAGACGATGATCTGTTCGTGATCACCTCTCCACGCGTTGGGTTCAGCGACCACGGCGCCCAGCTCCTCAACGCGCTCCCAGTCCACCACGTCGCCAGCGAGCACCAGATCCCCCGCCTCGCGGCGCGCCTGCGGCTTCCACTCCACGACAATGCGCTCCGCGCGCTCGAGCAGGATCGCATCGATTTCCCGTGTGTCGGGCTTGCTTGATCCGATCGCCGCCACGAAGGCACCACGCTTCACTGCATTTCCGGAAAAAAGCGGGGTCTTGGCACGGGTAGCCGTAACGATGATGTCAGCCTCACGCAGGGCCTCAGCCGCCTCGACCGCCGCCGCATCGACCCCGAAGCGGTCGCGAACCCATCTGGCGCAATCGACAGCCCCCTCCCGGCCGACAATATGCACGAAGCCGAACGACCGAGTGGTCAGAAAGGCTTCCAAATGCGCACGGGCCTGGATGCCTGTGCCGAACACGGCCAGCACCTCGGCATCGCGCCGGGCCAATGCATTGGCCGCCACCACCGTGACTGCCGCGGTGCGGAATTCAGTCAGCGCGTTGCCTTCCATGACGGCGATCAGCCGGCCATCGGTGTTGGAAAACAGAGGGAGGATGAAATTGAACTTGCCGTCCACCGTCGGGTAGACCTTGGCGCCCGTGACGCCGGCGTCGGTGAGGATGGCACCCATCATGCTGAGCGATACACCGCCGCCATATACCCGAACACGGTCCTGCATGGCGCCGCCGCCGCGTCCATGATCGCGGAAAGCGTCTGCCATGGCAGCGATGGCATCGGGAAAGGTCAGGACGCTACGAACGTCCGCATCGCTGATGAACACTATAACCTCCGGAAATGGCGGAATTGCCGCCGTTGAATCGCGTTGGAAGATTGGTCAGTCCCATTGCCCTATCCGCCCGGATACCCCCTCAGACACTTGTTAAGAGGCGGGAACCAGTCCGGCGCTGGTTGCGGCGAGGCTGGGCAAGCTGAACCCCTGGAGCGAAATGGCCGGGCGACGGCCGGCCACCAGATCACCGACGACCCGCGCCGACCCCATCGCCAGGGTGAAGCCGAGAGCGCCGTGCCCGACGTTCAAGAGCAGATTGGGGAACTTCGTCGGTCCGAGGATCGGCATGCTGGTCGGCGTCGCCGGCCGCAAGCCGCACCATGGCTCGACCTGCCGATAGTCGGAAACGTCGGGGAAAGCAGCCCTCGCCTCCCGGATCAGCAGCGCCAGCCGCTGTTCGTCCATGTCCCGCCCGTACCCGACGATGTCGGCCATACCCGCGACACGCAGCCGATCGCCCAACGGAGCGTAGACGATCTTCCGGGCATAATCCGTGACGCTGACGGCGGGAGACGCCGCCGCTGCGCGCACCGCCACCGAAATGCTGTATCCCTTCAGCGGGTAGATCGGCAGATCGATCCCCGCCGTGCCGGCCAGCGCCCGGCTTCCCGTTCCGAAAGCAAGGACATAGGCGTCGGCCTCAATCGCGCCCTGGTCGGTTTCGAGCGCCAGCACCCGCTCCCGGTCGCAGACGAACCGGCTGGCCGCGAGGCCGTAGGCGAATTTGACAGTGTAGGGCTCTGCGCGGAGCAGCGCTTCCAGCCCGACGCAGAACCGATGGCAATCGGCAGCCTGCTCGCTGGGCGTGAAAATCCCGCCGACCAGACGGTCGCGAATGCGGGACAGAGACGGCTCGATCGTCAGGCACTCCGCCGCATCCATGGCGTGCTGAACGCAGCCGAAGCGCTCCTGGTAGCGCATTTGCGCGACGGCACCCTGGAAACTCTTCTCGCTGGAGTAGACAACCAGCTTGCCCGTGCGGGAGTGCGAGAAGTCCAGTTCGGTTCGCGCTACGAACTCTTCCAGCAGAGCGCGGCTGTACAAGGAGAGGTCCAGCAGCCGCTCAGTTGCGCGGCGACTCTGCCGGCCGGTGCACGCCGCCAGGAACTGCAGGCACCAGCGCCATTGATGCGGGTCGAGACGCGGATGGAAACGCAATGGCGAATTGCGGTCGAGCAGCCAGAGCGGCAAATCCCGCAAGGCGCCGGGGCCGGCCAGCGGTGCGACGTAGCTGTAGCTGAGCTGACCGCCGTTGGCATAGCTGGCACCGCGCGCCGGACCGTGCTCCCGGTCGACGACCGTGACATCGTGGCCGTCCCGGGCAAGGCAGTAAGCGGTGGTCAGGCCGGCGATACCGGCCCCGAGAACGATGATGTTCATGCGTGCATCTTTCAATTGGAGCGCGGCATCCGCTCACGCGGCGCGCAACTGCGCCAGGAACCGGGCCACCGCTCCGTGCAGGTTTTCAGCCTCGGTCACGAACTCGCTGGCGACCGCCTGCACCTCGCGAACCGTCGCCGAAGAGGTCTCCGCCGCCACGCTGACGTCAGTGATGTGGTGCGATACCTCCCGTGTGCCCGATGCCACTCCCTGCACGTTGCGGGCAATGTCGGCGGTGGCGGCACCCTGCTGTTCGACCGCCGTGGCGATGGTGGCGGAGATCTCCTGCATGGCGGTGATCGTGTCGGCGATCTCGCGAATGGCGGTCACGGCTGCGCCGGTGGCGCTTTGCATCGCGTCGACCTGCGCCTTGATCTCGTCGGTCGCCTTGCCCGTCTGCGAGGCCAGGCTCTTCACTTCCGAGGCGACGACCGCGAACCCGCGGCCCATTTCGCCGGCCCGGGCCGCCTCGATGGTGGCGTTCAGAGCCAGCAGGTTGGTCCGGTGGGCGATCTCGCTGATCAGCGTGACGATGCGACCGATGCGCTCCGCCGCCGTCTCCAGGCCGGCAACCATCGCGTTGGTGTGATGGGCCTTGGCGGTGGCCTCGCGGGCGACATCGGCGGCGCGGCTGACCTGGCTGGACACGTCGGCGATGGATGCCGACAGTTCCTCGGCACCGCCGGCCACGGCATCCACGCGCACCGACGCCTCGTCGGCCAGGCAGGCGACCTTGGCCGCCTCGCGGCTCGAGCACTCGGCGGCCTCGAAGACGATACCAAAGCGTTTCTGGAGCTGGCCGGCACGCTCGTTGAGCGCCGCCACCACGCTGTGCACGCTGCTTTCCAGGCGGTTCGAGATGCCGGCCATCAGATGTTGCTGCTCGGCCGCGGCCCGGTCGGCCTGTGCCGCCGCTTCGGACTCCAGCCGCGCACGCTCCAGCAGCGCGTCGCGGAACACCTGGACGGATCGCGCCATGGTGCCGATCTCGTCGGAGCGCGAAGCATGCGGCACCGTGATCCTCGTATCGCCGGCCGACAGCTGCTGCATGACCTGCGCGATACGCAGCATCGGACGGGACACCATCCGCGCCACGAACGCATAGAGGATGACCGCTCCGATCACCGACGCCGCCGCTCCGACGGCCATGATCAGGCGCTGCTCGGCGAAGCGTTCCGACGCGGCCTGCGACTGCGCGGCAAGGGCCGTGCGCTCCGCTTCGATGGTTTCGCTGACCGAGTGGCGAATGCGTTCGATCGCATTGCGCGACGCGTCGGTGGCGGTCATGATCCGGATGTCGCCCTGCACCGCGCCGCGCCACTGCTTGACCGCCTCAACGGTCGCCTCGAGCCGGGCGCGGTGAGGCAGGTCGGCTGGTCGGAGCGCCTGCGTCTCCGCGACAAGGGTGTCGAACCGTCGCCTGAGCGTGTCCTTGAACGGCGCCAGAACCTCCGGATTGGTGGACGCCAGATAGAGGCTGACGGCCATGTCCTGCTCGGAGACGTTCTGGAGGATCTGCTGCAGCCGGCCGATCACTTCATATCCCTGGACGGTGGCCTCCCCGCTGCGGCCGATCGCCTCCAGACCCCGAAGATTGACGCCGGCCACGGCGAATGACACCGCCACGAACATACCGAAGAGGAGGAGCAGCTTGGTCGCGATGCCTTTGGCGCGCGTGCCCGGACCTGTGTTCATGAACGCCTCCTGCGCGGGTCAGGCCGCGCTGGTGTGGGGATTGCGGATGACCCGTCCGGGACGCGCGCCGACGATGCCGCCGTCCCGCAGCACGGGCTGGCCGTTGACGAAGACGTGGACGATGCCGGCCGCCGGCTCGGTGGGGTTGCGGAAGTCGGCGCGATCGCACACCGTGGCCGGGTCGAAGATGCAGAGGTCGGCATAGGCCCCGGCGCGCACCGCTCCGCGATCCGGAATGCCAAACTGCTGCGCCGGCAACCCGGTCATCCGGTGCACCGCTTCCTCCAGGGTGAACAGGCCAGTCTCGCGGCAATAATGGCCGAGCACGCGCGGGAACGTGCCCCAAAGCCGCGGGTGCGGGTGCTGATCGTGCGGCAGGCCGTCGGACCCGATCATGCAGAGCCGGTGCTTCAGGATGCGGCGGACATCCCCTTCGTCCATATTGACGTAGATCGCACCGGCCGGCGCCAGACGTTCCGCCGCTTCCTCCGGCGTGCAGCCCCAGTCGGCGGCGATATCCTCGACCCGCCGGCTGGTCGCCTCGGGAAAGGGGGTGGACCAGGTCACCCAGGTCTCGCTGGACCGCTTGAGCTTTTCCGGCAGCAGAACGGTAGAGCTTGCGGTGTAGGGGTAGGCGTCAAGGGCGATGTCCGACATCTCAGCCGCCGCGTCGATGGCCGCCAGCGTCAGGACGCTACGCCCCCAGACCGACACGCCGAGACACTTGTGGTGGGAGATGACCAGCCGCACGCCGGCCGCCCGCGCAGTGGCGAAGGATTCCGCCAGGGACGCCAGCACCCCCTCGCCTTCGTCGCGCATGTGGGTGGTGTAGACCGCACCATAGCGGCCGGCGACCGAGGCGAGCGCCACCACCTCTTCCATCGGCGCATTGCGGCTGAAGGGATAGGCGAGACCGGTGGAGAAACCGAAGGCTCCCGCCCGCATCGCCCCGTCCAGCATCGCCTGCATGGCGGCGACCTCGTTGTCCGACGCCGCCCGTGCCGGGTCGGCGCCGACCGACGCACGCAGCCCCATGTGGCCGACCAGCGGCACCACGTTCACCGCCGGTGACGCCCCCTCCACCGCCGCCAGATAGGCGGGAAAGGTGCCGAAGAAGTCGTCCGTCGCCCTGCCCAGCACGTTCAGCGGAGCCGGCACCGCACCGTCGGAGGCTTCGGCATCAAGAATCACGGGAGCGAGGCTGACGCCACAATTGCCGGTGACCACGGTCGTCACGCCCTGCGTGACCTTCGGCTCCGCCTCCGGCTGGATGAGGATCAGCCGGTCGTCGTGGGTGTGGACGTCGATGAATCCGGGCGCCACCACCAGTCCGGCCACGTCCAGCTCCAGCGCGCCGCTGGCCGGTGGCAACGGACCGACCGCGACGATACGGTCCGCCACGATGGCGACATCCGCCGCGAAGACCGGTCGCCCGCTGCCGTCGGCCACCATGCCGTTGCGCAGGACCACGTCGTAGAGCGGTCGCGGTTCCCCGTTTCCGTCCCCGCCGCAGGGCTGCGGCAGAGACGGAGTGATGAGCATTTCCATGATGTGTCCTTATGCCTTGGCCCGGCGTGCCGCCCGCGCCCGCAGTCCCTCGATGGTGCCCATCAGCAGTACGGACATGACGATGATGAGCGTGGAAACCACCGCGATGGTCGGCGACAGGTCGAAGTCGATGTCCTCGAACATCTTGCGCGTCAGCGTCTTTTCGGTGCTGCTGGACAGGAAGTAGGAGATCACCGCCTCGTCCAGCGAGGTGATGAAGGCGAAGGCCGCGGCGGTCGCGAAGCTCGGCCCCAGCAGCGGCAGCGTGACGTGCCGGAAGGCGCGCAGCCGGTTCGCCCCCAGGCTGGCCGCCGCCATCTCCAGGCTAGGGTCCATCTTCTGGAGGCCGGCCGAGACGGTGATGACCACGAAGGGCAGACAGACCACCGTGTGGGCCAGCACGAAGCCGGTCAGCGAGCCCAGCAGGTTCCACTTCATGTAGACCATGTACATGGCGACGGCGATCACGATGTGCGGCACGATCATCGGGGCCAGCACGACGGCCCGCACCGCGCCCTTCAACGGCACCCTGCCCCGCACCAGCGCCAGCGCGCCCAAGGTGCCGAAGGTCATGGCCGCGACAGTGGTCAATCCGGCGACCTTCAG
Source organism: Azospirillum oryzae (assembly GCF_008364795.1). Lineage (GTDB taxonomy): Bacteria > Pseudomonadota > Alphaproteobacteria > Azospirillales > Azospirillaceae > Azospirillum > Azospirillum oryzae. The sequence continues at coordinate 200,028 of NZ_VTTM01000006.1, read as the reverse complement.
GCTGAACAGCGTGGCGCCGATCCATTCCGGGTCCTGGAAATACGCGACGTACCAGCGCAGCGACCAGTGGGCCGGCGGGAAAGCCAGATACTGGGTATCGCTGAACGATGTCGGAATGACGACGAGGGTCGGCAGCAGCAGGAACAGGAAGATCAGGGCGCAGACGCCCTTGAGCAGCGCGTCGCCGAGGAGTTTCGAGAGGTTCTGGCGCCGGGCGGCCGCGTTGGCCGCCGGCGCGGAATGCGCGTGCGAGGTCATGACGCGGCCTTCTTGTCGAGCCCGAGGAAGCGGTTGAACACCGTGACGAGCAGCAGGGTGATGCCGAGCAGAAGGGCTGCGAGCGCTCCGGCGAAAGGCCAGTTGAGCAGCTCCGTGGTCTGCTGGCCGATGAGCGTGGCGACCATCAGCGTCTCCGGTCCGCCGACCAGCGCCGGCGTGACATAGAAGCCCAGCGACAGGATGAAGACCATCAGCACGCCCGAAGCGACGCCCGGCAGGCTCAGCGGCAGGACCACCAGGAAGAAGACGCGGACGGCGTTGGCGCCCAGGCTCTGTGCCGCCAGCGGCAGGTCCCGCGGGATGGTGCGCAGCGCCGCCCAGATCGGTAGGATCATGTAGGGCAGCAGCACGTGGGTCATGGCGATGGTGACTGACAGCTCGTTGTAGAGCAGCGGCAGCGGCGCATCGGTCAGCCCCAGGCCCGTCAGTATGGAATTGAGCAGGCCATTGCGTTGCAGAATGATGATCCAGGCGTAGCTGCGCACCAGCACGCTGGTCCACAGCGGCACCAGGACGCAGGCGGTCGCCACGGCGAGCCGCCAGCCGCTCAGCCGGGCCATCAGGAAGGCCACCGGATAAGCGAGCACCAGCGTCAGGACGGTGACCACGCCGCCCAGCAGGAAGGTCCGGCCGAGGATGCGCAGGTAAAGCGGGGACTCGGTGATGTGGACGAACTCGGCGAGGGTGAAATCCGGGTTCCAGACGCTCACCGCAAGAAGGCGGCCGACCGGCAGGATGAAGGCCACGCACAGGCCGATCACCAGCGGGCCGACCAGCAGCAGGGAGAGCGGCGCCGGAAACCTCCGCCCGTCGGCTTGCCACAGCGTGGCCGCGAACCGTTTCAGTGATGCGGTCATGGCGGCGCCTCTCAATAGACCAGCGCGTTAGCGGGGTCCCAGGTCAGGGACACCGCCTCGCCGCGCGCGGGCTTCATCGCGTCGCTCTGCACCGGGACGCGCACGGTGATCTCGGGCAGGCCGCCCGAGCGCAGCAGGTAGATCAGCGTCGGGCCGGCATAGATCACGTCGGACACCGTGGCGGACATCCCGCCGGCGGTGGCGGGCGCCAACTCAATGCGCTCCGGACGGACCGTCAGACGCACGCGTGCTCCCGCCGCCGTGCCGTGACGGGCCGCCGCCGCCGGCGTGCCCCGCACCACCGCGCCACCGGCAAGCCGCACCATCCACTCCATGCCGGCGGTAGCCACAAGCTCGCCGTCCAGCAGGTTTGTCTCGCCGATGAAGCTGGCGACGAAGGGGTTCGCCGGCCGCTCGTACAGCTCCGCTGGGGTGCCGACCTGCTCCAGCCGGCCGCGGTTCATGACCGCGATGCGGTCGGCCATGGTCAGCGCCTCCTCCTGGTCGTGGGTGACGTAGATCACCGTGGCGCCCAGCGACTCCTGGAGGTGCTTGATCTCGATCTGCATGCGCTCGCGCAGCTTCTTGTCGAGCGCCCCCAACGGCTCGTCCATCAGCAGCACCGGGGGCCGGTAGACGATGGCGCGGGCCAGGGCCACGCGCTGCTGCTGGCCACCGGAGAGCTGCGCCGGCAGCCGCTTCTCCATGCCCTCCAGCCCGACGACGCGCAGCGCGTCCAGCGCCTTCAGCCGGCGCTCCCCGGTGGTGACGCCGCGCATGCGCAGCGGGAACGCCACATTGTCAAGGATGGTCATGTGGGGGAACAGCGCGTACTTCTGGAACACCATGCCAACGTCGCGGCGGTGCGCCGGCATGCGTGACACGTCGACCCCGTCGATGCACACGGAGCCGCTGTCCGGGTGTTCGAAGCCGGCGATCATCATCAGCAACGTCGTCTTGCCCGACCCGCTGGGGCCGAGCAGCGCCACGAACTCACCCCGGCCGACGGAGAGGCTGACGCCGTCCACCGCCTTGAAACTTCCGTAGTGTTTGATGATGCTGTCCATCGACACCGTTCCGCCGCGAATGGGCTGCAAGCCGGAATAGTCCTCGTGGATGGGGTGGGCTGTGGTCATGGAGCTCTCCTCTCAGGAGACACCCGCCGCTGCCTGACGGCGGGGCAGGGTTCTTGGTGCAGTGACGGGGTAAATTCCGGGACGCGGTGCGTCACGCCGCGACGCGGCACAGCGTCGCGCGCTGCCCTGGAACCGGGCTGTCGATGGCGCGCTCCGCCTCAGTCGCGAACGACAGCAGCATCGTGTCGTCATGGCGCCGTGCGGCGAACTGCAGGCCCACCGGCATGCCTCGGGCCGTGAAGCCGATCGGGATGGACAGCGCCGGGAGGTCGAGATAGTTGGCGAACCGGGTGAAGACGGTCGGCACGCGGTCCTCGTCCACCTTGGACACGGCGATCGCGCCGTCGGGGCAGGTCGGAAGCGCGATGACGTCGAACCCGCGCATCGCGGTGTCGAACCGCCGCTGGTGCTGCCGCCGCTCCGCGATCATCACCTCGTGCGGCGGCTTGACCCGGCCGCTCAGGATGCGATTGCGGACGACCGGCCCGAACAGTTCCGGCGTCGCCTCGATCGCCGCCCCATGGATGGTGTAGGCCTCGTAGAGTGCAAGGTGGCCAGCCAGCGCCGAGTAGGTTTCGAGGCGCTCCGGGCTGCGGAACCGTCCGACCCGGTGCCCGGCATGCGCCAGCTTGGCCAGGGCCGCCCGGTAGATCGCCTGGATCTCCGGGGTCACCGTGTCCAGTTCGGCGTCCTCGAGATCGCCGATCCGCAGCGGAGCGCCGGAATCCCATGACGATCCGCCAGCGGTCCCGCCCCCTTGCAACAGCGACGTGAAGACTATCCGCACGTCCTCGACGGTCTGGCCGAGCAACCCGACGACGTCGTGCGTCGGGCTGTAGGGGATCACCCCGTCGAGCGGCACCAGCCCCGGAGATGGCTTGAATCCGACGATGCCGCAGAAGCCGGCAGGAATGCGCACCGACCCTCCGGTGTCGGAGCCCAGGGCAATCGGTGCCAACCCGGCGGCGACGGCGACCGCGGACCCGCTGCTCGACCCGCCGGGAACGCAGTGCTCCCCGGCGTTCCAGGGGTTGCGGGGGACCGGGGACGCGCTCTGGGTGCCCCAGCCGCCGCAGCCCAGCTCGACCGTCGCGGTCTTGCCGAGAACGATCATCCCGGCATCCTGCAGCCGCTTCACCGGCCAGGAGGACGCAGGCGCCGGGGTCGGCGGTCGCGCGTTCGACCCGCCGCGCGTCGGCAGGCCGGCCACGTCGAACAGGTCCTTGACCGCCAGCGGAATGCCGTCGAGCGGACCGCGCGCCAGCCCGCTGCGGCGGCGGGCATCGCTTTCCTGGGCCAGCGACAAAGCGTCGTCGGCCAGGGCGACGAAGGAGTTCAACGTCGGATCGTCCCGCCGAATGCGATCGAGACAGCCGGAGACGACGGCTTCGGAGGACAGATGGCCCTCGGCCAGAGCCGTCGCCAGTTGGGATAGGGTCAGACCGGACCCATTCGGATTGCAAGCGTCCATGGTCGATGAATCCAGGATTGATGCGCCGTTTCGATCGGCGCCATCGTTTCAGGCTCGCGTTTCAGGCTCGCGTTTTCAGGCTGGGGCGACGGTCGGGAGCGTCACCTGCTGAGCCAGCGATTCCACCGTTCGATGACCGCGGCGCGGTTGGCGGCGATCCATGCAGGGTCGATCACGGCCATCTTCGCCATGTTTTCCGGCGCCGAGCCACGCGCTGCACGGTCCTCGGGGCTGAGAAGCGCCAGCATGTTGCGGTTCGAGGTGTCGTATTTGAATGCGTTCGCGAAGGTGAGGTGTGCTTCCGGCCGGGTCAGGTAATAGTCGAGAAAGGCGTAGGCCTTGTCCTGGTTCGCTCCACCCTTGAGCATCGCCCAATAGCCGATATTCGGCACGGCGTCGTTCCAGACGACGGAGATGGGCAGCCCCTGGTCCTTGAGGACGAAACCGCTGCCTGACCACATCATGGCCATGACGACCTCGCCAGAGCGGAGCAGCTGCATGCTCTGGTCGCCGGTGCGCCACCAGACGGCGATCGATGGGCGCAGCTCGTCGAGTTTCTTGAACGCACGGTCGAGGTCGAGCGGGAAGAGCTTGTCCCGCGGCACCCCATCGGCCATCAGTGCCGCCATGAGCGGCCACCAGGGCGCGCCGGCGTTGGGCATCGCGCGCGGTCCGGGGAAGCGCTTGACGTCCCAGAAATCGGCCCAGGTCTGTGGCCCGCCCTGAGGGAACCGCTTGGCGTCGTACACGATGCTGACGCCGCCCATGGTGCGCAGCAGGCCGCGCTCGGTGCAGGCACCGTCAACCGCCTGGGAGAGGTTCGTGAGCCTGGAGCAGTCAAGCTTGGCCAGGCTGTCGGCCTGCGCCACCAGATCCTCCGGCCAAGCCGTGACGATGTCCCAGCCGATAGCGTTCGCCTCGCGCATGGCCTTCACCTTGGTCCAGGTTTCCGCGTTGCTGGCGGCCACCGGACGGATGCGGATACCGGTCTTTTCCGTGAAGGGCTCATAGAAATTCTTGCGCAGCGCCTGCTCGAACGCGCCGCCCGTCGCGACGACGACCAGCTCCTTCTCTTGCGCACGAGATGGAGCCGCACTGCCCAGCGCGACCGCCAGCGACACGGACAGGAGGGTAAGGGTCCGCAATGAGAGCAAGGTGTCCTCCCTTATGAGTGGTCAACGCACAGTTCGTAGAGCCACGCGTTTCGTTATGGCGATTTAATGAAAGGTATCTTGCATCATTGCGTAAAAAGGCGCAATGTGTTTTTCATTGATAGGCAATCATGAAATTTAAGCGACACGCGTAACCGGGAAGACCTAGAGATGAACCTGCTGGAACGGATCGGCCTGCGCCGCGACGATCTGACGGAAAGCGAGCAGGCGCTCGCCCGCTACGTCGCGATGAACTACGCCGGCCTCGCCTACGAGCCGGCAGCCCAGATTGCGCAGAAGTGCGATGTCAGCGCGGCGACCGCGACGCGGTTTTTCACGAAGCTGGGCTATGACAGCTTTGCCGACGTGCAGCGTGAAGTCCGCGAACAGATCGAGCAGCGCCTGAGTTCGCCGCTCGGCCGCTTGGGGACGAAGGGGGCCAACGCGGAGTCGATGACGGACTTGGTCGCCCAGACCATGGAGCGCGATCTGCGCAATATTCAGGCGGCCAGTGCCGGGATGCAACCGAGCCGGATCATCGGCATGGCCGAGATCCTCGTACAGTCGAAAGGAACGCTCTACGTCTACGGGGAAAAGAAGGCGCATGCCGTCGCCTTCTACCTGTACGCCCAACTCAATCTTTGTCTGGACCGGGTGGTGATGCTGACGTCCGAGCAGTCGCTGCTTGCGGACCGCTTGCTGCAGGTTGGCCCCGACGACAGTCTGCTGGTCGTCGATCCCCGACGCTATGCCCGTTCATCGCTCTACGTGGCGCAAACCTTTAGTGAGCGCTCGGCCCAGGTCCTGCTGCTCGGCGACAGTGAAACGTCGCCGATAGCCGCGATGGCCAGTTTCGGCATCCACTGCCCGGTCGAAGGGGCCTCGTTGTTCGATTCCTATGCGGCTCTGATGTTCGCGGCCAACGCTCTGAGCAACGTCGTGGCCGCACTCCGCAAGACTGAAATCGCCGACCGCTTGAAGGAAGCGGAACGGCTCTGGTCTCGCTTCGAGACATTCGCAATCAAGGATAAATAGTCCAGCGAGCATGGATCCATGAACTCGGGTTGTTGCATAGATAACGGCGGTGCTGCAGGGAAGCCGGGAGATGTTGTCGTTCTCGACGAGGTCAGCAGTCATAAGGGAGCTGCCGCATGCAAGGCCATGTGGGATGTCGGCGCCCATCTGCTCTTCCTGCCGGCGGTACTGTCAACTTCACGGTCGGTTGACGAGCTGAGGGTCTGAACAACCTACGTTCTGGATGCTTCAGGGGGTCAGGGCGAGGCCGGTCACCTCGCGCCAGATGGTGAAGGCGCGAGCTCGGGTAGTACGGTACTCGGTAGCGGAGATCAGGTGGCGGTGCAGCTGGAAATGGTTGTGGATTGCGCTGTGGATGGAGAGGAACCTTGGGGCATGCTGGGCGGATTTGAACCTCTTCATGTGCCGCTCGCGCCGTCGGGTCGGTTGATGCGACACTTCGCAGGCGTTGTTAAGGTAGCGGCTTTGCCGATGCTCGCTGCCGAGCTTCAAGTCCTTCTTCGCCGCCGCGTAGGATTTCAACTTGTCGGTCACCAGGACACGCGGGGCATAGCGCAGCCCCTTCAGCAGCTCGCGGAAGAAGCGCTTGGCTGCCTTCGTGTTGCGGCGGCTCTGGACCAAGATGTCGAGGACCACGCCATCCTGGTCGATAGCACGCCACAGGTAGTGCTGCTTGCCGCGGATACGAATGAACACCTCGTCGAAAAACCATTTGTCACCCGGTCTGGGCCGGCGACGCCTGAGGGTGTCGGCGAAGTCACGCCCGAACCGGAGGCCCCAATCCCGGATGGTCTCGTAGCTGACTTCGATACCGCGAGCCGCCAGGATCAGCTCGACCTCGCGCAGGCTCAGGCTGAAGCAATGGTACAGCCATACGGCCTCGTTGATGATCGCCGCCGGAAAACGGAAGCCGCGGTACGGGTTGATGGGCGTGCTCATGACCGGAAACCTGTCACAGACAGGGCGCGCCCGCCAACCTGACAGCACCGTCGAGTTCGCCACCCTGGAATGGGTGGACTGGTTCAATCACCGGCGCCTGCTCGAACCCATCGGCAATATTCCTCCCGCCGAGGCCGAAGCACGCTACTATGCCCAAGCTGACGACGTCGCCATGGCCGCGTGACTCAAGCCGAATGGCCTCCGACAAACCCGGGGCGGTTCAGCAATGACGCCGTTCCACCATTTCGATCATCTCCACGACGGCGTGACCTGCTGACCTCCGCCGGGAGGGGGACGTCGGGGAATGGCCGCGCTTCAGGCGACTTGGCGCATGATCCACCCCCCTCCTCGGCGGACAGCTCCGAGCAGCTCCGCCGCACGGGGAACAGGGGCAGCCAATCGGCTTGGCTCCATTCAACTGCCAGCCATTCCGCCGCGTGCCGGCCAACTTTGCCACAGAGCCCTCAGGGGGACGGCCCAAGCAAGCGGGCATCCCAGATCACGGGCCGAGGGCGGGATGCGCGGATGTCGGCGAAGTCCGGGTGAATCTGATTGATCAGGAGGTTGCGCTCGAAGCCCATGGCCGGGTGCGACGGCACGACCAGGACCGCCGACCGTCGGCTGTCGTACCACGCGTCGCCATAGGCTCGGCTGGCCGCGTAGCCGGGATCGTCCCATCCGGGCACGTCACCGAGTCCGATCTCCTCGACCTCGACGTGCCCCGGAATGAAGATCTCGGCGAACTGCTGCCCGGCGGGGATCCGGCCGATCCGTGTGTGCGCCAGCTTTTCGAGCATCGCGGTGGCGAAGCCAAGCCCGGCATAGACGACATGACGTCCCTTGGAGTTCCAGCGGCCGCCGGTCCTGAAGGCCCCGCCACCGTCCAGCAGCGGAAAGCGGTCATCCGCGATGCGAAATGCCGTCAACGGCCCCGTCGTGTGTGATGGCATGGCTTACGCGGGCAGACCGTGCAGGATCGCGTCGAGAATGTCCTCGACATGCCGGGCGCCGAATTCATCGACGGCCACCTCGATGGGAGCACGATCGGCGAGTTCCGGGTGCGGCGTCGTCAACCACTGCCGGGCATCCTCGGCATTGCGCCACACGTATTCGGCATGCGCGATGACGTTCGCCACGCGCGCCGTGCGCTCGCCTTCCGCCGGGCTGAGCCGTCCCTCCCGCAGGCGGCGCTTCAGCGTTCCTTCCGGCACGATGCGGTTCATCAGCGTCCGGCGCGCCACCGGATCGGCATAAACATGGCGGGCAACTTGGTCGAGGGCGTCGACGGTCACCCCCTCGCCAATCCGGCGCAGCAGATCCATCGGCGTGGTGACGGCACCGCCAAAGGTGGCGCAGCCGCCCATGACGTTGACAATCTCCTGAACCTGCATCTCCGCCTCCGATCATTTGATCCTAGAATATAGTATCAGTTGGTCTGAGCACAAGACGGCTGGTGGCCGATCATCGCTTCTCAAATCATCGCCAGCCCTGCCGACGGCGCCGGACGGCGCTGGCAATCGTTCCGTTCAACCCTTCGATCACCCCGCCATCCCCACCAAAAAACATGTTGAACAAATCACTGACGATCAGTATGCTGTCTATCAGCACACTGATTAACTTCGACGGAGCGGAGAGATGACCGGCGGGCGCGGAGGCAGGTGGGGATTGCACGGTGTGCGGTTCGTGCTACGAAACACGTCGCGCCATCGATCTGGAGTTAGGCGGCAATGGGGGACTTCATGTTGCACGGCGACCTGCATCTCAAACCCGGCCATTTGATCCGCCGGGCGCAACAGATCGCGGTGTCGATCTTTCTTGATGAGTGCAAGGAATTCGACCTGACTCCGACGCAATACGCGGTGCTCGCCGTGCTGCGGGAGAAATCGGACCTCGATCAGATCACCCTGGCGTCACGGGCGGCCTTGGACCGTTCGACCATCGGCGGTCTGGTCGAACGGCTGGAGGAAAAGGGCTGGATCCGCCGGACGGTCGGGGTGGAGGATCGGCGCCAGAAGCTGGTGTCCCTCACTGAAGCCGGGCAAGCCATGCTGGAAACGGTGGAGCCGTCGGTGGAGCGGGTGCAGCAACGCCTGCTGGAACCGCTGAACGGCGACGAGCGCGCGGTTTTCATGGCCCTGCTGGAACGCCTGGTGGACGAGAACAACGAAAGCAGCCGCGCTCCATTCAAGAAGTAAACGCTGCCCATTCTGGCAAGTTGGCCAGATGATTGACTGACCCGTGCGCCAGGAGTTTGGCGCGCTTTCTTCATGCTCCTATAGTTTCATTTGATAATTTCCCTGTTTTGAAATTTCCAGATTCCGAACACCCGCCCGCCGCTTGACGAAGCCGGCGAACGGCGCCCTGCACCCAAACTTTGCCAGAACCGGCTGACGCCGGAATCGGAGGACTCTCCATGCTTGAACTCGGTCGTCTCGAAGACCTGCCGGAGGACTACCGTGCCGCCCTGACCGCGCAGAATCTGGTGCCGTTGTGGCCCAGCCTGCGGGCCGTCCTGCCACCCGGCAAGCCCGCGCGGCGGACCCAGCCGATCGCCTGGTCGTATCGGGACCTGCGCCCGCTGCTGCTCCGCGCCGGTGACCTGACGCCGATGGAAAAGGCGGAACGGCGCGTGCTGGTGATGGCCAATCCCGGGCATGGCCTGGAAAAGATGCAGGCGACGTCGACGATTTATCTCGGCATGCAACTTCTGCTGCCCGGCGAATGGGCGCCGGCCCACCGGCATACGCCGAACGCCGTGCGCATGATCGTCGAAGGCGAAGGCGCCTACACCACGGTGGACGGCGAGAAATGCCCGATGAGCCGCGGCGACCTGATCCTGACCCCGACCGGCCTGTGGCACGAGCATGGCCATGACGGCGACAAGCCAGTGGTCTGGCTCGACGTGCTGGACCTGCCGATGGTCTATTACATGGAAGCTTCCTACGTCACCGAAGGCAACGCCCAGTCGGTAAATGGCGAGGCGGCCGAACGCGCCTACCAGCGCGGCGGCGTGGTTCCGTCGCCCGTCTTCAACCGGGCCGGAAAGCCCTTCCCGATGCTGCGCTACCCCTGGGCCGACGTTCGCAAGGCGCTGCTGGCCCTGGCGGAGAGCCAGCCCGGCATCGACGCGGTACAGGTCGCCTACGTCAACCCGGAGACCGGTACCGACTGCCAGAAACTTCTCGGTTTCTCGGCCTTGATGCTGCGTCCGGGCGAACGGCTCGACCTGCCGGCGCGGTCCACCGCCATGGTCTTCCACCTGATCAAGGGCGCCGCCGACGTCACACTGGACGGCAAGCACCTGGCCCTGGCGGAGGCCGACACCTGCTGCGTGCCCGGCTACGAACCGGTGAACCTGCGCAACCCGTCCGCCGAGCAACCCGCCTTCCTCTTCATCGCCGACGACGCGCCGCTTCAGAAGAAGCTGGGCCTCTACGAAGTCCGCACTTAAGTCAAAGAAAAGAGACGAGACATGTCTGATGCCAAATATCTTTGGACGCCCGCGCCGGTCACCTCGTTGCCGGTGCGGGGCAGCGACGCGCGCTTCCCGGTGAAGCGGATCTTCTGTGTCGGTCGCAACTATCATGCCCACGCCATCGAAATGAGCCGCCCGGTCGACAAGGCGTCGTCCAAGCCCTTCTACTTCCTGAAGGACCCGTCGACCCTGGTGCCGTCCGGCATGACGGTTCCCTACCCAGCCGGGACCGCCAACTACCAGTATGAGATGGAGCTGGTTGTCGCCATCGGCGCCGAGGGCTTCCGTGTCACCGAATCCGATGCCGGACGCCTGATCTACGGCTATTGCGCCGGGCTCGACATGACCCGCCGCGATCTGCAGCTGGTGGCCCGCGACCAGGGTCGGCCGTGGGATCTTGGGAAGAACTTCGAGAACTCCACGGTGTGCGGCGCGATCGTTCCGCAGGGTGATCTCGGCGTTCTGAAGACCGGCGCGATCAGCCTTCAGGTTAATGGCGAGCAGAAGCAGAGCGCCGACCTCAGCCAGCTGATCTGGGACATCCCCGAGCTTCTGGCCGATCTTTCACACTATTACCACCTGCAGCCCGGCGACCTGATCTTTACCGGAACACCGGAGGGTGTCGGCCCGGTCAAGCCCGGCGACCGTCTCACCGGGCACGTCGAGAAGGTCGGCGACATCGCCCTCACCATCGGCACTGCCGAATAACGCCCCGACACCCCTCCGTTTCGAAAATCCGAGGAAGAGATGACTGAAGAACTTCCCGTGCTCGTCGCCGGCGGCGGCATCGGCGGTCTGGCGGCGGCCCTGGCCCTCGTGCGCCGCGGCTTCAAGGTCCAGGTGTTCGAGCAGGCCCCCGAGATCGGCGAGATCGGTGCCGGCATTCAGCTTGGCCCGAATGCCTTCCATGCCTTCGACGCGCTGGGTGTCGGCGACAAGGCCCGCAGCCGGTCCGTCTTCACCGACTACATGGTGATGCACGACGCCATCGACGAATATCAGGTCGGCAAGATCCCGACAGGCGAGGCGTTCCGCCAGCGCTTCGGCAACCCGTACGCCGTCATCCACCGGGTCGACGTGCATCTGTCGCTGCTGGAGGGGGCGCAGGAGACCGGCCGGGTCGAGTTCCGCACCAACACCCGGATCGAACGCATCGAGCAGGACGACACCAGCGTCACCGTTTATGACCAGAACGGCAACGCCTACAGGGGCGTGGCCCTGATCGGCGCGGACGGCGTGCGGTCTGTGGTGCGCCAGCAGTATGTGAACGACCCGCCGCGCGTCACCGGCCATGTCGTCTACCGCGCGGTGATCGACAAGTCGGAGTTCCCCGACGAGCTGAAATGGAACGCGGCCAGCATCTGGGTCGGTCCCAACTGCCATCTGGTGCATTACCCGCTGCGCGGCGGCGAGCAATACAACGTCGTCGTCACCTTCCACAGCCGCAACAAGGAGGAGTGGGGCGTGACCGAAGGCAGCCCGGAGGAAGTCCGCAGCTATTTCCAGGACATCTGCCCGAAGGCCCGCCAGCTGATCGACCTGCCCAAGCAGTGGAAGCGCTGGGCCACCGCCGACCGCGAGCCGATCCCGCAATGGACCTTCGGCCGCGTCACGCTGCTGGGCGACGCCGCCCACCCGACGACGCAGTACATGGCCCAGGGCGCCTGCATGGCGCTGGAGGACGCGGTGACGCTGGGCGAGGCCCTGCGGGTCACCGGCAACGACTGGCCCAAGGCGCTGGACCTGTACCAGCGGTCGCGCATCACCCGCACCGCGCGGATTGTGCTCTCCGGCCGCGAAATGGGGCGAATCTACCACGCAAAGGGCGTCGAGCGTCTGGTCCGCAACTCGCTGTGGAAGGGCCGCCCGACCGAGCGCTTCTACGATGCGATGGAATGGCTGTACGGCTGGAACATCGGCAATTGCCTGGCCCAGGGCTGAAGGGTTCAAGGCCATGATGCAGCTCTACAACTTCTTTCGCAGCGGAACGTCGCATCGCCTGCGCATCGCGCTGAACCTGAAGGGGCTCGACGTCGAGTACGTCGCAGTCGACCTGCGCACCGAAGAGCATAGCGGCACCGCGTTCCGGGCGATCAACCCGCAGGGGCTGGTGCCGGTGTTGGCCGTCGATGGGGAAAAGGGCGCCCACGCGCTGACCCAATCCCCGGCGATCATCGAATGGCTGGAGGAGCGCTACCCGATACCGCCCCTGCTTCCCGCCGATCCTGATGCGCGGGCGCGGGTGCGGGCGCTGGCCGCCCTGGTCGGTTGCGACATCCACCCGTTGAACAACCGCCGGGTCCTTGAATATCTGCGCAGGTCGCTGGACTGTGGCGAGGCGGCGGTGCTCGCCTGGTGCGCCACCTGGATCGACGCCGGCTTCCAGGCGCTGGAGACGATGCTCGCCACCGACACGCGGCGGGGCGCCTTCTGCTTCGGCGACGCGCCCACGATCGCCGACGTCTATCTGGTGCCGCAGATCGAGAGCGCGCGGCGGTTCAACGTCGACCTGACGCCCTACCCCACACTGGTGGCGATCGACCGCGCCTGCGCCGCCCTTGATGCCTTCCGCCGCGCCGCACCTGCGAACCAGCCCGACGCAACCTGACCGCCACACCGAACCGCCACACAAGACCGAACAGAAAAAAGGGAGGGAAGAATGCAACCGAGGACGTCCATCGCGTGGGTGACCGCCGCGCTCGCCGCCTCTGCCCTATCGCTCGCCGCCCACAGCGCCTGGGCCGCGGATCCGCTGAAGGTCGGGCTGGTCCTGCCGATGTCCGGGCCCTTCGCCTCCTACGGCAAGCAGATCGAGCATGGCGCCCGCCTCTACCTCCAGCAGTCCGGCGGAACCATCGCCGGCCGCCCGGTGGAACTGATCGTCAAGGACGACACCGGCGTCGCCCCGGAAATCAGCAAGCGCGCGGCGCAGGAGCTGGTGGTCAAGGACAAGGTTGACGTGCTGGGCGGCTTCGGCCTGACGCCGTCGGCCTTCGCCGCCGCGCCGATCGCCACCGAGGCGAAGAAGCCGATGATCGTGATGAACGCGGCCGCGTCGGCGATCACCACCAAATCCAACTACGTCCTGCGCGTCTCGCACACGCTGCCGCAGCTGACCGCCCCCATCGCCGACTGGGCGGTCAAGAACGGCATCCGCAAGGTCTATACGCTGGTCGCCGATTTCGGCCCCGGCCACGACGCCGAGGCACAGTTCAAGAAGACTTTCACCGCCGGCGGCGGCGAGATCGTCGGCGAGGTGCGCACCCCGGTGAAGAACCCGGACTTCGCTCCCTTCCTGCAGAAGATCAAGGACATCAAGCCGGACGCGGTGTTCCTGTTCGTGCCGCCCGGCGAGCAGACGGTCGCCTTCATGAAGGGCTTCGTCGAGCGCGACCTCGCCAAGGCCGGCATCCGCATCGTGGCCACCGGCGACCTGACGGAGGAGGACATCCTCGACGCCGTCGGCGACAACGCGCTGGGGCTGATCACCTCGCTGCAATATTCGGAAGTCCACAACTCGCCGGAGAACGCCGCCTACACCCGGGCCTATTACGCCGCCTATCCGAAGGACCGCCCCAACTACATGTCGGTGAGCGGATTCGACGGCATGCAGCTGATCGCCCGCACATTGGAGAAGACCGGCGGCGACGTCACCGCCGACAAATTCATGGCGGCCGCCCGCGGCATGAGCTGGACCAGTCCGCGCGGCTCCATCGCCATCGATCCGGATACCCGCGACATCACCCAGACCATCTACATCCGCAAGGTCGAGCGGGTCGACGGCAAGCTTCAGAACGTCGAGTTCGACGCCGTGGCCAACGTCCGCGATCCGGGCAAGCCTTAACCGCGCGCCGCGGTCCCGGGTGCCCCCGCCGGGGACCGCAACCTTCCGCTTTTCATCGCGTCCTTTCGTGCCGCCCTTTCGCACCGTCGACAAAGGAGCTTGCCATGACCGTCCTCTTCGACGGTGTCGCCTCGGGGATGTTGCTGTTTCTCATCAGCGTCGGTCTGTCGGTCACGCTGGGGCTGATGAATTTCGTCAATCTGGCACATGGCGCCTTCGCCATGGTCGGCGGCTATCTGTGCGTCCTGCTGCTGAACCGCGTCGGCGTGCCGTTCCTGGCCGCGCTGCCGCTGGCGGCCGGCCTGACCGCCCTGGTCGGGGTGGTGCTGGAACGCACGTTGTACCGCCGGCTGTACACGGCAACCCATCTCGATCAGGTGCTGTTCTCGATCGGTCTGGTCTTCATGTCGATCGCGGCGGCCCAGTTCCTTTTCGGTGCGCAGCAGCAACCCCTGACCCTGCCGGATTTCCTGCGCGGCCAGATCAGCCTGCCGGGACTGGACATGGGCGCCTACCGCCTGTTTCTCATCCTGCTCAGCCTGGTGATCGCCTTTGGCCTGCAGCGTCTGGTCGGCGGCACCCGGTTCGGGGCGGAGCTGCGGGCATCGGTCGACAACCCGCGGGCGGCGCGCGGCGTCGGCATCAATGTCGAGCGCGTCTTCACCCTGACCTTCGCCCTGGGAACGGCGCTGGCCGGGCTGGGCGGCGCGCTGGGCGTCGAGATGCTGGGCCTCGATCCCGGCTTTCCGGTCAAATACATCGTCTATTTCCTGATCGTCGTCGCCGTCGGCGGCAGCGGCAACATCACCGGGTCGCTGGTCGCCTCGCTCATTCTCGGCGTGCTCGACGTCGCCGGAAAATACTACGTCCCGCAGATCGGCGCCTTCGTCATCTACGCCGTCATGGTGGTGATGCTGATCTTTCGCCCGCAAGGGTTGTTCGGGCGCCGCGCGGCGCGCTAGAGGACAAGAGCATGAGTCTCGCAACCTTCGATCTGACCCCGCTCCGCCGCGCCGATCGCTGGCATCCGGCGGAACTGGCCTTCTGGCTGCTGCCGGTCGCCGCCTATCTGGTCTTTCCCGACAATCTGGTCCTGCTGACCCAGATCGCCATCACCGCGCTGTTCTGCCTGTCGCTGGACCTGATCCTCGGCTATGCCGGCATCGTTTCGCTCGGCCACGCCGCCTTCTTCGGGTTTGGCGCCTACGCGGCCGGGCTGCTGGCCGCCAACGGCATCGGCGATCCGCTGGCCGGTCTGGCGGTGGCCGCACTGGCGAGCGCCGCGCTCGGCTTCGTCACCAGCTTCCTGGTGCTGCGCGGTTCCGACCTGACCCGGCTGATGGTGACGCTGGGCATCGCGATGATGCTGTACGAGGTCGCCAACAAGCTGACCGACCTCACCGGCGGGGTCGACGGGCTGCAAGGCATCGAGATGACGCCGCTGCTCGGCCGGTTCACTTTCGACCTCTACGGCAAGACCGCCTATTGGTACGCGGTCGCCGTCCTGTTCTTGCTGTTCTGGGCGGCGCGCAAGCTGGTGCACAGCCCGTTCGGACTGAGCCTGAAGGGCATCCGCCTGAACGTCGCGCGCATGCCGGCCATCGGGGCGCCGGTCAATGCCCGGCTGTCCGCCATCTACACGATCGGCGCCGCCTATGCCGGAATCGCCGGGGCGCTGCTGGCCCAGACGACGCAGTTCGTCGCCTTGGACGTCCTGTCCTTCAACCGGTCGGCCGAGCTGATGCTGATCCTGGTTCTCGGCGGGTCGGGATCGCTCTACGGCGCGGTGATCGGGGCCATCGTCTTCATGTCGGCCCACCATGTGCTGTCCGACATGAACCCCGAATACTGGCAGTTCTGGCTGGGCGCCCTTCTGGTGGTGGTCGTTCTCTTCGCGCGGGACGGGGTGATGGGTGGCTTGCGGCGGCTGAGCCATGCGGCCGGCGGCCTCCGGAAGGGAGCACGGTGATGGATTACGCTCTGCAGACACGCAATCTCGCCAAGAATTTCGGCGGCTTCACCGCCACCAACAATGTCAGCCTGAATGTCGAGGCCGGCGCGCGCCACGCGCTGATCGGCCCGAACGGCGCCGGCAAGACCACGCTCATCAACCTGCTCACCGGCTTTCTTGAGCCGACGGCCGGCCATGTCATCCTTCAGGGCGAGGATGTGACACGGCTGGGCCAGCACCAGCGGGTCAAGCGCGGTCTGGCGCGGACCTTCCAGATCAACCGGCTGTTCGCCGACCTGACCGTGCTGGAATCGGTGACCATGGCGGTCAATGAGCGGCTGGGGCTGGGTGCCCGCTTCTGGAAGCCGGTCGGCGCCCATGGCCAGGCGGTGGAGGAGGCGGTGGCATTGCTGGACAGCCTGCGCCTGCTCGATGTCGCCCACGAGAAGACCCGCAGCCTTGCCTACGGCAAGCAGCGGCTGATTGAGATCGCGCTGGCGCTGGCGATGAAGCCGCGCGTCCTGCTGCTGGACGAGCCGGCGGCCGGCGTGCCGACCACCGAAAGCCGTGAGCTGTTCGAGTCCATCGCCGCGCTGCCGCGCGACGTGACCATCCTGCTGATCGAGCACGACATGGACCTCGTGTTCCGCTTCGCCGACCGCATCTCGGTCCTGGTCGGCGGAGCGCTGCTGACCCACGGCACGCCCGAGGTGATCGCCAACGATCCGAAGGTCCGCGAAGTCTATCTGGGGGAGGCGATCTGTGCCTGAGCTTCTGACGCTGGAGAACGTCTGGGCCGGCTATGGCGACGCCGTGGTGCTGGAGGACATCTCCCTGACGCTGGGGGAAGGCGACAGCCTATCCCTGCTCGGCCGCAACGGCATGGGCAAGACGACGCTGTTCTCCACCCTGATGGGGGCGGCCCGGCACCGATCCGGAGCGATCCGCTTCGCCGGCCGCGATCTGACCCGGGTGCCGGCCCACGCCCGCGCCCATTCCGGGCTCGGCTGGGTGCCGCAGGAACGCGACATCTTTCCCTCCCTGACGGTGGAGGAGAACCTGACCGTGGTGGCGACACGCGGCCCCTGGACCCTGCAGCGGGTCTACGAGATGTTCCCCCGCCTGAAGGAGCGCCGCGGCAACATGGGCAACCAGTTGTCGGGCGGCGAGCAACAGATGCTGGCGATGGGCCGCGCGCTGATGCTGAACCCCAGGCTTCTGCTGCTGGACGAACCGATGGAGGGGCTGGCGCCGCTGATCGTGCAGGAATTGATGACGATCATCCAGCGCCTGACCGAAGACAGCGGCATGGCGATCATCCTGGTCGAGCAGCATGCCCGTCAGATCCTGCCGCTGACCCGTCAGGCGCTTGTGCTGGAACGCGGCAAGGCCGTCTATCGCGGCGACAGCGAAACCCTGCTCAACGACCGCGCGCTGCTGGACGGCTGGCTCGGCGTCGTGGCGCACTGATCGACAGGAAGACCGTCATGAAAGCGATCGACATCATCCACGCCGAACACCGCGCGCTGGGCGCCGTGCTCCAGGCGTTCGGCTTCATCCTCGACGAGGTGCGCGACGGCCGGTTGAAGCCTGACTTCACCCTGCTGGAGGCGATGATCGAATACATCACCGAGGTCCCCGACAAGCTGCATCACCCCAAGGAGGACGAGGTCCTGTTCGTGGCCCTGCGAGCGCGCCTCCCGCAGGCGGGTGCATTGATCGACAAGCTCCAGCACGACCATGCCGAGGGCAACCGGCACATCGCGGAACTGCGCGACACGCTGCGCCGCTATCGGGAGGAGGGACCGGAAGGCTTCCGGACGTTCGAGGCGACGGCCCGCGCCTATATCGCCAACAGCTGGAGCCATGTCGCACTGGAGGAGCGCGAGCTTCTGCCGCTGGCCCGCAAGGGGTTGAGCGAGGGGGAATGGGCCAACATCGACGCCGCATTTGAAGCCAACAAGGATCCCTGGTCCGGCCCGACCGGGGAGTTCCGCTCGCTGTTCACCCGCATCGTGTCGATGGTCCCCGCTCCCCACGGCCTTGGGCCGTCCGCAGGCTCCGACACGTAAGATCGGGACATTGGGTTTCGTCCAGCGGCCGCGTCATGGCGGGAGCGGGTCATGGGACGAGGCGCGCCTCGACGGGAACGCCCCATCGCATGTGCTGCATCGGCGCCGGATTGGCGACCGCGATGATACGGGGGCGGTGCGGGATGGGAAAATCCGCCCCGCCTCGCCCCCTGTCCGCCTCAGGCCGCGGCGCTGGCGCGAACGATCGAGCGGGAGAAGCTGCGGCGCCCGTCGACCGCCACCGGCGCAACGCCGGCGACCGTCACCCGGCGAACGACGCGGGGCTGGTCGCCGTAATCGTCGACGGCGCGGTGCTGGGTGGTGCGGTTGTCCCAGATCGCCACGTCGCCCGGGCTCCAGCGCCAGCGCACGACATTCTCCGGGCGGGTGGCATGGCTCTGGAACAGGTCGAGCAGCAGGCGGGAGTCGGTGCTGGTCAGGCCGACGATCTTCTGGCTGAAATGGCCGAGGATCAGGGCCTTCACCCCGCTTTCGGCATGGACATGGACCAGCGGATGCTCCGTCTCGTAGCGGGTGGAGGTGAAGACGGTCTGGTAGCGGTGCAGCGCCTGTTCCGACCGGTTCTGGCGGTCGCCGACATAGTCGTAGACGTTGGAATGCACCACCCACAGCTTCTCCGCCAGCTCGCGCAGCGGTTCCGGCAACTCGTCGTAGGCGGACACGTTGTCGGCCCACATGGTGTCGCCGCCGCGCTCGGGCGCCACGACGCTGCGCAGGATCGAGATCGACGGATAATCCGGTACGAAGGTGACGTCGGCATGCCAGGAACTGGCGCGCTCGCCGCGGCTGCCGTCGACGTCCAGCACATGCTCCGTTCCCGCCAGCGACGGCACCGTCGGGTGGGAAACCAGATCGCCGAACAGCCGGCCGAAGGCCTCCTGTTCCACTTCGTCGAGATGGGTCTGGCCGCGGAAGAAGAGGACTTTGTGTGCGGTCAGCGCCTGCCGGATGGCGCGGATGGTGGCGGGCTGCAGGTCGCCGGACAGGCGGAAGCCTTGCACTTCCGCCCCGATGCGTCCGCCGATCGGGCGGATGTCGAGGCCGAAGCCGGCCAGCGTGGAATCGGAACGGGTATCGATGCCGTCGGTCAGGGTCGTCATGATCGGGAGGTCCTTATCGTTGGGTATGGGATTTGGAAAGGGAATGGAAAGAAGCGGGGTCAGGCGGCACGCCGGGCGGGCGGTTGGGCATGGCCGGCGCCGAGTTCGGCCAGCACGGCTTCGCGCAGGCGGATGAAGGCCGGGTCGGCACGGTCATGTCCGAAGCCGGGGCCGGGAGCGCCGCCGTCCTCCGCCAGGGGCAGGCGACCGGCCGGGATGATGCCGGCGATCCGGCCGGGGCGCGGGTGCATCACCACCACGCGGTCGCCCAGATAGAGCGCCTCCTCCACGTCGTGGGTGACGAGGATGGCGGTGATGCCTTCGGCCCGGACGATGCGCAGAAGTTCGGCCTGCAGATGGCTGCGGGTCAGTGCGTCCAGCGCGCCGAAGGGTTCGTCCAGCAGCAGGATGCGCGGGCGGGCGACCAGGGCGCGGGCGATGGCGACCCGCTGCGACATGCCGCCGGACAACTGCGACGGATAGGCCTTGGCGAAGGCGCCGAGCCCGACCAGTTCCAGATGCTCCCGCACCAGCCTGCGCTTGTCCGCCGCGGGATGGTGCGATTTCAGCAGGCCGAGCGCCACATTCTCCTCTGCCGTCAGCCAGGGAAACAGGCGGTGCTCCTGGAAGACGATGGCGCGGTCCAGGCCGGGGCCGGCGACCGGGCGACCGTCCAGCAGAATCTCGCCGTCGAACTGCCGCTCCAGCCCGACGATCAGCCGCAGCAGGGTCGACTTGCCGCAGCCGGACGCGCCGACGATGGAGACGAACTCGCCCGGCGCCACCGACAGGCCGATGTCCTGCAAGGCGGTGAAGGGCGTGCCCGACACGCGGTAGCGCTTTGTCAGCCCGCGGATCTCCAGCGCGCCGCGCGCCGCGGCCTGATGGGCGGGATGATGGATCGGATGGATGGTGTCGGCCATGGTGGGAATTCTCCTTTCAGGCTCAGCGGTGGCGCCAGCGCAGGGCGCGTGCCTCCAGCCGGGCAGCGAGGGTGTTGAGGGCGAGGCCGATCAGCCCCAGCAGCAGGACGCCGAGCAGGACGAGGTCCATGTGGAAATGCTCGCGCCCCTCGGTCATCAGCCCGCCGATGCCGGGGCCGACGGTCATGAAGTATTCGGCCCCCACCGTGGCGAGCCAGGCGTTGATCAGCCCCAGATGC
This sequence comes from Azospirillum oryzae, assembly GCF_008364795.1. Classification (GTDB taxonomy): domain Bacteria; phylum Pseudomonadota; class Alphaproteobacteria; order Azospirillales; family Azospirillaceae; genus Azospirillum; species Azospirillum oryzae. The sequence goes on along the minus strand of NZ_VTTM01000006.1, from coordinate 179,535 downwards.
AGTCCGGCGAAGATGGCGGGCAGCGCCGCCGGCAGGATCACCAGCCGCAGGCTGCGCCAGCGGCCGAACTCCAGCACCCGGGCGACCTCCATCAGCTTGCACGGTGCGGCGCAGGCGCCCTCCCATGTGTTGACGGCGACGGGAGTGAAGGCGGCGAGCGCGATGAAAGCGATCTTCGCCTCCTCTCCCACCCCGAACCACACCGAGATCAGCGGGATCCAGGCGAAGATCGCGATCTGCTTGACGGCGTTGAAGCTGGGACCGATCAGCCTGCCGGCCGCTCGCGACAGGCCGAGTGCCAGTCCGACAACGATTCCGGCGAGGCTGCCGATGCCGAAGCCGGCGATGTCGCGGGCGAGGCTGGCCGCGACGTCGACTGCGAGCCGTCCCTCGGCCAACTCCCGCCCGGCACGCCCGGCGACGGTCAGCAGGGAGGGGAGAAGCTTCGGGTCGAGCAGGCCGCTGCGGCTGGCAATCTCCCATCCCGCCAGCAGGGCCAGTACCGGGGCCAGACCCTGAAGGCGACGGGGATGAAACAGACGGGCTGGGAGGCGGCGGGAAGACGGAGCGATTGCGAGGTCGGGCGTGCTCATGATCCGGCGAGCTCCCACCGTTGCAGGCGGCGTTCCACCCGCGAGAGCGTCCAGTCCAGCGCGAAGCCGACCAGCCCGACCACCAGCATCGCGGCGATCACCATGTCCAGCTGGAACAGCTGGCGGCCCCACACCATCAGGTATCCCAGCCCCTCCGACGAGGCGAGCAGCTCCACCGCCACCAGCGCCAGCCACGCGCTGGTCAAGCCGTAGCGCACGCCGGTAAAGACCGACGGCACCGCCGCCGGCAGGACGATGCGCGTCAGCGTCGCCCATCGGCCGAAGGCCAGGACCGCCCCGACCTCGCGCAGGCTGTCGGGAACGTTGCGGATGCCCTTCTGGGTGTTCAGCGCCACCGGGACGAGCGCCGCCTTGGCGATGATCAGCAGCTTCAACCCCTCGTCGATGCCGACCAGCAGCATCAGCACGGGAATCCAGCCGAGCGGCGGCACCTGGGCCAGTGCGGTGAAGAGTGGTTCGACGGTCCGGCGGACCCGGGGCGACAGCCCCATGGCGATGCCCAGCAGAAGCCCCGCCGTGCCGCCGAGCGCGAAACCCTGCACCACGCGCAGCAGGCTGATGCTGGTGTGGAACCACAGGTCGCCACTGCCGGCGAGATCGGCCAGGGTGGCGGCCACCTGTTCCGGCGTCGGCAGGATCTGGACCGGCAGCCAGCCCAGCCGTGACGACAGCGTCCACAGCCCGAACAGGGCCAGCGGGAAGGCAAGCGCTTCCACGACGCACAACGCCGGGCGCAACGCGGGACGCAGCAAGGCACCGATCGGCTTCGGGTCGGTCTCTACCGGAAAATCCAGCCGCCCGTTGCCGGCGATCAGAGCGGATTCATGGGCGGCACGGCTCAGTTCGAGGTTCGTCATGCGGCGAACTCCTTCGATCGGCGGGGCGTCACTTCGCCGCCGTCTGCTGATGCCCGTTGGCGTCGTAGCGTTTCCAGGTGCCGGCCAGCCCCAGTTCGGCCACGGCGCGGTCGACATAGGCGGGCTCGAACCAGCCGTCGATCCGCACGTCGCCGCGCACCAGCCGGTACCCCTTGGCCCGCTCCGCCTGATCTTGGTAGGCAGCGACGAGGAAATCGTCGATCAGCGGGCTGTTGCGGTAGCCCAGCGCCTGCCCGTCGAAATCGGCGCGGAAGGTCTCGGCCGGAATGCCCGACTTGGCCCATTCCTCGAAGACCGCCTCGCGGTTGGCCTCGTCCGAAGCCCACGCCGCGGCCTTCACCAGCGCCTTCACCACGCGATAGGTGACGTCGGGATGGGCCTTCTCGAACGCCTCCGTCACCAACAGGTGCGAATGGCGGGTGAAGGCCGGATCGTCGCCGCGGGTGCTGTAGACGACCCTGGCGACGCCTTGGCCGTCGAGCGCCAGATAGTCGGCCTGCCCGAACGCCGCGTCGATGTCGCCGGTGGCGAGCGCCGCCGTGGCAGTGGCGAAGTCCATGTTGATGAATTTGATGTCGCGTTCGGTCAGGCCGTGGGCGGCCAGCAGCTTGTCGGTCGCCAATTGCAGGTTGGTGCCGCGGAACTGCGCCACCTTGCGGCCTTTCAGATCGGCGATCGACTGGATGCCCGATTTCGGCGTTACCGCCAGATAGAGGTTCGAGCGCAGGCCGCTGGCCGCCAGGATCCTGGTCTTCAGCCCGTTGGAACGGCCGACCAGCGACGGCAGGTCGCCCTGCAGGGCGAAGTCGAGCTGGCCGTTGGCGATCGCCTCGTTCACTGCGGGGCCGGCGCCCTTGAAGAAGGACCAGTCGAGTTTGACGTCGGGATCGTTCCTGAACTCTTCGGCCAGGATATCCCTGGAATGCAGGATTGCCGCGGTGTTGCCGCTGCCGAACTGGCGGTTGCCCACTCCGACCTGGGCGAAGCCGAAGCGGATGGTGACCGGCTCGGCGACGGCGCTTCCGGCGACCGCCAGGACGGCGGCCGCTGCCAGGAGCGCGCGGGAGATCCGTTTTGCGAATGGTTTCATGGACTGACCACCTTTAAAATCGGTGCAGGTCTCCCGGTGCGGCGCGGAGAGTCGCGCACGCCGTCATGGCCTCCAGGACGGGGCGACGGGCCGGGGAATGGCGAGGCCACAGATGGCGGCAGCACATCCGGGGACCGGATGGACAAGGATCGGCTGCGCCCGGCATCAGGCACGGGGCACCACGCATAGGGTTTCAGGCGCCCGAAGTCAGGTGCGGTTTTCCGCCGCGAGGGGGCGGACGCATGCCTTCAGGCTTGAAGCCTCATGCACGGCGGCAGCGACAACAGAGCGTCGGTGAGGTCGGAACGACGGAAGACGGGATGGAAACTGGAAATGCGACCAAGGACATGTCCGGTCACTCCTTCGACGATTCCACGACCGGGATCGTGGCGCTTTAGCGTTTGGTGACGCGGCGCAAGCTGCTGATTCAAATTGCCGCGGCGGCTCCGGTAGCGGGTTCGCCCCAATTCTCTACTCGATGAGTGGGATATGAGTCAATGCACAAAAAAACTTCTGTGTGGAAATAAAATGAATTCTACTTTGGTAATGGTGTTTGCCGTTCGGCCGATGGTGCGCGTCCGGGCCCTGTGATATGCAGGAGAGAATGAAGCGGACCGAGCAGACACACGGCCGACGCGAATCCCCTTACCGAACGGGACCCATAGAGCGGAGGCTGACGGGCCGAACTCTGGGGAACAGACGCCAACGGCCGGCCTTTTTCCGGAATGACTCACGGAAGGACGGACACCGATGCCTGCAACGCCTCACTTCCACCCCACCGGCGGCACCCCGCCAAGCTCCTTCAACCAGCCCGGCCAGATCGCCATTGTCGGCGCCGGATTCACCGGCAGCCTGCTGGCGGCCCATCTGCTGCGCGGCGCCCAGGCGCCGCTGGTGGTCCATCTGATCGAATACGGACACCGGCCGGGCACCGGCGTCGCCTATTCCACCCCCAATGGCACGCATGTCCTGAACGTCCGCGCATACAACATGAGCGCCTATCCCGACGATCCGCGCCATTTTCTGCGCTGGCTGTGGAGCCGGGCCGAGGGGCCGACGCCGGATCAGCCGATGCCGCCCAGCGGCCATGCCTTCGTATCCCGCGCGTTGTACGGCGCCTATATCCAGGACGTGCTGGCCGAAGCGCAGGCCGAGGCACCCGCCCATGCGCGGCTGAATCTGATCCGCGGCGAAGCGCTGGACGTCCGCACCGAAAGCCCGGCCGGCGGCCGGCCGTCGGTGCATGTGCGGCTCGGCGACGGCCGGGGGATCAGCGCCGATGCCGTCGCACTCTGTATCGGCAATTTCCCACCCTCTCCACCCTCTCTGGCGTCCGCGACCGCCGACGAGGCTTTCGCCTCCGACCGCTTCGTCGGCGACCCCTGGGATGCCGCCGCCATCGGCGGGATCGACCGAGATGCCGCCGTCGCCATCCTCGGCACCGGCCTGACCATGGTGGACACGGTGCTGTCGCTGCTCGACCAGGGGCATCGCGGGCCGATCACCGCGGTGTCGCGCCGCGGTCTGCTGCCGCTGCACCATGAGGAGACGCGGCCCTACACCACCTTCCTGCATCCGGACGTGCTGCCGAGCACGGTGCTGGATGTGCTGATCGCCTTGAAGGCCGATGCGCGGCGGGCGGTCGAGGCGGGCTACGACTGGCGATCGGCCTTCGACGCGCTGCGGCCGCACCATCACCGCATCTGGGCCCATCTGCCGATGGAGGAGCGCCGCCGCTTCCTGCGCCATGCCCGGCCCTTCTGGGAGGTCCACCGCCACCGCATGGCGCCGCAGGTGGCGGACCGCATCGCCGCCGCCCGTGCTGAAGGCCAATTGAGCATCCTGCAAGGCCGCCTGAAGGACGCGGCGCTCACCGCCGACGGATTGGAACTGCGCATTGCCGAGCGCGGTGGCACGGCGGAGCGTCTGCTGAATGTGGGCGCGCTGATCAACGCCACCGGCACCAACTGCGACTATACCCGCATCCGCCATCCGCTGGTGCGTTCGCTGCTGGACCGCGGGCTCGCCCGGCCGGACCCATTGCGGCTGGGGCTGGACGTGACGGAAAGCGGTGCGGTCATCGCCGCCGACGGCACGCCCTCCCCTAGACTGCTGGCTTTCGGCCCGGTCGCCAAGGCCCCCTTCTGGGAAATGACCGCGGTGCCGGAACTGCGCAGCCAATGCGCCGAAGCGGCCCGCCGCATCCTGGACGGGACGGCCGGAGGGGTGATGCCCGGACAGGCGGCGCTGCCGGACATGCCGACGCTGGAGTTTCCGGAGCCGCGGCGAATGTAATAACTGATCTTGCCCCGGTTGGGTGGACACCACAGCTAAGCTCCGCGTGGAGCGGGAAGGTGTCTGATGCCGAAGGCGAGGCGATCCTTCACGGACGAGTTCAAGCGTGAGGCCGTTGCCCTGCTGGAAGGGAGCGGGCGGCCACTGGAGCATGTGGCGCGGGAGTTGGGCCTGCAGGCCTCGGTGATGCGGAACCGGCGGCGGGTAGCCCAAGGCCACCCGCCGCGCTCACAGTCCGGTGCCCCCGCCGTATCCGGCACGGCCAAGCCGGACGAGCAGACGGCAGAGATCGCGAGGCTGCGACGCGAGTTGGAGCGCGTCCGGCAGGAACGCGACATTTTAAAAATGGCCATCAGCTTCTTCTCGGAACCACCGAGATGAGATTCCGCTTCATCGAGGATCATCGGGACGAGTTCCCGACCCGGCTCATGTGCTCGGTGCTCGGGGGTGTCCGCCAGCGGTTACTACGCGTGGCGTGGGCGGCCGGAAAGCCAGCGGGCCGCTGCCAACCGACAGCTTCTGGTCGAGGTTCGACGCGTTCATGATCATCACCATGGTCGCTATGGCAGCCCGCGCGTGCATGCAGCCCTCCGCGCGGAGGGCGTCGCCGCCAGCCGGGGCCGGGTGGCGCGTCTGATGCGCCGGCACGGCATCCGGGGTGCCGCCGCACGCCGGTTCCGGCCCGTCACGACCGACAGCCGCCATGGCCTGCCAGTCGCTCCCGATCTGCTGGGCCAGGCCTTTCAGGTGGCCGAGCCCAACCGGGTCTGGCTTGCCGACATCACCTGTTTGCCCACAGCTGAAGGCTGGCTGTATCTGGCGGCTGTCCTCGACTTGGCGACCCGGAAGATCGTTGGCTGGGCGATGCGCGACCATATGCGCGCCGAACTCGCCACCTCGGCCCAGGTCATGGCCATCCAGCGCCAACGGCCGCCTGTAGGTCTCATCCAGCATTCCGATCGCGGCAGTCAGTATGCCTCCCGGGACTACCGGGACATGTTGCAGGCGGCCGGGATGCGGCAGTCCATGTCGCGCAGGGGCTGCTGCTACGACAATGCTCCCATGGAGAGCTTCCTCCACACTCTCAAGGTCGAGTTGGTCCATCGTACTCGGTTCGAAACCCGCGACCAGGCCCGCAGGGAGGTGTCCGATGCTTATTGAAGCGTCGGACAGACTCTAACCTTTTGATTTTCCCAAATCCGCCCTTCGCTGCCTCCGTGCACCAACGCCGTTCGCTACCGGTCGGTGCAGGAAATGCATGGGTCCACCGAGGCCTGGATGATCGAGAGGTCGGCCAGCGTCTGGCCCATCACCATCGGTTCGATCGCCGGGATGTTGACGAAGGACGGGGTGCGGATCTTGACGCGGGCCGGCGAGGCCCCGCCTTCCGAGGCGACGTAGTAGAAGGCCTCGCCGCGCGGCGCCTCGGTGCGGATGGTCGCCTCGCCGGCCGGTATCTCCGGCAGCCCCTGGGTCGCCCTCAGCGGGCCGGGGGGCAGCGACAGCAGCGCCTCGCGGATCAGCCGAACGCTCTCCATCATCTCCAGCGCCCGCACCACGACGCGGGCCTGAACGTCGCCTTCCGGCCGGACGACGCTCTCGAAGCCGAGATCGGCGTAGGACAGGTAGGGCTGGTCCTTGCGCACGTCGATGTCGAGACCGGAGGCGCGCGCCACCGGGCCGACCACCGCCCATTCCACCGCCTGCTCCCTGCTCAGCCGGCCGACGCCGCGGGTGCGGGCCAGCGCGGTCGGGTTCTGGGTGAAGGTGGGGATGACGATCTCGCCCAGTCCCTTGGCCAGCGCGTCAAGCGCCGGCAGATGCGCCGCCGGATCGGGGATGTCGCGCAGGACGCCGCCGATGCAGTTCATGCCGTAATTGACCCGGTTGCCGCTGATCGCCTCCAGCGTGTCCATCACCCGCTCGCGCAGGGTGAAGACCTCCATGAACAGCGAATGGAAGCCGATGTCCTCCGCCCCGACGCCGGCCCACAGCAGGTGCGAATGCAGCCGTTCCAGCTCGGCGATGATGGTGCGGATGTGGGCGGCGCGCTTGGGCAGCTCGATGCCGGCGATGGTCTCCGCCGCCATGCAGAAGGTCATGGCGTGGGTGTTGGAGCAGATGCCGCAGACGCGCTCGATCAGGGTGATGACCTCGACCCAGTTGCGTTTCTGCGCCAGCAGCTCGATGCCGCGATAGCTGAAGCCGACCTCGACGGTGGCGGACTCGATGACCTCGCCCCTGCACTGCACCTTGACCTTGAAGGGCTCTTCCAGGGCCGGGTGATAAGGGCCGAGCGGAAAGCTGTAGGGCATGGCCGGGAACTCCTAGGAACGGGCCGGAGGGGGGGCGGGCGGCGAGGCCGGGGGAGAGGCCAGCGGAGAAGAAGGCTTGCGGGCAACCGTCGCCGGGCGGCACATCGCCTCGCGCAGCGTCGCCGTGTCGATCCCCTCCGGGCGGATCAGCGGGACCGGGTTGGGGTGGCCGGGGAACTCGACCGCGAACAGGTCGCGGATCTCGCGCTCGGCCCAGGACGCCGCCCGGACGCTGGGCGCCAGCGAGGCGAGCGCGCCGTTGCGGGTGCAGGTCTTGACGTTGATGATCCGATGTTCGTCGATGTAATGGTAGATCACCGTCGATTCGGCGCTGTCGGGGTGCGGAATGGCGGTGACGGTGCCGAGCCGGATGCCCAGTGCCGCCATCGCGGCGGCCATCGCCTCCACATCCAGCAGCGGAGCGTCGGCCCACAGCGCGCCGTTGCGGGCGGCGACCGAGCGGACGCCGGGAATGGCCCTGAGCGCCTCGGTCAGGCGCGGGAATGCGCGTTCGGTGCTTTCGATGTCGGCGGTCATGGTGTCAGCGGTCATGGCGACCTCCCTCCGCGACGGCGCCGTCCGGGATGAAGGCGGTGCGCAGACGCGCGCTCGCCGCCCAGCGACGGCAGTCGGGGCAATAGCCGCGCTCGGCCTCGTCCGCACCCGCTGCCCACAGCGCGTCCATCGTCGCCGCCGGCAGCGGGACATGGGCGGCGCCGCAGCGGGTGCAGGGCTGCAGGCGGATGACGCTTTCCAGCCGCAGCCCGTCGCCGCTGGCGCTGTTCATCGAACCGGGGACGTCGGCGCGCAGATGGATCGCCCGGGTCGGGCAGTTCTGCTCGCACAGCCCGCAGAAGGAGCATTGGCCGATGAAGAAATGCCAGGACACCGAGACGCCGGGTTCCTGGGTGAAGTGGATGGCCTTGGGCGCGCAGACGAAGGCGCAGGTGCCGCAGGCGGTGCAGCGGCCGGCATCGTGGGTGAGCGCACCGCGGTATGTCGGGGGCACGACCGGCATGTCGGCCGGCGCGCGGGTGCGCGACGGTCGCAGCAGGTTGCCGAGGATGGTCTTCAGCATTGCCATGGCGGTATCCCCCTTCACCGGACCAGAGTCGCGGCCATCGTGATGGCCGAGGCGAGGCCGCCCCAGACCCAGTAGAAGCGGAAGGCCTGGGTCAGGCGCAGCCGTGCCGTGGTGGTCGCCAGCAGCGTCACCCCGCCCAGCACCAGGATGCCGGCGACGAGATAGACCACCAGATTGACCAGTGGCCAGGGCGTCGCCGGGATGAAGACGACGGCGAACAGCTCGGTCAGCAGCACGACCTCGATGGCGTGGGACAGCTTGAACAGCGCCAGCGGCGGGCCGCTGTATTCGATGTGGCTGTCGGCGATGATCTCGTGCTCGGCGTTGGCGATGGAGAAGGGGTTGAGCTTCATCCGCGCCGGCAGCGCCAGCAGGAAGGTCACGGCCGCCAGCAAATGAACGAGGCCGTAGGGCACCTCCTGCAGGGCGCGCATCTGGAAGCTGCCGGCCATCTGCGCCATGGCGATGATGGCGACCAGGAAGGGCAGGTTGTAGGCCAGCGACAGGATCGCCTCGCGCATCGCCGCGACCTGCCCGTAGATCGACCGGCTGACATAGCCCGCGAGCACCTCGCACAGGACCGGCACCTCCATCAGGTACAGCAGCAGCACGACGTCGCCGGGCAGCGACGGCACCGGGTTGCCGGGCAGCGGCACGATGGCCAGCGCCGCCGTCACGGCCGCCACCGACACCAGCGGCAGCGCCAGGAAGATGCCGCGGCTGACGCCCCGGGGAATGACTGTTTCCTTGCCCAGCAGCTTCATGACATCGAAGAAGGGCTGGAAGAAGGGCGGACCCTGGCGGCCTTGCAGCCGGGCCACCAGCTTGCGCATGAACCACAGCTCTAGCCAGCCGAGCGGGGCGGCGAACAGCAGGCCGGGCCAGACGGCGATGGCGACCAGATAGGACCAGACGGCGTTCATGACAGCCTCCCGCACCGGCTCTCAGGCTGGCTTCGGGCAAGCCGGCTCTTGGCCAACTGGCTCTTGGTCGCGCCGTCCTCCAGCAGCTTGGCAGCGCGGGCGATGCCGTCCAGGATGGCCTGGGGGCGCGGCGGGCAGCCGGGCACCCAGACATCGACCGGAACGACGGTGTCGAGCGAGCAGCTCAGCACCAGCGGGCTTCCGGCGAAGACGTTGCCCGACGATGGGCAGGATCCCAGCGCCACCACCGCCTTCGGGTTGGGAACCTGGGCGTAGATGTCCAGGATCGCCTCACGGGACCGCAGGGTCAGCGTGCCGGAGATCAGCACGATGTCAGCGTGCTTGGGCGTGCCGTGCAGCTCGATGCCCAACTGCTCGGCGTCGTAGCGTGGACTGAGCAGCGGCGTGATCTCGATGTCGCAGCCGTTGCAGGAACCGGCGTTCAGCCGGCAGATCCAGGGCGACCGGCGGCGCGAGATCGCGATGACCCGTTCGATGAGGTTCATTTCACACCTCCCAGCGGGTTGGCCACCAGCGGGCCAGTCAGTTCAGCGACGTGCGGATGAGGCTCGATCGCGGGGCGCAGCCGGTTCGGGGTCAGCCCGAACAGCACCGGTGCGACGGCGAAGACCAGCAGGACCACGGCGGCGGCACGCGGCAGCGGCTGCCCACCCGTTCCGACGGAAGGCCCCGCGATCGCCGGACCGAGCCAGACCCGGTGGATGACGCGGACGTAGCACAGCAGCGCCATCGCCGAGGAGGCGTAGAGCACAGTGAGCAGCAGCGGCCCGCCCAGCTCTGCCCCGGCCAGATAGAGCCGCCAATGGCCGATGAAGCCGAGCGTCGGTGGGATGCCGATGAAGCCCAGCGCTCCCAGCATGAAGGCGGCGCTCGCCACAGGCAGCGGGGTCGACAGGCCGCGGTCGTCCAGCGTCACCGCCCGGCCGAGATGCCATTCCGCCGCCCCGACCGCACCGAACAGCACGATCTTGCCCAGCGCGTGGCCGAGAATGCCGAACCATGCCCCAGCCATGCCGTCGGCGCCGCCGATGACCAGCCCGAGCAGCAGATAGCCCATGTCGTCGATTGAGGAGAAGGCCAGCATCGGCTTCAGCGCGCGCTGGGCCAGCGCCAGCAGCGCGGCGCCCAGCAGCGACAGCACCGCCAGCCCGATCCACAGCGGCGCGAAACCGGTGAAGATCCAGGGGGCGGTTTCGCGCAGCGTCAGCAGCTCGCAGAAGGCGCCGACATCGACCACCGCGACGATCAGCGCGGTGGTCATCGCCGACGAGGCCCGCGCCACCGCCGGCAGCCAGAAATAGACCGGCACCAGCCCCAGCTTCAGCGCGACGCCGATCAGCAGCAGCGCCACCGCCAGCTTGTCCCACGGCGCGCCGGGCCGCAGCGTGCCGAGGCCGGTCAGCGCCAGCGCCGCCCAGGTGCAGAGCGTGGCGAGGACCACCGCCGTCAGGTATTTGCGGGCGGCGGCCCGCGCCGCGTCGGTTCCGCCGCTCCACACCATGCCGACCGCCACCAGCTCGGCGGCGGAGGCGAGCAGGGTCGCCGTCCAGGAATGGGGCCAGGAGTGGCCGGCCAGCCGGGCGGCGATGGCGAGTGCGACCGTGGCGGCGGCAAAGCGCCACCAGGATCGATCCCCCTGCGGGATGGCGCGGGCGTAAAGGCCGACGCCGAGCGCGATTCCCAGGAAGAGTGGTATCAGGACCGTGTCCATGTCGATGCCTCCGGCAGCGCTCAGACCAGCCACACGCCGGCCAGCGCGGCAATCGCGACGAGACCGATGGGCAGCAGCGGGCGATCCTCAAGGACGGCGTCCGCCGCGGTCTGCGCCGCACCGGCCACACGGGTCAGGGCGCGCCAGATCCGGAGATAGCCGGGATCGGGATCGAGCGAATAGACGGGGTGAAATGCGATTTCCGCCATCTCGGCGAAATCGACGGCGCCGGGCCGGTCGCCGGCCGGCAGCGGCTCGCCGCCGGAATAGACCGACACCAGCCCGGGGGCCGGCGCCTGCGCCAGCCGGTAGACCAGCAGCCCCAGCATGGCCGAGGCCAGCACCACGCCGCCGCCGACGGTCACCGCGATGGTGCCGCGGTCGGTCAGGATGCCGAGCCAGCTCATCTCCACCGCCCAGTCGAAGCCCAGCGAACGCACCGCCGGGGCGACGATCGGCAGCATCAGCAGTTGCGGCGCGACGCCGAACAGCAGGCACAGCCCGGCCATCGACCCCATGCCGGCCAGCATGCTCGGCGACGCCTCGTGTACCGCACGGCCGAGCAGCGCTTTGGACGGCACGCCGTAGAAGGCGTTGACCGTGGCCTTGAGGAAGGAGAAGGCGGTCAGGATGCTGCCGATCCAGCCGACCAGCACGACGACCAGCAGCCCCTTGTCGAGCGCTGCGCTGAACAGCAGCCATTTGGCGACGAAGCCGTTGGTCAGCGGCACGCCGGCGATCGACGCCGCGGCGATGATCCACACCTTCGCCGTTCCCGGCATCGCCGACGCCAGACCGCCGAGGTCGCGCAGGTCGCGGGTGCCGGTGGCGTGCTGGATGGCGCCGGCGCACATGAACAGCGTGCCCTTGAACAGCGCGTGGCTCAGGCAATAGAACAGCCCGGCCGCCAGCCCGAGATCGGTGCCGAGCGCCAGCCCGACGACGATGTAGCCGAGCTGGCTGACGGTGTGGAAGGCGAGCAGCCGCTTCAGGTCGGTCTGCGCCATGGCGAAGATGACGCCGACCAGGATGGTGACGCAGCCGACCGCCAGCAGCGGGGTTCCCATCGCCTCATGCCATTGCCCACCGCCCACCACATACATGCGGGCGATCAGGTAGACGCCGGCCTTGACGTAGCAGGCGGAATGCAGCAGCGCCGACACCGGCGTCGGCGCGTTCATCGCCTCCGGGATCCAGGTGTGCAACGGGAACATCACCGATTTCGCCATCGCCGCGACGATGAACAGCGCGGCGACGCCCGAGGTGAAGGCGGAGGCGACGGCCGGATCGGTCCAGGCCAGCGTACCGGCGCGGGCATAGACCAGCACCAGCCCGACGAGGAATCCGTAGCCGGCGAGGTGCGTGATAACCAGCACCTTGCGGGCGCCGTCGGTCGCCGCCTTCTGCTTGTACCAGAAGCCGACCAGACTGTAGGAGCACAGCCCGATCACCTCCCACGCCACATAAGCGCCCAGCATGTCGGCGGCGCCCGCCAGCAGCAGCAGGCCGGCGACGAAGATCAGCATGATGGCGTAGAAGCGCGTCGTGCCCTGCTCCTCATGCTCCATGTAGCGGACGGAGAACAGCAGGATGGCGGCACCGATGCCGGTGCCCATCACCATGAACAGGACACTCAGCCCGTCGACGCGCAGGCCGATCGACAGCGGACCGTCCCAGCCGGCAAGCAGCGGCGCCTCCGCCGCGACGCCGGCCATGCTGGCCGGCACCAGCGTCAGCGAGGCGAGGAAGGAGGCGAAGACCACGGCGGTCGCGAGCACCCCCTTGCCGACCGGCGTCAGCCAGCGGGCGAGCAGGAGTTGAAGGACGAAGCCCCCGAGCAGGAGAAGAATAGGGAGCGTTGTGGACGTCATGACCAGCCCCTTTCTCAGCCACCGGCCAGCGGCGGAAAGATGAAGACGTCGGAGTCCGGCGACAGTGGCGTGTCCAGCCCCTGAAGACCGCGCACGTCCTGGCCGTTGACCAGGATGATGGCGTAGCCGGCGAGTTCGCCGTCCTTCAGGATCCAGCGGGCAAAGTTCGGGCCGTATTCGGCGGCCAGATCGCGCAGCAGGTCCCGCAGGGTCGCCGCGGGACGCTGCCACACCTCATGCGACTTCTTGGTGGCGTCGCGCAGCAGCGCGAAATAGGAGATTTTCATGGGACAGGGCCCTTCTTCCAGGACCGCCGCCTGACCACCGCCACCCGACTGCCGCCGCCGCGGCGGATGGCCGCGGCGGGCGGTCCGGACAGGGTCAGGCCAGCGCCAGCGCGCTCAGCTTCTCCGGCGTGGGCACGCCGTTGGCGTCCCAGCCGCGAACGCCGTAGTAGAGCGGCAGCATTTCCGGCAGGCGGCTGACCGCCCCCTTCGACGGGCCGGTCACGATCGGCTCACTCAGCAGGCGCGGCGGCAGGGTGTCGTCGGCGGCGGTCAGCCCGGCCTTCAGGTTCCACAGCCGCTCCAGGTTCCAGATCCGCTCGCCCGCCTCGATGAAGCTGTCGCCGGTGTAGGCGAAGCCGGTCAACGCCGTCATCAACTCGGCGAATTCGGGCGCACCGATGCCGAAGGTGGCGAACAGGCAGGATCCGCTCGAATCCAGCGCCGCCGTCAGGTTCTGGAACAGGGCGACCAGCTCCGCCTTGCCGTCGATGCTGTCCTTGTCGACCTTGACCGGCACACCCAGCACCTCGGGGCTGATGGTGTAGCCGCGGACGTGACAGCCGCCACGGTTGTTGGTGGCGTAGTTCAGGCCGATGCCCTGGACCGCGCGCGGGTCATAGGCCGGCATCTCCTGCTTCTTGACGGTCATCGACAGTTCGGGATGGCCGTAGAGGCTGGCCAGCCGGTAGGAGCCCAGCGCCAGCTTCTTGCCGAAACCCTGGCCGATGCCGGCCAGCCGCACCGCCTCCACCATTGCGTCGGCATTGCCGAAAGTCAGCTCCAGACCCTCGGTGTCCTCCAGCGTGATGATGCCGCGGTCGAACAGCTCCATTGCGCAGGCGACGGTGCCGCCCATCGAGATGGTGTCCAGGCCGTATTCGTTGCAGTAGTAGTTGGCCTTGATCACCGCGTCGAGGTTGTCGATTCGGCAATCCGGGCCGAAGCCCCAGGCGGTTTCATACTCCGGCCCCTCGCCTTCGCCCTTGTATTTGGGGTGTTTGACCTTGGTGGCGCGGCCGCAGGAGATGATACAGGAGAAGCAGCCCTTCGGCCGCTGCAGCTGGTTGGCCGCCAGCGTCTCGCCGCCCACCTTGTCGGCGGTCTCGAAATGGCCGTCCTGGAAGTTGCCGGTCGGCAGGCCGCCCACCGAGTTCAGGATGTTGACCAGCACGTTGGTGCCGTAGAGGCGCAAGCCGGTGCCGCCGACCGGATGCTCCTTGATCATGGTGCTGGCCTTGCTCACCGCGGCGAGGAAGGCGGTCTTGTCGGCGACGGTGACCGCACCAGTGCCGCGCACCACCACCGCCTTCAGGTTCTTCGACCCCATCACCGCGCCGACACCGGTGCGGCCGGCGGCGCGCTGCATGTCGTTCATGATGGAAGCGATGAAGGACAGATTCTCACCGGCCGGGCCGATGCAGGCGATCTTGGCGTCGGTCGCCGTCTCGGCGTTCAGCGTCTCCGTCGTCTCGGGAACGTCCTTGCCCCAGAGATGGGCGGCGTCGCGGATCTCCACATTGTCGTCCTGGATCCACAGATAGACCGGCTTCGGCGAGCGACCCTCCAGGATCAGCATGTCGTAGCCGGCGTATTTCAGCTCCGGCCCCCAGGCGCCGCCGGAGTTCGAAGCGGCGATGGTGCCGGTCAGCGGCCCCTTGGTGACCACGTCGTAGCGGCCGGCTGACGGCGCGAAGGTGCCGGTCATCGGACCCGATGCGAAGATCAGCTTGTTCGCCGGCGACAGCGGGTCGACGGTGGGATCCACCTCGTCGTACATGTATTTGGTGCCGAGGCCGCGGGCGCCGATGTAGTCGCGCGCCAGGTCGGTCTTCAGCGCTTCGGTGGCGATCTTGCCGGTGCTGAGATCGATCCGAAGGATTTTTCCTGTCCAGCCGTGCATGATCAGACCTCCGCAAAGGCATTCTTGAGCTTGGTGGCGAAGGAGCGTTTGCGCGCCTGCGCCGACACGGTGTCCTCGACCCATTCCAGCGCGTGGGTGGGGCAGATCGTCGCGCAGGCCGGATCGCCACCGCAGGTGTCGCATTTCAGGATCTGCGACCCCAGGAAATCCCAGGAGGCGCAGCCGAACGGGCAGGCCTGCACGCACATCTTGCAGCCGATGCATTTCGACTGATCCAGCTCGACCTGGCCGTTGGCCGGGTTGCGGTGCATCGCCTTCGGCATGCAGACGGTGGTGCAGGCAGCGTCCTTGCACTGCTGGCACATCATGGGGACGGAGAAGCCTTCACGTTCCCAGGTGTAGACATGGATGCGAGAGGCTTTCGGCCGAAAGTCTCCTTCATGCTCCATGGAGCAGGCGAGTTCGCAGTTGCGGCATCCGGTGCATTTGTCCGGATGGATCATCAGCATCATGCTCATGGTCGGGTGACCTCCTAATAGCCGTGACGCGGGCTCCGCTTCTCAGCGCTCCTGTCGAGTGCGTTCCGGCCGTTCTGGCCGGCCGCTCTCGCGCGTCCGGTGTTGGGCTGGTTCCTCGGATCGTGGCTTGGCCGGCTTGCGGCAACAGGGGATCACCGCCGGTACGGCGGAGAAACCGCCGGGCGTGGCCAAAATCTTGACCTGAGGCATGGGGGACTGGCCCGGGGATGAAGCCGGCCTGTCGTGATCGGGATGCCCGTCAGGGCGGATGACAACCCGGGGTGTTCGTTGTCGATCCGCCGGAGCCCAGGGCTGTCGGGCGGATGGTCCGCGTCGTTGGGATGACCATAGTCGTTGACCCGTTATGATCGAAACAACATAGGGCCAGGCTGTTAACCTTGCCTGGAGGGCGGGGCCGCCAATCTTTGGACCAGACTGCTCTTTCTTATCACCAGCCTGCATGCGCCGATATGATTTACATCAACGCTTCTGCGCTCGTTATGGTGAAGACATGGAATCGGCCCTAGGGAAAGCCTAGATTTCTTCGGAAACTTACCGATGCACGAACTATCATTGTGCGAAAGCATCGTCACCCTGGTGGTCGAAAGCGCCGGACGGGAAGGCATCCGCCGGGTGACCCGCGTCACGGTCGACATCGGAGCGGGCGCCGCCATCGATCCGGACGCGCTGCTGTTCTGCTTTCCCCTGGTGACGGAGGACACGCTCGCCGCCAGGGCGGAATTGGCGATCGAGCGGACGGCGCTGAAGGCGCGCTGCGACGCCTGCGGCACCGACTACGCGCCAGACACGCTGATCGCGCCATGCCCGGCCTGCGGTGGGACCCGGCGCACGCTGCTGGCCGGCCGCGACATGCGGGTGGTTTCGTTCGAAGGGGAATAGAGTTTCGGGACGGGTTTCGTCAGGGCTTGCGCCAAGTTGCCGGGAGCTTGGCCATTCCCCGGATCTCCCCTCTCAACAAGGAGGAGACGGATGCGTTGCCCACACTGCCAGTCGGCGAGCACGACCGAGCGTTCGGACCGGACGATGTATGGGTATCGGCGCTTTCGTTGCCACGGCTGCCGGCGCCAATTCAATGAGCGCACCGGCTCGGTGCTGAACCGGCTGCAACTGCCTTCGGACGTGGTGTTCCTGATCGTGTTGTGGCGGCTGCGGCTCAAGCTCAGCCTGCGCGATTTGGCGGAAATCTTGCTGTTACGCGGGCTGGTCTTCAGCCACGAGGCGGTGCGCGACTGGGAGGCCAAGCTGGCGCCGCGGCTCACCTAGGCTTTGCGCCAGCGCCGCCGAGGTAAGATCGGCCGCAGTTGGTATGTGGATGAAACGTACCTCAAGGTCGCGGGTCAGTGGCAATACCTGTACCGGGCCATCGACAGCGACGGTAATCTGGTCGATGTCTTCCTCAGCGCTACCCGCGACCAGGCTGCCGCCGAAACCTTCTTCCGCTCTGCTATCGAGGTCACTGGCATCATCCCCGAGACGATCACCACGGACAAGCACGCCGGCTACCCACCCGCGATTGACGAGCTGTTCGGCGAGGACGTCGAGCACCGAAAATCCAAATACAAGAACAACCATTTGGAGCAAGATCACCGCGGAGTCAAAGGGCGCACCCGCCCGATGCGTGGCTTCAAGTCGCCGGTCAGCGCCGCACGGTTTTGCCGGGCTTACGACGAGGTGCGCAACTTTCTGCGCCCGGCGACCCGGCGCAAGCAGCACGTCCCGGCGGCACGCCGACGGGCAATCCATGTCCAGAGGGTCGCCGCCCTGCGCGACATACTCGCTGTCGCATAGTTCACGGCGACCGCCCTCCGGGCCATTCGCATCGCCGGCTCAGGCGGGGCGTGACACCTGACGGAACCCCTGAAGCAATGCCTAAAAGCAGGCCAACAGATCAATGAGAACGTGTTGTCGCACTTCAGCGTGGTTCCACCCGGTGTTCCAGGAAGAAGCGCATCATCTCCGCCGTGGCGTCCGGACCCTGCGGGTCGGTGTAGGAGCCGGTGGGACTCCCACCTGCCCAGGCATGTCCGGCGCCATGGATCGCCCATTGCTCGCACAGCGTCCGGCCGGAAGGGTCGGTGTGCAGGGTTCGGCTGTAGGAACGCCGGCCGGGGGCTTCGCCGTGCTGCACCTCAGTGCCTAGGCCGGCCACGGCGGCCGTCGCCTGGGCAGCCACCTGATCGCCGTTTCGCGGGTGGACAACGGTATCGCGATCACCGTGGAAGATGATTGTGGGTACCGGGCGGCCGGCACCCGCCCTTCCCGCCCCTGCCCTGCCCATGGCCCCATGGTCGCCCTGGCGCATGGCGGCGAGGGCGGAGGGAAGGTCGTGTGCGGCGCCGGCAGGCAAGCCGGAATGCACGCCGACCGCCGCATAGAGGTCGGGATAGGCCTCCCCCATGATGGCCGCGGCGGCACCGCCGGCCGACAGCCCGGCGATGTAAACCCGGTTCGGGTCGATGGGATGGTCGTGGATGATCCGGCGGGTGATCCCTGCCAGCAGGTCCGGCTCCCCATGGCCGCGGCGCTGGTCTTCGGGTTTGAACCAGTTCCAGCAGCGTTGGGCGTTGGCCGAGGCCGGCTGTTCGGGGTAGGCGACGTAAACGCCGTGCTGCTCGGCAAAGGCGTTCATCCGGGTCCCTGCGGAGAAATCGTCGGGCGACTGGGTGCAGCCGTGCAGCATCACCACCAACGGACGCGGCCCGTCGCCGCGGTTGGCCGGCACATAGAGCTTGTAAGCCCGCGTCCCCGACGCCCCGCTGTGGGACGCCGTCGCAAAGGATGCGCCATCCGGCAGCGGTTCGGCGGGCGGGCGCGGAGCACCGCCACCCCGCAACCCCGTCGGCTGCAGGCGCGCCGCAAGGCCGCGCAGGGTCTCGCCAAGGCCGGTCCTCACGCCCTTTCCGGACCGGTTTCCCGCCATCTTGCCGGTTGGTCGCACGTGATCCTTGGTGTCGCTCCGGGCTTGAGGTCCGGAAGCGGCATCGAGGCGCACGAACTCTCCCTCCAGCACGGTCGGGTCCGGCGCGGCGGCTGGAGCCGCCGCAGGTTCGGTCGCGCCCTCTCCCCGCAGCAGGCGCTGGATCAGGCCAGTCGCTTCGGCGAGCCGGCCGGCCTGGGTCAGGCGGGCGACCTCGTCCATGCCGGGCGGCAAGCCGGTGGGGCGTGTTTGGGACATCTGGATGCTTTCTCGGTTCGGGGATGACGCCGGTATCGGCGCTGCGGGACGCATCAGCGGATGCGGTCGGCGAGCGCCGCCTTGACGGCGGCCGGCGCATGGAGCGCGCCAAGTACGGTCAGCGTGGCGATGGTGGCGCGGGCAAGCTCGGGTGACACGTCCTGGGCGATGGCGGCAAGCCCGAGGACACGGATGTCCAGCATCCGCCCTTGGGCCTGCACGGCTTCCAGGTCGGCACGGCTGAAATGGCGAAGGCCAAGATCGACGCTCTTTCGCGTCACGGATTGGCGGACCACCTCAGCGTGTTTGTCGACCTGGTTGCGGATGGCGGTGCGGATGAAGTCGGTGCGGTTCGAATAGAACCCCTCCTCCACCAGCAAGTCGATGTGACCCAGGTCGACGTAGCCGAGATTGATTGTGATCTTCTCGCTGTCACCGGCTTTCGGTCGCAGGTCTCGCGCCACGTCGCTCATGATGTTCCATCCGTTCACCATCCAACTGGATGGTAGATGGATGGTTCCTGCCCGCTGTTCAAGCCCGACCCCGATGTTTTCGGACGGCCGTCGGCGCGCAATTCCCGCCACCGAGGGTGGCCTGATGCAGAGCAGTGAAAAAGGGGAGCCCGAACGCTCCCCTTTCCCATCATTTCACGAGTGGGCAGCCGCTGGCCTTCGGGTCGATGTAGGCCTGCGTACCGGGGATCTTCTTGATGATCTTGAAATAATCCCAGGCGTATTTGGATTCGGCGGGCGTCTTGATCTGCGCCAGATACATGTCGTCGAAGACGCGGCCGTTATCGGCGATCTTCGCCTCCTTCATCATCATGTCGGTGACGGGCATGCTGCGCATCTTGGCAGCCACCTTGTCGGCATCGTCGGTGCCGGTCTCCTGCACGGCCTTCAGGTAATGGCGGACCGCCGAATACACACCCGCCTGGTTCATCGACGGCATGCGGCCGGTTCGTTCCTCGAACTTCTTCGACCAGGCGCGGGTCTCGTCGTTCATGTCCCAGTAGAAGGAGTTCGCCAGCATCAGCCCCTGCGAGGTCTCCAGTCCGAGCGCCTTGATGTCGTTGATGTTCAGCAGCAGGCCGGCCAAGGTCTGCCCACCCTGGGGAATGCCGAATTCGGCCGCCTGCTTGACGCCGTTGATGGTGTCGCCGCCGGCATTGGCGAAGGCCACCACGTCCGCGCCCGAAGCCTGCGCCTGAAGCAGGTAGGAAGAGAAATCGGATGCGCCCAGCGGATGACGCACACTGCCCTTGATGGTCCCGCCGAGCTGCTTGACCGTGTCGGCCGCTTCGGCCTCCAGCGAATGGCCGAAGGCATAATCGGCGGTGATGAAGAACCAGCTCTTCCTGCCCTGCTCGACCAGCGCGCGGGCAGTGGCAGAGGCGACGGCATGGTTGTCCCAGGTCCACTGGAAGCCGTAGGGGCTGCAATCCTTGCCCGTCAGGTCGGTCGAACCGGGACCGGACATCAGAAACAGGCGCTTCTTGTCCCGCGTGATCCCCTGCACGGCCAGCGCGGCGGCCGAATTCGGCACATCGGCGATCACGTCCACCTTTTCCGTATCGATCCATTGGCGGGCAAGGTTGGCGGCGATGTCCGCCTTGTTCTGGTGGTCGCCGACGATGATCTCGATCTTCGTGCCGTTGACCGCGTTGCCGAACTCCTCGGCGGCCATCCTTGCGGCAACCGCCGATCCTTCGCCGTTGATGTCGGCGTAGATGCCGGAGCGGTCGGACAGCATCCCGATCTTGATGACGTTGTCGGACATCTGGGCCTGCGCCTGGGTTGAGGCCGAACCCACGGCCAGCGTGGCGAAGGCGACGCCGGCGAGAAGGAACTTGCGCATCTTTCACTCCCAATTCTGTCAGTTCTTGGTGATTGGGGCGGTCGCCGGCGACGGCGCCGCCCGAAGGGTCGCGGGACCTTGACTCAATGGGTGGTGTAGCCGCCGTCCACGGGAAGGATCGCCCCGGTGATGGACGCCGCGGCGTCGGAACAGAGGAAGGCGATGGCTGCGGCCACCTCCTCCGGGCCGATCAGCCGGCCGGTCGGCATCTTTTCCAGGAATACGGCCTTCAGGACCTGATCCTCGGGCAGGCCGGTGACCTGCGCCTGCTGGGCGATCTGGCGTTCGATGATTGGGGTCAGCACCGTGCCGGGACAGACCGCGTTGCAGGTGATGCCATGACCGGCGACCTCGATCGACACCGACTTGGTCAGGCCGATGATGCCATGCTTGGCGGCGACATAGGCCGGCTTGTGCGGGGCGCCGACCATGCCCAGCACGGACGCGGTGTTGACGATGCGTCCCCAGCCCCGCTCCCGCATCGCCGGCACAGCCGCCTTTATGGTGTGGAACGCGGCGCTGAGATTGACCGCCAGCAGCAGGTCCCACTTGTCGTCGGGAAACTCGTGCAGGGCGGCGACATGCTGGATGCCGGCGTTGTTCACCAGGATGTCGATCGGTCCCAGCAGGTCAGCCGCCTCCGCCATCAGGGCGCGGGCCTCCTCCGGCCGGCTGAGATCGGCGCCTGAATAGACGATCCGGGTCCCGCTCAACTCCGCGATCTCGGCACAGGTCCGGTCGATCTCCGCACGGTCGCCGAAGCCGTTGACCACCACATGGCAGCCCCGGCCGGCCAGTTCCCGCACGGTCGCCAGCCCGATTCCGCTGGTGGAACCGGTAACCACGGCGTTTCTGTTCTGCATCTATCGGTCCTTGATATGGGAAAATGGGGCGGCTCAGAACGCCACCTGATCGGCGCCCTTGAGGTGGAGCATGGCGCGCGCCTCTTCCGGGGTGGCAACCTCCAGCGACAGTTCCTCCAGGATGCGACGGATCTTCGCCACCTGCTCGGCGCTGTTCCGCGCCAACCGGCCCTTGGCGAGATAGAGGCTGTCCTCAAGCCCGACCCGGACATTGCCGCCCATCACCGCGGCCATGGTCGTGAAGGGAATCTGATGGCGGCCGGCGGCCAGCACCGACCATTCGTAATCCTTGCCGAACAGGCGGTCGGCGGTTTCGCGCATGAAGACGAGGTTGCGCTCCTCCGCCCCGATGCCGCCCAGGATTCCGAAGATCGTCTGGATGAAGAGCGGCGTCTTCACCAGTCCGCGATCCAGGAAATGCGCGAGATTGTACAGATGGCCGACATCGTAGCATTCGAACTCGAAGCGCGTGCCACAGCCTTCACCCAGGTGTTCCAGAATATAGGCGATGTCCCGGAAGGTGTTGCGGAAGATGAAGTCGTCGGTGCTGCGCAGGTAGGGCTCTTCCCAGTCATGCTTCCAGTTCTTGTACCGGTCGGCCAACGGGAAGATGCCGAAGTTCATCGAACCCATGTTGAGCGAGCACATTTCCGGCCGGGCCTGCAGCGGGGCGGCGAGCCGTTCCTGAACCGTCATGTTGAGCGAACCGCCGGTGGTGATGTTCAGCACCGCGTCGGTGGACTGCTTCAGCCGCGGCAGGAACTGCATGAACACCGCCGGATCGGGTGTCGGCTGTCCAGTGCGGGGATCGCGGGCGTGCAGGTGCAGGATCGCCGCCCCGGCTTCGGCCGCACCGACCCCCTGCTCGACGATTTCGTCGGGCGTGACCGGCAGGGCGTCCGACATGGTGGGCGTGTGGATCGAGCCCGTCAACGCGCAGCTGATAATGACTTTCTTGCCTGATGCGGCCATGCAAGGCCCTCCTGTGTTGAACCGCCCGTCGAGGCTGCGGACGATTGAAGATTGAACGTCGCCGAGCGGCTGCGGCGGCGGCTACCGGCGGTCGAGGCCATCCAGGCGTTGAAGATGCGTTGCAAGGGTGGCGGTGACCTCCTCCCGCTGCGCTTCCGTCCAGGTCCGGAAACCGGCGCCGGCCTTCATGCCCAGCCGTCCCGACGCGACCAGATCGCGCAGAAGCGGCAGCGGACCGGGGCTGCGGTCGAGATCGGGCAGGACATGCTCATGAACCGCGAGGGTCAGGTCGGTGCCGACAAGATCGGCATTCTCCAACGGTCCGAGGACGGCGAGCCGCCGGCCGAAACTCGCCTTGACCACGGCATCGACCGTTTCGGCATCGCACACGCCGTTCTGGACCAGGGCAATCGCCTCGCGCCAGAGCGCGTGCTGCAGGCGATTGCCGATGAAGCCGGGAACATCCTTGCGGACATGCACCGGCGTCTTTCCAATGGACGTCAGCAGGCCGATCATCGCGGCGATTGCGGCATCGCTGGTGTCCTGGGTCTGGATCACCTCGACCAGCGGGATCAGATAGGGCGGGTTCCACCAATGAGTGCCCAGGGCACGGGACTTGTCGGAAAGCGGCTCCATGATCCGCGTGATCGGGATGACCGACGTGTTGCTGGCGAGAAGCGCATGGGGAGGCGCGGCCGCTTCGATGGCGGCGACGATGCGTTGTTTGAGGGCGAGGTCCTCCGGCACCGCCTCGATGACGATGTCGGCGCCGGCAACGGCGCCCGCCAGCGTTTCGTGCAGGTCGATCAGGTTGGCGGCCGCGATGTCCTCGCCCAATGCCCGCAGATTGCGGCGGACATGGTCGGGGATCGCGGACCGGCGTTCGGCATCGGGTTCCTGGATGGCGACGCGATGTCCGGCGGCGGCAAAGGCCTGTGCGATCCCGTGCCCCATCAGTCCGCCGCCGATGATCGCGATGCGCTGGTTTGTCATGGCGCGTGCATATCCCCCTTTGCCTGACCGGAAGCCCGTGCCCGCCCCTCTTTCCTGCCAAGGTCCGTAGGATTGCGAGGCGGATTGTTCGGGTGGCGCGCATTTTGGAAGGGATGGTTAGCAACGCGCGTGCCACATGGATAACTGCTTGAAAGAAAAGGATATGCGCCAAGCCGCTTTCACTATGCGGAAGAGCAGAAGTTAGCGATCGCTGACAGTCGACTGCCGCAAAGGGCGGAATACCTCTGCAAATCCGCGCTTTCACCGTGTTCACTTTTCTGACAAACAATGTACAGTATATTGACAATCAGCGACACCGAGGAGCGTGGCATGCAGAAGGATCCGGCCGGTCATTTCGCTGCGGCACGTGCGCTGATGGTGATGATCGATGAGATGATCGACGGCGCCATACTGGTCGATCAGGATGCGCGTCTCGTCTGGTCGAATGACAAGCATGTCTGGTTCAGCGACAAGCAGATTGCGATGCTTGGCTTCCGGTCGCCGGCGGACGCAATCGGCCAACCGGTGGAGCGCATCATTCCACACAGCCGGATGCGCGAGGTGGTGGAAACGGGTCGGTCGCTGCCGCTCGACATCATGCGCTATGGCGAGCACACGCTACTGGTCAGCCGCCTTCCCCTGCGCGATGAGCAGGGACAGGTCATCGGCGCCCTTGCCTTCGCCCTGAAGAACAGCCTGACATATCTTCGGCCCATCGCCGACCGCTTCAACAAGTTGCAGTCCCGCCTGACCCGTGTGGAGCAGGAGTTGGCGGCGAGCCGCGCCTCCCAATACACGGTGGAGAACCTGATCGGCTTCAGCCAGCCGATGCTTCAGGTCAAGCGGTTGGTGCGCAGGGCCGGCCAGATCCGGTCGGCGGTCCTGCTGCTTGGCGAAACCGGGACCGGCAAGGAACTGGTGGCCCAGTCGATCCACGCCTCCTCGGACCGTGCCCACCGCCCCTTCGTCGCCGTCAACACCGCCGCGATTCCCGAAAATCTTCTGGAAGCGGAGTTCTTCGGGGTCGCACCGGGGGCATATACGGGCGCCGCCCGCCAGCCACGCCCCGGCAAGTTCCAGCTTGCCCATGGCGGAACGCTGTTTCTCGACGAGATCGGCGACATGCCCCTGCCGCTGCAGGCCAAATTGCTGCGCGCCCTGCAGGAACGCGAGGTCGAACCGCTCGGGTCCAATCAGGTCATCAAGGTCGATGTCCGCATCATCGCGGCAACCAGCCGTCCCCTGGCCGAGATGGTGCGCAGCGGCACCTTCCGGTCGGATCTGTACTACCGGCTCAATGTCTTTCCGATACAACTGCCGGCGCTCCGTGACCGCAAGGACGACCTGGAGATCCTGGCCCCCCTGTTTTCGGAGAAGATCGCCATCAGTCTCGATCAGCCGATGCGCGAGTTCACGCCTGCGGCGCTGGATGCGCTGCGGCAGCATGATTGGCCCGGCAATGTCCGTGAATTGGCCAACGTCATCGAACAGGTCTATGTGCGTACCGAAGGCGAGCGCATCAGGGCCGAAGATTTCGCGGACATCCTTCCGAGCGCCGCGATCCAACCCCCTGCCCCACCCGACCGGAAGCGGTCCCTGAACGCCGCCATGGACGAATTGGAACGGGCGCTCATTCTGGAATCCCTTGAGGATTGCCGGGGCAACAAGCTCGAAGCGGCCCGGAGGCTCGGCCTTTCGCGCACAAACCTCTACGCCAAACTGCGCAAACACGGCATTGCGTCGCATTCAGACGACTGATGCCAGCCTCTGGACCGCGGCCCAGCATCCGGGCGTCGATGGACGGGCGCGGCCGCTGGACGATCGGGCGAGACCTACCAGGGCGCACCGCTCAGTGCCCCGCCGCCCCCGTCCCTGTCCTTCGGGCGACGATGGCACGGATGCGGTCCTTGATCTGCTCATCCAGCGGATTGTAGACCAGCAGCCCCAGGTCCGGACGGCCATCGACGGCGAATCCGGAAAACTCCATCTCGATGCTGCCGAGTTCGGGATGCTGCAGGCGCTTGATCCCCTCGCTCGGCGCATAGACGTCGTTCTCCTTCCAGAACCGGGCGAAATCCGCGCTGGCCCGGCACAACTCGTCGACGAGGTCGGCAATCTCCTTCACCGCCCCGGCCCGGGCGGCATCGACCCGGAAGGCGCCGACCAGGAACCGCGCCATGCCTTCCCAATCCTTCTGCTTGGCCCGGATCGACGGATTGCAGAACACCAGCCGCAGGATGTTGCGCCGGTCGGGGGGAAGCGTGGCGTAATCGGTCAGAACGACCGCGGCGGCCTGATTCCAGGCCAGCACGTCCCAGGTCGCCGTCTTGATGAAGGCGGGACAGGCGTCGAACGCATCCAGCAGCCGTTGCAGACGCGGACTGACGCCATCCGCCGGCCTGTACCGCATTTCCGGCGGACGGCCGAGCGCCAGGATGAACAGATGCTCCCGTTCCAGATCGGTCAGCAACAGGCTGCCGGCGATCCGGTCCAGCACGTCGGCCGACGGCGCCCCTCCCCGCCCCTGTTCCAGCCAGGTGTACCAGGTCGGGCTGATGTTGGCCCGCTGCGCCACCTCCTCCCGGCGCAGTCCCGGCGTGCGGCGGCGCCCCGTGAAGCCGAAAGCCGCCGGATCGAGCCGCGTGCGGCGGTCGCGCAGGAAGGCGGCGAGTGTGCTGACCTGCTTTGCGTCGGGCTGCATCGGCGATCCTGGTAGC
Organism: Azospirillum oryzae; assembly: GCF_008364795.1. Taxonomy (GTDB): domain Bacteria; phylum Pseudomonadota; class Alphaproteobacteria; order Azospirillales; family Azospirillaceae; genus Azospirillum; species Azospirillum oryzae. The sequence goes on along the minus strand of NZ_VTTM01000006.1, from coordinate 153,469 downwards.
CGCTATACTAGGAAAACGTCACTACTTTAACAGGATATCACAACCCATCAGAGTAGGGTGACGGAATTGGAAAGGTGATGTCCCCATGCGTATTTTCCTCACCGGCGCCACCGGCTTCATCGGCCGGGCGGTGCTGTCCGAATTGCTGGAGGCCGGGCACCATGTCGTCGGCATGACCCGATCCGCTGACGGCGCCCGCGCGCTGGAAGCCGCCGGGGTCGAGCCGCACCACGGCACCCTGGAGGACTTGGCGAGCGTCCGAAGCGGCGCCGAGAGTGCCGACGCGGTGATCCACACCGCTTTCGACCACGACTTCTCGCGCTTTGTCGAGAACTGCGAAAAGGACCGCCGAGTGATCGGCGCGCTGGGCGAGGTGCTGAAGGGATCCCGGCGCCCGTTGCTGATCACTTCCGGGGTCGGTATCGGCGGTGCCGGCCATGGCAGGCTCGCCCGGGAGGATGTCTTCGACGATTCCCACCCCAATCCGCGCATCGCATCGGAGCAGGCCGGCAACGAACTGCTGGATGCCGGCGTCAACGTCGCGGTGTTGCGTCTGCCGCAGGTCCACAACACCGAGAAGCAGGGACTGATCACCCCGCTGATCGCCATCTTCCGCGAAAAGGGTGCCGCAGCCTACATCGGCGAGGGGCGCAACCGCTGGTCCGCCGGTCATCTCAGCGACGTCGCCCGCCTTTATCGGCTGGCCATCGAGAAGGCGGAAGCCGGCGCCCGCTACCACGCGGTCGGCGAGGAAGGAGTCGAGACCCGCGAGATCGTCGAAACGCTGGCGCGCGGCCTGAGGATTCCCGTGGTCTCCATCCCGCAGGACAAGGCGGCGGAGTCCTTCGGCTGGATGACGATGTTCGCGGGCATCGACATGGCGGCATCCAGCGCCCTGACGCAGGCGACGCTCGGTTGGCGACCGCAAGGTCCCGGTCTCATCGCCGATCTGGAGGCGATGCGATACCCATGAGCGGAGGCGTCAGCCGTCACCCTTGAGATAGGCGCGCGGCGACGATCCGAGCACCCGCTTGAACATCGCCGTGAAGGCGGCGGGGTTGTCATAGCCGAGGTCGAGCGCGACAGCGGTGACGCTCTCCCCCGCCACCAGCCGCGGCAGGGCGGCGGCAAGGCAGGCCTGCTGGCGCCACTCCAGGAAGCTCAGCCCGGTTTCCCGCCGGAACAGCCGGGTGAAGGCGCGCCGGCTGACCCCCAGCCCGTCGCACCATTGCTCGATCGTCTCATGCACCGCCGGTCGCCGAAGAAAGCGTCGGCAACGCTCGGCCAGGGCAGGGTTCGTCGGGAAGGGCACGGTCAGCGGCTGGGCCGGCAGATGCTGCATTTCGTAGCGGATCAGCGCCATCACCGCGCCGTCATGGCTGTCCGGATCGTAATCGGCCGGGACATCCACGGCGCGGGAAATCAGGCTGCGGATGAAGGGCGAAAGCCCGACGACCTGACAGCGGTCCGGCATGCCGCCGGTCAGGTCCGGATCAAGGTAGAGGCTTTGGGTGGTCACCGCCCCGATCATGCGGACCTCGTGCATCACGCCGGGCGGAATCCACAGGCCGAAGTCCGGCGGCACCACCCATCGCCCCTGCGGCGTCGACATGATCAGCACCCCGGTGATGCCGGAGATCAGCTGTCCGCGCCGGTGCCGGTGGAGCGGCAGCGTGCCGCCGTCCGGGTAATCGTGGGTGGTGGCGAGCAGTGGCCGCTGGACGGCATCGATCTCGTCGACGCGGACATTTCTGACCATGGCCCGATCTCGTAGGAAACTGGCCTGACCGCGGTGGCGGGCCTTCTCAGCCGACCGTAGGCTTACGGTGCATTCAACGCAACATGCCGGGCGATCCCGGACCGCCCCCTCCTTCAAGGGCGGGACGGACCCAACGCCTGAGGCGGAGAGAAGAGGGCATGCCCCCGTGACCGACACCACCATGAGCCGGCCCCGCACCGGTTCGACGGCCTTTTCCATCCTGGCCGCGATCAGCGCCTGCCACCTGCTCAACGACATGATCCAGTCGCTGCTGCCGGCGGTCTATCCGATCCTGAAAGACGAGTTCGGCCTCAGCTTCGCCCAACTCGGCCTGCTGACCTTCGTCTATCAGGTCACGGCATCGCTTCTGCAGCCGCTGGTCGGGCTCGTCACCGACCGCAAGCCGATGCCCTATTCGCTGGTCTTCGGCATGGGCTCCACCCTGCTCGGGCTTCTCACCCTGGCCTGGGCGCCCGGCTTTCCGGCGCTGCTGGCCGGCGGGATGCTGCTGGGCTTCGGGTCGTCCGTCTTCCATCCGGAAGCGTCGCGCATCGCGCGCCAAGCCTCCGGCGGCGCCCATGGGCTGGCACAATCGCTGTTCCAGGTCGGCGGCAATCTCGGCTCCGCGCTCGGCCCGTTGCTGGCGGCATTCGTCATCCTGCCCCACGGCCAGGGCAGCCTCAGCTGGTTCGCCATCACCGCCCTTGCCGGCATGGTGGTCATGGTCCGGCTGGGAAGCTGGCAGCGGCTGAACGCCAAACCCCGCGCGAGTGGCAGACAGTCGGCGCATCGGACCGAACTGCCGGCCGGACACGTCGCCAGGGCCGTCGGCATCCTGATCGCCCTGATCGTCTCCAAATACGTCTATCTGGCCAGCATCACCAGCTACTACATCTTCTACCTGATCGACCGCTTCGGGCTGTCCACCGGCGACGCCCAGCTCTGCCTGTTCGTCTTCCTGGCGGCGGTCGCGGCGGGAACGGTGATCGGCGGGCCGGTCGGCGACCGCATCGGCCGTAAGACGGTGATCTGGGTCTCGATCCTCGGGATCCTGCCCTTCACCCTGGCCCTGCCCTATGTCGGCCTGACGGCGACGGTGGTTCTCAGCGCCGTGATCGGGCTGGCCCTGGCTTCGGCCTTCCCCGCCATCGTGGTCTATGCGCAGGAATTGCTGCCCGGCCGGGTCGGTCTGGTGTCGGGCCTGTTCTTCGGGCTGGCCTTCGGCGTCGCCGGCATCGGTGCGGCGGGGCTCGGCCTTGTCGCCGACTGGCGCGGCATCGGCTTCGTCTATTCCGCCTGCTCGTTCCTTCCGCTCTTGGGGCTGCTGACCGTCTTCCTGCCGAATGTGGAGCGGCGATAGCCGGCAGGGACGGTGAAGGGTCGAGCGGCCCTATGGCAAAAAAGCCCGCTCTCCTGATCGGAGGCGGGCCTTTTTCCTGGCCTGCTGCGGCGGGCCGGCAGGTTATTCCAGCGGATCCAACATGAAATGCCGGACCGTGTGCCGGTTTTCGATCAGTTCGTCGATGGTCGGTTCATTGCGCATCGCCCGGCCGATGGCGATCTTGGTCGCCTCGTAATTGGTGCGGTAGAGATCGGCGCGATCGAGGTTCGGATCGGTGGGGCAGCGGGGATCGATCCAGACCATCACCAGAATGCACAGGTCGTTGATCCCGTCGCGCGGCAGAACGCCTTCGATGACGCAGTCCAGCACGGCGTCGGCAGTGGCGGCCTGGACGACGCCGCCGAACAGGTCGACATAGGCGCTGGACTTCATCGTCACCTTGGACACCATCATGGTGGCCGGACGGACCATCTGGTTGCAATCCCGCACTGCGAACATGCGGGTGTGGCCGGCGGTCTGCCCCATCATGGTGGCGAACGCGTGGCCGGCCGGACCATCGACCGTTCCGATCACGATCTCCGGCATGGCGTCGGTGAACTGGCCCTCCTTGGCGAAGACGGTGGCTTCGCCGACACGGAACAGCGGATTGGGCATGGGATCATCGTTCTCTTGATAAGGGTGACGCCGTCGGTCATCCGGTGCGGATGCCGTCCAGCAACTGCTCGATGCTGCTGCGCAGCCGTGCGGTCTGGCCGGCCAGCTCCGCAGCGGCGGTCAGGACGTGCCGGGTGGCACTTTCGGTGTCGCGGGCACCGCCGGTGACATGGCGGGCGTTGCGTGCGACCACGCCCGCCCCCGATGCCGCCTGATCGATGCTCGCGTGAATGGTGGCGGAGGCGGCGGCCTGCGCCTGCATCGACTGGGCGATGGCAAGCGATACGGTGCTGATCTCCGCGATCACTGCGGTGATGCTTTGCAGGGCCTGTGCAGCATTGCCGGTCGCATCCTGCATCGCCTGGATACGGAGCGAGACATCCTGGGTCGCCTTGCCGGTCTGGCTGGCCAGTTGACGCACCTCCTGCGCCACCACCGCGAAGCCTTTGCCGGCCTCTCCGGCGCGGGCGGCCTCGATGGTGGCGTTCAGAGCCAGCAGATTGGTCTGTCCGGTGATCTGGTCGATGATGCGCACGACATTGCCGATATCCTCGGCCGACTGCCGCAGGCTATGCACGGACTCGTCGGCCTTGCGGGCCTGCTCCACTGCCGACTGGGCGATGCGGGCGGAATCGTCGATGCGCGTGCGGATCTCCTCCAGCGACCGGAAGGTGTCGTCGGCCAATGCGGCGACCGACTGGACGTTGCCGGCGATCTGCTCCGCCGCCACGACGGTGGCGCCCGCCTGCTCGTTGGTGCGGTCGATGATGCCGGTCAGCTGACGCGCGGTGCCGTCCAGCGCGCCCGCCGACGACCCGACCATGTCCAGCCCCTCCATCGCTGTCCGTTCGAAGTGGGAAATCAGCTCCTCCAGATGGGCGGAACGCTGGCGCTGGCGGCGCCGGTCCGCGATGTCCTGGAAGGCGGACCGGACATGGTCGTTCGCGGGGGTCTCCAGGATTTCGTCCGGGGTGCCGATCTGGGTGATGCGCCCGGTCTCCATGAAGGCGATCCGATCGGCAAGCCGCATCGCCTCATCCGGGTCCTGGGTGGTGAGCAGCACGGCCGCCCGGTGCGCCCGCTGCCAGTCGAGGAATTCAGCCTCCAGTTCCAGCCTCAGGACGGGATCGACCCCGGCAAAGGGCGCATCCATCAGCAACAGCGGCGGATCGGCGATCAGGGAGCGTGCCAGACCGATCCGCAGCCGTGCCTCGGCCGGAACCTCCTGAGGTCGTCGGGCGGCGAAATGGGCCAGCCCCATCTGCGTCAGCAGGGCCATGGCCCGGTCCCGCCGGTCGCGCCGGCGCAAGCCCGCGATCTCCAGCCCGAAGGCGACATTGTCCAGAACGCTGCGGTTCGGCATCAGCGCCACTGCGCCGAAGGTCATCGCCATGGCGTCTCGGCGGGCAGCCACCAGTTCGGCCGGCTTCATCGTCGCCATGTCGCGCCCGTTCAGGACCACGGTCCCGGCCGTCGGTTCGACCAGCCGGTTGACCAGGCGGAGCAGGGTGGACTTGCCAGCGTTGGACCGGCCCAGCACCGTGACGATTTCGCCGGCCGACAGCCCGAATGCCACGTCGGCGACGGCCACCGTGGCGCCGGTTTCCCGCAGAATGTCGGCCGGATCCACGCCGGCGCGCAGCATGGTCAATGCCTGGGCGGCATTGCCGCCGTAAAGCTTGCAGAGTCCTTCAGCCGACACCATCGCGGCGCTTGCCGACACGGTGCCCTGCATATGAGCAGACGGGTTCATGGGCGACCTCCGTCGTTGAAGGACTGAAAACCGGAATGGCCGGAGACGGCCGTCCGCCGCGCGGCTGCGCCATGAACGGACCGCCTCCGGGAGCGGTGCGGGAAAGGGAGCGCGACCACCGCCGTTGCCACCGCCGTCTGGGGCGGTGGCAACGGGTGCCGATCAAAGCTTGCCGGTGACCCAGTAATCGATCCGGGCCTTGTTGTTCTTGATGTAATTGTCGACCGCCTGCTCGTAGCTGGTCTGACGGGCTTCCTGCATCATCGCTTCCAGATCGCCGATCGGCAGCACCATCCGGTTCAGGAACTCGAAGATTTCCGGATGATCCTGGTAGAAGCCCTTGCGGACGAGCGCGTTCACGCTTTCCAGACCGCCCAGCGCACCCTTCGGGTCCTCCAGATAGCGCAGCTTCCAGTTGGCGAACATCCAGTGCGGGCTCCAGCTCGTCACCACGATCCACTCGTTGCGCTTCATGGCGCGCTCCAGAGCGGCGAGCATCCCGGCGTCGCTGGCCGACACCAGCTGCATTCCCTTCAGATCATAGGTCTTCAGCGCCTTCTCCGACGCCTGCATCAGCCCCGATCCCGGATCGATGCCCTGGATCTTGCCGCCCAGCTTCTGCTGCACATCCGGCTTCTTGAGATCCTCGATGGATTTGACCTGATCGACAGGGATGTAGTCTGGCACCACCCAGCCCAGGCGGGCGCGGGTGTAGAGCGGGCCGAGATCGACCACGTCCTTGCCGACCTTGTCGAGATAGGGCTTGTGGGTCAGCGGCTGCCACGACATCAGCATGGCGTCCAGCTTGCCGCTGGCGATGCCCTGATACTGGATGCCGATGTCGGCCATCGTCAGCTCGACCTTGTAGCCGTACCGCTCCTCGATCACACGTTTGGCCAGTTTGGTCACCGCCTCGGCGTCGGCCCAGGCCGTCCAGCCGATGTTGATGGACTTCTCGGCGGCCTGCGCCGGGGCGGCGACCACGGCGGCCCCCAGACCGACCGTCATGGCCGCCGAAAGCAGCACGCCCAAGGCTTTACCGAAGATTTTCATCAAGAAGCCTCCTCTTATCGTTTGTTTGTTTGGACCCGTTTGGTGGGACGGCCAGGCTTTGCCGCGCCGAAGTTTGGATCGGACGCATGCATGGGCCGACGGCCACCTTCCGGCATCGACGCGGAAAGTCGTTTCCGACCAACGGGTTCTTTGATGGCATCAGTGCTGATTGAGGAAGGATGCCGGCTCCGAAAGCAAAAAACCTTCATCAGAGCGGCAATTCGTATCGGATTTGCGACAGCTTTTTCCAAACCCCGCGCCGCCGGAGAATGTTGCCCGGTTTTCAGGCAGATGCTTCAAAGTCTTTCATAGAAATAGGGAAGCGCTTCGACAGCTCCGTGGACACGAGGCGTCATGAATGCCGATCGGCTCTCTTCGGATGGCGGCACGCCGCCGGCCGGCCGCTCTCCCGATGGACCAAGGCGGCCATCGCTCTTGAATAATCACGACATGCCGCAAAACGACCATTGCCGAGGTCCGGCTTGCGCAAAAAGACAGGTGCGCCTGTCGGCCTTTTTAAAGTTGATGTCGCATTCCAGAACGCGACGCGCCGCGGCGGGCGGCAGGCTGTGCGTCGTGGAATCGAAAATAGCAACAGCCCGGTCAAGGCTGAAGCGGTTCCGCGAACACCCGGCCCCACTCCCGCAGAAGGTCAACCGCCATGTCGTCCGAGATTTCCATAGAAGCCCTGCTGACGCGTCGAAAGAAGGGGCACAGCCTGGAGGCCCCGTTCTATACCAGCGAGGAGATCTTCAAGCTGGACATGGAGATCATCTTCGGCCGCCATTGGCTGCATGTGGGTGTGGAGCCGGACGTGGCGGAGCCGGGCGACGTGATGGTGGTGGATATCGGGAAGACCTCCGTCATCGTCATGCGCGACGACGACATGGAACTGCGGGCATATCACAATGTCTGCCGTCATCGCGGCGCGCGCATCATCCTGCAGGAGAAGACCTCGGTCGGCAATCTGGTGTGCAGTTATCACCAGTGGACCTACGGCCAGGACGGCGAGCTTCTGTTCGCCGAGCATATGGGCAGTGATTTCGACCGCAAGTGCCGGAACCTGAAGAAGGTGCACATCCGGTCGGTCGGCGGCCTGATCTTCATCTGCCTGGCGGAGGAAGCGCCAGAGGACATCGACCGCATGGCGGCGGCCATCGAGCCCTACATCCTTCCGCACGATCTGAAGAACTGCAAGGTCGCCAAGACGGTGGACCTGATCGAGAAGGGCAACTGGAAGCTCACGATGGAGAACAATCGTGAATGCTACCACTGCGTCAGCAACCATCCGGAACTGACCATCCCGCTGTTCGAATACGGCTTCGGCTTCGCCCCCGACGGCACCAACCCGAAGCGGATGGAGCATGCCGCCAAGTACGACGCGCTGGTACAGTCCTGCCACACCAGCTGGGAAGCCGCCGGTTTCCCCAGCCGCGAGGTCGAGCGCCTGACCGACACCACCGGCTTCCGCGCCGAGCGCCTGCCGTTGGACGGCGCCGGCGAGGCCCACACCAAGGATACCCGCAGCGCCTCCAAGAAGCTGCTGGGGTCGATCACCGAGCGCAAGCTGGGCGCCCTGTCCTTCTGGACCCAGCCGAACTCCTGGAACCACTTCATGAGCGACCACATCGTCACCTTCTCGGTGTTCCCGCTCGGTCCCGACCGCAACCTGCTGCGCACCCGCTGGCTGGTCCACAAGGACGCGGTCGAGGGCGTCGACTATGACCTGAACCGTCTGACGGAGGTGTGGGAAGCGACCAACCAGCAGGATGCCGATCTGGTCGAGATCTCGCACAACGGCGCCCTCAGCCCCGCCTACGAGCCGGGTCCCTATTCGCCCTATACCGAGCCGCTCGTGGAGAAGTTCACGGAATGGTACGTCGGCCGCATGGCCGAGCATCTGCTGGGCAAGCAGGCGCCGGTGGGCGTCGCCGCCGAATGACGCGACGCCAGGGCGATCCCGGCCGGCAAGCAGCCGGGATCGCCCGCTGTTCAAGGTTCAGGGTCCGAGGCTCAGGGCTCAAGGAGAGAGATGACGATGCAGCAGGATGCGGCTCCGCCTCCGGTCCGGGATTGGGATCCGGAAATCGACGACACGCTGGTGTGCCGGGCGGTGCGGGACGAGACGCATGACGTGAAGACCTTTGTCTTCGCACCAAAGCGCCCCTGCCTGTTCCGATTCAAGCCGGGCCAGTTCATCACGCTGGAACTGCCCATCGGCGGCGAAACCATCCACCGCAGCTACACCGTCTCATCCTCCGCCGCGCGGCCGCACCGGCTCTCGATCACCGTCAAGCGCGTGCCCGGCGGTCCGGTGTCGAACTGGCTGCACGACACGCTGAAGCCGGGCGACACGATCCGCGCGGTCGGTCCGCTCGGCGAATTCACGCCTGGAGAGTCCGAAACCCCGCGCAAGTTCCTGTTCCTGTCCGGCGGCAGCGGCATCACGCCCCTGATGTCGATGACCCGGACCTTCGACGATCTGGGCGAAGATCACGACATCGTCTTCGTCCATGCCGCCCGGACGCCCGCCGACATCGTCTTCCGCCGCGAACTGGACGCGCTGACCGGTCCCGGCCGCCGCCTGCGCGTCGCCCATGTGTGCGAAGGCATCGGCACCGAGGCGCATTGGGCCGGCTTCACCGGCCGGCTGTCCCTGCCGATGCTCGGGCTGATCGCTCCCGACTTCAAGGAGCGGGAGGTCTATGTCTGCGGCCCCGGCCCCTTCATGAAGGCGGTGCGCGCCTTCCTGGAAGAGGGTGGCTTCGACATGAGCCGCTATCATCAGGAAAGCTTCAATTTCGAGGAACTGACGGCTGAGCTTGCCGCGGGAGAGCCGCCGACACCATCCGCGCCGGCCCAGGCGGCAGCGCCCACGGACGGTTTCCGCGTGGAATTCGCGAAAAGCGGCAGGGTGTTCGCCTGTCCGCCGGAGATGGCCGTGGCCGATGCGGCATCGGCCGCCGACATCAGGGTTCCGACCTCCTGCTCGCGCGGGATGTGCGGAACCTGCAAGACGAAGTTGATCTCCGGCACGGTGGAAATGAACCATACCGGCGGCATCCGCAAACGTGAAATCGACCAGGGGTTGATCCTGCTCTGCTGCAGCCACCCGACCAGTGATCTGGTGATAGAGCGTTAGAATCATCGCCAATGAATTGTCTTCCGGGGGCAGGCCGCTGACGCTAGCATTCCGAAGGACGGAAGATGGCCGCCAGACCGGGGCCGTCGGACTGGGAGGGTGTCCTGGTGGGGAAGACAGTGGAATATCGCCGTTTCGGCGGTAGCGGTCCCGCACCCCGGCAGGAGGAACGCGCGCTCTTGTCGGTCGGGTTCATCCTGACCAACAATTTCACACTGACGGCACTTGCCCCCTTCATCGACGCCCTGCGGCTGGCGGCCGACGAGGGCGACCGGTCGCGGCAGATCCGATGCCGCTGGACCATCATGGGGTCTCGGGCGGAACCGGTGATGTCCAGCTGCGGCATCGGCGTCGCCCGCTGGGAACCGCTGACCGATCCCCGCCGCTTCGACTATGTAGTCGTGGTGGGCGGGCTGCTGCACGCCGGCCCGCAGCTGGACGACGAGACGCTGGCCTATCTGCGCGCCGCGGCATCCTATGGCGTGACCCTGGTCGGCGTGTGCACCGGCAGCTTCGTGCTGAGCCGCATCGGCCTGATGAAGAACCGGCGCTGCTGCGTCAGCTGGTATCATCATCGCGATTTCATCGAGGAATTTCCCGATCTGGTGCCAGTGGCCGACCAGCTCTACGTGGTGGACCGCGACCGCATCACCTGTTCGGGGGGCGCCGGGGTGGCCGATCTGGCCGCCTTCCTGATCGAGCGCCATCTGGGCCGCGCCACCGCCCAGAAAACCATGCACATCCTGCTGATCGACAAGGCGCGTCCCGCCAGCCAGTCGCAACCGCAGCCGCCGACGGTCGCGGAGATCACCAACGACCGCGTCCGCCGCGCCCTGCTGCTGATGGAGCAGCACATCAGCGACCCGCTGTCGGTGGAGGAGATGGTCCGCCGCCTGAACGTCAGCACCCGCCAATTCGAACGGCTGTTCCGGCTGGCCGTCGGGACCAGCCCGGCCACCTACTACCGCAGCTTGCGCCTGCGCTACGGCCACTGGCTGCTGCGCAACACCAAGCGTTCGGTCACCGCCATCGCGAACGAGGCCGGCTTCGCCGACTGCGCCCATTTCTCCCGCCAGTTCCGCGAACTGTTCGGCATATCGCCGTCGGAGGTGCGCCGCACCGCCGAGCCGGATGCGGAGGCCGATCCGCATCTCTCGCCGCTCGCCGCTTTCCGGCGCACGAACGGCGACTCCCTGCTGCCCGACCGCCGCCTGTTCGAAGACCCGGCGCCGATGGTCCGGGACAGTGTGGCGACGGACTGAAGGGGGTGCCACCACTCCCAATTCGCGTAAAGAATTCAAATATTTGACGGACGGGCATCGCATCGATCCGCTCCTGTCGCAAAAAGGTAATTCGCGGTCGCGGGGGGCAACGCGACAATCGCGCCGATGGTGAATTCTTGGCAGGCTCAATACTGGGGATCGTTCCTGCCATGTCCTCACCCGCCGAAGCCCTTCTGAAGCCTCTGCAGATCAAGCATTTGACGATCCGTAACCGCGTGATGAGCACCAGCCACGCGCCGGGTTACGGGTCCGAAGGCAAGCCGAAGGAACGCTATCAGCTCTACCACGAGGAAAAGGCCAAAGGCGGCATCGGTCTGACGATGTTCGGCGGCTCCTCCTCCGTCGCGGTGGACAGCCCGGCGGCGCCGTGGAACCAGATTTCCGTCGCCGACGATAGCGTCATTCCCTTCTTTCGCGAATTCTCCGACCGGGTGCACCGCCATGGCGCGGCGCTGATGATCCAGCTGACCCACATGGGCCGGCGCACCCGCTGGGACACCGAGAACTGGCTGCCCACCGTCTCCGCCTCGGCCGCTCGCGAACCGGCGCACCGCAACACGCCGAAGGAGATGGAGGATTTCGACTTCAAGCGGATTATCGCCGGCTATGCCGCCGCCGCCCGCCGCTGCAAGGAAGGCGGGCTGGACGGCTTCGAGCTGTCGGCCGCCCACGGCCACCTGATCGACCAGTTCTGGAGCCCCTCGGTCAACCGGCGTATCGACAAGTACGGCGGCAGCCTGGAAAACCGCATGCGCTTCGGCATCGAGGTGTTCGAGGCGATCCGCGCCGAGGTCGGCGACGACTACATCGTCGGCATGCGCATGTCGGGCGACGAGCTGATCGACGATGGCCTCAGCCACGAGGACTGCATCGCCATCGCCCGCACCTATGCCGAACGCGGGCTGATCGATTTCGTCAACGTGCTGGGCGGACAGGCGCGCGATCATCTGGCGCACGCCATCTCGCTGCCCAACATGTCCTTCCCGGTCGCCCCATTCCTGCATCTGGCCAGCGGCATCAAGCGCGAGGCGGGCATTCCCGTCTTCCACGCGCAACGCGTGACCGACCTCGCCACCGCCGCCCGCGCGGTGGAGGAGGGCCATGTCGACATGGTCGCCATGACCCGCGCCCACATCGCCGACCCCCATCTGGTGCGCAAGTTGATGGAAGGGCGGCTGGACGACGTGCGCCAGTGCGTCGGCGCCGGCTATTGCATCGACCGCATCTATGTCGGCGGCGACGCGTTGTGCATCCAGAACGCGGCGACGGGGCGCGAGAGCACCATGCCGCATGTGATCCCGAAGGCGGAGCGCAAGCGCCGCGTGGTCGTGGTCGGCGGTGGCCCCGGCGGCCTGGAAGCCGCCCGCGTCTGCGCCGAGCGCGGCCATTCGGTCGTCCTGCTCGAACGCAACGCCGCGCCCGGCGGCCAGATCGGCATCGCCGCCAAGGCGACCTGGCGCGAGGCGATGAGCGGCATCACCCGCTGGCTGTCGCAGCAGGTCACCAAGCTGGGCGTCGATGTCCGCCTTGGGGTGGAGGCCGACCGCGCGACCGTCGAGGCCGAGACACCCGACGTGGTTATCCTCGCGACCGGCGGCCGGCCCAACCGCGGCGACTTCAAGGGCGCCGATCTCGCGGTATCGACCTGGGATGTCCTGACCGGGGCGGTGGAGCCGACGGGGACGGTCCTGATGTATGACGGCACCGGCCAGCATCACGGCGCGTCCTGCGCCGAATTCATGGCAAAGCGCGGCGCGCTGGTGGAGATCGCCACCCCTGACCGCATGGTCGCGGAGGAGGTCGGCACCACCAACCAGCCGATCCACCTGCGCGAGCTGTACAAGCTGAACGTGGTGATGACCACCAACCACCAGCTCGTGGAGATCTACCCGGAGGGCAACCGCCGCGTCGCCGTCCTGCGCAACGAATACACCCACGAGGAGGAGGAGCGGCTGGTCGACCAGATCGTGGTGGAGCTGGGCACCCTGCCCAACGACGGCCTCTATTTCGATCTGAAGGACCGCTCGCTGAACCGCGGCGAAACCGATCTCGACAGCCTGATCGCCGGACGGCCGCAGCCGGTGCAGGCCAACGGCCATGGCGGCTACACGCTGCACCGCATCGGCGACGCGGTGGCCGGCCGCAACATCCACGCAGCCATCTACGACGCCGCGCGTCTTTGCAAGGACATCTGACACCTCCACCCCCGCCCAGCACCTTCAGCCAAGCGACAGGAGCCGTTCGACGTGATCGCCACCGCTCTTACCACCGTCGTCCTTGCCGTCCTCGCCATCGGCGCGGCATTGGCCGCCTGGCAGTCACGGCGTTGGCTGGCCGGCCGGCCGGCGGCGGTCGGTGTAGTCGCCGGACTGCGCGCCTTGCCCGGCCGTTATCTGGTGGATGTCCACCATGTGGTGGGGCGGACGCCGTTCAATGCCCGCTTCCACGCGCTGGTGGCCGGCGGCTTCCTTGCGGCGGTCGTGCTGCTGGTGGCGATGGGCGTCGCCATCGCTGGTTCCTGGGCCGGATCGCGCATCGTCTGGCTGCTGCTGGCCGTGGTGCTGGCGGCGATGCTGGCGGGAGCGCTGATGGTCCGGCATCGCCGCCGGGTCTTGCGCCCGCGCGAGCTGTCGCAGGGCCGCTTCGCCCGCCTTCCGCTGTCGCTTCTGGGATTTTCCGGCTGCCTGCTGGTGGTGGCGCTCGACCAGTCGCTGGGCGGCGTGATGCCGGAGGCGCTGGCCCTGATCCTGGTCGCGATCGCCGGGCTGGCGATGGCCGATCTGGTGTGGGGGGTGTGGAAGGGACCGCTGAAGCACGCGGTGCATGGGGCGCTGCATCTGGCCTTCCACCCGCGTCCGGCCCGTTTCCACGACGGCAGGGGACGCGACACCGGGCTGAAGCCGCTGCCGCTCGCGCCGTCGGAGGATGCCGGCACCGTCGAGCCGGGCACTCTGGGTGTGGAGCGCCCGGTCGACTTCGCCTGGAACCGGCTGCTCGGCTTCGACGCCTGCGTCCAGTGCGGGCGATGCGAGACGGCCTGCCCCGCCTATGCCGCCGGCCTGCCGCTGAACCCGAAGAAGCTGGTGCAGGATCTCGTCGTCGCCATGGACGCCGAGGCCAGCGACGCCGCCTATGCCGGCAATCCCCATCCAGGCCGCAGCGTGGGCAAGGCCCATGGCGGCGCGGCTCTGCCGCTGATCGGGCCGGATGCGATGATCCATCCCGACACGCTGTGGTCCTGCACCACCTGCCGCGCCTGCGTGCAGGAATGCCCGATGATGATCGAGCATGTGGACGCCGTCGTCGACCTCCGCCGTTTCCAGACGCTGGAGCTGGGCGCCACCCCCGGCAAGGCCGCCGTCATGCTGGAGGAGTTGCGCGCCACCGACAATCCCGGCGGCCGCGCGCTCTCCCGGCGCTGGGACTGGGCGGCAGACCTGTCGCTGCCCCGGCTGCCGGCCGGCGGGTCCTGCGACACGCTGCTGTGGGTGGGCGACGGCGCCTTCGACCTGCGTGTCCAGCGCTCGCTGCGGGCATTGGTGGTGCTGCTGCGCCGCGCCGGGGTGGACTTCGCCGTTCTGGGTGACGATGAACTCGACTGCGGCGACGTCGCCCGCCGGCTGGGCGACGAGGCGACCTTCCAGTCGCTGGCGACCCGCAACGTGGCGACCCTGAACGCCCGCCGCTTCACCCGCATCGTCACCGCCGACCCCCATGTCCTGCACACGTTGCGAAACGAATATCCGGCCTTCGGCGGCAGCTGGACCGTCGTCCATCATACCGCCCTGCTGCTGGAGCTGATCACCACTGGCGCGCTGACCGTGACCAAGCCGGTCGGGCGCAGCGTCACCTTCCACGACCCCTGCTATCTCGGCCGCTACAATGGCGAGATCGAGGCACCACGTGCCCTGCTGGACGCCATCGGCGTCGAACGCCGGGAAATGCTGCGCTCCGGCCTGCGGTCGAGCTGTTGCGGCGGCGGCGGTGGCGCCCCGCTGACCGACGTGTCGGGCGAACGCCGCATTCCCGACGTCCGCATGGAGCATGTCCGGGAAACCGGTGCCTCGCTGGTCGCCGTCGCCTGCCCCAACTGCGCCCTGATGCTGGAAGGCGTCGTCGGTCCCCGGCCGGAGGTGGCGGAGATCGCCGAACTGGTGCTCGCCGCGACGGAGACCGCCCGATGACCCAACCCTCGCCAGTGCGCCGCCGTGTCGATCCCCGCGCCGAGCGCGCAGCCCGCACGATCCTGACCGGCCAGCGTCCGCGCCTGCTGCCCCAGCCGGTCGCCGTCGCAGTCAACGGGCGCCGCCGCGACCCGCGCGCCCTTCGGGCCGCCGCATTGGTCCAGATCCAGCCGCGCCCGCGCTATGACTGGGCCCGCGACGCGGCCTCGGCCGGCGCAACCGCGGCGGTGGGCATCGGCGTTGCCGCCACGCCCGCGATCCCGCTGCAGGTGATCGCCGAGCCGGCCTACCTGATCCTCGCCATGCTCGACCGCCCCGGCGGCGAGGTCAGCGAGCATGACCGGCAGGTGATCGCCGCCGCCCGCCTGCTGGCCGACGCCGGCGGCGGTGCGGTGGTGACCGTCTCCACCGGATCGGGCGACGCATTGGCCGAGGCCGGATCCGACCGCCATGTCGCCCTGCCCGATGGCTGGGCCGACGATTACGTGCCTGAGCGGCGCGCCGCCGCCGCTTCGGCGCTGATGGCGGCGCTGTCTCCCCGCCACATCCTGTTTCCGGACAGCCCGGACGGCGGCGACGTGGCGCGGCGGGTCGCGGCGGCGGCAGGAGAGCGGCTGTTCGCCGGCGTGCAGAGCCTCGGCCCCGACCGGGCGACCCGCCAGTCGGCCGGCGGATCGCTGGAAGCCGGGCACCGCCCCACCCGGCTGATGACGGTCGCGGTGGACGCCTTCCCCCCGCTCGACGGCGTGCGGCACGAGGCCCGGCCGCTCGACCTCGCCGCTCCGGTGATGGCTGGGGAAGAGCTTCCACCCCGCCTGGGCGGCGCCCGTCGGCTGGCCGTCGATCCCGACGCGCTGTCGCTGTCGGAAACCGACTTCATCCTCAGCGCCGGCAACGGCGTGACCGACTGGCAAAGCTTCGCCGAACTGGGCGAGGCGCTGGGCGCTACCCGCGCCGGCAGCCGCGTTGTGTGCGACGCCGGCCATTTGCCGCGCGAACGGCAGGTCGGCGCTTCCGGCATGGTGGTCAGCGCCCGCTGCTACCTCGCCTTCGGCATCGCAGGCGCGCCGCAGCATCTTCAGGGCATCACCGGCGTCCGCCACGTGATCGCCGTCAACACCGACCTCCATGCCGAGATGATCAAGCGGGCCGACCTGTCCATCGTCGCCGACGCGCAGGCCGTCATGCCCGCCCTGATCCGGCTCATCCGGGAGCGCCGCCATGCTTGATGTCGCCGTCCTGTTGTCCATCGGCCGCCATCCGGTTTCCGGCCGCGCCCGACGTGCCGCCACCGATGCGCAGGCGCTGGAAATGGCGCTGGCGCTCCGCCCGCGGCGGTTGACGGCGATCCATGCCGGCCCGCCCACCGACGGCGAGGCGCTGCGCGCCTATCTCGGCATGGGGCTGGAGCGGCTGACTCATCTGGTCCTGTCGGAGGGGGCCGATCCGGTCGAACCGCTGATCGCCCATCTGCGCCAGTTCGACCCGTCGCTGGTCCTGACCGGACGGCAGGCGGAGGATGGCGAGGGCAGCGGCATGCTGCCTTATCTGATCGCCCGCGGCCTCGATGCCGCAGTCGTTCCCGATGTGGTTAGAATCGGCCCTGCCGATGCGCCGAACTCCATTCCGGGCGCTGCGGACCTCGTTCAGGCGCTGCCGCGCGGACAGCGGCGGGCATTGACCGCCACCGGCCGTTTTGTGGCGACCATCCATCCCTCCGCCCCGCCCGCCCGCGCCTCGGCCTATGGCCCGGCCAGGCGGGGCGTCATCGAGCCGGTGGCGGCCCAGGCGACCGCCGACCTCTTCCTGTCGGACTGTGAGCATCGTCCATGGCGGCCAAAGCCCAAGCTGATGCGTGTGAAGCGCGGCGGCTCGGCGCTGGACCGGCTGAAGGCGGCGACCGAGAGCAAGAGCGGAAAAGGCCAACTGCTGGTCAACCCGACAGCCGAAGCGGGGGCGCTGGCCATTTACGACAGCCTAGTCGAACAGGGAATGCTTCCATGAACATGCACCACGATCCTCTCAGTCCCACGGGTCACGCCGTCGCGCAATCAGGGGGGGCCTGTCGATGAATACGATGATGCGAAGCGCGGTTTCGGTCGGTGGACCGGCCAGCCTGGGCTTTCCCCGCGGAGCCGCCAGGACGAGCATCGGCGACGACGCGGCGGTTCGCCTGGAGGTGCGGAACGTCTACAAGATCTTCTCCGCCGATCCAAAGCCCGCCCTGTCGATGCTGCGCCAGGGCGCCAGCAAGGCGGAGGTCCTGGAAAAGCTGAACGTCAACGTCGGTGTGCTGGACGCGAGCTTCCAGGTCCGCGCCGGCGAGATCTTCGTCATCATGGGGCTGTCGGGGTCCGGCAAATCCACCATGATCCGCCTGCTGAACCGGCTGATCGAACCCAGCAGCGGCGAGATCCTGCTCGACGGCAAGGATCTGGTCAGCATGTCCAAGGCGGATCTGATCCAGGCCCGCCGCCGCAACATGGGCATGGTCTTCCAGTCCTTCGCCCTGATGCCGCACTTGAGCGCGCTGGACAACGCCGCCTTCGGCCTTGAAATCTCCGGCGTGTCCAAAGCCGAACGCCACAAGGCGGCGCAGCAGGCGCTGGAGCAGGTGGGGCTTGGCACCTACGCCAGCCGCTACCCGCGCGAGATGTCCGGCGGCATGCAGCAGCGCGTCGGCCTTGCCCGCGCGCTGGCCAACGATCCCACCATCCTGCTGATGGACGAGGCCTTCTCCGCCCTCGATCCGCTGATCCGCACCGAAATGCAGGACGAACTGCTGCGCCTGCAGCGCGAACACCAGCGCACCATCGTCTTCATCTCCCACGACCTGGACGAGGCGATGCGCATCGGCGACCGCATCGCCATCATGGAAGGCGGCCGCATTGTGCAGGTCGGCACGCCCTATGAAATCCTCAGCCGCCCGGCCGACGACTACGTCCGCTCCTTCTTCCGCAACGTCGATGCCTCCAAGGTGCTGCGGGCCGGCGACGTGGCACGCTACGAGGCGACCAACACGGTCATCCGCCTGCCCGGCGAACTGGCCCCCGCCCTGCAGCAGCTGCGCGAGAACCACCACAACTTCGGCTATGTGCGCACCCAGGACGGACGCTTCGAAGGCGTCGTTTCGCAGACGACACTGGAACGCGAACTGAAGGGGCCGCAGCCGCGCTTCATCAACGCCTTCCTGCCCGACGTCCGCACGGTCAACGCCGCGACGCCCGTCCACGCCCTGCTCGCCCTCGTCGCCGACACCGAATGGCCGGTGCCCGTCGTCGACGACGACCACAACTTCCTCGGCGCCATTTCACGCGCCCTCATGCTCCACACCTTGGTTCGGGGGGATTGACCGATGGATTCCGAAATCAGAATCGGCAAGTGGGTCGAGGAGCTGGTCAGCTTCATGCTCGACCATTTCCAATCGACGTTCGACGCGATCGCGACGGTGGTGAACGGCTTCGGCGGCGCCATCGACTATGTGCTGGTCGGGGCGCCGGCCTGGCTGCTGATCGGGCTCATCGTCGCCATCTCCCTCTGGCGCGTCGGGGTCGGCTTCGCCGTCTTCACGGTCGCCGCCCTGCTGCTGATCGCCGGCATGGGGCTGTGGACGGAGACCGCCTCCACCCTGGGTCTGGTGTTGACCGCCACCCTGCTCAGCCTGCTGGTCGGCGTGCCGCTGGGCGTCTGGATGGCGCGCAGCCGGGTGGTCGAAAGCATCGTCCGCACCACGCTGGACTTCATGCAGACCATGCCGGCCTTCGTGTATCTGATCCCGGCCGTGATGTTCTTCGGCCTGGGCCGGGTGCCGGGCATCCTCGCCACCGTGATCTTCGCCATGCCGCCGGCGGTGCGCCTGACGTCGCTGGGCATCCAGCAGGTGCCGGCCGAGATCGTCGAGGCCGGAAAGGCCTTCGGCTGCCATGACCGCCAGCTTCTGTTCAAGGTGCAGCTGCCGAACGCCCTGCCCTCTATCATGGCCGGCGTGAACCAGACCATGATGATGGCGCTGTCGATGATCGTCATCGCCTCCATGATCGGCGCTGGCGGCCTGGGCAACGTGGTGCTGCAGGGCATCCAGCGGCTGGACATCGCGCTCGGTTTCGAAAGCGGCCTCAGCGTCGTGCTGCTGGCGATCGTTCTCGACCGCATCACCCAGAGCTTCGGCCGGACCGCCTCCGTGCCACGCCCGGTACGCTTCGCGTTCCTGCGGCGGTTCCTGCCGGTGCCGGCGCGGTGAGCGCAGGGGCTCTTCCGGAAGGGGGCTTCGCCGCCGCTCTTCCGGCGCGGCCCGTGCCGCCCCACGGGCCGCGGCTGCAGGGTGACGATGGGGGCGACATCAAAGGCGGCATCCGGGTGGAGCGTCTGACCGGCGCCGCCCTGGCCGACCGGGTGGAGGAGTTGGCGGTCCTGCGTCTGGCGGTGCTGGGCGAGTTCCCTTATCTCTATTCCGGTTCGGCCGCCTACGAGGAACGCTATCTGTCCGATCTCGCCGGTCTGCCGGGCGGGCTCATCCTGGCCGCCTTCGAGCGCAACCGCATGGTCGCGGCCGTCACCGGCGCACCGCTCGACCAGGAGCTGGACGCCTTGCGCGACCCGTTCACCCATGCAGGCTGCGACCCGCGCTCAATCTTCTATTTCGGCGAGGTGGTGGTCCTTCCCTGCCATCGCGGGCGCGGGATCGGGACCGCCCTGTTGGAAATCGGCGAATCCCACATACACGAAACCGGCCGCTTCGCGTCCATCGCCTTCGGCGAGATCGTGCGATCCATCGACCATCCCCGCCGCCCGAATGCGTACCGGACGCCCGATGCCGCATGGCGGCGGCTGGGCTACAGGCTGGAGCCCGAGATCGGCGGAACCCTGTCCTGGTGCGACGCCTGCGACCGGGAGGAGACCGCCAAACCCCTTCGCTTCTGGGTCAAGTCCCTCGCCACCAGCATCGGAGCATGACGCATGCCGCAGGACGGCCTGGTCTTCGATATTCCGGCCGGGGAGAGGGCAGGCGACGGGTATCCGCTGGTGATCCGCGAGATTCCCTACCGCGATCCGGTCGCCGCCTTCGCACCATGGTCCGGCCAGCCATTCGCCGCCCTTCTGCACAGCGCCGCGGAAGGCGGCGGCCGGGGCCGGTGGAGCATCGTCGCGGTTGAGCCCTTCCGCACCATCGAGGCGCGCGGCGGCTCCGTCACTGTGGACGGCCATGCGGTGGCCGGCGATCCCTTCACCGTGCTGGAAGAGCAGCTGGATGCCCACCGCCTGCCCGTTCCCCCCGACCTCCCCGTTCCCTTCGCCGGCGGTGCCGTCGGCTTCCTCGGCTATGAGCTGGGACAGGTGCTGGAACGGCTGCCGGCTCGCCACGGCGACGACAGCGCCCTACCCGACATGGCCTTCGGGCTATACGACACCGTCATTGTCTTCGATGAACTGGAACGGCGCGGCTGGATCCTGTCCAGCGGCTTTCCCGAAAGCAGCCCGGTCGGGCGCCGCCTCCGCGCCGCCGACCGACTGCAATCAATTGCCGAGCACCTGGAAGCGGCGCCCACCGTCCTGCCGCCGCCCCACACCGCCACCGCCTCCTGGCAGCCGGAGATCGCGCGGGACGACTATTGCCGGCGGGTGGAGCAGGTGCTGGAATACATCCGCGCGGGCGACATCTTCCAGGCCAACTTCACCGGGCGCTTCCTGGCCGACCGGCCGGCCGGGCTGTCTGTATTCGACCTGTACCGCCGCCTGCTGGCGCTCAGCCCCGCCCCCTTCGCGGCCTGCCTGACGCTGCCCGGCGGGTACGGTCTCGCCAGCGCCTCGCCCGAGCGCTTCATCCGCCTCCATGCCGACGGCCGCATGGAAACCCGCCCGATCAAGGGAACCCGCCCGCGCGGCGCCACGGCGGACGAGGACGACGCCCTGGCTCGCGAGCTTGAGCACAGCATCAAGGACCGGGCCGAGAATCTGATGATCACCGACCTGCTGCGCAATGACATCGGCCGCGTGGCGCGCATCGGCAGCGTCAAGGTGCCGGTCCTGTGCGGGGTGGAGCGCTTCGCCTCCGTCCTCCATCTGGTGTCGGTGATCGAGGGGCAACTGAAGCCGGGTCTTGGTCCGGTCGACCTGCTGCGCGCCACCTTCCCCGGCGGATCCATAACCGGCGCTCCCAAGATTCGCGCCATGGAGATCATCGACGAGCTGGAGGTCTCACGGCGCGGCGCCTATTGCGGGTCGGTCGCCTGGATCGGGTTCGACGGGGCGATGGACAGCAGCATCGTCATCCGCACCCTGACCGTCACGCCCGACCGCGTCATCGCCCAGGCCGGCGGCGGCATCGTCGCCGATTCCGATCCCGGCCGCGAGCATGACGAGATGATGGTGAAGATCGGCCCGCAGCTGCGCGCACTGGATGGCGGGTGAGGATCAGGACGCCGACACCGAACGAAGGGTAAGCGACAGGGGGCCGTTCCGGCGTGGCCATTCGACCACGTCGCCGGCCCGTCCGCCCATCAGCGCTTCGCCCAACGGGGATTGCCAACTGATCCGGCCGGCGGCGGGATCGGCCTCCTCGCCGCCCACCAGCGTGAATGTCCATCGGCGCCCGTTCTCGTCCTCGGCGACGACGACGGAGCCGAAGCCGGCCTCCTCCACCGAGCCGGCCGGACGCACCACCACGGCGGCGGCCAGACGGGCGCGGAGCAGGTCGGCGCGCCGCTTGGCGCTGCTCATCGCCTGCCGGTCCTCCGGCGCCTCGGAGCCGCGCAGTTTCGCGATCTCCGCATCGGCTGCGGCAAGCTCCTCCTGCCAAGCGGCGACGGTGGCGGCGGACACATGCAGGGGACCGTTGATCTGCGGCATCGGCCCTTCGGTTTCGGCGTCGCTTTCCTTGACGAAGGCGCGGCTCATGTCTTCTCCCTCAACCCAGCAACGCCATGGCGGCGGCGGGGGCACAACTGGCGACCCAGTCCTGACCGGGAGCACCCACCACATCGCAGAATTCCCGATAGGGGCGGCCCAACCGGACGGCCGCCTCCTTCACGACGGCACGCCCGACGCCGGCCCCGACCACGGGCGCATCGATGGGCAGGAGCGGCACCCCGGCCGACAGAACGCGGCAGGCGGCATCGTGGATGCGGCGCAGCTGGCGTTCGGTCAGATCGGCGGCCATCGCCCGCCACACCGCCGGATCGTAATCGCCGGCGTCATGCCCGACCATGCGGGCCAGGCGGCGCAGGCTGGCCTCGACCGTCTTCGCCCCGTTGTCGGCGGCGGGATGCTGGTCCGCGGCCTCGTCCAGCCGGCCCAGCACACGGTAGAGGTCGGCGCTGGTGGCGAAATACTCGGCCATCATCGGCAACCGCTCGCCCGCGACCAGCGCGGTGCGTTCCATCGCCATCACCGCCGTGCGGGTCAGCCCGGTATAGACCAGTTCCTCCACCGCCATCCGCTCGTGATCGGTGACGCCGCGCGCCACCACGGCGCCGTCCCGCACCGGCACGATGTCGGTGGTGGTGCTGCCCATGTCGATCAGCAGCGCCGCCGGCAGGCACCGGGCAACCACCGCGGCGGTCGCCATCCAGTTGGCGGAGGCGACATCCATCACCTGTCCGCGCGCCTCCGGCGGCGACAGCAGTCCGCGCCGGCCGGCATAGACGCGCAGCCGCCCCTGCGGCAGGGCAGCAGCCATCCGGTCGATCAGCGCGTGCACGCCCTGGGCGCGGTCGTCGAACAGGTCGACCAGTTCGCCGGTCATCGTCACCACATGGTCGGCGTCGGCCGGCAGGCGGTCCAGCACCGTGGTCAGCGCCGCATCCAGCTCTCCCATCCCTTGCCAAAGCCGGCAAGGCACCTGCACAGCGTCACGCAGCCGGCCATCCACCGCCCAGGCGGCCTTCAGGTGGGCGCCGCCGATGTCCCAGCCGATCACGGTCGAACCATGGATGTCAGGCATGTGCGTCCTCCCGGCCGGTGTCGGCCGATCTCGGGTTGAACAGAGTCAGGATGTCGCCCGCCGGATTCCAGCCCAACACCCGCGACAACCCGGAATAACCGACGGACAGGCGCGGGTTCACCTCCACAACCACTGGGCCATCAGGCCGGTCGATGAGGTCGACGGCGACATAGCCGCGCAGGCCGGGGATCGCGGCGGCGATGGCGCGGGCCAGCGGCTCCCAGGCGGCGCGGCGGTGCTCCATCGCCCCGACCTCCACGCCATGGAAGGAGAAGCGACCGTTCCCGCGCTCTACCGTCTGACGATTGCAGCCGAGCAGCCGCACCCCGCCGGCATCGTCGACCAGCATGGACAGGCTGCACGCCGCGCCCTCGACCAGCGGCTGGACGATCCAGCGGCCGGCATGCGGCGGCGTCCAGGCGGCGATGTCGTCGACGATGAAGGTGTCGAGGCAACCGGCGCCGTCGTCCGGCTTCACCACATGACGGGCGGCGGGCGGCGGCGGGGCGCCGAAGGGAACGGTGGGAATGGCGGCGATGCCGTGGGCGGCGAGCCGGGCCGCCGTCGCCGTCTTCGAAGACGCGAGAGCGATGGCGTCGGGGGCGCAGGCGACCACCGTGCGGCCGGTGTCGCGGAAAAGAGCGGCGACGTGTCCCAGCAGCCCGTCACTTTCCGGCGCGATCGGCCAGACCACGTCGCACAGGGCGGCTGCATCGCGCCAGCGTGCCTCGGGATCCTCGCCCGGCGCTACCGGGAACAGGGCGGCCCGGTCGGCCGGGAAGGACGGCGGGGGAAGGCGGTTGTCCCAGCACAGTGTGACGTGTATTCCATCCAGCGCGACCAGATCGCCGACCAAGGCCGCGACCATCGCGTTGGCTTCAGCCATCAGATCCGTCTGAAGCGGCCCGTTGCACAGCGCGCCGCCGGTGACATACTCGCAGACCAGAACCCGACGAAGGCTGTTCTCCATGGACATCGTTCCCGTCATCGACCTGCTGGGCGAGCAGGTGGTTCATGCCAAGCGGGGGGAGCGCGACCGCTACCGCCCCATCGAAAGCGCGCTGACCGCAGGATCGGCACCACAGGATATCGTGGCCGCGCTGCTGACGCTGCAACCCTTCCGCGCCTGCTATGTCGCCGATCTCGACGCGATCAGGGGAAATGGCGACCATCGCTCCACCGTCGCGGCGCTGCAGGACCGCTGGCCGGAGGTGGCGTTCTGGGTCGATGCCGGGCTGGCGACGCCCGACGACTGCCGCCGCTGGCTCGACGCCGGGATCCGCCATCTGGTGATCGGCAGCGAAAGCCAGACGGACGGCGCGACGCTGGACGCGGCGCTGGCGCTGGCCGGGGAGGACCGGGTGGCGCTGTCGCTGGATGTCCGGCAGGGGGCGCCGCTGGGACCGGCGGCATTGCACGAGGATGCCGGCCGCTGGCCCGCGCGGGTGATCGCCATGACGCTGGACCGGGTCGGGTCAAGCGAGGGGCCGGATCTGGACCGGATCGCCACGCTGGCGGCCCAACGCCCGGGGGTTCGGGTGTGGGGGGCCGGCGGTGTGCGGAACGCGGCGGATTTGGATGCGCTGGCCACGCACGGCACCGATGCCGTGCTGGTGGCCAGCGCGCTCCACGACCGGCGCCTCGACGCCGGGACGCTCGCCCGCTTCGCTTCCAGTCAGTTGGCGGCGAACGGGTGAACCGCGGCGGCAATGCCGTCCAGCATCTCCTTGGCGGTCGGGCTGCCGGCGATCGCACGCTTCAGCGCCAGCTTGGTGGCTTCGTGGTTGTAATCCTGGATCTTGCGGTCGTCCTCCGCCTGCCAGTGGATGAAGACGCCGACTGAGATGAACAGGTCGTCGGCCTCTTCCGCCGGGATGGTGCCGTCCTCGACGCATTCGGCGACGGCCAGGGCGACGGCGCGCTGGGCCGGGCCGAACATCTGCACCGCCTGCTTGGCGTTCTTGATCGTCACCTTGTTGAACATGACGGTGGAGGGCTTGACCATCAGGTTCGGCGCCAGCACGGCCAGCAGGCCGTTCACGCCTTCCTTCTGGTTGGTCAGGGTCTGGCAAAAGGCGGTCTCGGCGGCACTGCCGCGCGGACCGATGATGAGATCGATGTGAGCGACTTCATTGCCGTCGCCCACCAGAGCTTCGCCGACCATAACCTTGTCGATCTTAGGCATTGCGCATCCTCTACGCTGGTTGGTTTGATAAGGCTCCGCCGGTTGTCGCCCGGCGGCCACGGTCCGGCGGGCAGCTCGCCAGCCAGCCGAAGCACGAACAGGCAGGCCACCGTCAGGTCGGCGGACGTGCCCGGATTGAGGCCGCGGCGCTTCAGCGCGCGGTCGAAAGCGAGAAGCCGCCGGGCCGTTCCTGAATGGCCGCCGAAGGCGGAATTGACGGCAAGGCGCCGCTCCAGCAGGAAGGCCTGGTCCCGCACCCGTTCCGCCACCGCCGCGCCATGCTTGCGGGCGATGTGGGTGTCGGGGTGCAACGCCATGAAGCCGAGATGGATGGCGCTCGCCGCCGCCTCCGCGTTGGCGCTGCGACGCAGCGCCGAACGGCCGCGGGCCACGCCGAAGGTGAAGACGTCGGCGAAGGCGGTGGCGTATTGCCGGGCAATCAGGTCGCGGTCTGCGGCGGCAGCCATCGCGGCCCGCAGGTCGACGCGGGGGGCCTCGGCGACGTCATGCTGCGTGGCCTCTCCCAGCCCGGCGGGCAGCGCCAGGCGGATGGCCGCGAAGGCGTCGGCGGCGTCGGTAACGCTCAGTGTGTCGAGCACCCGCGCCAGCCTCATCCGCAGCGGCTCACCCTTATCGCGGCACAGCGCCGCGGCGGCGAGCGGCGCCAGCAGCAGCACGATCCCGAGATTGGTGTTGCAGCCGGCAACATCCCGCGTCGCCGCCACGGCGCGCAGGATCGCCTCCCCCACCCGGCGGCCGGGCGTGGCGAGGATCGGGGCGATGGCGGCGGCGCTGTCCAGGAACTGCGCCACGCTCATTCCATGGCCTTCGGCATGGATGTGAACGTTGCCGGGCTTCAGCGCCATCAGCTCCAGACGGCAGGCGGTGAACACCGCCTCCTCCACCAGGGCCCGGCAATCCTGTCCCGATATTGATCCGGGAGCGGGCAGCAGCGCACTCATCCGGCCCTCCGCGCGTCTGCCGATGCGGGCGAGGCGGCGGCCAGACGGGCCAGGACCAGATCGGCCAGCGCCTGCGCCACGTCCGCCGACGTCACCGCCTGCAGGCCGCGCCATGCCGGCATGCTGTTGACCTCCAGCACCAGGAAGCGGCCGTCGGGCGCGCGGATCACGTCCACCCCGGCATAATCGGTGCCGACGGCGGCGGCGGCGGCCACCGCCAGATCGCCCAGCACGCCGCCCGGACTGGCCGGATGGCAGCGGGCGCCCTGCTTGACGTTGGTGATCCAGTGGTCGCCCTGACGGACCATGGCGGCCAGCGGACGACCGTCCACCACGAAGACGCGCCAATCGAACCAGCCGCCATCCGCCGCGCCGACATACTCCTGCAGGTGGTAGACTCCGGCGACCTCGTCCGGGTCCGGCAGAGCCATGCCGGGATCGAGCCGGCGCAGCCCCTTGCCCTGCGACCCGAACAGCGGTTTCAGCACCGCCGACCGGCCCTCGGCATGGAGGGCGGCCAGGATGGATGAGGCCTGGACGGGATCGGCGACGGTCCAGGTCCGCGGGGTCGGCACCCCGACAGCGGCCAGCCGGAAGGCGGTGGCGCTCTTGTCCACGCAGCGTTCGATGGAGGCCGGATTGTTGAGCACCGGCACCCCGCCATGGGCCAGCGCATGCAGCACGCCCAGCCGCAGAGTCACCTGCTCGAAGCTGCCGGCGGAGATGGTGCGGACCAGACAGGCGTCGGGCAGTCCGTCATTGAAACCGGGGCCGTCAAAGCCCGGTACCACCGGTCCCTCCGGACCGAAGCCGCAGGCACTGAGCGACACCGGGACCGCCTTCGCGCCGCGCCGGGCGAAGGCGGCGATCAGCCTCCGGGTGTGCCAGTCGGCGCCATCCACGAAGATTGCGATGCGGGTCCGTCCCATCGTCCGGCCCCCTACCCGTCGATGCCGAAGGAGCGGTCGAGCAGCGCCGGAGCCAGCGCCCCGGCGGTGAAGCTCCGCCCGCTCTCGAACGCCGTGACGATCACGCGGGCCGGGCTGAACAGCATCGGGTCGATCTTGAAGAAGTCGTAGCCGCTCGCCGCGAACAGGTCGGCGAAGGGGCGGCCATAATCGGCGGAGGCCGAGCTGGGCAGGCGGGCGGCGAGATCGGCCGCGTCGTCGTCCGGCCCGTCGACCAGCAGATGGACGCTGCCACCGAACAGGATGGCGTCGTTGGTCCGGCCCATCGCCTGGACGAAGTCGCGGCCCGGCGGCGGCAGCGGCGCGCAGCCGACGCCGTCGCGCACCCGCTCCAGCGGGAAATGAAGGGCGTGCAGCTTGTGCAGCCCCACCTCCAGCACGCGGGCGACGATCTGGACGATGCCGGCCGGGCTGCGGGTCGGCGTCAGGATCAGGGTCACGCGCTCCACCGGAACGCCGCAATCGCGCGCCACCTTCTCCACCACCGAGGCCGGCGGCCGCTTGTCGGTCTCCAGCACCAACACGGCGCGGTCGGCCATGTCGCGATAGCCGAGTTCGGCGTACAGCGGCTCCTTCACCGCCAGGGCGCGGCCGGGGCCGGATCCCAGGGCCGAGAATTTCTCGCCCGACAGGCTCCAGCCGGCATATTGGCTGCCCAGGCAGGCGAGCACCGGATCGGCGGCGCCGACCGTCACCTGCGCCGGCCAGCGGGCGAAGGGCGAATCCATGGCGATGCGCACGCTGCCGGCGCCGCCCATGCAGATCTCGGCGATGCGGCGCCCGGCCTCCAGGCTGCCGGGCCGGTCGATGCCGGCATCGATCACGGTGCAGCCGGCGGGATGCTGCTCCACGCCGATCCGCAGCATGGCGGCATCCGCCACCAACGCGTGCACCAAGGGGGCGGCAAGCCGGTTAACACTGAAGGGAAGGGACGACATCGCCGGTTTTCTCCATAGGGCCGGTTTTCTCCACAAGACAACCCCGCCGCGCGCAGTCGGCGACGATGTGCTCGATACGGCGGGACAGGCGCCGCCGCGCCTCCTCCTCATCCCCGCCCCAGGCGGTGACGCTGCACAGGGGCTGTCCGCCTTCGATGGTGCTGCCGGCGCGCGGCAGGTCGGCGCACCAGGGGGGCCAGGCGAAACCTGCGGGCATCGTCAGCATTGCGGCGGCGTAGGCCACCGCGCCGGCGATCACGCCCGGGCGTGGGGGCCCCAGGCTCCAACCGCGTCCGGCCGCCGCGTCGAGATGGGCGCGCATCACCCCGCCGAGCCGGTGGCGTTCGAGCAGGTCGAGCGTGGCGCCCGGACGCGGGTTGACCTCCAGCACCGATACCGCGTCCCCATCGACCAGCAGATCCAGGCTGTTCAGCCCGGCCAGCCCAAAGGCCGCCGCGATGCGCCGTGCCGTTTCCGCCAGCCGGGCGGCCAGTGACTGCGGCACCGCCGCCGGCAGCACCGCACCGCCATAGCGGAAGGGCGCGTCGGGCGCCGGATCGGCCCATTGACGGCTGATCGCCACCAGTTCGCACTTGCCGGAGCGGTCGGCGATGAAGGCGACGGAGACCGCAAGGCCCGCCGCCCGCCGTTGCAGATAATGCCCGCCCGGCAGCGAACCGCCGTTCCAGGGGAGGATATGCCCGCCCCCGGCCGCTCCCGTCCGCTTGATCAGCCACTCTCCCGGAACGGCATCTTCAAGAACCTCCGTCCGTGTTTCCGGGTGCGAGACGCCCATCTTTGCCAGTCCAGGCGTCGCCAGCCGTGCAGCGAAACCGGCTGGATCCTTGACCGCCCGTACCACCTCCGGCCCGTTGCCGAGCAAACGGTAGGGACCGGCCCCCAGCAGGGCAGCCAGCAACTCCGGCGCCTGTTCGAACCCCGATCCGACAACCAGACCGCTGCCCGGCGGAGCCAGCGCACGCGCGGCGGCGATCAGCGCCTCACCGTCGAAGCCCGCGACCGGATCGCCCGCCACGCGGCGGGCAGGTGCCGGCACATCGGCGTCGCCGAACTGGTCCAGCGTCGCCACCACGGCGCCGGTGCGCGCCACCGCCTGGGCGATGGCGCGGCCCGACAAGGCGGCGACCAGGATCAGTCCGCTTTGCGGCATTGGGCGCGGGCCAGGGTGAAGGCGTCGTCGAAGGCCAGATAGACCGGCTTGGTCGCCTCGCGCATCGCCTTGAACAGGCCATGCTGAGTCTTGAACTTCACATTGCCAATGGCGAGCGCGCCGATGCCGACCGCATCCGTTCCCTCGATCGGAGCGCCATCGCTGAAGGCATCCACCCCTTCAACGCCGGCCGGCGGAACGGCATTGACGTCGGCCACCACCCGCACGGACGGGGCCGCGGCGATCTGCGCGCGGCTCAGCACCTGCACGCCGGCGCGGGCGACCGCCAGCACCACGTCGGTCTCCTCCAGGATGGCGGCCTTGTGCGCGTCGGTCGAACCGTCCACCGCGCCCAGCGTCACGCCGAACCGCTGAATGTAGGACGCCGCCCGCTCCGCGACGGACGCGGCGCCGTCATGGCCGACCAGCCGCACCGACGCGCCAGCACGCGCCGCCAGCACCGCCGCGATTCCGCCGACCGGTCCCTTGCCGCCGAACACCGCGACCCGCGCGCCGGCCAGACCCATCCCGGTCTTCTCAAGCTGGGCTTCGACCTTCGCGATCATCGCCGCGGCGGTGGTATAGGCGCCGGACGGATCGGCGAAGACCGAGATTTCAAACGGCGGAACCATGGCGCCGCGCGCCGCCTCCAGCATGTCCAGCGCCTTCAGGATGTCGCGGCCGGCGATGAACAGGCCTGTCCGCTTGGCGTCGCCCGGTGCACGGGAGAAGATCATGTCCTGGACAAGACCCGGGACTTCACCGGTCTCGACATTGGTATAAGGCGCAATGATACCATAACCGGCATCGCAAGCCATGTTGATGTCAAATGGACTGACCGCCTTTACCGCAGTAATGGCGTGCAAGATATAGGGCTTTTCCATGAAACGAAGTCCTTGGTTCGCTTCATGGCACTGTCTTTCACCTTACATGCTTACGCTGTCTTTTTTGCGACTGTTTCATATCCGGCAGCGACCGCGCCGCGCCCTGCGAAAGTCTCCACCACCGCACCGCGATTCCGCCCGTGGCAGACGACGAAACGCAGATTGGCCTGCAGCCGCCAGCGCGCCCGCGCGCCCTCGGCAGCCCGTTCCGCCGATCCGGCATCGCCGAAGATCGCGAAGCCGGTCGGCCCCCAGGAACTCTGCCCGACCCCGGTGGCGCCGACCGACGGCAGCCAGCGCAGCACCTCGGCCACGTCGGGGCTGCTGAAACGGCCGCCCTGCGCCGGAGCGAAATGGTCGCCGACCACGCTCTGCAGTTCCGTCACGGCGGCACCGAACCGCATCGCATCCCCTTCCGCCAGCGCCGGCAGCCCGACCATCAGCGCCAGCCGGCACAGATAGGCCGCCTTGTCTGCCGGAAAGGGCGGCAGATCGCGGAAGGCGACCGTCTCGGCCGTCCCGGACAGGCCGCGGTTGGCATCGTCGAAGACCAGCAGCATCCGCCATGTTTCCGGCAGGACCATGCGGCTGATGACCGGCGGCGGCTCGTCCAACGCACCCTTGCCGCCATCGAGAATGACGCCGCCCTGCTCGAAGGCACCGACCCCGATGCCCGACCGGGCGCCCCGGTCCAGCAGGCTGGCGACGCGACGCGGCGGCAATGGCCGGCCGGTCATCGCCGACAGGGCCGCCCCGACGGCCAGCGCCAGCTGGGTGCCCGACCCCAGTCCGGAATGGGAAGGGATCGTCCGGCCCAGGCGCAGGGAAAATCGGTTCTCCACGTCCAGCGCAGCGCACAGCCGGTCGAGATATCCCCTCGCCCTGCTGGCGGGGCGGTCAGCGGCATCGCCCGCCGGGCCGCCCCGGAGCAGCGTCAATTCCGTTCCCAACCCGTCGAGCGTCAGGCCCAGGCTGCCGAAGCGCCGGCCCAGCCCGCCCTCCATGTCGAGAAACCCCAGATGCAGCCGGGCGGGCACCTCCACCCGCACCGCGTCGACCGTCGGTCGCTGTTCGCCGCAAATCATGGCCTACCTGTCGCAAAAGCCAAGGCGACCAGCCGCCTTTCAGACATAATAAAATCGATGGCGATAAAATCAATGGAAACGACGACAGAAAATCGCACAATCTGAATAAGTTCAAAATCAAGAATCCCGCTTTCCTCGTTTCTTCATGAGAAACTGGGTTCGATTACTCGCGTCATATTCTTTTCAGAATTCGCCACATCCGACATCACGTGCGGGGTTTAGGACATGGACAACGAAATTGGCGAGACCGATCTCCCGCCACCGATGAGCGATGTCGTTTGCCCGTTCTGCGCAATGGCCTGTGACGACCTTACGGTTGCACATGATCGGGGCGGCCGGCTCAGGATTACCGGCAACGGCTGCGCACGCGCTCGCACCCTGTTCGCCCTTCCGGCATTGCCGGCCCATTGCTTCATAAAGGGCCGTGCCGTACCGCTTGACGCGGCGCTGGACGCGGCGGCGGCGCTGCTGCGGAACGCCGCCTTTCCGGCCGTCGGCGGGCTGGCCGCCGACACCGAAGGAGTCTCCGCGGCGCTGGCGCTGGCGGAACGGCTGGGCGCGGTGGTCGACCACGCCGCGTCCGACAGCCTGTTCCACGGCCTGCGCGCCCTCCAGGTGACCGGCGCCATGACCGCCACCTTCGGCGAAGTGCGCAACCGTGCCGACCTGTTCGTGCTGTTCGGCTCAGAGTTCGATCGCCACGCTCCCCGCCTGTTCGACCGGCTGGTCCGTCCGCCGACCGCCCTGTTCCGTGATGCCGGAGCCGCGCGCGGCTTTCTAATTGGTCCTAGCGACGGCGGTCCCGGCGACGGCCCGGCGCCGGACGGGTTCGAACGCCTGACCGCCGACCTGATCCACGCCCCCGCCATCGCCGCCGCGCTGTCGCAGATGGTCGCCGGCGACAGGCCCCATGGCGACCGGGTGGGCGGCATCGCGATGGAGGATCTCGCGCGTGTCGCCACGGCGTTGCGCGACGCACGTTTCGGCGTCATCGGCTGGGTCGCCGCCACGCTGGACCCGGCGGCCGGCGATGTCGCCGTCGAGGCCTTCAACCGGCTGGTCGTGACCGCCAACGCCGCCACCCGCTGCGCCGGCCTGTCGCTGGGCGGCAAGGGCAACGCGCTGGGCGCCAATTACGTGTGCGCCTGGCAATATGGCGTGCCGCTGCGCTCCCGCCTCGGCGCCGGCCCGCCGGAACACGATCCCCTGCGCTACCGGCTGAAAAGCCTGTTGGCCGAGGACGGGATCGATGCGCTGCTCTGGCTTTCGGCGCTGAACGGGGCGGAAGTGCCGGACACCCGCACGCCGATGGTCGTGTTGGCCCGTCCCGGACAGCCGCTGCCCCACGACCCGGAGGTGCTGATCCCGGTCGCCATCCCCGGCCTCGACCATGCCGGCAGCATCCACCGCGGCGACGGCGTCGCCGCCCTGCCGCTGCGCCGGCTGCGGTTTCCCAAATCCTCCGGCAAGCCGTCCGCCGCCTCCCTGCCGACCGCCGCAGCGGTGCTGAGCGCCCTGCTCGACCGGCTTCCCGCCTCTCCTCTTCCCGTCCTGATCCGGGAGACAGCGCATGTCTGACGCCTACACCCTGCTGCGCGGCGGCCGCGTCTGCGACCCCGCCGGGGCCGCGGACGGCACCGCCCTGCATGGCCCGCCGCGCGACCTGTATCTGAAGGATGGCCACATCGCCGCGACGCCGCCGGAGGGTGCCCGCATCGGGGAGGTGGTCGATCTGGACGGTCGCATCGTCATGGCCGGGGCCATCGACATCCACAGCCACATCGGCGGCGGCAAGGTCAACCTCGCCCGCCTGCTGTTGCCGGAGGAGCATCGCGAGCACGGCAGCGGCCCGGACGGCCTGCGCCGGTCGGGCAGCGGCCTGTTCACCCCATCCAGCTTCGTCACCGGCTACCGCTATGCCGAGATGGGCTACACGGCGGCGTTCGAACCGGCGATGCTGCCGTCTAATGCCCGGCACACCCATCTGGAACTGGCCGACGTCCCGATCATCGACAAGGGCTGCTACGCCGTTCTCGGCAACGACGACTTCCTGCTGGAGCGGCTGGCTGCCGGGGCGACCCAGTCGGAGGTCAACGACTATGTCGCCTGGATCCTGCACGCCACCCAGGCGGTCGGCGTCAAGGTGGTGAACCCCGGCGGCATCAGCGCCTTCAAGTTCAACCAGCGCCGCCTGGATCTGGATGAGGCGCATCCCCATTACGGGATCACGCCGCGCCGCATCCTGACCACGTTGGCCACCGCGCTGTCCGACCTGGGGGTGCCGCATCCGCTGCACGTCCACTGCAACAATCTGGGCATCCCCGGCAACGAATCGGTGACGCGCGACACCATCACGGCACTCGACGGGCTGCCCGCCCACCTTACCCATCTGCAATTCCACAGCTATGGGACGGAGGGCGATCGCCGCTTCTCCTCGGCCGCCGCCGAGATCGCGGAATCGGTGAACCGCAGCCCGAACATCTCGGTCGATGTCGGCCAGATCATCTTCGGCCAGACCATCACCGCGTCGGCCGACATCATGTCGCAGTTCCGCAACAGCGGCCTCGCCAGCCCGCGCAAGTGGGTGTGCACCGACATCGAATGCGACGGCGGCTGCGGACTGGTGCCGTTCCGCTACCGCGACAAGGCCTTCGTCAACGCCCTGCAATGGGCGATCGGGCTGGAGCTGTTCCTGCTGATCGAGGATCCGTGGCGGGTCTATCTGACCACCGACCACCCGAACGGCGGCCCCTTCACCAGCTATCCCCACCTGATCCGCCTGCTGATGGACCGCAGCTTCCGCAACGAGCAGCTTGCGCGGATCAATCCCGACGTGGCGGCGCACAGCCGGCTCGGCTCCATCGACCGCGAATACACGCTGGAGGAGATCGCCATCATGACCCGCGCCGGCCCCGCCCGCGTGCTGGGGCTGCGCGACCGCGGCCATCTGCGCCCCGGCGCCGTCGCCGACGTGGTGGTGTACGACGACCTGCCCGACCGCGAGGCGATGTTCGCCGCCCCCGCGCTGGTGTTCAAGAATGGCCGGCTGGTGGCGCGGAACGGACAGCTGACCGCCACAGGCTGGGGCGACACCATCGTCGTCCGCCCGGAGTTCGATTCCGCCATCGAACGGCGGCTGAAGCCGTGGTTCGAGGATCACCAGACTGTCCGGCTCGGCAACTTCCGCATCGCGGACGGGGAGATCCTCGACCATGGCCGCGGCGGCCTGTCCATCGTTCCGACCCTGACGGCATCCGACTCATGCTTCTGAACGGCATCCACATCGAGAACACCTATGCCGAGGCCTTCGACATGAAGGCGACCCGGCTGATCGTGACCGCCGACACGCCGGCCTGGGCGCGCCATGCCGGCATGGCTGCGACCGGCTTCGCCACCTCGGTCATCGCCTGCGGCTGCGAGGCGGGAATCGAGCGGGAGCTGACGCCGGAGGAAACCCCGGACGGACGCCCCGGCGTGTCCCTGCTGTTCTTCGCCACCGGGCGCAGCGTGCTGGGCAAGCAGGTGGAAACCCGCCTCGGCCAATGCATCCTGACCTGTCCCGGCACCGCCTGCTTCTCCGGCGTGCCGCGCGGCTCAAAAGAGGATCTGATCCCGATGGGTCAGAAGCTGCGCTATTTCGGCGACGGGCAGCAGATGTCGAAGCTGGTGGGCGGCCGGCGCTATTGGCGCATCCCGGTGATGGACGGCGAGTTCCTGTGCGAGGAATCGAGTTGGAGCGTCCCGGCCGTCGGCGGCGGCAACCTGCTGATCCTGGCCGACGCCCGGATGGCGGCGCTGGAGGCGGCGGAAGCGGCGGCGGACGCCATGCGCACCGTGCCCAACGTGGTGCTGCCGTTCCCGGGCGGGGTCGTGCGCTCCGGCTCCAAGGTGGGGGCGAAGTACAAGGGAATGCCGGCCTCCACCAACGATGCCTATTGCCCGACGCTGCGCGGCCTGCCCCGCTCCCGCCTTCCGGCCGAGGTCGAATCGGTGCTGGAGATCGTCATCGACGGGCTGACCGCGGCCGATGTCGCGGCAGCCACCACCGCCGGGCTGAAATGCCTGATCGAGCGCGGTCGCGGCTCCGGCGTCTGGGGCGTCACCGCCGGCAATTACGGCGGCAAGCTGGGCCGCCACCACTTCCACCTTCACGAGCTGCTGCCATGAGCGTGCTGAGCTTCCGTCTGAAAGGCCCGCTGCCCGGCCGCGTCGACGCCTCTCCCCTGCTGCCGCACCGGCTGGCGGCGCTGACCGTGACGGAGATCGCCGCCCTGCCGCTGCGGCTCGGCCGCGGCCATGTCGTGGTCGGCGAGCTGTTCGACCTGTCGGGCGGCCCCGGCGACACCGTCGAGATCGAGGGCGACGGGCGGCTCGACTTCGTCGGGGCGGGTCAGTCCAGCGGCACCATCCGCATCGCCGGAGCGGTCGGCCATCGCGCCGGCACCGGCATGAGCGGCGGAGTCCTGGTGGTGGAGGGGTCGGCGGGGCTGGCGGCGGGTGCCGCCATGCGCGGCGGCGTGCTGACCATCGGCGGCGATGCCGGCAACGAACTGGGCGGCGCGCTGCCCGGTGAACGGACGGGGATGATGGGCGGACGAATCCTGGTCCGGGGCAGTTGCGGCGACCGCGTCGGTGAACGCATGCGGCGCGGACTGATCGCCGTCGGCGGCGATACCGGCGCCTATGCCGCCCTGCACATGAACGCCGGCAGCCTGCTGATCGGCGGCAGGCCGGGAGCGGCCACCGGCCACGGCATGCGGAACGGCACCATCCTGTTCCGCGGCGAGATCGATCCGTTGCCGGGGTTCGCCGACTGCGGCCTCAACCAGCTGCCCTTCCTGTCGCTTCTCGACAACCACCTGTCCGAACTGGACGGGGTTCCACCCGCCTGCCGGGGCCTGACCGGGCGGGCGCGCCGCTGGCTGGGCGATCGCGGATTCGGCGGACGCGGCGAGCTGCTGTCCTGCCTTTGAAAAATCCCCGCCCAATGATCATTCGGATTCAGCCGTTTGGAGGGTGTGGGATTACTCCGCCGGGTGATATTATCGTTCGCAAGCCCGGATGATTTGCATGAAAAACAATCCCGACTCGATCAACGTCGCGCTCCTTCAAGGATAATGTCCGCTTTGTTCAATGTCGCCAGGCCGCAACCTGCGTAGGCTGCTTGTCATAAAAAACTGATGGTGCGGAGAAGGATCGTCCTCCCGCCCGTCCGAACGTGGCCATCCAAGCAAACAAGGCCGCGGGAAAGCAGCGTGTTCGCCGACCATTCGCGACCCACGACGATACGAACAGGAATGCGGAAGAGGGGCACGGGACAATGAAGTGCATTGAACAGCAGTCCGGCGGTTCCAAGGTCGACACAATCGGTTTTCTCCTGGTTCCCGATTTCTCCATGATCGCCTTCACCGCGGCGGTGGAGCCTCTCCGCCTTGCCAACCACATCAGCGGCAAGGAGCTGTATCGCTGGGTGCTGCTCTCCCCGAACGGCGGTGTCGAGCGGGCCAGCAACGGCATCCGGATCTGCGTCGACCACGCCATCGCCGACGCCCCTGCGCTGTCCACCGTGATGGTGTGCAGCGGCGTCGGAGGCCACTGGTACGAGGATCGGGCGATGTTCTCGTGGATGCGGCGGTCGGCCGCCCAGGGGATCGCCTTCGGCGCCCTGTGCACGGCAAGCCATATCCTGGCCCGGGCCGGCCTGCTGAACGGCTACCGCTGCACCATCCATTGGGAGAATATGGCGGGCTTCGCCGAGACCTTCCCGGAGATCGAGGCGACGGGGGAACTGTTCACCATCGACCGCAACCGCTTCACCTGCGCGGGCGGCACCGCCGCCACCGACATGATGCTGCACCTGATCGCCGCCCGGCATGGCGAGAAGCTGGCGATGGACATCGCCGAACAGCTTCTGCACACCAAGATCCGCGCCGGCAGCATCCGCCAGCAGGAAGAACTGCATGCCAATCCGGTGCTGGATCACGAAGATCTCAACGCCGCCGTGGCGGTGATGCAGGCCAACATCGAGGAACCGCTGGACCTGCTGACGCTCGCCGCGGAGCTGGGCCAGTCCCGCAGGAATCTGGAGCGGCTGTTCCGCAAATACATGAACTGCTCGCCGGCGAAATACTATCTCGGCCTCCGGATGAAGCGGGCGCGGCAGCTGCTGTGCCAGACCCGCATGTCGGTGATGGAGGTGTCGATCAGCTGCGGCTTCATTTCCGCCACCCATTTCAGCAAATGCTACCGCGATCACTTCGGCGTCGCCCCGCGCAACGACCGCCAGAGCCAGCGGCACAGCCCGCTTGCCGCCGCGCACGAGTTCGCCGGCCTGACCTGATGCCGCACCGGGTACCCCACCGGCTATCGGGATGCGGGTCGGGACCGGCCCAGGGGAAACAGGCGGGCGGCGGCGGGAATCGTCAATTCGGTGTCGCATTCGAACACATGCCCTCCTGCGGTCGCCGATAAGGTACAAATCGGCCTGCCCGGCACCCGATCCGCGTCAGGCCCCGCCGGACAACTGCAAGGAGGACGGCACCGATGCTCGAAACGATCCTTTCCGCCCAATGCGCGCGCGGCGCCGCCACGGCCGACGCGCAGCTGTCCTCCATCCCGGCCGGCCTCTACGAGCTGTTCTTGGAGAACGTCGTCCTGCCCTGCCGGATCGGCGTCTTCGATTACGAGCGCGGTGCGCCTCAGCGGGTGCGCATCGACCTTCTGCTGCAGGTGCGCCAGGACGGAGCCCAATTCTCCGACGATATCGGCGACGTGCTGTCCTACGACGATCTGCTGTCCGGGCTGAAGCGGATCCTGATGGACGAGCACACCAATCTGGTCGAGATGCTGGCGGAAAAGATCGCCCGCATGTGTCTGGCCCACGAACAGGTGCAGTCGGCCCGCGTGTCGGTGGCGAAGCTGGACATTTACGACGGGGTCGCGGTTCCGGGCATCCGGCTGGAGCGGACGCGCGACCAGATGCCGGGTTCCTCCCTGCCGGCGTCACACCGCCTGATGGTCATGGCCGACCGGCGGATCTGATCCGATGACGGCCAACGCATCGCCGGAAGACGGATCGGCAGCCGACAGATCGACAGACGCCGCAGCGCGGCCCTGGGTGATCAAGATCGGCGGCAGCCTGTCGGACTGGCACCGGCTGGGGACGTGGTTGGACCTGATCGCCCGTCCCGGCCATCTCCACCCTCTGGTCATCGTGCCGGGCGGCGGCCCCTTCGCCGATGCCGTGCGCGACGCCCAGGACAATTGGCGTTTCGACGACCGCCTCGCCCATCGCATGGCCCTGCTGGCGATGGAGCAGTTCGGGCTGATGCTGCACGGCATCTGCCCGGCCCTGCAGACGGCGGCGACGCACGAGCGGCTGCGGTCGCTGATCCGGGCACGGATGCCGGCGGTGTGGCTGCCGTCCGCCATGGTGCTGGACCATCCCGAGATCGCCGAAAGCTGGGAGGTCACCTCCGACAGCCTCGCGGCATGGCTGGCGGTGGAACTGGACGCGGCGGCGCTGGTGCTGGTCAAGTCGGGGCCCTGCCCCTGCGCGGCGACCGATGCGGCGGCACTGGCGCGCGACGGACTTGTCGACGCGGCCTTCCCGCACTGGCGCGCGCGCTTTTCCGGCGAGAGCTGGTGCATCCATCGCGACAACCACATCCTGATGGAAGAGGCGCTTGCCGGCCGCGCGTCTCCCGGCTGCCCCCTGCTGCGCAGTCCGGACGCGGAGCTTCTGCCGGGCGTGCGGGCATGAACGAGATGTCGCCCCCACCCGCTCCGCCGAGGCTGGCCTGGGCGCTGACCGGATCCGGCCACTACATCAAGGAGACGCTCGACCTGATGGCGCGGCTGGCGCCGCTCGACGTCTTCCTCAGCAAGGCGGCGGAGGAGGTCATGCGCATGTACCGCCGCCGCGACGGCAACTTCCCGCCGGGCACCCGCCTGTTCCGCGACCGTGCCGCCAGCGCGCCGCAGATCGGCCGGTTCTATTTCGGCGAATACCACACGCTGGTGGTGGGACCGGCCACCTCGAACACGGTCGCCAAATGCGTGCAGGGAATCTCCGACACCTTGCCGACCAACGCCTTCGCCCAGGCCGGCAAATGCCGGGTGCCCTGCATCGTCTTCGCCTGCGACACCGCGCCGGAAATGATGACCGAGGCGCCGCACGGGATGGTGCCGGTCTATCCGCGGCGCATCGACCTGGAGAATGTCGAACGGCTGCGCGGGTTCGAGGCGACCAGCGTCGTCGAAACCGTTCCCGAACTGGAAGCGGCGCTGATGCTGCGTCTGGGAAAGCGTCTCGTGAATGTCTGAGCACCTCGTCTTCGTGACCGGAAAGCTGGCGGAGCCGCGCCTGCGGGCGGTGCTCGACGGGATGGGGTCCTCCCCCTTCAGCTTCGACGTGGTGCAGATCGGCGTCAGCGTCGCCGCCCTGATGACGGAGGAACTGATCAGGCGACGCCTTCCGCCCCCGCCACCCGGTGCCCGGGTGATCCTGCCCGGCCGGACCCGTTGCGACCTGACAGCGTTGTCGGGGCATTTCGGCGTCACCTTCGAACGCGGGCCGGAAGAGCTGCGCGACATCCCCGCCTATCTCGGCGGGCGGGCGGCGCGGGCCGACCTGTCCCGTCACGGGGTGACGATCTTCGCCGAGATCATCGACGCTCCCCACCGCTCGATCGACAATCTGCTGGAGACCGCCGCAAGGCTGCGCCGCGACGGTGCCGACGTCATCGACCTCGGCTGCCATCCCGGCGAACGGTTCGACGGGCTGGAGCATGCGGTCGCCGCCCTGGTCGCCGCCGGCCACGCCGTCAGCGTCGACAGCGCCGACCCGGAGGAACTGCTGCGCGGCGCGGCGGCCGGCGCCTCCTATATGCTGAGCCTCAGCGAGGACACGCTGTGGGTGCTGGACCAGACGGCGGCCACACCGATCCTGATTCCGGGAAAGGCGCGCGACCTCGATTCCCTGTGCCGCGCCGTCGACCGGCTGCGGGCCGCCGGCCGGCGTTTCCTCGCCGATCCAGTGCTGGACCCCATCCACTACGGCTTCACGGACTCGGTGGTGCGCTATCACGATCTGCGGCGGCGCTATCCCGACATCGAGATTCTGATGGGCATCGGCAACCTGACTGAATTGACCGATGCCGACACCACCGGCACGACCGCCCTGCTGATGGGCATGGTGTCGGAACTGTCGATCGGTGCCGTTCTCACCCTTCAGGTCAGCCCGCACGCCCGCACCGCGGTGCGCGAGGCCGACCGGGCGCGGCGGATCATGCATGCCGCCTCGGAAAGCGGCAGCCTGCCCAAGGGCATCGACGACGGGCTGATGGCTCTGCGCGACCGCCGCCCCTTCGCCGGCACCCCGGCCGAGATCGCCGAGACCGCCCGCAGCATCCGCGATCCCTCCTTCCGGGTGGAGGTGGCGGAGGACGGCGTTCATGTCTACAACCGCGACGGCCACCATGTGGCGACCGATCCCTACCACCTCTACCCTCTGCTCGGGTTGGCGGAGGATGGCGGTCATGCCTTCTACATGGGGGTGGAACTGCACAAGGC
The DNA here is from genome assembly GCF_008364795.1 of Azospirillum oryzae. Classification (GTDB taxonomy): domain Bacteria; phylum Pseudomonadota; class Alphaproteobacteria; order Azospirillales; family Azospirillaceae; genus Azospirillum; species Azospirillum oryzae. Next base: position 112,594 of record NZ_VTTM01000006.1, on the reverse strand, counting down.
CTTCCTCGCCTGGCAGCTTGGCAAGCGCTATGTCCAGGACGAAGACCTCTCCTGGGGCTGTGCCGTCGAGGCGACGGCCGATCCGGACAGCGACGCCCACGGCTTCAAGTCGGCGGGCACAACCCTGCAGGAGCGCCGCCGGGCCTGCGGAAAGGCATCATGATTCTGGAAACCATCGTCACCACGCTGGGCGCCGGCGGCACCCCGCACATCGCCCCCTTCGGCGTTACCCGCAACGGGGAGGATCTGGTGATCGCCCCCTTCCGCCCCTCCGTCACGCTCGCCGCGCTGGAGGCCACAGGACGGGCCGTGATCAACCTCACCGACGACGCGCGGCTGTTCGCCGGCTGCCTGACCGGACGGCGGGACTGGCCGCTGGTTCCGGCGACCGCCATCGCCGGCGTGCGTCTGGCCGACAGCCTCGCTCACTGGGAGGTGGAGGTGGTCCGGATGGAGACCGACCCGGTACGCCCGCGCTTCCATTGCCGGAGCGTCCACGAAGAGGCGCATCGGCCCTTCGCTGGCCACAACCGCGCCGCCGCCGCCGTGATCGAGGCGGCGATCCTGTGCAGCCGCCTCGATTTGCTGCCGTGGGAAAAGGTGGAGCGCGAGATGGCCTACCTTGCCATCGCCGTGGAGAAGACCGCCGGCACGCGGGAGCGGGAGGCCTGGGGCTGGCTGTGCGACCGCGTGGCCGCCTTCCGCGCCGAGATGCCCGCGCCGGAACCGGTTGGAACGGACGCTTCCGACAAGACCAAGCCACAGGTTCGCCCATGATCCGCATGCTCGCCAGCGTGACCAATCCCGAGGAAGCCGAAATCGCGGTAAGGGCCGGGGCGGACCTGATCGACCTGAAGAACCCGAAGGACGGCGCCCTGGGCGCCTTGCCGGCCGGCACGATCCGCGCCTGTCTTGCGGCCGTTGCCGGGCGGAGACCGGTAAGCGCCACCATCGGCGACCTGCCGATGAAACCCGACGGCGTGGCGACCGCCGTCGCCGGGACGGCGACCACCGGCGTGGACATCGTGAAAATAGGGATCGGCGCCGGGGGCGATCCGCATGCCTGCATCGCCGCGGCGGCGAAGGCGCGCGGCACCGCGGCGCTGGTCGGCGTCATCCTGGCCGACATGACAAGCCCCACCCCGGATCTGGTCGACGCCATGGCCGATGCCGGCTTCATCGGTGTGATGCTGGACACCGGCCTTAAGGATGGCCGCACGCTCCGCGATCACCTGTCGGCCGCCGCGCTGGCGGACTTCATCGGACTGGCGCGCGACGCCGGGCTGTGGGCGGGGTTGGCGGGATCCCTGAGGCTTGCCGACATCGCTCCGCTGGCGACGCTGGGCCCGTCGATCCTCGGCTTTCGCGGCGCCCTGTGCCGGGGCGGCGCACGGGGCGACGTGATCGACCCGGACAGGGTTGCCGGCGTCGTCCGAAGCGTCACCGCGTCCGGCCGCGCGCCGGCCTGCACAGCCATGTGACCGTGGCGCTGACGGCGAGCGCACCAGCGGTCAGCGCCAGCACCCAAAGCAGGATGCCGAAGCCGGCGCCGTCCCGGTGCACCGCCGCTGACAGTGCTGCCGCCATGCACAGCACCGCAGCACAGCGCAGACGGAGGACCGTCCGCCGCGGCAGGGCCCGCCGGGAATCGACCAGATCGCGCCAATGCCGCTCTACCGTCAGGGCAAGCGCCCCGAAGGCGAGGTAGCAGAGGCCGAAGATCGCGGGGAAGGACAGGATATCAGGCATGGTCGGTCAGCCTCGACAGAGTGGACGCCTCCGGCCGCGCGCGCCGGGCCAGACGCCTGGAGACGCGCCACGCACCGGCCGCCGTCAGCACCAGCACGGCGTCGACGCCGACCACCGCCCAGTCGCCGGCCGCCGCCGCCCGAACCGGATGCTCCCCGGTGGTGATCCAGTTCATCAGCACACACGCCGCGGCCAGCAGGGCGACGGCCGTGCACTGGCTGCTCCAGGGCGGATCGATTTTGGTGCGGACCGCGGCATGAACGGCGCTGGCGATCCAGGTCAGGAAGAAGACGCCCACCTCGACCAGCTCGCGTGACGGCACCCCCGACGGCAGCAGGCGGTTGGCCGCCATCATCGCCAGCGTGGCGATCAGCAGCCCGGTGGTGGTACCGCAGGTCAGGGCGGCGACGCTGCGCCAGCCCACGCCGGGCAGGCCATGGACGACGCGCCGCTTCTCCATCCAGTGCAGCATGCCGGTGCCGATCAGCACGCAGCCGGCCAAGCCGAACAGGAAATAGAGCCAGCGCAGCGGCCAATGCTCGAAGGCGGCGAAGTGCAGCCCCGACATCACCCGGTGCGCCGCCACCATCGGTCCCGGCGGCTGGTACTTCAGCAGCGCGCCGGTCACGCCGTCGAAGAAGACCGGCTGGACATCCAGGCTGATGCGGTCGCCGGTGTCACGGTTGATGCGGACCACCGATGCGGCATCGCCCGCATTGTAGACGAAGACCACCGCGGGCTCGCCGCCGCCCCACAGGCGCCTCGCCTCGGCCAGCATCGGATCGAGCGGTGCCGCCGCCGCAGCGATGCCGGCGCGCGGCCGGCTGTAGTTGCCGAGCGCGTCATCGTAGAAGCGCTGCACGTCCCCGCCATAGAGCGCCTGGACGCCCGCCGGCAGAACGATCGGCAGGATGATGACGATCCCGGTGAAGGTGATCATCAGGTGGAAGGGCAGCACCAGCACCCCGGTCAGGTTGTGCAGGTCGAGGAGCGAACGGCGAAGCTGGCCCCAACTGCGGAAGGTGAAGAAGTCCTTGAAGATCCGCGCATGGATGATGACGCCGGAGATCAGCCCGGCCAGCATCGCCACCGACGCGAAGGACACGATCCAATAGCCGACGAAGCCCGCCCGCAGGTGCAGGCTGTAATGGAGCGGATAGAAGAAGGAGCTGGCGCCCAGCGTTCCCACCGGCGGCAGCAGAGTGCCGCCGGCGGTCGCCATGCCGCCGGCATTGCCGCCTTCCGTGCGCACCCGCAGGGCCATCACCGGACGCCGCTCGTCCGGCAGCTGCACATACCAGTCGCGGACCTCCCGTCCGGCGGCGAGCCGCTCCACCAGCGGCACCACCGTCCGATCCAGCGAAACCGCCGCATCCGGCGCCTCCACCGCGCCGATCCGGGTGTCCGGCATCATCCAGCGGTCGATCTCGGAGGCGAAGACCGCCAGCGAGCCCATGAAGAAGACCAGCATCAGCAGCCCGCCGAGCGTCACCCCCGCCCAGGTGTGCGGCCACAGCATCGCGGCGCGCAGCGCCGGGCCGATCAGCTTGCGCTTACCCGCCGTCATGGCGCCGTGATCCCGACAAGACGCGACGCTGCGATCATCAGGACCGCACCGCCGCCCAGAACCGCCCAGCCGACGCCGGCCCTCGGCACCGCGAAGGCCCACAGCGACACCGCCGGCAGGACCAGGAGGGCGAGCAGGCTGGCCGCGGTCACCGCCTCGGCCGGGGCCATGCCGGCCAGCGTCCCGAGTTCCGCCCCGAAGGCGGCGATGCCCCAGGCGAAGCCATAGGCGCCGAAGACCGCCGCCGTCACCCGCACAGCGGTGCGGAGGCGCGATGGCCTCCGCTTCGGACCGTTGCCGGCAACGGTCCGCTGCCGCTGGGCCTTCGCCTCCGTCACAGCTTCGCCCGCAGGGTCAGCAGCACGGTGCGCGGCTCACCGTAGATGTTGCCCGACTGCGGCGTGCCGACGCGCTGGTAATAGGTGCGGTCGAACAGGTTCTTGACGTTGACGGCCGCCGTCACCTTCTCCGTCACGTCATAGGCGATGCGGGCGTCCACCGTCGCATAGCCGCCCTGGGTCAGGCGGGCGTAGTTCAGCGACGGGAACTCGTTGTACATCGAGGTCTGGGCGGTGACGCCGCCGCCGACGCTCAGCCGGTCGTCGATGGTCTCGGGCAGGCGGTAGTTGGTCCACAGCTTCACCTGATGCATCGGCGCGATGGCGGTGAAGGCGCTCGCCGCGTTGGCGCTGCTGTCCAGGCTCTTGGCACGGGTGAAGGTGTAGCCGGCATAGACGTCCCAGCCCGGCAGGATCTCGCCTGAGACATCCAGTTCGAAGCCGCGGCTCTGCGCCTTGCCGCCGGAGACGTAGATGGACTGGTTGGGGAAGCGCGGGTCGGACTGCGGCCGGTTCTCCTCCTCAATGTGGAAGACGGAGGCGGTTGCGTGCAGGCGGCCCCCGAAGTAATCGGCCTTGATGCCGGCCTCATACTGCCGCCCCTTCAACGGTTCCAGCACCTTGCCGGACGCATCGACGTAGGATTGCGGCTCGTACACCTGGGAGATGCTGGTGTAGAGGGCGTAGGTGGAGTTGACGTCGTAGACGAGGCCGGCATAGGGCGTGACCTTGCCGCGGACGGACGCGCTGCTTTCCGCGGTCCCGGCCAGCGCATCGGCATCGACCTTGGTCTGCCACCAGTTCATCCGCCCGCCGACGATCAGCTTCAGCGGCTCGGCCAGCTTCAGGCGCAGGACGCCGTAGGTGCCCCAGCTGTCGGTGGTGGTCTTGGTGTCCTTCTGCCAGTCCCGCCAGGCCGGCTCGGCCGCCGAGGCGTCGGGCGAGAAGATGTTCTGCGTCACCGACCAGCTGCCGACCGGATTGGCCGCGCGGTGGCGGAAGGTCGTCCGCTCGTAATTCGCGCCGACGGCCACCTCGTGGGTCAGGCCGAACAGCCCGAAATTGCCGGTGGTCGACAGGTCGGCCCCCATTTGCTCCTGGTCGTAGCGGACCTTCTGGGCGAACAGTGTCGTCCGGTTCACTCCCGGCGTGACCGGCGCGTAGGCATACGCCATCTTCCGGTCCATCTCGTTGTCGATGTAATGGGTGGCCAGCTTCACCGCCCAGCCATTGTCGAACCGGTGCTCCAGGTCGGCGAAGCCGCCCTTGGTGGTGAAGACGTCCTCGTTCCACTTCTCGCCCAGCGAGGTCGAGCGGTCGACGTCGAGCAGGCGCAGCTGCGGCCGCCCGCCCACCACCGACGCATAGGCCGGCAGGTTCCAGGCGCCCTGGTAGCTCATGCGCTGGTACCAGGCGCCTGCCGTCAGGGTGGTGTCCGGCGTCAGGTCGGCGGCGATGCTGCCATAGGCGAGGCCGCGGCGCTGCTCCGTCCAGTCCTGGAAGGCGTTGCGGTCCTGATAGGCGCCGACGAAGCGCCCGCGCAGGCTGCCGGACTCGTTCAGCGGACCGGTGATGTCCCCTTCGCCGCGATAGTTGGCATAGGAGCCGGCGGTCAGCTCGCCATAGCCTTCCAGCGTCTTCTTCGGAGTCTTGCGGACCAGATTGACCGCACCGCCCGGTCCGCCCATGCCGTTCAGCAGGCCGGCCGGACCCTTCAGCACCTCGACCCTCTCGTACATCGCCAGATCGGGCGATGCGAAGATGCGGTCGTCCAGCGTCGTCGGCACGCCGTCGTACTGCAGGTTGGTGATCTCGAAGCCGCGCGAATAGAAGTTCAGGCGGTTGCCGTCGATCGGCTCCACCGTGACGCCGGGCGTCTGCCGCATGGCGTCTTCCAGCGTGATGAGCTTCTGTTCCTCGATGCGCTCGCGCGGCACCGTGGTGACGGTCTGCGGCACCTCGCGCGGCGCCGACGGCAGCTTGGAGCCGACGGTGGTCGGCGGGTTGGCGTCGCGCTGGCGGTCGGCGCTGACGTCGATCGTCGGCAGCGTCATCGTCTCGGACGAGGCATTGCCGGTGTTTTGCGCCCCATTCTGGACCGCATTCTGGGCCAGTGCGACGGCCGGCAGCAGCAGGGCTGCCGCCGCGACCGACCCCAGCAGGCGGACGCGCCCCCTGTCATTTCCCCAACGGCGTCCGGGCTGCCCGATGGTCTTCATTCTTAAAGTCCCCCATTCGTCACTGTGCTGATGTCGTTTTGCGGATTTGTTGGCCCCGGCCCCGGTCGGCGTCCGCCGTCAGGGCCGCGGCGATTTCCTGCGCGCGGATCGGCAGGATCGAGAGCAGGGTGTCGCTGAGGCCGTGCGTCGCCTCGCAGCATCCCTGCAGATACAGGCCGACGGTGCAGCCGGGGACGGTCGGCAGGCGGTAGTCGCGCCCGACCTCCCCGCCGGCCAGCCAGCGCTCCATCGGCTGCAGCAACTCCTCGTGGATGCGGCGGCGATAGCCGGTGGCCAGCACCACGGCGCCATAGCGCCGCTCGTGACGCCCGCCGCCGTCCAGGCTGGCGAGGTCGAGCACCGGGCCGCCGCGATCGCCGCCGTTACTGCCGCTACGGGCCGCCACCACCTCGTGCCGGGTCAGCATCGCGTGGCGCGCCGTCCCCTCGACCTTCTGCTGATAGAAGATGCCGTAGACGGCATCGATGAGATCGGGGTCGACGACGGCATAATTGGTGTTGTGGAAGGCGCGCAGCAGGTCGGCACGTTCGGCCGGGGGAAGGCCGTAAAGGTAATTGGTGTAGCCGGCGTCGAAGACCTGATTGGCGAAGGGGCTGCTGTCGGCCGGCCGCATCGCCGGTCCGCGCCCGATGATGTCCACCGCGACGCCGCGTCCATGCAGGTCGAGGAAAATCTCGGCGGCGCTCTGCCCCAGCCCGACCACCGCGACCCGGCCGGCCCGTGCCAGCTCCTCGGCCACGGCCAGATAATCGTTGGAATGGACCACCAGCGGACCTGTCCCGCCACCCCGGCGCACGAGGCCGTCGAAGGCGTCGGGGATCCGCGGCGTCGCCCCGGCCCCGATCACCACGTTGCGGGCAAGCCAGCTCCGTTCGCGGCCGGCCCGGTCACGGGCATGGACGCGGACATGCGGCACCGCCTCCCCCACCCGCGCCGGCTCGATGGCCGTCGCTTCCAGCCCGTAGTCGCATAGATCGTCGAAGTCGGCGGCGACCCAGGCGAGATAGTCGTTGAACTCGCGCCGGCTGGGATAGAAGGTCCGCAGGTTGATGAAGTCCTGCAGCCGGCCTTGGCCGTGCAGATAGCTGAGGAAGCTGTAGCGGCTGGTCGGGTCGCGCAGCGAGACCAGATCCTTCAGGAACGAGATCTGCATCCGGCTGCCGTCCAGCAGCATGTTGCCGTGCCAGACGAAGGTTTCGCGCTTTTCCAGGAAGCGGCAGGCCAGACCGGCCCCCGCCTCGCGCAACGCCACCGCCAGGGCAAGGTTCGAGGGCCCGAAGCCGATGCCGACGAGGTCCTGGACGCGTCCGCCGTCACCGATGAGGGAAGGGATGCCATGCATCGCTCAGCCCCCCTGCTTCGTCGTGGCCGGGTCGGCGCAAGGCACCCACAGGCGGTCGGCGAAATAGCGCTCGCGCAGCAGCATGACCAGCATCGCCCGCTTGTGCGGGAAGTCGAACTCCTTGACCTTGGCGAAGCCGGAGCGGTCGAGGTTGCGGATCTGCTGGTGATGATCCGCCCGCGGTTCGCCGACGATGCGCTGGGTGCGCGCGTCGTCCAGGAACATGAAATGCACCAGTGACGGCAGCCACGCGCTGACATAGGCCCGCCCGCGCACATGCTCCTCGCCGATCAGCACATGCCAGCCGCGGTCGTAATCCTGCGCGTCGTAGAAGGCGCCGATCCGGTTCTCCTTGGCCCAATAGACTTCGAAATAGCCGAAGGGCGCACCGTCCAGGCTGGCGATCAGCGGCATGGTGTGGGGATCGGCGAGCTGCGCCTCCAGATAGGCGCGGTGCTTGGCCAGATCGCCCTCCTCCTGCCAGAAGAAGGCGACGCGCGGGTCGTTCTGCCAGCGATGGAAACGCTCCAGATCCATGCCGATGTCGGCGACCCGGAAGGACAGCGTCTGCTCCAGCCAGGGAATGTGGCGGGCGTAGAGCATGCCCTGCGGCTTGGGCGGCCGGCGCGGGTGGTAGCGGCCGTCCGAGACGATGTGCGCCTGGGGATATCCGCCGGAACCCGGCCCCAGTAGCCACAGGTCGGGCCGCTGGTACAGGGTCCCGGCTGTCGCCAGTTGGGTGCCGCCGGCATCCTCCACCACGACGCCGTCCAGGCGCAGCGCCTCGGCGAGGCGGTCGGGGGCGGTCAGCCGCAGGGTCGCGGGGTCGTGGGCGCGGATGAAGGCCGCGTCGAGCGCGGCGAATGCCGCCAGACGGCGGAGGTCGTCGCCGTCCGCCGCCGGCACCGCATCCTCCATCAGGGTCAGGTCGGCCGCCCCGGCACCGCCGGACAGCCGCCAGCGCTGCCGGACCTCGCCGTCCAGCCGGACGGTCAGGTCGGCTCCGTCCCACAGGGTGCGGAGCGAGCGGCCGAGCGCGCGGCAGGGCACCGGAACACCGCCGGACGCGGTCAGGGTGTCGGAATCGGCGGTCATCGAAGGCGCCTCCTCATGTCCGGCCGCGCGACGCGCGGCGACAGGCGTTTGGGAAAGGGATGGGGGTTCGGCCGAAAGCCGCCCGGCGGTCATTGCGCCGCATGCGCCGGCTGGACCGGCACCTCGCTCCAGGGCGACAGCACCCCGGCATCGCAGCGCAGCACCCGGTCGGCGAGATGGAAGAAGCGGTCGTCGTGACTGACGGCGATGATGGTGCGGCCGCCGCGTTTGAGTTCCGGCAGCAGCTCCTCGTAGAAGAAGCGGCGGAACAGCGGGTCCTGGTCGGCCGCCCATTCGTCGAGCAGCAGGATCGGCCGTTCCTCCACCACCGCGGCCAGCAGGGCGATGCGCTTGCGCTGTCCCTGCGACAGCCGGATGTCGGAGAGGCGGTCGCCGGCCAGCGCCACCTTGCGGTCCATCCGCAGCCGGCGCAGGAACGCCTGGGCAAGCTCCTCGTCCAGCCGGCCGTCGGGACCGACCAGCCGGTCGAACAGGTGGGGGGTGGAGAAGACGGCGCTGATCTGTTCGCGATGCCAGCCGCGACGCTCCTCGGTCACCTCCAGCCCGCCCAGCCGGATGGTGCCGGCGGCCGGCCGGCGCAGGCCGGCCAGCAGGGTCAGCAGCGTCGACTTGCCGCCGCCGTTGCCGCCGACGATGAACAGAGTCTCCCCCGCCTCGACCGTCAGTTCGACGGGGCCGAGGTGGAAGCCGGGCTCGTCGCCCTGGGCGGGATGGTCGTAGACGACGCCGGACAGGCTGAGCAGCGGCCCCTTGACGGGAAGCGCCGCGCAGGCCGGCTCCGGGCGGTCGAAGGCCGGGCGGTGCGCTTCCAGGCGCAGCGCCTCGACCTTCGCCAGCGCCACCTTGCCGGACAGCAGGATGGGCAGCGTGCCGACCAGATCGTTCAACGGCATCCGCAGGAACATCAGCACCAGCACGAAGCCGGCGGTGTGCGGTCGCGGCAGATCCAGCGCCTCGCCGGCGGCGAAGATGCCGGCGATCAGGCCGAGGATGACAAGGGCGGTCCAGCTCAGGCTCAGCACCCAATAACGGTCGGCGCGGATCTCGGTGTCGCGGGCATGCTCCGCCGCCGCCGCCACGTCGTGGCGGTGGAACACGCGCTTGCGCACCGTGTTCAGCGCCAGCTCGTTGCGGCCTTCGATCGCGCCGCGATAGCCGGCCAGCAGGCGGTCGTCGGTTTCGCGCACCTCGACCATCAGCCGGCGCATCGCCGACACCCAGCCGTAGGCCACCCCCACTCCCAGCCCGATCACCGCGGCGCTGAGCAGGAAGAGTTGCCAGGACAGCCAGGCGAGATAGAGAAAGCCGCCCAGCACCAGCACGCCGTTGCAGAAGACGAAGGGCAGCCGGTTGAATGCCTGGCCGACCGTGGCGATGTCCTTGGTGAGGGTGGCGTAGAGCGCCGGGGCGCCGATGGTCTCCAGCCTTTCCACATCGGTGTCGAGCAGCCGCTTCACCGTCGCCGTGCGCATCTCGCACACCACCCGGTGGCCGAGCGCCGTCAGGATCGCCTGCGCGCCGAAACCGAAGCCGAACACCGCCGCCAGCAGCACGGCGATCAGCGCGAAGGTCAGCGCGTCGGGCTCCGCACTGCCGGCAATCAGCCGGTTGACCAGCGCGATCACCCACAGACCGGCCAACGCCCCGGCGGCGCCGAGACCCAGCGCCAGCGGCATGCGCCAGCGGAAGCGGTGCAGGAGGGAGAGCAGCAGGCTCATGGCGCACCGCCCGGTTCGGCCGTCCCTTCGCCGGCCAGCAGGCCGGCCATGAAGGCGAGGTCGTCCGCCTCGTCCCGGCTGCCGCGGGAATCGATCACGCCAGCCATGGCGCGGACGGTCGGGGCGCGGAAAAGCTCGGCCAGCGGCAGGTCGAGCCCGAAGGCAGCGCGGATGCGCGTCTGCAGCCGGACCAGCCGCAGCGAATGCCCGCCCAGCCGGAAGAAGTCGTCGGCGACGCCGAGCCCCGGCCGTTCCAGCACCTCCTCCCACAGCGCGGCCAGCCGTGCCTCGGTGTCGGTGGCCGGCGGCTCGAACCCGTCGGACGCGGCCGGCGCGTCGGGCGGCGGCAGCGCCTTGCGGTCGATCTTGCCGTTGGCGTTCAGCGGCAGCCGGTCCAGCACCACGCGAACCGACGGCAGCATGTAGGCCGGCAGGCGGGCGGCGAGATGGGCATGCAGGTCCGGCGGCTCCGTACCGTCGTCCGTCACCAGATAGGCGCAGAGCAGCGCATCGCCGGCGGTCGGCATATGGGCGGCGACAACGGAGTGGCGCACCTGCGGATGGCTGTCGAGCGCCGCCTCCACCTCCGCCGCCTCGATGCGGAAGCCGCGGATCTTCATCTGATGGTCGCGGCGGCCCAGGAATTCGATGGCCCCGTCGGTGCGCCGCCGGGCGCGGTCGCCGGTGCGGTAGAGGCGGCTGCCGGAACCGGCGCCGAGTGCGCCGTCCTCGGGGAACGGGTTCGGCAGGAAGCAGGCCGCGGTCAGGGCCGGTTGTCCACCATAGCCGCGCGCCAACCCCAGCCCGCCGATCCACAGATCGCCGGCAACGCCGCTTGGTACCGGTTCCAGCCGGTCGTCCAGGATGTGAAGGCGGTTGTTGGCGACGGCATGGCCGATGGGAACCGTGCCGTCGCCATCCCCGGCCCGCTCCACCGGCCAAGCGGCGGACCAGACAGTTGTTTCGGTCGGGCCGTAGACGTTCAGCAGCCGCACGCCGCGCTCCAGCAGGCGACGGGCCAGTTCGACGCCCAGCGCCTCGCCGCCGCACACCGCGCGCAAGCCCGGCCACGACTGTTCGGTGGCGTCCAGCAGCATGCGCCAGGTCGCCGGCGTCGCCTGCAGGACGGTGATGCCCTGGCGTTCGATCAGCCCGGCGAGCGCTTGCGGATCCTGGGCCTGCTCACGGGTGGCGAGGATCACGCGGGCACCGGCGACCAGCGGCAGGAACAGCTCCAGCCCGGCGATGTCGAAGCCCAGCGTCGTCACCGCCAGCAGCCGGTCGTCGGCGACGAGGCCGATCTGCGCCTGCATGGCGTAGAGGAAGCTGGCGAAGGCTTGCCGGTCGATCTGCACGCCCTTCGGCACGCCGGTCGAACCCGAGGTGTAGAGCGTGTAGGCGAGCTGGCGCGGATGCACCGGGCGGCCGAGATTCCCGTCCGCCAATTCCTCGTATCCGGCGGCGAACTCCGCCAGCGGCGCGTCGATCACCAGCACCGGCCGGGCATGGGCCAGGATGTGGGCATTGCGCGCCGCCGGCTGGTCGGGGTCGAGCGGCAGATAGGCGCCGCCCGCCTTCTGGATCGCCAGCAGCGCGACCGGCAGATCGACCCCGCGCGGCAGCGCCACCGCCACCAGACTGTCGGCACCGACCCCGCGGGCGGCGAGCCAGCGGGCGAGGCGGTTGGCCCGTTCGTTCAGCGCGCGGTAGGTCAGCGCGGTTTCGCCGCAGACCAGGGCGACGCAGTCCGGCAGGTTGGCGGCGGCGCGTTCCACCATCGCCACGAGGTCTTCCGCCGGATCCAGCGCCAGGGCGGTGTCGTTCCAGCGCGTCAGCTCCTCCGCCCGCGCCGCCGGCGTCATCAGCGGCAGGTCGGCCAGTTCAGCCTCCGGATCGGCCAGCATTCCGGCCAGCAGGGCGCGGAAGCCGTCAGCCAGACGCGCTGCCGTCGCGGCATCGAACAGGTCGGTGGCATAGTCGATCGCGCAGACCGCCCCCGCCTCCCCCACCGCAACGTCGAGTGCCAGATCCAGCTTTGCCGTGGTCTCCGGCACCGGGAGCGCAGTCACGGTCAGCCCCGGCAGCCGCAAGGCAGCAGGGGCATCCATCCGCAGGTTCAGCAGGGTCTGGAACAGCGGAGTCCGGCTGCCGTCCCGCACCGGATCGAGCCGCTCCAGCAGGCGCTCGATGGGGGCGGCGCCGTCGCTCAGCGCCGCCAGCGCCTCCGTACGCAGCCGCCGGCAGAGGGCGCGGCCGGTCAGGCCGGGGGTCAGGCGGGCCCGGAATACCTGGGTCTCGACGAAGAATCCGACCAGCGGTTCCAGATCCTCGTCGTTCCGTCCGGCGTCCGGCACGCCGACGGCGAAATCATCCTGCCCGGACCAGCGGCCGAGCAGGACCTGCCACGCCGCCAGCAGCGGGATAAAGGGGGTGCAGGCTTCCGCCCGCGCCAGACCGCGCAACGCGGAAACCGTCTCATCCGCCAGGGCGAACTCGACCCGCGCCCCGGCGCCGCCGCGAACGCTCGGGCGCGGCCGGTCGGTGGGCAGTTCCAGGACCGGGATACCGGTGCCGAGCCGCTCGACGGCCCGCTCGACCGCCCGTTCGATGCGCGCCTGCGCCGCCTGGCCGCGCTGTGCCCGCGCGTGATCGGCATATTGCAGGGCCAGCGGAGGCAGCAGAACCGCCGGGTCGACCCCCGGATCGGCCAGGGCGGCGACATAGGCGGTCATCAGGTCGCGCGCCAGGATCGGGTTGGACGGACCGTCCGACAGGATATGGTGCATCGCCAGCAGCAGCACCGCCCCTCCGCCGGCCAGCGGCAGCAGCGTCGCACGGATCGGCGGGCCGGCGGACAGGTCGAATGGCCGCTGCGTCTCCTCGCGGATGCGCGCCGCCAGCGCCGCCTCGTCGGGCTGGACGTCTTCCCGCGTCAAGCGCAGGGACGGGTGGGACAGCACGACCTGCTGCGGCGTCCCGTCCCGCTCCTCGAACCACGTCCGCAGGATGGCGTGCCTCCAGGCCAGCGCCCCCAGCGCCCGCTCCAGGGCCGCCGTGTCCAGCGCCCCGTCCAGACGGAAGGCGCGAGTCAGGTTGTAGGCGGCGTCTGTCGGGTTCAGGCGGTGGAGCAGCCACAAGCGCTCCTGTGCAAGCGACAGCGGTGCCAACCAATCCGTGCGATTAATAGCTACTTGCATCTATTGGCCCGCCTATTCCGCCGCGAGGCTGGTGGAGGCCGCGCCCGCCGCCCGGTCGGCCAATGCGGCCCGCAGGGCGGTCCGGAAGCGGTCGGCGATTTCGTCGATCTCGGCGGCGCTGACGACCAGCGGCGGCAGGAACCGCACCACCGCGCCATGGCGCCCGCCCAGCTCCAGGATCAGGCCCTGTTCCAGGCAACGGCGCTGAAGCGACCGGGCAAGCTCGCCGTCGGCCGGCCGGGCGCCCAGCCGCAGGGGCGGCCGGCGCTCGTCCACGATCTCGACGCCGATCATCAGGCCCGGTCCCCGCACGTCGCCCAGGCAGGGATGGTCGGCCTGGATCGCCCGCAGGTGGCCGGTCAGCCGCGCGCCCATGGCGGCGGCATGCTCGTCCAGGCGGTCGGCGCGGATCCGGTGCAGGGTCGCCGACCCCGCCGCCATCGCCAGCTGGTTGCCGCGGAAGGTCCCGGCGTGGGCACCCGGCGCCCAGCAGTCGAGGCCGGCGTTGTAGACCACCACCGACAACGGCAGGCTGCCGCCGATCGCCTTGGACAGCACCAGGATGTCGGGCTCGATCCCGGCATGCTCGAAGGCGAACAGCCGGCCGGTGCGGCCCAGCCCGGTCTGCACCTCGTCGATGACCAGCGGGACGCCATGGGCACGGGTCAGCCGCCGCAGCCCATGCAGCCAGCGCACCGGCGCCGGCACCACGCCGCCTTCGCCCTGCACCACCTCCACCACCACGGCCGCGGGCGTCACGACGCCCGATTCCGGATCGCTCAGCAGCTGCTCGATCATCGACAGGCCGGCATCCACCCCGGCCTCGCCGCCAAGCCCGAAGGGGCAGCGGTAGTCGTAGGGATAGGGCAGCATGTGGGCGTCGCCGGTGCCGCCGCCCAACGGCCGCTTCGGCCCCAGATTGCCCATGATCGCCAGCGTGCCATGGGTCATGCCATGATAGCCGCCGGAGAAGCCGACGATGGTGCGCCGCCCGGTGGCGGTGCGGGCCAACTTCATCGCCGCCTCGATCCCGTCCGCGCCGGTGGGGCCGCAGAACTGGATCCGGGCATCGCGGGCGAAGGCCGGCGGCAGGGCCGCGAACAGATCCTCGACGAACCGGTCCTTGACCGGGGTGGTCAGATCCAGCGTGTGCAACGGCAACCCGCTGTCCAGCGTCGCGCGGAGCGCCGCTACGACGTCCGGGTGGTTGTGCCCCAAAGCCAGCGTTCCGGCACCGGCGAGGCAATCGATGAACAGCTGACCCGCACTGTCGCGCAGATAGATGCCACGGCCTTCGGTCAGCACCAGCGGAATGCGCCGCGGATAGGAGCGCGCGTTCGATTCGCGCGCCTCCTGTCGGCGAAGCATCGGATCGTCACCGAGGCGGATAGCCGGCTGGGAACGGAAACCGTCCAGGCCCAATGGCGCTGCGATGGTTGGCACCGTGATGGTTGCGGTCATGGGCACATCTCCCTCGTCGGGAAAACGGGATCGGGCACGGCCGGTCAGGCCGCATCGCCCAGGGCGCGGCGCAGGCTGAGCGGACGCATGTCGGTCCACACCCGCTCGATGTGGGCGAGGCAGTCCTCCTTGGGCCCGCTGACGCCGACCGTGCGCCATCCGGCCGGAACCGGCTTGTGGTCGGGCCAGATCGAGTACTGCTCCTCGTCATTCACCACGACGTGGAATCGCGTGTCCGGGCTGTCCCAGCTCATGCCGAAGCTCCTTCAGGTCAGGACGCGGAAGAGATGATCGTGTTCGGGGAATGCGCGTTCGGAAGATCGCGTCATATCTTCTTGCATAATGCGAATGATTCTCGTTTGCAAGTCGATTTGCAGTGCGCTAACGTTCGTCCCGGCTGCAGGGTCCGGCGGGATTACCCGCAGGATATGTGTTGTTTATCCGATCCCTGCGCCGAAGCCGTTCCACGCACGGCTCAAAACCAGCTGCGATTGCTGCCCCACCTGCCGGCAGGAGCAACGCTCTGTCCCACTATGAGAACGATTCTCACTCGCAGTAAAGACGTTTCTGTCGACCTGCCCGCAATTGGACGGACCGATCACCCCATGGACCAGCGCATTTTCGATCCGAGCCCGGCCGCAAGCCCCGAAACGCTGGCCGTGCAGCCGCTGCTTCCCGGCGCCGACCTGCCGCTGCTGGTGACGCCGAAGGACGGCGCGCTGGACGACGGTGGATGGCGGAAATTGCTGCCGGACATCCACGCGGTGGTGCGCGGTCGGCTGCCGATTGCCGGCGGATTGCTGTTCCGCGGCTTCGGGCTGCATGGCGACGCCCCCTTCCGCGCCTTTGCCGAGAGCTTCGGCCGGCCGCTGCTCGACTATGATTTCGGCTCCACCCCGCGCTCCGCGGTGGACAAGGGCGTCTACACCTCCACCGAATATCCGGCCCACCAGTCGATCCCGCTGCACAACGAGCAGGCCTATACCCTGCAGTGGCCGCAGACGATCTGGTTCCACTGCGTGACCGCCGCCACCACCGGCGGGGCGACGCCGATCGCCGACAGCCGGCTGGTCGCCCGGCGCATCGATCCTGCGATCCGCGCCCGCTTCGCCGCCAAGCGCCTGATGTATGTGCGCAATTACGGGAACGGGCTCGACCTTCCCTGGCAGCGCGCCTTCAACACCGACGATCCGGCGGAGGTCGAGCGCTTCTGCCGCGCCAACGCCATCGCCTGGGAATGGACCGAGGACGGCGAACTGCGCACCCGCCAGATCTGCCAGGCGGTGGCCCGCCATCCCGTGACCGGCGATGAGGTCTGGTTCAATCAGGCCCACCTGTTCCACGTCTCCAACCTGCCACCCGCGGTGCGCGACAGCCTGCTGGCGGTGGTGGAGGACGAGTCCGAGCTTCCACGCCATGTCTTCTACGGCGACGGCACGCCGATCGAGGACGAGGCGCTGGACCATATCCGCGCCGTCCTGGACGACTGCACCCGCAGTTTCCCCTGGCAGGAAGGGGACGTGATGATGCTCGACAACATGCTGGCGGCCCATGGGCGGGAGCCCTTCACCGGCAAGCGCAAGGTCGTGGTCGCCATGGCCGACCCGGTGCGCTCCCCCGACCTTCCCGCCGCCTGAGGATCCGGCCATGGACAGCATCACGACCGCACCCGCCCCAACGTCCGCTGCCATTCCGGCCGGCGAGGAACAGCGCGCCCTGTGGACCGCCTGGCGTCTGGCACCGGAGGATCCGGCCTACAACATGACCTATGCGGTGGAGCTTGCGCCCGGCATCGACCCGCAACGGCTGGCCGCCGCCTTCGCCCAGGTCATCGCCGGGCACGAGGCGCTGTCCTGCCACTACCGCGAGGATGCCGATGGCCGCCTCGTCATGGAACGGCGGCCCGGATTCACTGCCGATGTCGCCGTCCACACCACCGTGGCGATGACCGATACCGACCGCCTGCGCTGGCTCGAGCACGAGGCCGACCTGCCGTTGCCGCTCGACCGCGCCGTCGCCTGCCGCGTGCGGCTGCTGGCCGAGCCGGGCGGGCTGGTGCACCTGCTGGTCGTCCTGCACCACATCGCCGGCGATTACATGTCCTTCGAGATCTTCTGCGAACAGGCCTTCACCGCTTACGAGGAACCGCCGGTCGCGGGTTCAGCGACCGGCACCCGCTACTTCGACTGGCTGGAACGGCAGCGAGTGCTGCAATCGGGACCCGAGTCCGCGCGGCTGGAGGCCTTCTGGCGCAAGCTCGTGACGGACGCGGCATCGCTGCCGGAACTTCCGGCCGACCGCATCGACCGACCGGGCCCGCCGAATGAGACCGACCTTCGGCTCGATGCCGCCATGACGGCGCGCCTGCGCGCGGCGGCCGACCGGGCCGGCGTCGGCGTCTTCCCGCTGCTGACCGCGGTCTTCCAGATTTTCCTGCATCGCTGGAGCGGCCAGGACCGCTTCATGGTCGGAACGCCGGTGTCCGGACGGCAGGGCGCCGCCGACCGCGCGATGATCGGCTACACCTTGAATGCCCTGCCCTGGCCCGCCGACCTGTCCGGCAACCCCACCGTCTCCGACCTCGCGCGCACCGCACAACGGACGCTGATGGCGCTGCTGCGTCACCGCCGCCTGCCGCTCGCCCGCATCACCGCGCTGGCTGGCGGCAACGGGCCGCTGTTCCGCCACATGACCACCTACGTCCCGGTGGGCGAGCGCGCCGCCATCAACCGCGCCGTCCGGCGGGAGCTGTTCGCCCAGCAGCGCGGCGCCGCCAACGAGCTGAACCTGCGCTGGGTCGACGACGGCGAGCGGCTGACCGGCCAATGGCGCGCCGACCCGGCGGTGTTCGCACCGGAGACCTCGGCCCGTATGCGGCGCGGCTTCCTTGCCCTGCTCGACCGCGCGATCACCGATCCCGATGCTCCAATCGCCATGCTGGAGGCGACCGCGGACGATGCCGACCGTTCGCAGCGCCGGGGACCCGCCGCCGGCACGCCGACCCCCGCCCTTGCGCTGTTCGAGGCCGCCGTCGCCCGTCATCCCGGCCGCGCGGCCGTGGAGGACGGCGACCGGACCCTGACCTACGCCGACCTCGACGCCGCGGCCGGCCGGCTGGCGCGGCGGCTGGCTGCCGCCGGTGTGCGGCCGGGCGACCGCGTCGGACTGTGGCTGCCGCGCGGCGCGGCGCTGGCCGTCGGCATGATCGCGGCCTGGAAGGCGGGGGCGGCCTATCTCTGCCTGGATCCGGCGCTGCCCGACGCGCGCCTCGCCTTCCTGGCGACGGACAGCGGCGCACGCGCCGTCATCGGCCACCGCGCGGCACCCGGCTGGCTTGGCGGGGCGGCGTGGCTGGAGTTCGACGGCCGGTCGGATGAATCCGCACCCGCCGCCATCCCGGCCAGCCCCGACTTGCCGGCCTACCTGATCTATACCTCCGGCTCGACCGGCACGCCCAAGGGGGTGGCGGTCACCCAGGGCAACCTCGCCCGGTATGCGCAAGGCGTGCTTGCGGCGATGGATTTGCCGGAGGACGCCACCCTTGCCACGCTGGCGTCGGTGACCGCTGACCTCGGCTACACCGCTTGGTTCGGGGCACTGCTCGGCGGGCGCACCCTGCGGGTAATCCCGCCGGCGCTGGCCGACGACCCCGACGCGCTGGCCCGCCATTTCGCCGGCCGGCCGGTCGACGCGTTGAAGATCGTGCCCTCGCATCTCGCCGCGCTGATGGCGGTGGCCGATCCGGCCCGGCTGCTGCCGCGCCGCTGCCTCGTCCTCGGCGGCGAGGCGCTGGAGGGCGGCTTCGTCGCCCGGCTCCGGGCGCTCGCCCCCGGCTGCCGGGTGCTGAACCATTACGGACCGACCGAGACCACCGTCGGCTGCCTGACCGCCGCCGCCCCTCAAGACCCGAGCATTCCGGTTCCCATCGGCGCCCCGCTGGCCGGCGTACATGCGGCGGTGCTCGACCGCCACGGCGACCCGGTGCCGCTTGGCGTGGTCGGCGAACTCGCCATCGGCGGCTGCGGTGTCGCCGCCGGCTATCTCGGCCGGCCGGCCCTGACCGCCGAGCGCTTCGTGCCCGATCCGTGGCACAGCGGTGGCCGGCTGTACCGCACCGGCGACCGCGTGCGCCTCACCCCCGCCGGCCTCCTGGAATTCCTTGGCCGCGCCGACGATCAGGTGAAGATCCGGGGCTTCCGCGTCGAACTGGGCGAGGTCGAATCCTGGCTGCGCCGCCAGCCCGGGGTGGTTGAGGCGGCCGTCCTCGCCCGTCCGGTGACCGCCGGCGGCGGGTCCGGCTTGCGGCTGACGGCATTCGTCGCCCCGGTGACGCTCGACGCCGACGCCCTGCGAACCGCCATGGCCGCCACCCTGCCGGACGCGATGGTGCCATCGGCACTGTATGCCCTGCCCGCGCTGCCCCGGCTGCCGAACGGCAAGATCGACCGCAAGTCACTGCCGGACGACGAAGCGGCCGCCCCGCCTGCCCCCTCGGCCGGCCGGCCCCTGACGGATGCCGAGCAGACGCTCGCCGACATCTGGGCGGAGGTGCTGGGACGCCCGTCGGTCGGGGTCGATGAGGATTTCTTCACCATCGGCGGCGATTCGATCCTGGCGCTTCAGGTCATCGCCAAGGCGCGGCCGAAGGGTCTTGCCCTGAAGCCTAAGCTGTTCTTCCAGAAGCGCACCATTGGCGCCATTGCCTCCGCCATCACTGCCGCCACCCCACGGCCGCAGGCGCCGGCCGCGAGCAAGCCCGCCCCGGTGGAGCGCGCTCCCTTCGACCTCTGCGGCCTCGACGCCAACGCGGTGGCGGCGCTGCCCGCCGAACGTCCGGGACTGGAGGACGCCTACCCGCTGTCGTCGCTGCAGCAGGGCCTGCTGTTCCACGGCCTGATCGACCCGGCCGGCGGCGCCTACGTCAACCAGCTGGTGATCGAGGCGGAAGGCCCCTTCGATTCCGACGCCTTCACCGCCGCCTGGCAGGACGCCGTCGCCGCCAACCCCATCCTGCGGACCGCCTTCCGCTGGGACGGGATGGACCGTCCCCTGCAACTGGTGGAGCGTACGGCCACGCTACCCGTCGCCCGCCGCGACTGGAGCGACTTGTCCGACGACGGCCGCGAGGCGGCGCTTGCCGCCCTCCTGGCGGAGGACCGGGCGCGCGGCTTCGCGCTGGACCGGGCTCCGCTGATGCGGCTCGCGCTGATCCGCTGCGGCGACGGCCGCTGGTGGCTGCTGTGGAGCCGCCATCATCTGGTGGTCGACGGCTGGTGTTCGATCCTGCTGGTGGACGAGGTGCTGGAACGCTACCGCGCCCGTCTGGCGGACGAGTCCCCGGCCCTGCCCGCCCGCCGTCCGTTCCGCGACCACATCGCCTGGGTCCTTCGCCAGGACGACCGCACCGCCGCCGGCTTCTGGCGGACCTTCCTGGCCGGCGTGGAGGGCGCCACTCCGCTGCCGATGCTGTCCCCGGCGCCCGAATCAGGAAGCGTGGTTCCGCTCAGCCAGTCCCTCCTGCTGGACGAGGCGGAAACCGCCCGTCTGACCGCCACGGCCCGTGGGCTGGGCGTCACCTTGAACACGCTGGTCCAGGGTGCCTGGGGCCTCGTGCTGGCCGCCCGATCAGGACGCGACGACGTGCTGTTCGGCGTCACCTCCTCCGGCCGGCCGGCCGAACTGGACGGGGCGGAGCACATGCTGGGCGTCTTCATCAACACGCTGCCCCTGCGGGTTCGGGCGCCCGGCCAGCGCCGCCTCGGCGATTACCTCCGCGGAATCCAGGCCGACAATGCCGCGATGCGCGAGCATGAGCACAGCGCGCTTGCCGACATCCAAGCCCAGGCCGGCGTCGGGCCGCTGTTCGACACGCTGCTGGTCTTCCAGAATCTGCCGATGCTGGAGGGACGGCGCCGCCGCGTCGGTGCGCTCGACCTGCGCCAACGCGACAATGTGGAGCGCACGCACTACGCCTTGACGGTGGAGGTATTCCCCGGTGACCGGCTTGCGGTCGCCATCGACGCCGATGGCCGCCGGATCGACGCCGCCACCCTCGCCCGGATCGCCGACGGCTTCCGCGCCGCCCTGCTGTCGCTGACCCGTGGTGCCGGAACCCCGTTGGCGGCGCTGCCGCGGATGGGCGAGGCCGAGGCGCAAACCTTGCGCGGCTGGAGCGCCGGCCCGGCCTCCAGCCGCCTGTCACCGGACTGGGTGGAGCGGGTCGCCGCCCACGTCGAGGCCCATCCCGACCGCATCGCCGCCCGGTGCGAGGGGGCCAGCCTGAGCTATGGCGAGCTTTGGCAGCGTTCGGAACGGCTGGCCCGCGGCCTCGATGCGGCTGGCCTCCGCCCCGATGAACTGGTGGCCCTGCTCGCTCCCCGTGGACTGGACTTGCTGTGCCTGATGGTGGCGGTGCTGCGGGCCGGGGGGGCATGGCTGCCGCTCGACCCCGCCCATCCGCCCGCCCGCTGGGCCCAGGTGATGGAGCAGGCCGGGCATCCGCTGCTGATCCGTGACGAAGCGGTTGCCTGCGTCCTGCCCGCCCTCACCACGGCCGATCTGCTGGCCCGTGCCGGGCAGGGCCGCCTGCCGACGGTGCCGCCCCGCGGCGACCAACGCGCCTATGTGCTGTTCACCTCCGGCTCCACCGGAACGCCTAAAGGAGCGATGGTCACCCGCGACGGCATGCTGAACAACATGCTGGCGAAACTCGATCCGCTGCAGCTCGGGGAACAGGACGTCATCGCCCAGACCGCCCCCTCCTGCTTCGACATCTCGGTCTGGCAGACCCTGACCGCTCCCCTCCTGGGTGCGGTGGTGGAGATCATCCCGGACAGCGTTGTGCGCGATCCCGACGCACTGCTCGACCGTCTGGGGCAGGCGGGCGTCACCCTGTTCGAGCCGGTGCCGTCGCTGATGCGCACCCTGGCGGAAACACGCGATGCCGGCTGGCGCCCACGGCCGCTGCCGGCGCTGCGCTGGGTCCTGCCGACGGGAGAGGCGCTGTCCGCCGCCGATGCCGGAGCGTGGTTCGACGCCTATCCCGCCATCCCGTTGATGAACGCCTACGGCCCGGCCGAGTGCGCCGACGACGTCGCCTTCCATCCGCTGCACGCGGCACCGGCCCCCGGCAACACCATCCCCATCGGCCGTCCGACCGCCGGTGCCGAACTGCGCATCGTAGACGGCGACCTCGCCGCGGTCCCGATGGGAACCGTCGGCGAGATCGCCGTCGGCGGCATCGGGGTCGGCCGCGGCTATCTGGGCGACCCGCGCCGGACCGCCCTGTCCTTCATCCCCGACCCGGACGGCGCTCCGGGCGCCCGGCTCTACCGCACCGGCGATCTCGGCCGCTGGTCGGCTCAGGGCGTCATCGAATGGGCCGGGCGCGGCGACTTCCAGATGAAGCTGCGCGGCTTCCGCATCGAGGCCGGCGAGGTCGAGGCCACGCTGGAACGCCATCCGGCCGTCCACCGTGCGGTCGTCCAGGTCCGCGCCGACCATCTGACCGCATGGTGGGAACCGGCAGAGCCCCATCCCGAAGTCCTTGCTGAAACCCTAGCCGCCCATGCCGCCGAAACGCTGCCGTCCTACATGGTGCCGACCCGCTGGGTCCGGATGATCGCTTGGCCGCGCAACGCCAACGGCAAGCTCGACCGCAAGGCGCTGCCCGATGCCGAAACCGCATCGTCCGCCACGGCGGACGAGCCGCCGGCCACCGAAACCGAACGCCGGCTCGCGCAGCTCTGGCAAGAGTTGATGCCGGGAAGCGCCGTCGGCCGCAACGCCGACTTCTTCGCCCTCGGCGGCCATTCGCTGCTCGCCGCCCGCCTGATCGCCCGGCTGCGCCGGGACGGCTGGCCCGGCCTGCCCCTGCGCACGGTGTTCGAGGCTTCGGAACTCCGCGCCCTCGCCGCCCGGCTCGACGCCTTGGCCGGCGCAGGAGACGACGACACCCCGCCGCTGCGTCCGGTGGAACGGCGGGAGGCGATGCCGCTGTCCCCTGCCCAGCAACGCTTGTGGCTGGTCGACCGGCTGTCTGGCGGCGGCACCGCCTATCTGATGGCGGCCCGGCTGGACCTCGCCGGCGATCTCGACGTCGCGGCGCTGGAAACGGCCCTCAACGCCGTCGTCGCCCGCCACGAGATCCTGCGCACCGCCTATCCGGAGCGCGACGAGGAGCCTGCCGCCGTCGCCGCCCCCGCCCTGTCGATACCGCTGCCGCTGGAGGATCTGTCCGGGCTGCCGCCGGAGGAGCGGGAGTCCTGCGCCCGGGCGCGGGAGGAGGAGCACGCGCGCACCCCCTTCGACCTCGCAACCGGCCCGCTGCTGCGCGCCCGTCTCCTGCGGATGGACGCCGACACCCATCGGCTGCTGTTCGCCATGCATCACATGATCGCCGACGGCTGGTCGGTCGGCGTCCTGTGCCGCGACCTCGCCACCGCTTACCGCGCGGCACGGGCCGGCGGGGCTCCCGACTGGCCGCCGCTGCCGGTGCAATATGCGGATTACGCGGTCTGGCAACGCACCCTGTTGTCGGGCGAGCGGCTGGCGCGCGAGATCGCATTCTGGCGCGACGGCCTTGCCGGGGCGCCGACCGCGCTTGCCCTGCCGACCGACCGGCCGCGACCGGCCATTGCCTCCACGCGCGGCGACTCCCTGCGCCTGCGCCTGGATGCGGGCCTGATGACCCGAGTGGAGGATTGGGCGCGCCGCCGCGGCGCCACGCCCTTCATGGCCCTGCTCGCCGCCTTCAATGCCATGCTGCATCGGGAAACCGGCGCCAACGACCTGCTGGTCGGCACCGACACCGCCGGCCGTCCGGATCGCGCCCTGGAGGGTCTGATCGGCTTCTTCGTCAATGTCGTGCCGCTGCGCTCCCGCCTGGAGCCGGGGGTCAGCTTCGACGCGCTGCTCGACCGCACCCGGCAGACGGCACTCGACGCCTTCGATCATGACGCCCTGCCCTTCGACCGCATCGTGGAGGCGGTCGGGGTGCCGCGCGACCGCGGGCGCAATCCGCTGCTCCAGGTCCTTTTCGTGCTGCAGAACGTGCCCGGCGGGCCGCTGGAGCTGCCGGACCTCGTCATCGCCGAAGCCCCGCCCGCCGAACGCCAGTCGAAGTTCGACATGGCCCTGTTCCTGGAGCCGGTAGGCGGCGGCAACGGCAACGGCGACGGCCCCCGCGGCCCGGCCCTGGCCGCCGACTGGGTGTTCGCCAGTTCCCTGTTCGATCCCGCGACCGTGCGCCGGTTCCACGACGCCTGGGTCGCGCTGCTGGAACGCGCGGTCGCCGACCCGTCCCAGCCCGTCCTTCCCCCCTTCCCCGCCCCTTCTGCCGGTCAGGAGTTCTCCCCCATGGACCAGACCCGGCGCGCCAGCGCCAAGCTCTCCCGTCTCGGCGGGCCGGCGGCCCCCTGCCGTCCGGCCCGGCTGCAAGCCGCCGATCCCATCCGCCGCTCGTTCCTGACGCCGGGCTCGGATTTTCCCATCATGCTGGAGCCGGCGACGCCCGACCTCGACCCGGTCGCCTGGGCGCAGGGCAACCGTGGGTTGATCGACGATCTGCTGCTGCGCCACGGCGCCATCCTGTTCCGTGGCTTTGCCCTGCCCGATCCGCAAGCCTTCGAATGCTTCGCCGAGGCGATGGAGCCGACCGGGCTGTTCGGTTCCTACGGCGACCTGCCGAAGAAGGAGGGCGGGCGCAATACCTACCGTTCCACGCCGTATCCTGAGCGGCAGATGATCCTCTACCACAACGAAAGCAGCCATCTGGACCGCTGGCCGCGCAAGCAGTGGTTCTTCGCCGAGCAGGTGGCGCCGGTCGGCGGCTGCACCCCCATCGTCGACTGCCGCCGGATGCTGACGCTCCTGCCGGCCGATCTGGTGACGATGCTGGAGACGCGCGGGCTGCTCTATGTCCGCACCTTCACGCCGCGTCTCGACGTCGATTGGCGCGATTTCTTCAAGACCGACGACCGCGCGGCGGTGGAAGCCCACTGCGCCGCCGGCGGGATCGACCTGCGCTGGCTCGACCCAGACACGCCGCAGACCCGGACCCGCAGCCCGGCGGTGATCCGCCATCCGCTGAGCGGCGAGCGCAGCTTCTTCAACCAGATGCAGCTCCACCACCCCGCCTGCCTGGAAGCGGAGGTGCGGGCCGACCTGATGGAGATGGCCGGCATCGAACGTTTCCCCCGCAACGTCCTGTTCGGCGACGGCGGGGCCATCCCGGACGAGACCATGGCCCTGATCGGCGAAGCGTATGAGGCCTGTGCGGTGCGTTTCCAGTGGCTGCGCGGCGATGTGGTGATGGTGGACAACATGCTGACCGCCCACGCCCGCGATCCGTTCGAGGGGCCGCGCCGCATCGTGGTGGCCATGGGCGCCATCGTCGAACGCCGGACCATGGAGGTGCTGTGATGGACGAGTCGACCGCCCTGACGCCGCGCCAGCGCGACATCCTCGACGCAATCGCCAACGGCGCCCCCGACGGTTCGCCTCTGGAGATGGTCATCGACCTGGACGGCCCGCTCGATCCCGACCGGATGCACCGGGCGGTGGAGGAGGCCGCCGCGACCTTCGACGCGTTGCGCACGGCTCTGCTGCCGGTGCCGGGCTTCCGGACCCCGCGGCAGGTCGTCGGCGCCAAGCCTTTCGTCGCATGGACGGACACCGATGCCGAGGCGGCCATGCCGCTCGACCCTGCCGCCGGCCGGGTCTTCCGCGCGCAGCTGTCGCGGCACGGGGCCGAAAGCGCCACCCTGACGCTGGCCGTCTCACCACTGGTCTGCGACCGCGGTGGACTGACCCGGCTCGCCGCCGCCATCTCCGACCTTTATGCCGGCAGGACGCCCGCCGTCGGGATCGGCCTTGCCCGCTTCTCCGCATGGCGGGAGGAGCTGGACGCATCGGACGATGCGGCGCACGGACGCGCCTATTGGTCCGGCCTGGGGCTGGAAGCCCTGACCGACCCGCGGCTCCCCGGCCCGGCTCCGGTCATGCCGGGGGCCGGCACCGCCACCCGCAGCATCCCGCCGCAGACCGCCACCGGGCTCGGCAGCTTGCGCCAGCCGGTCGATGCCGTGCTGCAGGCCGCATGGTGGCTGCTGATCGCGCGAATCACCGGCGAAGAAGCGTTCCGCGGCCTGTGGATCAACGACCCGCGCCGCGACTACGACATGCTCGCCGACGGCATCGGCGCCTTCGAAGACACGCTGCCGCTGGCCCTGAGCCTGCCCGGCGACGAAGCCATCGACAGGCTGCTCGCCCGCATTGCGTCGATGATGGACGCTCACCGCGACGCGCAGGAACAGCGCCTCGACGGCGTCCTGTCGCCCGGTGCGGTGGCCTTCGCCCTGACGGAAGCCCTGGAAGCCATCACCGTCGGGAGCCTGCGCTGGAAGTCGCGCGGCCGGCCGGCGCCGCGACCGGCCGGCGCCCTCACCCTGGAGGTGACGATGGCCGGCGACCTGCCGGTGGGCATCACCCTGCACGCCGACCCCGCCCGCATGGCGCCCGCCGCCGTCGAGGCGCTGGCCGACCAGTATCTCGCCGCGCTGGCGTCCCTTCCCGGCCATCGCGCCGGCCGCATCGCCGACCTGCCGCTGCTGGCGGAGCGCGACCGCCGTTGCCATGCGGCTCTCGCCGGCCCCGAACCCGCCGCCGCGCCGTCCATCCCCGCCCTGCTGTCGGACCTCGCCGCCAGCCATCCCGACGCCCCGGCGCTGCAGGACAGCACACGCCGGTGGACCTATCGCGAACTCGACGAACTGGTCGGGCGTCTGGCCCGCCATCTGCACCGCGACGGGGTCGGACCTGGGCGGCGTGTGGTGCTGGCCCTGCCCCGCTCCGCCGAACTGGTCATCGCCCTGCATGCGGTGATGCGGGCCGGCGGCGCCTATGTGCCGGTCGATCCGGACTGGCCCGAGGCGCGGCGGGCTGCGGTGATCGCGGCGGCCGATCCCTGCCGGGTGGTGGATGCCACGAATTTGGCCGCCCTCCTGGCACAGCCGGCGCCGGACGCCGCGTTGCCCGTCGTGGCCCTGCGGGATGCCGCTTACGTGCTGTTCACCTCCGGTTCCACCGGCACGCCGAAAGGCGTGGTGATCGAACACGGGCAGCTCGCCGCCTATGTGGCGGCGTCCGGCGCGGCGCTCGACCTCGGCGCCTGCCGCCGCTTCGCCCTGACCTCGACCGTCGCCGCCGATCTCGGCAACACCACGCTGTTCGGGGTGCTGGCCGCCGGCGGCTGCCTCGTGGTGGCCGACGAGGCGACGATGACCGACGGCGCCGCCTTCGCCCGCTTCATTGCCGACGAGGCCATCGATTGCGTGAAGATCGTGCCGTCCCATCTGGCGGCCCTGATCGACACGCCGGCTCCGGTGCTTCCCGGCACGCTCATTCTCGGCGGAGAGTCCACCGGCCGGCCACTGCTGCAGGCCATCCGCGCCGCGGCCCCCCGCTGCCGCGTCTTCAACCATTACGGCCCGACCGAGACCACCGTCGGCGTGATGGTCCACGCAATGCCGCCGGAAAGCCCGCTGCCGGAGCGGCTGCCGCTCGACCGCGTCCTGGCGGGAAGCCGGGTGCTGCTGCTCGACCCGGCGGGACGGCCGGTGCCGATCGGCGCCGTCGGCGAACTCGTCATCGGCGGTGCCCAGGTCGCCCGCGGCTATCTCGGCCGCCCGGACGATCCCGCCTTCCGCGCCGATCCGGAACGCGACGGAGGGCGGCTGTACCGCACCGGCGACCTTGCCCGGCTGCTGCCGGAGGGTGGTCTCCAGCTGGTCGGCCGCGCGGACGATCAAGTCAAGATCCGCGGCTTCCGCGTCGAACCGGCCGAGATCGAGGCCGCGATCCTCGCCCTGCCCGGCGTCGCCCAGGCGGCGGTGAAGATTTGGGGCGAAGGGCGGCTGGTCGGCTATGCCGTTCCGTCCGCCGGGGCCGCCCTCGACTTGGCCGCCTTGCGGGAGGAGTTGCGGCGCCGGCTTCCCGACGCCATGGTCCCGGCGGAGCTGCTGCCGCTCGATTGCCTGCCACGGCTCGGCAACGGCAAGATCGACCGGGCCGCCCTGCCGGAGACGGCGCGCTCCACCGCCGGGGCGGATGAGGCGGCGGCACCGCTGGAAACGCTGATCGCCGGGCTGTTCGCCGGCCTGCTGGAACGCGACCGGGTCGGCGTGGCCGAAAACCTGTTCGACCTCGGCGGCCATTCGCTGCTGGTGATCAAGCTGGTGTCGCGCCTGCGCAAGCGGCTGGGCGTGGAGGTGCCGCCGGGCATCGTCTTCGACCACCCGACCCCCGCCGGTCTCGCCCGTGCGCTCCGCGCGGGAGAGACCGAGCCGGGACAGCTCGACCGGGCCGCCGCCTGACGGCTCTTCCCTCTTACGATACGGACGGTTCCGGTTCATGGCCGACACGCTCGCCCCCACCCTGCACGACATCGCGCTGGGCTTCGCCCGCCTGCCGAAGGAACGGCGTCGCGCCTTTCTCGACGCGCTGCGGGCACGCGGCATCGCCTTTTCCCGGCTGCCGGTGCCCCGCCGCGACGATCCGTCCGCACCGGCGCCGGCCTCCCAAGCGCAACGCCGGCTGTGGACCCTGCACCGGCTCGACCCCGCATCGGCCGCCTACCATATGCCGGGGGTGTTCCGGCTGCGCGGCGCCCTCGATGCGGCGACGCTGGAGGCCGCGCTGAACGCCGTCGCCGAGCGGCACGATATCCTGCGCACCGTCTACCGGGAAGACGGCGACGGCCGGCTGTGGACGGTCACGCGGCCACCCCGGCCGTTCCGTTTGGGTCGGTACGACCTGTCCGACCGTCCGGCCGACGCGCAAAGCCTCGCCGAACGGCTTGCCGCCGCCCCCTTCGACCTGGAACAGGCGGAACCCTGGCGCGCCGACCTGCTGCGGATCGCGCCCGACGACCATTGGCTGGTGGTCACGCTGCACCATATCGCCGCCGATGGCGCCAGCATCGGGCTGCTGATGGCCGACGTGGCGGCAGCTTACCGCGCGACCCGCCAGGGCCGCCTCCCCGATCTTCCCGGCCTGCCGGTCCAGTATGCCGACATCGCTGCCTGGCAGGCGGCGTGGCTCGACGCCGGCGAGGCGGACCGCCAATCCGCCTTCTGGCGTGACACCCTGTCCGGCGCACCGGCCCGTCTGGGCCTGCCCGGCAGCGAGAGTGGTAACGGCAGTGAAGGCGGCAATGAAGGCGGCGAACAGACCGCCGTCCTTTCGCCTGAGCTTTCCGACCGGCTGAAGGGGCTGGCCGCCGGCGAAGGCTGCACGCCCTTCGTGTTGTTGCTGGCCGCCTATACCCTGCTGCTGAGCCGGATGAGCGGACAGGACGACCTGATCGTCGGCATCCCTGTCGCCGGCCGCCGGCAACCGGAGGCGGAGCGGCCGATCGGCTGCTTCGTCAACACCCTGCCGTTGCGCCTGCGCCTCGCGCCGTCCCGATCCTTCCGCGATTGGCTGCACGAGGTCGCCCGGCTGGTGGCCGACGCCCAGGACAACCAGGATCTTCCCCTGGACGCCATCCTCGAAGCCGGTCGGCCGGAGCAGGGCGCAAGCCCGGCGGTTCAGGTCATGTTCGACCACCGCCCGGATCCAACGACCTTCGACGGACTCGATGGGCTGGAGGTGGAGCCGCTGGAGCTGCCGGTCCGCACCGCCAAATTCGACCTCGCCCTCGCGGGCAGCGGGCGGCCCGACGGGTCGATCCTCGTCCGCCTTGCCCATCGTGGCTCGGCCGGTCCCGCGGCGCGCATCCTGCGGCGCTGGCAGCGCCTGCTGGTCCAGGTCGCCGCCGATCCCGACCGTCCGCTGCGCGCCCTCGACCCGCGCAGCGAGGAGGAGATCCACGCGGTATCCTGCTGGTCGCGCGACCCTGGCTGGTCCGGAACGGCGCCCGATCCGGTGCCGGTCCTGCTCGCCCGCCTCGCCGCCGAACGGCCGGACGCCCCCGCCATCCTGTTCGGCGACGGCGTGCTGAGCCGGGGCGAGCTGGACCGCCGTGCCAACCGTCTCGCCCACCGGCTGATCGCGCTGGGCGCCGGTCCGGAGCGGCGCATCGGCGTCTGCCTGCCCCGCTCGCCCGAGCTGATCGTCGCCTTCCTGGCGGTGCTGAAGTCCGGCGCCGCCTTCGTGCCGCTCGACCCCGCCCACCCGGCCGACCGGCAGCACGCCATCCGCGACGCCGCCGGCCTGTCATTGCTGATCGCCGCCACCCCGCTGGACGGCGTGACGACACTCACCCCGCAGGACGCCGCCGACGAACCCGATCACGCGCCAAACGTGGCGATCCACCCGCGCAGCCTCGCCTATGTCATTCACACCTCCGGTTCCACCGGGACACCGAAAGGCGTGGCGGTGGAGCACGGCCCGCTCGCCATGCATTGCGTCGCCACCGCCGCCGTCTACGACATGGGGCCGGACAGCCGGGAGCTGCATTTCCTGTCCTTCACCTTCGACGGCGCGCACGAGCGCTGGATGACCGCCCTGGCGGCCGGCGGCGCCATCCTGCTGCGCGACGACAGTCTGTGGACCGCCGAGCAGACCTATGACGCCATCCGCCGCCATCGCCTGACCCATGCCGGCTTCCCGCCCAAATACCTGCAGCAACTGGCATCCTGGGCCGAGCAGCAGGGCGGCGAACCACCGCCCGTCCAGCTCTATTCCTTCGGCGGGGAGGCGATGCCGCGCGCCGGGTTGGAGCGGCTGTTCCGCAGCCTGCGGCCCCGCCATGCCATCAACGGCTATGGCCCGACCGAGACGGTGGTGACGCCGCTGGTGTGGAAGGGTGACGGTAGCAGCCTTCCCGATTGCCCCTATGTGCCGATCGGTAGGCCGGTCGGCGACCGCAGCGCCCACATTCTCGACGACGACCTGAACCCGCTGCCGATCGGCGTCACCGGCGAGCTGTGGATCGGCGGCGGCGGGCTTGCCCGCGGCTATCTCGATCGTCCGGCGGCGACGGCCGAGCGCTTCGTCCCCGACCCGTTCGGCGGTGCCGGCGCCCGTCTCTACCGCACCGGCGACCTCGCCCGCTGGCGCGAGGATGGAACCGTCGAGTTCCTCGGCCGGCGTGACCATCAGGTCAAGCTGCGCGGCTTCCGCATCGAGCTGGGCGAGGTCGAGGCCCATCTGGCCGCCGAACCCGGTGTGCGCGAGGCGGTTGTGATCGCCCAGGAAACCGGCGGCGTCACCCGGCTCGTCGGCTATCTGGTGCCGGCTGCGGGCCATCGCCCCGATCCGGCGGCGGTGGCCACAGCGCTGGCCGGGCGCCTGCCCGCCCATATGGTGCCGGCGCGGCTGATGGTGCTGGACGCGATCCCGGTCACGCCGACCGGCAAGCTCGACCGCGCCGCCCTGCCGGCGCCGCGTTGGGAAACGGACGTGCAGGCCGCCCCCTCGACGCCGGTGGAGGACCTGCTGGCCCAGCTGTGGCGGGACGCGCTGAATGTCGAAAGCGTCGGCGTCACCGACAATTTCTTCGAGATCGGCGGCGATTCCATCATCGCCCTGCAGATCGTCGCCCGCGCCCGCGCCGCCGGCCTGCGCATCACTCCCAAGCAGTTGCTGGAGCGCCAGACCATCGCGGCCCTGGCCGTGGTGGCGGAGGAAGCGGCACCGACCGTGGCCGTCGCCGAACCTCCTATCGGCCCCTCGCCGCTGGCGCCGATCCAGTCCTGGTTCTTCGACCAGCCGATCCCCAACCGCAACCGCTGGAACCAGTCGGTCCTGCTTGCCGCGACGACGCCGGTGGACCCCGAACGGCTGGCGGCGGCGCTCGCCATGGTCGCGGGCCGGCATGCCGCCTTGCGCCTGCGCTTCACCCGGCAGCCGGATGGCGGCTGGACGCAGACCCATGCCGACGGGCCGGCCGCCATCCCGCTGGAGAAGGCGACGGCCGCGGACGATGCCGCCGTCACGCGGCTGTGCGACGAACTGCAAGGCGCCCTCGACCTCGCACAGGGGCCGCTGTTGCGGGCGCTGCTGATCCGCAAGGCCGACGGCGGGCAGCGGCTGTTCCTGGTCGCCCATCATCTGGTGGTGGACGGCGTTTCCTGGCGCATCCTGCTGGACGAATTGGCGGCGGCCCTGCAGGGCCCCTGCTTGCTGGACCGGCTGCCCGCCGCCGGCACGCCCTTCACCCTCTGGACGCGGCGGCTGACCGACGCGGTTCCCGACTTCCTCGACCAATTGGACCATTGGCGCGCCGCGCTGGACACGCCGCCCCTGCCGACCATCGGCGAGCTTTCACTCAATACGCGGCGCCATGCCGTCACCCACAGCCTGCGGCTTGACGGAAAAGCGACCCGTCGGCTGCTGACCGAGGCGTCGGCCGCCTACCGCACCCGCATCGACACCCTTCTTCTCACCGCCGTCGCCCTTGCGGCCACCCGCCGCTTCGGACGCGACGCCCTGACCGTCCATGTCGAAGGGCACGGGCGCGACGCACTGTTCCCGGACATCGACATCGGCCGGACCGTCGGCTGGTTCACCAGCGTCTATCCCGTCCGTCTTGCACTGCCCGCCTCCTGCGACGGCGCCATCCGCCACGTCAAGGAAGCGCTGCGCGCGGTGCCCGATGGCGGCATCGGCTTCAACCTGCTGCGTCATCTGGGACCGCCGGAGGCCCGCGCCGCCCTGTCCGGCACGCCGACGGCGATCTCCTTCAACTATCTGGGCCGGTTCGATGCCGCGGATGACGCTCCCTGGCGCCCGGCTCCGGAGGAGTGCGGCGCCGGCACCGATCCCGATGCGCCGCTGGGCGCCATGATCTCCATCGACGGACAGGTGATGGGCGGCGAACTGGTCCTGCACGCCCGTGCCAGCCGTGCCCTCTTCCCCGATGGGATGATCGGCGGCCTGATGGACGATGTCCGGGCCAGATTGGCGGAGTTGGCCGCCCACTGCGCCGGCGTCGAGGCGGGACAGGCGACCCCGTCCGATTTCCCGCTCGTCCGGCTGAGCCAGGCGCAGATCGATGCCCTGCCGGTGCCCGCCCCCGCCATCGCCGACATCCTGCCTCTGACCCCCATGCAGGCGGCGATGCTGCATCACGGCCTCGCCAACCCACAGTCCCAAGCCTACACCGTCCAGGTCTGGGCGGTCATCGACGGGCTGGACGTCGATCGGTTGGCGGCGGTGTGGCGCACGGTGATCGCCCGTCACGACGTGCTGCGCGGCGCTTTGGTGCGCGACGGCGTCGACGAGCCGGTCATGGTCGTGCGCAAGACCGCGGAGATGCCCTTCACCCTTCTGGATTGGCAAGACGAACCCGATCCAGATGCATCCTGGCAGCACCTGTGCGACGACGAGTACCACCGTGGCTTCGACTTCGCCGAGGCGCCGCTGATGCGGGTCGTGCTGGCGCGCACCGGCCCTTCCACCCACCGCTTCCTGTGGACCTGGCACCATGCGCTGCTCGACGGCTGGAGCATGTCACGCCTGCTGGGCGAGATCCTGCGGCTTTACGACGGGGAAACGGTGCCGTCGCCGGCAGCGCGGGTCCGCGACCTAGTCGCCTGGACTCAGGCGCGCAGCCGGGTGCAGGATCGCGCCGCCGCGCAAGCGCACTGGCGGTCCTGTCTCGCCGCCCTGCCGGCGCCCACCCGCCTGACCGCCATCCTGCCGCCCCCCGACGAACCGGGACCCGACGGGGCCGAGGAGCGCATCATCGACGAGGCGGCGGTGCGGCAACTCCAGCGCTTCGCCAGCGCCCGGAAGGTGACGCTGAACACGCTGATCCAGGCCGGCTGGCTGCGGCTTCTGGCCCGGCTGTGCGGACAGGACACGGTCGCCTTCGGCGCCGTCATGTCCGGCCGATCCGTCGAGATGCCGGGGATCGACCACGTGACCGGCCTGCTGGTGGGCGTCCTGCCGCTGGTCCACGAGGTGGTCGAAGCCGGCACCCACGAAGACAACCGGGAAGACGACTGGCTTCGCGGGCTGCTGGCCGCCAACATCGCCGCCCGACAGTACGAGCATGCGCCGCCGCCAGCCCTTCAATGCTGGACCGATCCGGCCTCCGCTCCCTTCGACAGCATCATGATCTTCGAGAATTATCCGGTCGACGACGCCCTGCGGCAGAGCGAACGTGCAACCCTGTCCTTCCGTGAGGTCGGCAACCGCGGTCGGATGAGCTATCCGCTGACCCTGGTGGTGGTTCCGCGCGACACGCTGGTGCTGCGGCTGGAATATGCCGGCGCCCTGTTCCACCCGCGTGATGCGGCGGCATTGGTCGACGGGTTGGTCCGCGAGGTGGGGACTTTGGCTCTATCGGATGTCGCTCCATGCCGGGGATGACGGCGCAGGAGGCCTATCGGGGGTAGGTCGGATCCAATGTGACGGCAAGCCATGCTCTTGACGTAATGACGGGCGTAATTACATTATGCGCGCTGACTGTGAGGAGGCGTCCATGCACACCACAAAGCTCACCAGGATCGGCAACTCCACGGGTCTCACGCTACCGCGGGAGGTGCTGGCGGCGGCTGGCCTCGACCGTGGCGATGAGGTGGCCGTGGAAGTGCGCGACGGGCGGATCGAAATCGCCAAGGCTGACGATACTTACAACCACGCCATGGATGTCGGCCGACGCTTTGCTGCGCGCTACCGCCGCACCATGGACATTCTGTCCAAGTAATCTCCCATGGACGAACCCACCATCCAGGGCCGTCCTTACGTCAACCCGCCGCTCCAGGCCGTGCTCGACCTGCATGGCGAGCTTCTGGCAGAGCACGGCGGAGCACCCGGCATCCGCGACCTGGGAGCACTGGAGGCCTCCTTGGCACGGCCGTACCAGCTCATGGCCTACGGCGACGGGCGGCTGACCATCTTCGATCTCGCCGCCGCGGTCTGCGCCAGCGTCTGCCGCAATCATCCCTTCGTGGACGGCAACAAGCGTGCCGCTTTCATCACTCTCGGCCTCGTACTCGGTCTCAATGGGTTCGAACTGGATGCCTTAGAACGTGAGGCTGCAGACATTATTCTTGCGCTTGCCGCCGGCACGATGACCGAGGATTTGTTCCGTGACTGGGTGGCTGACCACGCCTACGACATCGGAACCCCGGATTTTTAAACCACCGCCAATCCGAGGCGGCGGCCGACAGCAGCGCCTCGGCCCCTTCGACGACGTCCGGGATGTATTGGCAGCCCGGCGCGGTTCACTTGCGGAATGCCTTGGAACGCGCTAAGTAATACTCAGCATCGCACTGGTATTACCGAGGCGGCCATGGCCACGACGCTCACCACCAAGGGGCAAGTCACCATTCCCAAACCCATCCGCGATCGGCTGGGCCTCGGGCCCGGCAGTGCCGTGGAATTCGAGATTGCGGAGGACGGGCGCGTCATTCTGAGACCGGCGGACCGAACGCTTCCGGCGAAGAGCCGGTTCGAACGCCTGCGGGGCCGCGCCACCGCGGGCCTGAGCACCGATCAGATCATGGCGTTGACGCGCGGCGAGGACTGACCGCCGATGACCCTGGTCGACACCAATGTCCTCCTCGATCTGGTGACGAACGATCCGGTATGGGCGGACTGGTCCATCCGGCAATTGGACGGTGCCGCCGTCAAGGGACCGCTGATCATCAACGACGTGGTCTATGCCGAACTGTCGGTTGGCTTTGAGCGGATCGAAGACCTCGACGATCTGCTCGACGAGGCCGGGATAGCCATGGAGGAGATCCCGCGCGAAGCATTGTTCCTGGCCGGCAAGGCGTTTCGCCGCTATCGCACCGCAGGCGGCGCCCGCTCGGGGGTGCTGCCGGATTTCTTCATCGGCGCCCATGCTGCCGTGCTCGGGCTGCCGCTGCTGACCCGCGATGCCAAACGCTACCGTTCGTATTTCCCGTCCGTCGTTCTCATGGCGCCGGAAGCACAATAGGGCCGGCGGCCGACAGCAGCGCCTCGGCATCGGCTACGGACAGCGGCCGGGCGAACAGATAGCCCTGGGCATAGTCGCAGCCGACCCGGGTGACGACCTCCCGCTCCGCCTCGGTCTCGATCCCTTCGGCGACGACCTCCAGCCCGATGCGGTGGGCCAGTTCGACGATGCCGCGCAGCAGCGATTCCTGCCTGGGATCGGTGCCGAGCGCGCTGATGAAGCTCTTGTCGATCTTCAGCACGTCGAAGGGCAGGCGGCTGAGCTGCGACAGCGAGGAATAGCCGGTGCCGAAATCGTCCATGCACAACGCCACCCCCAGCGCATGGAAACGTTCCAGAATGGCACGGGCCTGATCGTGATCGGTGACGATCATGCTCTCCGTCACCTCGATCTTCAGCCCTTCGGCGCGGCCATCGGCCAGGAAGGCGAGCATGTCGTCGACATGGCGCTCGTCCAGCATCTGGCGCGCCGACAGGTTGACGTTGACGGTCAGGGCATCCCCTCCCGCCAGCCGGCGCCAGCCGGCGAGCTGGTCCACGGCCCGTTCCAGAACGTGGCGACCGAGCGGCAGGATCTGGCCCGTCTCCTCGGCGATGGGGATGAATTGCGCCGGGCTGACGAAGCCGAGGTCGGGGTGGCGCCAGCGCACCAGGGCTTCGAAACCGGCAAGCCGTCCGTCCGGCAGCGACAGGATGGGCTGGTAGACCAGGAAGATGTCGCCGGCCTCCAGCGCCGGGTTCAGATCGCGTTCCAGGCGGCTGCGGATCAGGATCGCCTCGCGCAGGGAGGCGTCGAACAGCACGGTGCGCCCCTTGCCATGTTCCTTGGCGCGGTAGAGCGCGATGTCGGCGTCACGCAACAGGCTGTCCGGATCGTCGCTGGTGCCGTCGTCGACCGCCAGACCGATGCTGAGCCCGACCCGCAATTCCATGCCGCCGGCAGAGAGCGGGCCTTTGAACGCGGATTCCAGCGCCTGGGCGCGGGCCATCGCCGCCTCGCGGCCGGCGGGGACCGTCACGACGAATTCGTCGCCGCCCAGCCGGGCGACGAACTCCCCCGGTTCCAGCAGGGCGGCGATCCGCTCCGCCGTCGCCACCAGCACGCGGTCGCCGACGGCATGGCCGAGGCTGTCGTTGATCAGCTTGAAGCCGTCGAGATCGAGGAACAGCAGCGCCAGGTCGCTCCGCTCGCCGTCCTGCGCCGCCTGCCGGTCGTGCAGCCAGCGGACCAGATACGCGCGGTTGGGCAGCCCGGTCAGGAAATCGTGGGTGGCCTGATGGACCAGCCGCGCCTCGTAGGATTTGCGGTCGCTGATGTCCGCTGCGGAACCGGCCAGCCGCGCCACCCGGCCGTCCGGACCCGCGGCGACGATTCCGTGCAGATGGAGCCAACCGGTGCCAGGCTGCGGTCCCCCGCCCTCCTCCCCGGTGCCTGGCGGCAGGACGCGGAACTCCACGTCGAAACTGGCGCCATCGGCCCCCTGCTCCCCCTGGCGGATCGCCGAGAGCACGGCGTGCCGGTCGTCGGGATGGATGTGGGACAGCAGGGCGGCAAGGCCGGGTTCGCCGGCGGCGGCCGGAAGATGGAGCATCTGACGCAGCCGGGGCGACAGGAACAGGTCTCCGCTGTCCAGATCCCAGTCCCACAGGCCGTCGTTGGTGGCGGCGGCGGCCATGGCATAGCGGCGCTCGCTCTCGCCCAGCCGGCGGCCCTTCTCCTCGATGGCTGCGAACAGGCCGCGCAGGGCGACCCGGCTGTCCTCCAGGCTGCGGCCGAGCAGGCCCAACTCGTCGTGGCGGAAACCGCCATCCACCCTCCCCGCCTTGCCCCAGCCTTGGAACGGCCGGTCGAGGTCGCGGCGGGCCAGCCGGCGGGCATCCTCCACCAGACGGCCGAGCGGACCGACGATGCGGCTGCGGGTGAACCAAACCGCGGCGCCGGCCAGCCCCAGAACCAGAATGGCGATGACGCCGCCGCCGACCGCCATCAGCCGCTGCAGGGCTTCGATGTCGTCCAGTGTGGCGGCGGTCAGACGGGCGCGCTGCGCGCTCAGATGGCTGTTCAGCGCCGCCAGCCCCTTCACCGCGTCGCGGCGGCAGGTGTCGAAGGCGTCCGCCGGGATA
Source organism: Azospirillum oryzae (assembly GCF_008364795.1). Taxonomy (GTDB): domain Bacteria; phylum Pseudomonadota; class Alphaproteobacteria; order Azospirillales; family Azospirillaceae; genus Azospirillum; species Azospirillum oryzae. Next base: position 74,847 of record NZ_VTTM01000006.1, on the reverse strand, counting down.
GCCGCCGCCGGGTCCTCCATCTGCACCTGGATGGCGTCGAGGAAGGCGGCGATGGCGGCGATGGCCCGCGCCTCGTTCTCGCTGGGGGTGACGATGTCGCGGTAGATCTCCAGATTGGCCCGCGACAGGCCGAGCGCCCGGTCCAGTGCCGCATGGTCGGCGGCGCCGCTCTCCGCCCCCTCGCGGTAACGGTCGATGACGCCGCCGAGGCCGAGATGCCCGCGCAGTTCCGAAAGCGCGTCGGATTTGGTGGCAGCCTGCAGGTCGTAGTCGCGCCAGCCCTCGGCGACCGCCCCCATGCCCTGCATCAATTGCAGCCCGACCGCCAGCATCACGGCCAGACAGACGACCAGCGCCGCCGCCAGAAGCAGCGCCGAACGCGCGATGGTCAGAGTCCGGCGCCCAGAGCCGGCGACTGAACCGGATGCGGCTTGGGATAACGTGCCGGCGCTGGTCCCGGTGTCCTCGCTGACGATGTCGCTCACGCCGCCCTTCCCTCTTCCCCCGACCCCGCGGAAATCACGCGCGCAACGCTTTCGAGAAGCTGTGCGCCGCGCCTTCCAGCCGCCTGGTCTCGCTGCCGAGCGATTGTGCGGCGGAGAACATGCTTTCCGCAACCGCGCCGGCCTGTTCGGCGGCCTGTGCAACCTCGGAAATCGCTGCGCTGACCGCGCCGGCGGTGCCGGCGGTCTCCTGGATGTTGCGGGCGATCTCGCGCGTCGCCTCGTCCTGCTGGGTGACGGCGTCGGCGATCTCCTGCGCCATGCGGCAGACCTGCTCCAGGCTGCCGCCGATTCCCTGGATGGCGCCGACCGCGCCGTCGGTGGCGCTGCGGATGGTCGCGATCTGCTGGGTGATGTCCTCGGTCGCCCGCGCGGTCTGGTTGGCGAGGTTCTTGACCTCCTGCGCCACCACGGCAAAGCCCTTCCCCGCCTCGCCGGCGCGGGCGGCCTCGATGGTGGCGTTCAGCGCCAGCAGGTTGGTCTGGCTGGCGATGGCGTTGATCAGCCCGACCACCTCGCCGATGCGCTGTACCGCCTCCGCCAGGCTGGCGACGGTGGCCGACGAGCGGTCGGCCTGTTCGACCGCCGCCGTGGTCATGGCGACCGAACCGCGCACCCGCTGCCCGATCTCGGCGATGGAGGCCGACAGTTCCTCGGTGGCGGCGGCGACCGCCTGGACGGTCCCGGCGGTGCGGGCGGCGGCGGCCGAGACCTCCTGCGTGCCGCCGATGGTCCGGCTGGAGGATTGAGCCAGCTCCTGCCCGGTGTGGTGCAGCGTGCCGGCCCGGCCGGCAAGTGCGGCGGCCAGCGCGCCGATCTCCGCTTCGAAGGAGCGGAGGTTGCGTTCCAGTTCCTCCTGGCGCTTGCGCGCCTGTTCGGCTTCGGCGCGTTCACGTTCGCCCGCCGCACGCAGCCGGACCAGCCCGTCGCGGAACACCCCGACCGTGCTGGCCATGGCGCCGATCTCGTCGCGGTGGCCGACCGACGGCACGGCACTCTCCAGATCGCCTCCAGCCAGCCGTTCCATATAGGCCGCCAGCCGGGCCAGGGGATGAACGATGCGGCGATGGGTGAACCACAGGAACAACCCGGCGATGGCGACCAACAGCACCAGCGCCACGCCGCCGCCGGTCAGCACCGTGCCGTTCAGGGCGGCGATGCCCTGGCGGTTGGCTTCACCGAGAGCGGCACGCGCCCGCGTCAGTTCGCCGTTCAGCGTCCGCATGGCGGCCACCGCCGGCGCGGTGTCGAGTGCGGCGGTGCGGGCCAGCCGGTCGAGCTGGGTGTGAGCCGCCACCGCGGCTTCCGCCTCCGTCAGCTTGGCGTCCAGCTGCGCCAGCGCCGCGACGATGGTGTCGAGCGCCGCCCCCTCGGCCGTGGTCAGTTCGCCGGCATAGCGGTAGACCTCCAGATTGGCGGCGGCGGATTTCAGGCTCTGGCGCATCTCGGCGGCACGGACCGGATCGGCGGTCAGCAGATAGTCGCCGAACCGGTGGATCACCCCGCCGAATCCCAACGCCCCGCGCAGGTCGGACAGGGCGTCGGCCTTGGCCGCGGCCCCCAGGTCGTAGGCGTTCCAGCGCTCGTCCACCTGCCGGATGCCCTGCACGGTGACGATGCTGACCGCCAGGACCAGCAGCAGCACGGCGACCAGCCCGGACGAAAGAAGCCAGCCGAGCTGGGCGATCCTCCGATGTCCGTGGGTCTCGGGAGTGACGGGATGCGTGATGGTCATGGGCGGTCTCCATTCCGGCGGCTGAAGCGTAGGAACCAGTGGTCGAGCGACAGCCGTCCGCCGCCACGCAGGATCAGACCGGTGAGCAACAGCATCCAGAAGTAATGCTGCGGGTTGTTGAAGGCCGGGCTTTCGGCGCCCAGCACGAACTGGATCACCAACGCCATTGCCAGCAGCGGCACCGCCGCCAGCCGCGTCGCCAGACCCAGAACCAGCAGGACCGGCATGGTCAGCTCGGTGGCGGCGGCCAGCAGCGCGGCCACGTCCGCCGGCAGCAGCGGCACCCGGTATTCCTCCTTGAACAGGAAGAGCGTCGCCTGCCAGTCGCCGATCTTCTGCAGGCCGGAGCGGAAGAAGATCGGCGCCATCGTCAGCCGGACCGCGAGGTCGAGCAGCGGTACGGCATTACGATCGAGCCATCCGGCGATGTGGTCGCGGATCTCCGGCAAGCGGCCGAACCGGATGGGGGGCTGCCCGAACCTTGCGGACGATGACCGCGGCAACGGCGACGACGTCATGGGTCGATCCCTTCAGGTCGGGTGGAGGAAGGCGGCCGGTCCAGCGCGAAGCCGGCCAGCAAGCGGTTTTGCAGCAGAAGCGCCAGCAGGGATTGCAGGTCGGCGTCGGCAGAGGCCTCGTCCCCGGCCGCCTCATCCAGGGTGGCGCCGGCCAGCAGCCGGCACGCGAGCGCTCCGTCGGCCGCGGTCAGGCGGGCGCAGCGCACCTCGCCGCCCGGGGCACAGCCCGTGGCGTCGACGTCCTCGTCCACAGGACTGCGGCCGACCAGAACCGCTTCCGGCTCCGGCACCGGGACGGCGCCGCCGTCCTTCCACAGCGCATGGATGTTCCAGGCCGACCGCACCAGCCGCAGCGAAGGGTGCGGAACCAGACGCAGGGATCCCGCCTGTTCCGGCGGGATGGCGGCGAGCCGGGCGAGATCGAGCGGTTCGGCATCGGCGGCGAACAGCGCCTCGTGCATCGCCCAGTCGAGTCGGGCGAGGTCGGGCGCCCAAGGATGACCGCCGTCAGCCGCGTCCAGGCCGTCCAGCCAGTCGGCGAAGCCGGCGCCATAGCTCCACAACATCGGCAGGCGGGGCGGCGCCTCCGCCGCGAACCGGCAGGCGAGCGCGGTGAAACGCTCCTCCCCCAGGGCGCGGCACAGGGTGGGATGGGCATGGCCAAGGACGGCGGCCAGCGATCCCATCACCGTATTGCGGTAGACCGCCAGCCGCCCGGCCGGCAGGTCCGGCCGTAGCGCCCCGGCAACCGCCGGATCGCCACGCAGCAGGAAGGCGGCGAAGTCGCGCTGGAGACCCGCCAGTTTCGCGTCAGCCGGCACAATGGGCCTCCGGCACACGCTGTTTTTGCATCGTCGCATCGAGCAGCCTTTGCGCCCTGCCCGCCTCGTCCAGCAGGCCGTCGAGCGGCGGCAGGTCGTTGTCCCATTCGATCAGCACCGGCCGCGGGCCGATGCGGTCCAACACGTCGGCATAGAGAGCCATCACGGCCTCGCCGACGGCGCTGCCATGGTCATCGACCAGCAATTCCTCGCCGCCGATGGTCATGCGGGCGTGACCGGCCAGATGCAGTTCGCCGACCGCGTCCGCCGGGATGGCGTCGAGCCACGCCGACCGGTCGAAGCCGAGATTGACCGACGAGACGTAGAGGTTGTTGACGTCCAGCAGCAGGCCGCAGCCGGTACGGGCGGCCAGTTCCGCCAGGAATTCGGCTTCGGGAATGGTGCTGTCGGCGAAGGCGATGCAGGCCGCCGGATTCTCGACCAGGATGCGCCGGCCGAAAACGTCCTGGGCATGGTCGACGTTGCGGCGAACCCGGTCCAGGCTGTCCTCGGTATAGGGCAGCGGCAGCAGATCGTTGAGGTAGGTGGCGTCCGTGACGCTCCAGGACAGATGTTCGGAGATCAACCCCGGTTCCAGCCGGTCGTAGAGCGCGCGCAGCCGCATCAGGTGGTCGGGATCGAGACCGCCGGCGCTGCCCAGCGACAGGCCGACGCCGTGGCAGCTGACCGGCCGGTCGCGTCGGACCCGCAGGATGCCGGCCAGACGCGGCCCGCCCGGAACCAGATAATTTTCCGGATGGATCTCGACCCAGGGGACCGGAGAACCGGCCGCGACGAACGCCTCCCGGTGCGGCTCGCGCAGGCCGATGCCGGCGGCGACCGGCACCAGCCGGGGGAGCGTGGAGGACACCGCCGCGGCCATCGCCTCAGCCCTTCTTCTTCGGGTTGGCGCCGTCGAACGGCTTCAGCGATCCCATTTCCGTCGCACAGGTACCGGCCTTGACCAGCTTCCAGTCGCCGCCGTCATAGGTCAGGCTGGTGTTGCCGGCGCAGGAATGCAGGCCCTTGGCGTGGGCGCAGCCATTCTCGCCCGGCTTGGCGATGCCATAGCATTTTTCCATGTTGGACTGCGCCGCGGCCGGGCCGGCCATCAGGGTCAGCGCCCCGGCCAGCGCGCCGGCGATGGGGAGCAGGGCCAGGGTCTTGGTGGCGGTCTTGGTGGCGGTCATGGACGGATTCCTCTCTGCATGGATGGGCCGGCTGTGGGGGATGGCCGGTTGCGTGGAATGGCCGGCGTCGGTCAGGACGCCGGCACGCGGTCGTGCAGCAGGTCGACGAGCGCCTGCGGCTCCGGGCGTTGGGTGAAGTCGGCGTCGATGGCAGCAAAGCGGACGACGCCGCTGGGCGACAGCAGGTAGGTCGCAGGGATGGGCAGCTGCCAGGGCTCCCCGGGCGGGCGGCCCTGGCGGGCGTTGAGGTCGAGGCCGCGGTCGCGGTAGAGGTCGCGCAGCTCGTCCGGCACGCGGAAGACGAGGCCATAGCTGCGCGCCACCACCGCTCCGCTGTCGGACAGGATGTCGAAGTCGAGCGCGTTGCGCTCCGCCAGCGTCAGGCTGTGGTCTGGCAGTTCGGGCGACACCGCGACCAGCCGGGCGCCGCCGGCGGTCAGCTGCGGCAGCGCCATCTGCATGGCCCTGAGCTGGGCGCAACAATAAGGACACCATTCGCCGCGGTAGAACAGCAGGACGACCGGCCCCCGCTCCAGCGTCTCGTACAACGATACGGTCCGGCCGAGCTGGTTGGGCAAGGCGAAGTCGGGAGCCTGGAGTCCGGGGCGCAACGCCCCCAATTCGACCCCGCGCGCCTTCAGGTCGGCGATCACCCGGTCCATCATCGCCAGCACCCCCGGCGGCAGGGACTTTCCGGCCTGCGCCCGGATGGTGCGGAGTTGGCGTTGAAGACGCATCGGGCAATTCCATGTCGGCGTGTCCGTTGAGCCGATCCTGGCAAAAGCCGGACTTGTGAAACATAGGGGGACACGCACAATATCTTTGCACGAAACGCAAGAATGCGCCCGATCCGATCGGGCCGATCGGGATATGGGGAGGACGGCATGGATCGGCTGGACGATCTGACGGTGCTGGTGGAGGTGGTGGATTGCGGCAGCCTGTCGGCGGCGGCGGAGAGCCTCGGGCTGTCCGCGTCGGCGATCAGCCGGCGGATCGCCCAGATGGAGAACAGGCTGGGCACCCGTCTGCTGGCGCGCACGACGCGGCGGATCGCGCTGACCGATGCCGGCGCCACTTTCTGCCTGCGGGCCCGCGCCATCCTGGCGGCGCTGGACGAGGCCGAACAGTCGCTGACCGAAATGGGCGAGGAGCCGCGCGGCACCCTGCGCGTCACGATGCCGGTGATGTTCGGGCAGATGCGGGTGGCGCCGCTACTGCCCTCATACCTGCGCCGCTACCCCGGCGTGTCGCTGGAGGCCAGCCTGAGCGACCGCGTGCAGCGGCTGATCGACGACGGGTTCGATCTGGCGATCCGCGCCGGGCGGCTGGCCGATTCCACCCTGATCGCCCGCCGCCTGCGACCGCTGCGCCGCCATGTGGTGGCCAGCCCGGACTATCTGGAGCGCCGAGGCGTGCCGCAGTCGCCGTCCGACCTCTCCCGCCACGATTGCCTGACGCTGCTGTCGGGCTCCGGACGGACGGAGTGGGAGTTCCTGGTCGGCGACCGGCGCGAAATCCTGCGTCCGGCCGGCGGCTTCTAGACCGACAGCCTGTGGCTGCTGCGCCATGCCGCGGTGGGCGGGCTGGGGCTGGCACGGCTGGCCGACTTCATCGTGGAGGACGACATCCGCGCCGGCCGCCTGATCCCGGTCCTGACGGACCTGGAGGTGACGGACGAGGCCATCCATGCCGTTTACCCGGCGACCCGTCATGTCTCGCCGAAGGTGCGCAGCTTCATCGAACATCTGCTGACCGGGCTGGGCGGACCGGGATCCACGACCCCGACCGGCCCTTCGGCGCCCGCAGGCACAGGGTCATGAAGCGGACGACCGTTGAACCGATCTTGCCTGTGCTTGGTATTCGCCTGCCCCGAGGCCTGACACAAGCGACGGCAAGCCGACGCGGAGATTGGCCAATCTCCGTGAACAGGCCGCGCTCGACCTGCTGAAGGGCGTGTTTCAATCCACGCCCCCGCACGGAGGGCGACGATGGCGTCCTCCAGTTCGTCGATCCGGTATTCGGTAGCAAATACACCCACGGCTGAGTAGCCGTGAGTCCGCGTGAAACCGCAGGCTTTCCCTAGCGTTTCCCATATTACAAACACTAAGAGTGGAGGCGTGGCATGCCTGCTGAACGATACCGCTTTGTCGAGAAGCGCGGAGAGCCGCAGGGGTGCGGGTATAGGGTTGCCATGACGACGCCCCGTGCCCCCGATGCCGGAAGAGTCTGAAAGGCGCGACCTGTCCTCCGATCCCGGTTCGATTCCAGCGATCCTGGCAGGTATATCCAGCGGTCCCGGGCCGAAATCCGGCCATTTCCCGCGATTTCAGGCTTCAAGTCCAGCCATCCCGGAAAACCGACACCGACATCGACAGATCCCGAAAAGCTGACACCGGCTGTCGCTGTAGAACTTGTTTGCAGCGGTGGCGTCCCATCCAGCTTTGGTCGGGATGCTACTTTAAGCTGAAGAGGAGTGTCGCGCGGTGGGGCTGCGTGATAGGGCTGTGGGCGTCTTTCACCAGCCACTGGACCAGCACTCAAAGGGCACCGCCGTTCGTCCCGCAAGCACCATCCCAGCGTCCTGGGACGCATTCTCGAACGTTGATGCTTTCGTGGACGCGGTGCTGACCGAGTTGACAGCCATGGCGGTGGACGGCTCCCGCCCAACCCGGTCCGGGCCCAAGCCGGCGCTCACCGGAGCAGCGTTGCGCAAGGCAATCATGGCGGTGTGGCGCGTGCGCTTCTGCAGCATGCAGTGGCGTGCCATCGGTCAGCTCTCCGATATTCCCTTCAGCACGCTGTACACTCTGTTCGCCCGCTGGACCCGACTGGGACTCTGGCGCCGTTTGCTCGATCGGCTGCGCCGCACATGGCGCTTGGCCTGCGGCGATACTGCGGAGCCGAGTGCCATCGTGATCGACAGCCGCACCTGCCCTTCGGCCCCGAGTTGCTTTGCGCGGGGCGTGGACGGCGGTAAGAAGATCCGCGGCGTGAAGGTCCATCTCGCGGTGGAGAAGTACGGCATTCTGAACCGCGCCGGGTTTGTCGGCGGCCATTTGTGTTGAGTCACGCCGCCATGGCGACGTCCTCGGTTTGGGCATCGTAGCGCGCTTCGGCCTCGGCGGGAGGAATGTTGCCGATGGGCTCGAGGAGGCGCCGGTGGTTGAACCAGTCAACCCATTCGAGGGTGGCGAATTCGACAGCCTCTACGGTGCGCCATGGCCCGCAACGCCGGATCACCTCGGTCTTGTAGAGGCCGTTGATCGTCTCTGCCAAGGCGTTGTCGTAGGAATCGCCACATTGGCCATCATACTACGTCTAACCATTCCGCTCAGGATCAATGGATTCGGGTGACCGCGCCGCATCATCCGTGGCTGGGACGGGTTGTTCGAGTGATGCGGCGGCTGCGACGTGACGAGGGAACGGATCTGCTCGTTGAAGGGGAGGACGGCCAGCGGCGAGAGATCCCGCTGGCCTGGACCGAAGCCGCCGGTGCCGAGGAGCCTGTCATGCCGGCCCTACGCTTTACGCCCGGAAGCCTGCGCGCCCTCGTCCGGCTGGTCAATGCCTGCCGCACAACCTCGTCCGCGGAGGCCCCCCATGCCAACCCCGATCCCGATGCTATGGAGCATTCTGCCACCGGAGGCCCAGAGGCCGATGGTGGGGTTGTGGAGCGATCTGCTGTGGCGCCGGCTGACGGGCCGGATGGCCCGCAAGGAGACGTCCCATGATCCTCTCGCCCAAGATCGAAGCCCGTCATCAGCGGTTGCAGGCGGTTGTCTACATCCGGCAGTCCACACCCAAGCAGGTGCAGAGCAACCAGGAGAGCACCCGCCGTCAGTACCAGTTGGCCGAACGCGCGCGACAGATGGGTTGGCCAGCCTCCCAAATCCGGGTCATTGACGAGGATCTCGGCCTGTCCGGAGCGAGCAGCCGCCAGCGGACCGGCTTTCAGAAACTGGTCGCCGCCATCGGTTTGGGTGAGGTCGGCATCATTCTCGTCACCGAGGTGTCGCGCCTGTCCCGATGCAACAGCGACTGGCACCGCGTCATCGAGCTGTGCGGCGTTTTCCGTACCCTCATCGCCGATGAGGACGGTGTTTACGATGCCCGCGACCCGAACGACCTGCTTCTGCTCGGCGTCAAGGGCACTCTGTTCGCGGCCGAACTGCACATTCTGCGAGGCCGCATGCGTGGCAACCTTCTGAACAAGGCGCGCCGCGGTGAACTCGCCCAACGTCTGCCGGTTGGCTTCCGACGGCGGCACGACGGCGTTGCCGTCCAAGATCCGGACGATGCCGTGCGTCTGGCCATCGCTACAGTGTTCGAGCGCTTCGCCGTGTTGCGCAACGCTCGGGCTGTGCAGAGGCACTTCTTGGAGAACCAGCTGCTTCTGCCCCGGTGTGCGCAAACCGGGGCTACGGCCGGCAGCATCAGCTGGGCACGACCAACCTACCAGATGATCCTGCAGATTCTGACCAATCCAGCCTACGCCGGCGTCTTCGTCTACGGTCGGCGAAAATGGGAAGTGGTGCCTGGGGAGCCGCCGACGACGGTCAACCGGAGGGTCGCTTTGGCGGAGTGGGATATTGTGGTGCCCGACGTCTATCCGGCGTGCCTGACCTACGACGTCTACCAGGCCAACCGCAGGGCATTGCGGGGCAACCTCTACAACTTCGCCCGGAAAGGCGATGGGGCTCCGCGCGAGGGCCTTGCCCTTCTGGCCGGACTGGTTGTCTGTGGCCGGTGCGGCCGCCGAATGGCCGTAAGCTACGGCTCGGCTTACCACAGTTATCATTGCCGTCGCGCCCAGGCCGAATACGGCGAGCCGCAATGTCAGTCCTGCCCGACGGGTGCGCTCGACGCTCTTGTGACCTCCGCCTTCCTGGAAGCGGTGGCGCCGGTCAGCCTTGAGGCCACCCTGGCCGCGCTGGAGACATTGGAGGGCGAACGAGCGGCCACCGACCGGCAATGGCAGTTCCGCCTGGAACGTGCCCGCTACGAAGTGGTTTTGGCACAGCGCCAGTACGATGCCGTCGATCCGGACAACCGCTTGGTAGCCCGCGAACTGGAACGCCGTTGGAACGCAGCGCTGAGCACGCTGGAGACGCTGGAAAGCGACTATGCGCTGATGCGGCGCACCGATTTGCTGCCCCTGAATGCCGCCGAGCGCGAAGAAATCCGCCGGGTCGCCGCTGACCTGCCCGGGCTATGGCAGGCGGAGACGACCACGGCCGTCGATCGCAAAAGATTGCTGCGGCTCGCCATTGCTGCCGTGACTGTGACGGCCGACCGCACGACCCGCCGCGTCGACGTGGTGGTCTTGTGGACCGGCGGCGCCACCTCGACCCATACAGCGTCCTTGGCGCCAGGCTGCCTTCACGCGACAACCGATGCTACGGTCATTGCTCGCATTCGGGAGTTGTCCAGAGACCGGCCCGATCACGCCGTCGCCCAGGCCCTCAATGCGGCAGGCATGCGCACACAAACCGGAAAGGAGTGGACCTATGAGCGGGTCCAATCCATGCGCAAGCGGTATCGCATCGCCACCGGCTGCCCGATCCAGACCGGATCGCCAGACCCACGGGCAGATGGGCGAGTGTCCGCCAAAGCAGCGGCGCAACGCTTGGGTGTTTCACGGTCTTTGGTGCATCTGTGGATCCAGCATGGGATTATCCCGTGCGACCAGCGCTGCTCGTGCTCCAAGCTTTGGGTTCGGTTGACGGAGGCGGACGTGACGCGGCTCGACGGCTCTGCGGACGTGAGCGGCTTGCCGACACTCACAGAGGTGGCACAGGCGACAAAATTGCAGCGCGAGGCGGTGTGGGCGCGCGTCCGGCAGGGTGACTATGTCGCCTTCCGAACGCCGCGCGGCCAAGGCCAGTGGGAGTGGCGCCTGAAGATCGCCCCCCAATCAAGCCAATCCGGCTTGAGCCGTTGACGGAAACCGGTAGGAAGGAGAGCAGTATGGATAACGCTTCCCGACGCTACCGACGGAGGGCTCGACACCGGCGTCGGTCAGGCGCTCGGTATACTTGATGGCAACGTATTGCGAGCCGCGGTCGGAGTGATGGATGAGGCCGCTGCCCTTTGCCGGTCGGCGGTCGTGGAGCGCTTGCTCCAAGGCGTCCAGCACAAAATCAGCGTGGCCTGTTCTGGACACCCGCCAGCCCACGATGCGGCGCGCGAAGGCGTCGATGACGAAGGCCACGGAGACGAAGCCCTGCCATGTCGATACGTAGGTGAAATCGGCCAACCACAAGGCGTTTGGGCGTGGCGCCTGGAACTGGCGGTTCACCCGGTCGGCCAGCTCTCGCGGTTCCGTTCCGGAACCGCTGCCGCCGCAAGGGGGGCATGACGCCGCCCGGTCGCTGATCGTGGTGCGCACCGTCTTGCCACGCATAGCTCCCTTCAGGCCCATCTGATTCATCAGTCGGGCCACTTGTGCAGCGCGCCACGTCGAGGCCTTCCCGCCGCAACTGCCGCCAGACCTTCCGTACCCCATAGACCTGGAAGTTTTCATCCCAGACCCGCCGGATAGCCAAACTCAGCTCCGCGTCACTTCGCGAGCGGGCCGGCGCCTTGGCCGGATCGGCCGTCCGGGCGGCATGGGCGTGGTAAGTCGATGGGGCGATCGGCAGCACTCGGCAGATCGGCTCGCCCCCGTGGACGGCGCGGTGTGCGTCGATGAAGGCGATCATTTCCGAAACGGGCGGTCGAGCTCCGCCTGGGCGAAATACGCCGACGCCTTGCGTAGGATCTCGTTCGCCTGGCGCAACTCCCGAACCTCACGCTCCAGCGCCTTGATCCGCTCCTGCTCGTCCGTTGTCGGACCGGGTCGCTTGCCCTGGTCACGTTCGGCCTGCCGGACCCAGTTCCGCAGCGTCTCGGGATTGCAGCCGATCTTCGCCGCAATCGAGCTGATCGCCGCCCACTGCGAGGCATGCTCGCCTTCGTGCTCGAACACCATCCGAACCGCGCGCTCGCGCACTTCAGGGGCGTATTTGGGTGATGCTTGCTTCGTCATGTTGACCCCAGTCTCTCAGGAAACGGGGCCTCCAGCAAACCTGGGGCGGTTCAATTCCCGTCTCAATGATGTCGAAGACTTGGTCCCCGAGCCGCAGGTCGATCGTCAGATTGGGATGGCGCGCCTGAAAGCGCGGCAACGCAGGTGCCAGGATGTGCACGCCGATCGGCAGGGGAGCCGTGATTCTCAACGTGCCTGCCGGTTCGGCACGGGCTGCCATCGCGGCCTGCTCGATTTCCTCGGCATACTGCAGCAGGCGCAACGCACGCTCATGCAAGTCCCGCTCTTCGGCCGTCAGGGACAGGGACCGCGTGGTGCGGGTGAACAGCGACAGCCCCAGCTGCTGCTCCAGCCGCTGCACGCTTTTGCTGATGGCCGACGGCGACACCGACAGCGTACGGGCTGCGGCCGTGTAGCTGCCCAGCGACGCGACGCGGGCGAAGGCAATGAGGCCGGTCAGCCTCTCCAAACCGATATGTTCCATTATGGCATGAGTAAAACGAAACTGCACCTGATTATCAATAGAAACTCCTTGGTCTAGGGTTCTGTCAACAGCGCCGCTGGGGCGCTCGCCACACCGGAGCACACCATGTCTCAGATGTCTTCCACCGCCCAATCCCTGCCGTTCGGCCTTGCGGCTCTTCGCGATCGCACTGTCGTCGTCCTCGGTGGGACCTCCGGCATCGGCCTGTCCACCGCAATCCAGGCGAAGGCTGCCGGCGCCAAGGTGATCGTCGTCGGTATCAACCGGGACCGCGCTGCCCAGGCGGCGACCGAGCATGGGTTCGACGGCTGGCGTGCCGCGGACGTGACGAACGGTCAGGCCATCGAAGCGGCATTGGCCGACATTCCCCACGTCGACCATCTCGTGCTGCTGGCCGGCACCTTCGTCGCCGGCAAGGTCATGGATGCCGACGTCGCTTACCTGCGCCGGGCGTTCGAAGAACGCATCTGGGCTGCGGTGACGACGATCCGGGCGCTCGGTGACCGTCTCGCGTCGGACGCCTCCATCACCCTCATTTCCGGTATGCTCGCCGACCGCCCGAACGCCTACGGCACCGCCATCCTGGCTGCGGCGTCGGCTGCCATGGAGGCATTCGCCCGCGGGCTGGCGCTCGAACTGGCGCCGCGCCGCGTGAATACGCTGTCTCCCGGCACCACCGACACCCCGCTTCTGCAACGGACCCTGGGGGACGGGCGCGACGCCTATGTCGCGGGCCTGAAGGAGAAACTGCCACTTCACCGCCTTGGAACGCCGGAAGAAGCCGGAGCGGCGGTGGTCTTCCTGATGAGCAACGGCTTCATGAATGGCGAGACGCTGCACATCGACGGCGGCGCGCGCCTCGTCTGACCCGCCCACAACGGGACGGCTTACACACGGAGATGATCATGACACAGACCCTTCTGGGCAAGGTCGCCCTCGTTACCGGTGGGTCGCGGGGCATTGGCGCCGCCATCGTCCGCCGGCTCGCCAGCGAAGGCGCGGACATCGTTTTCAGCTACGGCTCGTCGAAGGAGCAGGCCGGGCAGATGGTCGAGGACCTCGAGGCTCTGGGCCGGCGGGCCGTCGCAATCAAGGCCGATCAGGCAATCGGCCCGGAGGTCGAAGCCCTGGTGAAGGCTGCGCACAATGCCTTTAACCGGCTCGACATCCTGGTCAACTCGGCCGGTGTTTTCATAACAGGGGTCGCCGGCGATCCCGCGGCGGACCCGGTGGCCTTCGACCGCCAGCTGGACATCAACGTGAAGGCTGTGGTCAGTGCCGTCCGGACGGCCATTCCGCTGCTCAGCGACGGCGGCCGCATCGTGTCCATCGGCACGGCCGGCGCCAGCCATCGCGCAGCCTTTCCCGGGATCGCGGACTATGTCGCCTCCAAGGCGGCTGTCGCCGCCTACAGCCGTGGCTGGGCGCGTGACCTGGGCGCCCGCCGGATCACCGTGAACGTTGTCCAGCCCGGTCCCATCAACACCGACATGGCCCCCAAGGAAGGGGCTGTTGCGGACCTGTTGAAAGGCATGTCGGCGCTCGGCCGCTATGGCGAGCCGGAGGAGGTCGCCGCGGCGGTTGCCTTCCTCGTCGGTCCGGAGGCCGGCTACATCACCGGCGCATCGCTGACCGTCGATGGTGGCCTGTCTCTGTGACCCAAGCCGTTCGCCAGCCCCAAGGCGAGGGATCTTGTCCGATTGGACGTGAAATTGTGCACCGGCATCCGTGCATCGGTCTTTTTTTGAACGCGGCCAATCCAAGGTCCGGCTATGAACTGGCAAGTGCAGGGTTTCGCGACGGCCCTGCTCACCAGTCAGACAGCCGATAAAATCCCACATCGCGGAGCGCCATCGCGCATGACACCTGCCACACCTGCGGCGCTCCTGCGACAAACCCGTCACGCCGCTTTCGTCGGAGGTGCGGCCCCATTTTCGTCGATATGCCGAGGGAGACAGCCCAAAGCGGGTACGGAAGGCGGTTGCAAAGTGCTGGGAGGAATTAAATCCGCAGGAAAGCGCAATATCGGTGATGCTGCGAGGCCCCTCCATTAATTGCGTCCGCGCAGCGTCGAGCCTCCTTTGCAGAAGCCACTGGTATGGGGGTAATCCGAACGCCGCATTGAACAAAGACGTAAGATGGGAACGCGAGATTCCGATGGACGATGACAAATCCTTAATCTTAAAGTTATGCGCGATGTCAGCGTTCATCATTTCAACCGCCATGCACACATGCTCATTAAGCGGTTCATCTATGTCTGGCATGACCTGAACAAATATTCGTTTATGCATGTCTGGCGTGTTTCCCACCGCACACAAAATACGCTTTCAACATATAGCCGGACAGATCATCTAGATTCGTTTCAGTAGTGCCGTTATGGAACAAATTGCAGTTCTTGCGTGCCTGGTTCCTCGAGGGAGGGACGGTACCAGCAAACAGAGCACGTCCAACTGGAAAGGATTCATGATGATGAACGTCATCACCACCAAGGATGGGACAAAGATTGCGGACCGTGGTTGGGGCAAGGGCCGTCCAATTCTTTTCTCTCGCGGCAAATCACTGTCATTACGACCTCAGGATCAGCCTCCCGATGGACGGGGGAGCGCCATGATTGCAGCAATGGCTGCCGATGCCGCCCTGGTAAGGCTGCGGGCGGCCGGGATCGGCAGACTTCTTCTGACCATCATTGCGGTTGCCTGCCTGTGGCTGGCCGGTGCACATGCCTGGGGGCCGAGCCTGGCCCTTGCCCAGGCGGCCGGGGCTGGCGCACCGCCGGTGACGGTCAGCCGGCCGCTGCGCAAGGACATCGTCGAGTGGGATGAATTCACCGGCCAGTTCCAGGCCGTGGATTCGGTGGCAATCCGCGCTCGAGTGAGTGGCTATCTCGACAGCGTCAACTTCCGGGACGGCCAGATGGTCAAGGCCGGCGACCTGCTGTTCGTCATCGATCCACGCCCCTTCGAGGCGACGCTCGCCTCAGTAAAGGCCGAATTGCAGCAGGCCGAAGCCAAGCTGGACCTGTCGACCCGTCAGTTGGGCCGTGCGGCCGAATTGCGGCGCAGCGATAATGTCGCTGTCAGCGTCTTTGATGAGCGACAGCAGCAGGTCCGCGTCGATGCTGCAGGGGTCGAAGTGGCGAAGGCCGCCATCCGCACCGCCGAACTGAATCTCAGCTTCACGCGTATCCTGGCGCCGCTTGCCGGTCGCATCAGCCGCCGCGAGGTCAGCGTGGGCAATCTGATCGCCGGCGGTGAGGGCGGTGCGGCGACACTGCTGACCACCATCGTTTCCCTCGACCCGATCTACTTCACCTTCGACATGAGCGAGGCCGACTTCCTCGCCTATGTCCGTGCCGCCCAGAAAGGTACCCTGCGCTCGCAGCGCGACGGCGGCATCGAGGTCGAGGCCCGCCTGTTCGATGAGCGTGATTGGACGCTGAAAGGCACGCTCGATTTCGTTGACAATCAGGTGAATGCCGGGTCCGGCACCATCCGGGCGCGCGCCGTCTTCCGCAACCCTAACAATGTCCTGACGCCCGGTCAGTTCGGGCGGCTGCGCCTGCCGGGGTCCGACCGCTACACCGCGACCCTGATCCCGGATCAGGCGGTGGTCAGCGACCAGGCCAACAAGATCGTGCTGACGGTATCCGACGACGGCACTGTGGTGCCCAAGCCGGTGCGGCTCGGCCCGATGGAAAACGGTCTGCGCATCGTTCGATCCGGACTGGCGGACACCGACCGGGTGATCATCAACGGTCTGGTCCGTGCCCGCCCCGGCGCCAAGGTGACGCCGCAGGAAGGATCGATCGAGCCTCCAAAAATCGAACCGCCGAAACAGCCGGCCGGGTGAGGGGCGACCGTCATGAACATCTCGCACTTCTTCATCAACCGGCCGATCTTCGCGGCCGTCCTGTCCATCGTCATCACGCTCGTCGGCGTCTTCGCCTACCTGACCCTGCCCGTCGCGCAGTATCCCGAGATCGCACCGCCGACCATCGTGGTGAACACGACATATCCCGGCGCCTCGGCGCAGGTGGTTGCCGACACCGTTTCCGCTCCGATGGAGCAGGAGATCAACGGCGTCGAGAACATGCTCTACATGACCTCGCAGGCGACCAGCGACGGCCGTCTGCAATTGACCATCACCTTCAAGCTCGGCACCGATCTCGACACCGCCCAGGTGCTCGTGCAGAATCGTCTTTCCGTCGCCGAGCCAAGGTTACCGGAAGAGGTGCGGCGCATCGGCGTGACCGTGCGCAAGAACTCGCCCGACATGCTGATGGTGATCCACCTGAATTCGCCGGGCGGGGAGCGCGACCAGCTCTACATGTCGAATTACGCGCTGTTGCAGATCAAGGACGTGCTGGCACGCCTGGACGGCGTCGGCGACGTACAGGTGTTCGGTGCCCGCGATTATGCCATGCGCGTCTGGCTCGACCCCGACAAGGTGGCGGCACGCGGGCTCACCGCGGGAGACGTCGTCCGCGCCATCCAGGCGCAGAACGTCCAGGTGTCGGGCGGTGTCATCAACCAGCCGCCGGTTCCGACCCCCGGCGCGTTCCAGCTGAATGTCGAGACGCTGGGCCGCCTCACCGATGCGCGCGACTTCGGCAACATCATCGTGAAGACCGACGGCACCGCCGTCACCCGCCTGCGCGATGTGGCCCGCATCGAGCTTGGCGCCCAGGACTACAATTTGAACGCCTACCTTGATCGCCAGTCCGCGGTGCCGCTGGTGGTCTTTCAACGGCCCGGCTCCAACGCTCTGGAGACGGCCAACCGCATCCTGACGACGATGGAGGATCTCTCCAAGAGCTTCCCCGCCGGCATGCGCTACGATGTCGTCTACAACCCCACGGAGTTCATCGCCCAGTCGGTCGAGGAGGTTTACAAGACGATCTACGAGGCCGTCGTGTTGGTCGTCGTCGTCGTCATCCTGTTCCTCCAATCCTGGCGCGCCTCGATCGTTCCCATTCTGGCCATTCCGGTGTCGCTGGTCGGCACTTTCGCGGTGCTGGCGGGGCTGGGCTATTCGTTGAATACGCTGTCGCTGTTCGGTCTGGTGCTGGCGATCGGCATCGTGGTCGATGACGCCATCGTCGTGGTGGAGAATGTGGAGCGCTTCATCCGCCGCGGCATGAAGCCCAAGGATGCCGCGCACGAGACGATGAACGAGGTTGGCGGGGCGCTGATCGCCATCGCCCTGGTCCTGACCGCCGTGTTCGTTCCCGCCGCCCTGGTCAGCGGCATTTCCGGCCAGTTCTTCCGGCAGTTCGCGGTGACCATTGCGAGCGCCACGGTGATCTCCTGCCTTGTGTCGTTGACACTCAGCCCGGCGCTCTGCGCCCTGCTGTTCAAGCCCCACCAGGAGAACCCGCCCAAGCCGTCGCTGCCGATGCGGCCGATCGCCGCCTTCTTCCGCGGTTTCAACGCCGGGTTCGAGCGGCTGTCCAACGGCTATGCCGGGCTGACGCGGCGGCTGGTGCGGCTGCCCTTCATCGTCCTGCCGGTCTATCTGCTGCTGCTCGGCGTGACCGGCTGGCAGTTCAACCGGGCACCGACCGGCTTCATTCCCAACCAGGACCAGGGTTACCTGATCACCGTGGTGCAGTTGCCGCCGGGGTCTTCGCTCGCCCGAACCGACGAGGTGGTGCGCAAGTCGGTGGACGTGCTGCTGAAGGCGCCCGGTGTCATCCATGCCGTTCCCTTCGCCGGCTTCGATGGCGCCACCTTCACCAACGCGCCGAACGCCGGGGCGATCTTCGTGACCCTCGCCCCCTTCGAGGATCGCATCAGGGACGGCCATTCCGCCGACGCGGTCCTGGCCGATCTGAGGCAGCGGCTGGCCTCCATCGAGGACGCCTTCATCATCACCATCCCGCCACCGCCGGTTCGTGGCATCGGCAATGCCGGCGGCTTCAAGATGATGGTGGAGGACAAGCGGGGTCGCGGCCTGCCGGCACTCGATGCGGCGGTGACGGAGCTGTCCGCCGCGGCCAACAAAATCCCGGGGCTGGTCGGCGTGTTCACGCTGTTCAACACCAAGACCCCCAAGATCTACGCCGATATCGACCGCCAGAGGGCGGAGATGCTGGGGGTGACCGCCGATCAGGTGTTCGAGGCGCTGCAGATCTATGTCGGTTCGGCCTTTGTGAACGAATTCAACCTGCTGGGCCGCACCTACCGGGTCACCGCGCAGGCCGACGGCCGATTCCGCCAGGACCCGCACGACCTCGCCAACCTGAAGACGCGCAATGAGCGCGGCGAGATGGTTCCGATTGGTGCGGTGGCTGCACTGACCGACATCACCGGCCCCTACCGCGCCGCCCGCTACAACCTCTATCCGGCAGCGGAACTGCAGGGCAACACACTGCCCGGCTTCTCCACCGGCTACGCCCTGGCCGCCATGGAGAAGGCGGCTGCCGAGGTGCTGCCGGACGGCTTCGGTTTCGAGTGGACGGAATTGGCCTATCAGGAAAAAGCTGCTGGAAACAGCGGTTTGATGGTCTTCGGGTTGTCGGTGCTGTTCGTCTTTCTGGTGCTTGCGGCCCAGTATGAGAGCTGGACCATGCCGCTGTCGGTCATCCTGATCGTCCCCATGTGCCTGTTGGCGGCGGTGACCGGCTTGATGATCCGCGGCATGGCCGTCGACATCCTGGCCCAGGTCGGCTTCGTCGTCCTGGTCGGTCTTGCCGCCAAGAACGCCATCCTCATCGTCGAATTCGCCCGCCAGAACGAACTTTTCGAGGGAAAGAACCGTTTCGAGGCGGCGGTGGAGGCGGCACGCACACGCCTTCGTCCGATCCTGATGACCTCTCTCGCCTTCATTCTCGGCGTCGTGCCGCTGATGATCGCGCAGGGGGCCGGATCGGAGATGCGACAGACCCTGGGCACGGCGGTGTTCATGGGGATGTTGGGCGTGACCATCTTCGGCCTAATCTTCACGCCGGTGTTCTACACGGTCGTCCGCCGTCTCTTCAGTGGACCGCTGGCGGTCAACCAGCATCCCGTCGCAGCGGAAGAAGTCGGTCTGCAAACGCGGCATCAGCCTGGAGAATGACAGCGTATCAGGGCGCCGCAGGGCTTAGGGAGGCCCCGCGGCGCCGATGCCCTGGTGGCCGCCTTCCACGCCAAATCTGGTGAAATTTACAACGGCGTCATGGTGGCTGCCATGCCGCGCAGGAGAGGATGAACAACATGTCCAATGCGGATCACAACATGCATTTGTCCGAAGAACCGGACTACAGTCACCTTCTGCGCTCGAATCTGGAGCGTGTCTTCAATGAACGTGATGCCGGGAAGCGCGCGAAAGCCATTGCGGAACTCTTCGTGGCTGAGCCGATCATGTACGAACCGACCAATATCGTAAGAGGGCGTGCGGCCATCTCGGAGGTCGCGGGCACTCTCCTGGAGCAGTTCGGGCCTGCGTTTCGTTTCCAACCGGAGGGCGACGCCGTGGGGCATCACGGCCTCGGGGTGCTGACATGGAAGGCCGGTCCGGCAAATGGTCCGGTTGCCGTCACGGGGAGCGATGTGGCTGAAGTGGTCGACGGAAAGATCGCCAAGCTCTGGGTGCTGCTCAATCCGGCGGAACGCTGAGGTCTCAGGTTGACCGCTCGGCCTGACCACCACCGAACGGCGGCTGGTCACCCTGGCCGCCCTGCACCGCGCCCGCGGCCTGCCCAGCCCCTCCCTGCATCCCGGGGTGCGCGACCTGCTGCGCCAAGCCCGCCGCGCCCCGGCCGCCCGCCGCATCACCCCCCGGGCCAAGCGGGCCGACACCCGCGACGACGTGCTTGGGCCGATGCTCGATGCGCTGCCGGAAGACACTCGCGGTGTGCGCGACCGCGCCCTCCTCGCCGTTGCCTTCGCCAGCGGCGGCCGCCGACGCGCTGCGCCGCTGGCTCCGGCTGCTCGCCGACCAGAACATCACCGACGGTCCGCTGTTCCGGTTCCGGCCGCCTACGCCGCGCATTCGTTGCGTTCGGGTTTCCTCACCACCGGCGGACGCGACGGTATCCCGCTCGACCTGCTGATGCAGCTCTCCGGCCACAAGAGCCACCGCATCGCCGCCCGCTACTTCCAGACCGGCGCCGTGCACCAGAACCCGGCCGCCGACCTGCTGTAGGTCGAGGGGAACTCAACGACTGCGGCGCAGATTGCCAAAGATCACGGTCAAGAAAAAGGCCGCAACCAAACAGTTTAGCAGGCCGCGGGAAAACGGACCTGTATGACGATCTTTCGTCCGCTGAGGCTTAGAAATGCGGTCTGCGGTGTGCGTTTTGGTCGAGATGGGGCGCTTTTTCTCGCTCTGAGGCTCCCGGAGCCGCCGTTCAGGCTGACTCCGGGCGTGATTATGCCGCCGCCAGCAGCTTGGGCAGGCGGATCAGGTTGTAAGCGGTGGTGGTCAGGGTGAACACCCAACCGACGCAGGCCGTGCCGCAATGATGCGTTTTGCGCAAGCCGGTGGCTGCGGTGAGGCCGCTGCGCAAGAGGCATTGGAGGCGCAGGAAACCGCCCGCGACGCCCGCTATGCAGCCCGCAAGGCCCGGAGTCGATAAGGCCTTGGGAGGCTGCCAAACCTGGACGCTGGACAGCCCTGAGTTGGGCGGCAGAAGATGAGAAGCGGAAGATTGGGAAACCTCTGCCATTCCGCTTCAAGTCCCCACAGGCCATGCGATAAATCTTGCGCATGGCTGGCAAGCATCCGGTTTTCTTCCTGAACGCCGAATAATCTTGATATTGCGACGCGATACCCTACTATACGCATATTGATCGCTGGAGGCTTGAACGTCTCTTGAGAGAGACGCGGTAGGTTTCATGGCGTGGCACTCTGCTGCGCTCTTCAGCAAGTCGCAACTCCCTCGTTCGACCCCCCTCCTGGCGAGATCGTCGGCGCTTGACCGTTCCCCAATCGGGGGCATGGTCCGCTTTGCGCCGTCATGCTTGTAGAAGGTTCCACTCCTTGTCCGAACAGATTGTTTCCGACCAGACTTTCGCCGAACTCGGCATTCATTTCAAAATCGCCCAGGCTCTCGGTGAGCATGGCTATACCACGCCGACGCCGGTCCAGGCGGCGGCCATCCCGCCGGCGCTGGCCGGCCGCGACATCCTGGCCACCGCCGAAACCGGTACCGGCAAGACCGCGGCCTTCATGCTGCCGGCCCTGACCCGCGTGGCCGAATTGCCCGTTCCGGGTATTGCCGCGCCGCGTATCCTCGTCCTTGCCCCGACGCGTGAACTGGCGAGCCAGGTCACCCAGGCGGCGCGCAAATACGCCAAGCCGCTGCGCATGAACATCATCGATGTGGTCGGCGGCATGCCGTATGGCGAGCAGCTTCGCATGCTGTCGCGCCCGGTGCATGTCGTGGTGGCGACCCCCGGGCGTCTGATCGACCACATCGACCGTCAGCGGATCGATCTCAGCGCCGTCGAGGTGCTGATCCTCGATGAAGCGGACCGCATGCTGGACATGGGCTTCCTCGACGACGTCGAGCGGATCGCCGATGCCTGCAAGGCCGACCGCCAGACGTTGCTGTTCACGGCCACGCTTGACCGCCGCATGAGCCAGCTTGCCGGCAAACTGCTGCGCAACCCGGAGCGCGTTGCCGTCGAAAGCCAGGCCACCGCGATCAACGTGGAACAGCGCCTGCACCATGCCGACGACATGGACCACAAGCGCCGCCTGCTGATGCACTTCGCCGGCCAGGAAGAGGTCGGCAAGGCGATCATCTTCGCCGCGACCAAGCGCGATGCCGACGCGCTGGCCGAGGAGCTGAGCGCCGCCGGCCATGCCGCCGCCGCCCTGCATGGCGACATGGACCAGTCCAAGCGCAACCGCACGCTTCAGCGCTTGCGCACCGGCCAGGTCCGTCTGCTGGTGGCGACCGACGTAGCGGCACGTGGCATCGACGTGCGCGACATCACCCACGTCATCAACTTCGACCTGCCGCGCTCGGCCGAAGACTATGTCCACCGCATCGGCCGCACCGGCCGGGCGGGCGCATCGGGTATCGCGGTGTCCTTCGCTTCGCGATCCGATCGCGAAACGCTGTCCCGGATCGAACGCTTCACCGGCGCGACGCTGGCGATCCACACGATTTCGGGCATCGAGCCGCAACGCGCCTTCTCCGGCGGTGGAGGACGGCCGGCGGGGCGCCCGGCCGGTGGCCGCGGAGGAGCGAGGCCGTGGCAGCGCGACGGCGGCCAGGGCAGGCCGTCACAGGCCCGCGCCGGACGCTGGTAAGCGCCGTGCAGGCAGGATGACCAAATCAGGCGCGGTCCCCCGGGACCGCGCCTGAATTCTTGTGGGCCTGAAGCCGACGCCGGGCAATGTCACGGAAAAATGGGGCCGGCCGCTCCTTTTCGCGACACCCTTTCGGCGGATGGATTTCACCGCGCGTATCATCCGATGCGCGGAAATTTTGATCGCCGCCGGCGTGCTGGAGCTGCTGCTGATCGGCGTCGACGGCACCCAGGTTTGCGGCGAACGCCGCGCGCCAAGTGCAGGACCTGAAGGGGATCAAGCAGTTGGCCGGGCCGCGCTGCTGGTGCTGCTGATCGTCGTTGCGATGTTCTGCGACCCGTTACAGAACCGCAAGATTGAACGAGCACGTCAAATCTACGTGCGCTTAGCTGGTGCTGCCACGGAGGACAGAACGATGAAGGCGGCGCTTCAAAACTACCATGCCCGGATGCAGCGGGTGCTGGACCACATAGACCGGCATTTGGACGACGATCTGGACCTGGACGCGCTAAGCAGCGTCGCAGCCTACTCGAAATATCATTTCCACCGACAGTTTACGGCGACCTTCGGGCTGTCCGTACATCGCTATATCCAACTCGCGCGCATGAAGCGTGCTTCATACCGGTTAGCCTACAGGGATGCCCAAAGCATCACGGACATAGCGATGGATGCCGGTTACGATGCACCAGACGCCTTCGCCCGCGCCTTCCGACAACGGTTCGGGCAATCACCGTCGTCGTTCCGGAAGTCTCCCGACTGGGAGCCGTGGCTTGCGGCCTTTGGGCCTCTCGACACCGCGAGGAGCAAGCTCATGCAGAGGACTTTTACCACTGACGACGTGACCATTCGTGATGTGCCCCCGACGCGGGTGGCGATCATGGAACATCGGGGCGATCCGACGACGCTCGGGGCCACCATCCAGCGGTTCATCGCGTGGCGTAAGGCCGCTGGCCTACACCCCAAGACAAGTCCGACCTTCAATGTCTGGCGTTCCGAGCGGTGTCCTGCGTCGGCCGCCGATTATAGCGTGGACCTTTGTGTCGGGACCGACCAACCGATCAAGGCGAACGGCGAGCAGATCAAAGCCGGTGAGATTCCTGGCGGACGTTGCGCGGTGCTGCGCGTCGTCGGCAACACCGACAATCTGGAGCCGGCCGCTCTCTACCTTTATCGCGACTGGCTTCCAGCCAGCGGCGAGGAAGCACGCGACTTCCCGATCTATTGCCAGCGAATTAGCTTCTTCCCGGAAGTGCCGGAGCATGAGGCGGTCGCGGAACTATTTTTGCCGCTGAAGTAGCGCTCCCGTCCGTCCTGGCGTTTGCAACAAAGCCGATTTCTGCACATGGGGTGATTGCGGGCGGCTGCCCTCGAAGCCGGAGCTTGGCGTTTACAGCTGAGCAGCAACCACAACGCCGACGAGGGCAGCCATGGAACAGTACGTGGGGTTGGACGTGTCGCAGGCCCAGACATCCATTTGTGTGGTCGATGGGGCGGGCAAGGTGCTCTGGCAGGGCAAGTGCCCCACGACACCAGAGACGATCGCCGCGACACGGCGTGCCAAGGCGCCGCACGCGGTGCGCATCGGCTTGGAGACGGGGCCGCTGACGCCCTGGCTCTGGCACGGGCTGCACGAGCGCGGCCTGCCGGTTCTCTGCCTGGACGCCCGCCATGCCAAGGCGGCGTCTCCATGCAGCTCAACAAAGCCGACCGCAATGATGCCCTGGGGCTTGCCCAGGTGGTCCGCACCGGCTGGTACAAGCAGGTTGACGTCAAGAGCCTACCCAGCCACGAAACGCGCGCCCTGGTCGGAGCCCGAGCGCAGCTGGTCGGAATGCGTACCGAAACCAGCAACCTGATCCGCGGCACGCTCAAGACCTTCGGACTGGTCCTCGACAAAAGGCGCGGCAGCGTGTTCGAGGCAAACGTGCGCGAGTTGGCTGGCGACCAGCCCACCCTCTGGCCATTGATCGAAGCGCTGCTGACCGTCTGGAAGACGCTCGGTGAGCAGATCAGCGTGATCGAGCGGCGCCTGATTGAACAAGCTCGCCATAGCGAGGTGAGCCGGCGGCTGATGACAATCCCCGGGGTGGGCGCACTGACGGCAGTGACCTTCACCACGGCCATCGACACGCCAAGCCGGTTCGCCAAGTCCCGCAGTGTCGGCGCCTACCTGGGCCTGACACCGCGGCGCTACCAGTCCGGCGAGATGGACAGCACAGGACGCATCTCCAAGTGCGGCGACCGGCTGCTGCGGACCTACCTGTTCGAAGCGGCCAACGCGCTGCTGATGCGCTGTACACGCTGGTGCGCGTTGCGCGCCTGGGGCCAACGCCTGGCCAAACGTGTCGGCGTCAAGAAGGCGAAGGTCGCGCTGGCCAGGAAGTTGGCGGTGTTGATGCATCGGCTCTGGGTGACCGGCAGCGAGTTCCGCCGGTCGACCAAGGAGGCGCAAGCATGAGCACCTGATCGTTCCTCGGAATCCGCCCCAGCGGCGGAGAGGTGTCCCTGCCGGGACGAAGCCCTGGTCATTTCGCGACGTTGCTTGGCGCCGCCCTGCGGGTGAGCTCGCTTTGCACCTTGGAAGACCAGAACTTTCACACACCATGGTGAGGCGGGCCCGTCCCGACCCCGGAAAGAACCACAGAGCCGGCAGAGCACCTCATCAACGCCGTTGTCGATAATCCCTCCTTTGAGGGCTTGCCTCTCGTGCCCGCAATCAAAGAACCAACGTCCTCTTTGGCCGCTCTGACCGGCGGCCGCGCCCGCCAGAGCAACGTGACCGCCAATGCGTCGGACCCCCGCGCCGCTGCGGAAGCGCTCTTCAAGCCGCGGACAGTCCCGTAATCAGCCATCCTCCTTCGAAAGTCGGTGTCGGTCTCAGCCCGCCGCCTCGTCGCTCCCAATCATTTTCGACAGCCACATACCGATGAGCGGAAGAACGCGATCCGCCGGCTGGTAGCCTTGTGACACCGCGACGTACTGGTTGCTCTTCCCGTCGCCGGCAATAAGGGTCGGAAAGCCGGTAATCCCGGCCTGCTGGCTGATGCCGTAATCCCGCCACGTCTCTTGTTTCGCATCCTCGCTGCGGAATGCCTCGATGAAGCCGCCGCGATCGAGGCCTACCTGCACCGCGAGATCGGCCAGGACGGCCTCATCGGTCACATCCCGCCCATCGGCGTAGAAGGCGGCCTGGGTCAGCGCAAGGTAATCGAGTGCTCTCTCCATGCCGCTGCGACGGACCATGACCACGGCCCGAGCGGCAGGATCGGTGTCGTAGACGAAGTCCTCGCGTTCGAAGAACGCGAAATCGAACGGCTGGCCCGACGCTGCTTGAACATGCTCCCAGTGTGACCGCGTTTTCTGCTTCGCAGCCTCGTCCATCGACTTGGTGGTCTGCGGCCGCAGCCCGCCCATCATCAAGCGGATCGGCAAGGTACCGGCATATCGCTGCCGAATCGCCCGGATCACTGGCGAGAAACCCCAGCACCAGGAACACATGGGATCGGCGATGTAGAATAGGTGAGGCCCAGCCATGGGTTTCTCCCGCGCTTGAGGAACGAGGACGCTGTCCAGCAACAGCCGGTTTCATGGTAACGCTGCCGAGGATCTGCCGCGCCCAAATTGCAGAGCATCTGCTCCGGTTCTGGCGACGGTCAGAAGGGGTCACTGAAGAAGGTGCCGCCCATCGTACCGCCAGCCTCTACCAGGAGCAGCCGCACGTAAGACGGATCGGCCATCTCGGGTGCGATGCCCTGCTCCTGCAGCCGGCGCGCGGCGTGCGCCCACGCGCTCTCAAGCATCGCCAGGATCTCCTGCTGCTCGTCGTCTATGACCAGCTCCTCGTTCCCACGGCCTTTACCATTACCGCGGCGTAGGTGCGCCGGATCACACGCGGCTTGAAGGATCTCGTTTTTCGGTCTGGACGGTGCCTGGTCGAGGCGAGGGTGGAGGACGACGCGACGCCGGCCACATTGTGGGCGGTCGTGGGGCTATCTGGCCGGGAGAAACCATCGCATCCGGAGAACCGCCTCATGAAGAAGATGTTCGTCCTTTTGGTGGCCACGATTACGCTGCAGGCGTGCTCTTGGGCGGAGATCACCGTGCGCGAAGGGGCGCCGACCCAGGAAAGGCGGGCGAGGGAAGCCGTCGCGGCCGCAGCGTTGAAGGCGATGCCAGCGCCCTGACCGCCCACGGCGCGGAGCCCAACGGTGCCGCACGCACCAGGCCGCAGAACCCGGCCTCTCCCTGTTCCGAGGCCAAGGCCCTGCCCGTCGTGGATCATCGGGCGGCGCGGGCCCTTGTGACCGCCGCGGATTTTCGCATTTGGCCCCAGGAGCGATCGCACAGGGAGACACCAACCATGGCCAGCATCATCCGCATCATCTCCGGCGCCGCTGAACCGCACAACCGCTGCGTCCGTGCGCCGCTGGCCGGCTCCCTGAACGGTGCACCGGCCCGCAGCCGCTGTATCGGCATGGACCACGCCACCTTCGAGGTGGAGGGGGCCGTCGAGTGCCGGGTGGGGAAGATGGTCTTCGCGCGTCTGGACGGCGTCTGCATGGCGGGGCCGGTCGATCACGTCGACGGTCGCGCCGGCATAGTCACCGTGGCCTGGAAGCGGGATGCTGGCACCAGAGGAAAGGTGGAGCAGGTGCTGCGGTCAGTGGTCTACGGCCGATTCAACGGCTTCCGGATGGCGGCCTAAGGAGCGAAGCCCTCTATAGGGTCACCCCGGTCCCCCAGGCGGGGAGAGAAGTGCGCGTGGAAATTTCCACGCTGCCGCCGTCGCTTTTGCCCGTCTCGGCGGTCAGGATCTGCCCGACCAAAGCCGCTGGTGTCAGGTCCAGCGGGCATGAGAAGGGGAGCGGGGATGTTGCGCACGGAGATGCAGGGGCTGGTCCAGGCCAGGCCTGTCTGAGACGGCGCGCTCTTCCACGCCGGCAAAAATATGCGCGTGGAAATTTCCACGCTCTTCCCGTCACACCCACCCGGCGTCCAGGACAGGATGCGCTAGATCGAGGCGTCCCATCCCAGGGTGCGGGGCTGGGTGAAGGGTGGACGGGGATGGCTGGTGCGGAGCACATAGGGCCGACCACGGCCTGGAAAACCGTAGTCTCCCACGCAGGGGGAATTATGCGCGTGGAAATTTCCACGCCTCCGACTGTCACGCCGGATCGGTATCCCCGGCCAGGATCCTCTCAATCGCAGCCTTCATGTCATTCAGCATTTGGCGATCGCTGTCCTCAAGCCGCTTCGGCTTGTCTTGGAAGGCCAGGAGGGCATCCCGCGAACGCTGGAAGTGACGCGCCACGCGCAGGCTGAACGCGCTGAGAGTAACGGCGGACGAATCCCGACGAGTGTCGCGCCGGCTCCCATCATCAGCCACGAGGTTTTTATCCGCTCCCAGACTGTCCGCCGCCGATGTAGCGGCGTCGGAACCGCCGATCAGTGCCTGCCAGGCAGCGATCTGCTCATCAGGCGAGGCCAACGCAGCGATCTTCCACAACTTGTAACGGGCGGGCTTGTCGACCTGTTGCTCGTACTCGTCACGGATTTGGGCCGGGAGGTTGCGGAGCAACAACGTCCGCGAGACGTCGCTCCGGTCCATGCCGACGATGCGCCCGACATCAACGTTCGTGCAGCCACGACGCTCCTTTAGGAGCGCCATCGCGTCGGCCTGCTCGAACGGGTTGAGGTCAGTCCGCAGCATGTTCTCGACGACGGTGATCTCGGCATCGTCGAGTTCGGCGCCAACGAGCACGCACGCGATGGTGCGCTGGCCCAGGGTCCGAACGCAGCGCAGCCGGCGTTCGCCGAACACCAGTTGGTAGCGTCCGTCGTCTCTCTGCCTCACCCCGATCGGCTGCTGTAGGCCGTGGGTGGAAATGGACTGCTGTAAGGCAGCGAGTTCCGACGGGTCGAAATGGGTTCGCGTCTGATTGGGATTATTGTCGACGAGGTCCACCGGCAGGTGGACTATCCGGGTCGCGTTTTCAGGAGCACCGACAAGGGCTCCTACCGTCGAGGTGCGCCGCTCGGGTTCGCCTGACTCCACGATTTCCGTCTTCGCCCCGAAAAAGGCGGGGTTGGAACGCTGGATCTTAGGCGGCATGGGAGACCTCCGCGCCGAAGCGCTTCGTGCGCTCGGTCATCAGAGCGCTTGCGATGGTTTGGAAGGCGGGGGCGCCGGCAACGTCCGGAGCCACCTCGATGGTCGCGCGACCGGCAGCAACTGCCTGCGCATAGGTGGTCGAGCGCGGAACCGGCTCGAAGACGCGCATGGCCTTGCCGTAGCGTTCATGGATGAGGGTAAGGCTTTCGCGGTCCTGCGTGTTGCGCTGGGTATACATGGTCGGCAGCAGGCCAAGAATGTTCAGCGTCGGGTGGCACAGCCGCTGCAATTCGTCGATCGTCTTGAGCAAGTAATCGACACCCGATATAGCCATCAATTCAGCCTGGCAGGGGATGAGGACGAGGTCAGCGGCCGTCAGCCCGTTGAGGGTCATCTGCCCCAGATTGGGGGGGCAGTCGATGATGATGTGATCGTAACGCTTCCGAATCTCTGCGAGACAGCCGCGCAGAGTGAAGTTTGGAGCCGGCTTCGCCGCCAACTCGACCTCACCCTGCGACAGCCGGATGCTGGAGGGCAGCAGGTCCAGGCCGGATCGCTCCATCGTCACGACGCAGTCCCGGATGTTCGTCTTGCCCAGCAGGGCGTCATAGAGAGTCCTGGCTTGCTCCTCACGTTCCATGGCGTTGACGCCGAGATGCAGAGTAGCGTTCGCCTGCGCGTCCGCGTCGATCAGCAGGGTCTTCGAGCCGCTCTGCGCGATGATCGTCGCGACGTTCACGGCCGTTGTCGTCTTGCCAACACCGCCCTTCTGGTTGGTCAGAACGGTGACCAGCGCCGGGCCGTGATCGGCCTCCGGCCCCAGCATTTCCTTCCGCAGGAGCCCGGCCACGGCTTCCGGAATTCGCTCGGCGCCGTTTTCCCAGCGGGAGATCTGCTGGCGGCCATACCTACGGCCAAGGCCCTCATTGAGGAAAACCGCAAAGTCGGGCTGGCTGAGCCCGCGGCCCTCTCGGTAACTGCGCATGTCCTCGCCACGCATGGATGTCCCCCTTCCAGCGCACATTCATTTCGCACTCTATGAGGGGGTGCGGCTCCGGTCAAGGTGCCAGGGGGTGCGGCAACGATCCCCTCCTTCCTTGTTGTTCAATCGGTCACACCTCTCTCTGGAACTCCAGCAAAATCAAGGCATCCGTCGAAGAGTGGTCCTGCCCATAGCCTGAACGGCACCCTGCGGAGCGCCCGATGTTGCCGCAACATTCGCCGTCCGGATGATCATCCGAAGCCGGTCGACAAGCACGCGCTCCTTGGCGCACGCCGCCTCGCACAACGCCCGCATTTCCGCGATGCTGGGCCTAAACTTCTTTGACCGGCGCCAGGTACGCGCCGCCTCGTCGATGGCCCAGGCAGGGAACTCGCCGAGATCCTCGACCCAGTCCATCGCGACCAACTGTTCCACGTCTGCCGTCAATCCCTTCGCTGGGTAATGCGACAGAAGCGCCAGGACGCGGCCGAGCAGCCGGTCGGGCTCCGCCGGCGCCAGGACTGAATCTTCCAGATCGGCCAGCACGCGCTGCGCCATGGCGGCCTGCCGGGGCGTGACGGTCGCCGGCGGCGACCAGATCTCCGCGAGCCCTTCGAATCCGTTCTCGCCGAAGCGCGGGCGGTGCTCCAGGTACCCGGCGGACAGTACATCGCGCAGCGCTTCCGGAAAGGCGACAACGAGCAAACGGCATCGGTCTGAGGGCGGCATCGCGGGGTCGAATGGCAGCAGAGAGCGCTCCGGCAACGGCATCACGGCGGCGGACATGGCGGGTCTCCTCAGGTCCAGGAACGGGTAGTGGACTTTTCGGTATCCTTGAGGCGCGAGGCGACCGTCATCCAGGCGTTGACGCGCTGTTCGGCGGCGCTCTCCCGGGCACGGCCGAACGTCGGCACCGTCGTTCCGGCGGTCGCTGTGGTCTTCACCGCTGGAGCCTTACCGGCCGCCATGTCCTGGACCAGCCAGGAGCGCCAGGCGGCGGAGACGTTGCGGTACCGGTAGCCGTGCGCCTGGCAGCGCAGGACGAAGCCCTCGACGTGCTGGCCGAGGTCGACCGCGCCGAAGCGGCTGCGGGCCCAAGCGAGGTCGTCGGTGGTCGGCATCCAATCCGCCGGCACGTCCTGCGCCAGCCCGCGCCCGCCCGGAGCGAGCGATTCTGGAATCTGTTCGGAATGGAGGTGTTCCTGACTCGCTGGCGGACAGGGGACGTTCACCACCGAGTCATCCCTGTCCTCGGCCGGAACAGGGCGGACCGCACCCTCCTTGGTCCCATCCCCGTCCCGCTCGACTCGCAGCCGGTACAGGCAGGACAGCCGGGAGCCGTCGCGGCCGCGGCGGTGCTCAATGGCGACCAAACCGATGTTATCCAGGCGCTGTAGGATACGGTTGATCGTCGGGCGTGATCGCTTGAGTTTCGAGGCCAGCGTCGACTGCGACGGCCAGCAGACGCCCTGTTCGTCGGCGAAGGTGGCGAGCGCTGCCAGGACGGCGAAGCCATCGGCGTCGAGGTCGGGGTGGTCGAGCCACCAGGCGGGGATCTTGCCCCAGCGGCTGGTGGTGTCGGTCGATGTGCTGGTCATTGGGCGCTCCTGCACAGGCATGGGGCCGGCATGGGCCGGGGGTCTTGCGGGCAGGATTCACCGAGGCACTTCGGGACTCCAAGCCGCACCGGAAACCTCTATGGAGGCCACTGGTGCGGGTATGTAGGCGGACGATGCAGGTATGGAGGTTTCCTGTGCAGATCAAAAGGTTTGTGGTGCAGATGGACTGGGTCTGGACCGCGACTCGGGTGCTTCGCGCGAATCGGCCGACCTGCACCGCAAACCTTCATGATGATGCCGGCCGGAACACCGGTCTGCACCTGACGGCGCACGAATCCGTTGACTTGTTTGCGTTATTTCGGCAACGGCCGCGTCGGCCTGGAGGTTTCCGGTGCAGAAGGCGCGGTCCGGCGCCCCGACTCGGGGGAACCTTGAAGGTTTGCGATGCAGAGGAGGCACACCGGCGGGGGATGACTTAGAGGTTTGCGGTGCAGGTCCTGGCACAACGGCCTCCATCCACCCCGGTGTGGAGGTTTGCGGTGCAGGTTTTCTGACCCGGCGCAGCCCGCAGACGGACGGCGTGACCATCCGGGCGGGCGATTCTGTGCGCACCGGTGCGAGTCGTATGGCTCCCGGCACCTCACAGAGCCTCAAGGTCGGATTCTCCGCCTTTCCTGCACCGCAAACCTCCATACCGGCACTTCAGACCTACAGAGATGCACGGGATTCCTCCAGCCAAGATGGCGACGGACCCTGGGGTCGATTGCCATGCGGCGCTCGGGCGCTTACCGTCAGTGACGGCTGAAGCAAGGTGTGGCATGAGCACGGATCGGGGCGACGGCAAGTCGGTGGCGCGGCGACGGGCAGGGGAATCGGCCGCGCAGTATGTCCTGTTCGAGCAGGCGGGCTTCCTGGCGCCGTCGGCGAAGGCGACCAACCTCGTCGGCCTATACGACTGCGCGCCGAAGTACGTCTTTTCGTCGCCCGAGAGCAAATCGAAGGGCGCGGGAACGATGACGCGGCTTCCCTTGGTGCGCCGCGAGTTCTTCTTCGACGGACAGCCCTTCGTCTCGGTGGTGACGCCGGCCCGCATGACCAAATCCCGCAAGCAGCCCGACGGTTCGACGACGATCGAGGAGTACGAGTGCTATCCGGGCGAGCGCGAGCAGATCGTCGAGGAGGTGATCCGCAGCCTGGCCTCGAAGCGGGCTCGTCTTCACACCGCGGAAAATCAACGGCCGGCCATGACCTTCACCCTCTACGAGGTCATGAAGGAACTCGCGGCTGTGAAACACACCCTGTCGATCGAGGAGGTCAAGACGGCCCTCTACATTCTGCGCCGGACCTCGCTCAGGATCGAATCGCCCATCGATGGCGAGGACGGGGTGGAGTCGAACATTTTCACCGCGCTCGGCATGCGCAAGCGCCGCCGCGGTGCGGCCAACGCCACCAGCACCGGAGACGCTGACACCTACGTGCAGTTTTCGCCCTGGGTGGAGCAGGCCATCCGCCGCGTCGAGAGTCAGTCGATCCGCTACGACTGGCTGATGGCGCTCAGCCCCATCGCCCGCTGGCTCTATAAGCGCATCGCCTTCGCCGCGCAGCGTCACGGTGAGGTGACGCCGACGACGATCACGATGACGGCCAACGAAATCATCCGAGACAGCGGGGCGACGCCGTGGTCGCGGACCGCCAACATGTACCGCTGGATCCGCTCGACGGTGATCGGCGGCCTGATCGAGGTGGGCGCTCTGTCCGGCGTCGAGGAGGAGGTCATCAAGGACGGCCTGCGCTACGTCGACGTCAACTACCGGATGATGCTCTCGGACACCTTCCTGGCGCACATCGCAGAAGCCCGGCGCAAGGCGCAGGCGGACGCGGAGTTGATGGCGCGCATGCTGGAAGACAAACCGCTGCCGGACCGGCTTTTGCCGGTCACTGACGATGGCGCCGCCGCCATTCGCCGCCGCCGCCAGCAGATGCATACCGCCGTTGCCTCCCAGGCGACGGCTGAGCCCGACAACAAACTGCCATTGTTTAGATAACAAGTTTGAGGCTCCGCCTCCTAACAGAAGCAGATAAAACGGTTATGTCAGGGCTCGCGCCAAGTTGCCGAGAGCTTGGCCATTTCCCAGATCTCCTCTCCCAGCGAGGAGGAGGAGACGGATGCGTTGCCCGCACTGCCAGTCCGCGAGGACGAGCGAGCGTTCGGACCGGACGGCACACGGGTATCGGCGCTTCCGCTGCCGGGACTGTGGGCGCGGTTTCAATGAGCGCACCAGCTCGGCGCTGAACCGGCTGCAGCTGCCTTCCGACGTGGTCTTTCTCGTCGTGCTGTGGCGGCTGCGGCTCAAGCTGAGCTTGCGTGATCTGGCCGAAATCCTGCTGTTGCGCGGGTTGGTCTTCTCGCACGAGGCGATCCGCGACTGGGAAGCCAAGCTGGCGCCATTGCTCACCGAGGCTCTGCGCCAGCGCCGGCGTGGCAAGATCGGCCGGAGTTGGTATGTGGACGAGACCTACCTCAAGGTCGCTGGCCAGTGGCAGTACCTGTACCGCGCCATCGACAGCGACGGTAATCTGGTCGATGTCTTCCTCAGCGCCACCCGCGACCAAGCCGCCGCAGAGGCGTTCTTCCACTCGGCCGTGGCGGTGACTGGCATCATCCCCGAGACCATCACCACCGACAAACACGCCGGTTACCCGCCCGCCATCGACGAGGTGTTCGGAGACGCCGTCGAGCATCGAACATCTAAGTACAAAAACAACCATTTGGAGCAAGATCACCGCGGGGTCAAAGGCCGCACGCGCCCGATGCGCAGCTTCAAGTCCCCGGTCAGCGCCTCCCGCTTCTGCCGGACTCACGACGAGGTGCGCAACTTCTTGCGCCCGGCGACCCGGCGCAAGCAGCACGTCCCAGCGGCGCGCCGACGGGCGATCCATGTCCAGAGAGTCGCGGCTCTGCGCGATATGATCGCCGTCGCGTAAAACATTCCGCCCCTGCGGGTGGGCTCCCCGCGCTCACGCTCCAACGTTAGCGCGAGACCTGACGAAACCATGAGGTGGCCCCTCTTGTCGAGCGACCACCTCGCAAGCCCGTCAGATTACTCCCAGACGGGCATGGGAGCTTGACGTGTCGCTGACGGTCGCCGGCTTGATGCGGAACCATGCCGCATAAAGAGCGGGGAGGAACAGCAGGATCAGTACGGTGCCAACCGCCGTGCCGCCGATCAGCGTGTAGGCCATAGACCCCCAGAAGACGGAATGCGTGAGGGGGATGAAGGCCAGCACCGCGGCAAGGGCGGTCAGGATCACCGGCCGCGTCCGCTGCACCGTGGCTTCGATGACGGCGTGATAGTCGTCGAGGCCGGCCGCTTGGTTCTCCTTGATCTGTTCGGTCAGGATCAGCGTGTTGCGCATCAGGATGCCGGCCAGACCGATCAGCCCGAGGATGGCGTTGAAGCCGAAGGGCTGGTTGAAGGCGAGCAGCATCGGCACGACGCCGACGACGCCGAGCGGTGCGGTCAGCAGGACCATGGCCATCATCGAGAAGGACCGAACCTGCAGCATGATGAAGACCAGCATGGCGGCGATCATGACCGGGAAGACCTTGCCGAGCGCCGTGTTGGCCTTGTTGGCCTCCTCGATCGACCCGCCCGCTTCGATGCGATAGCCGGCCGGAAGCGAAGCAATCAGCGGCTGAAGGGCCGTCATGATCTGCTTGGAGACCTCCGGCGGCTGGGTCGCCTCGTTGTAGTCCGAACGGATCGTGATGACGGATGTCCGGTCCCGGCGCTTCATCATCGGCTCCTCCAGGCGGATATCGGCATGGCCGATCTGGTCGAGCGGGATCTGCTGGCCGGTCCGGCTCGTCAGCGAGAAATCGGCCAGACGCGCCGGGTCCAGGCGTTCGCCGCCGGCGCTGCGCGCCACGATCGGGACGTTGCGGATGTTCTCGCGCACCTGGGTGACGGCAATCCCGGTCAGAAGGAATTGGAGCTGCTGCCCGACCTCCGCCGGTGAGAGGCCGATGAGGTTCAGGCGATCCTGGTCGGGCGTGAAGCGGAGCACCGGCGTGCGGTTGCCCCAATCCCGGTTGGCCTGCCGGACATCCGGCACGCTCCGCATGATGGCGAGGGCCTTTTCCGAAATGTCGTAGAGCTTTGCCGGATCGGGGCCCATCACCCGGAATTCGACCGGGAACGGCGTGTATGGGCCGAACACCAGCTGGGTGACGCGGACATAGGCCTCGGGTACCAATCCCTGCGCCACACTCTGCCGCAGCCGGTGCTTCAAGGTTTCGCGCGCCTCGGCGTCCGGCGTCAGCACGACGATCTTGGCGAAGGCGGGATCGGGCAGTTCGGGCGACAGGGCGATGAAGAAGCGGGGAGCGCCCTGGCCGATATAGCTGGTGACGATCTTCGCCTCCGGCTGCTCGGCCAGCCAGCGTTCGATCTTCTGGACCGAGGCCGTCGTCGTCTCGATGCTGGTGCCTTCCGGCAGGCGGACCTCCACCAGCACCTCGGGACGGTCGGAGGTCGGGAAGAATTGCTGCTTCACGCCGCCCATGCCGACGATGGCGGCGGCGAAGGCGAGGCCGACGACCCCGCAGGTCACGATCTTATGGCGCACGGCGAAGCTGATGACCCGCCGCAGGCGCTGGTAGTTTGGAGTGCCGTAGATCGCCTCGTGACCTCCGGGGACCGGTTTGATCGCCGGCAGCATCTTGACGCCCAGATAGGGGGTGAAGATCACCGCCACGATCCAGGAGACGATGAGGGAGAACCCCACGACCCAGAAGATGTTGCCGGCATATTCGCCGGCGGTCGAGCGCGCGAACCCCACCGGCAGGAAGCCGGCGATGGTCACCAGCGTGCCAGACAGCATCGGCGCCGCCGTGTGGCTCCAGGCATAGGCCGCTGCCCTGATGCGGTCGACGCCCTCTTCCATCTTCACCACCATCACCTCGATGGCGATGATGGCGTCGTCCACCAGCAGGCCGAGCGACAGGATCAGCGCGCCGAGCGTGATGCGGTCGAAGAAGCGGCCGGTTTCCAGCATGATCAGGAAGACGACGGCGAGCGTCAGCGGCACGGCCGCCGCCACGACGATGCCAACGCGCCAGCCGAGGCTGAGCAGGCTGACCAGCAGCACCACGCCCAGCGCCATGGCGAATTTGATCATGAATTCGTCGACCGCCGAGGTGATGTTGACCGCCTGATCGGTCACCTTGTCGAGCGTCATCCCGAGCGGCAGCGACCGCGCGATGCCGGCCGCCCGCTCCTCCAGCGCCTTGCCGAGCGCGAGGCCGTCCCAGCCCTCCTGCATGACGGTCGCCAGCATGACGGTGGATTCGCCCTGGTGGCGGATGATGTAGGTCGGCGGATCCTCGTAGCCGCGGCGGACCTCCGCGATGTCCGACAGCTTCAGCGTCCGCCCGGCGGCGACGATTGGCGTGTCGGCGATCGCCTGCACCCCGTCATAGGCACCGTCGATCCGGATGAAGACCTGCGGCCCCTGGGTGTCGATCGAGCCGGACGGCGTGACGGTGTTCTGCCGCTGCAAGGCGGCGATGATGTCCTGGGCCGACACGCCGAGGGTCGCCAGCTTGGTATAGGAGAACTCAACAAAGATCCGTTCCGGACGTTCGTCCAGGATGTTGACCTTCTTGACGCCGGGCACATGCAGCAGGTCCTGGCGGATCGTCTCCGCCTGCCGTGCCAGCTCGCGCATCGGCAGGCCCTTGGCATTCAGCGCATATAGGGCGAAGCTGACGTCGGAATACTCGTCATTGACGAAGGGGCCAAGCACGCCGGGCGGCAGGTTGCGCGTCTCGTCGCCCATCTTCTTCCGGGCTTGATAGAACTCCTCCTGCACCTTGGCCGGCGGCGTGCTGTCCTTCAGCGTCAGGGTCATATAGGCGTAGCCGGGCCGCGTCGTCGTCTCCACCCGGTCGTACCAGCTCAGTTCCTGAAGGCGCTTCTCCAGCGGTTCGGCGACGAGATCCTGCATCTCGCGCGCGGTGGCGCCCGGCCACACGCTGGTGACCGTCAGGGTCTTGATGGTGAAGGAGGGATCCTCCGCCCGGCCGAGCATGACGAAGGCGAAGGCGCCTCCCGCCGCCAGCAGGAGGATGAAGAACAGGGTGACGGCCCGTTCACGGACGGCGATGGCGGAAAGATTGAGGCTCATCACTGGCCCCCGCTCTCGGCGGCGGTCCTGACGCGGACCCCGTCCTGGAGAAGATGGGCGCCGAGCGATACCACCGGGTCGCCGAGGCCAAGCCCGGAGATCACAGCGGTGTCGCCGCTCACCCGGACCAGCCGGACCGGCTGGAAGCGCACCGTCGAACTGGCGCGGTCCAGGGTCCAGACACCGGTTTTCCGGCCGTCGTCCAGTACGGCTCCCAGCGGCACCTGCATGTCCGCCTGACCCGTCCGATCCACTGCCCGATCCACGGCCCGGCCCGCCGTCCATCCGGTCAGCCTGATGGTGACAGTCGCGCCGAGCGGTGCCGAGGCGGCGTCACCGTCGAGCACGTAGCGCGCCTCGTAGGTGCGGGTCTGGGCATCGGCGGCGTCCGACAGCTGGCGCAGATGCGCGCCGTAGCGCTGCCCGGCGGCACCATAGAGGCTGGCTTCGGCCGAAGAGCCGATCTGCGGCCGGATGGTTTCCGGCAATGCCACCACCGCCTCGCGTGGGCCGGCCTGGGCAATCCGGACGACGGTCTGGCCGGCGGCGACGACCTGTCCCGGCTCGCCAAGCGTTTCGACCACCGTTCCGTCGCTGTCGGCCACCAGGACCGAGTAGGTCGCCTCGTTCTCGGCGACCCGCGCATCAGCTTCCGCACTGGCGAGCTGCGCCTTGGCGGTGTCCAGCGCGGCCTTCGCCTGTTCATGACGCTGCCGGGTGGCCCAGCCGTCATTGACCAGACTGGCGTAGCGCCGCTCGTCCGCCTGGGTCTGCACGGCCGTTGCACGCGCCGCGGCGACCGCGTTGTGCTTTGCCGTGAGGGCGAGGCGCAGGTCGGTCTCGTCGATGCGCATCAGCGGCTGGCCGGCCTTGACCGGCTGCCCGACCGTCGCCAGCCGCTCGATGATCTTGCCGGGGACGCGGAAGCCGAGATTGCTCTGCACCCGCGCCCCGACCACTCCGGTAAAGCCGCGCTCCGATCCGGCGACCGGAACCGCCGCGGCAAGCCGGACGATCGGCGCTTCCTGCCGGGGGTCGCTCACCGCCGACGCCTCTTGTGTGTGCATGGACAGCGTCACGACCGCGGCGGCGCTCAGCGCCGCCGTCAGAACGCCACCCGCCACGACAATGGGTTTCTTTTTCATGCCCGCCGCCCCGATCAATTTAGATTGCGTACGACATCTATATCTATTATAGAGTTTGAACGCAATCTAAATGACAGGGCGCTCTCACATGGCGGCACCGCTATCGGCGGTGCTTCCGGGGCCGATCCCAACACAAGGAAGAAAGAGAGAGTTCGATGGCAAAGATCGATCGCGGCATCGCCTTGGTGACGGGTGCGTCATCCGGCATCGGCTACGCGGCGGCCAAGTCCCTGCAAGCCGCAGGGTTCGATGTGTTCGGAACCAGCCGTCACGCGGATGCCAAGGGTCCCGAGGGCGTCACCATGCTGACCTGCGACGTCACCGACGACGCCTCCGTGGCCGCCCTGGTTGATGAGGTGCTGGACGACGCCGGCCGCATCGATCTGCTGGTCAACAATGCCGGCGTCGGGCTTTTCGGCGGAGCGGAGGAGTCCTCGCTCGCCCAGGCACGGGCGCTGTTTGACGTGAACATGTTCGGCGTCATCCGCATGACCAACGCCGTGCTGCCGATCATGCGGCGCCAGAAAGGCGGCAGGATCATCAATCTCAGCTCGGCGCACGGCTTCATTCCGGCCCCCTATTTCGCGCTCTACGCCGCGACGAAACATGCGGTGGAGGGCTACTCCCAATCGCTTGACCATGAACTGCGCACGCTCGGCATCCGCGTCACGCTGGTCGAGCCCGCCTATACCCGGACCTCGTTCGACGGGAACCTCATCAAGCCGGACCGCTCGCTCGGCGCCTATGCGTCCGCGCTTGCCGGCGTGACCGTGGCCGTCGAGGACGCGATCAGGAAGGGTGACACGCCCGAGGCCGTGGCCGAAACCATCGTCAAGGCCGCGACGGAGTCCGAACCGAAGCTGCGCTACCCGGCGGGGAAACTCGCCCGGCAGGTCAGCCTCCTGCGCCGATTCGTCCCGGCCGCCGCCTTCGACAAGAGCCTGCGCAAGATGCTGCGGCTGCCGGTCTGAGCCCGTTTCGGGAGCAAACCCGTTACATCCGCTGCAAGGAAGGAGATCCCATGACCGCCCTGTCCCGTCGGGAGGGTCCTGCGACGCCGGCGCCAGCCTACAAAGTGCCGCCCGGCGTTCTGGACGGGCCGGTGGCGCCGACGATGCTCCGCCTCGCGGTGCCGACGA
Source organism: Azospirillum oryzae (assembly GCF_008364795.1). Classification (GTDB taxonomy): domain Bacteria; phylum Pseudomonadota; class Alphaproteobacteria; order Azospirillales; family Azospirillaceae; genus Azospirillum; species Azospirillum oryzae. Next base: position 35,198 of record NZ_VTTM01000006.1, on the reverse strand, counting down.
CTCTGGTGCTGGTCGTCCAGACGCTGGTCGGGGTGGCCGAGACTTGGTTCGTCGGCTTTCTCGGGACCGATGCGCTCGCCGGCGTCGCCCTGGTCTTTCCCGTGCTCATGCTCATGCAGATGATGGCGAATGGTGGTATCGGCGGCGGCGTCTCCTCGGCCATCGCGCGGGCCTTGGGTGCGAAACGCCGCGAGGAGGCCGAAGCGCTGGTCTGGCACGCGGTCGTCCTGGCCGGCGCATTCGGCATCCTCTTCACGGTGGCGGCTCTCCTCGCCGGACCGCTCCTCTATCGGGCGATGGGGGGAACCGGACCGGCGCTGACGGCGGCGCTCACCTATTCCGGGGTCGTGTTCGCCGGCTCCATCCCGGTCTGGGTCACCGCCCTGCTGTCGTCGGCCCTGCGCGGCGCCGGGAATGTGAGGGTGCCGGCGCTCGTGATCTCGGCCGGCACCGTGCTCCTCATCCTCCTGTCGCCGGCCCTGATCTTCGGCTGGGGCCCCTTTCCCCGTCTCGGCGTTGCCGGCGGCGGGGCCGCGGTGGTCGTCTACTATCTGGTCGCGGCGCTTGCGCTGATGCTGTATCTGCGCTCTTCGAAGAGCCTCCTGACGCTGAGGATTGTTCCCCTGCGCGCCGGCCTGTTCAAGGACATCCTTGGGGTCGGTTTCCTGTCGGCGATCGGCACCGTCCAGGTCAATCTCACCGTTACCTTCGTCACAGCTGCGGTCGGCCGGTTCGGCGCCGATGCCATCGCCGGGTACGGCATCGCCTCGCGGCTCGATTACATCCAGATTCCGCTGATCTTCGGGCTCGGCACCGCCTTGGTCACCATGGTCGGCCACAACATCGGCGCAGGGCAGGTGGCGCGGGCGCGCAGCATAGCCTGGACCGGCGCCGCCATCGCCTTCGGCATGACCGAGGCCATCGGCCTTGCCGCCGCGATCTTCCCGCACGCCTGGATCGGCCTGTTCAGCGACGAGCCCGAGGTGATGGCGATGGGCACCCTCTATCTGCGGACCGTGGCGCCGGTTTACGGCGCGGTCGGGCTGGGGCTGGCGCTCTATTTCGCCAGCCAGGGCGCCAAGCATGTCCTGTTCCCCGTCCTGGCCGGCACGGTCCGCATGATCATCGCCGCCTTCATCGGCTGGGCGGCGGTCATCTGGTTCGATGCCGGGCTGTCGACCCTGTTCCAGATCACGGCCCTGGCGGCGGTTTCTTACGGACTTCTGACGGCCGCCGCGATGATGGGTGGTGCCTGGGGTCGGCATCACGCTTCCCATCCGCTACCTCGGAGACGTCCTGCGGAGTAGGTCGAGGTGGAGAATTGTGTCGGTCATCCATATCTCCTATAGAGGTTGATCGAAATCTAAAAAGGGGCATATCATGCGCGTGAGTCGCGTTCAGGCTGAGGAGAACCGGCAGACTGTGATCAACGTGGCGAGCCGTCTTTTTCGGGAGCACGGTTTCGACGGCATCGGTCTCAAGGATTTGATGGAGGCGGCAGGCCTAACCCAGGGCGCCTTCTACAAGCAGTTCGCGTCGAAGGAGGATTTGGCGGCTCAGGCATCAACGCGGGCGCTGGAAAGCGCCTACTGCCGATGGACGGCGGCAGCCGCCGCAAATCCGGAGGATCCGCTTGGCCCGGTGATCGGCTTCTATCTCAGCGCCGGGCACCGCGAGGAAAAGACCGACGGTTGCCCGATCGTCGCGCTCGGTTCCGATGCCGCCAGACACGGCGTCGCGGTGAAAGCATCGTTCGAAGCCGGGATCAGGACGCATCTCGACGTCCTCGAACGCCTGATTTCGGAAACGCAGGGCGAAGAGTTCAAAAGCAAGGCGATGGCGATTCTTTCATTGATGGTCGGTGCGCTGACACTCTCGCGTGTCGTCAACGATCCCGGCCTTGCTCAGGCCTTTCTGGATACGGCCGCTGCACAAGTTCGAAATATTGCAGCTGCTTGAATGGACGTGACCACAATGGGAACCGGTCGATCGGAGGGTGTTTGACCATGCCAGCAGGTACATCCGTCCGGCGGACCACAATCCTGACGATTGCCGGCCGGACCTTTCTTCGACAGGGCTATGCCGAGGCCTCGATGGATGGTATCGCCGCCGAGGTGGGCGGCTCCAAAAGCACGCTCTATCGTTATTTCCCTTCCAAAGCAGCGCTGTTCGCAGCCTATGTCGAGGAAGTCGGGACTTTGACCTGGGCCGCCCTTGCCGCTGTGCAGGTGGAGGAAAAGGGAACCGAGGCTGTCCTGGAGGACACGGCGCGCGCCTATCTGGACTTGATACTGTCCCCTTCAGCGCTTGCCGTGACCCGCCTCGTGATGGCTGAAACCGGTCGTTTTCCGGGGATTGGCCGCATCTTCTACGAGCGCGGAATTCGGCGCGCGGAAAGTCAGATCGCAGCCATATTGCAGCGTTTGGCCGAGCGGAGCGACGTACCCGGCTGGAACTTTCTGGCATTCCCCGGCGCTGCCGCTCATTTCAGGGCTCTCTGTGAAGCCGGACTGCATGAGGGATGCCTATGGGGTGTATACGAATCGGTTTCGCGGGAAGATGTTGCTACCGTTGCCCAGCAGGCGGTCGCCCGCTTCCTGCGAGGCTGTCAGGGGCAAACTTATCTTTGATTTTCAAAATAAAGAGAAGAAGCGGATAGGATTTTCCCGTATGTCCGTCAATGGGTGGTTTGGCGGACACTCTGATCCGGTCGGATCGGAGGTCGCGAAAAGGAGGCGCCATCACCATGAGCATGATGGTCAACCTCGCCAGCCTATAGCGGGATCAGCATCCGCTCCGCCGTAGCTGTCTTTGGTTGATAATGGCGACGTTGTTTAGCTGACACCTATCGCGCTGCCCTCACATTGCGCGCATCTCGGCCCTGATCCAGTTGGCGGTCGTCCTCACGTCAACGCGTCCCCGCAAATGATCGGCGATCCACAACTGGAGTTCATAGGGACCGGCAACGAAACCGAGAGGCGCGACAAGGTGACCCGATCGGATTTCGTCATCGACCAACAGCCTTGGGGCCAGTGCCAGGCCCAGTCCGCAAGCGGCCGCTTGTATGACGAGATAAAAATGCGCGTATACTTCATTCGGGGTCATCTGAAGCTCTGGGCGGCCTAAGGCAGCGGCCCAGTCGGTCCAAGCCTGCGGGCGTGTCGCACTGCCAAGGATCCGCGCACGCAAAAGGTCTTCCGGCTTTGAAAGTCCAAGCCGGTCTGCATAGTCGGGATGGCAGACCGGGCCGATCTCCTCATGGATCAGAGTCTCGGCGACAGCGCCTGCCGGTGCCCGATATATGCTTGTACGGATTGCGAGGCTGATCTCCTCGCGAATGAAGTCGACATTGTCATAGTTGACGTTGAGACGAAGCTCGATCGTCTGGTTTGCACGTTTGAATTTCTCAAGCCGTGGGATCAGCCAGCGCATCATCACCGTCGATGAACATGAAAGCGTCAGCGGACCCGGCTGAACGCGCGAGACTGCGATCTGCATCCGGTCGAACGCTTCGGCGAGCTCCGACGCAAGCTGGGCACCCTCGCGGGTCGGCACGATGGCCCTTGGATGCCGCTCGAACAATGGTAGGCCAAACCTTTCTTCCAATGCCTTTACATGGCGGCTCACAGCGCCATGCGTCACACCGAGTTCCGTCGCCGCGGCGTTCATGCTGCCGAGGCGTGCTGCCGCCTCGAAAGCCCGCAGCGCATTCAATGGCAGGTGGGTTATGGGCATCGCAGCCTCCCTTGAGACATTCGTGTGAGTTTTTATCACATCAGAGCGCGCCGATCTCGCCTGTGCAATGTTTGTACCCTGCATTATGTTTCCAACCAACAAGGCAGATCGCAAGTCAATCGCCAAGATTGTATAAAATATAGAAGAGATAAATCCCATGATTTCATTTGCAATAAGCGATTGTCATCCATTCTGTAATCGATGAAATTATCAGTATAACCTTTGAGTTCGTGAGAAATATCTTGATGATGATAGCGAAATTTTCCAACGAACTTTGAGAACGGATGCGGCCGCATCAATGCAATAAAGCGCGTTCGGCCTCATGATCCAAGGGAGGACATCGTGCCTGTCACCGCTCCATCTGTGCCTGCGCCCCCACTGCGCATTGAGGCTGACTATCTTGTCGAAACGATCGGTGATCCGCGCCGCGCCGTCGAGATCATGGCAGGGGAGCAGTCGAGCGGGACCTTCGTGCCCGTTCCCGGAGAGACGCCCGAGTTGAAGGCGCGCTCCGCAGCCCGTGTCGAACGCTTGGAAATCCTGGAAGAGCGGATCGAAACCCCGACGCTGCCGACCACCGCGGTGACCTCCGGCGTCGAGATCCGTCGGGCACGGGCGACGCTGTCCTGGCCAATCGAGAATTTCGGTGCCTCCCTTCCAAACCTGCTCGCCACCGTCGCCGGCAACCTGTTCGAGCTGAAGTCCATCACGGGCCTGCGCATCCTCGACATTCGTCTGCCGGCGGCCTTCGCACAGGCCTATCCGGGTCCGCGCTTCGGCATCGAGGGCACCCGTCGCCTCGCCGGGGTCAAGGATGGCCCTATCATCGGGACGATCATCAAACCGAGTGTCGGTTTCGACCCGCAGCAGACCGCGGATCTCGTCGCCAGCCTCTGCGCAGGCGGCATCGACTTCATCAAGGACGACGAATTGCAGGCGGACGGGCCGCATTGCCCCTTCGACGCGCGCGTTCGCGCCGTGATGCGGGTCGTCAACGCCCATGCTGACCGCTCCGGCCGCAAGGTGATGGTCGCCTTCAACCTCACGGGCGATCTCGACCAGATGCGCCGCCGCCACGACCTCTTGGTGGCGGAGGGCGCGACCTGCCTGATGGCGAGCGTGAACTCAGTCGGTCTCACCGGCATGATCGAGCTCGGCCGCTTCAGCACTCTGCCGATCCACGCGCACCGCAATGGCTGGGGCTATCTTTCACGCCATCCGCTGCTCGGCTGGTCCTATGTCGCGTGGCAGAAGATCTGGCGCCTCGCGGGTGCCGACCACATGCATGTCAACGGGCTCGCCAACAAGTTCTCCGAAGACGACGACAGCGTGATCGCCTCGGCGCGCACCTGTCTGACACCACTCTTCCCGGACAAGGCCTGCCTCGCCATGCCGGTCTTCTCCTCGGGGCAGGGAGTGCGGCAGGCGCCCGGCACCTACGGGGCGCTCGGCTCGACCGACCTTATCGTCACGGCGGGCGGCGGCATCGTGGCCCATCCGGGCGGGCCTGCCGCGGGTGTCGCGGCCCTGCGCCAGGCCTGGGAGGCGGCGGTCGCCGGCATCCCGCTCAGCCAGCACGCCCGCGAGCACAGGGAACTCGAACAGGCTCTGGGAGCCGCCGCATGAGCCCCTCTGCTCCGCGCGCGCTGCCCGACGGGCCGCTCATCGCCTTCTACGGCGACGACTTCACCGGCTCCTCCGCCTCAATGGAGGTGCTGGCCTTCGCCGGCCTGCCCACCGTCCTCTTCCTGCAACCGCCCTCCCGGAAACGGCTTGCGGACTTCGCGTCGATGCGGGCAATCGGCATCGCCGGGACCGCGCGGGCACAGTCGCCAGCCTGGATGGACGCACATCTGCCGGACATCTTCCGGCTGCTGGCCGGGCTCGACACGCCGGTGGCGCACTACAAGGTCTGCTCGACCTTCGATTCTGCCCCCCATGTCGGTTCGATCGGGCGGGCTGCCGACATCGGCGCGGCCGTCTTCGAGCCCGCCTGGATGCCGATGGTGGTCGGCGACCCGGGAATGGGCCGCTACCAGAGTTTCGGCCATCTGTTCGCTCTTGCCGACGGCATCGGCTATCGCCTGGACCGGCATCCGACGATGGCGCGCCATCCGGTCACGCCGATGGACGAGGCGGACCTCGGTCGCCACCTTGCCCGCCAGACTGAAAAACGCATCGGTCTTGTTGATTTCGTGGCGATGAAGCGTGGGCATGCCGAAGCCCAGCTCATCCGTGCCTTGGACAATGCCGCCGAGATCATCTCCCTCGATGTGCTCGACCGCGAGACATTGACCGAGGCCGGGCGCCTGATCTGGGAGCGGGCCGGAGCGCCCGCCTTTGGGATCGGCTCGCAAGGCTTCGAAGCCGCGCTTGTGGCCTACTGGCAGGCGGCCGGTCTGCTCCCGACGGAGCCGAACCTTCCCCATCCCAAGCCCGTCGGGCGGATCGCCTGTGTGTCCGGCTCGGTGTCGCCGGTGACGGCTGCACAGATCGCCCACGCGCTCGACAATGGCTTCGCCGGTATCCGGATCGACGCCCGGCGCGTGGTCGATCCGGCCGCGTGGGAGCGCGAGATCGGCCGCGTCGGCGAGGCGGCATTGGCGGCGCTCGGCGAGGGGCGCGACCCGCTCGTCTACAGCGCCACCGGCCCCGACGACCCGGCAGTTTCGGATTTCCTGACTGCGACCCAGGCGGCCGGGCTTTCGGTCGAACTGGTGAACGAGCGGCTTGGAGCGGGGCTCGGACAGGTTCTGCGCGCCGCGATCATCGGCGGCGGCTTGACCCGCGCGGTGATCTCCGGCGGTGATACGTCGGGGCGGGCCGCCGCACAGCTTGGCATCGACGCGCTGACCGCGATCGGTCCGCTCGATCCCGGTTCGCCGCTCTGCCGCACCTATGGCGAGGAGTGCCCGGTCGACGGGCTGGAAATCGCTCTGAAGGGCGGTCAGGTCGGACGTCCCGACTTCCTCCAGGCCGTCAAGCAAGGCGGACGTTCATCATGAGGAGGGAAACTGTGATGCACCGAAGATTGGCCGCGAATGTCGCACCGGGGCACGGGCGGCGCGCGCGGCATCGGGCTCATGACCGCTTGCGCCTTCTGATATTCGAGCGCGCCGCTCCGCCCATGGCCTGAGTGGCGTCGCAATCCAGCAAAAAGAACACGATCCGACGGAGGAAACCATGACCCTGATCCTTTCACGGCGGCGCTTCGCGACCTTGGGCGCGACGGTGGCGATCGGTGCGGCTCTGCCCCTGCGTTATGCCCGCGCGGCCGAGTTCAGCTTCAAGCTCGGAACCAATGTTCCCGAGACGCATCCGCTCAACGTGCACGCCCGAAAGGCCGCGGCGGCACTTCTGGAAGCCACGGGCGGCCGGGTCGAGCTGAAGCTTTTCCCCAACAACCAGCTCGGCGGCGATGCCGACATGTTCTCGCAGCTGCGCTCCGGCGCGCTCGAGTGCTTCACCCTCTCCGGCGTCAACGTGCTTTCGACGTTGATCCCCTCCACGGCGATCTCGGGTGTGGGCTTCGCCTTCAAGGACTACCCGACCCTGTGGAAGGCCCTCGACGGCCGTCTCGGTGAGCATCTGCGCGGCCAAATCTCGAAGGCCGGCCTCGTTGCCATGGAAAAGATCTGGGACAACGGCTTCCGGCAGGTGACGACGAGCACGAAGCCGGTCGTCACTCCCGACGATCTCAAAGGCATGAAGATTCGCGTCCCGGTCAGCGCGCTCTGGACCTCGCTGTTCAAATCGCTGGGTGCCACGCCGGCCGGCATCAATTTCGCGGAGGTGTATTCCGCCCTGCAAACCCGGATCGTGGACGGCCAGGAGAACCCGCCGGCGATCATCTCCGCGGCGAAGCTGTACGAGGTGCAGAAATACTGCTCGCTGACGAACCACATGTGGGATGGCTGGTGGTTCCTGATGAACCGCCGCGCCTGGTCCCGCCTGTCGCCTGAACTGCAGGAGACGTTCGCGCGCGTGGTGAACGGTGCCGCCATGGCCGAGCGCCAGGAGGTGGCACAGCAGAACGAAAACCTGAAAGCCGACCTCGCCGCCGCGGGAATGACCTTCAACAACGTCGAACCCGCGCCATTCCGCGAGACGCTGACGAAAGCCGGCTTCTATCGGGACTGGAAGGAGAAGTTCGGGGCAGAGGCCTGGAGCATCCTCGAGGAGGCGACCGGCGAGCTCAGCTGAGGTCCGCTGCGAAGCCGACGGCGCCCGTGACATCTCCTCGACCGGCGCTGTCGGCTGGCTGCGGGAGGATGCCTGTCGGCATGCCGACCTGCTCCGCAGCATCGCGTTCATCCTTGGAAATTTCTGACGACAGCGTCGTCCGCGGCTGGGCGGTCGCCAACGCACGATCCCGCTTGCCAGCCCGCAACCGAACCAGAGGCGGCTGAGAGGCCGACAGAACCATGCGCCGCCACCGCCGCGCCAAGATCGTCGCCACCGTAGGTCCCGCGAGTGCCGCGCCTGACAAGCTGCGGGCCCTTTTCCTTGCGGGCGTCGATACCTTCCGGCTGAACTTCAGTCACGGCCTGCAGGAGGACCACGCCAGGGTCCATGCGGCGATCCGCGCACTGGAGCAGGAGGTCGGCCGTCCAATCGGCATCCTGCAGGATCTCCAGGGTCCCAAAATCCGGATCGGCACCGTCAAGGATGGCCGGCTCGACCTCACGGCGGGTGAGACGGTTCGCTTCGTCCTCGACGGCAGCGAGGGCGACAAGCAGGCGATCCCGCTATGCCACCCGGAGATCTTCGCGGCGGCCGCTCCGGGCCAGGATTTGCTGATCGACGACGGCCGGATACGGGTACGGGTCGTCGGGCTCGACGCCGATACACTCACCGCCGAGGTGATCACCGGCGGCCCGGTCTCCAACCGCAAGGGCGTGAACCTGCCCGGCACTCTGCTCGATCTCTCGCCCTTGACGCCCAAGGATCGCGCGGACCTCGCCTTTGGGCTGGAGCTTGGGGTGGACTGGGTTGCGCTCTCCTTCGTGCAGAAGCCCTCGGACGTCGTGGAGGCACGCGCGCTGATCGGCAACCGCGCCGGCATCCTGTCGAAGATCGAGAAGCCGCAGGCGCTGGAGCGGATCGGGGATATCATCCGGTTGTCCGACGCCGTCATGGTCGCCCGCGGCGATCTCGGCGTCGAGATCCCGCACGAGGATGTGCCGGGGCGCCAGAAGGAGTTGATCCGCGCCTGCCGGCTCGCGGCCAAGCCCGTCGTGGTGGCGACCCAGATGCTTGATTCGATGGTTGCGGCACCCGCCCCGACCCGGGCGGAGGCGTCGGATGTGGCGACCGCAATCTATGACGGGGCCGATGCCGTGATGCTCTCAGCGGAATCGGCAACCGGGCAATATCCGGTCGAAGCGGTGACGATGATGGACCGCATCATCCGCAGCGTGGAAGGACACAAGCTCTACCGCTCGATCATCGCCACCTCCGATCCCGGCGAGGAGGAGACGCCGCCGCATGCGGTCGCCTCGGCAACCGCGACGCTCGCCGAAGCGGTGCAGGCCAGTGCCATCGTGACCTATACGACGAGCGGTACCACGACCGCGCGCGTCGCCCGCAAACGGCCCGCAGTGCCGATCCTGGCCCTGACCCCGCATCTGGCGACAGCACGGCGGCTGTGCCTGATGTGGGGTGCTCACAGTGTCCACACGGATGACGTCGACTCCTACGAGGAGATGACGACCAAGGCTGCGGACTGTGCCGTACAGGAGGAGTTCGCCAGAAGCAGCGACCTCATCGTCACCACTGCCGGCATCCCCTTCCAGATGGCCGGAAATACCAACAACATAAGAGTAATTCAGATCCAATAAAATAAAGAGTGTCGCCAACAAGAAATTAATTGCTTTACCCAATGAATTTAGCGCCCAATTTTTGTGATTCACGCAAGAGAAGAGCGACTAACCCCAATTGATGAGACGCGCAGGCAGGCGTTCAATTCTCAAGTCCGCACCTCAATACAATCGGTCAGGATCGACTGTCAGTCGCTCTGATAAGGTCAAGCAAGGGAGGAGCTACTATGCATATCGATAGCGCGGCCGCAGAGACTGCGCCCGGCACCGAATTCCAAGGGCCGCCGTTGAGCGACAGATCCTGGCTGAGGCGGATCGATGTTGCGATCGGGTATCTTGTCGAGATTCCAGCCGCTCTCCTTGTGGTCGCTGAGATCGTGGTGCTGTTCACCGGCGTGATCAGCCGCTATGTCCTCCATCAGCCGCTCGTCTGGTCGGACGAACTGGCCTCGTTCCTATTTCTCTGGCTCGCCATGCTCGGCGCGGTGGTCGCCTTCCGTCGCTCCGAGCACATGCGCATGACTGCCATCGTTTCCATGACCGGGCCGCGAACGCGTGCCTTCCTTGAAACGGTGGCACTGGTCGCCGGCCTGATCTTTGTCGCCCTCATGCTGCATCCGGCCTACGAGTTCGCCGCCGAGGAAGTTTTCGTTCAGACACCCGCGCTGGAAATCAGCAATGCGTGGCGCGCCTTCGCTTTGCCGATCGGCTTGGGCCTGATGCTGCTGATCGCCGTGATCCGTCTGCTCGAGACGGCCGACTGGCGCTTGACAGTGGGCGCGCTGATTCTGGGTTTGGCGATCGCAGGCGGACTGGTAGCCCTGCATCCGGTGCTGGCCGGGCTGGGAAACCTCAATCTGCTGCTGTTCTTCGTTCTGGGCGTCGGCGCATTGGTGCTCTCCGGCGTGCCGATCGCCTTCGCCTTCGGCCTGTCCACCTTCGCCTACGTGACACTCACCACCCAAGCGCCGTCGATGGTGGTGGCCGGCCGCATGGACGAGGGGATGAGCCACCTGATCCTGCTCGCGGTGCCGCTCTTCGTCTTCCTCGGCCTCCTCATCGAAATGACGGGAATGGCCAAGGCGATGGTGGGCTTCCTCGCCACGCTGCTGGGCCATGTGCGCGGCGGACTGCACTATGTGCTGGTCGGGGCGATGTATCTCGTCTCCGGCATTTCAGGTTCGAAGGCGGCCGACATGGCGGCGGTGGCCCCCGTGCTGTTTCCCGAGATGAAGGCCCGGGGGGCGAAAGAGGGTGACCTCGTGGCGCTGCTCGCCGCCACCGGCGCGCAGACCGAGACCATTCCGCCCTCGATCGTGCTGATCACCGTCGGATCGGTGACGGGTGTTTCGATCACCGCCCTGTTCACCGGTGGATTGCTTCCCGGCCTCGTGCTGGCGGTGGCGCTCTGCGGGCTGGTCTGGTGGCGTTATCGTGGCGAGGACCTCTCCCACGTGCGTCGCGCATCGGCAGGTGAAATCGGCAAGACCTTCATGATCGCCATTCCCGCCATCGCGCTCCCCTTCGTCGTCCGTTTCGCCGTGGTCGAGGGGATTGCGACCGCCACCGAGGTCTCGACCATCGGCATCGTCTATGCCGCACTGGCGGGCCTGCTCATTTACAGGCAGTTCGACTGGCGGCGGCTTTTCCCGATGCTCGTCACGACCGCGGCGCTGTCCGGAGCGATCCTGCTGATCATCGGGGCAGCGACCGGCATGGCCTGGGCGCTGACGCAATCCGGCTTCTCGGAGAGCCTCGCGGTGGTGATGAAGAGCCTGCCGGGCGGAACCATCGGCTTCCTTCTCGTCTCCGCAGTGGCCTTCATCGTGCTCGGCTCGGTGCTGGAAGGCATCCCGGCAATCGTGCTTTTCGGGCCGCTGCTGTTCCCCATCGCCCGCGCGGTCGGGGTGCACGAGGTGCACTACGCCATGGTGGTGGTGCTCGCGATGGGCGTAGGCCTGTTCGCCCCGCCCTTTGGCGTCGGCTACTATGCTGCCTGCGCGATCAGCCGGATTCATCCCGATACCGGCATCCGCCCGATCGTCGGCTACATCCTGGCCCTGTTGCTCGGCCTGCTGGTGGTGATCCTGGCCCCCTGGATCTCGATCGGGTTTCTGTAATTCACACGCGCTACGCGGCAGCGCGCCGACGGTCTGACCGGTCAATGGCCTGACCGTCGGCGGCATCCGACACTTTTACTTGATAGGAAGCGAGAACATGCAGCAGTCCACTTCAGAGCAGCGTGTTGCGGTCGTCACCGGTGGCGCGATGGGCATCGGCGCCGAGGTCTGCCAGCGGCTGTCCGCAGCCGGAATGATGGTCATCGTCGCGGATCGCGATGAGGCCGCAGCTCACGCAACCACCGCCGAATTGCGCGCGATGGGAGGTACGGCCGAGGCACAGAAAATCGATGTCAGCGATCCCGATTCCGTGGCTGACGCCTTTGCCGATATCGATCGGCGCCATGGCCGCTGTGATGTGCTCGTCAACTCGGCCGGCATCGCCAAGGTCTTTCCGTTCCTCGATTTCCCGTTGGATAATTTCGCCGCGACGATGGCGGTCAACGTCACCGGCGCCTTCCTGTGCTGCCAGCAGGCGGCACGGTTGATGGCACGACGCAAATGGGGGCGAATCGTCAACATCGCCTCAGTGGCCGGCATGCGTGCGGTCGGCAGCGGACGCACGGCCTATGGCACATCGAAGGGCGCGGTGATCGCGCTGACCCGGCAAATGGCGGTTGAATTGGCCGAACATGGGGTAACCGCAAACGCCGTCGCTCCCGGACCGGTTGACACGCCGATGACGCGAGAACTGCACACTGCCCAGTTCCGCCGCGAGTACGAGAATGCAATTCCCATGAACCGCTATGGAACGACCGGGGAGATTGCGGCGGCAGTGATGTACTTGGTGTCCGAGGACGCTGGTTACGTGACCGGCATCACCCTGCCGGTCGATGGCGGCTTCCTGGCCTCAGGCGCCAGAGGCATTTGATATATCTTCTATACCCAAGAAGAGAGAGGAAAGAACGGAGGGGCAACGCGATAGGCGTCAGCCAGAGAACATTCCACTCGGTTGGAGTCGAAGGGCGATCCCCACCGAAGTCGAGTTCTGGTTCAAGACGCGGGCTGGCGACGGAGGCCAGCCCGCATGACGGCACCTCTTTACATGGAATTTCTTCTGATGATCCTGGTCCCCTGGATCTCGATCGGGTTTCTGTAGTTCACCCCAGCTTCACCGTCGCATTTCTGGCTATAGGCTTAGCTGGCGAGCGTTTGACCGCGTCGTCTCAAAGCCGAGCCGGCGACGACAGCAGCGGACTCGATCAAACTGCCTGTTCAAGCCGACGGCGGCACCATTGCCTCGGAGTCCGCCCGAAAGACGGCTCCAGGAGACTCAGAACTGGGAAGAAGTCCTCAGCCCGCAAGGATCGCCGACTGCTGACGGAGGTGGTGTCTGAACCGCTCGGCGTAGTCTTCCGACACCGCGGCCTTGACGCTCTCCCGCGCCGCCAACGCCGCCCGCAACGCCGAGACGCGGGTGAGATCCTCGAACATCAGCTTCGAGACCGTTTGATCAATGATGTCGAAATAGCGGAAGAGGGGAGCGAACACGGCATCCACCATGCCGAAGGCGGTGCCGCTGAAATACGGCCCTTGCCCAAGCACTGAACCGCGCCGGGTTTCCCGGAGGCCATTTGTGTTGAGTCACGCCGCCATGGCGACGTCCTCGGTTTGGGCATCGTAACGCGCTTCGGCCTCGGCGGGAGGAATGTTGCCGATGGGTTCGAGCAAGCGCCGGTGGTTGAACCAGTCGACCCATTCGAGAGTGGCGAGCTCGACGGCCTCCAGGGTGCGCCATGGTCCCCGGCGCCGGATCACCTCGGTCTTGTAGAGGCCGTTGATGGTCTCGGCCAAAGCGTTGTCGTATGAATCACCGACGCTGCCCACGGAGGGTTCGACGCCGGCCTCGGTGAGGCGATCGGTGTAGCGAATGGCAAGGTATTGCGAGCCGCGGTCGGAGTGGTGGATGAGGCCGCTGCCCTTGGCCGGCCGACGGTCGTGGAGCGCCTGTTCCAAGGCGTCGAGGACGAAGCCGGCGTGTGCCGTGCGCGATACCCGCCAGCCGACGATGCGGCGCGCGAAGGCGTCGATGACGAAGGCCACGCAGACGAAGCTCTGCCACGTGGCCACGTACGTGAAATCCGCCACCCACAAGGCATTCGGGCGGGGCGCCTGGAACTGCCGGTTCACCCGGTCAGCCGGCTCTCGCGGTTCCGTTCCGGAACCGCTGCCGCCGCAAGGGGGGCATGACGCCGCCCGGTCGCTGATCGTGGTGCGTACCGCTTTGCCGCGTGTCGCGCCCTTCAGGCCCATCTGCTTCATCAGTCGGGCCACTGTGCAGCGCGCCACGTCGAGGCCCTCCTGCCGCAACTGCCGCCACACCTTGCGTACCCCATAAACCTGGAAGTTCGCGTCCCAGACCCGCCGGATAGCCAAGCTCACCTCCGCGTCGCTTCGCGAGCGGGCCGGCGCCTTGGCCGGATCGGACGTCCGGGCGGCATGGGCATGGTAGGTGGACGGGGCGATCGGCAGCACTCGGCAGATCGGCTCGCCCCCGTGAACGGCGCGATGCGCGTCGATGAAGGCGATCATTTCCGAAACGGGCGGTCGAGCTCCGCCTGAGCGAAATACGCCGACGCCTTGCGTAGGAACTTGATCTTGCCCCGGTTGGGTGGACACCTTCCCGCTCCACTCCGAGCTTAGCTGTGGTGTCCACCCAACCGGGGCAAGATCAATGGCCGCCTCCCTGCAATAACGTCCATCACATCGTCAGAGCGCGAGGCTTTCGACAGAGCAAGCCCCTCCGACAACCGTCCACCGTCGACTGGACGCATCCCCGTGGGCCCACCTCAAATTGAAACGATCCCCTTCGGGTCGTAGGATGCGTCTATGAGGTCGGTACTGCCGATCCGATTAACGCTCAGGGAGGCAGCATCGAACGAGAAGAATACCCGATTCTGTTGAAGATCGAGTGCGCTGTAGACAAGTTGGCCGCCGACGGCGCTGAAATCGTCTGCCGCTGTCCAATCAGGACCTGAAGCGACTTCCTTGACCATGCGCGTACCCGCGGCGGTGCCATCGCTCATCCAGAGCTGGCGCCCATTCTTGCCGTCGTCCGCGTTGAAGAACAGTTCCTCGCCAACAGCCGTCATGTCGGATATCGACGCTCCGAGGGTCCCCGGATTGATATCCATGACCAAGTGGGTGCCCGGTGTGGTTCCGTCGGAGGCCCACAGCTCCATGCCATGTTGACCGTCATCAGCGGCAAAGAACAGGGTGTCACCAGCCGCAGTAAGGCTGTTGGGATTCCATCCCGGCATCGGTGCGAAGCTCTTGATCTCCCTGGTGCCTTCGACTGTACCGTCCGACCTCCACAACGAGAAGTCGGCGTTGAAGTAGAGCGTGCCGTCCATCGCCTCCAGGTCGTTGTCGAAGCCCTCACGCGTGTCGGTGACCATGCCGCCCTTCAATGGAATCGTGCCGGCTTCCGTGCCGTCCGTCACCCACAGATACGTTTCGAACTCGCCCGTCCCGGATGTAAGGAAAAGTCGGTCGCCGACCGCCGTCAGGTGTCGTGGATCGTGGGCAAACGGCCCTCCCGGGTCGATGTTGCCGGGGAGGAAATCCTTCACCACCATGGTTCCGGAGGCGGTACCGTCGCTTTTCCAGAGAGCGACACCATGTGCGGCATCCCGCGCATCGAAAAACAGGGTGCCGTCCACGTCCGTGAGGCCGATGATGGAGCTCATTGCGTTGGAGACCATTTGGGTTCCGCTGCTGGTCCCATCACTCTTCCAGAGCACGCGACCATGCACCCCGTCATCGGCGGTGAAATAGAGTTCGCCGTCCATCTCCATCAAATCGCTCGGGCTGGACGAGCCGCCACCTGAGCGGATGTCCCTCACCAGAACCGTTCCCTTGGCGGTTCCATCGCTTTTCCACAATTCTGCGCCATGGGTTGCATCGTCGGCCGTGAAGAACAGCGTGTCGCCGATGGCCACCGAGCCGGTGGGCTGGGAAGAGGTTGGCCCGGGCGCAATGTCCTTGATGAGGTATGCAGCCTTGCCGTCGGTGCCCCAGAGTTCGCGGCCGTGGGCGGGGTCGTCGGCCGAGAACAGGGCTTTGGTTCCTGACGGCCTGAAGTCGGGAAACGTGAAATCGCTTCCTTCGGTGAAGGTCGGTAGGCCGCGCGACACCCCGGTGACATGGAGGGTGGAGCCGTCCTTGAAAGCGATGTCAGCCGCCCAGGAATAGCCGTCCGGGTAATAGGTGTACGGCTTGATGTCCTTGACCGTCACCGGACCGGCAAGATCCGCGTGGCTGTAGCCGTGGAACTCGATCCGGTCATTGTCGTCGTTGAAGCCCGAGATCGTGTCATGGCCGAAGCCTTGGCCGCCGCGGCCGAAGAGGAACAGGTCGGCGGCGTCGCTGAAATCGACGGCGCCCCACCGGCCGGGCGCCCCGCCGCCGTCCATCCAGTCGTCGCCCCTGCCCCCGACGAGGGTGTCGCGTCCGGCAAGGGCCCCTTGATAAGGATCATGCACGCCAATGCTGTCATTGCCATCGCCGCCGATCAGCAGGTCGTTGCCCAGTCCGCCGCCGAGCCTGTCGTTTCCCGGGCCACCCGCCAACACGTCGTCGCCCGCTTCACCACTCAAGCGATCGTTGCCGGAGCCACCGAACAGGCGGTCATCGCCATCATAGCCGCCCAGACTGTCGTCACCGCCGCCGCCGCGGATCGTATCGTTCCCCGTGGCGCCGAAGATATCGTTTGCGCCGGCGTTGCCGCGGAGGTCGTTGGACTGGCTGTTTCCGCTCAGGAACGTCCGGGCTTGGGATGGGACCTGGGAGGAGTTGTCCAGCAGGACGGCATTCTCAAGATTGTCCGCCAGTTGATAGGAGCCCTTGACGAAGGCCGTATCGGTGCCTTCCCCGGGATTCTCGCGGATGATGTCGCTGGACCGCTGGTCGCTGCCGGATCCGATGATCCAATAGACATCGTCACCAGAGCCGCCGGCCATCGTGTCCGTCTGGCCGTCGACGCCGGCATAGAGCGTGTCGCGGCCGCTGCCGCCAAGCAGACTGTCGGCTCCCGGACCACCACTCACCAGATCATCTCCGGCTCCACCGTCCAGACGGTCGTCACCGGGGCCGCCCTTCACGGTGTCGTTGCCGCTGTCGCCCCATAGGGAGTCGTTGCCCTGATCCCCCTCCAACTCGTCACGCCCACCCTTGCCGAAGAGGAGATCGTCGCCCCGGCGACCGGAAATCGTGTCGTTCCCCCGTCCGCCCGTCAGTGTATCCGCTCCACTGGTTCCTTTGATTCGCTGGCCTGCCAGTGGGCCAAGGGTCGCGACGAAGACGTCGGTCAGCCCCCCGTTGGCATCGTCGGGTGAGAGGTTGTCGGCATAGCTCTGAAAGCCGACATGTGATCCGTCGGCCGAGATGACGCCTCCGAATGAGGAGCCGTTTGCCTGGACGCCGTCACCGGTCTCGCTGGCCAGTATCATCGCTCCGGTGGTCAAATCCTTGACATAGATGTCATATGCGGAGGCGGGACCATCCTTTGGAACGAGGGCGGCGACGCTTGTGAAGACAACTCTTCTTCCGTCCCCTGAAATGGTCGGAAGTATGGATTGCCCGTTTCCCGGCATGCCGTCCTGGTTACGGCTAATCAGCGTCAGCTTGCCTGTCACCAAGTCCTTTAGAAAGACATCATCGGTTCCGTTGCTGTCGTCTGGAGCCAGATCATCGTCGTTGCTGGAAAAGACAAGTTTGGTTCCATCATCCGAAATGGACGGTATGCCCAAGACCCCTGATGCCTGCCTTCCATCCATGGTCCGACTGGCCAGGATGGTTTTCCCTGTGTTCAGGTCCCTTACGAATATGTCTTCGCCGCCGTTGTCGTCACCTGGGACCAGATTATCGGCACTGCTGGAAAAGGCGATCTTCGTTCCGTCCGCCGAAATCGCGGGATTGGAACTGGGCCCATTCCCAACGGAACCGTCCACTGCCTGACTGACGAGGGTCGTCTTGCCCGTGTTCAGGTCCTTAACGAAGATATCCCCCTGTCCGTTCGTGTCACCGGTGACGAGGTTGCTTGCCTGACTGAGGAACGCAATCTTCGTTCCATCGGCGGACAATGCAGCGGCAAAGCTCGAGCCATTCGCATCGCCGCCGTCCTCCGCACGAGAAACCAACGTCAGTGCTCCGGTCGTCAAGTTCTTCACGTAAAGATCATAGAACCCGTTGTTGTTTGTCGGTGGGAGATCATCCGTATAGCTGGAAAAGGCCACCGTTGTTCCGTCATCCGATATGGTCGCCGCGCTTAGCCATCCGATCACCTGTTTTCCGGCTTGTGTCCGGTTGACCAGCTCAATCTGGCCGGTCTTGATGTCCTTCAGGTAGAGATCGGGTTCATGGGGCGCCAAATCATTTTCAATGAGGTTGCTTGAATAGCTGACAAATACTGCCTTTGTGCCGTCACCAGAAAGCACTGGACTGTCTGAGTCCAAATTTCCTCCGGCGTTGGCGGCAGTGGAACTTACAAGATTGAGATCGGTAACGACGGTTGTTGTCATGGCGATCACCTCTTGCAGTCCCGCTGACGCTGGGAACGCCGGGAACATTTCTACCACTTATCAACATACTTCCCGTAACGCTGGAGAATATATTAGATACGTTGTTATGAACATAAAACGATTCGAAAGAGTGTCCGACGCTATGCATAGTCAGCTTTCCTCCCGTTATACTTGAGGACAGCGCGACAGGCGTCAGCTTAACAGCGTCAGTGCGGAACGGATAAAGAACTTCTTTCAGCGATTAGCTTCCTCATTTCCCATTACGCCAAGCGCTGCACCATCGCCGTCACGTCCTTGTCGAGCGAGGTGCCCAGCGTCACGCGCGATGCGCAGGCCCGGCTTGTCGATGTCCGACCAGCTCTTGATGGAGGAATTGCCGGCGACCAGCGCGCCCATGGCACAGCACGGCGATCAGCTGCCGCATGGCTTCGCGCAAGGGACCGCGGCTGACCCCGAATTGGTCGGCGATGTGGGCATAGCCCGGCGTCAATACCCCAGCGCGCACCCATCCTTCCGGTGGTCGGAGCCGCCCAGCAGGGTTCCATGCTCCCAATCGATGCCGATGGCCTGGGCACCGCCGATCGCCCAGCCGGGCGCCGTCACGGTGAAGCCGCGGCGGGCCAACTCCGCCCCCGCCTTGGCGCGGATTGCCGTTTCCGCTTCCACGGTACGGGTGCCGGGCAGGGGGAACAGGCGCGGCAGGTCGATGGCGCTTTGGATGTCCAGCCCGTGGTCGAACAGCTTCGACAGGAAATGGGCATGGCCCATCGCCTGGTAATGTCCGCCCATGACGCCGAAGGTCAGGCTGACGCGCCCGTTTTCGGTGACCATGCCCGGAATGATGGTGTGCATCGGCCGCTTGCGCGGCGCCACCATGTTGGGATGCCCATCGACCAGGGAGAAGCTCTGGCCCCGGTTGTGGAACAGCACGCCGGAGCGGGGCGCCATCATCCCGCTGCCATAGGGATGGAAGATCGAGCTGATGAAGCTGACCGCCGTGCGATCCTTGTCAATCACGGCGATATAGACCGTGTCCTTGTGCTCGACGCTGTCAAACACTCCGCCGATCTCCAGCGCGTAGGCGGGATCGATGCGGGCGGCCAGCTGGTCGGCCAGGGCATCGGACAGCAGATGCTCCACCATCGACGGCCCGGTCTGCGCCGGATCGGCCAGGAAGGCGTCGCGAGCGGCATAGGCGAGCCGCGTCGCTTCGATCTCCACATGCAGGCTGTCGGGGTCGAGCGGATCGCCGGCCGGACGGAAGCGCTTGAGGATGTTCAGAATCATCAGGGCGATGATGCCCTGTCCGTTCGGCGGGCATTCATGGATGGTGCGGCCGCGATAGTCGGTTCGGATCGGCATGACATACTCGCCCTTGGCCTCGGCGAAATCCTCCAGGCTGTGGAAGCCGCCGGCCGCCCGCAGGGACTCCACCATGTCCTGGGCGATGGCGCCGCGGTAGAAGGCGTCCGGCCCCTCGCGCCCGATGGCCTCGAGCGTGTCGGCCAGCAGCGGCTGGGTCTGGACGGTGCCGGCCGCGGGGGCTTCTCCGTCCACCAGGAAGGTGGTGGCGGCGGTCGGATCCCGGCGGAGCAGATCGGTCTGCTGGACGAGGTCGTGCGAGACGCGCGGCGTGACGACATAACCTTCGCGCGCCATGGCGATGGCCGGAGCGAAGATCTCGCTCAAGGGCAGGCGGCCATGGTCGGCGACCAACCGCGTCCAGGCATCCACCGCGCCCGGTACCGTGACCGCGTGGGGGGAGTGGCGGTCGATCACGGTGACGCCCGCCGCCCGCAGGCGCTCCAGCGTCATCGCCGCCGGGGTGCGGCCGGAGCCGTTATAGGCGCGGATGTCGGTCCCACCCTGCGGAGCGACCATGGCGAAACAATCGCCGCCGATCCCGGTGGAGCCCGCTTCGACCACGCTCTGAACCGCGCAGGCCGCCACCGCGGCATCGATCGCCGTGCCGCCGGCCTTGAGGATCTCGACCGCCGTCAGGGTTGCCGCCGGGTGCGAGGTGGCGGCCATGCCGTTGCGCCCCATGGCGAGCGACCGGCCCGGTTCTTCGAAGTTGCGCATGGTCTCCGTCGGCTCCCCGATGTTGGTCTTTCACGGTGGAGGGCCGGATGCGAGGGCATATCCACCGCGCCACGATGATGGTATACCAAATCCCACCACAGCAAGCAGATCTGATGGGGGATCGCCGTACTGCCATCAGCGGCCGGTGATCTCCTCCCGCGTCAGGGTCATGAACAGATCGACCACCGGCGTCCTGGCCCGGTCGCTGTGAACCGCGATCTGGAACGGCGCGTGGTAGGACAGCACCCGCGGCAGCAGGGCGCGCAGCCGTCCGGCCCGCACGTAGGGGGTGGCGTAGTGGTCGGGCAGATAGCCGAGATAACGGCCGGACAGGATCAGCCGGGCAGCCCCCTCCATGTCGCTGACGGTCGCATGCGGGGCGCTGATCGCGAAGACCTTGATGTCACGCGCGCCCCAATAGCTGCGGGCCACCAGCCGGTGACGGCGCACCTCGTCCAGATCGACCATGTCGTCCGGACGGTCGAACAGCGGATGGCCGGCCCCGCAGAAGAACAGGTTGGTTTCCGTGTAGAGGTCGATATAGGAGAGCCCAGGCACGATCCGCGGGAAGCCGGCGATGGCGAGGTGCAGCCCGCCACCGATCACGTCGCGCAGCAACTCGTTGGGCGGCCGGGTGGAGATGGAGAGGTTGACCTCGGGGGCGGCGTCGGCGAAGCGGGTGATCACGCGCTCCAGCGGGAAACTCGGGTCGGTCAGCGTGTTGTCCACCAGCCCGATGCTGAGGGTGCCGGTCAGGCGGTCGCGCAACCCCCGCACCCGGGCGCCGAACCGGTCCAGCGTGTCGAACACCCGCCGCAACTCGTCATAGACCGCCTGCCCCTCTTCCGTCAGCTTGAAGCCGGACCGGCCGCGCCGGCACAGCCGTACCCCCAGCCGCCCTTCCAGTTCGGCGAAATGGGTGGAGATGGTGGAGAGCGACAGGTTCAGTTCGCTTTGCGCCGCAGTAAACCCTCCGGCCTCCACCACCGTCATGAACAGGCGAAAAAGCCGTAGATCGGCGGTCTCAATGGTCATCCGGCTCATGCGATCGGCAATCCTCCGGCCTGGACAGGGGGTGGGCCGGCCTTACTTCGGCTCCTGTCGAAGTAAGATACAAAAAATTCGGGATGTGTGGGACGGCAAAGTCGCCGTCTAATTCCTGCATGCACTTCCATCGGGGCTGACCAACGACGAGAGGGAGACACGCAATGAAGATCGGCGCAGGACTGGACAGACGGGCGGTGCTGGCGGGGGCGGGCGTGGCGGTCGCCGCCGCGGCGGTGGGGTTTCCCTCCATCGTCCGGGCTCAATCGAAGTCGCTGAAGGTCGGGGTGTATGGCGGCTATTTCAAGGAAAGCTTCGACAAGCACGTCTTCCCCGAATTCACCAAGGCGACCGGCATCGCGGTCGAGGCTGTGGCCGAACCGACGGGCGAGGCATGGCTGATCCAGCTTGAACAGGCTGCCCGCGCGAAGCAGGCTCCGGCCGACGTGTCGATGATGTCCCAGGTGGCGATGCTGAGGGGCATGGCCGCCGAGCTGTGGGCGCCGCTCGACCCCGCCAAGCTGCCGAACGCCGCGAAGGTCAAGCCGGCGCTGATCAACAAATACCCCGATGGCCGGCTGTCGGGCGTCGGCGCGGTGTCCTGGTACATAACCCTGGTGACCAACACCAAGACCTATCCCCAGGCGCCGGAGAGCTGGGCAGCGCTGTGGGACCCGGCCAACAAGGACAAGCTGGGCCTGCTGGCGCTGGTCTCCAACTCCTTCCTGCTGGACGTGACCGCCGCCACCTTCTTCGGCGGGTCCAAGCATCTCGACAGCGAGCAAGGCCAGCTGGAGTGTTTCAAGAAGCTGGCCGAGCTGAAAAGCAACGTGAAGCTGTGGTACCGCGACGAGGCGCAGTTCGAGGCGGCGCTGAAGTCCGGCGAGATCCCGATGGGGCAGTATTACCACGACGTCACCGGCCTCGCCGCCGCCGATGGCCATCCGGTGCGCTCCACCTTCCCCAAGGAGGGCGGCATCCTCGATTCCGGCAGCTGGGCGGTGTCCAAGGCATCCAAGGCCGGCGATCTGGCCCATGTCTTCATCGATTACATGTGCCAGCCGCAAATCCAGGCGCTGCTGTCGCGCAAGGTCGGCACCTCGCCGACGATCGACCGGTCTGCCACCGACCTGACGGACAAGGAGTTCGCCGCGGTCTCCTCCGATCTGACCCCGATCGTCCCGCGCTATGACCTCTACCTGTCCAAGGCCGACTGGCTGAACCAGAAATGGACGGAAATGATCGTGGGCTGACCCGCGAATGCCCTTCTCCCCTGGTGCGGGGGAAGGGCTCCGTCCTTTCCGAACGATCCGAAGGCCCGCCATGTCCGCCCTCGTTCTCGACGGTCTCACCAAGCGTTACGGCAGCTTCACCGCGGTGCATGGGGCGAGCCTGCGCATCCCGCATGGTCGGTTCGTCTGCCTGCTCGGCCCATCCGGCTGCGGCAAGACCACGCTTCTGCGGATGATCGCCGGGCTGGAGGAGCCCTCCGGCGGCCAGCTGCTGATCGACGATCGCGACATCACCACGACCCCCGCCCACAAGCGGGATTTCGGCATGGTGTTCCAGTCGCTGGCCCTGTTCCCCCATCTGAGCGCCGGGGAGAACATCGCCTATCCCCTGCGCATCCGCGGCGTTCCCGCCGACGAGCGCCGCCGCAAGGCGGAAAGCTTGCTGGAACTGGTGCGCCTGCCCGGCATGGCCGACCGGCCGGTGTCGCAGCTGTCGGGCGGCCAGCGCCAGCGCGTCGCCATCGCCCGTGCCTTGGCGCTGGAACCGAAACTGTTCCTGCTCGACGAACCGTTGTCGGCGCTCGACGCCAAGCTGCGCGAAGCGATGCAGATCGAACTGAAGCAGCTGCAGCGGCGGCTGGGCATCACCACCATCGTCGTCACCCACGACCAGCGGGAGGCGATGACCATGGCCGATCTGGTGGTGGTGATGTCGGAGGGGCGGATCCGTCAGGCCGCCCCGCCGATGGAGGTCTACCGCCGGCCTGCCGACGCCTTCGTCGCCGATTTCATCGGCATGACCAACTTGCTGGAGGGCGAGGTGACGGCCCCCGGCCGCGCCAGCGTACCGGGAGGCGAACTGGTCCTCGGCGGGCTGCCGCCGCATGGCCGCGCCCTGCTGTCGGTCAGGCCGGAGGAGGTGCTGCTGCATCCGGCGACCACGCCCAATGGAGCGAACCGGCTGACCGGAACCCTGTCCTTCATCCGCGATCTCGGCGCCAGCGTCGAATTCCGCATCGACGTCGCCGGGCGGGAGATCGTGGCGCTGACCCGGCCGCAGGACCGCCCGGCGGTCGAACCGGGCGCCGCCGTCATCGTCGAGATTCCGGCCGAAGCCTGCGTCGTCCTGCCACCGGAGAGTAGGGCGCCGGACGGCGGAACTGCCGGGGAGCGGCCGTCATGATCCGCCGCGCCCCCCGCAGCCTCGGCGAACATGCGCCGATCCTGTTTCCGGCGCTGATGCTGGTCGTCTTCTTCGTCATCCCCTTCGGCCTGATGATCGCGGTCAGCGTCGCCCGCCGGATTCCCGGCGGCTTCTACGAGCCCGATCTGGTGCTGGCCAATTACGAACGGTTCCTCAGCGCCTTCTTCGGCGGGGTCCTCTCCTTCTCGCTGGAGCTGGCGGCGCTGGTGGCCGTGGTGGCGGTCGGCATCGGCTTTCCCTTCACCTACCGGCTGGCGCGGCTGCCGCGGGCGGCCCAGGTGCGCTGGCTGGTCTTCCTGCTGTCGATCCTGTCGCTGTCGGAGGTGATCATCGGCTTCGCCTGGTCGACCCTGCTGTCGCGCACCGCCGGCATCACCAACCTGCTGGTGGCGGTCGGTCTGATGGCGGAGCCGCAGTCGCTGTCGCCCAGCTTCGGCGCGCTGCTGGCCGGCATGGTGTATCAGGCCTTTCCCTACACCGTGCTGGTGCTCTATCCGGCGCTCGCCCGGCTCGACCCGGCCCTGGTGGAGGCGTCGCGGACGCTGGGGGCCTCGCCGCTCAAGGCCTTCTTCACCGTGGTGGTGCCGACCCAACGCAACACCATCGTGGCGACCCTGATCATGGCCTTCGTCTTCGCGCTCGGCAGCTACCTGCTGCCGCAGCTGCTGGGCCGGCCGCAGCATTGGACCCTGTCGGTGCTGATCACCGATCAGGCGATCTACCAGTCCAACATGCCGTTCGCGGCGGCGATGGCGGTCTTCCTGGTGCTGGTCAGTCTGGCGCTGGTCGGGCTGTCGCTGCTGATCGGACGCAAGGAGGAGGCGTGATGCTGCGCTGGCTCAACAGCCTGATGGCCGGCCTGATCGGCCTCGTCCTGGCCGCGCCGATCCTGGTGGTGGCGGGGGTTTCGCTGAACGCCAAACGCTCGCTCGACTTCCCGCCCAGGGGCCTGTCGCTGGCATGGTATGCCGAAATCTTCACCGATCCCGGCTGGCGCGGGGCGCTGATCGCCAGCCTCGTGGTGGCGGCGCTGTCGGCGGCGCTGGCCGTCGCCATCGCCTTTCCACTGGCGTGGTTCATCTGGCGCTGGCGGGCGCCCTGGGCGCGGGCGTTCGAGATGCTGGGAATGACCCCCTTCATCCTGCCGCCGGTCATCACCGCGCTGGGGTTCCTCAGCTTCTGGTCCACCTTCGGCCAGTATGGCGAGCCGTGGACGGTGGTGGTCAGCCACGCCATCTTCTTCGTCACGCTGCCGCTGGTCACGCTGTCGCTGGGATTCGGCGCCGTGGACCGCAGCTATGTCGAGGCCGCCTCGACCATGGGGGCCGACGACCACACCGTGCTGCGGACGGTGGTGATGCCGCTGGTGCGGCCCTACATGATTTCGGGATTCGCATTCGCCTTCGTGCTGTCGCTCAACGAATACATCGTCGCCTACATGGTCGCCGGCTTCACGCTGGAAACACTGCCGATCAAGATCTTCAACGCCTTGCGCTACGGCTACACGCCGACCATGGCCGCCGTCACCGTTCTGTTCGTGCTGCTGACCGCGGCCGTCTTCGGGCTGATTGCCCGCTTCGGCGACCTGCCGCGCCTGCTGGGCGCCTGGATCAGAGCCGACTGAGCGGCCCGACCGGCCCGACCGACTTTCCGACAGGAGACCAATCAAAATGATCGATCCGGACAAGCTCAACCGTCTGCGCGAGAAATACAGCGGCAGCGGCGGCGCCGACATCCACTCGCCGGAGTTCCAGCGTGTCGCCGCCCTGCAATTCTCCGCCGGGGGGCGGCGGACCCAGCCCTTCGCCGGGGTTTCTACCCTGCTCGACGCGCCATACCGTCCGGATGCGCCCGAACTGCCCGATTTCGGCGGGCTTGAGATCGCGCTGATCGGCGTGCCGATGGATCTGGGGGTGACCAACCGCGCCGGCGCCCGCTTCGGTCCGCGGGCGGTGCGGACGATCGAGCGGATCGGTCCTTACGAATATGTGCTGAAAATGGTGCCGTCGGCGGCCTGCCGCATGGCCGATGTCGGGGATGTGCCGCTGTCCAGCCGTTTCAGCCTGGAAGCCTGCCATCACGACATCGAGAGCTTCTACAACAAGGTAATGGATGCCGGGGTGATCCCGCTGTCGGTCGGCGGCGACCATTCGATCAGCCAGTCGATCCTGAAGGCATTGGGACGGGACCGTCCGGTCGGCATGATCCATTTCGACGCCCATTGCGACACCGGTGGCCCCTACGAAGGGTCCAAGTTCCACCATGGCGGTCCGTTCCGTCAGGCGGTGCTGGACGGCGTGCTCGACCCCGAGCGCACGGTGCAGATCGGCATCCGCGGCAGCACCGAGTTCCTTTGGGAGTTCTCCTACGAGTCCGGCATGACGGTGATCCATGCCGAGGAGATGGCGCAGCGCGGCATTCCCGCCGTAATCGAACAAACCCGCCGAGTGGTCGGCGACGGGCCGGTCTATGTCTCTTTCGACGTGGACTGCCTCGATCCGGCGTTTGCTCCGGGAACCGGCACGCCGGAAGTCGGCGGGCTGACCACGCGGGAGGCGGTCGAGCTTCTGCGCGGTCTGGTCGGGCTCGACGTCATCGGCGGCGACGTGGTCGAGGTGGCCCCGCAATATGACACCAACACCACCACCGCCCAGGCCGGCGCGCAGATGCTGTTCGAGATCCTGTGCCTCGCCGTTAAGGCGCTGGAGCAGCGGCGGGGCTGATCCCCGCCGGCCGGCTGACCGGGAGGATCGTGACCGGGCCGCCGGTCGGGTCACGATGTCTGGCCGACGAACGGCAGTGCCTCGGCGGCTCTCCCGCTCACCAGCGCATCACGCGCCGCATCGTCCTGGACCACGCCGGCTTGTCCGGCGCCGAGCAGCGCATCGATCCTGTCGCGCAGCGCCAGCAGCGCCGACCGGTCCGTCTCCGCCAGATCCGGTGCGGCGTCGATCCGGTCCAACTGGCGGGCGCAGCGCCGCACCGCCGACAAGGCGCGGGGCAATGCCGGCAGAGCCTCGCGCCGCATCCGCCGCGCCTGCCGCACGGTGAGCGCTCCGCCCTTCGCCTCCCGCCACAACGCCGCCTGTGCCTCCGCGTCGCGTACTCTTGCGATCTCCACCAGCAGCGAGCGCGACACCACCCGCCGCACTTTCGGGTACTCCGCCTTGATCCAGTCCGGCAGCCGGTTCAGGCTCAGCAGGTCCCCGACCCAGCTGGTGCTGCGCCCGACCAGCCGGGCCAGCGCCTCCCGTCCCCAGTCCCGCTCCACGAGGCGCTGGAGCGCTTCGGCCAGTTCCAGCGCGTCCAGCCCCTGGCGTTGCGTGTTCTCGACCAGCGACAGCACCGCGGCGCTTTCGTTGGACACCGCCACGGCCGGCACCCCCACCCGGCCCAGCGCCTGCACTGCGCGCAGCCGCCGAGCTCCGGCCAGCAGCTCGTAACGCCCACTGCCCAGGGGACGAACGACGACGGGCTGCAGCAGCCCGATCTCTTCGATGGAGCGGGCGAGCGACTCCACCTCCTCGTCGTCGATGCGGCGGCGGGCGTGGCTGTCGGGCACGGTGATGGCGGCGACGGCGATGCACGCGACGTCGCCCATTGTGGCAAGGCTCATGGCGCACAAACTCCTTGAGCCGCGGGCCTGGGCAGGCACGCGGCGGGTCGGGCAGGGGATGGGGCGGGAAGGACGCAGCTGTTGCGCTGGCAGCCGCGATCCTGCCCAATTATAGGAATATTGTCAAGGCATCGGGTCCGGTCCCAACCACGGCTGATCCGGACCCGTGCAGCGCCGCCAGATCGTGCCTCAGGGTGTGCTGGCTGAGTGTGCTACGCCTCCGTCATTGAAAAACGCGCGACAGAGCGCCGTCGATGGCCGCGACGATTCGCTCGATATCGTCGGCGGTGGCGATCAACGCCGGGCTGAGGCACAGCGTGTTGTTCAAGCCGGGCAGCGAGCGGTTGGTGGCGCCGATGATGACGCCGTTCGCCATGCAGTCGGCGACGACCGCCTGCACCAGCCTCTCCTCCGCAGGCTCCTTCGTCGCCCGGTCCTGGACCAGTTCGACGCCGCAGAACAGCCCCTTGCCGCGCACGTCGCCCACGGCGCGGTGGCGTTCCGACAGGTCCCACAGGCCGGCCAGCAGCCGCTCTCCCATCGCCTGGGTGTTGGCGAGGAGATTCTCGTCCTCGATGATCCGCATGTTCTCCAGCGCCGCCGCCGGGCCGGCGACGCAGCCACCGAAGGTCGAGATGTCACGGAAGAAGGACATCGGGTCGGCCGGATCGTCCTTGAACAGTTCGAAGATCCGCTCGGTCGTCACGGTACAGGAGATCGCGGCATATCCGGAGGCCACCCCCTTCGCCATGGTGACGAAGTCCGGCTGCACGCCGTAATGCTGGTAGCCGAACCACATGCCGGTGCGCCCGAGACCGCACACCACCTCGTCGATATGCAGGAGCACCTCGTGGCGGCGGCAGATGTCCTGCACCTTCTCCCAATAGCCCTTGGGCGGGGTGATGACGCCGCCGCCGGCGGTGATCGGCTCCAGGCACAGCGCACCGACCGTGTCCGCCCCCTCGCGCAGGATCACCGCCTCGATGGCGTCGGCGGCCAACTCGCCGTAATTCTCCACGGCGCCGTACTGGCTGCGGTATTCCAGGCAATGCGGCACCTCGACGAAGCCGTCGGGGAAGGGGCCGAACTGGGCGCGCCGCTGCGCCTGCCCCGCCGCCGCCAGCGTGCCGAGCGTGGTGCCGTGATAGTCGCGCTCGCGGTAGAGGATCTTGGATTTGCGGCCGCCATGGTGCCGGTGCGCGATCTGGCGCACCATCTTGAACACCTTCTCGTTCGCCTCGGAGCCGGAATTCGAATAATAGACCCGGCTCATCCCCGGCATCTTGCCGATCAGCTTTTCGGCGAAGCGGGCGCCGGCGGTCGACCCGGCGGAGTTGGCGAAGTAGTTCAGCTTGACCAGCTGGTCGCGCACCGCGTCGGCGATGCTGGCCCGGCCATAGCCGACATTGACCGTCCACACGCCGCCCGACACGGCATCGAGATATTCGCGCCCCGTGGCATCCCACACCCGCATCCCCTTGCCTTCGACGAAGATGCGCGGGTCGGCCGTCTCGAAGCCCTTGTGCTGGGTCAGATGGTGCCAGACATGGGCGCGGTCGGCCTCAATGACGTGGCGGATATCGTTGGTGCGTGACAGATCGGTCCGAAGGACGTCATCCATCGGTCATCTCCTCGGGGTGGAATGCGGTGCCGGTTAGGGCGGGATCAGGGAAGCGTGTCGCGGTGGATCTTGAACGGCGCCCAGGACTGGCTCACCGGCATGATCTCGACGCTGTTGATGTTGACGTGCGGGGGCAGCGACACCACCCAGCGCACCGTCTCGGCGATGTCCTCCGGCTGCAGCGGGTTGGCCCCGCCATAGAGCGCATCGTAGGCGGCCTTGTCGCCGCCGGTGCGCACCAGGGTGAATTCGCTTTCCGACAGGCCCGGCTCTATGGAGGTCACGCGCAACCCCTGTGCCGACAGGTCGCTGCGCAGGCCGAGCGAGAACTGCTTCACGAACGCCTTGGTGCCGCCATAGACGTTGCCGCCGGGATAGGGCCAGTTGGAGGCGACGGAGGCGAGGTTGACGATCAGCCCGCGCTGCGCGATCAGCCGGGCCAGCAGCAGCCGGGTGATCGTCACCAGCCCGGTGACGTTGGTGTCGATCATCGTCCGCCACTGCTCCAGGTCGCAGTCCTGCGCCGCCGCGGTGCCGAGCGCCAGCCCGGCATTGTTGACCAGGACGGAGATGTCGGCGAACTCCTGCGGCAGCGACTCCAGCGCGGCGCGGGTCGCCTCCTCATCACGGATGTCGAAGCACAGCGGGTGGACCACCGCCGGCCCGCCCAGCGCCTCGACCAGCGCCTCAAGCCGGTCCCGGCGCCGGCCGGTGGCGACGATCCGCCAGCCCTCCGCGACCAGCCGCCGGGCGATGGCGTCGCCGAACCCGGAGGTGGCGCCGGTGACGAGAGCGGTCTTCGGGGCGATATTCTGCATTGCGTGATTTTTCCTTACGACGGAGTGTAGCTCAGGCCCAACGTGACGGCGGTCTGGATCAGGCCCGCCACTGCCACGGCGAACAGAGCCCCGGAGGCCAGCCGCCGCCAGCCATCGAAGCTGAGGCGGGCGGACAGCAGCCGGCCGGCGGCGAAACCGGCAAGCGTGGGACCGATAAAAGCCGCCAGCAGCCCGACCACGCCGGGGTCGATGGCCCCCACCAAAGCACGCCCGGCCAAGCTGAGCGCGTCGACCGCACCGAAGAACACCGCCAGGGTGCCCTTGATGGTCCGGCGGTCGCGCCCACCGGCCAGCAGCCACGCCGCGATCAGCGGCCCGCCGACGGCGAAGGCGGCCAGCAGGACGCCGACGATGAAGGCGATGCCGGCCCCGACTGCCCGGTGCCGCAGCCAGTGCGGCGGCTCCCGCACCAGGGCAACGCAGGCTGCCCCGAAGACCGTCACCGCGACCAGCAGCCGTGAGGTTGCGTCGTCGAGGCTGGCGGCGATCAGGCTGCCGCACAGCGCGCCGGCGAACCCCATCGCCAGCATCAGCCACGCCACCGCCCAATCCACCGTCCCCTGTTCGCGGTCCAGCAGCAGAAAGCAGGTCAGCAGCAGGTCGCTGACCAGGATGAAGGGGATGCCGGCGGCGGGCGAGGGCAGGAACAGCAACCCCAGCGCCGCGATCAGGGCGTATCCGAACCCCGTCACCCCGCGGAAGGCGGCGGCGAGGAAGGTCACGCCCCCGAAGAGGAGCATGGACATCGGTTTCGCGACCTTCCCTCAGTGATTCAGACCTTGCCCTTCCAGGGCACCAGACGGCGTTCCAGCCAGCGCATGCCGAATTCGAACAGGGCGGCGAAGGCGCCGATGACGAAGATCCCCATCAGCACGATGTCGGTGCGCAGGAAGTTAGAGGCGTTCAGCACCATCTGTCCGATCCCGGTGGAGGCGGCGACCATCTCTGCGGCGACCAGCGTCGTCCAGCCCACCCCCATGCCGATCCGAAGACCGACCAGGATGTCGGGCAGGGCCGCCGGCAGCACCACATGCACCACCACCTGCCAGCGGCTGGCGCCCAGCGCGCGGGCGGCGTTGACCTGATCGGCCGCAGCGGCCGACACGCCGGCCCGGGCGGCAAGCGCCACCGGGGCGAAGCAGGCGAAGAAGATCAGCAGGATCTTCGAGGTCTCGCCGATGCCGAACCAGATGATGACCAGCGGCAGATAGGCCAGCGGCGGCAGCGGCCGGTAGAATTCGATGAAGGGGTCGAGTGCGGCCCGCAAGGACGGACTGAGCCCCGTCGCCAGCCCCACAGGGATGCCGATCAGCGCCGCCAGCAGGAAGGCGCTGACCACGCGCAGCAGGCTCATGGCGATGTGCTCGGCCAGCGGCGCACCGTCGATCCGCCCATCCACCGCGTCGAGGAAGGTCTGGAACACCGTCCCGATTTTCGGCAGGAACAGCGGCTTGACCACGCCCTGGCCGGTCAGCGCCGCCCACAGCGCCAGCGCCGCCAGGATCGCCGCCATGCTGATCAGCGCCGGCTGGGAACGAAAGCCCTGCATCCGGCGGCGCAGCCGGCTCAGCGGCACCATCCCGGACGGAATGCCGGCCAGACCGTCGGCGGACTTTGCTTGCTCCGTGGCGGTGGGTTTCATGCGGCCTCTCCTGTGGCGGCGTCGCCGTGGCTTCCGGTGCGGTCGTGGATGAAGCCCAGCACCCGTTCGCGCATCGCGATGAAATCGGGGGAGGACTTGACCGACCGGGCATCCTGCCCGGCCAGGAAGCGCCGGCTGAAATCCAGCGGGATCGTCTCGGCGATCCGGCCGGGGCGCGGGGTCATGATGATCAGCTTGGTGGCCAGGAAGATCGCCTCCTCCACCTCGTGGGTGATGAAGAAGGCCATCTTCCGCGTCTCCGCCCACACCCGCAGGATCAGTTCCTGGATCTGTTCGCGGGTGAAGGCGTCGAGCGCGCCCAATGGTTCGTCCATCAGCAGCATGCGCGGGTCGGCGGCCAGCGCGCGGGCGATGCCGACGCGCTGCTGCATGCCACCCGACAGCTCGTAGATCCGCTTGTCGGCGAAGGACGCCAGTCCGACCAACTCCAGCATGCTGCGGGCGCGCCGGCCGCGTTCGGCCTTGCCCATGCCCTGCATCTTCAGGCCGAAGGCGACATTGTCGGCCACGGTCAGCCAGGGCATCAGGGCGTGGCGCTGGAACACCACGCCGCGGTCGGCCCCCGGCCCGGTGACCGGTTTGCCGTCCAGCAGGATGTCCCCGTCCGTCGGCGGCAGGAAGCCGGCGATGCAGGACAGCAGGGTGGTCTTGCCGCAGCCCGACGCGCCGAGCGCCACCACGAATTCCCCCGGTTCGATGGTCAGATCGACCCAAGACAGGGCGACGGTCGCGCCTTCCCCGCCGCCATACTGGACGCTGACATTGCGGACTTCGAGCATGGCTGGGCCTCCTGACGTGCGGGGAATGGCGCTGCGGACCGGACCGTTACTTCGCCGCCGCCTTCACCACGTCGGCGGTGACGAAGGGGCCGTAGTCGGGAGCCAGTTCGGTGACGCGGCCCTGGCTCTTCAGGAACTCGGCGGTCGATTTCAGCGCCTCGGCGGCACCGCCGCCCAGCCACTCCTTGGACGCCTGCTCCTCCAGGGGCAGGAAGCGGTAGGCGGCGAGCCCGTCCGGCACGTCGGCCGGGGCGGCGCCCGTCCATTTCGCGATGGCCGCCGCCTGCGGCGAGGCCGCGGTCCATCCGTCGCCGGTCTTGGCGTAATCGGCGTCGGCGGCGGCCAGCAGCTTGACGAAGGTCGTCATGAAGTCGGGGTTGGCGGCCATGAAGGCCTTGGTGGCGACGATGCCGTCGAAGGTCGCCTTGCCCTTCTTGGCGAAGTCGCCCGCGCTGGCGATGACGGTGCCGTTCTTCTTCGCGGCGGTCAGGACCGGCGCCCAGATGAAGGTGGCGTCGATGTCGCCGCGCTCCCAGGCGGCGGCGATCTCCGGCGGGCGCATGTTCAGCAGCTTGACGTCCTTGCCCGACAGCCCGGCTTCCTGCAGCGCATACATCAGCTGGTAGTGGGAGGTCGAAACGAAGGGAACCGCCACCGTCTTGCCTTTCAGGTCGGCGATGGACTTGATGCCGCTGCCGTTGCGGGCGACCAGCTGTTCGGCATTGGCGATGTCGTCCAGGATCCAGAACAGCGTGATGGGCAGCCCCTGCGAGGCCGCCGCGGCGATGGGGGAAGAGCCGGCTTCGCCGATGTCGACGTTGCCCGACGACATGGCGCGGATCACGTCGCCGCCACCGCCGAACTTTACCCACTTCACGGCATAGCCGGTCTTCTTCTCCAGCTCGCCGCTTTCCATCAGGACGCGGATGGGCGTCATCATGTCCTGGTAGGCGAAGGTGACGGTCTTCTCCGCGGCCACGGCCGGGGCGGAGGCCCCGAACAGCGCGCCGATTGCGACGAAGGCGGTGGCGAGCAGGGTCTTGCTGAAGGTCATGGCGGGGTCTCCGTCGATGCCGGTAATCCGATGCCGCCATTAGGACCCAGCCGCCGCCCCCGCCGAAAGGTCCAGATCCTCCCGGTTTGCGGCAGTGACTGGTCCGGCGCCCGATCCGCTGCCCCATCCCGCGCCATGTGGCGCCGGTTTGGGCAGACGCCCGTCCGGTAACCATGCCGACCGCCGCAACCGACGCCGTTCGGCCCTTCGCCGGCCGGCACTCTTCTTGCTTTTCCGCATACCGGGGCACGCAGCCCGACGTGATGGCCGACGTGATGGTCTCGGGGGAAGAAGGACGGTTGCACCATGCAGATCGACACCGCCTGGCGGCTTCTTTTCGGCGGAATGGAGCGTGACCCGCAGGGATTGAGCGCGCGTGTCCGCAGCATCATCGCGGAAGCCATCGAGACCGGACTGCTGGCGCCCGACTTGCGGGTGCCCTCCAGCCGCAGCCTTGCCGAGGCGCTGGGCATCTCGCGCAACACCGTCAACGCCGCCTATCAGCATCTGATCGACGACGGTCTGCTGATCGCGCGGGAGCGCAGCGGATGCTTCGTCGCCTCGTCGGACGACCGGCGGGCGTCGGAGCCCACGAACGCCAGCGTCGCGGCGGACAGGGCGGGCGGCTGGGCAGCGCGCTTCGCCATCCAGCCATCGCGTCTGCCGCAGATCACCAAGCCGCGCGACTGGATGGATTATCCCTATCCCTTCCTGTTTGGGCAGTTCGATCCCAGCCTGTTCCCGACCAACCCGTGGCGGGAGAGCGTGAAGGCGGCGTCCAGCGTGCAGGAGATCACCCGCTGGGCCCGCGACATGATCGACGACGACGACCCCGACCTGCTGGACCAGCTGCGCCACAAGGTGCTGCCCCGCCGCGGCATCTTCGCCGGTCCGGGGGAGATCATCATCACCATCGGCTCACAGCATGCGCTGTCGATGCTGGTCCAGCTGCTGGTCGGCCGCGACACGCCGGTCGGCATCGAAAATCCGGGCTATCCCGATGTGCGCCACATGGTCGGTATCGCGACGGCGGACATGCGGCCGCTGACCAGCGACGGCTTCGGCGTCGTGCCGGATGCGGTGTTCGCAAGCAGCCGGGTCGCCTTTGTGACGGTGGGGCACCAATGTCCGACCACCGCCGTGATGCCGATCGGGCGGCGGCGCGCCCTGCTGGACGCCGCCGCCCGCCAAGATGTCGTCCTGGTCGAGGACGATTATGAATCCGACCTGTCGGTGGAGGGGGATGCCGATCTGCCCTGCCTGAAGAGCCTCGACCGGGCGGACCGGGTGATCTACACTGGCAGCTTCTCCAAGATTCTGGCACCGGGTCTGCGCATCGGCTACGTCGTGGCGCCGAAACCGGTGATCGACGAACTGCGCGTCCTGCGGCGCCTGATGCTGCGCCACCCGCCGACCAACAACCAGCGCAGCCTCGCCACCTTCATCCAGCTCGGCCATTACCGCCAGCATCTGCGCCGGACCGCCACCGTGCTGGAGGAGCGGGCCGCGCGGATCGCCGACCTGCTGCCGGAGCTTTTGCCCGGCTGCCGCTTCCGCCGTGATTTCGGCGCCAAGAGCTTCTGGATCGAAGGTCCGCCCGTCCTGGACAGCCGCGATCTGGTCCGCAGGGCGCGCGACCAGGGCGTTCTGATCGAGGCTGGCGACATCTTCTTCCTCGATCCGGCAGAGGGCCGCCGTTATTTCCGCCTCGGCTTCACCTCCATCGCCACTCACAGGATCGAGCCGGGATTGCGCCGGCTCGGCGCCCTATTGCGGAAGGAGGCCGTCTAGGTGTTTAGTCCCGGCATTTGATGGTGCGGGTTTTCGGTGAAGCTTGAGGGGTCTTTGTGCCAAGCTCTGCAGACGAAC
>NZ_VTTM01000005.1 GCF_008364795.1 Azospirillum oryzae | reverse complement strand
AATGCCGGCCGGCTTGCGATCGGAACACTGGCCGCTTTGGCGTCGGAAACCGTGGCCGCTTTCAGTCGGAATCTGCAGCACACGGCTCGGGAACAGGTAATCGCTGCTGCGGCCGCTCCTCAGCCGGATCCATCGGCCGACCGACTCCCGGGTCTGCTCGGTGATCTCGAACTGGACCGGATGGCCCGTCTTCTGCTGCACCACGGTCGCGCGGGAGAGTACTGAGCCGTTCAGGGCAACATCGCCGATCTTGAGACGGACGAGATCGCACCCGCGCAGCTTGCTGTCGATGGCCAGATCGAACATCGCGAGGTCGCGTGTCGCGTCCGCCAGCTGAAGGCGAATGCGGACTCCCCAGACATGCTTCGGCTTGAGCGGAGGTTTCGGTCCGATCAGGCGACCTTTGTTCCACGGGATCCGACCGACCTGGGAGGCTTGGCTCATCCTTGGTCTCCTCGTGAACATGTGCCTCTCCGGATCGGCGAGGCAGAGTCCACCAGCATCGGATGGAACCAGAGGATCGGTGGAGATGCCGGCCCACTGGCTGAGGTGCGCCAGGAGCAGACTTTGGCTTGTGGTCGGAAGGCGGACGGCCATCCATTCGCTTTGCGCCATTGACTGCCTGTTTGAGAAGCGAGCGGTGGGCATACTCTCCACGCGCTAACTCACCAAGCGCCTCCAAGCAATTGCGGGCGCCATGTTCAACGGAATGTATTTGTTGCAGTTAGGGCCTGTTAGCTCCTGATCCAATCGAGGGCGGCGGCGAGGCAGAGGACGCCCATGAAGGATGCTGCGGTTTTCTCGTAGCGCGTAGCGACGGCCCGCCACTCTTTCAGGCGCACCCAGAGGCGCTCGACCCTGTTCCGGTTGTTATAGGCCCACGCTGGCCAAGCCAAGGCGGGCTCGGTGCGCTTGGGCG
This sequence comes from Azospirillum oryzae, assembly GCF_008364795.1. Taxonomy (GTDB): domain Bacteria; phylum Pseudomonadota; class Alphaproteobacteria; order Azospirillales; family Azospirillaceae; genus Azospirillum; species Azospirillum oryzae. The sequence continues at coordinate 404,663 of NZ_VTTM01000005.1, read as the reverse complement.
GGATGGCAGGCTTCGCGCCCCGGTCGCGCAGGTGCTGGCGGAAGGCGTGGCTGGCGTAACCACGATCTGCTACGATCCACAGCGGCACGGCCGGCAGGCGGTCGAGCAAGGGCACGGCGTGCGGCAGTTCATGGGCCTGCCCGGGCGCGATCCGGAAGGCAACCGCCCGCCCTGAGCCGTCCGCGATCACGCAGACCTTGGTTCCAAAGCCGCCACGAGAACGCCCAAGCGCTTCACGTGCGTCTCGCTCAGCTTGAGAGTCCCTTTTTCGGGTCGCCCCTGCTGCCTTCTGGTGAGCACGGACGCTCGTGCCGTCCAGGAACGCCATGCCGAGCTGAACGCCTCGCTCCTGCACGAGCGCGAGCAGGCGCTCCCACACGCCCAGCCGCGACCAGCGGATGAAGGTCTGCGCCGCCATCCACCACGGCCCGAGATCAGAGGGCAACGAGCGCCACTTGGCCCCGTTCTCGTGCCGCCATAGGATGGCACTGACGGTCCGCCGCAGATTCGAGGGCGGCACCTTGGAATGCGGGCGGCAGGCCTCAACCAACGGCCCCAGCACTGCCCATTGCGTGTCGTTCAGCATGGCGCTCTCCCGGTTCCCACCGGAGGGCAACGCGCTCAGACCCCGACACGTAGGAAGTCTGCTACAGAGGTGTCCAATGACTGAAGTCATTCTTCCCCCGGACGAGCCGTATCTGGCCCGGATCGAGCCACACGACCGACTCGTCGTACTTGCCCGGACGCTCGAGGCGCGGGATCCCGGGGCGGAAACCGCGCTCAAGGACAGCGCCTTGGACTGGGGGCGCTTTGGAGAGACATGCCTCGGTCAGGCGCTCTATCGGCACCGCACCGTCTTCCAGAACGCAGCGGACGCGCCAGTGTGGAGCCATCTGGAGCTGAGCTACTTCCGCGACGTAGTTCCTGCCGACGCCATCTATGACCTTGTGGTCAAGCCGCGGCCGGCCGGGACGGACCTGCTGCGCGCGGAGGTTCTTCTGACGACCCCCGAATCCTTCGTGCTGCCCCGCAACTGGCAGGGCTCAGCTCATCGACCAGCGTCGCTGGAGTACATAGACGTGCGAGCGGCGCATCTCAGGGAGTACAGGGATGTCATGCGGAGATATTGTGGTCCCGCCGCCGCGAAGCTCGTCCGGACAAACAGGTTTGGGACATTCAGGGCGATGGAGACCGCTGCGGTGCTCTACCGTGATCCTGGGTTCAAGGTCGACTGGAACCAAATCCACCTGTGCGAGGTCGACGCCAACGGCTTCGACGGCTTCGGCAAGGAGTTCACCGCCGCACTGGGGGACTCGCCGGAGGGCGCGGACATCGGAAGCGTCTTCGCAGGCCTCGACCGCATCCGCACGGTTCCCCGTTGGACGTTCAACGACCCCATGGTGGAGGTGGACTTAGCACTCGGGCGGCAAGGCACGGCGGGCTCATGAACCTTGGTCAGCACAGTCGCCTCCAACCCTCCACAATTCAGGCAGGAGTGCAGCCGGTGCTCAGGCGCTAACAGGTCCTAGTTCTTGGGCGTCGAGTCCCAGGCCTCTATACGCTAGCAAGGTATGGAAATGTTCCGCGGGATAGCTCAGGTATGTGACGCCTCGTCGCTCGACGGGAATATGCACACGGCCGCCAACAGAATGAACCACATACATTCAGTCCCCCAATGGACTGCGCCGTGCCACCTGGACTCGCTCAGTTGCGAAACTTCCGCAAGCACGTGAGCGGGGATACAGCCTTTGATAAAGCTGCGTAATTGTGGAGCATTCCTGAGAGCCTTGGCTTGGCGCCTAGGCTTCTTTTGGCCCTCGATTGGGCCATTCCTTCTCAAGTAAAAGACATCCACCCGACTGAAGCGGGTAGTCAGCCAGACAAAACACGGTTCAAGTCAATGCGACGAAAGTAGACTCTGGCTCCGGAGTTGCTCCTGGCCCTTCATTCTGGTTCGGCGGGTCAGCGCCAAAGATGGGGCGGGGCAGCTTTGGTGTCTAGCGGCTTTTTCCCTCCTGTTCACCACGCTTCGCGAATCCTTGTTGACTTTCTATGGTTGCATAGCATCTCTGGTTATATTCAATAGATAGGGTGCGCGGAGAGGCGGCATGCGCTTAGCAAGACTTATTGTCCGTAATTTCCGCAACTTTGCTACGGTCGATATCCCGCTTATCGGTAACGTTGTGCTATTGGGCGAGAACCGCGTCGGCAAGAGCAATCTGCTTTTCGCCATTCGGCTGGTACTTGATCCAACCCTTCCTGACTCCGCACGGCAACTGAAACTTTCGGATTATTGGGACGGCTGCGACCAGAAACAGAACCCGCAGATCGAAGTCCATCTCGATTTTGCAGATTTTGATTCTGACGACGCACTGGTTGCCCTGCTAACTGACTTTCGCACCAGCGACGATCCTACCGTCGCGCGTCTAAGCTATATCTATCGTAAGAAGGCCGATATCGCTGGAATTCCACAATCTGGCGAGGATTGTGAATTCATTGTTTACGGCGGCGGCGATGAAGCTCGTGCGGTACCGAGTCGGGTACGCCGGCGGATTGCACTTGATATGCTCGATGCCTTGCGTGACGCCGAAGGTCAGCTTGGCTCCTGGCGAAACTCTCCGCTTCGGCCGCTGCTCGAAGATGCGGTCGCGTCGGTTAGCCGCACAGACCTAATGGGTGTCGCCGCCGATCTTGAGGTTGCGACCAAGAAGCTGGAGAGCTTTCCACCCGTAAAGGCGCTCGAGAATTCTTTGCGGACGGGAATCCTTAACCTCAGCGGAACTGCGCACGATCTTAATGCGCGTTTGCGCTTTGCGCCAGCTGATCCGCTCCGTCTTTTTCGCTCAATTGCTATGTTTATCGATAATGGTAAGCGCGGCATTGCTGAGGCCAGTCTAGGTTCCGCCAATGTTGCGCTGGTTGCACTGAAGCTGGCCGAATTTTCTTGGCGACGCTCCAAGAACGAACGCAACTACTCGCTACTTTGTATTGAGGAACCTGAAGCGCATCTTCATCCTCAACTCCAGCGCGCCGTCTTCGATAAGCTCTTCCAAGATGCCGATCCTGCCCAAGCACTGATTGTCACCAGTCATTCTCCGACTCTCGCCGCGATTGCGCCGTTGCGGTCGATCGTAAGCTTGCGGTCGGTGAGTGGTACATCCCAAGCCTATTCACTTGCTGCGGTGCCTGTGACGCCTGATGAACTTGATGATATCGAGCGCTACCTAACCGCGACCCGGTCCGAGTTGCTTTTCGCGCGGGGCGTTATTTTTGTCGAAGGCGACGCTGAGGAGGCGCTACTGCCTAGCTTTGCAGATGCACTGGGCTATAACCTGGACCAGCTCGGTATTACCGTCTGCAATGTCGCCGGCACAAATTTTACACCTTATGTGAAACTTGCTGGCAGTCTCGGCTTGCCGTTCGCCGTCGTCACCGACTGGGATCCGCTCGACGGCACCAAGCCACCGCTCGGCAAAGCACGGACGCTGGAGATATGGGATGCCTATTGCACGGTGTCCGGGAATGCTCCGCTGACGCCTGCGGAACGCACGAGCTGGGAAGCAGCTGACTTCCAGAGCTTCGCCACCGGCTGGGCACAGTCTGGCATCTTCCTGAACGATTTAACTTTTGAGGTCGCTGTCGCGAACACGCCAAAGCTATCGGAGGCGTTATTGAGCATTCTTGATGAGCAGGGATTCGGTCCTAAGCGCACTGCGCGCATTGTCGCTTGGCGTTCGGGCACAGCCGTTGACCCCGACCAACTCCTCGCAATGATCGCCGATATCGGTAAGGGGCGCCTGAGTGCGAAGCTCGTGAAGAAGCTGCCCGGTCTGACTCCGCCGTCCTATATCGCTTCGGCCATACAGTTCGTGGCATCCCGTGTCTAAGTATGTCGGGGTGGCTCGAGCGCTCGCGGACCTCGAACGCAATCCAGAGCAATTTGATGCAGCGCATGAGCGTGGGCATTGTGTAGTCCTGGCGGGTCCTGGCAGCGGCAAGACTAAAACCTTAACCACTGCCATGGCGCGGACCTTGGTTGAAGATGTCGTTGATCCACGTGGCGTCGCCTGCATCACCTACAACAATGAATGTGCGACGGAACTTGAAACGCGTCTCGCTAAGCTCGGGATCATGAGCAGTGAGCGCTGTTTCATTGGCACCGTGCACAGTTTTGCACTCACTCAAGTTATTGCACCTTATGCGAGATGCATCGCGGGGCTTCTTCCTGACCGCTTTCGCGTCGCGGCTCGTAGCGAGTGCCGCGCCGCCGTCGAAATTGCCCATGAAGCAGTCTTCGGAAACGGGGGCAACCCGCACGACCGCTGGCTCTTTGCTGAGGAGAAACGGCGCCGTGATGTCGATCGCAGGCTGCCCGTCTGGCGCGGACAAAATCCTGAGCTTGCTGACTTCATTGAGGCTTATGAAGCCGAGTTGCGGCGCAATGGATTAATCGATTTCAATGACATGCCGCTCATCGCCTTCCGTATGATCAAGGATCATCCCTGGATCCGTGATGCATTACGCGCCCGTTTTCCCGTCTTGTTCGTCGACGAATACCAAGATCTAGGTCATGCACTTCACGAACTGGTTCTGCTGCTCTGCTTCGAGAGTGGCATCCGCTTGTTCGCGGTCGGTGACGCTGATCAGTCGATCTACGGCTTCACAGGCGCCAATCCTGAACTGTTGGAAAGCCTCACCGATCGAGCTGATATCCGGACAATACGTCTTCGACTCAACTATCGCTCAGGTGCAAAGATCATTCGCGCCTCCTTGGGAGCGCTTGGTGAGGACCGTGATTATCGCGGTGTCGAAGGCGCACATGATGGTGAGTTGACCTTCTGGCCAGTAGAAGGCGAGCATAGCCTGCAGGCCCAACATATTGCCAAGACCGTTTTGCCAACATTGCTCGGCCGCGGTTTCCAACTTGAGCAAATCGCGATCCTCTATCGTGCCGCGTGGCTCGGCGATATAGTTGTCGAATCGCTCGAACATGCTGATACTCCCTTTGTCCGCACTGACGTTAACGCATTAGTGAACCGTAGCTCACGTTTAGCCCGGTTCGCCGAGGCTTGCGCTGGCTGGGTGACAGGCGGATGGCGTGTTGCCGATCCACCTTACGGCAGACTGCTCGGTCAAGCACTCAGTCTGGTCTATGGTGGGCGCGCGAGCGAGGCGGAAGCGCAGGCGCTGTCGCGCCAGCTATTGGCATTTCTACGCAGCGGCATTGATGCAGGCGAGACCACTCATGCTTGGCTGAGCCGCTTTTGCCGTGAACTCATCGCAGTATGGCAGCCCATTTCCCGCAACCCTCACCAAGAATGGGAGGTCTGCCTAGATATGATGAAGCGGACTGATCCGACGCAGGGTCGCGACATGCCGCTCAACACCTTCTCTGGCCGTATTGAAGGCACTGGCCGCGTTACTTTGAGTACCTTCCATAGTGCCAAGGGCCGCGAGTTTGATGCCGTTGTCCTATTTGGGATCAATGATAGCGACATTCCAAACTGGCGCGATAGAAAAAGTGGCCGTGCGTTGCGCGAGGCGAGGCGTCTATTCTATGTAGGTGTGACACGGCCGCGCAAAGAGCTGTGCCTCGTTTATCAGGAGCATCATCACTCACCCTGGGTCGCTGAGCTCTATCAGCGTGGCCAGTAGGCCTCAGCGCACTTTGGGACGCGAGCCGCCGGTATGGGTGAGGGGAAAGGGGACGGTGGCTTCGGCGTTCCGATGGCCCGCTTTGGGTCAAATCCAGGTACTCACCGATTCTCGGGTCTGTTCGGTGATCTCGAACTGGACCGGGTGGCCGGTCTTCTGCTGCACCGCAGTCGGGCGGGAGCGCACCGAGCCGTTCAGCGTGACATCGCTAACCTTGAGGCAGAGTAAGCAGCTACAGAACGCCGCCTTGTTAGGGCTGATCGGCTTCACTATTGCGCGCCCCTCACCCGTTGCCCAGCACCCGGTTCACCTCCCGCCGGATGATCGGCGAGATGCCGAGTTCGCTGAGGTCCCGACCGCGTATCCACGCCTTCGCCTCGCTCGGCCCGAGATCGAATCGCCTCGCCACCCTAGTTAGTTCTCGGGACGAGATGCGAGACAGCCCCAGGCCAATGAACGAGATCATTGTGTCGGAACAGGCTCCCATTTCCAGGAAAAGCGGGATTGGAACGATATGCTCCGCCACCTGCAGGTAGCCCCGGTCCAACAGCGCCCTTCGCAGAAGCGTGGCGTAGCAGCCGGCTAGGCGGACATAGGTGAAGCGCACCTCTGTCTCAATGGTCTTGAGAGTCACGAGGATTGCTTGGTCCATGGTGTATAGGGGCGTCCGCTTCACCTCGAACTTGAAGTTGGCGTCGATGATCCTCGAAAGCGGGTCACCGCGCATCCAGGGCAGGGAGAAAACCGCCGCGCGCAGGTGGCGGCGGTCCTTGGAGCGCCACTGGAATATCTGGTCGTGGCAAATCTTGAAGATATCAGCCAATCGGTAGTAGGCTCCCCTGTTGAATGGGTGGATGGGCATGAGCCGCTCTGGCCCTTCGCGGTCAATGATTTTGACAAGGTGCTCATAGAGGCGCTGCTGGCGGTACACGGAAACCGTTGGGTTGGCACGTATTACGCCCTCGTCCAGCGTGACGAGAGCCTCGGCTCCGGCCAGGGCTTCGGCCAAACGGGTGCGCACCTCGGCACCGGGCGGGACACCCAAACGGTCCAGGGCCACGCCAAGCCGGCCAGCGCGGTGGTCGGAGAACAGCTTCGTGAACGTGTTCTCGAACGGGTCGTTGCCCTTTATGTCGGGCTTGCGTTCCGGATCTGAGATGTAGGCGACTAATTCCCGGTCGCGGATGTGCTCATCCAAGGTCGGGCGGATCTTTGCTTCCCGTTCCCCTTCCAAAGGACGGTTTTCCCACTGGTCGTAGTCGATGAGATAGACGTCGCCCTCGAACTCCTTGCCAAGCCGGCCGGCCCGACCTGCCAAGTTCCAGAAATCCACCGCCCCGAGCGGGGTCGTACTACTCCGCCGCGGGCGGTTCAGAAACAGGCTCCGGGCCGGGAGGTTGAGGCCATGCAGCAATGTGCTCGTGCTCACGAGGAACTTTAGGTCACCGTCTCGGAACGCGTCCTCGACCGCACGCCGCACGGGCGGCGGCATGGCCCCGTAATGGAATCCGACGCCGGCTAGGACGGCGTCGCCCAGTGCGAACTGTGGATGGACGCCCTCTTTGACGAAAGTTGACAACTGCACTCGCTGCTCGCTTGCTTCCGGAGCGCCCTCGAGCTCGGCCTTCGCCCTTTCTAAACGTGCCAGCCCCGCCGCCAAGTTCTGGCACTCCGATGGCCCGCTGGCATAGACAAGGCTCTGGCCACCTTGCCCGAGCATGTGGCTCAGCCGGACGGTCGCCTGCCGGATCGTCGTCACCTCCTCCATAAGCCGTAGCCGCCCGAGGGGAAGCTTGCGTCCCATCCGGTTCAACGAGACGTCCACGCGGAGTGGGTTGGAGTCCGAACGGTCGAGGTGGATCAAGTTCTGGGCGACCGTCACGTCGCGGCTGTGGTGGTGACGGTAGTTCTTAAGAGCGAAGAGCCGTCCGAAGACGTCAGGATTGGAGACGTTTGGGCAGGCAAAGAATAATTGCATCCGCGGATTCCGGCGCAGCATCTCCTCCAGGACTGCGGTCAGGATTACGCCACGCGAACCGTCGCCTACAGACTGCGCCTCGTCTACGATAACGAAGTCGAAGGCAATTTCCGGATGCACCGTCAGGATGAGTTGCAGGCGCTCTTGGGTCATCACGAACGGTGCGTCGATCGGGATTTCCTGGCCAGCGGAGAGGGGAACGGTAATGATCGTGACGTCGTCAAAACCATCGCCATGGAAGGACTCGGCTAACTCGGCCGACACTTGGTTGATCAAAGCGCGGGTGGGAACAACGTAGGCCACCCGAGGGCGGCGTGGGGCCGCCCAGATTCGCCTGATGAATGCTTGCAACAGGTAGCTTTTACCGGCCGAGGTCGGCGCCGACGCCCCCAGCGACACGCCGTGGTCTAACGCATCCCACACCTCGCGCTGGAAGTCCGTCAACGCGATCCCAGGTAAGCCGTCACGGATGCACACAGTATTCCCATCCAACCGGTGGACGGCCTCCAACATGACGGGAAAGGGGAGTGTCCCCGGCGGCTCCACTACTCCATGACTGAGTTTCATTGCCGGGAAATTGCCCAACCGGGAAAGGACGACGTAGAGCAGGTCATGCAATCCACCGAATTCGCCTCCGTGCAGCGTGAAGGCGGCGGTTGCGATGCGGTATGCCCCCTCCCGATGGACGCGCTTGGCCGACTGTGCCAGGATCGTAGCGGATTGGAGTAAACGTACGACCATTCCCTCGTCAGTGGCCTCCGACAGAGGGGGTGTCCCAATGGCCGAACGGCGGACCCGGTTGGCCACGAGCACGGACAGCTCGGACTGGAACTTGGGATTGCGCCAGACTCGATCTGCCAGTTCATTCAGCATTGGCTATTCCTGCAGCCTGGAAGAACGCCATCCGAAAGTCGGCGACCGAGGGGAACGGGAGCAGGAAGAACTCAAAGTTTACGACGTCCATTCCTTTCGCTGAGAGTCGGTTCCCAACAAGGTCGAGCATCCCGGCCACCCGGCTGTCGAACGCACGCGCGAATTCAGCCTCGATCTTGTCCGGCGGCAACCTCCTGAGCTGCTCATATTTGGCGTAGTCAAATCCTATGAAGCAGGCGAACACGTCGCGCCTCTGGTTCCCTTGCTCAGAGTAGGGATCGAGGTAGTCGAGCAACGCACCACGGAACGCCTGCTGGTCTTCGCCAAGGTCCATGTGATCACGGACGATGTCGATCTCGCGCTTGCGCCTGTCGGCGTTCATGACGAACTCGCCAACCGATTCGAAAGCCGAATCTAACGCATCCGACAATCCCTTGTGGAGCTTTGACTCTCCCCAGTACAGCAGAAGCGTGCTCCCGTCTTCGTGCATGCCGGCATGAATCCCGTCGGTGCCATGGACAGGCATCTGCGCGGATGTTTTCAGGTACATCTTGGAGACCAGCTGTGGGGCGCGCAGTGCCCACTCCAGGAGGACGAACAGAATCAGCTCTCCCGGCTCGCCAGCCCTCCTCTGCTGTTCTCTTGTCTTGATGAAAAGATCGCGCGCTTTCTCGAACTGTCTCACGAAGTGCATGGTGCGCTCGGCATCGTCGGTCGCCGTCGCGACCATACTGGCCGTCCTGGCGCGGTCGCGGCGTGGAATACAGAATGGCACCATTTGCCATTTCAGGTACTCGGCGAACTCGCTGACGGTGGGCAGACCATCGCGGAAGCTCAAGTAATAAAAGTGCGTATTCACCCTAGGAAAGCCGGCTACCCCGGCCCATGTCGCCTTCCTCACTCTCGGCTCGAAGCGGTCGTGCTTGCCAAGCAGCAATCCCAACGCATCATTCAAACTGAAGCCAGTTTGGCCAAGAGCTATGTCGGGCATGCAATATCATTCCAAGACTAGAATTATGCAATTATCCCCTCCTTTCGCTGGAAATCTCAATAGCCAAGACACAAAGGGGGCACCCCTAAACGGCGCCGCGACGCCATCTACGCATACTATTGTATGTACACTGGGAACTTTTCATGAATGAATTCTCAGATAATCCATCCGACCCTTGTGGAAGCGGCCTCCGCTGATCGGAGAGGCGCATGTTCATGAGGAGACCGAGGATGAGCCATAATACTCAGATAGGACGGGTCCCGTGGAATAAAGGCCGCCTGATCGGACCGAAGCCTCCGCTCAAGCCGAAGCATGTCTGGGGAATTCGCATTCGCCTTCAGCTGGAGGATGCGGTCCGCGACTTGGCGATGTTCGATCTGGCCATCGACAGCAAGCTGCGGGGCTGTGATCTGGTCCGTCTCAAGGTCGGCGATGTCGCGCTGAACGGCTCGGTGCGCTCCCGTGCCACCGTGGTGCAGCAGAAGACCGGCCGGCCGGTTCAGTTTGAAATCACCGAGCAGACCCGGGAATCGGTGGGCGCGTGGATTGGGCGGAGGAGCGCTCGCAGCGGCGATTACCTGTTTCCGAGCCGTGTGCGGGCGGACCGACCGATTTCGACGCGTCAGTACGCCCGTCTGGTCGATCACTGGGTCAGTGAGATCGGCCTGGATCCCGCGACCTATGGCACCCACTCCACGCGCCGAACAAAAGTGACCTTGATCTATCGGCGAACCGGCAATCTGCGCGCCATCCAACTCCTGCTCGGCCACACCAAGCTGGAGAGCACGGTCCGCTATCTGGGGATCGAGGTCGAGGACGCTCTGGCGCTGGCCGAGCAGACCGAGATTCGACGAGCAATGGGAGAGTGCCTCCAGCAACGGGGGCTCCTCCCGGCTTGTCCTGACCCATAGCGGACGCGGGTAAGATCAATTAACCTCGGGCCGGAAGGCAGCGGCATCTCGCAATTTAAGTGCAGCGATAGTAGTTATTCATCGCGAACAGATCGATAACTATCCAGCTTCTCTCGATCCTCGTTCATTAGCGGCTTCCGTTTATGGGAAGCAGCCACCCCAATGTCTCTGTAAATCAGGTGGATAACAGTATTCATCGCCATATGGAGGAATGCGTCACGATCCGCGAGACGACCATCTTTGATGGGAGATTTCGCACAAAGCTTCTTTACATCCGGGTGATCGAAGCTCGCATTGAGCTCGTGAGCAAAAATATTGCGGACCTTGCGCATTGCGTCGACTCGTTTGGCCTCTTCCTTAGTAATGAGTCCCATTAGCCGCGCAGCCTTGATCTTACCTGAGAGCGATCCAAAAGGTGCAAACGGTCCTTCAAAGAGCTCTTTCACATCAGCATCGTCGATCAAGAACGCCTTCAAAATCCGCTCGAGGTATACTTCAACATGCGCGGCGGCAGTGATCACAAGGCCACGATCAGATTCGCCAGCCGTAGCTTGAAGGAGGTCACCGTACTCGAGAGTCCGCCGTTCGTGTTCATTCTCTGGAACAATACCGGAAGGATGCTTAGTCCAGGTTGGCAGTCCGTTCATGCAAATATTAACCTGTAAGCGTGAGACGGTCGTCGTTCGGTTATAGCCTTAGAGCTGTGGATGCGCAAGGCATGCGCGCATTGCCGTAACTAGGCCTATGCCCAGATCTGAATATCCGCTTCTAGTGTTCGCCCATGTCGGCTCTTGGCGCTTTGCCGTCGTGGGTAAAAGTCCGCTATGGGTCAGGAGCAGACGCAGGGCGCATTGCGATGAGAACCACACCGCATGCGGAGCCTTCCGCCGGCTGCCGCTAGGTGGCCGCGTGCTCTTCGATGCAATCGACGCGTTCCGGATAAAACGCCAAATGTTCGCGGATGGCGGCCACATCGGGATAAGGAGTCTCGTAGGTCCAAACAGCGTTGACCGCGACGCGATCACCCACGCGCAGGCTGTAGTAAGTGGCATCGCCCTTGTAAGGGCAATGCGTCGTGTGCGCCGTGCGCTCGAAGGCTGTCATGTCGGCATCCGCGCGGGGAACATATTGAACCACGGGCAACTTCGCCTCCGTCAGCGTCAGGGCGCGTGCCGTTTCGGCGACGACCCGGCCGGCGAAGACGACACGGATCCGATTCAGGTTGGGGATGATCGTGATGGGATGCTCGGGGCCGGGAATTTTCACAGCGATACTCCTTGCTCGCCACTGGTCGCGTCGGTCATGGCGCGGCCATCATGCCTTATACCAGCGGCTCTTGATCCTGACCTATCAGGATCAAGAGCTTCGGCGGAATGGGCCGGCCGCTTGTGACTGTGGTGTCGCCGATCGGCGGCCGGCGCTTTTGCCATGCTACTCTGGTCGTCGTGACGGAGCGTTGCCCTTGTTTCACATCCGTGCCACGGGTGGCTCCCCCGCTGAAAGATTGGAACCCAATGAGCATGCAGCCATGGGAAGGACGTGACCGGCTGGTCGCGATCGACATCGAGACGACCGGACGGCGGCTGCCGAGCCTCCAGGACATCCGTAAGGCGCCCAAGGGCCTGCGTCAGCCCGGCATCATCATCGAGATCGGGTGTCTCGAGATCATCCGTGAGGGCCAGGCTTGGAGGAAAGCGCGCAGCTGGGAAACCCGGGTCAATCCCGACGCCCCTCTCCATCCCGACGCCATCAAGGTGCATGGCATCCGGCCCGCCGACCTGAAGGCGGCGCCCCGCTTTTCCGAGGTGGCCGACGCGCTTCTCGCCTTTCTGGGAGAGGATCTTCTGGTGGCGCATGCCTATGAGAACGAGATGGACTTCCTGAACTACGAGTTCGCGCGCTGCGGACGCGCCGCATGGGGTGCCGACACGTTCTCAGCGGACCGGTTCATCTGTACCAAGGAGATGTCGCACGCGGTCTTCCCCGGTGCGTCCGGCTCGCTCGATGCGCTGTGTGATCGGCTGTGGCTCGACCGGAGTGATCGCTTCGCCCACCATGGCGCGCTGCTCGACGCGGACCTGACGGCTGACGCCTTCGTCAAAATGGCGTTGGGAGATACCGGCCCGCGTGGCGCCGTGTTCGAGTAAGGTACAGCGCCGGGCATTCGGATATCGTCCCACGCGCCCCTGACGGGCGGAAGGCGTCAAGGTCGCGCATCGTGCCGGCTTGCGCTGAACGGCACTGGCTGCTCATGGCGCAAAGCAGCCTCATAAGGGATCGGGTAGAGAGGCTGTGGATTGAGGCGGAAATGAAGGACGGGGTGCGGCTACGCGGGCTGCGCACCCGTACCGGGCTCTCGTGAACCGAGCCACCTACGGTGTCTCGGCCTTCGGCTTCGATCCCTGCCGCGAGCCACGCAGCGTCTCTTGATCCCGGATCGCTCTACACGACTGCACCGCCGGTTCGCCCGGGCACATGACAGTCCCGCTATCGGCAGGGTACTTTGGTCCGCCGGTGGCTGGGCTCCGGCCGGCCGGCTATCGGAGGCGGTGCAGGGCCCGCGGATGGAACGGAGAAGGGGGGAGCGGTAGATGTCCAACCCGTTTGCGGCGCCGTGTCGGAAGACCCTTCGGTGGGATCTCTCCGTGTGATCACCCAGGCCATGCTGCGCCGGCATTTCGATACCGGCTCCTTCACTCGGGGCGAGCAGTACCATCGTCAGGGTCGGGTCTCCGCCCCTCGCAGCGAAGCCGGACAGGACGGCACCGTCCGGGTGACGGCACAGGTCCGCGGGTCGTTGCCGTCGCCGTACAGCCAAGACATTCGTCTGGTCCTGCGCAACGGCGCGATCACTTCAGTCGGTGGGGACTGCGATTGCCCCGTCGGCTTCAACTGCAAGCATGTTGCCGCCGCCTTGCTCTCCTGGGCCGGCTCCCGCCCGGCCACGGCTCCAGCTTCGGCCCTGAAGGGAACCGGAAGCCTCCATAGCCGTCCGTCTGCTGCTGTCCCGGCTGGAGGAGGCCGCGGCGCTCGATGCCGGCGACGCCTATCCCGAAACGGTCCGCACCCGTCTGGTCTATGTGCTGCGGCTGGATGAGCATGGCACATGGCGATCTTCGACGAGGCGCAATATCTGAAGAACCCCGCCGACCAGTCCTACAAGGCGGCACAGGCGCTGGAGGCGCGCCAGCGCCTGTGCCTGACCGGCACCCCGGTTGAGAACAATCTGGACGAGCTGTGGGCGATCTTCGCCGTCTGCCTGCCGTCGCTGTTCGGCGACCGCACCGGCTTCCGCCGCAACTTCCGAACCCCGATCGAGAAGCATGGCAATGTCGAGCGCCAGCGCGTGCTGGCCCGTCGGCTGCGTCCCTTCCTGCTGCGCCGGACCAAGGAGGAGGTTGCCGCCGATCTGCCGGCCAAGACCGAGATCCTGGAAACCGTGGAGCCCGACGGCGGCCAGCGCGACCTCTACGAGACGATCCGGCTTGCCATGGACAAGCGGGTGCGCGAAGAGATCGCGCGCAAGGGGCTGGGCCGCAGCCGGATCACCATCCTCGACGCGCTGGTGAAGCTGCGGCAGGTCTGCTGCGATCCGCGGCTGGTGAAGCTGGAGACGGCACGGCGTCGGACGGCTGCGGGGATATCCTCGGCCAAGCTGGCCCGGTTGCTGGAGATGGTGCCGGACCTGCTGACGGACGGGCGGCGCATCCTGCTGTTCTCGCAGTTCACCTCGATGCTCGACCTGATCAAGCCGGAACTGGAGCGGTGTGGCATCGCCTATGTCGAACTGACCGGAGCGACCAGGGACCGGGAGACACCCGTGCGGCGGTTCCAGGCGGGCGAGGTGCCGCTGTTCCTGATCAGCCTGAAGGCCGGCGGTACCGGGCTGAACCTGACCGCGGCCGACACGGTGATCCATTACGATCCCTGGTGGAATCCGGCGGTGGAGGATCAGGCCGCCGACCGCGCCCACCGCATCGGCCAGGACAAGCCGGTCTTCGTCTACAAGCTGGTGACCGCCGGCACGGTGGAGGAGCGCATGCTGGAGCTTCAGGAGCGCAAACGCCGGCTGGGCGAGGCGATCTACGACCATGAAGGAGCCGAGGCCGATACCCTGAGCGTTGAGGATGTCGCCTTCCTGCTGGCACCGGCCGGCGGGGACGGCTGAAAGCCGACCGCAAGGAAGGTGCGCACGGGTCACAAGTCCGGCAGCGGGTACAGGATCACACCGTCCGTCCAACTCCACCGTTCGGCCTGATGAGGAGCACCTATGGGACCATGGCGTTCGAGTCCCCAACCCGTCGCGGAGCAAAGCCGTCCTTCCGGGCGCGTCCACGCCCAGCCTTCCAGACCGATGTGCATCCGGCGAACCGGATGGGCGGCTCGGCAGTCCAGAAGCAGGCGCAGTGGCTGAGCCGGGCGGCGGAGGCGGACCGCGCCGGTGACGCGGTCCAGGCGGAGCTCTGCCGCCAATATGCCGAGCACTGGTTCCGCGTCTCCCGCGGCCAGGAGTAACGCCGTCGGCCGCTTGCCAACTTGGCGGCGCGGCAGAGGTGCAATGCAGTCGTCATGCGATACCTCGGCTCAACCATCCGCCGCCTCAGCATCAACTCCTGTCGTTCACCGCTCCGCGTCAAACATGCGCGACATCGACCCCGGCGATTTCGAACGCCCGGCGGAGGCTGACCGGGACAGTGCCCCGTGACGATTCCCGGCCGGTTTCGGACCGCCGTACCACCGACACAGACAGGGCTGCCTTCCCCGCGAGCATTTCCTGCGACCAGCCGGGACGGTTGCGCAAATGCCGGCATTGCTCAGGGGCCACGCGACCGGTCTCCATCTCGGCAATCACGCCGACAACGCTATCACGGCGAGGGTCGATAGTTCGGCCCACTTCCAGCGGCCCGGACCAAAGTTTGTGGTTGCAGGAATCCCGGCACCATCTGTGTCCACATGCGGGTTCTTGACCGGTGCCGTCCTGGTCTCCCCATCGCCGCAGCCTTAGATACCGGCCACCCCGACCTTCCTGGTGCTGGCGACCTTCACGCCGGGTCCGGCTGCCTTGGCAGCCCGGCCTCGATCCCGCAACGGTCGGAGCGCCGCCTTCTTCCCCGCCGTGCTCGGCTGACGCCTGTGCGCGGCTCCTCGCGAGCCAAGAAGCCGGCGCTCCGGACCGTCCTGCGCTGCGCTGCGGCCCTGGCGGGTGCGGGCCGGCCGCCCGGCGCCGTCCGATCGCCATCAAGGCCGCGGTGGTCGCGGTCGAAGCCAGCAGCGGAGACGACAGATGGCACAGATCGGAACCTTCACCTGCATCGAGGACGGCTCCTTCACCGGGACGATCAGGACGCTCACCCTCAACATCAAGGTCCGCTTCGTTCCTGCCGAAAAGAACAGAGACAAGTCGCCCGACCTGCGGGCGATGTGCGGCCCGATCGAGATCGGTGCCGGCTGGCGGAAGGCGGCCAAAGAGACAGGCCGGCCCTACCACGCGGTCAAGCTGGACGACCCGAGCTTCCCCGCGCCGATCTACGGCAGCCTCGTCGAGGTCGAGGGCGGATACGCCGTCATCTGGTCCCGCTGAGGTCCAGGTGGATCGCAGCGCTCCCGTCCGGGCGCTGCGATTCCGCCGCAGGTAGGCCCTTGGAGGACGTTGACAAGGGAAAGGGCGATGCCATCCCCAACACGTCTATCCATCTCTTCCGACCTCCCATCTTACCATGCCGGCCCGGCCCGCCTCGAGGACGAGCGGTTCCCCCAAAATGCTGGCGCATTTCGGCTCCCCCGCTCGCCGGCCCGGCCGGTCGCCTGCGGCGATCCTCGACTCGGCCCGATCCGTCATCGTCGGCGGCCTGCTGTCTTTCATTGACAGGAGGGAGCGATGCTGACCGTCGACCGCCAAATCCGCGAACTGCGTGCTGAACTGGAGAACTGCGCCTTGACCCGTCGGGAACGGACCCAGGCCCTGCTGGAACTGAACGCGCTGATGGCCCGGCAGACGCAAATGGCCACCGCCGTCGCGATCCGGGCTGCCGAGAGAGCAGCGCCCGGCTGAGGCGCTGTTTCCATCCGAGTCAGCCGACCCGCGCGACAAGCCGATAAACAACGCTTCCGGAAATCCGGATGTCCGCCGTTGCGGATTTCCGGATTGGTCGGCTTCCGGCCGGGCACTATTGGTGACGTCGACCGTTCAGCTCCGAAGCGATGGTGGTCAGAATGTCGAGGCATACCCATGTATGCTACGGCTTGACGTCGCCATCGGGGCGCGGGATTGCGGCCAGTTCGGAGAGGTACGGGTGACCGGAAGGCAAAGTCAGCAGATCGCCCGGCAGGACCGCCAGCGCCTTGGCCACCTTGCCGAGCGTGACCACCGTCGCCTTATGCTCGGCCCGTTCGATCTGGCCGAGATAGCTGCGGTCGATGCCCGAACGGTGTGCGAGCTCCTCCTGCGAAAAGCCCCGTTCCCGCCGCAGGCGCCGGATGTTCGCGGCCAGTATGTCGGGCAGATCCTCCATCGCCAGGATGGAGCCTTATTGCGGGAAAGGTCTCCACGGGGTAGATCTCCCATTCGACCGCGCTCCCGCCTGCAGTCCGCAGCCGGTGCCGGACGCAGTGCCGGAGGGGCAGCATGAGCAAGCCGCGCATCGACGCGCCGGTGTTCGACGAGGCGCCGACCGGGGAGGCCCTCACCGACTATGACCGCCTCCATCTGGTCACCTATCTGCGCCTGCTCGACGCGGCCGCCGACGGCGCCGATCCGGATGAAGTCGCCCGGATCGTGCTGCGCATCGACCCGGACGAGGAACCCGAGCGCGCCCGGCGCGCCTATGACAGCCATCTCGCCCGCGCCCGTTGGATGACCGAAAATGGCTACCGCCACCTGCTTGGTCCGAGTTAACCCGTCTTTGCCGTTCGGCTTGGTTGGGCTACAGCGGCGTCTGCAACGTGCGGTTTCGCCAAAAAGATCAGCCATTTAAACACTCCAGCCGATCGGGGTGGTCCGGTGCCGCTTATCCCCTGATCGGCGCCACCGGCCTAGCGTCGGCGGGAACGATCCGCAACGTTGGCGCGTGGATGTGCATCCGTCCCTTCCCCTGTGATGAGACGGTTCGATGACGAACATGCGAGATTGGCGGTCCGCTGCCGACTATGCCGATACGGTGAGGCTGTCGGCGTCGGGTTGGGCCTGGGAGTTCCTGCGCCGCAACCCGGAGTACCGGGGCGAGGTGGGCAAGCCGTCCCCCAAGCCGAAGGACCGGGCCTCGCGCGGCCGGCGCTGGGGGTTGTTTTGTTGCCGAGGAGCCCGACCGGGAGGCCCATGAGGCCGCCTTGTTCTGGCTCCCTGACCTTCTGCCGGGCTTGGTCCGGCTGATCCCGGCTCCGTCCGGCTATCTGCCAGCACTCCAGGCCGCCGATCCGATGGTCGACCCGATGGCCGGGCCGGGGCGACGGTCGATGCTGCCGACGCCGGACGGCCTCTATGTGGTGATCGCCGACGGACCGCGGGAGCGCCGCTTCCTTGTGCTGGCGTCGGACCTGCCGGCGCCGGGCGTGCCGCTGTTGGCCACCGTGGCCTTCGATGCGCCGTTGGCGCCACAGGTCGCCGGCATCGAGCGGTTGGGCCGGGCCTTGTCCGGTCCCGAGCCGCCGGCCGATCTCACCGCCTATCAGGCCGCCATGCTGCGCCGGGTCCTGCAGGGGCTCGACGCCACCCTGGCCGGCGCCAGCCTGCGCGACACGGCAACCGCCCTGTACGGCGAACGGCGGATGAGCGAGGACTGGTTCCGTGCCAGTCCGCTGCGCGATCGGGTCCGTTACCTGATCCGCCGCGGCCGGCAGCTGATGACCGGCGGTTACCGGGACCTGCTGGTTGGCCGGATCGGCCGCCTGCCGGGCGTGCCGCCGCCAGGAGAGGGGCCGGGGGAATAACCGCACCCCGGCCTTTTCCCTCCCTCGCCCCGTCTTCCTTTCGCGAGCCTTCCGCCATCCTGCGCCACCGCTCCCGGCGATGCGCTTGCGATCACGGAGGCTCGCCCATGTCCGATCCCGCCGGCATTCTGCCGCCCCGCTTTCTGCGCACGCCCGAAGCCGGGCGCTTCCTTGGCCTGTCCGGCCGGACGCTGGAAAAGCACCGCGTCTACGGCACCGGGCCGCGCTACCGCAAGATCGGCGGCCGGGTCGTCTATGCGCTGGACGATCTGAAGGCCTGGGCCGACCAGGGTCTGCGCACCTCGACCTCCGATCCCGGCGCCGGCACCATCCGGCCGGCCCGCCGCTCGTGAGGGAGGCCGCCATGGACCGGCATTTCCTGTCGCTGCCCAAACCTCTGGCGCTGCGCGACATGGCCGACCTGATGGTCTGGCCGTGGTTTAGCCTGGCCAAGACGCCGCGGCGCCTGCCCATCGTTTTCGAACAGAGCGATGTCGCCATCCTTGTCGAGCCCACCGGAGCGCTCGGTCTCGCCACCATCTGGGACGCCGACCTCCTGCTCTGGGTGGCCAGCCGCTGGACCGACATCCTCGACATTGGACGGACGCCGAACCGGCGATTGGAGGTGTCCCCTTATCGGCTGCTCCGCGACCTCGGCCGCGGCACCGGTCGTCACGACTACGCCTTGCTGCGCGCCGCCCTCGACCGGCTGGCGGCGACCCGGGTGGAAACCACATTGCGCGCGGGCGATCTGGAGGGGCCGGCCCGCTTCCGCTGGCTGGAGTCCTGGGAGCCGGGCAAGGACGGTGTTGTCCTAACCTTGCCGGATTGGCTGTTCTCCGCGGTGTGCGAGCGGCGGGTGCTGACCCTCGACCCCGGCTACCTCGCCCTCACCGGCGGGCTGGCGCGCTGGCTCTACCGGCTGGTGCGTAAGATGGGCGGCCGCCAGCAGGGCGGCGGTGCCATCGGCCTGCGCCGGCTGCACGCCCGCAGCGGCAGTCCGGCCCGCTACGCCAACTTCGTCGTGGGCGTCCGGCGCATCGTCGCCGCCGGTCTGCCCGGCTACCGGCTGTCGATCGTGCGCACCGGCGGCGAGGAGCGGCTGCTGTTCTCCCGGGAGCGCACCGCGGCGAACTTTTCCACAACCGGCTGTGGAAGGACTGTGAATGCGCTCGGGACATCGCTTTCGGATCGTATCGGGACATCGGCCCTGCCGGTCGCGGGAGAACGCGCACCCGACTCGGAGTCAACCCCTTGGCCTGCCTCGCCGATTCGCCCCTATAACGTCTATAACTTAAACAGTAACAGAATCTTGGCTGCTGACTCCAAGACTCCTCTCCCTGTGGATAAGCCGGTCCGGGCAGGGGAGGTGGGGTCATGATCGTGGCGCTGCTGAACCAGAAGGGCGGCGTCGGCAAGACCACGCTCGCCACCCATCTCGCCGGTGAACTGGCCCGGCAGGGTTCCCGCGTGCTGCTGGTCGACGCCGACCCGCAGGGCTCGGCGTTGGACTGGGCCGAGCAGCGCAATCGCGAGGGGCTGCCCCGGCTGTTTGCGATGATCGGGCTGGCGCGGGAGACCTTGCACCGCGAGGTGCCCGACCTGGTCTCCGGGGTCGAGCATGTGGTGATCGACGGACCGCCACGGGTGACGGCGCTGGTGCGCTCGGCGATCCTGGCGGCCGAGCGGGTGCTGATCCCGGTGCAGCCCAGCCCGTTCGACGCCTGGGCGTCGGCCGAGCTGCTGCGCCTGCTCGAGGAGGCCCGCGGCTGGAAGCCCGGCTTGTCGGCCCGTTTCGTCCTGAACCGCTGCATCGCCCGCACCCGGCTGTTGGCCGATGCGCGGCGTGAGCTGGCCGGAGTGGTGCCGCCGGCGATGGCGGCCTCGGTAGGTCAGCGCGTCGCCTTCGCCCGCTGCGTCAGCTCCGGCCGGCTGGTCTTCGAGAGCGAACCGCAGTCGACCGCGGCCCGGGAGATCGCGGCGCTGGCCGCCGAGCTGCTCGAGCCCATACAGCCGGAGACCGGGCGATGAGCGGCGGGCGGATCGGCTTTGGTGCACGTCCCGTCGTGGCAGAGCCCACGCCGGACGCCTGGGTGCGGCGGGGCGAGGCGTCGCCGGCCAAGGCGGAAATCTACACCGCGCGGCTGACGGTGGACATCACGCCGGAACTGCGCGGGCGGATCAAGGTCGCCGCCGTCCGCCGCGGCGTGACCATGGCGGTACTGCTGCGCGAGCTGCTGGAAACCCGCTTTGCCGGGGAGGAGGGGCCATGATCGCCGCCCTGGTCAACCTGACGCCCGGCGTCGGCCGGACCATGCTGGCGGTCAATCTGGCCGGCGAGCTGGCGCTGCAGGGCAGGCGGGTGGTGCTGCTCGACATCGACGGCGTTTCCGGCACTGGGGACTGGATCGCGCGGCGCCGGGCCAATGGGATGCCGCTCCTGTTCGACAGCGCCACGATTGCCGGCACCCAGCTGTGGCATGGACTGGGAGGTTTCGCCGCCAGCTTCGATCATGTCGTGATTGACACTCCGTCCCGTTCACCGGCAGCACTGCGGGCGGCCCTACTGGCAGCCGAGACGGTGCTGATCCCGACGCGGCCGGATCGGGCGTCCCTCGGGCGCGGTGCCGCCACCCTGCAGCTGGTCATCGAGGCGCTGGCGGTGGAGCCGGCTCTCACGGCGTCGCTGGTGCTGAGCAAAGCACCCGATGGGTTGCGGGTCGAACCGGGCAGCGAGGCCACCGTGATGGGGCTGCGCCTGCCGGTCTCGGCGGCGGTGATCCGGCAGCGGCAGGCGTTCACCGACAGCATGGACACTGGGCTGCTGGTGCCGGAACTCGAGATGGCGGGGCAGGCCGAGGCCGACATCCGCCACCTCGTCTCGGAAACTTTCGGGCTGGCGACGGCCCCTGTGACCGGCTGATCAAGGGGCCGGCCGTCCTCTTGCGGCGGTCGGCGAACCTCTTCGCTCATTAACGCGCAAAGACAGGGAAACGGCCAAAGCCGGAAAGCTCCGGCGGGACTGTATGGTGGTCTGGGAAGAGAAGGAAATCAACGGTCAGCAAGATAAAGGGGCGGTTCGTCGTCGGTCATGATCGTTGATTTCCTTCATGTTTCCCTGTGGACGCGCATCCTGAAACGAACATGGGCGAACACAGTCTCTGTTCTCCCGTCACTCCTTTGAAAACTGTCATGGAGGCCGCGTCCTGGCCCATTGTCGGCTCCAGTTTTGGTGGAGGAGCAGCGGCATGCGGGGACGCGGGTCCATCTTCGACGGCCTCTCGGCGGACGACGGCTTCAAGGCGCGGATGAAGGCGCTGGTCGACCGTGGCCGCGCGCTGGCCCGCGGCTACGTTCGCCGCTCCGAGCGCCGGGTCAAGGTCCGCGCCGCCCCGGCCGGGCACGGCGCCTATGCCCGCCCGGTCAACGTCAAGCTGCTCTACCACGACCGCGCCCGCGGCGCCTTTCCCAACTCGGTCGCCGTGCTGGCCAACTACATCGCCAAGGACGGCCCGCTGTTCGATCGCGACCGCCTCGGCATCGACAAGGGCGAGGTGGCCGCCGCCTGGTCGGACGATCGCCGCGTCTTCCATGTCATCGCCAGCCCGAACGACGGCCACCGCATCGACGACATGGTCGCCTACGGCCGGGAGATCATGACCGCCTGGGAACGCCGGGTCGGCGAGCTGGAATGGGTGGCGGCGGTGGAGCGCAAGCCTGACATGGCTCACCCGGACGGCAACCGGCACCTGCACGTCATGATCCGCGGCGTGCAGGACGAGCGCGACCTCTACTTCGAGCGCGAGGTCGTCACCCACTGGTTTCGCCACGATGCGGTCGAGGTCACCACCCGGACGCTGGGCTGGATGGACGAGCGCGAGCGGCAGGCCTACGAGCGCCAGCTGGTCGAGATGCAGCGCTTGCGCGAGGAGCGTGGCCGTGAGGCCGGGCGCGACGGCCTGGACGAACTGGGAGGGCGCGAGCTGTGACCCGCCTTTCCCGCGTCGCTGTTGCCTACGGCCTCGCCGTCTGGCTGTTGACCGTCCAGGTGGTCACTGAGCTGGTCGGCTGGCTCTTCGCCTGGCCGGAGGTTTTCGGCGGCCTCCGTCTCGGTGCCGTCGCGCTCTTTTGGCCCGGTCAGTTCCTGACCTGGCGCGGCCTGCTGGCGCCCGGTCATCGCTGGATCGTCACCGTCGCCACCCTGGTCTGCGTCGCCGGCGCCCTGGCGTTGGCGGTGCGCATCGGCCTCGCCCTGCGCGGCGACCGCGGTCCCCGCTTCGGTGCTGGCCGCTGGGCCGGAGACGCCGACGTCCGCCGCAGCGGCCTGCTGTGACGGGGGCGGCGATGACAGACACCTGCATCGTCCTCGGCGCCTGGAACGGTCGGCCCCTGCGTGAACGCACCCTGCAGCCGGTCCTGGTGATCGGCCCCACCGGCTCGGGCAAGACGACCACCACCGTTCTGCCCACCCTGTTCGCCGGCTGGCGGGAGAGCGCCGTCGTCTGGGACTTCAAGGGCGCCATGGCCGGTGATACGGGCGCGGCGCGCGAGCGTTTCGGCGACGTCATCGTGCTTGACCTCGCCCAGCCCGGCGGCCCGCGCTACAACCCGCTGATGGCGGTGCGGCCGAGTGCGCATCTGGTGCCGGACTGCCAGCATGCCGCCCGCATCCTCACCGAGGGCGAGAAGGAGGGGCACTGGCGCAACGCCGCCTTTTCCTACCTCACCGGCGTCTTCGTCTATCTGCTGACCGCTGCGGCGGATGCCGAGAAGTCGCTGGCTGGCGCCCGCCGGCACATCCTGCTCGGCGACGACGGGCTGACGCTGATGCTGGCGGAGGGCGTTCATCCCACAGCCCAGCGCGCCGCCCAGGAGCTGTGGGACAAGAGCGTCGCCGCCGACGCCGAACCGCCGGCGTCAGGATTGGACGAGGAGGGCAGGAAGGACGCGCCGGCCCGCAAAGGCGGACGGGGTGGGGCGGTCGACAAGAGCCTGCATTACCGCAAGTCGGTCTATGTCACCGTCTCGGTGCTGCTCGCCGAGTTCGAGGATTCCGTTCTCGACGCCCAGACCGCCGCCAGCGACTTCTCGATCTCTGACCTCGTGGCCGGTGAGCGGCCGGTGACGCTTTACATCGTCGCCCGGCCGATGGACGCGCGGCGCCTGCGCCGGGTCTTCACCCTGATCCTCACCCAGATGATCGACTTCCTCACCGTCGACCGGTCTCTGGCCGACGATGGACGGGCGCGGCGCTGGACGTTGCTGGTGGCGTTGGACGAGTTCCTGCAGTTCCGCATGGCCGAGGCGGCGGAGTGGATCCGCTACGTCCGCGAATACGGCATCCGTCTGCTGCTGCTCGCCCAGAGCCTGGGCGAGGTGGAGGAGCGCTACGGCAAGGGCCTGACCGCCAACACACGGCTTGTCGTGTTCCGGCCGAATTCGTCGGATGAGGCGGAGCGGATCAGCCGGATGGTCGGTGAGGCGATCGAGGAGGTGCCGACGCGCTCGACCTCGAAGGGGCTGCTCGACCTGGTGCCGACGGTCAGCCGCGGCGTGCGGGTGGACCGCCGGCCGGTGCTGCCGATGCACGCGGCGCTGGAGATGGACGGCAACGACCTGATCGTCTTCGGTTACGGCAAGCCGATCCGCGCCACCCGCCTGCACCCCTACAGCGATCCGGCCTGGGCAGGCTTCTACGGGCCGCCAGCCAAAGGCTGGACGCCACGCCCGGAGGCCAACCGCTGGTTCAGCAGGCAGGGGGAGGGACCGATCGTCCCCGCGAAGCCGGCACGTCCCGCCCGTCCACCCCGCCGCAAGACCATCGTGTGAAGGGAGGATCGCCGTGAGCCGCGACACTGGCAACGCCGCCTATGCCGAAGAGCTACGCAAGCTCCGCCACGTCTCCGCTCGCATTCCCGAGGCGCTGGCCCGGCAGGTGGAGATCGTCCAGGAGCGTCACCGGTTCCGTCACTTCTCCGACGCCGTCACCCTGGTGATCGACCACGGCCTGTCGGCGCTCGCCCGCGCCCGGGTCGAAGAGAACCAGATCGAGGCCACCATCCTGCGCATCGAGGACATGATGGTGACCCAGCTCGCCCTGCTCAATGTCGGGCTGGAGGTCGATGCCGAGGCGGTGGCCGAGACCCGGACGGCGATCCTGGAGGAGTGGTCGCGCCGGGGTCGCCGCGGTGGGGCGGCGTCATGAACGGGCCGGTCATCACCGAGGAAAGCCTCGACCGGCCGGCGCTGCTTCTGGCCTCGCTGGAGCGGCTGCGCGCGGCGCTGTTCGGCGACCTGCTGGCCCGCGACGATGTCGCCAACGTGCTGGTCTTACCGCCGGCTGGAGGGGCCGGTCTGTGCCGCGTGGTGGTGAAGAACGGCCCGGTGCCGGAGTTTGTCCGCACCGTCGAGCCGGCCCAGGTGATGCGCTTCCTCGCCACCGTCGCCGGCTTTGCCCGCCGCGAGCTGCGCCGCGACCGTCCAACGCTGGACGCCGTGCTGCCGGTCACCGGTGAGCGCCTCCACGCCGACATCCCGCCGGTGACGCCGGGGCCGTCCTGCTCGATCCGCAAGCCTTACCGCGGCCGCATCACGCTCGACGACTGGGCTTCCACCGGCGGCGCGACAACACTCCAGGTCGCCCTGATCCGCCGGCTGATCGCCGCCCGCCGCACCGTGGTGATCGCCGGCGATGTCGACACCGGCAAGACGACGCTGCTGCGCGCCTGCCTGGAGGAGCCTGCCTTTCAGCAAGGGCTGCCCGCCGTCCTGCAGGATCCCTTCGAGTTCGAGCCGTCCTGTCCCTTCGCCTACGCGATGGTCGCCGATCCGCTGGCCGACCCGCCGGTGACGCTGGAGGCCCTGGTGGCCGGCGCGCTCCGGGTGCCGATGACGCATCTGGTGCTGGGCGAGGTCCGCCGGGCCGAGGCGCGCGCCATGGTGGTCGGCTGGACCACCGGCCATCCTGGCCTGTGCACCGTGCATGCCGGCTCGGCCTGGGACGCGCTCGATCGCGTCGCCCAGATGGTCGGCTTGGGCGGCATCGCGATGGATGCCCTGCAGATGCGCTGGATCGCCAAGGCCGTCGACGCGGTGGTGCATCTCGCCCGTCACCCCGACGGGCGGCGCTTCATGAACGAAATCGTCCGGGTCGAGGGCTACGACCCCGCCCGCGGCTTCCTCCTCCGTCCGCTGGGGGCGGGGGATTTCACCGGTGGAGGTGATGATGACGAGCAAGGGTAAGTCATACCGGGCGCTCGCTCTGACGTTAACGTTGGCCGCTGTGAGCGGTCCGGCGCGGGCGCAGGTGATCGCCAACCTCGGCGCCGAGCTGCTGTCCTGGCAGGCGGTGTTCGACACCAACTTCGTGCCGATCGCGGTTACTGCCGGGCTGCTGCTGGCGCTGGTCGCCGCGATGTTCTCTCGCATCGCTGGGGTCGTGGTGTTCGTCTTCACCGTTGCCGGCGCCGCCGCCTACGGCGCGCGCGACGCCATCATCGCGCTGGCCGGGGGCTGAGGTGGAGGCTCCGCCGCTGCCGGACGGATGGGAGAGGCCGGTGCGCCGCACCTCGGTGCGGCCGACCAAGATGCCGCTCGGCGTGCCGATGGAGCTGCTGGCGATCGCCCTCTGGCTGGCCGCCGAGCTGTGGCTGGCGCTCGGCGCCCTCCCCCAGGCGGTGGCGGGGTTCCTCGCCGTCTTTCTCACCGCGCGCCACCTGACCCGCCGTGATCCCTGGTGGCTGGAGATCGTCCGCCAAGGCACCGCCGCTTGGCTGGCCCGCGTCCTCCGCACCCGCGGCGCCTCGCTCGGCCGCTCTGCTTATAAAGCTCCCCGCTGATTGGAAAGAACCGATCATGCTCGACCTGACCGCCTTCGACGACGGCTTCGACGCGCTGTCGCGCCACCTGCCTTGGGACTGTTTCGTCTGGCCCGGCGTCGTGCTGCTGGAGGAGGATGGCGCCCTGATGGCCGTCGTCGAATATGGCGGCCGCGACCAGAGCGTGCAGGATCCGGCCGAGATCCAGCAGACCGCCACGGCCGCCGCCAACGTGTTGTTCCCCTTCACCGGCGGTTGGACCTTCCATTTCGAGATGCAGCGTCGCTGGGGCCATGGCTACCCGCGTGGCACCGGCGCCCATCCGGTCGCCAGCCTGATCGACGCCGAACGCCGGGAACGGCTCGACGCCGCCGGTCGGCAGCTACGCTCGCGCACATTCATCGCCATCACCTTCACCCCGACACACCGGCAGGCCCGCCGGTTCGCCGGCTGGTTCACCCGCAATCCGCCGGAGCGATCCCGGCCGGACGTGATGCGCGATCATGTCGAGCCCTTCCGCCAGTTGGTGCTGCAGTTCGCCGGCCTGCTCGGCCGCGCCGTCGGCTGGGCCCACATGCTCGACGACGATGCGGTGATGACCTTCCTCCATTCCTGCGTCTCGCCGGTCGAGCAGCCCCATGTCGCCGCTCCCGACATTCCCGGCTTTCCGATCAAGGCCAACCTCGTCGATGTCGGTTTCCTGCCGGGCTCCTTCCCGGCCTGGAGCAATGGCGCGGAACGCTGGCATGTCCGGGTCGTCGGCATCGGTGGCTACCCCAAGGCCAGCCACCCCGGCCTGCTGAATGCGCTGGACGCGCTACCCTTTCCCATCCGCTGGTCGGTGCGCTTCGAGGCGATGGACCATGTCCAGGCCCGCGGCGTCTTCGCCGCCCTATGGCGCAAGCACGACGACACCGCCTACGACTGGCGCTCGGTGCTGCTGCGCGCCGTCGGTGGCTTCACCGCGCTGCGCCACGATCCGGTCGGCGTGCTCGAAGCGCTGGAAGCCGAGGCCGCCCGGCTGGAGGCCGAGCAGGCCGGCACCAGCTCCGGCTGGATGACGCCCACCGCCGTTCTGTGGGGTTCCTCCGTCGAGGAGGCCGAGGGCCGTCGGGATGAATTCGTCAAGGCGCTGCGCTCGCTGGGCTTCACCGCGATCGAGGAGAGCTGGGGTGCCGAGCGCGCCTGGTACGGCACGCTGCCCGGCCATGTCCGCCCCAATCCCCGCAAGGTCCCGCTGACCCAGGTCCAGCTCGCCGACTTCCTGGTTCTGTCCGCGGTCTGGGGCGGGCCGGAGCGCAACCCGCATCTGCGCTGCGACCCGCTGGCCCAACTGGAGGCCGAGGGCGGCACACCCTTGAGGATCGACCTGCACCAGGGGCCGGACGGGGCGGCGCTGGTGATCGGACCGCCGCGCACCGGCAAGTCCACCGTGCTCGCCTTCCTCGGCCACCAGTTCCTCGTCCGGGTGCCGGAGGGGCGGGTGGTGTGGGTCGACGTCGACGCCACCGAGAGCACCAGCCTCGCCGCCACCTGGGCGGCCGGCGGCGAGTTCCTGTCCATGGGCTCCGGCGACCTCGCCTACGCCGATCTGGCGCTGCAGCCGCTGGCCGACGTCGACACCCCCGGCGGCTTTGCCTGGGGGCACAACTTCGTGATGGAGCTGCTGCGGGTGCAGGGCCTACTGGTGCCGGGCGGGATTTCTGCGGCCGAGGCCGGCGATGCGGTGGATTCGGCGTTGCACTTGCTGGCGGCCTCGCCACCGGGGGAGCGCACCTTGTCGCACCTTGCCCATCTGGTGCCCGACAATCTGGTGCGGGTGGCGCTGGAGCCCTACTGCCGCGGCGGCCCCTATGGCGATCTGGTCGATGCCGGCGAGGACCGGCTGCTCGGTTCCTGTTGGACCACGGTGGACATCGGCGCGCTGATCGACCGTGGACCAGGGGCCGCCCCGGTGATCCAGGCGCTGTTCCGCCGCTTCTACCGGCTGTTCGCCGACGGGCGGCCGACCCTGTTCCTGGTCGACGAGGCCTTCAAGGCGCTGAAGCACCAGCCGGCCGAGATGGACGAGCTGCGCCGGCGCGGGCCGAAGAAGAACGTCGCGCTGGTGCTGGCCACCCATCAGCTCGACGACATCGAGGGCTCGGCCATCGCGGCGCTGCTGAAGACCATCCGCGTCCTGCTGCTGCTCGCCGATCCCAACGCCGCCAAGCGCGCGCTTTACCGCGACTGGGGGCTGAACCGGGCCGAGGCCGCCCTGGTGGCCGGCGCCATGCCGCGGCGCGACGTCTTCTTCAAGACGCCGGACGGCAGCCGGCTCGCCCAGCTTACCCTCGATCCGGTGGCGCTCGCGGTGTGCGGCTGTGGTGGGGCGGCGCAGCGCCGGGCCGCCTTCGAGACCATCGCCGAAGCCGGACCTGCCGGCTTCGCCACAGCCTGGCTGCGCCGGCACCGGCTGCATGAGGCGGCAGCCATCCTGGACCGTGCTGCGGCCTCCACTTCCCCGGGAGAAGCATCATGATCCTGCGTTTCCGAGCTGGCGTTTGTTCGGCCCTTGCCGCCCTTGCCCTGTTGGCCTCGACGGCGCTCACCGTCACTCCATCGCCCGCCGCCGCCCAGATGTTCGGCGGTGGTGGGTTGGGAGGTTTGTTCGGTGGCAGTGGCGGCGGCGGGTGCGGTGGAGAGAGCAACGGGCTGTTCGGCCTGATCATATCCGCGGCGGTCGGCTATTTCACCGGCGGGGTGGGCGGGGCCGCGATGGGCGCCGGCTCCAGTCTTGCCGGTGGCGGCCAGGGGCAGAGTCCGGGCTGCCCGATCGTCGAGAGCAAGCCGCTGATGGTCGAAGGGATGGTCCAGCGCCAGGAGGTCGAGATCATCGCCCAGACCGCGCATATGCTCACCCAGATCGACAACATGATCCGGATGCGCGCCCTGTCCGGTCTCGACAGCCGGGCGCAGGTCGCGGCCCGCCTTGGCGACGTCCGCCGGGCCGCCGACGGCGTCGGCCGGGTCCAGTGGAGCCTCGATGGCGTCGACCGCCAGTTCACCGCCCTCTACCCGGACGTGTTGGCCACCAATCTGGATGCCGAAGGGCTGGCTGCGCATCAGGCCGAGCAGGCCCGCCTCGCCCGCGATGCCAGCCGGGCCAGCAAGCGGGTGTCGGCCGACGTCGTCACCAGCATCGAGGCCTATCCGCAGCGGGCACGCGACCTGATGGCGGCGCTGAAGGCCTGCGACGGCCAGACCTGCGCCATCGACACCGGAGCCCAGGCGACCCTGCTCAACGCCGAGATGGCCGGCCAACTCCTGATGCTGCAGGCCGTTCATGGCCGCGCCCTGGAGGCTCAGCTCGATTACGAGCAGGCCGCCGTCGAGCGCGCCCGCCAGCAGACGATCCTCAGCTGGCGCGGCCTCGACACCTACGGCGCCCCCGGAAGCTGACCCCGGACATTGAACAGAGAGAGCTGAACCATGAGCTTCGCCCGCATCGCCCTGATCTTCGCCGGCCTTGTCCTGCTCAGCGTTCTCGGCGCCGCCGCGCTGGTCGGGATGATGCTGACCGACGACGGGGCCTGGACCCGCGAGCGGCTGGAGCGCCTGTCGGACTGGCGCGGCATCGAGCGCTATCGCGCCGTGCCGCCCGGCCGGGAGTGACCGGCCATGGACGTCAGCGGCCTGTCGATCGCCCTGCATCAGCTGACCGCCATGGTGGTGACCGCCCTCGGCCTGCTCGGGCCGGACGCCCACCAAGCGCTCCGCCTGCTGATGATGCTGTCCTACACGCTGGCCCTCTTGCTCTGGCTGTTCGAGGGCAAGCCCGCGGTCCATGGCCCTTTCCTGCGCATGCTGTTGAAATTCACCGTCATCGGTGCGCTGGTCGAGTGGTTTCCCACCGGCTCGGCCGCCCTGATGCAGGCGGCGGCCCGGCAGGGGCTCAGCCTCGGCCCCGGTGCCCCCTTCGCCCTCGACGATCCTGGCTACATCGCCCATCTCGGCATCCAGGCGGTAATCCCGCTGATGTTGCGCGTCAAGGAGATGCTGGGGCCGGTCGACTTCTTCCTGAACTTTGTCGAGATCGTGATCTTCCTGCTGGCGGCGCTGGTGGTGATCGTCAGCTTCTGCATCCTGGCGATTCAGGTCTTCCTCGCCTTCCTGGAATACCGGCTGCTGTCGCTGGCCGCTTATCTGGCGATCCCCTTCGCGGTGTTGGGGCCAACCAGCTTCGTCGCCGAACGCGCCATCGGCTACATCGCGGCGTCGGCCATGAAGCTGTTGGTGCTGGGCGCCATCATCGCCGTCTGTGGCGCATCCCTGACCAGCCTGACCTTCCAGGGCACGCCGACTCTGGCCCAGGCTTTCGGCGTGGCGGTGCTGGCCGCCGCCATCTTCGTGCTGGCGATCAAGGCGCCGCGCGCCGCCGCCGGCTTGGTGAATGGCGGGCCGGTGATGGACGGCATGACGGCGCTGGCCGCCTTGTGGACCGCCGGCTGGCTCGGCGCCCGTAGCGTCGCCGGTGGAGCCGCGGCATCAAGTGGAGCTGCCGGCAGCGTACTGGCTGGGAGCACCACGGCCCTCGGCCTGCTGCGCACCCTGGCCGGTGGCGCCACCGCTTCGGTCGGCACCATGCCCGTTAGCGGATCCGGCGGAACCGGGCGGCATTATCCGGCCGGGCGCTTCGGTGGGGCAGGGGGAGGTGCCGGGCAGGGGAGCGCCCAGCGGTCTGGCGGCGGCTGGGACAAGCCGATGACCGAGGCCCAGCGCGGTCAGCTCGACCGTCTAGCCGCCGGCCGGACCTATCCCGCCGACCTCACCCGTGGGCAGGCCAGCCGCCTGATCGAGGAGTGGGGCGGTGAGGACTCCTGGCTGCGCGCCGCCGACGCAGCCGGCGCCCGCAAGCCGAAACCCGACGCTCCAGAGAAGGGAGATCCATCATGAGGGAGCGCATCGTCAACGCCTACGATCCGCCGCCGGCCGGGGTGCCGGACAGCACCCGCTACCTGGAGGCGATGACCTACCGCGCCAGCCGCGAGGCCAAGGCGCTGCGGCTGAAGCGCTGGTATCTCGGCCTCACCATCCTCAGCCTCGGCTGGGGCGGGCTGATGACCTGGGACAATCTGCGCGTCGCCGGGCAGCTGGTGGAGATCGCCCGCACTAAGCCGGTCTACCGGGTCGAGCAGGCGCTCGACGGCCATCAAGCCCTTTTCCTGCTCGACACCACCCTCAGCGTCAGCAAGGGTGCGCGGATCAACGCGGTGTCCTGGTTCATCCGCTGGCAGCGCCAGATCGGCACCGACCCGGTGATGCTGGCCAAGGACCGCGCCGCCGCCCGCGCCCGCCTGACCGCCGGGGCTGAGAAGAAATGGGATGCTCTGGTGGCGGCCGATCTCGACCCGGCCGAGGGCTGGAGCCGCGACGTCGCCGACATCCGCGTGCAGGAGCGCGAGGCTGATCCGAAGACCGGGGCATCCTCCTTCTATGTGGTGTGGACCGAGACGGTCTATCGCCGTTTCAAGCCGGAAAGCCGGGCGCTGATGAGCGCGGCGGTGGTGACGGTGGACGGGGTGCCGCGCGACGGCGCGCTGGATGGGGTGTCGATCACAGGCTTTTCCCAGCCCAGCGGCACCCCGCTGGCGCTGGAGCCGCGTGACGCCGCGAAGGCGGCTCGGTTCGATCCGGCCGCAGCACCATCGACACCAGCCATTCCGCCCCTTCCGAGCCCTCCGACCCCATCGACGGAGTCCCAGCCATGACCCGCCTGTTTCCCTGGCTGGCACTGCCGCTGCTGGCGGCCTGTGCCACCGAGCCGCCCTTGGTGCCGATTGCCGAGCCACCCGATCCGCCTCGCACCTACACGATGGCCGATCTGCACGTTCCGCCGACACAGATGGAGCGGGAACCGAAGGAGAAGCACAGCGCGCGGCCGTCGCGGGCGCAGACCCGCAGCTGGGTGGGGCAGGCCAACGAAGCGGCGCTCGACCTGCCGACCCTGACATGCTTCAAGGGCAAGAGCTGCGAATACTGGTATCAGCCCGACCAGCAGTATCTCGTCTACATGGCCGAGGGGAACCAGACCTTGGTCTGCCTGAAGCCGGGCGAGGTGGTGCGCGACATCGTGGCGCCGGGCGCTCAGGTGTGGATTCCGCACCAGCCCTACAGCTTCGGCAAAGGCAAACAGCGCACCGAATGCGTCGCTTTCATGCCGCGGCGCGCCGGACTGAACCAGCAGATTTCCCTCTTCACCAACGAGCGCAAATATGACCTCAACGTCGAGACGCACCGGCGGGTCCATCATGTCGAGGTGCGCTGGCGCTACCCGGAGGATTGGCTGGCCACGCTGAACGGGCCGCAGGCTCTGACCAGTGGCGCACCGTCGGAGGGCCGCGACCGCACCACCGAGTTGGCCTTTCGGGACCGCCGCTGCAGCTACACGCTGGACGGCGACACGCCGGAGTGGCGGCCGGTGCCGACGGCGGACGGCCAGCCGCCGGTGTGCGACGACGGCGAGGTGACCATCATCAACTTCACCCCCGGTGCGCTCGGCGCCTACGGCGCGCCGGTGCTCTGGCGCATCGCACCGGACGGCACCCGGATGCCGGTGCAGTACGGCCGGATAAACGCGACCTACCGGGTCGCCGGCGTTCACGACCACCTGCTGCTGGGCCTCGGTGCTCAGGAGGTTCACATCCGCAGGAGCAAGCCATGACCGCACCGGAAAACACGCCGCTTGCCGATCCGCTGGCCCGCCGCCGGGTGGTGGTGTCCGGTCCCCACCTTGTCCGCATCCTCCTGGTGAGCGGCGCCGTCCTCGGAGTTGGCTTAGCTGCTTACATGATCGGTCGCGGCCAGGGTGACGGTGGGACGGGCAAGCAGCCGATTTTGTTCGACCAGCGTCTGCCGGACGGCAAGCTGCCGAGCTACGCCGACTTGACGCCCCCTTCGCCGTCGGCCCCGCGGGTCGAGCCGGCGAAACCGGCGCCGGCCCCTGTGAAACCGCCCGCCCGGGGGCCGGTGAAGGAGGACGAGCTGCGGAAGAAGGCGATGGACGCCGGGGTCGGTGGCTGGAGCCGCAAGGAACAAGACGAAGGGGGTTCGGCTGGCGCTTCAGGCCGGACGGATTTTGTTGCGGCCGGCGGCGATTGCGTCGTGCCGGCGGGAACGCCGATCCCGCTGCAGACCATCAGCCGGGTGGTGACCGAACGTGGCGGGGTGCTGACCGCCCAGGTAACGCGGGACGTCTGGGATTCCGGCTTCGCCTGCCTGGCGGTGCCGGCCGGCTCAACGGTGACGATGGAGGTCGGTAGCGGAGCGATGAAAGGGCAGAAGCGCATCGCGGTGACGAAGCCGGCGATCAGCCGGCCTTGGCCGCGCAACGACACCGTTCATCCGGCGGCGATGGCGTCCGACGCGAACGGGGCCGGTGGATTGCCGGGCTCGGTGGAGGTGCCCTGGGTGCAGACGGGTCTGCTGATTGGTGCCAGTGCGGCGGTGGACCTCGCCTCGGTGGCGCTGACCGGAGGCGGCAGCTTGCTGGGGGCCATCCTTGGCCGTGGCATGGAAAGTCCGCTCGACCGCGCCGCCAAGGACATGCTGCAGCGAGCGCCGGTGATCATGCTGGAGGCAGGAGAACCTCTCATGCTGGTGCTTCGTGGCGCTCTGCAGGCGGACGACTTCCGATCATGAGCCTGCAATCGAAAGGGTACGATCACAAGCCATCTTCAGTATCGGTTTCCTTTAAGGAGCGAGCGATGGTGAGAAAGCGTTGCGCCGCCGGCGTCGGGCCCGATACCGGCCACATCGCGACAGTGGTCACCTTCAATGGGGGCGATAGAGGCCGGCCCACAATGCCTGGCGTGGCGGCGAGAGCCGAACTCAAGGCGGGCAGGGCCGTGATACCCAAGCCGGCGGCAACCAGCATCAGCCGGGTTTCTAGAAAAGATGCTTGTGAGGTGACATCAATCGTGAGGCCAGCCAATCGACCGGCCGCCAACAGTGCATCGTCGATCGCACTGTTGTCATTGCCTCTGTTCAAAATCAGAGATACTCCCACCAACTGGTTGACGTTGATCATGGAGGCTGTGACAAGAGGATGGGTAACCGGCAGAACAAGATGGATATCATCCTCCCAAAGTTTCTCAGCATGCTTGATGTCAGCGGTCATCGTGGTGGGCAGCAAGACAAGGTCGAGCAGGCCGTTGTCTAGCTGCCATCGATAGTTCGAACGCAATGTGTCGTTAACAATTGCTCGGCCGTGGAAGGAAATGCTCTGAAAGCGGC
The DNA here is from genome assembly GCF_008364795.1 of Azospirillum oryzae. Classification (GTDB taxonomy): domain Bacteria; phylum Pseudomonadota; class Alphaproteobacteria; order Azospirillales; family Azospirillaceae; genus Azospirillum; species Azospirillum oryzae. The sequence goes on along the minus strand of NZ_VTTM01000005.1, from coordinate 370,238 downwards.
TCAATACGTTTGTAAGTCGGGTGGTAACGATGTCGCGCGTGATCCCGAGGCGTAGCGAAACGTCCATACCGCTTCCGACTTGGCGCGCGATCCGTACCGCTTGGTCGAGAGAGGAGAGTATGTTTTGTACATCGTTTAGAAAGATCTTTCCGGCCCGAGTCAGGCGTGTTCCCGATGGACACCGGTCCACAAGGGAGGCACCGACGTCAGCTTCCAACGAGCGGATCGACTGGCTGAGAGCTGGTTGTTGAAGCCGGAGTCGACGGGCAGCCTGATGAAGGCTGCCCGTCTCAGCCAATACAGCAAAATGGCGAAGATGCCGCAGATCCATGATAAGATGATGATGGGTTGGTAGTAATGGTCAGATTATTTTAGCGAAATCAGGTACCGCTTTGAATAGGTCGGCGACGAGGCCGTAGTCGGCGACCTGAAAGATTGGCGCCTCTTCGTCCTTGTTGATGGCGACGATCACCTTGCTGTCCTTCATGCCAGCCAGATGCTGGATGGCGCCCGAGATACCGACGGCAATATAGAGCTCCGGCGCAACGATCTTGCCGGTCTGGCCGACCTGATGGTCGTTCGGTACGAAGCCGGCATCAACCGCCGCGCGCGATGCACCCACAGCTGCGCCCAGCTTGTCGGCGATGTCTTCCAGCAGGCGGAAGTTGTCGCCCGACTGCATGCCGCGCCCGCCAGAGATGACGATGCGGGCCGAGGTCAGCTCCGGACGCTCGGACTTCGACAGCTCGGCCGAGACGAAGCTCGACAGGGCGGGATCGGCCATGACGGCGACGCTCTCGACCGGCGCGCTGTTGGTGGCTGTCGCCGCCTCGAAGGCGGTGGTGCGGACGGTGACGACCTTCACCGGGTCGGCCGATTGCACGGTGGCGATGGCGTTGCCGGCATAGATCGGCCGCTCGAAGGTATCGGCGGAGACCACGACGGTGATGTCGGAGATCATCGCCGCGTCGAGCAAGGCCGCGACGCGTGGCAGCACGTTCTTGCCGGCCGAGGTTGCGGCGGCGAGGACATGGCTGTAGCCGGAGGCAAGCGAGACCAGCAGCGCAGCGACGGGCTCTGCCAGGGCATGCTCGTAGGCGGCATTGTCGGCGAGCAGCACCTTGGTGACGCCCGCCAGCTTGGCGGCCTGCTCGGCAGCCGGGGCGGCGTTGCGGCCGGCGACCAGCAGGTGGATGTCGCCGCCGAGCTTGCTCGCGGCGGTGACCGCATGGGCGGTGACGGGCTTGAGGCTGGCGTTGTCGTGGTCGGCGAGGATCAGGATGGGCATGAGGTGGGTCCTTGATTGGCGGGTGGTGAGGTGTCGGCTGCGCATTGCCCCCTCCCTAACCCCCTCCGCTTCGGTGGGAGAGGGGACTGCCGCCGCTTCGCGAGTAACTCACGCCGGCGAGCGTCCCATCCCCTCTCCCACCGCAGGTGGGGGGGATGGAGAGGGGGCACCGGAGCCGGCGCTCCTCAGATCACCCGCGCTTCGGTCTTCAGCTTGTCGACCAGGGTGGCGACATCCGGCACCTTGATGCCGGCCTGACGCTTCGCCGGCTCGGTGACCTTCACCGTGGTCAGCCGCGGCGTGACGTCGACGCCGAGCGCATCCGGGGTGACGGTCTCCAGCGGCTTCTTCTTCGCCTTCATGATGTTGGGCAGTGAGGCATAGCGCGGCTCGTTGAGGCGCAGGTCGGCTGTCACCACCGCCGGCAGCTTCAGCTCCACCGTCTCCAGTCCGCCGTCGATCTCGCGCGTCACTGCGACCCTGCCGTCGCCGGCGACGACCTTCGAGGCGAAGGTGCCCTGGCCCCAGCCCAGCAGCGCCGCCAGCATCTGGCCGGTCTGGTTGCAGTCGTCGTCAATGGCCTGCTTACCGAGGATCACCATCCCCGGCGCCTCCTTCTCGACCAGCGCCTTCAGCACCTTGGCGACGGCGAGCGGCTCGGTCGTCACGTCGGTCTGCACCAGGATGGCGCGGTCGGCGCCCATGGCGAGAGCGGTGCGCAGCGTCTCCTGGGCCTGGGTCGGACCGACGGAGACCACAACGATCTCGGTCGCCGTGCCGGCTTCCTTGCACCGCACCGCCTCTTCGACGGCGATCTCGTCGAAGGGGTTCATCGAGAATTTCACGTTGGACGTCTCGACGCCTCTGCCATCCGCCTTGACGCGGATCTTGACATTGTAGTCGATCACCCGCTTCACGGGCACCATGATCTTCATCAGCAGCATCCCTCAACGTTTATGCCGCTCTGTTTCGCGGCTTCGCGCAATGCGAATTTCTGGATTTTCCCTGTAGAAGTCTTCGGCAACTCGCCGATGATCACAGTCTTCGGCGCCTTGAAATGGGCGAGCCGCGCTCGGCAATGCGCGATCAGTTCGGCTTCCGTAGCCGTCGCCTCCGGCCTCAGTTCCACGAAGGCACAAGGAGTCTCGCCCCATTTGGCATCCGGACGCGCCACGACCGCCGCGGCGAGCACCGCCGGATGGTGGTAGAGCGCCTCCTCGACCTCGACGGAATTGATGTTCTCGCCGCCGGAAATGATGACGTCCTTGGAGCGGTCCTTGATCTGGACATAGCCGTCCGGCTGGACCACGGCCAAATCGCCGGAATGGAACCAGCCGCCGGCGAAGGCCTCCGCCGTCGCCTCGGGATTCTTCAGATATCCCATCATCGTCATGTTGCCGCGGAACATGACCTCACCGACGGTGACGCCATCGGGGGGAACCGGCGCCATCGTCTGCGGGTCCAGCACCGCCATGCCCTCCTGCGCGGTGTAGCGCACCCCCTGCCGCCCCTTCCGCTCGGCGAGAGCCGCCGTATCCAGATCGTTCCAATTCGGTTGCGGGGCGCACACCGCCGCCGGCCCGTAGACCTCGGTCAGACCGTAGATCTGGGTGATGGAGAAGCCCATCCGTTCCATCGCCGCGATCACCGGAACCGGTGGCGGGGCGCCGCCGATCAGCGCCTCGACCGAGTGGCCGATCCCGGATTTCCAGGCATCGGGCGCGTTGGCCAGCATCGCGTGCACCACCGGGGCGCCGCAATAATGGGTGACGCCGTGCTCGCGGATCAGGGCTAGGATCCGCTCCGGATCGACGCGGCGCAGGCAGATGTTGGTGCCGGCGTTGGCAGCCATGGTCCAGGGAAAGCACCAGCCGTTGCAATGGAACAGGGGCAGGGTCCACAGCATCACCGAATGCCGTGGCATGCCCCAGTCGATCATGTTCGACAGGGCGGCCAGATAGGCGCCGCGGTGATGATAGACGACGCCCTTGGGATTCCCGGTGGTGCCCGAGGTGTAGTTGAGAGCGATGGCCTGCCATTCGTCCGAGGGCTGCCCACCGGCAAAATCCGGGTCGCCGAGGGCGAGGAAGCCTTCGTAGTCGACCGCGCCCACCCGTGCGCCGCCTGGACCTTGCCGATCGTCGATGTCGATCACCAGCGGCGGCCGGTCGAGTAGGGCCAGCGTGTCGCGGATGGTCGCGGAAAACTCCGTGTCGGCAATCAGCACCTTGGCCTCGGCGTGCCGCAGCATGAAGGCCAGCATGGGAGCGTTGAGGCGGGTGTTCAGCGTGTTGAGCACGGCACCGGCCATCGGGACGCCGAAATGCGCCTCGATGATCTCGGGGGTGTTGGCGCCCATCACGGCGACGGTGTCGCCACATCCGACCCCCGCCGCCACCAACGTTGAGGCGAGACGGCGGCAACGTTCTGCCGTCTGTGCCCATGTGTAGCGCCGCGCCCCGTAAACCACCGCAAGGTGGTGCGGGTAGACCTCCGCCGTGCGGGCGAGCAACGACAGCGGAGTCAGCGGCGCATGGTTGGCTGCGGTCTTGCCGAGGCCGTCGGCGTGGAAGGGGCTGTTGGCGGGCATGGTCCTGTCTGTTCCGTCCTGAAAGGAGGGGGAGCCTCTACCGAAGCAGTTCGCGCGCGATGATCATCCGCTGGATTTCCGAGGTGCCCTCGACGATCTCCAGGACCTTGGCGTCGCCGAAGGCGCGGGACACCGGGTATTCGATCATGATGCCGTTGCCGCCATGGATCTGGACCGCTTGGTGCGCGGCCTCCATCGCCTTTTCCGTGGCGAACAGCTTGCCCATTGACGCCTCGCGGTCGAACCGCTCGCCCGCGTCCTTGCGTGCCGCGGCGTCGTACAGCATCAGCCGCGCGGCGTGGCCGTGGGTCGCCATGTCGGCGATCTTGAACTGCAGAGCCTGGAACTCGGTCAGGGCCTTGCCGAAGGCGCGGCGCTCCTTCATGTAGGCGATCGAGCGTTCCAGCGAGGCCTGCAGGATGCCCAGCCCCAGGGCGCCGATCAGGATGCGCCCGGTGCTGATCTGCGCCAGCGTCTGCTTCAGTCCCGACCCGACCTGGCCCAGCAGATGGTCGGGCGTCAGCACGCACTCGTCGAAGAACAACTCGTGCGTGGACGAGCCGCGCCAGCCGATCTTGTGCAGCTTGCGGCCGGAGGTGAAGCCCGGCGTTCCAGTGGGCACGATGAAGTTGGAGATCTCCTTGCGGCCGTCCGGACGGGTGCCGGTGACGGCGGCGATGACGACGGGGCCGGTGATGTCGGTGCCCGAATTGCTGATGAAGGTCTTCGATCCGGTGATGACCCAGTTGCCGTCGCGCAAGGCGGCGCGCGTCTGGATGTTCGCACTGTCGGACCCGGCGCCGGGTTCGGTCAACGCGATGCAGCCGACCTGGGTGCCCTCCAGGATCGGGCGGAGGAAGCGGCGCTTCTGCTCCTCGGTCCCGAAACTGTTCAGCAGGCTGGCGATGGTGGAGTTCGCCATGATCGACACCGCGACGGCGCAATCGACCCGCGCGATCTCCTCCAGCACGATGGTGAAGCCGAGCCAGTCGCCGCCGCCGCCGCCATGGGCCTCGGGGTAGGGCAGGCCGATAAAGCCGAGTTCGCCGGCCTGCTTCCAGGCGGCGTAGGGAAACTCCTCCGCTTGCCAGAGATGCTCGGCGACCGGCGCGATCTCGTTTTCCGCGAAGCGGCGGACGGCGTCGCGGATCGCCTCGTGATGGTCCTTGATGACGGAGCTCATGATCCTGTCCTCTTTGCGTGCCGCCGCCGTCAGGCCTGGACGTAGCTGGTCTTGACGGTGGTGAAGAATTCGCGGGCGTAGGCGCCCTGCTCGCGCGGGCCGTGGCTGGACGCCTTCCGGCCGCCGAACGGCGTGTGGTAATCGACGCCGGCGGTGGGCAGGTTGACCATCACCATGCCGACATCGGCATTGCGCTTGAAATGCGCGGCGTGCCTCAGCGAGCCGGTGACGATGCCGGCGCACAGGCCGAACGGCGTGTCGTTGGCAATGGCCAGCGCGTGCTCGTAGCCGTCGGCGCGCAGCACCGTGGCGACCGGCCCGAAGATCTCCTCGCGGTTGATGCGCATCTCCGGCGTGGTTTCGGTGAACAGGGCGGGCGACAGGTAATGACCGCGCTTGGCCCGCGTCAGCAGGTTACCGCCGAAGGCGAGCGTCGCACCCTCGCCGGTGCCGCATTCGATGTAGCCGAGATCGCGGGCCAACTGCCGCTCGTCCACCACCGGGCCGATGTCGGTTCCGGGAGCCAGCGCGTCGTCGACGGTCAGGCGGCGCAACGCCTCGCCGAGGCTCTTCACGAAGCGGTCGTGGATGCCGGAGGCCACGATCAGCCGGCTGGACGCGGTGCAGCGCTGGCCGGTGGAGTAGTAGGATCCCTGCACGGCGCAGCGCACCGCGATCTCGAGGTCAGCGTCGTCGAGAATAACCAGCGGATTCTTGCCGCCCATCTCCAACTGGACCTTGGCGAGCCGTTCGGCGGCGACCGCCGCCACCCGCTTGCCGGTGGAGACCGATCCGGTGAAGCTGATAGCGTCTACCCCGGCCGAGCGGGCAATGGCGTCGCCGACCACGGCCCCTGGACCCATCACCAGATTGAAGACGCCGTCGGGAAGGCCGGCACGCGACAGGATGTCGGTCAGCGCCCAGGCGCAGCCGGGCACCAGTTCGGCCGGCTTGAAGACGACGCAATTGCCGTAGGCCAGCGCCGGCGCGATCTTCCAGGCCGGGATCGCCAGCGGGAAATTCCACGGCGTGATCAGGCCGACCACGCCGACCGGCTCGCGCGTGATCTCCACGCTGACACCGGGGCGGACGGAGTCCAGCAACTCGCCGCGCCCGCGCACCACCTCGGCGGCGAAGAAGCGGAAGATCTGGCCGGCGCGTGTCGCCTCGCCGATGCCCTCGGGCAGGGTCTTGCCCTCCTCCCGCGACAGCAGGCGGCCGAGTTCCTCGCGCCGCGCCAGGATTTCCGTGCCGACGCGATCCAGGATGTCGGAGCGCTCCTGGACGCCGACGGCGGACCAGGGCTTGAAGGCGCGCCGGGCCGCCGCGACGGCGTGTTCGACCTGTGTCGCGTCGGCGACGGCGTAATGGCCGATCACGTCGTCGAGATCGGACGGGTTGAGGTTCACCGTGGCGTCGCCGCCAGCCAGCCATTCGCCGTCGATGAAGTTCTTGTGGATGGTGGTCGTGCTGGTCATCGCAATCACCCGGCCCGGTAGGAATCGTTGAGCATGCCCAGATAGTCGTCGGCCGTGGCCGTCCGCGGGTTGGTGGCGTGGCAATGGTCCTTCAGCGCCTTTTCCGCGATCTCCGGCAGTTGCGCCCGTTCCAGCCCCAACGCTTCCAGCCCGGAGGGCAGACCCAGGCGGCGGTTGAGATCCGCGATGAAGGCGGCGGGATCGCCGTCCTGCGGCAGTCCCATCGCCTCGCACAGCGTTGCCCATTTCGCCGCGACCGCCGGCTTGTTGAAGCGCAGCACCGCGGGCAGCAGAATGGCGTTCAAGGTGCCGTGATGCAGGCGCAGCGGCACGGCACCCAGCGGATGCGATAGGGCGTGCACCGCGCCGAGACCCTTTTGGAACGCCATCGCGCCTTCCATCGCCGCCATCATCATGTTCCAGCGCGCCTCGCGGTCGGTCCCGTCGGCGGTCGCCCGCTCGATGTGGCGGATGCCGCGCCGCAGGCCGTCGAGGGCGATGGCCTCGGCCGGCGGGTTGACCGCGGGGGCGAGGAAGGTCTCGATGCAATGGGCGATGGCGTCCATCCCGGTCGCCGCCGTCAGCAGCGGCGGCAGGCTGAGCGTCAGTTCCGGATCGCAGATCGCCACCTTGGGCAGCAGATGCGGGCTGAGCAGGCCGAGCTTGCGGCCGTCGCGCATGACGATGACGCTGCCGCGCCCGACCTCGCTGCCGGTGCCGGCTGTGGTCGGGATGGCGACCAGCGGAGCCACCTGGGCGGTGATGCGGGCGGCGCCGCCCTCAACCGCCGCGTACTGTTGCAACGGGGCCGGGTGGGTCGCCAGCAGCGCCACCGCCTTCGCCAGATCGATCGCCGACCCGCCGCCGACGGCGACGATGCCGTCGCAACCGCGATCGCGGTACAGGTCCGTGGCGGCGACGACGGCGTCCTCTGTCGGGTTGGGCGGCGTGTCGTCATAGACGACGGTGCCTTCGGTGCCGCCCATGGCGTCGAGCACGCGCTGGAGCAGCCCCGCTGCGCCGACGCCCTTGTCGGTGGCCAGGAAGGGGCGGCGGATGCCGAGCCGGCGCAATTCGGCCGGCAGCGTGCCGAGCGCCCCATAATCGAACTGGATCGTCGTCAGATAACTGATGGTCGCCATGGTTTTTCCTCGGATTTCTTCGTGAGCGCGTCAGTCGCGGAACAGCCGGTCCGCCATGCGCGGCAGAGGGTCGAGAACGCGGTGCGGCGGGCAGTCCATCAGGTCGATGACCTGGGTCTTCGCGTCGATGCCGGGCGCCACCTCGGTGAGCACCAGACCGTCCGGTTCCACCGCGAAGACCGCCCGTTCGGTGACGATCTTCGCTTTCTGCCCGCGCTCCGCCACGTTGCGCAGCAACGGATAGGTGATCTCGTCCACCCGCTCGACGAACTTGCGGACCTTGCCCTCGCGCTGGATGGTCAACCGTCCGTCGCCGACCTCCACCCCCAGCCCGGCGGTGGTGAAGGTGCCGGTGAAGACAAGCTCGCGGGCGTTGTAGGCGATGTCGATGAAGCCGCCGGGGCCGGGGTTGGCGGCGCCGAAGCGGCTGACGTTGACGTTGCCGGCCCGGTCGAACTGGGCGAAGGCCAGCGCCGCCGCCTCGCAGTTGCCGCCGTCGATGAAGTCGAACTGCGACGGACCGTCGATCAGCGCCTCGGGGTACATGTTGGCGGAGAACTGCCAGCCGCTCATGACCACGCCGCCGAAGGGGCCGTGCTCGGTGGTGAAGTTGTAGCGCAGCAGGCCGTCGTCGGCGAAGGCGCCATCCTCCATCATCACCGTCGGCACGTCGGACGAGGCGCCGAAGCCGAAGATGGTGACCACGCCCGGCCGCACTTCCGCCGCCGCGCGCCGCGCGATGACCTTGTCGGCGCCCTGCGGCAGCCGCTCGGTCGTCCGCCCGTCGAAGATCTGGCGGCCGAGGTAGCGGTCGTCGTAGCGGATGCCGGTGGTCATCATCGGTTCGGGCGCGACCACGACATGATCGACCAGTTCGCCCGGCACGCGCACCTCATGGACGGAGCGCGAGCGGCGGGGCACCAGCTTGCGGACCTGTGCGATCACGGTGCCGCCCGACGCCTTCACCGCCAGCGCCAGGGCCAGGGCCGAAGAGGTGATCGGCTCGTCCTCGAAGCTGAGGTTGCCGTGCTCATCGGCGCTGGTCGCGCGGATGAAGCCGACGTTCAGCGGCCAGGTCGGGTAATGCAGGTACTCGCGGCCGTCGATGCTGTGCAGCCGGACCAGATCCTCCCGCGCCCGCTCGGTGTATTTGCCGCCCTGCTGGCGCGGGTCGATGTAGGAGCCGATGCCGATGGGCGTCAGATAGCCGGGGCCGCGCCGCGCGACCTCGCGCAGCCAATGCATGGTGGCGCCGATGGGCCAGCAATAGGCCTCGACCCGGTTCTCGCGGATCAGGCGCATCATCTCGGGCCGCTTGCCGGTCGCCGGGTCCAGCGCGTTCAGGTAGTTGCCCGACACCACGCGCTTCATCAGCCCTTCGATGGCGACATGGTCCATCCCCTTGATCCCCAGCGCGTCACCGACGCTGACCGGGAAGAAGAAGGTGAGGTCGCGCGGGCTGCCGGTGTCGCGGAACCGCTGGGCCAGCGCGCCGAGCAGGGCGTCCGGGGTCAGCCAGCCGATCACGCCGACGCTGGCCACGGTCTGGCCGGGCTGGATGAGCGCGACCGCCTCTTGCGCGGTGCAGACCTTGCTCATCGCGGCGTCACTCCTGGAAATGGATGATGTGGGTGCAGACGCAGACCGTCTCGCCGCGCTGGTTGGTCAGCGTCGCGTCGGCCCACAGCCGCTTCTTCGCGTCGTCGGCGCGCACGATGCGGTAATGGACGGTCAGAGTGTCGCCGATGCGGACCGGCTTGGTGAAGCGGACGCGGTCGTAGCCGTAGGACACCGCCGGGCGACCGGCCCAATCGAGGTACTTGGTGACGGCGCCGGACACATAGCCGACCATCATCGACCCCTGGGCGACGCGGCCGCCCAACCCGACGCGGCGGGCGTATTCCTCGTCGCAATGATTGGGATGGTTGTCGCCGCTGATGCCGGCGAAAGCGTAGATGTCGTATTCGCCGATGGTGCGCGTGTAGCTGGTCTCGGTGCCGATCAGCGTGGAAACCGGGCCGCGATGGTTGATGCGGGGCGCCGGATACTGGTGTTCGGACATGGGAATTCCTCCGGGAAAACGGGGGGCGTGTGTGGTCGTCAGAGCCGCTCGGGCGCGAGGTCTCCCTCCAGCGCCAGCAGGGCTTCGAACAGGAAGTAGTCGCCCCAGATCAGTTCGTGGGCGGTGGCGGTGCCGTTCCGCTTGTTGAAGCAGCCTTCGGTCAGGATGCCGGGTTGGCGCGCGTCGCCGGGGGCGGTCGGCGTCAGATAGCCGTTCACCAGCGCATCCACGGACTTGCGCGCCGCCGCCTCGTAGCGCTCGCGGTGTTCGGGGATCAACGCCGCCAGCTTCAGCAGGGCGGCGGCGCCGATGGCGGTGGCCGAGCTGTCGCGCTCGGTGGCCGGGATCGCCGGATCGTCGAAATCCCAGAAGGCGACGCCGTCGGCCGGAATGTTGGCGAGCCACCAGTCGGCGACGCGGACGGCGTCGGCACGGAACTCCGTCTCGCCCCGCGCCAATGCCTGGGCCAGCCCGATCATCGCCCAGCCCTGCGCGCGGCCCCAGGTGCTGTTCTCATGGATGCCCTTGTGGGTGTAGCGGCGCAGCAGGGCGCCGGTTTCGGGGTCGAAGCTGGCCGACTGGCAGACCGACCCGTCGTCGCGTACGCACAGGGCGACATGCTGGCGCAGATGGTCGCGGGCGACGGCCGCCGCGTCGCCGCCCCGGGACAGCAGCAGCGCGATGGTTCCCGGCAGGGCGTCGATGTTGGCCTCGTTGGCGCCGACGTCGAAGGCCTCCTCCGCCTCGGTGCCGAGCGGGATCAGCCGGGCGCGCGGGTTGTACATCCGCATCAGCCCGGCGGTGCCGGCGGCGGCGAGGTCGCGGGCCACCGGATCGGCGAGCAGGGCGTCGCCGATGCCGGCGCCGTACCAGAACAGGAACCCCTTGAAGACGGAGTTGGAGTCCGCGCGGACACGCAGCCGCGAGGCCCAGTCGCGGGCATGGTCGCGGTAGGCCGCGTCGCCGGTGCGCAGCGCGGCAAGCCACAGCATGCCGCACCAGAAGCCACCGGTCCAATCACCGGCCGGACTGCGCACCCACACGCCGTTGGCTGGATCGGCGTAATGGGGAAAGCCCGAGCCGGGCTGTGCCAGGGTGGAGTCGACGCGCGCCAGCACGCGCGCGATGGCGTTGGTCCGATCAATCATGATGCGTTTCCTCTTGGCGGTTCGGTCGCGCAGACCGTTTCGGTCGCCGATTGTCCGCATTGCCCTTTGTGATGAGGGCGATGATAAGGATTGCCGAAATCAACCGTCCAATATATTATAGAAGCGTTATTTATACTGGAAAGATATAAGTATGGATCTGCGCCATCTCCGTTACTTCGTCGCGGTCGCGGAAGAGCTGAGCTTCACGCGGGCGGCCGAGCGGCTGCACATCGCCCAACCGCCGCTCAGCCAGCAGATCCGCCAGCTTGAGGACGAACTCGGCGTCTCCCTGCTGTACCGGACGCGCCGTCATGTCGAGCTGACCGACAGCGGGCGCATCTATCTGGAACTGGCCCGGCAGATTCTGCGGTCGGTCGAAGCGGCGGCGGTTCAGGCCCAGCGCGCCCAGCGTGGCGAGATCGGGCAGTTGGCGGTCGGATTCTTCGAGCACACCTCTTACACCGTGCTGCCGCCGATCCTGCGCGCCTATCGCGAACGCTATCCAATGGTCGATGTGCAATTGCGCTGGTTTCCGGTCGTCGATCAGGTCGATGCCCTGTTGCGCGGGGACATCGACGTCTCGTTCCTGCGGCCGGTCTTCAATTCCGAAGACATCACGAGCGACTCCCTGCTCAAGGAACCCTTCGTGCTCGCCGTTCCGTCGGACCATCCTTTCGCGGCGTTGGAGACTGTGCCATTCGCCGACTGTGCTTCGGAAAGCATCATCATCTACAGCCAGAAATCGGCCCCGGACTTTCACGGCATGATCGCGGGCATGTGCGCCGCGGCCGGCTTCGTCCCCAAGGTCGCTGCGGAGGTGGCGCAGGTCTACACCGCGCTCGGGCTGGTCAGCTCGGGCGCCGGGATCGCGTTCGTGCCGTCCGCCGTGCGTCGGGTGCATTTCGAACAGGTCGTCTACAAGACCCTGTCTGGCGACGATGCCCGGATCGAGGTGCTGTTGGGATGGACGCAATCCACACCCTCCCCCTTGTTGAAGGCGTTCATCGAAACGGCGAAAGCGGTTGTGTGTGGTATGAGCGCACCGGCGTGTGTGGCGACCTGACGATGCAGCGCTCTACAGCAGCCCGCGCCGCGCCAGGTTCCGCATCAGCGCCGAGGCGCCAAAGGTCCACGGGGCACAGCCGGCGCAAGGCATCACACGATTGATCAATGTGCCAAGGGAGGGAGTGGCGATGGTCACGATGTCCTCCGTCCTGTGCGTGAATCCCTCGCCGGGCCGATCCCGATCCTGCACCGGCGCGAACATCGTTCCCAGCAGCAGGACAAAACCGTCTGGATACTGGTGATTCTCGCCGATGGTCGCCGAGACGAGGGTCTCGGGATCGCGGCTGATCCGCTTCATCGAACTAGCCCCTTCCAGGCGGAAACCATCTGCACCTTCGATGAGGAGGGAGAGTTCGGCTTGGCGCACGTCGTCCAGAGTGAAAGACTCGTCGAACAGGCGTAGGAACGGTCCCAATGCGCAGCTCGCGTTGTTGTCCTTGGCGCGGCCGAGCAGCAGCGCCGAGCGCCCTTCCACATCGCGAAGGTTGACATCGTTCGCCAGGGTGGCGCCGACAATGCGACCATCGCTGGCGACCAGGATTGCGATTTCGGGTTCCGGGTTGTTCCAGGTCGAAACCGGGTGGATGCCGACATGGGCACCAACCCCGACGGCGGACATCGGCTGTCCCTTGGTAAAGATCTCGGCGTCCGGGCCGATGCCGACCTCCAGATACTGCGACCAGACGCCGCGCGCGACCAAGGCGGCCTTGACCTCCATCGCTTCCGGAGAGCCGGGGCGGAGCACCGACAGGTTGCGGCCGATCACACGGTCGATGTCGGCCCGGATCGCCGCCGCCCTGTCGGGTGCGCCACGCGCCTGTTCCTCGATGACCCGTTCGAGCAGGCTGACCACGAATGTCACGCCCGATGCCTTGACCGCCTGAAGATCGATCGGCGCCAGCAGCCATGGGGCGTCGGGCGCGCGGCGTCCCTCATCCGAGTTCTGCAGAATTGCGGCGAGCGGTCCGATGCGACGTCCCGGCAGGCTGCGGATGCGGTCCACCGGGATGCGGCTTTCGATCAGATCCCGAACGGTCGGTATCTCCCGCGAGGTGATGTCGAAGACCTCGCCATCGCGTACCGTAACGACAGCAGGACCGCCATGCTCCGGCAACCAAATCCGGCCGATCAGCGTGGGGTCCGATGCTTGCGGCAGGACGATATCGGGGAGCAGGGGAAGGGAATGGGTCGGCATCAATGGATCCCTTAGGTGTGACGGGCGTCGACCCGCCGATTGTGATTCAGTGAGATCAAAGATCGGACACGTGCGGTTTCCGGAGCTTCAGGAACGCGGCGGTCTCCGGGTCGATGGGAATTCCGTCGCGGCGCCGTTCGGCCTCCACCGCCCATTCGCGGTCTCCCGGAGCCAGGATCATCTTGCCGGGACGCGCCGGCGCGCCTCTGAGATCCGCGAGGTACTGGGTGATGAGCGCGTCATAGGCCTCCCGTCCGACGAACCGGACAGGGTCGATGGCCAAGCAGAAATGGCCGATGTTGCGGGGGGTGGCGATGTCGTCTGTTCCCGTCATCGGGATGCAGCGGCTGTCCAGGCTCCCTCCGACCAGTACTGCGGACAGGAGGGTGACCAGCCCGGCCAACCCGGCCCCCTTGAAGCCGTAGCCGGTGCCGCCCAGGGGAATCAGCATCTCGGTCGCGTTCGGATCGGTTGTGGGTTCACCCGATCCGTCGGCAGCCACCCCATCCGCCAGGGCCAGCCCCAACGTCCGGTAGAGATGAACCCGGTTCAACGGGATAGACGAGGTGGCCATGTCGAGAAGCCATGGCTTCTGGTTTGGCACGGGTGCCGCGGCGGCGATCGGGTTGGTTCCGTGAAACCGCGCACGTCCGTCGTGCGGTGCCACGACCGCATCGCTGTTCGTCGTGCACAGGGCGATGAAACCGGCTTCAGCCCCCGCGAGCGCGTAGGCTCCGGCTGCCCCGTAATGAGACGAACCGACGATGCCGACCGCACCGATTCCGCATTGCCGTGCGAGCTCGCAGGCCAGTTCCATTCCGGAATAGGCGGCTGCGTGGCCCAGGCCATGGTCGGCATGGAGCAGGGCCGTTGCGTCTCCGGTGCGGCGTATGTCAAAGCGCGGCACCGGGTTCACCCGCCCGCTTCGCAACATGGCGGCGTAATGCGCAGTCAATCGGGCGCCGTGGCTGTCCACTCCGCAGCGCGACGCGTGCATCATTGCCCTGGTCGCCGCTGCGGCGCATCCCTCCTCCGCTCCGGCGGCGCGCAATGCGGCAAGGATCCCAGCCTCCAGCTCGGCTTCGGGCACGCGAATCATCGTGTTCATATCAGGTCGCCGGTGTTGTCGATTGAGATGGGACTCCGGCCCGTCGGGCCATCGAATCCAAGATGGAAACTCTGGAGGGTTCGACCTGGGGTGAACAACCGGGCGTGTCAGGACAGCCGGATCATCTTCCCCGGATTCATGATGTTGTTGGGATCGAACGAGCGCTTGAGGGTGCGCATCAACTCCACGGACGGGCCATGTTCCGCTTCCAGGGCGTCGAGCTTATGCAGGCCGATGCCGTGTTCGCCGGTGCAGGTTCCGCCCATGCGGATCGCACGCAGGCTCACACGCTTCGCCAGCGCATCGGCGCGCCCACGTTCGTCGGGATCTTGCGGGTCGAACAGAATGGTCAGATGAAAGTTGCCGTCCCCGACATGCCCAACGATGGGGGCGATCAGACCAGTCTGGTCGATGTCGGCCCGCGTCTCCCGGATACAGTTGGCCAGTTCTGAGATCGGCACGCAGGCGTCGGTGCTCATGCAGCTCTTCCCCGGCGCCAGACCCAGGCAGGCGAAGTAGACGTCGTGGCGGGCTTTCCACAGGCGCGTCCGGTCCTCCGGGCGGGTGGCGTGAATGTAGGCACTGCCGCCATGCTCATCGCAGATCGCCCGCATCATGTCCATCTGCTCGGCAACCGCGGCCGGCGAACCGTGGAACTCCAGGAACAGGGTCGGGGTTTCGCCGTAGCCCTCCAGCTTCGAATGTCGGATGCAGGCGCGCATCTGCATGTCGTCGAGCAACTCGATGCGAGCCAGCGGAATGTTCATCTGCATCGCCGCGACCACCGTGTCGACGGCGCTCGTCAGATCGGGAAACTGGCAGACCGACGCGGCAACCGCTTCCGGCAGGCCGTTCAGGCGAAGCTGGATCTCGGTGACGATGCCCAGCGTGCCCTCGCTGCCGACATACAGCCGGGTCAGGTCATAGCCCGCCGCCGACTTCCGCGCCCGTCCCCCGGTGCGCAGGATTCGGCCGTCGGGGGTGACCACCGTCAGGCCCAGGACGTTCTCGCGCATGGTGCCGTAGCGCACGGCGTTCGTGCCAGAGGCACGCGTCGCGGTCATGCCCCCGATCGAGGCGTTCGCTCCGGGGTCGATGGGAAAGAACAGGCCGGCCGAGCGGATCTCTCTGTTCAGCTGCTCGCGCGTCACGCCGGCTTGGACGCGGCAGTCGAGCGAGCCGGGATTGATTTCCAGAATGCGGTCCATGCCGGTCAGATCGACCGACACGCCGCCGTGCAACGGCACCACATGTCCTTCCAGCGAGGAGCCGGCGCCGAATGGCACCAGGGGAATCCGCGCGTCGTTACACAGCCGGGCGACCGCCGCGACCTCCTCGTTGGTTTCGGGAAAGACGACGATGTCCGGCAGGACGGCGTCGGGCAGTCCCTCTCCGCGGCTGTGATGCTCGCGTACCGCTTGCGACGTCGCCGTGCGGGGGCCGAGCAGCGCCTTCAGGTCGGCGAGGAGTCTTTCCACGGCGGATGCGCTCGGGCGATCCGGAGGAGTATCAGTCATTGTGGGCTCCATAGGGCAGGCGCGGCGCGGCGTCCGCGCGTCCGGTCTCAGGCTCGTCCCGCCCCGGCGATGCCGAGATTCAGGGTGTAGAGGGTCGACGTTGCCGTGATGAAAAGCTGGTTCCGGCGCACCCCGCCGAAGGTCAGGTTGGACACCATCTGCGGGATCAGGATTTTGCCGAGCAAGGCGCCGTCAGGTGCGTAGCACAGGACGCCGTCGCGGGCGCTGGTCCAGACATTGCCTTCCACATCCACGCGGAACCCGTCCGGCACACCGGGGGAAACCTCGGCGAAGACACGGGGCCGGGACAGGCGTCCGTCGTCGCCGACGGCGAAGGCGCGGATGTGGTGTGGGCCGTTGTCGTCATGGGTCGCGCCGGAATCCGCCACGTACAGAATGCTCTCGTCCGGCGAGAAGGCAAGCCCGTTGGGCTTGACGAAATCGTCGGCGACTACCCGCAGGTCACCGGTCACGGGATCAAGGCGGAAGACGTAGCAGCCGTCCTGTTCCTGGGGTGCCTTGAAGCCCTCATAGTCGGACAGGATGCCGTAGGTCGGGTCGGTGAACCAGATCGACCCGTCGGACTTCACCACGACGTCGTTCGGTGCATTGAGCCGCCGCCCGTCGTATCGGTCGGCGAGCACCGTGATGCGGCCGTCCCATTCCGTCCGCGTGACCCGCCGGCCGCCATGCTCGCAACTGACCAGACGACCTTCCCGGTCGCGCGTGTTGCCGTTTGAGTAGTTGGCGTTGATCCGGTAAACGCCGACCCCGAGGTCCGGGACCCAGCGGAGCATGCGGTTGTTCGGGATGTCGCTCCAGATCAGATAGCCGCCGTCGGCGATCCAAACCGGCCCCTCGGCCCAGCGGCTGCCGGTGTGGAGGGTTTCCAACGGGGCGATTGGAACCGTCAGCTCGTAGAAGCGCCGGTCGCAATATTCGAGATGGTTGCCGACCATCGACATGGTTGGTTCTCCCTTAGTTTATCGTTGCGAAGTCTCGCCGCCCGCCAGGGTGATGACGGCTATGATGATGAGTCCGGTGAGGGTCAGCCGGATGCCGGCTCCCAGGCCCAGCGTGTTCAGCATGCTGACCAGCAGGAACAGGAACAGGGAGGCGCCCCAGATGCCCGGCACGTTGGCGCGGCCGCCGGCTACCGAACTGCCGCCGATGACGACGACCGCGATGGAGGCGAGCAGATACTCCTGCCCCATGTCGAGGGAGGCGCCGCCGGAAAATCCGGCAAGCAGCACGCCGCAGACGGAGGCGAACAGGGCGCACAGCACATATGTGACGCAGCGGACGAGGCCGACGTGCACACCGGCGAGCCAAGCGGCGCGGGCGTTCTGCCCCACCGCCAGCACCGACCGGCCGTACACGGTACGCGTGAGCATGACGCCGACGGTGGCGGCGAGCAGAACCGCGAAGATCGCGTTGATCGGTATGCCATACAGCCGGCTCGTGGCGAAATCTTGCAAGGCTTGCGGTGGCTGGACCTGGAGGCCCCGCCCGTAGCTGATTGCGGCGGACTGCACCAGGAAGCTCGACGACAGCGTCGCGATGATCGGCGGCATCCTCAGCAGATGGATCAGCAGGTTGTTGAAACCACCCACCGCGACCCCGCAGGCGAGGGCGGCGAGCACACCGGGCAGGATCGCCGCGTCCTGGCCGTTCATCACCCGCATGGCGACGCAGCCGGACAGGGTGATGACCGCTGGGATGGACAGGTCGATGTTCCCCGGTCCCAGCGTGATCACCATCATCTGCCCGAGGCCAACGATGACGAAGAACGCGGCGAAGGCCAGCGCAGCCGTGATCGCCTCCTCCGCCCCCCGCCCGTTGAGGAACAGGACGAGAAGACCCCAGGCGCCAAACGCCGCCGCGAAGGACCAGAACCAGGGCTTTCCGGTGGATAGCGGGATGCAACGGGTCATTCAGCTCTCCTTACGGGCAACGGCGGCGCGCAGCGCCAGCACGACAATCAGGATCGCTCCCTGAGCGCCGACCTGCCAATCGGGCGAGATGCGCAGGAACGTCAGCGCCGAACCGGCAAGAGCCAGCGTGAGCACGCCCAGCACGGTGCCCACCGGCGAGACGCGCCCGCCGACGAACTCGCAGCCACCCAGGATCGCCCCGGCGATGGACAGAAGGGTGTAGCGAAGGGCGATGTTGGCATCCGCCGAAGTCGAGATGCCGAGGAGAGCCAAGCCGGCCAGGACGCCGAACAGGCCGGCCAATGCGTACATCGTCATGGTCGCCCGCAGCATCGACCAGCCGGACCGGCGCATCGCCTGTGGATTGCCGCCGAAGCCCCGCAGGATGGTTCCGTAGGATGTGCGCATCAGGCCGTAATGGACGGCCGCCGCGATGATGATGGACGCAACGATCGGAACGGGCACGTACGGTGCCCGGAAGGACATCAGCTGGCGCAGCCAGGTAGGCGAGGCTCCGCCCGGCGTCGGCAGCAGCATCACCGCCAGCCCGAGCCAGACGAACGACATCCCGAGAGTGACGACGATCGACGGAAGCCGGCGGATGTGGATGAGCGCGCCGAGGCAGGCATAGGCCAGGACACAGGCGGCGAGAGCCGCCACACCGAGCAGCGGGCTGTCGTTCAGCCATGTGGCGCCGATACAGGCGACCAGTCCGACGAAGCTGCCGATCGACAGATCAAGGTCGTTGATTGCGATGATGAAGAGCTGGGCCATCGTGGCGAGCGCGATGGGCACCGCCAGATTGAGCATCAGGTTGATGCCGAACACGCTCATCGCGCGCGGCTGGAGCGTGAAGATCGTGGCGAGCAGAAGGATGAGCGTAACGGCTGGGAGGGCAGCGCGAAACACGCTCTGCGAGAGGATGGCGCTTTGAAACATGGGGCCGTTCCGTCAGAAGGAAGCGTGCAGGATTCGCTCTTCGGTGAGCTGGTCCTGGTCAAGGTCGGCGGTGATGGCGCCGTTGCGGAAGACGTACACACGGTCGCATTCGTAGAGCTCTTCCATTTCGGTCGTGTACCAAAGAAAGGTCCGCCCCTTGTCGGCCTCGTCGCGAATGAGGCGGTAGACCTCGCGCTTGGTTGCCACGTCGACGCCGCGCATCGGATCGTCCATCAGGATGATGCGCGCGTCCGAACCGAGTGCGCGGGCGAAGAGAGCCTTCTGCTGATTCCCACCGGACAGCGACAGAATGCCGTCCTTGAGATCGGCGGAGCGGATGCCGATCCGGGCGCGCCAGTCTTCGGCGAACCGGTCCTCCAACCCCGGATCGATCAGCGGACCGCGCCGCATCGCCTTCAGTGAGCGGAGTCCGATGTTCTGCGTGATCGACCATTGGGGGAAAATCCCATCCCGCTGCCGGTCTCCGGCCACCAGCGCCACCGAATCCGAGACGCTGACGGTGGGCGACCGCCGCTGTGCCGCTCTGAACACCGACAGCAGGAGGTCCGTCTGGCCATGGGCGGCGAGGCCGCCCAGACCGACGATCTCGCCAGCGCGCGCCGTGAGCTCCCGCCGGTTCCCCGGCGCGGACGGCTGCGCCCGCACCCGGATTTCCGAAGAGCGTGCCGGGCTACGCGCTTTCGTGCTGCATTCCTGCTGGTGCGACAGGCCGCCCATGGCGCTCACCAGTCCTTCGCGGTCGAAGGCCGAGGCGGCTTCGGAGGCGATGACGCGACCATCACGCATGATGACCACGCGATCCGCCGTTTCGAGGATTTCGTGCAGCATGTGCGAGATGAGGATCACGCCGACCCCCCTCGCTTCCTGCCGGCGGACGAAGGCAAGAAGTTGCCCCGCCGTCGCCGCGTCGAGGGAGGAGGTGGGCTCGTCGAGGATCACGAAGCGAAGCGACTCGTCTGTGACCGTGAAGGCGCGGGCGATCTCCACCATCTGTCGCTGCGCGATCGACAGATCCGCGACCGCCGCGCCGACGGCGATGCCGTGGCCGGGAAAGATGTCGTCCAGCATGGCACCGATCAAGGCGGCGGCCCGCTTTCGCCAGTTCCAGCCGCGCAGCCGTGGATGCAACAGCCGCGTGTTCTCCGCGACCGTCAAGTTGCCGCAGAGGGACAGTTCCTGGAAGACACAGCGCACACCGAGCGCGTGCGCGCGGAACACCGAATAGGATCGGTCGAGTTCGACGTCGTCGATCCGAAGGTGTCCGGCATCGGGAGCCAGCGTGCCGGCCAGGACGTTCATCAAGGTCGATTTTCCCGCGCCGTTGTGGCCGACGAGACCGAGGCATTCTCCGCTCCGCAGGACGAGGTCGACACCCGCCAGCGCCTTCACGGCGCCAAAGCTCTTCGTCACACCGGTCAGGTCGATGACGGATTGGGGGGACATCACCGGCTCCTTATCGTTGGGCATGGCAGCCTGTCCCGGTGGCGGGAAACGCGCGACCGGGACCACCCGTTTCATTTCGCGTCGGCGAGGTCCCGCAGGATTTTCTCGGCGTCGGCCTGCGTGTATTCCACGTTGGCGACCCCGCCCACCGGTGTCCTGGCCAGAACCGTGTCGATGTCCTCCTGCGCGACGGTCAGATAGGGGACGGTCACGTCCTTGGGCAGTTGCTTGCCGTCGAGAACCTGCTGCGCAACCCAGAAGGCGAGCGTCGAGATGCCCGGCGCGATCGTGCCCGAGAAGGTCGTGTAACCGTTCGTTTCGCGCTGCTTCTTCCACCACGCCAACTCGTCGTAGCGGTTGCCGAGGATGATGATCGGGGTTGGGCGTCCGGCGACGCGGAAAGCCTCCGCCGCTCCGGTGCCGTCGCCGCCCTGGGTCACGACGGCGTCGATGGCCGGCAGGCTCGGCAGGACGCCGGCGACCGCCTTCTGGGCCACGGTCTGGGTCCAGTCGCCGTAGACCGATGCGACGATCTTGAACTGCGGGTGCTTTTCAACCCCGCGCATGATGCCGGTGTGGAGGTCGTCGTCGATCGAGCTTCCGGCGATGCCGCGGATTTCCAGGAGATTGCCGCCCTTGGGCAGCCGGGTCGCAAGATACTCCACCTGCCGTGCGCCCAGCTCCTTGTAGTCGACTTGGACACGGTAGGCGCAGGGCTCCGTCACGATGCCGTCGAAGGAGACGACGACGATGCCGGCATCGCACGCCGCCTTGATCGAGCCGTTGAGGGCGGTCGGCGACGCCGCGTCGAGGACGATGGCGTCATAACCTTGCAGGATCAGGTTCTGGATCTGGGCCGCCTGTTCGGTCACCTGGTTTTCGGCGGTCGTAAAGGCCGAAACCTCGCGCACCTTGCCTTGGGCCACGGCGACCTTGGTGACGGTTTCCCAGCTTTTCAACATGGCTTGGCGCCATGTGTTGCCGGCGTAATTGTTCGACAGGGCGATGCGCTTGCCGGACGTGTCGGCCAAAGCCGGAGTTGCCGCGAGCAGGGCCGCGACGATGGGCGCCGCTATCGTTTTGAGCTTCATGGTTTTCCTCCACTGACTGGTTATGATTGTTGATGGTGTCCGGTTTGCGCGGCGGACGCGTTCGGTCGATTTCCCGGCCGGCGTCACGCCCAGCGGAGAACCAGGGGATCGAGGCGACGCGCCGTCTCGATCAGGCCGGCCCTGGTTCGGGGATGGAGAGGCTTCAGCGGGTGGCGGACGGCCTCCGAGGCGATCACGCCACCCTCCTTCATCAACACCTTGGCGGCGACCAGCCCGGCTTGGCGGTTCTCGTGGTTGATCAGCGGCAGCCAGCGGCCATAGGCCTCCACCGCCTCCTCGCGGCGGCCGTCCCTGTAGGCATCGACGATCTGGCGGATACCGTCCGGATAGCCGCCGCCGGTCATGGACCCCGTCGCTCCGGCCTCGAGATCGGGAAGCAGGGTGATGGCCTCCTCGCCGTCCCAAGGCCCTTCGACGGCATCGCCGCCCAGGGAGATCAGCTCGCGCAGCTTGTCGGCGGCACCCGGCACCTCGATCTTGAAATAGGCGACGTTGGCAATCTCCCGCGCCATGCGGGCGAGGAAGGCGGCGGGCAGGGCGGTGCCGCTGACCGGGGCGTCCTGGATCATGATCGGAATGCCGATGGTGTCCGACACCGCCTGGAAGAACTCGAAGATTTCCGGTTCCCGCACGCGGATGGTGGCGCCGTGGTAAGGTGGCATGATCATCACCATGGACGCGCCAGCTTCCTGCGCCCGCAGGCTGCGCTCGGCGCACGCCTGGGTGCTGAAATGGGTGGTGGTGACGATCACCGGCACGCGCCCGCTCACATGATCGAGGATGCCGTGGACCAGCTGGTCACGCTCCCCGTCGGTCAGGACGAACTGTTCGGAGAAGTTCGCCAGGATGCAGAGGCCATCCGATCCGGCGTCGATCATGAAATCGACGCAACGGCGCTGGCCGTCCAGATCGAGTTCGCCGCTGTCGTCGAAGATGGTGGGCACCACCGGAAACACGCCGCGGAAACGCGGCGGCGGGCCAGCCGTCATGATGGAAATCCTTGCTGATGCGAGTTCGCGCCATCCCGACGGGCATGGTCGGGATGCCGCCGGTTGCCCGCTAGGCGGCGTTCGGCCGCAAAAGAGCTTCTGCGGCTGCGGGCATGACGGCTGCGTTCGTGCGGGACCAGTCGATGCAATGGCTGTCGATTTGCGTCACGCTCGGGCAACCGAGCAGACCGAGGACACGGTCGATCTCGGTTTTCAGAATGTCGATTGCGTGGACCACGCCGGGATATCCGCCGGCCGCGAGACCGTAATTGGTCGCGCGTCCCAGCAGAACGGCATGGGCGCCCAGGGCGATGGCCTTGACGATGTCCGCCCCCCGGCGGAATCCACCGTCGACAAGAACGGTCAGACGGTGTCCGACCGTGGCGGCGACCTCCGGCAGGATCTCCATCGCCGAGATGGCGCCGTCGAGTTGCCGGCCGCCATGGTTGGTGAGGACGATCCCATCGACGCCATGGTCGGCGGCGAGCACGGCATCCTGAACCGAAAGGACACCCTTCACGATGAGCCGGCGCGGCCACAGCGAACGCAGCCACCGGATGTCCGCCCAGCTCAACGAGGGGTCAAGTTCCTTGGCGATGGCCAGGGCTGCTCCGCGCACGCTGTCCTGCCCTGGCGGGAGCAGGTCGCCGAGGTTGGCGAAGCGCGGCATTCCCCGAGGCAGCAGCACATCGGCCATCCAGCGCGGGTGCCGCAGGACGTCCAGGCTGTTGCGCACATCGAGGCGCAACGGTTTGGCATAATTGCGCCGGTCCCACTCGCGGTTGCCGAAGATCGCGCTGTCCGTCGTGACCACCAATGCCTCGACGCCGGTCTTTTCCGCGCGCTCGACGAGACGGGCCGCGTATTCGCGGGTCCGATAGAGATAGAGCTGCATCCACACGCGGCCTCCGGCCCGCTCCACCACCTCTTCCAGACGCATGGTGGACGCGTTGCTCAGAACATAGGGAACGCCGGCGGCGGCGGCGGCGCGGGCCAGCGCCAGATCGCCGTCGCGGGCGAGCAGGCCGCTGAAGCCGGTCGGGCCGATCATGAACGGAGCGGCCATGGCCCGGCCGAACAGCTCGACCGTCTGGTCGCGCCGGGCGACATCGACCAAGGTTCGCGGCCGGAAGGCCATGTCCTCAAACACCGAGCGGTTGCGCCTCAGCGTTATTTCGTCCTCCGCGCCTCCGTCCACATACTCGAAGCAAAAGTTGGGGAGGCGCTTGCGGGCGATCTCGCGCAGATCCGCGATGTTCTGCGCCCGTTTGAAATCCTTGCCGCGATACAGGCGTCGTTTCATGGGTTGCTCCGATCGCTCACCGGCGACGACCGCCGGGATGGTGGGACTTGTGAGCGATGGATCTCGCGATCCGATCAAGGGTGGGCCGTCGCATCGCCGATCCGGGAAGGGGCGGAACGAACCGTCCGGCATCCAATTGTCAGCGACCGCGACAATGATCTACCATGCTATGAACATTGCCGGCAATAGTCATTTTTCGACGCTGCTTTTCGTGGCTGCGGCGTGCGGGCGAAATCCGCGTTATGTTGGGCGGTCAGGACGGGCGGGTGCGGGAGAAGACCGTTCCCGGCAGACAGAGGAGAGGGGCGCGACGCGCCATGGGTGTCGATCACATGGATGTGGAACCGATCTACACACGGATTTACGAGATATTGGAGCGGTCCATTCAGGATGGCCGACTTGCCGAGGGAACGGTTCTTCTCGAATCGCCGCTCGCCGAGTTGTTCGGGTCGAGCAGGGCCCCGGTGCGAAAGGCGCTAATGCAGTTGCAGACGGCCGGCCTGATCCGCCGCTTCGAAGGCCGTGGATTTATGGTCGGGAGCGAAGGCGCCGAAATCAGGCGGATCGATCTGCAACCGGAAATGCTCGATCTAAGTGCAGAACAGGCGCTTCTGCGAAAGTCCTTTGCATGGGAAGGCATTTACGAGGACGTGGAGCGTACGATTATTTACCGATCGGCATTCGGCCGCTTTCGCGTCAACGAGCTTGAACTGGCACGTCATTTCAATGTTGGGCGGACGGTTGCGCGGGACGTCCTTACCCGGCTCGAAGCCATGGGCATGGTTGAGAAGGACGAACGCAACCGTTGGGTTATCGTTGCGCTGGACCACCGTCGCTTGATCAATCTCTATGAGATACGCGAGCAGCTCGAACCCTTCGCTTTCGGTCGGTCCGTCCGCTCGATCAACCCGGCAGTGCTCCGATGCATGCGGGAGCGGTTGCAGGCGCGGTTGGCCAGCTACCCGAATGTCAGCGCTAGGGAAATGGACGATCTGGAGTTCGACCTCCATGTCCGCTGCTTGTCAGCCTGCCCGAATACGGAACTGCTGGATATGCTGCAACGGACACGATCCGTGCTGACGCTGGGCAAGCATCTGCTCGGCGTTGAGATCGCCTTGCCGGAGTACGAGCCCTTCATGGCCGAGCACATCGCCGTGTTCGACGCCGCGCTGTCCGGCCAGGTTGAGGACGCCGTCGAAATGCTGCGCCACCACATCCGCGTGTCGGGCCCCAAGATGGAACAGCGGCTTATCCTGTTCCGCGGCAGTTTCACGCCGCCGCCGATGTCCTATATCGAGTAGCCGGGGAACGGGCGCAGCCAAAGAAAAGCCCGCCCGGCGTGTTGCCGGACGGGCGTGAGCCGTGTCGAATTGAGCGGCTCGCGATGATGCAAACGGGGCTTTACTTCTTGACCAGCGGACAGCCGCCGTCTTCCAGCGGACGGAAAGCCTCCTCAGCCGGGATCGTGGCGCGCAGCTTGTAGAAGTCACCGGGCCCCTTGGATTCGGACGGCTTCTTGACCTCGAACAGATAGAGCGGATGGATCTTGCGGCCGTCGGCGCGGATGGTGCCCTTGCCGAACAGCGGATCGTCGGTCGGCGTGGCCTTCATCGCCGCGACCACCTTGGCGCCGTCGCCGTCCTCCTTCAACGTCGCCACCGTCTTCAGATAGTGGGTCACCGCTGAATAGACGCCGGCCTGGGCGCTGGTCGGGAAGGCTCCCCGGTTGGCGGCGGTGAAGGCCTGGGCGAACTTGCGGTTTTCGTCGGTCATGTCCCAGTACCAGGCTTCGGTCAGGATCAAGCCCTGTGCAGCATTTAGCCCCAACGCCTGCACGTCGCTTATGAACACCAGCAGGCCGGCAAGATTCTGCCCGCCTTGGGTGATGCCGAACTCCGCCGCCTGCTTGATGGCGTTGATGGTATCGCCGCCGGCGTTGGCGAGGCCGATTACCTTGGCCTTTGACGCCTGCGCCTGGAGCAGGAAGGAGGAAAAGTCGGTGCCGGGGAAGGGGTGCCGGATCTTGCCCAGGACCTTGCCGCCATTCTTGAGGACGACGGCCTCGGTGTCCCGTTCCAGTGCTTGACCAAAGGCGTAGTCGGCGGTCAGGAAATACCAACTGTCACCGCCGGTCTTCACCACTGCCTTGCCGGTGGCATTGGCCAAGGCCCAAGTATCGTAGGTCCAATGGATCGAGTTTGGGGTGCAGGCGGTGCCCGTCAGGTCGGCGGTCCCGCCGCCGGAGACGATCATCACCTTGTTCTTTTCCTGGACCACCTGATTGACCGCGAGGATCACCGAGGAGGTCGGCACGTCGACGATCATGTCGACCTTGTCGACGTCGATCCATTTGCGGGCAATGCTCGACCCGATGTCGGGCTTGTTCTGGTGGTCGGCGGCCACGACCTCGACCTTCAGCCCGTGTTTTTCAGGCTGGAAGTCCTCGACGGCTTTTTTGGCCGCCCAGATCGATCCCGGTCCGGACAGCCCGGCGTAGATCCCGGACTGGTCGTTCAGCACGCCGATGCGGACAACACCGTCGGTGATCTCGGCGTGTGCCGTGCCGAGGCTCAGCAGAGCGCCGACGCACAGGCCGATGGAGCTTCCCTTCAACATTGCTTCCTCCCCTTCTGGATGTGTTTGTGGATGGCGCGCGGAGCGCCTCATCCGCCGTCTGCGGATCCGGATCGCGCATCGCCCAAAACGCGGCGGCGCAGTTCGTTCAACTCTCCAGCGATGCCGCGCCGGAAAATCAGGACGCACAGGATGAAGATCACCCCGATGATGATGGTGACGAAGGAACCGACCTTGTCGGCCAACTCGTTCTGAAGCACGACGACGACGCCGGCTCCCAGCATCGGGCCGATCACGGTGCCGACGCCGCCCAGCAACGTCATCAGCACCACCTCGCCCGACACGTGCCAATGGACGTCGGCGAGCGTGGCGAACTTGAACACCAGCACCTTGGTGGCGCCGGCCAGCCCCGCCAGCCCGGCCGACAGCACGAAGGCGAGCAGCTTGTAACGCGCGACGTCGTAGCCGAGCGAGGTCACCCGCGCCTCGTTCTCGCGGATCGCCTTCAGGACCTCGCCGAAGGGCGAGTGGATGGCGCGGTGGATCACCCAAAGCCCGAAGACGACGATGGCCAGAACCACGTAATAGAGCGTGGTGTCGTCGGACAGGTCGATCAGGCCGAACAGGCTGCCGCGCGGCACGCCCTGCAAGCCGTCCTCGCCGCCGGTGAACGGCGCCTTCAGGAAGACGAAGAACATCATCTGGGCGAGCGCCAGCGTCACCATGGCGAAATAGATGCCATGGCGGCGGATGGCGATCAGCCCGAACACGGCGCCCAGCAGCGCGGCGGCCCCAGCGCCCAGCGCGAGGCTGGGCAGGGTCGGCAACTCCCACGCCTTCAGCGCGTGGGCGGTCACATAGGCCGCCGTGCCCAGGAAGGTGGCGTGACCGAAGGACAGCAGCCCGGTGTAGCCGAGCAGAAGATTGAAAGAGCAGGCGAAGAGACCGAAGCACAAGACGGTCATGCCCAGCACCGGGTAGGTCACGAACGGCACCGCCATCGCCAGGGCGAGAAGGACGACGATCCGGACGCGGTTGATGGTGAGGAAGGTCTCGGTCATCGTGGTCATCTTTCCTTGCCGAACAGCCCGGCCGGGCGCAGGAGCAGCACGATCGCCATGATGATGAAGACCATGGTCGAAGAAATTTCCGGGTAGAGCACTTTGGGGATGGCTTCGACGATCCCAAGCATCAGGCCGGTCGCTATCGAGCCGACGATCGATCCCATGCCGCCGATGACGACCACGGCGAACACGACGATGATCATGTTGGAGCCCATCAGCGGACTGACCTGGAGCACCGGTGCCGCCAACACGCCGGCGAAGCCGGCCAGCCCGACACCAAGCCCATAGATCAGCATCACCATGATGGGGACGTTGATTCCGAAGGCTTGCGTCAGCTTCGGATTTTCGGTGGCAGCCCGCAGATAGGAGCCGAGGCGGGTCTTCTCGATGATGAACCAGGTCCCGACGCAAACGGTCAGCGACGCGACGATCACCCAGGCCCGGTATTTCGGCAGGAACATGAAGCCGAGATTGAAGCCGCCGGTCAGGCCCTCCGGCACGTCGAAGGGCTGGCCGGCGACGCCGAACCAGTGCCGGAACATGCCCTCGATCACCAGGGCGATGCCGAAGGTCAGCAGCAGCCCGTAGAGATGGTCGAGTTTGTAGATCCACTGCAGCAGGGTGCGTTCGACGGCGATGCCGATCAGCGCCACCGCCAGGGGTACCAGGATCAGGGACCACCAATAGCTGATTCCCCAGTAATACAGCCCCATCCACGCCAGGAAGGCACCGATCATGTAGAAGGCGCCATGAGCGAAGTTGATGATGTTGAGCATCCCGAAGATCACCGAGAGCCCGATGCTGAGCATCGCGTAAAAGGATCCGTTCACCAGGCCGAGGACCAGTTGCCCCATGAGCGCCTGGATGGGAAAACCGAAGATCTCGGTCATTCTCCAAACCTTCCGAATTATGTGGTCGCGGTGCCCCCCGGGGGCGCCGTTGGGGGCGTCGCAAAGGAGCGCCGGTGCGGTCAGACGCCGAGATAGTCGCGCAGCAACCCCATCTTCGACGGCAGGTCGCGTCGTTCGATTTCCGTGGCCACCCGACCATGCTCCACGACGTACATCCGGTCGGCCAGCGGCGCGGCGAAGCGGAAATTCTGCTCGACCAGCAGGATCGTATAGCCCTTGGCCTTCAGATCGCGGATGATCTCGCCAAGCTTTTCGACGATGACCGGCGCCAGCCCTTCGGATATTTCGTCGAGCAGCAGCAGGCGGGCGCCGGTGCGCAGGATGCGGGCCATCGCCAGCATCTGCTGCTCGCCGCCGGACAGGCGGGTCCCCTGGCTGTGGCGCCGTTCCTTCAGGTTCGGGAACATGGCGTAGATTTCCTCCACGCTCATGCCGCCGCTGGCGACCTTGGGCAGGAGAAGCAGGTTCTCCTCGCAGGACAGGCTGGAATAGATGCCACGCTCCTCCGGGCAATAGCCGACACCCAGCCGCGCGATGCGGTGCGGCGGCAACCGGATGACATCCTTTCCATCGAGCATGATCGACCCTGACCGTCGCCCGGTGAGTCCCAGGATGGCGCGCATTGTCGTGGTGCGCCCGGCGCCGTTGCGGCCCAGCAGCGACACGCATTCGCCTTGGTTGACGACGAAGTCCATGCCGTGCAGCACGTGCGATTCGCCGTAGAACGCGTGCAGATCGGTGACGCGCAGATATTCGACGGGCGTATGCTCGATCCGACGGCTCATCACAGTGCCTCCACCAGTTCGTCGTTGGCGGCGGACCCCATGTAGGCCTCGATGACGCGCGGGTCGTCCGACACCTCGGCGTAGGAGCCCTCGGCGAGGACGGCTCCGCGGGCGAGCACGGTGATGGCGTCGCTGATGCCGGCGACGACCTTCATGTTGTGCTCGACCATCAGGATGGTGCGGTTGGCCGACACCCGCTTGATCAGGTCCATGACGCGGTCGACGTCCTCGTGCCCCATGCCCTGGGTCGGTTCGTCGAGCAGCATCACCTCGGGGTCGAGCGCCAGGGTGGTGGCGATTTCCAGCGCCCGTTTCCGGCCGTAGGGCATTTCCACGGCGGCCATGCCGGCAAAGCTCTTCAGCCCGACGAGGTCCAGAATCCCCACCGCCTGGTCGTTCAAGCAATCAAGCGACCGGTTGGACCTCCAAAAATGGAGGGAGGTGCCGAGACCGCGCTGCATGGCCACGCGGACATTCTGAAGGGCTGTCAGATGCGGAAACACCGCCGAGATTTGAAAGGAGCGCACGATGCCCCGGCGCGCGACTTGGGCCGGCTTTTCATCGGTGATGTCGGTCCCGTTGAACAGAATCCGCCCATGGGTCGGTTCCAGAAACTTGGTGAGCAGATTGAAGCAGGTCGTCTTGCCGGCGCCGTTGGGTCCGATCAGCGCGTGGATGTGCCCGCGCCGGACGTTGAGATCGACGCGGTTGACGGCTGTAAAGCCCTTGAATTCCTTGGTCATGCCATAGGTCTGAAGGACGAAGTCGTCCATGGCGCTTCCTCTTTCCATCCCGATTCGTCTTCCCCGGCGCAAGAAGGCGCATGTAACGCGATGGCTGTGGGCCATTGGCCCGCAGCCATCGCGCGAGAATTGCCGGCACCCGCTGAATGGGAATTGCTGGCGGACGGGATTGTTGGTACGGGAAGACTGTAGGGTAGGACATAGGGCGTCGCAAATATATTATTAGTATTTTATTAATATCCGTTTCATATAACCAACCGCGTCGGCACCAACCGAGCCCGGCCGCAGGGGCCGGGTATCGATCGATGCTTCGAGGGCTCGAACGCGGGTCCAGAAGGTGGTTCAGGCGGTCCGGCCGCCAAGATAGGCGGCCTTCACGTCGTCGTTGTGGGCCAAACGCTGGGCGTCGCCTTGCAGGACGACGCGCCCGGTTTCCAGCACATAGCCGCGGTCGGCGATGGACAGCGCCATGTGGGCGTTCTGCTCGACCAGCAGGACGGTGGTGCCGCGTTTGCGGATTTCCTGAACGATGCGGAAGACCTGCTGGATGATCAGCGGCGCCAGTCCCAGTGACGGTTCGTCCAGCAGCAGCAGACGGGGCTGTGCCATCAGGCCGCGCGCCAGCGCCACCATCTGGAGCTGACCGCCGGACAGCTTCCAGCACAAGGTGTCGGAGAAGGGCCGGATTTCCGGGAACAGCCCGAACATGTCCTCGACGTCCTCGGCCATCCGCCGGCGGGACGGGCGGCGGCGGTTCGAGGCGCCGAGGATGATGTTTTCGACCACGGTCAGGCCGGGAAACACGCGGCGTCCCTCGGGCACATGGGAGACGCCCATCCGGACGATCGCCTCGGGGGACAAGCCGGTGATGGGCTTGCCGTCGAAGCGGATCGCGCCGGATTGCGGAGTAAGAAGCCCCGACACGCTGCGCAGCGTCGTGGTCTTCCCGGCGCCGTTGGCACCGAGCAGAGCCACGATTTCCCCCGGCTCCACGCTGAGCGAGACTCCGCTCAACGCCTCGACCCGGCCATGGAAGGTGTGGATCCTGTCGATATCAAGCAACGGCATAGGCGCGGCCCTCTCCCAGATAGGCGCTGATGACGGCGGGGTCGCGCAGCACGGCTTCCGGCTGCCCATCGGAGATCCGTTCGCCGAAATTCAGCACGGTGATGCTGTCGGCCACCTGTTCGACCAGCGGCATGTCGTGTTCGATGATCAGGATGGTCAGGCCCAGTCCCTTCATGCGCAGCAGCAGGGCGACCAGCTCCTGCTTTTCGGTCAGGTTCAACCCGGCCGCCGGTTCGTCGAGCAGCAGGAGTTTCGGGTTTGCAGCCAGGGCGCGTGCGATCTCCACCATGCGCTGATGGCCGTAGGACAGATTGGCGACCGAGTCGTCGGCGCGGTCGCCCATACCGACGAAGTGGAGCGCGGCCAGCGAGCGGGCGACCAGATCCCGGTGAACGTCCGACAGGTCATTGCCCGGCCTCTGGGCACCGACCATGACGTTTTCCAGGCAACTCATCGAACGGAACAGCCGGATGTTCTGAAAGGTCCGACTCAACCCAAGCCCGGCCAGGACATGGGGCGCCGCGCCGGTGACATCCTCGTCGGCGAAGGCGATCTTGCCGGCGGTCGGCTTGTAGATGCCGCTCAACACGTTGACCAGCGTCGTCTTGCCCGATCCGTTGGGACCGATCAGCGCGTGGATGTTGTTGCGGCGCACCGCCAGGTCGACGTTGTTGAGCGCGCGCAGCCCGCCGAAATGCTTGGCCAGACCACGCACCACCAGCAGCGGCTCGTCGCGATGGTCGGAGGTCACGGTGTGGAGATGCAGGGCCGGAGCATGGTGGGGGCGCACTGCCGGGGTCCGCAACCGGCGTGTCAGGCGGCGCGCGAATCCGGCAATTCCCTCGGGCATGAAGATCATGATCAGGATGACCGACAGGCCGTAGACCGCCATGTAGATCTCCTTCAGGAAGCGCAGCGATTCCGGCAGCAGGACCAGCAGGACCGTGCCGACCGCCGTGCCGAGCGCCGACCCGGCGCCGCCCAGCAGCGCCATCGTCAGGAACACGATGGATTCGGCCAGGCTGAACTGGTCGGGGCTGACGTAGCTGAAGCCACTGGCGAACAGTGCGCCGCCGATGCCGCCCAACAGGGCGCTGAGGGTGAAGGCGACGACTTTGACGCGGTAGGTGTTGACGCCCGCCACTGACGCGGCCAACTCGTTGTCGCGAACTGCCTCCATGGAGCGGCCGAGCCGCGTGTGTTTCAGGATGCGTACGAAAATCAGGACTGCCGTCAGGCAGACGATGCTGAAGACCAAATAGCCGGCCGAACCGGACAGCGTGTATCCGAACAGCGACGGGCGTGGAATGCCGGGGATGCCGTCGGGGCCGTGGCTGACCTCGATCCAATTGGTCAGGACCAGCGAGAGGATCTGCTGGAACACGATGGTGATCATGGCGAGGTAATGGCCGCCCAGTCGCAGCGACGTGATGCCCAGCACGGCGCCCGCCACGGTGGACGCGGCCATCGCCAGAAGCAACCCACCCCAGAAGGACAGGCCGAGCGACACCGTGCCGATCGCCACGGCGTAGGCACCGATACCGAAGAAGGCCGCCTGCGCCAGCGTGATCTGTCCGGCGTAGCCGAGCACGATGGTCAGGCCGAGAACGGCGACGGCGTAGGTGGTCGCCTGCATGACGATGTTGGTGGCATAGCCGCTCATCGGCACGGACAGGACCAGGACGACGGCCGCCAACCCACCCAGCAACAGCGGGAGCTCGCGGCCGATGCGTCCGAGCCAGACGGAAAGGAACGATGGCATGGGGAAGCCTTTCACGCTTTCTCGGCGATCTTTTCGCCGAAGATGCCCTGGGGGCGGACCATCAGGAATGCGAACAGCACGATGAAGGCGAACGCGTCCTTGTAGGGAACCGAGATGAAGGCGGCTCCGAAGGTTTCGATGATGCCCAGCACGACGCCGCCGATGATCGCGCCCTTGATGTCGCCGAAGCCGCCGATGATCGTGGCCGCGAAAGCCTTGAGCGCGATGGCGCCGCCCATGCCGATGGAGACATAGATGATCGGGCCGACGAGCACGCCGGCGACGCCGCCGAGCACGGCGCTGTAGATGAAGGTGATGGCGATCATGATCTTGACCGGGACGCCCAGTAGGCTGGCCATCTCCTTGTCCTGGGAGGTCGCCTGCAGCTGCTTGCCGACGATGGTCTTCTCGAAGAACAGGTGCTGGAGCAGCACCAGGGCGGCGGTCGCTGCGATGATGACGAGATATTGGCCGTCGAGGAACACCGAACCGACCTGGAAGCCCTGGAAGGACAGGGCGCCGGGCAAGTTGGCCGGATGCGGGCCGTAGGCGGCGAGGACCGAATTCTGGATGACGATCGAAGCCCCGAGCGTGCTGATCAGCACCGGCAGATAGGAGCGGTTGCGCAACGGATAATAGACGCCGTAGTTGAAGATGAGCCCGAACGCCACCATGCCGGCAAGCGCGACGAGGAAACTTGCCCAATAGGGAAGACCCAGATGAAGGTGCGCCAGCACCATCAGGAATGCCGCGAACATCGCGAAATCGCCTTGCGCGAAATTCACGACGCTGGTGGCCCGGTAGATGAGGACGAGACCGAGAGCGACAAGAGCGTAGATGCTGCCCATGCCGATCCCGGCAAAGGTAAGCTGGAGGAGAATGTCCATGGGGACCTCTGGGCATTCCGCGACAAGGCGCCATTCCGGTTGGAAGGGCGCCGGCGGCCGGTCTGTGGAAACTGTGGATGGCGTTCGCGACGTCGAAAACGGGCCGGCGCGTCAACCCCGGTGGTTCGTCGACGCTTCGGATGCGTGCCTCAGCGGACCGTTTCCACCCGCTTGACGAAGACGATCGCGCCGTCCTGGTTGCGGACCACGTTGTAGCCGTGCAGGCCGTCGCCGTTGGCGTTGAAGGAATAAGGACCTTCGGCACCCGGGACGTCCTTGATTGCCAACAGGGCCTCCCGGAGCGCCTTCGGTTCGGTGCTTCCGGCGTTCTTGATCGCCACGGCGGCGACCTTCACCGCGTCGTAGGTCCAGGCCGAGAAGAAATCCGCCTGCACATTGAAACGCTTGCGGTAGTTTTCGGAGAACGTCGTCGCCTCGGGGCTGGAATCGGGGTTGTAGTCGGCCAGCGCGTAGGTGCCGTAAAGCGCCGGACCAGCCAGCTTCAGCGTGGTGGTGGCGACGATGGTCGGGGAACCGATCCACGCGGCATCGACACCGAACTGCCGGAACTGCTTGGCCAGAACACCCTGGTCGGTGTCCTGCACGGTGAAGCTGGCGACGATGTCGGCGCCCGATTGCTTCACCGCCAGCACGATCGGCGTGAAGTCCTGGGAGTTGCTGGTGAAGCCTTGCACCAGCGTCGGGGTGATCCCCTGCTCCTTCAGCGCTTCGGTCAGCAGTTTGACGTTGCTGGCACCGAAGGCGTCGGTGGTGTGGATGATCGCCCACTTCTTCTTGCCGAGATCCTTGATGCCGAACTCGGCCATCGCCTTGGTCGAAATCGCGTCGTTGGGCCGGAAGCGGAAGAACCACGGATTGTTCAGTTGCGTCAGACGGGGGTCGGTGCCGCCGAACAGCACCGGCTTGCCGTTGCGCAGGACGTCGGGCGCGATGGCGTGGACCTGGGTGCTGCGGACGGGCGCGATGAACGCGACGTTGTTCGCGTCGCTGGTCAGTTTGCTGAAGGCAAGCACGGCACCCGGATTGGTGGTCTGGTCGTCTTCGATGACCAGTTCGATCTTGCGCCCCAGCACGCCGCCGGCCGCGTTGACCTCATCCGCCGCCATCTGGGCGCCGTTGATCTGGTTGCGCCCGGATTCGGCGGCGCCGCCGGTGATCGGGGCGATCATGCCGATCCGGATGGGGTCGGCGGCGTGGGCGGCGCCCACGATCATAATGGCGCCGAGCGCCGACAGGACGGTGGTGGTGAAGGCATAACGCATTCGCTTCCTCCTCGGTTTTGTTGTGTTCGCGATTTGGTGCGGTGCGGTTTGGTACGCCGTGACCGCTTCGCGGAAACGCCGGGGGCGGGGTAGTGCCGTCGGCTCCACATTGATCACAAAAGCCAACAATCAGGCGGCATGTCAATTTATTTTGCCGACAATTCGACGTTGACAGTGCGCAATCATCATGGAATCGTATGGCAAATCAGAGATAAATGAGGCGAATGACAATGAATCGTCGGCATGACATGCTGATCGGCGGCGAATGGCGGCCGGCGTCGTCACGGGCAAACTACGACATCGTCGATCCGGCGACGGAGGAGCCCATCGGCAGTGCGGCCCAGGCCGGCGCCGAGGATGCGGCTGCGGCCATCGTCGCGGCCAATGCCGGGTTCGAGATTTGGCGCCGCACCGGTCCGTGGGAGCGGTCGGCGGTCATTCGCCGGATTGGTGCGCTGATTGGGGAGCGCCGTGAGGAAATCGCCCGCCTCATCACCGAGGAGATTGGCAAGCCGCTCGACCAGGCGCACGGCGAAGTGCAGATGACCATCGACCTGTTCGACTGGTTCGCCGACGAGGCACGGCGGATCTATGGGCAGGTGATCGAACCGCGCGGACTCGGCAGCCGGCAGCATGTGGTGTTCGAGCCGGTCGGGGTGGTTGCCGCCTTCACAGCCTGGAACTTTCCGGTGCTGCTGATGTCCCGCAAGATCGCTCCAGCACTGGCGGCGGGCTGCTCGATCATCTGCCGGCCTGCGGAAGAGGCACCCGGCGCCGTGCTGGCGGTCGGCCGCTGCTGTGTGGAGGCTGGCGTCCCGGCTGGTGTCGTCAACATCCTGACCGGGCAGCCCACCGACATCACGCCCGCTCTGCTGGCCGACCCGTCGGTGCGCAAGATCACTTTCACCGGCTCGGTCCCTGTCGGCAAGCTGCTGATGCGGCAATCGGCCGACACGGTCAAGCGGGTGACCATGGAATTGGGTGGTCACGCTCCCGTCATTGTTCACGACGACGTCGACATCGAGGCGGTCGCCCGGAAATCGGTTCTCGCCAAATTCCGCAATGCCGGGCAGGTCTGCGCCTCGCCCACCCGCTTTTACGTGCACGAAAGCAAAGCCGATCGATTCGCTGAACTCTTCGCCGAACGGGCGCGGTCGATGCGGTTGGGGCATGGGCTGGAGACCGGTGTCGACATGGGACCCCTCGCCACCCGGCGCCGGCGCGACGCCGTCGAGCGGATGGTGGAGGAGGCGCGCGATTCCGGCGTCAAGGCCGCCGCAGGCGCTGCTCGCCCGGCGCATCTGAAGCGCGGCTATTTCTACGAGCCGACCGTCTTCGTCGATGTGCCGGAGGACGCCGCGGTCATGAGGGATGAGCCTTTCGGCCCGATCGCCACGATCTCACGCTTTTCGTCGTTCGACGACGTCGTCCGGCGTGCAAACGGGCTGGAATATGGTCTGTCAGGCTACGTCTTCACGGGATCGCTGGCGCGTGCGCACGAGACGGCGGCGGCGCTGCGGGTCGGCGTGGTCGGGATCAACACCTTCGTCGCGTCCAACGCCGAGACCCCATTCGGCGGCGTGAAGCAGAGCGGTTTCGGACGCGAGGGCGGCGCGTTGGGCATACGCGACTATCTCGATGCGAAATTCATCAACATGGAACTGGCCTGATCTTACACGCAAAGGATGCTGTTGTTCAGCGGCGATTGCAGATAAAAAACACGCTGCCTGTTCAACGGATATGGAATTTTCGTCATGCCTCGCACCGTGATTGCAGACAATGCCGCCCCGCTGGAACGAGCGCCGACGGAGCCGCTCGTCGAGGCGATCGGACAGCGCGTGGAACGGATGATCATCAATGGGGAAATTCCGGCGGGCGGCAAGCTGAACGAGTATGCGCTCGCCCAGCAGTTCCAGGTCAGCCGCACCGCGCTGCGCGAGGCGGTGCGGACGCTCGAACGGTCCGGTCTCGTCACCATCCTGCCCAACCGCGGCGTGTTCGTGCGCCGCGTCAGCCTGAAGGAGGCGCTCGACCTGTTCGACGTCCGTGCCGGTCTGGCCCGCACCGCCGGGCGGCTGATCGCGGCGCGAGCGACCGACGCGCAGATCGCTGACCTGACCAGCCTGCACGCGACGATGATCGCCGCTTGGGAAGCGCGGGATGTTTCCCGCTACTACGCCCTCAACCAGACTTTCCACAGCCTGCTTATGGCCTGTTCCGGCAACGAGCGGCTGGCCTCGCTGTACGAGATGCTGTCGAACGAACTGCACCTGTTCCGCCGACGCAATCTCGGCAACTCCGCCCAGCTCGAAGTGTCGATCCAGGACCACGCGAAAATCCTGGATGGCATCACCGCCCACGATCCGGGCAAGACCGAGCGCGCCTTCGAACGGCACATCCTGATGGGCAAACAACGCATGCTGGACACGCTGTCCGCCCAGCCGGAGGAGTGACGATGGTTTTCCCCGGCTGGCTCCCAATCACCGACAAGGATATTCCCAGATGCTGGCCCAACCGCCGGTTGCCACCAACCATGCCAAGCAGAAACTGATCGCCGGCGACCTGTCCCTTGGGATGGGTCTGCGCCAGGCGCGGACGGTCGATATCGCCCGCATCGCCCACAGCTGTGGATTTGACTGGCTGTTCATCGACATGGAGCACAACTCCATGAGCCTGGACACGGCGGCACAGATCGCAATGGCGGCGCTCGACGTCGGCATCACGCCGTTGGTCCGGGTTCCCGGTCACGAGCATTTCCATGCCAGCCGCCTGCTCGACACCGGAGCGATGGGCATCGTCGCGCCGCACGTCAACACCGCGCAGGAGGCGCAGCGGATTGTCGACAATTGCCGGTTCCCGCCGATGGGCAAGCGTTCCGTTCCCGGAGCGCTGCCGCAGACCGGCTTCCATCCGATGGCGGTGGCCGACCTGATCGGTGCGATGAACGCCGCCACCCTGGTGGTGGCCATGATCGAAACGCCGGAAGGGGTGGAGAACGCCGACGCCATCGCCGCGGTGGAAGGGATCGATGTCCTGCTGGTCGGGGGCAACGACCTCGCGGCGGAATACGGCGTTCCGGGGCAGTTCGGCCATGACCATATCCGCACGGCGGTCGATGCGGTGGTCGCGGCCTGTCGCCGGCACGGCAAGTTTCCCGGTGTCGGCGGTATCTACCACCATGACCTGATGGCCCACTACATCGAACGCGGCGCTCGCTTCATTCTCAGCGGGTCGGACCTAGCCTTCATGATGGCTGGCGCCAACGCCCGCACCGCGTTCCTGCGCGCGCTTCCAGAGTTCGCGGCACCATGACCGGGGAGCCTGCCGGTGGTGTCGTCGTCGAACGCCGCGGCGGCGTCGCTGTGATCCGCCTTGCCGCGCCGCCCTTGAACCTGCTGACTCAGCCGTTGCGCCGCGCGATCACCGACGCCGTGGCGGCTGTCGATGAGGCCGACGACGTGCGGGCGGCGGTGCTGACTGGGGGCGACTGCTTCTGCGCCGGTGCCGATCTGAAGGAATTCGGTGTGCGCCGCGATCCGGACGTCGCGCGCGACCATTGCCGCAACGGTCACCGGATGACGCTGCGCCTCGTCGCCTGTGCCAAGCCGGTCGTCGCGGCGGTGGAAGGGGCGTGTCTGGGCGGTGGGTTCGAACTGGCGTTGGCCTGTGACCTCCGGGTGGTGGCGTCCGACGCCCGCCTCGGATTGCCGGAGGTCGCTCGCGGCACTTTTCCGGGCACCGGCGGCCTTTATCTTCTGCGGCGTCTCGCCGGTCCGGCGCGCGCCAAGCGACTGGCCGGAACCGGCATGATCGTCACCGCGGACGCATCCGTGATGGCGGAGGTGGTTGACCAAGTGACGCCACCGGGCGGCGCGCTCGACGCCGCGCTGGCGCTGGCGGCGACCCTGGCCGAGAGGCCGGCGGGCGCGGTGCAGGCGGTCAAGCGCCTTGTCGATCACGACCTGGCCGCCGGTCTGCGGGATTATCTGGACGCCGAGGAGCGCGATTACGTCGCCCGTTATCGGACGCGCGACGCGGAAGAAGGGTGGAACGCCTTCCTGGAGAAGCGCTCCCCCGCCTGGACACACAACTGACACCGGGGCGGCGCGGCCGACCCGGCGCTGGAGACCGATATGAGCAGCGGCCTTTTCCTGGCGCGGCGCGACGATCTCGCGCCGTACCTCAGCGACGTGCATTTCGAATTTCGCGAGAACGTCCACAAGTTCCTCGAAAAGCACGCCGATCCCGATTACATCCGCGCCTGCGACGAGGAGAAGCGGTTTCCCGCGGAGCTCGTCCGGGCGGTGGCCGAACAGGGCTGGTTCGCCGTGAACCTGCCGGAGGAGCATGGCGGCGTCGGCGGCGTGCTCGACATGGTGGCCATGCTGGAGATCATCGGCTACCACAGCGTCGCGCTGGCCCGGTACTGGAACATGAACGTCAACATGGTCGGTGGCGCGCTGGCCCGCTTCGCCAGTCCGGCCATCAAGCAGGCGGTGCTGCCCGCGTTGGCCGAGGGGAAGACTTTCTTCGCCTTCGCACTCAGCGAGAATGGATCGGGTTCCGACGCGGCCAACCTGACCACCACGGCGCGGCGGGAGGGCGACGACTTCATCGTCAACGGCACGAAGATGTGGATCACCGGCGCGCTTCAGGCCGATTACATTCTCACCGCCTGCCGCACCGGCCGTGGGGCCACCCCGCACGACGGCATCAGCCTGCTGCTGATTCCGGCCAAGACGCCGGGCATCGCGATCGTGCCCATCGACATGCTGGGCGGTCATGCCATCCGCACCTGCGAGGTCAATCTGGTGGACGTCCGCGTGCCGGCCACTCAATTGGTCGGCGACGAGGGCGCGGGATGGAAGCGGGTGATGACGGTCCTGGCGAAGGAACGCGTGGCGCTGGGCGCCATGTGCGTGGGCGCCGCGCAGGCGGCCTTCGATCTGGCGCGGTCCTACGCGATGGAGCGCAATCAGTTCGGCCGTCCAATCACCGCGTTCCAGGCGGTGTCGCACAAGCTGGTCGACATGCAGACCAGGATCGACGCCAGCCGGTTGCTGGTCTACCGCGCCGCCCGTCTGCTGGCCGACGGCAAACCCTGCTCCGCCGAGGCGTCGCAGGCGAAATGCTTCGCGTCCGACAGCTACATGCAGGTCGCCGTGGACGGTGTCCAGATCATGGGCGCCAACGGCTATTGCAGCGAGTTCGCCATGCAGCGCCATTTCCGCGAATCGAAGCTGTTCCAAATCTTCGGCGGAACCAACGAAATCCAGCGGAACATCATCGCGCGGGACATCCTCGCCTGATCCCTGGCCGACGCCGCGCCGAGCGCGCGCGGTTCAAGCAGACTGATTGGAGACTCACAATGGCCACTCTGCCCATCGGGGTCGAGCGTGTGAAAACCGACGTCGTCGTCGTCGGCGGCGGCGGTGCCGCGTCGCGCGCCGCGTTGTCGGCCCGACAGGCCGGGGCCGACGTCCGCCTCGTCGCAAAGGCGCCGCTGAAGAGCGGCGGCAGCACCGTCCATGGCGCCAGCGAGATCATGAGCATGGGGGCCGCCGGCTTCGGGGACGGGCGCGACAACCCCACGGTCCATTACGACGACACGATGCGGGCGGGACGCGGCTTCATCGACCCGGAATTGGTGCGCGTGCTGGCGGAGGACGCGCCCGGTCGCATCCGCGATCTGATGGAGTTGGGCGTCCGGTTCGACCGCGCGGGGGCCGATGCCTACAAGCTGATCCGCAGCGACTTCGGCAGCTACGCGCGGGCGATGGGGGTTTCCGGCAAGACCGGACACGCCTTCGTCCAGGCCATCGCCGAACGTCTGACCGAGCTGG
The DNA here is from genome assembly GCF_008364795.1 of Azospirillum oryzae. Classification (GTDB taxonomy): domain Bacteria; phylum Pseudomonadota; class Alphaproteobacteria; order Azospirillales; family Azospirillaceae; genus Azospirillum; species Azospirillum oryzae. The sequence continues at coordinate 329,801 of NZ_VTTM01000005.1, read as the reverse complement.
GCGTCGTCGTGGACGCGCCGGTCATGCTGGTCGATCTGGTGCGGGGAGCGGACGGTGCCGTCGCCGGCGTGCTGGCCTACGACCCGTCGCGCCGCGTCCTGATCCACTACGAGGCTCCGGCGGTCGTGCTGGGCACCGGCGGCATGCATGGCGCTTTCGAACGGCAAGTCTCGACCGCCGAGATGACCGGCGACGGGCAGGCGATCTGCTTCCGCCACGGGGCGGAACTGGTCAATCTGGAGTTCCACCAGTTCGGGCCGGCTCTGATCCATCCCTATGTGCAGCTTTTCAGCAAGTCCTGCTTCGTCCTGCATCCCCGCATCACCAACGCCGAGGGCGTCGAGTTCCTCCCCTCCTATCTGCCCGATGGCGTGACCGTCGAGGAGGTTCAGGATGAGAAGGTGTTCCCCTTCACGACCACCAACGTCTCGCGTCATCTCGACATCGCCATCGCGCGGGAGGTGGACGCCGGGCGCGGGACACCGCATGGCGGGGTCTATTTCTCCTTCGCGCATGTCGCACCCGACCGCATCGCGGCGGTCATTCCCAACACGGCCCGCTGGATGCGCCAGCGCGGACTGGATGTCCAGAACGACCGTTTCGAGGTCGGCATCGCCTTTCAATGCATGAACGGCGGCGTGCGGATGACGAACGCGGACGCGGAGAGCACGATTCCCGGTCTCTATGTGGTCGGCGAACTGGCGGGCGGCGTGCGCGGCCCCGACCGGCCGGGCGGCAACTCCCTGGCCGAAGGGCAGGTGTTCGGCCACCGGGCCGGCGCGGCGGCGGCCCGTCGCGCCGCCGCGACGACGGTCGGTCCCGCCGCGACCTTGACCGAATCGCTGGATGGCCTCGCGCAGGCGCTGGCGACGCGGCCTTCCGGCATGCCCGACCTTGTTGGCATCGAAGCTTCGGTCCGGCGCGCCATGCAGCGTCATTGCCTGGTGGAGAAATCCGCCGAAGGGCTGGACGTGGCGCTGGCGACGGTGCGTGAGGCGCAGGCCGAACTGGACGGCGCGCTGGGGTTGACACCGGACACCCTGCTGCCGGGCCTCAGCCTGCGCAACCTCGTACAATCCAGCGAACTGGTGCTTCGCGCCTGCCGGCAGCGGGCGGAGACACGCAGCGGCCATTACCGGGTCGACCATCCGGAAACCGACGACGCCCATTATCTCGGTTGCTTCGTCTGGACGCGCGACGGCGACGCCGCCGCCATGCGCACCCTGACCTATTGACCGTTGCGGAAAGAGAAGCCATGAGCACGTCCCCCCAGCCGTTGTCCGGCTACCGTATCCTCGACCTTACCGTGATGACGGCGGGCCCCGTCGGCACCATGATGCTGGGCGACCTTGGCGCCGACGTCGTGAAGGTGGAGGAGCTGAACCAGGGAGAGCTGTCGCGCGGCATCGGGGCCGTCTACGTCAACGGCGAGAGCAGCATCTTCCTGTCGCAGAACCGCAACAAGCGCAGCATCCGGCTCGACTTGAAGCGGCCGGAAGGGCGCGCGGTCTTCCTGCGCATGGCGGCCTCCGCCGATGTGATCACCGAGAACTTCCGTCCGGGCACCGTGGATCGCCTGGGCATCGGCTACGAGGCCGTGCGCAAGGTCAACCCATCCGTCGTCTACGCCAGCGTGTCGGCCTTCGGGCAGACGGGTCCCTACGCCCATCTTCCGGCCAACGACCCGGTGATCCAGGCGCTCAGCGGCCTGATGGCGATGACCGGCGAGGCGGACGGCGCCCCGGTGCGCATCGGCAGCCCCTATCCCGATTTCGGTGCCGCCGCCCTGCTGGCCTTCGCGGTCTCGGCGGCGCTGCTGCACCGGGAACGGACGGGGCAGGGGCAGAAGCTGGAGCTGTCGCTGCTGAACGGTGCGATCTTCAGCTGCATCCCCCGCGATGGTGAAACGTTGCGCAGCGGGGCGGCGCCGCCCCGGCTGGGCAGCGGCCACCCGACCTTCGTGCCCTACCGGAACTACCGGGGCGCCGATGGTTCCTTCTTCTTCCTGGCCTGCTTCACGGAGAAATTCTGGACTGCCCTGTGCGAGGGCGTCGAGCGTCCCGATCTCGCCGCCGACCCGCGCTTCCGCACCAACATCGACCGCTGCGCCAACCGCGACGCGCTCGACGCGGAACTTGACCGGATCTTCGCCGCGCGCCCCACCGCGGAGTGGCTGGACATCCTGGCGAGGGCGAATGTTCCGGCCGCGCCGATCCAGGACCTGCACCGGACGTTGCGCGACGATCCGCAGGTGGCCCACAACCGGACCCTGGTCGAGCTTGAGCATCCAACCGCCGGCACGGTGGAGATGCTGGCCCTGCCCATCGATTTTGGCGGCACCCCGGCGCAATACCGCCGGGCGGCGCCGCGCCTGGGCGAGCACACCGACACGATCCTCAGCGAGTTCGGATTCTCGGACGCGGAGCGGCGCGACCTTCAGGACCTCGGTGTCGTCGCCGGCCTGTCCGCCGCCGTTGCCGGGTGAGGCGGCCATGGAGTTCGACTACATCGTCGTCGGGGCCGGGTCGGCCGGCTGCGTGCTGGCCGCCCGGTTGACCGAGGATCCGACGGTTTCCGTCCTGCTGGTGGAGGCCGGCGGGCGCGACATCCATCCCTTCATCCACATTCCGGCGGGCTTTCTGCGGCTGCTCGACCATCCGACCATCAGTTGGCGCTACCGCACCGACCCCGACCCGGAAACCGGCGACCGCGCCATCCTGTTCCCGCGCGGCAAGGGGTTGGGCGGTTCCAGCTCGATCAACGGGCTGCTCTATGTCCGGGGACAGCCGCAGGATTACGACCACTGGGCGCAGCTCGGCAATCGCGGCTGGTCGTTCGAGGACGTGCTGCCTTACTTCAAGCGGTCGGAAAGCTGGCAGGGTGCGACCAGCGCGTGGCGCGGCCGGAACGGGCCGCTGTCGGTGTCGGAATTGACCGAGCGGCCGCTGCTGTGCGAGGCCATCGTCGCCGCCGGCGAGGAGGTCGGACTGAGCTATCGCAGCGACATCAACGCGGTGCCGCACGACGGCATCGGCTACTACCAGCAGACGAGGCGCGGGCGGTTCCGGGCCAGCGCGGCGCGCGGCTATCTGGCCCCGGCGATGAAGCGACCGAATCTGGCCATCCTGACCAACGCCCATGTGCGGCGCGTCACCTTCGACGGACGGCGGGCGACCGGCATCGAGTATGAGCGCGGCGGCGCAGCGCAGGTGGCGACGGCCCGGCGCGAGGTGATCCTGTCGGCTGGCGTGGTCGGCTCGCCGCAGCTTCTGCAACTGTCCGGCATCGGAGCGCCGGACCTGCTGGGGCCGCTCGACGTTCCGCTGCTGCACGCGTCGTCCGGCGTCGGCGGGAATTTGCAGGACCACTACGTCGTCCGGCTGACCTACAGGATGGCGGGGACCGAGACGCTCAACGAGCGGGCGCGCGGGCTGTCGCTGATTCGCGAGATCGTCCGCTATGCCCTGACCGGGGACGGTGTCCTGACCTACAGCGCGGCTCTGGTTGGTGCCTTCGTCAAGGTGCTGGAGGAGTCGGCTTCGCCCGACGTTCAGTTCGTCATCGCACCCGGCAGCTTCAAGCACGGCCGTCTGGGCGAACTGGACGATTTCCCCGGAATGACCTGCGGCTGCTGGCAAATGCGCCCGCGCAGCCGGGGCAGCGTCGCCATCCGGTCCCGCGACCCGCGCGAGGCACCGGCGATCCGGCCGCGCTACCTCAGCGACCCGGCGGACCAGCGTGCCACCGTGGCCGGTCTGCGCTTCGGGCGGCGGCTCTGCCGGGCCCAGGCACTGGCCGGCTACCGCGAGGCGGAGATGGTCCCCGGTCCGGCGGTGGAGTCCGACGACGAACTGCTGGACTACGCGCGCCGCAACGGATCGACCGTCTACCACGCGGTCGGGACCTGCCGGATGGGAACCGACGCCGGGGCCGTCGTCGACCCGTCGCTACGCGTGCATGGCGTGGAGAGGCTGCGCGTCATCGACGCCTCGATCATGCCGACCATCACGTCGACCAACACCAACGCCACCACCATCATGATCGCCGAAAAGGGCGCGGACCTGCTGCGGTCCCGTCTTCCTGCCTGATCCCGACCCGCCATCCCAACGCCGTGATCCCAATTCCGGGGGAAATCCCTTGCACAGCATCGTCTTTCTCGACCGCGCCACCCTGGCACCGGACATCGATCTCCGACGGCCGGCCTTCGCGCATCGCTGGACGGCGTTCGACCGGACCGGCGCCGATCAGGTGGTGGAACGGCTGCGCGGCGCCACCATCGCCATCGTCAACAAGGTCCCGCTCTGCCGCGACGCGCTGATGCAACTGCCGGATCTGCGCCTGATCGCGGTTGCGGCGACCGGCACCGACATCATCGATACCGACGCCTGCATGGAACGTGGCATCACGGTCTCGAACATCCGCGACTACGCCGTGCACACGGTCCCGGAGCACAGCTTTGCGCTGATCCTCGCCCTGCGGCGCGGGATCGTCGGCTATCGCGAGGATGTCCGCGCCGGCAAATGGCAGGAATCGGGTCAGTTCTGCTTCTTCACCCATCCCATCGCCGACCTGCACGGCCAGACGCTCGGCATCGTTGGCGAGGGGGCGATCGGGCAATCGGTGGCGGCCATCGGCCGCGCCTTCGGCATGCGCGTCCTGTTCGCGGCCCACAAGGGAAGCACCGGGATGGGACCGCTCTACACGCCGTTCGACAGGCTGCTGGCCGTCAGCGACGTCGTCACGCTGCATTGCCCGCTGACGCCCGCGACGCGGAACCTGCTGTCGGATCGCGAATTCGGCCTGATGGCGCGGCGGCCGATCATCGTGAACACCGCCCGCGGTGGCCTGATCGACGAGGCGGCGCTGGCTCGGGCGTTGCGGGCCGGAATCGTTGCTGGAGCCGGTATCGACGTCTGCTCTTCCGAACCGCCGCCGGCCGATCATCCGCTGATGGCGCTGGCTGGTCTGCCGAACGTCATTCTCACGCCGCACGTAGCCTGGGCCGGACGGCAATCCATGCAGGCGCTCGCCGACCAATTGATCGAGAACATCGAAGGGTTTGCCGGTGGGGTGCCGCGCAACATCGTCGCCGCGCCATCCGCCGTTTCGCCGCGGGATTGATCACCGCCCGAAAGCGCGTCCGAAGCTCCCGTGCATCCATGGTCGGATGCGCAGCCTGGGCCGGGCGCCCCTGTGGTGCCCGGCCCTTTTTTCCAAGGGCGGAAGCCGCGCTTTCGGCTCCGTCGGCATGACGAGGCAAGAACGACAGGGGCCGCCCAAGTGCCCTGGACAGGGAGGATGGAATGACGATACGGACCCGGATCTTCGGGGGATTTTTCCTGATTCTGGCGCTGGTGGTGGTGATCGCCGCGATCGGCTGGCACACGCTCGGCCGGTTCGGCCAGCGCGTCGACACCGCCTTGCGAGCTCAGGCGGTCACGGCCGGCATCGACGAGATGGTGCTCGCCAGCAACCGCTTCCTCTACGGAGGCGCGCGTTCCGACGATCCCTCCGCTGCGCTCGCGGTACGCCGGGTCCAGGAAATGATCGCCGATCTGGCGGCCGTGCCGGGCGTGGACGCGGACATGGTGGCTCGCATGCGGACGTCCGTCGACGACTTTGACGGCAACCTGCGCCGTTATGCCGAGCGGGAGCTCGCCAAGCAGCGTCTGGCCGGCGAACGGCGCGCCACGGTCGCTCTGTTGCAGACGACGGCGGTGGCGATGGTGCCGCAGCAGGACCAGCGCATGAAGGCCGCGCAGGCCGTGATGGAGGAGGCGCGCGAGCAGCAGAAGAAGGTCGACGGGGATCTTCAGCTTCTCGATTTCCTCGGACGCTTCGTGCTGGAGCTGAAGGTCGCCGAAACCGCGCAGGTGGCCGGCGACGCCGCCGGACGCGATTCGGTGGGGCAAGCGTTGACGCGGATCGAGCAGGTCGCCAAAAGCCTTGCCGGCCGCTTGACCGATACGGCTGTGCTGGCGGATGCGCTGGCGGCCTATCGGAATGCCTTCGCCGACCCGGCGGGACTTCGCGGGTCTCTGGCGCCGTTGTGGGTGCCGATCAAGAGCGCCGTCGATGCTCTGATCATGGGCGGCATCAACGAGCGGACCGCGATTGTTGGCCGGTTCGACGAGGCTGCGTCCGGTCTTGGTCGCGCCTTCGAACTGAAGGCCGCCGCTCTCACCGCCATCGCCGAAGCGGCCCGTGCCGAGACGGCGGAGGCCGCGCTGGTCGGGGGCGCGGATCAAACGGTGGTAACCGCGCTGGAAGCTGGCGCGGACACCATGATGCGGGCAGCGGACAGCCTGCTGTTCTGGGCGAGCGACGCCGGCGCGCGCGCCTCGGTGCAGGATCTGCGTGGCCGCATCTCCGTCTACAAGGAAAGTCTGGCGACACTCGTGGAGGCTGGAATCGCGCAGGCCGAGTTGGCCCGGCGCTTCGAGGAGGGCGCCGCGTCCGCTCTCGCGGCGGCGCGCGATGTTCGCGATGCGGAACTGACGCGGATCGGTAACGAGCATGGCCGGGCCAACTGGCTGCTTGGTGGCGGGGTGCTGGCCGCGTTGGCGCTGGGAGGGGGCCTGTCCTTCCTGATCGGCCGAGGCATCGCGCTGCCGCTGTTGCGGATCGTGACGGTCATGCGCCGTCTGGCCGGGGGTGACACCGCAGTGACGATTCCTGGTCGCGACCGCTCCGACGAACTGAAGGATGTGGCCGACGCGGTGGAAGTCTTCCGCGACAACGCGATCGCGATGGAACGGCTGAACGCCGATCAGGCGCGCCTGACGCAAAAGGCGGAGGCCGAGAGGCGCGCGATCATGCAGGATCTGGCCGACCGGTTCGACAGTACGGTTGGCGGGGTGGTGGATACGATCGATCTGGCGGCCCGCGCCCTGCACGGCCGCGCCAACAGCTTGACCGAAAGCGCCGAAAGCACGATGCGGGAAACCGCGGCGGTGGCGATCGCCATCGGACAGGCGTCCAGCAACATGCACACCGTCGCCATTGCCTCGGAGCAACTGTCGAGCTCGATCAATGAGATCGCCGGACAGGTGGCCGAATCGTCGCGCATCAGCCGCGCCGCCGCCGAGACCGCGCAACGCACCAATCAGCGTGTGGAAGGGCTGGCCTCCACCGCCGAGCGGATCGGCGGCGTGGTCGAGCTCATTCAGAGCATCGCCAGCCAGACCAACCTGCTGGCGCTCAACGCCACCATCGAAGCCGCCCGCGCCGGCGATGCCGGCAAGGGATTCGCCGTCGTGGCCAGCGAAGTCAAGAGTCTCGCATCCCAGACCGCCACGGCGACCGAGGACATCGCCCTCCAGATCCAGGCGATTCAGAAGGAGACACGCGGTGCGGTCGAGGCGATCCAGGGCATCGCCGCGACCGTGACGGAGGTCAGCCGCATCGCCGCCGCCATCGCGGTCGCGGTCGAAGAGCAGACGGCAGCCACCGGCGAGATATCGCGCAACGTGCAGCAGGCCGCCCACGGCACCCAGGAGATATCCGGCAGCACCGCCAGCGTGAAGCGGATCTCCCACGAGGCCGAACGGTCGGCAGTCGAGGTTCTGCGTGGCACGGAGGATTTGGGCGTGCAGGCCGACGCATTGCGTCGGTCAGTGACGGAATTCGTGCGGGGCATCCGGGCTGTGTAAGCCGCTCAGTCGGCGCGCATCGGAACAATCGGTCAGGGAGAGGCTTTGGATATGGAACGGGTGGAGTGTGTGGTGGTGGGCGCCGGGGTGGTGGGGCTGGCGGTCGCGCGGCGCTTGGCACGCGCGGGCCGGGAGGTGGTGATCGTCGAGGCGGCCGGAGCGATCGGTACCGGCATCAGTTCCCGGAATTCCGAGGTCATTCACGCCGGCATCTACTACCCCAGCGGCAGCGACCGCGCGCGGCTGTGCGTGGCGGGGCGGGAGGCGCTCTATGCCTATTGCCGGGACCATGGGGTGGCGCACCGCCGCCTCGGCAAGTTGATCGTCGCCACTGGGGACGATCAGTTGGCCAAGCTGGACGCAATCGGACGCCAAGCCGCCGCCAACGGCGTTGAGGATCTGCGTCCGCTCGACGCGGCGCAAGCGCGGGCGCTGGAGCCGAACCTGCGCTGTGTCGGTGCGCTGCTCTCCCCATCGACGGGAATCATCGACAGTCACGGGCTGATGCTGGCCCTTCAGGGCGACGCGGAGGGCGCCGGCGCCATGCTGGCCTTGTCCAGCCCGCTGGAGCGGGCACACTGCGAGACGGACGGTTTCATACTGGAGGTTGGCGGGGCCGAGCCGATGCGGCTGGCGTGCGGTGTGCTGGTCAACGCCGCCGGTCTCGGCGCCTGGGCCGTCGCGTGCGGATTGGAAGGGTTTCCAACCGCGCAGGTGCCGCCACGCGTGCTGGCCAAGGGCAACTACTACGCGCTGGGACAGGGCCGTTCCCCCTTTTCCCATCTCATCTATCCGGTACCGGAGGATGGTGGCCTGGGTGTCCATCTGACGTTGGACCTTGCCGGTCAGGCGCGTTTCGGTCCCGATGTCCAATGGCTTGACCATCCGGACGCAGCTATCGACTACATCGTGGACGCAAAGCGGGCTGATGCCTTCTACAACTCGGTGCGTGCCTATTGGCCCGCTCTGCCCGACGGTGCCTTGGTACCGGCCTATTCCGGGGTGCGGCCAAAGTTGAGCGGCCGGGGTCAACCCCAGGCCGATTTCCTGCTTCAGGGACCGGAGCGTCACGGAGTTCCGGGTTTGGTCAATCTGTTCGGCATCGAGTCGCCAGGGCTGACCGCGTGTCTTGCCATTGCCGACGCGGTGGCGGACATGGTGTGACCGTGCGGCGACGGCCGATGGCCCCCTCGTCCTCCTGGCGGGAACGGGCCGGGCACTGCATTAGGGCCTGTTGACATTCACCACGTTACCAAGACAGTGGCCACGAGGTGGATGTAAAGGCCGAATGTAGTTTGGTTCTCCCGCACTTTGCGTGATGCTGGTGGCACCGGTGCAATGGACGAAGCTCGGTGCCCATCGGCTGGTGCAAATCCGCACCCGGACTCTCGATGGCACCCTACGCGACACCTCCACGGTGTGGTACCCAGCTATGGCCACCAACGCCTCCTCGGCCCCGGTCACCAGAAAAGCTGTTTGAGTACCCCACACTCTGCATGCTCTCCAGGTTTGCCACCGGTCTCGCCTATCAAAGTCAACGCTCCTTTTATGGCGTTACCCCATCCCGGAGGGCGGCAGCGCCGCTTCGGTCCGGCGGCGCGGCGCCGTCACGCAGGCAGCGCCGCAGCGACCAGCCCGTAGGCTAGAGTACCGGTCAGGACGGACAACAGGACGCTCCCGCGCCACAGATGGACCAGGACCACCGCCACGCCGGCCAGAGAATGATCGAGATGAAGTACCGGCATGCGCGCATTGTCGTCCCAGAAGAGCAGCAATGTGATAAAGGCGCTCAGCACAGCCTCCGCCGCGCAGCGCAGCCAGAAATCCACGGACGGGGCGAGGGTCAGTCGCGAGACCAGCGCGAGCGGTACGGCCCGCAGCAGAAAGGTGCCCAATGCCATAAACCCCAGGGCAAGCATCAAGGGATCAAGAGCGTCCACGACCCCTCCAGACAATCCAGGTTGCAGCAATCATCGGGCCGAGAAGAAGGGCGATGTCGGCACCGGCTGCAACGGCGACTGCCATGGTCACGGCAGCCGTCGTTGCAGCAAGCCCGGCCATTGAGCGCCCGCCGACCCGGATTCCGGTGACGACCATCGTGATCAGGAAGGCCGGGAGCGCGAAGCTGGCCGCCTTCTCGATCCCGGCCGGCAGCGCCGTGCCGAGGAACGCCCCGGCGCCGGCACCAAGACAGTAACCGGCATAGCCCACGAAGCCGGTAACTCCGAAGAACAGCGGCTGCCCGCCGGTCACGGAGAAGCGCCGTACCGCAGTGGCGAACGGCCCGTTTCCGACCACGTGGCTCAGCACTGCGAGCACCATCAGCGGACGGCCGCGGAAATGCGGGGCGAGCGACGCTGCCATCAGCATGAAGCGGGCGTTGATGAACAGCGCCAGGAGGATGGCCAGCACCATGCTGCCGCCACCGCTCAGCGTCTTCAGCGCGGCCAGCTGCGCCTGGGCGGAGAACATGAGCACCGATTGCAGCGACACGTAGCCCGGCGTGAAGCCCAGGGTGGTGACCCCATAATGCCCCAGGCTCCAGGCCAGGATGAAGTAGGAGACGGCCAGGGGAAAGCCGTCGCCAATGCCGTCACGGATCTGCATCCAGGCCGATTGCGGAGCCACTACCCGCCTCCCTTGCCGATCCGGCGTTTGAAGCTGCCCTGCGCGGTCGCCACGATGGCGCCCTGTCCGTCGCGAATCTCGCCGCTGGCGAAATAGATGCTCCGGCCGCCGCCTGTCGTCCGCCCGACGGCATGGATGCGGCCCTGGCAGACCCGCGCCACATAGTTGATGGTGAGCGACAGCGTGACGCCGTGACGCTCGCCGCCATGCACCTCGGTGTAGAGGCCGGAATAGCCGCAGGCGGCGTCCAGCAGTGTTGCCACCACACCGCCCTGCAGGCTGCCCTGCCGGTTCATGTGACGCGGCTCGACCTCCAGCATGAATTCCGCCTCGCCCGGCTGCCACCGCACCAGCGACAGCCCGATCATCGTGAGGAACGCATTGTTGCTGAGGTCGAGGCTCATGCGGCGTCCGCCGATCCCTCCGCCGACACGCTGTCGGTAGGAGCGGCGATGGTGCCGTCGCGCAGCCATCTATCGATCTCGGCCTCGGAAAAGCCGGCCGAACGCAGGATCTCGTCGGTGTGCTCACCCAGCCGCGGCGCCGGCGTGTTGTGGTCGCGCCGGGCTGTGGACCAGCGGGACGGCATGCGCATCTCCAGCAGGCGCCCCTCCGTCGGGTGCTCGACTGTCTGGAAGAAATCCACCGCCTTCAGGTGCGGATCCTCCAGCAGGCTTTCCGGCGTGTGCAGCGGCATCGCCGGGATGTCCGCCCGGGCCAGGGCATCCAGCCAGTCGGCCGTGCTGCGGGTCTTCAGCTCATCCGCCACCATGCTGTAGAGTTCCGCAATGTGGCGGGTGCGGGCGGAAATGTCGCGCAGCCGCGGGTCGCGATCGAAGGCATCGGCCTTGCCGATCAGCCCGAAGAATGCCCGCCAGTGGCGGTCGGTGTAGACGACCACGCAGACGTGGCCGTCGCGGGTCTCGTAAGGCCGCCGGTGCTGCGCCAGCAGCCGGCCGTACCCCATGCCGCCCAGTGGCGGATCGAAGCTGCGGCCGCCCATATGGTCGCCCAGCACGAACTGGACGATGCTTTCGAACATCGGCACCTCGACGCACTGCCCCTCGCCGGTGCGGGTGCGGTGCATCAGCGCCGCCAGGATGACGTTCGCCAGGTTGAGGCCGACGACGCGGTCGGCCAGCACCACCGGCGCATATTGCGGGTGTCCGCCTCCGGCGGCCTGCATGGCAAGCGAAGGGACGGCACCCAGCCCCTGGATCAGGTCGTCATAGGCCGGGCGCCCGGCATAGGGGCCGTCCGATCCGAATCCGTGCGCCCCGGCATAGATGATGCCGGGATTCACCGCCGCAACCTCCTCGTAGCCGAGGCCCAGCCGCTTCATGGCCTGCGGCCGGGCGTTGAAGACGAACACGTCGGCGTCTTCAAGCAGTTTCAGCAGGATCGATCGGCCCTCGGGGGCCTTCAGGTCGATGACCGCGCTGCGCTTGTTCCGGTTGGCATGGAGGTACAAGGCCCCCATGCCCGGATTGCGGGACGGCCCGACCGCCCGCATGCTATCGCCGGCCGGGGATTCGACCTTGACGATGTCGGCCCCGAAATCTCCCAGGATCTGCGTCGCGTAGGGTCCCATCATCACCGTCGTCATGTCGACGATGCGGATGCCCTGCAAAGGCGCTGCCATGATGCGTCTCCAACTGTCCCGCATGGTGCCGGCTCGGCCGGTCAGTTGCTCTTGGTCTGTCCGTCTTTCGCCAGCGCCGCGCGGAACGCCTTCAGCGTTTCGGAGCCCGGCTTGCCGCGCTGGTCCAGAGACTTCGCCCAGTCGAGGGCGACCTCGCCCGTTGCGGCGTCGATCTTGTCCTGCTCGGCCTTGGTGAAGGTGATGAACTTCACGCCCTTCTCCTTCAGCCGCTCGGTGGCCGCCTTCTCCTGCGTGTCGAAGTTCTGGCAGGCGTGGCGGGTGATCTGGTCGCCCGCGGTCTTCAGGATATCCTGGACGTCCTTCGGCAGGCCGCGCCACTTCTGGTCGCCGATCGAATAGGTGACGACCACGGTGCCGAAATTCTGGCCGGTTGTTGCGCTCTTGGTGATGTCGGTGAGCTTGTAGGATTCGACACTGACGAAGGAGAGCAGCGTGCCGTCGATGGTGCCGCGCGACATCGCCTCGTAGATCTCCGGCGGTGCCATGCGCACCGACACCATGTCGAGCTTGCGCAGCGTCAGATCCTGGGCGCCGCCGCTGGCGCGCAGCTTCTTGCCGGCGAGGTCGGCCATGCTGTTCACCGTCGCAGAGCCGCCGAGGACGACCTGATAGGGCGGCAGCGCCGCGATGAAGAGCGGCCGGATCTTGTTCGGCTTGAATTCATGCTCGTAGAGATATCCGCCCTCGCGGCTGGCGAGGTCCCAATAGGCCGACATCACCTGGCAGGTGCTGGAGAAGGACCCCGGCAGTTCGGCCACCGCCGACAGCGGCATCTTCTCGGAAACATAGGACGGCCCGACATAGCCCACATCGATCATGCCGGCCTGGGTGAGCTGCAGAAGGTCCTTGGCCTTGCCGACCTGCTCGGCCGGGTAATACTGGATCTCGATGCGGTCCTTCGAGAGCGTCTTCACCAGCTCGATCCACGGCTTGGTCGAGGTCTCGGAGATGATGTGCCCAGCCGGCAGCGAGTCGGCCACGCGCAGCGTGACCTTGCTCTGCGCCTGGGCGCCGAAGGTCCAGCCGGCGAGCGCGACGGCGGCGACGGACGACAGAACGATGCGTTTCATGACGGGTCCTCCCTTGGAGTTTTCTTGAACGGCGGCGGGAAAGGCAGAAATGAGCGGCCGATGCGAGCGGATCAGCGCATCTGGCCGGGCAGCCACAGCGCGATCTGCGGGAAGGCCACCAGGATCAGGATGGCGACGATGTGCGCCAGGAAGTGCGGCAGCGTTCCCCGGAACACCTCGCTGACCGGCCGGCCGGAATAGCGGGCGACGACGTAGCAGTTCAGGCCGATGGGCGGGGTGATCATGCCGATTTCCGCCGTGACGATCTTGACGACGCCGAACCACACGAGGTCGAAGCCCAGCGACTGCATCAGCGGCACCACCACCGGCACGGTGAGCACCAGGATCGCGATCTGGTCCATGAAGGATCCCAGCACGATGTAGCCCAGCAGCACCATGCCCAGGATGACCCAGCGCGACACATCCAGCGTGGCGACCCAGGCGACCAGATCCTGGGTGACCTGCGTCAGCGCGAAGAAATAGCCGAACACGCTGGCGCCCAGCAGGATCACCATGACCATCGAGCTGCCATGGGCCGCCCGCAGCAGGGCGCGGCGGACATTGGCGCCGGTCATCCGGCCGCTGCGCCACAGCAGCAGGAAGGCGCCGAACGCCCCCACCGCCGCCGCCTCGGTCGGGGTGGCGATGCCGGTGTAGATGATGCCGGTCACCGCGCCGAACAGCATCAGCATCGGGCCGACGACGCGCAGCAGCGCGATCTTCTCGCGCCATGTCACCGGCTCGGCGGACGGCGCGTCCTCGGGGCGGTGCCAGGCCAGGACATAGACGGTCACCATGATGGTCAGCGTCACCAGGATGCCCGGCAGCAGGCCGGCGATCAGGAGCTGGCCGATGTTGACGTTGGCCAGCAGGCCGTACACCACCATCGCCACGCTGGGCGGGATCAGCATCGCCAGCGTGCCGGAGATCGACACCACGCCGGCCGCCAGGCTCGGCTCGTATCCCTGCTTGATCATCGCCGGCAGGCTGGTGGCCGACAGCGTCGCCGCCGAGGCGGTGCTGGTGCCGCACACCGCGCCGAAGCCGGCGCCGGCCAGCGCGGTCGCCATGCCCAGCCCGCCGCGCACCCTGCCGACCCAGGCGGCTGTGGCGCGGAACAGGTCGTCGGCCATGCCGCTCAGCAGGATGAACTCCGCCATCAGCAGGAACAGCGGGATGGTGATGAACTCGTAGGCGCCGGCGACGGTCAGCGGCGTGGTTTCGAGGATGCCGAGCACCCCCTCCAGGCTGCCGATCTGCAGCAGGCCAACGGTTCCCGAAATCAGCATGGCGAAGCCGACCGGGGCGCCGAAGGCCAGCAGAGCGAACAGCGCGAGCATGATCATGGCGACGGTCATTCGAAGGCTCCTTCGGCGTGCAGATCCTCATGGGAGCGCGCATAGGCTTCGTCGGAACCGACAAGGTTGGCGACGAGCGACGAGGCGAGGCGCAGGACCAGCATGCCGGCACCGATCGGGACCAGGGCGGCCGACGGCCAGGTGAGCCAGGCGATATGGCCGGCAATCGCGTCGCCGTTCTCCCAGGCATCCAGCGCCCGCCGCGCCCCGCCATAGGCGATCAGCGCGAACACCACGATGGCGGCCAGATTGCACAGCGCGTCGGTGATCCGGCGAACCGGCACCGGCAGGGCGCGCTGCAGCACGTCGACATTGACCTGCGCGCCGACCCGGTGCGCATCCGACAACGTCAGGAAAAACAGCGCCGGCGTGATGTAAAGGGTGATGACGTCGTGCGACCAGGAGAACGGCTGGTTCAGGAAATACCTGAAGCCGACATCGGCGGTGACGATGAGCATGAGCAACATGAGGCTGATGCATCCGCCCCATGTCGCGATCCGCTCCACTTGCCTCGATACGGCCAGAATGCGGCCCATGATGGCGCCCTCCCTCGGAGCCTTATTTTTTGACGCGGCACCGGCGCGGCGGCATCCGGCGCCGCCGTTGCTCACCGGCCGCGGTAGACCGGACTGCGCTTCTCGGCGAAGGCCTTCCGGCCCTCGATCCGGTCCTCGGTGTCCCGCAGGACGCCCCAGCCGATTTCGCTCAGCGACACGGCCTCGCGCATCGGCAGGTTGGCGCTGTCCACGGCCAGTTTCTTCACCATCTGCACGGCCAGCGGCGCGTTGCGCGCGATGCGGTTGGCCAGCGCGCGGGCATTCGTCATCAGATCGTCGGGCGCGTGGATGTCGCTGACAAGGCCGATGCGCTGCGCCTCCTCGGCGCCGATGCGCTCGCCGGTCATCAGCATCCGCATGGCGATGGCGCTGGGAATGCCGCGCAGCAGATGCTGGATGCCGCCCACCGCCGGGATGCTGCCGACCACCACCTCGGGCAGGCCGAAGCTCGCCGTGCCGGAGGCGACGCGCAGGTCGCACTGCAGGGCGATCTCCAGCCCACCGCCCAGGCAATGGCCGTTCACCGCCGCGATGATGGGCTTCCACAGCTTGAGCCGCGACAGGTCCATCAGGCGGGGATACAGCCCGTTGTGCGCCGAGACGTCGGTGGAAAGCAGATAAGCTTCGGCGAAGCTCGCCGGCGGCGGCAGCGTCGCCTTGAGATCCGCGCCGACGCAGAAGGCGCGGTTGCCGGTACCGGTCAACAGCACGACGCGGACATCCGGATTGTCGCGCGCCTCGATCAGGCAGGACTGGAGCGCTTCGAGGTCCTCGATGCGCAGCGCGTTCAGCGCGTCCGGCCGGTTCAGCGTGATCTCGGCGACGTGCTCGGTGATTGCGATGTGCACGGTGCTCATGGCGGCGCTCAGACGCTGGGGCTGGACAGGGACCGGCCGCCGCAGACGTAGAGCGTCTGGCCGGTGACGTAGGACGAGCTGCGGGCGGCGAAGAACAGCACCGCCTGCGCCACATCTTCCGGCGTGCCGACTCGGCCCACCGGCACCGTCTTGCCCAGCTTCTCGCGAACCTCGGGCGTGTAGGTCTGGAACAGCGGCGTGTCGACGATACCCGGCGCAATGGCGTTCACGGTGACCCCGTCCTTGGCCAGCTCGATGGCCAGGCTGCGCGTCAGACTGACCACGCCGCCCTTGGCCGCCGAGTAATTGGCCTGCCCGAAGCCGCCCAGCCACGCGCGGGACGAGATGTTGACGATGCGCCCGTAGCGGCGCTCGACCATGCCGGGCACCACGGCGCGGCAGCACAGGTACTGCGACTTGAGGTTCACAGCGATGACGCCGTCCCAGTCCTCCTCCTGCATCTTCACGAAGCGCTTGTCGCGCGCCATGCCGGCGTTGTTGACCAGCACGTCGATGCGGCCGAACTCGGTCAACACGGCGCCGACCGCCTCGTCGACGCTTTCGCGGCGGGTCACGTCGACGCGGTAGCCGCGCACCACAGCCCCGTCACCGGACAGGCTCTCCACGGCTTCGCCGAGAGCCTGCGGATCGATGTCGAACAGCACGACGGCGTAACCGGCCCGCACCAGTATGCCGGCGATGCCGTAGCCGATGCCGCGGGCGCCGCCGGTGACGACGGCCACCTCGTTCTGCATGATGTCTTCTCCCGGATAGGATTCGTCAGACGGTGAGGATGTGCACCGCGGACGCGGCGTGATCGACGCCGGCGATGCCGCCGCCCGTGCACTGCGTCAGGCCGACCTTGGCGCCTTCGATCTGGCGCCCTTCGGCGCGGCCCTGGAGCTGCCAGACCACCTCGACCATCTGCGCCACGCCAGTGGCGCCCAGCGGGTGTCCCTTGGCGATCAGTCCGCCGCTCGGGTTGACCGGCACCCGGCCGCCCAGAGCGGTGACGCCGTCGGCGAGCAGCCGGGGCCCTTCGCCGCGCCCGCACAGACCGAAAGCCTCGTAATAGAGCAACTCGGCGATGGTGAAGGCGTCATGCAGCTCGATGACGCCGAGGTCGTCCGGCCCAAGCCCGGCCTGTTCGAAGGCGAGATGGGCGGCGCGGGCGGTGATTTCGGCGTCGAGGATGTCCTCCAGCCCCTCTTCCCGTTTGCCCGACTGCACCACGGAGGCGCGGACGCGCACGTCGGGACGCCTTGTGGCGGAACTCCCAGCGGAGGGACGCTTGGTGGTGAGCACCACCGCGGCGGCGCCATCCACGGTGGACGGGCAGCATTGCAGTAGGGTCAGCGGGTCGTACACTTTGCGCGAGTTCATCACCTCTTCCAGCGAGACCTCGTTGCGGGCCTGCGAGAGCGGGTTGAGGGCGCCGTGTCGGCGGTTCTTCACCGCCACTTGGCCCAGCACCTCTGGCGCATGGCCGGTCTCGTGCAGGTAGCGGGTGGCGCGCATGGCGTAGATCGCCGGCAGCGTCATGCCCTGCGCCGCGTAGAGGTCGGTCTTGTAGTCGTTGCGCTGGAGTGGGATGGAGCCACCACCAAGCTGGGTCAGCTTTTCGACGCCGAACACCACGACGGTGTCGTAGATGCCGGCCAGCAGCGCGTGGCGGGCGAGATGAATGCCGGTGGCGCCGCTGGCGCAGGCGTTCTCGACGTTGTACATTGGCATGCCGGACAGGCCGAGGTCGCGCACCAATGTCTGACCGAGGATCATACCGCCATAGACGTTGGCGCAGTAGAAGGCCTGCGGATCGTCGAGACCCAGCCCGGCGTCCGCCAGCGCGCCGAGGATCGCCTCCTGCGCCAAGCTCGGCATCGGGACAGCGTCGTGGCGGCCGAACTTGGTCATGGCCGCGCCGGAAATATAGATGTCACGGGTCATCGCGGCCTCACTGCACAGGAACGAAGACGTAGGTCTGCTCGCCGCCGGCCGTGGCGTCGAGTTCGACGCGCAGACGGGCACCGATCATTGGGCACGCGCCCTCCGGCAGCTTGAGCCGCCCCAGCACCCGGACCTGTTCGGGGAAATCCGCATAAGCCAGCGTGAACGGCGGCTGCCCGGTCTTGGGGCTGGGATGAACGACGGTGAAGCTGTAGAGCGACGCTTCCGGCGATAGCGTGACCACCTCGCAATCCCGTGAAACGGGAATGCTCTCGGGCAGGACAGGGAAGTAATATTTCCCGGATATCTTACTTCTCGATGCAATCAAGGCCACTTGGCCTGTGTCATTCATCGTGTACGATGCTGGGTTTGGCGCAGCATGATTGCCTTGCACACCTGCCATCTTTCCCCCTGCGAGCCGATTCCGGCTCCTTTCAGTGTTTTTTTTCGGACGTGAGACCAACGTCGCTGTCCAGACACATGACAGGTATCGCTCACGATCAATACGCTCAACCGATTATTTCGATGTCAATCGTTGACTTCAAGTCAACGGTCTACTAGTGTCGTTGCATGGATCGCCTCCCTCCCCTGAATGCCGTACGCGCCTTCGAAGCCGCCGCACGGCTTATGAGCATCCGCAAGGCCGCTGCCGAATTGTTCGTAACGGCCGGTGCGGTCAGCCGGCAGGTGAAGGTGCTGGAAGATTTTCTCGGCATCGAACTGTTCTCCCGCGGCCACCGCGCTGTCGCCCTGACGCCAGTGGGCGAGCGCTATTTCGCGGAGGTGAGCCGCCACCTTGCCGGGCTACGTAACGCGACCACCCATCTGGTGGAGGACAAGGGGCGGCGGACGCTGAAGTTGCGCGCCTACACCACCTTCGCCATGCGTTGGCTGATCCCGCGGTTGGCCAGCTTTCATGGCCTGTACCCGGACATTGACGTCCGACTGTCGGCATCGCTCGACGCCGTGGACTTCGAGCGCGAGGACGTCGACGCCGCCGTGCGGCTCGGCTCCGGCAGTTGGCAGGGGTTGCAGGCGGATCGCCTGTTCCGGAACCTTCTGGTGCCCGTGTGCAGCCCGCGCCTGGTGGAGAAACGCGCACTGAGACAGCCGGCCGAGCTTGGCAACGTCCTGCTGCTGCACTCCCTGGCCCGACCTGACGATTGGGCGAAATGGCTGGACGCGGCCGGGGTCGAGGGCGTCAGCGCCTACACCGGCATCAAGTACGAGAGTTCCGCCATGTCCTACCAAGCAGCCATGGAAGGGCACGGCGTCGCCATCGCGCAAAAGGCATTGGTCGAGGAGGATCTGGCGCAGGGCCGGCTGTGCCAACCCTTCGGCTTCGAACTCGACATGGCGGACTTTACCTATTACTTCGTCTTTCCCATCGGCCGGGAGCGCAAGCGGGAACTCGAGGTCTTTCGCCAATGGCTGAAGACACAATGACGGATCGTTGCATTCAACTCAACGATCGCCGCGGAAAACTCGATTGACCAGAATCGTGGCGCCGCCAGAGTGAAGGCGCGGTCAGCCGGCCGCGCCCTACCGCAACTGTGCGAGCGTTCCCATGACCATACCGCCGGATTCCGGCGCATCCCGGCCCTCGGTGTCCGAAGCGTTGCGGACCCGCCGCAGCATCCGCGCCTTCACGCCGACCCCCGTGCCCCGCGCGACGGTGGAGGATATCCTGCGTCTGGCGGCCCGTGCGCCCAGCGGTTCGAACATCCAGCCTTGGAAGGCGCATGTGGTGGCCGGGCAGGCGCGCGACGCGCTGTGCCGCGACCTGCTCGACGCGCATTTCACCGGCGCCGCCGCCGACGAGGAATTCCATTATTACCCGCGCAGCTGGCGCGAGCCGTATCTGGCGCGCCGCCGCTCCGTTGGGCTTAGCCTCTATTCGCTGCTGGGTATCGCCAAGGGCGACAAGGAGCGGATGGACCGGCAATACGCCCGCAACTTCACCTTCTTCGACGCTCCGGTCGGCCTGATCGTCACCATCGACCGTGACCTCGAGATCGGCAGCTGGTTCGATCTGGGCATGTTCGTGCAGTCGATCCTGCTGGCCGCGCGCGGCTTCGGACTAGACACCTGTCCGCAACAATCCTTCGCCAAGCATCACAGGATCATCCGGCAGCACCTGGCGATCCCGGAGGGCGACGTCGTCGTCTGCGGCATCGCCCTCGGTCACGCGGACGAGACGGCCGTGGAAAACGGCCTGCAGACCCCGCGCGAGCCGCTCGAACGGTTCGCCGCCTTCCACTGGGACACCGAACAACAGCCAGGAGAGGAGACACAATGACGAAGAAGCGCTTTTTTGTGCGCAAGGGCGAAGTGAAAGGCTATCACCCTGCCAACCACACCGGGACCACCAACCGCCGCCTGATCGGCCGCGACATCGTCGGATCGCAGCACGTCGAGGTGGTGCACGGCACGCTGGAGCCGGGCGAGGGCGCCCTGCCGCACGCGCACCCCGACCTTGAGCAGGTGTGCTACGTGTTGGCCGGACGCATCAACGTGAAGGTTGGCGGCCAGGAGGCTGAGCTGATGACGGGCGATTGCTGCTTCTTTCCGGCCGAGGAGGCGCACGTCGTGGTCGCCTTGGGCGACACCCCGGCCGAACTCCTGGTGATCTATGCGCCGCCGTACGAAGAGAACCCGGCCAAGGTTATCCGCTGAGAGCTTGTTCGTGACCGGCTCGCTCTTACCGGTGCTGAACAGGATGCTGCTTAAAGATGAAGAAGGGAGTTGCGCCTGAGGAGCGGTCTGGTATGTCTGCGTGTTAATCGGCTCCGAAAAACGGCTCTGTCGCAGATTTGATAGTGCGGACCTCATCGTTCAGGGCCGATGACACGCGCCTAGTGAATGTCGAGTTTGCCGCGGCCATAAATCTGTCGCTTCACCAGCTTGAGCTTGGTGATCTGACCCTCGGTTTGACCATTGGACCACGGGCAAGGCGATTGCGTTGACGACAGGATTCTGACGGCGTATCGCAGCGAGGCGACGAGTTCCGGAGATCGCCCGGTCCCACCGCCAATGGCGATCTCGGAGGCCTGCGCCGCATCCTACTGGAAGCGCAGCGCCCGTTCGAGGACTTGCTTCCTGCGACCGATCTGTCCTTCGATCTTCGACCTCTGTTTGTGGCTGCTGTTCCGCTGCCAAGCCATCTGCCCGCCCTCGGCGATCTCCTAGCCGCCTTTATTCACCAGGGTAACGAGCGGTCTGGTCGCCGCGTGGAGATGCTCAACGTGGGGCTGCATAGGCGCGCGTCGTCGGCCGCCGCGCTGACGGCGGCGTGACGATGGCGGAGTTGGTGGTGGACGGAAGCGGGTGACGGCTGGGGCACGCTGCCCCGGTGCTCAGCAGATGAGTCGTGGCAGGCGGCCGAGGGCGAGGTGGATGATCGCCTGATCAGGCGCGCTGGTCGGCAGGTGCACCTTGATCTGCGTCTTCATCTCCACGATGCGCGCGGCGATCTTCACCAAGCGCAGCCGCAAGGTATCGAACTGCACCGTGCGCCAGCGGGAGCGTTTCGGCATCAGCGAGCGCAGGCTCCACAGCAGCCAGTACGCCCCGGCGTGCAGGAACAGGCGGAACTGGTTGGCCGTCGCCTTGGTGCAGGAGGTCCGGTCGGCGGCGAGGTGGGCCTTCCACGCCTTGATATGATTTTCCATCTCCTCACGTTGAAACGTCTGAAGAGCGTTCACTGTTGAATCCAGCACCACGCGTCGGCCATAGAGCCTTGTTAGCGTTGGCATGCTGGCTCCAGAGGCGCAGCGATGACGACCACTCCTCCTGCCGAACCCTTGCTGCCGACGTGGAGCCGATTGCCGGTGAGCCGGCGGCACCGGCTTGCGGTTCTGGTGGGGCAGTTGGCATGGCGCCGACTGAACCCGAAGCAACCAGCAACGGCCTCTCCAGGTGAGGAGGATGTCCATGGCCATCATCCTGCCGACGGATAAGATCAAAGGGCGCCACCGTGATCGGCTCGCCATCGTCTATATCCGCCAGTCCACCTTACAGCAGGTCGGGCACAATCAGGAGTCGACGCGCTTGCAGTACGGGCTTGTTGATCGAGCGCGACAGTTCGGCTGGGCGGCCGAGCGGATTGTTGTGATTGACGATGATCTCGGGCGTTCGGGCAGCTCGGCCGAGACACGGCCGGGCTTCCAGCGCTTGGTGGCCGAGGTCGGGCTCGGCCGTGTCGGCATCGTGATGGGCGCCGAGGTGTCACGCCTGGCGCGTTCCTGCCGGGACTGGTACCAGCTGTTGGAGATCTGCGCTCAGTTCGATACGCTGATCGCCGATGCCAATGGTGTCTGCGACCCTGCTGCCTACAACGACCGCCTTTTGCTTGGGCTGAAGGGCACAATGAGCGAAGCGGAATTGCACGTTCTCAAGGGACGCCTGCAGGCGGGGCGGTGGGCCAAGGCGCGGCGAGGGGAGCTCTTCTTCAACCTGCCACGCGGCTACGTTCGCCGGCCATCGGGCGACATAGCGTTCGACCCGGACGAGCAGGTCCAGGCGACGATCCGATTGCTCTTCGATGTCTTCGAGCGGCGGCGAACCATTAACGGCGTGCTCGCCTACTGCGTGACCCACGGCATCGACTTGCCGCAGCGTGCCCATTCCGGCCCAAACAAGGGGGAACTCGAATGGCATCGTCCGAACCGTTTCACCCTCACTGGGATGCTGACTAACCCCGCATACGCGGGCGCCTACGTCTATGGTCGGCGGCGGAGCGATGGCCGCCGGACGTCGGAACTGCCCGGAGCCGGTCGGTTTCTGGGTGAGAAGGAGGGAATGGTACTGCTGCGTGACCATCGGCCCGCCTACATTGACTGGGAGACCCACGAAGGGATTTGCGCGCAGGTGGCCAGGAACCGAACTGACTATGCCGGGGTGAGCCGGGGCGGCCCATCGTTGCTGGCGGGTCTTGTCGTGTGTGGCCGGTGCGGCTTGCGGATGGCGACGGTCTATCCAGATGGCGGGCGCTATCTGCGTTACGCCTGCTCGCGCGACGCGATGAACTATGGGGCTCCAGTGTGCCAATCCCTCAGCGGACGAGCCTTGGACGCTCTGGTCGAGATGCTGATCCTCCGGGCGCTGGAACCAGTCGCGGTGGAAGCCAGCCTCCAACTCGCAGAAGACATCGAGTTGGAACGGGGCGCCCTGCACCGTCAGTGGCGTCAGCGGTTGGAGCGCGCCCGCTACGAAGCCGACCGGGCTCGACGTCAGTTCGATGCGGTTGAGCCGGAGAACCGTTTGGTCGCCCGCAGCTTGGAGCGCCAGTGGGAGCAGGCTTTGTCCGACGAGCTGATGCTGAAAGCCGAGCATGAACGCTTCCTGGCAACCCAGCCGATGCCGCTGACGGACGAGGAACGCGAAGCCATTCGAAGCCTGACCACGGACATTCCGGCACTCTGGCACGCCCCAACGACGACGGCGCACGACCGGCAGACGATTGCCCGAACGATCCTGGAGCGCGTCGTAGTTACCGTCGAGGGCGAGACTGAACTGGTCCGCGTTGAATGCCACTGGGCCGGTAGCGAGCGAACCGAACACCAGTTGATCCGGCCGGTCAAGGAGCTCCGGCAGTTGAGTGGTTGTGGAGAGTTGATGTCGTGCATCCAAACGCTTCATGCCACCAAATTGAAGGCCCCTGCGATCGCCGATATCCTCAACGCTGAGGGATGGCACCCGCCGAAGCCCTCTGTGCCAACGTCGAGTGAGACAGCCGCCTGCTGAAATGATCGGTAGAGGGCGCTGTTGAGGACCTGATGAGCACACCGACACTCCCCCCTGTTTCCACCACCGTGTCCACTCCCGACCCGGAGGTGAGCGAGCGCCCGCAGCGCCGCACCTTCAGCGTCGCCGACAAGCTGCGCGTGCTGGAGGAGATCGACCGCGCCGGCCCCAAGGAGATTGGCGCCATCCTGCGCCGTGAGGGGCTGTATTCCTCGAATGTCACCCGTTGGCGCCGCCAACGCGATGGTGGGCAGTTGCGCGGCCTCGCCCCGGCCAAGCCGGGGCCGAAGACCCCGCCGGCCAATCCTCTGAAAAGCGACGTGGAGCGCTTGGAGCGGGAGCATGCACGCCTGCGTGAGCGCCTCACCCGCGCCGAGGCGGTCATTGATCTCCAAAAAAACTTTCCGACGTGCTGGGACTTCCGTTGCCCTCGATGGACCACGGCGAGAGCAAATGATGACCGCCATTGAGCAGGCGGCTTCGGCGGTGGATGTTTCTACCGCCTGCCGGGCGCTTGGTGTGCCGCGCGCCAGCTTCTATCGTCATCGCGACCGGCGGCGCCGGGTTGGTCCACCCCGTCCACCCAGCCATCGCCCCCCTCCACCACGCGCGTTGAGCGGCGGTGAGCGCGTCACGTGCTTGACCTGCTGCATGGCGACCGCTTCGTCGATGCCGCCCCGGCCCAGGTCTACGCCACCCTGCTCGATGAAGGGCAGTACCTGTGCTCGGTGCGCACCATGTACCGCCTGCTCGCCGCCAACGATGAGGTGCGCGAGCGCCGCCAGCAGCGCCGGCACCCGACCTACAGCAAGCCGGAGCTGCTCGCCACCGGCCCCAACCAGGTGTGGAGCTGGGACATTACCAAGCTGAAGGGCCCGGTCAAGGGCACGTGGCTGTGCCTCTACGTCATCCTCGACATCTACAGCCGCGCCGTGGTGGGCTGGACGGTGGCCTACCGGGAAAGCGCGGCACTGGCCGAGCGGCTGATCCGCCAGACGGTGCGCAAGCAGGGCATCACCCGCGACCGGCTGACGCTGCATGCCGACCGCGGGGCGGCGATGAAGGCCAAGGCGGTGATCGAGCTGCTGGCTGATCTCGGTGTGACACGCAGCCACAGCCGGCCACAGCAGTCCAACGACAACCCGTTCTCCGAGGCGCAGTTCAAGACGCTCAAGTACCATCACACCTTTCCAGACCGCTTCGGCTCGATCCAGGATGCCCAGGCGTTTTGCCGCGCCTTCTTCGGCTGGTACAACACCGAACATCGACATTCCGGGCTGGCGCTGATGACCCCGCACCAGGTGCACTACGGCGACACCGCTGCGATCTGCGCCGCGCGTCAGGCAGTGCTCAATGAGGGGCATCGCCGCCATCCCGAGCGCTTCGTCCGCAAGCCGCCTGAAGCGCCGGCACCGCCAGCTGCCGTATGGCTCAACCCGCCGGCCGAGCCGAAGGCGAGCTGATGCTCAGTCCTGTCATCCCGGTGTTCGGCTGGAGATCGGCCATCCCGCCGTCCCGGCCTGCCATCCAACACGCCGGCGCGCGAGGGGGCGGGCAAGGCTCTTCTCGAGGGACCCGCCCCACAGGGCGGGACGGAAGGGCCTTGTGCGACCTGAGCCCGCCGGCATCCTGCAAGCGGACGGACGCGGCAACCAGTTTGCTGGCGCCTCCGATCACCCAAGTTTCCCGAGCTTGAACTCGAATCCCGGCTGTCTCATTCGCGTTGACACGTTCCGAAACGCCTCGCGGGGATACGCCACCCCGGCCGCTTTCCTTCGGAACGCTGGCCGGCTTCAGTTCGGAACGGTGGCCGCCTTCAAATCGGAATACCCGGCCGGCTTCATCGGAATCTGCACGGTGGCTTGACGCACACCCCACTTCACCGATTCCGAGCCGCATTCAACCCCGAGCTTGCCAGAAACAGCCTCGCAATCCACCAGTCGCATCCGAGGACGGCGGGCAATTGCATATCCTGGTATGCGCATAAGCTACCGTAAAACACTTCAGCAGCCCGGAACGGAAGAGGTAATCGTTGCGGGCGCTAACGCTGGTAGTACAAACAAATAGTTATGCAAACGATGTTTGAGCAAGATACCTGGTGTGACACTATGGAGCGGAAACTCGGAAAGGGAGGGGGCGGTGTTAGAACGGAGTGCGGACGCTGCATTGGTGCCCCTGTCTGACACGTTTTCTTTGCAGCCCCTGTCTGATTTGGTCGATCCCGCGGACTTCCCCCTTTTCGAACACGTTTCTATCGATGTCGCCGGTAGCGGTGAGGAGATGGGCAAACTCGTCTCCTCCATTTACTTTGCCAATGCGTTCAGCCGAACCGATGGCGTTAATGTGGTGATCGAAACAGATCTGTTCTTCGAACAGGCGCTTCCCGCCGTCCAATTGCCTGGGTTCGACGCCTTCAGCATCCGCATCGGAGCCACGGCGGCCGGCTGGGGACGCGCCGGCGCCGTGTTGACGGTGGGGCCGGACTTGGCGCTGCAATTGACGAAGTTGACGGCGAGCCTCGTCGTCGCGCCCGAAGTCCTCGCCCGTGCCGACGACCGCTCGAAGGGGGCGGAGTTGACAATATCGGGGGGGCTGACGCTTTCCCCCTCGGGTATATCCTTCGACGGATTTCACGAAGCGAAATTGACGGCCGCCTATCTCGCCGGCACTGATCTCCTCCTGTCCGCCTCCGGCATCTCGGTCGTCGAGGATCCCAGAGCCGGCGGAAGCGCGGTGTCCATGAAGCGGGCGACGGTTCAGTTGCCAAAGGATTGGGTGGCAACCGAGGGCGGGGGCGCCGTCGAGATCACGGCCGAAGACGTGCTCATCGGGGCGAGTGGCCTCAGCGGCCGCTTCCGCCTAACCCAGGCGGGCGCCATCACGGGCAAGCTGTTCGGTTTCGCCTTTCGTCTGCGCGACTGCACCATCGAACTCGTGGAAGGAGCCCTCCGGGAGGCGTCGCTGCTTGCGGACGTCCATCTGGCGCCGCTCGATGAAGATGGCAAGGAAACCTGGGTTGGTCTTGACGTATCCTTTGGGCGAGACGGCGTGCGGGCTGCGCTGTTGCCGATAGCCGCGCAGCCGTCGAGCGGCCGCCGCCCGCAGGACTTCGATGCAGACGAGCAAACGGACGGCCAGCCGGAATCCGACAACGTGGCAGGCGCCATGGCGGTGAGTAAGGACGATGAGGCGGCGGAGGGCGCGGAGCCCGCGTTTGCGTTCACCGTTTCCATAAAGGACCTGTTCCGCCTTGGAGTGAAATCGCTCCGCCTCGAGCAAGTCAAAGGCGAATGGGTCGTGTTCCTATCCGGGACGCTCACGCCACTCATTCAAGGAGGGAAGTGGCCAGCGCTCGTCTTCGACGAGATCGGCATCGGCTCATCGTCGGGCATCATCCTGCCCGAGGGTTCCGGCATCGCGATCGCCGCGCCGTTGGTGGCCGATTGGCATTTCGCAAAACTCACACTAACCTCGTTCCGCCTAGCGCGACCGCCGGGCCCCCAACGCGCCCTGGAGCTCGCGCTGTCCGCCGACGTTTCAATCATCAGCGGCCTTCCGGCCGGCGCCTCGGTCGAGGGGTTGGTGGTGACATGGTATCAGGATACGTCGACCGTCGACGTGCGGTTCGACGGCATCGGCGTCGCCTTCGGTGTCCCCGGCAGTTTCGACGCCGGTGTGACGATTTCCTACAAGCAGGGCGCGTCTCCACGCTTCCTCGGAAAAGGGCATTTGAATCTCGATGCGCTCGATGTTCGCCTCGACATCACCGTTGAAGCGGGGCGCGACGATGGGCTCAACTACTTCTTCCTGACTGCGGATGCCGAGATTTTCCCAGGAGGAATCCCGATCGGCGCGACCGGGCTCTCGCTTTACGGCGTGTCGGGGCTGCTGGCTTACAACATGGCTCCCGCCGTTGAGGATAACCACGGTTCTCCGACCGACAAGAAGTATCTGGAACTGTTTTTGAAGGAGCCGGTCGGCCTCACCGCGCGAAACAAGTGGACCCCCCGATCTGGCCACGGCGCCATTGGTCTTGGCGCGGTCATTGGGACGGCCGACGATGGAACGGTGTTCCACTGCAAGGGAATGCTGCTGGTCACGCTGCCGGATCTGGACCTTTTTCTGCAGGCGCGTGCGGACTTCATCGAACGACGCCAGGGGCTCAAGGACGACAAGACCGGCTCCATCGACGCGTTGTTGGCCTATCACTCCGGGGAGAACCTTCTGGCGTTTGATATGCGGGCGCAGTGGGGGAAGGACGATCTGTTTTCCGTGGGTGGAAGCGCGCACGCGCGCTTTTACTTTGACAAACCGCTTGAATTCTTGCTGGAACTCGGCAAGGAGCCGCCGAGTGAGCGAGTATCGGCCCGCGCGCTCCGTGCCAGTGGCGAATGGCTCCTTGATGCCAGTTACTGGATGTGCCTTGATGCACGTGGCATGCGGACGTGCATTTCCGCTCATTTCGGAAGCCGCTACGAGGCGGCCGGGTTCTGGGCGGAAATTTCCGGATCGCTCAACGCCTCCATGGGGCTTTTCTGGGACGCTCCGCAATGGGAGGGGTCTGCGTCCTTCGAAGGGTATGCTGGCCTCGGTTGCGGCGACTTTTCGCTTGGCGTTGGGGTTAACGCCGACGTGGATGCATGCGTGCCCAATCCCCTGCGGTTCGCCGTGTCCGCGAAGGCCTGCATCACCATCGATGTTTGGTTCGATAGCTGGGAGCTCTGCTTGGCTCACCGCTTTGCGTGGGAGCGCCCGGATCCCCCGAAACTGATCGACCCTGTCGTCTCAGTTGTTGCCGAACCACGCCTGTGGACGTCGCGGCCCGCCCCAGAGGGCGCGGATCGGAAGGTGGACGACGGGGTCGTCCCCCTCGCTGAGGCGTCGAGCGGCGCCATTTCGGACGTGTGGCCGCACAGCGTGCTGACCATTGATTTCGCGAAGTCCATGTCGCAGGAGGGGCCATCCTTCCACGGACATGAGAAGGTTCGCCCCGTAGCCATCGCCCAACAGTCGGGATACAGCGCCAGCTACGTGCTCACCCGCCTGGAACTCGTCTGCGGCAGCGACCCGAACGCCACACCGACATTGTTCGGCACATGGGTCAAGTCGCCGGCAAGCCGGAGCATTCCAGGCTCGACTCAAAGGCACGAGCCGCGTCCACCAAACACGTGCCTGCAACTCCTGTCCTCCGACCGTTTTGGCCGTCGCGGCTCCCTCAGCGGCGGAGGCGCGGAGGACAGCCAGATCGACTATTGCCTCAAGGAAGACAACTCGCCGGAGACGGTGTGCGTCTCTCTGGCGGGAATGCAGATCGGCCATGGCCGCCTGGAGAACGGCTGGATATATCGCTGGACGCTCAACGCCGATGTCGATCCAGCAAAGGGAATTCGCGACAACGTCGGGGGCATTCTCTACCAGTATTCTGACGTCGTCGCCTTCCTGCCAACGAAGAACGTGACCAAAGTCGAGGCCCATCTGGCGCGTTACGTGCCCGGTGGGCCCTTGGAGGAGATGCGCCAGGAGATGCTGTCGCGTCCTGCGGGAACGGAGGATTGGATTACGCTGCCGTCAGCCTGGGGCGAGGCCGGATGGGCGGTTGTTCGTCTTTGCTGGAGCCGAGACCGTGTGTCGCCTCCTGGCTCCGTCGAGGTCATCAGCCGTACCGGATCGGCGGGCATCGAGGAATGGTCAATACAACCTGGCGACCAGTTGCTTCGACCTGGCGAAACCTACGACCTCGTGATTGCCGGCGAAAAGCGCTTGTATCTGCATGACACGACAGCGGCCGTTTCGGTCACGCCTTTTCACCACACCTATCGCTTCAGGGCGAGGTCGGCGCCCGATTACCCCGGCGCCCTCGCGAACGCCATTGCCGGCGTTTATCCGGCCGATGGGGCGCGTCCCGTCTACACGGGCTACGACTTCGTCATACGCTTCAAGGAGGCGTTCGTTCCGGCTCTGTACCGCGCAGAAAGGCGCAGACTCGCGCTCCGCCTGTTCGACGGCTCTGGCAACCTCGTCACCAACGACAAGGGCGACGTGTTCCTGCCTCTCGTCAACCAAGATGGGCCCACCGAGCCGCCCCCGGTCGAGCAGTGGTGGCGCGAAATCTACACACGGGATCCAGAAACGTGCGTCGAGGGAGAACCATACCGCGAGGAGCATAAGAGTGAATTGGCGCTGCCGCTCAGCACCGTGAAGCTTGCTCCAACCACTCGCTACATGGCGCACATCGTTGTCGTCACCTTGAACGGAGCGCCTCAAGACGAGGATGTGCCGATCCTGGCCACTTGGAGCTTTACCACCTCCGCGTATGAAACCTTCACCGCTCTCTTCCGGAACCGAATGGACAAGAGCCAAATCAACGAGCCGGAGGTGGCTCCTCGGGGCGTGCGTCTCACGTCCATGCCATTGGTGGACGAGTTCGACGCCTTTGCGCGCGTCTGCGGCGTGCCTGTCGTCGCGGTGACGAAGAAGACGCGCCTCAGCCCGGTATACGGTCCCGCAGGGTTGATGGGGGTTCTGATGGAAGCCCCGGAACCGCTTGACGATGAGGCCGGGCGCCTGACGCTGACACTCGACGGACGCGCGACACGGCTTTTGCCGAACCCCGACCGAACCCGGTTCTTCGCCATGCTGGACGGTCCAGCCTCCGTGGCGCCTTGGCCACCGGACGCCGTCGCTTTCAAGATCGTCTGGAAGCACAATCCTGCCGGCAATCGTGAGTTGTGGCGGCGTATAGCTGGCAAAGGGTTTGACGAAACGATCGAACTCGCCATTCCGCTGGAACTGCCCCAATGACGATCGAACTGCCGCCGCGTGTCCCGTCGATAAACGGAAAGTTGTCTCATGGCACGGACATTGACATAATTGCCTGCCGCAGAAAACTGGACGCACCGGACAATCGTGTGGTGTTCGGTGTCCGGTGGGCGTTGCGTCCCGAATTGGGCTTTCCCCCCAACGGTTTCTACGTCTTGCGCGTTTACGAAAATGGGGAAGCGGATCCGGTCTTCAACACCGACGGACCGCTGCTTTTGCCTGGCGTAGTCATGAACCATGGGGTGGCGACCGTCGATAAGATGAAAATCATCGCAGACGCTCGAGCACGGCGGCCGGATCGTTCCGGGGAGGCCCCGTTCGGCCCTTACTTTCCCGATGACGCAATCCCAATGTTGGTGTCTCTGGCGCCCGTGCTGCGATTCGCCGCTCCTCGCGTCGATCGTGCCGAGAGACTCAGTGCCCTCAACGACATCAGTAGCCACATGGGGGACACGCATCTCGAGAACACGGTCCTATCGGAGCTGTATTGGCGCACAGGAAAATACCCGACGATTGATGAGATTAAGCAGGGTGATCCCACGCGTCTTCACGACGTAATGTCCTTCTATAGGGAAGCGGCTGTGAGGAATCTCCTCGCGCTGGCTGTTCGGTTCGAATACGCAAAATTCCTTGGTCTTGGGTGGGATGATCTCCTGCCGGAGGGGCTGATCGACCAAACGAAGATCCGCTATAGGCTCATTGTTGGCGAGGGCAGCGTGGCCGAGACGGATCCGCTTGACGGGAACTCGGTGTGTGATCCGGACCCTCCATCTGCATTGCGGATCGAGCCTCGTCTGGGCCGGCCGGTCGAGCATCCGCTCTTCGCTGCCTTCAAGCCCGGCAAACCGGATGCTTGGCCACGGAAATCTCAGGGTTTGCCGCCGTTCTGCTCAGGGGATCGCTTTCCGTGCGCGCCCGCGTACGCGGCGGCACTGTTTTGGGAATCGCCGATTCCACCCAGACCCAAGAGGCTCCTGACACATGGTCCTGTCCTTTATCAGGTGGAGCGTCTCCAGCCGCCCGTGCAGGGGCAGGAGTTCGAGGTGTTGCCGGGCGCCAGCCGGGTGATCCTCCGAAAGCCGCCGGCGGAAGGGCCCCCGCCGCCGGCGTGGATTGACGCGCCCAGCATGCAGTGGCCGCCAATGGAGGGCGAGTGCAGTTACCGTGTACGGGGTGTCGATTTGTTTGGCGTCGTTGGGAGCAGGGCGACGGAAGATAGTGTCACGCTCGTCGACGACCTCTCTCCACCGCCGCCGCGGCTTGGAGGCTCCCCGCCGCTCGCGTTGGACGTCGATGGTGCCGCGCAGAGGGTCAGCGTGCCAATCGAGATTCTGTGGGATTCGCGCGAGGATTTCGCGGCGCCCGACTGCGCGGGGTTCCGCGTTGCGGTCACCTGGAGCCTCCAGACCACCCGGCCGGTCATCGTGACGCGGATCGATCACGAAAAACTGGGGGAACTCTCACACGTGCAGGCGGACGTTACCCTTGGTGACCCGCTCGCACCGAAGGGAGCCGCCATCCCGCGGGATGTTGGGCGCACACTTGCCGGTTGTCGGCTCGTCACGCCTTCCTCTCAATTTCTCATTCTGCGCGATGAGCCAACGACCCTAGGCGCCACCGTTCGCGTCCGCAAGTCGGCCGGGCTTGCTCCTTCGCCAGGGGACGCGGTCGTTTACGCAACTGAAGCGGCGTCCAACCTTGTGCATTGTAGCGCGGAGAATCGCCGCTCGCCCATAGCTCTGACCATCGCTGACGCTCAACTGGAGCAACGCGGGTCCCGGCCGCGCAAAGCCATAGCGATCCGCGTGTCCCCCATTGTGGACGGGACGTTGCCGCCAAGCGAGGCGCTGGATCTGTATCTGCATTTTTTTGGAGCTTCCTTTGCGGCGACTCCGCAAGGGCCAGATCTTTGGCTCTTCGAGGACCTCGAGGATCGGGATCCGCGCGCCGCCATGATCGATCAGTTGGATCAAATTCCGAATTGGCAAGCCGCCATCATGGGATCGCCCGTCATCGCATATCCGCGCCACCCCGACGTCCTTTCCATTGCGATTCCAACGGAATACCGCGGCGAACCAATAGATTTTCACGCGGGCGTGCTCGACTTGCATGTGACGGCGACCGACGGGAAGCCCAATCGGCCGCCGACCGACACATCAGGTCTGCCGGGCAATGTTAGCGCTCCTGTGAGCCGACGGATCGTCATCCGGCGCAAGGCGCCGCCGCCGGCGCCCAAACCCAGCCGAGGTGTGAAATGGGCGAAACCTGGAGCGCGGTATGCGGATGACGCAACATACGAACTGACCTGGGAGCGCGTCCCCGGCGCTGCCCGCTATGAGGTGGAACGTGTACTCGAGGGGCATTTCGGCTACCAGCCCAACGCTTTGAGCGACGACGATCTGCGTGATCTCGCGGCCCGCCGTTTAGACCTGTTCGAGCGGCGGTCGAACCAAGTCATCGGTCCGCGGTTCACGGACCGGCTTCCTGGGCGCGCGCCGACGCGCTCTCTCTACCGGGTGCGGGCCATCAGCGACACCGAAGAGGCCGGCCCATGGTCGGAGGCCATCGGTCCGATCCGCGTGCCAGATGTGCGCATCGCCCCGCCGCCCAATCTCCTGCGAGCGACCGCCCCGCCGGTCGTCGATGATCGGCAGCGAAGGCTGCGGCTCGAATGGACGCAGGGTGGGCCATTGGACGATCTCGGCTTTGTGGTTGAGGTTAGCGACGGGGCTGGCAACGACGGGTGGCGACTGGTCGCCGATTATCTGCCCGGCATGCTCGCCGCCGAAGAGAACGCCCGCTTCGTCGCCGAACTGGTCGATCAAGTGCCCGGCAAGCCGACGCAGTTCCGTGTCGTGGCCGTCCGGCACGCGCTTGATCCTGCGGATCCCTGGGGACTAGCCCGGACACGGATCCGCGGTCTGGAATCGAATGAGGTGACGGCCATGGCATTGGGGGAACTCCGGCCGCCGACCGACCTTGCCGCCCGCTATTTGGGCGATGGAGCAATCGAGCTCACATGGCGGAATCGTGACGAGTACCGCTGGATCGAGGTGCGCCGACGCGCGCCAGGAGCCTACGGGTTCACCCGATCGAGGTGCGACGGCGACCGCCAGCGTTTCAGCGATGCGTTGCCCGCCGGCGCCAAGGCTGGGGAGTGGCATTACGAACTGGTCGCTATCGGCTATGGCCGCCAAGCGCATGGCGGTGACATTGTCTTGACGGTGTAGGAGTTCAGCGCTAATGAGCAAAGTCGTGCGCCTGCGCTTTCCATTCGACGCCGCGGACCGGGCAAAGATCGGGAGCGAGATCGACCGTCTGGTCGTTACAGAAACACCCTTCGATCCCCGCACGGACTCGACGACGCCTCCGTCAGAAAGCCTCGTATTGCGTTTTCCCCTTCCGGCGCCGCAGAATCCGCCGCAGGTGCGGCCGATCTTTCCAGGGCATATGCGGTTCAAGATTGATCCGGATCAGGCGGGCGCATTGCCCACACCGGAATCTCTGAAGATCGATGACGGCCGGATATCCGATGCGAGTTACGCACGGCTCCCGAGAAAGGGGATCATTCTTGTTCGTGCAGTTTCAACGTGGCACACCGCCGCGTTAGACATGCATGCGATCCCAGCTCTCGGTAGGGCTCCGATATTAGCCTGGTACGGCCCGGTCGAGCTCACACGCGAGTTCTTGGAGCAGTCGCTGTTGTCCCCAAAGGGTTTGAAGAACGGGATCATCATGAGGGCGCCGGACGCCGGTGGCCTTATAAAGCCGGGAGATCCTGCTTGGGGGCCTCACGCGCTCTCTCGATTCCTGGCTGGTCGCTACGATGCGCCCGTTACCTGCGGCGAACGTGACGATGGGAGCGATGACGACGCGGTTCGTCTTCCCATGCCCGTCGTCACCAGCGATGCTCCGGGTGTCTGCGCTCTCACCGTGACCCTAGCGTGGCAGCGACCGGAGTTCCAACAAGGCGATCCGACGGATCGCGCGGATACGCGGCAAGAAATCGTGCCGACGCGACTGTTTCTACAACACGTGCGCAAACACCTCGTCGACGGCTGTGCCAACGATCCCGTTGCCGACGCGGTGATCGGCGCCGATGCAGAGGAGGGGACTGGACCTTTTCACAAAGCACTGCGAGACGATCTCGCGGAACTCGGCTTCGCGTTGGCAACTACGGATGCCGAGAACCAATATCAGAAGCTCGAGTGGGCGCTGCGTGAATTTCAAATTTACGCTAAAATGTCACAGATCGCGCGCATCCGTGGCGCGTCGGCGGCGGAACTACCACTTTACCGCAACATAGAGGGCTGCGCCAATCCGGCGATCTACAAGGGGCACGTGAGCGGCAGTGCCAATCAGCAGACGCGGCATCTGATTGGTCTCTGGAAACGCGGTGGATTTCGCTGCCCGGTTGTGATCAGTGCGTTCCTCGCCGATGAGTTGGATCAGAACGGCCGTCCGCGTCAAGAGCCACGCCCGAGCTATGGGAATCTCTGGTCTCACGACGAATTGGTGGTGCCGAAGACCCGTATGTTCGTCGCCGATTTCACTGGATATTACGGGGGCGCCCCGCCGGACACCATGGAATTGAGCGATCTCGTTGCAATTGGTCGCTACCAATCCTGGGAGGATTGGGGTGGGCCAGTGTCTGAACCGCCGTTCCATTGCCACCCTGATGCTGAGATTTTGCCAGAATCCCTTTGTGGTGTGTCCAGCGAGAGTATTCGTTCACCGGGAAACGCGGAAATGCTCTCCACCTTCAAAGTTATTCGTGCAATATCCGAACAGGAATGCAACGGATTCTTTGATTCTGTGAACTCATATGATGATGTTGCAGTGTCGGTTGGTCCTTTTCACTGGACGGCGAAGGCGGTCGATGGAGAGTTGGCGGCCTACATAGCCTATCTCAAAGCGATTGAAAGCCGCGCTGGCGGATTTGATGGATACAGCAAAGCCATTGGGTTTTTTGGCATCCAATCCGATAAGGCCTTTGGAAAATGTTGGAATAAGTCTTTGCGTGCCTATTTTGGCGGTATCGGACTTGAGAGCGAGACCTGGGCAGTTAAGTTGATTCGGAAGATCAGGAATGAAGGTGCCTATCTGCGCAACTGGCACGCCTTCTACCGATGGGTAATGGCGGGGCGTTCTGTCCCGGGCTATCGGTCGCGGATGTGGGACATGGCCCGGTTTCGGCTGGCTAGCATTGCATCGACGCCTCTCAGAAAGGACAGCGTTGCCACGCTGTCGGACATCTTTTCCTCGGAGCAGGCGATGGCTTTGGTGACCCGCTGGCATGTTTACCGCCCGGCCCACGTCGTGAAAGGTGGCTACATGGGCCCCAAGCTGGAAGCCGTTTGGAAGGCGGTAGGAGAACCGGACGCTGCGGGAGCGCGGACCGCCCAGCAACGCATAGTCACGCAACTTCTCGCGGCCATGAACAACAGCGGCGTGGGCGGCTCCAGACAAGTGATTGCACCCCGCTGGGTCGATGCACCCGATGATCCAAAGATCAACAAGAAGGGGTTCAGGCTCGACCCAGCTCTTCGCGAACTTAGCCTTGACCCAGGATCATTCCGGCTCGACCCACCTCCAACGGCATGAGAGCGCAACACTGAGGCTCTGAGACGTCATCCGGGAACAGGGCATCAAGGCCGACGGATGGTGCAGAAACGGTGCAAGAGGCCGGGGAAGGAGCGTACGGGGCCGGGCCTCGCGCACCTGTACGGGAGGGCGCACCAATCTGATGCTTAGAGTGCCTTGCTCTGTCGAAAGCCTCGCGGTCTGACGGAGTGATGCCCATCTGGTGTGTTTCAGCGAGCAAAGTTGACCCCTCATTGGGGGTAGGCAGCTTCGAACTTTGATCCCGCCCCCTTCGTCCGCCTCACCCTCGGACGGGATCCTGCTGATGGCGCTCGACCTGTTCAAAGCGACCTGGGTCGTCGCCGTGGCGCCGCCGACCAGCGACCGGATCAGCCACTATTCGGTCCGAGGCGGCGATGCCGCCGCCCTGCTCGAATTGATGTATCCATCCGGTGGGTGACGCGGCCGCTCGGCGGCCGGTCAGCTCGATGTCCTGAGGGTGCGGGTCCTGGTCATATGTGTGCTCAAGCCGCAGTGGTCGTCTGATGCAGCCGCTTCCATTCCCAAGGGAGCAGTTCGTCGAGTCGGGTTTGCGGCAAATCGATGATGCGCGCCAGCACACCAGCCAACCATGCCCGCGGATCGATGTCGTTCATCTTGGCGTTCACGATCAGGCTGTACATGGCGGCTGTGCGCTGCCCGCCTCGGTCCGAGCCGCAGAATAGCCATGCCCGTCTGCCCAGAGCGATGCCGTGCAACGCCCGTTCGGCGGAATTGTTCGTCAGGCAGACCCGGCCGTCACGGAGAAAACGGGTGAAGCCGTTCCAGCGGGCCAGCATGTAGTCCGTAAGCGTTGCGTAACGACACATCCGACGTGATCGTGGTTCATGAAATATTCCGCTGGTCGCAGCTCAGCGGGGTAAGAGGATGTTGGGTCAGGATCTGGAGAGCTATTGGCGCAGTCATGTTGAGGCCTGGAAGGGCAGCGGGCTGACGCTGAAAGCCTACGCTGAAGCTCATGGAATTGGACGCTGGGCTCTGGGGCGATGGTCACGCCGCTTTGCCGCTGCGGAGAAGGTGAGCGCTCGCCGTCATAGGGATAGTCCTGGTGCTGTCCCTATGACGGCAAGCGCACCCTTGGTGATGGAGATCGTCGAGGCGGCACCCCGCCGGCGGTATTGGTCGCAGGCGGAGAAAGAGCAGCTGGTGGCGGAAACCTGCGAGCCGGGCGTGAGCGTGTCGCTGGTCGCCCGGCGGCGCGGGGTCGATCCCAGCCTGCTGTTCCGCTGGCGCCGCCAGATGCTCACCCCGGCCGAACCGCCGCCCGTCTTTGCGCCAGTGGAGGTGGCGGACACCACGCCGGCTCTTCCCCTCACGCCGCCAGCTCCATGCGGTGCCAGCATGATCGAGATCGAGTTGGCTGACGGACGGCTGCTGCGGGTCGGTCGGGATGTCGATGCCGAAGCATTGCGCCGGGTGATCAGCGTGCTGGAGCGGCCATGATGCTGTCGATCTCGGCCGGTGTGCGCATCTATCTGGCGCTGGAGCCCTGCGACGTGCGCCGTCGATGACCGCCTGATTGAAACCGCCTTCGCCAAGCACGAAATTCCTGACACTCTCAACAGCCGGCGTCTCAGCCCCTCACACCGCAAGCGTCACTTTTCAAAATGGGCTGTGAGATCAACAGTATTACCTTGTCATACTAGAAGTTTATTCGGCCGGCTCCCCCGTTGACGCCGCCTCTTTTACGTGACTTAGATAGTAAGAGTCGACACCCAAAGAATTCCTGTCATTTCTTTCCAAAGGAATGTAGAAATCACTTGGTCCGTGAAGCCACAATGCCGCTCTATAGAGCGCCGGTATTTCCAAGATTCTTGCCTCGTACTCATCATCCGTATTTCCAACCGTCACTTCCGCAACTTGTGCTGCTTCTGCAAGAAGATGCGCCATCGGCCCTCTCTGAATTGCGCCAACATACCATTTTCCGCGGTCGTTGCGCAGATCCATTGTGACAACAGCGGAAGGATGGCGCTCGTCTGTTACGATCAAGTACCTCCAAGCCACAGGTACAGCACGCTCCATACTCCCGCGATCGTTGAGGTCGCCTAGGGCAGATTGATAAACCCGCAGCGGCGGAGCTGCCATTAGTCGCTGTCTAGCTTCCCTGAATACATGCGTAGGCAGATCTGCCACTGCTCGGCGTATCAGGTCCAGACCACCTTCAGGTTGCTGCGATGTCCGGATGCTCATGTGTACCTCCTAGTCCAGACAGCAAATGCCTGATCCCTAAACACGGTTATGGGGCCGGAAGGTCCGGAGCTCCTGACCCCGTCGGTCCTGGCGGATTGCTGCCAGAAGCTATGGGCGCTCGCGCTGTAAAATAACTTGTCGTCCAGCTACCACTACCACGGTACCGATTTGCGACATCGTTGAATCTCTCTGTGGTGACGATCACCATGGGATCAGGATCAACTAGATCGAGCCATTCGTTCCCAGCACCATCGATAAAATATCCCTGTACAGCAATGAAATGGGCATTCCCACCTTGCCACGCGACTCTAACTCCAAGCGGCTGTCCCGCGGAAATCTCGCTTCGTACATCAACGAACGCCGTAGGCCCAGCTTGCAGACGAACAAGGTGCCCTATGCGCGCCAATGCCGTCCCAAGGCGGCCCGAGGTATTGCAGACCTTATCGTTTCCAGGACTGCAACAATCACTACGGCCCAACTCGCCATTTACAATATCACATTGGCTCCATTTGGACGACACATTATAGTAGTAACCAATCCCCTCTGCGACGGCCGACCAACACCACTTGCTTTTAGCTTGCTGCGCCACAGAAAAGCCTGTGATTGCACTCGATACACTACGGCCACCACCTGGGCGACCGAGCGGTAATAGCGGTTGAAGAAAGCGCGGCAGGCGGATCACTGGCTCTCCTGTTGCGTTAGCTAATTCCTTTCAGACGGCACTGTACACCCACCTAGCGAAAATCCTCTATATCGGAATCAGTCACGAAAGCAGAACGATGAGGATAGGCGGATTATGTGTGATTGCTCGCCGGGCTGGTTGAACGCCTGATGGCGCCTGGGCAAGCTGGGCATTGGAGGTGTCTGGTGATCGGGTGTTGCGCGGCACCTCGGGATGTGAATCAACGTCTCCATGGCAGTTCCGCCGCGCTACCGCCTGAGTGCCCCCGATAAGGACGCCCTGCTGATCAAGCAGGCGGCGCTGATCAAGCGCATGGCCGTGCGGATCGCCGAACTGGAAGCCTTGGCCGGTAAGCCGAAGAAGACCTCGGCGAACTGGCACATCCCGCCCTCGCAGGATGGACTGGGGGCAAGGCCGGCAAGGCAAAGCGACGCCGTAAAGCACGACCATCACGTCCCGGTTTCGAGCGGCCGCTCGCGCCTGATCTCGATCGCACTGAGCGCCGTTTCGCCGAGATCTGCCCGCATTGCCAGACGGTGCTCCTACCAGCCCAGCAGCGTTGCCGGTTCCGCTACGACCACATTGATATGCCGGAGGTCCGCCCGGTGGTGACACGGGTCGAACTGTTCGGCGGCCGCTGCAGACAGTGCGGGCGGCGCTATCAGGCTGAGCCGCCTGCGACTATGCCGCCAGGAGTGCCATTCGGTCCAGGTATCCGCTGCCTGCTGGCCTACCTGCACCACAAGCTATCATGTCGGTTTCGAGCGGCCGTCGCGCCTGCTGAAGAAGGTATTCGGGCTGACCATCTCCGAAGGTGCCATGGCCAATACCTTCCGTATGGGTGCGGCGCTCGACGCCGCCTGCGCAGCGATCAAGACCAAACTCCTGACCGCCCCCGTCATCGCCTCGGACGAAACCACGACCCGGGTTGATGGCGTGACCCACGGGCAACGGGTGTTCCCGTCCGATGAGGCCGTTCTGCACACCATCGCCCCCAGTCGAGGACGGGCGGTGGCCGCCGACATCCAGAGGGAACATCGACCCGAGTTATGGGTCTCCAACCGATATGCCGGCCAGCAGGAGTTGGGGCAAGCTCATCAGGTCTGCCTAGCCCATCTCCTACGCGACATTCAGTACGCTGTCGACTGCGGCGACAGTGTGGCAGCGCTGAAACTCTGTGATCAGCTGCGCTGGGTCATCCGTGTCGGCAAGCAAAGTCCGGAGTTGAAGGACAGCGCACTCGCCGTCTACGCCGCCAAAGCCGAGCGCCGCCTCGATAACCTGCTCGGTGTCCCCGCTGCCCATTCGGCTGGCCGCAAGTTGCAGCGCAAAATCAAGGCGTGGCGCGGCAAGTTCTTTGTCTTCATCAGCGGTCGCCGCTTGCCGCCGACCACGGATGATGTTGAGAAGTGCGAATCGTCGTGCCGACCGATGCGGTCGGCGCATGGCGTCGACCGCATGCTGGCCAGACGCCGGATGACGAAACCGGGGTCAAGGCCGCAGCCGCGCGTCAGCGCGGGGCCGCGGAGCGGCCGCCTTGACGCCGGGGGCGTCATCCGGCACGCCCCGATGGTCGGTCCGTCCAGGCGTCCACCATCCGTTCATAGGCGCGTTCGGCACGCTCGACATACTCCGCCTCGCGCTGCCGGATTTCCTTGATCCAGTAGTCCCGGCTGGGCCCGGCTTTGCCGTATTCCCGCGGGGCGCCGGCCTTCAGGGCAGCCTTGCGCAGCTTCATGGCCGTGAACGCCGGGCGGGCGTAGGCGTAGTCCTTCCCCTCGGTCAGCACATGCCAGATGAGAACCGTCAGTTTGCGGGCGGTGGCCACTGCGGCCGCACCAGCTCCAGCCTTCTTCTGCACTCGGTTGAAGAAGGCCCGCAGCGGCCCCGGCGCCATCTTCGCCGACCACGCGGCCTCAACCAGCATCGCGCGGGCCGCGGCATTGCCCTGTCGCGAGATATGCCCGTGGCGGGCCGGATGGTCGCCGGACTGGTGGGTGGTTGGGGTCAGGCCGAAGTAGCTGCTAAGCTTCTCGGGGGTCGGAAAGCGAGCGATCGTCCCGATCGACGCCAGAACGGTCAGGGCCACCACGGTGCCCACCCCCGGGATGGTCATCAACCGGCGCGCCTGCGGATCGTCCAGCGCCTGCTGGGCGATCCCCTTGTCGAGTTCGGCCAGTTGCGCGCTCACCCGTTCCAGCTCCGCCACCAGCCGGGAGACCAGGGCCTGCTCCTCAGGCGACAGCGGCAGGCCGGCCAGCCAGGCCCGGCCCGCCTTGGTGAACAAGCGGCCTTCGTATTTCGGGATCAAGTTCCCGTGCAGGATGGCATGGATGCGGCTCTTCGTCCGCACCATGTGCTCGACAATCCCCATCCGCTCCGTGACCGTCCGCCGACGGCGGATCGTTTCATCGTCGGGAACCCAGACTTCCGGCAGGAAGCCCGCCGCATGAAGGCGCGCCAGGATCGCCGCGTCGATCTTATCAGTCTTCACGCGGGCAAAGGCGATGGCCCGCACGAGCCGGGGATTGGCCACCGCAACCCGCTTGACGAAGGGCCGCAGGACACGCTCCACGGCCATGCTGTTGCCGGTCGCCTCGATGACCACCTCGTCCGTCTTCTCAAGGGTCCTGGCAAATTTCAGAAAGCGGTCATGGGCGAGATCGACCCTGGTTTCCTTCGTCATTTGGCCGTCCACCAGGAAGGCGACCTGGGCGAAGGAGCGGTGAATATCCATTCCGATAATGCGCATGCTCCCTCCTTACGGTGCTGGTTCGGGAGCTGGCGGGCTTGCACGACATCTACGGATCCGCGCTCGCAGCGCAACCGGGCAAGTCGTAGGGGGCGGCCATGTAACAACGCGAGCTCACAGCTCATGGTCGGGACGGCCTGCCGCCGTTTCATGCTCCCGGCGCCCCTATCCCGGTGGACCATCGATACCGCGACCTCGGTCCGATTGCCAGAACCGGCTGGCGCCGGAAGCAGCATGCCGGTTAACAACGCCAGTGAGCACGAAATCCGCCCTTCCGTGATTTTCCGTGAGATGACAAACGGCTTCCGATCCGACTGGGGCCCGGACATCCATGCCGGCTATCGCTCCGTCACCGGAACCGCACGCCGATAGGGGCAGTCCGCCTGGACCGCCACTAGGAGCGCCGAACAAAACCTCCCTGGAGCCGAGGTTGATCAACGCCTTTGGCACATCGGACAGCGGTTTTGATCCGCGCTCTAAGGCTTCCATCGGTGGAACCTTCGAGGTCGCCTGACTGCTCATCAGCCGCCATCTGGGTGAGTAATTACGATTATGTACCCCTTGTAACTACTATCAGAGTTGCAGAGAAGGAGCTGACAGAGTATCTATCGAACCTCAACGAAAGAGCCTATCCAATCGCACATCGTTCCCGCTACGAATTCGTGAATTCTCGCTTACAAAGTTAGGAGGTTGCGTTGGGAGAGCAGAATGCCTTCTATACATTTCAAAGTCTCCAAACGTTTGCTGTTAACGTTGCGGTTACAGCATGCATTGCAAATGGAATTCAGCAGGCGTTTAACTACAACCCGAAATGGCTTGCCCTTGCAATTGCACAGGCTTTGTGCATAGGAACGATATACTATATTCACCAATCGTCTTCTACTCCATTGCCGTCGTCTGACTACTTTGTTGCGGTGATTAATGGTTTTCTAGTCTTCACATCCGCAGCCGGTTCAACATCCGCAATCAGCAGCGTCAGAAGATCGCGAACTAGCAACGCCACAAGGTCGCGACGTGCGAGGAGCGAGAGCGTAGGAACCGCAGAAGATTTGCCCGGAGAAGGTTGGCCCCAAAGGAGGTTTTTCACGCCATGGTTCTGAACTTGACCCGTATCTGACATAACCTCAAGCAGAAAGATCATGGTAAGTTCCATAGTTCTGCGACGAGGTATTTGTGGCGGCGATCTGGGCTGCAGTGAGGTTGCCCCGCCGCAGCGACCATCACAATCTGGCGAAGGCGGGCCAACCGTCGGGCACGGCCAGAAGCCGGCGGGTCCAACCGGAGGTGCTCGTACCAGGACCAATCGGATTAGAGAATGAACCTGCTCGTACTGCGACCAAACCGCCGCATCCACTCGTATACAGGGGGAGTGATCTTGACCTGCCCCCCTGAACCCGCTCCAGCCCTTATCTGGGGTTGAGCAAATCAGGAGGAGGGAATGGCCCGTCGGAAGCGGCATACCCCCGAGCAGATCATCAGCATACTGCGCGCGATCGAGGTGGCGGTGGCGTAAGGGCGCACGGTCGTGGAGACCTGCCGCGAGCACGCCATCTCGGAGCAGACCTACGACCGCTGGCGTGCCGAATTCGGCGGCCTGAAGCTGGATCAGGCCAGGCGGCTCAAGGACCTGGAGCGCGAGAACCAGCGTCTGCGTAAGGCGGTGGCCGACCTCACGCTGGACAAGCTGATCCTGCAGGAGGCGGCGCGGGGAAACTTCTGAGCCCCGAGCGGCGCCGCGCCTGCGTTGCGCAGGTCCAGCAGACCCTTGGCGTCTCCGAACGCCGGGCCTGCCGGGTGCTTAGCCAGGCACGCTCGACCCAGCGTCATGTATCCGTTGTTCCGGCCGACGAGGATGCGCTCACGGCGGCCATCTTGCGGCTGGCCGGTCAGTATGGCCGCTACGGCTACCGGCGCATCACCGCCCTGCTGCGTCAGGCGGGCTGGCGGGTGAACCACAAGTGGGTCGAGCGGATCTGGCGCCGTGAGTGGCTGAAGGTCCCCAAGAAGCAACCCAAGTGTGGCCGGCTGTGGCTGAACGACGGCTCGTGCGTGCGTCTGCGCCCGGGTTGGCCGAACCACGTCTGGGCCTATGATTTCGTCACCGACCGCACCCACGACGGCCGGAGCTTTCGCATGCTCACCATCATCGACGAGTTCACCCGCGAGCGCCTGGCCATCGACGTCGCCCGCCGTCTCTCCTCGGACGACGTCCTGCATCGGCTGGCCGAGCTGTTCGTCGACCGTGGTCCACCCGACTTCATCCTCTCCGACAACGGGCCGGAATTGGCCGCCACGGCGGTGCGGGAGTGGCTGGCGCAAGTCGGGGTGAAGACGCTGTTCATCGAGCCGGGCAGCCCATGGGAGAACGGCTACAACGAGAGCTTCAACGGCAAGTTGCGCGACGAGTTGCTCGCGCGGGAGATCTTCTACACGCTGCCCGAGGCGCAGGTGCTCATCGAGCGCTGGCGCATCGCCTACTACACCGTGCGTCCGCACGGCGCGCTCGGCTACCGCCCACCGGCGCGGGCTGCGGTGGTGCCGGCTCCTGTCCAGTCCGGCTCCGCTACGCTCCGCCGGACTGGACAGGAGCCGCCGGGCGGTGTTTGTT
Source organism: Azospirillum oryzae (assembly GCF_008364795.1). GTDB lineage: Bacteria > Pseudomonadota > Alphaproteobacteria > Azospirillales > Azospirillaceae > Azospirillum > Azospirillum oryzae. The sequence continues at coordinate 285,630 of NZ_VTTM01000005.1, read as the reverse complement.
GGCTAACATAGTCTCTGGTGTCCCACGCGGGGGCAGGTCAAGTTGCTGGGCGCTGTGGACGCGGTCCGATGTGGCGCGGTTCAATCACACGAACCCTCGTCCACTGGATCCGGGCCTGGGCGCTGGAATTGGACAAGCGCCTGCGGCCACACCTTCACTTGGTCACCCCACCCAAAGGGTCGCGATTGATGCAGTCATACCGGTGCATTAGCCGGGGTCAGGGGGCGATTTGGCCGAAGGCGAAACTTGCGCCGGCGGTTTCGTTGCGAGCTGGATTGGTCAAGGGCATCAGCGATGGCGGCAGAGATTTGATCAGCTGCGGTTAGGACGGGATCATGTGCTAGGTGGGCGTAACGCTGGGTAGTCGTTGGCTGGGTATGTCCAAGAATCTTCCCAATGACCAGCAGACTGCTTCCGTTGGCGGCTCCGACGCTGGCGAAGCTATGTCGAAGATCATGCAAACGGACATCGGGTAAACTGGCTGCGGTGCGGATCTTTTCCCAGGTCCGGTCGATGTTGACCAACTGTCCATCTTGCCCTTTGCCGGAGATGACATATTGATTGCCGGGCCGGCGTTGGAGTTTGGTCAGGATATCGAGTGCGGCCCGTCCCAGCGGTACAACTTTTGCGCCGGTTTTGCTGTCGGGCAGACGCAAGGAGGAGTGGGCGACATCCACGCAATCCCAGGTCAGGCTCAGAATTTCGGATTTCCGGCAACCTGTCAGCAGCAGGAGGCGAATGGCGGCGATGAGATATGGGTTGGCCCCCTCCTGTTCGAATGCGATCAGTGTCTTGCCAAGTCGGCCCATTTCCTCGGCGGTCAGGAAGCGTTCCAGCTTTCTGACATTGAATGTCTTGATTCCGGCCGCGGGATTGTCGGAGCGGAGCGCCCGAGCCATGGCGAAGGCGAACATCGCTCTCAGCAGGATCACGGTTTGCGACGCAGCGCCCTTTCCGCCGGTTGCGCGGCTGCCGCCTTTGCTAGAGCGGTGTGGGCTGGCAGTCTTTCCAGCCGCCACGTCGCGCAAAAGGCGCTCGATATCACCCCGGGTGATGTCCCCGGCTTTCCTTTTTCCCAGCAGGGGCTTGATGTGCCACGTGATCCTTCCCTGGTCGGCCCGGATGGTCGAGGGCTTCTTTGTTGTGCATCCTTCCGCTATGTACAGATCGCACAGCTCTGACACCGTCAATTCCCGCCGCCTGTCCGCCTTCCGGGCGGCAGGATCGTCGCCGAGTTCCACCGTGGCCAGCACGCGACGGGCTTCCTGGCGCGCCTGCTCAGGGGTCCAGGGTGATCCATGCCGCCCGATTGTGATGCGGCGGGTTGGCATGCCGCGTCCGCCGGCGCGGTATTGCACGAGATATGTCTTCGTCCCCGATGGCGTGACTTTCAATCCGAAGCCGCTCAGTTCGCTGTCCCACAGATAAAAATCCCGCGCTTCAGGCGTCGCATCGTCGACAGCCCGCTTAGTGATCCGTGTCGATGGCATGGTCGCTCCCTTCCGGAATATCGTCCTATATAAATGCGCCTCCAGTAAGCACCCAGTAAGCACGGCAGAGTGAATGATGGGATATTCTGGCGATGATCAGCGCAAGCTGACAAATGTAAATACGTGGTATTACAATGTGTTGTCGTGCCATCTCGTATGGTGTCGCAGCAAAGCGCAGGCTGTTCTTGCGGACTCTGACTCCGCCAGCCTAGGTTCGAATCCTAGTCCCCCAACCACCTTCTCCAAACGGCCAGCACTTTCAGGAACTTACGGGCTGTGCGCACCCCCGCAACACCGGGCGTGTGCGAAACTGACTCGCAACGCTGTCGCACATCGCGCACCCCGGTCGGCCTGGAGTGACCGAGCGTGGCGAAGCTGGCCCACCTCTCTCTGCGTTCCGGAATCTGGTATTGGCGGCGACGCTGCCCGCGCGCTCTTCCCTGCGGTGATCATCGGACGACATACGAGATGTCGCTCAGGACGGGCGACCGACGCACGGCCATTCGACGGGCTCTTGCGCTCGATCTCGCGTTGGAAGAGGTCATGCTCATGGAAGTGCCGCCACCCGGTCTCACCATCCGCACGCTGATGGTCAACCTGCGCAACGAGCTGGTGCTTGAGGGCGAGATGGAGCGCGCGTCGCGCCCGACGGCGCCCAGCGCGGCCTTCGGAACGCCTCCCGCGTCGAACCCGACGGGCTTGGCTGAATCCTCCCTGGCCGATCTGATGGCACTCAGCGAAATGCCTTCGGTTCCAGATGAAGACCTGATCGAGGAGCATCCTCTTGGCCGACGCTCGTCTGGCGATGCGCCGGCCGCGGGCGCATCTACGGCAACGGACGGCGTGCTCCCGCCGGATCTCGCCACCCCGGCACGGCGCGCGGCCTTCTTTGCGGGACTGTGCCACTACATGACGCAGGCGGTCCGTAGGAATGACCTCGAACTGGCGGATGGCGTCGTGGAGTGTGAATCGGCATGGAATAAGGGTTCATCCGCGCATTCGGTGCTGAGGTGGCGTGGGCCGCAGTGATGGCCGGCGTGGCAGTCGTCAGGCGGTGCATAAGACGCGCTGACGGAGCAGATCGAACTTGGCGCGGCCGAACATCTGCCGTTTGATGAGCTTCAGGCGGTTGATCTGCCCTTCGACCGGGCTATTGTTCCAGGGCTCCTGGAGAGCCGCTTGCAACGCGTCGAGATCGGCGGCCAGACCTTGTGCGAAGTTGCGCAGCGCTGTCGCGGAGGCCGCCTCCAGCCACGCGGCGAGGGACCTCGCGCTCTGCCGGCGGAGGAGTTTGCCAAGGTCGTTGATGAGGTCTGCCACCTCACGGATGCTTGGCGCGATCGCCCGCACGGTGTCGACGAACCGGCGGTCGGCACGGCTCAGCGTGGTCGGGTCACTCGTCAGCAGGCGGGCCGCGCGGCGGCTGGATGGCACCCGCCACGACGGCAGGGGAGCATCAGGTCGCTCAGACTCGGCCATTCGCCGCCGTTTGACCCAGCGGCGCACGATGTCATAGCCGCCCTCGAACCCCTGCTCGACAAGGGCGCGCCAGATGGCGGCGACGTTGCGCCGTCCACTGCGCCATGCGGCCTCGGCGAAGGACGTGTAGCGATCCAGTTTCATGGCGTCCGGTGGGAAGGCGCATGCGGACGGGCGAACACCGGAGCCGCACAGCCGCGCAGCTTCGCGCAGTTCAGCGTGGTGGCGGTCCAGGAAGGAGCGCAGGGCGTCCGACGCGTTGACGAGCAGGTGCCACCGATCCGCCACCTGCACGGCGCCCGGCGCGCCGGTGCGGATGGCTTCGGCATAGGGGCCGGATCGATCACGGCTGACCAGCGCGACGGTCGGGTGTCGCTTCAGCCACGCGCGCAGAGGAGCGGCGGAGCGATCCGGCAGCAGGTCGATCACCCGGCCGCGTTCCAGGTCGCACACGATGGTTCCGTAGCGCCGGCTGCGGCGCCATGCCCAGTCGTCGACACCGATCACCCGCGGAGGCGGACACGGTGGTGGCGGCAGTTTGCGGATGAGGCGCAGGATGGTATCGCCGCTCACCGGCATGGCCAGCTTCGACACCAACCGCGCCCCCGGCTCGCCGCCCAGCACCAAGCCAATCTGGGCTTGAGCCAACGCCAGCCGCCCCGTCCGCCGCTCCTTGCGGGCAATCTCGGGCTGGCGCTCGGCAAAGATATGCGATCCGCAGTGCCGGCAACGGAAGCGACGCACCTGAACCCGCAGAACGATCTGGCGTCCCTGCCACGGCAAGTCAGCGATGGTGCGCCAATAGTGGCTGTGAACGTGGTCCGATCCCGTTCCGCAGGTCGGACAGGTTGCCACCGTTCCAATCGTTCGGGCGGTGACGACGATGCGATCCTACTCGACCATAACCGCCGTCGCCTGAAGGCCGGCCGGCACCAGCGGCAGGGCGCGATCCGAGATCTGCATCATGTGAATCTCCCCGCTACACATGTGCACCAACAGCTACGAGCCGTCCGTCTCAGCACCGAATGCGCGGATGAACCCCGATCTCAAGCCGATTGACAATCAACGGCTTCACGGCACGACCGGCGAAGCGCCGATCGAGCGGTCCCGGCGGGAGGAGGCCCAGGCGCTGAAGCTGCTGGCCGGCATCCCGCCCTTCACCATGGCGCGCGACCTAGTTCGCCGGGTCGGCACGGACCGCGCGGTGGAGGTGGACGGCAACGCCTACTCGGTGCCCTGGCGGCTGATCGGCGAGCGGGTCCGGGTGATGCTGGAGGCCGGCACGCTGCGGGTTCTCCACGCCGGGCGCGAGGTGGCGGTGCATGCCGAACTGAAGGGGCGGCACGGGCGCTCGATGCAGGACGTCCATCTGGCCGGCGTCGCCGGGGCGGACGGCCGCCCGGTCCGCGTCGCTCGACCCGAGGATGGCGGCGCGGTGGCGGCGGTGCCGGCGCTGCTGCGTCCGCTGGCCGAATACGAGGCCGTGGCCGGGGGAGGCTTCTGATGAGCGAACACGACCATCTGATCGCCATGCTGAACCGGCTGAAGCTGACGGCCTTGCGCGACCAGCTCGACAGCCTGATCGACGAGGCCGGGCGGCGGGAGCTGACGATCCGCGAGTCCCTGGCGCTGTTCTGCGAGCGGGAGATCGCCCGGCGCGACCAGCGCCGCATCGACATGGGTTTCGGGCTGGCCCGCTTCCCCTTCGTGCGCGAGTTGGCCGGGTTCGACTTCGCCGCCCAGCCGTCGCTCGACAAGGCACAGATCCGGGAGATCGCGTCGGGGCGCTTCATCGCCAACGGTGAGGCGGTGCTGTTCCTCGGTCCGCCGGGGGTGGGCAAGACGCATCTGGCGGTGGCCATCGGACGGGAAGCCATCGTAGCCGGCTACTCGGTGCTGTTCAGCCCGGCGACCACCCTGGTGGCTCAACTCGCCAAGGCCCATGCCGACGGCCGGCTGGAGGAAAAGCTGTTGCACTACAGCAAGCCCAAGCTGCTGATCGTCGACGAGTTGGGCTACCTGCCGTTCGAGCCGGATGCCGCCCACCTGCTTTTCCAGCTTGTCAGCCGGCGCTATGAGAAAGGGGCGATGCTGGTCACCTCCAACCGAGCCGTGGGGGAATGGGGCAGCGTCTTCGGCGATTCCGTCGTGGCGACGGCGATCCTCGACCGGCTGCTCCATCACAATCACGTCGTCACCATCCGAGGCGATAGCTACCGACTGCGGCGCCTCAACCTACCACAGCCTGAACGGCGCAACCGGGGGCAGTTCCTCGTGTCGCCAGGGGGCAGTTCGGGAGGTCGTTTGACATTGCCCACATGGAAGGAGCATGCAGAAGTTCTCTTTCCTTCCGGGCTGCCGCGTGTTTCAGATCGAGCGTGGCAGCTGCGGCTCCCTTGCCGGCCGTTGAACCGCCACGCGTCGTCGGCGTGGATGACTGGGCGCTGCGCAAGGGGCGGACCTATGGCACCATCCTGGTCGACCTGGAACGTCGTCGTGTCCTTGACCTGCTGGCCGATCGATTTGCCAACACCGTTGCCGGCTGGTTGCGCGACCACCCCGGCATCGCCGTGGTGGCGCGGGATCGCTCCGCCGAATACGGTCGTGCCGCCACCAACGGCGCTGGTCAAACGACGCAGTCAGCGAGCCAAGCAACTACACGCCCATCATCATACGGTAGCGGATCTGGTCGAAAATCACCGCCAGAATCAGCAGCCCGCCGAGCAGCACCATCTGCAGATAGGATCCGATCTGGGCAAGGTTCATACCGTTCTGCACCAGCACGATGAACAGAGCGCCCAGAACCACATTCTCAACCCGGCCGATGCCGCCGCGCAGCGACACGCCCGCAATCACGCAGGCGGCGATGGACTCCAGAGCGAGTGTTCCGCCCAGATTGGCCTCTCCCGATTCCACCCGTGCCGTCAGCAGCAGGCCGGTCAGCGCCGCGATCAGGGCGCACAGGATGTAGGCGACGATCAGCGTACGCCCGGTGTGGATGGCCGACAACTTTGCCGCCTTGATGTTGCCGCCGACGGCATAAAGATGGGCTCCGGTCCGGGTGCGGGTCATAACGACCCAGGCGATGGAGATCGCGACCGCAGCGACCAGCACTGGTACCGGAATGCCCAGCCAGCGGCCGAAACCGAACAGGTCGGCGAATTCCGTCGGCAGGCCGGATACCGGGACGCCGCCGGTCAGGAAAAGCGATCCGCCGGCCGCCACCGAGCTGACACCCAGCGTCATGATGAAGGGCGAAACGCCGAACAGCGCGACGCCGGCGCCATTCGCCAGCCCGACCAGCGCCGCTACCGCGAAGCCGGCCAGCGCGCCGAGCGCGATCACCAGGGCCGGGGCATCCGGGAACATCGGGCCGAGTGCCGCCATCACCAAAGCCGACACCACTGAGGTGAGGGCGACCGTCGCCCCGACCGCGAGATCGAACCCGCCGGTGATCAGCACCGTCATTTGTCCCAGCGACACCAGCACCAGATAGACCGACTGGCGCATCACATTGACGAGGTTGTCCGCGGTCAGGAAGCGGTCGGAGACGAGCGTGAATACGATCAGCGCCGCCGCCAGGAAGAAGGGCAGCACGCCGAGGTGGATGAACAGCGCCCGTCCGGCGGCGCGCAGCCGAACAGAGGTGGAGGCCGGAACGGCGCCGGAGGACGGCGATGCGGCGGAGGAGGTGGCGCTCATGCGGGCAGTCTCGCTTCCTGGTCGATGGTGGGGACCGATGGGATGGCAGCCGATGGGATGGGATCGAAGAAGTGGGAAAGGATGGCCGCTTCGCTGATGGCGTCGCCTTCCAGTTCGGCGGCGATGCGGCCATGGGCGAAGACCAGAAGACGGTGGGCGAGGTTCATCGCCTCCGGCAGGTCGGAGGAAATGACCACCACCGCCTTGCCGGCCTCAGCCAGTTCGCGGATCAGGCGATAGATGGCGGCCCGCGCGCCCATGTCGACGCCGACGGTCGGCTCGTCGAAGATGTAGAGATCGTAGTCGCGGCCGAGCGCACGGCCGAACAGCGCCTTCTGCTGGTTGCCGCCCGACAGCTTGCCGACGGCCCGGCCGCGATAGGCCGGCGGCAGCTCGACCCGTTCGGCGGTCGCCTCGCAGCGCTTGCGGATGCGCCGCCAGGGCAGCAGGCCGAAGCGGCTTGGAGTGCCGGCCAGTTCGCCCTGGGCCAGATTGTCCCGCGTGCTGAAGGCCAGCTGCAACCCTTCGGTCTTGCGGTCGGGCGGCACATAGCAGAGGCCCGCCCGCATCACCTCGCGGGTCGTGGCGCCGGTGAGGTCGCGCCCTTGTACGGTCACCCGTCCCGCCTGGATCGGCAGCAGTCCCATCAGTGCCCGAAAGCTGCGCGACTTGCCGGAGCCGACGAGGCCGGCCACGCCCAGCACCTCTCCCGCGCGGACCTCCAGGTCGACACAATGAACGCCCCACGCCCGCAACCCTTCCGTCCGCAGCAGGACCGGACCGGGACTGCGGGCGATGGACGGGTAGATTTCGGCGATGGCGCGGCCGGCCATCATTTCGATCAGGGCTGCCTCGCTGGTCTCGGCCATCGCCACCGTGCCGATCCGTCGTCCATCACGCAGAACCGTCACGCGGTCGGCGATGCGGGCGAACTCCTGCATCCGGTGGGAGATATAGATGATGCCGACGCCGCGCGCCTTCATGCGCGCGATCACCGCGAACAGATGGTCGACCTCGCGGTCGGTCAGCGAGGCCGTCGGCTCGTCGAGGATCAGGATGCCGACCTCGCCGTGCAGGGCCTTGGCGATCTCCACCATCTGCTGTTCGGCGCGGCTCAGCGTGGCGACCAGCCGTTTCGGATCGATGGCAAAATCGAGGTCGGCGAACAGGGCGGCCGCCTTGCGCCGCATCGCCCGGCGGTCCAGGAAGGGGCCGCTCAGCGGCTCGTCACCCAAGAACAGGTTTTCAGCCACCGTCAGGGTTGGGACCAGCGAGAATTCCTGGAAGACGGCGGAGATGCCGGCGGCACGGGCGTCGGCGACGCCGGTGAAGCGGACATGGTGGCCGCGCACCAGAATCTCGCCCTCGCTGGGAGTCGACACCCCGGCCAGCAGCGAGATCAAGGTCGATTTGCCGGCGCCGTTTTCGCCGAACAGCACATGCACCTCGCCGGAGCGCAGGTCGAAATCGACGCGGTCCAGCGCGGTGACGCCGGGATAGCGCTTGGTCAGGGCGACGGTCCGGATCAGGACGGGAGGGGACATGCGCACACTCCGGATGGTCCCCGCCGCCGGTTCTCTTCAGGACCGGCGGCGGGAAATGCGGTCTCACTTCACGCTGAAGACAGGGGCAAAATTGTCCGGCGGCAGGATGCTGTCGCGCGGCACGCTGCCGACATTGCCCTTGTCGACGACGAAGATCTTCGGGCCGACATGTTTCACCAGATCGGCCTTCTCCAGCGCCCGCACCGCCTGATCGATGGCGATGCGGCCCTGGATGACCATGGAATCCGCCGGCGCCGCCTGGATGAAGCCGCGCTTGATGCCCTGATAGACGCCGGGCGTCATGTAGAAGGCGAGCAGTCCGACCTTGTCGCTCAGCCCGCGCTCGCGCAGCAGGCCCTGCGCCGCCTCGGCGGTCACCGCAGTGCCGGCGATGTATTTGACGTCGGGGGTCGCCTGCAGCACATCCTCGACCAGCCGCAGCTGCGCCTCCTTCCCGGTGTCGCCGTAGCGCGGCTCCAGCACCTGCACGGCGGAGCCGGCCACCGCCTCCATGAAGCCCTTGTTAGCGGCCTCGACCCAGCCGGCGCCGGCCGGGCCGGGGAACCAGCCGACCTTCACCGGCGGGCTGCCGGCCGGATGCTTGGCGGCGAGATAGCGGCCGGTCTCCGCCCCCATGGTGTGGAAGGACACCAGCGACTTGGCGGTCAGCGCCGGGGAGGAGATGCCGTTGATGACGTCGATCACCGGGATGTTCTTCTTCGCCAGCTCGGCCACCAGATTGTTCAGCCCGTCGAAGCTGATGGCGCCGATCACCACGGCGTTGGCGCCGCGCGCCACGCAATCCTCGATCTGGCCGATCTGCTTGTTCAGTTCGGTGTAGCCGCCGGCTTCGACGATGTTGGCCTTCACCCCCAGCCGCTTGGCCTCTTCCACCACGCCATAGTCGACGCCCAGCCAATAGGCGTCCTTCATGTGCGGGAAGGACACGCAGATGTCCCATTTCTTCGCCGCCTTCGTCAGCGGGCTGTAGGAGATGTCCTTCGGCCTGCCATCGGCGGAGAAGGCGGGCGTCACCTCCACCGCCGGATAGGGGAACCACTCGGCGGCGGATGCCGGGATGGCGGCGGCAAGGCTGCTTCCAAGAACTGTGGCGGTGACGAGAGCGCGAGCGAAGGCGTTCATGCAAGTGGTCTCCACGGCATGGGATTGGACGGACGGGGGATGTTCAAAAAGGCGGGGAGGGAGGCGGCGGAGGGGGCGCCGCCTCCCCGCCGGTCAGGCCAGCGCTTCGCGCAGGCGGGCCAGCCTGCCAGCCTCGTCGGCGCGTGCGGCCAGCGCCTCTTCCATATCGACCTTGACGAAACGGACGCCGGTGTGCGGCTGCATCTGGCCGATCAGGTCCATGTCGGCGGAGATCACCGCCCCAAGCGTGAAGTAGCCGCCGCCCGACACGGCGTCGCGGTGCAGCACGATGGGTTCGGTGCCGCCCGGCACCTGGATCGAGCCATAGGGATAGCAGGCATCGACGATGTTGGACGGGTTGGAGCCGGCGCCGAAGGGCTGTTCGCGCGGCTCGAAGGTGAAGGGGCGGCCGCCGCGGAAGCGATAGCCCATGCGGTCGGCTTCCGGCGCCACCTTCCAGCCGTCCTCGAAGAAGTTGCGCCCGGCCTCCTCGGTGATCAGGCGCCAATAGAGGCCGGGCAGCACGCGCAGCTCGGCGCTCTTGCCCACCGTGCGGCGCAGTGCCTCCGGCACCTCGGTGCCATGGCGGAAGGCACCCGGTTTGCCCAGCGGCACCATGTCGCCCGCCGCCAGCGCCCGGCCGTGATAGCCGCCGAGCGCCCCGATGATGTAGGTGGAGCGGCTGCCCAGCGCCGGCGGGGTGTCGATGCCACCGGAGATCGCGATGTAGGCGCGGGCGCCGCCTTTCAGATAGTCGAAGGACAGCACCTGTCCGGCGCGCACCGGGAAGGCGGTCCAGGCCGGATGGGGTTCTCCGTCGACGCGGGCCGGCAGGTCGGCGCCGGTGACGGCGACGGTGGCGTCCACCTCGAACTCCAGCTGCGGCCCCATGAAGACCGCCTCCAGCGCGGCGGCCCCTTCCGGATTGCCGACCAGCAGGTTGGCGGCGCGCAGCGCGTAGCGGTCCATCGCCCCAGACATCGGGATGCCGAGATGGAAATAGCCGGGCCGGCCGAGATCCTGGACGGTGGTCAGCAGGCCGGGATTCAGAACCTTAAACGCCATGGAGGGTCTCCATCAGCCGCTGGTTGGTGCCGTCGATGTCTGCGTTGAAGCTGTCCAGATCGAAGGTGACCTTGCGGATGCGCGGCTCGTAGCGGTTGGCCGCGACGTCGGCGGTGATGGCGTCGTATTCCTCGCGGCCAATCGGCTTCCATTTCACGATGTCGCCGGGGCGGAAGAACACCATGAACTCGCGCAGGTAGGAGACCTTCTGGGTCGGGTCGTAGATCGGCATCGGCGTGATACCGAACATCTGGTAACCGCCGGCGCCGCGCACCGAATAGACGCAGCCGAAGCAGCCGCCATGGCCGATGGTGTGCTTGGGCGTGTCGGTGCGCGGGCGCAGGTATTTCGGCACCTGGATTTGCCGCGACCGCTCGACCAGTTGATAGAGGAAGGGAAGGCCGGCGACGAACCCCACCATCGACACGAACCAGGGCGAGGCGTGGTGGGCATGGATGAACTGCTCCACCGTGTCGTAGCCGTTCATCCGGGCGGCGTATTCCAGATCAGTGCTCTGCGGATCCTGGTGCCGCTCGCGGAAGCGCATCAGTGTTTCGGTGGTCCAGGGATCCCGGTAGAAGACCGGCACCTCGACGATGCGGGTTTCCAGCCGCTTCTCCGCCTTGTCCGCCGCCTGTTCCAGAGAACGCAGCCGGCCCATCAGGTCGTCCGGGGCGATGCGGTCGGGATCGAACTTGATCTGGAAGCTGCCGTTGGCCGGGCAGATCTCGGTGATGCCGTCGATGTGCGCGGCGCGGACCGCATTGGTGATCGACATGCTCTTGAAGAAGGCTTCGAGCGACATCTCCTCGTCCATTTCGACGAAGATGTGCTCGTCGCCACCGTAGGAATAGCGGGTCTGCATCCGGTGCTCCTATTGCGCGGCCTTCGGGGGATTGAATGCAGGGTTCCCGGCCAGCCAGCCTTCCAGGAACCGGGTGTGCGCCTTGCCCGTTCGGACATCCGGATCGGCGGCCAGCGCCTTGTGCAGCGGCACGGTGGTCTTCAGTCCAGTGAGGGTGAAGCCCTCCAGTGCCGCCGCCATGCGGTCGATGGCTTCGTCCCGCGTTGCGCCATGGACGATCAGCTTGCCGAGCAGGGAGTCGTAGAAGGGCGGAACCGTATAGCCTTCATAGACCATGCCGTCGAAGCGGACCGCCGGATCGGCGGGCAGCGACAGGTGTTCGACGGTGCCGGGACTGGGCAGGAAACCGGCGGCCGGATCCTCGGCATTGATGCGCACCTCGATCGCGTGTCCGGTCCGCGTCACCTGATCCTGGGTGACGGGCAGCGGCTCGCCCCCGGCGATGCGGATCATCGCCGCCACCAGATCGATGCCGGTGATCATCTCGGTCACCGGATGCTCGACCTGGATGCGGGTGTTCATCTCGATGAAGTAGAAGGCGCCGGTCGGCTCGTCGTAGAGATATTCCAGCGTGCCGGCGCCGCGATAGCCGACGCTTTCGGCCAGCGCCACCGCCGAGGCGCAGAGCCGCGCACGGGTGGCCTCGTCCAGGCAGGCGGCGGGTGCCTCCTCCCACACCTTCTGACGGCGGCGCTGCAACGAGCATTCGCGCTCGAAACAGTGGATGGCGCGGGTACTGTCGCCGAGAATCTGCACCTCGATATGGCGGGCATTCTCGATCACCCGTTCCAGATAGAGCCCACCGTCGCCGAAGGCAGCCTGTGCCTCCGACTGGGCCTGCGGGGCGAGGCGGCGCAGCTCATCGGGAGTCTCGGCGATGCGGATACCGCGCCCGCCCCCGCCAGCCGCCGCCTTGATCATCACCGGATAGCCGATGGATTCCGCGGCGACGAGTGCCGCATCGACATCGGCGACGCGGCCCTGTGATCCAGGCACCACCGGCACCCCGGCGGCGATGGCCGCCTCGCGGGCGGCGGCCTTGTCGCCCATGCGTCGGATGGTGTCGGCCTTGGGACCGACGAAGACCATGCCGAAGCTCTCGACCATCTCGGCGAAGTCGGCATTCTCAGACAGGAAGCCGTAGCCGGGATGGACGGCGTCGCAGCCGGCCTTCCGCGCCGCGGACACCAGCCCCGCCGCATCGAGATAGGAATGCCGGGCGGCCGGGCGGCCGATGCAGACGGCCTTGTCGGCCAGCTTGACCGCCAGCATGTCGCGGTCGGCTTCGGAAAAAGCCTGGACCGTCTCGATCCCCAGGCTCTTGGCGGCGCGGATGATCCGCACCGCGATCTCGCCGCGGTTGGCGATGAACAGGCGACGGATCGTCATTGCCGTCAGCCTTCCAGCTCGACGAGGACGGCGCCGGCCATCACCGGCTCCTCGTCCTCCACGGCAAAGCTCAGGATGGTCCCGGCGACGTCGGCGCGGATCTCGTTGAAGCTCTTCATCACCTCGACGAGACCGATGACGTCGCCCGGCTCCACCCGGTCGCCGACCTCCTTGAAGGGTGGCTGGCCGGGGGCGGGGCGCCGATAGAAGGAGCCGGGAAGGGGGGAGCGGATCTCGGGCATCGAAACATTCCTTCTTCAACGGGCAGTCTGGGGCGGGCCATCTGGGGCGGGACTGGAAAGACCGGATGATGTCAGCGCTTCTGGGCGACCAGATCGGCGGCCGCGACGATGCGCAATCCTGCGTTCAGCAGGGCATTGCGCACGGCGGTACCGATCGCAAGCGCGCCCGGCGTGTCGGAGTGGAAGCAGATCGAGTCGAAAGCGATGTCGATGTCGTCGCCCTCCACTGTCCGTACCTTGCCGTCGCGGCAGGCGCGGAGGCATTTGTCGGCGACCTCCGCCGGGTCGAGCGGCCGCATCCGGCGGGCGAAGACGATGGAGCCGCTGCGGTCATAGTCGCGGTCGGCATAGAATTCGCGGATGACCGGCAGGCCGGCCGCCTCGGCGACGGCACAGGTCTTCGACACGTCCATGCAGAACAGCAGCGTATCGGGGCTCGACTTCAGCAGCGCCTCGACCATCAGGCGAGACAGCGTCTCGTCCTTCGCCGCTTCCATGTAGAGGGCGCCATGCGGCTTGATGTGCTGCAGCCGGGTACCGTGGCGGCGGGCGAATTCGCGCAGTGCGCCGACCTGATAGAGGATGTCGTTCACCAGTTCTTCGGGCTTGGCCTGGATGACGCGGCGGCCGAAGCCCTGCAGGTCGCGGTAGCCGGGGTGGGCGCCCAGGGCCACGCCGCGCTCAACCCCCAGCCGCACCACCCGATCCATCAGATTGGGATCGCCGGCATGGAAGCCGGTGGCGACATTGGCCGAGCTGATGAGGTCCATCAGCGCGTCGTCGGAGGCCTCGCCGAGCGTCCACTGGCCGTACCCCTCGCCGAGGTCACAGTTGAGATCGACCATTGTACGAGCCAACGCCTTACTCCCTTGCTTGCTTACGGAACCGGGGCGCTAAGCCCCAGAGATGAGTCTGTGGAATGGCTGCCTTGCCATATGAGCGTATGTTGTTCCCTGTTCTTTGCAATTTCTAATTTATGCGATTGCTTTATCTGTTTTTCTGCGGTCAAAATCCGCCTGATAATCAGGCAGATCAGCAGAATCACGCCGGTACTAGGCTGGATGCTCCTGTGCAGGATTTGTGCATATTCTGATTTTTCGATATCAGCCCATGTCAAAATCCGGGGTTCAACATGCTGAATTTCCGCCATGTGAAATATTTCGTCGCTACCGCCAATCTGGGGCAGGTGTCGCGGGCGGCACGCGAGCTGTCGATTTCGCAGTCGGCCATCACTTCGGCCATCAAGGAGTTGGAGGCGGAAGTGGGCGGGCGTCTGTTCGTCCGCACCGCACAGGGCATGGAGCTGACCGACACCGGCCGCCGCTTCCTGGCCGCGAGCCATCGCATCATGGCGAGCGTGGAGGAGGCGCTGCATCCAGCCGATACGGCGGCGGAGGTGGCCGGCAGCCTGTCCATCGGTGCCAGCTATACGGTTCTCGGATATTTCCTGCCGCAGCATCTGGAGCGGCTGGAGCGGCGCTACCCCAATCTGCGCATCCATATCCACGAGCTGACGCGCGAGATGATCGAAGACAATCTGATCACCGGCCGGCTCGACATGGCGGTGGTCCTGACCTCCAACATCAGCAATCCGGAGCTGACGACCGAAACGCTGATCGGAAGCCAGCGGCGCCTGTGGGTGCCGGCCGGGCACCGGCTGCTCGAACTTGATTCGGTGGGGCTGCAGGACGTGGCGGAACATCCCTACATCATGCTGACCGTCGACGAGGCCGCCCACTGGACCACCCGCTACTGGAGCGCCTCACCCTTCCGCCCCAATGTCCGGCTGCGCACCTCGTCGATCGAAGCCGTGCGCTCGACGGTCGCCAACGGCCAGGGCGTGACCATCCTGTCCGACATGGTCTACCGACCGTGGTCGTTGGAGGGCAAACGGATCGAAACCATCATCATGCGGGAGCGGGTTCCGGCGATGGACGTCGGCCTGGCCTGGCGGCAAGGGGTGGAGCTGACACCTGCCATGCGGCTGTTCCGCACCCACTTCAGCGAGGTTTATCAAACGCCGCAAAGTCGCATGCCGCGTTGAGCCGACATCGCCAGGATGCCCCCATCTGGCACCGTCAACTCGTTGACCACCCAGTTGCCGTGGCGGGCTGTGCGGAATATGGGACGGCATGACGACGCGCCGCGATCCCCGTTACGCCGGCTACCCCTATCCCGCCGAGATCATTGCGACGGCGGTTTGGCTGTACTTCCGCTTTCCGCTCAGCCTGCGGATGGTCGAAGAGATGCTGGCGGCGCGCGGCATCACCGTCAGCCACAAGACGGTGCGCCAGTGGGGCCGAAAGTTCGGCCCTGAGATCGCCGCCCGGTTGCGCCGCCGGGCGCCACGGCGGGGCGACAAGTGGCACCTCGACGAGGTCGTCCTGACTATCGGCGGCCGCAAACGTTACCTCTGGCGGGCGGTCGATCAGGACGGCTTCGTTCTCGACGCCCTGCTCCAGAGCCGGCGCGCCACCAAGGCAGCCAAGCGTCTGCTGCGCAAGCTGCTGAAAAAGCAAGGCCGGGCACCCCCCGGCCGATCTGCTCCGACGCGCTGAACGGAGTGTCTACAACCGCCCAATATATCGACTCGACATCACACTCTGCTTTCATTGCGATCGGGACGCGGCCCTTCGCTTCTTCCTGCGTGACGGCGTCCAGTGGCGCGACCTCCTGCCAGCGTATGGGCGTGCCTCGGGCTCGCTCCTGCGCCGACACCTGGTCGAATGGCGCACGACGACGTTGCTCCGCCGCGTCCATGTCGTCCCCGGCCGTATGGCGCGCTCTGAACTGCGGTTCAGGGTGACCAACGCTCAGCTTTGCATCGGTCGGCGCGGGCAGGCGGTCAGCCGGCGCGGACCAGTGTTGGTCACCAGGACGGTTTCGCTCATGGCCACGCCGCGCGCCGACGCATACATGTGGAACACCTGACCCGATTCCAGAACGAAGTCGGCTGCGGGGTGGAAGGACTGCGAGAAGTCGCTCGGCCGCGGCGTGCGGGCGTAGAGGCCCATGGCGTAGCCGGTCACGTTGCTGTAATCGGGCCGCAGCCCGGCGGCCACTACGGCCGTCCGCAACAGGGCATCGACATCGCGCGCCAGGGCCCCCGGCCGCATGGCGGCGATCTGCCGGTCCTGAAGCGTCGCTAGAAGGTTGAAGGTCTCGGCTGCTCCGGCCGGCGGGTCTCCGACGAAGACGGGCCGCATCAGCCGGGCACCATAGTTGCCGACCCGCGGTGTCAACTCGACATGCAGGATATCGCCCGGCATCAGCGTCCGGTCGAGACCGCTGCCGTGCAGGAAATCGACATGGCCGCCCGACACCAGAATCGGCCCAGGGCCGCCGTCGTCGGCACCAAGCCGGAGTTGTGCCGCCGCCGCCATCGCCGCCACCTCCCGCACCGTCAGGCCGGGATGGATGTTGCCTTCCAACCCCAGCATGCACTGGTCGGCGATGGCCGCCGCCGCCGCGATGGCATCGACCTCGGCGGCGAACTTGCAGGCGCGCAGACGGTCGCTCAGCCCCGGCAACGGAACGAAGCGGGCTTCGGGGAGCAGGTCGGCAAGGCGTTGCGCGGTGGCGACGGTGTGGCCGTAAGACATCGGATCGACGCCGATCCGCGCGCCGGCGAGGCCGCGCGCAGCGAGCGCATTCGCCACCGCGCCATGTGGGTCTTCATGGTCGTCGAATGTCGCCACGTCGCTGAACCACACCCCGGAGCGGCAGGGGCCGGCATCGATGGAGCGCAGGACGAAACAGGGGGTGCCGTCCATCGGCACGATGACGGCGCGGTAGAGCGTTTCCGACACGGTGTAGCCGCCGATCCAGGCGATCAGCTCGGCATGGTCGGCCAGGAAGGCATCGCAACCCGCGACCGCCATGGCGTCGCGCAGCCGGGCCATCCGCGGCGCGAAGCACTCGGCCCTGTCGCCGCTCATCCGCAGATTTCCATGATGGTCAGCATGTAGACGCGGATCATGTCGAGATAGTCGTCGATGTCGACCCGCTCGTCCGGCATGGTGTTGTAGCGTCCTCCCGGACCGCAGACGACGCCCTCCATGCCGCCGGCATGTTGCAGGTGGCCGGCGTCGGTGCCGTAGAAGCCGGGCGGGGTGATGGCGCCGGTCGGCTGGTCGGTGCCGCGCACCGCGCGGTAGGCGCGGTTCACCGCCTGCACGATCTGGCTGTCCTTCGCCACCTCGAAGGTCGGCATGGTCGGCGTGCCGCCGCGGTCCTCGGAAAACACTGTGGCCTTCAGCCCTGGGAAGCGCGCCTCCAGCGCCTTCAGTTCGCGCCGCAGGTCGGCCAGCGCCCCGTCCTCGCTCTGGCCGGTGGCATAGCGGGCCGAGCCCTTGATCCGCACGAAGTCGGCGACCTGCGGCGAGCGCCACTCGTGCAGTTCCTTGCCGAGCGCGCCGTGGACCACGCCGACATGGACGCGGTTGATCGTCGCGTGCTCCGGCGACTTGGCGCCGGACAGGGCCAGGGCGTTCAGTCGCGGGATCAGGTCGCAGGCGGCGGCGATGGCGTCGATCGCCTCGTCGCGCTTGGACAGGTGGCGGGTGTCGCCGACCAGCTCGATTACGAAGCTCAATGCCGCCGCGTGCATCGTCATCGCCTGCAGGTCGGTCGGCTCGCTGTTGATGAAACAGTCGGCGCGCAGCCCCTGGTCCATCAGCGCAAGCGTGCCGACACCACCCTGAAGCTCGCCAACCACATAGGTCAGGATGACGTCACCGCGCAACTTCACCCCGGCGTCCATCAGCGTCTTCACCGCGCAGAAATAGGCGGCGTCGCCCGCCTTCATGTTGGAGCAGCCGATGCCGTAGATGAACTTGTCGTCGATCTTTCCGCCCCAGGGATCGACGGTCCAGCCCTCGGTCACCGGGTTGGTGTCGATGTGGCCGTTGAACAGCAGGCTCTTGCCGCCGCCGGTGCCGCGCCAGCGGCCGACGGCATTCACCCGCCCGCCGGGCACCGGCGTCAGCTCCGCCTCCAGCCCCAGGCCCGACATCGAGGCGGCCATGAAGCGGGCCAGCTCGCGCTCCCCCTCGGTCTGGCTGTAGCTCTTGTGCTGGACCATGCGGGAGAGGAAGGCGAGGGCGGCATCGGTGTCGAGCCGGGCGAGAATCTCTGCGGTGTCCATGGGGGAAGTTCCTAGCGGGTCAGCCGACCGGGGTCGGCGAGGCGGCCATCAGGTCGCGCGTGTAGGGGTGGACATGGTCGGCGTCGACCGCGTCGATGGGCAGCAGATCGACCAGCTCGCCCCGGCGCATCACGGCGATGCGGTGGGCGATCTGGCGGATCAGGTTGATGTCGTGGGTGATGAAGAGGTAGGCAGCCCCGGTCTCGGCCCGCAGAGCCAGCAGCAGTTCGATGATCGAGGCCTGCACCGACACGTCGAGCGGGGCGGTGATCTCGTCGCAGATGACCAGCGACGGCCGGGCGGCGAAGGCACGGGCGATGGCGACGCGCTGCTTCTCGCCGCCGGAGAGCTGGTGCGGCCAGCGCGTGGCGTAGGCGGCCGGCAGCCGCACCTGTTCCAGCAGCCGGCCGATCTCGGCGCTCAGATTGGCTTGGCCGGTGCCGAACAGCTTCAGCGGACGGGACAGGATCTCCCCCACCGTCTGGCGCGGGTTCAGCGAGCCGTCGGGATGCTGGAAGACGATCTGCACCGCGCGGCGATAGGCGCCGTCCATGTCGCGGGCCGAGCCGATCGGCCGGCCGTCGAAGCGGATGCCGCCGGAGAAGTCGGCCAGACCGGTCAGCGCCCGTGCGATGGAGGATTTTCCGGAGCCGGACTCGCCGACGATGCCCAGGATCTCGCCGGCCTTGATGTCGAAGCCGACTGCCCTGGTCGCCGGCGGCGGGGGCGGACGGAACAGGCGCCGGCGGGTATAGCGGACCGAGACCGCCTCGGCGGCGAGCAGGACGCGGTCCCCCGGACGGTCGTGAACCAGCCGGTTTTCCGGGCGCGGCACCGCCGCCACCAGCTTGCGGGTTTCCTCGTGGGCGGGGCGGGCGAAGATCGAGGCGGCCGGCGCCTCCTCCACCAGCTGGCCTTTCTTCATCACCGCCACCCGGTCGGCAACGCGCGAGACCAGGGCGAGGTCGTGCGAGATGTAGAGCGCCGCGACCCCGGTCTCGGCGCGCAGCCGGGCGAAGAGGTCGAGGATACGGGCGCCGGTGATGACGTCGAGCGCCGTGGTCGGCTCGTCGAAGACGATCAGCTCGGGCCGGCAGCCGAAGGCGGTGGCGATCAGGATGCGCTGCTTCTCGCCGCCCGAGATCTCGTGCGGATAGCGCCGCATCAGCGCCTCGGGGTCGCGCAGCTCGACATGGCCCAGCAGTTCCAGCGCCAGATCCCAGGCTTCGCGCCGGCCAAGGCCGCGGTTGTTGACCAGCGTCTCCATCACCTGCCGGCCGACGGTCAGCGTCGGGTTCAGCGCGGTCGAGGGATCCTGGAACACCATGCCGATGCGCCGGCCGCGGATACGGGTCAGCTCGCGCGGCGGCAGGCTCCGCAGGTCGGTGTCGCCGAGCCGGATGCTGCCCGACAGCTCGCGGGCGTTCTTCGGCAGGTGGCGCATTATCGCCCAGGCCAGCGTGCTCTTGCCCGAGCCGGATTCGCCGACCAGCCCCAGCACCTCGCCGGGCGCGATGTCGAGGGTGATGTCCTGCAGGACCCGCAAGGGACGGCTGCCGGTGAGGTAGTCGAGCGTATAGTTGCGCAGGGAAAGGACTGCGGTCATCGTTCGTCCCGCGGGTTCATGGCGTCACGCAGCCCGTCGCCGAGCAGGTTGAAGGCGATGGCGGTCATGGCGATGGCCAGCGACGGCGCGATGATGATCCAGGGTGCCTGGTGGACGTACTGGCGCGCCTCCGCGACCATCAGGCCCCATTCGGAGGCCGGCGGCTGGGCGCCGAGGCCGAGGAAGCTGAGGGTGGCGAACAGCATCACCGCGAAGGAGACGCGGATCGTCGCCTCGATCACCACCGGAGCCATAACGTTGGGCAGCATCTCGCGGAAGATGATCCAGGACGCGCTCTCGCCGCGCACCGTGGCCGACTTGACATAGTCCTGGCCGCGCACGGTCAGCGCCACCGCGCGGGTGACGCGCGCCATGCCGGGGGCGAAGGTAACGGCGATGGCGATCATCGCGTTGCCGGCGCCGTTGCCCAGCGTGCTGACCAGCAGCAGGGCGAGCAGCAGGCCGGGCACCGCCATCACCGCGTCGATGGTGCGCATGATCGCCTCGTCCCAGCGCCCGCCGAGATAGGCCGAGGCGGTGCCGACCACCGCGCCTGCGACGGTGCCAAGCAGGGTGGCGGCCAGCGCCATCGGCAGGGTGGAGCGGGCGCCGACCAGCAGGCGGCTCAGCACGTCGCGGCCGAACTGGTCGGCGCCGAACCAGTTCTGGGCGCCGAGCGGACGGAAGCGGCCGAGGAAGTCCATCTTCTCCGGGTCGTGAGGCGCCAGCCAGGGGCCGAACAGGCAAGCCGCGGCCAGCACCGCCAGCAGGAGCAGGCCGATGGCGCCTTGCGGCGTGCGCATCAGCCGACGCAGCAGGTCAGTCATAGCGGATCCTCTTGTCGAGGACGGCGTAGGCGACGTCGGCCAGCGTGTTGGCGACGGCGTAGGTCGCCGACATGATGAGGGCACCGGCCTGGATCGATGGCAGGTCGCGGGCGGTGACCGCCACCATCAGCTGCCGGCCGATGCCGGGAATGGCGAAGATCTCCTCGATCACGATGATGCCGCCCAGCAGATAGCCGACATCCAGCGCCACGATGGTGACCACCGGCAGCAGCGCGTTGCGCAGGGCGTGGCGGACCAGCACCGTGCGTTCCGGCAGCCCCTTCAGCCGTGCGGCGCGGATATAGTCGCTGTGCAGCACGTCGAGCGTTTCCGACCGCACCATGCGGGCGACATGTGCCACCAGGATCAGCGAAGCGGTCAGCACCGGCAGGGCCAGATGCCGAACAGCGCCGCCGAAATCCTCCAGCGGCGAGACGTAGCCGGTGGCCGGCAGCCATTGCAGGGTGTCGGCCAGCAGCATGGCGAGCAGCGTCGCGGTGACGAATTCCGGGAAGGAGACCCCGAGATAGGAGATCAGCCCGGTCGCCATGTCGGCCAGCTTGCCCTGGCGCACCGCCGCCACCATGCCCAGCGGCACGGCGATCACCAGCATGACCAGGATGGCGGCGACGGCCAGCAGAAGCGAACGGCCGAGCGCCGTCAGCATCTCCGGTCCCACCGGCTGGCCGGTACGCATCGACAGGCCGAAATCGCCGGTCGCGGCATGGCCGACCCAGCGCAGATACTGCCACCAGATCGGGTCGCCGAGGCCGAGGCGCTCGCGGATCGCGTTCAGCGCCTCGGCGGTGGCGTTCTCGCCCAGCAGGGTGACGGCGGCGTCGGCCGGCAGCGCCTGGGTGATGCCGAAGACCAGCACCGACACGATGAAGACCGTGTAGAGGATCAGCGCCAGCCGCCGCAGGAGCCAGGATGCGCTCACGGACTCAACTCCGCTTGGGCGCAGCCGCCCCGAGCGAGACGAAGTCGAGGCGGAACACCGAGCCGCGCGGGTGCAGGTCGTAGCCCTCGACGTAATCGCGCCGTGCCGCCAGCAGGTCGAAGAAGACAGGGATGACCGAGGGCACCTCGTCATGCATCAGCTGCTGCGCCTTGGCATAGAGGGCGGCTCGCTCCGCCTCTTCGGTCTTGGTCCGCGCCTCGGCGACCAGGGCGTCGAAATCCTTGTTGTTCCAGCGCGTCTCGTTCCAGGCGGCGTCGGAGGTGTAGAGCAGCGAGAAGACCGCGTCGGCGGTCGCCTGCATGTTGTAGAAGCCGACGTAGAAGTTGCCCTTCTTCCACACCTGATCCAGATAGGTGGCGTGCGGCATCGTCTGCACCTGGATGCGGAAGCCGGCGGGCTTCGCCATCTCGCGGATGGCGACCGCCAGCTCGGTGCGGGTGCCCGGCTTGTCCGACGCGATCATGGTCAGGTCGACGCCGTTCGGATAGCCGGCCTCGGCCAGCAGCTTCTTCGCCTGGGCGAGGTCGGCCTTGCGCAGCGGCTGCTCGCGGTGGAAACGGTAAGCCGGGCTGATCGGCGTGTCGTTGCCGGGGGTGCCGTAGCCGCCGGCGACGAAGCCCACCATCGCCTCGCGGTCGACGGAGAGCGCCAGCGCCTTGCGGACGCGCGGGTCGGAGAAGGGCTTCTGGTCGCAGCCCATGTTGACGTTCAGGAACTGGCCCGACGGCACGCGCAGCGCCTTGACGCCGGAGGCCTTCTCCAGCCGCTGGTATTCGCCGGGGGCGGTGCCCAGCATCAGATCGATGTCGCCGGAGATCAGCGCCGAGGCTTCGGCGGTGCGGTCGGGATAGACCAGCACCTCGACCCGGTCGAGATAGGGGCGCGCCGGGTCGTAATAGGCCGGGTTGCGCTCCACCACGATCTTGCGGTCGGGTTCGAAGGAGACCAGCTTGAACGGCCCGGTGCCGACCGCGCTGCGCGACAGGCTGTCGAGATCGGTCTCGATCACCTTGGCCGGGACGATGCGGGCGTTGGTGTAGGCCAGCGCCACCGGCAGGTCGGCATAGGGCGAGGTCAGGCGGAACAGCACGGTCCGCTCGTCCTTGGCCATCACCTCCTTGATCGGGCCGACGTTGGTGCGGCCCGGCGAGGCGGTCTTGGGATCGAGGATGGCGGTGAAGGTGGCGACCACGTCTTTCGAGGTGCAGGGCGACCCGTCATGGAAGGTCAGGCCCTGCCGCAGGATGAAGGTCCATTCGGTCAGCGTCTGGTCGGGCGACCAGGATTCGGCGAGGTCCGGCTCCACCGTCATTCCGGCGGCGAGCCGCGTCAGGCCGGAATAGAGCAGCTCCGCCACCAGATATTCCGGGTTCACGCGGGTGCGCAGCGGGTGGATGACGCTGGCGGCCTGATCGACCGAGATGCGCAGCACGCCGCCGCGGCCCGGTGTAGATTTGGCTGGGGCCGACTGGGCGAAGGCCGGTGCCATGCCCGTCAGGCCGAAGGCGGGCAGGGTGCCGAGGCCGGCGGCGGTCCCGGAGAGGAAGAGGCGGCGGGTCACGGAACTCATCGGTCGGACTCCTTCTGCGGGCCGCGGACCGGGGTCGGCACGGCGTTCGGATCGGTCTTTTCGGGGATCAGGTCGGGGGCGAAGCCGGCGGCCAGATAGGCCAGCACGCTCTGCGCCAATGCCACGATGTCGGCGACGGTGGTGTGTTCGTCGGGGGAGTGGACGTTGCGCTCGGGCCGGCCGAGCCCGGTCAGCAGCACCTCCTGCATGCCGGTGCGCTGGACCCAGCCGAAGTCGGAGCAGCTGGCCGCCCCCCAGGCGCGGAACTCGTCCGGGCGGTAGCCGAAGCCGGCCGACAGCGCCGCCTGCCAGCGCGGCCAGTGCGGCCCGGTCGGGTCGCCGGTCGGGGCGAGATGGCCGACTAGTTGGATGTCCACCGCGATGTCGGGATTCCCGGCCATCGCCTGGGCAATCGCCGCCTCGATCTCGGCCCGCGCCTCCTCATAGTTCTCTTCCGGAGCGTAGCGGCGGCAGACCAGGATCTCGAACAGCGAGGGGACCTGGCCGCCGCAGATGCCGCCATGGGCGGCGGCGATGTCGAGCCGGGCGGCCAGCGGGCCGGAGGCGGTCGGCGGCGGCGGCAGGGCCGAGGTGCGTTGCGCCACCACCGGCTTGAGGTCGGTCAAGGCCTGGAGCAGCGGCAGTGCCGCCTCGATGGCGTTGGCGCCGGAGCCGGAGCGGTTGCCCTCGCCGGCATGGACGGTGTGGCCATGCAGCCGGATCAGCAGGTTGAACAGGCCGAAGCAGCCCGCCCAGATGCGCGGCGCCGCACTGCCGTTGAAGTTCAGGACATGCCCCTTCAGCAGCCCCTGTTCGGCGAGGTAGCGCACGCCGGGATAGAGCCCGCCCTCCTCGTCGGTGCAGAACAGCAGCATCGGGTCGTAGGCCAGCGGCAGGCCGCAGGCCTCGGCGGCGCGCAACGCCAGCAGCACGGCGGCGATGGTTCCCTTCATGTCGGCGGCGCCCAGCCCGTACAGCCGGTCGCCGTCGCGGGTCAGGCGGAGCGGGTCCTTGTCCCAGCCGGCGGCGGCGGGCACGGTGTCGACATGGAAATACAGCCCGAGAACCGGCTTGCCCGTCTCCCGTTCGCCGATGAGATTGGTGCGCCGTCCGGACGCCGGCCCGCCGGGCACCCGCCACAGGGCATCGGGGACGACGACCCGGCTGGAGCGGAAGCCCAGCGGGGCGATCAGCTCATCCATCAGGTCGGCAAAGGCGTCGTAGCCGGCACCGGGAGGAAAGGACGTGTCGACAGCGATCATACGGGCGAGATCGGCCACGGCGGGTTCCGCGGACCGCGCGATCCAGGCCATCGCCGCATCGAGGGAGTCGTCACCGGTGGGCCGGCCGTTTCCATGCCGATTGTCCATGACATGCTCGCTGTTTTCTATATTCTATAAAGAAATGTGACCGGCGCACAAATCTTTGTCAATCGTCAAGATTCAAGCAATTTCTGGCTATTTTCGAGGCGGTAGTGAGCAAAAAGACGGCAAACATGGCGGGTGACCTGCCGATCCCGCTCTACGAGCACGTCAAGCGCCGCATGGCGGAAGCCATTCTGCTGGGCGAATGGCCGCCCGGCATGGTGCTGCCGGGCGAGGTCGCGCTGGCCGCGGATTACGGAGTTGCGGTGGGAACGATGCGCCGCGCGATGGCCGACCTGACTGCGGACGGCATGCTGATGCGCCGGCGCAAGACCGGGACGGTGGTCACCGGGCGTACGCCGCAGCACAGCCTGCGCTTCTTCTTCCAGTATTACCGCCTGCATGGCGGCGACGGCCGGCTGCTGTCGTCCGAGGCGGTGGTGACGGATATCTCGCGCAGCCCGGCCACCGCCGGCGAGGCCGCGCTGCTGGGCGAGGAGCCGGGCGAGCCGCTGATCCGCATCCTGCGGCTGCGGCGGGTGGATGGGCGGGCGGTGATGCGCTCCCACATCGCGCTGGTGGCCCGCCGGGTGCCCGATTTCCCGCTGGACCCGTCACTGGTGCCGCAGCGGCTCTACCTCCATCTGCTCGACGTTCACGGCATCCGCATTTCCGCCGTGCGCGAACGGGTCTCGGCCGGGCTCGCCACTGCCGAGGATCGCGCCGACCTCGGCGTTCCCGACCCGACGCCGCTCCTGGTCATCGACGAGGAGGCGTTCGACCAGACCGGAACCCTGACGATCATCAGTCATCACCGCACGCTGACGGATGATCACCGCTATGTGAATGAAGTGCGGTGACGGGCGTGATGGGGCTTACCCATGCGGATCCGCCCATTCATACATGCCGGTCCGCCGCGTCCGCATCTGGACGGGGCTGAGGGGAGCGACGTCACCTTCGCTGCCATAGACCGGGGGGAAGGGGAAATCGATGAGCCGCCGTACCCGTTACCCGGCATCGACCGGATAGGCAGGCCCGCCCTATTGCCCTCATGGCCGACGCGTCCATTCGCCCAACTGCCGGTGCGGTATCCTGTCGCCGGTGACGTTCCCCCCGGTTTCCCGACACGCGGTCAGCCGATGGTCCCCACCATCTGACAGATGTGCTTGAGCTCCGTGAAATCGGCGAAGGCATCGTAGCCGTGCAACCGGCCAAGCCCGCTCTGCCGGTAGCCGCCGGTTTCCGCCTCGGCGAACAGGCGGTTGTGATCGTTGATCCAGACGGTTCCGTTGCGCAACGCCCGGGCCATGCGCAGCGCCCGGGCGCCGTCGCGGGTCCAGACGCTGGCCGACAGGCCGAACGCCGTGTTGTTGGCCTTGGCCACCGCCTCCGCCTCGGTCTCGAAACGCTCCAGCACAACGAAGGGACCGAAGATCTCGTCCTGGCAGAAGAAGGCGGACGGGTCGTCGTGCGCCACCAGCGACGGGGTGAGGAACGACGCGGCGGCCGGGGAGTCCTTCGGCACGCCGCCGCGCAGTAGCACCTCGTCACAGGTATCGAAGGCCCGTTCGACCTGGGTTTGCACTTGGTCACGCGCCGGCCGGTCGATCAGCGGCCCCATCCGTATCGCCGGATCGAGGCCGTTCCCCACCGTCATGGCCGCCAGCGCCGCCCGCAGATGAGTCTTCATCGCGTCGAAGGCCGATGCATGGACCAGCACCCGGCGGGCGGCGGTGCATTGCTGGCCGGAGATGATGGTGGCGGCGGTGGCGATACGCGCCGCGGTCTCCGCCGTATCGGTGTCGGGGAAGACGACGCAGCAGCTCTTGCCGCCCAGTTCCAGTGATAGCTTCTTCATGGTGTCCGCCGCCGCGACCATAATGCGCTTGCCGGTGGCCGTCGATCCGGTGAAGCTGACCACGTCGACCAGCGGCGAGTCGACCAGGCGGGCGGCGGCGGCATGGCCGGTCTCGCTGACCATGTTGCAGACGCCGCGGGGCAGGCCGGGGACCTCGGACAGGGTGCGGAGGAAGGCGGCGGTCAGCAGGGTGGTCTGCGCCGCCGGCTTGACCACGACGGTGCAGCCGCAGGCCAGTGCCGGGCCGATGGCCCGCGCCAGCAGCACCGCCGGCGCATTCCACGGAATGATCAGCGCCGCCACGCCGGCCGGTTCGCGCAGCATGGTGGACAGCACGCCCGGTTCGACCTCCAGCACATGGCTGGGGACATGGCGGGCGAGGCCGCCGTAATAGCGGATTTCCGAAATGGCGCCGGCGATCTCGCCCCGCGACTGGGCGATGGCCTTGCCGTTCTCCAGCGTCAGCAGGCGGGCGAGATCCTCGGCCTCGGCGTCGAGCCTGTCGGCCCAGCCGAGCAGGACGGATTGGCGCAGCCGCGGATTCTGTGCCCAATCGGGCCGATTGAAGGCCGCATGCGCGGCGCCGATGGCGGCGTCGGCCTCGGCGCGTCCGCCCTCGGCGGCATGGCCGACGACGCTGCCGTCGGCTGGATTGATGCTGGCGAAGCGCTCGGTGCCGGTCACCCACGCGCCGTCGATCCAATGCCGGCTGTCCAGATTGGTCACCGCTATCCTCCCATGCTTGTTGGACGTTTTCATTGCGGGGGGCGCGCGGGACCTGCGCGCTCTCCTTCCCACCGCCAGCTAATCCCTGGCGGCGGTGTCAAGGCAAATAGTCTATTCTAATCAATGAGATCACTTTGCCTGATGGCATTCGGCGGCAGCCCGGACGGCATCCAGATGCGCACCGGGGCGCGCCGCCTCGATCAGGCGTTCGTTCATGGTTTCCATGAAGCGGACGGCGGCAAGGCTAAGCGGCCGCCGCGGGTGGTGGAGCCAAGCGAGCGTGCGCACGATGGTCGGTTCCACGATCGGCGTCGCCCGCAGGGTGCCGTCGGCCAGACCGCGATGGACGGCGATGCTGGGCAGCACGGTGACCCAGTCGGTGCGCGCAACCAGTTCCGCGATGGAGATCAGGGTATCGATCTCAAGCTGCGGTTTCAGGTCGATGCCCTGCGCCTCGGCGGCCTGTTCCAGCACCGCCCGCAGCCCGTGCCGCTTGGACGGGATGACCAGACGGAACTGCGCGAGGTCGCTGAGCCGTACCGTGTCTGGCAGGGGAGGCGGTTGCGCGGCCCCGCTGACCAGCACCATCTCCTCGTTCAGGATGTCCGTGGTTTCCAGCGCCAGCCGCTTGCGCGGCCGGTTGATCACCGCGATGTCCAGTTGGCCCGAGGTCACCTGCTCCACGAAGGTGGCGGTGTAGCCGTCGGCGACGC
Organism: Azospirillum oryzae; assembly: GCF_008364795.1. Classification (GTDB taxonomy): domain Bacteria; phylum Pseudomonadota; class Alphaproteobacteria; order Azospirillales; family Azospirillaceae; genus Azospirillum; species Azospirillum oryzae. The sequence continues at coordinate 257,940 of NZ_VTTM01000005.1, read as the reverse complement.
TCAACTCCACGCTGGGGTACTGGTTGGAGAAGATCTCGATCGTCCGCGACAGCACCGACTGGGTGACCGAGGCGATCAGGCCAATGGAGACCTGGCCGGAGATGCGGCCGGCCAGATTGCTGATCTCCTGCTTGGCGGCGGCGATGTCGCGCAGGATCGGCAGGAACAGCCGGAACATGGTTCTGCCGGCCGCCGTCGGGATCATGCCCTGCGGGCTGCGCTCGAACAGCTTCTCGCCGAGTTCGGCCTCGAGCTTGGCGATCTGCATGCTCAGCGCCGGCTGCACGACGTTCAGCCGGCGCGCGGCGCGGGTCACGTTGCCTTCCTCGTACAGGCACATGAAATACTGGAGCTGGCGCAGGTCCATCAGACGCTCGCGCTCGGCTGATCGGCCGGGGCCTGGCGGGCGGGGGAACGGCCGGACCGGCGTGCGGTTTCGCCCCAGCGCCGCACCCGTCCGCTGTCCAGGTCGAACAGGTCCAACACTCGTCCGACCGTATGGTCGATCAGGTCGTCCAGCCCGTCGGGCTTTGCGTAGAAGGCCGGGACCGGCGGAGCGATGATCGCGCCCATCTCGGCCAGGGCTGTCATCGTGCGCAGGTGGCCGAGATGGAGCGGCGTCTCGCGGACCATCAACACAAGCCGGCGCCGCTCCTTCAGCACGACGTCGGCCGCCCGGCTCAACAGGCCGGTCGTGGTGCCGCAGGCGATGTCGGACATGCTGCGCATGGAGCAGGGCGCCACCACCATGCCCATCGTCCGGAACGACCCGGAGGAGATCGAGGCCGCGATGTCGTCCGCCGGGTGGGCGACGCTGGCGAGCGCGCGGACTTCTGCGATCTTCCAGTCGGTCTCCATGGCGATGGTGACCTCCGCCGAGCGGGTCAGCACCAGATGCGTCTCGATGTCCAGCGCCCGCAGGGTCTGCAGCATCCGGATGCCGTACACCACACCCGAGGCGCCGGAAATGCCGACGATCAGCCGTTGCGGCACCGCGGGGCGTGGGCGCCCGTCCGGGTCTGTGCCGTGGTGCGGCATATCGGCGGACATCTCCATGGGTTGGCATCCTCATCCTGGTCGGGCGCCGCCCGCGGGTGGGGCGCATGGCTTGCCGTCGGACTATGGCGAAACCGGATCCCCATCACAAATAATGATTGGGAATGCTGATTATCATAAAAACTGATGGCAGTGAAACGGACGGCGGAAGTCTGCTGCATCCGGGGTGACGGCGATGGTCTGTAAATCCATCAGTCAGCTATGCGATCAAATCGGATGATCGGGCCGATGATTTTAAATTATTTGATTAGTGTTCCCAATCGCGCGACCTATGAAGCGGCGGAACGAGCACCGACGATCAGCCAATGCACGTTGAGGGAGTACAGTCCTTGGTCAGAAATCAATCGAACGCTGGCGAATCCAGAGAATTCGAGCAGAGCGCGTCGGATCTTTTCCTGACCCAGCTCTCCGCGTACGGTGTCGATTACTTCTTCGCCAATGGTGGAACCGATTTTCCGCCGATCGCCGAGGCGTTCGCCCGGGCGGCGGAATCCGGTACGGCCGTTCCGCGCCCCCTGGTGGTCCCGCACGAGAATCTCGCGGTCTCGATGGCCCACGGGGTCTACATGACCACCGGACGGCCGCAGGCGGTCATGGTGCATGTGAATGTCGGAACGGCCAACACCGTCAACGCGGTGCTGAACGCCAGCCGCGACGAGACCCCGGTGCTGCTGTTCGCCGGCCGCTCCCCCTACAGCGAAAGCGGCCGTCACGGCACCCGCACCCGCTACATCCACTGGGCGCAGGAGATGTTCGACCAGGGCGGCATGCTGCGCGAGGCTGTGAAGTGGGATTATGAACTCCATCTGCCCGAACAGGCCGGCGACATGGTGGCGCGCGCCTGGCAGGTGGCGATGACGGCGCCGCGCGGCCCGGTCTATGCGACGCTGCCGCGCGACGTGCTGGCCGATCCGATCCGGGTGTCCCGCCCCGATGCCGGGCGCCGGGCGGCGCCTGCCGCTCCCCACCCGCAGCCGGACGACATCCGCACCCTGGCCGACTGGATCGCCGACGCGGAACGCCCGCTGATCGTCACCCAGGGTGCCGGGCGTACCCAGGCCGGCTTCGACACGCTGGCACGGGTGGCGGAGCGGTTCGCCCTGCCGGTGATCTCCTTCCACCCGCGCTTCCTCAACATCGCTGCCGACCACCCGATGAATCTCGGCTCGCTGCCCGGCGGACTGCTGGCCCAGGCCGATCTCGTCATTGCGCTGGATGCCGACGTGCCCTGGATCCCGGCGCTGGAATCGCCTCCGGCGGGCTGCCGGGTGGTGCATGTCGCGACCGATCCGGCCTACACCCGCTATCCGATGCGCAGCTTTCCCGCCGACCTCTGTGTCGCCGGCGAAGCCGCCGACGTGCTGTCGGCGGTCGAAGCCTGCCTCGACCGTCACGAAGGGCTGGACCGCAAGAGGATCGCCGACCGCGGCGCGGCGTTGCGGGCGCAGTCGCGAGCGCTGGCCGCCAAGCGGGTGTCGGCCGACGCGGTGCCATCCGACGGCCGCATCGGTCCGGAATGGCTCAGCGCCTGCATCGGCGAGGCGGTCGGTCCCGACGCGATCGTCGTCAACGAATACCCCCTGCGGCTGGACCATTGCCCGCAGACCTGCAGCGGCACCTATTTCGGCCTCAGCGCCGCCGGCGGGCTCGGTTGGGGGCTGGGGGCGGCGCTGGGGGCCAAGCTGGCCAACCCGGACCGGCTGGTGGTGGCGACGCTGGGCGACGGCGCCTACATGTTCGCCAACCCGACGGCCTCCCATTGGGTCGGCGAGGCCCATGACCTGCCGGTGCTGACCGTCGTCTTCAACAACCAGCTTTATGGCGCCGTGCGCAACGCCACCATGGCGATGTACAGGACCGGCGTCGCCGCGCGCAGCGGCGGGCGCATGCTGGCCGACCTAAGCCCGTCGCCGGCCTTCGAGAAGCTGGTGGAGGCGAGCGGCGGCGTCGGCTTCCGGGTAGAGCGGCCGGAAGAGCTGCGCGATACCCTGCGCCGTGCGGTGGCGGTGGTGACGCAGGAGCGCCGTCAGGCGCTGGTCAACGTGCTGTGCGACTACTGATGTCGGCGCGCGATCCGGCCATGGAGGCGGCGACCGCCCAGATCACCCCGGCGCCACCCTCCGCTCCAGCTCCAAAGGCCGGCGCGGGGTGGGGCAGCGGCGGGTTGAGCAGCGAGGCGGCTCGGCTGCGCCGCCGCTTCCCCACCGTCGCCGATCTCGCGGCGCAGGCCCGGCGGCGGACGCCGCGCTTCGCCTATGATTTCGTCGCCGGCGGGGTAGGGGACGATCATGGGCTGGCGCGCAACCGCCAGGCGCTCGATGCCGTTCAGATCGTGCCGCGCTATGGCATCGACCTGCGGGGCGTGTCGACCGAAACCACGCTGTTCGGCCGCGGCTATGCCCTGCCGGTCGGGGTGGCACCGATGGGGTTGGCCGGGCTGCTGTGGCCGGACGCCGACGAGGCGATCGCCGCTGCGGCCCAGCGCGCCCGCATCCCCTACGTGATGTCGACGGTCGCCAACAGCTCGATCGAGCGCATCGCCCGCATCGCGCCGGACGTGTTCTGGTACCAGCTCTACAGTGTGCCGGAAAACGACCATGCGGTGTCGCTCGACCTGATCCGCCGGGCGCAGGCGGCGGGCGCCCACGCGCTGGTGCTGACGATGGACGTGCCGGTCCGTTCCAAGCGGGTTCGCGACGTGCGCAACGGCCTCGTCGTGCCTTTCCGTCCGACCCTGCGGACGGCATGGGACGTGGCGCGGGCACCGCTGTGGGCGCTGGCGATGCTGCGGCGCGGCCAGCCGCGTTTCCGCAATTTCGAACCCTATCTGGGACCGGAGGCCAGCACCGGGGATCTCGCCGGCTTCGTCTACCAGAAGATGACCGGCCCGCTGACCTGGGAGTCGGTCGCCCGCTTCCGCGACGCCTGGCGCGGCCCGCTGGTCGTCAAGGGCATCCTGCATCCGGACGATGCCGACAAGGCGGTGTCGCTGGGTGCCGACGGCATCCTGGTCTCCAACCATGGCGGCCGCCAGTTCGACGCGGCGCCGGCAGCCATCGACGCCTTGCCGCCGATCGAGGAGCGGGTGCGCGGCCGTGCCACCGTCCTGGTCGACGGCGCCATGGTCTCCGGCCTCGACCTGCTGCGCGCCCGCAAGCGGGGAGCCGCCGCGGCCTTCGCCGGCCGCGCCTTCCTGATGGCCTACGCCGCCGCCGGTGCCGACGGGCTGGACCATGTCGTCCGCCTGTTCACCGAGGAGTTCCGGACCGCCCTCATCCAGAGCGGAACCCCGTTTCACGACCCTGTGTCATAGCGCGCCAGCGCAAGGGCCGGCCTGCCTCATGGGCCGCCACACCCACCCACATGCCCGTAAAAGACCCCGATAAAGGGCGGGCCTTGCCATACCGGGAGGACATTCGCCATGGGCGCCAATTGGACCGCCATGTCGCTCGCCATCGCCTATATCCTGGCGATGGGCGTCATCAGCTATGCCGCCAAGCGCTTCGCCAACACCGCGCACAATTTCACCTCCGGCGGCACTACCTATCCGGCGCTGCTGGTAGGCTTCCTGCTGATGTCGGAGTTCATCGGCACCACCGCCAGCGTCGGCACCGCCCAGGCTGCTTACAAGTGGGGCATCTCGGCGGCGTGGAACCTCGCGGCGCTGGGCATCGGCTTCGTGTTCTACGCCTTCCTGTTCGCCCGCAAGTTCAAGGAGCTGGGCGAGAACACCATCTCCGGCGTGATGGCGAAGACCTACGGCAAGGGGACGAAGCTCGCCACCAGCATCATCATGATCGCGGCGCTGCAGATCGTCGCCGTCTCCGTCTACGCCAGCGGCGGCGCCGTGCTGGCCGGGCTTCTGAAGATCGACCGGGCGACCGCCATCGTCATCACCGGGATGGTCGCCGCGCTCTATGTCAGCATGGGGGGCATGCGGTCGGTCATCTACACCAACGTGATGCACGCGATCGTCAAATACATCGGCATCCTCGTCGCCACCGCCTTCGCCCTGTCGCAGGTCGGCGGCATGGGGGAACTGCGCGCCCGCCTGCCGGCCGAGATGTTCGCGGTCGACACCGCCGGCTGGCCGCAGATCATGGCCTGGATCCTGGCGGGAACCGGCGCCGTCTTCTCCACCCAATACGTGCTGCAGGCGATCAGCACCGTCGACAACGCCGCCAAGGCGCAGCGGGCCAGCCTCTACACCGCCCTGCTGCTGGTGCCCTTCGGGCTGGCGGCGGCGCTGTGCGGCATGTGCGCGTCGCTGCTGTTCCCGAAGATCAACGCGCTTCAGGCCTTCCCGATGATCGTGTCGCAGATGGACAGCCTGATGGCCGCGGTGGTGGTCGCCGGCCTCGCCGGCTCGCTGTTCGGAACGATCTCCGCCATCAGCATCGGTACGGCGACGCTGCTCTACAAGGACTTCTATCTGCCGGCCGTCCATAAGGCCGACGCGGTCACGGCCGCCGACTCCCGGGCGCTGATGTTCGTGCGGATCGCGTCGACCGTCGTCTGCCTGCTGCCGATCCCGCTCGCCATCTTCGCCCCCGACGTGCTGAAGGTCACCTTCCTGGCGAAGTCGCTGCGCCTGACCCTGGCGGTGCTGGTCCTCTTCATCTTCTACGCGCCGCAGTTCGGCACGCCGAAGGGCGCCCTCACCAGCATCCTGCTGTCGCTGGTCCTGACCATCGGCTGGTATCTGGCCGGCGATCCCTACGGCATCGACAACGCCTATGTCGCCCTGGTCATCCCGCTGATCGTGATGAGCGTCAGCCACCTGCCGCGCCTGATGTCCTCCTCCCGGACGATGCGGGACACCGCCTGAACCAGGGCCATGCCCGGCTCCTCCCCACACCTCTTGCCCGCCCCCTTGTCCGCATTGTCGCACCGTCCATTCCAAGGCAGACAGCCATGAGCAACCACGCCATAGACCGTTTCCCCACCCCGGCCCCGGTATTGTCTCCGGTCCCAGAAACGCGGAGCGCCGCCTACAGTCTGCGCGGCTGGCTCGATCGGCTGGAGGCGACCGGCCGCCTGACGGTGATGCGGCCGGGCGTCGGGCTGGTGCACCAGCTCGCCGCCGTCGCCAAGCGCCTGGACGGGACGACCGCCACGCTGTTCCCCCACCCCGACGGCCATTCCGGCACGGTGGTGTCGGGCCTGGTGTCCGACCGGGCCTGGATGGCGGAGGCGCTGGGGGTGCCGGGGGACGAACTGATCGCCCATTGCCAGCGCGCCGCCGCCGAACCCCTGCCCTGGCGCGAGGTGGCGGAGGCGCCGGTGCAGGAAATCGTCCACCGCGGCGATATCGATCTGACCCGGCTGCTGCCGATCCCGACCCACAACGAGCATGACAGCGGTCCCTACATCTCCGCCGGGCTGACCATCGCCCGTGATCCGGAGACGGGGGTGCAGAACGTCTCGATCCACCGCTGCCAGATCAACGGGCCGGACCGCATCGGCATCCTGCTGCTGCCGCGTCACACCGACCATTTCTACCGCAAGGCGGAGGCGAAGGGCGAGTCGCTGGAGATCGCGCTGGTGATCGGCGTCGATCCGGCTACGCTGCTGGCGTCCCAGGCCATCGTGCCGGTTGGCCAGGACGAATTGGAGATCGCCGGGGCGCTGCGCGGCGAGCCGTTGGATGTCGTGCGCTGCAAGACCAACCGCGTGCGCGTTCCGGCCCAGGCCGAGATCGTCATCGAAGGCCGGCTGCTGCCGCGGGTGCGCGAGGCGGAGGGGCCGTTCGGCGAATTCCCGCAATATTACGGCGAGCGCGCCGACCGCCATGTGATCCAGGTCGATGCGGTGACCCACCGCGTCCGTCCGCTCTTCCACACCATTGTCGGCGGCGGGCTGGAGCATCTGCTGCTGGGCGCCATCCCGCGCGAGGCGACGATCCTGGCGACGCTCCAGCGCAACTTCCCCAACGTGGAGGACGTCCATCTCTCGCTGGGCGGGGTCGGCCGCTACCATCTGGTGGTGAAGCTGCGCCAGACCCAGCATGGCGAGGCCAAGAACGTCCTGCTCGGCGCCTTCGCAGCCCATTATGACATCAAGCATGCGGTGGTGGTCGATCCCGACGTCGACATCCACAACGCGCGCGAGGTCGAATGGGCGGTAGCCACCCGGTTCCAGGCCGACCGCGATCTGGTGGTGGTGGGGAACAGCCAATGTTCCAAGCTCGACCCCTCGACCGACGACGGACTGGGGGCGAAATGGGGTGTCGACGCAACCATTCCGATTGGCTCGCCCGAGATGAAGTTCAAGCGCATCCGCGTTCCGGGCGAAGAGGCCGTCGATATCGACCGGCTGGCCGCCCCCGCCGCCGTCTGGCGCGCGGCGATCGAATGACGATGACGGCCACCCGGACCGCCACGCAGACCGTTGAGCTCAAAGGCAGTCCGGCCCCATTCGTCGGCCGTTCGATGTCGCACGGCTTTGCGGCATCGCCCGCCTATCCTGGGACATCGGATACATCACCCCCCGAACAGGCCGAGCTAAGATCCGCGTGAACCCCTGTCCGAACCGGGGCAAGATCGAGTGATCGAAACGCTAGAATGCCAAACGGGTGTCCAGCATCAGGATATGTGCCCGGTCGGTCAGATCTCCGCCGTTTGCCGCACCGCCGGACAGTGTCGAGCGGACATAGTCGTACTCCAGCCCCGTGGTCAGGCCGGGGGCCACGGTCCAGGTGACGCCGCCCTGCCAGATGTCGGCCTTGGCCGGCGTCGTCATGGTCGCCATGTCGTTGCCCTGCGCACGCATGTAGTTGGCGGCGAACATCAGGGGGCCGCTGAGATACTGGGCGCCGACGATCAGGTTCTGCTGGTCGCGCGACTGCGCGATGCCCTTGGCATAACCGCTGTCGCCGCTGTAGGCGTAGCTGACGCCGACTTTCGCCGGCCCGTAGCCGACATTGGCGCCGACATGGAAGGAGTTCAGATCCTCGAAGGACTGGCTGACGATGCCGTCGCTCTGCCGCACCGCCTTGCCGGTTTGGTAGAATGCGCTGGCCTCCACCGTCACGTCGCCGAAGGCGCTCTGGAAGGCGGCTCCGGCCTCGACCACGTCACGGAAGGCGAGCGCATCGCCCAGGGCATCGACCTTGCGGCGGTTGACCGAGGTGTTGGAATCGCCGGTCCGCGGGGTGTAGGACACTGCGGCCTGCAAGCCGCCGAAGCTGGGGCTGATGTAGATGAACTTGGTCCCGGTGTCGTAGGACACCAGTGTGCGCAGGCTGGTCGCGGCCAGCGGCAGGGCGGCATAGGTGGATGAGCCGTAGAGGAACAGCAGACCATTGCTGTCCGGGCTGCCGGCGATGCCTTCGGTGTTGGGGCCGATGATGCCGTATTCGTCCGACAGCCCGTTGACCACGCCGGCCTGCACCGTGCCGAAAGCGCCGTTGGCGTACAGATAGGCGCGGTCATTCTCCACCGTCCGGCTCGACACCGACGGATCGCCGTTGCCCGAGACCAGACGCAGCCGGGCGCCGTAGGTCAGCCCGTTGTCGGCGGTGGCCGACGGGGTGACGGTCAGGCGCAGGCGGTTGGCGAACTCGGTCGAGCGCAGCCCGCTGTCCTGCTTCTGGCTGACATAGGCGCCCTGGAAATAGGCGTCGCCGCCGATGGTCAGGCTGAATTCGGCCTCGGCAAGGGCCGGTGCTGCCTGAAGCGCGACGACGGCGGTGCCGGTCAGGGCTGCGGTGCGAAGGATGGAGAAGGAGTGCATCGGGCGCATGGGGATGATCATTCCGGGAATGGGCGGCGTGGGATGGGGTGGCGGGCGTCGGGCTATCTGGGGTCAGGCAACCTGGGTGGCGGGGAACCAGCGGCGGCCGAACGGGGTGAGGTTGTCGTCGGTCAGGCGGGCGAGGCAGAGGATCTCGACGCTGTCGGCCCAGCGCGGGTTGAGGCGGCGGAACTGGGCGACCGCCGGGCTGTCGAGCTTGGCCTCGCTGATGGCGCGGGCCTCCTCCGTCAGGCCGTAGCCCTGCCACTTCCAGTCCACCGTTCCGGTATCGGCGTCGTAGTACTGGGAGAAGCACTCGCGGCCGATATGGTCGCGCAACGCCCGATCCAGCCCGTCGAGCGTCTGGTCGGCATTGGGTGAGTGGCGGATGAACAGCATCGGCATGTAGCGGTAGGAGCGATAGCCGACGGCGCTGTAACTCCAGTACCAGAGCCGCCCCGACCGGTCGGCACGCGCCCGGTCGACCATTTCGGAAACCATGGCGCGCACCAGTCCGTTCGACCCCCAGAAGCGGCGTTCCAGGATGCAGTGGGCGGTGTGGAAAGCACCGACGGCGGTGCCGGCGATGTCGACCTCCTGGCGATAGACGGTGGCGAAGCCGACCAGTTCGCCGGTGTCCGGATCCTCCTGAAGAACGCAGTGGTCGAGGTCGCCCAGTTCCTCGTTGAAGTAATCCTCGCCGTACCCTTCGAACCAGACGCTGAGCAGGGCGAACATCACCGCCCGCCGTTCGGCCGTCAGGGCGGCGGGTTCGACGATGCTGGTCCGCAGAGGGTGATGGGACGGGCGTGGCGTCATGCCGCCCCTCCGGACAGGTAGCTGGCGGCACCGGCGTCGCGGACATCGGCGCAGATGTCCTCGTAGTTGCAGGTGATCTCCTCCCCCGCAGCGATGGCACGACGGGCGACGAACATCCGCCAGTCGCCGGGGTCGGCCCGTCCGATGGCCGGTTCGTCGTCATGGTTGAGGAAGCGGGCGTCGTCCCCCGGCAGCAGGACGCCGACCCCGTCGATCACGCAGCCGTGGAAATCGGCCAGCCGGGCGACCTGCGGGAACTCGTCCAGCAGGGCGTCGTCGGAGGCGAAGAGGCGGTCGATGCGGGCATCGAACCGCCACACCGGCGTGCCGGCCGCGACCGGCTCCTCGGCGAAGAGACCCAGCCCGTGGATCGGGCTGGCCGCGAGGCGGGTGGGGATGAGGAGCGGCATGGAGTCCCTGTTCCGGCAGGCTGGGTGGTGCGTCAGGCGGCGGCGGTGGCGGCGGAAGCCAGCGATTCGTCGAACTCGAAGCTGGCGGCGTCGTCGACGAACTGCTCCTCGATGGTCGTGCGCGGCTGCTGCAGGCAGACGCCGATGTAATCGGCGAAGCGGGGCGGCGGGGCGAAGCCTTCGGCCAGCAGGCGGCTGTTGTCGAAGGCGATGTCCTGGGCGGTGAAGCGGTGGTACTTGCGTCCGCCGGCTGCCATCGTCCGGTGCAGGATGTCGCGCTGCGGGAAGGCGAGGCGATAGGCGCGGTCGAAGGGCTTCCACCCCTCCGGACCCTTCGGGTCGAAGAAGCTGTAGGGGCGGGTGCCCTCATGGCCGTGGCTGGTGAAGGCCTCTTCGAAATCGACCCAGGTGGTCCGGCTGCCGATGCCGGCGGAGATATGGTAGAGATTGTGCTTCAGGTCGGGCTTGCGCAGCAGGTCGTGCAGACGGGCCGAAGCCCAGTCCACCGGCACGATGTCGATGAAGCCGTCGGGCGAGCAGGGCAGGATGCCGGTGCGGTCGACCAGACGGAAGAACCAGAAGATGCTGGCGCTGGGGCGGACGCCCAATTGGGTGTGGCCGACGACGATCGACGGGCGGCAGACGACGATCGGCAGGTCGGGGAAGCCGGCCGCCAGGGCACGCTCGGCCGCCGCCTTGCTGCGGGTGTATTCGACGATGTGCGGGGTGTCGTGGCCGGGGGCCGGAGCCTCCTCCACCATCTCCAGCCACGGCGTCTCGCCGCAGCAGAAAGCGGTGCCGATGTGCAGGAAACGCTGGAGATGCTTCATCCGGCGGGCACGGGCGGCGAGCGCCAGGGTGCCGTCGACGTTGATCTGCCAGACCGAATGGCGGCTGTCGAAGGAGGTGTCGGCGGCGACGTGGACGATGTGGGTCACCGCGTCCAGCCGCGGGTCGGCGCTGGTCGCCAGCGATTGCAGGTCGCCCGGCAGAATCTGGCACAGGCCGGCATAGGCCTCGGCCGTGGCGCGGTCGACGCAGCGCGCAAGGTTGGCGGCGAGCCGGGCGCGGCAGGCGGCTTCGTCGGCGCCGCGGATCAGCAGAAGGCAGTCCGCCGCGGACCCGTTCCGCACGGCGTCGAGGTAGAAGGAGCCGCCGAGGAAGCCGGTGCCGCCGGTGAGAAGGATCATGGTGTGCCTCTGTCTCGCGTCTGAAGGGATGGGGGCAGGGGGAGAACGAAGGGAGGACGGGAACCCGTCTCAGGAAGAGGCGGGAAGCAGGTCGGGGGCAGGAATGCCGCCCGGGGGAACCGTAGTGATGAGCCGGCGGATGCCGCCGCGGTCGACCTGGAGCTGGACATCGGCCGCGTCGAAGTAGGCGTCGTCGTGGGTCACCGCGATCACGGTGATGCCGCGCGCCTTCAGCCAGGGAATGATCTCGCGGTAGAACTTGCGCCGGAAATAGGGAGACTGGTCGGCCGCCCATTCGTCCAGCACCAGCACCGGCTTGCGCTCCAGCAGCGCGGCGATCAGGGCGAGGCGCTTCTTCTGGCCCTGCGACAGATCGACGGTGGTGAAGGCGCGGCCGTCGACCGCGACCTTGTCCGACATTTCCAGCAGGTCGAGAAGCTCCTCTGCATAACCGTCGTCGAGCGTCGCCGCACCATAAAGCTGGCGGGTCACATGATTGTCCGAGAAGACCACGGCGAAGCGGTCGCGGTGGGCGGCAAGGCCGTCCGGCCCCACCGGCACCCCGTCGACCGTCAGGCTGCCGCGCTGGATGGGATAGAGGCCGAGCAGCATGTGGATCAGCGTGCTCTTGCCGGCACCATTGTGGCCGGTGATGAAGACGACGCTGCCGCGCTTGATCGTCATGTCCACCGGACCGACGGTGAAGGACCCCGTGCCGTCGCGGCCGGCATGGCGGAAGGTGGCGCCCTCCAGCGCGATTGTGGCGAAGCCGTCCTCCGATCCGCTGCCGCGGCCCGTAGCCACCGCCTGCGGTGCCGCCTTCAGCTCCGCCTCAACCGCGAGGTAGGAGCGGGCGGCGGTCTCGGCGGCGATATAGGACGGGTAGGAGGCGACGATGGTGATGACAGGATAGGCGATGAAGGCGGCGGCATGGCCGGCCAGAATGACGGTCGCGATGTCGGTGTCGGTCACCGCCGGCAGCAGGAAGATGATCCCGGCCAATGCCGCGTAATAGGTCAGCTCGCTGATGGTGAAATAGTGGCTGTACTCCGCCCCGAAGCGATGGCGTTCCTTGCGCAGGTTTTCGGCGCAGGCGGTCGCATCGGCCAGCGCATTGGCGGCGCGGCGGCGGTTCAGCTTGCATTCGCGCAGGGTCTGCAGGATGTGGTCCGACCGTTCCGACAGCGCTCCTTCCGCCTCGTGGATCGTCTCCGACATCAGTTCCAGCCGGATGACGGACCGACCGATCAGGATGCCGCCGACGACCAGGAAGCAGAGCACGATCAGCACCGCCGCACCCGACAGGGTGGCGAGGTAGAGCAGGCACAGCACGATGGCGGCAACCGACTGGAAGCTGATGACCAGGGTCGGCACCGCCTGCGCCAGCAGTTGCAGCTCCGGTCCGGTCACCTGGGCGAGCCGGGAGGGACCGACCGCCATCGCGTCCGGCAGGTCTGCGGCCACCGCCCGCCGCAGCAGGTCAACGCGCAGGACAGCAAGGGCGGCCTGCATGCGCTTGGACGCCGCGTTCATCATCCAGCCCTGGGCGATCCGCCACAGGAAGGCCGACAGCAGGAAGACGATCAGCAGCCGCTGCAAGCCTTCCGGATCGTCCAGCACCAGGAGCGCGTCGTTCAACGAGGTCAGCAAGGCGAGGTTGAGCGCCGCCGCCAGCACCGCCAGCAGCATCAGCGGCTGGAGGTTGCGCAGAGCGTCGCGTCTCAGGATGCGCCAGAGATCCATCGCCGCCTCACTTCGACTGGATCATGTCGAGCAGCTTGGACGGCGACACCTTCGACAGGATCGGCGCCGAGGCTGCGGTCTTCGAGCCGTCCTTGGCTCCCTCCTTCGCCGGTTCGGGCTTGGTGGCGGGTGCGGGTGCCGCCGCAGGCGCGGACTCGCCGCCGGTGTTCAGGCTGGGCATCTGACCGATCGGGGTTTGACCCGGCGATCCTTCGCCGCTCAGGGACGGCAGCTGCGAGACCGGCGGCACGGCGGTGCTGGTGGGCACCGAGGTCAGCTTAGCGTTCGGACCGGCGGGCGGTGCGCCCGGCGTCGTGGCGGGCGTGCCGGGCAAGGGGGTGGCGTTCTGGCCGGAGGCGGCATCGAGGATCAGCGGAAGCCCGCCGCTGGCGGCGTTGCCGATCACGACGATCTTGGCGTTGGGCGAATGGGCCAGCTCCAGCGTCGCCTCGATGCCGCGCCAGCGCAGGTAGTTCTCGGTCAGGTTGGCCTGCACGGTCTCCTGGAAGGCACGGATGCCTTGGCCTTCCAACTGCTTGCGCTGGCTTTCGAACAACTCGCGCTGCAAGCGGAACTGGTATTCCTGCGCCGCCTGGTCCTGCTGGATCTTGCGTTCGATCGACGCCATGATCGCGTCGGGCAGGGTGACGTTGCGGATCAGGATGTCTTGGATCAGCAGGTAGCCGGTCTTGGTCCGCCCGTCCGGCTTCGGCACGTTCTCCGCACCGATCAGCTGGGCGTACATCACGCGGTCGGCGACCTGCTCGTAGGTTTCGGTCTGCACCCGCAGGCGGCGATGGGCATACAGCTCGTCCGCCTTGAAGCGCGACACGATCTCGCGCGAGACGGAGCCGACCTCCGGCACCAGCAGCACTTCCAGATAGCGCGGACCGACATTCTTGTGCAGGGCGGCCAGCATCTCCGCATAGGGGCGGTAGCGCACCGTGATCTCGATGCTGACGTTCAGGCCGTCGTTGGCGATGGCGGAATAGGAGCGCGTGTCCTCCTGCAGGCGCAGGTCATAGATCTCGATCTTGTCCCAGGGGAAGATGACATGCACGCCCTCGGGCAGGGCCGGCGCCATCTGGGTGCCCTGGTGGAAGCGCTTCCACAGCACGCCGCCATGGCCGGCGGGGATGAAGACGACGATGGACGGGGCGAAATAGAGGAAGATCAGGATCCCGACCAGCAGCGTGCACAGCAGGGACCGGCGGTGTTCGTCGTACCAGTGGGCCAGCAGCGCGCGCAGGCGCGACTTCGGCTTCGGCAGCGCATCGGCGTCGTCGATGGTGAAGGCCTGGTCAGCCATGTCACGCGGTCTCCTGCAAGCAAGCCATGGCGGCGGTGGACGCGACCATGGCGGCCGGCATGTCCATGCGACCGTTGGTCATTCGGCCATTGTTCATGTGGATGGTGACGTCGCAGACCGACGACACGTCGCCGTCGTGCGACACGAAGATCACGGTGCGGCCGAGCGACCGCAGCTTGCCGATGATCTCGTTGGTGAAGCGGGTGCGGAACTCGGCGTCCTGATCGGAGGTCCATTCATCGAGGATGACGACCGGCCGCCCTTCGGCCACCGCGACCGCCAGCGCGACGCGCCGGCGCTGCCCCTTCGACAGGTCGCGGTTCAGCAGCCCGTCGCCTGTGTTCGGAACCAGATGGTCGATCTTCAGATAGGCCAGCATCTCGCGGAACAGGTCGGCGTCGAAGCCGGGGCCCTGCGGCAGCCGGGTGAACAGGTGGTGGTCCTGGAACACGGCGCAGAACAGGTCGCGGTAGGCTTCCAGCCGGTCGGTCTCCACCGGCTGCCCGTCGAGCAGCACCTGACCCTCGTCGGGACGGAACAGCAGCGGGATGACGCGCAGCAGGGTGGATTTCCCCGACCCGTTGGAGCCGACGATGCCGACCACGCTGCCGGCCGGGATGGTCAGGTCGACCGGACCGATCACGAAGGGTTCCGGCCGTAACCCGGCGCGGTAGGCGAAGCTGACGCCGCGCAGCTCGATGCTGGAAAAACGGCGTGGGGCGCGGGCGGTGCGCGACGGCTCGTATTCCAGTGCCGGCATGGTGGCGAGCAGCGCCGTCAGCTGTGCCGCCGCATCCTCCGCCGCCACATAGTCGGGAACGGCGTTGAGGAACTTCGACAGCGGACGGGCCAGGAACAGGATGACCGAGGTGACCAGCGGCAACTCGGACGCCGACATCGCGCCCATGCGCGGGAAGATGAAGACGAAGACCGCCGAGAAGCCGATGATGATGGTCGCAATCCAGGAGAACAGCTCGCCCAGATTGCGGCCGTGGCGGCGTTTCAGCTCTTCCCAGCGGGCGACGTCGGCCTCGACCGCCTGGGTGATTTCGTCGCGGCGCGCCTTGCCCAGCTTGATCTCGGCGTTGCCGCCGACCATCTCGGAGAAGCCCTGGAGCATCCGGATTTCGGATTCCTTGGCCTCACCCAGCAAGGCACGGGTTCGGTGCGCCTCGCGTACGTACCACCCGCCCACCAGCAGCGCCGCGACCAGGAGCAGCGTGGCGCCCACGGTCGACAGCGTCCACAGGAAGAGGTAGGCGACCGCCGCCACCAGCATCATGTTGGCGGCAATCGACAGGTTGGGCAGCAGCGCTGCGATGCGTTCTAGGTGGTTGTTGCCCATGTCGAAGGATCGGCGGGCCTGCAGATCCAGAACATCAGCATGGCCACCCAGCGTGACATGGCGCAGGAACCGCCGCCGCACCCCGGCCAGTGCGCTGAAGGCGGTGGTCAGTGTCAGGGCGACGAAGCGCTTGCTGAAGGCATAGGCGACCAGCAGCGACAGGCAGAAGACCAGGAAGGGAGTATCCAGCACCTCGCCGCGCATCCAGCCGCTCAGTTCAGCGCTGAGGCTCATCAGGCTGATGAGGTTGGCGGTGGCGGCGACGCAGCCGGTGAGAACCAGCCGGGTCAGAATGCTGCGGTCGGCGAGGCCGATCAGCGGCAGCAGATAGGACGGCGGCCGGCTGGGGGGAGGAGTGCGCTTGCCCATCGCCCGGTCACTCCGCCAGCCAGTTGTCGAGGATGCGGGCGATGGTGCCGTTGTCGCGCAGCTTGACGAAGGCGGCCTGCAGTCGCTCCGCCTTTTCCTTACGTGCCTTCGGAAGCGCGATGTAGCGGGGGATCAGGCCGACGGGCTTGGTCAGCACGCGCACGTCCTTCAGCCGGCCGTCCTGCTTGGCCATGTGGTTCAGCACATGCAGATCGCCGATGATGACATCGACCCGGCCCAGGATGAGGCGGCGGAAATTGACCACGTTGCTGCTGGAGGCGAGCTTGTCCAGATAGGTCGCGGCGTCGAAATCGGGCGCGTAGGAGAAGCCGTCGACCACACCGATCCGATAGGGGGTGAGATCCTCCAGCCGGTCGAACGTGATCGGCGAATCCTTGCGCACCATGAACACCGTGGTGCCGGTGCGGAACGGCCCGATCATATTGTATTGCGCGAAGCGGGCGGGCGACGCAATGAACTGGAAGCCGATGTCGGCGGTGTTCTCGTCCATCGACTGCACCACCTCCGACCAGGACAGCGGGCGGTGGACCGGGGTGACGCTCAGTTCCTTCAGCAGCGCGTTGACGATCTCGGTGTCGATGCCGGTGCGATTGCCATTGAAGGAGTAGTTGTAGGGCGGGAAATGGTCTTCCGACGCCACTGTCCAATATTCCGCGTTTGCCGGAAAGGACATGGCAAGCAGAACCAGCAGGCTCAGCAGCAATGCCGGAAACAGCGGCCGGCGTGGCGGTGCCGTGAGATGGGTGAGGGTCATGACGGCGGTCACGCCTTCGCCTGCTTCTTGCGACGGGAGGTCAGCAGGATCATGACGAGGAGGGCGCCGGGCGGCGTCAGAACCACCGCCAGAAAGGCATAAAGCAGGAAGCCGCCGCGGCGGCCGATCCCCAGGAACCCGACCAGCAGGCAGAGACCGATATAGATCAGCTCGAACACGGCGATGCTTCCCTCTTTACCCGACGTTCCGTCGTTCAGGCCTTAGCCGGCCTTCTGGACCGGCTGCTCGTCCATCTGCGGTGCGGCGGCCGGAGCGTCGGCGGCCTCACCCTTGGCGGTCTCGAACTCCTTGCGGAAATACTCGCGCATTGCTTCGACATCGAAGTCCAGCAGGGTGCCGCCGGTTTCGAAGTGCTGGGCGAAGACACGGCCGAGCGCCTGGGTGGCGGCCAGCGACAGGGCCGGCATCACCGCCGCGCCGAGCACGGTGCCGATGAAGGGAACGGCCTTGACGGCGGAGCCCAGGACACTGGAACTGAGAGCCCCCGGCATGACGCCGCCCAGCAGCGCGCCGACGATGGCGCGGGTCCGCTCCTGCGCGAACTCGACCTCGTACAGCTTGGCGAGCTTGTGGACCAGGTTGAGCTGTGCCGCGCTGACGGCGGCGACGTCGGCGCCCGGCACCGGGATCAGCCCGAAGGCGCCGGAGGCGTAGCTGTGATACTTGATCAGGTCCTGGGCACGCTTCTTACGGTCTACCATGATCCGAAGCCTTTCTCGGGTCGGGGAATGTTGATCGGAGGTGGATATTCCGATGCGCAACACACGTTTCCATGCATTTCGCATCGCCGAGCCGAGCTTCCTGAGGGAAAGCAGCAGCCTATCGTCAATTGCGGATGCAGCGATTGACAAACAAATGGCGTTTGCTGCTCAGGGGCAGCGAAGAAATTAGCAAATCATAATTAGATCGGTTTCTGGCAGGAGCTTTAATCCTGTCAGAGTGGCGTTAGCT
The DNA here is from genome assembly GCF_008364795.1 of Azospirillum oryzae. Classification (GTDB taxonomy): domain Bacteria; phylum Pseudomonadota; class Alphaproteobacteria; order Azospirillales; family Azospirillaceae; genus Azospirillum; species Azospirillum oryzae. The sequence goes on along the minus strand of NZ_VTTM01000005.1, from coordinate 240,218 downwards.
AACTTACTGATACGTTTTTATTAATTAAAATCGTATTAAGTCGCAATCAGGGGTGTCGGGGTTTTTATAGGATATTGGATCGTCTTGTTGCGGCTTGTGACGAAAATCATCATCAGTTTTTCTTGTGATCACTGCATTGCACTACCTGGAAGGGAAACGGGACGGCAGATCGAGTGCCTTGGCCGACAGGGACGCGCGCGATCCGACGGCAATCGACGCGGTCATGAACAGGATCGTGTCGCGTGCCGGTTCGCCGCCGATGGTCTGGGTCGGCAAGGCGATGCGCAGCAGGACGCCGTCACCGGTGACCGATGAGGGAGCCGACCGGCTTCTCAACAGGCGGAGCAGCGCCCATGGGCCGCGCTCCACCAGGGTCAGCGTGTCGCCCGTGGCGGCCTCGGCCTCGCTCGCCATGGCGCTTTTCGGCCGGTAGGGCGAACCGGAGGCCCAGCGGAAGCTGATCTGCAGCGGCTGACCGGCCTTCCAGACCAACGGTTCGGAACCGGTGGAGGCGCCGACCGCACCGGTCCCGGAACGGACCGACCAATCGATGATATGCTCCGCCCCAAGCTCCTGTGCCCGGTTGGTGCCGTAGGTGAAACGGACCCTTACCGGTGCATTGCGTACGACCGTGTCGAGCAGCGGCCGTGCCGCTTCCATCTTCTCCAGGAAAGCGGCGAGTTCGGGCGTCGCCGTCCTCGTGATTGCGGGCCGGTTCTCGTCAAGCTGCTCGAAGAAGCGGCGAACCTCCTTGGGATCGGCATCGGGCGCGCCGCGGGCGAGGTCAGGGCGGACGAAGGGGAAGCGGCCCGCCAGGGACTGGGCGAAGATTGCATCAAGCGTCGTCACCGCCGCGCCCGTCTCCGGGGCCGAAACTCCGGCGGACGGGGTCGGCAAGGGGGGCAATGGCATCGGTTGTGGCGGCAGCCGGGCCGGTGGCGGGGCTGTGTACGACGCAGGCGCCGGATCGGCGGCAACTGGTTGTTCGGGCATGGGGGAAGCCACCGCCTGAGCTTTCGGTGCGGGTCGGGGCTCGACGGCCGGTGCGGCCGAGACGGGCTCCACGGGTTTGCTTTCGGGAGCGGCGGATTTGGCCGGCGCCGGTTCGTCCGGAGCTTTGCCGGCCAAGGTTGTGGCCATTTGTGCTGGCAGTGCGGCGACGGCCGGGTTCAAGGTCAGTGCTCCTGCCTCCCCGCTTGCGAGCAGGCGGCCGACCGGCACGGCGTCGAGCGCCAGCAAGGCGGCACGGGTCGATGTGGCGGCGGTCGACAGCGCTTCCGTGATGCGCTCGGTGGTGTCGCGGCCGGGCAGGTCGGCGATCGCCGCCTTCTGAAGCGCCAGCTTCACGGCATCCGGCAACCCGCGCGCGGGGTCCCGCAACGCGGCGGCGATCGGCCAGCCGGCGGCCTCGGCGACCGCATCGACCAGCCGGCGGACGTCTGCGACATCCTCTCCGGTCGGCGCCTCGGGAAGATCCTGCAGACGCTTGGCCAGCGCCTGCGCGCGAAGGCCCAAGGGGTTGCGGGTATAGAGTTCCTCGGCGAGCGGAGTGGCGAGTTGCACCGACTCCGCCCGCAAGGCGACCGCGATGGTCCTGGCATCCAGGTTGGGAAGATCGGCACCGGCGGCGATACGCGTGATGAAACCGTCGGTCGCCGTCACCGGCGGGCGGGGGACGGCACCATAGACGCTTTCCGCCAGCGCGATCAGTTCGTCGAACCCGCTGTTGCGGCGGAAGCGGTCGTAACGCTCCAGCGCGTCGCGCCGGCCGCCGATGCGGTCCAACTGCGCAGCCAGCCGGCGGAAGGCCGGCAGTTCCTCGACTCTGCGGGGATTGGCGACGGGAGGCAGGTCGGTCAGGGCGGAACTGGGCAGCAGCGCGTCGCGGATCGGCCGCAGCACCGCGCGGCGCAGTGTGACCGAGGCGAGCCGCCGCTTGTCCTCGTCGAAGCCGCTGAACAGCGAGGTTGGCAGCAGCGGCGTGGCGAGCCGGTCGCGCTCCATCGCGGCGGTGGCGGCGATCACGCGGGTCACCAAGGCAGCGTCGGCAACGGCGTCGCGCGACAGCAGCGCCCGCCGCAGATCGGAGACCGGGGCCGCAACGGCGGGGCTGCCGGCCGAGACGGTGGCGAAGCCCTGCCACGCCGCGAGCGACAGGACCGTGGCGGATGCGGCCAGCGTGGCCTGTGCGATCCGGCGCCGGCGGTGGCCTTTCAGGAACGCGGCCTCGGACGGACGGCCATAGCCGGGTTCTGCGAAGGCCCGGCCGGGCAGCAGGTCACGGGCAAAGGCCGGGCGGCGACCACCCGTCGCAGTCGCACAGGCACCCGTCAGGGCGATGCCGCGCAGCGGAAAGGGTTCGGCGGTCTCATCCCCTCCCAACGCACCATCGAGGAACAGCGCCAACGGGTGCCGCAGCGTTTCCAGGGACGAGGCAAGCAGTGGCAGGCGCATGCCGGCGGTTCCGGCGGCAAGGGCGTCCGCCTCCAGCAGTGCCAGATCCGACCGGATGGCGTCGAACGCCTCGCCCACCCGGGCGGGTTCGAAAGGCAGCAGCCAGTCCTGTTGGCTGGTCCACCCCAGCGTGCTGTCCAGCAGGGCGGCGGGAACTGCGGCGCAGAGGTCGGCGAAGCCGTCGAGGGCCTCCGCGCGCACCACTACCACATGCACCGGGCAGACCATGCCGAGGTCGTCGCGGATCGCCCGCAGCCGGGCGCGCAGGGCCTCCGCCCGCTTGGCCAATGCCTTGCGCGGCACCTCGCGTTCGGTGGCGGCGCACAGTTCGTCGGCGCCGACCATAAGCAGGATGCCGTCCAGCGGCCGGCGCATCGGCCGCTTGGCCATCGCCGCGACCAGCGACGGCCAGGAGGCGTCGAGCTTGGAGCCGTCGGCCGAATCGGCTCCTGCATGCAGGATCGCCGCCCCTTCGCAGAACCACCAGCAGCCATCCCCGGCGCTGCCATCCTCCGGCCAGTTGACATGGGTCGGGTCGGTGGCGAGCAGCGCCGGACCGCCGACGCCGAAGGCAAGGAACCAGGGAATGTCGCCGCGCCGCAGGGGACCACGCATCTGCCGGGTCAGAATGTCCAGGCCTTCTCCGTAGATGCGGGCCAGTGGAGGCTTGCCGGCGGCGGCTTTCGACGGAGGCGGCGCTTCCGCTCTCACATGCAGGGGCGACGAAGTCATGGCCTTGCGCGCCGCCGCCCTTTTGCGGGCAGGCGCCTTGGCGGCGGGCTTGCGGCCGCGGCGCAGTCGGGCGCGCAGCTTGGGCCAGACCGTCCGGGCCGCCCGGAAGAGAATGTAGGCTGGAAGTGCCGCCAGCGCGTAGGGCAGAAAGGCGAAGACGAAGGACAGGGCCCAGCCGATTGCCGAGCCGATGGTGGAGAGCAGGAACTCCAGCGTCAGGATCAGTAGGACCATGACAGCCCCATATCCTCGACCGCAGACCGGGCGCCGCGCAGGTCACGCTGGAGATCGTTCACCGCGGTGGACCACAGCAGATGCGATACCAGCAGGAACAGTGCCGTCACGCCGCCGGCCGCCATCCACCAGCGCCGTGCCGACGGACGGAAGGTGCCGAGCACGGCACCCGCCGGCGGATCATAGGCGCGCGGGCTGGCAAGGCCGGCGTGGGTCGGCTCGGTTCCACCTTCCTTGCGGGTGACGATCCGGTGCAGCGGGGAACGTCGCGCCGCCGCCTGGGCGTCGTCGGGGAAGCCCAGAGCCAGCGTTGCAAGATAGACGGTGGCAAGTCCGCGGTCGGCCTTGGTGCCCTGGCGGATCAGGTCGTCGGCCTGGACGAACAGGGTTTGCAATGTGGCGTTCGCGCCGAACAGGCGGCCGGCTACGACGGCATCGGCAGGCTTCACCTGGGACAACGCCCGGTCGGCCAGCATCGCCATCGCGAAGACCGCCTTCACCACCATGCCGTGGGCGGCGGGACCCTGGGCGGTCGCCGCGCCGCTCATGCCGTGGAGCGTCGCGACCAGCCGTTCGGCCACCGACCCGGCGGGGGCCTGCTCCTGAGCGCAGCCGGCCAGCAGGTCGGTGTGGAAGGCGCGGAACAGGGTCAGGACACCCGGACCGGTTCCGCGCATCGCTTCCTGCGGGACAGCCGGAGCGTGACCGGGCGAGGGGGCCGGGGAGGGGGCGGGCCGGACGGTCACGGTGCGGTGTCCTTCGGCAGCGGAGCCACGGTGAAGCCGTCATGACCCAGGCGGATGTCCAGGGCGCTCGCGCCATCCAGCGACTGGCGGTGGACGCCCGGCGTGCCGTAGCGGGCGAAGACGATGGTTGCGGACGGAGTCGCGACGAAGGGCGGCAGGCTGCGCAGGATCACGCTCTGGCCGGGCACCATCTCCCACGACGCGATGGCGATCCGCCCGGCGGCCTCACCGTTCAGGGCGGCCCGATCGCGAAACCAGCCTGCAGCGTCGAGCGAACCGAGCCGGCGCGCCAGCGCGCCGTCGGCCACCCGTACCACGTCGACGGCCACCGGATGGCGGTTGTTGGCGTCGGGGTCGGCCTCGATGCGCAGAATGGGGGCGGAGTTGCCGCTCGCGCCGCCGTCAACGTCGGGACGAGCGGACCTGTCCGCGGCACAGCTGGCAAGGAGCAGGGCGATCGTCAGGGCCAGACGCTTCACGGTCAGCCCCCCGTCGCCGCGGATGCGGCCCCCGCCTGACCGGCGCAGACATAGCCGGCCGGCGTGTGGCGATACCAGTTGCCGGCGGATACGGCGCAGGGGGCAAGCACCCGGTCGTTCCGCTGGGGTACGGCCGGTTCCTCCGCCGGAATTGCCGCAGCGCCGGCTGTATCCCTGCCGGCCGTCGGCCGGTTGGTGATGGCGAAGGACTCCTCGTCGTCCTCGACGATCATCACGTAGCGGGTGCGCTTGGACGGATAACGGATGCCGACGTCATAGTCGCCGTCGGCCACCCGCTCCAGGATTGCGGCGGATTTTTCGCCGCCGAGCGGGGCACAGCCCGCCCCGACAAGCAGGACCGGCAGCAGTGTCGCCGCGGCGAGCCGGCGGCAGGAGAAGGGGCGTGTCATCGGAAATTTCCTGCTCATGCCGGTATGGCCGTGACGGCGCCGGTGGCGGTGCCGATTGCAGCACCCGCCTCCATCAGGTCGGGCGGGGTCGGGTCGATGCCGGCGTCGGCCAGCGTGCGATAGACGGACCGCCAGACCAGTTCCGGCACGGCGAAGCTGGCGTCGTGGTCCTTGACCCAGAAGAACAGGTTGTATTTGCACAGCCACTGGCCGTTGACGGCACGGAAGCCGTCATAGCGGACGAAAGGCAGGCCGCCGGTCGCGCTGGGCATTACCCGATCGGCGGCGCGCAGCGCACCGGTCAGCAGGCCGCCCATCCGTCCAGGGTCGTGGCGCGCGTCGGCGAAATATTCCAGCTTCATCGAGACGCGTTCGACCGCGCTGAAATTGACGACGGTGGCCTCCGACACCTTGGCGTTGGGCATGGCGACGATGAAGCCGGCGACGTTGCGCACCCGCACCGTCCGCCATGTCATGTCCACCACGACGCCGCGAACGATGTCGGTGATCTGGATGCTGTCGCCGATCTGGAACGGTCGTTCGATGTTGAGGACGATGCCGGAGAAGACGTTGGCGATGTTCGCCTGGATGGCGAGGCCGACGACCATGCCGACGAGGCCGGAGGCGGCCAGCAGGCTGGTGATCGGCTGCTTCAGCACGAAGGCGATGATGCCGCAGCCGGCGAAGCCGAAGACGATCAGGGTGGAGAAGCGGCGGACGATTGCCGGGATCCGGCGCTGGGTGCGGATCTCCAGCGGGGTCCAGACGAAGCGTTCCAGCGTGCGGTCGACCAGGATCGCCGGCACGATCCACCACAATACGTTGACGCCGTTCACCACCATGGCAATGCCGCTGGCCGGCAGCGTCGCCACCGCCTGATCCAGCGCGATGTTGCCGGCCGACATCAGCAGAAGCGGCCAGGACAGGATACGCATGAACAGGGTCTGGATCTTCCAGAACTGGCCGCGGTCGCGTCGGTCCATGAAGGCGGCGAACACCGCCAGAACGGCGCTGAAGATGGCGATGTAGACGAAGAAGTCGCGATGGATGAAGTCGCGCGCCGCCGGGGCGTCCGGCGTCGCGACCACGCCGAAATCGACGCGGGAGAAGTCCGGCTGCGGTCGGCCGAAGCCGACATAGTTGGGGTCGCCCTCGCTGCTCACGCTGGTGACGTCCTGGGAAATCCAGGCGCGCGCCAGCCGCCAGCCGGGCGAGGGGGCGAGCACCCGCCGGGCGCGCAACTGGTCGAGCAGAGTGGAGCTTTCGCTTTCGCCCTCCAGCGCCCGGCGGAAGCGGTCGGCGAGGCTGAGGTCGGCGGCCGAGGCGGTTTCCGCCGCCGCCATCGCCTTCAGCTTCTCCACGAAATCGTTGGTGTTCACCAGCGACATGCCCAGCACGTCGGAGACGAACATCACGGTATTGCGGTTCTGGGTCCGGTGGCGGAAGCTGACGCCGACCGAATGGCTGCCGTAAGGCGGCCGCTGGTCGGAGAAGTCGAGTGCAAAGCGCCCCTCGATCCGGTAGGCGACGTAGGTGGTGACCTCGCCGCGCTCCTCGCGGTAGGGTTTGCCGAGTTCCACCGGCTTGACCGCATTGGTGAAGACGACGTCGGTCGGGTTGAACGTGCCGCGGTAGCGGAACCAGATGGTCAGGTTCAGCGTCGCTTCGTTGGCATCGGGATTGAGGTCGCGGATCTCGTGCAGTTGGACGCCGGTGTAGATGACGTCCGTCTTGTACATGAAGCGGTCGTTGACGTAGAGCGCCCGCCCCCGCTGCACCTCCTCCAGGAAGTTGGAGACGCCGGCCTCGCGGATCGGCTGCAATTGGGTCAGCGCCGCCACCGGGTTCAGGCCGTTGTAGGTCGCCATCATCACCGGCAGCGTCGCCTGCCCGCGGGCATCGAAGGTCCAGGCGCCGGCATTGGCCTGGAAGGCGTTTTCGGTCCGGTCATGGCCGGCGATGGCGAGGCGCAGCGCGTCGCCGCCCGGCTTGCCGGCGCTGGCGGGGGAGGCTGCGATGGCGCCGGCGATCAGGTCGACGCCGTCCGCCCCCAGCGCCGCCGCCCAATCGGGCACGGCGTTGAAGCGTTTGACGTACTGGCCGTAAAAGCGCTGCGCCCGCTCGCTCGCCGTGTCGAACAGCACGGGCGACGCGACCAGCAGGCTATGGCCGTAGGCCTCCGGCGTCAGCGCCTTGGGGTTGCCCTGCGTCTGGGCGACGATTTCGGTGCGGAAGGCCGCCGTCGCCATTTCGGAACCGCCGGCGATCAGGTTGCGCACGCCGGCATCGCGCAACGCGACCACCACGCGGGCGCTGTCCACCGCCGACCCGATGACGACGATGGCGCCGGTCGGCATCTTCTCCTTCACCGCCTGGGCGAGCGCCGGCAGGGCGCCGGCTCCACCGCGTCCGGGGGTGTAGGTCCACTGGTTGACCAGCTTGGTGCCGAAGCGCTGGAGGATGGTATCGAACTGACCGGCCAGGGAGGCCGCCTGCTCGCTGTCATCGCGAATGATGGCGACCATCGGTTCGCCCACCACATTGCGGACATAGTTGGCGAGGAAGCGGGTCTCGTGCGTGCGGTCGAAGGCGATGCTGAACAGCCATGGGCTGGGTGCTGCATCCGCCGGGCGGACCAGCGGGCGCGGGGCGATCAGCGGGATCTTCCTCTGCGCATAGATGGCGGTGGCGCTGTCCGTAGCCTCCGGTGTGTGGCCGATCACCGCGACGATGTCGGGATCGTTGGCGATGCGTCGGGCGATCTCCAGCGACTTGCCCTTGTCGCCCTCGTCGTCGAATGGCCTGATTTCCACCGGCCGTCCGCCGATGCCGCCGGCCGCGTTGATGGTGTCGGCGCGCAGGGCCGCACCCTTGCGCAGCGCCAGCCCCAGTGCGGCATCCGGTCCGCTCAGCGGTCCGACGACGGCGAGCGCCAGCGGCTCCCCGGTCCGCCCGCCGAGGAAGCCGGCGCGCACCACCAGCGACACCACCACGGTGACCAGCATCGCCGCCGCCAGGATCAGGGCGAAGCGTGCCTTCTTGGTCATGTGCGACCAGCGCAGCGGCGGCCGGGAACGGGGCTGGAGCGAACTCAGCATCGGGTGATCCTCGGGAGAGGGAAAAATCGAGCCGCGCGGACCATCCTCACCGCTCCTGCATCGCGTGCTGGAGGCCGTTGAGGACCGGCGAGAAGACGTAGTCGAGGATCGTACGGCGCCCGGTCAGGATGCTGCAGGTCACCCGCACGCCGGGGAACAGCTCGTAGGTCTTGCCGCCATAGTCGAAGCGGGTCACCGGCAGCTCGACGCGCACCTTGTAGTAGGACTGCTTGTTGGCATCGAGCAGGGTGTCCGGGCTGATCGTGCGCACCCGGCCCTCGATATGGCCGAAGCGGGAGGCGTCGCTGCCGGCGAGCGTCACCACCACCGGCTGGTCGGCGCGGACATAGCCGATGTCCTGCACCGGCAGGCGGGCGTCCACAACCAGATTGCCGTCGCGCGGCACCAGTTCCACAACGGTTTCGCCGGCCTTGACCACGGCGCCCTTGGTGGAGACGGCCAGCGTCTTTACGATCCCGTCCATCGGCGCGCGCATGCTGGACCGGTCGAGGCTGTCCTGGTAACGGGTCAACCGTTGCGACAGTTCGCTGTGGTTGCGCCGCGCCTCGTCGAGCGCGTTGCGGCCCTCTTCCTCGTACTTGCGTCCGATCCACACCAACTTGCTGCGGGCCTCGGCCAGAGCCGCTTCGGCCTGGGCCAGCGTTGCGCGGTCCTCGGCGATGGAACCGGTGATGCGGGCATCGTCGCGCAGCAGTTCCAGATGCTTCATGCGGTTGGTGATCTCGCGCTTCAGCAGGCTTTCGCTGATGGACAGCTGCTCGCGGATCAGTCCCTGCGCCACCTGTGAGCCGGCGATGCGGGCGCGGATGGCAGCCATCTGCTGTTCGCGCTGGACGATGTCCTGGCGCTGGATGTCGAGGTCGGAGGCCAACCGGTCGCGCCGGGCGCGGAACAGGTCCCGGGTCTGCGCCACCAGATCCGGCCGCTCGCGGCTCAGCCTGTCGGGAAAGTCGATGCTGTCGCGGCGCGCGACCTCAGCCTCCAGCCGGGCGATGTCGGCGGAGAGCGAGCCGAGGCGCAGGCGCAATTCCTCAAGGTCGGCGCGGGTCTTCGTCTGGTCCAACTCGACCAGAACCTGCCCGGCCTTCACCGAATCGCCTTCCTGCACCAGAATGTCGCGGACGATGCCGCCTTCGAAATGTTGGACCGACTGGTTGTAGGCCAGCGGCACCACGTCGCCGGGAGCGCTGCTTGAGACGTTCAGCTCGGCGACCGACGCCCAGCCCACTGCGGCCAGGAAGGCGGCGATGCCGACGGCGAACAACCCGTCGCCGAAGCGGCCCTCGGTCTCGGGCGCAGTGGCGGCGGTGAAGGGCAGCGCCGGTGCCGTCGCGCCCGCCAGGGGAAGGGCAGGCCCGGCGGCCGGCTTGCGGGTCAGCAGGGGAAGCGGCTTCACGACGCCACCATCGCGGCCGTGTCGGGGATCATCGCCGTGTCCTGCGGCCGGTCGAGGTCGAGCACCAGCGAGGCTCCCTGGAGGATGCGCGGATCGTGCGAGGCGATGACGACGGTGTGGCCGACCCGCGCCAGCTCGATCAGCGTGCGGTAGACGACGGCGGTTCCTTCGGCATCCAGTCCGTCGGTCGGCTCGTCCAGCAGGATCAGCCGTCCGCCGACCGCGAGTGCGCGGGCGAGCGCCAGCCGGCGCCGATGGCCGACCGGCAGTTCCTGGCCGAAATTGCGCAACGGCGTGTCCAACCCCTGGGCGCAGTCGGCTACAGCGCGGTCGGCGCCGGCACGGTGAAGAACGGCCTGCAACTCCGTCTCCGACAGGCGCGGATTGGCCAGCAGCAGGTTCTCCCGGATGGTCCGGTTGAGGAAGACGGGCTCTTGCGGCAGATAGCCGATCTGCTGACGCCACCAGAGCGGGGCGAATTTGCGAATGTCGACGCCGTCGGCCAGCACGGCCCCCTCCTGCGGATCACCGAGTCCGGCGATCAGGCGGATCAGCGTGGACTTTCCCGACCCGTTCCGGCCCTTCAACACCAGGATGTTGCCGGCGGGAACCGACAGCGACAGCCGGCGCAGCAGCGGGGTGACGGCGCCCGCCGGGGTGTAGGTCAGGTCGCGAAGCTCCAGCGTCCCGCCATAGCGGGGCAGGCTGGTGCCGGTCGGCGGCTCCACCGCCGTGCGGGCAAACTGCTCCAGGCGGAGTTGCGCCTGCCGCGCCATCGCCAGCGATTCGCCGATCTGCGCCAGCCGGGTGAAGGGAGCCAGCGCCCGGCCGACCAGCAGGTTGATGCCGATCAGCGAGCCGACATCCAGTTCGCCACGGACCACCAGGACGGCACCGGTGGCGATGACCGCCACACCCTGGAGCGCCTGGAGGCTCTGCGCCATCGATTGTGCGCGCCCCTGGCGTATCGACATCCGCTCGCGCATCGTCCGAAGCACCTTCGCCGCCCGCTGCCACTCGCTCAGCAGTGGCTTCGCGCCGCCGAACAGCGCGACCGCGTCGCGGCCGACGATGGCGGAGGTGACGAGACCCTGCGCGTAGGCGCCGGCCTGGGCCAGGTCGCGGCCGACCGCCCGCATGTCCGCCTGAGCCAACAGGCCGGCGGTGATGGACAGCAGAGTGAAGAGGACGCAGATCGCCGCCAGCGGCAAGGAGACCAACGCCACCACGACGATGAATCCCAGTGCGAACGGCAAATCGAACAGGGTCGCCAGATTGGCGGACCCCAATGCCGCGTCGATCTGTTCGGGCGCCCGCATCGCCTCGCGGCGGGCAGCGTCGCCTTCCGCCGAACCGGCGCCGCTGCGTGCGGTCAGCAGGATGCCGAAGGCGCCTGTCGCCAGTCGTTCATGCTCGACGCGGCCGATGTGGCCGGCGATGCCCAGCCGGACATGGCGGAATAGATGTTCGAAGGCGATTGACAGCACGACGCCGACGGTCAGCGCCACGAGTGTGGAATCGACGCCGTGCGTCACATACCGGTTCAGCACCAGCATGGTGTAGAAGGAGGAGGCGAGGCCGAGCAGGTTCGCCGCAAGCGAAGCCGCGAAGACTCGGGTCGTCAGCCGCGGATTTGCGCGAAGCCGCAGAAGCAGCAAGCCGATGGCGCCGCCGGTCATTGCTGGTCTCCCTTTCCGCGCTTGCGCTTCGAATCCCGGTTGGCGGGAGGCGCCGGTTCCTGTTTGCCAGGGCCGTCGAAAAGACCGCGCCCCATCGCCGCCAGCTTCGGCATCGGTTTGGTCTGGATGTCGGCGGCACTGAGCCGGCCCATGGCGGCCAGCAGGCGGTAGCCGGCGAGAACCAGTTCCGTCTCGGCGGCGGCGGCGTCGCTGCGGGCGTTGATCAGCGTCGTCTCGCCCGACAGGATGTCGATCAGCGAACGGGACCCCAGTTCGCGCTCCGCCCGCGCCACGTCGAGGAAGCCGGCGGCGAGGCTCGCCTGATCGTTCAGCAGCTTCACTTGCGACCGGGCGCTTTCCAGCCGGTTCCAGCTGTTGCGGACGGTCTCCAGCACCGTGCGTTCCTGATCGGCCCAGGTGGCGTCGGCGGCGCGCAGGTCGGCCTCGGCGAGGCGGACGCTGTTGATCGCGGTCAGGCCGGTGTTCAGCGAGAAGGTGACCTGCAGCTTGAACAGCAACTCGTTCTGCCGTCCGGGCTGGCCGGCGACGTCGCGCTTGACGTTGCGCTCGACATAGCCTTCCACCCGGGGATAGAGGCTGCGGCCGCGCACCGAGGTCACGGCTTCCTCGGCCGCGGCGGTGGTCAGGGCCAGTTCCTGCAGGCGCGGATTGTGGCGGCGTGCCTCCTCCACCGCCGCGTTCATCGACGGGGGCAGGGCGGCCTTGGTCATCGCCAGAACTTCGGCGCCGTCCAGCCGGAAGGACACATGGCCGAAATAGGCCTGGAAGCGGCTCAGCGCGGTCTGCATCGCCTCTTCGGCCGCGACGCGGCGGGCCTGGGCGCCGGCAAGCTGGCTCTTGGCCTGAAGGACGTCGGTGGAAAAGCCGTAACCCTCCTGAAGGCGGACTTCCTCAAGGCCGGTCTGGCGGCGGATGTTGTCTTCCGACTGCCGGGCGAAGGTGAGCAGCCGGTGGGCGCGGACGAGGCTGGCGTAGGCGGACAGGCCTTCCACCAGCAGTTCCTGGCGGGTTCGCTCCACCGCGATGTCGGCGCGGACGACCGAGACCTGCGCCCGCCGGATGTCGGCATTGGTCGCGTCGAAGTCCCAGATCAGCTGGGTCGCGCGTATTGAAAGCTGGCCGGCGTTCATGTCGGTGTTGGGAAGGCCCGCCGGCTTTTCGGTGGTTTCGCGTCCGCCGTTGGCCGACAGGCTGAGGGTCGGATACCAGCCGCCATGGCTGATCCGCAGACCATTGCGGGCGGAGTCGGCCGCCGCCGCCGCCCCTCTCAGACGGTCATGCGTTTCCGTCGCCTTGGCAATCAGCGAGATCACGTCGTCGCGCGGAGACGCAACCGAAGATTGTGGTGCTCCGCCAAGAAGCGTAAGCCAGGCCGTGGCGTAAAAGAAAAATTTGCGCATGAGGGTCCTGAGAAACGCTGTCGGCTGAAGCTTTGCGGTTTACTGCACTGGCGAATATAGCTGACCGAACTCGTCGGAAATTAAGACAAAACAGTGTTCAATTGCTTAATAAATCCTCTAAATTCGTCAGAACTATTAGGATCCGTTTATATGATGCACGTTTGATGTATCGCTGTTTTGTGGATGCTGTTGATCGGGAGCGTGTGCCTCCGGACTCCATGCGAGGAAATGAGAAAAATCCGATTGCGTCACAACCTCCGCGTCGGTGGGCAGGCCAAGGCCGGACGCCAGAAGACTGGTGAAGTTGGTCCCCGGCACCGCATTGTCGGCAGCATTGGCCGGGGCGAACGCTGTCGGCTGGATCTGGACCTGTGCCGTGGTGGCAGCCTTCACGTCGAACGCGACGCCGGCCACCATGTGGGTGCCGCCGTCAGCCATCGTCATGCTGGTGGTGCCCAGGATCCGGCTGCCGGCGAGGGTCGCGTCACTTGGCGTCGAGGTGGCGGCGATGGAGCGGATGCCCGCTTCGGAGAGGCTCCGCAGTTCATCGGCTTGGCTTCTTCCGTCGCCGTTGCCGTCCTGCCAGACCTTCAGCGTGGCGAAGGTCTCGTCGGTGGCGTCAAGGCGGCCGTCATGATTGCGGTCTAGGGATGCCAGCGCCTCCAGGCTGCTGTTGAAGCCGGTGCCGAACTGTTCTGATACCAGTTCGTGCGCGTCGTCGATTCGGCCGTTTCCGTTGCTGTCCTGTACGAGCAGGGCGTTGCCGGCCCCGATCCAGCCGGTGCTGTCGGCGACGCCGTCGCCGGTCACATCGAAATGGATGCCGTCGGACTGCGGACGCAGGGCCAGCCCCTGTCCGGTCATGTCCAGCACGATGGGATCGCTGGCGACGGTGGTGAGCTTGATGTTGTCGACGCGCAGGGTCGGGTTGACGCTGTTGTCGCCGGTGTCGGAGGTGCCGAAGCCCAGCGACAGGGTGCTGTTTGCCGAAACCACCACGCTGAAACTGCCACTGGCGCTCGCCTCCTTCGCCAGGAGAGTCACCACGCCGTTGACACTGACGAAGGCGAAGTCGTGATAGGACGCGTTGTCGGTGAAGGTGAAGGACCAGTCGAAGGTCAGCGTCGTGTCCTGCGTCACCGTCACGGTCGTGCCGAGTTTCATCGCATGGCCATAGGACGGCACAGTTCCGGTCGCGGTGGCGATGGAGCCGTGGGGCAGGCCGAGGAAGTCCTCCAACTGGGTCGGCGTCTGGCCGCTCGCCGAGGTGATGGTGCCCTCGTGACCGTCCCCGGCCGAACCGATGCTGGTGCCGCCGGTGTAGGTCCAGCCGCTTAGCCCATTGTCGAAGGAGCCGTTCGGGATCAGCACGCCGGGGTGCAGTGTCACACTGTCGGTGGTGGTGGAGAAGGCGCTGCCGGCGCTGGTGTCCATCGCCACCTTGGTGCCAGCGGTTCCGCTGGTCTGGTCCCAGGCATGGATGGTCAAAGCACCGCTGACGGTGGCGGGCACCGACGCGTTGGGCTGGAAATAGAGCCGGTCGGACGAATGCAGCAGCAGGGCGGAGTCGCTGTCGTTGACCGTGCCGACCAGGGTCCAGGTCGTGCCGCCATCGGTCGAGAACCACCAGTGCCCATAGCTCTCGTTGGTGCCGACCAGGGCGATGCCGGTCACGGAACCCGCATCGCTGTCGGTGACATTGGCCGGTCCGGCGCCATTCAGGCCGACCAGCGTCGAAACGGCGAACCCTGCGGTGCCTGCGGTGGGCGGCGCCAGCGCCTCCGACGCGACGGAAAGGGAGAGATTGGTGTCGATCAGAACCGGGGAGGCATTGGGCGGCACCACCGTGACGGCAACGGATGCGTCGGCGGTCAGCGGTCCGCCCGCCCCACCGCCGCCCTGGTCATCCACCTGCATATGGATGCTGTCGGCGCCGGTGTAGGAGCTTGCGGTGTAGAGAAGCCCATTGGTGGCGCCCAGCAGACTGTTGATCGTGGCAAGCGTCGCCCGGACGGTGACGGTGTCGGTGCCGTTGCCGGTGATGACGGCATCCAGCCCATCATTCGCCAGGGTCAGGGTTCCGTGTCCGGCGGACAGGGTGACCAGCATCGGCGTCGAACCGGCGTCGATGTCCGACACCGACAGCCCCGTGACCGCGACGGCCACACCCTTCACCGTCGACAGCGACGGTGTGCCGGCGGTGACCTGCGGCGCGTCGTTGACCGGCGTGACGCTTCCGGTAAGGGCGATGGTTTCGGCACTGTAGACCGTGCTGTCGCCGACGCCCTGCGTCAGGTCGGCATGGCTTCCGGTCAGGGAGGCGCCGCCGCCCTCCTCGATCAGCCGGACCGTCAGCGCCGGGGTGGTGCCGTTCCAGTCGGCAGCCGGCACGAAACGCAGGCGATCGCCGGCGGCAATCACCAATGCCGATCCTTCCGACACCGCCCCTACGGCCGCCCAGGCGGTGCCGGTCCAATATTGCCAGGCGCCTTGCGCGGTGGTTGCGTCGTTGCCGACGATGGCGATCCCGGCAAATCCGTTGGCCGACGATCCCCCGGCCACGGCGTCGGCGGCGTCGGAGAAGAGGCTGCCGAACAGGCTGGTGACGGTCGCCCCGGCCGGATCGGCGGTGTCCTCCGCGATGTCCGGCAGGGTCGTGGCGGTGCCGGTGGCGACGGGAGCGTCGTTGACGGCATCGACGGTGCCGGTCAGCGCGATGGTGCCGGAACTGAAACGGCTGGTCCCACCGCCGGTGGTCTCGGTGACACGCTCGCCGCTGGCGAAGGCGCCAAGCGAATCATCCACCATCCTTACGGTCAGGGCCGGCGTCGTGCCGTTCCAGTCGGCGGCAGGCAGGAAGCGCAGAGTGGTGCCGGCCGCCAGCAGCAGTCCGTTGCTGCCGCTCGCCGCGCCGATGTCGGTCCAGGCGGTTCCGGTCCAGTACTGCCAAGATCCCTGGGCAGCGGTTGCGGCGTTGCCGATCACCAGCACCCCGGCGAAGGCGTTCGCCGTCGATCCGCCGGCCACCGCGTCCGTCGGGTCGGAGAACAGGCTGCCGAACAGGGCGGAGACGGTCGTGCCGGAAGGGTTGGCTGTATCCTCCGCGATATGCGCCAACATCGCTGTCGTGCCGGTGGCGACCGGGGCGTCGTTGACGGCGGTCACATGGCTGTCGAGCAGGATGGCGGACACGCTGTAGGGCGTCGTTCCGCCGACGCCGAGGGTCTTCAGGTCGACACGGCCGCCGCTGAGGATGGCACCCTGGGAATCGTCGACCAGACGCACCATCAGGCTGGGTGGCTGGCCGTTCCAGTTGGCGACGGGGAGGAAGCGCAGCATCGTGTCGGCGGACAGCAGCAGCGCATTGCCGTCCGACGCCGCGCCGACCGCGACCCAGCTGCCACCGTCCCAATATTGCCACTCGCCCTGGGCGGCATCGCCGGGATTGGCGATAACGGCCACACCGGCGAAGCCGTCGCCGGCGGCACCGAAGACCGCATCGCTCGGATCGGAAAACAGCTTGCCGAACAGCGAGAGAACGCTGGAGCCGGCCGGGCTGGCGCTGTCCTCCGCCACGGCGTCCAAAACCACTTGAACGCCTGTTGCCACCGGGGCGCCGTTGACGGGGGTGATCTCCAGGGAAAGCTGTGCGACCTCCGACGACAGGGGTGTCGTGCCCCCCGTACCGGCAATCGCAAACAAGCGGTGTTCGGCGCCGCTGAAGCCGCTGGTCCATTCATCTCCCACCGCCCGAAGGTCCAAGGCGGGAGCTTGTCCGGAGGCGCCTGCCGCGGGCAGGAAACGCAGAAGGGCATTGCCCGGCAGCACGAGTGCCGCCGTTTCGGCAACCGAACCCACAGCCAGCCAGTCGCTGCCATCGACGCTGTACTGCCAGACGCCGAGCGCCGAGCCACTGTTGCCCACGATGGCGACGCCGACCACGCTGCCGTCGGTTTCGCCGGGGCGGAACATCGATTCGATCAGATGGAAGACGGTGAACCCGGCGGGAGCGGTCGTTCCCTCGGCCATCGCCAGCGCCTTCGCCAGGGCCTTTGCGTCGAAGGACGACGATAGGGTAGGCGCGACGGCGTGATGTTCTGGCGAAAGGCTGGGGGTGGAGGGAAGCGTCGGCGTGTTGCCGGGCGAACCGGTGCCGGTTGTGTTGGATGACGAGGTCTCGAGCGCCTGGACCGCCGCCTGGACTGTCCGCTGCTGGCTTTGCGCGGCAACGGCGAAGGCGTCGGCGGTGGTCAGTGCCTTGGTCACCGACGGAGATGAGGCCGCCGGCCGTGCCTCCGGGGACGTGGTGGCGTGGGTGGGCGTATCGTTCGCGGTTCCCTTGTCCGCCACGCCGGCCTGATCGAAGCCGATGGTCTTGAGCGCGGCCTCGCTCAACGTTGCCTGCTTCGCCGCCGGGGGAGAGGAGGTGTCCGGAGCCGGAGAGGCCCCATCGGCGGACGCATCGGCCGCAAGTTTGTCGCCTGCGTCCTCTTTGGCATCACCCTTGCTTTCGCCCTTGTCGTCGGCCTTGCCGTCTTTTTCCGCTTCCCCGTCTTGCTTGCCGTCTTTCGCCGGGGCGTCCGCCACCTGCTCAGCGGCCTTGCCGTCTGCGCTTTTGCTGTGCTGAGCGGTGTCCTCGGCCGTCTTCTTGCCCTCGCCGGGCTCTTTGGCAGCGGCGGCCTTGTCCGGGTTGGCGAGGTCGGACATAGCCTTGTCCTGCGGAGACACCGGGACTTCGCTGGCCTGGGAGTTCTGCTGGACGGTATCGGCAGCCAGACGGGCCGCCGCCAGGGCCTGCCCGGCGGTCCGCCCTTCCGCCAAGGCCTGTCCCAGTGCCGCACCGAATGCGGTTCCGCTTCCGCCCAGGGCCTGGACGGCTTGCTGGACATCGTGTCCGCTGGCGAGCGCCGTGACGAGCGGGTCGGCCTTGACGCCTTTCATCGTCTCCGCAGACAGGGCGGACAGGGCGACGATGTCCTGCCGTGCCACGCCCAGTGCCCCGGCCGGCTCATGGCCGGCGGATAGCGCGCCTTCCAGAGCCTGACCGAACCCGCCGGATGCCTTCGCGTCGATACCGGCGGCCATGGCGAAGATTTTCACGGTCTCGGCCACGTCGCGGCCGGACGCAAGCGACGCCACCAGCGCGTCGGTCGGCTTCGCCGGTACGACGGCGGCATTCTGGCTGGCCGCCATGTCCGATTGCGCCCTGACCGACACACCGAGCGCCGCATCGGGCGCCCCACCCCGGGCCAGTGCATCATTCAGGACGCTGGCAAAGGCCGGGCTGCCCAGCGCATTGCGCGCCTCCGCGCCTCCGGACGCCAGCGTGGCGAGCATATGGTTTCCGTCGGACTGCGCAACTGAGGCGGCGTGGGCCAATACCTTGCTGCTGGCGCTCAGATCCTGGGCAGCGGCGACCGCTGCGTCGGACTCCGCACCACTGGACAGCGCCTGTTCGAGTGTATCGGCGAAGTGGCTGTTCTGATCGCTTCCCAATGCCTTGACGGCCTCCTGCACGCCCGCGCCCGAGGCCAGCGCGGCGGTCAGTTGATCCACCGGAGAAAGCGGAGGTGCTGAAGGAGGCGTCTGGGCCGCCGGCGCGCTCAGGGACAGTGCCAGCGCGGCAATCGGGTCCGCCGCCCCCGCGGGCCGGGCGAGCGAGTCCATTACGCCGTTGAACAGGGCGGCGGACAAGTCGGCTGCCGAGCCCGGGACGGACAGTGATTGCGCGTCCACTCCCTGTCCTTGGGCCAATGCCGTCGCCATCCGCTGCTCGCCGGTCAGGGATGCCGCATCCTGCATCGCCTGAGCCATGCGTGCGGCGGCACCGGCAGCGATTCGGTTCGCCTGGAGGATGGCGGCATCAGGCGTGGCATGGGCGCCCAGTCCATCGGCGAAATCATGCATCCAGCCTTCCGCAAGCGTGCCCGCGGCATTTCCAGGCAAGCCTTGGCTGTTCAAGGCTTCTGCCATCTTCTCCTGCACAGCCAGCAGCGCATTCCGATTTCCGCTCAGAAGCACCTCCGCCGCTTCCGAAGCGAGCGCCTCAGGGATGTTCATGAGCTGTGCGGAACTGGTGTCGGCCTTCTGAGGGTCTGTCATCATGGCCCTTTCGCCG
The DNA here is from genome assembly GCF_008364795.1 of Azospirillum oryzae. Classification (GTDB taxonomy): domain Bacteria; phylum Pseudomonadota; class Alphaproteobacteria; order Azospirillales; family Azospirillaceae; genus Azospirillum; species Azospirillum oryzae. The sequence continues at coordinate 221,430 of NZ_VTTM01000005.1, read as the reverse complement.
GGGCAGAAGTTGCTAGTAGCAACCGGCAATGACACTCTGATTTGCTGAAGAAAATCTGAATGCCGTTAAATATATGGGTGGGTCAGTCAGCATTTAAGCGATAAATCCCTATTCTGAATAGGCTCTTTATTTCAGAGAACGTTGATATTAAAGACCTGAGGGTCGGCTTGGAGTAATGCCGAAGCAAGGCAAGCCGGTATATCGCTATATTCCTCGGCCTCATATTTTCCGAAGCTCGGATTCTGAGAATTGGCAAACGCGATTCTCGGTGGTTGCGGGCGCGCGCAACCACCGAAAGTTGACAGTCCGCCTCTAAAGACGCGGGCTGTCGGCGTTTCGGGTCCGCCTGGCGCACACCTCCGGGATTGCCAGCAAGTCGCCATGAAGCTGCGTCTCCAGCCCGGCGCCCGAGGGGCAGGGGGACAGCACGACGCGGTCGACCATGGACCGGATTATCTCCATTACGGCCATCCCCTAGTCGCCGTCGCCGAGCACGGACTCGAGTTCCGCGATCTTCCGGTCGGTTCCAGCGAGGGCGCGTTCCCGATCCCTGCGCCGGTTCCGGGCCTCGGCCTGATCACGCCGTTGCGTCACGACCATTTCCTCAATAAAGGCAGCGACCACGTCGGCGCCGAGCAGGCGCTCTGAACCGCGCCGGGTTTCCTGGAGGCCCCATCATCTGAAAGAGTTGGGTCATCATGACGAAACAGGCATTACCCAAGTACGCCCCTGAAGTCCGCGAGAGCGCGGTTCGAATGGTGTTCGAGCACGAAGGCGAGCATGCCTCGCAGTGGGCTTCGATCAGCTCAATTGCATCGAAGATCGGCTGCAACCCCGAAACGCTGCGGAACTGGGTCCGGCAGGCCGAACGTGACCAAGGTAGGCGGCCGGGTCCGACGACGGATGAGCAGGAGCAGATCAAAGCGTTGGAGCGTGAGGTGTGGGAACTGCGCCAAGCGAATGAGATCCTTCGCAAAGCGTCGGCGTATTTCGCCCAGGCGGAGCTCGACCGCCCGTTCAAGAAATGATCGCCTTCATCGACGCGCACCGCGCCGTTCACGGGGGCGAGCCGATCTGCCGAGTGCTGCCGATCGCCCCGTCGACTTACCACGCCCATGCCGCCCGGCGGGCCGATCCGTCCAGGGCGCCAGCCCGCTCGCGAAGCGACGCGGAGCTGAGCGTTCGCTAAACGGAGCGCCTCACCGAAGCTGGCGTCGAGCCCTGCGTGGGCAGCGTTGGCGAATCCTACGACAACGCGTTGGCCGAGACCATCGACGGTCTCTACAAGACCGAGGTGATCCGGCGTTGCGGGCCATGGCGCACCGTAGAGGCTATCGAATTCGCCACCCTCGAATGGGTTGACTGGTTCAACCACCGGCGCCTCCTCGAGCCCATCGGCAACATTCCTCCCGCCGAGACCGAAGCGCGCTACGATGCTCAAACCGAGGACGTCGCTATGGCAGCGTGACTCAAGCCAAATGGCCTCCAGGAAACCTGGCGCGGTTCAGTTAAGGCCAATGCACATCCGGGGTGGAGGCTCCCCGGACATCGGTGGAGCGCGTCAGCGCCGGACGAGCACGACGATCGATCGCGCCTCCACCCTATGGCGCCGTTCCCCGATCTGTGCCGCGCCGTCCAGGGAAACGATGTCGTCGGGCCCGTCGCGCGCCGTGTCGATCACCCGGCGCCAGCCCTGTGGCGCGGTATCCTGAATCAGGAACTCCTGCTCCGCCGTCGAGGCATTGATCATGACATAGAGATCGACATCGGCTTGCGTGCTGCCGCGCAGCAGGAAGGCGAGCGTGCCGGTGTCGGCCGAAGGGTCGAGGCTGCCGGTCGTTCCGAACCACGTCACATCCTCGCGCCAGCTGCGGCTGCGGCACAGCGTGGGATGGGCTTTGCGGAACGCGATCATCGCCCGGCAGAAGCGGTGAAAATCGGCGTTGGCCCGCAGCAGATCCCAGTCGAGCTACGTCGTCTCATTGTCCTGGTTGTAGGGGTTGTTATTGCCGCGCTGCGTGTTCAGAAACTCGTCGCCCGCCACGAACATCGGCGTACCGTTCGCCAGCATCAGCAGGCAGAACAGGTTCTTCGCCTGCCGGCGCCGAAGCCTTGCCACTGCCTCGGGCAGAGCCACATTGCCTTCCCAGCCGCAGTTCCAGGATCGGTTGTCGTCACGGCCGTCCCGGTTTCCTTCGCCGTTCGCCTCGTTGTGCTTCCGGTCGTAACTGACCAGATCATACAGGCAGAAGCCGTCGTGGCTGGTCACGAAATTGATGCTCTGATAGGCGTGATAGGCGTCCTCCGGCGTGTCGGGGAAGATGTCGTCGCTGCCGCCGAGCCGGCGGATCAGGCCGGCGGTGACCCCCCGATCCCCACGGACGAAGGATCGGACCTCGTTGCGAAAGGTATCGTTCCATTGCAGCCATGTGGTTCCGGGAAAGGAGCGGCCGAGCTGGTAGCTGACCACGTCCCAGGCCTCGGCGATCATCCGCAGGCGCGCCAGATCGGGGTGCGTCTGGATCGCGCTGATCACCGGCGGCTCGTTGAGATCGATGGAGCCATCATCCCGGCGGGTGAACAGTGAAGCGAGATCGAAGCGGAAGCCGTCGATGCGGAACTGCCGCGCCCAATGATGCAGGCTGTCCATGACCATGCCGGAGACGTAGCGGTTGGCCGTATGCAGCACGTTTCCGGTGCCGCTGTCGTTGCGATAGCGGCGTCGGTCTTCGGCCAGAAGGTAGTAGGTGGTGTTGTCGACGCCGCGAAAGCTGTAGGTGGGGCCGTTCTCGTCGCCTTCGGCCGTATGGTTTTAAACGACGTCGAGGATGACTTCGATGTCTGCAGCGTGCAGCGCCTTGACCAGTGTCCGAAACTCGTCGAGCTGGCCGACCGGCTCTGGGTGGGCTGCGTAGGTGTGATGCAGGGCGAAGAAGTTGAGCGGCATGTACCCCCAGTAATTTCCCTCCTGCGGATCGAACTGGAACACGGGCATCAGTTCGACCGCCGTGACGCCGAGATCCCGCATGTATGGAATTTTGTCGATCAGGCCCGCGAAGGTGCCCCGCCGGTCGGCCGGAACGCCGGAGTTTGCACGTTGGGTGAAGCCGCGGACATGCAGTTCATAGATGATGGTGTCGTGGGTATGGCGCGGAGCATGGTCGCCGGCCCAGTCGAAGCCTGCCCGTTCTAAGCCGGCCCGTTCTAGGCCGTACGTTGCCGTCCGCAGGACGCCGAGGGCGGCAACGTACGGGATTGGGCCCCGGATGACGGGCGGCCTCGCGGCTGAAGCCAGGCGGAATGAAGACCGCCGTCGCATAGGGGTCGAGCAGGGTCTTCTCGTGATCGAACCGCTGCCCCTCGGCCGGGGCGCGCGGTCCGTCGATGCGATAGGCATAGTGGGTAGCGCGGTCGACCGTGGTCGCGGGCAACCGGCAGTGCCAGATGCGGCCACTCTTGTTGCGGCGGGGATCGAAGGACTCGATCGCGATCGGATCAATCGGATTCTGTGCAGAGAAAAGCAACAGGGTGACGGAAGTGGCATGCTTTGAATAAAGAGCGAAGTTGTAGGCATCTTCGTCTGGGATGAAAGAAACTCCAAGCGGCGAGGGTGAGCCTTCGTGTCTTGTCAAATCGTCCATCGGAACATCGCACTCTTCGTCATGCGATCCCGGCTTTTGCCGCAATCGCCGGATCGGCCATGAGGTAAGCGACCGCTCCATCGAGGGTGGTCAGGCGGGGGTAATCGACCTCGGGGATCGCGATGCCCAGCCGGTTGTGCAGGGCCGTCACGAAGTTCAGGTGATCCATGGAGTCGATGTCCAGCGCCTCCCGGAGGTCGGCAGCCGGATCGAGGAGGGCAAGGTCGGCTTCGGGGGCGATGTTGCTCAACTCCTCCAGCACCACGTGTCGCACGTCGTCGGGCGTCATAGCGATTCGGGCTCCTGCAGCAGGCGATCGATTTCGGCAAGGAGAAGGGCGCCGCGGTGGCCGTCGCTGACCCGGTGGTCGGCCGCAAGGGTCGCCGTCATCACGGGGCATGGAACGACTTGGCCATCCACCACCCAAGGCCGCTCGACCGGCTTGCCGAAGCCGACGATGGCGACCTGCGGCGGGTAGATGACACCGAACACCCCCTCTACCCCGCGGTCGCCGAGACTGGTGACGGTGATGGTGGGATCCTGCAGCTCAGAACTGCGCAGCCGCCCGGAGCGTGCCCGGGCGACCAGATCGCGCAGGCAGGCCATCACTTCGTCCACGGCCAACCGGTCGGTGTCGTGGATCGCGGGTGCGACGAGGCCGCCGCCGCGGATCGCCACCGCGGTGCCGATGTGAATGCCCTCGGCCGGCCGGAACGTTCCGTCGATACAGGATCCGTTGAACTCGGGGAGGCGCCGCAAGGCCAGCGCGACGGCTTTCAATTGCAGCGCCGCCAGGAGCAGCCGCTGTTCTGGCGGGCGTTCGGTGTTGTGGGCCGCGAGCCAGGCGTTCGCCTTGGCCAGGGCCACCGTGGTACTCAGGTAGTAGTGAGGGATCTCCTGATTGGAGCGCGCCATGGCCGCAGCGATCGCCCGCCGCATCTGCACCACATCCAGCCCACGCGGCTGCGGGGAGGCGGACGGCATGGCGGCGGCCCGCTCGACGTCGGCCAGAAGCACGGCACCTCCTGGCCCGCTGCCGGTAACCGCCGTCAGGGCGATGCCGCGCTCCGTCGCCAGCCGCCGTGCCGCCGGCGACGCCGGCGGAGGGACGGTTGCCGTCGTGACCGGAGGAGGGGACGGGAGCGGCGCCGGTGCCCGCATGGGCGGGGCAGGGGGCGCCGATGGTTGCGGCTCGGGGCTGGGCAGCACGACGCTCTCCCCGGCTCCGGTGAGCAGGGCAAGCGGTGTGCCGACCGGAACCGAAGTGCCCGGTGTGACGAGGAGGCGTTCGATCACGCCGGCCTCGAAGGTTTCGACCTCGATGGCGCCCTTCTGTGTTTCCACCACGGCGACGATGTCGCCGCGGGCGACGGCATCGCCCGGCTGCTTGAGCCATTCGACCAGAACCCCCGCCTCCATGTCGGCGCCCAGCGAAGGCATGCGGAAAATGCCCATCACGCCCCCATCAGTGCCTTGACCGCCGCCACGATGGCGGCCGGCTGCGGGAGCGCCGCCTGCTCCAGATGCCGGGGGTATGGGATCGGCACCTCGGCCGTGCAGACCCGCGCCACCGGGGCGTCGAGCGACCAGAACGCCCCCTCCATGATGCGGGCGCTGACCTCCGCGGCGAAGCTGCCGGTCCGCCAGCCTTCGTCGACGATGACCGCCCGGCGGGTGCGGGCGACCGAGGCCAGCACGGTTTCGGCATCGAGCGGCCGCAGGCTGCGCAGGTCCACGACCTCTGCCGATATATTGTCCGCCGCCAGCGCTTCCGCTGCGGCGAGTGTCTTGAACAGGCTGCCGCCGTAGGTGATCAGCGTCACGTCCCTGCCGGCCCGGCGGACCGCCGCGCGGTCGATGTCGACCGGCCCGGCCGCGGCATCCAGCGTGCCCTCCATGTTGTAGAGCATCACATGCTCGAACATCACCACCGGGTCGGGGTCTTGGAGTGCAGTCCACAGCATGCCGCGCGCGTCCTCCAGGGTGGCCGGCGCCACCACCCGCAGGCCCGGCACATGGGCGTACCAGCCCTCCAGACTGTGCGAATGCTGCGCCGCGAGCTGCCGTCCCGCCCCGGTCGGAATGCGGAAGACCACCGGCACGCTCACCTGTCCGCCCGACATGTGGCGGAGCGTCGCTGCGTTGTTGACGATCTGATCGAGCGCCAGCAGGCTGAAGTTGACGGTCATGATCTCGACGATCGGACGCATGCCGTTCAGCGCGGCGCCGATGCCGGCGCCGACGAAGGTGGATTCCGACAGCGGCGTATCGCGGATGCGGTCCGGCCCAAATTCGTCGTACAGGCCTTTGCTCACGGCGTAGCATCCGCCGTAACACCCGACATCCTCGCCCATCAGAAAGACCCGCTCGTCTCGCAGCAGCGCATCACGAAGCGCCTCGCGCATGGCGTCACGGTAAGTGATCATACGGCTGGCCGCCGCCACGGTGATGTCCGCATCGATCATGGATGCACCTCGCGGGTATAGACGTCCTTCGCCAGATCCTCGACCGGCTCCCATTTCCCGGCCTCGGCGAATGCGACCGCCGCCTCAATCTCCGCCTCGGTTTCCCGTTCGATGGTGGGGAGATCGGTGTCGTGCAGCATGCCGGCTTCCCGCATCCAGGCGGACAGTCGGGCGACGGGGTCATGGCGCTTCCAATCGTCGACCTCCGCCTTATCGCGGTAGAGTTGGGGGTCGAACATGGAATGGGCGCGGAAGCGGTAGGTCCGGCATTCGAGGAATTGCGGCCCGGCGCCGTCGCGTATCGCGTCGGTCATGCGCCGTGCCGCAGCCTCGACGGCGACGACGTCCATGCCGTCCACGGCCTCCGAAGCGACCTGATAGACGGCGGCCTTGAGGTGCAGGTCGGTCTGTGACTGTGCCCGGTCGAGGCGCGTGCCCATGGCGTAGAGGTTGTTTTCACAGACGAACAGGACCGGCAGTTTCCACAGGGCGGCGAGGTTCAGGCTCTCGTGGAACTCGCCCTCGGCCACGGCGCCGTCGCCGAAGAAGCATGCGGTTACCCGTGGCAGGCCACGCATGCGGTCGGCCAGCGCCATGCCCACCGCCAGGGGCAGCCCACCGGCGACGATTGCGTTGCCGCCGAAAAAGCGGGTGCCGACATCGAACAGGTGCATCGATCCGCCGCGCCCGTGGCTGCATCCTTCGGCCTTCCCGTACATCTCGGCCATGACGGCGGTCATCGGGACACCGCGCAGGATGGCGTGCCCGTGTTCGCGGTAGGTGGCGACGACGGCGTCTTCGGGATGCAGGCACCCCATCACCCCGGCCGCCACCGCCTCCTCGCCGATATAGAGGTGAAGAAACCCGCGGATCTTTTCCTGCTGGTACAGCTCGCCGCACCGTTCCTCAAAGCGGCGAATGCGCACCATCTGCCGCAGCAGGCCAAGCAGATGGTCGCGGGTCAGGCGCGGCTTCGCATGCGGGGGCGGAGACAGGTCGCTCATCGCTCGTCCCTTTCCAGCGTCGACAGATCGCCTTCGGGCAGGCCCAACTCGCGCGCCTTCAACAGACGGCGCATGATCTTGCCGCTGCGCGTGCGTGGCAGGGAGGCCCGGAAATCGATTGCCTTCGGGGCGACCGCCGGACCCAGTTGGGCGCGGCCGTGCCCGAGCAATTCCTTGCGCAGCGCCTCCGACGGTGTCCAGCCCGGCTTGAGCGCAACAAAGGCCTTCACCACCTCGCCGGCGATGGGATCGGGAATGCCGATCACCCCGGCTTCGGCCACGGCGGGATGCTCCATGAGGGCGCTCTCGACCTCGAAGGGGCCGATCAGGTGGCCGGCGGACTTGATCACGTCGTCCGCGCGGCCGACGAACCAGAAATAGCCGTCGGTATCGCGCATGGCGAGGTCGCCGCTCAGGTACCAGCCGTCGGCGAAGCAGCGCCGATAGCGTTCCTCCTCGCCCAGATAGCCGCGGAACATGGAGGGCCAGCCGGGCTGCAGGGCGAGTTCGCCCGCCGTCATCGGCTCTTCCACCGGGTGGACGCGGCCGTCGGCTGTGCGTTCGACGATTGCCGCCTCCACGCCGGGGATCGGGCGACCCATGGACCCCGGCTTCACGTCGGCGGAGGCGTAGTTGGCGATCATGATCCCGCCGGTTTCGGTCTGCCACCAATTGTCGTGGAAGGGGCGGCCGAACGTCTCCTGGGCCCATACCACGGCTTCGGGATTGAGCGGTTCCCCCACGCTCGCCATGAAGCGCACCGACGACAGGTCGTAGCGCCGCGCCACGTCTGCGCCCACCTTCAGCAACATGCGGATGGCGGTGGGGGCGGTGTACCAGATGGTGACGCGCTCTCGCTGGAGGATACCGTACCACCGCTCCGCATCGAACTCGGCCTCGTCCACCAGCAGCGTGGCGCCGATCGTCAGCGGAGCGATGATGCCGTAGGAGGTGCCGGTCACCCAGCCGGGATCGGCGGTGCACCAGAAGACGTCGCCGGGCCGCAGGTCCAGGGCGCAGCGGGCCGTGACATGGTGGGCGACCACGGCCTCGTGCACATGCACGGCTCCCTTTGGACGGCCGGTTGTGCCACTGGTGAAGTGGAGAAGAGCCATGTCGTCCGGTGCCGTTTTCGCACAGGCGAAGTCCGGCGACGCTGCCGGCAGCGCGCGCCGCAGATCCAGGACACCGTCGTCCGGCCCGGCTCCGCCATCGACGAGCAGCACATGTTTCAATCCGGGAAGCTCGTGGCGCCAGGGCTCGATCTTGCGGCGGTAGAGCGCTTCGCTGGTCACCAGCACCCGGCCGTCGCCGAGCGACAGGCGCGTTCTTATGGGCTCCGGGCCGAAGGCGGAGAACAGGGGCGAGAAGACGCAGCCACTCTTCAGCGTGCCGAGGGCGGCGACATACAGGTCGGGCTGACGACCGAGCAGACTGAAGACGCGCTCGCCCTTGCCGATACCCAGCGAGCGCAGGAGACTTGCAAACCGGCTGGAGTGCTCAGCCAGATCGCAATACCGGAACTTACGGGACGTTCCATCCTTGGCCAACCAGCGCAAAGCGATCCGGTCGCCCCGGCCATGCGCAACATGACGGTCGGCGGCCTCGTACGCAATGTTGAGCCCGCCGTCCGGCAGGCCATCCAGATCGGCGCGCGCCCCCGACCAGGTGAAGGCGGCGCGGGCCTGATCGTAATCCGTCAGGACGGCGGTGGCCTTGTCGTCAGGTCGTTTGCGAATGGTCTCCCAGGGCATGGGTGCACCTCATCCTGAACGTACCGCCCGGCGAGCAGGTGCTGATGATGGCGGTATCGCGCAGCAGGTTACGCCCGCGTCCCATGGCTGGGTTTAACCCAGGTTAGGAGCCGCCCGGAAATTCGATGTCCTGCCGTTATGGATGGTCCGGTCGGACCTGACCAATGCTGTCAGCCTGCTCGGCGAGCGCCTCGAGTTCGGGCGAAATGCCGGTTTCAATGGTTGCATGATGCTTCAGGTCGCGCACCGGCTCCGGCAGGCTCGCCAATTCAGCCGCAGCGTGGGAGCGGATCGCGGTCAGGTCCGGTAGGGGCCCGACACGGCGCCCGTTCCGCATAACCGGGATCAGCAGCGGACGTCCCGGCTCCTGCGCTTCGGCGACGGACAGCAGGTCCGTCCGGATCCGGCCGCCGGCATCGTAGCTGCGGAAAACCTGTTTACGCCCTGGCCATGTCGCTTTGCCGGGCGAGCGCTTGCGCCGAGGAAACCCGGCATACTCGACCAGTTTGTAGGCGCAATCGAGCGCAGGCGCGTCGCTGGAAGTGGTCAGGTTGGTGCCGATACCGAAGCTGTCGATTGGCGCATTCGCGGTCAGAAGCGACCCGAGCACATGCTCGTCCAATCCGCCGCTCGCCACGATGTGCGTCCCGCTCAATCCACCGGCATCGAGGATGGCACGCACCCGTTGCGACTGCGCTGCGAGATCGCCACTGTCCAGCCTGACAGCGGACGGATGGATCCCTTGGACCGCCAGCTTGCCTGCCAGGGACACCACAGTCCCGGCTGCCGCCTCGGTGTCGTAGGTGTCGAGGAGCAGGGTCAGGTTCCGTGGACGTGAACGGGCGAAGTTGATGAATGCCTCGGCTTCCTGCCGATGGGCCTGCACGAAGGAATGCGCCATCGTCCCGACGATCGGAATGCCAAAACGCCGGCCGGCCAAAGCGGTTGCCGTTCCGGCGAAGCCCGCGATGTATGCGGCTCGTGCAGCCAGGAGCCCGGCTTCAGCGCCGTGTGCCCGGCGCAGACCGAAGTCGAACAGCGGGCGGCCGTCCGCCGCCAACACCAGCCTTGCGGCCTTTGAGGCGATGACGGTCTGAAGATGGATCAGGTTGATCAGGCGCGTTTCCATCATCTGCGCTTCCGGCAGGCTGGCCGTCACGCGCAGGATCGGTTCATGGGCGAAAAAGGCCGTCCCTTCAGGGAGCGCGTCCACATCCCCGGAGAAGCGGAAGTCCCGAAGATATTCGACGGTCCGGTTCGATATTTGGGCATGGTCGCGCAGCCACGCCAGATCGTCCGGAGCAAATCTGGCTGTCTCCAGGAAGGCAACCGCCTGTTCGAGACCGGCTGCGATCAGAAAATTCCTTTGGTCCGGCAGGGTGCGGACGAACAACTCGAATGATGCAGTGCCGTTCATTCCGTGGTCGAGGTAGGCGTCGACCATGGCGACCTCGTAGAGGTCCGTGAGCAGAAGATTGTCGCCATCGCCCGCCGGACCGGGATGGATTTTCATGGCCGCCTCCCGCCCAAATGCTATGCGCCGGCTGCTATGTCGGGCTGCGACATAGCAGCCGGCGGCCTGCCTGCCCATCGGCGATGCCGTCTTTTCCGCGGCTTTTTCAGCGGCGCCGGGAACTCAGACCTTGGCGATCTCGATGGTGCGCCTGGTCGGCTTGCTCGGCTCGGACTTCGGCAGCACGATGGTGAGCACGCCGTTCTTCATGCTGGCCGTGATCGCGTCCGCCTTCACATTGGCAGGCAGCCGGAAGGTGCGGGCGCACAGTCCATAGCGGCGCTCCGAGAAATAGCGGTTCTTGTCCTTTTCTTCCGTCTCCTCCTTCTTCTCGGCCTTGACGGTCAGGATATCGTCCTGGATGGAAATCTCGGCATCCTTCTCGTCCATGCCGGGGATTTCCAGGGTGACGCGGTATTCGGTCTCCCGTTCATCCACTTCCGCCGGGGGCACGATCGCCTCCAGATCGGCGTCGCTGCGCAACAGCGGCTCCATGCCGAATACCGGGCGGCGGCTCCACGGGAAGCGCATCATCGACGACGCCTCGTCGAACAGTCGGTCGAATTCGTCGCGCAGGGCGAAAAGCGGGTGGCGATTGCGCTCCGCCACTTCCTTGGCCGCCAGGCCGGTGGTCTTGAGGTCCTTCGGCTTTTCGCCGGTGCCCGTTTCAGTCATAGTCATGGCATCCTCCTGGATTATCCTTGGGATTACCCTTGTGACGCGATGGTTTTTAGCACCCGGCGGGGCCGGCCGACTTTATCTGGATTAAGGCTGGCCGTTGTTTCGTCGGAGAATGCGCTCGATGCCGCGCTTCGGCGGCCCCGAACAACGGCCGTGTTGGCGGCCGGTTGTACCCGTATCGCCTGTGGCGGCGGTCCACCTCGGTCTGAGCCAACCCGATGCTCGTGATACCCAGCTCCGTCAGGACCGCAGAGATTGGCTTTATCCAGATCTCGTCCGTGATCCTGTCCTCCTGAACCCTTATCCGCCGAAGGCTGCGCCGATCAGCCAATTCGGATTCGAAATGTCCAAAGAAGTATTCCCGTCCGAATGCGCCATGTTGTTCTTAACGTGGATTAAGGGCCGAGAAAAAGATTCTCTTCTAAATCCCGCGATGCCCAGCCTGGGCTGGCCGGCGGCAAATGCCGGGCACAAGAGGAGGAGTATCGATGCGGCGCCAACCAATCGACACACCGGCGTTCCCCCAATTGGAAGGCGCATTTCCAATATGGAGCGCCAACACACTGCTGCAAAACAACTTTCTGGAACGGACCGAGGCAATCTTGCGCATGCAGTCGAACCTGTTCGGCGGTTTTGAGGCCATGAGCCGCAACTGGCTGGAACATCGCCAGGACGATCTCCAATCGGCATTGTCCACCGTGGAGCGGATGGGGACGGTGGAAGATGCGGCGGAACGATCCTCTCTCTGGAACGACTGGATGGCCGACCGCCTGAAACGCTGGTCGGATGAGGCGACCGCGGTGATGGAGCAGGCGCAGGGCATGTCCCGCGCCATTGCCGAACAGGCCTCCGCCAGCGCATCACAGGACCGGCCTTTCCATCCGAGGGAACGGCGCTTTCGGAATGCAGAGGGCCGGCGCGAAGGCAAGCCCGCGGATGCGCGCGGCTGAAGCCGCTGTCCTGAAGAAGCACCGGGAGGGGACATGGGCCATTGGCCAGCGATGGAAGGGGGAGACGGGATCACGGCCCTTTTCAGGGATCGGGCCGATGCCGGCAAGCGGCTGGCAGACAAGCTGTCGCCCTTGCGGGATCAGGCGCCCGTTGTCCTGGCCCTCCCGCGCGGCGGTGTTGCGGTGGCGGTGGAGATCGCAAGGAGGCTTCACGCCCCGCTCGGGCTCGTTCTGGTCCGCAAACTGGGTGCTCCGTACCAGCCGGAGCTGGCGATCGGTGCGATTGCCAGTTGTGGGGCAGGAGGGAACGCGGCGATCGAAACGGTGATCAATGCCAACGTCGGCCTGCCTTTATCCGATTCATGGCTCGAAGAGGAAACACATCGTCAACTCAAGGAATTGGAGCGACGCCGCACCACTTATCTCGCAGGTCGGCGTCAGCCTTCCATAGCCGGCCGTACCGTCATCCTGGTCGATGATGGCATTGCTACCGGCGCCACCATGCTCGCCGCTCTTCGGGCGGTGCGAAAGGAGGGGCCAAAGGCGCTTGTGTTGGCAATTCCGGTGGCGCCGGCGGACAGCCTGGCTGCATTCACCGAAACAGCCGACTCAATCATCTGTCTGGAAACTCCTGCCTTTTTCATGTCCATCGGAACTTTCTACCGCGACTTCCGCCAACTGGATGACTCCGACGTGATCGATCTCCTCGACGCCGCCGGACAGGGAACGACCGGGTTTCCGTGATCCGGTGCCGGTGAATTTGAGCAATCTCTTGATCTCGGTTAACGAGGATCGCTCCCCTGGCGTCCATTATGAAAGCTGAAGAATAGTCATGAACGCAGCTCGGCTGTCCGGCTGACCTTCCAGCCTGCGGCCACGAGTATGGAGAGGCACGCCATGGCCACATTCATCATGCTGACACGGCTTATCCAGGGGACGAAAGCTCCACCGAAATCCACCGACAAGGTCCGGCAGCACCTCGCCGAACAGATCGGCCAGAACTGCCCAGATGTCGAATGGCGAAGCAGCTTTGCCGTTCTTGGTCCCTACGACTTCCTCGATATCTTCACCGCCCCAGGGATTGACGCGGCAATGAGGGTGGCGACCACCGTCCGTGCCTCCGGTTACGCCCACACCGAAATCTGGGGGGCAAGCGAGTTGCATCCCATCGACGCCGCTGTTCGGACCTCCGATCCTCTGGCCGAATAGGGTCAATGTTTCTCGATGCATGAGAGATATTGATCGATGCGTTCCAGCCACCGTCCACGTTGGGCGGCAGTGGCGTCGGCCAGCCGGTGTGCGGCCAGCCGGATGCGGATGCAAGCGCGGACACTGCGATAGAAGGCGACCAGATGAGGATCGGCCCTGTCCCCGCTCCGCGCCTCGTAAATCCTCAGAAGATGGTTGGCGATCCACCCTTCTCCCAGGCGATCGCATTCAAGGCCGAGATAGGAAAGCTCATCAACGGGATCGAGCAGCCGGAGTGCCCGGTCGAATTCAAGGCAGTCGATGATCTGAAGGGGAGCAGTAAAAAAGATGTGTTCTGGGCGAAGGTCGCCATGGGCTTCGATGATCCACCGACCTTCCGCCCGCTTCCGCAACAGACCGCGTTGTGTTTTCAGGAACCCTCGTTGCCAGATCGCTGCCTTGTTCGCCCGGTAAGCCATTTCTTTGGGGAGTGTGGTTCTGGCCGTGACCTGGTTCTTCTCAACATCCTGCGCAAATCGGCCTACGTACCTGTCGCCTGCCATCGGAACGGATCGACTGAAGCGGTAAAATCTCGATAGCGTAATCCCGAGATTGCGGACGTCGCTTGTCTGCAAGGCGTTGGAGCCGATCAATTCGTCCATCCGTCGCTCGGTCGGAAGGCGCTGCATCCAAACCACCCAATCGACGACACGATCTGTGGGCCCAGGCCGCTCGCACAAGCTGAGGTCACCATCCGGCCGAAGGGCAAGGCAAAGGGCGGAATGATAAACCATCGCACTCAGTCGACGGTTCAACCGTATTTCGGTCAGACAATTTGCGTGGCGCAACGCCACCGTCGACAGGTTCACTTCGGGAAGTCGTCGGGGTTTCTTCAGTTTGTATGCATGTCGCTCGGTCAGGAAGACCCACGAAAGACGGGTTTCGATCGCTTGGACCTGGCTGGGGCGATCGAAATAAGCATCCGGTCTCTGTAAGAACTCCACCTTCAATTCGAGCGGAAAGTCTTGGTCCGCCGGCATTCGATCCGCGCGCTGTATCGGATGGTCATCCACTTCGGGCGATCCGCCATCTGTTCTAAAGAAGATCGCTCAACGAACCGCCGGCATGCATGCGGGCGATCGCCTCTGCGAACAGCGGCGCGGTGTCCAGCACCGTGAGTCTTCGAACCGATATGTCGCCCTCCAACCGCCAGGGCGGTACGGTGTCGGTCACCACGACGCTGTCGAAGGCCGGCGACTGCAGCATGTCGACGGCACCCGGCGCGAACACGCCGTGGGTTGCCAGTGCCACCACCGAAAGGGCTCCCGCCGTCCGGCATGCTTCGGCGGCCCGCAGCATGGTGGTTCCCGTCGCAACGAGATCGTCGAGAATCAGCACTCTGCAGCCGGCCACGTTGCCGACCAGCTGTCCGCCGCCGACAACTCCGGCACTGCGGGTCTTCTCCATGAAGGCCAGACCGACCGGCCGGGCAAGGCTGTGTTCCAGCGTTTCGTGAAGCTGTTCGACCCTCTTCATGCCTCCGACATCGGGGGAAAGCAGGACAATCGGGTCATTCCCTGCCGTCGCCTTGACGTGATCGGCAAAAAGGGGGCGTGCCAGAAGATGCTCGGTCCGGCAGCGGAAAGCATTCTCGAACGCGGCCTGATTGTGCACGTCCATCGTGACGACCCGGTCGACACCGGCCGCCTCGAACAGGATCGCCAGCTGGCGCGTTGCCACAGGATCGCGGGATTTCGTGCGGCGGTCCTTGCGGCTGTAGGCCAGATAGGGGGCCACCACCGTCACCCGGCGCGCGGACGAATCCTTCAGGGCGCCCGTGAAAAGCAGGAGCCGCCAGAGCTTGTCATGCACGCTGTCATGAGCATCGCCCAGCAGGGACTGGACAACGAACACGTCGCGGTCCCTGACGCTGATCAAGGGGCGAAGCTTCATTTCGCCATCCTCGAAGCGTCTCTCCTCATGGGGGGAAATCGGAATTTCCAGATGAGTGGCGATCCGGCGGCCATGCCGCCAATGCGGGTCCAGATCGAACAGCAGCATTCCATCGTGCGTCATCGATGCCTCCCAAGCCGGACTATCAGTGGCTGGCTGTCTCAGTGTGCCATCAGGACCGAGCATCCGAGAGTGGTCCCCAGCACATGGCGGGTTGCGCCGCCCAGGACCATTTCCCGGAATCTGCTGTGTCCGTAGCCACCCATGACCAGAAGACCCGCGCCGATCTCCTTCGCCCTTCCCGTCAGCAACTCGCCGGTCGGGCGGCCATCCTTGTGCAGGACGTCGACTGCCACGGAGATGCCGTGCCAGGCCAGATGGTCGGAAAGGCATGTGATCATCGGCGCCGTCGGACCTTTGACCTCATCGCCTCCGTCCACCGTCAGTATCGTGGCATTCCGCGCCCGCCGCAGGAGCGGCATGGCCCCGGCGATCGCCCTTGCCGCTTGTCGGCTGCCGTTCCAGGCGATTGCAATCGATGAAAGTGCCTCTCCATCCATGCCTGGTGCCGCCAGCAGCATCGGCTGACTGGTTTCGAACAAAGCCGTCTCCAGCCGCAGGACATTGGCTGGTGCATCGAATGGCTGTGCGAACAGGAGGAGGTCGGCACAGCGCCCACGCTGAGTGAGAATATCCTCCGGCTGGCCAACCATTTCGCGCCATGTTGCTGTGATGGAACCGGACGCGATGGCGGTATCGGCGTCAGGATAGCCGATGCTGTGAATGCCGGCGGCCGCAACGGCGGTGTCGAAGCTGTGCCTTGCGTGCGATGCCCGTTCCTGGTCCGCCTGCTCCGCCTCCCGGATCAGGCGCTCCAGCATGTCGGATGAGAAACCCTCGGTAACCGGTGGAATGGCCACCCGCGGGTCGGGCCGAACGTGGAAGGCGTCAACATGCCCATTGAACAGCTTGGCGAGGGTAAAGGCGGCGTTCAGCGCCCGTTCGTCGGCGGCGGCACCATCGAGCAGGACAAGAATATGCTTGATCATGAACCATCTCCTACAGAGGAGGATAGGTTCCGTACCGTCGCGCCAAAAATCGCAGCCCACCTTGATCCAGGTTAACCTGATCGACCCCAACAGTGAATCTTCAGTCAAACGCAAACGGGTTTATCCAGGTTAAGGCGGCGTTTTGCCTGGGCGCGACTATACCGCTTTCCGCTCACCGGGGAGGACGTGGCCATGGGACAAAAGCCTCAGAACAGCCGCTCGGTCATCGATGACCGCCTGCAACCGGAACGGCGAGACCGGCTGATCCAGGAGAAGGAGCACGACCCCTACAAGTCGGACCTCAAACCCGCCGATCCCAGCGTCTGTTCACGCTGCCACGCCGTCTACGAGGACGGCTGCTGGCGGTGGGGCGCAAGGCCGGCCGACGCGACGGAGACCGTCTGCCAGGCCTGCCAGCGCATCGAGGAGCGGACCCCGGCCGGCATCCTGTCGATGAGCGGCGCGTTCGTCCAAGCCCATCGTGCCGAGATCGTGGCGCAGGTCCGCCATCAGGAGAAGGTCGAGACCGCCGAGCATCCGCTCAACAGGATCATGGACATCCACGACACCGCCGACGGGATCAACGTGACGACCACGGATCTTCACTTGCCCCGGCGTATCGCCGAAGCGCTCGATCGCCATCACCAGGGTGAAGTGACGTGGAAGTACGCCGAAGGCGAGTGCTTCCTCAGGGTGAATTGGCACGCCGATTGAGAAGCGGACCGGATGGGAGGGCAGTTGCAGGGAGCGGGGTTTCACAGGCGATGCGGACCAGGTGGCGTGGGCCGGTCTTGCCTGCGGGTTCCATGGCGACTCTCTCCCGGATGGTTGGCTGCGGGATTGTCGGCTCGGATCATTGGACCGCAAGACTTCGGGGCGCCGCTTGATCCAGGTTAACGCCGGGACTCCTGGAGCGGCCACAATGGGAGCCGCCACAATGGCTGCCGGCGCGCTGTGCAGCCCTGGTGGCTGGACTGCTCGTTACCGTCGAGGTGATGGTCGTGGAACGTGCCGCTCGCCGGCACACCCTGGTGGACGCCGAACTCGAGGGCGGGTGTACGGCCGCTGACAGGCGGCAACCGACAGGAGGAATGCCATGGAATTCCCTGTGCAGATCACCTTCGACAATCTGGAGCCGTCGCCCGCCCTGGAGACGGTCGTGCGGGAACACGCCGCCAAGCTGGAGCGGTTCTTCGACCACATCATGGCGTGCCATGTGACCATCGACGCGCCGCACCGGCACCAGCACCAGGGCAAGCTCTACGCGGTCCGGATCGACCTGACCGTGCCGGGAGAAAAGCTTGCCGTGCGTCACGCCAAGCCCGAGGACCACGCTCACGAAAATCCAAGAGTCGCCGTGCGCGATGCGTTCGACGCGGCCCGCCGGGAGTTGGAGGACTACGCGCGCCGCCGCCGGCTGGACGTGAAGACTCATGAGGTTCCCTTGCACGGCCGCGTGGTCCGCCTGTTTGCCGGAGACGGCTACGGTTTCATCGAAATGACGGATGGGCAGGAGGTCTATTTCCACCGCAACAGCGTGGCCGACGGGTCCTTCGACGCCCTGAAGGTTGACCAGGAGGTCCGCCTGAGCATCGCCGAGAAGGAAAGCGCTCACGGCCCGCAGGCGACCACGGTCACGCCGGTCGGCAAGCATCATGTCGTCGGCCAGGGAGCCGTCCCGGGGCCGTGACCCGTCACGCTCCCGGTCACGACCTCTGGCCACGCCGCCCGGCCATGTTGCGCCGATGGACGAAGGCTGGAACAAGGACGCCGGACATGCCGGACACCACATACATCCGTTGGTTCTCCGACCTCGGCCGCGACGACGTGGCCCTGGTGGGCGGCAAGAACGCCTCCCTCGGTGAGCTGTACCGGCACCTGAAGCCGCTGGGGGTCGAGGTGCCGGACGGCTTCGCCCTGACCGCGGCAGCCTTTCGCGACGCGCTGACCGCGGCCAAGGCGTGGGAGGATCTCCACGCGCTGCTCGACGGGCTGGACAAGAACGACATGGTCCGGCTTGCCCGCGCCGGGTCCAGTGCGCGCGACATCGTCTACTCGGCCGGCCTGACGGCGGCGATGGAGGCGCAACTGCGCACGGCTTTCCGCGCCCTGCTGGTCGAGTACGGGGAGGGCCTGACCGTCGCGGTGCGCAGTTCCGCCACCGCGGAGGACCTGCCGACCGCCAGCTTCGCCGGGCAGCACGAGACCTATCTGAACGTGTCCGGGGAGGCGATGCTGCTCGACGCGGTGCGGCGGTGCCACGCCTCGCTGTTCACCGACCGCGCCATCTCCTACCGGATCGACCAGGGCTTCGACCACTTCAAGGTCGCGCTGTCGGTCGGGGTGCAGAAAATGGTGCGCTCCGACCTCGCCTCGGCCGGGGTGATGTTCACGCTGGATACGGAATCGGGATTCCGCGACGCCGTGTTCATCACCGGCGCCTATGGGCTTGGGGAAACGGTCGTCCAGGGGACGGTCGATCCCGACGAGTTCTATGTGCACAAGGCGACCTTCCGGCAAGGCCACCGCGCGGTGCTGCAGCGGCGGCTGGGCGAGAAGCAGGTGAAGATGGTTTACCGGCCGGGCCGCACGCGCGAGCCGACGCGGACCGTCCCCACTCCCGACGCCGACCGGGAGCGCTTCTGCCTGACCGACGAGGAGGTGCTGCGGCTCGCCGGATACGCCATCCGGATCGAGGAGCATTACGGCCAGCCCATGGACATCGAATGGGCCAAGGACGGACTGGACGGCGGCCTCTACATCGTCCAGGCACGGCCGGAGACGGTCGCCTCGCAGCGGGCGGCGCTGGAACTGGAGAGCTTCGTTTCGGAGGCGAAGGGGACCGTGCTCGCGTCGGGACGCGCGGTGGGCGGACGCATGGCCACCGGGCCGGTGCGCGTGGTGACCGACGCCCACCATCTGTCAGCCTTCCGTCCGGGCGAGGTTCTGGTGGCCGATACCACGACGCCGGATTGGGAGCCGGTGATGAAGACGGCCGCCGCCATCGTCACCAACCGGGGTGGCCGGACCTGCCATGCCGCCATCGTCGCCCGCGAACTGGGCATTCCAGCCGTGGTCGGAGCCGAACGCGCGACGGAGGCCCTGCGCGAGGGGCAGACGGTGACCGTCTCCTGCGCGGAGGGTGAAACCGGCAAGGTGTATGACGGCGCCGTGCCGTTCCGGGTGGAGCGCCTGGATCTTGGCCGGCTGCCGCGGCCGCAGACGCGCATCATGGTGAACCTCGGCAATCCCGATCTGGCTTTCCAGACCGGCCGGCTGCCGGTCGACGGTGTCGGGCTGGCGCGCATGGAGTTCATCGTCAACGAGGCGATCAAGGTCCATCCGATGGCGCTCGTCCACCCGGAGCGTGTCGAGGACGCCGACGTGCGGGCCCGCATCGCCCGCCTGACCCGCAACCACCCGGACGGCAGCGCCTATTTCGTGGAGCGCCTGTCGGAGGGGATCGGCACCATCGCGGCGGCTTTCTTCCCGCGTCCGGTGATCGTCCGGCTGTCCGATTTCAAGACGAACGAATACGCTTCCCTGCTCGGCGGGAGATGGTTCGAGCCGGTCGAGGAGAATCCGATGCTGGGCTTCCGGGGGGCTGCGCGCTACGCCCACCCGGCATACGAGGAGGGCTTTGCGCTGGAATGCCGGGCGCTTGCCCGCGTGCGTGGCGAGATGGGGCTGACCAACGTGAAGGTGATGGTGCCCTTCTGCCGCCGTCTGGAGGAAGCCGACCGGGTGATCGCCGCCATGGCGCGCCACGGGCTGGAGCGCGGGCGTGACGGCCTCGAGGTCTACGTGATGTGTGAAATCCCCAACAACGTGCTGCTGGTGGATGAGTTCGCCCAAAGGTTCGACGGCTTCTCCATCGGGTCGAACGACCTGACGCAACTCACGCTCGGGGTGGATCGTGACAGCCCGCTGGTCGCCTTCGATTTCGACGAGCGCGATCCCGGCGTGCTGGCTTTCCTGCGCCAGGCCGTGGAGGGCGCGCGGCGCAATGGCCGGCCTTGCGGCATCTGCGGACAGGCGCCCTCGGACTATCCGGAGATCGCCGAGTTCCTGGTCCGCCTCGGCATCGACTCCATCAGCCTGACGCCGGACAGCGTGCTCGGGACGCTGCGCGCGGTCGTGGAGCTGGAACGGAAACTCGGCCGCGCGCCGCGCGAGCCCGGAACGGGAGGATTGTCATGAAGCACGTCGTCATTTTCGCGCATCCGCGCTCCGGCAGCTTCATCCGGCAGGCGGTGGGCGCCTATGTGGACGAGTTGGAGCAATGCGGGCACGCGGTCACCGTGCGCGACCTCTACGCCATGGGCTTCAACCCGGTCCTCTCGGAGGAGGAACTGGCCGGCGAGGGTGCCGTACCCGAAGACATCCAGCGCGAGCAGGACCTCATTACGGCGTCCCAGGCGGTTTCCTTCGTGTTTCCGATCTGGTGGGCCGGCATGCCGGCGATGCTGAAAGGCTATGTGGACCGTGTCTTCAGTTACGGATTTGCCTGGGAAATGCGGGGCGAGGAGGTCGAGGGCAAACTGCATGGGCGCAAGGGGCTGATCGTCACAAGTTCCGGCGCCCCGATGGCATTTCTGGAAGCGACCGGTGAGAGGCAGGCCTTCACGGTGACGCAGGACGTTGCGATCATGGGCCTATGCGGCATCAGGGTGGTCGAGCATCTGCATTTCGACGATCTGGGGCCGCACACCACGCCCGCGCAGGTCGACGACGACATCCGCCGCATCCGCGCGGCCGTACGCGACCATTTCTGAGTGGGGCTTGCGGCTCGGCCCCGCCTTGGCCCCACCGGACCGGGACGGATGCCGAAGCCGTGTCTCAACCATTCCGCCGCCGATCCGGTCTAAAGCCGGTCGATTTCGAATTCCTCGCAGGAATAGCCGAGCTGGGCGGCCCCCTCCTCCAGGCAGTCTCCCAGGTTGGGGATGCCGATGAGGTAATCCGCGGAACGGGCCGTATGGCGTTCCCGGGCCAGCGCCTGCGCCTCTGCCCATTCGTCCGCTGAGAAATCGCCGCGGCCCAGCCAGACCAGCGCGATCACATCGACCACCTCGTCGTCGTCGAGGCCGTCGATGGCGTCCTTCAGTTCCGCCAGGGTCGGATCGTCGGCGTAATCCTCCAGCACCGCCCGCATGCCGTCGTCGCTTGGGTTGGAGCCCTCATCCAGATCGGACGGTTCCACCTTGGCGTCGAATTCCCGGGCCTTGACGATCAGAAAGCACAGCTTTTGCAATCCGATGTTCAGCTCGATCACCGGTTCGACGGACGGGGGCTCGACGGACGGGACTGGTTGGGGAGGAGCAGGTTTGGCCATGGCGGTCCGGACTCCTGTGGCGGACTCCCTGAACGGCATCCGTGCATCCGCATCGGGAGAATGCCGCCATTGATCCACGGCTTCACGATGCCGGCCTTAACCTGAGTAAAGGACAGGAAGCGGACTCCGCTGCAGCCTTCAGGGTATCGGGCAAGGCATACGGGCGGCTCCGACCGCAGCGGGAGGTGTCATGGACGACAGGAAGGACAGCGACCGCGGCGCCGACCTGCTGTTGTGGCTTTCCCTTGCCTTGTCGATCGGGGTCGGGCTGTTCCTGCTGTGGGCGCTCCCCGGCGTTCATCAAGCGCAAACGATACCCTACAGCCAGTTCCAGGATCTGCTGGATCGCGGCAAGATCGAGCAGGTCATGGTCGGCGAAACCACCCTGACCGGTACGCTGAGCGAACCTCTGCCCAACGGGTCGCGGACGTTCGAGACCGTCCGTGTCGCGCCCGACATCGCCCGCGACCTCTCGGCCCGTCACATCCCCTTCAGCGGCATCAGCGGGTCCGGCTGGGCATCGGGCATCGCCAGTTGGTTCGGTTGGCTCCTGATCCTGTTCGCCGTGTGGAGTCTGGCCGGGATGTCCGGCATGCGGGCGGGCGGAGGCCTGCTGTCGATCGGCCGCAGCAAGGCCAAGCTGTTCGCCGAGACCGATGTCTCCATCAGGTTCGACGATGTCGCCGGTGTCGACGAGGCGAAGGAGGAATTGCGGGAGGTCGTGGAGTTCCTGCAGAATCCGCAGGAGTTTTCGCGCCTGGGCGCCCATGTGCCCAAGGGGATTCTGCTGGTGGGTCCGCCTGGAACCGGCAAGACGCTGCTGGCCAGGGCCGTCGCCGGCGAAGCCAAGGTTCCCTTCATTTCGACCAACGGATCGGAATTCGTCGAGATGTTCGTCGGGGTCGGGGCGGCGAGGGTGCGGGACCTGTTCACGCTCGCACGGGCGCGAACGCCGGCCATCATCTTCATCGACGAACTCGACGCGCTCGGCCGTGCGCGCGGATCAATGCCGATGCTGGGCGGGCATGACGAGAAGGAACAGACGCTCAACCAGCTTCTGGCCGAACTGGACGGCTTCGACCCCAGCGCCGGGCTGGTTCTGCTGGCGGCGACCAACCGCCCGGAAATCCTCGATCCGGCCCTGCTCCGCGCGGGGCGGTTCGACCGGCAGATCCTGGTCGATCGGCCGGAAAAATCCGGACGCGCGCAAATCCTGGCGATCCACACCAGACGGGTCCCTCTCGACCGGGGCGTGGACCTTACCCATCTCGCGGCTCTGACCCCGGGCTTCACCGGCGCCGACCTCGCCAATCTGGTCAACGAGGCGGCGATGATCGCCACGAGGCGGGACGCCGACGCCGTGTCGACGGAGGATTTCGAGGCCGCCATCGAACGGATCGTCGCCGGATTGGAGAAGAAATCCCGCATTCTCAGCCTGCACGAACGATCCATCGTCGCCCATCACGAGATGGGACACGCCCTGGTCGCCATGGCGATTCCGGGCACCGATCCCGTCCAGAAGGTCTCGATCATCCCGCGCGGCATCGGGGCGCTCGGCTACACCATCCAGCGTCCCACGGAGGATCGCTTCCTGATGGGCCGCCACGAACTGGAAGACAAGATGACCGTCCTGATGGCCGGCCGGGCGGCGGAGCAGATCGTGTTCGGCGAGGTGTCGACGGGCGGAGCCGACGATCTGGCGAAGGTCACGGACATCGCCAGGGGCATGGTGATGCGGTACGGCATGGACGAAACGCTGGGGGCGGTCTGCTACGATACCGAACCGGGCCATCTTCTCGGTCAACCCCCGGGCGCCTTCTGGCAACCCCGGCATTACGGTGAAGCGTCGGCGAGCCGCATCGATGCGGCGGTCCGCACCCTGGTCGAGGCCGCCTCCTCAAGGGCCTCCAACATTCTGCGCAGGAACCACGCCGTGCTGGAGCAAGGGGCAAGAAGCCTGCTGGAGCGTGAAACCCTGACTGCGGACGAACTGCCGAAGCCGCTGCCTGAGTCGGAGGGCGGGGAGGAAGACCCTGATGGAGAAAGCAAACAGGGCGCGGAGACTCTGCCGGATGGGTCGAAGGCTTCTGCCAAACCCCCGCTGCGCATTCTCGGCACGCATTGAGATTTCGCGCCGGTCTGCATCATCCATCCTTCGGGGGATGGTGGCAGGGCAACGGCTTTAACCTGCATCAAGAGGCGATCCCGGCAGGTCCGATAGACTGTGTCCGGCACACCCGTGATCGGAACCGACGTCATGATCAGGTCCATCGCCGACGCCTCGGCGGGCGCGCAGGGGAGCACCTACCCCTGGGAGCGCAGCTATCCTCCCGGATTGGATTGGCGTCGCCCGCCGCCGGCACGGCCCCTGCCAGCACTGCTCGAGGAGGCTGCCGCGACCCACCGGGACCGGTCCTGCATGGATTTCCTCGGGAGGCGACATTCCTTCGGTGAAACCCTCGATCTGGTCGAAAGAACCGCCAAGGGGCTGCAGGGGCTGGGTGTCGGCGAGGGGACACGGGTCATGCTTCTGCTGCCCAACTGTCCCTATTTCGTCATCGCCTTCTATGCCATCCTCAAGGCCGGCGGGACGGTGGTGAACGCCAACCCGCTGAACGCCGAACTGGAGCTTGAGCGGCAGATCGCCGACTCCGCCGCCGAAATCCTGATCACGCTCGATCTGCCAAGGTTCCAGGCCACCCTGTCGGCGGTCGGATGGCCGGGCCGGCTGCGCCGGATCATCGTCGCGTCCCTGGCGGAAAGCCTGCCCTTCCCGAAGAACTGGCTGTATCCTCTGTTCCACCGGGGGGACGTCGCGGACTTTCCGGCAGACGGGCGCCATCTTTCCTTTTCCAGTCTGCTCGCCAACGACGGCCGCTGTGTTCCGGTCGCCATCGATCCGCAGCGTGCACCGGCCGTCATCCAATACACCGGCGGCACCACCGGACTGCCCAAGGGGACCGTCCTCACCCATGCCGGCCTCTGCGTGAATGCCTGCCAGTGCCGGGACTGGCTCACCGGAAGCGCCGCGGAACAGGAGCGCCTCCTTGCCGTGTTGCCGCTGTTCCATGTCTTCGGCATGACCGCGGTGATGAATTTCGGCATCGCGCTCGGCGCCGAGCTGGTGTTGCTGCCGCGCATCGACGTGCGGGAGATTCTCGCCACCATCCAGAGCAAACGCCCGACCATGATGACCGGCGTTCCCCGGCTTTTCCAGGCGCTGATCGACTGCCCCACCGCAGCCCTCCATGATCTCTCGTCGCTGCGGCTGTGCATCTCCGGCGGCGACAGCCTGCCGCCGCTGCTGCAGGAGCGCTTCCAGGCGATGACCGGCAGCAGGCTGGTCGAGGGGTACGGCCTGACGGAGGCATCCCCCGTCGTCACTTGCACCCCCTACGAAGGCGCCACCAAGCCGGGTTCGGCCGGGCTGCCCCTGCCGGGGACCATCGTCGAGATCGTATCCGTGGAAGACGGCACGACGCCGCAGCCGGTCGGCAGGGTCGGGGAGGTGTGTGTCAGGGGTCCTCAACTCATGGCCGGCTATTGGGGCGACGACGATGCGACCGCAACGGCGATGGCCGGCGGACACCTCCACACGGGCGACATCGGCTTTCTCGACCAGGACGGCTATCTCCACATCGTCGATCGGCTGAAGGATCTCATCATTGCTGGCGGGCAGCACGTGTATCCGCGCATGGTCGAAGCCGCGATCCGCGAACACCCGGCGGTGAGCGATGTCGCCGTCATCGGCGAACCCGATCCGGTGCGCGGCCAAATCGTCAAGGCATTCATCGTCGTGAAGCCCGGCGCCGGGCTGTCGTCGGGGGACCTGCACAGCTTTCTCGTTCCCCGCCTGTCCCGTTTCGAGCGGCCGTCGACGATCGAATTCCGATCGGCCCTACCAACGTCGATCATCGGCAAGATCCTGAAGCGCGATCTGCGCAGCGCGACCGAGCAGCCCAGGCCGCCCGACCTGTGAACCGGCATGGACCAAGGAACGCAGAGGTCGGCGATGTGCATCCCGACCTTACCGGGCGGCGTCCTCGCAGACACCGAGGACGCCGGCCAGCTCGCCATGCAGGTCGTCATCCAATCGCGCGCCGGCAGGGGAGCGGGCGTTTGCGATCTATCAGAACGCGGCGGTGTATCCCCGTCCTTTGCCCGGAAACGATGGTATTGATTCCCCGCCGCCTGCTATAGATTGATTTTCTGCGACAATCCTCCCGCCGATGACGCCCGACCGTACGAACACCGCGCTGACGATCCTCGATTACTGGCAGGCCATCGAAGCGTTGTCTCCGGCGGCTCCGCCGAAGAACGACCGCAGGGATCACGCCTGGACGGCGGCGGACGAGACGACGCTGCCCTGGCATGAACGGATGCGCGCCACCTATGCCGAAACACGCGACCGGCGATGGCGCTTCCAGGTCCATATCGGCCTGTTCGAGATGGAGAAGGTGGTCGAGGAACTGCGTGAACGGCTGGGCGTGGACGATGACGAGGAGCGTCCGCGCGGTGGCGAGGCGTCGCTGGTCTGCCTGTGCGTCACCGCCGACGGCCATCCCTTCGGCGTGCCGGCCGTGTCGGCGGTGCCGTGGGCGATGAACGAGATCGCCGCAGCCAAGGGGGAGTTGCGCTTTGGCGATTTCGGTGCGGTCGAGGAACGGGTGGCGACGCGCATCACCGACTACCTCGCCGAACGTGAAATCCTGGTGCCGGAGGGGGAGGGGGCCTGTGCATCGGGCGATGCACCGGCGCTGACGCTGGCCGATTGCGACGCGATCGCCGCCATCGTCACCAGGGAAACCGGCTGGGCACCGCGGGCCGGCTTGACCGCGCGCGCCCGCTTCAAGGGCGTGGAGTTGAGGCGCCGCAAGGATGGGCGGTTCGGGGAGATCGAACCCGATCTGCTGAACAGCTTTTTCCTGCGTGATCTGGGGCGTGTGTCCGCCGCCATTGGGCGTGGCGACCATGGCCCGGGCTTGGCCGGCTACCTGTTCGGCCATGACGGCGGACGCACCGACGTGGTGCGCGACCCCGGTTTCGCCGAACGGATGCTGCACCCGTCCAACCTGCCGCCGGGCTGTTGGCCGGCACCGGGCGGCCATCCGCTGGTGATGGCGCAGCAGATGGCGGTGAACGCCGCCCTGACCAGGCTGAGCGATGGGCGCGGCGTGTTTTCGGTCAACGGCCCGCCGGGAACCGGCAAGACGACCCTTCTGCGCGACCTGATCGTCGGGGTGTTCGTCGAACGCGCGCGGGCGCTGGCCCAATTCGGCCACCCCAACGACGCCTTCGGCGACAAACGCGCCGTCCGGCACAGCGACTTTCATGTCTGGGAGATCGACGAGCGGCTTCGCGGCTTCGAAATGGTCGTCGCCTCGTCCAACAACAGCGCGGTGGAGAACGTCACCCGCGAGATTCCGGCGCTGAAGGCCATCGATCCGCGCTGGCTGGATCAGGCCGATCATTTCCGCGCGGCTGCCGATACCCTGTTCGCGCCGGAGGACAATCCAGGCAGGTCCGGCCTCTGCTGGGGCATGATGGCGGCGGTGCTGGGCAACAAGGAGAAGCGGTCAACCTTCGCCAACCGCTTCTGGTTCGGCCGTTTCGACCGGGTGAAGGTCCCGCCCACCCTGTTCAAGACCTCCTATGAAGACGGCGCGCCGTCCTGGACCGAGGCGCGCGACGCCTTCCGCCACGCCATCGCGCTGTTCGAGGCCCGGCGCGATTCCCTGGCGGCGCTGTCCGATGCCCTGACCGGGCGTGACGCGGCCCATTCGGCGCTGGCGGCGGCAGCGGACGGGGTGCGGCAGGGCGAGGCTGCGGAACGGCAATCCACGATCGACACGGCATCGGCGCGGGAGGAGGTGGCGAAGGCGTCCGCGTGGGTGGAGTGTCTCGACCGCTGCCGCGACGCAATGGCGCGCGAACAGACATGCCGGGAGGCGGTGAGCCGCCTGGACGACCTGATCGAGGCGTCCGGCCGGAGCGAAGAATCCCTGGCGGCCGACCTTGCCGAGGCGGAGACGGCGGTGGCTGCCTGCGACGCCCATCTTCTCGTGGAGCGCGAGGCTTACGACCGTCTGGACCGCGAACGGCCGTCCTTCCTCGGCAAGCTGTTCGGCACGAAACAGCAGCGGGAGTGGCAGGTGCGGCGGCGCGAAGCGGGCGACGCCGTCACCCGGCTTCGGCGCGAACGGGTCGAGGCCGATCTTCGCCGGACGAAGACGCTCGCCGCGCTCGAGGCGCTGAGGCGGGACCGGGTAACCGCTCCGGCCGAGCGCGAACGGGCGCTGGCGGACCGGGACGAGGTGCGGCGGACCCTGTCCGAACTGCTGCGGTCGGACGACCGGTTGGCCGAAGCGGCCCTGTTGCAGGAAGCCGGTAATCGGCAGGGTGCCGGCGACCTGCTGAACGCGCTGGCGTCCGCCGCCGCCGCTGCCGTACGGGCAGCGACGGAGGAGGCCCGTCGCCGAATGGCGGAGGTGGAGGAGGTGCGCCGGCAGCTTGCGGCCTCCCGCGCCCGGTGCGAGGAGCAAAGGATCGCCTGTTCGGCGTGGGACGCCCGGCTTGCCGCGCTGGACGGTGGTTTCGCCGGCACCCGGATCGACGCGGCATGGCGGGCTCTGCCGGAGGAGGAACGGCAGAAGACCTCGCCCTGGCTGGATGCCGAACTGCATGACTTGCGCGTCGCCTGTTTCCTGCGGGCGCTCGATCTGCACCGCGCTTTCCTGGCCGGGGCGTCGAAGAAGGTGTGGACCAACCTCAACCGATTCATGGATCTGCTGACCGGCAAGACCGCCGGGGATGCCATTGACGGTGGTCCGGCGTCCTTGTGGGCGACCTTCGGTCTGGCGGTGCCGCTGGTGTCCACCACCTTCGCCTCCTTCGACCGGCTGTTCGACGGCATGGGTCGGGAAAGCATCGGCTGGCTGTTCGTGGACGAGGCAGGACAGGCGACGCCTCAGGCCGCGGCCGGGGCGGTTTGGCGCGCGCGGCGCGCGGTGATCATCGGCGATCCTCTGCAATTGGAGCCGGTGGTCACATTGCCGATGCAGGCGGTCGAGGCGATCCGGCGCCGCTGTGCGCTGGCCGACCGCTGGCATCCGGTCCGGACCTCGGCCCAGGTGCTGGCCGACCGCGCCAATCCGCTGGGCACCGCCTTGCCGCAGGAGGACGGCGATCCGCTGTGGGTGGGCAGTCCGCTGCGCGTGCATCGCCGTTGTCTGGACCCGATGTTCACGGGGGCGAACCGCATCGCCTATGACGGGCTGATGGTGCAGGGGCGCGGCGGCGCCGTCGATCCGGGCGGTCTGTTCGGGGAAAGCTGCTGGATCGACATTCCGGCGGAAGGCGCGGAAGGGCATCTGATCCCCGCCCAGCGCGACCTCGCCTGCGCGCTGATCGCCGTCGCGTGGCAGGGGAGCAGGCACAAAGGCCGCCGGCCCGGCCTGTACGTGATAACGCCCTTCCGCAAGGTGGCAAAGGGGCTGCGGCAAAAGCTGGAGCGGGACAAGCTGGATCCCGACTGGATCAAGGAGTCCGTCGGCACCGTTCACACCTTTCAGGGAAAGGAGGCGGAACTGGTGCTTCTGGTGCTGGGTGGCGATCCGGCCCGGCCGGGCGGCATGGACTGGGCGGCATTGGCGCCGAACCTGCTGAACGTCGCCCTGACCCGCGCCCGCGACCGCATCATCGTGATCGGCGACCGTGACCAGTGGAAGAGGCGCCGCTATTTCGACGTGCTGGCCAGAAGCCTCGCCGTCGTGGACGAGGCGTCGATCCGCTCAAGCCTGTGGTCGGCTCCCCCCGGTTCTCCGCCTGCACATCCGGGGGGCGCACTCTACTGAAGACACGCGTTCCCTTTACTCCACAGTCACGCTCTTCGCCAAGTTACGCGGCTGATCCACGTCGGTCCCCTTCAGCACCGCCGTGTGATAGGCCAGCAGCTGCACCGGAATGGCATACAGCAGCGGCGCCACCAGCGGATCGCAGGCCGGCAGCTCGACCGACCAGCGGACCTTGTCCTTCAGCTTGTCGATGCCCTTCTTGTCGGCCAGCAGCAGGACCTTGCCGGAGCGGGCGCAGACTTCCTGCACGTTCGACACCACCTTCTCGAACAGCGCGTCGGACGGGACCAGCACGATCACCGGCACATTGTCGTCGATCAGCGCGATGGGGCCGTGCTTCAACTCGCCGGCGGCGTAGCCCTCGGCGTGGATGTAGCTGATCTCCTTCAGCTTCAGCGCGCCTTCCAGGGCCAGCGGGTACATGGCGCCGCGGCCGAGATACAGCACGTCGCGGGCTTCCGACACCTCCTGCGCCAGTTCCTTCAGCCGCTCGTCATGGGCCAGGACGTCGGCGGCACGGGCCGGGACCTCGCGCAGGGCGTGGGCGATCTGCTGCATCCGCTCCTGGTCGATGGCGCCGCGGGCGCGGCCGACGGTGACGGCAAGGCAGGCCAGCGTGGTCAGCTGGGTGGTGAAGGCCTTGGTCGAGGCGACACCGATCTCCGGACCCGCCATGGTGTAGAGAACGGCGTCGGATTCGCGCGCGATGGTGCTTTCCGGCGCATTGACGATCGACAGGATCTTCTGGCCCTGGCGTTTGCAGTAACGCAGCGCCTCCAGCGTATCCAGCGTCTCGCCCGACTGCGAAATGAACAGGGCGATGCCGCCCGGCGGCAGCGGAGCCTCGCGATAGCGGAACTCCGAGGCGATGTCGACCTCGACCGGGATGCGGGCCAGCGTCTCGAACCAGTATTTGGCAACGAAACCGGCATAATAGGCAGTGCCGCAGGCGACAATGGTCAGCTTGGACGCACCGGCCAGATCGAAGGGGAAATCCGGCAGGGAGAAGGTGCCGGTTTCCGGGTTGATGTAGGCGTTCAGCGTGTCGCCGATGACCTGCGGCTGCTCGTAGATTTCCTTGAGCATGTAGTGGCGGTAGCCGTCCTTGCCGATCAGGGCGCCGGACACCGCGGTGGTCTTCACCGGTCGTTCGACCACCGCATCGGTGGCGTCGTGGACGATGGCGGCGGTGCGGCTGACCTCGACCCAGTCGCCGTCCTCCAGATAGCAGATGCGGTTGGTCAGCGGCGCCAGGGCGAAGGCGTCGGACGCCAGATACATCTCGCCGTCGCCATAGCCGACGGCCAGCGGCGTGCCGTGGCGGGCGCCGATCATCAGCTCATGCTCGCCCGCGAAGATCAGCACCAGGGCGAAGGCGCCGGTGAAGCGCTTGAAGGCGGCGGCCGACGCCTGGACCGGCGTCATGCCGTGCTGGTCCAGGTAATAGGTGACGAGGTGGACGATCACCTCGGTGTCGGTGGCGCTTTCGAAGACGTAGCCGTGGCCGGTCAGCTCGTCCTTCAGCTCCTGGTAATTCTCGATGATGCCGTTGTGGACGACGGCGACGCGCTTGGTGGCGTGGGGGTGGGCGTTGTTCTCCGTCGGGCCGCCATGGGTCGCCCAGCGGGTGTGGCCGATGCCGACCGTACCGGACAGCGGCTGGTCGCGCAGCTTCATGTCCAGGTTGGCCAGCTTGCCCTCCGCGCGGCGGCGCTCGATGTGGCCATTCACCAGGGTGGCGACGCCCGCGCTGTCATAGCCGCGGTATTCGAGCCGGCGCAGGCCTTCCACCAGCCGGGGGGACGCGTCGTGGATGCCGTTGATGCCGATGATGCCGCACATGGACCTGATGCTCCTGAATGGATGCCGACCGGAGAGAAGACCCGAACCGACCTTACGCCTTTTTCGCTTTCTCGTTTTGCTTCCGTTCGCGGAAGCGCTTTGCCCAGCCGGCGTACAGCTTCTGGCTGCCACGGGCGACGGCGAGGGCGTCGGCCTCCACCGTCATCGTCACCACGCTGCCGGCGCCGACGATGGCGCCGTCGCCGATGACGACCGGGGCGACCAGCGCGCTGTTGGAGCCGATGAAGGCTCCGGCGCCGATATCCGTCCGGCTCTTGGTGAAACCATCATAATTGCAGGTGATGGTGCCGGCGCCGATGTTGGCCTTGGCCCCGACGCGGGCGTCGCCGATGTAGGTCAGGTGGTTGGCCTTGGCCCCGGCCTCGATCACTGCGTTCTTCACCTCGACGAAGTTGCCGATGTGGACGTCCGGACCGATCTCCGCACCCGGACGCAGGCGGGCGTAGGGGCCGATGACGGCGCCGCTGTCGATGCGCACGCCTTCCAGATGGCAGTAGGGCTTGATCTCCACCCGGTCGCCCACCGTGACGCCGGCCCCGAAGAAGCAGCCGGGACCGACCACCACGTCGCGGCCCAGCCTGGTGTCGACGCTGAGGAAGGTGCTGTCGGGGTCGATCAGCGTGGCGCCATTGTCCATCGCAGCCTTGCGCAGGCGGCGCTGCAGCAGCTTTTCCACCTCCGCCAGTTCGGCGCGGGAGTTGACGCCGACCACCTCGGCCGGGGCAGCCTCCACCACGGCGCAGGCCATGCCGGCACGGCGCGCGATCTGGACCACGTCGGTCAGGTAATATTCGGACTTGGCGTTGTCGTTGCCGACGCTGCCGATCAGGTCGAACATGCGGGCGCCGTCGAACGCCATCAGGCCGGCGTTGCACAGGGTGACCGCACGCTCCTCCTCGCTGGCGTCGAGATACTCGACGATCTTCTCCAGCCCGCCGCGGGCGTTCAGGATCAGCCGGCCATAGGCGCCGGGATCGTCGGGCCGCATGCCCAGCACCACCACCGCGGGATCGCTCGCCTGCCGGCGCGCCTGGACCAGCGCGCGCAGCGTGTCCGGCGTGACCAGCGGCGTGTCGCCGTACAGCACGATGACATCGCCGGTGAAGCCCTCCAGCAGGCCGAAGGCCGCGCGCACGGCGTCGGCGGTGCCGCGCTGCTCATGCTGAACCGCAGTGGGGTAGGGGGCAACGGCGGCGGCCACGCTGTCCATGCCGGGGCCGACCACGACCACGACATGGTCGGGGTCGAGCGTCTTCACCGCGGCCAGCACATGCCCGACCATCGGTCGGCCGGCCACCCGGTGCAGCACCTTGGGCAGATCGGATTTCATGCGCGTGCCCTTGCCGGCGGCGAGGATCACGCAGGCGAGCGGACGATGGGCCATGGTGGTGTTCCTGGTCGAGCCTTGATGTGGAGGGAAAGCCGGTCGCAAAAGGCGTCGTACTTGAGCCGGGAAAGGTTAAGACATCACTGCCGGATTGGACGACGCTTCTTCCGGAGCGGGCGCCACACCATCGGCAATTCCGAGAGTGGTGTGCCACAGCACGCCGGGGAAGCCCAAGTCAACTTTTGTTTCAATCTGCAATAAACGAATGTTTCCAACGGGTTGCCTGCCCAATTTTCCTGCGTTTTCCGTCGGTGGTTTCCCCGGTTCCGATGGCGGCGTTCGCCCTTTGTCGCCGGTTCGCCTGACGTGTGAAAATTTCGAGGTTTTTCAATGTCATGTGCATGGTGATGGCTGCGGTCTCCAGAGCCGAACGGCCGACCGGTGCCAGCAGCGAGGCAGAGGCTTTCCGCAAGCCATGGAAAACGTAACCCTCCAGCTCCGGATGAGCTTTGATGGCCAAATGTACGGCGTTGGACAATCCTATTCTGTTCCAGGGCTCTCCGGAAGCGGGGTTGACCAGTATTGTTACGGAGGTAGCGTTTCTCTTCCACTCCGTCAACTCGACCTTTAGGTCCTCGTGACACGGTACCCACAGCCGGGTACCGGTCCTTTCCTGGGTAACCTGGATCGCGGAGTCGTCATAATCATCCCACCGTATCTTGATGAGGTCCGATGACCTCTGGCCGGTGTGGAGCGCCGGACCTTAGTTCCGGCGCATAGGCTCATTGACGTTGGGAGATGGCGAAATCGCCCGCCCGGTCCGGCCACCGTTCCCATTCGCCGAACTGCACCCGTTGGACACCGGCCGAGTTTTCTTCGCCCGGCTGGTATCCGGATGCCCCCTCGTTGGCGAGCCTGCGCCTTTACCCGATGCGCCC
Organism: Azospirillum oryzae; assembly: GCF_008364795.1. Taxonomy (GTDB): domain Bacteria; phylum Pseudomonadota; class Alphaproteobacteria; order Azospirillales; family Azospirillaceae; genus Azospirillum; species Azospirillum oryzae. The sequence continues at coordinate 187,916 of NZ_VTTM01000005.1, read as the reverse complement.
CCTGGATGCGCGGGACTTGCTAAAATCCATGACGCCCTGGTCCTTGCCAGATCCCGTGCTGTTGCCACCGCCGCCTGCGACCAGATCAAGCTCGTGGTCGGACAGCTCGCGACCATCTCCGGCGTCTGCGACCTCTGCCCGGAAGCCTTGGTCGTTTTCGATCAGCCGCATGGGCACCGGCAGGGCGACGCCGAAATGCTTCAGCACAGCGGCGTTCAGATCTGCTTTGGCTTCAGTACGAAATGCCGGGTCCTGCTCCAGCTTCAGCAATGCCGCGCCAACCGCGTCGGCACCGTACGTCTCGACCAGATTGAAATTGCTCATACCCACTCCCAATACAGTTATTTACATTAGAGAGGCCTATTGGAGGCCCATGTTTCACTGTATCAATAAGGCGGCGTAATCACGAGAAAGCAAGATGAAACAGAATGCTGCGAATGTACCGTTATATTCATGTTTGAATTGACGCGCGTTCTTGGCTCCGGCGGCATGTGATTGCAACTCCGCGACCAGATCTTTCAATCCCGTCCGCGATCAGCCATTCACGTCATCCTGGCTGCAGATTTTTCAGAATCGAACGAAGGCCGCCGCCCGTAGCTGTAAGCTTTCGGTCGCCCCTTCTCCGTCGGCTGATCTCCGCCGGGTCGCATTTTCAATTGCGGTTTGTCTGTATCGACGCAACTCGCCGAAAGACTGGCGGGATGCCGGCCATGGGCAGCTGGGCAAGAACGAAAGATTGGTGCGCTTGCATTGCGAACTGTTCTCATAAGCGGAAAATTAACGGAGGTCGGGATAGAATAATTGCACTGTCCGGAAGTTGGTAGCCGCCGCGATGATCTCTGCATCCACCTCGGGAAACTTCGATCACGCCACGGGCGATGCTCGTCGTCTTAACATGGCCGGCCTGCTTTTTGCCGTTATGGTTGTGTTGACCATCGCGTTCGTGCTGTTCATGGCGCTGGAGACGGCCCGGCGGATCGATACGGCCACGGCGGAGCGGACAAAGGACGAGATCGCCGACGCGGTTGCGGACCTCGGCGCCGCGATGGGAAAGAAGGCCGAGGAATACAGCCTGTGGAACGATGCCGTCGACCATCTGGTCGTGGGCTACGACCCCGTCTGGGCCAACGCCAATGTCGGCCCCTATGCGGAGCGGCTGTGGGGTCTCGACCGCTCCTATGCCTGGAACGGCCGAGACGGGCTGATCTATGCGTCGAAGGACGGTGCCCTGCGCGACGACCTGGACGCGGCGACCAGCGAGGCCGCCGATCTGCGGCCGGTGCTGGCGGCGGCGCGCGCCGCCGGAAAGCCGGTCAACGGCATCGTCCGTATCGCGCAAATCCCCTTCGTTTTCGGCGCGCGGGTGATCGAGTACGAAAACGGGCACGATCCCCTGCCGCCGGACCCCGACCGGCCGGTCCAGGTCTTCATGACCCGGCTCGACTCGGAGCTGGCGAAGCTGGCAAGTTCGCGTCGGATCGCCGATCTGCGCGTGGCCGACGCCGGCGGGCCGGCACCGGCGGACATCGTCAGCCTGCCGTTGGAGAGCATCGCCGGGCAGTGGTTCGGCGTGCTGACCTGGACGCCGCAGCAGCCCGGCCGCACCCTCGTCCGCGAGACGGCTCCCTATGCCGGCGGCTTTGCGTTGGCCCTGCTGGCCCTGCTGTTCCTGTTCCAGCGCGTGCTGCAACGGTTGAAGCGGCAGGAGCCGCTGCGTCTCAGCGAAGCCCGGCTGGCCCAGGCGCAACGGGTCGCCAAGCTGGCCTACACCGTCCATCTGCCCGAAGACCTGCTGGAGGTCTCGGCCAATTTCCGCGAGCTGGTCGGCCTGGAACCGGTGGGCCTGGAACCGATCAGCCTGGGCGGCGGGGCCGAACGGATCACCGTCGGGCAGCTTCTCGACCGGGTTGTGCCGGAACAGCGGCCGGACGTGCAGGACGCCTACCGCCGGGCCTGGGCCGAAAACGCACGGTTCGACATCGAATACCGCGTCGCCCGGCCCGACGGCGACCATCTGGACCTTCAGGAGGTCGGGGAACCATTCCACGATGCCGGCGGCCTCGTGCTGGGGCTGATCACCGCCATCCAGGACGTCACCGCGCGACGCCGGGCGGAGGAGACGATCCGCCATCAGGCCAATTACGACGCGCTGACCGGGCTTCCCAACCGGCCGCTGTTCTATGACCGGCTGCGTCAGGCGCTGCGGCGGGCGGCGCGCGACCGGACCTGCATGGCGCTGCTGTTCATCGACCTGAACCGCTTCAAATGGGTCAACGACACGCTGGGCCACCAGACCGGTGACGTGCTTCTGCGCGAGGCGGCGCACCGGATGGCCGCTTGCGTCCGCGGATCGGAGACCATCGCCCGGATCGGCGGCGACGAGTTCACCGTCATCCTGTCGCAGGTCGGCGACCGAGCGGAGGCGGAGACGGTGGCCCGCCGCTTGCTCGAAAGCCTGGGCGAACCCTTCCACATCGCCGGCCAGACGCTGCACATCTCGGCCAGCATCGGCGTCACCTTCGCGCCGGAGCAGGGGACCGACCCCGAACTGCTGGTGAAGAACGCCGATGTCGCCATGTATCAGGCCAAGCGGAAGGGGACCGCCAACTGGACCTTCTATGATCCGGCGATGGATGCCGACGCGCTGGACCACCTGCGGATGGAGAACCAGCTGCACGAGGCGGTGGCCAAGGGCCAGCTGGCGCTGTTCCTTCAGCCGGTGGTGGAGGTCGGCAGCGGCTTGCTTGCCGGCGCGCAGGCGGAGGTGCGCTGGAACCACCCCGACCGCGGCCTGCTGCCGCCCACCGACTTCCTGCATCTGGCCGAGGCGAACGGGCTGATCCTGCAGATCGGCGCATGGCTGCTCGATGCTGGCTGCCGGCAACTGGCGGGCTGGCGCGACCGTGGCGCCGCGGGACTGCGGCTGACCGTGCCGGTGTCCACCCTGCAGCTCAAGCATTCCGGCTTCGGCGATCAGGTCACCGGCTGCCTCGCCCGTCATGGGGCGTCGCCGGACCGGCTGATCCTGGAACTGCCGGAGGCCGCCATGCTCGCGCCGTCGGCGGAGATGACACGGAACATGCAGTCGCTCAGGATGTTGGGCATTGCGTTCTCCGTCGGCGGCTTCGGCACCGGCTATGCTTCGCTCGGCCATCTGCGGCGGCTTCCGGTGGAATTCCTGAAGATCGACCAGGGCATCCTGCTGGACATGATCCGCAACCCTCCCAACCAGCAGGCGGTGCGCGCCATGGTGGCACTGGCCCGCAGCATGAACCTGACGGTGATCGCCGAAGGGGTCGAGACGGGAGAGCAGCAGCTCCTGGCCGCGGAGGTCCGCTGCGGCTTCGCGCAGGGGGCTTTCCTCGGCCTGCCCATCCCGGCAGAAGCGTTCGATCCGGCGTTCGGCCCGGTGGCGGCGGCTACCGCCGGTGAAAGAGGCGAGTCGCTGTGTCCCGTCGGTGATGGGGAGAGCTGACAAGCCGCGCGAAGCCCGTTTTCGCGCCATACGGGCCGCTCCGCTCGCCGTCTTTGGCCTGTCGGCGGCGCGTCGGCGGATTTCGGCGGAGAGCCGGCGCCCGAAAGCCGGTCCCGGTCCGGCAACGCCCCGGACAATGCGCCGCATTTGCGACAAACCCCTGTGCATCGCACTAGGATGTTCGCACTAAGCATATTAGAATACTCACACGAAGAAGGATGCCCGAAGGTCGGTAACCCGGCGGTTCAAAGGGGGCGGCAGGTGGAGGAACCCAGCGCCACGGCGACGATCGCAACGGCCCTCGCGGGCGGTGTGGGGCTGCTGGCGCTGGTGACGCTCGTTTACGGGACGATCCTGTACCGGATGGAGGAACGGCCCCGGATCCGGCAGCTTTGCCTGGGGCTGCTGTTCGGCATCGGCGGCGTGGCCGCCATGCTGCAATCGGTTCCCATCTCTCCCGGCGTCTATCTGGACGTGAAGGCGGTGCCGGTCGCGCTGGCCGCTCCCTTCGGTGGACCGCTGGCCGCCATGCTGGCCGCCGGGATGGTGTCGGCGGCCCGCATCGCGATCGGCGGCGCCGGGACGCTTCCGGGGGTGGCCGGAATCCTGGTGGCCGGTTCCGTCGGTCTGCTGCTGCGGCGGCTGGTGCCTGCCGTGGAGTGGCGGAATTCAAGACCGCTGTTCATCCTCGGCCCGGTTGCCTCCGTCCATCCCCTCAGCATCTTCGTGCTGCCGTGGGAGGTCGCTCTGCCGATCTTCATCGATGGCGGGATTCCCATCGCGCTGTTCACGGCGGCGGGCATCCTGATGCTGGGCACGATGCTGGCGCGCGAGCGCCGTCGCGTCGATACCGAGCAGATGCTGCGCAACGCGGCCTTGAGCGATCCGCTGACCGGGCTGGCGAACCGCCGGGCCTTCTTCGCCTCCATCGACCGGGCCGTGGCCGGCGCGCTGCGCCACGACACGCCGGTGTCGCTCCTGATGCTCGACATCGACCATTTCAAGGACGTCAACGACAGCCGCGGGCACGATGCCGGCGACGCCGTGCTGGTGTCGCTCAGCCGTCTGCTTCAGTGCAGCGTGCGGCAGAGCGATCTCGTCGCCCGTTTCGGTGGCGAGGAGTTCGCCATCCTGCTTCCCAACGCGCCGGGCGACGGGGCCTTCCAACTCGCCGAACGCCTGCGTTGCGCCGTCCGCGACCTGAGCATCCCGCAGGACGATGGCGCGATCCTGCATGTGACCGTCAGCATCGGCCTGTCGACCCTGACCCCCGACATCGGCCGGTCCGACGCCATGATCAAGGCGGCCGACATGGCGCTCTACCGCGCCAAGCAGGGCGGCCGGGACCGGGTCTGCCGCCATCGCGAAAGCAGCGTGAAAGAGCCGGCACCGGCCGTGGATTGAAGCATCCGCCGCACATTCTTTCGGACGATGGCTGGATATCACAGGCCGAACCGGGGTAGAGGCCCGGCGCGATGGATCACTGACTGTGTGCACATGCCGGGCACGTATATAAGAATCTTATGATGATGGCACCCTTCCGACGCCGTCCGCGTCGGCACCATCGGGAGTGCGCAGTCATGGGACGGGATCAGGCGCAGAATCACGGCGTGTCCGGCCGGCGGATCACGGGCGGCGCGCATCGCGATCTTCTGTTCGGTGGCAGCGGCGACGACACCATCATCGGCAACCGCGGCAACGACTATATGGAAGGCGGCGGCGGCAGCGACCGCTTCGTCCTCAAGCCCGGCGACGGGTGGGACTGCATCGGCGATTTCCAGGCCGGCACGAGCGGCGATCTGCTGGACCTGCAGGGCTGGGGCGGGATCGGCAGCCTTGAGGATGTGCTGGCCCATTCCCATCAGGATCGCGACGGGCTGGTCCTCGATTTCGGGCCGCGCGATGGGGTCAAGCTGATGGGGCTGTCGCGGGATGACCTGACCGCCGACAATCTGCGGCTCAAGACCAGCCATGTCAGGGCCGATGCCGTCTTCGCGGCGGTGGACACCGGTCATGGCGACGAGCTGTGGGGAACAGATGGCCGCCGGGCTTTCCTTCTGCGGGACATCGCCCCGGGTGCGGCCTCGTCGGACCCGCAGGGTTTGGTCCAAATGGGCAAGCGTGCGTATTTCAGCGCGGATGGCGGCGTGCATGGCCGCGAAGTGTGGACGACCGACGGAACGCCGGGCGGGACGCGCATGCTGGCCGACATCAATCCGGGGGCGACGGGCTCGTCGCCGGTGTCGCTGACCGTTGCGGACGGCAAGCTGTTCTTCCAAGCCGACGACGGCCGGCACGGAACCGAGCTGTGGGTCAGCGACGGCACCGCCGCCGGGACGCACATGGTCAAGGACATCGGTGACACGCGGGCCGGTCGCCCTCCGGGTAATCTGACGGCGGTGGGGGACGAGCTGTTCTTCTCCGCCACCGACATGGAGCACGGCAACGCGCTGTGGCGGTCGGATGGAACGGCGGCCGGAACGATGCTGGTGAAGGACTTCTATCCCGGAGCGGTCGATCCGCCGATCCCGGTGCCGTTGCCTATTTTTCCCGACCATTTCACGGCCGCCGACGACAGGCTGTTCCTGTCGGCCTGGGACGGCACCGGCTCTTACGGCCAGCTGTGGGTGACCGATGGGACGGAGGAGGGGACGGTCAAGCTGCTGGAAGGTCTTGGTGAGGATATAAGGAGCGGACACACGGTTTCTCTGGTCGGGGCGGGAGATACGCTGTTCTTCAATCGTGGCCCCGATCTGTGGAAGAGTGACGGCACGCCGGAAGGCACGGTTCTGGTCAAGGATTTTCCATCAACGGGATTTTCCGTTCCCAATCAGTTCCTTGCCGTCGGCGACAAGGTCGTTTTCAATGCCAGCACCCAGCAGAACGGTTTCGAACTCTGGATCTCGGACGGGACGGAGCAGGGAACGCACATGGTCAAGGACATCGCGCCCGGCAGCGCCAGCGCCGCCATCGCAAACCTGACCGTCGCCGATCACAGGCTTTTCTTCACCGCCGATGATACCGTGCATGGCAACGCCCTGTGGAGAACCGACGGCACCGAGGCCGGCACGCGGATGGTCACCGACAAGACCAACCGTACGACCTGGACGCAGCCCACCAGCGTGGATGCGGTCGGCGACCAGCTGTATTTCAGCGCGACGGACTCCACCCAGGCCGGCGCCCTGTTCCGCCTGGATGTGGACAGCGGCGTGGTGAGGGAACTCGCCAGCTCGCAGCCCTTCACCCTTCCCAGCGGCGGCTTGCAGATCGTCGGGGTCTGACCCGATTCCGGCGGGCGTCTGTCACAGCAAGGGGCGTCACAACAGGGGGATGTCGCTGCCGCCGTTCACGATGTCGACGGTGCCGGAGATCAGGTTCTCGGCATAGAGCGCCTCCAGGTCGATGCCGCCGGTGGGGCGCACCGGGCGGATGGCGCGAACCCAGCCGGCGATGGCCTGTTCCCGGCGGCGGCGGATCGCTTCGGCCTCCTCCACCGTCACCGCCTGGAAGGACAGGCTGTCGCCGGGGCGCAGGCGGCCGGCGCGGGGCAGGTCGGCGGAGATCACCGTGGCGATCTTGGCATAGCCGCCGGCGGTCTGGTGGTCGTTCAGCAGCAGGATCGGCTGCCCGTTGCCCGGCACCTGGATGGAGCCGGTGACCAGCCCGTCCGACGGGATGTCGGCGCTTCCGCGATGCGCCAGCGCCGGACCCTCCAGCCGCAGGCCCATGCGGTCGGCCTGTTTGCCGACGCGGTAGGTCGCCGACAGGAAGGTGTCGATCGCGGCGTCGGTGAAGCGGTCCTCCTGCGGCCCAAACACGACGCGCAGCGGCCCGGCGCCGTAGTCGGGCGGCTGCGGCAGCTCGACGTCGGAACCGTCCGGGGCGCTGTCGCGGGTCAGCGGCAGGCGGTCGCCCTCAGCCAGCGGCCGCCCGCCGAGCGGACCGATCCCGGCACGCACATAGGTGGACAGGCTGCCCATCACCGGCGCCAGCGCGAAGCCGCCGGCCACCGCCAGACAGGCGACGGAAGCCCCGTCCACCGCGCCCAGCCGCAGCACGTCGCCCTGTCGCAGGGTGTGGCTGCGGTGCGGGGCCAGCGGTTGCGGGGCGTCGCCCTCGCGCTCCAGCGTCAGCGCCAGTGGGCCGACGGCGGCGATGCGGACGGCGGGCGCATCCACCCGCAGGGCAGGACCGAGCAGGGCAATCTCCAGCCCGGCGGTTCCCTGAGGATTCCCGACCAGCGCATTGGCCAGCCGCAGCGCCACCGGGTCGAGCGCGCCGGCAACCGGCATGCCCAGCTCCTGGAAGCCGAAGCGGCCCAGATCCTGGATCGTCGCGAACAGGCCCGGCCGGACCACCGTAAGACAGGCGGCCATCATGCGGCCCTCAGGCTGGCCGGGTCGAAGCGGCCGGCGTTTGCCGCCTCGGCGATGGCGTCAAACGCCGCGCGGTCCACCGCCTCGAAGCGCACCCGGTCGCCGGCCGCGAGCAGCACCGGGTCGGGCCGGTCGCCATCATAGAGCGGCACCGGGCAGCGGCCGATCAGGTGCCAGCCGCCGGGGCTTTCCCAAGGATAGACGGTGGTCAGCCGGCCGGCGATGGCGACCGATCCCGCCGGCACCCGCACCCGCGGCTCCGTCCGGCGCGGCCGTTCCAGTTCGGCCGGCAGATCGCCCATGTAGCCGAAGCCCGGCATGAAGCCCAGCATGTAGACGAAATACTCGACTGATCCGTGCAGCGCCGCCACCTGCTCCGCCGTCAGGCCCAGCGTGTCGTACAGCTCCGCCAGATCGGGGCCGAGGTCGGGGTCGTAGCAGACCGGCAGGCGCCACAGCCGTCCCTCCTCCGGGGCGGCGTCGCTGCCGGCCAGCGCCGCCTCGACCGCCGCCTGCATCTCGCAGCGGCTGGTCGTGACGGGATCATAGACCACCAGCAGCGAGCGGAAGGTCGGCACCGTTTCCACCAGTCCCGGCGGCGGCGCGGCCTTCAGCCGGGCGTGCAGGGCCATGACGCGGGCGTTGGTCGCCCGGTCGATGGTCTCGCCGAACTCGACGTTGAAGGCGGTGTCGCCGCAACTGGTGAAGCGGACTTCCACGCTGTCGCTCCTCACCCGATCATTTTCGACGGCAGCCAGGTGACCAGCCCGGGGAACATCCACAGCAGGACCACCATCACCACCATCAGCAGGAAGAAGGGCAGGCTGGCCTTGCCGATGGTGAAGATGTCCTTGCCGGTCATCGACTGCAGCACGAACAGGTTGAAGCCCACCGGCGGGGTGATCTGCGCCATCTCCACCACGATGATGATGTAGATGCCGAACCACAGAAGGTCGATCCCCGCCTGCTGCACCATCGGCAGGATGACCGAGGTCGTCAGCACCACCATGGAGATGCCGTCGAGGAAGCAGCCCATCACGATGAAGAAGAAGGTCAGCGCCACAAGCAGCGCCGCCGGCGACAGCTGCATGGTGGTGATCCATTCCGCCAGCAGGCGCGGGATGCCGGTATAGCCCATCGCCACCGTCAGGAAGGCGGCACCGGCCAGGATGAAGCCGATCATGCAGGAGGTGTGGGCGGCGCCGAACAGGCTGTCGCGGAAGGTCGTCCAGTTCAGCGTGCCGGTCACCAGCGCCAGCACCAGGGAGCCCAGCACGCCGATGCCGGCCGCCTCCGTCGGGGTGGCGATGCCGACATAGATGGAGCCCAGCACCGCCGCGATCAGCAGCATGACCGGGATCAGCGCTCCGGTGTCGCGGATCTTCTCAGGCAGACTCTGCGACGCCTCCGGCGGCGGCACCCGGCCGGGGTTCACCAGAGACCAGCCGCCGACATAGAGCATGAACAGGCCGGTCAGCACGATGCCGGGGATGACGCCGGCGATGAACAGCCGGGCGATCGACACGTCGGCGGCCACGCCATAGACGATCATGATGATCGACGGCGGAATCAGCAGCCCCAGCGTGCCGGCCCCGGCCAGTGACCCCAAGGTCATCATCGGGTCGTAGCCGCGCCGGTTCAGCTCCGGAATGGTCATGCGGCCGATGGTGGCGGCGGTGGCGGCCGACGAGCCGGACACCGCGGCGAAGATCGAGCAGCCGATGATGTTCACATGCATCAGCCGGCCGGGCAGCCAGCCGGTCCAGGGCGCCAGCCCCTTGAACATGTCGGACGAGATGCGTGTGCGGAACAGAATCTCGCCCATCCAGATGAACAGCGGCAATGCTGTCAGCGTCCAGGAGGTGCTGGCCCCCCAGATGTTGGTCGCCATCACCATGCCCACCGGCCGTGCGGTGAACAGCGCCATGGCGACGAAGCCGACGCCGGCCAGCGCCAGCGCCACCCACACGCCGGCCCCCAGCATCAGGAACATCGTCACCACGACGACGATGGATGCGGTCGTCTCGTCCATCGCTCAGCCCTCGCTCTGCATGCCGGCATGCTGGTAGGAGGCGTCGCGCCCCTGCAGCACGGCCAGCAGGTCGTCGATCAGTGCGATGACCAGCACCACCAGGCCCGCCGCCATCAGTGCCTGCGGGATCCACAGCGGGATCGGCAGCACGCCCTGGCTGAGATCGCCGAAATCGTAGGAATCATAGGTCATGCGCACCCAGTACCAGGCGAAATAGGCGCTGAGCGCGGTGGCGAAGCCCAGGCACAGCAGTTCCATGAGGCGGCGGGCGGGACCGTTCAGCCGCTCCACCAGCACGCCGACGCGGATATGGGCGCCGCGGCGAAGCGCCGGCCCCAGCATGAGGAAGAAGGACGCGGCCATGCAGTAGCCGGCAAGCTCGTCGGCGCCCGGCACCATGCGGTCGAACAGGCGGCTCGCCACCTGGGTCACGATCAGGACGGCGATGGCGGCGAGCGAAACCGCGCCCAGGATCTCGGCGGTTCGGTAAAGAATGGACAGTGCGGTGCGCATGGCGCAACCACCTCCTGCGTTCGGTCGTGACGAAGGGGCGTCGGGAATGGAGATGTCCGGCCGGCCGCCGTGCTGCTGGCCGCCGGCCGGGTACTCATCTCCCAACTCGGAGCCTTATTTGCGATAGGCGGCGATGATGGCCTCGCCGTCGGCGCCGGCGGCCTTGATCCATTCCTCGGTCATCGTCTTGCCGATGGCGGAGAGGCCTTCCTTCAGCTTGTCGGACGGCGGCAGCACCTTCATGCCGTTGTCCGACATGGTCTTGTTCAGCTCGGCCGTCTTCTTCTCCCACTCGGCCCAGCCCTTGGCCTCGGCCTTCGCCGCGGCGTCCTGGACCGCCTTCTGGGTGTTGGCGTCCAGCCCCTTCCAGACTTCGGAATTGATGAACACCATGTTGCGCGGCAGCCAGGCCTGGACGTCGTAATAGACCTTCACGAAGTCCCAGGCCTTGGTGTCGACGCCGGTGGCGGCCGAGGTGATCATGGCGGTGACGATGCCGGTGCCGAAGGCCTGCGCGACCTCCGCCGCCTCGATCTTCACCGGGATGGCGCCGGACAGCTCGGCGATGCGGGTGGTGGCAGGGTTGTAGGCGCGGAACTTCTGGCCCTTCAGCCCCTCGACCGACTGGATCTCGTCCTTCACATACAGGCCCTGCGGCGGCCACGGGATCGAATAGAGCAGCTTCAGGCGCTGGCGCTCCAGCTTCTTCTCGAGGAAGGGCTTGGAGACGTCGTACAGCTTGTGCGCAGCCTTGAAGTCGGTGGCGAGGAAGGGCACGGAATCGAGACCGTAGAGCGGATCCTCGTTCGCCCAGGAGCTGATCAGCACCTCGCCCAGCTGGGCCTGACCGGACTGGACCGCGCGCTTGATCTCCGGATGGCGGATCAGCGAGCCGTTGGTGTGGACAGTGATGTTGACCTTGCCGTTGGTGGCCGCCTTCACATCGTCGGCGAACTGCTTCACCACGATGGTGTGCAGGTTCGTGTCCGGATAGGGGGTCGGCATATCCCAGGTCTCGGCCGCGGCGGCCAGCGGCCCGGCGGCGACGACGCCGAGGCCGAGCAGGCTGGCGACCACCGGACCGGCGATCCGGCGGGTGAGACGGGATTGCAGCGTGTCAGCGGTCATGATGTCTGGAAGCTCCCTGATTGTTGGCCGAAACGGCAGCCGCCGGCCTTGCGGCCGGTCGGGCGGGAGCGGAAGCCGCAATCCTGAAACGGTTGTGTCCCGGAACGGTGGCTTCCCCGATCCCGCCCTTTCTCGGAATCCAAAGGTTCACCGTTCCGCGCCTTCCGTCAAACGTCCTGTGAGGGAGGCGGAAAAATTCAGCCTTGTCCGCAGCTTATCGGCGAGAAAGCCCCCGCCGGTCAGTAGATGCCGGTCAGTAGATCAGCTCGTTCTCGCCGCTGCCTTCGGCCAGGACCAGTTCGCCGCGGGCGGCAAGGTCCTTCGCCAGTTGCACCATGTACATCTGCGCCTCGTCCACGTCGCGGACGCGCACCGGACCCATGGCCGCCATGTCCTCGCGCAGGATCTTCGCCGCGCGTTCGGACATGTTGGAGAAGAACAGGTCCTTCAGCGACTCCGACGCGCCCTTCAGCGCGGTGCCCAGCTTCTGCTTGTCGACCGTGCGCAGCATCGTCTGAACGCCGGTGGGGTCGAGTTTCGACAGGTCCTCGAAGGTGAACATCAGCGACTTGATGCGCTCGGCGCTGTCGCGGTTGCGTTCCTCCAGCGCGGCCATGAAGCGGTGCTCGGTGGTGCGGTCCAGGCCGTTGAAGATTTCCGCCAGCATCTCGTGGCTGTCGCGCCGGCTGGTGCGGGCAAGGTTGGTCATGAACTCGGTGCGCAGCGTGCGCTCGACGTCGTCCAGGACCTCCTTCTGCACCGCCTCCATGCGCAGCATGCGCATGATGACCTCCATGGCGAAGCTTTCCGGCAGCTGCGCCAGCACGCGGCCGGCATGGTCGGAGCGGATCTTGGACAGCACGACGGCGACGGTCTGCGGATACTCGTTCTTCAGGTAGTTGGACAGAACCGACTCGTTGACGTTGGTCAGCTTGTCCCACATGGTGCGGCCGGCCGGACCACGGATGTCCTCCATGATCTGGTCGACCTTGTCCTTCGGCAGGGTCTTCAGCAGCAGCCGCTCGGTCGAATCGAAGGAGCCGACCACGGTGCCGCTCGACGACATCTGCTCGGCGAACTCGACGAACAGGCGCTCGATCAGGTTGGCCGACACCGTGCCCAGGTTGGCCATCACCTGGGACAGTTCCTTGATCTCCTCGTCATCCATCAGCGAGAACAGCTTGGACGAATGCTCCTCGCCCAGCGCCAGCATCATGATGGCGGCCTTTTCCGGGCCGGTGAGGGTCCGGTAATCCTCACGAACCTTCTGAGCCATTGCTACCCTTCATGATGCGCGATTCCGACAATGTGCGATGATTGCGGCAAACATCGTTAACAAACGATAAGGAACACGTTAGGGACGTTGCGAAAGGGCGGGTCCGGAACCGAATCCGGACGGGGGCGGTTGGAGGGTGCAGCCCCAACCTTCCGCGCGAAAGGTGGCCTCCATGCCCGCCCATGCCGCCCTTCTGCCGCCCTGTCTCGCGGCCGTCCTGTCGGCGATGCTGCCGGCTTCCGCCCTGGCGGAACGGGCGGTGACGGTTCAGGGGGCCGACTGCCAGGTGTGGGACCAGTATCCCGACCGGCGCAAGACCATCCGCTGGTCCGGGGCCTGCCCGAACGGCTGGGGCAATGGTCCCGGCGTGCTGAGCTGGTCCTACGACGGCCGCTATGACGGGCAGGTGGAGGGCACGTTGATTGAGGGGCGGCTGGAAGGGCAGGCGCGCGTCACCTGGCGCGACGGACGCCGCCTCGACGGGAGTTTCCGCGACGGGCTGGTCTCGGGGCAGGCGACCCATGTCTGGCCCGACGGGCGCGTGTATGAGGGGGAGTGGAAGGACGACCGCCGGACCGGCTTCGGCACGCTCGCCTTCCCCAGCGGCAACAAATATGTCGGCCGGTTCCACCGCAACCGCCCGACCGGGCCGGGCGAGTTCGTCGCCGCGGACGGCCACCGCTATCGGGCGCGGATCGACGCCGGCGGCAAAGTCAGTGCCGGCGCCCCGCTGGACCGCCCGCCGCAATCGGCGGAGGTTCCGTCGGCCCCGGAGCCCAAACGAGCTTCGCCTCCGGTCCCTGCGAACCGGCCGCAGAAGCTGGAGGAGTGGCTGAACCAGCCGGATCAGATCCTTCGCGACAGCTCCCGCTAGGGGGCAATCCCCTCCCTGGAGGGAGAGGGGATCCCCACCCGGACTCCGGCCCACCGCATACGCCACTATGTGAAAATGGATTTACAGGAATATGCCATTCCTGTAACTCTATCGACACAAAGGCGGCGCTGCCGCTGCGAAGGGGGAGCGGGGGATGGAGCCACCCATTCAGACGGGATCGCTGCTGATCCGCATGCAGAACTGCCAGCAGCAGCTTCCGGCGGCGCTCGCCAAGGTCGGGGCCTGGGCGCTGGCCTATCCCTTCCGCACCGCGACCCTGAAGATCGGCGAGTTGGCCGCCGCGGCGGAGGTATCGGTGGCGTCGGTCAACCGCTATGCCCGCTTCCTCGGCTATGACGGCTTTCCGGAATTCCGCGAGGATCTGCTGCGCGCCTTCGAATCCACCTTCGCGCCGGTGGAGAAGCTGCGCGTCGCGGTGCAGCGCGACACCTCGAATGCCGAGATCATGCGGGAATCGCTGGCCAGCGACGCCGTCAACATCACCCGCACCATGGATCTGCTGCAGCCGGAACAGTGCGAGGCGGCGATCCGCCTGATCCGCGAGGCTGGTCGCGTCGTGGCGCTCGGGCTGGGCGACAGCGCCTATCTCGCCCTGTTCCTGACCGACGTGCTGGAGCCCTATGTCGACAATGTCCACGAAGCCATCGAGTTCGCGGGCACCGAGCGCACCATCCGCCGGCTGATGACGATGAAGCCCGGCGATCTGGTGATCGCCATCACCTCGCCGCGCTATTCGCGCCGGACCATCGAGCATCTGCAGCTGTGCCGGGAGCGCGGGGCGAAGGCCATCGCACTGACCGACGCGCCGGACAGCCCGATCGTGCCGCTGGCCGATGTGACCCTGCTGGCCGGGGCCGACCATGGCGTGCGCCACAGCTCCCCCACCGGGCTGATGGCGCTGATCGTGGCGCTGGGCACCGCGCTGTCGCGCTCCGGTCCCGACAGCGTCCATCAGGCCGCCGACATGGCCGAACGCATCCTGCCCTACCTCCACGTCGTGCCCAAATCGAACCGGCCGCCCGAATAGCTCTGCTCCGAGTGATCCGGGCCTTCCCCTCCACGCGCCAAAGAAGCTGGAAAGCGATGACGATCTCCTATTGGAACGGGCGTTACCTGCCGCTGGACGAGGTCCATGTGTCGCCGCTGGACCGCGGTTTCCTGTTCGCCGACGGCCTCTATGAGGTGACCGCCGCCTACAACGGCCGCCTGTTCGAGCCGGAGGCGCACATCGCCCGCCTGCAACGCGGGCTGTCCGAACTGCGCATCGACTGCGCCCTGTCGGCCGGCGACTGGCTGGACATCATGGAGCGGCTGGCGGCGGAGTCCGGCATCGACGGCGACCTGACCGTCTATCTGCAGGTCACCCGCGGCGCAGCATCCAGCCGCGGCCATGCCTTCCCGGCGGGCGTCACCCCGTCGGTGTTCGGCATGGCCAGCCCGCTGAAGCGCCCGCCCGCCGCGTGGCGCGACCAGGGCGTCGCCGCCATCACCATCCCCGACATCCGCTGGGGCCGCTGCGACCTGAAGACGGTGGCGCTGCTGGGCAGCGTGCTGGCGCAGCAGGCGGCGACCGATGCCGGGGTGATCGATGCGCTGCAACTGCGCGACGGCATGGTGACGGAGGGCGCCGCCACCAACATCTTCGTGGTCAAGGACGGCGTCATCGCCACGCCGCTCAAGGACAACCGCATCCTGGAGGGCATCACCCGCATCGTCGTCTTGCGGCTTGCCGCCGAGGCCGGCCTGCGGCTGGAGGAGCGCGACATCCCGGCGGCGGAGCTTGAGACCGCCGACGAGATCTGGATCGCCAGCACCACCAAGGAAATCACCCCGGTCACCAGTCTGAACGGCAAGCCGGTCGGCAGCGGCGCGCCGGGCATGGTGTGGCGCCGCATCTTCGCGCTGTTCGCCGAGAGGCTGGGGCGATGAGCACCGCTGCGGCTGCCGCAAAAGCCGTCGACACCGCGCCGGCCCTGCTTTCCGTAGAGGGGCTGAGCGTCGCCTTCGACGGCGAGCATGGTCCCGTGCGCGTGGTCGACGACGTCAGCTTCACCGTGGCGCCGGGCGAGACGGTCGCCATCGTCGGTGAATCCGGCTCCGGCAAGTCGGTGACCTCACTGTCGCTGATGCGGCTGGTCGATTATGCCGGCGGCCGCATCGTCGGCGGGCGCATCCGCTTCAAGGGTCGTGACGGGCGCGAACGCGATCTCGCCACGCCGCCGGCCGAGGCGTTGACCGACATGCGCGGCAACGACATCGCAATGGTCTTTCAGGAGCCGATGACGTCGTTGAACCCGGTCTTCACCATCGGCGACCAGATCGCCGAGGCGGTGATGCTGCACCAGGGTCTCGACCGCAAGGCGGCGCGGGCGGAGGCGCTACGCATGCTGGAGAAGGTTCGCATTCCCGAACCGGCCCGCTTGCTTGACCGTCACCCGCACCAGCTGTCGGGCGGCATGCGCCAGCGCGTGATGATCGCGATGGCTCTGTCCTGCCGCCCGTCTCTGCTGATCGCCGACGAACCGACCACGGCGCTGGACGTCACCATCCAGGCGCAGATCCTGCGGCTGATCCGCCTGCTGCAGGACGAGATGGGGATGGGCGTCATCTTCATCACCCACGACATGGGCGTGGTGGCGGAGGTCGCCGACCGCGTCGTCGTGATGTGGCGCGGCCGCAAGGTGGAGGAGGGGCCTGTCGAGCGCATCTTCCAGGCGCCGCAGCACCCCTACACCAAGGCGCTGCTGTCGGCGGTGCCGAAGCTGGGCGCGTTGCGCGGCCAGGATTTGCCGATCCGCTTTCCCTTGCTGGTGGTCGATGAGGCCAAGGCAGACGCCACCCCGCCGGCCCCGCCGGTTCAGGACACCGTGCGCGCCGCCGATGCACCGTTGCTGGAGGTGCGCGACCTCACCACCCGATTCGACGTGCGCAAGGGCATCTTCGGCTCGCTGAAGGCCCGCGTCCATGCGGTGGAGAAGGTCAGCTTCGCCGTTCGTCCGGGCGAGACGCTGGCGTTGGTCGGCGAGTCCGGCTGCGGCAAGTCGACCACCGGCCGCACCATCATGGGGCTTCAGTCCGCCACCTCCGGAACCATCCGCTTTGACGGCGTCGACACCGCGACGCTGGATTCCAACGGTCAGGCCAAGCTGAAGGAAAAGATCCAGTATATCTTCCAGGATCCCTTCGCCTCGCTGAACCCGCGCATGACCGTCGGCTTCAGCGTCGCCGAACCGATGCTGGTCCACGACTATGTGCCGACCGCAAAGCCCGGCGTGTCGCGCCGCCGCGCCATCGAGGAGCGGGTGGCCGAGCTGCTGACCCAGGTTGGCCTCAAGCCGGAACACGCGCGCCGCTACCCGCACGAATTCTCCGGCGGTCAGCGCCAGCGCATCTGCATCGCCCGCGCCATCGCCTGCGATCCGAAGCTGATCATCGCCGACGAGGCGGTGGCGGCGCTCGACGTGTCGATCCAGGCGCAGATCGTCAACCTGCTGATGGAACTCCAGGCCACGCGCGGCCTGTCCTACCTGTTCATCAGCCACGACATGGCGGTGGTGGAGCGGGTCAGCCACCGCGTCGCGGTGATGTATCTCGGCCAGATCGTCGAACTCGGCCCCCGTCGCGCCGTGTTCGAGAACCCGCAGCACCCCTACACCCGCCGCCTGATGGCGGCGGTGCCGATCGCCGATCCCAGCCGCCGCACCCGCGACCTGCGGCTGCTGACCGGCGAGATCCCCAGCCCGATCCGCAGCCTCGGCGACGAGCCGCTGGTCCAGCCGCTGGTGCCGGTCGGCGACGACCATTTCGTCGCGCGCCACGCCGTCGGCGGCGACTTCTGAAACAAAAAACAGGGAGTACTCACGTGAAGCGTTTCGCTCTTCCCCTGCTGGCCGGCCTGCTCGCCGGCACCGCGCTGGCCGGTCCGGCCTTCGCCGCGAAGGATCTGGTCGTCGGCATCCCCGACAACATCACCACGCTGGACCCGGCCGACATCAACGACACGCTGTCGCAGTCGGCCAGCCGCACGATGATGCAGGGCCTGTTCGGCTTCGACAAGGACATGAAGCTGGTGCCGCTGCTGGCCGAGAGCTTCGAGGTCAACGACGACGCCACCGAATACACCTACCACCTGCGCAAGGGCGTCACCTTCCATGACGGTTCGCCCTTCAACGCCCAGGCGGTGAAGACCAACTTCGACCGCCTGTCCAACCCGGCCAACCGGCTGAAGCGCCAGAGCCTGCTGGCGATGCTGGCCGAAACGGTGGTGGTCGACGACTATACCGTCAAGTTGAAGCTGTCGCAGCCCTTCGGTGCGCTGAACAACAACCTCGCCCATCCCGGCGCCATGATCCACAGCCCGAAGGCGCTGGAGACCTATGGCAAAGAGATTGGCCGCCACCCGGTCGGCACCGGCCCCTACAAGTTCGTCAGCTGGGAAGCCGACACCCTGAAGGTCGAGAAGAACGACAAGTATTGGAAGCAGGGCCTGCCGAAGATCGACCATGTCACGCTGAAGAGCGTGCCGGAAAACGGCAGCCGCATCGCCATGCTGCAGACCAACGAGGCGCAGTTCATCTATCCGCTGCCGCCCGAAATGGTGAAGATGGTGGAAGCCAACACCCAGCTGGAGATCATCGACGCCCCGTCGATCATCGCCCGCTATGTGGCGATGAACACCATGAAGAAGCCGTTCAACGACCCGCGCGTCCGTCAGGCGCTGAACTACGCCATCGACAAGAACGCCTACGCGAAGGTGGTCTATCGCGGCTATGCCGGCCCGCTTGATTCGGCGATCCCGCCGAAGCTCGGCTTCCACGTCACCCAGCCGAACCAGTACACCTACGACCTTGCCAAGGCGAAGGCGCTGCTGGCCGAAGCCGGCTATCCGAACGGCTTCGAGGCCGAGATGTTCGGCCGCAACAGCACCAACTTCATCCGCGGCATGCAGTTCGTCCAGCAGCAGCTGTCGCAGATCGGCGTCAAGCTGACCGTCACCCCGCTGGAGGCCGGCGTCGAGACCGCCCGCGTCTGGGGTGTCGAGAAGCCGGAGGACGCCACGGTGCAGATGCAGTATGGCGGTTGGTCGGCCTCGACCGGCGATGCCGACTGGGGTCTGCGCCCGCTGCTGTGGGGCAAGGGCTTCCCGCCGAAGTTCTTCAACGTCGCCTACTATAAGAATGACACGGTCGACGCCGCCATCGAGACCGGCATCGGCACCGCCGACACCGCCAAGCGCGCCGAGGCCTATCGCGTCGCCCAGGAGCAGATCTGGAAGGACGCGCCGTGGATCTTCCTCGGCGTCGAGAACCTGCTGGCCGGCAAGTCGAAGAAGCTGACCGGCTTCTACTATGTCGCCGACGGCGGTCTGCAGATGGAAGAGGCCGATCTGCAGTGATGTGAGCGTGGCGCCGGTCGTCGTCGCGGCTGGCGCCGCGTTGCCCCCTCCCTAACCCTCCCCCACCTTTGGTGGGAGAGGGGACTGCCGCCGCTCTGCGACTTGCCCCCTCTCCCGCGAAGCGGGGGAGGGTTGGGGAGGGGGCATTCGAAGCCGACACCCCACCCAGGCCCTCCACCAGGACCTCTGCCCCATGCTGAAATATCTCGTCGGCCGCCTCGCCGGCATCCTGCCGGTTCTGCTGGTGATCTCAGTCTTCGTCTTCGGATTCGTCCATCTGCTGCCGGGCGACCCGGCGCGGCTGGTCGCCGGGCCGGATGCGACGCAGCGGGACATCGAACTGGTGCGCCAGGATCTCGGCCTCGATAAGCCGTTGTGGGTGCAATATGGCCGCTTCCTCGGCAACGCGGTGCAGGGCGAGTTCGGGCGGTCGATGAAGTCCAAGCGGCCGGTGTCGCAGGAGATCGGCGAACGCTTCATGCCGACCTTCTACCTCACCGTCGTCGCCATGATCTGGGCGACGCTGGCCGGGCTGCTGATCGGCGTGGCGTCGGCGACGAAGCGCGGGCGCTGGCAGGACCATGTCGGCATGGTGGTGGCGGTGTCGGGCATCGCCTTTCCCTCCTTCTGGCTCGGCCTGCTGATGATCGACCTGTTCTCGGTCAAGCTCGGCTGGCTGCCGACCAGCGGCTATGGGACGTGGCAGCATTTCGTCATGCCGTCGCTGACGCTCGGCCTCGGCGTCGCCGCGGTGATGGCGCGCTTCACCCGCTCCGCCTTCATCGAGATCGCGCGCGAGGATTACGTCCGCACCGCGCGGGCCAAGGGCGTGCCGGCCCGGCTGGTGGTGTGGAAGCACACGCTGCGCAACGCGCTGATCCCGATCATCACGATGGTCGGACTGCAGTTCGGCTTCCTGCTCGGCGGGTCCATCGTGGTCGAGACGGTGTTCTCCTGGCCGGGGCTGGGCCGGCTGCTGGTGGATAGCGTCAATTACCGCGACTACACCGTCATCCAGGCCGAGATCCTGCTTTTCTCGCTGGAGTTCATCATCATCAACCTGCTGGTCGACGTGCTGTACGCCCTCGCCAACCCCGAGATTCGCTACTCATGACCACGACAGACGCAACCGGCGTGGCCGCCGTAACTCATGAAGCCGTCCGTTCGCCGCTGCGCGAGTTCTGGCGCAAGTTCCGGCGCAACCGCACCGCCATGGCCGCCGGCATCTGCCTGGCAGCACTGGCGCTGGCGGCGGCGGCGGCACCCTGGATCGCGCCGTTCGATCCGGCGGCCTTCGATTACGACCGCATCCTGGAAGGCCCGTCGGCCGACCATTGGGCCGGCACCGACGCCTATGGCCGCGACATCTTCAGCCGCATCCTGTGGGGCGCGCGCATCTCGCTGTCGGTCGGTCTGCTGTCGGTGCTGCTGGGCGGGGCGGCCGGCGTGGCGCTGGGGCTGATCGCCGGCTTCCGCGGCGGCTGGATCGACAGCCTCATCATGCGCATCTGCGATGTGCTGCTGGCCTTCCCCGGCATCCTGCTGGCCATCGGCATCGTCGCCATCCTGGGGCCGGGCATCGAGAACGTCATCTATGCGGTGGCGATCTTCAGCGTGCCGGTCTTCGCCCGTCTGGTACGCGGCAGCACGCTGTCGCTGAAGCGCGCGGTCTATGTCGACGCCGCCCGCGCCATCGGCGTGCGCGACCGGCTGCTGATGGTCCGCCACATCCTGCCCGGCACGCTGCCCAGCGTGATCGTCTATGTCTCCATGCGCATCGGCACCTCGATCCTGACGGCAGCGAGCCTCAGCTTCATCGGCCTCGGCGCCCAGCCGCCCAGCCCGGAATGGGGGGCGATGCTGGCCGACGGGCGCAGCTACATCGGCGTCGCCAGCCATGTCACCTTCTATCCCGGCCTCGCCATCTTCCTGACGGTTCTGGCCTTCAACCTGCTCGGCGACGGACTGCGCGATGCCCTCGACCCCAAACTGCGCTGACGGTGCACGGCGTGCGCGGGCCTTCGGGCTCGCCTGCGGCCGGCTGACGCCGGGGCCGCGCAATGCCATCACCGACGTGGCCGGAGTGCGCGTCGGCCATGTCACGCTCAATGAGGGCGCCATCCAGACCGGCGTCACCGCCATCCTGCCCCATGCCGGCAACCTTTACCGCGACAAGCCGGTCGCGGCGGCGGAGGTGCTGAACGGCTTCGGCAAGAGCGTCGGCCTGATGCAGGTGGAGGAGCTTGGGACGCTGGAAACGCCGATCCTGCTGACCAACACCCTGTCGGTCGGCACCGCGTCCACCGCGCTGGTCCGCCACGCCATCGCCGCCAACCCCGACATCGGCCGCAGCACCGCCACCGTCAATCCGGTGGTGATGGAGTGCAACGACGGCCCGCTGAACGACATCCAGGCGCTGGCGGTGACCGAGGCGCACGCCGCCGCTGCTCTCGCCGCCGCGCTGTCCGAACCGGATGGGGCGGAGGTCGCGGTCGGGTCGGTCGGCGCCGGGCGCGGCATGTCCTGCTTCGGCTTCAAGGGCGGCATCGGCACCTCGTCGCGCCGGCTGAAGCTGGATGGCAAGCGCCATCATCTGGGCGTGCTGGTGCTGGCGAATTTCGGCCGGCCGGGGGAGCTGCGGCTGCCCGACGGCCGCCGCATCGCCGTGCCGGAAAAGGACGACGCGCCGGAGAAGGGCTCCGTCATCGTCATCGCCGCCACCGACGTGCCGCTCGACCACCGCCAGCTGCGCCGGGTGATCCGCCGCGCCGGGGTCGGGCTGGCGCGGGTGGGATCCTTCTGGGGCCACGGCAGCGGCGACATCGCGCTGGGCTTCACCACTGCCAACCGCGTCGACCATGACGGGCGGGACGACATCGTGGTCCTGCGCATGCTGAACGAACGCCGCATCGACAGCCTGTTCGAGGCGATGGCCGACGCGACGCAGGAAGCCGTTCTCGACGCGCTGGCCGCCGCCACGCCGGTGGTGGGCCGCGACGGCGCCACCCGGCCCTGCCTGTCAGACCTGCTGATTTCCGGGAGCATTCCGTGAAGATCTACATCTCCGCCGACATCGAAGGGGTGGCCGGCGTCGTCTCCCAGCAGCAGGTTACGCAGGGCAACCCCGAGTACGAGCGCGCCCGCCGCCTGATGACCGCCGAGGTCAACGCCGCCATCGAAGGCGCGCTTGAAGCCGGCGCCACCGAGATCCTGGTCAACGACAGCCACGGCCCGATGGTCAACCTGCTGCCCGACGAACTTCACCCGGCCGCCGAATTGATCCTGGGCCGCCCCAAGCCGATCGGCATGTTCGCTGGTCTGGAGCCGGACACGGCGGGCGTGATGTGCGTCGGCTTCCACACCTCGGCCCGGCAATACGGCATCCTCGCACACACCACCAACAGCTTCGCCTTCGGCCGCGTCCGGGTGAACGGGCTGGAATTGGGGGAGGCCGGCAATTACGGCGCCTATGCCGGCGAGATCGGCGTGCCGGTGATCCTGCTGAGCGGCGACGACCGCTTCGCCGCCGAGATGGCGCCGCTTTTCCCCGAAGCGGAACGCGTGGTGGTCAAGCAGGCGCTCGGCCAGCGCGCCGCCCGCTCCGTGGCGCCGTCGGTCGCCCGCGACCGCATCCGCGCGGCGGCGACCCGCGCCGTCCGCCGGTCCGCGAGCCTCCCGCCCTTCCGCGTTCCGCCGCAAACCGACGGTGCGCCCTATCGACTGGAGATCGAGATGAACAGCCCGGCGCTGGCCGATCTGGCGTCGCTGATCCCGGTGTCCGAGCGCCTCGACCCCGTCACCGTCCGCCTGCCGGCCGCCAGCATGGCCGGCGTGCTGGGCTGGATCAACACATTGTCGGCCATGTCGGCCACCCTGCGCTGAGATCCGCACCCATGACCCTTTCCCACCCGCAGCCCTTCGCGCTGGCCGTCCATGGCGGCGCCGGCACTATCAAGCGCAGCGCCCTTACCCCGGCCCTGACCGAGGGCTATCACGCCGGCCTGCGCCGGGCGCTGGCCGCCGGGCACGCGGTGCTGGCCGACGGCGGCGGCGCGCTCGACGCCGTCACCGCGGCCGTTATGGCCTTGGAGGACGAGCCGCTGTTCAACGCCGGCCGTGGCGCCGTCTTCACCGCCGAGGGCGTGCAGGAGATGGACGCCGCCATCATGGACGGCCGCGACCGCTCCGCCGGTGCGGTGGCCGGCCTGTTCGGCCCGCGCAACCCCATCCTCGCCGCCCGCGCGGTGATGGAACACAGCGAACACGTCCTGCTGATCGGCGAGGGCGCGCTCGATCTCTGCCGCCGCCAGGGTCTGGCGATGGAGGAAGCCCCCTATTTCTTCACCCAGCCGCGCTGGGACGCCCTGCAGGCCGAACTTGAACGCCGTCGTTCCGGCGCGCCCGACGACGGGGATGAGCAGCGCCGCCACGGCACCGTCGGCGCCGTCGCCCGCGACCGCGACGGCAACCTCGCCGCCGCCACCTCGACGGGCGGCATGACCGCCAAGGCCAAGGGCCGCGTCGGCGACAGCCCGGTGATCGGCGCCGGCACCTTCGCCGACAACATCACCTGCGCCGTCTCTGCCACCGGCCACGGCGAGCATTTCATCCGCCGCTGCACCGCCCACGAGATCGACGCCCGCATGCGCTGGGCCGGCCAGAGCCTGGAGCGTGCCGCCGGCGACGTGGTGGACGAGCTGGGCGTGATCGGCGGCTCCGGTGGCCTGATCGCCATCGACCGCGACGGCCGGGTGGCGCTGCCCTTCAACTGTTCCGGCATGTATCGCGGCGCCATCGGGCCGGAGGGTCTGGCGATGACGGCGATCCACCGCGAGGAGTTCCGAATCGGCTGACCCTCCGACGGGGCACCCCGGCGGGCACCGCTGCCCCTCTCCCCCGCTGGACAGGCGGGGGCCGGCGTCCCACGTTGCTGCTGCTCCAGTGCAAAGCCCGAACGGAGGATGACGGCATGCGTGCGATGGTGATTTCGCGGTTCGGCGGTCCCGACGTTTTCGAACTCCAGGACCGGCCGCGTCCGGTCGCGGGACCGGGCGAGTTGCTGGTGCGGGTGGTGGCGTCGGGCACCAACCCGGTGGACGCCAAGATCCGGCAGGCCGGCAGTTGGGCCGGCATTCCGTTCCCGGCGGTGCTGGGGTACGACGTGTCGGGCGTGGTGGAGGAGGTCGGCCCCGGCGTGACCGGCTTCAAGGCCGGCGACGAGGTGTTCTACACCCCGGAGATCTTCGGCAATCCCAACGGCAGCTACGCCGAATACACCGTCGCCGCCGCGTCCATCGTCGCGCACAAGCCGCCGGGCCTCAGCCATGTCGAGGCGGCGGGCATCCCGCTGGCTGGCGGCACGGCGTGGGAGGCCATCGTCCGCCGTCTGGCGGTGCGGCCGGGTGAGACGGTGCTGATCCATGGCGGGGCCGGCGGCGTCGGCAGCTTCGCCATCCAATTCGCCAAGGCGGCCGGCGCCCGCGTGCTCGCCACCGCCAGCAAGGCCAACCACGAGGCGATGCGCGATCTCGGCGCCGACGTGACGCTCGACTACCGCGACACCGACGTGATGGACCGGATCCTGCGCGAGGCGGGCGGGGCGGGGGTGGACGCCGCCTTCGACACCGCCGGCGGCAATGTGCCGATGAGCACCCAGGCGACCCGCCCCTTCGGCCGCATCGCCACCATCCTGCCGCCGACCGGCGACCTCGACGCGCTTTATGTGAAGAACCAGACCCTCTACGGCACCTTCCTGACCCGCGAGGGCGCCCGCCTGCGCGAGATGGCGCCGCTGTTCGAGCGCGGGCAGGCGAGGGTGATCGTCGACGAAGTCCTGCCGCTGGAGCAGGTCGGCAAGGCGCATGAACGGCTCGATTCCGGCCACGGTCGCGGTAAGATCATCCTGCAAGTGGGCGTCTGACGCCCGCACAAGGCATCTGAAGGGGCGGTCGTTGTGTATATCTGGCTGATCGGTCTGCACGTCGCCGCGGTGACGGTGTGGATCGCGGGACTGTCCGTCGCCGCCATCCTGATCAGCGCCCTGGATCCCGCGACCGCCGCCGAGCCGGGACCGACCCGCGTCCTGCGCGCGGCTGGCCGCTGGGACCGCCGCGTGACCTCCCCGGCGATGGGGCTCGCCTGGATTCTCGGGCCCACGCTGGTGGTGGTCGGCGGCTGGGGCTTCGAGCCGTGGCTGGTGGCGAAGGTCGCCATCGTCGTCGCCCTGTCCGCCCTGCACGGCAAGCTCGCCGCCGCGCTGCGCCGGCTGGCCGAACCGGCGCCGGCTTCGGGTGTCCGCCCGGTTTCCCCGCTGCTGCGCTTCTCCCCTCTGGCGGTGATCGTTGGGGTCATCGCCATCGTGACACTGGTGGTGGTGAAGCCCTATTGAACACGGTATGGTGTCGAACCGGGAGGATTCCAGCGCGAAAGGACACGCCATGGCCGTCGCCAAGACCACGATCTGCCTCTGGTACGACAAGGACGCCGAGTCCGCCGCCCGCTTCTATGCCCAGACCTTCTCCGACAGCGCTGTGCACGCCGTCCACCGCGCCCCCGCCGACTACCCGTCCGGCAAGGCGGGCGACGTGCTGACGGTCGAGTTCACCGTCGCCGGCATCCCCTGCCTCGGCCTGAACGGCGGCCCGGCTTTCACGCACAGCGAGGCCTTCTCGTTCCAGATCGCCACCGACGACCAGGAAGAGACCGACCGCTATTGGACCGCCATCGTCGGCAACGGCGGCCAGGAGAGCGCCTGCGGCTGGTGCAAGGACCGCTGGGGCATCTCCTGGCAGATCACGCCCCGCGTGCTGACCGATGCACTGGCGGCCGGTGGAGATGAGGCCAAGCGGGCGTTCGAGGCGATGATGGGGATGACGAAGATCGACGTGGCGGCGATTGAGGCGGCACGGAGGGGGTGAGGGATTTCGCAATCCAAAGGTGGCAGCCGTACTTTCCAAGAGGGTGCGCAAAATCCTCTGATGAAGGCATGGTGGAAGTGGGCTAACGAGACAACGAGGCAATCAGCCAGTCCAGTTCACTGCGTGACGTTGAGATTATGCTGGCGTAAGAATGAATATGAATACTATTCAGTAGGTTGTTTGTGTCTATTGTGACGGTGCGCCCTTTACCTACCATCATAATTTCCATTCGTGTCGTCGATGACAGTCGGGCCGACAGATCGTCTCGATACTTTTCCGCCTGGGCGATGTCGTCGCGCGTGATGCTGTGGGAGGGGCGCTTAAACTCGATCAGTAGGTAGGTATCACCGTAATCTTGAGACAAAAGCAAATCTGGGCGTTTGGCGGCACGGCTACCTTTAAACGTGGTGTCGCAATAACTCTCAATAATATTACGCAGTGTCGCGTTCGAAGACATCATAGAATATTTACGACCGAATACCCAAAGGTTGGTTTCAAGGGCTTTATGCGTGTCCTTCTCGAGCGTTTCTGGCTTTTGGATGAGTTGGTCCAGGTAATCGAGGAACTGACGTCTACGTGCGGCTTGAACACCAATTGTAGAAAGTTCGACCAAGCCGAACTGCTCCAGCGATGCCGCGAATGAGCCGACATCGCTACGGCTTGATGCGCCGATCCGCTCAAGCACCGCCCAATAGATGTCGTGCTCCAACGCATCGAGCGCCACATCGGCGATCGTTGCGATCCGCTCGTCGCTCTCGCCGTAAAAGCGGCGCAGAATGCGGTTTAGTGCCTCTTGGGCGTATTGACGACGGTGTTCGGGTAACTGCTGAAGGCGCTGCTGTACTTGTTTCTGGAGGCGCGCCTTTTGCAGACTCATTTCACGAGCGTGGGTGGCTCGGAGCCCATCTTTCACGACCGCGCTTATGTAGGTCCGAGCCTCTTGAAACGCCTTACTGTTCTCGATCATCCCACCCCAGTCGGCGGTCACATATTCCTCCAGCCCACTCAGGTCGACCTCACCGTAGACGCGCCTCGCAAGTTTCGCCGGAATCTCTTCGTCCTCATCCAATCCAAAGAGCATGGGTTTCCCGACCGCCTTGCCATCGATTTTGAGGATTATTCCTGGCAACCTCGGCGGGCGCTTACCCTCAGCCACGGTGAAATGCAGGCTGACGGTACCAGCGGTTGGCAGCGCCGTGCTTACCTGAGTTGTAGTGCCTGGGACATCTTGTACCGATAGCGGTACGTCGTTTACAAATACTCGGAAACTGTCTTCGCGTCCGTACTCGTGAATTAGTACCTCGCGCAGCCGATCAGGGGTCGGAAAGTTCAAGCGATCATCGAGATCGGTAAGTATGGTAGTTGTTCCGACCTCGCCGTCGCGCGCCGGCTCGTCGGAAAACGGCAATGGCACGGCTTCAAGATCGTTCTGATTTTCGATCAACGTTTTCTTGTCGATCAGTAGCGTGCATCTGCGGCCCCGGGCGACGCCCGCGACCTGCATGCGGCTTGCGATCATAAGCCCAGCGAATTTGCCGATACCTTTCCGACCCTTGACCTTGCGGTTGTACAGAGGCGTCCGCTCGCCGGTTCTCGTGCGCTTATCGCTCGCGATGTTGAGGTACTCGTTACGCATCTCGCGGGCCGTCATACCGGTGCCATCGTCCCTCACGACGATAGCTTCGTTTGTTAGCGGCGTCGGCAGTGAGATCCAGACGTTCCGTGCGTCGGCGTCCCAAGAGTTGTCGACAAGCTCCTTGAGCGCCAACTCACTGGACCGGTAGGTCTCGCCCAACAGTCTAGTCAGCCGTGTATCCACCGAGAAATGCGCAGTGTCGGTCATTTGCCTACAAATCGCTTTAAATCTCGCCTTGATTAAAGTAGCGGAAGTGTGGGGGGTTTTCAATCCCAGGCAGGTGCAGCATGCGATTCTCGCTTTTGAAGCTGCTAAACGGAAAGTGTGAACTCTGTCTCTGCTTCTTGCATGAAATGCAGTCAACTCAGAATGAGGGTCCCCTATCGATGTCGCAGAATGTGTCGATAGCTCCAGAGCCGCTCATGTCCGCATTTGGCCCATAACAGACTCTCCCTCCGCTCCCAATCATCCCGAATGCATGCCACCGAGTGCCCCGGCACTGTCTCCGGTAGCTTTTGCACCACCGGATTTGCGCAATCCAGAGCGTCGCAACCTTGCCGCCCACCTCCTGTTTGCTGGGCCTATACCCAGACCGACAAGGAGTCCTCCATGCCCAGCACCCCCGATCTCCGCCCCGAGTCCACCAACGACCGCACCGAAGACCGCAAGTCCGGTCAGGCCCAGGTGCCGAAGCCGCCCTCGCGCGCCGAGGTCGAGGAGATCAGCCGTTCGCAGGAATATCTGACCGACGATTGGACCGGTGACGGCGGAAAGCCGGAAGGTTCCGGCCGCTCTCCTGCGTGAAGGGCAGGGGGACGGACCCTTCCCGGACCCGAACGGCGTACGTCCTCCGCCCTCAGGCTTAAGCTGTCTGAGAGGTGGACGAATCAGGGAACTTGCCGTCCGCCCTCCTGTCGAAGGAAGTCCCCTTCCGAAGCCGGAGTGACCGGGATGCGCAATCTCCTTCCAGCCGTGATGCTCGCGACCGTCCTGCTGCCCGCCTCGGCTGGCGCGCAGGTCATCGATGCAAGCGACGCCGCCTGCCGGCCGGGCGACAGCGGGTGCGCGCGGTTCGTCGGCGACGTGAAGGGGAGCATGCCGAAGCGGGGCGGTGCCAAGCAGCCGGTCATCATCGGCACGTCGGTCTATATGCTGACGCCCTGGCAGGCCGAACGGGAGCGCCGCTGTCTGGCGCTGGCCGGTTGGGCCGAAGCGCGCGGGGAGGGGGCCGACGCCATGGCGGCCGTGATGTGGGTGGTCGCCAACCGCGCCGCTTCGGCCGATGAGCCGTCGCTGCCCTGCCGGGTCATCGTCGCCGCCGGCCAGTTCGAACCCTTCGCCGTGCAGCCGGTCGAGCCGAAGACGCGGGAGAAGCATGCCAAATCGGCGAAGCAGCGGGCCATACAGCGGGAGAAGGCCGCCGAGCAGGCGAAGCTCGCCGCCGATCCGCGTGTGGAGGCGCGGCGCATTCTGGCGGAGATCCGGCGGCAGGCCGGCGTCATCCGGGCCGGCGGCATGCCGTCCTGGCCGAAGCCCCGCCTCGCCGCCGACCAGGAGGCGCTGCACATGGCGCGGGGGCTGGCCTGGAATCTCAACGACGACGACCTGCCCGATCCCACTGCCCGCGCCTCGCTGTTCTACAGCCCGCCGACGCAGGCGGCGCTCCGCCGCCAGAAGCCGGACTGGGCGGAGGCGCGGCTACACACCACCTCCATCGGCGGCCATGCCTTCTACCGCTATCCGCCGCCGCCGGCCGATGCGCCCGCCAACACGCCTGCCGATCCCATCGCCACGCTGGTGGCGGAAATCAGCGAATGATGGCTGGGATGCGTCGGGTCGCAAGTGGGTGGGCCGGTCGATGTGGAGTAAGGAACCGCCATTTCAAGAGTTCCCGCATCTCCGATAACCGCCTGAAATTGCGGATAAGTTCACGGTATTTTCCACCATGCGGAAAGCCGGGTCGCGAATTGCTGCAGATCAATCGCTCTCATCTGTCGATCTCCTAGGCTGTGCTTGTCGAGTGACACTATGGGTCAAACGACATCATGGCCAACGACTTCGAAGGGGAGAGAAACGATGAAGGCAGTCGATCTTATGACGCCGCGCGTCATCACCATCGGCCCGGATGCGACCATCGCCGATGCCGCCCGCAAGATGCTGGAGAACAACATCAGCGGCATGCCCGTGGTCGATGCGGCCGGAAAGGTGGTGGGGATCATCAGCGAAGGCGATCTGCTGCGCCGGGTGGAGCTGGGGACGGAGCGTCATCGCTCCTGGTGGCTCGGCATGGTGTCCGGCGGCACCCTGCCGGCGGAGGACTTCATCAAGTCCCACGCCCGCAAAGTCGCTGACGTGATGACCAGCCACGTCACCACGGTGGACGAGAACGCCACGCCGGAGGATGTCGTCCGGCTGATGGAAACCCGCCGGATCAAGCGCGTGCCGGTGGTGCGCCAGGGCGCCCTGGTCGGCATCGTCAGCCGCGCCAACCTGCTGCGCGCGCTGGCCAGCGTTGCCCCGGACACCCCCGCCGCCGCGCCCGACGACCGCGCGCTGCGGGAGCGGGTGGCCGCCGCCGTCAGGGAAGTGTCCTGGGACTCGCGCTCGCACGATGCCATCGTCGTCCGCAACGGGGTGGTCCAGCTCTGGGGCTTCGCCAGCAGCGGATCCCAGCGCGACGCCGTGCGCGTCGCGGCGGAAGGCGTCCCCGGCGTCAAGGCGGTGGAGAACAACATCCAGGTCGTCGACGCGGCGGAAAGCGGCGCCTGGGGGCTGTGATCCGGATGCCGGGGCGGGTTTCCGGTTTTCAGATCCGCCCCGGCAGCCTCGCCCCGACCAGATGGGTTGCCTGCGCGCCATACTCATAGACGGCTTCCCGCATGGCGCGGCCCGACACCGTCTCGGTGGGCGTGTTGGGAAGCGGCATCTCCGCCTCCGGCAGCTTGCCGGTGATGTGCTGGGCCAGGCAGCGGCCGAGCACCGTGCCGGGGGCGATGCCGCGCCCATTGTAGCCGCTGAAGGCGATGACGTTGCGGTCCAGCCGGTGGAAACGGGGCAGGTTGTCGCTGGTCATGCCGATCTGCCCGTACCATTCCGCCTCGAACCGGACGGGGCCGAGCTGCGGGAACAGCGCCGCCAGCGACCGCTGCGCCCAGGCCCGGTGCACCGCCGTCCCGGTCCCGCGCAGCGCGCCGACGCTGCCGAACACCAGCCGGCCCTGCCGGTCGAAGCGGTAGGAACTCAGCACCGACTTGGTGTCCCACACCCCCTGGCGCTCCGGCAGGATGGCCCGCTGCATGGCGTCGGACAGCGGCTCCGTCGCCAGATTGAAGTAGGGCAGGTGGACCTGTTCGGTGCGAAGCTGCGCCCATGGGCCGGTGCTGTAGGCGTCGGTGGCGACCAGCACCCAATCGGCGCTGACCGACCCGTTCGGCGTCTTCACCTCCCACTTGGCCCCGGTCTGGCTCGCTGAGTGGACGGGGCTGCCGGTGAAGATGCGGGCACCCGCCGCGACCGCCGCCGTCGCCAGCCCGCGCGCGTAGGCCAGCGGCTGGATGGTGCCGGCGCGCAGATCCAGCAGCGAGCCGGTGTAGGCGCTGGTGCCGACCTTCTCCGCCGTTTCCTTCGCGTCGAGCAGCCGGACGGGGGCGCCGCGCTTCTGCCAGATCGCCGCGCGCTGCTCCAACTCGCGCAGGCCCGCCTCGCCGACGCCGCAATGGAGCGTGCCGCTACGCTCGTCCTCGCAGGCGATGCCGTGCTTGGTGATGAGGTCGAAGACGGTGCGGGGCGCGTTGCCCAGCAGCTCGATCAGCCGCTCGCCATAGACCGGACCCAGGGTGCTGACCAACTGGTCCGGCATCACCCACATGCCGGCATTGACCAGCCCGACATTGCGGCCGGCGCCGCCGAAGCCGATCTCCACCGCCTCCACCACCACGGCGTCGACACCGCTTTCGGCCAGATGCAGCGCGGCCGACAGGCCGGTATAGCCGGCACCGACGATCACCACGTCGGCCCGGACACTGCCGGCCAGCGGGGATGTGGGCGGTGCCGCCGGTGCGGTGCGTTCCCAAAGCCCGTGCGACCGCGGATCGTTCTGCATCCCCTGTGGTCCTCTTTGTGCAAGTTGCTTTTTCACGCCCGTCATTCCCGGCGGGAAACACCGTCCCCGCCGCATCCATGGGCGGAACGGGTCGCTGCAGCCCCTGGATGGTTGGCAAGATTGACTTGCCTACCTCCTTCGGCCAAGTGATGTTTGCTCAACCAGTCATTCTTCCTAGGAATGAGATGCAGAGCCCCCGCCGCTTCCTTCCCTCCCTTGCCCTGCTCTCGGCGTTCGAGGCGGCGGCGCGTACCGGCAGCATCACCGCGGCGGCCAGGGAACTCTCCCTGACCCAGAGCGCGGTCAGCCGCCAGATCAAGGCGCTGGAGGACCTGCTGGAGGTCGAACTGTTCCACCGCGAACGGCAGACCATCCGCCTGACCGCCGGCGGCGAGTATTACGTGCGCGAGGTCCGCGATGCCCTGCGCAGGATCAGCACCGCGTCGCTGAACCTGCGGGCCAACCCCTTCGGCGGGACGCTCAGCATCGCCATCCTGCCGACCTTCGGCACGCGCTGGCTGGCGCCGCGCCTGCCGAACTTCCTGGCCGACAATCCCGGCATCACCATCAATCTGGTGACGCGCATGGCGCCCTTCGATTTCCGGCTGGACCCGGTGGATGCGGCAATCCATTTCGGCCGTCCCGACTGGCCGGGCGGGGAGATGGCGCTGCTGCGCTGCGAGACCGTCATCCCCGCCTGCAGCCGGAGCTTGCGCGACCGCTTCGACTTCCGGCAGCCGGCCGACCTCCGGCTTGCCCCGCTGCTGCACCTGACCAGCCGCCCCGATGCATGGGAGCGCTGGCTGACCCTGCACGGCACCCCCGCCGACGGCGTGCACGGCATGCTGTTCGACCAGTTGGCCACGGCATCCCAGGCGGCCATCGCCGGGCTCGGCGTCGCCCTGCTGCCGCTGTTCCTGATTGAGGAGGAATTGCGCTCCGGACAACTGGTGCCGGCGCTCGACCTGCCGATGGAGAGCGAGAACGCCTATTACGTCGTGTGGCCGGCGGAACGGGCGGGCTATCCGCCGCTGGCCGCCTTCCGCGACTGGATCCTGGCGGAGACGGCGGACTGCCGCAACTCTGCGGGGTCATGAGCTTTGGTCATGAAGTCGGGAAAAACAATCGCAATCCAGCGCGGCAGATCGTTGCTATAGCAGAGGCTTGGAAGGGACCGCACAGGTCCGGCAAGCCAACGCGAGCGAGATTTGGAATGAGCGTCCAGACGATTACCCGTGCCGGTGCCACCAGTGCCGATGCGATCCGCACCCTGTTCTCCACCGCCATGTCGGAGATGTATCGGACCGAGGTTCCGGCCTATCAGACGCTCGTCGAACTGGTGGAGGAGGTGAACGCGGCGGTGCTGGCCGCCGACCCCGTCGAACGCCACCGGCTGGAGGCTGCCGGCGGCCTTGCCCGTATCACGGAGGAGCGCCACGGCGCCATCCGCCTCGGCACGGCGAATGAACTGTCGACCATGCGCCGGCTGTTCGCGGTGATGGGCATGTACCCGGTCGGCTATTACGACCTGTCGGAGGCCGGCGTCCCCGTCCATTCCACCGCCTTCCGCCCGGTGGATGGGGAGGCGCTGAGCCGCAACCCCTTCCGCGTCTTCACCTCCCTGCTGCGGCTCGACCTGATCGCCGATGCCGATCTGCGGCGGGAGGCGGAGCAGGTGCTGGCGGGCCGCAACATCTTCACCCCCGGCTGCCTCGCCCTGATCGAAAAGGCCGAGACCGAGGGCGGGCTTGACGAGGAGGATGCCGACCGCTTCGTCGCCGAGGCGCTGGAGACCTTCCGCTGGCACAGCCGGGCCAACGTGCCGCTGGACCTCTACAACCGCCTGCACGATGCCCACCGGCTGATCGCCGACGTGGTCTCCTTCAAGGGGCCGCACATCAACCACCTGACGCCGCGCACGCTGGATATCGACGCGGTCCAGCGGATGATGCCGGAAAAGGGCATCGCGCCGAAGGCGGTGGTGGAAGGCCCACCGACCCGCCGCTGCCCGATCCTGCTGCGCCAGACCTCCTTCAAGGCGCTGAGCGAGCCGGTCGATTTCCGCGACGGCGATGGCGGCGGCTGGCGTTCGGGTGTCCACACCGCCCGCTTCGGCGAGATCGAACAGCGCGGCATCGCCCTGACGCCGAAGGGGCGGGCGCTGTACGACACGCTGCTGCAGGATTCCCGCCGCCTCGTCGCCCCGGCCGCCGACGGCTCCAACGCCGGGCAGTATATGGCGGCGCTTAGGGAAGTCTTCGCTCCCTTCCCCGACAGCTGGGACGAGATCCGCCGCGACGGGCTCGGCTATTTCACTTATTCGCTGACCGAGGCCGGCCGCAGCAACCCACCGGCGCCGGGCACCGATCTGGAAACGTCGATCGGGCGCGGCCTCGTCCGCTTCGATCCGGTGGTCTACGAGGATTTCCTGCCGGTCAGCGCCGCCGGAATCTTCCAGTCCAACCTGGGCGACGATGCGCAGCAGGACTTCACCGCCAGCCCGAACCAGCAGCGCTTCGAAGCGGATCTCGGCGCCCCGGTGCTGAACCCGTTCGACCTCTATGCCGAGATCGAGCGAACCTCCATCGCCGCTTGCGTCGCGGCGAAGTAGGTCAGGCCGATATGGCGGCGGGGCGGAAGGCGCCCGCCGCCAGCCAGTCCTCGAACGCCGTCGGCGCCAGCGGACGGGAAATCAGGTAGCCCTGGCCGAAATCGCAGCCGTGAAGGCGCAGCCAGTCGTAAGCCTCGTCGGTTTCCACCCCTTCGGCGATGACGAGATAGCCCAGGTCATGGGCAAGCTCGATGGTCGAGCGGACCATGATCTGGTCGCTGCGCTCCACGGCGATGGAGCGGATGAAGCGCTGGTCGATCTTCACCGCCGTCGCCGGAATGTCCTTCAGGTAGGACAGGGCGCTCTGCCCCGTGCCGAAATCGTCGATCTCCACCGCGATGCCCAGGTGGCGCAGCCGGCGGAGCTGGCGGTCGACCTCCGCCCGGTCGGTCATCAGGGCGCTTTCCGTCACCTCGAAATCGATCCAGTCCGCCCGCACCCCATGGCGGTCCAGCATCGCCGCCACCCGGTCGGCGAAGTCGCCGGTGCCGAGATCCAGCATCGAGATGTTGATCGACACCGGCAGGGCGATGCCGCGCCGACGCCAGTGCGCGACCTGTCCCAGCACCGCCGCGATCACCCATTCGGTCAGCGGCCGCACCAGCGCCGTGCGTTCGGCCAGCGGCACGAATTCGGCCGGCGAGATCGGCCCCAGCTCCGGATGGGTCCAGCGCAGGAGCGCTTCCGCCCCGATGCAGCGGTCGGTGCGCAGATCGACCTTGGGCTGATAGGCGATGTGCAGCTGGTCCTGCGCGCCCATCGCCTCGGTCAGGCTGCGCAGCAGCAGGAAGGCGCGATGGGCGGCGCGGTCCTGTTCCTCGTCATAGGCGCACCAGGGCTTCTGCTCCTCCAGCGACTGGTGGGCGGCGCTGGTGGCCGCGCGCAGCAGTTCGACGCCTCCCGGCCGACTGTCCGACCGGTGGACGAAGCCGATGCCGGTTGAGGTGGCGATCGGCACGCCCTGATACTGGAAGGGGCTGCGGATCGCCGAACCGATGCGACCCAGCGTGGAAACAAGCTCGCCGTCCGGCGCATCATGGCCCTCCAGGATGAAGGCGAAGCGGGCCGGCGACACATGGTAGAGCCGCGTCCGCTCCGGCAGGCAGGCGAGGATGCGGCGGGCGCAATCCACCTCGAACGCATCGGCGCAGGTCTGCCCCAGCACGCGGGTCAGCTCGGCATATTGCTGGGACGCCGCGGTGTCGATCACCACCGCCGTTTCCGTCGAATCCGCCGGTTCGGCCGTCATGCCATCGACATCGGCGAGGAAGCGGAAGCGGTTCGACAGCGAGGTGACGGGATGCAGATAGCCCACCGCGCGCCGCGCCTCGATATGCGCCATCGTCATCGCCGACAGGTCGCGCAGCGCCTCCTCCTCTTCCGGGGTCAGGGCGGCGCGCGGCTGGTCGTCGATCACGCAGATGGTGCCCAGCGCCAGCCCGTCGGCCGTCCGCAACGGCGCCCCGGCGTAGAAGCGGAAGTTGGTGTCGCCGGTGACCAGCGGGTTGTTGGCGAAGCGCTCGTCCTGCCGGGCGTCGGCGACCACCAGCAGCGCGTCCGACTCCAGCGCATGGGCGCAGAAGGCATGGTCGCGCGACGTCTCCGGCATCGGCAGCCCGATCCGCGACTTGAACCATTGCCGGTCGCGGTCGACCAGCGAGATCAGCGCGACCGGCACCTTCAACAGCTTGGCCGCCAGGCGGGTGATCTGGTCGAAGGCCGGTTCCGCCGGGGTGTCGAGCAGTTCGTACCGCTGCAACGCCGCAAGGCGGTCGTCCTCGCGGGCCGGGATCGGCGGCAAGGCCGACGCGGACGTCATGGGGATGGTCATCCTATTCCGGGCACTATCGTATTCAGGCAATTCCGGCACCGATCCTGCCGTCAAATCCGTCAATGAGCCAGTGAGAATGGTGCAACGCAGCATAAAAACAACCCGCCGTCCTCAACTCCCCCGATTTTCGCTCTGCAATTTTTCATGCTGGCGTCGCTCGATGGCGGCCAGCGCCGTCACCGTCAGCTGGGCCAGCACCATGCGGTCCACCGTGCCGAAGCTGCGCGGCACCGTGTCGATCAGGCAGACGGAGCCGAGCGCCAGCCCCTGCCGATTGATGATCGGCGCGCCGGCATAGAAGCGGATGTGCGGTTCGCCCAGCACCAGCGGATTGTTCTGGAAACGCGGGTCACTGGCGGCATCCTCCACCACCATCGGCAGGCTCTGGCGGATGGTGAAGCGGCAGAAGGCGATGTCGCGCGGGGTCTCCTGCACGGCCAGACCGCGGCGTGCCTTGAACCACTGGCGGTCGGCATCCAGCAGCGACACCAGCGCGATGGGCACGCGGAAATGGTCGCAGGCCCAGGCGACCAGATCGTCGAAGGCCGGCTCCGGATCGCTGTCCAGCAGCCCCGTGCGCCGCAGCGCCTCCAGCCTTGCCGCCTCGTCGTCGATGGGGACCGCGCCGCGCGGGATGGTGCCGGGAGAAACCTCCCGGGCGGTGCCGCTCGCGCCGGTCTCCGTCAGAAATATCATGGGCTGTGGCTCCGCATTGCGATGGTTAGGGCTGCCTTCCTTCTACGTTTGGGCGCAGTTTTGGATTTGCCGGTTTGGAATTTTTTGCTGCCGCGCAGTCATGTGACCGAACGAAGAAAAAGCCGGCCGGACCCCTGTCGGATCCGGCCGGCCCCTTGTCCGTCCGTCCTTGCAGGCGGGCAGCCCGCGCTATTCCCCCGCCGGCGGGGACAGCGCCCCATCCGCCGTTTCGTCCGCCGTCTTGGGCAGCCGCCGGTTCATACCGCGCAGGAGGGCGGCGGCACCCAGCGCCAGCAGCGCCATCGCCCCCACCAGATTGGTCTCGATCGCCCCGCCATAGACATAGCTGGTGAGGTACAGCGCCGCGATGCCGATCGTCATGGCGGTTACCGGCACGCCGAACCGCAGGAACGAGACGAAGGGCATGTGGTGGCCGTCCTTTTCCAGCAGCCCGATGGTGGTGACGTTGGCGCTGGCGCCGATCAGCGTGCCGTTGCCGCCCAGGCAGGCGCCCAGCGCCAGCGACCACCACAGCACGTTGGTGGTCATCTGCAGTTCCGCGCCGCCCAGCCCGGCCGCCGTGAACTCCGTGGCGAAGGAGGCGACCAGGACCCGGACGATGGCGGCGGCGGCGATGGTGTAGGGGATGTTGTCGACCACCGCCGACACCACCGCGCTGAACACCAGGATCAGCAGCGCCGCGGTCAGCAGCTTCGCCTGCAGCCCCATGCCGAAGCCGACGGAGACCGCCTGCACCATATCCTGCAGCTTCGCCGCCGCACCGGCGATCAGGCCGGTATGCTCGGCCGAGCTGATGGCCATGAACAGGAAGATGAAGAAGCCCAGCGTCAGCCACTCGATCCCATGTTCGAAGCCGTGGGTGAACAGATGTTCCGCCTTCTTGGCCCCCAGCGGGCCGCGAAGGATGACGTGCCGTCCGGCCATGGTCAGCACCGCCCCGGCGAAGGCGACGACGCCGACCGGCAGATGGGTGATGCTGTGGGTGAAGAAGCCAAGGAAGGTCAGCCCGACCACGCCCAGGGTCCAGGACAGCACCTTCGGGTCCTGCAACTCCACCGGTTCGGCGTCGCTCCCGGCCTTGCCCCCGCCCTCGGCATGGGCGCCGGCCAGATCCTTGCGGTACCAGAAGGCGCTGAAGGCGCAGAGCGCGACGATCATGAAGATCACCGGCACGGCCAGGAAATAGAGGAAGTCCATGAACGGCAGGCCGGCCGCCACGCCGACGATGACGTTGGGCGGGTCGCCGATCAGCGTCGCCGTGCCGCCGATGTTGGCGGCCATCACCATCGGCATCGCCAGGGCCCATACCGACACCCGCAGGCTGCGCGCCGCCTTCGACACCACCGGCGCCATGAACAGCACGGTGGTGACGTTGTCGGCGAAGGCCGACAGCACCGCCGTCGCCACGATGGCCGTGTTCGCCAGCAGCTTCGACCGGCCGCGCGCCCAGGCCACCATGCGGGCGTTCAACCAGTCGAAGACCCGCGTGCCGATCAGGACCGACACGATCGCCATCATGCTGCCCAGCAGGAAGATGACGTTCCAGTCGACCGCGCGCACCGCCGTGTCGAAATCCATGATGTGCAGCGGCGTCGCCGCCGAGACCATCAGCATGACGGCGACGACGGCGCCGGCCGCCAGCGTCTTGTGGAAGGTTTCGGCGATCAGCGTGGCGAACAGCGCCGCCAGCAGCAGCCCGACGGCGACCCGGGCGCCGCCGTCCGTCGAATAGGCGAAGTGACCGGCATCGGCCAGGGCGGTCGGTGCCCACAGCAGGTTCGCACCCGCAGCACCGCCCAGGATCGCCACGGCTTTGGAGGCCAACAGCTTGCCGATGGGCTTCATGGTCGGTTCCCCGGTCCGATGGCGGTTTGGGCGGCTCTTCCCGAGCAGCCTGTTCCGGACTCTCTGAAAAGTAATGCTGATATATTAAAGCCGGCCTGCATGACGTGAACAGAGTCCGGATCCCATCGGCGCCAAAATGCCGCATGTCGTGCTGCCGGATAGCCGGAGCCACGGTGACAAAGGGACCTGGCGAGCCGGGAAGAAAACAGCGACCGGGTCGGGACGACTTCGGTGGCGCTTTCCAGGGTATATTTACGGAGTATTCCGGCAGACTGATGATTAGCCGTCACCGGTGGCTTTCTGTATTCAGGCGGTGAAACACAGGCCGTGATCCGGGTGTCCGGCCGCCTCATGCCCCGCCCCGCCGTGCCGGGTGTTTGCCGGATCGAATACCCACCCCTGGCATGGCTGTTGGCATGGCTGTTCTGCGGCTGTTTCGGCCGGCTTTCTGCCGCGTTGGTGCAACGCGATGGGGGTTCGCGGTGTTTCGCGCTGGGGAGCCGCACCGCTCCCGCGCGACAACGACCGGGCCTTTACCGATCGCCCGGCAATTCGGTCAGGAGCGTCACACCATGCCGGACGACCAGCAGCACAGGGACGTCGTCACACTTGCGGATCAGGATGCCGGCCGCAGCGAACGCGGACAGCCGGCCGCCGAAGCCGGCCGCAAGAAGCCCGGATTCATCCGGCGCCATCCGTTGGCGATCATCGTCGGGCTGGTGGTGCTCGCCCTGCTGGCGGTGGCCGGCTATATTTATTGGCAGCGCAACATCCATCCCTATGAATCGACCGACGACGCCTTCATCGACACCCGCCAGTTCCCGATCGCGCCCAAGGTGTCCGGCTATGTCACGGAGGTGGCGGTCGGCGACAACCAGCATGTGAAGGCCGGCGACCTGCTGTTCCGCATCGACCCGCGCGACTATCAGACCGCGCTGGAGCAGGCGCAGGCCCAGATCGACTCCGCCCAGGCGGCGATCACCGGCTATGACGCCCAGATTGCCGCCCAGCGCGCCCAGATCGATCAGGCCAAGGCGGAGGTCGCCCAGGCCGAGGCGTCGGTCGGCTTTGCCAAGGAGGATGCGGCGCGCTACCGCGACCTTCAGTCCCGCGGCGCCGGCACGGTGCAGCAGGCGCAGCAGTCGACCGCCAACCTGCAGGAACAGCAGGCGAAGCTGACCAGCGCCAACGCCGCGGTGATCGCCGCCGAACGGCAGGTCGGCGCGCTCCAGGCCCAGCGCACCAGTGCCGAGGCCGATCTGGCGCGCGCCAGGGCGCAGCTGGATCAGGCGAAGCTGAACCTGTCCTACACCACCATCA
The DNA here is from genome assembly GCF_008364795.1 of Azospirillum oryzae. Taxonomy (GTDB): domain Bacteria; phylum Pseudomonadota; class Alphaproteobacteria; order Azospirillales; family Azospirillaceae; genus Azospirillum; species Azospirillum oryzae. The sequence continues at coordinate 147,847 of NZ_VTTM01000005.1, read as the reverse complement.
CCGCGGCGCAGCCGGGCCGGGTGGTGCAGCTGAGCGGGGCGGTCGGCCAGTTCACCCAGGCCGGCCAGAGCCTTGCCATCTTCGTGCCCGACGACATCTGGATCACCGCCAACTTCAAGGAAACCCAGATCACCGACATGCGGCCGGGCCAGCCGGTGGACATCCGCATCGACGCCTATCCCGACCGGACGGTCACCGGCCATGTCGACAGCGTGCAGCCCGGCTCCGGCACCGCCTTCTCCCTGCTGCCGGCCCAGAACGCGACGGGCAATTATGTGAAGGTGGTGCAGCGCATCCCGGTGAAGATCGTCGTCGACCAGTGGCCCGACGGCGTGTCCATCGGTCCCGGCATGTCGGTGGTGCCGAGGGTGACGGTGCGATGAGCGCCGCGGCGGAAGACGCCGGCGGCTTCGATGCGTCGCAGAGTGCCGCAGGCGGTCGCAATCCCTGGCTGATCGCCGTGGTGGTCTCCATCGCCACCTTCATGGAGGTGCTGGACACCACCATCGCCAACGTCGCCTTGCGCTACATCTCCGGCACGCTGGCGGTCAGTGCCGACGAGGCGTCGTGGGTCGTCACCTCCTATCTGGTGGCGAACGCCATCGTGCTTACCGCCAGCAGCTTCATCGCCAAGCGCTATGGCCGCAAACGCTTCTACCTGACCTGTCTGGGGCTGTTCACCGCCAGTTCGATCGCCTGCGGCTTCGCCTGGAATCTGGAATCGCTGCTGCTGTTCCGGGTACTGCAGGGTTTCGCCGGCGGCGGCATGGTGCCGATCTCGCAGTCGATCCTGGCCGACAGCTTCCCTCCGGCCAAGCGTGGGCAGGCCTTCGCCATCTTCGGCATCGCCGTGGTGGTTGCGCCGGTGGTCGGGCCGACGCTGGGCGGCTGGCTGTCCGACAATCTGTCCTGGCATTGGTGTTTCCTGATCAACGGACCGGTCGGTCTGTTCGCCTTCGCGCTGGTCGGCTTCCTGGTGCAGGAGCCGAAATCCGCCATCGAGGAGCGCCGGCGGATGAAGCGGCAGGGCATCCGCATGGATGTTGTCGGCTTCCTGCTGGTGGCGACCTTCCTCGGCTCGCTGGAGGTGGTGCTGGACCGCGGGCAGACCGACGACTGGTTCGCGTCCGGCTTCATCATCACCTTCACCATCATCTGCATCGCCGCCTTCTGCCTGATGATCCCATGGGAGATGAGGCGGGAGAATCCGATGCTCGATCTGCGGATGGTGGCGACCCGGCAGTTCGGGTCCTGCTTTCTGGTGATGCTGGCGACCGGCGCGATCCTGATCGCGACGACCCAGTTCCTGCCGGAGCTTCTGCAGGCCTATTACGGCTTCACCGCCACCTGGGCCGGTCTCGCCCTGTCGCCGGGTGGCATGGTGACGATGGTGATGATGATCGTGGTCGGCCGGCTGTCCGGGCGCATCCAGCCGAAATACCTGATCGCCACCGGCGCCACCATCGTCGCGCTGGCGATGTGGGATCTGACGCGGCTGAACCCGGACTCGACCTTCTGGTTCTTCGCCTGGTCGCGCATCTATATCGGCATCGGCTTGCCGCTGATCTTCATTCCGATCACCACGGCGTCCTATGACGGCATTCCGCGCGACAAGACCGATCAGGCCTCCGCCCTCATCAATGTCGCGCGCAATGTCGGCGGCTCCATCGGCGTGTCCATCGCCCAGAATGTGCTGGCGATGCGCGAGCAGTTCCACCACAGCCGGCTGGTCGAGACCATCGTCCCCTCCAATCCGGCCTATCAGCGCACCCTTGAACAGGCGACGACCTATTTTTCTACCGCCGGCGGGCAGGCGGGGGCGCGGGAACGGGCCATCGCCTATATCGGGCAGCAGGTGCAGATGCAGACCGCCTACTGGTCCTACATCGACGTGTTCTTCGCCCTGATGCTGATCTCCGCCTCGGCGGTGCCGCTGGCCCTGATCCTGCGGCGGGTGAAGCACTGAAGACGCAAGGGCCGCCCGCAGCATCGGACTGCTGCGGGCGGCCGTTCGACTGGGACCGGGGCGCTCAATAGTCGCCCAGCGACCGGTTCATCTCCGACACCAGCCGGTCGGCCGTGCGGATCGACCGCTGCAGGTCGGCCGGGCTCATGCCCAGGCCGGGGTCCTCGACCACCGGGAAGCTCTCCGCGCGGTCGAGCCCCAGACCCTTGGCGCAGACCAGCACCTCGTGGCTGCGGTTGTCCTCGTTGAACAGGCATTCGGTTTCGAAGCCGCGGGCATCGGTTTCGGCCCACATGATCGCTTTGCTCATGGTCTCTGTCCTGGCATGGGGAGTTGTTTACTGGGCCGGCACCGCGTCCTTGCGGGCGGCCGATTTCGTGGCAGGCTTGGCCTCGACCGGCGCTACATCCTGGGCGGACGCCTCGACATAAGCACGGCCGTAATAGCTGTCGACCAGCAGCTGCCTGATCTCGGCGACCAGCGGATAGCGCGGGTTGGCGCCGGTGCACTGGTCGTCGAACGCCGCCTCGGCGATCGCATCGACCCGCGCCAGGAACGCCGCCTCCGGCACCCCCGCCGCCTGGATCGAGGCCGGGATCTCCAGCGCCCGCTTCATCTCCTCGACCCAGCCGATCAGCTTCTCCACCCGCTCATGGTCGCGGCTGCCGCCGAGATCCAGATGCCGGGCGATCTGCGCGTAGCGCGCCACGCCCTTGGGACGGTCATACTGGCTGAACGCCGTCTGCTTGGTCGGGATGTCCGCCGCGTTGTAGCGGATCACGTTGGCGATCAGCAGCGCGTTGGCGATGCCGTGCGGGATGTGGAACTCCGCCCCCAGCTTGTGCGCCATCGAATGGCAGACGCCGAGGAAGGCGTTGGCGAAGGCGATGCCGGCCAGCGTCGCCGCGTTGTGCACCAGCTCCCGCGCCTTCGGGTCGTGGGCCCCGTTGCGGTAGGCCGAGGGCAGGTTCTCCTTCAGCAGCTTCAGCGCCTGCAAGGCCTGACCGTCGCTGTACTCGTTCGCCACCACCGAGACATAGGCCTCCAGCGCGTGGGTCACCGCGTCGATGCCGCCGGCCGCCGTCAGGCCCTTGGGCATGTCCATGACGAGGTTGGCATCGACGATCGCCAGCGTCGGCGTCAGCTCATAGTCGGCGATCGGGTATTTGGTGCCGGTGCGCTCGTCGGTCACCACGGCGAAGGGCGTCACCTCCGATCCGGTGCCCGACGTGGTCGGCACCGCCACCAGCTGCGCCTTCACGCCGAGCTTGGGGAAGGTGTAGATGCGCTTGCGGATGTCCATGAAGCGCAGCGCCAGATCCTCGAACGCCACCTCCGGCGCCTCGTACATCACCCAGATGATCTTGGCCGCGTCCATCGGCGAGCCGCCGCCCAGCGCCAGGATCACGTCGGGCTGGAAGGCATTCGCCAGCGCCACGCCCTTGCGCACCACCGCCAGCGTCGGGTCGGCGCTGACCTCGAAGAAGGTCTCCACCTCCAGCCCCAGCGACTTCAGCACCCGGACGCTGTCGTTGACATGGCCGTTCTCGAACAGGAAGCGGTCGGTGACGATCAGGCAGCGCTTCTTGCCGCGCAGTTCCTCAAGGGCGAAGGGCAGGCAGCCGCGGCGGAAATAGATCGACTTGGGCAGCTTGTGCCACAGCATGTTCTCCGCCCTCTTCGCCACCGTCTTCTTGTTGATCAGGTGCTGCGGCCCGACATTCTCGGAGATCGAGTTGCCGCCCCACGACCCGCAGCCCAGCGTCAGCGATGGCGCGAGGCGGAAGTTGTAGAGGTCGCCGATGCCGCCGTGCGACGACGGCGTGTTGATCAGGATGCGGGCGGTCTTCATCCTGTCGCCGAAATGGCGGATGCGATCGGCCTGCTGGTCCTGGTCGGTGTAGAGGGCGGAGGTGTGGCCGATGCCGCCGAGAGCGACCAGGGCGGCGGCCTTGTCGCAGGCCTCGAGGAAATCCTTGGCGCGGTAGAGCGCCAGGGTGGGGGAGAGCTTTTCATGGGCGAAGGGTTCGCTGTCGTCGATGTCGGTGACCTCGGCGATCAGCACCTTGGTGGCGTGCGGGACGGTCAGGCCGGCCATGGCGGCGATGGCGTGGGCGGGCTGGCCGACGATGTCGGCGTTCAGATGGCCGTCGGTCAGCAGAACCTTGCGGACGGCATCGGCCTCGCGGGCCGACAGGATGTAGCCGCCGTGATGGGCGAAGCGGTCGCGCACCGCGTCATAGACGGCATCGACCACCACCGCCGACTGTTCGGACGCGCAGACCACGCCGTTGTCGAAGGTCTTGGACATCAGGATGGAGGCGACGGCGCGCTTGATGTCGGCGAACTCGTCGATGACGGCGGGTGTGTTGCCGGCGCCGACGCCGATGGCGGGCTTGCCCGAGGAATAGGCGGCCTTGACCATGCCCGGCCCGCCGGTGGCGAGGATCAGGTTGATGTCGGGGTGGTGCATGACGGCGTTGGACAGCTCCAGCGAGGGCTCGTCGATCCAGCCGATGATGTCGTCGGGGGCGCCGGCCTCGACCGCGGCGGCGAGCACGATGCGGGCGGCCTCGCAGGTCGATTTGCGGGCGCGGGGATGGGGGGAGAGGACCAGGCCGTTGCGGGTCTTCAGCGCGATCAGCGCCTTGAAGATGGCGGTGGAGGTCGGGTTGGTGGTGGGGACGATGCCGCAGATCAGGCCGACCGGCTCGGCGATGGTGAGGATGCCGGCGTCATGGTCTTCGGAGAGGACGCCGCAGGTCCTGTCGTCCTTGTACTTGTTGTAGATGTATTCGGCGGCGAAGTGGTTCTTGATGACCTTGTCCTCCATCACGCCCATGCCGGTCTCCGCCACCGCCATCTTGGCGAGCGGGATGCGGGCGTTGGCGGCGGCCAGAGCGGCGCTGCGGAAGATCAGGTCGACCTTCTCCTGCGGGTAGTCGGCAAAGCGCGCCTGCGCCGCCTTCACCCGCGCGATCAGGGCGTTCAGGTCGGAAAGGGTCGTGACGGTCGTGACCATGATCGGGCGTCTCCCGTCGGGCGTCGCCATGCGGCTGGTCTCCCGGCCCGCAACGCCCGAATCTCGCGGTTCCATGCAGTATGTAGGAAACCTACATCCCGCCTGACCGCCGCGCAAGAGTGGTCATACCACTTGCCGTCAGAATTGATCTGGATCAGGTCAATCGAAGCGCACGCAGGAGAGCCTCTATCAGAGGCACGCTCCTGCTCCGCCGAATCCGATGTAAAAAATCGGCAACCCATAATGTAGTTTCACTACATGGTGACGGGCGGCTGAAAAGGGCCATGCCACCCACAGCCGAGCCCGATGAACTGATGGACGTTACGCCCCCGCTTTTCCTTCGTACCATGGCTTGGTCGCTTTGACGATGCGCACCACCGACAGCATCACCGGCACTTCGACCAGCACGCCGACCACGGTGGCGAGTGCGGCGCCGGAGCCGAGACCGAACAGGCTGATGGCGGCGGCCACCGCCAGTTCGAAGAAGTTGGAGGCGCCGATCAGCGCCGCCGGCGCTGCCACGCACCACGCCACCCCGAACCGGCGCGACAGCCAATAGGCCAGCCCGGCGTTGAAATAGACCTGGATCAGGATCGGCACCGCCAGCAGGACGATGACCAGCGGCTGGGCCAGGATCCGGTCTCCCTGGAAGCCGAACAGCAGCACCAGCGTGGTCAGCAGCGCCAGCAGCGACACCGGCTGGATCCGGCCGAGCACGCGCGCCAGCACCGGCTCGCCGCCGGCCGCCAGCAGGCTGCGCCGCCAGAACTGGGCCGCCACCACCGGGATGACGATGTAGAGCAGCACCGACAGCAGCAGCGTTCCCCACGGTACCGTGATCGACGCGACGCCCAGCAGCAGCCCGACGATGGGCGCGAAGGCGAACACCATGATCAGGTCGTTCAGCGCCACCTGACTCAGCGTGTAGTGCGGTTCGCCGTCGCACAGGTTGGACCAGACGAACACCATGGCGGTGCAGGGGGCCGCCGCCAGCAGGATCAGCCCGGCGATGTAGGAGGAAATCTGGTCCTGCGGCAGCAGCGGGGCGAACAGATGGCCGATGAACAGCGTGCCGAGCAGCGCCATCGAGAAGGGCTTGACCGCCCAGTTGATGAACAGCGTCACGCCGATGCCGCGCCAATGCTCACCAACCTGTCCCAGCGCGCCGAGGTCGATCTTCAGCAGCATCGGCACGATCATCAGCCAGATCAGCACCGCCACCGGCAGATTGACCTGGGCGACCTCCGCCGCGGCGATCGCCTGGAACAGTCCGGGCACCAGATGGCCGAGCGCGATGCCGGCGACGATGCACAGCGCCACCCACAGGCTGAGATAGCGCTCGAACAGGCCCATGGCGGGGCGCGCCGCCGGGGCGGTGGAGTGGACATCAGCGGACATCGGTGCCGCCCTCCGCCCGTGCCATGTCGTCCATTTTGCGCTTCAGCGCCATGCGGTCGAGCGACGCGATGGGCAGGGCGGCGAAGGCCTGGATGCGGCGCTGGATCTGCCCGAACACCGTGGCGGTGAAGGCGGCCTTCTCCGCATCGGTGCCCGTGGCGCTGGACGGATCGGGGAAGCCCCAATGGGCGCTGATCGGCTGGCCCGGCCAGACCGGGCAGACCTCTCCGGCGGCGTTGTCGCAGACGGTGACGACGAAGTCCATGTGGGGGGCGCCGGGGGCGGCGAACTCGTCCCAGGTCTTCGACCGCAACTCCGCCGTCGGGAAGCCCAGCCGCTCCAGCAGGTCGCGGACATGGGGGTTGATGCGCCCGGACGGCTGGCTGCCGGCGCTGAAGCCGCGGAAGTGGCCCTTGCCCTCCCGGTTCAGCAGGCATTCGGCCATGACGCTGCGGGCGCTGTTGTGCGTGCACAGGAACAGCACGTTGTAGACGCGATGCTCTACCATTCTTCGCTCCGTTTGCAGGCGGTCAGCAGCCGCAGCGCGGGCCAGCCGACGCTCCGTTGCCCGTTTCTTCCTGATTTTCCGTATTGGCCGCCTCCGGCACCGGCGCGCAGAGCGGCGCGCAGGCGGCGGGGTTGGCCGACCGGCCGCAGCAGTTTTCCGACAGGAAGCCGACGATGCCGGTCATCCGCCCGAAATCGGCCGAGTAGATCAGCGACCGGCTCTCACGCCGCTGCACGATCAGCCCGGCATGGGTCAGGTTGGACAGGTGGAAGGACAGTGTGGCCGGCGCGACCGCCAGCGCTTCCGCGATCGCCCCGGCGGAGCGGCCTTCCGGCCCAGCCTCCACCAGCAGGCGGAAGATGTCCAGCCGCGTCTCCTGCGCCAGCGCCGCCAGTCCGGCCAGGACGTCTTTCTTCTCCATGCCGCCATCTCTGAATTCGACGTTTCGACAAACATGGAAATGCCAGCCGCTACCTGTGCTGTCAACGACAGTTCCATGACAATCGAAATAACAGTCGGTTACACCGCATCCCGCGGATGTGCGGAGCGTCGAAAACCAAAGGCCTCCGCGGCGGTGCCGGCGGAGGCCTTGGTGCGATGGGCTGTTTATACCGGGGGCAACCGGCGGACCTTAGAAGCCGATAATGCCCGTCATCCAAAGAAGGATCACGATGATTCCCGGAACACCCAGAAGCCAGAGAAGAATGGGCATACTACGCCTCCCTATTCGGTTCAGCAGGTTGCAAGAGCAGAACTCTTCGATGCTTCCGAATCAACGGGACGACTTGCGATTCTGTTCCAAGATTTTTTGCCATGCCCACGGTTCGGGTGAGATTTTTGCCCTCACCGGCTGCGGTACCCTCAATCCTCCAGCAGCGGCCGCCCGTCGGCGATGATCGACACCAGGGCGTCCATCACCGCCCGCACCCGCGCCGACCGCCGCAGGTCGCCATGCACCAGCAGCCACAGCTCACGCGGCTGCGGCGGTGGGGGAGGGGGATCCGGCAGGACCGCGACCAGCGAGGGATCGGACCGGCCGAGGAAATGCGGAATCGCCGCGATGCCGACGCCGGCCGAGGCCGCACCGCGCAGGCTCATCAGGTCGTTGGCGCGGAAGACGAAGGGGCGACGGCCGGCGATCTGGCGCAGCCAGCGCTGTTGCGGCACATGGTCCAGGCTCTCGTCATAGCCGATAAACTCCCAACCGGCCTCGTCCCGGCCGTCGAGATAGCCTTGCGTGGCGTAGAGCCCGTAGCCCATCGCGCCGACGCGGCGGGCCACCAGTCCCTCGTCCTCCGGCCGCTGCAGGCGCAGGGCGAGGTCGGCCTCCCGCCGGGTCAGGCTGACCGCGCGGGCATCGCCCACCAGTTCCACCACCAGCTTCGGCAGGGTCCGCCGCAGCCCGGCCAATCGCGGGGCGAGGAAATGGCTGGCGAAGGCCGGCGGGGCCGACAGGCGCACCGTGCCGGCCGGCTCGCCGGGCTGGCCGCGGGCATGGCGTTCCACCGCCAGCACGCCGTCCTCCACCCGGCGGGCCAGCGCCGCGAACTCCTCCCCCTCCGCCGTCGGAGCATAGCCGCGCGGCAGCCGGTCGAACAGGCGCACGCCCAGATCGGCCTCCAGCGCCGCCACCCGGCGGGCGACGGTGGAATGGTCCACCCCCAGCTTCCGCGCCGTCGCCGACAGGCTGCCGCTGTCCGCCAGCGCCAGGAAGACGCGCAGGTCATCCCAGTTCATCGGTCGCGCCCTCTCTGCGCAAAAACACCCAGCTTGTGAGCAATCTTGCCGAATATCCGCGCGCCAAGCCACAGAATAACCTCCGCTCCATCGCAACGATCGACGGAGACAGCCGCTATGATCCGCTCCATTCAGATGACCGCGCCGGGCGGTGCCGAGGTGCTGACGCACGCCCTTATCGACCTGCCGGCCCCCGGCGCCGGGGAAATCCGCCTGCGCCATGAGGCCGCCGGGGTCAATTTCGTCGACATCTATCACCGCACCGGCCTGTACCCGCTGCCCTCATATCCCGCCACGCTCGGCGTCGAGGGCGCGGGCGTGGTGGAGGCGGTCGGGCCGGGCGTGGACGGGCTCGCCGTCGGCGACCGCGTCGCCTGGGCCGGGCTGCCGGCCGGCGGCTATGCCGAGGCGCGCCTGCTGGCCGCCGACCGCGCCGTGCGCCTGCCCGACGGGGTGGAGCCGGTGACCGCCGCCTCGCTGATGCTGCGCGGAATCACCGTGCACATGCTGCTCAACCGCGTCTGTCCGGTGGGGCCCGGCAGCACGATCCTGGTGCATGCCGCCGCCGGCGGGCTGGGCCTGCTGCTGACGCAGTGGGCGAAGAGCATGGGCGCCACCGTGATAGGCACCGTCGGCAGCGCCGCCAAGGCGGAGATCGCCCGCGCCCACGGGCTCGACCACGCCATTCTTTACCAGGAGGAAGATTTCGTCGTCGCGGTGCGCGACCTGACCGGCGGGCGCGGCGTCGACGTCGCGGTGGACGGCATCGGCGGCGACACGCTGCGCCGGACCTTCGACGCCGTGCGGCTGTTCGGCACGGTGGCCAGCGTCGGTCAGGCCGGCGGCCCGGTCTCTCCCATCGAGCTGTCCGAACTTGGGCCGCGCCGCTCGCTCTGCCTCGCCCGGCCCAGCGTGTTCGGCTACATGTCCGACCTCGCCGCCTACCGCGTCGCCGCCGAAGAGGTGCTGTCGCGTGTCGCCAATGGCCTGAGCGCCGGTCCGGTGACCTGCCTGCCGCTGGACTCCGCCGCCGAGGCCCATCGCGCGCTGGAAGGGCGCGGCACCAGCGGCGCCCTGGTATTGACACCGGCCTGATGGCCGATTGACGCCGGCCTGATGCGCCGCCTATCGCGGCGCCAGCCACTTCTCCATCGCATAGTTGTGGATCGGCACGTCGCCGATCCGCAACTCGCGGCGCTCCAGCATCGCGAAGCCGCGACGCAGGAAGAAGGGGCGGGCGGCCTCGCTCGCCTCCACATGCAGGCGGGGATGGCCGATTGCGCGGGCGCGCGCCTCCAGCATGTCGACCAATGCCGACATCACGCCGCGGCCGGCGGCTTCCGGCGCGCAATAGAGGAAGTTGATGTGGCCGTCGGATTCGACGTCGCTGAAGGCCACCGGCCGGTCGGCCTCGTCCACCGCGACCAGGGCGACGCGGCCGTCGCCATAGGCCTCCCGCACCCGCTCCACCGTCGGCGCCTGCGCGGCCCAGGCCGCCACCTGCTCCGGGCCGTAGAAACGCGGGCCGATGCCGCGGACGGAGCGGATATAGATCTCCGCCAGAACCGGGGCGTCCGACGGTCGGTAGTCTCTGATCCTCATCTGCCCCATCTTTCGGCCCATCTTCAGGCGGTCATTTCGCCGGCGCCAACCTCAGGACCGCGCCATCGGCGGCATCGGTGATGACATAGAGGGCGTCGTCCGGTCCCTGTGCCACATCGCGGATGCGCGCGTCGAGCGGAATGCGCTCCACCTCCTTCGCGCTGCTTCCGTCGATGGCGACGCGCACCAGCCCCTTTGCGCTGAGGCCGCCGAGCAGGGCGCTGCCCTGCCAGTCGCGGAACAGTCCGCCGGTGTAGAAAACCATGCCGGAGGGCGAGATCACCGGCGTCCAATGCACCGCCGCGTCGGCGAACTCCTTGCGGGTCGGCGGATCGGGGATGTCGCGGCCGTCGTAATGCTTGCCCCAGCTGACCACCGGCCAGCCGTAGTTCCTGCCCGCTTCCGGCCGGTTCAGCTCATCGCCGCCCAGCGGCCCCATTTCGCCGATCCACAGAGCGCCGCTGCGCGGGTCGATGGCCGCCGCCTCGATGTTGCGGTGGCCGTAGGACCAGATGGCGCCGCCCGTCCGGCCTTCGCCGGCGAAGGGGTTGTCCTTCGGCAGCGAGCCGTCGCGGTTCAGCCGGACCACCTTGCCCAGCGTGTTGTCGCGCTTCTGCGCCGGGTCGAACTTGAACCGTTCGCCCAGCGTCAGGAAGATGTGGCCGTCGTGGGCGAAGGCGATGCGGGTGCCGAAATGGTTGCCGCCGTCCACCTTGGGCGACTGGCGGAAGATAACCTGGAAATCCTCGATTCCGCTCTCGCCCAGCGTGCCGCGCCCCAGCGCCGTCCTGGCGGTTCCGTTCTCTCCGGGCTCGGCATAGGCGAGGTAGACCGTCCTGTTGCGGGCGAAATCCGGATCGGCCGCCACGTCCATCAGCCCGCCCTGGCCCTGGTTGAAGACCTTCGGCGTGCCGGCCAGCGGCGGGGAAAGCGACCCGTCGCGGGCCATGATCCGCAGCCGCCCCGGCTTCTCCGTCACCAGCGCCCGACCGTCCGGCAGGAAATCGATGCCCCACGGCCGTTCCAGCCCGTCGGCGAAGCGGCTGACCTCCACCGGCCCGGCGCTGGTCGGAACAGTCTTGACCGCCTGCGACTGTGCCAGGGCAGGGGAGGCGGCGAAAAGGCCGGCGACAAGAAGGGAGGTGGCCGACAGGGTCAGGGCGCTGCGCATCACGATCCTCCGGTATCTATTGGCTGGCCTTCAAGGTGGGGGTGCCGAACCGGCGGCCAAGGCCGGCCACTCCGAAAGACTCCGATACCGCCGCGCGCGGAAGGGGCATCGACGAAATTCGTCACATCATTGTACGCATACCCAGGTAATCCGAATCCGGATCCCCGCTGTTATCCCTTCCGTTGCGCCATGGGGTGTGTCGCGGGGAGCAGGGCACGGGATATGGAAAGCATCTTGCGCCGGCTGAGGTCCCGCTTGCCTCACGCGGCCTGGGCACAGTATGGGATCACGCTGCTGCTGGTCGGGCTGACGGCGCTGGTGCGCTACGCGCTGGACCCGCTGCTGTTCAAATACCCGTTCCTGGTCTTCCTCCCGACCATCCTCGTCATCTCGCTGCTGTTCGACCGCGGGGCGGGATATCTGGCGGTGGTGCTGTCGGGGCTGTGCTCCGCCTGGTTCTTCATGAGGCCGGAGTGGGCGCTGTGGATCGCCGAGCCGGGCGACCGGCTGGCCTTCCTCATCTACATGGCCCTTGGCTTCGGGATCGCCGGCGGAGCCAACGCCCTGCGCCGGACGAACGAGCAGTTGCGTCTGTCATGGGACCAGCTGTCCGCCGTCAACGCGGAAAAGGATCTGATGCTGCACGAGATCCACCACCGGATCCGCAACGACCTGCAACAGATCTGTGCCCAGCTGACGCTCGCCGCCCACCGGTCGGGGACCGGGCAGGACATTGTCAACGGCACCATCGAGCGGATCGGCGTGCTGTCCCGCGTCTATGTCCGCCTGCGCCGGGTGGAGGGCGTCAACATCGTCGGTTCCAGGGACTTCCTGGAAAGCCTGGTGGAGGACATCCAGCTCGGCGTCGTCGGGGTCCGGCCGGTTGCGGTCAGCGCGGAGGTGGACGACGTCGACCTCGACATGGGCGTCGCCGTGGCGGTCGGCACCGTCGCCAACGAGCTGATCACCAATGCGCTGAAATACGCCTTTCCCGACGGCCGATCCGGCCGCATCGACCTGACCTTCCGCAAGGAGGAGGGGGAGTGCGTGCTGCGCGTCTGCGACGACGGCGTGGGCATCCTGTCGGACCGGCCGCAGGGGACCGGGCTGGGCGGCCGGATCATGCGGCAGCTCGCCCTGCAACTGCGCGGCAGCCTCGACATCGAACCCCGGCCGGACCATGGACTGCCGGAGCATGGACTGAAGGTCACCCTGCGCTTTCCCTGCTGTCGGGAGGCGCTGCCGGACGACAGGCCCGCCGCGGCATGACCCGCCGCATAAAAAGAGGGGCCGCGCCAGTGCGGCGCGACCCCATCCAGGGAACGTCCAGGCCAATAGCGACCGAGGGCCGTCCGGATCAGAAGTCCATGTCGGCGCCGGGGGCGGGCACGGCGGGCTTCTTCTCCGGCAGCTGGGCGACCATCGCCTCGGTGGTGATCAGCAGGCCGGCGACGGATGCGGCGTCCTGCAGCGCGGTGCGCACCACCTTGGCCGGGTCGATGATGCCGGCCTTCACCAGATCGCACCACTCGCCCTTGGCCGCATCATAGCCGACGCTGTAGTCCTTGCTGTCGTTCAGCTTGCCGACGATGATCGAGCCGTCGACGCCGGCGTTGGTGGCGATCTGGCGCACCGGGGCGGTCAGCGCCCGGCGCACGATCTCAATGCCGACGCGCTGGTCGTCGTTGGCCGGCTTGACGCTCTCCAGCACCGCGACCGCACGGGCCAGCGCCACGCCGCCGCCGGGCAGGATGCCTTCCTCCACCGCCGCGCGGGTGGCGTGCATGGCGTCGTCGACGCGGTCCTTGCGCTCCTTCACTTCGACCTCGGTGGCGCCGCCGACGCGGATCACCGCGACGCCGCCGGCCAGCTTGGCAAGCCGCTCCTGCAGCTTCTCGCGGTCGTAGTCGGAGGTCGTCTCCTCGATCTGCTGGCGGATCTGGGTGCAGCGGGCCTTGATGTCGTCCTTCGACCCGACGCCGTTGACGATGGTGGTGTTGTCCTTGGTGATGACCACCTTGCCGGCGCGGCCCAGCATGTCGATGGTGACGCTGTCCAGCTTGATGCCCAGTTCCTCGCTGACGACCTGGCCGCCGGTGAGGATGGCGATGTCCTCCAGCATGGCCTTGCGGCGGTCGCCGAAGCCGGGGGCCTTCACTGCCGCGACCTTCAGGCCGCCGCGCAGGCGGTTGACCACCAGGGTCGCCAGCGCCTCGCCCTCCACCTCCTCGGCGATGATCAGCAGCGGCTTGCCCGACTGCACCACCTTTTCCAGCACCGGGATGATGGCCTGGATGCCGGACAGCTTCTTGTCGTGGATCAGGATGTACGGATCATCCAGTTCCACCTGCATCTTGTCGGCGTTGGTGACGAAGTAGGGCGAGGTGTATCCGCGGTCGAACTGCATGCCCTCGACGACATCCAGCTCGGTCTCCAGGCTCTTGGCCTCCTCGACCGTGATGACGCCCTCGTTGCCGACCTTTTCCATCGCGCGGGCCAGCATATCGCCGATCTCGCGGTCGCCGTTGGCGGAGATGGTGCCGACCTGGGCGATCTCCTCGTTGGTGGTCACCTTCTTGGAGCGGGCCTTCAGTTCCGTCACCACGGCGTCGACCGCCATGTCGATGCCGCGCTTCAGGTCCATCGGGTTGATGCCGGCGGCCACCGACTTGGCGCCCTCGCGCACGATGGCCTGGGCCAGCACGGTGGCGGTGGTGGTGCCGTCACCGGCCAGGTCGGCGGTCTTCGACGCCACCTCGCGCAGCATCTGCGCGCCCATGTTCTCGAACTTGTCGGCCAGCTCGATTTCCTTGGCGACCGACACGCCGTCCTTGGTGATGCGCGGGGCGCCGAACGACTTCTCGATCACGACGTTGCGGCCCTTCGGCCCCAGCGTGACCTTCACGGCGTCGGCCAGGATGTCCACGCCGCGCAGCATCTTGTCGCGGGCGGTGGAGCCGAACTTCACGTCCTTCGCAGCCATGGTCCTGTTCCTCCCCTAATCAAGCGGCCTTCTTGGCGGGTTCGGCGGCAGCCTCGATCACGCCGAGGATGTCGCTCTCCTTCATGATCAGGAGATCCTCGCCGTCGATCTTCACCTCGGTGCCGGACCATTTGCCGAACAGCACGCGGTCGCCGGGCTTCACGTCGAGGGCGATCAGCTTGCCGGCCTCGTCCCGCGCGCCCGCGCCGACGGCGATGACCTCGCCCTCCTGCGGCTTTTCCTTGGCGGTGTCGGGGATGATGATGCCGCCCTTCGTCTTGGTGTCGGATTCGACGCGGCGGACCAGAACGCGGTCGTGAAGCGGTTTGAACTTCATGGTGTGACACTCCTTGGTCTTAAGCGAATGTCTGTCTTTCCCAAGCACGCCCGAATGGGCCGCGCTTTCGGTTGGGAAATTTACTCAGGCTGTTTTTGACGTCAAGAGGATTTTTAAAGGAGAAAATCGAGGAATATTTCTGAATTAACTTTCAATGCCAAATGCCCGTGGCCGCTTCCGCAGACACGGGTGACTTGTTTTGCTCGGATTTTCCTGAGGTCTTGCCAGCCGGTTTTGATCGTTATCTCAGGCGGGCGCGGACTCCGGCCGGACCGGGTGGGGTGGGGGACGCAAGAAGCTGATCATCGGCATCGCACACATCCTCCGCAGAGCAACATGCAGGACACGGTCTTCGGGTGCGCCGGGATCCTGTGGATGAGGCACCCCGGCGCGGGCAAAATTTAGTCAGGCGCGGGCGGGCGTCAAGACACTCCCGTCGCCCGGCGGCTCATTGGGTCCTTGAGGCGTTTGGGGCCGTCGGCACATGACCGACGGAAACGGCCGCCCACCGGGAAGGTGGGCGGCCGCTTCCGATCCGTCCGACCGGCAAGCGCCGTTCGGATCGGCAATATCGATCAGTACGGGCAGTTCACGTTCGGCGCGTTGTTGAGCGTCGAGGTGACGCCGGCCACCACATAACCCGCTGCGACCGACGTGACCTGCGTCGTCGTCGTGACCAGCCCCGACATCGTGGCGCCGGTAAGGCTGGGGGTACCGGTCGTCTGGCCACAGGTCCAGGGATTGCTGCCGTTCGGCGAGGTGGTCTTGCTCATCATGCCAACGTTGTAGCAGGAGCCACCGGAGAGGGTGGACGCCCCCATTCCGGACGTCCACTCGCCGCCGGCACCGTTGCCATAAAAATTTGTTGGCCGCGACGACCACGGTGCCGGACGTATTGGTCTGGCTGTTGCCGACATTGGTGACGACGACGCCGACTTCGTTCTGCAGGGTTGTGGAAATGACAACGGTTGCATCGCTGCTCAGACAGAAGGCGAAGTTCTGCGACGGCAGGGCCGACAGAACAACGGGCTTCTGCTGCGCGTTGGCCACGCCGGCGGACAGCAGGGCGGCGATCGAGAATATGGTGGAGAGTGCAAACGACTTCATTGAATGGCCTCTTGTCTTAAGAAGTGGACGGCTCTCGTATAGGAATGTTTCTTCGATTGGTCATCGACAAAAATTAGAAAATGATCAGATAATACATCCGTATAGAAGATCATATCGCCTGGCATAACAACTTTTGGCCGAAATTCATCGATAGCCCACGGCTGTCATTCCATTGCATTCCCGGCCAGTGCCGTGTCGTTGTGGGGTGGGGCGAATCGGCGTCCCGGCGCTGCCCCTGACCAGCCCATCTTTTAATCTGCATCAACGCCGGCCCCTCCCCGCCGTGCCAGACTGAACGGCGTGAAGCACAACGCCGGCCGCGGGCCGTTTGCGATGTTTGCGCGACGCAGTTCCGGGACCGGCGGCCACCATCCAGGGGAGGACGCCATGGTCATGATGAAAGCGGCGGTGTTCGTCGAACCGGGCCGCATCGTGCTGGACGACAAACCAATTCCCGACGTCGGACCGCTCGACGCGCTGATCCGCATCACCACGACGACGATCTGCGGCACCGACATCCACATTCTGAAGGGCGAATATCCGGTCAATCGCGGCCTGACCATCGGCCACGAGCCGGTCGGCATCATCGAGAAGCTGGGCTCCGCCGTCACCGGCTACCAAGAGGGGCAGCGGGTGATCGCCGGGGCCATCACCCCCAGCGGTCACAGCAACGCCTGCCTGTGCGGCTGCCATTCCCAGGACGGCGCCGGCACCAGGCATGGCTGGAAGCCGCTTGGCGGCTGGCGGTTCGGCAACAGCATCGACGGCTCCCAGGCCGAATATCTGCTGGTGCCCGACGCGATGACCAACCTCGCCCCCGTCCCCGACGGGCTGACGGACGAGGAAGTGCTGATGTGCCCCGACATCATGTCCACCGGCTTCGCCGGGGCGGAGCGCGGCAACATCCGCATCGGCGACACCGTGGCGGTGTTCGCGCAAGGTCCCATCGGCCTCTGCGCCACCGCCGGGGCCAAGCTTAAGGGCGCCACCACCATCATCGGTGTCGACACGGTGCCGGCGCGGCTGGAGATGGCGCGACGCATGGGCGCCGACCATGTGGTCGATTTCCGCCGCGTCGACCCGGTGGAGGAGATCATGCGCCTCACCGACGGCCGGGGCGTGGACGTCGCCATCGAGGCGCTGGGCACTCAGGCCACCTTCGAGGCGGCGCTACGCGTCCTGCGGCCGGGCGGCACGCTGTCCAGCCTGGGCGTCTATTCCGGCGACCTGCGCCTGCCGCTGGGGCCGTTCGCGGCAGGGCTGGGCGACCACACCATCGTCACCTCGCTCTGCCCCGGCGGCAAGGAGCGGATGCGGCGGCTGATGGGCGTCGTCGCCTCCGGCCGCGTCGACCTGAAGCCGCTGGTCACCCACCGCTTCACGCTCGACCGGATCGAGGCGGCCTATGAGCTGTTCGGCCACCAGCGCGATGGCGTGCTGAAGGTGGCGATCACGCCGAACTGACGGCCGTCGCGACGCCGGCGTCCTCCTATGCCCGCCCTCCTATGCCTCGTTTGTAGACGATCAGGAAGGCAATGGCGCAGAGGAAGGGCAGCCCGGCGTCGCGCAGGTCGTTGTTGAGGTGGAGCATGGCGGCATAGAGAACGATGCCGGTCACCGCGATGGTCGGCAACAGGGTGTCGGCGATGCCGAGGATGCCGCGTCCGTCCAGCCAGGCTCCCACCGCCAGGGTCGCGCGGACCAGCGCGATCAGGATGAGAAAAGCGATCCCGGCCAGCAGGACATATTCCAGGGTGATCGCCGCCGGCAGATAGGCGGCGGGAACCGATCCGGCGAGGACCGGAGACAGCGCGCCATGCGCCGACCTCACCGCGGCGACGGCGATGTAGTGCAGCGCGGTCGCCAGTAGCAGATTGCCGGACAGCAGGTCCACGGTCCGCCAGGACAGGAAGGCCGGCCAGCGGATGCGGTCGAGGGCGAGGAACGCCAGCGCGGTCGCACTGCCGAACAACAGAGCGTAATCAGGCGACAGCGGCCATTTCGACACTCCATGCCCGAAGATCATGGTGTCGAACAGCGCCACCGTCAGGCCTAGCAGGGCGATGACGGCGGTGCGGGAGGACTGCCGGTGATGGGCGAACATCCGCCCGGCGACGACGAAGAGGATCCAGGGAAAGACCGGGAACCAGCCCGGAAAGGGCGACGCGAACAGGTCGTAGACGTAGGGGAGCGGAAGGACGACCCAGGCGCCGCACAGCGAAAGAAGAAAGAGGGCGATGAACACCCGGTTGGCGGTGCCGACGCTGGCGTGG
The DNA here is from genome assembly GCF_008364795.1 of Azospirillum oryzae. Taxonomy (GTDB): domain Bacteria; phylum Pseudomonadota; class Alphaproteobacteria; order Azospirillales; family Azospirillaceae; genus Azospirillum; species Azospirillum oryzae. The sequence goes on along the minus strand of NZ_VTTM01000005.1, from coordinate 129,743 downwards.
ATGTCGAACAGAAGGCGGGCGGCGAAGAGAAACATGAAGAAGTCGCTGGTGAACGGGTTCTTCTCCTGATACAGGCCGTGGATTGCCGCCAGGATGAACAGCTTCAGATGGCCTTCGATCCGCCGGGCCAGCGGCTTTCTCAGGAAATGATCGAGCGTCATTCCGAAGGCGAAGAAGAACATCACCGGCGCCAGTTCGAATACGAACTGCAGGATGTTGACGAGGGGGTAGGCGTCCGGGATCGTGCGGCCCCAATGGGCCGCCACCATGAAGACGAGGGCGGTGACGCGGATGACGTCCAGGCTTCTGTCCCGGGCCGGCTGCGGGGTCGGCATCAGCATAGGGTCACTCCCGAACAAGGGCGGAGCCGTGCTCCGGCCTGCCGTGGCGAGGAGGGTTTCGGTCGGGCTGGCTGGCATCTGGCGCTCCGTCACGACTGGCCCCTCATGATCGGCCCCTCATGATCGGTGAGCCCGGGCGATGCGCAGGCGTCCCGGCAGCGACGCCGCCCATGCGGCGACCGCGGCCCGGTCCTTGCGGTCGAGCATCCAGACCATGAAGAGGGTCGCTCCCGCATAGAGCGGCAGGGCGGTCAGCGTCTTGGTGTAGAAGGGATCGAATCCGTCTTCGTAGCGCCAGAAGGGGACGACCGCGAAGGGGGCCAAGGCCGCGACGCCGAAGATCCAGCGCGAGAACCACCAGGACGGCACGAGTGCTGCCAGTGCCAGCGGCCACAGCATGAACCAGGGCCACAGGTGGGTCGACAGGCCGAACACCACCGCCGCCATCACCGCGGTGGCGGCCTTCCAGGCATTCTCCGCGGTCGGCCGCCGGTACAGCGCGGCCAGGGTCCACAGGGCGAAGCCGGCGAAGGCCCCGCGCACCAGCCAGCGCAGGGGGGCCATGTCGATGCCCAGCAGCCGCTCGGCCACCCGGACGATGTCCGCCGGCTGCAGCCACTGCCATCCGGACATGCCGCGCACGGCGTCGAAGAATGCGGGCGAGCGGTAGAAAAGGAACAGGACGGCCAGGAAGAAGGCGGCGGCGGGGATCCCGCGCAGGAGGTAGGCGGTGAGCCTGCCCCTGAAATCCATGTTTCTCGATTTGCCGAGCCTGTAGAGCAGATCGACGGAGACCAGGGCGGCGCTGGTGTATTTGCAGGCGGCCGAGGCCGCCAGCGCCAGCGGGCCGGCGCGGTCGCCGGCGGAAAGGCGCATCAGCCACAGCATCATCAGGACGACCATCGCCATGTCGTTGTGCGCCTCGCCGGCCGAATAGATGTGGCCGATGGGCAGCCAGCCGAAGGCGACGAGCCCGGCGGCGGCGGTCGCCTCGTCATGGGTCCGGCCGATATGCCGGATGATGGCGAGCCCGCCGATCCAGGCCCCCGCCAGCAGCAGCTTGAACAGAAGTCCGGTCACCCAGACATTCCCGCCGCTCAGCGCCATGACGCCGGCCGAGACCACCGCCCACAGGGGGCCGTAGGTCATCATCGCCGGCACCTCGTCGAACGGAAAGGCTGCGGCCTGCTCCGGCGTGAAGGGGACATAGTAGGGATTCTGCCCCCGGACGATTTCCTCGCCCCACAGCGCGGAAAACCAGATGTCCTGGGTCATCACCGGGAAGGAGGGAATGCTGACGGCGGTGAAGACGACCGGCCACAGGAAAAGCCGGTCCGTCACGGCCTTCGGAATCGGCCCGTCGACGTCGGACAGCCAGCGGAACAGCCATGCGGCCAAGGCGACCGGAAGGGCGAGGGGCAGGCAATAGGCCAGGAAATACAGGCCGTCATGGGTGAAGCCGTTGCCGGCGGTCAACGCGTGGGCCAGCGGGATGGGCAGGTCGGCGACGGAGGCGGCCAGGCGGTCGAAGAACGCCGCCTGATTGGGCAAGCCGACTTCCCCATAATGGGTATTCGATGCGGCAAGGAAGTAGCTCAACACCGAAAACGACAACAAGCACAGGGTTGTCGTCAGTCCAATACGGTCAAGGATCTTGATTGATCCGTTGCCGGATCCACCGGGTGAAGGGGCATCTGCAGGCGGTATTTGTTTTTGAAACGGCATCCGCATGTCGCCCACCAATGATGTTCCCGACGGGAAGGCCGGTAAACACGTTAGCGGAAGTCGGCGGAACCGATAAATTTCTAAAGAGATTCTAGAGAGATTGCTCCTGCGCTGATGCCGGGATTGCCTGTCGGACGGCGGTCATTCGCCTTGCGTGCGCGCCGGCTTCATTCGCTTCCGCGCGATCGGGGGAAGCGGTCCGCAGGTCGGCGGCAAATGTCCGGCATGTCGGACCCATCCAAATCCCATTCGGGATAGCCGGATTGCCTGCCGGGTTGCTGCGACGAACTTTCGGCTGCCCGGCGCCATCCTGTCGCTCCGCCGGAACCGCGGTGCTCCCGTAATTCGCGGGGCGAAAGAAGAAAGCCCCTCTCCCATGGTGGAAGGGGGGCTTCAAGGTCACGCGCAACACCAGAGAAGGAGAGACGACACCAAAGAGAAATAGAGACTTACTTCGCCAGATCGACCGCCTCGGCCAGACGTTTCACCGCATCCTGCGAGGACATGGTGGAGTTGAAGTGGGCGGTGACGACGTCCAGGAAGGCACCGCGGACGGCACCGGGCACCGCCATCTCGTGGGCCATCGAGGGCACGGCGCTGTTGCTGTCGATGGCGGCCTTCAGATCATCCATCGACTTCACCGCGCATTCGTCGAAACTGTCGCGCGCCATGTCCTGGCGGGCGGGGATCGATCCCTTCAGCACGTTGAAGGTCTCCTGGAACTTCTTGCCCAGGATCAGCTTGGCCAGCAGCTTCTGACCGGCGGCGCGGTCGGGGTCGGACGAGCTGAACATGACGAAGCTGTCGGAATTGACGATGTAGCCCGACTTGCCCGGCACATGGGCGCAGACGAAATCCTTGCCCGGCACCTTGCCGGCGGCGGTCAGCTCGCCCTTTTCCCAATCGCCCATGATCTGCATGGCGGCCTGCCCGTTCATCAGCAGACCGGCGGCGAGGTTCCATTCGCGGCCGGGGAAGCCGTCGTCGACATAGCCGCGCAGCTTGCGCATCTGGTCGAACACCTTGACCATCGTGTCGCTGGTCAGCGACTTCTCGTCCAGTTCCACCAGAGCCTTGCGGTAGAAGTCGGGACCGCCGAGGCCGAGGACGACATCCTCGAACAGCGCGCCCTCCTGCCAGGGCTGGCCGCCATGGGCGAGCGGGATGATGCCGGCGGCCTTCAGCTTCTCGGCGGCGGCGTTGAACTCGTCCCAGGTCTTGGGGATCTCGACGCCGGCCTTCTTCATCGCCTGCGGGTTGACCCACATCCAGTTGACGCGGTGGATGTTCACGGGAACCGCGTAGTAATGGCCCTTGTAGGTCACCACGTCGCGGATCTGCGGCGGCAGGACGGCGTCCCAGTTCTCCGCCTTGGCGACGTCGTCCAGTGTCGCCAGCTTGCCCTGCGCCGCCCATTCCTTGATGTTCGGGCCCTTCAGCTGCACCGCGTTGGGCGGGTCGCCGGCCAGCACGCGGGAGCGCAGGACGGTACTGGCCGCGTCGCCGCCGCCGCCCGCCACCGGCGCGTCGATCCACTTGCCGCCCGCCGTTTCGAAGTCCTGGCGCAGCGCGCCCGCCGCCTTCGATTCGCCGCCGGAGGTCCAGTAATGCAGCACCTCCACCTTCGGCTCGGCCCGGGCCGGAGCGGCCAGCAGGGCGCCGGCCATCACGGTCGCGATCGCGGTCATGCCGAGGATGGATGTGCTGAGAGACGGCATCTTGGACATTTCCCCCTGTTCCCTTCTTCATTCGGTCTTCCGGCTGGCCCTTTGGCCGCTGGAGGAACTCTATCCCGCAGGCAATTCGGCGCCCGGATTATTTGGTAACAACGCCTTTTCACGGTGCCGCTGCTGTTACGCAACCGTTACAAACCGGCCCCGGCGGCGCACTGTACCCGGACCGGCCGGGGAGGCTACACTCGGCGCCAACAAAGAAGAATGCGCCATACGGAATAGGGAAGGGACACCATGGAGCGCGCGCGCCATCTCCTGGTCGTGGACGATGATCCCGAGATCCGGGACATGCTGCATGATTTCCTGGTGAAGAGCGGATTCCGCGTCTCCACTGCCGGCGATGGGCGCGAGATGGCGCGGGTGCTGGCGCAATGGCCAGTCGATCTCATCGTGCTGGACGTGATGCTGCCGGGGGAGGACGGGACCAGCCTGTGCCGCTCGCTACGTGCCAAGTCGGAGACCCCGGTCATCATGCTGACCGCCATGGGCAGCGAGGTCGACCGCATCGTTGGGCTGGAGGTCGGCGCCGACGATTATCTGGTGAAGCCCTTCAGCGCCCGCGAACTGCTGGCCCGCATCCGCGCCATCCTGCGCCGCTGCGGCGGTCCGGAGCCGGTGCGCGAACGACCGCGCGTGCTGGGCTTCGCCGGTTGGTCGCTCGACCAGGGGCGGCGTGAGCTGCGCACGCCCGACCGGGTGGTGGTGCATCTCAGCCAGGGCGAATATGCCCTGCTCGGCACGCTGCTGGAACGCGCGCCGCAGGTGGTGGAGCGTACCGAACTGCTGGAGAAGCACCGCGGCGACACCTCGATTCCCTTCGACCGCAGCATCGACATCCAGATCAGCCGCCTGCGCCGCAAGCTGGAGGAAGGGCCGGGCGGCTCGGCGCTGATCAAGACGGTGCGCGGCATCGGCTACCAGTTCACCGCGACGGTGGTGGACCAGGGCGAGTCCGCCTCTTCCGGGACCAGCTCCGGGACCGGCCGTGGCACTTGAGCGTCTGTTGCCGGCCCGCCTGCGCCCCGCCCGGCTGCGTCACCGCATCCTGGCGGCGATGGTGGCGCTTCTGGCCCTGACCCATGGCGGGGCGCTGGTCGGCATGCGGCTGGTCGACGACCGCGCGCGGGAGCTGCTGACCGCCCACCGGCTGGGACCGGCGATGGCGGCGGCGGTGGAGGCGGCCGACCGCGCGGTGCTGGACGGGGTCGCCGCCGGGCCGGCGCTGGCGCTGACCGGATTGCCCGACCTGTCGGTGTCCTGGCAGGCGCCCGGCACCCCGGCCGTTCCCGCCGGCTGGGTGCTGGATGGCGTTATCGACGCGCCGCGCCCGGTGTTCGTCGCCGCACAGCGCGCCCTGCTGCCGCTCCAGCCTGCCCGTGCCCAGACGCTGGCGGAATCCTTGTCCCTGGTGGCGGAGGACACGGCGGCCCAGCTGCGCGACGCCCGCGTCTATGTCCAGCTTGCCGGCGGCGGCTGGCTGGAATTCGCCAGCCCGCGCTTCTGGCGGCCGCGGACCACGCCGTTCGAGATGGTGCTGGCCGGTCTGGCCGCTTTCGGTCTGGCGCTGGCGGTGCTGCTCTGGCTTCCGGGCCGGCTGGTCCGCCCGCTGGAATCCCTGGCGGAGCAGGCGACCCGCCCGCACGACCGCCTGCACCCCCGCCCCCTGCCGGAGGACGGGCCGGAGGAGGTCGCCTCGCTCGCCCGTGCCTTCAACCAGGCGCGCAACGCGCTGCGCGACCTGATGGAGGGGCGCACCCATCTGCTGGCGGCGATCAGCCACGATCTGCGCACCCCGGCGACGCGGCTGCGGCTGCGTGCCGAATATGTCGATGACGATGCGCTGCGCGCCAAGATGATGGCCGACATCGACGAGATGGCGGCGATGGTCACCGCGACGCTGGAGTTCCTCGGCGACGACGTGCTGCGCGAGGAGGTCGAGGTGGTCGCCTTCGCCAGCCTGTTGCAGAGCCTGTGCGACGATTACGCCGACACCGGCTCCCCCGTGACCTACCACGAGCCGCCGCCACTGCAGTTCGCCGCCGTCCGCACCATCTTCGGCGGCGGGGTGGAGCGCAGCGACCGGTTCGAGCAGGCGCGTCAGCTCCGCCTCGCCGGTCGCCCGTCCAGCCTGCGCCGCGCCTTCGCCAACCTGATCGACAACGCCATTAAATACGGCGAGCGCGCAACCGTCTCCGTCGATGCCGACGCCGCCGAGATCGTGGTCGATGTCTGCGACGAGGGTCCCGGCATCCCGGAGGCGGAGATCGCCAATGTCTTCAAGCCCTTCGTCCGGCTGGAAGGCTCCCGCAACCGCAAGACCGGCGGCAGCGGGCTGGGCCTGTCCATCGTGAAGTCGATCGTCGAAGCGCACCAGGGCCGCATCGAGTTGAGCAACCGTGCCAGCGGCGGGCTGCGCGTCAGGGTGACGTTGCCGCGGATGTTGTGAGGCGAGCGTTCGCTTACTTGTCCCAAACCGGCGCCAGCCCCGCCGGGCTCACGATCCGCCCATCGGGCCGCGCCAGCTTCGCAATCGCCGCCATGTCGCCGTCGTCCAGCGCGAAGTCGAACACCGCGAAGTTCTCCGGCACGCGTTCCGGCTTGGCGGTTTTCGACAGCACGATGTGCCCCAGCTGGATCAGCCAGCGCAGCGTCACCTGCGCCGCCGTCTTGCCGTACTTGGCGCCGATCCGCTGCAACTCCGGATCGCGCGGCACCTTGCCGTCGGCCATGGCGTAATAGGCGGTGATCGCCACGCCCAGTTCCCTGGCCGCCGCGGCCATCGCGCTCTGGTCGAGATAGGGGTGGACCTCGATCTGGTTGGTGACGATGGGGGCTTGGCTGCGCTGCACCGATTCCCGCAGCTGGGCGATGTTCTGGTTGCTGACGCCGATGAAGCGGGTCTTGCCGGCGGCCTGGACGGCGTTCAGCATCTCGATCTGGTCGCCGATGGCGACCTGATCGGCCGGCCAGTGCAGCAGCAGCAGATCCACCTTCTCGACCTTCAGTTTCTCCAGGCTCTCATCGACCGAGGCGGCAAAGAGGTCGGGGCTGTACTTGTCGACCCAGACCTTTGTGGTCAGGAACAGATCGTCGCGGCGGGCGCCTGCGGCTTGCAGGGCGCGGCCGAGCGCCGCCTCGTTGCGGTAGATCTGCGCGGTGTCGAAATGGCGGAAGCCGGCTTCGAGTGCGGCCGGAACCACCCGCTCGACCTCCTCGTCCGACATGCGGAACACGCCGAAGCCCAGCGCGGGGATTTCGGCACCATTCGCCTTCACGGTCTGCATCCTGTTCTCTCTTTGCTGATCCGCGCGGTAGCGCGTCAGATCGGTTGCATGCAGACATATGGCGGGAAGGGCGGTCTGGAAACCGCTTCTCCCGCCATATCACTTGTGAATTCAATTCACAGATCGCCCCCGGCCAAGCGTCACATCAGCTTGTCGAGCGTGATTGGCAAATCGCGGATGCGCTTGCCGGTGGCGTTGTAGACGGCGTTGGCGACGGCGGCGCCGACCCCGGTGATGCCGATCTCGCCGATGCCGCGGGCACCCATCGGCGCCTGCGGGTCGGGGATGTCGGTGTAGAGGATCTCGATGGCGGGAACGTCCATCTGCACCGGCACGTGATAGTCGGCCAGCGAGGCGTTGACGATGCGGCCGCTGCGCGGGTCGAAGTTGGTTTCCTCGGTCAGGGCCAGTCCGATCCCCATGATGATGCCGCCCTTGAACTGGCTGGTCGCCGTCTTGGCGTTGAGGATGCGGCCGGCATCGAAGGAGCCGAGGAAGCGCGAGACGCGGACCTCGCCGGTGATCTCGCTCACCCGGACCTCGCAGAACTGCGCGCCGTAGGAGTGCATCGAGAAGGCCTCCATCTCCGCCGGCGGCGGGGCGTCGGCCTCGCAGACCAGTTCGTCGCGTCCCGACCGACGCAGGATCGATTCGTAACTTTCGAAGCGCGCGGCATCGTCGCGGTGGCCGATGCCGCCGTCCCGCGTCTCGACCTCGGCGAGCGACAGGCCGGCCAGTGGCGAGTCGTTGCCGGCGAGCTTCAGCAGTTCCTCGACGAAGACCTCCGTCGCGGCGATGACGGCGCCGCCGATCGAGGCCGTCTGGGTCGAGCCGCCGGCGATCACCCCGCGCGGCAGGGTCGTGTCGCCATACTCGAAGCTGACCTGATTGAGCGGAACGCCGAGCCGGGCGGCGATGTGCTGGGCCTGCGCCGTCGCCGTGCCCATGCCCATGTCGTGCACCGCGGTCGAGACGGTGACCTGTCCGCCGGCCGTCAGCCTGATCCGCGCCGCACCGCCGGGGAAGCGGTGGTAGGGATAGGTGGCCGTCGCGCATCCCATGCCGATCAGCCATTCGCCGTCCCGCCGCTGGCGCGGCGTCGGGCTGCGGCGGTCCCAGCCGAACCGTTCCGCGCCTTTTTCATAGGCGTCGATCAGGTGGCGGGAGGAGAAGGGCTTGCCGCTGGTCGGATCCGTCTCCGGCTCGATGCGCCGGCGCAGCTCGATGGGGTCGAGGCCGAGCTTGTCGGCAAGCTCGTCGATCGCGCATTCCAGTGCGAAGGTGCCGACGGATTCGCCGGGCGCCCGCATGAAGGTATTCGCCAGCATGTCCATGTCGGCGACCTCCTGGGCCAGCCGGATGGACTTGGCGGCATAGAGGTGGCGGGCGGGAAAGGTGAACTGTTCCGGACAGGAGTTGTGCGTGGTCATCGCCGCGATTCCGGTGTGGATCAGCGCATCGAGATTGCCGTCGGCACTGGCGCCGAGCGCCACCCTTTGCTCCGTCAGCGTCCGGCCGCCGACGATGCGGAACACCCCTTCGCGCGACAGCATGATGCGCACCGGCCGGCCGGCGAGCCTGGCCGCCGCGCAGGCGAGGATCTGGTGGTCCCACAGGCATTTGCCGCCGAAGCCGCCGCCGACGAAGGGTGAGGAGACGCGGACCTTGTCGGACTCCAGGCCGAAGATGTCGGCCAGCTGCCCCGCCGTCAGGTCGAGAAGCTGGCTGGCGTCATGCACCCTCAGCTCGTCACCGGTCCAGGCGACGGTCGCCGCATGCAGCTCGATGGCATTGTGGTTGTGGCGCGGCGTCCGGTAGATCTGGTCCACCTGCACCGCGGCGGCTTTCAGGGCGGCCTCGGCATCGCCGATTTCGACCACTGGGGGCTGGCCCAGGAGGTTGTCCAACTGGCGCGGCGACTTCTTCGCCTCGTCGAAGGACGTCACGGCCGGCAACGGCGCATAGTCGGCCCTCACCAGCGAGGCGGCATGGTCGGCCTGTTCCTGCGTCTCGGCGAGGACGACGGCGATGGGCTGGCCGTTCCAGTGAATCTCGTCATCCTGCATGACCGGCAGGTCGCTCGCCCCGGCGGCGGTCGGCGACGACATCATCAGCGACGGCGCCTTCATGCGGGGAGCATTGCGGTGGGTCATGACCAGCACGACGCCGGGGGCCGCCTCCGCCGCCGTGGTGTCGAGCGCCGTGATCCGCCCGCGCGCGATGGTGCTGAAGGCGAGTGCCGCGTAGCAGAGGCCGTCATAGGGAAACTCGGCGGCGAAGCGGGCCTTGCCCTGAACCTTCAGCGGCCCGTCGATGCGCGAGACCGGCTGCCCCAGTGCCCCATGTTTGTGGAGCATCGGATCCTGCGTGACCGCCGGCTGCCAGCGGCCGGGCCGGGTGTTTGCGGACTCGGATTGCATGCTCATGCGTCGTCTCCCGTCAGCTCGCCGAGGACGGCGACGATCGTCCGTTTCGCCAGCTCGATCTTGAAGGCGTTGTCGCGAAGCCCGGTCGCGGCGGCCAGCTCCGCCTCCGCGGCGGCGCGGAAGCTCTCCGCATTGGCCGGCCGGCCCTTCAGCGCAGCTTCGGCCGCCGAGGCCCGCCACGGCTTGTGGGCGACGCCGCCCAGCGCCAGCCGCACGTTACGCACCACGCCGCCGTCGTCGATGTCGAGGGCGGCGGCGACCGAGACCAGCGCGAAGGCGTAGCTCGCGCGGTCGCGCACCTTGCGGTAGGTCGAGCGGCGGGCGAAGGGCAGGGGCGGGAGTTCGACGGCGGTGATCAGCTCGCCCGGCTTCAGCTCCGTCTCGATGTCCGGCCGGTCGCCCGGCAGGCGGTGCAGCTCGGCAAGCGCGATGCTGCGCGGTCCCGTGGGACCGTCCAGATGCACCGTGGCGTCGAGCGCGGCCAGCGCCACGCACATGTCGGACGGGTGGGTGGCGACGCAGGCCGGCGACGCACCGAGGATGGCGTGATAGCGGTTGAAGCCGTCGCGGGCGTCGCAGCCGGCCCCCGGCTGCCGTTTGTTGCAGGCCGCAGCATTGTCGTAGAAGTAGCGGCAGCGCGTGCGTTGCAGGATGTTGCCGCCGACCGTCGCCATATTGCGGATTTGGGCGCTGGCCCCGGCGAGGATGGCGCGGGCGAGGAGCGGGTAATGCCTGCGCACATGGCTATCGGCGGCGAGCGCGGTGTTGGTCGCCGCCGCCCCGATCAGCAGTCCGCCATCGGCGCGCGGCTCGATCCCGCGCGGCAGGCCGGTGACGTCGACCAGCATATCCGGCCGCTCGACCGTCTCGCGCATCAGATCGACCAGATTGGTGCCGCCGCCGAGATAGCGCGCCGCGGCGTTGCCCTTGGCCAACTCGATGGCGGCCGACGCGTCGGACGCCCGTTCATAGGTGAAGGGGTTCATGCCCGTGCCCTCTCGTGGGATGAGGCCGGCGTCTGGGAAGCTGAAGTCTCGGCCAGCGTTTCGGAGATGGCCTCGATGATTCCGTTGTAGGCGCCGCAGCGGCAGAGATTGCCGCTCATGCGTTCGCGCAGTTCCGTCTCGTCGACGGTGACGCTCGCCGCCGTAAGGTCGGCGGTGACGACACTCGGGACGTTGCGCTCGATCTCGCGCGCCATGCCGATGGCGGAACAGAGCTGTCCAGGCGTGCAATATCCGCACTGGAAGCCGTCATGCTCGACGAAGGCCTGCTGCAACGGATGCAGGGCGCCGTCGCTGCCCAGCCCTTCGACGGTGGTGATGCTGCGGCCCTGGTACTGGACCGCGAGCGCCAGACAGGAGTTGATGCGTTCGCCGTCGACCAGCACGGTGCAGGCGCCGCAGGCACCCTGATCGCAGCCTTTCTTGGTCCCGGTGAATCCCAGACTGTTGCGGAGGAGGTCGAGCAGCGAGCTGCGGATGTCCGCCTCGACCTCGACGCTTTGCCCATTGATGGTGAAGTTCATCAGCGCATTCCCCAAATCGGAACGGGTCCTGGCCGACGGCAGCCCGCGGCCGGCCCCTCCGCCTTGCGGGCGAAATGGGCCGGCCTGTTAACCGTCAACGACGCTGGAAATCACGCTGGTCGGGGAAAAAAGCCCTCTCCCGGGGCGGGAGAGGGGATTTATCGCCGTTCAGATCCGCTGTTCGGTCTTCGGGTCGAACAGGTTGGCTCTCGCCATGTCGATCATGAAGTCGGCGGTCGCGCCCTCTGCCACCCGGTCGCTCGGCTTGATGCGGGCGACCACCTCGTGGCCGTTCAGCTCGACATAGGTGATGGTGTCGGCGCCGGTCGGCTCCAGCACATTGACGCCGCAGGCCACCTTTACCAGCGCCGGGTTGCCGGCTGCAATGGCGGGATCGTAGCAGGTGATGGCTTCCGGCCGGATGCCCAGGATCACCTCCTGGCCCAGCCAGTGTCCGGCCTGCTCCGGCGCCTGGAACAGCGGCAGGAAGCCGCTGCGCTCGCGCCCGACGCTGACGCCCAGCCGGTCGCCCTCGGCCGACAGCGTGCCGCGCACGAAGTTCATGGTGGGGGAGCCGATGAAACTCGCCACGTACATGTTGGCCGGCCGCTCATAGACCTCCTGCGGCGGGGCGAACTGCTGGACGACGCCCTCCTTCATGATGGCGATGCGGCTGGCCAGCGTCATCGCCTCGATCTGGTCGTGGGTGACATAGACCACGGTGGTGCCGAGCCGCTGGTGCAGCTTCTTGATCTCGGTGCGCATGTCGACGCGCAGCTTGGCGTCAAGGTTGGACAACGGCTCGTCGAACAGGAACACCTTGGGGTCGCGGACCAGGGCGCGGCCCATGGCGACGCGCTGGCGCTGGCCGCCCGACAGCTGCGCCGGCTTGCGGTCCAGCAGATGCTCGATCTGCAGCAGCCGGGCGACGCGGCGGATGGCGCCCTCGCGCTCCGCCTTGGCCTGCCCGCGCATCTCCAGCGAGAAGCCGATGTTCCGCGCCACCGTCATGTTGGGGTAGAGCGCGTAGGACTGGAACACCATGGCGATGTCGCGGTCCTTGGGATGGACCTCGTTGACGACGCGCTGGTCGATGCGGATCTCGCCGGCACTGATCGTCTCCAGACCGGCGATCATGTTGAGCAGGGTGGATTTCCCGCAGCCGGAGGGGCCGAGCAGGACGAGGAATTCGCCGTCCGTCAGGTCCAGGTCGATGCCCTTCAGGACCTCGACGCTGCCATACTGCTTGCGGACGTTGTTGATGCTGAGAGTCGCCATCGGAAGATCACCCCTTGACGGAGCCGGCGGTCAGACCGCGGATGAAGTATTTCCCGGCGAGCACATAGACGACGAGGGTGGGCAGGCCGGCGATCATCGCCGCCGCCATGTCAACGTTGTACTGCTTCACGCCGGTGGTGGTATTGACGAGGTTGTTCAGCGCGACCGTCACCGGCTGCGCGCCGCCTGCCGCGAAGGACGCCCCGAACAGGAAGTCGTTCCAGATCTGGGTGAACTGCCAGATGATCGTCACCACCAGGATCGGCAGCGACAGCGGCAGCATGATCTTGGTGAAGATCTGGAAGAAGCCGGCGCCGTCGATGGTCGCGGCCTTCACCAGATCGTCGGGGATGCTGACGTAGTAATTGCGGAAGAACAGAGTGGTGAAGGCAAGGCCGTACACCACATGCACCAGGATCAGCCCGCCGGCGCTGCCGGCCAGCCCCAGCGCGCCCAAGGTCTGCGCCATCGGCAGCAGGATCACTTGCGACGGCAGGAAGCTGCCGAACAGGATCATGCCGAACACGATGTTGGCGCCGCGGAACCGCCACTTGGTCAGGGCATAGCCGTTCAGCGCCCCGAAGATGGTGGAGATGACGACCGCCGGCACGACGATGACGATGGAATTCAGGAAATAGGGCGCCATGCCGCGGCAATCGGCGCCGATGCAGGCGCGGTTCCAGGCATAGCTCCAGGCGTCCAGGCTGAAATCGCGCGGCAGCGACAGCAGCGATCCTGTGCGGATTTCCTCCGGGCTCTTGAAGGAGGTGGTGATCATCAGCAGCAGCGGCAGCAGGTAATAGGCCGCGAACAGCAGGAGGATCAGGTACAGGCCCCAGCGGGCGACGCGGGCGCCGGTGCCCTGCGCCGGCGGCAGGGCGGAGGTCAGGCTAGACACGCTTGCCTCCCTTCAGTTCGGAATAGAGGTAGGGCACGATGATCGCCACCACGGTCGCCAGCATCATCAGCGCGCTGGCCGATCCGATGGCGATCTGGTTGCGGCGGAAGGTCATCTCGTACATGAAGGTCGCCGGCAGGTCGGAGGCATAGCCGGGACCGCCGCCGGTCAGCGCCACCACGAGGTCGTAGCTCTTGACCGCGAGGTGGGCGAGGATGACGAAGGCGCTCATGAACACCGGCCGGATCGACGGCAGGACGATGCCCCAATAGATGCGCGGCAGGCTGGCGCCGTCGAGATAGGCCGCCTTGATGATCTCCTGATCGACGCCGCGCAGCGCCGCCAGGAACAGCGCCATCACGAAGCCGGAACTTTGCCAGACCGCGGCGATCACCAGCGTGTAGACGGCGGTGTCCTGCTGGACGATCCAGTCGAAGGTGAAGCCGGGGAAGCCCAGGTCGCGCACGAACTGCTGGATGCCGATGGACGGGTTCAGGATCCATTTCCAGGCGGTGCCGGTGACGATGAAGCTGAGCGCCATCGGATAGAGATAGATGGTGCGCAACGCCCCTTCGCCGCGGATGCGCTGGTCGAGCAGAACCGCCAGCAGGATGCCGATGATCAGGCTGATGCCGATGAACAGCCCGCCGAAGATCAGCAGATTCTCGATGGCGACGTACCAGCGCTCGATCCGCCACAGCTTGGCGAAGGCGTCGGCGCCGACCAGTTCGTAGGACGGCAGCATCCTGGAATTGGTGAAGCTGATATAGACCGTCCAGGCGATGAAGCCGTAGACGAACAGCAGGATCGCCGCGAAGGACGGGGCGACCACCAGCTTCGACAGATGCCGCTGCGCCATGGCGCGCAGCCCGGTCGTCCGCGGCGGAGCGGCGCTGCCGGAAGCGGCGCCGGCGTCTTCCCCGGCTGCCGGCCGGTAGGATGGGGTCTGCATGGTCATGGTGCGAGCCTCACCGGCTTTCGGGCCGGCTTCGCACACGGATGCAGGTCGCGCATGTCGGTTCCCTCCCGTGACGCGTTGCTGTTGGACCGCCGCAAAAAGGACGTTCGTCCGGCGGTCGTTCGCTTGGCGGTCACTGTACGCTGCCGATGATGCGCGGGGCGGACAATTTGGTAACGCGGCGCTTTCCCGGGGGCGGCGTTGTTACGCAACCGTTACACAGATGCGCGCGCACATGCGGGGCAGGCGGATTATGGTCTGCGCCAACGAACAAGACTTATCGGGGAGCTTCAATCATGACCGCGCGCCTTCGTGTCTTCCGCGATGCCCAGGACCTCGCCGAAACCCTGGCCGACGAGACGGCAGCCCTGCTGAACGCCGCCATCGCGGCGCGCGGGCGGGCCACCATGGCGCTGCCGGGCGGGCGGACGCCGAGCCCCTTCCTGACGGCGCTCGGCCGGCGCACCGTCGATTGGGGCCGGGTGACGGCGACGCTGGTGGACGACCGCTGGCTGCCGCCCGACAGCCCGGAGAGCAACGCCGCCACCTTGCGCGCCACGCTGCTCGCCGCCGCTCCCGCCATCCGCTTCATCCCGCTTTACACCGGCGCCGCCACGCCGGAGGAGGGGGAAGCCGCCTGCACCGAGGCGTTGCGCGCCCTCGATGGACCGTTCGACCTGATGGTGACCGGCATGGGCGAGGATGGGCATGTCGCCTCGCTGTTCCCCGATGCGCCGGGGCTTGCCGCCGCCTGGGAGGGGCCTGCACCCTGCCGGGCGATGCGCTCCCCCACCGCGCCGCATCCGCGCATGACGCTGACCCTGCCGCGCCTGCTCGACAGCCGGCGCATCGTCGTGCTGATCACCGGCGGCGCCAAGCGCGCGGTGCTGGAACAGGCCCGCGCCGCCGGTCCGGAAGACGCGATGCCGGTGCGCGCCCTGTTGCGCCGGGGCGGGGCCGACACCATGGTCTGCTGGGCGCCTTGAGACACAGCTTCTGTCGGGCAACATATTGCGAAGGGTTTTGAGACGATGAAGAGCCTGTCGGTCGGCCTGCTGGGCTTCGGCCTTGCCGGGTCGGTGTTCCACGCGCCGCTGATCCAGAGCGAACCGCGCCTGCGCCTGACGGCGGTCGCCAGTTCGCGCATCGACGACATCCGCCGGGCCGCGCCGGGGGCGCAAGCGACCACGGCCGAGGCGGTGATCGCCGACCCGGCCATCGACCTCGTGGTGATCGCCACCCCCAACACCAGCCACGCCCCCCTGGCCCGCGAGGCACTGTTGGCCGGCAAGCATGTTGTGATCGACAAGCCGATGGCGACCACTGCGGCGGAGGCCGGCGAGTTGATCGACCTCGCCAAGCGGCAGGGGCGGCTGCTGACCGTCTTCCACAACCGGCGCTGGGACAACGACTTCCTGACCCTGCGCGCCTGCCTGGACAAGGGCGAGATCGGCCGCCCCTATCACTACGAGGCGCATTTCGACCGCTTCCGGCCGCAGATCAAGCAGGGCTGGCGCGAGCAGACGCTGGCAGGCTCCGGCGTGCTGTTCGATCTCGGCGCCCATCTGATCGACCAGGCGCTGACCCTGTTCGGCATGCCCGACCGCATCCTCGCCGATGTCGGCGCCCAGCGGCCGGACGCGCAGGTCGACGACTGGTTCCACATCGTTCTCGGCTATGGGCACATGCGGGCGATCCTGCATTGCGGCACGGTGGTCTGCCGGCCGGGTCCGCGCTTCCAGCTACATGGCGACGGCGGCAGCTTCCTCAAGCATGGCATGGACGGGCAGGAGGCGGCCCTGCGCGCCGGCCGCCTGCCGACCGAAGCCGGCTGGGGCCAGGACGATCCGGAGAATTTCGCCCTGCTGGTCCAGGCCGACGGGACGGAGCGGCGGTTGGAGACCATCCCCGGCGACTACCCCGCCTTCTATCGCGGCGTGGCGGCGTCCATCCTCGACGGCGCTCCGCCGCCGGTGACCGCCGAACAGGCGCGCGACGTGCTGAGCGTGCTGGAGGCGGTGCGCAAGGCGGCGGGGCTGTCGGCCTGACCGAACCTAACTCCGCCAGGGCACCACGCCGGGCGGCAGGCGGCGGCCGAACCTGCCGGCGGCGAGCATCGCGGCCAGCACCACCAGGATGGCGATGACGCCAAGGGCGGCACCCAGCGTCGGGCTGCCGCCCTCCTCCAGCGCATAGACCACGACGCCCAGCGTTTCCCGCCCCTGCGACCACAGCAGGATGGAGACGGTCAGTTCGTTGAAGGCGGTCAGGAAGACCAGCAGCCCGCCGGCCGCCGCCGCCGGCGCGACCAGTGGCGCCACCACCGTCACCAGCCGCCGCAGCGGCCCGGCGCCCAGCGCGCGGGCGGCCTCCTCCACGGTCGGGTCCAGCGCGGCACAGGCCGCCTGCACCGGCCGCAACGCCAGCGGCAGGAAGCGGACCAGATAGGCCGCCAGGATGATCCACAGCGTGCCGTAGAGGCTGACGCCCAGCCCCGGCAGCGGCTTCAGGAACAGCAGGATGCAGCCGATGCCCAGCACCACCCCCGGCACGGCATGCGGCAACTCCACCAGCACGCCGACCGCCCGCGCGATCCGTCCGGTCCCTCCGCTCAGCGCCATCGCATGGGCCAACGGCACCGCCAGCAGGGCGAGCAGCGCCGCCGCCGATCCCGACAAAATCAGCGAATTGGCGAAGGCGCGGCCCACCTGATCGAGTGCCAGCACCTCGCGGTAATGGGCCAGCGTCAGCGTGCTCAAGCTGATCGGCAGGCCATAGACGCTGACCAGGCTGGTCGCCAGCAGCGCCGTCAGCGGCGCCGCGACCATCAGCGCCAGCACGCCCCAGGCAAGCCCCTCCACCGCCAAGCGGGCGGAGCCGAGCGGCAGCGGCGCCAGCGGCCGGGCGCCGCCGGGCAGACGGCTGGCGATGCGCGCCTGCAGGATGGTCTGGGTGGCGATGCCCAGGCAGGCGACGATGCCGATCAGCGCCGCCAGCACCGCCACCTCCGGCAGGGCCGACGGCCCGAAGCCTGCCAGCCGCCGGTAGATCAGCGTCGGCAGCATCGGAATGCCGGCCGGCACGCCGAGCAACGCCGGAACCCCGAAATTCCCCAGCGCCGCGACGAAGGCCATCGCCAATCCCGCGACCAGCCCCGGCAGGCAGAGCGGCAGCACCACGCCGCGCACCGCCCGCCAAGGCCCGGCCCCCGACGCCCGCGCCGCCTCCAGCACGTCGCCGGGGATGGCCCGCAACGCCGCGCGCAGGGGGAGGAAGACCAGCGGCGCATGTTCGATCCCCATCACCAGCACCATGCCCGCCGCCGACTGCACCGGGTTGGCCGTGCCGACCGGCGGGGCGAGGCCCAGCGGCTTCAGGATCGGACTGCCGGAGCCGGCGAGATAGGTCCAGGCCATCGCCACGATCTGCGGCGGGATCATCAGCGGCAGGATCAGGGCGAAGGTCATCGCCGTGCGGGCGCGCAGGTTCGTCAGCCCGATCAGCAGCGCGAACGGCCCGCCGATCAGCGCCGCGGCCAGCGTGGCGCCGGCGGCGACGGCGATGCTGTTGGTCGTGGCCCGCCATGTCGCGGGAGAGTCGAGCACGCGGGCCAGCACGGCGGCGTCCCCGGCCTCCCACAACAGGCGCAGGACGGGCAGAAGCACGAGCAGGCCGACGAGGAGCGGCCAGCCGGGGAGGACGGAGAAAACGCCTTTCCCCACCCTCCAACCACCCGGGGCGATCTCCCTCTCCCCCCCGGGGAGAGGGTCGGGGTGAGGGGGATGCATGGCGTGGATGTTCACCGAGGGACTGGGGTGCGCAATTCTTGAAGATCCCTGCAACGCGCCCCCCTCACCCTAACCCTCTCCCCGGGGGGGAGAGGGGATCCTTCGCGGTCCGCACCAACCCACTCACCCGCCGAACAGGTCGGCGAAGGCGCGCTTGTTGGCGTCGTCCTCGGCCAGCGCCTTGGCGGGGTCATAGGGCAGCAGGGAGATGCCGGCCGGGTCGGGGAAGCCCGCCGGCGGCTTCACCCCCGGCAGCGCCGGCAGGAACCCCTGTGCGGAGGCAAGCTCCTGCCCCTCGCGGCTCAGCAGGAAGTCGATGAAGGCCTTCGCGGCCGCCGGGTTCTTCGCCGTGCTGAGGATCGCCACCGGCTCGCTGACCGCGCTGACGCCCTCCTTGGGGAAGACGAAGGCGACGGGCGCTCCCTTCAGTTGCTCGCGGATCGGCAGGTAATCGACGACCATGCCGTAGAGCTTCGCCCCGCCGGCCACGTCCTTCAGGATGCCGCCGTTGCCCTTGGCCGCCGTGACGCCGTTGCGCTGCAACGCCTCGTAATAGGCCATGCCGAGCGACGGCTGCGCCTTGATCGACGCCATGTGGATGGCCGCGGCGCCGGAATAGAGCGGGCTGGGCATCACCGTCGTGCCTTTGGCCTCCGGCTTCAGCAGGTCCTGCCAGGAGGTCGGCTTCATCGGCGCGGCGGTGTTGTAGACGATGCCGGTGGTGATCAGCTTGGTGCCGAACCAATAGCCTTGCGGGTCATGCGTGCCGGGGCGGTAGCCGGCTACCGGCGCACCCTGGTAGGGCTGCAGCCGCTTCTCCGCCTTCAGCGATTCCATCGTCACCGCGTCGGCGATCAGCAGCAGGTCGGGCTGCGGCGCCCCGGCGGTGAACTCGGCGCGCAGCTTGTTCATCAGCTCGGTGGTGCCGTTGCGGATCCACTCCACCTCGACGCCGGGGTTCTTCGCCTTGAAGGCCTCCACCGTCTGGCGGGCGTCCGGCTCCAGCTGCGAGGTGTAGAGCACCAGCTTGCCGGTGGCGCCGTCGGCCTGGGCAGTATGGCCGATGGCAAGCGTCAGCACCGTGGCGAGGGTGGCGAGAAACGCCTTCATCTCTGTCGTCTCCGTTGGATCGGCGGTGAGGTGTGTCTTACGCCAAGCCCGTGACAGGCATGTGACGGCCGGTCGGATGAGCCCTGTCAGTCGATCAGCTTTCCGTCCTTGAAGAAGGGATAGGGCCCGTCGTAGTCGCCGATCACCGCGGTGTGGCTGACCACGCCGGTGTCGGCGCGCCACATGTGGATCTGATAGCCCGGCGGCTCCATCACGAAGGCCGACGGCGCATCGTCGCGCAGGTCGAGCGC
Organism: Azospirillum oryzae; assembly: GCF_008364795.1. Classification (GTDB taxonomy): domain Bacteria; phylum Pseudomonadota; class Alphaproteobacteria; order Azospirillales; family Azospirillaceae; genus Azospirillum; species Azospirillum oryzae. The sequence continues at coordinate 110,423 of NZ_VTTM01000005.1, read as the reverse complement.
CACCTGATGCGCGGTCGACGGCGCGGTGGAGGCTATGGTGCCGGCCCAGCGCACCTGGATCGGCCGGTGCAGATGGCCGCACAGCACCCGCTCCACTTGGCGATGGCGGCGGATCACCGCGGCCATCGCGTCGGCGCCGTGCAGGCCGAGCCGGTCCATATGGCCGATGCCGGTGGCGAAGGGCGGATGGTGCTGGAAGACGATGGTCGGCCGCTCCGGCTGCTCCGCCAGCCGCGCGTCGAGCCAGCCAAGCCGTTCCGCGCAGACCTCTCCCGCGCCGGAGCCGGGCAGCACCGTGTCCATGGCGATCAGGCGGACCGGCCAGTCCTCCACCGTGTACTGGAAGAAGCGGCTGTCGCCGACGCGGGCCTTGAGGTCCGGGAAGGCTTCGGCAAGTCCGGTGCGTTCGTCATGATTGCCGGGCACGGCGAACAGCGGGATGTCGAGCGGGCGCAGCAGGTCGAGCAGGCGCTCATACTCCTCCGCATGGCCGGCATCGACGAGGTCGCCGGTGGCGAGGATCACGTCGGGGCGGGGGGCGAGCGCCAGAAGGGCGGCGATCGCGCGCTCCAGGAAGGGCGCGGTGTCGACGCGGCGGTAGGCGAGGCGGCCATGCGGCTTGATGTGGGTGTCGGTGATCTGGGCGATGATCATGGGTGGGCCTTGAGTGATTGATTCTTGGGGGCGTTAGACCCCCACCCCAACCCTCCCCCGCTGGGCGGGGGAGGGGGTATGTGCTTATGCGGAAGGGTGGCGGCAGCTCCTCCCCCGCCCAGCGGGGGAGGCTAGGTGGGGGTCTAACTCCGCCTCATAAGGAACTCACGGCACCGCAAGCACCCTCGCCGGATCGACGCGCAGCCACACCCGGTCGCCGCGCCCCAGTTCGCTCCGCCCGGCGGCATCCACCGTCAGCGCCGGCCCGTCCGCCGGCTCAACCACCAGCCGGGTGCGGTCGCCCAGGAACACGGCAGCGGCGACGGTGCCGCCGAGATGCCCGTCGGCCTCGCCGGCCAGCGCCAGATCCTCCGGCCGGATCAGCAGCTCCACCGCTCCCTCCGGCCCGCTCCAGGGCAGTGACGCCGTCCCGATGGACAGCGTTCCGCCGCGCGCCGAACCGCCCAGCCGGTTCATCGTGCCGATGAAATCGGCGACGAAGCCGTCGGCCGGCTGATAATAGATCTCGCGCGGCGTCCCCACCTGCGCCACCCGCCCCTTGGCCATCACGACGATGCGGTCGCCCAGCGCCATCGCCTCGCCCTGGTCGTGGGTGACATAGACGGCGGTGATGCCCAGCCCGCGCAGCAGCCGGTCGATCTCCAGCCGCAGACTGTCGCGCAGCTTGGCGTCGAGCGCCGTCAGCGGCTCGTCCAGCAGCAGCACGCGCGGCTTCACCACCAGCGCGCGGGCCAGCGCCACCCGCTGCCGCTGGCCGCCCGACAGCTGGTCGATCCGCCGCCCGGCGAACTCGCCGAGATGCATCAGGTCCAGCATCTCCTCGACCCGGCGGGTACGCTCGGGCCGGGGCAGCTTGCGCACCTTCAGGCCGTAGGCGACATTCTCCGCCACCGTCATGTTGGGGAACAGGGCGTAGCTCTGGAACACCATGCCGACGTTGCGCCGCTCGATGGGAAGCGCGGTGACGTCCTCCTCGCCGAACAGCACGCGGCCGCCGGGATCGGGGCTTTCCAGCCCGGCGATGATGCGCAGGGTGGTGGTCTTGCCGCAGCCGCTTGGGCCCAGGAAGACGATGGTCTCGCCGCCGCGGATGGTCAGGTCCAGCGGCTCCAGCGCGCGGGCGCTGCCGGCGAAGGTCTTGCCGCAGCGTTCCAGGCGGATCGGCACGGCGTCGAGGTGGAAGCTGTCGGGCATGGATCGCGCTTTCAAACGGACGGACGGCCGCGCTTCGCCAGACCCTGCAGCAGGATCAGGCTCGGCACGATCATCAGGAAGAAGACGAGGGTGTAGGCGCTGCCGATCTCGATCCGCAGCGAGGCATAGCTGTCGGCCAGCCCGACCGGCAGCGTCTTGGTCAGCGGCGTGTGCAGCAGCCAGGTCAGGTTGAACTCGCCGACCGACAGGGTCAACACCATCAGCGACCCTGCCAGGATGCCGGAGCGGCAGTTGGGCAGCACCACGGTGAAGAAGCGGCGGAGGAAACTCGCTCCCAGGCTGGCCGCCCCTTCCTCCAGCGTCGTCAGGTCGATGGCGCCCATCACCGCCAGCACGGCGCGGACCATGAAGGGCAGGGTGAACAGCACATGGCCGATCAGGATGAACAGCCAACTGCTGCGCAGATCCCCGACGCCGCCATAGGTGACGATCAGCGCCAGCGCGGTGGCGAGGCCGGGGATGGCGACCGGCATCATCAGCATCTCCTCCACCAGCCGGGCGAAGCGGCCGGGGCGGCGCGCCAGCGCATAGGCCGCCGGAACGCCCAGGACCAGCGTGCAGGCCAGACAGGCGAAGGCGATCTGCAGGGACAAGAGGATGGTGCCGGAATAGACCCGCAGCACCTCATCGACCCAGCGCAGGGTCAGGCCGCTTTTCAATCCCACGAAATAGTTGGCGGTCAGCCCGGCCAGCATCGACATCACCATCGGCACGGTCAGCAGGGCGCAGACCAGCAGGGTGAAGCCCAGTTGCAGCCAGAAGCCCAAGCCCCGGCGGTTCGAAAGACTGTGCATCGCCGTCACCCCGCCGCCGCAACCGACGTGCCGGCGACGCTGCGCGCCACCGCCAGCGCCGCCCAGGTGATGAGGCCGAGCAGGACGCTGAGCGCCGCCGCCGCTGCGATGTTCGCCTGGAGCGTGAATTCGGTATAGATCGTCATCGGCAGGACATTGATCCGGGTGGCAAGCGTGAAGGCGGTGCCGAACGCGCCCATCGAGGTCGCGAAGCACAGCGCGCCGGCCGAGATCAGCGCCGGTTTCAGCGCCGGCAGGATCACATCGGCCACCACGCGCCAGGGGGCCGCCCCCAGCGAGCGCGCCGCTTCCTCCAACCGGGGATCCAGCTTCTCCGCCGCCGCCATCACCGTCAAAATCACGCGCGGGATCGAGAAATAGACGTAGCCGAGGAACAGCCCGGCCATGGAATAGGCGAACACCAGCTTCCCCCCGGTCAGCGCCTGGGTGATGGTGCCGATCAGCCCTTGCCGTCCGGCCAGCATGATGACCATGAAACCGATCACCACGCCGGGAAAGGCCAGCGGAAAGGTCAGCAGCGCCACCAGCACGGCATGGCCGGGAAAGTGGTGCCGCACCAGGAACAGCCCGGCGATGGTGGACACCGCCAGCGTCACCAACGTCACCCCCGCCGACAGAGCCAGCGTGGAGATCAGGCTGTCGAGATGGCCGGGATCGACCAGCGTGGTCAGATAGGCGGACCATCCCTCCGCCCCGCCGGCGCCGATCAGGATCAGGCGGACCAGCGGCAGCAGGAAGAAGGCCGCGAACACCGCCGCCGCCGGCGCCAGCAGGGCCGCCAGCCGCAGCGGCTCACCCACCCACCCCGGCCCGGCCGGCGGACGCGCCGCCGGCCGGTGGGGGAGGGGGGCCTCCTGCAGGCAGGCGCTCACTTCACCTCCGCCTGATAGCGGTCCATGAAGCCCTTCTGCGCCTCGGCCATGCGCACCATGTCCACCGGCTTGGCGCGGGCATAGTCGGCGGCCGGCAGGAACTTGGCGGCGGTCTCGGGCGACATCGCCTCGGCCCGCACCGGGCGCATGAAGGCGTTGGCCCACAGCGTCTGGCCCTTGTCCGACAGGACGTAGTCCAGAACCTTCTTGCCGTTCTCCGGGTTCGGGCCGTTCTTGACCAGCGCCATCACATAGGGGACCGACACCGTGCCTTCCTGCGGGATGACGAAGGCGACCGGCGCCTTGTCGGTGTATTTGGCGCGGTAGGCGTTGAAGTCGTAATCGATCAGGATCGGAATCTCGCCGGACAGCACGCGGGCGTAGGAGGTCTGCTTCGGCACGATCGGCTGGTTCTTCTGCAGATCCTTGAACCAGCCGATGGCCTTGTCGAAGCTGCCGTAATCGCCGCCCAGCGCCTGGTTGACCGCCACCGCGCCGACATAGCCGACGGCGGCGCTGGTCGGGTCGAGATAGCCGACCATGCCAGAATAATCGGGCTTCAGCAGGTCGGCCCAGCTCTGCGGCACCGGCTTGCCGCCCAGCGCCTCGGTGTTGACGAAGAAGCCCAGCGTGCCGCTGTGGATGGCGAACCAGTTGCCGTCGGCGTCCTTCATCCCGTCGGGGATCTCGGCCCAGGCCGCCGGCTTGAATGGGGTGACGACGCCGGCCGCCTTGGCCTGGATGCCGACCGGCCCGCCGAGATAGACGACGTCGGCCACCGGCTTGTCCTTTTCCGCCAGCATGGCGGCGAGCGACTGGCCGGAGTTCTTGTTGTCGAACGGCACGGCGATGCCAAGATCGGCCTTGATCGCCTTCAGCTGCGACGCCCAGTCGGCCCATTCCGGCGGGCAGTTGTAGCAGATGGCGGTCTGCTCCGCCGCCATGGCGGGAGCGACCGTGGCGGTGAGGGCGGCGGCCAGAGCGGCGGCGCCGAGCAGGAACGGCTTGAACATGATTGCGTGTGTCTCCGTTCGGGAAGCGCTTATCTCGATTTGGGCTCAGGTCGATTTGGGCTCAGGTCGATTTGGATGGCGCGGCGCCGAGCGATTCGCCCGGACGCAGGGTGAAGGGCAGCATCACGGCGCGGCCTTGCAGTTCGCCGGAAAAGCCGGTGCGCAGACATTCAAAGGCGGTGGCGCCCATGGCGCGGGCCGGCTGCACCAGGGTGGCGAGGCTGGGCGCCATCAGCCGGCCGACCTCGATCCCGTCGAATCCGCAGACCGACACGTCGTCGGGCACTCTCAGGCCGAGGTCGCGCAGCGCCCGGATGGTGGCGAGCGCCAGCATGTCGTTGGAGGCGAACAGCGCGGTCGGCCGCTCCGGCCCTTCCAGAAGGGGGGCCAGCCGGTGGGCCAGGCGCAGTTCGTTGAAGTCGACCTCGACCACCGGCCCCGGTTGCAATCCGGCGTCGGCCAGCGCCGCCAGCCAGCCGGCATGGCGCCGGCGCGAGCGGTCGGACTGGCGGAAGCGCCCGACGATCATGCCGATGCGCCGGTGCCCGAGTGCCGCCATCCGCTCCACCACCGCGCGGGAGGCGGCGACATTGTCGACCGACACATGGGCGCGTGGCGCCCGTTCCGGCTGGTTGTAGGCCAGCACATAGGGCAGCCGTACCTCGTCCAGCGTGTCGAGCGACCCGCTGCGGTCGGCGTCGGCGACGGTCAGCACCAGCCCCTCGACCCGGTTGGACAGCAGCCCTTCGATGGCGCGCGATTCGCGGGCCGGGTCATAGTCGGTGGAGGCGATCAGCACGCTGTATCCGGCCTCCGCCGCCGCATCCTGGATGCCGGCGACGCTTTCGGCGAAGACGGGATTGGTCAGCGACGGCACCAGCACGCCGACGGTGCGCGTGCGCGCCGCCTTCAGGCTGCGCCCGATGGTGCTGGGACGGAAGGACAGGTCGGAGGCGGCGGCGCGCACCTTCGCCATGGTTTCCGGCGTGGCGTTGCCGCTGCCGTTGAGGACGCGCGACACGGTGGCGATGGACACCCCGGCCCGCGCCGCCACGTCGCGGATCGTCGCCACGCGGTCCACCGCCACCCGGTCCATGGCGCGCCTGTCCGTCATCCCGCCATCCATCTGCCGCCCATCATCCCTGTTCCCGCATCCGTCGATCCGGTGCGGGTGCAGAGTGGCGGCGGCGTGTTTCAATCGCGTGACGCCGTGAAAACGGTTTCGTGAAGAATGGAAACGTTTCCATCCGGCCTTGCGGCGGGACCGCTGCCCTCCGAAGGCACGGTCATGGGGGTGGGAGCGGCCTCTGCAAGCCGTCGAAAAAACAGCGATTTTAGTGTTTGCGTCCCCGCAAACCTTGGGCTATGTTGCGCCTCCACCAGCGATGGACCCGTAGCTCAGCTGGATAGAGCGCTGCCCTCCGAAGGCAGAGGTCATGAGTTCGAATCTCGTCGGGTCCGCCACGAATTCAAGGGCTTAGCCGTTTCAGCGGCTAGGCCCTTTTCGTTTGTATTCCGTGAAAATCACGGTTTTCTCTGTTGCCGGCTGTCCAGGCAGTCGTTCCAATACGCCTATGAACGATCCAGCTGGGTGATGCACATTCGGCGAATCATCATGCAAAGGCGGCGTCTCCGATAAGGGCGGGCGACGGGCCGGCCGGCCAATCGCGTATCGGTCAATGGCGTGCCGCCTTGTGGTCGCCATGCTCCCGCTTCTCGGCGGTGTCGCGGCCGATCAGCTTGTTGAAGTTGGAATCCTCCTCGTAGAGCAGCGCGAGTTTGGAGTCCTCGAACTGCTGGAAGAACTCGTTCCAGTCGATTTCCTCCAACTCGCCATGGTCGGACTGGCGGGCCTTGGGGAACATCAGGCGCAGCAGGCCGACGCCGGTCTTGCGGCTTTTCTTGCCGTTGCCATGCGCCTCGTCATGGGTGCTGCGGACGACGGCCGACTTGCCGCCGTGGCTTTCGGCCCAGCGGCGGATCTCGTCGTGATCGGTGGTGGTCTTGGCCATTTTGTCCTCCGGGTCGGTGTCCTGGCAGGATGCGTTCCCGTACCAGAACAGCCGTCACCGGAAGGCGTTGCGTTCCGGCCGGATTCCTCAACGCTTCAGCCGCTCTCCCTCAGCCGCGCGATCAGCGCCGGCACCTCCGCCGCCGGGACCGGGCGCGAGAACAGATAGCCCTGCGCCTCGTGGCAGCCCAGCCGGCGGACGGCGTCGAGCTGGGATTGCTCCTCCACGCCCTCGGCGGTGATGACGATGCCCAGGTTGCGGCCCATCCCGGCCACCGCCTGCACCACGGCGGTGGAGCCGTCGCAGCGCGGCAGGTTGGCGACGAAACTGCGGTCGATCTTCACCTTGTCGAAGCGGAAGCGGCAGAGATAGCCCAGCGCCGAATAGCCGGTGCCGAAATCGTCCATGACGATCCGCGCGCCCAGCGCCCGCAGCTCGCGCAGGGTGCCGAGATTGGCGTCGTCGTCCTGCAGCAGAACGGATTCGGTGATTTCCAACTCCAGCCGCCCCGGCGCCAGCTCGGTGTCGGCCAGCGCCCGGCGCACCGACTCCACCAACCCCTTGTCGCGGAATTGGACGGAGGACACGTTGACGCTGATCCCGATGCCGTCGGGCCAGCGTGCCGCCTCGCGGCAGGCCTCGCGCAGGGCCCACTCGCCGATCGGGCCGATCAGCCCGGTTTCCTCCGCGACGGGGATGAAGTCGGCCGGGCGGATCAGGCCGCGGCCGGGGCGGCGCCAGCGGATCAGCGCCTCGAACCCGCGGATGCCGGACTCGCCGGTGCAGACCAGCGGCTGGTAATGCAGCTCGAACTCACCCTGCCGCAGCGCCTCGTGCAGGCCCAGCTTCAGGTCGTGGAAGGATTTCAGCCGCTCCGCCATCTCGGGCGCGAAGAAGCGGTGGGTGTTGCGGCCGTCGGCCTTGGCGCGGTAGAGCGCGATGTCGGCCGCCTTCAGCAGCGCATCGGCCTCGACGCCGTCGCGGCGGGACAGGGCGATGCCGATGCTGGTGCCGGTCCGCACCTGGGCGCCGTCGATCTCGATCGGCTCGGCCAGCGCCGAGATGATGCAGCGGGCGAGGTCCTCCGCCTCCGCCGGTCCCCACAGGTTGGGCTGCAGGACGGCGAACTCGTCGCCACCGAAGCGGGAAACCAGATCGGCGGCACCGATGCAGCCGCGCAGCCGGTCGGCGACCTGCCGCAGCAGCGCGTCGCCGGCATGGTGGCCCAGTGTGTCGTTGACGGCCTTGAACTGGTCGAGGTCGATGTAATGGACCGCCATCACGCCCTCGTCGGGCGCCTCGCGCAGCGCCTGTTCCAGCCGCTCCTGGAAATAGAGCCGGTTGGACAGGCCGGTCAGCGAATCCAGCCGGGCAAGGTGGGCGATCCTCTCCTGGGCGGCGCGCCGCTCCTCCTCCACCCGTCGGCGTTCGGTGACATTGCGGAAGAAGACGGACAGCCCCTCCGCGGTCGGGAAGGCGTGGATTTCCGTCCATTGGCCGAGAGCCGCGACGAATTCCTCGAAGACGACGGGGGTCTGGTCGGCCATCGCCTTGCGGAACAGGCTGCGGCTCTCGGTCTGCTGCGGGAAGACGTCGAAGAAGGAGTCGCCCAACCGGATGCCGCGGCCCTCATGGATGGTGGCGGCGGCCGGGTTGCGGTAGGTGATGCGCCAGTCGCGGTCGACGAACACCACGCTGTCGGTGGTGCTTTCCAGCACGCCGGACAAGAGCGCGGTGGTCTCCTCCAGCGCCTGCCGGGCGAGTTGGGTGTTGGTGACATCGCGGGAGATGGCGAGCAGCCGCTGCGGCCGTCCGTCCGGGCCGGGCAGGGGACAGACCAGATTGTCCCACCATTTCGGCGTGCCCTTGGCCGTGGGACAGAAGCCGAGGAAACGGCCGGTCCCGCCCCGCTTCGCGATGTCGATCGACGCGCGCAGCTGCGGCCGGCGCTCCTCCGGCCAAAAGGCCTCCCAATGCTGGTTTTTCAGGCAGTCGAAGCTGTCCAGCTCCATCAGCTGGACGCCGGGGATGTTCATGAAGGTCAGCCGCCCCTCCATGTCCAGCACCTTCACGCATTCCGGGCTGTTGTCCAGGATCTGGCGGGCGAAGGACTCGCTTTCGCGCAGGGCGTCTTCGGCAATCCGGCGTTCGTGGATGTCCTCGTCGGTGCCGTGCCACTGTACGATGCGTCCATCCGCGTCGCGCTGGGCGGCGGCGCGGCGGCGGAACCAACGATGTTGGCTGCCCGGCGCTCCGTCCCCGGCGACGCGCAGGCGCAGGTCGATCTCCAGCGCGGTACCGTTGGTCAGGCTGCGGGTCCAGGCGGCCTCGAAGGGCGCGCGGTCGTCGGGGTGGAGCGCGGCGACCCAGCGCTGCGGCGTCGCGACGTCGGCCGCGCTGAGGCCGGTGCGCTCGCGCCAGCGCCGGGTGGTGCGCGGAATGCCGTCGGGGGTGCTGTACCATGGAAACAGGTCGCTCAGTTCCAACGTCTGGCGGCGCAATTCCTTGAAGTGGCGCAGCTCGGCCTCGCATCGCCGCAACGCGGTCCGGTCCTCCACGATGCAGAGCAGGGCGGCGCCGTCCCCGTCCCCGGCCCGGTCCCCAGCCCCGTCCCCGTCGTCGCGGTGAGGATGCAGGCTGGCGACCAGCGCCCGCTCCGGACCGGTGAGGGGTCCGGTCAGCGCGATGTCCTCCACCACCGTGCCGGCCAGGGCGAGCGGTGCGGCGGCGAGCAGCGCGTCCTCCGCCTCCGGCCAGACGTCGGTGAATGGAAGTCCCGTCGCGGCGGTCGCGGGAAGTCCCGCCAGCGCCCCCATGCGCCGGTTCATCCGCACGCAGCGGAGTTGGCGGTCGAGGAACGCAATCCCCACCGGGATCGCGTCGTACAGAGCGTCGATCCGCGCGGGCTTGCGGTCCGGGAGCCAGTCGAACTCGGCGGTCAGGGTCTGGTGCATTGTCCCGGATCGATAAGGATGGCGATGATCGGCGTGAAAAGGGCCGGATCACACGCTTATTCCTGTATCGCCGAAGAAAAAGTTAATGACGGATGGTGGTTCCTGCCAATCCGGTCGCGGAAATTTTGAACCATTTCAAGAACATCGGCAGCCAGTATCCGCTTTTTCCAAGGGACTGCATTGGGGAAAACCCCGATACTCACTCGGCGGCGTCCGACTGTGACAAAAGCTGCGGTGCGGCCCCCTCGTCGACGAAGCGTCCGCGGATCTCCAGCATGTCGTCGAGCCGGGCAAGGAAGACCTCTACCAGTTCCGGATCGAAATGGCGGCCGGCCTGTTCGCGCATGTGGGCGACGACGGCCTCCAGCGGCCAGGGCTCCTTGTAGGGGCGGGCGGACAGCAGGGCGTCGAACACGTCGGCGATGGCGACGATGCGGCCGGACAGCGGAATGTCGGTGCCACGCAGGCCGGCGGGATAACCGGTGCCGTCCCATTTCTCGTGGTGGGTGCCGGCGATCTCGGCGGCCAGGTCCAGCAGGGGCAATCCGCTGCCGCCGAGCAGCCGCTGCCCGATGACCGCATGCTGGCGCATGGTCTTCCATTCCGGGGCGTCGAGCCGGCCGGGCTTCAACAGCACATGATCGGGGATGCCGATCTTGCCGATGTCGTGCAGCGGCGCCGCCTCCAGCAGCTGTTCGGCGAAACCGGGCGCGCAGCCGGCCGACAGGGCCAGAAGATGGGCGATCTGCGCCATGCGCGCCACGTGCTGGCCGGTCTCGTTGTCGCGGAACTCCCCGGCGCTGCACAGGCGGCGGATGATCTCGCGCTGGGTCGCCTCCAGCTGCAGGCGGGCGGCCTGCAATTCCATGTTGGCGATGCGCAGGGCGGCGGCCTCGTGCGCGGCGGCGGCGGAGATCCGGCGGTCGGCGGCGGTGGAAACCAGCGCCAGCAGCAGCAGGCCGAACGTGCCGATCGCCACGGCGGCGGCCAGCGGCCCGCTGGACACCCCGTCTCCCAGCGCCCCGTCTCCCAGTGCGCCGTCCGCCGGCATCAGCATGGGGTCGACCTGCACCACCAGGGCGGCCATGCCGGTGTAATGCATGCCGCCGACGGCGACCGCCATCACCACGGCGGCCAGCACGCGGTCGCGCAGACGGTGGTGGACGCGGGTGGACAGCCACAGCCCCGCGGTCGCCGCCGCCACGGCGATGGCGACCGACAGGCTCCACAGTCCGGGCTGGTAGGCGATGCGGGCCGGCAGCACCATCGCCGCCATGCCGAGATAATGCATCGCCGCCACCCCCAGCCCGACGATACTGCCGGCCGCCGCGATCGCGGCCGGCGACCGGCGGCTCTGGATGATGCGGAAGCCGATGGCGACGAAGGCGACCGACGTCACCAGCGACAGCAGGGTAATCACCGGGTCATAGGTGATGGGCGTGTCGATGGTCAGCGCCAGCATGGCGATGAAATGCATCGCCCAGATGCCGCCGCCCAGCGCCGCCGCGGCACAGCCCTGCCACATGATGCGGGTGATGCCGGTGGTCCGGTGCATCCGCTCCGCCATGTCGAGCGCGGAGTAGGAGGCGAAGGCGGCGACGGCATAGGACAGCGCCACCAGCCAATGGTCGTGGGAGAACGGCAGGCCGGACGCCGACGTGAAACAAAGCCCGGCCAGTTCGATCGACATCCAACAGCTCTCCTGCAACACCCGACCGCCGGTCTTCCTGATTGCCCGCTCCACCGGGCGGCTTCAAGAAGGGGAAAACCCCGACTGCGGTGGTCGGGCACCGGCCGGCACCCGGCAACGTCCGGTAGTTAGCTAAAAAGCTATCTTTATTTGACCGGTGTCAAGAGCATAGAAGTCGATAGGCCGCAAGGCCGACCGGTCTTGCGTTTGGTACTTTGCCAAGCCGCCCTTTGTTCGGATCGGAAGCTTGGCGGTCTGCGAAAGGTGCGATTCGAACTGTGGGGCAGAGCGGCCGTAAAACCGCACTGCCCCGGTCGGATTTGGCTCCCGACTCAGGCGTCGGCGAAGGCCATCGGCTGACGGGCGCGCGCCTCGCGCTCACGGTTCGGGCTGCTCGGCGCCTCGACCCAGGCGATGCGCAGGATGTTGGTCGATCCCGGCATGCCGAAGGGCACGCCGGCGGTGATGACCAGCCGCTGCCCTTCCTCCGCCAGCCCGTGGACATAGGCCAGCCGGGCCGCCTTGTGCACCATGTCGGAGAAGCTCTGCACATCCTCCGTCAGCACCGCATGGACGCCATAGGCCAGCACCATCCGCCGCGCGATGGCGGCGTTTTCGGTCAGGCAGAGGATCGGCACCTCCGGCCGCTCGCGCGCCGCCCGCAGCGTGGTGGAGCCGCTGGTGGTGTAGGTGGCGATGGCCGCCGCCTTCACCGTATGGGCGACCTGCCGGGCGGCGGCGGTGATGGCGTCCGATTCCGTCTGTTCGGGATCGGCATGCTGGGCATCCATCAGCCCGCGGTACAGCGGGTCGCCTTCCACCCGCCGCGCGATGCGGTCCATGATCGACACCGCTTCCACCGGATATTCACCGGACGCGGTTTCCGCCGACAGCATGACGGCATCGGCGCCGTCGAACACTGCGGTGGCGACGTCGGACGCCTCGGCCCGCGTCGGGGCGGGGGCGGAGATCATCGATTCCAGCATCTGGGTGGCGACGATCACCGGCTTGCCGGCCAGACGGGCGGCGCGGATGATGCGCTTCTGGATCGACGGCACGTCTTCCGGCGGCATTTCGACACCCAGGTCGCCGCGCGCCACCATGACGCCGTCCGACATCTCGACGATGCGGTCAAGATGCTGGATCGCCTGCGGCTTCTCCAGCTTCGACAGCAGGGCGGCGCGGCCGGCGATCAGCTTGCGCGCCTCCGCCACGTCCTCCGGCCGCTGGACGAAGCTCAGCGCCACCCAGTCCACCCCCTGGTCGAGCGCGAAGTCCAGATCGGCGCGGTCCTTGGGCGTGAGCGGCGACAGCGGCAGCACCACGCCGGGGACGTTGACGCCCTTGCGGTCCGACAGCTTCGTCCCCGACACCACAATGGTCTCGGCGTAATCGGCGCCGCAGGCGGTCACCCGCAGCCGCACCTTGCCGTCGTCCAGCAGCAGTTCGGCGTCCGGCACCAGGGCGGCGAAGATCTCCGGATGAGGCATGCCGACGCGGCGGGCGTCACCCGGTTCCGCCAGCAGGTCGAGGCAGAAGGGCTGGCCGGCGGTCAGCGTCACCGGCCCGTCGGCGAAGCGGCCCAGCCGCAGCTTCGGCCCCTGCAGGTCGGCCATGATGGCGATGGGGCGGCCGGTCTCCTCCTCCAGCGCGCGGATGGCGCGGACCCGCTCGCCATGGTCCTGGTGGCTGCCGTGGCTGAAATTCAGGCGGAAGACGTCGACGCCGGCCTCGAACAGGCGGCGGATCATTTCGGGAGAAGAGGAGGACGGACCCAGCGTGGCGACGACTTTGGTCTGCCGGTAACGGCGGATCGGCTTGGCGGTGTTCATGGCGGTAGGGACTCCGAAAAGGAATGGGGGCGGGCGGCGTGTCGCCGCCTCAGGCGACCCCGAACCGGTAGACGATGGACCCGGCGGACCATTGGCCGGGACGCAGCACCGTCGACGGGAAGGAGGGGATGTTGACGGCGTTGGGGAATTTCGACGGCTCGGCGCAGAAGGCGCTGTGCTTTATATAGAGCGTGCCGCCCTTGCCGACGTCCCGCGGGGCTTTGCCCTCCAGGAAATTGCCGGTGTAGAGCTGCAGGCCGGGTTCGGTGGACAGCACCTCCAGTGTCCGGCCGCTGGCCGGGTGCAGGAAGCGGGCATGGAGGACAGGCGCCGGGCCATTTGCCGGCTTGTCGATCACGTAATGCAGGTCATAGCCCTTGCCGAGCGCCAGCATGCGGTCGTCGGCGTCGATGCGGGCGCCCAGCGCCGCCGGGGTGCGGAAGTCGTGCGGGGTGCCGGTGACGTCCACGATCTCCCCCGTCGGCACCGCGGTCTCGCCGAGCGCCAGATAGCGGCCGGCATGAACGGTGGCGACATGGTCGAGGATCGACGATCCCGGATCGCCCGACAGGTTGAAGAAGGTATGGTCGGTGAAGTTGGCGATGGTGGTCCTGTCGGCCGCCACCGCGGTCCAGGCGATGGTCAGGGCGTTGTCGTCGCCGACCGTATAGACCAACCGCAGCGGCAGGGTGCCGGGAAAGCCCTCCTCGCCATCCTGGAAGACATAGGTCAGTTCCAGGCTGGCCTCGTCCAACTGCCGGGCGTCGAAGACGCGGAAGCGCGACCCGCGCTGGCCGCCATGCAGGGTGTTGGGCGGGCTGTTCACCGCGGCCTGATGGGCGACGCCGTCCAGCGTGAAGCGCCCGTCAGGGATGCGCCCGCAATAGCGCCCGATGAAGGACCCCATCGACGCCTGCCCGCCCATCACGCCCTCGATCCCGTCATAGCCCTGGACGACGTCGCCCAGCATGCCGTCGCGGTCGGGGACCAGGACCTGCTCGATCTTGGCGCCGTAATTGGTGATGCGCACCACCATGCCGTGGCGGTTGCGCAGGGTGAACAGATCCACCGGCTTGCCGTCGATGGTGGCGGAGAAATTCTCACGCTTGAGGTCGGTCGCCATGGTCCAGGCATCCCTGTGGAAGAGGTTAGTAAAAACCGAGAAGCAGCAGCCCCAGAACCATCACCACGCGCAGGAGCAGCGCCGTCTCCAATGGGTCGGCGGTCATGATGGGGCCTCACCGGATGGATCGTGGCTGTATTATACTAATATATTAGCGCGGAAGGCAAACCGCATCCGCAGCCCGAACTCCCGCCGGACAGTTTGCCGCAGGCCGGGGGAAGCCGTGCATGGTCCAGAGACGCCAACGCCCCTCGGCCGTCATTCCCGGAAGGGTGGAAATGGCGGCCGGGCAGGCGCCGGCTGGATGACACCCGAAGGTGTCACTTGGTCTTGGCCGGCGTCCAGGCGCCCCATTCCTCGGGCGTCAGCTTGCCGTCCTTGTTCTTGTCGAACCGGTCGAACCGGGTGCCGCGGCGCGACTTGGCGACATCGGTCATCGAACCGGGACCGCCGCGCGGCGCATCGACGAACTCCTTCCGGCTGATGACGCCGTCCTTATCCGCATCGAGCTGGTCGAACATCTGCTGGTGCATCGCACCGGTGCCGCCCATGCCTTTGCCCGGACCCATGCCCTGGCCCATCCCCTGACCGCCCATTCCCTGACCCATGCCGGGACCCGGCCCGGTCTGGGCAAGAGCGGAGCCGCCAACCAGCAGCCCGGTGCAAAGCGCAGCAATGAGGAAGCGTTTCATCGGAACCTCCCGTCGGAAATCAGCACCCCCACGACGATATTAGGCCTATCTGATAGAGCGGCGACCGCGCCAGCTTGTCGCAGATCCGGAGCGGGCGTTGCCTGGGATGTGGAATGCGCCCAATACGCAACGCAACGTCCTGCGGCGGCTCGTTTCCCTGGGCGGATCGGTGTCGGCCGGCGCATGGCCGTGATGTCCTCCGCGCAGCACTGCGCCCGAATGTGGCGACATGCCCTACCGTCTGGCGATTGCCGACGGCACGGTGCCGGCATTAGAATACACTCATGCACTATGGCGGGTGACGGCCATGACCATTGCATCGCCGGCGGACCCGCGACGCCCGAACACGGGCCTGTGGTTCGCGGCCACCCTGGCGGCACTGGCGGCCTGGGTGGCGCTTTACAGCCAGCTCGTTCCCCTGTCCGGCTGGGTGGTCTCGCGCCTGCCGCTGGTTCCCGGCAGCGCGTCCGCGGAGTCCGTCCGCTTCTTCGTCTACGACACGCCGAAGGTGCTGATGCTGCTGACGCTGGTGGTCTTCGCCATGGGCGTCGTCCGCAGCTTCTTCTCGCCGGAACGGACGCGTGCGCTGCTCGCCGGCCGGCGCGAGGGCATCGGCAACGTCGCCGCCGCCGGGCTGGGGATCGTGACGCCCTTCTGCTCCTGCTCCGCGGTGCCGCTGTTCATCGGCTTCGTGTCGGCCGGCGTGCCGCTGGGCGTGACCTTCTCCTTCCTGATCGCGGCGCCGATGATCAACGAGGTGGCGCTCGGCCTGCTGTTCGCGCTGGTGGGCTGGCGGGTGGCGCTGGCCTATCTCGGCTTCGGGCTGGCGGTCGCCATTGTCGCCGGCTGGGTGATCGGCCGGCTGCATCTGGAAGGCTGGCTGGAGCCCTGGGTGCTGGCCGTGCGCAGCGGCGGCGCGGCCCCGCCGGAGGAGACGCCGTCCCCCGTCGACCGCATCCGCGCGGGCATCGAGGCCGTGCGCGACATCGTCGGCCGGGTTTGGGCGTGGATCGTCGCCGGCATCGCCGTCGGCGCCCTGATCCACGGCTATGCCCCGGCGGACCTGCTGGCGGCGATCATGGGACGGGATGCCTGGTGGTCGGTGCCCGCCGCCGTCCTGCTCGGGATCCCGATGTATTCGAACGCCGCCGGCATCATTCCGGTGGTGGAGGCGCTGATCGGCAAGGGTGCGGCCATCGGCACGGTGCTGGCCTTCATGATGTCGGTCATCGCCCTGTCGCTGCCGGAGATGATCATCCTGCGCAAGGTGCTGACCGTCCGCCTGATCGCCCTGTTCGCCGGGGTGGTCGGGCTCGGCATCCTCGCCGTTGGCTTCCTGTTCAACTTCTTGTTCGCCTGACCGGTGGAGGACGCGATGAAGGACGTGAAGGTGCTCGGCCCCGGCTGCAAGCGGTGCCAGACGACGGAGGACATGGTCCGGGCCGAGGCCGAACGCCTCGGCGTGCCGGTCCGGATCGACAAGATCACCGACTATGCCGCGATTGCCGGCTATGGCGTGCTGTCGACGCCGGGCGTGGTGGTGGACGGCAAGCTCGTCCATGCCGGCGGCCTGCCGAAGGTGGAGGACATCGCACGCTGGCTGACGGCGTGACGGCCGGCCAAGCCGTACGACCCCGTCACGCCCCCGCCGCCGGCAACCGCAGCGTCGCCCGCAGCCCGCCCAGCGGCGATGCGCCGAGCTGGATGTCGCCGCCATAAAGCCGCGCCACATCCCGCACGACCGCAAGGCCGAGCCCCGTCCCCGGCGTGCTCTCGTCCAGCCGCACCCCCGGCTCCAGCGCCGCTTCGCGGCAGTCGTCGGGCAGGCCGGGGCCGTCGTCGTCCAGCGTGACGGACAGCATGCCGCCGGCCTCCGCTTGGCCCATCTCCACGCGGCCCGTCACCTCGACCCGGCCGCGCGCCCATTTGCAGGCGTTGTCCAGCAGGTTGCCCAGCATCTCGTCCAGATCCTCGCGCTCGCCGGCGAACAGCAGTCCGTCGGCGGCATCGACGCGAATGTCCAGCCCCTTGTCCGAATGCAGCTTGCGCATCACCCGTGCCAGCGCTGCGACGCAGTCCGGCACCGGCGTGCTGATGCCCGGCACGCCACGGGCGGCGGCGGCGCGGGCGCGGGCCATGTGATGGTCGACATGCCGGCGCATCAACTCCACCTGCCGGACCATCGCCGCCCCCACCTCGCGCGCGTTGCGCTCGTCCAGCGTGGCGGCTTCGTTCGCCAGCACGGCGAGGTTGGTTTTCAGCGCGTGGGCCAGATTGCCGGCCTGCAGCCGCCCGCGCCCGACGGTTTCCTCCGCATGGGCCAGCAGCGCGTTCAGATCCTCCACCAGCGGCCGGATCTCCGTCGGCATCGCCACGTCGAAGCGCTTCTTCCGCCCGGCCCGCACCTCGGCCAGCGCGCCGCGCAGGCGGGAAAGCGGCTTCAACCCGATCTGCACTTGGATCAGCGCCGCGGCGATCAGCGCTGCGGCCAGCACGGCCAAAGACAGCGCCAGCGTGGCGTTGAAGGCGCGGGTGACGCCCGCCAACTCGGCCCGGTCGGCGGCCACGGCGATGCGGATCGGCTCCGCCCGCTCGGGCAGCAGGACGAAGCGCTCCAGCACGAACAGCGACTGGTTCGCTGGTCCCGCCGCGCTGTGCCGGTGCAGCGACCCGTCCTCCACCCGGTCGTCGGGCAGGTTCAGCACGCTGTCCCACAGCGAGCGCGAGCGCAGCGGCGCATCCCCGCTCTCCCCCACTTGCCAGTAGAGTCCCGACAGCGGCCGGCGGAAGCGCGGATCGCTCAAGGGCTGGCGCAGCGCCGGCCTGCCGTCCGGGCCGATCTCCAGCACCGCCGCCAGCTGTTCCAGATGATTGGTCAGTTCCGCCTCGAAGCGCTGGCGGACATGGGTCTGGAACAGGTCGGCGATGATCCAGCCCGCCAGCATCAGCGCCAGCGCCACCCACACGGCCGCGCCGGCCAGCAGCCGGAAGCGCAGCGAGTCCGTCCATCTCATCGCCAGTTCCTATGCCTTGTCCTTACGGCTCGTCCGCCCGGTATCCCTGCCCGCGCACCGTCTTGATGACGTCGGTCCCCAGCTTGCGGCGCAGACGGCCGACGAAGACCTCGATGGTGTTGGAATCCCGGTCGAAATCCTGGGCATAGACATGCTCGATCAGTTCGGTGCGCGACACCACCTGCCCCTTGCGGTGCATCAGGTAGGACAGCACACGGTATTCGAAGGCGGTCAGCTCGACCGGCTCTCCATCCACCGTGACCCGTCCGCTGCGGGTGTCGAGCACGACCCCGCCGCAGGCGATCTCGGCGGTGGCGTGGCCCTTGGCGCGGCGGATCAGCGCGCGCACGCGGGCCAGCAGTTCCTCCATGCTGAAGGGCTTCGCCAGATAATCGTCGGCGCCGGCGTCGATGCCCTGCACCTTCTCGTTCCAGGCATCGCGCGCGGTCAGGATCAGCACCGGAACGGCCATGCCGGCCCGCCGCCACGACCGCAGCACCGTCAGCCCATCGACCTTCGGCAGCCCCAGATCCAGGATCACCGCGTCATAGGGCTCGGTTTCGCCCAGGAAGCGGCCTTCCTCGCCGTCCCCGGCGGTATCGACGGCATAGCCTTCACCCTCCAGCCGCTGCTTCAGCTGCCGGGCCAGTTCCGGCGTGTCCTCCACCACCAGCACGCGCATGGCTTCACCTCCCGTCGCCGTGGGACCGGTGGCGGCCCCTTGTCCGCAG
This sequence comes from Azospirillum oryzae, assembly GCF_008364795.1. Lineage (GTDB taxonomy): Bacteria > Pseudomonadota > Alphaproteobacteria > Azospirillales > Azospirillaceae > Azospirillum > Azospirillum oryzae. The sequence goes on along the minus strand of NZ_VTTM01000005.1, from coordinate 91,785 downwards.
CAGTTCCCCCGTGGCGGCGTCATAGTCCAGCTTCAGGATCCGGCCGTCCGGCGCGATCAGCTTCAGCTCGTAGCGGAAGCCGTCCTCCTCATCCTCCAGATCGACGTCGAGCACGTCGCCGCCGAATTGCTGTTTGGCGCTCTCGACGATCCGCTCCAGCGGCAGGATGCGCCCCTCGCGCAGCGCGCTGCGGGCACGCTCGTGGTCGTCGTCGGCATGGGCGCCCGTTCCCGCCGCGAACAGCAGGATGGGGAGAAGGAGCAATGCGGGACCGGTCCTCATGATCGACCTCTCTGCCTGGGACAGCATCGCGCACCGGGGCCGCGCGATCGAACCAGCATATCGTCGCATCCCTGAACCGCCGCTGAATGGCGCCCGAACGGCAGCCGAATGCCGGGGCACCGCATTTTTTCATCCTGAACGGCGGATGAACGGCCCGTTCAGGCTCGGCTCAGCCAGCGTGGCGCAGTGTGCGGTCCATCGGGCGCTTCGACGCTCAACCCCGCACCACAGGTGATGCCATGCTGAAAGCCGCTACCCTCGCAACCCTCCTCACCGCCACCCTCGCCACCGCCGCTTTGGCCGGCGACCACCACCGCGCCGCGGCCATCCAGCCGACCAGCCCGCAGCCGATCGCCGACGTGGTGAAGGCCGGCGGCGGCACCGTGACCGGCACAGTCGAGAAGGTCGCGGCGAACTGGTTCGTCATGACCGACGGCAGCGACCGCATCGACGTCGCCAGCCGCGGCTTCCTGCCCGACGGCATCCAGACCGGCGACCAGATCACCGTCGTCGGCGGCGTCCGCCAGGGCGCGATCCAGGCCGGCCAGATCATCCGCCAGGACGGCACCGCCTTCGGCCGCGACGCCATGGGCAAGCATGAGGGCAGTCGTCACGGCCATGACAGCGACCGCGACGACGACTGACCGGAGCCGCGCCATGCTGAAGAAGATGATCCTTCACACCCTGCTGACGGCGGTCGTCGTCGGCGCCCTCGCCACCGCCTATCAGGCCAGGGCCGCCGGTCAGCAGGGCGCCGCCGGCATCGCCGCCCTGCTGACCGGCGGCCTCACCCACGACGCCGGCCACGACGACTGACCCGCCCCAGGAGAGGGAGACATCATGTCCGCCCGCAAACCTTCCGCCGCCGAGATGACCGCCCTGCTGGCCTTCCACGCCATCGTCTCGGGCGCCTTCATCGTCGCCTATCTCACCGGCGACGAAGACACCTACGGCATGCATGTCTTTTCCGGCTATGCCGTCCTCATCGCCATCGGCCTGCGCGTGGCGGCCGGCGCGCTGGCCCCGGCGGGAAGCCCGCTGCGCCTCCCCCGACCCTCCGTGGCGGCGGTCGCCGCATGGCTCCGCCGCCTGGTCACCGGCGATGCGAAGGCGAGGGCGGAGCGCAGCCCGCTGACCGCCTGGATGGCCGCCGCACTCCTGATCGGCGTCGGGATCGCGGCGGCGACCGGTGCCGTCGCCGACTTCTTCGTCAAGGTCGAACATCTGCACAAGGAGATCGGCGAGGCATCCCTCTTCCTCATCCTGGCGCACATCGCCCTGGTCTTCGCGCTGCACGGCCTGAAGCGGATTCCGTCCGGCGTCGCGTCCCGCTGCACCGCGTGGCTGTCCAACCTTTCCAACCGGGTGATCCCATGAGACCGACCAAACCGATCCTCCTCCTCGCCGCCGCAGTGTCCTTGGGTGCCGGCGTCGCCCTGGCGGCCTCCGGCGATCCGGAGCGTGCCCGCATCCTCGACGGCTATGCCGCGCAGGCGAAAGCGCAGACCCCCGGCTTCGCCGGCTTCTCGGCGGAGCGTGGGCGCGCGCTCTATCTCGGGCCGCATACCGGCGGCAAGGTTGCCGACACCCCCGGCTGCGCCAGTTGCCACACCCGCGACCCGGCCGGAACCGGCCGCCACTACAAGACCGGGCGCGACATCCTGCCGATGGCGGTGTCGGCCAATCCCAAGCGCTTCACCGATCCCGCCGAGGTCGAGAAGCGATTCGAGCGCGACTGCGTCAACGTCCTCGGCCGCGCCTGCACGGCGCAGGAAAAGGGCGACTTCATCACCTTCCTGTCGAACCAATAGCGAGCCGCCGATGTCCCCCACCCGCAGCCTCCGCCCGCTCACGGGAATCGCCGCGCTCGCCATGCTCGCCGTGACAGCCGGTGCGGCTTTTGCCAGCGAGTTCGAACGGGTACGGCCCGTCACCCATGCCGCCACCCAGAAGGAATGCGGCGAATGCCACATGGCCTATCAGCCGGGCCTGCTGCCGGCGGCGTCCTGGACCCGTATCATGGACGGCCTGCAGGACCATTTCGGCGAGAATGCCAGCCTGCCGGCCGACACCGCAGCGGCCATCCGCAGCTATCTGACGCAGAATGCCGGCAGCGGCGACGGCCGGCTGATCCGCATCACCGAACAGCGCTGGTGGCTCCGCAAGCATGATTTCGCGCCGTCGATCTGGACGCGCAAGTCGGTCGCCGCCAAGAGCAACTGCGAGGCCTGCCACCGCACCGCCGCGCAGGGGCTTTACGAGGACGACTGAGCCCCGCTCATAGCGGACGCAGGCGCCCGACCAGCCGCGGATTGTCCCAGGCCGGCTGCCGGTCCTCGATCACCACGCGGTGGGGCAGGGGCGTGTCGCTCTCCACCGCCACCTCGACCCAGCGCGGAACCAGCTCGTTGTTGATGTCGTCCAGGATGGCGACGGCCAGCGCCTCCAGACCATCGGCGTATCCGGCGAACTCCGCCAGATAGGTCACGACCGACGCCGGATCGGGCACCAGCAGATCCGGCACCAACCGCAGGGTCAGACGCACCCCCGGCAGCGGCTCGCCACGCAATTCCACCAGGAAGTCGTGGCGGGCGTCGGGGGAGGGGCGGGTGGACAGACGCTCGCGCCTCATGCCGACACGCCCAGGCCGGCCTGCCCGGCGCGGGTCAGCTTCACCCAGCTGCGCGCCCCCGACTGGAAGGACAGGCCGCCGCTGTAGCCGACGGCCCGCACGCTGTCGGCGAAGACCTGGATCAGCTCCACCCGCAAATCCGGCGGCAGGGCGGCGTGGCTGCGCAGGATCAGGTCGAAATGGTTGGGCCGCACCAGACCGTCCAGCTGCATCGGCCCGAAGCGGCTGAGGTCCAGATCGATGACGAAGCGGCTGCCCGACTTGGACCGTTCCTTGCCGCCGCCCTCCTCGTCCTCCTTCAGCGGATGGACATGCAGCTTGATCGGCTTCGGCCCGTTGGCGTCCATCAGCGGAATGGTGTAGCTGCGCCAGTCGCCCGGCAGCGGCTCCGCCGCCTCGCGGCGCAAACCGTCGAAATCCTTTTCCAGCCGCTCCAGCAGGTCGCGGCGCCCCGCCTTGTCCAGGGCGGAGGCCGCGTCGTCGCCCAGCCAGCCCGCCGCGTCGCCGCCGCGCATCGCCGCCAGGAAGAAGCCGATGGCGGCGGTCAGCTTGCGGTTCGGCTGCGGCATCGTCGCCAGCATCGACTTGGCGAGCGCCGGATCGGCCGCCGCCAGCGTCGCCATCAGCTGCCGCATCGCCGGCCAGTCGCGCCCGTCCAGCGGTCCCGGCGGGCCGGGCAGGGTGGGGGCCGCCGCCTGGGTCGCCTGGGCGAGATCGGCCAGCGCCGCCGTCACCTTGGCCCCCGGCGGCAGGCTGGCCGGGACGTTCAGCGCCAGCATGCCCTGCTTTGTCGCCAGGATCGGCTGCCCCTGCGGCGTGCTGCCGGCCACCGTGCCGCGCAGGATGGGCGTGTCGGGTGGCAGCGCCGCTTCGTCCGGCGAAGGCAGGGGCAGTGGGGTTGACTGCCCGCCGGATTGCTGGCCCGGTCGGTTGCCGGCCTGCCCGTTGCGTCCGCCGGCCTCCGGATCGCCGGGCGGGCGCGGCTGTTGCGGCGGTGGGGTGACGGTCAGGATCTTCAGTGCCACCGTGGCACCGCGTGGCAGGTCGGGCGGCTCGGCATTGCCGGCGGTCTCGCCGGGCTGGTTCGGCATCGTCGGGGTTTCGGCGCCGGGATGGGCAGCGTCGCCGCCCAACTGGACCGGCGTGCCGAAGGTGGCGCTGCCGCCGCCCATCGTCGGGGAGGGTGTCGGCGAACCGGCCGTCGGCGAACCGGTCATCGGTGCGGCAGGCGTTCCGCCAGCCGGAGCCTCGGGCTTCGCGGGGCCGGGAGTGCCCGCAGCCGGCGTGGCGGGCGTGCCCTGCGACGGCGTCGCGGCGGGAGCCAATGGCTTGGCGCCCGACCCGCCGGCCAGCACCAGCGCCGGCACGACGGTGCCCGGCAGAAGCGGCGGAAGGTTGGTCGGGACCGTCGCCGCTGTCGGGGTGGGCAGCAGGACGGCGGGCGCCGCTCCGCTTCCGGCCGCCGGGGTCGGCGCCGTCCCGCCGGTTTGCGGCGCGGCCGGAGTCCCCAAGGATTGCAGCAGGATCAATGCCGTCGGCTTGGCCGGCAAAGCGGTGGTGGGCGAACCCGTATTGCCCGGCGTGATCTGTACCGTGATCTGCTTGTCCGGCGGCAGCTCCGCCGTGCTGTCGAGCAGCAGTTCGCCCGCCGCCGTGCGCACGCGGGTCAGCCCCTCCGGCGTCTGGCCGGCGACGGTGCCGGTCAGCACCACCGGGCGGGTGACCTCCGGCAGCCGTTCGGGAAGCTGGACGACCGTGGCCTCGGCCGTAACGGGGGTGGGCGCGGCGGGGGCTGCCGCGGCGGTGGCGGCGGCAGGCGTGACCGACGATGGGATCGCCCCGCCCATTCTTGCCGTTACTCCCGGCCGTTACTTGGCGCTGGCGAGCAGCCGCTGCACGATCGCCTCGACGTCGCGGGCCGCGTCGCTGGAGGGCGAGCGGGTCAGGAGCGGGGTCTGGTTGCGGATGGCGTCGCGCACCTTCAGGTCGCGGCGGATGATGCCCGCCAGCGCCGGCTTGTATTTCAGGAAGTTCTGGCAGGCCTTCAGGATGGTGCCGTAGGTGCGTTCGCCGTCCTTCACGCTCTGCGCCATGTTCACCACGATCCGCAGGTCGGCGGACGGGTTGGTGGCGTGGGTCAGCTTGATGAAGGCATAGGCGTCGGTCAGCGAGGTCGGTTCGTCCGTCGTCACCACCAGCGTGGTGCCGGCCGGGCCGGACAGGGTGCGCACCGTGCGGTCAACGCCGGCGCCCATGTCCATCACCACCCGGTCATAGCTCTTCGCCAGTTCCAGCAAATCGTTGCGCAAGGACGACAGCCGCTGGCTCGGCAGCTGTGCGAGCGTGCCCGATCCCGACCGGCCGGCGATGATGTCGAATCCGGTGTCGGGGAAGCGCTGCGCCGCCTTGGCCAGCGTCACCTCGCCGTTGATGACGGCGCCCAGATCGTTCTTGGGCGAGAAGCCCAGCTGGATGTCGACGTTGGCAAGGCCCAGATCGCCGTCGAACAGCAGGGTGTTCATGCCCGCCTTGGTCAGGGCGTGGCTCAGCGTGATGGAGAACCACGTCTTGCCGACGCCGCCCTTCCCGCTGGCCACGGCGATGACGTTGGCGCCGCGCAGCGGGCGAACGTTCTTGAGGGCGGCCGGGAACACCGGATCGGTCATGGCAGGGTCCTCGACGAGGGGGAACTGGCGGCCTTAGCCTTGGTTGCGGGTTTTGCAGATGCGGGTTTCGTCGGCTTGGCGGCGGCGGCCCTGCGCGGTGGTGGCGGTGGTGGTGCCGGTTCCATCTCCGGCTCGTCCTCTTCCGGTTCATAGCCCCGCCCGAACTTCGGCTTGCGCTCGGGCGTATGGTCCGGCTCATGATCCGCTTGCCCGTCGTCGTCCTCGTCCCACTCCGCGGTGCGGGCGGCGCGGCGCGGCGCCGGCTCCTTGACGGCGGGGGCCTTCTCCTCGGCCGGGATCATCATGCGGGCAAGTGCCAGCGGGTTCAATGCCGTCAGCCCCTCCGCCACCTTGGACGAGATGCTGGCGTCGCAAAAGGACAGCCGGGCGCGCGCGGCGATGGCCAGGACGCTGCCCAGCCGACGCGCGATGTCCAGCCGGGTGACCAGCATGCGCCGCACGCCGACCGCCTTGAAGGCCAGGGCCATGTCGGCGGCCTCCATCGCGTCCAGCCCGGCCGGCAGCACCAGAACCGGCTCGACGTCGCCGGCGGACAGCAGGGCGCGCAGGTCCTGCATGTCGTCGGCGTCGAACGGGTTGCGCCCGGCGGTGTCGACCAGCACGAGGTCGGTGCGGCGATGCACCTCGAAGGCGCCGGCCAGCGCGTCGGGGTCCTCCACCGTCGCCAGCTTCAGCTTCATCAGCCGGGTGAAGGCGGCCAGCTGGTCGACGCCGCCGGCCCGCACCGTGTCGGTGGTGATGACGCCGACCGAGCATTTGCGGAAGACCGCCCGCGCCGCCAGCTTGGCCGCGACCAGGGTCTTGCCGGAGCCCGGCGGCCCGACGAGGGCCAGCGGCTTCACCGGCGACCGGCCGTCGGGCAGCGGGTTGAAGGTGAAGAAGGAATCGAGCGCCGAGCCGAGCGCCAGCCGCGGGTCCTCGGTGTCCAGCCCCGATGCCGCGTCGATCAGCTGTTCGGCCAGCGCGGCCGGCACGCCATGGCGCTGCAGGGCGTCGGCCACCACCTCGCCCACGTCGATCTCGGGTTCGACCGGCTTGGGTGGCGCCTTGCCCCGGCCGCCGCGTGCGTTGCCGGAGGATTGAGCCGGCGGCAGGTCGTCCTCTTCCACCGCCGCCGTGACGCGCACACCGCCGCCTTCCTCCTCGCGCGTGGCGACGATGATGGCGTCGTCGCCCAGCGACTGGCGCACCATCCGCATGGCGTCGGACATGGTCTTGGCGTGGAAGGACTTCAGCCGCATCGGCAGCGCCTTCCGTCAGATAAGGGGTGGGGACGGGCACGCGCCATCAGATCTGCCCCAGGGTCTTGATGCGGGCCTTCGGGTGGATCTCGTTCTGCGACATGACCACGGTCGCCGGCCGGAACCGCTCGACGATGGAGCGGACGAAGGGCCGGATCAGCGGGCTGGTCAGCAGTACGGGGCTCTCGCCCATCATGGCATGTCGCTCGAAGGTTTGACGGACGGAGGTGATGAACTGCTGCAGGCGGGACGGGGCCATCGTCAGCTGCCGGTCGTCGCCGTCGCCCACCAGCGATTCGGCGAACCCCTGCTCCCATTCGGGCGACAGGGTGACGAGCGGGATGAAGCCCATCTCGTTCGTGTTCGCGTCGCAAATCTGCCGGGCAAGGCGGGACCGCACATGCTCGGTGATCTGGGTGATGCTGCGGGTCTGGCTGGTCGCTTCGGATACCCCTTCCAATATGGTGGGAAGATCCCGGATCGAAACCCGTTCGGCAAGGAGATTCTGCAACACCCGTTGCAATCCGCCCACAGTGATCTGGCTGGGCACCACATCGGCGATCAGCTTCTGGTGTTCCTTGTCGGTCTCGTCCAGCAGCTTCTGCGTTTCGGTGAAGGACAGCAGCTCCGGCATGTTGTCCTTGATCAGCTCGGTCAGGTGGGTGGTCACCACGGTCGACGGGTCGACCACGGTGTAGCCCTTGAACAGCGCCTCCTCGCGATAGCCGGGCTCGATCCAGATGGCGGGCAGGCCGAAGGTCGGCTCCACCGTCTGTTCGCCGGGCAGGCTCATGGCGTCGCCGCGCGGGTCCATCACCAGCAGCATGTTGGGCCGGATGTCGCCGCGCCCGGCCTCGATCTCCTTCACGCGGATGATGTAGGTGTTGGGCGGAAGCTGCAGGTTGTCCTGGATGCGCACCGCCGGCATGACGAAGCCGACCTCGCCGGCGATCTGCCGGCGCAGGCCCTTGATCTGGTCGGTCAGCCGGTGGCTTCCCGCCTGCGGCTGGTTGATAAGCGACAGCAGGCCATAGCCCAGCTCCAGCCGGATCAGGTCGATGGCGAGCGCGGTGGCGATCGGTTCGTCCGGCGCCGGCCCGGCACCGGGCATGCCGCCCGCCGCGCCGCCGCCCGCCGCTGCTTCCTCTGCCGCCGCGGCCTCTTCCGCCTCCTTCTTCGCGCGCAGGCGCGGCATGTACCAGGCGGCGAAGCCCACGGCGCCGATGACCGGGGCCAGCGTCAGGATCGGCATGCCCGGCAGCAGGGCCAGCACGCCGATGGCGCCGGCCGACAGGGCCAGCGCCTGGCTGTGGCCGGTCAGCTGGCCGACCACCGCCTTGTCGGTGGAGCCGCCCATGCCGGCCTTCGACACCAGGAAGCCGGCGGAGATCGAGATCACCAGCGCCGGGATCTGCGACACCAGACCGTCGCCGATGGTCAGCTTGGTGAAGGTGTCCAGCGCCGTCATCACCGGCATGTCGTGGCGCAGCACCGCGATGGTCACGCCGCCGATGATGTTGATGAACATGATCATCAGGCCGGCGACGGCGTCACCCTTCACGAACTTCGACGCACCGTCCATCGAGCCGAAGAAGGCGCTTTCGTCCTCCAGCTCCTTGCGCCGCGCGCGGGCAGTGCCCTCGTCGATCATGCCGGCCGACAGGTCGGCGTCGATGGCCATCTGCTTGCCGGGCATGGCGTCGAGGGTGAAACGCGCCGCCACTTCGGCGATGCGGCCCGAACCGGCGGTGATGACCTTGAAGTTCACGATGGTCAGGATGGCGTAGATGATCACGCCGATGACGAAATCGCCGCCCATGACCAGGCTGGCGAAGGCCTCGATCACATGGCCGGCGGCCGACGTGCCCTCATGCCCCTGCGTCAGGATCAGGCGCGTCGAGGCCATGTTCAGCGACAGGCGCAGCAGCGTGGTGATCAGCAGGATCGTCGGGTAGGACGACAGCTGGAGCGGCTTCTCGATGAACAGCACCACCATCAGGATCAGGATGGAGACGGTGATGTTCAGCCCCAGCATCATGTCGAGCATGACGCTGGGCAGCGGCATGATCAGGCCGACCACGACGATCAGGATGCCGATGGCCATCGCCACGTCGCCGCGCTTCAGCGACGCCTTGGTGACCGCCCACATCTCGCCGAAGGCGGCCATGTTGCCGGGACCGCCGCCCCCGCCGCCACCATTATGCTCCGTCAGCGCCATGGATGCTCCCGCCGCTCAGGTCCCCGGTCCCGGACGGGAGTCAGGCCGTCGCCCGTTCGTCGTTGCCCGGGGTGGGCACGCTGCGGCCCTCGTCGCCGTACTGCTTCAGCTTGTTGCGCAGCGTGCGGATCGAGATGCCCAGGATGTTGGCGGCATGGGTGCGGTTGCCCAGGCAGTGCGTCAGCGTCTCCAGGATCAGGTCGCGCTCGACATCCGCCACCGTGCGGCCGATCAGCGCCGCCAGACCGGCACCGCTGGTCCCGGCGCTGGCTGCTGCCGCCGCGCTGCTGTTGGCCGCCATGCCATAGGGACCAGGCTTGCCGCCCTTCGGCGGGCCGTAGCTGTTCGGCAGGGCGCCCGGCGGCGGAACCACCAGCGGGGCGGACGGCTGCTGCGGCTGTGACGGCGCAGCCGGCACCGTGCCGCCGGGTCCGGCGAACGGGTTGGCGACCGGCGAATCGCTGGGGATGGAGGCCTGGGCGCTGCCTTCCGGGGCCAGCAGCTTGCTGGTCAGCATGATCGCTTCCGGCCCGACCTCCTCGCCGCGCGACAGCAGGACGGCGCGGTGCATGGTGTTTTCCAGCTCGCGCACGTTGCCGCGCCAGTGATGCGACTTCAGCATCAGCATCGCGTCCTCGGTCAGGCGCTTGTCGCCCAGCCCGTTGGCCTCCGCGTATTTCTTCAGGAAATGCTCGGCGATCATCGGGATGTCGGCCGGGCGTTCGCGCAAGGATGGGATCGCCACGCTGAACACGTTCAGGCGGAAGTACAGATCCTCGCGGAAATTGCCGGAGCGGACCTCCGCCTCCAGATTGCGGTTGGAGGTGGCGATCAGGCGGACATTGACCTTCACCGGCTGGCTGGAGCCGATGCGGTCGATCTCCTTCTCCTGGATGGCGCGCAGCAGCTTGGCCTGCAGGCGCGGATGCATCTCCGACAGCTCGTCCAGCAGCAGGGTGCCGTTGTTGGCCTCCTCGAACTTGCCGAGACGCCGGGCGACGGCGCCGGTGAAGGCGCCCTTCTCATGCCCGAACAGCTCCGATTCCAGCAGGTTTTCCGGGATGGCGGCGCAGTTCACCGCGACGAACGGCTCGTTGGACCGCCGGCTCTTGCGGTGGATGAAGCGGGCCATCAGCTCCTTGCCGGTGCCGCTCTCGCCGGTGATCATCACCGATGCGTCGCTGGGCGCCACCTGCTCGGCCAGCCGCAGCGTCGCCAGCATGGCGGGGTCGCTGCAGACGATGGAGTGGCTCTCCTCGGCCACCGCCTCCAGCACCGCGGCGATCAGCTCGGCATTGGGCGGCAGCGGCAGATACTCCTTGGCGCCGGCGCGGATGGCGCGTACGGCGGCGGCCGCATCGGTGCCGATGCCGCAGGCGACCACCGGGATGGTGATCCGCTCCGCCTTCAGGCTGTCGATGAAGGTGGCGATGTCCAGCTTGACGTCGATCATCACCAGATCGGCGCCGGCGGCGGTACGCAAGGCGTTCAGCGCCCCTTCGATGCTGTCGGTGTGCGACACCTTGGCCCCCCGCTTCATGGCGATCTTGCCGGCGGCGGTGATGTAGCCTTCCAACGTTCCAACGATCAGCAGACGCATAGCCTTACGCTCCCACTCTCGGGGCTTCCCGGTCGAAATACTGGATCCGCTTTCCAGGCGGCAGGACGGCGTTCAGGAGCATCTCCAGACGCCGCGGATTCTCCTGGCGCGCGATGGACACGGCGCCGATGGTATAGAGGGTCTTGACCAGCGCGTCCTCCTCCGCCGCCCGCTCCACCTTGGCGGCGAGCGGGGCGAGGACGACGTTGCCGAGCACGGCCCCGTAGAAGGTCGTCAGCAGCGCCAGCGCCATCGCCGGCCCGATGGCCGACGGGTCGCTCAGGCTGCCCAGCATCTGCACCAGACCGACCAGCGTGCCGATCAGCCCCATCGCCGGCGCCACTTCCGAGGCGCGGCGCAGCACGCCGGCGCTCTTGCCGTGGCCGCCGGCGGTCGCCTCGACCTCGCCGGTCAGCATCCGCTCGATGGCGTCGGGCGGCAGCCCCTCGGTGATCAGGGTGACGCTGCGATGCAGGAAAGGTTCGCCGCGCAGTTCCGGCAGGACGTTGCGCAGGGTCTCCGGCCCGGCCCGGCGGGCGGCCTCGGCCAGCAGGATCACCTGCCGCGCCACGCCCTTGGGGTCGAGCGTCTGGTGGACCAGCACCGCCGCCGCGTTCCTCCACGCCACCGCCACGTCGCCCAGCGAGAAGGAGGCGGTGGTGACCGCCAGCGTCCCGCCGAGCACGATCAGCAGCGACGGCGGATCGAGGAAGGCGCGGGCCGAGCCGCCGGTGGTGATGGCGATCAGGATCACCGCGGCGGCGGCGGCCAGCCCGACCAGCGTCGCCACGTCCAGCCCGCCGCGCAGCCGCACGCTCCGCCCCGGCGCGGCCGCTCCGGTATGGGCGCCGGTGTTGGCGGCCGGCTCGCCCTGGGCCGCGGCACGGGGGCCGCCGGCCGGGGTCGCCTTCGCACGGGACGCGGTGCTGTCGGACGAAACCGCCATCAGCCCCGGTCCGACTTGATGATTTCCGTCATGGTCACGCCCAGCCGGTCTTCCACCACCACCACCTCGCCGCGGGCGACCAGGCGGTTGTTGACGTAGATGTCGATGGCCTCGCCGACCTTGCGGTCCAGCTCCACCACGGCGCCGCGGCCCAGCTTCAGCAGCTGCGCCACCTGCATGGTCGATTTGCCCAGCACCGCGGAGATCTGGACGGGGATGTCGTACACCGCCTCCAGATCCTTGGTGATTCCGGGGCTGGCATAGTCGTCGCCGTCGCCACCCTGCAGATCGTTCAGCGAGAAATTGTCGCTCGGCATGTCGGTCTCGGACCTCCTTCATTCCGGACACCCCTTAGACGGGGGCCGGAGCCTCCAGCATGTGCGCGGCACGGCGTTCGATCTCGGCCAGCAATTGGGCGGTGTCCCGCTCCATGCCGCCCTCGGCCCATTCGATGCGGCAGCCGCCGGGGGCGATCGACGGGTCGCCGATCACCATCAGCTTGGCGCCGAAACCGCGCGCGCCCACCGTTTCGTCCAGATGGTCGCGCACCAGACCCATCGTGTCCTCCGCCACCCGGATGACCAGCCGCGGCTCGTCGATCAGGTCGGTCAGGCAGGTGCGGACCATTCCCTCCACCTCGACCATGCCGCCGCGCCGCGCCCATTCCGGCAGCAGCTTGCGGACGATGGCCAGCGCCAGATGGACCGGCTGCTCGCCGCGCGCGGCGTTGCCCGCCTCGCGCTCCGCCAGCAGCCGCTGCACCCCGTCGGCGATCTGCGACAGGGCGTTGGCGATGCGGTTGTTCACCGTCGCCTCGATCTCCGCCTTGCCACGCTCGTATCCGGTGTTCTGGCCGGCGGCCATGCCGTCGGTGAAGCCCTTGCCGTAGCCGGCGGCGGTCCCTTCGGACTTGCCGGCGGCCATGCCCTCCTCATAGGCCTGGGCGCGGGCGGCGGCCAGCTCCTCCTCGCCGAAGGTGGGGGCGGGCGGCAGTTCCGGCTCCGGTTCGGGTTCCGGATGGGCCGACAGCTCGTCCTCGGGCAGCAGGTCGTCGTCCTCCACATGGGTCATGCGGGGGACGGCGTCCACGTCGAAGGACTCGTCGAAGAGGAATTTGCGCACGCTCATCGCCGCGGTCCTTCCCCGAAGTCAGTGGAAACGGAGGCCGGCATCGCTCAGCTCTCCTGATACAGCCAGTTGCGCAGGATGGAGACCGCCTCTTCCGGATGCTTGTCGACGATCTCGCCGACCTTGCGCAGGGAGGACGCGCGGACGCGGCCTTCCACCCGGTTGATGTCGATCATCTGCTCCAGCTCCTCGTCGGCCTGCGCCGCTTCCAGCGCCAGATCCTGGGCCAGCGCGCCGGTGGGGGCGGCGAGCGCGGCCGGCATGCCGGCCTGATCGGTCAGCAGGCGGTCCATCTCGTCCTCCTCCTGCATCTCCGCCTTCTCGAAGGCGCGGGAGATCAGCGGGCGGATGACCAGCAGGATGATGAGGACGGCGACGATGCCCAGCACGACCATCTCCGCGATGCGGAACAGGTCGTCCTTGGTCATGCCCATGAACAGCTCTTCCGGCTTCTGGACGTCGTCGTCTGGCGACCAGAAGCGCATGTTCACCACTTCCAGCGAGTCGCCGCGCACGGCGTCCAGCCCGACGGCGGACCGCACCAGCGCCTTGATGCTCTCGATCTCCTGCTCGCTGCGCGGCTGGTAGGTCGGCCCGTTGTCCTTGCTGGTCTGATAGGTACCGTCGACCAGAACGGCGACCGACATGCGGCGCACCTGACCCGCCTCGCGGACATGCGACTTGGTGGTCTTGGTGATCTCGTAGTTGATCGTCTCTTCGGCGCGGGACGACTTGTTGGAGGACAGCGGGCTGGCGCTGCTGCTGGCCTGCGCCGTGGGCAGGTTCTGGTCCACCGTCACCGGGGCCAGCGGGTCGCGGTCGCTGCTCTCGTTCGATTCGTTGACGGTCTGGGTCGAGCGGACGACCTGGCTTTCCGGATCGAAGATTTCCGACTGGGTGGTGATGCGGTCGAAATCGAGGTCGGCCGACACCTCGGCCCGGACCTTGCCGTAGCCCAGCGTCCGGCCCAGCAGATCCTCGATGGTGCGGGCCATCCGCCCCTCGAAGGCCTGCTTCTTCTCCTCCGCGCTCGCCATCATCGCTTCGGCGGTGTCGCTGCCGGTGCCGCGCGCCAGCAGGTTGCCCTTGTCGTCGACGATGGAGATGCGGTTGGGGTCCAGGTTGGGGACGGAGGCGGCGATCAGCTGCTGGATCGCCTGGATGTTCTCGCGGCTCAGCTTGGCGCCGGGGCGCAGCTTCAGAAAGACGCTGGCGGTCGCCGGGTTCTGCTGGCGGGCGAACAGCTCGCGCTTGGGCAGCACCAGATGCACGCGGGCCTGCATGACGCCGTTCAGCGTCTGCACCGTGCGCGCCATCTCGCCTTCCAGCGCGCGCAGGTGGTTGATGTTCTGCATGAAGCTGGTGGCGCCGAACCCCTCGCCCTTGTCGAACAGCTCGTAGCCCACCGATCCGCCCGACGGCAGGCCCTGGGCCGCCATGCGCATGCGCATCGGCCCGACCTGATCGGCGGGGACGGTGATCTTGGTGCCCGACTTGTCGACGCTGTAGGGGACCTTGGCCTCCTCCAGCTTCTTGGCGATGGCCGCCGCCTCCGACTGCTGGAGGTCGGAATAGAGCAGCTCCATTTCCGGCGTGGACAGCCGGGTGGTCAGATAGACGAAGAATCCGATCAGCAACAGCCCGACGCCGCCGATCGCCGCAAGGCGTGCGGGTCCGAGATTGCGCAAGGTCTGCAGCAGGTTGTTCACGCGCGGTCCCCGATCGGAAATCTTCCCGGCATACTCTCCACACGTCTCCGTTTCGCGATTGCGAGACGGTTTGTGCAAGTTCCGCGCCGGGCATGCCTATGTCGGGGCATGCTGCGGCGTCTTGATGAAGAGAGGGTTAATCGGCGGCAGTTTTTGCCGGGCGCCCGGCAAAATATGCCTAGTGCCCCGCAAATGTTGCAGCCCTGCGGCGGCTGTGCAACGGCTTCGGCCGCAACCTCGGGTCACAATGCCGCAGCCGCTTCCGGGCGTGGGCGGAGCCGCCCGGCAGACGCGACTGTGGGTAGGACGATACCGCTCAATGCGCGAAATGAGTGCGGCCCTATGACCTGCCGGCCGGTTCCCGCGAAAACCCACCTGCCCAAAAGAGGTAACTGGTCCAGCCGCGGTTGACATCGGCATGTCGCGGTCATAGCTGAGTTGCATTCCGTCCCCGCGATCGGCCGATTCGTCTTCCCGGCGACGTGTTCCTAAGCTTCGGCGCCAGTGGAGGCGTTCCGGATGGCGTCGCGAGGATTCGGCTGCCGGGACCGGTACGGGCCAGTACAGGATCGAAGGGGGAAAGCCATGAAACGGCGTGGGCGCGAAAAGAAGGAAGGCCTCAATGAGGTCGATGTGTTCGTCGGCCAGCGCCTGCGGGAGCTGCGCATGCTCGCCGGCCTCAGCCAGAGCGATGTCGCCGCGGCGCTTGGGCTGACCTTCCAGCAATTGCAGAAGTACGAGCGCGGCTTCAACCGCGTGTCTTCCAGCCGTCTGTTCAAGCTGGGCCAGTTCTTCCGCGTGCCCGTCTCCGTCTTCTTCGAAGGGCTGGAGAATCGCCAGCAGGCGGGCGAGGGCGGCGAGATGCCGGCGACCGGCGGCGGCGAGGAGCAGGAGAACACGCTGCAATCGCGCGAGGCGCTGATGCTGGCGCGCTATTTCCAGAGCATCCGCGATCCGCAGATCCGCGCGGCCATCCGCGAGCTTGCCGAGCGGTGCGCCGAGCAGCAGGCCGACGGTGCCTCCTCCGGCGCGGCGCCGGCACCCAAGCGCGGCCGTGGCCGCCGGGCGGAGCAGGGCGGGCACGCCTGACCCCCAGGCCGGCAGTCTCAGGCCGGCAGTCTCAGGCCGCTGGTCTCAGGCCGGCTTCAGCCGCCGGTAATGCTCCAGGAAATCGGCCATCGCTTCCTCCGGGCCGAGCGGCACGATGGCGGCCTCGTCCGGGTCGGGCAAGTCGCGCCAGTTGACGCGGTGCGGCGCGCAGAGGTCGCGCAGCTCGGTCGCCAGCGCCCGCTGGTCGGCCAGCTTGACCGCCTTCGGCTCCGGATGGCGGAAGCCGAAGCGCAGGGCGAGCGCGCTCTTGATCGGCTCCACCGCCTGCCGGATGGCCTCGCGACCGATCCGCACCTTCCACGGCGTCGGCCAGTCGCCGGTGAAGGCCTCCTCGCAGTCATGCATAAGCGCGTCGTAGGCATAGCCCTGCGGCGCCAGCCGGCTGGCCAGGACGCAGTGCTGGGCCACGCTGAAGAAGGCTTGCGTGTTGCCGACGAAGCGGCACTGGTAGGCCAGCGGGCGGGCAATGTCCTCGATGTCGAAGGGGCTGAAATCCGGCCGCTCCAGATCCACCGTCCGGCCCGAATAGGTGATCATCACCGCTGTCGGCTCGGGCACGTCGAGCAGATCGAACTGGTCGGGATGGGTGACGCGCGGCGACCCGCCGCGCCGCTTCGGCGTTGCTTTCTTCATGGCCTGAGTCTCTAGCAGATCGGTCCCGCGCCGCTCAACCGCGCGTCCGGCGGAAACCCTTATAGGGCCCTCAATCCCCTCCCGCCGGTTCGCGCACCAGGCTGCTGGTGGCGGCGACGGTGGTTTCCAGCAGGGGCAGCAATGCTGCGACCTTCTCGGTGTCGGCCGGGCTGTCGTTGATGGCGCGTGCGATGGCGGCCATGCGCGGGGCGCCGAAGTTGGCGGCCAGCCCGGCCAGCGTGTGGGCCGCCTGCCTCAGCTCCTTCGGCCGGCCGGCCTGCAGGGCGGAGCGGATCGCCGTCAGTTCGCGCAACGCCGTCTCCGGCAGCAGCAGCAGCATGCCGTCCAGCGCCTCGCCGCCCAGCGCCAGCCGCAACTCCGCCAGCTTCACCCGGTCGACCAGCGGCAGGGACGAGAACTGGCCGCCTTCCGCCGGCGGGCGGCTGGGCATTGGCACCACCCGCCCGTCCTGCGGCCGGGTCGCCAGATCGATTAGCACGGCGTTCAGCTGGTCCCAGTCGATCGGCTTGGTCAGATAGGCGTCCAGCCCGGCGGCCATATGGCCGTCGCGATGCTCCGGCAGGGCGTCGGCCGACAGCCCGACGATGGGGATGCGCGCCACCGGCCCGTCCATCCGGCGGATCGCCCGCGCCGTCGACCGGCCGTCCAGCACCGGCATTTCCATATCCAGGATCAGCGCGTCGTAATCGGCCGCCGTGACCGCGGCCAGCGCCGCCCGCCCGTCGGCCACCGCGTCGATCTGATGGCCGATGCGGGTCATCATGGCGACGATCAGCATGCGGTTGATGTCGTTGTCCTCGGCCAGCAGAAGCCGCAGCGGCACCCGCGTCGGCTCCGGCAGATCGGCCGCCGACAGGGCCGGCCGGGAACCGAAGTCTGTGACCGGCTGCGCCTCCGCCAGCCGGCTGCGGATCGAGAAGCGGAAGGTGGACCCGCGGCCGGGCGCGCTGGTCACGGTGATCTCGCCGCCCATCGCCTCCACCAGCCGCTTGCAGATCGCCAGCCCCAGCCCGGTGCCGCCATATTTGCGGCTGGTCGACACATCGGCCTGGACGAAGGCGTCGAACAGGCGGGCGCGCTGTTCCGCCGTCATGCCGATGCCGTTGTCCTGCACTTCGAACCGCAGGGTGACGGGGCCGTCCGGCAAGCCCGAGGCGCCTGCCGAGTCGGCCCGCTGGCCGGCCGGCGGGTCGGGCGACCACACCGCGATCTCGATGGCGCCGCGGTCGGTGAACTTGATGGCGTTGGACACCAGGTTGTACAGCACCTGCCGCAGCCGGGTCGGGTCGCCGCGGATGTGGCGCGGCGTGTCCTCGGCGATGGAGGCCGACAGGCTCAGCCCCTTGGCCGCCGCCCGCACCAGGAACAGCTGGACCACGTCCTCCACCAGCCGGGGCAGCGAGAAGTCGATCTCTTCCAGGGTCAGCTGTCCCGCCTCGATCTTGGAGAAGTCGAGGACGTCGTTCAGGATCGTCATCAGCGTGTCGGCCGACGAGCGCAGCGTCTTGACGAAGGCCTTCTGCTGGTCGTTCAGCCCGCTGCCCATCAGCAGGTCGCCCATGCCGATCACCGCGGTCATCGGCGTGCGCAGCTCGTGGCTCATCATCGCCAGGAACCGCGATTTGGCGCGGCTGGCGTTCTCCGCCGCGATGCGGGCGGCCTCCGCCTCCTCCCGCGCGCCGTCCAGCTTTTCGGCCAGGGCGAAGGTCTCCGCCGCCAGCTTGGTCAGCTGCTCCTCGGCGGCTCGCAACTCCTCCTGCGACCGGCGGCTGTGGGTGACGTCGGCGCAGGAGGCGGCGATCCAGCGCGCCATCCCATCCGGCCCCGGCACCGGCCGCAGGCTCAGCGCGTTCCAGAAGGCGGTGCCGTCCTTGCGGTAATTCAGCACCTCCACCGACAAGGGCCGCGCCTGGGCCAGGGCGGCGCGGATCGCCGCCGCCGTTTCCGGATCGGTGGCCGGCCCCTGCAGGAAGCTGCCATCCTGGCCGATCACCTCGTCGGCCGCATAGCCGACCATCTCCTGGAAGGCGCGGTTGCAATAGACGATGGGGTGGTTGGGGAGGGTGGCGTCGGACACGGCGATGCCGCCGCCGCTGGCCTCCACCACGGCGGCGAGCATGGCCGCGTCGGGCGAACTGCCGAAGGGGGACAGGGGGGCGGCGGGCGGCGGGGTCAAGGGAGGAGCGGTCCTGATCGGTTCGGAAGGGCTGGCCTTGCGGCGGGTGGCAAGGATAGGACGTTGCGTGCCCGATTGCCATTCCCCGTCGGCGGGATCCCTGTGTCCGCGGTCCGGCAATGGCGATTCCGTTAACGACTGCGCAACAATACTTCCAGAAAACTGTGTCGTCCGGCCGCGCGGCCAGCGTCCGGATGAACACAGGCGGAGCGGAGAGCGTCATGGTGGTGGAGGCAGGTGGACGGACCCGCCAGGTCCGGACGATACACGATCTCGGTGTGCTTCTTGTCGAGGACGACGACTTCACCCGCAAGCTGATCTACCGGCTGCTGCACGACATCGGGCTGCGGACGGTGTTCGAGGCGGCGGACGGCGTTCAGGCGCTCGACATCCTGCGCAAGAACGGCGAGGACGTCGACGTGGCGATCTGCGACCTGGAAATGCCGCGGATGACCGGGCTGGACCTGCTGCACGCCCTGCGCACCGCCACCGGCAACCCGCTGGCCGACCTGCCGGTGCTGGTGCTGACCGGCCACCGCGAGGCGGATGTGGTGAAGCGCGCCATCGCCTACGGCATCTCCGGCTATCTGGTGAAGCCGGTGTCAAAGGCCGACCTGTCGAAGCGCCTGACCTTCGTCATGCAGAAGCGGCAATAGCCCGGACGGGAAATTGGGGACGGGAAATTGGGGACGGGGGATTGAGGACGGGCAGGGGGCGCTCTTCCTACCGTTTCCCGCCGGGCCTCAACCGGCGCTGGCGCTTTCGCCGCCCTTCCTGTAGAAGGGAAATCACTACCGCCGCGACGCGAAAGGTCCATGGGTTCCTGCCATCCTTCGCCCGGCCCGCTCCGATCCCGTTTCCGGCATCGGGGAGAGCCGTGAGCAAAGATCGACCTCCCGGGTCGTCCCCCAGGTCGTACGACGCACCCAATCCCAGTGCGGAAGGGAGCTGTGCGCGCGTTTCGGACCTGCTGGACGACTTCCTGACGCGCGGTGCCGAAACCGCCACCGGCGATCCCCTTGCAAACGATCCGGCCGTCCCCTCCCGCATCTCGCTCGGCGAGGTCGTGGATGCGCTGGGCGACCGTGCCTTCGGCGCGCTGCTGCTGATCCTCTCCATTCCCAACGTGCTGCCGGTTCCCGGCCTGTCGACCGCCACCGGCGTGCCGATGATCCTGCTCGGCGCCCAGATGGCGCTGGGCCGGCATGGCCCATGGCTGCCGCGCCGTATGCTGGCGGTCACCTTCGACCGCAAGGCCTTCCTGGGCGTGATCCGTCGGGCCAGGCCGTGGGCAGAGCGGGCGGAGCGGCACCTGCGGCCACGCATGCCGGCGCTGGCCGGTCCCACCGCCGAACGGATGCTGGGGCTGGCGGTGATGGTGCTGGCCGGCATCCTGTCCCTTCCCATCATCTTCGGAAACCAGCCCCCCGCCTTCGCCATCGCGCTGATCGCGCTGGGGCTGATGGAAGCCGACGGTGCCTTCGTCTCGGCCGGCCTGATCGCCGGCCTTCTATCCATCGCCATCATCGCCGCCGTCCTGCTCGGTCTCGGGCAGGCGGCGGTCGCCGTGGCGCAACAATTGATCGGTTGAGGGAGCGCCCTTCGGGCACAAAGCCATGATCTGGGAACTGTTGGTCATCGTCCTGCTGATCCTGCTCAACGCCTTCTTCGCGATGTCGGAGATGGCGCTGGTGTCGGCGCGCCGCGCCCGGCTTCAGCAGATGGCCGAGGAGAAAGGCGGCGCGGGTGCCCGCGTCGCGCTGGAGCTGTCGGAGGATCCGAGCCGCTTCCTGTCCACCGTGCAGGTCGGCATCAGCCTGACCGGCATCATCGCCGGCGCCTATGGCGGCTCCACCCTGGCCGAACGGCTCGGCGGCGTGCTGGACGAACAGGTCGCCTGGATCGCCCCCTATGGCCACACCGTCGCGTTTGTCCTGGTGGTCGCCGCCATCACCTATTTCTCCCTCATCATCGGCGAACTGGTGCCCAAGCGCGTCGCCTTGATCTCGTCGGAGCGGATCGCCGCCCTGGTCGCCGGCCCGATGCGGATGGTGTCGCGGCTGTCGGCCCCGGTGGTCTGGCTGCTCGGCGTGTCGAGCGACGCGGTGCTGAAGCTTCTGCGCCTGCCGACCTCGCGCGAGCAGACGGTGACGGAGGAGGAGGTCAAGACCCTGATCGCCGAAGGCACCCAGAGCGGCGTCTTCGAGCCGGCCGAACGCCAGATGATCGAGGGGGTGATGCATCTGTCCGACCGCACGGTGCGGTCGATCATGACGCCGCGTCCCGACCTGATCTGGCTCGACATCGACGACAGCCCCGATGCCATCGGCCGCGAGATCTGCGAAAGCGGCTATTCCCGCTTCCCGGTCTGCCGTGGCGACGTGGACGAGCTTCAGGGCGTCGTCGCGGCCAAGGCGCTGCTCGACCAGTCGCTGAAGGGGGTCGCCTTCGACGTGCGGGCGGCGATGGTCCAGCCGCTGGTCGTCCATGACGGCACGCCGGTCTTCCGCCTGCTCGACCTGTTCAAGCAGGCCAGCGTCCACATGGCGGTGGTGGTGGACGAGTACGGCAGCGTCGAGGGTCTGGTCACCATGACCGACATCCTGGAGGCGATCGCCGGCGAACTGCCCGACAGCAGCCACGAAGGCGACGCCGGCGCCGTCCAGCGCGAGGACGGCAGCTGGCTGGTCGACGGCATGACCCCGGTCGAGGAGGTCGAGGCGCTGGTCGGCGTCAAGAACATGAAGGGGGAGGGCGATTTCCACACCATCGCCGGCTTCCTTCTCGATCATTTCGGTCACGTTCCGACCGCGGCGGAGCATTTCCATTGGAACGGCATCCGTTTCGAGGTCGTCGACATGGACGGCCGCCGCATCGACAAGGTGCTGATCCAGCTGAACCCGGAGGTTTCGGAGGGGTAGGGTGGTGTTCCGGCCGAGTGCCCCCTCCCCATCCCTCCCCCACCTTTGGTGGGAGAGGGGGTAGAACGCTTGTCGGCGTGACATAATCGCGAAGCGGCGGCAGTCCCCTCTCCCGCGTGAGCGGGGGAGGGTTAGGGAGGGGGCAAGAGGTCTGAGGGGCATTCAGCGTGAAAACCCCCTCAATGCACCACCATCTCCCCGTCCCTGAACGCGCCCCCGAACGCCCCCTCATCCCCGTTCGTCGTCCGCACCGCCTCGACCAGATCGCGGACTTCCTCCGACAGGTCGTCGGCGTCCCAGCCATGGCCGTCGGCGCCGGCGACCACCAGCAGGCGCAGCGTGGTGCGCAGCAGGTCGCCGGCTTCCCAACCATTGGAGCGTTCGGCCTCGCGCGCCATGTGCAGCAGGCCGGTGGCGCAGTTCAGGACCTCGGGGTCGACCTTCATCGGGCGCTCCTCCACGCCCGTAAGGGCGAATATCGTTGGTCTTGCCAACAATAATTGGGCCGCGGCCCCGGCGTGTCAAACCTGTCCGTCCGGCTCCTCCAGCGGCGGGAGTCGGGAAACGAAACGACCCTTGACGCCCTGGGGCCATTGCTTGAACGGAACGATCCCGTCTTCGGTGGCGGCATAGGCGCGCAGATAGGCGGTCAGCGTCTCCACCGTCATCTCGTCCGGGGCGAAATCGCCCAGCACATAGCTCATACGGGAGGCGGAGCGCACGGCGACGGCGCAGGGGCGCCGGCAGCTCATCAGGCAGCGCATCGGCCGCAGCCGCACCTGTGCCGCCAGATCGGGACTGTCGGCCAGCGCCCGCACCATCAGCGCCACCAGTTCGGCCCCCGGCCGGACGGCTTCGGGCGGATCCTCCGGCCGGCGGCAGGTTTCGCAAACGACAAGCTCGACGGTCATGCTTGGGCTTTCAGAGATTGTCCGGGTCGTGGGGTTCGACAGCTAGAGGCCGGGTCGGGCGCTGTCAACGCGCTTGCACCTTGCCAAG
This sequence comes from Azospirillum oryzae, assembly GCF_008364795.1. Taxonomy (GTDB): domain Bacteria; phylum Pseudomonadota; class Alphaproteobacteria; order Azospirillales; family Azospirillaceae; genus Azospirillum; species Azospirillum oryzae. The sequence goes on along the minus strand of NZ_VTTM01000005.1, from coordinate 69,482 downwards.
CACCGGGAAACTCCCGACGATGCGGACCACCACAGACGACGGGCGGGAACGGCGGACGGGCATGAGCGCGAGGCAACGGATCGTCCGTGAACGCCGGCAATACAACCAGCTCGCCGCCGACCAGACGCTGGAGGACTACGCGCTCCGCTACACGGCGGAACGGGCGCGGCGGTGGAGCGCGTGGCGGGTCGCCAACACCGCGCTCGGCGCCATCTCCTTCCTGGCCTGCGAGGCGCTGGGCGCCGCCGTCACCCTGACCTACGGCTTCGAGAATGCCATGGCCGCCATCCTGGCGGTGGCGCTGCTCAGCATCCTGGTCGGGCTGCCGATCACCTACCATGCGGCGAAGGCCGGGGTGGACATCGACCTGCTGGCCCGCGGCGCCGGCTTCGGCTATCTCGGATCCACCATCACCTCGCTGGTCTACGCCTCCTTCACCTTCATCCTGTTCTCGATCGAGGCCAGCATCATGTCGGCCGGGCTGACCATGGTGCTGGGCATTCCCGCCTCGCTCGCCCATGTCATCAGTTCGCTGGCGGTGATCCCCATCGCCGTCTACGGCATCCGCTTCATCAGCCGCATGCAATGGGCGACGCAGCCGGTGTGGATCCTGCTGCAATGCGTGCCGCTGGCCTATTTCTTCCTGCTCGACCGCGAAACGCTGGCGCAATGGACCTCGCTGCCCGGCGTCTACGCCCCCGACGGCGGGCTGTCTCTGTTGCCCTTCGGCATGGCCGCCTCGGTCCTGCTGTCGCTGCTGCCGCAGATCGGCGAGCAGGTGGACTATCTGCGCTTCCTGCCCGCGCAGTCCCGCATCGGCAAATTGCGCTGGTGGACGGCGCTGCTGGCCGGCGGGCCGGGCTGGGTGGTGATCGGCAGCCTGAAGCTGGCGGCGGGGTCGCTGCTGGCCTTCCTCGCCATCAAGCACGGACTGGCGGTGGAGGACGCGGTGCAGCCAAACAGCATGTACCACATGGCCTTCCTCGACGTGTTCGGCTCCCCCGTCGCGGCGCTGGCGCTGACCGGCATCTTCGTCGTGGTCTGCCAGATGAAGATCAACGTCACCAACGCCTATGCCGGCTCCATCGCCTGGTCGAACTTCTTCTCCCGCCTGACCCGCAGCCACCCCGGCCGCGTCGTCTGGCTGGTGTTCAACGTGCTGCTGGCCCTGCTGCTGATGGAAATCGGCATCCTCGGCGTGATCGAGAGCATCCTCGGCCTCTATGCCAACGTCGCGGTGGGGTGGCTGGGGGCGGTCGCCGCCGATCTGGCCGTCAACAAGCCTCTCGGCTTCAGCCCGCCGGGGATCGAGTTCAAGCGCGCCCACCTCTACGACATCAACCCGGTCGGCACCGGCGCCATGGGCCTGTCGGTGCTGTGCTCCACCACCGCCTTCTTCGGGCTGCTGGGTCCGGTGGCCCAGGCGCTGGCCCCCTTCATCGGGCTGGTCGTCGCCTTCGCCGCCGCCCCGCTGATCGCCTGGAGGACGGGAGGCCGCTATTACATCGCCCGCAAGGCCGATCCCCTGCCCGGCGAGGGAGCCACCGTCCGCTGCTCGATCTGCGAGAACCAGTTCGAGCGGCCGGACATGGCCTTCTGCCCGGCATACGACGCGCCGATCTGCTCGCTCTGCTGCACGCTGGAGGCGCGCTGCCACGATCTTTGCAAGACCGACAGCCGCTTCGCCGACCAGATCGCCCGCAGCCTGCAGCGGATCCTGCCCAAGCGCATGGCCGCCGGGGTCCACACCCGCACCGGCCACTTCATCGGGGTGATGACGCTGTTCTCGCTGGTGCTGGGCGGGGTGCTGCTGGTCATCGACTTCCAGTACGCCAATGCCGACGCGGCGGAGCGGGCGGCGATCCACACCGCGCTGGTTACCGTCTTCGTCTGCCTGTTCATCCTGTCCGGCGTCGCCGCCTGGCTGCTGGTGCTGGCCCATGAAAGCCGCCGCAAGGCGGAGGAGGAGACCGGCCGCCAGACCGCCATGCTGATGGACGAGATCGCCGCCCACGAACGCACCGACGCCGCGCTCCAGAAGGCCAAGGAGGTGGCGGAGGCCGCCAACGCCGCCAAGAGCCGCTACATCATCGGCGTCAGCCACGAAATCCGCGCGCCGCTGAACGCCATCTCCGGCTATGCCCAGCTTCTGGAGAGCAACAGCACCCAGCGCCCGCAGGACGCCGTCCGCGTCATCCGCCGCAGCGCCGAGCATCTGTCCAACCTGATCGACGGGCTGCTCGACATCTCCAAGATCGAATCGGGCCTGCGCCGGCTCAGCCGCGACAAGGTGCAGCTGATCGACTTCCTCGACCAGCTGGCAGACATGTTCCGCATCCAGGCATCGGCCAAGGGGCTGGAGTTCCGCTATGCCCGCGTGCCGCACCTGCCGGTCTGGGTCCACACCGACAGCAAGATCCTGCGCCAGATCCTCATCAACCTGCTGTCGAACGCGGTGAAATACACCGAGAGCGGCCATGTCGCCCTGACCGTCCGCTACCGAAGCCAGATCGCCGAGTTCGAGATCGCCGACAGCGGCATCGGCATCCGCGCGGAGGATCTCGACCGCGTCTTCGAACCTTTCGAGCGCGGGCGGGGCGCGGCGGTGCGGGCGGTGGCCGGTACCGGGCTCGGCCTGACCATCACGCGGGTGCTGACCCGGATCATGGGCGGCGACATCGCGGTGCGCAGCGAAGCCGGGCGGGGCAGCGTCTTCACCGTCCGCCTGCTGCTGTCGGAAGCCATGCTGCGGCCGGGCGAGCAGGTGGAGCGCCGCGCCATCACCGGCTATGCCGGGCCGCAGATCACCATCCTGCTGGCCGACGACGACCGCGACCATCTGGCGCTGATGACCGACATCCTGCGTCCGCTGGGATTCGTGCTGTTCACCGCGTCGGACGCCGCCTCCTGCCTGGAGCTGGCGGCGCAGTGCAAGCCCGACGTCGCCATGCTCGACATCTCGATGCCCGGCGAGAGCGGCTGGGACGTGGCGGAGGAGCTGCGCCGCCAGTTTGCCGACCGTATCCGCATCATCATGGTGTCGGCCAACGCCTACGAGGCACAGGGACCGGGCGACGGCCGGGCGCCGCATGACGCCTTCGTCGCCAAGCCCATCGAGATCCACGCAGTGCTCGACCGCTTGCAGGCGCTGACCGGGCTGGAGTGGATTCATGCGGTGGAAAAGCCGGCGGAACCGCTTGCCCCGCCGCCCGCGCCGGCCGATCAAACCCCCGAGCCATCCAATCAAACGCCATCCAATCAAACGCCGTCCAATCACCCGCCGGAGTCGGCGCTGCGTCATCTCGACGACCTGCGCCAGCTCGGCCGGATCGGCTATATTCGCGGGATCGAGGCCAAGCTGCGCGAGATCGAGGCGGAGGATGCCGCCGCCCTGCCTTTCGTCGAGCGGCTGCGAACGCTGGTGCGCGCCTTCGACCTGAAAGGCTATATGCGTGCGGTGGAAGAGGCGGCGGCGCAGCGCGACGCCGCACAGGACCAAGACGATCGGGCGGAAGATGATCTGGAAGAAGACGGGGCCGTGACGGGATGAAGCGCCGCGACATGATCCTGGTGGTGGACGACACCCCCGACACGCTGGGATTCCTGACGGAGGCCATCGAACAGGCCGACCTGACCGTGCTGGTCGCCGTCGACGGCGAAAGCGCTCTCGATCTGGTCGGCCAGATCACCCCGGACCTGATCCTGATGGATGCGGTGATGCCCGGCCTCGACGGCTTCGAGACCTGTCGGCGGCTGAAGCAGATCCCCCACCTGTCGCACATCCCCGTCATCTTCATGACCGGCCTCAGCGACACCGAACATGTGGTGAAGGGGCTGGAGGCCGGCGGCGTCGACTACGTCACCAAGCCGATCGTGGTGGACGAGCTGATCGCCCGCATCCGCGTCCATCTGACCAACGCCCGCGTCGCCTACGGCGCCCGCGCCGCGCTCGACGCCACCGGCCGCTTCCTGCTGGCGACCGACGGGGAGGGCAGGCTGCTGTGGTGCACCCCGCAGGCGGAGCGGCTGCTCGGCGGCCTGCTGCCCGGCCCCGACGGCGTGCGCCCCGAAGCGGCATCCTCCCTGGCCGCCGGTCTGGTCCGGCTGCGCCGGACCTCATCCCCCGGCGCCTCGGCGGAGACCTTCACGCTGGACCTGCCGGACGGCGAGGGGGTGCGGCGGCTGGAATTCACCTATCTCAGCCCGGCCAACCCCGACGAGTACCTGTTCCGCCTCAGCGAGCCGACCGCCGGACGGCAGGAGGCGATCCTGCGCGACGCCCTCGGCCTGACCGCCCGCGAGGCGGAGGTGCTGCTGTGGATCGCCAACGGCAAGCCCAACCGCGACATCGGCGAGATCCTGGGCATCAGTCCGCGCACGGTGAACAAGCATCTGGAACAGGTCTTCGCCAAGCTGGGGGTGGAAAACCGTGCCTCTGCCGCCGCGCTGGCGATCCGCACCCTGGCCGCGCGGGCCTGAAGGCGGCGAAGGCGTGGTGGGGGAGGCGCGTCATTCAGACCTCGACGGTCTGCGGGCCGCCCCGTCCGGCGATGATGTGGTTCATGATGCAGGTCATCACCGGCTCGCCGCGCTGGTTCACCGTGGTATAGGCCAGCCGCACCGTGCCGCGCCCGCCGCGGCGCGACGGGATGGTCTCCACCACCTCCACCCGGGCGCGGATGGTGTCGCCGGGCCGCACCGGCCGCAGCCAGCGCAGCTCGTCCATGCCGGACCCGCCCAGGCTGGTGCCGGTGATGATGCCGGTGTCGCGGATCAGCCGGAAGGTCAGCGACAGGGTGTGGAAACCGCTGGCGATCAGCCCCTGGAACGGCCCGTCGGCCGCCGCCGCCGCGTCCATGTGGAAGGGCTGCGGGTCGAAGCGCAGGGCGAAATCCATGATCTGGCTGTCGGTCAGGGTCGCCCCTTCCGATTCGATCACGTCACCGATGCGGAAATCCTCGAAATAGCGGCCGGCCATCGTATCGATTCTCCCTGGTCCCGGATTATCCTTGCCGCAAGAGAGTAGCCCGCCCGATCCATCCGGCAAAGGGCAGGGACGGCCGCGGCCGGGGCATAGGCCCTACGGCGTAAACCATTGGCGTAATTCGCATTCCGGTCGTGATGGGGCATGTTCCCGGTCGGATTCCAGACCATCGACGGACGGATGTCACCAAACCCAGCGCAAACTTCCTCCACCCCGTCGCCATTCCGTTGCGTCGTGTTTTCGGTTGCCGGCCGGGCGCTGGCGCTGCCGGTCGGGTCCGTGCGGCGTTTTTTGCCGTTGCCGCGTCTCGACCGGCTGCCGACGGCGCCGCTGCCGGTGGAGGGCGTTTTCCGCTATCAGGGGGAGGTGGTGCCGGTCCTGCGCCTGGACGTGCTGCTGGATCTGGCCGGTGAGGGCGCCGAGCCGAACCTCTATTCGCCGCTGTTTCTCGTCACCTGGCAGGGGCGGCCGGCGGCGCTGCTGGCCGACCGGGTCCATGGCGACACCGTGGTCGATCCCGCCGAGCGCACGCCCTCCGATCCGGCGCTGACCTTCAACGGCTGTGCCGTCGGCGCCTTTCCGGACCGGGTGACCGGCCGCGGCGGCACCGTGACCCTGCTCGACCCCGACCGGCTGCTCAGCGAGGCGGAAGGCCGGCTGCTCGACGCCTTCCGTGCCGTGGCGGAACGACGGTTGGCCCAGTGGCGGCACTCTCAGGACGCGGCCTCTTCCGCGGACGGTGCAGCATGATGCCGAACGCCGTCGCCGCCGGGATCGAGGCGATCCGCCGCGATCCGAATTTCCTGCGCCTGAAGTCGATGGTGATCGACGCCACCGGGCTCGCCTATTACGCCGACAAGGATGCAGCCTTCGCCGAGCGGATCAACCGCCGGCTGCCCTTCGGCCGCGTCACCACGGTCGGCGGTTATCTCGCCGCGTTGGAGGCGGAAGGTCCGACCGGCGCCGAATATCAGGGCCTCATCAACGAGCTGGCGGTGGGGGAGACCTTCTTCTTCCGCTACATCGAGCAGTTCGATGCGCTGCGCGCCGTCGCCATCCCCGAATGCCTGCGCCGCAACCAGTCGAGCCGCCTGCTGCGGATCTGGAGTGCCGGCTGCTCCATCGGGCCGGAGGCCTACACGCTCGAAATCCTGCTGAAGCAGCATTTCGCCGCCCAGCTGGAAGGCTGGCAGGTCCACATCGTCGGCACCGACATCAACGGCGCCTTCCTGGAACAGGCGCGGCGCGGCGCCTATGGCGACTGGGCGGTGCGCGGCCTGTCGCCGGATACGCTGGAGGCCTGTTTCGACCGCCAGGACAAGCTGTGGTCGGTCAAGCCGAAATACCGGCAATGGACCAGCTTCATGCCCTTCAACCTCGTGGATGGGGCGATCCCCTCCTATCCGCACGGGATCGGGCATTTCGACATCATCCTGTGTCGCAACGTCATGATCTATTTCGACGAAGCGACGCGGCACCGGCTGCTGGGCAACCTGCACAAGGCGCTGGCCGACGGCGGCTGGCTGGTGGTCGGCCATGCCGAGGCCGGTCCGCAGATGAACGAGCTGTTCATACCGGTCTCGGTTCCCGGCGCCACCCTCTACCGCAAGCAGGCCGAACCGGCGGCCCCGGCCGCGGCGGATCGCCGCCCGTCCCACGGTCCGGCAGCGGCGGCGCCGGCCCCCGTGCTCAAGTCACGCCGCGCGACCGGACCGGCGCCGGAAGCCGCGCCCGATCCCGCCCTTCGCCGCGGCCCGCGCTCGCGCAGGGCCGCGCCGGCGGCGACGCCTCCCGCCGCACCCACCCCGCCGGACGCCGCCGAGACCAACGAGCGTTCGACCGTTCTGGAAGGCTGTCTGGCCCGGGTGGAGGCGAACCGGCTGGACCCCGGCGCCCATTACCAGCTGGGTCTGGTGGAGGAGGAACTGGGCGTCGGCGACCCGGTGGCGGCCTTCAAGCGCGCGCTGTATCTCGACCCGCGCTTCGTTCTGGCCGACTATCATCTGGCGCTGGCCTATTGGCGGCGCGGCCGGCTGGTCCCGGCGCAGCGCCATTTCCGCAATGCGCGTGAGGCGCTGGAGAACCGTCCCGACGACGAAGCGGTGACGGAGGGCGGCGGCCTGACCGTACAGGAATTGCGCGGCATGCTGGACCTCTGGCTGACCGGTGAGGAGGGGTGATGGACGACACGCTTGCCGGGGCCGGCGCAGGATTGGCGGCGGGGATGGTGACCGGGGCGGCGGGTGCCGCACCGCTCATCGCCGCTCTGGAAAGCGCCTCTCCCGACCGCGCCGCCGCCCGTGCGGCCGCCCAGGCCGCCATCGACTGGGACGAGGTGCACGGGAAGCTGGCCCGCCGCACCGCCGACATGGAGGCGACCTTCGCCGGCCACGGCCCATGGGCCGACGCGGTGCTGGCCCGCCGGGCCGAGGAGCTGGCCGAAATCCCGCAACTCCATGGGGAGGAGAGCGCCGGCGTCCCGATGCTGGTCGCCCGCGGGGCCGAAACGCTCTATGGGCTGGAACTGCGCCATCTCGGCCATATCGTGCCGATGCCGCGGCTGGCCCGCGTGCCGGGGGCGCCGCCCGCCGTGCTGGGGGTGATCGCCGTCGCCGGCCGGGTGATGCGGCTGTTCGACCTCGACCGGCTGTGCAATGGCCCGTCCGCCGGCCTGTCCGCCGCTCTTTCCAGGACCGGGGCCGAGACCGATCCGTCCGGCTACGCCGTCGTGCTGCGCACCGGGGCGGGCCGCCCGGCGGCACTGCGGGTGCGGGAGGTGGAGCGGGTGTCCGACATCGTGCCGCCCCGCACCGCCGCCCCGACGGAGGCCGGCCCGCTGGTCAGGGCCATCGCCGCCGACCGCATGGCGATCCTGGACATGGCGGCGTTGCTCGACCTCGTGAAGACCTGAAATCGACCGATCCACCTGAAGAGCCGTCCGGGGCTGGAGTCCAAGAATGAACATGAAAGTCGCGCACAAGCTGGTCCTGGGATTCGGCGTCGTCTGTGTTCTGACGGCGCTGCTGGCGCTCTATCAGATGTCGCGCTTTTCCGACGCGCTTGACGTCATCATGGCGGTGTCGACCTATGACAACGAGGCCGCCGACATGGTGACGGATGTCGGCAACATGCAGGCGGAGCTGCGCAGCACGCGCGAGACGGCGCTGAACGCCGTGTCCATCGCCAATGCCGAAGGGCGGGTCGCCGAGATCCCGGCCCTGCTGGCGCCGCTGCGCCGCCATTACGACGAGGTCGGCGCCCAGTTGCGCGACCGGCTGGGCCAGCTGCGGGCGATGGTGGCGGAGCGTGCCTCCACCGGCGTGACCGACAGCCGCCGCCGAGGCTGGGTCGAGCTGGACACCGCGGTGAACGAGATGGCCCGCGCCATCGCCATGGTCGGCGACGAGGCGCGGACGATCTACACCATGCTTGAACGCAACCAGATCGCCGAGGCGCTGCTGCGCCGCCAGCGGGTGGACGAACTGCGCAAGAACATGGAGGCGCGGATCGACCAGGCCCAGACCGCCATCGACCACCTGACCAAGGCCGGCCGCGCCGACATCCGGTCGATCTACAACACCGCCATCCAGTCCTCGATCATCGCGCTGGTCGTCGTCTTCCTGATCGCGGTGGCGGTCGCCTACCTGATCGGCAGCTCGATCACCCGGCGGCTCGGCCGCGCCATCGACTTCGTCACCAGGGTGGGCCACGGCGACCTGACGCAGGAGATCGCCATTGCCGGCAAGGACGAGCTGGCCATCCTCGGCCAGCATCTGAACGAGATGGCCGGCCGGCTGAAGTCGATGGCCCGCACCACCCGCGAGACGGCGGAGAGCGTCCACGCCGCCACCGCCCAGATCCGCGCTTCGACCCAGCAGCAGTCGGCCAGCGTCGCCGAACAGCTGGCGGCGGTGGAGCAGACCACGGCGACCCTGTCGGAGATCACCGAATCCGGCGCCCAGATCAACCGCCGCGCCCAGGACGTCTCGCACGGCGCCCAGACGGTGGCGGCCTCCAGCCATTCCGGCATGAAGGCGGTGGACGACACCATCCAGGCGATGGACGCCATCCGCGAACAGGCGGAGGCGGTGGCCGAGAACATCGTCATGCTGTCCGAGCGCACCCAGGCGATCGGCGAGATCATCGTGACGGTCAACGACATCGCCGAGCGCTGCCACCTGCTGGCGCTGAACGCCGCCATCGAGGCGGCGGCGGCCGGCGAGCATGGCCGCACCTTCTCCATCGTGGCGGGCGAGATCAAGAGCCTCGCCGACCAGTCGAAGGAGGCGACCGCCCAGGTCCGCTCCAACCTGTCGGAGATCCAGCACGGCATCAACGCCTCGGTCATGCTGACGGAGGAGGCGGTGAAGCGCGTCGCCGCCGGCAAGCGCCAGACCGACGCCACCCAGTCGACCATCCGCACCATGGCGGAGAACATCCAGGAGAGCGTTCTCGCCTTCCAGCAGATCGTCGCCGGCACCAACCAGCAGCAGATCGGCCTGGAGCAGGTGATCCAGGCGCTGCAGAACATCCGCGAGGCCAGCAGCCAGACCGCCGCCGGCACCCGCCAGCTGGAAGGCGCCGCCGCCAACCTGAACAACCTCGGCCAGGGCCTGGTCGAGGCGGTGCGGAATTATCGGGTGTGACGATGCGCCGCCGAAGCCACTATTCCCCCTCTCCCCCCCGGGGAGAGGGTCGGGGTGAGGGGGATGCATTGCGTGGTGTCGTTGGGGAGCCGATGCTGCGCGATCCTTGCCAATCCTCGCCGTGTGTCCCCCTCACCCTAACCCTCTCCCCGCTTTCGGCGGACCTATGGTCCGCCTGCCGCGTCAGCGCAAACGAAGTTTGCGCTGACGCGGGGGGGAGAGGGGATTCCGCTCCCGCCCGGAGCCCCTGATGGACATCCGCCAGCGCCTGCTCGCCGCCTTCGACCTGGAGCACAAGGACCACCTCGCCGCGATCCGTAACGCGCTCCGCGATGCGGAGGCGACGGGCGACGCGCCCGATCTCGTCGACATCCACCGGCGCGCCCACAGCCTGAAGGGCGCCGCCCGCGCCGTCGACCTGCCGGAGGTGGAGGCGATTTCCCACCGGCTGGAAGCCGCCTTCATCGCCGTGCAGAAGGGTGAGATCCCGCTCGACGCCGCCAATGTCGGCGTGTTCCGCCGCGCGCTCGACGCCATCGAGGATCTGGTCGCCTGGTCGCTCCAGGGCGGCGGGGAGGTGGAGACGGCCGGCGTGCTCGCCGACCTCGACGCGCTGGCCGCCGGCGGCCATGGCCGCTCTCCGGCCCCGGCTCCCGCTCCGGCATCTCCCGTCCGCACAGCCGGGAGCCGGCCTCCACGCCAGCGCGAGCGCACCGTCGACGCCGATTCCGCCGCCCTGGTCCGCATCGCCGCCCAGGGGCTGGAGCGTTTGTCGGAAACCGCCTCGGCCCTGTTGCCGGAGGTGGAGGCGCAGGCCGGGCTCGGCGAGCAGCTCCGCGCGATGCGGCAGGAATGGCGGGCGCTCGACCGCGCATGGCGGCATCTGCGCGTGCAGCTCGGTCGCGGCGCCCGGCCGGAGGCCCGGCCGGAGGATGGAGCCGAAACGCTGGACGGCCGCGGCGCGCTGCCCGCCCTGATGGCTTTCGAACGGCGCTTCCGCGCGCTCGGCGGCGCGCTCGACAGCGCGCACCGCAGCCATGACCGGCTCTTGTGGTCGATGCGGCGCTGGGGCGGCGGCTTCCAGCAGGACATGCGGCGCCTGCGCATGCTGCCGGCGGAAAACCAGCTGAGCGGCCTCGGCCGCATGGTCCGCGACATCAGCCGGGCCGAGGGCAAGGAGGTCGAGGTCGACGTCCGCGGCCTGGAGGTGGAGGCCGACCGCAACGTCCTGCAGCGGCTGAAGGACCCCATCCTCCACATCGCCCGCAACGCCATCAGCCACGGCATCGAAACGCCGGCGGAACGGCTGGCGCTGGGCAAGCGGCCGGCGGCGCGCGTCACCATCGCCGCGTCGGTGGAGGGGGCCCGCCTGCACCTGCGCATCGAGGACGACGGCCGCGGGCTGGACCGCGCGGCGATCCTGCGCAAGGCGGCCGAACGCGGCCTGATCGACGCCGACGAGCTGTCGTCCGGTGAGGAGATGCCGCTGGAGCGGTTGACCGAGTTCCTGTTCCACCCAGGATTCTCCACCGCGTCGCGCACCACCGAACTGGCGGGGCGCGGCATGGGGCTGGCCATCGCCCGGCGGGAGGTGGAGCGGCTGCAGGGCAACCTGACCATCGCCGACCGGCCGGAGGGCGGCACTGTCGTCACCATCGAGGTGCCGCTGAGCCTGCTCAGCCAGCGTCTGGTCTTCGTCGCCGTGCAGGACCAGATCCTGGCGATTCCATCCGCCGACGTGGTCCGGCTGCGCAATGCCACGGCCGAATCGCTGTTCTCCGGCGTCGGCACGCCGATGATCCGCATCGGCGAGGAGGAGACGCCCGTCACCTCGCTGGCCGCCCTGCTGGGGATGGAGGCGCCGGTGGTGCCCACCGCCGAACGCTCGCTGGCCCTGGTGGTCGTCCGCGCGGCCGACCGGCGGCTGGCGCTGGCGGTCGACCGCTTCGTCGCGACGCGCGAGACGGTGGTGACGGCGGCGGAGGAGACCGGGCTCGACAGCGGCCGCTATCTCGGCACCGTGCTGATGGACGATGGCGGGCCGGCGCTGGTGCTGAACATCTCCGGCCTGATGCCGCTGCCCGGCAGCGTCCTGCCGCCCCCGGCACGCCCGGCGGAAGAGGTTACCCCTGCCCGGGCGCATATCCTGGTCGTCGATGACAGCATCACCACCCGCACGCTGGAAAAGAGCATCCTCGAAGCCCATGGTTATCGGGTGACGCTGTGCGTGGACGGGCGCGAGGCCCTGGAGCGCCTTTCCGAAGGGATGGAGGTTGGCCTGATCATCAGCGACGTCGAGATGCCCCGGATGGACGGTTTCGCCCTGCTGCAGGCGGTGAAGGCCGACAAGCGGCTGGAGGAGATCCCGGTGATCCTCGTCACCTCGCGCGCCAGCGACGAGGACCGCGAGCGCGGCCTGCGGCTGGGGGCGGACGCCTACATCGTCAAGACGCGGTTCGACCAGAACGAGCTTCTGGCCGGCATCCGGCGGCTGCTGTGAGCGGCGCGGCGCACTCCGGACCTCCCACCGTCGGAAACCGTCGTATCCGCGTGCTGGTGGTCGAGGACAGTCCGGTTATCCAGCAGCTTCTCAGCCACGTCATCGGCGCCGATCCTCGGCTGGAGGTGGCGGGCATCGCCTCCAGCGGCGAACAGGCCCTGCGCATGATCGAGAAGAACGCCCCCGACGTGGTGTCGCTCGACATCCGCCTGCCGGGCATCGACGGCTTCGAGGTGACCAGCCGCATCATGCGGCAGACCCCGCTGCCGATCGTCGTGGTGGCGTCCGACGTGCGCGACCTCGACATCCCCATGCGGGCGTTGCAGGCCGGCGCGCTGGCGGTGGTGGAGAAGCCGGGCAGCATGGCGCGCGCCGACTACCAGACGGTGGCGCATCATCTCTGCACCCAGCTGGTCATCATGAGCCAGGTGAAGGTCATCCGCCACCGCATCACCGCGCGGGGCGCGCGTTCCTACAGCGCCCCCGGCGAAACCCCATCCCCGGACGGCCGCCTGCCCGAGGCGGCGGTGACGGCCGACGGCCGCGTCCGCCGCTTTCGCGGGCTTGGCCTCGTCGCCTCCACCGGCGGGCCGGCGGCGCTGGCGAAAGTCCTGAAGGAGCTGCCGGCCGGCTTTCCGCTGCCGGTCTTCGTGGTCCAGCATATGGGCGCCCCCTTCATGGAGGGCTTCGCCAACTGGCTGGGCACCGTCTCCCCGCTGCCGGTGCAACTGGGCGAGGCGGGGGTGAAGCCGCGGCCCGGCACGGTCTATGTGGCGCCGGGCGACCGGCACATGCTGGTGGACAACGGCGCCATCGGCCTGTCCGGCGACCCGGCGGTGTGCGGCCAGCGCCCGTCGGGCGAGGTGCTGTTCCAGTCGATGGCGCGCGCCTATGGCGCCTCCGGCATCGGCGTGCTGTTGACCGGCATGGGAGAGGACGGAGCGAGGGGGCTGGTGGACATGCATCGGGTGGGGGCCTACACCATAGCCGAACATGCCTCCACGGCGGTGATCCATAGCATGCCGGGCACCGCCGTGCGCCTGGGCGGCGCGGTGGAGGAACTGCCTCTCGACCGGGTGGCCGGACGGCTGCTGCAACTGACCTCCGACGAGAAGATGGCGCCATGAACGGACTCCGCAGCCTGGTGGTCATGGGTTCCCAGACGCAGGGGCTTCTGATGAAGCTTCTGCTGGAGGAACGCGGCGTCGAGACCGTCTGCGTCGAAGGCGTGGAGCCGGCCCTGGCCGAGATCGCCGGCAATTCGCAGGACCTGCTGATCGTCGAGGGCGACCTTGCCGGCCCCACCGGCCTTGCCGACCTGCGCGCGCGCAGCGACGCCGCCGTCATGGTGCTCGGCCGCGGCGACGGCGAGCACGACCCCTCCGACCCCAAGGCGCTGGTGGAGGAGGCCTGCGCGCTGTTGGAGCGGCGCAGCGCCCCGCCGACCGTGCCGGAGATCTTCCGCCGCGCCCGCATCCTGATCGTCGACGACAGCGCGACCTACCGCGAGTTCCTGCGCGCCGAACTGGAGCAGGAGGGTTGTACCGTCACCGCCGCGCGCAACGCCGACGAGGCGGTGGCGGCGCTGGCCGGCGGCGGGCTGGATTGCGTCATCCTCGACCTCGTGATGCCGGGCACCAGCGGCACCCAGCTCTGCGAAAGATTCGACAGGTTCCGGCGCCAGCGCGGCCTGTTCTTCCAAATCGTCATCCTGACCAGCCAGGATGACGAGGAACAGCTGATGATCAGCCTGAACGCCGGCGCCGACGATTTCGTCGGCAAGGCGCAGGAGATGGATGTCCTGAAGACCCGGCTTATGGCACTTCTGCGCCGCAAATACTTCGTGGAGGACCATCTGATGCGGTTGCCGCGGCTTGCACCTTCCGCATAGGAAGGGAGTAGAGCCATCGTGTGATTTCGGAAGCCGGCTTGTCCGTTTATTCTCTGCGGGCTTTTCGAAACTGTCCGACGGTCCGACCGGTGCCCATGGCGATCAGCCTTCAGCCGTTCCACGACACCCCGATCCCCAGCGACACCGATGTGAGAGACTCCGACGCGATGCACCGATCTTCGGCCACCCCAATGTCTCCGACCGATCTGCGCTATCGCGAGTGTCTCGACAACGCGCGGCGCGTCTGCGCGGCCGGGACGGTGCCGACGATGCTGGTGATCGGCGGACCGGAGATGGCCGCCGTCCGCTGCAACGAGGCTCTGGCCTCTTTGCTGAACCACCCGCGCGCCGCCATCCGTGACGAGAGCGGGCCGACCCTGCTGCCCGGCGGCTGGACGGCGGTGGCCGACGCGTTGCGCCCGCTCTACGGGATGAAAGGCACGGACGGCCCGGCCGCGCCGCCCGACGGCGCCCCGCTGCAGTTGCCGACCGAGCCGCCGCTGAGCCTGCACGCCACGCCGCTGCTGGTCGACGGCCGCGTGGTGGGGGTGCTGGCGACGGCGACGCTGGACGGCGCCATCGCGCAGCTGGCGGAAACCATGCGGGCGGAGGTGGCGCGCACCACGGCGGCGCGCTCCCGCTTCCTGGCCTCGGCCAGCCACGATTTGCGCCAGCCTTTCCAGGCGATGCGCCTGTTCCTCGACGCCCTGACCACCCAGGTGGAGGGCAACGCGCGGGCGACCCGCACCGCCGGCATGCTGGCCAACGCGATGACGGCGGGCGAGCAGCTTCTGAACGCCCTGCTCGACATCTCGACGCTGGACGCCGGCACGGTGGAGGCCGACCTGCAGCCGGTGTCGCTCGACGCGATGCTGCAGTCACTGGCCGAGGAATTCCGTCCCCAGGCGGAGGAAAAGGGCCTGCGCCTGCGCGTCCATCTGCCCTGCCGGGCGGTTACCCGCAGCGACCCGGTCCTGCTCGGCCGCATAGTCCGCAACCTGCTGGCCAACGCCATCCGCTACACCCAGCGCGGCGGCATCCTGCTGGGATTGCGCAAGCGCGACGGGCAATGGCGGATCGAGGTGTGGGACACCGGCTTCGGCATTCCGCAGGACAAGCTGGACGTCATCTTCGACGAGTTCCACCAGCTGACCAACCCGGCCCGCGACCCGACGCGCGGTCTCGGCCTCGGCCTCGCCATCGTGCGGCGCCTTTCGGTTCTGCTGAGCGCGCCCATCGACGTGCGGTCGCGTTCCGGCCGCGGCTCGGTCTTCGCCGTTACCGTCGACCGCCTGGAGGGGGAGGAGGCGCTCGCCGACACCCCGTCCGCGACGGCCTTGGCCGACCAGGGGGCGGCGGTGCCGCTGGACGGCATGCGCATCCTGGTGGTGGACGACGACAGCATGGTCCTGTCCGGCCTGCTGCTGACCCTGGAAAGCTGGGGCTGCGCCTTCGTCTCCGCATCCAACATGCGCGAGGTGTTCGCCGCGGTCGATGGGCTGGAAGGTCCGCCCGACGCCATCCTGACCGACCTGCGCCTGCCGGGAAAGGTCTCCGGCTTCGACGTGATCGACCGCGTGCGCAAGCTGTTCAAGGCCGACATCCCCGCGGTTGTCCTGACCGGCGAGACCGCGCCGGAATCCCTGCTGGAAGGCCAGCGCCGCGGCTGCGCCTTCCTGCACAAGCCCCTCCACCCCGGCGACCTCCGCCGCGTGCTGGAGGAGGTGCGGCGGGACGGGACGGCGGGCTGCTGAGCGCGCGCTCCACCAGTCCCTGGCTGGTACGGATCAGGTCAGCCGACTTGCCGCCGCAAGCAGCCTGTCCAGGATTTCCAGCGCTTCGGAAATGGCTTCCGGCGATGGAGGCAGAGATTCATCCTCCGGCGGATAGCGATACTCCGTGGCTCAGGAGGTGAACGGCCGGCACCGGTCGAGGTCCGTGGTCAATGCCGGAAACAGTGGCACAGTAATCGACGCGAGTTCGTCAAGGTCGTGAACCTTGCGAAAGCTGATACCGGAAGCCACGAGCAGCCCCTTCATCAGCTTCTCGGCGGCCTGCTGGCAATGGTAGGCGGCATTTCCCAATGACGGTGGGTCCATGGCAAGACAGGCCTGCGCCACCCGCCGATCCTCTGCGGCAACCTTCCACCAGCGTCGTGCTTCTTCCAGCGTCGCCGAGCGGTCAGTGTCGCTCATAGACGACCACCCCTTCCCGGTCGGCAATGTTGGAAAGCGACCCGGCCACGCCGCGTTTGCGCTCGAAGACCGAAGCGCGGCAGGCGACGATGTCGACTGCCCGGTGATAGGTCCTGCGGGCCTCGTACTTGCTTTGCCAGGACAGCCGTTCCGGCGGCGTGTCGTCCTCGACGATCACGAACAGGTCATAGTCGCTGTCGTCCCCGGCATCGCCCCGCGCCTGCGATCCGAACAGGATCACCTTCCGCGGCTGGAAATGGGCGATGACCGGGCGAAGCAGGTCGTCCGGCACCGTCGGCACGGGAAGATGGCTGTCTCGGTCGGCGCCCTGCATATCGTCCCCTCTGAAGCGATGGCAGTCTAGCAGGCCCGCACCGCTCCCCTCAATCCCGCCCATCAATCCCGGGGCGGGCTCTGCAGGTACAGCACCAGCAGCCGCACCAGGCTTTCCAGCGCGTTCGCATGGATGCGCTCGTAGCCGTGCGAGGCGTCGATGCCGAAGCAGACCAGCGCCGTGCGGATGTCGTTGCCGGCCTCGATGGCCGACGCGCTGTCGCAGCGGTAATAGCGGAAGACGTCGCGCTGGTGCGGGATGTTCTGCGCCTGGCACAAGGTCAGCAGGGAGTGGGTCAGCGCCATGTCGAACGGGCCGGTGCTGTCGGCCATGGCGATGGTGACGCCATATTCGCTGCTGTTCTGGCCGGGGGCGGTGGTGCCGTTGTCGATGGTCACCATCTCCGCCACGTCCTGATGCAGGATCGAGGAGGCGCCCGACCCGACCTCTTCTGAGATCGTGAACAGCAGGTGGCAATCCACCGGCAGGGCGGCCCCGGCATCGACCACCGCCTTCGCCGCGCCCAGCATCACCGCCACCCCCGCCTTGTCGTCGAGATGGCGGGAGACGATGTAGCCGTTCTCCAGGAACTCCGGCTGCGGGTCGATGGCGACGATGTCGCCGATGTTGAAGCCGCGTTCCTCCAGATCCTGCCGGCTGGCGACCGGCGCGTCGACGCGCAGTTCCACCTGCTGCCAGGTCACCGGCTGGGTGTCGACCTCCTTGTTGAAGGTGTGGCCCGATGCTTTCAGCGGCAGGATGGTGCCGCGCCACGGACCACGGTCGGTCAGCACGGTGCAGCGCGCCCCCTCGGCGAAGCGCGACGACCAGTGGCCGATGGGCACCAGCTCCATCCGGCCATTGTCCTTCAGCATCTTCACCTGGGCGCCCAGCGTGTCGACATGGGCGACCAGCGCCCGGTCGGGACTGGACCGAACGCCCTTCAGGTCGGCGCGGATGGCGCCGCGCCGCGTCAGCTCGTAATGGATGCCCATCCGCTCCAGCTCGGCACAGCACAGCCGCACCACGTCGGTGGTGTATCCGGTCGGGCTGGGCGTGGTCAGCAGCCGGTAGAGGATGTCGGTGACATAGCCCATATCGATGGGCAGCGGCACGGCCATGGTCGGTTTTTCCTCCTGCTGAAGTCCCTCTCTTCCCGCGAATATCCCCTCTCCCCGGGGGGAGAGGGGGGCCTACAGCACCCCCCGCGTCTGGGGAAACAGCAGGTCGACGAAACGTTCCGCCGTCGGCTGCGGTTCGTGGTTGGCGAGGCCCGGCCGCTCGTTCGCCTCGATGAACACGTAACCCGGCCGGTCGGGCGAATCGACCAGCAGGTCGAACCCCACCACCGGGATGTCCAGCGCGCGGGCGGCCACCGTCGCCACCTCCACCAGTTCCGGGTGCAGGCTGTCGGTCACGTCGTGGATCGTCCCGCCGGTGTGCAGGTTCGCCGTCTTGCGCACCGGCAGCACCTCGCCGGCCGCCAGCACGTCGTCCAGGCTCTTGCCGGCGGCGGCGAGGCAGCGCTCGGTCTCCGCGTCCATCGGAATGTGGCTTTCGCCGCCGGTGGCGGCGGCGCGGCGGCGGCTCTGCGCCTCGATCAGTTCGCGCACCGTGTGGCTGCCGTCGCCGGTGACCTCGGCCGGCCGGCGCACCGCGGCGGCCACCACCTTCTTGTCGATGACGATAATCCGCAGATCCTGCCCCTCGCAGAACTGCTCCAGCAGCACCGTGTCGCAATGCTGGCGGGCCGCCGCGACGGCGCGCTCCATCGTCTCGGCGTCGCGCACATCCACCGTGATGCCGCGTCCCTGCTCGCCGCGCGCCGGCTTGACCACGATTCGGCCATGCGTCGCCAGGAAGGCGGCGTTCTCCTCCGCGCTTCCCGCCACCGCCTGGGCCGGCACCTTCAGCATGGCGCGTTCCAGCACGCTGCGCGTCACCGCCTTGTCGTCGCAACGGCTCATCGCGACGGCGCTGGTCAACTCGCTCAGCGATTCGCGGCAAACCACGCTGCGGCCGCCCCAGGTCAGGCAGAAATAGCCGGCCTCGGCATCCAGCACATCGACGCCGATGCCGCGCCGCCGCGCCTCATTGACGATGATGGTGGCATATGGGTTCAGCTGCTCG
This sequence comes from Azospirillum oryzae, assembly GCF_008364795.1. Classification (GTDB taxonomy): domain Bacteria; phylum Pseudomonadota; class Alphaproteobacteria; order Azospirillales; family Azospirillaceae; genus Azospirillum; species Azospirillum oryzae. The sequence goes on along the minus strand of NZ_VTTM01000005.1, from coordinate 50,802 downwards.
CCCGGCTGCGGGCCGGTGAACAGCCGCTCGTTGATCGGGTTCCTGGTCTTCAGCGCGAAGGCCGGGATGCGGCGGAAATTCAGCTTCTCGTACAGCGCGATGGCGTTCTCGTTGTCATGCAGCACCGACAGATCGAGAAAGGCCCGCCCGCGCGCCTGGACATGCTCCGCCACCGTGCGGACCAGCGTCTCGCCGATCCCCGGAAACGACGCCTGCGGATCGACCGCCAGGCACCACAGCGAACTGCCGTTCTCCGGATCGCCATAGGCATGGGCGTGATCGACCGCCGTCACCGATCCGATCACCTCGCCGGTGGCATCGTCGCAGGCGACGAAATGGGTCAGCACCCGGCTGTTGCGCGACGCCACCAGGAAGGAGGAGGAGACCGGCACCATCCGCCGTCGGGCATAGATGCGCTGCACCCCCTCGGCATCCTCGCGCGTGCGCAGCCGGCGGACGCTGTAGCCCTTCGGCCGCCGCCGCGACGGCCGGTAGTCGGTCAGCCACAGGCGGAAGGTGTGGGAGGGATCGAGGAACAGCTCCTGCGGCGCGCGCGACAGGGCGACATGCGGGTCCTGCAGATAGAACACGATGTCGCGGGTGCCCGGCGTCTCCTGCCGCAACGTCTCGATCATGCGGTCGAGATCGTCGAAGGTGTGGGCGAAGATCAGCCGGCCCCACCCGCAATCCACCACCACGTCGGCGCGCGGCGCGTCGGCCTCGGTCTCTCCGGCCGGCGGACGGCCGGTATAGCGCCGGGTGTGGCGCAGGGTGGCGCTGGCGGCGCGTTCCAGCCGGTGCGGTTTCACGCGGGCGTAGCTCATGGGTTCCCCCTGGTCGTCGGATGCGGCTCCACGCATTGGCAACATCCGGGGGCGCGGATCGGTCCCGCGCCCGGACGTGCCGGCAGAGCGTCTGTCGTTTTGAGGCGCCTGCTTACAGGCCCTGTTCCTGGAACCAGAATTCCAGCAGAGCCACCTGCCACAGCTTCGACCCGCGCAGCGGCGTGATGTGGCTTTCCGGATCGGCCAGCAGCCGGTCGAGATACGCGCGCCGGAACAGGCTGCGTTCGCGGGCCGACGGGGCGTTCAGCACGTCCCGCACCCGCTCCAGGAAGGGGCCGCGCAGGTACTTCAGCGCCGGCACCGGGAAATAGCCCTTCGGCCGGTCGATCACCGCCGCCGGCACCACGCGCCGCGCCGCTTCCTTCAGGACGTATTTGCCGCCCTCCGGCAGCTTCATCTCCGCCGGGATGCGGGCGGCCAGCTCCACCAGTTCATGGTCGAGGAAGGGCACGCGCGCTTCCAGCCCGGCGGCCATGGTCATGTTGTCGACCCGCTTCACCGGGTCGTCCACCAGCATGACGGTGGTGTCGAGCCGCAACGCCTTGTCCACCGGCCGGTCGGCGCCGGGCATGGCGAAGCGCTGCTCCAGCCAGCGGCGGGAATGGTCCTCGCCGACCAGCCGCGGGTCCAGCGCCTCCGCCATCTCCGCCTGATCGCGGTCGAAGAAGACGCGGGCGTAATCGCCGACGGCGTCGCGGCTCGCCAGCAGCGGCGGATACCAGTGATAGCCGCCGAACACCTCGTCGGCGCCCTGGCCCGACTGCACCACCTTCACCTGCTTCGCCACCTCCTGCGACAGCAGGAAGAAGCCGATGTTGTCGTGGCTGACCATCGGCTCGGACATCGCGCGGACGCAGTCGGTCAACTCCGGCAGGGCGCGGGCGCTGTCGACGAAGATGCGGTGGTGGTCGGTGCCGAAATGCTTGGCGACGATGTCGGAATACTGGAACTCGTCGCCGCGCTCGTCGCCGACCGTCTCGAAACCGATGGAGAAGGTCTTCAGTCCGCTCTGCCCGTTCTCGGCCAGCAGCGCGGTGATCAGCGAACTGTCGAGCCCGCCCGACAGCAGCACGCCCACCGGCACATCCGCGACCAGCCGGCGGCGCACCGCGCGGGTCAGCGTTTCCAGCACCAGTTCGCGCCAGTCGGCGAAACTGCGGCCCTCGTCGCCGGACTGCGGCCCGAAGGTCAGCGACCAGTAGCTGTGCTCGCGCCGGGTGCCGTCCGGCTCGACGATCATGACCGTGGCGGGGGGCAGCTTCCGCACGCCTTTCAGGATCGTATAGGGCGCCGGGACGACGGCGTGGAAGCTCATGTAATGGTGCAGCGCCACCGGATCGACATCGGTGTCGATCCCGCCCGATGCCACCAGGGCGGGCAGGGTGGAGGCGAAGCGCAGGCCGCCGGGAATGTCCGCCAAGTACAGCGGCTTGATGCCCAGCCGGTCGCGGCCCAGCACCACCCGGCCGCTGTCGCGCTCAAAGATGGCGAAGGCGAACATGCCGTTCAGGCGCTTGACGAAATCGGGCCCCCAGGCGTGATAGGCCTTGATCAGGACCTCGGTGTCGCCCTCCGAGAAGAAGCGGTAGCCAAGCCCGACCAGTTCCTCGCGCAGATCCCGGTGATTGTAGATGCAGCCGTTGAAGACGATGGCGAGCCCCAGGGCCGCATCCACCATCGGCTGTTGTGATGCCTCGCTGAGATCGATGATCTTCAGCCGGCGATGTCCGAAGGCGACGCGCCCATGGGCGAACAGGCCGTGGCCGTCCGGCCCGCGCGGTGCCAGCCTGTCGCACATGGCCTGGACCGCCACCGTGCTGGCCGCCTCGCCGGTCTTGAAACGAATTTCACCACTCAGTCCGCACATCGGCTGTCGAGCCTCCTCGTTGGTTCAGGACGAAGGGGCGCTCGACCCGCAAGAAGGGCCAAACACCGGGGGCGCCGGCTGCGGAATGCGGCCGCCACCCGTTGCGAGCGATAGACGATGCTCCGATCGTAGAATCGTTGCCGGCACCCGCGCGCCATAACGGCCCGCATCGCCCGAGGTTCCATGTCGAAGACCGTCGGGCATCACCGCTCGCAGCCGGCCGCACGATGGCCGGAGCCGAAGAGATAGGGATTACAGCCGGGGATCGCCAGTAATCAAGGGTTGCGAATGCGCCGCTACAGCCCGAAAAAGCCCCGCAACCGCGCCAGCAGCGCCTGCGATTCCGCCGGCGGCGGCGGGGTGGCGCCCTGCTGGCGCTTGGACTGGCTGACGTTGCGGGTCTGGCGCTCGGCCATCAGCTCCGCCAGCCGTTCCGCCAGTTCCGGACGGCGTCTCAGCACCGGGTCCAGATGGCCGCGCGACAGCTCGAACACCACGGCGTCGGTGCAGGCGACGACCGAGGCGCTGCGCGGCTGCCCGGTCAGCAGCGACATTTCGCCGAACAGGTCGCCCGGCCGCAGCCGCGTCAGATGGACCACGCCAGGGTGCTGAGCGTCCTCCGCATCGGAGAGGGTGGGAGCGGCGATCTGGACATCGAACACCCCCTCGGCGATGACGAACAGCGATTCGCCGGCATCGCCCTGGCGGACGGCGGCGCTTCCGGCGGGAATGTGGAACTGCCGCATCGCCTGGGCCAGCGCGTCCACCTCCTTGTCGTCGAAGGCGTCGAACAGCTCCAGCTGGCGCAGCAGCCCGCGCCGCAGCAGACCGCTGTCGGGCGGCCCCGGCTGGCGCCGGCGAACCTCCTGCTTGGGGCGGGCCGGCTCGATCCCGGCGTGGGCCAGGTTGGACAGCACCGCCGTCAGCACGGCATCGCGCACCAGCGACACCCGGCCGCCATCGTCGGTCCAGAAGCGCGCCAGATAGGACACGCCGTTGGGCGTCACCGCCTCGACGATCACGTCCGGCCGCGGGGTGGGCAGCACGCCGTCGGCGCAGAGCAGGCCCGACAGCAGGATGCGCTTGGCGCGCTCCACCGGCACCTCCTGGTCCAGCAGGATCGGCACGGAGGCGCGGAAGGCCGGGTTGGGGCGGCTGTAATTGACGAAGCGGCTGCCGGCGACGATGCCGTTCGGCACGACGATGGCGGTGCCGTCGCTGGCGATCAGGCGGGTGGCGCGCCAGTTGATCTCGTCCACCCGTCCCGCGACGCCGGGCGACAGCTCCAGCCAGTCGCCCAGCCGGTAGGGATGCTCGATGTTCAGGGCGATGCCGGCGAAGATGTCGGCGATCATGTTGCGCAGCGCGAAGCCCAGCACGGCGATGGCGACGCCCGACGTCGCCAGCAACCCCGTCACCGGCTGTTCCAGCACGAAGGCCAGGATCGCCAGCACGGCGACGCCATAGACGAAGAAGCGCAGCAGGTCGGCCAGCAGCCGCGGGATGCGCGGCGGCCGGCCGCCGTTGCCCGCCGCCAGCATGTCGATCACCCGCGCCCCGCCCCAGGCGGCGACCAGCCACGCGGCCGACGCGACGGCGATGTCGAACCCGCCGCTCAACGGCGGCCCGACGAAGGGCTCCAGATGGCTGTGCAGCCAGGGCTTGACGGCGACCAGCGCAGCCAGAAGGGCCAGGACCAGGGCAGGGGCGGACAGACGCCGCAAGGCGTTCATCGACGGGCTTCTCCTCGGCGGCCGGCCATCCTCGGCCGGGCGAGGGGCGACGATGGCACGAGCAAGCGCCGTCCCGTCAAGCGGTCAATTCAATCAGCGGCTTGACGGTTCAGACGCCCGCCGGCCCCGACAAGGCCCGTGGGTATCCCATCACGAAGCCGCCGATCACCGGATCGGACCCCGCGACCATGCCGGCGAAGGCATAGGCGCGGCACAGCACCGCCAGCGCGGTATCGGCATCGCTGCTCTTGCGCCGGAAGGCATCGCCGTCGCGCAGGTCGGCGAACTCCCCCTGCCAGAAGGACGGATCGTCCAGCGGGCCGAAATTCATCGCCCAGAAGCCGAAGGACCGTCCCGTCCGTTCCCACCGCCCCAGCACCGCCATGTTGCAGTGCCGCTCGTCATGCGAGATCCGGTCGAAGAGTTCGTTCACCGCCTTCGGCTCGCCTTCCAGGACCTGAAGAAACGTGCCCTCATGCTCGATAAGGAAGCCGGTGATGTCCAGACGTCGATTCTTTGCGGAACTTCGTACACAAATGTCGGCCAAAGCCGAAAAAGGCAGCAGAGAGACCGCATCACTCCGATATAGCAGAGTCAGCATGGCGCTCCTCCCATTTTTGTTTATAAAAATGGCGAGGCAACGGGAGCGTAGTAACCCTTTCTTTCGTAGAGTCGATGTCGCAGCCGCCGGGCATATCCCGAACCGGATGGGTCTCGGCGGCAGGTGCCGTCAGCGGTCGAGCAGCCCGTGCCGCCGGTGCCAGTCCTCCAGCGATTCCTCCGGATAGCGGGCGAAATGCACGTCGTCCGGACCCGTCGGCACCTCCACCCACGGCGCCTTGAAGTCCAGCATGATGTGCACCCGCTCCGGCGGCGTCGGCAGCGGCGTGTCGATGGCCGATGCGAAGGGATGGACCAGCTCCGGCCAGGCCGGGTCCTCCGCCCACAGCGCCGTGCCGCAGTGTTTGCAGAAATGCCGGTGCGACGGGCCGAGGTGGGTCTGTCCCGGATGGTCGGGGTCCTCCATCGGCGCCCGCCACGTCGCCACCGCGTCGCGCCCCTCGACCTCCAGCGTGTCGGCGTCGCCGCCCAGATTGATGGCGTATCCGCCGCCGCCGGCGCTCTTGCGGCAGATGGTGCAGTAGCAGCGCATGTAGGGCACCGGCGTCGGCGAGTTCAGCGTGAAGCGGACGGCGCCGCAGCGGCAGGAACCGGAAAGCTTCATGGCAGCGGTCTCCGCGGAATGGGTGCGTTCTCCCGTCCCGGGAGAGGGAGGGGACCCACCGAAGGTGGGGAGGGTGAGGGGGAATCCAAGAATTCCGAACCGCATGGTTCCTTGCATCACCTCTCACCCTTCCCTCTCCCGGGGCGGGAGAGGGGATTCAGCACTCAACCCACCTCCGCCTCCCGGCAGAACACCACTCCACACTCCGCCAACCTTCGCCGCGCCTTCTCCAGCGATCCGTTCAGATCGATGGCGCGGCAACCATCCTCGACCACCACGGCCTCGAATCCGCAGCGCACCGCGTCCATGGCCGAATATGCCACGCAGAAATCCGTCGCCAGCCCGGCCAGCACCACGCGCGTAATCCCGCGCTCGCGCAGATAGCCCGCCAGCCCGGTCGCCGTGCTGCGGTCGTTCTCGTAAAAGGCCGAATAGCTGTCGATCGCCGCCCGGAACCCCTTGCGCAGCACCAGCTCGGCCCGCGTGGTGTCCAACTCCGGATGGAACTCCGCCCCCGGCGTCCCCTGCACGCAATGGTCGGGCCACAGCGTCTGCGGCCCATAGGGAAATTCGACCTCGGAAAACGCCGCGCCGCCGGGATGGGCGCTGGCGAAGGAGCGGTGGCCGGCCGGGTGCCAGTCCTGCGTCAGGACCACCGTGCCGAACCGCCGCGCCAGCCGGTTCGCCACCGGCACCACCGCATCCCCATCCGCCACCGCCAGAGCGCCGCCGGGGCAGAAATCATTCTGGATGTCGATCAGGACCAGCGCGTCGGCCGGCTGCGGAATGAGGGCGGGCATCGGTTGTGTCCATCCGGCGAATGAATACGGTCGCCTGGAGTGTAGGCACATCCGCCGGTCGGTTCCACCGCCCTCTCCCCGGTTCGGGAGAGGGCAACAAACAAGCGCTCCCGCCGGGCGGCGGCAGCGATACGCATCACCCCATGATGTTCTCGTCCGCGATGCGGCGCGGCATGTCGGTTTGATGCTGGCGGTCCTGCTTCGGCGCCTTGGTGATGCTGAAGCCGATGCCCGACAGCAGAAGGACGCCCAATGAGGCGACGGTGACGATGTTGCAAAGCATAGTGACTGACCCTTTCCCTAACCTCTTTCGGCCACCCGCCTGTGAGCGGCCGGACCCTTATTCCGCGGTCTTCCCGGCAATAGACGCCGGGCGCCGCTTCTTTCTTCCGTGAGCCGGACCGGGATGAGGGAAAATAATCGTCCGTTACCCGGACTGTATTTACTTCCAACACCTTGCCGGCACAGTCTGCGCGGAGCGGTCAGATAGTCCCGCAGCTGCGAACTGGCAATGGAAGCCGGCGAAATATCCGCGCAGCTCTGGTTAACAAAATTGTCATGGCAGAGCTTGGGGGGAGGGGCGCCTCTCAGGCGCCGCGGCCGTCCGCCATCGAACGCTTTGAAGCAGCATCGGTTTCCGCCGGTCGCAGGATCACCGTCACCTTCAGCCCCCGGCCGTCCTGCCCGGCGTCCAGCCGCACGGTCGCCCCCAGCCGGTCGGCGAGAGCGCGCACGATGGCGAGGCCCAACCCGCTGCCGGTGCGCGGCGGCTCGCCCGGACGGTCCAGCCGATAGAAGCGCTCGAACACCCGCTCGCGCTCGGCCTCCGGGATGCCGGGGCCGTCGTCCTCCACCTCCAGAACCGGCCCGCTCCCTAATCCGGCCCCAACCCGCACCGTCACCGTGCCGCCCGGACGGTTGTAGCGGATGGCGTTGTCCAGCAGGTTGCCCAGCAGTTCGCCCACCAGCACCGGGTTGCCCACGGCCCGCAGCAGGTCGGCACCGCCGTCCTCCGGCGCCTCGAACCGGACCTCGATGTCCTGGGCCAGCGCCGCCGGGACCTGCTCCGCGGCGACCTCCATCGCCACCTGCCGCAGGTCGGTCACCTCCGGTGCGGCCGGCACCGCCGGCGCGTCCTCGTCGGCGCGGGCCAGCGCCAGCAACTGCACCAAAAGCCGTTCCAGCCGCTTCACCGCCCCCTCGACATCGTCGAGCGCCGCGCGCCCCTCCGCGCTGTCGGTGCCGAAGCGGCGCAGCAGCGCCAGATGGGTGCGCAGCACCGCCAAAGGCGTGCGCAGCTGGTGCGAGGCATCGGCGGTGAAGCGGCGCATGGTGCCGATGGACTGGTCAAGCCGCGCCAGCAGCCCGTTGATGGCGATCACCAGCGGCAGCACCTCCACCGGCACCACCGCCAGCGGCAGCGGCACCAGCGCCAGTCCGCCCCCCGTCACGCCACGGGCCGAGCGGCTGTCGATCACCCGCCGCAGCCGCCCCAGCGGCGCCAGCCCGCGCCCCACCGCTCCCCACACCAGCAGCCCGCTGCCGCCGACCAGCGCCACCTCCAGCAGGGTCAGCCACAGCAGCAGGTCGACCTCCACCGCGCGCCGCCCGGCCGTGGTTTCCGCCACCTGGACCAGCACCGGCAGCGGCACGCCGTAGAGCCGCCGGATCTGCGCCGCCACCCGCACCGCATGGCCGCGATATGTCGCATCGCGGAACACCGTGACGTTGGTCGGCATCTTCGAGATGTCCGGCAGCGGCAGATCGAGATAACCGGTGATGACCCCGCCCTCATGGGCGACGTTGTAATAGATGCTGTCGCGCGCCTGGCTCTCCAGCATGCCGAAGGCGACGGCGGGCAGGTCGACCGTGACCTCGCCATTGTCGTCGTCCACCGCCAGCCGCTCCGCGATGGCCAGCGTCGAGCCGGCCAGCAGCCGGTCATGGGTGGACTGGACAAAGCCATGGATCAGCGCCGATCCGCCGACGCCCAGCCCGACCGCCAGCGCCCCCAGCGGCACCAGCAGCCGGGTCAGCAACCGGCGCCGCAGCGACGGCACGCGCTCCCGCCGTTCCGCCGGCGACACCGCCATCAGCCGCATTCCATCATGTGACTTCCATCAGGTAACCCAGCCCGCGGATGGTGCGGATCTGCGGCCCGTCGGGTTCCAGCTTCTTGCGCAGCCGGGCGACATACAGCTCGATGGCATTCGGCGCCACCGGCTCGTCGAAGCCGAACACCTCGCCGGCCAGCCGGTCCTTCGGCACCACCTTGCCGGCGCGGGTGATCAGCCCCTCCAGCACCGCCAGCTCGCGCTTGCGCAAATCCAGCACCCGGCCGTTCAGCGTCACCGTCGCGGTGGAGCGGTCGTAGCGCAGCCCCCCGCACACCAGCTCCGGCACCGGCGTTCCTTGGCCGCGCCGCATCAGCGCGCGCACCCGCGCCTCGAACTCCGCCGGGTCGAAGGGCTTCAGCAGATAATCGTCGGCGCCGAGATCGAGCCCCTTCACCCGGTCGGCCACTGCCTCCCGCGCGGTCAGGATCATCACCGGCACGGTGGAACCGCGGCGGCGGATTCGCGTCAGCACCTCGAACCCCGACAGGTCGGGCAGCCCCAGATCCAGCACCACCAGCCCATAGGGCTCCGCCCGCTCCAGCCGCGCCGCCTCCTCCCCCGACGCGACATGGTCGACGGCATAGCCGGCCAGTTTCAGCGACGCGGTCAGCCCGCGCGCCAGGGCCGCGTCATCCTCCACGATCAGGATGCGCAAGGGCGGCACCCTTCGTCCGATCGGGCCATCATCCGAACGCCCCTGTTCCGTTCCACCAACAATTTCCATCCGCGACAGATTGACGACAGGTTGGCCGTCTATAGTCACGACAAAGTCGCTTGTAAGCCCAACCAACCCGGCCCGCAACGGCGCCGTGGAAACCAACCGCAGGAGAGGAAACGATGCGCACCAAACTGGCCCTTCTGGTCGCGACCGCCCTGACCGTCGCCATGCCCGCCTTCACCGCCGGCAGCGCCATGGCACAGTCGGTCCCCGCCGGCTACGACCCCGCCTATGCCAAGATCATCGAGGCGGCGAACCAGGAAGGCGCCCTCAGCATCTATTCCGCCACCGACGCGGCCGCCGTGTCGGAACTCCTGAAGGGGTTCGAGGCTCTCTATCCCAAGATCAAGCTGGAATACGCCGACCAGAACTCCACCGAGATGTACAACCGCTTCATCAGCGAGGCGGCGGCCAACACCGGCACCACCGACCTGATGTGGTCGTCGGCGATGGACCTGCAGATGAAGCTGGTCAACGACGGCTACGCCCAGTCCTACAGCTCGCCGGAAACCAAGAACATTCCCGACTGGGCCAACTGGAAGAACGAGGCCTTCGGCACCACCGCCGAGCCGATCGTCTTCGCCTACAACAAGCGCGTCGTCCCCGCCGCCGACGTGCCGAAGACCCATGCCGACCTCGCCAAGCTGCTGAGCGAGAAGCCCGACGCCTACAAGGGCAAGGTCACCTCCTACGATCCGGAGCGCAGCGGCGTCGGCTTCCTCTACATCACCCAGGACGTGCAGGCCAGCAAGGGCACCTGGGATCTGGTGAAGGCAATGGGCCAGACCGGGGTGAAGCTCTACACCTCCTCGGGCGCGATGATCGAGCGTCTGACGTCGGGTGAGCACACCATCGGCTACAACATGATCGGCTCCTACGTCTTCGAGCGTCAGAAGAAGGACCCGGACTCGCTGGGCGTCGTGCTGCCGTCCGACTACACCATCGTGATGTCGCGCATCGCCTTCATCCCGAAGGGCGCCAAGCACCCGAACGCCGCCAAGCTGTTCCTCGACTATCTGCTGTCGAAGGAAGGCCAGCAGGCGATGCAGGCCCGCTACATGGGCTCGATCCGCACCGATCTGGCGAGCGCCAACCCGACCGCCGGCATTCCGGAAAGCACGCTGCGCCCGATCCATGTCGGCCCGGAACTGCTGACCTACCTGGATCAGGTGAAGCGCCTGAAGTTCCTGAAGGACTGGCAGAAGGCCCTGCAGGGGAAGTAACCGCCGTCAACCTCTCTCTCCCGCCCCGGGAGAGGGAAGGGGCCCGCCGAAGGCGGGAAGGGTGAGGGGCAATCCAAGGAACAAGCAAGTCGACCCTTGCCTCACCCCTCACCCTCCCCGCGCCTTTGGCGCGGGTCCCCTCCCTCTCCCGGGGCGTGAGAGGGAAGATTTGCGCCAAAAGGAAATCCCCCCATGAACCGCGCGACGCGCATCGCGGTGATCGTCGCCATGGCGATCGCCGTGCTGGCCCCGATCGGCCTGGTCGTCTACCAGAGCTTCCTCGACGGGCCGTTCTTCCAGCCCAAGATCTCCTTCACCCTGTCGGCCTACGAGTTCGTCCTGGACGACGAGGACTTCTTCGACGCCCTCTACAACTCGGCCGTCATTGCCTTCGGCATGACCGCCATCGCCGTGCCGGTCGGCGCGCTGCTGGCCTTCCTGATGACCCGCACCGACCTGCCGGGCCGCCGCTGGATCGAACCGGTGATCCTGGTGCCGATGTTCGTGTCGTCGGTGGTGCTGGCCTTCGGCTTCGTGGTCAGCCTCGGCCCGGCCGGCTTCGTCACCCTGTGGTTCAAGAGCACCTTCGGCTTCGTTCCCTGGTACCTCTATTCCAAGACGACGCTGATCGTCATCGCCGGCCTGACCCACGTCCCGCATGTCTTCCTCTACACCTCGTCGGCGCTCCGCAGCCTGGGCTCCGACGTGGAGGAAGCGGCGCGCATGACCGGCGCCGGCCCGCTGCGCACGGCGCTGACCGTCAGCCTGCCGATGGTGATGCCGAACATCCTCTACGCCGCCGTGCTGGTCTTCTTCCTCGGCTTCGAGCTGTTCGGCCTGCCGCTGGTGCTGGGCGATCCCGAAGGCATCCTGGTGCTGGCGACCTATCTCTACAAGCTGACCAACAAGCTCGGCACGCCGTCCTACCAGCTGATGGCGGTGGTGGTGGTGGCGATCATCTGCATCGCCCTGCCGCTGGTGGCCCTCCAGCGTTTCCTGCTGCGCGCCGCCAACCGCTATGTCTCGGTCAAGGGCAAGGCCGCGGCGCAGAAGCCGGTGTCGATCGGCGTCTGGCGCTGGCCGGCGGCGGCGATGATCACCGCGTGGCTGCTGTTCACCGTGGTGGTCCCGCTGAGCGGCCTCGTGCTCCGTGCCTTCGTGTCGAGCTGGGGCGAGGGCGTCAACCTGCTGGACGTGCTGACGCTGGACCATTTCCGCGAGCTGATGGAGTTCCCCAACCTGACCCGCGGCATCGTCAACACGCTGCTGATCGCGTCGGTCGGCGGGGCGCTGTCGGTCGGCGTCTACACCATGCTGAACCTCGCCGCCCACCGCTGGCAGTCGGGCTGGACCAGGCTGATGGACTATCTGGTCCTGCTGCCCCGCGCCATGCCGGGCCTGGTGGCCGGTCTGGCGATCTTCTGGGTCTTCCTGTTCACGCCCTTCCTGTCGCCGCTGCGCCAGACCATGATCGCCATCTGGGTCGCCTACACGCTGGTCTGGCTCGCCTACGGCATGCGTCTGGTCAGCGGCGCCCTGCTGCAGATCGGCCCCGAGCTTGAGGAAGCCGGCCGCATCGTCGGCGCCAGCCCCGGCCGGGTGTCGCGCGACCTGACGATCCCGCTGGTCAAGGTCGGGCTGTTCTCCAGCTGGCTGCTGATCTTCGTCACCTTCATGCGCGAATACTCGACCGGCGTCTATCTGCTGGCCCCCGGCACCGAAGTGATCGGCTCGCTGCTGGTCTCGCTGTGGGGCACCGGCGCCGTCGATCTCGTCACCGCGCTCTCCACCGTCAACATCGCGATGATCGGCGGCGGCCTGCTGCTGATGTCGCTCTTCGGGAAACGCTCCCATGGCTAAGCTCATCATCGACGACCTGCACCTGTCCTACGGCAACAACGAGATCCTGAAGGGCATCACCGCCACCTTCGCCCAGGGCGAGATCGTCGCCCTGCTCGGCCGGTCGGGCAGCGGCAAGACCACGCTGCTGCGCTCCATCGCCGGTCTGGAGGAGCCGAAGCGCGGCGTCATCTCCATCGGCGACCAGCCGGTCTTCGACGCCGCCGCCGGCCTGAACGTGCCGTCGGAAAAGCGCGGCCTCGGGCTGGTCTTCCAGTCCTACGCGCTGTGGCCGCACAAGACGGTGTTCGAGAACGTCGCCTACGGCCTGCGCCTGCGCAACGTGCCGAAGGCGGACCTCCAGCAGCGCGTCGCCACCGTTCTCGACGGCGTCGGTCTGGGCCATCTCGGCGACCGTTACCCGCACCAGATGTCGGGCGGCCAGCAGCAGCGCGTCGCGCTCGCCCGCGCGCTCGTCTACAACCCGCCGGTCATCCTGCTCGACGAGCCGCTGTCGAACCTCGACGCCAAGCTGCGCGAGGAGGCGCGTATCTGGATCCGCAACCTCATCAAGCGGATGAACCTGACCGCCGTTTTCGTCACCCACGATCAGGTGGAAGCGATGGCGATCGCCGACCGCATCGTCCTGCTCGACGGCGGCCGCATCGTCCAGGCCGGCACCCCCGAGCAGCTCTACACCGAGCCGGTCAGCCTGTTCGCCTCGGAATTCATGGGCGTCAACAACCAGATCCTGAGCCGCGTGCAGGACAAGCGCGGCGGCTATGCCCGCATTGACCTGTCCGGCATTCCCCTGTGGGGCAAGGACCGCGCCGGCAAGTCCGTGTCGGACGAGGCCACCGGCGTCATCCGCCTGGAACAGGTCGAGGTGGTGGACGGCGAAGGCGAGAATTGCGTTCCGGCGGAGCTGGAAACCTCCGTCTATCTCGGCAGCCACTGGGAGCATGTCTTCCGCTGCGGCGACCAGATGCTGCGGGCGTTCGGGCGGCCTCTGGCCGCCGGGACGCACTGGCTGCACCTGCCGCCGGAGCAGCTTTGGGTGTTTTGAGGGGGTTTACGTTCGTCAGCGTTTTGCCCCCTCCCTAACCCTCCCCCGCTGGCGCGGGAGAGGGAACTGCCGCTGAACTCCCGCAAAGCTCCTACCCCCTCTCCCGCCGAAGGCGGGGGAGGGATGGGGAGGGGGCACCGCCCAAAGCACTCAAACCTCAATCAGCGCATAAGGCCGCCCCGTCTCCTTCGGGATCGTCTGCGCCACATTGTACACCGGCGTCCCCCGCAGCGTTTTCCCGGTATAACTCCCGTGATGCGCATGCCCATGCGCCACCGCCCGCACATTGTCGAAGCGGTCGATGGTCTCCGCCAGCCGCGACGAGCCCAGGAACGGGAAGATCTCCGTCGGCTCCCCCTCCACCGTCGCGGCGATCGGGGCATAGTGCAGCACGACGAACACCCGCTCGGTGTCCAGCTGCCGCAACGCGCTTTCCAGCCGCATCGCCTCGTTCACCGCCTCGTGGACGAACTGCTTGATCGCCGGCTCGCCGAAGCTGTCGAGCATCCGGTTTCCGAAGCCGCCGCCGAAGCCCTTCACCCCGGCGAAGCCCACCCCGCCGATCTCCTGCGGCGCGCCGTCCAGGAACCGCACCCCGGCCTGGGCCAGGATATGCTCGATCTCCTCCAGATGGCCGCATTCGTAATCATGGTTGCCGAACACCGCGACGACCGGAATGCCGATGGCGCGCAGCGCGTCGGCCAGAATCTCCGCCTCGCGCGGCTTGCCGTGGTTGGTCAGGTCGCCGCACAGCGCCAGCACGTCGGCCTTGCCGGCGATCTCCTGGAACAGTTCGCGAAAGGGGTATTGCGTGGTCTCGCCGACATGGATGTCGCCGATGGCGGCGACGGTCAGCCTGCGCTCATCCATTTCCACTCTCCTTCAGGCTCTCCTTCGTGCCCTCCTCCCCGACCACGTCGGCGAACCCCCACTGGGTGACGTCGATCAGGTAATCCTCGCGCGAGAACAGCCGGCCCCGGCAGATGCGGGTCTGGGCGACCGGCAGCTTGGCGCGCTCCTGCATCCGCTCCAGCAGCTCCGCCACCAGCCAGTCGGGGATGCGGTCGCGCTCGGTCGGATAGATGAACCGGAAGTTCAGCAGGTGGATCAGCAGCACCTCCCAATACTGCTCCATGTGGGTGAGCAGCCTTTTCCAGTCGATCTTGTCATGCTGCTTCAAAATCATGTGGACCACGTCCGGCCCGTCATATTTGTGGCGCATCTGGACGAAGGACTTGGAGAAGATCATCTCCGTCGGCGCCACCAGCCGCACGTCGGCGCCGCAGATCACTGCCCGATGCTCCTCCTTGAACCAGCGGTCGTTGACCGGGTTGATGGCGACGGCGGAATTGAAGATGACGTCGAAGAACAGTTCGCCATGCTTGACCTTGCCGATCCAGCGTTCGTCCTCGATCTCCGTTTCGAAGCCATGGTCCTGGAAATGGGAGAGGATGCGGGGGAAGTCGCCGCCGCAGCAGAAGACGTCGATGTCCTTGGTCGGCCGGGTGATGCCGGTATAGGCACTGATCGCGTAGGTTCCGCCCAGCAGGAAAGGGATGCCCGACTGGGTCAGCAGCTTCAAGCTTTCGGTATAGAAGGCCTCGGCCTCCGCGGTGACGGTGGCGCTGCCCTCACGGAGTTTGCTCATGGACCACTCCCCCTGATGCGCCGGAACGGGCACGTTGCCCCGGTACAACAGGGCAGGGCGGGGAGTGTTGCGGGGGGCTGCGCCGGCCCGGCAGAGGCCGCGGGGATCTGGAATTAGCAAATAAGCACACAAATCGGACTAAAATCCTATAACTTCTCCGCGAGAGAATCCACCATTCCGCGGAGCCATCCCATGCCCCTCGACAGCCGCAGCTTCACCACCGACAACTTCCCCCGCTGGGCGGAGGAACCGCCGACCCCGTCGGAAGGCGCGCTGGTCCCCGGATCGCAGTTCCACGAGGAACAATGGATCATGGCCGCCGGCATGCTGGCGCGCGGCAACAGCTTCCTTCAGGTCTCCCGCGCCATGGGATGCAGCCGCACCACGCTCTGGCGGGCCTATTACGGTTCCAAGGATTTTCGTCACAGGGTCTGGTGGGAGCGTCAGGCGCTGAACCGCGAGGCCGAACTCCGCCTGTCGTCGCTGCGCATTCTGGTGGCCGAGCAGATCGAGCGGTTGGTCACCTCCGGCGATCCCACCACCGTCCGTTGGCTGGCCGAACGGCTCGGCCTCATCCCCGGTCTCGGGAGCGCCCGCACCGCCTCGCGGGACAGTCGGAAGATGGGGGCGGAGGAGGGGCCGGATGAAAGGCCGCGGGCGCCGCGACCGGAAGACCCGCCCACCGTCACTGTCCCCGAACTCGACGACGACCTCCCCGGCGCCATCCGCGAACGCTGCCCGCCCAGTCCGGACCTGGTCGCAGCCGTCATCGCCCAGCCCGAGGCCGAGGGGCCGAAGGGCGTCTTCCCCTGGACCGTCAACCAATATGAGGACTACCCCAATCTCAACCCCGGCCCGGTGAGCCGCCGCGCCGCCGGTCCCTTCGGCCGGCGGTAGATGGAACATGCGGCGGACTCTGTTCCACGCTGTTCCAACCCGCCGCCGGCCAAGACGGAGACAAGGCCCCGGTCAAACCCCGAAGTTCGGCTTCCCGGCCAGGATGTCGGAGGTGACGTGCCGGATGTCGCGCAGGCCGCACATGGCCATGGTCACGTCCATTTCCTTGCGGATGATCTCCAGGCACTGGGCCACGCCGGCCTCGCCGCCGGCACCCAGCCCATAGAGGAAGGCGCGGCCGATGAAGGTGCCCTTGGCGCCCAGCGCCAACGCCTTGACCACGTCCTGGCCGGAGCGGATGCCGCCGTCCATCAGCACCTCGATGCGGTCGCCCACCGCCTCGACGATGGCCGGAAGCGCCGCGATGGACGAGATCGCGCCGTCCAGCTGCCGGCCGCCATGGTTGGAGACGATCAGCGCGTCGGCGCCGGTGTCCGCCGCCATCACCGCGTCCTCCGGATCGAGGATGCCCTTCAGGATCAGCTTGCCGCCCCAGCGGTCCTTGATGCGGCGCACGTCGTCCCAGTTCAGCGTCGGGTCGAACTGCTCCGCCGTCCAGGAGGACAGTGACGACAGGTTGCTGACCCCCGTCGCGTGGCCGACGATGTTGCGGAAGGTGCGGCGGTGGGTCCGCAGCATGTTGATCGACCAGCGCGGCTTGGTCGCCATGTCCAGGATGTTGCCGATGGTCAGCTTCGGCGGGGTGGACAGTCCGTTCTTGATGTCCTTGTGCCGTTGGCCGAGGATCTGCAGGTCCAGCGTCAGCACCAGCGCCGAGCAGCCGGCCGCCTTGGCGCGGTCGATCAGCTTGTCGATGAAGGCGCGGTCGCGCATGACGTAGAGCTGAAACCAGAAGGGCTTGTCGGTGTTCTCCGCCACGTCCTCGATGGAACAGATGCTCATCGTCGACAGGGTGAAGGGAACGCCGGCCTTGGCGGCTGCGCGGGCGGCCAGGATCTCGCCGTCGGCATGCTGCATGCCGGTCAGGCCGGTCGGGGCCAGAGCCACCGGCATCGCCACCGGCTGGCCGACCATGCTGCTGGCCAGCGTCCGGTTGGTCATGTCCACCGCCACGCGCTGGCGCAGCTTGATCCGGCCGAAGTCGGACTCGTTGGCGCGGTAGGTCGACTCCGTGTAGGAGCCGGAATCCGCATAATCGTAGAACATCCGCGGCACGCGCCATTCCGCCAGCTGCCGCAGATCCTCGATGCAGGTGACGGGCCGGTCGGTGAACAGGTTCGCCCAGCGCGACGGCGGTCGCGACGAAGGCATGCGAACGGAGGTCATGGGGCGTGTCTCGAACGGTTGCGCGTGAAACGGAAGGGGGTGGATTTGGCCACTCCCTCCGCGCACCGTCAAGCCGTGGTTGCGGCAAGGCTGCCCTTTGGCCGGCCCGCCGCTCAGCGTGCCGGCCTGGCCTTCCGTTTGGGCTTGGAGGGGCCAGCCTTCGGCGGGGTCATCATGGCCTTGATCATCGCCGATTGGGCGGTCGATTGGTTGCGCTTGGCCGCCGACATCGCGGCGGAGGTCCACATGCCGGTGGCGCGGTTGGCCCACGACAGCCAAGCGCTCATGAACGGATTCCTGGTCATCATGGGGGCGACTCCGAAACGGGGAAACTCCCGGTTCAACAGCGCAGGCCGCCCGATGTTGCACCGCACATCATTGCATCGCCGGCCCGCCCATTTTTCCGGCAGGGCCGCCCCATTCTTGGGCAACCACGCGCAGGCGCAACCGGCTCGCTTCCCCCGGCACGGCCTGTCGGCGGTGTTCATTCCCGCTGGCATATCCATTGCGTACAGGGCCATGGGGCAGGGCGATGTCGGGGGAACGGGCCGCATGGATATGGAGCAGCAGACGGGGGAAAGCGGGGCCGAAAGCGGGACCAGCGCCGCCGCGACGAGATTTCTTCGCGCCGCCAAGCTGTGCCGCATCCGCGACGTCGAACAGCTTCTGGCGGTCAGCGCCCTGGTCCGCGATCTCAGCGCCCTGATCCACGCCCTGCAGAAGGAACGCGGTGCGTCCTCCATCTATCTGGGCTCCAGCGGCAGCCGCTTCGCCGACGACCGCGCCCGCTGGCAGGCCGACGCCAGGGCGTTGGAAACCGTGCTGCGCGACCGGTTGGATCTGGTGGACGAACAACTCGACCGCCTCAGTTCCGGCGCGCAGTTCTACAGCCGCGTCGCCATCGCGCTGCATGCGCTGGATGGGCTGCCGGCGTTGCGCGGTCAGGTGTCGTCGCTGGCGCTGGTGCCGCAGGATTCGGTGAAGGCCTTCACCGACATCATCGGCCATCTGCTGTCCGTGGTGTTCGAGGCGGCCGACATCGCCGCCGACCCGGCGATCTCCCGCGCCCTGGTCGCGCTGTTCAACATCGTCCAGGGCAAGGAATTCGCCGGGCAGGAGCGGGCGACCGCCAGCGCCGGCTTCTCGCGCGGGCGCTTCGACGGGGCGGAGCATGTGCGCCTCGCCCAGTTGGCCGATGCGCAGAACCGAGCCTTCCGCATCTTCGCGGAGTTCGCCGATCCCGCCCACGCCGCCGCCTTCCGCACCGCCCTGGCCGACCCGGCGGTGGCGGAGATGGAGCGGATGCGCGCGGTGGCGCTCTCCGACGATGCCCGCCATGGCGAACTGTCGGGCATCACCCCGGAGGTCTGGTTCGAACGCTCCACCCGCCGCATGGACCTGCTGAAGACGGTGGAGGACCGGCTGACCGAGGATCTCCGCCTCCTGTGCGAGGCGAAGCTGGCCCAGGCCCGCGCCGATCTGGAACAGGCGGACGGGCGCGCCCCCGATGCGGTGATGCCGGTCGCCATGGTGCTGGTCGATGCCGATCCGACCCTTGCAGGACAGGACGCCTCGGGCCTCTACGCCCCCGACGGGCTGCGGCCGAAGCTGATGCGCTCCGTCCTCGACGTCGTCCAGGCGCAGTCCCAGCGCCTGCGCGACGTCAGCCTGGAGTTGGAGACGGCCAAGGCGGCGCTCAACGAACGCAAGGTGATCGACCGCGCCAAGGGCCTGCTGATGTCCACCCGCAACCTGTCGGAGGAGGAGGCCTACAAGCTGATCCGCAAGACGGCGATGAACCAGAACAAGCGCATCATCGAGGTGGCGGAGGCCATCCTCAGCATGTCCGACATCCTCCGCGGCGTCACGGCAGGGGGAGGGGCCGCGGGCGGATGACCTGACTACTGCACCGTCCGCACCGGGGAGAAGGGCAGCCCCGCCTGATCGAGCGCCCGGTCGATCACCTCCTCGGACTTCTGGTCGAACAGCTGCAGCAGCAGGTCGTCGACCATCCAGTCGTTCGTGGGGGTGCAGGCGGTGAACAGCTCGCTGATGACCTCCGCCTGGAAATCCTCGCGACGGGCGTCGTCGCCCTCATACTCCATCCGCTTGGCGACGCCGACCGCGACCTGGAAGGGATGGGTCAGGCCGGGGGCGACGGTCGCCTTCCTCATCAGCGCCGCCATGCCAAGCTCGCCGTCGTCCCAGGCCAGCCGGCGGGCATTCTCCTGCGGGATGCCGGCGCGCAGCGCCATGCCGGCGACGAACAGGGCCAGGTCGCCGGCGCACAGCGCGCGGAACAGCAGGACCGGCGTCAGGCGGCGGTTGGTGTGCAGCCACTGGATCACCGCGTCGATGTCCTCGGCCCCGCGCAGCACCGGGCGCAGCATGCGCATGGTCGCCGCCTCGCGCCCGCGCTCCACCAGCCGTTCGACCAGTTCGCGCGACAGGCCGTGCGCCTGCATCAGCGTGGTGCGCATGCTGTCGGAGACGAATGCGACCACCCGCTCCACCATCGCAAGCGACAGGCCGGGGCGGGCCGCCGCCGCCTCGCTGACCATGCGGACCCGGCCGAAGCGGTCGAGCGCGCGGCTCATCGCGCTGTCCGGCACCTCGGCGCCGTCATTGCGCAGCAGCGCGGTCACCGCGATCACGTTGCCGCGCTCGGCGATCGCGCCGGAGACACGGGCCGACACCTTGGATCGGCTGGCGACCGCCACATGCTTGCCGGCATCGGGATCGGACAGCACGTCCAGCAGCAGGTCGTCGGTCAGGCCGGCGGCATCGCGCAGGATGGGGAAGGCCACCCGGCCGACGTCGCGCACCAGCCGCTCCGCCAGATCCTCGGTCAGCAACGGGCTGTTGCGCAGCTGCCAGGCCACCGCCTCGCGCACCGCCACCTGGGCGTCGCCGGCGAAGCAATGCACCACCTCGATCGCCAGCGACCGTTCGGCCGGGCTGAGCGCGCCCGACTCCAGGTCGTGGAACAGCTTGTTCATCGTCTCGATCCGCGTTTCCGCGTTCGGCGCGACGAGCAGCCGCTCCACGTCCTTGGACGACAGGCCGTTGGGGTGGGGGGCGTCGGGGTGGGCGGCGGCGTGTGGCATCATGGCACCCGGCTGCGGCATCGGAGGAAGACCTTCAATCGAAATCGAGGCAGGAGTAGCGGACCATGTCGCCCCACAACCGGTCGAGCCGGCGGAGCGTGCGATAGCTGGCCTTCAGGTCGCGGACCTCGGTCTCGTTGCGCACCAGCGCCTCGGCCTGCGCCTGTTCCATCCGCCGCAGCCCCTCCCACAGCTCCCGCCCCTTGTCGGTCAGCTGCAGGCGGGCGGTGCGGCGGTCGCGCTGGTTGGCGGCACGGTTGATGTATCCGGCGTCGACCAGGATCTTCAGGCTGTAGGAGGCGTTGGAGCCGAGATAATAGCCGCGCTCCATCAGGTCGCGGACCGACAGCTCGTCCTCGCCGATCAGCATGATCATCAGCGCCTGCACCGGCCCGATGTCCTCGACGCCCTGCTTGGACAGCCCGACACGGACGACATCGAGATAGCGGCGGTGCATCCGCTCGATCAGCCGCGCCATGCCGTGGAAGTCGGCGAGGTCGAGAGCCTCGCCGGGCTTGCCGCCGGTCCGGTCGGCGGAGGTGTCGTCCGCTCCCGGTTCGGGCACGTCGTCATCGTCCCAGTTCAGGTTGCTCATCGCGTCCATGATCCCGGCTCTACCATTGCCGTCGTCCTTCCTGCTGACTCACTCCGCCGCGGCGGCAAGGCCGCGGAAGCCGTTGGGATGTGCGCTGCGCCATGCCCAGGCGCTGCCGATGATGCTGTCCAATTCCGGGAAGCGCGGCTGCCAGCCGAGGTCGCGGCGGATGCGCTCCGAGGACGCGATCAGCACCGGCAGGTCGCCGGGGCGGCGCGGGCCGACCTTCACCGGGACGGTGCGGCCGGTGATGCGCTCCACCGACGCGATCACCTCGCGCACGCTGTAGCCGGTGCCGTTGCCGAGGTTATAGCGGACCGACCGCTCGTCCAGCGCGTCCAGCACCCGCAGATGGGCGTCGGCCAGATCGCAGACATGGATATAGTCGCGAATGCAGGTTCCGTCGCGCGTGTCGTAGTCGTCGCCGAAGATCTCGATGTGCGGACGCTTGCCGGTGGCGGCGTCCATCACCAGCGGGATCAGGTGCGTTTCCGGGCTGTGATCCTCACCCAGCTTGCCGTTGGGATGGGCGCCGGCCGCATTGAAGTAGCGCAGGCAAGCGGACCGCAGTCCATGGCAGCGGTCGGCCCAGTGCAGGGCGCGCTCGATCATGAACTTCGATTCGCCATACGGGCTGCCGGGATCGATCGCTTCGTCCTCGTCGATGGGGATGCGCTTGGGCGAGCCGAACAGGTTGGCGGTGGAGGAGAAGACCAGCTTCATCACCCCCGCCTTCACCGCGGCGCGGATCAGGTTCAGCGAGGTGACGGTGTTGCCGTGCAGGTAGGCGTGCGGGTCGCGCATCGATTCGCCGACCACCGACAAAGCTGCGAAGTGGAACACCGCGTCGAAACGCCATTGCCCGAACACGCGGGCCAGCGCCGCCTCGTCGGCCAGATCGGCCTGGATGAAGGTCGCCTCGGCCGGAACGGCTGCGGCATGGCCCTGGCGCAGATTGTCGAACACCACGACCCGGTGGCCGCGGTCGAGAAGCTCCGCCACGCAGTGGCTGCCGACATAGCCGGCGCCGCCGGTGACGAGGATGGTTTGGGAGGTCGTCATGGAGTGTGGGTTTCCTTGAACCGGTTTTCGGGCCGCAACCGGAATCGGGCGGCCGGCGTGGTGGAAGGAAAACGGGGAGCGGGTTTAGGGCGGTGCAGGGGCCGGATGGGGGGATCACGGCGCCTTGCGCAAAACTCATGCAGCGCAGCATGCACGATGTCGGCAGCGTCTGACCAGATGGCTGGGAAAACTCCACCGAAGGGCCTAAGACCTTAGGCGAATCTCAGTTTCTTCTTTTTCTGTCAGTGACTTAAGCGCCATTCCATACCCCTTTTTCGGACGCTGGAAAGAGGTGCTGGCCAAAACTTGTCACACGTCTCTAAAATGTCTCCGGTGTAAAGCTTGAGCGTGCCAAATCCGCAGACGCTCCCCCCGCGTCAGGATCTGTCCCAGCATAGGCGGTTGCCCGGTCACCGGGCAGGCCGCATCCGGCATCCCCCCAGCCGGCTTCCTGTCCCGCGTCCGTCGCCGCCGGCAGCTTTTCCTGTTTTCCCCGATTTCCAGCGCCGCATCAGGTGGCGAATCCTCCTTCAGGAAGGATCGAAGATGAGTTCCGTGGATCGGCCCCTGCTGACCCAAGCCTACCGGAAGATCGGACAGGGCCTGCTGCTGGCCGGTGTCCTCAGCCTGTTCGTGAATGTCCTGATGCTGGTGCTGCCGCTCTTCACCATGCAGGTCTATGACCGGGTGATGAGCAGCCGCAGCCTGGAAACGCTGACGATGCTGGCGATCATCGCGGTGGGGGCGCTGGCGCTGTACGGCGTGCTGGACTTCATCCGCGCCCGTGCCTTCCTGGTGACCAGCGCCGTGATCGCGCACCGCTTCAACGTCCCGGCGCTGGAGGCGTCCATCGTCGACGCGCTGTCGGGCGGGCCGCGCAATGCGGCTCAGACCATGCGCGACCTGAACGACCTGCGAAGCTTCATGACCAGCAGTGCGGTGACCGCTCCGCTGGAGCTGGCCTGGGCGCCGATCTTCCTGGCTATCCTGTTCCTGCTGCACCCGGTCTATGGTGTGCTCGCCATCATCTCGGCGCTGGTGCTGCTGGTGATGGGCGTGCTGACCGACATGCTGACCCGCCGGCCGATGGCCCAGGCGAACGAGGCCTCTGCCCGCGTCTTCGCCGACATCGCCGGCACCGTCCGCCATGCAGAAGCCATCGAGGCGATGGGCATGCTGCCGGCCCTGGCCCGGCGCTGGCAGGCGGCGCAAAGCGGATCGGCCGGAATGATCGACCGCGGCGCCACGCTGTCGCGCGGGCTGGCCGCGTCCTCCCGCTCGCTGCGGATGATCCTGCAGGTCGGCGTGATCGCGGCCGGTGCCACGCTGGTGATCGACAATCTGGTGACGCCCGGCAGCATGATGGCCGCCGGCCTCATCACCGGGCGGTTGCTGCACCCCTTCGAACAGCTGGTGGACGGCTGGCGCCAGTGGGTGAAGGCGCTGGAGGCGCACCGCCGCATCCGCGACCTGCTGAACAACGGCGCCTCCGCCCGCTCCACCATGCCGCTGCCGCAACCCACTGGCGCGCTGACCGTCGACCGCGTCAGCCATGTGCCGGCCGGTCTGAGCCGCCCGGTGTTGCGCAACGTCTCCTTCGCGATCGAGGCGGGGGAGGTGCTGGGCGTCATCGGCCCGTCGGGCGCCGGCAAATCGACACTGGCCCGCCTGCTGGTCGGCGTCTGGCAGCCGACGGCCGGCGGCATCTATCTGGACGGCACCAGCACCTATCTGTGGGAGCGCGAAAGCTTCGGCAGATATGTCGGCTACGTGCCGCAGTCGGTGGCGTTGCTGGACGGCACCATCGGCGAGAACATTTCCCGCATGGCCAGCGCCGACCCGGCGGAGATCGTCCGCGCCGCCCGGTTGGCGGGGGTGCACGAGATGATCGGCCGCTTGCCCTTCGGCTACGACACGCCGGTGGGCGATAGCGCCTTTTCGCTGTCCGGCGGCCAGCGGCAGCGCATCGCGCTGGCCCGCGCGCTGTTCGGCTGTCCGCGCCTGCTGGTGCTGGACGAACCCAATTCCAACCTCGACCATGAGGGCGAGCAGGCGCTGCTGAACGCCGTTCACAAGGTGAAGGCAGACGGCACGACGGTGGTGATGATCGCCCACCGCCCCTCCATCGTCGCCATCGCCGACAAGCTGGTGGTGATGAAGGAGGGCGCTGTCGAGCATTTCGGCGCCCGCAGCGACGTCCTGAAACTGGTCCAGCCGGGCGGCGTCCCCGCCGGCGTGACCCGCCTTGTCCGCAGCGGAGAACAGCGATGAGCAGCGACACGCCCCTCCTGTCGTCCCAGCCCGTCTGGACCGCCACCATCGACATGGCGCCGGTCGAACCGTCGCTGCGCGGCACCGCGCTGGCGGGCGCGCTGGCCGTGCTGGTCGGCTTCGGCGGCTTCCTGACCTGGGGCTTCACCGCCAGCCTGGACAGCGCCGCCCTTGCCGCCGGCACCGTGATGGTGGAAAGCCACCGCAAGACCGTTTCCCATCTGGAGGGCGGCATCCTGCGCGATCTTCTGGTCAAAGACGGCGACCTCGTGCAGGCCGGCCAGGTGCTGCTGCGGATGGACTCGACGCAAAGCCAGGCCGTGGTCGCGCAGTTGCAAGGGCAGTATTGGACCGCGTTGGCAAAGTTGGGCCGACTGCGCGCCGAACAGTCGGACGCACCGAATCCCCTGTTCGCAGAGGAACTGATGAAGGCCGCTCGCGACAACCCGGTGGCGGCCGAGGCGATGTCGGTGGAGGAACGGCTGTTCCGGTCCCGCCATGACAGCTACGAGGCCCAACTGGGAATCCAGCGAAAGCAAATCTCCCAGCTGCGCGACGAGATCGTGGCGCTGGAGGCCCAGCGCGTCGCAACCGCCGACCGTCTGCGCTACACCCAGGACGAGTTGCGGGTGGTGCAGGGTCTGCTGGCGAAGGGATATGAGCGCAAGCCGCGGATGCTGGAGCTTCAGCGCAACGTCGCCGATTCCGAAGGCCGACTGGGCGAGCTGATGGCGAACAAGTCCAAGGCGGAACAGGCCATTGCCGCCGCCGAGCTGACCATGATCAACATCGGCAACACCCGGCGGTCGGAGGTCTCGACCGACCTGCAGGCGGCCCAGGCCAGCGTTTCCGACCTGTCCGAACGGCTGCGCAGCGCCGATGACGTGCTTCTGCGCCAGGCGGTCACCGCACCCCAGGCCGGGCGTGTGACAGGTTTGAAGTTCTTCACCCCAGGCGGCGTGATCCCCACCGGAGCCGGCATCCTCGACATCGTGCCGCAGGACGACGCCATGATCGTAGAGGCGCGCGTCTCACCGCATGACGTCCAGAATGTGGAGGTCGGCAGCAAGGCAATGGTGAAGCTGACCGGCTATCGCCAGCGCGCCGTGCCGCCGGTCGCCGGGCAGGTGGTGTCGCTGTCGGCCGACCAGTTGGAGGACGAGCGCACCGGCGCCTATTACTTCGCGGCGCGGATCAGCATGGATGCGGCGGAGCTGAAGGCCCTGCCGAATGTCGAGCTGCATCCCGGCATGCCGGCCGAAGTGATGATCCACGGCCACGCCCGCCGCGCCATCGATTATTTCCTGACACCGCTGACCGACGGCCTGCAGAGGGCCTTCCGCGAGCGGTAAGCGGAACCGCCATCCCCCCGGTCCTCCCCCGTTCGGGCCGGTGTGGGCTGGGGTCCTTGCATGGGTGTCCATCTCCTGCCAAGCGGCCCCGTGGAAGGGCCGGCGTCCCCCACGCCGGCCCTTTTGCACATCCCCTTTGCGGGAATGACGGCTGAGTAAAGCGCAGCGTGCAATCCGATGCGAAAAGCGCCCCGACCGTCAGCTGGGGCTCGACTGTGGCTTTAAGTGGACCACCGGATTTTAAAAACCTTCTTTTAACGATTTGGGCTTTTTGCTGGATTTTCAGCCGGTCCGTGGCTTTGCAATGGCGGAAATGCGGGTCTGACCACCATTTTTTAAAACGGAAACTGCTTAGAATTTCGATGCAAATCAGACTAACTGTCTTTTTGAAAATATCGACAATGCGTTCTACTGCAAGAATCAGTTGTCTTGACTCAACTTTCTCTTCCATGTGCCCGCGTTTTATCACACTATCCGCCCTATAGATTTGGTTACACCGAAAGGCGAGCTCAGCCTTTCGAGCGAGGCCGAAAGACGGCCCAACAATCCCAATCACATCGCAAGGAGACACCTACGATGGCTACGGTTCCTGGGGGCAGCTACGACGTGCATGTCGGCACGAATCATGACGATCTGCTGGTTGGCGGACAGGGGAACGACCTGGTGCTGGGGGGCAACGGGAGCGACACTCTGCTCGGCGGCGATGGACATGACGCTCTGTTCGGGGGGAACGGTGCGGACGTGATCCATGGCGGCACTGCGGCGGACGTGCTGCTGGGGGGTAACGGCACCGACATGATCGACGGCGGTTCGGGCGACGACATCATCCTGGGGGGGAATGGTGACGACGTTCTGATCGGCGGCGCCGGTCGTGACGTGCTGGATGGCGGCAACGGCAATGACGTGCTGTCCGGGGGGGACGGCAACGACATTCTGACCGGCGGCAAGGGTGACGACATCCTGTCCGGCGGCGGCCACGACGACATCCTGGACGGCGGCAAGGGCAACGACATCCTGCATGGCGGCACCGGCAACGACATGCTGTCCGGCGGCGACGGCAACGACGTGCTGTTCGGCGACGACGGCAACGACATTCTGGACGGCGGGAAGGGCAACGACATCCTGTCCGGCGGCGCCGGCCACGATGTCTTCATCTTCTCCGGCGGCGGCGGCCAGGACGTGGTCCTGGACTTCAAGGCCGGCGAGGATGTTCTGCAGATCTCCCGCAACATCAACGGTCTGAAGGTGACCGACGCCGCCGATCTGGCCGCACGCGTCACCGACCAGCATGGCGACGCCGTGATCGACCTCGGCCATGGCGACAGCATCACGCTGAAGGGTGTCTCGGCTGCGGACATCCACAACCACCCGAACGACTTCTTCGTCATCCACTAACCGGGCACTGATCGTCTGACGCTTTTCCAAGCGGCTGATGAGAAGGACGGACCGGTGGTGTCAAAGCCGCCGCCGGTCCCCCTTTGCCCGAAGTCCGCCTTTACGACCTTCAGATCCATCGACGCTGCCGGAATCCCAATCAATGACCGTCATCGCCGTCCTGCCGAATTCGGTGTCGATCGCCCCCGCCCAACGACTGGCGCTGGGCCGCCGCTTCCTCCTCGTCTCCTGGACGATGGACGGGACGGCGGACGGCACGACCGGCCCCGTCGGTTCGATCACGCCGAGCGTCGACGGCGAGCCGGTGCGTCCGCCCTTCACCACGCTGACCGTCGAGACCGGATGGGGCGGGCGGCGTGTTCTGTCGATCCTGCCGGCACCGCGTGACCCGCGGATGCCCATCCATTTCATCGCCAATAACCGCGTGATCGCCGAGCTTCGCACCGAATCCGGCGCCGCCGACCTGGACCCTACCGGGCTGCTCGGCAGTCTGGACGGCGCCGCCCGGCTGCGGGTGTTGCGCTTCCTGTTCGACTTCGCCTGTTCCACTCCGGCCCTTCGTCGCGATGCCGCCTTCGCCGTGCTGTGCCGCCGCCTGGTGCTGGATCGTGGGGCGGAACCGGCCGATCTGGCGGTGCGAGCAACGGCGGGTGGCAACCTCCTGCTCTGTGCCGGCGCACTGTCCGGCCGCTTCGGCGCCATCACCGGTCTGGTGGTGCTGTCGCCGAACGCAGCGGTACGGGCGCCGTTCGATGCCTGCATTGGTGCCGATCCGGCGGGGAAGGGGCGCATCGCCTTCGACCTGCTGATCGACCGTGGGCTGTGCGCGCCGGGCAACCTGCTGGTGGTGCTGGGCGCCAACGGCGTCGCCTGCCGCCGTTTCCCGGAGGAACCGGTCGGCCTGCCGACCCTGACCGACCGGTTGAACGCCCGTCCCGACACGCCGGCCGCGCTTCGCCATTATCTGCTGACCAGCCTTGCCCAACGTGGCCGCAGCGATGCGTCCGCCGCCTCGGCGGTCAGCGAGTTGCAGGCGCTGGCCCCGCTGCCGCGCCGGCAGGCCGCCGACGCCAAGCGGCCGATCGGCGCCTCGCTGGACCTCGCGGTTCCCACGGCCGACGGCGGGTTGTTCCTGGCCGGCTGGCTGCATGATCCGCATGGGCTGGCGGCGGAGCTGGTGGTGCGCACCCCCTTCGGCGGCGAACGCCGGGTGGAGCGCTTCGCCCACCGCTTCCCGCGCGAGGATGTCGCCAAGCTCTACGGCATCACGGGCGCTGGCGTCATCGATCGCAGCGGTTTCATCCTGCATCTGCCGGGCCCGCCCGAGCCGGCGGAGGCGCTACAGGTGACGGCGGAGCTTCGGCTGGCATCGGGCGGCGCGCTGCGCCTCGTCCCGCCGCCGCGTCCGCAGGCCGATGCCGACGCCCGCGCCGCCGTGCTGGGCAGCCTGCCGCCGCGCTTCGCCACGCCGGAGTTGCTGGAGACCGTCATCGGCCCTGCCGTCGCCCCGCTGCACGCCGCCCATCTCGCCACCCGTGGCGAGCCGGAACTGGTCGTCTTTGGCGAGCGCAAGACCAAGCCGGCGGTGTCGGTCATCATCCCGCTCTACCGCACGCTGGAATTCCTGCGCTTCCAGATCGCTTGCTTCGCCACCGACCAGGATATGGCCGATGCCGAACTGGTCTTCGTGCTCGACAGCCCGGAGCAACGCGACGAGGTGGTGCATCTGTTGCGCGGCTTCCACGGCCTCTACGGCCTGCCGATGCTGCTGCTGGTGCAGAGCGCCAATTACGGCTATTCCGCCGCCAACAATGCCGGCGTCGCGGTGGCCCGCGCCAATCGCCTGCTGCTGCTCAACTCCGACGTGGTGCCCGACCGCGCCGGCTGGCTGCCGCAGCTGGTCGCGGCGCTGGAGGAGCGTCCCGGCATCGGCGCGGTGGGTCCGAAGCTGCTGTTCGACGACGACAGCCTTCAGCATGCCGGGCTCTATTTCGACCGCGATCTGCAGGGCGCCTGGTACAACCACCATTACTTCAAGGGCCTGCCGCGGGACTTCGCCGCCGCCTGCCGTCCGCGTTCGGTTCCGGGCGTGACCGGCGCCTGCCTGCTGACCACGCGGGCCGCCTACACCGCCGCCGGCGGCTTCTGCGAAGACTACATCATCGGCGACTTCGAGGATTCGGATCTCTGCCTGCGCATCCGCGGCCAGGGTCTCGATATCCGCTATGCCCCGTCGGTCGAGCTGTATCATCTGGAACGCCGCTCCATCGGCAGGCACCAGGGCTACACCCGCGGCGTCGCCTCCGAATACAACCGCTGGCTCCATGGCCGCCGCTGGGCCGACCGCATGGCCGAGTTGATGGCGCGCGACTGGGATGCCGACGACGAGGTGCGGCCCACTAAGGCCGGCCGTGCCCGCAAGACCGCACAGGTGATCCGATGAATGCGCTTCTGCCGACTCCGCAGCTTGCCGTCCTGCGCCGCCAGACCGATCCGCGGCTGGAATGGCTCTGTGCCCAGATCGCGCGCAACCGCTTCCTGCCGGTGCCGCCGCCTGAGCTGCATTTCATCGGCGACGGCGATTTCCGCGCCATCGGGGCGGAGTTCCTGCGCCATTTCGTTCGGCTTGGCGGCTTGCGTCCGGACCACAAGGTGCTGGAGATCGGCTGCGGCGTCGGCCGCATGGCGCTGCCGCTGACCCAGTATCTGGACTCGTCCTACGACGGCATCGACATCGTGCTGGACGGCATCCGCTGGTGCGCCTCGACCATCACCCCGGCCTATCCGGAGTTCCGCTTCCACCATCTCGACGTCGCCAACGGCCTCTACAATCCCGATGGCCGGATCGAGGGGGAGGCGGCGACGCTGCCCTTCAAGGCCGCATCCTACGACTTCGTCATCCTGACCTCTGTCATCACCCACCTTCGCACGGCCGACACCGAGCGCTATGCGGCGGAGATCGCGCGGGTGCTGAAGCCCGGCGGGCGCTGCTTCCTCAGCCTGTTCCTGGCAGACGCCACCGCGCGTGCCGGCATCGCCAAGGGCACCGCCCGCCCGCCATTCCGGGACCTGCCGGGAGTCGAGCTGCTGGCCGATCCCGAGCATCCCAACGCCGCCGTCGCCTATGACGAGGAGTTCCTGCTCGGCCGCTTTGCCGCCCATGGCCTGCGGACGGCGCGTCCCGTGATGCGCGGGCACTGGAGCGGCCAGCGCGAGGCCGAGAATTTCCAGGACCTGCTGGTTCTGGAGAAGGGGAGCGTGCCATGAGCCGCCGCCGCCTTCCGCTGCTCCCCGCCGGCCATGTCTCGGCCCGGCCCGCCCCGCGCCAGCCGGCGCGCCCGCTGGTCGCCGCCCGGCCGCCGCGGGTTCTGCTGATCGCGCACAACCACCCCAGCCTGCATCCCGGCGGCACCGAGATCTTCGCGCACGAGCTGTTCGGCGGCCTGAAGGCGGCGGGGGCGGAGTGCCTGTTCCTGGCCTGCACCAACGACACCCACCGGGCGCCGCGTCCCGGCACCGGCTTCCAGACGCTGGGCCGCAGCGCCGACGAGGTGCTGCTGTGGGCCGGCCATTTCGACCATTTCCACCAGAGCCAGATCGACCTGCACGGGCTGGTCCCCGACCTGTCCAACCTGCTGCGCGCATTCCGGCCCGACATTGTACATGTGCATCACACGCTGCTGCTGGGCGTGGAGATGCTGTTCCTGATCCGCCGCGTCTGCCCGGATGCGAAGATCGTCTACACGCTGCACGACTATTACCCGATCTGCGCCAATGACGGGCAGATGGTCACCCCGCCGCGTGGTGAGGGCGGACGCGCTCTTTGCAGCAAGGCGTCGCCGGATGCCTGCCACCGCTGCTTTCCCGACCGGCCGGCCGACCAGTTCCTGCTGCGCGAGAAGCACATCAAGGCGATGTTCGGGCTGGTCGACCGTTTCCTGGCGCCCAGCCGCTTCCTCCGCGACCGTTATGTCGCCTGGGGCCTCGATCCCGCCCGGATCGAGGTGATGGCGAACAGCCGCCCGTCGGTCGAGCCGGCCCCGGTGCGTGGCCTCGCCCCCGGTGCGGCGCGCGACGCCTTCGCCTATTTCGGCAACCTGAACCCGTTCAAGGGCGTCACCGTGGCGCTCGACGCCGTCGCCCGCATGGCGCGGCAGGGCCTCTCCCCCTCATTGGCCGTCCATGGCGGCAGCCTGTACCAAGCGCCGGAGTTCCGCCAGCGGGTAGCCGACGGCTTCGAGGCGGCAAACGGCCTCGCCACCGCCCACGGACCCTACCGGCCGCAGGAAATGCCGGCGCTGATCGCCGCCGCCGACTGGGTGGTGATGCCGTCGATCTGGTGGGAGAACGCGCCGCTGGTGATCCAGGAGGCCTTCCAGCACCGCCGCCCGGTCATCGTCAGCGGCATCGGGGGCATGGCGGAGGCGGTGCGCGACGGCGTCGACGGCCTGCATGTCCGCCCCAACGACCCCGCCGACCTTGCCCGCGTCATGACCCGCGCGATGACCGAACCCGACCTGTGGGACCGGCTGTCGGCCAACATCCCCGCCGTCCGTCCGACGGAGGAGGCCGCGTCGCTCCACCTCGCGCTTTACGGCGAGCTTCTCTCGCCGGCACCCGCCGCTCTTATCCAGGGGAACCGCAACCGATGAAGGACCGCAGCACCAAGGCCGACATCACCGCCGCCGTCCTGCTGGACGAGGACACGTTGATGCTGTTCGGGGCGATCGACCAGCCCCTGCCGGCTGACAGCATGGTGATGCTGGACGGTATGATCGACGGCCGGTTTCGCGGCGGCTGCTGGACCGACGGGGCGGGGGAGCGCTGGTTCCTGGGCGCCATCCGCGTCACCGGTCTGGCCCACATGCGCCCGTCCCGCATCGAGATCGAGGATGCCCGGGGCAAGCACCTGCTGCTGCCGCGCCTGTCCAACGTCCGCACCAACCCCGCCCATCTGGTTGCGGCCTTGCGCGAGGTGCAGCCGCAGTCGCTCGGCGTGGCGCTGGACGTCGCCGTGACCCTGCTGTCCGGCCCGGAGATGGGCGAGGGCGAGGCGGGGGACGGCGACCGGCGCACCCGCCTGCTGTCGGGGCTGGCGCATGAAGCCTCCCGCCCGGATGGCTTCGCCGAAGTGCTGGGCCGCTTCCGCGACGGCGCACTGATGGTGCAGGGCTGGTCGCACGGCTTCCCGGCCGGCACCGCTCCCGTTTTGGTCGAGGCCGACGACCTGCGCCCCCATGCCAGCTCCGCCGCGCCCTTCCACCGCCCGGACCTGCCCGACGATGCTTCCGGTCTGCTGACCGTTCTGGAAGGCCCGGTCGCCGCGCCGGACACCATCCGCCGCATCCATTTCCGCGCCGCCGACGGCTGGCGCCATCTGGCGATCTTCGAGCATCGGCAGTTGCTGGCCGACGGCGTCGCCTCCGCCCATGCCCGCGACATGCTGGGCCAGTTGCAGGGCGATGCCGCCCGCCGCGGTGTCGCCTCCGCCATCGCCGCCCGCTACAACGGGGTGGAGACGGTGTCGCAGATCCAGGCTCCGGTGCGCATGGGGCTGGACATGGCGGTGCGGGTGCCGGGTGCCGGGCTGTTCGTCTGCGGCTGGCTGCTCGATCCCACCCAGGCGGTCCGCGCGGTGACGGTGAAGGGCGGCGGCATGACGGCTCGGCTCGACGCCGACTGGTCGCGGCTGGCCCGCAAGGACGTGTCGGACGCCTTCGCCCACGACCCGCTGTTCGCCGGCCGTCTGCCGCCGGGCAACGACGCCCACGGCTTCACCGCCTTCGCCCGCGAGCCGGCCGGCATCTCCGCCGACGCCGAATTCCATCTGGAGCTGTCGCTGGCCGACGGCATCGCCTTCCTGCCGCTGCCCTGCCAGCCGCCGACCGGCGAATCGCTGCGCCGCATGCTGGGGGCGGTCAACCCTGACAGCCCGGCCATCGACCGCGTCGTTTCCACCCACCTGGGTCCGATGCTGCGTACCGCGGCGTCGGGGCAGCCGGCCCCGTCCTCCGTCCTGCATCCGATGGGCCGCGCGCTGAAGAGCCCGCGGGTGTCGGTGGTCCTGCCGGTCTGCGACGGGCGGGAGGATGTCGATCTCAACCTCGCCCGCATGGCGAACGACCCGGACTTCGCCGAGGCGGAGATCCTGGTGGTGGCCGGTGCCGGCACCCATGAGCGGTTGGCCGGCATGGTCCGGCAGGCCGCCGGCTTCTACCGTCTCTCGGTCGGCTTCGTCGCCGCACCCACCGCCGCCGACCCCTTCGAGGCGGTGGCGGCGGCCCTGCCGCATGCCCGTGCCGACCGTGTCCTTCTGCTGTCGCCATCGGTGCTGCCGACCGAGCGCGGCTGGCTGTCGGCGCTGGAACGGGCGATTCGCAAGCCGAACGCCGTGGGCTCCGCCGCGCTGGCGCCGGTGATGGTCAGCCCGACCCTGCTGTACGAGGACCATTCGGTCCGCTTCGCCGGCATCGTCGCGGTTGAGGGGCCGGACGGCATGGTCACCTACGAGCGCCGCTTCGCCGGATATCCGCGCGACTGGCTGAAGGAGCAGGAGGCGTCAGCGGTCGATGCCGCCTCGGCCGACTGCGCGCTGCTGCCGCGCGACCTGCTGGTGCGGGCGATGGCCGACGGCGGCCGCTATCTCGGGTCGGAGCCGAAAGGTCTGGACCTGTGCCTTCGGGTTCGGGCGGCCGGCGGGTCGTGTCTTTGGCTGCCGAAGGTCCGACTGGTGGCCGTCGACGAACAGTCCCGCAACGCCCGCGACCCCAGGCTGGAGCGCATGAGCGCGCTGGTCGACGAATGGAGCTTCGCCGAGCGCTGGAAGGCGTCGATCGCGGCCTGAGTTATTGCCCCACTAACCCTCCCCCACCCAGCGGGGGAGGGGCGGGATGGGGGCAAGCGACACAACCACTTCACCACCCCCGCTTAGGACAGACGGTCACACGATGAGCAAGACCAAGCGCGCGCTGATCATCAGCCATGGCCACCCCTCCTTCTCGCTGGGCGGGGGTGAGGTCGCCTCCTACAACCTGCACAACGGCCTGCACGACCTGCCGGGCTGGGAAAGCCACTATCTGGCCCGCGTGGCGCCGCCCATCGCCCAGCATCGGGGTTCCGCCCTGATGGCTCTGCGCCAGAAGGAGCGGGAGGTGCTGTATTACGCCAACGACTACGACCATTTCCGCCTGTCCAACCGCAACCTGCCGGGGCTGGAGAAGGACTTCGTCCGCTACGTCCGCGACCTTCAGCCCGACGTGGTGAACTTCCACCATTTCCTGGGGCTGGGGATCGAGACGATCCAGGCGGTGCGCCAAGCCTTGCCGCGCGTTCCCATCGTGGTGACGTTGCACGAGTACCTGTCGATCTGCCACCATCACGGCCAAATGGTGAAGACCAGCCGCAACGCGCTGTGCTACCGCGCCAGCCCGGCCGACTGCGCCGGCTGCTTCCCCCACATCGGCGAGGCGGAGTTCTTCAAGCGCGAGTTGTTTTTGAAGACGTTCCTGGAGCAGGCCGACTTCTACATCAGCCCGTCGAACTTCCTGATCGACCGCTATGTCGACTGGGGGCTGCCGCGCGAGAAGTTCCGCATGATCGAGAACGGCCTGACCATCGAGGGCATCGCCCCGCCGCGTCCGGTCACCCGCGCCGGCAAGCGCAACCGCTTCGCCTTCTTCGGCCAGCTGACCGAGTTCAAGGGCGCCCATTTGCTGGTGGAGGCGGTGTCGCGCATCTCCGACAAGGCCTGGGGCGAGGACGGTGCGCTGATGATCTTCGGCGGCAACCTGGAACGCCAGCCGGAAGCCTATCAGAAGCGCTTCAACGATGCGGTGGAGAAGGCCGGCGACCGGGTGCGCTTCTATGGCAGCTACCGCTCGGCCGAACTGCCGGGCCTGATGAAGGACGTCGATTGGATGATCATCCCGTCGATCTGGTGGGAGAACTCGCCCGTCGTCATCCAGGAGGCCTTCCTGCACGGCCGCCCGATCATCGCCAGCAACATCGGCGGCATGGCGGAGAAGGTGACCCACGGCGTCGACGGCCTGCATTTCCGCAACGGCAGCGTCGAGGATCTGGTGGACCGCATGACGGAGGCGCTGACCACGCCCGACCTGTGGGACCGCCTGCGCCTGCGCATTCGCCGCCCCATCGACCGTGCCGAGTGCGCGCGCCAGCACTCGGAGGTGTTCGACGCGCTGCTGGCCGCCAGCGGTGCCGCGCCCTCGATGCCTGAGCGCGCGGTGGCGCAACGGGCGTGATAAGGGAATGTTGGAATGTGCTGTGATATTTTCGAATATCCAGAAGATTTGATTGCGCATGGCGTAGAAAAAATTGGTAATGTTGGATCGAAAATCGCAGGACATGCATCGTATGTCCTGTGTAAAGATTCGATTTAGCCCGGCGGTGATCCGGGCATCATCCGCCCCTATTGTCGCCCAACCCAGGGAGAGCCGCCGTGGCCAACATTCTCGTCATGATTCCGTCGGGCGAAGTCTACGATCACGACTGCGTGCGTTGGTACAGCTACCAGGACATCCAGCGCAGCATCGATCACTACCACAACATCGGTGACGCGTTCGTCTTCGACTCCTCGTTGAAGCTGCTGACCTATGACAAGCTGGATGTGCTGGAGATCCGCGAGTTCCGGCAGGAGGTGGTCGACCGGATCAATGCCGAATACGATTATGTCTTCCTGCGCGGCAGCAACTACATCCACGATTCGATGGACTGGCCGGCGGCGACCATCCAGGTGCTCTCGAAGCTGCGCATCCCCGTCATCGCCTTCGGCGTCGGTGCCCAGGCGCCCGCCACCGGCAAGCTGACGCTGACCGAGGAAAGCAAGCGCATCTGGCGGATGATCGCCGACAAGTCGACGACGCTGGGCGTGCGCGGCACCTACACCGCCGAAGTGCTGTGGGACCTTGGCATCAAGAACACCCGCATCGTCGGCTGCCCGACCGCCTTCCGCAACCGCGACCCGGAACTGCGCATCGACCTGCCGGATCTGAACAGCGTGCGCAAGGTCGGCATCACCATGCGCCGCGAGGTCTCCAAGCATTATTCGCCGGATGTGCGGAAGTATCTGGAGCGCCACCGCGACTTCGTGAAGGACATCTCCCGCCGCTTCGACACCGTCCTGATGATGCAGGGCGAGGTCGAGGAGAAGAAGCTGCTGTGGGGTACCGAGGAGCAGAAGGCGGAGGCCTGGGCCCATCTGCATGACAGCGCGTGGCTGAAGCAGTGGTATTTCGACGACGAGATGGACGCGCTGTACCGCGAGCGGCTGTGGTATTCGGACGTCGTCGCCGATTACGAAAATCTCGTACGGTCGAAGGATCTCGTGCTCGGCTATCGCCTGCACGGCAACCTGATGGCCCTGTCGAACGCCACGCCGTCGGTTTACTTCAGCTATGACAGCCGCACGGCGGAGTTCGCGGAAACCTTCGCGATCCCCTGCTACAATGTCTATTCGGACAAGCCCTTCGTCCTTGAGGAATATTGGGACCAGGGCCTGTTCGAGAAGTTCAACCGCACCTACTACCAGCGCTATCGCGACATGCGGGAGTTCCTGGACGAGAACTACGTGCCCCACCGCATGCCCAGCCACACCCTGCGACGCGCCACCGACCGCAAGGCGGCGTAAGCGCAAGCGCCCTCTCCAGCACAACAACCGGAAGCCGGTCCCATGTCCGCCACCGCCAAGATCGTCGAACTGCGCGAGACCACCCCCGTGGCCGATCCCATCGACGCACCGCAAGCGGCGGCCATCGTCGGTCATATCGACGCTCTGCAGGGTGGCCGGGTGTTCGGCTGGGCCTGGGACGGCAACCATCCGGCCGACCGGCTGGAGGTTGAACTGCGGCTGGAGCGGGACGGCGGACCGCCGGAAACCCTGGCGCGGGTGGCGGCCGACCGGCCGCGGCCCGATCTGGCCGGCGGCGGCATCGGCGACGGTGCCCATGCCTTCGAAGCGGAGGTGACCCTGCCGGAGGGGGCAGACCCGTCGCGGGTGGTGGCGGTGGTGCGGTCGCCATCCACCGGCGAGACGGCGACCTTTGCCCAGCCGAACCCGGAGGACCAGCGGCTCGACCGGCTGCTGGCACCGCATCTGCAGCGCATCGGCGAGCGGATCGACGCGCTCCGCCGCGACCAGCGCCAGCTTGCCGCCGCACAGCAGACCATCGGCCGCCTACTGCGCGATGCGGGCGAGGGGGTGACGGCCCTGCGCGCCGACGCCTCCCGCCTGGAAGCCGCACAGGGCGAGCGGTCGGACGCTCTGGCCGAATCCCTGCGCGAACTGACGGAGCGGGTCGGCGGGCTGGAGGTGTTCCTGATGCGGATGGACCAGAGCCTGCGCGGCCTGGACAGCGCATCGGCGGAAAAGACGGGCGGAGCGGGCTGGTCGCCGCTGCTGACGGTGCTGGGGTCGACGGCCGGCGCCTTCCTGGCCGTGCTGGTCGGTTGGCTGGTGCTGCACTGAACCGAAAGGTTCCGCTAGACTGAAGGGTAGGCAACCGCGGGGGTTCCGGCGGTGTTGAACCTCCGCTGCTCCGCCGTCCCTTTTCCCGAGGGGCGTGCGGTGCCAACGACCGGAGCCTGCCCACCATGTACGCCCATCATGCTTGACGGAGTTCCCGTCGCCGAACCGACGCCCGTCGCGCCGCCCCGGGTTGCGGCCTCGTCTCCCGCCATGGTTTCCGTGCAGAGCGAAGGCGAACTGGCCGTTCGGCTGGCGGCACTCGCCCGCCGGCCCGGCGGCGTCCTGCTGCTGGCCCGCAGCGATTCGCGAGCCACCCGGCTGGCGCGACTGGCGGGCGACCTGTTCCCCGACCTCAATGTCGTCCTGCTGCCCATCGACGAGACGGCGGCCGGTGACCGTGCCGCGCCGTCGCGGGCCGTGCTGGGGCGTCGCGCCGCCGGCCTGATGCGGCTTGCCGAAGGGGGGAGGCCCGACGCCGGCCGGCTGGTCGTGGCCTCGGCCGATCTGGCCTTGCAGCGGCTGCCGCCGTCGGACGCCTGGGCGGGGGGACGCTTCCGCCTGACGCGGGGCATGGCGTATGACGAGACGGCGTGGCGCGGCTGGTTCGCACGTACCGGCTATGTGCTGGACGACCGGGTGGACGAGCCCGGCGAGGTCGCGATCCGCGGCGCGGTGGTGGAGGTCTTCCCCGGCGACTGCGACCGCCCCGTCCGTTGCGACATCGCCGACGGCATCGTGCGCGAACTGCGCCTGTATGATCCGGTTTCCCAAAGGTCGGTGAGGTCGATCGACGGGATCACGCTGGGCCCGGTCAGCGACCTGATCGTCGGGGCGGAGATGCTCGACCGGCTGGCGGCAAGCCTTGCCGGACTTGGGTCCGCCCTGCCGGACGATCTGCGGCGGCAGTTGGAGGAGGGACGGCGACCCTACGGCTTCGACCTTCAGCTTCCCAATGTCTTCGACAATTGCCCGCTGCTGCTCGACCTGCTGCCGGATGCGCTGGTCGTGCTGGATGCCGGCGCGCGTGATCGCATCGAGGCACGGGCCGACGATCTGGCCGCCGACAATCTGACCAATGCCGGGCCGAACCGGCGCATCCGCCGCGTTGATCCCTGCCCGCTGCCGGTCCCGGCACTGGAGCGCCGGCTGATCGACGCCGACATGCTGCAGGAGAAGCTGGCCGCCCGTTCCGTGCTGCCGGTGGAGGTGAAGGCCGGTCCCACCATGGAGCCGATACGGACCGAACGAACGCTGCTGCGGCGCGCGGCGGCGCTGGCCGGGGAGGGCAGGGCCGTGCTGCTCGCCGCCCGTTCCGGCGGTGGTGCGGGCGAGGCCGACCGGCTGGCCGAACGGGCGTCTTCGGCATTGGGTCGCCCTGTGCCGCGTCTGGACCGGTGGCCCGACCCGCCCCTGGCGGCGGGCGACTGCGCCGTGCTGCGGTTGCGGACCGCCGACGGCTTCGTCTGCGACGGCATGTCCGTTCTGGTGGCGCCGCGCCACGGTGAGGAGCGCGGCGGCGAGGCCCCGGCCCGGCCGCCGCTGGCCCCGTCGGAACTGGCGACCGGCGACTTCGTCGTGCATCTCGACTATGGCATCGGCCGGCTGATCGGGCTGGAGACCATCACGTCCGGCGATGATGAGGATTCGACGGCGGATTTCCTGGTGTTGGACTACGCCCATGACGACCGGCTGCTGGTGCCGACCGCCGATTTCGACCGGCTATGGCGTCACGGCTCCGCCGATACCGGCGCCAGGCTCGACAGCCTGAAGAACGCCCATTGGCTGGAACGCCGGGCCGTGCTGGAGGCGGAGATCGCCGAGACCGCCAAGGGCATCCTGCGCGAGGCCCGCCGCCGCGCCCGCGAAGTGGCCCCGGTCATCGACCCGCCGGCCGACCGCATGCGCCGCTTCGGTGCCCGTTTCGGCTTCGATCCCACCGAAGGACAGCGGCGCGCCGTTCATGCCGTGCTGGACGCCATGCGCCGGGGGCATCCAATGGACCATCTGGTCTGCGCCGATGTCGGGTACGGCAAGACGGAGGTGGCCTTGCGCGCGGCGGCGGCGGTGGCGTTTGCCGGCCATCAGGTGGCGGTGATGGCCCCGACCTCCGTCCTCGCCCGCCAGCATCTGGACGTGTTCCGCCGCCGCTTCGCCGGCTTCGGCGTGACGGTGGAGCCACTGACCGGCGCCATGACCAAGCCCGAGGCCGACCGCGTGCGAGCCGGGCTGGCCGACGGATCGGTTGACATCGTCATCGGGACGCATGCGCTGCTGTCAAAGGACGTCCGGTTCGACCGCCTCGGCCTGATGGTGGTTGATGAGGAACAGCGCTTCGGTGCCGCCCAGAAGCAGGCGCTCAAGCGGCGCACCAAGGGCGTCCACAGTCTGGCGCTCAGCGCCACGCCGATCCCGCGCACGCTGCAAGGCGCCCTGGCGGGCCTGCGCGGGCTCAGCATCATCGACACGCCGCCTGCCCGCCGCCGACCGGTGCGCACCGCCGTCACTCCGCGCGACCCGGCCACCGCCCGCGCCGCCCTGCTGCGCGAATTGGGGCGCGGCGGGCAGGCCTTTTGCGTCGTTCCGCGCATCGCCGACCTCGGTGAATTGGAGGCATGGATCCGCGGGCTGGTGCCGTCGGCCCGGATCGCGGTCGCGCATGGCCGGCTGGGCGCGGCGGCGCTGGACGATGCGGTGATGGGCTTCGTCGACGGCGAAAGCGACATCCTGCTGGCGACGCCGATCATCGAATCCGGCATCGACATCCCGCGCGCCAACACGCTGCTGCTGTTCCGCCCCGACCTGTTCGGGCTGGGCCAGCTGCACCAGCTGCGCGGCCGGGTCGGGCGGGGTGCGGTGCAGGGCTACGCCTATCTGCTGACAGACCCCGACCATCCGCTGGAGGAGCGGGCGGCGCGCCGGCTCGGCTCGCTGGAGGTGATCGAGAGCCTGGGCGGCGGTTTCGTGCTGAGCATGCTCGACCTCGACCAGCGTGGGGCGGGCGACCTGCTGGGCGAGGACCAGAGCGGCCATCTGCGTGCCGTGGGGACCGAACTCTACCAGCGCATCCTGGCCGACGCCCTGCGGGCGCTGCGCCGCCAGCCCGACGACCGCTGGGACCCGGAGGTGACGGTCGCGGTTCCGCACTGCATCCCATCCGCCTACATTCCGGAGGAGGAACTGCGCATCGGCCTGCACCGCCGCATCGCCCGCACCCGCGAGGCGGGCGAGTTGGACGCCCTGCGCGAGGAGATGGAGGACCGCTTCGGCCCACTGCCGGATCCGGTGGAGCGGCTGCTGGCCATCGCCGATCTGCGGTGCCGTTGCCGGGCGCTGGGCGTCGCGTCGCTCGGTTGCGGCCCGGCGGGCGTGGCGGTGACCTTGCGGGGCGAGCGCGCCGCGGCAAAGGCCGTGACGGTGGCAAAGCGCTCCAAGGGCTTTCTGCGTGCCCAGGACGACCGGCTGTCCGCCGCGCTGGAGGCGCCGGACGCCGATGGCCGGCTTGCCAACGCGGCCCGCGTGCTCGACTGCATCGAGGCGATCGTCCGCAAGGCGCAACGGCGAAAGCGGGGATAGGTCCGGTCAGTTGCAGGCGCGTGCGATGACCCGTGGCAGGATGGCGGTCAGCGCCAGGGTGTCGAAGCAATGTTCCAGATACGCCGACCGCAGCCTCGCGCGGCGGTCGGCGTCGCCGGCCAGCGCGGAGAGCAGGCGCACCGCGTCGTCCTCGCCGGTGAAGGTCAGCTCGGTCGCGTGCGGGCCGAACAACCGGGCGGTGTCGGCGTGGCGCCAGCTCACCAGCAGCCCGTTCCGTTTGACGATCTCCAGCGTCCTCGGGAAGATCGCCGTGTCGTAGGCGAGGCTGCCGAAATCCAGGCAGGCCGCCGCGGTGGGGTAGGCGTTGCGCGGTGCCGCCGACACCGGGCCGGCTTTGAGGCCGAACCGCTCCCAACCATTGCCCCACAGCGAGAACCCCTCGCCGAATCCACGGCGCAACGCGGTGGCGAAGCGGCGCCGGTTCTCCACCGCGAAGGCGATGGTGAAGGCCCGGTTGAACGCCAGGGTCCAGGCCGGATCCGCCGACCGGTCCGCCAGACCACAGGAATCCATCGCCTGCAGCCGGTGCAGCATCGGCCGCTCCATCATCGCCGCGGCCACCGCCTCAGCATCGCGTTGGATCGCTGGGGGAACCGGGTCGCGTCCGGACTCCAGATGCTCCGGCCAGCCCTGTCCCAGATAGAGGAAACGGTCGCGTGCCGATGCTTCGGCGTCGGCCCCGGCATCCGATTGCCCCTTCATCGCGGCATAGGGGTGGCGCCGCAGTCCGGGCGTGTCCTGCGCCATCCAGCGCTTGTACAGGTCCACCGTTCCGTCCGCTGCCGGAGCGGTGCAGATCGTGCGATGAACCCCCAGCGGCTCGTGGAAGACCCGGCTCAGCCCCAGGCGGACCGCCTGCGCCGCCGAACCCTGGCACATGCACCACATGGAAACGTCGTTGTCGGCCATCCAGCGGTCGGCATCGCGGATCTGCTCCGCCGTGCCGGCGCCGATCTCCTCCAGCGGGTGCTTCAGGCAGATGTGGACGATGGCCGGCCCCTTGCCCTGTTGGCCACCGAACTGCGCGATGTAGGCGCGCAGCATCTCCACCGTCGGCTTGGGAATCTCGAACAGGTTCAGCACGAACAGGACGTCGATGCGGCGGTCGATCACATCCTGCGAGATGTCGGGCAGCGCCAGCACGGACTCGTGCCCCAGATCGACCAGGGCCGCATGGATCGACCACAGGATTTCCGACGTTCCCTGTCCGCAAAGCAGGAAGCGCATGCGCTATCTCCGCGCCGCGAACAGCCCGGCCGCCTCGGCCATGTAGGCGGAGAGCTGTGCATTGTCGGCGCCCTCCCGCTCCACCGCGGCGATGCGGGTGCGGGCCTCCTGCCGCGCTTCGGCCAGCAGCGCCGGATCGCCCGCCAGGGCGGCGGCGCGGGCGACGAAAGCCGCGTCGTCGGCAACCAGGAAGGACGGACCGGCCACGCTGGCGACGTCTCCACCGTCGAAGGACAGCACCGGCACGCCGCCTGCCATCGCCTGCGCCGCTCCCGCTCCGCCGCCGGTGCGGCGCGGATTGACGAACAGGTCGCAGACCGACATCAGCGCCTCCATCCGGTCGACATGGCCGAGGCTGCGGAGTTGCCCGGCATGCCCGTCCGCGGCCAGCCGTCCGGGCAAAGTCTCCACCCCGCCGGCGAACAGCACCAGCGCCTGCGGCACGGCGTCCAAGATCCGCCCCAGCAGGTCCAGGAACGCGCCGTCGGCCTCGGCATCCAGGCGGTTGCCGACCACGACGCAGACGAACGCGGAGTCCGGCAGAGAGAATTCGGCGCGCGTGGCGGTGTCCCCCGTGCGGCGCAGCGACAGGCCGAAGCGCGACGGACGCCAGGACCGGGCAAGCCGCCCGTCGCCGGCCGGCGGCGCGTGGCCGCCGAAATCCAGCACGATGTCGGCAAGCGAGACGATCCGCCCGCTGGTCGTCGGGATGCACATCAGCGGACGCGCGCATTCCAGCAGGTCGGCGACGATCACCGAGCCGCCGAAGGCGATCGCCAGATCGGGGTCGAACGCCTCCACCGCCGACAGGAAACCGCCCAGCTTCTCCGCGGTGATGCCGGGCGCGGTGGACGACAGCATTCGGATCCGCTCGCCGCCGCAGCGGATCGTCTGCTCCCCCGACAACCTCTCTTCCAGCGCGGCGGCGAAAGGCGGGACGAACGGGCTGTAATAGCGGTCCGGCATCATGTTGGTGTTGAGCACCAGGACCGTCCGGCCAAGGTCGCGCTGAAGCCGCACCGCCAGCAGCAGCAGGTCGCGCGACGGCTGGTGTTCGGCCGACAGGAACTGGTTCGTCACGATGACGACCCGCCCTGTATCGGGCATCCCTGCCTGCCTTGCCGCCGGGGTCAGCCCCAGACGCAACGCGATCTGCCGCAGGAAGCGTTCGTAGAAGGCAAACAGGTGCTCCGCGACGAAATCGGGCACGGACGCCATATCCATGCGCATCAGGAAAAGCTGGCGCTGCATGGACCAGTAGATCTGGTTGATCCCCTCCAGCGACGCCAGATCCAGCACATTGTCCAGCATGTCCAAGATGTGCAGGTATCGCCGCAGGTCCCCGGACACGGCGGCCAGCGCCGATTCCCGCAGGATCGGGTCCAGGCCGGCGGTCGCGGCGTCCAGCGCGTCCATCGTCTCGGCATCGCTGCCCAGTCCTGTCGCCCTCGCAGCTTCGCAGCTTTCCGAAATCGCCTTCAAAGCTTCCCCGGTCCCGGCCGGACCGTGCAGCCGGGCGATCAGGTCGGTCATCGTCGCGGCGTGGAGGTCGGAGGCATGCATCGTTCGAACGGTCCCGATTGGCACGACGACCGCCGGCGGCGCCTCGACGGGCGGGACACGGTCAGCATCCGTTTCCACCCATAGGAGTGACGCCGCCGGGTGTCAATGCAATCATCCCGCGCCCTTCGGCGGCAAACAATATCGCCGTTACCGCTCCTCGTACCGGCGGCGAAGGAACCGCCCGACAGCCCCGGCCCTTCGTCCGCGATGGCGTAGGCAGCCTCCGGGTCCACCGGCAAGGCGGCATCTCAGCCTTGCGATCCGGCGGCGCGGGTCCTCGCAAACCTCCAGATCGCCACGGACCGGCATCGCCGCCGGCTGCCGTTACCAGGTCGGGAAGAACAGCAGCAGCAGGGCCAGAACGGCAAGGATACCCAGAATGCTCCACATGGCGGGGCGCCCCATGCCCCGCGAGGTGCCGGCCTTCGGGAGTTCAGTGCCCACTTTCCGGAAAGGGCCAGCCATCGTGTTTGCTCCTGACAGTGTCGATTTCGGTACTCAACAGGGCAAGACCGGCAAAGTTGCCGGTTCCGTTCATGATCCCCCGTCCGGCACGAGAATGGCCGCGCATGCCGAACGGAGTTCCCTCAGCTACTTTTCGCCGTAACGCCAACGGGTTGATGACCGCGCGCGGTTTTCCCGCAGCCGAACGCA
This sequence comes from Azospirillum oryzae, assembly GCF_008364795.1. Taxonomy (GTDB): domain Bacteria; phylum Pseudomonadota; class Alphaproteobacteria; order Azospirillales; family Azospirillaceae; genus Azospirillum; species Azospirillum oryzae. The sequence goes on along the minus strand of NZ_VTTM01000005.1, from coordinate 6,234 downwards.
AAAAACCGCTTCCCAAGCACGCTTTCAGCATGCAAACTCTACGAGAGAGATAGAAAAAGCGCCGGACATACCACGAAAGAATATAGTGGAAATCGGCAGCCACCGAAGGAGGTCCCTGCCATGTCGCTTCGTCGTCTGACTCTTCTCGCCGCCGGCCTGACGCTGGCCTGGTTGGGTGTCGCCGCCGCGGATTCCAAGGATACGCTGCTGAACGTGTCCTACGATCCCACCAGGGAATTCTACGTCGAGTTCAACAAGGCCTTCGCCAAGGCATGGCAGGCGGAGACCGGCCGCGTCCTGACGGTGCGGCAGGCGCATGGTGGATCTGGCAAGCAGGCCCGCTCGGTCATCGATGGCCTGGATGCGGACGTCGTGACCCTGGCGCTGGGCTATGACATCGACGCCATCGCCGATGCCGGCCTGCTGGCGAAAGACTGGCAAGGGCGCCTGCCGAACAACAGCGCTCCCTACACCTCGACCATCGTGTTCCTGGTGAAGAAGGGCAATCCGAAGGGAATCAAGGACTGGAACGACCTCGTGAAGCCGGGCGTCCAGGTCATCACCCCCAACCCGAAGACCTCGGGCGGCGCGCGCTGGAACTATCTGGCCGCCTGGGCTTACGCGATGCAGGCGAACGGCAACGACGAGGCCAAGGCCAAGGAGTTCGTGTCGCAGCTGCTGAAGAACGTTCCGATGCTGGACAGCGGCGCCCGTGGCTCCACCGTGACCTTCACCCAGCGCGGAATCGGCGATGTCCTACTGGCGTGGGAAAACGAGGCATACCTCTCACTGAAAGAATTCGGTGCCGACAAGTTCGAGATCGTGACGCCCAGCCTGTCGATTCTGGCCGAACCGCCGGTGGCTGTCGTGGACAAGGTCGTCGACCGCAAGGGAACCCGCAAGGTGGCGGAGGCTTACCTGCAATTCCTCTACACCCGCGATGGGCAGGAGATCGCAGCCAGAAACTTCTACCGCCCGCGGTCGCCGGAGCTGGCGGCCCAGTATGCGGGACGCTTCGCCGATGTTAAACTGGTCACCATCGACCAGTTCGGTGGCTGGCGTGCTGCGCAGGAGAAGCATTTCTCGGATGGCGGCGTCTTCGACCAGATCTTCCAGATGGGGCGCTGACCCATGGTCGCCGCCGGCAGCGATGCCGTCCCCGCCGGACGGGAGAGCGCGGTGACGGTCCGCGCTTCCCTTCCCCTCTTCCGCAAGCCCAGCGTCCTTCCCGGCTTTGGACTGACGCTCGGCTTCACGGTCAGCTATCTCAGCATCATCGTGCTGGTGCCGCTGGCGGCGCTGATCGTCAAATCCAGCGGCCTCGGCTGGAGCGGGTTCTGGACGGCGGTGACCACGCCGCGCGTGCTTGCCGCCTTCCAGGTCAGTTTCGGGCTGTCCTTCGCCGCCGCGCTCACCAATGCGATCTTCGGCCTCCTGGTCACCTGGGTGCTGGTCCGTTACGACTTTCCCGGCAAGCGGCTGGTGGATGCGCTGGTCGATCTGCCCTTCGCCCTGCCGACGGCGGTGGCCGGCATCGCGCTTAGCGCGCTCTATGCCCCGAACGGCTGGCTGGGCAAGCCGTTGAACGAGCTGTTCGGTATGAAGGTCGCCTTCACGCCGCTCGGCATCGCCATCGCGCTGACCTTCATCGGGCTTCCCTTCGTCGTCCGCACCGTGCAGCCGATCCTCCAGGATCTGCCGCCGGAGGAGGAGGAGGCCGCGGCCTCGCTGGGTGCGTCGCGCCTGCAGATCTTCGGCGGCATCATCCTGCCTGCCATTCTGCCGGCGCTGGTGACCGGCTTCGCGCTGTCCTTCGCCCGCGGTATCGGTGAATACGGCTCTGTCATCTTCATCGCCGGCAATATGCCCGGCCTGACGGAAATCCTGCCGCTGCTGATCGTCATCAAGCTGGAGCAGTACGACTATGCCGGTGCCGCCGCGGTCGGCACGGCGATGCTGGCGGTGTCCTTCGTCATGCTCCTGATCCTCAATCTCCTCCAGCAGTGGATGAGGTCGCGTCATGCCCGCTGATACGATCACCAGCACCAGCACGAACATCGCCGTTCCGCCGGTACGATCGGTGCTGAGCGAGCCGGGCTGGGTCCGCTTCCTTCTCATTGCCGGCGCGCTGCTGTTCCTGGCGCTGTTCCTGCTGCTGCCCCTGGTGGCGGTGTTCGCGGAGGCGTTGCGCCACGGCTTCGACGCCTATTGGGCGGCGCTGACCGAACCGGACGCAGTCGCCGCCATCGAATTGACGCTGATTGTCGCCGTTATCTCGGTGCCGGCCAATCTGCTGTTCGGCGTCGCCGCATCCTGGTGCGTCGCCAAGTTCGATTTCCGCGGCAAGAACCTGCTGATCACGCTGATCGACCTGCCTTTCTCGGTGTCGCCGGTGATCTCGGGCCTGATCTATGTCCTGCTGTTCGGCCTGAACGGGCTGTTCGGTGCCTATCTGCGCGACATGGGCATCCAGATCATCTTCGCCGTGCCGGGATTGGTGCTCGCCACCATCTTCGTCACCTTCCCCTTCGTGGCGCGCGAACTGATCCCGCTGATGCAGGAACAGGGCTCCGACGAGGAGGAGGCCGCGCTGGTTTTGGGCGCGTCCGGTTGGCAGACCTTCTGGCGGGTGACCATTCCCAACATCAAGTGGGGCCTGCTCTACGGCGTGCTGCTGTGCAACGCGCGCGCGATGGGCGAGTTCGGCGCGGTGTCGGTCGTCTCCGGCCACATCCGGGGCGAGACCAACACGATGCCGCTGCATGTCGAGATTCTCTACAACGAATACAACTTCGTCGCCGCCTTCGCGGTCGCCTCGCTCCTGGCCATGCTGGCGCTGGTCACGCTGGTCGTGAAGACCGCGCTGGAGTGGCGCTTCGGGGAAGAGCTGGCGGCGACCCGGCACTGATCGCAGGCAGGCAGAGGAAACGCAATCCATGGCGATCCAGGTTTCAGGCATCACCAAGCGCTTCAACGATTTCACCGCGCTCGACTCCGTCGATCTGGAAGTGAGGTCGGGGGAGCTTCTGGCCCTGCTCGGTCCCTCCGGCTCCGGCAAGACCACGCTGCTGCGCATCATGGCCGGGCTTGAAAGCCCTGACGCCGGCGGCCTGCTGCTGAATGGGGAGGAGGCGCTGGGGCTGAAGCCGCGCGACCGTCAGGTCGGATTCGTCTTTCAGCATTACGCCCTGTTCCGCCACATGACCGTTTTCGACAATGTCGCCTTCGGTCTGAAGGTGCGGCCGCGTGGCCAACGCCCAAGCTCGGCCGAGATCCGGCGGCGGGTGACCGAATTGCTGGATCTGGTGCAGCTGTCGCCCTTCGCCGGCCGTTATCCGGCGCAACTGTCGGGCGGCCAGCGCCAGCGCGTCGCGCTCGCCCGCGCGCTCGCCATCGAGCCGAAGGTGCTGCTGCTCGACGAGCCCTTCGGCGCGCTCGACGCCAAGGTCCGCAAGGAGCTGCGGCGCTGGCTGCGCAAGCTGCACGAAGACATCCACGTCACCTCCGTCTTCGTCACCCACGACCAGGAGGAGGCGCTTGAACTGGCCGACCGCGTGGTGGTGATGAACCAGGGCCGGATCGAGCAGATCGGATCCCCGGCGGAGGTCTACGATCACCCCGCCTCGGCCTTCGTCTATGAATTCCTCGGGCAGGTGAACCGGCTCGACTGCACGGTGGAAGGCGGCATCGCCCATATCGGCGACGGCGCGCTCGCCATTGCGACCGATGGCGGGGTGCAGGGGCGGGCGGTGGCCTATGTCCGCCCGCACGATCTCGGCGTCACACCGGCCGTCGGTGGTCCGGCGCGCATCTCCGGCATCCATGTCGTCGGCCCGGACGCCCGCATCGACATCGACCTCGCCGGTCTGGCGCTGGAAGCGGAGATGGACCGCGAGCGCCTCGCCACGCTCGGCATCGTCGCCGGCGACCGCTGTGCCGTCCACATCGACCGGGCGCGGGTGTTCGCGCGGTAGGACCTTTATTCAGCAACCTTCTGCTCGGCCAGGGCGCGGTAATTGCCGTCCCGATAGGATTTCAGGCTGAGGTCGATGGCGGCGGTATCGACGCCGGCGCTGCGCAGGACGAGGCCGGCCAGTTGCAGGCTGGCCTCCATCGTCTCGGGCACGATGGCGCTGGCGCCGGCTTCCGTCAGCGTGGCGCTCTGCCCCAGATCATGGGCGCGGGCGATGATCGGCAGCTTCGGGGCCGTCGCGTGGATCGCCTCCACCGCCCGGTGGGCGGCATCCGGCCGGTTCAGCGTGATGACGGCGGCCCGCGCCCGCTCGATTCCGGCGGCGCGCAGCACGGTGCCCTGGCTGGCGTCGCCGTAATAGACCGGCAGCCCGTCATGGCGGGCGGCGGCGATCCGCTGCGGCTCCAGGTCCAGTGCCACATAGGCGATGTTGTGCTCGGTCAGCAGCTTGGCCACCGCCTTGCCGACGCGGCCATAGCCGCAGATCAGCACATGGCTTTTCAGATCGCTGGTCTCGATTCCGAAGGCCTCGGCCCCCATCCGCGCTTCGATCAGCTGGGCCAGGCGCTGGGCGACCGCGCCGATCGCCGGCGTCACCGCCATGCTGAGCGCCACCGAGGAGGACAGCAGCAGGCCGGTATGACCGTCCAGAACCGACAGGCCGACCGCCTTGCCGACCAGGACGAAGGCGAACTCGCCGCCCTGCGACAGCAGCAATCCGATTCTGAGCGAGGTCGCCAGCCCAAGCCCCGACAGCCGGCACAGCACGAACAGCAGCAGGCTCTTGCCGACCAGCAGAGCGGCGGTCAGCGCGGCGATCGTCTCCGCCTCGGCGGCCATGGCCGGCAGGTCCAGCGACATGCCCACCGTCATGAAGAACAGCCCGAGCAGCAGCCCGCGGAAAGGCTCGATATCCGCCTCGACCTGATGGCGATAGGCGGTGTCGGCCAGCAGCATGCCGGCCAGGAAGGCGCCCAGCGCCATCGACATGCCTGCCTCGGCCGTCAGCCAGCCGACCGCCAGGACAACGAACAGGTTGGTGGCGGTGAACAGCTCCGGATTGCCGGCAGAGGCGATGAAGCGATAAGCCGGCCGCACGACGAATCGGCCCAGCAGCATGATGACCAGGATCGCCGCCACCGCCTTCGCCGCGGCGAGCGCCAGTGCCAGCGGAATGCTGGCATTCGGATCGGCCAGCAGCGGCAGCAGGGTCAGCAGCGGAACTACCGCGAGATCCTGGAAGATCAGCACCGCAACGGAAATCCGGCCGAAGCGGGCAACCGTCTCTCCCCGCTCGACCAGCAGTTTCAGCACCGTGGCGGTGGAGGAGAAAGCCAGCATGCCGCCGACGATCAGGGCGGCTTCCGGAGAGAGCCCGAGCCACCAGGCGGCAAGGCCGATGGCGGCGCTGGTCAGCCCGACCTGCATCAGTCCCAGCCCGAAGATGTAATGCCGCATGGCCCGCAGGCGCGAGACCGGCAATTCCAACCCGATGGCGAACAGCAGGAAGACGACGCCGAACTCCGACAGCACCTGGGGCACCGCCAGATCGACCACAGGCCCCGGCGTGTGCGGACCCAACATCGCGCCCGCCACGAGATAACCCAGCACCGCCGGAATGCGCAGGGCCTGGAACAGCGGGACCACCAGGATCGCGGCCAGCAGCAGGAACAGGACGTCGAGCAGAAGGGTAGGGTCGTGCATGGCCGGATTGGGAAAGGGCAGGGGCGCCCCTGTATCGTCTCCCGCTCGCCTATCCCGCAAGTGCGATGGCACGGCACGGTCGCATTTCGCGGCTGGCCAGCCTGCTTCGATCTCGGGACATTTGAGGTACGGCAAAATCGCAAGTCAGGCGCATTTTGTCCTGGACGAGCACCGAACGGCTGCGTATATACCCGGCCCTCGACCGGTGGCGCCCTTGCGGAAGCGAAGACGCCGATGGCCGAGGCCCCGATGGATTGGGGCAGGGTCGTTTCCGCTCATCGCTCTGCCGACGCTTCGGTGGAGAGGCCGAAAAAAAAGGGCTTGACCCAATCGGCCGAGAGAGCTAGAAAAGATGCCTGCCAGCGCGAACCGGTCGGTTTGCGCTCCTCCGATCTCAAAATGACGATACATCGACCCGGTTCACCGGTCGATGATCTGTCGTGATCGGGCTGGATCTTGGACATTGTTGATCGTGAAGTCGAGAAGGGATGCGCAGGCGGCGGCAGTTGGTAGCCGTTGCGGCCTTGGGGTGTTGGGTTTCCTGAAGGGGATCGGCA
>NZ_VTTM01000004.1 GCF_008364795.1 Azospirillum oryzae | reverse complement strand
CGCGTCGGGAGGCGCTTTATAGGCGGCACCCCCCAAACCGCGCAAGACCTTTTTTCATCTCCCATGACGATTTTTTGAACGAGCCCCCTCAGAAGGCGGCCGACGGGATCTCGTCGTCGTGCCAAGTGCGGCCGTCGCGCTCGATCAGGGCAATGGACTGCGAGGGGCCCCAGGTGCCGGCGATGTAGGGCTTCGGCATCTCGTGCCGGGCCATCCAGCCGTCGATGATCGGTTCCGCCCACTGCCATGCGGCCTCGACCTCGTCACGCCGCATGAACAGGGTGGAGTTGCCGCGCACGACATCCATCAGCAGGCGTTCGTAGGCATCCGGGAACCGGCCGCCAAAGGTCTGGGCGAAGCTGAGATTCAGCGCCGCCGGCCGCAGCCGCATGCCGCCCGGTCCTGGCTCCTTGGTCATCAGATGCAGGCGGATGCTCTCGTCGGGCTGGAGCCGGACGATCAGGCGGTTGGCCTGCAGTTCGCCCGCCCCCTGCGGGAAGATCGAGTGGCGGATCGGCCGGAACTGGATGACGATCTCCGACATCTTGGCCGGCAGCCGCTTGCCGCTGCGCAGATAGAAGGGCACGCCGGCCCAGCGCCAATTGTCGATCTCCAGCTTCAGCGCGACGAAGGTCTCGGTGCCACTGCCGGGCGGGATGCCGGGTTCATCAAGATAGCCGGGCACCGCACCGCCGGCGACCGCGCCGGCGCGATACTGGCCGCGGACGGTGCAGCCGCCGATCTCGTCCGGCCCGATGGGCTTCAGCGAGCGCAGAACCTTCAGCTTTTCATCGCGCACCGATTCCTGGGCGAGCGAGATCGGGCACTCCATGCCGACGAGACAGACGAGCTGCAGCAGATGGTTCTGCACCATGTCGCGGAGCGCGCCGGACTGGTCGTAATAGCCGCCGCGCTCCTCCACGCCGACCGTCTCGGCGACGGTGATCTGAACATGGTCGATATGGTCGGCGTTCCAAAGCGGCTCGAACAGGGAATTGCCGAAGCGCAGAGCCAGCAGATTCTGCACCGTCTCCTTACCGAGGTAATGGTCGATGCGGTAGATCTGCGGCTCGGTGAAGACGGCACCGACCCGGTCGTTGATATCCTGCGCCGACGCGAGGTCGCGGCCTATCGGCTTCTCCAGCACGACGCGCGAGTCAGGCGTGGCGAGACCGAAAGCGCGCAGCTGGTCGCTGACCGGGCCGAACAGGCTGGGAGAGGTGGCGAGATAGAAGATGCGGACGGCGTCGTTGCTGCGCGACGGCGGATTGTTCAGCCGGTCCGCCAATTCGTCCCAGCCGTCGTCGGAGGTGACGTCGACCGGCACATAATCCAGCCGCTCCAGGAAACGCGCGATCACCGCGGTATCGCGCTCATCCGCCGGCACATGCTGGCTGATCGCCTCCTCCGCCTTGGCGCGGTAATCCGACGGGGCGAGCGGGCTGCGCGAGACGCCGATGATGCGGCTGCCGTCGGCCACCTGCCCCGCCTTGTCGCGCAGATAAAGCGCCGGCAGCAGCTTGCGCAGGGCCAGATCGCCGGTGCCGCCGAACACCGTATAGTCGAAGGGAGGCAGTGCGGGGGCTGCGACGGTGGAGCGGGAGTGCATCTTCGGACCTCTCGACGTCGATGGCACGGTGCCTTCGGCAACCCGTGCGTCATGGTGCCACAGGGATGGGCCGGTCACAATGCGGGCCGGCATGGCCCGATGCCGGCCCAAGGTTCCAGGGTTTTCTCCTGCCAGCTCAGCCCGGCAGGTTTCAGCCCAGCAGGTTGAGGACGGACGCGCCGCTCTCCGCCGGGCCGGCATTGTTGCGGAACAGGGAGAACAGGTCCCGTCCGCAGCCGTGGGAGGCATCCTCGCTCGGCGGCGGGGGAGCGCCGCGGCTCTCCCACTCTGCGGCGTCGACCAGAGCATTCAGAGTCCCGGCCTCCGCATCCAACCGCAGGATGTCGCCATCGCGCACGCGGCCCAGCGGACCGCCGCCCTTCACCTCCGGCGTGACGTGGATGGCGGCCGGCACCTTACCCGAAGCGCCGGACATGCGGCCGTCGGTCACCAGTGCGACCTTGAAGCCCTTGTCCTGCACCACGCCCAGCGGCGGCGTCAGCTTGTGCAGTTCCGGCATACCGTTGGCGCCGGGGCCCTGATAGCGGACGACGACGATCACGTCGCGATCGAGTTCGCCGGCGCGGAAGGCCACCTGCACGGCTTCCTGATTGTCGAAGACACGGGCCGGTGCCTCGACGAGGCGATGCTCCGGCTTGACCGCCGAGATTTTGATGACGCCGCGACCGAGATTGCCGGTCAGCACGCGCAGGCCGCCTTCGGCCGCGAAGGGAGCCGCGGTGGTGGCGACGACCGCCGGGTCGCCGCTCTGGTCGGTGGCCGCGCGGGTCCAGCTCAGGGCGCCGCCCTCGTCCAGTTCCGGCATGCCGCGGTAGGGCTCCAGCCCGCCCTCGCCATAGATGGTGGAGATGTCGGTGTGGACGAGCCCGGCGTCGATCAGCTGGCCGATGATGAAGGGCATACCGCCGGCCTGATGGAAGCGGTTCACGTCGGCGGTTCCGTTGGGATAGACGCGGGCCAGCAGCGGGACGACCGCCGAAAGCTCCGCGAAATCCTCCCAGTTCAGTTCGACGCCGGCGGCGGCGGCGATGGCCGGGATGTGCAGGGTATGGTTGGTCGAGCCGCCGGTGGCCAGCAGCCCGACGATGCCGTTGACCAGCGCGCGCTCGTCGACAATGCGGCCGATGGGGGTGCCGGCGCCGGGCGTGGTCATCGCCACCACCCGGCGGGCGGCGGCGTCTGTCAGCGCATCGCGCAGGGGCGTGTTGGGGTTGACGAAGCTGGCGCCCGGCAGGTGCAGGCCCATGATCTCCATCAGCATCTGGTTGGTGTTGGCGGTGCCGTAGAAGGTGCAGGTGCCGGGCGCGTGGTAGGACTTGGACTCGGCCTCCAGCAGTTCCTCGCGGCCGACCTTGCCCTGGGCGTAAAGCTGGCGCGCCTTGGCCTTGTCGGCGTTCGACAGGCCTGACGGCATCGGGCCGGCGGGCACGAAGATCGTCGGCAGATGGCCGAAGGCGAGCGAGCCGATCATCAGGCCGGGAACGATCTTGTCGCAGATGCCCAGGCACAGCACGCCGTCGAAGGTCGCATGGGACAGCGCCACACCGGTCGCCAGCGCGATCACGTCGCGGCTGAACAGCGACAACTCCATCCCCTCATAGCCCTGGGTAACGCCGTCGCACATGGCGGGCACCCCGCCGGCGACCTGCGCCACGCCGCCGGACGCACGCACCGACTCGCGGATCATGGCGGGATAGCGCTCGTAGGGCTGATGGGCCGAGAGCATGTCGTTGTAGGCGGTGACGATGCCGATCGACGGCTGAGTCTCGCCGCGTAGCGCCGCCTTGTCGTTCGCCCCGCAGGCCGCGAAGGCGTGGGCGAGGTTGGCGCAGCCAAGGCGGTGGCGGCGCGGCTTCCCGCCGGCGCTTTCCAGCCGCGCCAGATAGGCGGCACGGCGATCGCGGCTGCGCTCGGCGATGCGCTCCGTCACGCGGGCGACGACAGAATTCAGGGGGGCGGGCTTGCTCATGATCGCGTCTCGACCGTTTGTGGGAGGCGATGATTTCCGAAACGGACCATACGCCAGGGGCAGCGGGCTGTGAAGAAAATTTTTTTCATATATGGAGTGCTTCGACTGGATTTCTCGCCATGCATGGCAAGATTCTTCATAGTGACAGGAGCGATCCTTGCAGCACCGCATCTGTCCGACCACCAGCAGGTCCGCCCCATCCAGGGAGTTAACTTTACGTCATGGCACCCCCGGTCAACAGCGCAGCCGCCAATCCTACACCAACGGACATATTGGATGAGGTTCGCCGGCTGCGGGGCGAACTGAAGCGGTCGGAGGGGCAGATCGCGGATCTGGTGCTCAGTGACCCGCGGCGGGTGCTTGACCTCAACGTCACGTCCCTGGCGCAGGCGGCCGAGGTCAGCGAGGCGACGGTCGTCCGCTTCTGCCGCAGCGTCGGTTGCGGCGGCTTCCCGGACTTCAAGCTACGGCTCGCCGAATCACAGGCGCGCGATGCACTGCGCGGCGAGGTGCGCGGCGGCACCCCCTATGTCAGCCAGGATGTGGCGCCGGATGACGATGTCGGCACTCTGGCGCGAAAAATTTTTTCATCGAGTGCCGCGGCCCTGACCTCGGCCTCCGCAACGCTGGACGACGGGGCGCTGGAGCGGGCCATCACCCTGCTGGCGGACGCGCCGCGCGTGCTGTGCGTCGGCACCGGCGGGTCGAGCGCGCTGGCCCAGGACGCGGCGCACAAGCTGCTGCGCTTCGGCGCCGACGCCCAACCCTGTGCCGATCCGGTTCTGGCACGCATGCTGCTGGTCAATATGGCGGCGGGCGGGGTGTTGCTGGCGCTGTCCAACACCGGGCGCAGCGGGACGATCAACGAACTGGCGGCGGCGGCGCGGGCGCAGGGCACTGCCGTGGTGGCGATCACCGCGCCACGTTCTCCGCTGGCGGCGATGGCAAGCGTGGTCATCGCCAGCCTGCCGGTGGAGGACACCGAAATGTACACCCCGATGGCATCGAGGCTGGTGCACCTGACGCTGATCGACGTGCTGTCGACCGGCGTGGCTCTCCGGCTGGGTGACCCGGCGGTGCGGCAGTTGGCCAAGGTGAAGGCGGCGATCAATGCCGGACGGTTGCCGTCCCTGACCTGACGCCTGCGAACCTGACGACCGCCACCCTGACGACCGCGGGCCTCCGGCCGGCTGCATGCCGCATGCGTCATCCGACCATCGACCAAGACGGTACGGCGTGAGCGTGACCGTGCACCCGCCTCTTGTACCATCGTCGAATAAATACGCGAACGAACGATTGCTATCCTCGGCCGCAATCAGAATCGGCAACCGTCCTGCGCACCCGCGAAACCGGGCCAACGGCAGGACGGCAAGCGAAAGCCGAAGACGGATGCAGGAAGAGGACGCACAGATGACGCACAGGTCCGCCACGCCACCCAAACGCCTCCGCTGCCTGGCCCCCTTCGCTCTTGCCGGGTTGATCGCGGCAGGCTTCGCCGGTCCGGTCTTCGCCCACGGCGATGTCGTTCCCCAGCCGGTCGACACCACCGGGCTGGAGAAGCTGGGCGAGACGTGGAGGGACAGCAATCCCTACCGCGGCAACGAGCGCGCCATCGAGATCGGCGCGTCGGCCTTCAACCAGAATTGCGCGCGCTGCCACGGGCTGGGCGCGGTGTCCGGCGGCATCGCTCCCGACCTGCGCTACCTGGAAAAGGGCGACGCCGGCGACGAATGGTTCAAGGAGCGCGTCACCAACGGCTCGATCCGCAACGGCGTGACCTATATGCCGAAGTTCGGCGAGGCGCTGGGACAGGAGGCTCTGTGGGCAATCCGTTCCTGGCTGGAAACCGTGCACGAGGAATGACGGCAGGGTCCGGACGATGGGGGTACGCCCAATGGCAGTGCGACATGTTCGCGCACAAAACAATTGGCATCATTCGCGATGTTGCGCCTCCCCATTTTGGTCTGACACAATGGATGCGGGAAGCCTTCCCGCAGTTTGTTCCATACGCCGCTGTGCAAGGAACCGCAGGCCATGACTCGGATCCTGATTGCCGATGACCACCCGATGGTGCGCGATGCATTGCGCAGCGCGGTGCTTTATTCCTGTCAGGCCACCGACGTGATGGAGGCGGACCGGCTCGACAGCGTCATGCAGGCGTTGGAGGAGCGGGGCGACCTCGATCTCGTTCTGCTGGACGTCAACATGCCCGGCATGAATGGGCTGGGCGGGCTGCGCACGCTGCGCCAGCGTTTTCCGGCCACCCCCGTCGTCGTCGTTTCCGCCCATGAGGAGCGTCGCTGGGTGCGCGAGGCGATGGAGAGCGGGGCCGCCGGCTTCATCCCCAAATCGACCCCGCGCGACGCCATCGCCGCGGCGCTGCGCCAGGTGCTGAACGGCGAACTCTATGTTCCGCCCTCCGCCACCGACGAGGACGCCGCCGAGGTTCTGGAAGATGCCGAGACCGCGGAGATCGCGCGCCGCATCGCCACGTTGACGGCGCAGCAGTTGCGGGTGCTGGAACTGCTGGGCACCGGCAAGCTGAACAAGGAGATCGCCTTCGATCTCAGCATCACCGAGACGACGGTGAAGGCCCATGTCTCCGCCATCCTGCAGAAGCTGAAGGTCTACAGCCGCACGCAGGCGGTGGTGATCGCCAACCGCGTTCTGGCCGACCGGCGGTGAGGGGCTTGTGCGGCTATCAGCGCTCTTGATTTGCCTAACCCTGCCCCCTCCCCGACCCTCCCCCGCTTCGCGGGAGAGGGAGATTGGTGGCAGGGCTGCGGAGTTCCCTCTCCCGCGAAGCGGGGGAGGGTTAGGGAGGGGGCAAAGCTGGAGGGGGCGAGACTTACCGAAGATCACCACACTCCTCGTCTCCCTTACCCTCGCCCTCACGCTCCTCGCCACCCCCGCCCTCGCCACCGGTGTGCCGCAGCCGGAAGGCTACCGCCTGTCCGACTACCGCTCCCCCACGCCCGATGGCGTGACCGGCGCGACGACGGTCGACACGCCGGCCGTGCAGGCGCTGGTGTCGCGGGGCCGCATCATCCCGATCTTCGTCCAGCGGCTGGAGCGCAGCACGCTTCCGGGCGGACCCTGGCTGCAATCGAAGCCCTACCGGCAGATCCCCGGCAGCGTCTGGCTGCCCAATGTGGGGGTGGGCGCACCGGACGCCGCGACGCTCGGCTGGTTCGAATCCAACCTGGAGCGGCTGACCGGCGGCGACCGGGCGCGTGATCTTTTGTTCTACTGCCTGTCCGATTGCTGGCTTTCATGGAACGCCGCCAAGCGCGCGGTGTTGCTTGGTTATGCCCGGGTCCATTGGTACCCGACGGGCATCGACGGCTGGATGGAAGCCGGCCTGCCGACGGAGGAAGCGCACCCGCTGCCGCCGCCGGCCGCTGCCGCCCCCTGACGCCGCAGGTGGTCCGGCGCCGAAAGAGGTGGCGGATTACACCATGGTAGCATGGCGGTCGACCGCCCCCGACCGCTACTCTTCACCTTGCCAACCATCATGGTCAGCAACAGTCAGCAAGCAGGAGTATCACGCGATGAAGACCTGGCGCAAACCCAAGACCACCGAGATCGCCGTCGGCACCGAAATCAACGCTTACGCCTGCGCCGGCCTGTAAGCCGGACGATCGGAGACCGGGGAAGGACGGCGTGACATCCTCTTCCCCGGCCCTTTCTCTCCCAGGACCGTGCATGAGACGGTGGCCATGAAGATTCTCGTACTCGGTTCGGCGGCCGGCGGGGGCTTCCCGCAATGGAACTGCGCCTGCGAGGGATGCCGCCGTGCCCGTTCCGGCGACCCGGCGGCAAAGCCGCGCACCCAATCGTCGCTGGCGGTTACCGCCGACGGCGAGCGCTGGCTGCTGCTGAACGCCTCGCCCGACCTCGGCGCGCAGTTGCTCGCCAACCCACAGCTTCATCCCCAAGGGGCCTTGCGCGGCAATCCGATCAGCGCGGCCCTGCTGACCAACGCCGACATCGACCATGTCGCGGGGCTGCTGACCCTGCGTGAATCCCACCCCTTCGCCGTCTATGCCACGCCGCGCGTCCATGGCGTGCTGGCCGCCAACAGCGTCTTCAACGTGCTGAACCCGGAACTGGTCGCCCGCCGGCCGGTGGCGCTGGGCCAGCCCTTCCAGCCCGCCGGCGCCGACGGCCGGCCGCTGGGGCTGGAGGTGGAGGCGTTCGCGGTGCCCGGCAAGGTGGCGCTCTATCTGGAGGATGCGTCGGCCGGCCCCGGCTTCGGTTCCGTCGCGGAGGACACGGTCGCGTTGCGCATCCGCCCGACCGACGGCTCAAGCGACGGCTTCTTCTACATCCCCGGCTGTGCCGGCATGCCGGGCTGGCTGGCCGACCGGCTGTTCGGTGCGCCGCTCGTGCTGTTCGACGGCACCACCTGGACCGACGACGAGATGATCCGCAGCGGCACCGGGGTGAAGACGGCTGCACGCATGGGCCACATGCCGATGTCGGGACATGCCGGCAGCATGGCCGCCTTCGCGCCGCTGAATGTCGCCCGCAAGATCTACATCCACATCAACAACACGAACCCCGCCCTGCTGGAGGATTCGCCCGAACGGGCGGAAGCCGAGGCGGCCGGCTGGCGCATCGCCCATGATGGGCTGGAGCTGACCCTATGACCGAATTCATATCCCGCGAGGAGTTCCGCGCCGCCCTCTATGCGATCGGCGAGCGGCAGTATCACGACCTCCACCCGTTCCATCAGCTTCTGCACGGCGGCAAGTTGCAAAAGGGGCAGATCCAGGCCTGGGCGCTGAACCGCTTCTATTATCAGGTGTCGATCCCGCGCAAGGATCTGACCATCATGTCGCGCATGGACGACCCGGCGCTGCGCCGCGCCTGGATGCAGCGCGTACTGGACCATGACGGGCTGACCCAGACCGGCGAGATGGACGAGACGAAGGTCGGCGGCATCGAACGCTGGCTGCGCCTCACCGACGGGCTTGGGTTGGATCGCGACTATGTGAAGTCTCTGGAAGGCATCCTGCCCGCCACCCGCTTCGCGGTGGACGCCTATGTCAACTTCGTCCGCGACCATTCGCTGCTGGAAGCGGTGGCGTCCTCGCTGACCGAGTTGTTCGCGCCGTCGATCCACCGCGAGCGCATCGCCGGCTTCGAGCAGAACTATGCCTTCGCCAACGACAGCACGCTGTCCTACTTCCGCAAGCGGCTGGACGAGGCGCCGCGCGACGTGGAGTTCGGGCTGGACTATGTGCTGACCAACGCCAAGACGGCCGAACAGCAGCGGCAATGCCTGCGCGCCCTGCGCTTCAAGACGGAACTGCTGTGGGCGCAGCTGGACGCCCTGCACCATGCCTATGTCACCCCCAACCTGATCCCGCCCGGCGCCTTCGTGCCGGCGGACATGGAACCGACGCGGTACAGCCGGTGAACGCGATCGCCCCCCATCTGACAGAGACCGACCGGCTGCGGCTGGCCCCCGGCGTCATGCTGCGCAACGACCGCCGCCGCGAGCAGTGGATGCTGATGGGGCCGGAACGGCTTCTGGTGCTGGACGAGATGGCGCTGGCGATCGTCCGCGCCTGCGTCGGGCCGGAGATCGCCGACGTGGCGGCCGGCATCGACCGGCTGACCGTGGAGTATGATGCCCCGCGCACCGAGGTCGCCGCCGACGTTCTGGAGATGCTGACCGACTTGCGCAACAAGGGCTATGTCATCACATGAGGTGCCTCCCCAGGAGATGCGTCCAATGAACTGCGCCCTGCCCGCCTTCGCCGCCGCTTCCAATGCCGAACCGGCCCCGCCCTTTGCCGTGCTGATGGAGCTGACGCACCGCTGCCCGCTGCGCTGCCCCTACTGCTCCAACCCCGTGGCGCTCGACCCCGCCAGCGCCGAACTGGACACCGCTACCTGGAAGCGCGTGCTGGACGAGGCGGCCGACGTCGGCGCCCTGCAGGTCCATTTCTCCGGCGGCGAGCCCTGCGTCCGCAAGGATCTGGAGGAGCTGGTCGCCCACGCTACGGAAATCGGTCTCTACAGCAATCTCATCACCTCGGCCGTGCTGCTCGACCAGCCGCGGCTGGAGCGGTTGCAGCGGGCCGGGCTTCAGCATGTGCAGATCAGCCTGCAGGACGCGGAGGCCGCCGGGGCCGATCGGGTCGGCGGCTTCAAGGGCGGCCATGCCAAGAAGCTGGAGGTCGCACGGGCGGTTGTCCGGCAGGGTCTGGCGTTGACCATCAACGCGGTGCTGCATCGCCACAACATCGACCGGGTGAACGACGTCATCGATCTGGCGATGGATCTCGGCGCCGGGCGGATCGAGATCGCCAACGTGCAATATTACGGCTGGGCGCTCGCCAACCGCGCGGCGCTGATGCCGTCGCGCGACCAGCTGCTGGCCATGGACGCCGCGGTGCGCGCCCGCCTGCCCGAACTGGCCGGGCGGATCGTGGTCGATTACGTCGTGCCCGACTATTACGCCCGCCGGCCGAAAAGCTGCATGGGCGGCTGGGCGCGCCGCTTCATGAACGTGAACCCGCGCGGCCGGGTCCTGCCCTGCCACGCGGCGGAGACGATTCCGGGAATGGAATTCGAGACGGTGCACGACCGCAGCCTGTCCGAGATCTGGCGCGATGGTCCGGCCTTCACCCGCTATCGCGGCACCGACTGGATGCCGGAGCCCTGCCAATCCTGCGACCATAAGGAAGAGGATTGGGGCGGTTGCCGCTGCCAGGCCCTGGCGCTCGCCGGCAGCGCCGATGCCACCGACCCGGTCTGCGAACTGTCACCGGCCCATGCCGACGTTGCCGTTCTGCGCGACCGCGACGCCGCGGCTCTGGGGACGGAGTGGACCTATCGCGGCGCCTGACCTCCCGTCTCTATAAGAACCGTTCGAGCACCATCTGCGTCGTCACGTCGGCTACGCCGGGCAGTCCGGCGATGGCGGCGCGGATCGCCTCGATGCCGCGGATGTCGGGTGCCTCCGCCCGGATGACCAGATCGATCGCCCCGGCCACCGCATCCATCGCGACGATGCCGGGGATCCGCCGCAGCTTGGGGACCAGCTGGGCACAGCTCCGCCCGGGTTCATGGCGCAGCAGGAAATAGGCGGCGACACCGTCGGCGGCCGGGCCCTCCTCGACCGTCGTGAAGCCCCGGATGACCCCCGATTTCAGCAGCCGGTCCAACCGTTCCTGGGTGGCGCTGCGCGACAGCCCGACGTCGCGGGCCAGCGCCACCAGCGTGCGGCGGGCGTCCTTGCGCAAGGCCGCCAGCAGAAGCCTGTCCTTCTCGTCCATCCCCGACCCCATACCCCCCACACCCGCACCCGGCGGCGAAATGCCGGTCGGCCGGCATCTTGCCGGGCTGCAACCGGCAGCCTTTCGGCGGAACTTAGCGGACAGGGACCATGGACGATTTGCACGGAGTATCCAATGACCTTGCTTCCGGCCAACTCGCTTCTGCTGCCGGTGGATATGCAGCGCGCCTTCGACGGGCCGTCCTGGCCGAAGCGCTGGAACCGCGCGGCCGACCACAACGGCCTGCGCCTTCTCGCTGCCTGGCGGCGCAGCGGCCGACCGGTGATCCATGTGCGTCACGATTCGGCGGGGCCGACCTCCACCCTTCGCGTTGGCCAGCCCGGAAACCAATTCCGCGAAGGATTCGAGCCGCTGGATGGCGAAGCGGTGGTCGCCAAGAGCGTCAATTCCGCCTTCATCGGCACCGATCTGGATTTGCGGCTGCGCCGGCTCGGCATCGAACGGCTGGTGGTGTTCGGTATCTCGACCGACATGTGCGTGTCGACCACGATCCGCACCGGCGCCAATCTGGGATGGCCGATCACGCTGGTCAGCGACGCTTGCGATTGCTTCGAACTGCCGGATAGCCAGGGCGGGACGATCCCGGCGGAGCAGGTCCACACGGTTCATGTCGCCACGTTGCGCTATGAATTCTGCGAGGTGGCCACCACCGCCGGAATCATCGAAAGCCTGTAGCTCACCGGGCGCGCCGGGCGGCGGCCGTTCAGGCCTTGTCGCCCGATCCACCCTTCTTGCCGCCGCCATCCTGCTTGTTGACGGTCGCCCACGCCCGCCGTTCCGCCTCGTCGTGTGAGACTCCGCGCTTTTCGTAGCCCTCCTCGATATGCTCGGCCTTGCGTTTCTGCTTGTCGGTGTATTTGTCCTTGTCGCCCTGGGACATCGGGTCCTCCTGTTGCGGTTTCCCGTACAACAGACCGTGGCAATGGGAAGTTCCTCCGTGGAATAGGCTGAAACGCATATCCGGGACCGGACAGACGAAAAGCGCGGCTTGCCGTAAGCGACGCCGTCACCCATCCTTTCCCCAATACTTTCAGGGGGAGGTTCAGGGGTGTTCACGATCTTCAACAAGGGCCGCGCCATCATGGGGGCGGCGGTGCTGGCATTCGGGCTGGTCGCCGGTACGGCGCAGGCCGCGGACGCGGTGCGCGTCGGGTCCAAGCTGGATGCGGAAAGCGGACTGCTCGGCACCATGATCCTCCAGGTGCTGCAGGCCAACGGCATCCCGACGGAAAACAAGATACAGTTGGGTCCGACCAAGATCGTGCGCGGCGCGCTGCTGTCCGGCGAGATCGACATCTATCCCGAATACACCGGCAACGGCGCGTTCTTCTTCAACATCGACAGCGATCCGGTCTGGAAGAAGGCCGGCGCCGGCTATGACAAGGTCCGTCAGCTCGACAAGGAGAAGAACGACATCGTCTGGCTGAAGCCGGCCCCGGCCAACAACACCTGGGCCCTGGCCGTGCGCCATGACGTGGCCGACGCCAACACGCTGAAGACGATGGAGGATTTCGCCAAGTGGGTCGGCGGCGGCGGCAAGGCGAAGGTCGCCGCGTCGGCCGAGTTCGTGGAGAGCCCGGCGGCCCTGCCCTCCTTCCAGCAGACCTACGGCTTCACGCTGAAGCCCGACCAGATGCTCGTGCTGGCCGGCGGCGACACTGCCGCGACCATCCGCGCGGCGGCGGAACAGACCTCCGGCGTCAACACCGCCATGGTTTATGGGACTGACGGAGCCATCGCCGCACTCGACCTCGTCGTCCTCGCCGACACCAAGGGCGCGCAGATGGTGTATGAGCCGGCGCCGACCGTCCGGGCCTCGGTGCTGGCGGCCAACCCGAAGATCGCCGACCTGCTGAACCCGGTCTTCGCCAGCCTGGATGCCGAAACGCTGCGCCGGTTGAACGCCAAGATCTCGGTGGAGGGGCAGGACCAGAAGCAGGTCGCCACCGAATACCTGAAGTCCAAGGGCTTCCTGAAGTAAGCCGACGACGTGACCAGCCGCCTTCGCCTGTACAACCGCGTCGCCCTGCTGATGGCTCTGGCCGCTCTGGCCGCCGCCGTCGCATTGCCGTTCCTCGGCTTCGCACCGAACCGTCTATTGTCCGGCCGGCCGGTTCCGCTGTGGGCGACGGTGCAGGGATTGGGCGGGGCCGCGGCCCTGCTGCCGGGGCTGGTCCTGTTGGCGACGCCCTTCCTGCGGCCCACCCGCTTCGGCCTCGGACTGACCGTCGCGGCTGGCGGGCTGTTCACGGCCGGGCTGGTCTGGCTGGCGGGCGCCCAGGCGGCGGCGCTGGCGCAGGGAGCGTCCGCGGCGGCACGAACCTCCTTCGCCTCCGGCTTCTGGGTGATGGCGGCGGCGGGTCTGTTGGCGGCGGTCGATGCCGCGCGCCGGCTGGGGCTCGGCGCCGTCGGCCGGATGGCGGTCGGTGCGGCGATCGCCGGGCTTGTAGCCCTGCAACTGGTCTCCGGCCATCTCGACGCCCTGTCGATCCTCAAGGAATACGCCAACCGGCGGGAGGTGTTCGCCGACGCCGTGTTGCGCCATGCCTTGCTTGTGGCGGCGGCGCTGGTCCCGACGCTGCTGATCGGCCTGCCGCTGGGCGTGGCGGCTCATCGGGTGCAGGCGGTCGGACGCGCGGTATTCCCGATCCTGAACGTGGTGCAGACTGTGCCGTCCATCGCCCTGTTCGGGCTGCTGATGGCGCCGCTTGCCGCACTCGGCGCCATGCTGCCGGGATCGGGGATCAGCGGGGTCGGGCCGCTGCCGGCGGTGATCGCGCTGACGCTCTATTCGCTGCTGCCGATCGTGCGCAACACCGCGGTCGGGCTGGACGGCGTCCCTGCTCCGGTGCGGGAGGCCGCGAGGGGCATGGGGCTGACGCCGCGCCAGATCTTCCTGCGCGTCGACCTGCCGCTGGCGCTGCCGGTCTTTTTGTCGGGGCTGCGCATCACCGTGGTCCAGGCGGTGGGGCTGGCGGCGGTGGCGGCGCTGATCGGGGCCGGGGGCCTCGGCGCCATCATGTTCCAGGGGCTTTTCGCAAACGCGCTGGACCTCGTGCTGCTGGGGGCCGTTCCCGTCATCCTGCTGGCGGTGGCGGCCGACGCCCTGTTGTCCATCGGCATCGCCGCCGCCACCCACCGCATCGGCGTTCTGCCGGGAAGGAGTGCGCCATGATCGAATTCGAGCGCGTGACCAAGCGCTTCGGCTCCTGGACGGCGGTGGATGCCGTGTCCTTCACCGTGGCGGAGGGGGAGTTCCGCGTGCTGATCGGGCCGTCCGGCTCCGGCAAATCGACGGTGCTGCGGATGATCAACCGGCTGATCCCGGCCGACGAGGGCGCCATCCGTATCGACGGCGAGGACATCGCCTCGCTGAAGCCGGAGGAGCTTCGCCGGCGCATGGGCTACGTCATCCAGTCGGTCGGGCTGTTCCCGCACTGGACGGTGGAGCGCAACATCGCCACCGTCCCCGGCCTGCTCGGCTGGCCCAAGGCGCGCATCCGCGACCGGGTGACCGAACTGCTGGAGTTGTTGAACCTCGACCCCCGCCGTTACCGCTCCGCCTATCCGCACCAACTGTCGGGCGGACAGCAGCAACGCGTCGGGGTTGCCCGCGCGTTGGCGGCGGAACCGCGCATCCTTCTGATGGACGAACCATTCAGCGCGCTCGACCCCATCACCCGCGCCAGCCTGCAGACGGAGCTGTCGGCCATCCACCGCCGCACCGGCACGACCGTGGTCTTCGTCACCCACGACATGGACGAGGCCTTGCGGCTGGGCGACAGCATCGCGGTGATGGACCATGGCCGGCTGATCCAATGCGCCAGCCCGCTCGACATCCTGACCCGCCCGGCCAGTCCGCTGGTCCGCGACCTCGTCGGGCGCGAGGAATGGGGGTTGAAGCGGCTGGCGGTGGAGACGGTCGGCGACCGCGCCCGCCGGCAGGAAAGCGCGGCCGGCGAACCGCTGGCTGCCGAGACCCCGCTGCACCGCGCCCTGTCGGAGATGGTCGCCCGCGGCACCGAACGGCTGCCGGTGGTGGACGGCGACGGCCGGCCGGCCGGCGTGCTGCATCTGTCCGACCTCGTGCGCCCCAGCACGGGCGGAACGGCATGACCGTCGCCGGCATGGCCCCGCGCGAGTTTCTGACCGACCGCCTGATTCTGGGTCTGGTGGCGCTGGTGGCGCTGGTGCTTGGCATGCCCTCGCTGAAGCCGCTGTTCGCCACGCTCTATCCCGGCCTGGACCGCCCTTTGTACGAGGCGGAGAGCTTCGTCCGCCTGACCCTCGACCATATGGCGCTGGTCGGCATCTCCAGCCTCGCCGCGATTCTGCTCGGCGGCGGGGCCGGCATCGCCGTCACGCGCCCATGGGGGCGGGAGTTCCGCGGCCTGCTGGAAACCGTCGCCACCATGGGCCAGACCTTTCCGCCGGTGGCGGTGCTGGCGCTGGCGGTGCCGGTGATGGGCTTCGGGCCCGAACCGGCGCTGATCGCGCTGACGCTCTACGCCCTGCTGCCGGTGGTGGAGAACACGGTGGCCGGGCTGGACGGCGTGCCCGCCCCGGTGCTTGATTCCGCCCGCGGCCTGGGCATGGGACCGGCGGAGATGCTGTTCCGGGTGGAACTGCCTTTGGCCGCCCCGGTGATCCTGGCCGGCGTGCGCACCGCCGTCATCATCAATGTCGGCACCGCCGCCATCGCGTCGACCGTCGGCGCCAAGACCCTCGGCCTGCCCATCATCGTCGGGCTGAACGGATCCAACCAGGCCTACGTCATCCAGGGCGCCCTGATCGTTGCCGCGCTTGCCGTGGTGATCGATGCCGGATTCGATCGTCTGGCAATATGGCTGGCGCGCTGGTCGCAACACTGAAAAGCCGCGATATTTCAGATAGTTATCTTACGCGAGACAGTTAGCAATCTTTTAGCATTCCAGTAAGAAACAGTTAGTACCCGAAAGCCGATTAGCGCGCTTATGGTCCTTTCCGAACACAGACCGTTCGGAATGCAACATCGCCTCATACCCTGTCGCTTCGATGAGCGATGGGCCACAGGGGCGCCGCGAACAAGAATCCCCGCATCCGGATGGTCCCCAATTCAGGGAGACCGCCACCATGACCATCCGTCCACTGGACCCTGTCCAGGCCCTGGAACGCATGATGCTGATCCGGGCCTATGAAGAAACGCTGATCGACCTGCATGGGCGCGGGCGCGCCGCCGGGACCTGCACCTCCGTGGGGCAGGAGGCTCCGGCCGTCGGCGTCGTCTCGGCCCTGACCGCAGACGACCTGATCCTGACCAACCACCGCAGCGCCGGCCACCTGCTGGCCCGCGGCGCCGATCCCGGCCGCATGCTGGCGGAGGTGATGGGCAAGCAGGACGGTTATTGCGGCGGCAAGAGCGGGTCGCTGCACATCTCCGCCAAGGAACTGGGCGTCGTGCTGACCTCCACAATCGTCGGCGGCGAACTGGCGCTGGCGACCGGCGTCGGGCTGTCGCGGACGATGCTGAACAAGCCGGGCATCGTCGCCTGTTTCTTCGGCGACGGGGCCGCCACCGAAGGGCGCTTCCAGGAATCGCTGAACCTCGCCGCGGTGTGGAAGCTGCCGATCCTCTATGTCTGCGAAAACAACCAGTGGCAGGCCTTCGTCCACCGCAAGGAGACGATGCTGGCCGACGGCATCGCCGGTCAGGCGGCGGCGCTGGGGGTGGAGAGCGCGGTTGTCGACGGCAACGACCCGCTGGCGATGTTCGATGCCGCCAGCACCGCCATCGACACCATCCGCCGCACCGGCAAGCCCTTCCTGCTTGAGGCGATGACCTACCGCCTGCGAGGTCATTTCGAACCCGACGACCAGGGCTATGTCGACAAGGCCGAGTTGGCCCACTGGCGCGACCGCGACCCGATCCTGTGCCTGCGCGCGCGGCTTGAACGCGAAGGCAGCCTGACCGCCGAAGCCGTCGCCGCGATCGAAGCCCGCGTCCGCGCGACGATGGAGGCCGCGACCGCCTTCGCCGACGCCAGCCCCTATCCGGGCCTCGATGCCCTGACCACCGACGTCTACGCCTGAGCGGAGGCCCACCATCATGACCACCATGACCGTCAACGACGCGATCTCCGCCGCCCTGGCCGAAGAGATGCGGCTCGATCCCACCGTGATGATCTTCGGCGAGGGCGTCGCCACCAAGCGCCACGACCTGCTGGCGGAGTTCGGCGCCGCCCGCGTCCGCAACACCCCGCTGGCGGAGGGCATCATCGCAGGCACCGCCGCCGGGGCCGCCGCCACCGGCCTGCGCCCGGTGGTTGACCTGCTGTTCGCCCCCTTCCTTTGCTATGCGATGGACGAGATCGTCAACAGCGCCGGCAAGCTGCGCTACATCTCCGGCGGACAGTTCAAGTTTCCCATGGTGGTGCTGGCGATGACCGGCGCCGGATGGGGCGTAGGCGCCCAGCACAACCACAACAACGAAAGCTGGTTCGTCCACAGTCCCGGCCTGAAGATCGTGATGCCCTCCACCCCCGCCGACTTCAAGGGGCTGATGAAATCGGCGATACGCGACGACAACCCGGTTCTGGTCTTCGCCGACATCGCCCTCGGCTACAGCGCCGGCGAGGTGCCGGAGGATGCCGACGCCATCCCGCTGGGCAAGGCGGCGGTGCGGCGCGAGGGCCGTGACGTGACGCTGGTCTCCTACGCCAAGACGGTCGGCACCTGCATGGCCGCTGCCGACATGCTGGCCGCCTCCGGCATCGATGCGGAGGTAATCGACCTGCGCAGCCTGAAGCCGCTGGACGAGGACGCCATCCTGCGATCCGTCGCCAAGACCGGCCGGCTTGTCGTGGTGCATGAGGCGAGCCGCTTGTGCGGCGTCGGTGCGGAGATCGCCGCCCTGGTGGCTGAGAAGGCCTTCACAAGCCTGCGGGCGCCGGTGCTGCGCCTGACCGGGCCGGACGCGCCGGCCCCGGCCAGCTTCCCGCTGGAACAGGCTTTCGTGCCGCAGGCCGAGGCGGTGGTCGCGGCGGTCCGCTCGCTGGTGGCCGAACCGGCGACCGCCTGACCGCGCACGCCTCCCGCCCTTCGCCGGCTCCCCGCGCCCCGCCGCCGCCAGCGGTGGCGGGGCGCGGGGACATTCCGGGCCTCGCGAAGCCCTACTATTTGCGAATGACTTGCATTCGCATACAGAACAGCCTACCTTCCGCTCATCCAATCCAAGCGGAGTCCGTCATGTCCAGCATGCAGTCCCATCGCCGCTCCATGCCCGGCCGCGAGCGCTTCCAGGACCTGCGCGGCGCCGAGGCGCTGGTCGTCTCCGTTCTGCGGCTGTGGGCGGAACCGTTGCGGGAGCCGGAACGCCAGCACCCGCACTGGCAGGACGGCATGACCGAGGCCGGCCTGTCGAACGATGCTGCGGTGGCCTTCGACACGCTGATGCGCATCGTGCTGGCCGCCACCACCCGTCCGCTCGACCTGCACCGTCCGCCCTGCCCGTCTCTGGGTACGGACGAAGCGCTGCTGCTCGACATTCTCCGGCTGGCGCAGCACGGTCAGCATGGCGAGGCGGGGCTGCTGATGAATGACTGGCTGCCGCTGGCCGGCGTGCGCATGGCGATGGCCCCGCTCTGCGTCCTGGCCGCCGCCCTCGGCCGTGCCGGGCTGCATCTGCCGGACCCGGCAGAGGTCACACCTTCGCCGAACCGTCCAGCCGTCGGCCGCATGGACCGGCCGCACTCCAGCGCAGATCGCGGCGCCACCCTGCTGCATTGAGGCGCCGGCAAGCTCGATCCTGGTTGGCTAACGCCGCACACCGGCGGCGATGCGGTCGGCCAGCGCTCCGACCGCTTGGCTCATTGCCCGGACCTGGGCATCGGGTCCGGTTCCGGCGGACGGCACCTCGACGATTTCGCGCGTCGGGCCGCTCTTGCGCCCGCCGGACCCGCCGCCCGGCGACAGGCTCCATTGCGCATCCAGAAGCACGCGGCCGGTGGTGTCGGCGTCGAAGCGCAGCACGGTGACGGCGAGCACCGCAGTTCCCTCCGCCACGTTGCTTCCGGCCGTCGGCAGCACCGTCGTGCCCGGCAGGCGCGCCGACAGGTCGCCGGCCAGAGTGGAGCGCAGCCCGTCGGCCAGCGGCTCGGCCCAACGGTCGAACTCCAGCGTCTCCACCCGGTTGCCGTCGATCCGACGGACGATCTGCGGCCGGTCGATCAGCATCGGCAGGTCCAGCGATCCCAGCGCCAGGATTTGCGGCACGGACCGGGCGGGCTGCGCCGTGCCGCCGGGGGGCACCACTGCCAGCGTGTAGAGCCGGCTCTCCGGCGTCGACTGGCAGGCCGCCAGCACGAGAAGCGGCGCCGTCAGCGCGGCATTCCGCAATCCGCGCACCCAATCCATCACCCTCTCCTCCCCATTCCGTTACCTCTTGCCCCGAAGCAGAGCCTCCGGGTGACGTTCGAGATAGTCGGCCAGCACGCGGAAGGACCGCGCCGCGTCGTTCAACTGCCGCATCACGCCGGGCAGATCGGCCTGTCCGCCTCCGCCGCCCAGCAGCCCGTTGGCACTATTCAGCGTGCCCTGGGCCGCGGTCGCCACGCCGCGCAGGCTCTTCACCAACTGCGGCAGTTGCCGGTCGGCGTCTCGCATCAGCGCGTCGGCGCTGCCGAGCGCCTTGGCAAGCGCCGCCAGCGAGCGCGCGAGGTCGGGCGAGCCGGCGACGCCGCTGATCGACTGCAAGGTACCGCGCAGGTCGGCCAGCAGCGCGTCGAGCGGCAGCGCCGCCACCTTGTCCATCACCTGCCCGGCCGACCGGGTCAAGGACTCCAGGTCGCTGGAGGCGACGGTGGGCAGTTCCGACCGCTCGGTCCCCGGCGCAGTCGGCGGGTTGCCGGGCTCGTAGTCGAAGGACACCAGCTTCTGCCCGGTCAGCAAATTGCCCGAAGCCAGCCGGCCGCGCAGCCCCTTGGCAACCTGCGTGGCGACCAGCTTGCGCACCGCCGCCTCGTCCATCGGCTTGCCGTCGATCACGGCATAGGTTCGGGCGACCAGATCGGGTTCGATGTCGATGTCGACGGGAATGTGCAGTACCTGCCTGTTCTCGTCATATTCCAGCCGCACGGCGGCGACGTGGCCGACGGTCAGGCCGCGCATCAGCACCGGCGCGCCGGCCTGCAGCCCCTGCACCGAGCCTGGGAACTCCAGCCGATAGCGCACGCGCAACCGGTCGCGCGCCGCCGCGGCGGAGGCCTGATCCTCGTAGAGGGTGAAGGTGGCCCAGTCATTTGCCTGCGCCCCCGCCTCCGGATCGGCCGGGGTTTCCAGAACGACGCCGCCCAGCGCCAGCGACTTCAGCGATTCGGTCTGGAACTTGATGCCGTCGGCCCCGGCGGAGAACTGGATGCCCGACGACCGCCAGAAGCGGCTTCCCTCATGCACCAGCTTCTCGTAAGGCGCGCGGACGAAGACCGACACCGACACCGTGCGGTCCTGCGGCGACAGGTTGTAGCCCATCACTTCGCCGATCTGGACGCCGCGGAAATAGACGGGGGAGCCCTGGGCCAGCGACCCCAGCTGTTCCGTCTTCAGGTTGAAGCTGCGGCCCGGCACGTCGGCGCGGATCACCGGCGGCTCGTCCAGCGCATCGAACTCCCGCCGGTCGTCGCCGCCACCGGGTTCCATCTCCACATAGGTACCGGACACCACCGTGCTGAGCCCCGACACCCCGCCCAGGCTGAGGCGCGGCGCCACCATCCAGAAGCGGGTCCCCTCCTTCAGGTGGCGGGTGGCGGTGCGGTCCATGCGGGCGGTGGCGATCACCTGCGACAGGTCGTCGGACAGCCGCACCGATTCGATCACGCCCAGATCGACGTTCTTGTGCTTGATGCGGGTCCGCCCGGCCTCCAGCCCGTCACCGGACTGGAAGGTGATGACGATCTGCGGCCCACGCTCTTCGAACCAGCGCCAGCCGAGCCAGCCGGCGATCAGCACCGCCACCAGCGGCAGGATCCATAAGGGCGACAGCCGCCGGCGCGACGGCGTCGCGACCTCCGGCGGATGGTCGTTCGGGGTCTCGTCAGCCATGCCGCGCCACCTCCGCCCGTTCATCGGGCGCCGGATCCGGCGCGCCCTCCGCCGCCCGATCCCACATCACGCGCGGGTCGAAGACATGGCTTGCCACCATGGTCAGCACGACCACCGAGGCGAAGGCGATGGCGCCGGGATCGGCGCGGACGGAGGCGACGGCGCCGAACTGCACCAGGGCCGTGAGGATGGCGATCATGAACACGTCGATGTTGGACCAGCGCCCGATGGCGTCGATGATACGGTACAGCCGCGTCCGGGCATGCAGCCTGCTGGCCGAACGCCGCCACGCGGCCAGAAGGAACCAGCCGAGCCCCGCCAGCTTCAGCACCGGCACGGCGACGCTGGCGACGAAGACCAGAATGGCCAGCGGCCACAACCCGGCTTCCGCCAGTTCGTGCACGCCGCTGAGGATGGTGCTGGGGGCGCCCTGGCCGAAATTGATGACGGTCATCACCGGCAGCAGATTGGCCGGGATATAAAGGACCGCGCCGGCCGTCACCAGCGCGGCGGTGCGCTCCAGGCTGTTCGGCTCGCGCGGGTGCAGGCGGCTGTGGCAGCGGGTGCAGCGCTCCGGAGCCGGGCCGTGGTCGCAGCCATGGACCCGCTGGCAGACGGTGCAGGCGACCCAGCGCGCCGGTGCCGGCGCGCCGGAAGGCGGCACATGGTCGATGGCCTGCCAGATCCGGCGGCTGTCGAGCGACAGGTCCATCAGCGTGCGGACCAGCACGAAGCCGCCCAGCGCCAGTCCGCCGGACAGGAATTCGGCATTGGCGAAGCCTTTCAGCCGCGAATATCCGACCAGGAGCCCCAGCAGGAAAACGTCCAGCATCGCCCAGGGCCGCAGCCGCTCGGCCCAGGCGAACAGACGCGCCGTTTCCCGCGCATGGACGGGTGGGCGGCCTTCGTGCAGGCGCTGCAGTACGGCGATCACCGCCATGTTGCGGGCGAAAGGGGCGGCCAACACCAGCGCGCCGACCAGCAGTGCCAGCGGCCACATGCCCTGTTCGGCCAGCGTTTCGACCCCGGTGACGACCAGACTGGTCCGGTCGTTGCCCTGGATGTTCACCCCCATCAGCGGGTTGGCGGCGATCAGCAGCAGCAGCAGGGCGCCGGCGACCGCCACCGGCAGCGCATGGTGAAGCCCGCCCCGGCTGTGCCGGAACAGCACCGCGCCGCAACGGGTGCATTCGGCCCGGTGGCCCGGTGCCGGCAGGCGGATGCGGTGCAGGCGTCCGCAGTCGTGGCAGGCGACGAGATCGTCACGAACCTCCGCCACCACCCCACTCAACCCTTCCTTGCCCGATCCGACCAGCATGCACGCACTCAAACCTTCAAAACTGCGAAACCCGCTCTCCAATTGGCTTTTTTGAACGGCTGCGCAAGCCCTTGCGAAGCGGATAGGCGGAAATCCGCCGCACCGCAGCATAGCCAAGGGCAAGATCGGGAATTCGCGATTGACCGAAAGATTATGTACATACATTATCGCCGGAACGTCACATCGCAACGCGGCGCGGAGAGCGGGGTGCAGGGGTTGGTACGGCAAAACCTGACCGGAAAGGACCGCGGTGGCGGACCGGCTTCCCAGCCGGACGATCCGGTGCAAGGTGGCCTGACCCTGGACGGCAGCCCCGGCGGCTCACTGGATGGCGCCCTGGACGGCCGCGGCCCCCTGTTCGACCAGATCAAGCGCGCCGTCGCCGGCCAGATCCTGCGCGGACGCTGGCAGGCCGGCCAGCGCCTTCCCAACGAGGCGGAACTGTCCAGCCTCTACGGCGTCTCCCGCCAGACCGTGCACAAGGCCATCGCCCTGCTGGCGCGGGAAGGGTTCCTGGTCCGCCGTCGCCGTGCCGGCACCTTCGTCGCCACCAGCCGCCGCGACCGCTTCGCCCTGCCCATCGAGGACATCGGCGACGTGGTGGCACGGGAGGGGCGGGTCTATGAATTCCGCATCCGCGACCGCAGGACACTGCGCAACGGCGAGGGCATCCGCTGGCCGGACCTGCCCGACGGAACGCCGATCCTGACGCTGGAATGCCTGCATTTCAGCGACGGGACGCCGATCCAGCACGAACGCCGACTCGTCAACCTTGACGTCGTGCCGGAGGTGATTGACGAACCGTTCGACGTCGTGGCACCCAGCCGTTGGCTGGTCGAACGGGTTCCCTGGTCGTCCGCCGACCACACCGTGCGGGCGGTCAACGCCACGGCGGAGATGGCGGCGCTGCTGGGGGTGGAGGCCGGCACGGCCTGCCTGTCGATCCGGCGGCAGACCATGCATCTCAGCCGGCCGGTGACGCTGGTTCATTTCCTGTCGGTGGGCGACCGCTTCAGCCTCAGCGGGTCGTCGATCACCGACAGCGCGACAGAGTTGAATTTGTAAACACAAAAGGACCGGCGACAGCCGCCGGCCGCAACAGGGGGTCCTTTCATGATGGAGAGCAAGGCTATGGTTCGGACGATGGTCAAGGCGGCGCTGCTGGGCGCCACGATGCTGGTCGCCGGTGCCGCCGCCGGCACGGCGATGGCCGACACGCTGGCCGACGTGAAGAAAGCCGGCGTCCTGACCGTCGCCACCGAGATGCAGTTCCCGCCCTTCGATTTCCTCGAGAACAACGAATACCAGGGCGTCGACCGCGACCTGATCGACGAGGTGGCCAAGGAACTGGGCGTCAAGGCCAAGTACATGGACCTGCCCTGGACCAGCGTGCTGCCCGGCCTGGAAGCCAAGAAGTTCGATCTGGTCATCGCCCCGGTCACCATCACGAAGGAGCGCATGAAGCGCTATTCCTTCACCGTTCCGATTTCGGAGGCGACCGCCGCCCTGATGAAGCGGGCCGACGACAAGACCATCAACAAGCCGGAGGACATCGCCGGCAAGAAGGTCGGCGGCGGCAAGGGCACCTCGCAGTTGGCCCAGGTGAAGGAATACGGCCAGACCCTGCCGACCCCGCCGGACGTGCGCGAATATGTCGACAGCAATCAGTCCTACGCCGATCTGGCCGCCGGCCGCGTCGACGCCTCGGTCAACTCGCTGCCGAACCTGAACTTCGCGGCATCCAAGCGCAAGGACACCTTCGCCGTCGTTCTGCCGCCCTTCGGCAAGCCGTCCTACTTCTCCTGGGTCGGCCGCCTGGACGAGAACGACAAGAGCCTGATCGAGGCGGTCAACGCCGCCCTGGTGAAGATCCAGAAGGACGGCCGCATGGCGACCATCCAGAAGAAGTGGTTCGGCGTCGCCCAGGACCTGCCGACCACCGTTCCGGAACCGCAGCTGTAACGTAAGCCTGGTGGTAAACTCCCTCTCCCGCCCCGGGAGAGGGATAGGATCGCTCGACGAAGGCCCACTCGATGAAGTTCAGCGTCATCATCGACGCCCTTCCCTATCTGCTGGGGGCGGCCGTCACGACCATCTGGGTCTCGCTGCTCGGCGTGCTGCTGGGGCAGGTGTTCGGCGTCGTCGTCTGCGTGGCGCGCCAGTCCGGCGGCCGGGCGGCCGACATGGCCGGCGGCGTCTATGTCAGCTTCTTCCGCGGCGTGCCGCTGCTGATCCAGCTTCTGCTGATCTATTACATGCTGCCGTTGATCGGCATCGACGTGCCGCCGCTGGTCGCCTCCGTCGCTGCGCTGGGTCTCGCGTCCGGCGCCTACGTGTCGGAGATCTACCGCGGCGCGCTGAACGCCGTCCCGCATGGGCAATCGGAAGCCGCGCTGGCGCTGGGCTTTCCCGCCCAATCGATCTGGACGCGCATCCTGCTGCCGCAGGCCTTCCGCATCTCGGTTCCCGCCCTGGTCAACGAGCTGATCCTGCTGCTGAAGGCGTCCTCGCTGATCTCCGTCGTCGGTGTGGCGGAGCTGACGCGGACCAGCCAGACCATCTCGGCCAGCAACTACCGCCCGCTGGAGATCTATCTCGCGGCCGGGCTCATCTATCTGGCGATCAACGGCGCGCTGGCCCTGTTCGGCACGCTGGTCGAACGCCGTCTGCAACAGGCCTGATCCGATGTTGGACCTTTCCCTTCTCGTCCAGTACGGCCCGGCGCTGCTGCGCGGCTTCGGCGTCACCATCCTGTGCTGGGGCGCCGGCTGCCTCATCGGCATGGTCCTGGGCTTCGTGCTGATGCTGCTGCGGCAATTGCCGATCAAGCCGCTGCGCTGGATCATCCGCGCCTATATCGAGGTGATCCGGGGCACGCCCTTCCTGATCCAGCTGTTCCTGCTCTACAGCGGCGGCCCGTCGATCGGCCTGCGGCTGGAGGCGACCACCGCCGGCATCCTCGGCCTCGGCATCTATGGCAGCGCCTATTTCGCCGAAATCTTCCGCGCCGGCTATCAGGCGGTGCCGAAGGGGCAGGTGGAGGCGGCGCTCAGCCTCGGCATGTCCTACGGCTCCATCCTGCGCCGGGTGATCGTGCCGGCGATGCTCGTCTCCACCATTCCGGCCATCGTCAACATGATGGCGATCCTGACCAAGGAGACGGTGGTGCTGTCGATCATCACCGTGCCGGAACTGATGTACGAGATGCAGACGATGGCGGCGGAGACCTTCGCCACCTTCGAGACCATCCTTGGGATGGCGCTGTTCTACTGGCTGTTGGTGGAGGTGGTGTCGCGCCTAGGCCGCCGGCTGGAGGCGCGCGTCACCCGTTTCCTGACCCATGCCTCGCCGCAGGGGTCGTCTACCGAGACCGCAACCGCGAGGGCGTGATGACCGCAGTTTCCCAAACCGCCACCCCGCCGCGCACCATGGTCCAGGGCGATGCCGTGCCGATGGTCTCGATCCGCGGCGTCGGCAAGAGCTTCGGCACCAACGAGGTGCTGCGCGACATCGACCTGACGGTCAACAAGTCGGAGGTCGTCTGCCTGATCGGCCCCAGCGGATCCGGCAAGAGCACGCTTCTGCGCTGCATCAATTTCCTGGAGGTCTACGACCGCGGCGAGATCCGCATCGAAGGCACGCTGGTCGGCTATACCGAGGACACGCCGCGCCGCCGCCTGTCGAACCGCGACCTGCGCAGCCTGCGCCGCAACGTCGGCATGGTGTTCCAGCAGTTCAACCTGTGGCCCCACATGACCGCGCTGGAGAATGTGGCCGAAGCCCTGGTGCAGGTCCGCGGCATGGACAAGGCGTCGGCTGCCTCGCATGCCGGCCGGATGCTGGACCGGGTGGGTCTGGCCGCCAAGGCCGACGCCTACCCCGCCCGCCTGTCCGGTGGCCAGCAGCAGCGCGTCGCCATCGCCCGCGTCATCGCGATGGAGCCGCACCTGATGCTGTTCGACGAGCCGACCTCGGCACTCGACCCCGAACTGGTGGGCGAGGTGTTGCAGGTGATGCGCGATCTGGCGGCCGACGGCATGACCATGGTGGTGGTGACCCACGAGATGGGCTTCGCCGCCAACGTCGCCGACAAGGTGGCGTTTCTCGACCGCGGCCGCATCGCCGCCTTCGGCACCCCGCGCGAGGTCTTCCACGAATCCACCGAACCGCGGGTGCAGCAGTTCTTGCAGACGTACCACGAGCGGAACAGCTTCTGATTGCCGTTCGGCTATGAAGAATGGCCGCCCACAGGGGCGGCCTTCATGGCGGCTCAGTAATGATACCGGCAGGCGAGGATTTCGAGCGCCTGGGCGTCGCCGCTCCCGGTCACCCGATAGACCAGCCGATGTTCGCCTGTAATGCGGCGTGACCACCAGCCGGCAAGCCCTTCCTTCAGGGGTTCAGGCTTGCCCAGTCCTGAGAACGGGTTCCGTTCAGTGTCGCGAATCAGGTCGTTGACCTTCTTCAACACGGCCCGTTCGTTCTTCTGCCAGTATAAGTAATCCTCCCAAGCGCCGTCAGTCCAAACCTTCTTCATTCAGAATGTCCCGCTCGATGCCTTTGCCAGCATCAAGTTGGGCGATGCCCTTGAGCAGCCGCTCCGCGTTCTTGGGGCTTTTCAGGAGATGAAGCGTCTCCATCAACCCTTCGAACTCTTCCTCGGAAATCATCACCACCGACCGTCCCTTCTGACGGGTGACGGTCAGCGGCGCGCGGCTGTCACAGACCTCGTCCATTACACTGGCAAGATTGTTTCTGAGGTCGGTGTAGCTGATGTGACCCATATCGAAATACTTATCTGTATGCGGGTGGGGTGCGGCACTATGTACAGAAACATGGACAGAAATCAAGTCCGGACTACCACAGCCACGCTCTCCTCTGGAACCCCGCCCGCAAACCCGCTAAGAACCTTTCGCACGCGCAACAGAACTGCAACGCGAAAGCTCCGTCTCCGTCGATGATCGAACTCCGGTCCGTCACTCACGCCTATGGCGAGCGCCCCGTCCTGCACGACCTGTCGCTGCGGATGGCCGAGCGGCGCATCGCCATTCTCGGCGGCAACGGGTCGGGCAAGAGCACGCTGGCCCGCCTGCTGAACGGCCTGATCGTACCGACCACAGGTACCGTCACCGTCGATGGACTGGACACCCGCAGCGACGGCCGGGCCGTGCGTCAGCGGGTCGGCTTCGTCTTCCAGAATCCCGACACCCAGATCGTCTACCCGACGGTGGAGGAAGACCTCGCATTCGGGCTGAAGGCGCGCAAGCTGCCGAAGGACGAGATCGCCCTCCGCGTCGCCGGTGCGCTGGAGCGTTACGGCCTCGCCCGCTACCGCCACCAGCCGGCCCACCAGATGAGCGGCGGCGAGAAACAGCTGCTCGCCATCGCCGGGGTGCTGGTGCTGGAACCGGCCTATGTGATCTTCGACGAGCCGACCACCCTGCTCGACCTGCGCAATCGCCGCAAAGTGATCGAGTTGCTGCGCGGGCTGCCGCAGACGGTGATCGTCGTTACCCACGACCTCGACATGGTGAGGGATTTCGACCGGGCGCTGGTGCTGGAGGACGGCCGCATCGTTGCCGACGGTCCCCCGGCGGAGACCGTGCCGGCCTACATCAAGCGGCTCGGCTGATGCTGGGACTCTACCTGCATCGGGAGTCTGCCGTCCACCGCCTGCCGGCGGGGGCGAAGCTGGGCGGGCTGCTGCTGGTGACGGTGGCGGTGCTGGCGCTGCCCGGTGCCTGGGGGGCGCTCGCCGCCGGACTGATCGGCACCGCCGTGCTTGTCGCGGCGAGGCTGCCGGCCAGACGGGTGCTGGCGGAGCTGCGGGCGCCGGTCGTCATGCTGACCCTGCTGTTCGGCTTCCAGTCCCTGCTGGCCGGCGGCGGATGGGAGGAGACGACCGTCGCCGTCGCCCGTTTCGCCGCCCTGATCCTGCTGGCGACGCTGGTCACGCTGACCACCCGCGTGACGGACATGGTCGATCTGTTCGAGCGGCTGTTCGGCCTGCTGCGCCCGGTCGGGGTCAATCCGGCGAAGATGGCGCTGATGCTGGCCCTGACCATCCGCTTCATCCCGCTGCTGGGCGAACAGGTGCGCGAGGTGCGGATGGCCCAGCGCGCCCGCGGCGTGGAGCGCAACATAGCCGCCCTGTTCGTTCCGCTGCTGGTCAAGATCCTCACCATGGCCGATGATCTGACCGCCGCACTGGAAGCGCGCGGCTACGACCCGGCGGATGCCGGGGCAAACGACACCAAAACCAAAAACAGCACTCAACGATAACGTCACCAGCCGAAGGAAGCGTCCGCCATGTTGTCCACCCGCGACCTCGTTCTCTGCGCCCTGTTCGCCGCCCTGCTGGGCGGGCTTGGCATGGCGCCGCCGATCCCGCTCGGCTTCCTGCCGGTGCCGGTCACCGCGCAAACGCTGGGCGTCATGCTGGCCGGCACCATCCTGGGCGCCAAGCGCGGCGGCATCGCAGCATTGCTGTTCGTCCTGCTGGTCGCGGCCGGACTGCCGCTGCTGGCGGGCGGGCGCGGCGGCATCGGCGTGCTGATGGGGCCGACCGGCGGCTTCGTGCTGTCCTGGCCGATCGCCGCCTTCGTCACCGGCTGGCTGGCAGAGCGGTTCGCCACCAATGCCAACCCGATCCGCCTGTTCGCGGTCAGCGTCCTCGGCGGCATCCTGGTCGTCTATGCCGGCGGCATCCCCTGGCTGTCGCTGGTCGCCGGCCTGCCGATCGAGAAGGCGCTGTTCGGCTCGCTGGCCTTCGTGCCGGGCGACCTGATCAAGGCCGGTGTCGCCGCCGTCGCCGCCTCGGGCGTCCGCCGTGCAGGCATCCTGCCGATCCATGCCTGATCGAATGGCGCCAGACCGACCCTCCTTTGTCGGCAGCCATACCGGGGCGGACAACCTCGCCCGCCCCTTCGCACTGGCCGCCGGGCGGGCGCCCGGCCATCCCGCGCTGGTCTTCGGCGACGAGGTGGTGTCCTACGGCACCCTGCTCGACCAAGTGCGGCGGGTGGGAGCCGGCGTGTCCGCGGTGCGCCGGGACGGAGTGCCGCCGCGTGTGGCGCTCGGCCTCGGCAACCGGGCGGAGTTGCCGGTGCTGTTCTTCGGCATTGTCGCGGCGGGCGGCATCGTCGGGCTGCTCGACCCGAAATGGAGTGCCGGGCAGATCGCCGCCGCCATCGACACTTTCCGTCCCGACCTGCATCTGACGGCGGAGACGGCACCCGCCTGGATCGCCGCTCAGCCGGCGGGTTGGACCATCCCGGCGGTCGATCCGGAAACGCCCTTCCTGGTCGGCTTTACCTCCGGCACCACCGGGCGGCCGAAGGCCTTCATCCGCAACCAGGGCTCCTGGCTGGCGACGCTGGAAGCGAGCCGCTTGGAGTTCGGCATCGGACCCGACGACATCGTCCTGGTGCCGGGACCGCTGGTCCATGGCCTGGGTCTGTATGGCGCAGTGGAGGGGCTGTCGGCAGGCGCCACCGTCCGGGTACAGCCGAAGTTCGACGCAACGGACGCCGCAGTGCAGTTGGCAGAGTGCGGCGTCACCACGCTGGTGCTGGTGCCGACGATGCTCGTCGCCATCCTCGATGCGGCGGAACGCGACGGCCGGCGCTTCCCCGCCCTGCGCCGGGTGGTCTGTTCCGGCGCCAAGCTCGCCCCCGCGGTGCATGACCGGCTGTCCGCCCTCTGCCCGGATGCGGCCGTGCTGGAATATTACGGCGCGTCAGAGCTGAGCTTCGTCAGCCTGCGCTCGTCGCGCGAGGGCGCACCCGCCGACAGCGTCGGCCGCCCCTTCCACGGGGTGGAACTGAGCCTGCGCGACGATGACGGCAATCCGGTGGAGCGCGGCCGGCCCGGCACCGTCTGGGTGCGTAGCGGCATGCTGAGCGACGGCTATCTCGGCACCACCGATGGAGCCGGCTATCGCGAGCACAACGGCTGGGGCACGGTCGGCGACTATGGCTGGATCGACGGCGAAGGTTGGCTGAGGCTGGTCGGCCGGGCCGGTGACATGGTCATCACCGGCGGGCTGAACGTCTACCCGGCGGAGGTCGAAGTCGCCCTGCGCGCCCATCCCGCGGTGGCGGAGGCGGTGGTGTTCGGCCTGCCCGATCCCTATTGGGGCGACGCCCTGTCCGCCGTGGTCTGGTGGCGCGGCGCGGCGCGCGCCTCGCTCGCCGAGTTGCGCGGCTGGTGTCAGGAGCGGCTGGAGGCCTACAAGGCCCCGCGCCGGGTCTTCGCGGCGGCCGACATGCCCCTGACCGGCAGCGGCAAGATCGCCCGTGCCGATGTCCGCGAGCGGGCAAGGGCCGGCGGGCTGGAGGTGGTGGGGTGAGCAACCATCCCATAGTCGTCGCCGCACGCCGCACGCCGGTCGGCCGCATCGGCGGCTCCCTGCGCGAGTTGCCCGTCGAGGGTCTCGCCGCCCCGGTCATCCGCGCGGTGCTGGCCGACGCCGGCATCGACCCCGCAGAGGTGGACGAGGTGCTGCTGGGCAACGCGGTCGGGCCCGGCGGCAACGTCGCTCGGCTGTCGGCGCTGGCCGCCGGCCTGCCGGTTTCGGTTCCCGGCGTCACGGTGGACCGACAGTGCGGGTCGGGGCTGGAGGCGGTCAACCTTGCCGCCCGGCTGGTGCAGTCCGGCGCCTGCGACATCGTCCTCGCCGGCGGGGTGGAGAGCACCAGCACCGCGCCCTGGCGCGTCGCCAAGCCGTCCAGCCTCTACCGCAGCCCGACCTTCTACGACCGCGCCCGGTTCGCCCCCGACGAGATCGGCGACCCGTCGATGATCGAAGCGGCGGAGAATGTCGCCGCCGCCCACGGCATCGGCCGCGCCCGCCAGGACCGCTACGCCCTGGACAGCCACCGCAAGGCCGTCGCCGCGCAAGCCGCCGGACGGTTCGACCGCGAGATCGTGCCGCTCACCCTGCGCGACGGCCGCATCATCGACCGCGACGAATGCCCTCGCGCCGACACCAGCCTCGACCGGCTGGCGGCCCTGAGCCCGATCCTGCGGCCCGACGGCACCGTGACCGCCGGCAACGCCTGCCCGGTCAATGACGGTGCCGCCGTGGTGGCCGTGGTGTCGGAGCGGAAGTTCCGCGAACTCGGCCTGACCCGCGGACTGGCGGTGGTCGACAGCACGGCGGCCGGCGTGGACCCCAGGCTTCTCGGCACCGGTCCGATCCCGGCGGTGACGAAGCTTCTGGCCCGCAACCCCGGCCTGTCCGTCGCCGACATCGACCTCGTCGAGTTCAACGAGGCCTTCGCCGCCCAGGTGCTGGCCAGCCTCGACGCGCTCGCCATCGACCCGTCGCGCGTGTCGGTCGGCGGCGGTGCGCTGGCGATCGGCCATCCCTACGGCGCGTCTGGGGCCATCCTGGTGACGCGCCTGTTCACCGAGCTGCTGTTCCCGGCGGCGGGCACCACGCCCCGCCAGGGTCTCGCCACGCTCGGCATCGGCGGCGGACTGGGGCTCGCCACACTTCTGGAGCCAGTTTGAATGACCAGCGCCGCCACGGCCGGGGATAGTTTCCGGTCGGCCTTCCGTCACCGCGCCTTCGCCCTGTTCTGGAGCGCGAGGGTCTGTTCGATGCTGGCGATCCAGATGCAGGTGGTGGCGGTCGGCTGGCAGGTCTATGCCATGACCGGCGATCCGCTCGACCTCGGGCTGGTCGGGCTGTTCCAGTTCCTGCCCTCCCTGGCCCTGGTGCTGGTGGCCGGGCATGTCGTCGACAACAACGACCGCAAGACGGTGCTGTTCGGCGCCCTTTCGATCGAGATGATCGCCGTGGCCGCGCTGTTCCTGCTGACCATGGCCGGCGGGCTGTCGCCCCACGCGATCTTCGCCGTGGTGGCGCTGATCGGCCTCGCCAAAT
Source organism: Azospirillum oryzae (assembly GCF_008364795.1). GTDB lineage: Bacteria > Pseudomonadota > Alphaproteobacteria > Azospirillales > Azospirillaceae > Azospirillum > Azospirillum oryzae. The sequence goes on along the minus strand of NZ_VTTM01000004.1, from coordinate 435,100 downwards.
CCTTCGAGGGGCCGGCCAACCAGGCGATCCTGTCGGCGACCGTGCCGGTGGAGGACCTTCCCAACGCCGTCGCTTGGCAGTCGTCGGGGGTGCAGGTGGCGCAGATCTCGGGCCCGGCGCTGGGCGGGCTGCTCTATATCGCCGGCCCGGCGGCGGTCTACGGCGTCAGCACGGCGATGCTGGTGCTGTCGGTGCTGCTGATCGCCGCCTGCAGGCCGCGCCCCGTCACCATGACCAAGCGCGCCATGAGCCTGACGAGCATGCTGGCCGGCGCCGCCTTTATCCGCAGCCGGCCGGAGATCCTGGGCGCCATCTCGCTCGACCTCTTCGCGGTCCTGCTCGGCGGGGCGACGGCGCTGCTGCCGATCTATGCCCGCGACGTTCTGCATGTCGGACCATGGGGTCTCGGCTTGCTGCGCTCTGCGCCGGCGCTCGGGGCGCTCGCCATGGCGATGGTCATCACCCGTTGGGGCGTGAAGCGGCATGCCGGGCGCTGGATGCTGGTTGCCGTCGCCGGGTTCGGCGTCGCCACCATCGCCTTCGGCTTGTCGGCCGATCCGGTGCTGTCCTTCATCGCCCTTCTGGCGGTCGGCGCCACGGATCAGGTCAGCATGTTCGTCCGCCAGACGCTGATCCAACTCTCCACCCCCGACGAGATGCGCGGCCGGGTCGGTGCCGTCACCTCGCTGTTCATCGGCGCCTCCAACCAGTTGGGCGAGTTCGAATCCGGCAGCGTCGCGGCGCTGGTCGGCGCGGTCCCGGCGGTGGTGCTGGGTGGCGTCGGCGCGGTCGGGCTGGCCGGCCTGTGGGCGGTGATGTTCCCGGCCCTGCGCCGGGTGGACAGGCTGCTGGGGCGGTAGAAGGTGGCGCGGGAAGCAACCTGAAATCCACCGACACACCCTCGACATTCTAAGATTGCGCTCTTACACTTATGGGTATGTTCGACAGTCGACGACTGTCGACATTTAATTTGAAGGAGCTAATGGACCGGAGGCCGCAATCGCGACATCGCCTCGGTGGTATCGTCACAGACGACGCCGGCCGCCGAACATGCGTTCAGTAATATTCCTGTCGGATTTCTTGAGGATAGATACATGACCACTGTCGTCGCAAATGTCTCAATCAATTTGTCAGGGTCGGGAGATACCGCAGGTATCGTCTACGACAATTATTCCATTCTCGCACAGGACGGCTCGCGGATTGCGTTCCGTTATACGCTGAATGGCGCGCCGGTCATGGACGTCACCGTCACCGGTTCTTTCAATGTCACCAGTTACAATGTATCGGGAAGAATAACCTCCGTGTCGGCAACCCTGCCCAACGGAAACCCGCTGATGTCATTCAGCAATGCCGACATCAGCTTTTACAGCGTCTACAGCCTTGGTTATGCACTGACCACCCAGAACATCCTGTCCGGCAGTGATCAGATATTTGGATCATCCTATGCCGATACGCTCTATGGATATAACGGAAACGATTATATCAGCGGCGGCGGCAGTGACGACCTCATCAGCGGCGGGTATGGAGTCGATACGATCGACGGAGGTGACGGTGTCGATACGGTCATATCCAGCCAGAGCTATGCGCCCAATAAACTGATGAGCTACGGCGGCCAGTCCGCGATCATCGACCGCCTCAACGGTTCCGATTTGATTCGGAATGTCGAATATATCCGGTTTTCCGACCGTACGGTATCGGCCTCCAGCGCGACCGCCTTCGACGCGATGAGCTATCTCGCGGCCAACCGCGACTTGGCTGCCGCGTTCGGAACCAATGGTACGGCTGCCTTCTATCATTACGCTCAGACGGGACACCTTGAAAACCGGTCGACGAGCTTCGATGCCGCCAGCTATCTGGCCGCGAACCGCGATCTTGCTGCGGCATTCGGCACGAACACTGCTGCTGCGACGGAGCATTATATTGTTCTTGGCCGCTCGGAAGGGCGCAGCACGACGTTCAACGCCATGAGCTATATCGCGGCGAACCCGGATCTGATCCGGGCATTCGGCACCGACACGACCGCCGCAGCGTTGCATTACGCCCGCAGCGGGCGCCTGGAAGGGCGGACGACCACCTTCAATGCGGCGGCCTATCTGGCGCGCAATCCGGATGTGCAACGCGCCTTGGGCAGCACCGAGGCGGCGGCGGCCAACCATTACATCCTGTTCGGCTATCGCGAAGGACGCTCCACCGCTCCGCTGACCACCACGGGACGGGCGGCCCCGATGCTTGAGGCGGCTGGCTCGTCCGGAACGCTGGCGGTGACGTCGTAAGCGGACGCGCGGCGAGCGGCGGACATCCACCGTGCCCGCCGCATCGCCTGACGATTCACAGATACCGGATCGTCACCTTGTCCGCCGCCCGCTTGGCCAGCGCCCGTGCGTCGTCGGTGTCGCTGCCGGTGGCGAGCGCCACGCCCATGCGGCGGTTCTTGCGGGTGGTCGGCTTGCCGAACAGGCGGACATCGACCTCCTGTTCCGCAGACCCGAGGCGCAGCGCCTCGGCCAGCCCCTCGATGCGGAAGCTTTCCGCCTCACGGTCGGCCAGGATGACGGCCGACGCCGACGGGGCGCGGCAGACGATGTTCGGGATCGGCAGGCCCAGGATGGCGCGGGCGTGCAGTTCGAACTCCGACAGATTCTGCGACAGCAGCGTGACCATGCCGGTGTCGTGCGGGCGCGGCGACAGTTCGGAGAAGATGACCTCGTCGGCCGTCACGAAGAACTCGACGCCGAAGATGCCATAGCCGCCGAGATTGTCGACGACGCGCGCGGCCATCGCCTTCGCATCGTCCAGCATCGCCTGCGGCATGGCGACCGGCTGCCAGGATTCCTGATAGTCTCCGCGTTCCTGCCGGTGACCGATCGGCTCGCAATAGAGGATGCCGTCACGGGTGCGGACGGTCAGCAGGGTGATCTCGTACTCGAAGGGGACGAATTCCTCGACGATCACCTTGCGGCGGTCGCCGCGCATGTTCGCCACCGCATAGTCCCAGGCGGCCTCCAGCCCGGCGTCGTCCTGCACCGTGCTCTGCCCCTTGCCGGACGACGACATCACCGGCTTGACGACACAGGGGAAACCGGTGTGCTCCGCCCCGGCACGGACCTCTTCCAGGCTTTCGGCATAGCGGTAGCGCGAAGTGCGCAGGCCGAGTTCGGCGGCGGCGACCTCGCGGATGCGGTCGCGGTTCATCGTCATGGTGGCGGCACGGGCCGACGGCACGACGGTGGTGCCGGCATCCTCGAACTCGTGCAGCACCTCGGTGCGGATCGCCTCCACCTCCGGCACGATATAGTCGGGGCGGTGCTTGGCGATGGCGTCGCGCAGGGCGTCGGCGTCCAGCATGGAGAACACCTCCGCCGCGTCGGCGACCTGCATCGCCGGGGCGTTGGCATAGCTGTCGCAGGCGATGACCTCGCACCCCAACCGCTTGGCCGCGATAACGAATTCCTTGCCCAGTTCCCCGGAGCCGAGCAGAAGGATCCTGGCGGTGAACATCCACGCACTCCCCATATTGGCGACAGCAGCCCGACCATAGGGCTTCCGGCCGGGCGGGCCAAGCCCCGCCGCACGCCATCCGTATACACCGGCCGGGCGGAAGCAGTGCGGAAGCGGAGCGGAATAAATATTTATAAAATGAAATTATAATGGTATCGGATGAAAAACGCTGCTCATGTGTTCATGCGTAAATGAAGCCCTATTCCGGGAGGCGGCGATGGGAACGGTGGCGCGGCGCGGAGTTTTTGGTGGCAGGACCGTTATGGCCGCTTGCCTGGCAGCGTCGCTGGCCTTGCCCGGCTGTGCCGGCAACGGCAACGACGACATGGCGGGCGCCCTGCTGATCGGCGCCGCGGTGGTCGGGCTGGGCGTGCTGGCCGCCACAGCCGGCGATGACGACGACGATGGCGATTACAACCGCGGCCGGCATCATCACCGTCGCGGCGGCCAGGACAACGGCGGCTACTACGGCAACGGCTACGACGGCGGGTACAGAAGCCGGGGCCACGGCGGCTACAGCCGCTATGCCGGCAACGGCCAGTGCGACGATTCGCGTTACCGCACCTCCAACGGCGGGCGGGCGGAGGCCGGGACCGACGAATGGGACTGCCGCCGTTTCGGCGACGGCCGCAAATGACCGGTCAGCGCCGCCGTCCCTCCAGATTCTTGCGGGCGATGCCGGCAATGATCAGCAGGAAGGCCAGCAGGCGCAGCAGATAGACCCAGCTCTGTTCCTCCCGCTCCAACCCGCCCAGCGCCAGCACGATCTGATTGGTCGCCAGCAACGCGAAGGCCAGTGCGAAGCTGACGAACAGCGCATCGCGCGTCCGTCTCCAGAAGCTGAGGAAGAACAGACCCGCGACCGCATACAGCGCCGCCAGCGCCCCGGTGAAGAAACTGTAGGTCGTGGGCAACATCACTCGGCATCCCAAATGAAGCCGTACAGCAGGATCCCGACCCCGGCCAGGGCGGAGAGATGGCGGAACGGCAGCAGGTCGACCTCCGTCGGCAGAACGACGACGTCAATGAACAGCAGCAGGTTGTTGATCGCCAGTCCGACGAAGCACAGCGTGCTCCACAGCAGCAGGCGGCTGCGCGACCGCAGGTAACTGCGCAGCAGCAGCAGCATGCACAGCAGGCTGGCGGCGAAACACAGCAGATAGACCGCAGACTTCAGGACATCCATGTCAGCGCCCTTCTTTCCCTCTCCCCGGCGGGGAGGGAAGCCGATGCGGGCCGGGTATATCCATTGCAGGCACAGCCATCGTCGAAACAGCCATCGTATCTGTCCAATAAGTCTCAGTCATTGAGGCGGAACCTGAAGGAGTCGGCGAAGACCTGCACCTTGTTGCCGGGTGCCGCGAAAATCTCCCGGATGATGGCGGACGGACGGGTGGCATAGGCCTGCGCGATTTCCTCCACCCACTTGTCGAGGATCGGGGCAGCGGGCTGGTAGCGGTGACGGCCGTCCGCCAGCGCCACCAGAAGCCCGGCACCGAGAAAGCCCCCCAGCGCCTCCTGAACCACGACGTCGCTGCCGCGCAGTTCCCTCACGAGGTCACCATTCGACCAGTCGCGATCCGGATGCCGGCGCAACAGCAGAAGCAGTTCCAACGCCCATACGGATCGGATCGAACTTCTGAGCAGGGTAAGCGCGTCGTCGGACAAAACCATGAACCGGAACCTGACCTGATATGCACAACCGGCGGCGTGGGACGGCGCCGCCCTCGATCCCCCTCATCATCCCCGGACGGCCTCCGCCGGGGCGAGAGGGGCCTGCAAATCCAGCGCGCGCCGCAGTGCCCGGGCGAGAACACCGTCGCGGTAAGGCTTCGGCAGCGTTTCCGCCCGGCTCAGCACGGCCCCCAGCACGGCACCGGGATCGGCGGCGCCGCCGGTATCGGCGGACGCGCCGGCCTCCGGTTCCGGCGCACTGGTTCCGTTGGCATAGCCCGAAGCGAACAGCACCCGCAGCGAGGGGTGGCGGCGCAAACCCTCCAGCGCCAGTTCGCGCCCGTTCAGGCCCCCGGGCATCACGATGTCGGTGAACAGAAGATCGACCGGCTGCCGGTCCAGCAGGGTCAGCGCCGCTTCAGCCCCGTCGGCCTCCAGCACGCGGTATCCCAGCGCCGTCACCGCCTGGACGGCGACCGCCCGCACGTCGGCGTCGTCATCCACCACCAGCACCGTCTCGCCACGACCGGCGAAGGCCTCGTCGGCACCGTCATCGTCCGGAGCGGGGCCTTGCAGGGCGTCCATCGCCGCCCGCGGCAGATAGAGGCGGAAGGTGGTGCCGGCACCCGGGGTGCTGTCGATGCCGATCAACCCGCCCGACTGCTTGACGAAGCCATGGATCATGGCAAGGCCGAGGCCGGTGCCCTTCCCCGTCTCCTTGGTGGTGAAGAAGGGTTCGAAGGCGCGCTCCAGCACGTCCGGCGGCATGCCGCATCCGCTGTCCGACACCGACAGCAGGATATAGTCCCCGGCCGGAACCGACATGCCGTGTGCCGTCTGCGGTTCCTCGAAGCGGGTGTTGACGGTGCGGATGCACAGAGTTCCGCCGCCGGGCATGGCGTCGCGGGCGTTGATGACGAGGTTCAGCAGAGCCGATTCCGCCTGCGAACGGTCGACCGACGCCGTCCACAACGGCTCGGCATCGGCCGGCGGCGCCTCGATGGCGATGGCGACGCCGCCGCCCAGCGTGCGCTCCATCAGTTCGCCCATGCCGGTGACCAACGCGCCGAGATCCACCGGCTCCGGGTGAAGCTGCTGGCGCCGGGCGAAGGTCAGCAGACGCCGGGTCATGTCGGAACAGCGCAGCGCCGCCTGCAGCGCCATCTCCGCCCGCCGCGCCGCCTTCGGGTCGTCGGCGAGGCCGGGGACCAGACGCTCCAGGCTGCCGATCACCACCATCAGCATATTGTTGAAGTCGTGGGCGATGCCGCCCGTCAGCCGGCCCACCATCTCCATCTTCTGCGCATGGGCAAGCTGCTGCTGGGCCTGGCGGGTCTCGGTCACGTCCATGATGGTGCCGAACAGCTCGGTCGGCACGCCGTCCTCGTCGCGCACGACGACGGCTTGGTCCAGCAGATGGCGTTCACCGCCGTCCGGGCCGCGCCAGCGATATTCCACCATGGTCAGCCCGGTTTCGTGGACCGCCTCCAACTGGCGCAGCACGCGGCTGCGGTCGTCCGGATGCAGCCCGGATTCCCAGAATTGCGGGTCCTCGATGAAGCGGGCGGCGGGGCAGCCCAGCACAGTTTCCGTGGTGTCCGACAGGTAGCGGAACGGAATGCCCGGCGTCAGATCGGCGGTGTAGAGCACGATGGGAAGCTGGCCCAGGATCAGCGCCTGCCGCTCCTCCGACCGGCGCAATGCCTGTTCGGCCTGCCGCATCTCGCGCCGCACCCGCTCATTCTCGTCCAGCAGGCGCTGTTTGGCCTCGACCTCGCGCTTCACCTCCTCGGTCTTGCGGTAGAGGTCGAGGAAGACCGCCACCTTGCATTTCAGGATCAGCGGGTCGACGGGCTTGAACATGTAGTCCACGGCGCCGGTGGCATAGCCGCGGAAGATGTGCGTCTCGTCCTTGTTGATGGCGGTCAGGAAGATGATCGGGATGTGGCGCGACTTCTCGCGCAGGCGGATCAGCTCCGCCGTCTCGTAGCCGTCCATGCCCGGCATGTGGACGTCCAGCAGGATCAGCGCGAAGTCCTGCCGCAGCAGATGCTTCAGCGCCTCCTCGCCCGACCGGGCGAGCACCAGCTGGGCCCCCAGATCCTCCAGCGTCTCGCGCACGGCGAACAGGTTCCGCGGGTCGTCGTCGACGATCAGGATCGCGACGTCCGCCTTGTCGGGCTGGGGATTCGAATCGCTGGTCATGGTTCCGCTTTCCCATCCCGCGGGAACGGCAGCCGGGCCGGCGGGCGGTGGCACCGGCATCACGTCGGGTGCAGGGGCCGCCGGCAGAAACGTCTGGCGAACGGCATCTTCGCCGGGCGTCGGGACGCTGGTGGTGCCGAGCAGCGTCGACCGGCGGACCGGCGGTATCGGACAGGCGGGCGGCGGAACGAAGGGCGCGCGCCGCCCCCTCCGCGCCGTCTGGAGCTTGCGCCGGGTCATGGCTGCACCCCGCCGCGCGCCTGCGGCCGGCTGCCCTTGGCGGTCCAGATCCGCAACAGCGACAGCAGATGGTCGATGTCCACCGGCTTGGCGATGTAGTCGGTCGCTCCGGCGTCGATGCATTTGTCGCGGTCGCCCTTCATCGCCTTGGCGGTGACGGCGATCATCGGCAGGCTGCGGAACTCCTCGATGCCGCGGATCGCGCGCATGGTCTCATAGCCGTCCATCTCCGGCATCATGATGTCGACCAGCACCACGTCCACGTTGGGGTCGGCACGGAGCCGCTCGATGCCCTCGCGCCCGCTTTCGGCATGCAGGACCTCGATCCTGTGGGCCTCCATGACGCTGGCGAGCGAGAAGATGTTGCGGATGTCGTCGTCGATCACCAGCACCCGCTTGCCGGCCAGCGACGGGTCGTGCTGGCGCAAGTCCAGGATGCTGCGCCGCTTCTCGTCGGGCAGCCGGTCGACGGCCCGGTGCAGGAACAGCGCCGTCTCGTCCAGCAGCCCGGCCGGCGACCGCGCGCTCTTCAGCACCACCGTCTCGGCCAGCCGGCGCAGCCGTGCCTCGTCCTCCGCCGCGATGTCGGCGGCGACATAGACCACCACCGGCATCCAGGTGAGCGTGTCGCGGGTACGCAGCCATTCGATCAGCTCGAAATCGACCGTGACCGGTCCGGACAAGGTCGGGCTGGACAGGTCCAGCACCATGCAGTCGAAGCGGTCGGCCGTCAGCGCCGCCATCGCCGCCTCGATCGAGGTGACGGTGTGCGTCTCCACGTCGCCGTTGCCGATCAGGGCGGCGACGGCGCCCGGCTGCGGGCTGTCCTTCTCCACCACCAGCAACTTGCGATGGTCGCGTTCCTTGAAGCTCTTCACCCGGTTCAGTGCGTCGAAGATCGCCTCGCGCTCGACCGGCTTTTCCGAATAGTCGAAGGCGCCCATCGACAGGCCGCGCCGCCGCTCGTCCTTGGCGGAGATGACGTGGACCGGGATGTGGCGGGTCTGCGGATCGCGTTTCAGCAGGTCGAGCAGCGCCCAGCCGTCCATGTCCGGCAACCCGATGTCGAGCAGTACGGCGTCCGGCCGGTATTTGCGGGCCAGCGGCAGCGCCGCCACCCCGCCGCTGGACAGGATGGTGCGGAACCCCTTTTCCCGCGCCAGATCGAGCAGGATGGAGGCGAAGGTGTTGTCATCCTCCACGATCAGCACCACCGGCTCGCCTGGGCGCAGCTTTTCGCGGTCGTCGCCGCCCGGCTGCATGTCCAGGAGCGCCAAGCCCTCCTGCGGGCCGGACGCCACCACCGGCCAGGTCGCCGTCTCCGTCCGCTTGGGCAGAAGCCCGGCCGGCGCGGGCGAGGTGCCGATTGCCGCGCTGGCCGCGGCGACGGCGGGGGCGCTCAGCGGAGCGATGGCTTCCGCCACGGTGGCGAAGCTGCGCGGGACGAACAGCGTGAAGGCACTGCCCTGGCCGGGCGTGCTGGCGACGCGGATTTCGCCGCCCAGCAGCCGGGCGATCTCGCGACTGATCGACAGCCCCAGGCCGGTGCCGCCATATTTGCGGCTGGTGGTGCCGTCGGCCTGCTGGAACGCCTCGAAGATGATGCGCTGCTTGTCCTCGGGGATGCCGATGCCGGTGTCGATGACGGTGAAGGCCAGCACCGACGATGCGGCCCCCAGCGTCGGGTGCGCCGCGCTCCAGCCTTCCGTGGCCGGGGCGACGCGGAAGGTGATGCCGCCACTCTCGGTGAACTTGAAGGCGTTCGACAGCAGGTTGTTCAGCACCTGGGCCAGCCGCTTCTCGTCGGTCTGGACGCTGGCGGGCAGCGCCTCGTCCATCTCGATTGTGAAGGCCAGCTTCTTCTCCTGAGCCAATTGCGAGAAGGTCCGCTCCACATGGTTGCGCAGGTCGCCCAGCACGACCTCGCCGATCTCCAGCGTCACGGTGCCGGATTCGATCTTCGACAGGTCGAGAATGTCGTTGATCAGCCCCAGCAGGTCCGATCCGGCGGAATGGATGGTGCGGGCGAACTCCACCTGGCGGTCCGACAGGTTGGTGTCGGGGTTGTCGGCCAGCAGCTTCGACAGGATCAGCAGACTGTTCAGCGGCGTGCGCAACTCGTGGCTCATGTTCGCCAGGAACTGCGACTTGTATTTGGAGGTCAAGGCGAGCTGTTCCGCCTTCTCCTCCAGCGCCGCCTTGGCGAGCACGACCTCGCGGTTCTTGCGCTCGACCTCGATGTTCTGCTTCTCCAGCTGTTCGGCCTTTTCCTCCAGAGCCTCGTTGGTGGTGGTCAGCTTTTCCTGCTGGGCCTTCAGCAGCTCTTCCGACTTGCGCAGCGACGCGGCCTGCTGTTCCAGCCGCTCGTTGGTGGTCTTCAGCTCCTCCTGCTGGCTCTGCAATTCGGTGGTCAGCCGCTGCGACTGCTTCAGCAGACCTTCGGTGCGCATGTTGGCGGCGATGGTGTTCAGAACGATGCCGATGCTCTCGGTCAGCTGCTCCAGGAAGCTCTGGTGCGTCTCGCTGAAGCGGCCGAAGCTCGCCAGCTCGATCACCGCCTTCACGTCGTCCTCGAACAGCACCGGCAGGACGATGATGTTCAGCGGCGGCGCCTCGCCCAGGCCGGAGCTGATCGACACATAGTCGCGCGGCACATTGGTCAGCAGGATGCGCTTCTTCTCGTAGGCGCACTGCCCGACCAGACCTTCCTTCAGATGGAAGCGGTTGGACAGGTTCTTGCGCTCCTTCAGCGCGTAGGAGGCGACCAGCTCCAGCAGCGGCTCGTCGCGGTCGCGGGTGGCGACATAGAAGACGCCGTGCTGCGCATTCACCAGCGGGGCGATCTCCGACAGGATCATGTTGGAGACGGTGACCAGATCGCGTTCGCCCTGCAGCATGCGGGTGAATTTGGCGAGGTTGGTCTTCAGCCAGTCCTGTTCCGCATTCTTCAGCGTCGTGTCGCGAAGATTGCGGATCATCTCGTTGATGTTGTCCTTCAGCGCCGCGACCTCGCCCATCGCCTCCACGGTGATGGACCGGGTCAGGTCGCCCTTGGTCACCGCGGTGGCGACCTCGGCGATGGCGCGCACCTGGGTGGTCAGGTTGGCGGCCAGCTGGTTCACGTTCTCCGTCAGATCCTTCCACAGGCCGGCGGCGCCCGGCACGCGGGCCTGACCGCCCAGCTTGCCTTCGATGCCCACCTCGCGCGCCACGTTGGTGACCTGATCGGCGAAGGTCGCCAGCGTGTCGATCATGCCGTTGATGGTGTTGGCCAGCGCCGCGATCTCGCCCTTGGCGTCCACCGCCAGCTTGCGCTTGAGGTCGCCGTCGGCGACCGCGGTGACGACGCTGGCGATACCGCGCACCTGACCGGTCAGGTTGGCCGCCATCATGTTCACATTGTCGGTCAGATCCTTCCAGGTACCGCCGACACCCTCCACCTTCGCCTGACCGCCCAGCTTGCCTTCGGAGCCCACCTCGCGCGCCACGCGCGTCACTTCCGAGGCGAAGCTGTTCAGCTGATCCACCATGGTGTTGATGGTGGATTTCAGTTCGAAGATCTCGCCCTTCACGTCGACGGTGATCTTCTTCGACAGGTCGCCCTTGGCGACCGCGGTGGTGACTTCGGCGATGTTGCGGACCTGACCGGTCAGGTTGGCCGCCATCATGTTCACGTTGTCGGTCAGATCCTTCCAGGTGCCGGCGACGCCCTTCACCTGGGCCTGACCGCCCAGCTTGCCCTCGATGCCCACTTCGCGCGCCACGCGGGCGACTTCGGAGGCGAAACTGTTCAGCTGATCCACCATGGTGTTGATGGTGGATTTCAGCTCCAGAATCTCGCCCTTCACGTCGACGGTGATCTTCTTCGACAGGTCGCCGTTCGCGACCGCGGTGGTCACCTCCGCGATGTTGCGCACCTGACCCGTCAGGTTGGTCGCCATCGCGTTCACATTGTCGGTCAGGTCCTTCCAGGTTCCGGCAACGCCCTTCACCTGGGCCTGACCGCCCAGCTTGCCTTCCGAACCCACTTCCCTGGCGACGCGCGTCACTTCCGAGGCGAAGCTGTTCAGCTGGTCCACCATGGTGTTGATGGTGGATTTCAGCTCAAGAATTTCGCCCTTCACATCGACGGTGATCTTCTTCGACAGGTCGCCGTTCGCGACCGCCGTCGTCACTTCGGCGATGTTGCGCACCTGACCCGTCAGGTTGGTCGCCATCGCGTTCACGCTGTCGGTCAAATCCTTCCAGGTGCCGCCGACACCCTTCACCTGTGCTTGGCCTCCCAGCTTGCCCTCGGAGCCCACCTCTCTCGCCACGCGCGTCACTTCCGACGCGAAGCTGTTCAACTGGTCCACCATGGTGTTGATGGTGTTCTTCAACTCCAGGATTTCGCCCTTCACCGGCACGGTGATCTTCTTCGACAAATCGCCGTTGGCGACCGCCGTCGTCACGTCGGCGATGTTGCGGACCTGACCCGTGAGGTTTGCCGCCATCAAATTCACGCTGTCGGTCAGATCCTTCCAGGTGCCGCCGACGCCTTCCACACGCGCCTGACCGCCCAGCTTGCCTTCGGAGCCCACCTCACGTGCGACGCGCGTCACTTCCGAAGCAAAGCTGTTCAGCTGGTCCACCATGGTGTTGATGGTGGATTTCAACTCCAGAATCTCGCCCTTCACATCGACGGTGATCTTCTTCGACAGGTCACCCGTCGCGACGGCGGTGGTCACGTCGGCGATGTTGCGGACCTGACCCGTGAGGTTGGCCGCCATCATGTTCACGCTGTCGGTCAGGTCCTTCCAAGTACCGCCGACGCCCTCCACCTTGGCCTGACCGCCCAGCTTGCCTTCGGAGCCCACCTCGCGCGCCACGCGCGTCACTTCCGAGGCGAAGCTGTTCAGCTGGTCCACCATGGTGTTGATGGTGGATTTCAACTCCAGAATCTCGCCCTTAACGTCGACGGTGATCTTCTTCGACAAGTCGCCCTTGGCGACCGCGGTGGTCACCTCCGCGATGTTGCGGACCTGACCGGTCAGGTTCTCCGCCATCATGTTCACGTTGTCGGTCAGGTCCTTCCAGGTACCGCCGACACCCTCCACCTTGGCCTGACCGCCCAACTTGCCTTCGGAGCCCACCTCGCGCGCCACGCGCGTCACTTCCGAGGCGAAGCTGTTCAACTGGTCCACCATGGTGTTGATGGTGGATTTCAGTTCAAGAATTTCGCCCTTCACGTCGACGGTGATCTTCTTCGACAAGTCGCCCTTGGCGACCGCCGTGGTCACTTCGGCGATGTTGCGGACCTGACCGGTCAGGTTGGCCGCCATCACGTTGACGTTCTCGGTCAAATCCTTCCAGGTGCCGGCAACCCCCTTCACCTGGGCCTGACCGCCCAGCTTACCCTCGATCCCGACCTCGCGCGCCACGCGGGTCAGTTCGGTGGTGACGGTGACGAGCTGCTCAACCATGGTGTTGACGTTGCGGGCGGTGCGCAGGAACTCGCCCTGCAGCGGGCGGCCTTCGATTTCCAGCGCCATGGTCTTGGACAGGTCGCCCTTGGCGACGGCACCGATGACGCGGGCGATTTCCGTCGTCGGCTGGATCATGTCGCCGACCAGCGTGTTGATGCTGTCGACGCAGGTTTCCCACCCGCCCGACGCGTTGTTCAGCTTGGCGCGCTGGCTGATGCGGCCTTCCTTGCCGATGGCGACGCTGAGCCGGCTGGTCTCGGTGGTCAGATTGTGGTTCAGTTCGACCACATCGTTGAAGGCGGCGGCGATCTCGCCATCGATCCCGGTGAGGTCGAGCGGCAGCCGCACCGAGAAATCGCCCTTGCGCAGTTGCCGCAGGGCCATCAGCAGAACCTTCGGATCCAACGCATCCGCCGTCTCGACCATCGCCGTCATGCCGTTCCCCAATCCGCGCGCCGAGCCCACCATGGACCGCGCTCCGCCCATCCCCGAAATCGCTCTGCAAAACCGCTTTGTCGCGCGGTCGAAGAAAACGCAAGCCAACACAACCGGAATGCCGAATACCCGCAATAGGGCTGTGCGTACACCACTCCAGTCCGAAGAGTGGCTGCGCAGTCCTACAGCCCCGCACGATGAAGTAAAGGCGATTCCGGTCAATTTAGCCTTTCGTAGGCGGCCCAAATTCGTGCGGAAGGATTATGCCTATGACTTATGACGGAGACGGCCGGTTCTTGAGCTTAACCGGCCTCATCAGCTCATTCATTCAGCCGAATGACCATTGCGCACCAAGCGGGTACCGGAACGATTCACCCGTTGTCATCGTTAAGGATCCAGCCACGGCGGGTCTTTCCGGCACCGGCCGCCTGGCGCGGGGCAAGACAACACAACCTTCTTCACAGCCCGGGGCTTGGCCATGACTCTGTGGACATTTACCATGCAGGCTTCGATGTGCTGCATGCTCTCTTGGATGCGCGCCTGCCACCAGGGCGTGGCCTTTGCCCATTCTTTCGCCGGAATGCCCGGATTGCCGATGCTCAACCCGCCGCGCCCTCCGGCCGACGTCCTGCCCTTTCCGGCGCGGCGCGCGGCGCGCGGCGGCGGGCTCGGCGGACCGGCAGTGGTGATCCCGCTGGGACGGCGCTGAATCCCCGCTCACGCAATCGTGTAGACCCTGTGATTTGCCGGCGGCCGGCTGCAGACCTATGGTTAGTGGCAGGAATGGTCCGTTCGGGAGAGGGTCGATGCTGTTCAAATTCCCCACCGCGTCGCAAGCGCGCGAAGACGAGGTGACGCCACGGGAGCTTTTCCTGTCGCGCCGCAGCCTTATGGCCGGTGGCGCCGCCGCGATGGCGCTTGGCAGCCTGCCGGTGTGGAACGGCAACGCTCTGGCCGCCGCCTTCGAGGCGCAGACCACGATCAAGCCGGCCGATCCCAAGTTCGATCCGACGACGCCGATGAAGTCGGCCACCACCTACAACAACTTTTACGAGTTCGGCACCGGCAAGAGCGATCCGGCCGAGAATGCCGGCACGCTGAAGACCCGCCCGTGGGAGATCGCCATCGGCGGCGAGGTCGCCAAGCCGATGACCATCGGCATCGAGGACATGCTGAAATTCCCGATGGAGGAGCGCATCTATCGCCTGCGTTGCGTCGAAGGCTGGTCGATGGTGATCCCCTGGGTCGGTTTCCCGCTGGCCGAGCTGCTGAAGCGGGTGGAGCCGACCGGCAACGCCAAATACGTCGCCTTCCAGACCCTGAACGATCCCAAGCAGATGCCGGGCCTGCGCTCCTGGGTGCTGGACTGGCCCTATACCGAGGGGCTGCGGCTGGACGAGGCGATGCACCCCCTGGCCTTGCTTGCCGTCGGCATGTATGGCGAGGTTCTGCCCAATCAGAACGGCGCACCGATTCGGCTGGTGGTGCCGTGGAAATACGGCTTCAAGTCGATCAAGTCGATCGTCAAGATCACGCTGACGAAGGACCAGCCGGCGACCGCCTGGAACAAGTCGCAGCCGCGTGAGTACGGTTTCTACTCCAACGTCAATCCGGAGGTCGACCACCCGCGCTGGAGCCAGGCGACGGAACGGCGGGTCGGCGAATTCTCCCGCCGCAAGACGCTGCCCTTCAACGGCTATGGCGAAGAGGTCGCGTCGCTCTATGCCGGGATGGACCTGAAAGCGAATTTCTGACGATGGCCGACTCCATAGCCTCCGCCGGCAGCGTCGATTGGCGCGCCGCCGCCAATGCCGTCCTTGCGTCCCGCTGGGCCAAGCCGGTCGTCTTCACCGCCGCCCTTGTTCCCCTGGTCTGGACCGTCTGGCTCGCCTACACCGGCGAACTGGGGGCCGAACCGGTGCTGGAAAGCGTCAAGGCCAGCGGGCTCTGGGCTCTGCGCTTTCTGCTGATCGCGTTGGCGCTGACGCCGCTGCGCATGCTGACGGGCGTGGCCGGGCTGGCGCGCTTCCGCCGGATGCTGGGTCTGTTCGCCTTCTTCTACGCCTGCGTCCACCTGTCCACATACATCGGGCTGGACCAGTTCTTCGACTGGCCGGCGATCTGGAAGGACATCGTCAAGCGGCCCTACATCACGGTCGGCATGGGCGCCTTCCTGATCCTGACGACGCTGGCCGCCACCTCCACCGACGGCATGGTCAAGCGATTGGGCGGCAAGAACTGGCGCGCCCTGCACCGGTGCGTGTTCATCGCCGGGCTGGCCGGCTGCCTGCACTTCATCATGCTGGTGAAGGGCTGGCAGACGACGCCGCTGATCTATGCACTGATCTGCATCGGGCTGCTGGCCTTCCGCCGCTGGCCGATCCGGCTGGGACGGCAGACGGACAGGCGGCGGAAGGACGCAAAGCCGATCGGAACGCGGCCGGTCAGAACACCGCCCGCAACAGCCCTACGGTCCGGCGAAGCGCCAGAACCGCGCTTTCCGGATGGAAGCTCCCCCGCTCGTCGCAGTTGAAGCCGTGGCCGGCCGGATAGACATGCACCGGCACCCACGGATAGCGCGAGCTTACCCCCTCGGCGACCGACAGCGGGATGGCGTGGTCCTGCTCGCCGAAATGCAGCAGGGTCGGCACCCGTGGGGCGCTGTCCAGCGTCTTGCCGATCTCCCCGCCGTAATAGCCGATGGCCGCGCGCACGGGCAGAGCCGAGGCCGCCGCCCAGGCGATGCTGCCGCCCCAGCAATAGCCGACGATGGCGGCCGAACCGTCACCGCCCAGATGGGCCAGCGCAGCGGCGACGTCCTGCAAGGCATCGGCGGTCGCGACCGCGCTCTTCAGCGCGATGCCCCTCTGGATGCCGGCATCGTCATAGGGCAATTCGACCCCGCGCTCGGCCCGGTCGAAAAGGTCGGGCGCCACGGTGGTGAAGCCCTGCTTGGCGAAGCCATCGCAGACGCTGCGGATGTGGTGGTTGATGCCGAAGATTTCCGGCGCCACGATCAGGCGCCCGATCTCCTCGCCCTTGGCCGGCGCCCGATAGGCGCGCATCCGGTGGCCGTCCGCCGCCGTCAACTCGATCCAGCCGGCGGCTGATGCGTCACTCATGTCCCGAACCCTCATCTTGCGAGACCGTCCAGGCGGTCATTGCCCAGGATCATAGGGCGCTGGACCGTTACGGCAACTGGCGACAGGGCAGCGGACCGCCGCGATGGTCATATCCACCCTTCCGTTCGTATTATTGTTCCGTCACAGCATGGATTGCGGCCAAGATTGCCGGCTCTGCCATTCCCGGCGTCCTCACCGGCCGAACAGGTCCTTGAGCGCCGGCGGCAGCTGACCGCCGGGAATCGGCAGGGGAAGGTTTCCCGCCGGCTTGTCGGCGGTGCCTGAATTGCCGGAATTGCCTGAGCCGAGGAAGCCGCCGAGGATGTCGGCCGGCGAGGCGCCTTCCTTCAGGCGTCTCACCGCCTCTGCGGCCTTCGCCGGATCCTTGATGGCCGATAGGGCGACCCCGCTGAAATCGGGTTGGATCGAGGGTGCGCCGAAGCTCCCCGTCACCAGGACGGGGATCGTCACGCCGGCCTTTTCGAATTGCCCGCCCTGCCCCTTCAGGCTGGATGTCACGGTCGGATCGAGGCGGAGGTCCAGCCGCCGATCCGGCAGCGACACCGTGCCTTGTCCCTCCACGCGGAAGATCGGCGCCAGCATGCGCAGGTCGCCGGTGCGGGCCACGCCGTGATCGATGCGGAAGTTGCCTCCGAACTCGGCGAAGTCGGTTTCGCGTGCAGCGGCCTGCAGTCGCCCGGTGGCGGCGGCGACGGGATCGCGGAGGATGGCCGCGATGTTGATCCCCCGCAGCGCACCGTCGCGGAACAGGATGTGGGTCGTGCCCATCAGGGCGGACACCAGCGCCTTCTGGCTGCCGCCGGCCGAGGTCACGTCGATGTCCAGCGCGGTGGTGCCGCGGATCACGTTGGTCCCGGCGAAGGTCGCCAGCACCTGTTCGGCCTGCAGGCCGTTGGCGGTCATCTTCAGAGCGTAGCTGGCCGGCTGCTTCGTAGCGTCCAACTTCACTGCGCTGCTGGTGCGGCCGCCGAAGGCGGAAAGGTCCGGCACATCGACCGCCAGAACGCCGTCCCGAAGGGCGATGCTGGTCCGGGTGGGCCCGATTTCGATGCCCCGGATTCTGGTCCCCTTGCTGTCGACGACCGCATCGAGGTTCAGACGCCGCAGCGACGAAACGTCGATCGGCTCGTCGCTCCAGCCGGCGTCGGCGGAACCGGGGCCCGATCCCTGGGCCGGTACACCACGGGCTGGAGCAGGGGCGGGAAGGAAGCGGTCGAGATCGATCGGATCGACCGACGCCCGCAGCGTCACGCCCGGCACCTTGCCGGACCAATCGGCGCGCACCGCACCGCTCGCCTTGGCATCGTCGAGCATCAGGTTGAAATCGTCCAGCGACGCCTGCGGCCCACCGAGGCCGGCCCTGCCGGTGAGATGGACCGTCCGCACCGGCAGCGTTCCCGCGTTCGGAACCCCCAGCCACCCGGCCAGGGCGGGAAGGTCGGGCACCGACGCTGTCAGCGGCCCGCCGGTACGACCGTCGGCCTCCGGTTTCGCATCCAGCTTGACCTCGAACAGGTCGGATGCCAGTTGCCCGCGCACCGCCGTCGGGTTGCCGGCGGCCAGCGCCCGCGGGGAGTCGATCTGGGCCGTCAGGGTCAGCGCACGGCCATTGACCGCGGCATGGCCTTCGATATTGGCCGGCGTGTCGAGATCGGGCATCGCCACCACGAGCGACCCATCCGACAGGGCGATGGACTGGCCGGACCGCTGGTCGGTGTAGCTGGCAACCACATTGCCGATGCGCACGTCGCCGAAACGCAGGTCGGGAAGCTCTTGCGTCTTCGCCCCGGCCGGACCGGCGGGCGGGGCAGCCCGGCCGCTTTCCTGGCCGCCGAAGTCCCAATTGCCGCGCCCGGCGGTGTCCGCCACCAGATTGGCCCGCAGGCCGTCGACATGCAGGCGCTCCAACTCCACGGTGCCGTGCAGCAGGGGCCACAGCGGCATTTCCAGCTCGGCGCTCCCGACCTCCACCATCGGCGGGCGTCCGCTGCCGGGCACATCGGACAAGGCCGCCGATGCGACCGCTGCTTTCAGACGCGGGAACAGGGTCATCGAGGCGATCCGGAGATCGAGATCGCGGCCGGTGCGCTCCTTCACCACCGCGGCGATGCGCTGGGCAATGAAATCGCCGGTCAGGACAAAGGGCAGAGCGGCCACCGCGACGACGACCATACCGACGATGACGGCCAGTGCGATCAGCAGCTTTCTCATGACGCCCCCCTCTGCCGCGGAGAGGGCACCGCTTGGACGGCGCCCGCCTCCCGAGCCGGACAACAGGCGATCCTACCCTTCGTTGCCCCGCCACGTCTCGGCGGATACGTCCGCCCCGGCGGTCATACGCCCATCGCTCCGCCGCAGCTTCCGCAGGCTGACCTCAATCGTCCGTTCGTAGGCGACGAGAGGCGGCTTGAGCCCATGGTTGAACAGGTCCTGCCGCAGCGCGTGGCTGGTCCCGGTCAGGATCACCTTCACGCCGCGCCGGGCCGCCTTGTGCGCCAGCCCTTCGATGGTGTTGGCGGCGGTGGAATCGAGAAACGGCACGGCACCGAAATCGACGATCAGCACCCGATGCGTGTCGGCGATCCGGTCGAGCACCGAGCCGATCGAGGCCGCCGCGCCGAAGAAGAACACGCCGGAGATCCGATAGATGACCACATCGGGATCGGCGGCGGCCTCATCGTAGGGCGTGCGGGCGGAGGAGGCGCCGTCGGGCCGATCCTCGGCGACGAACGGGGTCTGGCTTTCGATCGCCGTCACCTTCGACATGCGATGGATGAACAGCACCGAACCGAGCGCGAAGCCGATGACGATGGCTTCCGACAGACCGCGGAAGATGGTGAGCAGGAAGGTCGACAGCAGCACCGCGGCGTCCCCGCGCGAGGAACGCAACAGCAGCGCGAACGCCGGCTTCTCGACCATGTTCCAGGACACGACCGCCAGCACGCCGGCAAGGCTGGCGAGCGGAATGAAGCTGGCCAGCGGCGCCGCGACCAGCACGAAGACCAGCAGGAACGCGGAGTGCAGCATTCCGGAAACCGGCCCATGGGCACCGGCGCGAACATTGGTCGCCGTGCGGGCGATGGTGCCGGTGACGCAGAATCCGCCGAACAGGGCCGAGGCGACGTTGGCGGCGCCCTGCCCGACCAGTTCGCAGTTGGAGCGGTGGCGGCGCCCGGTCATGCCGTCGGCGACCACCGCCGAGAGCAGCGATTCGATGGAGCCGAGCAGCGCGAACGACACGGCGCTCGGCAGAACCGCTTGGATCTTGTCGAGAGAAATGGCCGGCAGGCTCGGCATCGGCAGGCCCGGCGGAATGCCGCCGAAATCGGTGCCGATCGTCGCGACCTTCAGGCCGAGGCCGGCGGTTACGGCGGCACTTCCGGCAACGGCGATCAGCATGCCCGGCCAGTGGGGTCGCAGGGCTTTCAGCCCGGTGATGATGCCGATCGACCCCAGGGCCAGCCCGACCGCCGCTGGGCTCGCCGTCGGCAGGCTCGACCACAGCACCGGCAGCTTGTCGAGCAGCGGTCCCGGCTCCGGCACGCCCAGGCGGAGCCCGAGCAGATCCTTGATCTGGCTGGCGAAGATGATGACGGCGATGCCGGCGGTGAAGCCGACCGTCACCGGATAGGGCATGAATTTGATATATGTGCCCAACTGGAGAAAGCCGATGGCCGCCAGTATCAGGCCGGACAGCATGGTGGCGAGGATCAGCCCGTCCATGCCGTGCGCCTGGACCGTGGCGGCGACCAGCACGATGAAGGCGCCGGCGGGACCGCCGATCTGGAACCGGCTGCCACCGAGAGCGGACACCAGAAAGCCGCCGAAGATCGCGGTGTAAAGCCCCTGGGCCGGCGACGCGCCGGACGCGATCGCGATCGCCATGGAAAGCGGAAGCGCGACGATGGCCACCGTCAGCCCGGCGATCGCATCGGCGCGGAAATTCGATAATCCGTACCCCTCGCGCAGAATGGTGACGAGCTTCGGGGTGAACAATTCGGCGAAGGTGGGCTGACGGGGTTTGGAGATTGGGGGCTGGGAAATCGGTTCGGTTCGGGCTGTCATCTGTCCGGCGGCCTTCAATAAGGCGGCGGGATCGTCGGCATCAGGTCGGCGGTCGCCGTCGCAGGTTCGATCGGGTGTGGCGTCAGGATTTTTCCGTCGGTGTCCTCAACCGGACGCCTCGGCCGCCGGCGATGCTCTGCGCATTCTCGCCGATCAGTTCGATTCCGGCTTGGGTGAGGGCTTCGACCACCTTGGTCAGGCTGTCGACCACGCCGCGCACGTTTCCGTCGCTCGCCTCCATGCGCTGAATGGTCGGAACGGACAGTCCGGCCATTTCGGCGAGTGTCTTCTGGTCGATCCCCAGGAGCGCCCGAGCGGCGCGCATCTGCGAAGCCGTGATCATCCTGCACACCACGCTGATACATCATTAGACATATTCAGATCATGCACAATCATGTTTTAAATATCAACATGGATATTCAGGGATGCAGCGGCGGGGGCCGGCCGGGTAGGCCCCCGCTGCGGCTCATTCCTCCTCCAGCAAGGCGCTGACCAGCGCCGGGCGCACGGGGGCCTGCGCGCGCAGACGCCCCACTTCTCCGGCGTGCGCAAGCCCGCCGGTGACGGCGATCAGATCGGCCGCCGCAAGCTGGCAATAGCGGCCCTGGCAACGCCCCATTCCGGCACGGCCCAGCGACTTCACCCGGTTGGCCTCCGCCCCGCCATAGGCGGCCGTTTCACGCACCGCGCCGGCCGTGATCCCCTCGCAACGGCAGAGAACGGCATCGTCCGGCAGGGCGCGCACCTGATCCGTCGGCCAGGGGAAGGCGCGGGCGATCCCGCGTGCGAAGCGCTCCAGCCGGTCGAGGCGCTTGAGGTCGGCAGCGGTATCCGGTGCCGGCAGGCCCAGATCGGACAGACAGGCGGCGGCGGCGAGACGCCCGGCGACCTCCGCCCCATCGGCCCCCAGCAGGCGCAGACCGTCGCCGGCCAGATAGACGCCGTCCCCGGCACGGCCCATCCGATCGGTGCAGGGCAACCATTGCGACCATGTCGCGTCGTAGGCGAACCGGCAGCCGGCGAGATCGGCAAGCTGGGTTTCCGCCTTCAGATGCCAGCCGAGCCCAACCGCGTCGCACGCCGTCCGCCGCGCCTGCTCGCCGGCATCCGTCCAGCGAATTGCCGTCACCCCGGTGTCCGACGCTTCAATTCCCTCCAGAACCACCCCGGCATGGTAGTGCCGCCCGAGCCGCGCCCGCATCGCCAGCCCTTGCAGGGCGAAGGACGGACGGACGGCAAGGTCGCGGAAGGCGGCGATCTGGGCGCGCATGCCGGCGGTGTCGAGGACCGCGGCGACCTCTGCCCCGGCTTTCAGCAGCTGCGTCGCCAGCAGGGTCAGCAGCGGCCCGGACCCGGCCAGCACGATCCGCCGCCCCATCGCCACACCCTGGGCCTTCAGCGCGATCTGCATCGCCCCCAGGCTGTAGACGCCGGGCGCCTGCCAACCCGGCAGCGGGGCAAGGCGGTCGGTCGCCCCGGTCGCCAGGATCAGCCGGTCGTAGCCGATCCGGCGGCTTCCGCTTTCGCCGACCGTGTGCAGCGTCCCGTCGGCCAGGGCGACGACTGACCGGCGTGGCAGATGGACGATGCGGCCGGCCGCCACCAGCCCGTCGAAGGCAGTGTGCAGCGCGACCGCCTTGCCGGCCTGCGAGCCATAGAGCGTCCCGGGCGGACGGATGAAGCCGTCGGGCGGGCGGCGGTAGATCTGCCCGCCGGCCCGCGCGCCCTCGTCGATCACCGTCGGGCACAGGCCGGCCGCCGCCAGCGTTTGGGCCGCACGGATCCCGGCGGGGCCGGCGCCGACGATCACAACCTGCGGCTCGGTCATGGCCAATCCCTCCGCGTCCGGGTCAGCAGCCGCATGCCCTCGGCCACCGGGGTGGAGCAGGCGCGGATGCGCGGCCCCTGCTCCTGCCAGATCCAGCAATCCTGGCACGCCCCCATCAGGCAGAAGCCGGCGCGCTGCTCCGGGCCGAATTCCGCCTGCCGCAGAGCCGGGGCGTTGGTGAGGATCGCCGTCAGCACCGTATCGCCGGTCAGCGCCATCCGCTCCGCCCCATCCAGCAGGAAGCGGACCGGCTGCCGCCCCGTCTCGGCCAGCCTGACCAGTCGGCCGCCGGGTTCCGGCGGGGCGCCGAACGCCGTCCCGCTCATTCCGCCGCCTCCCGGACCATGGCCTTGGAACGGGGCATCTCGGGGAAGCGGGCGTAGACCTCCTCCAGTGCGGCCTCCACCCCCTCGGCCCCGGAACGGCCGGACATGCGGCTGAAGATCTCCGTCTTGGCGAAGAAGCGCCAGTGGATCGGCAAGCCGTCCAGGGTCCGCGTCAGGAAATCATAGGCCTCAGGGGTCCATTGCCGCTCGTACCCTTCGCGTTCCGGCCCGAAATGGAAATGCCCGGTGGGCGACGGCCGGTCCGCGCGCAGCCGGTCGGTGGCCGCTGCGTCCAGCACGCCGTCGCGGATGACGACGCCATACTCCCGCTCCGCCGCCCCGACGGAGACGTAGCCGCGCGCCACGTCGCGGGCCACCCGCCATGCCTCCCGCGTGAAGGGATCGCCGCGACCGCCGCCGCCGGCCGACCGGATGTCCAGCACGTCGCCGGGTTGCAGCACCGCGGTGTCGATGTTGCCCAGCCGCCGTTCGCCCGGCGTGCCGGGATTGACCACCATGTCCGACAGCCCCGCCGCCCGGCCGCCCAGCACGCCCCAGGGGCGGAAGAAGCCACGGTCACGGTTGCGCGCGGTGATCCGGGTGTCGGGGGAGAAGACGCGGAAGGCCATGTGGGTGGCGAGCCCTCCACGCCAGCGGCCTGCCCCGCCGCTGTCGGTCGCCAGCCCGTAGCGGACGAACTCCACCGGGGTTTCCATCTCGGTGATCTCGATCGGCGTGTTCTTCAGATAGGCGGCGTCGGCCCCGGAGCCGTTTGTGCCGTCACGGTGCGGCATACCGCCGCCACCGCCGACCACCGGATTGACAGCGGCGATGATGCGGTTGCCCGTCCGCTCGTCGGTGGTCATCACGTTGACGATGCAGTTGTTGCCGGCCGGCGCCGCCGGAAGCCGCTCCGGCACCGCCTGGGAGAAGGCGCCGAAGATCACAGAGCGCAGCCGCGCGCAGGTCAGCGACCGCATCCCCACTGCCGCCGGGAAGGTCGGGTTCAGGACCGTCCCTTCCGGCGCAATGCAGGTGAAGGGCCGGGTCAATCCGGTGTTCAGCAGGATTTTCGGATTGAGGGTGTAGAGGACGTAATAGACGCCGACCAACAGGATGGTGTGCCGGGGATCGCCGCCCGACGGCACGTTGAGCGAGGAGGCGAGTTGCGGGTCCGACCCGGTGAAGTCCAGGATCGCCTCGTCGCCCCTGATTCTCAGGGTCAGCTTCAGGCGGCAGGGGTTGGCGGCGACCGAATCCTCGTCGGCGTAGTCGGCGAACACCCACTCCCCGTCGGGCATGGCGCGCAGGATGTCGCGGGCCTGCGCCTCGGCATGGTCCAGCAGCGCGTCGACACCATCGAGGAAGGCGGCCTTGCCGAACTTCTCCACCATGGCGAGGATCTTGCGCTCCCCGGTGTTGAGCGCGCCGACCAGGGCCTTGATGTCGCCGATGTTCAGGTCGGGTTTGCGGACGTTGGTGGTCATGATCCGCAGGATCTGCTCGTCGAACACCCCTTCGCGGACCAGCTTCATCGGCGGAAAGCGGATGCCTTCCTGATGGATTTCGGTCAGCGCCCGCGACAGCGAGGCCGGAACGGCGCCGCCCATGTCGGTGTTGTGGATGTGCCCGCCGGTCCAGGCGATGATCTCCCCATCGTAGAAGACCGGCTTCCACAGGTGAGTGTCGGGGGCGTGGGTCGCGACGAAGCCGGAATAGGGATCGTTGGTGAAGGCGACGTCGCCCGGCCGGTAATCCTCGATCATCTCGATGGTTCGGCCGTAGGTCAGGCCCGGATACCAGGTCGCCCCCAACTCCATCGGCACGCCGAAGGTCTCACCCCGGCGGTTCAGCAACATGACGGTGAAATCCTCCGTCTCCTTGACGAAGGCGGAATGGGCGGTGCGCTGCAGCGTGTGGGCCATGTTCTCGGCCGCCGAGCGCGCGTGGTTCGCCAGAACCTGAAGCTTCATTCGGTCAAACACAGCGATCACTCCGCAAAGGTCAGGTGGAGGTTGAGGTGCGCGTCGACACGGGCTTCGGTCCCGGCCGGGATGGCGAAGGTGGTGTCCTCCTGGGCAACGATGGCCGGCCCCTGGAAGCGCGATCCGGCCTGCAGGTCCGCTCGGCGATACAGCCCGACAGGGGTCACGACGCCGCCGGTGAAGACCGGGACGGTGCGCTCCGCCGACGCGGCGCGCGGCTCGTCCTGCGCGGTGGGGAAGTGCAGCGCCGGCCCGTTGCCGATGGCCGACAGGCGGAGGTTGACGATCTCGATCCGCCCATCGGGGTCGTCGAAGTCGTAAAGACGCGCGTGCGCCGCATGGAAGGCGGCGGCGATGGCGCCGGGGTCGTCTCCATCCAGCCAAGTGTGGTCCAACGGCGTCTCGATCTCATAGCTCTGGCCGGCATAGCGCATGTCGGCGACGATCATCAGCTCGACCGCGCCGGAATGGCCCTGGGCCGCGAGCCAGTCGCGCCCTTCCGCGCCCATCGCGGCGAAGGCTTCGCGCAGCGTCGGCATCAGCCCGGCATTCAATTCTGCGAACAGGGTGCGGACGAAATCGCCGCGCAGGTCGGCGACCAGCCCACCCAGTGCCGACACCACACCCGGCCAGCGCGGAGCGACGACGCGCGGCATCCCCAACTCACGCGCCAGGAACACTCCCAGCATCGGCCCGCCGCCGCCGAAGGGCATCAGCGCGAAGTCCCGCACGTCGACACCGGCACGCGCCGCCATCTTCTCGACCTCCGCGAACATTTCCGACACGGCGACGTCGAGGATGGCCTGCGCGGTGGCCTCCACCGAACGGCACAGCTCGTCGGCCAACCGCCGGACGGCGGCGCGGGCAAGATCGGCATCCATCCGCAGCTGCCCGTAGGCCATCTGGCTGTGGCCGAGCCAGCCGCACACCACCATCGCGTCGGTCACCGTCGCCCATTCGCCGCCACGGCCATAGCAGGCCGGACCCGGCGTCGATCCGGCCGACTCCGGCCCGACGCGCAGCACCCCCTGCCCGTCGACGCTGGCGATCGACCCGCCGCCGATGCCGATGGAGCTGACCGAAACCGATGGGATGTGCAGCGGAAACTCGCCGATCATCTCGCCGGTGCCGAACTGGGCCTGACCGTCGATGATGAGCGCGAAATCGGCCGAGGTGCCGCCGATGTCGAGCGTCAGGATACGCGGCTCTCCCGCCTGCCGGGCCAGCCACGCCGCGCCGTTGACGCCGGAGGCCGCACCGGACAGCAGCATGTGCACGCAGGCCCGCTTGCCCTCCGCCGCGTTCATCACGCCGCCGTTGGACTTGGTCAGCAGCGGACGGGCGGGCACCCCGCGTCCGGCCAGCCGCTCCTCCAGCGCCGACAGGTAGCCGGAAATCCGGGGATGGACATAGGCGTTCAGGATCGCGGTCGTCGTCCGCTCATACTCGCGGATCACCGGCCAAACCTCGGCGGAGGTGAAGACGAACAGGTCGGGGGCGAGCCGGGCGATCTCCTCCTTCACCGCATTCTCGTGGCCGCCGTCGCGCCAGGAATGGAGGAAGGCGACGACGACGCCCACCGCTCCCTTGGCCTTTAGGGCCGCCACGGCCTCGGCGACGGCCGCCCGGTCGGGAGCCTGCCGCTCCGTCCCATCCGACCGCAGGCGGGCCGGAATGCCGAAGATCATGTCGCGCGCCACAAGCTGGTCGGGGCGCGAGCAGAACAGCGAATAGGTGTCGGGCATGCGCAGCCGGGCGAGTTCGATCACATCCTCGAACCCCGCATTGGTCAGCAGCGCCAGCGGCGCGCCCTTGCGCTGGATCACCGTGTTCATCCCCACCGTCGTGCCATGCACGAAGCGGGTGACGGCGCGCGGGTCCATCCCTTCGCGCTCGGCCAGCAGGGTCAGTCCGGTCATCAGTTCCGCGCCGGGATCGTCCGGCGTCGTCAGCACCTTCAGCGACGCGACCCGGCCCGACCGGATGTCCAGCGCGCAGAAATCGATGAAGGTCCCGCCGATATCGACGCCGACCTTCCAATCGGCCTCACCCATGCCCCCGTCCATCTTTGCTCCCTTCCGCAAGTCAGCCTGTGCTGGGCAAAAAGCTGACATGGCGGGGCGAGGGCGGTCTAAGACCCAATGAAAGCAAACGCATAAGGCGGACTTATGCACCGGGCCTCCAATGGCTCGATCCATAGCCCGGCCTTATGGGACCATGCCCAACCCGTCTTTGACCCGCTCGCCGGTCATGTGCAGCCTGACCGATGGGGCGGAGCCGCGTCCGCCCGCATGTGGGAGAGGTCGATGAGGGTTATCGTGCTGGGCGGCGGGTTGATGGGATCGGCCGCCGCCTTTTTCCTGGCCCGGCGCGGCCTACGCGTCACGCTGCTGGAACGCAACCGCGTCGGCACGGGCGCCACCGTCGCGTCCTTCGGCAACATCCGCCGCAGCGGCCGGTATCTGCCGCAACTGCCGCTCGCCCATCGGTCGCGGGCGCTGTGGGGCGAGGCGGAGCAACTGCTGGGCCGCGACGTGGAGTTTCGTGCCACCGGCCACCTGCGGCTGGTGTTCGACGAGGACGGGCTGGCCGACATGCGCCGCTACATCGCCGACGCCCGGCCATGGGGTCTGGAACTCGACGAGCTGACGCCGCCGGAGATCCGCCGCCGCTTCCCGGGGCTGGGGCCGGGTGCCATCGCCGCTTCGTTCTCGCCGCAGGACGGCAGCGGCAATCCGCGCCTGATCGCCCCTGCCTTCGCCGACGCCGCCCGCCGACTGGGCGCCGAGATCGTCGAGGAGTGCGGTCCGGTGGAGGTATCAGCGACGGGTTCGGGATTCGAAGCGGTGACGCGGCAGGGCCGCTTCACCGCCGACTGCCTGCTGAACGCGGCCGGCGCCTGGGGCGCGCGCGTCGCCGCCGGCTTCGGCGAGCCTGTGCCGATGTCGGCATACGGGCCGCAGATGGGTGTCACCGAACCGCTGCCGCACAGGATCCTGCCGGTGGTCGGCATGTGGTCGCGGGCGGGCGGGGACGGCTATCTCCGTCAGGTCGAACGCGGCAACATCGTCTTCGGTGGCGCGGCGGAGCGTGTGCCGGTGCCGCTCGACCCGGGCCACGCCAAGGCGGACCCGGCGCGGCTGCCCGGACAATTGCGCGGCTTGGTCCGGCTGCTGCCGGCGATCGCCGATGTCACGGTGATCCGCACCTGGTCGGGCTGCGAAGGCTATGTTGCCGACAAGCTGCCGGTCATGGGGCCGTCGGCGACGACGCCGGGACTGTTCCACGCCTTCGGCTTCAGCGGCCACGGCTTCCAGCTCGGTCCCGGCGTCGGCGACGTGATGGCGGAGATCATCGCCACCGGGCGCACCGATACGCCGCTGCAGGATTTCCGCATCGACCGTTTCCAGACCGCCGGCCAGCCGGTGAGCCTGGAAGCGGGACAGTCCTGACCGGGAGCCGATCCGGCCCGCGCTTCAGCGCGCGGGCCGCAGGGCTTCGGACCGGGTGGTGAACCGGCCGGCCAAGGGGACCACCAGCGCCGAGGCGGCGATGACGAAGGCTCCGGCCAGGCTGGCCGGCGACGGAAACAGGCCGAAGATCGCCGCATCGAGGATCAGCGCCCACAGCATGGCGGTGTAGTCGAACGGCGCCTGGGTCGACACCGGCGCCCGGGCCATCGCCTCGGTCATGGTGATGTGCGCCAGGCCGCCGGTGACGCCTGCGCCGACGAGGAAAGCCAGCGAATGGGCCGTTGGGGTGCTCCAGCCGAACGGCAGGCTAGCCAGTCCGCCGAGCGCGCAGAGGAGGGCGAAGTAGAAGGCGATGGTCCCCGGCGCTTCGGTCGCGGTCAGCGTCTTGATCTCGACCCGCCCGGCGGCGGTCGCGACGGCCATGGACAGCCCGGCCGCCACCCCGATGATGGTGTTCCGATCCAGCGTAGGCCCTTCGAAGGCGGGGGCGAGCATCAGGACCACCCCGGCAAAGCCGGTCAGCGCCGCCCCGATGGCGACGGCACCCGGCCGCTCCCGCAGGAACAGCATGGCGGCCGGCACCGCGAACAGCGGAGCAAGGAAGCCCAGCGCCGTCGCCAGCGCCAGCGGCAGATAGGCCAGCGAAATGAAGGAGAGCACCATCGCCGCGCCGCCATAGAGGTTGCGCTTCAGATGCCCCACCGGCTGCCGTGTCTTCAGGGCCGAAGGGAATTGCCGGCGCCACATCAGATAGGCGACGATCGGCGGCAGGGCGAAAGCGCTGCGGTAGAAGACGATCTGTCCGATCGGCGCCTCGACGGTGGCCAGCCGGACGAACAGCGACATCACCACGAACAGCCCGGCCGACACCAGCCGAAGCAGCACGCCGCTGCGGATTCCGGAGGGGGTTGGTTCGGGCGGTGATTCTGGCAGAGGTTCGGGCGGAGACACGGACTGGGGGCCGGCGGAGGGTTCCGGCGTCTGTCCCGGCATGATCGGCGCATCCTTTTTGTGAAGCCGGTGGTGGCTCAGCCCAGGGCCTGGGTGGCGAGTGCGAAGGTGATGGGCCGGTCCGGCCCGCGCGTCGCCGGATCGGTCAGCGGCGCGCCCAGCGACATCGTCAGAACCGTGTCGTGAATCTTCATACCCGACCGCGCGACGAACAGCGGGAAGATGCCTTCGTCCAGATGGGTGTCCAGACGCAGGAAACGGCCGTCATGCTCGTCGACATGAGGCTGGACCACGGCGACCGCATCCTCGTCCAGCCCGGCGACAACCGGACCGACGACATGGCCGCGGCCGAAGGGACGGCAGAGGGCGAAGGCCGCCAGCCTGCCTTCGCGCTCCAGCCCATAGCCGGCCGACTGCTCGAACAGCCGCGCGATAAGGCCGGCGCGCGAGGTTCCGAAGGCGCGCTCGTCCAGGGCCGTCACCGCCGCCAGATCCGCCGCCGTCAGCCGCCGTACCGGCTCCGCGGAGGCGGGCCGATCGCCGCCCCGCGCCTCGCCCTGGCATTGGAACACGGTCCGATGGCCGATGAAGCCGAGCGAACGGTACAGCGCCAGCGCGGCACGGGTGGCGTTGAGCCGGTAGGTCCGCCCGGCCGAGGCCGACAACACCCGCTTCATCAGCCATTCGCCGACCCCCAGCGATTGCAGCCGGGGCGAGGTCATGACCATGCCGATGGTCGCGAAGTCGTCGCCATGGGGAAACCACATCGCCGATGCCAGGACGCGGTCGATCTCGTCGAGGGCGACGACGCCGTGACCGACCTCGCGCGCGAACTGCCAATCCTCCGCACGGTGCGGCCAGCCCACCGAAATCGACAGCGCCTGCAAGCGCTCAAGGTCGATGTCGGCGACGTCGGCCATGCGCACGTCGAAGGCGTCGACCGTCAGGGAGGGCGGTAACGCACCGTCCCCCGGTCCATCCGCAAGCCCGCGTTCGCTCAAAGCTGCCTCCTCCCCGGAGTTTCCATAGCGTGAGGCGGTGCGCCTTTTGGTCAACCGACATGCCTTAGCCACCCACCGTCGCCTGAGACTACCGGGGGACCCACCGCACAATTCACCGCAAAGCACCGGCTCGGCACAACAATCCTCCAAATCACCCATGCATTCAGCATGGAATGGAGCGCCCGCCCGCTAAGATCATCACTGTCGCAGCCGCCAAGGCCGCCACCCCTCTCCGCACATCGCAGCGAACCCGAAAAGACTCCCCGCGCCCATGGCGCGCAGCATGGGACAAGGTGAGGCCGCCATGACCGTGATCGACATCCTCAAGGACCTGATCGCCTTTCCCTCCGTCGTCGGAACCCCCAACGGCGCCATCGTCGACGGGATTCGCGGCATTCTGGAAGGTGCCGGGGTGCGCGTCCGGGTTCTGCCGGGGCCGGAGGGCGACCGGTACAACCTGTTCGCCACCATCGGTCCGGCGATGGTTCCGGGCTATGTGCTGTCCGGTCACATGGACGTGGTTCCCGCCACCGAACCCGAATGGACCAGCGATCCGTTCCGGATGCGCGCCGACGGCGACCGGCTCTTTGGGCGCGGCACCTCCGACATGAAGGGCTTCATCGCGGCGGCGCTGGCGGCATTGCCGGCCCTGACCGCCGCCCCGCTGGCCCGGCCGATCCATCTGGCCTTCAC
Organism: Azospirillum oryzae; assembly: GCF_008364795.1. Taxonomy (GTDB): domain Bacteria; phylum Pseudomonadota; class Alphaproteobacteria; order Azospirillales; family Azospirillaceae; genus Azospirillum; species Azospirillum oryzae. Next base: position 404,118 of record NZ_VTTM01000004.1, on the reverse strand, counting down.
CTATGACGAGGAGGCCGGCTGCCAGGGCGCGCCGCATCTTCTGCCGCATCTGCCCGACCTGTGCGCGCCGCCGCTGGGCGTCATCGTCGGGGAGCCGAGCGGCCTGCGCGCCGTCCGCGCCCACAAGGGCAAGGCGGCGGCCCGGCTGACCGTGCGCGGACGCTCCGGCCATTCCTCCCGCCCCGACCAGGGGCTGAACGCCATCCATGCCATGGCGGACGCTCTGACCGCCGCCGTTGCCCAGGCCGACCGCCTGACCCAGGGGCCCCTGGATTCGGTCTTCGAGCCGCCTTATTCCTCGCTGCAGGTCGGCACCATCCAGGGCGGGCTTGCGGTGAACATCATTCCCGATGCCTGCACCGCGGAGTTCGAAGCCCGCGCCATCGCCGGCATCGACCCCGTCACCCTGCTGGAGCCGGTGCGCGAGGCGGCAGAGCGGCTGGAGGAGCGCGGCTTCGCCGTCGACTGGACACAAACCGGCGCCTATCCCGCCCTGTTCCTTGCCGCCCGCTCGCCGCTGGCCCGACTGCTGGAGGAGTTGACCGGGCAGGAACCGCTGGCCGCCGTCAGCTATGGCACCGAGGCCGGCCTGTACCAGACCGCCGGGATCGACGCGATCATCTGCGGCCCCGGCGACATCGCGCGGGCGCACCGTCCCAACGAACACATCCTGGTCGAGGAACTGAACGCCTGCCAGTCGATGATCGAGGCGCTGGGCCAGCGCTGCCGCCTCTGACCTCAGCCCGCGCCGGCCGCGCATCGCCAAAGAGACGCCCCCAAGGAATACCGATGACCTTTCTGTTCAATTCCGATGCGGTGCGGGGCGCCATCTTCGCGGAGGCTTTCGCCCGCGAGCTGCCCGACCTGCCCTTCTCGATGGATCCGGCCGGCGTCGATCCCGACGCGGTGCGCTATCTCATCACCTGGACAATCCCGGACAACCTCCCCCGCTACCGCAATCTGGAGATCGTCTTCTCGATCGGGGCCGGAGTCGACCAGTTCGCCATGGCCAGCCTGCCCCCATCCGTGAAGGTGGTGCGCATGGTGGAGGACGGCATCGTCCGCATGATGCAGGAATACGCCACGCTGGCCGTGCTGACCCTGCATCGCCAGATGCCGGCCTACCGCGCCCAGCAGGCAGCCTGCGTCTGGCGCCCCCTGCCCCAGCCGCAGGCGGCGCAACGCAGGGTCGGCGTGCTGGGGCTTGGCGTGCTGGGTCAGGCGGTGCTGGAGCGGCTGAAGCCCTTCGGTTTCCCACTGGCGGGCTGGAGCCGCTCGCCGCGCGACCTGGACGGCGTGACCTGCCATCACGGCGCGGACGGCCTCGACGCGATGCTGGCCGAGACCGACATCCTGATCGTCCTGCTGCCGCTGACCCCGGACACCCGCGGGTTCCTCGATGCGACTCTGTTGGCCAAGCTGCCCAGAGGCGCGGCGCTGGTCCACACCGGACGCGGGCCGCAGTTGAACCATGCGGCGCTGCTGGATGCGCTCGACAGCGGCCAACTATCCGGCGCGGTGGTCGACGTGACGGATCCGGAGCCGCTGCCGTCCGACCATCCCTTCTGGACCCACCCGAACATCATGCTGACCCCGCACATCGCCAGCATCACCCAGCCGGACGGTGCCGCGCGTGCGGTCATCGGCAACCTTCGCCGGCATTTCGCCGGGCAGGACCCGGTCGGACTGGTCGACCGCCAACGCGGCTATTGACGCCGGCGTCCCTTTCTTTCCCTGCGGCACAGCCGCTCACCAACAAGGATTCTCTTATGTCGCTGCTGAAAACCATCGATACCGCCCCGACCTTCGCCCCGCGTGAATCGACCCCGGTGCCGGAGCGGCTGATCGCCGGATCGCCGGCCTTCAAGACCTGGGCGCAGGACGCGGCCAAGGACGACACCGTCAAGACCGGCGTCTGGGAAGCAACGCCGGGCGAAACCCGGTCGATCAAGGGCGAGACCTTCGAGTTCTGCCACATCCTGTCGGGCGTCGTCGAAATCACTCCGGATGACGGGGAGCCGGTGGTCTACCGGGCGGGCGACAGCTTCGTGATGAAGCCGGGCTTTACCGGCGTGTGGAAGACCATCGAGACGGTCCGCAAGATCTACGTCACCATCAGCTGAGGGTGCGTCATGAGCCTGTCCTTCGACCCGGACCGCCTGCCGCTGCCCATCGGCCACTTCATCGGTGACCGTCTGATCCCGGCGGAGGACGGGCTGCCCATGCACCGCCCGTCGGATGGCCGGGCCTATGCCGACTGCCCGGTGGCCTCATCCGACCTTGTCGATGAGGCGGTCGCCACGGCGCACGCCGCCCTGAAGTCCAGCAACTGGGGCGGCGTGCGCCCGCGAGACCGCACCGCCGTGCTGCAGCGCTGGGCCGCCCTGATCGAGGAGGAGGCGGAGACCCTGGCGAAGGTGGAGGCCCTGTCCTCCACCCGTCCGGTCGGGCAGCTGGTCGCCGGCGACGTCGCTGTGACGGCGGAGCAGATCCGCTTCTTCGCCGAGTTCGCCGACAAGGAGGGCGGCGACCTCGCCCCCACCGACGACGGCAGTTTCGGCATGGTGATGACGGAGCCCTACGGCGTCGTCGGCGCCATTACACCATGGAACTTCCCGCTGTCGATGGCGGGCTGGAAGCTTGGCCCGGCACTGGCCGCCGGCAACGCGGTGGTGCTGAAGCCGTCGGAGATGACGCCCTTCTCCACCGTCCTGCTGGCGCAGCTGGCGGTGAAGGCGGGGGTTCCCGCCGGGCTGATCAACATCGTCCAGGGTGACGGCCCGACCACCGGCGCCGCCATCACCCGCCATCCCGGCATCGCCAAGGTCAGCTTCACCGGATCGACGGCGGCGGGGTCGGCGATCATGGCCGACATCGCCCGCACCGGCGTCAAGCCGATGACGCTGGAGTTGGGCGGCAAGAGCCCGCAGATCGTCTTCGCCGACGCCGATCTGGAGAAGGCTGCCGCCGCCATCGCCACCAGCGTGCTGTCGAATGCCGGACAGGCCTGCGTCGCCGGTTCGCGCCTGCTGGTCGAGGCGAGCGTGGCCGAACCGTTGATCGACATGATCCTGGGCCACATGCGCGCCGTCCGCCCCGGTCCGACCTGGGACGAGAAGACGCGCTATTCCCCCATCATCTCCGAACGCCAACGCGCCCGCATCCATTCCATCGTCACCGCCTCGCTGACCGGTTCGGTGGAGTGCCTGACCGGCGGCGGCCCGATGGACGGCGACGGCTATTTCTACGCGCCGACCCTGCTGGCCGGTGTCGATCAAAGCTCCCCCGCCGTTATGGAAGAGATCTTCGGCCCGGTCCTGACCGTGCAGAGCTTCGACAGCGAGGAGGAGGCAATGGCGATGGCCGACCATCCCATCTACGGGCTGGCCGCCGGGCTCTACACCCGCGACCTGTCGCGCGCCATCCGCCTGACCCGGCGGCTCCAGGCCGGCACAGTGTGGGTCAACCGCTATGGCCGCTCGCGCGACCACATCCTGCCGACCGGCGGCTACAAGCGCTCCGGCATCGGCAAGGACCTGGGCCGCGAGGCCTATCTCGCCAACCGCCGCAGCAAAAGCGTGCTGATCGGCCTTTAAGGGACGTTCGATGAAAACCCACAACATCGCGATCATCAAGGGCGACGGCATCGGGCATCCCGTGGTCGATGCCGCCTGGGAAGTCCTGCAGGCCGCGGCGAAGCAATCCGGCTTCGCGCTGACCGGCACCGAGATGCCGTGGTCCTGCTCCCATTACAAGGAAACCGGCGTCATGATGCCCGCCGACGGCATCGACACGCTGCGCAAATACGACGCCATCCTGCTGGGTGCCGTCGGCTGGCCGGCGGAAGTGCCGGACGCGGTGTCGCTGCATGGACTGCTGCTGCCCATCCGCAAGGCGTTCGACCAGTATGCCAACGTCCGCCCGCACCGGCTGCTGCCGGGGGTGGAGGGGCCGCTGCGGCGCGGCGGCTTCGACATCATGTGCATCCGCGAGAACACGGAAGGCGAATATGCCGGCGCCGGCGGCCGCATCCATCAGGGAACGCCGCATGAGGTGGCGGTGGAGACCGGCGTCTTCACCCGCATGGGGGTTGAGCGGATCCTGCGCTTCGCCTTCGCCCAGGCGCGCGCCCGGCGCGGCAAGCTGGCCTCCGTCACCAAGTCGAATGCCCAGAAATATTCGATGGTGTTCTGGGATGAGATCACCCGCCAGCTGGCCGCCGAGCATCCGGACGTCGAGGTCACCAGCTACCATGTCGACGCCATGGCGGCGCGCATGGTGACGGCGCCGGAAAGCCTGGACGTCGTCGTCGCCTCCAACCTGTTCGGCGACATCCTCACCGATCTGGGCGCGGCGATCCAAGGCGGGCTGGGCTTCGCCGCCTCGGCCAACCTGAACCCCGACCGCAAGGCGCCGTCGATGTTCGAACCGGTGCACGGCTCGGCGCCCGACATCGCCCATCTCGGCATCGCCAACCCGATCGCCGCCATCTGGTCGGGCGCGATGATGCTGGAGCATCTGGGGGAAAAGGCCGCCGCCGACCGCGTGATGGCGGCGCTGGGCGACACCACCAGCCGCGGCATCGGCACGGTTCCCGGCAAGGACAGGACGGACGCGATCACCGCCGCCGTGCTGTCGGCTCTGTCGTGATGCCGGTCCTTTCAAGAATACCCGCAGCGGAAAAAACACGATGATGACTCATCACCTGACCGACCCCTCATTGTTCCGCGAACAGGGGCTGATCGGCGGGCGCTGGTGCGACGGGGTGGCCGGACGGACCATCGATGTCCAGAACCCGGCGACCGGCCGCCCCCTCGGCAGCGTTCCCGACATGGACGGCGCCGACGCCCGCGATGCCATCGCCGCGGCGGCCGAGGCCTACCCGGCCTGGCGCCGGCGCACCCATGCCGACCGTGCCGCGCTGCTGGAGCGCTGGCACGCGCTGATGATCGAGCATCTGGAGGATCTGGCCCGCCTCCTGACATTGGAGCAGGGCAAGCCGCTGGACGAGGCGCGGGGCGAGATCCGCTATGGCGCCTCCTTCGTCAAATGGTTCGCCGAGGAGGCGCGGCGCATCGGCGGCACCACAATCCCCTCCCCCACCCCGGACCGCCGCATCGTCGTGCTGAAGGAGCCGGTCGGCGTCTGCGGCATCATCACGCCGTGGAACTTCCCCAACGCCATGATCACCCGCAAGGTGGCCCCGGCCCTGGCCGCCGGCTGCACCGTCGTGATCAAGCCGTCGGACTTCACGCCATACTCGGCGCTGGCGCTCGGCGTGCTGGCCGAACGGGCGGGCATCCCAGCCGGCGTCATCAACATCCTGACCGGCCGCCCGGAAGCCATCGGCGAGGAAATCCTGGCGAACGATACTGTCCGCAAGATTTCCTTCACCGGCTCCACCCGCGTCGGCTCCCTGCTGATGCGCGGGGCCGCCGCCGGCATCAAGCGGCTGAGCCTGGAGTTGGGCGGCAATGCGCCCTTCATCGTGTTCGACGACGCCGATCTGGATCAGGCGGTGGAAGGCGTCCTCCTGTCCAAGTTCCGCAACGGCGGGCAGACCTGCGTCTGCGCCAACCGCATCCTGGTGCAGGCGGGCGTCTATGACGCGTTCCGCGACCGTCTGGTCGCCCGCGTCAACGCCATGCGGGTAGGATCGGGGCTGGAACCGGGCGTCGCCATCGGCCCGATGATCAACGCCGCCGCCGTCGAAAAGATCGAGCGCCACGTCGCCGACGCGGTGTCCAAGGGCGCGCGCATCGCGTCCGCCGCCGATGTCGCTGCGGATGGTCCGCAATATGTCGCGCCGGTGGTGCTGACCGACGCCACCACCGACATGCTGCTCGCCCATGAGGAAACCTTCGGCCCGGTGGCACCGCTGTTCCGCTTCGAGACGGAGGAGGAGGCCATCGCGCTCGCCAACGCCACGCCCTTCGGGCTGGCCGCCTATTTCTACACGCAGAACCTCGCGCGGTCCTGGCGGGTGGGCGAAGCGCTGGAAGCCGGCATGGTCGGGCTGAACACCGGCCTGATCTCCACCGAGGTCGCTCCCTTCGGCGGCGTCAAACAGTCCGGCCTCGGCCGCGAAGGGGCGCAGGTGGGGATCGAGGAGTATCTGGAGATGAAGACCTTCCACATCGGCGGATTGGGCTGAGGCACGGGGACAGCAAAAAGCCCGGCGGGAGCGAAGCACTCCCGCCGGGCTTCTTGTTTTCCGAACGTCACTGAATCCGGTCGAGAGCCTTGTAGTACAGCCCCACCAGCGGCAGGAACCAGGGCTTGCCGAAATGGCCGGGTACCGCGGGCCAGGACAGGCCCTTCAGCGGGTTCTTGTCCTCCCGCCCCAGGATCGCGTCGGCCATGGTCATGCCGAGATGGGTGGACAGCTGCGCCCCATGGCCGGAATAGCCCATGGCGTACCACAGTCCGTCGTGATAGCCGGCGCGCGGGTAGCGGTCGCTGGTCATGTCCACCAGCCCGCCCCAGCAGTAATCGATGTCGATGTTGGCGATCTGCGGGAAGATCCGCGCCAAGCTCGCGCGCAGGATCGCCCCGCTCTTGGCGTCGGACTGCTGGTCAGAGCTTGCCGAGAAGCGCGCCCGGCCGCCGAAGATCAGCCGCCGGTCGGGCGACAGGCGGAAGTAGTTGCCGATGTTCATCGACGTGACGTAGGTGCGGTTGCCCGGCACCACCGACGCGACCTCACCGTCGCTCAGCGGCCGGGTGGCAATGATGAAGCTGCCGACCGAGATGATGCGGCGGCGGAAATGGCTGAAATTCGGCGTGGTGTAGGCGCCGGTCGCCACCAGCACGTCTTTGGCTGTCACTGTTCCGCGTGGGGTGGACAGCGTGTGGCGGTCGCCCGAGCGGGTGATGGCGCCGACCGGCGCGTTCTCGACCAGCACCGCGCCGTGCCGCTTTGCGGCGTCCGCCAGCCCGACGACGAAGCGGCCCATATGCATCATGGCGCTCTTGCGCGACAGCATCGCCCCGTAAAACGGCGAGCCCACCTCCCCCTTCAGATCCTCGGCGTTCAGCAACGCGGTGTCGGGATCGACCTCGCGGTGCACGACCTCGAAGTTGCGGGCGATGGTGTCGAAATGCGCCGGCTTAGAGGCCAGCTTCAACTTGCCGGCATGGCGGAAATCGCATTCGATCCCCTCCTCGGCGATCAGCGCCTCCAGCGTGTCGATGGACTGGTCGAAGGCGCGGTAGAGCGCGATGGCGCGCTCCGTTCCCAACGCGGCCTTGGCGGCGATGAAGCTGTGCGCCAGACCGTTGTTGAGGTGCCCGCCGTTGCGCCCGGACGCCCCACCGCCGATGCGGCCGGCCTCCAGCACGATCACCCGCGCGCCGGCCTTGGCCAGCTGGCGGGCGGCACCCAGGCCGGTGAACCCCCCTCCGACGATGGCGACGTCATACTGGCCCTCTGCGGCGCCCTCTGCCCCGCCCGTGAAGGCGGGAGCGGTGTCGTGCCAGTAGGAGACGAATTTCATGACCTGGGTCCTTCCCGTTGCAGCCTGAACCTTGAGACGCGTCCCTTACAGCCCGATCACGCCGGGCAAGCCGGAGATGTCGCGGATCTCGGTATAGCCGTAATAGGGGTTGGCCGGTTCGTGGCCGCGGTTGACCCACACCTTGTTGCGGATCCCCAGGTCGTGCGCCGACATCAGGTCGTAGCGGAAGGAGGAGGAGCAGTGCAGGATGTCCTCCGGCCCGCAGCCGAGCATGTCGAACATGTATTCGAACGCCTGGAAGCGCGGCTTGTAAGCCTGCGCCTGTTCGGCGGTGTAGACGGCGTGGAAGGGCGCGCCCAGCTTCGCCACGTTCGACGGGATCTGGTCGTTCATGGCGTTGGACAGGATGACCAGCGGGATTTCCTTGGCGACCTTCGCCAGCCCGGCCGGCACGTCGGCATGCGGACCCCAGGTCGGAACCCGCTCATAGACCATGCGCGCATCCTCGTCGCGGAAGACGACGTTGTTGCGCTTGCAGGTGCGCTCCAGCGAATTGTGCACGACCTCGGCATAGGGCTTCCAGTCACCCATGATCTCATCGAGGCGGTAGGCGGCGAAGTTCTTGATGAACTCCGTCATCCGCGCCTCGTCGAGGATCGACCCGTACAGATCGCGCGCGGCTTCGGCCATCTGAAAGTTGATCAGCGTGCCGTGGCAATCGAAGGTGACGTATTTCGGCCGAAACTGGCTCATGGCTGCTTCCTCGGGATGGGGCGGTGGGGGAATGGATTGGGGCGCGATCTCGCCCTGCCCCATGATCCTAGCGTCGCCGCGAAGTCGGGCCTGACCGAATTGCCCGGCGCGAAAGCACAAAGTTCCGTTTCCGCGACGACGCTCAGCATTAGGTTGGGAGCGGAACGGCGCTCGCGCCCCCAGAGCTGGGTCGGAACCGGGTCCAGGCGCTCCGCCACGGCATAAGATGCGGCCGGCCGCCGAAGCAAAGGTGGAAGATATCGCGGCGGGCGTCGCCTTCAGACGAACGTCCGGGGGCGGTACGCCCACTCTTGAGGCAGAGGGTGAAAGGACTGCCCATGAGCAAGAATACGGTTTCCAAAAGAACGGTTCGCTGTCTGGCCTTCGAACCGAAGCATCTCAAGGATGCGCTGGCATTGTCGCGGCAGGCGCAATGGCCGCACCGTCTGGAGGACTGGTCCCTGACCCTCGCGCTCAGCCGGGGGCTTGTCGCCGTGGATGCCGGGGCGCCGGAGGGTGCGCAGGTGGTCGGCACCGTGCTGATGACCCCCTATGGCGAGGATGCCGCCACCATCAACATGGTCATCGTCGATGAAGGCTGGCGCGGGCAGGGCCTTGGCCGCCGCCTGATGGACGAGGCCATGGATCTCGCGGGAGACCGCCCCCTGCGCCTCGTCGCCACCACCGACGGGCTGCCGCTCTACGAAAAACTGGGCTTCCGCGAGGTCGGCGCCGTTCTTCAGCACCAGGGGGAAGGCGGCTCGGCGCAGTTTGCCAAGGAAGATGTCGCACCCGCCGGCAGGGATGACCGCACCGCCATCGCCGCCCTCGACCGGCAGGCTTTCGGCGCCGACCGCAGCCAACTGCTGGAGCGTTTCGCCGACGTCGGATCCTTCACGCTGCTGCGCCGCAACGGCGCCCCCGTGGGATTTGCGGCGCTGCGCGACTTCGGCCGCGGCCAGGTCATCGGCCCGGTGGTGGCGCCCGACGCAGACGGCGCCAAGGCCCTGATCGGCCCGATCATCGCTGCAAATTCCGGCAAATTCCTGCGGGTGGACACCACCGCCGACACCGGCCTCGGCCCTTGGCTGGCCGACTGCGGCCTGCGCCATGTCGGCGGCGGCATCGCCATGCGCCGCCCCGCTCCCACGGCATCGGCGCCTGTGTCGACGCCCGCATCGGCAGCCCCCGTTTCGACTTTCGCGCTCGCCAGCCAGGCACTCGGCTGATCCGGAGAGGACCATGCTCAGCAATTCCCTGATCGAACTCGACCGTGCCCATCTGGTGCATCCCGTCGCGTCATACCGCGGCCATGAAAAGGCCGGCGTCCGGGTGATCGCCTCCGGCTCCGGGGCGACCCTCACCGACACGTCCGGCCATCGGCTGGTGGACGGCTTCGCCGGACTGTGGTGCGTCAATGCCGGCTACGGGCAGAAGAGCCTCGTCGAGGCCGCCACCCGCCAGATGCAGGAACTGCCCTACGCCACCGGCTATTTCGGGCTTGGCAGCGAACCGGCGATCCGGCTGGCGGCGGCGCTGGCCGAACGCGCCCCCGGCGACCTGAATCACGTCTTCTTCACGCTCGGCGGGTCGGACGCGGTGGACAGCACCATCCGCTTCATCCGCTATTACTGGCAGGCCAAGGGCCAGCCGCAGCGCGACCAGTTCATCTCGATCGAGCAGGGCTATCACGGCTCCTCCACCGTCGGCGCCGGGCTGACCGCCCTGCCCGCCTTCCATGCCGGCTTCGGCGTGCCGTTCGACTGGCAGCACAAGATTCCGTCGCACTACGCCTACCGCAATCCGGTCGGCGACGATGCCGACGCGATCATCGCCGCCTCGCTCGCCGCACTCGACGCCAAGATCGCCGAGATCGGCGGGCCGGAGCGGGTCGCCGCATTCTATGCCGAACCGATCCAGGGATCCGGCGGCGTCCTGGTTCCGCCCGACGGCTGGATGAAGGCGATGAGCGACCGCTGCCGCAGCCTGGGCATCCTGTTCGTCGCCGACGAGGTCATCACCGGCTTCGGCCGCACCGGCCCGCTGTTCGCCTGCACCGACGACGGCGTGGTCCCCGACCTGATGACCACGGCGAAGGGCCTGACCTCCGGTTACGTACCGATGGGCGCCGTCTTCCTGTCGGACTCGGTTTATGCCACCATCGCCGATGCCGCCGGCACCGCCGCGGTCGGCCATGGCTACACCTACTCCGCCCACCCCGTGAGCGCCGCGGTGGGACTGGAGGCGCTGCGGCTGTACGAGGACAGCCTGCTGGCGAACGGCGTGAAGGCCGGCGCCCGGCTGATGGCCGGACTGCATGCCCTGCGCGACCACCCGCTGGTCGGCGATGTGCGCGGGCGCGGCATGCTGGCCGCCATCGAACTGGTGGTGGACAAGGACCGCAAGACCCCGCTGCCGGCCGCCGCCGAGCCGTCCCGGCGGATTTTCGACCGGGCCTGGGACAACGGGCTGGTCATCCGTGCCTTCGCGAACGGCGTCCTGGGCTATGCCCCGCCACTCTGCTGCACCGATGCCGACATCGACGCGATCCTGGAGCGCACGGCCCAAACGCTCGACCAGACACTGGAAGACCCCGACGTCCGCCGGGCGATGCGATAGGCGAAAAAGGGGGGCGTCCGCGCAAGAATCCGTGAACACCCCCGTATCCAGCATTTTCTGCCGTCCGGCAGCGATATTCAGAGACAGGCGTCAAGCCCTTAGACCACACTGGATGGGACAGAAGACCGGAACTCTGGACCATCTCCAGAGGGGCCACGTCCACAGATACCCCGGCGGCTGATTCCGCCGAACCTGAAACGCCCCGCCGAACCGGAACGGTTCCCACGCGGTCCTTGATGAGGAGTTGGTGCGTTGCCCAAGAGTCTGCTGAATTTCAAATATCTTACCTTCGACGTCGTCGGCACGCTGATCGACTTCGAAGCCGGCATCACCGGATGCCTGACCGAAATCGCGGCGGAGGCCGGAACCACGGTGGACGGCGAGGCGGCGCTGGCTCTCTATCGCGAAGCGCGCTATACCGACGCCACCGGCCTGTTCCCCGACGATCTGGTGCGGGTCTATTCGGTCATCGCGCCGAAGCTGGGACTTCCCGCCGGCACGCAGTACGGTGAACGGCTGCGCGATTCCGCGGCGTCCTGGGCCGGTTTCCCCGACAGCCGGGACGCCATGGCCCGTCTGGCCAAGCGGTACAAGCTGATCGCGATGACCAATGCGCGGCGCTGGGCCTTCACACATTTCTCCCGCGAGCTGGGCGACCCGTTCTATGCCGGCTTCACCGCCGACGACACCGGCGTCGAGAAGCCGAACCCTGCCTTCTTCCAGCAGGTGTTCGATTTCGTCGAGCGCGACGGCGGCAGCAAGGACGACATCCTGCACGTCGCCCAGAGCCAGTACCATGACATCGGGGTTTCGCGCCGCCTCGGCATGACCAATTGCTGGATCCAGCGGCGGCATGCGCAGAAGGGCTATGGCGGCACCATCGAGCCCGCCGAATTCACCGAACCGGATTTCCATTTCCGCTCGATGGCGGAACTGGCCGATGCGGTCGACGTGGTCGCCGCTGCGCCGAAGACGGTCTCCGCGTAACCGGACCAAACCGGAGCGCGCCAAAAAATAAGAAACAGACAACACACGAACAGAGTGAGGCTAGCATGACAAAGACGCCTGATAGCTGGACCCGGATCGACGACAGCATGGTCGAAGGCGCCATCCGGCGCGGGGCCAACCGCCGCGATCTGCTCAAGATGCTGTTGGCGGGGGGCGTGTCGCTCACCGCCGCCAACTTCCTTGTGGGCCGCGCCAACGCCGCGGTCGCCGACGAACCGGTGAAGGGCGGTACGCTGAAGGCCGCCGGCTGGTCGTCATCCACCGCCGACACGCTCGACCCGGCGAAGGCGTCGCTGTCGACCGACTATGTCCGCTGCTGTGCCTTCTACAACCGCCTGACCTTCCTCGACAAGGCGGGCATCCCGCAGATGGAGCTGGCCCAGTCGGTCGATACCGAAGACGCCAAGACCTGGACGATCAAGCTGCGCAAGGGCGTGACCTTCCACGACGGCAAGTCGCTGACCGCCGAGGACGTGGTGTTCTCGATGAAGCGTCATCTCGATCCGGCCGTCGGTTCGAAGGTCGCGAAGATCGCCGCCCAGATGACCGACATCAAGGCGGTGGACAAGAGCACCGTCGCCATCATCTTGGCCACGCCGAACGCCGACCTTCCGACCATCCTGGCCATGCATCACTTCATGATCGTGGCAGACGGCACCACCGATTTCTCAAAGGGCAACGGCACCGGCGCCTTCATCTGCAAGAGCTTCGAGCCGGGTGTCCGGTCCATCGGCGTGCGCAACCCGAACTACTGGAAGGGCGGCCCGCACGTCGATTCCTTCGAGTTCTTTGCGATCAGCGACGACAATGCCCGCGTCAACGCACTGCTGTCCGGTGACATCCACCTCGCCGCCTCGATCAACCCGCGCTCCACGCGGCTTGTCGATGGGCAGCAGGGCTTCGTCCTGTCAAAGACGACGTCCGGCAACTACACCGACCTGAACATCCGGCTGGACATGGAGCCGGGCAGCCGCAAGGATTTCGTGGACGGGATGAAATATCTCGTCAACCGCGAGCAGATCGTCAAATCCGCCCTGCGCGGTTTCGGCGAGGTCGGCAACGATCAGCCGGTGTCCCCGTCCAGCCCCTTCCACAACGCCGCGCTGAAGCCCAAGTCCTTCGATCCGGAACGGGCGAAATCCCTGTTCAAGAAGGCGGGCGTGCTGGGGCAGTCCATCCCGGTGATCACGTCGGATGCCGCCTCGTCCGCCGTCGACATGGCGATGGTGATCCAGGCGTCCGGCGCCGATATCGGCATGAAGCTCGACGTCCAGCGTGTTCCGTCCGACGGGTATTGGAGCAATTACTGGCTGAAGGCGCCGATCCATTTCGGCAACATCAATCCGCGCCCGACGCCGGACATCCTCTTCTCCCTGCTCTACGCCTCCGAAGCCCCTTGGAACGAGAGCAAGTACAAGTCCGAGAAGTTCGACAAGATGATGATCGAGGCGCGCGGCACGCTCGCCTGGGCCAAGCGCAAGGAACTGTACGACCAGATGCAGGTGATGATCTCCGAAGAGGCCGGCACCATCATCCCCGCCTACATCTCCAACGTGGACGCCATCACCGACAAGCTGAAGGGACTGGCCCCCAACCCTCTGGGCGGCATGATGGGCTACGCGTTTGCCGAATATGTCTGGCTGGCCGCCTGAAACAGTGGATCGGCGGGACCGGACGGGCGACGGCCCGGCCGTCCCGGCCCGCCGTGGCCCCTCTCGTCGCCGCCCAACCGGGCAAGCCCTCCGGGGGCGCCTCACCATGCGGAGGCCAGGCATGACTACACGTGTTCCCTCCCTCATCCTCGGCCGGCTGTTCATCGCGCTGGTCACGCTGACCATCGTGTCCTTCGCGGTCTTCTTCGCCACCACACTGCTGCCCGGCGATACGGCGACCATCCTGCTGGGTCAGGCGGCGACGCCGGAAGCGATCGCCGGCCTGCGCACGGCCATGCATCTCGACGAACCGGCCCTGCTGCGCTTCTTCTACTGGATCGGCGGGCTGTTCCAGGGCGATCTCGGCACCTCCTATGCCAACCATATGCCGGTGGCGACGCTGATCGGCGGCCGGCTGCTCAACACGCTGAAGCTTGCCGGGCTGACCACCCTGATATCGGTCCCGCTTGCGCTGACGCTCGGCATCACCGCCGCCATGTGGCGGCGCACCCTGTATGACCGCGTCGTCACCATCGCCACCATCGGCATCATCTCGGTTCCGGAATTCGTGCTGGCGACCTTGGCCGTCCTGGTGTTCGCGGTTTACCTGAAATGGCTGCCCGCCCTGTCCTTCACCTATCAGGTGGACAGCTTTTCGGGGCTGCTGCGGGCCTATGCCATGCCGGTCATCACGCTGACCTTCGGGGTTTCGGCCCAGATGATCCGCATGAGCCGGGCCGCCGTGATCGAAACGCTGAACACGCCCTATGTCGAGATGGCGCTGCTGAAAGGCGCGTCGCGCCCCCGGCTGGTCCTGCGCCATGCCCTGCCCAATGCGCTCGGCCCGATCTCCAACGCGGTGGCGCTGTCGCTGTCCTATCTGGTGGGCGGCGTCATCATCGTCGAGACGATCTTCAACTATCCCGGCATCGCCAAGCTGATGGTCGACGCGGTGTCCACCCGCGACCTGCCGCTGATCCAGTCCTGCGCGATGATTTTCTGCGTAGGGTATCTGATCCTGATCACCGCCGCCGACATCGTCGCCATCCTGTCGAACCCGAGGCTCCGATGAAGACACACACCTCCACCGGCTCCCTCGCAACATGGTCCGGCTACAGGATCAATCCGGTAGGCCTGGTCAGCTTCTGCGTGGTCCTGCTCTGGGCCCTGGTCGCCCTGTTCGCCCCCTACATCGCCCCCCATTCGGTGGGGGACATGGTCGACCTCGATTATTTCGGCCCGATGCGGCCCGGCCTGTGGCTCGGGTCGGATTATCTCGGCCGTGACATGCTGTCCCGCATCATCTACGGGACCCGCTACACCGTCGGCATCTCGCTGGCCGCGGTTTCCATCGCCTGCTTCACCGGCGTCGTGCTGGGCATGACCTCCGCGGTGCTGCGCGGGCCGGTGGACATGGTGGTCAGCCGGGTGCTCGACGCCATGAACTCGATCCCCAGCAAGCTGTTCGGCCTGATGGTGGTGGCGGCGGTGGGATCCTCGATCCCGGTGCTGATCCTGACCCTGTCGGTCATTTATGTCCCCGGAGCCTACCGCTTCAGCCGATCGCTGGCGGTCAACATCGACACGATGGACTTCATCATGGTCGCCCGCATCCGCGGGGAAAGCCTGCCCTATCTGATCGGGTCGGAGATTCTGCCCAACATCGTCGGTCCGGTTCTGGCCGACCTGGGCCTGCGCTTCGTCTTCATCGTGCTGCTGCTGTCGGGCCTGTCCTTCCTGGGGCTGGGTGTCCAGCCGCCCTACGCCGACTGGGGCGCGCTGGTGCGCGAGAACATCGGCGGCCTGCCCTTCGCAGCACCCGCGGTGATCGTGCCGTCGCTGGCCATCGCCACCCTGACCATCAGCGTCAATCTGCTGATCGACAATCTTCCGCAGAAGATCCGGGATCGGAGTGCCTCCTGATGACGAACCTCGTCGAAATCCGCGATCTGACGGTCGAGGCCACCACCGATTCCGGCCGCTGGATCCAAATCCTGAAGGGCATCGACCTCGACATCGCCGCCGGCGAAACCGTCGCCTTCATCGGCGAAAGCGGGTCCGGCAAGACCACCGCCGCCATGACCCTGCTGGGCTACGCCCGTCCCGGCTGCCGGATTTCCGGCGGCACAGTGCGGGTCGACGGCCATGACATGGTGACCCTGTCGGAAAAGCAACGGGCGGCCCTGCGCGGCACGGTCGTGGCCTATGTGCCGCAGAGCGCGGCGGCCGCCTTCAACCCGGCCGCGACGATCATGGATCAGGTCATCGAGGTGACGCGGATCCACCAGCTGATGCCGCCGGACGAGGCCCGCCGCCGGGCGGTCGCCCTGTTCCGCGCCCTGTCGCTGCCCAATCCCGACAGCATCGGCGACCGTTACCCGCATCAGGTGTCCGGAGGACAGCTGCAGCGGCTGGCGGCGGCGATGGCCCTCATCGGCGATCCCAAGGTGGTGATCTTCGACGAGCCGACCACGGCGCTCGACGTCACCACCCAGGTGGAGGTGCTTCGCGCCTTCAAGGCGGTGACCGCCAGACGGCAGATCGCCTGCGTCTATGTCTCCCACGATCTTGCCGTCGTCGCCCAGATCGCCGACCGCATCATGGTGCTGCGCAACGGGGCGGTGCAGGAAATCGGAAGTGTCGACGACATCCTGAAGCGTCCGACCCACCCCTACACCAGGGAATTGCTGCACGCCTTCCATCCCGACACCGGCGGACGGGTTGCCGCGGCCGCGGCGTTCGCCACCGACACCGCCCCGCTGCTGGAGATCAAGACGCTGAGCGCCGGTTACGGCCCGCCGCAATCGAACGGCCAACCGCTGGCCCTCGCGGTCAAGGGGGTGAGCCTGCAGGTGAAGCGGGGCACCAACCTCGGCATCATCGGGGAGTCCGGCTGCGGAAAATCGACCCTGGCGCGCGCCATCGCCGGCATCCTGCCGGCCTGCAACGGCGACATCCAATTCGACGGGCGGGAACTGTGGCACAGCGCCCGCCAGCGCAGCCGCGAACAGCTGCGCGACCTTCAGATCGTCTTCCAGCATGCCGACACGGCGCTCAATCCCGCCAAGTCGATCGAGGATATTCTCGGTCGCCCGCTGACCTTCTATCACGGCCTGCGCGGCAAGGCCCGCGATGCGCGGATCGACGCGCTGATGGACATGGTCCGCCTGCCCCGCGCCCTGCGCCACCGCCTTCCGGCGGAACTGTCGGGCGGCCAGAAACAGCGGGTGAACTTCGCCCGTGCGCTTGCCGCCGAACCGAAACTGATCCTGTGCGACGAGATCACCTCGGCCCTCGACACCGTCGTCGCGTCGACGATCATCGATCTGCTCAAGGAGCTGCAGCGCGAACTTGGTCTGTCCTATGTCTTCATCAGCCACGACCTGTCGGTGATCGAGGCGATCTGCGACGAGATCATCGTGATGTATCGCGGACAGGCGGTCGAGACCATCATCCCCTCCGCCCGGCAGCAGCCGCAGCATCCCTATTCGAAGTTGCTGTTCTCTTCGGTTCCGAAGCTGGATCCGACATGGCTCGACACGCTGGACATCGACGCCGACCGGATGCGGGTGGCCTGATCCGTCTGCCCAGCCCCTCGCGCGGTTCGCCGCCGCGAGGGCGGCAACGGTTCCGCCGCGACCGTCCTCACATCGGAAACAGCGTGGTCAGCGGCATGTGCGCCCGCACGATCGGCGATTTCAGCACGACGTAGCTGAAATACTTGTCGATGCCGATGTCCATGTCGGTCAGCTTCTCCATGATCTCCTGATACTCGCCGATGCCGGACGTGACGAACTTCAGCATGTAGTCGTAGCCGCCGGACACCAGATGGCATTCCAGCATCTGTTCGATCTTCTTGACGGCGGCGAGGAAGCGGGCGAAATCGACCTGCCGGTGGTTCTTCAGCGTCACTTCGGTGAAAACGGTCAGGGTCTGGCCGAGTTTGCTGACGTTGATCTGCGCCGTGTAGCCTTCGATGTAGCCCTCAGCCTGGAGCTTCTTGACGCGCATCAGGCAGGGGCTGGGCGACAGGTTCACCAGCTCGGCCAACTCCACATTGGTGATCCGGCCGTTCTTCTGGAGCTGATGCAGAATCTTGATGTCGATGCGGTCCAGCTTCATGGGGAACCCATCCGGTTCGAGGGCGGGGAACGGAAAACGACAGCAGAAAATTCTGCTGATCGGACCAGGCTAGCTTAGCATGCGCCGCCTGCCTGTCGATGCCCAAGACGCGGTTCTCCAACAGAACAAAGCATCATGTCTTCCGGCAACGACAGAAGATAATGCCGTTGAATCGGCCAAAGCAGCGCCTCCCGGTCCGCGTGGCATGGCTAGATGGCGCAACGCCGAAATCGGAGATCCTCCCAATGCCAGCCCCATTGCAAACCATCGCGTCCTCCCCGAACCTGCCCGAACAGGCGGATGTCGTCGTGATCGGCGGCGGCATCGTCGGCGTCTGGGCGGCCTACTATCTGGCCCGGCGCGGACTGTCGGTGGCGTTGGTGGAGAAGGGGCAGGTCGGGGCGGAGCAGTCCAGCCGCAACTGGGGCTGGTGCCGGCAGCAGAACCGCGACGCGCGGGAACTGCCGATGGCGACCAAGAGCCTGGATTTGTGGGAGCGCTTTGCCGCAGAAAGCGGCGAGGACACCGGCTTCAGCCGCTGCGGCCTGCTCTATCTCAGCAATGACGACCAGGAATTGGCGGGCTGGGCGCGCTGGCGCGATTTCGCCCGGACGGTCGGCGTCACCACCCACATGCTGAACGGCGCCGAAGCCGCCGAGCGCGGCCGGGCCACCGGACGGCCCTGGAAGGGCGGCGTCTTTTCGCCGTCGGACGGCATCGCCGATCCGGCCCGCGCGGCTCCCGCCGTGGCGCGGGCGATCATGAAGCTGGGCGGCACGGTGCATCAGGGCTGCGCCGCGCGCGGCCTGGAAACCGGCGGCGGGCGGGTCTGCGGCGTCGTCACCGAAAGGGGCACGATCCGCACCAAGCTGGTGGTCCTGGCGGGCGGGGCCTGGGCGTCCTCCTTCTGTCACCAGATCGGCGTGCGTTTCCCGCTCGCCTCCATCCGCTCGTCGATCCTGTCGGTCGGCCCCAGCCCCACCGGCCTTCCCGACGCCCTGCACACTGCCGCGGTATCGGTCACCCGGCGCGGCGACGGCGGCCACACTCTGGCGATCAGCGGACGCGGGCGCGTCGATCCGACCATGCAGCAGATCCGCTTCGCGCCGCAATTCATGCCGATGTTCACCCGGCGCTGGCGCAGCCTGATGCCCGGCGGGCTGGAGGGAATGCGTTCCGGCCACGAGACGCTGCGGCGCTGGCGGCTCGACCGCCCGACGCCGATGGAGCGGGTTCGGGTGCTCGACCCCACCCCGGACCGCAGCACCATCCGCCTTACCCACGAACGGGCCATGGCCCTGCTGCCCGGCCTGAAGGGCGCGCCGATCACCGCCGCCTGGGGCGGATACATCGACAGCACGCCCGACGGCGTTCCCGCCATCGGCGAGGTCGGCAGCCTGCCCGGCCTGATCCTGGCGGCGGGCTTCAGCGGCCACGGCTTCGGCATCGGCCCCGGCGCCGGCCACCTGATCGCCGACCTCGTCACCGATCAGGCGCCGATCGTCGATCCCAAGCCCTACCATCCCGACCGCTTCGCCGGATTCTCCGCCGGCAAGGTCGCCGATTTCTGACCATAGGCAGGCCCGTCAGGCGCTGCCCGGCACGAGCGAGCGGGCGGCCCGGCGCAGGCAGTCGCGCATCAGATCGTGGCTGCCCGACAGCGGACGCTCCTTGCTGGTCAGGATAGTGATGGGCACGCGGATGCTCGGACGGAAGGGCCGCTGGACGATGCCGGAGAACTGATTCCACGGCAGGAGCCCATCGACGACCGCCACGCCGATCCCCTCCCGTACGAAGGGCAGCGCGGTGATCGACAGGTCGATCTCCACCGCCGGAGAATAAACGCCGCCTTCCGCCTCGACTGCCCCGGCCAGCAGGCGGCCGGGCAGCGTGTCCACCCGGTAGGAAATCAGCGTTTCCTCCGCCAGATCGGGAAATCCAACCTCAGCCTGTTCGGCCAGCCGATGCCCCTCCGGCAGAAGGCAGACCAGTTCGGCATGCCCGACCGTCTCGACATCGAGATCATGATGGGGCATGTCGTTCATCGCCATCCCCAGCAGAACGTCGCCGCTGCGCAGCATGTCCAGAATGCTGGCGACCGGCGCGACCAGCGACCGTACGACGATGTCGGGATGCGCCTCGCGGAAGGCGGTCAGCGCCTTTGGAACGATGGACATCGAGGGCGGGGCCGAGGCGGCGAGACGGACAAGACCGGTGCGGCCATGGCGCATGTCGACCGTGCGCCGGCGCAAGGCACCGAGTTCCGCAAAGATCCGCTCTGCCTCCGGATACAGCTCGTTGGCCTCCTGCGTCGGCACCAGACGCCCGCGTACCCGGTCGAACAGCTTGAAGCCGAGCTGATCCTCGGCGTGCAGCAAAATCTGGCTCAGGGCCGGCTGCGAGATGTTCAGCATCGCCGCCGCCCCGGTCACGGTTCCACAGCGCATCAGCATGCAGAAGACTTCGAGTTGGCGGGCTTGCATTCACGATCCTGGGTGCTGGCGGAGTGGGGGGGAGGCGGCAAAGCCCGGCCACGACTATAGCGACCCGCACATCTCAGGTGAGCAGCAATTCGGCACCCAAGCCCTTGCCGTCGCCGTTCCCGCGCAAGACGTCCAGGAATCGCTCCAGCACCAGATTCGGCTGGGCACCCTTCTTCGTCACCACCTGGAACTCCAGGGCATGATGGAAGGTGTCGGGCAGCAGCGCCCGCATCATGCCGCGCTCGACCCATTGCCGGGCATAATGGGTGGGCAGAAAGCCGACATAGCATCCGGTGAGGATCAGGAACGCCACCCCTTCGCGGTCGGTGGCCGTCGCGGTGTTGTTCAGTTCGTGCGGAAGCTGCGCCTGGGTCGGCGCCACGGCGTCGGCCGCCTCCACCGCCCCGCGCGTCACCGCTCCTTCGGGACGGTCGAAAAGCGGATGGCCGTCGCCGCAATAGAGCTGCGACTCCTCCTGGTAAAGCGGAAGACCGGCCAGTCCCGGCAAACCTCTGCGGACCGGAACGACGCCGACGTGCAATTGCCCATCCAGCACGCCCCGCTCGATCTCGTTGGGGGGAATCATGCGGATGTTGACGCGGACCTCCGGAGCCAGACGCTTCAGGCCACGCAGGGCATGCGTCACCCGCATCTGCGGCATGGTGACGAGGTTGTCGGTGATCCCAATGTTCAGCTCGCCGCGCAGGCGGCCGTGAAGGGTGTTGATCTCGCTGCGGAAACTCTCCGTGCTGGCCAGCAGGCGCATCGTCGCCTCGTAGGCTAGATGCCCTTCGTCGGTCAGCCGGAAGCCCGCCCGCCCGCGCCGGCAGAGCGTGAGGCCAAGCCGCCGCTCCAGGTCCGCCATGTGCTGGCTGATCGCCGCCCGGCTGATGTTCAGCTCCACCTCGGCGGCGGAAAAGCCGCCGCATTCCACCACCGTCCGGAACACGCGCAGAAGCCGGATGTCGGCGTCGCCGATCGGGGCCATGGGCCGGGTGGGGGACCGGGTGGAGGACCGGGTCGGTTTGTTCATGCTGGAACCGTGAAAAAGGTCGGCGCGATAGGTAAGCGAACAGTTATGTGAAGTTCTTATAGTTTGGATTTAATCGCAACCACGAACCGCGCACACTCTCAGTGGACAGCGCACCTAACAGAAGCGGGAGAACAGCGGATGGCCCCCCTGGACAACGATCACACCCAGTCCCATGGCCAGTCCCTTGGCCAGCCCCTCGACAAGGCTGCCGGACTGACGCGCGAGGAACTTGACGCCCATTGGATGCCGTTCAGCGGCAACCGCCAGTTCAAGAACAACCCCCGCATGATCGTGAAGGCGGAGGGGACCTGGTATTGGGATGCCGAAGGCCGCAAGATCTACGACAGCCTGTCCGGTCTGTGGTGCAGCGGCGCCGGCCACTGCCGCCGCGAGATTTCTGAAGCGGTTGCCCGCCAGATCGCGGAACTGGATTACAGCCCGGCCTTCCAGCACGGCCATCCGGCGGCCTTCAAGCTGGCGCACAAGCTGGCGTCGATGACCCCGGCCGGCCTCGACCATGTCTTCTTCGTCGGTTCGGGGTCCGAAGCGGCCGACACCTCGCTGAAGATGGCGCGGGCCTATTGGCGGATGAAGGGCCAGCCGACCAAGACCAAGCTGATCGGCCGGTCCAAGGGCTATCACGGAGTCAATTTCGGCGGCACCAGCCTGGGCGGCATCGGCGGCAACCGCAAGCTGTTCGGCACCGGCGTCGACGCCGACCACCTGCCCCACACCCTGCTGCCGCAGAACCTGTTCGTGAAGGGCATGCCGGATGAAGGCGCCTACCTGGCCGACGCGCTGGAGGAGTTGGTGGCGCTGCACGACGCCTCCAACATCGCCGCCGTGATCGTCGAACCGCTGGCCGGCTCGGCCGGCGTGCTGCCGCCGCCGAAGGGCTACCTGCAGCGGCTGCGCGAGATCTGCGACAAGCACTCCATCCTGCTGATCTTCGACGAGGTCATCACCGGCTTCGGCCGCATGGGCGCCCCCTTCGGCGCCGACGCCTTCGGCGTGGTCCCGGACATCATGAACGTCGCCAAGGGCCTGACCAACGGCGCCGTCCCGATGGGTGCCGTGGTGGCGAAGCACGACATCTATCAGGCCTTCATGGACAATGGCGGGCCGGAGTACATGGTGGAGTTCCCGCACGGCTACACCTACTCCGCCCATCCGGTCGCCTGCGCTGCCGGTCTGGCCGCGCTCGACATCTTCGAGCGGGAGAAGCTGTGGGAAAAGGCTGCGGCGCTGGCGCCGCATTTCGAAAACCTGATCCACGGGCTGAAGGGGCTGCGGAACGTCGCCGATATCCGCAACTATGGCCTGACCGGCGCCGTCACCATCGCCCCGCTTCCGGGCGAGCCGGCCCGCCGGCCCTACGAGATCGGCGAGAAGTGCTGGAAGGCCGGCTATTACGTGCGCTTCGGCGGCGACACGCTCCAGTTCGGCCCGCATTTCCACAGCGAACCGGCCGACCTCGACCGCCTGTTCAACGTCGTTGCCGATGCCATCCAGGCTACCGCCTAAGTACGCCGGCCGCGCGCTGCCCCCACCCTTCCCTCCTCCGCCGGTGGGAGAGGTGGGGGCAGAGACCCTGCACAACGAACCCCCCCAGGAAAGCCATCATGACCATCGTTGCCCACCTGATCGGCGGCAAGACTGACGCGCCCGCCGGCACCCGGACCGCCGACATCGTCAATCCCGCCACCGGTGACGTGGCCGGACAGGTCGCCCTGGCGTCGCGTGCCACGGTGGAAGAAGCCATTGCCGCCGCCGAGGCCGCCTTCCCGGCGTGGCGGGCCACGCCGCCGGCCAAGCGCGCCCGCGTCATGTACCGCTTCAAGCAATTGCTGGAGGAGAATGCCGAGCGCATCTGCGCCCTCATCACGGCGGAACACGGCAAGGTCCTGGACGACGCCTTCGGCGAGCTGACCCGCGGTATCGAGAATGTCGAATATGCCTGCGGCGTGCCGGAATTGCTGAAGGGCGAGTTCTCCAAGAATGTCGGGCCGGCCATCGACAGCTGGTCGGAATTCCAACCGCTGGGCGTCGTCGCCGGCATCACGCCGTTCAATTTCCCGGCGATGGTCCCGCTGTGGATGTACCCCATCGCCATCGCCTGCGGAAACACCTTCGTCCTGAAGCCGTCGGAGCGCGACCCCAGCTCCGCTCTCTACATCGCCCAGTTGGCGCTGGAGGCCGGGCTGCCGCCGGGCGTGCTGAACGTCGTCAACGGCGACAAGGAGGCGGTGGACACGCTGCTGACCGACCCGCGGGTGCAGGGCGTCAGCTTCGTCGGCTCCACCCCCATCGCCGAGTATGTCTATTCGACCGCCAGCGCCCATGGAAAGCGGGTGCAGGCACTGGGCGGCGCCAAGAACCACGCCATCGTCATGCCCGACGCCGACCTGGACAATGCGGTCAGCGCGCTGATGGGCGCTGCCTACGGCTCCTGCGGCGAGCGTTGCATGGCGATCTCCGTCGTCGTCGCGGTGGGCGACGACGTGGCCGACCGGCTGAAGGACAAGCTGTCGGTGGCGCTGCGCGACCTGAAGGTCGGCGCCGGCACCTCCGCCGGCTGCGAGATGGGACCGCTGGTCACCCGCACGCATTTCGAGAAGGTGAAGGCCTATGTCGACCAAGGCGTCGCCGAGGGCGCCGAACTGGTGGTTGACGGCCGCGGGCTGGTGGTGCCTGGGCACGAGAACGGCAACTTCCTGGGCGGCTGCCTGTTCGACCGCGTCACCCCGGAGATGACCATCTACCGGGAGGAGATCTTCGGCCCGGTGCTGTGCCTTGTCCGGGTCAAGTCGATGCAGGAGGGCATGGACCTGATCGATGCCCACGAATACGGCAACGGCACCTGCCTGTTCACCCGCGACGGCGAGGCCGCCCGCTATTTCAGCGACATGATCAAGGTCGGCATGGTGGGCATCAACGTGCCGCTGCCGGTGCCGGTCGCCTACCACAGCTTCGGCGGCTGGAAGCGGTCGCTGTTCGGCGATCTGTCGGCCTATGGTCCGGATGGCGTGCGCTTCTACACCCGGCGCAAAACCATCACCCAGCGCTGGCCGACCGGCGGGATCCGCGAAGGCGCCCAGTTCGCCTTCCCATCGATGAAGTAAAAGGCACGAAGTAAAAAGCGCCTTGTCGTGACGCCGGTGCCGATGAAGGCACCGGCGCCGGCGCAATCCGGCGTGTGGCGTCCCTAGCGGTGAATTCCGGCGCGCGGCTCGCGGTGGAGACCGTCACCCGGCTTGGCATGTGCCGAAGTCCTCGCCGTCTCGGCCAGCAGCTTGGCCGTCGCGACGGCGAGCTGGTTCTGCGTGTATGGCTTGGCAAGCCGCGGCAGGTCGGCGACGACGCCCTCCGGCAGATCGGCGTATCCCGTCGCCAGCAGCACCGGCAGGTCCGGAGCCATGGCACGGGCCGCCTGGGCAAGCTCGACGCCGGTCATGCCGGGCATCGCATAGTCCGTCAGCAGCAGGTCGACCGCCTGCCCGTTGCGCAGAAGCTCCAGCGCTTCGACACCCGATCCCGCTTCGATGACCGTGTGCCCAAGGTCGGCCAGCATATCGACGGTGCTCATGGCGATCAGCGCGTCATCGTCGACCACGAGGACCACGGCGGGAGACACATCGGCTGCCGGGGCCGGCGGCAACTCGGCCGCCTGGGCCGGTGTGGTGGCCTTCGGCAACCACAGCTCAACGAGCGCCCCCTGGCCCGGAGCGCTCGACAGCCGAAACGCGCCGCCGGACTGCACCGCCAAGCCATGAACCATCGACAACCCCAACCCGGTGCCTTTGCCGATGCCCTTGGTCGAGAAGAACGGCTCGATCGCCCGCGCAAGCGTTTCCTCATCCATCCCAGTGCCGGTGTCCCGCACGCTCACGTATGGGTAGGAACCGGGCGGCAGTCCAGAAGCGACGGGTACCGGCACCTCGTCCACCGTCACGGTGAGCGTGCCGCCGTCGGGCATGGCATCGCGGGCATTCACGGCGAGATTCAGGATCGCCAGCTCAAGCTGGTTGGGATCGATCAGCGCCGGTACCGTCGCAGGTCGGGCGTCGATGCGGATGACGACGCGCGGGCCGACCGAACGCTCCAAAAGCGTTCTCATGCCGTCCAGCAACCCGGTCAGGTCTACCGCCTGCGGCTGCAGATCCTGGCGACGGGCGAAAGCCAGAAGCCTTTGGGTCAGTGTCGCTCCCCGCCGGGCCCCCTGCATGGCGCCATGGAAAAGACGCTCCGTCGTCGGGTCGGCGGGAAGGCGTTTGCGCAGCAACTCCAGATTACCGAGAACCGCCATCAGCAGATTGTTGAAATCGTGCGCGACACCGCCGGTAAGCTGGCCGAGAGTCTCCAGCTTCTGCGTCTGGCGCAGTTGCGCTTCTGCGCGTTCGCGGTCGCGGATCTCGTCGCGCAGTTGGTCGAGCGTCGCCGCCAGTTCCCGGGTGCGTTCCTGCACTTTGAACTCAAGCGTCTCGGTCAGGCGCTGCAGCGCCTCCTGCGCCGCCTTCTGATCGCTTATGTCCACGATGACGGCGAGTGCTCCGGCCGCTTTGCCGGTGGAGTCCCGCACAGGCACGCCGCTGACACGGGTCCAGACAGGCTGTTCGCCGGTGGAACGATAAATGAATTCCATGCCGCTGACTGTCTCACCGCGCAGGGCGCACGCACCGGGAAAGCGGTCACGTGTCAGACGACGGCCCTGCGCATCATAAGTGATCCAGCTCTCCTCACCGTCCGGCCGCCGGGAAGGGATGACACCGTCCGGAAGAAAGCGCCGGAATGCCGGATTGGACAGAATGGTCCCGCCGTTCCGGTCCATCAGATTGACCCCCACCGGCAGGTGCTCCACCAGCGTTTCGAAGCGTGCCCGTTCGTCGGCGAGGTCCGCCAGCAGACGCTCGCGCTCCACGAGCCGCGCCCTCGCCTCATACTGCCTGCGCCGGCCGCGCAGGCAGGTCCGCACGACGCTGATCAGGGTGGTCGGGTGGAAGGGACGTTCCACGAAGGTCACGTTGCCCAGCAGTTCGGTCAGGCGTGCCGCCTCCGGCGTGCGTTCGGCGCCGGCGCCCCGCAAGGTGAGCAGAATGACGGGAAGGTCCGACCATGGCGGCTGCGCGCCGATCCAGGCGACAAGCCCCTGGAGGTCGGCGGTGCGCACCGCCTCTTCCGCAAGGATGAGCAGGCCGGCTCCGTCTTCCAGCGCCGCACAAAGCGCCGGCAGGTCGGGACAGGCGTGCGCGGCGATGCCGACCTCGCCCAACAAGGCGGAAGCGACGGTGGAATCCCGTCCATGCGGCGCCAGGATCAGCGCGCGCTCAGTGGTGGCGGGCTCGCTCAAGCCGGATCGTCCTGCAACAAAGGCCCGCCTTGGCCGATATAGATCGGCACGCCGCGCAGTACCCCCTGGAACTCGTCCAGCGGCGGCCCCAGGCTGATGCCCCTCTCGTTGACCCGGTACTCGCGGATCGTGTCCTCGTGCGGACCGGCCCGCTTCTTGATCACCGAGATCGCCCGCCGGACACGGCCCAGCGCCTCGAAATAGCGCAGCAGCACGACGGTATCGGCCAGATAGGTGACATCGACCGGAGACTGCATGTCACCGATCAGGCCATGCTGCGCGATGGTGAGGAAGGTCGTCACGCCCTGGCGGTTCAGGTACAGCAGCAATTCATGAAGATGCAGGACCAGAAGCTGCTCTTCCAGCATCGCCGCCTGATAGCCGTTGAGGCTGTCGATCACCACGGTGCGGATCTGCTGGTCGTCGACACAGGCGCGGACCCGATAGGTGAACTCGCCGGGCGCCAGTTCCGCCGCATCCACCTGCTCGATGATCAGGCTGCCGCTATCGCGCATGGCTTCAAGGTCGAAGCCCATCGCCCTGGTCCTGGCGAACAGCAGGCCAAGCTCCTCGTCGAACACGAACAGCGCAGCCCGCTCCCCCCGTGCGATGGCGGCCACAGTGAACTGAATCGCCAGCAGCGACTTTCCGGTCCCCGCCGGGCCGATGATGAGAGCGCTCGATCCGCGCTCCATGCCGCCACCCAGCAGCGTGTCGAGTTCGGCGATGCCGCTGGCCAGACGCTCTCCGGCGAAGCCGGTTCGATATTCGGCGGCGATCAGCCGGGGGAATACTTTGAATCCGCCGGTGGTGATCGTGCAGTCGTGGAAGCCGCCCCGATATGCCTGCCCCCGGTACTTGAGCACCCGCAAGCGCCGCCGCTCGGCGCCATAGGCCGGCGTCAGCATCTCCAGGCGGATCACGCCATGCGCGATGCTGTGGACCGTCTTGTCCATGGTGTCGGTGGTCAGATCGTCAAGCAGCAGCACGGTGGCGCCATGGCGGGCGAAATAATGCTTGAGGGCGAGGATCTGGCGCCGGTATCGCAACGAACTCTGGGCCAGCAGCCGGATCTCCGACAGGCTGTCCAGGACGATCCGCATCGGCTTGCTCCCCTCGATCGCCTCGAACATCAGCTTGGTTGTCTCGCCGAGTTCGAGATCGGAGGAGTAGAGCAGACTCTGCTGGTGCGCCACGTCGAGCAGGCTCTCCGGCGGAACCAGCTCGAACACCGTGATCTCCTCGCCGAGCGTCCAGCCATGGGCGGCTGCAGCGACGCGAAGTTCGCCCTCGGTTTCCGATAGGGTGATGTAGAGTCCGGGTTCACCGGCCGCCGCGCCGTCCAGCAGGAACTGCAGGGCAATGGTGGTCTTGCCGGTGCCGGGGCTACCCTCGAGCAGGAAGACACGGTCGCGGGCGAGGCCACCGGCCAGGATGTCGTCAAGCCCGGTAACGCCGGTACGCGCCTTGTGCGGCTGTTCAGAGGATGCGGCCATGGCGGGCTGGGATTTCCGTCTTGAAAGGGTCGGGCAGCGCATGCGCCGGTTGAGAATCTGGCTGGAAACGGGTGGGTATGCCGTAGATCCGGGCCGGCCGGGCTGCCATCCCGGACACGATGGCAGCGGTGGCTGGACGCGCGCAGCGGGGAGTCCGTCGCGCAATGGCCCGGCCATCAATCGCCAAGTCCTGGCCAGCCCCGGCCACCATCAGCCAAAGCCTTGGCAAAACGGGGTTGCGACGCACGGCACCGGGGCGAGGTGGAGGATCAACGGACCGAGATAATTCTGCACACAGCGATCCTGACCGTTAAATGCGGTCGTCCAAATCTAATGCGCCGCGCGGCAGGGTGCAGCCTGGGCTATCCTCATCGGCCCTTCGGCATAGTTCAATCGATCGGGCACAGTCTTCGCCCGGCCCCGGTCAGCCCGGAAGGTCGAGGCGATCGTGGGTTTCAAGATCGGGGGAAGGACCCTTCACCGCACCGATCAGGAACTCCTTGTTCCCCTCCGGTCCGGTGATCGGGCTTTCGGTGATGTCCAGCACGCGCCAGCCCGGAAGAGCATCCAGCCATGTGCGGATGCGGTCGCAAACCTCCTGGTGCAGTTCGGGCTCGCGCACGACGCCGCCCTTGCCGACGCGGCCCTTGCCGACCTCGAACTGCGGCTTGATGAGGGCGACCAGCCGCCCGCCCGGTACCACGAGGGCCAGCGCCGCCGGCAGCACGATCTCCAGCCCGATGAAGCTTGCGTCGCACACCACCAGGTCGACCGGGTCCGGAATCTCGGCCATGGTCAGGTGGCGGGCATTGGTCTTCTCCAGAACGACCACGCGCGGATCGGTGCGCAGCTTCCACGCCAACTGGCCATGACCGACATCGACGGCATAGACCTTGGCGGCACCGCGGGTCAGCAGCACGTCGGTGAAGCCGCCGGTGGAGGCGCCGACATCGACAGCGGTCAGTCCGGTGGGGTCGATGGCGAAGACGTCCAGCCCTTTTACCAGCTTCAGCCCGCCGCGCGACACCCAGGGATGGTCCTGCCCCTTGACCGCCAGCGGGGCTTCCGCCGCGATCAGGTCGCCAGCCTTGTCGATGCGCTTCGTCTCGGAATAGACCAGCCCGGCCAGGATCAGCGCCTGCGCCTTGGCGCGGCTTTCCGCCAGCCCGCGCTCCACCAGCGCCACGTCAACCCTCACCCGTGCCATGCCGTCGCCCTTCGCTCGCTCGTGACGGCGCATTCCTGACGCGGAACCGCCGCAAGGGCAAGCCCCGGTTCCAGACGGCAGCCGGCCGGGCGTCAGGCCGGCGGGAAATCCACCGACACGCGGGTGCCATAGGGACTGCTGTCCGCCGTCAACCGGCCACGCAGTTGGCCGACGAAGGCGCGCACCACCTTCAGCCCCAGCGTCGACGCACGGGCGACGTCCAGGCCCTGCGGCAGGCCGATGCCGCGGTCGACGACCTCCAGATGGATGCGGCCGCCTTCACCACGGCCGAGCCGCACGTCGATGTCGCCGGGCACTCCGGCGGGAAAGGCGTGGCGCGCCGCGTTGCCGACCAACTCGCTGACGATCAGGCTGAAGGGAATGACCGACTCCATCGGCATCTCGGTCGTCTCGGCCGTGACCTTGACGCGGTGGGCGCCGGGCAGCGTCGCCTCAAGCTCCTGGCACAGTTCGCGCAGATGGACCGCCATGTCGACGGTGCCGGCCCGCAGGGCGCCGTGGGTGCGCTGGTGGGCCTGGGTGACGATGCCGACCCGTCCGCCGGCGCTCTGCAGGGCGCGGCGGACCTCGGGATCCTTGCTCGACAGGGTCTGCAGGGTCAGCAGGCTGGAGACCAGCTGCAGCGTGTTCTTCAGCCGGTGGCTGACGTCGCGCAGCCGCCGGTCATGCTCGGCCGCCGACTCCGGCGTCTCGTCGGCAGTGACGATCAGGGCGCGGACGACGCCGTTGACCCCCAGCAGCGGGGTGACCCGCACATCCCAGAACCGCTCGCCATCGGTGGTGCGGTCACTGGCGGCCCGGTTGCGCTGCGGCTGGCCTGTCCGCCGCGCCTCGATCAGCATTGACAGCGACAGGGCCGGAAAACGCTCCGTCAGGTTGGTTCCCGCGACCGCGCCCAGCGCCCGGAAGGCGGCGTTGGCGAAGGCGCAGCGGTCACCCTCCCCTTCCACCAGGGCGGTGGGTGTCGGCGTCTGATCCAGCAGGCTGCGCAACATCGCCGGATCGTCGATGCCGACGCCGCCGGCCGCAACGTCGGCGCTGGCCGCCCGATCCACTCCCGGATCGGTGCCGAACTCCGCGTTGCGGTATGCCGTGACCGCCATGATGTGCGCCATCGCCCCTGACCTCGTATCCATCCGCTGCCGCAGGCTCTTCCCCCGTTGCCCGGGGGCTACCATTCCAGCTTGGGAAGTGTAAGGCGTCGCTTGCGCTCCATACCAGTCCAACAACCCGAAAGGCCGCTAGACAAATGGCATTACGCCGTTTGGATGCCCTCGGCGAATGGGTGAAGGAATCGGCGGTCAGGCCCGCGCCGCAGCGCTCTCGATCCCCAGCGCCTGCAGCGCGGTGCGGACGATTTGCTGAGCGGTCAGGCCGGCGGTCTCATACTGTTTCGCCGGCGAGTCGTGGTCGAGATAGAGGTCGGGCAGAACCATCGGCCGGATCTTCAATCCGCCGTCGAGCAGCCCGGCCGTCGCCAGGAATTGCAGCACGAAGCTGCCGAAGCCGCCGACCGATCCCTCCTCGATGGTGATCAGCACCTCGTGCTCCAGCGCGAGCCGGCGGACCAGATCCTCGTCCAACGGCTTGGCGAAGCGGGCGTCGGCCAGGGTGGTCGACAGGCCGCGCGCCGCCAGCTCCGCCGCGGCGCGCCGGGCCTCGCCCAGGCGGGTGCCATAGCTGAGGATGGCGATCTTGGTGCCTTCCTGCAGGATGCGGCCCTTGCCGATCGGCAGCAGGCTGCCGCGTTCCGGCAGTTCCAGCCCCACGCCTTCGCCGCGCGGGTAGCGCAGGGCGGAGGCGCGGTCGTCGATGGCGGCCTGGGTAGCCACCATGTGCATCAGTTCCAGCTCATCCGCCGCCGCCATCAGGACAATGTCGGGCAGGCAGCCGAGATAGGCGGTGTCGAAGGACCCGGCATGGGTCGCCCCGTCCGCGCCAACCAACCCGGCGCGGTCCAGTGCGAATCGCACCGGCAGATGCTGCAGCACCACGTCATGGATGACCTGATCGTAGGCACGCTGCAGGAAGGTCGAATAGATGGCGCAGAAGGGCTTGAACCCCTCCGTCGCCATGCCGGCGGCGAAGGTCACCGCATGCTGTTCGGCGATCCCGACGTCGAAGCAGCGGTCGGGGAAGCGCTCCCCGAACAGGTCCAGCCCGGTGCCCGACGGCATGGCCGCGGTGATGCCGACGATGGTCGGGTCGGCCGCCGCCTCGGCGATCAGGCTCTGGGCGAAGACGCGGGTGTAGGTCGGGGCGTTGGACTTCGGCTTGGACTGGGTGCCGGTCACCACGTCGAACTTGGCGACGGCGTGCAGCTTGTCGGCCGACTCCTCCGCCGGGCCATAGCCCTTGCCCTTCTTGGTGACGACGTGGATCAGCACCGGCTTGTCGTCGTCGGCGTCGCGGACGTTCTGCAGCACCGGCAGCAGGTGGTCCAGGTTGTGACCGTCGATCGGGCCGATGTAGTAGAAGCCCAGCTCCTCGAACAGGGTGCCGCCGGTGACCATGCCGCGGGCATATTCCTCCGCCCGGCGGGCGGCGTTGCGCAGCGGACGCGGCAGCTGGTCGGCGATCTCCTTCGCCAGATGGCGCAGCGACAGGTACGGCTTGGACGAGATCAGCCGCGACAGATAGGCGCTCATCGCACCCACCGGCGGAGCGATCGACATGTCGTTGTCGTTGAGGATGACGATCAGCCGCGACTTGGTGGAGGCAGCGTTGTTCATCGCCTCGTACGCCATGCCGGCGCTCATGGCGCCGTCGCCGATCACGGCGATGACGTTGCGCCGCTCCCCCTTCATCTTGCTGGCGACCGCCATGCCGAGACCGGCGGAGATGGATGTGGAGCTGTGGCCGGCGCCGAAGGGATCGTATTCGCTCTCCGACCGCTTGGTGAAGCCGCTCAAGCCCCCGCCCATGCGCAGCGTGCGGATGCGGTCACGCCGTCCGGTCAGGATCTTGTGCGGATAGCACTGGTGCCCGACGTCCCAGATCAGCCGGTCATAGGGCGTGTCGAAGACGTAATGCAGCGCCACCGTCAGCTCGACCACCCCCAGCCCGGCGCCGAGATGGCCGCCGGTCACCGATACGGCGTCCACGGTCTCGGTGCGCAACTCGTCTGCGAACTGGCGGAGCTGCTCGGGCTTCAGGGCCCGCAGCTTGGCTGGCGTCGGACAAAGGTCGAGCAGCGGGGTCTTGGTGGAGGTCACGTCGCGATGGTCCTCAAAGCTCTGGTCAGGCGCGGCGCGCGACGACGAAGTCGGCAACGGCCTTCAACATATCGGCACGCCCATCGAAAATGTCCAAGTGCTGCGATGCCTGATGGGACAGCATTTCCGCCTGGGCACGGGCGCGGTCGCGGCCGAGGATCGAAACGAAGGTCGCCTTCCCGGCCTGGGCATCGCGGCCGACGGTCTTTCCGGTCTCTTCCGCCGTGCCTTCTACGTCCAGCAGGTCGTCGACGATCTGGAAGGCCAGCCCCATGTCGTGGGCATAGGCGCGCAGCGCCGTGCGCTGCGGCGGGTTGGCCTTGCCCAGGATGCCGCCGGCCTCGCAGGAGAAGGCGATCATCTCGCCGGTCTTCATGCGCTGCAGCCGGGTGGTGGTGCCGAGATCGAAGCTCTCATGCTCCGCGATCAGGTCCAGCATCTGGCCGCCGACCATGCCGTGGCCGCCGGCCGCCTTGGCCAGCGCCGACACCAGTTGGCAGCGGATGTTGGGATCCTCGTGAGTCGCCGGATCGGCCAGCACCTCGAACGCCAGCGTCAGCAGACCGTCGCCGGCAAGGATGGCGGTCGCCTCGTCGAACTGGCGGTGGCAGGTCGGCCGGCCGCGCCTCAGTTCGCCGTCGTCCATCGCCGGCAGGTCGTCATGGACCAGCGAATAGCTGTGGACCATCTCCACCGCGGCGGCGGCACGGATGGCGCAGTCGGGGTTGACGCCGAACAGCGCCGCCGACTGCATCACCAGGAAGGGCCGCAGCCGCTTGCCGCCGTTCAGGCAGCCATAGCGCATGGCGTCGAACACCCGCGCCTCCGCCAGATCGGTGGTCGGCAGCAGAGCGCCGATCTTCATCTCGACGGCCTGCGCGATCTCCGCCATGGCGGACTTCAATTCGGTCTGGGAAATGGTCTGCACGTCAGTCGATCCGGGCGGGTTCGGTGCCGAGGGAGCCGTCGGCGCTCACGGTGATGCGGTCGATCTTGGCCTGCGCCTCGCGCAGCTTCATCTCGCAATGGCGCTTCAGCGCCGTACCGCGTTCGTAGGAGGAGATGGCGTCGTCAAGCTTGCCGCGTCCTTCCTCAAGCTGGCGGACGATCCGCTCCAGTTCGGCGAGCGCATCCTCGAAACTGAGGGCGGCGATGTCGGGCGGAATGGGAACAGCAGAGGCGGAAGGGGGCATGTCGGGCAGAACCATCGATGGAACCTCAAGCCCGCGAAGGTATGCCCCGCCCTCGCCCGGCGCAAGGCCCGAGGCACTCCCGTACCCCGGCCCTTGCGGACTATGTGCCGCCACTGTGCGGCCTATGCGTTCGGGCAGCCCCTCCCACTTTCGGGAGAAGGGGACCGCCGTTGCGCGGGGAAGGTTCCGGTCAGCAGTACATCAGTTCGCGCACATGGGCCGCACTTGCCGACGCCAATGCCCGAAGATTGTAGCCGCCTTCCAGCACCGAGACGATCCTTGCGCCGCAATGGGTGCGGGCCAGTTCGCCCAGCTTGCGGGTGGCCCAGACGAAATCATCGTCGATCAGGTGCAGGCCGGCCAGCGGATCGCGCGAATGGGCATCGAACCCGGCGGAGATGATCAGGAGGTCCGGCTTGAAATGGTCGATGGCCGGCAGGATCACGTGCGTCATCGCGTGGCGGAACTCCGGCGACCCGGCCATGGCCGGCAGCGGCGCGTTGACGCAGTTGCCATACTCGCCCTTCTCCCCCGCGTCGCCGGTGCCGGGGTAGAGCGGCGACTGGTGGGTGGAGCAATAGAGCATGTCGGGATCGAACTGCAGGATGTCCTGGGTCCCGTTGCCGTGATGGACGTCGAAATCCATCACCGCCACCCGCTGCAGCCCATGGGCGGCGCGGGCGTGGAAGGCGCCGACTGCGGCGTTGTTGAACAGGCAGAAGCCCATCGCCTTCTCCCGCTCGGCATGGTGGCCAGGCGGCCGGACCGCGCAGAAGGCGTTGCGCGACTGGCCGGTCGCCACCGCGTCGACCGCGGCGCAGACCGCGCCGGCCGCACGCAGCGCCGCCTCCCCCGATCCGGGCGAGACGACCGTGTCGGCATCGACGCCCGCATGCTCCACGTCGGGGATCAGCGACAGCACGCGGTCGATGTGCGACTGCGGATGCGCCCGCAGAAGCTGTTCAACCGTGGCGCGCGGCGCCTCCTGCCGTTCCAGCATGTGGAACTCCTCCGTCTCCAGCGCGGCGAGCACGGCGCGCAGGCGGTCGGAGCATTCGGGATGACCGAGACCCGTGTCGTGCTCCAGGCACGCCGGGTGGGTGAACAGGGTGGTGAACATCGATTTTTCGGTCGTTATCGTTGGTTTTCGGGCGGCGATTGCAGCGTTTCCGAAAACCATTCTTCCCGGATCGCTAATGAAAGTACAGGCTGAATCCAGGACGATTCGTCACAGCCCACTTTCGGGAACCGGGGCAATCCGTGTCCCCCTGCGATCGGGGTATAATCGATGCGGAGG
Source organism: Azospirillum oryzae (assembly GCF_008364795.1). Taxonomy (GTDB): domain Bacteria; phylum Pseudomonadota; class Alphaproteobacteria; order Azospirillales; family Azospirillaceae; genus Azospirillum; species Azospirillum oryzae. Next base: position 369,215 of record NZ_VTTM01000004.1, on the reverse strand, counting down.
ATCGCCGGTTCAGGCCACCCGTTCGATGACGAAGCGCAGGACGCCGTCCTCTTCGGTGACGGACAGCAGGCGGTTGCCGGTCGCCTCGCAGAATGCGGGAAAGTCCTTGCGGGCACCGGGGTCGGTCGCCTCCACCGTCAACGTGTCGCCGACGGCGATGGTCCTGATCGCCTTGCGCGCGCGCAAGACGGGGAGCGGGCACTGCAAGCCCTTGGTATTCAAAGGATGGTCGGTCATGGCAGAATGCTACCCGACCGGCCGGCCGGTGTCACGACGGATGCGGCGGCGCGGTTGATCCTGCCATTGCGGATGATTATCGCTCACAACCGGAAGCTGATATATCTGTAGCGGCTCTGTTTCGAGATGCGAGAAAAACAGCGCGTCGCCGATGATGGCGACGCTCAAGCCGTCGCATGCGCCAAGCAGCGGCGCGGTCGCCATGCCGGATTCCCACAGGTGGACAATAGCCGTCCGATACGAATATACTAGGATACGAACATTTTTCTTTGCCTGGTCGCGCAACGACGGCTCAGGCGCAAAACGAATCGGAACGGACAGGGCGACGGTAGAGCGATGAAGATCGAGGATTTGCAGGCCAACGCCCGCCGGGCAAGTGCGCTGTTGAAGGCGATGTGCAACGAGCGGAGGCTGCTCATCCTGTGCCACTTGAGCCAGGGCGAGCGGTCGGTGGGCGAGTTGGAGGATCTGGTCGGGCTCAGCCAGTCGGCGCTGTCCCAGCATCTGGCCCGGCTGCGCAACGACAATCTCGTCCGTACGCGGCGCAGCGCCCAGAACATCTACTATTCGCTGAACGGACACGAGGCGCAGACGATCATGACGACGCTGCACGGCCTCTACTGCACGCCCGCGGCCGAGGACGCCGACTGCGACAGCCGCAGCAGCGACTCGGCCGCGGACCAGTCCGACCTGCGCACCGCCACGGCCGGCTGATCGCCGGACACCGACTTGACCGCCGCCTCGTTTCGACGGGCGCAAGCCTCAGCCGCGCGCCCGCAGGGCCGCGACCGCCAGCGCCAGCCAGCCCAGCATGAAGCTCCAACCGCCGGCCGGCGCCGTCATCGGCACCGGCAGCGGTCCGACGGTGCCCAGCGCGTAGAGCGTGCCGCAGAACAGCAGAATCCCGGCGACGAACAGCCATCCCGCGATCCGTAGGGCCAGCCCGCCCATCCCGCCGCTCCCGATCCGGCCCCGAAGCACCACCAGCAGCACCAGCGCCAGCGCATGCGCCATCTGATACTGCCCGGCGATGCGGAACCATTCCTGCGCCTGCGGCTGGGCGGCCAGCGCGTGGCTGGCATAGGCGCCGGTGCCGACCGCAATGGCGCCGTTCAGAGCGGCGAAGACGATCCAGATCCGGTCGATCACTCCCACGGGCATCCTTCCCTTCCTTCGCGCCACCGCCAGCTCGTGTTTTAGAGCCTGGGGCGGTGCTATGCTGCCGCTTGTCTACACGCAGCCCGCCCGTGCGAGCAAGAAACGACCATGACGTCCCACACCCCCACTCCCCTGGTCAGCATCGTCACCCCCACCTGGCAGCGCGAGGAGTTCCTGCCACGCCTGCATGCCTGCATCCGGGCGCAGACCCATGGCGAGATCGAGTGGCTGGTGTTCGACGACAGCCCGCGCCCATCGGCCTACCTGAAGGCGCTGGCGAACCCGCGGCTGAAATATTTCTACTCGCCCAGCCGCTATGCCATCGGCGAGAAGCGCAACATCCTGGCCGAGCATGCCAAGGGATCGGTGATCGTCCACATGGACGACGACGATTTCTATGCGCCGACTTATGTGGAGCGGATGCTGGACTGGCTCGATCGGGGGCATGATCTGGTGAAGCTGTCGGGCTGGTTCCTCTACAGCGTGCCGCACCGGCGCTTCGGCTATTGGGACACGGCCCGCGGCGGCTCGCACCACCGCTGGGGCCGGCAGGCCTGCAGCTATGTGGAGGCGCCGGACGCCCCGCCCTCCCCCGACAATCTCGACGGTTACGGATTTTCCTACGCCTACCGCCGTGAGGTCTGGGGGACGGTGCGCTTCCCGACGGTGAACGCCTGCGAGGACGCGCCCTTCGTCAAGGCCGCGCGCGAACGCTTTCGCGTCGGCGCCTTCCCGGACACGGAGGGGCTGTGCCTGCACACGCTGCACGCCCGCAGCACCAGCCTGTGCCTGCCGCAGTACGAATTGCCGCCGCTGCTGATGGATCGGCTTTTCGGCCCGGAAGCGGCCGCTTACACCTGAACGTCGAGGAACATGCCGCGGCGATAGTTGCGCGGCAGGGTCAGCACGCCGTTGACAACCAGGGCGGCCAGTTCACGCAAGCTCGGAACCCGTTGCCGTCCCTGCTGGACGACGCCCTCGGCGCGTGCGCGTGCACCGCTCGCGGCGACACGGCCACCACCGGAGTCGGGGCGGATCAGCTCGTTCGAACGTTCGCCGGTGCGTCTGGTCTCTACCATAGGGGCCATTTACCATAAATACCGCACCTGGGGAAGAGACACCGGCTGTGACAATAGCTGTTTGAACCCAGGCGGATAGCGGTCCCCACCCACATGCCGGCTGTCGCAGCCGTTCGAATCGTGGGCATTTGGCTCAACGCAATTTCGATAGTGGTAGGATTTCCTTTACGTTTTAAGTGCGAACATTTTGTAGACATATTATTTCGCCGGGTGCGAAGCATCCGGTCGTTCCACCCAACCGCGATCCTTGCCGAGGCACCATGACATCGGACGTCGCACGCTTCCTTGGCTTCGCATTTGCCAATGCGGATGTGCTGATCGAGGTGGATGCCCGTGGAATCATCGGCTTCGCCGCCGGCGCCTTGCAGCATGTCCTGGGAATCACCGATGCCGAACTGATCGGTCAGCCGATCGACCGGATGCTGGCGGCCGGCGACCGCGGGTTGGTGCGGCGCCTGCTGCGCACCGCCGGGTCCAACCGCCGGCTGGAGCCGCGGACGGTCGCCCTGGCCGGCGGGACGCAGGCCACCCTGTCCGGCTATCGGCTCGGCCGCTCGCCCAACGTGCAGCTGACGCTGACCCGGTCGGAAAGCAAAGGAGCCGAGGCGCCGGCCCGCGACGCGGAGACCGGGCTGCTCGACCCCGAGGCCTTCCAGGCGCAGCTGGGCGAGCGCTTCGGCGTCGACGTCGGCCAGTCGCCGCCGAAACTGACCCTCATCAAGATCGCCGACTTCGGCGAGGTCAAATCGCGGCTGGGCCCGGAACTGACGCTGCGCCTGCTGGGAGAGGTCGGGGCGCTGCTGCGCGTCCACGCCGCCGACGACACGCTGGCGACCCGGCTGGGGGAGGATCGTTTCGGTCTCGTCCACGGCAGCGACCTGTCGGCCGGCGCGCTCGCCGACGAAATCGCGGTGACCGGCGCCGGCCTGTCGCCGGACGGCCAGCCGCTGGCGTCGGAAAATCTGACGCTCGACATGTCCGCCCCCGGCCTCAGCCGCGAGGATGCCGGACGCGTGCTGATGTTCACGGTGAAGAGCTTCGCCGAGGAGACGGCCAAATTCGACATCTCCACCATGCATGACGCGGTGAAGCTGCTGGTCGACCAGACGGTGACGCGGGTGACCAGCCTGCGCACCACCCTGACCGACGACCGGCTGAAGCTGCAATTCCAGCCGATCGTTTCGCTCGCCACCCGCGGCCTGCACCATTACGAGGCGCTGGCCCGCTTCCCCAACGGCGCTCCCGGCCCGACCATCGCCTTCGCCGAGCAGATCGGCATGGTCCATGACGTCGACCTGCTGGTCTGCGAAAAGGCGCTGGAGACGCTGGCGACCGATCCCTCCCTGCAGATTGCCGTGAACATGTCGGCGGCCTCGCTGGGCAGCGACATCTTCGTGGTCGCCTTCCAACGGCTGGTCGCCCGCGACCCGGCATTGCGCTCCCGCCTGCTGGTGGAGGTGACCGAATCGACCGGCCTGACCGACCTGCCGCGCGCCGCCCGCGTGCTGGAGGAGTTGCGCCGCACCGGCCACCGCATCTGCCTGGACGATTTCGGGGCCGGCGCGGCGTCCTTCCCCTACATCCAGGCCCTGCCGGTCGATTTCGTGAAGATCGACGGCAGCTATGTCCGCCGGCTGGGCGGCAGCCCGCGCGACGACGCCATCCTGCGCGCCATGGTCGGTCTGTGCCGGGAAATCCGCGTGCAGGTGATCGCCGAGATGGTGGAGACGCAGGACCAGGCGGCGCAGCTCAACGCCTGGGGCTTCGAACTGGCCCAGGGCTATCATTTCGGCAGGCCGGCAGACCGCCCGGCCTACAAGCCGGCCAGCCTGTTCGCATCGCCGGCACCCGCCCGCTCCGGTCTGGCGGACGGCTGGGCCTGAGGCCGCGCCAGGCTATAACCGACGCCATACGACAAAATCTTTTCCTTCCGAGTGGAATGAAAGCCGGAGCGGCGACGTTCATCGGCTCATGAGGGGACAAGATACCCCCGACACCAGGAGGACGCCGGAATGACTGGCCGCTTTGGGTTTGGATTGAAAGCCGTGGTTCTGGGCGCTCTGGTCGCCGGATCGATGCTGGGCGCCACCGTCGGGCCCGCCGCCGCCCATGACGACTGGCGCGGACGAGGCGACCATGGCCGCGAGTGGTACGGCCCCGGCCGCGGCGGCCCGGACTGGCGCTGGGAGCGCCCCCATCACCGTCATTGGCGCGAGCGCGGCGCCTATTACGCCCCGCCGCCCGTCGTCTACGCCCCGCCCCCGGTCGTTTACGCGCCGCAGCCGCGGGTGATCTATGCGCCGCCCCCTGTCGTCTATGCGCCGCAGCCGGTGGTTCCGGGCTTCGGTCTTAGCGTCAACATCCGCTGACGCTCCCGGCTGCCGGCACATCCGGCCCCCGGCGAAAAGGACGGCTTCCGGCGAAGCGCTCCCCGCATTATGGTGCGCCCCGTTCGGTAAAGCCGCCCCGCCGGGGCGCAGCAGCCAGGGAGACGGGTTTTGCGGGTTCTTAGCGTGTGCGCCGCGGCGGTGGGCAGCCTTTCCATCGCCTTCGGGATCGCCGGCACGGTTGCCGGTTCCGCCGATGCGGCCGAGCCCCGCCTGATGGCGGCGCTGGGCAACACCGTGCTGACGATGACCGACATCGGGCCGAAGCACACACAGGTGTCGGTGAACGACAAGCCCGTGTTCGAGGACAAGGAAAGCGACATGCTGTCCTTCGTCGGCGCCTATTCGCTGAAGGACCGCTGGATCGCCCTGTTCCAGGCCGATACCGGCGCCAAGGACTGCCCCACCCGCTTCCGCATCCTGGAGGTCGGCGGCCCGCAACCGCTGGTCTCCTATCCCTTCGGCTCCTGCAGCGATGCCGCCCAGGTCACCATCGACAACGATGTGCTGACGATCTCGATGCCGCAGCCCGGCGGCGGGGGCGAGGCCGCCTGGACCTATCGCAACGGCAAGATCGGCCGCACCAAGTGAGCAATCGGCACGGCAGGGTTCCGCGTCCCGCGCCGTGTCCCTAGATTGACGGCGGCAGGCGCAGCTTTTAAGGTCCGGACCTCCGCACATTCCCGTTCCGGGACAGGAAGTTCGCCCCATGATTGCCAGCAGCGCCAGCCGGCCCAGCCGCCGGCCCAACACTCCGCTCTTCTCCTCGGGTCCCTGCGCGAAGCGTCCGGGCTGGTCGCTCGATGCGCTGGACGGCGCGCTGCTCGGCCGCTCCCACCGCTCCAAGCCGGGCAAGGCCAAGCTGAAGGAGGTCATTGACCTCACCCGCGCGGTGCTGGGCATCCCCGGCGACTACCGCATCGGCATCGTCCCCGCCTCCGACACCGGGGCGGTGGAGATGGCGCTGTGGTCGATGCTGGGTGCCCGCGGCGTCGACATGCTGGCCTGGGAAAGTTTCGGCAAGGAATGGGTGACCGATGTCGCCAAGCAGCTGAAGCTGCCGGACGTCCGCAACCTGATCGCCCCCTATGGCGAATTGCCGGACCTGTCGGCGGTCGATTTCAGCCGCGATGTGGTCTTCACCTGGAACGGCACCACCGCCGGCGTCCGGGTGGCGGACGGCGACTGGATCGCCGACGACCGCGAAGGGCTGACCATCTGCGACGCCACCTCGGCGGCCTTCGCCATGGCGCTGCCCTGGCACAAGATCGACGTCGCCACCTGGTCCTGGCAGAAGGTGCTGGGCGGCGAGGCGGCGCACGGCATGCTGGTGCTGAGCCCGCGCGCGGTCGAACGGCTGGAGAGCTTCCAGCCCGACCGGCCGCTGCCGAAGATCTTCCGCCTGACCAAGAACGGCAAGCTGATCGAAGGCATCTTCGAAGGCGACACCATCAACACGCCGTCGATGCTGTGCGTCGAGGACGCCATCGACGGCCTGCGCTGGGCCCTGTCGCTGGGCGGCCTGCCCCAGTTGATCCGCCGGTCGGAGCAGAACCTGCGCATCGTCGCCGACTGGGCGGAAACCAGCAGCTGGGCCGGCTTCCTGGCCAAGGACCCGGCCAACCGCTCCTGCACCTCGATCTGCCTGCGCTTCACCGATCCCGACGTGACCGCCCTCTCGGAAGAGGCGCAGGCCGCCTTCGCCAAGAAGCTTTCGGCCCTGCTGGAGAAGGAGGAGGCCGCCTTCGACGCCGGCTCCTACCGCGACGCGCCGCCCGGCCTGCGGCTGTGGGGCGGCGCCACGGTGGAGAACGAGGATATGGAGGCGGTGCTGCCCTGGCTCGACTGGGCCTTCGCGACCGTCAAGGCGGAGGTCCTCGGCCCCAAGCAGGGTTGAGTTCGACCAAGCGCGAGCCGGGCCGTAATCCACAGCCCTGTCCGCCCCCCTCAAAAAGCCCCACCGTGGCACAGCCGCCACGGTGGGGCTTTTTGCATGGGTTGCTCTTGTGCTTTGCAGCAAAGGATCGGGCCAGGAAACCGTTCGTACACCGCAGCATTTCTGCACCAGTGTGACCGGCCTGACGCGTGTTCCAACCTCGCAAGCTTGACCATGGTTATCCACAGAACCGTGGACAAGGTGGTGGATAAGCCTGTTGAACCATCGGTGCCGCCTGTCCCGAAACCGTCATGGAGGAAACGGGACCGATTCGCCCCCGTGGTCGCCGGACGGGCGGGGGCGGCTCCCCGGTTGAGGCACCGCCCTATCCCGAAGATGGTCTGGCAGCCTGTCGGTTGTGTCCCGACTCTTGGAAGGGATTTCCGGCGGTCCCGCTGCGGTGCGGCAACGCCGGTGCAACGACGGAAGGGCTCGGGAACGACCATGGCGCACTACCTCATCACCGGCGGCTGCGGTTTCATCGGCTCGCATCTGGCCGACCGGCTGCTCGCCGACGGACACCGGGTGACGATCCTCGACAACATGTCGAGCGGCCGGCTGGAGAACAAGCCGAGCGCCGCGACGCTGGTGGTGGGCGACGTGGCCGACCCCGACGCGGTGCGCGAGGCGATGGCCGGCGATTCCGGCGAAGGCGTGGACGGCGTTTTCCACCTCGCCGCCGTCGCGTCGGTGCAGAAATCGCGGGAGCTGTGGGCGGAGACCCACCGCACCAACCTGCTGGGCACCGTCACCGTGTTCGAGGCGGCGCGCGACGCCAAGCGGGGCAGCCCGATCCCGGTGGTCTACGCCTCTTCCGCCGCCGTCTATGGCGACAACACCAACACCCCGCTGAAGGAGGACGAGCTGCCGCGCCCGCTGTCGGCCTATGGCGTCGACAAGCTGGGCTGCGAGATGCACGCCCGAGTCGCCTGGGCGATCCAGGGGGTGCCGACGGTCGGCTTCCGCTTCTTCAACGTCTATGGCCCGCGCCAGGACCCGATGTCGCCCTATTCCGGCGTGATCTCCATCTTCGCCCGCCGGGTCGCCCGCGGCGAGGACGTGGAGATCCACGGTGACGGCCAGCAGGTCCGCGATTTCGTCTTCGTCGGCGATGTGGTCCGCATCCTGGCGCTGACGATGGAGCGGCGCTTCGCCGGGTCGCAGGTCTACAATCTCTGCACCGGCCGCGCGACCTCGCTGGTGATGCTGCTGGAGGTGCTGCAGGAACTGTGCAACAGCAAGGTCCGCCGCCGCCACACCGAACCGCGGGCCGGCGACATCCGTGTGTCGATCGGCGACCCGTCGCTGATGCGCTCCACCTTCGACACCATGTGTCAGGTCGGCCTGCTCCAGGGCCTGAGCGCCACCCTGACCGGCCGTATGCCTTGAGGGCGGTGCCATAGGCGGGTATGAGGGGAAGGGCTCAGTCATCAAGGTGTACGAAACATGGCCCGCCGCCGATCCCTGCCCCTGCGGGCACTGTTCGTCATCCTGGCGGTCCTCGCCGTCGTCGCGGTGGCGGAGCGGGTCCACATCATCCCGCCCGGAACGCTCGACCGCCTGCTGGGGCAGGAGACCCACCGTCCCCGCCAGCCGCGCAAGCAGGAGCAGGCCGAGCCCCCTCCTCCGGCCATCGCTCGCGCCACCGACAAAATCGACTATGCCGAGGTCGTCCGGCAGCTCGACGGCATCCGGGTGGAGCCGGAGAAGCGACGCGGCTACGACCGCGACGCGTGGCCGCACTGGCTGGCGCTGGAGGGCGGCTGCCTGAATTCGCGCGAGAAAGTGCTGATCCGCGACTCCCGGCGTCCGGCGACGCTCGATGCCAAGGGCTGCAGCGTGAAATCCGGCGACTGGATCGATCCCTACACCGGCGAACGCTACACCGACCCACAGGTGATCGACATCGACCACCGCGTGCCGCTGGAGGAGGCCTATGCCAGCGGCGGCTACGATTGGAGCCGGGAGAAGCGTGCCGCATACGCCAATGACACCAGCGACCCACTGACCCTGCTGGTCTCCAGCCGCGAGGCCAACCGCGCCAAAGGCTCCAAGGGACCGGAGGACTGGCTGCCGCCCAAGCGCGACGGTATCTGCCTCTATATCGCCGACTGGATCCTGGTGAAGGCGCGCTGGAGCCTCAGCATGGACGAGCGGGAGCGGGTGACCGTCGGCAACATCCTGAACGATTGCCGCGCCTCGGCCGCGCAGCAGCGCTGACGCAGCCCTGCCCTGTACGGTGCTTTGTTGGGCGCACCACCGGTTTCGCGCTACCGTCCGCCCCAAAATCAGATGGCCGGAAATGGGAGGGATGCATGAACCAGGAACCAAACGCCCTGTGGCGGGAAAGCGCCGCCACCCTGGCCGAACGGCTGGCGAAGCGGGAGCTATCGGCGCGCGAGGCGGTCGAGGCGCATCTGGCGCGGATCGCCGCGGCCGAACCGGCGCTGTCCGCCTTCATCACCGTCGCCGCCGAAAAGGCCCTGGCCCGCGCCGACGCGCTGGACGCCCGGCCGGCGCCCGTCGGTCCGCTGCATGGGGTTCCGGTGGCGGTGAAGGATCTGACCGATACCGCAGGCATCCGCACCACCTACGGCTCTGCGCTCTATGCCGACCATGTGCCGGCCAGCAACGACATCGCGGTTGCGCGGATCGAGGCGGCGGGCGGCATCGTCATCGGCAAGACCAACACACCGGAGTTCGGCTTCGGCGCCATCTGCCGGAACCGCCTGTATGGACCGACCCGAAACCCGGCCGATCCGGCTTTGACCTCCGGCGGGTCGAGCGGCGGGTCGGCGGCGGCGGTCGCGGTCGGCATGGCGCCGCTGGCGCACGGCACCGACTATGGCGGGTCGGTGCGGATCCCGGCCAGCTTCTGCGGCGTCGCCTCCATCCGGCCGACTCCGGGGCTGATCCCGGCGCCCGGCCGCGCGCTGGGCTGGGACACGCTGGCGACCCATGGCGTGCTGGCCCGCGACACCGCGGACTGCGCCCTGCTGTTGTCGGCGATGGCCGGCAGCGACCTGCGCGATCCGACCTCCCTGTTCGGCGACCGCGATGACGGATCGGAGACGCGGCTGGGCGCCACCGCCGATTTCGGCGTCGCCACCGTCTCCCAGGCGGTGCGGGAGCGCTTCGCCGAAGCGGTCGCCCGGCTGGAGCGGGCCGCCGGGCCGGTCGCGCGCCGCCATCCCGACTGCGGCAACGCCATGGCGACCTTCCGCACCCTGCGCGCCGCCCAGACCCGCCACGCCTTCGGCCCGATGCTGGCAAAACATGGCAAGGCGCTGACCGACACCATCCGCTGGAACATCGAGGCCGGCGCCGGCATCACCGCCGACGCCTATCTGGAGGCGCAGGCCGCCCGCACGGCGCTCTACCGCCGCTTCGTCGCGCTGTTCGAGGAGATCGACGTGCTGGCCGCCCCGGCCTGCGGCGTGCTGCCCTGGCCGAACGAGGACGGCGAGGTGACGGTGATCGACGGCCGGCCGGTGAAGTCCATCCTCGACTATCTCGGCGTCACCGCCATCGTCACGCTCATCGGCTTCCCCGTGCTGACCCTGCCCGTCAACGGTCCCGATGGCGGTGACGCCCTGCCCTTCGGCATCCAGCTGATCGCCCGGCCGGGCGAGGAACGCCGCCTGATCCGCCTGGGCCGCATGCTGGAGCGGGAGGCAGGGTTCACCCACCGCTGGGCCGCCGCCTGGGCTCCCTGACCGGGCACCTGCCGCCGGGACGTGATCCGCGGCAGGTGACAGCGAATTCATGCCTTTGGCGCGGCAAAGGGTGGTAATCGGCAGATCATGTGCTGACCGCTTGCGAGTGCCCGACCGATGCCCGCGCGTGCATACAATCCGCCCGCTCCCACCGGACGCCTGTCCGCCGCCCGCCAGTTCCTGTCCGACGTCTGGCGCCTGACCAGACCCTATTGGTCGTCGGAGGAAAAATGGGCGGCGCGCGGCCTGCTGGCGGCGATCGTCGTTCTCAATCTGGCGGCGGTGTTCATGGAGGTCTGGTTCACCCAGATCAACGCCGACATCTTCAACGCGCTGCAGGAGAAGGACCAGAGCGGCTTCATCCATGCCCTGCTGGTGTTCGGCGGACTGGCGCTGGTCTTCATCGCGGTGGCGGTCTATCGCCTCTATCTGAACCAGATGCTGCAGATCCGCTGGCGGCGATGGCTGACCGAACGCTATCTCGGCGATTGGCTGGAGAACCAGACCTATTACCGGCTGCAGTTCGCCAACACCGGCACCGACAACCCCGACCAGCGCATCGCCGAGGATCTGCGCGGTTTCGTTCAACTGACCCTCAGCCTGTCGCTGGGCTTCCTGACCAATCTGGTCTCCTTGGTCTCCTTCCTCGCCATCCTGTGGAGCCTGTCCGGGTCGGTCAAGATCCCATGGCTGGGCATCGACCTGCCCGGCTACATGGTGTGGGTGGCCCTGGTCTATGCCGTTGCCGGCACCTGGATCACCCACAAGATCGGCAGGCCGCTCGCCCGGCTCAGCTTCGACCAGCAGCGTTACGAGGCCGACTTCCGCTTCGCCCTGGTCCGGCTGCGCGAGAATGCCGAGAGCGTCGCCCTGCAACAGGGCGAGGCGCAGGAGGCGCGCGGTTTCGGCGACCGCTTCGCCCGCGTCGTCGCCAACTGGTGGTCGCTGATGCGCACGCAGAAACGGCTGGTCTGGTTTACCTCCGCCTACGGGCAGATTGCCGTCATCTTCCCGCTGCTGGTCGCCGCCCCGCGCTATTTCAGCGGCACCCTGCCGCTGGGATCGCTGATGCAGACCTCCCAGGCCTTCGGGCAGGTGCAGGGATCGCTGTCCTGGTTCATCGACGCCTACGTGAACCTCGCCGACTGGCACGCCACCACCAGCCGTCTGACCGGCTTTCACCATGCGGTACAGACGGTGCGCGCCGCCGGCCGCGACAATGCGGGGGTGGAGCGCACGGCGGCCATGGACGGCGCCCTGACGCTGGATGGGCTGGCCCTGACCCTGCCCACCGGCGGCACGCCGCTGGTCCGTGCCGACCTGACGGTGCAGCCGGGCGACACGGTGCTCATCACCGGCCCTTCCGGTTCGGGCAAGAGCACCATCCTGCGCGCCATCGCCGGCATCTGGCCCTTTGGCCATGGCCGCATCGCCCTGCCGGCCGGCGGCACCTCCACCGCCAACGGCAGCATGGTCCTGCCGCAGAAGCCCTACCTGCCGATCGGCACCCTGCGCGCCGCTGTCACCTACCCCGCCGCTGCCGACGCCTTCGAGGCGGAAGCGGTGCGCGAGGTGCTGGACGCCGTCGGCATGGCCGGCTTCGCCGATCGGCTGGACGAGGAGGACCACTGGTCGCAACGCCTGTCCGGCGGCGAGCAGCAGCGCATCGCCATTGCCCGCGCCCTGCTGCACAAGCCCGACTGGCTCTATCTGGACGAGGCGACCTCCGCCTGCGATCCGGAGACGGAGGAGAGGCTGTACGGCTTGCTGCGCGCCCGCCTTCCCGGAACCACATTGGTCAGCATCGGCCACCGCCCCAGCCTCGCCGCCTTCCACGACCGCAGGCTGACGGTGCGGCGCAACGGCGACGGGATCGGGGAACTGGCGGCGGCGGGGTGAACTACGCGGGGGACTGCTCCCCCCGCGCCTCCGCCAGCAGCCATTGGCGGAAGGCGGCGAAGGGCGGGTGGTTGGCCTTGCCGCGGGGGTGGACGAGGTAATAAGCGCGCGCGCTGCGGTGCGGGCGGTCGATGGCCGGGACCAGGGTGCCATCGTCCAATTCGGCGCGGACCAGCAGGGTAGGCAGCAGGGCGACGCCAAGCCCGGCTTCCGCCGCCTGGGCGGTGGTGGCGAACTGTTCGAACACCATGCCGGCGCCGGGGCGCGGCGGCAGCCCCTGGGCCGTCAGCCACTCGTTCCAGGCATCCGCGCGGGTGCTGGTGTGCAGCAGCGGCAGGGACAGCAGGTCGGCAGGTTCCGCCACCGGATGCGCCTTGAGGAAGGCTGGCGAACAGACCGGCAGCACCTCCTCGTCCAGCAGATGGTCGCAGACGGCGTCGGGCCAGTCGCCGAAGCCGTAATGGATGGCTGCGTCCAGGTCGTGCAGGCGGAAATCGAAGGGCGCCAGCTTGGTGGTGAAGTGGATCGTCACCTGCGGGTGCGCCGCCTGGAAGGCCGGCAGCCGCGGCACCAGCCAGCGCGTCCCGAAGGTCGGCAGGATGGCGAGGTTCAGCACGCCGCCCTTGGGCGCGGCGATGGTCCGCACGGTCGCAGCCGCGATCTGGCGCAGGGCATCGCGGATCGGATCGGCATAGAGCGCCCCGGTCGGGGTCAGTGTCACCCGTTGCCCTTTGCGGGTGAACAGCGGCGTGCCGATCTGGTCCTCCAACGCCTTGATCTGCCGGCTGACCGCCCCTTGGGTCAGCGACAGTTCGGCCGCCGCGGCGGTGAAGCTGCCGGTGCGGGCGGCCGCCTCGAAGGCGGTCAGCATGCTCATGGAGGGGAGGAGGCGGCGCTGCAGATCCATGACCTCTTCATTACCAAAGCTCATGACCTGTGGAAAGAAAGTCGTTTGCGCCCTGGCGCACGGCACGGCACGCTCGCTATCCTGGAGATCCTGAACAGGCGGGGCGGCATCGCGATGAAGACCGGTGGTCAGTTGATCGTCGAAGCGCTGGAGGCGCAAGGCGTGCGGCGGGTGTTCGGCGTGCCGGGCGAGAGCTATCTCGCCGTGCTGGACGCCCTGCACGACAGCCCGATCGAAATGGTCGTCGCCCGTCACGAAGGCGGTGCGGCGATGATGGCGGAGGCGCAGGCCAAGCTGACCGGCCGCCCCGGCGTCTGCCTCGTCACCCGCGGCCCCGGCGCCACCAATGCCGCGTCGGGCATCCATGTCGCCCAGCAGGACGAAACCCCGCTGGTCGTGCTGGTCGGCCAGATCGAACGCGGCATGCGTGGTCGCGACGCCTTCCAGGAGGTCGATTACGGCAAGCTGTTCGGCGGCATGTGCAAATGGGTCGCCGAAATCGACAGCGCCGACCGCGTGCCGGAGATGATCTCCCGCGCCTTCCACACCGCGATGGCCGGCCGTCCCGGTCCGGTGGTGCTGGCCCTGCCGGAAGACACGCTGACCGAGACTGCCGCCCCGGACGCCGACGCCGCCATCGCCCCGTGGGCCGAGCCGGTGGAGTGCGCCCCCACGCCGGCGCAGCTGGCGTCCTTCGGCGCCCTGCTCGCCAAGGCGGAACGGCCGCTTCTGGTCGTCGGCGGTTCCCGCTGGACGGCGGAGTCGGTCGCGGCGCTGCAAGGCTTTGCCGAAAAGCTGTCGCTGCCGGTGGCGGTCACCTTCCGCCGCCAGATGCTGTTCGACCACTGCCACCCGCTCTATGCCGGCGACATCGGGCTGGGCATCAACCCGAAGCTGACGGCGCTGGTCAGGGACAGCGACCTGCTGATCCTCCTGGGCGACCGCTTCTCCGAAGTGCCGTCGCAGAGCTACGACCTGCTGGGCATCCCCGATCCCCAAAAAACCGGGGGCAAGTCGGTGGTGCACATCCACCCGGGCGCCGAAGAGATCGGCCGCGTCTATCGCCCCTCGCTGGGCATGGTCGCCACCCCGGCCGGCTTCCTCGACGCCGTTGCGGAACTGAGCCTGACCGCGAAGCCTGAATGGAAAGCCCGCGCCGAGGCCGCGCACGCCGTCTATGAAGCCTGGAGCACCCCGCCCGACACCATTCCCGGCGACGTGCAGATGGGCCGCATCATGGCCTGGCTGGACGAACGGCTGGAGCATGACGCCATCTTCACCAACGGCGCGGGCAACTACGCCACCTGGATTCACCGCTTCCACCGCTTCCGCCGCTTCGGCACCCAGGCGGCGCCGGTCTGCGGGTCCATGGGCTACGGCCTGCCCGCCGCCATCGCCGCCAAGCTGCAGCACCGCACCCGCGACGTGCTGTGCTTCGCCGGCGACGGCTGCTTCCAGATGACGGGGCTGGAGTTCGGCACCGCCGTTCAGGAGGGGGCCGCCGTGATCGTGCTGGTCGTCGACAACGGCATGTATGGCACCATCCGCATGCATCAGGAGCGCGAATATCCCGGCCGCGTGTCCGGCACCCGGCTGCAAAATCCCGACTTCGCCGCCTTTGCCCGCGCCTATGGCGGCCATGGCGAGACGGTGGAGACCACCGACCAGTTCGCCCCGGCCTTCGAACGCGCCCGCGCGTCGGGCCTGCCTGCGATCATCCACATCAAGCTCGACCCCGAAGCCCTGACCCCGTCCCGGACACTCTCCGAGATCCGCGCGGCGGCGATGGGAAAGTGATTTAAGGAATCTAGCCCTCTCCCGGGACGGGAAAGGGCCGCATCATACGCCTCGCTTTTTGACCCAAGGAGCCACCCCGGTGCAGCACAGCGACATCCTCTCCCGTTTCGGCCTGACCTCCAGCGAAGCCGGTCTCACCGCCCGGTCGCCGGTGGACGGCGCCACGCTCGCCACGGTGGCGGAGACCGCGCCGTCGCAGGTGTCGGACATCGTCGCCAACGCCGCCCGCGCGTTCGAGGCGTGGCGCTCGGTGCCGGCCCCGCGCCGCGGCGAGCTGGTCCGCCTGCTGGGCGAGGAGCTGCGCGCCGCCAAGGAGGATCTCGGCCGTCTGGTTTCGCTCGAAGCCGGCAAGATCTTCCAGGAAGGCCTGGGTGAAGTGCAGGAGATGATCGACATCTGCGACTTCGCCGTCGGCCTGTCGCGCCAGCTCTACGGCCTGACCATCGCGTCGGAGCGTCCGGGCCACTCGATGCGCGAGACCTGGCACCCGGCCGGCCCCTGCCTCGTCATCTCCGCCTTCAATTTCCCGGTGGCGGTGTGGTCGTGGAACGCGGCGCTGGCGCTGGTCTGCGGCGACCCGGTCGTCTGGAAGCCGTCGGAAAAGACCCCGCTGACCGCCGCCGCCTGTCAGGTCATCTTCGACCGCGCCGTCGCCCGCTTCGGCGACGCGCCGGCCAACCTGTCCCAGGTCGTCCAGGGCGGCCGTGAGATCGGCGAGGCGCTGGTCGCCCACCCCGGCTTCCCCATCGTCTCGGCCACCGGCTCCACCCGGATGGGCCGCGAGGTTTCCAAGGTGGTGGCGGAGCGGTTCGGCCGCTCCATCCTGGAGCTGGGCGGCAACAACGCCATGATCGTCGCCCCGTCGGCCGACCTCGACATGGCGTTGCGCGCCATCCTGTTCTCCGCAGTCGGCACCTGCGGCCAGCGCTGCACGACACTGCGCCGGCTGATCGTCCACCGCTCGGTCAAGGACCAGCTGTTGCCGCGCCTGAAGGCGGCCTATGCCTCGGTTTCGATCGGCAGCCCGCTGGAGACCGGCGTGCTGATGGGCCCGCTGGTCGACGCCGACGCCTTCAAGGCGATGCAGCGCGCGCTGGACTCCGCGAAGGCCGAGGGCGGCACGGTGACCGGCGGCGAGCGCACGCTGACCGACCGCTTCCCCAACGCCTATTACGTCACCCCCGCCATCGTCGAGATGCCGGCCCAGACCGAGGTGGTTCGGCACGAAACCTTCGCGCCGATCCTCTATGTCCTGACCTACGACACGCTGGACGAGGCCATCGCGCTTCAGAACGCGGTGCCGCAGGGCCTGTCCTCCTGCATCTTCTCCACCGACATCCGTGAGACGGAGCGCTTCCTGTCGGCCGCCGGGTCCGACTGCGGCATCGCCAACGTCAACATCGGCCCCAGCGGTGCGGAAATCGGCGGCGCCTTCGGCGGCGAGAAGGAGACCGGCGGTGGCCGCGAATCCGGGTCGGATTCGTGGAAGGCCTACATGCGCCGCCAGACCGCGACGGTGAACTACTCCTCCGCGCTGCCGCTGGCCCAGGGCATCAAGTTCGAGATCATGGGTTGATCGACGACTGAGTCTCGACCTCCGCGGCGTCATCGCCCCTTGCGAGCAGCATTTCCCGGCGCGACACTCCGGTAGCGAACGGAAAATCGAGGGGAGCGATGGCGGACGCGGCAGGTCATACGGTTCTGGCACGCCTGCAAGCCCTGCGGGCGGCGCCGGAACCGCTGGCGGCCCTGCTGGCCGACCTGCGTGGGATCGAGCATGGCGGCGATCCCCGCTTCGCCATGACGCTCGACCATTATCTGCAAAGCTGGTTGGGCAGCCAGCCGCGCGAGGTGTTCCGGCTGGCCGGCCCCCGCCTGCTGATCCTGGCGCCGGCCGATGCCGGCCCGTTGCTCGACGCAGGGGCGAAGGCGTTGGGCCACATGCTGCTGTCCCACGGCTTCGGCACGCTCCACGCCGCCCGCTACGACGTGGCGACGGAGGCGGAGCGGCTGTTCGCCGACCTGTTCCCCAATGATGCCACCGCCGCCCTGCGCGAGGCGGCGGAACGCGCGCCCACCGCGGCGCTCGCCCATCTGCTGGAGGTGGAGCGGGTGCTGCACGGCGCCGATGTCGACAGCATCGTTCGCGAACAGCCGGTGTGGTCCTTCGCCGACCACCGTCCCACCGTGGTCGTCACCGAACTGGCGGTGTCGCTGGAGGAGCTGGAATCCCGCCTCTCCCTGTCCCTTCGGCGCGATTCCTGGCTGCGGCACGAGGTGGCGGTGCGGCTCGACCGCGGGTTGTTGCGCCATATCGCCCGCGACCGTGCCCACGATCCCCGCCCCTTCACCGTCGATCTGCACACGGCGACGGTTCTGGACGACGACTTCGAGGAGTTGGCACGCGCCATTCCGACGGAGATGCGCGGGCGGATCACCGCCGAGCTTCCCTGCTGGGAACTTACCCTTGCCCCATCCCAGGTGGTTGCGGCGGCGGGACGGCTCAGCGATGCCGGATTCGCGGTGGCGCTGGACCATGTGCCGCTGGCGGCGCTCGACAGTCTCGATTTGGCCGGGCTGGAACCGGTCCTCATCAAGACGCAATGGATCCACGGAGCCGCCGGCGCCGCCGACAAGCTCTCCGCCGCGGTCGCCCGCTTCGGCGCCGGGCGGCTGGTGCTGTGGCGCTGCGAAGAGCCCATCGCGCTCGACACCGGGCGCGCCGCCGGGGTCACCCTGTTCCAGGGCCGCGCCGCCGATGCCGCAGCCGCCGCTCCCCGTCGCCTGACCGAGACCCAGCCCCGCCCCGTCGCCGACGAAGCGGAGGAACCGGAAGAAGCCACCCCGTCCCTGGTGGAAATGGTGGAGCCGACCCCCTCGTCCCGCCCCGGCCTGCTCGGCCGGCTGTTGGGCCGCGGCTGACGGCCGCACGGCGCAGGCATCCGCGCCCCGCGATTGACAGCCGGTCATTACGGGTTCCTAATAGTTAAAATGCTAACGAACAACGAAGGCGTCGGATGTCCGTCCAAACGCCAACTCAAGCACCGCCCCAATCGCCCGCCAGACCGTCTCCCGCCCCGGCGGCCTCCCGCTCTCCACGCCTGCTGAACGCCACCGTTTTCGGACTTGTCGGGGCCTTCGGGCTGCTGTCCTACATCGGCATCGGCCATGGGATGGAGGCGCTGTGGAACCCGACCGGCGCGGTCATCATCGCCGGCGGCATCGCCGTCGCCGCCTTGATGGCCTTCCGGGCCAGCGAACTGCGCACCGCCCTGGCCTCGCTCCGCGCGATCTTCCGTGACGACGAGTCCATAGCCCCCGACATCGCGGAGCTGGTGGCCTTCGCCCGCCTGTATCAGCGCGGCCAGATCCAGCGGGCGGAGGAACAGGGAACCAGGGCCGGCAGCCCCTTCCTGCGGCTGGGGTTGCAGCTGATCGCCGACGGCACGCCGGTCAACGACATCCTCCATGTGATGAACTGGCGCATCCAGAAACTGATCGAGCGGGAATCGGTGCAGTCACGCCTGTACCGCACCCTGGCCGGACTGGCGCCCGCCTTCGGGCTGCTGGCGACGCTGGTCGGGCTGATCGGCATGATGGCGCAGCTCGGCACCGCGACGATCTCGCAGGTGGGCGAGCACATGTCGGTGGCGCTGGTGGCGACGCTGTACGGCGTGGTGCTGGCCAACCTCGTGTTCAAGCCGATCGCCATCAAGCTGGAACAGCGCACGGCGCGGCGCGTGGCAATGCTGAACGTGCTGCTGGAAGGCATCATCCTGGTACGGCTCGGTCGCTCGCCGACGGTCATCGCCGAAGCGCTCGCCGAGTTCGTGCGCGAGCGCGGGGACGAACTCCATGGCACCTCCTGACGACGGGGTGCGGGACCGGGATCTGGCGCCTGACGACGCGCAGGACCTCGCCACCCCCACCTGGGCGACCAATTTCGGAACGAACGGCGGCCTGCTGCCCGCGGCGGCGGACGACGACCAGGAGATCTGGCTTCTCAGCTACTCCGACCTCGTCACGCTGCTGCTGTCGGTGTTCGTCATGCTGCTGGCGATCACCACGCTGAAGGACCAGTTGCCCACCACACCGCAGCCGGAAACGCCCGCCGTCGCGCTCCACACGACCGCGACGCTCCCGCCCCTGTTCGACGAAGCGGAACCGGCAATGGTTCCCCAGCCCGCTCCGCCAGAGCCGACCCGACCGCCCGACCCGCGCCCGCGCCTGGACGACGACGAGGTGGCGGTGACCGCCCCCGATCTGGTGGCGGCTCGGTGGCGCGAAGCTCTGGCGAAGCTGGGCGTGCCACCCAGCGTGGCGGTCGATGTGCGGCAGAACCGGGTCGGCATCGTCATCGGCGACGGCATCCTCTTCGCCCCCGGACAGGCCGACCTGACGCCGGGCGGCGACGGGCTGCTGCGCCGGCTGGCCCCGATGCTGGCGGCGACCCGCGGCGAGGTGGTGGTGGAGGGGCACAGCGACTCCACGCCGATCGGCAACCGCCGCTTCCCCTCCAACTGGGAACTGTCGGGCGGCCGGGCGGCCAGCGTGGTCCGCCGGCTGATCGAGCTGGGGCTGCCGCCGGATCGTTTGTCGGCGGTGGGCTTCGCCGACACCCGGCCGCTGTCCGCCGGCAGCGATCCGGCATCTCTGGCCCGCAACCGCCGCGTCGCCATCACCATCCGGGCCGACGGCCTTCCCGCCGGCCAAGCCCCCGTCAGAGCGATTCCATAGGGGCAGGGTTTGATTTGACGCAATGCAGCGACACGGCGAAGGGGGCTATGCTGAGGTCTGGTGGTCGATCTGGTTGACGTATTGTCCTCCACCCCGATGGCGCCGCCCCCGGCGGAGGTTTCCCGGCGGAAACCTTCAACAGGGGCATCCCGGCGCCCCTTCCCCCGCCCGCCGGGGGAAGGTCGGGGAGGCATCCTCCCGCGGCACCGCCGTGGCCACCACCATTCCGCACGGTTCCCGTCCCGCCCGACCGGCTGGAGTGACCATGTCCGCACTGCCTTCCGCGACCCAGTTCTCCGACCAACCGGCCACCATGATTCCGTCCACCGGACAGGTGGTCGCCGTCCGTGGTTCGGTCATCGACCTCCGCTTTCCCGAAGCGGCGATGCCGCCGCTGTTCGAGGCGGTGGAGATCCTGTGGGACGGCCCGGAACGGCTGGTGGCGGAGGTGCAGAGCCACCTCGACGCCCAGACCGCGCGCGCCATCGCGCTCCAAGGCACCTCCGGTCTGCAGCGCGGCACGCCGGCCCGCTCCACCGGCAGTCCGCTGACCGCCCCGGTGGGCGACGCGGTGCTGGGCCGACTGATCGACGTCATGGGGCTGGCGCGCGACGACGGGCCGGAGCTGCCGCCCGACACCCCGCGCGCGCCGATCCACCGCGCCCCGCCGCCGCTCGCCCGCCGCAGTCCGCGCCGCGATCTGTTGGAAACCGGCATCAAGGTGATCGACCTGCTGGCCCCGATGGCCCGCGGCGGCAAGGCGGCGATGTTCGGCGGCGCCGGGGTCGGCAAGACCGTGCTGGTGATGGAGCTGATCCGCAAGATGGTGGAGCGCCACACCGGCATCTCCGTCTTCGCCGGCATCGGCGAACGCTCCCGCGAGGGGCAGGAGTTGTGGGAGGAGATGAAGCGCTCCGGCGTGCTCGACCGCACCGCGCTCGTCTTCGGCCAGATGAACGAGCCGCCGGGCGCGCGCTGGCGCGTCGGGCTGACCGCGCTGACCATCGCCGAGCATTTCCGTGACGAGGAACGGCGCGACGTGCTTCTGCTGATGGACAACGTCTTCCGCTTCGTCCAGGCCGGTGCCGAGGTGTCGGGTCTGCTGGGCCGCCTGCCGTCGCGCGTCGGCTATCAGCCCACGCTCGCCAGCGAGATCGCCGAGCTTGAGGAGCGGGTGGCCTCCACCCCCGGTGCGGTGGTGACGGCGATCCAGGCGGTCTATGTCCCGGCCGACGACTTCACCGATCCGGCGGTGGCGGAGCTGTTCAGCCATCTCGACAGCTCCATCGTGCTGTCGCGCGCCATGGCGGCGGAGGGGCTGTATCCGGCGGTCGACCCGCTGAGTTCCACCTCCAGCCTGCTCGACCCGCTGGTGGTGGGGGAGGCGCACTACCGGCTGGCGGAGGACGTGCGCAAGACCATCGCCCATTACCGCGAATTGCAGGACGTCATCGCGCTCTTGGGCATGGAGGAGCTGAGCGCCGCCGACCGTCTGGCCGTGCGCCGCGCCCGCCGCCTGCAGCGATTCCTGACCCAGCCCTTCATGGTGACGGAGGCCTTCACCGGCCATGCCGGCGTCAGCGTGCCGCTGGAAGAGACGCTGAAGGGCTGCCGCGCCATCCTGGACGGCGACTGCGACGACTGGGCCGAAAGCGCCTTCTTCATGACCGGAACCCTGGATCAGGTCCGCGAGCGTGACAGCGCCGGGAGGGGCACATGAGCGACCTTTCCCTCATCATCACCACCCCCACCTCCGTCGCCGCCCGGCTCACCGGTCTCCGCCATCTGCGGGCGGAGGATGCCAGCGGCGCCTTCGGCATCTGGCCCGGCCATGCCGACCTGCTGACCGCCCTGGCCATCTCCGTCATCAGCTGGCGCGGCGCCGACGGGCGGGAGGGCCATTGCGCCGTCCGCGGCGGGGTGCTGACCATCCGGGACGGCGCCCAGATCGCCGTGGCGACGCGCGAAGCGGTCCCCGGCGACGACCTGCACGCGCTGGAACGCGACGTGCTGGCCCGCTTCCGCCGCAACGTGGAGGAGGAGGGGGAGGCGCGGTCCGGCGCCCGCCGCATGCATCTGGCCGCGATCCGCCACATCCTGGCCTATCTGCGCCCGGACCGCCGTCCGACGGGACCATTCGCACCCACCCCGGACGGCGGGGAGGACGCGCCATGACCGACGAGCAGGACCCGCTACCCGATAGCGTCCGCCGCCACCGCGAACGGCGGGAGCACTGGCTGCGCGAGGGCGAACGGCCGATAGGCCGCAACCTCGCCCTGATCGGGGCACTGGGCTGGCTGGTGATCGTGCCGACGCTGGCCGGCCTGTTCGCCGGGCGCTGGCTCGACGAGCGGGCCGGCGGCGGCATTTTCTGGACGGCGGCACTGCTGTTCGCGGGCGTGGTGCTCGGCGGATGGCTCGCCTGGAACCGCATCGAACAGGAACGCTGACATGACGACCGCGCCTTACCTCCTTCCCATCGTCGCCGGGGCTCTGGCCGGTCTGGTACTCGGCGTCCTGTTCTTCCGCGGGCTGGCGGCGACGGCACGGCTCTATGCGCTGGGCGGGGTCCGCCGGGCGGTGCCGCTCTATCTTCTGCGGCTGGCCGGCGCCACCGCCGGATTCACCATCGCCGCCATCTGGGGCGGAGCGGAGGCGCTGCTGGCGATGCTCGCCGGCTTCCAACTGGCCCGCACGGTCGTGGTCCGCCGGGAAAGGCGGGCGCAGGAGGGGACGCCATGACCGAATCCCCGCTTACCACGCCGGTGGTCTTCCTGCTGGGTCCGGTTCCGGTCACGCTGCCGGTCGTCGTCACCTGGGGGCTGATGGCGGTCATGGCACTCGGCTCCGCGCTGGCGACCCGGCGGCTGCGGGTGGAGCGGCCCGGCCCGGTCCAGACCGTACTGGAGCTGGTGGTGGAAAGCCTGCGCCGGCAGATCGCCGAGACGATGCAGACCGACGCCACCCCCTTCCTGCCGCTGCTGGGGACGCTGTTCCTCTATCTGGCGGTCGCCAACCTGTCGGGGCTGGTGCCGGGCTTGAAGGCGCCGACCGCCTTCCTGGAGACGGCCGCGGCGCTGGCGCTGGTCGTGCTGCTGGCCTCCCAGGCGCTGGGCATCCGCCGGCGCGGCCTGTGGGCCTATCTGAAGGGCTTCGCCCACCCCACCCCGCTGCTGCTGCCGCTGAACCTGCTGTCGGAGCTGACGCGCGCCTTCTCGCTGTCGATCCGCCTGTTCGGCAATGTGATGAGCGGGGAGTTCGTGATCGCCATCGTGCTGTCGCTGGCCGGCCTGTTCGTGCCGGTGCCGCTGATGGCGCTGGAACTGCTGCTGGGCCTCGTCCAGGCGTACATCTTCACCATTCTCGCCGCGGTCTTCATCGGCGGCGCCGTCGGAACAATCGAGAAAGGCTAAGAACCATGGACGTCCATGCCATCAGCATCCTCGGCGCCGCACTGGCGGTGTCGGTCGGCGCCATCGGCCCGGCATTGGCCGAGGGCCGTGCCGTCGCCGCCGCGATGGAGGCCATCGCCCGCCAGCCCGAGGCCGCCAACACCCTGTCGCGCACCCTGTTCGTCGGTCTGGCGATGATCGAGACCATGGCGATCTACTGCCTCGTCGTGGCGCTGCTTCTGCTGTTCGCCAACCCGTTCGCCTGAGCGCCGCAACCCCGAGGTCCGTCATGCATATCGACGGTTGGACGCTTCTGCTCCAGGCGGTCAATTTCCTGATCCTGGTCTGGCTGCTGCGCCGTTTCCTCTACCGCCCGATCCTGGCGGTGATCGCGGAGCGGCAGGCCGCAACCGAGCGCGTCCGCACCGAGGCCGAGGCCGCGCGCCAGGCCGCCGAAGCGGCACGCCAGACCCTGGAGGCGCAGCGCACCGCCCTGCCCGCCGAACGCGACCGCCTGATCGCCGCCGCCCGCGCCGAAGCGGAGGCAGAGCGCGCCGCCCTGCTGGAGAAGGCGAGGCAGGAGGCCGACCACGCGCTGGAGGAGGCCCGCAACCGGTTGGCCGACGAGCGGGCGCAGGCTCTGGACGCGCTGCGGCGCCATGCCGCCGATCTCGGCACACAGCTGGCGACCCGGCTTCTGCGCGACGCCCCGGCGAATGCCCTGACCCGTCCCCTGCTGGACGAGGCCTGCGCCGCGGTGGAGTCATTGAGTGATTCCCAGCGCCATGCACTCGCCGACGGGATCGACCCGGTGCCGGTGCGCCTTTCCGCGGCGTCCCTACTGTCGGCGGAGGACTCCGCCCTGGCGCGTGACCGGCTGGCGGCGGCACTCGGCCGGCCGGTGGCGCTGGAGTTGGTCGAGGACCCGTCGCTGATCGCCGGGGTGGAACTGCATTTTGCCCACAGCGTCGTCCGCCGCAGCTGGAAGCAGACGCTGGCCGAGGCGAAGGAGGAGATGACCCGCCATGACTCCGCAAGAAGCGCTGCCGACGCCCTCGCTTGAGGACGCGCTCGACGCCTGGATGCCGGGCGCGCTGCGCCGGCTGGACGGGTTGGAGACGGCTGCGCGGCTGGAATCGGTCGGACGGGTGGAGTCGGTCGGCGACGGCATCGCCCATGTCTCCGGCCTGCCCGATGTCCGGGTGGACGAGCTTCTGCTGTTCCCCGGCGGCGTCGCCGGGCTGGCCATGGATCTCGACGAGCAGATCGGCTGCGTCCTGCTCGGCGATGCCACGAAGGTTTCAGCCGGCGGCACCGTACACGGCACCGGAACGGTGCTGCGCGTGCCGGTCGGCGACAAGCTGATGGGGCGGGTGGTCGACCCGCTGGGCAACCCGCTGGATGACGGCCCGCCGGTGGAGGCCGAAGGGTGGGAACCGGTGGAGCGTCCCGCCCCGACCATCGCGGAGCGCGCGGCGGTGTGCGAACCGCTGTTGACCGGCACCGTGGTCATCGACGCCATGTTCCCGCTCGGCCGTGGCCAGCGCGAGTTGCTGATCGGCGACCGTGCCACCGGCAAGACGGCCATCGCGGTGGACGCCATCCTCAACCAGACCGACGGCGACGTGTTCTGCGTCTATGTCGCCGTCGGGCAGAAGGCGTCCGGCGTGCGCGCGGCGATCGAGGCCGTGCGCCAGGGCGGTGCGGCGGCGCGCACCCTGTTCGTCATCGCCGCCGCCGATTCCGCCCCCGGCCTGCAATGGCTGGCGCCCTATGCCGGCTTCACCATGGCCGAATATTTCCGCGACAGCGGCCGTCACGCCTTGGTCATCGTCGACGATCTGACCAAGCATGCGGCGGTCCACCGCCAGATCTCACTCCTGCTGCGCCGCCCGCCGGGACGGGAGGCCTATCCGGGTGATGTCTTCTACCTGCACAGCCGCCTGCTGGAACGCGCGGCCAAGCTGACGGCCGCCAAGGGCGGCGGCTCGCTGACCGCCTTGCCCATCGCCGAAACCCAGAGCGGCAACCTGTCGGCCTACATCCCGACCAACCTGATCTCCATCACCGACGGGCAGGTCTGCCTCGACGCCAAGCTGTTCTACGAGGGGCAGAAGCCGGCGGTGGACATCGGCCGCAGCGTGTCGCGCGTCGGCGGCAAGGCGCAGCCGCCGGTGCTGCGCAGTCTCGCCGAACCGCTGCGGCTCGACTATGCCCAGTTCCTGGAACTGGAAGTCTTCACCCGCTTCGGCGGGTTGGTGGACGAGCGGACGCGCAAGGCGGTGGCGCACGGCCAGCGCATGCGGGCCCTGCTGGCTCAGCGCCACCTGTCGCCCCGCCCGCTGGCGGTCCAGACGGCGCAGTTGCTGGCGCTGGCCGACGGCACGCTGGACGGCTTGGCCCTGCAGGCGATCCCGCGCTTCCAGGCGGCACTCGCCGCCCTGATCGATGCCCGCCCGCCGAAGATCGGCGAGAAGCTTGACGACCCCACCAAGACCGCATTGCGCGACCTGATCGCCCAGGCGGCCGCGGGCCTTGGCGGAGAGACGTCATGACCGAGCGGTTGACGGAGGTCGAGGCGCGGAAGGCCAGCGTGCAGGATTTGGGGGCGGTGACCGACGTCATGCGCTCGCTGGCCGCGATGCGGCTGCAGCAGGCGCTCGGCACGCTGGCCGGCACCCGCGCCTATGCCGAGGTGATCGCCGGGGCCCTGGCCCAGGCGGCCACGCTGCTGGAAGATGCCCCGACGCAGTGGCCGGTGAATGGGCACGGCCATTCCGCGCTCGTGCTGTTCGCGCCGGAACATGGCTTCGTCGGCGCCTTCGCCGAACGGCTGGTCGAGATGGCGCTGACCGCCCCGCCCGGCTGTGCGTTGTGGGTCGTCGGCCAGCGCGGCGCCGCCCTGCTGGAGGAACGCGGCCGTTCGCCCGCCTGGTGCACGGCGATGGCTACCAACACCGACGCCGTCACCGCCACCGCCCGGCGCATCGCCGACGCGCTCTATCGCGCGGCGGCGGACGGGCGGCTGGGGCGGGTGGAACTGCTCTATGGCCGCACCAACGCGGGTGCGCCTCCGGAACTGGTGCGCCGGCCGCTGTTGCCGCTCGGCCTGCCGCGGGACGGTGCCCGGACGGTGCCGCCGCTGATCAACATGCCGCCGCGCGAGTTGATCGCCCGGCTGGTGGACGAGTATGTCTTCGCCCTGTTGGCCGACGCCGCGATGGAAAGCTTCGCCGCGGAGAATGCCGCCCGCCTCACCACCATGATGACCGCCCGCCACAACATCGAAGCCACGCTCGACGAACTGACCGCGACGGCGCGCCACCTGCGCCAGGAACAGGTCACGAATGAACTGATCGAGCTGGTGTCGGGGGCGGAGGCGATGGGGTGAGAGGACGCGCGAACGCCATCAGCAACTCCGCCGCCGCCAGCGCCGCGATCACCTCCGGCCGTTTGTCACCGGTCAGCGCGGCACCGATCGGGCAGGCCAGCCCTTCGAGCGCACCCGCCTCCCTCCCCCGCGCCCGGAACCAGCGCTCGAACTTCGCCCGCTTGGTCGCCGAGCCGATCATGCCGACATAGGCCGCATCGCCCCGGCGCAAGGCCGCCTCGGCAATCTCGAAATCCAGCGCGTGGCTGTGGGTCAGCACCAGATAGCCGGCCCCGGCCGGCGCGCTCGCCAGCGGGTCGAGCGGGCTGTCGGTCAGGATGCGCTCCACCCCGGCCGGAATGGTCTCGGGGAACTCCTGCGCCCGCCCGTCGATCCACAGCAGGCGCAGCGGCAGCGGGGCGAAGGCCGCCGCCATCGCACGGCCGACATGGCCGGCGCCGAACAGAAGCAGGGTGGGACGCGCCGTCAGTTCCCGGCGCTCCCGCTCCTGCAACGCGGCGAGGGTCCCGGCATCGGCCCGTTCCAGGCGCAGCACGACATGCCCGCCGCAGCACTGGCCGGTCGCCGGCCCCAGCGGCAGATCGAGCGCTTCGGCCGCACTGCCATCCTCCAGCATCCGGCGCGCAGTGGCGATGGCGGTCCATTCCAGCCGGCCGCCGCCAACGGTGCCGGCGCAAGCCTGCCGCCCCACCAGCATGCCGGCCCCTTCCTCCCGCGGGGTGGAGCCGCGCGCCTCGGCGACGGTGACGAGGATGGCGGGGGCGCCCTGGGACAGCCAAGTGGAGAGGGTGGTGGAGAGGGTGGTCATTGTTGGGGTTCGACTTGCCCCCACCCCAGCCCTCCCCCGCTGGACGGGGGAGGGCTGGGGTGGGGGGAAATGGCCACCCGCTCCCGCAACGCCGCGATGCAGCCCAGCACCCGCTCCGGCGTGGCCGGCGCGTCGAGCCTTGGGCAGACCCGATGCCCGGCCACGCTCGCCACCGCGTCGGACAGGGCGTGGAGCACCGACATGCCCAGCATGAAGGGCGGCTCGCCCACCGCCTTGGAGCGGAAGATGGTGTCCTCGCGGTTCGGCGCGTTTTCCAGAAGCGCCACGTTGAAGATGCGCGGACGATCCGAACAGGCCGGGATCTTGTAGGTGCTGGGCGCGTGGGTGCGCAGGCGGCCCTGCGCGTCCCACCACAGCTCCTCCATGGTCAGCCAGCCCATGCCCTGGACGAAGCCGCCCTCGATCTGGCCCTTGTCGATGGCCGGGTTCAGCGAGCGGCCGCAGTCGTGCAGGATGTCCACCCGGTCGACGACATACTCGCCGGTCAGCGTGTCCACCGTCACCTCGGCGCAGGCAGCGCCATAAGCGAAGTAATAGAAGGGCGTGCCGCGCCCGGCCGCGCGGTCCCAATGGATCTTCGGCGTCTTGTAGAAGCCGGTGGCCGACAGCTGCACCCGCGCCATATAGGCGGCGCGCACCAGATCGGCGAAGCTCATGTCGCGGTCGCCGACCAGTACCCGGTTGCGCTCGAACCGCACCGCCTCGGGCGCCACGCCCCAATTTTCCGCCGCGAAGGCGACCAGCCGCTCCCTGATGGTTCGGGCCGCCGCCTGCGCCGCCTTGCCGTTCAGGTCGGTGCCGGACGACGCCGCGGTGGCCGAAGTGTTGGGCACCTTGCCGGTGTTGGTGGCGGTCGGGCGGATGGTGGCGATGTCGACCTGGAACTCCTCCGCCACCACCTGGGCGACCTTGGTGTAGAGCCCCTGCCCCATCTCGGTCCCGCCATGGTTCAGCTGGATGCTGCCGTCGGTGTAGACGTGAACGAGCGCGCCGGCCTGATTGTAGTGGGTGGCAGTGAAGGAAATGCCGAACTTCACCGGCGTCAGCGCCAGCCCCTTGCGCAGGATACGGCTGTTGGCGTTGAAGGCGCTGATCTCCTTGCGCCGCGTCCAATAGCCGCTGGTTTCCTCCAACTGCGTCACCAGCTCCGGCAGGATGTTGTCGGTGACGGTCTGGTGATAGGGCGTCAGGCTGCGGCCGTCCCTCTCGGGATCGGTGCCGTAGAAGTTCCGCTTGCGGATCTCCAGCGGGTCCTTGCCCAGCGCGAAGGCGATCTCGTCGATCACCCGCTCCGCCGCGACCATGCCCTGCGGGCCGCCAAAGCCGCGGAAGGCGGTGTTGGACACCGTGTTGGTCTTCAGCGGCAAGGATTCCAGCCGTGCGGCCGGATAGAAATAGCCGTTGTCGGCATGGAACAGCGCACGGTCGGTCACCGGGCCGGACAGGTCGGCGGCATAGCCGGCGCGGGCCGCGAACAGCATGTCCACGCCCTGGATCAGCCCGCTGTCGTCGAAGCCGACGCGATAGTCGATCTCGAAATCATGGCGCTTGCCGGTGATCTGGAAATCGTCGTCACGGTCGGGGCGCAGCTTGGCGGCGCGGCCGGTGCGTTTGGCGACCAGCGCGGTGCAGGCGGCGAACAGGTTGGACTGCGTCTCCTTCCCGCCGAAGCCGCCGCCCATCCGCCGCACCTCCACCGTCACCGCGGCGCTGGGCAGGTCCAGCACATGGGCGACGATGTGCTGCACCTCCGTCGGGTGCTGGGTGGAGACGTGGATCAGCACCTCGCCATCTTCGCCCGGCACCGCCATGGCGATCTGGCTTTCCAGGTAGAAATGCTCCTGCCCGCCGATGGCGAGCCTGCCCTCCACCCGGTGCGGCGCCTCGGCCAGCGCCGCGTCGGCGTCGCCCACCCGCAGCGTCATCGGCGCGGTGACCAGCGTCCGCTCGCCGTCGCGGGCGGCGGCGATGGTCAGGACGGCGGGCAGATCCTCATACTCGACCACCGCCAGCCTGGCGGCGCGGCGGGCCTGGTCGCGGGTTTCGGCGGCGACGGCGAAGATCGGCTGGCCGACATGCTCGACCAGGGTGGAGGCGAACAGCGGCTCGTCATGCTTGCTCATGCAGCCGATGTCGTTCACCCCCGGCACATCCTCGGCGGTGAAGACCGCCACCACGCCGGGGGCCTGCCTGACCGGAGACAGGTCGATGGAGCGGATGCGCGCATGCGCCCGGCCGCTGAGACCCAGATAGACATGCAGCAACCCGGCCGGCTCGGCGATGTCGTCGACATAGACCGCCTCGCCGCTGACATGCTTGTGCGCGCTTTCGTGCCGGCGCGGATCATGGACGGCGCCCTGGATGCGCGCCGGAGCGACGATCGGTGCGATGGGGGTCGTGACGTCGGGCGCCATGGAATCAGGCATGTGCAAGCCTCCGGTCGCCGACCAGACGGGTCTCCGCCGCCGGGTCGCTGGTCTCGACATACAGCTTCATCAGCAAATTCGCTGCCACTGTGGAGCGATAGGCCGCGCTGGCCCGCCAGTCCGACAACGGCGCGTAATCGTCCGCCAGCGCCTCCATCCCTTGGCGCACGCTGTCCTCGGTCCAGTGGCGGCCCAGCAGCACCGCTTCCGCCCCACCGGCGCGTTTCGGCGTGCCGGCCATGCCGCCGAAGGCGATGCGGATGTCGGCCACCCGCCCCTCGCCGTCGAGCGTCAGGCGGAAGGCGCCGCAGACGGCGGAGATGTCCTGATCGAAGCGCTTGGCGATCTTGTAGGCACTGAAGCGCACCCCCGCCGCCGGCTTGGGCAGGATCACCGCCTCTACGAACTCTCCTTCGCGGCGGTCCTGCTTGCCGTATTCGATGAAGAAATCCTCCAGCGGCAGTTCGCGCGTCTCAAAGCCGCGCCGCAGCCGCAGGGTGGCGCCGCAGGCGATCAGCGCCGGCGGCGTGTCGCCGATGGGGGAGCCGTTGGCGATGTTGCCGCCGATGGTGCCCATGTTGCGCACCTGCTCCGCCCCGATGCGGCGGATCAGCTCGCCGAAATCGGGATAGAGCGCGGCGATCCGCTCCGCCGCGTCGCTGTAGGTGACGCCGGCGCCGATCACCAGCGCATCGCCGCGATCCTCGATCCGCCGCAGGGCGCGGACCCGGCCGGTGTAGATCACCGTCGCCAGCACGCGCTGGAACTTGGTCACCCAAAGCCCGACATCGGTCGCCCCCGCCACAATGGTGGCGCCGGGGTTGTCGAGCAGGAGCTGCGCCAGTTGCGGCACCGTGGCCGGCGCCAGGAACCGCCGCCCGCCGGCCCCGACGCTGAGGATTTCCTCGTCGCGCAAGGCCTTCAGCTTTTCCGCCATGGCGGCGCGGTCGGCGAAGCGGTCGTTCTGGCGGTCGCCGATGCCGTACATGGCATGGGCGGCGCGGACGATGGGTTCATAGCCGGTGCAGCGGCACAGGTTGCCGGCCAGCGCGTCGTCGATCCGCTGGCCGTCCGGCCGCTCCTCGTTCAGGTAGAGCGCCAGCAGCGACATGACGAAGCCCGGCGTGCAGAATCCGCATTGCGAGCCGTGGCAATCGACCATCGCCTGCTGCACCGGATGCAGCGCGCCGTCCGGCCCCTTCAGATGCTCCACCGTCAGCAGCCGGCAGCCGTCCAGCGTGGCGAGGAAGCGGATGCAGGCGTTCACCGCCTCATACCGCAGGGTATCGCCGTCCAGCCGCCCGACCACCACGGTGCAGGCGCCGCAATCGCCCTCCGCACAGCCTTCCTTGGTGCCGACCCGCCGTTCCGACAGCCGCAGCCAGTCGAGCACCGTCAGGGTCGGATCGACCGCGTCGATCTCCCGAAGCTCGTCGCCGAGATAGAAGCGGAGGCGCTGGCGCATGGCTGCTCCCGTTGAACTGGTGACGATGTGACGCAGTATTTCACCGACGTCGACTCTGTCACCAGATCGGCAGCAGGGGAAAGAGTTTCAAACGATTTGCAAAAGCGGGAGCCTGTTAAGCCCCACTCAAGCACTTCCTTCCGGCATCATCGTCGCCAGTCCACCAGCGGCGCGCACCGACGCCAGGGTCAGCGCATGCCAGTAGAGGTCCAGCAGGGCCGCCGGCATGCCGCCTTCCTCATGGCCCTCCATCGGCAGGATGGCGGCGGCATGGGCCAGCGCCGCGGTGGCGGCGTTCGCGCTGCGCGATACGGCGTCGCCCAACAGCCCCAGCGTCTGCCCCAGCGCCGCGGCGTCGAAGCGCAGCAGGGCGGGCGGCACGGTGATCTGCGCCTCTCCGCCGCGCAGGCGGCCGACGGCGATGTAGACATGCAGCAGGTCGGACCGCTCCTCCGGCCGCAGCAGGGCGGCGACGATGCGGTTGCCGGTCAGCGGGCCGCTGCCGTCGAACTCGTACATGGCGGCGCGTTCGCCCTGGCGGGTGGCGGCGAGGCTGGCGATGCGGGCGGTCAGCGGCTCCGCCGCCCGGCGGTTCGCCTCGTCGAACAGGGCGGGGTGGCTGCCGCCCTCGCTCAGCACCACCAGCGGGGCGTCGGTCGCCGCGGCGGCGGCCATCAGACGGGCCAGCACGGCGAAGGGATCGGTGCCCGCGGCTTCTGCTTCCGCTTCCAGCAGGGCGGCGCCACGGCGCAGCACGGCCTCCGCAAAGCTGATGTCGATGTCCATGGCCGAACCCTCCTCCCTGACGACGGAGCCCCTTTTAGGCCGGGGCGCCCCGTCCGCTCAATGGTAACCGAAGGCGCCTGTCACCTTTCCGCGGAAGATCCAGTAGGAATAGGCGGTGTAGCCCAGGATCGCCGGGATCAGGAAGGCCATGCCGACCAGCAGGAACACCTGCGTCTCCGGCGGGGCGGCGGCCTCCCACACGGTGACGCCCGGCGGGATCAGGTGCGGCCACAGGCTGATGGCGAGGCCGAGATAGGACAGGCCGAACAGCGCCATCGACAGCACGAAGGGCGCCACATCCCGGCTTCTGTCGATGGCCCGCCACAGGGCGATGGCCAGCACCACCGTGACCATGGGCACCGGCGACAGGAAGATCAGGTTGGGCATGGAGAACCAGCGCTCGGCGATCTGCGGCAGCAGGAAGGGCGTCCACAGGCTGACCACCGCGACGCCGGCCAGCACCACCAGCATCAGCCGCCGCGCCACGCGGAAGCACCAATCCTGCAACGGCCCGATGGTCCGCCAGATCAGCCATGTCGCCCCCAAGAGCGCATAGCCCACCACCAGCGCCGCCCCGCAGAACAGGCTGAAGGGCGACAGCCAGTGCAGCATGCCGCCGACGAACTGCCGCCCGTAGACCGGAATCCCCTGGATGAACGACCCCAGCACGACGCCCTGCGCGAAGGTCGCCAGCAGCGAGCCGAGAAAGAAGGAGCGGTTCCACCAATGCCGCCCCGCCCTCGCCTTGAACCGGAATTCGAAGGCGACGCCGCGGAAGATCAGGGCGATCAGCATGACCAGCAGCGGCAGATACATCGCCGGCAGGACCACGGCATAGGCGATGGGAAAGGCCGCGAACAGCCCGGCGCCGCCCAGAACCAGCCAAGTCTCGTTGAAGTCCCAGACCGGCGCCACCGTGTTCATCATGGTGTCGCGGTCCTCCTCCGTCGGGGCGAAGGGGTAGAGGATGCCGATGCCGAGGTCGAAGCCGTCCATCAGCACATACATGAACACCGCGAAGCCGACGATCCCGACCCAGATCAGGGTCAGCAGGCTTCCTTCCGCAATTTCCTGCATCGGGCTTACTCCGCCGCTTCGAGGGACTGGTCGGTGGCCGACAGCGGCCGTTTCGGGCTCTGCGCCTCCGGCGGTTGGGGGGCATCGTGAATGTGCGTCGGGCCGGTGCGCAGCAGGCGGATCAGGTAATAGGTGCCGGCGCCATAGATGATGGTGTAGGCGACGACAAAGGACAGCAGCGAAATCAGCGCCGCCTCCGTCGTCAACGACGGCGTCACCGCATCGGCCGTGCGCAGATGGCCATAGACGGCCCAGGGCTGACGCCCGATCTCGGTGGTGAACCAGCCGGCCAGGATGGCGACGAAGCCGATGGGCATGCAGCCGACCAGCACGCGCAGGAACCAGTCGCTGGTGAAAAGCCGGCCGCGGAAGCGCAGCACCAGATGCACCGCCGCCACCGTCAGCATCAACAGGCCGATGCCGACCATCAGGCGGAAGGTCCAGAAGATGATGCGCGGATCGGGCCGCTCGTCGGCCGGGAACTGCTTCAGGCCGGGGACCGTGCCGTTGAAGTCATGGGTCAGGATCAGGCTGGACAGGGCCGGGATGCCGATCTCCAGATGATTGGTCTCCGCCTTCACGTCGGGGATGGCGAACAGCACCAGCGGAGCACGCGGGCCGCCCTCCCAATTGCCTTCCATCGCAGCGATCTTGGCCGGCTGGTATTCCAGCGTGTTCAGCCCATGCTCGTCGCCGAGGAAAATCTGCAGGGGCGCCAGAACGGTGATGAGGCCGAGCGCCATGCCGAGCCCCAGCTTCGCATGGTCGAGATGCCGGCGTTTCAGCAGGTAGAAGGCGCTGATGCCGGCGACGACGAAGCTGGTGGTCAGGAACATCGCCGTCACCATGTGGGCCAGGCGATAGGGGAAGGACGGGTTGAACACCACCTGCCACCAGTCGGTGACGAAGTACCGGCCGTCCCGGATCTCGAAGCCGGCCGGAGTGTGCATCCAGCTGTTGGCCGACAGGATCCAGAAGGACGACAGCAGCGTGCCCAGCGCCACCAGACAGGCCGCCATCAGGTGGATGCCGCGCGGCACCCGGTCGCGCCCGAACAGCAGGATGCCGAGAAAGGCGGCCTCCAGGAAGAAGGCGGTCACCACCTCGTACTGGATCAGCGGACCTAGCACATTGCCCACCGTGTCGGACCAGCGGCTCCAGTTGGTGCCGAACTGATAGGACATGACGATGCCCGACACCACGCCCAGGCCGAAGGACAGCGCGAAGATCCGCGTCCAGAACTCCGACAGGCTGCGGTAGATGCCCTTGCCGGTGCCCACCCACAGCGCTTCCAACAGCGCGATCCAGCAGGCAAGTCCCACGGTAAAGCTGGGAAACAGGATGTGGAAGGAGATCGTGAACGCGAACTGGATTCGCGACAGGATCAGTGGATCGAGTTCCATGGCCGCCGCCTCTTTTGTTTGGGCGCGATGATGCGCTTCCGCCGGGAGAATGGCCGGCGCAGCTGTGGCAGGAGGCGATGTAGGATGGGCGATTGCCGCGGAAAGGGGGACTAGTCTTTCAGGCTTAAACCCGACAGCACATGGGATTATGGAGCCGCCATAGCGATCCGCCCATCGATTCGTGTTCGCCTGCAGGAACTGGTCGATGAGGTAGCCGTTCGCCCCGTAAAGCTCGACACCGTCGAACCCAGCGCCGAGCTTCAAAGGTGAAAAGGGAGCTGATCAGGCCATCGACAGATCCGCTGTCACGCCACGTCAATGGCGAGGAAGTCGATGGCAACCGCCACGCGCTCACGCAGGGGCAGGTTGTTCTCGCCGATCGCATATACGCGCCGCTTGGTCGGGAAGACGAAACCGCCGAACGTCTCGTGTTCCGTCGCATAATTGGCGCTCGACGTCCCGCCCAGGACATCCGCGCTGTAGTCATGACGCTGGAGAATCCCCGAGGAATCGAAATAGAAGGTCTGCTCGGTCGAATGCGTCTCGATGCACGACGGGAACGTCACCTTCAGACGGCGCCACGTCTCTCCCTCTTCCGTCACCCACGGTTCGACTTCCTGGCTCTCGACCCCTGGGAGCTTGAAGAGAAAGGGCGTGGTCAGGTAGGTCCACATGGCGTAGCCGGTGAAGTAGATCAGATGCTGGGCATCCCACGGCGTCGTCAGGGTATGGCCTGCGAACGCCTTCCTCGCTTCCTCACGCTGCTCGACGACTTCCCCGCCATCGGTCACGACCGCCGTGCGCCCGGCGTCGAATAGCGTGTGCCGACCAGCCTGGACGAAGGGCGAATATTCGGTGTGCTGCCTGTGAGGGTCGATCGAGACCTGAGCGTCCTTGAACACGTCCGGCCAGCCCTTGAGGGGCCAGACGCCCCCGCCGACCGAGACATGCGCGCTCACCGTCCTGAGCCTCTGCCAGCGCTCCCAACCGCCATGCGCTGAAACAGCAAGTTCCAACAAGTCGCTCATCTCATACCTCCGTTTCTGACACCGGCATCCACGCCGAATGGTTTAACTTTGCAACCTATCGACATCTGACCGAAATGGTTTAATTTTGCAACCCTATTGATCGCGGCGAACGGAGAAGCGAATGAAGGGAAAGCGCAAGGACCTGGGGCAGGCAAACTGCGGGATCGCCCGCGCCCTTCAGGTCATCGGCGATTGGTGGTCGCTGCTGATCGTGCGCGAAGCATTCGGAGGAAAGCAGCGATTCAGCGAGTTCCAGAAGAGCTTGGGGCTTGCGAAAAACATCCTTTCAAGCCGCCTCAAGAAGCTGGTCGAAAATGGAATATTCGTCATCGAGCCGGACCCGGATTCCGCGCTCAGTCATCTTTACGTGCTCACCCCGAAGGGGGAGCAACTCCATATCATCCTCATTGCACTCTGGCAGTGGGGTGAGGAACACTGCTTCGAGCCCGGTGAACTCGACATCGCGATGGTCGACAAACCAAGCGGACAGCCACTCGCCAAATTGCGGCTGCTGGCGCAGGACGGCCGCGCTCTCGGCTCCCGCGATTTCCGGCTTACCCGAGCGGGAGCATAGCCATGGCGCGAGGTGAACGTCCGGCCGAGTGAAAAATGCAGAGCGGTCGTTTAGCCTCGTTGCTCCGGAGGAGGCGGCGACACCGCCCGGCGGTCAGTGGGGTGGATAGACCGCCGTGATGCCGGAAATCACCGTCTGCGCTGCCAGGGCCGCCAACACGATGCCGAGCACCCGGCTGACCGTGTGGATCACCGTGCGGCCGAGCAGCCGCCCGACCCGGTCGGCCCCCAGCAGGATCAGCGTCACCCCGCCGATCACCGTCGCCGCCGCCCCCAGCACGCTGACCTGACCCGCCGCCGTGGTGCCGACGCGGTCCATCAGCAGCAGGATGGAGGTGATGGCGCCCGGCCCGGCGATCAGCGGCACCGCCAGCGGGAAGACGGCGACATCGTGCGCGTCCTCGTCGGTCATCGCCTCGCCGGTGTCGCGCTCCTTGCGTTCGGAGCGCTTGCCGAACAGCATCTCGAAAGCGATCCAGAACAGCAGCGCCCCGCCGGCGATACGGAAGGCCGGCATCTCGATCGACAGGGTCTGCAGCACCACCTTGCCGAAATAGGCGAAGAAGACCAGCACCACGAAGGCGATGGCGGTGCCGCGCAGCGCGATGATCCGTTTGTGCCGCTCGTCGAAGCCGCGGGTCAGCGCGATGAACAGCGGCACCAGCCCCGGCGGATCGACGACGACGAAAAAGACGACGAGATTGCTGATGTAGTCCGACAAAGCGGGCTCCAGCCATTTGCATTCATGGATTGACGGCGAAGATCATAGGCTTGGCGGCGCGGGGTGTCACGCCTCCGCCAGGGCGTGGGCGAACGCCTCCACCCCCTGCACGCCCGCCGGGGTCAGCGCGTAGGTGCCACGCCCCACCCGCTCGAACCAGCCATAGACGTTGCGCAGCAGCATCGGCCCGACATCCTTCGGCGCCCCCGCGTTGCGCAGGGCCGCGACGGTCAGCGGCCCGCCGCGCAGCAGGCGGGCGATGCGCAACGCATCCTGACGGTAGGCGGTGACGATGGCGACGCGGGTGGAGCCACCCCGGTTGGGATCGCCGACCCGGCGGGCATGCTCGCCCAGCAGGCGTGTGGTGCGCTTCTTGTCCTTGCGCGGGGTATAGGGGACGGGATCGAGCAGCACGGTGACGCGCCGCTCCTCCGCCAGCCCCGGATCGACCATCAGCAGGCCGAGCCCCAGTCGCCGGCAGAGCTTCTTCACGTCGCCGTCGAGGGGAGACGGCCCGGTGGCCTTGCGCCCCGGCTGCGGCACGGCGAGATAGACGCTGTCGCTGATCGCCAGCCGGTCCACCCCCTGCAGCACGAGGTCGAGTGTGAAGCGCTTTTTCAGTTCGACGATCACCGGCGGCTCGGCACCGCGCGTGGCGACGAGATCGCAGCCATGGATCTCCGCCTTCACGTCGTAGCCCTGGGCTTCGAGGAAGGATTTGACGGGCACGTAGAGGTCGGTTTCGGCGGTGACGGTCATCAATCCCCTCTCCCGTCCCGGGAGAGGTTGGCGCGAAGCGCCGGGTGAGGGGTGATCCAAGAAACCAGAAGCGCATGGTTCCTTGCACCACCCCTCACCCTCCCCGCCTGCGGCGGGTCCCCTCCCTCTCCCGGGACGGGAGAGGGCTTAGGTTACTGGAAAGACAGCGTCAAGCCGCCGTCTTCTGCTTGCGCAGGATGCCCAGGATGTCCGACGCCGCCTTCGGGATGTTGGTGCCCGGCCCGTAGATCGCCGCCGCACCCGCCTTGTAGAGGAAGTCGTAATCCTGCGGCGGGATCACGCCGCCGCACACCACCAGGATGTCGCCGGCGCCTTGGCGGCGCAGTTCCTCGATCAACTGCGGCACCAGCGTCTTGTGGCCGGCGGCCTGGGACGACACGCCGATGACGTGCACGTCGTTCTCCACCGCCTGCCGCGCCGCCTCGTCCGGGGTCTGGAACAGCGGGCCGATGTCGACGTCGAAGCCGATGTCGGCGAAGCTGGTGGCGATCACCTTGGCGCCGCGGTCGTGGCCGTCCTGGCCCATCTTCACCACCAGGATGCGCGGCCGGCGGCCTTCCTCGGCGGCGAAGGACGCCACCTCCTCCTGGATCTTCCTGAAGCCCTCGTCGCCCTCATAGGCCGAGCCGTAGACGCCGGACACCGAGCGGATGACGGCGACATGGCGGGTGAAGGCCTTCTCCAGCGCATCGGAGATCTCGCCGACGGTGGCGCGGGCGCGGGTGGCCTCGACCGACAGGGCCAGCAGGTTGCCGGTCTTCTCGGTGGCGGCCTTGGTCAATGCTGCCAACGCCTCCTGGCACTTGGCCTCGTCGCGGCTGGCGCGA
Source organism: Azospirillum oryzae (assembly GCF_008364795.1). Taxonomy (GTDB): domain Bacteria; phylum Pseudomonadota; class Alphaproteobacteria; order Azospirillales; family Azospirillaceae; genus Azospirillum; species Azospirillum oryzae. Next base: position 330,664 of record NZ_VTTM01000004.1, on the reverse strand, counting down.
ATCTGCTTCAGTCGGGCGATCTGCGCCTCGCGGACGGCGGTGTTGTCGATGTCCAGCACGTCCACCCCCTCGGGGTTCTCCGGACGGTACTTGTTGACGCCGACGATCACCTCCTCGCCGCGGTCGATGGCGGCCTGACGGCGGGCGGCGGCCTCCTCGATCAGCAGCTTGGGCATGCCGCTCTCGACCGCCTTGGTCATGCCGCCCATCTCCTCGACGCGGCCGATCAGCTCCAGCGCGGCATTGGCGAGGCTGTTGGTCAGATGCTCGATGTAGTAGGAGCCGCCGAGCGGATCGACCACCTTGGTCACGCCGGCTTCCTCGGCGATGATCAGCTGGGTGTTGCGGGCGATGCGGGCGGAGAATTTGGTTGGCAGGCCCAGCGCCTCGTCGAAGGCGTTGGTGTGCAGCGACTGGGTGCCGCCCAGCACCGCGGCCATCGCCTCGATGGTGGTGCGGATGACGTTGTTGTAGGGGTCCTGCTCGGTCAGCGAGACGCCTGAGGTCTGGCAGTGGGTGCGCAGAGCCAGGGAGCGGGCGTCCTTCGGCTGGAACTTCTCCTGCATCAGGGACGACCACAGCAGGCGCGCGGCGCGCAGCTTGGCGATCTCCATGAAGAAATTCATGCCGATGGAGAAGAAAAAGGACAGGCGCGGCGCGAACTTGTCGACCGGCAGCCCCTTGGACATCGCCGCGCGGACATATTCGAGGCCGTCGGCGATGGTGAAGGCCAGCTCCTGCACCGCCGTCGCCCCGGCCTCCTGCATGTGATAGCCGGAGATCGAGATCGAGTTGAACTTCGGCATGTGCTGGGAGGTGTACTCGATGATGTCGGCGATGATCCGCATCGAGGGTTCGGGCGGGTAGATGTAGGTGTTGCGGACCATGAACTCCTTGAGGATGTCGTTCTGGATGGTCCCGCTCAGCTTGTCCTGGGAAACGCCCTGCTCCTCCGCCGCGACGATGTAGCCGGCCAGGATCGGCAACACCGCGCCGTTCATGGTCATCGACACCGACATCTTGTCGAGCGGGATGTCGGCGAAGAGAACCTTCATGTCCTCGACGCTGTCGATCGCCACGCCGGCCTTGCCGACATCGCCGACGACGCGGGGATGGTCGCTGTCATAGCCGCGGTGGGTGGCAAGGTCGAAGGCCACCGACAGGCCCATCTGGCCGGCCTTGAGGTTGGCCTTGTAGAAGGCGTTCGACTCCTCAGCGGTGGAGAAGCCGGCATATTGCCGGATGGTCCAGGGCTTCACCGCGTACATCGTGGCGCGCGGGCCGCGGGTGAAGGGCGGGAAGCCGGGCAGCGTGTCCAGCTCCATCCCTTCCAGATCGGCGGCGGTGTAGAGCGCCTTGACGTCCAGACCTTCCGGGGTCTTCCAAACCAGCTTGGAAAGGTCACCGTCGGCGCCGAGATCCTTGGCGGCCAGCTTGTCCCAATCGGCAAGGGTCTTCTTCGGGAACTCGGTCATCGACGCCTCCTGATGGCTTCTTATGGCGCTGGTAGGGTATCAGTGCGTTTCCTCCGGATGCACCCCCTTCCAACGGTCCCATGAACCATTGGAAGAGGGGCAAGGGGGTACGCTTCCTCTCGGTACTGTTCTTCTTATTATACGGTTACGCGAATTCCACGATCTTCTGATCGACCGCCAGGCTGCTGCCCGGGGCTGCGTGGATTTTCGCGACCGTTCCGTCCTGCGCGGCACGCAGGATGTTTTCCATCTTCATGGCCTCGACCACGGCCAGCACTTCGCCGGCCTTGACCTCCTGGCCTTCCGACACCGCCAGGGACACCAGCAGGCCCGGCATCGGCGACAGCAGGAACTTCGACATGTCCGGCGGCGCCTTGACCGGCATCAGCGCGTCCAGCTTGGCCGCCTTCGGGGTCAGAACCTTGACGATGGCCTGCGATCCGCTGTGGTGCAGGCGATAGCCGACGCCGACGCGGTCGATCTGCACGCAGACATGCTGGCCGTTGACCGTGCCGCGGAACAGCGGCTCGCCGATCCGCCAATCGCTCCACACCGTGTGGTGCTTGCCGTCGATGTCGACGGTGTAGCCGATGCGCTGCGGGCTGCCGTCGGCCGGGTGCAGGTGCACCGGATGCTGGGTGCCGTCCAGCACCACCACCCAGTCGTCGCGCACCGTCACCTTGCTGCCGGGCATCCTGCCGGAGATCTGGATGTCGCGGTCGTTCAGGCTGCGATGGATCACCGCCGCCACCGCGATCAGCACGGCCGGGTCTTCCGGCGGCAGGTCGGAGGCGTGGAAGCCGTTCGGATATTCCTCGGCGATGAAGTTGGTGGTCAGCCGCCCGTCGACGAAGCGCTGGTTCGCCATCAGCGAGGCAAGGAACGGGATGTTGTGGCTGACGCCACGGATGTAATACTGGTCCAGCGCCTCGCGCATGCCGGCGATCGCCGCGTCGCGCGTCGATCCCCAGGTGCAGAGCTTGGCGATCATCGGATCGTAATACATCGAGATCTCGCCGCCCTCGAACACGCCGGTGTCGACGCGGACATGCGGGTCGGCGGCCGGCGGCTGGTAATGGGTCAGGCGGCCGGTGGAGGGCAGGAAGTTGCGGAAGGGATCCTCGGCATAGACGCGCGCCTCGACGGCCCAGCCGGTCAGCTTCACGTCGTCCTGCTTGATCGTCAGCTTCTCGCCGTAGGCGACGCGGATCATCTGCTCGACGAGGTCGAGGCCGGTGATCAGCTCGGTGACCGGATGTTCGACCTGAAGACGGGTGTTCATCTCCAGGAAGTAGAAGTTGCGCTCGGCGTCGACGATGAACTCCACCGTGCCGGCCGACTTGTACTGCACCGCGTTGGCCAGGGCCACCGCCTGCTCGCCCATCGCCTTGCGGGTGGCGGCGTCGAGGAACGGGCTCGGCGCCTCCTCGATGACCTTCTGGTGGCGGCGCTGGATCGAGCATTCACGCTCGCCCAGATACAGGCAGGTGCCCTGACCGTCGGCCAGAACCTGGATTTCGATGTGGCGCGGCTGCTGGATGTACTTCTCGACGAACACACGGTCGTCGGCGAAGCTGGAACGGGCCTCGTTCTGGGCCGAGCGGAAGCCCTCGCGCGCCTCCTCATCGTTCCAGGCCACGCGCATGCCCTTGCCGCCGCCGCCGGCCGACGCCTTGATCATCACCGGATAGCCGATGTCGCGGGCAATGGTCACCGCCTCGCTGTCGTCGGCGATGACGCCGAGATAGCCGGGGACGGTCGACACGCCGGCGGCCTTCGCCAGCTTCTTGGACTCGATCTTGTCGCCCATCGCCTGGATGGCGTGGGCGTCCGGACCGATGAAGGCGATGCCGGCGGCTGCCAGCGCCTCCTGGAACTCGCGCTTCTCGGACAGGAAGCCGTAGCCGGGATGGACGGCCTGGGCGCCGGTCTTCTTGCAGGCCTCGACGATGCGGTCGACCAGCAGATAGCTCTGGGCGGACGGGGCGGCGCCGATATGGACGGCCTCGTCGGCCATCTCGACATGCAGGGCGTTCTTGTCGGCGTCGGAATAGACCGCGACGGTCTTGATGCCCATGCGGCGTGCCGTGCGGATGACGCGGCAGGCGATCTCGCCACGATTGGCGATGAGGATCTTCTCGAACATGCTGCCGGCCCTCACAGCGGAATGTTGTCGTGCTTGCGCCAGGGGTTCTGGAGCTGCTTGTTCTTCAGCATGGACAGCGCCTTCGTGATGCGGCGGCGGGTGCCGTGCGGCATGATGACATCGTCGATGTAACCGCGCGACGCGGCGACGAAGGGATTGGCGAACTTCTGCTTGTACTCTTCCGTACGCGCCTCGATCTTCTCGGCGTCGCCGATGTCGCTGCGGAAGATGATTTCCACCGCGCCCTTGGCGCCCATCACCGCGATTTCGGCCGAGGGCCACGCATAGTTGACGTCGCCGCGCAGATGCTTGGACGACATCACGTCGTACGCGCCGCCGTACGCCTTGCGGGTGATGACCGTCACCTTCGGCACGGTCGCCTCGGCGTACGCGTACAGCAGCTTGGCGCCGTGCTTGATGATGCCGCCATACTCCTGGCTGGTGCCGGGCATGAAGCCGGGGACGTCGACCAGGGTCAGGATCGGGATTTCGAAGGCGTCGCAGAAGCGGACGAAGCGCGCCGCCTTCTTGGAGCTGTCGATGTCCAGGCAGCCGGCGAGCACCATCGGCTGGTTGGCGACGATGCCGACCGTGGAGCCGTTCATGCGGGCGAAGCCGATGAGGATGTTCTTGGCGTATTCCGGCTGGAGTTCGAAGAAATCGCCCTCGTCCACGATCTTGAGGATCAGCTCCTTCATGTCGTAGGGCTTGTTCGGGTTCTCCGGCACCAGCGTGTCGAGCGAGAAGTCCTCGCGGTCCAGCGGATCGGCGCAGGGACGGACCGGCGCCTTCTCGCGGTTCGACGACGGCAGGAAATCGACGAAGCGGCGCAGCTGCAGCAGCGCCTCGACATCGTTCTCGAAGGCCAGATCGGCCACGCCCGACTTGGTGGAGTGGGTGACGGCGCCGCCCAGCTCTTCGGCGGTCACGACCTCGTGGGTGACGGTCTTCACCACATCCGGGCCGGTGACGAACATATAGGAACTGTCCTTCACCATGAAGATGAAGTCGGTCATCGCCGGCGAGTACACCGCGCCACCGGCGCACGGCCCCATGATGAGCGAAATCTGCGGGATGACGCCGGAGGCGTCGACGTTGCGCTGGAACACCTCGGCATAGCCGCCGAGAGAGGCGACGCCTTCCTGGATGCGGGCGCCGCCCGAATCGTTCAGGCCGATGACGGGGGCGCCGACCTTCAGCGCCTGGTCCATGATCTTGCAGATCTTCTCGGCATGCGCTTCGGACAGCGCGCCGCCGAAGACCGTGAAGTCCTGGCTGAAGACGAAGACGAGGCGGCCGTTGACGGTGCCGTGGCCGGTCACCACGCCGTCGCCCGGAACCTTCTGGTTTTCCATGCCGAAGTCGATGCAGCGATGTTCGACGAACATGTCGAACTCCTCGAACGACCCTTCGTCGAGGAACAGGTCGATCCGCTCGCGCGCGGTCAGCTTGCCTTTGGCGTGCTGGCCGGCGATGCGCTTCTCACCGCCGCCCAGCCGCGCCGCGGCGCGCTTGGACTCCAACTTGGCCAGAATGTCTTGCATCGGGCGTTTCCAATCCTTGGCGTCGCAGTGACGGTCCCCGCTCCGGCGGCAAGCGACGCAATCATTCACCGGAACGCCGCGGATTATTCACAAACTTCGCAGCGCTTCAAACAGCCTCTTCGCAAAAAGGTGCGAAGTTGCGAAGCCCTTTGCAAACGCGGGTTAGCGCTTGCTAAGATTGCGAAGAACGGCCGGTTTCCAAGGCCGTCTCCGGGGCGGGATTTTATACGCATGCAAAAGAAGCTATTCCTTGGCTACAAGCTGCGCCGCCTGCGCGAACAGCGCGGCCTGACCCAGGCGTCGCTGGCCAAGACACTGGAGCTTTCTCCCAGCTATCTCAACCAGTTGGAGAACAACCAGCGCCCGCTGACCCTGCCGGTCCTGATGCGGATCGCCGCCATCTTCGAACTGGAACTCTCCGCCTTCCTGGAGGACGAGGACAGCCGGCTGGTCTCCGACCTGCGCGAGGCGCTGGCCGACCCGCTGTTCGCCGGTGCGCCGCTGACCGCGGCGGAGTTGCGCAGCGTGGTCGGCTCAAGCCCGGAACTGGCCCGCCGGGTGCTCAGCCTGCATCAGGCCTATCAGAAGCTGCATGAGCGGGTGCAGTCGCTGGCCGACAGCCTGTCCAACCGCGAACAGGGCGACAGCTTCGCCGGGCCGCAATTTCCGTACGAAGAGGTTCGGGACTATTTCCACTATTGCAACAATTACATCGGCCCGCTGGACGAGGCGGCGGAGCGGCTGTGGGATACCGAGAAGATCCATTCCGGATCGCTGCTGAACGAACTGGCCGCCTATCTGAAGCGCCGCCACGACGTGCGGGTGAAGATCGTCGCCGACGAGGCGGGCGAAACCGCCATGCGCAGCTACGACGCCACCACCGGGACGCTGCGGCTGTCGGCCCTGTTGACCAGTTCCAGCCGCGCCTTCCACATGGCGAACCAGATCGCGCTGCTGGAATTCGGCGACCAGATCGACGAGCTGGTGGATCAGGCGAAATTCTCCAGCGAGGATGCCCGGTCGATCTGCCGGGTCGGGCTTGCCAATTATTTCGCCGGGGCGCTGGTCCTGCCCTACCGCGCCTTCGCCGCGCAGGCCCGCGCCCTGCGCCACGATGTGGAGCAACTGCAAAGCCGCTTTTCCGCCAGCTTCGAACAGGTCTGCCACCGGCTGTCCACCCTGCAGCGGCCGGGGGCGCGCGGCCTGCCCTTCTATTTCGTGCGGGTCGACATGGCCGGCAACATCACCAAGCGCCATTCCGCCACGCGCTTCCACTTCGCCCGTTTCGGCGGCGCCTGCCCGCTGTGGAACGTGCACGAGGCCTTCGCCCAGCCCGGCAAGATCCTGGTGCAGTTCGCCCAGATGCCCGACCGCACCGCCTATATCAGCATCGCCCGCACGGTGACCAAGCGCGGCGGCGCCTATCTGAAGCCGTCACGGCAGTTCGCCGTCGGGTTGGGCTGCGAGGCGAGCCACGCGCCGGAGCTGGTCTATGCCGCCGGTATCGACATCACCGACATGAAGGCCGCGGTGCCGATCGGCGTGAACTGTCGCCTGTGCGAGCGCACCGACTGCCAGCAGCGAGCCTTCCCGCCGATCGGCAGCGAGTTGCGGGTGAACGAGCATCACCGCAGCTTCGTGCCCTATCTGTTCAATCCGCCGGACACACGGTCCGGTTGACGGTCGCACCGGCCGGGATCGCGTCGCCCCCGTCGCCATCTTCGAGAACGACCCGGTCACGCCCTTCGCCCTTGGCCCGGTAAAGCGCATTGTCGGCCCGGATCAGCAGGCGGTCGATGCTGTCGCCGTCCCGGAAGCCGGCGACGCCGAAACTGCCGGTCTGCCGGTGGCCGTTGGGGAAGCCATAGGCGCGCATGGTCCGCCGCAACCGCTCGGCAAGCGCAAAGGCGGCTTCCAGGCTGGTCTCCGGGCAGAGGATCAGGAATTCCTCGCCACCCCACCGGCCGACCGTATCGGTCGACCGCAGCGCTTCGCGGGCCAGACCGGCGAACTCGATCAGGACCTGATCGCCGAAGACATGGCCGTGGCGGTCGTTGACCTGCTTGAAATGGTCCAGATCGATGAGGATGATCGACATCGGCCTGCCATAACGGACGGCCCGTTCCATTTCCGAACTGCAGACGTCATTCAGGCGGCTGCGATTGGCAAGGCCGGTCAAGACGTCGGTGCGCGACTGCACCCGCAGCCGCTCGTTCACCCGCATGAGCTTGACGATCCAGAACAGGCTCGTCAGAACGACCACCGCCGGAATCACCAGCAGTTTCGCCAATGTCCAGCGGTCGAGCGGCGACTGGACCTGAATGGCGACATGACGGTTGGCAATGGCGGTCCGCTCGGCGGCCGAGATCGTCCGGACCCCGCGGTCGAGGGCCGCCAGCAGGTCCGGCTCGTCCCGGCGCACGCCGATCCGCAGCAGATTCTCATAGCCCGGCAGATGGCCCGCAACCTTCAGGTTGAACCAGCCGGCCGTCTTGATGGTGTAGACGGCGACCGTCAGCGATCGCAGCGTCATGTCCGCCTTGCCACGGGACACCATGGCAAATGCGTCGGCCTCACTGTCGACCAGGACGATGCGCAGGTTGGGGAAATCGCGCCGCACCCTCTCTTCGATCGACGTACCCTTGGGAAGCACCATCGTCTCGCCGCTGACGCCGGCGAGATCGGCGACATAGTCGTGATTCTCCCGCGTCACCAGCACATTGGGATCGACGAACAGCGGTTCGGTGAAGGCCAGCCACTCCTCGCGGGTGGGCGTCCGGTTCAGAAAGCTGAGGAAACGGCAACGCCCATCGCGTGCCGCCGCGATGCTATCCTCCCAATCATGGGTCGGCAGGACACGCAGGTCCACACCGGCGCGCTCCGAAACCAGGGCCAGCAGGTCCGCGGCGATTCCCTGGTGCTTTCCATCGGCGGTGATCGATTCGTAAGGCGGCCAATCCGGATCGGTGCAATAAGGGACCGCCTCGCCGGCATGTGCCGCCGCACCGGCCAGCAGTTGTGCCGGAACCGCAAGCGCCGCAAGAATGTGCCGCAGCCGGCCCAACGGTCGCCCGGCCATCGTTTCTGCCATAGAGCCACTTCTCCGGCGTCGGCCAGCCTACCCAGGTATACCGCGGAAGGATAACGCGCTTCGTGGAACAGGGCTTGAGAAATGATGGGCCGCTGGCCCGCAACTTGCTGAGAATGGGTCGCAAGATCGGCCGGAGCGCTGACCTCGGTCGTTTTCCGGCCCGATCGCTGCAAGCTGCTTCGCATTTTGCCAATGGCGGGCCATGGACGGTGACAATCTGCATCACGCCCCCAACCGGCGGGGGACGGCCTTCGCTCCCGAAGCGCTGGCGCGCATGCTGTCGGTGTCGACCGCGACCCTGGCCCAGGGACGCGGCATCGCCCTGGACGTGAGCGTGCTGAGCGGCACGCCGCCGCGGCTGGTGGGCGATGCGGAAACCGCGGGCGCGTTGTGCAACGCGCTGACCGCCAGTGCCATCGCCAATGCCGGCCCCGGCCGGCTGGACGTCCGCCTGTCGGCCCTGCCGGCCGGGGACGAGCGGGTGACCCTGCGGACCGAGCTGACCGGACGTTTCGACAGCCATGGCGAGGCCGGCTTCGGTCAGGAACTCGCCCGACGCCTGCTGGCGGCACTGGGCGCCCAGATGACGGTGGAACATCATGCCGACGGGATGCGGCGGGCGGTGCTGGACATGCCGGTCGCCCTGCCGTCGCGCGCCACCGACGCCGAGCGGCTGATGAACTGGGCGCGCGCGCGGGGCGGCCGGCTGCTGGTGGTGGACGACAGCGCCACCAACCGCATGGTTGTCGCCGGGCTGCTCGCCAAAGCGGGCTTCTCGGTCGAAACCGCCAATGGCGGAGCGGAAGCGGTGGAGGCCGTCGCCCAGGCGCCGGTTCCGCCCGAAGCGGTGCTGATGGACGTCGCCATGCCCGACATGGACGGGGTGACGGCGACCGCCACCATCCGCCGGCTGGGCGACGGGCGGGGCCGCATCCCGATCATCGCCGTCACCGCCAATGCCCAGCCGGAAGACCGCATCCGCTGCCTGTCCGCCGGGATGAACGACTATCTGACCAAACCGGTCCGTCGCGCCGACCTGCTGGGCGCCCTGGAACGCTGGCTGGCGCCGCAACCGGCTTGATTGACGGGTCCGAGGAACCTGGCCCGCGTCAGAAGGTTGGGTCAAAACGTTGGGTCAGAAGGACGAGTCCGGCTCCTTCAGGAAGGCGTCCTCGTCCGGTGTGCCGGGACGGCCGAGGATGGCGTTGCGGTGGGGAAAGCGGCCGAACCGCTGGATGATCTCGCGGTGCCGCCGGGCATAGCGCACCGTCGTCTCATCACCCACCCGCTCGGTGAACAGGGCGACGGAGCGGTCCTGGCTCGCCATATCCTCGTGATGCTCGAAGGGCAGGTAGAGGAAGATCCGCTCGTCGGTCGTGCATTCCAGATCGAAGCCGTTGGCGACGGCATGGTCGCTGACGGCCCGCGCCTTGTCGTCGGTGGCGAAGGCGCGCGGGTCGTCGCGGAACATGTTGCGCGGCACCTGATCCAGCAGCACGCACAGCGCGATGCAGCCGTCGACATCGTCCATCCAATGATCGTAATCGCCGCGCGCCGCCGCCTCGTAATGCGGGCCCAGCGTATCGGCGACCGCCCGGTCGAAGCTGGCCGATTTGCGGAACCAATAGGGCTTCATCGCCTCGTCGAACCAGAAATCGACGATCTCGTCGATCAGCTTGTCCACCATTATCCTCTCCGTCCCGGTATCCGATGTCCGACGACCCGTTCCCCCAAACAGGAACAGGGCGCCCAACGGGGCGCCCTGTCCAGGTCTCAAATCGCCTCACCGAACCGTCGGGCTCAGTGCAGCGTGCTCCACAGCTTGCGCTTGGCGGCGTACATCAGGCCGGCCAGCACCAGCAGGAACAGGATGACCTTGACGCCCATCTGCTTGCGGGCATCCAGGTGCGGTTCGGCGACGAAGGTCAGGAAGGTCGCAACGTCGTGCGCCTGCTGCTCCACCGTCGCCTTGGTGCCGTCGGCGAAGGCGACGCCGTCGGGCTGCAGGATGTTCGGCATGCCGACCTGATGGCCGGGGAACACCTTGTTGTAGTTCATGCCGTCCATGATGTGGACGTCGGGCGGCGGCTCCCCGAAGCCGGTCAGGAAGGCGTAGAGGTAATCCTCGCCGCCGACACGGGCCTTGGCCATCAGCGACAGGTCCGGCGGCAGCGCGCCGTTGTTCGCCACGCGGGCGGCCTGGTCGTTCGGGAACGGCGACGGGAAGCGGTCGGCCGGGATGCCCGGACGCATGAACATCTCGCCCGCGTCGTTCGGACCGGCCTGCACCTCATAGCCGGCGGCGAGCGCCTTCAGCTCGTCTTCCTTGAAGCCGATGCCGGCCAGCGTGCGGATCGGCACCAGATGCATCGAATGGCAGGCCGAGCAGACTTCCTTGTAGATCTGGAAGCCGCGCTGCGCCGCCGCCTTGTCGATGGTGCCGAAGATGCCGGAATGCGGCCAGCTCTGCTTGGGGATGTGCACGCCTTCGGAGGCCTGCGCGGCCCCGGCGATGCCGAGCGCCAGCGCCGCCGAAAGGATTGCAGTCTTCAACGCGCGCATCAGGCCTTCTCCATCGGCTTGGCATGGGCGCCGGCGGCGATGCCACCACCGCCCTTCAGAACGGACTCGGAGATGCTGGTGGGAAGCGGAGGCGTGCGCTCCAGCTTGCCCAGCAACGGCAGCAGGATCAGGAAGTGGAAGAAGTAGTAGGCGGTGCCGATACGCGCGATCAGCAGCCACGACCCCTCGGCCGGCTGCGAACCGGCATAGCCCAGGATCAGGGCGTCGATCGCCAGGATCCAGAAGAACTGGCGGTAGATCGGGCGGAACTTGCAGCTGCGGATCTTGGAGCGGTCGAGCCACGGCAGGAAGGCCAGCAGCGCAATCGAGCCGAACATCGCCAGCACGCCGCCCAGCTTGTCCGGGATCGCGCGCAGCATGGCGTAGAAGGGCAGGAAGTACCATTCCGGAACGATGTGCGCCGGGGTCACCAGCGGGTTGGCCGGAATGTAGTTGTCCGGATGGCCCATGTAGTTCGGCATGAAGAACACGAACACCGCGTAGATGATCAGGAAGATCACCACGGCGAAGCCGTCCTTGACCGTCACGTAGGGGTTGAACGGAACGGTGTCCTGCGGCCCCTTGGGCTCGATGCCGAGCGGGTTGTTCGAACCGCAGACATGCAGCGCCGCCGTATGCAGGATCACCAGACCCAGCAGGACGAAGGGCAGCAGGAAATGCAGCGCGAAGAAGCGGTTCAGCGTCGGGTTGTCGACCGAGAAGCCGCCCCACAGCAGCGTGACGATGGGATCGCCGACGATCGGGAAGGCAGAGAACAGGTTCGTGATGACGGTGGCGCCCCAGAAGCTCATCTGGCCCCAGGGCAGCACATAGCCCATGAAGGCGGTGCCCATCATGACGAGGAAGATGATGACGCCCAGGATCCACAGGATCTCGCGCGGCGCCTTGTAGGAGCCGTAATACATGCCGCGGAACATGTGGATGTAGACGGCGATGAAGAACATCGACGCGCCGTTGGCGTGCACATAGCGCAGCAGCCAGCCGTAATTCACGTCGCGCATGATGCGCTCGACCGAATTGAAGGCCAGCGAGGTGTGCGACGAGTACTGCATCGCCAGGAACAGGCCGGTGGCGATCATGATGACCAGCATGATGCCGGCAATGGCACCGAACGCCCACAGATAGTTGACGTTCCGCGGCATCGGGTAGTGGTTGTACTCGTGATCCAGCATCGTGAAGATCGGCAGGCGGCTGTCGATCCAGTTCACGACCGGATTCTTGAACTTGGTGGCTTGAACCTGAGCCATCTCGGGGTCTCCAGAACCGTTGGGCCGCTTAACCGAGCCGGATCTTGGTATCGCCGGTGAAGGCGTACGTCGGAAGGACAAGGTTGGCGGGGGCCGGGCCCTTGCGGATGCGCCCAGCGGTGTCGTAGTGCGAGCCGTGGCAGGGGCAGAACCACCCGCCATAGTCGCCGCGCGGATCGGTGACCTTCTGCCCGAGCGGCACACAGCCCAGATGCGTGCAGATGCCGATGACGATCAGCCATTCCGGCTTCTTCACGCGGGCATCGTCGGCAACCGGATCGCGCAGATCGCCCAGATTGACCGTCTTGGCGGACTCGATCTCTTCGGCGGTGCGGTGGCGGACAAAGACAGGCTTTCCGCGCCAGGTGACCGTGATCGCCTGGCCGACGGCCACGGGGGCCAGATCGACGTCGATGGAGGCGAGCGCCAGGGTGTCGGCCGCCGGGTTCAGGCTGTCGATGAAGGGCCAAGCCGCCGAGGCCGCCCCGACGACGCCGACCGCACCGGTGGCAAGATACAGAAAATCGCGGCGGGAACCCCCCTCGCCGCCGGAGGCCGCGTGGCCACCCGTCCCGGGCGGATGCGTGGTCTGAGCCATAAGCCTGTTTCTCCTCAAGGCATGCCCGACGCCCTTTGCCCGCGCCGGACGACCGATGGACCGTAATACTGCAAGACGCGGCTAGCCCGCCCGCCGGAAGGAAAACCCTCAGGCATGCCGCGTCGGTCCGGAGTGGGTATCTCCGGATTCAGACCTGCGGTATACCGTCGCGTCGACATCTTGAAAAGTCCTTGGCCGGGGGACAATTTGTCGCGTGTGCGAAGGGCAAGAACATTTGTATGCAAAACAAACACTTCGAAGCAAGGCCCGCGTTGCGCCTTGTGCTGTTCGAACCCGACATTCCGCAGAATGCGGGGACCCTGATGCGACTCGCGGCGGGGCTCGGCGTCGCGCTCGACCTGATCGAACCCTGCGGCTTCGTGCTGGATGACCGCCGGTTGCGGCGCGCCGGGATGGACTATCTGGACCATCTCGACTGGGTACGGCACAGCTCGTGGTCCGCGTACCGCGCGGCGCCGCAGGCCGGACGGCTGGTGCTGCTGACCACGCGGGCGGCGATCCCCTACACCGACTTCCGCTTCGCCCCCGGCGACCGCATCCTGGTCGGCCGCGAGAGCGCCGGAGTGCCCGACGAGGTCCATGACGCCGCCGACGCCCGGCTGGTGATCCCGATGGTGCCGCCCGCCCGCTCCTTGAACGTTGCGGTCAGCGCAGCGATGGTGTTGGGTGAGGCCATGCGGCAGACTGCCGCATTCGCCGCATACGCTCCCGCACAGCCGGAAACGCCATGACAGCCGCCACGTCAGCCGACCCCAGTATCATCGAAGACCGCAAGGCCCGCGCCGCCGCCTGGTTCCAGGAGTTGCGCGACCGCATCTGCGCCGCCTTCGAGACGCTGGAGGACGAGCTGACCGGCACCCATGCCGACCTGCCGCCCGGCCGGTTCGAGCGCAAGAGCTGGACCCGTCCGGATCATGCCGGCGGCGAGGGCGGCGGCGGCACCATGTCGGTGATGAAGGGCCGGGTGTTCGAGAAGGTCGGGGTCAACATCTCGACCGTCCACGGCACCTTCAGCCCGGAATTCCGCGCCAACATCCCCGGTGCGGCCGAGACCGGCGCGTTCTGGGCGGCGGGGATCAGTCTGGTGGCGCACATGCGCTCGCCGCTGGTGCCGGCCACCCACATGAACACCCGCCACATCGTGACGACCAAGGGCTGGTTCGGCGGCGGCGCCGACCTGACGCCGATGATCCCGGACGACCGGGACACCGACGACTTCCATGCCGGCCTGCGCGCCGCCTGCGACCGCCACGACCCGGACTATTACCCGCGCTACAAGGAGTGGTGCGACCGCTATTTCTACCTGCCTCACCGGGACGAGGCGCGCGGTGTCGGCGGCATCTTCTTCGACAATCTCGAGTCGGGCGACTGGGAGGCCGATTTCGCCTTCACCCGCGATGTCGGCACCGCCTTCCTTGACAGCTACGCCGCGCTGGTCCGCCGGCACATGAACCGGCCCTGGACCGCCGAGCAGCGCGAGCACCAGCTGGTCCGCCGCGGCCGGTACGTCGAGTTCAACCTGCTCTACGACCGCGGCACCACCTTCGGCCTGAAGACCGGCGGCAACACCGAGGCGATCCTGATGAGCTTGCCGCCCGAGGTGAAGTGGCCGTGACCTGAAGGCCCAGACCTAGCGGCGCTGCCCTATCTGAACCCAGGGCGCCCAGGCCTGCCGCACCATCTCGCCCCACAGCCGCATCGGCGCCATCCACAGTTCGGCCATGCCGGCCGCCGCCGCCATCGGGTCGGCACCCGGCTTCCCGCCGACGGGGCCGGCCAGCAGCAGCGGGGTCATCAGGCTGGGGGCAAGCAGCTTGGCCACAGCGTCGAAGGATGGGGTGGCACGGAACTGGATGGCGATCACCTCCGCCCCATCGTCGCCGGCCTCGCGGTGGCGGATCTGGATTTCCAGGTTCGGCAGATGGGCGGTCAGCGTCGTCTCGTCCGGCTTGCGGTCCATGCTCAAGCACTCCGTTCGTGTTTCTGGCCGATGGTCTGGCTGCGCCAGGATAGGGTTTTTGCAACTGCGAAGAAACCCTCTCCGAAGGGGGTAGCGGCAACCAATCCCCTTGCCGGCCGTTGATGGGGCTATGGACAGCACGCTCCCCCCATCCGATCTGGCCCCATCCGATCTGGCCCCGTCCGATGCGGTCTCCCCCGACGCGGACACCCCCTCGCCCGAGCAGGAAGCCGCCTGCGCCGGGCTGACCTACAGCACCGACGAGATGCCCGGTATCCGGCGGCGGCGCTGCGGCAAGGGCTTCCGCTACCTCCGGCCCGACGGAGTCGCAGTGACGGAGGAGGACACGCTGGCGCGCATCCGCAAGCTGGCGATCCCGCCCGCCTACCGCGACGTCTGGATCTGCCCCGATCCCGACGGCCACCTGCAGGCGACCGGCCGCGACGCCAAGGGGCGCAAGCAGTACCGCTACCACCGCCGCTGGACCGAGCTGCGCGAGGGCACCAAATTCGGCCGCATGCTGGATTTCTGCCGCGCCCTGCCGCATCTGCGCGAGCGGGTGAATGCCGACCTCGGCCGCCGCGGTCTGCCGCGGGAGAAGGTGCTGGCCGCCGTGGTCCGGCTGCTGGAGACCACGCTGATCCGCGTCGGCAACGAGAGCTATGCCCGCGAGAACAAGAGCTACGGCCTGACCACGCTGCGCGACGGCCACACCGAGATCGAGGGGTCGGAGGTCCGCTTCTCCTTCAAGGGCAAGTCGGGCAAGGAATGGAACGTCTCGTTGCGCGACCGCCGGCTGGCGCGCGTCGTCGCCGCCTGCCGCGACGTGCCGGGCGACGAGCTGTTCCAGTATCTCGATGCCGACGGCCAGCGCCACGCCGTGACCTCCGGCGACGTCAACGCCTATCTGCGCGAGGCGACCGGCGCCGATTTCACCGCCAAGGACTTCCGCACCTGGGCCGGCACCGTGCTGGCCGCGATGGCGTTGCGGGAGTTCGAGAGCTTCGACAGCGCCAGCGCCGCCAAGCGCAACGTCACCCGCGCCATCGAGCAGGTCGCCACCCGCCTGGGCAACACCCCCAGCGTCTGCCGCAAGAGCTACGTCCACCCCGAGGTGCTGGACGCCTATCTGGAAGGCGCCCTGCTGGAGTCGCTGAAGCGCGAGGTCGAGGCCGAGCTGCGCAACGAACTGGCGGGCCTCAGCGGCGAAGAGGCCGCGGTGCTGGCCTTCCTGCGCGAGAGGCTGGAGCGGGAGACGGCGTCTCGGGCGCGGGAGAAGCGGTAGGGGTGGTTAAGTTCGGGCTTCGGGTGCCCCCACCCTAACCTTCCCCCGCTGGGCGGGGGAGGGGACAAGTGTTTGTTCGGGAAAGCGGCAGCCGACACTCCGCCTTCAAACCGCCTCCGCCGCCTCCGTAACCGGCAGCAGGCGGCGCATGACGAGGCAGACCAGATCGCCGGCGATCAGGCCGTCCGCCCCCACATGGGACTGCACGCTGCGCAGGACCAGTTCGGTGCGGTCGCGGGCGGACATGCCGCGGCTGTGGGCAAGGGCGGCGGCAAGCCGCTCCTCGCCGAAGGGCTCGCGCTGGCCGTCGATGGAGCGCAGCACGCCATCGGTGCACAGGAAGAGCGTCTCGTCCTGGTTGAGCGTCACCGTCGCTTCGGCATAGGGCGCGCCACGGCGGACACCCAGCGCCAGGCCGCCGGCGGCGGTCAGGAACTCCACCCCGCCATCGGCGGTGATGCGGCAGGCGCCGCGATGACCGGCGGCGGCATGGACCAGTGTGCCGGCCACACGGTCATAGACAGCGACGAAGACGGCGGCGAAGCCGTTGAAGGGGCTTTCGCCGCACAGCCGCTCGTTCGCAAGGGTCAGGATCGCCGCCGGGCCGACGCCGGGACGGGCGGCTTCGCGGATGGCGCCGCGCACCATCAGCATCAGGAAGGCCGCCGGCACGCCGCCGCCCGACACGCCGGCGGTGACCAGCAGGCTGTGCCGGTCGTCCAGTTCGACCACGTCATAGAAGTCGCCGCTGACGGTATGGCCCGGCAGCAGCATGCCGTAGAACTGGCTGTCGCGGCCGACCGGAAGCTGGCGGGGCAGCAGGTTGGACTGCACGTCGCGGGCGGCGCGCTGTTCCTCCTCGATCAGCTGTTCGGCGGCGGCCAGCTTCTCCGTCTTGGTCTCCAGCTCCGCCCCGCGCATGACCAGCTGGGCGTCGAGCGTCTCCTCGCGTGCGCTCGCCTCCATCGCCATGCGGCGGAAGACGCGCGACAGCCGGCCGAACTCGTCGTCGCGGTCGGCCGCCTCGTTCAGGGTGAAGGGGTTGAAACGGCCGGCCTCGACCGCCTTGACCGCCTCGCCCAACCGCTCCACCGGCGCCATCTGGTCGCGGGCGAAGCGCACGCAGGCATAGACGCCCAGCGCCAGCACGAGGACGCCGACCAGACCGCCGATCTTCAGCTGGCGGCTCAGCATCGCCCCCGGCTCCGTATAGGGAACCCGAACCACCGCGACCGTCGGCACGCCCGCAGCCGAACCCGCGGCGGTGGCGGGGCCGGCGTAACGGATCGGCGCCAGCGCCAGCATGCTGTTGCCCGACACGCGGATCGCCACGTCGCCACCCGGCACCACCGCCTTCGCCGCCGCGGTGTCGGCGTCGGACAGCGGGCCGCCGGCCCCGTCACCCATCACCGCCCCACGGGCCAGCACACGCCCGTCGCGGTCGAGCAGCCATGCCCCTTCCACCGCGCGGGTGGCGAGCAGCCCGTCGATCAGGCCGTCGGTGCCGGCGTTGCGCACGATGTCGGCGAGGCGCCGCACGTCGGTGCCGACCTGGACGATGCGCGGCTTGTCGACGCCGGTCACGCCGGCGAACTTCATCAGCCGGCCGTTCTCCATCGCCGGTTCGGAAACCACCGACGCGGGGGAGCGGTTCAGCAGGCCGGCATAGGCGCCGTGGCGCGGCCCGCCCTTGGCGTCCTGGCCGAAGACCGGGTCGGGACCGGCGAGATTGTGCAGATAGGCCCGGCCGCGGTTGTCGGTGATCCACATCTCGTCCGGGCCGCCGGTTTCGGCGATCTGCTTCAGCCGGTCGTTGATGGCGCGCGGCGACTGCTTCGCCGCTTCCGCCATCGCCACCAGATGGGCGGTCAGGGTCGCTTCCGACAGCAGCCGTTCGGACAGCAGGGCGTCGACCTCCTGCGGGATGTCGCGGGCCTGGGCGGCTCCACGCGCGAGCAGGCCGGCGGTCAGCCGCGCCTCCGCCTCGATCCGCTCGGTCAGGGCGGCGCGCGTCGTCCAGGCCATCGTCGTGGTGACCGCCGCGATCGCCAGCAGCACCAGACCGGTGACCAGCAGGATCAAACGCTGTTGGAACGTCATGGGATTGCGCCCGCCCCCTGTGGCTGAAGAAGCACTTGGCCTTTGCCACCGCTTCTACCGGTCCCGGGCGCGCAAGTCCAGGCGCCGGTCGGCCCGGGAAGGCGGACAGGGTGCCGGCCGGGAGCCCGGCAGGGGTTCAGGCGCAAGATTCGACCGCATGCGCGACATTATATCTTTCGTAACCAGATGGTCGGTAAGACGGGCGGGACCCGCCGCCTTCCCGCTGGTGCACGCCCATGTCGATGAATGTCCTGGAAATCGCCGTCTATGCCATGGTCCTCACCGCCGGCCAGCCGCATCCCTTCGAATGCGTCGCGGTCAAGCCGGAGGGGGTGAACTGCACCAACGGCCTGTCGGCGAAGGCCGACGGCCCCAACCTGCTGTTCAACACCGGGGTCCAGATCATCAAGGACCGTCAGGGCCGCGTGCAGCTGAGCAACGGGCTGCAGACCCGCTTCGACAGCTCCGCCTGGGTGGAATTCCAGGATGCGGGCAAGAAGCCGGTGGTCAGCGTCCGCAAGACCGGCCCGCTTCGCTTCAAATTCTCCAACGGCTTCCAGTGCGAGGCGATGGGCAGCCCGGAAGACATGGCCCGCTGCTACAAGCCCTGACGGCAGTCTCTGCTCAGCGGCTGATGCCGCGGCGGTCCATCTCGTCTTCGATGGCGCGGCGGTTCTGCCGGATCTGGCGCTGTTCCTCGCTCAGCCGTTCATACTGGTTGCGCAGGTCACGGTCGGAATAATCGCCGTAGGCATTGCCGCGGCGATTGCCGGACGATCCTTCCTGGCGGCGGCCGTCGCGGTTCACGTCGCGCTCGTCGGCCGCGCGGTCATTGCGGTCCTGCGGATAGGCGTTGGGATTGACGGTGCGGTTCAGCTGGTCGAGCGCCCCGCCCCATCCGCTCTGCGATTGCCCATTTTGAGATTGGCCGGTCTGGGCCAGCGCCGGTGACGAGACGACCAGGACGGCCGCGGCCGCCAGGATGACTGTACGCATCGGACGTATCCCCTTCATGCGGTTGTCGTTCTCTTATCGACAACCGCCGGGGAAGAGATCCGTTACGATTCCAGGGGATCGGGCCCCAGATCGCCACGGCCGTGCGGGGAGTCGAGGTCCAGCTCCGGCCCCTTCGGCACGATGCCGGTCGGGTTGATGGTGGCGTGGCTGCCGTAGTAGTGGCGCTTGATGTGGTCGAAATTCACCGTCTCCGCCACGCCCGGCACCTGATAGAGGTCGCGCAGATAGCCGGACAGGTGCGGATAGTCGGCGATCCGCCGCTTATTGCACTTGAAATGGCCGACATAGACGGCGTCGAAGCGCGCCAGCGTGGTGAACAGGCGCCAATCCGCCTCGGTCAGGCGGTTGCCGGCCAGCCAACGTCGGGTCGCCAGCCTGGCGTCGAGGTCGTCCAGCGCGGCGAACAGCGCGTCGAAGGCGGCCTCGTACTTGTCCTGGGAGGTGGCGAAGCCGGCCTTGTAGACGCCGTTGTTGACGGCGTCATAGACGAAGGCGTTGACACGGTCGATCTCCTCCACCAGCTCCGGCGGGCAGAAGTCGGTGCGCACGTCGGTGAAGGCGTCGAACTCGCGGTTGAGCATGCGGATGATCTCCGCCGACTCGTTATTCACGATGCTGCCGGTCTTCTTGTCCCACAGCACCGGAACGGTCACACGGCCGCTGTAGGCGGGATTAGCCTTCAGATAGACTTCGTACAGCCGGCGGGCACCGGTGACCGGCTCCGGTTCGGCGAAGGTCCAGCCATCCGACAGCATCAGCGGATCGACGACGCTGACGCCGATCACCTCGTCCAGCCGCTTCAGCTTGCGGAAGATCAGGGTGCGGTGCGCCCACGGGCAGGCCAGCGACACCATCAGGTGATAGCGGCCGGCCTCCGCCGGGTAGGGGGTAGAGCCGTCGGCCGACACCCGGTCGCGGAACTGCGCCTCCGTCCGGACGAACGCGCCGCCGGTCTTTTTGGTGTCGTACCACTGGTCGTGCCACTGTCCATCGATCAGCAGGCCCACGGCTCCCTCCTCTTCTTCAGCGTTCTTGAAGGCTCATTAACCGTGCAGCTTGGTCGCGATCTCGGCGACATGGCGGCCCTGATAGCGGGCGCCGTCCAGTTCGACCGCGCTCGGCCGGCGCGAGCCGTCGCCGTCGGCGATCGTGCTGGCGCCATAGGGCGAGTTGCCCATCACCTCGGACACGCCCATCTGGCCCTGGAAGGAATAAGGCAGGCCGACGATCACCATGCCCAGATGCAGCAGCACGGTGTGGGTGCTGAGGATGGTGCTCTCCTGCCCGCCATGCTGGGTGGCGGTGGAGGTGAAGGCCGCGCCGACCTTGCCGACGAGCGCGCCCTTGGCCCACAGCCCGCCGGTCTGGTCGAGGAAGTTCTTCATCTGCGAGGCCATGTTGCCATAGCGGGTCGGCGTGCCGATGACGATGGCGTCGTACTGCGCCAGTTCGTCCACCGTGGCGACGGGGATGTTGCTCTCGTCCTTGTAATGAGCGGACTGGCGGACGGCCTCCGGCACCAGTTCGGGCACGCGCTTCACCGCCACCTCGGTCCCGGCGACGGAGCGGGCGCCTTCGGCCACCGCCTGCGCCATCTCCGACACATGTCCCCAGCTGCTGTAATAGAGGACCAGAACCTTCGCCATCGCCGTCACTCCCTGTTTCGTTGAACGATCACGTCGCCGCGACCGGTGCCGGCCCGGCGGTGACACCAGAGATAGGGCGAAGTGTGCGTTCCGGTAATCCCGGATCTTGGCACCTCATTGTTTCCGGGTGTACAACAATGCCATGGATCGCCTCGACGACATGCTCGCCTTCATCAAGGTGGTGGACACCAAGAGCTTCACCGCCGCCGCCGACCGGCTCAACCTGTCGAAGTCGGTGGTCTCCCGCCGCATCGGCGAGTTGGAGAACCGGCTCGGCGCGCGGCTGCTGAACCGCACCACCCGCAAGCTCAGCCTGACCGAGGTCGGGCAGGCCTATTACGAGCGCTGCACCCGCATCCTCGCCGATCTGGAGGAGGCGGAGCAGGCGGTCGCCGACCTGCATGCCGCACCGCGCGGCCGGCTGCGGCTGAACGCGCCGGTCAGTTTCGGCATCCTGCATCTGGCCCCGGCGGTGGCGGAGTTCCTGGAGCGCTATCCGGCCATCGAGATCGACATGGATCTGAACGACCGCACGGTCGATCTGATCGACGAGGGCTATGATCTGGCGGTGCGCATCGGCAAGCTGCGCGACAGTTCTCTGATCGCCCGGCGGCTGGCCCCGGCGCGGATGGCGCTGTGCGCCAGCCCGGCCTATCTGCAGAAGCATGGCGTGCCGGAGACGCCGGACGATCTGGCCAACCACAACTGCCTGATCTACACCAACGTCCCCACCCCTGACCTGTGGCCGTTCACCGTCGATGGCGAGGCCCGCAGCGTGCGGGTCTCTGGGCCGATCCGCAGCAACAATGGCGACCTGCTGCGCGAGGCGGCGGCGGCCGGCGTCGGATTCATCATGTCGCCGACCTTCCTGTGCGGTCAGGCGCTGGCGCGCGGCGAGCTGGTCAGCGTGATGCACCGCCACATCCCCTCGGAACTGGCGGTCAACGCGGTCTATCCGCAGAACCGCCACCTGTCGCCGAAGGTGCGGGTGTTCGTGGATTTCCTGGTGCAGCGTTTCGGCCCGCGTCCCTACTGGGACTGCGCGCTGCTGGACACGCTGTCGCTGGAAGAAGGCCAATAACGCTTAGGACGGCTGGTTCGGCCGGCGGCGGGAGCGCAGGTTGAGCGCGGTGATGAAGTTCGGCTGCTGGCCGACCACCGGGCCTTGCGGCACCGGCTTCTTCACGGCGGTGGACAGGAAGCCGCCGACCCGGCCGCGCAGTTCGACCGCATGGTGCGCCGCCTCGTCCGCGGTTTCCGCCACTTGGCGGCGGACCGACGGCTCCAGCGTGTTGAAGGCGCGGGAGGCGAATTCGAAGGCCGGCTGCGATTTGGTTGCGATCACCTGACGCAGCGCCTTGGACACCAGCACCGTGTCGAGACCGCCCGGCCCCTCCACCCCATCCAGCACGTCGGCGAGGATGCCGATGGCCTGGATCGTGCGGTTGTCGTCCAGCGAAAGGTCGTGAGCGTCCATACGGGTCTTCCGATCGTCTCAAGCGGTACGGGCCCCGTCCCTGCGGCCACCCGGTTTGCACCGGACGAATCATAGTGTTTGCGCCGGCGTCTGGCAATGGACGCCATATCGGCCGGCGGTGGAATCGTTAAGACTGCGCTTGGACGATCACGGCTGCATGGTCAAAGCTGGGCGATCAGGGCCGGGTTGCGAAGGTCGGCGGCAGCAGCCGTTCGACGCAGGCGCCGGCATCGCCCACGGCCAGCGTCTCGACGAAGCGGGCGGCGGCGTTGCGGCCGCACAGGCTGGTGCCCAGCACGTCATGGCCGAGGCCACGGAAGGACAAAAGCGTCGCGCGCGGCAGGCTCCGCCCCATCGCCTCGGCCCGCGCCGGGGCGGTGAAGGTGTCGTAGGCGCCGGTCAGGATCAGTGCCGGCACATCGGCCGCCACCGGCCGGTAAAAGGACGTATCGACCGGCGGCAGCCCCAGCGCCGGACAGGCGGCGTCGTAATCGGTCTCCACCGCCTCGGCCATCACAAAAGGGCGCAGGTCGGCGGCGGCGCGGCGGGCGGCGCCGGCGTCGATGTGCGGACGGTTCTCGCGGCAGCCGACGGTCAGGTTCAGGCCATAGGCCAGACTGTCCAGCACGGTCCAGATCGGCGGCGGCATCACCAGGGACAGCACGGCCGGGTCGTCCACCCGCCCCGTCGCCGCAGGATCACCGACGATGCGGTCGAGACGGTCGAGCAGGGCCGGCACCGCCACCATCCCGTCGCCGCTGCCCAGCCGCAGCGCCAGGACGCCCGCCAGCATCGGCCAGTCCAGGCGCAGGTCGGTCTCCCGTCCGGTGACGGGATGGCGCAGCCGCAGCTCCAGCGGTCGCCGCTCCAGCGCCGCCGCCAGCCGTTCGACCGCCTGCCCCAGCCGGGGGAAGGCGCGGGCGCAGTCGGGCTGGGCGGCGCAATCCTCGACCATCCGGCGATGGGCCTGCCGGATGGCGGTGAGACGGTCGAGGTCGAGCCACGTCGCGTCCGCCGTGGCCGGGGAGTTCAGCACGAGGCTGCGCACCGCCGCCCCGTCGATGCGCAGAAGCGCCTGCGCCAGAACCCCGCCGTATGAGGTCGCAACCACGTTCCAGCGCTCCACCCCCAACGCGCGGCGCAGCGCCGGCAGGTCGGCCGCGCTCTGGCCGCTGTCGAAATCCTCCAGCCGGTAGCCGCTACGGCGCAACGGGTCAAGGCAGGCGGTGGCGTCCTCCGCCGTCACGCCGCCGAACCAGTAGCGCAGCGGGTCCAGCCCCGGACAGCGCAGCGACGGTTTCGACAGGCCGGTGCCGCGCTGATCGACCAGGATGACGTCGCGACCGGCCCGCATCGGCGCCAGGATCGCGGCGGTGCCGCGCAGATCGTCGCTGCCGCCCTGCCCCGGCCCGCCGCTGAGCAGCACCACCGGATCGGCGGCCGGCGCACCGTTCAGCGCCGGCAGGATCGTCACGAACAGGTCGACCGGCAGGCTGTCCGGCCGCTGCCAGTCGGACGGCACGCGAAAGGACCGGCAGCGCGGCGCCGGCCCGGCCGGCAGCGGACCGTCCGGGCAGCGGGCCTCCGCCAGCGCAGGGAGAGCCGGCTGGACGGGAGCGGCGGCCGGGACCGCCGCGGGAAGAGGGGCCGGGAGGGGAGCCGGTATGGCAGGCAGCGGCTCCACCGCCACGATCTGCGACGGCGCCGCGGCTGGGGCCGGGGCCAGGGCCGGGGTTGTGGACGGGCCGGTCAGCCGGTCGATGCCGAGGCCGAGCAGCCCGCCTGCCAACGCGCAGAGCACCAGAAGGCCGCCGATGATGGCGAGACGCCGGCCGCCGCCGTTCATCGGCGGTGCTATTCGGCGACGGTGGCGAAGAAGGCGGACTGGGCGACCACGCCGCCCTTGGCCTCCGCCTTCGCCAGCGCGCCGCGCAAGCTCGCCAGATAGGGGCCGGCCGGCTCCACCTCCTCGCGGTCGGCGGGGAACAGCGGTTCGCGGGTCACCAGCGCCAGGATCATCGCCGGGCCATAGGGCGGGGCGATGGTATAGACGCGGTCGCTCGCCGATTTCGCGACGCCCAGCGTCACCGGCCGGCCGGCCTCCAGCCGGTCGTCGCGGCGCAGCCGCATCGGCACCATGTGGATCGCGTTGCCTTCCATGTCGATGTAATCGACGGTCAGGTAACCCGAGGTCCCGGCGGTCACGGTGACTTCCAGCTTGTCACCCTTGCGGTAGACCATCGACGGCCGGTTGAAACCCAGCCCCAAGGCGCCGCTCCCCTGCGTTTCGGCCCGCGCCGGCAGTCCGGCGACGCCCAACGCCTCGCACAGCGGCCAGGGCCGCACGGCGACCTGAGCATCGACGTCGATGCCGGCCGGCAGGGCGGTGATCGCCGCCTTCAGCGTCCTGGCATCGTCCTCCGTGCCGACATAGCCGCCGATCCGCAGCCCGTTCGCGGCCTCGGCCGTGTGGACGCCGGCGCAGGCGAAGCCGCCGGCGGCCGTCTCCACCGCCTTGCGCGCCTCGGCCGGCGTCAGGCGCGGGACCGGTGGAGCGACGGGAAGAGCCGCCTGTTCGACCTTCTGCTGCGGCTGAAGTTGTGTCGGTGCCGGGGGCGTGACGGTCTGGACCGCCGGGGTGATCGGCAGCGGCGGAACGGCCGGCTCGGCCTTCGGCTGGACCGGGCTGGGCGGCAGGGCGTCCAGTTCCACCCCCTCCTTGGCTGCGGGCGGCGGTGCGGGTGGGGGCACCGGGGCGGGGGCGGAGGTGCCGAGCGGCGCCGTCGTCATTCCTGTCGAGGGCGGCGGAACCGACGCGGTCGTGACCGGCGGAGCCGCAACGGTCGGAGCCGGCGCGGTCGGGGTGGCGGCCTGCTTGGCGGGTGGCTGCGATTGCCCGAACAGCAGGAAACCGGCGATGCCGGCAGCCACCAGACCGCCGACCCCGCCGGCGATCAGGCCGACCGGCGCCTTTTTCGTCTCCCCCTTGGTTTCAACCTTGGCTTCCGTCTTGGCTTCCGCCTTGGTTTCCTGGGGGGCCTTGGCCGCCACCGTCGGCGTCACCACTGTCCTCGTCTCCTTTTCCGGCGTGGAGACCGGAAGGGAGGTGTGTTCGAAAGGCGTGATGTCGGCGGCGCGGCGGGTCAGGGCGCCGACCAGCTCCGCCATCGTCGCGGCCCGGTTCTGCGGGTCCGGCTCCAGCATCGAACAGAGGACGCCGCGCAACGGCTCCTCCACTGCCGACAGGTCGGGCACCGACATGCGCCGCTCGAACATCGCCTGCGGCGTGCGGCCCATGTCGAGCGGATGCCCCAGCACCGCCGCGGCCAGCACCAGACCGGCGCTGTAGATGTCGGACTGCGGCCCGACCTGCCCGCCGAACAGACCGAACTGCTCGGGCGAGGCGAAGCCGTATTTGCCGGCGAAGCCGTCGCCGATGACGGTTCCCGCCCCGGCGGCGGTCTGCTTGGCGATGCCGAAATCGATGATCTTTGCGTTGGCGATGTCGCGGCCGGGCAGGATGACGTTGTCGGTCGACATGTCGCGGTGGATGATGCCGCGCTGGTGCGCCGCCGCCAGACCGGAGGCGATGCGGTCGAGCAGGACGGCGACCGACGCCGCGTCCAGCGGGCCGGCCTGCAGCACCTCGTGCAGCGACGGGCCGTCGAGGAACTCCATCGACAGCAGTAGCCGGCCGAATTCGTCACGGAAGACGCCGTCGTAGGAGACCACCGCCTCGTGCCGGATCTCCCGCAATGCCGCCGCCTCGCGCCGCAGCAGCTCGACCATCTTGGCGTCCTGCGCCAGTTCCGGCCGGATCACCTTCACCGCATGCCAGGTGTCCATGTCGACATGGCGGGCGCGGTGGACCTCGCCCATGCCGCCGCGGGCGATCAGCCCCTCCACCCGATAGGTGTGGCTCAGCAGCGTGCCCGGCCCGATCGGTTCCGGAACGGCCCGGACGCCTGACGGCTCCACGCCCGAAGCGGTGGAGGCCGGCACCGGTGTGGACGGTATCGGTGTTGCTGGCGGCGCCGTCAGCCGGGTGGCCTGGGGATCCGCCCCTGTTTCCGTGCCCGTATCCGCCCCCGCGCCGGCGGCGGGCAGGATGGCGGTAGGCTCGTGGCTGTCGTCGGGGGGCTGGGCCATGGAAGGGGCGTGGTCCGGTCAGAGGGTTGATGCGGCGGCGAAGTCGGGCGGGTTCAGTCTGGTTTTCCGCCGTCGGCACCGCCCGCGCCGGCAGTACCGCCGTCGCGGCGGATGAAGCGGTCGTATTCACGGGCGATGGCATCGCCAACGACGCGGTCGAAATCCTCCTCCAGTTCGACCACCAGATCCTTGTAAAGGACCTCGTACTGATCCCAGTAGCGGGCCTTGCGCGCGGCCGGAACGAGGCTGTCGAGAAGCCGGGTCTCCAGCCGCTGGCTGAGCGCGCCGGGATCGAACTTGGCGACCACCTGCTTCAGCGCCGTCTGCAACGCCGCGGCATAGGCAAGGTGATGGACCTGCACGTCGCTCGCCGCCTCGCGCACCGCGTCGCCCATCGGCAGGAAACCGCGCAGGCGCGGGTTGGCCAGCACCGACACCGCCTCGTCCAGGGTTTCGCAGCGCTTCAGCGGGTTCTCCCCGGCGGGGCGGAAGCTGGTCTGCTCCAGATGGAACTCGTCCTTGAAGCGCGCCCGCGCCCGCAGGCTGCCATGCAGCGCCCCCAGGCTGGCGCGCAACGCCTCGCCCAGGCTTCGCATCATGGCGGTGGGATCCGGCAGCCCGTCCGGCGGCAGCGGAGCGCCGAACCCCTCGTAGAAGGCGGCGACCGCCGCACCGGCATCGGGCGCCGCCAGTTGCGCGGACAGCGGCGCCGGTGCCGGTGGAGGCGCCGGCATCGGCCTTGGCGCCGGTGCCGGCATCGCCACGACCAGACGGGGAGCGAGGTCGGTATCGTCCGGCAGCGGGTCCGGTTCCGGCGGCGGGGCCGATGCCGGAGAAAGAACCGGGGCAGCGGATTTCAGCGGCAGGTCCGGCGCCGCCTGATCGGGCAGAGTCTCGTCGATGTTCCAGTCGTCCGGCAGCGCCTGGGCCGATTTCGGCGGCGGGAACGACAACGGGTCCGGGATGGCCGGGGCCGCCGGCTGCGGCATGCCGAAGAGGTCGTCGTCCCAATCGTCGGGGATGCCGCCGCCGGACGACCGCTGCGGCTCGTCCGGGAACGGGGCCGGGAACGGGGCCGGGAACGGGGCCGGGGCCGGGAAGGAGACGCCGACCGACACCGCCTGGTTCAGCGGATCGGAATGGTCGTCGACGGTGCCGAAATGCCAGTCGTCCGCCCGCTCCCGCGCTGCCGAGCCGCTGCTGGAGGAGGTCCAGGAATCGAACGGCTCAGCCTCCGAACGCAGCGGCTGGCTTTCAAAGGGGCGTGCCGTCGGATCGTCGAACAGCTCGTCGAACGGATCCTGCTCAGCGGCACGGCTTGCGGGGGCGTGCCGCGCCGGCGTCGGAGCGAACGGATCGGCCTCCCCGCCACTGCCGCCCAGCGTGAAGGCCCCGGTGATTTCGGTGAAGCTGGGGGCGCTCAGCGATTCCACCATCGCCTCGATGATGAAGCGGCCGACGCGGATGCGGTCGCCCGACGACAGGGGCGCCGTCGCGTTGCGGCCGATCGGCTGCTCCGATCCGTTGAGGAAGACGCCGTTGGTGCTGGTGTCGGTCACCCGGAAGCCGGACCCGGCCGCTTCGAACACGCAATGCTGGCGCGACAGCAGCAGGTCGGGATCGGGCAGGGTCCAGCCGTTCTCCACCCCCCGCCCGACGGTGAGGCTGCCGCCATGCAGCGTCTTCTCGGCATTGCCGCCCAGCGACGCCCGATGGTCCGACACGATCCTCAGCCTCAGCATTCCACCATCTCCACCGCTGGCATCTCCACCGCTGGGGTCTCCTTTGGCTTGGACATCAGCGGACAGGGGGGGCGCCGGCCGCCGCCGCGGGCGAGCCGAGGGGCACTTCGACGCGGCGCAGGTCGCCGTCCACCAGTTCGAACAGGACGAGCGCATCGGCGCCCTCGTCCTCCATCATGAACCGGATGCCGGACCCGAACAACGCGTCGCGCTGGGCGGCATCGCTGATCGGCAGGAAGCTGCGCAGCACCGCCGGATCGTAGAAACGGAACAGGTAGGCCGCCCCCTTCGCGTCGTTGACGATGGTGAGCTTGCGGAAATGCCGGCGCACCATGTCGATGTCGCCGCCG
This sequence comes from Azospirillum oryzae, assembly GCF_008364795.1. Lineage (GTDB taxonomy): Bacteria > Pseudomonadota > Alphaproteobacteria > Azospirillales > Azospirillaceae > Azospirillum > Azospirillum oryzae. The sequence continues at coordinate 302,233 of NZ_VTTM01000004.1, read as the reverse complement.
GCCTGCACCAGGATGCCCCAGCCACGGCCCCAGCCTTCCCCCACCAGCCAGTCGGCGACGGCGCCGCCGCGATCCAGCCGGACCAGATAGGGGGCCACCTCGGCCATCTCGCTCGCGGTTTCACCCTGGTAGAGGGCGCGCATCTCCGCCTCCTCCTCCCGCGCCAGCAGGCCGGGATAGAGGCCGGGGTCGCGCGCGGCGTCGACGATCATGTAGAGGCCGCGCTCCTCCCCATCCGATCCGCCCACTTTCGCGCTCTCGGGCCACAAATGATGCGCGAGCCGGGCAACCACCTCCTGCGGGGTGCGGCGGGGGGATGGGCCTGTCATCGCCTTGTTCATTTCTGGGGGTTCATGTCCGGTGGGTCACTTCTGGCAGATCTCGCACAGCGGCGTGTTGGACGCGGCGGCGTTGCGCATCACCATGGCCTGCGCCGCGGCCTTCGGGCTATGACTTTGCGCCGCGCGCGGCAGCTTCGCCTTGGGCGGCGCCTTGATCGACCCGCCCTTGTCCTTGTCGGCGGGCGACGGCTTGTCGGGCTTCGCCGGCGCCGCGCTCAGCCCGTTGGCGGCACCGCCGCTGTTGATCAGCACCATGGTGCCGTTCATCGAGATGCCGGCGGCGTTCAGCGTGATGAAGCTGCCGCCGGCCTTGAGGGTCAGCGAGGCCCCGGCCTCCAGGCACAGGTTGGTCCCGGCATGGACGGCATAGTTGGTGCCGACCTTGTCGTGCACATCGACGCCGACGCTGCGCGATACGCCGCCGCCGATGGATTCCACATGGTCACCGTCCACCGTGGCGTGGTGGTTCTTGCCCACCCACTCCCACAGGCCCCCGGCGACGTTCACATGCTGGCCCGACGCCACCGACGTCCGGCTGTCATGGCCGATGCGCAGGTCGTAGTCGCGCTGGGCATGGAGGAAGACCTGCTCCTTCCCCGCCTTGTCCTCGAAGCGGATCTCGTTGAAGCCGCGCCCGCCGGGCGAGCTGCGCGTCTTGATGCCGGACCGCGTCTTGTGTTCGGGCAGGGCATAGGTCGGCAGCGCATCGGCGTTGTTGACCACGCCGATCACCATCGGCCGGTCGGGATCGCCGTCGACGAAATCGACCAGCACCTCCATGCCGACGCGCGGCACCGTCTGCATGCCCCACTGGTGCCCGGCCCAGCTCTGCGCCACCCGGATCCAGCAGGAGCTTTTCTCGTCCGACCGGCCGCGGCGGTCCCAATGGAACTGCACCATGATGCGGCCGAACTTGTCGGTGTAGATCTCCTCCCCCGCCGGCCCGACGACGAAGGCGGTCTGGATGCCGCGCACCGACGGCTTCCGCGTCGACCGGACCGGCCGCACCACCGATTTTGCCGGCAGGGCATAGAAGCTGTTGCCGTAGGAGGCCTTGCGCTTGTCGCCGGGCAGGAACCCTTCGTTGCAGGCGTCGAACTCCAGCTCGGCCACCACGACGGGCTGGTTGTTCTCGGCCGCCGTCGGGTGGTCGGTCAGCGCGAAGGTCATGCCGGGATGCAGGGTGCGGCAGACGCCGACGCCGTGCACCCCCTCCAGCCCGCGCTCCTCCGTCTCCATCCGGCGGCGGGCGAGCGTGGAGCCGGCATCGCGAGTGGCAAAGCGGCCGGGATATTCGAACAGCTCGTACTTGGTGGACACCGGCACCTTGGCGACCGACGCCTCGCCGCTGTCGAGCGGCGTGCGCGGCGCCTGGAAATCATAATCCTTGGTGGCCCAGCGCCCCGACGCGATGGAATAGACCCGCTCCCACCGCTCGATCTGGTCGGCATATTGGCCGCTGGGATTGAAGCGCAGCGTGGCCGGCGACAGCTTGGCGTAGCCGGCGGCGCTGTCCGACAGGATCAGCTTGTGGCGGTTGCGCTCATGCGCGAAGTAATAATAGATGCCTTCTTCTTCGAGCAGCCGGCTGACGAAGTCGAAGTAGGTTTCGTTGTATTGGACGCAATATTCGCGCGGCTGGTAGCTGCCGGTCAGGCTGCGGAATTCGAAGTTGGAAAAACCGAATTCATGGAAGATCGTCTCGACGATCTTCGGCACCGCCATCGGGCCGCCGTTGCCCAGGCTGTGGAAGATGCGGCAATCGCTGGTGTAGGACAGCAGCGACAGCCAGGGCACCACCTCCATCGTGTAATAACGCTGGTCGCGTCCCACCGGCACGCCGACGCCGAGCGAGCGGGCGATGCCGTTGACGTAATGCCGCTCGCCGCTCAACTGACGGAAGCCGATGTTGACGCTGTTGCCGACGATGACTTCCGGCGCCAACGGCTCGATGGGTCCGAGCGCATCGATGCGGTACAGGAAGGGGCAGGACAGCGACTCCCGCCCCTGCACCCGCTCCACCAGAAGTACATCGGGGCCGGCCGGGGTCTCCAGCGACAGCAGGCGGTCATCCTGGACGAACTGCATCACGTACCCTCCCCGGCCCGGCCGGTCAGGAAATCGGCGAAGCGTGCCGCGGGCGGCAGGCCGACGCCGGTGAAGCCCTGCTCCGCCACGCCTTCCCCGCCCAGCGTCCACCAGCGGGCGGCGGCGGACGACGACGGCCCGGTGGGTTGCGGCACCGACAATGCGCCGACGGAGCCGACGAAGGCTTCGACATCCAGCGTATGGGTCAGGGCAGACAGTGCCAAGTCCTCCGCCGCCTCGAACCAGGGGCCGTCGGTCTCGGCCCCGTCGGCGGACTGGCCGGGGGCGAGCAGCGCCACCAGGGTCAGCGGGAAATGCCGCCCGGCCTTGTCGACGCTGGACATCATCACGCCGGCCGCCGCCTGCGGTCCGCACACCCCCGCCTCAAGCACGAAGCGCCAGATCGGCGCGTTGAGGTAGCGGTCCATCCACCCCTCGCCCAGCGCCGCCCGGCTGGCCTGCAACCCGTCGAGCAGCCACTCGTGCCACAGGTCGGCGAAGGTCCGCGGCAGTCCGCGCAGCAGGAAATCGCCGCGGGCCGGCAGCTTGCCGAAGCAGCCGGCATGTCCCGTCACAGGCTGTCCCATCAAAGACTGTCCGGGCATCGGAAGTCCTTGAGGTCGCGGATCGAGAATGGGTTGACGGCGCTGGTCATGCGCACGTCGAACCCGGCCGACTTGCCGGCGGCGCCGAAGCTCAGCGGGATGCGGTCGGGCACCGCCCCCTTGCGGCCGCGGTTGGCGTCCAGCGTGCGGAACCACGCCCAGCTTCCGCTGCGCTGGGTCATCTCCGGCGGTTCGGTCGGCTGCCCGGTGAAGGTCACGCGCAGGTCGCCCGCCCCGCCCGGCTTCGGCCATTGCAGCCCCTGCGCCAGCGTGGCATTGCGGGCGAAGGTCAGCCGCTGGCCGTCGATGTCCAGATCGACCTGCTCCACCCCCGGACCGAGGTAGGTCGGGCGCAGTTCGAAGCGCAGCGACGGCGCCCGGCCCCCGTCGGGGAAGAAGGCGTCGCGGATCGCCGCCGCATGCTGGAAGGCCGGCAGGACCGCGGCCGGGATGCCGAGGTCGGCGGCCGACGGCTGCCAGCGCCAGGGCTCCTTCGTCGTATCGACGAACGGCCGCAGCCGGTTGGTGAAGAAGGCGTCGATCAGCCCGCCGGGTGCGAACATCCGGGCGAAATCGTCCATGCCGACATCGGCCGAGGCGCCCTTCACGAAGGGATAGCGGTTGTCGAGCGCACGGCGGCACCAGGGCACGACCGTGCTCTGCCATTCCGCGTTGATCTGCGAGCGGGCGCCGCTCAGCGTCCGCGCCGTTCCTTGCTCCACCAGCTCCTCCGTCCAGCGGCGGACCGGCTGCGGGAAATAGCCGACGTCGGTGGCCAGCTTCTGGAACACCTCGCCGCCACCGTTGGCCGCCAGATCGAACAGCTTCTGCCCGCCGCCGGAGCCGAGCGACAGCCGTGCCAGCACGGCATGCACGGCCTCCAGCTGGCGCAGCAGTTCCTCCAGCCGGGCGTTGCCGCTGTTGCGGGTGAAGTCGTTCAGCGGGCGGAAGCGGTCGTCCACCATCTGCGTGACCAGCTTCGCCACGCCACTGTCGGCCGCCGCCGCGGCAACCGCAGCCACCGCGGGCGAGGCGCCGGCCGGCGCCTCCGGCACGCGCTGCAGCGTCGTCTCGTTCGCCACCGCCGTCAGCAGCTTCTGCAGGGGAGAGCTGCGGCCGGACAGGATGTTGACCTCCTCGGCCAGCGCCTGCGGGTTGGCGGCCGGCACCAGGGTGATGTCGTTCAGCAGCGCATCCCAGCGGCCGGCATAGTCGCGCAGGTAAAGCGTCAGTGCCGCCGTCTCAAGTTCCGGACCGGCTTCCTCCCCGCGCGGGGGCCCAAGCAGCCAGCTGAGGTCGCGCACGGAGCGCGCCGCGCCGGGCAGGCCAGGCAGCATGACGGAGGTGAAGCCTTGCAGGGTATAGAAACCGGGGACGCCGTCGCTGAACCGCGCGCCGGAGGAGCGGCGGAACACCCGGTCGCCTTCCGGCCCGGCCTGCTCCGACGGGCGCCAGTCCTGCAGCTTGCGCGCCGCCTCGCCGTCGCGCACGGCGGCATAGGCGCGGGCGGCCAGCGGCGTGCGGGCCAGCACCTCGCGCGCCTGCCGGATCAGCTCGGCATCCAGGTTGGCCTTCGGCAGGCCGGCGGGAGCGGACAGCCCGGCGTCGATGTGGCCGAGGATAGCCTTGGTCTCGTCCTCGCCCGGCGGGGGCGAGACCCGGCGCAGCCAGCCGACGGTCCAGCCCTTCACCTCGTCGCCATTGACCGGACCGGCGCCGCCCAGCGTCAGGTAGAGGCGCAGCAGGGCCTCCACCGCCGGGGCGTCGTCGGCCATCAGCCGGTCGCGCAGGTCGCGCTGCACCCGCACCAGAAGGCGCGGCATCAGCAGCCCGTTGACCGCGCGGCGATAAAGCACGTCGCCGGCCTCCTCCAGCTTGTCGCCCTGGTAGAGGCCGAAATCGAGCGCCAGCTTCTGCTTCAGCGCCAGCGTGTCATGGCCGGCCGGCAGGGCGCGCAGCTCGTTCAGCACCGGCCACACGCGGCGGATGTCGTCGTCGGCGACGGTGCCGGCGGCCAGCGCCTCCGCCTTCGGCCGATAGGCGTCGACCGCCTGCTGTTCGCGGTCGATCAGCCCGGCATTGCCGAGATAGCTGGCGACCCAGGCGGCGGTGGCGGCGGTGGTGACCAGCCCGAACAGGCTGTAGGCGATGCGCGGGATCCAGATGCGCCGCCGTTCCGCCGCCGGGTCGAAGCCGACCATGTTGGCTTCGCGGAAGACCAGATCGTTCAGCAGGCCGCCCAGGAAATAGCTGCGCTGCTGCCCCGCGGCGACGGCGCCGCCGCGGAAGGGCGCCGCCGGCAGGCCGAAGCTCTCGGCCAGCCCGCCGATCAGCCGGTCGATCTGCGTGCCTTCCTGGGTGCCGCTGGTGAAATAGATACCGCGCAGCCGCAGCGCCGGCTCGTACCGGTTGGCCTTGAAAGCGGCGGACACGAAGTCGAGCAGCGGCTCCTTCAGCGAGGCGAGCTGCGACGGGAAGGCGAAGATGGCACCGCGGCGCTCCTGCGCATGTTCCTGCTGGATGCGGTCGACGGCACGGGCGGACAGCCGGCCGGCGATGCCGTCCAGCTCGCTGCCCAGCGTCGCCATGCCGGCATCGCCCAGCTCGCTCTCGGCAGCCGGCAGGGTGACGCCGACGATCTGCCGGCGTTCGTCGCGGTTCAGGTCGTGGAAGAACTCGTTGAAGCCGGCGATCAGATCGGCCTTGGTCAGCAGCAGGTAGACGGGCGCCTTGACCTTGAGCGTCTCATACAGCTCGCGCAGGCGGCGGCGGATGGCGGCGGCATGCTGCGCCCGCTCCTCCGGCCCGGCGGCGGCGAGGTCGGGGACCGCCATCGCCACCAGCACGCCGTTGATCGGCTGGCGCGACCGCGCATCCTTCAGCAGCTTCAGGAAGGCGCCCCAACCGGTCTGGTCGACCGTCTCGTGGCTGTCCTGGGTGGTGTAGCGCCCGGCGGTGTCGAGGAAGATCGCCTCGTCGGCGAACCACCAGTCGCATTGCCGGGTGCCGCCGACGCCTTTCAGCGGCTTGCCCCCGGTCTGGTCGGCCAGCGGGAAGTTCAGGCCGCTCTTCAGCAGCGCCGTGGTCTTGCCGGCGCCCGGCGGACCGATGATGACGTACCAGGGGGTGCTGTAGAGATAGCCGTCGCCCAGGCCCCGCTGCTTGCGTCCGGCCTTCAGCAGGGCGAGGGACTCTGCGAAGGTCTTGCGCAGGCCGGCGACCTCGTCGGCCTGGTCCACCGCCGCCATGCGCGCCGCATCGGCGCCGCCGGTCAATTCCGCCGTCATCCGTTCCTCGGCCTTGGCGTCGCGGCGCTTCAGCAGGAGCAGCACGATGGCGAGAATCGGGAAGGGCACGGCGGATGCTGCCGCCAGCCAGGGCATGTCCAGACCGGCGAGCGGCGCCAGCAGCGCGATCAACGCCGCGGCGATCACCGCGGCGATGAGGCCCAACACTGCGCGGGAGAGCAAGATGGCGGTCAGCCGACTCATTCCGATACCCCTGTCCCTGATCTTCCTTCGGCGTCATCGCCTTTCGGCGTCTCAGCCGGCCGCTGGCATCGCCCCGGGCGGGGCGGGGCCGCTCACTTCTTGAGGATGATGTCGATCCGGCGATTCGCCGCCCGGCCTTCGGGCGTGTCGTTGGGCGCCACCGGCTCGGTATCGGACTTGCCCTCCGCCTTCAGGCGGGACTTGTCGGCGAACAGTGGCTCGAACTCCGCCATCACCGATTCGGCGCGGGCCTTCGACAGGTGCCAGTTCGACGGGAAGCGCAGGCGTCCGCCGCCGGTCATCGGCACATTGTCGGTGTGGCCGGTGATCAGCACCGCGCCCGGCTCCTCCGCGACGGCACGGCCGACGCGCAGGACCGATCCCCGCACCTTGTCGTTCAGGCTGGCGCTGCCGCTGGCGAACAGGTTGCTGCCGCGCATGCGCACGGTGACCGACAGCGCGTCCTCCGTCACCTCGACCAGCCCTTCGGCGATCTCCGGTTCCAGGAATTTGCGCACGCGCTGGACCTGGGTCGTCGGCGGCGGGGGGGGCGGGGCGATCTGCGGCGGGGGCGGCGCCTCCTCCGCCAGTTTGACCGGGGCGGGCGATTCGATCACCACGCCGCCGTGGGGCGGCAGCCCAGCCAAGCCGGCGAACAGCCGGTCGGACGCGCCGTTCAGCAGGAAGCTGAGGGCCAGGAACAGCAGCAGCAGGAACAGCGCGGTACCGGCGCCGGTCACCCAGACCGGCAGCGAACTGCGCGGCGGCCGGTACTCCATCGCCATCGCCGCCGCGTTGGGGCAGAGGATGCGGTCGGCGTAGCCGCGCTGCTTGACCAGGATGTTGTAGACGTCCTCGCGGATGCGGGCGTGCTCGGTGTCCTGGCGGCCGCCGACACGGTAGCGGCCGCGGAAGCCCAGCGACAGGCAGAGATACATCAACTCCAGCAGATCGCCGTACTTGCCAGGATCCTGGCGGGCGGAGGCGAGACGCTCATAGAACTGCTCGCCGCCGACGACGTTCTTGTGGAACATGCTGGTGACGTTCTGGCGCGTCCACGAACTCTGGCTGCCCCAGGGGGAATTCAGCACGATGTCGTCGACCAGCGCGCAGAGCACATAGTGCGCCGTCGCCTGGGTCGCCCCGTCCATGCCGGACGACGTCACCCATTTCTTGAAGTCGCCGAGCGCGCCGATCACGCGCTGGCGCAGCGATTCCAGGTCCGGCACGCCGCCGATGTCGTTCAGCCGCGCCGCCAGAAGCAGCACCGGCGAGGCGGCGGCGGCCAGCGGCGAACGCGCGGCGAAGATGGCCGCCAGCGCCGGGCCGGAAACCCCGACCGCCGGCGCCCGCGATGCGAAAACCGTCTCCCCGCCCGCCGCACCGCCGGTTGAACCGTCCGACGCGGCCGGACGCCGGCCGCCCGGCGTCGGCATCAGGACCGTGCGTTCCGATTCCGGTCCGGGCGTGCCGCCAAACTGATCGCCGCCTTGCATGTCCACCCCAATCCGCGCTCCGTCCCGGAATCGGTCCGGTCCACCTTTGCAACCACTTTGAACGAACCAATCGAGCTTAATCTACCCATTTTTCACGGCCGATTCCGGTGGCGCATGCGTCACGCCGCCGTGGCGCCGCCATCCTCACGGCTTTCCAGCCTCCGGCGCCGCCAGCGGGAAGGGATTCAGTTCGTTGCCGCCGGTCTTGAAGATCGCGGACTGATGCCAGCGCTTCTCCCGCGCAAGACGTGGCACTGCACGGTTCACATACTGACCGAGCGTGAGGTTATAGACCGCTTCGTCCCCAGGTAGCAGGGCCTTGCCTTTCAGCCCTTCCAGGACCGCGTGGGCGAAGATGCCGTTGCGACCGTCATAGCTGTCCAGCGCCTCCTCCTGCTCCGACGAGGCGGCCAGCAGGTAGCGTTGCCCCATGTCCTGGTACAGCTTGTCGACCGTGCCGGCGGACACCGCACCGGAATGGCAGGTGTCGAGCATCACCAGCACGTTACGGGCGGAAATCGCGCTGACCAGCCGGTTCAGCTCCTTCTCCGACAGGCCCTCCCGGCTGATCGCCTCGGCAGTGGCGGCGCTCACGTCCTGGGTGATGAAGTGGTAGAGCTTGACCGACGGGTCCTTGGGCGACGGCACGATCACGCCGTGGCCGGCAAGGTAGAGGACGACCGTGTCCTCCTCCCGCGCATTGGCGGCGAGCGCCTCCAGCCCGGCGACGACGGCCTCGCGGCTCGCCTCCTCGTCATAGAGCGTCTTGGACAGAGCCAGCGACTGGTCCCGGTCATAGCCGGCGGGGATCCGGCCGCGCAACGCGTCGGCGAAGGCGGTGGCGTCGGCGCGGGCGAAGCGCAGCTGCGCCCCCTCCGGCCGGTACTTGTCGATGCCGACGACGAAGGTGATCAGCCGCGGCCGGTCCGGCACCGCGCGCTGCCCCTTGCCGTCGTCCGCCGCGGCGTCGGCCACCGCGGCCGGCTTCGGCAGCACGAAATCGACCAAGGCCGAGCGCTCGTAGATCGCATCGGAGCCGTTGTAGGCGCGGATCTGTACCCGGTTGCTGCCGGGGTCGAGCCGGATGGTGCTGACCCGCTCCTCCGGCGCAGCCGTCTGGTCCTTGGGCGCCGCATCGGGTGGAGCGGCCGGGGGTTGCGCAGCAGTTGCGGGTTGGGGAGCCGGCTCCTTGGCGCGGGCGAAGGCGCGGGATTTGTCCTGGCCGCTGACGTTGCGGCCGTTGCGGAACAGGTCGACCGTGCCGATGCCGCCGCCGGTATCGGCCAGACGATAGCGCAGGCGGACGGAACCGATCCCCTCCGGCAACGCGACGGTCAGGCGCGGTTCCTCCGCCGCGACGTCCAGATCGACCCCCTGCGAGCCCGCTTGAGACCCGCTCTGCACCGACGGCGTCGACGGCTTCGGCGGTGCCGCCGGCGATGGTGCCGGCTCCTTGGCGCGGGCGAAGGCGCGGCTGACCGGCGTCATGTCCAGCGGATGGCAGGTTTCGGCATCCGCCGCGGCGGTCGGAGTGGGGGTCGGAGCGGCCGGCATTGGGGCGGGGGCCGGGCTTGCCGTCGGCGCGGGCGCCTCGGCGGCGCCGGTGCCGAGCGCCAGTCCACGGGCGGCGGCGGGCACGGTGCAATAATCCAGCAGGGTCACCTGCGGCCGGCGCTGGGTCAGCAGGCGGATGTCACCAATGGCGGCGAGCCGCGCCGCGATGTCCGCCTGCCCGGTCTGCTGCAGCTTGGCGCGCACCAGTTCGGGCGCGTCGAACACGCGGTAGACCTGCTTGAACTCGATCCACTGGCTGCCCTTCTTCTTCGGGTCGTTCAGGTGGAAACCGACCAGCGTCTCGCCACCGCTTTCAGAATGGTCGAAGAAGGCCTCCGGCGTCCACAGCACCCAGCGGCGGCCGTCGCGGTGCGGGAACAGCGCCGCCAGTTCCTCCAGCGGGCGGGCGCCGCCCGACAGCGCGTACCAGCGCAGCGTGCCGTCGCCCAGCGCCGCCACGGCGACGCGGCCGTCGGACGATGCCACAACTCCCCACACGGCGGCCGGCACCTCGGCGCGGGCAAGCTCGGCCCCGGCCGAATCGAGAAGGCGCAGGCTGAATTCGCCGCCCAGCAGCACGCGGCGCTGCGGACCCAGCACGGTGACGCTGCGCGCCCACTCGCCGCTGTCAAGCTTCACCGGCTGGCCGTTCACCTTCGGCGCGCGGTTGTTGCGCCAGTCGGCGACGCCGATCCCCGGCCCCTCTGCGGCCGGACGGTTCAGGCCCGGCAGCGGTTCCGGCGCCGGGGTCAGGCTGCGGGCCAGCACGTCGAAGCGCATCGGCCGCCGGCCGCCCTGCTCCATGCCGAATTCCAGCACCAGACCGTCGTCGGACAGGCCGAAACGGCCGAGATGGATGTCGCGGTAATCGGCGACGTCGCCCATGCGGGCGAACTGCAGCCGGCCGGCCGGGTCGATCACACCCCAACCGGGATCGGCGGCGGCAAAGGCCACCCCGCCGCCCGGCAAGGCCAGAAGATATGTCACGGAATCGCGCGCCGCCGCGACGTCGGTGAAGGCGCCCTTCCCCGCCTCGGCCCAGCGGCGCACAACGTTGCGCGTGCCGTCCTGGGTCGCGGTGCCGGCGGCGACCAGGGTGGTGCCGTCCCAGGCGACGGCGGCGAAGCTGCCCCCGGCGATGCCGGTGGTCTTGGGCGAATAGCGCGTCTTCAGGTCGGTGCCGGACAGCACGTCGACCCGCGTCTGGTCGGCATAGCCGACCGCCAGCAGCGACCCGTCATGGGAAAAGGCGACCGAATAGGGAAGTCCCTTGCCCGGATTGCGCTTGGCCTTCTGCTTGAAGCCGGCGTCATAGAGCCGGACATTGCCGTCGAAGGAAGCGGTGGCGAGCCGCCCGTCGGGGGCGAAGGCAAGGGCCGAAACCCGTGCCTCGTACCCGGTATCCTCCGCGACCATGCGGAAACTGGTGCTGTCCCAAACGCGGAGGCCCGCGGTGCCGCCGAAGGCCCCGGCGACAAACCGGCCGTCCGGCGAGATGGCCAGATCGTTCAGCACTTGCGGCTGGCCGGGAAGCCGGGCCTTCAGCCGCTGCGCCTTCACGTCGAACAGGTAGAGCGTGACGCCGTCGCCCCAGCTGGTGCCCGTGTTCCCCGCGGCGACGGCCAGCGAGCCGTCGGCGGACAGGGCGACGGCATAGAGCGCCCCCTCGTCCCCCGCCTCCATCGGCACGCGCAGCACGCCCAGCGGCTCGCCGCTGTCGCGGCTCCACAAGCGCAGGGTCTTGTCGTTGGAAACGCTGGCGATCAGCCGGCCCTGCGCATCGCTGGCCAGCCGGTTGACGCGCGCGGTGTGGCCGCCGGTCTCGATGCGCAGGAAGGCCCCAGCCGACGCATCGCCCGCCAGCGCCGCCCCGGGCCCGAGCCGGCCCGGCAGGAACCCGCCCAGCAGCAGGCCGAAAACGGCCCACAGGAAGACGGCGGCGCGGAGGCCGCATCGAAGTCGCACATTCTGGCGAGTAGGACAGCCGGCCATCATCCGTTCCGCTTGCACTGTGTCACCGGGACCGGTCCGGCCGCGGGTCCCGTCGATCTCCGGGGACACGCGGCCGGGCCGTTCCGGTCAGAGTACGCCTCAGACCGCGTCGAGGGTGGCTTCCTTCTGGGCGATCTGCTGAATGCTGCTGGTGGTAGCGTTGATGCGCTCAGACGTTTCGAAGGCGGTGTTGGTGCGCTGGACCACCTGCGACGCCGGAGTGCCGCCGGCGGTGGTGGTCTTCTTGGCCTTCTTCTTCTTGGTCTGCGCCTGGACCACGGTCTTGGTGCGGATCTTCTCGGCGGAGCCGGGTTCGATGTTGTCGGCGGCGATCAGATATTCGTCGCGGCGCTTGACGATGTTCTGGTTGATGCTGCTGGCGATGGCATAATCCTTGTCCAGCTGGGCGCGGATCAGGGTCATGCGCTGCTCCGCCTCCGGCTTGCCGATGCGCTTGGCCTTGTAGTCGGCCTTGACGCGCGCGATCTCGGCGCGGCGGCAGTTCACCAACTGGTCGAGCGCGACCTGGGTGCGGTCCAGGTTCTGGTTCTCGGCGTCGAGGTCGTTCATCACGCCCAGGATCGCCTGATCGCGGCCCTGCTGCGCCTTGGAATTCCAGTAGCCGCCGAGCGTGCCCAGCGCGGCACCGGCCGCGGCGCCGATCAGCGCGCTCTTCAGGTTGCCGCCGGCGAGCGCGCCGGTCAGCGCGCCGACGCCGGCACCGATGGCGGCGCCCTTCAGCATGTCCTCGGCATAATAGTTGCCGGTCGAGTCGAGGGCGACGCGGTACTGGTAGCAGGCGTCGGTGCCGTCATTCGCGCCGATGCGGTCCTGCTGCGTGGTCACGCAGCCACTGAGCGCCATGGCGACGATGGTGATGGAGACGAGGCTTGCCTTGGCGCGGTTGCTTCGCATGAGCTGATTCCCGTTTGCACTGCCGTTTGCGGCGTCATTCGTTCCGTCCCCGAATTCCCAGCCGGCCGCTCCACCCCCACAGTGGATGCGGCCCCCCTGCCGATCGGGTCCGGCTGCAACGCTGCCATAGCAACAACCGCAAAGGAAGTGATCTTTACCACCAATTCGTGCGGCCTTTTATGCATCGGCATCCACGTGTAGCCTGTGCTGCACGGCATCGTTGGGGGACTGCAATGTTTGGAGGAAGGCGACGCCAAGGCGCAGCCGCCGGCGCAATTCTGGGCGGATTCGTCGTGGTCGCGGTCGCAGCGGGACTTGCGCTCGGGCCTGCGCCGGCGCGGGCGGAAATCGGCGCCCTGGTCATCGGAATCGACCGGTATACCCAGGTCAACCCGCTGCAGGGCGCGGTGAACGACGCCCGCGACATCGCCGACGCGCTGAAGGGGCTGGGCGTCCGCAAGCTGCGCCTTTTCATCGACGGCGAGGCGGAGCGCAGCCGGATCATCGGCGCGTGGCGGCAGCTGATCGCCGAAACCGCCCCCGACTCGACGCTGGTCTTGACCTTCGCCGGCCATGGCGCCCAGCAACCGGAGCGTGTGCCCGGCAGCGAGGCCGACGGCATGGACGAGTTCCTGGTGCTGGCCGATTTCGCGCCGCGCGGCCCCGGCACCGCCCAGCGGCTGACCGACGACGAGATCGCCGTGCTGCTGAAGGAGGCCGCTCCGCGCCGGGTGATCTTCATCTCCGATTCGTGCCATTCCGGCACGATGACCCGCGCCTTCGACGACCGCGCCGGCATGCTGGGCACGCGGGCGGCGAAGATCGACGGCGTTCCCGTCGACCATATCGAGGACGACGCCCTTCCCCTGCCCACCCGCGCCGCCCTGCAGGCGGAGGCGGAGGAACAGCCGAACGTCACCTTCTTCGCCGCGGTCGCCGATCACGAACTGGCGCCGGAGGTGATGATCGACCGCAAGCCGCGCGGCGCGCTCAGCTGGGCCTTCGCCAATGCGCTGCGCGGTCAGGCCGACCGCGACGGCGACGGCATCGTCACCAAGGGGGAGCTGGAGGCCCATGTCCGCGGTGCCGTGCGCATGGCGCTGGAGGGGCGGCAGCATCCGCAGGTACAGCCGCGCGGCCGTGGCGAGATCCCGCTGATCGACCCGGTCGCCGGCCGGCCGAAGCCGCCGTCCCTGCTGCCGGCCGCCGGGCCGATCCCGCTGCGCATCCTGGGCAAACCCGCGGCGGTGAAGAAGCTGGCGGCGGGCTTCACCGGGATCGAACTGGCCGGGAAGGACGATCCCGCCCTGGTCTGGGACAGCGCCACCGGCGAGGTGGTCAGCTCGATGGGCGACGTGCTGGCCAGCATCCCTGGCGACCCGGCGGCGCCGGAAACCCGGCGCCGGGTGCAGGGGGTGGTCGACAAATGGGCGCTGGTGGTGCGGGTCAAGGCGGCGGCGCAGGACCGCTCGCTGACCCTGGCGGTGGAACCGGGCGACCGCGATTACCGCAAGGGGGAGACGGTCTCGCTCGCCATCGGCGGCAACAGCGGGACCTATTTCACCCTGATCAACCTCGCCGCCGACGGCACGGTCAACTACCTCTACCCGCTGGCGGAGCGCAACGACCCGGCGCAGATCCCGCGCGGCGGTCCCTATCGGCTGGCGCTGACGGTGGAGCCGCCCTTCGGCGCCGACCATTTCCTCGCCATCGCCTCGCCGAAGCCGATGACGGCGCTGCAGCGCGATCTCGCGGCGCTGGACGGCAAGCCGGCCGCCGCCGAGGTCGCCGCCCTGCTGACCCGTCACCTGACCGGACAGCCGGTGGAGTTCGGCATCCACGGCGTCTACAGCACCGCCCGCTGAGCGGCGCCGGACGCGGCGTCAGGCCAGCGCCGGCAGTTGCGGGGCGAGCGCCAGATGCAGTTCGTGGCGCCCGTCCGGCAGCCCCGGCCGGTAGCCGAAATCGAGGGCGATGCCGGACAGCTTCAGCTCGTTCGCCTCGGCATGGGCATGCAGCCGGGCGAAGCCGTCGGCGATCTCCGCCGCTGGTCCGTCCTGCACGGTCCGCAGATAACGGCCGGCGTCGAGGTCGACGCGGACCATGCCGGCGGGAATTTCGCTCGCCTTCGCCGCCATGAAGCCGACCAGCCGGCGCTGCAGCCCGTTATCCTCCGGCAGCGACACGGCGGCGAAAGCGGCCGTTCCGGTGTCGGCGGCGAACACGCGCTCCCACGCGGCGGTTACGGCGGCGGGTAGGTCGTCGCGGCTCGCCTCGACCATGCAGCCGATGACGGTCAGTTCGGGAAAGGTCACTGTCTCGATCATCACAGTCCCATGAATGGCGGTTTACAGGTCCGCATCGGCCAGCAGGCGGGCCAGCACCGGACCGGCGGCGCCGGAACCGACCGGCCGGCCGTCCACAGCCACCAGCGGGCGCAGGCCCAGGCTGTTGGTCAGGATGGCCTCGTCGGCGCGGGCGAGGTCGTCGGGGGTGAGCGGCGCCTCTTCCGCGCCGTGGCGCTCCAGGATCAGGGCGCGGCGGATGCCGGGGAGGGCGCCGTCGGCGACGGGCGGGGTCAGCAGCCGGCCGCCGATGGACAGGAAAAGGGTGGCGACGCTCGATTCCGCCAGCCGGCCGGCGCCGTTCAGCAGCAGCGCCTCGTCGGCGCCACGCTCCGCCGCCTCCTGCCGGGCCAGGATTGAATCCAGGTAGTTCAGCGACTTCAGCCGGGACAGCGGCGAATGCTCGTTGCGGCGGGTGCAGCCGGCGATGATCGCGGCGACCGGCCCGGTCATGTGGGCGGCCGGCGCCGCCGTCATCAGCAGGGTCGGCCGGGCGTCGGCCGGCGGCAGCACGCCGCGGGCACCGGTGCCGCGCGACAGGGTCAGGCGCAGGACGCCGTCGGCGACACCGGTGGCCTCGATCAGCGCCGCCATGGCGCCGGTCAGTTCCACCGAGTCATGAGGCAGCGGCAGGCGGAGCAGCGCCGATCCGGCGCCCAGCCGGTCGAGATGGCGCGGCAGGTGGCGCAGAGCACCGTCCTTGATCCGGATCGTCTCGAACAGCCCGTCGCCGAGGGTGAAGCCGCGGTCGGCCGGGTCGATCCGCGCCTCCTCGGCGGGCATCAGCCGTCCGTTCAGCCAGATTGTCATGGCATCCCCTCCCCTGCCCACTCCACCACCGGATATCCTGCGGCGCGCAGCTGGGCGCGGGCCTTGACCAGCATCTCCTCATGCTCGTCCGCCGGATCGGAATCGGCGACGATGCCGCCGCCGGCCTGGGCGATCACATGATCCTGCGTCACCGACAGGGTGCGGATGACGATGTTGCTGTCCATGGCGCCGTCGAAGCCGATCCAGGCCACCGACCCGCAATAGGCGCCGCGCCGCGCCACCTCCAGCTCGTCGATGATCTGCATGGCGCGGATCTTCGGCGCCCCGGTGATCGACCCGCCGGGACAGGCGGCGCGCAGCAGGTCGACCGGTCCCAGCCCCGGCAGCAGGCGGGACGTGACCACGGACACCAGATGATGGACGGTGGCGAAGCTCTCCAGCCCGAACAACACCGGCACCTTGACGCTGCCGATCTCCGACACCCGCGCCAGATCGTTGCGCAGCAGGTCGGTGATCATCAGGTTTTCCGCCCGGTCCTTGATGCTGGCCGACAGCGCCGCCGCCGCCGCCGCGTCGGCCGCCGGGTCGGCGTGACGGGGGCGGGTGCCCTTGATCGGCCGCGTTTCGATCGTCCGGTCGGCGCCCAGCCGGATGAAGCGCTCCGGCGACGCCCCGGCCAGACGCAGACGGGGGCCGCAGTTCAGGAAAGCGGCGAAGGGCGCCGGGCTGAGACGGCGCAGCCGCTCGTACAGCGCGTAGGCGTCGGTGTCCGGCCCGGCATCGGCCAGGAAGCGCTGGGTGAAGTTGGCCTGATAGATGTCGCCGGCGCGGATATACTCCAGAACCCGCCCGACCCGGTCGAGATAGTCGGGGCGCGACAGCTCCGACCGCCAGCGCATCGGCTCAGGCCCGGCCGATTGTTCCGGAGCCGCAACGGATAGTCGCGCCGCCATGCGCCGGGCGCGGTCCTCCGCCTCCGGCCGGGTTGCGATCACCCAGGCGCACCGGTCCTGCCGGTTGAAAGCCGCCACGACATCGTACAGGCCGAAAGCGAAGTCCGGCTGGCCGCCCGGATTGCCATGGCGGGAGCGCACCCCCTCCAAAGCCGTTCCGGCTTCGTAACCAATGAAGCCAACGGCGCCGCCGGTGAAGGGAGCCGGGCCGCCGGATGGACGCGGATGAGCGGCCAGCGCCCGTTCCAGCGCGTCGAAGGGGCTGCCGCCGACCGGGCGGCCATCGACGAGGGTACGTCCACCGGTCGCTTCGACGGTTTGGAACGGTTCCGCAACGATATAGGAATGTCGCCCGTTCCGCGGATGGGGTGCGGCGCTGTCGAGCAGCATCGCCCAGGGCTCGGCGCTCCAGGGGCGGAACAGGGCGGCGGGATCGCCGCAGGAGATGGGGATCGTCAGCATGGCGGGGGGCAGTCGGCCGTCGGCTTACATCAAGATGGTGGCGCCGCCATCGACGACCAAGACGTGACCGTTGACATAGGACGCCGCCGCCGAGGCCAGGAACACCGCCGCCCCGGCGATCTCCTCCGGCCGCCCCCAGCGCCGCATCGGCGTGCGGTTGGCGAAATAAGCGGACCGCTCCGGATCCCCCGTAATGGCCGCATTCGTTTCGGTCGCGAAAAAGCCGGGAGCGATGGCATTGCTGGTCAGTCCCACCGGTCCATATTCGGCGGCCAGCGCCCGCACCATGCCGTTCAGTCCCGATTTCGCCGCGGCATAGACGCTGTCGTTGGCCCGCGCGATCTGCCCGGCGACGGAGGTGACGGCGATCAGCCGGCCGCTGCCCCGCGGCAGCATCAGCCGCGCCGCCTCCCGCGCCAGGATGAGGCTGGAGGCCAGATCGACATCGAGAAGGGCGACGATCTCGTCGTCCGTCAGCTCGGCCAGCGGCTTGCGGTTGCGCTGCCCGACATTCTGGACCAGCACGTCGAGGCGTCCATGCTCCCGTGCGATCCGTGCGAAGGCATCGCGCACCGCCGCCCGGTCCGCCACATCGAAGGCCAGCGCTGAAGCCGACCCGCCGGCCTCCGCGATTTCCGCCACGCGGGCTTCCAGCGTGGCGGTGTCCCGGCCGTTCAGCAGCACATGCGCGCCCGACCCGGCCAGCGCCCGCGCGATCTCCAGCCCCAGACCGCGGCCCGACCCGGTGACGAGCGCCACCTGCCCGGCGAGAGAGAAGGTCGACAGATAGGGTGGGATGGTCGCGGCCATGTCTGTCTCCGGCTGTTGCTGCGGCGTTGCGTCCAATCGGCGCCGCCGAGATGTAGCAGACCGGTCAGCTCATTGGCACCCTCGATGCGGCAGGCGCTTGCCGACCGGTTGTTGCTTGGCTACCACCTTCTTGCATATCCGCTTCCGCCCGCCGTCCCACCGCGAGAGTCCCGGCCATGCCGCTTCCTCCTCCCGACAAGCTTCGCGAACTCGCGACGATGTTCGCGACCAGCGCGCCGGCCGCCGACAGCTTCGAGCCGTTCAGCGAAACACGCACCAAGCTGGCGAAATATTCCAAGATGGCACTCATCGGCGCTACGCAAAGCGGCCTCCAGACTGGCGTCACCGTGCTCAGCGGGGTGGCGACCACGAGTGTCAATGTCGGGATCGGCTCGATCGCCCTGTTCCCCCTGGGGGCGGCGCTGGGGCCATGGCTGGTGGCGCTGGCCATCGGCATCACCGCGAACGGCATCTTCGCCCTGCACGACCTCCGCACCGCCGCCACGCGCAGCAACGGCTATCCGTGCAGTTGCGGCAAGTGCAAGGCCAACCTGACCTACGTGATCGACCGCAAGGAGAACAACACGGCGATCAAGGCGGTCAGCGTCTTCACCGCCGGGCTTCCGTTCATCGCCGACCGCATCTGGTCGATCCGCAAGTCCTTCCGGAAGGACAGTCCGAAGGAGAATGTCTGCACCAGTATGATCGAGGGCGCGCGCGGCGGCTGCCTGTGCGCGATCGCCTCGGTCATGATGTTGTGCGGCGAGTGGAAGCAGAATGAAAAGGCGGATGCCGCGCTGGTGGTCGACGCGGTCGCCATCATCTGGTCGAGCGACGGCGCCAAGAAGCTGAAGTCGAAGTGGTGACACCCGGCCGCCAAAGTCCGCCGTCCTGACAAGAAAAAGGCTTCGGATGACCGGCATCCGAAGCCTTTTTGTCTGAATCAGCGGCCGGTCAGTGGACCGACGCCTCCCGCGCCGCGGCGGCGCTCGCCACCGGCGGCAGGGCGAAGCCGAGCGGCGGGCGTTCCGGCGCCTTGAAGCCGTGCGCCCGGTCCTCCTCGACAACCACGCCGTCCAGCGCCAGCCGGCCATCGACCACCGACAGGGTCATGGTGGTCTTGCCCTCCACCTCCTCGTCGAGCAGACGCTCGGCGATGGGGTCCTCGACAAGGCCCTGGATGGCACGCTTCAACGGACGGGCGCCGAAGGCCGGATCCCAGCCCAGATCGCCCAGCCGCCGCTTGGCCGCCGCATCCGCCGCCAGGGTGACGCCGCGCTCGGCCAGCCGCTCGTTGACGCGGGACAGCTGGATGTCGACGATCCGCGACATCTGGTCCCGGCCCAGCCGGCGGAAGATCAGCACGTCGTCCAGCCGGTTGAGGAACTCCGGCCGGAACGCCTTGCGCACCGCGTCCATCACCTCCACCGTCACGCCGGCCATATCCTCGTCGTCACCCAGGGCGCTCAGCGCCTCGGCCCCCAGGTTGGAGGTCATGATGAGGATGGCGTGGCGGAAATCGGCGGTCCGGCCCTGCCCGTCGGTCAGCCGCCCGTCGTCGAGCGCCTGCAGCAGGACGTTCAGCACGTCGGGATGCGCCTTCTCCACCTCGTCCAGCAGCACGACCTGATAGGGCCGGCGCCGGATTCGCTCCGCCAGCGAACCGCCGTCGTCATAGCCGACATAGCCCGGCGGCGAGCCGATCATCCGGCTGACCGCGTGCTTCTCCATGTACTCCGACATGTCGAGCCGGGTGATCGCCGTCTCGTCGTCGAACAGGAAGGCGGCCAGCGCCTTGGCCAGCTCGGTCTTGCCGACGCCGGTCGGGCCCAGGAACAGGAAGGAGCCGGTCGGGCGGCTGGGGTCCTTCAGCCCGGCGCGGGCACGCCGCACCGCCTTGGACACCGCGCGCACCGCCTCCTTCTGGCCGACGACGCGCTCCGCCAGCTTGTCCTCCATGCCCTTCAGCCGCTGACGCTCGCCCTCCAGCATCCGTTCGACCGGGATGCCGGTCCAGCGGGTGACGACGGCGCCGATGTCCTTGGCCGTCACCTCGTCGCGCTCCGTGCTGGCGCGCGATTCGGCCTCGGCCAGACGCTTCTCAAGGTCGGGCACCACGCCATAGGCAAGTTCGCCGGCCTTGGCCCAGTCGCCGTCGCGCTGGGCGCGCTCCAGCCTGGTGCGGGCCTGGTCAAGCTCCTCCTTCAGGCGACGACCCTCGGTGCGGCGGGACTGCGAGGCGCGCCATTCCTCCTCCATCGAGGACTGGCGGGCTTCCGCCTCGGCCAGCTCGCCTTCCAGGGCGTGCAACCGCTCCTGCGAGGCGGCGTCCGGCTCGGCCTTGAGCGCCTCGCGCTCGATCTTCAGCTGGGCAACGCGGCGGTCGACGGCGTCGAGCGCCTCCGGCTTGCTGTCGATGGCCATGCGCAGGCGGCTCGCCGCCTCGTCGACGAGGTCGATGGCCTTGTCGGGCAGCCGGCGGTCGCCGATGTAGCGCGCCGACAGGCTCACCGCCGCGACCACCGCCGCGTCGGCGATGCGCACGCCGTGATGGACCTCGTACTTGCCCTTGATGCCGCGCAGGATCGACACGGCGTCGTCCACCGACGGCTCGTCCACCGTCACCGGCTGGAAGCGGCGGGCGAGGGCGGCGTCCTTCTCGATGTACTTGCGGTACTCGTCGGGCGTGGTGGCGCCGACGCAGCGCAGCTCGCCTCTAGCCAGCGCGGGCTTCAGCATGTTGGCGGCGTCCATCGCGCCGTCGGTGCGGCCGGCGCCGATCAGGGTGTGCAGCTCGTCGATGAACAGGATGATGCGGCCGTTGGCTTCCTGCACCTCGCTCAGGACCGACTTCAGCCGTTCCTCGAACTCGCCGCGGAACTTGGCGCCAGCCAGCAGCGCGGTGAGGTCGAGCGCCAGGACGCGCCGGTCCTTCAGCCCTTCCGGCACATCGCCGGAGGCCAGACGCTGGGCCAGCCCCTCGACCACGGCGGTCTTGCCGACGCCGGGGTCGCCGATCAGCACCGGGTTGTTCTTGGTGCGGCGGGCCAGCACCTGGATGGTGCGGCGGATCTCGTCGTCACGGCCGATGACCGGGTCGAGCCGGCCCTGCCGCGCCTCTTCCGTCAGGTCGCGGGTGTAGCGGGCCAGCGCCTCGCCGGAGGTGGTTTCGGTCTCGGCGTCGGCGGGATGGTCCTTGCGCTGGGCATCGGCTGCGGCGGCCAGCGCGTCGGCATCGACGCCGGCGCGGCGGAACAGCGCGCGCAGCGGGCCGCTCTGGCGGGCCAGACTCTCCAGCAGCCGTTCGGCGGTGACGAAGCGGTCGCCGCCGTTGCGCGCCGACGCGACGGCGCCCTGCAGCACGGCGGCCAGCGCCGGCGACATGTAGAGCGGCTGCGGGCCTTCGCCGGCGCCCGGCTGGACCGGAGCGCGGGACAGCTGTTCCTCGGTCGCGGATTTCAGCAGATCGGGATCGCCGCCGGTGTCGCGCACCAGACGCGCGGCGACGCCGCTGGTGTCGTCGATCAGGGCCTTCAGCAGATGTTCAGGGAGAAGCTGTTGATGCCGCTCGGCAAGGGCGGCGATCTGCGCGGCCTGAATGACGCCACGCGCACGATCGGTGAATTGACCGAAGTCCATCCGGCACTCCGTTTCCCAAGGTCTCCCGCCCAGCCATCCGGCGCGGGACGGCGCGTCCGCGATCCGCAAAATGCGCGATCGCCCGGCGCCTGATGGGTAAATGGTTAACGGAATTGCGGCGATCAAGAGGTCGGGGGCGACGGTCGACCACGACGGGCAGGCGCCATATTGACAAGCGATCCCTGTCGCCTCTTTCATAGCGATACGATATGGACATCAGGGGTTCCGGCGGGATGGACGTGCGGCAACTTCGCTATTTCCTGGGCATCGTCGAGCACGGCTCGATTTCCCGCGCGGCGGAAACCTTGCGGGTGGCGCAGCCGGCGCTCAGCCTGCATCTGAAGCGGATGGAGGAGGATTTCGGCTGTCAGCTGGTGCTGCGCACGGCGCGTGGCGTGGTGCCGACGGAAAGCGGGCGTCGGCTGGCGCAGCGGGCGGCGGCGCTGATCGGCCAGATGGATGGCCTGCGCGACGAGGTGCGGGCGGTGGAAGCGGTGCCGGCCGGGCCGGCGACCGTCGGCATACCGACCTCGCTGGGTCCGGTGCTGACGGTGCCGCTGGCGCTGGCGGTGCGCCGCACCCATCCGCAGATCCGGCTGCGGGTGGTGGAGGGGCTGTCCGGCCACATGCTGGAATGGGTGCTGTCGGGGCAGCTCGACCTCGCCCTGGTGTTCGGCACCAAGGAGATGGGCGGGCTGGAAACCGAACTGGTGGCGCGCGAAAGGCTGCATCTGGTCGGGCCGGCCGACGACCCGCTGCTGCGCGGCCGCAATGCCATTCCCTTCGCCGAGGCGCTGTCCCTGCCGCTGATCCTGCCCGGCCGTCCGCACGGCGTGCGCGAAGAGGTCGAGCATGCCGCCCTGCTGGCGCGGGCGAGCGTCACCGTCGCGCTGGAGATCGACGCACTGGAGCAGATCAAGGCGCTGGTGGCGGAAGGTTGCGGCTATACCGTCCTGTCGGACCGGGTGGCGCGGCATGGCGCGGCGGCGGAGCGGCTGACCGGCCTGCCCATCGTCGATCCGCAGATCGACCGGACCATCCTGCTGGCCCATGCCGCCGGCCGGCCGATGTCGGCCGCCGCCCGCGCGACGCACGGTATCCTCAGTGGGATCCTGGCCGGCCTGACGCAGGACGGTGGCTGGCGGTGAGCACCACCGGCCCCAATCCCGCTTGGACGGTCAGGAGCCGAGATTGACGATCTCCACCCGCCGGTTGACGTCGCTGGCCGGATTCGCCGGGTCGAGGAGCTGCTGCGAGCCGCGGCCGATGGCGACCAGCCGGCCCGACGACACGCCGAAGGTCCGGGTCAGGTAATCGCGAACCGAGGCGGCGCGCCGCTTCGACAGGGCGAGGTTGTAGTCGGGGTTTCCGACGCCATCGGTATGGCCGGTCAGCTGGAAGCGGTAGGCGGCGAGATCCGGCGAGGTCAGGGCGCGGCCCAGCTCGTTCAGGATGCCGGTCGCCGTCAGCGTCAGCTCCGCCGAATTGAAGGCGAACTCCACCTGGAAGCTGATGCGCGGCGCCTCCTTCGGTTGCGTCGCGGCGGCCTTGAATGTGGCCACCTTGGACGTGGCGGCCTTGGAGGCAGGGGTCGCAGGGACGGGGGCGGAGCCCGGAGCAGCGGCGGGAACGGCGCCGGGAACGGCGGAAGCAGCCGGAGCGGGCGCCGTGTCACCGGTGCCCAATGCCAGACCGCGTGTCTTCGGCACCGGCGTCAGCGCCTTGATGAAATCCTCCGACGTGGTCGGGGCAGATGCCGGGTCGGTGGCCCATGCGGCACCGCCCATGACCAGGAGCAGACCCAGGCCAGCCAGCGCCGGCCGCAACATCCCGACCGTTCCCATTCCCGAAGCCCCACTTCCAAATACGGATCAAACCGGTGTTATCCTAGCCGATCGCGCGTCCGATCGCCAGAGCCAGACCGAAGGGTTGTACAGCCGCCATCCGGCACGTCATCGGGATCGGGATGGCACCGTGCGCATCGCTGCGGACCATTTTTGCCGCAGGATAGGGCGGTCCCCGGTCTTGCCCCGGAAAGAGTGCGGCGATACCGTGCAGCCCACGCCGCAGCCGTTCCGTGGAAACATGCACGACATCGTCATTCAAGTCCTGGGCGTTGCCGGGCTTCTCGCCCTCGTCAGTTTCCTGCCGCCGCTGGCCGCAAGATTCCAGATGCCCTACACGGTGCTGCTGGCCGGCGTCGGCGTGGCGCTGGGCGCGGTGATCCAGACCTTCGCCGGCATGCCGGGCAAGGGGCCGTTCCACGACTTCCTCGCCTCGCTGGCGGAACTGGACGTCTCGTCGGACGTGCTTCTGCACATCTTCCTGCCGATCCTGCTGTTCGAAACGGCGCTGGCGGTCGACGTGCGCCGGCTGTTCGACGATCTGGGGCCGATCCTGCTGATGGCGGTGGTGGCGGTGTTCGTCTGCACCTTCGCCGTCGGCTATGCGGTCAGCTTGTTCACCTCGCTGGGGCTGGTCGCCTGCCTGCTTCTGGGCTCCATCGTCGCCTCCACCGATCCGGCGGCGGTGATCGGCATCTTCCGCGACCTGGGCGCGCCGCGCCGGCTGACCACGCTGGTCGAAGGCGAAAGCCTGCTGAACGACGCCGCGGCCATCGCGCTGTTCACGCTGCTGCTCGACATGCTGACGCGCAAGGCCACCGGCGGGGCCGGGGCGGCGGCGCTGGACTTCCTGCGCGATTTCTCGGGCGGCGTCGTCACCGGCTACATCTGCGGCCGCATCGTCTGCATGCTGGTGGAGCCGGTGCGCAACCAGCCGATGGCGGAGATCACGCTGACGGTGGCGCTGGCCTACCTGTCCTATGTGCTGGCCGAACATTATGTCGGCGCGTCCGGCGTGGTGGCGGTGGTGGCGGCGGCGCTGGTCATCGGCTCCGTCGGACGCACCCGCATCTCCCCCGCCACCTGGGGCGCCATGGAGCATGTCTGGCAGCAGCTGGGCTTCTGGGCCAACTCCATGATCTTCCTGCTGACCGCCATCCTGGTGCCGCGCCTGATGGCCGACGCCGGCTGGGCGGAGGTCGGGCTGGTGCTGGTCGTGGTGCTGGCCGCCTTCGCCGCCCGCGCGGTGGTGCTGTTCGGGCTGCTGCCGATCCTGTCCTGGGCCGGGCTGGCGCAGAAGGTCAGCAATTCCTACAAGTCGGTGATGCTGTGGGGCGGCCTGCGCGGGGCGGTGTCGCTGACGCTGGCCCTGGCGGTGACCGAGAATTTCCGGGTGGCCGACCGGGTGCAGAGCTTCATCGCGGTGATGGTCACCGGTTTCGTCTTCGTCACGCTGTTCATCAACGGCACGACGCTGCGCTGGCTGATCCGCCTGCTGAAGCTGGACGAGCTGACGCCGGTGGAGCACGCCATGCGCAACCGCGCGCTGGCGCTGTCCACCGACAGCATCCGCGACCGCGTCGCCGCGGTGGCCGAGACCTACGAGGTCGACGGCGTCGTCAAGGACGTGATGGTCGCCCGCTATGAGGAGCGGCGGAAGAAGATCGACCAGGAGCGCAAGGAGGAGGCCCAGCTGACCGGCGAGGACCGCGTCACCATCGGCCTCGTCATCCTGGTCAACCGCGAGGAGGAACTCTATTACGCCCACTTCTCCGAAGGGGTGGTGTCGCGCGCGGTGATGGAGATGCTGGCCGGGCGCAGCGGCCGGCTGCTCGACGCGGTCAAGAGCCAGGGGCGCAACGGCTATCGGGCGTTCGAGGAACCCTTCATCGCCTTCTCCCCCTGGATGCGGGCGGCGAGCTGGCTGCAGCGACGCTTCGGCATCCACCGGCCGCTGGCCCGGCGCCTGTCGATGCGGTTCGAGGTGCTGGTGGCGGTGCGCACCGTGCTGCGCGAACTGCTGGCCTTCACCCGCGACCGTCTGGCCCGCGTGCTGGGCCAGGAGGTGGCGTTCGAGCTGGAGGGCATGCTGGTCGGCCGGCTCGGCATCGTCGAACAGGCGCTGTCGGCCCTGAAGCTGCAATATCCCGACTATGCGGTGGTGCTGCAGAGCCGTTACGTCGGCCGCGCCGCGCTGCGGCTGGAACATGCCGAATATCGCGCCATGCACGCCGAATCGATCATCAGCCAGGAGGTGCTGACCGACCTCGAACGCGATCTGGAACAGCGGCGCCGCGTGCTGGAACGCTTGCCGAAGCTGGATGTGCGATTCGACGTGGCGGAACTGGTGCGCCGGGTGCCGCTGTTCGCCGGCCTGCCGTCGGAGCGGGTGGCGACCATCGCCACGCTGCTGCGCGCCCAGCTGGCGCTGCCGGGCGAGACCATCGTGCGCAAGGGCGACCGCGGCGACGCCATGTTCTTCATCGCGTCGGGCGCCGTGGAGGTGCTGGTGCCGATGCTGGCGGAGCCGGTGAAGCTGGGCACCGGCGACTTCTTCGGCGAGATGGCCCTGCTGTCCCGCCAGCGGCGCAATGCAGACGTGCGGGCGTTGGGCTATTGCCAATTGCTGGTGTTGGATGAGAAGGATTTCCGCCGGCTGGTGCAGAAGGACGCGGATTTGCAGTCCCACATCCAGGCGGTCGCCGAGGCGCGCCGCCAGCCGACCCAGTCGTCGCCGGCCGTCCCGGCGGTGAGCTGACGGGATCGGGAAAGGGATTCAAAGATGAGCGGGACCGCGACGGGCGGCCAGACCTGGCTGCGCCTGATGCCGGGCCTTTTCGTGCTGCTGTGGAGCACCGGCTTCATCGGCGCGAAATACGGCCTGCCTTATGTGGAGCCGCTGACCTTCCTGCTGATCCGGCTGGGGCTGGTCGCCGTCGTGCTGGCGCTGGTGGCGCTGGTCAGCCGGGCGCCCTGGCCCAGGGACTGGGCGACCGCCGGACGGATCGCGCTGGCCGGGCTGCTGGTTCACGGCGTCTATCTCAGCGGCATCTTCATCGCCATCGCACAGGGACTGCCGGCCGGGGTGACGGCCCTGGTGGTCGGCATCCAGCCGCTGCTGACCGCCGCGCTGTCCGGCCCGCTGCTGGGCGAACGGGTGACCGGCCGGCAATGGGCTGGCCTGCTGCTGGGTCTAGCCGGCGTCGGGCTGGTGGTGCGGGAGAAGCTGTCGATCGACGCCGCGCATCTGGTCCCGTTCGCCTATGCCCTGGTGGCGCTGGTCGGCATCACGCTGGGCACGCTCTACCAGAAGCGCCATGGCGGCGGCATGGATCTGCGCAGCGGCACCGCTATCCAGTACGGTGCCACCGCGCTCGCCCTGGCCATCGCCGCCCCGCTGACCGAGACGATGCAGGTGCACTGGACGGGCGAGTTCGTCTTCGCCCTGCTGTGGCTGTGCTTCGTGCTGTCGGTCGGCGCCATCTTCCTGCTGTTCGCCCTGATCCGCCGCGGCGCGGCGGCCAAGGTCGCCAGCCTGTTCTATCTGACCCCGCCGGTCACCGCGCTGATCGCCTGGGTCCTGTTCGGCGAGAAGCTGGGCATCGTAGCCCTGGCCGGCATGGCGGTTGCAGTCTGCGGCGTGGCGCTGGTCAACCGGAAGTGAGGATGGCGGGGCGGCGGATGGTAGGGTGTCAGCCCCATTTCATCTCGCCGGTCGCCACCTTGGCGCCGATGTCGAGCGCGATGCCCATCCCGGCGTCCGGATAGCGCCGCTTCATGGCGGCGATCAGGTCGGCGCTCGACTTCGCCTTGGCAAGCTCCTCCTCGAAGGCCAGAAGATAGCCCTTGGTGTGGGCGATGGCGGTCGCATCGGGCGCGGCGCCCGGCGCGGCATGGCCGGCGACCACCACCGCCGGATCGCGGACGGCCATGGCATCCAGCGCCTTCACCCAGGCGGCCCGCGCCTCCGCCGTCGGGGTGTCGGCGGTCCAGACATGCAGGCCTGAGAACACCAGCACCCCGCCGAAGACGGCACCCAGCGATGGCACCCACAGGTAACGGCGGTTCGCCAGCCCCTGTGCATCGACGATCTCGATGGTCTGGCCATCCAGCGTCAGGGCGGCGGCGTCGAAGGATTGAGGCATCACCACGTCGGCCAGGGTCTGCGGACCGTTCTCCTTCAGCTTCGGACCCCAAACCGCCAGCTTCTTTTCGACATTGCCCTTGATCGCCGCAACGGTGGCGGAGGCGGCGATGACGCGCGCATCGGGGAAGGCGGCCTTCACCGGACCGAGGCCGAAATAGTAATCGGGATCGCTTTGGCTGACATAGATGGTCGTCAGCGTCTTGCCGGTGGCCCGATGGCCGCCGTGATCTTATCCGCCAGCGCCTTGCCGTCGGACAGGGTGAAGCCGCCGTCGATCAGGATCGCCTCGCGGCTGCCCGACAGTAGGATCGGGGCGCGGAAGAAGCCGGTTTCCCCGGCAGGAAACGACTGCCAGCCCAGAGGCGTCGCCGTGGCGGCAAGGCCGCCGGCAGGCGTCAGAAGGGTAGCGGCTCCCGCCAGCGCCGAGGCGTGCAGAGCGGTGGCAAGGATGTCCCTGCGCGTCATCATCATCGATGTCCTTTTGTGTTCGCGGTCAGAGGGCGCGCAGAAGGGCGGCCAGCCTGCCGGGCTTGGAGAAGAGGATTTCGGAGTCGAGCCTGCGGCGGTGCGATCCGTCGTCGAACAGCAGGGTGGGCACGCCGTTGGCGCGGTAGGTTGCCATCAACTGCCGGCCGCGCTCCACCCGCGCGGCATCGGCGACCGTCAGTTCCTCCGTCCCCTCGGTGAAGAGCGATGCCGCGGCGTCGAGGCCCAGACCGGCCAGAACATCGGCCAGCACCGCCGCCGCCGTGATGTCGCGGCCGTCGACATAGCGCGCGGACTGGATGGCGGCCAGCGCCGCGAACTCCCGGTCGGGCGCGGTCAGCGCCACCGACGTCAGGGCCAGCGTCGCCGAACCGCTGTCGAGCCGCTGGCTCCGGTCGGCCAGAACGCCGGTGCGATACCGCTCGCTGAAGATTTGGCCGGTCAGGGCGTGGATGCGCTGGTCGTTCGCCCAGGCATGGGCGGCGAAGCTCTCGTCCAGCGGCCGGGCGCCGGCCCCGGAAAACAGGCCGGTCGGCACCATTTCCAGCACGAGATCCCCGACATCCGACAGTGACGCGACCGCCAGCGAGGCGCCATAGCACCAGCCGCAGAGCGGGTCGAACAGATAGGTGACGGTCCTGATCCGGCTCATGGTCGCATCCGTGATGGGCGGTGAGGTGATGGGACGACCTTAACCGGGGCCGATTGTGCTGTGTAGCCGGCATAGAACCGACATATCGTATGCCGTTGGCAAACAATTGGCAGGCAACCGGCATCATGAGCGATCCGAGGCATCTGAACCGCATCGCCTATTTCGCGGCGGTGGTGGAAACCGGCTCCTTCACCGCGGCGGCGGCACGGCTGGGTATCACCAAGGCGGTGGTCAGCCAGCAGGTCGCGAGGCTGGAGGAGGAGGTCGGCGCCAGCCTGCTGGTCCGGACCACCCGCAAGGTCCGGCCGACGGAGGCCGGCATGGCCTTCCACCGCCGTTGCGTCGTGATCCTGCGGGAAGCCGAGGATGCCTTCGGCGAACTGGCCGAAAGTGCGGCGGCGCCGTCCGGCCTGCTGCGGCTGACCGCACCCTTCGATTACGGGGTGGCGGTCGTCGTTCCCGCCATTGCCGCCTTCACCGCCGCCCACCCCGCCTGCAAGGCCGACATGGTCCTGTCCGACCAGTCGCTCGACCTCGTCGGCGGGACCTTCGACCTCGCCATCCGCGTCGGCTGGCTGGCCGACACCAGCCTTCAGGCCCGCCAGTTCGGCAGCTTCCGGCAGCTTCTGGTCGGCACCCCGGCGCTGGCCGGACGGATCGGAGAAGGGGCCGGGGGCGGGAGCCGGCCGGAGGACATCGCCGCCCTGCCCTTCATCGCCAACACCGCCCTGCGCAATCCGCTGACCTGGCAATTCACCGCCGCGACCGGCGAACCTCGCACGGTGACGACACGGGCGGCCATCGCGCTCGACGCCACCTTCGCCGTGCGGGAGGCCGTGCGCGAGGGGGCCGGGCTGTCCGTGCTGCCGGATTACTGCGTGGCGGAGGATCTGGCATCGGGCCGCCTCGTCCCGGTCCTGCCGGGCTGGAGCCTGCCGTCGGGCGGCATCCATGCCGTTTTCCCCGCCGCCCGCTTCCGCCCGACCAAGGTCCGCGCCTTCGTCGACCTCCTGACGGAGCGCGAACGGCGGCGGGCCGCGGTTCGAGAGCCCCGATGAGACCGCAATCCGCAGCGAACGCCGCCGATGCGGCGAAATTTCGCTGGATCGTTCGCCCGGTCAGCAATTTAATACGTCTGACAAATCGATAAATCCCCCCGGGAGGGACGCGATGGCGGACGTGTTGGACTTCGGCAGCTTCGACTACATCATCGCGGGCGGCGGCACGGCCGGCTGCGTGCTGGCCAACCGGCTGTCGGCCGATCCGGACGTCTCGGTCCTGCTGCTGGAGGCCGGCGGCAAGGACAGCTGGGTCTGGCTGCACATCCCCGCCGGCTATCTGTTCTGCATCGGCAACCCGCGCACCGACTGGTGCTTCAAGACGGAGGCGGAGCCGGGGCTGAACGGCCGCAGCATCCATTACGCCCGCGGCAAGGTGCTGGGAGGTTGTTCGTCGATCAACGGCATGATCGCCATGCGCGGACAGGCGCGCGATTACGACGAATGGGCCGCCATCACCGGCGACAGCCGCTGGAGCTGGAAGGAGGTGCTGCCAGTCTTCAAGGGCAGCGAGGATTACTGGCGCGGTGCCGACGAGATGCACGGTGTCGGCGGCGAATGGCGGGTGGAGCGGCAGCGGCTGCGCTGGGACCTGCTCGACCGCTTCGCCGAGGCCGCGCAGCAGGCCGGCATCCCGCGCAACGACGATTTCAACCGCGGCGACAATCTCGGCGTCGGCAGCTTCGAGGTGAACCAGAAGGGCGGCGTCCGCTGGAGCGCGGCCAAGGCCTTCCTGCGCCCGGCGCTTGACCGCCCCAATCTGAAGCTCGCCATCGAGGCGGCCATCGACAAGGTGGAGATCGCCGACGGCCGCGTCACCGGCATCCGCTTCACCGTGAAGGGGGAGCCGGCGCGGGCGACATCGAAGATCGAGACTGTGCTGGCCGCCGGATCCATCGGCAGCCCGGCGATCCTCCAGCGCTCCGGCATCGGCCCGGCGGAGCATCTGAAGAAACTCGGCATCCCGGTGGTGCTGGACGCGCCGGACGTCGGCGCCAATTTGCAGGACCATCTGCAGCTGCGCATGATCTACAAGGTGGACGGCATCATCACGCTGAACAAGCGGGCCGGCAGCCTGTTCGGCAAGGCGATGATGGGGCTGGAATATGCGCTGTTCCGCAAGGGGCCGCTGACGATGGCGCCCAGCCAGCTCGGCGTCTTCGCCAAGTCGTCGCCGGAGGTCGCGACCGCCGACTTGGAATACCATGTGCAGCCGCTGTCGCTGGAGAAGTTCGGCGACCCGCTGCACGGCTTCCCGGCCTTCACCGCCAGCGTCTGCGACCTGCGCCCGGCGTCGCGCGGCTGGACCCGCATCACCACCGCCGACCACCGCGAGAATCCGGCCATCGCCCCCTGCTACCTGTCCGATCCGGCCGACCGGGCGAAGGCGGCGAAGGCGCTGGCGCTGACCCGCCGCATCGTGGCACAGCCGGCGCTCGCCCCCTACCACCCGCAGGAATACAAGCCCGGCCCCAGCTTCCAGACCGAGGAGGAGTTGGCCAAGGCCGCCGGCGACATCGGCACCACCATCTTCCATCCCGTCGGCACTTGCCGGATGGGCGACAAGGACGACGCCACCGCCGTCACCGATGCGGAGATGCGGGTGCGCGGCGTGCGCGGCCTACGGGTGATCGACGCCTCGGTGATGCCGACATTGACCTCCGGCAACACCAACACGCCGACGGTGATGATCGCCGAACGCGGCGCCGCCCTGATGCGGGCCGACCGCCGCGCCGCCCTGAAAGGGTAACCCCGTCGGAAAGCGCCGCCGACCGCGCAAAAATTTCGCTCGGCGGCCCAACAATCCGCAATGGGATTTTCCGATCACCGCCGATCCACCGCCAACCCGCAAAATCATTTGCCTGCGAAAGGCGCAGACTTGTCTCCAACGATAGAAATCCGAGGGGACAAGAGATGGACGGCATGCCGAAAGGCCTGCGGGCGGAACAGCCGGCGATCGACGACAGCTATCGCCTGGACGACCGCTATGCCCGTGCGGAGGGCCAGGTCTATCTGTCCGGCACCCAGGCTCTGGTCAGGCTGCTGCTGCTCCAGGCGGAAAGCGACCGGCGGGCCGGGCTGAACACCGCCGGTTTCGTCAGCGGCTATCGCGGCTCGCCGCTGGGCGGTCTGGATCAGGCGCTGTGGCAGGCCAGCCGGCATCTGGACGCCCACGCCATCAGCTTCGTCCCCGGCGTGAACGAGGATTTGGGCGCCACCGCCGTGATGGGCACCCAGCAGGTCGAATCGTCGGGCGAGGGCACCGTCGATGGCGTGTTCGGGATGTGGTACGGCAAGGGGCCGGGGGTGGACCGCTCCGGCGACGTGCTGAAGCATGCCAACGCCTATGGCAGTTCGCCGCGCGGCGGGGTGCTGGCGGTGGCCGGCGACGACCATGGCTGCGTGTCCTCCAGCATGCCGCACCAGAGCGACCTTGCGATGATCGCCTGGTCGATGCCGGTGCTGAACCCGTCGGGCGTGCGCGAGTTCCTCGATTTCGGCCTCTACGGCTATGCCCTGTCGCGCTTTTCCGGCGCCTGGGTCGGGTTCAAGGCGATTTCGGAGTCGGTGGAAAGCTCCGCCACCGTGCGGCTGCCGTCGCTGGACCGCGGCTTCCTGCCGGTGGAGTTCGACCCGCCGCCGGGGGGCTTGCATTACCGCTGGCCCGACCTGCCAAGCCTCGCCATCGAGGAGCGGCTGGCGGCCAAGGTCGCGGCGGTGAAGGCCTTTGCCCGCGTCAACCGCATCGACCGGACGGTGCTGGGCGGCAACTCCCGGGGGGGCGGCTGGCTGCGCATCGTCACCACCGGCAAGGCGCATCTCGACCTGATGGAGGCGCTGCGCCTGCTGGGCATCGGCCCGGTGGAAGCGGCGGAGATCGGGCTGTCGGTCCACAAGATCGGCCTGTCCTGGCCGCTGGAGCCCGACTTCGCGCTGACCGCCGCCCGCGGCGCCGAGGAAATCCTGGTGGTCGAGGAGAAGGCCCCCGTCGTCGAAGGCCAGCTGAAGGACCTGCTGTTCCACCTGCCGGCCGGCGAGCGACCGCGCGCCGTGGTCGGCAAGACCGACGAGTTCGGCGCCCATCTCCTGCCCGCCACCGGGGAGCTGCGACCCTGGATCGTCGCCAAGGCGCTGGTGGAACGCATCCGCCACCGTTTCCCTGAGCGGGACTTCTCGGGCCGGCTGGCAGACCTGCTGCCGGGCGAGGCGCCCACCGCCCCTACCCTGCCGCGCACCCCCTATTTCTGCTCCGGCTGCCCGCACAACAGCTCGACCAAGGTGCCGGAGGGCAGCAAGGCAATGGCCGGCATCGGCTGCCATTTCATGGCGTCGTGGATGGACCGCGACACGGTCGGCCTCAGCCAGATGGGCGGCGAGGGCGTCAGCTGGATCGGGCAGTCGCGCTACAGCAAGCGCCCACACATCTTCCAGAATCTGGGCGAGGGCACCTATTTCCATTCCGGGCTGCTGGCGATCCGGCAGGCGGTGGCGGCCAAGGTCAACATCACCTACAAGATCCTGTTCAACGACGCCGTCGCCATGACCGGCGGCCAGCCGGTGGACGGCCCGATCTCCGTCGACGCCATCACCCGCCAGCTGGCGGCGGAGGGCATCACCCGCATCGCCGTGGTCAGCGACGCGCCGGAGAAATACGACAGCCGCAGCGGCCTCGCGCCCTTCACCACCGTGCATCATCG
Organism: Azospirillum oryzae; assembly: GCF_008364795.1. Classification (GTDB taxonomy): domain Bacteria; phylum Pseudomonadota; class Alphaproteobacteria; order Azospirillales; family Azospirillaceae; genus Azospirillum; species Azospirillum oryzae. The sequence continues at coordinate 268,886 of NZ_VTTM01000004.1, read as the reverse complement.
CGAGGAGTTGGACGCCGTCCAGCGCGAGATGCGCGAAATCCCCGGCGTCACCGCAATCGTCTATGAACAGACCTGCGCCGCCGAAAAGCGCCGCCGGCGCAAGCGCGGCACCCTGGCCGACCCGGCGCGGCGAATGGTCATCAACGATCTGGTCTGCGAAGGCTGCGGCGATTGCGGCAAGAAGTCGAACTGCCTGTCGGTGCAGCCGAAGCAGACCGAATTCGGCGTGAAGCGGCAGATCGACCAGTCCAGCTGCAACAAGGATTATTCCTGCGCCGACGGCTTCTGCCCCAGCTTCGTCTCGGTGATGGGCGGAACCTTGCGCAGGCCGAACCCCGACAAGGTCGCCGCCCGCTTCGCCGACGATCTGGCCGCCCTGCCGCTGCCGCACCACTCCGCCGCCGAGGATCCGGCCGAGATCCTGGCCGAGATGTTGATTGTGGGCGTCGGCGGCACCGGCGTCGTCACCGTCGGCGCGGTGCTGGCGATGGCCGCCCATCTGGAGGGGAAGGCGTCCTCCGTGCTCGACTTCATGGGCTTCGCGCAAAAGGGCGGCGCGGTCTACAGCTACCTCCGCGTGGCTGGCGACGCGGCGCGGCTGAACCAGGCACGGATCGATCCGAAACAGGCGCAGCTGGTGCTGGCCTGCGACACGGTGGTCGCCGCCTCTCCCGACGCGCTGAAGACGGTGCGGCTGGGCCGGACACGGGTGGTGGCGAACGCCCATGTCGCCCCGACCGGCGCCTTCACCCGCGACGGCACCAAGCTTCCCGATGCCGGCGGGCTGCTGCGGTCGCTGCGCCGCGCCGCCGGACCCGACCGGGTGGAGGTGGTGGACGCCAACCGGGTGGTCACCGCCCTGTTCGGCGACAGCATCCTCGCCAACGTCTTCCTGATGGGCGTCGCCTTCCAGAAGGGGCTGCTGCCGGTCGGGCTGAAGGCGCTGACCCGCGCCATCGAGCTGAACGGCACCGGCGTGGCCGCCAACCTGCGCGCCTTCGCCTTCGGCCGCCTCGCCGCCCATAGGCCGGAGCTGCTGGCGACGCTGGGCGCGGAAGAGGAGGCGCCCGCCGGCGACCTCGCCACCATCGTCGAGCGCCGGGCCGCCTTCCTTACCGACTATCAGGACCGCGCCTATGCCGACCGCTACCGCGCGCTGGTGGAGCGGGCGCGGCAGGCGGAGGCGCGCGTCGCCCCCGGTTCGACCGCGCTGGCGGAGGCGGTGGCGCGCAGCGCCTTCAAGCTGATGGCCTACAAGGACGAGTATGAGGTGGCCCGGCTGCACAGCGACCCGGCCTTCCGCAAGAGCCTGGAGGAGCGCTTCGAGGGCGACTGGAAGCCGGTGTTCCACCTCGCCCCGCCGCTGCTGTCGCGCGACACCAACGGCTATGGCGAGCCGCGCAAGATGGCGCTGGGCGCCTGGATCCTGCCGGTGTTCCGCGGCCTGGCGGCGATGAAACGGCTGCGCGGCACCGCGCTCGACCCGTTCGGCTACACGGCGGAGCGGAAGTTTGAACGCGCCCTGATCGCCCGCTACGAGGCGACGGTGGCGGAGATCGCGGAGCGGCTGTCGGCCGACCGCCTCGCCACCGCCGTGGAACTGGCGGCATTGCCGCAGGAAATCCGCGGCTTCGGCCCGGTCAAGCATCGGGCGATGGAGGCGGTCGAGCCGCGCTGGCGGGCCCTGGAACAGCGGCTGCGCGAACGGACTGCGCAGGCGGCGTGAGGGAGACGGCGTGAGGCGGCCTCACTTCGCCAGGAAGTGAAGGAAGGGGAAGGCTTCGAAGTCGAAACGGATCAGGGCCGGTGCCCCGCCGCTGTGGACCAGATGGTCGTAGGTGCAGTAGGGGGCCGCCTGATCCAGCCCCCAGAAAGCCCGGTCGTCGTCGAAATGCCGGCCGATATAGGCGACGACGAGGTCGAGATAGCTTTGGGCAGCCGGGGTCCGGTTGAAGGCCAGAAAGCCGGCGAGGAAATCACGGGTCGGGCCGCGCCCCCGCCGGTCCTGCATCACCGCCACGTCCCACGCCTGCCAATCGGCCATCGCGACTCCCGGATCGGCGAGCAGGAGCGCATCGACATCGACCTGGATCACCGGCCCCGCCCCCTGCCGCAGAAGCTGCTGCGTCACCGCGAAGCGCGCGGAGGCGAAATAGGTCAGCCGCACCGGCTCTGGCAGCGCGGCGAGGTCGATGGTCTCGACGGAGACGGACAACGGGGTGTCGCCGTCGCCCGCCAGCCGCATCAGCTCCGCCTCGGTGTCGTTCGACGGGTTGACGACATGGACATGCAAGGCGCAGGACGGCGCCTTCTCCAGCCGGGTGGCGAGGAATCCGGCGCCGAAGCGGCGCCAATAGCTCTCGTCGCAACCCACCAGCAGGATCGGCCGGCCATCGGCCTGCGGCGGGACCGGCATGCGGCGGACGGCGCGGCTGAAGCATGCCGGCGGCTCGGCGGCCAGACCGTCGAAGAAGGCCGGCTCGCCGCGCACCATCGACCACAGCAGCATCTCGAAATCCGCAGCGATGTCCTGCGGCGTCCAATGGCGGGCGTGTTTGCGGAAAAAGCGGCTGGCAAGATCGAGCCGTCCGCGGCGATACAGGAGATAGCAGACCACCGACAGGGCGACGCTGTCCCGCGGCTCCACCATCAGGCGCCGTCGCGCCGCGGCGGCGATCCGGTCCAGCGTCGCGTCGTCCGTCACTCCAGTCTGGATCGCCACCACCGCCGTGCCGAACAGGTTCTTGCCGGCATCGGCATGGCCACCCGCCGCGGCATCGGTGAAGGCGGCGACCGCCTCCCCCAGGGCGGCCCGGTCGACGGTCTTTCCGGCGGTGGCGAGCACCGCCCCCATCAGCCCGCTCGCCGCCAGCCGGCACAGGCCCAGCCGGTACCGGCAGTCGGCCCGGCCGGGGTGGAGGGCGTCCAGCCGCCGGTAACACTCCTCCGCCTCCACCGTCCGCTCCTGGGCATAAAGGCAGTCGCCGAGCCGCAGCAGATAGGCGTCGGACTCGGGCGCCAGCCGCAAGGCCCGGCGCAGCGCCCCGGCGGCACCGGTGCCGTCGCCCAGATCGGTCAGAGCCCCGGCCAGATTGCCGAATGGCTTGACCCACCCCGGATCGATGGCGGTCGCCACCCGGTGATGAGCGGCGGCCCGATCCGCCTGACCCGCCGCCCGCAGCGCCGAACCGAGATTGTCGTGATAGGCCGCGCAGAGGGGATCGCGCCGGATCGCCTCGCCGATCAGACGCACCGCTTCGGCGGACTGACCGGACTGGTGGTGCAGCACGCCCAGCAGGTGCCACGCATCGGCGACCTCGGGGGCCGCCTGGATGATCTTCCGGTAGATGTCCGCCGCCTCGGCCAGACGGTTGCCCTGATGCAGGCCGACAGCCATGCGCAACGCTTCGGATACGGTGGTCATGGCGGGCGGGCTTCCGATGTGAGGGCTGTCGTCGGAGAGGGGATCCTTTGGCTACATCGCGCCCAGATCCTGCGCCTCCAGCACCGTTTCCGGCAAGGTCAGCGACAGCCCGTCGAAGGGGGCCAGCAAGGCACGGACGTTGGAACCGATGCCGCACGCCCGGTATTCCAGACGCACCGCCTCGATCCGTTCCGGCAGCATCCGCTTGTGGTCGGAGATCAGCTGCCACGCCAGGACGCAGCTGTTCTCCGCGTCCTGGGTGGTGACATAGTCGTAGTCGCCGTAGCGGTTGCGGCGGGCGGCGTCGGCGACCTTGACGGTCATCCCCGGGAACTCGCGCTTGGTCGTCGCCAGCAGAGTTTCCATGGTGTAGAGCGGCACCGGGAAGACGCGCGGCGGCTGGACCAGGGCGCCGAACAGGCTGTCGGGCAGGGTCTGCACGTCGATGCTCAGGCGGTTCTCACCCGGCAGGACCGTCGGGTTGCCCAGCACGACGATGTAGGATTTGTAGACGGCGCCGGTGTCGCGCATGCGGGCGGCGACGATGGGGAAGTCGCGGCTGTCCGGCAGGGTCACCGGCAGCGCAGTCGGCTGCACGCGCCGCCACGGGGTCGGTGCCTGGGTCAGGTTGTCGCGGACCCAGCCGGCGCAGCCGGATGTCAGCAGCGTCGCCGCCGCCAAAACCGCCGACAACGCCGTGCGCTGCCAGCCGGTCCGGGCCATACCGGAATGCGGAGTACAGGAAATCGAAGTCTCGGGCATCGGGGCTCCCTTACCAGTCATGCCCTTACCAGTCATGGTAAATGGTCTTCCAGGTGATGCTGACGCCTTCGCGCGATTCCTCGGTGCTCAGCCGGTCGTCGACGGACTTGAACTGGGCATAGGCCTCGTCGAAGCGCATCAGGTTGTAGAGCGCCCAGCCGCGCAGGATCCCGAGGTTCCGCGGCTCCGGCGTCAGCTCCTTGCGGGCGTCGAGCAGGCGCAGCACATCGTTGTAGCGCTTGTCCTCCAGCGCCCGGTTCGCCTCCGTCGCCATCAGCGACGCGCGGATCTCCGCCTTCTGCGCCGGGGTCATGTTGGCGCGCGGCAGATCGCGGGTCAGGCCGACCGTGTCGCCGGTGGCCAGCCGCGCCACGGCCTGACCATAGGCATTCTCCTGCGCCGGCGTCGCCTTCTGCGGCAGGCCGGATGCTGCCGGCGTGCGCGTCGTTCCGGCTGCGCCATTCCCTCCGCCGGATTGGCCTCCCTTCGCCGGTTCGCGCGCGGCCATCGCCTGCGCCTCGGCGAAGGCGGCCTCGGCCTCCGACGGGCGCTTCATCTCCAGCAGGCACCAGCCGCGCTGCTGCAGGAGCCCGGCGGTCGGGCCGCTTTTGGCGATGCTGCTGCGGATGATGCTGAGGCACTCGGCGAAGTCGTGGCGGGCCAGCGCCCGGTCAAGCTCGCTCGGCCCCTGCGGGCCGCTGCGCCCGCCGCCGGACCCGCGCGGCGGATCCACCGCCTTCAGCGCCTGATCGATCCGGCTCGACTTTCCCTTCCAGGGCGATGCTGCGGCGCGGGCCTGCGCCTTCTCGCCCAAGCCGTTGTAGGCCAGCACCAGCCCTTCCGCCGCCTTGTCGGACGGCGCCCAGCCATTGGCCTGCGAGAACCAGGACTGCGCCTCGGCGAAGTTCTTCTGCTTCTGGAAATACCAGCCGAGCGCGATGGCGCCGTCGGCGTCCTGCTTGTCGCGGACGATGCCCTGGATGCGCGAGAGGTCGGCCGCCGTCAGCGCGCCGGGCTTGGCATTGCCGAGACGCTCCAGCAGGCGGCCGGTCTCAAGCTCCGCCTCCGCGGTGCGGACGGTGGAGTAATCCTCCCCCTTCGCCGGGTTGGCGGTGGCGCCCAGCGCGGTCAGTTCGCGCAGCTGGTCCGGGCTGAGATAGCGCGACGCCTTGAAGATGGTGTCGCGCCGCTCCTTCGCCTTGGGGCAGGTGCTGACGATGGTCCGGTAGGTGTCGAAGGCTCGGTCGGCCTGCTTCAGCTCGGCATAGGCCTCCGCCAGCCGCCATGCGTTGTCCAGCCGGTTGCAGGCCACCGCCTCCGGATGGGCGGCGGCGGCATCGACCACCTCCTGCCAGCGCTTGGTGTCGCTGGCCGAGCGGATGCGGCCGGCGCTCTCGGCGGTGTCGAGTTCCTGCAGAAGCTTGTCGGACGGCTGCCAGGACGGCGACTTGCGCCGCTGTTCGGCGATGGCCGCCCGCGCCTCCGCCACCTTGGCGGCGGACAGCAGGTTCCAGAACGGCGTCTCGTCGACACCGGGGGTGGTCGGCTGCGGCGCGAACAGGTCCTTGGGCGGTTCCCAGCCCGGGTCGAGCGCGCGCAGCCGGGCGATTTCCGCCTCCAGCCGCTCGCCGTCGCCGATGCGGGCGTAATAGCGCAGCGCCGTCTCGTCCACCTTGCCGGCAGCGGGGGCGGAGCCGCTGCCGGGAGCCGGCGCCACCTCCACCTTCACGCCGGGGGCGAGCGCGCGGCCGCCGCCGTTCGCCTGCGCCCAGGCGCAGTTCCCAGCAGCGGTGGCGGCGATGCCGGCGAGAAGAAGGGCCGAAAGAAGGACGGGACGGGTCACGGGTCGATCCCCAGGCTTTGCGCCGCCAGCGCGGACAGATGGGCCAAGGTGGTGGAGTAATAATCTTCGTCGGGCGCCAAGGGCGGCACCGTCACCGCGTCGCCGGCCCCGGCGAGATGACCGGCCAGCCGGTAGACCGCCAGCATGCCGACCGACGCCGCCACCTGCGTAGTCGTGCCGCCGGGCAGCGAGACTGTGGCGGGGACCGCCGTGCCGCCGTATTTCGTCGCCAGCATCGCGAAGGGGCGGAAATAATAGGGATCGCGGTAGCCGTCCCACGCCAGATAGAGCGGCACCCGCACGGCGTCGTAGCCGTACTGCTTCTTGAAGCCGTCGGCGATGCCCACCGTCCCGGCGGCGTCCAGCGTCATCCAGTCCGGCGGCAGCTGGAACCCGCCGAAGCGCGCCTTCGACAGCAGCACCAGCCCGGCATCCGACAGCTTGCCCCAGCGCTCTCCGCCGGGCAGGGCGGCAAAGGCGCGGATGGCCGGGAAGATCCAGTAGCTGGGGTTGAGGACCAGCGTCTCGCCCTTGCGGAAGCCGTCGCGCCCCGGCAGCAGGACGGTCAGCCCGGCCTGCTCCACCAGCAGACCGGAGACCAGAGCTTTGACGATGGCGGCGGCGGCGGTGCGGTAGGCCTCCGCCTGCCAGACCTCGGCGGCGCGCAGCAGCGCCCAGGCGATCAGCATGTCGCCGTCCGACGCATTGTTGCGGTCGGCGACGCCGCCGTCGGGCGTCCAGCGCCAGGCGGCCAGCCCGTCGCCGCGCACCATCAGCACGCGCTGGGTCCAGCCCCACAGCCGGTCGAAGGCGGCACGGTCGCCCGCCGCCACCGCCAGCAGCATGCCGTAGCCCTGCCCTTCGGAATGGCTGATGCCCTTGTTGCCGGTGTCGACGATCCGCCCTTCCGGCAGCAGGAAGCGCTCGGCATAGCGGCGCCACGCCGCCCCGTCGAATGGCGCCGCGCGCAGGTTTCCAGGCAATGCCGCCGCCAGCCCGAGGGCTGCCGATCCGATCAGCACGTCGCGCCGCGATGCCGTCATGATCCGCTTCCTTCCCCCATGCTCCGTTCCGAATGCCCGCCCTTCAGCAGCAGGCGCATGCTGACCGTCAGCACAACCGCCGTCCCCAGCAGCAGGGCGAACAGGACCTCGATCCGCTGCGACAGGTTGCGGGCCAGAATCAGGATCAGGTTGCCGATGTCAAAGGGATTGAGAATGATCTGATAGGGACGCGACGCCTCCAGCGTGGTGACGGCGGGCGCCGCGCTGCTCCACAGCGCCCCGCCGCCGCGCAGCTTCTCCCACAGGCCGGCCTCGCCCAGGCTGCGCATGGCGCGGTCGATGGCGCGCGGGTCCGAGGCGGTCAGCAAGGTCCAGGTCAGCGGATCGTTGCCGGGAGCCCGGTATTGCAGCAGGGCCGCCTCCGGCAGCGTCTCGGCGGTCTCGGTCAGCGCCACGACGTCGACCGGCGCTTCCTCCACCGCCCAGTGGTTGATGTAGCGCGCCGCCGCAGCCATGATCCGCCGCGCCCAGTCGGGCACCCAGCCGCGCCCGGCGGCCGGTTCCTTGGCATCGCCGGCCATGCGCTGCCAGCGGTTCGCCGTTCCGCCGTCGGCCGCCATCGCCGATCCCACCATGGTCATCTGCCCAAGCGGCTGCTGCACGGAGCCCGGCCGCACCGCACCTGTGCGGGCGGCATTGCCGGACCAGCCCAGCCGCAGACGGTCGGCCAGGGCGCGGCGGTCGGCCGCCGCCATCGGCTCGCCCCGCGCCTTGGCCTGGGCGATCAGCGATCCCGCCTCCAGCAATCCAGCCAGACGGTCGGCGGGAAGCGGCGCGGTGGCGAAGACCGCCTGCGGCAGCGCCGCGACCGGGCCGACGATCAGCGCGTTGTCGTTCGGCGCACCCTCCCAGCCGGTGTAGGGAACCACCGCCATCAGGTCGCCCGCCCGCTGCGCCAGCTTGGCGGTCAGGCTCCAGGCGGCACCGGACCAGGCGGGGTCGCGCCCGACGACCACGAGGTCGAAGGGCGGCGCCGGCTCGCCCCCGGCGATGCCGCCATAGGGGTAGGCGGTGCTGGCGAAGCCGCGCAGGTTGGGCAGCGTGACCAGACGGGCGAAACCGGGGATCTCGATGCTGGAGCTGTCCAGCAGGGTGAAGGTCGGGCGCCGCACCGCGAAGACGCAGTCGGTGCCGCCGGCCGGCGGCAGCTCGGCTTCGATCTCGATCAGGTTGGGGCCGGGGCGGAACAGCGCCATCGCCAGCGGCATCTCGCCATTCTCGATGACGCCGCTGGACCGCTTGTCGACCTCCATGGCGCCGGCCGACTTGCCGTTCACCCGGACGTTCAGCACCGCACCGGGGCCGAGATTGCCTTCGAAGGCGCCATTGACGTGGAACAGGATGGAACGGTCGCTGACCGGGGCGAAGCCGGCCGGCAGCGTCAGGCCGAAATGGCCGGTGTAGCGGTAGCCGCTGTGCTGCACCGTCTGGAAGCCCAGCTCCGACAGGCGATAGCGCCCCTCCGCCTGCACCGGCGCGGGCGGCGGAGCGGCGGGCGCGGTCGCGTCGCCGACGATCATCGCGGTCTGGGTCGGCAGCGGCCGGGTGACGTCGGACAGCCGCATCACCGCCTGATCGACCTCCTGCTGCGTGCGGCCGGAGGCGACGGTGACGAAGCCGCCGCCGGTCCCGTCGGCTGCGGCCGGCAGGGGATAGACCGCCAGGAAGGGGCCGGCAATGGCGGCGGCGCGCGCCTCCCCCAGGATCGGGGCGATGCGGTCACGGGTGCCGATCAGGATGTTCTTGCCGCCGGGCAGCGGCAGGCTTTCCAGCGTCTGCGCCGCACCGCCGGCGGGCTTGGCCGGCACCGGCACCGCCACCACGCGCGGGGTCCGGTCGCCCAGCAGCAGACCATAGGACTGCGCCACCATGGAGCCCCAGCCGAGATGGTCGGCGTCGATGTCGCTGCCGGGATAGAGGATCGCCAGCGGTTCGCGCGCCCGGTCGGCCGACGCCAGCAGCTGGCGCATCATCGCGAGGTCCGGTTCCGGCACCCCGCCGTCCGACAGCAGGGTCAGCGAGGACGCCGCCAGATTGACGCGCGCCCACAGGTCGTAGGTGCCGCGGACCGTGCAGATGGCGCGGTGCTGGGCGCTGGTCTGGAAGACGATCTGGTTCTCGCCGGGACGGATCAGGCTGCCCGGAAGGGTGATGGAGGCGTTGACCGGTCCCCGGAAGGCGGCGAGCGGCAGGTCGGCCACCGGCGAGCCGTTGATGAAGACCGACATCGCCCCCTTCTCGGGCAGGATGTCGATGCCGTTCTCGTAGGTCAGCGCCAGCACGGCGGAGGTCAGCCCGACCACCGGCGGCAGGACGGCACGCAGGACGACCGTCTCCGTCTCGCCGTTGAGGGTGACGTCCGGCTGGTCGTCGCGCAGGTTCGACAGCGGGATCACCCGCTTGTCGGCCGCCGACGCCGGCGGCGCCCAGCCGATCCACAGCGACAGCAGCGACAGCACGGTCCAGCAGGCCCGGCGGAGGCCGGTATGATTTCGCATGCCCGCCATCGCCGTTACGGAGCCTGGAAGGTCAGGATGCGCCGTAGCGCGCCGGGCAGGGCCAGCAGCACATGCCCCAGCCGCGGCACCACGCGGGTGGCGAAGAACAGCAGCCCGCCGAAGAAGGTCGGCGCGGCCACCCGCTTGCGGTCCAGGAAGATGTCCCAGCCGACGCTGTTGCCGAAGACGAAGCGCGCCATCTCCACGATGTCCTGGCGGTCGCGCGGAGCGAATCCGGCGCCGACCGCCAGCTCGCCGCCGCGCATCTCGATGCGGAAGATGCGCACGCCGGTGGTGGTCGCCGCCTCCGTCTCCGTCGCGGCGATGGTCAGGACCGGCGTCCGGTCGGGCTGGCTCAGCAGGTCGCGCCATTTCGGATCCACCAGCAGCCCGACGCCGCCGGCCGACACGTCGGCGACCGTCAGGTCGATGCTGGTCCCGTCCTCGAACTTCAGCGCCGCCGGGCGATCGACGGTGAAACGCTCCTGCCGGCGGACGCGCTTGCGCTCATAGACGACGGCGAGGCCGCCGAGAGCGAGCAGGAAGCTCAGCGAACACCACACCGCCACCGGAACGATGGCGGCGCGGTGTTCCGGGAAGATCGAATAGCGCCAGGCGCAAGCGGCCAGCCCGGCGGCCAACAGCAGCGTGGTGACGATGAAGGGCGTGGCGAGCGGCGAGAAGCCGTCCTCGTCCACCGACTGGCCCTTGGCGGTCACCTTGAACACCGGGTCGCGCGGCCGGATCATCGTCGCCAGCGCGGCGCGGGAGACGTGGAACGACTGCAGGTATTCGTACAGCTCCGAGAACAGCGGCCAGCGCATCCGCCCATGCAGGAACTGCGACAGGAAGGCGGCTGCGAAGACGTGCGGCAGGACGAAGCAGGCGAAGTCCGGCAGGTTGATGCGGTAGATCTCCAGCCCGAACAGCGCGTAGCACAGCGGCGACAGCAGGAAGATCGGCCGCCAGAACCAGAAGAACCAGTAAAGCATGGTGCTGGTGTAGCAGAGCCGCTGCGAAATGGTCAGCCCGCGCTTGAACAGCGGGTTCTTCAGCAGGAACAGCTGGATCATGCCCTGGGTCCAGCGCGAGCGCTGGGCGATGAAGCTGTCGAAGGTTTCCGGCTGCAGCCCGGCGATCAGCGGGCGCGGCAGATAGACGCTGCGCCAGCCGCGCGAATGCAACTCCAGCGCGGTCTCGCAATCCTCCGTCACCGTGTCGCCGCTGAAGCCGCCGACCTCCTCCAGCGCGGCGCGGCGCAGGATGGCGGCCGACCCGCAAAAGAAGGAGCCGTTCCAGCGGTCGAGCCCCGGCTGGATCGAGTAATAGAACATCTCGTTCTCGCTCGGCATCCGCTCGAAGGTGCCGAGGTTGTATTCGACCGGGTCGGGATTGACGAAGAAATGCGGCGTCTGCACCAGGAACAGGCCGGCGTCCTGCTGGAAGAATCCCACCGTCGCCTTCAGGATGCCGACCGTCGGCACATGGTCGGCGTCCAGGATCAGCAGCAGATCGCCCGACGTCTTGTGAAAGGCGTGGTTGATGTTGCCGGCCTTGGCATGCTCGTTGCGCGGCCGGGTCATGTAGGTGACCTGCAGCCGCTCGCACAGCGCCTGCAACGTCTCGCGCCGCTCCTTCGCCGCGGCGGCCAGTTCCGGGTTGGCGTGGGCCAGCTTCTGGTCGGTGCCGCCGTCGTCCAGCAGATAGACGTGCAGCTTGTCGCGCGGGTAGTCGATACAGACCGCGGCGGCCAGCGTCGTCTCCAGCAACTCCGGCTCCTCGTTGTAGGAGGGGATGTAGACGTCGACGCTGGGCCAGAGGGCGGGATCGCCCGTCGGCTCCGACGGTTCGCGGGCGACGGGGTCGATGATGACGAACAGCGAGGTCAGGAACAGCACGAAGGACAGCGCTTCGGCCGCGAACAGCGTCACGCCGGGGATGAAGTTCACCAGATCGTCCACCGGCGGCATCGTGCCGGTCAGCCGCCAGAAGAAATAGCGGAAGGTGACGAAGGCCAGCAGCAGCACGGTCAGCGTGCGGGCATGCCAGAAGCGCTGGGCGAAGCGCCCCAGCACGAAGGCCGCCGCGACCACGCCGGCGGAAATGGCGGCGCTGGCAAATCTTCCAACGGGCAGGGCCGCCAGCGCAAGAAACAAACCCGCCGACAGCAACAACAGAATCCAGAGCAGAACCGACCGCAGCGAGAAACGGCGACTCTTCACGCTCGACTGTCGTTTGGCTTGCTGCGCCTTATTGTTCAGAGGTCGAACAACGGTCTTGGCGCCGGACGAAGTTGTCATGCGGATCCGCGGAATGGGGCGATTCCACCTTAGTGGGCGCCCCCTTATCGCTCAAGCTTCGTTACAAATCGTTACTGACTCGTGATAAAGATTGCTCAAAAGCCATGTTTGCCTGGCCCAGGCCTCCACGACGCTCCTCCCGGCCGTGACGGACGCCGCCATTGCCCGCCCACAGCGTCGCGACTCGGAATGGAGACCGCCGCCGCGCAAACTGATCCTTTGCGCGGCTGCCTTGCGCTGCGGCTTGGGCTTGGGGGGATGACGCGGCGCGGGAATGCCGCCATGGTGACGGACAATTCGTCCACCCACCGGTTGCAGCACGGGAACCCCAAAGCCTCCATGCCCGCCTTCGCCCTTCTGTCCGACGCCTTCGCGGTGCTGGCCCCGGTCTTCCTGGTGGCGGCGCTGGGCTATGGCTGGACCCGTCGAAAGCTTCCCTACGACAGCGCCTTCATCACCACCTTCGCGATCAACGTGTCGTCGCCCTGCCTGGTCTTCTCCGCCCTGACCCGGCTGCACCTGTCGGCCGACGTGATGGGGGAGATGGCGCTGGCGGCGACCGCCTGCATGGCGCTGACCGCGCTGGCGTCGGTGCCTGTGCTGCTGGCGAGCGGGCTGTCGCTGCGGGTCTATGTGCCGGCGATGGCCTTTCCCAACGCCGGCAACCTCGGTCTGCCGGTCTGCCTGTTCGCCTTCGGCGAGAACGGCCTCAGCCTTGCCGTCCTGTTCTATGCGGTGATGGCGGTCGGCCAGTTCACGCTGGGGCCGGCGCTGGCCGCCGGGCGGTTCGACCTGGGTCAGATGGTGCGCACGCCGACGATCTACGCGGTGGCGCTGGCGGTGGCGATCCAGTTGGCCGGGCTGCCGCTGCCGGTGTGGATCGGCAACACCACCACGCTGCTGGGCAACTGCGCCGTGCCGCTGATGCTGTTCTCGCTGGGGGTGGCGCTGTCGAAGCTGCGGCTGTCCGGGGCGGTGCGGGCGCTGTCGATGTCGGCCTTCCGGCTGGCGGTGGGCTTCGCCATGGGGCTGCTGGTTGCCTGGGCGATGGGGCTGACCGGGACGACGCGCGGCGTGGTGCTGGTGCAAAGCTCCATGCCGGTGGCGGTCTTCAACTATCTCTGGGCGCTGCGCTACGGCAATTCGCCGGAGGATGTGGCCGGCATGGTGCTGGGGTCCACCGCCATGGCCTTCGTCGGGCTGCCGGCGCTTCTGATGATCGTGATGCAGTAGGAGGGAGGAAGTTCATGGCGCACAGGCAACACCGCTATGCCGTCCGGCTGAGCTGGACCGGCAATCTCGGCACCGGCACCTCGGGCTACAAGGCCTACAGCCGCGACCACGAGCTGACCGCCGGGACCAAGCCTGCCATTCCCGCCACCTCCGACCCGGCCTTCCGCGGCGATCCGGCGCGCTGGAACCCGGAGGAGATGCTGGTCGGCGCCCTGTCCTCCTGCCATCAGCTCTGGTACCTGCATCTCTGCTCGGTCGCCGGGATCGTCGTCACCGCCTACAGCGACGATGCGGAGGGGGTGATGGAGGAGGAATCCTGCGGCGCCGGCCAGTTCACCACCGTCGTGCTGCGGCCGCGGGTGACGCTGGCACCGGGATCGGACGCCGCCAAGGCGCTCGCCCTGCACCATGACGCCGCGCAGAAATGCTTCATCGCCCGCTCCGTCAACTTCCCGGTCCGGCACGAGCCGGCGGTGGAGGTCGAGAGATGAGCGGCGCCCCTCCCCTCTCCGCACTCGATGCCGTTGCCGGCCGGCGCAGCATCCGCGCCTTCCTGCCCACGCCGGTGGAGCGGGAAACGGTGCTGCGCATCCTCGACCTCGCCGCCCGCGCGCCCAGCGGTTCCAACATCCAGCCCTGGAAGGTCCATGCCATCGCCGGGGAGGCGCGCGCCGCCCTGTCGGCGGAGCTGCTGGCCGCCCATGAGGCGGGGGAGCCGGAGGTGCCGGAATATCCCTATTACCCGGAAAGCTGGCGGGAACCCTATCTCGGCCGCCGCCGGGCGGTGGGATGGGCGCTCTACGGCTCGATCGGCATCGGCAAGGGCGACCGCGAGCGGATGGCGCGCCAGCATGGCCGCAACTGGCTGTTCTTCGGGGCGCCGGTCGGGCTGTTCTTCTCCATCGACCGCGACATGGGCAAGGGCGCCTGGCTCGACCTCGGCATGTTCATGCAGAATGTCATGATCGTCGCCCGCGGCTTCGGGCTGGAAACCTGCCCGCAGGCGGCCTTCTGCTATCGCCACGCCATCACCGCCCGCCATCTGGGGCTGCCCGACACGGAAATCATCGCCAGCGGCATGGCGCTGGGCTTCGCCGACTGGTCGGCACCGGAAAACAACTTCCCCACCGACCGCGAACCGGCCGAGGCCTTCACGCGCTTCACCGGCTTCACCGGCTTCTGAACAGGAAGGTTCCTAGAGGGTGACGAACCCGCTGGGCGCCACCGCCGACGGGGCGCAGGGCGACAGCAGCCGGGAGACGAAGGCGGCGGTCTGGACCAGGACGCGCGGCGAGAAGGGCTTGGCGATATAGCCGAGCCCGACACCGCCGGCCTGGGCCTTGTTCGGCGGGTTCCCGGTGGCGAAGACGCACGCAATCCCCTGCGCCTTCAATTCGCGCGCCACGTCCAACCCGTTCGACCCGTTGGCCAGCTTGATGTCGACGAAGGCCATGTCGGGCCTCTCCTGCCCCGCCAGGGCGAGGGCGGAGGGCAGATCCTCGGCGATCCCCGTCACCTCGTGGCCGGCAGACTGAAGCGTCAGCGCCACCCCTTCGGCGATCAGATATTCATCTTCTATGATCAATATCTTCATTGTTTTTCTTGTAATTTTTGTGCAAAGCGCGGAGGCGTCACGCCTGGGTTGGCGCTCCCGGCTTCATGGGGAAAGTTAAAAGGAACCGTGTGCCCGGAGTCAAACGTTCGATTTCAAGTCGGCCCCTTATCTGCCGCGTCAGATTGCGGACGGTGTTGAGCCCGAACCCGCCGCCGCTGCTCCCGACCTCCTCGGGCAGGCCGATGCCGTCGTCGGCGACGTCGATGCGGACCTCGTTCCCCTCAACCTCCATGTCCAGCCTGACGGTGCCGGTCCGCCCGTTGGGGAAGGCGTGCTTGTAGCTGTTGGTCAGCAGTTCGTTGACGATCAGCGCCACCGGGACCGCGGTGTCGACCGGTGTCGGCAGCGGCGTGCCCACCGCCACGCTCATCGCCGGCTCACCGCCGCCATCGCTGTCGGATGGGATGGCATTCTCGGCGATGCTGCGGATCAGGTCCGACAGTTCGACCGTGTCGTACACCGCACCTTCGCCATAGAGGCGGCGATGGACCTCGGCGATCGCCAGCACGCGGCTGCTGCTGTCCAGCAACTCCTGCCGCACCTCCTGGCTGCGATGCCGGAGCGCCTGGGTCCGCAGCAGGTTGGCGACGATCTGCAGCGAGTTCTTCACCCGGTGGTTCACCTCGTCCAGCAGGACGCGGTTCTCCTGCAGCGCCACGGTCAGCGCCCGCCCCTCCGCCCGTTCCGCCTGATAGTCCCGCTCCAGCCGCCGGACGGTCGTATAGCCGAGCCAGCCGGTGACCGTCACGAACAGCAGCCCATAGGCGACCATCAGAAGCTCGAGGATCATGGCGTGGCGGCTGCGCCGGGCGAGCAGCAGATCCTCGTCCGCCCGCATAGCGGCGGTCAGCCGCCGGATCTCCGCCATCATGTTGGCGCCCACACCCTCCCGGACCATGTCCAGCGCCCGCTGCATGCCTGCGTCCTCGGACTGCCGCAGAACCTCAGCCATCCGGCCGAGACGGTCGGCGGTCAGCGCGCGCAGGGTCTTCACCTTGTCCTGCTGGACCGGATTGTCGATGGTCAGGGAGTCGAGCCGGTCGAGCAGAGCCCGGCTGCGCTCCACCCCCGCCCGGTAGGACATGAGGTGGCTCCGGTCCCGCGACAGCAGGTAGCCGCGCTGGCTGGATTCGGCATCGGACAGGTTGGACTGCAGGTCCTCGACCGTGGAGATGACCTTGTGCGTGTGGTCGACCCAGTCGATGGCGCGGCGGTATTCGATGAAGACGCCGACGAGAATCAGGAAGCCGACGAACAGACCGCCGAGCAGCACCGCCGATAACCGGGCGGCACGGGCGCGCACCTTCCGCCGCGCGAGGCTGGCATCCGTGTTGGTGGGCATGGGCCGTTCCCGCCTCTTGTCGACGACCGCCGGATCGCTGGTCCGGACAGTCTGTAGCTTCCCGCATGGGCGGCATTGACGTGAGTCAACAACTTCACACAACCGGAGGGCCGTCGTGACGGCCATCTCCCACCCTACCCGCCCAGCGCCGCAATCAACGTGTCCTGCAGACGGGCGGGCTGGATCGGCTTGTGCAGCAGCGCGCACTGCGCGCCGGCCGCTTCGCGCAGACGGTCGGCCGAGGTGTCGCCGGTCAGCAGAACGCCGGGAACGTCGCGCGACAGGCGGCGGCGGACCATGTCCATCACCATCAGCCCCGTGGTTCCTTCCGGCAGGCGATAGTCGGCGAGGATGAGGTCGGGCGGTTCGCCGGCGTCGATCAGGCTGTTCAAAAGCTGCTCCGCCTCCGCCCCGCTGCCCGCCTCCACCACGCGATAGCTCCAGTCCTCCAGCATCAGGACCAGGGCCATGCGGATGACGGCGTCGTCCTCCACCAGCATGATCAGCCGGTCCGTGCCGCCGCCGGACCGGGTGCCGCCGGCTTCCCCACCGGCAGTTGCCCTACCGCCGCCTTCCGCCTCCAGTTCCGTCAGCGGCAGGCTGACGGTGAAGCGGCTGCCGCGGCCGAGCGAGGAGGTCACATCGATGACCCCGCCCAGCATGGTGACCAGCCGCCGGGCGATGCTCAGTCCCAGCCCCAGCCCTTCCCGCCGGTCGCGGGCGGCGTTGCCGACCTGGAAGAAGTCCTGGAAGATTCGGCCGATATGCTGGTCGGCGATGCCGATGCCGTTGTCCCACACCTCGATCTGCAGGCGGTCGCCGCGCCGCCGGGCGCCGAGCAGCACCCGGCCGCCGGGGGCGTAGCGCAGCGCATTGGTCAGCAGGTTGCGCAGCGCCCGCTCCAGCAGTCCCGGATCGGTCCGCGTCGTCAGCGGCGGAGCCACCAGGCGCAGGCTCTGCCCCCCCTTCTCCGCCAGGGCCGAGAATTCGCCATGCAGCCGGGCCAGCAGGGCGGCGATGTCGACCGGTTCCGGATTGGGGGCCACCAGCCCGGCCTCCAGCTTGGAGATGTCGAGCATCCCGTCCAGCATGCCGCCCAGCCCGCCGAGCGACGACTGGATCTGCTCCGCCATCCGCCGCGCCCCGGCGGGAAGGCTTTCCTTCAGCAGCAGGTCGGACAGCAGCAGCAAGGCCTGCACCGGCTGGCGCAGATCGTGGCTCGCCGCCGCCAGGAAGCGTTCGCGGGCGTCCAGCGCCACGTTCAGGTCACGCTCCAGCGCCTTCACCGCGGTGATATCGGCGACGCTGGACACCACGGCCTCCACCCCGCCGGCCTGATCGGCGACGGGATGGCTCGACACCCGCAGCCAACGGGTGGGGGCGGTCGCCTCCTCCCCTTCGATCACGCCGATGATGCGTTCGACCACCGGCTTGCCGTTGCGCACCGCCTCCGCCGCGGGGGGAAGCCCGTGCAGGCGGTTGCCGTTGGCGTCGATGAAGCGGCGGCCGGCGGTGGTCGGGACCAGGATGGCGGGGTCGGTGGCCGGCGCCAGCTGTCCGCCCGCCCGGGTCTCTCCCCCGCCCTCCCGGTCGAAGGCCGGCGCGGTGGGGTCGAGCAGCGCGCGGGCCGGGCCGTCCAGCAGCCGCTCCGCCATGGCATTCGCCAGCAGGTTGCGGCCGTCGGCGGCAGTCATCGCCAGCGCGTCGTGCAGCGACTGCACCAGCACCCGGTGCCGCCGTTCGCTGAGGTTCAGCGCCGCTTCCGCCGTCCGCCGCGCGGTGACGTCGCGGAAGGCGACGACGGCGCCCTGGATGCGCTCCTCCATCGGGGCGAGGCGCTTGCCCGACGCCAGCATCGGCGAGATGGAGATCTCCACCAGCAACGTGCCGCCATCCTCGCGGCGCAGCTTTTCACAGGCGACCCGGCGCGGCCGGCCATCGGTCAGCGACAGGGCCAGCGCACGGGCCGCCCCGCCGGCCGGGGCGGCGTCGCCCTCGCCGACCGGCAATCCCGCCTCGGTCTCCGGCGCCGGGCCGGCCAGCAGGTCGGACGGCGGTCGGCCGATCAGGTCGAGGTCGAGATGGCCGGTCATCGCCGTCGCCGCGGCGTTGACGAAGCGGATGCGGCCGTCGGCGTCCACCCCCAGGATGCCGTCGCCGACCGATTGCAGGATATGGTGATAGTCGGCGCGCGCCCGCTCGGCGTCGTCGCGGGCCTGCTGCACCTCGCGCAGCCAGGCGTTGCGTTCGGTCAGGTCGGTGATGGTCAGCAGCACGTCGCCGCGGTCGCTGTCGTCCAGCGTCACCCGGCGGGCGTCGGTCAACCCGTCGATGATCGTGCCCTGCGGGCCGTGATAGCGGAATTCCTGCCGGGTCCACTCGCCGCCGTCGCGCAGCCGACCGAGCGCGGTGAACAGCCGGCCATGGTCGAGACTGTCGACCAGCAGGGTCAGCGGGCGTCCCTTCAGCCGCAGCATCGGCAGGCCGAACTGCCGTTCGGCGGCGCTGTTGGCCTCGCCGACGATGCCGGTGGCGTTCACCGCCAGACAGGCCAGCGGCACCGATTGGAAAAGCTGGAGATATTGCAGGCGCGACGCCTCCAGCGCCTGCTGGGCGCCGCGCAGCTCCTCGTTCTGGATTTCCAGCTCGGCCTGATGGACATACAGCTCGTGCAGCAGTTCCTTCATCGAGGTGGCGGTGATGTCCGCCGCTTCGAAATTTCCGCCGCTGAGGATGGTTTCGGCGCGGCGCCGCAGGCGGCCGGAGGAGTCTTCGCTCATTTCCTGCCCCCGTCGGCCTTACCGGCCCCGTCCAGTTGCAACTCCATCAGCCTGCGGTTGGTGATGTTGATGTGGCTGACGACGATACCGCCGTCATGGTCGTTCAGGCGGGTGGCGTGCATCAGGAACCAGCGTTGCTCGTCGGGCGAATGGCAGGGATATTCGATGGTGAAATCGGCGGCCTCGCCGTCCAGGATGCGGCGCAGACCGTCATGCACCGCGCGGCCGATGCCGTCCTTCTCCGGAGCCTCCGGAATCAGGCAGACGTCCAGATAGTTGGAGCCGACGCCGCAGCGCTCCATCGCCGGGGCGCCGTTGCGCTGGGCGAAGCCCTGCCAGGCGGCGTTCACCATGACGATCCGGCCGGTGCGATCGGTGACGGCGATGTGCTCCGGCAGGCTGTCCAGCACATTCTGCAGCCGCTCTTCCGCCAGTTTGGTGTCGGTCACGTCGACGAAGGTCACCACCACGCCGCCGACCTGATTCTTGTCGGTCAGGTAGGGCAGGATGCGGGTCAGCACCCAGCGGCCGTCATTGACGCGGACATGGCGTTCCATCGCCTCGTGCCCATCGAACACCCGGCGGATGTCGCCCAGGAAATTCGGATAGTCGATGTTGGTCGACAGATGCGCGATGGACCGGCCGATGTCGCGCGGGATGATGTTGATGAATCCGGCCGCCGCCGGGGTGAAGCGGCGGATGACGAAATCGCCGTCCAGGAACACCGTGCCGATCTCGGTCGAGCGCAGCAGATTGTCCAGGTCGTTGGTGATCTCCGTCAGTTCCTCCACCTTCGCCTGATATTCGGCGTTGACGGAGTAAAGCTCCTCGTTGACCGACTGCAGTTCCTCGTTGGTGCTCTGCAGCTCTTCGTTCGAGGCCAGCAATTCCTCGTTGGTCGCCTGCAGTTCCTCGTTGGCGGTTTCCAGCTCCTCGATGGTCGCCTGCAGATTCTCGCCGCGCGACAGCAGCTCCTGCTCCAGCCCGCGGATGCGCTCGGCGGCGTCGGCATTCAGGTCGAAGTCGGAATCCGGCACCGCCAGCGGCCGCAGGTTGGCACGGTCCAGCACCACCAGGGCGAAGCGGCGCCCGGTCTTGCGCGCGACATAGGGCTGGACCCGCAGGCTGAGCGCCGCCACGCCTTCGCGGTCCTTCACCGGGATGTTGGACAGCGCGAACTCCTCGCCGGAGCGGAAGGCGCGGTTCAGCGCGGTGCCCGTCACCATGGCGACCGACGACGGCAGCAGCTTCAGCACGTTCAACGTCGCCTCGCCCGGCGGCACCTTCAGCAGCGACGACGCATCGCCGAACACATGCATGATCGTCATCTGTTCGTTGACCAGCAGGCAGGGCGGCACATAGGCCTTCATCAGCGCGGCCATCGCCTCGTCGATGGCGGCCCCCTCCTCCATCGCGTGGGATCCGGTGTCGTCGCCATGCCGCGCCAGCGGGGCCGAGACGGTGGGCACCAGCAGCCGCGACAACCGGAACGATCCGGCGCGCAGGCTCTGGAACAGCTTGTTGCGGCTGTCCACCGTGTGGAAATCGCCTTGCAGGTCGCCCAGCGTCTCGCTGGTGCCCAAGAACAGGAAGCCGCCCTGGCGCAGCGCGTACTGGAACAGGCTGAGCACCTTCCGCTGCAGCGGCTGGTCCATGTAGATCAGCAGGTTGCGGCAGCTCAGCAGGTCGATCTTGGTGAAGGGCGGGTCGCGCATGATGTTGTGGGCGGCGAACACCACCATGCGGCGGATGTCGCGCGACACCACATAGCTGTCGCCGCGCGCGGTGAAGAAGCGGGCGAGCCGTTCCTGCGACACGTCTTCGGCGATGGCCCGCGGATATTCGCCCAGGCTCGCCACCTCGATGCTGTCCTGGTCGATGTCGGTGGCGAAGATCTTGACGTCGAAGCTGCGGCCCAGCCGCTCCTGCGCCTCGGCGAACAGGATGGCGAGGGAATAGGCCTCCTCCCCGCTGGCGCAGCCGCAGACCCAGACGCGGACCATGTCGGTCGGGCTGCGGTTGGCGAGCAGGCTGGGGATCACCCGGTCGGCCAGGACGCGGAAGGCCGCGTCGTCGCGGAAGAAGCGGGTGACGCCGATCAGCATCTCCTTGTAGAGATTGACCGCTTCGGCGCTGTTCCGCCGCAGCAGGGCGGCATACTCCTCCATCGACTCCAGCCCGGCGCCCTGCATGCGCCGTTCGATCCGCCGCAGCAGCGTCGCCAGCTTGTAATGCGAGAAATCGACCCCGGTGACGGAGCGGATGACGGCGATGATCTGGGCCAGCGGATCGTCGCCGTCGTCGCGCCGCTGCCGGGCGGGCATGGGACGGGCGCGGGCCAGCGCCTTGCACGCGTGGTCGATCAGCCGGGCCGGCAACTCATCCGGCGGCAGGGTGGCGTCGATCTGCCCGGTGGCGAGCGCACTGCGCGGCATGCCGTCGAATTGCGCCGTCTCCGGCTGCTGCACGGCGGTGAAGCCGCCGGCCGACTTGATCGCCATCAGGCCGCGCGTGCCGTCCGACCCGGTGCCCGACAGGATCAGGCCGATGGCGAGGGATCCCTGGTCGCGGGCAAGCGCGGTCAGGAAGATGTCGATCGGCAGGCTCATGCCGCTGCCGGCATCCTTGGCGGTCAGGCGCAGCCGGCCGTCCTCGATGGTCAGGTGCTTGCCCGGCGGCAGCAGATAGACTGTGTTGCGCTGGACCGGCACGCCGTCGGTCGCCTGCACCACCTCCATCTCGGTGTGCTTGGCGAGCAGATCGACCATCAGGCTCTTGTGCACCGGCGACAGGTGCTGGACCACAACATAGGCGAGATCGCTGTCGCCCGGCACCGCATCGAAGAAACGCTGCAACGCCTCCAGCCCGCCGGCCGAGGCACCGATGCCGACGATGCAGCAGGCCTGCTCCGGCGGCGCGCCATTTTCCGCCGGCGTGGTCGCAACCTCGGCATTCTCCTGCGGCGTTGTTTTGTTCACGTCGGGTTGCGTGACCGGTGTTTCCGTTGACACGGCGATAAACAAGTCCTTCTGGCGTCGGCCGGCGGTTCTCGGTGCAAGCGAGCCCTTCGCTATATCCGCCGAATTTGATTTGGTCAACTTGGCTGTCGCAGAACCTCGTCCTGCAACATCACCACTTTAATTGGAATGCATCCGATGACGTATCGATTTGACTTTGGTTTTATAACGAATGTATCGTGTCTGAAGTATATTGCGCCGAGGGCTCGGCCGATCCCGCCCGAAAGGCGGGAAAGCCGGGGGCGACCGGGATCGGGGACCTGACGCGCGCGAAATTCCTGCTATGTTTGCTTCCCCAGGCACCACATCCGGGGCGCCACATCCGGGAGCGTCACGGGCATGCAAGGCAGCAGGAACGGGTCATGAGCTTCACCTCGATCTATCGCCACGGATTCGCGCGGGTGGCCGCCTGCACCACGCGCTGCACCCCGGCCGATCCGGCAGCCAACGCCGCCGCCGTGTTGGAGGCCGCGCGCGCCTGCCACGACAAGTCGGTGGCGGTGGCGCTGTTTCCCGAACTGGCGCTGTCGGGCTATGCCATCGACGATCTGCTGATGCAGGACCCGCTGATCGACGCGGTGGAACAGGCGATCCTCGATCTGGTCCAGGCCTCGACCGGGCTGATGCCGCTGCTGCTGGTCGGCGCGCCGCTGCTGTATGACGGGCGGCTCTACAACACGGCGGTGGCGATCCAGCGCGGCGAGCTGCTGGGCGTGGTGCCGAAGCAGCATCTGCCGAACTACCGGGAATTCTACGAGCGGCGGCAGTTCGCCTCCGGCGCCGGCACCGAAGGCGGGACGATCCGCATCGGCGACCTGACCGCCCCCTTCGGACCCGACCTGCTGTTCTCCGCCGAGGACCAGCCCGGTCTGGTGGTTCATGCCGAGATCTGCGAGGATCTGTGGGTCCCGGCGCCGCCCAGCACCATGGCCGCCCTGGCCGGCGCCACCGTGCTGGCCAACCTGTCGGCCAGCAACATCACCATAGGCAAGTCCGACACCCGCCGCCTGCTGGCGAAATCGCAATCGGCGCGCTGCCTCGCCGCCTATCTCTATTCGTCGGCCGGGACCGGCGAATCGACCACCGACCTCGCCTGGGACGGCCAGACCTCGATCTTCGAGAATGGCGAGATGCTGGCGGAGACCGACCGCTTCCCCGACGGCGCCCAGATGGCGGTCGCCGACGTCGATCTGGACCTGCTGCGCCAGGAACGGCTGCGCCAGGGCACCTTCGACGACAACCGTCGCATGCACGCGACGGCGGCCGGCGGGTTCCGCACCGTCGCCTTCCGGCTCGACGCGCCGGAGGTGGATGTCGGGCTGTTGCGCGTGGTGCCGCGCCTGCCCTTCGTTCCGGCCGCCGCCGAACGGCTGGAGCAGGATTGTTACGAGGCCTACAACATCCAGGTCGCCGGGCTGGTGCAGCGGCTGCGCGCCACCGGCATCGGCACGGTGGTGATCGGCGTGTCGGGCGGCCTGGACAGCACCCACGCCCTGATCGTTGCCGCCCGCGCCATGGACCGGTTGGGCCTGCCGCGCTCGGGCATCCTCGCCTACACCATGCCCGGCTTCGGCACCAGCGAGGGCACGAGGTCCAACGCCTGGCGGCTGATGACGGCGCTGGGGGTGACGGGCAAGGAACTCGACATCCGGCCGGCCGCCAACCAGATGCTGAAGGACATGGAGCATCCCTTCGCCCGCGGCGAGGCGGTGTATGACGTGACCTTCGAGAATGTGCAGGCCGGCCTGCGCACCGATTATCTGTTCCGCCTCGCCAACCACAACAACGGCCTCGTGCTGGGCACCGGTGACCTGTCGGAGCTGGCGCTCGGCTGGTGCACCTATGGCGTCGGCGACCAGATGTCCCACTACAACGTCAATGCCGGCGTGCCCAAGACGCTGATCCAGCATTTGATCCGCTGGGTCGGCCGCACCGGCCAGTTCCAGCAGGAGGTGTCGGAGACGCTCGACGCCATCCTGAAGACGGAGATCTCGCCGGAACTGGTGCCGGCCGGCTCCGACAAGGCGCTGCAAAGCTCCGAATCCGTGGTCGGGCCGTATGATCTGCAGGACTTCAACCTGTTCTACGTGCTGCGCTACGGCTTCCGCCCGTCGAAGATCGCCTTCCTGGCCCGCCACGCCTGGGCCGACGTCGCCAAGGGCGACTGGCCGGAGGGCTACCCCTTGGAGAAGCGCCGCGCCTACAGCCCGGCCGAGATCCGCGACTGGCTGCGCGTCTTCCTGCGCCGCTTCTTCGGTTTCAGCCAGTTCAAGCGCTCCGCCATGCCGAACGGCCCGAAGGTATCGGCCGGCGGGTCGCTGTCGCCCCGCGGCGACTGGCGCGCGCCGTCCGACGGCAATGCCCGCATCTGGCTGGAGGAGTTAGAGCGCGAGGTTCCGGCGGAGTGAGGCCGACGAAAAAGGCCGGCGCCCCATCGGAGCGCCGGCCTTTTGCTGTCGATATGAACCCGCTCAGATCGAAATGCGCAGGGACTCGCGATTCACCGGCGCAGCGTCCGGGGTGGTCATCGGGCGCGGCGGCACGGCCGGGCGCAGGCCGGCGGGCGGCTGGCCCGGCGCCGGGGCAGCGGGCGCGGCCTGGGCGGCGGGCGCCTGCGGAGCGGCGGTCTGCGGCGTGCCCGGATGCGGCTGGGTCGCCTGCTGGGCGGCGATGAACTGGCCCTGGGCGGTCAGGCCGCTGGCGACGTTGCGGTTGATGTTGACCAGCGTGTCGATCTTGCCGAAATCAAGGTCGACCAGGCGGTTGGTCGTCTCGCGGTCGACCAGAAGCGACAGGGCCGCGATGTTCGTACGGACCTCCGGCGGATGGCCGCAATCCTCTTCGGTGATCGCCGCCTGGAAGATCGTCCACAGGCGCTGGTTCAGCTGAAGAGCCTCGCGGAAGGCCTTTTCGTCCTTGGCATGGCTGGCGGCGATGATACGGCGCGCCGCTTCCGCCAGGGCCCAAGCCTCGACGTCGCGCGGATTGTCCGAGGTCGGCTTGTTGGCGTAGGTGGGAGTCGGCTTCATTCCAAACCCTCGGGGGAAAACCCATCCGGTGGGGCGGACCTGCCCCTTTGCTTCGTCGCGGAAGTGTCGGTTATCCGGCCGGCTTTGTCAACGCAACGGGGGTACTTCGGCCGGTCCGCAAGCCCTTGCCGCAAACTGGTCACAAGTTCTATGCGCTTCGGACAGGAGTGCAATTGCGGTTTCCACCACCCGCTCCTCGCCGATGCCGTCCATCAGACCGCGGTCGTCGGGGTCTGCGGCGACGCGGGCCAGCAGGTCCGCCTGCGGCACGCTGCTGGTCACAACCCGGCCGCCCGGCCCCCAGGGACCATAGACGGCGGGATAGCCGGGGCCGAACAGCCCGACGGTGGGCACCCCCACCGCCGCCGCGATGTGCATCAGCCCACTGTCGTTGCCGACATAGAGCGCCGCCCGCTCCAGGCAGGCGGCGGCGGCCATCGGGTCGGTGCGGCCGGTCAGGTCGATGGCCTGCGATCCCAGCGCGTCCAGCACGGGCCGCGCCCGCTCCCGCTCCGGCGGGGCGGCCAGCACCGCCACCCGGGCGCCGGCCAGCGGCCCATCCTCCCCGGTCAGGCGCAGCGCCAGCCGGGCGAAGCGGTCGGCCGGCCATTCCTTGCCGAGCCAGTTGGCCGTCGGCCCGATGGCGAGGAAGGGGCCGGTCCCGGCGGGGATCAGGGCGTCGGCCTGCTCCCTCGCCGCCGCATCGATCCACAGCCGCGGGGCCGGCGGTGGCGACAGGCCCAGCACGGCGGCATTCTCCTCCACCTTGTGCATCGGCCGGGCGGCCTTGGCGTGGAAGGCGCGGCGCCGGGCAGGCACCAGCCGCCCGACCGCCGAGTTGCGCAGATCGACCACCAGATCCCAGCGTGTTCCCACGCAGTCCAGCCACAGCCGCAGCCAGTGCCGCGCATAGGAGCGTTTGGCCAGCGGGATCAGCCGCTCCAGCCCCGGCACGGCGCGGAACAGCGGCGCCGGCAGCGGCCCGCAGGCGATGGTCAGCCGCGCCCCCGGATAGGTCCGGGTCAGATGGTCGAGCAGCCCGGTCGACAGCACCGCGTCGCCCAACCGGTTGGAGGTGATGAAGAGGATGCGGCTCATGAAGCGGGCCCGGCCGCCGCATCATGTCCGGAAGCCGCCCCACCCGGCGCGCCGCTCCGCCGTCCGGGCCGCAGGCTCAGGCCGCGCGACATCACCCACAGGGCCGGCAGCAGCGCCACCAGCGGCATGGCGTACATCAGCGGCACGAAGACCGTCGCCTTGCCGGCGAGGCTGGTCAATCCCAGCGCCCCCGCCTGCAACCCCATCACCAGCAGCACGGCGATGGTGACGCGGGACGACTGGCCGCGCCGGTTGAACTCGCCCGACAGCAGGGCCGACAGCGCCACCAGCGCGTAGGTCAGGGCGAGCAGCGGCGACGAGAAGCGGTGGTGCAGCTCGGCGATCAGGCCGCGGCGCATGCGGTCGTCCTGGGCCGGGACGTTGCCGTCCATCAGCTCCGCCGTGGTGCGTTCGCGGGCATCGGGCCAGCGCTCCGCCGCCTGGGGCGCCACCGCCTTCAGGTCCACGGCATAGCGGTCGAAGAACAGCTGCGACAGCCGGTTGGTCTGGCGGTCCAGTTCCTGCCGGTTGCCGTCATACACGACGAATCGCGTGCCGTCGGGCCCGGTCTGCATCACCGCGCGGTCGCCCATGATCGTCACCGGCTTGTCCGGCTGGCGGCCGTCATGGATCAGCACCTTGTGCAGGTTGCCGTCGGCGTCGCGGTCGCGCAGGAAGACGCTGAAGCGGTCGCCGACTTCGTTGAACACGCCTTCGCGCAGGAACAGCTGCGAATAGTCGCTGCGCACGGTGTATTCCATCCGCACCAGCTCGCGGTGGGCGGCCGGAGTGATCCAGACGTTCAGGACGAAGACGACGGCCATCACCCCCACCGCCATCACCAGCGCCGGCGTCGACAGCGAGAAGGGACCGACGCCGGCCGCCCGCATCACCACCAGTTCGCTGTCCGTCGCCATCTTGTTGTAGGTGAACAGGATGGCCCCGACCAGCGCCAGCGGCAGCACGATGCCGAGGAAGGTCGGCACGGTCAGCAGCAGCAGCCACAGGAACATGCCCATCGGCGCGCCGGCACTGACCACGATCTCGATCAGGCGCAGCGACTGGCTGAGCCAGATGGTCAGCGTCAGGCCGGCGGTCGAATAGAGCGTGGCGATCAGCAGGTTGCGGAACAGGTACCGTTGCAGTCGGTTCATGGAGATCGGCCGAGATCTGTATAAGGCCGGCAAGCTGACCGCCCCGGCCCGCCGGGTCAAGTGTTGAAAACCGGCGGCGGCGATACGGGCGGTCCATCCGCCGCCATCCAACCCGCATTGCGCATCGGCACAGCATGCCGGGAAAGGGCTGGCACCGGCCCCCGCCAACCGGTATGACGGTCGTCATGGCGACGATCCAGGAAGCGATGGCTGCCGCGGTGGCGCATCATCAGGCCGGCCGGCTTGCGCAGGCGGCGGCCCTCTACCATGCCGTGCTCGACGCCATGCCCGGCCATGCCGACGCCGCCCACCTGCTGGGGGTCGTCCATCTGCAGTCCGGACAGCCCGACCGCGCCGTCTCGCTGATCCGCGGCGCCATCCAGCAGAATCACCGGGTCGCCGACTATCACGACAATCTCGGCAGCGCCCTGAAGGCGCTCAGCCGGCTGGAGGAGGCGGTGACGGCCCACCGGCAGGCGGTCCGCCTGCGGCCGGAATTCGCCCAGGCGCTCTACAATCTGGGGAACGCGCTGGAGGCGCTCGGCCGGCTGGACGAGGCGGCGACCGCCTTCCGGCAGGCGGCGGCGCGCCGTCCCGGCTATGCCCGCGCCCGCTTCAACCTGGGCAACGTGCTGGCGGCCCTCGGCCAGCGCGGGGAGGCCGACGACGCCTATCGCGCCGCCCTGGCCGACGATCCGACCTTCGTCGAGGCGCATGCCAACCGCGGCGGCCTGCTGCTGGCGCTGGACCGGCCGCGGGAGGCGGCGGCGGCATTGGCACGCGCGCTGGCCCTGCGCCCCGACCATGCCCCGGCCCTGTCGAACCTCGCCGCCGCCTGTCTGGCGCTGGGCGACCGCGACGGTGCGGAGAGCGCCGCCCGCCATGCCATCGCAGCCCGCCCGGATCTGGCCGATTGCCTGCTGCGCCTGGGTGAGGTGCGCCAGCGCGCCGACCGGCTGGGCGCGGCGGCCGACGCCTACCGCGCGGCACTGGCGCTGAACCCGGCCCTGGCGGAGGCGCATGCGAACCTCGCGCTGGTGCGGCAGGGCCAGGGGCTGCTCGACGCGGCGGAGCAGGGCAACCGGCGGGCGCTGGCGCTCGATCCGACCTTGGCCGACGTGCGCTCCAACCAGGCCTATCTTCTGCTGTTCCGGCCGGGGGTGACGGCGGCGGCAGTGCTGGAGGCCCATCGCGACTGGGACCGCGTCCATGGCGCCCCCCACCGCGGACGCTGGGTCAAGCCCGGCAAGGCGACCGCCGGCAAGGGGCCGCTGACGGTCGCCATCCTGTCCGGCGATTTCCGCCGCCACCCCGCCGGCCTGTTCGCCGTCCGCACGGTGGAGGCGCTGCCCGCCCACGACATCCGCCTGCTGCTCTACGCCAACCAGACGGAATCCGACGACGTCACCGGCCGCTTCCGCAAGGCGGCGGCACGCTGGACCCCGGTCGCCGGCCTGCCGGATGCCGAGGTGGCGAGCCGGATCCGCCACGACCGGCCGGACGTGCTGATCGACCTCGCCGGGCACAATGCCCGCGGCCGCCCCGGCGTCTTCGCGCGCAAGCCGGCGCCGGTGCAGGTCGCGTGGTCCGGCTATATGGCGACCACCGGGCTCGCCGCCATGGATGCGCTGGTCGCCGACCGCCACCATGTGCCGGAGGGCATGGAGGCCTTCTATGCGGAGCGGGTGCTGCGCATGCCCGACGCCTTCATCGCCTATGATCCGCCCGGCGACGATTTGGAGCTTCCATTGGTGCCGCCGCCCTGCCTGTCGGGCGGGCCGGTCACCTTCGGCAGCTTCAACATCCTGACCAAGCTGAACGACGGCGTGCTGGCGGCCTGGGCGGCCATCCTGCAGCGGGTGCCTAACTCCCGCCTGCTGATGAAGACCAAGGCGCTGTCCTGCCCCGCCACCGCCGATCTGTGGCGCGGCCGGCTGGCCGCCGCCGGCATCGCGCCCGACCGGGTGACGATGGTCGGCGCCACCAACAGCCTGGACCACATGCGCCGCTGCGCGTCGGTCGATGTGGCGCTCGACCCCTTCCCCTTCTCCGGCAGCACCACGACGCTGGAGACGATGTGGATGGGCGTGCCTGTCGTCACCCTGCCGGGAGAGACCTTCTCCAGCCGCCATTCGCTGGCCTTCCTGACCGTGGCGGGGGTGGAGGGCTGCGTCGCCGCCGACCCGGCCGACTATGTGGAGCGCGCGGTTTCCTGGGCCACCGACCCGCAGCGGCTGGCGGAGCTGCGCCTAACCCTGCGCAGCCGCATGGCCGCCGGCCCGCTGTGCGACGGCAACCGGCTGGCCGCCGCCCTGGCTGCGGAGCTGCGGGCGCTCGCCCGGCCGCACTGAGAACCGCAACGGAACCAACAGGTCCGCCCTGCCGTTGACCGTGGGTACTCCCTCCACGCCCACAGACGCGGGATTTCGGCGCATGCACAGCACCATACGGCCAGCCCTCATGCTATCCGCGACGGTCGCGGTCCTGTCGCTCGCCGGCTGCGGCGATCAGGCGACGCTGCCGGTGTCGGCCGGCACCGGTCCCAACCCGACCCTGCCGGAACCGAAATCCTCGCTGATCCCCACGGTCAACATCGCCGACGCCGTCGGCTGGCCGCAGGGAGCGCAGCCGGTCGCGGCCCAGGGGCTGAGCGTCACCCCCTTCGCCACCGGGCTGGACCATCCGCGCTGGCTGCGGGCGCTGCCCAACGGCGACATCCTGGTGGCGGAGACCAACGCCCCGCCGAAGCCGGAGGACGGCAAGGGCATCAAGGGCTGGGTGATGGGGCTGGTGATGGGCAAGGCCGGCGCCAAGACGCCCAGCGCCGACCGCATCACCCTGCTGCGCGACACCGACGGCGACGGCAAGGCCGATGTCCGCGAACCTTTCCTGCAGGGGCTTTATTCGCCCTTCGGCATGGCGCTGGTCGGCAACGACCTTTACATCGCCAACACCGACGCGGTGGTGAAGGTGCCCTACAAGGAGGGCGACACGAAGATCACCGCCAAGCCGGTGAAAGTCGTCGACCTGCCGGCCGGGCCGATCAACCACCATTGGACCAAGAACATCATCGCCAGCCGCGACGGCGGCAAGCTCTACGCCACCGTTGGGTCCAACAGCAATGTCGGCGAGAACGGGATGGAGGCGGAGCAGGGCCGCGCCGCCATCTGGGAGATCGACCTGA
This sequence comes from Azospirillum oryzae, assembly GCF_008364795.1. Lineage (GTDB taxonomy): Bacteria > Pseudomonadota > Alphaproteobacteria > Azospirillales > Azospirillaceae > Azospirillum > Azospirillum oryzae. The sequence goes on along the minus strand of NZ_VTTM01000004.1, from coordinate 238,543 downwards.
AGACCGGCGCGCACCGCATTTTCGCGACGGGCCTGCGCAACCCGAACGGCATGGACTGGAATCCGGTGACCGGCGCGCTGTGGACCGCCGTCAACGAGCGTGACGAGATCGGCAGCGACCTCGTCCCCGACTACATGACGTCGGTGAAGGACGGCGGCTTCTACGGCTGGCCCTACAGCTATTACGGCCAGCATGTCGACCAGCGGGTGGAGCCGCAGCGCCCCGACCTCGTCGCCAAGGCGATCCCACCCGATTATGCGCTGGGTCCGCACACCGCCTCGCTCGGCCTCACCTTCTCCAGGCCCGGCGAGTTGCCGGCGAACCTGCAGCAGGGGGCCTTCATCGGCCAGCACGGGTCCTGGAACCGCGATCCCGCCAGCGGCTACAAGGTGATCTTCGTGCCCTTCCAGAACGGCAAGCCGTCGGGCGAGCCGGTGGACGTGCTGGCCGGCTTCCTCGACAAGGACGGCAAGGCGCAGGGCCGCCCGGTCGGCGTCACGCTGGACAACAAGGGCGCTCTGCTGGTCGCCGACGATGTCGGCAACGCCGTCTGGCGCGTCAGCGGCAGCAACGCGGCGCAGTCGGCGGAACGGCCGGCGGAACGGCCGGACCAGCCGGCGCAGTAACGCCACCCCTCCCCTTCCGCCGCCGATGGCGCGATACTGGGCGCCATGATCTATCTCGACCATCTGGCCTCGACGCCGCTCGACCCGCTGGTGCTGGAGGCGATGCTGCCCTGGATGCGCGGCCAAGCGGTTGGCAACCCGCACGCCGCCCATCCGGCCGGCTGGCGCGCCGCCGACGCCATCGCGCAGGCACGGGCGGAGGTCGCCGCCCTGGTCGGCGCGCAGCCGGGCGAGGCGGTCTTCACCTCCGGCGCCACCGAAGCCAACACGCTGGCGCTGCTGGGCGGGGTTCCGGCGGGCGGCGGCTGCGTCGTCTCGGCGGTGGAGCATGCCAGCGTGCTGGGCTGCCTGCCGGAGCTGCGGCGGCGCGGCCATGCGGTGGCCATCCTGCCGGTGGATGCCGGCGGCCGTGTCGATCCCGCCGCCTTGGACGAGGCCCTGTCCGGTTTGCCGACACCGGCGCTGGTGTCGGTGATGGCCGCCAACAACGAGGTCGGGACAGTCCAGCCGCTGGCCGAACTGGCGGCGGTCGCGTCGCGCCATGGTGCGACGATGCACAGCGACGCGGTGCAGGCCCTGAGCACGCGCGCCCTCGACATGGCGGCGCTCGGGATCCACGGCCTCAGCCTGTCGGGGCACAAGCTCTATGGACCGATGGGAATAGGCGCCCTGATCGTCCGCCGCCCCTTCCGGCCCGTGCCGGCCTCGCCCGGCGGCGGGCAGCAGCGCGGCCTGCGGGGCGGAACCTTGCCGACGCCGCTCTGCGTCGGGCTGGGCGCCGCCTGCCGGCTGGCCCGTAAACGGCGGGAAGAGGACGCCCGGCGCATCAGCGAATTGCGAGACCGGCTGTGGCACCGGCTGCGGAGCCGCCTGCCCGGCATCAGCCGCAACGGCACGGCGGATGGTCTGGCCGGCTGCCTGAACGTCACCATACCCGGCATCGACGCCGCCGACCGGCTGCTGGATCTGCCGGAGCTTGCCGTCGCCACCGGCTCCGCCTGTCACAGCGGCGCGAGCGAGGCATCGCATGTCCTGCTGGCGCTCGGCCTCTCCGTCATGGATGCCCACGCCAGCGTGCGTTTCGGCATCGGCCGCGGCACGACGGCAGCGGAGGTGGACGAGGCGGCCGACCGGCTGGCCGCCGCGCTGGGTTCGGCGAAATCAGGGGAATGAATCGTCCGTCCTGAGCGTCTTCATCCAACCGGCTCGGCCGGCAAGGTCGATCCCGGCCACGAAACAAACAGCAACGGAGGAAACCCATGTTCAGTGCAAGCGTCCGGATCGCAGCGGCGGCCGCCTTCCTGTTGGCGATCCCAGGGGCTGCGGCGGCGCAGCAGACCGGCCCGTCCGCCATGACGTTCTTCGTCACCAGCGTCGGCACCGGCAAGGGAGCCGATCTCGGCGGGCTGAGCGGCGCCGACCGGCATTGCCAGCAGCTGGCCCAGGCTGCCGGCGCCGGCAGCCGCACATGGCGGGCCTATCTCAGCACCCAGGCCGCCGACGGCCAGCCGGCGGTCGACGCGCGCGACCGCATCGGCAAGGGCCCCTGGCAGAACGCCAAGGGCGACGTGATCGCCCGCTCGGTCGAAGAGCTGCATGGGACCAATGCCCTGAACAAGCAGACCGCGTTGAACGAGAAGGGTGAAACGATCAACGGCCGCGGCGACCAGCCCAACACGCACGACATCCTGACCGGGTCGCAGCCGGACGGCACCGCCTTCCCCGCCGGCCAGGACATGACCTGCGGCAACTGGACCAGGAGCGGCACCGAGGGCGCCGCCATGCTCGGCCACCATGACCGCATGGGCCTGGACGAGCAGCCCCCGGCGAAATCCTGGAATTCCTCGCATGCCTCGCGCGGCGGCTGCAGCCAGGACGCGCTGAAGGGCACCGGCGGCGCCGGGTTGCTCTATTGCTTCGCGGCGAACTGAACGGCTCATTTCTCGTAACGACGGGGGGAGGCGCCATCTCCCCGCCGATTCCGGTGCCGCTAGAGTGCGATCGGTTCAGACGGAATCGTCTGAAGCGTGAATCGCACGGAAAATCAGAAGGCTAGAGTCTGTCCGATGCTTTGATAAGCATCGGACAGACCCTAGAACACCAGCCGGGTGCCGACCTTGACCACCGTGCCCATGGACCCGGCACCGGTGTCGATGTTGGTGTCAGCCATCACCTGCCAGCGCGGCGTGATGTGGTAGGCCAGATCGGCAAGGTAATGGTCGCTGGCCGCGCCATTCTCCGGCAGCGTCCGCCTCGCCCGCAAGGACAGGGACATGTCGCCGCGGCCATAGGCCAGGGCCGCGTTCACGCTGCGGACCGACAGGCCGTCGGCCTCCTGCTGTTGGCGCAGGTCGCCGTCCAGCGTCACGCTCTGCCACGCGAACTGCGTTCCGACGATCCAGGACTGACGCGGCAGCCGGCGGCTGTCGCCGCGCACCCGTGCCCGGCTGGTTCCGGCGGAGAGGCGGGTGCTGACGCCGCCCATCAGGATGGTCTTGCGGACGGCCGCCTCCACCAGATGCATCGCCTCGCGCGGATCCGGCATGTCGCCGACGCCACGCGGCATCGGCGTGTAGCTGGCGCCCAGTTCGAATCCACGCAGCGGCGGGGTGTAGTAGGTCAGCTTCGCCGTCCGGCTTCCGGCACCGGCGGCCGGCGGCAAGGCCGCCGCCCCCACCAGCCGGTTGCGGGCGCTGTCGGCCTGTCCGATTTCCAGCTCCCCCCACGAGACATCGACGGCCAAGAAATGTCGCTGATCTGCAACACTACCCTTTTGGTATAGAATATCGGCGGACGCACCGCTTGCCGATAAAATTGCCATTGCCGCCAGAATAGGCATGGAAATTTTTCGCTTCATTTGGCAAGCCCTGTGCTGTTCGGCCGATGGTCGACTGTCCGTTTGGTCGATACGGCCCTGTGTATCCTTTCCGGTTTGAGGGATGTTCGTCTAAAATTCTGACAAAACTGTGACCCGGCTTTTGCATGCTGCGATGCAAAAATGCGTGGGTGTTCGCGTATTGCGGGAGGATGTGGGAGACTGCAGGCTTACGGATGCCCCCACTTAGCCTCCCCCGCTGGGCGGGGGAGGGTTAGGGTGGGGGTCTAACTCAGCAAGTGGCAGCCCTTACGCCACTGCCGCCACCGCCACCCCCGCCGCTTCCAGCGCGCGGCGCACCGTCGCTGCCATCGCCACCGCGGTGGGCGTGTCGCCATGGACGCAGATGGTATCCGCGACGATCGGCAGCCGGGTGCCGTGGCGGCTCTCCACCGCCCCGTCCAGCACCATACGCACCACCCGCGCCGCGGCCAGATTCGGGTCGTGGATCACCGATCCGGCGACGCTGCGCGGCGTCAGCGTGCCGTCATCCTCATAGGTGCGGTCGGCGAAGGCCTCGCGCGCCACGCGCAGGCCCAGATCCTGCCCGGCGCGCTCCATGGCGCTCAGCGGCGGGACGACGAATAGCAGGGCGGGGTCCACCGCCTTGATCCCGCGGGCGATGGCGCCGGCCAGATCCGGCTCCACCGCCGCCATGTTGTAGAGCGCGCCGTGCGGCTTCACATGGGTCACCCGCTGGCTCGACAGCGCGGCGCAGGCCTGGAGCGCGCCTACCTGATAGGCGACCAGCCGTTCGACCTCCGTGATGGTGATGCCGCGGATCACCCGGCGGCCGAAGCCGGGGCGATCCTCGAAGCCGGGATGGGCGCCGATGCGCACGCCCTTCTCCCCCGCCAGCCGGGCGGTGTCGGCCATGATGGTGGGGTCGCCGGCATGAAAGCCGCAGGCGATGTTGGCGGAGGTGACGATGTCCAGCATCGCCCGGTCGTCGCCCATGGTCCAGGCGCCGTACCCCTCCCCCATGTCGCAATTCAGATCGATGCTCGGCATGGCGTTTTCTCTCAAGTCAGTCAAACGAAGCTGTCGGGCGTTCTCACGCCGCATCCGACTGTCGCAGGGAATGGATGAAGCCGGCAACCTCGCTGCGCATGGTCCCCATCTGCTCCGCCAGCATGCCGGCGGCGCCGTCCAGCTGGTTGGACGCGGCGCCGGTCTGCCCCGCGACGTCGGAGGTGGCGTTGACGTCGCCCAGCAGCGCGCGCACCCCCTGCGCCGCCTCGCTGACGCCGCGGCCGATTTCCGCCGTCGCCGCATTCTGCTCCTCCACCGCCGCGGCGATGGAGGCGCTGATCTGGCTGAGGTCTTCCACCACGCGGGCGATCTCGATAATCTCGTCGGCGGCCGAGCCGGTGGAGCCCTGGATCGCGCGGATCTGCGTCTCGATGTCCTCGGTCGCCTTGGCGGTCTGCGTCGCCAGCGCCTTCACCTCGCCGGCGACGACGGCGAAGCCCTTGCCGGCCTCCCCGGCACGCGCAGCCTCGATGGTTGCGTTCAGCGCGAGAAGGTTGGTTTGCTTGGCGATGGCATGGATCAGCGTCACCACCGCCGACACCCGGTCGGAGGCCTGAACCAACCCGGCCACCTGTTCGGTGGCCTTTGAGGCCCGACGCGACGCCTCGTCGGCGATGGATTGCGAATGCTGGGCCTGGGCGGAAATCTCGCGGATCGACGCGACCAGTTCATCGACCGCGGCGGCCATGCCGTCGACCGAGGCATTCACCGCCGCGGCATTGCCGGCGGCCTGCCGGCTGACCTCCCCGTTGTGCTCCGCCACGTCGGCAAGGCCACGGGTGGCGGCGCCCATGCCGTCGGTGGTCCGCAGCACCTCGCCCAGCACGCTGCCGACACGCCGTTCGAAATCGTCGGCGACCGCGGCGATGGCGGCATGCCGCTCCGCCTCGGCCTGCCGGCGCAGTGTGACCTGTTCGGCCTCCAGCCGCTGCTTGGCCGCACCCTGCTCCTTGAAGACCTGAACGGCTTCGGCCATCCGGCCGATCTCGTCGCGGCGGTCGAGCGACGGCACATCGACCGCGATGTCGCCGTCGGCCAGCCGGGTCATCACCCCGGTCAGCCGGACGATGGGCCGGGTGGCGCCGCGCACCATCAGGAACAGCACGCCGCACAGCGCCACCAGCGCCGCCAGCCCACCGCCGGCCAGCAGCCATGCCCGGTCCCGCGCCTGCCCCTCCGCCCGACGGGGCGACAGGTGGATTTCCACCGTGCCCAGCGTATCGACGCGGGCGCCGGTCTTGCGCTGGATTTCGGCGCGGCGGACCAGCACCGACGGGTCGCCGTCCGACACGTCGCCGCTCTTGGCGAAGACCTGCCCCTTGGGGTCGAGCACCCGGCTGCCGAGATAATCGGGGTCGTTGGACAGCGCGGCCAACTGCGCCGCGGCGGATTCGGCATCGACGTTCCACAGCGGCTCCGCCAATCCGCCGGCGATGACGCGGACGGTGACGGCGGCCCGGTCCTCCAATGCGGTGCGGGCATCCTCGCGGTTGACGGTGACGACGGCGGCTATGCCGGTCGCGCTGATGACCGTGACCATCAACGCGATGGGAACGACGACACGCATGGCAAGGGTACGGCCCACACGCTGCAGCATCGGGAGACCTCCATTGTGGGTAACGGAAAGAGGCGGGCTCAGTCCCAGCCGGTGACGACGCCGCCGATCAGGTTGAAGCCGAGCAGCCGGCCGCTGTCGTACAGCGCGAAACCGCCGGCCGATTGCAACAGCGCCGGCAAGCCGTCCACCATCTCGCGGTGGCGGGCCTGGATGCGTCCGGCCTCCGCCGCATCGACCGGGGTGAAGCGCAGCCGCTCGCCCGGCCGCATCTGCGCCAGCGCCGCGACGTCCGGCCCGACGACACAGGCGATCTTGGGATAGCCGCCGGTGGTCTGGCGGTCGGCCAGCAGCACGATGGGCCGCCCGGTGCCCGGCACCTGCACGGCGCCCAGCGGGATGCCGTCCGAGGTGATGTTGAAGCCGCGTGCATGCTCGATCACCGGGCCGTCCAGCCGGCAGCCCATGCGGTCGGCCTCGTGGCTGACGGTATAGTCCTCCTCCAGGAAGGCCTCGATCCCGGCTGGGGTAAAGTAATCCTGCTGTGGTCCCAGCATGACGCGCAGCCGTCCGCCGCGCCCCGGCAACAGCGATGGATCCAGGCAGCGCTCTCCCCGGTCCGCCGCCTGATCCAGAGCCAACGGCAGCCGGTCGCCGGGCTTCAGCGCGCCGCCGTCCAGCCCACCCATACGGCTGCGTATGTGGGTGGCGATGCTGCCCAGAACCGGCTGAAGGGCGAAGCCGCCCTCCACCGCCCAATAGCCGCGCATGCCGCTGCGCAAGGCACCGATGCGCAGGCTCTGCCCGTCGGTCAGCCGCAGGCTGGTCCAGGACGGGACCGGTTCGCCATCGACCGTCAATTCGGCATCGGCGGCGACGGCGATGCGCACGGGCCCGCCTTCCACCACCACACTGTCGCCGGCCAGGGTGAACTCCACCGCCCCCTCCCCCGGCCGGTTGCCGACCAGGGCGTTGGCGACGGCATGCAACAGCGGATCGGCCGCCCCGGCGACAGAGACACCATAGCGCTGATACCCGACCCGCCCACGATCCTGGATGGTGGAGCTGGGGCCGGGGGCCACGACACGAAGATGGGTGGTCATGCGGCGGCTCCCTGCAGCAGGGCGGCGGGTGCGGTCACCGTTTCGCAGTCGGGAAGATAGCCGCTGAGGCCCTCCAGCCGATCGAACTCGGCGGCGCTGATGGCGGTGAAGCGGATGCGGTCGCCCGGCGCCAGCAGGAAGGGAGGCTCCCTTTTAAGATCGAAGGTCCGCGCCGGGGTGCGGCCCAGCAGGTGCCAGCCGCTGGGCATGGCGATGGGGGAAATCGCCGCCTGCGCCCCGCCCTGCATGACGCTGCCCGCCGGGGTGACCATGCGCGGGTTCTCGCGCCGGGGCTGGTGCAGCACCTCCGGCAGCCCGCCGAGATAGGCGAAGCCGGGGGAGAAGCCCAGCATGTAGACGCGGTAGTCGGCGGTACAGTGCAGCCGCACCACCTCCTCCGCACTCAGGCCAGACCGGCGAGCCACATCGTCCAGATCCTCGCCGTGGGCGCCGCCGAAGCAGACCGGCACGATCCAGCGCAGTTGCGGTTCCGCCGCCGTCTGGGTCAGCTCCGCCGCGAGGCCCAGCAGCGCTTGCCCCAGCGGCTCCGCCGCCGTCACCGCCGGGTCGAACTGCACGAGGATCGAGCGGTATGTCGGCACCGTCTCCACGATGCCGGGAAGGGCGGCGTCGGCGATGCGGCGGTCCAACCGGTGGACGGCGGCGTTCAGGTCCTGGGCGATGCCGTCGCCCAACTCGACGATCAGGGCGCTGTCCCCGGCCGGCCGCAGCACGGGCGCCGGGAACGAAGTGGTCACGCTCATGGCGGCTTCTCGAAATCTGGTCGAAGGGGAAGGCGCCCGCCGCTCGGCGGGCATTTGTCAGCGGGCGTACTTGTCCAGGATCTGCTGATAGGCGCCGCTGGCCTTCATCGCCGCGACTCCCTTGTCGAACTCGTCGCGCAGCGTCGTGGTGTCGCGCGCCTTGGTGAAGGCGATGTAGCTGGGAATGTCCTGCACCGCCGGGGTCAGTTCCTTGACCTTGTCCAGGGCGCCCGCCTGCTTCAGGAAATACTGCGCGACATAGCGGTTGCTGGGCATCACGTCGAAGCGGCCAGAGACCAGCTTCTTCACGTTGCTGTCGCTGTCGTTCGACTTCTCCACCGCCGGCAGCACGCCGGTCTTGATCGCATCGTCGACGATGGAGCCGTAGCTGATCTGGTTGACCACGCCGAACTTGCGGTCGGCCAGCTTGGACAGGTCGCCGTCGAAGCTGACCGGGCTGTCCTTCGCCACGAACAGCGACACCACCTGCGGCACCAGCACCTGGGTGGAGTAGTTCAGGAATTGCTCGCGCTCCGGCGTCTTGTAGGCGGTGAAGATGGCGTCCGCCCCGCCCTCGCGTACGGTGTCCAGAGCCCGCGCCCACGGCATGATCTCCACCGTCACGCTGTGACCGGCGGCCTTCATCGCCTCCGTCACGATGTCATAGGCGATGCCGGCCGGCTTGCCGCCGTCGTCATAGATCAGCGGCGGAAAGCTGAGCGCCACCATGCGCAACTGGTCGGCCGAGGCCGGCCCAGCGACGGCCAGTAGGCTGGCCGCAAGAATGGACGAGGGCAGCAGGCGGGAGGAGAACGGACGCGGCATCGGGCAAGCCTCCACTGTTGCCGCGCGAGGCGGTTTGCCCGCGCGGCGGCCGGTGTTGCTGGGATTTGGAACGGAGAGGGAGAAGGCGCGGTCAGAGCACCGACAGGTGGGTGTTCAGCAGGTCGGTGATCAGCATGGCGCCGGGGCTGTGGGTGATGGCGATCGGCGGACGGGCGTTGCGGATCGCGACCTGTGGCGTCACCCCGCAGGCCCAGAAGACCGGCACTTCGCCGGGTTCGATGGGAACCGCCTCGCCATGTTCGGGATCGGCGATGTCGCGGATGCCGATGGCCGCCGGGTCGCCGAAATGCACAGGCGCGCCATGCACCGACGGGAAGCGCGAGGTGATCTGGATGGCGCGGATGGCGTCCTTCGGCACCATCGGCCGCATCGACACCACCATGTTGCCGCGAAAGCGGCCGGCGGGGGTGCAGGCGATGTTGGTCTCGTACATCGGCACATTGCGGTTCATCGCGATGTGGCGCACCGGCAGCCCATCGGCCAACAGCGCCTCCTCGAAGGAGAAGGAGCAGCCGATCAGGAAGGCGACGAAATCATCCTGCCACAGATCGGTGATGTCGGTCGGCCCGTCTGCCAGCACCCCGTCGCGATAAACGCGGTAGCGCGGCACGTCGGTGCGGATGTCGATGTCGTGGCCCAGCGTCGGCAGGCGCGGGTCGCCGGCCTCCGACACCGCCAGCAGCGGGCAGGGCCGCGGGTTCGCCTGGCAGAAGCGCAGGAAGTCGCCGGCCCAATCCGCCGGCAGGATGGCGAGGTTGGCCTGGACATGGCCGGGGGCGAGGCCGGCGGTCTGGCCGCTGACGGCGCCGCTGCGGATGCGCAGGCGTTCGGCGGCGGCGGAGAGGAAGGGTGTGGTCATGGGGATGGTCCGGGGGGTTGGTGTTTGTGTTTGGAATTGTGCAGGTGGGGAAAAGTGCGATGCCCCCTCCCTGACCCTCCCCCGCCTTTGGCGGTGGAGGGGACCGTCGCCGCTTCGCAGAAGGCACCCTCTCCCGCGAAGCGGGGGAGGGTTGGGGAGGGGGCAATCGAAGCCGACTTCCCTCACATGCCCAGATACGCCTGCCGCACCTCGTCATTGCCCAGCAGGTCCTGGCCGCTGCCTTCCATCACGACGCGGCCGGTCTGGATGACGTAGCCGCGGTCGGCGATCTCCAGCGCGCGGTGGACGTTCTGTTCGACCAGCAGCACGGTGATGCCGCGCCGGCGGATCAACTGGATGGTCTCGAAGATGCGGGTAACCAGCTTGGGCGCGACGCCCCAGGACGGCTCGTCCAGCATCAGCAGGTCGGGCTGGCTCATCAGGCCGCGACACATCGCCAGCATCTGCTGTTCACCGCCTGACAGGGTGCCGGCCTGCTGCTTGCGCCGCTCGCCCAGCACGGTGAAGGTGTCGTAGGCGAATTGGAGCGTTTCCTCGCGCTTGGCCGCATCGCTGGTGGTGAAGCCGCCCAGCATCAGGTTCTGTTCCACCGTCAGGCGGGGGAACAGCCGGCGGCCTTCCGGCACCAGGACCAGCCCACGTTTCACCCGCTCGTGGGCCGACACGGATGAGATGTCCTGGCCCTTCAGCAGGACCGACCCGCCATCCAGCGCGTTCAGCCCGGCGACGGCGCGCAGCGTGGTGGACTTGCCGTTGCCGTTGCCGCCGACCAGCGCGACGATCTCGCCCCGGTTCAGGGTCAGGCTGACGTCGCGGATGGCCGGAACCCGGCGGTAGCTGGACTGGATGTTGCGGACCTGCAGCATCGCCTCGCCCTGCGGCGCGACGGCCACCGGGCGGACGGGTTCGGACAGCGTCGGTTGGAGCATCGTCTCACTCCCCCAGATAGGCGGCGATCACCGCCGGGTTCTCGGCGATCTCGGCCGGGGTGCCGTCGGCGATCTTGGCACCATAATCCAGCACAAGCATCCGGTGGGCGATGGGCATGATGCCCTCCATCACATGTTCGACGATGATGCTGGCGATGCCGCGCTGGTGGATGCGGTGGACCAGGGCAGAAGCCTCGCGCACCTCGGTCGGGTTCAGGCCGGCCATCACCTCGTCCAGCAGGATCAGCTTCGGTTCGGTGGCGAGCGCGCGGGCGACCTCCAGCCGCTTCTGTTCGGACACCGTCAGGTCGGACGCCGGGGTGTCGGCCCGGTGCGACAGGCCGACGAAGGCCAGTTCCTCCTCCGCCCGGTCACGCGCCTCGGCGACCCGCTTGTTGCGCAGCATGGCGCCGACCATGACATTCTCCAGCGCCGTCATCGACTGGAAGACGCGGACGATCTGGAAGGTGCGGGCGATGCCGAGCGCCGCCGCGGCCTCCGGCGTCGATCCGGTGACATCGCGCCCTTCGAAGGCGATGCGGCCGGTGGTGGGGGTGTGGAAGCCGGCGAGGCAGTTGAACAGCGTGGTCTTGCCGGCACCGTTCGGGCCGATCAGCCCGACGATCTCGCCATGATGGATGACAAAGCTGATGTCGCGGTTGGCAACCAGTCCGTCGAAGGCCTTGCCCAAGCCGTCCACGGCAAGCAGGGGAGCGGTGTTCATGGGCGGACCTCCATCTTCTCGGTCTTCACCGCAGCGGGCTTGGCGCCCGGCAAGTGGCGCCGCAGGTCCCCCAGCAGGCCCAGCACGCCGGACGGGCTGAACACGGCGACCAGGATGATCATGGCGGCGTAGATGATCATGTCGGTGCCGGATCCGGTGCTGCCGAACAGGGTGCGGCTGTATTCTTCGATGGTGATGAGGATGACGGCGCCCAGCACCGGGCCGGTCAGCCGGCCCACCCCGCCCAGGATGGCGATCAATGCGATCTTGATGGAGATGGTGCCGGCGAAGACGGAGCCCGGATCGATGAACATCTCCTTCTGGGCGTAGAAGCTACCGCCCATCGCGGTCAGGAACGCCGACACCGACAGGGCGATCAGCTTGTAGCGGGTCAGGCTGACGCCCAGCGCGCGGGCCGCCTCCGGCTCGTCCTTGATGGCTCGGAAATAATAGCCGATGTGGCTGCGCTCGATCGCCCAGGACACCAGCACCGTCAGCACCAACAGGCCGAGGATGATGTAGTAGTAGGGCAGCTTGGACAGGAAGATCAGCCAGCCCCAGCCGCCGCGGTCCATCGGCAGGTAGAGGCCGACGGCGCCCTCCAGGAAGTCGCTGTTGGTGACCAGGATCTGCATGATCTCCGCCACCGCGATGGTCGCCATGGCGAAATAATGCCCCTTCAGCCGGAAGCAGGGCCAGCCCATGGCGAGCGCGAAAAGCGCGGCCAGCAGTCCGCCGGCCAGGGCGCCGATCCAGGGCGTCAGCCCCAGTGTCGTCAGCAGCATGGTGGAGGTGTAGGCGCCGATGCCGTAGAACACCGCGTGGCCCAGCGAGACCTGTCCGGCATAGCCGCCGACAATGTTCCAGGCGACGCCCATCTGGGCGCCCATCAGGATCAGGATCAGGAAGTTCTGCTGCGACGGCTCGGTGATCGCCAGCGGCAGGACGGCGGCGAGGGCCAGCAGGGCGCCGGTGCCCATTGCTTTGCGCGAGATGGGCGCCTTGCGTGAAAGAGTGGTTCCGGTCGTCATCAGGCTTTCCCCAGCAGGCCGCGCGGACGCACCAACAGCACGACCAGCAGCAGCGACAGCACGATGGCGGTCTTGTATTCCGGGCCGATCAGGAAGCCGCCCAGCACCTCGATCAGTCCGACGATGATGCCGGCCAGGAAGGCGCCGGTGACGCTGCCGAAGCCGCCCAGCACGACCACCACGAAGGCGATCAGGATGAAGTTCGACCCCACCTCCGGGAAGATCGGGAAGAAGGTGGCGATCAGCCCGCCGGCCAGACCGGCACAGGCGGCGCCGATGCCCCAGGCAAGGGCGAACATCTTCTGCCCGTCGATGCCCATCAGGGTGGCCGCCTCACGGTCGATGGCGGTCGCCTCCAGCGCGGTGCCGAGGCGGGTGCGGTGCAGGAACATCCACAGGGCGCCGGTGACGCCGACCGCACCCAGGGCGGCGACGAACTGCGGCAGGCCGAACTGCACGGGGCCGAGCGCGATGTTGCCGCTGACCAGGCTGTGCGGGATCAGCCGGTGGTCCGGCTTCCAGAAGAATTGCGCCAGACCGCGCAGCAGGATCATCAGGCCGAAGGTCGCGAAGATCTGCGACAGCATCGGCGCCTTCAGGATGCGGCGGATCACCGTCTGGTAGACGATGACGCCGACCGCGAACAGCAGCAGCGCGGTCAGGGGAAGCGCCACGATGGGGTCGATGGCGAAGAGGGCGAAGGCCCAGAAACTGGCATACATGCCGAGCATCAGGAATTCGCCATGGGCGAAATTGACGATGTCCATCACGCCGAAGATAAGCGTCAGGCCCACCGCAACCAGGGCATAGATCAGCCCGATCAGCAGGCCCGACACGAGCACTTGGATGAAAATGTCTGCGGTCATTGCCGCGCCCCTTTTGCGGTCAGGGTGGGCCGGAGGAGCGATGACGGGCAGGATATCCCCCGCCATCGCTCCAACGAAAAAGTGCCGCCTCAGCGGCCGTCCCAGGCCGGCATCGGGTAGACGACCGGCTTGGTCGCCACGTCGAACGGCCACACCGTCACATACTGGCCGCCCTGCACCTGGACGATGATGCCCTGGCCCAGCTCGTTCTGGCCGTTGGCGTCGAACTTGACGCCCTTCCACGGCATGATCAGGCCGCTGGCCGGGATGTCGGTCTTCTGAAGCGCTTCGCGGATCGCGTCGGGCTTGGTGGAGCCGGCGCGGTCCAGCGCGTCGGCCAGCACGGCGATGCCGGTGAAGGCGCGGGCGGAGTTGCCGTTGAAGTTCACGCCGGTCCGCTGGTGCATCAGGTCGTTGACCTGTTTGATCAGCGGGTTGCGCTCTGCCTGATCGAGCGCCCAGACCTCGCGGCTGATGACGAACTCGCCATCCTTGCCCATGGTCTTCAGGAACTCGCTGTCGTTGAAGCCGGCGTCGTTGGCCAGCAGCATCTTCGGCGAGAAGCCCAGCTCCTTGTAGGTCTTCATCGACAGGATGGCGTCGCCGAGATAGCTGGACTGCATGATGACCGCCGGGGCGGCGGCCTTGATCCGCTGGACCTCCGACGTCATCTGCGTCGTCTTCGCCGGATAGAGGATCTTCTCGGCGATGGTGAACTTCTGCTCCTCGGCCAGCTTCACCTGCAGCTTGGTCGTCTCGTTGCCCCACAGCGTGTTCTCGTTGAACAGCGCGACGCTGCGCAGCTTGTCGCCGGTCTTCTTCTCCATGTCGCCGAGGAAGGTGAAGAAGTTGCCGACGAACAGGTCGTCATGCGGCGTGGTGCGGAAGAACCATTTGAACTTGCGCTGGGTCAGCGAGGCCGACGAGGATTCGCCGTTCAGGAAGGGCACGCCATAGCGTTCGGCGACCTGACTGGCGGTGGCGGTGACGTTGGAGAAATAGGCGCCAGTCAGCGCCACGACCTTTTCGCTGGTGATGAGGCGTTCGGCCTCGGTGGCGCCGACCTGCGGGTTGCCCTGATGGTCGCCGAAGATCAGCTTGATCTTGGCGCCGTTCAGATGCGGCAGGCCGATGCCGGCGACCAGCCCCGGCGGGGCGGGGATTTCCTTGTTGACGATGGCGGCGGCCAGCTCGGCAGCGGCCTTCAGTTCCACACCGGTGGAGGCGGCGGCGCCGGTCAGCGGATAGATCACGCCGATGCGGATCTCGTCCTCCGCATGGGCGGGAGAAGCACCGAAGCCGATGCCGGTCAGCGCGGTTGTGGTCAGCAGGGCCGCCGCAGCAAGCATGCGCTTGATCGTCTGCCGGCGGGTGGGGGCGTTGGCCGTGGGCGTGCGGGTGGGTTCGGTGATCGCTGCCGCGAACCGCATCGTGAATCTCCTCTGTTCAGTGCCTTGGTGGCTTGCGGCGCGTGCCTTTGCGGCTGTTCGATTGCGCCTCTGACAGGATGATGACACGAACAGTCTTGGGTCCGTCCAATCGTATGTTTTGATCTGGACTGATAAACAGTGACGATCAATCGCTCGGCTATGCGCACGGGGTCACCCAGCGGCCTGGGGCGCCTCGTTGCCGGTCGTCGCCTCGTAATTCGCCGCCACCTCGGCCGCCAGATCGGCGACCACCGACGCCATATGGTTCTCCGCCGTGGCGGAATGGGCGGCACAGAAGGTCATGCCCGGCAGGGCCGCCTGCGACCGGATCAGCCGCAGCCGACCCTCCGCCAATTCGCGCTGGACGATGACGGTGGGGATCACGCTGACGCCGACGGCGTCCACCGCCATCCGGACGACGCTGGCGAGCGAACTGTTGCCGAACATCCGCACCGGCAGGCCGACGGACGAGAACATCTCGCGGATCACGCCATAGGGCTGGGTGGTGCGGGAAAAGGTGATGAT
Source organism: Azospirillum oryzae (assembly GCF_008364795.1). Lineage (GTDB taxonomy): Bacteria > Pseudomonadota > Alphaproteobacteria > Azospirillales > Azospirillaceae > Azospirillum > Azospirillum oryzae. Next base: position 223,357 of record NZ_VTTM01000004.1, on the reverse strand, counting down.
CGGCCAAGCCGCCAGATCGGCCAGCGACACCGGCTCCGCCGGCAGCGCCAACGCCGGACTGGCCACCCAGCCCAGCGGATAGTTGCCGACCGGGATCGCCCTGAACCGCACGTCGGTGTAAGAGGCCAGCATCACCGCCACGTCCAATTCATGCCGGGCGAGCGCATCGCGCAGGCTGGGGGAGGTTTCCACCTCGATTTCCAGAGACACGGCGGGGTAGAGGGCGTTCAGACGCTCGATCAGCTGGCTGAGCCAGGTGTGGACCACCGTTTCCGCCACGCCAAGCCGGATGACGCCGCGGATGGCGCTGCGGTCCGCCACCGCGGTCAGCAGCTCCGACCGCAGCGCCATCATCTTCTCGGCATAGGTCAGCAGGACCATCGCCTGCGGCGTCGGCGCCACCCGCCGGCCGACACGCTCGAACAGCAGCACGCCCAACTCGTCCTGAAGCTGGGCGATGCGCGCGGAGACGGCGGGCTGGGTGGTGTTCAGCCGCTCCGCCGCCCGACGGAAGCCGCCCAGCCGCATCGTCCAGATGAAGGTCTCCAGCGATTTCAGATCCAGCATGCCTCACCCATCCCCGTTCCGGATCATCGCACGCCGCACCGTCATCGCCGGCTGCCCTCAGTCCTCGTCGGCCAGCGTCGCCAGTTCCGCCTCCAGCACCGCCAGCCGCTCGCGCAGCCGGTCGCGCTCCGCCTCCAGCGCCTCGCGGCGGCTGACATGGTCGATCGCCTTGTTCCGCAGATCGCGCTTGAAGCGGACGATTTCCGGCCGGGTGACGTCGGGCCGGATCAGGTTGCGCTGGTCGGCCAACCGCAGCTGCTCGCTGGTCAGGGTGGCGAGCTGGTAGACGGTGGCGTAGCTCGGCGGCAACTTCGGTCCGGGCAATCGCCCGCTGTCCACCGCCTCCGCCACCATGCGCAGCTGATAGGCGACCTGATAGCCGAATGGCAGCTCGTTCTCGACCATCGCCTGGAACTCGCCATGCGGCAGGCGTGCCCGCGCCTGGACCAGATAGCGGCCGATCAGCAGGAACTTCTCCTGCGCGCTGCGCCAGAGGGTGGAGATTTCCTGGACGAACTCCTCGCGGCGGACAAGGTCGACCGTCGCTTCCGACATGCGTTCGATCCGTTCGTCCACGGCAATGTGGCGGCGGGCCTGGGCCTTGGAAACCTGCTTGAACCCGCTCATTGCGCCAGCTCCAGTTCGTGACGGACGAAGGCCCACACGCCGGCGACATGCTCGGCCCCCTTGCCCCCCTTCAGCTCCAACAGGCCGAGACCGCGGCCCGCGGTGAACTGGATGTCCTCGTAATCCGGCACCTCGACCGGGCAGATCCGGCCGTCGCCCAGCAGCTTGCGTTGCGCCTCGGTGAAGCCGCGGGTGCGCGGCTTGACGCGGTTCATGACGAAGGCGGCGTTCTTGCCATAGCGGCGGACGAAGCGCATCCAGGGCCGCACTGAATCCAGGTCGTCGTCGCTCTGTCCGGTCGGGACGACGATCAGGTCGGACGACAGCGCCAGCAGCTTGAACTCTTCCGGATGGTCCTCGATCGATGGCGGCGTGTCGATCACCAGCAGGTCGAAGCCCGCGATGCCGTCCAGCGCCGCCCGGATGTCGGTCGGCGTCATGCCCGCCTCGAAATGGGTGATGGACGCCATGCCGTCCGGACGCTTGGCGAACCACTTGGTCAGGCTGCGCTGCGGATCGAGGTCCAGCGTCGCCACCGCGCAGCCGTCGAGCGCCGCCGCCACCGCGATGTTGCGGCTGAGCGTCGTCTTGCCGATCCCGCCCTTCGGGCCATTGACCAGCAAGCGCTTCACCGGCACGTGTACCGTGTCGTTGCTCATTCCCATGCCCCTTATCGCCATCGGCTGTCGGCCTTTTTTATCAAAGCCGGGCCGTGGCGCAAATCTAAGACATGTCTTAGCTTCGCACCGCCCCGACAGGGTGTCGCCCCTGCCACAGACCGGCTTCCTAAGACAGACCCTGCGCCTATCATCGCATGCGACGCATCGCCGACGCCAGCACCGGACGCACAGAGGCGGATCCGCCCCCCGTCTCCCCGCTTCGCTCGCCGGCCATGGCGATGGCGCGCAACCGCTCGGCCAGAGCCCGTTCGGCGGCACAGGCCTCTTCGCACAGCGCGCGGATCTCGGCGATGCTCGGACGCCATTTGCGGGTCCGCCGCCAGCGGCGTGCCGCCTGATCGATCGCCCAGGCCGGGAACTCCCCCAGATCATCCGCCCAGTCCATCGCGAGCAATTGCTCCACCTCCGGCGTCGTGGTCTTCGCCGGAAAATGGCTGAGCAATGCCAGCACGCGGCCCAGCAGATGGTTGGCCGGTGCCGGCGCCAGGATGGTTTCGTCGATCTCCGCAAGCGCCCGGCGGGCAAGCGCGGCATGGCGCGGCGTCACCCCATCGGGCGGCGTCCAGTCCTCCACCACGTCGGCGAAACCGTCCTCGGTGAAGCGGCTGTGGCGCCCGACCTGCCCGCGGTCGAGCAGCCGTTGCAGCGGCTCCGGCAACGCCCCGCGCAACATCCGGCTGCGCAGGGCCGGGGCCATCGCCGGATCGAAGGGCAGCGGCAGGCTGGGCGGAACGGCCGGTGCTGCGGGGAACGGGTGCAGGTTGCTCATGCGATCCCCCAGGGATTGGCAGGCGTGGCCGATTGCCCGGCGTTCAGGCGCGCCGCAACGCTCGCCCAGGCCGACAGGCGCTGTTCCGCATTGGCGGCGGCGGTGGATGCCGCGGCGGGTGTCGATGCGCGGGGAGCGGTGCGCGCAGCACGGTTGCCCGATCCACGGTTGCCAAGTCCACGGTCGCCAAATCCACAGCCGCCGGATCCGTCGGCCGTTGCCGCGGGCTGTGGCGCCATACGCCCGGCGTCCTGCAAAAGCCACGACCGCCATGCCGCAGCCGGATCGCGGTAGCGGTAACCGTGGGCCCGGCACTGCTGGACGAAGCGTTCGGCATGTCCATCGACATCGAGGTCGGGAAAGCGTCCCGCCGCCCACTCGCGGTCGGTGGTCGGCGGCGTCCAGTCCTGCGGAACCGCCTCGGCCGCCGGTGCCATCCCCTCGTCCGCACGCCGGTGGAGCGTGTCAGGAATCTGTTCTGGTTCAGGCTGTTCGTGACTCGCCGGTGAACAGGGGGAGTCCGCCGCTGAGTCAGCGGGGCTGTCCACCCCTGCACCATCGCCGGCCTTCTCGTCCGCCGCGTTCCCGACGGTCAGCGCCAGCCGATACCGGCAGCTCAGCCGGCCGCCGTTGGACGAGCGGCGGTGTTCGATGCCGACCAGCCCAAGCGCCTCCAGCCGGCCCAGGATCCGGTTGACGGTCGGCCGGCTGCGTTTCAGCTTGTCCGCCAGCGTCGCCTGCGACGGCCAGCACACCCCCGCCTCGTCGGCGTAGGTGCTGAGCGCCGCCAGCACGGCGAGGCCGTCGGCGTCGAGGTCCGGGTGGTCGAGCCACCAGGCCGGGATCCGGCCCCAGCGGTTTTGCCCGGTGCGGTTCGGGCTTTTGCTGTTCTCGGTCATCTGTGGCGATACTCCTCCGCGCCATCCGCGCAAGATCGGACGCATGGACGGCCGCATGTCTGGCTGTCACGATTGGTCCAGAGGATTCGAAGCGGTTGATGGCAGAGTCGAATCGCGGGCAGGCACTCCATGACCACCCCATGGAGCGGCAGCCCGCACATGGTGAGCGACAGCCCGCGACCGTAAAGCCCCTGCCCGCGACCATGGAGCATCGGCTCGCGGTTCCCTGCCGAATCGGAATCCTGATGCCTTTGGCCGCGGTCCTGGAGCCTTTGCCCGCGATTTGGCCCCTGCCGCCCGCCCGCGATCCCGGCCAATCCTGGAGCAACAGCCCGCGATGGACCGCGGATAGGGGCAATCGCGGGCAATCCGGTCCCTCTCGCATCCGTGCCTGCCATCCATGGAGTGGCAGCCCGCGGTTCCGCCCGGCAAGCCCGCCGGTCCACCGGCGCCGATTCTTCCCGATTCTTCAAGGAGTCACGGTCACGTACCCCGGCAGGACGGTTCTCACGGGCCAATCGCGGGCTGTCGCTCCATAACCGCGGGCCGTTGCTCCATCATCGCGGGGGGTGGCGCCATATGCGCGGGCTGTCGCTCCATCCCGGATGCGGTAATTTCTCCGCGTTCTGTTGCACCGGCGGGTCCGGCGCGCCATGGTTACTCCCGACCTTCGGAGACGTTCATGACCAAGATGGCCCCGACCAGCGCCGCGCAACTCATCCTGTTCGAGCTGGAAGACCGTTCGCAATCGCACCTGATCGCGCTCTACGATCTGGCGCCGCGCTTCGTCTTCGTCTCCCGCGACAACGACAAGGAAAAGGCCGCCAAGGACAAGGGCGAGCTGGTCACCAAGGACAACTTCATCAAGTCGGTGCGGCGCGAGTTCGCCTTCCGCGGCCGCAACTATCGCCTGACTGTCCAACCCGCCCGTATCGACCGGCTCAGCACTGCGAAGAGGGACGACCGCGCTCCCGGTGCCGGACCGGATCTGGTCGAAGTCGAGATCTTCCCGTCTGAGCGCGAGCAGGTGGTGGAGCAGGTCGTCCGCCGTCTGGCCATGGACCGCTCGCGCCTGTCGCTGACCGGCGAGAACCGCGACAAGGTGCAGATGCGCTTCAGCCTCTACGAGATCCAGCGCGAACTACGGGCGGTCAACCACACCCTGTCGATCCAGGACATCCGCGAATCCCTGACCATCCTAGCGCGGTCGCGCATCATCATCTCCACCGGCGGCAGCGCCGAGCCGGGGAAGAAGAGCCGCGGGCAGAACCTGCTGGAATCCACCGCCTTCCCGGTGCTGGCGATCCGTTCGCGCCCGGATCTGATCGATGAGGATGGCGGGGTCGAGGAAACCTATCTGGAATTCAACCCGCTGGTCTCCGCCGCGATCCGCGATCTGGAGTTCAAGCCGGTCTCCTACGCCTGGCTGATGAAGCTGAAGTCGCCGGTGTCGCGCTGGCTCTACAACCGCCTGTCGATCGAATACGACACCGCCGACGACGAGGCGAAGCCGATCTCGATCAGCGCCGACGAGATCATCAAGAACAGCGGCATGAACGAGTGGTCGCGCCGCCGCGACACGCTGCGCGTGGTGACCTCCGCCGTCGACGCGCTGGTGGAAGAGGGGATCCTCGACGTCGCCGACAAAGAATACACCAAGGTCGGCAAGCGCATCGACGCCATCGACTATGTGCTGACCCCGTCGCAGAAGTTCCTGGATCAGGTCCGCCGCGGCCGCCGGGTGCAGACCACCAACATCGACCTGCTCAAGCAGATCGTCGGCAACGCCATGCGTCCCGACGGTTTCGTGCCGTTGAAGGCGGGGGAGGCGGCGGAGGTCCGCAACAAGCGCGCCAAGCGGCTCGCCGATCCGGCCAAGCCGCAACAGGCCGCTCTGCCGCTGCCGAAGAAATAGCGGCTCAGCGCGCCAGAAGGCGCCGCGCCACAAGCGTAAGCGCCGTTCCCAGCAGGGCGCCGGCCAGCACGTCGGATGCCCAATGCCGGTGTCGGACCACCCGTCCGCCGGCGAGCGCCGCCGCCGTTCCGTAGATCATCAGGCTCTGTGCCGGCGACCGGCTGACGGTGGCGAGCGCCGTCGCCGCGGCAAAAGCGCTCGCCGCATGTCCGGACGGCAGCGACCGCGCGCTGATGCGCCATCCCGGTTTGCGGCGCGGGGCGCATTCATCCGGGCGCCGACGCTTCACATAGCGCTTGATCGAGCGGCTGGCGGTCGCCGTCACCACCAGACCGGCCACGCCGACGCTGCCGGCGCGGCGCAGATCCGGTTGACCGGTCAGCAGCCCGACGATGCCGGCGATGGCGAAGCCGGGGATCAGCACATGCCGCTTTATGGCGTAATGGCCCGCGGTCGCCAGCGCATGGCTGACCGGGCCGGGATCGCAGGTGACGATGTCGTGGACCTGCGCATCGAGTGCATCGAGGGCGGTCAGGGTGGGCTGAAGGATGGCGGGAACCGGGTTTCCGCCATAGCCGATGCCGCCGCCCGGATTCTCGATGCCGCTCTTTTCCCCGCTCTGTTCAATGATGTCGCTCAACGCCGGTCCTCTGCCTTCCGCGCCGCAGCATGGGCGCTGCAGAGGAACGCAGGGCGGGCGGGGGCGGTTCCGCGCCCGCCTTGCTTCCGGTTCGGATCAGCCCTGCGCCGGCTGCCAGCCGGCGAAGGCGTCCAGCACCGCCGTCAGCACCCGCTGCAGCCTTGAAGCCCGGTCGGGGCGATAGGCGAAGGGCGGCGCCTCCTCGTCCATGTAACGGTCCTGCGCCAGTTCCATCTGGATGGCGTGGACGCCGTGCCCCGGTTGGCCGTAAGCGCGGGTGATATGGCCGCCGACGAAGCGCCCATTGGTGACGCAGGTCATCCCCTCGGCCGCGACGGCGCTTTCCATCGCCGTGACGACGCGGGCGATCAGGCCGGGGTCGGCGCTGGTGCCGTGCGCCGTGCCCAGATTCAGGTCGGGGAGGCGCCCCTCGAACAGGCGCGGCACCTGGCTGCGGATCGAATGGGCGTCATAGAGCAGGGCGAAGCCGTGCCGCGCCTTCACCCGCGCCAGTTCAGCCGCCAGCGCATCATGATAGGGCCGCCAGTAGCCCTCCACCCGCTGCGCGACCTCCGCCGCGTCGGGCGCCTGGCCCTCGCGGTAGAGCGGCGTGCCGTCGAACAGCACATCCGGGCACAGGCCGGTGGTGGCCTGTCCGGGATAGAGGCTTTCGCCGGTCGAGGCCCGGTTGAGGTCGACGACGTAGCGCGAATAACGGGCACTGAGCAGCGTCGCGCCCAGGCCGCTTGCGAAGCCGTACAGGCGCGGGATGTGCCAGTCGGTGTCGCGCAGGGTCAGCGCCTCCTCCGTCAGCCGCTCGGCCAGACCGGGGGAAAGCGCGGTGCCGCAATGGGGCATGCTGATGACCAGCGGCCCGTCGCCCTGCACCAGATCGAAGATGGTGTCGGTCATTGTGCGGTCTCCAGGGATACCGGCATCAGATGGTCCAGCGCGCCGTTGCGCACCAGGGCGCCGATGGCGGCCAGATCCGGGGCGAAGTAGCGGTCGACCTCGTAACGCGGCACCTCGGCGCGGATGGTGGCGATGGCCTGCTCCAGCCGCTCGGCCGTCTTCAGCGGGCGATGGAACTCCAGACCCTGAATCGCGGCCAAAAGCTCTATACCGACGATGTCCGCGACATTGCCGGCGATGTCGCCCAGCCGCCGGGCCGCGAAGGTCGCCATGCTGACATGGTCCTCCTGGTTGGCGGAGGTCGGCAGGCTGTCGACGCTGGCGGGGTGGGCAAGCGACTTGTTCTCCGACGCCAACGCCGCAGCGGTGACATGGGCGATCATGAAGCCGGAGTTCAGACCGGGCTCCGCCACCAGGAAGGGGGGAAGGCCGCTGATGGTGGTGTCGATCAGCATGGCGATGCGGCGCTCAGCCAGCGCGCCGATCTCCGACGCCGCGATGGCGAGCTGGTCGGCGGCCATCGCCACCGGCTCCGCATGGAAGTTGCCGCCGGACAGCACCTCGTCGGTGTCGACCAGAACCAGCGGATTGTCGGTGACGCCGTTGGCCTCGATCACCAGCGTGCGCGCCGCCTGCCGCATCTGGTCGAGCACGGCGCCCATCACCTGCGGCTGGCAGCGCAGGCTGTAGGGGTCCTGCACCCGGTGGCAATCGGGGCCTTGGTGGCTGGCGTTCAACTCGCTGCCGGCCAGCACCTCGCGGAAGGCGGCGGCGACGGCGATCTGGCCGGGCTGGCCGCGCAGCGCGCTGATGCGGGCGTCGAACGGACGGTGGCTGCCCATCACCGCCTCGACCGACAGGGAGCCGGCGACCAGCGCCGCCTTGAAGGTGCGCTCGATCTCGAACAGGCCGGCGAGCGCCAGTCCGGTCGACACCTGGGTGCCGTTGATGAGAGCCAAGCCTTCCTTGGCCTTCAGGTCAAACACCGGCAGGCCGGCGATGCGCAGCCCCTCTTCCGCCGGCAGCGTCTCGCCCTTCACCCGGACATGGCCGATGCCGAGCAGCACGCCGCACAGATGGGCCAGCGGAGCCAGATCGCCCGACGCGCCGACGGAGCCCTTGCCCGGCACCACCGGCAGCACGTCGGCCTCATAGAGCTTCAGCAGCGCATCGACCAGCGCCGGCCGCACGCCGGACGCGCCGACGGCGAGGCTGACCGCCTTGATGACCAGGATCAGGCGGACGACGCCGTCGGCCAGCGGGGCGCCGACGCCGGTGGCGTGCGACAGGATCAGGTTGCGCTGGAGCGTTTCCAGATCCGACGCGGCGATGTGGGTGTGGGCCAGCTTGCCGAAGCCGGTGTTGACGCCATAGACCGCCTCGTCGCCGCCGGCGATCCGGTCGATCAGGGCGCGCGAGCGCTCCATCCGCGGATAGGCCGCCGGGTCGAGCGTCAGGGCCGGACGGCCGCGGTAGATGCTGCGCAGCGTGTCGAGCGACAGCGCGCCCGGAACCAGGGTGATGGTCTCGCTCATCCCAGAAGTCTCCCAAGTGTCTTTTTGAAGCGGTCGGCGATTTCCTCCTCGCGCGGGTGGCGGCGGTCGCGGACGATTGCGCGTCCGGCGATCACCACATCGCGCACGAGGGGGGTGTTGCCGGCGAAAATCCAGCCGTCGAGCAGCGCATCGCCCTTGCGCGCCGCCAGCAGCGGGTGATCGGTGTCGAGCACGACGATATCGGCGCGGAGTCCGGCGGCGATGCGCCCGGCCTCAAAGCCGGTGGCCTGCGCCCCGCCGGCCTGGGCGTCCTCCACAAGCCGGCGCGCGGTGGAGCGGCGGGGGCCGCCGGCCAGCACGGTGCGCCGTTCGCTGGTCAGCCGCGCGCCGTACTCCAGCCAGCGCAATTCCTCCACCGGGCTGACGGAGATGTGGCTGTCGGAGCCGATGCCCCAGCGCCCGCCCTGCGCCATATAGGACTCGGCGGCGAAGAAGCCGTCGCCCAGATTGGCCTCCGTGGTCAGGCACAGGCCGGTGACCGCACCGCTGGCGGCGACGCCCGCGACCTCCGCCCCGGTCATGTGGGTGGCGTGGATCAGGCACCAGCGGCCATCGACCGGCTGGGTGTCGAGCAGATGCTCCACCGGGCGGCTGCTGCGGAAGGCGAGGCAGTCCTCGACCTCCCGTCGCTGCTCGGCGATGTGGATGTGGATCGGGCCTTGCGGGTTGGCGGCGACCGTCTCGGTCAGCAATTCGTCCGTTACGGCACGCAGCGAATGCGGGGCGATGCCCAGCCGCACGTCGGAGGATTCGCCATAGGCGCCGCGCAGGGACTCGGTCAGCCGAGCGAACCCTGCCCCGTCATGGATGAAGCGGCGCTGTCCGGCGGTCGGCGGCGTGCCGCCGAAGCCCGACGCGTTGTAGAGCACCGGCAGCAGCGTGATCGGCAGCCCGGCCGTCCGCGCGGCGGCGACGGCGCGGTGGCTCATCTCCGCCGGGTCGGCGTATGGGCGCCCGTCGCGGTCATGGTGCAGGTAATGGAATTCCGCGATGGCGGTGAAGCCGGCCTTCAGAGTCTCCACATAAAGCTGGGCGGCGACCGCCTCGAAATCCTCCGGCTCCATGCGGTCCAGCGCGCGGTACATCACCTCGCGCCAGCTCCAGAAGCTGTCGGAGCCCTCGCCGGAGCTTTCTCCCATCCCGGCGATGGCGCGCTGGTGGGCATGGGAATGCAGGTTGGCGATGCCGGCGACCGCCGCCCCGGCAAAACGCTCCGCATCGGCCGGGCAGGCGGCGCCGGGCGTCGCCGAGACGATCCGGCCGCGCTCGTCCACCGTGACCAGCACATCCTCCGCCCAGCCGTCCGGCAGCAGCGCCGAGGCAAAAAACAGGTTGCTCATGAGGGCGTCCTCGCTATTATAGACAACACTATACAAGTATAGGCAACCTGATGCCAAGAGGGTTGCTGCACGAACTTGTAGGAAGGAGCCGAACCGATGCCGACCAGCGCGCCGTGGGATTCCCTGTGGATCGACCTGTCCGTTGCCACCATGGACGGTGCAGCGAAGGGCGACGCCGACGGCTACGGCGCCATCGCCGACGCGGCGGTGGGCATCAAGGACGGCCGCATCGCCTTCGTCGGCCGCCGCGCCGACTTGACCGATGCGCCGGACGCGTTGGCGACCGAGGTGCATTCAGGGCAGGGCGGCTGGATGACCCCCGGCCTGATCGACTGCCACACCCACCTCGTCTATGGCGGCAACCGCGCCCGCGAGTTCGAGATGCGGCTGAACGGCGCCACCTATGAGGAGATCGCGCGGGCCGGCGGCGGCATCCTGTCCACCGTCACCGCCACCCGTGCCGCCAGCGAGGACCAGCTTCTGGCCGCCACCCTGCCGCGGCTGGACAGCCTGCTGGCCGAGGGTGTGACGACGGTGGAGGTCAAGTCCGGCTATGGCCTCGACACCGAAACCGAGACGCGCATGCTCTGCGTCGCCCGCCGGCTGGCCCAGGTCCGCCCGGTGGAGGTGCGAACCACATATCTCGGCGCCCACGCCCTGCCGCCGGAATTCAAGGGAGACGCCGACGGCTACATCGACCGCATCTGTGACGAGACGCTGCCAGCCATCGCCGAAGCCGGGCTTGCCGATGCGGTGGACGCCTTCTGCGAGGGGATCGGCTTCTCGGTCGCCCAGACCCGCCGGGTGTTCGAGACGGCGAAGCGGCTCGGCCTGCCGGTGAAGCTGCATGCCGAACAGCTGAGCAACCTCGGCGGCGCCCGGCTGGTGGCGGAATTCGGCGGGCTGTCCGCCGACCACATCGAACATCTCGACGAGGAGGGCGTCGTCGCGATGGCCAACGCCGGCACGGTTGCGGTGTTGCTGCCCGGCGCCTTCTATGCGTTGCGCGAAACCAAGCTGCCGCCGATCGACCTGCTGCGCCGTCACGGCGTGCCGATGGCGCTGTCCACCGACAACAACCCCGGCACCTCTCCGGTCACCTCGCTGCTGCTGATGCTGTCGATGGGCTGCACCTTCTTCCGCCTGACCCCGGCGGAGGCGCTGGCCGGCATCACCCGCCATGCGGCGAAGGCGCTCGGCCTGACCGACCGCGGCGTGATTGCTCGGGCCAAGCGCGCCGATCTGGCGGTGTGGCGCATCGAACATCCGGCGGAACTGGCCTACGCCATCGGCCTCAACCCCTGCATGGCGGTGGTCAATGGCGGGGTCGTCCGCAAGCCGCATGTGGAGGCCGCATGAGCGACGTCATCTCCACCGCCCAGCCGCGCTACGCCCAGATCAAGGAGGCCATCCGCCGCCGGATCAGCTCCGGCGACTGGCCCGAAGGCTTCCAGATCCCGTCGGAGCACAAGCTGCTGGAGGAATTCTCGGTCAGCCGCATGACGGTCCACCGCGCGCTGCGCGACCTGACCGACGAGGGGCTGCTGACCCGCGTGCAGGGGTTGGGCACCTTCGTCGCCGAACGGCCGCCCAGCACCGACGTGGTGGAACTGCGCAGCATCGCCGACGAGATCGCCGAGCGCGGCAACGTCCACGCCTGCCGGGTGGAGCGATTGCTCGCGGTTGCCGCCGATGCCGGGCTGGCCCGCCGCTTCAACCTGCCGGTGGGGGCGAAGCTGTTCCATTCCGTCGTCGTCCACAGCGAGAGCGATGTGCCGGTCCAGCTGGAGGAACGCTGGGTCAACCCGGCGGTGGCGCCGGACTATCTGGACCAGGACTTCACCCGTCAGACGCCGGGCGAGTACCTGATCCGGCTGGAGGCCTCGCCGCAGGTGGAGCACGTCATCGAAGCGGTGTCGCCGACGGCGGAGATCGCCCGCCTGCTCGACATCCCCGTCACCGAACCCTGCCTGCGCGTGACCCGCCGCACCTGGGTGCAGGGGCGCGTCGTGACGGTGGCGATGCTGGTCCATCCCGGCAGCCGCTACCGGCTGGGGGCAAGGTTCCAGCTGCCGCCGCCTTGAGGAGTTAGACCCCCACCTGACCTCCCCCGCTGGGCGGGGGAGGGACTGCCGCCACCCTTCCGCACAAGCGCCAACTCCCTCCCCCGCGATCGGACCGGCCTCCGGCCGGCCGAGAGCGGGGGAGGGTCGGGGTGGGGGCAAGAGTCAGCACCGCAAGAGCTTTTAGACACACTCACCCTCCCACCAGGAGCCACCCACCCATGTCATCCCGCCTCGACAACCAGCGCGTCATCCGTGCCCCGCACGGCCCCGAACTGAGCTGCAAGAGCTGGCTCGCCGAGGCGCCGATGCGCATGCTGATGAACAACCTCGATCCCGACGTCGCCGAACGGCCGCAGGAGCTGGTCGTCTATGGCGGCATCGGCCGCGCCGCCCGCGACTGGGAAAGCTTCGACCGCATCGTCTCGGCGCTGAAGACGCTGAACGACGACGAAACCCTGCTGGTCCAGTCGGGCAAGCCGGTCGGCGTCTTCCGCACCCATGCCGACGCGCCGCGCGTGCTGATCGCCAACTCCAACCTTGTGCCGCGCTGGGCGACCTGGGAGCATTTCAACGAGCTGGACCGCAAGGGTCTGGCGATGTACGGCCAGATGACCGCCGGCAGCTGGATCTACATCGGCAGCCAGGGCATCGTGCAGGGCACCTACGAGACCTTCGTCGAAGCCGGGCGCCAGCATTACAACGGCGACCTGAAGGGCAAGTGGATCCTGACCGGCGGCCTGGGCGGCATGGGCGGGGCGCAGCCGCTGGCCGCCACCATGGCCGGCGCCTGCATGCTGGCGGTCGAATGCCGCCCCAGCAGCATCGAGATGCGCATCCGCACCGGCTATCTCGACCGCCACACCGCCGACCTGGACGAGGCGCTGGCCTGGATCAACGAGGCCTGCGCGAAGGGCGAGGCGATCTCGGTCGGCCTGCTCGGCAACGCCGCCGACGTCTTCCCCGAGCTGGCGCGCCGCGCCGGCACCGACATCAAGGCCCGGCCGCACATCGTCACCGACCAGACATCCGCCCATGATCCGGTGAACGGCTATCTGCCGCAGGGCTGGACGCTGGAGGAGTGGGAGAGCGCCCGCGAAAGCCAGCCGGCCGCCGTTGCCGCCGCCGCCCGCAAGTCGATGCGGGTGCAGGTGGAAGCCATGCTGGCTTTCCACGCCATGGGCATCCCGACCGTCGATTACGGCAACAACATCCGCCAGATGGCGAAGGAGGAGGGGCTGGAGAACGCCTTCGACTTCCCCGGCTTCGTCCCCGCCTATATCCGTCCGCTGTTCTGCCGCGGCATCGGCCCGTTCCGCTGGGCGGCGCTGTCCGGCGACCCGGAGGACATCCGCAAGACCGACGCAAAGGTGAAGGAGCTGATCCCCGACGATCCGCACCTGCACAACTGGCTGGACATGGCGGCCAAGCGCATCCAGTTCCAGGGCCTGCCGGCGCGCATCTGCTGGGTGGGCCTTGGGCAGCGCCACCGCCTCGGCCTCGCCTTCAACGAGATGGTGAAGTCGGGCGAGCTGAAGGCGCCCATCGTCATCGGCCGCGACCATCTCGACAGCGGCTCGGTCGCCAGCCCGAACCGCGAGACCGAGGCGATGAAGGACGGGTCGGACGCCGTGTCGGATTGGCCGCTGCTGAACGCGCTGCTGAACACCGCCAGCGGGGCGACCTGGGTCAGCCTGCACCATGGCGGCGGCGTCGGCATGGGTTTCTCGCAGCATTCCGGCATGGTCATCGTCTGCGACGGCAGCGACGCGGCGGCCAAGCGGATCGAGCGCGTGTTGTGGAACGACCCCGCCACCGGCGTGATGCGCCACGCCGACGCCGGCTATGACATCGCCATCGACTGCGCCAAGGAGCAGGGGCTGAACCTGCCGTTCCTGAAGTAACGGGGAGGGGGGGATTCTCCCTCTCCCGCCCCGGGAGAGGGAAGGGGCCCATGCGGAGCATGGGAAGGGTGAGGGGTGATCCAAGGATATGAAATCCATGTTCGGATAGCCCCTCACCCTCCCCACTTCGTGGGTCCCCTCCCTCTCCCGGGGCGGGAGAGGGCATTCTACTCACACTCCCCGGATCAGCTCCGAATACCAGCGCGCGGACTCCTTCGGGATCCGCGCCTGGGTTTCGAAATCGACCCGGACGATGCCGAACCGCGTGCCGTAGCCGCCGCCCCATTCGAAATTGTCCAGCAGCGACCAGACGAAATAGCCGCGCACGTCGGCGCCCAGCCGCTTCGCCTCCGCCATCGCCGCGATGTAGGCCTGGAGGTAGGCCAGCCGCTCCGCATCGACCACACGGCCCTCGGCGTCGGGCGTCTCGGCCGCCTTGGTGCCATAGCCGTTCTCCGTCACGTAGATCGGCAGGCGGTAGCGGCGGGTCAGGTCGACAAGCGTCTCGCGGAAACAGCCGGGGTCATAGGGCCAGTCGATGGCCGTCCGCTTCATCCCCGGCGGCGGCGACCCGAAGCCGAAGCCCCAGATCAGGCTGTCGTCTTTGCGGCCATAGACCGGCGCATAATGGTTCAGCCCGAACCAGTCCACCGGCCGGGCGATGCGCGCCATGTCGCCGGGCTGCACGTACGGCTCGATGGCCTCGGCGATGCGGCGCGGATAGCGGGCCAGCAGCTGCGCGTCGGGGAAGGCGCGGTTCCAATGCTCGTCGAACAGGGCCGCCGCCTCGACATCCTCCGGCTTGTCGGTCTCGGGCCGCATCGGCTGCACGCTGTGCACCGCGCCGATGGAGGCCCCCGGCACCAGCGCCCGCAGCACGTCCACCCCGGCGCCATGGGCGAGGTTGACGTGGTGGATCACCTTCAAATGGGTGGCGCGGTCGGCGATGCTGGGCGCTCCCCAGCCGAAGGCCCAGCCGAACAGGGTGAAGACCGAGAACTCGTTGAAGGTGGCCCAGCGCTTCACCCGGTCGCCATAGCGCCGGGCGCACAGCGCGGCATAGTCGGCGAACCAGCCGATGCTGTCGCGGGTGCCCCAGCCGCCCAGATCCTGCAAGGCCTGCGGCAGGTCCCAGTGATAGAGGCAGAGCCAGGGCTCGATCCCCTTCTCCAGCAGCCGGTCGATCAGCCGGTCGTAGAAATCCAGCCCCTTTTCATTCGGCGCCCCCCGCCCGCGCGGCAGCACCCGCGGCCAGGAGACGGAAAAGCGGTAGGCCTGCAAGCCCAGATCCGCCATCAGGTCCACATCCTGCGGCATCAGGTGGTAATGGTCGCAGGCGACATCGCCGCTCTCGCCATTGTCGACCCGGCCCTTCAGCTTGCAGAAGGTATCCCAGATGCTGGGCGCCCGCCCGTCCGCCTCGGCCCCGCCCTCGATCTGATAGGCCGAGGTTGAGGCGCCCCACAGGAAATCTTTGGGAAAAACCGGACGTTCGGCCATGGCGGATCACCCGAATGGAGGATACCCGAATCCTACGCCATTCCCGTCCGGGTGGAAGGGGCCAATCGTCGCTGCCGCCGCCGCAGCCGGGCACCACCATCCGTCGGGTAAAGCGTCACCATATCGCGGTCGACAGGACGGCACGGCGCTCCTATGGTCACGCCGACCGAACGGGCGAATTCAGAAAGGAACGGGCGCATCATGGCGAAGAAGGACGGAGTCAACGGCAAGGGCGGCCAGTTCAGCGGGACGCCGGCCGACCGGCTGGTCCGGCTGTGGCGCAACAACGACGAACGCTTCGGCGCCCTGCTGGACGAGGTTCTGGACGGCAACCGCCAGGGCGTGATCGAAGCCGCGCTGGGCAAGCTGCGCGAGGAGGAAGGCTACGACTTCATGGACGAGGTCGAGGCATTCTCCGAAACGGCGCAGAGCACCGACGAGCATGGCGACCCGACCCTGTCGACCCTGTTCTGGGTGGCGCTGGAGGTCGAGGGCCGGCTGGACGAGCCGCCGTCGGTCGATGCCATCGAACGCGCGCTCGATTCGGCCGGGCTGCTGGAAAAGGCGGCCGACATGCGGCTGCTGCCGCTGTGGCTCGATCCGGAACCGCTGTCCTATCTCGAGGCCGCCGACCGCCGCACCCTGCTGCGCCGCCTGATCGACTCGCCCGAGGCGGCGGAAGCCTTCGTGCGCGAGCAGGACCTGGTCGCCGCCCCCGACGACATCGGCACCCGCCTCGTCGGCGTCGTCGGTCTGGTGATCGAGGAGGATGCCGAACAGGAGGGTGAGGCGATGCCCGACCCGCTGAACCTCGGATTCTCCGGCGAGGGCGAGGAGTTGGAGATCGACCCCATCGAACAGGAGCGCATCCGCCAGTCGATGGCCGCCTTCGCCGAGGCGGTCGCCACCGCCGACCCGCGGGTGAAGCGCTGCGAGCCGGTCGGCGGGCTGAACGACCTGCTGGACTTCACCGCCGAGGGCGTCTGGCCGGACGACGTCGTGGCCAGCTTCGACGAGGTCAACGACTTCCTCGATATCGCCGGCAACGAGACCGGCGACGGCATCCTCGACGTGACGGCGGAGCAGACGCCGGAGGGCCTACAGGTGCGCGCCTACAACTCCGACGGCGTGCTGTTGGACGAGCGCAGCTTCGACCTGACCGGCGAGCGGGCGGAAGAGGCGGTGGCTCTGATGAAGCGCCGCTGCCGCCGCGTCAGCGAGGGCTGATCCGCTTCTCCCGGTCCCCTCAGCTCATCTCCTCCAGCCGCAGGGGCTTTTCCACCACAAGGCGGAAACGGCCCCTGCCGGTCTTCTCGATGCTCAGGCAGCCGCAGCGGTCGGCCAGCCGGCGCTGCAGCAGGATCAGCCGCGCTTCCAGATTCTCGGCGAAGTCGGGCAGCGGGATGTCGGGCGCCAGCCGCAGTTCGCGGTTGGTGAAGTCGGTGCGGCCCAGCGCGGTGTGGTCGCGCACCAGCTTCCAAAGAATGGCGCCGGCCACCCCCTTGATCAGGTAATCATGGTCGAGGAAGACGCTGTCGTCGCTGGCGTAATGGCGCACGATAATCGGGTCGCCGATGGCAGGCGGCGTGACGGCCGGCGTCGGCACCTCTTCGACCTCCGCGCCATGGGCCGGCGGCAGGCCGCGCATCAGCGCACCCAGCTGTGCGGCCAGCGTCGCCAGCGCATCCTCGTCGTCATAGGTGAAGCGCATCTCCTGCGCGCTTTCCACGAACAGCACGCCGGCCAACTCGCCACACGCCCCGGGATGCGTCAGGTTGTGCGCCAGGATCGGCACCGCCAGCTGGCTGTGCGGCCGGTCCAGTCCGGGGAAGGGGATCTCGCGCGCAACGGCCGCCGCCGTCCCTTCCCGCATCGCCATGCTGTAGGCGACGTCGGTGGTCATGTGGGTGATGCGGATCGGCACCCGCTCGCGCGCCGCCATGCCGATGACCCCGTCGCCGGGAGCCACTTCCCAGCCGATGCCGCTACCGCGCCCTGACGCCTCATAGCCCAGCGCCGCGACGGTGAACAGCCGGCCGCTGGCGGTGTCGGGCAGCAGGATCAGCGCATGCTCCACCCCGAACAGGTCGCGCAAGGCGGCGATGGCACGGTCGAGCAGGTCGGACAGGTCGGCGGCGCCGCGCAACCCCTCGCAGGCGCGCCGGACCGCCGACAGCAGGCTGCGCGGCCGGACCGGAGCGGGCAGGGGACAGCCGCCCGGCACCGCCTCGATCGCCACCACACGGAACAGGTCGGCGCCGCGCAAGCGGAACACCTCCGCCATCCCGACATGGGAGGCGATACCCGACAGTTTCGCCTTCATGCTCTCGAACAGCGGCCCGTCCGTCTCGGTGCGCAGATAAGCCAGCCGCAGCCGGTACTGCGCCCCGGTTGCCGGGTCTATCACCTCCAGCTGCGCGTCGGGATTGGCCAGGATGTTGGCGCGCGTCTTGTTGAAGAACTGATAGGACAGGGCGATGTGGCCGGGATCGACATAATGGACCTGCGACAGCTGCGACACGTTCGGCGTTCCCTCGGCGTCCGCCGTGGCGATGGTGCCGGGGATCACGCCCTCAAGACAGGTCCGGATGGCGTCCAGGGTAAGAGCGTCGTGGGGCAGGGGGCGGGGCAGCGGGCCGCTCATGCCGGGATCCGCTCGCCGGCCTTCGGCCCCGGCGTCTGGTCGAAGACGTCGGCAGGAGCCAGATGCAGAGCAACCAGATCGGCCGGTTCGAACTCCATCACCGCCCGGACGAAGGCTTCGGTGAATCCCATCCCGGCCAGCTCGGCGATGAAACCGTCGATGTAGGGGCCGGGCAGCGCCGACTCTTCGACGGTCGGTGCCGCCACCGAAGCGTTGTCGTCCTTGATCTGAATGGACCGGTGGGTGCTGGGTTCGGTGAAGACCACGGCCAGCCGCCCGGTCCCGGCGACGGCGGCGACCAGCGCGGCGTTGGCGCGCCCGTCGATCAGCACCGTCAGCCGCCCGCCGTCCGGCGACACCCGCGCCGCCACGGCCCGCGCGACCAGCGGACGGCCATCTTGGTCGCTGGTCGCGGCATTGACGCTGAGGCTGCGGTCCAGGAAGCGCCGGACCGTCTCGTCCAAACCCCTCTCCCGCCGCATGTCCCGCCGCTCCGAATTGCCGACCGGCCGTCAGCATAGCGCCGCCGCCGGCCCGGCGGCAAACCAACCGAAGGCGATCCAACCGATGGGCGTCATCCTTCGGCGTGCCATGCCGCGATGGGGCCGCGAGGGGGCGCTCAGGCCCCCGGCGCCACCACGAAACAGGCCATGCCGATGTTGACCAGCCCGCTGCAGGCGCTGGCCGCATCCTGCTGCGACAGACCGGACAGGCGGGCGCGGTAGAGCGGCCCGGTCTGGGTGTCCACCGCCTGGACGATCCGTTGCGAGCGCGTCAGCACCGGCATGGAGTTGCGGGCGCGGTCGATCACGCGCTGGCTGTCGTCGGGCGAGCGGAAGGCGCCGAGCTGCACCGTCCACACCCTGCCGCCGGCGGTCGCCGCCCCGCTCATCGTCGCAACCGGACGCGGCGCCGGAGCATCCGGAGTCGAGGTGTCGGGCGCCACCACCCGCACCGCCGGTGCCGGTGCCGGCGTGGGCGCAGGAGAGGGCAGGGCGGCCACGGCGATCGGCGGCCGGCTCGCCGCCGGGCGGCTGCTGGCGGGAGGGGTGTAGGAAGGCGCCGGGTTGACCGGGGCCGAATAGGAGGAGGACGGCCGGGCATAGGGCGAACCGTAATCCGACGGCGAATCGGACGACGGCGCGCTGACCAGCACGATGTCGGCGCCGTTGGGCGCCGGGGTGCGGTTCAGCCGTGGGCCGACCGACGCGATGTAGCGGCGCGTCTCGCCCGGCAGGCCGCGCTTGCCGGCCAGATAGTCGCCGTAACAGCCGGGACCGCAGTTGTAGGCGCCAAGGAAGCCCGGCGCGCCGAACAGATTGTACATCTCGCGCAGATAGGCGGTGCCGGCGATGATGTTGTCATGCGGATCGAAGGGGTCGGAGCCCAGATTGTGCTTGCGCCGCATTTCTTCATAGGTCGCCGGCATCACCTGCATCAGCCCCATGGCGCCGGCCTTGCTGACGATGGGCTTGCCGTTGACGGTGGTGCGCCCGCCGCTTTCCTGGCGGATGACCTCGCGGATCCACAGCTCCGGCATGTCGAAGCGCTTGGAGGCTTCCGCGACATGCGCGTCGATTTCCTCTGGCGAGGCGACGCGATGTGTGCCCCCGCCGCTGGCGCAGGCGCTCAGCAGGGCAGTCAAGGCGGCGCAGGTCAGCAACGGCTTCAGGCGACGCACGGAACCCCCGGTCATCGTTCAGTTCAATCGTTTGGATAAGCCCGATTTGGAGGTACCGACCTTTGCACATTCCCGGCCCGCCGTAAACCGTCCCAGCTGTGACCTTCGACGCGGCCGGAGAACGCGGGAGGGGAGGGGGCTTTCAGTCCTTCGGACGGACAAGCGTCCGTCCGGGTATCTGCCGTCCGGCACAGCCTATGCCGGGATTTCCCTTGCCTGGGTTTTAGGCCTGGGTAACGCGGCGATCAGCTCTCGCGATCGTCATCCGGATCGCGGCGGGTGGTGAGTTCGCGCATCAGCCGTTCCTTGGCGGTCCTGCGGCTCGGCCGGCTGCCGCCGCGTCCGAACAGCCCGCCCAGCAGGCCGCCGGCTTTCGGTTCCTCCTCCGGCTCCTCGGCCATCTGGGCGCGTTCCGCCTCGCGCCGGGCCAGCATGGCGGCGCGGTCGACCAGCGGGTTGCGCAGCCGGTGCGGCAACGCCTTGAAGGCGAGGTTGGCACGTTCGAGGTCGGCCAGATCCTCGGTGGAGCGGGCGATGCGTAGCGCCACCCGCAGGAGGTCGAGCCGCCACGCATCCTCCGGCGCATGCGGCAGCGTCTCCGCCGCCGCCAGCAGGGTATCCAGCCCCTTGCCGGTCAGCGCGCTGGTGGATCGTTCGCTGCTGGATTTATCGGTATCGCGGTCCCGTCCCATTCCGTCATCAATGCTGTCGCGCTGAAGGCGGACTTTAGGACGGCTCGACAGGATTTGTCTGCCCCCATGCGGAGACCACACCATTCGGGTGGGGCACGCACCCCACTCCGTCGGCTTCAATCGCGAAACGCTACGACGATCATGCGGTCGGAAGCCTTGGCCGGTTTGAAGAACGGCCTCAAAGGCTGGTTCGACGTATGGACGCCGGTAAATCCCGTCGGAAAATTATGTGTCTTTTTGAATTGCGCAGCGCCCGGAGGAACATCGGTCTGGTAGTCGAAATAGGTTAGCTGTCCATTGTCGCGCACCGCCGCGATCCAATGCGCACCAATAATCTGTCTGAAGTCGCTGTTGTATTTTCCCACAAGAACAAGGAAGTAAGCTCCATTTGGATATCCATTCATGAATTGCTCCGCGGCGGGGATCATCAACGGATTGTCTTGCGAGCCGTTCACGACGATGTTCTGGCAACCGCGTGAGCGGAGATAGCTCACGATCCCCTCGACCTGTCCCTGGATGTAGCGGGCGGAGTCGATCCTCGTCCCATTTCTCTTTTCCTGATACCGGACAAAGATTTGCGAAACGAACTCGCCACTGAACGGAGCGCTGACGTTGCCGCCGACGATTGTGTTCAGTTCCTGCATGATGGTTCCATAATCTTCATCCATCAGGCCGGCCAGGGCACAGACGGCGCAATTCGATTCCGCCACCGCTCCGTTCGGCGCGTTATTGACTGGCATTTCCCGCACTCCATTCGACCTTCGGCTGTGCCGATGCTCTCAAAGAAATGTTCGGCCGGTCAACCACAGCCTTGCGGCAGATCACGAAATAAAAACGGCCCTCCCCCCGTCGCCGGGAAGAGGGCCGCAAGTCAGTCGAGGAAATGCGCGGCTGGATGCCGGCAAGCATGCCGCCGCCCAGGGGGATGGGCGCGGCATCTCGAAGCCGACCCCTCCGCAACCCAGCGGAAGGACCGGAAAACTCACCTCACAGCCAAGTTACTCGGCGGCCTGCGCCACGGTCAGGCCCAGCCGCTTGGCGACGCCCTCGCCATAGGCCGGATCTGCGGCCAGGAAGTGCTTCAGCTGGCGCTGCTGGATGAACAGCGGGACCTTGCCCAGGCTGCCGGCGATGTTGTCCATCAGGCGGGCTTGAGCCTCGGCGCCGATCAGGCGGAACAGGGCGCCGGCCTGGGCGTAGTCGTCGTTGCCCTCGCGGTGGTCGTATTGGGCGGCGTCACCGCTGATGCGCAGCGGCGGCTCGCTCGCCACGCCGGTCTGGGCCGGGCCGCCGAAGCTGTTCGGCTCGTAGTTCGGCCGGCCGCCTCCGTTGCCGTCGACCCGCATGGCGCCGTCGCGCTGATAGTTGTGGACCGGGCAGCCCTGCGGCTTGTTGACGGGGATCTGCGCATAGTTGCCGCCCAGACGGTAGCGGTGGGCGTCGGCATAGGCGAACAGCCGGCCCTGCAGCATCTTGTCCGGGCTGAAGGAGATACCGGGCACCACGCTGGCCGGGCTGAAGGCGGCCTGCTCGGTCTCGGCGAAGAAGTTCTCCGGGTTGCGGTTCAGCACCAGCTCGCCGATCTCGACCAGCGGATAGTCGGCATGCGGCCAAACCTTGGTCAGGTCGAACGGGTTGATGCGGTAATCGTCGGCTGCGGCCTCCGGCATGATCTGCACCGAGACGGTCCAGGCCGGGAAGTCGCCGTCCTCGATCGAGGCGTACAGGTCGCGGGTGGCGTGGTCGGGGTCGATGCCGCCCATCGCCGTCGCCTGCTCGGCGGTGAAGTTCTGGATGCCCTGGCGGGTCTTGAAGTGGTACTTGACCCAGAAGCGCTCGTTCGCCGCGTTGATCCACGAGAAGGTGTGGCTGCCGAAGCCGTCCATGTGGCGATGGCTGCGCGGTGTGCCGCGGTCGCTGAACAGGATGGTCAGCTGGTGCATCGTCTCCGGCGACAGCGAGAAGAAGTCCCACATCGCAATGGGATCCTTCAGGTTGGTGGCCGGGTTGCGCTTCTGGGTGTGGATGAAGTCGGGGAACTTCAACGGATCGCGCAGGAAGAAGACCGGCGTGTTGTTGCCGACCAGATCGTAATTGCCCTCTTCCGTATAGAACTTCACCGCGAAGCCGCGCGGGTCGCGCTCGGCATCGGCGGAACCCTTCTCGCCGCCGACGGTGGAGAAGCGCAGGAAGACTCCGGTCTCCTTGCCGACCGACGACAGGAAGGCGGCCTTGGTCCATTGCGTCACGTCGCGGGTGACGCGGAAGGTGCCGTAGGCGCCGGCGCCCTTGGCATGGACCACGCGCTCCGGAATGCGTTCACGGTTGAAATGGGCCAGCTTCTCGATCAGGTGGAAGTCCTGCAGCAGCAGCGGACCGCGCGGCCCGGCGCTCAGCGAATTCTGGTTGTCGGGAACGGGCTGGCCGAAGCTGGTGGTCAGGGTGCTCATCCGGGTCATCCTCGTTGGGGCGGTGTCGCCTGAAGCGGCGTCATTGTCTCGCCCCTGGTTATCCGGCGTCTTGAACGATATATCCAAGACATAGAAGGAAATGCACCAATAGGCGTCACCTATGAATGTCTCCGGCCTGTCCCTGCGTGACCTGGAATATGTCGTCGCCGTCGCCGAGCTGCGCCATTTCGGCCGCGCCGCCGAACGTTGCGCCGTCAGCCAGCCGTCGCTGAGCGCCCAGATCCGCAAGCTGGAGGAAGCCCTCGGCCTGTCGCTGTTCGAGCGCACCAGCCGCAAGGTGCTGCTGACCCCGCGCGGTGAGGCCATCGTCGCCCAGGCCCGCACCGTTCTGGAGGAGGCGCGGCGGCTGCTGGCGCTGGCCGACGGATCGGACGGGGCGCTGACCGGCCGGTTGCGGCTGGCGGCGATCCACACGCTCGGCCCCTACCTGTTTCCCCATATCCTGCCGGCGCTGCGCTCAACCTGGCCCGACCTGACCCTGATCCTGTCGGAAGGCCGAACCGACAGTTTGCTGGAGGAACTGCGCGACGGCCGGCTCGACGCCGTGCTGCTGGCCCTGCCGGTGGAGGGCGACGGGCTGGCGGCCGAACCGCTGTTCTTCGAACCCTTCCTGCTCGCCCATCCCGCCGGCCACCGCCTCTGTGCCGCGCCCGGCCTGTCGCTGAACGATCTCGACCCGGCGGAGCTTCTGTTGCTGGAGGAGGGGCACTGCCTGCGCGATCAGGCGCTGGCCGCCTGCGGCCTCAGCGCGCGGGGCGGCGGCGTCCACGCCACCGGGCTGGAGACGCTGCGCCACATGGTGGCGGCGGGGGCCGGCTGCACGCTGATGCCGGTCCTGGCGGTCAAAGGGGCCGCCAAGGCCGAGGATGGCCGCGCCGCCACGGTCGGCGGGCTGGTCGGTTATCGCAGCTTCGACCGCACTGCCGACGGGCCGCGCCCGCCCGGCCGCGTCATCGGTCTGGTCTGGCGCGCCAGCGACCCGCGCGACCGTGGCCTGCGCCAACTGGCAGACCTGCTGCGCCGCGACCTGCCGGCCGGCACGGAGCCGGCCCTACCCCGAACGGCTGACTGACGAGGGGACGGAACAAGCGCCCATCGGCCGGGTTGTAGGCTCCGCCTGCTCTCCTCACTGTTCAGGGGACAGGTTTGACCTTCGATACAGGCGGAGAAACGGGCGATCATGGCAAATATCCTGAGGCAAGCGACCAGGCTCGGGGAAGGATTGCCCTTTCCGCTGGGCGCGACGTGGGATGGGCTCGGCGTCAACTTCGCCCTGTTTTCCGCCAACGCGACGAAGGTCGAACTGTGTCTGTTCGATGAAAGCGGCGAGGAGGAGCTTGAGCGCATCGAGCTTCCCGAATTCACCAACGAGATCTGGCACGGCTACCTGCCCGACGCCCGTCCCGGCCTGCTCTACGGCTACCGCGTGTACGGCCCCTACGAGCCGGAGAACGGCCACCGCTTCAACCCGAACAAGCTCCTGCTCGACCCCTATGCCAAGGAGCTGGTCGGCGAGATCCGCTGGAACCCGGCCCATTTCGGCTATGTGATGGAATCGGGCGACGACCTGACCTTCGACGAGCGCGACAGCGCGCCCTTCATGCCGAAATGCAAGGTGATCGACCCCGCCTTCACCTGGGGCCGCGACCACAAGCCCGGCACCGCCTGGGACCGCACCATCTTCTACGAAACCCATGTGAAGGGCTTCACCAAACTGCACCCGGCGGTGCCCGACAGCCTGCGCGGCACCTATGGCGGCTTGGCGGTGAAGGAGGTGGTCGACTACATCAAATCGCTCGGCGTCACCTCGGTGGAACTGCTGCCGGTCCATGCCTTCGTCCAGGACCAGCATCTGGTCGACAAGGGTCTGGCGAATTACTGGGGCTACAACTCCATCGGTTTCTTCGCGCCCGAACCGCGCTATGCCGCGTCGGGCAACGCCATCAAGGAATTCAAGGAGATGGTGGCCCATCTCCACAATGCCGGGCTGGAGGTGATCCTCGACGTCGTCTACAACCACACCGCCGAGGGCAACGAGCGGGGGCCCACCCTGTCCTGCAAGGGCATCGACAACGCCTCCTACTACCGCCTGATCCCGGACCAGCGGCGCTACTACATCAACGAGACGGGGACCGGGAACACCGTCAATCTCAGCCACCCGCGCGTGCTGCAGATGGTCACCGACAGCCTGCGCTATTGGGCGACCGAAATGCATGTCGACGGCTTCCGCTTCGACCTCGCGACCATCCTCGGCCGCGAACCCTACGGCTTCGACGAGGGCGGCGGCTTCCTTGACAGCTGCCTGCAGGACCCGATCCTGAACAGCGTCAAGCTGATCGCCGAACCGTGGGACTGCGGCCCCGGCGGTTATCAGGTCGGCAATTTCCCGCCGGGCTGGGCGGAGTGGAACGACCGCTACCGCGACACCGTCCGCGCCTTCTGGAAGGGCGACGAGGGCAAGCTGCCGGAGGTGGCGCCGCGGCTCTGCGGTTCCGCCGACCTGTTCGACAAGCGCGGGCGCAAGCCCTGGGCCAGCGTGAACTTCATCACCGCCCACGACGGCTACACGCTGAACGACCTCGTTTCCTACAACGACAAGCACAACGAGGCGAACGGCGAGGACAACAACGACGGCCACTCCCACAATCTGTCCTGGAACCATGGGGTGGAGGGGCCGACCGACGACCCGGAAATCAAGACGCTCCGCGAACGGCAGAAGCGCAACATGCTGGCGACGCTGCTGCTGTCCCAGGGCTCGCCGATGCTGCTGGCCGGCGACGAGTTCGGCAACACCCAGCATGGCAACAACAACGCCTATTGCCAGGACAACGAGACGGCATGGCTGAACTGGGACGGCATCGACGAGGACGGGCAGGCGCTGATCGAGTTCGTCCGCCGGGTCATCGCGGTGCGCCAGTCCTTCCCGATGCTGCGGCGCGGGCGCTTCCTGTCGGGCGAGTACAATGCCGAGTTCGACATCAAGGACGTGACATGGTTGACCCCCACCGCTGACGAGATGGACGAGAGCCATTGGCACGACGGCAACGCCCGCTGCATGGGCATGCTGCTGGACGGCCGCGCCCAGGCCACGGGCATCAAGCGGCCGGCGATGGACGCCACGCTGCTTCTGGTCATCAACGGCCATCACGACGTGGTTGGGTTTACCCTGCCCGAGGTGACGGGGGGCAACGTCTGGCGCTGTCTGGTCGACACCAACCTGCCGGACCCCGACGAGGCGCCGCGCGTCGACACCGGGGACACCTATATGGTGACCGGCCGCTCGCTGCTGCTGCTGGCGCTGGAACCGGAAGGCAAGACCTCCTTCGCGCTCCGCCGCGCCGCCCACGCCCTGCGCAACGTCGCCGAAAGCCCGACGCTGTCCTTCGGCGAGGAGGCCACGGAAGAGGAGAAGCCGGTTGAGCCGGTCGAGGTGAAGGAACCGGAAAAGGAACCGGAAAAGGTGGAAGCGGCTGCTGCGGCAAAGCCCGAAGCGAAGAAACCCACCTGATTCGACGCCAAATCGCCCTCTCCCGAGGCGGGAGAGGGCAATCAGGATCCCCCGCCATGAAACTCTTCGAATGCCAGAACTGCCACCAGCCGCTCTATTTCGAGAACACGCTGTGCGAGCGCTGCGGGCACCGGCTCGGCTATCTGCCGGATGCGGGGACCCTGTCGGCGCTCGACCCCACCGACCGTGACGGGGTGTGGAGCGCGCTCGCCACCCCCGAACGGCTCCACAAATTCTGTGCGAATGCGGAACTCGACGCCTGCAACTGGATGCTGCCGGCCGATTCCGCTGACACCCACTGCGCCGCCTGCCGGCACAACCGCACCATTCCCGACCTGTCCGACACCGACAACCTGACGCGCTGGCGCAAGCTGGAACTGGCCAAGCACCACCTGTTCTACACGCTGACCAACCTGAACCTGCCTTTGCAGACCCGGATCGAGAATCCGGAGGAAGGTCTGGCCTTCGACTTCCTGACCGACACCGCCGCCGCCGACGGCACGGTGACGCCGGTGCTGACCGGCCATGCCAACGGCCTCATCACCATCAACGTCGCAGAAGCCGACGATGCCGAGCGCGAGAAGCGCCGCACCGAGATGGGGGAACCCTACCGCACGCTGCTCGGCCATTTCCGCCACGAGATCGGTCATTACATCTGGGACCGTCTGGTGCGCGATGACCCGGCGCTGCTGGAGCGTTTCCGCGCCCTGTTCGGCGACGAGCGGCAGGACTATGGCGAGGCGCTGAAACGCCATTATGCCGACGGCGCGCCGGCCGACTGGCAGGCCAATTTCGTCAGCACCTATGCCACCGCCCACCCGTGGGAGGATTTCGCCGAGACCTGGGCGCACTACCTGCACATCGTCGACACGCTGGAAACCGCCCGCGCTTTCGGCCTGCGGGTGCGCCCACGCATCACCGAAGGGGCGGAACTTGAGGCGGAGGTCGACTTCAACCCCCACAAGGCCCGGCGAATCGAGGATCTGATCGACCTCTGGTTGCCGCTGACCTACGCGGTGAACAGCCTGAACCGCAGCATGGGCCAGCCGGATCTCTACCCCTTCATCCTATCCGCGTCGGTGATCGAAAAGCTGGAATTCATGAACGGGATGGTGCGGGGATTGGAGGGACGTTAGACACTCATTACCCCTCCGCCCCCACCTCCGCCCGTACCCAGCGCGCCGCGCGGTTGCGGCCGTCGCGCTTGGCCTTGTAGAGCGCGGCGTCGGCATGGCGCATCACCGTCGCCATGTCGCTGTCGTCCTCCGGCCAGCAGGCGATGCCGATGGAACAACCGACGCGGACCATCTCGCCGTTGAACGACACCGGTTCGTTGACGGCGGCGATGATGCGTGACGCCAGTTCCTCGGTGTCGGGAGCCGGGCGGCCGGCGCGGCGGGGAAGCACGGCGGCGAACTCGTCGCCGCCCAGCCGGGCGACCACGTCGTCGTCGCGGAAGATGCTGGCCAGCCGGCCGCCGATCTGGCGCAGCACGGCGTCGCCGGCATCGTGGCCCAGCCGGTCGTTCACCGGCTTGAAGCCGTCCAGGTCGATGTACATCACCGTCGCCGATCCGCCGCCGCCGCCGGTCGACGCCTCGACATACTGTTCGAAATAGCGCCGGTTCGGCAGCGTGGTCAGCCGATCCTCGTAGGCGATGTCCTCCAGCCGCATCAGGGCGGCGTCCTTGTTGGTCAGGCTGTCCACCATCTCCCGCAGCGCCACCGACAGCCGGCGGATCTCCGCCGCACCGCCGACGTCGGGGATCGCCACGCCGCGCTCGCCCTTGCCCATGCGCTCGGCCGCGTCGGCGATGGCGCCCAGCGGCCGGGCGATGCGTCCGGCGGCGAACCAGCCGATGCAGCTGAACAGCAGGGCCAGCATCGCGCCGGACCCGATGATCGTCGTTCGCAGGCGGTTGGTTTCGGCATAGACGATGTCGGCCGGCTGGCGGGCGACGACGGTCCAGCCCAGCCCCGCGTAATCGTGCAGCCCCTTGCCGTGGGCCACGCCGGTGACATAGGTGACCCCGTCGGGCCAGACCTCGCTGCTCCAGCCGTCGCGCAGCCTGGCGGTCAGCGTCGGCACCGGCAGGGGCTTTCCGACCGCCGAATCGGGACCGATCAGCACGGTGCCGTCGGCCGACAGGATATAGAGGGTCAGCCCCTTGTGGTCGGACAAGGGCTCGATCAGCTGCCGGATCGAGGCGTGGGCCCATTCCCAGCTGTAATGGGCGGCCAGCACGCCGACCGTGGTGCCGTCCGCCTTCTGCAGCGGGGCGGACACGTCGACGAATTTCGGCGTTTCGCCCACCAGGTACTGCACCTTGCCGCGCAGGGCCACCGCCTCGTGCACATCGCCGACGAACAGGCCCTTCATTCCTTCCTGATGGACCGGCCGGCTGGCGATGTCGGCCCCCAGCAGCAGCCCGTTGGAGGCGGCCACCACCCGCCCGTCGGCATTGGTCATGCCGATCCAGGCGATGGTCGGGTCGCGGCGCTTCAACTCGTCGATGGTCGATTGCGCCACCGCCGGATCCTTCAGCGCATCGATCCGCGACAGCGCGGCGATCTGGTTGGCGCGCGCCCACATGGTCGAATCGAGCTGTCGCGCCAGCGATTGCGCCAGCCCGGTCATCGAATTGCCGATCTCCTTCGCCAGCGCGTCCGCAGCGCCATTGCCGACGACCAGCCCCTTCACCAGCGTCGATCCCAGCAGCAGAACGGCCACGGTGACGGCCACGGTCATCCGCAGGCCGATGGCACGGCGCGGAACACGGACGGCGGCAAAATGGTGTCCGGCAGTCCGGCCGCTTGGCTGTCCAAGGGGCGACATCGTGGCAAGATCCTTATAAGCGACCCCGGACAAGCCGGATGGGAGACGATCAGTGCAGACACTGTATCATCCCAGCCCTTTATAAAGGGTCAAGCGGAACCGTCGCGATGCAATTACAATGTAGGAGGGAAGGGCGCGCAGCGTTCGGCACGCCTCGGACGTACGTCAGGCAAAAAAGTTTGCGAAGCTGACTTTCAGCATATTGCGTAAAAGAGAAAAGGCCGCTAGCTATACAGCCGCGGCCCGAGTTTAGGGAGGAAACGCCTGAAAGGCGATCGAAACAATAAATAATGCTGCGTCGCCGAAGATCCAGCCCGTTGCGGCTGGATTTTTCGTTTTTGCCGCAAGGTTCTGCCGCGAGATTCATTCTCACAAACCGCACCGCCCCGGCGGAAGGGGGATTCCCCAAATGGTTGGTTGCGCTATCATGTCAGCCCAACGAACCATACAGTCGGGAAGAATCCTCATCATGAAACGGCGTGCGTTCCTCTCCAGCGCCGGTGTCGGCCTTGCCGCCGCCGGAACCGCCGCGACCATCGCGGCTCCGGCCATCGCCCAAACCTCCCAGCCGGAGATCAAGTGGCGCATGGCGTCGAGCTATCCCAAGAGCCTCGACACCATCTATGGCGCGGCGGAGTTCATCGCCAAGCGGGTGTCCGACGCCACCGACGGCAAGTTCCAGATCCGCACCTTCGCGGCGGGCGAGATCGTGCCGGCGCTCCAGGTGCTGGACGCGGTGCAGAACGGCACGGTCGAGTGCGGCCAGTCGGCGGCCTATTTCTATGTCGGCAAGGATCCGACCTTCTGCTTCGACACCGCCATGCCCTTCGGTTTGAACACGCGCCAGCACATCGCCTGGATGATGCATGGCGGCGGGCTGGAGCTGATGCGGGAGGTGTTCAAGGATTACAACATCCACCACATCCCGGCCGGCAACACCGGGGCCCAGATGGGCGGCTGGTTCCGCAAGGAGATCAAGAGCCTGGAGGATCTGAAGGGTCTGAAGATGCGCATCGGCGGTCTAGTCGGCCAGATCCTGACGCCCTTCGGGCTGGTCCCGCAGCAGCTCGGCGGCGGCGACATCTATCCGGCGCTGGAACGCGGCACCATCGACGCGGCCGAGTTCGTCGGCCCCTACGACGACGAAAAGCTGGGCTTCCACAAGGTCGCCAAATACTACTACTACCCCGGCTGGTGGGAGGGCTCGGCCCAGATCCCGCTGATGTTCAACATGCAGGCCTGGGAACAGCTGCCGAAATCCTACCAGACCATCCTGGAACAGGCCTGCTGGGAGGCCAACAGCTGGATGATCGCCAAGTACGACACGCTGAACGCCTCGGCGCTGAAGCGGCTGGTCGGCGGCGGCGCCGTGCTGCGCCCCTTCCCGCGCGACATGATGCAGGCCTGCGAGAAGGCGGCGTTCGAATTTTACGACAAGCTCGCCGCCAGCAACCCGCGCTTCAAGAAGGTCTATGACGGCTGGAAGCCCTTCCTGGAGCAGGAGCGGCTGTGGTTCCGCGTCGCCGAGAACGGCTTCGACAGCTTCGTCTACAGCCAGTCGGCCCAACAGAAATAAGTCTGGAGCGCCGACCGCAGGGCCGGAAATTTTCGATTTCCGGCCCTGCTAACGGCCGCGACTGCGGCCGCGCGGGCCCATGCCCGCGAAGCCAAGGCCTGCGGACGCGGGCCGCCCGGCGTTTGAGGGGCCCGAAGGTGCCGACCATCGGTCGGCGCCTTCGGGCAACGATATGAATCCGGGGCGGGTCGCCTGCGGCGATTCGCCCCTCCTTTCGCAGAAAACACGGATTTTCACGCCGCCGTATGTCCGCTATCTCGATCATCGGCCTTCTCAATCGCACGCGAATGGAGCACACTGCCGGTCTAAGCGTGGGCATCGCCTTCGCAGTTGCACAAAATTTCAGCAAACCGTTGAATTGATCACGACATAGTCATTCCTCTTGTCTATTTTCTTAAACGCGTGGTACCGTCAGGGACAGAAAGACGGACCGGACCGGGGTGGCGTACCCGGATCCAGGTCGCCTGTGACGGGAGCGGACGGATGGACGGCGGGATGATCGCGACGACAGATACCCTGGTGCGCTTTTCCGGGGTGCAGAAGACCTACGATGGCGAGCATCTCGTGGTGAAAAGCCTCGACCTCGACATTCGCAAAGGCGAATTCCTGACGCTGCTGGGGCCGTCGGGGTCGGGCAAGACCACCACGCTGATGATGCTGGCCGGGTTCGAGGTGCCGACCCATGGCGACATCTTCATCGGCGACCGGCCGATCAAGAACACGCCGCCGCACAAGCGCGACATCGGCATGGTCTTCCAGAACTACGCCCTGTTCCCCCACCTGACGATCGAGGAAAACGTCGCTTTTCCGCTGTCGGTGCGCGGCGTTCCGAAGGCGGAGGTCAAGGAGCGGGTTCGGGCCGCGCTCGACATGATCAAGCTCGGCAACCTCGCCGGCCGCCATCCCGGCCAGCTGTCGGGCGGCCAGCAGCAGCGCGTGGCGCTCGCCCGCGCCCTGGTCTTCAATCCGGCGCTGGTGCTGATGGACGAGCCGCTGGGTGCGCTCGACAAGCGCCTGCGCGAGCATATGCAGCTGGAGATCAAGCGCCTGCACGAGACGATGGGTCTGACCGTCGTCTACGTCACCCACGACCAGGGGGAGGCGCTGACGATGTCCGACCGCATCGCGGTCTTCAACGACGGCATCGTCCAGCAGATCGACCGGCCGGACGCGCTGTACGAACGGCCGGTGAACAGCTTCGTCGCCAACTTCATCGGCGAGAACAATGTTCTGAGCGGCGTTGTTGAAAATATCGAACAGGGCTGGGCGCGGGTCGCGCTGGATGCCGGCGGTTCGGTGGTGGCGCAGGCGGTGAACATCGGCGGCGCCGGCAACCGCACCTCGCTGTCGCTCCGGCCGGAGCGCGTCGCCATCGAAACCGGCGACAGCGGCGACAGCGACATGAACCGGCTGCCGGCGACGCTGACCGACCTGATCTATCTCGGCGACCACACGCTGGCGGTGCTGAACACGCCGGCCAACCCGGAATTCATGGTCAAGCTGCCGGCCGGCTCCTATGCCGGTCTGTCGCCGGGCCAGGATGTCTACATCGCGTTCCGCCCGGAGGACTGCCGGGCGCTCGATCCGGTCTGAGGACGTGGTTCCTTGGCGCCAGGATGCCTTTCAGCAACAACAACCACGACGAATAAGGACGGGGAATCATGTCGAAGATTAAGGTGGCTCTCGGTTTCGCTGCGACCTTCACCGCCCTCACGGCCCTGGCTTCGGCCGCAAGCGCCCGCGACCTCACCGTCGTGTCGTGGGGCGGCGCCTATCAGGACGTCCAGAAGAAGGTGTATTTCGGTCCGTTCAAGGAGACCGGCACGCCGATGAACGACGAATCCTGGGACGGCGGCGTCGGCGTCCTGCGCGCCAAGGTCCAGGGCGGCGCCTCCACCTGGGACGTCGTGCAGGTCGAGAGCGAGGAACTGGCGCTGGGTTGCGACGAGGGTCTCTACGAGAAGCTGAACTATTCCAAGATCGGCGGCGAGGACGCCTATCTGCCGTCGACCGTCAACGCCTGCGGCGTCGGTGCCATCGTCTATGACTTCGTGCTCGGCTACGACAAGGACAAGCTGAAGGACGCGCCGAAGAGCTGGGCCGATTTCTTCGACACCAAGAAGTATCCGGGCAAGCGCGGCCTGCGCCAGGGCGCCAAGACCACGCTGGAAATCGCGCTGATGGCCGACGGCGTGGCTCCGGCCGACGTCTACAAGGTGCTGGGCACCGAGGCCGGCGTCGACCGCGCCTTCAAGAAGCTCGACACCATCAAGAACGACATCGTCTGGTGGAAGGCCGGCGCCCAGCCGCCGCAGCTGCTGGCGTCGGGCGAAGTGGCGATGACCTCGGTCTATAACGGCCGCATCGACGCCGCCAACAAGAACGAGAAGAAGAACTTCGGCATGGTGTGGAACGGCGCGCTCTACACCATCGACAGCTGGGTGATCCTGAAGGGCAGCCCGAACCAGGAGGCCGCCTACAAGTTCCTGAACTTCGTCGGCAAGGCGGAGAACCAGGCCAAGCTGTCCGAAGGCATCGCCTACGGCACGTCGAACAAGAAGGCCCCGTCGCTGCTGCCGAAGGCGGTGCTGGCCGACCTGCCGACCGCGCCGGACAACATGAAGAACGCGATCGAGATCAACACCGACTTCTGGCTGGAGAACATCGACCGCCTGACCGAACGCTTCAACAAGTGGGCGGCGAAGTAAGCGTTAACTGAGTACCGCCCTATACTCCCTCTCCCCCCTGGGGAGAGGGACGGGGTGAAGGGGACGCACCGCGGCACGCATTGGGCCGAAATGTGCTCCCCCAATATACTTTCCGGCGGATCACTCCCCGCCCTTCGGTGACCGGACGCCATGCGTCCCCCTCACCCCGTCCCTCTCCCCGGGGGGGAGAGGGGATGGTCCCGGGTTTCGGGGCATTATGCGCCCGCGTCTTCTCAACAGGACAATGCCGATGACAGCCGCATTCGTTGCCGGCGCCGACGTGCCGTTGAAGCGTCGATTGAAACGGGCCGAGCGGGCCCGGCAGTTCCGTGCGCTGGGCCTGGTGCTGCCGCTGCTGGCCTTCCTGCTGTTCACCTTCGTCGTGCCGCTCGCCGGCATGATCTGGAAGTCGGTGGACGACTGGGAGGTGCCGCAGGCGATGCCGCAGACCGTGGCGGCGCTGGAGCGTTGGAACGGCCAGGGCCTGCCCGACGAGGCCGCCTTTGCCGCGCTCGCCGCCG
Source organism: Azospirillum oryzae (assembly GCF_008364795.1). GTDB lineage: Bacteria > Pseudomonadota > Alphaproteobacteria > Azospirillales > Azospirillaceae > Azospirillum > Azospirillum oryzae. The sequence goes on along the minus strand of NZ_VTTM01000004.1, from coordinate 189,349 downwards.
ATATCCGCACCGCGCACGATGCCGGCACGCTGGCCGTCGCCGCCAAGCGGCTGAACTACATCGTCAACGGTTACCGCACCACGCTGCTTTCCACCGGCCGCAAGCTGAAGGAGCAGCCGGCTCCCGGCACCGCCAGGGAAACGCTGATCGGCATCAACCCGGCTTGGGGCGAGCGCGAGAGCTGGGCCGCGATCAAGAGCGCCAGCGGCCCGGTCACCAGCTATTACCTGCTGGCCGCGGTCGACCTGACCCACAACGCCGACGGCGCCATCGTGCACGCCCCGGCGGACCAGTCGATCTACCGCGAGGTGTTCATGCGCACCTTCGAGATCGGCTTCGGCGTCACGGCGCTCTGCCTGATCCTGGGCTTCCCGGTGGCCTATCTGCTGGCGAACCTGCCGACCGGCCGGTCGAACCTGCTGATGATCTTCGTGCTGCTGCCCTTCTGGACGTCGCTGCTGGTGCGCACCTGCGCCTGGATCGTGATCCTGCAGAGCGAGGGCATCGTCAACGGCTCCCTGCAATGGCTGGGCGTCATCGACGAGCCGATGCGGCTGATCTACAACCGCTTCGGCGTCTACATGGCGATGACCCATGTGCTGCTGCCCTTCATGATCCTGCCGCTCTACAGCGTCATGCGCGGCATCTCGCCGGCCTACATGCGGGCCGCCGCCTCGCTCGGCGCGCCGCCGGCGACCGCCTTCCTGCGCATCTACCTGCCGCAGACCATTCCGGGCATCGGTGCCGGCTGCCTGCTCGTCTTCATCCTGGCCATCGGCTACTACATCACGCCGGCGCTGGTCGGTGGGGCCGCCGACCAGATGATTTCGTCCTTCATCGCCTTCTACACCACGGAAACGGTCAACTGGGGCCTCGCCTCGGCGCTGGGTGCGGTGCTTCTGCTCTCCACGCTGGTGCTGGCGCTGGTCTACGGCAAGCTGGCGCTCGGCCGCCAGACGACGGGAGGTCTGAAGAATTGAGCGCGAACCATTCCCCCCAAACCGCCAGCCAGCGCCTCGCCTGGATCGCCACGATCGTCGCCTCCACGCTGGTGTTCATCTTCCTGATGGCGCCGATCCTGGCGATCGTGCCGCTGTCCTTCAGTTCCAGCACCTACCTGACCTATCCGCTGCCGGGCTTCTCGCTGCGCTGGTACGAGGAATTCCTCAATTCGGCGCGCTGGATGAATTCGCTGAAGAACAGCTTCATCATCGGCATATCGTCGGCCATGCTGTCGATGGCGCTGGGCACGCTGGCCTCGCTGGGGCTGGCCCAGTGGAAGAGCAAGTGGAAGCCGCTGATCCTGGCCGTCGTGCTGTCGCCGATGGTGGTTCCGGTGGTCATCACCGCGGTCGGCGTCTATTTCTTCTTCGCGCCGCTGGGGCTGACCGGCAACTATCTCGGTCTGATCCTGGTCCACACCGCGCTGGCGACGCCCTTCGTCGTCATCACCGTGTCGGCGACGCTGCAGAGCTTCGACATGACGCTGGCGCGCGCCGCCGCTTCGCTGGGGGCCCCGCCGCTGCTGACCTTCCGCAAGGTGATCCTGCCGCTGATCCTGCCGGGTCTGGCGTCGGGCGCGCTGTTCGCCTTCGCCACCAGCTTCGACGAGGTGGTGACGGTGCTGTTCCTCGCCGGGCCTGAGCAGCGCACCCTGCCGCGAGAGATGTTCAGCGGCATCCGCGAGAACATCAGCCCGACCATCACCGCGGTGGCGGTGGTTCTGACGGTGATCTCGGTCTTCATGCTGTCGACGCTGGAAATCCTGCGCCGGCGCAACGAGCGGCTGAAGGGGAACGTAGGGTAGGAGAGTGGTCGCGGGAGGGGAAACCCTCCCGCCTCTCACAGGTACGGCGGCGTGCAGGCGCTGATCAGCTCGCACTCCACCTCGCCGATGTTGCGGAACCGATGCGGCACACGGCTGTCGAAGAAATAGGCGTCGCCGGGACCGAGAAGCTGTTTGCGGTCACCCACCGTCAGCTCGATCTGGCCCTTGATGACGATGCCGCCTTCTTCGGATTCGTGCTGCAGCATGGTGCGGCCGGTGTCGGCGCCTGGAGCGTAGCGTTCATGGAGGATTTGCAGGTTGCGGCTGCGCAGGTCGCCGACCTGACGGAAGGAAACTTGGCCGACCGTGCCCTTCAGCTCGCCGGCCAATTCGATCAGCTCGTCGCCCTTGAAGAAAATCTGCTCGGGCGGCGGCAGATCGTCGGAGGAGAAGAATTCGGCCAACGTCATCGGGATGCCCTGAAGCACCTTGCGCAGCGACGACACCGACGGACTGCTGCGGTTCTGCTCGATCAGGGAGATCGTGCCGTTGGTCACTCCGGCCCGCTGGGCGAGCGCCCGCTGCGACAGCCCATGCTGTTCGCGGATCTGCTTCAACCTTGCGCCGACGTCGAATTCCATCACCGGACTCCTGCTCCACACCCGTCTAGGCAATAGCCCATTCGCGCAACCCCGTCATCAGAATATGAACAGCTAAACAGGGGTTGTTTAATTTATTAAACATGGTAGGCTTCTGTCCAAGGTCCAGGCCCCCGCGACGGAAATCCTTGATTGGCAAGGAAAATTCCACCGGGCGCGGCCGGACGGTTCCATAATCTTCATGCAGGGCGGATCGAACATGCTGTCGCTGAACGACCAGGGCCTTCTCCGAACCAAGGGCTACGTGAACGGTGCGTGGCGCGCGGCCGATTCCGGGAAGACCTTCCCGGTCACCAACCCCGCCACCGGCGCCGTCATCGCCGAAGTGTCCGACATGGGCGCCGCCGAGACGCGCGAGGCGATCGACGCCGCCAACGCCGCCCTGCCGGGGTGGAAGGCCAAGACCGCCAAGGAACGCGCGGCCATCCTGCGCCGCTGGTATGACCTGATCCTCGCCGCCCAGGAGGATCTGGCCCAACTGATGACCGCCGAACAGGGCAAGCCGCTGGCCGAAGCGCGCGGCGAGGTGGTCTATGGCGCCTCCTTCATCGAGTGGTTCGCGGAGGAGGGCAAGCGCGCCTATGGCGACGTCATCCCCAGCTTCGCCGCCAACAAGCGCATCGTCGTCCTGAAGGAGGCCATCGGCGTCGTCGCGGCGATCACGCCGTGGAACTTCCCGAACGCCATGATCACCCGCAAATGCGCCCCGGCCCTGGCCGCCGGCTGCACCGTGGTGGTCAAGCCGGCCGAGGACACCCCGCTGTCGGCGCTGGCCCTGGCCGAACTGGCGGAGCGCGCCGGCATGCCGGCCGGTGTCTTCAACATCGTGATGGGCAGCGAGCCGGCCGCCATCGGCAACGAGCTGACCCACAGCCCGATCGTCCGCAAGGTCAGCTTCACCGGCTCCACCGAGGTCGGCAAGCTGCTGATGCGGCAGGCTGCCAGCACGGTCAAGAAGGTGTCGCTGGAACTGGGCGGCAATGCCCCCTTCATCGTCTTCGACGACGCCGACCTGGACGAGGCGGTCAAGGGCGCCATGGCGTCGAAGTACCGCAATGCCGGCCAGACCTGCGTCTGCGCCAACCGCCTGCTGGTCCAGGCCGGCGTCTATGACGCCTTCGCCGCCAAGCTGGCCGAGGCGGTCAAGGCGCTGAAGGTCGGCGACGGCGCCGAGCCGGGCGTCACCCAGGGTCCGCTGATCAACGCCGACGCCGTCGCCAAGGTGGAAGAGCTGATGGGCGACGCGCTGGAGAAGGGCGCCAAGGTCGCGCTCGGCGGCAAGCGCCACGCGCTGGGCGGCACCTTCTTCGAGCCGACGATCCTGACCGGCATCACCACCGAGATGCGCGTCGCCCGCGAGGAGATCTTCGGCCCGGTCGCCCCGCTGTTCAAGTTCGAGACGGAAGAGGACGCCATCCGCATGGCGAACGACACCGAATTCGGGCTCGCCGCCTATTTCTACAGCCGCGACATCGGCCGCGTCTGGCGCGTGGCGGAAAAGCTGGAATACGGCATCGTCGGCATCAACGAAGGCATCATCTCCACCGAGGTGGCCCCCTTCGGCGGCGTCAAGGAGTCCGGCATCGGCCGCGAAGGCTCCAAGTACGGCCTCGATGATTTCATGGAAGTCAAATATCTCTGCGTCGGCCTCGGCGCCTGACCCTCCCCAAGGGTAAGTCAAAGGAAAACAGACCATGAGCACCAACCAGTCCTTCGTCGCCCGTCGCGAGGCCGCCGTCTCCCGTGGCATTTCCGCCGGCATGCCCTTCTACATCGACCGCGCCGAGAACGCCGAGATGTGGGACATCGAAGGCAAGCGCTTCATCGACTTCGCCGGCGGCATCGCCGTGCTGAACACCGGCCACCGCCACCCGAAGGTGATGGAGGCGGTGAAGGCGCAGCTGGAGCGTTTCACCCACACCTGCGCGATGGTCACGCCGTACGATAGCTTCGTCGAACTGGCGGAGAAGCTGAACGCGCTGGTCCCCGGCCCGACCCCGAAGAAGACCGCCTTCTTCACCACCGGCGCCGAGGCTGTCGAGAACGCCGTCAAGGTCGCCCGCGCCGCCACCGGCCGTCCCGGCGTCGTTGCCTTCTCCGGCGGCTTCCACGGCCGCACGCTGCTGACCATGGGCCTGACCGGCAAGGTCGTGCCCTACAAGGTCGGCTTCGGTCCCTTCCCGGCCGAGATCTTCCATGTGCCGTTCCCCAACGCCTATCGCGGCATCAGCGAGGCGGAGAGCCTGAAGGCGCTGGATAATCTGTTCAAGTCCGACGTCGATCCGGCCCGCGTCGCCGCGATCATCATCGAGCCGGTGCAGGGCGAGGGCGGCTTCAACATCGCCAGCCCGTCCTTCCTGCAGGCGCTGCGCGCGGTCTGCGACAAGCACGGCATCGTCATGATCGTCGACGAGATCCAGACCGGCTTCGCCCGCACCGGCAAGATGTTCGCCGTCGAGCATGCCGGGATCGAGCCGGATCTCGTGACCATGGCGAAGAGCCTGGCCGGCGGCTTCCCGCTGTCTGCGCTGACCGGCAAGGCGGCGCTGATGGACGCCCCGATCCCCGGCGGCCTGGGCGGCACCTATGCCGGCAGCCCGCTGGCGACGACCGCCGCGCTGGCCGTCATCGACGTCATCGAGGAAGAGAAGCTGATCGAGCGCGCCGAAAAGCTCGGTGAGCGCATCGCCGGCCGCTTCCGCACCATGGCCCAGCGCAACAGCCTGTCGGTGATCGGCGACGTGCGCAACCTGGGCGCCATGGTCGCCATGGAGCTGGTGACCGACCGCGAGACCAAGGAGCCGGCCGCCGACCTGACCAAGGCGCTGGTCGCCAAGGCGGCGGAAAAGGGCCTGATCCTGCTGTCCTGCGGCACCTACGCCAACGTCATCCGCATCCTGGTCCCGCTGACCGCCTCGGATGCCCTGGTCGACGAGGGCCTGGACATCATCGAGCGTTCCCTGGAAGAACTGGTGTCGGCGTAATAGCTCCCTCTCCCGCCTGAATCCCCTCTCCCCCCGGGGAGAGGGAAGGGGCCCAAGCGAAGCTTGGGAAGGGTGAGGGGGACGCGAGGCAAGGATTTTCAAGAAACGTGGAGCGCCGGCACTATCACCGGTGCTCCGCAATGCATCCCCCTCACCCCGACCCTCTCCCCGGGGGGAAGAGGGAATGTGGGGAGTGCCAATAAACCAGGAGGAAGACACCTTGGCCGGACCCTTGTCGCACATCCGGGTGCTGGAACTGTCGCGCGTGCTGGCCGGGCCGTGGTCGGCGCAGACGCTGGCCGATCTCGGCGCCGACGTGATCAAGGTGGAACGGCCGGGCGCCGGCGACGACACCCGTGCCTGGGGTCCGCCCTGGGCTGGCGACCAGTCGGCCTACTTCCTGTCGACCAACCGCGGCAAGCGGTCGATCACCATCGACTTCGAACGGCCGGAAGGGCAGGAGCTTGTCCGCAAGCTCGCCGCCCAGGCCGACGTCGTCATCGAGAATTTCAAGGTCGGCGGGCTGGTCAAATACGGCCTCGACTATGACAGCCTGAAGGCGGTCAACCCGCGGCTGGTCTACTGCTCGATCACCGGCTTCGGCCAGACCGGGCCGTACCGCAATCGCGCCGGCTACGACTTCATGATCCAGGGCATGGGCGGGTTGATGAGCATCACCGGCCAGCCCGATGGCGAGCCGGGCGGCGGCCCGGTCAAGGTCGGCGTCGCGGTGACCGACATCTTCACCGGCCTATACGCCACCATCGGCATCATGGGCGCGCTGGCCCACCGCGACCGCACCGGCGAGGGGCAGCAGGTCGACCTCGCCCTGCTCGACGTCCAGGTGGCGGTGCTGGCCAACCAGGCGATGAACTGTCTCGTCGGCGGCAAGGCGCCGCAGCGGCTCGGCAACGCCCATCCCAACATCGTGCCCTATCAGGCTTTCGCCACCCGCGACGGCTACATCATCCTGGCGGTCGGCAACGACGGCCAGTTCGCCAAGTTCTGCACGGTCGCCGGCCGTCCCGAACTGGCGAAGGACGAGCGTTACGCCACCAACCCGGCCCGCGTCGCCAACCGCAAGGAGCTGGTGGCGCTGCTGGAGGAGCTGATCCGCACCCGCGACAGCCACGACTGGCTGAGCGCGCTGGAGCAGGTCGGCGTGCCCTGCGGCCCGATCAACGACCTGACCGCGGTGTTCGAGGACCCGCAGGTGAGGGCCCGCAACATCCACCAGGATCTGCCGCACCCGACCCAGGGCAGCGTGCCGACGGTGGCGAGCCCGATCCGCTACAGCGGCACTCCGCTGGTCCACGACACCGCCCCGCCGACGCTGGGCCAGCACACCGACACCGTGCTGGCGGAGTCCCTTGGCCTGAGCGGGGCCGATATCGCCGCCCTGCGCGATAAGGGCGTGATCTGACCGCAGGACTGTGGAGCCGGAAAGCGCCGACTTTCCGGCCCCATCATTAGAACTCGGTCACCACCGTCACCCCGGTGCCCTCGAACCTGTCCATAGTCATCAGGGCGTCGATGGACTGTTCCAGCGTGATCGTCCGGCCGATCAGCTTCTCCGGCGCCAGCTTGCCCGACCGCATCATCTCCATCATCGCGTCATAGCGGTGAGCCTGCATGCCGTGGCTGCCGAGGATCTCCAGCTCATTGGCGATGACGCGGCTCATCGGGATGGCGGGGGTGCTGTTCTCGGCCAGCATCAGGCCGACCTGCACATGCTTGCCCCGCTTGCGCAGGTTGCTGATCGAATTGAAGCAGGTCGTGGGATGGCCCAGCGCGTCGAGCGAGACATGGGCACCGCCGCGCGTGATCTCGATGACCGCTTCGGCGACATGCGCGACCTCGGACGCGTTCACTGTGGCGACCGCGCCGAGCGCGCGGGCCAGGGCGAGCTTGTCCTCCGAAATGTCGATGGCGACGACATTGGCGCCCACCGCATTGGCGATCATGATCGCCGACAGGCCGACGCCGCCGCAGCCGTGGACCGCCACCCACTGGCCGGCGGACGTCCTGCCCTGATCGACGACGGCGCGGAAGGAGGTCACGAAGCGGCAGCCGAGGCTGGCGGCGGTGGTGAAGTCCATCGTCTCCGGCAGCCTCACCAGATTGATGTCCGCCTGATGCAGGCCGACATATTGCGCGAAGGACCCCCAATGGGTGAAGCCGGGCTGGAACTGCCGGTCGCAGACCTGATGATTGCCGGAATGGCATTCGGGACAGGCGCCGCAGCCGCCGACGAACGGGACCGTCACCCGGTCGCCGACCTTCCATTTCGTCACGTCCTTGCCGACCGCCTCGACGATGCCGGCCAGCTCATGGCCGGGCACATGCGGCAGCCGGATATCGGTGTCATGGCCGACCCAGCCGTGCCAGTCGCTGCGGCAAACCCCGGTCGCCATCACCTTGACGACGACGCCATGCAGCTCCGGCGTCGGATCCGGCACGGTCATGATTTGGGGCGGTGCGGAAAACGCCTCGTAGACCACCGCTTTCATCGGGATTCTCCTGCTGGATTTTCCCGGCATTCTACGGCGAAGCCGCAGAGATTGCCTTTCAATTGAAGACGGGCGGTCCGGAGATATGAAGGATTCCTTCGAATGTCCCGCGTCGCGATCCGCAATGCTCCCTCGCTCCGGGCGGGGGTTGTGTTCGTCCGCCAATCCAGCAATATCGCTGCCCGCGCAGGTCTCCGGCCTGCTCCTGCGGATCCCACGCTCTCAACCATTCCCGGACCCCTCCATGACCGCGGCCCCCGCGACCGACACCCGCCTTGGCATCCTGATGATGCTGGGCGGCATGACCCTGTTCACGCTGAACGACGCGCTCGGCAAATGGCTGGTGGCCGACCATCCGGTCGCCATGCTGATCGCGGTGCGCAGCCTGTTCGGGTTGGCGGTTCTGGTGCCGATGATCTGGCGCGAGGGGATCGCCGCGGTCTTCGCCGTCGACCGGCTGCCGCTGCACATCCTGCGGGTGCTGCTGATGACGGTGGACGTCGCCTGCTTCTACTGGGCGGTCGGCTATCTGCCCTTGGCCGACGTGATGACCATCTACATGTCGGCGCCGCTGATCGTCACCGCGCTGTCGGTGCTGGTCCTGGGGGAAAGCGTGGGCTGGCGCCGCTGGGTGGCGGTTCTGGTCGGCTTCGTCGGCGTCGTCATCGTGCTGAACCCGACCGGCCGCTTCGACCTGTGGCCGTCGCTGGTGGCGCTGCTGGGCGCCTTCATCTTCTCCAGCGGCGTCATCTCCACCCGCGTCCTGCGCTCCGCCTCCAGCCTGACGCTGGTCGGCAACCAGATGGTCGGCGGCATCCTGATCGGCGGTGTGACGCTGCCCTGGACCTGGGAGGCGCCGGGCTGGCTCGGCTTCTTCCTGCTGGGGCTGCTGGGCGTCACCGCGCTGGCCGGCCACGCCATGATGAACCGCTCGCTGCAGCTCAGCCCGGCCGCGGTGGTGGTGCCGTTCCAGTATGTGTCGATCCTGTGGGCGGTGGTGCTCGACCTCGCCGTCTGGGGCACCGCGCCGACCGCCCGCATGGGGGTGGGGGCGGCGCTGATCATCGGCAGCGGCCTGTTCATCGTCTATCGCGAACAGCGCCTCAAGCGCGGCATCGCGGCCGAAGGGGTGGCGGAGGTGCCGTGAGGCGGCCCCTCATCCCCCGAAGAAGCGCGGCACCAGCCTGACCGTCAGCGGATCCAGCGGGCGCCAGCCATAGTCGCGGATGACGTCGTTGGACTCGACCGGCCGCCGCCCGTCCGCCAGCGACCAGGTGATATGGTAGGTGGAGCCGTCCGGCCGGTCGCTGGTGCCGTCGATGGCGACGACCAGGGCCTGCACCCCTTCGCCGTCGTCGGCGCAGCCGATCACCTCGGCCAGGGCGGCGGTGGGCAGAGGGGCCTGCGGGCCGGCGCCGACCTGCAGGGTCACATGGTCGGCGACCAGCCGTTCATAGCGTGGCGGGACCAGGGCCAGCAGGCGCCCGCGCTCGTCGGCCGGCAGTTCCCACCCGGTATATCCCGATCCCATCACCGCTTCCCCCAAGCCGAAAGGCGCCGGCACACTCACCGCCGATCGCCGTTCATGATCCCGTCCATGATCTTATTCGCTTCCGCCGGCCCGGCAATCAGCTCGATCATGCGGATGGCGGTATAGCCGCTGCGGGCGTTGCCGGCGGGGCCGGCCAGTTCCTTCTGCGCCCGTTCCGTCAGTGAGGCGGTGGTCTTCTGCGTCATCTCCCGCAGCTCGCCGCGCAGCCCCAGCGAATCGGCGATGGTCGCGCATTTGCGCAGTGCCCGCGCGTGGTTCTCCGCCTGGGCCAGCTGGGCCCGTCCCTCGCGGACGTCACCGCCGCCATCCAGCGCGCCGATGGCGGAGACGATGCCGGCGTCGGCATCCTGCAGCACCTGCGTCTTGACCATGGAGTGGACGGAGTTGCGGACCTGCTTCAGCCGGTGGTCGAATTCCTTGTTGCGGCTCTGCTCCATCGCCGCGCGGGTGGCGTCCAGGGTGGCGACGAGGTCGAGCGCCAGATCGGCCACCGCCATGCGGTCGCCGCCCCCTGCAGCCTGCCCGGCCCTTGAACGATCCTCGATCTGGGCGACGACCGTGCTGCTCAGCGACATGAACAGGGCGGCGCGGTCGGCCGATTTCTGCCCCAGATCCATGTCCCACAGCCCGCTGAGCAGCACCGACGGGTTGGTCAGCCGCGACGCGGCCAGCAGAACGAAAATCTTCAGCGCGTCCGGCCGGACGCGGGACAGCCGCCGGCCGATGGTTTGGATCGCCTCGATATGGTCGCCGTGCAGCTTCGGCACCGGCTTGGGCGACAGCGCCGCCTTCAGCTCCGCCACCTCGGGCGCGATGGACAGGATGACGGCGATGTCGGCCAGCGCCCGCGTCCGGTTGGGGTTCATGCGCAGGTCCAGCGGCTCGCTGAAATGCCCGGCCACCGCCCCTTCGGCGATCTTCGCCACCGCGCCCGCGCATTCCGTCCAGAACGCCTCGCACAGCGTCTTGCGCTCCTCCCCCTCCTGCAGGGCGGGGCGGTAGGCGCGCAGCCGGTCCTTGCCGATCTCCGCCTCGACCAGCGGCCACAGGCTGTTCATCAGCGACCGCTCGATCACGCTCAGCGGCACCGGGTCGGCCTTGCCCAGGGCTTCGAACAAATCCTCGAACGGGTCGCAGAACAGGCGCTTCAGGGTCGGGCGGCGGCTCAGCCGCAGCTCGACCAGCCGCGGGCGGATGACGGCGATGGTGCGCTGGATGTCGGGATGGTCGTTCATCTGTTCCAGCAGGCCGACCACCTGGCGGAACTTGGCCTCGTCGATGTCCATCAGCTTGTCGCCCAGCGCGACCAGATCCCTCATCTCCATCGTCAGGCGGCCTTCCCTTTGATCGTCTCGATCCGCATGACCAGATCGACGTCCAACTGGCCGCTGCGCCAGTCGACATAGGCGCGCACCGACCGCTTGTGGCTGGAGATCAGCTTGTCCGCCATCATCGACTGGTCGGCGCGGCCCTCGTCCTTCGGCAGCAGGGGGATGACGCGGAAGATGTCGTGGACGGCCATGTCCTGGCTGTAGCGGTCCTGGGTCAGCGCGTCGTTCCACAGCAGGATCAGGTATTCCCAGCCGTCGAGTAGCCAGGACAGCCGGCTCGACGCCTTGCGGATGAGCGCCCGCTTGGTCTCCCACTGGCGCAGCAGCGTCTCGAACGACGCCATCGCCTGATCGAGCTGACCGATGACGTTGCGGGCATGGTTGACCGTGTGTTCGGCCACCTCGGCGCAGAAGCCGCCGATGGGGGCCGCCTCCGACACGTTGTCGGTCGCCCAGTCGGTCATGCTGTCGCGGAAGCCCTGAAGGTCGCGCATCAGCCGCCGCAGCCGCGCCGGCTTTGGCGAGCTGGCCAGACCGATCGACTCCATCAGCACCGCCAGCTCGGCGATGCGGCCATACAGCTCGGTCGGCTCCAGCGCCAGACGCTGCGCCGCCTTCATCATCAGGTCGCGCGTCAGCTTCTGCCCCTCGGCGGAGGTCAGGCCGACCCGAAGGATCTCCGTCGATTCCAGCCCGACCGCCTTCAACGCCTCGACGATCAGCTGATAGTTGATGAGCAGCCGCTGCTCCTCGTCGTCGCTCAGCGCCGCCTCCGCCGCCGCAACCGCCCCGCCGCCGGCCAGCCCGCAGCGCGCCGCCTCCAGCACCGCCTTGCGGATGTCGTCGGGCGAACAGCCGTCGGCCTTGGCGATCAGCTCGTGCAGCATGCGGTCATGCACCGTCATCGGGAAGGCCAGCGGCAGCGACTTCCACGGCACCACATAGACGCCGCGCCCTTCCGACAGGTTGGGCACCAGCACCTCCAGCTGGTCGCGGCTGTCCTTGCGCACGCGGGTCTGGGCCAGGACCGGCGTGGTGAAGGCCACCGCGGCACCGCGTTCCTCGAAGGTGGAGGGGGCGAAGTTGGTAAGGGAACGCATCGTGTCCGCGGTCGTGGCTGCTGAAAATGGTGGAACCGGATGGTCGAACGATTACGGCGCCGCGATGCTGAATTTTGCGTTAAATCCAATATAAGCGCCAACGGAAATACATCACCTTCGGGCGGCGGCCCGGATCTCTCGCGGTACCCCCTGTCTCCGACCTCCACCGATCCGCTCCCTCATCCGTTGTCAGGATCAGGGATGGTGCGCGGAGGACCGGCGGCATGGCAGCGGGGGCGGGATCGGTGTTCAAATGGATCGGCTACGGGCTGCTCGGCCTCGTCGGTCTCGTCGTCGTCGCGGTCGGCGCGGTGCTGCTGCTGTTCGACTGGAACGATGCCCGCGGCTTTGTCGCCCGCCACGCTTCGTCTGCGCTGAACCGCGAGGTCGCGATCGACGGCGACCTGCGCGTCCATCTCGGCAACCCGATCCGCATCCACCTGGAAGGGCTGCGCGTCGCAAATGCCGACTGGGCGCAGGACAGGACGATGGTGGAGATCAAGGTTCTCGACGCCACGCTGCGCCCCTGGCCGCTGCTGCGCGGCGACTGGGAACTGCCGGAGCTGAAGTTCCAGGGACCGAAGCTGATCCTGGAAAAGAACGGGAAGGGCGAGGCCAACTGGAACTTCGGTCCGCCCAACGCCGAGAAGGAAGTGGCGAAACAGGCCGCGACCCCCGACAACCGCGGCGACATCCCGGTGATCGAGCGGCTGCTGATCGCCGACGGCACCATCCGCTACCGTGACCCCGCCAGCGACATCGACATCGACAACACCATCAACACCGCGACCGGCGGCAACGACGACGACACGGTGGAGCTGAAGGGCAAGGGCAGCTTCGCCGGCAAGCCCTTCACCCTGGCGGCGGCCGGCGGTTCGCTTCTGTACCTGCGCGACGACCCGAAGCCCTATCCGCTGAAGATCGACGCGGCGGTCGGCAAGACCAAGGGCCACATCGAAGGTTCCATCGCCGAACCGGTGAAGATGGAGGGTGTCGATCTGTCGGTCGCGCTCAGCGGCCCCGACATGGCGGAGATCTTCCCCATCGTCGGCATCCCGACGCCGAAGACCCGGCCCTATTCCATCGACGGCCACCTGTCGCGCGAAGGCGACCTCTGGGCCTTCCGGGGCATGACGGGCAAGGTCGGGGAGAGCGACCTGTCCGGCGACCTGTCGGTCAAGACCGGCGGCGAGCGGCCGATGGTGAGGGCCGATCTCACCTCCAAACGGCTGGCGGCGCAGGACCTCGCCGGTCTGGTCGGCGCCTCTCCCCGCGGCAGCGACGATTACCCGACCCGCGGCAAGGACAGGGTGATTCCGGCCACGCCCATCCCGGTGGAAAAGCTGCGCAACACCGACATGGACGTCCGCCTGCGCGGCGCGAGGGTGGAGGCGCCCTTCGCGCCGCTCGACGAGCTCGACATGCGGGTGCGGGTGAACGCCGGCGTCCTTCGCTTCGATCCGCTGTCGCTGGGAATCGGCGGCGGGCGGATCGCCGGAACGGTGGAGGTGGACGGCAGCCGCAAGGTGCCGGCGATGCGCACCAACCTGGACATCCGCGCCATGAAGCTGTCGAACTTCTTCAGCGAGACCGCGCTGGCCGGGCAGATCGGCGGCACGGTGGCCGGGCGAATCCAGCTTGCCGGCACAGGGAAGACGGTGGCCGACCTGCTGGCGACCTCCGACGGCAAGATCGGCCTCGCGGTGGACGGCGGCCGGGTCACCAGCCTCGCGGTCAAGGGGCTGAAGACCAACATCCTGGAGACGCTGGGCGTCGCCATTTCGGGGTCGAAGCCGATGCCCTTCAACTGTCTGGTCGGCAACATGGCGGTGGAGAACGGCATCGCGCACGTCCAGGCGCTGGTGCTCGACACGCCGGAAACGCTGGTCACCGGCAAGGGGCGGATCAACCTGCGCAACGAGGCGCTGGACCTGCGAATCGTCGGCGACGCCAAATCGCCGCAGGTCTTCGCCACCCATGTCCCGGTCCTGGTCGGCGGGACGCTGGGCAACCCCGACATCGGCGTCGATCCCACCGAGTCGGCGGCGCGCGGCGCGGCGGCGGTGGCGCTGGGCGTGCTGCTGACGCCGCTGGCCAGCGTGCTTCCCTTCCTTGACCCAGGCAGTGATGAGCAGCCACAGTGTGGCCGGCTGGTGCGGGATGCCCGCTCTCCCGAGAAGGGAGGACAGGCGTCCGGCAAGTCGGGCAATGGCCGCGGGGAAGGGAAGGCGTCGGGTTCGGCGCGCTGACCGGACGCCCATGCGCATCCATCCTGTCCGATCCGGCCACCGTGAAGGCCAGGAAGGACGCCGTCCCTGCCCATGACCATCGACCAGATGTTATCCTTCGGCATCATCGGCGCGGTGATCGCGCTGCTGATCTGGGACCGGCTGCGCTATGACCTCGTCGGCATGCTGGCGCTGCTGGCGTCGGTCGCGGCGGGCATCGTGCCGGCGAAGGAGGCCTTCCAGGGCTTCTCCGACGACATCGTCATCATCGTCGGCTCGGCCCTGGTGGTCAGCGCCGCCGTCGGCCGGTCGGGCGTGGTGGAGGCGGCGATGCGCCCGCTGACCACGCGCATGACCAGCGTCTGGACCCAGGTGGCGATGCTGGCCGGCGCGGTGACCATGCTGTCCGCCATCGTCAAGAACATCGGCGCGCTGGCCATCTTCATGCCCATCGCGCTGCAGGTGGCGCGTCGCACCGGCACGCCGGTGTCGCTGCTGCTCATGCCGATGGCCTTCGGCTCGCTGCTGGGCGGGCTGATGACGCTGGTCGGCACCTCGCCCAACATCATCGTCTCGCGCGTCCGGGCGGAGATGACGGGCCAGCCCTTCCACATGTTCGATTTCACGCCGGTCGGACTGGTGATCGCGGTGTTCGGCGTCGCCTTCCTGTCGGTCGGCTATCGGCTGCTGCCGAAGGGCAGGGCGGCGGGGGCGGGCCCGGCCTTCAACATCGACGACTACACGGCGGAGGCGCGGCTGCCCGCCGGATCGCAGTTCGTCGGCCGCACCGTGGCGGAGCTGGAGCATTTCGTCGAGGGCGAGGCGACCGTCGCCGCCATCGTCCGCGAAAATTACCGCCGCTATGTCCCGTCAGGCCATTGGGTGCTTTTCGCCGGCGACATTCTGGTGCTGGAGGGCGACACCACGGCGCTGGCCGAACTGGTCAAGCGCGCCGGCCTGCGCATGATGCACGACAAGGACCAGGAGGCGGTCGAGCACGAGGACGACATCGCCGTGGTCGAGGCGGTGGTGGAGCAGCGCTCCGCCATGATCGGCCACAGCATCGAGGAGGTGAACCTGCGCGAGCGATTCGGCGCCAACCTGCTGGCGATCAGCCGGCGCGGCCGTCCGATCCGCCAGCGCCTGCGCCGCGTCCGCCTGCAATCGGGCGATCTGGTGGTGCTGCAATGCCGTCAGGCCGCCGTGGCCGACACGCTGGCCGAGCTGGGCTGCCTGCCGCTGGCCGAGCGCAACCTCGGCATCGGCCGCACGCCGAAGCGGGCGGCGGCGGTGGCGGTGCTGGGCCTGACCGTGATCCTGGTCGCCACCGGGATGGTTCCCGTCGCCATCGGCTTCTTCGGTGCGGCGGTGGCGATGACCGCGCTGAAGGTGGTCAGCCTGCGCGAGGCGTACGAAGCCATCGAATGGCCGATCCTGGTCCTGCTTGGGTCGCTGATTCCGGTCAGCGAGACCTTGCGCACCACCGGCGGGACCGAGCTGATCGCCGGCTTCCTGTCGGAGGCGTCGCAGGGGCTGCCGCCCATCGGCTCGCTCGCCATGATCATGGTGGCGGCGATGGCGGTGACGCCCTTCCTGAACAACGCCGCGACCGTGCTGGTGATGGCGCCGATCGGCGCCAGCCTCGCCACCCATCTGGGGCTCAGGCCCGACGCCTTCCTGATGGCGGTGGCCATCGGGGCGGGCTGCGACTTCCTCACCCCCATCGGGCACCAGTGCAACACGCTGGTGATGGGACCCGGCGGCTATCGTTTCGGCGATTACTGGCGGCTCGGCCTGCCGCTGTCGATCATGGTGGTGGTGATCGGCACCGCCGCCATCGCCCTGTTCTGGCCGCTGGTGCCGCGCTGAAAAAATCACGTCCGTTCACGAAATCGTGTAACGCACGACCGGTTCCGTCTTCCCTCCGTCTGGTGTAGGCTTCTTTGCAGGGCTGAAGCCTGACGGGAGGCGGAGATGTCGGTGTGGCGCCGCTATCTGGTAAAGGACGTGACCGGCCGGCTGGTCGATCTGCCGAGCAGCCTGCTGGATCGTGCCGACGACGGCACGGCCCCGCTGCCGCATTTCGCCGGCCGTTGCGTGGAGATGGTGGCGGCGGTGATCGTCGGCGACCGCAAGACCCACGCCCGCGTCACCGAACTGGCCTTCACAAAGCTGTATTTCGACAAGATGGGCTATGTCGACGCCGCCAAGCGCGAACGGATGATCCGCCTGATGCTGGAAAGCTGCGCCGACCGCCGCTGCCGCCCGCCACGCAAGGACGTCGATCGGGATGCCCGTCAGGATGATTGCGCCCACCTGTCCCGCCGCGCCGTCGCCGCCCGTGACCAGCTGATCCGCGAATTCGGCTGGGAACCCAAGCCCGCCGAACGCGACGCCGCCCTCAGCCGCCTCGACCCCGCCCGCCTGCGTGGCACCCCTTCGCAGCCGGCGCGCACGCTGCATTGAGAAGCGCCCTCTCCCATCCCCAGCTGTGGCCTGCACACGTCTCCAATCCTTCGAACGCCGGTGGACCTCAGTCCTCGATGATGGTGTCGCTGCCGTCCTGCTTCATGCGGGCGAGATTGTCCTTCATCTCCTTCAGCCGCTCGGGCGGATGTCCTTCCCAATCCTCGATCTCTCCGGTGATCCGCAGCGGATCGACCGAACGGTAGGACGCCGTCATGTTGCCTGGGAACTTCTTGTCGGTGAGGTTTGGATCGTCGTCGAAGGGACCGGTCGGCTCGACGATGTAAATACGGCTTCGCCCTTCGCCCCTGGCGAGTTCCGCCCCCCAGGTCGCCGCTTCCAACGTTGCGGTGAAATAGACGTGCTTCAGCCCACGCTCGACGAAATTGCTTCCGAATCCGGGGGCGATCAGGTCGCCAACTTCAAGGTCGGCCTTGGTTCCATGATAGAAGACGGTCCCGGCGGGGACATCCTTGGCATACAAGAGCGCCTCCTCAGACGGCGTCTGCCGCAGCGAAATGGGCCAATTGGTCGTCGTATGCTTTCGCGAACGAGGGCCGGGACGTGGCGCGCGCGACGAAGTCATGGCAATGGGGGTGGTTCGCCAGCCCGCCGAACCGATCCACCGGCCGCAGTACATCCGCCATCAGAATGTCCGCCACGGAGAAGCGGCCGCCCACCAGCCACTCTCGGTCGGCAAGCACCGCTTCCATCCGATCGAGCCGAAGCTTCAGGAAGTCTTCCACGAACTTGGCCTCGGGCGCTTCTCCGGGAAAGCCCATGAAACGGAACAGGGCCCACGGCTGGCTCGGCAGGTCGACCGAGTTGAGCGCGGCGATGACCCATTCCGTCACCTCGGCCCGGCCGCGCCGATCCGCGGGCATGAGCGCTGTGCTCTTCTCGCCGAGATGCAGGAGGATCGCGCCGCTCTCGAAAATGGTCAGGTCTCCGTCGGTCAGCCAAGGCACCTGGCCGAAAGGCTACGCCGCGAAATGCTCGGGGCCGCGCTCGCGAAACGGCGTGCTTTTCACCCGATAGGGCAGTCCAGCCTCTTCGAGAGCCCAACGCACCCGCAGGTCGCGGACAAAACCACGCGGCGGTTCCGGAACCCAGTCGTAGGTCGTCAGGATCAAGTCACTCATGGCCCAACTCCAGGAAAGAGACTTCAAGAAACGGGGCGGCACGGTCGCCTGACGCATCCGAAATGGGGGATGGCCGCAATGGAGGATGGGGGGCCGATTCGGCTGCGCACCCTGGTCGTGGGACCATATAGCCGAAGCGGGTTCAATCCAACCTTGTGCATCCTCCATCATCCCGCACTGTCCGTCAGAAGGGGGAGAGGGAGCAATCCGGTTCCCGCAATGGAGTGGGTCCCCTTTTCGACCCGCCTCTCCCGGCCCATATGCAGGCGAATGGAAAGCATGGAGCCCGGCGAACCGCAGATGAGTCCTCCCGATACCGCCCAGACGCTGTCTTTCGCGCGTGTGCGTCAGCTGGCCCTGATTGGCGCCGGATGCACCATCATCCTGCTCGGCATTCTGCTCGCCCCCTTGCCCGGTCCGGGCGGGCTGCCGGTGATGCTGCTGGGCGGCGTGCTGGTGCTGCGCAACTCAGCCGACGCCCGCCGCCTGTTCGTGCGGTCGAAGCGCCGCTATCCCCGCATGTTCAGCCCGATCGAGCGCATCCGCCAAAAGCTGCGCGCCCGCCGCCTGCGCAAGATGCACGGCGGCTGATCCGCCCGCGCCTGTCGGGCGGGCGGACGGCCGGAGGATGATTACTGTGCCGGGAGGGCCGGAACGCCGTCCTTCCACTGGTCCCAATGGCCGACGATGTGGTCGACCATCCGTGACCCGACGAGTTCCACATTCTCCACCGTCTCGGCGAAGCCGCCGGCGGTCTCGCCGGGTTTCGGGTCCAGGTGCTGGAGCGTGGTCTCGTTCGGATTGCCCTGGTCGAAATTGACGGCGCCGCGCAGGCTCATCACCCGGTCGGAGCCTTGCAGCCGCTTGATGACCAGCGTGATCGCCGCCGCCTCCATCTCGGTGATGACGTAGTCGTCCGCACCGTAGAGCTTGGCGATGTACTGTGCCTGGGCCGACATGCCGGGACCGTGGAAGAAGGTATCGCCGGTCATGTGCGTGCCGGTGCCTACAAAAGGAGCACGCTGCGCCGCTTCCTGCGGATAGCGCTTGCGGTAGGCACGGGCGGAGTCGCTGTCCTTCAGCGGCGTGTCGGCGGTCAGGCGCATGGCCCAGGACACCAGTGCCGGGTTCATCGGGAACAGCCGCACCGCCTCATAGCCCTTGCGCGGCATGAAGGTCGGCTCGCCCGGCTTGCCTTCCTCCGGCGCCCAGCGGTGGCCCAGGTCATAGTCGACCACCCAGGTCGCCCAATTCACTTCGCCGATGGTGCCGCGTGCCGGCGGCGTGCCGGCCACGCCGGTGACCAGGAAGTAGGCCTGCGACAGGTCGAGCTGCGGGTTCAGCAGGATCGCCTGCATCGAGGCGGAGGAACTGACCTTGCCCATGCCCAGCACCGACCCGCACACGCCGTCGGCGTTGCAGTAGACCGGGTTCAGCGCGCCCTTCACCGTGATGGGCTCGGCCGTTTGCCAATAACGTTCGTACCAATGCTGGAACTCGCCGGCGCGGTCCCCGGTGTTCTTGCCGATCTCGAACATCGAGCCGACGAACACCTTGACCTTGATCGGCTCCGCGGCCTGCAGGGAACCAGTCAGCCCGAACAGGAGCAGAGCCGACAGGGCGGCGCCGCGGCAGCGGGAGAACAATGACATCGGACCTTCACTCCTTGGGACGAAAAGACGCACCCGAGTATGCAACGGCCATACCATGGCCGTCCTCCCCCCGATCCAATGCGGCACGGGAAATTCGGTGATCGGTTTGCCGCCCCCTTGCCGACCTGCCCCCCCGCCCGCGGTCTGCCCTGCGGAAGCGGGCACTGGACAGCGTCGCCCCGCAGCATCCATCTTGTGCGTCGGTTCGCATGAGGAGGTCTTCCGGTGAAGTCGGGCAACGCGCTGCTGTCCAGCTATGGCACCACCATTTTCGAAGTCATGTCCCGCCTGTCGGAGGAGCATGGCGCGATCAACCTGGGCCAGGGGTTCCCCGACGACCGTGGGCCGGCCGACGTGCTGCAGACCGCGGCCGACGCGCTGCTCAACGGGTGGAACCAGTATCCGTCGATGATGGGTACTCCCGACCTGCGGCAGGCGCTGGCTGCCCACGCCGGCCGCTTCTATGGCCTCGACGTCGACTGGAAGACCGAGACGATGGTCACCTCCGGCGCGACCGAGGCGCTGACCGCCTGCCTGCTCGGCCTGATCAATCCGGGCGACGAGGTGGTGCTGTTCCAGCCCATGTACGACAGCTACCTGCCGATCGTCCGGCTGGCCGGCGGCGTACCGCGCTTCGTCTCGCTGAAGGCGCCGGACTGGAGCTTCAGCCGCGCCGACCTGGAGGCCGCCTTCTCGCCGCGCACCAAGCTGGTCCTCATCAACGACCCGCTGAACCCGGCGGCCAAGGTGTTCGACCGGGCTGAGCTGGAACTGATCGCCGAGTACATGCAGCGCCACGACGCGCTGGCCGTCTGCGACGAGGTGTACGAGCACATCGTCTTCGACGGCCGCCGCCACATCCCGCTGATGACCCTGCCGGGCATGCGCGACCGCTGCCTGAAGATCGGCTCGGCCGGCAAGACCTTCTCGCTGACCGGCTGGAAGGTCGGCTACGTCACCGCCGCCCCGCATCTGCTGCAGCCGGTGGCGAAGGCGCACCAGTTCCTGACCTTTACCACCCCGCCGAACCTCCAGGCCGCCGTCGCCTTCGGGCTGGGCAAGGAGGAGGGCTATTTCACCGGGCTCGCCGCCGGGCTGCAGGCGAAGCGCGATCGGCTGTCGGCTGGTCTCGCCTCGGTCGGGTTCGACGTGCTGCCCAGCGCCGGCACCTATTTCGTCGCCGCCGACATTTCCCGCTTCGGCTTTGACGGCGACGATCAGGCCTTCTGCCGCTGGCTGGTGGCCGAGGCGAAGGTCGCCGCCATCCCCGTCAGCGCCTTCTTCGTGGAGAATGCGCCGACCAACGTCGTGCGATTCTGTTTCTCCAAGCGCGATGAAGTGCTCGACGAGGCCATCGACCGGCTGCGGAAACGCTTCGTAAGCGAATAATGCGTTGTTTACAGTAAAGTTGCCTGTGCTGATTATCGGGATGTTCGGCAAGTTTTAACCTGTCGGTGCGATGATTGGTCCTTCCCCGGCCGGCCGTCGCCCGCTGCAGTGAGCCGGCGGGGGAGCGGTGGAACGGCGGAGCGCAGGTCATGCCACGTCTCCCGATCCTTCGGTTCCCGGCCATCAGGACGCCGTCCTTCCGGAGCCCATCTTTCCGGTTTGGCGTCCTGACGGCCGCCGCCCTGGCGATTGCCGGGGTGTGGGGCGGCTATGTCGTGATGGCCGCATCCATGCTAGAAACCCAGACGCGGGACGCGCTGGCGAATGCCGAGGCGACGGCCCGTGCCTATGAAAGCAGCACCAGCCGCACCCTGCACGATGTCGACACCACGCTCCGCTCCTTCGCCGAGCGCTATGCCGATGGCGGGTTGGCCCGTGCCCGCCGCATCGTCGACGACGGGCTCTATGACACCGCCCTGATCCATCATGTCTCGGTCTTCGGCCCCGACGGCGCCCAACTCTTCCGCAGCCAGGGGAACGGTCCCCCCGACAGGCTGGAGGACGACGGCCTGCTCGCCTACCACCGGATGGAGGGACGGGACCGGATGACGGTCGGTCCGCCCTCCGCCGGGTCGGCGACCGGCCGGCCGCTGCTGCGCCTGTCCCGCCGCCTGGACGATGCGGCCGGCGGCTTCGCCGGGGTGGTGGTCGCCAACGTCGATCCCAGCTATCTCTCGCGCTTCTATCGGCAGGCCGATGTCGGCCGGAACGGGGTGGTGACCCTGGTCGGCGTGGACCGGATCATCCGCGCCCGTGGCTCCAAGGACGGGCACGATGCCATCGGGCTGTCCATCTCCGCCTCGGCCCTGTGGGAATCGGTGCGGCGGTCGCCGACCGGCATCTACTGGCAGGACAGCATCGCCGACGGCTATCGACGCGCCTACGCCTACCGCCCGGTGGAAGGTTATCCGCTGATCCTCAGCGTCGGCATCGCCGTGACCGACCTGGAGGCCGCGGTCGCCGGCTTCCGCGGACAGATGCGGATCATCGCCGCCCTGCTCAGCGTCTCGGTCCTGCTGGTCGCCGCCCTGCTGCTGGTCCAGCACCGCAATGCCGAACGGCTGGCGGAGGCGCTGGCGGTCAACCGCGATTTCCTGGCCCGCGTCAGCCACGAACTGCGGACGCCGCTGAATGCCATCATCGGCTTTTCCGAGATCATCAAGGACCGGATGTTCGGGCCCGATGCCGGCGACCGCTATGCCGACTATGCCGGCGACATCCATGCCTCCGGCCAGCATCTGCTGACGCTGATCGACGACATCCTTGATCTGTCGCGGCTCCAGGCCGGCAAATTCGCCCTGCTGATGGAGGATGTCGACCCCGTCGCCGCCGCCGAATGGGCCATCCGCATCGTCACCCCCCAGGCGGAACAGAAGTCGATCCGGCTGGAGTTCAACCGCCCGCCGGCTCCGGCCCTGGTGCGGGCGGACGAGCGGGCGCTGAAGCAGATGCTGCTGAACCTGCTGGGCAACGCCCTGAAATTCACCCCGGAGAATGGGCGCGTGCTGGTCAGCGTCGGGCGCGGGGTCCATGGCCGCTGCATCGTCCGCGTCACCGACAACGGCATCGGCATGACGGCGGAGGAATTGCGCCAGGCCTCCATCCCCTTCGGCCAGACCTCCGCCCTCACCACCCATCCCGGCCGCGGCACCGGTCTCGGCCTGCCCATCGTCAAGTCGCTGATCGAGGCGCATGGCGGCAGCCTCCGCATCGACAGCCGGCCCGGTCAGGGCAGCCAGATCACCCTGGAATTCGCCGGCTGATCCACATGTCCGTTGCCGATCCGGCCCGCAACCTGAGCGATCTTCGCGGCGGTGCCGCAAAGCCATGGCGAAACCCCCGCCGCTTGGGCATACTCCGCGCCGGTTTTGTCCAGGTCCGAGCCGACGCCAGGGCTGTCCCCGGCCGCGTGCTTCCGGACCCACCCGCGGAATTGGGGCCTGTCCAGAATGTTGCGTGCGCTGGCGCGTGTCTGTGCCGTTCTTGTCGCGTGCTCCGGCACGTTCACCGCCTCCCGGACCCTTGCCGCCGACCCGCCGGCCGAGCCGGTGCCCTTCGGCGTCTCCGGCGTCGAGGTGGTGGCGGAGCGTGATACGCCGCAGGCCTGCTTCACCTTCACCGACCGGCTGGAGCGCTCGCGCGCCGTCAACTACCGCGACTTCGTGGCGGTGGAGCCGGCGGTGGACGGCGCCGCCATCGCCCGCGACCGCACGCTCTGCGTGGAGGGGCTGCACCATGGCGAGACCTACCGCGTCACGCTGAAGGACGGGCTTCCGGGCGCCGACGGCAAGCGGCTGCCGGCCGCCGACACCCGCGAGGTGCAGGTGCCCAACCGCAAGCCCTCGCTCGCCTTCCGCGGCGCCGGCTACATCCTGCCGCGCGTCGGATCGGACGGCCTGCCGCTGCGCTCGATCAACCTGGACCGGGCGAAGCTGCAGGTGCTGCGCATCGCCGACCGTGCGCTGGTCGAGAAGATCTATTTCGGTCGCATCACCCAGCAGATGACCGATTACGACATCGGCGAGATCCTGGACAAGTCGGGGCAGGAGGTGTGGCGCGGCGAGATCGGCATCGGCAACCAGCCGAACCGCACCGTCACCACCGCCTTCCCGATCGACGCGGTTCTGGGCAAGCTGGAGCCCGGCGTCTATGTCGCCGTCGCCGGTGCGGACGAGATCAAGCCGGGCGGCTGGGACCGCAAGGCGACCCAGTGGTTCGTCGTCTCCGACCTCGGCCTCAACACCATCCTCGGCGAGGATTCGCTGGTGGTCTTCGCCCGCTCGGTCCAGAGCGCCGCGCCGGCCGCCGGGGTGGAACTGCGTCTGGTCGCCCGCAACGGCACCGAGCTGGGCCGCGTCCAGACCGGGGAGGATGGGCTGGGCCGCTTCGACCTCGCGGCCCTGCGCGCCGCCGGGACGGAGCCGGTGCAGGCGCTGTTCGCCGCGCGCGGCGACGGCGACTTCGCCGTTCTCGACCTGACCGCCGGTGGCGCTCCGCCGGCCGACACGCCGGACAAGCCCGCCGCCACCGTCGTCCGTCCGGCCGCCGGGGGGCTGGACGCCTATCTCTATACCGAGCGCGGAATCTACCGGCCGGGCGAGACGGTGCAGCTGACCGCGCTGCTGCGCGACGCCGACCTGAACCCGCCGCCCGCCGGCAAGCAGCTGACCATCCGCGTCCTGCGCCCCGACGGCTTCGAAGTGGAGCGGCGCGGCCTGACCGACAGCGGGGCCGGCGGCTATGCCACGCGCATCGACCTGCCGATGAACGCCTATCCCGGCAACTGGATCGTCACCGCCCATGCCGAGCCGGACGGCCCGGCCATCGGCAAGGCCGAATTCCTGCTGGAGGATTTCGTGCCGCCGCGGCTGGACGTGGCGCTCGCCTCCCCGACGACGGTGCTGGCATCCGACGGCGAGGCCGACATCGCGCTCGACAGCCACTATCTCTATGGCGCGCCGGCTTCCGGCCTGCCGGGCGAGCTGACGGTGACGCTGCGCGCCGCCTCCAACCCCTATCCCAACCTGCCGGGCTATCATTTCGGTCTGGTGCAGGAGGACGTGAAGCCGGCCCGCGCCGATCTGCCGGGCTTCATCACCGATTCCAACGGCTCGGCCCGCCTGAAGGTCAAGCTGCCGCGTCCGCCTGACAGCACCCGCCCGCTGGAAGCGGTGGTGCGCGCCACCCTGTTCGATCTCGGCGGCCGCCCGGTCGGCCGCGACTTCGTGCTGCCGGTGCGCCACCAGTCCTTCGCCATCGGCATCAAGCCGCGCTTCGAGGGCGACGGGGTGCCGGAGGGGGCGACCGCCGGCTTCGACGTCATCGCGGTCGGCCCGGACGGCAAGCCGACCGACCACGCCGACCTCTCCTACGAGCTGTTCGAGGAGGAGTATGATTATTCCTGGTACGAGGCCAACGGCCGCTGGGACTATAAGGTCACGGTGAAGGACCAGCGGGTGACCGGCGGTTCGCTGTCGGCCCAGGCCGGCGCGCCCGTTCCGGTCGAAACCCCGGTGACCGCCGGGCGCTATCGTCTGGAGGTGTTCGATCCCAAGACCGGCGTCGCCAGCAGCTTCCGCTTCGCCGCCGGCTGGTGGATGACCCCGACCGCCGGCGAGCGGCCCGATTCCGTCGACGTCTCGGTGATGATGCCGGCCTACCGCGCCGGGGAAAGCGCCTGGGTCTTCGTCAAGCCGCCCTATGACAGTCAGGTTCTGGTCGCCGTGGCCGACCGCGGCGTCTCCTATGCCGTCACCCGCGCCATCGGCACGAAGGGCGCTTTCCTGGAAATCCCGGTCGGGCAGGGCTGGACCAGCGGCGCCCATGTGCTGGCGACCGCCTTCGCCACCTCCGACCCGCAGTCGAAGAAGCCGCCGCGACGCGCCGTCGGCCTCGCGTGGCTGGCGATGGACAAGTCCCCGCGGACCCTCGACGTCCGCCTCTCCGCCCCGGCGGAGACGGAACCCCGCCGCGCCATGACCGCCGACATCACGGTGGACGGCGTCGCGGAGGGCAAGCAGGCCTTCGTCACCCTGGCCGCCGTCGACGAATCGGTGATGCAGCTGACCGACCAGCCGTCGCCCGATCCGGCCCGCCATTATCTGCGCAAGCGTCCGCTCAGGGTGGAACTGCGCGACTCCTATGGCCGCCTGATCGACCCGGCCAGCCTGGACGCCGCCCGTCCGCCGGCCCAGCCGACACCGCGCCTGCGCCAGATCTCCGGGCTGGTGCCGCCCAAGTCGGAACGGGTGGTCTCGCTCTATTCCGGCATCCAGACCGTCGGGGCCGACGGCAAGGTCTCCGTTCCCTTCGACCTGCCCGACTTCCAGGGGCGCCTGCGCCTGATGGCGGTCGCCTGGAGCGAGGGGCGGATCGGCCATGCCGAAAGCCAGATGCTGGTGCGGGACCCGGTCGTCGCCGACGCCGTTCTGCCGCGCTTCCTCGCCCCCGGCGACTCGGCGCAGGTCCTGCTGTCGCTCGACAACCTGAATGGCCCGTCAGGCGATTACACCATGACCCTGACGGCGGAGGGTGCCGTCGCCATCGTCCAATCGGAGTCCGGGACCCAGCCGGAGTCCGGCAATGAGCTGGCCGTTCCGAAGCTGGCGCGCGGCAAGCGGGCGACCGCGGGCCGGGTGCTGACCGCCACCGCGGTCGGATCGGGCCATGTCACGCTCGACGTCACCGGTCCGGACGGCGTCCGCGTCACCCGCCGCTGGGACGTGACCGTCCGCCCGGCAACCCAGCCGGTGTCGCGCCGCAACACCGCGGCATTGTCGACCGACAAGAGCCTGACCATCCCCGCCGACATCACCGCCGGCCTGCGGCCGGAAACGCTGTCGGTCGGAGCGGTCGTCGCGCCCCTGCCGGACCTCGACGTGGCGGGTCTTCTCTTCGCGCTCGACCGCACGGCGGCGGGCGGGGCGGAGCAGACCGCCAGCCGGATCCTGCCGCTGCTGTCGATGAGCGACATTGCGGCCGGCCTGGGCATTGCGTCGGAGGACCGTATCAAGGCCCGCGTCCAGCGCAGCGTCGACCGGCTGCTGACCTTCCAGCGCAGCGACGGTGCCTTCGCCGCCTGGTCGCCGAAGGGCGACCTCGATCCCTGGCTGACCGCCTACGCGGTCGATGTGCTGGGCCGGGCCAAGGCTGCGGGCTACCGTATCCCCGACCAGCCCTATCGCAAGGGTCTGGACTGGCTGAAGCAGGCCATCGACAATGCCTGGGTCGAGACCGCCGACCTGCCGGGCCGCGCCTATGCGCTCTATGTGCTGGCGCGGGCGAAGATGATCGACGCCGGCGCCGTGCGCTATTTCCGCGAGAATTACTGGGACCGGCTGCAGACCGACTTCGGCCGGGCACAGATCGCCGCCGCCACCGCCGTGCTGGGCGACCAGCCGGGGGCGACGGACGCCTTCTCCAAGCTGACCGGCGCCCGCATGGTGACCGCCAGCCTGCGCGACCAGGGGTCCTCCCTGCGCGACGAGGCCGGCGTGGTGGTGCTGATGGCGGAAAGCGGAGCGGTGGACCGCGACCGCATCTTCCAGGCGGCCGACCGGGTGGCCAAGACCTTCGCCGCCGTCCGCACCACCAACCCGCAGGAGCAGGCCTGGCTGCTGCTGGCCGCGAAGGCGCTGATCGACCGCGCGGCGCCGATGAAGCTCGCCATCGGCGACCAGGCGGTGGAGAACGCCAAGCCGCAGATCCTGCCTGTCGACCCGGCCGCCCCGCCCGCCATCCGCAACCTCGGCGGCGAGGTCCGGCAGACCGTGTCGGTCGCCGGCGTGCCCGACCAGCCGGCCGGGGCGGAGGAGCAGGGGATGACCATCCGCCGCCGCCTGTTCGACATGGCCGGCCGTCCGGTCGATCCGGCCGGCATCCGCCACAATGATCTGCTGGTGGTGACCCTGGAGGGCGAGGTTGGCGATCCGCTCGACCATTCGGTGCTGGTCGGCGACCCGCTGCCGGCCGGCTTCGAGATCGAGAATGTCCGCCTCGCCAACAGCGGCCAGCTCGGCAAGCTGTCCTGGCTGGGCGAGCTGTCAGCCGTCCGCAATGTCGAGTTCCGCGATGACCGCTTCATCGCCGCGGTCGACCTGCCGAAGGCTGCTCCCCGCTTCCGGCTGGTCTATCTGGTCCGCGCCGTGACCCCCGGCGACTTCGCGGTGCCCGGCGCCCAGGTCCAGGACCTGCAGCGTCCCCACCTGTCCGCCCGCACCGCCGCATCCCGGCTGCGCGTGCTGCCGGAGTGAGCCATCCGGGGGCCGGGACCTGATCCGTCCCGGTCTGCCGGCTGTACCCACCGACATCGACCCCATGATTGCCCCCGTGAGCGCGATCATGGGGTTTTCTTTTTGCGGCCCGGCTTCCGAAGAGCCAGCAATGAGTGCGTTGGTGCTCATCTGCACACGTGTCACGGAGCGGCGTGGGCGTCGTCGCATCTCCGCGGCGCAACCTGATGTGGATAAAATAAATGACAAACTCCAGATCGAAACGAAATTCGTCTAAAACCGCAATTTTATAATCGGTTTGAAGCCAGATGCGTCATTTATCCCGTCTGGTCCCTCAAAGAATGACTCGCATAGCGAGAAAAAGTTCCAATAAATGCACGAGAGAAAATTGACGGTGGTATAATGACGCTGATATTCAAGTATACGTGCATTGGGCACGAGAAACCAAAATGAGTTCGATAGTATGTCATACAATAGCTCTCTCAAGATGTACGTCGTGAACAACACCGGTGGGAACGCCATTTTCTCGTTTTCCCATCGTTACAGCGACGATGCGCCGGTGATCTGGCAGTCCAGCACGCCCGTTGCTCCCGGTGGATTCGCCGGACCGCTCGAAGTGGGCTTCAACACCGGTTTCGGCCGCACCGGCATGGATTACTGGTACTGCCGGGCCGAGGTGGTCGACGGGCCGAGCCAGGGTGTCTACCAGACCGAAGGCACCCTGCAGGCGCCGACCAAGGAGTGCGAGTGCCAGTCGGGGGACGACGGCATGACCTACTACTTCCCGTTCACCACCAGCACTTTCATGATGCCGCTGATCTCCGGCTCCTGCACGACCTCCGTCTCCAGCTGAGGCTGCCGACGGCCGGCGCCGGACCGGCGGGCGCGTCTGCCCGCCGTCCGGCGCCGTGCCGCGGCATCACCCACCCGACGTTCAACGGCGAGCAAGAGGGCCGCTCCATGGCTTCGAACATCACCAACGTTTTCGTTCTCATGCTGGAGAACCGGTCGTTCGACAATCTGCTCGGATTTTCCAGCATCACCGGCACCGACGCCGTCACCGGCCAGCAGACGGCGGTCGACGGGCTGACGGGCAAGGAGTCCAACAGCTACAACGGCGTCGCCTACACGGTGTCCCAGCCGGCCGATCAGACCCTGCCGGTGGATCCCGGCCACGAATTTGCCGATGCGGTGGAGCAGCTCTGCGGTCATGGCGCCACCTACAAGTCCGGCGGCAGCTATCCGCCGATCAACAACAGCGGCTTCGTCGCCAACTTCGCCGATTCCACCTCGGACGAGGAGGGGAAGGCGCCGGTCCAGGATCTGGCGATGATCATGCGCTGTTACGCGCCGTCGCAGCTGCCGATCCTGAACACGCTGGCCCGCGAGTTCGCGGTCTGTGACCGCTGGTTCTCGTCGCTGCCCGGCCCGACCTGGCCCAACCGCTTCTTTGCCCACGCCGCCTCATCCAAAGGCCTCGACGCCAGCCCCAACCCAGTCACCCAGATAGCGGTATGGGACTTTCTGGGCCTGAGTTTCCCGAACGGAACCATCTTCAAGGCGTTGGACGCCAAGGCGGACCTCGGCAATTTCCGCTGGCGGTTGTATGGCCCTGGGAAAACCACCACCATCACCACCGCCTTGTCCGGCGTCAACGCTTCGGATGTCAAATCTCTCGACAATTTCGCCAAGGATGTGCAGGGGAGCTACCCTTGGCTCTACACCTTCATAGAGCCGAACTACGGCGATATCCTGAACGGCAGCTACTCCGGCGGCAACTCCCAGCATCCGATGGATGGGGTGACGGCCGGCGAGGCGCTGATCAAGCAGGTGTACGAGGCGATCCGCAATTCGCCGCTGTGGGAAACCAGCCTGCTCATCATCACCTGGGACGAGCATGGCGGATTCTATGACCATGTCGCTCCGCCGGCCGCCGTCGCGCCGGGCGATACCCAGCCCAAGACCAAGCCGAGCGACACAGGGGACGAGTTCGGGCTGAACGTCAACGGCTTCACGTTCGAGCAGTACGGCATCCGTGTTCCCGCCGTCGTGGTGTCGCCGCTGGTTCCGAAGAATACCGTCGACCATCGCGTCTACGACCATTCCTCCATTCCGGCGACGCTGCAGGCGATCTATGGGCTGGCGCCGATGACCAAGCGCGACGCGGCGGCCAACAACGTGCTGCCGCTGCTTTCGCTTTCCTCGCCGCGCACCGATACGCCGGTCACGCTGCCGCAGCCGGCGCAGTTCGGCAATGTCGTCACCGGCACTCCGGTCACCGCCGTGGCGTTGCCGGAGAGCGCACCGATGCCCGCCAGCCAGCAGGGCTTCGTGCTGCTGCATGCCAAGCACGACCTGCAGACCTCGCCTCCGACGGAGCATCCGGCCATCATGAACCGCGTGTCCTCCATTCAGACGGTCGGGCAGGCGAAGCAGTACATGCAGGAGGTCGGTGCCAAGGCCGCCACGACCCCCGCGGGTGCGCAAACCGGCCAGTGACGATGGCCGGCGGCGACGAGGAGCGGGCCGGGCAGGCTTGCCGCGAACTGGCGCGCCTGCTCAACCTCGACCGGGATGTTCCGGTCGAGGTGCTGTTGCGGGGCTTCGCCGATCCGGAGCAGCGCGCCCTGCTGTCTCGGCCGGGCTGCCCGCCCGCCGAGATCGCCGCCCAGCTCCACCGGCTGGCGGCCGTGTCGCCGGAGGCCGCGTCGCCGCCGACAGGCGCCGCGCTTGGCGTCGCGGTCGCCGGATTCTGGGATTGGGCACGGACCGGCTTCGGCGTCGTCGATGCCGACACCGCCGGCCGTCGGTTGGCAGCCTGCGGCATTTGCCCCGACTTCCGGCCGGCGCCGGGGTCGTTGCTCCACATGATGGCCGCCGCCGCGCTCGGCGTGCCAAAGGACGCACGGGTCTGCCGCCACTGCGGCTGTTTCATGGAAAAGAAGGTGCGGCAGTCGTCCGCCGTCTGTCCAGAGCCGGACCCCGGTCAGCCGGGACTGAGCCGCTGGGGCGATCCTCTCCCGCAGGCCGCGGGACTCGGATCGTAAGCCGGCAACCTTACAAGTAACTCTGCTCCCCCCGGTGGTGCTCCCGCCGGCGGGCGAGCAGGGTCAGGGCCGCGACCACCAGCGCGAAGCACAGGGTCAACAGCAGGTAGAAGGCCAGTGCGAGGCCCACGGTCATCGTGCCGATCAGCACCATGGCCAGTATCCAGACGCCCAGCGATACGATGGCGCGCGCCGACATGGGTTGTCTCCCGTACCCTATCCCGATCTACCCGAAACCTTGAAATTTGCCGCGGCCTTCTGGCCGTCTGTCCGGCGCCGCATTCCATCCCCATATCGACAGGGGAAATGGACGGATGCGCGCGCTCACCGCAAAGCCTGCCATAGCCGCCACCCGTGCCGGGGCGTGGCATCCTGTCACTGCGCGGGCGCGCCGCACCAGTTCGTGGCTAAACAGTTTGCGGCAGCCGGTCCGCCAAACTGGTTCGCATGGTCAACAAGCCAGTTGACATCATGCGGCATCGACTTTACCTTTACGTAAACGTCAGGGAAGGGAGCGGGCAGCTTGGATCGGTTTTCGGTCAGCATCGGTTCGATGGAGGCGGAGGGGGGCGGCAGGCCGGACGGCCACGGCGCCGAACCGCGCCTCGCCATCGGCGAATTGGCCGGGGAGTTCGGTCTGACCCACCGCACCATCCGCCATTACGAGGATGAGGGACTGCTGTCGCCGGAACGGATCGGCAGCGCCCCTGGAGGCGCCCGCGTCTACGGCCACCGCGACCGCGCCCGGCTGGCGCTGATCTGCCGGGGCAAGCGGCTGGGCTTCAGCTTGGCCGAGATCAAGGATTTCCTGAACCTCTACGACACCGACGACGCCCAGATCGAACAGATGCGTTACATGCGCACGATCGCGCGCCGCCGAATTTCCGCACTTGAACAGCAGCTTGCCGACGTCAAACAGACGCTGGCGGAGCTGTGCACCATCGACACCCAGATCTCCGAGCA
The DNA here is from genome assembly GCF_008364795.1 of Azospirillum oryzae. Classification (GTDB taxonomy): domain Bacteria; phylum Pseudomonadota; class Alphaproteobacteria; order Azospirillales; family Azospirillaceae; genus Azospirillum; species Azospirillum oryzae. The sequence goes on along the minus strand of NZ_VTTM01000004.1, from coordinate 157,767 downwards.
TCTTCGCCGCAACGGCATCACGGAGACGCAGGACATGGAGGAGAAGCACTCATGAAGTCGGTCGTCATCGCCGGTTATGCCCGTTCGCCCTTCGCCTTCGCCCACAAGGGCGAGCTGACCAAGGTCCGCCCCGACGATCTGCTGGCCCGCGTCATCGCGGCGCTGGTGGAGCGAACCGGCCTGAAGACCGACGACATCGAGGACGTCATCGTCGGCTGCTCCTTTCCCGAGGGCGAGCAGGGCCTGAACGTCGCCCGCAGCATCTCCTTCCTGGCCAAGCTGCCGCAGACAGCGGCGGCCACCACGGTGAACCGCTATTGCGGCTCCTCCATGCAGTCGATCCATCAGGCGGCGGGCGCCATCCAGATGGGCGCCGGCGAGGTGTTCATCTGCGGCGGCGTCGAGTCGATGACCCGCGTGCCGATCATGGGCTTCAACCCGATGCCGAACCCGGCGCTGAAGGCCTCCTACCCAGAAGCCTACTGCTCCATGGGCATCACCGCGGAGAATGTCGCCCGCAAATACTCCATCTCCCGCGCCGAGCAGGAGGCGCTCGCCGTCGCCTCCCACGCCAAGGCGGCGGAGGCCCAGGCCGCCGGCCGCATGGCTGACGAGATCGTCGGCATCCAGACCCCGGCCGGTCTGGTCGACAAGGACGGCTGCATCCGTCCCGGCACGACCGCCGAAGGGCTGTCGGGCCTGAAGCCCGCCTTCATCGCCGACGGCACGGTGACCGCCGGCACCTCCTCTCCGCTCACCGACGGCGCTTCGGTCGTTCTGGTGACGACGGAGGAGTATGCCAAGGCAAACGGCCTGCCGATCCTGGCGAAGATCCGTTCGGTCGCCGTCGCCGGCTGCGCGCCGGAACTGATGGGGCTGGGTCCGGTTCCCGCCACCCGCAAGGCGCTGGCCCGCGCCGGTCTGTCGATCAACGACATCGACATCATCGAGATCAACGAGGCCTTCTCGTCCCAGGCCATCGCCTGCATGCGCGATCTCGACATCGATCCATCCCGCATCAACCCGGACGGCGGCGCGCTTGCGCTCGGCCATCCGCTGGGGGCCACCGGCGCCCGCATCACCGGCAAGGCCGCGGCCCTGCTGAAGCGCGAAGGCAAGCAGTTCGCGCTGGCCACCCAGTGCATCGGCGGCGGCCAGGGCATCGCCACCATCCTGGAAGCGGTCTGACGAACGGGATCGGGGAGGAAAAACCATGAAGATCGAACGCGCCGCCGTGATCGGTGCGGGCGTGATGGGCGCCGGCATCGCCGCCCATTTCGCCAACGCCGGCATCCCCTGCGTCCTGCTCGACATCCCTGCCAAGGAGGGTGCCGACCGCAGCGCCATCGCCAGGGGTGCCGTGGCGAAGATGCTGAAGACCGATCCGGCCCCCTTCATGCATCCCAAGAATGCCAAGCTGATCACGCCCGGCAACCTTGAGGATGACCTGAACCTGCTGGCCGACGTCGACTGGATCGTCGAGGCGATCGTGGAGAACCCGGCGATCAAGGCCGACCTCTACAAGCGCATCGATCCGGTGCGCAAGGCGGGGTCGGTGGTGTCGTCCAACACCTCGACCATCCCGCTGGCGGTGCTGACGGAGGGGCAGAGCGAGCAGTTCCGCCGCGACTTCCTCATCACCCACTTCTTCAACCCGCCGCGCTACATGCGGCTGCTGGAGATCGTCGGCGGCGCCGACACCCGCGCCGACGCGCTGGCGGACATCGCCGACGTCTGCGACCGCCGCCTGGGCAAGGGCGTCGTCCACTGCAAGGACACGCCGGGCTTCATCGCCAACCGCATCGGCGTCTTCTGGATCCAGGCGGCGGTCAATGCCGCGGTGGACCTGGGCCTGACGGTGGAGGAGGCGGACGCCGTCGGCGGCCGTCCTATGGGCATCCCCAAGACCGGTGTCTTCGGCCTGATGGACCTCGTCGGGCTGGACCTGATGCCGCACATCGCCAAGAGCATGTCGGCGACCCTGCCGGCCAACGACGCCTATCGCGGTCAGTTGCGCGAACACCCGGTCATCACCAAGATGATCGCGGAGGGCTATACCGGCCGCAAGGGCAAGGGCGGCTTCTACCGCATCAACAAGGCCGGCGGCGGCAAGGTGAAGGAGTCGGTCGATCTGCAGACCGGCGAATACGCCCCGTCGGAGAAGGCCCGGCTGGACAGCGTGTCCGCCGCCGGCGGCGACCTGCGCAAGCTGTGCGAGCACCCGGACAAGGGCGGCCGTTTCGCCCGCCGCGTCCTGGCGCAGACGCTGGCCTACGCCGCCAGTCTGGTGCCGGAGATCGCCGACAGCATCGTCGCCGTCGATGAGGGCATGCGCCTCGGCTACAACTGGAAGCAGGGTCCGTTCGAACTGATCGACCGGCTGGGCACCGAATGGTTCGCCGAGCTGTGCCGCTCGGAAGGCATTCCGGTCCCGGCCCTGGTCGAGACAGCATCCGGCCGCCCCTTCTACCGGGTTGAGGGCGGCAAGCTCCAGCACCTGACCACCGCCGGCGTCTATGACACCGTTGTCCGTCCGGACGGGGTCCTGCTGCTGTCGGATATCAAGCGTGCCGCCGGCAAGCCGGTGTGGAAGAACGGCTCCGCCAGCCTGTGGGACATCGGCGACGGCGTGCTGTGCGTCGAGTTCACCAGCAAGATGAACGCGGTGGACGGCGACATCATGGCCGCCTACGAGAAGGCGATGCGCCTGATCGGCGACGGCAAAGGTGATTGGAAGGCCCTGGTCATCCACAACGAGGCCGACAATTTCTCGGTCGGCGCCAATCTGGGCCTCGCCCTGTTCGCGCTGAACATCGGCCTGTGGCCGCAGATCGAGGAGATGGTGGAGGGCGGCCAGCGCACCTACCGCGCGCTGAAATACGCGCCCTTCCCGGTCGTGGCGGCGCCCAGCGGCATGGCGCTCGGCGGCGGCTGCGAGATCCTGCTGCATTCCGACCATGTCCAGGCCCATGCCGAGACCTATGTCGGCCTCGTCGAGGTCGGCGTCGGCCTGATCCCGGCCTGGGGCGGCTGCACCGAGATGCTGGCCCGCCATCAGGCCAACCCGAAGGCGCCGCGCGGGCCGATGCCCGGCATCGCCAAGGCCTTCGAGATCATCAGCACCGCCACAGTCGCCAAGTCGGCGGCCGAGGCCAAGGAGCTGCTGTATTTCCGCGCCACCGACGGCATCACCATGAACCGCGACCGCCTGCTGGCCGACGCCAAGGCCAAGGCGCTGGAACTGGCGGCGAACTATACCCCGCCGGAGAAGACCACCTCCTACGTCCTGCCCGGCCCCAGCGCCAGGGCGGCGATGGAACTGGCGGTGGAAGGCTTCGCCCTGCAGGGCAAGGTCACGCCGCACGACAAGGTGGTCTGCGGCGCCCTGGCCGAGGTGCTGAGCGGCGGCGAGGAGGCCGACGTCTCCAAGCCGGTCGGCGAGGACCATGTCCTGCGGCTGGAACGCGAGGCGTTCATGGGTCTGGTGCGCACCGGCGGTACCATCGACCGGATCGAGCACATGCTGCTCACCGGCAAGCCGCTGCGGAACTGAGGGGGAGGAACGAGAGATGCCGATCTACAAGGCTCCGCTTGAGGATGTGCGCTTCGTCCTGGACGAGATCGTCGGTCTGGACAAGCTGTCGGCCCTGCCGGGCTATGAGGACGCCACGCCGGAACTCGTCGGGCAGGTGCTGGAGGAAGGCGCCAAGCTGTGTGAGGAGGTGCTGTTCCCGCTGAACCAGTCCGGCGACGGCGAGGGTTGCCATTTCGAGAATGGCGAGGTCCGCACGCCCAAGGGCTTCAAGGAGGCGTACAGCACCTATATCGAGGCCGGCTGGCAGGGTCTGGCCTGCGACCCGGCCTATGGCGGGCAGGGGCTGCCGAAGCTGGTCAACATCATGCTGGAGGAGTTCATCTGCTCCGCCAACCTCAGCTTCGGCATGTATCCCGGCCTGTCGCTCGGCGCCTACAACGCGCTGGCGATGTATGGCTCGGACGAGCTGAAGCAGCGTTTCCTGCCCAAGCTGGTCGATGGCACCTGGTCCGGCACCATGTGCCTGACCGAGCCGCATTGCGGCACCGACCTCGGCATCATCCGCACCAAGGCGGTTCCGGACGGGCAGGGCGGCTACAAGATCACCGGCACCAAGATCTTCATCTCGGCCGGCGAACATGACCTGACCGAGAACATCCTGCATCTGGTGCTGGCCCGCTTGCCGGACGCCCCGGCCGGGACCCGCGGCATCAGCCTGTTCCTGGTGCCAAAGTTCATGCCGAACGCCGACGGCACGCCGGGGGCGCGCAACGGCGTCGCCTGCGGCTCCATCGAGCACAAGATGGGCATCAAGGCGTCCTCGACCTGCGTCATGAACTTCGAGGACGCCACCGGCTGGCTGGTCGGCGAGCCGCACAAGGGCATGCGCGCCATGTTCGTCATGATGAACGCGGCCCGTCTGGCCGTGGGCATCCAGGGGCTGGGACTGGCCGAGGTGTCGTACCAGAACGCAGTCAACTACGCCCGTGAACGGCTCCAGGGCCGGTCGCTGTCGGGGGTGAAGGCGCCGGACAAGCCGGCCGATCCGATCATCGTCCACCCGGACGTGCGCAAGAACCTGCTGACTGCCCGTGCCTTCACCGAGGGTGCGCGCGCCCTGGGCGCACTGACCGCCTATCACCTGGACGTGGCGGAAAAGCACGCCGACGCCCGAACCCGCCGCGATGCCGACGAGTTCGTCCAGCTGATGACCCCGATCGTCAAGGCGCTGTTCACCGACATCGGCTTCGATTCGGCCAACATCGCCGTGCAGGTCCATGGCGGCCATGGCTTCATCTGGGAGACCGGCGTCGAGCAGTATGTCCGCGATGCCCGCATCTGCCAGATCTATGAGGGCACCAACGGCATCCAGGCGCTCGACCTCGTCGGCCGCAAGCTGCCGCAGGACATGGGCCGGCTGCTTCGTCACTTCTTCCATCCCGTCGGCCGCGACATCGAGGCGGCGATGGAGAAGGACGAGTTGGGCGAGTTCGTGATGCCGCTGGCCAAGGCCTTCGCCAAGCTGCAGCAGGCCACCGCCCTGATCGCCCAGAAGGGCCTGAAGGATCCGGAGGAGGCCGGCGCCGCCGCCAGCGATTACCTGCGCCTGTTCGGTCTGGTGGCGCTGGGTTGGAGCTGGCTGACCATGGTGGAGAAGGCGCAGGCCAAGCTCGCGGCCGGGGAGGGCAACGCCGCCTTCTATGAGGCCAAGATCAAGACCGCCCGCTTCTACATGACCAAGCTGCTGCCGCAGACCAACAGCCTGTTCATCACCATCGCCGCCGGCGCCAAGCCGCTGATGGATCTGGAAGAGGCCGCCTTCTGACAATCCTGTCGATCCGCGTCCTGTCGTCCTCCGGGGGCGCGCGACTACAACGCCGGTCCGGTGCCCGCAATCGGCACCGGCCGGCGTTTTTTTAGATATTTCAAGCTCCAGCGACGCATTCGCACATTGACCTAAAATTGTCATAGCGCTTTAGAAATATCACTCTCGGGAAGTGTTGCCTCTGTCCGCTAGGCCATCGGAGCGGTGACAAAAGTTAATTTCCGGTTGTCGGTCCTCGTCCCTGCGTGTTACATCTCAATAGAGATTACGTTCGGCCGGTGCCTGCTATATCCTTTGGATTTTAGGGAATATGCGGGTGGCGACAGCCCCCTCCTTTTCTCAAGCCCTTGAGGCGTCTTTCGGAGGGGCAGGCATGGTTCGGGAGTTTGAGCGATGAAGATCCTGATCGGTGATGATCACGTCCTGTTCCGGGAAGGTCTTCGCCGTCTGCTTGAGCAGCTTCGCGATAATGCTACCTTTGCGGAGGCTAGCAATTTCGACGAGCTTCTGGATATGGCGGCGTCGAAGGATGAGGCCTATGACCTTGTCCTGACCGACCTGCGCATGCCCGGCTGGCCCGGCTTCTCAGGCATCGGCATGCTGCGCGAGCGGCAGCCGAATGCGAAGGTTGTCGTCGTGTCTGCGTCGGAGGCACAGGCCGACGTGCGGGAGGCGCTGGAGAACGGCGCCGCCGGCTATATCCCGAAATCGTCCAGCGTGAAGATCATGCTGAGCGCGCTCGACCTGATCTTCTCCGGCGGCGTCTATGTGCCGGCGACGGTCCTGCGCGAGGGGACCGAGCCCGACCACCGCGGTGCCGGTGGGGTGATCCCGCCGACCGATCCGCAACTGGAGCAGCTGCTGACCCAGCGTCAGCGCGAGGTGCTGGACCGCCTGCGCGAAGGCAAGTCGAACAAGCAGATCGCCCATGAACTGGGCCTGTCCGAAGGGACGGTGAAGATCCACATGACGGCGATCTTCAAGTCGCTGGGCGTGCGGAACCGCACCCAGGCGGCGATGGCTTTTCCGCAGTCGCATTCGGCCTGACGCCGCTCTTCCCGAGCAAAATAAAACGACCCGCCGGAGTGCTCCGGCGGGTCGTTTCGCGTTTCAGGCTGCGTGGATCGCCTCACCCCATGCCGGCGACATAGCCACGCAGCGACTCGACCTCCAACTCGGCGTCGTCGATGCGGGCCTTCACCACGTCGCCGATGCTGATGACGCCGATCACTTGGCCGGACTCGACGATGGGCACATGACGGATGCGCCGCTGGGTCATCACCGCCATCATGTCGGCGACGGTGTCGGTGGGGGTTCCGGTGATCAACTCCCGCGTCATCAGGTCGGCCGCCGGCCGGTCCAGCGCGTCGGCGCCGTCGCGGGCGACGGCCCGCACCACGTCGCGTTCCGACAGGATGCCGACCGGCTGACCGTCGTCATCCATCACCAGCACGGCGCCGATCCTATGCTCGGTCAGCAGGCGGGTGACGGCGGCAACGCTGTCGCCCGGCGTGGCGGAGACGATCCGGTTGCCCTTGCGCTTCAATACGGCTGCAACATGCATGGCGGTACGGCCTCCCTTCCGTTGATCCCCGTAGGGGAATCATGGGGATAACCGTACAATCTGCAAGACGGATGGTAAAAAGAAAAAGACGGCCTCCCCCGGATGGGGAAGGCCGTCCTTTCGATATCGGGAACTGATCCCGGAAATCGGTCTTAGAAGCGGTAGCCGACGCCGACGCCGACCAGCCACGGGTCCAGCGTGACCTTCGAGGTCACCGGCAGGACGGCGGTGCCCAGGCGGGCGTTGGCGGTCACGTCGGTCTTCAGGAAGACCTTCTTGACGTCGAAGTTCAGCGACCAGTTGCCGGTCAGGGCGACGTCGACACCGGCCTGCAGAGCCCAGCCGAAGCGGTTCTTGTAGTTGGTGTCGGTGATGCGCAGGCCGGCGGCGTTCGGGTTCTCGGCAGCGTCCTCGTTGTAGAACAGGGTGTAGTTGATGCCGGCGCCGACGTACGGGCTGATGCGCTCCTTCGGCATGAAGTGGTACTGCACGGTCAGGGTCGGCGGCAGCAGCGAGACCTTGCCGATTTCCGTGACGCCGCCGGCGCCGGCGATCAGGTTGCCCTTCACGCGGTGACGGCTGGTGCCGGCGATCAGCTCGGCGGCAATGTTGTCGGTGAAGAAGTAGGTGAAGTCGACTTCGGGGATGTAGTCGTTGCCGACCTTGGCCGACCCGATGTCACCGAGAGCCGAGTTGTTGATCGTGCCCTTTTCCTGCGGCAGCACGGCCAGGCCGCGCGCACGGACGACGATGTCGCCGGCCGACTTGCCCTTGAAGTCCTGAGCGAGCGACGGGGAAGCGATGGCGACGAGGGCCGAGGTCGCCAGCAGGGCGGCGGCGGCGCGCGACAGGATGGTCATGGGGTCTGCTCCAGGCAATGCGTTGTTGCTGTTCTGTGGCATCAGCCAATGGAGCTATTACCAGACACCGTGTAAGGGTACTAGGGGGTGTACAACCGATCCACGTCCCATGCAGCAGCTTTGCAACAGTGACGAGTTGTCGCATGGACAAGGAAATCAAGGACTTGGTTTGATTGTCCGCTGCGGGATCAGCGCCATGCAGTTCTGGACGATGGCATAGCATTGACCAAGTCGCGTGGACCCGCCGCTGGCGCCGCCGTATACGACGCGCTCGACCACACCGTTTCTCAAACTGAAAGTTGCTTCACAGTCGAAGCTGTTGACTTCATAACCATATGACGGCCAGCCATAGCCGTAACCGTAGTGGGGCCATCCCCAGCCGCCATAATAGCCGAGCGGCGGCGTGCTGGGGTAGGAGACGATGCGGGAGCTGCGGTAGGTGAAGAACTCCCGGTTGTCGACGGTCGCCTGCCGTTCCGGCACCCCGGCGCAGGACAGCAGCGTCGCCTTCGGCATGCCGATCAGCGCGGTCTGCGCCACCAGCGCCTCGTCCGCCGCGGGGTTGGCACAGCCGCCGAGCGCAGCGGCGGCGGCCAGTGCCGCGACACCGAGCGCCTTCGGCGCCACATGCCCATGTAATGCTGCCAGACGCACAGACATCGCACGCCTCCTTTGCCCAACGGCTTGAGCCCGCTTTATCGTTTCCTTGCCGGCGACAGGTCCAACTCGGTCACGCCCAGTGCCCGCACATCCTGCGGCAGGCCGCGGCCGGTGGCGAGCCCCGCCGCCACCCGGCCCATGGCCGGCGCGGTCTGGATGCCGTAGCCGCCCTGTCCTGCCAGCCAGAAGAACCCCTCCGCATCGGCCGCGAAACCAACCACCGGCACCTTGTCGCCGACGAAGCTGCGCAGGCCGGCCCAGCGGTGGGCCAATCTCCGAACGGTGAAGCGCGACGCTTGTTCCAGCCGATCCACCGTCACGGCGACGTCGATGTCCTCCGGCTGCACGTCGCAGGGCTCGACCGGCGTCTGATCGGCGGGGGAGGCCAGCAGCCGGCCGGCATCCGGCTTCACATAGAAGGTCTCGGCCACGTCCGACACCATCGGCCAGCCGTCCAGCCCGGCCTTGTCGGCCGGATCCTCGAACACCGGATCGAAGGTGATGGCGGTGCGCCGCTTCGGCACCAGACCGACGGTGACGACTCCGGCCAGCTTCGCCAGCTCGTCCGCCCAGGCGCCGGCGGCGTTCACCACCACCGGTGCGGCAAAGCTGCCGGCGCCGGTCTCCGCCACCCACAGCCCGTCCTGCCGGACGAGCGCCCGCACCTCGGCATCCGTCACCACCCGGCCGCCGCGCGCCTTCAGCCCGCGCAGATAGCCCTGGTGCAGGGCATGCACGTCGATATCGCGGGCATCCGGCTCCCAGACGCCGCCGGCGACATAGTCCGGACGCAGGAAGGGGGCGCGGGCCAGAACCTGTTCGCGGTCGTACCGCTCGACCGACGGGGTCAGGCGGCGGCCCTGTTCGTACTCGGCATCCAGCCGTTCGATCTCGTCCTCCCGCCCGATGATCATCACGCCGCGCGGGGTCAGCATCGCGTGTTCGGCGAAGCCGGCGGGCGGGTTGATGTAGAAGTCCCAGCTCGCCACCGTCAGGGCGCGGATCGGCGCCGGGCCGTAGGTCTGGGTGTAGAGCGCCGCCGACCGTCCGGTCGAGTGATAGCCGGGCTGCGACTCGCGCTCCAGCACCAGCACACGGCCCTGTGCGGCCAGCTCATAGGCGGCGGACGCCCCGGCGATGCCGGCCCCGACCACCAGAAAATCGACGCGCTCCACTGGTCCCGCTCCTCGAATTCTTATCGGCCGCCTAAGGCGTGGCGGCGCTTTGGTTCGGCATGTGATCCGGCAAGGCCACCATTTCAAGGATCAGCTTCTGCCGCAATGCTGCGACGAAGCTGTCCTTGTCCATGGCGCTCTTCACGAAGCTGCCCGGCCCGCCGATCACGCTCTCGTCGAAATACTCCTCCAGCCAGGGAAATTCGTCGAGGATGGCGAGGCCGTTGACGATGATTCCGCGCTTCGTCACCCGGTCGCGGGCATCGGCCGGATCGATCCCGCTGTTGGAAAAGCCGTTGGAAACCAGATCGATCACCTGCCGAGCCGCCTTGCCGCCATGATCGAACAGCTTAGCCGCCTCCAGAATCGCGCTGCCGATCGCCGTCGAGTCGCCCTGAAAGCCGCGGGGCAGGGCGTCGATCCGGTCGGCGAAGCGGCCAGCATCCTCCGGCTTGTCCAACGCCGTCCAGGGGATCAGCACCCGCAGGCTGTTCGGACCGGAATAGGCGGCCAGCGTCACCCGCGTCCCGGCAGAAGCCAGCGCGTCGGCCACCGCCGGATCGCGGAAGGCGGCGGCATGGCCCTGCAGCTGGAATTCCAGATCGCCGGTGGTGATGGAGGCGGAGCCGTCGAGCGCCAGCACCAGCGCCACCCCTGCCTTCTTCTCCGGCGTTTTCTGGGGCGGCGCGGCCAGCGCCTCGCCGCACAGCGCCAGCAGGAGGACCATCACGGCGATCACGGCACGCAGCATTCTTATCGGCACTCCACATCCTGCGCCAGTCCCCCTCACGCATTGGAAAGGGCATGGCGCACCACCTTCACCATCACGGACGGCAGGGCATGATCGCCCAGCCGGTCGACCGGCACCCAGGTGCCGTCGGCCTGCCGCCAGTCGGCCCCGGCCTGTGCCGCGACCACCTCAAGCTCCAGGTGAAAATGGGTGAATGTATGGCGGACCAGGCCGGGCAGCCGGCGCCAACGGGCGGGCAGGGGCTGCTGCGCCGCCACCGCCGCCTCGCCGGGCAGCTCCGGTCCCCAGGAGGTCGAGGGCACCTCCGCCATGCCGCCCAGCAGCCCCTCCTCCGCCCGGCGGCGCAGCAGGACGGCGCCGTCGGGGTTCAGCAGCCAATAGGCGACGCCGCGCCGGGTCGGCTTCTCCGCCTTGGCGGCCTTGCGCGGCAGGGTTTCGGCGATGCCGGCGGCGCGCGCCTCGCAATACTCCGCCCACGGGCACAGCATGCATTTCGGCTTGCGCGGGGTGCAGATGGTGGCGCCGAGGTCCATCATCGCCTGGGCATAGTCGCCTGGGCGGAACTCCGGCGTCAGGGTGGCGGCCAGCCGGCGTAAGCTCGGCTTGGCATTGGGCAGCGGCTCCTCCACCGCGAAGATGCGGGCGATCACCCGCTCGACATTGCCGTCCACCACGGTGGCCTTGCGGCCGAAGGCGATGGCGGTGATGGCGGCGGCGGTGTAGGTGCCAATGCCCGGCAGCTCCAGCAATTCCGACTCGTTGTCCGGGAACCGCCCGGCATGGTCATCCGCCACCACGCGGGCGCATTTGTGCAGGTTGCGCGCCCGCGCGTAGTAGCCGAGCCCGGCCCAGGCCACCAGCAGATCGTCCAGCGGCGCATCCGCCAGATCACGCACGGTCGGCCAGCGTTCGGTGAAATTGCGGAAATAGGGCGCCGCGGCGGGGACGGTCGTCTGCTGCAGCATGATCTCCGACAGCCAGACCCGGTAGGGGTCGGCGGTCTCGTCCGGCTTGGCGCGCCAGGGCAGGTCGCGGCGGTGGCGGTCGTACCAGGACAGCAGCCGCCGGGCGGCCTCGATGGAATCTGGAATCATGATGGGAAGAAATAGAGGGTTGGAAGCGTCTGGGGAAGGGAGCCGCGCCGGTGTCCGGTCACATGCTGGGCATCGGCCCACGCTTGCGCTAGGGTGCCGGCATCCCACATGACCCGGAACCGGTGCCTGAGCCGGGACCGCACAGGAGTGATCGCAGAGCATGACCGGACCGCGTCGCATCGGCCAATCCGTTCCGGAGGTCGCCGGCAAGGTGCTGGGCAAGCGCGGGCTTGCCTTCGGCGCGCTGATCACCGACTGGCCGTCCATCGTCGGCCACCAGCTGTCGCTGCGCACCGCCCCCGACAAGCTCAGCTTCCCCCGCGGCAAGCGGGAGGAGGCGACCCTGCACATCCGCGCCATGGGCGCCATCGCGCTGGAACTGCAGCATCTGGAACCGCAGATCATCGAGCGCATCAACAGCTTCTTCGGCTATCGCGCTGTGGCGAAGATCAGGCTGATCCACGCGGCCCTGCCGTCCACCCCGTCGCCTGTGGTGCGCCCGCGCGCCCTGACGATGGACGAGGAGATCGGGATCACCACCACCACCGCGGCCATCGAGGACGAGGAACTGCGCGCCACCCTGGAACGCTTCGGCCGCTCGCTGATGGCGCGGCCGAAACGGGCAGCGCGCTAGCCGGCCTGCTGGACGCGCCGGGGCCTCATTGTCTATACGTCAACATCTGGTAGGAACGAGGGCAAAGTGAACCGCAAAATTTTGGGACGCAGGTACTTCGGGCTGGCCGGCCTTCTGGCCATCGGCTTCACCGCCGCCTTCGGCACCGCCGTGACGGCTCCGTCGGCCGCCCAGGCCGCCGCCACCCTGCCGCCGGTGTCGGAGCTGATGGCCGACCGCGTCATGGGCGACCCCAAGGCGCCGGTGACGATCCTAGACTATTCGTCGATGACCTGCCCGCACTGCGCCCATTTCCACACCGACATCCTGCCGAAGATCAAGGAAGCCTACATCGACACCGGCAAGGTCAAGCTGATCTTCCGCGACTTCCCCTTCGATCAGGCGGCGTTGAGCGCCAGCATGCTGGCCCACTGCGCCCCGGCCGAGCGCTACTATCCGCTGACCGACGTGCTGTTCAAGAGCCAGTCGACCTGGAGCCGCGCCGCCGACCCGGCCAAGGCGCTGGCCCAGTACGGCAAGCTGGCCGGCATGAGCCAGGAGACCATCGACGCCTGCCTCGCCAACAAGGAGCTGGCCGACGCCATCCTGAACAGCCGCCTGACCGGCCAGAACCAGTACAAGGTCGAGGCCACCCCGACCTTCATCCTGAATGACGGCAAGGCCCGCATCGAAGGCGCCCAGTCGTTCGAGGAGTTCTCCAAGGCGATCGACAAGCTGTTGAAGTAAGCGCCTGAAAATTGCCCCCACCCTAACCCTCCCCCGCTCTCAGCGGACCTACGGTCCGCCTGCCGCGTCAGCACAAAGCGAAGCTTTGTGCGAGAGCTGGGCGGGGGAGGGGATAAGTGCTTGTTCGGTAAAGCAGCGGCAGTCCCTCCCCCGCCCAGCGGGGGAGGTTAGGTGGGGGCATTCGAAGCCGACACTTCATCAATCGAAGCCCGCACATCAAAGCCCAGTACACCAAAGGTTCTTTCCCAGTGCAGTTCACGCGTCTCCGCCTGTCGGGTTTCAAGTCTTTCGTCGATGCCACGGATCTGGTCATCGAACCCGGCATGACCGGCATCGTCGGTCCCAACGGCTGCGGCAAGTCCAATCTGGTCGAGGCGTTGCGCTGGGTGATGGGCGAGACCTCGGCCAAGCGCATGCGCGGCGACGATATGGACGACGTCATCTTCGGCGGCACCTCCAGCCGGCCGGCCCGCAATCTGGGCGAGGTGACGCTGGCGGTCGACAACCGGTCGCGCACCGCGCCGGCCGGCTTCAACGAGCATGACGAGCTGGAGATCACCCGCCGGATCGAGCGCGGCTCCGGATCCGACTACCGCATCAACGGCAAGCTGGTGCGCGCGCGCGACGTCCAGCTGCTGTTCGCCGACAATGCCTCGGGCGCCAGTTCCCCGGCGCTGGTCAGCCAGGGCAAGGTGGCGCAGATCATCTCCGCCAAACCGCAGGACCGCCGCGCCTTGCTGGAGGAGGCCGCCGGCATCACCGGCCTGCATTCCCGCCGGCACGAGGCCGAATTGAGGCTGAAGGCGGCGGAGGCCAACCTGACCCGCCTCGACGACGTGATCGGGGCGATGGATACCCAGCTGCAGAGCCTGAAGAAGCAGGCGCGGCAGGCCGCCCGCTACCGCAACCTGTCCGACCAGATCCGCAAGGCGGAGGCCGTGCTGTGGCACCTGCGCTGGCTCGCCGCGCAGGAGGAACGCGCCCGCGCCCACGCCGCCTTCGCCACTGCCGAGGCCGAAGTGCGCGACCGCATGCTGGCCGTCAACCAGCTGACCGCCCGCCGGACGGAGGCCGCGGCCGGCCTGCCCGACAAGCGGCAGGACGAGGCGCGGGCCGCTGCCGCCCTGCAACGGCTGGTGATCGCCCGCGAACAGCTCGACGCCGAGGAAAAGCGCGTCGCCGATCAGCAGCGCGCGCTGGAGGCCCGGCTGCGCCAGATCGCCGGCGATCTTGGCCGTGAGGAGGCACTGGCTGCCGACGCCGGCGAGGCGCTGGCCCGGCTGGTGGCCGAACGCGACCGCCTGATCGCGGCGCAGGCCGACGAGGAGATGCTGGAGGAAGCCGCCGCCGAGGCTCTGGCCGAGGCGCGTGAGCAGGTCGATGCCCTCGACCGCGAACTGACCCGCCTGACCGAAGCGGTCGCCACCGACGAGGCCCGCCGCGCCGCCACCCAACGTCAGGCCGCAGAGCTGGAAAGCCGCGCCGCCGGGCTCGCCAAGCGGCTGGCCGAGCAGCAGGCCCAGCGCGCCGCCCTGGAGGCGGAGATCGCCGCCCGCGCCGACCTGTCGGAGGCCGAGCTGGCCGTCGAACTGGCCGAGCAGCGGCTGGAACAGGCCCGCGACGCCGCCGAGGCCGCCGAACAGGCAAAGGCGGAGGCCGAGCCGGCGCAGTCCCGCGCCCGCGATGCGCTGTCCGCCGCCGATAGCGCCCGCGCCAAGCTGCGCGCCGAGGAACGGGCGTTGGCCGAACTGCTGGAGGCCGGGGCCGGTGGACAGTTTCCGCCGCTGGTCGATGCGGTGACGGTGTCCCCCGGCTATGAGGGGGCGCTCGCCGCCGCGCTCGGCGATGCGTTGACCGCTCCGCTCGACATGGCGGCACCGGTGCATTGGCGCATGCTGCCCGCCTATGACGCCGTGGCGCCGCTGCCGGCCGGTGCCGAGCCGCTGTCGAACCATGTGCAGGGACCGCCGGCCGCCGCCCGCGCTCTCGCCCATATCGGGGTGGTCGCCGATGCCGGGACCGGGGTGGCGCTGGCCGCGACCCTGGCGCCGGGGCAGGTGCTGGTCAGCCGCGACGGTGGAGCGTGGCGTTGGGACGGGTTGACCGTACAGGCCGGCGCCCCGACCGCCGCGGCCATCCGCTTGAAGCAGCGCAACCGGCTGGCCGAACTGCGCGGCGAACTGGAGCTTGCCGAGGAACAGGTCGAACTGGCGCACGAAGCGCTCGACGCCGCCAAGCTGGCGGTGGAGGCGGCGGCCCAGGCCGACCGCCGTGCCCGCGACGCCGTGCGTGAGGGCTTCGCCGCGCTGAACGCCGCCCGCGACCGCCACGCCAAGCTGGCGCGCGAGGCCGACGCCGCATCGTCCCGCCTCGCCTCCCTGGTGGAGGCGGTGGAGCGGCTCGCCGCCGACGAACGCGAAGCGGCCGCCCGCCGGGACGAGGCGCTGGAGCAGCTGGAGTCGCTGCCCGACCCGCGCGAAGGGCGGGAGCGGGTGAACGACCAGCGCGCCGCACTGGCCGAACGCCGCGCCGTTCTGGCCGAGCGGCAGAATGCGTTGGACCGCCTGACCCGCGAGGCGCAGGCGCGACGCCAGCGTCTGGCCGCCATCCAGTCGGAAACCGCCTCCTGGGACACCCGCTCGGCCGGGGCCGGCGGACGTGTGGCGGAGTTGCGTCAGCGCTCGCAAGAAGCGGAGGGCGAGATCGCCGCGCTGTCCGGCCGGCCGGCCGGGATCGCGGAGGAACGCCAGGAGCTTCTCGACCGCATCGCCCTGGCCGAGCGCCACCGCAAGCGAGCCGCCGACGCGCTGGCGGAGGCCGAGGCTCGGCTGGCCGGGACCGAGCAGGCCCTGCACGACGCCGAAGCGGCGCTGGCCGATGGCCGCGAAGCGCGCGCCCGTGCGGAGGCCGCGGTCTCGGCCGCCCAGCAGCAGGAACGCACCCTGACGGAGCGCATCGCCGAACGGCTGGACTGCCGGCCGGAGGACACGCGCGCCGCCGCCGACCTCGACCCCGCCGAACCGATGCCCGATGCGACGGCGGTGGAATCGCGGCTCGACAAGCTGACCCGCGAGCGCGAGAACATGGGGCCGGTCAATCTGCGCGCCGAGATCGAGGCGGAGGAGCTGGAAGCCCAGATCACCGGCCTGCATGGCGAGCGCGAGGACCTGACCGCCGCCATCGCCCGCCTGCGCCAGGGCATCTCCAGTTTGAACCGCGAGGCGCGCGAGCGTCTGATCGCCAGCTTCGACGTGGTGAACCGCGACTTCCAGGAGCTGTTCACCCGCCTGTTCGGCGGCGGCAAGGCCTATCTGGAACTGGTCAACGCCGAGGATCCGCTGAACGCCGGCCTGGAGATCTACGCCAGTCCGCCGGGCAAGAAGCTGCAGGTGCTCTCATTGTTGTCGGGCGGTGAGCAGGCGCTGACCGCGCTGTCGCTGCTGTTCGCCGTCTTCCGGTCGAACCCGGCGCCGATCTGCGTGCTGGACGAGGTCGATGCCCCGCTGGACGAGGCGAATGTCGGCCGCTTCTGCGATCTGGTGGAGGATATCGCGCGCCAGGGCGACACCCGCTTCCTCATCATCACCCATCACCGCCTGACCATGGCGCGGGTGGACCGCCTGTTCGGCGTGACGATGGTGGAGCGTGGCGTCTCGCAGCTGGTCAGCGTCGATCTCAGCCGCGCCGAGGAATTGCGCGGGGTGGCGTAAGACGCCTCGCCCCCTACCGCCTTGGAACGCGGTAGGGGGCGAGGGAGGCTGGTTACGCCGCGACCGTCATCCGGCCGTCGCGCGTGCGCATCAGCAGCCAGACCACCGAAACGCCCAGCAGCTTGGACGCGAAGCTGGCGGCCCAGACGCTTGGCTCCCAGACGCCCAACATGCCGAAGAAGATGGCGGTATCGACCGGCACCGACAGGGCGGCGCTGATCCACAGCCGGTCGCGCAACGGGCGGCGGGTGATGGTGAAGACCGCCCAGTCGATGATCTCCGACACGGCGAAGGCGACGACGCTGGCGGTGGCGACGAACGGATCGGTCAGCAGATAGGACAGCACGGTGCCGCCCAGCATGGCGGCGAGCGCCCAATGGCCGAAGCGCACCTGCACCATGTCGCGCAGGATGAAGATCAGGCCGGCCCAGCAGGACCAGACCAGATCCAGGTGCGGAAACAGGCTGAAGGCGTAGTTGATGGCAAGAATGCTGCCGATATAGGCGGCGAGCCAGAGCATGGCGATGTTCCTCCGAGAGCGGACCCGCGGCAATACGGGCGCTGATGACCGGAGCCGACCCCGCGTGAATGCGAGCGCCCCGAAACCGCTGTAGCTAACAGAACATCGCCATGGTGGGAAGGTGCCGCGTGCCCGCCGCCGTTACACCGGCCCTCACACTGGTTGGGCGTCGCTCTTCATCAGGGCGTAGGTGTAGCTGTCCACCAGCGCCTCCATCGAGGCCTCGATGATGTTGGTGGACACGCCCAGCGTCGACCATTCGTTGCCGTCGGTGCGGGCGCTGCGGATCAGCACGCGCGGCATGGCGCCGGTGCCGTCCTTGGCCGCCAGAATGCGGACGCGGTAGTCGGACAGGCTGACCTTGGCCAGTGCCGGATAGACCGGTTCCAGAGCCTTGCGCATGGCGACGTCCAGCGCATGCACCGGGCCGTTGCCGTCCGCCACCTCCAGCCGCACGGAATCGCCGACGCGCACGCGCACGACCGCTTCGGATTCCACCACCAGCTTGCCGACGGCGTTGTAGCGGCGCTCGTCGGTGACGTGGAAGCGCAGCAGTTCGAAGAAGTGCGGCACCTCGCCCAGCTCGCGCCGGACCAGCAGCTCGAAGCTGGCTTCCGCCGTGTCGTAGGCATAGCCGTCGCTGTCGCGCTGCTTCACCAGATCGAGCAGGCCGGCCAGCCGGTCGTCCTTGGAATCCACCGCCATGCCGATGTCGCGCAGCCGCACGATCAGGTTTGAGCGGCCGGCCTGATCCGACATGACGATCTGGCGGCGGTTGCCAATGGCTTCCGGCGCCACATGCTCGTAGGAGGACGGGTCCTTCTCCACCGCCGAGACGTGCAGCCCGCCCTTGTGCGCGAAGGCGCTGGCGCCGACGTAAGCGGCGTGGCGGTTGGGGGCGCGGTTCAGCCGGTCGTCGAAGGCGCGGCTCAACTGGGTCAGGAGATGCAGATCCTCGCGCCGGATGCCGGTCTCATAGCCCAGCTTCAGCATCAGCGTCGGGATCAGCGAGACGAGGTTGGCGTTGCCGCAGCGCTCGCCAAGACCGTTGATGGTGCCCTGGATCATGCGGGCGCCGGCCCGCACCGCCGCCAGCGAATTGGCGACGGCGTTCTCGGTGTCGTTGTGGCAGTGGATGCCGAGATTGTCGCCGGGGATGCCGTGCCTCTCCACCACCTCGCGGACGATGGCGTCGACCTCGTGCGGCAGGGTGCCGCCGTTGGTGTCGCACAGCACGATCCAGCGCGCCCCGGCGTCAAAGGCCGCCTTGATGCAGGACACCGCATAGGCCGGGTTGCGCTTGTAGCCGTCGAAGAAATGCTCCGCGTCGAACAGTGCCTCGCCCTTGGCGGCATGGAGGGCGGCGATGCTGTCGCGGATCAGGTCGAGATTTTCCTCGCGCGGGATGTTCAGCGCGACGTCGACATGGAAATCCCAGGTCTTGCCGACCATGCAGACCGCCTTGGCGCGCGACTGCGCCAGCGCCGTCAGCTGCGGGTCGTTGGCGGCGCTGCGGCCTGGGCGGCGGGTCATGCCGAAAGCGGTGAAGGTGGCGCGGGTCAGCTCCGGCGCCTCGGCGAAGAACTGGTCGTCGGTCGGGTTGGCGCCCGGCCAGCCGCCTTCGACATAGTCGATGCCCAGCCGGTCGAGGTCCTTGGCAATCGCGATCTTGTCGGCGACCGAGAAATCCACATCCTGGGTCTGCGCTCCATCGCGCAGCGTGGTGTCGTAGAGATAGATGCGCTCGCCCGTCATCGCCGCCTGACCTGTAAAGACATGGGGATCGGCAGTGTTTTGCCGCCCTGTGGAAAGCCGGGAGAATGGACGATGCGACGTATATCCTCAACCGTTTTGACAAGAAACTTGCGGAAAGCGGAGCTTTGCCGCAACGGAAGGGAATAGGAAGGGGAACGGGAATGGAAATGGGGCGGCCGATCAGGCGCTGCGCACCTGTCCGATGAAGCGCTCCACCTCCGCCGAAAGCCGGTCGGCGTCGGCCGACAGCGTCTGCGCCGCGCCCAGCACGTCATGGGCCGCGGTGCCGGTATCGTCGGCGGCCTGACGCACCACCACGATGTTGGAGGAAATCTCCTCCGTTCCCACGGCGGCCTGCTGGACGTTGCGGGCGATCTCGCGCGCGGCGGCGTCCTGCTGGTCGATGGCGGCGGCGACGGCTGCTGCGATGCGGTTGATGTCGTCGATTGTCCGGCCGATCTCGGCGATGGCGTCCACCGCTTCGCCGGTCACGCTCTGCATGGTGCCGATCTGGCTGGCGATCTCCTCGGTCGCCTTGGCGGTCTGGTTGGCGAGATTCTTCACCTCCCCGGCGACCACCGCAAAGCCCTTGCCGGCCTCTCCGGCCCGTGCCGCCTCGATGGTGGCGTTCAGCGCCAGCAGGTTGGTCTGGGCGGCGATGGCGTTGATCAGCTGCACGACATCGCCGATCGCCTTGGCGTGGTCGGCCAGTTGGCGGATGGTGGCGTCGGTGCTGCCGGCCCGTTCGGCGGCGCGGCGGGCGACGTCGGCCGTCTCGCCGACCTGCCGGGTGATCTCGCCGATGGAGGCGGCCATTTCCTCTGCCGAGGCGGCGACGGTCTGCACGTTGGCGGAGGTCTGTTCGCTGGCGCCCGCGACCGCCGCGGCCTGCGACCGGCTCTGCTCCGCCAGGGACGACAGGGAGCGCGCGCTGGCGGTCAGCTGTCCGGCGGCACCGCCGACCTGGGTGACCACGCCCCGCACCGCCTGTTCGAACCGGTCGGCCAGTTCGGCCATCATCCGGCGGCGTTCGGCCTCCATGCCCTGCTTCAGCCGCTCCTGCTCGGCCTCGATCCGCTGCTTTTCGATGGCGTTGTCCTTGAACACGGCGACGGCGCGGGCCATCCGGCCGATCTCGTCGCCGCGGTCGGTGGCGGGGACCGTCACCGTCACGTCGCCGCCGGCCAGCCGGGCCATGGCGGCGGTCATCGCCGTCACCGGCGAGATCACCCGGCTGAGGACGATGGCGATCCCCGCCGCCAGCAGCAGTGCCGCCGCGCCGACCAGCAGCCAGGAATTGCGGCGCTCGTCCTCGTAGGAGTTCTGGGAGTCGGCGAACTCGTTGCCGGCGACGCGGACCTGCAGGTCGATCAGGCCGCTGACATGCTCAGTCACCGGGTCGATGGTCGGATAGAGGTCGCGGGCGACGAACGTGTCCAGCCCCGCCTTGTCCTGCTTGTCGAGGATGCGCAGCAGCGTGGCGACGCCGGTGTCGGCCCGCTCCATCGCCGCCCGCGTTTCCGCCACCATCCGGGATTCCTCCGCCGTCAGCGAGGTGGAGGTGTAGGCCTGCCAGCGCTCCCGCACCGTCGCCATGGCCTTGCGCACGGAGGCGGCGCCGTCGGTCCAGGGCATGGCCCCGCCGCGGACCTTGTGGGAACTGTCGACGATCATCACCGCATAGGCGTCGGAAACGATCTTCAGGTCGCGCAGCGGCACCACCCGGTCCTCATAGACCGACTTCATCCGTTCGTTGGCGGTCTCCAGCGTGGTGATGCCGGTGAACGCCTCGAAGCCCAGCATCAGGCCGAGCGCCGCCAGAACCCCCACCAGAATCGTGCGCAACGACATTGCCATTCCCCACTCCCGCTGTCGCATAACTGCAACATTTTCAGCGGGTATGCATCGGAAATATTGCTTTAGGCAATAGGGGACGTTGCCGCATACAACGATGGTAGGGTTCGGGGGCGCTCCTTTTGGCGGGCTGACCCTTCAGCGCGCGAACAGGCGGTAGAGGGCGGAATGGTCCAGCCCGCCGTCGCCCTGTTCGACCAGCATCTCGAACAGCTCCAGCGACAGGCCGAGAGTCGGCAGGTCGATGCCGGACTGCTGAGCCAGCTCCTCCGCCTGCCGCAGGTCCTTGACCTGGGTGGTGACGCGGCCGCCGGGGGTGAAGTCGCCGCTGACCATACGGCCGCCATGCAGGTCTAGGATGCGGGATTCGGCGAAGCCGCCGCGGATGGCGTCGCGCACCTTGGCCGGATCGGCGCCGGCCGCCTTGGCGAGCGCCAGCGCCTCCGCCACCGCGCCGATGGTCAGGGCGACGATGACCTGATTGGCGGACTTGGCGATCTGGCCGGCGCCGCTGGCCCCGACATGGGTGATGCGGCGGCCCATCGCCTGCAGCACCGGCAGGGCGCGGGCGAAGGCGGTCTCCGACCCGCCGGCCATGATGGTCAGGATTGCCCCCTCCGCCGCCACCGTGCCGCCGGAGACCGGGGCGTCCAGCCATTCGGCCCCGGCGGCGGCGACACGTTCCGCCAACGCGCGGGTGGCGGCGACGGCGGTGGTGCCCATGTCGATCACCAGATGGCCGGGGCGCAGGACCGGCAGCAGCGCCTCGGCCACCGTTTGCACGGCCGCGGTGTCGGTCAGCATCAGGACGATGGTCCCGGCCTGCCCGGCGACGGCGGCGGGGCCGGTGGCGGCGATCATGCCTTCCGCCGCCATCTCGGCGACCGGGCCGGGACTGCGGCTGGTCACCACCAACTCCGCGCCGGCACGGGCGAGCGCACGGGCCATCGGCTTGCCCATCAGGCCGAGCCCGATGAAGCCGACGCGCTGGCCGGCGAGGTCGGGGCGGAGGGTCTCTTCGGTCATGTCGGAGCTTTCGGAAAAGATTGGAAGACGGTCACAGGCGCATGTGGCGGGCGCGGGCGCCGCGTTCGATGGCGGCGGCGCACAGCCGGTCGACACCCAGCCGGTGGCGGATCAGTTCCAGCATCCGCAACTCCTCCTGCGAGGCCTTGGGATCGGCGGCGGCGATGTCGCAGGCCACCGCATAGGCGGTCTCGCGCAGCTTCGACGGCAGCGCCTGCTCGACGATGGTCAGCACCGTGTCCAGCCCGTCGTTGTCGGACAGCATGGCGGTGCATTCGCGCGTCGCGGCCATCACCTGATCGCCGCTGTAATCCTTGAAGATCGGCAGGTAGCGCACATTCTCGCCGATGGCTTCCAGTTCAGGGTCGGTCATGTCGCCGTCGCAGGCGGACACCAGGACCATGACGTAGATGAGCGCGCTGTGGTGGTCGATCATGGCGTCGGTCGGCTTTCTCATGAGGCGGTCTCCCCTGGGGAGTGGTCGCAAGTCGGGTCGGCAATCTCGAACGCCGCCTGCGCGGCGTCAAGGGTGCCATGCCGGAAGTGGAGGGTTCGGCTTCTCGACGCGACGGTTGGCGTTGCCTATTGTCGCGCACCATGAACGTCGTCCTCAATGTCGCATTTCCCGTATTCGCCATCATTCTGGCCGGCTTCCTGTCCGGGAAGTCGAAGCTGCTCGGTGCCGCCTCGTCGGAGGCGCTGAACAAGTTCGTCTATTGGATGGCGCTGCCGCCGGTGCTGTTCCTGGGCACGGCGCGGCGGTCGATCCCGGAAATCTTCAACGGTCCCTTCATTGGCGCCTTCCTGGGGTCGATGCTGCTGGTCTATGCGCTGGGTGCGCTCATCGGCCGGCTGCTGTACCGGGAACGCACGCAGATCCAGTGCATGCAGGGGCTGAATTCGGCCTTCTCCAACACCGGCTACATGGGTATCCCGCTGTTCCTGGCCGCCTTCGGCCCGGACCACCTTGCCCCCACCATCCTGGCGACCGTGATCATGAGCGCCATCATGGTCGGTATCGCCGTGATCTGGATGGAGTTCGCCAACAGCCATGGCAGCGGGCTGGGCAAGGCCCTGCGCGACGTCGGCCGGGCGCTGGCGAAGAACCCGCTGATCCTGTCCACCGCCGCCGGCCTCGCCTGGTCGGCGCTGCTGCCCGGCGTGGCGGTGCCCAAGCCGATCGCCACCTTCTGCGAACTGATGGGCTCCCCCGCCGGCCCCTGCGCGCTGTTCGCCATCGGCCTGTTCCTGGCCTCGCAACGGCTGACCGCCGGGCTGGCGGAGGCGGGATGGATCAGTGCGCTGAAGCTGCTGGTCCATCCGGCGCTGGCCTGGATGCTGACGCAGACCCTGTTCCCGATGGACCCCTTCTGGACCGGTAGCGCGGTGATCCTGGCGGCCTTGCCGACCGGCGCGCTCACCTTCGTGGTGGCGAGCCAGTACCAGACCTATGTGGAACGCACCTCGTCGGCGATCCTGGTGTCCACGGTGCTGAGCGTGGTGACGCTGTCGGCGCTGCTGGCGGTTTATGCGCCTGGGGGGTGAGGAAGGCTCACCACCCCCGCAGGAACTCCGCCGTCTCCTCCACCGCCTGTTTCAGCCCGACCCGGCGCATCTCCACCCCCTCCGGAAAGGCGCCGGCCAGCCGGCTCGGCATCATCGGGTCGAGCAGCACGAACACACCGGTGTCGTCGGCCCGGCGGACCAGCCGGCCGAAGGCCTGTTTCAGGCGCAGCCGGGTGATCATGTCCTCGTAGCGGCGGCGGCCGAAGGCCTCGCGCCGGGCACGGTGCAAGATGTCCGGACGCGGCCAGGGCACGCGGTCGAAGACGATCAGGCGAAGCGAGCGGCCGGGCACATCCACGCCATCGCGCACCGCGTCGGTACCGAGCAGGCAGGCGTGCTCCTCGTTGCGGAAGATGTCGATCAGGGTGGACACGTCGAGCGGATCGACATGCTGGGCGTAGAGCGGGATTCCGACCTGATCCAGCGGCTCGGCGATGCGGTCGCGCACCGCCCGCAGGCGGCTGATCGCGGTGAACAGGCCGAGCCCGCCGCCGCCCGCCGCCAGGAACAGCGACTTGTAGGCCGCCGAGACCTGTCCCAGATCGTCCTTGCGCACGTCGTTGACCACGAAGACGCGGGTGCGGTTCGGGTAGTCGAAGGGGGAGGGGACTTGCGCCCGGATCGCCGGGGCCGGCAGGTGGCTGGCGCCGCAGCGGTCTTCCGCCGCGCGCCAGTCCTGCCCGACATCGCCGGTGCCGTCGGTCAGCGTGGCGCTGGTCACCACCAGCCCATGGGCGGGGCCGGCCAGCGCCTCGGCGAAGGGAACCGTCGGATCGACCCAGTGGCGGTACAGCCCGACATCGACGTCGCGCCCGTCGATCCGCTCCACGGCGAACCAGTCGACGAAATGGGAGGGCGTTTCGGTCGGCAGGGTGCGCAGCATGGCGCGCCACGCCTCAACCGTCAGGGTGCCGCGGCGGTGCAGGCTGCGCGACAGCGCGTCGATGCGGCGGCGCTGGTCGGAGTCCAGCTCGGCGCTCTCGTCCTCCAGCCGTTGCGCCAGCCGGCGGGCCAGCGCCTCAACCGGTTCGGACAGGCGGACCAGCGCCTGCTCCAACTCCGCCGCGGACTCCAGCAGCCCATCCACCGGATAGGCCTTGTCGGCCTCCAGGCTGTAGGGGCCGCCCTGGCCGGCGGTGCGGGCATAGACCTGCTGGCGGGCCAGCAGCAGGAAGCGTTCGGTCGGCCCCTGCGGGTTGTCGGCGGCCAGACGCGCAGACCAGCCGTCGGCGGGCAGGACGCGGGCGCCCATCAGGATGTCGTCGAGGTGGCGCAGGGCCTCCTCGTCGCCGGCGACGATGTCCTCCAGCCGGCGCTTCAGGCCGCGGGCGCGGCTGCGGCCGGTCTCCTCGGCACCCAGCAGCCAGCGCCGCAGCTCCTGTGTCTCGCGGCAGGTCAGGTGGCCGGCGAAGGCGCTGTCGGCGGCGTCGAAGACATGGTGCCCCTCGTCGAAGACATAGCGGCTGGGCAGCGTCGGCTCCTCGCCGCCGCCGAGCGCCGCCTGCACCATCACCAGAGCGTGGTTGGCGATGACGATGTCGGCGCGCCGCGCCCTGCGAATGCTCTTCTCGACGTAGCAGCGGGCGTAATGGTCGCAGGCGGAATAGATGCACTCGCCGCGGCGGTCGGCCAGCCCCATGGTCGGCCCGCGCCCGGCGATGTCGACCAGCCAGCCGGGGAAGTCGCCGCCGGTCATGTCGCCGTCCCGCGTCGCCGCCGCCCAGCGCGCCATCAGCCCGACGCCGATGGCGTTGTGAGGCTGGAAGGGCATGGCGCGCACCGCCTCTTCCAGGTTCAGCAGGCACAGATAGTTCTCCCGCCCCTTGCGCAGCACCACCTTGCGCGCCTTGGTCGCCGGGTCGGCATAGAGCCTGTCCAGTTCCGCGTCGATCTGGTGCTGGAGATTGCGGGTATAGGTGGAAATCCACACCGTCCCGCCATTCTTCTCCGCCCACACCGTGGCCGGCGCCAGATAGCCCAGCGTCTTGCCGACGCCAGTCCCGGCCTCCGCCAGCACGACGTTCGGGGTGTCGGGAAGCTGGCGCGGGGCGAAGGCCGCCGACACCGCGCTGGAGTAATCGGCCTGCTGCGGCCGCGGCTCCGCTACCTTGCCCGGCACATTGGCGGACAGCATGGCGGCGAGGCGGCGGCGCGCCTCCTCCGGATCGACCGGATTCTGGGCGGGCGGCGGCGGGGGTGCTCCCTCCTCCCACTCCTTGATGCGGGTCCAGACGCGCAGGCCGGAACGGGCGGCACCCTTCTCCGGTCCGTCGGGCTTGCCGAGCGCGGCCAGCACGGCTGGCGCCCAGGGCCAGCCGGCGCGCCCCATCTCCCAGGCGAAGGCGACGGGGTCGGAGGACTCCTCGCGTCCGGCGGCGCCGAGATCGCCCAGCAGGCGGCGCACGGCGCGCTGCAGGGCCAGCGCCTCCGCCTCATGGCCGTCGGGGGTGGGCAGGTCGAGTGCCTCGGCGATGCCGCGCGGGGTGGGGACGCAGAAGCGGGCGGGGTGGACGAAGGCGAACAGCTCCAGCACGTCGAAGGCCGGGAAACCGTCGATCCCCAGCCGGCGGGCGAAGGCGCGGGCATGGCAGACCAGCGGCGGCTGGCGGCGCACCTTCGATGCGGCAGCGGCCAGCGACAGCTCCTCCACCTCGCCGTCGAGCGTCAGCGACACGACGCGGCGCGCGCCGGCCACCATGGCGGGCGCATCGTCAAGGCTGTGGAGCGGGGTGGGGTCGGCGGTCAGGTCCATCGGCGGCACTATATGGCGGCGGTGGGCCGCAAAGCGAGTGCCGGATGTTGACGGCCCGCCGCTTCACCCCCATTCAGGGAAGTCCGGGGAGCCAGGCGGAGACGGGACCTTATGCGGAAACTGCTGCGCTGGGCGCTGATCGGGGCGGCGGGGCTGACGGCCTTCACCATTCTATGGGCGGCGCTCTATCGGATCGTGCCGCCGCCGGCCACGCCGCTGATGCTGATCCGGGCACTGGGCGGGTCCGGCCTGTCGCGCGACTGGGAACCGCTGGAGCGCATCTCGCCGGCTCTGGCCGAGGCGGTGATCGCGTCGGAGGACACCGGATTTTGCGGCCATGGCGGCTTCGACTGGGCGGCCATCGAAGACGCATTCGAGGACAATGAAGAGGGCAAGCGCCTGCGCGGCGGCAGCACGATCAGCCAGCAGACCGCCAAGAACGCCTTCCTCTGGCCCGACCGCAGCTGGACCCGCAAGGGGGCGGAGGCGTGGTTCACCCTGCTGATCGAAAGCCTGTGGAGCAAGCGCCGCATCCTGGAGGTCTATCTGAACATCGTGGAGTGGGACGACGGCATCTATGGCGCCGAAGCCGCCGCGCGGCATCATTTCCACAAATCCGCGGCGGCCCTGACCCGGCGCGAGGCGGCGCTGCTGGCCGTGGTGCTGCCCAACCCGCGCAACTGGTCGCCCACCCGGCCCGGTTCCTATGTCGCCCGCCGGGCGGGAGTGATCGAGCGGCGGATGGCGGTGGTGCGGCGGGACGGGCTGGCGGACTGCGTGCGGTGAGGAGTGCGCAAGGTGTTCACTCATGCCCCCTCCACCGAATCTTAACCCCCACCGCGCTAGGCTTCCTGATGCCCCCGCCGCTCCGGAGGAGGCCGTCCATGGCCACGCATCGCACGCTGCACGGAACGCCGTTCCCGACCCCGCCTCCCGACCCGCTGCGCGACGCGCTGGTGCCGCACCATGCCCCACAGCCGGAGCCGGCACACCCGACCCGGCTGCTGATCATCGTCCTGATTTCGCTGCTGACCCTGGCCGGGCTGGCCTATGGCGGCGGAATCGCGGTGGACCGCATTCTGGAACAGCGGCGGATCGAGGCGCGGATGGGGCCGAAACCGCATCTGGCGCAGCTGCCGGCGATGGAGGTGCCGCTGGGCGGGTCGCGGGCGGTGGAGATGCAGGTCTCGCTGGTGCTGGCGCCGAAGGTGACCGCCGACCGCGTGCTGCGTTACCAGGACCGCATCGCCGACCGCCTGTTCCAGACCGTCGGCCAAACCGACAGCGAAATCCTGACCGGCCCCGGCTCGGCAACCTTCCTGAAGGCGCGCATCAGGGACGCCGTCAACCGCGAGGCGGGGACCGGTCTGATCCGCGACATCTACATCGAACGCATGGTCGTCAAGTGACGCACGCGGGGCTCGTTCGGCGATCCCCCTTGTCTTGTGCGGCGCAATAGCATATGTAGGGCGTCTTGATCGCTGGAGGCTCGCGCGTCTCTTGAGCGAGACGCGCTGTGATTGCGCAACGGCAGCTCCTTCGGGGGCAAACGTCCCAGGGTTCTAGGGACGCTCTGGCCGCTGCATCGGATAGACGCCTCTCCCTCTATCGACCTCCTCCCGGCGAGTCCGCCGGTATGTCCCACGCCCGCCATCGGGGCGCGCGGGGCCGTGCCGTGTTGCTTTGAGAAGGTTGTTACGACTTGACGTTTTCCGAACTCGGCCTGCACCCGCTCGTCCTGAAAGCCCTCGAGGCGTTCGAATACACCGTTCCCACCCCGGTCCAGCTCGCGGCCATTCCGCCGGCTCTCCAGGGCCGCGACATCCTCGCCACCGCCGAGACCGGCACCGGCAAGACCGCCGCCTTCATGCTGCCGGCGCTGACCCGCACCGCCGAGCTGCCGCTGAACGGCGCCGCCACCCCGCGCGTGCTGGTTCTGGCCCCGACCCGCGAGCTGGCCAAGCAGGTCACCGACGCCGCCCGCAAATACGCGAAGTTCATGAAGCTGAACATCGTGGACGTGGTCGGCGGCATGCCCTACCGCGAGCAGCTGCGCCTGCTGTCGCGCCCGGTCGACGTTCTCGTCGCCACCCCGGGCCGTCTGCTGGACCATGTCGCCCGCCGCCGCATCGCGCTGGACGAGGTCGAGGTGCTGATCCTCGACGAGGCCGACCGCATGCTGGACATGGGCTTCCTCGACGATGTCGAGACCATCGCCAAGTGCTGCCCGCCGACGCGCCAGACCCTGCTGTTCACCGCCACGCTGGATCGCCGCATGGCCCATCTGGCCGGCAACCTGCTGCGCAACCCGGAGCGCGTGGCCGTCGAGAGCCAGGCGACCGCGATCAACGTGGAACAGCGTCTGCACCATGCCGACGATCTGGACCACAAGCGCCGCCTGCTGCAGCATTTCGCCGCCCAGGAAGAGGTCGGCAAGGCGATCATCTTCGCCGCCACCAAGCGTGATGCCGACACGCTGGCCGAGGAGCTGAGCGCCGCCGGACATGCCGCCGCCGCCCTGCACGGCGACATGGACCAGACCAAGCGCAACCGCACGCTGCAGCGTCTGCGCACCGGTCAGGTCCGCCTGCTGGTCGCCACCGACGTCGCCGCCCGCGGCATCGACGTGCGCGACATCACCCACGTCATCAACTTCGACCTGCCGCGTTCGGCGGAGGACTATGTCCACCGCATCGGCCGCACCGGCCGCGCCGGCGCCTCGGGCGTTGCGATCTCCTTCGCCGCCCGCGCCGACCGCGAGACCCTGGTCCGCATCGAGCGCTACACGAAGGCGACGCTCGAGGTGCATGTGGTGCCCGGCCTGGAGCCGACGCGCCCCTTCACCACCGGTGGCGCCGGCCGTCCGCCGGCCCGCAACGGCCGTCCGGGTGGCGGCGCCGGCAAGCCGTGGCACCGCAACGGCGAGTCCAAGGGTCCGCACGCCCCGCGCGGCCCGCGTCCGGACTATGCCCGCAACGACAACCACCGCGGCGACGCCCGTCCGGACCATGGCCATGCCCGTCGTGAAGCCCACGGCAACGGCAAGCCGGCGGCCCGCGCGAAGAGCTGGTAAGGGTCGCGGATAAAGCGCTTATCCGAAGTGATCGAAGGGGGCGTCGCCGGTTGGTGGCGCCCTTTTCGTTTATCTCCCCGCGCCTATCCGCCCCGCTTCCACACCGTCGTTTCGATGTAGCGGCTTGCCAGGAACCGGTAGGTCTGCTTCTGCAACGCCTCCACCTTCGGCGAGCGCTCCATCGTGACCTCGTCCCAGCCCTGCAGCAGTTCCTCCCATTCCAGCAGCTTGGCGCGCAGGTCGTCGCGGATCTTGCGGATGAACTGGATGGTGGGGTGGAAGTTGCGCAGCGCGCCGACGATGTCGCCGGTCTGGGCGTCGGCCTGATCGAAGATCATGTCGTATTCGCGCAGCGGCTTGCGGATCAGCCCCTGCATACGGTTCAGCTCGCTGCAGAAGGTCCGGTCGGTGCGATAGATGGTGACCAGCTTCGCCATCGCCTGATCGATGCGGCGGATGTGCCTGAAGCGGTCGCGCAGCGCCTCGATGTAGGACAGTTCCTGCGCCAGATCGTCGATGCGGTCGGTCAGATACTGTTCGGCGTTGTTGGTCAGCTTCAGCCGCTCGGCGATCTTGGCGAAGGCGGCCTTCATCTTCTCGTGAGTCTGCGGATCATCCAACAGCTGTTCCAGTTGCGACTGGTCGGAAACGATGATCTCGTTTCCGGTGAAGGAGGAGACGATCTGCATGGTCAGCCGCCCTTTGGCGGTGATGCGGTGCCTGTCCTCCACCGACCAGGAGGCGCGGCCGTCCAGCAGTTCGCCCGGAATTTCCTCGCCCGGCCGGATCTGCTTCACGAAGGCCAGCCCCTGTTCGATGATCTCCAGCAGGCGGGCGTCGTGGGTGCCGTCCTCGATCTGGAAGGACTCCATCAGGGTGGGGAAGGCGAGAGCCGCCTTCAGGTCGCCCAGCAGGATGTTCAGCACCGGCTCCTTGCTGTTCGGCTCCTGGCAGAAGAAGGCGCCGGGCAGGCTGAAGACCTTGTGCTGGAAATCGAAATGCGTGTCCCGCATCGGCTGGACCAGAACATTCTCCTGCGCGGCCTTTTCGGCGACGCCGGAGTCCGGGCCGGAATCCCTCTCCGGGACGGCTTCCGAGGAAGGGGTGGTCTCGTCGCTGCTGGAGGTGTCGGTCATGGGCGGGGAGGGGACTCAAAGGCCGGAGGAGGGGGCTGTCGATTGCTTGCGCAGCCTACAGCAGATCGCGCAGACGGAACCACATCATTGCGAGGACCAGCGCCGGCGTGCGGAATCGCCGCCCGCCGGGGAACGGCGTGTGGGGGATGCGGGCGAACACGTCGAACCGCCCGGCGGTGCCGCTCACCGTCTCCGCCATCAGCCGTCCGGCCATGCCGGCCAGCGCCACGCCATGGCCGGAATAGCCGTGGGCATACAGCGTCGTCGGCGACAGCCGGCCCAGATGCGGCATGCGGTTCATGGTGATGGCAACCCGCCCGCCCCAGAAATACTCGACACGGGCGTCCTTCAGTTCCGGATAGATCGCCAGCATCTTCAGCCGCATCGCCTGCTTCAGCCCCGGTGCGTCCACCCCCGAATAGCTGACGCCGCCGCCGAACAGCAGCCGGTGGTCGGCGGAGCGGCGGAAGTAGTCCAGCGAAAACTTCATGTCCGACACCGCGATGTTGGTCGGCAGCAGGGCGCGCGCCCGTTCTACCCCCAGTGGCTCGGTGGCGATCATGTAGGTGGCGACCGGCATGATGGTGCGGTCCAGCGCCGGGGCCAGCCCGCCGAGATAGGCGTTGCCGGCCAGGATCAGGTGCCTTGCCGTCACCCGGCCGCGCTCGGTGCGGACCCAGGGCGCGGCGCCGCTGTCCATGGCGAGGGCGCGGCTGTTCTCGAAGATGCGCACCCCGGCGGCATCGGCGGCGCGGGCGAGGCCCAGCGCGTAGTTCAGTGGATGCAGATGGCCGCTGCCCTCGTCCAGCAGGCCGCCGATATAGGCGTCGCTGCCGACATGCGCGCGGATGCCGGCGCGGTCGAGCCGCTGCACCCGGTCATAGCCGTACCCGTCGCGCATTTCGTGTTCCAGCGCCGTCACGTCCTGCATGTGGCGCGGCTTAAGCGCGGCATAGGCGAAGCCCCAGGTCAGGTCGCAGGCGATGGCGTGGCGCTCCACCCGCTCCGCCAGCTGTGCCTTGGCCTCCTCGCCGAACTCCCACAGGCGGCGGGCATCCTCCTTGCCGATCCAGCCCTCGATGGCCGCCATCGGCTTGTTGTAGCCGGTGATGATCTGCCCGCCGTTGCGGCCCGACGCCCCCCAGCCGCAGCGCTCGGCCTCCAGCAGGACGACGTCGAAGCCGCGCTCCGCCAGTTCCAGCGCCGCGGTCAGGCCGGTGTAGCCGCCGCCGACGATGCAGACGTCGCAGGCGACCTCGCCCTCCAGAACGGGATGGTCGACGCGGGACGCGGCGGAGGCCGCGTACCAGCTGTTCAGGTATGTGGCTTTCGGCATGGCGGCAGTTAAGTCCCAGCCTATGGGGGAGGTCAACGGAAAGGCGGACGTTTCACCAAAGCATCATGCGGAACCCTCTGGCGCGGCCCGCCGGAACGGCGTCATAGTGTCGCTGTCGTTCACAGCACGGAGGGGGCTGCCCATCGCCCGGAGCGGTCCGCCATACCCATGGGTTTTATGGAAGACTTCATCAAGAAGAACCGCATTACCGAAGTCGAATGCCTTGTACCCGACATGTCGGGCATCGCGCGGGGAAAGATCGTCCCCGCCGAGAAGTTCCTCCGCATCCTGCGCGACCGCGGCCTGCGCCTGCCCGAGGCGATCTTCGTCCAGACCGTGACCGGTGAATTCCCCGATGACGAGGACATCACCTCGGACGAGAATTCCGACATCTACATGATCCCGGACGAACGCACGATCCGCTTCGTCCCCTGGTACAACGAGCCGACGGCCCAGGTCATCACCGACTGCGTCTATGCCGACGGCAAGCCGGTCGACGTCTCGCCCCGCCATGTCCTGAAGCGCGTGCTGTCGCTGTACGAGGAGCGCGGCTGGAAGCCGCTGGTGGCGCCGGAGCTGGAATTCTTCCTGGTCCAGGTCAACAAGGACCCCGACTATCCGCTGGTGCCGCCGGTCGGGCGCAACGGCCGGATGGAAAGCGGGCGGCAGGCCTTCGGCATCGATGCCGTCAATGAATTCGATCCGATCTTCGAGGCGGTCTATGATTTCTGCGAGAAGCAGGACATCGACATCGACACGCTGACCCACGAGGCCGGCGCCGCCCAGATCGAGATCAACTTCAACCACGGCGACGCCCTGGAACTGGCCGACCAAGCCTTCCTGTTCAAGCGCACGGCGCGCGAGGCGGCGATGCGCCACAATATCTACGCCACCTTCATGGCCAAGCCGATGCAGGGCGAACCGGGCAGCGCCATGCACATCCACCAGTCGGTGGTGGACACCGACAGCGGCCGCAACCTGTTCGCCAACCCCGACGGCACCGACAGCGCCCTGTTCATGTCGCACATCGCCGGGCTGCAGAAATACCTGCCCTATGCGATGCCGCTGCTGGCGCCCAACGTCAACAGCTACCGCCGGCTGGTTCCGAACTCCGATGCGCCGATCAACGTGCATTGGGGCCGCGACAACCGCACCACCGGACTGCGCGTCCCCGTCTCCCAGCCCGACGCCCGCCGGGTGGAGAACCGGGTGGCCGGCGCCGACGCCAACCCCTATCTCGCCATCGCGGCGTCGCTGGCCTGCGGCTATATCGGCATGATTCAGGGGTTGGAGCCCAACGACCCGATCAAGGGCTCCGCCTACCGCCTCGCCTTCACCCTGCCGCGCCACCAGTCGGAAGCACTGACCAAGTTCAACGCCTGCAAGCCGCTGAAGGAAATCCTCGGCGAACGTTTCATCGACGCCGTCGCTTGCGTGAAGGAGGCGGAGTATGAGGCCTACAACCGCGTCATCAGCTCGTGGGAACGGGAAAACCTGCTGTTGAACGTCTGAAGTCTTAGGTTGACGAACAAAGGGGCGGCCCGCGGAGACATCCGTCGGCCGCCCCTTTTACGTATTTGGTTCCCTGTTCCTGCGCTGGGTCCGGCCGTCCGGCACATGACCGGCGCTTAGCGGATCGCGCCGGCCGGCACCCCGTTCGTGCGCCGATCCGCCACGGAATTTCGCAAGTTCGGCCAGGAAATCCTGCCGTGTGGCGTTAATCGCCGCCCGTCCTACTCCGACCGGCCCGCAGCCCCACCCCGATCGATCGCCGGCCGTCGTTCCATGCCACGACCGCGCCGACCGGCCGTGTCGGCACAGCCGGAAATTTCAAAGCCGGCGTTAATCCGCCTATGGCCGCCGCAACACGAAATCGAAGACTTTCAAAGCAAAGCCGCAGTGTATTTTCGGCGGTATCAGAGGAGGAGGGAGGAGATGCGGGCGCCGCATGGCGTTTCGGCGTCGCTGTAATTTGTTATCTCCTTTGAAAATAGTCAACACACGTAACCGTTTTTCGCGGAGACGGCGACCCCTGCCGCCGCGCTGGGTCCTCGATTGCCTTTTAAGATAATCCAGGCGAGCGGCCCGACCGGCACAGGGACACTGTCTCGACGCAATCGATGGGCAACCGATGGATGGCCAAGCATGAGCATGCAACCAGCGATCCCGTCCCTTCGGACCGGCCTCCACAGCGTTGGCTGGGTCCAGCGCAGCATCATCCTCGCGTCGTTGTTCATCGTGCTGACGACGGGGCTGCTCGGGCTGGCGCTGCATCGCGGCGGCCATGCCAGCAACCTGACCGACATCCAGAACCTGTTCGTGCTGGAAAACCAGGACCTGATTCCGGTCGACAGTTGGGACCCGATGATCGCGGCGCTCAACTGGCTGCACGAGCGGCCCGGCGAGAATGTCTATGAAGGGGTGTTCTTCCAGCAGCACATCAAGTTCCAGTATCCGGTGACCTCGCTGTTGCCGCTGGAGGCGATGAAGGCGCTGGGGGTGCTGAACCTCGTGGCCTTCGAGCGGGTCAATCTGCTGTTCGTTCTGGCGACCGCAGCCGGCATGGCGATCCTGGTGCTGGAGATGGCCGCCCGTTTGCGGGTGCCGGGTGCCCGTGACGACCGGATGACCCAGGTGCTGCTCGGCGGCTTCGGCTTCGTCGCGACCCTGTGCTTCTACCCGGTGCTGAAGGCCTTCTCGCTGGGGCAGGTGCAGGTCTGGCTGAACGCCGCCTTCGTCTTCGCCTGCATCGCCCTGTTGCGGGACCGGCGCGCCCTGTGTGGCGCCCTGCTCGGCGCATCGACGCTGATGAAGCCGCAGATGTCGCTGTTCCTCGTCTGGGCGGTTCTGCGCGCCGACTGGCGGATGGCGGCGGGCTGGGCGGCCGTTGTGGTGCCGGGCGTGGCGCTGGCGACCCTGTTCTACGGCTTCGCGCCGATGGTCGATTACCTCGACGTGCTGCTGTTCATCGGCCGCCATGGCGAGAGCTATCACGTCAACCAGACCGTCAACGGGCTGGTCAACCGCCTGCTGCACAACGGCAACAATCTCGACTGGTCGGCGGAGGCCTTCGCCCCCTACCATCCGGCGGTCCACATCGCGACGCAGATCTCCGGCCTCGCCTTCGTCGGCCTCGGCCTGCTCTGGCGGCGCCGTGATCGGGGGGCCGAGCAGATCCTGCCCTTCGTCGTCGCCGGCATCTGCTTCACCGTCGGCTCGCCGGTCGCCTGGGTGCATCATTACGGCATCCTGCTGCCGGCCTTCGCGCTGGCCTTCCTGCTTCTGCTGGAGCCCGGCCTGCGGCGTCCGGCCGGGGCGGCGGCGCTGCTGGCCGCTGCCTATTTCCTGGCCGGCAACCTGCTGTTCTGGCCGGTCAACGCGCTGGCCGACACGCCGCTGAACGTCCTGCAATCCTACCTGTTCTTCGCCACTCTGATGCTGCTGGGGCTGACGGTCGTCCTGGCCGGCCGGCACGACCGCGCCACTCTGGTCTGGGGCGGGGCGGAAGCGGGCGACCGCAGCCATCGCGGCTCTTCAGCGGCTGCTCCCGGCCTGACCGCGACCACCGTCGTGCTTCCCCGCGCCGCCGCGGCCGAAACGCCGGTCCCGCCGCCCGCCGCGGAGGAGCCGCCGCTGTTCGTCGATCTCGACGGCACGCTGCTGAAGACCGACCTTCTCTACGAATCTCTGTTCGGCCTGATCAAGGCCCGGCCCTGGGCGGCGCTGCTCGTGCCGGTCTGGCTGGCCGGCGGCAAGGCGCGGCTGAAGGCGGAACTGGCCCGGCGCGTCGACATCGACCCGGCCGGCCTCGTCTACAACCCCGCCGTCCTGGAACGGCTGGAGGCCGAGCGCAGGCATGGGCGCCGGCTGGTGCTGGCCACCGCAGCCCACCACCGCTATGCCGACGCCATCGCCCGCCATCTCGGCCTGTTCGATCAGGTGCTCGCCAGCAACGACGGCGTGAACCTGAAGAGCGAGCGCAAGTACGAGGCGATCCG
Source organism: Azospirillum oryzae (assembly GCF_008364795.1). GTDB lineage: Bacteria > Pseudomonadota > Alphaproteobacteria > Azospirillales > Azospirillaceae > Azospirillum > Azospirillum oryzae. The sequence continues at coordinate 122,217 of NZ_VTTM01000004.1, read as the reverse complement.
CGCGCAGGTGCCGTCCGGCGTGTTCGATTACATGGGCAACGACGAGGCCGATTATGCGATCTGGCGCGGCGCCCGCCGCGGCATCGCGGTGGATGCGCCGGCCGCCGTGCTGCGCCATGCCGCCTCCCTCTGCCCGCTGGAGACCATCACGACCCCGCGCCGGCCGCGCCTGCTACTGATCTTCAAGGCGCTGCGCCTGCACCAGTGGCTGAAGAACCTGCTGGTCTTCGTGCCGTTGCTGGCCGGCCAGAAGCTGGGCGAGGTCGGCCCGACCCTGCAGGCCGCGACCGCCTTCCTCGCCTTCGGGCTGTGCGCGTCGAGTATCTATGTGCTGAACGACCTGCTCGACCTGCCGGCCGACCGGCGCCACCCGCGCAAGCGCCGCCGTCCCTTCGCCGCCGGCGACCTGCCGCTCGACCTCGGCCTGTCGCTGATCCCCGGCCTGCTGCTGGCGAGCCTCGTCCTGTCGCTGGTGGCTCTGCCGCCGCTGTTCCTGGCGGCACTGGCGACCTACGCCGCGTCGTCGCTGTTCTACAACCTGTTCGCCAAGAACCGGGTGATCTGGGATGTGATGCTGCTGGCCGGGCTCTATTCGCTGCGCGTGCTGGGCGGCGCCACGGCGACGGCCATCGTCCCGTCCTTCTGGCTGCTGGCCTTCTCCATGTTCCTGTTCCTCAGCCTGGCGATGGTGAAGCGCTATTCGGAGATGGACAGCATGATGAAGCTCGGGCTGGAGCAGGCGGAGGGGCGCGGCTATGTGACCGCCGACATGCCGGTCCTGCAATCCATCGGCGTGTCGGCCGGCTTCCTCTCGGTGCTGGTGATGGCGCTCTACATCAACAGCCCGGAGGTCGGGCGCGTCTATGAGCAGCCGCAGGCGCTGTGGATCATCTGCCCGCTGCTGCTCTTCTGGATCGGGCGGGTGTGGCTGCAGACCCACCGCGGACTGATGCATGACGATCCGGTGGTGTTCGCCGCCCGCGACAAATGGAGCCTTGCCATCGGCGCGGTCTGCGGCGTCGCCCTCCTCTTCGGCCGGACCTGAGCCGCCGGCCCGATTCTCCTTCCGCCCTCATCCGGGAGTCCCCATGCCCATCGCCGTCGTCGGATTGATCCTACTGAGCGTCACCCTGTCCGCCATCGCCCAGATTTCGCTGAAGATCGGCATGTCGAGCCCGGCGGTGTCGACCGCCCTGGCGCGGGGGGAGGCCGGGCAGATCGCCCTGTCGGTCGTCGCCACGCCGCACATCCTGACCGGGCTCGCCTGCTATGGGCTGGGCATGGTGGTGTGGCTGGCGGTGCTGGCGAAGGTCGAGGTCACCATGGCCTATCCCTTCGTCGGTCTGGGCTTCCTGGTCACGCTGGCGCTCGGCGTCCTGCTGCTGGGCGAGACCATGAGCCTGACCCGCGTCATCGGCACCCTGCTGGTGGTGCTGGGCGTCGTGCTTACCGCACAGAGCTGAAGCCCCCACAAAACCCGCACCCAAGGACCCGCCCTCCACCGGGTGGGGATGATGAAGGCGCCGCGGCAGCAGTCGCGGCGCTTTCTTTTTGCTTTGCACAAATACCGCGACCACGCGGCTGTCGGCGTCTTGGTGAATACCCTGTTATGGCAACAATTTCTGTCACAGAATCTTTCAATCTTAAAATCAAATGTCACGATTCCGGTATTGACCGGAATCGCCGGATGGATATAACTGACAGCATATTCGCGAGCGAAAATACCAGCGTATTCGATTTTTACGACAGGAGGTCCGGGCGCCGGCCGGCAGGCCGTTGCCTGGGAAGAGGGAACTCTTCGCCGGTTGCGACACTCAACGCACGGGATTTTCGCCCCATGCGGTCGCAACCGGCCTCCCTCCTGCCGCTCTATCGTCGATCATGGTCAATGCTGCGAACTGACCAATTCTTGAAGATGGGAATTGCCGAGGCCGAAATTGGCCCTCTGGCACCGCCTTGCGCCGAAGCAGGGACGCTGCCCGAATGGTGCTGCGTCCCTTTTTCTTTGCGTCCCGTGTGAATGATCTCCCACGTACCAGCGCCGGACGGAGCACCAGTCGCATACGGCGATAAACAATAATCAGTTACAAAAGCATTCTTTCAAAACCAAAATTAAAAATAACATATTAACAATTGACCTCCGCCAGAGCGTGGATATAACTTTCTGAAAACAAGGTAAGTTATTCACACGTTAGTATGAAAATTTGCAGAGATTAGTATTTGTGTTTTCAAAGGCTATTCTCTGGTCTCGCATCGATTTGCCGATTTTCAGCTGTCGTCCATTCGCTCAGGAATTTCGCCAGTATCAAACATCGGCATCAAGCTGCGCATGCAAAGCGCATTTCTCCAATCATGTCTTGAAGGAGATCATCGGATGTCCACCGCTCCCATTCGCATGCTCTACGGCGGCGCCATGACCGAGGCGATCGCCAGCGGCGACCTGTCCAAGATGAAGGAGGCCGCCACCGCCGCCGAGCAGCATCTCTCCGAACATGGCGACGTCGGCACGTTGCTCCAGGCACTGAAGATCGAGATCGCGAGAGCCGAAGCGAAAAGCTGATCGGGCACGCAGTCGTTTTTCCAATTTTCCCGCGGAGCAGTTTCCACATGTCCGAAGCACCCATGCGCTCCATCAAGCCTTACGGCGTGGCGATCTCCGACGCCATCGTCAGCGGCGATCTGGCGAAGATGAAGGAGGTGGCCGCCGCCGCCGAGCAGCATCTCGCCGAACACGGCGACGTCGCCGGCGTCCTCAACCTGCTGAAGGTCGAGATCGCCAAGGCCGAAGCCGGTACCTGATCCGGTCGGGCCTGCCCCGCCCCCTGATTCCCGATCGACCGCTTCCCGATCGACCGTTTCCAACATTCCCGCCATTCAAAGCTGAGGAACCGACAGATGACCGACTCGACCCTTGCCCCTTTCCGTCCGATGTACATGGCCACCATGACCGAAGCCATCGCCGGCGGCGATCTGGCGACGATGAAGCAGGTCGCGGCCGAGGCCGAGCAGCATCTCGCCACCTACGGCGACATTCCGGGGCTGCTGCAGCTCCTGAAGGTCGAGATCGCCAAGGCCGAGAGGAACGGCTGATCGGCTTCGGCCGGCGTGCTGCGGCCGGGGTGCGGCGTCCATGCCGCCCGCACCCCGGCGCTGCCGCGCCGCCGATATAGGGAGACGCCGATATTCAGAGCCAATGCCATTGCGAGGAAGATTCCGGAACCATGGACCAGCCGCTTCCCAGCCCCGACCTTTCGGCCCGCTCCCCGGATCAGCCCCCGGATCAGCCGGCATCCGTTCCGGCGCGCTATTGCGACGAAGACGATTTCCGCAAGCTGGTGCCGGTCCTGGTGGTCTGGGAAACCACGCTCGCCTGCAACCTGAAATGCCAGCATTGCGGGTCGCGCGCCGGCCGGCCGCGGCCGGACGAGCTGAGCACCGAGGAGGCGCTGGACCTCGTCGACCGTTTGGCCGCACTCGGCACCCGCGAGATTTCGCTGATCGGCGGCGAGGCCTATCTGCGCAAGGACTGGGTGGAGATCATCCGGCGCTGCCGCAGCCACGGCATCAGGACCGCCGTGCAGACCGGCGGCCGCAATCTGACCGACCGCCGGCTGGACGAAGCGGTGGAGGCCGGGCTCCAGGCCATCGGCGTCTCGATCGACGGGCTGCCCGACCTGCACGACCGGGTGCGCGGCGTTCCCGGCTCCTACGATCAGGCGATGAGCGCCCTGCGCCGCGCCAAGGAGCGCGGGCTGGCGGTGTCGGTCAACACCCAGATCGGACCCGAAACCCCCGACCATCTGCCGGAGCTGATGAACCGGATCATCGAAGCCGGGGCCACCCACTGGCAGATCCAGTTCACCGTCGCGATGGGCAACGCCGTCGACAATCCGGACCTGCTGCTGCAGCCGCACCGCCTTCTCGACGTCATGCCGCTGCTGGCCCGCCTCTACCGCGAGGGGCTGGACCGCGGGCTGCTGATGGTGGTCGGCAACAATGTCGGCTATTACGGCCCCTACGAGCATATCTGGCGCGGCCTGGGCGACGACCGGATGCATTGGTCCGGCTGCGCCGCCGGGCAGATCGGCATCGGCATCGAAGCGGACGGCACCCTGAAGGGCTGCCCGTCGCTGGCGACCTCCCTCTATGCCGCCGGCAACATCCGCGAGATGAGCGTGGAGGACATCTGGCGCCATGCCGACCGGATGCGGTTCGGCCGGCTGCGGTCGGTGGACGAGTTGTGGGGCTATTGCCGCACCTGCTATTATGCCGACATCTGCCGCGCCGGCTGCACCTGGACCTCCGAGTCTCTGCTGGGCAAGCGGGGCAACAATCCCTACTGCCATTACCGGGTGCTCGACCTCGCCAGACATGGCCTGCGCGAGCGGGTGGTGAAGATCAAGGACGCGCCGAACGAGGCCTTCGCCATCGGCGAATTCGCCCTGATCCAGGAACCGATCCCCGGCGCCGCCTCCCCCGGCCTGCCGGAGCGCGACCCGGCGACGGTGCATCGCCACGCTTATGAACGCTCCCCCGAAGGCGGCGTGGTGCCGCCCAGTCTGACGCTCTGCCGCGGCTGCAACCAGTATATCTGGCCGCACGAGACCGACTGCCCCCATTGCGGCGCCGACGTCGCGGCGGCGGCGGCGCAGCACGAGATCGACAGCGCGCGGCGCCGCGCCCTGATCTTTGAGACCCAGCGCCTGCTGGACGAGGCCAGAGCGGCGAAGCAATCGGCGGCTAGGCAATCCTTGGCGGCGCTCCCCGGATAGGCGGTTGATCGGGCACGGCTTCGGGCGGAGGGCCGCCGCCCGGAAACCGGTTCCCGACCTCGACCCAAACCGTTGACAACATGCCCGGGCGTGGGTGCAATAGCGCCCGCGAGCCGGGTATGCCGTTGGGATGTGGCGGCGCCCGCAACACTCACGAACAGGTCGGGGCAAATCATGAAAAAACTCGCTCTCAGCCTCATCGGCGCGGTCGCGGCGATTGCCATCGCCGGCCCGGCGATGGCCCAGGCCAAGAAGCCGGTCAACATCTACATCTGGAACGATTATCTGGGTGAAACGACCCTCGCCGACTTCACCAAGGCCACGGGCGCTGAGACGAAGGTCGACCTGTACGACAGCCTGGAACTGCTGGAGCAGAAGGTGCTCGTCGGCAAGTCCGGCTATGACGTGATCGTGCCGACCGCCGAGCCGACCCTGTCCCGCCTGATCCAGGCGAAGGTGGTGGGTCCGCTCGACAAGTCGAAGATCCCCAACTACAAGAACCTCGACCCGAAGGTCCTGAAGCTGCTGGAGAACTCCGACCCCGGCAACAAGTACGCCGTGCCCTATCTCGGCGGCACCGTCGGCATCGCCATCATCCCGGAAAAGATCAAGGCCGTCGCCCCCGACGTCGCGCTCGACAGCTGGGACCTGATCTTCAAGCCGGAAGTGGCGAAGAAGGTTGCGGCCTGCGGCATCACCGTGATGGATTCGGCCATCGACGTGATCCCGTCGGTTCTGAACTACCTCGGCCTCGATCCGAACTCCGAGAAGAAGGAGGATCTGGAGAAGGTCGAAAAGACGCTGATGGCGGTCCGTCCCTACATCAAGCGTTTCGTCACCGGCGAAAACATCAACATCCTGGCCGGCGGCGACGCCTGCGTCGTGATGGCCTACAACGGCGACGCCATCCAGGGCGCCGCCCGCGCCGCCGAGGCCAAGAGCGCCAAGGTCGAATACATCACGCCGAAGGAAGGCGTGCAGGTCTGGTGGGACACGCTGGCGGTTCCGGCCGATGCGCCGAACAAGCAGGGTGCGTACGACTTCATCAACTTCGTGCTCGACCCGGCCAACATGGCCAACATCTCCAACAAGGTCAGCTACGCCAACGCGGTGCCGGCCTCGCTGCCGATGGTGTCGGACGACATCAAGTCGAACCCCGGCATCTTCCTGCCGGCCGACAGCAAGCTGAAGCTGTTCTCGCTGAAGCAGATCAAGCAGACCACCGACCGCGCCCGCACCCGCGTGTGGACCAAGGTCAAGACCGGCAAGTAAGCCGATCCCCGCAAGGCGCCGATTTGTGGCGCTGGCCCGCCCCGGCCGATCCCCAGCGATGGGGAGCGGCCGGGGCGTCGTCATGAAAGAGGAACCCGGATGGCCGGTCAGCCGATTCGCAAACCCACCCGTCTGGAACCGTGGCAGGACGCGGGCCAGACGCCGTATGTCCGAATCGAAAAGGTGACGAAGACCTTCGGCGACTTCGTCGCGGTGGACGAGGTCAGCCTGTCGATCTACCGCAACGAGTTCTTCGCCCTGCTCGGCGGGTCGGGCTCCGGCAAGACGACGCTGCTGCGCATGCTGGCGGGGTTCGAGCAGCCGACCGAAGGCAAGATCTTCATCGACGGCGTCGATATGGCCGGCATTCCGCCCTATGAGCGGCCGGTCAACATGATGTTCCAGTCCTACGCCCTGTTCCCGCACATGACGGTGGAGCAGAACGTCGCCTTCGGCCTGAAACAGGACGGGGTGGCGAAGGCGGAGATCCGCGACCGCGTGGCGGAGATGCTGGGGATGGTCCAACTGTCGGCCTTCGGCAAGCGCCGTCCGCACCAGCTGTCCGGCGGCCAGCGCCAGCGCGTCGCGCTCGCTCGCTCGCTGGTCAAGCGGCCGAAGCTGCTGCTGCTGGACGAACCGCTGGGCGCGCTCGACAAGAAGCTGCGCGAACGCACGCAGTTCGAACTGGTCAACATCCAGGAAAAGCTGGGCGTCACCTTCATCGTCGTCACCCACGACCAGGAGGAGGCGATGACCATGTCCTCGCGCATCGCCGTGATGAACCACGGCGTGATCGCGCAGGTGGGCACGCCGACCGAGATCTACGAATACCCCCACACCCGCTTCGTCGCGGAGTTCATCGGCTCGATCAACATGTTCGACGGCCGCGTGGTTTCGACCGAGGGCGATCAGGTCATCGTCGCGTCGGAGGACGCCGGCTGCGAACTGCTGATCGCCCACGCCACCCCGGCGCCGGCCGGCTCCCCCGTCTCGGTCGCCATCCGGCCGGAGAAGATCGCCCTGTCCAAGGATCCGGTCGCGGACGGAGATGGCCGCAACCGGACCACCGGCATCGTGCGCGAAATCGCCTATCTCGGCGACGTGTCGATCTATCTGGTGCAGTTGCCGACCGGCAAGACGGTGCGGGTCACCGCCCCCAACGTCACCCGCCGCACCGAAATGCCGATCACCTGGGAGGACGAGGTGACCCTGACATGGCGTCCCTTCGCCGGCGTGGTGCTGACCCAATGAGGACGGTCGTCTCCGTCCTCGTTTCCGGGCTCAGCCGGATCGGGCTGTGGGGCCGCGGCGTGGTCGTCGCGGTTCCCTATCTGTGGCTGATGCTGTTCTTCCTGGTGCCCTTCCTGATCGTCTTCGGCATCAGCTTCTCCGAATCGATCATCGCCCAGCCGCCCTATTCGTCGCTGGTGGAGTGGCTGACCGACGAGGATGCCGGCACCTCCAAGCTGCAGATCCTGCTGAACATCAGCAATTACTTCCGGCTGGGCGGGGACGACCTCTACATCCTCGCCTACCTGAACTCGCTGAAGATCGCGGCGGTCACCACGCTGCTGTGCCTGGCGATCGGCTATCCCATGGCCTACGCCATCGCCAAGGCCGATCCGGCGCGGCGCGGGCCGCTGATGATGCTGGTGATCCTGCCCTTCTGGACCAGCTTCCTGATCCGCATCTATGCCTGGATCGGCATCCTCAAGGGCAACGGCGTCATCAGCAACCTGCTGGAATGGGCGGGCATCACCAGCGGTCCCGTGGAGATCCTCTATTCCGACTGGGCGGTCTATATCGGCATGACCTACTGCTACCTGCCCTTCATGGTTCTGCCGCTCTATTCCACCCTGGAGAAGATGGACCCCAGCCTGCTGGAGGCGGCGGCCGACCTCGGCTCCCGCCCGTTCAGGTCCTTCCTGCAGATCACGCTGCCGCTGTCGCTGCCGGGCATCGTCGCCGGGTCGCTGCTGGTCTTCATCCCGGCGGTGGGCGAGTTCGTGACGCCGGAACTGCTGGGCGGTCCCGACACGCTGATGATCGGCCGCGTGCTGTGGAACGAGTTCTTCGCCAACCGCGACTGGCCGGTGGCGTCGGCCGTCGCCATCGCCCTGCTTCTGGTCCTGGTGGTGCCGATCATGATCTTCCAGCATGTGCAGGGCAAACAGGCGGAGGCCGGGCGATGAAACGGTTCGGGTTCCTGTCCTGGGCGCTGCTGTTCGGCTATGCCTTCCTCTATGTCCCCATCGCGCTGCTGATCGTCTTCAGTTTCAACGAGTCGCGGCTGGTGACGGTGTGGAGCGGCTTTTCGACCAAATGGTATGGCGAGCTGATCCACAACGACACGCTGCTGGACGCCGCCCTGCTGTCCTTCCAGGTGGCGGCGGTGTCGGCAACGCTGGCGGTGCTGCTGGGCACCTGCGCCGGTCTGGCGCTGACCCGTTTCGGCCGGTTCCGCGGCCGGACGCTGTTCGGCGGCATGATCACCGCGCCGCTGGTCATGCCGGAGGTCATCACCGGCCTGTCGCTGCTGCTGCTGTTCGTGGCGATGGAGCAGTGGGTGGGCTGGCCCGACGGGCGCGGCGTCACCACCATCACCATCGCCCACACGACCTTCACCATGTCCTATGTCGCGGTGGTCATCCAGTCGCGGCTGGCCGGCATGGACGGCAGCCTGGAGGAGGCCGCGATGGATCTTGGCGCCCGCCCGGCCAAGGTCTTCTTCGTCATCACCCTGCCGCTGATCGCCCCGGCGCTGGTCGCCGGCTGGCTCCTGGCCTTCACCCTGTCGCTGGATGACGTGGTGGTGGCGAGCTTCGTCTCCGGCCCCGGATCGACGACGCTGCCGATGGTGATCTTCTCCAGTGTGAAGTTCGGCATCAGCCCGCAGATCAATGCCCTGGCGACCCTGATGGTGCTGGTGGTGGCGACCGGCATCTTCGTCGCCAGCATCGTGATGGCCCGCCAGGAACGCCAGCGCAAACGCGACGAGCAGATGGCGATCCAGAACGGCTGACCGAAGTCTGGAGGCCGGCCGGACGTCATGGTCCGGCCGGTCCACAGATCATGTCGGCACCCCATCCATCCGCGCAGAGGAGAATTCTGCCGCCATGGATGGCAATTGCCCGCTTCTTTTGCTATGTTGAAGCCATCTGCAACAGCGAAAGAGGCCGTGCCATGCGCGCGCTCCTGTGGTTCCCCTTGTTGAGGCTTGGATTCTTCAGTCCCGTTTCCAGCGCTTATTCGAACACCCGTACGGTCACCGCCCGCCGCGCCCTGCGCCCGCCGTCCGGCGCCTGATCGGCCGCTGACGGCCTTCATGCCGGCCCCCCTCCCGGCATGCCGACGCGATGTCGCGTCCGTTCAAAAGTTCCTCTGCCATAAGGCCAAGTGCCCGCTGCCGTGGACGCGATTGCCAAACGCGCGCTCCCGTGGTTAGGGTGGACCGGGACGGAAAATGTCCCAGTCTTGCGGTTTGAGGCTCGCGGCTTTTAGTCACGCGGCCGCCGTGACGGGCAGGGACTTTTAAAAAGGGTAGGGGGATCGACGCATGACGACACCGAACGCCCCGATGCCGACGGGCCAAGGCTTCCACATGCCCGGCGAATGGGCTCGCCACAGCGGATGCTGGATGGCGTGGCCGTGCCGGCCGGAAACCTGGCCGGAGGGTGCCTTCGACGCCGCGTGCGACGCCTACGCCGAGGTTGCGCAGGCCATCGCCCGCTTCGAGCCGGTGACGATGGTGTGCGACCCGGCGGATGTGGCGGAAGCCTCGCTCGCCTGCGGCCCCGGTATCCAGATTCTGCCGCTGCCGATCAGCGATTCCTGGATTCGCGACACCGGCCCCAGCTTCGTCATCGATGGCAAGGGCGGGCTGGCCGGCGTCCATTGGGGCTTCAACGCCTGGGGCGGCAATTACGAGGGCTGCGAGAAGGACCGTGAGGTCGGCCGCCTGATCCTCGACCACCTCAAGCTCCCCTGCTATTCCGCGCCCCTGGTGATGGAGGGCGGCTCCTTCCACGTGGATGGGGAGGGGACGCTGATCACCACCGAACAGTGCCTGCTCAACCCCAACCGCAATCCCGGCCTGTCGCGCGAGGAGATCGAGCGGCAGTTGAAGGACCATCTCGGCGTCGAAACGGTGATCTGGCTGGGGCAGGGCTATCAGGACGACGAGACCGACGGCCACATCGACGAGATCGCGCTGTTCGTCCGCCCCGGCGTGGTGATGGCGATCACCACCGATGATCCGGGCGATCCCAACTTCAAGATCTTCCAGGACAATCTCGACCGGTTGAAGCGCGCCCGCGACGCAAAGGGCCGCGAACTGGAGGTCATCCCGATCCAGCAGCCCGCTCGCCGCGACCTGAACGGCGTGCGCCTGACCCTGTCCTACACCAACCTCTACATCGCCAACGGCGGCATCGTCATGCCGGCCTTCGAGGATCCGGCCGACGACGAGGCCTTCCGCGTCGTCCGCAAGGCCTTCCCCGACCGCGAGGTGGTGCAGATCGCGGCCTTGGACATCGTGCGCGGCGGCGGCGGCATCCACTGCATTACGCAACAGCAACCGCTTCCCTGAAACCGGCGCTCTGATCCGGCCGGTCAGGCCGCCATGGCCGGGGACGGCCGCAACGCGCGGCGCGCCAGTTCGAACGGGATCAGCCCGACGGCAACCAGCGCCAGCAGCGCGCAGCCGAACTCCACGGTGACGAGGTCGCTGCCGGTCCGGTCGCGGATCAGGCCGGCCAGCATCTGGATGAGCGTCATCAGGATATAGAAGACGGTCATGAACCAGCCCAGCGACCATGCCGTGTCGCCCGGGGCGGAGTGGCGGGCCGGCAGGGCCAGGATGCCGCCAGCCGGCAGGCCGAGGAACAGGCCGACGATGATGCAGCTCAACATGGGCGGCGCTCCCAGGCTGAAGGCCGTCCCCGCCGCCGCGGCACCCAGCGATCCGACCGCCACCGGCATCAGCGGCCGGCCGCAACGGTCGGTCAGCAGGCCGCCCAGCGGCATGGTGGCCATGGTCACCCAGACGGTCAGGCTGACGGTGCGCGACGCCTCGGTCACCGATATGCCGGTGGAGGCCAGCAGGGCCGGCGCATAGGTCAGGAAAATCACCTGCCCGACATTGTAGGCGGTCCAGATGATGCCGGCCAGGGTGGGGAGGATGCTTTGCCGCCGGGCGATCAGGCGCAGGCTGGGCATGCTCCGCCGCCCTGCGGCGGTGGGCGTGGCGGTGGGCGTGGCGGCGACGGTGCCGGGGGGCGAGCGGTAGGTCAGCGCCACCAGAGCCGCCACCGTCAGGCAGACCAGGGTCGTCAGATGGCAGGCCCAGCGCCAGGACGCCGCCTCCGCGATCGCCGGGAACACCGCCAGCGCGACGGCAAGGCCGAACTGCCAGCTGATGAACACGATGGACAGCGCCGTCGACAGGTCGCGGTCACGGAACCATTCGGCCACCATCGCCGACACCAGCACGCTGAGCACCGCGTTGCCGGCCCCGCCGACCAGACGCCCGGCCAGGGCGGTGCCATAGTCGTGACTGACCGAAAACAGCGCGCTGCCGCCGGCCAGCAGAAGCAGGCTGAAGACCGCCAGCCGCCTCAGCCCGAACCGGCTGCTCAGCATGCCCGCCGGCAAGGCCAGCACGATGCCCGGCAGCATGAAGAGGCCCATCAACTGGCCCATGGCCGCATAGTCGCTGTCCAGATCCACCCGCGCGAACGGCATCACGGCGCCGAGGATCTGGAACTCCAGCGCCATGCAGGTGCGGGCGATGAACAGGATGGCAAGAATGAACCAGCGCATGGTCGTCGCGTCCCCTGTCCGCCGTGATCGCCGCCGTGCCCGTGCCGAAGATGACACCGAAACGCGCCTTGTCCAGCGTCCGCACCGGATCGGTGTGTTCCCGCGCGGAATGCCTGCGCCTCCTTCAAGCGCGGCGGCAGGGAACGTGGCGGCACGGCCGGTGTTCCTGTCGGGCATTCTCCCTTCCGGAAAGCCCGACGATCATGGCCGAGGACACCGCCCGCCGGCTGCAGGCACGCCCCATCGCGGTGACGAAGGCCGCTCCCCCCGTTTCCACCCAGACCATCCTGCTGATCATCACGCTGATCGTGGTGACGCTGTATCTGGCGGCGGACATCCTGATGCCGATCGCCCTGGCGGTGCTGCTCGGCTTCGTGCTGACGCCCATCGTCAGCCGGCTGGAGCGCTGGCGCCTCGGCCGCGTGCCGTCGGTGCTGGCGGTGGTGGTCCTGCTGCTTCTCGCCATCATCGGATTCGGCGCGGTGGTGGGCAGCCAGCTCGGCGATCTGGCCGACAATCTGCCGACTTATCAGCGAAACATCCACACCAGGATCGAATCCCTGCGCAGCGCCACCACGTCGACCGGCGACCGCGGTGTCATCAAGCAGGCGACCGAGGCCTTCCGCGATCTCAAACAGGAGTTGGAGAACGCCACCGGCAGCGCGACGCCGGAGCAGCAGGGCACCACCGCCGCGCCGTCGCCGCAGGGCGGTCCCGCCACCCCGCCGCGCCGCGAACCCGTGCCCGTGCGCATCGACCAGTCCGACACCGGCGTGTTCGACCTCGTGCGCCGGTTTCTCGGTCCGGCGATGACGCCCATCGCCACAGCCGGCATGGTGCTGGTCTTCACCATCTTCATGCTTCTGAAGCGGGAGGATCTGCGCGACCGCCTGATCCGTCTGGTCGGGTCCGGCGACCTCAGCCGCACGACGGAGGCGATGAACGACGCCGGCGAACGGGTCAGCCGCTATCTGCTGATGCAGGTGGTGGTGAACGTCACCTACGGCATTCCCATCGGCGTCGGGCTGTGGCTGCTGGGCGTGCCGAACCCGCTGCTGTGGGGATTGATGGCCACGGTGTTGCGCTTCATTCCATTCCTGGGGCCGGTGATCGCGTCGGCCTTTCCGATCCTGCTGTCCTTCGCGGTCGACACCGGCTGGACCCTGCCGCTTCTGTGCATCGCCCTGTTCGTGGCGGTGGAGCTGTTCTCCAACAATGTGGTGGAGCCCTGGCTCTACGGCACTGCGACCGGCTTGTCCTCCCTCGCCATCATCGTCGCGGCGGTGGTGTGGACGACGCTGTGGGGGCCGGTCGGGCTGCTGCTGGCGACGCCGCTGACCGTCTGTCTGGTGGTGCTGGGGCGCCATGTGCCGCAGCTGCATTTCCTGGAAGTGATGCTGGGCGACCGTCCTGTCCTGCCGGACGAGGCGAAGGTATACCAGCGCCTGCTCGCCCGCGATCCCACCGAGGCGACGGAGCTTGCCGAGGAGCGGCTCGCCGCATGCAGTCCGGTCGAACTGGCCGACGGCCTGCTGCTTTCCGTCCTGTCGCTGGCCGAGCAGGACCGCCAGCGCGGTACCCTGAACCCGGAGGGCCGCCAGGCGGTGGCCGAGGGCATGGCGAGCCTGCTGGACGAGTTGAGCGACACGGTGGCCCCGGCCGGCGACGCCCCCCATGTGCTCTGTGTCGGCGTCCGCAACAATCTGGACGAGGCGGCGGCCGGGCTTCTGGCCTATCTGCTGACCGGCCGCGGCATCCAGACCGATGTCGTGCCGTGCGAGAAGGTGTCATCGCGCACCATCGCCAGCCTGGGCACCGCCGGGGTGGATGCGGTGGTGCTGTCCTCCCTCAACCCGTCCGCCCTCGGTCACAGCCGGCGGCTGGTGCGCCGCCTGCGCCTGCATTTCGGCCCGCGCGTGCCGATCCTGCTCTGCCTGTGGAGCGCCCATCCGGAAGCCGAGGTGCCGGAGCGCGCCAGCGCCGAGACCGACGCCAGTCTGGTCGCCACCGGCATGGCCGGCGCCCTGGCGCAGCTGGAGGAACTAAACTTCGGTATGGTTGCGGCCCCGGCTGCGGAGCCGACGTCTCCGCAGCTTTAGGCCGCCGCGGCCCAGCGGTTGCGCCCGGCGCGCTTGGCGATGTACAGCGCATCGTCGGCCGCCTGGATGCAGGCATCGGCCGTCCGCCCCTCGCGGTACGCGGCGACGCCCAGGCTCAGAGTCACGATGATGGCGTGGTCCTGATGAGTGATGGGTTGGCGGGCGATGATCTCCCGCAACTTTTCCGCCACCGCTTCGGCGTGGACCTGATCGGTGTCGGGCAACAGGATCAGGAACTCCTCGCCGCCCCAGCGGGCGCACAGATCGTGCCCGCGCAGGTTCCGCCGAAGGAGGCCGGCGGTTTCCACCAGAACATGGTCGCCGGCGGCATGGCCGAAGGCGTCGTTCACTTCCTTGAAATGGTCGATGTCCAGCATGATGAGCGCGAAGCCGCCACCGCTGCGGCCGACGCGGCACAGCTCAGCCTCCAGCCGTTCGATCATCTGGCGGCGGTTGGGCAGATCGGTCAGCGGATCGGTCTGCGAGGCGGCGTGCAGCGCCCGCGCCATCTGGCGGGTGTCGGTCTGCATGCGGTCGCTGATCTTGGCGATCTTGGTCAACTGCCGCATCAGCTTCAGATGGTCGTCGGCGAGCGCGCGGAATTCCCCCATCAGCGGATGGGAGGCGTAATCCGGGTTCTCCGCAAGGCGGGCGAGCCAGTCCTGGATCTTCTGCTCCTGCAGCATCATGCCCACCGTTCCCCGCCGCAAGGCCCAGCGCCTGGGCAAACCCGTCACCTTCGCACCCTCAAGCCCGGTGCCAAGCCCGGTGCCAAGCCCGGTGTCAGCGGATTTGGTGTCGCCGGTCATGACGCCTCCTCTGCCACCGGGACCGTGGCGGTCGCACGAACCTCGGCCCGCGATACCGGCAGCCGGACGGTGAAGGCCGATCCCCGCCCCAGTTCGCTCGTCACCGAGATACCGCCGCCGTGGGTGTCCACGATGCAGCGGGCAAGGTGGAGCCCAAGCCCGGCACCGGTCGTCCCGGCGGCGTTGGACGCGCGGAAATACTTGTCGAACAGCCGCGCCGCGTCGGCCGCATTGACGCCGATTCCCTCGTCCGCGATCCGCACCGTGACCTGACCCTCGCCGGCCGAGAGATCGACACGGATCGTCCCCCCGTTCGGCGAATATTTGACAGCGTTCTCCAGCAGGTTCGAAAACACAATGGCCAAAAGGTCGCGGTCGCCAGGGATCGGGAGCGGACGGTCGGCGCCATGCAGTTCGACCCGGTGACCGCAGGCCGAAGCACCCACCTCGCCCGTCAGGGCGGTCAGCATCGCCGCAAGGTCGAAGGCCATCGGCCGCGCCGCCGCGGTGCCCAGCCGGTCGTTGGTCAGGCAGCGTTCGATCAGGTGCAGCATCCGCTGGACCGCGTTGCGGATCTTTCCCACCCGCGGCATCGCCGAAACCGGCAGCTTCGGCTCGAGCTCCAGCATCTGCGAGGCGCTGTCGATGATCGCCAGCGGCGTGCGGAATTCGTGGCTGACCATCAGCACGAACTGGCGCTGCTGGAGCGCCATCTCCTTGGTCTCGGTCTGGAGGCGGTCGCTGATCTTGGCGATCTTGCGGAACTGGCGCAAAAGCTTGCCGTGCCGTTCCGCCAGCGCTTGGAATTCCGCCAGCAGCGGGTTGTCGGCATTGGCCGGATCCTCGGCCAGCCGCTGAAGCCACTGACGAAGCTCCTGTTCCTGCGACCGCATCGTCATCCCGGGTGCTCAGTGCGCGATCAGTGCGCCAGAATTTCGAAAGGCAGCGACACGTCCTCGGCAAATTCCTCGGCCATGTCGAGCGCGCGGTCATTGTCGCGGTCGTAATGCCAGCGCACCGACACCGTCTGCCCGTTCTGATGGGCGCCGTCCAGCATCTCCAGCACGTCGATCATGCATTTGATGCTGCTGGTGTTGAGATAGCTCAGCCCGATGTCCAGCACCACCGCCGGGGCGGGGGCCTTCAGATACTCCTCCAGCCAGCCGAACACCGGCGCATAGAAGTCGAAGGAGTTCTCCGGATAGGATTCCCCTTCGATGCGCAACAGCCCGGCCGCCGGATCGAAATCGATCAGGGGCGAGCAGGAGGTTGCCTCGATCCGTAAACTGTCCATTATGCGTGTTCCGTGATTTCTTATAGCTGGACTTCAAGGCTGAAGAAGAAATAGGCGTCGTCCACGGCGCGCAGCGAGTATTCCAGCGGCCGGGTGGCCTTGCGCGCCATGTCGATCAGCCCCAGCCCGGCGCCGCTGGCGCCCGGCTCGCGCGGCTTGCGCGACTGTTCCTTGTAGACCGCCTTGAGGCCGGCCTTGTCCAGCCCGCGCAGCTTCTCCAGCATCGCCGACAGGCCGGGAACGTCGTCCGCCTCCACCAGATTGCCGGAGCTGACGACGTAATGGTCGCCATCCTTGCCGATCACCACGATGCCGCTGTTGGCCGGGATCGGCCGGCCCAGCGTTTCGCGCGACGCCGTGTAATTGCGGACGTTCTGGGCCTGCTCCACATAGACGGAGAAGACGTCCATGATCGCCGACTTCTCGATCCGCTCATTTTCCAGATGGTTGCGGACCGCCTTGCCCAGCTCCTCGATGACGCTGTGGCTGAAGGGGCCGCTGAAGCAGATCAGCAGCTTCTGCCGCGACAGCAGTTCCTGCAGGTTGAAGAGTTCGTTGCCTTTCATCGTGACTTGACGACCTGCCTTACGGGTGGACGGGGTGGGATGAGGATGCGTCCGCAGCCGAAACCGCCGCGAATGCCGGTGAAACGGTGAAGCCGACCAGAGTGATGTCGTCGCGCTGGGGCCGCTCGCCCTGATGCTCGGCCAGGGCCTGCACGAAGGCGGTCCTGCGCTCGGCCATCGGGATCGCGTCGTGCTCCAGCAGCATGGTGCTGAAGCGGCGGTTGCCGAAGCCGAAGCCGCGGGCGCCGCCGGCCTGATCGAGGAAACCGTCGGTGGTCAGGTAGAAGCTGCGGCCCGGCGCCAGTTCCACCCGGTGGGTGGCGAAGCGGTGGCCGATGTCGGAGCGGCGATAGCCCAGGCTCTGCGGATCGCCCTTCACCTCGCCGACCTTGTCGGTGCCGGAGTCGACGATGTGCAGGCCGATCCGGCCGCCGGCGAACAGCAGGTCGCCCTGGTCCGGCCGCACCAGGCACAGCCCGATGTCCAGCCCGTTGTCGAAGCGCGGGTTGTCGCGTCCGCGGGCCAGCGCCGCGCGCACCATGCGGTTCAGCCCGCCCAGGATCGCCGCCGGATCGCTGCCCGGCGTTTCCGACAGCACATGGTCTAGGATGGCCGACACCGTCATCGTCATGAAGGCGCCCGGCACGCCATGGCCGGAACAGTCGGCGACGCCGATCAGGAAGCGGCCATCCTCCAACTCGCGGAAGATGTGGAAATCGCCGCCCACCACGTCGCGCGGCCGCCACAGCACGCACAGCCCGTCCAGCCGCCGCGCCATCTCGCGCTCGTCGGGCAGGATGGCCGACTGCAGAAGGCTGGCATACTGGATGCTGTCCATCACCTGCCGATTGACGACGGCCAGCTGGTCGTTGGACTGGCGCAGTTCCTCCGTCCGTTCGGCGACGCGCTGTTCCAGCCGCTCGGTATAGTCGTGGACTGTTTCCGCCATGTGGTTGAAGGCGAG
This sequence comes from Azospirillum oryzae, assembly GCF_008364795.1. Classification (GTDB taxonomy): domain Bacteria; phylum Pseudomonadota; class Alphaproteobacteria; order Azospirillales; family Azospirillaceae; genus Azospirillum; species Azospirillum oryzae. Next base: position 104,621 of record NZ_VTTM01000004.1, on the reverse strand, counting down.
GGTCAGCTGGCCGATTTCGTCGGAACGGCTGTTGCGCAGGCGCACGCGGTAGTCGCCGGCGGCGATGGCCCCCGCCGACCGCGTCAGCCGGGCGAGCGGCGCCAGCACCAGCCGGTTCAGCAGAACGCTGATCATGCCGATGACGGCGAGCAGCGAGAAGAAGACAAGTCCGGCCATCGGCGCCAGCGCCGTCAGGGTGGCGCTTTCCGCCTCCTCCAGCGAATAGGTCATGCGCAGCAGGCCGACCATCGTGCGCTCGCCGTTGCTGCCGGACATCACGATCTGCCGTTCGACGGTCGCCAGTTCCGCCCGGCCGGCCGGCCGGTCCAGTTCCACCAGCGGTTCGCCATGGCCGCCGCGCCCGCCGGTCGCCGCCCATACCTTGACGCCGCGCACCGCCGGGTCCTCGGCCATCAGGCCACGGATCATCGCCTCCACCGCGCGGGTGTCGAACTCCCACACAGCCTGCCCCATGGCCGACGCCTGCAGCGTGCCGACCAGGGTCGCGCGGTGGGTCAGGGCGTCGCGCTGCTGCCGGCCGACCAGCACGGACGACACGCCCATGGCGATCAGCCCGACCAGCAGCGTGCAGCCGACGATCATCAGAATGACGCGTGTCAGCAGAGACGATCCGCCGGCGCGGGCGACCTCGTCACCCGATCCACGGGGGCCGGCGCCGCGAAGCGTATAGGATTCGGTGTCGTCCCATCCCGTGACGCTCATCCACATCCTCCTGACCCGGCCGATCGTGGCCTTTGCATCCATGGCGGGTTTCATGCCACCCCCGGCCCGGAGGTTCGGGGGTGCGGTAGTCCCATTTCCATCAGTAAATCCACCCCCGCGTGCAACATGCCGACAGTCATCAAGCCAGCCGGCGGGCGTCATGCGAGTGGCCGATGAGCCTATCCATAGCACGATCGAATTACTCAGTCCTGAAATAACATTTGGCAAAGGGGTGTTCATTGTCGGAGTGACCGGAAAAATCGGAACGACCGGCAACGGCCGGCGACCAAACCCAACCAAATGCGACGAACTGTGACATGCCCTCCCTTTCAAGTCGCCGAAGCCTTTGCCGGACGCGGGAATTTCCGTGGACGACCGCGCCGTCGTCCATGCTACTTTCCGGGACGGACAGCCTCCGGGCTGGCCGCGGCGGTTGCGGCGGACTTGATCTCAGGCTGGCAAGGACGGAGTGCGAAGGATGGCGTTCGGTGTTCGTGCATTCGCTGCCCCGATGGACGTCGCGGCCCGCCTCGCCCTGATCATCGGACTCGTCTCCGCGGCGCTGCCCGCTGCGGCCCGCCCGGTGACGATCCTGGCGCCGGAACTGCCGCCGATGATGACCGCCGACGGCACCGGGCGCGAGGCGTCCATCATCACGGAAACCCTGGCCGCCTGCGGGCATGAGGCGCATTTCAAGGTTGTCCCCTTCGGCCGCCACTGGAACGATTATCGCGACGGTGTGCAGGCGGGCGGCCACGTGGATGCCGTCACCACCGTTCCGGCGGGAATGGAGATGCCGGGGTCCCGCTCCGTCCCCTATATCTTCTACCAGAACGGCGCCTCGGTGCTGAAAAGCAGCGGCCTGACGGTGCGGTCGCTGGCCGATCTGGCGGGCAAGCGGGTCATCACCTTTTCCGGCGCGCCGGACGTGCTGCCGGGCCTGCGCGCCGCGATCCCCAGCTTCGGCGATTTCCGCGAGCGCGCCGACCAGATGGTGCATTCCAACCTGCTGTTCGCCGGCCGGGTGGATGCGGTGCTGGCCGACGGCCTGATCTTCGCCGAATACAACCGCCAGCTTCAGGAAAAGGCGAAATCTGCCGGCGGGTTGCCGTTCGATCCGGCCCAGCCGGTGCAGTTCACCGCCATCTTCCCGCCGACGTCCTACAGCATGGTTTTCCGCGACGAGTCGCTGCGCGCCGACTTCGACCGCTGCTTTGCCGAGCTGAAGGCGAAGGGCCGCGTCGACGCCATCGACCGCGAGTGGGTTGCGCGCTATGCCGCGACGGTCGGCGACCGTTACCTGTCCAATCGGTAAGGCAGCGGAACCGATATTGCGCGGCTTCGTTTATTCCATTCGTCCGATAGGGTTTGCGTAACCCGTCCAGGCGTTTAAGATAACCTCATACGAATGTGAATTGGGGGCGTGAGGCGTCGTGGCCCGGATCATTGTGGTCGAGGACGAAGCCGACCTTCGTGACGATCTTGTCGAATATCTCGACCGTTGCGGCTTCGAGGTGCGGGGGGCGTCGCGCGGTGCGGAACTGGACCGGCTGCTGGAGGCAGGGCCGGCCGACGTGATCGTGCTCGACATCAACCTGCCGGACGAGGATGGCTTTTCCGTCGCCCGCCGGATCCGCGCCGGCTCGCCGGCCGCCATCATCATGCTGACGGCACGCTCCAGCCTGATCGACCGCGTCATCGGTTTGGAACTTGGCGCCGACGTCTATCTGGTCAAGCCGGTCGATTTCCGCGAGGTGGAGGCGCAGGTCAAGGCGTTGATGCGCCGGATGCAGAAGGGCGCCGATTCGCCGCCCGCCGCGGACCATGTCCCGCCGCCGCCCGCCGCTCCCGTCGGTGCACCGTCGGCGGACCTGCGCAAGGCGTGGCTGTTCGACGACATCGAATGGCGCATCCAGCCGCCGACCGGCGCCGCCGTGCCGCTGACCGCGACGGAGTACAAGTTCCTCTCGCTGCTGGTCACCGCGCCCGGCGAAGCGGTGAGCCGCCAGGACATCTCCTTGGCGCTGACCGGCCGTGACTGGGACCCCTACAGCCGCTCCATCGACTCGCTGGTCCGCCGCCTGCGCATCAAGGTGGAGGAGCGCAGCGGCTGCGCCCTGCCGGTCCAGGCGGTGCACGGCGTCGGCTATGCCTTCGTCGGCCCGGTGGTGACCAGCGCGGTGGAGGACAGCACCGGCTGAGGGCGCTTTACCCCGGTCTCGGCACTCGACTCCCGGCCCTCCTTCGGCGATGGTAGCGCCCGCAAGGAAGGGACGAGAGACCGCCATGACTGATGCCACCGCCTCCGAGAACACCGCGACCGAAGCCAAGGCCAATCCGGGCGGCGACGGCAGCGGCCTGTATCTGGTCGACGGGTCGGGCTTCATCTTCCGCGCCTTCCACGCGCTGCCGATGCTGACGCGGCCGGACGGCACGCCGGTCAACGCGGTGCTGGGCTTTTCCAACATGCTGCTGAAGCTGCTGGCCGACGCCAAGGCGGAAGCGGTGGCGGTGGTCTTCGACAGCAAGCGGCTGAATTTCCGCAACGAATTCTATCCCGACTACAAGGCCCACCGCCCGGAACCGCCGGAGGAGTTGAAGCCGCAGTTCGCCCTGATCCGCGAGGCGACGGAGGCCTTCTGCCTGCCCTGTCTGGAGCTGGAGGGCTTCGAGGCCGACGACCTGATCGCCACCTACGCCCGTCTGGCGCAGGAGGCCGGCCGTCCGGTCACCATCGTGTCGTCGGACAAGGACCTGATGCAGTTGGTCCGCCCCGGTGTCGGCATGTTCGACCCGATGAAGAACAAGACCATCGGCCCCGACGAGGTGTTCGAGAAGTTCGGCGTCCCGCCGGACAAGGTGGTGGACGTCCAGGCGCTGGCCGGCGACAGCGTCGACAATGTTCCCGGCGTGCCCGGCATCGGCGTGAAGACCGCCGCCCAACTCATCACCGAATATGGCGACCTGGAAGCGCTGCTGGCCAATGCCGAGAAGATCAAGCAGCCGGCCCGTCGCCAGAAGCTGATCGAGTTCGCCGATCTGGCCCGCGTCTCCCGCCGTCTGGTCCTGCTGGACGATCAGGTGCCGCCGCCCAAGCCGCTGGACGAGCTGCGGGTGCGCGAGCCCGACCACCAGCGTCTGATCGATTTCCTGAAGGCCCAGGGCTTCCGCAGCATCGTCTCTCGCGTCGAGATGGAGATGCAGAAGGACGGCCGCATCGCCGACGGGGCCGGTGGCACGCCTGCGTCCTCCCATTCGGCAGCCACCCCCGCCGCAACCTCTCCGGCGCCGGCCGAAGGCCCGGCCGGAGAGGACCGCCCGGCCCGCAAGACGGTGCTGCATGTGCCGGAGGTGCGCTATGAGCTGGTGCAGGACGCCGACGCGCTGCGCCGCTGGGTCGAGCGGGCGCGCGAGACCGGCGTGCTGGCGGTCGATACCGAGACCGACAGCCTGACCCCGGCCACCGCCACGCTGGTCGGCGTCTCGCTGTCCACCGAGCCGGGCATCGCCTGCTACATCCCGCTCGCCCATGGCGCCTCGACCGCCGCCGCCGGCCAGCTGGACTTCGACGCCCCGCCGCCGCCCAAGCAGATCCCCACGACCGAGGCGATGGCGATCCTGAAGGACGTGCTGGAGGACCCGTCGGTCCTGAAAATCGGCCACAACTTCAAGTTCGACCACCAGCTGTTCGCCCGCAACGGCATCAATGTCTCGCCGGTGGACGACAGCATGCTGATCTCCTACGTGCTGGAGGGCGGGTCCCACGGCCACGGCATGGACGAGTTGGCGGAACTGCACCTCGCCTACACGCCGATCCCCTTCAAGGAGGTCTGCGGCACCGGCAAGAACCAGATCACCTTCGACCGCGTGCCGCTGGATAAGGCGCTGGCCTATGCCGCCGAGGATGCCGATATCACGCTGCGCCTGTGGACGCTGCTGAAGCCGCGTCTGGTGGACGACCGCATGGTCACCGTGTACGAGACGCTGGACCGCCCGCTGGTCCCGGTGGTGGCGGACATGGAGCGGGCCGGCGTGCGCATCGACAAGAAGGCGCTGTCCGACCTGTCGCAGAGTCTGTCTGTCCGCCTCGCCGAGATCGAGAAGGACGTCCACACGCTGGCCGGCCAGACCTTCAACATCGGCTCGCCCAAGCAGCTGGGTGAGATCCTGTTCGACACGATGAAGCTCGGCACCGGCAAGAAGGGCAAGACCGGCGCCTATTCCACCGACAGCAGCGTGCTGGAGGAACTGGCGGAGCAGGGCCACAGCATCGCCCAGCGCGTGCTCGACTGGCGCCAGCTTGCCAAGCTGAAAAGCACCTACACCGACGCGCTGCAGGAGAAGATCTCGCCCATCACCGGCCGCGTCCACACCGCCTTCGCGCTGGCGGCGACCAACACCGGGCGTTTGTCCTCCACCGACCCCAACCTGCAGAACATCCCGGTACGGACGGAGGAGGGCAAGAAGATCCGCCGCGCCTTCGTCGCCTCACCCGGCCATAAGCTGCTGAGCGTCGATTACTCGCAGATCGAACTGCGTCTGGTGGCGGAGATGGCGAACATCCAGGCGTTGAAGGACGCCTTCCGCGACGGGCTGGACATTCACGCCGCCACCGCCGCCCAGGTCTTCGGCATCCCGCTGGAGCAGATGACGCCGGACATCCGCCGCAAGGCCAAGGCGATCAACTTCGGCATCATCTACGGCATCTCCGGCTTCGGCCTCGGCCGCCAGCTCGGCATCGCGCCGGGGGAGGCCAACGCCTTCATCAAGACCTATCTGGAACGCTTCCATGAGCTGAAGGTGTGGATGGAGTCGATCAAGGCCTTCGCCCGCCAGCACGGCTATGTGGTGACGCTGTTCGGCCGCCGCTGCTACATGCCCGGCATCCAGGAAAAGAACGCCGCCCGCCGCGCCTTCGCCGAGCGTCAGGCGATCAACGCCCCGATCCAGGGCACCGCCGCCGACATCATGAAGCGTGCGATGAACCGCATGCCGGCCGCGCTCGCCGCCGCGGGCAGCAGCGCACGGATGCTTCTGCAAGTGCACGACGAACTGCTGTTCGAGGTGCCGGAAGCGGAGGCGGTGGACGCCGCGCGAATCGTGCGCGAGGTGATGGAGGGGGCGGCGCACCTCGGCGTGCCGCTGGTGGCGGAGGCTGGGATCGGGGATAATTGGGAAGAGGCGCACTGAGGGGGTGTTGCGCACTTCGAGGACGGCAAAATTCATCCGCCGCACCCGAAGTGCGCAACATGTTGAGTCTGCATCGTTATGTGTGTTAGCCCGGACGGATCGAAAATATCCCTTTGATAGGGAGGGGTTATCGTGACGTCCGTTGCCCAGAAGATCGCTTTCGCTCCGGCGGAGACCCGGCGCGCCCTGGTCTATGCCGCCTTGTCGCGGAGCCAGGGGGCGATCGCCAAGAACATGGATGTGGATTCGGTCGAGACATCGATCGACCGTCTCAAACGGGTACTGTTTCCTTGGATGGTGCTGGATTTCCGCGCCGAGCCGACCAAGACGAAGGCGTTGTGCATCTTCAAGATGTTTCTCGGTGACCGTGACGACGACAGCGCCGCCTACGCCAAGCTCGCCAGTGAGATGAAGACGGTCGAGCAGAACTCGAAGCTCGCGAAGAGCATGAGCTGGTTCAAACGTGTGAAGACTTCGAAGTCCCGCACCGTCGACAGCAACATCTTCGACGACATGTTCCTTCTTCATCTGGAAAGCGACCCCAAGGACACACTGAGATACCAGATGAATCAGGAGCTTTTCGCACAAATTCTCCGCACCTCGCCGACGCTCAGCCAGAGCAAGGAACTGCTGGCCGCCGTCCGCAAGGTCCGCCAGACCTGCAAGGATGCCGGCTTCAACCTGAAGAATCTCGGGTTGGGCGACAACTTCACCTGATCCGCTTCGGTGCGGAACGCGCCGGCATCGACGGGCAGCCGCTCAGGCCCCGCCCACTGCCACCCCCTACACAACAATCCGCACCGGCACCCCCTTCGCCGCCGGCGTCTTCGACGCCTCGTCGTGGTACCATAGCGGAATCAGCGGGTTCATCTCCGGGTAGTACGCCCCGACGCAGCCGCGCGGCAGGTGGAAGGGAGTCACCGTCAGCCCGCCCACCCGGCGGTCGACATCGTCGCCGGCATCGCTCGCCAGCGCGACCACCTGACCCTCGCGCAAGCCCGCCGCGGCGATGTCGAGCGGGTTCATCAGCAGCACGTCGCGGGTGCCCTCGATCCCGCGCAGGCGGTCGGAATAGCCGTAGATCGTCGTGTTGAACTGGTCGTTCGACCGCATCGTCATCAGCCGCCAGCGCCCCGGCGCATCCTCGAAGCCGATGGCGCGCAGGCGGCCCGGCGGGGTGAAGTGGGCCTTGCCGGACTCGGTCTTCCAGATCCGCTCGCGCGCCGGATTGCCGCGGTAGAAGCCGCCGGGGGTGAAGACCCGTTCGTTGAAGCGGTGGAACTGGTCGGGATAGGTCTCCTCGATCAGCGCGCGGATGCGGCGGTAATCGGCCACCCACGCGTCCCACGTCACCTTCGGGTTGGGCGGCAGGGTCGCCTTGGCCATGCCGGCGACGATGGCGACCTCCGACTTCAGGTGCGGGCTGGCCGGCGTGTTGTTGCCAAGCGAGCCGTGGATGCAGCTCAGGCTGTCCTCCATCGTTACCGCCTGCGCGCCGCTCTCCTGCATATCCTCCTCCGACCGGCCGAGGCAGGGCAGCAGATAGGCGACCTCGCCGTTGATCAGGTGGCTGCGGTTCAGCTTGGTCGCGATCTGCACGGTCAGACGCATGCGGGTCCAGGCCGCCTCCATCCGCTCGCGTTCGGGGATCGCGCGGACGAAGTTGCCGCCGAGGCCGATGAAGGCCTTCACCTCGCCCGACAGGATCTTCTCGCAAGCCTTGACGGTATTCATCCCCTCCTTGCGCGGCGGTTCGAAGCCGAACTGCCCGGCCAGCCGGTCGAGCGGCACCAGCTCCGGCTTTTCGGAGATGCCGACGGTGCGCTGTCCCTGGACGTTGGAATGACCGCGCACGGGGGAGATGCCCGCGCCGTCGCGGCCGATGTTGCCCTTCAGCAGCCATAGATTGACGAGCGCCGCCAGCGTCTCCGACCCGTGCACCTGCTGGGTCAGGCCCATGCCGTACATGGCGATGGAACGGTCGGCCTCGACATAGATGTCGGCGGCCTGCTTCAGGTCGGCGCGGGTCAGGCCGGATTCCTCCTCGATCTGCTCCCAGCCGATGGCGTTGACCCGCGCCTTCATCTCCTCGAAGCCGACGGTGTGCTGGGCGATGAAATCGGGGTCGAGGACATGCTTGCCCTCCCGCTGCCGTTCCTCCTCCGCCGCCAGCACATGCTTGATCAGGCCGGTGATCGCCGCGATGTCGCCGCCGGCCTTCAACTGGAAATACAGGGTGGAGATCTGGGTTTCCTTGCCGGTCAGCATCTCCAGCGGGCTTTGCGGATTGCGGAAGCTTTCCAGCCCCTTTTCCCGCACGGGGTTGAAGGTGACGATCTTCGCCCCGCGCTTCACCGCCTCCTGCAACGGATGGAGCAGGCGGGGGCTGTTCGACCCGGTGTTCTGCCCAAAGAAGAAGATGGCGTTGCAGCTGTCGAAATCGTCCAGCACGCATGTACCGACCGGCGAGCCGATGACCTTCTTCAAGCCAACCGAGGTCGTCTCGTGGCACATGTTGGAGCTGTCGGGCAGATTGTTGTGCCCATAAAGCCGCGCGAACAGCGCATAGAGATATGAGGTCTCCAGGCTGGCGCGGCCCGACGAATAGAACACCGCCTGTTCGGGGTCGATGGCGCGCAGCTCCGCCCCGATGGCGGCGAAGGCCTCGTCCCAGCCGCAGGGCACATAGCGGTCGCTTGCCCGGTCATAGCGCATGGGGTGGGTCAGCCGCCCCTGCTGTTCCAGGTCGTAATCCTTCCAGCCCTTCAACTCGGTGACGGTGTGCTCTGTGAAGAAGTCGGGCGTGCAGCGCCGGCTGGTCAGTTCCCAGATCGTCGCCTTGGCCCCATTCTCGCAGAACTCGAAGGTGTGCGGCTTGGCCGGTTTGGCCCAGGCGCAGGACACGCACATGAAGCCGCCGGGCTTGTTCTGCCGGCGCAGCGTGTCGAGCACGGCGGGGGTCGGCCGTTCCTCTCCCATGATGCGGGCCATCGACCCGACCGAACCCCAGCCACCGGCCGGACCGTCGTAATGCGGGGTGTCGTTGTCGTCCGACAGTCCGTCGATGCTCATGGGATGCGTCTCTTGCTGCTTGCGGGGCATGTCTTGCGGGGGGCTGCCTGCGTCCGTCTCCAGTCCAACCCTTCAGAGGCCATCCGGTTCCGGCCCATTTCTCCATCGCCTCGCCCAGTGCCTTCTTCATGCTGTCATGCTGAAGACAACCGGATTTGGAATGATCGTTTTCGGCAAGCATGTATCGGCCGCGCCATGGCTTGTCGCTGCGACGCGAACGGCATCCAAATACCAGACCAGATCTCCGAAGTCATATGACCGAAACGACTTCGCCTCCTGACAGTTAACAGTACATTTCAGACGCTGGTGTCCTGATTTGGCATCTTGCACCCCGGATGCCGGTCTTGAAGTGGACTGCATTGCCATGTCGAATGCACAGGGATTGCGGGATTCCAAAGCTTGGCCACTGGTGATCCAACCGATCTGGGACCGGCTGGACCAGGCGGTCATCATTACCGACCGGGCTCTTGCCGCGCCGGGGCCGGTCATCCGCTATGTCAACGGGGCCTTCACGCGCATCACCGGCTATCGCGCGGATGAAGTGATCGGCCGGTCGCCCCGCATGCTGCATTGCGGGCGCACCGACAAGCCGGTGTCCGCCGCCATCATGCGCGACCTGCTGGACGGCCGGTTCGCCCGCGGGACCCTGGTCAACCGGCGTAAGGACGGCAGCGAATATCTGTGCTCGATGGTCATCGCCCCCCTGATCGGACCCAGCGGCGAGACCGAGCATTTCATCTGTGTCGCCGACGAGTTGAAGGAGGATCGGTCGTCATCGGCTTTCCAGCGTCTTTACGACGAACTTGAGCGGGCGCAGACGCTGATCGAAGATCTGGAACGCCGGCAGACGGAGACGGACTCCGTGATCGCACGCCAGCGCTGCGAGTTGAACGCCTTGACTGTGCGGCACGACGCAACCCTTCTGCAACTGGATCAGGTGCAGGAACGTCTGGCACTGCGCGAGAGCGCATTGGATCGGTTCAGCAAGGCTTCCAACGAGTCGAGCACCGAGCTGCGGGCCTCCCGGGAAGAGCTGCGCATTATGGGCGAGGAACTGCGCATCTCGCTGAAGCAGGTCGAGGAAGCCAACGCCCATCTCGCCAAATCCAACGAGGAACTGCAACGTCTCCGTGCCGCCGATGCCGCCAAGCTCCGGCTTCTCGCTTCGGCCAGCCATGACCTGCGCCAGCCGGTGATGTCGATGGGGCTGTTCCTGGACGTGCTGCGCCATCGGCTCGGCGACGCCGAACGGCCGATCCTGGGCGGGCTTTTGGCGGCGCATCTGTCGATCCGTACCCTGCTGGACGGCATGTTGGACACCGCGCGGCTTGATGCCGGGGCGCTTGAACCGGCCATCGAGCCGGTGCCGATGCCGGTCATGTTCGAAAGCATCGCAGGCGAGTTCGCCATACAGGCGGAGATGCGTGGGATCCGCTTCCGTGTCGTCCCCTGTCATGCCGAGGTGCTCAGCGATGCGCAGCTTCTGGAGCGTATCCTGCGCAACCTTCTCGCGAATGCGCTGAAGTACACCGCTTCGGGAACCATCCTGCTGGGCTGCCGCCGCTGCCGCGACGCGCTGGGGCGGCGCTGTCTGCGCATCGAGGTGTGGGACACCGGCCCCGGCATCGAGGAGGCCAACCAGGCCGCTATCTTCGAAGAATTCCGTCAACTCGACACCACCAGTCGTGACCGGCGGCGCGGGGTCGGGCTCGGCCTCGCGATCGTCTCGCGGCTGGCCCGTCAACTCGACCATCGGATCGGGTTGCGGTCCTGTCCGGGGCGGGGGTCGGTCTTCTCGGTCACGGTGCCGCTTGTGCAGCAGTCCGGTGGCCGTCGGAGCAGGAGGCGAGGCGTCCGGGGAAGGCGGCGCAGCACCGCTGGAAACGGTATCCAATGACGGCTATGCCACCTTCGATTTGATTACTCCTTAGCCCCTTGCGCCTTGAGGCCAGCCGGATGGGGTGGTTCATCCTCGCTGTCATTTGGCCCTACTCTCGCTAAGGAGACCCACGAAATCGGTGGGAGATTACACCTGAATCAAGCTGAGAAGAGGAACAAACGTGGATCATCATGGGCAGTACGCTCAAGGCTCTCTGGAGCAGGACATGGTGTCTGACCGTCGGACCCCCTCCGACGATCCGCTCAAGTTCCTGATTGTCGACGATCATGCGCTGGTTCGTTACGGCCTGTCGCTGGCCCTGCGGCAGCGCTACGAGCATGTCGCGATCGTCGAGGCGGGTTCGCTGGCCGAGGCCGTGCGCAAGGTGCGCTCTGAGCCGGACCTCGCCGCCATCCTCTACGACCTTCAGATGAGCGACAGCGACGAACACAGCGGCCTGACCGACATGCTGGAGGCGGCCGGCGACGTGCCGCTGATCGTCGTCTCCGGAACGACCGACGTCAATGTCATCGCGTCCTGCATCCGCGCCGGCGCGCGTGGCTTTGTCCACAAGGGCTGCGAGGGCGTGGTGCTCGACCAGGCGCTGCCGATCGTGCTGGAGGGCGGCATCTTCGCACCGGCACCGCCGACGTCGCCCGACGGCAGGCCGGTCCGCATCGCGCTGGGCTCCGCCGCCGCGCCGGTGCGCAGCGAAAGCGAAGCGGTCAGCGGCCTGACCGAACGTCAGCGCGAGGTGTTGCGCCTTCTGCTGGAAGGCCGGTCGAACAAGGAGATCGCCCGCTCGCTGGGGGTGCTGGAGGGCACCATCAAGGTGCATCTGCGCACGGTGATGCAGCGGCTGGGCGTGCGCAACCGCACCCAACTGGCGCTGGCCACCGTGAAGGCGGGGATCAGGCTGTCGTCCTGAGTGGGCTTGCCGGTCAGACTTATTGCGGAGTCGGGCCGATGCCGCGCTGCTGGGCGGCGTCCAACAGGCTGACCAGTTCGCCCGACACCCACCAGCGGCAGCGGCGGCGTTCCTCGGTGGCGACGGTGACGACGCGCTCGATCAGCTTGCTTTCGGCGGCGCTCAGTTCGCGCCCGTCGCGCAGCGCCCGCTCGGCGATGGCCAGCAGTGTCTTGTCGATGGCGGTCACCTCGATGGGATAGCCGGTTTCTTCCGCCAATTCGCAAAGCTCGGCCATGGCCGACAGCGCGTCCTCCCGGCCATAGGCGCCGATCTGCCGGAACAGGCCGGCCAGATGCTCGCCGATCGCCGTCAGCCAGGGGTTGGTCGAAGCGGCGATGCCGCGGCGGCGAAGCCGGTGGTTGAAGCCGTTGATGAAGCGCACCGGGTCGATCAGCGGCCGGGCCGAACTGCTGGCGTTCAGCGTCAGCAGGCGGTGGCTCAGCACCGGCACCACCTCTCCCTCCACCAGCCCGGTCACCCGGCCGACGGCGGCGGACACCGCCGCCCAGTTGCGCCCGCCGCGCTCGACGCCGAAGCCCTGAAGCGCGTCGTACCAGCGGAAGGCGCGCTCCTGCAGCCGGTCCACCGTCTCGCCGGCGGTCAGCTGCGGCGGGGCGGGGCGGCCGAGATGCAGGTCCTCCAGCTTCTGGCGCAGGCATTGCCAGGCGAACTGAACATGCCCGACCGCCGCCTCGACCAGAGCCGGGTTGGGCGACAGGCCATGGAGCGCCAGCGCCTGATCGGGATCGCGCGATCCGTTCAACAGGGCCAGGGCGTAGTGCATCGCACCGTCCGCCCCACCACCCGTGGCGGCGCCGCGCTCCGCCATCTCCGACACGATGTGCAGAATGCCGATGGTGTCGCGCGGACGGACGGCGCCCTTCCACAGCGGGGCATGGTCCAGCATGGCGTCCAGCATCGCCAGATCGCCGAACGACAGTGGCGCCACGCCGGCCAGTCCGCGCTTGCGCAGCAGGGTGATCCGCTCGGCGTTGGCGGTCGCCAGCAGCGGTCCGGCCGCGCCGCGCCGGTGCAGGATTTCCAGCGAACGGATGCGAAGCTCCTCCGCCCACTCCGCGGCGGCGGGGGAGGCGAGGACGGCGTCGAGCGGATTTTCGCTGGCGCGGTCGGCGATGTCGGCCTGGACCCGCCCGGCAAGCTCACGCAGATGCGGCAGCAGGGCGAACCACCAGGCGCTGGCGTCGACCACATGCATGCAGCCGGGCGGCCGGCTTTCCGCCAGCATCAGCGCATCGGTGCGCAGCATCACCGGGTCGAACCAGCCGGTCCAGATGCGCCGGGCATGTTCGGTGCGCGGGCCGTTCAGCATGGCGACGATCAGGCGGCCGACCTCCACCGTCATCTGGTCGTCTTCCAGATGGCCTGCCTGCACCAGTTCGAACAGCTTGGACTTCTGCGCCCGGTCCAGCGGGGCCAGGATCGCCTTGACCTTGTCGAGGCTGACGGCTGCCGGATCCGGTTCCACCGCGTGGAGCGGAACGGTCTGAAGGGAGGCGCTGCGGTTGGGGCGGCCGGCCATGGCGTTCACGGGCGCTGCTGAGTCGCGGCAATTTTAGGTACTGGCACCAATGATTGCTACTGGTATGTCGTGACATATTCTGTCGAGCTGTGTCGGAGCTGTGCCGCGCTTGCGGTTTGCCGCTTTTCGCCACCGGCCGCAGGCACATGAAACGAGATGTATCAAATGCAGCCTAAATTTATTTCATTTAAGCGCTAAATCGCACCTTCACACCCGACGGTCGTAGACCCATTATTCGGGTAGGCCACGCGTCCAGCATCAAGGCGCCCCGATGATTCCCCAGAAGCTTGCCGACACGAACTCCAGGTTGTTTTCCGTCATGACCCAAGTCGACACCCGGAAGGCCGAACAGGTGGTGGACGACTTCGTCGCCCGTCTCGCCGCGGCGGGCCTGCCCGATGGAGAGCGCGCCGAGGTCTACGAGGCGGCGCTGAAGCGCCTGATGGGCCACCTGATCGAGCAGGAAGGCTGGCTGGCCGAGGAATTCACCGCCGCCGCCCGGTCGCTCGGCGCCTACTGACCGCCGCACCACCGCTCCTTCCCATCGCGGGCCGCCCGTCCAATTCCGGACCGGCGGCCTTTCGTGTTTCCGGGGGAGGGCAGCGCCTCCCCCGCCGGTCGCCCTCACCGTTCGTTGAAGCTGTCGGACAGGGCGAAGTAGATCGGTTTCAGCAGATATTCCAGCAGCGACCGCTCGCCGGTGGGCATCTCCACCTGGGTGGTCATGCCGGGCAGAACCGGATGCTGGACGTCGTCGCGGCCGACATGGTTGCGGCTGAGCGCCACGACCGCCTTGTAGTAGGGGCGCTTCTGCTCGTCCAGGAAGGTGGAGGCGGAGATGCGCTGCAGCGTGCCGGTGATGGCGCCGTAGCGGGCAAAGTCGTAGGTCAGCACCTTCACCGTCGCCTCCTGCCCGACCTGGAGATGGCCGACGTCGCGCGGGGTGACGTGCGCCTCCACCGTCATCTCGTGGTCGACCGGGACGATCTGCATCAGCACGCCGCCTTCCGGCACCACGGCGCCGATGGTGTTGACCCGCAGATCCTGCACCAGCCCGCGCACCGGCGACGGCACGGTCAGCCGCTCGGCGCGGTCGTCCAGTTTGGCGCGGGCCTCGCGCAGTTGGGCGATCTCGGCGGTGACGGTGCCCATCTCGGTCACGGCGTCCTGCGACAGCTTGGCCGACTGGTCGAGGATGCGGTTGCCGGCCTCGGTGATCGCCTGTTGGGTGGCGATGATCTGGCCCTCGATCCGCCGCTGCTCGCCCATCAGGCGCGACTGCTCGCGCTGGGTTTCCAGCGACTGCAGCTTCGACGACAGGCCCATGGATTCCAGCCTGTTGCGGATGTCGACCGATCCGGTGATGAAGGTGATCTGGTCCTTGATGTTGGCCAGCTGCCCTTCATACAGCGCCAGCTCGGCCTCGCGCTGCGACACCTGGGCCTGCAGCACGGCGATGGCGGTGTCGCGCGCCTTGCGCTGGGTGTCGTAGATCAGGCGCTGGTCGGCGATTTGCGCCTCCTTTTGGGCCTCCGCCTGTGGCGTTCCGGGACCGGCGACGCGGGCGAAATCGGGCTCCCGTCCGGCGGCGAAGGCGCGCAGCCGCTCCGCCCGCAGCTCCAGCGTCAGCAGGCGGGCGTTCATCTGCTCGCGCTCGGCCCGGACCTGCTTGGGATCGAAGACGATCAGCGGCTGGCCGGCCTCGACCAGATCGCCCTCCTTGACCAGGATGGCCGACACGATGCCGCCTTCCAGATGCTGGACGACCTGGGAGTTGCCGGACGGCACCACCTGCCCGGCGGTGACGACGGCCTCTTTGACCGGCATCAGCGTGGCCCAGGTCAGCAATGCTGCCAGCAGCAGGACCAGCACGAGGATGGTCGCACGGACCAGCGACAGCGTCGCGTCGTCGGCGCTGAGCGATTTGCCGGTGGGGCGGGCGAGGTCTGAAGCGGCCATCTGCGGATCACACTGAAATCGAGGAGGAAGGAGCGAAACGGGTCAGCGTTGCGGCGTGGCGGCGACGCCGGGCGGGCGTTGCAGCCCGATCCCGCCCAGCAGTGCCCCGGCGATGCCGTTGGCGACGCTGCTGCCACCCCCCGGACCAACCGGTCGGGGACCGGGCAGGCCGCCGGCCGGGTTGGCGGGTGCGATCATGCCGGCATCCATGGTCAGCACCGTGTCGGCCAGCGTCAGATGGCTCGGCCGGTGGGTGACCAGGAAGATGGTGCTGTGGCCGCGCAGCGCGGCCAGCGCCGCGTGCAGGGCCTTGTCCCCCTCGAAATCCAGCCGGCTGGCCGGCTCGTCCAGCAGCAGGATGCGCGGACGGCGGATATAGGCGCGGGCCAGGCAGATCTTCTGCGTCAGGCTGGGCGACAGGCGCAGCGACTGGTTGTCGCCGATGCGGGTGTCCAGCCCCCGCGGCAGCGCCTCCACCTCGTCCAGCGCGCCGGCCAGCGACAGCGCCCAGCGCAGCTCGGCCTCGTCGGCGGTCTGGTCGGCGAAGCGCAGGTTCTGGGCGATGGTGCCGTAGAACAGCGAGCTGGCCTGCGGCACATAGCCGATGGACTTGCGCAGGTCGACCGGGTCCATCTGGCGGATGTCGACGCCGTCGATCCGCACATTGCCGGCCTGCGGCGCATAGAGCCCCAGCATCACCTTCAGCAGCGACGACTTGCCGGCGCCGTCCGAACCGACGATGGCGACGATCTGCCCCGGCTTGACGGTAAAGGTCACGCCGACCAGCGCCGGATCGGCGTCGTTGCGATAGCGCAGCGAAACGCGGGAGAAGGAGACCTCGCCCTTCAGCTTGCGCGGCTGCAGGGTGGCACAGCGCGGCTCGCGTTCCGGCCGGATGTTCATCAGGCCGTTGATCTGGCGGGCGTTGGCGCGCAGCTGCTCGATGCGTGGCAGCATGGAGACGGCGGTCTGCAGCGGCACCATCACCCGCCACAGCAGCATCATCGACGCCATCAGCGCGCCCGGCGTCATGGCGCCGGCGAAGACCTGCAAGGCGCCGACGCCGACGGTGGCGAGCCCGGCGATCGGCACCACCAGCCCGGCCAGCGCCGCATGGGTCGCCGACAGGTTGGCGGCGGTGTGGCCCGACCGCGCGGTGCGGGCCGACAGCCGGTCATAGCGGTCGCGCCAGTGGGCCAGCCCGCCGATGGCGCGCAGGGCCGGCATCTTGGCGACCATCTCCACGAAGAACTCCTGCCGCTCGGTGTCGGCCCGCGCGGTGGTGCCGGTGCGGGCGCGTACCAGCGGATGGACGGCGGCGCCGATGGCGGCGGTCACCAGCACGGCGGCCAGCGGCACCAGCGCCAGCGGCCCGCCCAGCATGGCCATCACCCCCAGATAGAACAGGGCGAAGGGCACGTCGAACAAGGCCGCGACCTGCCCCTGGCTGATGAAGTCGCGGATCGACTCCAGATCCTTCACCCGGGCGATCTGCGTGCCGATGGCGGCGCGCTCGCTCAACCCCACCGGCAGCATCAGGATGCGCTCGATGGTGGCGTTGCTGATGCTGCGGGCGATGCGCGACCCGGCATGGGCCAGCGCCCGGCCGCGGATCTGGCGCAGGGCGAAATCGCCGGCGATCACCAGGAACGCGCCGACGGCGATGGTCGCCAGCGTGTCGAAGGATCCGGTGCCGATGACCTTGTCGTAGATCGCCATGGTGAAGAGCGGCGCGGCGACGGACAGCAGGTTGATGACCGCGCTCAGCCCCAGCACGGCCCACAGCAGCGGCAGATAGGCATGGATGACCGTGCCGACCCAGTTCTGGTTGCCGGCGCCGGCCGCCGCCTCCAGCGGGGTGAAGACAAAGGCGGTGCCCTTGCCGAAATTCAGCAACACCGTCTCGCGTGACCGGCCGCTGAAGGCGGTGACGCCGTCGGCGTCGGCGGACAGCAGGGTGTAGATGCCGCCGTCGCGGGCCTGGAACAGGCAGGGCAGCACCGACGGCTCCGGCCGGCCGAGATCGAAGCGCAGGCTGCGCCCGTCGAAATGCAGGCGCTGGAGCACGTCACACAGCTCCTCAACCGTCTGCACCTCGGAGAAGTGGGGCAGTGCCTCCGCCAGCGTCTGCGGCGCGCCGCGCCATCCCAGCGCGTCCAGCAGCGGGACCATGCAGGCGCCGACCGCCGACGCTTCGGCCAGCCGGCGGCGCAGGATGTCGCCGTCGTCGTGGGCGGCGCGGATCGGCTCCGCGGCGGTCCTGGCCTCCGCCTCGGCAGCCGGGGAGGGGGCGGCGGTGACCAGGGCCGGCTGCCCGCCGACGCTCCCGGCATCCGGGTTGCGGGTGACGGCATGGCCGTCGACGATCTGCACCACCCGGTCGGCCAGCGACAGCAGCGACGGACGGCTGGTGACCAGCAGGATGGTGACGCTGCCGCGCAACTCGTCCAGCGCGCGGCGGAACGCCTTGTCGGACTCGACGTCGAGGGAGGAGTTCGGCTCGTCCAGCAGCAGCACCGCCGGCTCGCGCACCAGCGCGCGGGCAAGGCAGATCAACTGGCGGGCGCCGCGCGGCAGCGCCTCCTGCGAGGCGTCGCCGACGATGGTCTCATAGCCCTGCGGCAGGCTGGCGATGCGGCGGTCGAGGCCCAGCCGGCGGCAGACCTCCATCGCCAGATCGGCCCGGCCGGGGTCGAACAGGGTCAGGTTCTGCAGGATGGTGCCTTTGAACAGCTCCGGATGCTCGCCGACATAGACGACGCCGCCGATGCCGATCATGGCATCGGCCTCGGTCAAGGCGCGCACGCCGACCCGCACCTCGCCCGAACTCGGCCGCAGCACGCCCAGGATCAGGCGCAGCAGCGTGGTCTTGCCCGAACTGTTGGTCGCCACCACGCCCAGGAACTCGCCCGGCCCGACGCTCAGCGACAGGCCGCTCAGGATCTCCGGCCCGCGATCGTAGGCGAAGCGGACCTTGTCCATCTCGATGGAGCCGGGGGCCAGCGGCGTGGTGACCGCGCCCTCGGACTTGCCGCCCGCTTCGGTCTTGCCCGGCTGCGCCGCGGCGCCGTCAACTCCGACCTCCAGCAGGACATGGCCGATGCGGCGCAGGGCCAGCGACACCGACTGGTAGCGGACCCAGCGGTCGAACAAGGCCTGCACCGGCTGCACGCAGCGTCCGGCCAGCATCGAGCAGGCGGTGAGCACGCCGGTGGTCATCGCCCCGTCGATCACCGAAACGCTGCCCAGGATCACCACCAGCATCATCGTCGCCTGCGCCAGCGTGGCGGCGACGACCGAGGCCGTGCCGCTGAGCCGCGCGACGGTGAAATCCTCCTCGCTGCAGCCCTGCTGCAGGCGTTCGTGGCGGCGCAGCAGGCCGGCCTCGGCCCCCAGCCCCTTCACGGTATGGACGCCGGCCAGCACCTCGCTGATGAAATTCAGGCGCCGCTCCTCCAGCGTGTGGCGGCTTTCCAGCGCCCGGCGCATCCGCCGGCCAAGCACGGCGCCGACGATCAGGAACAGCGCCAGCACCGCCACCGGGATCACCGCCAGCCAGCCCGCCAGCAGGGCGATCAGCCCCAGGTAGAGAACGGCGAAGGGAATGTCGATGGCCGACTGCAGCGCCTGGCCCGAATAGAATTCCCGCACCATCTTGATGGCGCGGTAGACCTCGAAATGGGTGCCGATCCCCTGCTGGGAAAAGGCGTTGAGCGGCATGTGCATCAGCCTGTCGATCAGCGACGCGCTCGACCGATGCTCGATCCTGGCGCCCATCCAGGTGGTCAGCGCCGAGCGCGCGACGCGCAGGATCGCCTCCATCACCGCCGCCGCCCCGCAGCCGAGGCCGAGCAGAAGCATGGTTCCGTACGACTCGTTCGGCAGGATGCGGTCGTAGACGTGCAGCAGCGTGACCGGCAGCGCCAGCGCGAAGATGTTCAGCGCGAAGGACGCCAGAACCAGCATCGCCCGGTCGCGGCGCGGCCCCAGCATGCCGGACAGCAGGCGTCGGGCCGCCTTTTCGGCCGCCCGGTCGCTGCCGGGGGACGCATTTGCCGCGGCGGTGCGCGGTGCGGTGCGGATGGTGGACGGGGCTGCGGACTGCAAGACGACCAACCTGTTCACGGAGTTAACCGGGCGCTAATCAACACCACAATTGCTAGTGATAGGTAAATCCGCGAATAGCAACAAAAGGCAACCGAGTGACAAAATGTGTTCCGCCGGGCGCTTCCGAGCTTGCGCGGAAGTGGTGGAAAACCAAGCGTTTCAAGGCGGTTTCGTGTCGTCGAGCACAGGCGGCGAAATGGTTTCGATCGTCGTTTCAGCATCCAACATGTTGAAACTCATCACAGGATGTTTCTTATCACAAGCAAGTCAGAGCGCTAGAACCTAGGGTCGTGACGAGTGGCGTGGTGCGACTTCGCATCCCTCTTATGGAGCGGTCCGATGGCTGAGGAAGCGGTTCAAGGCAATGTCCCGGCGGTCGACGATCGTCAGATCCTGGACGATCTGACCCTCCTGCAGCAGGTCGACGGCACCCGGCTGGGCGGCGTCATCCACGAGGCGAGCGCGGTCCAACTGCAGCGGCCCGACGACACGCTGGGCTATGTCCAGACCGACTACCGCGGCGCCGAGGATCTGATGGTCGGCGGCGCGGTGCAGACCGGCACCGTCGTCGGCGAATCCGTGGCGGTCGCCTCCGACCGGGCGGTGAACGCGCTGCTTCTGAACGGCGATGTCCTGCGCACCGAAGGCACCCGCGGCTCCGGCCCGGCCGGCCCCGAAGGATCGGGCCTGTCGGAGGGGGAGAGCCGCGAGGGCAACGGCAGCGCGGTGGAGCGGGCCGAACTGCTGTCAAACGCGCGCACGACGACCACCTATACCGAACTCGCCGTCGCGCTGCCGGAAATCCCCGTGCCCGAGACGCCCGATCAGGTGATCGACGACGGAACCGTACCCAACGCCGACCCCGTCACCTTCCTGGACGCTGCGACCACTGCGCCCGACCTTACCGCCGCTGCCACCACCACGTCGGCGCCGGTGTCGGACACGCCCAGCCTCACGGTGAACGGCGTGTCGGGCGACGAGGACACGGCCATCGCCCTGAACATCGCCGCCGCCCTGACCGACACCGGCGGGACGGAGGTGCTGACCGTCACCCTGTCCGGCATTCCGGACGGGGCGGTGCTGCGCGACGGGTCCGGCACGGTGCTGACGGTGGTGAACGGCAGCATCGTGCTGACCTCCTCGCAGATCCCCGGCCTGACGCTGACCCCGCCGGCCAACAGTGGCGACAGCTTCTCCCTGACCGTGACCGCCACCAGCACCGACGGCAGCGCCACCCCCAACAGCGTCACCGCCACGCTACCGGTCATCGTCAATCCGGTCTCCGACACGCCGACGCTCAGCGTCGCGGCGGTGACGGGGGCGGAGGATACGGCGATCCCGCTGACGATCAGCCCGGCCCTGTCCGACACCGACGGATCGGAGACACTGAGCGTCACCATCGGCGGCATCCCGGACGGGGCGGTGCTGACCAACGCGGCCGGCGAGGCGCTGATCATCTCCGGCGGCTCGATCACCCTGACGCCGGCCCAGCTGGCCGGTCTGGCGATCACGCCGCCGCTGAACAGCGACGCGGACTTCACCCTGACCGTCACCGCGACCAGCCGGGACGGCACCGCCGCTCCGGCCAGTACCAGCATGCCGCTGGTGGTCACGGTGACCCCGGTGACCGACACGCCGACGCTGACGGTCAGCGCCGCGTCCGGCATCGAAGACACCGCCATTCCGCTGACGATCAGCCCGGCCCTGACCGACCTCGACGGGTCGGAAACGCTGACCATCACCATCAGTGGTGTTCCGGGCGGCGCGACGCTCAGCGCCGGCACCCACAATACCGACGGTACCTGGACGCTGACCCCGGCCCAGCTCGCCGGCCTGACCATCACGCCGCCGCAGAACAGCGACGTTGACTTCACCCTGACCGTCACCGCCACGGCAAAGGACGGCACGGCCGACCCGGTATCGGTGACGCAGACCCTTGCGGTGGCCGTCGCGCCGGTGTCGGACACGCCGACGCTCACCGTCCAGACGGCGGCAGGCGACGAGGACACGGCAATTGCCCTGACGATCAATCCGGCCCTGACGGACACGGATGGATCGGAAACCCTGAGCATCACCATCTCCGGGATTCCGGACGGGGCGGTGCTGACCAACACAGCCGGCGAGGCGCTGACCATCTCCGGCGGCTCGATCACCCTGACGCCGGCCCAGTTGGCCGGTCTGAAGATCACCCCGCCGCAGAACAGCGACGAGGATTTCACCCTGACCGTCACGGCCACCGCCAAGGACGGCGATGCCGGTACGGCAAGCACCAGTGCGCCCTTGCAGGTCACCGTCAACCCGGTGTCCGATACCCCGACCCTGGCCGTCACCGCCGCCCAGGGCAACGAAGACACCGCCATCCCGCTGACGATCAGCCCGGCCCTGACCGACACCGACGGGTCGGAGGCGCTGACGATCTCCATCGCCGGCGTTCCGGCCGGGGCGACGCTGAGCGCCGGCACCCACAATGCCGACGGCACCTGGACTCTGACTCCGGCCCAGCTCGCGGGCCTGACGATCACGCCGCCGTCGAACAGCGACGTGGATTTCGACCTGACCGTCACCGCCATCGCCAAGGACGGTGTCGCCGTCGAGGCAACCAAGAGCGAGACCCTGCACGTCACCGTCGATCCGGTGACCGACACCCCGACCCTGACCGTCACTGCCGCGAGCGGCAACGAAGATTCCGCCATCGCCTTGGCGATCAGCCCGGCGCTGACCGATCTGGACGGATCCGAGGCGCTGAGCATCACCATCAGCGGCATTCCCGCCGGTGCGACCCTCGGCAACACGGCGGGCAACGTGCTGACCGTCACCGGCGGCTCGATCACGCTGACCAAGGATCAACTCGCCGGCCTGACCGTCACGCCGCCGTCGAACAGCGACGTGGACTTCACCCTGACCGTCACGGCCACGGCCAAGGATGGTAGCGCCGATACGGTATCGGTGACCCAGACGCTGCCGGTGACCGTCAATCCGGTGTCGGACACCCCGACGCTGAGCGTCACTGCCGCGCGTGGAAACGAAGACACCGCCATCGCGCTGACGATCAACCCGGCGCTGACCGACAGCGACGGCTCGGAAGCCTTGAGCATCGTCATCGCCGGCGTTCCGACCGGGGCGACGCTCAGCGCCGGCACCCACAACGCCGATGGCACCTGGACCCTCACCCCGGCCCAGTTGGCTGGTCTGACGATCACGCCGCCGTCGAACAGCGACGTCGATTTCGACCTGACCGTCACCGCCATCGCCAAGGACGGCGTCGCCACCGAAGCGACCAAGAGCGAGACCCTGCATGTCACCGTCGATCCGGTGACCGATACCCCGACGCTTTCCGTCACTGCCGCGCGTGGCAACGAAGACACCGCCATCGCGCTGACGATCAACCCGGCGCTGACCGACACCGACGGCTCGGAAGCGCTGAGCATCGTCATCGCCGGCGTTCCGACCGGGGCGATTCTCAGCGCCGGCACCCACAACGCCGATGGCACTTGGACCCTCACCCCGGCCCAGTTGACCGGCCTGACCATCACGCCGCCGTCGAACAGCGACATCGATTTCGACCTGACGGTGACTGCCATCGCCAAGGACGGCGTCGCCGTCGAAGCCACCAAGACCGAGACTTTGCACGTCACCGTCGATCCGGTGACCGACACCCCGACGCTCTCCGTCACCAGCGCCCGCGGCAACGAAGACACCGCCATCGCACTGACGATCAGCCCGGCCCTGACCGACACCGACGGCTCGGAAGCGTTGAGCATCACCATCGCCGGCGTTCCGACCGGGGCGACACTGAGCGCCGGCACCCACAATGCCGACGGCACCTGGACTCTGACTCCGGCCCAGTTGACCGGTCTGACCATCACGCCGCCGTCGAACAGCGACGTCGATTTCGACCTGACCGTCACCGCCATCGCCAAGGATGGCGTCGCCACCGAAGCGACCAAGATCGAGACCTTGCGCGTCACCGTCGATCCGGTGAGCGACACCCCAACGCTGAGCGTCACCGCCGCCCGCGGCAACGAAGACACTGCCATCGCGCTGGCGATCAACCCGGCGCTGACCGACCTGGACGGCTCGGAAGCGCTGAGCATCGTCATCGCCGGCGTTCCGACCGGGGCGACGCTCAGCGCCGGCACCCACAACGCCGATGGCACCTGGACCCTCACCCCGGCCCAGTTGACCGGCCTGACCATCACGCCGCCGTCGAACAGCGACGTGGATTTCACCCTGACCGTCACTGCCATCGCCAAGGACAGCGTCGCCACCGAGGCAACCAAGAGCGAGATTCTGCACGTCACCGTCGATCCGGTGAGCGACACCCCGACGCTGAGCGTTACCGCCGCGCAGGGTAACGAAGACACTGCCATTGCGCTGGCGATCAACCCGGCCCTGACCGACCTGGACCGCTCCGAGGCGCTGAGCATCACCATCAGCGGCATCCCCGCCGGTGCCATGTTCGCCAACACGCTGAACGGCACGCTGACGGTTACCGGCGGCTCGATCACGCTGACCAAGGATCAGCTCGCCGGCCTGACCGTCACGCCGCCGTCGAACAGCGACGTGGACTTCACCCTGACCGTCACGGCCACGGCCAAGGACGGCACTGCCGATGCGGTATCGGTGACCCAGACGCTGCCGGTGACCGTCAACCCGGTGTCGGACACCCCGACGCTGAGCGTCACTGCCGCGCGTGGAAACGAAGACACCGCCATCGCGCTGACGATCAACCCGGCGCTGACCGACAGCGACGGCTCGGAAGCCTTGAGCATCGTCATCGCCGGCGTTCCGACCGGTGCGACGCTCAGCGCCGGCACCCACAACGCCGATGGCACCTGGACCCTCACCCCGGCCCAGTTGGCTGGTCTGACGATCACGCCGCCGTCGAACAGCGACGTCGATTTCGACCTGACCGTCACCGCCATCGCCAAGGACGGCGTTGCCACCGAAGCGACCAAGACCGAGACCTTGCGCGTCACCGTCGATCCGGTGACCGATACTCCGACGCTCTCCGTCACCAGCGCCCGCGGCAACGAAGACACCGCCATCGCACTGACGATCAGCCCGTCACTGACCGATACCGACGGCTCGGAAGGACTGAGCATCGTCATCGCCGGTGTTCCGACCGGGGCGATTCTCAGCGCCGGTACGCACAACGCCGATGACACCTGGACGCTGACCCCGGCCCAGTTGGCTGGTCTGACGATCACGCCGCCGTCGAATAGCGACGTTGATTTCGACCTGACCGTCACCGCCATCGCCAAGGACGGCGTTGCCGTCGCAGCGACCAAGAGCGAGACCCTGCACGTCACCGTCGATCCGGTGACCGATACTCCGACGCTCTCCGTCACCAGCGCCCGCGGCAACGAAGACACCGCCATCGCACTGACGATCAGCCCGGCGCTGACCGACACCGACGGCTCGGAAGCCCTGAGCATCATCATCGCCGGCGTTCCGGCCGGGGCGATTCTCAGCGCCGGCACCCACAACGCCGATGGCACCTGGACTCTGACGCCAGCCCAACTGTCCGGTCTGACGATCACGCCGCCTTCGAACAGCGACGTCGATTTCGACCTGACCGTCACCGCCGTCGCCAAGGACGGCGTCGCCGTCGAAGCGACCAAGAGCGAGACCCTGCGCGTCACCGTCGATCCGGTGAGCGACACGCCGACGCTGAACGTCACCAGCGCCCGTGGCAATGAAGACAGCGCCATCGCACTGTCGATCAGCCCGGCGCTGACCGACACCGACGGGTCGGAAGCCTTGAGCATCGTCATCGCCGGCGTTCCGACCGGTGCGATTCTCAGCGCCGGCACCCACAATGCCGACGGCACTTGGACTCTGACTCCAGCCCAGCTGACCGGTCTGACGATCACGCCGCCGACGAACAGCGACGTCGATTTCGACCTGACGGTCACCGCCGTCGCCAAGGACGGTGTCGCCGTCGCAGCGACCAAGAGCGAGACCCTGCACGTCACCGTCGATCCGGTGACCGACACCCCGACGCTCTCCGTCACCAGCGCGCGTGGCAATGAAGACACCGCCATCGCGCTGGGCATCAACCCGGCCCTGACCGACACCGACGGGTCCGAAGCCTTGAGCATCCGGATCACCGGCATCCCCGCCGGTGCCACGCTCGCCAACACGCTGAACGGCACGCTGACGGTCACCGGCGGCTCGATCACGCTGACCAAGGATCAGCTCGCCGGCCTGACGATCACGCCGCCGTCGAACAGCGACGTGGATTTCGACCTGACCGTCACCGCCATCGCCAAGGACGGTGTCGCCGTCGCAGCGACCAAGAGCGAGACCCTGCACGTCACCGTCGATCCGGTGACCGATACTCCGACGCTCTCCGTCACCAGCGCCCGCGGCGACGAAGACACCGCCATCGCGCTGGCGATCAATCCGGCGCTGACCGACCTGGACGGGTCGGAAACGCTGAGCATCACCATCAGCGGCATTCCCGCCGGTGCCACGCTCGGCAATACGGCGGGTGACGTGCTGACCGTCACCGGCGGCTCGATCACGCTGACCAAGGATCAGCTCGCCGGGCTGACCGTCAAGCCGCCGTCGAACAGCGACGTGGACTTCACCCTGACCGTCACGGCCACGGCCAAGGATGGTAGCGCCGATGCGGTATCGGTGACCCAGACGCTGCCGGTGACCGTCAACCCGGTGTCGGACACCCCGACGCTGAGCGTCACCAGCGCCCGTGGCAATGAAGACACCGCCATCGCGCTGACCATCAACCCGGCCCTGACCGATACCGACGGTTCGGAAGCCTTGAGCATCGTCATCGCCGGCGTTCCGACCAGGGCGATTCTCAGCGCCGGCACCCACAACGCCGATGGCACCTGGACCCTCACCCCGGCCCAGTTGGCTGGTCTGACGATCACGCCGCCGTCGAACAGCGACGTGGATTTCGACCTGACCGTCACCGCCATCGCCAAGGACGGTGTCGCCGTCGCAGCGACCAAGACCGAGACCCTGCACGTCACCGTCGATCCGGTGACCGACACCCCGACGCTGAGCGTCACCAGTGCGCGTGGCAATGAGGACACTGCCATCGCGCTGACCATCAACCCGGCGCTGACCGATACCGACGGTTCGGAAGCGCTGAGCATCGTCATCGCCGGCGTTCCTACCGGCGCGACGCTCAGCGCCGGCACCCACAACGCCGATGGCACCTGGACCCTCACCCCGGCCCAGCTGACCGGCCTGACGATCACGCCGCCGTCGAACAGCGACGTCGATTTCGACCTGACGGTGACCGCCGTCGCCAAGGACGGCGTCGCCGTCGAAGCGACCAAGAGCGAGACCCTGCACGTCACCGTCGATCCGGTGAGCGACACGCCGACGCTGAGCGTCACCGCCGCGCAGGGTAACGAAGACACCGCCATCGCATTGTCGATCAGCCCGGCGCTGACCGATCTGGACGGCTCTGAAACACTGAGCATCCGGATCGCCGGCATCCCCACCGGCGCCACGATCTCCAACACTCTGAACGGCACGCTGACGGTCACCGGCGGCTCGATCACGCTGACCAAGGATCAGCTTGCCGGCCTGACCATCACGCCGCCGTCGAACAGCGACGTCGATTTCGACCTGACCGTCACCGCCGTCGCCAAGGATGGCGTCGCTGCCGAAGCGACCAGGAGCAAGACCCTGCACGTCACCGTCGATCCGGTGACCGACATCCCGACGCTGAGCGTCACCGCCGCGAGCGGCAACGAAGACACCGCCATTGCACTGGACATCCGGTCCGCCCTGACCGATCTGGACGGTTCGGAAACGCTGAGCATAGTCATCGCCGGCGTTCCGACCGGGGCGACGCTCAGCGCCGGCACGCACAATGCCGATGGCACCTGGACTCTGGCCCCGGCCCAGTTGACCGGCCTGACCATCACGCCGCCGCACGACAGCGACGTCGACTTCACGCTGACCATTACCGCCACGGCCACCGACCGCGGGCTGTCCCCTGTCTCCGTGCAGACGACGCTGACCGTCACTGTGGTGGCGGTGGCCGACACGCCGACGCTCGGCGTGACGCCCATCACCTAC
The DNA here is from genome assembly GCF_008364795.1 of Azospirillum oryzae. Taxonomy (GTDB): domain Bacteria; phylum Pseudomonadota; class Alphaproteobacteria; order Azospirillales; family Azospirillaceae; genus Azospirillum; species Azospirillum oryzae. Next base: position 77,117 of record NZ_VTTM01000004.1, on the reverse strand, counting down.
GACCTTGCGACCGGCCAGAACGACGTGTTGACCGGCACCGCCGGCAACGACACGCTGTCGGGCGGTGCAGGCAAGGACACCATCCGGGGCGGCGCCGGCGACGACCTGATCTATGGCGACGGCACCGGCACCTTCACCACCGGCCTGACCATCACCCCCGCCGTGACGGACGTCGACGGGTCGGAGTCGATCTCCAGGGTGACGATCTCCGGCGTTCCGGCCGATGCGACGCTCAGCGCCGGCACGCACAATGCCGACGGGACCTGGACGCTGACCCAGGCCCAGCTGTCCGGCCTGACCCTGACCGCCAAGGAGGGGGACAGCGCCACCCCCATCACCCTCACCGTGGTCACGACCTCGGAAGAGCGGGAGAACGGCAGCACCGCCAACAGCGTCGCCCAGACGCTGACCATCAAGTTCACCAACACGCCCAAAGGCGCCGACAGCCTCGAAGGTGGGGACGGCAACGACACCATCTATGGCGGGGCCGGCAACGACACCCTGAGCGGCGGTCTCGGCGACGACGTCCTGGATGGCGGAGCGGACAACGACACGGTGACCTACGCCGCCTCGGCCACCGCGGTGAACGCCAATCTGGCGACCGGCATCGGCACCGGCGAGGGCACCGACACCCTGCGCAATCTGGAGAACGTCACCGGCTCGGCCTTCGACGACGTCATCACCGGCGACAGCGGCGCCAACATCCTGCTTGGCGGTGGCGGCACCGACACCATCACCGGCGGCGCCGGCACCGACACCGTCCGCGGCGGCGCGGGCGACGATCTGTCGATCTTCACCGTCGGCACCGACGGCGGCACGTCGTCCAAGCCGGAACAGCAGGACGGCGACACCGGCATCGACACCTTCCGGGTGATGCTGACCGGGGCGCAGCTGTCCGATGCGTCGATCCTGGCCGACCTGCGCACCCTGCGCAACCAGATCGAGACCGCCGGCGCTCTTCCCAACGCCTCGAGCCAGGACACCAACGTCGCCAACGCCACCACCCTGAACGCGCTCGGCATCAAGGTGGCGGATTTCGAGAAGCTGGAGCTTTACGTCGACGGTCGACCGGTCGATGTGCGCACGGCGCTGAACTATGCGCCGACCGCAACGGCGGCCACCACCGGAACCACGGAGGACACCGTCGTCACCGGACGGCTGGGCGCGACGGACCAGGACACGGTCAATGGCCGCACCGACGACACGCAGACCTTCAAGGGACCTGGCGACGCCGGGCAGCCGGTGCGTCTGGCCCACGGCACGCTGGTGGTGAACGCCGACGGCACCTTCACCTACACGCCGGACGCCGATTTCAGCGGCACGGAAACCTTCTCCTTCACGGTGACCGACGGCTATGGCGGCACCTCCACCGCCACGCAGACGATCAAAGTCACGCCTCAGGCCGATGCCATCACGCTCTTCACGCTGGCCGCGCGCGGCAACGAGGACGCGTCCGGCGGCATCGCGCTCGCCCCGACCATCACGCTGAGCGATATCGACGCCGCCAGCCCGGAAAAGGTGGAGAGCGTCACCCTGACCATGGCCGCCTCGCAGCAGGACGTGGCCGGCGCCAAGTTGTACGTGAACGGCGTGGAATTGACCCGCAGCGGTCCCGATGCCTCCGGCAACTACAGCTGGACGATCCCGACCACGGCGCTGGCGGCCGGCGGGACGGCGGGGACCTGGACGGTCCAGGGGCTGACGGTCGTCACCGCCCACAACTCCGACGCCGACCTCGCCTATACGCTGAAGGTCGGGACGATCGACAGCACCAGCGCCGGCACGGCGCGCGGCACGCAGACGGCGACCGGCACCATCACCGTCGATGCGGTGGCCGATGCGCCCACCGTGACCGCCGCCGCCGCCGCGACGGATGAGGACACCGCCGTCGCCCTGAAGATCACCCCGGCCCTGACCGACACCGACGGGTCGGAGAGCATCGGCTACGTCACCATCTCCGGCGTCCCGGACGGGGCCAGCCTGAATTTCGGCAGCGTTGTCAGCACCCAGAGCGACGGCAGCAAGACCTGGAAGGTGGATGCGGCCGATCTGCCGAACCTGCGCCTGACTCCGCCGCACGACTTCTCCGGCACCATCACCCTCAGCGTCACCGCGACCTCGGTGGAGCAGGAGAACGGTTCCACCGCCGTGTCGGCGCCGGCAACCCTGTCGGTGACCGTCACCGGCGTCGCCGACGCCCCCATCGTCATCCCCACCGCGGCCACCGGCAACGAGGACAGCGCCATCCCGCTGACCATCGACGCCCACCTGTCCGACGTGACCGGGGAGACGCTGGACCACATCACCATCACCGGCGTGCCCGAGGGGGCGACCCTGTCCGCCGGCACCCACAACGCCGACGGCAGCTGGACCCTGACGCCGGGCCAGCTGAGCGGCCTGAGCTTCACGCCGCCGCTGAACTATTCCGGCACGGTGACGCTGAAGATCACCGCCACCTCGGTGGAGGGAACGACCACCGCCACCTCGGCGCAGCAGTCGCTGGCGGTGACCGTCAACGCGGTCGCCGATACGCCGGTGCTGTCGGCCTCCGACGCGGTGGGGCGCGAGGACACAGCCATTCCGCTATCGGTGGTCGCCGCCCTGACCGACCGCGACGGTTCGGAAAGCCTCAGCATCCTGGTCGGCGGCGTGCCGGCCGGGGCAACGCTGAACCATGGTCATTACGACGCGGGCCTCGGCAAGTGGGTGCTGACCCAGGCCGACCTGACCGGCCTGACCATCACCCCGCCGGCCAACTCCAACACCGGCTTCGATCTGACCTTCACCGCGCGGGCGACGGAAAGCTCCAACGGCTCCATCGCCGATGCGGCGGCGATGACCGTCCATGTCGACGTGCAGGGCGTGGCCGACGTGGTGACGCCCAACGGCACGCTCACCGCCCGCGGCAACGAGGACACGGCGATCAACCTGCGGCTCGGCGATCTGGTGATGGTCGACAATGACGGGTCGGAGCGCCTGTCGCTGGTCGTCAGCAACCTGCCGTCCGGCTCCTGGCTGTCGCTGGCGACGGGGCATGAGAGCGGGCTGGTCTATCTCGGCAACGGCCGCTGGTCGGTCGATGTGGAGTATCGCAACGAACTGACCCTGACGACCAAGCAGGACTTCGCCGGGACGATCACGCTGAAGGTGGACGTCATCACCACCGACAGCAACGGCGCGCCGATCATCTCGGTGAACGGCGCGACCTCCGGCGGGATGCTGAAGGACACCCGCGACCTGACCGTCACCGTCGACCCCAAGACGGACGAGCCGGTCGTCTCCATCGGCGCCCATGCGCAGGAGGACGCCGTCGGCGGCATCCCGCTGACCATCTCCGCCCTGACCGGCGACAGCGACGGGTCGGAGCATATCTCCTCCATCGTCATCTCCGGCCTGCCGGCCGGGGTCACCCTGACCAGCACGGATGCCGGCGCGCTGACCGACAACCATGACGGCAGCTGGACCGTCGATCCGGCCAAGCTTGGAAATCTGCGGCTGAACGTGCCGGCCAACAACGCCGACGACTTCACCATCACCGTCAAGGTGACGGCGGTGGACGGCACCGACAGCCTGACCAGGACCTACACCCCGACCGTCACCGTCAGCGCGGTGGCCGACGCGCCGGTGTCGCACGGGGCGAACGGCGCGGTCGAGGCCTACCATGTCGACGACCAGTCGGTGGCCGGCGTGCCGGACGGCATGGTGCTGAACCTGAACGCCTTCCTGCAGGACACAGACGGCTCGGAAACGCTGGCGGTCACCATCTCCGGCGTGCCGAAGGGCACGGTGCTGTCGCGCGGCCTCGACAACGGCAACGGTACCTGGACGCTGACCGCCGAGGAGTATGCCAAGGCGCTGGGCGAGGGCGGCCTGAAGCTGACCGTCAAGGACGCCAATGCCGCCGGCATCACACACAGCGTGTCGGGCACCGTCGACACGGCCAGCGTCACCCTGACGGTCAATCCCTACAGCATCGAGAGCGAGGGCGACCGCAACACCAGCGTGTCCGACAGCTTCGTGCTGAGCTGGACCACCACCGCCTCGACGGTTGGCGGGTCCACCGGTGGGGGAGGCACTGGCGGTGGATCGACCGGTGGTGGATCGACGGGCGGCGGCTCGACCGGTGGAGGATCCACCGGCGGCGGCACCGGCGGCACGACCCCTGATCCGGCGACCGGCGTCGGCAGCGACCGCCCGTCCGGCGTCACGACGGCGGAGGACAGCACCGTCGCCCTGCATCTCGACACCGGCCTGCATGACTGGAGCGGCGTCAGTTCCGTCACTCTGTCCGGCATTCCGACCGGGGCCGTCCTGACCAACACCGCCGGCGACACGCTGACCATCGCCAACGGCTCGATTACCCTGACGCCGGCCCAGTTGGCCGGGCTGTCGCTGACGCCGCCCTCCAACAGCGACGCCGATTTCACCCTCGGCATCGAGGTGGTTTCCGGCACCGGCAACACCCACACCAGCCTGACACAGGCGGTGACGGTCACCGCCGTCGCCGACAATCCGCTGCTGACCGTGCAGGCCGCCTCCGGCAACGAGGACACGGCCATCGCGCTGGACATCACCGCCGCGCTGGCCGACACCGACGGGTCGGAGGTTCTGGCCAGCATCGTCATCGAAGGGGTGCCGACCGGTGCCTCGCTGTCGGCCGGCTATCTGGACTCCGCCACCGGGAAGTGGGTGCTGACCCCCGACCAGCTGTCCGGGTTGAAATTCACCCCGCCGCACGACGCCAGCGGGACCTTCCAACTGACGGTGACCGCGGTCGCGCGCGAAAGCGGCAACGCCGACCGGGCGACCACGACCAAGACCCTGGCGGTCGAGGTGGCGCCGGTCAGCGACGCCCCCTCCATCAGCGCCAGCTCCGTCACGGCGCAGGAGGATCATGCTGCCAGCCTGTCCATCTCCGCCGCCGTCACCGATCTGGTCGGCACAGGCGAGGTGATCACCGCGCTGCGGGTGACGGTTCCGGCCGGCTTCACCCTGTCGGGCGGCGCCTCGCTCGGCAACGGAGTCTATGATCTCACCGGCCTGTCCGCGTCGGATCGCGCGGCGCTGACGCTGACGCCGCCGGCCAACTATGCCGGCACGGTGACCCTGACGGTGGAGGCGGCCGCCCAGGACGGCACCGCGACGCCCGCCTGGTCGACCAAGACGCTGTCCGTCACCTACACGGCCGCCGCCGACGCGCCCGCCGTCATCGTCCATAACGCGACCGGCGCGGAGGACACGCCCATCGCCCTGGACCTGTCGGCCAGCCTCGTCGACACCGACGGGTCGGAGACGATGGCGGTCATCCTGTCGGGCCTGCCCGAGGGCGCGGTGCTGAACCACGGCTCCAACAACGGCGACGGGTCCTGGACCCTGAAGACGTCGGAGCTGTCGGGCCTGACAATCACGCCGCCGCGCAACTATTCCGGCGGCATGGACCTGACGCTGACCGCGACCAGCCTGGAAAGCTCCAACAAGGACACGGCGAGCACGACCGCCAGCATCCATGTGGAGGTGACGGCGGTCACCGACGCCCCCACCGTCATCGTCGCCAACGCGTCCGGCAACGAGGATTCGCTGATCGCGCTGAACCTGACGGCGGCACTGGTCGACACCGACGGGTCGGAGACGATGGCCATCGTCCTGTCCGGCCTGCCGGCCGGCTCGGCGCTGGTGGATGCCAACGGCAACATTCTGACGCCCACCGCCGGTTCGGTCAGTCTGACCGCCGCCCAGTTGTCGGGCCTCAAGCTTCAACCGCCGGCCAATGCCGGCACCGACTTCAACCTGACGCTGACCGCGACGACGACGGAGACTGTCGGCGGCGCCACCGCGACCACCAGCCAGCTGTTCCGCGTCAGCGTCGATCCGGTCGCCGACCAGCCCATCCTCATCTGGTCGCCGATCACCGGTACGGAGGATACGGCGGTGCCGCTGAACCTCGCCGTGGCGCTGGCCGACACCGACGGGTCGGAGCGGCTGGGGCTGCTGACCATCACCGGCGTGCCGACAGGTGCGCTGCTGTCGGCCGGCACCCACAACGCCGACGGCAGCTGGACCCTGACGCCGGCCCAACTCAACGGCCTGAGCCTGACGCCGCCGGCCAACAGCGATGCGCCGATCAATCTGACCGTCACCGCCGTCAGCATCGAATCCAACGGCAGCACGGCGACCAGGGTCGTCACCGTGCCGATCACCCTTAACGCCGTGTCGGATACCCCGACCCTGTCCGTCACCGCCGCCGGCGGTAACGAGGACTCGGCCATCGCCCTGGCGATCACCCCGGCCCTGACCGATCTCGACGGGTCGGAGACGCTGACCGTCACCATCGCCGGCATTCCGGACGGTGCCCACCTGTCCAACGCGGCGGGTGACGTGCTGACCGTCACGGGCGGGTCCATCACGCTGACGGCCGGGCAATGGACCGGTCTGGCGATCACGCCGCCGCCCAACAAGGGCGAAGACTTCACCCTGACCGTCACGGCGACCGCCACCGACGGCACCGCTGCGCCGGTCAGCACCAGCGCGACGCTGCCCGTCACGGTGTCTCCGGTGACCGACACCCCGACCCTGTCCGTCACCGCCGCCACCGGTGACGAGGACACCGCCATCGCGCTGACGATCACCCCGGCGCTGACCGACCTGGACGGGTCGGAAACGCTGACGGTCACCATCGCCGGCATCCCGGCCGGCGCCCATCTGTCCAACACGGCGGGCGACGTGCTGACCGTCACGGGCGGGTCAATCACCCTCACGCCCGGCCAGCTCGCCGGTCTGGCGATCACGCCGCCGTCGAACGACGACCGTGATTTCGCCCTGACCGTCACCGCCACCGCCAGGGACGGCAGCGCCAGCCCGGTCTCGGTGACCTCCACCCTGCCGGTGACGGTCAACCCGGTGTCCGATGCCCCGACCCTGACCGTGGCCGCGGCGACGGGCGACGAGGACGCGGCGATCCCGCTGACCATCACCTCGGCCCTGACCGACAGTTCGGAGCTGCTGAGCATCACCATCGCCGGCGTTCCGGCCGGCGCGACGCTCAGCGCCGGGACGCACAACGCCGACGGGACCTGGACCCTGACCCAGGCCCAGCTTGCCGGCCTGAAGATCACGCCGCCGCTGAACGACGACGGCGACTTCACCCTGACCGTCACCGCGACCTCCACCGACGGCGGCGCCGCCCCGGCCTCCGTCACGGCGCAGTTGCCGGTCACCGTCCACGCCGTGTCCGACGCGCCGACCCTGCAGGTCGATCCGGCATCGGTGGCGGAGGACGGCACGGTCGCCCTGTCGATCATTCCGGCCCTGACCGACGCGTCGGAGACGCTGAGCGTCACCATCGCCGACATCCCGGCCGGCGTCACCCTGTCGAACACGGCGGGCGACACGCTGACCATCGTCAACGGCTCGATCACGCTGACGCCGGCCCAACTGGCCGGGCTGGCGATCACGCCGGCCCACGACAGCGGCAGCAGCTTCACCCTGTCGGTCACCGCGACCTCGACGGACGGCACCGCCGCGCCGGCGACCGCCACCCGCTCGCTGGCGGTGACGGTGGCCCCGGTCGCCGACACGCCGACGCTGACCACCCCCGCCGTGCATGGAAACGAGGACACGGCGATCGCGCTGACGATCACCGCCGCTTCCACCGACAGCGACGGGTCGGAGACGGTGACGGTGCGGATCAGCGGGATGCCCGACGGCGCCAGCCTGAACCACGGCACCCACAATGGCGACGGCAGTTGGACCCTCTCCGCGTCGGATCTGGCCGGCCTGACCTACACTCCGCCGGCCAACGCGCATGGCACGGTCGATCTGTCGGTCGCCGTGACCGCCCGGGACGGAACCGACACCGCGGTGGTGACGCAGACGCTCAGCGTGACGGTCGATCCGGTGAACGACAAGCCGACCCTGGCCGCCGCCCACGCCACGACCGTCATCGCCACGGACGCGACCGATCATCCGGCGGTGGTCTCCGACACGACGATCACGGATGTGGACAGCAGCGTCATGTCCGGCATGTCGATCCGCATCGCCGCCGGATCGCAGACCGGCGACGCGCTGAACCTCGACAGCCTGACCATCGACACCGACCCGTCGACCGGCCGCAAGACTGTGTCGGGCACCGGGATCGAGGTCAGCTGGGACGACAGCACCCACCAGCTGTCATTGTCGGGCAGCGCCTCCACCTCGACCTACACCGACATCCTCCAGCATCTGGCGCTCAGCCCCAATGGCGGCGGTGCCCGGACGCTGGAGGTGACGGTCAGCGACGATCAGGGGCTGTCCAGCGATCCGCTGGCGGTGCAGGTGCTGGTCTCGGCCGATGCGACGATGACCGGCAGCACCGGTGCCGACATCCTGCATGCCGGAAGCGGCACGACCGGCATGTCCGGCGGGGCCGGCGACGATCTGTTCATCTTCGCCCCGCGCGGCGGCAACCTGACCATCGACGGCGGGGTGGGCTGGACCGACGTGGTCGAGGTCGGCGCCTTCGTCGCCAACGCCGGCGCCAACTGGCTCCAACAGCTGGACGGGCACGCCTATACCGTGGATCCGTCGGGCCACGGCCTGACCTTCACCCAGGAGACGACCGTCACGCTGGAGGACCAGAACCATCACCAGCTGGTGTTGCAGAACATCGAACGGCTGACGTTCTGACCGGATGGAAGCAGCGGGAAACGGGACGGCGGGGTGGGGCGGGGCTGGTCAGCCGACCGGCGCCCCGTCCTCCGCGGTCGCGGCGCCTGCCTGCATGTGGGTGATGATCCGCCTCATCAGGCGGCCCAGCATCGCCCGTTCATCCTCCGCCATGGCGGCCAGCGGCGGGGTCAGCGACTGGCGCAGGGGATCGCGGTGCAGCAGGGCCCGCCCCTCGTCCGTCAGGTCGAACAGCCAGCCGCGCTTGAATCCGGGATGTGGACGGCGGGCCAGAAACCCCTTGTCCACCAGGGTGGAGACCGTTCGCGACACCGGCGCCAGATGGATTCGCTGGAACCGGGCCAGCGCGGTCAGGGTGCGCGCCGGCTCCGGCGCGTCATGGAAATAGCGCAGCGCCACCCATTGCGCCGGGAAAAGCCCTTCGGTGAAGCTGATGCCATAGACAAGCCGGCTGACCTGATCCAGCAATGTGACCAGATCCTCATCTGTCGACCAAGCGTCGCCATGCCCCGGCCTTTCCGACACGCGCTTCTCTCCCTACAGGCATTGCGCCGAACATACCGGCGGCAAGCTTGGGCGCGGACTGTAGCGAAGTCAACGCGCCAGCGGAAGCGCCAGTCTTCGCGTCCGCGTGGTGAAACCATGGTGAAAGTTCGCGTGGATTATCGTCGAGGAAAATCCATCACCGTCCTGTGCAAATCCTTGGCGAAACGCGTGGGCCGGTCCCACTTCTGGTCCTGTCGAATTCGACCCGCCTCCACAACCTGCGGACAACGGACATGACCGGCTTCCCCCACCTGACCAACGCCTTCCTGTTCGACCTGGACGGCACGCTGACCGACACGGTGTACCAGCATGTGCTGGCCTGGAAGGAAGCGTTGGACGAGGAGGGTATTGCCCTGTCGGTCTGGCGCATCCACCGCAAGATCGGCATGAGCGGTGGGCTGTTCACCAACATGCTGCTGCGCGAGACCGGCCTCGCCATCGACCAGGACCTGCTCGACCGGCTGCGCCACCGTCATACGCAGGCCTACAAGCGGCTGGCGGCCGGCGTCGTCCCGCTGCCCGGCGCCCGCGATCTGCTGGACACGCTGACGGAACTGAATATCCCCTGGGCCATCGCCACCAGCGGCCGGATGGAGACGGCGCGGCCGGCGCTGGAAAAGCTGGGCGTCGATCCCGAGCGCGCCGCGGTGGTCACCCGCGACGAGGTCGAATATGCCAAGCCCGACCCCGACCTGTTCCTGGCCGCCGCTGCGCGCATCGGTGTCGACATCGCCAGTGCCTTCGTGGTCGGCGACAGCATCTGGGACATGATCGCCGCCAAGCGGGCGCGCGCGCTCGGCATCGGCCTGCTGTCCGGCGGCTATGGCCGGGAGGAGTTGGAGCGCTCAGGCGCGTTGCGCGTCTATGAGGATCCGGCCGACATGCTGACTCATCTGGACGAGGTCGGCGGGCGCCGCGGACTGGCACAGTAAAAGATCGAAATATACCAAGTAACCGTCCCGTATCCCGCTTGCAAAATTGATCGGAGCGCTGCGATCACCTTCTGCAGTCTGCATCATGCACAGTCACAGCGCTATGATGCAGTGCAACATCGTCATGTAGGACATGCGGGATCGGCGCGTTTCACCGCGGCGCGACGATGGCAGCATGGGTTTGCCGATGACGCCGACGCCGCTCCCCGACGCCCGATCATCGCAATCCCAGCCAAGGAGCCGTCGCATGTCCTCCCATCTGCCGTCATTTCACAAGCCCGCCGCGCGCCACACGATCGCCCGCGCTCTGATCGCGTCCGCCTTCGCGCTCGCCTCGCTGCTGTCGGTCGCCGCCGCTGCCGCCGTCTCCGCCCAGCCGGACCGCGCCGCCCCCGCGTTCGAGATCGACAGCCAGTCCTTCCTGTTCAACTGAACGACTCCGGACAAAAAAAGAGCCGTCGGTGACACCGGCGGCTCTGAAGTCCGAGAGGAACGTCCAACAAGTTGTGCCGGGTCAACCCACGGCGCATCCAGCGGTACGGCGCTAATATACTAATATCTCATCCGCGTAGCAAGCGACTTCGCCACATCGCGGTCAGCTTTTTTGTCCATCGGTCTCGTCGGTCCGGCCCGATGCGAAACGCCCCCCGGCGCTGTGCCGGAGGGCGTTCCAATCGCGGTGTAAGGTAAAAGTCGGGACCGGATGGACCGTCAGTCGGCGCCGGCCGTGGCGTTCGGCATGGCGGCGGCGGACTTGCCGCCGCGCTGACCCAGCACCAGGGCGATGATGACGAAGGCGGCCAGATCGAACACCGTCAGGCAGGCGAACAGCGGCTCGTACCCGATGGTGGTGGCCAGCTGGCCGATGATCAGCGAGAAGATCATGCCGCCCATATAGCCGGCCATGCCGCCGAAACCGGTCGCCGTGGCGACGTCCTGCTTCTCGAAGGTGTCGGTCACCAGGGCATAGAGCAGGCTGGACAGCATCTGGTGGGCGAAGGCGCCGAGCGAGAACAGGAAGATGGCGGCGATCGGGCTGACGGTGAAGCTGATCAGGGCCGGGCCGACCATGCACACCGCACCCACGCCGACACCGGCGATGCGGGAGTTGACCAGCGACATCTTGAAGCGCTTGACGAAGAAGGGCGACATGTAACCGCTGAGGATGCAGCCGATGTCACCGGCCAGGAAGGGCAGCCAGGCGAACAGGGCGAACTGCTTGATGTCCATGCCGCGGGTCGAGACCATGTACAGCGGGATCCAGAAGCTGAAGGTCTGCCAGGCCGGCTCGGTCAGGAAACGGGCGGCGGCGATGCTCCAGAACTTGCCCTTGCCCAGCACGCGCTTCACCGACGGCTTCGGCAGTTCGACATGCGCCTGGCCTTCCAGGATATAGTCGTGCTCTTCCTTGGTCAGGCGCGGATGGTTCTCCGGGTTGCGGTACAGCGTGTACCACAGGGCCGACATGCCGACGCCCAGCAGACCGGTGACGATGAAGGCTTCCTGCCAGCCATAGGTCAGCGACAGCCAGATGACGAAGGGCGGGGCGACCATCGCGCCGATCGAGCTGCCGGTGTTGAACCAGCCCGTGGCGATGGAGCGTTCCTTGGCCGGGAACCACAGGGTGGAGGTCTTCACGCCCGACGGCATCGCCGCCGCTTCGCTGACGCCCAGCAGGCCGCGGAAGAAGGCCATCGACTGCCAGCTGCCGGCCAGTGCATGCGCGGCGGCGGCGGCGCCCCAGACGAAGGCGAACATCGCGTAGCCCAGCTTCAGCCCGACCAGATCGGTGATGTAGCCGGCGACCGGCTGCATCAGGCTGTAGCAGAGCTGGAAGGCGCTGACGATGAAGGAATACTGCTCGGTCGAGAAGTGGAGCTGCTCCTTGAGCGTCGGCGCCAGGATGCCCAGCGTGTTGCGGTCGATGTAGTTGACCACGGTGCCCAGCATCATCAGGGCAAGGATTTGCCACCGCAAACCACGGATCTTGTTCATGTTTTCCTCACATGCCTGCCACGGCAGGCGCCGGTGCGCACGTACGGGCCCTAAGGCGGCGATCCTTGGCGGGGGATGCCTTGCCGGCGGGTGTTCGGTGCCGGGCGACGGGGTCGCTTCCGCTCCGTTTCAAGAGGGCGGGAGCATCGCTGGTGGAGTTATATTAATATATCAGTGTGCGTCGCAAGTGTTTTCCGGGACCGCCGTCTGCCCCTGCGAAAATGTCGCAGGACGATGGTGCGGTGCGCTGATTTATTCGCAACTGCAGCGTAATCACGCCGGCTGCCGACCGGCGCTTCTTTGCTGCAATGCAACGTAATTGATGGTTGAAATGCCTGTTCTTCTGTTCGGATTCTTCCGCCGGGGTTGATCATCCCCGGCGCATCCGCATGCAAGAAGCCACAGCGCCGGGTCGGGATAAATGACCTGGATCAACGGTCTGCACCCGCCTTGCGCCGCATCATGCGGTTGTTTCACCCCCATCGTCCGCCCGCAATCCCGCGGCAACGCTCGCCTTCCACCCGATGCTGCGCTGCGACAAAGTGGGGCCTTCCTTGCAAAAGTAATATATTAGACGCTGGTGCAGCGCAGAACGGCGTCGCCCGGAAATTCCCGATCCGACTGACGCGTGTCAATGTGTCCGGCCCGCTCCGGATGGACCATTCCCCCTGGTCGACAGCCGTTTTCCGCCGGCTTTTCAAAAAGCCGCCCCGTCATCGAAGACGTGGCCATGGAGACGACCGTCGCCAGCAGAGAGGACATTTCCGGCATGACCCAAAGCCCAACCTCCACCGCCTCCCCCCGGCCGGCCGCCGCCATCCGCATCATGGACGGCAACGAGGCGGCGGCCTCGGTGGCCTACCGCGCCAGCGACGTCATCGCCATCTATCCCATCACGCCAAGCTCGCCGATGGGGGAGTTCGCCGACGAATGGTCGGCCGCGCGCCGGCCCAACCTGTGGGGCGGCGTGCCCCAGGTGGTGGAGATGCAGTCGGAAGGCGGGGCGGCCGGGGCGGTCCACGGCGCGTTGCAGGCGGGGGCGCTGGCGACGACCTTCACCGCGTCGCAGGGCCTGCTGCTGATGATCCCCAACATGTACAAGATCGCCGGAGAGCTGACGCCCTTCTGCATGCATGTGGCGGCGCGCACGCTGGCGACCCACGCGCTGTCGATCTTCGGCGACCATTCCGATGTGATGGCCTGCCGCCAGACCGGCTTCGCCATGCTGGCCTCGGCCAATGTGCAGGAGGCGCAGGATCTGGCGCTGGTCGCCCATGCCGCCACCTTGCGGGCGCGCGTGCCCTTCCTGCATTTCTTCGACGGCTTCCGCACCTCGCATGAGTTCAACTGCGTCGAGCCCCTGGCCGACGACGATCTGCGCGCCCTGATCGACGATTCCTGCGTCGACGCCCATCGCCGCCGCGGCCTGACGCCCGACCATCCCGTCGTCCGCGGCACGGCGCAGAATCCCGACGTCTTCTTCCAGGCCCGCGAGGCCGCCAATCCCTGGTACGAGGCCTGTCCGGCCATCGTGCAGGAGATGATGGACCGGCTCGCCGCCCGTACCGGCCGCGCCTATCGCCTGTTCGACTATCACGGCCATCCGCAGGCGGAACGGGTGGTCGTCGTCATGGGATCGGGGGCCGAGACCTGCAACGGCGCGGTCGACCGGCTGGTGGGGGAGGGCGAGCGTGTCGGTTGCCTGACCGTCCGCCTGTTCCATCCCTTCGCGATTGCGGATTTCGTCTCTGCCCTGCCGCCGACGGTGCGCCGCATCGCCGTGCTCGACCGCACCAAGGAGCCGGGGGCGGTCGCCGATCCGCTCTATCTCGACGTGGTCGCCGCATTGGCCGAGGCCCGCGCCACCCAATCGAATGCCGGCCCGTCCGCCATCGACCCCGTGGTAATCGCCGGCCGCTACGGTCTGTCGTCCAAGGAATTCACCCCCGCCATGGCGAAGGCGGTGTTCGACGAGTTGGGCCGCGACCGGCCGAAGCGCCGCTTCACCATCGGCATCACCGACGACGTCACCCACCACTCGATCCCCTGGGACCCGGCTTGGGGCATGAAGGAGCCGGGCGTGTCCCGCGCCGTCTTCTTCGGCCTCGGCGCCGACGGCACGGTGGGCGCCAACAAGAACTCGCTCAAGATCATCCAGTCCCGCAACGGCGGCCACGCCCAAGCCTATTTCGTCTATGACAGCCGCAAGTCCGGCTCGACCACCGTCTCGCATCTGCGCTTTTCCAAGGACCCGATCCGCGCCCCCTATCTGATCGGCCGGGCCGAGTTCGTCGCCTGCCACCATCTGCCGCTGATGGAGCGGGTGGAGGTGGTGGAGATGGCCGCGCCCGGCGCCACGATCCTGCTGAACGCCCCCGGCACGCCGCAACAGGTATGGGACTGCCTGCCGGCCGAGGTGCAGCGCCTCTGCATCGAGCGCAGGCTGTCATTGCACGCCATCGACGCCGGCGCGGTGGCGCGGGAGGTCGGGCTGGGCCGTCGCGTCAACACCATCATGCAGACCTGCTTCTTCAAGCTGTCCGGCGTGATGCCCGTCGAGGACGCCATCGCCGAGATCAAGGCGGCCATCGCCAAGACCTACGCCCGCCGCGGCGAGGAGGTGGTGGCGCGCAACGTCGCCGCCGTCGATCAGGCGCTGACCCATCTGCGCCCGGTCCCGGTGCCCGACCATGTCACCGCCGACCACGACCGCCCGGCCCCGGTGCCGGAGACCGCCCCCGATTTCGTCAAGCGCGTCACTGCGATGATGATCGCCGGCCATGGCGACCGACTGCCGGTGTCCGCCTTCCCGGTGGACGGCACATGGCCGACCGGCACGTCCAAATATGAGCGCCGCAACATCGCGGCGGAGGCGCCGGGCTGGAACGCCGATCTCTGCATCGAGTGCAACAAGTGTGTGCTGGTCTGCCCGCATGCCGCCATCCGCGCCACCGTGGTGCCGGAGTCGGCGCTGACCGACGCACCCGCCGGCTTCGAGACCATCCCCTACAAGGGGCGCGAATTCCCCGGCGGGCGTTATCGCTTGCAGTCCTCGCCCGCCGACTGCACCGGCTGCACGCTGTGCGTCGCCGTCTGTCCGGCGGAAGAGAAAGATGGCTCCGGCCGCAAGGCCCTGGAGATGCGCCCGATCCAGGCGTTGGCCGGCCAGCAGGAGGCCTTCGACTTCTTCCGCGGCCTGCCCGCCATCCCGCGCGAGTCGGTGCCGGTTACCGTCAAGCACAGCCAGCTTCTCGAACCCTTGTTCGAGTTCTCCGGCGCCTGCGCCGGCTGCGGCGAGACGCCATACATCAAGATGCTGACCCAGCTGTTCGGCGACCGCATGGTGATGGCGAACGCCACCGGCTGCTCGTCGATCTATGGCGGCAATCTGCCGACCACGCCCTACACCACCGACGCCAGCGGCCATGGTCCGGCCTGGGCCAACTCGCTGTTCGAGGACAATGCGGAGTTCGGCCTTGGCCTGCGCGTCGCCATCGACGGCATGGCCGAACAGGCGCGCGACACGCTGGCGCTGCTGTCGGCCCGACTGGAGCCCGGTCTGGTGACCGCATTGCTGGAGGCCGACCAGACCGACTCCGCCGGCATCGCCGCCCAGCGGACCCGCGTTGCCATGCTGATTGCGCAGCTCGCGCCATGCAAGGACCCGCTGGCCCGCCGGCTGGAGCAACTGGCCGACTATCTGGTTCGCAAATGCGTTTGGATCGTCGGCGGCGACGGCTGGGCCTACGACATCGGCTATGGCGGGCTGGACCACGCGCTGGCCTCGGGCCGTGACGTGAACATCCTGGTGATGGACACGGAGGTCTATTCCAACACCGGCGGCCAGCAGTCGAAGGCCACCCCGATCGGCGCCTCGGCCAAGTTCGCCACCGCCGGCCGGTCGGCGGCCAAGAAGGATCTGGGGCTGATGGCGATGGCCTACGACCATGTCTATGTCGCCCGCACCGCCTTCGGCGCCCGTGACAGCCACACGCTGAACGCCCTGATGGAGGCCGAATCCTACCACGGCCCGTCGCTGGTCCTGGCCTACAGCCATTGCGTCGCCCACGGCTTCGAGCTGTCGCATGGGCTGGAGCACCAGAAGCTGGCGGTGGAGAGCGGCCATTGGTCGCTCTACCGCCGCGACCCGCGCCGGCTGGCCGACGGCAAGACCGCCCTGCAACTGGACAGCGGCGCCCCCTCCGCCGGCCTCGCCGCCTTCATGGCCGGCGAGTCCCGCTTCAGCGCGGTGGAACGCGCCAACCCCGAGCGCTACCACGCGCTTCTCGATGAGGCCGAGGCGGAGATCCGCCGCAAGCGCCACCTGTTCGAGCATATGGCGGGGTTCAAGGAGTAGGGGAGGTGTTAGACCCCCACCCTAACCCTCCCCCGCTCTCAGCGGACCTACGGTCCGCCTGCCGCGTCAGCACAAAGCGAAGCTTTGTGCGAGAGCTGGGCGGGGGAGGGGACAAGTGCTTGTTCGGAAAAGATGCGGCAGTCCCTCCCCCGCCCAGCGGGGGAGGATAGGTGGGGGTCTGACTCCGCGAAACTCCAGCACCCGCACCACAATGCCGCACCCTTTTCCCCTTGCCTCACCCATTAATATATTAGTATATTTATCCCATCGCCCGCGCCTGCCGTCAACGCACCGGGCCCGGATTTTCAGCTCCTGTAAGGATGCCCAGTCATGCGTTCCCTGACCCGTGACCAGCTTGCCGGCGGCGCGTTCGACGTCGCCCACACCGATGGCGCTCCGACGCTGCCCGTGACCATCGTCCAGGTCGGCGACGGCAATTTCCTGCGCGGTTTCGTCGATTGGATGGTCGATGTCGCCAACGGCCAAGGGCTGACCAAAGCCGGCGTCGCCATCGCCCAGCCGCTCGACCAGGGCATCGCCCACCTGCTGAAGGCGCAGGACAACCTTTATACCGTGCTGTTGCGCGGCATCGAGAATGGGCGCGAGGTCGAGTCCCGCCGCGTCGTCTCCTGCGTGTCCGAGGCACTGAACCCCTACGCCGACTGGGCGCGCATGGTCGAGCTGGCCTCGTCCCCGGCTCTGCGTTTCTTCGTCTCCAATACCACCGAGGCCGGCATCGCCGACCGCGAGGAGGCCTATGCCCCCGGCACCTGCCCGGACAGCTTCCCGGCCAAGGTCGCGGCCCTGCTGCATGCCCGCTACACGGCGCTGGGCGGCAGTGCCGACAGCGGTCTGGTCTTCCTGCCCTGCGAACTGATCGAGGCCAACGGCACCAACCTGAAGCGCATCGTCCTGGCCCACGCCAAGCGCTGGGGGCTGGAGGCCGGCTTTGCCGACTGGATCGAGACCCACAACCATTTCCTGAACACGCTGGTCGACCGCATCGTCCCCGGCTATCCGAAGGACGAGGCCGCGGCCCTCTCCGCCAAATGGGGCTACGAGGACAAGCTGGCCGTCGCCGCCGAACCCTTCCATGTCTGGGTGATCGAGGGTCCGGCCCATCTGGCCGAGGAGCTGCCGCTGCACAAGGCCGGGCTCAACGTGGTGTGGACCGACGACCTTCAGCCCTACCGCACCCGCAAGGTCCGCATCCTGAACGGCGCCCACACCGCCAGCGCGCTGGCCGCCTATTGCGCCGGTCTCGACACCGTCAAGTCGATGATGGACGACCCCGCCGTGTCGGCCTATCTGAACAAGGTGATGTTCGAGGAGATCGTCCCCTACGTCCCGCTGCCGGAGGCGGAGCGACAGGACTACGCCCGAACCATCATGGAGCGCTTCGGCAATCCCTATATCCGGCACGAGCTGATCTCGATCACGCTGAACTCGGTGTCGAAGTGGCAGGTGCGCGTCCTGCCCAGCCTGAAGGATGCGGTCGTCCGCAACGGCTCGGCCCCCGCCGGCCTGTCCTTCTCGCTGGCGGCCCTGCTGCGCTTCTACCGCGGCCGGCAGGCCGACGGCGCCTATACCGGCGAGCGAGTGGCCGGGTCCTACCCGATCAGCGACAATGCCGAGGTGATCGCCGCCATGAGCGCCGCCTGGGCCGCCAGCGCCGGTGACGTCAAGGCCCTGGTCGCCGCCGTCCTGTCCGACGCCCGCCTGTGGAAGGAGGACCTGACCGCCATCCCCGGCCTTGCCGCGCGCGTGGCCGACAGCCTCGCCGCCATCGAGGCAAAGGGCATGAAGGCCGCCATGGCGGAGTTGGTTGCCGGCTGATCCGGCTGCCGTGACAAGGAGGCGGGGCGTGTCCGATCGGATGCGCCCCGCTGGGCATGACATCGATGACACCCCTTCTGACCCGGCGGATCGCCGAACTGGAACTCGATGCGGCGGTGCTGCGCCATCGCCTGCTGCATATCCCGCTCGCGCTGCAAGAGGATTGCGGACTGCAGGCTTGCCATAGGATCATCGGCCGCGAAGCGCTGACCCTGTTCCGGGCCGTCCGGCAGGAGACGTGCGACGATGACGACGAATGCGACCGTGCGCTCTGCCGGATCGAGGCCGCCTATCAACTCGTTCACGACGCGATCGAGGCCCTGGCCGTCCTTGCGCTCGCCGATCCGCCGACGCGGCATTGACGGCCGCCCCCTGATGCGTGAGGAAGACCGACGATGCAGGTGACCGAAACCAGGAAGCGGACGCGCCGCGGCACCCAGCGGGTGACGATGACCGACGTGGCCACCGCCGCCGACGTGTCGCCCAGCACCGTCTCGCTCTTTCTCCGCCGGCCGGAATCGGTGTCGCGCCACCTCGCGGAACGCATCGCGCGGGTGATCGACGAAATGGGCTATGTGCCCAATCTGGTCGCCGGCAGCCTCGCCGCCGCGCGCAGCCGCACCGTCGGCGTCATCCTGCCGTCGATCCTGAACTCCTTCTTCGCCGAGACCTACAACACGCTCCAGGGCATGTTCCAGGCGGCGCATTACCAGACCCTGCTTGGCGTCAGCGAGTTCAGCCCGGAGGAGGAGGAAAGCCTGATCCGCGCCTTCCTCGCCTGGTCGCCGGCGGCGATGGTGGTGACCGGCTTCCACCACACCGAACGGACGCGCTCCATGCTGGCCTCCTGCGGCGTGCCGGTGGTGGAGATGTGGGACATGCCCGGCCATCCCGGCGAGGCGGTCGGCATCAGCGTCGGCTTCTCGCACTTCGAGGTCGGCCGCATGCAGACCAGTCACCTCTACGATCAGGGCAGCCGCAAGGTCGCCTATATCGGCGCCGCCGCCAGCCAGGATCTGCGCGTGCGCAGCCGCACCGACGGCTATGAGGCGGAGGTGATGCGCCGCGGCCTGCACGACCCCATCGACTTCACCGTCCCCGACGCCGCGACGACGGAGGTTGGTCGCTGGCTGATCGACGAGATCCTGACGCGCCATCCCGACATCGACGGCGTGGTCTGCTCCAACGACGCGCTGGCGCTGGGCGTGCTGTTCGAGGTGACCCGCCGCGACCTGCGCGTGCCCGACGATCTGGCGGTGGTGGGCTTCGGCGATCTTCCCTTCAGCAACTCCTGCCCGCCGCCGCTGACCACCGTCCGCCCACCCCAGCGCGAGATCGGCCGCCTCAGCGCCACCCAGATCCTGGCCGCCTTGGACGGTGTCCGCGTGACGCAGAAGCACCACAACCTGGACTGCGAACTTGTGATCCGCGGCAGCACCCGTCCGGTCGCGAAGCGGTAGGTTCCGCTCCTTGCCGTTTTCCGATTGCAAGGCATACCCTCGATTCCGGTTATGGCTTTCGGCGTAGCTCCGCCGAGCCGCTCATTGGACGGGGGCAGGGTGAATGCAGACGCAAGGATGGGACGATTCCGGCCGCTTTCCGAACCGCAACGGGCGTCTGCCCCGGCTCATGTCGGGTCTGACGCTCCTGCTGGCCCTTGCGCTTCCGCTGTCCGAAGCTGGCGCCGCCAAGCCCGATCGCCTGCAACGGCTGCTCGACCGCTTCCTCGCCGACGAGGAGCTGGATGGCGGCATCCTGCTGGTGTCGGGTCCAGACGGGCGGCGGGTGGTGGTGTCCGGGATCGCCGACCGCAAGGGAGGGCGGCCGGTGACGGAAGACACCCGCTTCTACGTCGCCTCCGTCGGCAAGATGGCGACCGCCGCCGCCGTGCTGCAACAGGTGGAAGAGGGGCTGCTCGCACTCGACCAGCCGGTGCGGGATCTGGCTTCCGACCTGCCGCTGGACAGGGTCGCCAACGCCGGCCGGGCGCGTCTGGTCCATCTGCTCGACCACAGCTCGGGCATTCCCGATTACATCACCGATGCTTATCAGGAGGATGAGGCTGCCAAGCCGGAAAAGCTGCCGCGCAACGGCGCCTTGCTCGCCTATGCAGCGGGGGAGAAAGCGACCGGGCCGGTCGGCGGGCATTACGAATATTCCAACAGCAACTACGTCCTGCTCGGCCACATCGCATCGCGGCGCGACGGCGTTCCCTTCGCGCAGGTTCTGCGGAACCGCGTGCTGGAGCGGGCCGGGATGGGTTCGACCAGCGTCGGAGCCGATCCGCGCGACCGCAGCCTTGCCCATGGCTATACCGAGGAGGGCGACGTCAGCCGTCGGTCCTGGGCGGCGACCACCGGCGACGGACCGCTGGTCACCACCGCCGGTGATCTGGAGCGTTTCGTCTTCGCCCTGTTCCGTGACAGCCGGCTGCTGGGGGCGGCGACCGTCCGGCGCATGCTGACCCCGTCGGAGAACGAGGAAGGGCAGGGGCTTGGCGTCGCGCTGTGGAAGGACCGCTGGGGACGCGGCGCCGGCCACGACGGGCGTTACGATGGGTTCGAAGCCGATGTCCGCTATTACCCCGGCCGCCGCACCGCGCTGATCTTCCTGACCAACGGCAACCAGCAGAGCGACGACGCCCTGCTGGATGCGGTGGCCGAAGAGGTGTTCGGCCCCTGAGCCGGCCGCATGACCCATGGCGAATGACGGAGCGGACCGGAAACCTAGAGTCTGTCCGATGCTTATTGAAGCATCGGACAGACTCTAGCCTTTTGATTTGACGTGCGATTCACGCTTCAGACGATTCCGTCTGAACCGATCGCACTCTAGGGCGGGCGCGGTTGACGGAAATTGTTATCAATAGGATAGTAAGTTTATGAAAACACAACTTTCATAGCAGGATGGACAGGCTCATGGCGCTCGGACTGCAAGCTTCCCGCCGCAATTTCCTTGTCGGGGCCGGCCGCTTCGCGGGTGCCGCCGCGGCGGTCCGGCTGATGCCGGGCGCCGCCTTCGCGGCAGAGACGAGCGGCACCTATTGCCCGCCGCCGTCGGCCTGGACGGATCTGGCGAAGGCGGTGAAGGGCGGGGCGGTGTTGCGGCCGGAGGATCCCTTCTTCGCCGATATCTGCCGCCCCAACAACCTGCGCTATGGCGCCACCCTGCCGGCCGGCATCGCCCGTTGCGGCACTCCCGAGGATGTCCAGGCCTGCATCAAGTGGGTGAAGGAACTGGCGATGCCCTTCGCCGTGCGCTCCGGCGGCCACAATTACGCCGGCTTCTCCACCACGCCCGGCCTGCTGATCGACATGACGCTGATGGCGGGAGCGGAGCCGGTGGCGGGCTCCGACGGGCTGGTCAGGGTGCTGGGCGGCACGCTGAACTCCTACGTTTACAAGCAGATGGAGCGGCTGGGCCGCACCATCACCCACGGGCGCTGCGATTCGGTCGGCGCCGCCGGCTTCCTGCTGGGCGGCGGCATCGGCTTCAACATGCGCAAGTTCGGCATGGCGTCCGACCTGCTGCGGGCGACCGAACTGGTGACGGCGGACGGCAGCCATGTGAAGGCCGATGCCGCCACCGAGTCAGCCCTCTATTGGGCCTGCCGTGGTGGTGCCGGCGGCAATTTCGGCATCAACACCTCCTTCACCCTGGAGACCCGCCCGGCGGAGCCGGTGACGGTGTTCAATCTGGTGTGGACCAAGGATCTGCCGAAGGTCCTGAAGCTCCTGCTGACCGAACTGGCGGCCGCCCCCGACGAGTTCGGCAGCAAGATCAACGTCACCATCCCCAGCTGGCAGGAACGCTGCGCCGACGTGCCGCTCAAGCTGTCGATCCTCGGCCAGTTGCACAAATCCAATAAGACGCTGAAGGAGATCTTCAAGTCCACCTGGGAGCTGATCGACAAGGACCAGTCGCAGGTGAAGGAGAATGTGCCCTACTGGACGGCGCAGGACTTCCTGGTGGAGACGACCTTCCCGTACTACTACCAGGAAAAATCCAGCTACATGAAGGCGGCGGACATCGGCGACGAGGCGATTGCCGCGATGTTCGACTGGGCGGCGAAGATGCCCGCCACCTCGATGCCGGTGGCCTTCAAGTTCTTCCAGGTCGGCGGCGCCATCAACCGCGTCGGCCCGACCGAGACCGCCTATGTCCACCGCGGCTATGACTGGCTGTTCTCGGTGGAGGCCAACTGGTGGCGGCCGACGGACTCGGTGCTGCTGATCGAGCAGGCGCTGGAATGGCAGCAGCGCTTCTACGACGACGTCAACCGCCGCACCAAGGCGCAGGGCGCCTTCCAGAACTTCCCCGATCCGTCGCTGGCCGACTGGCAGCGCGCCTATTACGGCGAGAACCTCGCCAGGCTGGCCCAGGTGAAGAAGGCGGTCGATCCGGCCATGCTCTTCACCTTCGCGCAGGCGATCCGCCCGGCGTAATCACGGCAGGTAGGCTGCGGGCTCAGTCCGCCCGCAGCCCCCGTGCCTGGAACTGCCCCCGCACCCGCTCCACCAGCTCGTGCGAGGGCGGTTCGGTGTCGGTCAGCATGTATTTGCGCCCCAATGCCTTCCATTTATGCTCGCCCATCTTGTGGAAGGGCAGCACGTCGACCCGGTCGACCACGCCCAGCCCGGCGACGAACTCCGCCAGCCCGTCGATCTCGGCCGCGTCGTCGGTCAGGTTGGGGACCAGCACATAGCGCAGCCAGATGCGCTTGTTCAACCCGGCCAGCCGTTCGGCGAACTCCAGCGTCGGGCGCAGCGGAACGCCGGTCAGGTGGCGATAGGTCTTTTCGGAAAAGGCCTTGATGTCGAGAAGGACGAGATCGACGTCCTCCAGCAGATGATCGTCGGCATGGTTGCCGAGGAAGCCGGAGGTGTCGAGCGCGGTGTGCATGCCCAGCGCCTTCGCCCCGCGCAGGATGGCTGCGGCGAATTCCGGCTGCACCAGCGGCTCGCCGCCGCTCAGCGTCAGCCCGCCATGGGCGCGCTTCAGGAATTCGGCATAGAGAGCAATGTCTTCGAGGACTTCGGTCGAGGTCGTCCGCGTCCCGTCATGCATGTGCTGGGTGTCGGGATTGTGGCAGTACAGGCAGCGCAGCGGACAGCCGGACATGAACAGCACATAGCGGATCCCCGGCCCATCCACCGTGCCGCCGGTCTCGACCGAATGAACCCAGCCGGAAACGGAGCCGGGGCGGGCTTGGGGGAGGGGGGGTGTCATCACTTCAGGGATCCAATTTCAAAACTCTGCGCCCGATTTTGGTGCGCTGAGGGGCACAATCTCCCTCTCCCCCCGGGGGAGGGTCGTGGTGAGGGGATGCACAGGGGTGGATTTTCGAGAATCCTCGCCGTGAGACCCCCTCACCCTAACCCTCTCCCCGGGGGGAGAGGGGATCTTGCTTTAGGGCGGCGGGGAAGCCGACACCCCTCAATGCTTGTCGTGGAACGTCCGGCTGATGACGTCGAGCTGCTGCTCGCGCGTCAGCTTGATGAAGTTCACCGCGTAACCGGACACCCGGATGGTCAGCTGCGGATACAGCTCCGGATGGTCCATGGCGTGCAGCAGCGTCTCACGATCGAAGACGTTCACGTTGATGTGGTGGCCGCCCTGGTGGGCATAGCCGTCCAGCATGCCGACCAGATTGCTCACCCGCTCGTCCTCGGTGCGACCCAACGCGCCCGGGACGATGGTGAAGGTGTAGCTGATGCCGTCCTGCGCGTGCGAATAGGGCAGCTTCGCCACGCTGGCCATCGACGCGATGGCGCCTTTCCTGTCCCGCCCGTGCATCGGGTTGGCACCCGGCGCGAAGGGCTGGCCGGCCTTGCGGCCGTCCGGCGTGTTGCCGGTCTTCTTGCCGTAGACCACGTTGGAGGTGATCGTCAGCACCGACTGCGTCGGCATGGCGTTCCGATAGGGCTTCTGCTTGCGCAGCGCCGTCATGAAGCGCTCGACCGCCCAGATCGCGATGTCGTCCACCCGGGCGTCGTTGTTGCCGAAGGCCGGGTAATCACCCTCGATCTCGAAATCGGTGGCGAGGCCGTTGGCGTCGCGGATCACCTTGACCTTCGCGTGCTTGATCGCCGACAGGCTGTCGGCCACCACGCTCAGGCCGGCGATGCCGCAGGCCATGGTGCGCAGGATGTCGCGGTCGTGCAGGGCCATCTCCATCCGCTCGTACATGTACTTGTCGTGCATGTAGTGGATGGCGTTCAGCGCGTTCATGTAGACCTTGGCCAGCCACTCCATCATCGGCTCGAAGCGGGCCATGACCTCGTCATAGTCCAGCACGTCGCCGGTGATCGGGGCGAAGGCCGGGCCGATCTGCTCGCCAGAAACCTCGTCCTTGCCGCCGTTGATTGCGTACATCAGCGTCTTGGCCAGGTTGGCGCGGGCGCCGAAGAACTGCATCTGCTTGCCGATGCGCATCGCCGACACGCAGCAGGCGATGCCGTAATCATCGCCCCAATAACCGCGCATCAGATCGTCGTTCTCGTACTGGACCGAGCAGGTCTTGATCGAGGTATCGGCGCAGAAGCGCTTGAAGCCGTCCGGCAGCTGTTCCGACCACAGCACCGTCAGGTTCGGTTCCGGCGCCGGCCCCAGGTTGTGCAGGGTCTGCAGCATGCGGAAATTGGTCTTGGTGACCAGCGTCCGGCCGTCCAGCCCCATGCCGCCAAGGCATTCCGTGACCCAGGTCGGGTCGCCCGAGAACAGCTGGTCGTATTCCGGCGTGCGCAGGAAGCGGACCATGCGCAGCTTCATCACGAAATGGTCGATCATCTCCTGGGCTTCCGCCTCCGTGATGACGCCGTCGCGCAGGTCGCGCTCGATGTAGATGTCGAGGAAGCTGGACACGCGGCCCAGCGACATCGCCGCGCCGTTGGCTTCCTTCACCGCGGCCAGATAGGCCAGATAGGTCCACTGCACCGCTTCCCGCGCCGTCGCGGCCGGACGCTTGACGTCGAAGCCGTAGGAGGCGGCCATCTCGACCAGCTCCTTCAGCGCGCGGATCTGTTCGGAGATCTCCTCGCGCAGGCGCAGGACGTCCTCGTCGATCCGGCTGACCTCCAGCGAGGCGAGCTGGGCCTTCTTGTCCTTGATGAGGAAATCGGCGCCGTAGAGCGCCAGCCGGCGATAGTCGCCGATGATGCGGCCGCGGCCGTAGGCGTCGGGCAGCCCGGTGATGACGCCGGACTTGCGGCAGCGCAGCATCTCGGGCGTGTAGACATCGAACACGCCGTCATTGTGCGTCTTGCGCAGCGCCGGGAACACCTCCTCCAGCTTGGGCGACGGGGTGTAGCCGTAGGCCTCCAGCCCGGTCTTGACCATGCGCCAGCCGCCGAACGGCATGATCGCGCGCTTCAGCGGCTTGTCGGTCTGCAAACCGACGATCACTTCCAGTTCGCGGTCGATGTAGCCGGCGGCGTGCGAGGTGATGGAGGCAAAGACTTCGGTGTCGGCGTCCAGAACGCCGCCCTTGGCGGCGCGTTCCTGCTTCAGCAGGTCGGTGACCTTGGCGAACAGCGCGGTGGTGCGGGCGGTGGGGCCGGCGACGAAGCCTGCGTCGCCTTCATAAGGGCACAGGTTGCGCTGGATGAAATCGCGGACGTCGACCGAGCGGCGCCAGACGCCCGGGGCGAAGCCGCGCCAGGGGTCGGCGGCGGACTGCTGCTCCGTAGTCTGGGCAAGTCCGTCCATCAGCAGGGTGTCCATGATGACTCCTCAGAGATTCAGACGTCGGCGCGGATCATAGGCCGTGTCGGCAGTCTCGTTGTGCCCGCGAACCGCGCGGGACGATTGGAAGCATAGGCGCGATGGGCGCCGGATTCGTTGATACACGTCATATTCTCAGGTCGGGCGGTGGACGGCAGATGCCATGGATGGATGCCGTGATTTGCGCCCGCTCTGTAGTTTTACTACATACTCCCGGACGGGCTTCCGGACAAGGCGAACCGGCTCGACATTTTGTCGCAGGGCAGGGTTCAGCGGCTTGGAAACGCTTGGAAAGGACACCGCCGCCGGGCGATGGAATCGGTCGTTCGCAGCGCTGTATATGTAGCTTTGCTACATGTGCTAGGCTGACCCACAATCAGAAGGGAGAGCCCCCAGAATGCTGGCGAGAATCGCCGCCGTCCGCGACCAGATCCGGCCATCGGAACGCAAGCTGGCCGACTATGCGATGGCCCATCCGGGCGACGTCATCAACCTGTCCATGGCCGAACTGGCCGACCGGGTCGGGGTGAGCGAGCCGACGGTGGCGCGCTTCTGCGCGGCTCTCGGCTGCCGCGGCTTCCGGGAGTTCAAGATCAAGCTGGCGCAGGACATCGCCGGCGGCATGCCCTTCCTGCACCAGGACCTGTCGGTGGGCGGAGAACCGGGCGCCGACGGCGGGGGGCAGGGGACGGTGCCGGGCGCGGTGCTTGCCGGCAAGCTGTTCGACCGCACCATCGCCACGCTGATGCAGGTGCGCAACAATCTGCCGGCCGAGGCGGTGGACCGCGCCGCCGACGTTCTGGCTGCGGCGCGGAGGATCGAGTTCTACGGCTCCGGCAATTCCGGCACGGTGGCGGAGGATATCCAGCGCAAGTTCTTCCGGCTGGGGATGCCGACGGTCGCCTACACCGATTCCCACGTCTATTTCGCCTCCGCCCTGACGCTGGCGAAGGGCGATGCGGTGGTCGCGGTGTCCAGCACCGGCCGCACCCGCGACATCCTCGACGCGGTGCGGAACGCCCGCAAGGCCGGCGCCGACGTGGTGGCGCTGACCCGCTCCGGTTCGCCGCTGGCGGAGATGGCGACGGTCAGCCTCGTCGCCGACATCGCCGACGATTTCGACATCCATTCGCCGATGACCGTCCGCATCGCCCATCTGGTCCTGGGCGACATCCTGTCGATCGCCGTGGCCCTGCGCATGGGCGACACGTTGCAGGAGCGGCTGAAACGCCACGACCGCGCCGTGGACGCCCACGTGTCGGAGAACCGCATGCCGGCCGGCGATAGTTAAGACAGGTCAGAGGTTCGCATAGCGAGGCCGCAATCGGCGCCTCTTTCAACAAATGCACCAAAAACGAACGAGGTCCCGTAAAATCCGGCGTTATCCACCCCCCTTGCGGAGGCAGGTGAGCTGGAACAGCAGCCGGCGTCCTGTTTCACCATGTTCCAGCCACCCGGCACACGTCTTTGCGGAAGGGCGGATCGCTGCGACATGGAACGACAGCCGGGATCCTGTTTCACGATGTTCCATCCGCCCGGCCATCCTCTGTCGCGAGCGGCGGGTTCAGCGGCTGCCCGGCAGCGTCGCCCCGCCGCGGGCATAGGCCTGGATCGGCCGGCAATCCTCGTCCAGCGTGACCACCAGGGCGCCGGGCTGGTCCTTCAGATAGACCCAGGCGTCCCAGCGGACGATGGCGTCGCGGAACTCGTCGCGGTAGAGGCCATAGCTCAGTCCGCGGATGTCCCCGGCCGGAACATGCATCCCCGTCAGCACCGCCGCGGTCTGCGGGTTGCACTCGGCAGCGGAGTAGCGCTCCAGCGTGCTCAGCACAGCCGGGTCTGGCTGGGCCACCGGCGGGGGCGAGATGACGGAGGCGCAGGCCGAGACCAGAAGGGTCAGCGCACCGGCCGCGCCGGCGGCGGCAATCTTCGGCGTGTTCATGAAGGACACCACGTGTTCTTTTCAACGTCTTGGAAATATGGGCGCCGGCCGCCGGGGCGTCGACTGCACGTTCGGCAAGCCTCCTGCGTCACGTTCGCCGACCTGCCGCCGTCGCGGCGCGCGGCCCTTGCCTCCCGCCCGCCTTTGGCGCAAGAGGTGACGGGAGAAAGTCCCTGCACCGTTCACGCTGCGGAGCCCCGATCCCCATGAGCACCGATCAGATGAGCACAGATCAGACCGCCACCGCCTTCACGCCGACCTGCGACCTGTTCGACCGTTTGAAGGACGATGCCCGCTATGTCCTACCGGGCTTCCGCGACTTCGGCGCCGTCATCCGCTTCGCGGGCGAGGTCGTCACCGTGAAGTGCCTGGAGGACAATTCCCGCGTGAAGGAACTGCTGGCCACTCCCGGCTCCGGCCGCGTCCTGGTGGTGGACGGCGCCGGCAGCCTGCGCTGCGCCCTGATGGGCGACATGATCGCCGCGTCCGCCGTCAAGAACGGCTGGGCCGGGGTGGTGATCTGGGGCTGCGTCCGCGACGTGGCGGAACTGGCGACCCTGCCGCTCGGCATCAAGGCGCTGGCGTCGATCCCGCGCGCTTCCACCCGCCGCGACCAGGGGCTGGTCGATGTGCCGGTCGAACTGCCCGGTGCGGCGGTCCGCCCCGGCGACATCCTGTTCGCCGACGAGGACGGCATCGTCCTGCTGACGCCGGAGCAGGCCGCAGCGCTGAAGTAAAGCGGGGCTGGCAAAGTGGTCATACCAAGCGCCGGTAATACCAGTGCAAAAAGAATGGCTGCTTCATCCTGCCCGCTTCACGAAAGCGGGGCGCCCCCTTGCACTTTCATTTAAGCGGGCATATAAACCCGACCTGAGTTCAAGCGGGCCGTCTCACGGTTCCCATCCAAGGGCCGGCCTTTCATTTATGAGGAACCCTGCCGTGCTCGAAGCCTATCGCCAGCACGCGGCCGAACGCGCCGCCCTCGGAATCCCGGCTCTGCCCCTGACCGCGAAGCAGACGTCGGAGCTGATCGACCTGCTGAAGGCCCCGCCGGCGGGCGAGGAGGCCTTCCTCCTCGACCTCATCACCCACCGCGTTCCGGCCGGCGTCGACGATGCCGCCCGCGTCAAGGCCGGCTTCCTGGCCGCCGTCGCCAAGGGCGCCGACAGCTCGCCGCTGATCTCCAAGGTGAAGGCCACCGAACTGCTGGGCACCATGCTCGGCGGCTTCAATGTCCAGCCGCTGATCGACCTGCTGTCGGACGCCGAATGCGGCGCCGCCGCCGCGGAAGGCCTGAAGAAGACCCTGCTGGTCTTCGACTTCTTCCACGACGTCAAGGAACTGGCCGACAAGGGCAACGCCAACGCCAAGGCGGTGCTGCAGTCCTGGGCCGATGCCGAGTGGTTCACCTCGCGTCCGGAAGTCCCGGCGTCGATGACGCTGACCGTCTTCAAGGTGTCGGGCGAGACCAACACCGACGATCTGTCGCCGGCCCCGGATGCCTGGAGCCGTCCGGACATCCCGCTGCACGCGCTCGCCATGCTGAAGAACCCGCGTCCGGGCATCGAGGCCGACGAGCCGGGCCAGCGCGGCCCGACCAAGCAGCTGGAAGCGCTGAAGCAGAAGGGCAACCTGATCGCCTATGTCGGCGACGTGGTCGGCACCGGCTCCTCGCGCAAGTCCGCCACCAACTCGGTGCTGTGGTTCACGGGCGAGGACATTCCGTTCGTCCCGAACAAGCGCTTCGGCGGCGTCTGCCTCGGCACCAAGATCGCCCCGATCTTCTACAACACCATGGAAGACGCCGGTGCTCTCCCCATCGAGTTGGACGTCAACAAGATGGAGATGGGCGACGTCATCGAGCTGCGCCCCTATGAGGGCAAGGCCCTGAAGAACGGCGAGGTCATCGCCGAGTTCACCGTGAAGTCCGAGGTGATCTTCGACGAGGTGCGTGCCGGCGGCCGTATCCCGCTGATCATCGGCCGCGGCCTGACCGCCCGCGCCCGCGAGGCGCTGGGCCTCGCCCCGTCGACCCTGTTCCGCCAGTCCGCCGCCCCGGCCGACACCGGCAAGGGCTTCACGCTGGCCCAGAAGATGGTCGGCCGCGCCTGTGGCTTGGCCGAAGGCAAGGGCGTCCGTCCGGGCACCTATTGCGAGCCGAAGATGACCACGGTGGGGTCGCAGGATACCACCGGCCCGATGACCCGCGACGAGCTGAAGGATCTGGCCTGCCTGGGCTTCTCGGCCGACCTCGTGATGCAGTCCTTCTGCCACACCGCTGCCTATCCGAAGCTGGTGGACGTGAAGATGCACCACGAGCTGCCGGACTTCATCTCCACCCGCGGCGGCGTGGCGCTGCGTCCGGGCGACGGCGTCATCCACTCCTGGCTGAACCGCCTGCTGCTGCCGGACACCGTCGGCACCGGCGGCGACAGCCACACCCGCTTCCCGATCGGCATCAGCTTCCCGGCCGGCTCCGGTCTGGTCGCCTTCGCCGCCGCCACCGGCGTCATGCCGCTGGACATGCCGGAATCGGTCCTGGTCCGCTTCAAGGGCGAAATGCAGCCGGGCGTCACCCTGCGTGACCTCGTCAACGCCATCCCGCTCTACGCGATCAAGGCCGGCCTGCTGACGGTCGAGAAGAAGGGCAAGAAGAACATCTTCTCCGGGCGCATCCTGGAGATCGAAGGTCTGCCGGACCTGAAGGTGGAGCAGGCGTTTGAGCTGTCCGACGCCTCGGCCGAGCGGTCGGCGGCGGGCTGCACCGTGCAGCTCAGCAAAGAGCCGATCATCGAGTACATGACCTCCAACATCACGCTGATGAAGTGGATGATCGCCAACGGGTACGCCGATGCGCGCACCCTGGAGCGCCGCATCAAGGCGATGGAGGCGTGGATCGCCGATCCGCAGCTGCTGAAGCCCGATGCCGACGCCGAGTACGCCGCGGTGATCGAGATCGATCTGGCCGACATCAAGGAGCCGATCCTGGCCTGCCCGAACGATCCGGACGACGTGAAGACGCTGTCCGAGGTCGCCGGCGACAAGATCGACGAGGTGTTCATCGGTTCGTGCATGACCAACATCGGTCACTTCCGCGCCGCCGGTAAGATCCTGAACGGCAAGTCGGACATCCCGACCCGCCTGTGGATCGCCCCGCCGACGAAGATGGACGCGATGATGCTGACCGAGGAAGGCTACTACGCCACCCTCGGCAAGGCCGGCGCCCGTATGGAGATGCCGGGCTGTAGCTTGTGCATGGGCAACCAGGCGCAGGTGCGCAAGGGTTCGACCGCCATCTCGACCTCGACCCGCAACTTCCCGAACCGTCTGGGCATCGACACCCGCGTCTACCTGTCGTCGGCCGAACTGGCCGCCGTCGCGGCGCTGCTGGGCAAGATCCCGACCACCGAGGAGTATCTGGCCCAGGTCGGCGTGGTGAACCAGGCCGCCGCCGACATCTACCGCTACATGAACTTCGACCAGATCCCGGCCTTCCAGGAAGTCGCGGACAAGGTCGCCGTCCCGGCCTGATAGCCGGACACAGCGGTCGGTAATGAAAACCCCCGCCGGAGCGATCCGGCGGGGGTTTTCATTTTGCAGCGTCAGTTCCGGACCGCACTTTTGAAGGCGGCCGAAAGTCCGTCCAGCGCCTCGCGCGGCCGCCCATTCTTCACCCTCGTGTGCAGAACCACCGGCAAGCGCGGCAAGACCGGAAGCCCGAGCTTCGGGCCGACATCGACCGCGCCGAACGGCACCATGCGCGGAGACAGCGCCGCGACGCCGAGCCCGGCTGTAACGGCCGCCGCCACCGCGGTCACGCCGCCACCGACGAAAATCTCGGTCCAAGGCACGCCGGCCGCGTCGAGTAGCTGCCCGGCCAATGCCCGAACCCCGCAAGGCTCGGCCATAGTGGCGATCGGCAGGGGTTCGTCTGCCCGATGCTGCCAGTTCGGCGCCGCGAACCAGCCGAACTGTTCTTCCGCGAGGAGTTGGCCGTCGTCCCGCCCTGCATGCAGGCGGACGATCACCGTGTCGAGTTCCCGCCGGTCGAAACTCTGAAGCAGGTCGCCCGACGAACCGATTCGGATTTCGATCACCAACTGCGGATCCTGCGCGTTCATTCGGGCGATCAAGGATGGAAGCTCCGGCCCAGCCACGTGGTCGCTGATGCCGATGGCGATGCGCTGGCGCCCCCGCGTCAGCGACGCCAAAGCGCGATCATGTGCCTCCAGCAGGTCGCGGGCATGATCGAGAAAGGAGGCACCGCGTGCCGACAGTTGGACATGGCGTGGCGTCCGCTCTAACAGGCGGCACCCAAGCCGTTCTTCGAGACGCTTCAGCTTCAGGCTGACCGCGGCCTGTGTCGTGCGCATCGCCTCGGCCGCGCGCGTAAAACTCTCCAGTTCGGCGATATGCACGAAGGCCCGGACCGCATCGAGGTCGAGAGGGTGGTCCATCATTTTCGTTCGTTATCTTAGATATAAGAATGCATAGCATATGAAAATGACCGGTCGGCCCATATTGTCAAGAAGGACTTCATGGAAAGGAATAGCGATGCCGCTCGTTCATATCTCGCTGCGCGTTGGAAAGTCAGAGTCGTACCGGCAGGCAATCTTCGACGGAATATACCGGGCGATGCACGAAACATTCAACGTGCCGGAAGACGATCAATTCATGACCATAACCGAACATGATGCAGCAAACTTCCGTTACAGTGTATCTTATCTCGGCGTTCCTCGCGGGGATGACCTCATATACATACAGATTACGGCGAACAACACCCGCACTGTGGAGCAGAAAAAGGCGCTGTACGGGCGGATCGTGGAGTTGCTCGGCGACAATCCCGGCATTCGGCCGCAGGACGTGTTCGTGAACATCGTCGAAGTCGCCAAGGAGAACTGGTCGCTTGGCAACGGCGTTGCCCAATATGCCTGACGCAATGGCCGGTGCCCCTTCGATGGGCGCCTGCCACGGCACGTCACACGAACACCGGGGTGGCGAGCACCCGGTGTTCGTGGCATGAAAAGCAGGGACGTCTCATTCCTCCGGAGCGCGGTAAGCACTGCGGTCCTCGGCACGTGCCGGCTTTTCCAGATAGATGCCCTGCCGCGGGATGGCGATGCTGCCGAACTCGCCAGCGAGCCGGTGCAGGGCGGCGCGCATCTCGGCCCCCTTCATCGGTTCGCCATGGCCGGTGATGACCAGTTCAGGTTCCAGGGCCGCCAGCCGAGCCACCGAATCCTTGGCCTTGTCCCATTCCACCGTGAAGTACATCGGCGGTCCATGCATTTCCGCCCGCTGCACCGCCACCGCATAGGCCGACTCCTGCCCGGTGGTGACGAAAGCGTCGCCGACGATCATCGAGCGGTCCTGCTCCCGCCAGAAGGAGACATGGCCGACGCTGTGACCCGGCGTGTGAACCCAGCGCCAGCCCGGCATCCCCGGGACCGAGCCATCCTCCGGCAAGGCACGCAGGCGCGATCCGACATCCACCGGCTTGCGTGGGTAGAAGCGTGCCAACGCGGCCATCGCTCCGCCGCCAACCGACGGGTCGCCGGGCGGGTAGGCGGCCCGACCGTTCAGATAGGGGTGTTCCAACGGGTGGGCGTAGACCGGGGCATCCCACTCTTCCGCCAGATGCTCCAGAGCCCCGACATGGTCGAAATGGCCGTGGGTCATGACGATGGCGGCAGGGCGGGAGTCGCGGCCGAACCGCTCCGCCGCCGCGCTGCGGATGAAGCCCTTGGTGCCGATCAGTCCGGTGTCGATCAGCATCCATTCGCGATCGCCGGCTCGCGGCGGCCCCCAGAACACCACATTGACGATGCCGAGCCGCCGATAGGCGATGTCGGGCGCGATCTCGTGCGTATGGTCGTTGCGCAGCGCGTCGAGCGCCGGATCGATCGCGCTGCTGTCCTCCGACAAGGGGATTTGCGTGGCCATGGTCGTCCATCTCCTGCCCGTGTCTTCCGACAACAGCGTGGAGCGGCGCTTGTCCTGCAGTCCCCTGCCGGTCCCGCCCTTCACGGCATGAACTGGCCGCCGTTCACGTCCAGAACCTGTCCGGTGATGTAGCCGGAGCAGGCATGGGAGGCGAAGAACAGGAAGGTCGGTGCGCATTCCTCCGGCTTGCCGAAGCGGCCCATCGGGATGCCGGTCGACACGCGGGCCTTGGCCGCCTCGTCCTTGTCGGCGTGGAAAGCGGTGTCGAAGGTGCCCGGCGACACGGTGTTGAAGCGGATGCCCTCCTTGGTGTGGAAGGCGACCCAGTTCTTCTGGATGTTGTGCAGCCACGCCTTGGCCGCCCCATACAGCCCGGCGCCCGGCCCGCCGCCGGTATAGCCGGCGACCGACCCGACCAGGATCACCGATGCGGTCTGGCCGCTGTCCTTGGCCGACCGGCGCAGATGGGGCAGGGCGTGCTTGGTGGTCATCAGGGCGGAGCGGGCGTTCAGGTCGGTCACCGCGTCGAAGAACTCGTCGTCGATCTCCTCCAGCGGCTTGCGGGCGACCAGCCCGCCGGCATTGTTGATCAGAACGTCGATGCCGCCGAACCGCTCGACGAAGGCGTCCACCACCGCCTTGCAGGCGGCGCTGTCTCTGAGGTCGCCGGCGAAGAAGGCAGCCTCGCCGCCGGCCTGCTCCATCGCGGCAAGGGTGGAGGTGAGATCGGCCGGCGCCTTGCGGCCGTTGATGCCGACCTTGGCGCCGCAGCGGGCGAAAGCCTGAGCCGCGGCCAGCCCGATCCCCTGGGTCGAGCCGGTGACGAGGACACGGCGGCCTTTCAGATCGTCGAACATAGGCAGGTTCCTCACTGTCAGGCTTGATTCACTTGATTTGATGGAGGGGACTGGTGGCGCCGGGCCGGCGGCTCTCCATCCGGTGGGCGCGCCAGCGCTTCACCAGCGGCAGCAGCAGGGTCAGGACGGCCACCGACAGCAGCACCACGGTGATCGGCCGGGTGTAGAGGAAGTCGTAGCTTCCGCTGGAGAGTGACAGCGCCCGGCGGAAATTGGCTTCCGCCATCGGTCCCATGATCAAGGCCAGCACCACCGGGGAGGCCGGGAAGTCCCACTTCTGCATGAAGTATCCGGCGACACCCGCCGCCAGCATGACGCCGATGTCGAACAGGCTGTTGTTGATGGCATAGGTGCCGACGATGCACAGGACCAGAATCACCGGCGTCAGCACCGACTTCGGCATCTGCAGCACCCGGCCCATGAAGCGCAGGGAGGCCAGCCCGATGACCAGCATGGCGACGTAGCAGAACAGCATGCCGGCGAACAGGGTGAAGACCAGATCCGCATGGTCCTTCAACAGCAGCGGTCCCGGCTGCAATCCCTGCAGAGTCAGAGCGCCCAGCATCACCGCGGTCACTGCATCTCCCGGAATTCCCAGCGTCAGCATGGTCAGCAGCGCGCCGCCGGTGCAGCCGTTGGCACCGGCTTCGCATGCGGCGACGCCGGCCAGTTCGCCCTTGCCGTAATTCTCCGGCGTCCGGCTGAACCGCTTGGCCTCGTTATAGGCGACATAGGCGGCGATGTCGGCGCCGGCGCCGGGTATGATGCCGATCACGATGCCGAGGCCGGAGGAGCGTGCCACCGTACCCAGCATGCGGCGGTAGGTCGGCCAGTCCGGCAGGATGCGGCCCAGCGCCGCCGCCATTCCCAGGCGGACCTTCGGATCCTCCAGCGTCTTGAAGGCTTCGGCCGCGGCGAACAGGCCGATCATCACCGGGATGAAGGGAACGTTGAACAACTCGGTATAGCCGCCGGTGAAGCGGGGAAATCCGTCCATCGGGTCCATGCCGACGGTGGCGATCAGCAGCCCAAGGAAGCCGGCGATCAGGCCCTTGATGACCGAGCGGCCGGAGATGCTGGCGATGATGCTCAATCCGAAGACGGCCAGCGCGAAGCTCTCCGGCGCACTGAACTCAAGGGCGAAGCCGGCCAGGATCGGGGCCATGAAGATCAGCACGAAAATGCTGGCGGTGCCGCCGAGGAAGGAGGACAGCGTCGCCGTGCCGAGCGCCACTCCCGCCATGCCCTTCCTGGTCAACTCGAACCCGTCCAGGGCCGTGGCGGCGGCGGCCGGGGTGCCGGGGATGCGCAGCAGGATCGCCGTCACCGACCCGCCATAGACGCCGCCGAAGAACACCCCGGAAATCATTAGCAGGCCGGACACCGGGTCCATGCCGAAGGTGAAGGGCAGCAGGATGGCGACGCCCATGGTCGCGGTCAGGCCGGGCAGGGCACCGATGACGATGCCCAGCGTTACGCCGACCAGAGCCAGAAGCAGCGCCAGCGGATTCGACGCCAACGTGGCGAAGCCGCTCATCAGAAGGTCAAGTTCATGCATGGCGGCTATCTCCCACCGGGCAGAGGGGCGCGACGGAGTGGAGAGTGCGGGTCATTCGAACAGGCTCCCCACCGGCAGCGGCACCTGCAGCATGTAATGGAAGACGCCGTAGACCAGCGCGGTCACGCCGACTGCGAGAACCGGATTCCAGACCGGACTGCGCTGTCCCATCAGCGCCATGATGACCGCCATGTAGACGGCAGTGGCGGGGCCGTAGCCGACATGCTCCATGGCGGCGATGCAGGCGGCGGTCGCCAGCATGCCCAGCGCGACACCGGCATAGCCGGCAATGCCGACGCGCACTTGCCCATCGGCGGCGGGGGCGGTGGGTGCGCGCAAAGTGTTGGCAATCAGGATCAGGCACAGCAGGATCAGCGCGCCGGAATGAATGATCGGGAAGCGCGCGGCGCCGACATCGGCGGCGAGCATGCTTTTCGGAAAATCGGAGGTCGTGGCGATGGCCGACGCGGCGACCGCGATCAGCACGACGGAGATCACCAGATTTGCGATCTTCGTCGTCAACGGCATGGCGTTGACGGCATCATCGCTGGAGCCGGGGCGTTCGCTCCCGGCGGACGGGTTGCTCATGGTCCGGTCTCCTCAACCGAAAAGGCGACCCCGGCGGCGGACCACCGGGGTCTGTTCGGTCAGGCGTTACTTCGCCATGCCCAGCTTGGTCATCATGCCCTTGAAGAAGGCATTGTCCTTCTGCATGACCTGACCGAACTCGGGACCGTCGGCATAGGCCCAGGTCAGGTTCATCTTGGCCAGCTGGTCGCGGAAGCTCTGGTCCTCCGCCGCGGCCTTGCTGGCGGTGCGCAGGGTTTCGACGACCGCGGCCGGAGTCTTCTTCGGCACGACGATGCCGCGCCAGGTGGCGACGGTCAGGTCGATGCCCTTCTCCTTCAGCGTGGGCACGTCGGGGAAAGCCTTCTGGCGCTGATCGGCCATGATGGCCAGCATGCGCAGTTGGCCGGCGGCGAGTTGGCTCGATACCTCGGCCGGGCTGACCGATACCGCCTCGATATGGCCGCCCAGCAGCGAGGTCACGGCCGGATTGGCACCGTCGAAGGGCACATGGTTGAAGCTGGTGCCGGTCTTGTCCGCAAGCGCTTCGGCAGCGAGGTGCCAGATGGCACCGGTTCCGGAGTTGCCGATACGCACCTTGCCGGGGTTGGCCTTGGCGTAGTCCAGGAACTCCTCGAAGGTCTTCCAGGGCGAGTCGGCCTTGACGGTGATCGCACTCGGCTCCGCATTCAGTCGGGCAATCGGGGTGAAGTCGTCCACGGTGAAGCGGGCGACGCCCATATGCGGCAGCAGGGTGATCTCCACCGTTCCCATGCCGATCTTATAGCCGTCGGGGCGGGCGGCCATGATCTCGGTCAGGCCGACGGCACCGCCGCCGCCAGTCTTGTTGACCACGCCGATCGGCTGCGGCAGATGCTTCTTCGCCGCGTCGGCGAAGGCACGGGCGACGAGGTCGGTGCCGCCGCCGGCGGCGTAGGGGACGATCAGCTCGATCGGCTTCGTCGGATAGTCGGCGGCAAAGGCCGCACCGGGCAGGGTCGCGGCGCCGGCGATCAGCACGCCCGCGGACAGGCCGACCGTCAGTGCACGGCGGGAAAGGCGATTGGTGACCTTCATGGGATTCCCTCTGTGGTGCGCCGGCGTGTACGCCGGTCGTTGGATGGCGAAAATGGAAAGCGAAATCAGCGGGCGACGGTCCCCTCCGCCCAAGCCTGTGCGAAGCGGGCGGCGCGGGCGGCCAGTTCGGCTACCGGCAGGCCGGGACTGTAGAGGGCGGATCCGAGGCCGAAGCCGGCCGCACCCGCCGCGCGGTAGGGCTGCATGGTATCGGGCGTGATGCCGCCGACGGGGAGCAGCCGCACGCTGTGCGGAACCACCGCGCGCAACGCCTTCACCACCGGCGGGGTGATCTGCTCCGCCGGGAACAGCTTCAGCGCATCGGCGCCGGCGGCGAGCGCCGCGAAGGCCTCCGTCGCCGTGGCGACGCCCGGAACACAGATCATCGACCGCGACTTGGCGGCGCGGATGATCGCAGTGTCCGCATGCGGCATCACCACCAGATCGGCGCCGATGGCGGCCAGCCGGTCGACCTGATCCAGCGCCAGGACCGTCCCGGCCCCGACCAGCGCATCCTGCGGCAGGGCGCGGCGGATGGCCTCGATGCTGTCGAACGGATCGGGGGAGTTCAGCGGCACCTCGATCAGGCGGAAGCCGGCGTCATAGAGTGCATTGGCCGCAGGCACAGCCTCCGCCGGGGTGAGACCGCGCAGGATCGCGACCAGCGGCAGGGCGGCGAAGGCCGCATCGACGCGGGCGGAAAGCGAAAGCTCTGTCATGGTGCGCTCTTGATGCTGGAGGGCGTGGCGGACGCGGCGGGCAGAAGCCCGGCCGCGGCGGCGAACTGGAACAGGCCGCGGGGGGCGGTGTTGCCGAGTAGTGCGGTAGGTGTGGCGCCGAAGGCGGCAAGGCCGCGGCTGTAGCGGCGGCAAAGCGCCGGATCGCCGATCAGCAGCAGCGGCGTGCCGGTCGGCATCTCCGCCAGAAGAGCCAGACCGGACCGCAGTTCGTGTCCGATCAGCAGGCCCGACAGGTAATGCGCCAGTGCTTCCGGCGGCAGGCGTTTGGTCAGCCCCAGCGTGCGGGTGGCGAACAACTGGTGCGGCAGGTCACCCGGCCCGGCCGTTTGTGCGGCGCGGATGCCGATGGAGAAGGCCGCCTCCTCATCCTCCGGCGTTGCGTTGACCCCGGCCGGCATCAGGCGGCCGAGCAGCGAGTGGGTCTTCAGAATCGCGAACAATTCGCCCGTCATGAAGGTGGAAAAGCCGGCGATGCGGCCGTCGGCGACCTGGACCCATTTGGAATGGGTGCCGGGCATCGCGACGCAGGCATTGCGCGCCCAACCGGTATTCTCGGCCAGTGCGCCGGCGATCTGGATTTCCTCGCCCCGCATGACATCGGGAATCGCAGTGGCGGAAACGCCGCCGCCAGGATCGTGCAGGACGCCCGGCGCGATCAGGATCCGTCTGCCGGCCGCCGTCTCGACCCGTGCCGCCTTGTCGGCCAGCGTCGTCGCGTCGGCCGGCGTGCTGACATAGGGCGCCTCGACCCAGCCCTGGGCGCTGCCGACCATGCCGCCGGCCACCACCGGCAGGGCGGGATGGGCGTCCAGCCAATCGCCGCAAAGCCCGGCCAGTGCCGCATCGAAGCCCGCGGCGCCGGGCTGCGGCAGGTTCTGGATGCCGTGCCCGTTCGACCGCTCGGCCAATATGCGGGCGGATCCGTCCAGCAGGAAGCCGCGCAGGCTCGACGTGCCCCAATCCAGCGCGATCAATGCAGGGTGGTCGGAGGTGGTTCCGGCAGAGGAGGTCACGGTTCGGTCCATCCCAGATCCTTGGAAATTGCCTCGGCCGTCGCGCGGACCAGCGGTCCCAGCGTCGTCATGCGGTCTTCGGGCATGTAGGGGACGGCGCTGGCGACGCTGACCGCCGCCACCACCAGATTCCGGCCGTCGCGCACCGGCGCTGCGACGCATCGGATGCCGAGTTCGTTCTCTTCCAAATCCATTGCCCAACCCTGGGCGACATAGCGGCTCAACTGTTCCTCGAACACCGGCCACTCGGCCGGACGTGGCCGGCCGGCGGGCGACCCTGCCGGGCAGGTCAGCGCATGAAGCGCCTGCCAACGCGCCGGCGGCATCCCCAGCATCAGCGCCTTGCCCAGTCCGGTGGAGGCGAGCGGCATGCGCTGTCCGGTGCGGGACCGCATTTCCAGCCCACGGGTGCCGGGAATCTTGTCGAGGTAGAACACCTCGCCATTCTCCTCGACGCCGAGATGGACGGTGTCGCCGGTCGCCTCGGCCAATGTCTCGATATGCGGGCGGGCAATCGCGACCAGCGGGCGCTGCTCCAGCGCCTTCATGCCAAGCTGGATCAGCTTTGGTCCCAGCAGATAGCCCTTGTAGGGGATGTGGTGCAGATACCCCTCCGCCACCAGACTGGCGAGCATGCGGTTGGTGGTGCTGCGCGGGGTGCCGAGCCGCGTCGCGATGCCCTTCACGTCGCAGATACCGGCCGCCACGCATTCGAGCAGCGCAAGGCCGCGCAGCAGGGTCTGCGTCCCGGTGCCCTGGGTCTTTCCGGCGTCAGCCTCCTGCTCCGTCGCTTTCATCGCCGCGCTCATGGTTTGTTTGACCACCATTGATTTCTCCGATGCTGGCGCATGCGCCAAGATGTGTCAAATAATTCCGCATAGTGCCAAATAGTGGGACAATCGGGATGGCGACGAACGGTCGCGGCTCCGTTCGGAGCGCTGCGAAACCCATGATCGCGCTTTCAAATTCCTGTCGTATCGGTCAGAAAAGGAAACATGCCGGGACCGGCGGACAGGGTCCCCTACAAAACAGCAATCCTGGGAGAACCAACCATGCGTCTCACCGTCCTTTCCTTCGTCAGTGCGACGGCGCTGCTGGCCGGCTTCGGCACTGCGCAGGCCGACATCGTGATCGGACTCGGCACGGCGACCACGGGTCCGGTGGCAGCACTGGGTGAGCAGTCGGTGTATGGCGCCAAGCAGGCGGTCGCGGACATCAACGCCAAGGGCGGCGTGCTGGGCCAGAAGCTGGTGCTGAAGGTGGGCGACGACGCCTGCGACCCGCGGCAGGCGGTGGCCGTCGCCAACCAGTTCGTGCGCGATCAGGTTACGGCCGTCGTCGGCCATCTCTGCTCCGGCGCCAGCATTCCGGCGGCCGACGTCTATCAGGAGGAAAGCGTGGTGATGGTCAGCCCGACCGCCACCAACCCCTTGCTGACCGCCAAGGGCTATCCGACCATTTTCCGCGTCTGCGGCCGTGACGACCAGCAGGGGGTGGTTGCCGGCAACTATCTTGCCCAGAACTTCAAGGGCAAGAACATCGCCGTGCTGGACGACAAGCAGGCCTATGGCAAGGGGCTGGCCGACGTCGTGGTGGAGACGTTGGAAAAGGCCGGTGGAAAGGTGGCCTATCGTGGTTCGGTCACGGCGGGCGAAAAGGACTTCTCGGCGCTGATCACCAGCCTGAAGGACAAGAACATCGACGCCGTCTATTACGGCGGCTATCATCCGGAACTGGGACTGATCGTTCGTCAGGCGCAGGAACAGGGACTGAAGCCGCAGTTCATCGCCGGCGATGGCCTGAACAACCAGGAATACTGGTCGATCACCGGCCCGGCCGGCGAGGGCACGCTCTACACCGACAGCCCGTCGGCGGCCAGCGATCCCAAGGCGCAGGAGCTGATCGCCTCCTTCAAGAAGGCCGGCCTGCCGGAACCGGGCAACTTCGCCTTCTATAGCTATGCCGCGGTCCAGGTCATCGCCCAGGGCCTGCAGAAGTCCGGCGGCACCGACAGCGGCAAGCTGGCGAAGGCCCTGCATGCCAACAGCTTCGACACCGTCGTCGGCCCGATCGAATTCGACAAGAAGGGTGACATCGTCAAGCCGAACTATGTCATGTATGTCTGGAGCAACGGCCAGCCCAAGATGATTGCACAGAAGTAATCGGGTTCGAGAGCCGGTCCGACCTTAGGCATGGGCCGGCTCTTCTTTGCCTGCGAGTTCCGGTGTTGTCACGTATTTGCGGATGAAGTCTTCGACCGGCATCGGCCGATCGAAATAGTAACCCTGGAAGATCGTGCAGCCGCGGTCTTCCAGGAAGTCCCGTTCGGCTGCCGTCTCCACCCCCTCCGCCACCGCCTTCAGGCCGAGCCGGCTGGAAATCGACAGCATCGTCTCCACCAGCACGGCATTGTGGCTGTTGCGGTCGACATCCTGCACGAAGGAGCGGTCGATCTTGAGCTCTCCCACCGGCAGCCGCTTCAGATAGGACAGCGACGAGAAGCCGGTGCCGAAATCATCCAGCGAGAAGGAAATCCCGAAGGCCGCCAGTTCCGACATCTTGGCGACGGTGTCGGCACAGTCGCCGACGGCGATGCCCTCGGTGATTTCCAATGTCAGGCGGCGCGGATCGGTACGGGTGGCGCGCAAGGCGGCGATGACGCCCGCGCAAAAGGTCTGCTGACGGAACTGGCGCGGACTGATGTTGACCGACAGGTGGCAGTCGCTGCCGGCATCGGCCAGACGGCGCAGCACATGGCAGGCCTCCATCAGGATCCAGTCGCCCAGCGGCAGGATCAGGCCGGACTCCTCCGCCACCGCGATGAAGGCGCCGGGGGCGACGAAGCCGCGTTGCGGATGCTGCCAGCGGATCAGCGCCTCCGCCGCGACCAGCGTGCCGTTGGCCCGGGTCTGCGGCTGCAGGAACAGGGTGAACTCCCCGGCATCGACCGCCTTGCGCAAATCCTGCTGCAGCAGCAGACGGGCCTGGGCGTCCACCAGCATGGTGGGGTCGTAGTCGCGGATGGTGTTCCGCCCGCCGTCCTTGGCGGCATACATGGCGGTGTCCGCCTGCTTCAGCAGGTCCTCCACCGACTCGTCCGGTGACTTGGGGAAGACGGTCAGGCCGATGCTGGCGAAGATGCTGTGTTCGCAGCGGTCGAGCTGGAAGGGCTGGGCCACCGCCAGCCGCAGCTTTTCGGCCACCCGCCGGGCGATCTCCGCCGCCTCGTCCGCCGCCTCACCCAGGTCGGGCAGAAGGATGACGAACTCGTCGCCGCTCAGCCGGCTGACCAGATCGCCCTTGCGCAGGGTGGCGTTCAGCCGCGCCGCCAGTTCGCGCAGCAGCATGTCGCCGACGATATGGCCGCGGGCGTCGTTCAGTCCCTTGAAGTCGTCGAGGTCGAGGAACATCAGCGCGCCATAGCGGCCGGTCTGGCGCGCCGTCCGCAGATGGCCGTCGAGATGTTCCAGCAGCAGGCGACGGTTCGGCAGATTGGTCAAGGGGTCGTAGAAAGCGAGATTTTCGATCTGCCGTTCCGTCCGCTTCCGCTCGGTGACGTCCATCACCACCGTCAGGTAGCCGCGTACCGAGCCGCCGCTGTCGCGCAGCATGCTGGTCAGGGTGGAAACGGAAATGCGGGCGCCATCCCTGCGCAGTCCGGTCCATTCGCCGGGCTCGGGCTGGCCGCTGTCGCGGGTGCGGGCGACCAGCGCATCGAAACCCGCCCGCACCGGCCGGCCGAGTTCCGCGGCGAGACCGTCGGCATGGGCGCGCAGCTCATCCCGGTCGTACAGTCGCGGCAGGTCGGTGGTGCCGACGATCTCCTCCGACGGATAGCCGAAGATGCGCTCCGCCTCGCGGTTGAAGACGCGGACGACGCCGTCCAGCGTGGTGGCGATGATGCCGCAGGCCGCGCTCTCCAGGATGCCGGTGTTCAGCGACAGGCTGTCCTTCAACGCCTCGCGGCTGGCATAGGTCTCGGTCACATCCTGGAAGACCATGACGACGCCGTGCAGCGTGCCGTCGCGGTCCTGGATGGGAGAGGCCATGTCGGCGATGTGGCTGCGGCTGCCGTCGCGCGCCACCAGCACCGTGTGGTTGGCGAGGCCGACCATGTGGCCGTTCTCCAGCACCTGCTGGACCGGTACCGGAACCCGTTGCCCGGTCTCGGCATTCTCAATGTCGAACACCTCGACCACCGGGCGGCCGACGGCTTCCGCCACCGTCCAGCCGGTCAGGCGTTCCGCCACCGGGTTCATCAGGGACACACGGCCGGCGGTGTCGGTGGCAATCAGTCCGTCGCCGATCGACAGCAGCGTAACGCGGGCCTGTTCCTTCTCCCGCCACAGGTCGCGCTGGGACCTGTGCAGGGCGTCATAGGGATGGTGCACGGCGGTGACGAACACGGCCCGGTACAGATACCAGTAGCCGATGACCTTGTAGATGTGCCCGGCCACATTGGCGAGGTCGTAGACACTGAGATAGAGCGTGAAGCACATCTCGCTGATGGAGATGGCGACGGCGGCGATGACAAGGCGATGGACGTCCAACGTCTGCGCCTCGCGCCGGCGGCGGTGAAAAAGCAGGGCGGCGCCGGCATAGAGAAGAACCAGCGCATATTCAGCCGCCACCTTCAGCGGCGTCAGCCCTTGGCCCGGCAGATAGGTGCGCGGCAGCAGGTCCGGGTACCACAATATGGCGACGAACGCCGCGGCGGTCGCCAGCAGCACCCCGCCGATCAGCGGATAGCGCAACGCCGCCGATCCCGGACGCCAGGGCAGGGTTGCCGCCAACAGCAGGGCAACCGCCGCCATCAGCCGGGCGCCGAGCCAGAAGGCGATTGCCTTTTCCGGCCCCGACGGCGTCACGAAATCGGGCATCCCGG
Source organism: Azospirillum oryzae (assembly GCF_008364795.1). GTDB lineage: Bacteria > Pseudomonadota > Alphaproteobacteria > Azospirillales > Azospirillaceae > Azospirillum > Azospirillum oryzae. The sequence goes on along the minus strand of NZ_VTTM01000004.1, from coordinate 32,489 downwards.
CATAGGACAGCAGATGGCCGAAATCGAGCAGCGCCACGCCGAGGAAGCCGGTGGACAGGGCCAGCAGGGCCGGCGGAGTCTCTGCGGTGTGGGAATGCCAGCCGATGGCGAAGATCAGGGCGGCGACGGCGATGGCGAAGGTTTCGAAGAAGCTGTGCAGCGGCAGGTAATGCGCGATCTCCACCGAACCGGGAAGACGGGCGGCTTGAAGGACCAGCAGGAAGGGAATGGAGAGGATGACGAGCGTCGCGATGGCACCGGGCGGTTTCGTGCGACCCTGCAACGACTCCGTCTTCGTTGGACCTGCTGAAGTCATTTCGTCCCCCCTGGCCGCTTGGTCGGTCGCCCGGTTCGCGGTGCTTATACCCCTTTTGCGTATATTAGAGCTTAACGGTATCAGCAGTCCATGGTCCGACGCCTCCCGGCGTTCCGTAGGTTTGGAACACCGTGAAACATCTCCGCGGCGACTGTTCAATGTTCCATCCGTCGGGATCGGCTGGGGATGTCGGGGCTTGGCGGGTGTGGTGCATGCTGGCGGCCTTCGGGGCAGGGGAGGGGGCGTGCATTCTACCCCAGCCGTCGAAGGTCTGTGGCGGCGGTAGAGAAAACGCGCCGCAAGTATATGGAAAACAACGATAATCGTCGCTTGCTCGGCAGTCGCCCACTATCCCGGCCCTGGTTTTGAACGGGCATATGGGGGAGCGGCGTCGGGTCGATTGCCGGTCGGGCCTTCGACCCTTATCCTCGACCGGGTCGGGCCAGTCGACCAATCGGGAAGGAAACCGCATGTTCATCGCGATGAACCGTTTCAAGGTCCGCCACGGGGCCGAGCAGGAGTTCGAGGAGGTCTGGCTGAACCGCGAGGTCCATCTGCACAAGGTGCCGGGCTTCGTCGAATTCCACATGCTGCGCGGACCGGACCGCGAGGAGTACCGGCTCTATTCCTCCCACACCGTTTGGGACTCGGAAGCCGCCTTCCAGGACTGGACGCGGTCTGAGGCCTTCCGCAACGCCCATGGCAATGCCGGCGCCCGCAAGCCGCTTTATGTCGGGCCGCCGGAGTTCGAAGGGTTCGAGGTGATCCAGACCGTGCCGCGTGATCCGAACGCCTGACCCCCAAAACATTTGAACAGACGGGAGGAGCCCCCATGCTGGAGATGGTGATCGAGCAGCGCCGAAAGAGCCTCGGCGGATTCGAGGTGGGACGGATTCTGCCCTTCGTTCAGCGGCGGATGGTCGGCCCCTTCGTCTTCTTCGACCATATGGGGCCGGTCGAATTCGAGGCTGGGCTGCCGCGCGACGTCGACGTGCGTCCCCACCCGCACATCGGGCTGTCGACCGTCACCTATTTGTTCGAAGGCGAGATCATGCACCGCGACAGCGTGGGCTCAGAACAGGCGATCCGGCCGGGGGAGGTGAACTGGATGACCGCCGGGCGCGGCATCACCCATTCCGAACGGTTCGAGCGCGCTCGTCTGGAAGGCGGGCGGATGCATGGAATCCAGGCCTGGGTCGCCCTGCCCGAAGCGGATGAGGAGAGCGATCCGGCCTTCAGCCATTACGGCACCGGCGACCTGCCGTTCTTCGAGGAGGGCGGCGTGCGCGGCCGGCTGGTGGCGGGTGAGGCGTTCGGCTCCAAGGCGGGGGTGAAGACCCATTCGCCGCTGTTCTACATCCACTGGGATCTCGCGCCCGGCGCCCGCGTGTCCTTGCCGGAAGACGGGTGGGAGCGCGCGGTCTATGTGGTGGCGGGAAGCGTGGAGGCAGAGGGCCAGCGGGTCGAGGCCGGGCGGATGATCGTCTTCGCCCCCGGCCAGCCGGCGCAGCTGACCGCCGCCACGCAATCCATCGTCATGGCGATCGGCGGCGAGCCGCTGGGGCAGCGCTTCATCGACTGGAACTTCGTGTCCTCATCGAAGGAGCGCATCGAACAGGCCAAGGCCGACTGGCGGGCCGGGCGGATGAAGCTGCCGGACCTGGACAATGGCGAGTTCATCCCGCTGCCTGAGATGCCGAAGCCGGCCAATCCGATGTCGTGAGGTGGATTTTCCCACTCGATTCTCCCTCTCCCCCCGGGGAGAGGGTCGGGGTGAGGGGGATGCACCGCGTGCCTTCCACAAAGGTCCCGCCACGCACCCCCCTCACCCTAACCCTCTCCCCGGGGGAGAGGGGACTAAAAGAGGGGGGAGAGCGCATCACCGCCGTTCAAACGTGGAAGCTCTCGCCGCAGCCGCAGCGGCCCTTTTCGTTGGGGTTCTTGAAGACGAAGCCGGTCTGGAACTTGTCGTCGACATAGTCCATCTCGCTGCCGATCAGGAACATGACGGCGGCCGGGTCGATCAGGATGGTGACGCCCTTGTCCTCCACCACCTCGTCGAACTTCATCTTCTCCTTGGCATACTGAACGTCGTAGCTGAGGCCGGAGCAGCCGCGCGCCTTCACGCCGATGCGCAGGCCGACCATGTCGTCGGTGGCCTTCGACATCAGCGCCTTGACGCGCTCCGCGGCGGCGTCGGTGATCGTGAGCGCCTTGGGCAGGGAACGGGCCATGGTGACGGTCTCCTAAAACGGCTCAGAACATATCCAGTTGCAGGCGGGCTTCTTCGGACATCATGCCCTGGTGCCAGGGGGGCTCCCACACCAGTTCGATCTTGACCTCGTTGACGTCCTCGACGCCCAGCACGGCTTGGCGCACCTGCTCCGGCAGTTCGCCGGCCACCGGACACATGGGGCTGGTCAGCGTCATATCAATCTCGACATTGCGCTGACCATCCATGTCCACACGGTAGATCAGGCCGAGTTCCCAGATATCGACCGGGATTTCGGGGTCGTAGCAGGTCTTGATGGCCGCCACGACGCGATCCATGATCTCCTCCCGCGGGTCGTAACCCTCGGGCGGCTTGGGCATCGGCGCGAAGTCCTTGGACTCGGAAGCCTCGGTCGCCGCGTCGGCCTTCAACTGCGCCTCGGCTTCGGCCGGGTTCGGAGCGATCGGGCGCTGCGTCAGGGTTTCATCGGGCATTTCGATCCCCCTTCCCTCAAAACTGGTCGCTGGAGGCCGCAGCCTCGCCGTGGAGTGCCGCGTTCATCGCGTGCCAGGCCAGCGTCGCGCACTTCACCCGCACCGGGAACTGGCGCACGCCGGACATCACCATCAGCTTTTCCATGGTCTCGTCGTCGACACCCTCGGGGATGTCGGGCTCGTCCTGGGTGCACAGCTCGTGGAAAGCGTGGAACAGCTTTTCCGCCTCGGCCGCGCTCTTGCCGCGCACCAGCTCCGTCATCATCGAGGCGCTGGCGGTGGAGATGGCGCATCCGCGGCCCTGGAAGGCCACGTCGTCGACCACCCCGTCCTTCAGGGTCAGATAGACCATGAAGCGGTCGCCGCACATCGGGTTCTCGCCCTTCGCCTCGCGATTGGCGTCGTCGGGATGGCGGAAGTTGCGGGGATTCTTGCCGTGGTCCAGGATCACTTCCTGATACAGCTCGCGCAGATCGTCCATCATGCTCCGAAGAACTCCTTGACCGCCTGGAGGGACTGGACGAGGGCGTCGGCTTCCTCCCGCGTGTTGTACAGGCCGAAAGAGGCGCGGACGGTCGGTCCGACGTCGAACCGCTCGGCCAGCGGCTCGGCGCAATGGCGGCCGACGCGCACGGCGACGCCATACTGGTCGACGATGGTGCCGACGTCGTGCGGGTGCACGCCCTCCAGCGCGAAGGAGATGATCGGCCCCTTGCCGGGCGCGGTGCCGACGATGCGCAGGCCGTCGATCTGCGACAGCTGCTGCGTCGCGTATTGCAGCAAATCGTGCTCGTGCGCGGCGATGGCGTCGCGGCCCAGCGCCTCGACATAGTCGATGGCCGCACCCAGCCCGATCACCTCCGTGATCGGCGGGGTGCCGGCTTCGAAGCGCGACGGTGGCGCCTTGAAGGTGGTGCCCTCGAAGCTGACGCTCTCGATCATGTCGCCGCCGCCCTGGTAGGGGGGCATCTTCTTCAACAGGTCGTACTTGCCGTACAGCACGCCGAGACCGGTCGGGCCGTAGAGCTTATGCGAGGTGAAGACGTAGAAGTCGGCGTCGATGTCCTGCACGTCGACCGTACCGTGCACCACCGCCTGGCTGCCGTCGAACAGGACGGGCACGCCGCGCTCATGCGCCAGCCTGGCGATGGCCTTGGCTGGGGTGACGGTGCCCAGCACGTTGGAGCAGTGGGTGATCGCCACCAGCTTCGTGCGGTCGGACAACAGATCCTTGTAGGCGTCCATGTCGAGGACGCCGTCCTCGTCGCAGGGCACGACCTTGATGACGATATTCTTCTCGGCCTGGAGCAGCTGCCACGGAACGATGTTCGCGTGATGCTCCATGATCGACAGGATGACCTCGTCGCCTTCGTTCAGGAAGGTGCGGCCATAGCTGGCGGCCACGAGGTTGATCGCCTCGGTCGAGCTGCGGGTGAAGACGATGCAGCGGTCGCTGGGCGCGTTCAGAAAGCGCGCGACCTTGGTCCGCACCGCCTCGAACTGATCGGTGGCGGTCTGCGACAGGAAATGAACGCCGCGATGGATGTTGGAATAGTCCTCCTCCAGGAAGCGGGTCATGGCCTGGATGACCTGACGCGGCTTCTGGGCGGACGCCCCGCTGTCCAGATAGACCAGCGGCTTGCCGGGCTTTCCCTTCCTGGCGTGGACGCTGCGGGCGAGGATCGGGAAATCCTCTCGCACCCGCTGCACGTCGTAGGCTTGGTTCAGGATGGCATCGGACATGGTTACTTCTGCTCCTCCAGCCAGCCGGCCACGATCCCCTGGAAGGCGTCGCGGATCGACTCCTCGGCGATTTCCTCCAGCGATTCCGACAGGAATGCGCCGATCAGCAGGCCCTGGGCGGTGTCGCGGTCGATGCCGCGGGCGCGCAGGTAGAACAGCGCGTCGTCGTCCAACTCGCCCGCGGTGCAGCCGTGGCTGCACTTCACGTCGTCGGCATGGATTTCCAGTTCCGGCTTGCTGTCGATCTCGGCTCCGTCGGACAGCAGCAGGGCGCGGTTCAGCTGATAGCCGTCGGTCTTCTGCGCGTCGGGGCAGACGGTGATCTTGCCCTGGAACACCGCGCGGGCGGTGTCGTCGATGACGCCCTTGTAGACCTCACGGCTGGTGCCGTTGGGCTTGGCGTGGACGATCAGCGTGGTGGTGTCGGCATGCTGGGTGCCGCGGACCAGATAGCCGCCGCTGACATGGGTCCGCGCCTCCGTGCCGTCGAGGCGGCTGACCACCTCGTTGCGCGACAGCTTGGCACCGGTCGTCAGGATGAAGTTGTCATAGCAGCCGCCGGTCGCCACCGTCGCCGCGATGTGCGACAGGTGGATGGCGCCGGCGCCTTCGCGCTGCGACTTGTAATGGTGCAGCGTGGCGCCCTCGCCGACGAACACCTCGGTGACGTGGTTGGACAGCGTGGTGCCGGTGCCGCGGCCGACATGGTGTTCGACTACCACCGCCTTCGACCCGGCCTCCGCGATCAGCAGCATGCGCGGATGGCAGGTGGTCGCCTGCGATTCCGACCCGACCGAGACGAAGACCAGTTCGATCGGCCGTTCGACCTGGACGTTGGCCGGCACATGCAGGACCGCACCATCGGCGAGATAGGCGCTGTTCAGCGCCACCAGCGGACGGTCGTCGGCCGCGGCGAGGCGGCCGAGATGGTCGGCCAGCAGGCCGGCATGGGTGCTCAGCGCGGCGTCGAGGCTCAGCAGATCGACACGCGGCGGCAGCCCGTCGACCGACGACAGGTCGGCACGGAAGCGGCCGTCGACGAAGACCATGCGCGGGCCGTCCTGCCCCTCGGCCCGGACGGTCGGCAGCAGGTCGATCGCGGCGGCGGCGGGAGCCGCCGGCTGGAAGGTCAGCTTGGCGAGATCGCGCAGGTTGGTGTAGCGCCAACTCTCGTTCTTGATCGTCGGCAGGCCGACGGCGGCGAAGCGCTCACGCCCGGCGGCGCGCAGTTCGTTCAGCCAGGACAGCCCGCTGCCGGGCAGGCCGGAGCCCATGTGGTCGAGCGGCGTCAGGAAGGCCGGCGCCGTCGCCGGATCGGCGCCCCGCGTCGAATAGGTCATGGGATGAAGGGGGGAGGGATGTTGCGCCGTCATCACGCCGCCTCGCTCGCGCCGAAGTCGCGGTAGCCGTTCTTTTCCAGCTCCAGCGCCAGTTCCTTGCCGCCCGACTTCACGATGCGGCCGGCGGCCAGCACATGGACATAGTCGGGAATGATGTAGTCGAGCAGGCGCTGGTAGTGGGTGATGACCAGCATCGAACGGTCCGGCGAGCGCAGGGCATTTACGCCCTCGGCCACGATCTTCAGCGCGTCGATGTCGAGGCCGCTGTCGGTTTCGTCGAGGATGGCAAATTTCGGTTCCAGCACCGCCATCTGCAGCGTCTCGTTGCGCTTCTTCTCACCGCCGGAGAAGCCGACATTGACCGCGCGCTTCAGCATCTCGTCCGACATGCCGAGCGCCTTGGTCTTGGCGCGGATCAGCTTCAGGAACTGCATGGCGTCCAGCTCCTTCTCGCCGCGATGCTTGCGGATGGCGTTGATCGCGGTCTTCAGGAAGGTGGTGTTGCCGACGCCGGGGATTTCCACCGGATACTGGAAGGCCAGGAAGACGCCCTCGGCCGCCCGCTCTTCCGGCTCCATCGCCAGCAGGTCCTTGCCGTAATAGGTGACCGAGCCTTCCGTGACCTCGTAGCCGTCGCGGCCGGCCAGGACGTAGGACATCGTGCTCTTGCCGGCGCCGTTCGGCCCCATGATGGCATGGACCTCGCCCGGGCGGATGGTCAGGTCGACGCCCTTGAGGATTTCCTTGCCGTCCACGGTGGCGTGCAGGTTCTTGATTTCGATCATCGTCTTCGCCTCGTTGTCTTCTTCAGGCCGCCGGCACGCCGTCCGGTCTTCACGTTCTGTCGGTTTTCCTCTGGTGGGCGGGGGCTCTTAGCCCACGCTGCCTTCCAGGCTGATGCCCACCAGCTTCTGCGCCTCCACGGCGAATTCCATGGGGAGTTCCTTCAGGACCTCCTTGCAGAAGCCGTTGACGATCAGGGACACCGCGTCCTCTTCCGAGATGCCGCGCTGGCGGCAGTAGAAGAGTTGGTCCTCGCTGATCTTCGCCGTCGTCGCCTCGTGCTCGATGCGGGCGGAGCGGTTGCGGCTCTCGATGTAGGGGACCGTGTGGGCGCCGCACTTGTCGCCGATCAGCAGGCTGTCGCACTGGGTGTGGTTGCGCGCACCCTCCGCCCTGGGCAGGATCTTCACCAAGCCGCGGTAGGTCTGCTGTGCTTTGCCGGCCGAGATGCCCTTCGACACGATGGTCGACCGGGTGTTCTTGCCGATGTGGATCATCTTGGTGCCGGTGTCGGCCTGCTGGAAGTTGTTGGTGATGGCGACCGAATAGAACTCGCCCACCGAATTGTCGCCCTGCAGGATGCAGCTCGGATACTTCCAGGTGATCGCGGAGCCGGTTTCCACCTGCGTCCAGGAGATCTTGGAGTTCCTGCCGCGGCAGGCGCCACGCTTGGTGACGAAGTTGTAGATGCCGCCGACACCCTCGGCATTGCCGGGGTACCAGTTCTGGACGGTCGAATACTTGATCGTCGCGTCGTCCATCGCCACCAGTTCTACCACCGCGGCGTGCAGCTGGTTCTCGTCGCGCTGGGGCGCGGTGCAGCCTTCCAGATAGCTGACGTAAGAACCTTCGTCGGCGATGATCAGCGTGCGCTCGAACTGGCCGGTGTTGGCCTGGTTGATGCGGAAATAGGTCGACAGCTCCATCGGGCAGCGCACGCCCTTGGGGATGTAGACGAAGCTGCCGTCGGTGAAGACCGCGCAGTTCAGCGTGGCGTAATAGTTGTCGGTGTAGGGCACCACTGAGCCGAGATACTTCTTCACGAGATCCGGATGCTTCTGCACCGCCTCGGAGATCGCGCAGAAGATGATGCCCATCTCCTCCAGCTTCGCCTTGAAGGTGGTGGCGACCGACACGCTGTCGAACACGGCATCGACGGCGATCGCCGGGCTCTTGCCTTCCGACCCCTCGACGCCGGCCAAGATCTCCTGCTCACGCAGCGGGATGCCCAGCTTCTCGTAGGTCTTAAGCAGTTCGGGATCGACCTCGTCCAGCGACTTCGGCCCGGCCTTCTTCTTCGGCGCGGCGTAGTAGTGCGCATCCTGATAGTCGATGGGCGGGAAGCTGACGGCGGCCCATTGCGGCTCCTCCATCGTCTGCCAGACGCGGAAAGCCTTCAGGCGCCAGTCCAGCAGCCACTCCGGCTCCTCCTTCTTGGCGGAGATGAAGCGGACGATATCCTCGTTCAGGCCCTTCGGCGCGACGTCGGATTCGATGTCGGTCGTGAAGCCGTACTTGTACTTCTGCTCCGTGACGGCGCGGACCTGCTCGACGGTTTCCGGTTGGGCGGCCATGGCTTTGCCTCGTCCTTCTCAAGAATGCTGTTCGGTGCGCGCCGTTCAGTGCGCAGGGCGGGCCGGCTGGGCGGCTGTGGAAGTCGTTGCGGCTGCCGGGGCCGGAAAGGTGATCGGGGCCATCATGTCGGCCAGCGTCACCTCCTCCAGCGCGCCGCGAATGGCGCGGTTCACCTTTTCCCAACCGCCGCGCATGGGGCAAAGTTGCTCCACCCCGCACTGGCTGTCGGCACCGTCGACGCAGGCGGTCAGCGCGATGGGACCGTCGAGCGCCGTGATGATTTCCGCGATGGAGATTGCATCGGCCGCCCGGCTCAGCGCATAACCGCCGGCGGCGCCGCGTTGCGAGGTGGTGAGCCCCGCCGGGGTCATCGCCTTCATCAGCTTGGCGACGGTGGGAGCGGGCACGCCGGTGCGGTCGGCAAGATGGGCGACGGTATGGACCGTGCCGACCTGGCGCGCCATCTCGCTCAACACGACGATGGCATAGTCGGTCAGCTTGCTCAGCCGGATCATGCCCGCACCCCGTTTCACCCCGGTTTCGAATACAGGACCAATTTAGTCCTGATTGCTTCGGGGGGCAAGGGGCGTTTGTCGATTAAAGTGCAGGGTTTCTGCCGGTTTGGCGGGTTTGCATGGCTGATGCGCCGGCAATACCCGTCAACGCTGCTCGGTTATAGCGCCGCTCCTGTCACCACGCTACAGCGAAGCCGCGACATTCCCGCCGCGGTGCGACGGTTTGTCGCGGATGGGTGCGCCCCGAATACGGAAAACCCCGCGCCGGTGGCGGCGCGGGGTTGGTCCGGCAAAGCTCGGGCTGGAGGTCAGCCCGGCTTCTTCACTTCTTCGCGGGCGGCGTTGGTGGCCTCCGACACGACGTCGCGGACATCCTCCTTAGCCGACTCGACCACCGTCTCGGCAGCGGCCTGGGCGGCGCGGGTGCCGCGGTCCAGCGCGTCCATGGCGATGGCCTTGGCGCGCTCGGTCGCCTCGTCGGCATACTCGCCGACCCACTGCTTCTCGTAGCGGGTGCCCGGCAGGGCGGCGCCGATGGCCGCACCCAGCGCCACGCCCATGGCGCCCGCGACGATGGGATGGTCCTCCACGAGTTCCCAGAAGCCGGTCGACATGTCATGCGCGCGGTGGCGCAGATGGTCGGTCGACGGCGCCATGGAGGACAGGCGCGACATGCCGCGGCTGGCATAGGACTGAGACTGCCGCTGGCCGTGGAGATCGCCCCGGTTGTCGCCCCGGCCCGACGCATGGTCGCCGTCCGACCCGCCCATCATACCGCTGACGGTTCCCGACGCACTGTCGTAGGCGGAGCTGACCGCGCCCGACGCGCTGTCATAGGCGGAACTGGCGGCGTGGCGGACGCTGTCGGTGGCGTCGCTCAGCGACTCGCGGGCGTAGTCCACGGCGTCGCCCATGCGGTGGCGGGCGTTGCGGACGGTGCTGGACCGGGCGATGCGACGGTCGTAGCCCGTGCTCGACAGGGCGAGCCAGCCCAGTCCGATGCCGACCAGGGCCAGCGGGATCGGATTGCTGGTCATGCTGTCGAGCATCGATCCCGACGAGTGCGATTGCCGGGAATGGACGGTCTGGCCGCTCTCATAGCGGTCCGACTGTTGCGACGGCGAATAGGTGTGCTTCATGGAATTCTCCATCAGGGATTGGGGAGACCACCGCGTCAGTCTGTCGCGCAGACGGGAACTGCGGTCGCGCAGCGCCTCGACGGTGCCGCCGATGCGCGCGCGGCTGGCGCGGATGTCGCCCTCCAGGGCGTCGAGATCCTGCGGACCCGCTGCTGATTTATGAACGTCGTCCGTCATCGGCCGGCCCCTCAGCGGGCAAGCTGGGACTTGGCCCAGCGCTTGTCCTCGTCCAGCGTGTTGATCGTCCGGCGGGGGCGGAGGTTGGCGGGGCTCAGCCGGTTCTTGCCGACATAGGCCAGAATGCCGCCGACCAGCAGAACCACCACACCGACGATCAGCGCGGACAGCCACGGGGCCAGGACGTTGGACAGGCCGAGAACCGCGGCGGCAAGCAGGACCAGAACGCCGGCGAAGGCGATCAGTCCGCCGACGGCGATGAAGGCCACGCCGCCGGCGGCCTCGCTGGCCTTGTCGGTCAGCTCGGCCTTCGCCAACGCGATCTCGGATCGGGCAAGGTTGGCGGATTCGCGGGCGAGGTCGGCGAACAGGCCGGCGAGCGGCCGGTCCTGCCGCGGATCCCGCGGCTCGTCATAGCGGTTCTCGGCGGCGCTCATGGACGCTGTCCCTGCGGCTTGGAGGTGGAGGAGGTGGTCCCGCCCTGAGTCCCGCCGACGCCGGTGGTGCCGGAGTTCATGACGCTGCCGGCGCCGCCGGTCGTGCCGCCCGGGGTGCTGCCGGGGGTGCCGACGGTGCTGGTGCCGAGCGCCGTATCGGGCGATGCCCCGGTGCCGCGGCCGGTGACGGAGGCCGGGGCGGTGGACAGCGGCATGCCGATGCGGCCGGCGGCCTGCTTCGGTTCACCCAGGCGCTCCGAAGCGCGCTCCGACTCCATGCGGCCGGCCAGGTTGCCGGTGTTGACGGCGGAGGACCCGGTCGTCGGCGTGTCGGCGGGGTGGGACGGCATGCTGCGGCTGACGGACTCGCCGATGCCGCCGGCCATGCCGCGGCTGGGGCCGGAGCTGCGGCCGACGTCACGATTCATGTCGCGGCCGGTGTCGTAGGCGGAACCACGCGCGGTGCGCACGGACTGCGACGGGTGCGCATTGCCTTGCCTGGAGGTCGAAGTGCGGTGCATCCGCCGCTCGCCGGAGCTTTTGATGAAGCGCGCGGCGAGGAAGCCGACGGCGAAGGCGGCGCCGATGAACACTTCGGGCTGACGGCGGGCAAAGCCCTCGACCTCGCCGACGATGTCGTCGACATTCGCGTCGCGCAGCATGTCGGCGACCCGCTCGACGCGGCTGGCCGCCTGCTCGGCGTAATCGGCGACCACGCCGCCATTCTCCTCGTTCAGCTGCTCGGCAGCCTTGTGGAGGGCGTTGGCGACTCCGCCCAGCTGGTCGGCGGCGCGGCCGGTCTGCTGTTCCAGCAGGGAGCGGATACGGCCCTGGGCATTGCCCAGCGTCTCCTTCCCGGTGGCCATCGCGTCGTCGGCGGCGCGGCTGACGGTCTTCTTGATATCCTCGACGCCGCTGCGCCCGCCCGACGTGCTGTTGCCGAGGGTGGAGCTGCCGGCGGCGAGATTTCCAGTCTGCGAACTTCCGGTGGTGGAACTTCCGGTGGTGGAGCCGGTCGGGTTCGGTCCGCCGGTGCCGGTCATGTCGCGGTTCGGCATCTTGTCTTTCCTCCTCGGGGATTCCGGTATTCCGCGGCTCCGCGCCTGCGGCATCAAACCGCCCGTTGCGGAATCGGGTGTCGGGAGGGAAACACCAGCCAAGCCTTCGGGGTTCCACGCAGCCGCTGCGCGAAATGGACAGTTTCTCCGATTGTGCTAAACTTTGCCGCGAACAAGTCGGTGCGGCCGGACCGGGGGATGGCGGCATGAGCGTCTTCAGCGTGGTGGCCGACAGTCAGGCCGGTCTTTTCCGCCTGCAGCAGGCGAAGAAGCCGTGGGAGAAGGAGCTTCAGGCGAAGGACGCCCAGGGCCAGCTCGCCCAGAAGGCGGAGCGGGCGCAGGCGCTGACCCAGGCCGCCGCCAAATGGCAGAGCGACCATGCCAGCGCCCAGGCGGCGCTGGAAGAGGCGAGGCGGGTGGGCGGACCCAAGCAGGCGGCCGCCGCCCGGCTTGAGCAGGTCGAACGCAAGATCGAGCAACTGAAGCTGGCGATGCGCTTCGCCCAGGGCGATCCGCAGAAGCTGGCGACCCTGGCGCGGGAAGCGGCGCTGCTGGCGCGCGAGGCCGGGCGCGCCGCCAAAGAATATGGTGCCGGCATCAAGGCCGCGGCGGAGATGGGGCTGCCCGGCGACACCAGCGCAGCCGCCGGCGGCAGCATGATGCTGTCGTCGGAGACGACGATCACCCGCAGCACCACGAGCCTGACCCTGCAGCAGACCGAAGTGACGCTGACCATCGGCATCTCGACGGGGGAGGGGGCTTCGGTCGCCGCCGGTTCTGCGGAAAGCGCGGCCGACCTGATGGCTGCGGATGCCGGTGCCGACGCGGATCTTCAGTCCGCGGGCGCGGCGGGGGTGCGGGACGGCAAACTGCCGGATGACATCGCCCGCATGGTGGAGGACGTGCTGTCGGGCCTGGGCAATGGGGGGATGACCGCCGCCGGCCCATCCGCCGGCCTATCCGCCGCCGATCCGTCTGCCGCCGGCCCGTCTGCCGCCGGCCCGTCTGCCGCCGCGACTGCCGGCACCGGCGGGCGAAGCGCGATGATCCAGCAGTTGATGGCCGACAACGCCGTTAAGATGTCGCGTTACCGCGAAGCCGACACCTTCGGCCAGCGGGTGGAGGGGGTGCTTGCCACCTCCAAGCGCATCATCGGCGAGGCGAAGGCCGCCAACATGCTGGACGAGTCGGAGAAACGGCGGCGCGAGCGGCGGGAGGGCTTCAAGGCCGACGACAAGATGGTCGAAGCCGCCCAGAAGGAGGTCAACGCCCTGCGCGCCGCGGCGTTCGGGTCCAGCGAAGCCCTTGCCGTGGCCGGACTGCTCGGCGGCGATGCGGAAAGTGCGGAGATGCCGGCCATGCCATCGACCGCCGATCCGACCGTCCAGCCGGCGGCGGCGCTGAATCTGCTGGCCTGACCGGGATAGGCCGTCTGCTACCATTTCTCCATACGCTGCGGTGCGACATTGTGTTGACCGGCTCGCGCGGAAGACGCGATAACCGATGAACCAAGACTCCCGGAGAGGAGTCTGCGAACCGAGCGCAAGAGAATGGGACACGCAACGAGATGAGCAACTGGATCCGCCGTGGCGGCCTCGAAATCGCCCAGCCGCTGTACGACTTCATCAATGAGGAGGCGCTGCCGGGGACTGGTGTCGACGCCGACCGTCTCTGGACCGGCCTCGACCAGCTCCTGCACGAGCTGGCGCCGCGCAACAAGGCTCTGCTGGACAAGCGCGACAGCCTGCAGGCGCAGATCGACGCGTGGCATGTCGCCCGCCGCGGCAAGGTCTTCGATCAGGCCGAATACGAATCCTTCCTGCGCGAGATCGGCTATCTGGTGCCGGAGGGCGGCGACTTCGCCGTCGGCACCGGCAATGTCGATCCGGAAATCGCCTATCTCGCCGGTCCGCAGCTGGTGGTGCCGATCACCAACGCCCGCTATGCCCTGAACGCCGCCAACGCGCGCTGGGGCAGCCTGTACGACGCGCTGTACGGCACCGACGCCATTCCGGGCACCCCGGCGGCCGGCGGTTATGACGCCGCCCGCGGCGCGCAGGTGATCGCCTGGGCGCGCAAGTTCCTGGACGACAGCGTTCCGCTGGCCGAGGGCAGTCATGCCGACGCCACCGGCTATGCGGTCGAGGGCGACACGCTGGCGGTGACGCTGAAGAGCGGCGGCAAGACCGGCCTGAAGGACAAGGCCGCCTTCGTCGGCTGGCAGGGCGAGCCTTCGGCGCCGTCGGCCGTGCTGCTGGTCCAGAACGGCACCCACATCGAAATCCGCATCGACCGCAACAGCGTGATCGGCAAGGACGACGCGGCCGGCGTTGCCGACGTGGTGCTGGAAGCGGCCCTGTCGACCATCCAGGACTGCGAGGATTCCGTCGCCGCCGTGGATGCGGAGGACAAGGTCGTCGCCTATCGCAACTGGCTGGGCCTGATGAAGGGCACGCTGGAGGCGAGCTTCCCCAAGGGCGACAAGACCGTCGTCCGCAAGCTGAACCCGGACCGCGTCTACACCACGCCGACCGGCAGCGTCACCCTGCATGGCCGCAGCCTGCTGCTGGTCCGCAATGTCGGCCATCTGATGACCATCGACATGGTCAAGCTGTCCGACGGCAGCGAGGCGCCGGAGGGCATCCTCGACGGCGTCTTCACCTCGCTGATCGCGCTGCATGACCTGAAGGCGGAAGGCGGTCTGCGCAACAGCCGCGCCGGCTCCGTCTACATCGTGAAGCCGAAGATGCACGGGCCGGAAGAGGTCGCCTTCGCCGACGAGTTGTTCGGCCGTGTCGAGGACCTGCTGGGCATGGCCCGCAACACCCTCAAGGTCGGCATCATGGACGAGGAGCGCCGCACCAGCGTCAACCTCAAGGAGTGCATCCGCGCCGCCAAGGACCGCGTGGTGTTCATCAACACCGGCTTCCTCGACCGCACCGGCGACGAGATCCACACCTCGATGGAGGCCGGCCCGGTCGTCCGCAAGGCGGCGATGAAGGCCACCAAGTGGATTTCGGCCTATGAGGACAACAATGTCGATGTCGGCCTGCGCGCCGGGCTGAAGGGCCGCGCCCAGATCGGCAAGGGCATGTGGGCGATGCCGGACCTGATGGCCGACATGCTGGTCGCCAAAATCGGCCACCCGAAGGCCGGCGCCAACACCGCCTGGGTGCCGTCGCCGACCGCCGCCACCCTGCATGCCACCCACTACCACGCCGTGAATGTGGCCGAGGTGCAGGACCAGCTGGCCAAGCGTCAGGCAGCATCCCTGTCCGACATCCTGACCATCCCGCTCGCCGACCGTCCCAACTGGTCGGAGGACGAGATCCGGCAGGAGCTGGAGAACAACGCCCAGGGAATCCTCGGCTATGTGGTGCGCTGGATCGACCAGGGCGTCGGCTGCTCCAAGGTGCCGGACATCCACGACGTCGGGCTGATGGAAGACCGCGCCACCCTGCGCATCTCCAGCCAGCACATCGCCAACTGGCTGCACCACGGCATCTGCACCGAAGCGCAGGTGATGGAGGTCATGAAGCGCATGGCCGCCGTCGTCGACAAGCAGAATGCCGGCGACCCGCTGTACAAGCCGATGGCCGGCAACTTCGACGGCAGCATCGCCTTCCAGGCGGCGTGCGATCTGGTGTTCAAGGGTCGCGTCCAGCCGAACGGCTACACCGAGCCGGTCCTGCACGCGCGTCGCCGTCAGGTGAAGGCGGCGGGGTGAGTTGGTATTTGCGGCGGAGGGGCATTGCCCCCTCTGCCGCAGCCATTGTTCAGGTTCCGATCCCCAGCACCCGCACCGCCACCTGCTTGGTGTAGGGGCTGGCCGCGAAATACTCGTAGCGGACCGCGTTCTCCGCGGCGAATTCCTGGAACGCCCGGTACTCGTCGTCGCGCCAGCTGCGGTTGCCGATATACTCGTCGAACACGATGACGGTTCCCGGCCGCACCCGGTCGGCCAACGCGGTCAGCACGGTGCGGGCCGAGGCGTAGATGTCGCTGTCGACATTGACGAAGCGCACCGGCCCTGGATGGGCGGCGAGGAAAGGCGGCAGGCTGTCCTCGAACCACCCCACATGCAGGCGGGCATTGTCGCGCACCGGCGGCAGCTGGCTGCCGGTGGTCAGCACACCGCGGGGGGAGTTGACCCAGCCCTCCGGCAGCCCCTCGAACGAATCGAAACCGTGGACCTCCTGCTCTGCCACATCGGCGATATGGTTGAGCGAGGTGCCGCGCCGCACGCCGAACTCCAGAACCAGACCGGAAGTCGCGGCGCAGGCCAGCGCGTGGCGCAGCAGCCGGCCGCTGTTGCCGAACAGCCGGAAGTCCGCGGAGAGCTTCGGCAGCAGCGCCTTGGCACCGTCGGGAAGCGGCCGGCGCTTCGGGTTGTCGCCGATCTCGGCATCCTCGACGGCCTCGGCCTCGGCATCGCGGCCGAGCAGCCGCAGGGTGGCGGCGAGATAGCCCCAATATTTGCCGTTGGCGCCGCCGCAGCGGGTGGCGCGGCGCAGGCGGCGCAGGGCCTCCTCGGGGCCGTGGTGATGCAGCGCCTGGGCATGGCTGCCGAACCAGGCGGCGGCATGTTCGGGATCGTCGGCGAGCAAAGCGTCGAAATGGGCCAGTGACTCCGCATCCTCGCCGAGATAGGCGGCGGCCATCGCCGCCTCATAACGAATGTCGGGCGAGGTGTCACCACCGCGGATCGCCGTCCGGGCCAGGGTCAGCGCGTCGCCATAGCGGGCGTCGCGGCGAAGGGCGCCGGCCAGGGATGCGGTGAGTGTCGCGTCGCCGGGCGTGACCCGGGCCGCGCGCTCGAACCAGCGAACGGCGGGGAAGGGGGCGTTGTCGGCCTGATGGGCCTGGGCCAGGGCCGACAGCAGGTCCGGATCGTCCGGCCGGTGGGCCAGAACGCGGCGCAGGCAGGCGATGGCCGCCGGGGCGTCGCGATGGCCGAGATGGGCCAGACCCAGCAGATGCAGACGTTCAAGTCCGTTGGCAAGTCCGTTGGCAAGCCCGTGGGGGAAGGCATCGCCGCGCAGCAGGCGCAGGGCGGGGCGGTAACGGCGCGCGTCGATCAGGGCGCGCGCTTCGACCAGAATGGAATCAGCGGTCAAAATGACTCGTCGTCAGGGCAGCCGGCGGAAGGTCCAGACCGACGCCGGCGGCAGGTTCCGGGCGATCCAGGCATGGCGCCGCGGCTTCAGCCGCAGCCGCCGGATCAGTTCCGGATTGACCGGGGCGAAGGGACCATAGGTGAATTGCACGAAAACGCCGTCCTGCGCCAGCACGGAAAAAGCGCCGCGCACGATCCGGGCCTGGACCGACAGCGGCATGGCGATCAGCGGCAGGCCCGACACCACCGCGTCGCAGGTCTCCCAGCCATGGGCCCGGACGATGCGGTGGACGCGCGTGGCGTCGCCGCGCACCACCGTGGCGTTGGGGTGCAGAATCGACAGATGGTCGGCGAAGGCGGGGTCGAGTTCCACCATCAGCAGATTGTCGGGAGTGACGCCATGGGCCAGCAGCGCGGAGGTGACCGGACCGGTGCCCGGACCCAGTTCCACAACGCGGCGACCGGGATCGCAGTGGGCGGCCTTCGCCATGGCCCGGCACAGTTCAGGACCGCTTGGAGTTACCGACGCGACCTTCAGGGGTGAGCGAATCCAGCGCTCTACAAAAAGCTTGCGTTCAGCAAGTGACATCGACCGACCTCCCAACAGACGCCGGATCAATTCCTCGGCTCTGCTTCAACCCTTTTTACTGAGTTACGTTTCATTGCGCCAGCCGAATGGATTTTGAATGATCGTTTAACAAAACGGTGACGCTGCAATGACGGATCCTTTTCACTGAGTATTTCCATTGGACATCCCCCCGTTGGGTTAGCCGGAAGAGTGGGAGAGGACCGGGCCATGCCCGCTCCGGCGAACCGCAACGGCAATGTTCTCCTTTTCTTCCACTGCACCGTTGACAGGGCCGTGACCGCCGGGCACCGTTGCGGAACCGGAAGGACGCCGGACGGACAGGGGACCAGGGGACCGGAACAGGACATGCCGACGCTCGCACCCGATCATTCGGATCTGTTCGACGATACGGGCAAGCCGCCCCGGCTGTTGGAACTCGACGTCGCACGGGTGATGCGCAATCCGGGCATGCCGCGCCGCCATTTCGACCCGCAGGAGATGCAGAGTCTGGCCGACTCGATTGCGCATTACGGGCTGAAACAGCCGATCCTGGTGCAGGAGGTCGTGGGCGGCCATCGGCTGGTCGCCGGCGAACGGCGGCTGCGTGCGCATGAGATGCTGGGGCTGGCGACCATCTACGCGCTGGTCACCTCCGGCAATCCGGACGAGCTGACGCTGGTGGAGAATGTGCAGCGCGTCGATCTGGATGCGCTGGAACTGGCGGAGGCGCTGTCCCGTCTGATCGACCGCTTCGGATACACCCAGGAACAGCTTGGCCGCATCATCGGCAAGAGCCAGAGCAACGTCAGCCATACCCTGCGGCTGAACAGCCTGCCGGAGACGATCAAGCAGGAATATGCCGCCGCCCATCACGATGTCTCGCGTTCCACCCTGATCGAGATCGCCTGGATCAAGGATTTGGACGAGCAGATGGCGTTGTGGGAGCAGGTGAAGGCCGGCGACGGCACCGTTCAGGCCGCCCGCAGCCGCAAGGACGCCGCCAAGGAACCGTCGCTGCGCACCATGTCGGCGGTCGGCCGCTTCCTCGACGCGCTGCGCCGCGCGACCGCCCGGCTGGGCGATCCGCGCGAGCACCGCGCCTATGTCGACGACATGCAGCGCCGCGAACTGATCAGCCTGCGCCGCCGCATCGACCTGCTGCTGGGCGACGAGCCGATGGTGGATTGAGGCGCGTAGCGTTCAGTCGTTCAAGAACGGATTGTAGAGCCGCTCTTCCCCGAAATTCGACATCGGGCCGTGGCCGGGAATGAAGGCGATGTCGTCGCCGTAGGGGAACAGCTTGTCGCGGATCGAGGCGATGAGGTCGGCGTAGTTGCCCTTGGGGAAGTCGGTGCGGCCGATCGAGCCCTGGAACAGCACGTCGCCGACGATGGCGAGCTTCGACGGCACATGGACGAACACGACGTGGCCGGGGGTGTGGCCTGGGCAGTGACGCACCTCCAGCGTCTGGTTGCCGACGGTCACCGTGTCTCCCTCCTCCAGCCAGCGGTCGGGCGTGAAGGAGCGGACGGGCGGGAAGCCGAACATCTGGCTCTGCATCGGCATGCCGTCGATCCAGAACTGGTCGTCGCGGTGCGGCCCCTCGATCGGCAGCGACAGCTTGTCGGCCAGATCGGCGACGGCGCCGGCATGGTCGATGTGGCCGTGGGTGACCAGGACCTTCTCCAGCGTCACGCCCTTCGCCTTCACCGCGGCCAGGATGCGGTCCAGGTCGCCGCCGGGATCGATGACGGCGCCCTTCATCGTCTCGGGGCACCAGAGCACCGTGCAGTTCTGCTGGAACGGGGTGACCGGAACGATGGCGTACTGCATGTCCTGACCTTCGACTCTGCGTGGAAACGGCGGAATGACCCTTGGGGCCGAGGGACCTTAACGCGCCCGCGCCGGATGCCGCAAACCATTCGCGCAAAGCCGGTCGCAATGGCCGGCGAAACTGGCTAAGGTCCGGGCGTCCGGCGGGAACACGCCTTTGGGTGGAATACCGGGCCGGCACGAAATGTTAACCTCCGAAGCTTTAGATCGGGGCGGACCAACCACCGTCGCCGCAAAAATACGGATTCCGCCGGAATGCTGTCGCAGAAAGCCAAATATGCGTTGCGTGCCCTTATCATGCTGGCGGAGAAGGACACCGGCGACCTGATCCTGATCGCCGACATCGCGGAGCGCGAGAATATCCCGCGCAAATTCCTGGAAGCGATCCTGGTCGAACTGCGCAAGGAAGGCATCCTGTTCGCCAAGCGCGGCAAGAGCGGCGGCTACCGGCTGGCCCGCCCCGCCGCCCAGATCACCTTCGGCGAGGTGATTCGCCTGATCGACGGCCATCTCG
This sequence comes from Azospirillum oryzae, assembly GCF_008364795.1. GTDB lineage: Bacteria > Pseudomonadota > Alphaproteobacteria > Azospirillales > Azospirillaceae > Azospirillum > Azospirillum oryzae. The sequence goes on along the minus strand of NZ_VTTM01000004.1, from coordinate 12,669 downwards.
CCCCGCTCCCCTGCGCCAGCAAGGGCTCCTTCAAGCCGTGCGAGGACTGCATCGATACGGAGACCTGCTCGGTCCGCTGGCTGATGCTGCAGGTCCGCGACGCCACGGCCTCCGTGCTCGACAACCGGACGCTGGCCGACGCCCTGCGCCACCGCCAGTCCACCGGCAACATCGCCGCCAACTTCGACATCTGACCGTCCCGCTTGCCGCCCCGCTGAAATCGCATTTGAGGCGGCGGGCGGGCCTCCCGTATGGTTGGCCAAACCATTGGTTTGGGAGGGATCGGCATGTCTGAAGAGAAGGTGGCCGTCATCACGGCGGGCGGCAGCGGCATGGGGGCGGCCTCGGCGCGCCGGCTGGCGGCCGACGGATTCAAGGTCGCGATCCTGTCCTCCTCCGGCAAGGGCGAGGCGCTGGCCGCGGAGCTGGGCGGCATCGGGGTCACGGGGTCGAACCAGTCCAACGACGACCTGAAGCGGCTGGTCGATGCCGCCATGCAGCGCTGGGGCCGCATCGACGCGCTGGTCAACAGCGCCGGCCACGGGCCGCGCGGGGCTTTGCTGGAGATCAGCGACGAGGACTGGCACCGCGGGATCGAGGTCTATTTCCTCAACGTCGTGCGGGCTGTCCGGCTGGTGGCGCCGATCATGGTGGCGCAGAAGGCGGGCTCCATCGTCAACATCTCCACCGCCTGGGCGTTCGAGCCGAGCGCGATGTTCCCGACATCCGCCGTCGCGCGGGCGGGGCTGGCCGCCTATACCAAGATCTTCGCCGACCAGTATGCGGCGGAGAATGTGCGGATGAACAATGTCCTGCCGGGCTGGATCGACAGCCTGCCCGCGACCGAGGAACGGCGCCAGAGCGTGCCGATGCAGCGCTATGGCAGCAGCGAGGAGATCGCGGCGACGGTGGCCTTCCTGGCATCGCCGGGCGCCGGCTACATCACCGGCCAGAACATCCGGGTCGATGGCGGGCTGACGCGCTCGGTTTGAGCCGGCGCCGTAGAAACGAAAAGGGCCGGCGAAGTGCCGGCCCTTTTTGCTTGGCAGAACCCCGCCGTATCAGTCGGCGAAGGGGTCCGTCATCAGGATGGTGTCGTCGCGTTCCGGGCTGGTCGACAGCAGGGCGACCGGGGCCTGGATCAGTTCCTCGATGTGGCGGACATACTTGACGGCCTGGGCCGGCAGCTCCGCCCAGGAGCGGGCACCGCGGGTGGTGTCCTTCCAGCCTTCGAAGGTCTCGTAGATCGGCTCGACGCGGGCCTGGGAACCGGCGTTCGACGGGTAGTAGTCGATCTCCTTGCCGTCCAGCTTGTAGCCGACGCAGACCTTGATCTCGTCGAAGCCGTCCAGCACGTCCAGCTTGGTCAGGGCGATGCCGTCGATGCCGCCGGTCTTGACCGCCTGGCGGACCATGACGGCGTCGAACCAGCCGCAGCGGCGCTTGCGCCCGGTCACCACGCCGAACTCCTTGCCCTTCTGGCCGATCAGTTCGCCGATGTCGTCCAGCAGCTCGGTCGGGAAGGGGCCGGAGCCGACGCGGGTGGTGTAGGCCTTGCAGATGCCCAGCACATAGCCGACGGCGCGCGGCCCCATGCCGCTGCCGGCGGCGGCGTTGCCGGCCACCGTGTTGGAGGAGGTGACATACGGATAGGTGCCGTGGTCGATGTCCAGCATCGTGCCCTGGGCGCCTTCGAACAGGATGCGCTTGCCGGCGCGGCGCAGTTCGTCCAGCTGCTTCCAGACGACTGCGGCGTAGGGCAGGACCTGCGGCGCGATCTCGCGCAGGGGATCCAGGATGTCGGCCGGGGTCATCTCCGGCGCGCCCAGCGCGCGGAACAGCGCGTTGTGGTGGGCAAGCAGGGCGTCGACCTTCTCCACCAGCACGGCGTCGTCGGTCAGGTCGCACAGGCGGATGGCGCGGCGGGCGACCTTGTCCTCATAGGCCGGGCCGATGCCGCGGCCGGTGGTGCCGATCTTGCCGGCGCCCTTGGCCTCTTCCCGCGCCTTGTCCAGCGCGCTGTGCACCGGCAGGATCAGCGGCACGTTTTCGGCGACGATCAGGTTTTCCGGGGTGACGGAGACGCCCTTTTCCTTGATCGCGTTCACTTCGCGGATGAAGGCCCACGGGTCGAAGACGACGCCGTTGCCGATGACCGACAGCTTGTTCTGGCGCACCACGCCGGACGGCAGCAGGCTCAGCTTGTATTCGACGCCGTTGATCACCAGCGTGTGGCCGGCGTTGTGACCGCCCTGGAAGCGCACCACCACATCGGCCCGGCTGGACAGCCAGTCGACGATCTTGCCCTTGCCCTCGTCGCCCCACTGGGCGCCGACCACCGCAACGTTGGCCATCTCTCGTCTCCGCAAAACTTCAAAAGGAACCGCTCAACCACCCGATCCACCGCAGGGCACCATCCGCGCGGCGTGGGGGTCCGTTCACCCTAAACCCAAGCTCATCGAACCCAAGCTTATCCGGCCGGCTTGACGTCGCCGCCGGCCAGCCAATGGCCGCACTGGAGCCGTTTGGCTTCCGCGGCCGCATCGGCCACCGGTGCGAGCCCGGCGACCGTCACCCATCCGTCGGCCCGCAGCCTGCGCGCCGTCTCCCAACCGCTGCCATGCGGCACATACACCCGGCCGGGGGCCTTGGCCGCCGGAACCGCGCGCAGAAGCGTGTCCATGTAGAGCGTAAAGCCGGTCGCCGGCTCCCCACGGCCATCGCCCTGGGCGCCGGCGCGGTAGCGACCGCCCTGGCCCAGCTCCCCCGCGGCGCGGGAGAACAGGGTGAAGCTGAGGCCGGTCTGGTATTCGAAGCCGCGATGTTCCACCAGATCGATGGTCACCGTCAGGTCGGGCATCGCCGCGCGCAGCAGGGCCAGCGTGTCGGTCAGCCGGCGGCGGTCCTTCTCGGCGCCTTCCGGCAGCGGCAGCGCGGCCAGCGCCTGCATGGCGCGGTCGGCGGGACCGGAGGCGTCCATCAGCGTTTCGAGCAGCTTGGCCGCCGGGCCGCCGACGGCCGCGACCGCGGCGGAGTCCTTGCGGTCGAGCGCGGCGCGCAGCTGGCGTATCTCGTCCTCGCCCAGGCCGAGGCCGGCGCAGATGCGCGAGACCATGGTCGGCACGCAGAGGTCGACCGACAGGTGCGGCACGCCGATGGCGGTCAGCGCCTGGACGGCCAGCAGCACCACCTCGGCATCCGCCTCCGCCTCCAGGGCGCCGATCAGCTCGACGCCGACCTGGGTGAACTGGCGTTCGGGGCGCAGCTGCGATCCCTTCACCCGCAGCACCTGCCCGGCGTAGCACAGGCGCAGCGGCCGGGCCTCGTTCTTCAGGCGGGTGGTGGCGATGCGGGCGATCTGCGGGGTGATGTCGGCGCGGACCGCCATCATCCGCTGCGAATGCGGGTCCATCAGCCGGAAGGTCTGCTTGGACATCGCCGCGCCGGGGCCGGAGAGCAGGTTCTCCTCGAACTCGACCAGCGGCGGATCGACGCGGCGGTAACCCTGCGCGGCGAATTCCGCCAGCAGGCGTTCGACGGCCGCCGCCTCATGCGCCGCTTCGGACGGCAGCACGTCGTGCAGTCCGGCGGGAAGCAGGGCGGAACTCAGTGCGTCGGCGGGCATGACCAGCGTGTCTCGTTGCAGGCAGGGACAGGGATGCCGCGGCGAATGTCGGGCACACGGGGCGGGCTAATACCCGACCCCCGCGCCGCATGCAAACGGAAAAGCCCCGCACGGTGGCGGTATCTCCCCTGCGCGGGCGGATTCACTGCAGGTGGACGGACAAAGTGTCGCTGCCGGCGGCGGGGTGGGCAAGTGCGCAGGCGGGCGGAATTCAGCCGGCGTCGGCCGGGCCGGCATCGTCGTCGGGGGGGAGCGGCAGGTCGATGTCCGGAGCGGCCGGCGACACCACGGCGAAGCTGCTGCCGTCATTCTTCGGGCGCAGCACGGTCAGCGGCGTGCCGACCACCAGGAAATGGATGATCTCCGCGATGTTGGTGGCGTGGTCGCCGATGCGCTCCAGATTCTTCGCCATGAACAGCAGATGCGTGCAGGGCGTGATGTTGCGCGGATCCTCCATCATGTAGGTGAGGACCTCGCGGAACAGGCTGGTGTAGAGGTCGTCCAGTTCCTCGTCGCGCTCCCAGGCGGCGATGGCCTTGTCGACGTCGCGCTCGATGTAGGCGTCGAGCACCTCCTTCAGGATCGTCTCGACCAGCCGGCCCATGCGCGGGATGCCGGCGGCCGGCCGCACCACCGGCACCTGGGCCAGCGCCAGCGACCGCTTGGCGATGTTGGCGGCATAGTCGCCGATGCGTTCCAGGTCGGCGGAGACCTTCAGGGCGGAGACGATCTCGCGCAGGTCCTGCGCCATCGGCTGGCGCAGGGCCAGCAACCGCACCGCCTCCGCGTCGATGTCGCGTTCGTAGGCGTCGAGCCGGGCATCGGCCTGCATCACCTGCGAGGCGAGCCCGACGTCGCGGCGGGTCACCGCCTTCACCGCGGCTTCGACCTGCGCCTCCGCCACGCCGCCCATCTGGGTGACGAGGTTGGACAGGCGCTGCAATTCCTGCGCGAAGGAGCGGACGATGTGTTCGGTGCCCATGTTCGGTCGCGACGCTCCAATGATGTCCGGTCCGTCCGCCACAGCCCGCAGGGCCGCCACGCGCGGGACGTGTATATTAGCCTGTGGTCATGACGTCGGTGTGGCGGGTTTATTTCACTTCCTTGACAATCGCGTGTCGGCCGGGCACCCCGGCTTTACTGGCGGTCCGCTCGTGACCTTGTCCGCCGGTGACGTATTGGATTTGAAGTAACTCGGTAACTTCGCTAAAGGGTACGGAGCCGTATTGAAACCGTCCGCATGGGGTACATTCCCCCTGCACTGACCGGGAGGCCGTTTTTCATGTCCGTCGCGTTCCAGATGCCGCTTCGCGCCGTTGCCGCAGGGTCCCTGCTTCTGCTGGCTGCCTCGCCGCTGGCGCTCGCCGCCGATCCGGCGCCGGCCGCAAGCGCTCCCACCGCATTGGTCGAGGATGTGTCCGACGGCGTCGACGGCGTGCAGCCGATGGATTATCTGGCGGCCGGCCGTACCGTGGCGCTGAAGGCCGGGCAGACGCTGACGCTGAGCTATCTGGAATCCTGCGTGAACGAGACGATCACCGGCGGCTCGGTGACGGTCGGCGCCCGCGAGTCGGCGGTGGAGGGCGGCAGCATCGACCGCCACACGCTGCCCTGCGACGGCGGCAAGCTGCTGCTGGCCTCCAACGAGGCGGGCAAGGCGGGGGTGACCGTCTTCCGCAGCGCGCCCATCGCCCTGCCGGGCATGAAGGCGCCGCTGCCGAAGCCGGACCTGACCCTGTTCAAGACCCATCCGGTGCTGATCCTGTCGGCTCCCGGCCCGGTCACCATCGACCGGCTGGACGTGCAGGGCATCGCGCTGACGACCGTCAATGTCCCCGGCACCACGCTGGACACCGCGAAGAAGGGCAGCGGGCTGGAGCCGGGTGGCCTCTACAAGGTTTCCGCCGGGCAGAAGTCCTTCATCGTGAAGATCGACGAGAAGGCCGCCGGCGGCGGCGGCCCGGCGCTCGGCCGCCTGATCCGCTTCTGAGCGGCGGGCACGACCGTTGAATAGGATGAGGCTGCCCCGGCGCGTCCGGCTGGTCCTGCTCGGCGCGGTGGCGCCCGTCGTAGCATCACTTCTGGTGTTGGCCGCCTCGTCGTCGCTGCAGGGGCCGTCGATCGACAGCCTCTATTGGCTGCGGGAGCGGCTGCATGGCCCCCGGCCGGCCCCCGATCCGTCGCCGGTTGTGGTGGTCGGCATCGATGAGGAAACCTACCGCCGCCCGCCCTTCGCCGGCACGCCGCAGGCGCTGTGGGGTCCGCGGCTGGGCACCGTGCTCGGCGCCATGCTGGACGGCGGGGCGGCGGCCATCGGCCTCGACCTCGTCCACCCGACCTCGGTCGAGACGCTGATCCCCGGATTCGAGCGCGATTACCTGCTGACCCTGCGCCGCGGCGGCAAGGAGGGACGGCTGGTGCTGGCCAAGGTGCAGCATCAGAGCGACCCGCTGATGCCCTACCGCGGCTATATGATCGCCGCCGGGGTCAACAATGTCCGCTCGGTCAATCTGGTGGAGGATGCCGACGGCGTGCTGCGCCGCGTGCCGCTGACGCTGACCGTGGCCGGCCCCGACGGCAAGCCGAAGGCCGAGCCGGGCATGGCGGTGGAGGTGGCGTCGCGCGCGCTGAAGGCGCCGCTGGAATGGGGGGCCGACGGCTCCGCCACGCTGGCCGGCTACCGGATTCCGGGCGGCGAGGGCAACCGGCTGCTGGTCAACCACGCCACCGCGCCCGGCGCCATCCCGACCTATTCGCTGGCCGACCTGTATGCCTGCGCCGAGGCCGGTAAGACCGACTTTTTCGCCAGCCACTTCAAGGGCAAGGCGGTGATGGTCGGCACGGTGCTGGACGTGGAGGACCGCAAGCTCTCCTCCAACCGCTGGGTCACCAAGCCGGAGGGGGTGAATCTTCCCGAACGCTGCGCCCTGCCGGTGATGAGCGAGCTGTATGTCGCAGGTCGCACCCGCGACAGCATTCCCGGCGTCTACATCCACGCCGCCGCCATCTCCAACCTGATGGCGCATGACGCGCTGGCGGAGACCGGCCGGCCGGCCGCCGCGGCGCTGATCCTGCTGCTGGCCGGGCTGGCCGCCGTGGTGACGCTGGCGACCCGGCCGCCGGTGGCCGCGGCCGGCCTGCTCCTGCTGCTGGCAGGGTGGAGCGGCGTGGCGGTGGAAGTCTTCCAGGGCGGGCTGGTCCTGCCCTATCTGCAGGCGGCGCTGGCGGCGCTGCTGGTCTTCCCGCTGGCGCTGGGTCTGCGCTTCGCCGTGCTGGACCGCGACCAGCGGCACATCCGCAACGCCTTCAAGCTCTATCTGCCGGGGTCCCTGATCGACGACATGATCGCGTCGGGCCAGTCGCCCAGCCTGGGCGGGGAGGAGCGCGACCTGTCGATCCTGTTCTGCGACATCGCAGGCTTCACCAAGATGTCGGAGGGGATGGAGCCGGAAGCCCTGGTCGCCGTGCTGAACCGCTATTTCACGGTGATGACCGACATCATCGAGGCGCATGGCGGCTTCGTCGACAAATACATCGGCGACGCCGTTCTGGCGGTGTTCGGCGCCCCATACGCCATCGACAACCATGCCCGCGCCGCGGTGGCGGCGGCGCTGGCGATGCGTCAGGCGATGGCGGACGATCCGACCCTGCTGGCGACCGCCAGCGGGCGCGGCTCCAACCGCATCGGCATCGCCACCGGGCCGGCGCTGATCGGCAACATCGGCTCGCCCCGCCGCTTCAACTACACGGTGATGGGCGACACGGTGAATCTGGCCTCGCGGCTGGAGGGGGCCAACAAATACTACAACACCGTCCTGATGGTCAGCGGCGAGACCATGCGCCACCATGGCGACCTGGAGGCCTTCCGCGCGCTCGACATCGTGCAGGTCGTCGGCCGCAGCGAACCGGTCGAGGTGTTCGAGCCGCTGTCCGACGCCCGCCGCGCCGATCCGGAGGACCGCGCCCAGCGCGCCGCCTACGCGACCGCCCTCGACCATTGGCGCGCCGGCCGGTTCGAGGCCGCCGCCGCCGGCTTCCGCGCCCTGGTCGCCACCGACGGCGCCGCCCTGGCGATGCTGCACAAGGCGGAAAAGCGCATCGGCCGGGCGCCCGAGCCGGACTGGGCCGGCGTCACCGCCCTTACCGACAAATAGCCGGACGACGACAAGCCGTGTCCCGAACCGCGATGCCCACTCCCATGCCCCGACGCCTGCGTCGGCTCGCCCGCCTGTCCGCCCTGCTGCTGGCGGGCGTCGCCGGTCCGCTGCCGGCGCTGGCCCAGACGGTGCCGCCGGTTTTGCCGCCCTCGCTCGATCCCAATCGCCTGGAGCAGCGCTTCGAACGGCCGGCCGTGCCGCAATCCTCACCGGAGATCGAGATGCCGGCGCCGGAAAAGGCGCCGCCGCCCCGCGATGCCGAGCGCATCACCCTGACGCTGAGCGAAGTCCGCATCGACGGCAACAGCGTCTATGACAGCGCCAGCCTGTCCGCCCTGTGGCGCGAAAAGCTGGGCAAGCCGATCACTCTGGCCGACCTCTACGCCATCCGCGACGCCATCACCGCGCGCTACCGCAACGACGGCTATGTGCTGTCCCAGGCGGTGGTGCCGGCCCAGCGCATCCGCGACGGCGTCGTCCGCCTGCAGGTGGTGGAAGGCTATGTCGACGAGGTGGTCGTCCAGGGCGGGGCGACCGACCGGCTCGGCCTGCTGCGGCGGATGGGGGAGAAGATCAAGGCGTCCCGGCCGCTGCGCATGGCGGATATGGAGCGCTATGTCCTGTTGGCGGACGACCTGCCCGGCGTCGCGGTGAAGACGGTGCTGGAGGCGTCGCCGGACACCCCCGGTGCCTCGCGCCTGACGCTGGCGCTGGAGCGCACGCCCTTCAACGGCTTCCTGTCGCTCGACAACCGCGGCACCCGCTCGATCGGTCCCTTCCAGTTGACCGGCGTCGCTGCCGTCGAGGACCAGCTTGGCCTGTTCGAGCGAACCACCGCCCAGGGCATCGTCACCCCGCAGCTCCGCGAACTGCGGTTCTTCGACGTCGGGCAGCTGGTGCCGGTGGATGCCGAGGGTACGACGGTGGAGTATGGCGTCCGCCGCTCCTGGTCGCAGCCCGGCGACAGCGTGCGACCGCTCGATCTCTACAGCCTGACCACCTCCGGCCGCATCGCGGTGGCGCATCCCTTCATCCGCAGCCGGACGGAGACGCTGCGCGCCGGCCTCAGCTTCACCATCCGCGACAGCCGCACCGATGCGCTGGGCGACAAGCTGTCGCAGGACCGGCTGCGCATCGTCGCCGCCAATGTCGCTTACGATTTCGCCGACGGCTGGGGCGGGTCGAACCTGCTGACGGCGGAACTGTCCAAGGGTCTGGACATCCTGAACGCCACGGAATCCGGCAGTGCCAACCTGACCCGCAGTGGCGGGCGCAGCGATTTCCGCAAGCTGCTGGTCTCAGCCCAGCGCAATCAGCCGCTGACCGAATCGCTGGTCCTCGTCCTCTCCGGCGAGGCGCAATACAGCCCCGACCAATTGCTGTCGTCTGAGGAATACGGCCTCGGCGGCAAGCAGTATGGCCGCGCCTTCGACCCGTCGGAGATCACCGGCGACAGCGGCTTCGCCGGCCGTGCGGAACTGCAGTACATCCTGCCGGTCCAGGAGGAGGGGCTGGATTACGCGGTCGGCTACGGCTTCGGCGATTATGGCGCGGTCTACAACTACGAGGGCGGAACGCGTCACGGCCGCCGGTCCCTCGCCTCGGCCGGCGTCGGCCTGCGATTCGGCGTGTTCCGGCGTATCGAGGCCAGCGTTGAGCTTGCCAAGCCCTTCATCACCACGCCGTTCAGCACGCAAGACCGCGCACCGCGCGCCTTCTTCACACTCTCAACGCGGTTCTAGACCAACCCGGTTCCAATTCCACACACGGCAATCGCCGCGGGTTGGCCCTTGACGGGCCTGTCGCGCGGCAATCGCCGGTGAGAGGCGTGTCGTCAGATCAACTCGACCCGCTGGGCGACCGGCGCATCTTCCGACCCGACGGCCAGATACCGGACGTCCTCGCCGTCGGCGACGATGTCCAGGCCCGACTGGCGCAGGGTCGCACGGTCGAAATAGACGGTCGCGCCGTCTTCCCACGGCTCGATCAGGCCCGACTGGCTGTCCAGATTGTACCAGCGCACCGTGCCGTAGGCCATCGTCGCCGGGCCGGCCGGCTCGGCCTGACGCTCGCGCCGTTCGCGCGGCGGCTTCGGCGGGCGGGCGAAGCCTTCGCCGCCATCATCAGGCTGCGCACCCAGTCCGGGAGGCTGGCTCATCGGCTGGGCGGCCGATGCGGTGGCGCGCGGCGGGCGCTGGTTGCGGGCGCGCGGGGCCGGCGGGGTTTCCGGCGGCGTGGCGGAGTGAATGGCGACGACCTGGGGTCCCTTGGCGCCCTGGGCCAGATCGCAGACGACCGTCGTGCCCTCGACCGGGTTGGGCAGGGAGGCGGCGGCCAGGACCGAAGCGTGCAAGAATGCCTCTCCGGAGCCATCGGCGAGGCGGACGAACCCAAAACCCTTTTCCGGCTTGAACCACTTTACCGTCGCGGTGACGTTCGTCGCGGTGACGTTCTTCAACTCTTCGCTCAAGACAGGTCCCTTTCACGTCCTGTAGCCGGGGGGAGGGCGGCCCTGACGCTGAACTGGGCGCGGCACCGCTGTATGACCAAGAACAAGACCCCGGCGGTGGCAAGCTTATCATAAAATTCCAGAAAATGGCCAGTGCGGCGATGACCTGTAACGTTACCGCATATGCCGGAACCCCTTGGGCGTCCGCCCATGCCCGCATTGCGCGAGAAAAGCGGTGTGGATCCAAGTCTCCATGCATACTCCGGTTCCACAAACAAAATCGGACAAGAACGCTACAAAATTCCGGTACGGTATCAGGATACAAATTACCGATCTTGCAGTTACAACCTGTCCGTCGGAGGTACTTAAGCTGTAAATAAATTTTTAACTAAAAAATTCGACTCATGCCTTCATCAGAACGGAGGAATGACTTATGACGACCACCGACCAGACCGCTTTTTTCGTGTCCACCAAGGGCAATGACAGCTGGTCCGGGCGGCTCGCCGCTCCCAACGCCGCCGGCACCGACGGTCCCTTCGCCAGCCTCGAGAAGGCGCGGGACGCAATGCGGGCGAGCGACATCGACACGACCTATGTTCGTGGCGGCACCTATCGCCTGAACAAGACCCTGACCCTCGACTCCCACGACGACGGCCACAGCTTCCTCGCCTACAAGAGCGAGACCCCGGTGCTGAGCGGTGGGGAACGGGTGACCGGCTTCACCTACGAGGGCAAAGGCCTCTATTCGGCCAAGCTCTCCTCTGCCAACGGCCTTGACGTCAGCATCGGCGGCGTCCGCCAGCATGCGGCGCAGACCGGCGACTTCAACCCGGACCATGCCGCGACCAGCGGCTGGCATGTGCTGAAGGCGAACTCCACCGGCGCCAGCAAGACCAGCTTCAATTTCACGAACGGCGACATCCCCTCGGGCCTCAAGCCCCATGCCGGGCTGGTCGTTCAGACCTTCGACACCGAACGGCTGAAGGACGACATCTCGCATGTGAAGTCGATCGACCAATACCACCACACGGTGACGCTCGACGATGCGGCGTCCTACGGCCTGCGCACCGGCGGCACCTACCGGGTGATGAACGACGCCTCGCTGATCCGAGATGCCGGCGAATTCGGCTGGCGCGCCAGCGACGGCAAGCTGGTGGTGAAGCCGGAACATGCCGCGAGCTTCCAGTCGGACGGCGTGGTCGTCGCCCGGCTCGGCACGCTGATCAAGACCAGCAATGCCAGCAACGTCAGCTTCGAAGGTCTGACCTTCTCCGACACCCGTTATGACGGCTCTGCGCTGTCGATGCAGGGCGGGCACGGCAACTCGGTCGGCGGCAATCACTTCGTCAATGTCGGGACGGCGGTTTCGCTCGACGGCACCGACACCAGCCGCATCGCCGGCAATCATATGGAGCAGCTCGGCGGCAACGGCGTTTCGATGATCCACGCAGCCAACGGCAACCGCATCTACGCCAACACCATCGAGCATATCGGCCAGATCACCAAGGGCGGCGCCGGCATCGGCGCGGTCGGCAGCAGCAACACGCTGGTCAGCCACAACGACATCACCGATGCCCCGCGTTACGGCGTGTCGTTCAAGGAATGGGACGACGGCCAGCTGAACCGCAAGAACATCGTGGAGTTCAACAAGATCCACAATGTCGGGCAGGAGACCGCCGACGGCGGCGGTATCGAGATGCTCGGCCGCTCGGCCCAGAACATGGGCTCGGTGATCCGTGGCAACGAGGTGATCGACACCGGCGGCCTCGCCACCGACGGCAAAGGCAACTGGCTGGCCGATCACAAGGGCTGGGGCATTTCGCTCGACGATCTGACCAGCGGCGTCGTGGTGCGCGACAACTTCGTGAAGGGTTTCGCCTGGGCCGGGATCTATGTCCATGGCGGAGACGACAATCTGTTGGAGAACAACTTCGGCATCGCCAGCCGTCCGGAAGACGCTTTCATCCGACTGGAATGGGTGCCCAAGGCTGGGGCGGAGGCCCGTCCCCACGACAACATGGTCATTCACAACCTCACGGCCGGTGACAGCCCGATCAATCAGTACTGGAAGCTGCTCAGCCCCGGTAGGCTGACCATGGACGGCAATGTGGCCGCCAACGGGCGTGCCTATGGCCCGAATGACGCGGTCTTCAATCCGGGTTTCCGCGACAGCGCCCATGCCGACTACTCGCTGAAGGATCACGCGCCGGTTCTGTCCCACGGCATCCATGACCTCAGCTGGTCGTCGATGGGTACGGACGGCTACCAGGCCGACAGCAGCATGGCACAGTTCTGGGACCACGCCGCCTATTGACGGACAGGGGGCGTCGGCCTGTCCGACGCCCCTTAAACCCCTCTGGCCAAAAAATCGTCATGGGAGATGAAAAAAGGTCTTGCGCGGTTTGGGGGGTGCCGCCTATAAAGCGCCTCCCGACGCG
>NZ_VTTM01000003.1 GCF_008364795.1 Azospirillum oryzae | reverse complement strand
CTGTGCCTGGACGAGCCGGCGGCCGGCCTGAACCCGCGCGAGTCGGGCGAGCTGGCCGAGATCCTGACCTTCATCCGTGATGTGCAGACCCCGCAGGGCCACCGGACCGGCGTTCTGCTGATCGAGCATGACATGAGCGTGGTGATGCGCATTTCCGACCATGTTGTGGTGCTGGACTATGGCCGGAAGATTTCCGACGGCGATCCGGAGCATGTGAAGAACGACCCGGCGGTGATCCGCGCCTATCTGGGCGAGGACGAAGACGAAGCGCTGCCGCCGGAAGTCGCGGCGGACCTCAATCTTGCCCAGAAGGGGGCCTGAGCCATGTTGAAGGTATCGGGCGTCCATACGTTTTACGGCGCCATCGAGGCGCTGAAGGGCATCGACATCGAGATCGGCGCCGGCGAGATCGTCTCGCTGATCGGCGCGAACGGGGCGGGCAAGTCGACGCTGCTGATGACGATCTGCGGCAGCCCGCGCGCCCGCCAGGGCCGGGTGTTCTTCGAGGGCGAGGACATCACCGACCTGCCCACCCACGAGATCGTGCGGCGCGGCATCGCGCAAAGCCCGGAAGGCCGGCGCATCTTCCCGCGGATGACGGTGCTTGAGAACCTGCAGATGGGCTCGATCGTCGCCCAGCCCGGCAGCTTCGAGCGCGAGCTGGAGCGGGTGCTGACGCTGTTCCCGCGGCTGAAGGAGCGCATCAACCAGCGCGCCGGCACGATGTCGGGCGGCGAGCAGCAGATGCTGGCGATCGGCCGTGCACTGATGAGCCAGCCGCGCCTGCTGCTGCTGGACGAGCCGTCGCTGGGTCTGGCGCCGCTGATCGTGAAGCAGATCTTCCAGGTGATCCAGGAGATCAACCGGGAACAGAAGATGACGGTGTTCATGGTCGAGCAGAACGCCTTCCACGCGCTGAAGCTGGCGCACCGGGCCTATGTGATGGTGACGGGGAAGATCACGATGACGGGGACGGGGGCGCAGCTGCTGGCCGACCCGGAGGTGCGGTCGGCCTATCTGGAAGGGGGGCATTGAGATGGAGACGATCCTTGGCTCTTCCGTTCCGGTCTTCGTGTTCCTGACGCTTCTGGTGTTCGGCGGCTGCGGCGTGCTGACCGGCCAGACGCTGGCGGAGGGCTGGAAGCCGGTGTCGAACGTCCTGGCCTACTCGCTGCTGCTGGGGGTGGGCGACCGTTTCCTGGCCTGGGGCCTGTTCGGCGAGCAGCTGCTGGCGCCGTGGGGCTTCATCGTCCACACCGTGGTGCTCGGCCTCATCACGCTGACGGCGCATCGCATCGCCATCGCAAGGCGCATGGTCAACCAGTATCCGTGGCTCTATGAGACCGCCGGACCCTTCGGCTGGCGGGAGCGCAATCCGGCCCGCGGCTGAGACGCTATGATCCTGGGGTGTCCGGTCCCCATAGTGAGCCCGGACACCCCAGGACAACGCACAACCAAAAGAACAGAAGCCGGATTAGCGATATATCCGGCATTGAAAGGCGCCGCTCCGTCAATGAAACGGCGGCGTCTTCACTTTGGACGCGTCCGCCCACGACTTTGGGATTGCCATGACAACTGGCAACCATCCGAAAGTCAGAGAAGAAGATCATGGCGCAGACCATGACGCTCCGTTACAATACCATTTAAATTTTGCAGTTCGTTGACGCTTCGACAGCGAACGCCGGTCATTCCGGCGGCTGATCCGTCATGCCTTGACGGTCGATGCGACGCGAAGGCGGCATGGGAAGGGCAAGAGCATGGCAGTGGACAAGGCGGCCGCATCCCGGCCGCGTCGGTTCTGGAGCGTCGGGCGGAAGGTGACGGCGGCCTTCGTCGCGGCCATCGTCGGCGGATTCATCGTCATCATGGGGCTGCAGGCCAAGATGCAGTACGACGACGCGGTGCGGCTCGCCACGCACGACGCCCGCGTCAAGACGGACATGCTGGCCAACGCCACCAAGACCAGCTTCGTCGCGGGCGATGGCGCCTCCATTGAGACGGAGTTCATGCCGCTGGCCGACAGCCACGAAGTCCAACTCGCCTCGCTGCGCGCCGCATCGGCATCGGCGACGCTGGCCGACTTCTCCAACCCGCGCTTCGCCAAGTACGACCTGAAGGCCGACCAGGATCTGGTCGAGGCGGTGCTGGCCGGCAAGGGGGCGCAGACCCGCTCGGCCAAGGGCCACATCGTGGTGACGGTGCCGGTGGTGACCGGCAAGAGCAACCGGCTGGTCGGCGCCCTGCAGATCGCCTGGAGCCTGGACCAGCAGATCGACGCCATCGCCACCCAGATGCGCAACCAGATCGCCATCTGCCTGATCGCGCTGGTGGTGCAGATCGCCTTGCTGAACGTCCTGCTCGGCCGCATCGTCATCCGCCCGCTGCGCGCCATGTCGGCGGCGATGGCGAAGCTGGCCGACGGCGACACCGCCGTCGAGGTGCCCGGCAACGGCCGCTCAGACGAGATCGGCGCCATGGCCGGCTCGGTCACCGTCTTCCGCGACAACGCCCGCGCCATCGAGCGCATGCACGCGGCCCAGGCCGAAGCCGACGCCAGGGCGGAGGCGGCCAAGCGCGCGGCCCTGCTCGACCTCGCCGACCGCTTCCAGGGCACGGTGAAGCGTCTGGTGGAGGGCATCGCCGAGTCGGCGTCCGGCATGGCCGACAGCGCCGACCGCATGGCGGTGGTGGTGGGCGAGGCGTCCAGCCAGACCCGCAACGTCGCCCGCGAATCCGACGACATCCAGTCCAACGTCCGCTCCGCCGCGGCGGCGGCGACCGAACTCGCCAGTTCCATCGGCGGCATCACCGAGCAGGTCGGCCATTCCGCCCGCATCGCCGGCGAGGCGGTGTCCCATGCCGACCGGACCAACGCCACCGTCCAGGGGCTGATCGCCAATGCCGAGCGCATCGGCCAGGTGGTCGGGCTGATCCACGCCATCGCCAAGCAGACCAACCTGTTGGCGCTGAACGCCACCATCGAGGCCGCCCGCGCCGGGGAGGCCGGCAAGGGCTTCGCCGTGGTGGCGACCGAGGTGAAGGGGCTGGCCGACCAGACCGCCAAGGCCACCGACGAGATCGCCGCCCAGGTCAACGCCATGCAGTCGGTGACCCGCGAGGCGGCCGAGGCCATCGGCGCCATCGGCAGCACCATCACCGAGATCGACGGCATTTCCGGCACCATCACCCAATCGGTGCAGGAACAGAACTCCGCCACCCAGGAGATCGCGCGGGCGGTGGAGATGGCGGCGCTGGGCACCCAGGACGTGTCGGCGACCATCGCCGCGCTGGCCCACACGGCGGAAAGCGCCGGCAGCACGGCGCTGGGCGTGCAGGACGCCGCCCGCGGCCTGTCCGGCCAGACCCGCGCGCTGGCATCCGAGGTCGACCGCTTCCTGGCGGAGGTGCGCCAGCAGGCGACCGGAGATGTGAGGGCGGCGTGAGTTCCTGACGGACCTCACGCCAGCAGCAGGAATCCCGCCCCGGTGCCGATCAGGGCGCCCGCCCACAGCAGATCGAAATTCACCCAGCCGCGGCGCAGGATGCCGAGCCCGACGGTTTCGAAGACCGCCAGCCCGATGACGGCGATCACCGCCAGCATCGCCGCCATATGCACCAGAACCACCGCCAGCCCGGCCGCCGCCGATCCCAGTGCGGCGACCGGGCCGGTCATCTCCGTCCCCGGTCCGCACAGGGACAGCGCCATCAGCTGCGCCGGCGCCAGCATGCCCAGCAGCAGGGGCAGGATCATCAGCCCGGCCCCGTGGGCCGACGCCATCAGGAAGGACCAGAGCGTCAGCCCGGCAAAGCCGGTGCGCATGCCGACCCGCAGCCGGTGGCGGTATCCGCGCGCCAGCCGGTAGAGGCCGAAACCGATCAGGAGGGCGGGCGTGACCAGCCTCAGCGGGGCCGTCGTGACGACCAGCTGCAGGATGGCGAATCCCGCCACCACCACCAGCACCGACAGGGCATGGCCCAGCGCGATGGGGGGCAGAGCCCTGATGACGGCGCCCCGCCGCCCCTCCTGAAGGCCCAGCGCCACGGCAAAGAGCCATCCCATCGCCGGGTTTACTCCATGGAAGGCGCCGAGCCCGGCCAGCGCCAGCCATTGCCAAGGGTCATCCATGGAGAGGCGTCCCTCAGAGTGCGATCTCGGTCATGGATAGCAGTAGGAATCCGAAGAGGCGTCGCCCCCCTCCAGCCGGATCTGATGACCGCGGAACTCGTCGTCGAAGCGCAGGAAGAACCGCTCGTCGATGGTCAGGCCACCATCGGAGTCGGCATCGAGCTTGACCATCCAGCTCTTGATGCCGTCCGGATAGAACTGGTCGTCCCAGCTCCGGTACAGCGAGTTGGTGAAGTAGACCCGCTTGCCGTCGCGGCTGACCTCGACCATCTGCGGGCCGCCGTTGAGGTCGCCGCCATCGGCATCGCGGCCGGGATGACGGCTGCGCCCGACGATCCCTCCCAACCGCACCGAGCTGGTCAGCCTGGGCTGGAACGGATCGGACACGTCGTACCGCCGCATCTCCCCCGTGCCCCAGCAGGACACGTAGAGCCAGCGGTCGTCCAGCGACAGGTCGATGTCGGTGACGAGCGGCGGCACCGCCTTGAAGCCCTTGAGCATCGGCGGCAGCAGATCCGGGTCCGCCGGTTCGGCCGGGATGTCGATCACCTTCCGCATGGCCCACCGGCCGTCACCGTTCCCGCCGGTCTCGCGATGCCAGAGCCAGATCGACGAGGACAGGTCCGACAGGTTGACCACGGCATTCATGAACCCATGGGCCTTGGTCGGGTCGTGGGCCGGCCGCAGTTCCAGCGCCAGCTGGTATTCCGGCCCCAGATCGATGGTCTGCCGGTGCCGGCGCTTGCGCAGATCCCAGAAATGGACCTGATGGCCGTATTTCGCACCGAGCAGCAGTTCGGGGTTCAGCCCGTCCTCGATCATGTCGGGCGTGCCCCATTCGCTGGTGATCAGCGTGTCCTGGCCGAGATGCCACCAGACATCATAGGCCAGGAACTGCGGGCCGCGGTCGATCTCCCACTGGCCGAGCACCTCGAAGGTATCGTGATCCATCAGGAAGACGCCGCCGGGTCCGCCACCATCGCCCTTCCCGTTGCCGAGCGCGCTGACATAGATGCCTTCCGGTCCGCAATGCAGCGTGTGCGGGCGGGAATAATTGGCGCGCGCCGCGAGTTCCTCCGGCTCGATGACCTTGACGATCCTGGGGCTGGCCGGATCGGGCTTGGTGTCCAGGATGTGGATGCGCGAAGACCGCAGCCCGGGCACGATCAGGTAGCGCCGCTCAACATGCGGATGCGGGGCGTAGGGGCACAGGGCGGAACTGCAGGCGTTCCAGCCGAAATGGTGCAGCTCGTCGCCGACGTTCGGCATGTCGACCCGCCGGAGGAGCCGGCCGTAGCTGGCCGAGGATGGATCGACATCGACCACCCCCAGCGCATCCGGCCCCCCTCCGACATTCAGCATCGCCACATAGGCCAGCCGTTCCGATGGAGCCTGCATCGCCATGCGTGGCGAGGGGTAGAAGCTGGGATCAGGAGTCCAGGTTGCCATGGAAATTCCTCCCAAATCGGCATGCGCCGAATTGGAAAGAATACCTCAGCCTTGACAGACCACAGCGGAAGAAAAGGGAGTGGATTGTCTATATACCGCGCCGACAGTCACCCCAATTCTGAAGTAGTTTTTGGGGTGAACCGGCTGAGTCCTCTGGAACGCCCGGCACACAGTTGAAAAATTCCCGCCTCGGGACAAAGGAAGCCGGTGTCAGCAGAGAAGAGGGGCTTGCTCCGGGAATCCGCAACCACACCGATTCCCGCAAGGTCCCCGCGCATCCGCCGCATCACGCCGGCTCCCTTCCTCTCCCCGGCACCGGACGGATCTGAGATCCGCCCGATGCCGCCGGCAACGCATGCGTTGGCACGAGAGGCGGGAAAGGGGATGGACTTCCCGTTTAGAAGAACGCCTGCAGGCCCGTCTGCGCCCGGCCCAGGATCAGGGCGTGGACGTCGTGGGTGCCTTCGTAGGTGTTCACCGTCTCCAGGTTCACCATGTGACGGATGACCTGGAACTCCTCGGAGATGCCGTTGCCGCCGTGCATGTCGCGGGCGACGCGGGCGATGTCGAGCGCCTTGCCGCAGTTGTTGCGCTTGATCAGCGAGATCGCCTCCGGCGACCAGCTGCCGTCGTCCATCATGCGGCCGACCCGCAGGCAGGCCTGAAGGCCCAGCGTGATCTCCGTCATCATGTCGGCCAGCTTCTTCTGGACCAGCTGGGTCTGGGCCAGCGGACGGCCGAACTGCTTGCGGTCCAGCGTGTACTGGCGGGCGGCGTGCCAGCAGAACTCCGCCGCGCCCAGCACGCCCCAGGCGATGCCGTAGCGCGCCTTGTTCAGGCAGCCGAACGGACCGCCGAGCCCCGACACGTTGGGCAGCAGGTTCTCGTCGGGGACGAAGGCCTCGTCCAGCACGATCTCGCCGGTGATGGACGAGCGCAGCGACAGCTTGCCTTCGATCTTGGGCGTGGAGAAGCCCTTGGTCCCGCGCTCCACCACGAAGCCCTTGATCTTGTTGTCATGGGCGTCCGACTTCGCCCAGACGACGGCGAGGTCGGCGATGGGGGAGTTGGTGATCCACATCTTGGAGCCCGACAGCAGATAGCCGCCGTCGACCTTGGTGGCGCGGGTCTTCATGCCGCCGGGGTCGGAGCCGTGGTCCGGCTCGGTCAGGCCGAAGCAGCCGATCAGTTCGCCGGTGGCCAGCCGCGGCAGCCACTTCTTCTTCTGCTCCTCGCTGCCATAGGCGTAGATCGGGTGCATGACCAGCGACGACTGCACCGACATCGCCGAGCGATAGCCGCTGTCCACCCGCTCCACCTCGCGGGCGACCAGACCATAGGCGACATGGCTGACGCCCGGCCCGCCATATTCCTCCGGGATGGTGGGCCCGAGCAGGCCCAGCTCGCCCATCTCGGTCATGATCTCACGGTCGAACCGCTCCTCGCGGAAGGCGGAGATGACGCGCGGCTGCAGCCGGTCCTGGCAGTAGGCGCGGGCGCTGTCGCGCACCAGCTTCTCATCCTCGGTCAGTTGGGCTTCAAGGAGGAAGGCGTCGTCCCACTGGATGCTCTGCACGGTGCGTCTCCTGGTCGGGTGGCGGTTCGGCCGTCGGTGGTCTTTTGGCCGGTCATTTATTGGGACGCACTGTGCCGCGCCGGCGCCATAGCTGCAAACACATATTTTCTATCATCCCCATATCGTTTTGATATGGTCCAAAGGAAACAGTCGCTATGTCGCACGGTTCCATAAAAGTTTTAACGTGAAGCTTACCATTTCCTATGCAATTTTGCCGACGGCACCGTAACCGCCCCCTACCCAACGGACACCCCGCACGTGTTTGCTGCATTGCAACCAATAACCGCTTTCGCCGGTTTTCCCCTGTTGCTGGGCCTTGCTTTGCTTACGCTTCTGCACGAAGACGTTGCAATTGCGGTTGGAGCGAGCCTCGTCAGCGTCGGCACGGTCAGCATTGGCGTGACCGCCATCACGCTGCTGTGTGGGATTGTTATCGGCGATTTGTTCATTTATGTCCTCGGACTATTGTCGCTGCGGGTGTCATGGATCCGGCGGCGGACCGAAGGGCCTATGCTTGAACGCTGCCGCGGAGCCTTGCAGAGGAACCTGCTGCCGACATTGGTGACTTGCCGGCTGGTGCCCGGCGTCTTGTTCCCGACCTATTTCGCCTGCGGCGTGATGCGGGTGCCGTTCCTGCGCTTCATCGCCATCACGCTGGCGACCGCCGGGGTGCATGTCGGGCTGCTGCTGACGCTGATGACCTCGTCGCTCGAAGCGGCGGCGATCCAGGTGCAGGTGATCGGCATCGGCTGTGCCGCGCTGCTGATGATCCTGCGGACCAAGCGGGCGCAATCCGTCGTCCGCGCGCTGTTCGCCCGCATCCGGGCGGCGCTGGAACCGCTGCTGCCCGACGCCCTGCGCGATGCGCTGCACGGCAGCCCGACCCCGCGCGCCATCGTCCTGCCCGGCCTGCCGGTGGTGCCGGCCGGCGCCCCCACCATCGGCTGGGCGGAGCGCATTCCGCCGCTGCTGTTCTACATACCGCTGGTGGCGCAGTGGTTCGCGCTCGGCATCCGCCACCGCAGCCTGACGCTGCCGACCGCCGCCAACCCGTCGATCGAGGCCGGCGGCCTGCTGGGCGAGTCGAAGATCGCCTGCATGGACCTGATCGGGCCGCAGGCGCGCAAATGGGCGGCGAAATCCGTCGCCCTGGTCAACCGCCCGTCGCTGACCCCGACACAGCTGGAGTCGCTGGCGTCCGGCGCCGGGCTGTCCTTCCCGCTGGTCGCCAAGCCGGACATCGGCTGGCGCGGCATCGGCGTGCGGCTGGTGCGCGATGCCGCCGATCTCTGCACCTATCTCCGCGGCTTCCCGGCCGACGTCCGGCTGATCCTGCAGGAGCATGTGCCCTATGCCGGCGAAGCCGGCATCTTCTACGTCCGCAAGCCGGGGGAGCGGCACGGGCGCATCTTCTCCATGACCTTCCGCTATTACCCGCATGTGGTCGGCGACGGCCGCTCCACCCTGCGCCAGCTGATCGCCGCCGACCCGCGCGCCTCCTGGAAGGCGGACCTCCACCACGAGGCGCTGGCCGACCGGCTGGACGAGGTGCCGGAGGCGGGCCGCACGGTTCGGCTGTCGCTGGTCGGCAGCAGCCGCGTCGGCGGCCTCTACAAGGATGCCTGCGGCCATGTCACGGCGACGCTGACCGCCCGCTTCGACGAGATCGCCGACGAGATGCCGGGCTTCCATTTCGGCCGATTCGACGTCCGCTTCGCCTCGGTGGAGCGGCTGGCGGTGGGCGAGGATTTCCGCATCATCGAGGTCAACGGCGCCGGGGCGGAGGCCATCCACATGTGGGATCCGGAATTCAGGCTGGGCGACGCCTACGCGACCCTGTTCCACCAGCAGGCGCTGATGTTCGAGGTCGCCGACGCCTGCCGCGCCCAGGGTGCCCGGCCGCTGACCGCGCTGGAGCTGGTCCGCTATCAGCGCCGCCAGCAGACCTTGCTTCCGCTCTATCCCGCCTCCAACTGAAGCGCTGCAGCCTCGGCTGCAGGCAATCGTCGGAGTCGAGATGCGCGGCAGCCTGACCCATCTGCGCAACCGCCCGTCGCTCAGCGGGGCGCTGGCGATCGCCCTGTTGGCCGGGTGCGCCGCCGCCGTCTGGCTGCGGCCGACCACCGCAGTGCTGATCGGCTGGGATTGCGGGGTCGCCGTCTACATCCTGCTGGCCAGCATCCTGATGAACCGGGCCACTGTGGCCTCCATGCGCCGGCGGGCGAAGCTGCTCGATCCCGGCAAATGGGGGGTGCTGGCCGGGGCGGTTCTGGCCTCGCTCGCTGCCCTGGTCGCCATCGTGGCGGAACTGGTGTCGGCCAAGGGCTCCCCGCACGAGGGCGTGGCGGCGGTCCTGTCGGGGGTGACGGTCCTGCTGTCCTGGGGCTTCCTGCACGTCTTCTTCGCCCAGCATTACGCCCATGAATACTGGCTGGACGGCGAAGCGGACCGGGAGCGCAGCCTGGATTTTCCCGGCAACGACGCGCCGGACTACCTGGAGTTCCTCTATTTCAGCTTCACCGTCGGAATGACCGCGCAGGTGTCCGACGTGACCACCCGCGGCGCCGGCATGCGCCGCCTGGTGCTGATGCACGGCGCCCTGTCCTTCCTGTTCAACACCGCGGTGCTGGCGCTGGGCGTCAATCTGGCCGCCGGGCTGGTCAGCTAGAGTGCGATCGGTTCAGACGGAATCGTCTGAAGCGTGAATCGCACGGCAAATCAAAAGGCTAGAGACAATCACTGAGCCGGTTCAGCGGATCGGCCGCAGGTCGGCGACCGTCCGGCAGCCGAGCAGCGCCATGGTCCGGTCGAGTTCGTCCCGCAGGATCGCCAGCGCGTGTTCCGCCCCCGCCTGTCCACCGGCCGCCAGCCCGAACAGCGGCGCCCTGCCGAGCAGAACCGCCGCAGCACCTGCGGCCAGCAGCGTCGCTGCCGCGCCGCACGCCGCTGTCGGCCAGCACCGTCATCCGGTCGCCGACCGCGTCCATGATCCGCGGCAGAACGCCAAGCGGCGAGGGCGCGCAGTCCAGGTTGCGCCCGCCATGGTTGGACACCACGACGGCCTCGACCCCGGTCCCGGCCGCGCGCAGCGCATCCGCCGGCGCCAGCAGGCCCTTGAGGATGATCCGGCCCTGCCAGCGGCGGCGCAGCTCCGCCACGTCGTCCCAGTTCACCCGGTCGCACAGCCGGATCGGGTCGTGGGCGGCGGCGTCGCTGATGCGGGTGCGGAACTGCGGTGGATAATGGGCGTATCCCGGCCAGCCGCCGTCAGCGAGCAGGCGCAGCAGCACCCCGCCCGCCCAGGCCGGATGGCGCGCCACGTCCAGGGCGCCGCGCAGGGACGGCGTGACCGGCACGGTGAAGCCGTTATGCCGGTTGTACTCGCGTTTCGGCGAAACGGCGGTGTCAACCGTCAGGATCAGCGTATCGACGCCGCAGGCGGCGACGCGGTCGAGCAGGGCATGGGTCAGGCTGCGGTCGCGCCAGACATAAAGCTGGAACCACAGTTCGGCCCCGGCCTCGGCGATGGCCTCGATGCTGGTGATCGACTGGGTCGACACGCAGAAGGGAATGCCGGCGGCACGGGCGGCCCGCGCCAGCAGAACCTCCCCGTCATAACGGACCAGACCGGCGGCGGCGGTGGGCGCGATGACGAAGGGCAGCGGGCGCTCGCGGCCGAACAGCGTCACGCCGGTGTGGCGGTCGGCGCAGTCGACCAGCACACGCGGCGTCAGTTCGGCATGATCGAAGCCGTCGCGCAGCCGGCGCAGGGCGGTCTCGTCCTCGGTGCCGCGGTCGATATACTCGAACAGGCCGCGCGGCAGGAAGCGGCGGGCCTGATGCCGCAGTTCGTCGATGTTCAGGCATGCCTGATGGGCCGCCATCGGATCACCGCCTCCCGCGGGAAAGGACGCGTTATCTGGAATAGCTGCCGAACTTGTGGACGGAGATGGAGGCCGCGGCCACCTGCACATGGCGGGCGAGTTCCCGCTCGACCTGCTCCGGCGTCCAGCGCGTGGCCGGGACGGAGATGCTGAGGCCGGCCACGGCGCGACCATGCTCGTCGGTGATGGCGGCGCCGACGGAGATGTCGCCCATCACCGTCTCGTTGATCAGCAGGGCATAGCCCTTCTCCCCCGCCTCGCGCACGCGGGCGCGCAGACGGTCGGGGTCGCAGACGGTGAAGGGGGTCAGCGGGCGCAGGTCGGTGCGGGCCAGGATGTCCTCCCGCTCCTCCTCCGACAGACGCGACAGGATGGCGGTGCCGGACGCCGTGTAATAGGCGGGCAGGCGGCTGCCGACCATGAACTCGATGTTGACCAGATGCTTGCCGGGAAAGCGGGCGACGAAGACGATCTCGGCGCCGTCCAGCTCCTGCAGGTTGGTGGTCTCGCCGACGCTGCGGCTGATGTCCAGAAGGTAGGGAAACGCCTTCTCGATCAGTTCGTTGGCGCGCAGGTAGTTGTAGGAGAACTGCAGCAGCTTGGGCGTCAGCGCATAGTTGCGCGTGCCGTGGACACGGCGCAGATAGCCCAGCACCTCCAGCGTGTAGACCAGCCGCTGCGCGGCGCTGCGGTCCAGGTTGGCGGCCTTGGCGATCTCCGACAGTGGCATCTGCCGGTGCGGCCCGTCGAAGGCGTGCAGGATCTGGAAGGTCTTCTCGGTCGAGCCGACGAACAGCGAGGATTCGCGCGGGTCGGCCTTCTTCGTGTCCGGCTCCGCTGCCGCCGCGGCCGGGCCTGTTTCCGTCACGGACCCTTGCGCCTTCGGCATCCGTCCTGCTGTCCGCGTCATCGGCAATCCCCCAAGACTTCCTCATCCGACCGGGCCAGCGCCTTCACGCCATCGCCCGGCGCCTTCCGCGCTAACGCATAGCATCCGGCGGACCGATTGCCACGCGCCGCGCGGTTGCCACCCGTCATGCCGGCTGGGCGGCCGGCATTCCCTCATAGGTGACCAGCAGGCGCGACAGCTCGCGCCGCAGCGCCTGCTTCAGCGGCTCGGCCGGCTCGCGCAGCGGCGCCAGCATCGCCGGCGCATGCACGCCGACCAGATCCATCACCGCCTTCATCGGGCCGGGGTTGGTCTCGGCGAAGGCGAGGTTCATCATCGGGATCAGCGAGCGGTGGATCTCCAGCGCCTTGTCCAGCTTGCCGGTGGAGGCGAGGTCAAAGATCAGACGCCACGCCCGCGGCAGCAGGTTGGCCGTCACCACGATGCCGCCCCTGGCCCCGGCCGCCACCTGCAGCGGGAACAGCGTGTCCTCGCCGCTCAGCACCGCGAAGGAGGAGTCGACCCCCGCTACCGTCCGCAGGAAATGGTACATGTCGGTGTTGCAGGCCTTCATGCCGACGATCCGCTCGTGCCGCGACAGCTCGTGCAGGATCTCCGGATCGATGGCGATGCGGGTGCGGTAGGGGATCTCGTAGATCAGGATCGGCACCGGCGATTCGTCGGCATAGCGCAGGAAATAGTCGCGGATGCCGGCCTGCGTCGGGTTGGTGTAGTAGGGGGTCAGCACCAGCAGCCCGTCCACCCCCGCCGCCGCGAAATCGCGGCCGGCGGCCAGCGCATCGTAATAGCCGGTGTCGAGCACCCCGGCGATCACCGGCCCGCGTTTTTCCCCGGCCCCCGCCATCGCCTCGACCGACAGTTCGGCGAAGCGGATGCGCTGGTCCTTCGCCAGCGCGCCGTATTCGCCGGTGCCGCCGAGCGGGACCAGCCCGTCGATGCCCTGGCGGAACAGCCAGGAGAACAGCGCGCTAGAGGCCGCCACGTCGATGGTGCCGTCGGCGGTCACCGGCGTCGGGGTGGCGGGCAGAATGCCGCGAAGCTTCGTGGCGTCAAGCATGTCTTGTCCTTGGAAGAAGCGGGTGGTGATAAGCGGTTGGGGAGCCGGTCTCAGCCGGCGAGGCTGCGCCGCCGCAGCCGGTCCGCGACGAAGATCAGGGTGGCGACGAACAGCAGCAGCCCGGTCGACACCGCCGCGATGACGGGGGAGACCTGCAGCGTCACCTCGTCCCAGAACTGCTTGGGCAGCGTGGCGCTCAGCCCGCCCGACGAGAACAGCGAGATGGTCAGCTCGTCGAAGGAGGTGGCGAAGGCGAACAGGAAGGAGGACAGCATGCCGGCCCCCAGGATCGGGAAGGTGACGTGCCGCAGCGCCGCCAGCGGCCGGGCGCCCAGGCTCTGCGCCGCAAGGTCGAGCCGGGTGTCGTAGTTGCGCAGCACCGCCATCATCGTCATCACGACATAGGGCACGGCGACCACCGTGTGGCCGATGACCAGACCCAGGATCGTGCCGACCAGCCCCATCTGGGCGAAGACATAGAACATGCCGACGGCGATGATCATGCGCGGCACGACGATGGGCGACAGGATGAAGGCCAGCATGGCGCCCTTGCCCCGCATCCGCCCGCGCACCATCAGGAAGGCGGCGGGAACGCCGATCGCCATCGACAGCAGACCGGTGCCGAAGGCCACGACGATGGAACGCCACAGCGCCTGCATCCAGATCGGCGAGTCCAGCAGCTGCTGGTACCATTGCAGCGTGAAGCCCGACGGCGGCCAGGCCAGCCCGCCCTTGCCGAAGGACAGCGGGATCATCAGGAAGGCCGGCAGGCTGATCAGCACCAGCAGCAGCCAGACGAAGGCGGTCAGCGCCAGCGGACGCTCGGCACGGCCGCGGAGCGGATGGCGGCGCGGCATCAGGCCGATCAGCGCATCGCTGGCCGATCCCAGCGCCGCCAGCACGCGCCCGCCCAGCCGCCGCATGGCGGTGTCGCGGTTGCGCACCACGGCGCTCTCCCCGGTCAGCGAGGCGAAGCCGAAGACGCGGTCGTACAGCACGAACACCACCAGCACGACGGTCAGCAGCAGGACCGAGATTGCGCCGGCCAGCCCCCAGTTCAGCGTCTGCTGCACCTGATCGATGATCAGCTGGGTGATCATCGTCTCCTTCCGGCCGCCCAACAGGGCGGGCACGATGAAGAAGCCGATGGCCGACACGAAGACCATGATCGCCGACGCGGCGACGCCCGGCAGCGACAGCGGGAAATAGACGGTCCAGAAGGCGGTGCCGGGCTTTGCTCCCAGCGTGCCGGCGGCGCGCGGCAGGGTGCGGTCGATGTTCTCCATCACCGCCAGCATGGTCATCACCGCCAGCGGCAGCATGGCGTGCACCATGCCGACCAGCACCGCGCCGAAGCCGTAGAGCAGGTCGGCCGGGCTGTCGATGATGCCCAGCGACATCAGCGTGCTGTTGACGACGCCGTTGCGGCCGAGGATGACGACCCAGGCGAAGGCGCGCACCAGGAAGCTGGTCCAGAAGGACAGCAGCACCCAGAAGATCAGCCGGCTCTTCGCCGGTCCCTTGGCGATGGAGATCAGGTAGGCGACCGGATAGGCCGCGACCACCGCCACCAGCGTCGTCGCCAGCGAGATCTTCAGCGTGATCCACAGGACGGTGACGTAGAGGCTGGAGGCGAACAGCTGCGCATAGGGCGCCAGCGTGAAGCCCTGCCCGTTGTAGACGCTGAGCGCCAGCAGCTGCCCGACCGGGAAGACCAGGAAGGCGACGAGCAGCAGGACGAGCGGTGCGCCCATCAGCACCGGCTTGCGCCAGGCGGGCGGGGGCGAATGGCGTTTGGCGCCGGGGACGTGGGTCATGGCCAGGGACTGTCCGCTCATCTCACGCCGTCCCGGCCGCGCGGGCCCTGTCGGCGGTCATATCGGCGATCACCACGGCGTCACGACCGCTCCAGGACAGCGTCAGCACATCGTCGATGCGCACCGCGTCGGTCTCGTTGCGGGTGGGGAAGGCGGCGACCAGCGGCGGCAGCTTTCCGTCCAGCGGCTCCATGTAGACCTTGGTCAGGCTGCCGGTGACCATCACCTCCGACACACGGCCCTGCAGGCCGCCGACAGCGTTTCCGGCCCCGCGCGCGACCGTCAGGTTCTGCGGACGCACCATCACCCGCACCTCGCTGCCCGGCGGCAGGTCGTTGCCGTTGGCGAGCGCCCGCCCGGGAACGCCCAGCGTGCCCAGCCCGATCTCCACCTCGTCGCCGCTGCGGCCACGCAGGGCGGCGGGCAGGATGTTGGATTCGCCCAGGAAATCGGCGACGAACAGCGAGCGCGGACGGAAATACAAATCGGCCGGCGTGCCCAGCTGTTCGATCCGCCCGGCATTCATCAGGCAGATGCGGTCGGACATCGTCATCGCCTCTTCCTGGTCGTGGGTGACGTAGACGACCGTCGTTCCCAGCTCGCGGTGCAGGCGCTTGATCTCCAGCTGCATGTGCTCGCGCAGTTTCTTGTCGAGCGCGCCCAGCGGCTCGTCCATCAGGATGATCGACGGCTTGTAGACCATGCAGCGGGCCAGCGCGACGCGCTGCTGCTGGCCGCCCGACAGCTCGCGCGGGTAGCGGCCGGCGATGTGCGGCAGATGCACCATCTCCAGCGCCTCGCCCGCGCGCCGCTTGGCCTCGGCCGCCGCCACCTTCCGCATCTTCAACGGGAAGGCGATGTTCTCCTCGACGGTCATGTGCGGGAACAGCGCGTAGTTCTGGAACACCACGCCGATGTCCCGCTCGTAAGGCGGGGCATAGGTGACGTCCTGCGACCCGATGCGCACGCTTCCCTCGTCGGGCGGCACCAGCCCGGCCAGCAGGCTGAGCAGCGTCGTCTTGCCGGAGCCCGACGGGCCGAGCAGCGTCAGGAATTCGCCGTCGGCGACGACGAGATCCGTCGGGGCGAGCGCCACGAAGTCGCCGTAGCGCTTGGCAAGGCCCTGGACGGAAAGGCTGGAAGAAGACATGCGCGCCTCCTCGCGAAGGGGGTGGGGCCGAAGGGGGGATGGGAGGTGGGGCCGGAGCCTGTCGCCCCCTCCCCAACCCTCCCCCGCTGGGCGGGAGAGGGAGTTGGTCGCAGAGCGGCGGAGTTCCCTCTCCCACCGAAGGTGGGGGAGGGCTAGGGAGGGGGCAAAACCGAGGCTTAGCCTCAGCTCAGCAGCCAGGCGTTGTAGCGCTCCAGACCCTTCTGCTGGTTCTTCAGCCAATAGTCGGCGTTGATCTGCACGCCGCGCTCGATGTTGGCCGGGAAGGTCGGGCAGTCGGCGGCGATCTTGGCGTCGATGTGCTTGAAGGCGTCGGGCTGGGTCACGCCGGCCGGGAAGAACTTCACCAGCTCGGCCTGCCGCTTGGGATCGGAAGAGAACTTGATGAACTGGCGGCAGGCGTCGGCATTCGGCGTGCCGGCCAGGATCGCCCAGCTGTCCAGGCCCCAGATGTTCTGGTCCCAGACGATGCCGACCGGCGCGCCGGCGGCGATGGCGGCCTGCGGACGCGATACCCAGGTCGGGACCATGTCGACTTCACCGGACAGCAGCATCTGTTCGACCTGCGCGCCGCTGGTCCAGAACACCGCGATGTCCTTCTTGATGCTGTCCAGCGCCTTGAAGGCGCGGTCGAGGTCGCAGGGATAGACTTGGCCCGTGGGCACGCCGTCGGCCATCAGCGCCTGCTCGATGGTGTCGAACGGGTGCTTGCGCAGGGCGCGGCGGCCGGGGAAGTTGGCGACGTCGTAGAAGTCCTTCCACGAGGCCGGCGCCTTGCGACCCTTGAAGGCGTCGGTGCGGTAGGCCAGCACCGTGGTGTAGACGTTGGTGCCGACGCCGTATTCCGACATGTACTGCTTGGGGATGGAGGCGACGGCCGGGTCGGCCTCCAGCCCGTGCTTCTCCAGCAGCGGCTTGTCGCCGCCGGTCAGCATCAGGATGGCCGGCTGGCTGATCTTCGCCATGTCCCAGGTGTAGGACTTCGCTTCCACCATCGAGCGGATCTGCGCCGTCGGCTCCGCATTCGCCTGGACACCGACCACCTCGATGCCGGTCGCCGCGGTGAAGGGCTTGTAGAACACCTCGCCATAGGCCTTGGTGTAGATGCCGCCGTCGTCGCGCACGACGATCCGCTTGTTCTGCGCACGCGCCGGGCTCCAGATCGCCGGCATGGCAAGGGCGGATGCGCCGACGGCGCCGGCTTTCAGCAGGGTGCGGCGGGACCAACCGGATTGGCGGATGCTCATGTCGGAACTCCTCTTGGTGGGCCGGAACGGCGAAGGAACGGCGGAAGAATGGACGGAAGGCGGGCTCAGCCCGGCGGCAGCAGGCGGCCGGGATTGAAGAGGTTCTGCGGGTCCAGCGCCTGCTTCACCGCGCGCATCAGCGCCAGTTCGGCGGCGGGCTTGTAGCGCGCCATCTCGCCCAGCTGGACGCGGCCGACGCCGTGCTCGGCGCTGAAGGTGCCGTGCAGCCGGGCGGCCTCGTCGTTCACCGCGTGGCGGATGGCGGCGGCCATAGCTTCGCGATCGGCGACCGCATTCCCCACGGCATTCCAGGCGTCGAAGGTGAAGAAGGGGATGAAGTGGACGTTGCCGTCGCCGAGATGGGCGACGACGATCACCGGCAGGTCGGCCACCAGCGCCTGCACCGCGGCAGTCGCGGCGTCGATGAAGGCGGGCACGGCCGACAGCGGCACCGCGCAGTCGGTGGTCAGCCCGACGCCGGCCTTCTTGTTGGCCTCCGACACGCTGTGGCGCACCTCCCACATGGCGTGGCGCTGGGCGTCGCTGGCGGCGAGCGCCGCGTCGGTCAGCAGCCCGTCGCCGAAGGCGTCCTCCAGGATCAGCTGAAGTTCCATGTCCAGCGCGTCGCCGTCGCTGTTGTCGGACAGTTCGATCAGGACATGCCAGTCGGCCGGCGTCTCGATCGGGCTGCGGCGGCCCGGCACCTGCTCCACCACCAGATCGAGCTGGAGGCGGTTGATCATCTCGAAGGCAGACAGCCGGGCGCCGCAGCGTTCCTGCACGCGGGTCAGCAGGGTCAGCGCGTCGGCCGGATCCGCGATCCCGACCCAGGCGACGGCATGGCGCGTCGGCAGCGGGTGCAGCTTCAGCGTCGCCGCGGTGATGATGCCGAGCGTGCCTTCCGACCCGATGAACAGGTGCTTCAGGTCGTAGCCGGTGTTGTTCTTGCGCAGGCCGTACAGGCCGGACCAGATCGTGCCGTCGGCCAGCACCACCTCCAGCCCCAGCACATTGTCGCGCGTGTTGCCGTAGCGAAGGACCGAGGTGCCGCCGGCGTTGGTCGCGATGGTCCCGCCGATCTGGCAGGAGCCCTCCGCGCCCAGGCTGACCGGATAGAGCCGTCCCGCCGCCGCAGCCGCTTCCTGCACGGTGGCGAGCACGCAGCCGGCCTCGACCTCCATCGTGCTGTTGACCGGGTCGATGCCGCGGACCGCGCGCATGCGCGCCAGATTGAGGATGACCGGCGCCGGTCCCGTCTCCGACGGGGTGGCGCCGCCGCACAGGCTGGTGTTGCCGCCCTGCGGCAGCAGCGGAATCCCGCGCCGGGCGCAGCAGCGCACCACCGCGGCCACCTGCTCGGCGTTCGACGGCCGGACGAGGCAGAGGGCCGGCCCGCGGTAACGCCCGCGCCAGTCCTCCGTCGCGCCCTCGAGATCGGATTTTGATGTCAGAACGGCGTCGGCGCCGATCAGGCCCGACAGCTCAGCGATCACGTCCACACGCGATCTCCTTGATCTGCATGGTGTCTGTTTAAGTAATTGCTATTCGATTACAACAACTGAAATATGATACTCTGTGATTGGCACGCCAACAATCCACTTTTTGCATAGAGACCGAATTTTTGGTCGGGCGGCCGAGTTGGGCGCCATGCGGGCGAGCCATCCGGGATGCCTGTCCTGCGACGGCACGGACTCTCGACCTGCGGTGGCGGGCCCGCCTATAGTCGGCGCGTGTTTGACGTGGCAGGGCCGTCCTGCCCCCGGGGCGAGAGGTCATGAGCCGTTTGATCGATGCAGTGCGTGCCCGTCCGGCGGCGGCGAAGCCCACACCGACGCAATCATCCGCCCGCCGTTTCGTCGTGATCGACTGCGAGACCACCGGGCTGTCGCCGGCCGGCGGCGACCGCATGGTCAGCTTCGCCGCGATCGAACTGGCGGAGGCGACGCCGACCGGCCGCTGCCTCAGCCTCATCTTCAATCCGGGGCGCAAGTCGAACCCGCATGCGCTGAGGGTGCATGGGCTGCCGGATCACCTGCTGCGCCACCAGGATCCCTTCCACAGCGTCGCCCGGGACGTTCGCGACTTCCTCGACGGCGCGGTGCTGGTCGGCCACAATGTCGGCTTCGACATCGACTTTCTGCGGCACGAGTTCCAACTCTGCGGCCTTCCCTGGGCGCCGGGCCAATCGGTCTGCACGATGCAACATGCGCGGGCGCAGGTGGCCGGACGCGCGTCGCTCGACGCGGTGGCGACGCTGTTCGGCATCGATGTCGGCATCCGGGCGCGCTTCCACGGCGCCTTCGTCGACGCCGAGATCACCAGCCGCCTGTTCCAGAAGATGATCCTCGGCAGCGCCGAGATGCTGGCGGTTCCCCATCTGGCGCCGACCAACCAGATCGACCCGCCGTCGGTGGTCCGGCAATCGGCCGCTCCCATCACGCACGGCATCGATGGGCATGCTTTCGCCGTCACCGGTGAACTGACCGGCCTGTCGCGCGAGGCGGTGATGGCCCGCATCCTGGCGCTGGGCGGAATCTGGCATCACAGCGTCCGCAAGGACACCGACTATCTCGTCGTCGGCCACGCCCCCGGCGCCACCAAGCTGGACACCGCCGCCGCCCGGCGCGCCAAATACGGCAAGCCCGACATCATCGACGAGGCGCAGTTCTTCGCCATGGTGGCGGCGTCCCGCGCCGGAAAGCGCGGCTGACGCCGCCACCACCGCGTCAGCGTCGCCGGCCTCAGGCCGCGCGGACCTCGCCGATGAAGGCCTGGATCCGCTCGCGCAGGCGGTCGGAATCGCGGGACAGGCTGTCGGCGGCGCCCAGCACTTCCCCGGCGGCCTGACCGACCTGACCGGCGGAATTGCTGACCTCGGCGATGTTGCCGGTCACCAGCTGGGTTCCCTGGGCCGCCTGCTGGATGTTGCGGCCGATTTCCTGGGTGGCCGCGGTCTGCTGTTCCACCGCGGCGGCGATGGCGCCGGCAATGGAATCGACGTCGTTGATGGTGCGGCCGATGGTCTGGATCGCGGTCACCGTTCCGTCCGTCACCGTCTGGATCTCGGCGATCTGGCTGCCGATCTCCTCGGTCGCCTGCGCGGTCTGGGTGGCCAGCGCCTTCACCTCCTGCGCCACGACGGCGAAGCCCTTGCCGGCCTCCCCCGCCCGCGCCGCCTCGATGGTGGCGTTCAGGGCCAGAAGGTTGGTCTGGCTGGCGATGTTCTGGATCAGGCTGACGACGTCGCCGATCCTCTGGGCCGCCTGCACCAGCCGGGTGACCAGCGCATTGGTCCGTTCGCCCTCCTCCACCGCGTTGCGGGCGATGGCGGCGGCGGCGTTGACCTGCCGGCCGATCTCGCCGATGGAACTGCCGAGCTGTTCCGACGCCGCGGCGACGGTGGCGACGTTGGCGGAGGATTGCGCCGTGGTGGCGGCGACGGACGATGCCTGCTCCGTCGTGCGCGAGGCGATGGCGGTCATGGTCTCGGCGTTGCCGCGCAGATGGCGCGCGGCCGACGCCACCGCCTGCACCACGTCCTGCACGTCGGCGTCGAAGCGGTCGGCCAGCGCCCGCATGCCGGCCTGCCGGTCGCGCTCGGCCTGTAGCTTCTGCGCGTCCCGCTCCTCCTGCAGCGCTTGCATGGCAAGGCCGTTGCTCTTGAACACCTGCAGCGCGCGGGCGAGCAGCCCGACCTCGTCCCCGCGCCCGGCGCCCTGGATGTCGACCGCGAGATTGCCGTCGGCGATGGCGGTCATGTCGGCGACCAGCCGGTGCAGCGGCCGGACGACGAAGGCCACGATGATGGCGCCGAACAGGCCGAAGGCGACCAGCAGGCCGACGCCCGCGACCCCGTACAGACGGGCCATGACGCCGGAGGACAATGCCTGGGCCCGCTCCTGGGCGCGCCTTGTCTCCTCCAGGCTGCGCTCCACCCGCTCCGTCAACGCCATTGTCAACTTCTGCCGGACCGGGCGGCCGACGTCGATCGACACGCGGATGGCGCTGTCGGTGTCATAGGCCCGCGCCAGTTCGACCGCCTTCTCGGACACCCGCTCATACTCGCCGACGATGGACTTGATGCCGGCGATCGCCTCGCGGTCGGCCGGGGCGTCATAGGCGGCGGCAAGCCGGTCGATGGCGGTCAGCGCCGTGCCGATGTTCGACTTGTAGGTCGCGAAGGCGGCGTCGATGCGCTCGCGCGTGCCGCCGACCAGTGCGTTGGATTCCGCATCCATCGCGTCGCCCATGGCCGACTGGATGGCCAGCGCCGCCGACAGCCGGCCGGCCACCACGTCGGTCACCCGGCTGGTGGAGGCGGTCAGGTCGACCAGCGCCGACCGCGCGGTCCAGACCACGCTGCCCATGACGGCAAGCAGCAGGACCGCCGGGATCAGCAGCTTATGAACCAGTTTCCGGTCGGAAAACCAGCGGTGCAGGGCCATGGGATGTCTCTTTCCAAAAGACTCGGGTGGGCCGAAGGACTCGGGTGGGCCGAGCGGGAGCGTTCCGCCCGAGCCAGTCGGCGGGCAGCCATTCCCGGAATTTTTAATTGATATGCGATTGCTTTACGCGCATTATGATAGCGAAAGATCCGTTCCTAAACAAACGGATTTGTCATCGGCCACGCGCATGGCATCGGCGGCTGCGCCCGGCAGCCGCCGTTGGAGAAGACTCGGCGTCGAGGAAGATTGGAGCGCCGGCGGCCCGAACGCGCTACGCGCCCAGCAGTCCGCGGGCCTGCAGGTCGGCGAAACGCCCGGCATGGGCAACGCGGCCGCCGTCCAGAATCAGGATGCGGTCGGCGCCCCGGATGGTTTCCAGCCGGTGGGCGATGACGATCCGCGTGCAGTCGAGCGAAGTCAGGGTGCGGATGGTCGCCGCCTGGGTGGCGTTGTCCAGCGCGCTGGTCGCTTCGTCGAGGATCAGGACGTCGGGCTTGGTCACCAGCGCGCGGGCAAGCAGCAGCCGCTGCACCTGCCCGCCCGACAGCGTGCGCGACGCATCGGCGATGGGCGTGCGCACGCCCAGCGGCATCGCCCGGATCTCGTCGGCGATGGCCGATGCCGCCAGCGCATCCCAGATTTCCGCCTCGGTCGCCTCGCTCAGGCCGCGGACCACGTCGATCAGCGCGCCGGGCGGCAGCTGCGCACCCTGCAGCACGGTGCCGACCCGTCGCCGCAACAGTCCGAGATCGAGCGAGGACAGATCGTTGCCGTCATAGGTGACGCTGCCCACCCGCGGCCGTTCCAGCCCCAGCAGGATCCGGACGAGCGTGGACTTGCCGCAGCCCGACCGGCCGAGGATCGCCACATATTCGCCGGCGGCGATGGAGAGGTTCAGGTTGGCGAACACCGGAGTTTCCGCCTGGGCGTAATTGAAGTACAGGCCGCTGACCGCGATCTGGCCGGACAGCCGGCCGGGGTCGATCCGTCCCAGCGCCGGCTCCGGCGCGCATTGCAGAACCGGATCGGCGAAGGCGCGGGCGGCGTAGATCTGGTAGAAGGCGCCGAACCCGTCGCCCAGCGCCGCCGCCGCGCCGTTGGCGATCATATAGGCGGTCATCATCGCGACGATACTGGCGCTGTCGGTCCCGGCGGAATGGAAGACCAGGAACAGCGCCGCCATCGCCAGCACCGGCAGGGCGGAGTTGACCGCCGCCATCCGCCCTTCGATCTCCTGCACCTCCATGCGCTTCTCGCGCATGCCGATGAAGCGCTCCGACCAATGGGTCAGCGCCCAATGCTCGGCGGCGGCCAGACGCAGCTTGGCGATGCCGGTCAGGAACTGCATCGCCAGGGAATCGGCCTGCCCGCTCAGCGCCTCCCCCACCTTGTAGACCCGCGCCCGCAGCACCGCCGACAGGACCGCCAGCCCCAGCTGCACCGCCAGCGCCAGCACCGCAACCACCGCGCCGGCGCCATGGAAGGACGCCATCGCGAAGATGCTGGCAACCAGCACCGCGCCGGTCCCGATACCGGCGACCGTGAAGCCCTGGGCGGCCAGCGGCAGGGCCATCGCCATCCCCACCCGCGCCGCCATGTCGCCGGCCGAATGCTGGCGCAGCACCGGCATCGGCAGCCGCAGCACCCGGTCCCACAGGCCGGCATGCAGTCCGGCCTCGCGCATGGTCTGCATGCTCTGCCGCGTCACCTCGCCGACGAGCTGGATCACCAGCGTCACCGCGGCGACGCAGCCCAGCAGGATGCCAAGCTCCAGCAGGCCGCCATGGTCGCGCGCCGGCACCAGCGACGAGAAGGCGAATTTCATCCCGAACGGGCTGGCGAGGCCGAGCAGCGCGCCCAGCGCCGCCACCGCAAGCGTCAGCAGCCAGAAGGCCGGCGGGGTGCGGACGAACCGCATCAGCGACCCGACGGTCTGCGGCCGGTCGGGCAGCGGTTCGACCATGGTCCAGGCCGACGGCGACAGTCCGGCGGCGACCGGCGCGGTGATGCGGACCGGCCTGGCGCCCTCGCCGGCCAGCAGCTCGTAGCCGCGCCCTTTCGGCAGCAGCGCCACCGGCCGGCCGTCCAGCGTCGCGCCGACCAGCGGGCCGAGCGGGCGGCGCCACCAGCCCGCCGTCAGCGTCACCGGCCGCATGTGCTGGCCGGAGGCGCGGGCGATCTCCTCCATCGTCGGCTGCACGTCGAGGTCGCGTTCGCGCAGCAGAGTCGGCCGGCGCAGCCGCAGGCGGGGGTTGGTGCGGGCGGCGACCGCGCTCATCGCCGTGAACAGCGGATCGTGATGGCCGCCGTCCGCCGGCGCCGGCGCCTTGCGGGCATGGTCGAGCAGGCGCCCGGCCAGATGGACGAAACGCTCGCCCTCCTCCGCCTCGCGCGCGCTGCGCAGCGACAGCCGGCCGGCCTCGTCGGCTTCGGCCAGACCGCGGGCGCCCATCAGCATTTCGCCGCAGGCCGCGGTCAGCGCATGGATGCCGGTAAGGGCGGCGGGCAGGTCGCGCGGCAGCGGGCGGCGGCCGAAGACGATGCGCATCGGCCCCGCCGCCTTCAGCCACGCGCGCGGCGGCAGCGGCATGATGCCCTGGACGATCTCCTGCTCCAGCAGCAGGGCGCCGGGGGCGGGCACCGCGCACCACAACCCGGCTTCCTGCACCATCGCCAGTTGCCCGTCCGCCAGTTCGACCGCCATGCCGCTGCGGGCCTGCCGGTCGATGCGGTCGGGATGCCAGAGGATGGCGGCGATGCCGGAGATCAGGGTGGACGACCACGCCTCCATCCCGGCCAGCAGGGCGTCCGGCTCGATCTCCTCCAGCGGGTCGGCGACGGCCTCCAGCCGCGACCCGGCCGCCGGAACGGCGATCAACTCCTGCATGAAGGCATCGATGCCGACCAGCAGGCTGCCCGCCGGCAACCGGCCGAGGAACAGGCGGGAGCCGGCGTTGGCGCCCATGGCGGCGACGGCGAAGATGTCGGCCTCGCCCTCCTCCAGGAACCAGATCGATCCGGCAGGCTCCAGCGCCACGGCCGGCTGCTGGAAGGCGATGACGGGAGCGCCGGACACCTCTTGGATGTCGGATTCCGGCAGGGCGGCTTCGGCTGCTGTCGTCATCTGCGGCTCATCCGGTCAGGCCATGCTCAGCATCAGCGAGGAAAAGGCACCAGCGCGGCGCGCCAGCTCGGCCGGCGGACCGGACTCGACGATTTCGCCGCTCTGCATCACCAGCACCCGGTCGCAGTCGCGGATCGCCGTCAGCCGGTGGGCGATCACCAGCATGGTGGATCCCCGGCGGCGCAGGTTGGACAGCAGCTGCGCCTGGGTGTGGTCGTCCAGCGCGGCGGTCGCCTCGTCCATCACCAGGATGCGCGGGTTCTGCACCAGGGCGCGCGCCATCTCGATGCGGGCGCGCTGGCCGCCGGACAGGTTGGCTCCGCCTTCGCTGACCGGGGAGGCATAGCCGTCGCGGCGGTCGATGATGATGTCGTGGATCACCGCGTCGCGGGCGGCGGCGAACAGCCGCTCGTCCGACACCGTCGGATCCCACAGGGCGATGTTGTCGCGCACGCTGCCTTCGAACAGCGTCACGTTCTGATCGACGACCTGCACGCTCTGGCGCAGCACCCGGCGCGGGATCTCGCGCAGCGGCTTGCCGTCGAGCAGCACCTCGCCCGACCAGGGTTCGTAAAGCCCGGCGGTCAGCAGCGCCAGCGTCGATTTGCCGGAGCCGGAGCCGCCGACCACCCCGACCCGCTCGCCCGGCTCGATGGTCAGCGACAGGCCGCGGATCAGCGGCGGCGCCCGGCGGGAATGGCCGAAGGTCACGTCGCGCAGCTCGATCCGCCCGGTCAGCCGGCGCAGCACGGCGGGGGCCTGCTGCGGCTGCGGCTGCCGGAATTCCTCGGCGATGGGATGCTGCATGGTGTCGTCGAGCAGGCGCAGATAGGAGCGCGCCTCCTGGATGCGGGCGCCGAGCTGGACGAGGCGCGACACCGGCGCCAGGAAGGCCGACATCAGCACCATGAATCCCATCATGGCGCCGATGGTCATGCCGCCTTCCGCGACGATGCCGCCGCCGACGGTGACCACGGCGGCCGACGCCACCCCGCCGACGAAGGCCGGCAAGAGCCGCAGCACGGCGCGGCGCAGCATCAGCGACTGGCGGATGTTCAGCACGCGGGCATGGCGGGCGACCAGCCGCTCGAACAGCAGCCGCTCCGCCCCGGCGGCGCGGTAGGTCTCGATCATGCGCAGCCCCTGCTTGGCGTCGGCGCCCTCCTGCGCCGATTCGTTCAGCAGACGCTGCTGGCCCTCCTCCAGCTGGCGCGACAGCAGGGCCAGCGCCAGCGCCAGGCTGGCGGCGGCGGCCACGGCGACCAGCGCCAGCGCCGGCTGGTAGAAGGCCATCGCCGCCAGATAGGTCAGCGCGGTCAGGATGGCGAACAGGCAGCCGCCGATCTCGCCGGCCAGCAGCTCGGCCAGCCGGTCGCTCTGCATGATGCGGTCGGCGACCGCCGCCGGCCCGCGCTGGCCGAAGAACCCCATCGGCAGCCGCAGCACCCGCTCCATGAAGCCGATGCCGCCCAGCAGGGCCAGACGGGTCTCCAGCCGGTGCAGTACGCTTTTCTGCAGCCATGTGAAGGTGAGCGTGACCGCGCCGACCATCATCATCGCGCCGATCAGCGGCGTCATCCAGTCGGCCAGCCCGCCGACCAGCACGCTGTCCATGAAGATCTGGCGGAAGGCGGGGAACAGCATGCCGGGGATCGCCAGCAAGAGGCTGATCGCGGCGGCGAACCACACCGCCCTCCAGGATTTGCGCAGCCGCCGGGCGAGGCCGCGCAGCGCGCTGGGCGCCGAACCGCCCTTGCGGAACTCCGGCCCCGGCGCCATCAGCAGGGCGATGCCGGTGAACTGGCGGCGGAACTCGGCATCGTCGACGCGGCGCCGGCCGCGCGCCGGGTCGTTCAGATACCACCAGCGCCCGCGCCGTCCCTCCAGCACCAGGAAATGGTCCATTCCCCAATGCAGGATCATCGGCCCGGCCTGTCCGCGCAGTCCCTCCGGCTCGGTGCGGACGCCGCGGGCCTGCAGGCCCAGTTCGCGCGCGGCCTGGACCAGATTGGCGGCGCGGCTGCCGTCGCGCGAGATGCCGCAGCGCTCGCGCAGATCCTCCAGCGTCAGCCAGCGGCCGTAATGGGCGGCGACGATGCCCAGCGCCGCGGCGCCGCATTCCGCCGCCTCGATCTGCAGGATCGACGGGGTGCGCATCTCAGGCCCCGGACGCCGCCGGCGCGGCCTTGGGAGTCTTGCCCGCGTCCGGGGCCGGCTCCGTCGCCACGTCGGTCAGGTCCAGCCGGAGCCATTGCTGAAGGATGGGCAGGGCCAGCGCGATCAGCCGGACCTTCTGCACGGTGATCTCCACCGACACCAGCGTGCCGCCGTCCATCGAGAATTTCGGAGGATTGCCGGTGGACCAGCGCAGCGCGCCGCCCGGGTCGCGCTCCAGCCGGATCATGATCTCGAACGGGGTGCGCAGCGTCTTCTGGAACTCGCCGACCAGCGCGTCGTTCTGCAGGGTGCGCAGCATGCCGACGCTGCTGGCGGGAGTGTCGGCCACGCGGTCGACCCGTCCGATCAGGTGCCCGTGTTCCTCCTTGCGGACCGATGCCGGCGACACGTCGGCCTCCATGCCATGGCGCAGCTTCTTGCCGTCCTGCGCCCCGACATAGACCAGGGCCACCAGATCGCCCCCCTGGCCGGCCAGCGCGCCGTCGCGCTCGATGCTGACGATCGGCGCTCCGCTCGACACCACCTGCCCGATGTTCGCCTTCGCCTCCACCACCCGGCCGCCATAGGGCGACAGCACCGCGGCATAGCGCTTCAGCCGGTCGCGGGCGGACTCCACCGCGCGCGAGGCGGTCGCCACCCGCTGCTCGGCCGCCAGCATGTCCTTCTCGCGCTGGGTCTGGCGGCGGGCGGCGTCGAGCGTCATGGTCTGCAGCTCGTTCCGCTGGGCCTCCAGGTCGGAGCGGATGGTGAACAGCTCGATCTTGGCGGAGATGGCGCGGTCGCGGGTGATCAGTCCGCGTTCGGCGAGCTGGCGGACCAGCTCCTCGCGCTCGCTCATCATGCGCTGGCGTTCCTGCAGCGACGCGATGTTGCCGTTGACCGCCTGCTCGCGCGCCTGCCGCCAGACCTCGTCGGCATGCAGGTCGCGCTCCTGGAAGCGTTGCATGTCGTCGCGGGCGGCGATGGCGTCCTGCAATTCGCCCTCGGCCTCCGCCAGCTTCAGCTTCTGCTCGCTCTGGTCGACAAGCGCTACGACGTCGCCGGGGTGGATCACGTCGCCCGGCTTGAAGCGGATGTCGTTGATCCGGCCGCTGGATTCCGACACCACGTCGATGACGCCGCCCGGACTGACCAGGATGCCCTGCCCGGTGATCTTGATCGGCACGTCGGTGAAGGACGCCCAGACCACGACGCCGACCACCAGCAGGGCCAGCGTGACGCAGAAGGCCAGCACCGGCGGCCGCACCACCTCCAGCGCATCGTCCACCTGCGAGACGGAGGTGGCGGCCTCCGCGGCCTCGGCGCGGAAGCTCGCCTTGCCGCCATCCTTGCCGGTATTGCCGCCGGAAGCGGCCGGACCGCCGCCCCCGGCCGGCGAAGTCGCCGCAACCGGCCGTTCCGCCTGCCGTTCCGTCGTCGCGCTGTCGCTCATGCCGCGATGCCGTCCGCCGCCATGACCGCCGCCGATCCGCCCGGCATCACCACTTCTTCATCTTCTTCTTGATGGAGTTGGTGACGCTCTTCGCCGTGTTCGACACGCTGTTGACGGTGCTCTGCGCCGTGCTGGACACGTCGTGAACGGCCGTCTGCGCGGTGTTGCTGACCGTGCTGGCGGTGTTCTGCGCCGTGTTGGACACCGTGTGCGCCGCGTCGGTCACCGCCGGGGCCGCGGTGGTCGCGACCGACTGCGCGGTGTTGGCGACCGTGTGGGCGGCGTCGGTGACGGCCGGAGTGGCCGCGGTCACCGCCTGGGCGCCGGCATGTTCGAGCGGGGCGGTGTTGACGGTCACCTCCTGGCCCACCGTGACGCCGCCGATGCCGATCGCCGCCGTGGCGCCGAGCCCAAGGGTGACGTGGCCGTCGGCATAGCCCGCCGTCACCTCGGTGCCGGCACCGACCGATCCGGAATCGATGACGCCGACCGTGGTGGTGCTGCTGACGTCGTTGTTGCCGGCGGTGACCGATGCCGTCACCTCCACGTAATTGCCGGCATAGGTGCTGACGTCGCCATGGACGCCGCTCGCCCCGATGGAGCCGCTGACCTCGGCGCCGGCACCGACCGCGATGGTCTGGGTGACCGAGCCCTCCACCGTCACGCCATGGCCGACATTGCCGCCGACCGTGGTTTCCGTGGTCACCGAAACGCCGACCGAGCCGGATGCCGAGGCTTCCACCCCGGTGTAGGAAACCGAGACGCTGGCGCTGCCGCTGGCGCCGGCCTCATAGCTGATGGTCTGGGTGACCGGCCCGTTGGTTACCGTCACGCTGCCGTGGCTGCCGGCAAAGCCGTCCGCCGTCGCGGTGACGCCGCCCGAGCCGACGGTGACGCCGGCCGACCCGCTGGCGCCGGCCCCGACCTCGGTGGTCACGGTGGCGCCGCCGATGTCGTGGCTGGAGGAGGTGGAAACGCCGACGCTGCCCGAAGCGCTGGCGACCTCGACCCCGACGCTGACGCTGACCCCGTTCTCATCCTCCTGCGCATGACCGGATTGGGCGTTGGTCGATCCAGTTCCGCCCACCACCACCAGAAGCTCGTCATCGGAAATTTCGACCATCGCCGCCTGCGTCTTGCTCATGCCTGCAATCCCTGGTTATTGGATGATCGGAAGTGATTCGCCCCAGCATTGGCCACCGCCGGGATCCGCGCAAAGTTTGCGCCAAATCCTTTGTATGGGCGCCAGCCGTTCGAGGTAATCCCATGTTTATGGGAGATCTGGAGAAACCGGGATTCTCGCAAGTTCTGGTGGCGCCGAATCGATCCCTGCTCTATCGGATGCTTTAGAAGTCCGGCAGGCGGAATGGCAGATCGATGACGACCCGGGTTCCATCCGGACCGGTGGCCAGGGTCAGGTCGGCACCCAGCGACGCCGCGCGCTGGCGCATGTTGTTCAGCCCCTTGCCGGGCCTTGCGGCGAT
The DNA here is from genome assembly GCF_008364795.1 of Azospirillum oryzae. GTDB lineage: Bacteria > Pseudomonadota > Alphaproteobacteria > Azospirillales > Azospirillaceae > Azospirillum > Azospirillum oryzae. The sequence continues at coordinate 447,874 of NZ_VTTM01000003.1, read as the reverse complement.
TCCGTCCGGAATGCCGCGACCCTCGTCTTTGACGACGATGCGGACCGCGAAGCGTCCGTTGCCGTCCGGAGCCGGCGCCATGACGATGCCGACCCGGCGGCAGCCGGAATGGCGCACCGCGTTGGTCACGGCCTCCTGCAGGATGCGGAACAGGGTCAGGGCATGTTCCGACCTGAGCCCCTCGATGTCGGGCAGCGGCGCCATCTGCCAGTCGAGTTCCATCCCCTGCGCCTGGAGCTGGGGACCGATGCGCTCGTGGAACTGCGCCAGCATCATGCCCAGGTCGTTGCCGACATCGTCCAGCGACGCCACGACCAGCCGCAGATCGTCCAGCGCCTGCCGGGCCGCCGCAGAGATGCGGCGGTAATCATGCTGCGGCAGCTCGCATTGGGCGACGATCGACACCAGCTGCCCGGCCAGCCCGTCATGCAGATCGCGGGTCAGGCGCAGCCGCTCGCTTTCCAGCGCGACGGCGCGGGTCTGCGCCTGTTCGCGGGCGAAACTGGCCCGCAGCTCGGCCTCCGCCGTCGCCACCTCGCGCCGCAGGATGTCGTTGAAGCGGCTGACCTCGCCCAGCGCCTGGGCGAACCGCCACATCAGCGTCGCGCTGACCACCGTCATCAGCAGCGGCGCCATGTAGCGGGTCATCGACGGCACGCGCAGGTCCAGAACGCCGGTCACCGCCAGGATGTCATGGCCGGCCATCAGCAGGATGACGATCAGGCCGCCAAGCACGAGCTGGGCGGCGGCATGGTTCCGCCGGATCGCCGCCGACAGCACGATCCGGCCCGACCAGCCCAGCATCGCCACCGCCCAGGGGATCCCGAGGACGAGCCACAGCCACGCGAACCACGGCTGCAGCGTCGGCGGATCGAATGCCGCGAGCAGGAACGCGCCGGCGACCACCGCCGGCACCACCAGCAGCCACCGGATCGGAACCGCCAGTTCGCGCCCGACCAGACGGGACATCACGAAGGGCAGCAGCGCCCCCTGCCACTGGCCGGCGAAATTGACGACGCGGAACAGCCGTTCCAGGCCGTTCGGCTCGGTGCTGAACATCGGCAGGCCCTGGAGCACGCCCAGCCCCAGGATCAGGCTCATCACCAGATGGATCGGCTCGTCGCGATGGCCGGCCCACACGATCAGCAGGGACAGGCACAAGGCCGCCTGCCACGCCACCAGCAGGCGCGGCAGCGTGACCATCATCCATTCGCGCTGGCTGTAGGCGGGACGAAGCAGGCGGTCGGGACCGACCACCACGGTGTCGAGAAAGCCGCCGGACTGGCTCCAGGCCGCGATGCGGATGTCGATCCGATTGTCGCCATCCTTCAACAGCGGCCGGGGGATCGGCTGGATCAGCGGCAGCGACTGGTTGACGACCACGTCGGACTGGATGGTCATGCTGTCGACCAGCAGCGCCCCGTTCAGCCACAGCGTCGCGCGCCCGGACAGGATCGGCACGTAGATCGACCAGAGGTCCCCGTCGCCCGGATCGTCGCCGGGATCATAAGGGAAAGTCAGGCGGAACAGGCCGGAACAGCCGACCGGATCGGGAACGGCCTTGCAGCGGTAAGGCAGCGGGACGGCGGCGGCCCCCGGCGGCATCGTCTCGGGCGGCGGACGTTCCATGGCCAGATCCATGGCCACCGGGGCGAAGGTCGCCTCGGCGACGGCCAATCCGCCGTCCGGCATCTCCGGGGTCGCCGTCACCAGACCGAGCCCGAAGATCGCGGCCAACCCGTAATACAGGAGCAGCAGCGGGCCGCGGCCTCTCAGCCATGCCCGCAGGCGCCCCGGCAGGGACGGACCGGACGCCGGCAACCCGGCGATGTGCTGGCTCACATTCGACTCAATGGCGTCAGTCCGACAGCTTGATGATTCTCCGCTCCACCGCAGTGTAGACCGCTTCGCTTCGGGAATTAACCTCAAGCTTGCGGTAGATGTTCTTGATGTGGCTGGGAACCGTTTGCCGGCTGATGCCCAGCCGGGCCGCGATGTCGTTGTAGGTGAAGCCCTTGGCGATGCCCCACAGGATGTCCATCTCGCGCGGGGTCAGGGCGGGCGGCGCCTCTTCCGCCAGGGCGGGCGGAGCGGTCTGGGTCTGCCGGATGATGTGGCGGGCGATGGAGGCGGAGATGGGGGAGCGGCCGTTGGTCAGATCGTGGATCGCCGCGATCAGGTCGATCGGCCGCGCGTCCTTCAGGATGTAGCCGGAGGCGCCGGCACGCACGGCCTGCATCACCGACGACTCGTCGCCCAGGACGGAGATCACCATGATCTCGGTCTCCGGCATGCGTTGCCGCACCTCGCGGATCAGATCGCTGCCATGGCCGTCGGGCAGCTTCAGGTCGGTCACCAGCACGCCCGGACGGCTGCGCTCCAGCGCCGCGCGCGCGTCCGCCAGCGTTCCGACCGAAGCCTGCAGACGGATCCCCTCGCCAGCGGCCAGCGACGCGGCCAGGAAGTCACGGGTCGGCGCGTCGTCCTCCACCAGGACCACGGAGATGACGCCGCCGGTCCCGGCGGCCGATCGTGCCTGATCCACTGTGACGACCCCATGCGGACTATCGGATCGAATCTTCGATTCGGAATTCATCATACCGGGCCGTGGCGGCAAATCGCCATACCATGAAAACGGGATGCCTTCCCCGGTATGCAGTCTGCCACCATGCACCGCACCGCCGCCACGACGACCGCATCGGGACCGCCCCAAAATGCCCAGGATGCCCACGCCGCCCGCCCCCCTTGCCGCTTCGCCTGCCGCCAGCGAACCGCCCGCCGACGCGCTGGAGGAGTGGCGCCGCATCGTCGGGCCGGAGCATGTCCGAACCGCCGAGGCCGAGCGCCTGGACTGGGGCCGGCGCACCTTCGCGCCGGATGTCCGGGTTTCGGCCGTCGTCAGTCCGGGCGATGCCGACCAGACCGCCGCCTGCCTCGCCGTCGCCACCCGGCACCGCCTGCCGGTCCATCCGGTCAGCCGCGGCGCCAACTGGGGGCTGGGGTCGCGGGCGCCGACGCGGGACGGGGCGGTGGTGCTCGATCTCCGGCGGCTCGACCGCATCTCCGGCTTCGACGGCGAGCGCGGGCTGGTGCGGGTGGAGGCCGGGGTGACCTTCCAGGCGCTGGCCGCCTTCCTGGCGGAGCGGACCGACCGCTTCTTCGTCCCCGTCATCGGCGGCCCGGCGGAGGCCAGCGCGCTCGCCAACGCGCTCGACCGCGGCGACGGCAGCATGGGCGAGCGCTGGACCTCGCTGTGCGAGCTGGAGGTCGCCCTGCCGGACGGCCGGCGGCTGCGGACCGGCTGCGGGCCGCTGGGGGCGGAGCGGACGGCCGGGCTCGACCCGGCGCCGGCCGGGCCGCTGATCGACGGGCTGTTCAGCCAGTCGAACCTTGGCGTGGTGACAAGCGCCGTCATCCGGCTGGAGGCGATGCCCAGCGACCTCGCCATCCTGTCGGTGGACATCGGCGGCCTCGACGCCCTGCCCGCCTTCCTGGAGCTGTGGCGCGACTGCCAATGCGAGCAATCCCTGCCCGACCGGTCGCTGACCCTGTGGAACGGCATCAAATGGCTGGCGCTCGACGATGTCCGCGCAGCCGTCCCGACCGACAGGCTGGCCCCGGCGGCCCTGAACGAGTGGCACGCCTCCGCCCTGATCCGCGCGGAGGCGCCGGAGGTGCTGGAGGCCCGCGCCGGCCGCCTGTCCCGCCGCTTCGCCGCGGTGTCCCAGACGGTGGAACTGGACATCGCCCGGCGGGACGGCGCCTGGATCGAGGGGTTCGAGGATTGGCTGGGCGTGCCGGACGGACGCAACCTGCGAACGGTCTATTGGCGCAAGGATCGGCACCCCGACCTCGCGGCGGCCGACCCCGACCGCGACGGCTGCGGCCTGATCTGGCTCTGCCTCGCCTTCCCCTTCGAATTCCAGGCGCTGGCCGATTACCTGACCTGGGCGCGTGAGCGGCTGGAACACGCCGGGATCGACCTCAATGTCGGGATCGAGTCCAACGGCTTCCGCTGCCTGCTGACCTATTTCACCCTGGGATTCGACCGCGAGATGCCGGGTGCGGACGAGGCGGCCCTCGCCGCTTACCGGGATCTGATCGAAACCGCGCTGGAACGGGGTTTCGCGCCCTACCGGCTGGCGAACGGCCTGCCGGTGCCCGAGGCGCTGCGCCGGTCACCCGCCGCCGCCCTGCTGACGGAGCTGCGCGCGGTGGGCGACCCGGCCGGCATTCTGTCGCCGGGCCGCAACGGCATCGGCTAGAGTGCGATCGGTTCAGACGGAATCGTCTGAAACGTGAATCGCACGGAAAATCAGAAGGCTAGGGTCTGTCCGATGCTTCAATAAGCATCGGACAGACCCTAGCAGACGGGGAGCCGGCCGGTCAGGAGGGCCACTGCCGCCACAGCTTGGCCGCGCAGACGGCCAGCGGCACCGACAGGGTCGCCCAACACAGCCAGTCCCACACCCCGTCGCCCAGGATGGCGGCGGCAAGCCCGATGACGGAGAGCACGGCCAGCGCGGCCGGAATGCGCCAGACCCCGGTCATGCCTTGCTCCCCAGCTTGGCGCCGGTTGCAGCCGATGCCGCCCGCGCCCGCGGCCGTTTCAGCCAGACGACGAAGCCGGTCACCGTCACCACGCCGGTGACGATGGTGAACAGCGCCCAGACGATCTGCAGCGGCAGCCCGCCGTAATCGCCGAAGTGGAACGGCCCCGACAGCATCAGCACCGTCATGTACCAGGGCGTGCCGGCCGTTTCCGCCACCACGCCGGTCTCGGCATCGACAAGGGCGACGCTGAGCAGCCGCTGGGTCAGTTCGGTGTGGCCGCGCACCAGCACGCTGAAATGGCGGCTGCCGGCATATTCGTTGCCGGGATAGGCGATGAAGGCCAGATCCTTGCCGGGAAAGGCTGCCAACCCGGCTTCGGCCACCCGGTCGATCGACACCGAGCTTCCGGTCATCGGCTCGGGATGGCGGGCGGTCATCGCCGCCAGCTCGGTCTTCTGCCAATAGCCGGTGATCAGCGGCGAGAAGGACAGGATGGCGCCGGTCAGCCCGACGACGAAGGCCCAGACCAGGGTCGCCACGCCGAACAGATTGTGCAGGTCGATGTTGCCGATGCGCGTTCCGCGGCCGAAGCGCAGGATGCCGAAGGCCAGCTTCTTCATGAAGGGGCCGTAGACGACCAGCCCGCTGACCGTGCTGACCACGAACAGCAGCCCCATCACCCCGACGAACATCTGCCCGGCGAAACCGGTGAACAGGTCGACATGCAGCTTTAGCAGAAAACCGACCAGCGTCTCCGTCGGCTGCTTCAGCATCTGGTTGGCGCCGGTGAAGCCGTTCAGCACCACCCAGCGCCCCAGCTCGAATCCGCTTTCCTCCGGCGGTCCCAGATAGATGTAGTTGACCGCCTTGTCCTCCGGATCGAAGGACAGCAGCTTGGGCTGCAGCGTCGGATCGGCCTTCTGCGCGATGTCGACCAGCGACTGGAGCGGCAGGCGGGCCTGCCCCTCCGTGTAGCTGCTGTCCAGCTCCTCCCCCATCAGATGCTGGATCTCGTGGTGGAACACCAGGATCAGCCCGGTCACGCAGAGGATCAGCAGGTTCGCCGAACAGATCAGGCTGGTCCAGCGGTGGACGAGGCGCCAGCCCCGCAGGCTCGCAGGCGTCATGACGGCTTCCTTCGGCAATGACGGAAGAAGGGGGGAAGGAGGGACGGCAAGGGGGCTTACCAGCGGTAGCGCAGGCCGGCGGTCACCGTCCGCTGATAGCCGTAGGCGCACCACTCGCCGTAATAGCAGGAGGCGACATACTCCTTGTTGAACAGGTTCTTGCCGTTGACGGTGACCTCCGCCCCCTGCAGCTTCGGCGACAGGGCGCCCAGGTCGTAGGACACGGTGGCGTCGACCAGGGTGAAGGACGGCACCTTGAAGGTGTTCGCCGTGTTCATGGTGCTGCCGGTGAAGCGCACGCCGGCGCCGACGCCGAGCCCGGTCAGCGGGGTGCCTTCCGGCATGTGGTACATGGCCCAGGCCGACGCCTGATGGCGCGGCACCGCCGCCAAGCGCTTGCCCTCCAGCCCGTCATTGTCCTTGGTGTATTTGGTGTCGAGGTAGGTGTAGGTGCCGATCAGCTCCAGGTCCCTGGTCACGCCGACCTTGGCCTCCAGCTCGATGCCGCGCGACCGCGCCTCGCCGCTCTGGATGGAGAAGCCGGGGTGGGCGGGATCGCTGGTCGTCAGGTTGCTGCGGGTCAGGTCGAACAGGGCCGCGGTGAACAGGCTGTTCAGGCCCGGCGGCTGGTACTTCACGCCGACCTCGTACTGGGTGCCTTCCTCCGGCTTGAAGGGCGTGCCGGCGAAATCGACGCCGCTGCTGGGCGTGAAGGACTCGGCATAGCTGATGTAGGGCGCGATGCCGTTCTCGAAGACATAGGTCAGGCCGGCGCGGCCGGTCCAGGCCTGATCGGACTGGGTGCTGCTGCCGAAGGCGGTGGTCGAGGTGGTCTTCGCCCAGTCGCGGCGCCCGGCCACCGTCAGGATGAAGCCGCCGAGCCGCATCTGGTCCTGCAGATAGATGCCGGTCTGCCGCCCGTCGATGTCGGTGCGGCTGACCGCCGGCGGGGTGACGGCGACGCCATAGACCGGGTTGAACACGTCGATCGACGGCGCCAGTCCGAAGCCGGCGGTGTAATGGCCGTCGAGCCGCTGGTAATCGACGCCGGCCAGCACGGTGTGGCCGACCGGACCGGTGGAGAAGCGCCCTTCGATCTGGTTGTCGAAGGCGTAGGCGTTCATCTCCTCCCGCGAGGTGGCGATACCGCGATAGAGTGTGCGGTAGTCCGCCGACAGGCCGTTGGCGTACAGGCTGTCGTAGGCGACCTTGGCGTTCAGCCAGCGCCCGTTCAGCCGTACGGTCCAGACGTCGCTCAGTTTCTTGTCGAAGGCATAGCCGACCGAGGCCTGACGACGGTCGAACTTCTCGAAATTCGGATCGCCGTCATAGAAATCGACCGGGATTTTGCCCAGCGGGTTGCTCAGCACCGTGCCCTGCGGCGGGATGCCGCCATAGGAATTGCCCTTCGGGTCATGCTGGTAGAAGCCCAGCAGGGTCAGGCTGGTCTCGGCATCCGGCCTCCAGGTGAAGGAGGGAGCGATGGCGACGCGCTCGTTCTCCGTCATGCGGATCTGGCCGTCCTCGCTCAGGCCGACGGCGGTCAGGCGGTAGAGGAACTTGCCGTCCTTGTCGATCGGGCCGGAGAAGTCGGCGGTGCCGCGCCAATGGTTGTCGGTGCCGTATTCGATCCCGACCTCGTTCAGCGCGGTGGCGGTCGGGCGCTTGGAAACCTGATTGATCAGACCGCCGGCCGGCGACTGCCCGTACAGCACGGAGGTCGGGCCCTTCAGCACCTCCGCCCGTTCCAGCAGATAGGGGTCGATCTGCGACGCCGCGTAGTAGAGCGACTGCAGCTTCAGCCCGTTCAGATAGGTGTCGGCGTCGAAGCCGCGGACCTTCAGCTGGTCATAGCGGGTCGCCACCGCGCCGCGCGTCTCCGCCGTGACGCCGGCGGTGTAGCGCACCACCTGATTCAGCGTCTGGGCGTTCTGGTCGCGGATCTGGTCGGCCGGAATGACCGAGATCGACTGCGGCGTCTCGATCAGCGGCGTGTCGGTCTTGGTACCGGTCACCTGCTGGTTGGCGACATAGCCGGTCACCGGCGACAGCGCCGTTTCCCCCTGCCCGGTCACCGTCACCGCCGGCATCTGCAGCGCGGCACCATTATCTGTGCTCTGCGCCCCCGCCACCGCCGGCACCATCAGACCGCCCAGCACCACGGCGCCGAACGCCGCCCCACGCGACACCAGGCCGCCCTCAACCCGTTTCTGCACTTGTTTGCCCCCAGCACGAATAAGAATCATTCGCAGTTAAAAGCCCTAATAATGCAACTCATTCTCAAATTCAATGCCTATTCGCGTATGTGCTGCGACAATCCCGCTCAACGTCCTCCGCCGGGTCGGGAGGGAGCCGCCACTCGGAAAAAATCTTCGCCGCTCCCCGACGAATCCCTCCCGCCGCTGCGTATCAGGAACGGACAGAAAGACCGTGGCGGGCGAAAGCGCCGTCCGGTCGAACGTCGGGGCAAGCGTCGGAACACGTCATGACGATTCGTTGGAAGCCGGTGGTCACCGGTGTTGTTCTTGCCGGACTGGTCGGCGGCGTCGGTTACGCGGTTCAGCAGAAGCTGGCCCCTCCGGCGGCGAAGCAATCGACCGGCGCCGGCGGCCCGCCGCCCGGCCCTCCCGGCGCACCTCCCGGCGGCCCCGGCGGCGGGCGCAACAGCGTGGTGGCGGTGCAGGCCGGCACCGTGGCGCGGGAGGACGTGCCGATCTGGTTCGACGGCATCGGCACAGTCCAGGCCTTCAACACGGTCACCGTGCGCGCCCGCGTCGATGGCGAGCTTCAGCGCGTCTCCCTGCAGGAAGGTCAACTGGTCAAGACCGGCGACCTCCTTGCGACCATCGATTCCCGCCCGCTCCAGGCCCAGCTCGCCCAGGCCGAGGCGAAGAAGGCGCAGGACGAGGCGCAGCTGGCCAACGCGCGGCGCGACCTCGAGCGCAACATGAACCTGAAGGAGTTCGCCTCCCGCCAGACCGTCGACACCCAGCGCGCGCTGGTCGCCCAGTACGAGGCTCAGATCCGTGCCGACGAAGCGGCGATCGAGGCGGTGCGGGTCCAGCTGAACTACACCACCATCACCGCCCCCATCAGCGGCCGCATCGGCCTGCGCAACGTCGACCAGGGCAACGTGGTACGGGCCAGCGACCAGAGCGGCATCGCCACCATCACGCAAATCCAGCCCATCGCCGTCATCTTCACCCTGCCGGAAAAGCAGCTGCAGGCCGTGCTCGCCGCCCAGGCGCAAGGGCCGGTGACGGTCGAGGCGCAGGACCGCGAGGGCCGCCGCGTGCTCGACACCGGCAAGCTGTCGGTGGTGGACAACCTGATCGACACCGGCACCGGCACCATCCGCCTGAAGGCCGAGATTCCCAACGACCCGCAAAAGCTGTGGCCGGGCCAGTTCGTCAATGTCCGCCTGTTGTCCGCCGTCCGCCGCGGCGCCACCACCGTGCCGGCCACCGTGGTGCAGCGCGGACCGCAGGGCACCTACGCCTATGTCATCAAGGACGACCTGACGGTGGAGCAGCGCCCGATCAAGGTCGCCCGCCAGGAGGAAACCAAGGCGATCATCGACGAGGGCCTGACCCCCGGCGAGCGGGTGGTGGTCGACGGCCAGTACCGTTTGCAGCCCGGCTCCAAGATCCGCATCGTCGAGCCCATCGCCTCGGCCGCACCGGTTGGCGCCGCCCCCGCCACCCCCGCGCCGGAGTCCGCACCCGCCGGCAAGACGCAGGACCCCGCCGCGCGTGAGGAACGGCGGCGCGAGCGCCAGCAGCAGCGCGAGAACAACGGCGCCCCTCCCGCCCCCGGAAACGCTCCCGGCCCCGCCGCCCCGCGTGAGGGACGGCAGCCCTCATGAACATCTCCGCCCCCTTCATCCTGCGGCCGGTCGCCACCGGGCTGCTGATGCTTGCGGTGGTGCTGCTGGGCCTGCTGGGCTACAGCGCGCTGCCGATCTCCTCGCTGCCGACGGTCGATTTCCCGACGGTGCGCGTCACCACCCAGCTGCCGGGCGCGGCGCCGGAGGTGATGGCGTCGTCCGTCACCGCCCCCCTGGAACGGCAGCTCGGGCAGATCGCCGGCATCTCCTCCATGGTGTCGACCAGCTCCTTCGGGTTGTCGGTCATCACCCTGCAATTCGACCTGACCCGCGACATCGACGCCGCCTCGCAGGACGTGCAGTCGGCGATCAGCGCCGCGTCGGGCACGCTGCCCAAGGGGCTGCCGAACCCGCCGGTCTACGACAAGGTCAACCCCGCCGACACGCCGGTCATGGTGCTGGCGCTGAGTTCGGACAGCTTGCGGCTGGAGACCGTCAGCGACGCCGCCGACACGCTGCTGGCGCAGAAGCTGTCCCAGGTCGACGGCGTCGGCTATGTCGGGATCGAAGGGGGCTTGCGTCCCGCCGTCCGCGTCCAGGTCAACCCCGCCGCCGTCGCCGGACTCGGCCTGACGCTGGAGGATGTGCGGACCACCATCACCCAGGCCAACGTCAACGCGCCGAAGGGCAGCTTCGACGGCCCGCGCCAGTCCTGGTCCATCGGCGTCAACGACCAGATCGAAAATGCCGCCGCCTACCGCCCGATCATCGTCGCCTACAAGAATGGCGGCCCGGTGCGGCTGACCGACATCGGCACCGTGGTCGATTCGGTGGAGAACACCCGGCTCGCGGCGTGGCATGACGGCAAGCCGGCGGTGCTGCTGAACGTGCTGCGCCAGCCCGGCGCCAACATCATCGACACGGTGGACCGCATCCGCAAACTGCTGCCCTCGCTCCAGGCCAGCTTGCCGCCGCAGATCCACATGGCGGTGCTGACCGACCGGACGGAGACCATCCGCGCCTCGGTGGTCGACGTGCAGAAGACGCTGGTGCTGACCGCCGGGCTGGTGGTGCTGGTGATCTTCCTGTTCCTGCGCAAGGCGTGGGCGACGGTGATCCCGGCGGCGGCGCTGCCGCTGTCGCTGATCGGCACCTTCGGCATCATGGCGCTGTGCGGCTTCAGCCTGGACAACCTGTCGCTGATGGCGCTGACCATCGCGTCCGGCTTCGTCGTCGACGACGCCATCGTGATGATCGAGAACATCGTCCGCCACATCGAGAAGGGCGAGAAGCCGATGCAGGCGGCGCTCAAGGGCGCCCGCCAGATCGGCTTCACCGTCGTTTCGCTGACCCTGTCGCTGATCGCGGTGTTCATCCCGCTGCTGTTCATGGGCGGCGTGGTCGGCCGGCTGTTCCGCGAATTCGCCATCACGCTGTCCATCGCCGTGCTGGTGTCGGCGGTGATCTCGCTGACGCTGACGCCGATGATGTGCGCCCGCCTGCTGAAACCGGAGGCGGAGACCAAGCCAAATGCCCTGTTCCGCTGGACCGAACGCGGCTTCGACGCCCTGTTGAACGGCTACGCCGCCTCGCTGCGCGTCGTCCTGCGCCACCAGCCGGCGACCTTGCTGGTCACCATCGCCACGCTGGCCGCCACGCTCTATCTCTATGACGTGGTGCCGAAGGGCTTCCTGCCGCAGCAGGACACCGGCGTCATCATCGGCGTGACCGACGCCGCGCCCTCCATCTCGGTCAAGGCGATGGCGGAGCGCCAGCGCGAGGTCGCCGACATCGTGCGGCGCGACCCCGACGTGGCCGGCGTGGCGAGCTTCGTCGGCACCGGCACGGTGAACGCCACCACCAACACCGGCAACCTGACCATCGCGCTGAAGCCGCGAGACCAGCGCAGTTCCTCCGCGGAGGAGATCATCGCCCGCCTGCGCGCCGCCACCGGCGACCTGAAGGGCGTGTCGCTGTTCATGCAGGCGGTGCAGGACGTGCAGATCGACAGCCGCGTCAGCCGCACGCAATACCAGTACGTCCTTCAGGACGCCGACCCGCGCGAGCTTGAGAACTGGACCCCACGCCTGCTGGACGCCCTGCGCGCCCGGCCCGAACTGACCGACGTGGCGACCGACCAGCAGCCCGACGGCTTGCAGGTCTACCTGACCATCGACCGCGACGCCGCCAGCCGCCTGCACGTCCTGCCCCAGGCCATCGACGACACGCTCTACGACGCCTTCGGCCAGCGTCAGGTCTCCACCATCTACACCCAGACCAACCAGTACCGCGTCATCCTGGAGGTCGAACCGTCCTTCCAGATGGACCCGGCGTCCTTGTCCAAGATCTATGTGAAGGCCAGCGGCGGCACGGTCGTGCCCCTGAATGCCGTGGTGTCGGTGGAGCGCAAGACCGCCCCGCTGGTCATCACCCACCAGGGCCAGTTCCCGTCGGTCACCCTGTCCTTCAACGTGGCGCACGGCGTCTCGCTGGGGGCGGCGGTGGCGGCGATCCAGCAGGCGCGCGACGGCATCGGCATGCCCGACACCGCGACCGCCCGCTTCGCCGGCACGGCCGCCGAGTTCCGCTCGTCGCTCTACACCCAACCCTGGCTGATCCTGGCGGCGGTGGTCGCGGTCTATATCGTGCTGGGCGTGCTGTACGAGAGCACGATCCACCCGATCACCATCCTGTCGACCCTGCCGTCCGCCGGCATCGGCGCGCTGCTGGCGCTGATGGCGACCGGCCACGACCTGTCGCTGATCGCGCTGGTCGGCATCGTGCTGCTGATCGGCATCGTCAAGAAGAACGCCATCATGATGATCGACTTCGCCCTGGAGGCGGAGCGCAACCAGGGCATGGCGCCGGAACGCTCGATCTATGAGGCGTCGCTCCTGCGTTTCCGCCCGATCATGATGACCACCATGGCGGCCCTGCTGGGCGCCCTGCCGCTGGCGCTGGAGAACGGCACCGGATCGGAACTGCGCAAACCGATGGGCATCGCCATCGTCGGCGGCCTGCTGCTCAGTCAGGTGCTGACGCTCTACACCACGCCGGTCGTCTATCTCTACATGGACCGTCTCGGCAACCGGCTCGGCCGCTTGCTGCGGCCATGGCGGCGGAAGCCGTCGGCCGAGCCGGGCAACGCCCAAGAGTCCGGCCACGCTCCCGGCCGGGCGGCGGCGGAGTAGCCGGCCATGCTCCCCGCAAATCTCCTGCCCTCCGGCGCCTCGCTCTCCGCCCCCTTCATCCGGCGGCCGGTCGGCACGTCGCTGCTGATGGTCGGGCTGATGATCCTCGGCATGGTGGCCTACCGCTTCCTGCCGGTGGCGCCGCTGCCGCAGGTGGAGTTCCCCACCATCATCGTCACCGCCTCGCTGCCCGGCGCCAGCCCGGAGACCATGGCCGCCTCCGTCGCCACGCCGCTGGAACGCAGGCTCTCCCGCATCGCCGGCGTGTCGGAGATGACCTCCAACAGCAAGCTCGGCAGCACCACCGTCGTCGTGCAGTTCGACCTGAACCGCAACGTCGAGGCGGCGTCGCGCGACGTGCAGGCCGCCATCAACGCCGCGGGCGGCGACTTGCCGGCCGACCTGCCCAGCCCGCCCAAGATGCGGCGCATCAACCCGGCCGACGCGCCGGTGATGACGCTGGCCATGACCTCCACCACCCTGGCCCCGGCCGACCTCTACAACCTTGCCGACAGCGTGATCGGCCAGCGGCTGAGCCAGATCGAGGGGGTGGCCCAGGTCTCCATCAACGGTGCGGAGAAGACGGCGGTGCGCGTGCGCGTCAATGCCGCTGCCGCCGCCAACATGGGCGTCAGCCTGGAATCGATCCGCAGCGTCATCTCCCAGGCCAATGCCAACGGGCCGAAGGGCAGCTTCGACGGCACTCATGAATCCTGGTCGATCGGCGCCAGCGACCAGCTGTTCGGCGCCGACGCCTACCGCCGGCTGATCGTGACCGAGAAGAGCGGCGCCACCGTGCGGCTGGGCGACGTCGCCGAGGTGATCGAGGCGCCGGAGAACAGCCGCACCGCCGCCTGGCAGGACGGCCAGCGCGCCGTCCTCATCAACATCCAGAAACAGCCCGGCTCCAACGTGGTGGAGACGGTGGACCGCATCCGGGCGGAACTGCCGACGCTGCGCGGCTGGATGCCGCCGGGGGTCAGCCTGTCGGTGCGCACCGACCGCACGCCGACCATCCGCGCCTCAATCGACGACGTGCAGAAGACGCTGGCGGTCACGGTGGCGCTGGTGGTGATGGTGATGGCGCTGTTCCTGCGCCGGCTGTGGGCGACGGTCATCCCGGCGGCGTCGGTGCCGCTGTCGCTGGCCGGCACCTTCGGCGTGATGTGGATCGTCGGCTACAGCCTGGACAATTTTTCGCTGATGGCGCTGACCATCTCGGTCGGCTTCGTGGTGGACGACGCCATCGTCGTCATCGAGAACATCGTCCGCCACATCGAAAAGGGCGCCAAGCCGTTCGAGGCGGCGGTGAAGGGCGCGCGGCAGGTTGCCTTCACCGTGGTGTCGATCAGCCTGTCGCTGGTCGCCGTCTTCATCCCCATCCTGTTCATGGGCGGCATCCAGGGCCGGCTGTTCCGCGAATTCGCCGTGGTGCTGTCGGTCGCCATCGCCGTCTCGGCCGTGGTGTCGCTGACCCTGACCCCGATGATGTGCGCCCATCTGCTGGCGCCGGAGGCGGAGCGCGGCCCTCCCGGCCGCCTTGCCCGTGCGCTCGCCTGGATCGGCGACCGCCTGTTCGGCCTCTATGCCGCCGGGCTGGACTGGGTTCTGGCCCACCGCCGCACCATGCTGGCGGCGACCTTCGCCATCGTCGGCGTCAGCGTCTGGCTCTACGGGCAGGTGCCGAAGGGCTTCGTGCCGCAGCAGGACACCGGCCTGCTGATCGGCTTCAGCGATCCGCCGCCCGACATCTCCTTCAAGGCGATGGTGACGCGCCAGCGCGCCTTGCAGGACGCGGTGGCCGGCGACCCGGCGGTGGACAGCGTCGGCGGAACCATCGGCGGCGGCGGTCCGGGCGGCACCTATTCCGGCCAGATCTTCATCGGCCTGAAGCCGAAGGCGGGGCGTGACGATCTCCAGACCGTCACCCAGCGGCTGCGCCAGCGCGCCGGCCGGGTGCCGGGGGTGCAGCTTTACCTGATGCCGGTGCAGGACATCCGCGTCGGCGGCTTCCAGGGGCGCAGCCAGTACCGCTACAGCCTGCAGGACGCCGACATCGGCGCGCTGAACGAATGGGCGCCCAAGCTGGTGGAGAAGATGCGCACCCTGCCGGAACTGGTCGACGTCGCCAACGACCGCCAGAACGGCGGCATCCAGGCCAATGTCATCGTCGACCGCGACGCCGCAACCCGCCTGGGCGTGTCGTTGAGCGCTTTGGAGGCGACGCTCTACGACGCCTTCGGCCAGCGGCAGGTCTCGACCATGTATCTGGCGCAGAACCAGCACAAGGTGGTGCTGGAGGTCGCGCCATCCGAGGCGCTCGGCCCCGACGACCTCAAGCGCATCTATGTGTCGGGCCGCAGCGGCATGGTTCCCCTGTCGGCGGTGTCGCGCGTCGTCATCGGCAATCAGGCCGCCAGCATCCAGCACCAGAGCGGCTTCCCGGTCGCCAACCTGACCTTCGACCTCGCCCCCGGCGTCTCGCTGTCCCAGGCGACCGAACTGATCCAGCGCGCGGCGGAGGACATCGGCATGCCCGCCAGCATCCGCGCCGGCTTCCAGGGCGACGCGCGGGCCTTCCAGCAATCCTCGTCCAGCCAGCCGCTGCTGATCCTGGCGGCGCTGATCACCATCTACATCGTCCTGGGGGTGCTCTACGAAAGCCTGATCCACCCGCTGACCATTCTGTCGACCCTGCCGTCGG
This sequence comes from Azospirillum oryzae, assembly GCF_008364795.1. Taxonomy (GTDB): domain Bacteria; phylum Pseudomonadota; class Alphaproteobacteria; order Azospirillales; family Azospirillaceae; genus Azospirillum; species Azospirillum oryzae. The sequence goes on along the minus strand of NZ_VTTM01000003.1, from coordinate 432,472 downwards.
CCGGGCTGGGGGCGCTGATCGCGCTGATCCTGACCGGCTACGACCTGTCGATCGTGGCTCTGATCGGCATCATCCTGCTGATCGGCATCGTCAAGAAGAACGCCATCATGATGATCGACTTCGCCCTGGAGGCGGAGCGGGAACGCGGCCTGTCGCCCTTGGAAGCGATCCGCGAGGCCGGACTGGTCCGCTTCCGCCCGATCATGATGACGACGATGGCCGCGCTGCTGGGCGCCGTTCCCCTGGCCTTCGATTACGGCACCGGCGGCGAGATCCGCCGCCCGCTCGGCATCGCCATCATCGGCGGCCTTCTGGTCAGCCAGATGCTGACGCTCTACACCACGCCGGTGGTCTATCTGACCCTGGAGCGGCTGGCCCTGCGGCGCACCCGCCGCGCCGCCATCGCCGCCCCGGCGGAATAGGGGGCGGCGGATGGGTGCGGCCCCCTCTCTTCACTTCGCGCTGCGCTGGCGCCCCTCCGCCCTGTTGGGCATAGTTCTCGCCCACGGCATGAGCGGAGCCCCGGTGGCCGACGACACCGACAGCGACGACGGGTTGATGGAGCGCGTGGCCGGTGGCGACGCCGCCGCCTTCGACCGGCTGGCCGCCCGCCACATGCGCCGCGCCGTGGCGCTGGCCCAGCGGATGACCGGCAACCCGTCCGACGCCGACGAGATCGCGCAGGAGGCCTTCCTGCGGGTCTGGCAGCATGCCGGCCGCTGGGACGCGGCGCGCGCCGCCTTCACCACATGGCTCTACCGCATCGTCATGAACCTCGCCATCGATCGTGGCCGCCGCCCCGGCTGGTCGCCGCTGGAGGAGGCCGGCGATCCGCCCGACGAATCGCCCGACGCGCTGGCCCGCATCGCCGAGCGCCAGACCGCCGAGCGGGTCAACCGGGCTCTGGCCGCCTTGCCCGACCGCCAACGCGCCGCCGTCGTGCTGTTCCACCAGGAGGGGCTCAGCCTGCGGCAGGCCGCCGAGGTCCTGACCATGAGCGAGAGCGCCTTCGCCTCGCTGCTGGCCCGCGCCCGCGCCGCGCTGAAGACCGCGCTCACCACCTCCGAGATCCTGTGAGGGAGGATGCCATGACCGACGAAGACTTCCTCCGCCACCTGGACGATTACGGCGCCTCGCCGGAGCGCTGGCCGCCCGAACTGCGCGCCGCGGCCGGCGCCGCGCTCGCCCGCTCCCCCGCCCTGCGCACGGCGCTGGAGGACGCTCAGTCCTTCGACCGCCTGCTCGCCGCCCCCGCCCCGCCGGTGGAGGACGCCCGCGTCGACCGCCTGCTGGCCGCCGTCGGCAAGGCGGCGCGGCGATCCCCGCAGGACAGCCTCGTCATGCTTCTGCTCGGCCGGATGCCGCGGCGGACGGTGGCCGGCTTCTGCGCCGCCCTGCTCGCGCTCGGCTGGCTGACCGGAGGCTGGCTGAGCGGCCAGCTCACCGGCCCCGCCCCCACCGCGCCGCGCAGCCAGGAACTGGCCCTGCTGAACGACGAGGTCGTCACCCTGTTCGACGGAGACTCCCGATGAGCGGTACCGCCGCCACCCATCGCCCCCAGCCGTCCGTCCTGACCAGGCTCCGCCGGTGGTTGGGGCAGCGGATCAGCCTGCGGACGCTGGCCCTGGCGTCGCTGGCGCTGAACCTGTTCCTCGGCGCCATGCTGGTCGCCACCATCCGCAACCCGCCGCCCCCGCCCTACCGGCCGATGCCCGACCGCTTCGTCGAGCATGTGGCCGCCGACCTGTCCGACGCCGACGCCGCCGTCCTGCGCGCGGCCTTCGAGCCGCTGCGCCCGCGTTACGACGCACTGTCCCAGGACTACCGCGAGGCCGGGCAGCGGGTGCGCGCCCTGTTGCAGGCCGAGCCTGTGGATTTCGACTCCCTGCGCGCCGCGACCTCCGCCGCCCGCGCCAAGCGCCGCCAGATCGGCGAACTGACCGAGGAAACCGTGCTGTCCATCCTGCCCGACCTGTCGCCGGCCGGCCGGCTGCGGCTGGTCGGCGGGCCGGGACCGGAGAGAGCGCTCAAGACGCCTAAAAAATAGGCAAACCCACTCATCCACAGGCCGGATGGGCCGGCCGGAAGGGTGCGGATGATTCTGTTCGGAGATTGCGCACACATCTATCCACAGATTCTGTGGAGAAGAAAACCGGATGAGATTTTATCCACACAAATTCACAAGTTATCATCCCCAAGTTTTATCGCCCGCCTTCCCATGGATCCTTGTATCCACCACCGATCCGGCATATCCAAATAACGTGGATCAGCAAGATTGGTGGGGGATCGTCATGATCGGAGATCCGTTTCATCCAAAGAAGGCGACGATCTCTTTGCGCGTTGATCGCCGAATCAAAGATGTCGCCAAGAATTACGCACGTCAGCGGCAGACGCCTCTGGCCGAGGTCATGCGCGACCTCTTGGCCCGCTACGTCGCCGAATGCGCGCGGGAGAATGCCCAGGCGACCCCGGACCTGTTGAAGGACCGGCCGGCGCAATATGTGGATTTCGCAAAGCTGGAAGGCCTGATGGGCCGGCAGGAGTAGGCCCGCCCATCTTGAGCGGGCGGCTCCGCCCCCATACATCGACGGTGGACAAGCTGCCAGGGGAAGGAGCCCCGCCATGCCGCCCACCGCCCATTCTTCCACAGGCCCCGGTTCGTCCACAGGCCCCGATTCTTTGGCCGCCGACAGCCTGCACATCGCCTGCCCGCATTGCGACACGCTGAACCGCGTGCCTCCGGCCCGTCTGGGCGGCGGCAAGTGCGGCCGTTGCGGCAACGCCCTGTTCGAAGGAAAGCCGGTGGCGCTCGACGCCCGCCGCTTCGCCGCCCATGCCGAGAAGAGCGACCTGCCGCTGCTGATCGACTTCTGGGCCGAGTGGTGCGGCCCCTGCCGCATGATGGCCCCCGTCTTCGCCCAGGCCGCGGCCCAGCTGGAACCCCGGGTCCGCCTCGCCAAGATCGACACCGAGGCCTCTCCCGACCTCGCCGGCCGCTTCGGCATCCGCAGCATCCCGTCGCTGGTCCTGGTCCACCACGGCCGGGAAATCGCCCGCACCGCCGGCGCGATGCCGCTGCCGTCGCTGGTGGCCTGGGTGCGTCAACAAATCCCCTCTCCCCCCCGGGGAGAGGGTTAGGGTGAGGGGGTCGCGCGGCGAGGATCTTCAAGCATCGCGTAGTTCCCGTTCCCCACCAAATCGACGCTGTGCATCCCCCTCACCCCGACCCTCTCCCCGGGGGGGAGAGGGGGATAGCGCACTCCCCCCTACGCCGCCCGCACCGTCGCGATAAAGGTCCCCACCTCCTTGCGCAGCCGCTCGGCCTCGACCGCCAGTTCCTGCGAGGTGCCGTGGACGCGGCCGGCGGCGTCGCCGGTCTCGTGGACGGCGGTGCTGACGCCGGCGATGTTGCTCGACACCTCCTCGGTGCCCTGCGCCGCCTGGGTGACGCTGGAGGCGATCTCGCGGGTGGCGGCGGCCTGTTCCTCGATGGCCGCGGCGATGGCGGTGGTGATCTCGCTCATATGGCCGATGGTCTTGCCGATGCTGCCGATGGCCTTCTGGGCGCCGCCGGTGGTCTGCTGAATCTCCTGCACCTTGGCCTGGATCTCGTCGGTGGCGCGCGCGGTCTGGCTGGCCAGCGCCTTCACCTCGCTCGCCACGACGGCGAAGCCCTTGCCGGCCTCTCCGGCGCGCGCCGCCTCGATGGTGGCGTTCAGCGCCAGCAGGTTGGTCTGCGCGGCGATGCCGCTGATCAGTTCCACCACCGCACCGATCTGCTCGGCGGCGGAGACCAGATCGCGCATGGTGCGGTCGGCGCCGTCGGCGTCGGCCACCGCCTGGGTGGCGATGCGGGTGGAGTTCTCCACCTGCTGGCCGATCTCGGAGATGGAGGCCGACAGCTCCTCCGTCGCGGTGGCGACGGTCTGCACGTTGGCCGAGGCCTGTTCGGAGGCCGAGGCGACCAGCAGCGACCGCTCGCTCGCCTCCTGCGCGGTGGCGGTCAGCTCCGTCGCCGCATCGCGCATGCCGGTGGCGGCGTGGGCGACGGTGTCGACGATGCCCTTCACCGTGCTCTCGAAGGTGTCGGCCATCTGCATCATGGTCTGGCGGCGCTGGGCGGCGGCCTGCCGCTCGCTCTCCTCCTGCGCCTTGCGCATCCGCTCCATCTCATAGGCGTTGGTCTTGAAGACCTGGAGCGCGCGGGCCAGCGCGCCGATCTCGTCCCGGCGCGCGTCGTCGGTGACGGCGACGCTCAGGTCGCCTTCGGCCAGACGGCCCATCGCCCGCGTGATGTTGCCGAGCGGCCTGGTGATCGCCCGCGAAATCGCCCAGGCCAGCAGCAGGCCGATCAGCAGGGCGGCGACCGTCACCATGGTGCCGCGGCCCTCGGCCGCCGCCACCTCGGCGGCGGCGCTGCTCTCCAGCTGAGACAGGAAATCGGCGGAGTGGGAGCGGATCAGCCCGATCTTGTCGCCGATCTCCTTGCCCGCCTTGCCCAGCGTCTCATTGTTCAGCGACTTCAGCTGGTCGCTCAAGCTGGCGATGCGGTCGATGCCGGCGCCATAGGCCGGAAGCTTGGCGACCGCGTCCGACAGCTTGGCCTTGACCGGCCCGTCCGCCATGGCGTCTCGCAGCGCCGTGGCCTTGGCGGTCACATCGGCCAGATCCTTGCGGATGCGCGCCAGATCCTCGGCCTGCGTCTCCGCCACGAAGCGGGCGACCAGCACGCGGACCAGCAGATACTGCTCGCTGACGTCGGCGGCCTTCACCGTGCGGTCGAGATCGCCCAGATCCTTCTCCGCCTTGACGGTCTCGCTCAGCGTGCGGCGGATGTCGGCGCCCAGCTTGTTCACCACCGACGCGACGATGGAGTCGCGCTCCGTCCGCGCGGCGACCAGCTGGTCGAAGCCGCCGGTCAGCGTCTTCTGCAGGCTGGCGATCTCCTGCGCCGCCTGACGGTCGGTCGCGCTGGTCATGCGCGCGGTGGCGGCGTCCAGCTTCCTGGCGAACTTGTCCACGTCGGCGCGGAAGCGGTCGGCCACCGCGGCGGAGCCGCTGGACACGAACTCCTCCGCCGCCCCCAGGGCGTCGGCCATGTTGGTGTCCGCCTCCGCCACCGCCATGGCGACATGCGACTGCCCGGCATAGCGGCGGAGCGCGTCGTCGCTGGATCGCAAGCCCGACCAGGACACCGCCCCCAAGCCGACCAGCAGCGCAAGCGTCACGCCGAAGCCGGTATAGATCTTGGTCGCCGTGCGCAGGTTGGCGAAGGGGCCGGCTTTGGTCGGTTGGGCGGCGGACTGCCGGCCTGGGTGGGTGGCGTTCATGGCTGGGGACCTCGTCTCTGACCCGGCTGCTGGCAAGTTTCCGATCTTTCGGGTGATCGGTTGTCAACGAGGTACCCTACAAGAACAATGCCAAAGGACCATTAACGCCGCGGTGTTTTTCTGCCCTGTGAAATCACCCTCTTTCCAATAGACAGCGATCCTCAACCATTCGCAATTCGCCAAGATCGTTGAGACCGCTTTGCATTTTGCCAAAGCTTGACCTTCGCAATTGCGAAAAACTACCCTTTAGTTATAGAACTGACCGCCATTTACCTCGATCGTTTGGCCGGTGATGTAGCCGGCCAGCCGGTTGGAGGCGAGGAACAGGTAGGCGCCGACGCAATCCTCGGCCGTGCCCAGCCGTTTCAGCGGGATGCGCGCCGCGGTCTGCGACAGTTTGTCCGCGGTCGAGTAGCGCTGATGGAAATCGGTGTCGATGGTGCCGGGCGACACCGCGTTGACACGGATGCCGTGCGGCGCCAGCTCCGTCGCCAGCGAGCGGGCGAGGCTGGCCTGGAACGCCTTGGCGGCGCTGTAGAGCGACGAGCCGGCGCTGCCGCCGGTGCGTCCGGAGATGGAGCCGGTGTTGACGATGGCCCCCTTCGCCGCGATCAGCGCCGGCAGGGCGCTTCGGCTGGCGACGACCGCCGAAGCGGCGTTCAGGTCGAACTGCTGTTGCAGGAACCCGTCGTCGATGTCGGCCAGCGCCACCCGGCCCAGCATGGTGCCGGCATTGTTGATCAGCACGTCCAGCCCGCCCAGCCGATCCACCGCCTGTTCCACCACCGCGCGGGCCTGGCCCTTGTCGGCGAAATCGCCGGCCAGCCCGACCACGCCGTTGCCCATCGCCGCCGCCACGGCGTCCACCGCCGCCCGGTCACGGCCATGGATGGCGACGCGGGCGCCGAGCTGGGCGAAGGCCGCCGCCACCGCGGCACCGATGCCGCGGCTGCTGCCGGTGACCAGCACCCGTTTGTCCCGGAACTCCCGGGCCAGCAGGTCGGCGGGCCAATTGGTGGTGTCGATTGCGGTCATTACGCGCGGTCTCCCTGCTGGCCGGCCGATTCCGTGTTCGGAATCGAAAGCCGGCTTGATTGTTCGTGTTCCAATCCGATCATAGGGGGCTGCGGCCCGCCGTCAATTGCCGGGTCGGCCGCGCCTCCTGGGATTTGCGAGAATCCTGTCGTAGACGGCCGGCCTTCGGGCTATGTAGGCGGGATGAACACCGACCAAGACAAGACCGCCGCCGCGCAGCCCTTCGAGATTTTCCTGGTGGCCGCCCCCGGCCTGGAATCCGTGCTGTGCGCCGAGGCGCGCGACCGCGGCTTCGCCAACCCCACCGCCGTGAAGGGCGGGGTGACGGTCAGCGGCGGCTGGCCGGAGGTCTGGCGGGCCAATCTGGAGCTGCGCGGCGCCACCCGCGTGCTGGCGCGCATCGCCAGCTTCCGCGCCCTGCATCTGGCGCAGCTGGACAAGCGCGCCCGCCGGGTTCCCTGGGCCGAGATCCTGCGCGCCGACGTTCCGGTGCGGGTCGAGGCGTCCTGCAAGGCCTCGCGCATCTACCATGCCGGCGCCGCCGCCCAGCGCATCGAGCGCGCCATCGCCGAGGAACTCGGCGCCCCCATCGTCAAGGCCGCCCCCAAGCCCACCGGCAAGAAGCCCGCCAAGGATATGGAGGCGGAGGCGGAGGACACCCGCGCCGTCCAGACCGCCATCCAGATCAAGGCGCGCATCGACGACGACCTGTGCACCGTCAGCGTCGACAGCTCCGGCGAGTCGCTGCACAAGCGCGGCCACAAGGAAGCGGTCAACAAGGCGCCGATGCGCGAGACCCTGGCCGCGCTGTTCCTGCGCCAGTGCGGCTATGATGGCCGCGAGCCGGTGGTGGACCCGATGTGCGGTTCCGGCACCTTCGTCATCGAGGCCGCCGAGATCGCCGCCGGCCTGAAGCCCGGCCGTTCCCGTCATTTCTCCTTCGAACAGCTCGCCAATTTCGACCCCACCCTGTGGCAGAGCCTGCGCGCCGGCGGCACGCCCACCGCGCCCACGGTGCGCTTCTACGGCAGCGACCGCGATGCCGGCGCCGTCGCCATGAGCCGCGCCAACGCCGAGCGTGCCGGCGTCTCCGCCTGGACCGAGTTCACCCACCACGCCATCAGCGACCTGACCCCGCCGGAGGGTCCCCCCGGCCTCGTCATCGTCAACCCGCCCTACGGCGCCCGCATCGGCGAGGGCAAGTCCCTCATCCCGCTCTACCACGCCATGGGCCAGACGCTGAAGACGCGGTTTGCAGGCTGGCGCGTGGGCATCATCACCAACGAAGCCGCGCTGGCGAAGGCGACGGAACTGCCGTTCGAGGAAGGCGGCGTGTCGGTGTCGAATGGGGGGATCAGGGTGACGCTGTACCAGACCGACCCCCTGCCCTGACCGCTCACCCGCCGGTCACGGGCGACAGCTGCAGGCGCAGCGGCTTGTCCGGCCGCAGCGACAGCCGCATGACCGGCCGCGGCGGCGCCACGCCGGCAGGGACCGAAAGGGCGAAGCATTGCAGCAGCATGGCCGCGATCACCGTCAGTTCGGTCATCGCCAGATGCTGCCCCAGGCACACGCGCGGCCCCGCCCCGAACGGCATGTGGGCGCCGCGCGGGATGGGGGGTGCGCCGGGCGCGAAGCGCTCCGGCCGGAAGGCCAGCGGTTCGGGGAACCAGCGCGCGTCGTGCTGCATCGCCTGCACCGGCAGCAGGAACAGCGTCCGGGCCGGGAACCGCCAGCCGCCCAGGCTGATCGGCCGGGTGGAGCGGCGGGTGCTGAGCACCGGCGCCGCCGGGTAGAGGCGCATGGTTTCCTGGATCGTCTGCCTTAGGTAGGGCAACTCCGCCAGCCGGCCGGCCGTCGGTTCCTGCCCATTCAGCACCCGCCGAACCTCCTCCCGCGCCGTGTCCTGCGCCAGCGGGTTCGCGGCCATGCACCACGCCCACCAGATCAGCGTGGCCGCCGTGGTCTCGTGGCCGGCCAGGAAGATCGTCATGCACTCGTCGCGCACCCCGTCCAGGCGCCACCCCGCCCTTTCGTCCCGGTGCGCCTGCAGCAGGCGGGTCAGCAGATCGTCCGGCCAGTCGTCGGGCGAAAGGTCCAGCCGCGCCCGCAGATGGCGGTCGATCAGCCCGCGCAGAGTCGCCAGGGCACGGCGCTTGGCCCGTTTCCAGGGCACCCAGTCCGGCCAGCCCGCCGGCCAGTACAGCTCCGCATTGGCGGCGCGCAGGAGAATCTCCACCGCCTCCTCCGCCATGCGGGCATCCCCGCCCAACGGAGTGGAGAACAGCATGCGGACGATCACGTCCATGGCGAGCGCGGTGAAGCCGCTGCCGACCTCGCAAATCCCGCCATCCGCCGGCCAGCCGGCCAGCATCCGCCCGGCCGCCCCGGCGATGGCGGGGACGAAGCCCTGCACCGCCCGGTGCTGGAAGGCCGGTTGCAGGGACTGCCGCCGGACGCGCCACTCCTCCCCTTCGGCGACGAACAGGCTGCGGCCCTGCAGGCGGCTGAACACGGCGGTGCCGCGTTCCCAGCGGATCAGCGCGTCATGGTGGGTGACCAGCAACTCGCGCGCCAGGTCCGGGTGGACGACGATGACCTGATGCTCCGGCCAGATGCGCAGATGCACCAGATCGCCATGATCGCGATGCCAAGCCTCCAGCGCCGCCGGCAGGTCGCGGGCCATCCGCGCCAGATGGCTCCAGCCGGTCAGGCGCGACGGCGGCCCCGGCGGCCAGCCTTTCAAGGACGGGGGTTCGGGATGATGTGAGGCCGGCACGGGGGACAGCGCATCCCCGTGGAACGGGCAGGTGGTGGGCGATTGCGTGTTCATGCCCGCCAGTCTCCACGCAGGCGAGCCGGTCGTATTGAACGCAACCGTCATCGACGTTCCCGGCCCCTTGCGGGTATGATCCCGTCATGATTTCGCTGTCGTCATTACAGCCATCACCGGCGCCGCCGGGCGTCGGCTGCCCCGATCCGCTGGCCCGCGCGCCCCGCGTTTCGCCAGGGTCCGACCGCGCAAGGCTGTATCCGGCACCGCCATCGTTACAGGGAGCGGCGACGGCGATCGTCTGCCGGGACACGCGCGGGCAGGTGTTGGACGATCGCCAACGGCTGTCGCATTTCCCGGCCTCGCCGCTGCTCTGCCTGTCCTGGTTCCGCGGCATGGAGTCCGGCCTTGTCGAGCGCACGGCCGGGACCCCGCGCTGGCGCCCGTTCGGAGCGGCGGTCCTGCTGTCCGGCAGCCAGTCGCGCCCGATTGTCAGCTGGTCGCCGACGACCGGCCGCGCCGGAATGCTGTGCTTCCCCGCCGATGTCGCCCGCCCCCTGTTCGGCATCGATCCGGCAGCCCTGCACGACCGCTTCGTCGATGCCCGCGACCTGCTGGACGCCAGCCTCCATCCGTTGCTGGACGCCCTGACCGACGCCGACAGCGACGCGGCCACCCTGTCGGCGCTGGAAAGCCATCTGGCGACGCGCTGGCAGGCGGTTCAGGGGCAGCAGTCGCCGGCCGCCGCCCTGCGCCGCTTCGGCCGCCATTGGGTCGAGCGCCTTGCGTGGCAGGCCCACCAGTGGCGGCGCACCCACGGTCCCCGTCAGGTCGAACGCCGCATCATGGCGCACAGCGGCCGGTCGCTGCGGCACTGGCAGACCTTGGTGCGGACCGAAGGCGTCTTCTTCACCGCCCGCGAGCGCCACGAGGCCGGCCTGCCGCTGGACTGGGCCGCCCTGGCCCAGGAGGAGGGCTTCGCCGATCAGGCCCACATGTGCCGCGCCGCCAAGCACGTCACCGGCTTCTCGCCGACGGACTTTGCCCGGCGGTTTGTGGAAGACGAGGCGTTCTGGCTTTACCGGGTGTGGGTTTGAACGCGATGACTGTGGAGCGACAAATAAAAAAGCCCCGCGAAATCGCGAGGCATAAGCATTCCGAAGTAAATCCAGATGAAGTGGCGTCCCCGACGGGAGTCGAACCCGTGTCGCCGCCGTGAAAGGGCGGTGTCCTAGGCCTCTAGACGACGGGGACGTTGTACCTTCAAGCCTGCGCTCAATAACGCATCCAGCGCGTGGATGGCGTCCCCTAGGGGATTCGAACCCCTGTTACCGCCGTGAGAGGGCGGTGTCCTAGGCCTCTAGACGAAGGGGACGTCTGGTCCCGATGCGTGGCTCGCGGCGGTGGAGGCTGCCACCGGCCGCGCGACCCAACCTTGGAAGGTTGGCGTCCCCAAGGGGAGTCGAACCCCTGTTACCGCCGTGAGAGGGCGGTGTCCTAGGCCTCTAGACGATGGGGACGTCATCGGCGTGGGCGGGTTTCTAACCAAGCCCGCCCCGCCGATCAAGCCTTTTCTTGGAATCGGCGCAAAATATCCAGCAACCCGTCAACCGCCGCCGCCGGCGTGTCGAACGCCGTCACGAAGCGCGCCGTGCCATCGTCCCAGCGGTAGAAGCCGTAACCGGCCCCTTCCAGCGCCTCGGCATAAGCGTCAGGCAGGCGGACGAACAGCTCGTTGGCCTCCACCGGGTGGGCCAGCTCGACGCCGGGCAGCAGGGTCAGCCCGGCGGCCAGACGGTCGGCCATGGCGTTGGCGTGCGCGGCCAGGCGCAGCCACAGTCCGTCGTCCAGCCAGGCGTCCAGCTGCGCCGACAGGAAGCGCATCTTCGACACCAGATGGCCGCCGCGCTTGCGGCCGAAGCCGAAATCCTCGGCCATCGCCGGGTTGAAGAACACCACCGCCTCGGCGGCGAGACAGCCGCCCTTGGTGCCGCCCAGCGTCAGCACGTCGACCCCGGCGCGCCACGTCACGTCGGCGGGCGTGCAGCCCAGCCGGGCGATGGCGTTGGCGAAGCGGGCGCCGTCCATGTGAACGGCCATGCCGTTGGAATGGGCGGTCTCGACCAGCGCCTCGACCTCCGCCGGGGTATAGACGGTGCCGGCCTCCGTCGCCTGCGTCAGGCTGAGGGCGGCGGGCTGGACACGATGGACGACGCCGACGCCTGCCTTGGCGATGTGGCGCGACACGCTGTCGGGAGTCAGCTTGCCATGCTCGCCGGCCAGCGGCACCAGCTTGGCGCCGCCGGTGAAGAACTCCGGGGCGCCGCATTCGTCGATGCTGATGTGCGCCTCGTCATGGCACAGCACCGCGCCATAGGGCGGCACCAGCGCCGACAGCGCCAGCGAGTTGGCCGCCGTGCCGGTGGCGACGGGAAAGACCGCCACCTCCGTCTCGAAGATCGCGCACAGCCGCTCGGTCACCCGCGCGGTCCAGGGATCGTTGCCATAGGGGGAGGCGGTGCCGGCGGACGCGGCCGCCAGCGCCGTCATCACCTGCGGGGCGGCACCGGCGACGTTGTCGCTGCGGAAATCATGCATGATCGCGAGACCTGTCTGTTACGGAGCGGCTTTGCCGCCTGCGGGGCCGGCGGTGACCGTCGCGGTGACGGCGCCGGTGCGCGGGTCGATCAGATAGAGGCGGTCCGGACCCTGCGGCAGGGTCACCTTGAACAGCACGCGGTTGCCGACCGCCAGCATCTCGCCGATGCGGGCGCCGGCCGGGACGTCCAGCGTCACCTCGGCCGGGCGGTCGATCACGGTGGTCGTGGTGGAGGGCCCGGTCAGGGAGGCGCGGTTGGGGTCCGACATCCGCTTGTACAGCTCCACCCCAAGATAAGTGAAGCCGGCGATGATCAGAACGCCCATGATGACGACGAGTGCCTTGAGGATCTGCACGGTTTGGGGTCCACTCCCGGACGATTGAAACAGGACGCGATACGCAAAGCCGATGGCCGCCGATAACTCCGAAGACCTGTCCGACGATTTCCTCGATGCGGACGACGACGCCGGCCCCCCCGCCTACGCCACTGCCCGCGCCCTCGCCTACACGATCCCCGACGAGGCGGCGGGCCAGCGGCTGGACAAGGCGTTGGCGGCGGGCCTGCCGGACCTGTCGCGGTCGCGCGTCCAGGCCCTGCTGGAACAGGGCTGCGTGCGCGGCGACGGCCGGACGATAACGGACCCGTCCCTGAGGGTCAAACCCGGCCAGCGCTTCGAGGTCGAGGTGCCGGGGGCGGAGGCCGCCGAACCGGTGGCGCAGGACATCCCGATCGACGTGGTGTACGAGGACGCCGACGTGCTGGTGATCGACAAGCCCGCCGGTCTGGTGGTGCATCCCGCCGCCGGCAATCCGGACGGCACGCTGGTCAACGCCCTGCTGGCCCATTGCGGCGACAGCCTGTCCGGCATCGGCGGGGTGAAGCGGCCGGGCATCGTCCACCGGCTGGACAAGGACACCAGCGGCCTGATGGTGGTCGCCAAGAACGACCGCGCCCATCACGGCCTGTCGGAACAGTTTTCCGACCGCACGCTCAGCCGCACCTATCTGGCGCTGGTCTGGGGCGTGCCGAATCCGCGACAGGGCCGGATCGAGGGCAACATCGGCCGCAGCAGCGCCGACCGCAAGAAGATGGCGGTGGTGACCGGCGGCGGCAAACCGGCTGCCACCAAATACCGCGTGGTGAAGAGCTTCGGCATGGCCGCCTCGCTGGTCGAATGCGTGCTGGAGACCGGGCGCACCCACCAGATCCGCGTCCACCTGACCCACATCGGCCATCCGCTGGTCGGCGATCCGCTCTATGGCCGCGGCCGGTCGGGGCGGCCGGGGGGCAAGTTCGCCTCGCAACTTCCGGAACCGGTCCGCGGCACCCTTGTTGGGTTTCCGCGACAGGCGCTGCATGCCGCGGCGCTGACCTTCCGTCATCCGGTCAGTGGCGAAATTGTGGCATTCCGCTCCCCAATTCCGGCGGATATTCATGAACTAATTGTCACCTTGGAGTCGCTTTAAAACGGTACACCGGGAAATCTTTCTTGGATAGACTCCCGGTCAATGGCGAGGTTCCGCCGCCCGCTCATTGCGAGGGGCCTTTGGAACCCGCGCTGAAGAATGGCCGCATGCCCATGAATTCCTTCTCATGGGTATACCGGCCGTCAGGAGAGGGGTTTGGTCATGGCGACGGCATCCAATCTTCCGGCCATCGGGTCCGAGAGCAATCTGTCCCGCTATCTCCAGGAGATCCGCAAGTTCCCGATGCTGGAACCGGAGCGGGAATACATGCTGGCCAAAAGCTGGCAGCAGCATGAGGATTCCGGCGCCGCCCATCAGCTCGTCACCAGCCATCTGCGTCTGGTGGCCAAGATCGCCATGGGCTACCGCGGCTACGGCCTGCCCTTGTCGGAGCTGATCTCCGAAGGCAATGTCGGCATGATGCAGGCGGTGAAGCGCTTCGATCCCGACCGCGGCTTCCGGCTGGCGACCTACGCCATGTGGTGGATTCGCGCGGCGATCCAGGAATACATCCTGCACAGCTGGTCGCTGGTGAAGATGGGCACGACGGCGGCCCAGAAGAAGCTGTTCTTCAACCTGCGCCGGCTGAAGGGCCAGATGCAGGCGATCGAGGAGGGCGACCTGTCGCCCGAACAGGTCCAGGCCATCGCCACCAAGCTGGACGTGCCGGAACAGGACGTCGTCAACATGAACCGGCGGCTGGCCAGCCCCGACCATTCGCTGAACGCCCCCCTGCGGGCGGAGAGCGAGGGCGAATGGCAGGATTTCCTGGTCGACGAGACCGCCAGCCAGGAAATCACGCTGGCCGACCGCGAGGAACTGGGCAAGCGCCGCAAGCTGCTGGCGAACGCCATGACCGCGCTGAACGACCGCGAACGCGACATCCTGACCGAACGCCGCCTGCGCGAGGCGCCGACGACGCTGGAGGACCTGTCGCAGAAATACGGCATCAGCCGCGAGCGCGTCCGCCAGATCGAGGTCCGCGCCTTCGAGAAGCTGCAGAAGGCGATCAAGGCCGCCGCGATCGAACAGAAGATGGAGACGGAGGCGTAAGGCGCGCCTCCCTCCCCTCACGCCTTGACGTAGACCCAGGCCTCCGCCCCCGACTTCAGCCGGACCATGACCCGCCTGTAATCCGCGACCTCGTACGAATCGGCAGCGGCCAGTTCTTCCGCGGTAATCTCGAACAGGGTGCCGGCGACCTCGTCGGCCGGATCGCCGCTTTCGCTCACCACCGGGTGGAAGCGCTTGCCGCTGGTGCGGATCACCTCCGGATCGGTGATCTCTAGCATGTCGCGGCGGTATCCCGGCATGGCGTCCGGCCGCCCGGCCAGCAGCCGGCCGAAGGACGCCATCTGCACATTCTCCTGCTGCAGGGTGCCGTAGGAGAACAAAAGGACCGTGTCCTCAGCCATCGCCGGCCTCCATCACACCAGGATCGAGCCTTCGAGATACAGCACCGCCTGCCCGCCGATCTTCACCCGGTCGCCGGCCAGTTCGCACAGCAGGTCGCCGCCGCGGGCCGAGACCTGACGCGCCGTCAGCACCGTCTTGCCCAGCCGCTCCGCCCAATAGGGGGTCAGCATGCAGTGGGTGGAGCCGGTGACCGGATCCTCCGGGATGCCCTGGGCCGGGGCGAACAGCCGCGACACGAAATCGACCCCGCCCTCCCCCGGTGCCGTGACGCAGACCGCGAACAGGTCCAGCTTCGCCAGCAGCGCCATGTCCGGCGCCAGCGCCCGCACCGCGTCGGCCGACTCGTAGACCACCAGATAGTCGCGCCCGCTCAACACCGCGGCCGGCGCCGGGCCGCCCAGCGCCGCCAGCAGGTTGGGATCGACACGCTCCGCCGGCTTGGCCGGGCGGTTGGGGAAATCCAGCGTGTAGCGGTCGCCGTCGCGGGTGACGGTCAGCGTGCCGGCCTGCCGGGTGGCGAAGTCCATGCGCTCGCGGCCCGGTTCCAGGATGGTGGAGATGACGAAGGCGGTCGCCAGCGTGGCATGGCCGCACAGATCGACCTCCACCGCCGGGGTGAACCAGCGCAGTTCGAACTCCTCGCCGCCCCCTTCGCCATTACGGATGAAGAAGGCGGTCTCCGCCAGATTGTTCTCCGCCGCGATGGCCAGCAGCTGCGCATCGGGCAGCCAGGATTCCAGCGGCACGACCGCCGCCGGGTTGCCGGCGAAGACGCGGTCGGTGAAGGCATCGACCTGATAAATGGGCAGGCGCATGGCTTTCCCGGTCATGGGATGGATCCCTTACGTCTTGGGGTAATCGGATCCCCTCTCCCCGGGGGGAGAGGGGGGATTCTGGCAACGCAAAAGCCTCTTCAGCCCGCAACCAGCGAGGCGAAGCGGCCGAGGTCGACGTTGCCGCCGGTGACGACGATGCCGACGCGCTTGCCGCGCACGTCGATCTTGCCGGACAGCACCGCGGCGGCGGCGAGGCAGCCGGTCGGCTCGACCAGCATCTTCATCCGGCTGGCGAAGAAGCGCATGGCATCGACCAGCTGGTCGTCAGTGACGGTGTCGATGTCGTCGACCAGCCGCTGCATCACCGTGAAGGTCAGCTGGCCGACATTCCGGCTCTGGGCGCCGTCGGCGATGGTCTTCGGCGGTTCGATGCGGACGATGCTGCCGCTGCGCAGGCTCTGCTGGGCGTCGTTGCCGGCCTCCGGCTCGATGCCGATCACACGGCAGCCGGGGTTCAGCGTCTTCGCCGCCACCGCGCAGCCGGCCAGCAGCCCGCCGCCGCTGGTCGGCACCACCAGCAGGTCCAGCGGTGCCCCACCGCCCTGGACGCCGCCCGCCAGAACCTCCTCGATCAGCTCCTTGGCGACGGTGCCCTGGCCGGCCATCACGTGCGGGTGGTCGAAGGGTGGGATGAAGATGCCGCCGCGATCCTCCAGAACGCGGGCGACGGCGGCGTCGGGCGGCTCGGCATAGCGGTCGTAGAGCACCACGTCGGCGCCATAGCCGCGGGTGGCCGCCAGCTTGGACGCCGGGGCGTCCTGCGGCATGACGATGGTCGCCTTCACCCGCAGCATCGACGCCGCCAGCGCGATGGCCTGGGCGTGGTTGCCGGACGAATAGGCGACGACGCCGACCGCGCGCTGGACAGGGGTGAAGCGGGCGATGGCGTTGTAGGCGCCGCGGATCTTGAAGGCGCCGGTGCGCTGGAAATTCTCGCACTTGAACAGCAGCTCGCCGCCGGTCAGCGTGTCGGCGGTGCGGCTGGTCAGCACCGGCGTGCGGTGGGCGACGCCGGCGATCCGCTCCGCCGCCCCGGCCACGTCGTCGTAGGAGATGGCGAGACCGGCGGTATCGGCCGCGCTCTTGATGATCGTATCGGGCATGGCGGCGGTGCTCCCCCCTTTGTCTTGTTCCTGGGCCTTGCTCCAGGGTCTTGCTCCGGAGTCTTATTCCAGATCGGTGAACAGGAAGGCCTGCTCGTGCCGCTTCAGCCCGGCCTGCTCGTAGAAGCTGATGGCCTTGGGTGCGGACAGCAGCAGGCACATGGTGCCCGGCCCCATCGCGTCGCGGGTGCGGCGCATCAGCTCCTTGCCGATGCCGCGCCCCTGCAGGGCGCGGTCGACGGCGAGATCGGACAGATAGCAGCAATAGACGAAGTCGGTGATCGACCGGGCGACGCCGACCAGCCGGCCCTGGTCCCTTGCGGTGACGATCAGGCCGGCATTGCGCAGCATCGCCTCCACCCGCGGACGGTCGCCCACGGGCCGGCGTTCCGCCAGCCCGGAGCGTTCCAGAACGTCGATGAAATCGTCGGCGCTCAGGTCCGGTTCGACCGCGTATTCGATCGGACCGGATTGTCCCTGAACGGATTCGCCCTGAATGGATTTGTCGGCCATCGTCTCATCCCCGCCAGAACGGCTTCGACACCTCCTGCTCCACCTCGGACCGGCTGACGCCGATGTCCTTGAGCTGATGGTCGTCGAGCCTCATCAGTGCATGACGTTGTTTGCGCCGTTCCATCGCGGAAAACAACACGTCGAGCAGCCGCCAGAGGGGGCGCGAGGCGACACGGGTGACGCGGTCGGCGGCCGGGACGGCGCCCGGGGCTGCCGTGTACGGGCCGGAACTGCTGGTCACATCGGTGTGGCGCATCGGATCCTCCATCATCTGGCGCACAACGCTCGAACAATCGAGACAATCAGGATTATGGAGACGTATTCGGCGGGGTCAAACGGAACATTGTCACCATTACATTTCCGATGTCGGATGTATCTTTTCGGCCACAGGCACAACCGCTGTCCCGCGACATGATTAATGAGACAACGACAGAGATAGTGAGACAACGCGACAGAATTAATGAGACTCCTGGGTTTTGAGGGCGCCCGCGGATGTCAGCGGGAGCGCTCAGCACGGCGACGGAGCGTTCGATGCCACAGGGGGTACAATCTGCGGCCTCGAAATGAGTTGTCACGCCGAACAGTCAGCGTTGGACAATTATCAAGCTCGCGGCGACGACCGCGCTTGCTCCAGGATAAACCGAGTACCGAGTGGTCTTGCCCGTTCATCCGGATCAGGCGCATTTAGCAGCGCGCTGCTGCTTTCCGGTCACCGTTCTCCTCGCCTACGTCGCCCGACTAAATGGTCGCCTGCATAGACATCTGGTTCCCAGAGATGTCTTGCAACGAGAGCTCGACGCCATATTCCTTTTCAACCAGCGCTCAAAAACTAAGCGCTTGCCCTCGGTTGCGCATGCGGGCAGCATCCCCACGTACTGATTAGGGAGACAGGAATGCGGATTGAACTCCGGAGATACCAACATGATGGGCAAGACTACTGGGTTGGCGCAGTTAATGGACTTACTGTAAGTGTAGCTCACTCATCATACGAGGCATTGACTGACAGCTTGGGAGTGGTCAACGGCATAACGAAAATGAAAAGGAAGCCACCTGCAAATTTTCAGGCACCTATGTACGGAACGGGACCGCTCACCGACGGCTCTTCGGTTTGGCAGGTGGCTCACGACGTGTTCGTGATTCTACATTCGGACGGAGTGCTATCAGAGCAAGCATTCTTTGGAACGGCCGAACTCATTCAGCATTTTGACTATTTAGGTGTAACCTTTATACAGGCTCCGCCTGGGAATCAGTAAGCATCCCACACACACGTTGCCGGTTCCACAGGTGTCGTGGATCAAGTGCACGGGGCAGTTCAAATGCCATGGTGACCTTGAGCAAAGTCGATTGCTCATCAGGCGTCGTGCCCTCAATCATATAGATCCTCCCATTAAGGGAACGCGCCTGAGCCATCGGAGCGGCGCCCTGCATTGCCTCATCGCGGATAGCCTTCACAGAATGAAGAGACAACGCGAGTATTGGTGGATTGTAGGAAACGCTGCTCTGGATGGTCCGGAGCACGTGCTCAATCTGATGATCATAAACATTCACAACATTTCTCCTTTGACATCACCACGCATCAGAACAAGGCATCGCGATTAGCCATATTTCGTTCGGTTTGAACCAAGCATAATTTGGCCATATGAAATAAAAGTTCATAAAATTTTTTGGTATATACAAGCAATTACCATATCTTATACGCCGTATTTTTGTAATTATTGAAGAATTTTGCCAAGATGACGAACTCATTTTGCCTGAAACCTGCCCTTCCTGTCTTTCGCACTTGCCCCAATAGAGCAATCCAAGCGCTCTCTTCCATTCTGGATCGAATCACGTTCAAGATGGAAGCCTCTGCCACCACATCGGCCAAGTATCAAGCTCGCGGCGAAGCCCCGTGCGCGACCGGCATCCGTTCGATGGCGAACCGTGCACCCATCGGGTCACGTTCATTCATGCGGACCAAGCTCTCGTAGCAATGCTGGGCCGTCGCCAAGTCAACGGCTTCCTCGCAGGCCCGCCCCAACGCGTAGATCGCTCGCATGTAAGGCCGTGTGCCCGGGAAATCCCACCAGGACATTTCCTTGCCGTATTCCTTCTCGACTGGCGCCCACAGCCTGCTGCCGACCTTCACGGCGCGCTTCAGCACCTCAAGTCTGCATTCCTTGTCCGAGGTGATGTACCCGGCTTTGGCAACCAGCGCCTCGATGTTATCCGGGTCGGCCTCAAGCGCCAACTTCACATACGCCAGACGTTGCAACCCCGAGGCTTCGCCCATGGTAGCCACGTACTCGTCACCGGGGCTTTCCACATAAGGTCCGAGCGCACCATAGGCGATGGCGCTGGCCAGTTTCGACGAAGCCGTCCGCATTGAAGCCTCCCTATTTGCCGTGAATGTCCTTGCAAACAGGATCAGACCGTCCTCAGCAAGGAACAAGCCCGCGTAGACCATTCTCCTATCCGGGCACTGCCGCCACCCTTCCTCCTGAGGAACATGACGGCCTTCATGGCAGCACCTTCTCGTCGCCCATGCGGTTCTGCGCGAAGGTGATGTCCACCAGGCCGTGCAGTACCTCCATTCTCCAGCACCGGAAGCACAGCGCGGGAACTGCGCTCCTGGTGCTGGAAAACTTGATTAAACCGTCAGTGGTTGGGCTGCTAGCCGCTAACCCATGCTGCAAAGGCATCGACATCGCCACGGATAGTGACCGCGGTAGACTGTCGGACGAGGTGGCCAGTCGCCGCGTCAATGCCGACCTCAAGGCTGGCCGTCCAGTTCCATCCGTTCACCGACAGCCGATTGCGGACCAAACCAAGCGACTTCAGTCCCAAGTCGAAGACGGTCGAGGCAATGGAGCGGCGGCGACCAAGATGGTCGAGTGTTCCACGCACCGAGCGGCAGTGATTCGCGGCACCAACCAACACCTCCGAGTACGCGGCCGATTCCGTCCGGTAGGTCTCGTGGCTCCCCAGGATTTCGACGATTTCCGGGTGCACGGTGGGCACTGAGGCGATGTTCAAATGGGCGTTAGGGCCGCCGTCGATCGAGTGAACATCGAACCCGCAGGAGATGGCAGCGGCGATGAACACGCCATTGGCGATGTAGCTACCGCGCTCCAGACCTAGCTTGCTGGCACGCTTCTCAATTTGATGCTTGAAGCCGTAGCTGGACACCTTTCGGAAGGGCTTCTGACGCTTGCCGCACAGAGCCAGCCACTCCTCCGCAGCAAGGAACTCATCGACAGCTCCAGGCGACAACAGGTTCTGTCGCGCCTCATCGAACTCACCCTGAGTCTTGTGGTGGGCAAACCTGCCGATGCCTTCGGAGATACCTGAATAGGTCAGGCGCGGCATCTTCTCGACGGCTGCTCGCAACCGCTCCAGCGGGTCAGAAGGACGCACCTGGATACTGGGCACGGACGTAAGAACCGAAGCCAGCAGACCAGGAGAATAGACGATCGAAGCCCCCACCACCGCCAGTCGGGGGGCGACCGCACTGTCGTCGAATCCCAAGGTGGCGGTGCCGTCTTTCAGCGCTTTGCGCAATGCCGCATTGTTTTTGTATCCGAAGCCTGCGGCGAGCGCCTCAGAGAGGTGGGACGAGCCGACCTCTGGCAAGGCCGCGCGGGCGGCAACCTTCACAAGCTTGAGATTGTCGAAATTTATGAGGTAGCGCATCGTCGATCTCCATTACGACGGTCAGCGCCTGCCGATTAAACGCCGACCGCATGGGATCGGTCGATGCAATGGGTACTCTTTTGAAGCGATTTCACCCGGCAGGACGTGACGCTCGCAATGCGCCTGTCCAGGGTGTCCCATTCAGCGGGCAAATGCAAGCCGAAGCTACACCAGATAATTCACTCAGTGATCCTCCCCGCCGTGAACAGGGGGCTTCCGTCGGTTACGCGGCTTGTGGAAGGCCGGTTGGCTGACGCTTCTTATTCCTGCCTCATGGCCCGGCCAGTGCCCAAGGCTCCGCAGGCTGCCACCGGCGATCCACCGGCGGTGACGACCAGGTCGCCGACGTTGTCGTTGATGGCCATCTTACCCCCGGCCAGGATGTTGCGCGCCGCGTTCACGTCCGCGTCGCACGCGAAGCTGCACAGCGGGCAAACGAACCGCTCCCGCCAGACACGACCGTGCGGTAGGAGAGCCGTCTCTGGGGAATCCTTGGGATGCCGTCCGCAGCACGAGCAGGTCTGGCTGGTGTAGGCCGGGTTGACCGCCACCAGCTTCCTGCCGTGCCGCTTCACCTTGTACTCGAGCATCCGCCGCACGGTTCCCGGCGCGACATCGAGCATCGCTCTGTTCAGCCCGGCCTTGGCGCTGACGTTCCGGCCGGGCTCCTCGACGGTCCACACTGCGGAGGCCGTCATGTTCCTCACCTTCAGATCCTCGATCACGACCAGCCGCTACGAGCGGGCGATCACGGCCGTCGCCTTGTGCAGGCCGTCCTGGCGGCGACGACGCAGCCTCGCCTCGAAGCGAGCCAGCGCCTGCCGGGCCTTGGCCCGATTGCGGGAGCCCTTCTTCTTCCGGGCCAGGCTCTTCTGAAGGCGGGCCTTGCGGCGCATCTCCTCCGGCGTGACGCGCGGCAGGTCTTGCACCGTCCCGTCGGACTGGACGATGGGCTGGGCCACGCCCAGGTCCAGGCCGACGGCGGTGCCGGTCGGCGCCTGCCGGACCCGGCGGCGGAGTGAGACGCAGATCGAGGCGTACCAGTGGTCGCCATCACGGCTGACGGTGATGTTGCGCACCTGCCCCTGGACGGGGCGGTGCGCCCGCATGCTGACCTTCCCAACCTTAGGCAGGTCGACGAAGTCCGGACTGACCTCGAATCGGCCGGGATCGGGGAAACGAAAGGAGTCCTCGCCTCGGTGCTTTGACTTGAAGCGGGGGAAGTCAGCCTGGCCGGAGAAGAACCTGGCGAAAGCCTTGTCCAGATCGCGCATGGTCTGCTGGAGGCAGTGGCTGGGCGCCTCGGCCAACCACTCCACCTCGCGGCGCAGGTCCTTCAGTTCGCTTGCCTGGGCCTTGAAGGAGATGGTCCGTCCGCGGCGGCCGTAGGTTTGGCGCTGTTCCAGCGCCAGGTTCCAGACGACACGGCAGCAGCCCGCCGTACGCCGGAAGAATTTCTCCTGCGCCGGGGTGGGGTAGAGCCGCAATTGGTGTGCCTGGATGAGCCGCATGTCCTGAGCATGCGGTCGGCGCTTAAAGGGACGCGCTTTGCGCGGTCCGCCTTACTCCGTCCTGAAGGACCGAGCTTGCGGCGGACGGCATCGGGTCAAGAGCCAAGGGTACGAGCCTCGCGGCCCAAACCTCCGGGACGCAACCGTGGATCGTGACCTTGGTGTTGCAGCAGCCGCGCACTGTGTGCACTCTGGCGCCGAAGGAGGACCGGCATGCGCAACCGCCATGAACCCGAAATTCGGCTTTCGGATTTGCATTTCCGGCGCCACATTGTCGAACTCCAGCCTCTTCAGGTGCTGCTCGACAGTTACCGACAAGCTGACGAGGCTCGCCATCACTCCGCGCTGTCGTCGGAGCAATATTATGAGACCGTTCTGAAGCCGATTGAGGATCGCATTCAGGCTGCGTTTCCAGCCGTTGCTACTGAGCGGCAGGTCTGGGAATCGATCCAGCGGGAGGAACACTTCAGGTATCTGCTGTCGAAGTGGCGGGGTAACGGCGAGGCATGGAACGAATACCGTCGGTTCGTGAGTGATCCGGATACCTTTCTTGATGAAGCAGCCGATAAGCATCTCGATCCTGACCAGAAAGCATGGTCGCCTTTCTGGATGATAGTAGTCGAGTTCACCTTCAAGCCTCGGGGACGCGGTCCGGCGCCCCTGTCCACGGCCGAGCTCTTGGACATGCCGTGGCTGCGGTTCGCATTGAGCTTTCCCTCGCACCGCAACACTGTGGCCGAAGCTGTCGAATACGAACGGCGACGGGGGCTGCCGATCGACACCTACTACGAAGAGGACAGCCACAACGATGACGACCTACGCCATGTCATCAGCCACCCCGAATACCTGGACGATGTTGTTCGTTTGGTCTTCAACGTCATGTGCTATCTGAACTGGCCTGACCGGGATCAGGAGCGGCGTCTGAATGATGCGCATGCGCATGCCCGCGTCGCTCGAGCCTTAACTCGCAAGGATCGTGATGTCGCCGAAGCCCGTGCATTGAAGGATGGTGCCCGCTGGATCGAGTTCTGCGGGTACCGGGCAGAACGTGGTGGTCATCTGGGGGCAGGCGGTGCCGTACCGGCTCACTGGCGCCGCGGGCACTGGCGGCACCATCGCCATGGCAAGGGGCTGACGGAGAGCAAACTGCTTTGGATTAGGCCGACCATGGTCGGTGGCTCGGTCGGCACGGCGACACCGACGGTCTACCAGATGGAAGGTTCTGCGCCGGGGCACTGACGGGTTTTCCGGCCTCCCTTGGTTCGGCCGGGCTCTGCATGATCTGTGGCAGTTGACTACCAGGAAGACCTAGCCATGGGCTACCATACCCGAACTATCGGCGGCACTGACGACATGGACGAGCCGGACGCCCTGTTCATCCCCTCGCCCCCGGAGGTCGCCTCCATGGTGAACTACCGACGCCCTTTCTGAACAGCAAAGGGCGAGGCGCATCCCACCAACGGGCCTCGATGCCACAAAGAGGTCGCCATCATGCCGCCTTGAGCGTGGCGTGGAATCTATCAACCACCAAGGCCGGTTGCATGTCTTGCAGGGTGATGCGGTCAAGTGCTGCTGGCGGACTGAACTGTCTGAAGACGGGGAGAAATTTCAAGGTGAAAGCGCTGGCGCATGAACCGCTTCTGCTGGTCGTCCAGTGTCGTTTGAATAGCGGTGCTCACCGCTTTTAGCAGCAGACGATCTATGTCCTGGGGGATGCCGCGATTGTTGTTGGATGCCCAATAAGCTTGGATACCATTAAGATCATGCGCATTCAAAGGCGCAACAAACGCGGCGACCGCCGACTCAATGTCCGAAGCGCTTGCCACAGTTGAAGCAACCGGTGCTGGAACAGTGCCAGTTGACGAAATGGATGCCTGAATGGGCGCTGGCCCCTGCTGAACTGAAAGGAAACTGCCAACCATTGCAGCACCCCATTCCGACAACGTATCCGCCTCTTGGCGAAGCCAACGATTCTGGTTTGTGTGGGCTGGTGCGAAGCCAAGCAGGTGCACCCGGACACCATAGGTCTGCGAAACCTGTACGCCGACACGGAGATCATCGTCACCGCCAATCAACACCGCATCGGCGATAGCCTTGTTTCGAGCAAGCTCGATCATGTCGGTGACAATCATCGCGTCCACGCCCTTCTGCTGACCGGAACCATTGACTTGCCCGAGGCGGAGCTTGATGTTGGGGGCCAAGCCCAGACGTGATTGGACAGTAGACAGGGCGCCGGTTGCAAGCATACCGTCGTACCAGTACACTCGCAGGAGGGGCATTTTAACTTCCTGTTGGAGGAAGTCCGTCAACTTCTCCATGAACCGGTGCTCATTAATGGAGATCAATTGACGGCTGGTGTTTTGACCAGAAAGCAACGTTGAGCCTTGGGCAAACAGGTACCCGGCATCCACAAAGACGGCAACGCGATCCACAACGCCTCCGGAAAATAGTAAGGGCCCCCGCAGGGGCCCTTGGTAGGCCAGCAAACCCGATGGAGAAATAAGCCGGGAGCGCTGGGTGATCCTCATATAGCGGTTTCACCGATTCTCTTCAAGGGAAAAATGAGGAATGGGCCGCGATTGTCCGAACGGATCATAATTTTCCCCAAGCTCACCGATCCCAGTGTGGTCAATCGAGAGTTCGTGCTTGCTCCTGCAAAGCTGGGTTGATGAGGGTGATGCGCGACGCGGAGGCCAGGTGCTTTCCGTGAACCTAATTCGAGATCAGCACCGATTATATGTGCTGGACGCCTACGGCTCCCCTTCAGAGTAGTGATTCTCCAGGATTCAGTGCGGTAAGGCGCTGGCCCCAATCGTCGCTCTTGAAGTCTGCGCAGCGTCCCTGGCTTGCCCCCAATGCAGCAACCGTTTCTCTTACGTCCGCCACATGCACAGCTCCACCCTTACCGCTGCGGGAGTCGTTGGGATGCAACCGTTGAAGCAGACACTCGAAGAACAAGCGCAGCCTATCCGATCGAATTTTCCTTGTTGCGATACACATGAGACACTATTTTCCATTTGAGACACAAAGAGCGGATCTGTCCCATGGAAAGCGCGCCGTCATTCCACGACCGCTGCCAGCACTTGTTCAGCGACCGACTTGGGCATGGCCGCCGGTGGAAAACCGCGGCGGCGCAGGCGCTTGGCATTGGACGCGCAACGCTGTACCGATACTTCGAGGAAGGTGCGGAGGTTGCTGCGGTCGTCCTGGCCCGGCTTGCCGACCTTGAGCGCGGTGACAAGCCGGTCCGGGACGACCGCTCCATGGTCGTGCTGTTGGCCAGCGCGCTGGTAGACGTCCAAAAGCAGATCGACGAGCGCGGTTGGCTCAAGGACGGCTACCCACCGGGCCTTCGGCGCGTCCTCGATCTCGCGGCGGCTCGCAACATCCAAGACGGCGATCTCTGGCCGACGAGCTTGGCGGATATGGCCCGGCTTGCCCAGAAGCCCCTCTACAAGTGGGGCATCGACCTGTCCTGGGACGTTGAGGGGGAGTTCACTGCGGCCAAGCTGATTGACGGCGGCGAGATCACCACCGAGTGCGTCGCCCTGGCGCAGCCCGGCAAAAACCCTGAAACCGAACTCGAAGAGAACCTCGGCTACAAGCTTCTGCTCGGCCTATGCCGTGACCGGCGCGATGGCCAACAGGTGTACGTTGCATGGCGCCGGGCTGTGGTCGAGAATCCTGTGCTGCCCAGTTGGACGACCACCCTGCTGTCAGACCCGGTTTTGGCAACTGTGGAACGCATCGACGAGGTCGTCGATGCGTTCTATCAGCGCGTCCCCGAAGCTATGGCCATCAGCGGCATGCTGCCGATCTGCACGGTGTCCGGTACCATCCTCCGTCAGGACGGCCGCGCCTTCCACACCGAAAGCCGAGATCCGGAGGCGCGCCGCCGAGCACGAGCAGGCAAGCACGCCACCATGCGCTTCCGGCCGGGTATGCTCTATCTGCGCCGCCCCTTCCGGACCTTCTGGTGCCTGCCTGGCAAGGCCGAACTGGTTCTGCACACCAAGCTGACCAAAGCTGGGTGGATGTCGTCGCTGTGGCCGGACCTCGACCGAGTGGATTTGGTCGCGATGTCGCCGGACGGTCAGACCCGCATCGCCGTTGACGTAAAGGACTACGTCTCTCCGGAAAATCTCGCCTCTCGTTTTGAGGGCTTCAAGGGCTTCGCCGAAACCCACCGCTGCTACGTCGCCATCCCCGACCACATCCCCGAGATCACTCCCAACTTCGAGGCGCGCTTCGAGGCCATCCGCGCCTCCCGCGCCAAGGCGAAGGTGCGGCTGCGCACCATCTCGGACCTGCTCGACGAACTGGAGATCGCCCCATGAGGACCGACCGCACGTTCGTCGCCGAATACCGAGACGCGCTGGCGTCCATCGACCCGACCTGTGGCGGTCTGGATCGGGAAACCATCCGCACCATGGCGGCGACCGAACTGTCCCTGCTGTTCCTGACCGAGTTCCTGCCGGGCGAAGGTGCCTCCGCGGTGCCGTCGCTGATGCTGGGGTATCCGCAGCTGCTCGATGAGCTCCGGACCCAGCGCGCCGTCCAGGCGCTGGCCACGGTACGCCACCTCTGCTCCCGCTTCATCTCGCTCTCGGCATGGCTCGATGCCCGCCTGCGGTACACGAGCATTTCCGAAGCGCTGCGATGCTTCGACGTTGTGGACGGCCGCGTCACTCTGCGGGCCACTGCGCCAGGCACTACCCGCGTTGTGCTCGAGGCTTGGCTATCGAAGCCAGTTCCCTGGGTCAGCCGCACGCTCAACGTCGCGGATCCCGGCGAGGCCCAGGTCCTGGTCGGCCGGGGCAGTGCAACCCTGGCCTACGACATCCCGGCGGTTCCCGCTGAACGGCGGGTGGTGCAGCAGCATGACCTGACGCCGCGGCGGACTAACCAGCCGATTCGGGTGCGCATTGCCGACCTGCTCGCTGTCGCCGCCACGGTCGACGAGCGTGAGGCAGCCGCAGACTGGCCGCACGAAAGCATGCCGCCTTTAAACATGGTCGAGCGCATCCGGAAGCTCCGCATCCAGGGGCTACTAGATGGATTCTACGAGGACGGCGTCATCACCCTGGACGGCACGACCCACTTGGTCGGCATGCTGTCGTCCGGCAAGTCCAGCTTGGTGATGGCGCTGCTGCTCGGCCTGACGCTGGGCAGCACCGGCAAGCGCATCGCTGTTCTAGTGCCCGACACCATCCACGGCGCCAAGCTGTCGGCGCGCCTGCGGCGCCATGGCGTAAAGGCGACCGTGCTGTCCAGTCTGCGTCAGCGCCCGCGGCACTTGAATGGCATCCACTGGCAGCGCAGCCTCGACGCGACCGGGTGGTCCCTGGCGTCGTTAGGTGACCTGTCCGACGGCTTCGGCACGGCCTGTCCACTGGACGGCTTCCAGCGCGAGCCGCAAGTCGTGCGCGGCTCCCAGGCGGAGGCGCGCTTCCCCGATTTCGACGAGAAGCAGTGCCACCGCCTTTACCAGAAGGCGGTGCCGGACGAGGACGCTGAGGACAAGGATCCCGACGACATCGGTGAGAGCAAGGGGCGCTCCTGCCCGCTGTGGGCGTGCTGCCCGGCCCAGGAGCAACAGCGCTCGGCGGTGGACGCCCAAGTGCTGATCATGACGCCGCAGGCCTTCATCCACATGACGCCGGATGTCTGGACGACGTCGGAGCGCATCACCATCCCGGAGCTTCTTCAGTTCACCACAGACTTGGTCATCATAGACGAGGTGGATGGTGTCCAGAAGGTGTTGGACGACATCTTCGCGCCCCGTTCCCCAATCATGGGCGACGAGCAGGACGTGTACGCCCCCTCCATCGGCCAACGGTCATCGGCGGCTCTTCGGGCACGCTCGGGCGCCCAGTTCCGGAAGTCGGTGAACGCGAAGTGGCAGAACAACTTCTTCACCTTCTTCCGTTTGGTCGGCATCATCTATGCCCTACTCCAAAATGAGCAGGAAAGCCTATGGCGGTTCTACCGCAATACGCCATTCACGGCTGCCAGCATCCTGTACGAGCTCTGGCGTCGCCACCTATCGGTATCCGGCGTCTCGACTGCGGAGATGCGGCTCGACTATGCGGAGAACGAGCAACAGTTTCTTGAGGTCCTCAAAGTCGCTACGGCGATCTCCCGCTTCTCTCATGCCTCGTCGGTGTCGACAGATGAGGCCGACGAAGCTGCGGTGAGGGACCTGGCAACATTCCGCGACGAACGGTTCCGCGTCGCCACCGAGACGCTCCAGGCGATTGCGCGCGACGTGCTGGTCGCTGATTATTACGATGAGATCGACCAGCGGATTGAGGCGCTGCTAGACGGCGCGCTGGCGGTCTTTTCCGCCGTCAGTAAGACCGGCCCAGCTCGGGACCGCCTTGATCGCCGCGCCAATGCCTTGGCGATCCTGCTGGCGGTTGTTACCGAACTGGCGCTTTCGCACTACAACTGGCTCATCAAGACCCAGCCCGCCGTAGCGAGCGACTTGGACATCGACGATACACAACTGCTGAGCCAAGCGAACAGCTTGATCAAGCACTACAGGACCCTGTTGCCCAGCAATCCAGCGGGTGCCGTCTTCGGCCTGTTTTACAACGAGCCCGACGACGACAGACAGGGTATACTTGGCGGCAAACTGACGCTGATCAACCACCTCGGCGTTGGCCGCCACCTGATCGCCCACCTGCATAACCTACTAGGCGACGAAGGCCAGGCTGGCCCGCACGTCTTGCTCCTGTCTGGCACCAGTTGGGCGGGCGGCGGAGTGCACTCCTTCGATCCAAAGACCAAGAAGCCGATCAGCGTGGCATCGCCGTCCTTTGATGTCCAGGTACCGGTGCGCGGCGTCCTCCTTCAGCCGGACGCCGAACTCGATGCGATCAGTCAGTCCGTCTTCTCGCTGGTCAACGTCCGGGACGGCGATGGCCGCCAGATCCGAGTGTCGGGTGTCGAGCAGCAGCGGCGGAGAGAAAACCTCTCCTTCATCAGCGAGCGTCTGGTGTCGCGCCGCGATGGCATCAACATGCTTGAGAATCACTGGCGCGTAATGACCGGGCGCTGGGGGGAGGAGGCGATCGCCGACCGCCGTCGAGCCATGCTGGTGGTGAACTCTTACGCCGACGCCGCAGTGGTTGCTGACACCGTCATGCAGACCCTTGAGGCGAACGGCTACGCCGATTGGCGCGTCTACTGTTTGGTGCGCGACCGGGCGGACGACGCAGGGCAGGCTGACGACGCCAAACTCCGCCTTGCCCGACCGATGCCGCGCTCAATGGTGGAGCGCTTCGGCCTGGAGCCGGAGAAGTCGATCTTGGTGGCGCCTATGCAAATTGTTGCCCGCGGGCACAACATCCTGAACGGTCGGGGTAAGGCGGCAATCGCATCCATCTACTTCCTGCACCGTCCGCACCCGCGGCCGGACGACCTGGGTCCAGTAATCGCACGTCTAAATCGGTACGCACTTGAACGCTATGACAAGGGCGTCGCACCGCTGCCGGGGGAGAGCCTGCCACGGCGCTCGAACCGCATGCGCCAAGCCGCAGCGTCAGTGGCTCAGATGGCGCTGGAGCGCACCCGATATGGCTACAGCAACATGTCGGCCGAGTATAAGGCCCAGTTCGCCTGGGACATGCTGACGCCGCTTTGGCAGACCGTCGGCCGCGGTATCCGCGGTGGGTGCCCGGTCTTCATCGGCTTCGTCGACTATAAGTTCGCGCCCCAGTCCTTCGACGGAAATCCTGATGGCGATACAGCCGACACCAGCGCGCTGGTCCAATGCATCAAGCAGTTGGATCTGGCTATGGACCCCACCAGCAATCCGACCGGGCACGATGTGGCGCGACGGCTTTACGAGCCGTTCCACGACGCCCTGAGCAAGACCGAGGGCCTTCAGTCATGACCGACGTGTCCAATCTCCACATCTCGGCCTGGGTGGCGGACCACCTCCCCGAGACGCTCCTCCTGACCCGCTTCCGCATGTCCGCGGAGGCGCACGGCACCCTAGTGCAATGGTGTCGCGAGAAGACGAACCGGCAGGAGCTTCCGGCGAGCGTTATCCTCAGCGGCCTGTCCGAAATCCTCGGCTTCTTCGTGCCCGAGACGGCATATATGAAGCTGGAAAACGACGGCAACGGAGAAGGAAGCACCCGGCTCAGCCTCTACTACCTGCGTGATCGCACGGCCGAGGCCGATCTGCGCGCCCGCATCCGCACCGGTATCAATGTCTGGCTCGGCATCCTGTATCCGGCCAAAGACCCCGATGTGCGCGGTGCGATCGCCGGGAGCGCGTTGGACGACGCGAACTGGCGGCTGATCGAAGTGCCCACCGGCTTGGCCCAGCACCGCGGCGCCTGTGCGATCCCGACCGATCCGATGCTGTTCGATGCGCTGACCGTACACGCGGTGGACCGCCTCGCGGGGGCAGCCCTGCGGTACCGCTCCGGCATTACCCGGACACTGGTGCCGCACACGCCGCTGTCGTCCCCTTTCAACGGCATTGAACTCGTCGCCTTCCCTCCGCGCGTCGACCGGGGCAGCGGTGCGGGCATCTGGAGCGAGGTGATCACCGTCTCCGCCGCCACCTTTCCCGAGCGATCAGACATTCACCTCCTCGCCAAGCCGTCCATCCGCAACTGGGGTCCAGTGAGGGGCTACGACGCCGACACTGCCCCCACCAGGTCACTCGACATCTTCATGCCGTCCGAGGGCGACGACGGCGACCACATGGCTTACAAGCACATGTCGTTCGCGTTTCGGGCGAAGCAGTTCGGACAGAAAAATGAACGGCGCATCGAGGCGGTTTGGGACTGCGACCGCGAGCAGCGCGCCTTTGACCTTCTGCGCCGCCTGGTCGGCAGCGAGCGCTTGACCGGTGCTGACCTGCTGAACCCGGTGCGGGGCGAGGAAGGTATGTGGGTCTTGCCGCGCTTGGCACCCGGGAGCGGCGACCGTTACTTGGCGGGCAGCAGCGGCTTTGCGTGGCCCGATCGCGAAGACGTGGCCGTTTCGTTAGACGCCCCTCTGGCCGTGGCTGGCTTTACCCGTGCCCCTGCCATGGCGCGCTTGAAGGGGCAGTTGCCGGTGACCAACCTGTTCAAGAAATCCGATGTCACCCTTCCGGCAAGGTTGAAGGACGCCCCAGACGAAGAGAAGAAGGCCTGGAAGGACGCTGAGTTCGCACGCAAGGAGGTGCTGCGGCACGCAGAGGTCCGGAAGGCCTTGCTTCGCACGCTGGAAGCGGTCGGCAACCGGAACGGGGAACTCGATCTCCTGATCTTCGCTCAGCAGGACAGCACAGTAACGTTGGTACGCGAAAACATCGTTAAGCTGCTCGGTCAACCGGATGCGGCCGATGGCATTATCATGCGCTGGGAGGACGGACTCACTCTGCACATCGCTTCTGCCCCGCCGGGGCCGCTGGCCGAACAACTGCCGTATATCGAACTGACGGACGCTGAAAAGGCTCGGCTGAACCAGAAGCAGCAGTCAGAGGTGTGGAAGACCAAACAAAAGGAGGCACACGAGGATGCAGCCCGCCAGATGGCAGCGCGCATCCGCGGAGTGCGAAACGGGCGTACCGGGATGGCCTGCGCTATTCTGGAGATGCACGAGAGCCTGAAGACTTGGGCGCGCCGCGACCCGTTCGCCATGGCGCGCCGCGAGCTCGCCAAGCAGGGGTGCCTGCCTCAGGTGGTGCTGATCGGAGAAAAGATCCCCGAAGACAAGTATCTCGCCTCACTCAAGGACTGGTTCCGCATGCTTGGCGTGCTACCAGTCTTCGATGATCGGCTGCCCTTGGCACCGGCGGCGATGACGGTCATCCAGCGAAACGAGGACGTGGTCGGCGGTGGCACCCAGAAGGCGCACGCCTTCCCGCTGGCCGCCCGGGTCCGCGGCGGCATCCTGGAGTGCGCCATCCCCGAGGAGAACGGCGACCCCTCCTGGATCCCGTACGCCAAAGCGGCTCTGCGCATCATGTCCGGGGACTACGGCAGGTTCGCCCGAAATCGCCAGGAAGAGAACCAAGCCAAGTTCGCCACCTTCTTCTCGGCAGCACTGGAGCAAATCGACCGCCGCGGCGGGGCGCTGGTGCTGACCGAGATGGACCAGATTGCCCACCGGCTGCCCGCATTGCTAAACGGCAAGCTCCTCTTCGACGACCTTCAGATCGGCAGCCGTAACTATCGGCCGGGAGACCTGCCGAACACCCGTGTGGTCCGGATCATCACCGAACCCAAGAAGCTGCCGTCCTACTACCACGGCGTCGACAACAAATGGCCGTCCGGCCTCTTCGTCTGGGAAGGCGCCGAGCGCACCGCCTACGGTCTGAAGCCGAAGCCTCCCACAGTGTCGAAGCCGTCGAGCTTCGCGTCGATGGTCTCGCGGCATCTCGAGCCGGGCAGCAACGAGGCCGTAGACGACGTACCGCGGGTATCCTCCCAACTTGACGAGATGTGCGTCGCCTTCATGCAGCCGACCGACGAAGCGGATGAGATCCTGCGCCTTACGCACAAGCTGCGCAATGCCCATGCCCAGTACGACTACAGCACCCGCAAGCCGTTCCCGCTTCATGAGCTTCGGCTACTCGGCGGCGCCATCACCTTCTCCTGACACGGATCCGGTGTAGTGCCCAAGCCGGGCTGCTGGACGACCGACGTCGACGGCCCATGTTGGGGGAACTATCCCCCAAAGCCACGTATCGAATAAGCGGAAAGAGATGCCTCCTCGAGGAGGCATCTCAAGGGTCATGCGCTCACTGGGTGTAAACGAGGTCGCTGATTTTGAATCGCTCCCCGTCGGTCAGCCGCTCAATGTCGGCACGGTACACGGCCTTAATCCAGTCGCCAACTTCGTCCCTGTAGACCATCAGGGCGGACTTGTAGCGAGCGTGCTCGGATCGAACCTTGTCGGTGTTCCCGCGGCTGAACAAGCGCCCAGTCCTGCCATCGTCCTTCACCTCGGCCAGCGCGATGTTGTCCTCCGACTTCCGCCGAGCATCCACCCCGATGACAAAGTCCGGGTAGTGCAGCCGTCCATTCGGCAGGACGATGGAAACCGCCCAGCGGGTATTTTCAACGTTGCGCAGCCACCACAAGACTGTCCCGGTCGTGTCAGCATCCAGCAAATCCGCGAACGCCCGCTCCTCACGGTTCATAGTTGACGGAAACACCCCATACACGGACTTTGCCGATCGTTGCAGAGTGCCCATTGCTTCGATGTGATCGGGAATGTCGACGTCCTGATGGATCTCGACCACGCTGGCGAGACAGGACCGGCAAGCGTCATGGAGGAGAGACGGCCGGGTCATTGCGATGAGATTCACCGCCCTGCGCAGGTCCTTCTCCTCGACCTCTTGCCCTCGGTCATCGAGCTCACGCCGGAGTCGACTGACCAATGCAGGCCTGAGTTCGCGCTCGTCGATGCCATCATTGAACCGGAAGGCCATCTGGGCTTCTTGAGCGATCCGGACATTGGAAATGGGAACGCTCTGTGTCCCGACCAACACCTCGTGGCCGAAGACTTCCTCCTCGGTCACGACCACCTTGCCCTTGGTACGGTTCACAAGGTTCACGACGGCATCGTCGATCTGAATGCGCTCGGCGATGCAGGCCACCAACCCGTCCATTGTGCGCGGTTTCACCTCGCGCGAGAGGCGCCGGGGGAACGTGATGTCGGTCCGCAGAGGATAGCGATGCACCTTGAAACTCGAAGTGCCAGGATCGGCGCTGGACAGCCTCTCCTTCCCGGCGCTGCGAACGAGGGACGGCTCGGGAGCCTCGAGAATGAAGTCGAGCGCCGACTGGACCCGGAGCGCCGCCGCGCGTTGCACCGTTTCCTTGGCGTGTCCGCCCGACGAATCGGGGTCCGATGTGGACTCCGGCTCTTCATGAACGTCTTCGTGGGCACTTGCGGCTTCCTGGGCGCCTTTGTCTCCTGAAGCCGGTGTGGGCGGAACCAGGAGTTCCGCGAAGCCGGACCGCGGATCGAAGAGGGCCGCCTTCGACGACCCGAAGTCAACAACCACGACGTTGTCGGTGACCGTTTCGATGCTGTCCTGAATGGTCTTGAGTTCCTCGGCCGCCGCAGTCATCGCAACCTGCTGGTCTGGGTTGGCGAGGAACACGTAGCCATGATCTAGGATATGGTTCGGCAGACGAGGCGGTTCCGACGCGAAGGCGTGCAGGTGCTGAACCCGGGGGTGGACGCGCATAATGCGCCCAAGAACCTGAAGGCCGAACTCCTCGCCCACCGATTTGCGCAGCGACACCAGCGTCCAAGCGCGCGGGGCGTCGAAGCCCGTCGCGGCCGCCATTTTGAAGATCAGAACTTCCTTGGTTTCGTCGTAGGCCAACGTATGGAAGTATGGGTCCGGCTCACTCGAGGTGTGCCAACCGATTGCCGAATCGGGAACCTTCAGCGTCTTCAGGAAGGTGACGACCTGCTTGACCCGGTCGTCCTCCCCCTCCTTGTCGTTCTCGACCTGGATCAGCAGCAACGGGGTGAGATCGACACCCTCGTCCTTTAAAGCGCGCTTGATGGCCAAGTGTCGCTCCCATCCGGCGTAGATGGCGACCTCTTCCATGTCGAACAGGTTCTTTTCCTTCTCCTCGGCCCGGAAGTGGACCGCGCGGACGCCAGGCTTGTTGAGGCAAGCCCGAACGACCTCCTCCCGGCCGACCTCTACGCGATTCGGCGTGCCGATGCGTGCGATCTTCGCGAATCGCTCGAGTTCCTCGTCCCGGGGCGTCGCGGTCGCAAGGATCGTGAAGTCCGGCTGGAGAACGTCGAGGTAGAACTCCGCTGCCCGTCGCGCACCGGTACCGAAGTTGAGGTGAGCCTCGTCGATGACCACGCCGATGTACCAGCCATCGGCGCGGAGGGCGGCGATGAACAGATCGACGCCCGCCAGCGTCTCCAGGTTCCTCCGGGCCTTCTTCGCGTCCTTCTTCGCGGATGCTACGCTGGCCCAAGTCGCAATGAAGACATCGCCATCTTTGGTTACCTTGAGGTGGCGGTCGGTCTTCAGGTCACGCATCCGAATGCTGCGGCACTGCGAGCGCAACGCGTCTTGCGTCTGCGTGACCAAGCCGGAATACGGTGTGAACCAGAACCAGCAAGTCTTTCGGGGCAGCCCGCCTACCATGCGTTCCAGCGTCCGGCCGACAGTGAGGGTCTTCCCGCTGCCTGTTGGCGCCCGCAGAAGGGTGACACCCTGCGCCTTGGCGATGTCCCGGCGCCGGTCGCGAGCAGCCTCTATTTTCGCTGCGGTGTCGCGCACGACGTTCAAAATGGTGTCCGACGCTTTCGTCTGAAATTTCCGGAGCGGCAGCAGGGACGGTCCTCCGACAAGGGAGGCGATAGCGGCTTCGGCGGTCATGCGTGGAACCTCTTCATGAACTCGTCCGGCACCGCTCGGACTTCGATGCTGTTGCTGCCACGGAACGCATCCACGACGAGGCCTGGCGTCCAGGTGTAGACAAAGACGCTGTGGTCGGCCGCGAGGCGGCGCAACATATCCTCGGCCTCTTGGGTGAACTTATTACAGTAGGCAACCGCCACCCGGTCGTCGGTGATGGCAGCGTTGACCACCCTGCCCGTGTCGAGCGGAACGATGGGCAGGTCATGCATCGCCAGGATGGAAACCCAGATCTGTTCCGGGGTGAAATCGTAAGCAATGTCTTCTAAGGCGATTCGCTCGGCTCGCAGGTACGCGAAGTCTCCGCCGAGTCCCTCGGTGCCGTTGAAGCCCCCGATGACCTTCCGGATCCGAGCAGCGCAGACATCGCGGCAAAGGTTTCGATTGGGGTCTTCGCCAGTTTTCTCGCGCGAGGAGACCAGGATGAACCGACGGTCGTCACCATCCTCAGCGTTTAGAGCCAATAAAGCATGGCCGGTCGTACCCGACCCGGCGAAGAAGTCGAGCACGATGTCCCCGTCGGATGCCACCTGCTTCAGCAGGTCGGTCATCAACGACAGCGGTTTTGGATAATCGAACACCTTCTCGCCGAACATCTTGTTCAGGAGCGTCGTTCCCTCTTCGCCCATGAGCGAGGACAATTCGATCAGACCGACTTCAGCACCGTGCTCATCCACCTTCGTG
Organism: Azospirillum oryzae; assembly: GCF_008364795.1. Classification (GTDB taxonomy): domain Bacteria; phylum Pseudomonadota; class Alphaproteobacteria; order Azospirillales; family Azospirillaceae; genus Azospirillum; species Azospirillum oryzae. Next base: position 396,116 of record NZ_VTTM01000003.1, on the reverse strand, counting down.
CGAACCCAGCTGGAGACTGGGCTGAACTCCGACTTGAGCTCGGACTTGTGGCGCCGGTATTTGGGGCTGCCCCAGCCGACAGTTTTGCCGACCCAGAATTCAAGGTTTGGCAATCCCTGACGGAGTACCGGGACACCCCCACGGAACGGCACGTCACGACGGTCGATGGCGTCGAGAAGTTCGTCCATCGTATTCCAGACGGCTGTGCGCTCACCAACGGGAAAGATCACCTTGTTATCGGCAATCAGATCCTCCATCGACGCCTTCTTGAGCTTCTGCCCCTTCTTCAGGAACTGCTTGCTCCCGAAACGCCACACACCGTTTGGATTGCAAGGATACCAGATGCCCGTCTTGGGATCGTGAAGTGGATAGTAAGCGTTGCCCGCGCGCTTATCGGTGTACTTGACGGAGACCGTCAGGTTGTCGGCGAACCAGTCGCCTCGCGGGTCGTTGTCCGAATTGGAATAATGCGCGAGTGCCTTCCGGTTGCCCCCGAAGCGGAACTTCGGACCGCCGTAAACTAGGACGTGCTCGTGGTTGACCGAGAAATAGCAATCTCCGGCATCGTTCCCGCCGATGCGTGAGCGCCAAACGAAGCTCCCCTTGCGCATTCCGGGGAAGACCTCTTCCATCAGCAGATCCAGCTTCGACCGGTTATCGTCGCTGATAGAGACGAGAACGACGCCGTCCTCGGTCAGAAGGTCGCGAGCGAGCATCAGACGCTGGTAAAGCCACTCCAGCCAAGTCGATTGCGGGTACCGGTCATCGGGGCAGCCGAAGTCATCGTTGTAGACCCAATCCTTGTTGCCGGTGTTGTACGGGGGGTCGATGTAGATGACCTTGATCCGGCCGGTGTGGGTCACCCTCAGCCAGCGAAGGGCGTCGTAATTGTCCCCTTCAATGATCAGGTTTCGGTATGGCGCGCCTCCGGCACAACTATCAGAATCGGCGAGGTTCATCGTCACGAAGTCAGCGTTCATGGCGGAGTCCGGCAGGTGGTCCCTGCGCTCCCAAACCAAACCGAGCTTGCTCTGCGCATCGCGTTTCACGAGCAAGTTGACCAATTGCTCGTGCGACAAATCCGTGTACTTCAAGTCAGCCCCCTTAGCGGCGCATTCTCTCCAGCGCGCAATGCGCGCATGGAGTATCATCGCCCGGCCGAAGTACACCTATCAAGCATATCAGCACAACAAAAATGTAGACTTAAAGATGTGCATCTGTTCATAAAAAGCGTTGACAGTGCAGCAAGCATGCTAGAGTTCTCGCATTTGCGAGTGACGAGCCGGTCACCGGCAGGAATGAAGCTAACGCCTGAGACCATATCGAATGCATGATGGCGCGCCCTCCGTACCGGGGAGGCTCCTGCGCACCTCCGCCGACGGAACCCTGGTGGAAATGCTGACCAACCTCGGCCGTGTCCTGCCCGTCGGCTGCCGCCCGGACCTCTGATGCCCGCTCAACATGTCGACAGGAGAACATCCAATGGAAACGGTCGAGAATAAACTGCTGCCGGTTATCTGATCCTGACGGACACCGAGGGACGGCGCTAAGCGGACCGCAAAACTGGCTCTTCAGCGACCTTGCTGTTGCAGCCTCAAGGTATCGGGAAGTTAACCCAATTTTCGACAGCTCCGAAAACTCGCCATCCGAACCTATACAGACCGAAAGCTGCATGTTGTGAGGAAGGCATAATAGATATACTGCCCTAAATTTTTAAGAACCCCGCATCCTACGCGCGACTAATTGCTTCAAGATTTCTATGCTCCAGACTTAGACACCTTGGTCATGATCGCGTGCGTGTTGGGTACGACCTCCGACAGCTTGCTGATCTACGACAAGGGTTCAGAACCCGACCAAGTCAGGACTGTTCTTGAGGCGTGGTTTCTTTCTGCTGCACATGCTCTGGTAAGGCTTTGGTGTTTTTCACTTGAGGGCGGCGAGAGGGGGAGGTGACAGGCACCTCCCCCTCTGAGGTAGCCGAGCCCTGCCTCGCCGAGGCTTGACATGCCAGAACACGCCCTGCCGGACCCGAGCTTACAATTTCTGTATTCGCCACGGCCTCTACAGAAAACCGGCCATAGCGGGGGCGGAAATCTCCAATACCGAGGAGATCGCCTCCTAATTTCAGCCACTCCTCGATAGAATTCTCGTCAACAACTGAGGGAAGGAATTTGATTTCTATAGTCGCTTGCCAATTTGGAAACGCCGGTCGGGTACGCATAACACGCCCTTTTGGCGTCCGAACGGGCATGCGCAACTGGAACCTGGGGTCTTTCCAGAGATCGTCCAGCGAGCTTGGCCCTTCGTAAACGAGCGGCGCATTGGCCGTGCAGATGAGGCCTGACCGGGCGTGCCCACCACGCTTCCGGGTGCGGGCCGCGGCAGCGATCATCCCCTCAATGACATGAGCGGGGATGCACGGCCGCCCATCATCCACCCAGACACTGCCGTGCCATTCGACTTGGGCCAAGCGTTCATGGTCGCTGATCGTCTTGTGTCGCTTTCCTGCGATGGCCGAGATTTCGCGTGAGTAGTCGTCCAGAGGATCGACAAGGCGGCTGTTGCGCATCAACAGCGGTGCAACTCCGCGAAGGCGGAAGCGCAAGGTTTCAGAGAACAACATGGCGCCATCCAGAGGTGCTGTCGATCAGCTGACGCTCCATGGGAGCGCCGACAGGAATGATGGGCGGCAGCCGCTTTCTCGAATATTTCCGTTTTCTGAGTTCTGCCGTAACCATTTCATGACAGTCATGGCAGAGCGTCGTGAGGTCAGAAACACTCTCCCGCCCCAGTCGAACGTATGTCCGGTGGTGCACCGTCAATCTTTGCTGCCGGTTACAGAGCCGACAACGGCCACCAGACAGCCTGAGCTCGGCTAGCCGGGCTGGGTTGGTCGACCACGCCGGGCTCTGAATGTACTTGCTGTACCGAGAGCTTCCCAACATCACCCCCATCAATTGGTGGACGCCGGTGCCGAGTCGCATGCCTTCTCTCCGCGACAAACCTATGTACCGCTTCGAAACAGGGTCAAGCAAGCATGAATCTTCTTATATGAGAAGATTAGTTCTTCTGAGAGAACCCATCTAGTGCGCCTGCATCTTCCGTTGGACATTCAGTCCCAACTGGGAATCTTTAGGCGCATGTTACCGAGCGCTAGCCAGATCCGGGCGGGGCGCGGGTTGCTCGGATGGTCTCGGACCGAACTCGCGTCCAGGGCCAGTGTTTCGAGCAAAACGCTCCAACTCATCGAAGACGAGGCGGTAAACCCGCGCGCTTCAACTCTTGAAGCGCTTGGCCGTGCCCTTGCCAAGGGCGGTGTTCTGTTTCTTACCCACAGCAAGTCAGGCGGCGAAGGCGTCCGACTTGCCCTGTCCAAAGATTCCGATCTCGAATAGCGCTCGGGCTCGCTTCAGGTCACAGGTAGGTTCTGCGCAGCCGTAGGGCGTTAGCAACCACGGATACCGAGCTCAACGCCATCGTGAAGGCGGCGATCACCGGCGACAGGGTCCAGCCGAACAGTGTGTATAAGACGCCCGCCGTGACCGGCGCGCCGAGCGCGTTGAGATGAACGCCAGAACCGGCATCTGCCAGATGTTCGCCTGATCGCCCGGTTCAGCACGCTGGTTATTGAGCCAAGCTAGTGCGCCGAACCAAACAGATCGTGTTGTTCTACAAACGATTCGATCTGTCCGGCGCACCACCAGGCGACCAACTCTTTCGGTGCATTTTCCCGCTTGCCGCATCATGGTGTCCGGCGGCAATGATGATGCCGCTTGCGGCGCTCCGGGAGGATCGGGTTCGTGCTTATCATATTTGCAGGACTGCCGGGGGTCGGCAAAAGTACCATCGCGCAACAGGTGGCGGCCTGCATCGGGGCGATTTATCTCAGAATCGATTCCATTGAGCAGGCCATCCAGTCATCTGGCATCCTGCTTCCCGGCGCAGACGTGGGGCCGTCTGGTTACATGGCGGCCTACTGTATCGCGGCCGACAATCTGCACTTGGGGCAGTTCGTCATCGCGGACTCGGTCAACCCCCTTAGGATCACGCGCGACGCCTATCGGGACGTCGCGGTGAAGGCTGGTGCCGGATTCATCGAAGTCGAAATTGTCTGTTCCGACCCGGTGATTCACCGCCACCGGTTGGAAACCCGGCCTCCGGGAGTCGAAGGCCTAAAGTCGCCGACCTGGGAGCAGGTTAAAACGCGTCCCTATGAAGCTTGGGACCGTACGCGCCTGCAACTCGACACCGCGCTTTTGCCGGTCGCGCGAAGTGTGGAGTTGATATTGGATGCCGTGTCAGCCGTCGGTCTGCGAAAGGTGCGTATCTGACGCCCGCTTCGCTTTGTTGACGCTGGCGATGATGCGGTCTGGATCAGCGGTCCAGATGAAGCGCTTGGCCGTCCGGTTGTGCTTGGCAATGAAGCGGTAGATGGCGGCCTGAAGGTCCACGATCCCACGGAAGCTGCCTCGGCGCAGGCGCTTTTGGGTCAGTTTGGAGAAGAACCCCTCCACCGCGTTCAGCCACGACGCCGAGGTCGGCGTGAAGTGGAAGACCCAGCGTGGGTGCGTCTCCAACCACGCGCGGACCTTGGGATGTTTGTGGTTGGCGTAGTTGTCTAGGATCACGTGCACGACCTTGCCGACCGGCACCGCCGCCTCGACGGCGTTGGGAAAGCGGATGAACTCCTGATGCCGGTGGCGGGCCGCGCACTGGCCAAGCACGGTGCCGTCCAGCACGTTCAGTGCTGCGAACAGCGTCGTCGTGCCATGGCGGGTGTAGTCGTGGGTCTGCGTGGCGGGTTGACCCTTGGCCAGCGGCATCCCCGGCTGGGTGCGCTCAAGGGCTTGAATCTGGGACTTCTCATCGACCGACAGCACCAGCGCGTGCTGCGGCGGGTCCATGTACAGCCCGACCACGTCCTGGACCTTCTCGACGAACTTGGGATCGCGCGAGAGCTTGAAGGTGCGCACCCGATGCGGCTTGAGGCCGTGAGCGCGCCAGATCCGGCGCACGGTGGTGCCGCTCACCCCGCTGGCGGCCGCCATCGTGCGGCTGCTCCAGTGTGTGGCTTCGCCGGGCGGCTCCTGGAGCGTCATCTCCACTACGCGCTCGACCACCTCCGGCGCCAAAGGTGGGATGCGCGACGGCCGCATCTTGTCGCGCACCAGCCCGTCCATGCCCTGCTCCTGAACGCGGCGTTGCCAGCGGTGCACGGTCGGCAAGGCGACGCCGACCTCCCGGGCAATGGCGCCGTTCAGGCGCATGCCGTCGCTCAGCGGAGCAATCCGGACGCGCGGCACCAGCTTCTGCGGCATGTTGCCGCTGCGGACAAGTGCCTCGAACCGATTCCGGTCGGCAGGCGCCAGCTTCAGGTCAATGGCCCACTGCGAGACATCCATGCCCTACAGCCTGCCAGCATCCTTTGTAGAACGTAGCTGCCCGTTCGGCGCGGACTACTAGGCACTCGTCTTGAAAGCCCCCGGCGAAAAAGAGGCGCAGGTATTACGTGGCACCCCCTTCGGCGAAACAGACGAAAACTTGGCTTGGTAGGCGGCTGAAGCCGTGTCGTCGCTCGGCAACCCTTTCTAAAACTTGATTGCCGCAGGAACGAAACAGGAACAATATCCTGAAGCCGACAATGGGAAGGAAGCAGTGTCAGACAGACAGATCGTATCTCTTGAGCGAACTGTATGAGGACGGGACCGACCGTTTCGTGACGCTGTCCTGCGGGCAGTTCCTGCCGGTGCCCCGCGCGCTTATCGAAGTCCTTGAGGAATTGAACTGACCAGCTTGCCAACGTTCCAACCGGCTCGAAAGACAACTCCATGGCTCCAGCGAGCGACATGAGCAGCGGATTCACCACGAAGCTCCATGGCCCCACGGTGATGGATTCAGGCTTGGATGCAGCGGTCCGCGACGAAACGCCTGACGACCCAGCAGAGGCAGCGGCTTTCGAACTCCTCCGCCGCGCACTGGACGCTGCACCGCAGCAGAAGGAAATGTTGGCGGCCAACGAGCCCATGGCCGTGATTGTCGAGGTTCCCGCGGCTGAGTGGGTTGATCTCATATCTATAGTCTGGGGCGAACTGGTCTGGCCGGATCTAATCAGAGGCGCAACCGGTGATGCCTTAAAGCGGTCATTCGGTTGGGAGCCATTCGAGGGCTCCTGCTGGGTGGCATACAGCCGCGACGGTACTGAGCAGCATCATCGGCCGGACGTGGGGAACGAGGGGGTATCAGCGATTCTCGGTGCAGGATGCTCGGTCGTGGGATTTAGCCAGTCGCCCGAACGACACCTTCCACGTGCCCTGATCCAGGTCGCCGAAATTCGTGTCGTTGTCCCACAGATGAACAGAGAGGCTTTGACCATGGTGGTCGGCATGCTGACCGGCTGTCGTCCATCGGTTGAGATCCCCGATCGACTACACAGCTTGATCACCATTGAGGCCCTGCGTTTGGCTTGGCGCCCCGACCGGAACGCGGATGCCTATGCGGCTCGCTTGCTGCGGCTTCTCGAGCGCAAGGCCAATCTTCGTCCTCAGCTGACCCTGGACCAGATGCATGGAATGGATGAGGCGGTCGCCTGGGGAACAGCGCTGGCGCGCGATCTCGCGGAATTCCGGCGCGGTTGTCTACCTTGGTCGACAGTCGACCGTGGCGCCCTGCTGTTCGGTCCACCCGGCACAGGCAAGACGACTTTCGCAAGGGCTCTGGCAGGGACGTGTGGCGTTCCGCTGATCTGCGGTTCCTTGTACCAGTGGCAGGCAGCTGGACACTTGGGCGACATGCTCAAGGCGATGCGTGCGACCTTCAACGAGGCGCGCGCCATGGCTCCGAGCATCCTGTTCATCGACGAGATCGACTCGTTCGGTGATCGGGCTTCCTTCATGCATGAATACAGGGATTACAGCACCCAGGTCGTAAACGGCTTCCTTGAAGAGCTCGACGGTGTCGGAGGACGTGAAGGCGTTGTCGTGGTCGGCGCCTGCAACACGCCGGATCGCATGGATCCGGCCATCCTCCGGTCGGGGCGGCTTGACCGAGCCATTCTTGTTCCGCGACCGAACCAGGAAGCGCTGGAGAGGATCCTTCGGCACCATCTTGGTGGTGACCTTCCGAACGTCGACCTTGCCGCCGCAGCGTTGCTGGCCCTGGGCGGCACCGGCGCTGACTGCGAGCGCTGGGTGCGCTGTGCTCGGAGACATGCCCGTCATAGCAGCCGAGCAATGACAGGAGACGACCTGCTGGAGGAGATCCGCGGGACACGGCATGCCCGATCCACCGAAGAGGTCTACCGTTACGCCATTCATGAGGCTGGGCACGCACTGGTGCTGGCAGTCGAGCGTCCGGGCGCCTTGGTCATCGCTTCGATCCGAGAAACCGGAGATGCCCAAGGTGGTGTCGTGTCCGACCGTAGGCACCGGGGGCTTATGACACGCAAGGAGATTGCCGGAGAGCTCCGAATGCTGTTGGGCGGTCGTGCGGCCGAGGAGGTGGTCTTCGGCGACGTGTCGGCTGGAGCGGGCGGCAGCGCGGACAGTGACTTGGCACGGGCGACTGCTCTGGCGGTTTCGGCACTACACGCCTATGGACTTGACGATGGTGAAGATGGGCTGCTCTGGCGCGGCATGCCAACACCGGATGCATTGGCGGCGATGCTTACTGCCCGCCCAGACCTAGGCAGGCGCATCACCGCTATGTTGGCGACCGCCTATGCCGAGGCCAAAGACCTGATCACCATTCGCCGCAAAGATCTGGATGCCGTGGCCCAACTGTTGATCGATCGGGAGACGGTTGGCGGCAGGGAGATCGACGCGTTGGTCAGCGACATGCGGATCTGACCGGCCGGTGTGTATCAGGCCTCAGTCCGTTTGGCCGGAAACGAGCGCTTGGCACTGGACCTTGTGAAAAGCAGCATTTATCGGCCGCTGCTGGGACGCCAAATAGGAGATGTCCGGGATGGCCCAGCGCCTGGATCGAGGAGGTCTCGTCGCCATGAGCTTCCCCAGCCGACAGAAGGCATCACGATGCCGGGGCGGACCCAGAGTCGACCGGTGCGCACGCTGCGGTCGGCGCCCGGACCAAGTATGGTTCGGACCCAATGCTCTGGATGGGCGGGACTGGTGGTTGATTTTCGAAATCGTAACGCTCTGCCCGGATTGCGTGGCTCGGTTGTGGCGCCGAGCGCCTGAGAAGGCGGACTGGGGTGACTATGAACAAGTCTGGGCGATGCTGCTGCGCGATGCCGGTCTACTGGATGACCGACAACGACGACCTCCCGGCACACCAACCATGCTCGACTGAGACCACCTTCTGCTCCCGGTGGGAAAGCCTCCTCCGGAGGATCGTGTCTGTGCATCGACGACTGGGCCGGAACCCGACACGTTCCGATGCACGAAGTCCTCGTCGGGCCGGTGACTGAAGCTCGCTGGATAGGGGGGAAGGTGGCCGCAGAACAGAATGCTGCGGCGCGGCGTAAATTTTCTTCATTCATATCAATGTATTATCTTGGGAAAACCGGTAGAATCATAGACTCTAAAGAGGGACCGCTGACGGTTAGGCAACTCTCGAGTTGTGCGCGCTTGGCGCACCGGCCACCCCCTTTGCTTTCACGGGTTCAAGGCCTGTACCACCCTTGGGCAAGATGAAGACCTTCCCACAACGGTCAGGCCGACTTTGCTAGAAGCCATTCCTTCAGCTTCGACCACCGGCGCCCTTCCTGCCGTGCCCGAACCGCCATCCCGAGCGCCTTCCGCTGCCCCACGATGACTACCAGTCGCTTCCCGCGGGTGACGCCGGTGTAGACGAGATTGCGCCTGAGCATGCTCCAGTGCTGCATCGCCAGCGGGATGACGACGGCCGGGTATTCCGAGCCCTGGCTCTTGTGGATCGTCGTCGCGTAGGCCAGTGATACCCGGTCGAGCTCGCCGAAGTCGTAGGGAACCTCCCGGCCGTCGAAGTCGATCAGCAGTTCGCTGTTCTCCGGATCCATGGCGGTGATGACGCCCAGGTCGCCGTTGTAGACCTCCTTCTCGTAGTCGTTCTCGGTTTGCATCACCTTGTCGCCAACGCAGTAGGTCCAGCCGAAGCGCTCCACCCGGACATCGCCCGGCGGGTTCAGGACCGCCTGGAGTTCCACGTTCAACGACCGGGCGCCGAGGCCCCCGCGGTTCATCGGACAGAGCACCTGGACATCGCGCACGGGGTCGAGGCCGAAGCGCTTCGGGATCCTGTTCCGAACGACTTCGATGACCTTGCGAACACCGTTCTCGGGTTCTGCCGCCTCGACGAAGTAGAAGTCCGAGCCCTCTATGGGTGTCAGATCCGGCATCTGGCCCTGATTGATGCGGTGGGCATTGACGATGATGCGGCTAGCCGCCGCCTGTCGGAAGACCTCGGTCAGGCGCACCACGGGCACGGCGCCGGAAGCGATCACGTCGGCGAGCACCTGCCCCGGCCCCACCGACGGCAACTGGTCGACATCGCCGACCAAGACGAGGGCCGACCTGTCGGGGGTCGCCTTCAGCAGCGCGTTCATCAGCGGCACGTCCACCATGGACGTCTCGTCGACGACGAGCAGATCGCATTCCAACCGGTTCTCCTCGCTGTGCTTGAAGCTTCCGGCAGCCGGGTCGAAGGCGAGCATCCGGTGGATGGTCCTGGCCTCCAGCCCGGTGCTCTCCGAGAGCCGCTTGGCCGCCCGGCCGGTCGGGGCGCACAGCAGGATGCGGATGTGCTTGGCGGCCAGAATTTTCAGGATGGAATTCACCAGGGTCGTCTTGCCAACGCCCGGGCCGCCGGTGATGACCATGACCTTGGAGGCCAGAGCAAGCCGGACAGCCTCCCGCTGGCTCGGCGCCAGCGTCAGTCCCGTCTTTCCCTCCACCCACTCCAGCGCCTTCTGCATGTCGATGGCGGGCCAGGGCAGCGTCCCGGCCGCAAGTCCCCGTAACCGGGCGGCGATGGCCTGCTCGGCCCGGTACAGTCCGGCCAGGAAGACGCAGTCCCTGCCCTCCAACTGATCGGCGATGACGGCCCCGTCACGAAGCTCGTCCGTCAGCGCCTCGGCCACCAGATCGGTGGCGACCTCCAGGAGTTCGCTGGCCAGCTTCTCCAGGTCCTCCACCGGCAGGCCGCAGTGCCCCTCGTCCATAGCCTCGGCCAGCGCATAGCCGATGCCTGCCCGGACGCGGACCATGGCCGTCTTCTCGATGCCCAGCTTGGCCGCGATGGCATCAGCGGTCTTGAAGCCGATGCCACGGATGTCCCTGGCCAGCCGGTATGGGTTCTCGGTGATGAGTTGGATCGCCTCCTGCCCGTAGGTCTTGTAGATGCGGACCGCCCTGGAGGTCCCGACGCCGTTGGCGTGCAGGAACAGCATGATCTCCCTGATCGCCCGCTGGTCGGCCCATCCTTTGACGATGCGGTCGGCCCGCCTGGGCCCGATGCCCGTGACCTCTTGCAGGCGACCGGGCTCGGCCTCGATGACGTCGAACACGGCCTCGCCGAATGCCTTCACCAGCTTCTTCGCGTAGACCGGGCCGATGCCCTTGATCATCCCAGATCCCAGGTACTTCTCGATGCCCTCCAGCGTGGTCGGCTGGGTTGCCTTCAGGAAGGTGGCCTTGAATTGGAGGCCGTGGGTGCGATCGTTGACCCAGCTGCCGCTCGCCTGGATCCATTCCCCGGCCGAGATCATCGCCGCATGGCCGACGACGACAACCAAGTCCCGATGTCCGCGGACCTTCACCCGGAGCACGCAAAAGCCGGTCTCGGCGCTGTGAAAGGTCACGCGCTCCACCAGCCCTGCCAGGGACTCCGTCGATGACGCGATGGCTTGCCCGCTCATGCCGGGATTGTGCTGGATTCCCGACCGCCGGGCCAGTCGCACTTGCGAAAACGATCATGCTGCTGAAGTGAGCGCCACGGCATCCGCACCGGCCGCAAGACGCATCGGACAGGATGGATCGTTCGCCACGCGCCACACCGCTTCCGCGACGTCGAGTGCCCGAGTGACAGTGGTGGACTGTTGCCAAGCTGCGAAGACGCTCTGCGCCATAGGCGCATACGGCTCGGGGATGTGGATGCGGGAACGAGCGCTTTCACCGAACGACGTCTCCGGCGCCCGTCCCGGAAGCACCAGGTGTGCACGTACGCCGAAAGGCTCCAACTCCAACGCCAAGGACTCGGTGAAGGCGTTCACCGCCGCCTTGCTGGCCGTGTAGACCGACAGAAGGTGCAGTGGCTTGAGGGTCACACTGGATGTGACGTTGATTATCACGCCGGACCTCCGCTCGCGAAACTGCGGCAGTACCGCCTGCGTCATAGCCATCGTGCCGAAGGTGTTCGTCTCGAAGACCTCGCGTGCCGTCTCCATCGGGACGCCCTCCAGGGCGCCCAGCAAGCCAATCCCCGCATTGTTGACCAGGACATCGATCGGCCCGGCCTCGTTCACGGCTCGGCGGATGCTGTCGGCATCCATTACATCCAGGGAGACGATGCGCAGTCGCTCGGAACGGGGCTGAAGGTCCTCGCGCGGCGTGCGCATGGTGGCGATGACCGTCCAGTCGCGATCAAGGAAGTAACGTGCCGTTTCCAGGCCGAATCCGGACGAACATCCAGTGATGAGAATGGTCTTCATGAGCATGTTCCTGTCGATGAATCGATCAACCAACCATAGACGGTCCCGCCCGGACTCCCTACCATCACAAGTCCAAGATTCATTTTCGCGAGTCCGGAATTGAGCGATCCACTGGCACAGGTGGTCGGCCTGCTACAGCCGCGGGCCTCCTTCTCGAAGATCGTTCAAGCGGCGGGTCCGTGGCGGGTCAGACGTTCGGAAGCCGGGCGTCCCTTCTACTGCGTGGTCCTGGGCGGCTCATGCCGCCTGACGGTCCGCGGAGGCGCCCCCATCACCCTGGAAAATGACGACTTCGTCTTGATCCCCGCTGCATACGACTTCTCCATGTCGAGCATGGAGCCGATGGCCGCGGACGCCGACGACACCGTGCCGGTCGAATTGGCCCCGGGCGAGTTCCTGCTCGGTCATAGAGACCGCCAGCCGGAGGTCCGCAATCTCATCGGCTACTGCGCATTCGGTTCGACCGACGCCGCCCTTCTGGTCTCGCTTCTTCCGCAACTCGTCCACATCCGCGGGGAAAAAAGGCTGACCGCGCTGGTGCAGCTGGTGAATGAGGAATCGCGTACGCACCGACCCGCTCGGGACGTCGTTCTGGCGCGGCTGCTTGAGGTTCTGCTCATCGAGGCACTCCGCTCCACGACGGGGGCGGGAGGGTCGCCAGGCCTGCTGCGGGGCCTCGGCGACGAGCGTATCGCCGTTGCCCTGAGGCGGATCCACGAGCGTCCAACCTGGCCTTGGACGGTCGCGCAGTTGGCGAAGGAAGCGGCGCTCTCCCGGTCGGCGTTCTTCGACAGGTTCAGACGGACCGTGGGCATGACGCCGATGGACTATCTGCTCGACTGGCGCATGGCCTTGGCAAAGGACCTGCTGCGGCGACGGGAAGGAGGCATCGTGGACATCGCCGAGCGCGTGGGCTATGGCTCGGCGAGCGCCTTCAGCGTGGCCTTCGCCCGTCATGTCGGCGTATCGCCCACGGCGTATGCGCGCGGATTGAGCTCAGCATGAAGACCCCGTCGCTACGCGATGATGCCCCGGTCCTTCGAGAACTAAATGTTGCGGCGCAGCATAAATAATATTCTTTTCTATCAATTCCTTACCCTCGGAAAACCGGTAGAATCATAGACTCTAAAGCGGGAACGCTGGCGAACAGGATACTCCGCGGCTGTCTGCCCAGCATGCCCTCTGACCTCTCTGCTTCCACCGGAGCAAGGCCTGTACCACGGTCAAACGTCAGACGATGGGAGCAATCACAGCGGATCCACCATGATGGAAGATGCAACTTAACCTCCTCCGGTTCTCCCGAACCAATTTCCGACCAGCGCACTGAATGCGACGAACACCAGGAATGCATTCACGACGATAAGCAGAGCGGGCGGAATGCGAGGCGTATCAGGATGCGGCGGCGGCCCAGCAAACAGCTGGCGGCAAACGGTTGCACCGAAGCAGGAAAAAAAATGCTGTGGTGCAGCATAAATTTTCTACATCTATATCAATGACTTATCTTGGTAAAACCGGTAGAATCATGGACTCTAAAGAGGGACCGTTGACGGATAGGCAACTCCCGAGTTGTGCGCGCTTGGCGCACCTGCTGCCCTCTTTGCTTCCACGGGTTCAAGGCCTATACCTCGAGGCGATGCTACCGACCGGCAGGTGACGGTGCATGTGCTGCCAACAGCTTCACCTTCGCACCGGTCACCGTAGGGTCGGCCGGAGTTTCGGCCTCCATGACTATCTCCAACGCGCGTTCCAAGTCAGTGATCCGGAACGGCTTCTCCAGGAAGGCGATGGCACCGGCAGCCCGCGCATCTTGGGCGGCCGCATGCCCGCTGCACACGATCACGGGAATACCGTTCCGGTCGGTCAAATGCCGGACGGCGGTCAGCCCATTCGAACCATAAGCCAGCCAGACGTCAATCAACGCCACGTCGAACGATTTTTCCGTGGTAAAGCCAATCGCAGCCTCGGCGGTGTCCACGACACCAACGACGCGGTGCCCCAGTTCATCCAGAATATCGGCCAGCATCGCGGCGATGCAGGGATCGTCCTCGGCAACCAGGATGTCCAGACAATCGGCCATTCCTTCCTCCCGTCAATGCGATCCTCTCTCACATGGCGGTTCGATGACAAAATTGCCTCCGCTCCGTAGGAGACGACGACACACTGTGTCATTTCAGCCTCCCTACTCCACCATGGCAGTTGCACCTTCTTCGCGCGAACGCGCGTCATGGTGTGTAGATCTGACAAAGCACTGCCCATCAGGGGCAGGAGCCGAGTCGTTCAGCGCCCAGCAACCGGTCCGGGATAAACCATTCGACCTCTTCCCTTTACTTCACTGCGTCAGGTCGCTGTCCTGCCTTCGCCTTGAATGCCCCACCGTCAACGACTTGCTGAAGATTCGGCGGTTTGCGCCCGATTTCCGCTTGTGACGCCGGGTCCATGATCACGTCAGCGGCCTGGAGAAACGTGACGCAACTGCCCTGACCTTGGCCGGAACAGGCTTAGTCTTGACTTATGTCCGGCTTATGGGGAACAAAAAGGGAACATAATCCTTCCCGGTCTGTCTCAAGAGACATGTATCCTGACCAGCCCCCTCGACCTGCCCTTCAGGACCTGCGTAACCGCATCCACCAGCTGGAACGCGGCGAGCAGCGCGTCATGCGCGTGCTGCCGTTCGGGCTCGCCGAGATCGACGATCGGCTGCCAAGCGGCGGGCTGGCGTTGGGAGTCGTGCACGAGGTGGCCGAGGGCGGCGACCTAGGCGTGATCCACGCCGCAGCGGCCACGTTGTTCGTCGCAGGGATCCTGTCCAGGATGACGGGGCCGGTGCTCTGGTGCCTGCGGGCGTCGGACCTGTTTGCCCCGGCGCTCTCCCAGGTCGGCTTGAACCCGAACCGGGTCATCTACGCCGAAGCTCCGGACGAGAGAATGCTGCCTCTGCTGATCGAGGAAGGCCTACGCCACCGCGGGCTAGCAGCTGTGGTCGGCGAGCTCGCCAAGTTGCCAATGGTTGCTTCCAGGCGCATGCAGATCGCCGCCGAGCACTCCGGCGTCACCGCCATCATCCTGCGCCGGTGGCGCAGCCCGGCCACGGCCGCCGTCGAGGTGGGCCAGCCTACGGCCGCCGTCACCCGTTGGCGGATCTCGGCCCTGCCGTCCAGCCCGCTGCCAGCGCCGGGAATCGGCCGAAGGCGATGGCGGGTGGAACTGGTGCGGTGTCGTGGCGGTGGGACCGGTGAGTGGGATTTGGAGGGCTGCGATGAGGAGGGTCGTCTCGGTCTACTTGCCAACCTGGCCGACGGATCTGCTGCGCGCCAGGGCACGCTCGTGGAAGAACCGCCATGGCAGGCCAGGCTCCGGATCGGCGCCTGACGCCGACAAGCCCTTCGTCATCGCGTCGACCGGCGCCCAGCGCGTCATCACGGCCGTGGACATGGCCGCCCATAGGCTCGACTTGCGCCGGGGCATCCCGCTCGCCCATGCGCGGGCAATGGTGCCGGACCTGACGATAGCCGACGCTGATCCCGATGCCGACGCCGAGGGCCTGCACCGGCTGGCGCTGTGGGCGCTCCGCTATAGCCCGATGGTGGCCGTGGACCCATCAGATGGCCTGTGGATCGACATCACCGGTGCCAGCCATCTGGTCGGCGGCGAGCGCCCGCTGCTCGATGACCTGGTCGGCCGCCTCGCCGGAATGGGCGTCGCCTCACGGGCAGCGGTCGCCGGTACACCGGGCGCCGCCAATGCCATCGCGCGCTTCGGTCACCGCCCGGTGTGTGTAGTCGACGATGCGCTGGAGGTTGTGTCCGCCTTGCCGCTGGCCGCCCTGCGGCTGCCGCCAGAGATGACGATGGAACTTCGACGCCTGGGTTTCGAGACCATCGGCGACCTGGAGGCAACACCACGCGCGCCGCTGGCCCATCGGTTCGGTACGTCGCTTGGCCGACGGCTGGACCAAGTCTTCGGCCGTGTCGCCGAACCGATCGTGCCCGTCATCCCGACCGAAGCCGTCCAGGCGCGCCGCAGCTTGGTCGAACCCATCAGCACGGCTGAAGCACTCCAGACCGTCGTCGGGGCACTGGTGACGGACCTCTGCGGACAGCTGGAGCAACGGGGGCTGGGCGCCAGGACGCTGGACCTGCTCTGGCATCGAGTCGACGGAACGATGCAGGGCATCCGGGTCGGGACGGCCAAGCCGGTCCGCAACGCGGTGCATCTCACCCGGCTGCTGAACGAGCGCGTCGACAAGGTCGACCCCGGATTCGGCATTGAGGCTGCCGTCTTGACAGCCACGCTTGCCGAGCCCCTGACGGCCGAGGAGGTCGGCCGCCTGGTCGGCGCTGAAACCGACCTTGCCGCCTCCGATGACGCGGCCACGATCGCCGGGCTGATCGATGTCCTGGGCAACCGGATCGGCCATGACCGGCTCTATCGGTGCGCACCCTTGGAGAGCGACGTCCCCGAGAGGTCAGTCGCGCGCATCCCCGCTCTGGCGCCACCGGTGCCGACTGGCTGGCCGACGCAATGGCCACGGCCGGGACGGCTTTTGTCGCCGCCGGAGCCCATCGAGACGCTGGCCCTGATGCCTGATCACCCGCCGATGGCTTTCACCTGGCGGGGTGTCAGACGGTTGATCCGCCGCGCCGATGGACCTGAGCGCATCCATGGCGAATGGTGGCGCAGGGACCGCGAGATGGCGGCGGCGCGCGACTACTATGCCGTCGAAGACCATGAAGGCGAGCGCTTCTGGCTCTACAGGTCTTGGGAGGGCTCGCCGGAGACCGGCCCAATGCGCTGGTATCTGCATGGGCTTTTCGGATGACGGCGGGGGACAAGGAGCCGATCACTGCGAGCGTGGCCTATGCAGAGCTCCAGGTGACGACGCACTTCAGCTTCCTCCGGGGAGCTTCGAGCGCGCAGGAGCTTTTTCTGACCGCCGCGGCGATGGGAATCCGGGCACTCGGCATCGTCGACCGGCACTCGATGGCGGGCATCGTGCGCGCCTACGAGGCGGCGCAGCAAACCGGCGTGCGGCTGGTGGTCGGCTCTCGAGTTGACCTGACCGACGGCACGGCCCTGCTGCTGTACCCGATGGACCGGGCAGGCTACGGGCGTCTCTGCCGGTTGTTGACCCTGGGCAAGAGCCGAGCGGGGAAGGGTGCCTGCGAGCTCACCTGGGAGGACTTGGCAGGCTGGGCTGAGGGACTGCTCACCATCCTGGTGCCGGGAGAAGCGGACGAGCACTGCGCCCGGCAGTTGGAGCGCCTGCGCCGGATCTATCCCGGCCGTTGCTACATGGGGCTGACCCTCCGGCGGCGGCCGGGAGATGCCATGCGCCTGCATCAGCTGGCGGCTATGGCTACCGCGCTGCGCGTGCCGACGGTAGCGACCAACGACGTCCTGTATCACGCGCCGGAGCGCCGGATCATGCAGGATGTCGTCACATGCATCCGCGAGGGCTGCACCATCGACGATGCCGGGTTCAAGAAGGAGCGCTTCGCCGACCGCCATCTCAAGCCCCCGGCGGAGATGGTGCGCCTGTTCGCCAAATACCCGGAGGCGGTGGCCCGCACGCTGGAGATCGTCGACCGCTGCCGCTTTTGCCTATCCGAACTACAGTACCAATATCCTGAGGAGGTGGTAATTCCAGGCCTGACGGCGCAGCAGTCGTTGGAGCAGCTGACCTGGTCGGCCGTTGCCGACCGTTATCCCGATGGCGTGCCGGAGAAGGTCCAGGCCGTGCTCCGGCACGAGTTGCGGCTCATCGGCCAGCTGGGCTACGCGCCCTATTTCCTGACCGTCCACAGTATCGTCCGGTTCGCGAGGGCGCAGGGGATTCTCTGTCAGGGGCGGGGTTCAGCCGCAAACTCGGCGGTCTGCTATGTGCTGGGCATCACCAGCATTGATCCCGAGCGCCACAACCTGTTGTTCGAACGCTTCGTATCGGCCGAACGCAGGGAGCCGCCGGACATTGATGTCGACTTCGAGCATGACAGGCGAGAGGTGGTCATCCAATGGATCTATGAGACCTACGGAATGCACCGCGCTGCTCTGACGGCAGTGGTCAGCCGGTACCGGGCTCGTGGCGCCATCCGCGACGTCGGGAAGGTCATGGGGCTCACCGAAGACGTCACAGCCGCGCTGGCCGGACAGATATGGGCTTGGTCCGACGAAGGCGTCGACGAGCAGCACGCGGCCGAACTGAAGCTCAACCTGGGAGACCGGCGTCTCAGATTGACCCTTGAACTTGCCCGGCAGCTGATGGGCACGCCCAGGCACCTGTCTCAACACCCAGGCGGCTTTGTGCTGACGCAGGGTCGGCTCGACGAACTCGTCCCCATTGAACCCGCCGCCATGGAGGACCGGCAGGTCATCGAATGGGACAAGGACGACATCGACGTCCTCCGCATCATGAAGGTCGACGTTCTCGGGCTCGGCATGCTTGGCTGCATGCGCAGGGCCTTCGAACTCCTGGAGGAGCACAAGGGCATCCGCATGGACTTGGCGAACATCCCGGCCGAGGACTCGGCGACCTACGAGATGATCCGGCGGGCCGACACATTGGGCGTCTTCCAGATCGAGAGCCGGGCGCAGATGGCCATGCTGCCGCGCATCAAGCCGCGGACCTTCTACGACCTAGTCATCGAGGTGGCCATCGTCCGCCCCGGCCCGATCCAGGGCGACATGGTGCATCCGTACCTGCGGCGCCGGGAGGGACTGGAGCCGGTGGAATACCCGAAGCCCGAGCTCGAGGCCGTGCTGGGGCCGACCTTGGGGGTGCCGCTGTTCCAGGAGCAGGCGATGCGGGTCGCCATTGAATGCGCGGGCTTCACCCCCGGCGAAGCCGACAAGTTGCGCAAGTCGATGGCCACCTTCAAGTTCACCGGCGGCGTCTCGGCTTTCCGCGACAAGCTGGTCAACGGCATGGTGGCGCGCGGGTACACCCATGATTTCGCGGAGGCGACCTTCAAGCAGTTGGAGGGCTTCGGCAGCTACGGCTTCCCGGAAAGCCACGCGGCCTCCTTCGCGCTGATCGCCTACGCCAGCAGCTGGATGAAGTGCCACCATCCCGAGGTGTTCTGCGCCGCCCTGCTGAATGCGCAGCCGATGGGCTTCTACGCACCCGCCCAGATCGTCCGGGATGCGCGCGAGCACGGCGTCGAGGTTCGGCCGGTCGACGTCCGCGCCTCGCGCTGGGACTGCACCTTGGAGCCGATGGCGGACGGCAGACTGGCCGTCCGGCTTGGCTTCCGGATGGTCAAAGGGCTGACCAACGCCGCCGGAGCCGGGATCGTTTCCGCCCGCGAGGACCGGCCTTATGGCAGCGTCGAAGACTTGTGGCGCCGAGCAGGGGTGCCGGTGGCGGCTCTTCGCCAGTTGGCGGCCGCCGATGGCTTCGCGGGCCTTGGCCTGAGGCGCCGGGAAGCGGTCTGGGCCATCCGGGCGCTCCGGGATGAGGCCCTGCCGCTCTTCGCGGCCGCCAGGGCCGAGCGGGAGGCTGAGGAACCGGAGGTCGCCCTTAAGCCCATGAACGCGGGCAGCGAGGTGGTCGAGGACTATTCGACGACGGGCTTGAGCCTGCGCAGCCATCCACTGTCGTTCCTGCGCCGGGATCTCCGACGCCAGGGCATCATCCCCTGCACTGACCTCGCTCGCACGCGCGACGGACGCCGGGTCACGGTGTCCGGCTTGGTGCTGGTCAGGCAGCGGCCAGGAAGCGCCAATGGGGTTCTGTTCATCACCCTCGAGGACGAAACCGGCATCGCCAACGTCATCGTCTGGCGACAACTGTTCGAACAGCAGCGCCGCGTCGTCCTGGGCGCCAGCATGATGGCGGTGAAGGGCCGTGTACAGGTCGAGGGCGAGGTCATCCACCTGATCGCCGAGCGGTTGACCGACCAGACGGACCTGCTGCGGTCCATCGGCAACCGAGGGGAGCCGATGCCGTTGCGGCCGTGCCGGTCCGACGAGGTCGGAACAGGAATAGCCGGACGGCAGATGCCGCAGGCAAAGGAGATGTACGACCCCAACCTGCGGCTCGGGTCCGGTATCAAGCCGCAGACGAGGGATTTTCGATAGGTCGCCTGAACCGTGATCGGCTTAGTTAAGGTTGGGCAGCTGAAAGCAGCGATCCGATCTCGAACAGGAGCATCGTCGCGAGACCGAAGGATGGAGGCTAACAGCCCGTTCTTTCCGGCGAACCCTCGACGGGTGGCGCGGGTGCGCAGGACTTTGCCGCACCATGTCCCACGTTACCATCGACGGCCGGTGTGGCACGGCCACCTACTCCACTCATGTCGTAACCGGTCCAGGCAAGATGGCCCGGCGACATCAGCAACGGCGCCCAGATTACGGCCGACAGGACGTTGAACGCTTGAAACTTCCGATGGGGCATCGCCATCATCCCAGCAGTCGTCGGCACCACCGCACGCAGCGGGCCGATGAAGCGTGCCAGGAACACGCTCTTGCTGCCATGCCGGAGAAAGAAGGCTTCGCCACGGCCGCGCAGTTCGGGATGCTTGCTGAGGGGCCACAGGCGGAACATGCGCTCACCGTAGCGGCGGCCCAGCCAGTAAGACGTGGCGTCTCCCAGGATGGCGCCGCCCGCGATCGCCAGATAGACCGGCCAAAAATCGAGAACACCCGCGGCAACAAGCGCGCCGCTCGCGGTCAGCATGACGACGCCGGGAATGAGAAGCCCGACGAGTGTCAGTCCCTCCGCGAACGCCATCAAAAAGATGATGACTTCGGCCCAGTCCGCGTGCGTTTCGATGAAGGTCGCGAGCGCGGCCCCATAGGCCGCGAAATCTGGAAGCCCCGTCAGCACGGTGTCTGCGCGCGCGTCGTCTCGCACCTCAATGAGGGTTGGCAGTCGAGGCAGGGCCGGTGCAGGTCGATCATGACGAGGGCTGAGTCCTTTCAGGGTTCAAGCGCTTCACACCTGGGCCCGGCGCCATGGCCGCACAAGACCGCGCTGTTCGGTTTATGGCGCGGGGACAAAAGGGACGGCGGTCAATGCCAAAGCCCGGAAACACGCCAGCGCGGTCGATGGACGGGCGGCGCGAGGTGACCAGGAAGCGTGATCGACCGCGCCTCATAAGCCGGTCGCAGGGATGCGACCTGAGGGAGCGCAAGAAGGCGCTCGATGCGCTCTTCGGTAGCCGGATGGGTGCGCAGCACGGACGGGTGGGGATTCCGCCGACCAGGGAACAGCATGCGCTCCCAAAAACTGGGATCGTAGCGCTGGAGCTTGGCCAGAGCGGAGGCCAGACCCGCAGGGTCCCCGGTGATCGCAGCCGCGTCCAGGTCGGCGTCGAACTCCCGCGTTCGAGACAGGGTGAGTTGGATGAGCGTGTTGACGGTGGGTGCCCCGAGAAGCAGGGCAATCAACAGCCAGGGGAACCCGACCTGCTCCGCCAGCATCAACGGCAGGCTGAAGAACAGCAGGATGATGCCGGTAGTTGCCATGGCTCCCGTGACCCGGCTGATGATGTCGGCCAGCCCCATGATGAACAGGTCATGGTTCCGGACGTGACTGACCTCGTGGGCCAGGACGCCGACGAGTTCGCGCAGGTTCATGACCCTCAAGAGGCCGTCCGTCAGGACGATGGCGCTACTGCTCGCGGAGCCTACGGCGAACGCATTCGGCACCGGCGTCGCGAGATAATGCAGTTCAGGGATGCTGGGCAGCCCAGCCTGCCGGGCCAATACCGCGAGGCTCTCCTGGACCTCTGGAATCTCGGATCGACGAAGGCGGCGGGCGCCGTATAGCCTCAGGATGACCTGGGGTGAAATGGTGGGGCTGAACACCAGCGCGATGGCGATGAGGATGATGACCCACAGGATCCCCGCCGCTCCGAAGAGCAACCAGCCGATGGCTGCGGCGAGAAGGGTCAGGCCTCCAACCAGCAGGATGGACTGCACCACGTTGCGGAGCTTGTGTCGACGAAGCTCCTGTTCATTGAGGTGGAGCGCGTACATGGTTGCCCGTGTTCCGGGTTTGCTATGCATGCAGATTTCGGAAAGGCCTACCTCCCGGTCAAGACAGCATGGCATCGTTGCGGCCTGTTCCAAGACCGAGGCCTCGGTCCAAGTTACCCCTGGCGTCGTCACGTCGCTGGACAA
This sequence comes from Azospirillum oryzae, assembly GCF_008364795.1. Taxonomy (GTDB): domain Bacteria; phylum Pseudomonadota; class Alphaproteobacteria; order Azospirillales; family Azospirillaceae; genus Azospirillum; species Azospirillum oryzae. Next base: position 374,350 of record NZ_VTTM01000003.1, on the reverse strand, counting down.
TCGCAGGACATCGACAGGAAGACGCCTGCGGGGCCGGGCACATCAGCAAGCGCACGGGTTACGGTCATCCGTCCACCGCGAGACAGGCCGATGGGCTACGCGCGCACCCTTTCGCCGTCCTGCGCTGAGCGGGGGCACCATGGTGGTAAGCGGCGACCGCGCATCAGCACGGCCGCCGCCGACCGGTCACGCCGCCTTGAAGGCGCGCTGATTGACCTCGCCCTCGGCAAGCTGGGTCAGCTTCTCATCCGTCGCCTTTTTCTCGCTGAGGGTCTCATCAAGCAGCTTGGCGACATCCGTCATCCCGCACGTCTCCGCCAGCGTTGAGGGAGCCGTAGCTGGCGATCTCGTAATGTTCGACCTTCTGTGCGGCCATGATCAGGGCGACATCGAGAACCTCCGGCGAGAGCCCCTGCTCCATGATCTCCTCGGCCTCCTCGATCAGCCCCTGGGTGGCTTCGCAGGTGTTGCCCGCGGGGTCGGCCTGGAGGATCTGGAAGATCTGCTCCAGACGCTTCACCTGCCCATCTGTCTCCTTGAGGTGGGTCTGAAATGCCTGCTTCAGCTGAGGAGATGACGCCGCGTCCGCCATCGCGGGCAGCGCCTCGAGGATCTGGGTTTCGGAACTCTATGCGTCCTGAAGTTCCTCGATGAGTAGATCCTTCAATGCTTCTTTGGACATGGGGGTGCTCCTGACGACTGTTTTCGGTAAAGGCGGTTGGCGAGGGCGCCCCAACCTCAACAGGGATGCAGCACATTCCTTGCGAGCAAATCCTCGGATTGGTCGTCTGTACAGCAAGCACCGGTTGATCGCCGTGATTGGACTGCGGGCTTCGGTGACCACCGGTGCGCTGCTGTTGGCGGCTGGAGAGCATCCGCACTGGACGCGCATCGCGGGGTCTGTACTTGTCGTTACCGTTCCGACGGAATACGCCGCCAGGAGCATCCCATTACCTTAGATGGGCATCGGATTGAGCCGGGCGAAGCCTTCCTGCGTGCGGTACGGGTAATAGGGATAGGCGGGCATCACGTCGCTGGCCGCGTCGAGACGAGTGATCTGCCCGGGCTCGAGCGTCCAGCCGACGGCGCCCAGATTGTCCCGCAGTTGCGCCTCGTTGCGGGCGCCGACGATCACCGAGGAGACGGTCGGCCGCGCGAGCAGCCAGGCGATGGCGACCTGGGGAACGCTGCGCCCGGTCTCGGCCGCCACGGCGTCCAGCGCGTCGACGATGCGGTAGAGGCGGTCCTCTTCGACAGGCGGCCCCCACTGGGCGGTTTCGTGGAGGCGGCTACCCTGGGGGATCGGCTGACCACGGCGGATCTTGCCGGTCAGCCTGCCCCAGCCGAGCGGGCTCCAGACGAGCGCACCGACCTTCTGGTCGAGGCCAAGGGGCATCAACTCCCATTCGTAGTCACGTCCGGTCAGCGAATAGTAGACCTGATGCACGACATGGCGCGGCCAGCCATGGCGGTCGGCGATGGCGAGCGACTTCATCAGCTGCCAGCCTGCGAAGTTCGAGGCGCCGACATGGCGGACCTTTCCGGCACGGACGAGCGTGTCCAGCGTGTGCAGGACCTCCTCCACCGGCGTAAAGGCATCGAAGGCGTGCAGTTGGAGCAGGTCGATGTAATCCGTCCCGAGCCGCCGGAGCGCCGCCTCCACGGCGCCGATCAGCCGGTGGCGGGAAAGACCGGCATCGTTCGGCCCGTCGCCCATGGGCAACCCGGTCTTGGTCGAGATCAACACCTTATCGCGCCTCCCGCGGATCGCGGCGCCGAGCACCTCCTCCGAGCCGCCGTCTGAATAGACATCGGCGGTGTCGAAGAGCGTGACGCCAGCTTCAAGGCAGATGTCGATCAACCGCCGGGCGTCATCGACGTCGCTGTTCCCCCAAGCCGAGAACAGCGGCCCCTTGCCGCCAAAGGTGCCCGTCCCGAAGCTGAGCGCGGGCACCTTGAGGCCCGAGGCGCCGAGTGTCCGGTACTCCATGTCTTGTCCTTTCGTGATCGAAGCTGTCGCGGTCGCCGATGGCGGTGAGCGATGGGGGCTGCCGCCTGCCAAGGATATAGCCGACGGAACAGCTGTGAATTAGGCTGCCTCCAGTCTCAGGACTTGTGACGCAGGGTCATCATTGTGACGCGGATGGATGTCAACCGGGCGGCCGAGATGGAGGTTTTCACGCGGGTCGTCGATCTCGGCGGGTTCACCGCGGCCGCCCGTGCCTGCGGCCTCACGCCATCGGGTGTCAGCAAGCTGATCACCCGGTTGGAAGCACGGCTGGGTACTCGGCTGATCCACAGGTCGACACGCCGCCTCAGCCTGACGCCGGAAGGTCAGGCGTTCTACGCCCGAGCGGTGCGGATCCTGGGAGAGATGGAGGAGGCCGAGCGGGAAGCCTCGGCCGGTGCGGCGCCGCGTGGAAACCTGCGCGTTAACAGCAACGTCCCCTTCGGCATGCGCTACCTGATACCGCTGGTGCCCGAGTTCTTGGCCGCCCATCCCGGCGTCACCCTCGACCTCCTGCTGTCGGATGCGGTGGTCGACCTGATGGAGGAGCGGGCCGACGTTGCGATCCGGACCGGGCCCCTGCGAGATTCCAGCCTGATGATCCGCAAGCTAGGCAGCACCCGCATGGTCGTGGTCGCTTCCCCCGCCTACCTGGAGCAGCATGGAACACCGAGACACCCTGGCGACCTTGCCCGGCACAAGGGAATCGGCTGGACCTTCCCGCGGACCATCGGCGGTTGGCCGTTAAGAAACGGCGACGGAATCGAAGAACACATGCCGCCCGTCATCGCACGAGCAAGCGACGGAGAGGCCGCGCGCCTGCTCGCGCTGGGTGGCGTCGGGCTGGCGCGACTAGCACGTTTCCAGGTGGACGCCGACATCGGTTCTGGTGCGCTGATGCCGGTGCTGGAGGATGTGCATCCCGGCGGCAGCGAGGACATCCACGCCGTCTATCTCGGAGGCGTCAGCCCGCTGCCTGCACGCGTTCGCGTCTTTGTGGACTTCATGGCAAGCCGATGCCGCCTGACCGGAAACATCTAACTGGGAACCGGACAGCCGCTGCGGCCAGTGCTCGAAGGCGGGGGCGCCCGTCCTTATGACGATCGGGACGAACCTGATGGGGCGGCGCTGGCCGGACCGGAACGGAGATGGAGCAGACGAGGACGTTGCGCGACCAGATGAGCGCCATTATCGGACAGGATGACGCGGCGCGGTGACACGGAGAATCCTCCATTGATCACCTACTACGAAGGTCCCTAGCTTTTCAGGAAGTTCGCGGTCAGCGTAGCTGACCGGTATCGGTGTCTGCGGCCGCCCCCTTTAGAGTCAATGATTCTCCCGGAATTCTGCGATTAAGGCATTGAAGGTATTCAACATTTTATTCGTTGGACATGCTCCGACAGACGTAAAATATGTATTCTCTTCATCGTTGACGTTCTGCGGTTGTATCGCTAACGATGTCACTGTCCCGCTCATGGTTGGAGGATGTCGTGACCGTGACCACCAAAGCGCTGAACATTCTCCTGGCATGTAGCGTTGCCGCCAGCGCCTATCTGGCATGGGAGCTTCACAACCGTTTGCCGCCATCAACATCTGAGCTCGACCGCGACTTGGCCGCCTTGGCCGAGACGGCGCCCGTCGAGAACTCGGAAGACCCGCAGATCAAGGCGGAGCAGGGGCTGAGCACCGCCATCCGCGCCCAGACCCGCGACATGCTTGAACAGCGTCGGGCCGCTGCACTGCGCTTCATCGACGTGCGCTACACCGTGACCGGCGCGGCCGCCCCATCAGCCAACGCCGACCAACTGGCGTCACTCGAGGCTGACATCACCAAGCAGCGAGCCACCATGGCCGAGCGCAAGGCAGCGGTGGATGAGATGCGCGACGGGACCATCCGTACAGAACGCTTGGCCGCCTTGCGCCTCGCCGAAACAACGCTGGCGCTACTTGAGCGCCGTCACCTTGCCTTCAAGCACGGCATCACCCTGCCGACGGTGCCCACTGCCGCAACGGCCATTCCAGCCGCTGATAAGGACGCGATCGCCGCACTTGAAGCGGACATTGCGGAGCGCCGTCGCGTCATCGCCGACACCCGAAAGGACGCCGACCAATACAGCGGCGGCCTCATTAAGGTCACCCTGCTACAACGCTTGGCCACCGAGCAGACTACGTTGGCCGCGCTGGAGCAAGGTCTTCTATCACTCAAGCACGGCCTGCCCCCGGCTCCAGGCCTGACCCGTGTCGCATCCATCGCCGTGGCGCCAGAGGTTCTCGCACCCCTTGACGCCGACATCGCCGCGACGCGTGCCTCGATCGCAGCGGGCGAGCTCGAGGCCTCGCGCTACACCGGCGGGCTGATCTACGTGACCATTCTTAGCCGCGTTGCCACCGAGCGAATGACGCTGTCCATGCTCGAGCAGCGGCGACTGTCGATCAAACACGGACTGATGGCGGCACCGCCGAGCTTGGCAAGCAACGCCACGCCCAAGGTGCCGCCCGGCACCGTCGTAAACGACAAAGAAGCCCTGTGAGCGTGGAGAGAACCATGAACCGCTTTGCCGCTGTCGTGATGAGCTTTGCGCTCGGCGCTGTTTCGCCTGCTCTAGCCGCCGACCCGCCCAAGGCGGTACCCTCATCCCCCGCGGCTCCGGCTATGGCGGCCGCCCCCTTCGGACTGGAGTGGGGACTGTCCAAGGAGGATGTCGAAGCCAAAGGCATCAAGCTGGTCGAGGTGCCGAACAATGAGGGCAGCCAGCGATTCTCCGCAACCGGCCTGTCGAAGCTAGTCGCTGGGGTGGAGACGGTCGTCATCGACTTTGGTTTCGACAACCGGCTATGGAAGGTGATCGCGGCCAGCGAGGATTTCCCGAACGACCCGTACGGCTTTAAGATCAAGGCACGCTACGGGGAATTGAATGGCATCCTGACAGAAAAGTACGGTAGGGGAAAGGCGACCCACCATACCGGTGGCAGCATCTACGACGAGGCGCGCTATTTCCTGGCTGGCCTCAACGGCGGCAAAAGCTGGCACTTCACGACCTACAGCGCGCCCGGCTTAAACATCGAACTCAGCGTGCGTGCGAAGGACAGCGACACCGGGTATTGGGTGCTGATCTACGACAACACCGAACTGGCCAAGGGCTACGATAAGGCCAAGGCCAACCGCGAGAAAAACGCCCTGTAGGGCAAGCTGGCATCAGACAAAGGCTCGAGAGTTATCACCACATCCCGCAACACGTCGGTGCTCAGGGTGAGCACACGGTCCTGCGCTGCTGCTAAACAAGGAGGTCCGCCCATGGTCAACCGGCAACCCCTAACCTAGCCAATGTTGGGTTGTCCATCACCCCCGTGACCGCCAGCCCCTGGGCCCGCTGGAATGCCCGCAACGCCTCTTTGGTCCCTGGCCCCATCTTCCCGTCAATTTTGCCCTTGTAGTAGCCAAGCCTCATGAGTTCGACCTGCACCCGCATCGTCATCGCGATGGCGTCCTGCTGGCCCGCCCGAGGCGCCGCTGTCGTTCCAGACGAGTTCGATCCGACCGATGGTGTGGACGGCTGGTATGAAGGGGATGTCTTCGACGGGTTGGACCAGGACGGCGTCGTCACCGTCGAGGGCGCGCTGTAGACCGGAGGCGGCGGAGGAGGAGGAGGCCAATAGACCGGCGGGGAATAGGATGGGGACGTGTACCCGCCCGCGCTCGAGTGGTGGGAGCGATGGCTGCTGTGGCTCCGGTGGCTGGAATGACTGCGATGACCGATGTAGATCTTCGAGCCTTCCATCCAGTTCGGCATCACGAAATTCAGCGGCTGACGCCGGGTGTTCGACGGGTGCGCCCCAGGCAACAGTTGGCCGGGGGGGCGCGCATTACTGCCAGGAGTTCGTCGAAAAACTCAGCCTGACGCTCCGGCGATGTACTCGCAACCCAGTAGGCGAAGGCATCGCAGTGCCACTCCTCGGCGATGGCATTGTGATTGGACAGTAGCTTTCGCGATACCAGATCGGCGAGCTACGGGAGTCAGTCCGAGCGGATTGTAGTAGCGCTCTACGACCACGAGGGCGTTATAGACGTGTCATGGATCTACACCGTTATCACCCGCGCGGAACGATAGGTCGTGCTGGCAAGCGAGCCCGAGACTCTGGCAACCGCGCTCACCCGGCCGTCCGCCTGGATGGACAGGCGCGTTGCGTTCCGGCTTGGATCCGGGAGAGAAGAAGGCGACTCAGCAACCTGAGCCACCTACATTCACGTCGGCGCTCATCGGCCTCCTCCTTTCACCGTTCGCACAGGGAAGTGCACCTAAAGCGAGAAATAACTCCACATCCACTAACTTCACATGTACTGGGACAAATGCTGGATCTAGGTCCGGCAGAGTGGCAAAAGCCACTCAAACTTGGCCGGAAGATAGTAGCTGGCAAGAGCCTGACGACATACGATGCACTCGCCGAACTTGGCGCGATCAACGGTGTCGAGTTATTGAAGTGATGCTTCCGAACTGGTGCGAATAAGTCTACATGTTAGTGTCAGGTGCTTACTCTCCCGGAAGACGCACTGAGAGGTCATGCCTCTTGGTCAGTTGGGTAATCCAGAGGTGTCGCAACCACCCACCCCTTACGCAAAGGGATGTTCGCGTAGAAAATTTTCTGACCCTTCCCGTCATCAGTTGATACGACCCGCGCACCACGATGCATACATGCCCGTACGACTGCCTTCCGAGGATGATCTTCATCTTCGGATGCCGCACTGATGATCGCGGTAAATTTCTCTGAACCCTTCGGTACCGGCGTATCGAGGCGTTGGCCTAGCCATCTGTCGAGCAACTCTGTAGACACGTTTCGCCTGGACCCGTGATGTGGAACTTGAAAATAAGTAATTCCAGGAAGAAATAGGCCTGCTGTTGGAGCATAATCAGCAGCCTCGGCTAGACCGCCGCGTCCAGTGTCTCCTGTTAGCAAAATTTTCTTGTCGCAGATATTCGCATATTGAACGACGCTCATCTCATTTTCTGCGCTAGTTTCGTCGGTGGAGAAAACTTCAGCTCCCCACGCTGCTCGAATTAGGTTGATAGCCTTCTTGATGTATCCCTCTGCTGCGGTGGCGATTTCCTCAAGCACACCTCGTTCCGCAGGTTCAGCGGCTTCTGGTGTCTTGTCTGAAGCGACGACCAGATCAAGGAACCGAGTCCGAGTGGGAGCGAGCACCGTGAAGGCACCTATTTGGGAGCCTTGAAATGGCTCTTGGATATTAATTCCCCGTTCTTCAGCAATTTCCTCAAGAGCGGCAAGGTTGGAGTAGATGCTGCGCAGGCGGGATCTTAGACGATCCACTGAGTTGTAGGTTGCGAATCGCGGCAAAAGCTCTTCGGCGTATAGCCACGGTCTAAGCAACCAAAGTGTTCCAACCGGAAAACTCTCCAAAACCACACGTAATCCGCACGCATGATCGCCATCATTATGGGTTGCGACTACATGATCTATATAGCTAAGGGGTCCGTAATGATTATTAATATGTTCGACAATCTTCTCTCCAGTGGCTACGTAACCACCATCCACCACATGTATGAAGGTTTCGCCGCCGACCTCATACCGGATTGTGATTGCATCACCGCTTTTGGATGAGTGAACTTCCAAGAAATCAAGCTCAAAATAGTTCGCCACCGTCTTTTCCTTCGTACACAGTATAATCTTACAGTTGAGTGATATGGCAGGTTATATTCGAAAAATCAATTCTGTTCAACAGTGAAGTCATCTGAGATTGCATGCTTGCGGCAATGCTGGCAGATTCACGCGCCGCTTGGTTTAGGGGCCAACGGCGGTGGTATCACCACTAGTTATAACCAAAGTCTAAGGATGAGGACATGTCGCTGAAATCGCGTGTTGCGATGCAGTATATATTACCGTTGCTCCTGGCCTATATTGCTATCGTTACAGCATTCGCGGCGGGGGAGGAGCCATCCCTTGCTGTAATTACAAAAAAAACCGCCCCAGCTGCTATATTTTGCTTGGCGTGTCAGCTTCTGCAAGATTTTCTTCCAAGAAGCTGGAAAGAAGTGATTGTTTTTTGGAGGGTGAAAGATCGCCTGCCCGGGCACCGCGCATACACTGAAGTGTGTGATGGGGACACTCGAATTCCTGCAAGTTATATTGATAGGATCCGCCGTTCTGAAAATATGGATCCCGGAAGTCAGAACGCAATCTGGTACAGGCAATATTCCTCGGTTAGCAAGGAGCCTCAGGTTGCTCATGAAAACCTGCGGTACATTGCTTGGCGCGACACATCTATTGTACTCTTCTTACTCGCGGTGGGCGCTCCCCTTTTTGGCGCTTTTTCCATCATAAGCTGGGCTCAGGCGGGGGTTCTAGCGCTCGGTTGTTGCCTATGCGCGCTTGCTTCCATTCTCTGCGCTCGGAACACAGCCCACTCATTGGTGAGAAATGTCGTCGCAAGATGCGCGGTTCGCAGTTGATGACGGTAGCGTCGGCAGAGCGGTAGGTTTGAGGAGCAGATGGCGCTGTCTTCGGACCCCGTTGTGGCACAAGGACATCCTCACGGCCATCAGCGTGAGGCGGATGGCAATCCGCTCCGCCGAGCACGAAAATCCCACCCCGTCATCGTTTTGCAGATACCCCTGAGGACCTACCGATCCACCTAACCAATATAACCATCTGGTGAACAAATTCTCTGAGAATAATCCTACACCCGTTGGGAGCCCAGAACCTACCTACTCAAAATGAATAATCTCGCGACACATAATGAACGGCGCAGGAAATCGGCGTGTCCTGCCTCGGTATGTTGGCGCATTGTGCCGGGGATGGCTTTCCAAGCTACCAGAAACTCGAAAGCAGAATGGGTATATTCATGTAGTATGCCGAAGGTTACTTTCTGATCGAACCTGGCGCTCCACTGCGCCAGTTCGACAATCCAGGTTTATCCGGATGTTGGCTGTGCCATTGCCATGCAGACCGATCGTAGCGCCCGGCTGATGAACCTCAATGAAATAGCTGACGCTGCACGGCGGCAGGCCGCCCAGGCTCTTGGCATCCAACAGGCGGTTGTCCAGCGCTGCCGCGGGCGCGACGAACTCGTCGGCCACGCGCGACTGCCCGATGAACTGCGCCGACAGCAAAAATCTCATGTGACGTCTCCGTTTCCATAGGAAGCACATGGTGATGGATCGCGATGTTCCTACGGCTTGGCGCGGAGATCTGCGGGGCGCACCGTGTCCGCTGGCTCGGTCGCGGCGGTGAGGATGCGCTGTCCAACATGGTGTTGCTCTGCCCGAACCATCACCGAACTGTTCACGGTGTAGATGCGCCGTTCGATTTCGCGAACGGAGAGTTCCTCGTGGGCAGCTTCATTGAGCAATTCGCAGTGACCCATCACGAACTCGTCGCCTGACCGTCGTCGTCACGCTGCCTGCCACACCTTGTTCAGCACCTGTGCTGCGAGCGAGGCCTTGTCCGTCGGCAGGAAGCGCCCGTAGTGCTTTGCCACCACATCCGGCGTGTCCTGGATTGCGTAGCTGGCCTGCTCGTAAGATCCAGTCTGCTTCAATACGTGCGTGGCGAGCACATCGCGAACGTTGTGCGGACCATGGGGGAGCAGGCCTTTGATCGCCCCGCGGCCGGTGTAGGGATTGTAGATCCCAAAGCGCTGGATCGTGAGGCGCCATGCCTCATAAAAGGTCGTCTGATTGTAACTGGGATCGGCCGACGTTGCCTTGACGGTTTTCACGAAAAACGTTCCCGGATCGCGTGCGTTGCGGAGCAACCTGCCTCGATGCCGCCCCAGGTAGGCGTCGATAAAGCCATAGAGCCCGCTGAGGTCGGGAAGCGGAAGCCGGAAAGGGTTCTTCCCGAAGAAGGAGGACGTCGCGTTCTTGAATGCAGAAGCAGGGATAAAAAGCTCCCACGCGCCATCGCGGTCATTCCAACGGAGTTCGCCGCATTTTCGATCGGCCAGTTGGCGCTCGGTCAAATGAACTTGGCCGCGTGGGCAAACCAGCAGCTGCCGTAGGTTCTTCTGGCGCAGACCGGTGTGGAGGCCGAGCCGAAGCATTAAGATCGACCGGACAGATTCGGCGGCGGAGATCGGATAGCGCTTTTCATCAGGCATAAGCCGGATGATTTCATCGACGATTTTCCTGTATTCGGCGAGTGGACTATCGGCCTCCAGTACCGGCAGGATTGGCTCGAAGGGGTCGCGATGGACCCGAGCGACCCGATCGAGTTCCTTCGACCGAATGTGCGCGTGCTGATGCAACTGGGTACAGGCCTCACCCCAGTCTGCCCGGGCGCGATCGATTTCCTGGAACGACACCAACCCCTTGATCGGCTTCAGCCTATTGGCCAATTCAGGCGTCTGACGCAACCACCCGGTCTTTTCACGGGTGAGCGCGGCAGCTACCTGAAGCATGTCGATTTCCCAGTTGGTATAGAAGCCACGTCGGCGCTCCCGCCACTGGATGTACCAGTCCCACACAGCGGGGAAGACCAAGTGCGCGAAGGACATGTCGGTCAGCCGCATACCAAAGCCCTGAACGGGGCCAGTTGGCTTTGCGGCCAGCGCCCCGAATAGCAAGCCCAGGTGTTCGACCTTCTGGGCTGCCGTCTCTTCTCCCCAGACGCCGTTGCGTTGGTAGCCGATGGTCGTCAGCGTCGAGGTCTTGAACTGTATCAGGCGGGCCATCTCCTCATCGAGCGCTGGTGGGGCATTGACGCCACCACCCGTGAGGTCGGGATCAAGACCAGCGTGGGGATCGTCTTCATCAAGGTCCACCGCGTGCGCAGTCTCCCACCGGCGATGCGCAGATGAACCACATGAGAAGCGCACCCCGTATCGGTTTTTGACGGCAGCGGCTTGGAAGCGCCGGTACTCCGTAGAACCCGAGATGATCTTTTCGCGCACCCATTGCAGGATTTCTTCTTGCTCGGTTTCAGGACGGTCGTCGAAGTCGTCCGGAAGGTGCCAGGCGAGCCTGCGCCGCTCAGATGTAGAGATGCCCGGCATCGACAGACCCGAGGTAGAACGCGAAGGATGCGGTAGCTTGGCTTTGAAATAACCTAATGGGAGCCGATACCGCGCCTCAATTCGCGTGAGCATATTAAGGCTTTCAGCGCTTCGTGGGGCTTTCGTCCCACGACGCCAAGCGTAAAGGGTGGTCTGGTGAAAGGATTCACCCGGCTGGATGATGGACGCCCACAGAGCGTAGCTTCCTTCACCATGACGACGCATGTGCAGGTCCAAGGCCTCGTGAAAGGCATCCGGCTCATCCCACACATCCCAAAGAGCAGGCGGTGAATGCACACGCAGCTTCGGCTTAGGCCCTGTACGCTTTCTAAGCACTTTATTAGAGATACCGCTGGTCGATTCAGTTGGATTATGCTCTGTTTTGGGATCAATTATAGAATCTCTGACCTCACCACGACCCGCCCTCTCACCAGTTCTTTTGCCCGTCCCGGACGCCGTAACATTCTTTCTTGGCCTCCCCGCACCAGTCGTCGGTTGAGAGGAGGAGATCGGTTTAGGCGCCTCTCTGTACGGCGCCCGTTCGAGTTCGCGTTTCAGCGCGAGTAGTAGCGGCGCCACACAGTCCCTTTTTGCGCGCAGATGCTCTGGCTCGATCCCGCATCTGGTAGCGATCTCGGTCCAAGCCCATCCTGTGGAAGCCATAGGCGGACGTTTTCCCGACCTGAAGCAGTCTACGAGGTATTCTTCGAGCCTTTCCACTTCGCGGGGCGGGAAGGCAGCGGCAGCGCGCTGGCGACAAAACTGAGCGATGATGCGGGGAAAACGAGCGTTAGGCCGATTGGGCATAGATATGAACTCAAAAGCGTTGCTGACCACACGGTCGCCATTCAACAGGAAGAGCCGTTGATGGGGGATGTCGTGATGCCTTCGCAGCAGAGTGCCGCCAACAAACTTTCCTATGACATCGTAGAGTGCAGGCCCGACATCCGACCGTGTTAGCGCCTCTATTCCTAATCAGAAAGCGATGAGATCCACCGGTGGAGCATGACCAGCGTTGTCCTGCTCTCCACAAGACAATGACTCGGAACGGCCCGTTCAGGCAGTACCCAATGACCCTACAGGCCTGGAGTAGGGTTAGATTACTACAATGCTGATTCCCAATCAGAAGAAGACAAGGGACCAGCTTGGGGGCCGCTCCATTCCGGCAGTTGCTGCGTCGCTCTGAGCATCAACCGTTTCGCTGCGAGCGCTTCCAGGACTTGGGCTGGGCCAACATGCCCGTTTAACGCCGTCTCGACCGGCAATGACGCCGCCGCCTCCCGACCAAACCGGCGCGCAAGGAGATCCTCGCGTTGCAGATAGGCTCGCTCCCACCAACTCGAGATTTGGTCCGCCGACCGGTCCAAAAGCTCCGCGCTGATGAGCCGGTCGACTTTCTGGTGCCGGTTCACGCGCGCGTCGGCAGGCATCAGGTTCCAGAGATCGGCGTTGGGCCATGCGGAGAACGGCAGGCAATGGTCAATGTCCCACCTCTCCTGACGCAGCTTCCGGCCGGTCCACACGCAATAGACCGGCTGCCCGGCATCGAACATGGCGGCGGTGAGGCGCCGGACCTCTGCGGTGCCACGCTGGGGATCGAGCCAAGCGAGGGCCTCGGCGATATGCCCTTCAGGGACGGAGCGACCTTGACGGGCCAGATACTGCTGCATCAGCCGAGTCCACTCCATGGTGAGCGCGGGCTCGATCCAGGTGTTCAGTCGGGTCAGGGCGTGCCAGACGTTCAACGGAATCCGAAAATCGCCTACTGACCACAGATAGGGCGCGTCCAGCACCAGCCGTTCACCGATACGCGGGCCGCGCCGGGTCACGGCTCCGAACACTTGGCGGTCGCTTCCGGGGTAGGTGATGTAATGCGCAGGCATCTCGGCGATCGTCCTCGCCGCATCCCGGATGGCCCCCGCCAGCGCTTGGCCAGCGTCGCCCAGTAACTCTGCGCCGACCCGCAGTTCGGGCGGCGCAGTGCCAGCGAGCCGTCGGAAGGGCTCCTTGACGAAGCCCAGTCCAGCCCCGTTCCGGCTGGTCGGCGTCTGCGGCAGATCAGCCGCGACCAGCGGCAGGAACATCCTGATCCAGTAAAGAGCGATTAGCCCGAGCGGGAGAACCACACCATCATCGCCGTCGGCCATGGCAAGGCCAGGGGAGGCATCGGCCGCCCGCGCGACGACGCGCAACAGGGCCAGCTTATAGCTGCTGGATTTCGCGTCGTTGAGGACGATATGCCGGATCAGCGGCAACGCGCCGGTACCGTCATCCGCCAACTGGACAACGACGGTCTCCCAGCTGACGTCCGACCGGCCGAGATGGTCCGGCGTTCTGATGGCCCGGCTGACCATGGCGCTGTGCTCGGCGGCGAGGCGCTCGATCTCGGCGCGGCTTACGGGGAGCATCGGGCGTTCCGGATCGCTCGGCCCATGCCGCAAGCTGACGATCATCCGGCCACCCGGCTTCAGCAGCGTCACCAGTTTCCGGAAGGCACGCCGCCGGTCGGCCGGGTGAATGTGCATCCATACGGCGGCCAGAAGGATGAGATCGAACACCATACCGGTGCGGTGGACCCGCTCCAGGCCGGGCAACCTATCATCCATCCACTGGATCCCGGTTGCCGTGTGCCTGCGGGCGGCCTCCTCACGCATGCCCGCGGCGGGCTCGACGGCGACGACGGAATGACCACGACCTGCCAGCCAAGCCGCGTCGCGGCCAGACCCAGCCCCGACATCCAGCACGGCTGAAGGCTGGGACGGCATCAGGTCGAGGACGTCGGCGTAGAGCTCCTCGAAGGCGACGGTCTCGTACTGGGTGACAAACTCGCGGGCCCGGCGATCATAGGTCGCTACGGTGCCTGCGGGGTTGGGCTCGAAACCACCCTTGTCAGTGGGCGTACGTGGGATCATCAATTCCAACCTCCGGCTGCTCTTGGCCGGTTACGCCGCAGCTGCTTCCTGGAAATGCTGACCGATGGATAACCAGCCCCTCATACCCCAGCTGTTCACCGAGAGGCTCACGCTGCGCGGCGTCACTGAGGCGGACGTCAAAGCCTATGAGCGGAACTTCATTGATTACGAGGTGGTCCGCCATCTCTCCGCGGTCATTCCTTGGCCATATCCCGAGGATGGTGTCAGGACGTTCATCCGCGATCAGGTGCTTCCCGTTCAGGGGCGGGATCGCTGGGTATGGGGCCTGCATCTCAAGGACGTGGACGGCCTCATAGGCGCCATCGACCTCTGGCGGCCAGGACGGCCGGAGAACAGGGGCTTCTGGCTCGGTCGGTCTTTCTGGGGGCGCGGTTACATGACTGAGGCCGTTGTCCGCGTCACCGATTTCGCATTTCAGGATCTGGGATTTGACCACCTCGTGTTCACCAACGCCGTTGGCAATCGGCGGTCCCACGACATCAAGGCAAGGACGGGCGCCACTCTGGTCGGCGTTGCCCCAGCGAAGTTCGTCGATCCCGCCTACAACGAGCACGAGATCTGGCGGCTCACCAAGGCGCAGTGGTCGAAATGGCGTGGCCTGTCCGGGCCGGGCGCAACGGGAAAGACACCGCAGCCTTGAGGTCGGAAAAGGATAACGTTTTCGGCTCCGGTCGCTGAGCATGCCCAATGTCATCGGCTGCAAACTCAGGCGGCCATCTTGAACCGCTCGAACCGGAGTGCAAGGCGCTCTGGATCGGGCATCAGGGATTTTTCCTTCGGAGGCCGGATCACCTGTCCCTTTAGTGCCTTCAGGCCGAGTTCCAGCATCGGTCCGTCGTGCTGTTCGAGTAGGCGCTCGGAGATGTGGATGCGGTGGTCGGGGTCGATGCCGATCAAATCCGCATCGTAGGCAGCGTGATGCAGCTTGCTCATGCAGATGCCATTGCGGATGTCCGGCTGCCCGCGCTCGACGTCGCCGTCGGGAATGATGTGGGCGGCATCCACCAGGCGCACCTCAGGCAAGCCGGTCAGCGCACACCGACCGCCATAGGCCGCTACCACGCGCTCCCGGAATGCCGACTGGTGTAGCCGCTGCTTGACCTGCCTCAGAGCATACCGGCGCTCGTCCGGATTTGGCGGCGTCCAGAGGGTGGCGGTGTCTGCGAGAGGCTTCGGGGCGAGCTTCACCGACAGGGCCTTCGGATCCCACTCCACGACGTAGGACGGGAAGATCGGCTCGTATATCGCTGGGGCGACACCGAAGAAGTAGATGATCGGCAGTTGCCTGTCCCTGGCGTCGCGAAGGAGCCTGTTTTGCCTGCTATCGGGATCGGTGCCGTTGAAGGCATAGGACAACCCATCCGCCGCCATCGCCAACTTGGCTTCGGATTCAAGCTGGTCATGGTACCAAGCCCGCCGCCCGGCACGCGGGACCACCGTTGTAACGCTCAGCACGCCCGTCATCGGAGCCGGTTTGAAGATGCCCTCGGCTTTGGTAGCGAAATGAATTCGCGCACCCTCGTGGACGAAGCCCTCGTTGACCACGCTCCATGGTAACGAACCACCATGCAGCTGCACCAACAGCCTCAGGCGCTCGAAGGCAGCAAGCCGAAAAGAGGCGTCGGGATCGTTCATCGGTCCATGGGCTTCAGTTCAGACGTCGAAGGGTAGCAGTTTCATCGCCGCCGTACAGGCAGATTGTACTCTCTCGTGAAGGCTCGCGCACCAGATGTGAACTGAAGGCAAGTTGGCGAGAGGCACTGCTTATGGCTGACCGCGTGACCGAATACCGGCCTGGATTCCTTAATGGGATCTGCCCAGGGTAAAGAAACCATCAGCCTCGAACCGCGCTCCTGAACGCTGCCGATAAGGCCGCGAGCGCGGCGCGCGGTTGTCCGTCTCCGACCCTGGTGTGCAGAACCCACAGGCAGACGCGGAAGGGCCGGAAGCCCCCGCCGCGGGCCTACGTCGACGGCGCCGAATGGTACCATGCGCGGCGACAATGCCGCGATGCCGAGCTCGGCCATGGTGGCGAACCGGAACGGGCCAGCTTGGTGCCTGTTCTGGGAAACGGCGTCCTTCGCCACCACGCTGTATGCCATCGGAGACGTCGATGTTCGAAGGCTTCCGTCTTGAGATGGTGGATCTGCCGGAGGCTACCTTACGTGTGCGCTATGGCGGGAATGGCCCGCCGGTGCTGCTTCTCCACGGGCATCCCCGCACCCATGCCACATGGCACCGCGTCGCCCCTCTGCTTGCGGCGAATCACACCGTCGTCTGCCCCGACCTTCGTGCCTTCGGCCAGTCGTCGAAGCCCACCGATACGCCGGATCATGAAGGATCATCCAAGCGTGCAAAGGCCCGTGACTGCGTCGCGCTGATGCACCGCCTCGGCTTCGACCGCTTCGCCATCGTCGGGCATGACCGGGGTTCCTACACAGCCTTCCGCACGGCGATGGACCATCCTCAGGCGATCACGCATTTGGCGGTGCTGGATGGCGTGCCCATCGCCGAGGCACTGGGACGTTGCGATGCCCGCTTCGCCCAGGCCTGGTGGCACTGGTTCTTCTACGGCCAGCCAAACAAGCCGGAGCGGGCGATCCTGACCGATCCGGAAGCTTGGTACGGCGGCTCGTCTGACATGATGGGTGCCGAGGCCTATGTCGACTACCGGGCGGCCATCCACGACCCGGACACGATCCACGGCATGATGGGGGACTACCGCGCAGGCCTCGGCATCGACCGCGAGCATGACGAAGCGGACCGGCAGGCGGGGCGGACCCTTGCCTGCCCGACCCTCGCCCTGTGGTCGCTGCGCGATGACCTCGAAGCTCTCTATGGCGATGTCCTCTCGGTCTGGCGGCCTTGGGCGCCCGATCTGCGTGGCCGCGGCCTGGACTGCGGGCACCATATGGCCGAGGAGGCGCCGGAGGAACTTGCCCGGGAACTCCTGGTATTCCTGGCTACGGAAAGTGGACCATGAGTTGACAGGTTCGACCGAGGACGACGCACACCACCTTGTCAGGCCCAAGCAGCTGATGAGTTGCGCCTCCATAGACCGCCAACAAGGCACTCAGACAGGTTTGGCGTCGGATAAAGCGCCTTGAAGTCCAATGGAACGTGACGAAGCGGCCGGAACCGGGTGGCCTTGGTGCAAACTCCCAGCGAGAACGGCGAAAATCTGCGTTTAAGAGCGCATTTAGGTCGAATGCATACAGGGATACTCACACAATCCATCACCCAGCCCCCGTCGTTTTGCATGCCGAGGGGGCTTTGACACGATAGCTGCTTTACGTGTCTGCCCGGCCGTCCTTCGCCTCATGGTGCCGCGCCGGTGGCTCGGCGGGAAGGGTGCGCCAAGAGGCGATGGCCCTGACCGCCTGCAAGGCACTGGCGTTGTCAGCGATGTGGACATGGCGGCGCAGTTCCGCCACGGCGGGCCATTCACCCTGCTCATGGAAGACACGCTGCACGGCTTCCGCCATCTCCTTGCTCACGACGAACACCAGCAGACCCCACGAAAATGCACGCCTGGACAATGAACAGGCTCCGGCAGCCAAGCAAGCGACCTTTCGGCGGGCGCTTGGCGGGAAGGGGAAATTCCTGCATGACGAAGACGTGGCTGTTCGGTAGCATTAAGCTACAGCCGTTCCCTCATGAGTAGGCGCATGAACCTGCCATCCGCAGCGCTCCGCGGATTTCACCTAATTGCTCTTGCCGCCATGCTGATGCCTTTGGCCGGTCACGCAACCCTCGCGGCCGAGATCTCCGTGATCGCCGGAGACCGGATCGAAGTGGAAGGACGGGACATCCATCTCTGGGGCGTCCGGGCACCAGAGGCCGATGCCCTGTGCCATGGAAATGGCCAGGGGGAGCCCTGCGCCAGGGTATCCCGCCGCCTACTCCAGGCGCTCATCGGCAACGTTGATGTCATCTGCATCGTAAAGGACGGCAGCCCGGACAAGCCGGTCAGCGCCCAATGCTCGGTCGATGGCGCTGACCTCGGCCACCTGATGATCACCTCGGGATGGGCGACGGACGACCGGGCCGAGAGCGCGGGGTTCTACGAACTCCAGGAACAGGCCGCTCGGACCGAACGGGTGGGGATGTGGAAGTATCGGTGAGGCCAGCATCTGTTCAGCCGTCGATTGGGATCCTGGTCTCGTACTTGACCCGGCTGATCACCGTCAGAGTGATGAACCGCTTGACCAACGGACTGGCATAGAGCGTCGCCCGGGCGAATTTCTCGAACTCGCTCATGTTCCTGACGCAGACCACCAGGACATAGTCGGTTGACCCAGTGACCAGATAGCACTGCATCACGCAGTCCTGGGCGTGGATGGTCTTCTCGAAGGCATCCATCAATACCCGGTCGTCGCCCTTGAGCTCGACGGTCACAATCAGCTGGATGTGGCTGCCGAGCTTGCTGGGATCGACGATCGCGACATCCTTGGCGATGACCCCAGCCTCGCGCAACCGGCGGACCCGGCGCAGACAGGTCGGCGGCGACACCGCAACCGCGTCGGCGAGCTCCAGGTTGGTGATCTGGCTGTTCCCCTGAAGCAGGTTGATGATCTTCCGGTCGATCTGGTCAAGTTCGATGTCAGGCATGGGGCAACTGCTCGTGTGAAGAGATT
This sequence comes from Azospirillum oryzae, assembly GCF_008364795.1. Classification (GTDB taxonomy): domain Bacteria; phylum Pseudomonadota; class Alphaproteobacteria; order Azospirillales; family Azospirillaceae; genus Azospirillum; species Azospirillum oryzae. The sequence goes on along the minus strand of NZ_VTTM01000003.1, from coordinate 355,765 downwards.
TCACACTTATGAGTGTCGCGCGATGCGGCGTCAATTTTTCCATCGTGGCAAATCGAGTGGCAGAATTAGAAATTTCATACCGCCCAGATGGCGCTACAGTCTGCTCATCACGACGCAATGAACTGCGCCGCGGCGCAAACATCTTCCCAATAGTAGATAATTATCCCCGTTAGGCCGGGGACACTCACCTAAACACCAACAATAGAAACTGACCCATTCAGCGAAGAGGTTTCGAATGCCCGGAGATGTGATCTCTCGGTTTGCCTCCGTGCGCCTTGGCACCAGGGGAACTCAGCAAAAGGAACACGGTTTCGGCCAAGTCAACGGCCATCACGGCGAGATCCTCCAGGGAATCTTCCCGGACGATGCAGGCCGCCTGCACCGCGGTCTCGTCACGCTCCCGTGCAACATCGTTTCATCCACCGCCGTCTTCCGCCCGGCACCGGGAAATCTGGTCACCGTCCCGGACGACAAGCTCAAGGCGGCCGAGGCCGCGCGGCTGACGCTGGACAGCCTGGGCCTGCATGACCAGGGTGGCCACCTGACGGTGGAGAGCACCATCCCCGTCGGCCTCGGCATGGGGTCCTCGACCGCCGATGTGGTGGCCGCCATCCGCGCCGTCGCCGACGCCCATGGCGCGGCCCTCGGGGCCGACGAGGTCGCCCGGCTGGCCGTTCGAGCGGAAACGGCCAGCGACAGCATCATGCATGGAGACCTCGCCGTACTCTTCGCCCAGCGCGAGGGCAACGTGCTGGAGCATCTCGGCCCCGCCCTGCCGCCGCTGGAGGTCCTCAGCGTCAACACGGCTCCCGGCGCCCTTGTGGATACCGTGAAGCAGCCTCCCGCCGACTACGACGAGTGGGAGATCCAGGCCTTCCGGCCGCTGCGCGGCATGCTGCGGCGGGCGATCCGCATCGGCGACGCGGCGCTGCTCGGCCGAGTCGCCACGGCCAGCGCCCGCATCTCCCAGCGCCATCTGCCCAAGCCCGCCTTCGAGGAGATCAACGCCATCGCGACCTCCGCTGGGGCGCTCGGCATCCAGGTCGCCCACAGCGGCACCGTCGTCGGCCTGCTCTTCGACCCCCGCAACCCGGCCACGGTCCGCCGGGTCGCCGAGGCGGCCGCCAAGCTCGACGACATCGGCCTGCCCCCCGCTCTCCATTTCCGCACCGATGCCGCCGAGGTCCGCCATGTCGCTTGAGATGACGATGTCCCAGCCCCTGTCCCGCGAGTCCCGAGGCTTTCCCGACTATGAGCTCCCCCGTTTGGTGCGGCTGACGGACAACCTGCATGGCGCCGCCTTCTTCCTGATGAAGCTGCTCCCGGCGCGTCACATGCTGGACCGCGCGGCGGCTGACGGCCGCCTGAAGCCCGGCGGCACCATCTGCGAGACGACGTCGGGGACCTTCGGGCTGGCACTCGCCATGCTGGCGGCGGTGCGCGGCTACCGCCTCATCCTGGTCAGCGACCCGGCCATCGACGAGCACCTGCACAAGCGCCTGCTGGAACTGGGTGTCACGCTGGAGATCGTCGAGACGCCCTATGAGATCGGCGGCTTCCAGACCGCCCGCCTCGACCGGCTGCGCGCCGCGCTGGAGGCCAATCCGGGCAGCTTCTGCCCGTCCCAGTATGGCAACGCCGACAACCCGCGGGCTTATGCCGAGGTGGCCGAGCAGATTGCCGAACGCCTCGGTCATGTCGACTGCCTCGTCGGCACCGTCGGCTCCGGCGGCTCGATGTCGGGCATCGCCCGCTTCCTGCGCCACCTCAACCCCGATCTCCACGTCATCGGCGTCGACACCCCCAACAGCGTCGTCTTCGGCCAGCCCGACGGCAAGCGGCTGCTGCGCGGCCTCGGCAACAGCCTGGTGCCGCCGAACGTCGACCACCGCCAGTTCGACGAGGTCCATTGGGTCGGCGCCGCCGAGGCGTTCCTGGCCACCCGCCGCCTGCACCAGCACCATGCGCTCTACCAGGGCGGCACCAGCGGAGCAGCATACCTGGTGGCCGATTGGTGGGCGCGCACCCATCCCGACCGCAAGGTGGTGACGCTGTTCCCCGACGAGGGCCATCGCTACGTCGCCACCATCTACAATGACGACTGGCTCGCCGCGCTGCCGGGCTGGACCGGCGTGCTGCCCGAAGCCCCGCAACCGGTGGCGCATCCCAGCGACGTCCGGCCCAGCTGGAGCAGCTTCCGCTGGGACCGCCGGATGCTAGACGAGGTGCTGGCGGCAGGCACCCCGGTTGCGCACGACCTCGCGGAGGCCGCGTGATGCCGCGCCTCCTGCTGTTCATCGAGAGCAACACGTCCGGCACCGGCCGCCTATTCGCCCAAACCGCCCGTGCCCTCGGCTTCGAGCCGGTGCTGATTGGTCGCCAGCCCGGGCGCTATCCCTATGTCGCCGAAGACGCCATCCGCAGCATCGAGGCGAACACGGCGGACCTGACCGTCCTGCGCTCGCTGGTGCAGCAACTGGCGCGCAGCGAGGGGGTGGCCGGGATCACCTCCAGTTCGGAGTATTTCATCGCCACCGCCGCCCGCTTGGCCGCCGACCTCGGCCTACCGGGACCGGATGCTGACGCAGTGGCCGCCTGCCGCAACAAGGCGACCCAGCGCCGCCGCCTGGACGAAGCCGGTATCGACCAAGTGCGCCATGCCGAGGTCAGCGGCGTCGCCGATGCCGTCCAGGCCGCCATCGGCATCGGATTGCCCGTTGTCCTGAAGCCGGTGGCCGGATCGGGCAGCGTCGGCGTCCGGCTCTGCGCCACGATGGCCGAGGTGGCGGCCCACGCCAGAGTGTTGCTCGCCGACCCGACGTGTGGCGCGCTGCTGGTCGAGGAGGTCGTCCGGGGCGACGAGTATTCGGTGGAAATCTTCCACGACGCGGTCATCGGCGTGACCCGCAAGCACCTGGGCGCCCTGCCGCACTTCGTTGAGATGGGCCACGATTTCCCGGCACCTCTCGCCTCGACAGTGGCAGATCGGATCGCGGGCTTCGCGCTGGCCGCTACGCGGGCGCTCGGCCTCACCTGGGGGCCGCTGCATGTCGAGCTTCGCCTTGGCGAGGACGGCCCGCACCTGATGGAGGTCAACCCGCGGCTGGCCGGGGGATTCATCCCCGAGCTCGTCCGTCAGGCCACCGGCATCGACCTCATCCGGGCGACCGTCGAACTGGCCGTCGGCCGGACGCCGGAGGTGACGCCGACCCGGCAGGAGCACGCGGCGATCCGCTTCCTCACGCCACCCGACGACGGACTGTGGTTCGCCACCGAGGGTCTGGAGGCGGCACGGGGTGCGCCCTTCCTGCGCGACCTGCGGCTCTACCGTGCATACCCGCTGCTGATAGCCCGCCGCGGCGATTTCCAGGACCGCCTCGGCCACGCGCTCACCAGCGCCCCCACCCTGGAGGCAGCCGTGGCCGCCGCCGAACTGGCGCGCTGCGCCATCCGCTTCCGTGTCGCGGCCGACGGCACCGGATCCCTTGCCACCGTCGCCTGACCGGAACAGCAGCAGGAGCCCCCTTCCATGTCCTCAACCTCCATTGCGGCCGCCGGACCGTCGCGCGCCGGGGCGAACCCGGCGCTGCTCTCCCTGCTGGCGGGCGCGCTCGCCATTGCGCTCGCCCCCATCCTGGTGCGGGTCAGCGAACTCGAACCGATCGCCACCGCCTTCTACCGGCTGGTCATCGCACTGCCCTTCTTCTGGCTCGGCATGCTCGCCGAACGGAAGGCGCCCCAGTCTGCCAGCGCGCGCGTCACCGTCACCGACATGGCGCTGATGGGGGTGGCCGGGCTGATGTTGGCGGGGGACCTCGCGCTCTGGCATCTCAGCATCACCATGACCTCGGTGGCCAAGGCGACGCTGTTCAACAACTGCGCCCCAGTCTTCGTCGCCCTGCTCGGCTGGCTGCTGTTCGGCGAGCGGATCAGCCTCGGCCTGATCGTCGCCCTGGCGGTCTCGCTGTCGGGCATGGCGCTGCTGATCGGCGACGGGCTGTTCGCGTCGGTGGGAAGTGCTGCGGAGGGGCAATGGCAGGGTGACGCCATCGCAGTCAGCACCGCCGCCTTCTATGCCGTCTACCTGATGGCGGTGAAACGCCTGCGGGCCAGCCATTCGACCAGCGTCATCATGGCGGGATCGAGTGCTGCCGCCGCCCTGGTGCTGGCGGTGGCCGCTTGGATTGAGGGCGGCCCGCTGCTGCCCGCAACCGCTTGGGGTTGGGCCGTGGTGCTGGCGCTGGGCGTTGCCTGCCATGTTATCGGCCAAGGCCTCATCACCCATGCGCTGGCCCACCTGCCCGTAACCTTCTCCTCCATCGGCCTGCTCATCCAACCGGTCGCGGCGGCAGCGCTGGCCTGGATGCTGTTCGGCGAGGCCCTGGGGCCGCTCCAGTGGCTCGGCGGCGCGCTGGCGCTGGTCGGCATCACGCTGGCCCGCCGGACCTCCAGCCGCTGACCCGGCGACCAGCCTCGCTCCGACCAGCCATACACCCGAAATTCCTTCTCTCCGGGAGCCACCCTCATGGTGATCAGCAACGCCCAGATCCTGGCCCACCTCGGCGACACCGGCCGGGTGGCTGGGACGCTCAACCCGACCGCCCAGTCCATCCTGTTCGGCGACGTCGCCGATGACGCCATCGACCGTGACCTGCCCTGGATCACCCAGGTCGACCGGGCGCATCTGGTGATGATGGCCGAGACCGGCCTGCTGCCGGTGGCGCAGGTCTCCCCTCTGCTGCGGCGCATCGACGAGATGGAAGGATCGGGCTTCGCCGTCCTGCGCGGACGTTCGGCCCCGCGCGGCGTGTACCTGCTCTACGAGACCTATCTCATAGCCGACCTCGGCGAGGAGATAGGCGGCGTCCTCCAGACGGCGCGCTCGCGCAACGACTTGGGCGCCACCGTGCTGCGCCTGCGGTTGCGCAACGTCGTCTCTGACCTGCTGACCAGCCTGTCCAGGCTCCAAACCACGCTCCTCCGCCGGGCTGCGGCCTGCACCGACGCCGTATTCCCGATCTACACCCACTACCAGCCCGCCCAGCCGGTGACCCTGGCCCATTACTACGCTGGGGTCGCCGCGGCGCTGGACCGCGACGCCGAGTCCTTGCAGGCCGTGCTGGCCGATCTCGACCGCTGCCCGCTCGGCGCCGGTGCGGTGGGTGGCACCGGGCTTCCAATCGACACCCGGCGGACGGCCGCCCTGCTCGGCTTCTCGGCACCCTGGACGCACTCCATCGACGCCGTGGCCTCGCGCGATGCCGTCCTGCGCCTGCTGGCGGCGCTGGGCATCCTCGGCGTGACGCTCAGCCGCCTTGCTCATGACCTTCAGCTGTGGACCACCGGCGAGTTCGGCTTCCTGACGGTGGCCGACGATCTGGTCGGCACCAGTTCGATGATGCCGCAAAAGCGCAATGTCTACATGTTGGAGCACGTCAAAGGCTTGGCGGCAGCGCCGATGGGAGCGCTGACATCGGCAGCGATGGCGATGCACGCCACCCCCTTCTCCAACTCCATCGCCGTCGGCACCGAGGGCGTCAAGCCGGTGTGGTCGGCGGCCTCGGGAATGCTGGATGCGCTGACGCTGGTCCGGCTGATCGTAGCCGGGGCGGAGCCGAATCAGGGAGCCATGCGCCTCAGGGCGGTGTCCGGCCAGACCAACGCCACCGCGCTGGCCGACTGGCTGGTCCGGGAGCATGGCATGCCGTTCCGCCGCGCCCACCATGAGGTCGGGGACATCATCCGCTCGATGACAGTCCAGGGAGTGGTCGATCTGGAGACCGCCGCGCGCGAGGCCCGGCCCGAGTGGTTCCGCGGCACCCGGTCGCCGGTGTTGCGGCCGGTTGACATCGCCGCTGCCCAGGAGCATGGCGGCGGTCCCGGACGCGCATCCACTGCCAGCGAGATCGAGCGTGTGCGGGCGTCGCTCCGCAGCCGCCGAGGTGCGCTGATGGAGCAGCGGCGGCGCTGGCGCCAAGCACGCCGGTCCCTGCGTGCGGCGGTCGACGGCGTCCTCGGCATCGCCGTCCTCGACCGGACGAGCCGCGGCCGCTACAGCCAAGCATAAGCGGGAACGAGAGGTCGACCATGCCGAGTACGGCCAAGGCCTCGCCCCGGGCGAAGACCGGGAGACAGGCAGCCGCCGAAAGTCCCCGGCCGTTCCCGGTGATGAGGGACCCGAGGGTCGGCGGCAGCCTGGAGGGGATGCCGGACGAATCCTTGCTGTCCTCTTTGCTCGCGATGGCCGCCCCGGACGCCGATGGCGATCTCCTGGCCCTGCGCCTGCTGGCTGGGCATGGCTCATTGGAGACGGCAATCGCCGCGGCGTCAGCGGGGAAGCTGCCCGGCGGCATACCCTGGGACGATCATGCTGCCCTCCGCTTCCAGGCCGTGCTCGAACTAGCGGCACGCTTGGCAAGGCCTGTGCTTGAGCAACGCCCGATCCTGTCCTCTCACGAGGATCTGGTCACCTACGCTCGCCTTCGTGCCGCCTGCTCGGCGGTCCAGACGCTGCGCCTGCTGTTCCTCGACCGCCAGCGCCAGCTGATTGCCGATGAACTCCACCGGACCGGGTCTGTTGGTGACGTCGCCTTGTATGTCCGGGAAATCATGAGCCGTGCGCTGACCATGGACGCCAGTGGTTTGGTGATCGTCCACAGCTGCCCCAGCGATGAACCACCGAACCCGGCCAGCGTCAGGGTTTCCTGCGCGGACATCCAGAAGGCCGGGAGCTTGCTCGGGGTCGAATTGGTCGAGTACCTCCTCATCGGCAGGCGCTCTTACGTCACCCTGCTGGGCGAACCTGTCGTGAAGCGGCTGGCCCGCCTTGTTGCAGCGGAACGGGACGGTGCAACGGCGTCGCCGGAAGCCGCCGTCCGTTAGGCATCGGTTGCGGCCAGAAAGGCGTCTGCCGGGACGTCCGCTGCGGCAACCGCCCTGATCAGGTCCAGCAGCCGTCTGCGCAGGCCTCGGTCCTCAATGCGGTAATAGGCTCGGACGAGCTCAAGCGTCTCTCGCCTTGCCATCGGGTCCGGCTCTCCCGGTGTGCAGAGGTCGGGTTCGAGGACCACGTCCGGTAGATCGCCGTGGTCGGCAAATCCGTCGAAAAAGAAGGAAACGGGCACGTCCAGCGTCGCGCCGAACTGCCACAAGCGGGATGCTGAAACCCGATTGGCTCCCTTTTCGTACTTCTGGATCTGCTGGAACGTCAGGCCGACGGCTTGGCCCAGCGCCGTCTGGGTCATGCCCAGGAGTGTGCGGCGCAGCCGGATGCGACTTCCAACATATCGGTCAACCGTTGTGGCCTCTGCAATATCGTCTTTAGCCTGGGTTCCATTTCTTCGACGCGCCATGCTACCCAACCGATCCGGTTACGTGAGCGAATGTCGATCTTATACAACCTTTCTTCCTGCGCATCCAAATGCACTTTTCCAGACCGGGGTCGGGCACGGTAGGCAAGGAGTGCTTGATGGCATGCGCCGAGGGTCAGCGGGACAGCAAGGCTGTGAACTCTGTGCCCGCTGCCGTTCACCTGAACGGGTTGGAGTCAGGATGCAGCCATCTATCACCAACTTTGAGCGCTTTCCTCCAGCACCGCGATTTCGTCTCACGCCCAGGAGGTATGACGTATCTTCTGTCCGACGCCTGCGGGATCCCATTCCCCGGCTCACGGTGCCCGAGTATCGTCACTCCGGCGAAGCTGCGCAAATATCTCGGCCTGTCCGATCAGAACCTTTAGATCGCTGAGGTCCAAGGAGCGCGAAGCGGAGAGGAGACGCGCCTCAAGAGCCGCCCTGGCTGCGTCGGTTTCTGAACCTGTGTCGCCGGTCAGCAAGCTGTCGGTGGTTGCCCCTAACACCCGCGCGATTCTGACCAAGGTGTCGAGATCGGGCGCATGAACATCCCGCACGTAATGGCCATAGCGCTGCTCACTGAGCCCGGCCCGCCGTGCAACCTCGGCGTCGCTTAGCCCCAGCGCCTGCGCACGCGCCCGCAGTCTTCCACCGAATCCTTCCATAGGGCGGGTGTGCCCGCAGTGCGCTGTTCGGTCTATAAAGACATCCTTGCTGACAAAATAGGATTTCTTGTTTATGTGTCGCTGGACACAATTCAAGCAGAGGTCGGTATGCGGACGTTCCACATGTGCATCGCTGCGATAGCATTGGCGACCTCACCGGCCATGGCATTCGAGTGCACCATTGGCAAGGGAGCCTCCATCTACGACGGCGCCCCTGGCGGGAAGCTGCGCGCCGAACCTCGTGACGATGCTCCCATCATCGCGAAGCTGAATGCTGGAATGGCAGCCGTTGCTGTGCTGGAGGTCGCACCGACCTGCCGTCTTCCGAAGGGCTGGGTCCGCGCTGACCATAACGGTAAGAGCGGCTATGTCCGCGAATCCGATCTCAGGCCTCGCCTCCGGCCCGGACTGCCTGAGTAGCTGCGAAAATCATCAATCAATTGTAAGCAGCGGGCTCAGTGACTTCAAAGTCCGCTTACGGTATGTCGAGGAGCAATCGAAAATGACTTTGCGTCATTATCCGTTTTCCATCAACAACGACACCTTCGAGTTCAGTATTGTGTCCGGAACTGTCCTCAGCACCGACCAGCGGAGCGATACCAGGGTTTGGGGTGGTGGAGCGACAATCGTCGTCGATGGAACAGGTGGGGGCGGAACAACCATTGATTCGAGGGTCGACGTGGTATGCGACCTTTGGCTCCGTGCCGACAACGGTCAAGAACATCATTTCAGGTTCAATCAGGACATTCCACTTTGCGAAGGGCATCGCCTTTACTGCATTTTCCTCTCGGGGCGGGATCTAAATACACAGCAGAAATTTGAAACCGCCTACTCTGTCTTCGATGCTTCAGTCAATAAGTGCTGGCATCTCGGAGGCGTCGCAAATGCTGTGAAGATGCCTAAATATGTCAGCGGGGGCGATTGGTTCTTTGGTATCGTCCTGACATTTTTCTTTGGGATTGGCCTCCTGCTTCTGGCTTGGTTGATTTCGCTAAAATTCTCGGGACGCCCTTCGACTGAAGGGGCGAAGCGCATTCAATCGGCTTTGTTGTCGGGGATCAAAGATCACCATCAAAAGCTCATAGATGAATTGTACTCGGTGTATCAGTTGCAAAAGACGGAAGCGGTCGCAGCTGTACGGTAATCACCTTCTGGTCCGGTACCGAGGCGCCATACCCGGTGCCGGTGCGGGAGGAAGGTAACCTGGATAATTTACCGGCGAATGCTTGAAGGGGCACTTCAAGCGTTCGCCGTCCGCCGCTACGGCCCCGACGCTCCAAATGGTGTGGAAAAACCTGCGCGGTATTTGACGTTAGACAGGTGGGAAAGGAATGGCCTCATAGCGCGTGCTGACGGCTCTACGGAAATGCCGGTAGGCTTTGCATCCTCCGGCTCACCGATTACTGAAACGGGTTCTCGACCGTATCCGTCGGCTTCGGCGGAGGGATCTGATCGGGAAGGTCAGTCTCGTTCTCCAGGGATCTCACGACGGCAGCCAGCAGGTCACGCAGCTTGCGGGCATGCTCCAGTCCCTGCTTGTCGCGCGTGAGATCGATCGACCCATAGAGCGCCACCCGGTCGGTGCCGTTCTCGACCTCGATGTCCCCGATCTTCATGGCTCCGGCGTCGTCGGCATACGGCTTGATCATCGCATCAACTCCTTCAGGAACTTCAGGACGTCGCGTTCAGAGAAACCGGGCTCATCCTTCTTCCGTCCCCGCCCCGCGGCCTGGGGTTCCGGCAGAGCCAGCACCGTCGACTTGGCTGCGGCCGGGACGCCTGGAAAGACCGAGATGCCAGTTACCTCCTCCAGCTGTGCAATGGGGATGCGCTGGTAATCGTTCCCTGGCGCGTTGGGCACGAGATAGGCGGCAGCCTCACGACGGCGCGGATCGTAGATGGCCTTGAAGACGTGCGTCGGTACGAGAACACGGCCGCCGATGCGCTGGAGGTTGGCGCCCTGGAAGACGGGGCCGGTCACGACGTAGACCTCGCCGCGGGTGTTGGCGAGATGCCGGGTTGCCCCTTCAATAGCGCTCCAGATCCCACGGTTGCTCTCGCCGACCTGGGGGATCATGTTGGCCAGGGTAAAGCTCTCCTGCTGGGCCTTTTCCGTCGGCATGTCGCCATTGGGCGCCATGTGTCCGCGGTCGAATCCTGAGCGCTTGTAGTCGGCCAGTTCCGCCCGCTCGTCCCTCGGCAGGGCCGTTTCGGCGTGGAAGGCGCTGCCTTCCGGGCGCTCAAGGCCTTTGGCGGCCGCGACGCTGTCCCGGGTCAGGTGCTCGACCGCATAGAGCGGGGTGCGTGTCGCGCCGGAATGAAAAACGGCGAACGCCGAGTAGCAGAGTTCCCGCGTCTTTGCTGCCAGTTTGGGGTTGATCAGGTCCGGCGCCACGGCCCCGGCATAATGGGCCGGACATGCTGTTGGCGCGGCATCGACCGTCACCGGAAGGGCGAACAGAACGAGCGCCGGAAGCGCGCAGGCGACCGCCCATCGGGCAACGGCATGTGGTCCACGAGACATGTCTTCTCCGCTCCTTGGCGCGCTGAGGCTATGACGCTTTGAAGTGGGATGTCACGCGATGTCAGCGCTTTGACGACATGATGCGCAGGCTGCTCGCGGACATCGTGCGCGAACTCGGCATCGAGGTCAGACCTGCCCGAGGTCGGGAACGCTGTAGTCGCTGAGCTCATAGAGGCGTTCTCAGCCGGGCCGTCCATCCGCGATCTGAAGCGGGCCATCCGCCGGGCATTCGTCGCGACGGCCGACCTGCCACAGCCAGGCCATTGAGGTGACGGCAGATGCCATCATTGTGCGAGAGAGCATTGCAGACCCTTCGCTCAAACTATGATTATGCTGACTCAGCCGCCGCGGTTTCCAGGGCGCTCCGATCTGGTCCACCGGCCCCGCCGTCCGGTCCGAACCACAACAGCCCGATCCCTATGCTCTTCAGGTAGTCCTCGATCCAGTTTTGGATCGGCCTTTTGGACAGGACCAACCACAGCGACGCCGACGGGCGCCCGCTTCGCCAACGGTATTCCATCAGTTGGGACACCCCTGCCCGGACTTGGGCAGTCTCGTTGTCGTCGGTCAGCGACTTGACCTCGAAGATACCTATGAGGCTGCCTCGCGCGCCCAGCACGTCGATCCAGTCCACCTCCGCCTGAGCCCGCCACCTGTGGGCCTTCAGATACTGAATGAGAGCCTCGGCCACCCTGGCGTGTTCGGCGTTCGCACGCTCCGTCTTCAATCGGGCGTACTCGACCCTGACGAGGTGCTCGGCCGTACCAGCACCGGCAACGGCCGCGATGCTTGGCTTGGCTTGAAGGCGATCATCAACCGCTTCCTGAACGTCCGCAGGGGACTGAAGGACATGATGAACGGCGCCGTCATCGTCTCCGGCCTCCACCGCCTCGATGACGGCATCGAGTGTGGATGCATTCACCGAAGCAAGACCGGATTTACTGGCAGGTTTTGGCGGAATCGCCATCCAGCCTTCGCCTTTGGTCTCGGCGGCCGCTCGTATGATCGCACCGCGTATCCACCACGCGGCTACTGCAAGGCGATAGAGCAGATCGGGTGTCGCGCCGGGCACCGTCACGCCTGAGACGTTGATACGCCCGTGCGCCAGCAGTCCCAAAGAACGTGTCGGTTTCGCCGAGTGCTCAGCGGCACTCATGAGCCATATCTTGAATGCCTTTTGGCAATCGGTCCTCTCTTTGTGGATCAATCCGGGTACGAGGCTACGCATCCGGTCCGCCCCGGACACCTTGTCGAACCATTCGGAGCAGAACTTCAAGGCGGCGAAAGTAATAGTTGTGGGGTGAGCCAAGTGCCCAGTCGCGAGATAGCGGTCAAGTTCTTGAAGGGCCTGAACGTGGAGCTTCCGGATGCCATAGGCAGCAGGGCCTCGAGTGTGAGCTTTCGCGGCTTGTCGGGAGCCTCGCTTCTTGCCAGGACCGCCGACGCGCTTGATCTCACGCTCCCGGTCTACCCCAAGGCCGGAAACCGAAACCCGCGCGCTATTGCGGGCCATGTGCTGCATGAACCGGACCTGCCCCTTGCTCACGGCATCGCTCCTTTCTCCTCGCCTGCGACATGGATTCCTGCCCGCGGGGAATAGTCTTGCGGCTCCGTGATCAAGGCCGGTAGCAACGGCTTCAGGGCGGCAGCGTCGAGGCACCGGACGCCCCGGGTCGCGTCCGGGGTGCCGTCCCCTTCCCTCACGGCATCCAGCAGGCCAAGCCCGTCGAGGACGTACAGCACCATCGCCTTGCGGACCGGGACGGCGACCTCGCCGTCATGCATGCAGTGCTCGCGCTCGACCACGGCGCGCTGGGTGGCGCTCAGCCCCGGGTGCGGCGCCAGCCGGACGGTCACTGTCTCGTGCCACAGCGTGTCCGCCATCTGGTCCACCCAGGGGTATGACGGCTCCGGCTCGGCCGACAGGATACGACCCACGACGAAGTCCGTGAAGATCCGCCGCCGGTCATCCCAGGCCCGCACGTGAACCCGCGGCCCGTGGTCGACGATGTGGTGCGGGCAGATCACCCGCTGGCTCGGCTCGGCGCTGGTCAGGGACTGGTAGCGGATCGACAGGGCCGTCCGGGTCTCGTAGCCCCCGATCAACGCCATCATGATCTCCGCGTCCGCCCGCCGGGCCGGGATAGGCACCGACTCGCAGGGCAGAACCGAGAGGTCGCCGGTTTCGCGGCCCTGGCGCATCCAGACGAAGGCGTCCTTGAGGAACAGCGGCTGGAACCCCTCGGCCCGCACGTAGACCTTCGTCGAGGGGTCGAGGACCGCGTTCGAGGGGACGATCTGCTGGTATTGCGAAATGTCGGCGGAGGCTTGCTGCGGCGAGAGCGAGAAGCGCGCTACCATGTCGCTGCGGCGAAACGAACCATGCCAGTACAGCCTATCGTCTATCCATCTCAACCGACGTATGATGGCCGCCCCATTCCGCACACCTTTAAGATCGTCTACTGAATGGATTGACATGGTCCTGTTATCCGATCAAGTTCGCCCTTCCACTGGCTGAAGGCGACTATGGCCGAAGCATCCCCCGAAGTCACTGCGGTTCTGCTCGCCAAGGGTTTCTGCGACCTGCACGACCGCGCCGCCAACGACGGCTCGGCCGTCCAGCAGGACGCCTCCCTGCCGCCTGCGGCCCGGCGCGCGCTGTCCATGCTCTCCGGTCTCTCCCTGTCCGCCGGGATCGCTGACGACCTCGGGGCCAGCGTCCACACGGCGATGGATCTGGCCTGCGGACCCTTCCGCGACTGGGGCCTGCCGCAGTTCCGGCCGCCGTTCCGCCATGCCGACGTCGTCCTCGTCGAGCGCGACCTCGGCGTCCCCACCGCCGACTGCCGCGAGTTGGCGCGGGCGGGCGGCTCGGAGGCCGCCGCCCTGGAGGAAATCCACCACGAGGCGCTCCGGATGGCCTTGAAGGACTACCCGGCCCGCGAGCGTGGCCGGGCCTACACCAGCATCCGCGAGTTCGTGGTCCGCAACCCGGCCGTCCGCGACGAGGACCTTCACCGCTTCCTCGTCGAGGGCGGGCATGCCGCGGCCGCGCGCATCATCATGTCCTTCTACCGCCCCGTCCCGCAGGCCGCCCTCCACGGCGGGGTCGGCCGCCGCTGCGCCCATTGCGGCTCGCTGCTCTGGCCGGACCGCGACGCCGCGAGCTTCCCGGACGGCCGCTGCCGCATCCGCCAGTGCCGCCTCGCGAACCCCACGCCCGCCAAGCGGGACGACGTCGAGGCCCCCGGTCTCTGGCGCCTCGGCACCAACGCCGTCCTCGCCTACTGGGTCGGCCCCGGCCTCGACGAGATCCGAATACACGACGCGCTGAAGGCCGCGGGGCGGAAGGTCGTCCTCTACCCGCAGGCCGACGCCGCCGACGTCGGGGTGGACGGGCTGGACATCGGCATCGACGTCAAGACCTATGCCAGCCCGGTCGTGCTGGCGGCGAGGCTCAGCCGCTCCATCGGCCGCCTCGACATGTTCGCCCGCCGGATACTGGCCGTGCCCGACGACAAGCTGGACCTCAACCCCCGCTACCTCCAGCAGCTGCGCGACGCCTACCAGGGACAGCACGCGCTCGAGTTCATGACCTCCTCCCAGGCGATCCGGGAGTTCTCCTGATGAGGACCAAGTCCGAGGGATACGTGGGCGCCCTGGCCGCCCAGTGGCTCTGCGCCGCTGTCGAGACCCTGCTTGGCGAGCGTGACCTGTCGAACATCCCCACCCTGATGTCCGGCTATGGGTCCGTCCTCGACCATCCCAACGCCCGCGCCTTCGCCGCCGCGGCCTTCTCGCTGCGCCAGATGGGCGTCACCGCCTCCTCCGAGATCCAGCTGCGCCAGACGGTGCACGACGCGATCGGCTGGGAGGAGGCTCACGAGTTCGACGACGACTACGCGCAGCCGCCCTACGAGATCGACCCGGAGCGGCCGAACTACCCGTTCCGCCGCCGCTCCGGCACCGACCATGTCGTAGCCGACATGGTCCGCGCGCTGGTCGGCGGCCTGCCGTTCGCGGGCTGGGCCATCCCGGTGGCCGACCCGGCGCGGCCGATGCACGTGACGACCGGCGCCTCCGACGGCGCCGAGCGCATCGCGGTCGACCTGTCGGCGGTCGCGCCGCCGCCGGGGCCGCCCCGGCACGACCTAAGCCGCGAGCCGCGCGGCCCCATCGACGTGCCGCTCGCCGACCTTGAGGCCGTGGCCGCGCGCCTCGACGCCCTCGACGCCGCCCACCCCGAGCGGCCGCGCGGAAACTGGGCGGCCCGCCTGCGCGAGGCCACCGGCGAGCGCAAGTTCCATGTGCTGGCCCCCGACCGCGCCACCGGCGTGCTGGTCGAGGCCGACACCATCCGCCTCGACGGCCTGAAGCACCTGATCGGCCTGCCAGGCACCGGGAAGACCACGCTCATCGTCCTGCTCCTGGTCTGGCTGGACGCCAACGGCTATCGGACCGTCGTCCTCCTGCCGTCGATCGAGGCGTCGCTCAACCTACTCGGCGACCTCCGGTTCTACGGCGCCGACGTCGGCCTGCTCGTCGGCCAGTCGCCGCAGGCCCGGCTGGAGCACGCCCGCAAGCTCGGCGAGCGCATCGCCTCCGACGAGGCGCGGGGGTTCGGGCGCACCGCGCCCGGCGCCGACCTGCTCGCCCTCAACTGCGCGCTCGGCGCCTTCGACACCGACCCCGACGGCGGCCACGAGTTCCCCCACCTGGCGCCGCCCTGCACGACCGTGCGGCAGCGCAGCCTGAAGCGCGATGGCTCGCCCAAGGCCAAGGAAAGCAACCACCTGTGCCCGCTCTCGGGCTGGTGCGGCCGCCTCAAGGCCCCCCGCGAGCTCACCTCCCGGCGCATCTGGCTCGGCCACGTCCTGTCGCTCGACACCCGCATCAGCCCCCACTTCGCCGCCGACCAGATCCGCCACTTCGAGGCCGTCGCCATGACCGCCGACCTCGTGGTCGTCGACGAGGCCGACGGGGCGCAGGCCGTCCTCGACCGCAAGGCCATCTCCTCGCTCGACCTGACCGGCAGCGAGGACAGCTACGAGCACGCGCTCAACCGCGACCTCTTCACGCCGCTCTCGGCGGGCCGCAATGACATGACGGCGTCGAACCTGCGCCAGTACAGCATGGCGGCCAGCGACTTCCGCGAGCTCAACCACAGCCTCGTCCTCCAACTCCAGCGCGACCGCCAGCGCAACGGCCCGGAGGGTCCGCTGTCACGCTTCAAGGACACCTTCGTTACCGGCAACAACGTCATCACGGCCCTGTTCTGCCCGGAGGATCCGTCGGCCCTGCCGCCCGCGGCCTGCCTCGCCGAGGAGCGCCGCTTCAACGCCATCCGCGCCTTCTGGGACGGCTGCGTGCGCGCCGCCCTGTTCCGTCGCACCGACGTCGACGCCGACCTCGACCAGTACGACTTCGACCCCGAGCAGGTCGCGGCGAACCTCGGCATCAGCCGCGAGGAGGTCGAGCGGGCCGGTCTGCGCGTCGCCGCCCTCGTGCGCGACTGGATCTCCGAGCCGCTCCCGACGCGCAAGGACCGCATCGTCGACGAGATGCGCAGGGCGACCTTCGCCCTCGTCCCGCCGCGCGAGGGCCTCGGCCCGGAGACCGGTGCCGAGCTCTTCCGCTTTCTGGTCGGCGTGACCACCGTCATCATGCAGTTCCTCGCCCTCGTCCCGGCCCAGCAGGCCATGGTCGCCGAGGGCATCCACAGCGAACCCCTGTTCCGCCAGGGCATCTCCGAGGATCTCGCCCGCGTCGTCCCCGAGGCGCTCATCGGCCGCCTGTCGGGCATCCGCTTCCACATGGACGAGGGGGGCGGCCGCCCCAGCGCCCGCCTCCAGTACGTCTCCTTCCGCGGCGCGCCCCGAACGCTGCTATACCGCCTCCACCACCTGCTGCGCCACGATGCCGCCCAGCCCGACCGGCGGGGGCCCGCGGTGCTGCTGGCCAGCGCCACCTCCTTCCTCGCGGAGAGCCCGACCTTCCACATCCCGGTCGGCCCCGACCTGGTGCTGCGCCGCGCGGGCGCTGACGCCGGGTGGCGGGACAGCGCCTACGCCTTCGCCCCCATCCCCGATCCCGAGGAGCCGACGCGCGTCCTGCGCTTCAGCGGCGCGCCGCTCGGCCAGCGCGACCGCATCCTGCGCCGGATGACCGACCACTACTTCTCCGGCGAGGATCCGCTCGCCGTCGCCATGACCCGCGACTTCGACCCCGGCCGCAAGGTCGGCTTCGTGGTCAACAGCTACGCCCAGGTCCGCCTCGTCAAGGAGCACCTGCGGCGCACCCGGCCCGACCTCGCCCACCGCGTGGTCGCCGTCATCGACCAGACGCCGCCGGGCAACGAAGGCGACTGGATCACCGCGGCCCAGGTCGAGCGCCTCGGCCTGCGCGACGACTGGGACGCGCTCGTCTTCCCCATGAAAGCGCTGGCCCGCGGCGTGAACATCGTCTTCGAGCAGGGCCCGCGCCGCCGCGACGCCCTGCTCGGCACGCTGGTCTTCATGACCAGGCCCCATCCTGCCACCGAGAGCCTCGACCTCGTGGCGGGGCTGGCCGGGGCAGGGACGCTGGCCTTCGACACCGCCCACCTGCCGAACGCGATGCCGCTCCGCTCCGTCTCCGCAGCCTGGACCGACGCCCGCCGCCAGCTGATGGCGACGGCCCGCCAGCTGCTTCGCTTTCCCGTCCAGGCGAGCCGCCTCGGCCCGCTGGCCGAGCCGTTCACCGCAGACATCATGGTCGACGTCCTCCAGACCATCGGTCGCGCCATGCGCAATGGCTGCAAGGCCCGCGTGATTTTCGCCGACGCCGCCTGGGCGCCGGTCTCGGCGTCGGGCGACCCGTCCCGGCGCGACGGCCGTCAGACCAGCATGCTGGTGATGATGCGCGACATCCTGCGCGCCCGGGTGAACGACCCAGACCCGGTGGACCGCGAGGTCTACCGCGCCCTCTACGAACCCTTCCTGCATCCCCTCGAGCGCTGCTCCGGGGTCCGCTTCCCCGACGGAGCCAGCCTTGACGACGAGTGACGCCGACCTTCCCCCGCTCTACCGCGCGGTCAAGGGGAGCCGCGCGGGCAGCATCCAGCCGGTCGCCTGCGCCCTGACCGTCGAGCCGACCGGCAGCGTCCCCGTCGCCACGGTCCGGGTCTCCTGGTCCCCGCTCATGGCGGCCCGCCTGCGCGGCCTCGCGAGGCTGGCCGCGGACTCGGGCGAGCCCGAGGGTCGCTCTCTGCCCTACGCCTCGCTGCGCGCGGCCCTCCAGGCGCAGATCCCCGAGGCGGTTCTGCTCGCGCGGGATCTCGGCGCGCCCTGGAAACGGGAGGAGGGCTTCCCCTTCCTCGACGCCGAAGCGGTTCCCGGCGGCGCGCGCAATCCGGTTGCGCTCGCCGCCTCGGCGCTGCGGACCTGGATGACGATGGTCCTGCGCCCCTGGGCGGACCGCGTCGGCATCGACGAGGAGATGGTCGAGGCGGTCCACGCGCTCGCCACCCCCGCGGACGCCTTCACCGCCGAGACACTGGAGGTCGACCTCGGCGAGCGGCTCCGCGAGCAGGGCGGCTTCGACCGGGTGAAGCACAGCATCCTCCAGGTCGTCGCCCGGCGGCTGGAGGGCCGCGAGCTCTTCGACGGCCTCGGGCCGGTCCACCGCGTCGTGCGCGCCTCGTCCTCGGCCAACGAGGTCAGCTTCCAGACCTGGCCCGCCACCGCCTCGACGGGCGGGCTCTACTCCATGGTGGCCACGCTCTCGGTGGAGAGCAGGCCATACCTCGCCACCCCGGTCGTCACCGTGCACGCCTCGCGCCGCCGCTGGTACGACGCCGTGCCGGACGCCAAGAAGCTCCGCCGCCTGCGCACCCTGTCCGGAACCGTGATGGGGCGGGCGGGCGCCCCGGTGGCGGTGGATTTCACTACGCCGGTCCGGCGCGGCGTGCCGGAGGAGCCGTTCAGCCCCGCCTTCATGATCCAGGCCCTCAACGTCCGGCAGGATCTGGCGGCCGACCTCGCTGGGATGGTCGCCGCCCAAGGGGCGCGCGGGGTCTTCGTGGGCATTCCCTATTCCCCGCAGTTGGGCGGCTCCCACCCGGTCGGGGGCGGCGCCACGACGCGCGACCTGCTCGACCTGTTCGACGCCGTGACGGGCCTGCTGGCGGCGGACGGCTTCCGCCCCATGACCGTTCGGGAGGTCGTGGTAAAGGAGCGCGTGCCCAAGCGCGCGGAGGACCAGCACAAGGCGTTCCAGGCCGACATGATGATCGCCGACGTCGCGATCTCGCTGGGGCGCAACCACCTCGACGGCGAGGCCCTCGAGGACGCCTGTCGCAGGTTGATGACCGGCGGCGAGGTGCCTGATCTCAAGCCTGAGGCCGCCCTCAAGGCGAGGGGCGTGCTGGAGGACATCCGCGCGGCCAACCGCGACCGCATCCGCCGGGCCTTCGGCGGCGGGCGTCCCGTCGTCGCCCTCGTCGCCCGCACCGAGCGCGAGCGCGAGGTCATGAGGTCGTGCGTCACCGGTCTGTTCGGCCACGCCGTCGAGATCGCCGAGCACCAGCTGCCCGCTGGGGTCCACGGCCCCCGGGCGGACCTGCCGATGGCGGCGGGGAAGGCCGCGGAGCGCTTCGCCGCACGGGTCGCAGCCTGGCAGACGCTCGCGTCCGACATGGCCAGCGCCCACGGCGGCTGCCACGCGCTGGTCCAGGCCACCGACTGGTACGACCGGCGCAAGGACGACCCCGTCAACAAGCTCGCCGGTCGCTACGCCCTGGCCTCGGCGGCTGACGCCAACGTGCAGTACCTGCGGCCGCCGGAGACCGGGTGGCGCGGTCTGGCCAACTACCTCCACCGCATCCAGTCAGGCGTCTACGACCTGCTGTTCGGGCACTCCGGCCTCGTCTCCGAGGTGTCCAGCCTGCTCAAGGGATTCTTCCCAAGCGAGGCCGACCGGCCGCGCGCCATCGTCGGCATTTCCGTGGTGACCCAGGCCCGACTGCGGTACGGGGCGGGCGGCGGGCGCGTCTGCCTCGCCACCCGGATCGACGCGGCGACCGGCCGGACCACCGCGCGCGTCGGCTGGTACGACGGCCGCATGCTGTGGACCAAGACCTGGGAGCCGTTCTTCGAGGCGATGAAGCGCATAGCCAGCCCCGAGGTAACGGCGAGCCTGGGGGACGGCCGCAACGTCGAGCGGGATTCCTTCCAAAAGTTCGTGCGGACCGTGATCGACGACTCCGCCCTCGCCGGGGACCGCCCCCTCGTCCTCATCGATTCGACCAGCGCCGCCTCGCTGTGGCCCTGGCTGACCGACCGCGAGATCGGCGACGCGGTCACCATCGGCGGCGAGCGCGTGGACATGGCCTCGCGCTGGCCGGGCACCCGCATCGTCCGCGTCCGCACCGGCCGCGCTGGCCGCGTCGTCGAGCGCAAGACCTCGCGCTACGAGCGGGTCGACGCCGCGACCGGCGAGGCAACCGGAGAGTTCGTCGACCGCTACTGCCCGTCCATCACCGCGCGCGCGATCCGGCTGTCCGACGCCCCGGCAGGGC
The DNA here is from genome assembly GCF_008364795.1 of Azospirillum oryzae. Classification (GTDB taxonomy): domain Bacteria; phylum Pseudomonadota; class Alphaproteobacteria; order Azospirillales; family Azospirillaceae; genus Azospirillum; species Azospirillum oryzae. Next base: position 335,668 of record NZ_VTTM01000003.1, on the reverse strand, counting down.
GCGGGGTCCATTACTGGATCACCTCCGGCTACTTCCAGATGTCGATCCCGCGCGGCCTCAGCGTCTACCGCAACCTCCACTCCTTCTTCCCGGCGAAGAAGGAGAAGGGGCTGGCCCTTCCGCGGGGCGTATCAGCGGCCGGGCTTTTCACCCGGCACGTCTTCGACATCGCCAAGGCCCTCTACCGGTTGCCCAACCCCATCGACGTGACGGTGGCGGCTTGCGCCGAGGGCGACGACCCCGACCGCATCGCCCACCTGGTGGCCAGCCTGCGCTACGGCTACGGGCACACCGGGGCAACCACCACGCTCCCGGCCCCGCTCTCGTTCGAATCCAAGGCGCGCGACTACATGACCCGCTTCGCCCTGGACGAGACGGACGCCGAGGACGCCCTGGATGACGAGGGCGGCGACGACCCGGACGACGACGGAGGCGGGGGGCCGGGAACCCCGGCATCTGACCCAGACGACGGCGACGATGCCCCCGACGGGGCCGCGGTCGACCCGGACACCGGCGGCCCAGACCCGGAGAGCGAGGCGCTGGGGGAGAGCGAAGGGCCGGGAGGGGACGAGCCGGGCGCCGCCGTCCTCCCGTTGGCGCGGCCGATGTCGACGGGACAGCCGCCCGAGGTCGGGAGCGATCGGTGGGCCGAGCTCCTTTCGGCATTCGCCGTCCCGAAGACGCTAAGCGCCCTGAGATCGAGCACGGCGCTCGGCGGGGCGCAAACGGCAATCGCCTGCGCCGGAGCAGGTGGCGCGCCGGGTGGATGGACGCGGTGGGAACAGGAAGAAACGGAGGACGAGGACATGGGCACGAACGGGCAGACGGGGACGGCTTGGGTGGCGAAGGCCAGGGAACCCGTGCTTCCCATCCCGGCCTTTGTCACCCGGGACTGGTTGAGGCCGAAGATCTCGATCTCGAACATGGCACTTCGTGAAATCCAAAACGCGCGTGCGGAGATCGAGCTCATCTCAGGCTTCCGATGGCCCGAGGAGCGGCCGACCCAAGAGGCGCTCCTTGACCTGATGCTGGATGGCCTGCGCTATCCCGGCTTCGTCCGCGCCGTCACCAGGGCCGCGATCCGTCAGGTCAAGAACCCGAAGAAGCTGGCAGACTACGGCCTGTTCGGCCCATTCAGGACGCAGGTTTCCGGCCTGCTCTTGAACTTGAGCAAACGTCTCCGCCAGCCATACCCGGCCAAACTGAGCGAATCCACCCCGATTTTGATAGAGGCCGATAAGGCGGACATCGCCGCCACCAACATCTACCTCAGATGTCACGGAAGCGGGTATTACGACAAGCTGCTCGACATGGCCACCGAGCATGAGAACGTGCTTGGCGACCTCATCCCCTTCCTGGAAGTCGCAAAGGACCATCTGGCCTACAAGGAATTCTCCTGGAAGGACGAGATCGTGGAGCAGCGCACGGTCTTGCCGTCCTCCGCCGTCGGCGCGGCGGTGCCGTCGGCCACCGCGACGGACATCCCCTTGATGGCTGCCTGCGACGAAGAGGCGCCTTCCGCCGGGACTCCCCCCGGCGAGCCGGACGGCATTTCGCCCGAACCGGCCCCGGCAGAAGTCGGCGCCGTGGTCGAGGCGGCACCCTCCCACGAGGAGGACCCCATGGAAGAGAATGACGCGGCCGGGCAAGCCGATGACGAGAAGCCCGAGTTGACGCCCTTGGAAGTCGCCCGGGAAGCCTGGGAACGGGCATTGCTGGACGTGGCGCTCCTGGCAGCGGTCGCGGCGGCCGGGGATCCGGATGACGGCGCCCTGGCTGCCCTGACCCCGGTGCTGGACAGGGCGCGCGCCGCGGCTCGGGACTGGGAGGATGCCAAGCCGAAGCTGGTCGACGTCGCGCCGCTCATCGAGGAGATGGGCGCAATGGCCGTGACGCTCGTCGACATCGCGGACACAGAGGAGGCCAAACCCGTCGACCTCCCGTCCGTGACGCTGGTGCTCGAGGAGGCCGCCGCCGCCGCCGGAAACGCCCTCGCCGAGGCGCGCGAGGCAGCGGCCGAGGCCGCCAAGGAGCGCGACCGGGCGATCTCCCTGATGGGCAACTACAAGAAGCTGGGGGAGGCCGCCGCCTCCAAGGAGCGTGGGGTGAAGCTCGCCCTCTCCGGCCTGGAGGCTGTCCGCCAGGCGGCCGCCCTGCTCGCTGATGGCGCGGCCACCCCCGCGTCCCCGCGTCCGACGGCAGCGACCGCATCGGCGCCCGGTGGCGCACGTCCGCAAACGCCTCCGGCGGACGAACCCCAGACCGCCATGGCCGTGGCGGTCACGCAGGAAGGCAATGGCGCCTCCGGCAAGCCGGACCTGCTGGATGTTGCCGAGGTACCCGCCGAGGAGGCCGACGGCACCGCCGCGGACGAGAAGCCCGGCTCCGGGCGCGACGTCCCGGCCGAGGAGCCGACGGCTTCCGCCGTTCCGTCCGATGACGAGTTCGGGCCGGAGTTCGACGCGGCCCTGGAACTGGCGAACGAGTTGGCCGCGGAGGGGGCGGACGTGATCGCGGCCGACGCGGCCATGGCTCCGGCGGCAATCGACGCCGCGGGCGAACCGGCCGAGGCCGCCGCCGATGCCCCTGAAGCGTTGGACGTCGCGTTCGAGGATCCGCTCGCGGCGTCGATCCGCAACAAGCTGTTGGTGCTGTTCGCAGAACAGGAGTTCGGGCTCGCTCACCACCTCTTGCTCGCCGCCGAGCGCATCTTCCCCAATGGCGACTTCGGTCTCTCGGTCGCCGAACTCAGGCTCGCTGCGGTCGCCGGTCACATCAACCACGCCTCCATTCAAGGCAACCCGGCCTTCCTCGATCTGCTGGAGGCCGTCCTCGCGAGCGCCGGGACGGTGCAGCCGGGGGCGGCCTCCGTGCCCGACGAGGTGGCCGCCGCCCGGCGCATCGTCCTGTTCGGCGCCACCGCCGCCATGGCCCTGTTCCATCCCGGCAGCGCCGCCGTCAAGATCCTTGAGGCAATCAACGGCGTCGCCACCGGCCTCGAGGAGCACATCTACCCGCTGCGCGACGCGCTGACCGAGGCGGAGCGGTCCGGCATCGGCTTCACCCCCGCGATTTTGCGGGCCGTCAGCCGAGCGGCCGAGAACGACCGCTACGGGGACGAGTGCCTGGCCGCGGCGATCGAGAAGATCGACCACATCGCGGGCCTGCACTTCCGCTTCAGCCTCGGGAACCGGATTCGAGCCGCCCTGGTGCATGGCGACGGGCTGCTCGGCGAGCTCAAGGAGAGCCTCGGCAGCGGCGATCGCGAGGCCGTGGATGCCGCGCGCACTTTCGCGGCGACCTACGCCGAGCGCAGCGCCGTCATTTTCATGTTCGACGAGACCGAAGCCAAGTTCCACTCCAAGATCCAGGGCATCGACGGGGACGCGCGCGAGCGCCTGCTCGCCAACATCCAGGATCTCGCCGCGCGGTGCGCCGAGTTCGTCCAGGCGCGCGAGGCGGCTCCGGCCATACGGAACCCGATGCAGCGCAAGCTGGTGGAGGGAATCCGCAACGCCCTGCTGACCGGCCTGACCCAGGCGCAGACGGCCATCTCCGGGATGACCGACCACGATGACCCGCTCATCGCAGCCGCCGCCGGGTTCGCCACGACCATGCTCGCGCGGATGCGCCTCGCTGTTGACGGGGACGCGCCGGTGCCCGGCCCGGTCGACCACCTGCTCGCCTTGCACGGTCCCCTGCTCTGGCTGCCGGGACTTCGTTACGGACGTTCCTGGCTGCCGTCGCCGTACCAGCCGGAAATCGTCACCAGCGCCATCCTGGAGGCTCCCGTCCCCCTGCTGCCGCCGCCGGGCGAACGCACCGAGGCGCTGGAGCGGGCCGTGCGCGATCGGCTGGACGAGAACTCCTTCGTCGCCGCCAGCCTGCTCGTCGAATGCGCCGCATTCCACGGCGTGCCGGAGGACGAGCGGGGGCGCCTGCGCGAGATCGCCGAGGTCGACGTCCAGACCCGGCGCGACGAGATGGGACGCAGCGTCGCCGAGGCCCGGCGCATGGTCGACCGGGTGCAGCGCATGGACATGCTCGCGGACGCGGACGAGGCCCAAGCGATGCTGTCCCTCCTCGACCGCATCGAGATCGACGCGCTCCCGGCGGCGCCCGACATCGACTCCCGTTCGGAGGCGGAAGAGGGAGAGGTGATCCTCGATTTCTCCTCGGCGCAGGTCGTCCTCGACGACGTGGGCGACCGGGTGGCGCGCCTCGCCGCCGAGCGCCGGGGGAATCTCCTCAGGCGCGTCGACGAGATGCTGGCCGCCGGTCAGGTCGGGGAGGAGGACGCCAGGCACGTCCGCGGCATCATCGGCAAGGACGACCTGATGACCGCCCAGGAATACCTCGACTTCCTCCGGGACGGCCGGAAGCTGACGACGGCCGCCTCGCCGAACACGCGCTTCCGCGCCTTCTTCCCCGCAGTGCCGACCGCCCTCTCCCGATCCGCCGCGCCGGGTCTCGAGGCGGTGGCGGACTGCATCGCGCAGGGACAGGATCTCGACGCACTGCCGTTCTCCCGCATCCCCGAGGGAGGGCGCGAGGACGCCCTGGACATCCTGTCCCAGTGGCGCAACCTTCGCACCAAGGTCCATGCCGGGAACTTCACGGAGAACGTGACCAGCCTGCTCCACAGCTTCCTGGAGCGCCTGGGCCTGACCGTCGCCTTGAAGGCGACCGAGGCCAAGCTCACCAAGCTGAGCCGCAAGGTCTACGTGACAGCGATGCAGATGAGCATCCCCACGGATCTCGAGAGCGTGCTCCTGCCCGACTTCGGGAGCCAGACCGGCGGCCATTACCGCGTCTGCATCGTCGCGAAGATGCCCACCGAGGCCGAGCTCACGGGGCTGTGCGACAGCACCGGCGTCATGGGCGTGATCGTCTTCGTCGCGGCGCCGGTCGACGCCGAGCGGCGGCGGCAGCTGGCGGCCAACAGCATCAAGCTGGGCCGCAAGGTGCTGGTCATCGACGAGGCCATCCTGCTCTTCGCCCTGTCCGAGCCCGAGTTCCGGCCCCTGACCATCTTCGAGTGCGCCCAGCCATTCTCGTTCGCGGCCCCTTACCGCGACTACGGGAACCAGGCGGTCCCCAGGGAGATGTTCTTCGGCCGCGAGACCGAGTACCGCAAGCTCGTGGAGCCGTCGGGCAGCTGCATCGTCTACGGCGGACGCCGCCTCGGCAAGACGGCGCTCCTCCAGCACATCAAGGCGACCAAGCACGACCCGGCCAGCGGCATGGCGGTGGGCTACGCCAACATCCTCGACATCGGCAACAACACGCTGCCCGCAAGGATCTGGGAATACGCCTCGCGCGAGCTTCCCACGGTGTTCCGCGAGCCGGTGTCGACGGCGGCCGATTTCGCGGCTGGCGTCATGGCCTGGCTCGACGCCGACACCCGCCGCCGCATCCTGCTGCTGCTCGACGAGGCCGACCGCTTCATCGAGACCGACGCCCGCGACAACGGCTTCCGCGAGTTCATCCGGCTCCAGCAACTGATGGACAACTCCAGCCGCCGCTTCAAGTTCGTCCTGGCGGGCCTGCACAACGTGACGAGGCTGGTCCACACCGAGAACCCGCCGCTCAAGCAGATCGCCTCCGACCCGCAGCGCATCGGCCCGCTGATGCACGAGGAGTTCAAGGACGCCGAGCTCCTCGTGACAAGGCCGTTCGCCGCCATGGGCTACCGCTTCGAGAACCGCGAGGACGTCTGGCGCATCCTCAGCCACTGCAACTACTACCCGGTGCTCGTGCAGACCTTCTGCAAGGGCCTCCTCGAGGCGCTCACCCGGCAGGTCGCGCAGGGTTCCCGGCCGCTCGACACCATCACCGCCGAGCATGTCCGCGCCGCCCTGGAGAATGAGCGGATCGCCCACGAGATCGGGGAGATGTTCGACTACACCATCAGCAAGATCGAGGACCGCTACGCCCTCATCGCGAACATCATGGCCGACCACGCGCTGAAGGACATCGCGGCCGGGCGCGTCGACGAGGGGGTGACGGCGGTCGAGGTCATGGACGCCGCCCGCAACTACTGGCCCGCCGCCTTCCAGCACGTCAACCGGCTCTCCACCGTCGAGGACCTACTCGACGAGATGGAGGGCCTCGGCGTGCTGCGCCGGGTCGGGAAGGACACGTGGGCGCTTCGCTCGCGCACCGTCCTGCGCCTGCTCGGCAACGACGACAAGGTGCTGGCGAAGCTGGTCGAGTTCATCGATCGCCCGGCCCCGCCCGTCTTCGAGCCGCGTTCCATGCGCCGGTCGCTCAACCAGTCCGACGTCCTGAAGATTCCCGCCGGATACACCTGCCCGCTGACGCTGGGACAGGAACACGACCTGCTGACGCTGGAGGCTCCCTCGCCGACGGCCGCCCTCGTCCGTGTCGTCTTCGGTAACGAACTGTCCGACGTCTCCATGGTCGGCGCCGCGATGACCACGGCGGGTCCCCTCGTCTCCGACGGCACCAAGGTCGAGGTGATCGCGCGCGTGTGGGGGAGCTCCGCCGACCTCAGGGAGGCGATCGGCCGGGTCAGGCCGAAGGAGGGCGAGAGCGTCCTGTACGTGGCGGACGCCAGGACGAACTGGGATTTCGACTGGATCGAACCCGTCCTCCGCAGCCAGGCGGTGAGCGGGCCGAACGGGCGCGTCCGCGTCGCCTTCGTCGGCGGCCCGAACCGCGCCCTGCGCTGGGTATCGGACGACAAGACCCGCTCCCTGCACCCGCAGGTCCGCGTCATGCCCCTCCAGACCTGGTCGTCGGCCATGGTGGCGCACAGCCTCAACCACGCGAACCTGCCGACCGAGCAGTTCGCCGACCTCCTGAGGCGCCAGACCGGCGGCTTCAACAAGCCGATGACGCACCTGCTCGGCACCGCCGGGACGCGCGACCGCTTCCCCGGCCGCGTCGAGAAGCATCACGAGAAGATGCTCGCCGACCCCGGCACCATTGCCGAGCTCGGCCTCGTCGAGCCGATGCGTGAGGTCTTCCTGCGCATCCCCGAATGGCTCGACAAGGCCGGGCGGATCACCGCCAGCGACATCGGCGCGGTCATCCTTCCCGAGGTCCCCACAGCCGCGGGCTTCACCGGGCGGCAGGTGGTCGAGTTCGGCGTCCTCATGGGCCTGCTCGAGGGCGAGGCGCTGGACCACGTCACCGAGGAGGAGGGCCGCCTCTACGCGCTGAACCCGCTCCTGGACGCCGTCTTGAAGTCCGCGCGGACGATGGAGGGCACGCGATGACGGACTGGCGCTCGCTCGACTGGTTCAGCCTCGCCGGACCAACCAGGTTCCTCGACCTGGCCGTCGCGGCCATCCTCGGGGCGGAGGCCCGCGTGGTCGGCCTCACTCTGCCCGGCCGACGCCCAGACGGCCTCCTCGACGCGCTCGCCGGTCGCCTGGAGGCCGCGACCGCTTCGGCGACCCTGCGGGTCGATGCCTCGCCCGGCCTGCGGGGGCGCTCGCCCACCACCGTGCTGGCCATGTCCGCAGGGGAGGGAATCTCCGGCGTCAGGTCGGTGGCGGATCTCCTCGACACCCCGCGTCTGGCCGGGAAGGTCATCCTCGTGGACGGGATCCTGCCGGAGGAATGGTTGCGCTGGGCATACGTGCTGCGGCAGGTTCCCCCCGAACGCGCCCGCCGCGCGCGCATGATGCCGCCGTCGCTGGCCGTGGTGTTCCCGCCGGGGATTGCCCCGAGCGACGCCCGCGCCGCAGTCGACCGCGACCTGCGCTGGAGCGGCCATGTCTCGCGCCTCGATACCCAGACCTTCGTGGAAGCCCTCCTGGGCTGGCCGGACGACAGCCTCGCGTCGCGGACGGCTGCCTCGGTGATCACGGAGATGACGGGGTGGGATCCCTCGATGGCCCGCCTCCTCGCCGACCTCAGCGTCGAGCAGCAGATCGACCCTCGTGCCACCATGGCCGCCCTGCCGGACGTTCTCGATGGCCAGCGTCCGTGCTGGGAGAACGGCATGGTCGATCGGTGGGACGGGGCTCCGTGGGTTCACACCGCGGCGCTTTCCTCGGCCAAGCGGCACGATTCCATCGCCCAGAGGGTATGGCGCGGGCAAGTGCGCACCGTCTTCCCCTTCCTCGACCAGATGCGCAACGCCTTCGTCGCCAAGTACCAGGACCGCATCCGCGCTCAGTTGCCCATCGTCAAGGACTACAATGGCCGGAAGGTCACATACGACGACCCGTGGACGCTGGAACTCTTCGACCTGAATGCACTGATCAAGGCCGACCTCCCGGCGAAGGAGGCGGCGTTGCTTTCGGTCTGCATCACCGTGCGCAGGGGGATGGCACACTACGATCCTGCCGACGGTGCTCTCATCCGGAGGGCGTCGGACCTGTGGGAGGAAATCGGCCACAGCTTCCCTGACGGCTGCGCCGCGTGGGAATGGCCGCGCTGCGGGCAGAAGCTGGTCCTCATGGTCGGCCCGACCGGGGCCGGGAAGTCCCGCTGGGCGCGGCGGCGCTTCGCCGAGAGTGACATCGTCGAGGCCGACGCCATCCGCAGGTCGCTCAACGGCTCCCTCGACATGGCCGGGGACCAAAGCCCCGTCTTCGACCGCATCCGCCGTGAGATCCTGGAGCGCCTGTCGGTCGGCCGGACCGTCGTCGTCGACGCCACCAACATGAGGCGCGAGGACCGGCTCGCCAACGCCCTGCTGGCCCCGCCCGACATCCCCGTGGAGTACGTGGTGGTCGACCGCCCGCTGGAGGAGAAGCTGGCCATGGCGGGATGGCGCGCCGACAAGCCCGGCCTCATCGAGGGCCACGCCAGGCTGTTCGAGGACAGCCTCCCGGACATCCTGGAGGGCGACGGCCTGCCGAACGTGCGGGTTGTGGACTTCCGGGTCCAGCGGGCCGGAGACGCACCGGGGGGCGCCTCCGGCCCGTCCCGGTGACCGGACAGCATCCCAGCCATCATCGAAAGCAGGACACAGGGAGATCAGACAGCCATGCCAATCGAAACCATCCGCCGCGGCCTCGACTACGCCGCCAAGGACTACGGCCTGATCGCGCTGCTCGACCACAAGGACGTCAAGCCGAAGGAGGACCAGATCAAGTGCGCGCTCTATCGCGCCTTGTCTGAGGACGGTTACTCCGTCCGGGTGGAATCCTCGACGTCGCGGGGCGGCTGCCGAAGCGACCTGCTCGCCGTCCGGGGCGACGACAGCATCGGCATCGAGATCAAGACGGCGTGGGCCGGTAGCGGCGGGTGGAATAACAAGTTTTCGGAGCAGAGCAACTCGTGGACGGCGGACATCGGGCGGCTCAAGGATCTGTGCCAGGGCCAGGCGATGAGCGCCGGGTACTTCGTCCTCGGCTTCGCGCATGAACGCGGCTCACGGGCCGAGGCGAACCTGCGGCGGTATATCGCCGTCATGGAGGGCGACGCCGTCGTGGAGCCGGTTCCCATGGACCTGCCGAACTGGAACGGGCTGGACAGCATGGAATTCCACGTCATGAGGGTCTTCCGGCGCACCTGACGGCACCCCGGCAACCTCGAAGGCCGAACGCGACCATGGCCAAACGCTCCCCCTCCGGCGGCCCAACCCGCCTCATCCGCGAGATCCTCCACGTCCCGACCGGCGAGCGCAGGCGGACCGACGACGGCTGGCTGGACGCCATGCCCGACGACGAGTTCGTCCGCGCCCGGCGCCGCGCCACCACGGCCCGGAACTCCGGCGCCTCCGAATGGGCTTGCGCGGCATGCGGGCACCCGGCCTACCCGTCCCGGCACCACCTGACGGGGCTGCGCCACTTCCGCCATTTCGCCGGGGCGCCAGCCGACTGCCCGTGGCACCAGGACGACGGCTTCGACCTCGCCGAGCTCGACACGCTGCGCTTCGGCGGGAAGGGCGAGGGCGCCCGCCACCGGGAGGTGAAGCGCTTCCTCATGCACATGACCTCCGTCGACCCCCGCTTCTCCCCACCCAATGTGGCGAACTACGATCCCTACAAGGAGCATTGGGTGACGGCGGCCAACGGGGACCGGCGCAGGCCGGACGTCTACCGTCACCTGCACGGGAACCCCATCGCCTTCGAGATCCAGCTGGCCCGGACCTACCTGAATGCCATCCAGGGTCGCGAGACCTTCTACCAGGAACAGGGCATCCGGCTCGCCTGGGTGTTCTGGGAGTTCGAGAAGGTCCGCGATCATCTGAGCGCGCAGGACATCTACCACTTCAACCGCTCCAACGCCCTGTCGCTCGACCAAGAGGCGGTCGAGCAGTCGCTCAGCACCGGCAGGCTCCAATTCCGGGTCTGGTGGTGGGAGCACGTCCTCGATTCCTGGGGGAAGCCCGGCCGGGTCTGGCGGGAGCGGTTCGTCGACGTAGACGAGCTCCTCTGGGATCCGGAGAGCGGGCTACCCTACCTGGTGGATCCCGAGGCGATGCGCGTGGCCGCCGAGGAGGAGCGCAAGGCAACCAAGGCCCGGCGCGTCGCCGCGCTGGCCGACGGTGTCGCGGCGATCTGGGCCGTCGAGGCGGACCGCCACCCCTGGAGACTGTCGGATCGCGGCTTCGATCGGGAAACCTACGAGCGTTTCACCGAGCCTCCCTGGCGGACCCTGGCCCGAGCCGTCGGCTGCACGGTTTCCTGGGACGAGGCATCAGAGGAATATGGCTGTTCCAGCGTCCTGCCGCTGCTCCACGCCATCCGCGACGGCCGCGGTTACGGAGGGATGAACTTGGCGGCGGTGGTCATGAACCTGCTGGAGCATCGGCGCTGGGCCACCCACGCGGTGGTCGCGGTGGCCAGGGCCTACGGCCGCCGGGATGTCCTGGAGGAGCGCCTGAAAGCCGCCACCAAGGTCCGCCGCAACATGCGCGAGGCGTTCCAGGGCGTCCCCGGCAGCACGCCGGTGCGCCAGATGGACGAGGTGCTCGCCACCCTGTTCCCCGAAGCGGCGGAGGCCATCAGGCAGCCCTGGCCGCCGCAGGTGGCCTTGGAGCACGTGCGCGCACAGGCGGAGGCGCCGGACCCGGAACGATAGGGCCGGGGGCGGACCGACGGTCTATCGCCACCATGCAGGCCGCCAGCGACGGGGGCGTTGCCATGTGCTGGCGAGCCAGAACACGCCCCTTGCTCCTGCGCTGGCAGCGGGGCAAGAGATCTCGGCAACCAAGGCGGAGCCGTCATGTCCAACTTCCTCGAGACCCTTGTCGCCGAATGGTATGAGTTCTCCGGCTACTTCGTTCGCCGGAACGTGCTCGTGGGTCGACGCCCGAACGGTGGGCACGACTGCGAGCTCGATGTCGTCGCGTACCATCCGGGGGAGCGCAGGCTGGTCCACATCGAGCCGTCCATGGACACCGACAGCTGGGCCAGGCGGGAGGAGCGGTACGCGAAAAAGTTCGCGGCCGGGCGCCGCCACATCCCCCAGCTGTTCGCCGGGATCGACCTGCCGGACGACATCGAGCAGGTGGCGCTCCTCGTCTACGGCTCGACGGCCAACCGGAAGCCGCTGGGCAGTGGCCGCATCGTGCCGATGGCGGAGTTCATGGCCGAGGTCCGTGCCATGCTCGCGGGCCGGGCCATCGAGCGCGCCGCCGTGCCCGAGGGGTTCCCGACGCTCCGGGCGCTCCAGTTCGCGGCCCACTACTGGAACGTGGCGCCGTTGCCTGTGTCCTGAACGCCATCCATGCTCTGCTCAGAGACTTTGAAACAATATATTAGTTAAATTTCATGTTTTCCATACCGCCAAAACCCCGCATGATTTCTTGTTCCTTACCGCTCAAGCGCACGGTCAGAAGTGCCATAAAAGCATCAGCTTGCTGCGCTTGGTCGAGCCAGACCGACTCCGCCGGATATGCTTTATCAGTTGTGTAAAACGTTATTTTGCGCCAATTATCATCTTTTTCCATTTTGAATTGAGTAATGGATTTGAATGGCATTGCTCGAATACGATTACTTCGAAGAAGTACGATTTCTTGCAAACCATCATCGAGAATGACGCTTGGGCGTCTGTGATAGTTTGTTGATGGCCAAACATAGGGATCCCCGCGCCCTTTCAGGGCGGTTTTTAACTGCTTCTGCATCCCGAACATTCGAAGTAGGAAGCGAATGAATATGAAAATGAATGGAGCAGCGCATATCAGATAAAACATTCATTCTCCCATTTCTAACTGAAGCACGGAGTGAGAAGGATCCAGAACAAGCTCAACGAAGGGGTCGAGGCTGTAGGGCTCAAGCGATTGGTTGTCGAGCAGCACCTCGGTGTCGAGGATAGGTTCCCGACAGTCGCGAACCCGTTCGCGGATCAGGGTAAGGGGGGCAGACATTACCATGTCTCACTCCGTCGCTCGAACGACATCGAGGGCCTTGCCCGCCGTCAGGCGCACTCGTTCATCCCTTGGGTCCGGTCGGACTTCCACGAGTTCCGCGGGGCCGTGATAGCCGTCGAGAAGCATGACGGCCCCATCCGCGGTGCGATACCGCACATCTCGGAGGTCGAGGGTCGAGGGGTCGATCACCACGGCCACAGTGGCGTGCTTGCCCACGTTCCGGACCCAATCGCCCCGCGTCGGGAACCCCGCGAAGGCGTACGCCGCCTTCCTTCCCTTGAGACCGACCGCGCTGAGCCTACCCGACGACGGCCGGACGTGAACCCAGCCCGGCATGCCGCCCGCCATGCTGGAACCGCCGCGCGCCATCTCCATCGCCCGCTCGGGGGTCGTGAAATGAACGACCGGCCCCCGCATCACCTCATCCCACTTCTCGCCGGTCATCCGTCGCGGCCAGTTTCCCGGAAGCTGGAACACGACCGGAACCACGATCAACAGGATCGCGACGACCGGAAGGTATAGCCATGGCAGGCCAAGCTGATACCCCCCCGAACAGGAGTGCGGCGAAGACCAGATCCCGTGTGAACGAGGCACGCATGATGGCGTGCCATTTGGATACTCGCATCCTTGCTCACCTCGGCATCATCGAAGGTTCATTGGTTGCCATGCCCCGGCGCCCCCCACTCGCGTCCGCCTATGCGGGAACCGGCCGCCGAGCCTGCCTCAAGGCGTCGTAGAGAAGCGCGAAGATCGCGTCGGCCTGGGCATGCGCGTCCTCGGGCAGAAGCCTCTCCACGTGCCCGGAGAAGGCGGTGACGTCGAATTTCGCCTTCGGCGACGAGGCTGCGTTCGCTCGGATGGCCCCGACGAGCCTGCCTACGAGCTTGCTCTCGTCATCGTCGCAAGCAACCCCGTCGAAGGCGGGGTTCACGGTGATCCAGTCCCAGTCCACGCGGACGTGCTGGCGGCCGGTCCTCACGTAGACGTAGGGGATGCCTCGCCGTTGGCACTCCCCGTGCCAGGCGTTGAGGGACAGGCGGTCGCCGTCCTTGAACACCGCCCAGATCCGGTCTGGGAGATCGGGCGAACGGGCGAGAGCGTCAAGCGCCGGGAGCGTCGCGACCCGATGCCGGAGGTCGGCCAACCGCGCGGCGAAGGCGGCCTGGTCGACGGTGGCGAGGGACGGCATCTCGGCCCCGTCCTCCCCCATGCGGGTGGCGAGCGTGATGCCCGTACGGCTGCCAAGGGCGGCGTTCAGCGCCTCGGACAGGTGCGAGGTTTCCACGGCGGGAAGGTCCGCCCGCAGGGAGCGCTTGATGAAGGCGAGGTTGTCGTTCGTGAGGGCAAGCAGGGCCATCTCGGATCCTAACGCTCGGTCGATGTCCGCCGATTACGCATCGACCGCGTGGGGATCGCGGCGACTCACGAACCGTCCTCTCAACCCGGCGGCAGGTCTGGTGGGACAACCGCACGAATGGTAGCCAAGTGACTTAGCTTCTGCAACCGCTATGCAAGCTGCCTTGGATGCAAATCGTCACCCAAGGGGATGATGGCAATCCGGGTTGTCAGGGGACGAGCAGCATGCACCTGAGAATACTGCCGCCCGCTTCAAATCTCCTCGAAGGTCGCTTCCATCGTTCTGATGAGCCTACTCGTGGCCCCGGGCTGATAGATGACGCCGCCGACCGCCGACCAATGAAATTTACGAGCAGGACGCGGTCCTTGCCATCCTCCTCCATAAGGCACCTATGACTCCTTGTGGAAGGCCGAGCGCATATAAACAGACAGGCGATCCAGCACGTTCTCGTATCTGTTTACAACACTGGGCGCAACGGCTATGTATGTGTAAACAGATGCAAAAGAATGGGAGTGGAGGACAAGATGGACGTAGCGAGAGAACAGACAGAGGTATTTTCGATGCGCCTATCGGCTGGCAAGGCCGCTGCATTCAGGCGACTTGCTTCGACCGAAGGGAGGGATCCGGCCGAGCACCTTGAGTATCTCGCCGTCGAAGCGATGATCGCTGCGGGGCTGCTCCCACCGCATGAGGTAGAGGTTCATCGCCTGCGTGAAGGGCTGGTCCGCCGCTTCGTGGATGCCGCCGTCAGGATCTACGCGGCGACACCGCGCACCGACATCACGGCTGAAGCGGCCAGGCAGATCGTTGCGGAAGCCAATTGGCTGAAAGATTACGAGAGATACAAAGAGCTACGGGAGATTAGGACGATCAACCCAACATTCGGGAGGCGGGTCAAGCTGAGGCTGAACCTGCTCACCGGCAAACAGTTTGCCGTACCGCAGCCGAACATCCTTAGCTATGCCTCACACCTTCTGCCCCAAGACGACGGGGGTCCCCATGTCCTCCCAGCGGGTGACGACTCATAATCTGACGGTGCGCAGGAAGGCGAACTTTGTCGCCATGGCTATTCCCGGCGGTTCTCAATCCCCCAGACTGCGAGAAGGTGGGCGACCTGAAGGCGCCCCGCGTGCCAATGGTCCCACCGCTTCGGTTTGCTGCATCATGCGCCCATTTCTGCGTTTGGCACAAAATCTAGTAACTCTTCTGCCGTGACTGTGCGAACATCCCCGGAACTTCGATGCAATCCAACTGCCCTTCCCTGATATGGCCCCTGAGGCCAAGGGCGGTGTTTCGAGAGGGGTGTCATGGTATTCCGCGATAATCACGACGGCATCGGCTCTCCGTTCAACGCTCGTGGTTTTCTGAAGGAAGACCTTGCGGCGCTCACAGCTTCGGCAAGATCAACGAGCGAAAGTCTTGCGACTGCGACCGCAAGGGCAGTATCTGGGCAGTTGCCGTGGGATCCTGCGACCCAGGCGGCGAGAGCTTGGAAAGACAATTGCGGGATGCGCGGGTTGGATGCCGCCATGGCCACGGCCAACGCCAGCGCAAGCATGTTGGCGGGTGTGCAAGGTGCTGCGTCGACCGCAATGGACCAAGCACGATTGTTGGCCGACCGGTATTCTACCGCCAGCTTAGGCGCCGGAGCACATTCATTGGATATGGCACTGTCGAAAAGCGCCTGGGCAACAGCCAAGTTGAGCGACCCTCTTGCCGACGCTTGGGCTTCTGTTTCCTCCTGGGGTGATCCCGCTGCAACGAAATCCGTTCATCCTGGGATCGCACGGGTTGCGGACGAGCGAGGGGGCGCGAGCTTGATTGATTCCGCAAGCCAAGCCCCTGTGCTGGAGAGAGCGGGACTAGTCGGAATGACGCCCTTGATAAATGATTTGATCACGAAGGCGCGCGACCACCTGAACCCCCTGTCCTTGTCAGCCCAGCATACATCAATTGCTTCGAAACAGGGACGAGCGAATGCGGCGGCGGAAGCAATGGGGGAGGTCTCGGAACGCTGGCGTCACATGGGAATGGCTTCAGCCACATTCATCGCAAGATCTACCCAAGACGCCATCGACGACGCGCGCCTCCATGTGCAATCTCTAGCGATGCAGGCGCAAGGCAGGCTCCAAACTTTCGGTGTTACCGAAACGATACGCTGGATGCTGAATGCGTCTCCTCATGTACGGGCCTACGACAATGGGTTGCTCACGCAGTCACTCGCAGCTGCGGCTTTGGTCGAGGTCAGCCGTTACGATTCGGCAGCCCTCGCAGCCCTGCACGGGAGGTCTTTCCTGGTTGATGCCTTCGCCGAGGTTGACAGTTTCCTCGTCGATGAGAACAAAGGTAGCGAGACCGAGACCGGAGATGAACCGAAGGTTCTAAGTCTGGTCGAAAGGATTCTTCTCATTTTCCAAGGCCACTTAGCAAAGGCCAGATCCGAATACGAGCAGAAATCACTGTTTGACATATTTACTTTTTTGATGACTACGGTCGGCTTGGTGGTGTCACTTCATCAGTCCTTGGATTCCAGCGTTGAACAGGCATTAGAAAAGCAGACGTCTTCCAACATCGCTCAGACAGAGCGGCTAGCAAAGATTCTGGAGGCGATTGATCAAAAACTTACGATGCCCAACAAGGAAATGGCAGGGAAGAAGGCCGACCATTATATCGTACGGCGGACGGTTCCGCTTAAAGAGTTACGGTCGATGAAGTCGAGGACGCTGGCCACGCTTTATCCCAACCAAGTAGTGCTCCTGGTCGAACGCGACCAGAATTGGATCGAAGTTGAATATTTTGATCATCTTGCCGGTGAGACGCGAACCGGTTGGCTAATCAAAAAATACCTGAAACTGATGGAGCGCTGATTTGGTGGCTTGATGCTGCGGATGGCTTTTCTTCCAGGCTCTCGGCCTGTCGGACCAGCCATTCGGCATCGGCCCATGAGTTCAGAATATGATGATCCGAAAGCGTCCACCAGTGCATGCCTCTTCATGGCTGATGGGACGAGGACGATTCCCTGCATCCTCGCGCCACTCAAAGCGCCACTCCAGGATGCATTTCGGACGGTGTAGATCTTGGAAGCCTCCCGCTGCCCCCCCGAAGGACGGTCTCCGTACACTCGGATTTAGGTCAGTGCCAGGAGGCGATAGTTCTCTCTACAGAAGTTCACCAAGATCGACCTGCATGAAGGCGTCGAGCCGGTATGGCGCCCCAGGGGCTGACGTAAACATTAACGTGCTCCGGCGGCACGGACATCATCGATCACCTGCTTCAGCAACCGCACGCCACGTCGGATGGCTTCCTCATCAAGGCTCGCGTAACCCATGACCAGCCCGGCGGCCGCTGGCTTTGGCGCGGCTGCGGCCGGGTCGAAGAGCGAACCGATGGCATAGATACCGAGACCGGCTGCGCGGGCCTTGGCGATCAGCATCTCCTCCAATGTCCGCGGCACCATGTTCAGCCAGACCACGACGTGAAGTCCGGCAGCAGCGCCGACGATCATGACATCGTTGCCGAAAGTGTCGGCCAAGGCTGCGAGAAGCGCCGCGCGGCGTTCTCCATTCCTGCGACGGATGCGCCGCACGTGCCTCTCGTAGGCCCCGTTCTCAATCAGGTCGGCCAGCGCCTCCTGTTCCGGCCCCGTGGTGTGCCGGTCCATCAGTCTCTTCGCCCGCGCAAAGACGGGAGCCATGGCCTCAGGGACGACGAGGTAGCCAAGGCGCAGGTCAGGCGAGAGGATCTTCGACACCGTGCCGAGGTAGATGACCCGGCGGGCATCGTCCAGCACCTGCAAGGCCGGAATCGGTGAGACGTCGAAGCGGTACTCGCCGTCGTAGTCGTCCTCGATGACATACCCGCCGCTTCGCTCGGCCCAGGCCAGCAGGTCACGGCGGCGCGCCGCCGACATGACAGCCCCGAGCGGGAACTGGTGAGAAGGCGTGGTGTAGGCCAGGCGCGCCGGGGGCAGCCCATCGGTCTTCATGCCCTCCTCGTCGACTGGGATCGGGACGACGTCGGCTCCCGCCGCCTGGAATACCTGCCGGGCGAGGCCATAGCCGGGATCCTCCATCAGGACCCCGTCGGCCCGGTTCAGCAGCAGCCGTGCACAAAGGTCGATGCCCTGCTGCGAGCCGTTGACGATGACGATCTGGTCCGGTTCGCACCGTATGGCCCTCGCCCTCCAGAGATAGCCTTGCAGGGCGACCCTGAGGCGCGGGGAACCGCACGGCTCACCATACCGCAGGCTCGGCCGCTTACGGAGCAGCGCGGCCGTGATCGCCCGCTTCCACATCAAGCGCGGGAAGTCGGCGCCCGCGATGTCGCCGTAGCGGAAGTCGACGGCCAGCGCCTCCCGATCGACATCGGCCGGGATAGCGAAAGCCGCTACCCGCTGGCCGTATGCGGATAGACCACCAACATGCTCAGCGCGCGACGAATGCTGCGGCCGAGGTGACGATGGGGAAAGCAATGGAGCGACCCTGGTGGCGGCTCCCTGGCGCGCTTCCAGGTAACCCTCGGCAATCAACTGATCATAGGCTGCGGTCACCGTGGTCCGTGACGCACCCCATTCGGTTGCCAAGGCACGGGTCGACGGCACCTGCGCGCCAGGAGCCAAGTCGCCGGAAGCGATCCGGTCCCGAATCGATTGGCAGATCCTGCGGGTGAGGCGGACCGGTAATGGGTGCTCCGACATATCGCTAAACTGGCCCAGCAAAAAGGTGGAAAACTGGATGTTTATCGTGAACCAGTTCCAGCCCATGGTCCAGCCCACGCCCTGACGTGGAGACACCCCGATGTATGTCCCGCCCGCATTTCGCGAGGATGATCTGCCGACCCTGCATGCGCTGATGCGGGAGACGCGCCTCGCCAACCTTGTGACCGCCACCGACGAGGGACTGATGGCGACGCCATTGCCGCTGTTCCATGCGCCTGATGAGGGTCCTTGTGGCACCCTCTACGGTCATCTGGCCCGCGCCAACCCGCAATGGAAGCAGCAGTCCCTAGGCGAGGCCATGGTCCTGTTCACCGGGCCGGAGGCATACGTCTCACCATCCTCGTACCCATCGAAGGAAGAGCATGGGAAAGTGGTGCCGACCTGGAACTACATCGCGGTGCATGCCTACGGCCCGGCCGAGTTCTTCGACGACGCGGATCGCCTGCTGGAGGTGGTCACGCGACTGACAGACCTGCACGAGGGTCGCCGCGCCGCACCATGGGCCGTCGCGGACGCACCGGTCGACTTCATCCGCGCGCAGCTGCGGGGCATCGTCGGGCTGCGGCTCCCGATCACGCGCATTCAGGGCAAGCGCAAGATGAGCCAGAACCGATCCGCCGAAGACCGAGCCGGGGTGGCTGCGGGACTCGCCGCCAGCGACCAAAACGCCGACCGGGAGGTCGCTGCCCTGATCCCAACCTGATCCAGCCTTCCCGACGCTTGTCGGCGCACATGCGGAACTCATCGCCTCCGATCTTGAAGCGGCGAGTTCCACCTTCAATCGGGCAGCTTGGGCATCTGCGCAAACGTGCTCACC
This sequence comes from Azospirillum oryzae, assembly GCF_008364795.1. Taxonomy (GTDB): domain Bacteria; phylum Pseudomonadota; class Alphaproteobacteria; order Azospirillales; family Azospirillaceae; genus Azospirillum; species Azospirillum oryzae. Next base: position 316,476 of record NZ_VTTM01000003.1, on the reverse strand, counting down.
AGCAAGAAGCCGGTTGCAGCGTTATTTGGCGCCCAACCCCGCCGGTTCGCGGGCAAGGCCGAGGGCGATTCGGGCCATCGCCAGCGCGCCCTCGCGCGAGCGGGCAGCGGCGATGAAGCGGTTCAGGTGGCAGAACACAGCATCCGACACCTTGGACACGCGGGCAAGTTCGGCGTCGCGCAGGCCTGCCCAGGCCGCGGGCAGCGGCAGCTTCTGGGCGAAGCTACCCGGCTCCGGCGGCATGCAGCCGACCATCCAAGCGTCGCCGCCCTTATCCGGGTAGACGGCGAACAGCACCGGCAGGTCTGCATCATGCGCCGGTCCCTGCCAGGGCATGCCGCGGTCGAGCTCCAGCACGCGCGGGTCGGCCGAGCGGGCATGCGCCTCCAGCACGATGTCGCGGGCGGCGATGCGGGCGCGGATCTGCTCGACGCGACCGTCGAGGAAGGCGCCCGCGATCTCGGCGGCCCGGGCGAAGCGCTCGTCCTCGGCCAGAGCCCGGTCGATCACGTCGGCATCCCAGGGCAGGTTCAGGACCTCGACCAGGGACGACAGAGCCATCCCGTCGGCGATTCGGGCCGCCCGGTCGAGGCCCTCGTCGCCGAAGTCAGGGACAGGGCGCTTGCCGTTGTCAGCTAGGTCGACGAGGCGAATTACCTGTTCGTCCATCTCCGTCCAGATCTTCCCGACGACGTTCTCGTCGCCACGTCCAGCCAGGATGGCGCGCACCGCGTCATGGCCGAAGGCGGCCCACAGCAGGCCCGCCGAGGAGTAGGGCGACCCGTCAGGACGCACCGGGGCACCGCGCTGATGGTGGTCGAAGCGCCCCCGCGTGGGATCGAAGACGCCGCCGACGTCCCAGACAATGTCAGCGGCCTCGATAACGCCCTGGTCGCGGGTGCGCATCAGCGTGGAGGCGGCCAGCGCCTCGGGCAGCAGGGCCCGGCACAGGATGGCGTATGCCAGCACCTCATCGCAGTGGAACGAGCCACCGTGGGTGACAAGCCGAAGGCACTTCGTCATGGTTTTCCTCCAGATGGATTCCAGGACAGCCCTCGGAAATCTGCATCTTACAGCCCTCTTTTAGGAGATGAACCATGGCCCGCACCATCGCAGAAAAGCGTGAGGCCTTCCTTGCACTCCATGAGGAGGGCTGCTTCATCCTGCCGAACCCCTGGGATGTCGGCAGTGCCAGGATGATGGAGCACATGGGCTTCAGCGCCTTGGCGTCGACGAGTTCAGGCTATTCCTGGTCGCAGGGCCGCCCCGAAAACGGTGTCGAACTCGACGATGTCCTGGAGCATCTTGGGAACCTCGTCCTCGCCACGGACCTCCCGGTGAACGCCGATTTCGAATCCGGCTTCGCCCACGATCTTGAGGAACTGGCTGCGAACATTCGCCTCGCGGTCGACGTTGGTGTCGCGGGCCTGTCGATCGAGGACATCCGCGCCGATGGCGGATCTGGCTTCTACGATACCGCCACATCCGTCGAACGCATCCGGACCGCGCGTGCCGCAATCGATCAGACCGGCGAGGATGTCATCCTGGTGGCGCGTACCGAAATCCTGCTGAGCGATCCCACGCGGGTATCCGAGGCGATCGACAAGCTGGTAGCCTTCGCCGATGCAGGCGCCGATTGCCTCTACGCGCCCGGCGTGATCGAGAAAGCCGACATTGCGAGCATGGTCCGCGCCGTGGCGCCCAAGCCGGTCAACCTGCTTGTGATGCGCCCGGACGCCACCCAGGCTGAGATCGCCGATCTCGGTGTGCGGCGGATCAGCGTCGGCGGCGGGCTGGCGCGGGCGGCCTGGGGCGCGGTCATGCGCATGGCGGAAGCGATGAAGGTCGGGTCGTTCAAGGGACTCGCATCCGGAACCTCAAATAAGCAACTCAACACAATCTTTGGCCGCGGAGATTGACCTGCCGCACCTTCATCCTCGATGTCGTCCCATTTATCCCCTACCTCTGCGTCGGCATCTCTCTGCCCCTGCTTCGACTGTTCGTGGCCGGAGACCTCGACCTCGGCAAACTCTCGGCAGGGGCTGGGTGTCGGCAGCGCCTTCCTCGCCACCATCCTCACATGTGGGTTCGCCGGAACGCTCTTGGATCGATGTGGTGCGAAGCCAGCCGTCAGCCGGGGACTGGTCTTCAACGTAGCGAGTGGGCTGGTCTCGATAGCCGCCGAATGCTGTCTCGGGCATCACGGCACAGGAGCCAGACTAAAACCTCGCTCTGTGCTCCGAGTTAGAGCCGCGCGCCACCCGCAAGAAACTGGAAATGCATTTATTCCTCTTTGACCCGCGGTTTCAGCCGCTAGGCGCTCTCCAAACCCGTTCATAAACCAGCGAAATTGCTGACCGATACATTTCCAATCCCGCGCTTGCCAACCGTCGCACCAGAGTCATTCACAAGGATTTCATAGCATTGAAAATCTCAGACAGGCGCCACGAGATTTCTTTGTCAACATAACTGCGGAAATATTCTCACAACCAGACCGTAATCATTTCGGATGGTGCAAATTTATGCTGACTATCACCCAATGGAAGTTTCCGGTAGCATGGCTCGCGGCGTTACAGATTCAGGATTGACATCCGAACACTTGAGGAACATTATCCCGCCTATGGATGACAGGAGGGATAAATGTCCTATCATGGAGCCATCATCTTACAGATGTACCGGTGCACCGCAGATGCCTCGGAACTGATGCGCGACGAGCCGGTCATCTGCCGCAATGAAACCGACGCTTGGAGCCGCATCGAGCGCATGATGGCCCGACCTCGGTATCGGGGAGCGCATATCCTCCGCACCAACGCCAACGGAACCCCGGTGGAGATCCTGGCCCACATTGGGCAGGTCCTGCCCATCAGCAACCTCCCGGACCTCTGATCGCCCGCTCAACAAGTCGACAGGAGGGCATCTCATGGAAGCGATCGAGGGTGAACGTGTCGCAGGCTACCTGATTCTGACGGACATAGAGGGGCGCCGCCACGCCCTACGGGCCTCCACAGTGCTGGGTATCAGCGAGGCCGACGACTTCGGCGACGAATGCCTGCTTCAAATGCCCGGCGGTCGCTTGTTGCGGGTGAAGCGCTCCCTGGACGAAATCCTGACTTGGTTGTGCTGAGCAGAACGAAGGTTCCCTGCCTCCGTGACGGTCTGAACCGATCGCGTGCAGGTCGAACTTGATAGCAAGGACAAAACCCATGTTGACAAGGATCGACAGCCGAGGGTACAAAGTGATCATGTCGAATCGCGCCCCCGCATATCATTGCTCTCTAGTCAGCCCGGTGGCTGGCTCGCGCGCCTTTTTCGGCATCATATCGGCCTAATCCCCTGCTTTGAACCTGCCGTCGGCTTCTGACGACGGCTTGCCACGTTCACAGTGGATTGGCGTCCTATGCGCAAATTCAGCCCCCTTGCACCTTTCGGTGCCACCCCTGAGCTTGGCATTTTCAAGCTTCAGGCCACGCGCTGCCGAAAACTCTTGCGCAGCCCTCAGAAGCCGAAGAAAGCGCCCACCAAAGAACGCAAACCCGTTCTGCTCTTTCCGAGCATGAAGGCTGGCCTGATCGGCGCCCGACGGTACTGGTACATTGACCTATTTTACCTGCTGGACGCTGACCCGGTCGTGGTGTCGTACACCACCGAAACGACACAGATGGTCTTCGGATCCGACGGCGCGGCGCGTACTCACCGGCCGGACATCGTGGTCGAGGAGCGGTCCGGCCGCCTTGCCCTCAGCTTGCTGCTCGAAGCCGAGGCCACCAACCCCGATAACGTCCACGGCATTGCCGTCCTGAAAGAACTCTACTCCGAACGCGGGATGCGGTTCCAGGTCATCACGGATGCCGACCTGAAGGGGTCCTCTCGGCTCAACAACGCGAAGACCCTGTTCCGGCACCGCGACATCCCCTTGCCGAGCACGATGAGCTTCGCTTTGGCCGCTGCGGTGGCGCGTGGCCCCTTGCCAACGCTCGGCGCTGTGCATCAAGCGCTGGGCGGAACCAACGAAGCCTGGATAGCGGTGCTTGGCCTGGTCGCCCGAGGGTTCATCGAGGCCGACCTCGGCATTCCGCTCGGCTCATCCACCCGAATCATCCGAATCGTTGGCGATGGAGTACGCTCATGACCGCCCAGCGTTTGCGCAAAGACCAATTCGTCGCCATCGACGGGAACATCTTCCAGCTTCGCCGGGTAGTCACCCGCCAAGCTGACGGTGCCCGTGCCTACCAGTTCGAGCATCCCGAGACCGGCGAAATCATCACCAAATCCATTGCCGAATACGAGCAGGGCTTCGTCGAAGGCACCATCGAACTGGCGGAGGATCCGGCCAAGGCATTGGATCCCGAGACCAAAGCGTTGCTGAACGTTGACTTCGGATCTGTGCCGGAGACCATGCGCAAGGCGGCCCAGCGTATCTTGCCCTACGTGCGCGGCTTCCATGACCGCTGCATCCGCAGCAAATCCAAAAAGCCGCTTACAAAATTCATCAATGAACTCGCCGCGGAGATCGGCGATACGCATCCGCCCGCCTGGAACTCCTTGTGCCGACATCTGGGCCAATGGGAAAAGGCAGGCACTCGCGACGTCCGCATCCTGGTTCCTAAATATCACAAGCGTGGTCCCAGACAGCGCCAGATGCACCCGTTCATCCAGGAAAAGCTGACGTGTGCAATCAACGAGGTCTACCTCACGACTTCCAAGAACAAGGCAAAGCATGTCCGAGCGGCGCTGTTCGAGGAGGTCAAACGCTGGAACGCTGAACACGGTCCCGAACAGCAGTTGGCCTGTCCGGCGCTGCGAACCATCCAGCGGGCCATCAAGGACATCGACCAGTACACGAAAGCCTTGAAGCGCTTCGGCAAGGCCTACGCCGACCATCACTTCAAAGCGGTCATGGTCGGTCCCGAGGCCAAAGACCTACTCGAGTTCGTGGAAATCGACCACACGCAGGTCGACCTCAAGGTGTTGGATGACGAAACGGGTTCGGTCCTGGGGCGGCCATGGATCACGGCGGTCATCGACCGCTACAGCCGGTGCATCGTCGGCTTCTACATCGGCTTCACCCCGCCCTCGGTCACGTCGGTGATGATGGCGCTACGGCACATGATGACGCCGAAGGAGTACGTGAAGCAACGTTACCCTGAGGTGCAATCCGAGTACCCGTGCTGGGGCGTGCCCGATCAGGTCATCTGCGACCATGGCGCCGAGTTCCACAGCGAGAGCCTCATTGAAGCCTCCCAACAGCTGGGCTTCACGATGACCTACGCCCCGGTCGGTTGCCCGGAGTTCAAAGGCAAGATCGAGCGCTTCTTCCGAACCGCCAACGAGAATGTCGGCCACACAGTCACCGGTACCGCTCATCCCGGTGTGCGGGATGCCTTGGTCGCGAAGACGGCAGGAGAAACGCAGATGCCGTTCAAAGTCTTCGTCGCTCGCTTCCACCGCTGGGTGCTCGACGTCTATCACCGCAGCGTTCACGAGGGCATCGTTGACGTCCCGTTACGCCGGTGGAAGGAGGCCGAAGCCCGTCGCGAACCGCGCCGCCCTCCGTCTATGAAGTCTCTGAATGCTCTGCGCCCGAGCGATAACGTCGCCATCACTCGTCAAGGCATTAAGCGGGGGCGTCTGCGCTGGAACAGCCAGGAGCTTCAAGCCATTCGGACGCTTCCCGATTTTAAGGCGCAAGACACCGTAAAGATCCGCATCAATCCGGATGATGTCCACACCATCGAGGTCATCCATCCGAAGTCCGGTCAGCCGTTTACCGTCGGACCTGCGGACCCGAACTTCCCGACGGGTATTACGCTGTTCCAATGGGAACGTGCCGTGAGCTTGGCCAACTCCCGAGCCTCGGGGGCAGTCAACCACGACATCATCATGACGACGCTGAACGACCTGCGCATCCAGGCTGACCAGCTTCTCCGCCAGAAGAACCGGTTCCACACGAAGAAAGTAGCCCGCTTCAAGAACATCGGCATGCAGCCCGGAGACTTCACTCCCAAGGATCCGGCCGATGGCAACGCTACTCCCGAGCCTGCGAACGAAATGCCTGCCTTGAGTGCACAGGAGGTCGCCGACCCCATGCCGCCGTCGGCTCCACCAGCACAGGCCTGGGCGACGAAGATCCTGCGCAAGAACAATCCTTCAACCATCTGAGGCCCGTCCCATGACCACCGAAGACAGCAAGAGCGCCCGCATGCGCGCCGTCGAAGCCATCCGAGCTTGGTATGTCCGCTACCCGGGGCTTGAGACCATCCGACAACAGTTCGACCGCATGCGCGACCGCGACAATTCCCCTGGCGAATCGGGATGCATGCTGCTGCATGGCCCTTCACGGTCTGGAAAAACGCGCCTCATCACGGACTATGTCGAAGACCACCCGCCTGTTCGTGGGGAAGACGGCGACCGCCAGGAGGTCGTTTACATCAAGGCGCCCTATCCGTGCACCCCGAAGAACCTGATGGAGCAGGTTGCCCGAGATCTTGGGCACCCGCGCCCGAACGCCATCCGCACCGGCCGTTACGGACGGGGTGGGCGCCTGTTCGACACCATGGACGTCGTGCTGAGCTATGCCCGTGAACTCGGGCTACGGCTCATGTTCATCGACGAGATCCATCAGATGATCGACCAGAAAAACAACCGCGCAGTGATGGATGGCGCGACGCTGCTCAAGGACCTCGTGAACGAGGCCACGTTCTGTCTGGTGGTATCCGGCACCTCGTCTGCCAAGCGCATTTTCGAGTGCCATGAGGAACTGCGCGGGCGAATGCTGGGGAACTTCGAACTCCAGCCGTTCCAATGGTATGATGTGGACCGGCGGGCCACGTTCATCACCTTGCTCGAGCGCCTCGATGGCGAGTTGCCTTTCGAGCGCTCCGGACTGGCCGACGACGATATGGCGGTGCGCATCCATGTCGCCTCGCGCGGTCTCATCGGTGAAGTGGCCAAGCTCATCGAGAACGCGGGGATCCTGGCGGTTCAGCAAGACGCCCCGCGCATTTTGATGCGGCACCTCGCCGAGGCCTTCGAGATGGCGGCTCTGGAAAAGGGCGGCGCCAACCCGTTCCTCGGCCCGACTCCCAAGCCGCAGAAGCTGGATGCACTACCTCCGGACGGCCTGATCATCCGCCATCCTGGGATGCGCGGTGACGAGGTCTTCCGCCCGTAGGAGTTCCAAATGTGCCCGCTCCGCCTACGCATCCGTCCAGAGAGTGGGGAGAGCTTGCCCGGTTTCCTGGTGCGGCAAGCGGAGCGCGCAAGGCTTCGGAGCGTGTCCGAACTCGCCGCCATCGCAGGCCTGCGCCAGCCCAGCTCGACGGTTTCCAACGACGACCTTACCCCTCTCGCTTTCCTGACCGGCATTCCATCCGACCGCCTGGACGCGATGGCCTATCGGCCAGTCGACGGTGGGCGGCACCGATACCTGGGCAGCGCCATCGACCGCGACCTGATCGCTCTTCGACCACGGCGGGTCTGCCCCGTGTGTCTGAAGGAGACGGGTTTTCACCGCATGGAATGGGACTTCGCACCCGCCACGGCCTGCCTTCGCCACCATTGCCGATTGGAAACGTCATGCCCGTTGTGCGGTCGGCGCTTCGGCTGGGAACATCCGTCGTTGACGGAGTGCCCTTGCGGCGCGTCGATCACAGCCCTGCTGCCACGGATTATACCTGATGCCGTGGTATCCGCGCTCAGCGACCTCTACGCCATCACCAGTGGCGCCAGTTTGCCATGGATACCCCCGGAGCTTACCGACTGCACGCCTTCGGATCTCCTGAAGGCGACGCTGATGATCGGGATGGTGGTCACTGGATGGAACGGGCGCCACCGTGTGGCGTCGATGGTCGCCGCCGGGGTCGAGGCCGTGGACGCCATCATGGTCGCCGGAGCCAACGGGTTGCACCGGTGGCCCGCGTCCTTAGAAGAGATACGTCGGACAGGAATTCGTCCACCATGGGTCTGGGCAGGCTCAGCGCCCTATCTGCTGCACCTCCGTAGGGTAATTGGATGATGGAGTCCATTATCGCCAGACTCTGGCACTCATACTTGTGATCAAATTCCTGCTCTTAAAGTAGCGCACTTCATTAAGAACGGTTAATAAAATCTTACTGCGCCAAAAAATGCAATTGCCCGGCTGGCAGAGGTTGCTAATATTGTGGCCCATTTGAATTGATGAGATGGTTGCAATGATTTCAAATAGCTATGGATTGTGTGAGGATGATTTTGAGATTGCTCATGATCCCGCAGAACGATGGCTCATCCGGCTTCCCACCTCCGACGGCGGAGTCGTTGTCATGGAAGTACGGCAGCGGGAATACCTCGTTGGCCCAAAGTGCTTTTTTCGAGCCGAAGCTCGCCCGATTTGGACGGAGTTCGCCGAGCAGCCATATTTTGAAGAGGAACGGAGTTTCATCCGCTGGCAGAACGCCGTCCAAGCAACAATCGACACCGTCAAGGGAACAGTCAAGTTCGGCCCCACGGGACACATCATTATGCATCCGCACGGATGCGGACTCGGCTCCTATCTCATGAACCGCGTCATTCGTTGGCTAAAGGGCAACTTCGCCGACTTCCAGGTTCTACATGGTGATCTCGCAGCATGGGATGCTAAGGACGAAACAAACAGAAAGCGGCGAAACCGTTTCTATGAGTCCCATAATTTTGACTTTGATTGGATAGAGGAAGGTATCTCGGGATACTTTTTCAAATCCCGAGCCGGTGACCTTATGGAAAGCGATGTTTCTAAGATTTCGGAGTTTTCCATTGACGACCTTGCCAAAAACTACTGCAAATCAGCTAGAGAAGCAAATAAACTATCTAACTCTCTTACCGCATCCAAAAGGCATCGAGTAGAATTGGAAAATTATGTTGCTAAACGAAACAACTATCTAACTATTATGTGCATTATTTCTTTTCTCCTTATCGTTTTTCCGGATCTGACAAGGAAAATCCACGATTTGGCCCTAGCATTAGTCAACATGCAGAACGTCTGAACAATTTTTTGATTCTCGACATGCTCAGAAAGCAGGTGTGGGAATCTGACCACCACCGGGTCAGAGGCAATCAAAATGCTTGCCCTGTCTGGGGTTGATGGGCTTCGACGCTGGCCAGTCTCGATCGACGACATGGTTCGCAATGGGCGTCTGCCGCCGGGACTGTGGCCGGGGACATCAAGCAGTCTGTTTGTCTGTCGGGCACACCAAAGTCCGAGCCAGTCTATAAGGGCATACCATCCGGTCGCTCTATTTCAACAGTTGATGACAACAGCAACTGTCGAGGCGGTCGGAGCAAAAAAAGATTGAATGTTGTGTATTTCCTTGGCTTTGTCGCGCAAACGGAGCCTGCCAAGGATTTCAGAAATTGTTGTCCCGACTGCGCTTTCGTGAAACGCCTATTGATGGCGAGAGCCTACTCGGGTTCCTATGGCGGGTTGCCGCCCGGAACTGTGCCACCTTGGGAACACTGCACGGTACAGCCGGGATCACCTATCGAACGAACAGCCCAACTCATCATGCTCTTGAGCGCTTGGCTGACCTAACAGGCGTAGCAGTCAACGTGCTCGACGAAATGTCCTGCCGAACCAATGCTCCGAGCCGGACACGCCGGTTCGGCAAGCATATTCTCCCCCGCCGCCTTGTGTCCTGGCAGCGCCGCCGCTTTTGCCCAGGCTGTATCGCTGAATCGCCGCACCACCGCGCCATCTGGGACATCTCCTTAGTATCCGCCTGTCCGCTTCACGCCTGTCGCTTGGTATTCCAGTGCGATGCCTGCGGAAAGTCCTTGGAATGGCTGGGCGATAATCTCTGGACCTGCCGGTGCGGACGAGATTTCACAAGAATTCCGGCAAAGTCGATCGCGCACGCGGATCTTGTTGGTACTCAGGTCGTCTATGGCATGCTCGACCAACCGTCGTTCAAGGCGGAAGTCCAAGAACTGAGGGTGATATTGCCCTTCGCGGACCTCGATGTCGGGCAAGGACTCGATCTGCTACACAGTTTAGCCATGACGCGTCCGGCACTGGCGCATTGGAGCGTTCCGGGGGATGAGGCTGACGAGAACGTGCACCTGGCCTTGAATGAAGCGCTCGAAGCGTGCCGCAGGTGGCCGACCGGAATGGAAGCGTTTCTAGCCTCGGCTGCTCAGCGCTTTAATGACCCAGTGCGGATCTGGGTGAGAGCACTGCCGAGCGGCGTCGGCGAGCAAGTAAAGTCAGACCTGCTGGAATGCTTGGCTACACCGGAGAATGAACAGCCAAAAGAGGCGCAAACCGTTTCTATAAAGGAAGCTGCGCCAATCTTGGGAATCCCTGTGGCGCGTCTCCAGCGCGCCCATAATGTTTGCACCTTCCTGAGCGGAAAACGTATGCGTGGTATGACGCGTGCTCCGCTGTTGCGGTCTCTTGTGTTCAAGCTTCTCTCGTCTACAGAGCGCCTACTGACAAAGTTGGAAGCCAGCGAGATCTTAGGCGTCCCACCCATGACATTCGAGGCCATCGTGCAAGCCGGACTGGTACTGGACGTAACCGGCAAGGCGCCGAGTTCCGGAACTTTGTACGACTCCGCAGAGGTCCACCGCTTCCTCGATGAGGTCCTCGAGCGCCTTATTGTTAACCCCGCACTCGATCGGGGCCAGGAGGTACGTCTCGGTTCGAGTACGACACAACCGGCGTTACATGGCAGACGCTGCATCCCAGTCCTGCGTGGAATTCTTGATGGGCGCCTGCGGTGCGCCCGGGTCGACGAACAAGCAATCGGCCTGCATCGCATCGTCCTCAACGCGATTGAGACATCCAGGTTCATCGCAAGCGAAAGCTGATCTCGGGGACACGCTCGACAGCTATCCCGCAGGCGATGATGACTCGCATGAACCGCTGCATTCCCGTCGGGCCGCATCATTCCACTTGAGCAACGCCCCTGAAAGGGGCTCCAGACGCGATTTCTGATCCAGACAGCGTCCAGTAGGACGACAACGGACTCCGCCATGGATCCAACATGTTCGGTCACCATGATAGGGGGGCGATATTCTTTCAATCATACCCCATCACCATCTGCCAGCTTCGCCTCCTCCCTTCCCTCGGCCTCAATCATGTTGTCTACAAAAGTCGTGGGCGTGGTCATCGAGATCAGCGGCGACGCAGGGGCCGCTGCCGTTCCCGCATAGCTTGGCCTTCATCAGGAGTGGGTCGATCAGCAGAAGCATCCTCTCCTTCGCTGGTGACGTCGAGCGAGGATGCGGTCGAGGTTGGCAAGGATCGCCGCCTGCATTGAGGTGGCTTCTGCTGTCAGCGGCGCGAAGAGAATGTTGCGCCAGCAACTTGCCGTCGGCATCTCGCTTGTTTATGGTCTCCCGCGCGTTCAGGGGAGCACAGCTATGAGTTCTGAGGGATTTGTGTACGACGCGTCTCCGTACGTGGTTGACGGAACCAAATGGTTCGTATGCAGGGGGCGGTGGGGGCTGCCCTCGCGGTCCTGCCGGTCGCAGATGGAAGCCGAAAGCGCCGCCGAAGACATCGACGAGGAGTTGGACCTTCTCGATTTGGCGATGAACGAGCACGTACCGCCGGATTGGCGGCCAAAGGGAAAAGCGAAAGGAAAGTCGGCGATCCGCGTCCTTGATCCGGAAATTCCAGAGAGCTATTGCGTCTGGAAGGTTGCGCCGACCGGCTTCGTCGTTGGAGACGATAATGGTTTGCTGCCAGGATGGTTCAAGACAGCAGAGAATGCCATCCAAGCAACCTTAAGTTATGCCGCGCGTCGCCCTCCAGGTCTCTAGTTCCTGGCTGCGGGTAGGCTTCCCGCGAAAGGCAAGAGCCTGCTCTACCCAAATCTCAGTTGGATGATCCCAATTAAGGATGCTGAAGGGGCCGTTCGCATCTTCGTACGCGATAGCTTCCGCGAGCCACTGCCTCATCTCGTCCATCTCGGCGACCTCATCGACAGTGCCTTCTGTTTCAACAAGCTCCCCAAACACTTCCAGCGTCCGAAGAAGTGCCCAGCAGTTGCGGGTTTCATGCCTTGAGTTCCGCAGCGAACACAATGCGCGTTCGGCCGTCTGGGGGACTTCGCAGACATCGGGCAAGGCTGCCCACTCCTCGTCGGTCATTTCCGGAGCGGCAGTCAGGGAGACGGTGTCTGGCATCTTGTTTCTCCACTCTACCCGCGGCGGCGAGTCATTGGGGTATCTTCAAATGATGGATCACGTCGGCTTCTGTTCGCCAGACTGTTGATCCTGTGGAGGGGCGTCGATGCGCTGCGCCCGGGTCGACAGCAAAGCCATCGGCTTGCGTCACATCGTCCTCAACGCGATTGAGACATCCACATTCATCACAAGCGAACGTTGATCTCAGGAATCGTGTCGTTTGCTGCGGGATGTCTCATTATTCGTGTCGCGGAGTCTCAAGAATAATGTCGCTGACCTCCGCAGAATCAATGGGTTAGCAGGCCACGAGTCTCGCTAATTCTGTCGCAGGACAACCGCCACCTTCGACGGACCGGAAAAACCCTTGCGATACGAAGGGTTGCGCCGGTCTCCACCGATATGGTTCGGCCTCGCAGATGGTTTGTGTGACAAGTGAAGGCCGGACCACCGGATTGTCATGGTAGCATTGTGCCGGTCGCGTGGCCCGATCCGCCGGCCGCGCTCTCCTTCCCTCCGCCATATGACCGGCCGCGCCATTGCGCCCGGCCCCACCCCCGCCCTATGCTGATATATCACTCAAGATCACATCGGGAGAACGCCATGCAGCCGCCCTACCTTGCCGCCGACCGGCGATACGACGGCATGAGCTATCGCCGCACCGGCCGCAGCGGGCTGGACCTGCCGGCCATTTCGCTGGGGCTTTGGCAGAATTTCGGCGGTACCGACGTGTTCGCCACCGGGCGCGCCGTGCTGCGCCGGGCCTTCGACCGCGGCGTCACCCATTTCGACCTCGCCAACAACTACGGCCCGCCGCCGGGCTCGGCGGAGGAGAATTTCGGCCGCATCCTCGCCACCGATTTCCGTCCCTACCGCGACCAGATGGTGATCTCGACCAAGGCCGGTTACGAGATGTGGCCCGGCCCCTACGGCAACTGGGGCTCCCGCAAATATCTGGTCTCCAGCCTGGACCAGAGTCTGAAGCGGATGGGTCTCGACTATGTCGACATCTTCTATTCGCACCGCGTCGATCCCCGCACCCCGCTGGAGGAGACGATGGGCGCGCTCGACCACATCGTCCGCCAGGGCAAGGCGCTCTATGTCGGCATCTCCTCCTACTCGCCGGAGATGACGCGGCGGGCGGCCGGCATCCTGAAGGATCTCGGCACCCCCTGCCTGATCCACCAGCCCTCCTACTCCATGCTGAACCGCTGGATCGAGGGCGGGTTGCTGGAGACGCTGGACGATCTCGGCATGGGCTGCATCGCCTTCTCGCCGATGGCCCAGGGCATGCTGACCAATAAGTATCTCGGCGGCCAACCTGCCGACGCCCGCGCCGCCAAGGGCGGGACCCTGCGCGCCAACTTCCTGTCGCCGGAAAACCTGGAGCGCATCCGCGCGCTCGACGCCATCGCCCAGCGGCGTGGCCAGACGCTGGCGCAGATGGCGGTCGCCTGGGTGCTGCGCGATCCGCGCGTCACCTCCGCCCTGATCGGCGCGCGGAATGTCGAGCAGCTCGACAACTCGCTGGACGCGCTGAACAACCTGTCCTTCACGTCGGAGGAGCTGGCGGAGATCGACACCCACGCCGTCGCCGACGCCGGCATCAATTTGTGGAGCGCGTCCTCCTCCGCCGAAGCCGGCTGAGCATCACCGCCTGAGAAGAAGGTTGGGAGGGACGGCCCCGGCCGCCCTCCCCCACCCTTCAAGCGGTTTCAGCCGGGTTGGCCGGCCGCAAGACGCCCCAAAATCGCCGCATGGCTGCGGATGCCGTTGCGCAGGCATTTCAGCTCGAACTTCTCGTTCGGCGAATGGATGCGGTCGTCGTCCAGTCCGAAGCCGACCAGGATGGTGTCCAGCCCCAGATGCTCGCGGAACCAGCCGACGATGGGGATCGACCCGCCGCCGCCGATCAGCACGCCGTCGCGCCCCGTCGCCTCCTTCAGCCCGCCGCGCACCGCCTCCATCCACGGCGTGTCCGTCGGCACCTCGATCCCCGGCGACGAGCTGAAGCTGCGGAAGCCGACCGTGCAGTCCGCCGGCAGCCGATCCTCGAAGAAGCGACGGACCGACGCCTCGACCGCCGCCGGGTCCTGGCCGGGCACCAGACGGCAGCTCAGCTTGCACGACGCCTTGGCCGGGATGACCGTCTTCGACCCCTCGCCGGTATAGCCGCCCCATATGCCGTTGATGTCGCAGGTCGGCCGGGTCCAGATCCGTTCCAGCAGCGTCCGCCCCGCCTCACCGTGGCTGCGCGTCAAGCCCAGCGCACCCAGGAACTGCGCCTCGTCCAGCGGCAGCCCACGGATCTGCGCCCGCAGTTCGTCCGGCAGTTCGCGCACGCCGTCATAGAACCCATCGAAGCGCACCCGCCCGTCGGCATCGTGGATCTGGCCCAGGATGCCGGTCAGCACATTGATCGGGTTGGGCACGGCGCCGCCGAACAAGCCGGAATGCAGGTCGTGGCTCGGGCCCGTAAGGGTGGCTTCCAGATAGAGCAGGCCGCGCAGCCGGGTGGTGATCGCCGGGGTGTCGACGTCCCAGGCGTTGGTGTCGGTGACCAGGCAGAAGTCGGCTTGCAGCTCGTCCGCATGCTCCGTCAGGAAGCGCGGCAACGACGGGCTGCCGGTTTCCTCCTCGCCCTCCAGCAGCACGGTGGCGCGGATCGGGATGGAGCCGTGGACGGCGTGCCAGGCCTCGAACGCCTCCATGAAGGTCATGGTCTGGCCCTTGTCGTCGGCAGCCCCGCGGGCGACGACGCGGCGGCCCCGCTCGGCCTCGACGATCACCGGATCGAAGGGCGGACTGTTCCACAGCTCCATCGGGTCGGCGGGCTGCACGTCGTAATGGCCGTAATAGAGCACATGCGGCGTCTTCACCCCCTCCGGCCCTGGGCCCGGCCCCGGATGATGGGCGACCAGGATCGGGTGGCCGGGAGTATCGTGGATGGTGACGGCGAAGCCCATCGCCGTCAGCCTGTCGGAACACCAGCGGGCGGCGCGGCGGACCTCGCCGGCATAGGCGGGATCGGTGCTGACCGACGGAATGCGCAGCAGCTCGCAAAGCCGGCCGACCGACTCCTCGAAGGACTCGTCGACCTTGCGCAGAACGGCATCGACAGGAAGCATGACGGCCTCTTCTCGTTGATCGTAGACGCACGCGAGTGCCCTCTCCCGCCCCGGGAGAGGGAGCGACTTACCCCCCCAACCCCGCCAGCAGCTTGCCCAGGATCGGCTGCCCCACGGCCGCCCCCAGCGCGAAGCCGGCGAGCAGCCCGATCACCAGCCCGATGACGCCGGCCCCCATTCCGCCGCCCGACCGCGATCCGCCGCGTTCCGCCTGCCGCGCCCCGTTGCCCCCGCCCGACGGCTCGTCGCCCTCGTCGATGGAGGAGGCGCGGCGCGCGCTGTAGGAGGTGTCGGTCGCCTCGTGCCACGCCTGGATGCGCTCCAGCGCCGGCTTCAGCTGGGCGTCGTCGGGGGTGCTGCCGCGGCCATGGACGATCTCCCAGGCCAGCGCGGCGAAGCGGCTGGTGGTCCGCCCGTCCGGCGTGAAGATCATCGCCGGCATGCGGCGGTAGGTCGCCTTCACCACGTCCACGTCATAGGGGAAGGCGGTGCGGAACATCTGCTCCGGGAACTCGTTGCGCAGCTGGTTCAGCGATTCGCGCCCGACCTCGTCGTTGGTGATCGACAGCATCAGGATGCCGGCCAGCGCCAGGCTGGGGTTCAGCCCGTTCTGGATATGCTCCACCACCTGCAGGGTGCGCCGCAGCCCGTCCAGCGCGTAGCGCCCCGGAAACACCGGCACGATCAGCCGGTCCGACGCCGCCAGCGCGCCGGCCGCCAGATGGCCCAGCGCCGGCGGGCAGTCGATGACGACGTAGTCCGGCGGGTTGCGCGAGAAATGCAGGGCCTTGCGCAAGCCCCGTTGCGAACCGCCGCGGCTGTCCAGCGCATGTTCCAGCGAATAGAGCTTGCGCGCGCCGACGATCATCGACAGCCCGTCGAAGGCGGTCGGGGTGATTGCGTCCTCGACGAAGGTTTCCTTGCGCAGCAGGTCGTTGATGCCGACCTTGGCCTTGTCGCGCAGCAGGAAGTTGCTGGTGGCGCTGCTCTGCGGGTCGAAATCGATCAGCACGACGTTCTTGCCCAGCGCCGCCAGCGCCAGCGCGAGGTTCACCGAGGTGGTCGTTTTGCCGACGCCGCCCTTCTGGTTGTAGACCGCCAGGATGGTCGGCTGCCGTGTCTCCGGCGTGTCGAAGACGTCTTCGTGACTGGTCATGTCCATTCCGCTTCGCCGTTTCTGCGGCTATCCCCTGCCCCGCACCCTTTGTCCTGATCCAGGGTTTCCCAGGGCTGGAGCGCGGGCGCACTATAAGCGCCGGGCGCGCCCAAGTCTCCCCACACGTTCGGGGGTTGCGGACGGCCATCGGAGGGCGCTTGCCGCATTCCTGCACAACCGATGCGCAAAGTTTCGGGTCGCCTCGAAGGGCCGCTCAGGTCCACATGGTGACAAACAATCCCGAGGGAGGACAATAGGATGACCACCGAACTTCAGCACCTGATCGGCGGCAAGCTGGTTTCCGGAACGTCGGGGCGGTTCGCCGACGTCTACTCCCCGATGACCGGCGAGGTGCGCGCCCGCGTGCCGCTGGCGAGCGTGGAGGAGATGCGCGCCGCGGTGGAGAACGCCAAGGAGGCGCAGCGCGGCTGGGCCGCCACCAACCCGCAGCGCCGCGCCCGCGTCCTGATGCGCTTCCTCGACCTCGTCCAGCGCGACTATGACGAGCTGGCGCTGCTGCTGTCGCTGGAGCATGGCAAGACCATCATCGACGCCAAGGGCGACATCCAGCGCGGGCTGGAGGTGGTGGAGTTCGCCTGCGGCATCCCACACCTGCTGAAGGGCGAGTTCACCGACGGCGCCGGCCCCGGCATCGACATCTATTCGATGCGCCAGCCGCTGGGCGTCGTCGCCGGCATCACGCCGTTCAACTTCCCCGCCATGATCCCGATGTGGAAGTTCGCCCCGGCCATCGCCTGCGGCAACGCCTTCATCCTGAAGCCGTCGGAGCGCACGCCGGGCGTCCCGATCAAGCTGGCCGAGCTGATGCTGGAGGCCGGCCTGCCGCCGGGCATCCTCAACGTCGTCCATGGCGACAAGGTGGCGGTGGACGCCATCCTCGACGACCGCGACATCAAGGCGGTTGGCTTCGTCGGCTCCACCCCGATCGCCGAATACATCTACAACCGCGGCTGCGCGGCGGGTAAGCGCGTGCAGTGCTTCGGCGGCGCCAAGAACCACGCGCTGGTGATGCCGGACGCCGACCTCGACCAGGCGACCGACGCGCTGATCGGCGCCGGCTTCGGTGCGGCGGGCGAGCGCTGCATGGCGATCTCCGTCGTCGTGCCGGTCGGCAAGAAGACCGCCGACGCCCTGATGGAGCGTCTGATCCCGCGGGTGGAAGGCCTGAAGGTCGGCCCCTCCACCGACAGCAGCGCCGATTTCGGCCCGCTGGTGACCGCCGAGCATCTGGCGCGGGTGAAGTCCTACGTCGATCTCGGCGTCAAGGAAGGCGCCAAGCTGGCGGTCGACGGCCGCGAGTTCAAGATGCAGGGCTACGAGAACGGCTTCTATATGGGCGGCTGCCTGTTCGACGAGGTGAAGCCGGACATGCGCATCTACAAGGAGGAGATCTTCGGCCCGGTCCTCTCCGTCGTCCGCGCCGACTCTTACGAGGAAGCGCTGGCCCTGCCGAACGACCACGAGTACGGCAACGGCGTGGCGATCTTCACCCGCGACGGCGACGCCGCCCGCGACTTCGCGTCCCGCGTCGATGTCGGCATGGTCGGCATCAACGTTCCGATCCCGGTTCCGCTCGCCTACTACACCTTCGGCGGCTGGAAGCGCTCGGGCTTCGGCGACCTGAACCAGCACGGCCCCGACGCGGTGCGCTTCTACACCAAGACCAAGACCGTCACCTCCCGCTGGCCCTCGGGCGTCAAGGAAGGCGCCAGCTTCGTCATTCCGACCATGGATTGATGGGCGTAACATTCCCCCTCCCGCCTCCGGCGGGAGGGGGGTTACACGAGGTGACGCATGTCCTTTGAACTGACCGAAGACCAGATCGCCATCCGCGACATGGCGTTGTCCTTCGCCCGCGACGAGCTGGCGCCCAACGCCGTCGAATGGGACCAGAAGAAGCATTTCCCCGTCGACACCCTGCGCGCCGCCGGCGAACTCGGCATGGGCGGCATCTATGTGTCGGAAGACCATGGCGGTTCGGCGCTGAGCCGCTTCGACGCCGTGGTGATCTTCGAGGCGCTGAGCCAGGGCTGCCCGACCATCGCCTCCTACATCTCCATCCACAACATGGTGGCGGGGATGGTGGACAATTTCGGCAATGACGAGCAGAAGGCCCATTGGCTGCCGAAACTCTGCACCATGGAATGGCTCGCCAGCTACTGCCTGACCGAGGCCAACGCCGGCTCCGACGCCGCGGCCTTGCGCACCAGGGCGGTGCGCGACGGCGACAGCTACATCCTGAACGGCGCCAAGCAGTTCATCTCCGGCGCCGGCAGCTCCGACCTCTACCTCGTCATGGCCCGCACCGGCGAGGACGGCCCCGGCGGCATCAGCGCCTTCCTGCTGCCGAAGGACACCCCCGGCCTCTCCTTCGGTGCCAACGAGCACAAGATGGGCTGGAACGCCCAGCCGACCCGCGCCGTCATCATGGAGGACGCCCGCGTCCCGGCATCCGCCCTGCTGGGTCAGGAGGGGATGGGCTTCAAGTTCGCCATGAAGGGGCTGGACGGCGGCCGCATCAACATCGCCGCCTGCTCCATCGGCGGCGCCCAGGCCGCGCTCGACAAGGCGCTGACCTACATGAGTGAGCGCAAGGCCTTCGGCCAATCGCTCGACCGCTTCCAGGCGCTGCAGTTCCGCATCGCCGACATGGCGACGGAGCTTGAGGCCGCCCGCACCTTCGTCCACCGCGCCGCCTCGGCGCTGGATGCTGGCGCCAAGGATGCGACGCGTCTGTGCGCCATGGCGAAGCGCTTCGCCACCGACACCGGCTTCGAGGTGGCGAACAACGCCCTGCAGCTGTTCGGCGGCTACGGCTATCTGGCCGATTACGGCGTGGAGAAGATCGTCCGCGATCTGCGGGTCCACCAGATCCTGGAAGGCACCAACGAGATCATGCGCCTGATCGTCTCGCGCAGCGAGATCGGGCGGATGTCCTGACCCAACACAGCACCTAGTCCCCTCTCCCCGCTATCGGCGGACCAAAGGTCCGCCTGTCGCGTCAGCGCAAACGAAGTTTGCGCGTGAGCGGGGGGGAGAAGGGGAAGCACCATAAAAACCAAAGCAACGGGAGACGCGACGATGGCGGTGATCGGTTTCATCGGATTGGGCAACATGGGCGGCCCGATGGCCGCGAACCTCGTGAAGGCGGGGCATCAGGTGGTTGGCTACGACCTCGTGCCCGCCGCCATCGACGCGGCCAAGGCGGCCGGCGTCACCATCGGCGACAGCCCCGCGGCCATCGCCGCCGCGGCGGAGGTGGTCATCACCATGCTGCCGGGCGGCCGCCACGTTCTGGGCGTCTATGACGGCGACACGGGCATCGTCGCGGTGGCGCGGCCGGGCACCTTGCTGATCGACTGCTCCACCATCGACGTCGATTCCGCCCGCAAGGCGCATGCGCTGGCCGCCGCCAAGGGCGCCGCCTCACTCGACGCGCCGGTGTCGGGCGGCGTCGGCGGTGCGTCGGCCGGCACGCTGACCTTCATGGCCGGCGGCGAGACCGACGCCTTCGAGCGCGCCCGTCCGATCCTGGAAGCCATGGGCAAGAAGATCGTCCATTGCGGCGGCGCCGGCGCCGGCCAAGCGGCGAAGATCTGCAACAACATGATCCTCGGCATCTCGATGATCGGTGTCTGCGAGGCCTTCGTCCTGGCGGAAAAGCTGGGCCTGTCGCATCAGGCGCTGTTCGACGTGTCGTCAACCTCGTCGGGCCAGTGCTGGTCGCTGACAAGCTATTGCCCGGTCCCCGGCCCGGTGCCGGCCAGCCCGGCCAACCGCGATTACCAGCCCGGTTTCGCGGCGGCGCTGATGCTGAAGGACCTGAAGCTGGCCCAGGAAGCGGCGCAGAGCGCCGGCGCCCCCACCCCGCTGGGTGCGGCGGCGGCGCAGCTCTACGCCATGATGAACGCCCAAGGCGAAGGCGGCACCGACTTCTCCGGCATCATCCGCATGCTGCGCGGCGAGGGGTAAGTCAGCCGGTAAATCAGGCCGCGGCAAATCAAATGGTCGGCGGGGGCAGGAACAGCGCCTGCTCCCGCCGCACCAGATCGGCGATGTAGTCGGCGGTCATCGAAATCCGCGCCAGCGAGCGCAGATCCTCGTGCACGATCAGCCAGAAGGACCGGGTGATCGTCACCTCTTCCGGCAGCACCTGCACCAAATCCGGCTCGCCGGCCGCGATGAAGGCGGGCAGCATGCACAGGCCGGCGCCGGCCAGCGTCGCTTTCAGCTGGGCGACGAGGCTGCTGCTCTTGATGCGCGGCGCCACCTCCCCGATGGTCTCGACATAGTCCAGTTCGGGCGCGAAGATCAGGTCGTCGATATAGCCGATGAAGGAATGGCCGCGCAGGTCGGCGCGGCTGCGGATCGATGGCCGCGCGTCCAGATAGGCGGCGGTGCCGTACAGCCCCAGCCGGTAATCGGTCAGCTTCCGCGCGTAGAGCCGCCCTTCCTGCGGCCGCGACAGGCTGATGGCGATGTCGGCCTCGCGCTTGGACAGGCTGAAGACGCGCGGCATGGCGACCAGCTGCACCTCCAGCTCCGGGTGGCGTTCACAGAGCGCGCCGATGCGCGGCGCCAGGAAACAGCTGCCGAAGCCGTCCGGCGCGCCGATCCGCACCGCACCGGCCAGCGAAAGGTCGCCGTCGGCCACCATCCCCTGCGCCAGAAGCGCCGCGCTCTCCATCACCTCGGCGGTCTGTTTCAGCCGCTCGCCCTGCGGCGTCAGGGTAAAGCCGCTGGGACGGCGTTCGAACAGGGTGACGCGCAGCGCGTCCTCCAGCGCGGTGATGCGGCGGCTGACCGTGGTGTGGTCGGCACGCAGGCGCTGGGCCGCCGTGGTCAGCGTGCCGGCGCGGGCCACCGCCAGGAAAAAGCGCAGGTCGTTCCAGTTGAAATCGGCCATGTCGCCGGCGCCGCCGTCCATTCTCGCAAGGGAAACAGGGGCCGAACTGTCCCACCAACCCGCCCGCCTGACAAGAGCGCCAACCCGCCCCTGCGACAACGCCGCACCCGGCACCCTGCCCCACCGCCGAAAGAGCCCGCCCGGAAGGAGTACCGCGTCTCCCGGACACCGCCCCCATTTCGCGCGGACGAACAGGCGCGCTGATGCGTTTATCTGTTGAGAGACGCGAGCGCGACAATCGAAAGGACGGAGGATGCCGGGCGAGGGCCGGACGACGACCGGAAGCGGGGCAATGATGGCGGCGGCACTCGCGGCCCTGCTTGCCCTGTCCGTTGCAGGACCGGCCTCTGCGGAACCGCTGCTGTACGCGCCGGAGACCGCCAGCCCCCTGCCCTCCCCCGCTCCTCCGGAGCCGGTGGCCGCACCGCCGGGCGCCCCGGTCGCTGTCGCGGTGCAGGCGCCGAAGCGGCCGCAGACCGACGCCTTCGACTGCTGGATTCTCGACCCCAACCGGCTGGAGCGGGCGGCCGACCGCGGCCTGTGCAGCGACGCCTTCGCCAGCGCACCGGAGACCGCCGCTTTACCGGACGCCCCTCCCCCGCCGGCGGTCACGCCGCTGCGCAAGCCGAAGGCCCCGAAGCGCCCTGTGCGCAGCGCCGGCCGCCAGTCCAGCCACAGCGAGGCCCACGAGATGACGACCTCCGCCGCGCGGGCATCCCGCAACGGCGGCGGCGTCGATTTCTTCGGCAATTTCCAGCGCGACTTCGGTGCGTTGACCGACCTGCTGAGCGGCGGTTCGTCCCCCGGCCGCGGAGGCAGCCGGAACGGCATCGCCTCCCATTCGTCACACGGTCACTGAAGCCGGATCAGGCCGCGCCGTCCGTACCGGGACCGATGTCCTCCGCCTCGACGTCGATGGTGACGCCGGTGCGGCCGGATCGGCCATGGTCATGCTCCGGGTCGATGCCATGGTCGCGGCGCAGCTCGTCGCGGACCTCCGCCATGCGGGCGCGCAGCCGGGCGTATTCGGCCAACAGTTGCCGGCGCCGGTCGTTCGGCGTCACGTCCTTCGGCGGGCGCAGCGACCGCTTGAAGTCGATCAGCTGCCGCCGGGTCACGTCGGGACGGATCAGCCCCTGCGCCTTGGCGCGTTCCAGTTCGTCCGGCGTCATGGTGACGATCTGGTAGGCGACGCTTTCCGCCCCCGGCAGCACCTCCAGCGACAGCCGGCCGGTGTCCACCGCCTCCGCCACCGCGCGGAAACGGAAGGCGGTCTCGACCGAAAACGGCATGTCGCTCTCGATCATCGCCTCGAAGTCGCCATGCGGCAGGATTTCCTTGGCGCGGTTCAGGTACCGGCCGATCGACAGGAACTCCTTGCGGCTGCGGTTCCAGTGATAGCGGATCTCCTGCGCGAACTCCTGCCGGGTGTGGCAGGGCACGATGGCGTCGCTGATGTCGGACGCCCGGCGGTCCGCCTTCGACGGCGCCACCGCCGTCCCTGACCGAACAGGGGTAGACGCTACCTCCGGCTTGGCCGCCGGCGGGGGAGCGGCCTTGCCCTGCTCCGCCACCTTCTTCATGAAGGACTTCACGTTGGCCATGCTTAAATCCCCAGCTCGTGCCGGATGAAGTACCAGGCGCCCAGGCATTCGTCGGCACCGTTCACCGCGCCGACATCGACAATGGAACAGCCGATGTCGTCGACCCGGTGCATGTCCTCGATGTCCGGCACCTCGTGCGGCACCAGCCGGCCGACCCGGCCCAGCTCCAGCTTGGCTTCGCGCAGGCTGACCGACCGGCGCTTGACCCGGTTCAGCAGGAAGGCGGCGGGGCGGCCGTAATCGCGCAGGAACTCCATCCAGGGGATGACGCTCATCTTGTCGAAGCGCCCGACCCCGGTCGGCACCAGCACCAGATCGGCGCGGCGCAGCAGGATCTTGGTCGCCTCCGGATACAGCTCCACCGACGGCGGCGTGTCGATGAACACCACGTCGTAGCGACCGGGGTCGATCTGGGCGAGCGCGGCGTCGATCTCGTCCAGCGTCCCTTCGTAATGGTCGATGGCCGCCACGTCGTGCGGACGGCGCAGCTCGTGCCACTGCCCCAGCGTGCGCTGCGGATCGAAATCCAGCGTCGCCACCCGCATGCCGTCCTTGGCCGCGGCGACGGCGGTGTTCTTGCAGCTGGTGGTCTTGCCGGTGCCGCCCTTCGGCGCACTGTACACCACCCAGCGCGCCGGCTTCGGCGCGGCTGCCTTTACCGGCTCTCCGGCACCCTGGGCCGCTTGCCTGCCGCTTGATTTCCCTAACGATTTGCCCGCAGACTTCCTCGTGGCGACGGCGGTCGGATCGGCCATCTGTTTCCCCTGCATCGCGTGCCAGTCTACTTGATGGCCTTCTTATTAGCGGATCGGCGGACGGCTCGAAAGGGCAAAGGCGATACCTGCGCCATGGAAATAGGCCATCTCTGTACCGCGAAATCCGTTACCGGTAACGCCTGCCGCCCCGGTTCCGTTACCGACATCCGTTACCGGTAACGCTTCCGGTGCCTGCACGCGCACAACCTCTGTTGCCGGCACGAAACATTCCGTCACCACTTTCGGGATTTCCGTACAGCCGCCGGGTCGCTAAAATGTTTCGTATCCATTGGATTGTGACAGCGTATTGCCTTCCCGTCGGGTTTCGGGGGCGGCGAGAGGATTGGATCGGCGATGCGGGTATCACGGGTGTTCGGCGGGACGGCGGGACGGCGCGGCAAGGCCCGGCACCGCACAGCGTTGCGCCACAGCACGGCACTGGCTGGGGCGGCCCGTTTCGCGATCGTCGCCGCGATCACCTCCTTCGCTCTGGGCCTCCCTCTGGCCCTGCCCCTCCCGGCCCTGGCCAATCCCGAAGGCGGCGTGGTCACCGACGGCACCGCCACCATCCAGGCGACCGCGCCCGGCCGGCTCGACATCATCCAGTCGACCTCCAGGGCGGTGATCGACTGGCAGCGCTTCGGCATCCGTGAGGGCGAACACACCAATTTCCAGCAACCCGACGCCGGCTCCATCACGCTCAACCGCGTCACCGGCCCCGACCCGTCGGCGATCCTGGGGCGGTTGACCGCCAACGGGCAGGTCTGGCTGGTCAACCCCAACGGCATCCTGTTCGGGCCGAACGCCCAGGTCGATGTCGGCGGGCTGCTCGCCACCACCCACGATATCCGCAACGACGACTTCATGGCCGGCCGCTACAAGTTCGAGGGCCGCGCCGGCTCCACCGCGACGGTGGAGAATGAGGGCACCATCACGGTGGCAGAGGCCGGGCTGGCGGCGCTGGTCGCCCCCGGCGTCGCCAACCGCGGCACCATCCAGGCCCGGCTGGGCGAGGTTTCGCTGGCCTCGGGCAAGCGCTTCGTCGTCGACCTGTTCGGCGACCAGAAGATCAACATCGCGGTGGACGCGAAAACCGACGCGCGCCCCGTCGGCGCCAACGGCAAGCCGGTGGATGCGCTGGTCAGCAACAGCGGCAGGATCTTCGCCGACGGCGGCCGGGTGCAGATGACGGCAAGCGCCGCCAAGGGGCTGGTCGACCGCGTCGTCAACATGTCCGGCACCGTGCAGGCGCGCCGGGTGGAGCAGCAGGGCGGCGACATCGTCCTGCTCGGCGACGGCGGCGAGGTCGAGGTCTCCGGCAAGATCGACGCCGGCGGCAACAGCCCCGGCCAAACCGGCGGCTCCGTCACCGTGTCAGGCAACCGCACGACCGTGGCGGCCACGGCGCGCATCGACGCCTCCGGTCCGGCCGGGGGCGGGGAGGTGCTGATCGGCGGCGACGTGCAGGGCGGCAAGGCGTCCGCCGCCACGCTGGCCGGCTACAACATCCGACCGGCGCGCAAGCCGGTGCCGCCCTCAACCGACACCGTGGTGGCCCCGGGCGCCACCATCACGGCCGACGCCACGCAGGCGGGCAGGGGCGGCAAGGTGGTGGTGTGGGCCGACAACTCCACCCGTTTCGACGGCACCGTCTCCGCCCGCGGCGGCGCGGCCGGCGGCGACGGCGGCTTCGTCGAAACCTCCGGCAAGCTGTCGCTGCATGTGCGGGGCAGGGTCGATGCGGGGGCCAGGGGAGGGGCAGCGGCAGGGAAGGGCGGTTCCTGGCTGCTCGACCCGACCAACATCATCGTGGCCGACACCGGCGGCACCATCACCGCCACCGAGATCCAGGCCTCGCTGAACAGCGGCACCAGCGTCACGCTGCAAACCGACACGACCGGGTCCGAGGCCGGCGACATCACCGTCGACCAGCCCATCCTGAAATCGTCCGGCGGCGACGCCTCGCTGACGCTGCAAGCCTACCGCAACATCTATGTGTTCGAGAGCATCACCTCCACCGCCGGCGCGCTGAGCGTCACGCTGAATTCCGCCACCGGGTCCGGCAAGGGCGTGGTCCAGGTGACCGGGACCTCCGCCAAGTCCGTCACCATCGACACCAACGGTGGCGCCTTCATCGTCGGCGGCGGGTCGGACCCGACGCAGAAGCCGGCGATCGGCATGTATGGCGGCTATTCCCCGTCGGACATCCGCGTCGGTGCCGCCTTCAGCTATGCCACCGTCAGCACGGGCGCCGGGGCCATCCTGATCAATGGCGAGGGCGGCGAGAACAACGGCGAGGGCAACCACGGCATCTCGCTCTACAACAGCCGTCTCGCGACCACGACCGGCGCCATCACCCTGAACGGGAAGGGCGGCAACGGCATCTATTACGGCGGCAATGGCGGCGTCGTGATCGCCGACTCCGTGCTGCAGACCGCGGGCGGCGCCGTTCAGATCACCGGTACGGAAGGTGGCGGCGAAAGCAGCATCGGCAGCGACGCCGTCAACATCGATGGCACCTCCACCATCACCGTGCTGGTGGGCAACGGCCCCATCACCATCCGGAGCGGCGAGAACTCCGACGGCGACATCGTGCTGAACGGTGCGGAGATCTCCAACGCCGCCGGGATCACCTTCGAATCCGGCGGCAATCTGCTGCTCGACTACGGCACCAGCCTCTATTCCGACGGCGCCGTGACGCTCAAGGCCGCCAAAACCGTCGCCCTGTCGGACAGCACCATCATGACCGGCGGCTCGGCGGTAACGCTCGACAGCAACGTCGGACAGTCGGGCGGGGCCGTCCGCCTGCTCTCCAGCCGCATCACGACATCGGGCGGCGCCATCACCCTGGGCGGCGGCAGCGACCCGACGCAGGAGGCGGCCAAGGGCGATTGGGACTACGCGGCCGGCGTGACGATCGAAGATGCCACGCTGGACTCCGGCGGCGGCGCCATCTCCATCCGCGGCGAGGGATCCGATTACGACAGCGAGGGGCACGGCGTCGCCATCACCGGGACCAGCGAGCTTCTCTCCGGCACCGGCAAGATCGCCATCCGCGGCAAGGCGGTGTCCAACTATGGCTGGAATGCCGGCGTGCTGATCGCCACCGGCTACAACGGCAACCCGCTGATCCGCTCCGAGTCCACCGCCTCCGACGCCGTCCTGATCGACGGCGACGCCGCCCAGGTGGATGCCGACGAGGCCTGGGGCGTGAAGCTCCACGGCACGGCGACGATCACCTCGTCCGGCGGTATCGCCATCATCGGCAAGGGCGGCACGTCGGCCGTCACCTACGAGGTCGCCGGCATCGGCCTCGATGCCGACACCGACGGCAGCATCCGCATCGCCGCGGGCGGCGGAGAGGCGAGCCTTCAGGGCACCGCCGGAACCGGCGAAAAGGCGATGGCGCTGTACAACAACGGGGACGTGGTGGTCACCAGCTCCCCGCCGCCCCCTCCTCCGCCGCCACCCCCTCCACCGCCACCGCCGCCTCCCCCTCCGCCGGTAACGCCCCCGGTCACACCGCCGGTGACGCCCCCGATTACGGATGACCCGACGACACCGACGACACCGACCACGCCGACCACGCCCACGACGCCGACCACCCCCGGCACCGACAACGGAGACGGAACCGGTACGCCAACCACCGGCACCGACACGACCGGGACGACCACCGGCGGGACGACCACCGGCGGAACCGGCACGACGGACACGACGTCGACCAACCAGTCCACCGTGACCGGCAGCAGTTCCGTGCAGACGGTGCTGCAGACGGTGGCGCAGATCGCGTCCAACCCGACGGGGACGACGGCCACCGGCTCGACCACGGCGGCGACCGGCACCACGACCGGCACCACAGCCACGGTCGCCACGACCGGCTCCCCGACCACCGCGACCACCCCGCAGACCTTCCTGGCAGCGCTGGAGCAAGGGGCAGGGCAGGGGACTGCACAAGGGACCGGGCAAGGGACCGGGCAAGGCGGCCAGACCTCCGACGGCACCCAGCCGGCCGGCAACGGCCCGACCTCTCCGCCTCCGCCTCCACCGCCACCCGCGCCCGCACCGGCGACGGTGGTGCTGCCGTCCGGACGCTCCGTCACCTTCACGGCGGAGGCGACGCAGGCCTACGCCTCCGGCGCCACCCTGTCGCAACCGGGGCCGCAGCTTCTCGCCTCGCCGCCGGTGCAGGCGGCTGCCGGCACCCTCATCCAGGCGGCCGGCAGCGGCGGCATGGTCCAGGCGGTGACGAGTCTTTCGACCGGCGGCCTCTCGCTGCCGGAACAGCGCGCGGTGCTGGCCAGCGTTCCCGTCCCCACCCTGATCGGCGGCCTGACCGCCAGCAACGACCCGGTGGCGGTGCGGGTCGGCGGCATCCTGCAGAACAGCGCGTCCGGCCAGCCCGGCGGCTATGCCCAGGTGCGCGCCGCGGTGACCCAGGCCAACCTGCCGCCCCAGGTCGCCCGCACCTACCTCGCCATGGTGCAGCGGGTGGAGCGCGAGCAGCGCACCCAGGCTTTCTCCGGCGCGCTGCGGCAGCTGGTGGCGAATCCGCGGGCGGCGGACATGTTCGGCCGGCCGACCGCCGCCTCGGCCCCGCCCAGCCTGCAGCAGGCGCGCGGCGGCCGCACCCGCGGCGGCAGCATGACCCTGCGCGGCATCGTCGCCGACAGCGCCAACCTGGCGGAGGCGCGGGTGAACGGCCGCTGGGTCTTCATCGACGAGAAGGGCCAGTTCCGCACCAGCATCCCGGTGGAGCCGGGGGCGACCGAAGCCACCCTGACCATGACCGACGAGGCCGGCAAGACGACCGAGCAGCGCATCGCCATCGACAGCGCTGCGGCCGCCCCCGATCCCGCCGCCCCGCCGAAGCCGCGCAAGATCGCCCTGATGATCGCGGTCGACAGCTACCGCGACGGCGCCATCCCGGCCCTATCCACGCCCGGCGCCGACATCAAGGCGGTGGCGCAGGCGTTGAACGACCATCTCGGCTACGAGACCCGGACCCTGCGCAACCCGACCAAGGCGCAGATCGGCGAGGCTCTGCGCAAGCTCGGCCGCGAGGTCGGCGAGCAGGATCAGGTGATGGTCTATTACGCCGGCCACGGCTACGAACTGGCGGAGACCGGCACCGGCTATTGGCTGCCGGCCGATGCGGAGACGACCAGCGCCCGCAACTGGGTGTCCAACAACGACATCGGCCGCTTCCTCAGCCGCATGCCGGCCAAGCATGTGATGGTGGTGTCGGACAGCTGCTATTCCGGCGCCTTCACCAAGGAACAGAAGATCGACGCCAGCCGCCTCGCCAGCGAGCAGGAGATCCGGCAGCGCCGCTCCGTCATGGCGCTGTCGTCGGGCGGCGACGAGCCGGTCGCCGACGGCGAGGTGAATTCCCCCTTCGCGGTGGCCCTGAAGAAGCGGGTGCTGGGCCTGCCGAAGGACAGCAACGGCTATGCGCTCTATCAGGAAGTCCGCCAGGACGTGACCAGCGAAGCGCCGCAGACCCCGCAATATGGCGTGATCCGCACCGCCGGCTACGACGAAGGCGGCGACTTCATCCTGGACCTGCCGGATCGCGCCATGAACTGAGATGGGGAGGGGAGGTTGCTGCGGAGGCCCCCTCCCCATCCCTCCCCCACCTTCGGTGGGAGAGGGGGTAGAACGCTTGTCGGCGTAGATCAGTCGCGAAGCGGCGGAGTTCCCTCTCCCGCGATAGCGGGGGAGGGTTAGGGAGGGGGCACGCGCAGCGACAACTCACAATTTTCCCCTGGCGCATAGTTTCAAAAGAAACTATATGAGCGACAAATGGTCGCGCCCGGCGCCCACGCCGGCCGCATCCCCCGGATCAGGGAGCTGCCCGCATGACGTCCCCCGCCTTCACCTACCAGTCCGGCTTCGGCAACGAGTTCGCGACGGAGGCGCTGCCCGGCGCCTTGCCCGTCGGCCGGAACTCGCCGCAACGCCCGCCCTACGGCCTCTATGCCGAACAGATCAGCGGCACCGCCTTCACCGCGCCGCGCGCCCACAACCGCCGTTCCTGGCTGTACCGCATCCGCCCGGCGGTGGTGCATGAACCCTTCCGGCCGCTGGAGTCCGGCCGCCTGACCAGCCGCTTCGACGAGGTGCCGGCGCCGCCGACCCAGCTGCGCTGGAACCCGCCGCCGATGCCGGACATGGCCACCGACTTCGTCGCCGGCCTCACCACCATGGGCGGCAACGGCGGACCGCAGGCACAGACCGGTTGCGGCATCCATCTCTACACCGCCAACCGGTCGATGCAGGGCCGCTTCTTCTACGATGCCGACGGCGAGCTGCTGATCGTGCCGCAGCAGGGCCGCCTGCGCCTCTACACCGAGCTCGGCGTGCTGGAGGTCGAACCGCAGGAGATCGCCCTGATCCCCCGCGGCCTG
The DNA here is from genome assembly GCF_008364795.1 of Azospirillum oryzae. Lineage (GTDB taxonomy): Bacteria > Pseudomonadota > Alphaproteobacteria > Azospirillales > Azospirillaceae > Azospirillum > Azospirillum oryzae. The sequence goes on along the minus strand of NZ_VTTM01000003.1, from coordinate 286,361 downwards.
CGCTTCCGGGTGGAACTGCTCGACGGCACCGCGCGCGGCTATGTCTGCGAGAATTTCGGCGCGCCCTTCCGCCTGCCGGACCTCGGCCCCATCGGCTCCAACGGGCTGGCCAACCCGCGCGACTTCCTGACGCCCGACGCCTGGTACGAGGATGTCGACGGCGATTTCGAACTGGTGGCGAAGTTCGACGGCGCCCTGTGGACCGCCCGCATCGACCATTCGCCGCTGGACGTGGTGGCTTGGCACGGCAACCACGCGCCCTGCAAATACGACCTGCGCCGCTTCAACACCATCGGCTCGATCAGCTTCGACCATCCCGACCCGTCGATCTTCCTGGTGCTGCAATCGCCCAGCGACACCCCCGGCGTCGACAGCATCGACTTCGTCATCTTCCCGCCGCGCTGGCTGGTGCAGGAGGACACCTTCCGCCCGCCCTGGTTCCACCGCAACATCGCCAGCGAGTTCATGGGCCTGATCCATGGCGTCTACGACGCGAAGGAGGAGGGCTTCCTGCCCGGCGGCGCCTCCCTGCACAACTGCATGAGCGGCCATGGCCCCGATGCGGAGACCTTCGCCAAGGCGACATCCGCCGACACCGCCCGGCCCCAGCGGGTCGCCGACACCATGGCCTTCATGTTCGAAACGCGCGCCGTCATCCGTCCGACGCGGCACGCACTGGAAACTGCCGAGCTTCAGCACGATTATTACCGCTGCTGGCAGGGGCTGGCGAAGCGCTTCGACCCGAACCGGCCGTAAGCCGGGCCAGAAACCGGGCCAGAAACCGGGCTGAAACCAGGGAAGGCGCACCCGCCGGCCCCCGCCATGCGACGTTTTGTCTCGACGGCGCGCGCGCAGCCTTTCACACTGCTGCCGTGCCGTTCGTGCGCTTGGCGAGGGGAGGGGGCCGATGGCGGCCGAATTTGGTGATGGTGCGGAAAGCCGGTCGCTGCTCGACCGGATGATCGACCGGATGACGGTACAGCGCAACGCGCTGGCCTGGGCGCAGCGCGCGGTCGCCGGGCGCGACGGCATGGTGCTGGAGGTCGGGTTGGGCAAGGGCCGCACCTTCGACCATCTGCGCCACCTGTTCCCGCCGCGCGACATCCTGGTCTTCGACATGTGGGTACGCGTGCCGCCGGAACTGACACCGGACCAGGACCGCCTGTTCGTCGGCGATTTCCAGGAGACGATGCCGGCCGCCGCCGAACGCTTCGGCCGCTGCGCCCGGCTGGCCCATGCCGATTTCGGCAGCACCGACCGCACTCATGACGCCAGACAGGCGGCATGGCTGGCGCCGCTGATCGACGCGCTGATGCTGCCCGGCGGCGTCGTGCTGTCCGACCGGCCGCTGGAACGTCCCAACTGGACCCCGCTCCCCCTGCCGCGGGACGAACGCTGGACCTATCACGCCTGGGCGGTCGAAGGCTGAGCGGAGCGTCATCAGTGGAAAATGGCCCGGCCGACGCCAATCTTCCGTCCTTCATCCCCGCGCGCGACCCCTGCGGCCCTCACCGGCCGCGACGCTGAAGGCCATTGATGGACCGCAACATATTTCAGTTCATTTGGAAGCACAGCGGACGCCAGCAGATCCTGCTCGCCCTGTTGACGGTCGCGTCCTTCCCGGTGCTCTACGCCTCGCTTGAACTGCCGAAGATCATCATCAACCGGGCCTTGTCCGATCCCCAGCCGGTGCGCGAGATCCTCGGCGTCGCCATGGGGCCGGTGACCTATCTGCTGGTGCTGTGCTTCACCTTCCTGGCGCTGGTGCTGGCCAACGGCGCCTTCAAGATGCGGATCAACACCTTCAAGGGCGTGGTCGGCGAACGGCAGGTGCGGCGCCTGCGCTTCATGCTGCTGGACCGCATGCTGCGCTTCCCGCTGCCGCATTTCTCCAAGGTCAGCCAGGGAGAGCTGATCTCCACCATCTCGGCGGAGACCGAACCGCTGGCCGGCTTCATCGGCGATTCCTTCGCCCAGCCGCTCTACCAGGGCGGCACGATGCTGACCATCCTGCTGTTCCTGTTCATCCAGCAGCCGACCATCGGTCTGGTGTCGGTCGCGCTGATCCCGGTGCAGGCCTACATCATCCCGAAGCTTCAGATGAAGGTGAAGCTGCTGGGCAAGGAGCGGGTGCGCAAGGTCCGCCAGCTGTCCGAACGCATCGGCGAAAGCGTGGAGAACGTCCGCGAGGTCCGCGTCAACGGCACCGTCCGCTACGTGCTGGCGGAATTTTCCCAGTATCTCGGCAGCATCTACTGGATCCGCCTTGAGATCTACAAGCGCAAGTATTTCGTCAAGTTCCTGAACAACTTCATCAACCAGATTACCCCCTTCTTCCTGTTCTCCATCGGCGGTTATCTGGTCCTGCATGGAAACATGTCCATCGGTGCGCTGGTGGCGGCACTCTCCGCCTTCAAGGACCTGACCGCCCCCTGGAAGGAGCTGCTCGACTATTACCAGAACATGATCGACGCCCAGATCAAGTACGAGCAGATCGCCGACCAGTTCTCGCCCCCCTTCCTGTTCGAGTGGACGCCGCCGACGCCCGCCACCCCCGCCGACCTCAAGGCCCCCTTGCGGCTGGAGGCGGTGACCTGGGCCAACGAATATGGCGACCGCATGCTGCAGCGCCTGTCGCTGGAGGTGCCGCCGGGCTCGCTGGTCGGCATCGCCGGCACCAACGCGCTGGCGCTGCGCCGTCTGGCCGAGGTGCTGGTGCGGCTGTCGCCGCCGACATCCGGCCGGATCACCATCGGCGACCTGTCGCTGGAAACCATCCCGCTGGAACTGCTGGGACGCCGCATGGCCTATGCCAGCCCCGAGCCGCGCATGTTCACCGGCAGCATGATGCAGAACATCACCTACGGGCTGCGCCACCGCCCGCCGGCCGACGATCCGGACAGCATGTCGCCCGCCCGCCGGCGCGAGATCGTGGAGGCCGAGGCGTCGGGCAACTCCACCGACAGCATGGAGGGGATCTGGACCGACTTCGGCATGATCGGCGCCACCGACTGGACCAGCCTGCGGCCCTGGTTCATGCAATGCCTGGCGGCGACCGGCGGCGAGACCGCCGTCTACCAGCGCGGCCTGCGCGAGGTGTTCGATCCCGACGACTACCCCTTCGTCGCCCAGCCGCTGCTGCGCGCCCGCCACTGGCTGCGCGACGCCATCACCGAACGCGGGATGGACAAGCTGCTGGCCCGCTTCGAGCGCGATTGCTTCAACCCCTACGCCAGCCTTGCGGAGAACATGCTGTTCGGCCTGCCGGACGGCAAGCGGCTGACGGTCGCCCGCATGGTCTGCAACCCGACCGTCCGCGAGCTGATGGAGACCTACGGGCTGTGGGACTCCGCCGTCCGCATCGGCCGCCGCTTCGCCATGCGGGTGGTCGGCGTCTATCGCGACAGCGCCGACGGCGACGTCATGATCATGCGCTACCCGCACATCGACGACTCCCTGTTCGAGGAGCTGGTGGAGGCGGTCACCCGGCTGAAGCGCCGCTCCGAACGGCCGCAGCGCCGCCATCAGGAGGCGGACACCCTGCTGTTCGCCACCATGTTCCTGATGATCGTGCCCAAGCGCGACGGAATGGACTTCGTGCCCCCGGCGGAGCGCGAGGCGATCATGGCGATCCGCCACAGCCTGCTGAACGAGATGCCTTACGAGCTGCGCGACAAGGTCGCCGTCTTCGATCCCGACCTCTACCACCCGCGCCTGAACGTGATGGACAATCTGCTGTTCGGCCGCATCACGACGGAGGATCCGCGCGCCATCACCCAGCTGCGGGCACTGGTGGACGAGGCGCTGGAGCGGACCGACGCGCGCGCCTTCGTGCTGATCCTGGTGGCGCTGGGCGAGGTTGGCATCGGCGGCTCGCTGCTGCCGATCAGCGTGCGCCAGCGGGTGCAGCTGATCCGCGGCCTGATGAAGAAGCCCGACATCTTCGTCATCTATCAGGCGCTCAACAGCTACGATCCGGAGGAGCGGCTGCGCATCTTCCTGCGCATGAAGGAACTGCTGCCGACCATGACCCTGATCGTGCTGGAGGAGCGGATCGCCGACAACCCGGCCTTCGACGCGCTCTACGACCTGGAGGACGGCCGGCTGGTCCGGCGCGGCCAGCATGGCGCCGACCACGACGAGGACACCATGCCGGGCGAGGCGGAGGAGACCGACGAGCCGGCCCTGCGCCTGCTGTCGCGCTCCCCCGTCTTCTCCGACCTGCCGGAAACGGTTCTGCGCCGCCTGCTGACGGCGTCGGAATGGCGCACGGTGGCGGCCGGCGATTTCATCTACCGCAGCGGCGAGCAGTCGGAATTCACCTTCGTCCTGGCGGAAGGCGAGGCGGAGCTGGTGCGGCTGATGCCGGACAACCAGCCGCCGCTGCACATCGCCTACATCAAGCCGCCCGAGGTGATCGGCGATCTGGAGCTTCTGGCCGGCGTCCGCCGCTTCTCCACCATCCGTGCCCGCACCGACCTGCGTCTGCTGCGGCTGGACGGGGCGAACATGCTGCGGCTGCTGTCGTCGGTGCCGGATTTGCCGCTGCGGGTGATCCAGCAGGTCGGCAAGCGCCTGACCAGCGAAGCGCCGGCCGTCCCGCCTCCTGCGACCCAAACTCCTCTCCCGCCCCGGGAAGAGGGCATGGAGCCGACGGCCGCAGGCCGGGCGAACGCCGAAGGCGATCCCAGGCGGAATGCAGTCGCGAGACTTGCGAGCGACTTCGGGGGCCAGGCGGAGCTTGGGAAGGGTGAGGGGTGAGGCAAGGGATGCGATGAGCCTGGAGACACCAAGATGCTGACCGTCGAAGGCCTGACGATCCGCTTCCGCAACGCCCCCCGCCCGGTGGTCGACGGCGTCGGCTTTTCCATCGGCGCCGGGCAGAGCGTCGCGCTGGTCGGCGAGTCCGGATCGGGCAAGACGCTGACCTGCCGCAGCATCCTCGGCATCCTGCCGCGCGGGGCGACGGTCACCGGCGGCTCGATCCTGTTCGGCCAGGGTGCAGAGGCGGTCGATCTGCTGCGCCTGCCGGCGTCCCGCCTGCGCGACATCCGCGGCAGCCGCATCGCGATGATCTTCCAGGAACCGATGAGCGCGCTGTCGCCGCTCCACACCATCGGCGACCAGACGATCGAGGTGCTGCGGCTGCACGGCAACTGCAACAGGACCGGTGCGCGCGAACGCTGCCTCGCCATGTTCGACCGCGTCGGCTTCCCCGATCCGGTGCGCGCCTTCCGCTCCTATCCGTTCCAGCTGTCGGGGGGCCTGCGCCAGCGCGCGATGATCGCCATGGCGATGGTCGCCCGCCCGCAGCTGCTGATCGCCGACGAGCCGACCACCGCGCTCGACGTCACCCTGCAGGCCCAGGTGCTGGCCCTCATCAAGGAGCTGCAGGCCGAGACCGGCATGGCGGTGCTGCTGGTCACCCACGATCTGGGCGTGGTCGCCAACATGGCCGATGCCGTGGTGGTGATGCGCGCCGGCCGGGTGATGGAATCGGGGGCTTGCGCCGACGTTCTCGGCCGGCCGCTGCACGGCTACACCCGCAAGCTGATGGCCGCCGCCCCCTCCATCCCCGCGATGACCTGCGCGCCGCCGGGCGAGGACGTGCGCGACGCCATCCTGGAATTCCACGGCGTCGCCAAGACCTACGAGCGCGGCAACCAGCGTATCCGCGCGCTGGACGGCGTCGACCTGTCGGTCGGCCGCGGCGAGACGCTGGCCATCGTCGGCGAGTCAGGATCAGGCAAGACGACGCTGGCGCGGCTGGCCATGCTGGCGGAGCGGCCGGATCCCGGTGGCCGCCTGCTGTTCCGGGCATCCGCCGGGGAACCGCCGCTCGACCTCCTTTCCGCCACCGGGCCGGAGCTGACCGCCTACCGCCGCCGTGCCCAGATGGTGTTCCAGGACCCCTATGCCTCCCTCAGTCCCCGCATGAGCGTCGGCGAGATCATCGCCGAGCCGCTGGCGATCCACGGCGTCTGCGGCCGCGGAGAGGGGCGCGAGCGGGTGCGGGCGCTGATGGCGCAGGTCGGCCTCGATCCCGCCTGGACCAACCGCTATCCGCATGCCTTCTCCGGCGGCCAGCGCCAGCGCATCGGCATCGCCCGTGCGCTCGCCCTCGACCCGCAGCTGCTGATCTGCGACGAGCCGACCTCGGCGCTCGACGTGTCGGTGCAGGCGCAGGTGCTCGACCTCCTGGAATCGATCAAGCAGCGGCTCGGCCTCAGCCTGATGTTCATCTCGCACGATCTGGCGGTGGTGGCGCGGCTGGCCGACCGCGTCGCGGTGATGCGCGCCGGCCGGGTGATGGAGGAGGCGCCGCCCGCCCTCCTGTTCTCCGCTCCGCTGCACCCCTACACCCGCGCGCTGATCGCCGCCTCGCCGGAGCCGGACGTCGACCGTCCGATCGACATCGCCACCGTGGCCTTGGGCGCCGGCCGCCCCGACCTCTGGCCCGAACCCTTCCGCCCCACCCCCGACGGCGCCCCGCCCCCGCTGGTGGAAGCGGCGCCCGGACATTTCGTGAGGCGGGCGGCATGACCAAGCACTTTTGCGGCGCCGGAGCCTCTCACCCTCTCCCCCCCGGGGAGAGGGAAGGGGCCCACCGCTCTGCGGTGGGAAGGGTGAGGGGGACGCGCGGCGGGATGCTCGCGAAAATCCTGCAATGCATCCCCCTCACCCTGACCCTCTCCCCGCTTTCGGCGGACCACAGGTCCGCCTGTCGCGTCAGCGCAAACGAAGTTTGCGCGAGAGCGGGGGGGAGAGGGGAAAAGCTCCGGGTGGTCGCAACCCTCCTCATCACCCTCCTCCTCGCCACTCCCGCCGCCGCCTTCACCCCGCAGGAGCCCACCCTCCTGCGCGACGAGGTCGTCTACGGCCTGATCCCGCCGGTGCGCCAGCGCATGCCGGACGAGCCGCTGATCGTCGATCTGGAGGCGAAGGGCCGCGACCTCGGCCGCTCCGGCGGCTGGATCCGCACCTTCATCACCCAGCGGCGCAACAGCCGCATCGCCGTGCTCTACGGCTATGCCCGGCTGGTCGGCTACACCGAGACGCGGGAGATCGTCCCCGACATCCTGAAGGACGTGACGGTCCATGACGGCCGCGACTTCACCCTGACCCTGCGGGCCGGCCACCGCTGGTCCGACGGTGCCCCATTCACCAGCGACGACATCCGCTATTGGTGGGAGGACATCGCCAACAACCCGATGCTGTCGCCCTCCGGCCCGCCGCGCTTCATGCTGGTGGACGGCAAGCCGCCGGAGGTCAGCTTCCCCGACGCGGTCACCGCCCGCTTCCGCTGGGACGAGCCGAACCCCTATTTCCTCCCGGCGCTGGCCGCCGCCCGGCCGCCCTTCATCTACCGCCCGGCCCATTACCTGAAGCGCTTCCACGCCCGCTACACCAGCGATGCCGACCTCGCCCCGCTGATCGCCAAATACAAGGTCCGCAACTGGGCGGCTCTGCACAACGCCCGCGACGACATGTTCCGGATGGAGAACCCGGACGAGCCGACGCTGCAGCCCTGGATGGCGATCTCCAAGGGCACCGGCACCCATCTGCTGTTCCAGCGCAACCCCTATTACCACCGCTTCGACGCCCGCGGCATGCAGCTGCCCTACACCGACGGGCTGGACGTGACGGTGATGGCCGGCGGGCTGATCCCGGCCCAGGTCGCCACCGGCAAGGCCGACCTCCAGGCCGAAGGGCTGACCTTCTCCCAGGTGCCGGTGCTGGTGTCGGGGGAGCGGCAGGGCGACTACCGCACCCTGCTGTGGCCGGAGGGCAAGGCGGCGGAGATCGCGCTCTATCCCAACCTGAACTACAACGATCCGGTCTGGCGCGCCGTGCTGCGCGACGTCCGCTTCCGCCGCGCCCTGTCGATGGGCATCGACCGCCGCATCATCAACCGTTCGCTCTTCTTCGGGCTGGCGCAGGAAAGCGGCGTCGACGTGCTGCCGCGCAGCCCGCTCTACAAGCCGGAACGCACCGGGGTGTGGACCGGCTACGACCCGCGCCAAGCGGCGGCCCTGCTGGACGGGATGGGGCTGAAGCGCCCGCGCGGCGCCGCCTACCGCCGGCTTCCCGACGGCCGGCCGCTGGAGGTGATCGTCGAGACCGCCGGCGAGAAGCCGGAGGTGGCCGACGCGCTGCAGATCATCGCCGAGACCTGGCGCGACATCGGCATCCGGCTGCTGGTGCGCACGGTGGACCGCGACGTTCTGCGCAACCGGGTCTATGCCGGCCAGACGATGATGGCGGTGTGGGGCGGCTGGGACAACGGCATCCCGGACCCCGACAGCAGCCCGGAGGAGCTGGCGCCGATGACCCAGGAGAATTTCAGCTGGCCGAAATGGGGGCAGTATTACCAGACCTCCGGCAGCGCCGGTGAACCCATCGACATGCCGATTCCGCGGGAGCTGATGGAGCTGGCCCGCCGCTGGCGCCACACCACCGACGAGACGGAACGCCGGGCCCTGTGGTCGGCGCTGCTCGACATCCATGCCGACCAGCTCTTCGCCATCGGCGTGGTGTCGAAGACGCCGCAGCCCATCGCGGTCAGCAACCGCCTGCGCAACGTCCCGGACAAGGGGCTGTGGCTGTGGGATCCCGGCGCCTATCTCGGCGTCTACCGCCCCGACGAGTTCTATTTCGCCGACGCCCGCCCGGCCGATCCGGAGCCGGCCGGCAGCCACCGCGGGGGGGAGTGACCGCCCATGCTGCGCTTCATCCTGCACCGGCTGCTGGTGATGGTGCCGACGCTGGTCGTGGTGTCGATGCTGATCTTCATCGTCATCAACCTGCCCCCCGGCGACTATCTGTCCAACCAGATCGCCGAACTGCGCGCCACCGGCCAGGAGGCCGGTCTGGCGAAGGCGGAGTTCCTGCGCCACGAATACGCGCTCGACCGCCCGTTGGCGGAGCAATATCTGGTCTGGATCGGCGTCTGGCCGGGGCCGAACGGCTTCCACGGCCTGCTGCAGGGCGATCTCGGCTGGTCCTTCGAGTTCAACAAGCCGGTGGCGGAGGTGGTGGGGGAGACGCTGTGGTTCACCGTCATCCTCAACCTCGCCGCCGTTCTGTTCGTCTATCTGGTGTCCTTCCCGCTGGGGGCGCTGGCGGCGATCCGCGCCAACAGCTGGGTCGATTACCTCGCCGCCGCCGTCGGTTACATCGGTCTGGCGACGCCGAATTTCCTGCTGGCGCTGATCCTGCTCTATTACGGCCAGAAATGGCTGGGACTGCCGATCGGCGGGCTGGTCGACGCCCGCTACGAGGATCAGGCGCTCAGCTGGGCCAAGATCGGCTCGGTGCTGGAGCACCTGATCGTGCCGACCATCGTCATCGGCCTGTCCGGCACCGCCGCCATGGTGCGCCGCCTGCGCGCCAACCTGCTGGACGAGCTGGGCAAGCCCTATGTCGTCACCGCCAAGGCCAAGGGCGTGCCGCCGCTGCGCCGGCTGACCCGCTATCCGCTGCGCATGGCGCTGAACCCCTTCGTGTCCGACATCGGTTCGCTGCTGCCGTCGCTGGTGTCGGGATCGGTGCTGATCTCCGTCGTGCTCAGCCTGCCGACCATCGGCCCGGCCCTGCTGGAGGCGTTGCGGGCGCAGGACATCTTCCTGTCCGGCTTCATCCTGATGTTCATCTCGCTGCTGGTGCTGGTCGGCATGCTGGTCTCCGACATCGCGCTCGCCCTGCTCGATCCCCGCATCCGCCTGGGCAAGGCGAGGAAGGCGCAATCGTGAAAGACGAGGCCATGAAGGGTCCGGGCACGGAACACCCGGGCATGAAAGGCCCGGTCATGAACGGCGGCTGGGAGCATTACGTCGACAGCCGGCCCTATCCCGATCCGGAGGCGCCCGACGCCCCGGCCACCCGCTTCGATCCGGGCGCCTCGGCCGGGCGGCTGATGCTGCGCCGCTTCCTGCGCCACCGGCTGGCGGTGCTGGGGGCGCTGTTCCTCGGCCTGTCCTATCTCAGCCTGCCTTTCGTCGATTTCCTGGTGCCCTACGGCGCCAACGAACGCGACGTGGAGCATCTCTACGCCCCGCCGCAGGGCGTCCACCTGTTCCACGAGGGCACCTTCATCGGCCCCTTCGTCTACCCGACCATCGGCCATCCCGACCTGAAGGACTATCGCTGGCGCTACGAGACCGACACCAGCCGGCCGATGCCGCTCCGGTTCTTCTGCCCCGGCGCGCCCTACCGCTTCCTGGGTCTGGCAGAACTGCGGATGCGGCTGGTCTGTCCGCCGCCGGATGCCTCGCTGCATCTGCTCGGCACCGACCGGCTGGGCCGCGACATGCTCTCCCGCCTCGCCATCGGGGCGCAGCTGTCGCTGACCGTCGGGCTGCTGGGCATCGCCGTGTCCTTCGCCATCGGCATCACGCTGGGCGGCATGGCGGGCTATTTCGGCGGCTGGATCGACGCCGGGGTACAGCGCCTGTCGGAAATCCTGAAATCCCTGCCGGAGCTGCCGCTGTGGCTGGCGCTGTCCGCCGCGGTGCCGGCGCAATGGTCGCCGGTGACGGTGTTCCTCTGCATCTCCGTCATCCTCGGCCTGCTCGACTGGCCGTCGCTTGCCCGCGCCGTGCGCTCCCGCTTCCTGGCGCTCCGCGAGGAGGATTTCGTCATGGCGGCGGAGCTGATGGGCGCCAGCCCGGCCCGCATCATCCGCCGCCACCTGCTGCCCAACTTCGCCAGCCACCTGTTGGCCAGCGCCACCCTGTCGATCCCGGCGATGATCCTGGGCGAGACGGCGCTGTCCTTCCTGGGGCTCGGCCTGCGCCCGCCGGCGACCAGCTGGGGGGTGATGCTGAACGACGCCCAGAACCTGATGGCGGTGGAAACCTATCCTTGGGTGTCATTGCCGATGCTGCCGGTGATCCTGGTAGTCTTGTCCTTCAACTTCTTCGGCGACGGCCTGCGCGACGCCCTGGATCCCTATCATGGCGACTGACCCCCAGAAGCGACGCTCGAAACGGCGGGCCTCACCAAGCGTGAGCTTGGCCTTAACTCATATATCACAGTGCATAGCTGGGTTGCCGTCTCCTGGCCGGAAGGCGGGTTGATGCGCGGCGCGATCCATGTGAGGGGTTCTATCCAGGCTGGAGCGCTGCTGCCGGCATCTGGACCAGACGCGCAACCACCGGGACCGAGCCGGTCCTCAGACGAGTACAGTGAACTGTTCTGCAACGGCTTTTCGGTTCCGACGCAGTGCTGAAGCGGAGTGTCCGAGCATGCACCAGCCCCTGGCCCCCCTTCGCTCCATCCATCCCGACCGCACCCCGCCGCGCATCCTGCTCTACAGCCACGACACCTTCGGGCTGGGCCATCTGCGGCGGTCGCGGACGATTGCCCAGGCGCTGGTATCGGCCTTTCCCGATGCCTCGGCGCTGATCCTCACCGGCTCGCCGGTCGCCGGCCGCTTCGATTTTCCGGAGCGGGTCGACCATGTGCGCCTGCCCGGCGTGGTGAAGCTGCCGGACGGCGGCTATACCGCCCGCAACCTCGGCCTGCCGATCGAGGAGACCGCCGCCATCCGGGCGGAGATCATCCGCGCCACCGCCCGCGCCTTCCGCCCGACGCTGGCCATCGTCGACAAGGAGCCGACCGGCCTGCACGGCGAATTCCTGCCGGCCCTGGAGGAGATGCGGGCGACCGGCAACACCCGCGTGGTGCTGGGCCTGCGCGACGTGCTGGACGCGCCGGAAGCCCTGCAGCCGGAATGGGAGCGCAAGGAGGCGGTCGCCGCCATCGAGCGCTATTACGACCAGCTCTGGATCTACGGCCTGCCGGAGGTCTACCGCCCGCTGGACGGCCTCGACCTGCCGGCGGAGATCGCCGCGCGGGTGCGCTACACCGGCTATCTGAAGCGCGAACCGACCGAGGGCGGCGGTGCCGTCCAGGCCGCCGACTCTCCCATGGCGGCGCCCTATGTGCTGGTGACGCCCGGCGGCGGCGGCGACGGGGCGGCCCTGGTCGACTGGACCATCGCCGCCTATGAAGCCGATCCGGACCTCACCCCCCGCGCCCTGATCGTCTACGGCCCCTTCCTGGAGGATGCCCGACGCCAGGAGTTCGCCGCCCGCATCCGCCGGCTGAAGGGCAGGGTGGAGACCATCAACTTCCATTCCCGCATGGAGGATCTCTATGCCGGGGCCATCGGCGTGGTGGCGATGGGCGGCTACAACACCTTCTGCGAGATCCTGTCCTTCGACAAGCCGTCGGTCCTGGCCCCGCGCACCCGCCCACGGCTGGAACAGCGCATCCGTGCCGAGGCGGCGGAGGCCCTGGGCCTGCTGCGCACGCTGGACAGCGACCGCGACGGCACCGACCCGCTGGCGATGGCCGCCGCCATCCGCGCCCTGTCGAGCCAGCCGCCGCCCTCGGCCAGCCCGCTGCCCGGCCTGCTCGGCGGGCTGGACCGCATCGTCGGGCTGACCCGCGAGGTGCTGGAGGCGGATTCGGTGGTCGCCCGCGCCACCCCCGTCACCCCGATCCGCCGGGCGGCGGAACGGATGTCGCGCGCGATGGCGGGCAAGCGCGCATGAGTTCGCCGTCCGGCGTGCCGACCCGTTCGCCAATAAAGATCGCGGTGGTGGTCAAGGGCTATCCCCGCCTGTCGGAGACCTTCATCGCGCAGGAGCTTCTGGCCCTGCAGCAGCGCGGCGTCGAACTGGCGATCTGGTCGCTGCGCCACCCCACCGACAGCCGCCGCCACGCCCTGCACGACCGCATCACCGCTCCCGTGCACTACCTGCCGGAATATCTGCGCGACGAGCCGGGCCGCGTCCTGCGCGCGCTCGGCCGCCTGATCCTCCGCCACCCGGCCGGGCTGGTCCGCACGGCGGCGGCATGGCTGCGCGACCTCAACCGCGACCGCACCGCCAACCGGGGGCGCCGCTTCGGACAAGCCCTCGTCCTCGCGGCGGAACTGCCGGCCGACGTGCCCTTCCTCTACGCCCATTTCCTGCACACCCCGGCCTCGGTCGGGCGCTATGCCGCGTCGATCCGCGGCATCGGCTGGGGTTTCTCCGCCCATGCCAAGGACATCTGGACCACGCCGGAGTGGGAGAAGCGCGAGAAGCTGGCCGACGCCCGCTTCGGCGCCACCTGCACCGCCGTCGGCGCCGCCCATCTGCGTGGCCTTGCCGCCGATCCCGGCCGCATCGACCTCGTCTATCACGGCCTCGACCTCTCCCGCTTCCCCGCCCCGCCGGACCGGACGGACGCCACCAGCCGCGACGGTTCCACCCCCGACCGCGCGGTGGAAATCCTGTCGGTCGGCCGGCTGGTGGAAAAGAAGGGCTATGACCGGCTGCTCGACGCGCTGGCGACGCTGCCGGACGGCCTGCACTGGCGGCTGGTCCATATCGGCTCCGGCGATCTGAAGCAGGCCCTGCGCGCCCAGGCCGAGCGGCTCGGCCTGTCCGACCGCATCGACTGGCGCGGCGCCCAGGATCAGGCGACGGTGATCCAGGCGCTGCGCCATGCCGACCTGTTCGTTCTGACCAGCGTGGTGGCCGGCGACGGCGACCGCGATGGCCTGCCCAACGTGCTGATGGAGGCGGCGAGCCAGCGCCTCGCCATCCTCTCCACCGCCGTCTCCGCCATCCCCGAATTCATCGCCGACGGCACCCACGGCCTGCTGACCGACGGCACCCCGCCCGCCATTGCCGCCGCGCTGGAACGGCTCGCCACCGACCCGGCGCTGCGCCTGCGGCTGGGCGAGGCCGCCCATGGCCGCCTGCGCGCCGAGTTCGGCATGATTGCCGGCATCGACCGCCTCGTCCGCCGCCTGGAGGAGGCCGCGGCGTGACCGCACCCCGCGTCGCATTCTACGCTCCCCTGAAACCGGTCGACCACCCGATCCCCTCCGGCGACCGCCAGATGGCGCGGCTGATCCTGCGCGCGCTGGAGGCCACCGGCCCGGTGGAGGTGGCGAGCGGCCTGCGCGTCTATGACGGCGCCGGCGACCCCGCCGCGCAGGCCAGTCTGTCGGCCGCCGCCGCCGCCGAATGCGACCGCCTGCTGGCGCTCTATGCCGCCGAACCGACGCGGCGCCCGGCGCTGTGGCTCAGCTACCATGTCTATTACAAGGCGCCCGACCTGATCGGCCCGGCTGTCGCCCGCGCCCTCCGCATCCCCTATGTCGTGGTGGAGGCGACCCGCGCCCGCAAGCGCCTGAGCGGCCCCTGGTCCGCCTTCGCCGCGGCCGCCGAATCCGCCATCGAGCAGGCCGCCCTCGTCCTCTGCGTCAGCGCCCGCGACCGTCAGGCGGTGGAGGCCTACGGCCCGCCCGGCCAGCAGGTGGCGATGCTGCCGCCCTTCCTCGACCTCCCCCCTGCCGTCGAACGCACCGAACCGAACTCCCCACCGCGTCTTCTGACCGTCGCCATGATGCGGCCGGGCGACAAGCTGGCCTCCTATCGCCTGCTCGCCGGCTCCCTGTCCGGTCTCGCTGCCCGGCCCTGGACGCTCGACATCGTCGGCGACGGCCCGGCGGCGGCGGAGATCTCGGCCCTCTTCGCCCCCTTCGGCCAGCGCGTGCGTCTCCTCGGCGCCTGCGCCCCCGCCGATCTCGCCGCCCATTACCGCGCCGCCGACCTGCTGGCCTGGCCCGGCCTGAACGAGGCCTTCGGCATGGTCTATCTGGAGGCGCAGGCCCACGGCGTTCCCGTGCTCGCCATCGACAATGCCGGCACCGGAACCGTCATCCGCGACGGCGTCGGCGGCCGGCTGACCGGCCCGACCGCACAGGATTTCGCCGCCGCGCTGTCCGCCCTGCTGGCCGACCCGCCGGCCCTGCGCGGGCTCGGCCAGCGCGCCCGCGCCCATGTCGAGGCCCACCACGCCCTGCCGGCGGCGGCGGAGCGCCTGCGCGGCCTCCTGACTGGCCTGCTGTCATGATCCGGCTGGCTTTCCTGCGCCACGGCATCACCGCCTGGAACCGCGAGGGCCGCATCCAGGGCCGCACCGACATCCCGCTCGACCCGGAGGGCCGCGACCGTCTCGCCCGCCTGACCCTGCCGCCGGACTGGCGCGACGCCACCCTGCACGCCAGCCCCCTGTCGCGCGCCATCGAGACCGCCCGCATCCTCGGTAACAACCGCCCCGTCCACACCGACCCCCGGCTGATCGAGATGGACTGGGGCGCCTGGGAGGGCCGACACGGCCACGACCTCCGCGCCGACCCCGCCAGCGGCTACCGCGACCTCGAACACTGGGGCTGGGACTTCCGCCCCCCCGGCGGCGAAAGCCCCGCGGATGTGCGGGATCGGTTGATTGGGTGGCTGAAGGACTTGGTGGGGGAGGGGGGGCCCCACCAGCTCGTCGTCACCCACATCGGCGTCATCCGCGTCGCCCTGGCGCTCGCCTGGGGCTGGGACTTCCGCGGCCCGCCGCCGGTTCCGGTCAAGCGCGTCCGCCTTTACGCCATGGTGCTCGCCGACGACGGCACGCTCCACCCCGCCGGCCCAAGGGAGGGGCAGCGCCTGTCATGAAGCTCATGATCGCCGTCACCCACCTGCTCGGCACCGGCCATCTCAGCCGCGCCCTCGCCCTGGCCGAGGCCTTCGCCGCCCGCGGCTGGAGCGTCGATGTGGTCAGCGGCGGCCGTCCCGCCCCGCATCTCACCCCAAATCCCACCGGCGCCGGCGCCACCCTGCACCAGCTGCCGCCGCTGGCGAGCGACGGCGCCGACTTCGCCACCCTGCTGGCCGCCGACGGCCGCCCCGCCGATGCCGCCCTCTTCGCCGCCCGCCAGGCGATGCTGACCGGCCTGCTCGACAGCCTCCGCCCCGACGTTCTCATCACCGAACTCTTCCCCTTCGGCCGCCGCGCGCTGGCCGCCGAGTTCGACGCCCTGCTGGAGCGCGCCCGCGCCCTGCCGCGCCCGCCGCTGACCCTGGCATCGGTCCGCGACATCCTGGCCCCGCCCTCCAAACCGAAGCGCGTCGCCGAGACCGAAAGCCGCCTGCTGAGCTTCTACGACGGCGTGCTGGTCCATTCCGACCCCGCCCTGATTCCGCTGGAGGACAGCTGGCCGCTGACCCCGGCGATGCGCCCGCTACTGCGCTACACCGGCTTCGTCGTCCCGCCGCCGCCCGTCCCCGGTGACGGCACCGACGGCAATGCTGAGATCCTGGTCACCGCCGGCGGCGGCCCGGTCGGCCGCCCGGTCTTCGAGGCCGCCGCCCGCTGTGCCGCTTTCGGAGCCTTTCCGCAGCGCTGGCGCCTGCTGGTGGCGAAGGGCGACGCGGCGCTGGCCGACCGGCTGCGCGCCATGGCCCCGGCCGACCGCCTGCTGGTGGAGCCGGTGCGCCCCGACTTCCGCGCCCTGCTGGGCCGGGCCTCCGCCGCCGTCGGCCGCTGCGGCTACAACACCGCGCTGGACTGCCTGACGGCGGGCGTGCCCAGCGTATTCTGCCCCTTCGAGGACGGCAGGGAGGTCGAACAGACCATCCGCGCCGCCATCCTCGCCCGCCAGCCCGGCATCGCTACCCTGCGCGAGGCCGACCTCACGCCCGACAGCCTCGCCCAGGCGTTACAGTCCGTGCTGGGCGCCCGCATCCCGCCGCTCAGCCCCGCCTCGCTGACCGGTGCGGCGCGCAGCGTGGAGATCGTCGAAGCCATGCTGGCGGAGAAGACGTCATGACCAACTGGACCGCTACAAACTGGATTGCGGTGGACGACGAACTGGCGCGCTGGACCGATCTCGGCCGCCGCTGTTCCCTCTGGCTGCGCGACGACGACGCAATCGCCGCCAGCCCGCAGCTCGACCGCCTTCTGCACTGCTGCGCCCAGGCCGGCATCCCGCTCGGCCTCGCCGTCATCCCGGCCGACGCCGACCCCTCGCTGGCGCAAGCGCTCGCCGGCCACCCGAACGTCACCCCGCTGGTCCATGGCTGGTCCCACGCCGACCATGCCGCCCCCGGCGCCAAGAAGTGCGAGTTCGGCCCGGAACGCCCCGCCGACCTCCGCCAAGCCGAGGCCGAACGCGGCCTGTCGGTCTTGCGAGCCCTGTTCGGGGCCCGCCTGCTGCCGCTGTTCGTCCCGCCCTGGAACCGCATGGCCGCCGACATGCCGTCCCGCCTGTCCGCCGCCGGCTACCGCGCCGTCTCCGCCTTCGGCCCGGCGCCCGCAAGCCGCGACGGCATCGCCTGGGTCAACACCCACCTAGACCTGATCGACTGGCACGGCACCCGCTCCGCCGTGCCGTTGGATGCCCTGCTGGACCTGCTCTGCCGCGAACTCCGCGACCGCCGCGAAGGCCGCCAAGAGGGCAGGGGCAATCCCGCCGAGCCCATCGGCCTGCTGACCCACCACCGCGTCCACGACGCCGCGATCTGGGATTTGCTGGACCACCTGCTCGACCGTCTGGCAGCGCATCCGGCGGTGGAGTGGCCGGCAGTTGAAAGTCTTGGGTGACCATAGGGCAGCGGAAGCTAATGCCGCAGCTTCCTCCCATCCTGGGAGATTTCCGCTTGCTCCCATTTTGGGAGGCGTTACAATGGCGCGATGAGAATCATCGCCTACAAGATGCTTCGCGAGCATTGGGAACGGCCCGGCCGGGCCGATAGCCGGGAGCCGCTGACCCAATGGCATGCGGTGGTGGAGCGGGCGGATTGGACCGGGCCGGCACAGCTCAAGGACCAGTTCCGCAGCGCAAGCTTCGTCGGAGACCGGGTGGTCTTCAACATTGCCGGCAACAAATACCGGCTCGTGGTGGCGGTGAAATACAAATGGCGCATGGTTTACGTCCGGTTCGTCGGAACGCATGTCGAGTATGACGAACTGAATCGCTCGGGCAGACTGGAGAGCATCTGATGGAGTTGAAACCGATCAAGACCGATGCCGACTTCCGCGCCGCGCTCGCCGACATCGAAGCCCTGTGGGATGCGGAACCTGACACACCCGACGGTGACCGCCTCGACCTCCTGATGACGCTGGTCGAAGCGTACGAACGGCGCCACCACCCGATGCCGCCGGCCGACCCGATCGCCGCCATCGAGTTCATGATGGAACAGCGCGGCCTGACGCGCGCCGATCTGGAACCGATCATCGGCTCCAGCGGCCGTGTTTCGGAAGTCCTCAACCGCCGCCGCGCTTTGTCGCTGTCGATGATCCGCCGCCTGTCGGACGAGCTTCGCATCCCGGCGGAAATCCTGATCCAGCCCTACGACCTGAAGCAGGCCGCCTGAACACAAAAAGCCGGCCCGCGCCTTTCGACGCGGACCGGCCCCTTTGTTGCGGTAGAGGAACTGCCCCTTACGCCGCGTGGTCGGTGATGTAGCCCGTGGCGGTGCCGAGGTTGGCGGTGCCGTGGGTCAGGTGCAGCAGGAAGTTCTCCGTGCCCTCGGTGACGTTGTCGCCGTTGATGTGGACGGAGACCGTCTTGCTCGTCTCGCCCGGCTGGAAGGTCAGGCTGCCGTGGGCGGCGGTATAGTCGCTGCCGGCCTTGGCGGTGCCGTCCTCGGTCGCGTAGTCGATGGTGGTGGCGGTGGTGACCGCCTTGGCCAGCTGCACGGTGAAGACCGCCTCGTCGCTGCCCGGCACCGAACCGGATTGGCCGGAGCTGGACGCCAGACCCGCCTTGATGATGTTCATCTTGGTCGGATCGATGGTCTTGTAGTCCTTCTCCAGCAGGCCGCCGACGTCGCCCGATTCCGGGGTCCAGGCCCAATAGGTCCAGTTCATGCCCTGCTGGCCGGCCGGCAGGTCGCTCTTGCCGTCCAGGTTCCAGTCGCCGTTCATGTACTTGACGAAGGCGTTGGCCCAGGTCTGCTCGGCCGCGCTGTTCATCTGGCCGCCGAACTCGCCGATCAGGACCGGGGCGATGTTGTTCTTATAGATGAAGCCCCACATGCCGTCATACTGCGCCGGCAGGTTGTTGGGGAAGTTGCTGTCGGTCAGCCAGCTGAAGTTGCCGACGCTCTGGCCATAGGCGTGCGGCGAATAGACCAGCTTGTTCGGCACGTCGAACTCGATGGGATGGTTCTTCACGCCGGCCAGCGTGCTGCTCCATTCCGTGCCCTCGACCAGCAGCAGCCAGTCCTTGTTCACGGTCTGGATCGAGTTGCCGATGCGCTCGGCCGCCGCGGCCCAGTCGGTGGCCTGGTTGCCGTCGCCCCAGGTGGCGGTGACGCTCGGCTCGTTGTGCAGGTCGGCGCCGATCACCGCGTCGTTGCCGGCATAATGCTGGGCCAGCATCTTCCAGTCGGCGATCACCTTCGATTCCGGGTTGTTGGCGGTATACCACAGCCCATGCTCGTTGGTGCCGGCGCCGCCGTCGTTGCGGTGGTGGTCCAGGATCACCTTCATGCCGACCTTGCCGGCGTAATCGATGACCTTGTCATAGACCTGCAGGCGGGTCAGACCCTTCAGGTCCGGGTTCTTCGAGTAATCGATGCCGTTGGTCACGGCCTCGCTGTCGAACATGTCGTCGGCCCAGGTCAGGCGGATGACGTTGAAGCCCAGGCCCTTCATGCTGTCGATGTGGCCCTGGTAGCTGTCGGCCCACAGGCCGGCGGGCACATAGTTGTAGCCCTCGCCGCCGAACCAGTTCACGCCGGTCAGGCGGACGTTGTTGCCGCTTTCATCGACGATCTGGTTGCCGTTGGTGTGCAGGAAGCCGTTGATCGAGCCGCTGCTCTGCACCATGCCCGGATCGGACGCGGTGACGTTGCCGACCTTCAGCGACAGCGAGGCGTCGCCCGTCGAACCGCCAGTGGAGCCGCCCGTCGAACCGCCGGTGGACCCACCCGTGGACCCACCCGTGCTGCTGCCGCCCTTGCCCGCGTCGGTGGAGCCGCCGGTCGAGCCGCCCGTGCTGCTGCCGGTGGCCGCGAAATGGCTGGCGTCCAGCTTGGCGGTCAGCGTGGCGTCCCAATAGAGGTCGCTGGTGGCGCCCAGCTCGGCGCCGTCCGCCGTGCGGTGGACCGACATGGCGGCGTCGGTCGCCGCCACGGTCTTGCCGTCGACGCCGACGCTGTGGACATACAGGTTGCGGTCGCTGCCGCCGATGACGGCGTCATTGTCGTACTTCACCTCGACCGCATGGGCGGTGCCCTGCGCCAGATCGGCGGTGAACTTGAAGTCCTTGGCGTCCGGGCTGGTGGCCGTGCCCTCGCCGATCTGCTTGCCGTCGACCAGCACGGTGAAGTGCGCGCCTTCGCCGCCCGCCGAATTGCCGGCGGCGTTGACGGTGATGACGTTCTGCGCAGTGCCGGCGGCGGGCACCGCCGGAGTGGCGGCCACCGGGGCGGCGTAATGGCTGGCGGGGGTCTTGAAGGTCAGCGCGCCGTCCCACCACATGGCTTCCTGGCCGGCCTGGGTCGGCGCCGGGGCGGCATCGTCATGGCGCTCATAGACGGCGTCGGTCGGCTTCAGCGTGTGGCCGTTCACCTCGATCGACTGAACATAGAGGTCACGATTGGCGGCGTTCGCGGTGTCGTTGTCGTAGACGACCTGGACGGTATGCGCGGTGTTCGCCGCAAGGTCGGCGGTGAAGCTGTAGGCCTTCGACGAGGTGGCGGCCGCATTGGCCGAACCGACCTCCTGACCATCCACCAGAAGCTTGAAATGCGGCGCGACGCCATCCTGGGACTGGCCGTAGGCGTTGACGACGATCTTGCTCGGCGCGGTGGTCGTGCTCATGACTTCAATCCTATGTCCGTTGTGTTGAAGCCATGCTGGGGCTTGAATGGTTAACGAAACCTTTCCAAGTCCGGTTAACTTTTCTCGAAGCTTGTGGCAAATTTGGCCCAGCCGATCACAGGGCCGCTCTAGGGGGACGAGTCATGGCAGCAAACTATATCCCATCTTGGTCACAGGTTTTTCGATCATTCCCACAGTCTTCTTTTCATCACAACAGTATATTCTTTGTCTGCACTCACTTTTGCAAGATAATCTCGAAAGACATAGACCAACCAATCCCCGACAATATGTGCATACACGCATCATCCTTTCAAAAATACCGCCGATTGATGCCATATGTTCGCCGATTATACTGACCCATTTGGACACTGGATTGATAGATTGCTGTCGCGCTGGATTACGGCCATGGGGGTAAGCCGAATTCGAAAACGGCCTTTTTCGCCGACAAAAAAGTTAACACCCGTATCTTCGCAACGCCGCCCGCCGGGTTCGTTAAGAGATAAATTTACAGATTATATTCCTTTCATACCCAAATCGTTCGAGTGACGACCGTCACTTTCCTTCCGCCTGCCGCGCGGTATGATGGGATAAATCGATCGCCTGCGAAGGAACGGACCCATGGCCACCGGCACGCACGCCGCCTTTCTGAACAGCATCAAGGATGCGGCGCAATCGCGCATCAAGACGGGCGTCTTCGCCGATGCCGCGGCGTCGAAGGCGGAGATCGAGCAGGTCGGCCAGTCCATCGCCGCCAAATACCGCGGCGTCATCTCCGCCGCCCCGATCAAGAGCGAGGAGCGCGCGTCCCAGAAGGTCGGCATGGACTATGACGGCGACTGGCATTCCATCAAGGATCTGGCGCGCATGACCATCATCGTGCCGACCCTGGCCGATTGCCGTTCGGTGCTGGTCGATCTGAAGCGCGCCTTCACCGCCTCGCAGGGGCGCGGCCTGATCCAGGTGAAGGAGGTCGGCGCCGACGCCGATCCCTGCGGCTATTCCTCGACCACCGTCTTCGTCCGCACCTCGAACGGCCGTCCGGCGGAAATCCAGATCAACGTGCCGGAGATCATCTACGCCAAGCAGTCGGAGGAGAGCGTCCGCCGCATCCTGGGGCCGGTGCGCTTCATGAACATCAAGATGAAGTATCAGCTGGACGGCGGCCTGGGCCACGCCCTGTACGAGATCTACCGCGTCGCCCCCGGCTCCAGCCGCGGCCAGTCCGCCGCCGCCCTCAGCCGGAGCTATTACGCCTTCTTCCGCCAGACCGTTCCCAGCCCCGCCGCCGCGTCCGGCCTGCGCAAGGCGCTGCTGGACCTCGGCGTGCGCAAGCACTGACCGGGGCAGGGCGGGGGAAAGGGGCCGGAAGGGGAGGGCGCGCCGCTCAGCGCGCCGTTCAGCGTGCTTCCACCATGCCGATGAACTGCGCCAGTTCGGGCGTAGCCGGCCGGTCGAACAGCTCGGCCGGCGGTCCCTGTTCGATGATGCGGCCGCCATGCATGAAGACCAGCCGGTCGCAGACCTCGCGGGCGAAGCGCATCTCGTGCGTCACCAGGATCAGCGTCATTCCCTCTTCCGCCAGCTTGCGGACCACCCCCAGCACCTCGGCGACCAGTTCGGGGTCGAGCGCCGAGGTGATCTCGTCGCACAGCAGAACCTTCGGCGCCATCGCCAGCGACCGCGCGATGGCGACGCGCTGCTGCTGGCCGCCCGACAACTGCGACGGATAGGCGTTGAATTTCTGGCCCAGCCCGACCTTGGCCAGCGCCGCTTCCGCCGCGGCGCGGGTGGCCGCCTTGTCCTGCTTCTTCACCACCTTCAGCGCCAGCATGACGTTCTCGCCGGCGGTCAGGTGGGGGAACAGGTTGAACTGCTGGAACACCATGCCGACCTTCTGGCGCAGCGCCCGCAGGTCGATCTGGCCGGGATCGACGCATTCGCCGTCCACCTCGATGACGCCGCCGTCGATGCGCTCCAGCCCGTTGATGCTGCGCAGCAGCGTGCTCTTGCCCGATCCGCTGCGGCCGATCATGGCGACGACCTGACCCTCCTCCACCGCCATGTCGACGCCCTTCAGCACCTCCACCGGGCCGAAGGACTTGCGGATGCCGGACAGCTTCACAAGAGGCCTGCCGGT
Organism: Azospirillum oryzae; assembly: GCF_008364795.1. Classification (GTDB taxonomy): domain Bacteria; phylum Pseudomonadota; class Alphaproteobacteria; order Azospirillales; family Azospirillaceae; genus Azospirillum; species Azospirillum oryzae. The sequence continues at coordinate 263,557 of NZ_VTTM01000003.1, read as the reverse complement.
GGCGAGCCCACCGGCGACGGGCGTGTTAACGGGCGACATTGAGCTTCCTTTCCAGCGCCTTGGCCGACAGCGACAGCGGGTAGCACAGGGCGAAATAGATCAGCCCGACCAGCCCATAGACCAGGAAGGGCTGGAAGGTGGCGTTGGTGATCATCGTTCCGGCCTTCGTCACCTCGACGAAGCCGATGATGGAGGTCACCGCCGTGCCCTTCACCACCTGCACCGAGAATCCGACGGTCGGCGGCACGGCGATGCGCAGGGCCTGCGGCAGGATGACGTGGCGCATCTGCTCGCCGAAATTCATCGCCAGACTGGCGGACGCCTCCCACTGGCCCTTCGGCACCGCCTCGACGCAGCCGCGCCAGATCTCGGCGAGATAGGCGGCGGTGAACAGCGTCAGCCCGACGGCGGCGGCGGTCCAGGCCGTCGTCTCGATGCCGATCAGCGGCAGGGCGAAGAAGACGATGAACAGCTGCATCAGCAGCGGCGTGCCCTGGAACACCTCGATGAACAGCCGGGCCGCGACGCGCAGCGGCGGCACCGGCGACACCCGCGCCAGCAGCAGCAGCAGCCCCGCCACCCCGCCGGAAACGAAGGCGATCAGCGACAGCAGCACCGTCCAGCGCGCCGCCAGCAGCAGGTTGGACAGGATGTCCCACAGGGTGAACTCAAGCACGCGACACCCCCTTGGCGAACATCCGCCCGCCGACCAGGCTCAGGATCCAGCGCAAGGCCACCGCCAGCGCCAGATACAGCGCCGTCGCCAGGAAATAGACCTCGAAGGGGCGGAAGTTGCGGGACTGGATGAAGTTGGCGGCGAAGCTCAGTTCCTCCGCCGCGATCTGCGAGCAGACCGACGATCCCAGCATGACGATGACGATCTGGCTGGTCAGCGCCGGCCAGATCTTCCCCATCGCCGGCCCCAGCACGACGTAGCGGAAGATCTGCGGCCCGGTCATGCCCAGGCTGGCCCCGGCCTCGATCTGGCCCTTGGGCGTGGCGTCGATGCCGGCGCGGATGATCTCGGTCGAATAGGCGCCGAGATTGACGACCATCGCCAGCACCGCCGCCTGCCATTCCGCCAGCCGGATGCCCAGCGACGGCAGCCCGAAGAAGATGAAGAACAGCTGCACCAGGAAGGGCGTATTGCGGATCAGCTCGACATAGGCGCCGACCACCACCGCCAGCGGCTTGACCGTGGAGGTCCGCGCCGCCGCTCCGCCGATGCCGAGCGCCACCCCCAGCACCGTGCTGACCGCGGTCAGCCCGATGGTCGTCACTATCCCGTCCACCAGCACGGGCGTGTAGTCCAACAGGGACGAGAAATCGAAACTGTAGGCCATTATGCGGTGTCCGTAGGTGGGTGCCCCCTCCCCATCCCTCCCCCACCTGCGGTGGGAGAGGGGGTAGGACGCTTGTCAGGGTGGCTTTCCAGCGAGGCGGCGGCAGTCCCCTCTCCCGCGAAGCGGGGGAGGGTTAGGGAGGGGGCACCACGCCCCCGCTCACAGATCCTTCGGCAGCGGCGCATGCAGCCACTTCTTGGCGATGGCGTTCAGCGATCCGTCATCCTTCGCCTTGGCGATGATGGCGTTGACCTTCTCCATCAGCGGCCCTTCGTTCTTGTTCAGCCCGACGAAGCAGGGGGAGTTCTTGATCAGGAACTTCATGATCGGCTGGCGCGGCGGGTTGCGCTCGAAGATGGCGGCGGCGACGACGTTGCCGGTGGCGACCAGTTGCACCTGTCCCGACAGGAAGGCGGAGATGGTGCCGTTGTTGTCCTCGTAGCGGCGGACGGTGACCTTGTCCGACACGATCTTCGACAGCTCGATGTCCTCGACCGAGCCGCGGGTGACGCCGACGGTCTTGCCGTCCAGATCCTCCGGCTTCTCCGCCTTGATGTCGTCGGGGCCGAAGACGCCGTTGTAGAAGGGGGCGTAGGCGGTGGAGAAGTCGATGACCTTCTCGCGCTCCGCATTCTTGCCCAGGCTGGAGATGACCAGATCGACCTTGCCGGTGGTCAGGTAGGGGATGCGGTTGGTGCTGGTCACCGGAACCAGCTCGACCTTGGCGCCCATTTCCTTGGCGATCAGGGTGGCGGCGTCGATGTCGTAGCCGACCGGCTTCAGGTCGGTGCCGACCGAACCGAAGGGCGGGAAGTCCTGCGGAACGGCGACGCGCAGCACCTTTTCCTTGGCGATGCGCTCAAGCGCGTCGGCTTTTGCATGGGTCGGGGCCAGACCGCCGGCCAGAACCGCCGTTGCAAGGCCGAGAGCACCCAGAATCTTTGCGAACCGCATGGCACCTGATCTCCAGAGCGAAGGACGATGACCCCCTCCTTTTCAATCGGCGTGCCACTTCCGTCCTATGAATTCCGATGTGAGCCAAAGCACGGAAATGTTACGATTATCCCGTCATAGGCAAAATCCGTTACGCTTGTAACGCCACATAGGTCGCACTTCGAAAGCTGATTTTTTATGCAAATGCCGAAACCACGAGGCGATCAGCCTATGAAACAGGCAAACTCAGCCACCTCCGCGAGCGACGGCGCCGAGCCATCGCTGACCGCGCGCATCCGCGAGCGCTACGGCGATCTCAGCCCGCTGGAGCGGCAGCTCGCCGATGTGATCCTGGCCTGTCCGGGCGAGCTGTCGGGCTATTCGGCGACCGAGCTGGCGGGCCGGGCCGGCGTGTCGAAGATGACGGTGTCGCGTCTGGTCCGCCGCCTCGGCTATGCCGGCTTCGAGGAGGCGCGGCTGGCCGCCCGGCGCGGCGGCGACTGGGGCTCGCCCCTGTTCCTGCTGCCCCCCGGCGGCCCGGCTTCAACCTCCGAAAGCGATCCCGCGCCCTTGGAGGCGCATTTCCAGCGCAGTGCCGAGGCGCTCGCCGCCACCGCCCGCCAGACCGACCCGGCTCTGCTGGCCCAGGCCGCCCGCGCGCTTGCCGATGCCCGGCGGATCTGGGTCTGCGGTGCGCGCAACAGCGCCTTCCTGGCCGGCTATGCCCGCTGGCAGTTCATCCAGGTCCGCGGCGAGGTCCACCAACTGGCGGCATCCGGCGAGACGATGGCGGAGACGCTGGCCGACCTTAATCCTGGAGATCGGGGGCCCGGCGACCTGCTGTTCCTGGTCGGCATCCGCCGCCGCCCGCCGGCCATCGTCCGCCTGCTGCGTGCGGTGCGGGAGCGCGCGATTCCCACCATCCTGATCGCCGACAGCCACTCCGTCCTGGAGGCCCCGCCGCCGCCGCTGACCTTCCGCTGCGAGACGCGCAGCCTGGCGGCGCTCGACACCCATGTCGCCGCCCTGGCGGTGATCCACGCGCTGGCCGCCGAACTGATCCCCCTGACCGGCCCCGCCGGCCGCGCCCGCATCCGCGCCATCGAGGATCTGCACGAGCAGTTGGGGGAACTCTGACCCCGCCAGCCGCCTTGCTTTCCGGCTGCAATGGCGACACCTTGTTCAGGCACGCGAACAGTCGACGGGCTACTCCACCGGTTGCCCGCTCCGGCCGTTGCATTGCTGACCAGTCACCCCGCCGTCCCTCCAAGGTGGCCGCCGTCCCGTCGGCGCACCGGACGGCCCAGCCAAAGAGGACGGCCCCCGCGGCCGGAACCATATGCGCCGTCATCGCCGCGCCAAGATCGTCGCCACCGTCGGACCGGCCAGCAACTCGCCCGAGATGCTGAAGACCCTGTTCCTGGCCGGCGTCGACACCTTCCGGCTGAACTTCAGCCATGGCACCCACGACGACCACGCCAAGGTCCACCGCGCCATCCGCGAACTGGAGGCGGAGGTCGGCCGCCCCATCGGCATCCTTCAGGATCTCCAGGGTCCGAAGATCCGCGTCGGCACCATCCGCGACGGCAAGATCGCAGTATCCACCGGCGAGCAGATCCGCTTCGTGCTGAATGGCAGCGAGGGCGACAAGCGCTCCATCCCGCTGCCGCACCCGGAAATCTTCGCCGCCATCATGCCCGGCCACCATCTGCTGATCGACGACGGCCGCGTCCGCCTCGAGGTGACCGAGCTGGGCGACGACTGGATCGAGGCCCGCGTGGTCATCGGCGGCACCATCTCCAACCGCAAGGGCGTCAACCTGCCGGGCACCGTGCTCGACCTGTCGCCCTTGACCGCCAAGGACCGCGCCGACCTCGCCTTCGGGCTGGAGCTGGGCGTCGATTGGGTCGCCATGTCCTTCGTGCAGAAGCCGGGCGACATCATCGAGGGCCGCGGCCTGATCGGCGACCGCGCCGGCATCATGGCGAAGATCGAGAAGCCGCAGGCGCTGGAGCGGATCGACGACATCATTCGCCTGTCCGACGCGGTGATGGTGGCGCGCGGCGACCTCGGCGTCGAAATCCCGCACGAGGACGTGCCCGGCCGCCAGAAGGAGCTGGTGCGCGCCTGCCGTCTGGCGGTGAAGCCGGTGATCGTCGCCACCCAGATGCTCGATTCGATGGTCTCCGCCCCGACCCCGACGCGGGCCGAGGCATCGGACGTGGCGACCGCCATCTATGACGGCGCCGACGCGGTGATGCTGTCGGCCGAATCGGCGTCGGGCCAGTATCCGATCGAAGCGGTCACCATGATGGACCGCATCATCCGCTCCACCGAGCAGCACAAGCTCTATCACTCGCTGATCCAGGCGACCCATCCGGGGGAGGAGCACAGCCCGCCCCACGCCGTGGCCGCCGCGGCCGCCGATCTGGCCAACAGCCTGCATTCCTCGGCCATCGTCGCCTTCACCTCCAGCGGCACCACCGCGGCGCGCATCGCCCGCAAGCGGCCGGAGGTGCCGATCCTGGCGATCACCCCGGACAAGGCGGTGTCGCGCCGGCTCTGCCTGCTGTGGGGCGCCCACAGCGTGCTGTCCGACGACATCCGCACCTACGAGGAGATGGTCGACCGCGCCATCTCCACCGCGCGGGCGGAGGAGTTCGCCGGCCGGACCGGCACCATGGTCGTCGTCGCCGGCATCCCCTTCGCCCAGGCCGGCACCACCAACAACCTGCGCGTCATCCAGATGGACGGGAAGGCGTAAGGGCGGGAGGCCCCCGTTCCTTACCGGACGGGGGCCTCTCCTACCGTTCCATCTTCGTCGACAGCACGATCGACGACATCGTGCGCTCCACACCGGGCAGGCGGCCGATGCTGTCCAGCGCGGCGTCCATCGCGTCATGCGTCTCGGTGCCGACGGTGGCGCAGAGATCATACTGCCCGCTGATGCTGTGCAGCCGGATCACCTCCGGCATCTTGCGCAGGGCATGGACGGCGCGGTCGGCCAGCCGGGCGTTCACGCTGATCATCACCAGCGCCGACACCCCGCGGCGCGGCGCCGGGTCGCCCAGCTTCACGGTATAGCCGGCGATCACCCCGTGGCGCTCCAGCCGGGCGATGCGGTCCTGCACGGTGGACCGCGACAGCCCCAGCGCGCGGCCCAGCGCCGCCGTGCTGGTGCGCGCGTTCACCGTCAACAGATCGATCAGCCGCCGGTCGATGTCGTCCATGGAGGTCCGTCGCAGCAGGTCAGGGCGCGCAAAAAGGCCCTCTCCCGGGGCGGGAGAGGGGGGAAATACGCAGCCCCTCTTATCCCTCGCAGCCCGCCTGATAGCGCAGCATGGCGGCGCGGATGTCGTCGGGGATCGGCACCGCGGCGAAATCGTCCAGCGAGGTGGTGACCAGCGTCAGGCTGCCCGACAGCCGGACCTGCCCCTCATGCTCGCCGTTGATGCGCAGCTGAAGCGAGCTGCGGCCCAGACGTTCCAGCAGGACGCCAAGGGTCAGCGTGTCGCCCATGCGGCTGGGGATCACGAAATCGCATTCCGCATGCACGATCGGCAGGCCCAGGCGCCGCTGCAGGATCATCGTCGCATAGTCGATGTCCAGACCCTGGGTGAACCAGTCCTCCACCGCGCCGTTGAACATGTCGAAATAGACCGGGAAATAGACGATCCCGGCCGGGTCGCAGTGGGAAAAGCGAATGGGCCGCTGCATCCGGAAACAGCCCGGCGGCAACGGCCGGTGGCTGGGGTGATCGTCGGCGCGGCGCGGCCGCTCGCTGTACTCGTGCATCTCTCGGTCAATCCTCGTTCCGCTCGGCTTCCGGACATATGGGGGGCCGGAGCCTTACGGTCACCGCGTCTCATGCCGGCGGTAGACAGTTGTGGCTATTCCAAACAATCCGGGAAAAGCACCTTTCGTTCAACGGCTTCCTGCAGCAATAGGGGAAAGCCGCAATTTTCGCACGGCTCGCTGTTGCGGAAATGCTGCACTGCAATCACGACAACCGTGCGAATCGGCCCACGACAGGATTAGCCATAATTTGTCGCAGATTCGGCGCTTTTAAGCGAAAACATCACACAAAGATCCCGCCGGTCCTCGCCATCCTCCGCCGGCATCCGGGTTCAGGCCCAAAACGGACATCAGACCCCAGGGGCACGGCAATGCCCCGGGGCACATCAGGCGAGGACACCGAACCGATGGCCACCTCATCCACCAAGATCGTCGTCAACGCCCTGGGCAAGGCCGCAGGCGGCGTGAACGCCCATTTCACCCTGCTGGTCGACGGCCAGAAGGTGGGTGAGGGCACCGCTGGCACGACGGCGAAGGATTTCGTCTTCACGCCCGTGCTGACCACCGACACCGCGCACAAGGTGCAGATCCAGTACGACAACGATGCCGTCATCAACGGCCAGGACCGCAGCCTGACCGTCAACAGCATCAGCATCGGCGGCAAGACGGTCGCGCCGACCGCCGGCATCGTCAGCTACGACAAGGGCGCGCTCGACGGCAGGGACGTCGCCGCCGGCCAGTCGAACATGTGGTGGAACGGCACGTTGGTGGTGAACGCCGACAAGAGCTATTTCCCCGCCGCCACTCCCACCCCGGCGCCGGCCGCGTCCACGGGCGGCAAGGACACCATCGTCGTGAATGCGTCGGGCACCGCGGCGGGCGGCGTCAACGCCCACTTCAAGGTGCTGGTCGACGGCAAGCAGGTCGGCGAGGCGACCGCCGGCACCACCGCCAAGAATTTCACCTTCACCACCGATGCCGCCGACCGTGTCGCGCACAAGGTGCAGGTGCAGTACGACAACGATGCCATGATCAATGGCCAGGACCGCAGCCTGACCGTCAACAGCATCTCCATCAACGGCCACAGCTACGCCTCCACCAGCAGCGCCGTCACCTATGACAAGGGCGCGCTCGACGGCAAGGACGTGATCGCCGGCCAGAAGGGGATGTGGTGGAACGGCACGCTGGTGCTGAACGCCCCGGCGTCCGATTTCCCGGCCGGCACCACCACCACGCCGACGCCGACCACCCCCACCCCGACCACGCCGACGCCCACCAACCCGGCCCCCACCGGTCCGGCCTTCTACGTCGCCACCAACGGCAAGGACAGCTGGTCGGGCAAGCTGGCCGCCCCCAACGCCGACGGCACCGACGGTCCCTTCGCCAGCCTCGCCAAGGCGCAGGCGGCGATGCGCGCCGATCCCAACATCGACACCACCTACATCCGCGGCGGCGATTACCACCAGAACGGGCTGTGGCTGAACAGCCAGGACTCCGGCGTCACCTTCGCCGGCTACGGCAATGAGAAGGCGGTGATCCACGGCAGTTCTGCGGCGTCGGTGTCCTTCGGCCTCGGCGGCGCCAAGAACGTCACCATCGAAGGGCTGAGCTTCGCCGACGGCGTCACCACCGGCCATTACGTCTTCGCCGACAACGCCGCCGGCCTGACCTTCGCCAACAATGTGGTGAAGGGCGGCGGCTACGGCATCACGGTGCAGAACAGCGCCAACAGCAAGGTCACCGGCAACCAGTTCGACAACACCGGCGCCGAGTCGATCTTCGTCAAGGCCGGCTCCAACGCCACGCTGGTCTCCGACAACCTGATCCGGCATCCGAACGCCGCCGACCGCGGCGACGCCGGCATCTGGATCAACGGCAGCTCCGACGTCAAGGTCACCCACAACCAGATCGAAAACTCGCCGGAGAAGGCCATCGCCATCGGCTCGGTCCAGACGGATGGCAGCGACGCGGCCTATCGCGTGACCATCTCCTACAACAAGGTGATCAACGCCAACCTCGAGTCCAACGACGGCGGCGGCATCTACCTGATCAACCGCCAGCAGGATCTGGCCAATCACACCGTCGTCAACAACGACGTGTCCGGCACCACCGCGACCAACCCGACCGGGCAGGTGGCGAGCTGGGGCATCTATCTGGACGACTGGACCAGCGGCACCACGGTGAAGGGCAACGTCGTCCACGACAACATCGGCGGCGTCTTCCTGCATGGCGGCTGGAACAACACGGTCACGGAGAACGTGATCGCCGGCAACAGCGGCGCCCAGATCGGCCTGCAGCAGCCGGTGGCCTGGAGCGGCTGGAAGGGTCACGCCATGACCGGCAACGATATCTCCGGCAATGTCATCGACGTGCGCGAGGGCACGGCCGTCCACATCTATGGCCCGGCCAATGTCGGCAACCTGCACGACAACTTCTACAGCAGCCTGAACACCGCCGAGAAGGAGTTCGACGCCTGGCCGCAGGTGATGTCGAGCGGCGCCTGGGGCACCCTGTCGAACTGGCAGGCCGCCGGCTACGACAAGGGCTCGGTGATTCTGAACCCGGGCTTCGTCAATCCGGCTGCGGACGACTTCAGCCTGTCGTCGAACTCGCCGGTCTACGCCCATGGCTTCGACCACATCTCCGCCCACGACATCGGGCTGCTGGCCTGATCAACGCTTGTCGGCGACGGGAGATCCCCTCTCCCCCCGGAGGTGAGAGGGAGATCTCCCGTACAAGCCCTCATCCCCCGCCGGTCCTAAAACCTGCGGCCGGGCGGGGGCCGGCTGGAACCTTGGGGTGAACAAGGCGTTATGGCTTTCAGAAAGTCGCCCGGTCAGACGCCGGGGGTATCTTGAAGTGAAGACCGACCGCCCCAACCTGTCAGTCGTCATGCCGACCCCGCCTTCGAAAAGGACGGTGGGCGTCATCCCGAGAAAAACATCGGATGACCCGCCCGCGAAGCAGCTTCTGACGCAGAGTCCGAGGCAACTTCCGCAGGGGCGGCATGCCGCAGGTCTGCCCGGCATTCAGCCGGCGGCCAGCCAATTCAAGAGGAAACCATGGATCGCCAGGAATTCTGGATGAAGGACCCGGAGCTGAAGGCCGCCTACGAGGCTCTCGGCCCCAACTTCCGGCGCGAGGTCGAGCAAGCGCAACAGCGCCGCGGCCAGCGCACCCTGCAGGGTGCCGCCATCGCCTCTCGCGGCCGCTCCACCCGTCCCCACCAGCCCCATTCGGGCGCCGCCGCCCGCCGCTGAGGCCATATTTTCGCGCATGAACGGCCCCTTCGGGCCAGATCTGCGCGAGCGTGGATGGATCTGCGGAATAAAACGGACCTAAACTCGGCCCCCTGCCGTTTCATCCGTTCTTTTCCCCCGCTTCCGGCCTCAGTCCATGCCTTCTGCCAATCGTCCGCACCACCCGCTGCCCAACCGGCTGCGCCGGCCCCACCATGTCTGGATGTCACCCAGAAACTGGCGGCGGCGCCTGCTGTTCTGGTCCGGTGCCGGTGCGGTCGGGCTGGTCGCCGTGTTGTTCGCCGTCGCCGCGGACTATGCCCAGCAGCTGTTCCGGCTGGCGGAGTCGGCATCGCCCTGGCTGCCCTTCCTGCTGACCCCGCTCGGGCTGGCCTTTTCGGCCTGGGTGGCGTTGAAGGTCGTGCCGGGATCGCAGGGCAGCGGCATTCCCCAGGCCATCGCCGCGCGCCATGTTCAGGATCCGGCGGCCAAGCGCCGGCTGCTGTCGCCGCGCATCGCCGTGGGCAAGATCCTCCTGACCCTGGTCGGGCTGGCCTGTGGCGCCTCCATCGGGCGCGAGGGGCCGACGGTGCAGGTCGGCGCCTCGATCATGCTGATGGCCGGTTCCCTCGCCGGGCTGGGACGGGAGCCGGGTCTGATCCTCGCCGGCGGGGCGGCCGGCGTCGCCGCGGCCTTCAACACGCCGCTGGCCGGCATCGTCTTCGCCATCGAGGAGATGGCCCGCAGCTTCGAGAAGCGGACCAGCAGCCTCGTGCTGATCGCGGTGGTGGCGGCCGGTCTGGTCGCCGTCGCCATGCTCGGCAACTACGCCTATTTCGGCCACACCGCCGCCTCGGCCAGTTGGCACGACTGGAAGGCGGTGCTGGCGACCGGCATCGTCGGCGGACTGGCCGGCGGCGGGTTCAGTTCGCTGCTGCTGTTTCTGACGCGCTGGATCCGCTGCGGCCTCGGCGGGCGGGTGGCCCGCCACCCGCTGCTCATCGCGTCGGGCTGCGGCCTTGCCCTGGCGGCGATCGGCGCCGCCACCGGCGGCCTGACCTTCGGCACCGGCTACGAGCAGGCGCGCGCCGTGCTCGACGGGGTGGAGACGCTGCCCTGGTACTATGCGCCGGCAAAGCTGCTGGCGACCGTGCTGTCCGGCATCTGCGGAATTCCCGGCGGCATCTTCTCCCCCTCGCTGTCGGTCGGGGCGGGCATCGGCTCGATCATCGGCGGGCTGCTGCCGGACAGCTCGCTGGGCGCCGTGGTGCTGCTGTCGATGGTTTCCTATTTCGCCGGCGTGGTGCAGGCGCCGCTGACCGCCGTCGTCATCGTGACGGAGATGAGCGCCTCGCCGGAGATGCTGCTGCCGCTGATGCTGAGCGCGGCGCTCGCCACCACCCTGTCGCGGCTGGTCTGCCCGCATTCGGTCTATCACGCCATGGCCGACGCCTTCCTGGCGGTTCTGAAGACGGACGCGGCCGGCAAGCCGGCCCCGTCCAAAGCGGCGGCGATTCCCACTCCCTGACCGGCCGCCTCAATAAGCACTGGCCCGGTCGAGCCGCCCGATGTCCTCGGCATCCAGCCGTAGAGTGGCGGCGGCGATCAGGTCGCCCATCTGCTCCGGTTTCGACGCGCTGGCGATGGGCGCCGTCAAGCCGGGCCGCGCGATCAGCCAGGCGATCGCCACCTGGCCGGGCGTCGCCCCGTGCCGCCCGGCGACCTCGTCCAGCGCCGCCAGGATCGCCCGGCCGCGCTCGTTCAGATACTTCGACACCACCCCGTTGCCGCGCGCGCTCTTGCCGGCATCCTCGGCCGAGCGGTACTTGCCGGTCAGGAAGCCGGCGGCCAGCGAATAGTAATTGATGACGCCCAGCCCGTTCTCCCGGCAAATCCCCTCCAGCTCCGCCTCATAGCCCTCGCGGCTGTAGAGGTTGTATTCCGGCTGCAGGGTCTCGTAGCGCGGCAGCCCGGTGCGGGCGCTGACCTCCAGCGCCTCGCGCAGGCGGGGAGCCGTCAGGTTGGAGGCGCCGATCGCCCGGACCTTGCCCTGGTCGATCAGCTCCTTGTAGGCGCCCAGCGTGTCCTCGAACGGGGTCGCGGGATCGTCCCAATGGGACTGGTAGAGGTCGATGCGGTCGGTCTGGAGCCGCTTCAGCGAATCCTCCACCGCCGTCCGGATCCAGGCGGGCGACAGGCCCTTCTTCCCCGGCCCCATCTCCGACCCGACCTTGGTCGCCAGAATGATGCGGTCGCGGTTGCCCCGGCTCTTCATCCATTTGCCGATGATGGTCTCCGACTCGCCGCCCTGGTTGCCGGGCGCCCAGGCGGAATAGACGTCGGCGGTGTCGACGAAGTTGAAGCCGGCATCGACGAAGGCGTCGAGCAGCCGGAAGGAGGTGGCCTCGTCGGCGGTCCAGCCGAACACGTTGCCGCCGAAGCAGAGCGGGGACACCGTCAGGCCGCTGCGGCCCAGCGGACGTTGTTCAAGCTGGCGTCGATCCATTGCGTCGTCTCCTCGGATATCAAATCAGGCGGCGTGCCGCCCACGGAATTCGGTCAGGTAGAACAGCAGGCCCACCGCCGGAAAGGCGAAGCCGATCCAGGTCACCGGCGCCCAGCCGCCGACGGCGAAGGCATAGCCGGCCAGCGCCGAGCCTGCAGCACCACCCAGGAAGAAGATCGCCATATAAATGGCGTTCATCCGGCTGCGAGTCTCCGCCCCCAGCGAATAGATGGCGCGCTGCCCCAGCACCATGTTCATCTGCACACCCATGTCGAGCAGCAGCCCGGCCAGCACCAGCAGCGCGATGGAGCCCTCGCCGGCCCGCGCGACGAAGAAGGACAAGGCCGCCATCGCCAGCGCGAAGCCGGTCGCCGGCCGGGTCCAGCCGCGGTCGGCGATCCGCCCGGCGATGGGGGCGACCAGCGCGCCCGCCGCTCCCGACAGGGCGAACAGCGCGACGCCCCGCTGGCTGAGATGGAAGGGCGCCCCCATCAGCAGCAGCGGGACGGAGGTCCAATAGAGGCTGAAGGACGCGAACATCATGGTCTGATAGACGGTCCGCCGCTGCAGCACCGGCGTCCGCACCAGCAGCCGCCCCAGCGAGCCGAGCAGCGCGCCATAGCTGGATTGCCCCCTCGGCCGCCGCTGCGGCAGCACCCGCCACAGCAGCACGGCGAAACCGACCATCACCACCGCCGACAGGCCGAACACCGCCCGCCAGCCCAGGCTGTCGGCGATCAGGCTCGACACCGGCCGGGCCAGCAGGATGCCCAGCAGCAGCCCGCTCATCACATTGCCCACCACCTGCCCGCGCGAGGCCTCCGGCGCCATGTGGGCGGCCAGCGGCACCAGCATCTGCACGGCGACCGACGTGACGCCGATCAGGAAGGCCGCCGCCAGGAACAGCGAGGCGGTGGGGGCGACCGCCGCCACCAGCAGGGCCACCACCGTGCTGCACAGCGTCGCCACCACCAGCCGCCGGTTCTCCAGCAAGTCGCCCAGCGGCACCAGCAGCACCAGCCCGGCGCCGTAGCCGATCTGGGTCAGGGTGACCACGAGGCTGGCGGTTTCCGGCGACAGCCCGACCGCCGGGCCGATCAGCCCGACCAGCGGCTGGGCATAATAGATGTTGGCGACCACCACGCCGCAGGCCAGCGCCATCAGCACGACGAGCGAACGGGAGAGGGCAGGGTGGGCGGCGTCTTCCGTGGTGTGCGGAACAGCGGTGGGCGGCATCGCGCGGTCCTGTAGGGTCATGACTGTTTGGAACGGGCACAAAACAGCACGCAGCCTAAGTCGGCACCTGCGGCCCGCGCATCGGTCAATTGCGCCGCCCGGCCATGCGCCAAAAGGACCAAGGGGCTATTCCATCTCCGCGCACAGCGCATAGAGCCAGTCGCGGAACGGCGCCAGCCCCGCATCCTCGCGGCGGGAGGCGCGATGGACCAGATACCAGGAATGGACCATCGGCACCGCCAGCCCGAACGGCGTGGCGAGCCGCCCGGCGGCGATGTCGTCCAGGATGTAGAGCCGCGGCGCCAGCGCCACCCCGACGCCGTCGATGGCCGCCTGCAAGGTCATCGCATAGCTGCCGAAGGACAGCCCCCTTATTCCCGAGGCCGCTGCCGGATCCGCCACCCCGGCGGCGGCCAGCCAGCGCGGCCAGTCCTCCCCCCAATGCGACACATGCAGCAGGGTGGCGCCGGCCAGATCCGCCGGCCGGCGCAACTCCGCCGCCAGCCGCGGCGCGCAGACCGGCTGCAGGCTGGAGGAGAACAGCCGTTCCGCCTCATAGCCCGGCCACTGGCCGTCGCCCAGCAGGACGGCGCAGGTCCAGTCGTCGTTCATCGGCGCCCCCGCCCCGCCGGTGGCGATCCGCACCTCGATCTCCGGATGGGCGAGATGGAAGCTCGACAGGCGCGGAATCAGCCAGCGCACCGCCACCGTCGCCCCCATCCCCACCGTCAGCACCGGCCCGGCCCGCATCGCCGACACCTGCTCCACCCGCCGGGCGATGCCGTCGAAGGCCTCGGTCAATGTCGGCTGCAGCGCCCGGCCGCGTTCGGTCAGCACCAGCGCGTTGGCCCGCCGGTCGAACAGGGCGAAGCCCAGCCGTTCCTCCAGCAGCTTCACCATCCGGCTGATCGCGGCCTGCGAGACATGCAGCTCCGCCGCCGCCGCCGTGAAGCTGCCATGGCGGGCCGCCGCCTCGAACGCGCGCAGGCCGTTCAGCGAGGGCAATCGGCGCATGCGTCCATCCTTACTTCACCCCAACTTTTCCTGAGGCTGAGCATCGAACAATGCCGTTTGCGGCGCAACCGCGCGCGTGCGAATTTTCCCCATCATCTCCGACATTCAGGCAGATCATGCTGACGCTTCCGCTGATGGTGGGGCTTGGCCTCACCGTTCTCGTGACCTCGTTTCTGTCGGGCCTGTTCGGCATGGCCGGCGGCATGGTGCTGATGGGCCTGCTGCTGATTCTGCTGCCGGTGCCGTCGGCGATGCTGCTGCATGGCGTGACCCAGTTCGCCTCCAACGGCTGGCGGGCGTGGCTGTGGCGCCGCCATGTGGTCTGGCCGATCATCCTGCGATTCGCGCTTGGCGGATCGGTGGCCGGCCTGCTGTTCGCCCTGGTCGGCGCCGTGCCCGACCGTGCGGTGTCGCTGCTGATTCTGGGACTGACGCCCTTCCTGGCGCTGGCCATCCCCGCCCGCTGGGCGCTGAACGCGCAGAAGCCGCTGCACGGCGTGCTGGGCGGCTTCCTCTGCATGGGCATTCAACTGGTCGCCGGAATCTCCGGCCCCTTGCTCGACGCCTTCTTCATCCGCAGCGCCATGACCCGCCAGAGCGTGGTCGCCACCAAGGCCGCCATCCAGTCGGTCGGCCATCTGGTCAAGATCGCTTACTTCGCCCCGCTGGTGGCCGGCAGCGCCGACGAGACGGTGGAGTGGACGGTGATCCTGTTGTCGATCGCCATGGCCCTGCTCGGCACGAATCTCTCCCGCCGCGTTCTCGACCGCATGAGCGACGCCCAGTTCCGCCTGTGGAGCCGCTATCTGGTGATGGGAACCGCCGGCGTCTATCTCGGCCAGGGGCTGTTCCTGCTGGCGGCACATTGAAAAACATATTTTAAATCAATCTATTACCTGTTCCTGTTTTTCCATCCTTACTCCCTGGGGGCCCGATCCCGCCCTGGAGCCATCGAAAAGCCCGCCTCTCCAATCCTTACGGCTTGGGGGCGGGCTTCCTTACATCCTGGGGGCGGGTAAGCCCTTGAGACTCCTGACGCGCCCCAGAATCGAACTCCCAACTCTGCAGAATCCCGTGATCCTTACCTCTCGGGGGCCTGGATCCGGCATTGGGTGCCCCCAAGCCGTAAGGATGGCGCTTGTCCACCGACCCCCAGACAGCAAAAATGCCTGAACGCCCCCAGGCAGTAAGGATAGAGCAGGTCCCATAACGCCGCTCCGCAGACTCGAGTCGCTCCGATTCGCAGCATGAAGGCCTCCCGACCGGTCTGTCCGGCTGAGATTCGCAGATGGGAAGCCTTGCCGGATCCGGCACTTAGCGGGCGCATGCCTCTCCCTTTCCCTTTTAAGAGGATTCGTCGGCGCGAATCCCTAGGGGAGTCCGCGAGTCGCATCGAATCTTCCTTACAGGGTGGGGGAAACAGCCTTACCGGGTGGGGGCGAGTCGCACACCCCCCGGGGCGTAAGGGTCCCGCCCCCAGGATGTAAGGATGATCGGGATTCTGCGGCGCGACCCTTTCCTTACTTGTTTTTGGGGTAAGGATTGATTTAGCCTCGCTCGATTTCGCGGGAGGAAGGCGATGGCGGGTACGGGGCGCAGGAAGGCGCGCGGTGCGGTGGCGGAGGAGTCCGTCCCGTCGGACGCGGCTGCGCCCACCAAGGCGAACACGGCCCACACGGCGAAGACCGCTGCCCCCAACCTCGTCGTGCTGGGTCCGGAGGATCTGGCCGGTGGTGCTGTGATCGACGGCGATGGCGCCGCGGCCACCTTGCCGGCGGTCGGCACCGAATCCGCGGCTCCGGTCGCCGGCCTGACCGCCCGCGTCGCCAGCGCCACCTTCGAGCGCGACGGCTACAAGCATCTGATCAAGGCGGCGGAGGCGGTCTACAGCTATCCCGCCAACGGCACGCGCCTGTCGCTGCCGGCGCAGAAGATGCTGAACTTCATGATCCATCTGGCCGGCAGCCAGAATTTCGCCAACAAGCTCTACCGCCTGCCCAAGCGGGTGGTGCGCGGCAACCACAAGGGCAACGAGCGCATCTTCGACGCGCTGAAGGAGATCTTCGACTCCAGCCTCGTGGTCATCGGCCCCTTCCGCGGCCGCCGGTCGCGCGCCGAGCTGCGCATCCTCTCCAGCTATGTCCGGCCGGAGGAGGAGGAGGACAGCGACGCCGCCGACATCCATTTCCAGTTCACCGACGCCTTTCTGGAAATCCAGCGCTCGTCGCAGCTGTGGGCCAAGCTGTCCGGGCCGGCGATGGTCAAGGTCACCAGCACCTACGCGCTGAAGCTCTACGAGATCGGCATGCAGCGCTACCAGATGGACTATCCGTCTCTGGAGCTGGACATCGACACGCTGCGCAAGCTGATGAACGTGCCGGAGGGCGCCTACAAGGATTTCGGCATCCTGCGCACCCGCACCATCGACCGCGCCATCGCCGAGGTGAACCAGCTCGCCCCCTTCCGCGTCAGCATGCCGGAAGACAAGATGAAGCGGAAAGGCCGCAAGATCGAGGCGGTGACCCTCGATTTCAACGCCAAGGACGAGGAGGAGGCGGCCGAGACCTATCTGGAGCGCGAACGCCACAGCGCCGGCCGCCGTGCGCGGCGCATCGGCAAGGTCGACACCGTCGCCCCCGCCGATCCGGTGGAATCCGGCCTCGCCGATCTCGGCCCGCTGCCCGACGCCGACGACGTGACGGCCCTGTGGGCCGCCGTCCTCCACGCCCTGAAGGGCAAGGTCCCCGCCCCGCTGCTGGCCGAACTGGAGCCGGAACGGGTGGAGGAAGCCCCCCAGGGCGGCCGCCGCCTCGTCCTGAAGGCCAAGAACGCCGCCGTCGCCGACACCGCCCGCATGAACCACTGGCCGAGCCTGAAATCGGCCCTGTCGTCCCTCACCGCCGGCATGATCGAGGACGTCGCCTTCGAGGTCGCGGCCCGCAAGCCGAAGGCGGCGAAGGCAGCCTCCCCCGAGACGTAAGGATTGGGGTGCTCGTGATGAGAGGTCACTACGCGAGAGTTGTCAGGTCGTCCGGGATGTAAGAATCCGACTTGAGGGCAGGCTCACTAGTCCTGACCGAAATGGCTCTGGCCCGGCTAAGCCGGGCTTCAACTTCCGAGGGCTGGATGAGAGACAGTCGCTCACAAGATGTTGATTTCTGGCGGCCCAGCAGCTGCGGTGTAAATTCCGCCTCCATGCGAAGGCCAGCGGGACTAAGGACTTAGCCCGGTACAACCTGCACGCCGAACAGCGATTATGGAACATGGGGATTTGCAACCGCGCTTTGCGGCAGGCCTCAACGGTGTGATGATCACGATCACCGCCCACCATCTGGAGCCACCCCACGATGATCGACCTCGCCGCGCTCGCCGGACTCTTTCCGGCCGTGCTCCAGGCCACAAAAGAGTGGACCGAACCAAAAGTCGCCAGGATCGCCATGGGCACAGAGATGGAGGAGCCGGCCTATCTCGCCTTGAAGGAAAAGGGGCATGAATTCGGCTGGCCGCGCATCGAGCAGGTCCGCGACCGTTCACGCAAAGGGTGGGAGCCGGTAACCGAGCGCGACGCCCTCGGCCGCCCTACCATCTTCACCGACCCTCGGGAGGAGCTGCTGCTGGTTCACCGGCTTCCACCGACCAGCTGATCGAAAGAAAGCAACCAAGGGTGCCGCCAAACCGACCCGGGGACACTCCACAGATCAGTCTTCAGGGGAAGCGTGATTGCATCTGCCACCACGCAGTTCCTCAAGATCTTGCCATGAAATGGCAAGCGGCCCGCCAATCTGGCAGGTTTCGGCAGCGAGAGCCGCTCGGTAGAGCGCTGCAACCTCCATCTTCGATGGCTTCGAGATCCCATCCTCCGCCGACTGGCGCGCATAGCGGTACACCACGGTCACGCCGTCGATGACGACGCTGCGTTCCACCAAGCCGTGAAATCTCTGATCACGCAGATCCATCACCCGCCCCCTTTCGCGATAGCTGACGACTGCACACCCGGTGAGCGTGCGCCATCGTGCACGATACCACTGACACCGCGTAAAGCAGACTCCGGGCGTTATGACAAGAAGACCCTGTGGGTGGTCAAAGCACATGTTCTCACCGTGTCCTCAAATCCCGGACAATTTATGCATTTCCGTGTCGTCACTCCGTGAGAGGCGGGTGATTGAGGTGCTGACAACCGGTCGGCTGTGACGCCGGCTCGCCTGTGGCCGATCTTGTTGCACAGGGCACTTTAGCGACAGCATTACGACAGCCGAAGTCGCCCCTTCCCCTATTCCGCCGCTGCCGGCGGACGGCCGGGCCGGCGGGGGCGGTAGCGGGCGGCGAACAGCAGCGGATCACGGCTGAAGGCGCGGCAGACGATGCCGAGCATCGCCGGCACGGCGGTGGCGCCGGTGCGCCAGTTCGACCAGGTGTTGACATGCACCCCCACCAGATCGGCCGCCTCCTGGTTGGACAGGTCGTGGCGATCCTGCCAAGCGATCAGTTCGGGCTGACCAAAGGGGCGTTGCTGTTCGGCCAGCAGGGCGAGATGCATGCTGTCGATGGCCAGATCCTCGTCGCCGTTCCACTCCACCGTGGTGGCGTCGACCAGACGGGCGGAGGCGAAGAGGGTAGGGTCACGCAGCTGGTGGAAATAGGGGTGTCCGGACTCCAGCCAGCCGGTCAGGTCGACGCGGTCGGCGCGTCCGTCATCCCAGGTCAGAGCCAGGACGGTGCCGCCGGCCGACGCAACCGCGGCGAGCCGCGGGACCTTGCGGGGGCCTTGCGGCAGGACGGGCGGGATCATGGGCGCGCCTCCTTTCAGGCGAAGGGGATGTTGGGGTTCCAGGCGTTCCACTCGCTCACCAGCCGGTCCTTGTTGGCGGCGGCCCAGCTCTGGACCTCCTTGCGGATGGCAGTGGGCAAGTCGCCGGCGATGACCTCGAAGGTCTCGATCGAGACCAAGGCCTCGAAATCGGTATCCTTGACATGGAAATGCGGGGGAAGGTGGTCGTTGCCGAAGACCCGGATGGTCGCCTTTCCGATTGTCGCCAGCTTCCCCATCGTGCCCCCTTGTTGCCGGCTAAACATACCCCAATTATTGGGTGTGAAAAACACAAATTCTGTGTGAAGCCGTAGAAGGTGGGTATGGAAGTCCTCGCAACGGCCCGACCCATCGTCCGTAGCGAATTTCACAAAAACGCGCCATCGAGGGATAATTTTCCTATAACCTCTCCGCACCCTGTCCCATCACCTTGCGGAGCGACACCATGGCCCTCGACAGCCGTACCTTCCAGAACGACCACTTCCCCCTCTGGGCCGAAGAACCGCCGGTTCCCGCCGAAGGCTCGCTGGTTCCCGGTTCGCAGTTCCATGAGGAACAATGGATCATGGCCGCCGGCATGCTGGCGCGCGGCAGCAGCTTCCTCTATGTCGCCCGCGCCATGGGATGCAGCCGCACCACCCTGTGGCGGGCCTATTACGGGTCCAAGGATTTCCGTCACAGGGTCTGGTGGGAGCGGCAGGCCCTGAGCCGCGAGGCCGACCTGCGCCTGTCGTCGCTGCGCAGTCTGGTTGTCGAGCAGATCGAGCGGCTGGTTTCCTCCGGCGATCCGTCGACCGTGCGCTGGCTGGCCGACCGGCTCGGCATCCTCGACGGGCTCGGAGCCCAGCCGGCTCAACAGCCGCAAACCCCGCAGCCGTCGGATGACCCGTCCGCCGACATCGCCCCCGAACTCGACGACGACAGCATCCCCGGCGCCTTCCGGGAACGCACCGCGCCCGATCCGCGCGCCGTCGCCGCCATCCTTGCCCGCCCGGAATCGACCGGGCCGAAGGGCGTCTATCCCTGGACCCTCAACCCCGACGATCCCTACCCCAACCTCGGCTCGGCGCTGGAACGTCAGGGCGGAAAGGCCGCGTTCGGCCGTCTGTAAGGCTGGCAGGCCGGCAGACGGGCCAACGGGCCAACGGACAAAATGGAACAGCCGCCGGAAACCGTTCCACGCTGTTCCATCCCCCAGGAGGTAAGGATCAGCGGAGTCTCCCCCCGCCGATCCCTCGAACACTCAGCCCTGCTTGGCCTTCAGCGCCGCCAGACGGTCGGACAGGCTGGTCGGCATGGTCTTGCCCGACGCGGCGGCCAGGGCGGCGGCGATGTTGGGGTCTTCCTTCTCCGGGGTCGAGGGGTGCAGCAGCTTGGCTTTGGCCTTGGCGGCCTCGGCGGCGGCCAGATCCTTGGCGGCGGTGTCCTGCATCGCCTTCAGCGCGACGGTCAGGCCGCTGGTCGCGCCGGCGAGGCCGGCGGCCTGACGGGCGGCTTCGGCCTGGCGTTCGGCCATGGCGCGCTGCTGGTCGGCGCGGCCCATGTCGCGCTGGGCGCGGGTCAGTTCGGCGCGGGCGGCCTTCAGCTTGGCGCCGGCGTCGGCATAGTTCTTCTCCAGCATCTCCAGGAACTCGCGGGCCTCGACCGCATCGCGGACCTCGCGCTCGATCTCCGGAGCCATCTCCTCCAGCATGGCGACGACGGTCTCCAGGCTCTTTTCCAGGGCGGCCTTGCGCGACGGGTCGGTCTCGGCGTCGATCTGGCGCTGCAGATGCTCGGCCGCGGCCATGCGCTGGTTCGACAGCGCCTTGATCGCGTCGGCTTCGCGCTGCTCGCGGTCATGGATGGCGCGGGCCTCCGCCACCTGACGCCCCAGACCGTCCAGATGCTGCTCCATGGTCCGCAGCTCCGCCTCGGTCGCGGACTTCGGATCCCAGCGCACCAGCGCCTCCATGGCGCCCTGGACGGCTTGGTCGGTCTTGACACCCATAAGGTTGCGGATGAAGGCAAGCATGGCTGATTCCTGTCGAAGAAGGGTTGTTGGAGGCGCCCCTCGCAACGGGGCGACGGACGCTTCGCCTGCACAGATGGGGAGGGGGCGACCCCGGAACCAGACCCCCATCCTTACCTCTCGGGGGAGATAGTCTGACCTTCCTTGGCCCGCCCCTGTTATCCCGCCATGGCGGCGGCGTTGATCAGCGCCACCCCAAGCTGGACGCCGACCAGCGCCGCGGCCGACGCGACGTTGCCCGATTCGATCTGGCCGCGCAGGTCGCGGATCAGCAGGGTCGCCACGGCGAAGGCGACCAGCTGCAGGATCACCGCCACCACGCCCCACAACAGGATGTCCAGCACGAAGCTGCTGGTCGCCAGCGTCGCCGCCAGCGGAATGGCCAGCGCCACGATGGACCCCGCCAGCGTCAGGCCGCCGGCGGCATTGCCTTCCGCCACCAGCCGGCGCTCGTCGAAGGGGGTGATGCGGGTGTAGACGGCGACGCCCGCCACCAGCAGCGCCAGCGCGGTGGCGAGCTGGACCAGCAGCACCGGAAGTCCGGTGCCGAGCGCGGTCAGGATGGAACCGAAGGTGCTTTCCATGGGGCCGGCACTCTTGTCGTGTGGGTTAGGACAGGGAGAGGGAGGTGGGATTCACGTCGATGCCGGCGGCGATCTCGACCGACGCGCGGCCGGACCGCTCCACCGCCTCCACCAGGATGTATTCGGTGGCGGGCGCGGGGGACGCGGCGCCGGTGGCGGCGCCGTACAGCATCGACTGGCTGACCACCGTCTCGGTCCCGCGCAGGGTCTGGCGCGCCTCGCTGAGGGTGAAGGGCTGGATGCGGCTGGCGCCCGGCTGCCAGATGCGGGGATAGAGCTTGCCGTCCTTGGTCTGGAACTCCGGCCAGCCGATCATTCCCTCCGCATCGTCCAGCCAGAACCCCCACTCGCCCTCGTCGGACGGGGTGACGCTGTCGATCGGGGTGAAATAGCGGCACTCGTCCGGCTGCCCGTCGGGGCCGAGATGGATCTGGAAGAAGCCGCCGCCCGGAAGATGCAGGCGATAGACGGTCGCCGGGCCGGAGGTGACGGTGCCGACCGCCTCGATCGACACCAGCCGGTCGGTGCCGGTGTCCGGCGCCTTGACCTTGGTGGCGCCCTCCGCCAGCAGGAAGGGGGTGGGGTCGATGGTGACGGTCATGCCCAGCCGGAACAGCGACGGGCTGTAGGCCTTGCCGCTGAGCTTCTGGTTCACGTAATTGCCGATCGTTCCGAACAGGGGCACGTCCGATCCTCCCTTGGAGCCAGAGCCCTTGGAAACAGGGCTGTTGGAGACTGGACCCGATTTGGGTGGCGAATCCATCCGGCGCCGCGCCCGCCACAGCAGGAACAGCACCGCGACGCCGAGCAGCAGCAGGCCCCACCACCAGAAGCCGTGGCCGCCGGATCCGCCACCGACGTCGCCTGGGGCCTGCGCCGCGCTGGCGCTGTCCACCGAACTGGCGGAGTCGGCGCGGGCCAGATCCGCAGGCACGTCGGGCGGCAGCTGCCCCGCCTCGCGCGGGGTTCCGGCCTGGGCGGCCACCGACTGGTCGAGCTGGTCCAGCTTGGCGCGCAGCTCCGCATTGTCGCGGGCCAGCCGGTCGGCCTCCTGCCGCCATTCGCGATAGCCGGGGTCGTCGGCATTGTTGTGGAAGAAGGCCGCGTGGCCCGGCCGGGTCAGCGTGTCGAGCATGAACCACAGGAACAGCCCGTCCCAGATGCCGAAACGGCGCGGCGCGCTGTAGGCGTAGGGCGGCGGGCTCCAGCCGTAACCGCCATAGCGGTTGGCGGGGGCCGGCCGGGTGGACGGGGTGCGGTAGGAGGATCCGCCCGATCCCCAGCCCCACCCCCAGCCCGATCCGCTGGAGCCGTTGCTGCGGCCCTGGGTGGAGGCGGCGGGCGGCGGAGCGCTTGGCTGGGCCGGCGGCGTGCGGTCGCTCTCCTGCCGGGTGCGATAGCGGTTCAGCGCATCCGCCGAGCCCTGCTGGCTGAAGCTGCGGTCACCGGCCGAGCTGGGCGGGGCGGCGACCGGCGGGGCGCTGTTGCCCGGCCGGGCATAGCCGCCGCTGGAATTGGAAGAACCGCCGGAGAACCAGCCGCCGCCGCTTCCTGTGGAGGGCGTGCGCGGGGCGGAGGGGCGGGTGTAGCCGCCGCTGCCGCCGCCGACCGACGGGGTGCGCGACGGCCGGGAATAGCCACCCGACGACCGGCTGCTGGAGCCCGCGCGGGCCTCGGCCTCCGCCGGCGCCAGGGTGATGGCTGCAACGGAGGCGGCGATGGCAAGCGGAGCTGGGGCCGCGGGAGCGGTGAGGATTGCGCCGACGGGGACCGACAGCGGCTGCACCGTCATCAGAAGGGCGACGGCGGCGGCACGCCATCGGCCCGTCCAGCGGTCCTGACGCCGGGTGGGCCTTTGGGGCTTCTCGGTTTGCGTCATCTTCCTCTCGCGCGTCATCCGGAGCCGGTTCAACCGGCCCTTCCGGCGATTCGTTGCGCGAGCGTAGGCAGATACGCGGCCGTGCTCAAGGAATTAACCGTCGTGGCCCGTTGTTGGCGGCCGCCTTTACGAAACGGCGGTCACCGTGCGCTTGTCCCGTTCCGGTTCCGGCTGCGACGGGCGCAGGGTCGGTGGGCCGCCGGCGGCGGTGACGAGACGGTCGCTCGCGGCCTCCAGCCGCTCCTCCAGGTCGCGCATCGCCTCGGCGCGCGGGCGTCCGGGCATGATCGGCGGCAGGAATTCCACCACCACCGTGCCGGGGCGCTTCAGGAAGCTGTGACGCGGCCAATAGAGCCCGGCATTCAGCGCCATCGGCACGATGGGAATGCCCAGGCTGTCGTAAAGCACGCCGACGCCGATGCGGTAGGGCCGGTAGGTGCCCGGCGCGACGCGGGTGCCCTGCGGGAAGATCACGATCGGGCGGCCCTCGTCCCGCACCGGGCGCGAGTTGCGGATCAGCGACTTGATCGCCGCCCCGCCGGCGCCACGGTCGACCGGGATCATCTTGGCCTTGGCGGCGTACCAGCCCCAGATCGGGATCCACATCAGCTCGCGCTTCAGGATGATCGCGGGATCCTTCACCAGCAGGTGGAGCTTCATCGTCTCCCAGGCCGACTGGTGCTTGGCCGCCAGCAGGAAAGGACCGTCGGGCAGGTTCTCGCGCCCGCGCACCTCGTAGCGGATGCCGACGAGCGTGCGCTCCAGCCAGCCGACCGTGCGCAGATACCATTTCACGACCGCGACCATCTGCGGACGCGGCAGCAGCAGCATCCACAGCAGGGCGAAGCACATCAGCGCGGTCCAGAGATGGAACGCGATGTTGAAGGCAAGGGACCGGATCCAGATCATGGCCGGCAACTTGTCAGGTCTTCGCCGACTTCTCAAGTATTCCGCGTGGCCAGAGAGGGGACAGGGGGGCATCGCGGCAGGTTGCGGGGCGGGGTGGACTCCGCCCCCGGCCGGGTGCATTGTCCCCGGCGTGGAGGGGATGGCGAGCTGTGGTGGGATCGTGATTCGTTTCGAGAATGTCGGCTTGCGGTACGGCACCGAGGCGGAGGTGCTGCGCGACATCAGCTTTACCCTTCAGCCGGGATCCTTCCATTTCCTGACCGGCGCCAGCGGGGCGGGCAAATCGTCGCTGCTGAAGCTGATGTATCTGGCCCACCGGCCCTCGCGCGGGCTGGTCACCCTGTTCGGCCGCGACATGGCGATGGTGACCCGCCGCGACCTGCCGGAACTGCGCCGGCAGATCGGCGTGGTGTTCCAGGATTTCGCGTTGCTCGACCATCTGTCGGCGCTGGACAATGTCGCGCTGCCGCTGCGCATGGCCGGTACGCCGGAGGCCGACGTGGTCGCCCATTGCAGCGAGATCCTGCGCTGGGTGGGGTTGGGCAACCACCTGCACGCCAAGCCGTCGACCCTGTCGGGTGGGCAGAAGCAGCGGGTCGCCATCGCCCGGTCCGTCATCAACCGGCCGCGGCTGCTGCTGGCCGACGAGCCCACCGGCAACGTCGACGACGGCATCGGCATGCGGCTGCTCTATCTGTTCGAGGAACTGTACAAGCTGGGAACCACCGTGGTGATCGCCACCCACAACGAGGCGCTGATCCGCCGTTTCGACCATCCGCGCCTGCATCTCGACAATGGCCGCCTGATGGTGCTGCCGGCGCGCGGCCGCGTTGAGCTCCGCGCCAAGGATGCGCGGGCCAACGACTCGGCGTGGGAGTAGCGGCATGGCGCTTCGCCCCGTGCGTCCCCGTTCCGACCTGCCGCTGGCGGTCGATCCCTCCTCGCGCTTTCTCGGCTGGATCACCGCGCTGATGGCGTTCCTGGCGGCTCTGGCGCTGGCCGGCGCCATGCTGGTTTCGGACATGGCGCAACGCTGGGACAGCGGGCTGGCCGGCGGGCTGACCGTGCAGGTGGCGCCGATGCCGGGCGCTCCCGTGGCGCCACTGGACGAGCGGGCGGAGGCGGCGTTGACCGTGCTGCGTTCCACCCCCGGGATCGGGTCGGCGACCCTGCTGAGCGGGGGCGAGATCGCCCGGCTGCTGGAGCCCTGGCTGGGATCGGGGGCGTCGGACCCGCTGCTGCCGATGCCGCGGATGATCGACGTCGTCGCCGACGGGCCGGTCGACATCGCGGGCCTGCGCCTGCGCTTAGCCTCGGCAGCGCCGGGGGCGACGCTGGACGACCATGCGGTGTGGCTGGCCGACCTGCGCTCCTTCGCCGGGGCGATCCGGCTGGCGGCGCTGGGCGTGGTGGTGCTGATCGGGGCGGCGGCGGTGATGACCGTGGTCTTCGCGGTGCGCACCGGTCTTGCCATCCATCGGCCGGTGGTGGAACTGCTGCATCTGATGGGCGCCACAGACCGCTATGTCTCCCGCCAGTTCGAGCGTCACGTGGTGTCCCTGAGCCTGCGCGGCGGCGGGATCGGTCTGCTGCTGGCCGGCGGCACCATGTATGGGCTGCACCGCGCCTCCCAGGGCCTGCGGGCCAGCCTGCTGCCGGATCTGGCGCTGGAGCCCTGGCAATGGGTGGTTCTGCTGCTGGTGCCGGCGGCGCTTGCCCTGCTGGCGCTGGCGACCGCGCGCTGGACCGTGCTGCGCACGCTGGAGTCGATGCCGTGACGGGGTCGCGATGAGCCTCACCCACCACCGGCAGCGCGGCAGCGGGGTGATGGCGCGGGCGATCGGCCATCTGTTGACCGGCGCGCTGGTGCTGGCGGTTGCCTGGCTGGCCGGTCTGTTCTGGTATGCGGCCGACGTGCCGCGCTCGCCCCCCACCGGCGCCGATGCCCAACGGCCGACCGACGCCATCGTCGTGCTGACCGGCGGCAGCAACCGGCTGGTCACCGGGCTGGAGTTGCTGGCCGCCGGGCGGGCGAAGAAGCTGTTCGTGTCCGGCGTCTATGACGGGGTGGAGGTGCAGGAACTGCTGAAGCTCTCCCGCCATTCCCCGACCGAGATGGAATGCTGCATCACATTGGGCTATTCCGCCGACAGCACCATCGGCAACGCCTATGAGACGGCGGACTGGATGCGCGACCAGGGGTTCCGGTCGCTTCGTTTGGTGACGGCCAACTATCACATGCGCCGCAGCATGCTGGAACTGGCGATGGCGATGCCCGACGTGGAACTGGTCCCCCATCCCGTCGTCGCTCCCACCGTCCATCTGGACGATTGGTGGATGTGGCCCGGCACCGCCAACCTGCTGGTCAACGAATACAACAAGCTGCTGGTGGTGGGCCTGCGCTGGATGGTCCGCAGCATGGTTCGGGACTGACCGGGGCGATCGGATCGGAGCACCCTGAAAGCGAATGAGAATGACTTGCAATTAAGGTCGAGCGAGGGTAGGGTCCGGTTCAGGGTTCACGCCCGGACATCGCCGACCGCAACGTCCGTCCAGCAAGAAAGACACGCCATGCACGACATCGCCGTCTCTGCTCCCGCTTCCTTCATCGCCGCGTCCCTGCCGGTGGTCGAGTCCGCCCGTCTGATGTCGGGCAGCCGCGAGATCGTGATCCAGCACGCCGGACAGAGCTACCGCCTGCGCGTGACCCGCGCCAACAAGCTGATCCTGACCAAATAAAAGACCTTCAACGAACCTTCCGGGAAAACGTCACCGAGAATGGGCGCCGACCGCATGGTCCGGCGCCCATTTTCTTGTGCCGCCGACGCTTTACGCCCGGCCCTGCACCTCATAGCCGGCATCCTCGATGGCTTGCCGGATGACGGATTCGTCGGCGTTGCCTTCGATGGCAACCTCGCCGGCCTTCAGATCAACCAGCGCACGATCCACGGCAGGAACGGCTTCCACGGCCTTGGTCACGGTCTGGGCGCAGTGGCCGCAGGTCATTCCGGAAACCTTCAATGTCAGCATGGGTCTTCTCCCTTCGACGGCGTGTGATACCCGATTGGGACAGGCTGCGCCTTCCAGCGATTGGAAGGTCAAGCGGCATTCCATTGGCCCGCTCAACTGCCGGCCGCTGGGATCGTTTCACGCCGCCATCGCTGTCTGGAAAGTGAGACGAAATCTCAAATAGGAGATTTTTTGCCTGCGATTAGTCTCCAATGTGAGACATAAAACTTGGCTTGCAGTTTTGTGTGCAGTGCAAAAAGTCAGCGGTGTCAAAGGTTTCGCCTGCGACGACTGTGCTCCCTGCTGGTGGCATGACCCTTGCTCATATCGATGCATGTACCCGTAGCCGGGTCCACCACGAGAGGCTGCGCCGGCTGTCTCAGCCGCAATGCCCGGAACCGACATCCAAGACGTCGGCCATCCGAAAAGAACCACCGAGGGAGCATCGTCCAAATGAGTTTCCTGATCTGCTTGGGAGCGCTCGCGTTCCTCATGCTGGTCGCCTACCGGGGCTTCAGCGTCATCCTCTTCGCGCCGGTGGCGGCGCTGGCGGCGGTGCTGCTGACCGATCCGTCCGCCGTGCCGCCGGTCTTCACCGGCCTGTTCATGGACAAGATGGTCGGCTTCGTGAAGCTGTACTTCCCGGTCTTCCTGCTGGGCGCGGTGTTCGGCAAGGTGATCGAACTGTCCGGCTTCTCCAAGTCGATCGTCTCCGCCGTCATCAAGCTGGTCGGGCGCGAGCGTGCGGTGACCTCCATCGTCCTGGTCTGCCTGCTGCTGACCTATGGCGGCGTGTCGCTGTTCGTCGTGGTTTTCGCCGTCTATCCCTTCGCGGCGGAGATGTTCCGGCAGGGCGACATTCCCAAGCGCCTGATCCCCGGCGTGATCGCGCTGGGCGCCTTCACCGTCACCATGGATGCGCTGCCGGGCACACCGCAGATCCAGAACATCATCCCCACCACCTTCTTCAAGACTGACGCCTATGCCGCTCCCTGGCTGGGCCTGATCGGCTCGGTCTTCATCCTGACGCTGGGGCTGATCTACCTGGAGTGGCGGGTGCGCTCTGCCATCGCGCGCGGTGAGGGCTATGGGGCCGGCCACACCAACGAGCCGGAGCCGGTGGCGTCCGAACTGCTGCCGAATCCGATCCTGGCGCTGTCACCGCTGGTCGCCGTCGGCATGCTGAACAAGCTGTTCACCATGGCGATTCCCGGCATTTACGGCGCCACCAGCGAGGTGGCGCTGACCCCCGGCGCCAAGCCGCTGGTGACGCAGGTCTCCGCCGTCGCCGGCATCTGGGCGGTGGAAGGGGCGCTGCTCTGCGGCATCCTGCTGGTGCTGGCCTTCGCCTGGAAGCCGGTGTCCCAGCGCTTCGCCGAGGGCACGAAGGCCGCCATCGGCGGGTCGCTGCTGGCCTCGATGAACACGGCGTCGGAATACGGCTTCGGCGCGGTGATCGCGGCGCTGCCGGGCTTCCTGGTGATCCGCGATGCGCTGTCAGCCATCCCCAACCCGCTGGTGAACGAGGCGGTGACCGTCACCGCCCTGGCGGGCATCACAGGGTCGGCGTCCGGCGGCATGAGCATCGCGCTGGCCGCCATGGCCGACCAGTTCATCACCGCCGCCAATGCCGCCGGCATCCCGATGGAGGTGCTGCACCGCGTTGCCTCGATGGCCAGCGGCGGTATGGACACCTTGCCGCACAACGGTGCCGTCATCACCTTGCTGGGCGTCACCGGGCTGACGCACCGGCAGTCCTATGGCGACATCTTCGCCGTCACCTGCATCAAGACGCTGGCGGTCTTCTTCGTGATCGCCGTCTACTACCTGACCGGGATCGTCTGATCATGAAGAACAAACTCGTTTCCCTGGAAGAGGCCGTCACGCGCATTCCCGACGGCGCTTCCCTGCTGATCGGCGGTTTCATGGCCGTCGGTGGCCCCAACCGGCTGGTGGACGAACTGATCCGCCAGGGCAAGCGCGACCTGACCATCATCGCCAACGACACCGCCCGGCCCAACAACGGGCTGGGCAAGCTGGTGGTGGAGAAGCTGGTGCGCCGCGTTGTCACCAGCCACATCGGCCTGAACCCCGAGACGCAGAAGCAGATGATCGCCGGCGACATCGAGGTGGAACTGGTGCCGCAGGGCACGCTGGCAGAGCGCATCCGTGCCGGCGGCGTCGGGCTGGGCGGCGTGCTGACCCCCACCGGCGTCGGCACCACGGTGGAGGAAGGCAAGCGCAAGGTCGAGATCGACGGCGTGACCTATCTGCTGGAAATGCCGATCAAGGCCGACTTCGCATTGGTCGCCGCCAAGCAGGCTGATCTGTACGGCAACCTGACCTACGCTCTGACCGCCCGCAACTTCAACCCGCTGATGGCGATGGCCGGCGCCACCGTCATCGCCGAGGCCGAGGACATCCTGCCCGTCGGCTGCATCCCGCCCGACGCCGTGATGACGCCGTCGGTGCTGGTCGACCACATCGTCACCTCCAAGCCGCGCTGATCGGGGAGTATCGAGCCATGGATGAAAAGACCCTGATCGCCAAGCGCGTCGCGCTGGAACTGAAGGACGGCGACCTCGTCAACCTGGGCATCGGCCTGCCGACCCTGGTCGCCCGCTATGTCCCCGCCGGACGCCACGTGTTCTTCCAATCGGAGAACGGAATCGTCGGCATGTCCGGCCCGATCACCGGCGCGGAGAACCACGACCTGACCGACGCCGGCGGCTCGCCCATCTCGGCCCTGCCGGGGGCGGCGTCCTTCGACAGCGCCCTCTCGTTCGGGCTGATCCGCGGCGGCCATCTGGACGTCACCGTGCTGGGCGGCCTGCAGGTGGACCGCGAGGGGCGGCTCGCCAACTGGATGGTGCCGGGCAAGATGGTGCCGGGCATGGGCGGGGCGATGGACCTGGTCACCGGCGCCCGCCGGGTGATCGTCGCCATGCAGCACAGCGCCAAGGGCGAGGCGAAGATCGTCGAGCGTTGCGCCCTGCCGCTGACCTCGGTCCGCCGGGTCGATCTGGTGGTGACCGACCTCGCCGTCATCGAGCCGACCGACGCCGGGCTCGTCTTGAAGGAAACCGCCCCCGGTGTCACGGTGGAGCAGGTGATCGCCAACACCGGGTGCGAGTTGATCGTCGCTCCGGACCTCCGTTCCATGCCGATCGAAGGATAAAGAAGAATGACCAATCTGAAGGGGAAGGCCGCGCTCGTTACTGGGTCCACCAGCGGGATCGGCCTTGGGATCGCACGGCAGCTTGCGGGCCAGGGCGCCGACCTGATGCTGAACGGCTTCGGCGATGCCGGCTACATCGCCGAGCTGTGCCGGTCGCTCTCGACGGAGTTCGGCGTGCGCGTCGCCCACAACGGCGCCGACATGTCCAAGCCGGAGGAGATCGAGGCGATGGTCGCCGCCGCCGAAGCGGCCTATGGCCGGCTGGACGTGCTGGTCAACAATGCCGGCATCCAGCATGTGGCGCCGGTCGATGCCTTCCCGGTGGAACGCTGGGACGCGGTGATCGCCATCAACCTGTCGGCCGTCTTCCACGGCACCCGTGCGGCATTGCCGGGCATGAAGGCGCGCGGCTGGGGCCGCGTCATCAACATCGCGTCGGTGCACGGGCTGGTGGCGTCGGTCAACAAGTCGGCCTATGTGGCCGCCAAGCATGGCGTGATCGGCCTGACCAAGGTGACGGCCCTGGAACTGGCGGAGACCAACATCACCTGCAACGCCATCTGCCCAGGCTGGGTGCTGACCCCGCTGGTGCAAAAGCAGATCGATGCGCTGGCCGCCTCGCGCAACCTGTCGGTGGAAGAGGCCGGGCGCGAACTGCTGAGCGAAAAGCAGCCGTCCAAGTCCTTCGTCACGCCGGAACAACTGGGCGAACTGGCGGTGTTCCTGTGCTCGGAGGCCGCCGGCAACATGCGGGGTGCGGCCCTGACGATGGATGGCGGCTGGACCGCCCAATAAGACGGGCGGCGTAACGCATTGGGGGCGGGTCGATAGGCCTGTCCCCAAGAGTCCCGGCTTTTTTCAGGTGTCAGCTGTCGCTGGTGACCGGGATGATGTCGAAGGGTGTCGCGATGAAGGGGCGGCCCTGGCCATGACCGGCACGCGCATGGCCGCGTTCGGTCGCCGCCTGCCGGAAATAGCCGACGACGAACACACGCAAGGCATTGGCAAGCGACACGCCGGCCTGGGAAGAGCGGCGGCTCTGCTGCTCCATGCGGTCACGGACGTCGTAGCAGAGTTCGTCCACCGTCAGATCCTCCCGACGGCAGATTTCTTCGAGCCCTTCCCAATAAGACGGCTCCAATCGGATCGTGACATCGCGCCCGGACAATTTGAGCGTGCGGGACGTCAGTGAAGCGACGCCCGTAAATTGATCGACGCGAGATTTGTTATTCCCTTCGCTCGACATGCTCTTAAGCCCTCGTGCTACCCGTGCGATTGCCCCCAACGCATGCACACTATAACGCGACCACAACCCATTTTGGGAACAAAACTTTAGGCAGGTAAGGATTCCCCCTAGGGAACCCGTTCGGGGTCACCGGCCATGTCCTTTAGCAATGCCAGATCATTGATGACGATAAAACCTTTGGCATATGTCACCACTCCTGCCTTTCGCAGGGCGCCGAGGCACTTGTTCACCATTTCACGGGTGACGCCCAGCATGTTGGCCAGGGCTTCCTGCGACAGCGGCAGGGTCAGCCGCAGGCCGGCAGAAGTCTGCTGCCCATAGCTGTCCGACAGCAGCAGCAGCCGGCGGGCAAGCCGGCGCGGCACGTCGTGGAAGACCGCGTCCTCGATGTTTTCCGATACCCAGCGCAGCCGGTCGCACAGCACGACCATCATGCGGGTGCACAGGCGCGGATGGCGTTCCAGGAAGGGGATGAAGTCGGCACGGTCGATGCGGTAAAGCTCGACCGGCCGCAGGGCGATCGCGGCGGCCGTGCGTTCCCGCCCGTCGATCAGGCCGATCTCGCCCAGGACATCACCGGCTTCCAGGATGTTCAGCAGCATCGTCTTGCCGTCCGCCGAGGAAGTGCGGATGGCGATCTGCCCCTTCAACACGGCGAACAGGCTGTCGCCGGGGTCCCCCTTGTCGAAGATGATCTGGTCGGCATCGAAGCGGGCGATGCGGCCCAGCGTCAGCATTTCCGCCATCTGCCCGGCATCAAGTTCCCCGAGCAGCCGGTTGCGCCTCAGTACCGCCGCAATATCCATCGGCGCGTTCATCCATCCGTCCAGGCACAGTTTCGCGCCGGGCTGGCGGTCATCGCCACCCCGGCGCGATCAGTCTAGCGGATACGCCCTTACATCGCGAGCGGAGCCGCGTCGCGCAGGGCACGTTCCCAAAGGACGGTGCGCTCGAAGTGAAAACGGGCCTCCGGCGCCGCATCGTCACCCGTCGGACGGCCCAGCCGCCGGGCCATGGTGCGCAGCATCGCCTTGGCATCCTCGCGCTTCTGATCGAACCGACCCTGCGGCAACCAACTGCGGAACGCCGCCAATTCCAACGCCGGCAGGCCGATATCGCCGCCCAGCCGCAGCATCCGGCCGAAGCCGCGCTCGCGGTAGGGCAGTTCCTTGGCGATGGATTCCAGGCGCAGGGCCGTCTCGGCGGTCAGCACCCGGTCGGCCACCGCGTCGGACAGGGTGCGGCGGATGTTGACCATCGCCTCCGACAGGGAGGTGTAGCCCAGCTCGGCCGGGCCGTGGATCACCGCCACCTCGTCGTCATCCTCCAGCCGGCCGTCGCGGAACGCCTCGAAGATGGCGCCGACGCCGATCATGCCGAAGGGATACAGCTCCGCCGCGCGCAGCGCCCCCATGCTGGAGGCGCCGAACACCGGGATGCCGGCATGGATGGCATAGAGGATTTCCTTGTGCCAGACCGACGGCACGCTTTCGAAGAAACCGTCGATGATGCCGATGGCCGCAGGCTTTTCCGCGCACAGCCGCAGAACGTCGCCCTGGGCGACCGGCGGCAGATAGGTGGCGTCCAGCTCCCGCGCCGCGTCCTCACGCGGAAGGGTGGGGCCGAGAAAGACATAGACGCCGCTCATGCCGCCTTCTCCATGGCTTGGGCGCCGAGCACGCGCAGGCCGCGTTCGCCCAGCAGGTAATCGGGGGATTCGTCGGCACCCTCCAACCCCGGCACAACGACGCGCACGACGGGGATGCCGAATTCCGGCTTGGTCAGGTCGACCGCCACCGCCTCCTCGATGCCGACGGCGCGCAGCCGGTCGAGCTGGTGGGCGAGGTCGGCCTCGATGGTGGGGGCGGTGCTGGTCGGACAATGGTGGAAGGAGCGCCGGCCGGCGCCCTCCACGATCATGGCCTTCCAGCGGGCGTGATGGGCAGGGTCGAGGTGGCGCTCATACTCGGCGCGGGGCATGTCGTCGCGGGCGCCGGCGATGAAGGTCAGGCGGCTCTGCGCCGCCTCTGTCAGGGCGCGGGACAGGGCGATCTCGCGCGCCGCATGGCAACCCATGCCGGTGGCCGGGCGGATGGAGTGCTGGGGCATCTCCTCGCGCTCGACGATGCGGCAGAGGAAAGCGGGCAAGCCGACGTCGCTGGTGGTCTCCCACACGCCGACGGCGACGCCGGATGCTTCGAACCGGTCGATCAGCGAGCGGCAGACCGGATCGTCGATGCTGTCAAGGTCGATGCGGGTCGTCGCTTGGCCAATTGGATCCTGCAGGCGCCACAGGGTGGTCGCGTCGCGCTCCACCAGTTCGGTGACGGCGTGGCTGATCGCCTCCACCTTGTGGTTGCCCGACGCCAGCCCGTTGGAGCCGGCCAGGAAGGCGCCGTGGCCGGGGGCCATCGGCACGGTGAAATTCAGGTGGACCATCTCGAACGGAACCCATTTCGGGCCGCCGTTCAGCAAATCCTGCCCCTCGATCCACAGGATGGGGCTGTTGGGGTTGAAGCTGCCGGTCGACAGCCGGGGCAGGCGGTCGACGTCCACCACCGGGTGGGTCCAGCGCAGCTCCTCGAAGCTGGCGAACTTCAGCGGCAGGGTGATGCGTTCGGCGTGATAGCTCTCGATCGACTCCATGACCCCCGACGCCTTGGCGGCGGCGAGCGTCACTCCCTTGCCCTGCGACACCGAGATGGAGCGCGAGTTCGGCCGCGTCACCATCACCACCGGAATGCCGACGGCATCCAGTCCGGTGACGTTGGCGACCCGGGTGATCCCCATGATCGGCAGGAACGGGGCGACCCGTGCCAGGGTCTGTTCGGGCGCCATGACCCGGTGGGTGCCGACCGTGTGGGCCTTCACCGCATCCGAAACGGAGGCTTTGACATCGAGCAGATCGAAGGGCATCGCGGCTTGTCCGAGGCGGAGGAGAATCGAGAGGGCGCGTCCCGTTCCCGGGTCCGTGGCCGGTCAGCACCTGAAGCGGCGCTGGTGGCCACGGTCCGAAGAACCGGAACCGGGAACCCGATCAGGCGCCCGGGGTGATCAGGATGCGGGCAGCTTCATGGTCGGAGGACTGGAAGCCGGCGCGGTCACCGGAACGGATGTGGGTGCGGGCGGTGGCGATGGCGCTGT
Source organism: Azospirillum oryzae (assembly GCF_008364795.1). Classification (GTDB taxonomy): domain Bacteria; phylum Pseudomonadota; class Alphaproteobacteria; order Azospirillales; family Azospirillaceae; genus Azospirillum; species Azospirillum oryzae. The sequence continues at coordinate 228,724 of NZ_VTTM01000003.1, read as the reverse complement.
CGGCGACTTCCGACACGCCATGGGCGGTCACGGCATACAGACGGCCGTCGGCGCCGCGGATCATCGAAGCCTGGGAGATCGAAACGTTCATGAAGCTTCTCCTTCAAGTGTGTGGTGAATGGGCGAACTCTTCACATTCGAAGGGATGTTCGGCTGTGAAAAACTTCACAGTGCCGGTTTCGCATCCGGGGCTAGACAGATGAGCAGACAGAGTTGTGCCGCGCGCAAAGCTGTCCCATAGCGCACGGGAGGAGTGGGCCCATGTTCATTCAAAAGAAGGCCGTTGATCACATGCCTGGCATCATTGATCTCAGCGCCTTGATGACTTGGCCTACGATGGTGTCGCGTACCATTCCGTTGCCTGATCGGCGCGCCCGCCTTCGTTTGGAGGCTGTGGTTTGGAGCGGGTTGGACGATATTGCCCGTAAAGAGCGCAGACCTGTTCAGGAGCTTTGTCGAGACGTGGATGCACTGCGGCCGTCAGGCACGCCACTTACAAGTGCTATCCGCAACTACGTTCTTGATTATTACCGACAAGCCGAAAGCCGCTGATTGGTAGGTCGTAGCAGTGTTTTTTCCATTATGACCTTGAATTCATTAAATGGCGATTTCTCTCTTGCGTCTGGTGCATCTCGCCGCAACACGGGACATTAATAAATTGCGTGCGTCCTGTTCTGCCTGTGACAGCATTTGAGCTGCGTAGCCAGCTCCACCACTTTGGACAAATGCAGCCTCAGCTTCAAGAGCGCGTGCTTTTATAAGATAGCCATCTCTACCGGTTCTTTTCGCGGAATCCTGTACGAGAAGCGCTTGATGCAGGGCTGCCGACACGTCACCAGTTAACAAGCACGTCTCGCCAAACCAGATATGAACTTGGTGAATGTAAGCATTTCCGCCTTCGCTGCGAGCAGAAAGCAAGGAATCCTTAAGTAAATTCAGGCCATCATCTATTCGTCCGCAATGCACTTGTGCATAACCTGAGGCGCCAAGAAGAAAGGCTCTGTGGAGCTTTGAGTTGGTCGTGCCGCAGAGTTCCAGCGCCATCTCCAAGTGAGGTAGCGCATTGACATGATTGTCGAGCAGGAGATGCACCAAGCCTAAGTGTTCGAGCGCGAATAGTCTCGAAAAATTATGTGCACTAACTTCGGCAGCTTCCACCGCACTTAAAGCAATGGAGTTGGCCTCGGCCTCGCAGCCCATTTCAGCAAAACTGCGAGCTAGGTTTGCCAGTACTCCGACCTCACCGATGGTGGCAAGCCCGAATCGGTCCCTAGGTTGAGCACCTGTGAGCATCTTGCGCGCCACGCCGAGAATGCGGCAACTATCACTGAAACGACCTTTCTCGGCTAGAACACCGCCATACCGAACCAGAAGCTGAACGCGGGTGTTCAGATCAAATTTGCCGTTGTCGGCTCCCAGACCTTGCTCGCTGTACTGAATTGCTTGGTCGATGTTTCCATGCGCCCATTCCGTTGCTGCCATCATCGAAGAGGCCCGTGCGTAGCGGCGCACATCGGGTATTGCTAGTGAAAGTTGCCGAGCCTGTTCCAGTGGATGTGCAGTGTCTGTGAGTCCGCGCGGAAGATTGGCGCGCGCAAGCGCAATGGAGCCGTCAATCCGCCGCAGTCGATTGCGCGTCGTGTCCGGGCAGCGGTCAAGCGCGGCCAAGGCGTTTCGGTAATGCCGGCTCGCGTCCTCCAACCGGGAGCGCAGTTCCGCTCGCACACCGGCACGCCGGCCGAACAGGTGCGCGGCTGGCCAGTTCTCCGCCTTGAAGGCGTGGTGGGCCAGCAGGTCCAGGCGGTTGGGCAGGTCGGCGTCGCGGCGGTGGCGCAATGCCTCCAACACGCGGGCATGAAGCGCCCGGCGGTCGGACTTCGTCAGGGTGGCGTAGGCGACCTCCTGGATCAGCGCGTGCTTGAAGGAATATTCCAGGTTGGGCAGCAGGCGGGTGCGCAGCACGAAGCCGGCGCGTTCCAGATAGGCCAGAGTATCGGACAGGATCGGCATCGACAGAGGGGTCAGCGCATGCAGCAGCCCGACGTCGAAGGTGTTGCCGATCACGGCGGCGTTCATCAGCAGCCGGCGTCGCTCCAGCGTCATCAGGTCCATGCGCTCGCCCAGCAGCGCGTGCAGCGTGCGCGGCAGCTTGTCGACCACCAGCGGGTCGATCAGCCGGTAGGAACCCGGCGAACCTTCAATGGCGTTGGATGCCTCCAGCGTGCGCAGAACCTCTTCCAGATAAAGCGGAACGCCCTGGCAGCGGGTGGCGACCTGGACCTTCAACTCCACCAGCGACCAGTCCGGCCCCAGCCAATGGGCCAGGAAACTCTGCACCTGATCTGGCGACAGCATGCCCAATTCCATGCGCCGTCCGCCCGGCCGGCCGTTCCAGCCCTGCTCCCGAGATTCCGGTCCAAGCGGCGGCGGTCGCCGGGTGGCGAGCAGCAGCAGGCGCGACCCGGACCCCGGCAGCGCCTCCGCCAACCGATCCAGCAGCCGCACCATCACCGGCCGCGCCCAATGCGCATCCTCCACCAGGACCAGCAGCGGCCGGCCCACGATCCCCTCGCCATCGGTCTCGGCGCCATCATGCATTGGGACCGGAGCCGCCAGTTCAAGCGTCGCCCCCACCAGACCTTCGATGCCCAGCGACAGACGCTGCGCTGCGTCAAGTCCGCTCCACAGCGGGTCCAGCCCCGGCAGGCCGAACAGCGTCCGCACGGCGTCGCCCGCCAGCGAACCGGACCGGCGGCCCGCGGCCTCGCAAACCCAGCCGACACCCTCCTCGCTGGCGCGGCCGGCCACCTGCTCCGCCAGGCTCAGCGCCACCGCTTCGAGGTCGTCGGGATCGGCCAGCCGGCGGATCGGCATCTGCGGCCATTGCAGAAGGGTCCAGCGCCGGCTGCGCGGATCGCGCAGAAACTCTCCCACCAGCCGCGATTTGCCGATTCCGGCATCCCCCTGCAGCAGGAGCTGAGCCGACGCCCCGGCCTCCACCGAATCGGTGATGGCGAACAGTGTTGCCACCTCCTGCTCGCGGCCGACATAGGGGGCATCGGTTGCGGACAGCAGGTCGGTGGCGGTGCGGCGAACGGCGCGGGCTCCGTCGAGCAGGAAGGCCGGCATCGGCTCCACCTCGTCGGACAAACGCAGGCTTCCCATCGGGCGCGCCGTCACGCCGACCGGGATCAGGTCTAGCGTGTCGCGGCTGAGCTGAGCGGTGTCGGGGGCGGCGCGCTGCTGCAGCTTGGCGGCCATGTGCACGCATTCACCGACGGCACGATAGTCGGTCCACAGGCCGTTGGTCACCACATGGGTCACGGCGTCGCCGGAACTGATGCCGATGCGGATCTGGAAAAGCGGCTTTCCATGTTCATCACGGGTGGCGCTGAGGATGTCCTGGGCAGCCAGGCAGGCGCGCAGGGCGTGGTCCTCCTTGGCGCCGGGGGCGCCGAAGGTCGCCAGGAAACCATCGCCCAGCATCTGCGTCACCGTGCCTTCGAAACGCGGCACCGCCTCCGTCACGCGATCCAGAATGGAGAGGAGCAGGTCGTCCGCATCCTCCGGATCCCTACCGGCCACGATGGCGGAGGAGCGGACGATGTCGACGAACATCGCCGTTACCACCTTGCGCTCGCGCGGCTTGTCGCCCGGCAGGCGTGATGCCTCCTGCCAAGGACGGCCTTCGTCCGTCGCTGTGCCCAACATGGTGTCCGCCATGTCCGCCCCCTTTGCGGAATTCGCGTTGGCATATTAGAGCATGCAATTCGAATTTTGCGAACATCCGAGCGATGTATCGCCCTAAGATTTTCGCGCAGGCGGAAGCCAACATATCGGTGTATGTAATTCGGGGCAAAAAGAAAGCGCCGCGACTTGCGCGGCGCCTTGATTGTTACTTGTGATGAATATCCGCTGTGCCGGACTCGGCCGCGGTTGACGCTGGCCAGGGGCAACCTGGCTCAGCGGCGGACGGCGATATTCTCCACCTGGGACACGTCGCGCACGGCGCCTCGGTCGGCACTGGTCGTCAAGGCGGCATAGGCGCGGAGCGCCGGGGAAACCACGCGGTCGCGGCTGGCCGGCTTCCAGGCGTCGACACCCTTGGCGTTCATCGCATCGCGGCGGCGCTGCATCTCCTGGTCATCGACGGCGAGGCGGATGATGCGGTTGGGGATGTCGATCTCGATGCGGTCGCCGTCCTGCACCAGTCCGATGGCGCCGCCCTGCGCCGCTTCCGGCGAGACATGGCCGATCGAAAGCCCCGACGTGCCGCCGGAGAAACGGCCGTCGGTGACCAGTGCGCAGGCCTTGCCTAGCCCCTTCGACTTCAGGTAGCTGGTCGGGTACAGCATTTCCTGCATGCCGGGGCCGCCGCGCGGACCCTCGTAGCGGATGACCACCACCTCGCCCGCCTTGACCACGTCGCCCAGAATGCCGGCGACGGCGTCGTCCTGGCTCTCGAACACGCGGGCCGGCCCGGCGAAGACGAGGTTGGAGGCATCGACGCCCGCCGTCTTCACGATGCAACCGTTCTCAGCGATGTTGCCATACAGCACGGCGAGGCCGCCATCCTGGCTGAAGGCGTTCTCGGCCTTGCGGATCACGCCCTTCTCTCGGTCGAGGTCCAGCTCCGGCCAGCGGCGCTCCTGGCTGAAGGGCACGACGGTCGGGATGCCGCCGGGGGCGGCCCGGTACAGGGTGTGGACGGACTGGTCCTGTGTGCGCATCACGTCCCAACGGTCCAGCGCGTCACCCAGCGTCGGAGCATGGACGGTGGGGGCTTCGCGGTTCAACAGGCCGGCGCGGTCCAGTTCGCCCAGGATGCCGAAGATGCCGCCGGCACGGTGCACGTCCTCGATATGGACGTCGGCCACCGCCGGGGCGACCTTGCAGACGTTGGGGACGTGGCGCGACAGCCGGTCGATGTCGGCCATCGTGAAGTCGATGCCGCCTTCCTGCGCCGCGGCCAGGATGTGCAGGACGGTGTTGGTCGAGCCGCCCATGGCGATGTCGAGCGTCATCGCATTCTCGAACGCCGCCTTGCTGGCGATCCCGCGCGGCAGGGCGGTGGCGTCCTCCTCCTGATACCAGCGGCGGCAGAGATCGACGGCGAGGCGGCCGGCGGCGAGGAACAGTTCCTTGCGGTCGGCGTGGGTCGCCAGGATGGTGCCGTTGCCGGGCAGCGACAGGCCCAGCGCCTCGGTCAGGCAGTTCATCGAGTTGGCGGTGAACATGCCGGAGCAGGAACCGCAGGTCGGGCAGGATCCGCGCTCCATCTCCGCCGCCTCTTCATCGGAGACGGTCGGGTCGGCGGCGGCGACCATGGCGTCGATCAGGTCGACCGACTTGACCTTGCCGCGCCACTTGACCTTGCCGGCCTCCATCGGGCCGCCGGAGACGAAGACCGCCGGGATGTTCAGGCGCATCGCGGCCATCAGCATGCCGGGCGTGATCTTGTCGCAGTTGGAGATGCAGACCAGCGCGTCGGCGCAGTGCGCGTTCGCCATGTACTCCACCGCGTCGGCGATCAGCTCGCGCGAGGGCAGGCTGTACAGCATGCCGCCATGGCCCATGGCGATGCCGTCATCCACCGCGATGGTGTTGAACTCCTTCGCCACGCCGCCGGCCTTCTCGATCTCGCGGGCGACCAGCTGGCCCAGATCCTTCAGGTGGACGTGTCCGGGTACGAACTGGGTGAAGGAATTGGCGATGGCGATGATCGGCTTGCCGAAATCGCCGTCCTTCATGCCGGTCGCCCGCCACAGGCCGCGCGCGCCCGCCATGTTGCGGCCGTGGGTGGAGGTGCGGGAACGGTAGTGCGGCATGGATCGGTCCTCAGCTGGTCGATTCGGGCGAGTTGGCGAAAGGAATGGAACGAAACGGGTGGGCACCTTAGCAATCTCCTGTCGCGCGCGCCAGAGGCGCGATCCTGTCTCACATGCCTGAGGCGCGACGCCGGCGAGGCCCTGCCATGCACGCCGCGAGGATTGCCGATGATAAGCAGGCTTATTAATTCATCGAAACCGATAAGCAAGCTTATGATATGCCGATGTCCTCCGCCGCCGATTCCCGCTCTGCAAGCCCCCATTCGATGAGCTTGGGTGCAGTCCTGACCGATACGGCGCGCATGATGCGTGTCCGTTTCGACCAGCGCGCCCGCCATCTCGGCCTGACCCGCGCGCAATGGTCGGTGATCGCCACGCTGGCGCGGAACGAGGGGATCAAGCAGGCGGCTCTGGCCGATCTGCTGGAAATCGAACCGATTACGCTCTGCCGGCAGATCGACCGCATGGAGGAGGGCGGCTGGATCGAGCGTCGTGCCGACCCCACCGACCGGCGTGCCCGCCTGCCGCACCTGACGCCGAAAGCGCATGCGGTGCTGGAGCAGGGCCGGGCGCTCGCCACCGGGATCTATGCGGAGGCGCTGGCCGGTCTGCCGTCCGATGCCGAGGCCAAGCTGGTCGAGATGCTGGCCCACATGCGCGCCAACCTGTCCGACCGCCGGGCTGAACCGGCCGAGAAGACGGCTGCCGAGAAAATCGCCGCCAAGGCCTGACGCTTTCCGTTTTTTCCTTCGGGACCCGACCGCTATGACCGCCGTGACCGACCGCGATACCGAAACCCGTCCTGCCGCCAAGCCCGTTCGCCGGACGCGCTGGCGCCGCTGGCTGCTGATGGCCGCCTTGCCGTTGCTGGTGGCGGTCGGCGGCGGCTATGAGTATGTCGTCGGCGGACGCTACGTCTCGACCGACAACGCCTATGTCCAGCAGGACAAGGTGACGATCAGCCCGGATGTTTCCGGCCGCATCGTCGAGGTGGCGGTGCACGAGAACCAGCCGGTCCATCGCGGCGACCTGCTGTTCCGCATCGATGACGAGCCATACCGGCTGGCGCTTCAGCAGGCGGACGCCGCGCTGGCGTCGGCCCGGCTGAAGGTGGAGCAGTTGCGCGCAGACCTGGGCGAGGCGCAGGCCAAGCAAGCCGCGGCGGAGGAGAAGGTCGCCTTCGAGCAGCGCGAGTTCCAGCGCCAGCAGGACCTGCTGAAGACCGGCGTCGCCGCACGCGCGACCTATGATTCCGTGCGCCACGACCTGATGGCGGCGCAGCAGGACCTGAACACGGAGAAGCAGGCGGTGGTCAGCGCCCGTGCCGCGCTGGGCGGCGATCCCGACATCCCCACCGACCGCCATCCGATGGTGCTGGAGGCGCTGGCGAAGAAGGCCACGGCGCAGCGCGACCTCGACCATGCCGTGGTGACGGCGCCGGCCGACGGCGTGGTCAGCCAGACCGACCGGCTGCTGGTCGGGCAATATGCCTCGGTCGGGCTGTCGGCGGTCAGTCTGGTGATGAGCGGGTCGAGCTGGGTCGAGGCGAACTTCAAGGAAACCGATCTGACCCATATGGCGGTCGGCCAGACCGCGACCGTGGTGCTCGACGCCTATTCCGGACGCACCCTGACTGCCCATGTCGAGAGCATCGGTGCCGGTACCGGATCGGAGTTCTCGGTCCTGCCCGCCCAGAACGCCACCGGCAATTGGGTGAAGGTGGTGCAGAGGGTACCGGTCCGCCTGCGCATCGACGGGACGGACGGCGATCAGTCGGGGGCCGCAGCCGTGCCGCTCCGCACCGGCCTGAGCGCCGAGGTGGAGGTCGACACCCATTACAGCCGGCCGCTGCCCGGCGTGATCGGCAGCGCGGTCGCGGCGATCCGGTAAGGCCTTCGGCCCCCACCAACCGACAATCATCCGCAGGCATTCCATGGCCGCCAGCCAATCCCCTGCCGCCCCGCATGAGGTGAAGCATCGCGGCATGATCACCGTGTCGATCATGCTCGCCACCATCATGCAGGTGCTGGACACCACCATCGCCAACGTCGCCTTGCCCAGCATGCAGGGCAGTCTGGGGGCGGCGCAGGACACCATCACCTGGGTGCTGACCTCCTATATCGTGGCGGCGGCCATCGCGACGCCGGCCACCGGCTGGATGGCCGACCGGTTCGGGCGCAAGCGGCTGTTCCTGATCGCGGTGGCGGGTTTCACCGCCGCGTCGGTGCTGTGCGGGCTGGCGGGCAGCCTGACGCAGATGGTGGCCTTCCGGCTGGTGCAGGGTATCTTCGGCGCGGCGCTGGTGCCGCTGTCGCAGTCGGTGCTGCTGGACATCAACCCCAAGGAGCGGCACGGGCAGGCGATGGCGCTGTGGGGCGCCGGCATCATGGTCGGTCCCATCGCCGGGCCGACGTTGGGCGGCTGGCTGACCGACAGCTTCAGCTGGCGCTGGGTCTTCTACATCAACCTGCCGGTCGGGCTGCTCGCCTTCTTCGGCATGCTGGTCTTCCTGCACGAGACCAAGGGCCGGCAGCGCGGCTTCGACTTCTTCGGCTTCGCCATGCTGGGACTGGCGGTCGGCGCCTTCCAGATGCTGCTGGACCGCGGCGAGCAGCTGGACTGGTTCGGCGCGACCGAAATCTGGATCGAGACGGCGCTGGCTGCCTGCGCCTTCTGGATCTTCGCCGTCCACATCGCCACCGCCCACGGCAACACGAAGACCGAGCCCTTCATCGACCCGGCGCTGCTGCGCGACCGCAACTTCGTCACCGGCCTGATCCTGATCTTCGTGATCGGCGTGATCCTGCTGGCGACCATGGCGCTGCTGCCGCCGATGCTGCAGAACCTGCTGGGCTACCCGACGGTCACCACCGGGCTGGTGCTGGCGCCGCGCGGCGTCGGCACGATGATCTCGATGCTGGCGGTCGGACGGCTTGTGCGCAGGGTGGACGCGCGGTTGCTGATCCTGGCCGGCGTGCTGCTGACCAGCTGGTCGCTGTGGTACATGACCGGCTTCACCATCGTGATGGACCGTGAGCCGATCATCGTCAGCGGCGTGGTGCAGGGGCTGGGTTTGGGGCTGGTCTTCGTGCCGCTCAGCACCATTGCCTTCGCCACGCTGGAGCCGCGGCTGCGCACCGACGCCGCCAGCCTGTTCAGCCTGGTCCGCAACCTGGGCAGCAGCGTCGGAATCTCGGTGGTGATGACCCTGTTGTCGCAGAACACCCAGGTCAATCATGCCAGCCTGGCCGCGCATCTGACGCCGTTCTCCCAGGCGATGACGGAGCAGGTCACCGCCTCGCCCCAGGCGCTGGCGATGCTGAACGCCCAGGTCACGCAGCAGGCGGCGATGATCGCCTACATCGACGATTTCAAGCTGATGATGTACGTCGCGCTGCTGGTGATCCCGATGCTGCTGCTGCTCCGGCGGCCGAAGGCCGGGGCTCCGGCGCCGGAGGACACGGCGGTGATGGAGTAGGCCGTACGCTCAGGCGGCCATGCTCGACATCGAGCGGCAGCTTTCGGCGCAGCGGCGGCACATCTCGGCGCACCGCTTCATCATGGAGTCGTCGGTCATGCGGTCGCAGTCGTCGGCACAGGCGGCGCAGATCTCGGCGCAGGCACCGCAGGTGAGGTGGTGGAAGCGGGAGCCGCGGGTCATGAAATCCGCGCTGGTGCGGCAGATGTCGACGCAGTCCAGCAGCAGACGGATATGCCCGGCCTCCGCATGCGCACCGCCCTTGGTCAGGCAATGTGCGACGGTTTCCAGGCAGATCGTGTGGCAGTCGGTGCAGTTGCGGATGCAGTCGTCCATCGACGGCGTGCCGGCCATGACAGGTCCTCCGGAGAAGATTGCAGGATCGACCTGACAACCGGCTCCGGGGCCGCAGGGTTCCGCCGGTGGAGGGAAGAGCGGACTGGGGTCAGTCGGCAGAGGCGCTCTTGCCGCCGTCCTTTTTCGGGCTGCGCGGAGACTTGGCGGGGGTCGCCTTGGCGGTGGTCTTTCCGGCTGCCGGCTTGGGGGCATCCTCGGCCTTCGGCTTGGCCATGGCAGGCTTAGTCTTCGCGGGCTTGGCGGGGGTGGATTTGGCGCCATCCGCCGGGGCGCTCGCGACTTCGGACAGGGATTCGGCGGCGGCGCGGGTGCTCTTGCCGGCGGCCTTGGAGGTGGCCTTGGAGATGGGAGGCTTCTTGCGCGATCCGGCGGCCTTTTCCGTCGGCTCCAGCGCGCCGGCGCCGCGAATTTCCGCTTCCGCCTGGGTCCAATGGTCGGAATCGCGGCCGTGCGGGCGGCCCTCGCTCTCCCACAACTCGTGGGCGCGGCGTCGGATACGCTCCAGGATGTCGTCGGTATCGGCCATCGAGTCCCCCATGTGTCTGTCCGGCAATTGTCTGCGCGGCGCGGCTGCCATACCGTATTTTGTGGCAGTGCCCCGCCAACGTTGCAAAGCCACTCGTGAGAGGCACCACGAAAGAGACGGAGACTCCCGACTCCGCCGTTTCATGAGGGCAACACCGCAGGATCGCACTGGTTCCCAATCGTTCATTTCCGTGCCACAAGGCGCCCGCCGACCTGAACCGTGAGCGCAGCCCATCATGACGCCTGCACCTTCCATCGCCCGTCCCTCCCTGCTCGACCGTGTCGTGGCGGCGCCCTGGTGGCTGCTGTGTCTGGGGCTGGCCGCGGCGATGGCGCTGTCGGTCCTGTTGGTTGGGTTCCGGCTGCCTTACTGGGTGCATTCGGACCAGGATCTGGTGCTGGCCTATCATGGGCTGCTGTTCGGCGACGGGCTGCCGCAGGAGTATTTCGACCACCCCGGCTACGGCTATTTCCTGGTGATCGACGTCTGGTACCGGCTTCTGCATGCGGTCGGGCTGCTGCCGGTCGCCACCCTCTCGGCCTTGCCGCCGGGCAGCGACGTGGCGGCGACGCAGGCGGTCTGGCAGTCGCTGGTCCAGGCCGGGCGGGCGCTGTCGATCCTGCTGACCGCCGCCTTCGCCGTCAGCTATGCCACGCTGCTGCGCGGGCTGCTGGGCGACCGGCGGGTGGCGCTGCTGGCCGGGGTGCTGCTGGCCTTCGGCGTCGGGCTGACGGCGCAGGGGCGGCAGATGCGCACCGACCTGCTGTCGGCCGGCTTCGTCGTGCTGGGGCTGCTGCTGGTCCTGCGGGCGGTGCGGCCGGCGGAGGGCAGACCGTGCGGCGGCGCGTCGCTGCTGCAACTGGCGTTGGGCGGGCTGCTGGTCGGGCTGGCCATGGTGACCAAGGTGCAGGCGGTGTTCCTGGCGATGGGGCTGCCGGTGGCGGCGATCCTGTTCGGGCGACGGGCGGAGCCGGAAACCGCTCCGGGACCGGCCTGGGGCACGGCGGCCGTGGTCGGGCTGCTGGCGGCAGCGGCGGCGGTGCCGGCCTTCGGGCTGATCCAGGCGGGGTTGGCCGGCTGGGGACGCGCGGTCTATCCCTACACTCCCGTTGGCGGCGGGCTGTCGGGCGGCGGGTACCAGAGCATCGTCGCCGGCTGGGTGCTGGTCGGCATCCTGGTCCATGCGGTGGTGCATCGGGTGCCCCCGGTCCGCGCGGTGGCCGGGGCGGCGGCGGTGCTGCTGGGGCTGGCGGTCGGGCTGCTGGCGCTCGACATCCGCTGGAACGAGCAGAACGCCATCGCCGTTGCGAACTTCGTCGAGCACATGTTCGTCTTCTCCTCCTGGCGGCACGGGGCGGAGCTTCAGGGACAGGGCAACGTGGTGGGGCAGGGGACGCTGGCGCTTCTGCTGGCCGGCATCGGCCGCACGCTGGCGATCCGCACCATCGTCCTGCACCCCGACAACATCCCGCAGACCATCATCGTGGAGTGGTTCGCCATCGCCGGGGCCGTGGTGCTGTGGCGGCGGGGGGAAAAGCTGGCCGCGGTGCAGGCGCTGTTCCTGCTGCTGGTCGCCTGGGGGCTGGAGGCGCTGTTCTCGCTGCGCGGATTCCAGCGCGCCTATGCCGCCTACACCGACCCGCTGGCGATCCTGTCCGCCGCCTGGGTGCTGGCGCGAATGCCGGGGCTGCTGGAGCGGACCAAGCCGCGGCGCTGGATCCTGGGCGGAGTGGCGCTGGTGGTGATCGTAGCCCATGCCTGGCCGATCATCGAGACCCGGAAGCTGCCGAACCCGGCAACCCATTGCGAGTGGATCCCGATCTACATGCCCAAGGTGGCGCCGTTTCCCTTCTGTCATTAGGCCCCTTCTGCCGTTAGGGGACTCCCAAGTTCCGCGCGCGGTCCAGCGCCTCGACCACGCCGGCGCTGTCGATGTCGGCGAAGTCGGGGCGGTGGTGGATCAGCACCCGCGGGCCGGTGCTGTGGATCGGGTCGGAGGCGTCGGAGAACACCACCACGGTGGGGCAGCCGACCGCGGCGATCAGGTGGGTCGGGCCAGTGTCGTTGCCGACCGCCCCCCAGGCCCGGCGCGCCAGCCCGCCCAGTTCCGGCACGCTGGTGCGGTCGGTGAGATCGACAGCCTGCGGGCAATACTCGGCGATGCCGCGGGCGAGGTCGCTCTCGATTCCCGTGCCGATCACCACCGGAATGATGCCGCGTCCGGCCAGCGCCGCCGCCACCTCGGCATAGCGGCGGACCGGCCAGCGCTTGTCCGGCCGTCCGGGGGAGGAGCCGGGGACCAGCAGGGCGAAGCGTTCCGGCAGGTTGAACTTGGCGATGTCGGCGTCGAGCCAGGACAGGTCGGGCGTCTCGTCCGGCACGATGCCGAAGGGGGCGAGCTGGCGGACATAGCGGTCGCGCACCGGCACCTTGCGCCGCCCCTCGTAGCGGTCGGGATGGGAGGCGCCATGGGCGGTGCCCGACCATTCCGGCCAGGGGCCGGGGAACAGCAGCCGGTGGTACAGGTCGGTGCGCGTCTGCGCCTGGAGGTCATAGACGCGGTCGAAGCGGTGGGCGCGCAAGGTCCGGCGGATCGCCAGATAGGCCGACAGCGAACGCTCGCGCGGGTCCTCCAGCACCTCGTCGAACAGGCCGCTCATGCGGGCGAGCGGGGCGAGGGACGGCAGGGTCAGCAGCGTCACCCGGTCGCCGGCATGGTGGCGGCGGATGGCGGCGAAGGTCGTCTGGGCCAGGAAGAAGTCGCCGAAGGCGCCCAGCTTGATGACCAGGATGCGGAGCGGGCGCTTGCTCATCGTGTCTTGTCCCCGATACGGGCCCCGATACGGGTTGCCAGCCGCAACATCAGCGCGGCGGAAAGGAATCCTGCCATCCACCAGGGCTGCCAGATGCCGTAGGCGGTGCTGCCCATCGCCATCGCCGTGGCGAACAGGGCGAGCGCGAAGGGCTGGTCACGCCGCTCCAGCCGGGCGGTGGCGGCCAGCAGCAGCAGCATCACGGCCAAGGCCAGTGCCGCCCCGACCGCGCCGGTCTCCAGCCAGACCTGAAGGAAGGCGTTGTGGGGATGCAGCGGCAGCAGGCTGTCGCCGATCGGCGAGAAGTCCGACACCGCCCCTTCCGGCGGCAGGGAGCGCGAGGCGTCGATCCCCTGGCCGAACACCGGCGTGCGCAGCGCGCGGTCCGCCGCATGGCCCCAGATCTCCACCCGGTGCTGGGCGGAACGGAACAGCAGCGGCGAATGGTCGAGGTCGAGCGGACCGGAGAACAGCAGGGCGGCCGGCAACACCAATAGGAACGCGGCGGTCACCGCAGAGGCGAACAGCCGGCGGGTCCAGCGCGCTGACGCGCGGGCGGCGGCCAAGGTGACCAGCCCGGCGGCGATGCCCAGCATGGCCGAGCGGCTGGTCAGCGGCAGGCAGGCCAGCGCATAGCCCACCGGCACCAGCAGGGCCGGCATCCGGCGTCCGAAGCGGTCCACCGCCAGGGCGGCCGGCCAGACCAGCAGGCAGAGCAGCGCCGCCGTCCGTTTCGGCACATTGCCGTTCAGCAGGTTGGGCAGCTGGTCGTCGGGCACGCTGTTCCACCAGCGGTTCAGCGGGAAGTCCAGCGCCGCCTCCACCGCGAACAGCAGTCCGCCGGCCAGCCCGCCGGCCAGGAACAGCCCGCCCAGCCGCCGCGCGTCGGCCGCCGGCAGCCCGGCGATCCAGGCGCCGCCGGCCAGCGCGCCGAGCGCGATGTAGCCGATCTCCAGCACCGTCTCCAGCGCGCGGTCCGACGGGCTCCACAGGCTGGAGATCAGGGCCAGCAGCAGGAAGGCCGCCACCGCGGCCACCGCCGGGGTCAGCCGCAGCATGCGCCCGAAGGCCCCACGGCGGGCCAAACCGGTCAGCGACAGCAGAAGCATGAGGATGGCCCAGACCGGCAGCCCGCGCGGGGCGAGCGCCGCCAGCGGCCCCAGCACCAGGGCGGCGGCCCCGGCCAGACCCCGCAACGCGGCATCGACCCCGCTGCCGGTTGGGGGCGGGGCGGGAGACGGGGGGACGGGGCGCGACGCGGTGGCGTCCAGGGACTCGACGGGCATGAACTCGACGCGGATCAGCGGAAACCGGCGGGGACTTAACCGCACTCCCGCCGCGAAAGCAACGGCGCGCGGTCCGTGGCGGCGGGGCGCCGGGCAGGAGGTTTGGAACGGCGTGGAACAGGGTTTGGGGGGCTGTTCCATCGTTTCATCCGGCGGTGGGGTGGTCGGCGGACGGCGCCGGATGAGACGTTTGGAACACCGTGAAACAGGAATCCGGGCGGTGTTCCAGTGTTTCATCGGGAGTGAAGCCGTTGGTGGGGAACGCAGATCGGGCGGGCGGCATCCGGCGGGGCATGGCGGTCCCTTTCTGGTGGTGGCAGGATGGTATTCCTATCACAAGTGCGGAGCGATGGGGAAAGGGTGGGTGGAAAATGCGGCATCGGATTGCCCTGCGGCGAGGCCGGCGGTTACGCTCTATTCCATTCGTTCGAGGGAGGCGGCGATGGAACGTACCCAGGCGCAGGAGACGGACGGCTATCAGGTTCGGGTGATGAGCCGGGCCGACCTCGATCTGGCGGTGGATTGGGCGCGGGCGGAGGGGTGGAACCCCGGCCTGCATGATGCCGGGGCCTTCCATGCCGTCGATCCGGCGGGCTTTCTGGTCGGGCTGCTGGACGGCCGGCCGGTGGCTTCGCTGTCGGTGGTCCGCTATCCGGGGAATTTCGGTTTCCTCGGCTTCTACATCGTCCGGCCGGAAATGCGCGGGCGGGGCTATGGCTGGCGGCTGTGGCAGGCGGGGCTGCGCCATCTGGAGGGCTGCACCGTCGGCCTCGACGGCGTGGTCGCCCAGCAGGAGAACTATCGCAAATCTGGCTTCGCCCTGTCCCACCGGAACATCCGCTTCGGCGGCAGCGTGCCGGACGGCGGGGCAAAGGGCGGGGCGGGCGAGACCAGTCTGGTGGACGCGCGGACGGTGCCCTTCGACCGGCTGGCCGCCTTGGACGCCGAGCTGTTTCCGGCGCCGCGTCCCGGATTCCTCGCCAACTGGATCGCCCTGCCGGGCGCCACGGCGCTGGCGGCGGTTAGGGATGGCGCGGTGACCGGTTTCGGGGTGATCCGGCCTTGCCACAGCGGCTTCAAGATCGGCCCGCTCTATGCGGCGGATGGGACGGTGGCGCGGGATCTGGTGCTGGCGCTGGGACGGGCGGCCGGAACGGGGCCGGTGTTCCTCGACGTGCCGGAGCCGAACGGGGAGGCGGTGCGGCTGGCGCAGGAGTTCGGGTTGACGCCACAGTTCGAGACGGCGCGGATGTATCTGGGGGCGGCGCCGGTGACGGATCTGGGGCGGCTGTTCGGGGTTACGAGCTTCGAGTTGGGGTGAGGGCTTTCAGGCGCTCCCCAAAGGTGTTGTCCCTAAGCCGCGTTCAGGGTCGGGATCTCGTTCAACTCCTTGGCAAGTTCCCGGCCATAGCGATCGAGGTCGTAACGGGCCTGCAGGTTCAGCCACAGTTCGGGACCGTTTCCGCAGAGCTTGCCGAGGCGCAGAGCCATGGCCGGTGTCACCGGGGCCTCTTCCGAGAGGATGCGGTGGAGCATCTGTCGTGACACGCGGAGATGGGCGGCGAAGCTGCTCACCGAGATGCCGAGCGACGGCAGGATATCCTCGCGCAGCAGGGCGCCGGGATGGAGCGGGGGGAGGCCGCGCTTGAGAGGAGTGTCGGTCATCAGTGATAGTCCTCCAGATCGACCGCGATGGCATCCGGTGCTTCCCAGGCGAAGGTGATGCGGTAATTCGCCGTTACCCGCACCGACCAGCGTTCCTCACCCTCCAGGCCATGGAAGTGAAATCCTGGAAGGTTCAGGTCGTCCGGCTTGCTCGCGGCGTCAAGCGCCACGAGGATACGGCCGAGCCGGGTAATGTTCGCAGCACCCTGAATGGGAAGCTTATCGGACTTGCCTGTCTCGAAATAGCGTTTGAGCGCCTTGTTCCGGATATTGCGGATCATGACTGTAAACTATCGATTTACAGCCGCGAGGTCAAGCGGCCTGTAGATCGTCGGTTTACATATTGAAACAAGGACCAGCTAATTTTGGATCGCACTCACGCCAGCAGGTCGTCGTGCCGGTTGCGCCTGATCCACATCGCGGCGTAGCCGCACAGCGGGACGATCTTCAGCCCCTCGGTGCGGGCGGTTTCCACCACGCCCGCCATCAGGCGGCCGGCGGCGCCGGTGCCGCGCAGCGAGGGCGGGGCCTCGACATAGGAAATCACCAGGGTCCGGCCATTGCGGCGGTAGTCGGCGAAAACCGTCTGGCTGCCGACCGCCAGTTCGAACCGGTTCATCTCGCGGTTGTCGGTGACCGCCTGTCCCATCCTGTACGCTCCGTCGGTTGTGGGGCCTTCCCCCTTAACAATGGGATGCGGCGAACAGGCCGGCAGCCCCCTTTTGCGCGGAAGCCCTTTCACTGCCCCTGCCAGCCGCAGGCCGACAGCGCGTCCCGCATATGCTCCGGCGCCGGGGCGACGGCGCTGACGGCGTCATATTCGAAGGCCATGCGGAAGGCGACGGAGCGGGCCAGCAGGTGAAGGTTGCCGGGCGGCCGGCGCTCGGGGCCGTAGAAGGGTTCCCCCACCAGCGGGCAGCCGATGGCGGCGCAATGGACGCGGATCTGGTGGGTGCGGCCGGTGCGCGGGCGAAGCTCCAGCCAGGAGCGGCCGTCGGCGCTGGTGCCGAGGACCCGGTATTCGGTGACCGCCGGTTGGCCGGCCGGATCGGGCAGGATCGTCCAGGAGGAGCGCGACGCCCCCAACGAGGATTTGGGTTCGATCCGCTTGAGCAGGGGCAGGTCGATGACGCCGGAATCTGTCTCCGGGACGCCCTCGGCCACCGCCCAATAGGTCTTCTCGACATGGCCGGCGGCGAACATCTGGCCGAAGCGCTTCAGCGCCCAGGGGGTGCGGCCCAGGATCAGGCAGCCGGCGGTATCGCGGTCCAGCCGGTGGGCAAGCTTCGGCGGCTCGCCAATCGGGCCATCGCCAATCGGGCCATTGCCGTCCGCCTCGGCGAGATGGGGCAGGTACAGTTCCAGATGGTCGGTGATGCGGCCCGCCTTGTGGACGGCAAGGCCGGCCGGCTTGTCGATGACGAAGCACTCCGTATCCCGATGCAGGACGCGGGCGCGCAACTGGTCCGCGGTCAGCGAGGGCGCAGGCGGCGAGGGTGGGGGCGGCAAGATGGAGGTACGCGAGTCGGAGATCATGGCCGGCACCATGGCTGCCGGCGGGCCGCTTGCGCAAGTATTCGCGACGAAATCGCAATCGAGCGTCATACGGAAAGTCCGTAAGCGAAGCCATGGCGGCGGATTGCCAGCGGCACGGTGTCGCGCCCGTGGTTTGCCGCGCTTTTCCAAGCGTTACTGCCTATGAGAAAGGTCCGGGCCGACTTCGGACCTTGCGGATAAAGATCGGCTTGTACGAGGACATTCGGCCGGTTTTCTTTTGATTTCGGCCGCCGGGACTAGCCTTTTGCCCGGTCTCGGAAGGTTTGTTGCGCAGTCGCGGAAGGCGTGGCAGAAAGCCGGGGACCACGGCCCGTGCTTCCGCAGGCTTCGCTTGCGGTTGGGCGGTCCCGTGGGACCATGGAATTGATTTCGCCTCAACCACAAGAGACGTCCAATGCGGAAACCCGTGCGCAAGGTGGTGTTCCCGGTCGCCGGTCTCGGCACGCGCTTCCTGCCCGCCACCAAGGCCATCCCGAAAGAGATGCTGCCCCTGGTCGACCGCCCCCTGCTGCAGCATGCCGTCGAAGAGGCGCGCGCCGCCGGCATCGAGGATTTCGTTTTCGTCACCGGCCGTTCCAAGCGCGCCATCGAAGACCATTTCGACGCCGACACCGAACTGAACCGCACGCTTGAAGAGCGCGGCAAGTTGGACGCGCTGGAGGAGGTCCGCCACAGCGAGATCGCTCCCGGCCGCTGCTTCTACACCCGCCAGCAGGTTCCGCTCGGCCTCGGCCATGCCGTGTGGTGCGCCCGCGCCCTGATCGGCAACGACCCGTTCGCCATCGTGCTGCCCGACGATTACGTCCAAGGCAAGACCCCCTGCCTGAAGCAGATGGTCGAGGCCTATGAGGAAGTCGGCGGCAACATCGTCGCCGTCGTCGACGTGCCGCGCGAACGCACCAGCAGCTACGGCATCCTGGACGTCGAGAAGGACGACGGCCGTCTGGCCACCGTCCGTGGTCTCGTCGAAAAGCCGAAGCCGGAAGAAGCGCCGTCGACGCTGTCGATCATCGGCCGCTACATCCTGCAGCCGGAAATCTTCGACCATCTGGAAAAGCAGCAGCGCGGCACCGGCAACGAAATCCAGCTGACCGACGCCATGGCCAAGTTGATCGGCAACCAGCCGTTCCACGGCCTGCGCTTCGAAGGCACCCGCTACGACTGCGGCGACAAGGTCGGCTTCATCGAGGCGACGCTGGCCCACGCGCTGAACCGGCCGGACATGGCCGACAAGGTGCGCGAGATGCTGCGCAAATATTGCTGAGCGACGGGCTGCATCCCTGATGCCGTGCCCGCCCCCGTCCCCTGATCCGGACGGCGGCGGGCGCGTGCGTTTGGGCTGCGCCCCTGAGTGCTGGACGATGACAAGAGCCGGACAATCGAAAAGACCGGCCATGAGGAACGCCCCTTGGTAGGGCATCCCAGAGACATACAGGTTTCCTTATTTTCAAGGACATGAGGGGGACGCGATGCGCATAGCGATGATCGGCACGGGCTATGTCGGCCTGGTCTCCGGCGCCTGCTTTTCGGAGTTCGGCGTGCACGTCACTTGCGTCGACAAGGACGCCGGCAAGATCGAACGGCTGAAGCGCGGCGAGATTCCGATCTATGAACCCGGCCTGGACGATCTGGTCGCCCGCAACGTCGCCGCCGGCCGCCTGTCCTTCACCATGGATCTGAAGGAGGCGATGCAGGGCGTCGACGCCGTGTTCATCGCGGTCGGCACCCCGTCGCGCCGCGGCGACGGCCATGCCGACCTGTCCTATGTCTTCGGCGCCGCGGAGGAGATCGCCCAGCATCTCGACCACTACACGGTGGTGGTGACCAAGTCGACCGTGCCGGTCGGGACGGGCCGCGAGGTCGAGGCGATCATCCGCCGGGTGCGGCCCGACGCCGAGTTCGACGTCGCCTCCAACCCGGAATTCCTGCGCGAAGGCTCCGCCATCGGCGACTTCATGCGGCCCGACCGCGTCGTCATCGGCGCCACGTCGGACCGCGCGGGCGACGTCATGCGCCGGCTCTACCGGCCGCTCTACCTGATCGAGACGCCGATCGTGGTGACCTCGCTGGAGACGGCGGAGCTGACCAAATACGCCGCCAACACCTTCCTGGCCGCCAAGATCACCTTCATCAACGAGATCGCCGACCTGTGCGAGAAGGTCGGCGCCAACGTCCATGACGTGGCGCGCGGCATCGGGCTGGACGGCCGCATCGGCAAGAAGTTCCTGCACCCCGGTCCGGGCTACGGCGGGTCCTGCTTCCCGAAGGACACGCTGGCGCTGGTGCGCACCGCCCAGCAGGTCGGCAGCCCGCTGCGCATCATCGAGACGGTGGTGGACATCAACGACAAGCGCAAGAAGCAGATGGCCGAGCGCATCATCGCCGCCTGCGGCGGGTCGGTGGACGGCAAGACCGTCGCCGTGCTGGGCGTCGCCTTCAAGCCGAACACCGACGACATGCGCGACAGCCCGTCGCTGGACATCGTCCCGGCGCTGCAGGCGGCGGGCGCCCATGTGCGCGCCTTCGATCCGGCGGCGATGCACGAGGCCGAAAAGCTGCTTCCCGGCGTGGAATGGGCCAAGGACGCCTACGGCACCTTGGAAGGGGCCGATTGCGTCGCTATTCTCACGGAGTGGAACGAATTCCGCGCGCTCGACCTGCGTCGGGTCAAGTCGATGCTGAAGCGGCCGGTGATGATCGACCTGCGCAACATCTACAACCCCGAGGACATGGCGAAGGCCGGCTTCACCTACAGCTCCATCGGCCGGCCTGCGCCGGCGGGTGGAATGGACCGCGGCTAACGGTCCTGAGACGGCGTCCAACAGAGGACTAACGAGACGATGAGCGAAGCCCATACCTTCCACCCCACGGTGCTGCGCGAGTACGACATCCGCGGCATCGTCGGCAAGACGCTGACCCCCGCCGACGCCCGCGCGGTCGGCCGCTCCTTCGGCACCGTGGTGGTGCGCAAGGGCGGCAAGACGGTCTGCGTCGGCTACGACGGCCGTCTGTCCTCGCCGGAACTGGAGGAGGCGCTGGTCGACGGGCTGGTTTCCACCGGCCTGCACGTCCTGCGCATCGGGCTCGGCCCCACGCCGATGCTGTATTTCGCCACCCGCGACCGCGACGCGGCGGCCGGCATCATGATCACCGGCTCGCACAACCCGCCGGACTACAACGGCATCAAGATGATGCTGGGCAAGGGCCCGGTCTATGGCCAGCAGATCCTGGAACTCGGCACCATGGCGGCCAAGGCCGACTGGGAGCAGGGCCAGGGCTCGTCGGAGAAGATCGACGTCCAGGACGAGTATGTCGCCCGCCTGCTGAAGGACTATGACGGCACACGCGACCTGAAGATCGCCTGGGACGCCGGCAACGGCGCGTCGGGCGAGATCCTGCGCCGCCTGACCGCCAAGCTGCCGGGCAAGCATGTCCTGCTGTTCGACGACATCGACGGCAACTTCCCCAACCACCACCCGGACCCGACGGTCGAAGCCAATCTGGTCGACCTGAAGAAGGCGGTGGCGGAGCATGGCTGCGACATCGGCATCGGCTTCGACGGCGACGGCGACCGCATCGGCGCCATCGACCACAAGGGCCGCGTGGTGTGGGGCGACCAGCTGGTCGCGCTCTACGCCGCCGACGTGCTGAAGAGCCATCCGGGCGCCACCATCATCGCCGACGTCAAGGCCAGCCAGGCCCTGTTCGACGAGATCGCCAAGCATGGCGGCAACCCGCTGATGTGGAAGACCGGCCACTCGCTGCTGAAGGCCAAGATGGCGGAGACCGGGTCGCCGCTGGCCGGCGAGATGTCGGGCCACATCTTCTTCGCCGACAAGTGGTACGGCTTCGACGACGCGCTCTATTGCGGCGTCCGTCTCGCCGGGCTGGTCAGCAAGCTGAACACCACGCTGGCGGACCTGCGCGACGGCCTGCCGGACATGGTCAACACGCCGGAGACCCGCTTCCAGATCGACGAGGAACGCAAGTTCGCCGTGGTCGAGGAGGTCAAGGGCCGCGTCAAGGCGTCGGGCGCCAAGGTCAACGACATCGACGGCGTCCGCGTGACGACCGACGACGGCTGGTGGCTGCTGCGCGCGTCCAACACCCAGGACGTGCTGGTGGCCCGCGCCGAGTCCTACAGCCAGGAAGGGCTGGAGCGGCTGAAGAATGCGCTGATCGAGCAGCTGGTGGCGTCGGGGCTGTCGGCGCCGTCGTTTGAAGGCGGCGGGGCTGGGCACTGAGGTTTGGGGGGTGTTCAGGCTTCGGCTGACGAACGCCCCCTCACCTGAAACTTGCCAAGTGTCTTCTGAACCGCACCAGACTCCAGGCGAAGAACAGCGCGCCGATGCCGGCGGTCGCGGCGAAGCGCGGCCACACCACGTCGAAGCCGGCGCCGCGGAACAGGATCGCCTGGGCGAAGGCGACGAAATGGGTGGACGGTGACAGCTGCATCGCCATCTGCAGCCATTCCGGTTCGCTTTCCAGCGGGGTGAAGCCGCCGGACAGCATGTCCATCGGCAGCACGATCAGGATGAACAGCAAGCCCAGCTGCGGCATCGAGCGCGCCACGGTGCCGAGAAAGATGCCGAGCGCCGTCGCGAAGAACAGGTAGAGCGCCGTCCCGGCCAAAAACAGTGGGACCGAGCCGGCCAGCGGCACCGACAGCAGGCCGCGCAGCACCACATAGAGCGCCACCAGCGTCAGGCCCAGGATCACCGCACCATTCGCCAGCACCTTGGCGGCCATGATCTCGGCCGGGCGCACCGGCATCACCAGCAGATGTTCCAGCGTGCCGTGCTCGCGCTCGCGGATCAGGGCGGCGCCGGCCAGCAGCACCGCCAGCATGGTGACGTTGCTGACCACCGCCATGGTGCCGGTGAACCATTTGGTGTCGAGCGCCTCGTTGTAGGCGACGCGGATTTGAAGGCTGACCGGGGCGGCGGACCCCTCGGCCTCGCGGCGGACGAAGCGGCCGACCTCGTCATCGACGATGCCCTCGATGGTGCCGGCGCCGATGCCGGCCTGCATCATCGCGGTGGCGTCGATCAGCAGCTGGATCGTCGGGCTGCGTCCGGCCAGCACGTCGGCCTGGAAATCGGGCGGGATGTCGAGCACGAAGGTGTAGCGGGCGGAATCCATCGCCGGATCGACCTCGGCATGGCCGATCATCACCGGGGCCTGGAACTCCGGTTGGTGAAAGCTGGAGACCAGACGCTGCGACAGGGTGGAGCGGTCCTCGTCCACAATGGCGATGGCGGCGTTGCGCAGGTCATGCGAGATGCCGGTCGCCTCGCTGTAGACGGAGAAGGTGAAGGAATAGACGACGAAGCCCAGCATGAAGACGTCGCGCAGAAGGCTGATCCACTCCTTGCGCGCCAATGTCAGGCTGTTTCGGAGGAAGCGCATCATGGTTCAGCGCTCCTGTTTCGGCAGGAAGGCGACGCCCAGCGCCAGGAAGACGGGCACGAAGGCGGCGGTCGCCAGGATGAAGGGGAGAAGCTCCGGGAAGGCCAAACCCTTGGTGAAGGCGCCGACGGAGATCTTCAGGAAATGGGTGGTGGGGAACAGCGTGCCGAACAGCCACGCCCCGCCTTCCAGCGTCGCCACCGGTTGCAACATGCCGGAGAATTGGGTGGCCGGCAGCATGGTGACGATGGCGGTGCCGAACACCGCCGCCGTCTGCGTCGCGGTGAAGACGGAGATCAGCAGCCCCAGCGCCGTGGTCGCCACCACATAGACCAGCCCGCCGAGCAGCAGCCCGATCAGGCTGCCCTTCACCGGCACGCCGAACAGGGTGACGGCCATGGCGACCATCAGCAGCAGGTTGAAGGCGGCGAGCCCGATATAGGGCAGTTGCTTGCCGAGCAGGAACTCCAGCCGCGTCACCGGGGTGACGTAGAGGTTGGTGATGGAGCCCAGTTCCTTTTCGCGCACCACGCCCAGCGCGGCCAGGATGGCGGGGATGAAGACCAGCAGCAGGCCGATGGTGGCGGGGACCATGGCGTCCAGGCTGCGGAAGGCTTGGTTGTACCGGTAACGCATCTCCAAGGTGGCGGGCGCGGCGGGCAGGGTGGCTCCGGCGGCGAGGGCGGTATCCTGGATGAAGCGCTGGTGCAGGCCGGAGACGTAGCCCTGGATGGTCTCCGCCCGGAAGGGCATGGCGCCGTCGATGCGCACCGCGATCTCCGGGATGCGGCCACGGCGGAGGTCGCGGCCGAAGCCTTCGGGGATCTCGATGGTCAGCGACGCCTCGCCGCGTTGCAGGCGCAGCGCGAGGTCGCGGGCGTCCACGGCGGGCGGGGTGGCGCGGAAGCTGCGCGAGCCGTCGAACTGCTCGATGTAGGCGCGGCTTTCCGGCGAGCGGTCGTGGTCGAGGACGGCGAAGGTCAGGTTCTCCACATCCATGGTGATTCCGAAGCCGAAGACCAGCATGAGCAGCACCGTGCCGAGCAGGGCGACGGTGAGTCGGACTGGGTCGCGGCGCAGTTCGAGGGTTTCGCGCCATGCGTAGGCGAGCAGGCGGCGGCGGGAGAGGGGGGACACTCCCTCTCCCGTCCCGGGAGAGGGAAGGGGCCCATGCGGAGCATGGGAAGGGTGAGGGGTGGGGCACGAAGCGGTGCGGTTCGGGATTCTCGCATTCCCCCTCACCCTCCCCACTTCGTGGGTCTCCTCCCTCTCCCGGGGCGGGAGAGGGCGATTTTCGTCGGGTTCCTCCCCCTCCGCCAACTCCATAAATCCGATGAAGGCGTCGTCCAGGCTGTCGGCCTGCTGTTGGCGGCGCAGCTCGTCGGGGGGGCCGGCGGCGATGACGCGGCCGGCGTTCATGAAGGCCACCCGGTCGCAGCGCGCCGCCTCGTTCATGAAATGGGTGGAGACGAAGATCGTCACCCCCTGGTCGCGCGACAGCGCGATCAGGTCGCGCCAGAACTGGTCGCGCGCCACCGGGTCGACGCCGGAGGTCGGCTCGTCGAGGATCAGCAGCTCCGGACCGTGCAGGATGGCGACGGCCAGCGACAGCCGCTGCCGCACGCCCAAGGGCAGGCGGTCGGCCACCGCGTCGATGTAAGGCGACAGGCCGAAGCGCTCCACCAGCGCCGCCAGCCGGGTTTCGGCGTCGGGCAGGTCGAACAGGCGGGCGTGCAGGTCGAGGTTCTGGCGCACCGTCAGCTCGCCATAGAGCGAGAAGGCCTGCGCCATGTAGCCGACGCGGCGGCGGCTCTCCAGATCGGTGGCGTCCACCGGTTTGCCGAACAGCCGCGCCTCGCCGGCGCTGGCCGGCAGCAGGCCGGTCAGCATCTTCATCGTGGTGGTCTTGCCGCAGCCGTTGGAGCCCAGAAAGCCGAAGATCTCGCCGCGGCCGATGCGGAAGCTGATGTCCGACACCGCAGTGAAATCGCCGAAGCGGCGGGTCAGGCCGATGGCCTCGATGGCGGGGGCCGCACCGGCGGGCTCGGGCGGGCGGGGCGGGACGGTCAGGCGCTCGTGGCCGCGTTTGGCATCCTCCGGCAGCAGGGCGACGAAGGCCTCCTCCAGATCGGCGGCCCCGGTCTGCGCCTTCACCGCGGCGGGGGTGTCGTGGGCCAGCAGGCGGCCGCCATTCATCATGACGACCCGGTCGAAGCGCTCCGCCTCGTCCATATAGGAGGTGGCGACCAGCACCGTCATGCCGGCGCGGCCGGCGCGGATGCGGGCGATCAGGTCCCAGAACTGCCGGCGGGAGAGCGGATCGACGCCAGTCGTCGGCTCGTCGAGGATCAGCAGGTCGGGGTCGTGCAGCAGGGCGCAGCACAGGCCGAGCTTCTGCTTCATGCCGCCCGACAGCTTGCCGGCCGGGCGGTCGGGGAAAGGGGCGAGGCCGGTGGACTCCAGCAGGTCGGCGATGCGGCGCCGGCGTTCGGCGGCGTCGAGGCCGAAGAGGCGGCCGAAGAACTGGAGGTTTTCGGCGACGCTGAGTTCGGCGTAGAGGTTGCGGCCGAGACCCTGCGGCATGTAGGCGATGCGCGGCTGGAGGGCGGCGCGGCCGTGGCGGTCGGAAACGTCGGTGCCAAGGACGCGGATGCTGCCCCGCTGGATTTTCTTGGCGGTGGAGATCAGGCCGAGCAGGGTCGATTTGCCGACGCCGTCCGGGCCGATCACCGCGACGCTGGTCCCGGCGGGGATGTCGAGGGAGGCATCCTCCAGCGCCACCGTCCCGCCATAGCGGTGTCGCACGCCGGACAGCGAGACGGCGGGGGCGGGGGTCATGATCGGACATCCGGCGCTTCTTCCCCTCTCCCCCCCAACACAAGCTTCGCTTGTGTTGCCGACAGGCGAAGCGGAGCTTCGCCGAAAGGCGGGGAGAGGGTTAGGGTGAGGGGGATGCGTGGGGTGGATTGGGGGGCGGAGCGTGCCGTATTCTCGGCGAAGTCACGCAGTGCGCCCCCCTCACCCCGGCCCTCTCCCCGGGGGGGAGAGGGGGATACGGGTGGGGAAGAGGGAGAATCTTCCCGCGTCAGCTTCGATTCCAGCCAGTCCGGCCAGACCGCCTTGTCGTCCAGCTTCACATAGGCCATGCCGGTCAGGCCGGTCTTCACCCGCTCGATGTAGCGGGTCACCAGCGCCTCCGGCACGCGGGCCTTGACGCGGAACATCATGCGGTCGCGTTCGGACTTGGTCTCCACCTGCTTGGGCGTGAACTGGGCGCGCGGGGCGACGAAGGTGACGGCGGCGGGGATCGCGGTGTCGGGAACGGCGTCCAGCAGGATCCGGGCGTCGGCGCCGAGCGCGAGGTTTCCCGCCGTGTCGGTCGGCAGGAAGAAGGTCATGTAGACGTTGGACAGGTCGAGCAAGGTCGCCGCCTTGCCGCCCGCCGCCAGCACCTCGCCGGGTTCGGCCAGACGGTAGAGGACGCGGGACTTGCGCGGCGCCTTCAGAACGCCGTCGGCGACCAGGGTGGTCAGGCGGTCGGCATCGCCCGCCGCGGCGGTGATCGCCTCGTCGGCGCTGGCGAGATGGCTCTTGGCGGCGTCGAGGGCGGCGTCGGCGGTGCGGCGGCTGTTGCGGGCCTGATCGACGCGCTGTTCGGAGACATGGCCCTTGCCGAACAGGACCAGTGCCCGCTCCATCTCCTTGGCGGCGAAGTCGGCCTCGCTGGCGCGCTGGGCGACCAGGGCGACGGCTTCGTCGCGGGCGCGGCGGGCCTGGCGCAGCTGGGCCTCGGCGGAGCGGAGCTGCGCTTCGAGGTCGCGGGTGTCGAGCGTGGCGATGATGGCGCCGGCCTCCACCAGATCGCCTTCCTCGACCGGGATGGTCAGGACGCGGGCAGCGTATTTGGTGGCGATGTCGATCTCGTTCGCCTCGATCCGGCCATTGCCGGAGGCGAAGCCGGCGGGCAGCCGGTTGCCCTGCATCGCCCGCCAGCCATAGGCTGCGCCGGCGCCGAGCAGCGCCAGCAGGACCAGAGCGATGAGGATGCGCTTGACGGTCATGGCTGGGTTCCTTTCCCGGCTTTCTCGTTGGGGTCGAGAGCGCCCATGACGCCGGCCAGGATGCGTTCGCGCGCCGCATCGTCGGGGGCGGCGTCGAGCGTGCGGCGGAGCGCCAGCAGAGCCTCGGCATAATGGTTGTGCCAGTCGAGACCGGCGGCGAGATCGGCGGGGGCGAGGCGGGGGTGACGGTCGGCCGGCACCAGCGGGCGCGGCGCGGCGAGATCGACGCGGTCGTCCAGCGCCGGCTGGGCGATGCGCTCCGCCGACCAGCCCTTGTCGAGCAGGGCCTGGCGGATGGAGGCGCGGGCGGGCTCCTCGCCATGGACCAGGAACAGGCCGTGGCCGACGCCGTGGCGGGCCTCCACCCAGTCCAGCAGCGTGGAACGGTCGGCATGGCCGGAATAGACGTCGATGGAGCGGACCTTCGCCTTCACCGCGATCTCCTCGCCATGGATACGGACGCGGGGGGTGCCCTCCTGCAGCAGGCGGCCAAGCGTGCCGGGGGCCTGATAGCCGACCAGAAGGACGGTGTCCTGCGGACGCCACAGGCGGTTCTTCAGGTGGTGGCGGATGCGGCCGGCGTCGCACATGCCGCTGGCCGCCATGATGATGGCGCCGCCGGCGATGCTGTTGAGGCGCTGGCTGTCCGGCACGCCGCGGACATGGTGGAAATTGGCGCGGGTGAAGGGGTCGCCGTCTGTCTCCAGATCGTCGAGATGGCGGCGGAAGACGCCGGTCACCGCGTCGGCGAGCGGCGAATCGAGGAAGACGTCCACCGCCGGCAGCTGGCCGCCGTCGAACAGGCAGTCGAGGTCGTAGAGCAGTTCCTGCGTGCGCTCCACCGCGAAGACCGGGATCAGCAGGACGCCCCCGGCGGCCAGAGCCGTCGACACTTCGGCGCGCAGCACCGCCTGCCGTCCGGCCTCGTCCAGGTCGGTGCGGTCGCGGTCGCCGTAGGTGGTCTCCAGCACCATCCAGTCCGGCCGTTCCGGCCCCTCGGCATCGGCGTGGAAGCTCTTGCCGCCGGGGCCGAGATCGCCGGAGAACAGGATGCGGGTGGGTTCGGCGGCGCCGCCCCCGAAGCCGTCGAGTGCTTCGATTTCGATGGAGGCGGAGCCCAGGATGTGGCCGGCCTGCCAGAAGCGGGCGCGCAGGCCGGGCAGGATCTCGGTCCAGCGGTCGTACTCGACGCGGCGGAGGCGGCGCAGGCTGCGGATGGCGTCGTCCTGGGTGTAGATCGCCTGGACGGGTGGACGGCCGCGCTGGCGGTTGCGGCGGTTCAGCCGCTCCACCTCGCCCTCCTGGATGTAGCCGCTGTCGGGCAGCATGTATTCCAGAAGGTCCACCGTACCGCTGGTGGCGTGGATGCGGCCACGGAAGCCGAGACGGGTCAGCTTCGGCAGCAGGCCGGAATGGTCGATGTGGGCATGGGTCAGCAGGACCGCGGCGATCGAGGACGGGTCGAAGGGAAAGGGGCGGTAGTTCAGTTCCCGGATCGTCTTGGTGCCCTGGAACATGCCGCAATCGATCAGCACGTCGCCGTTCGGCGTGGACAGGCGGAAGCAGGAGCCGGTCACCGTGCCGGCGGCACCATGGAAGGTCAGCGACAGGGACATTGGTCGGCTCCTTGGCTTGTCAGTTCACCCTACCACCCGCACCCCATTGTCGTCGGCGGCATGGGCCTGGGCGAAGGTGAAGTCGGCGTTTGTGCTGGCGTGGATGCGGTACAGCGGTTCGCCCCGGCGCACCGGGTCGCCCACCTTGCGCAGCAGGTCGATGCCGGCGCCCTTGTCGGTCGGCGCGCCGGCCAGCCGCGCGATGCGGGCGAGGCGGTAGCAATCGAGCGACGACACGATGCCGTCGGCGGGGGACGCGATCTCCGCCACCAGCGAGCCCAGGGTCGCCACGGCGGGCGGCGGACCCTGCAGGGCGATGATCCGTTCCATCGAGGCCAGGGCGGCGCCGGATTCCAGCAGGTCCCGCGCCCGGCGGTTGCCGCTGCCGCCGCGCACCGCGGGGTCGAATTCCAGGATGCGGCCGGCCAGCAGCAGGGCGCGCTCCTTCAGGTCGGCGGGGCCGGCGGGGTCGTTGCGCAGGACGGCCATCACGTCGCGCGCCTCCAGCACCGGGCCGATGCCGCGCCCGACCGGCTGCGAACCGTCGGTGATTGCCACCTCCAGCGTCAGGCCGAGACGGTCGCCGACATGCTCGAACAGCTTGCGCAGGCGCACCGCATCACCGGCGCTGCGGATCTTGGCGCTGGGGCCGACGGGGATGTCGATCAGCAGATGGGTGGAGCCGGCCGCCACCTTCTTCGACAGGATGGAGGCGACCAGCTGTTCGCGGGTGTCGATGGCCAGCGGCCGTTCGACCGAGATCAGGATGTCGTCGGCCGGCGACAGCCGGACATGGCCGCCCCAGACCAGACAGCCCTTGGCCTCCCGCACCAGGGCCTGCATGCGCTCCATCGGCACGTCGACATTGGCCAGCACCTCCATGGTGTCGGCGGTGCCGGCGGGCGAGGTGATGGCGCGCGACGAGGTCTTCGGAATCGGCAGGCCGTGGGCGGCGACGATCGGCACGACGATCATCGAGGTGCGGTTGCCGGGAATGCCGCCGATGCAGTGCTTGTCGGCGATGGTTCCGAGACCTTCCCAGTGCAGCCGGGTGCCGGCGGCGATCATCGCGCGGGTCAGGCCCAGCACCTCGGCCGTCGTCATGAAGCTGGCGCAGGCGATCAGGAAGGCGGCGATCTCGATCTTGGAGTAACGCTGGTCGGTGACGTCGCGGATGATCGCGGCCAGCTGCTCGTCGGTCAGGGCGGCGCCGCCGACCTTGGCGCGCACCAGCTCGAAGCTTTCCGGCGGGGTCGGGGGGACGAGATGGACGGCGGAGCCCGCCGCCAATCCGAGCTGGCCGAAGGCGGGGTCGGACAGGCCGATCTCGTCGGGGGCGACGATGGCGGGGTCGTCGACGATGTTCAGCACCGCCAGCAGGGAACGGCCGTCGTTCCGCACCTCCACCCGGCCCAGCCCGAGGAAATCCTCGACATGGTAGCGGGTGCAGCGGCGGTTGAGGAAGGCGACGTTCTCCCGGACGGTGTCGATCGCCAGATGTCGAAGCGTCAGCATACGCACAGTCTACGCCCGGCCCCGCGGCTTAGCGACGCCGAGCCTGCGCGTCAGCCATGCCGGGCCTTACGCGCCGCGGTTGATCCGGATCATTGGCGGGGCGAAGGGGGTGTGCTCCCTCACGTGCTCTCCCGCGCGATGAAGGTCAGGCCGAGGTCGAGGCGGCGCTGCGGCGGCTCCTTGCCGTCCATCAGGTCGAGCAGCATGGCGGCGGCGTGGCGGCCGATGGCGTAGCGCGGCGTGGCGACGGTGGTCAGCGTCGGCGTGGTCCAGGCCGACGCCGGCAAATCGTTGAAGCCGGCGACGGCGAGCTGGTCGGGCACGCGGATGCCGCGGCGCTGGCACTGGAACAGGGCGCCCTGCGCCAGATCGTCGTTGCAGAAGAAGACGGCGTCGCAGTCGCTGTTCTCCGCCATCAGCCGGTCGATCATCGCCGCGCCCAGATGGATGGAGGACGGGTCGGGCAGGCGCCAGACGCGCTTTTCGTCATACAGCCCCGCCTCCTCCAGCGCGTGGCGGTAGCCGTCTAGGCGGGCGAGCGTGCGGGGGTCGAGCTGCACGGCGACGAAGCCGATGCGGCGATAGCCGCGCTCCAGCAGGTGGGTGGTCATCAGCCGGCCGCCCTCCTCCTGCGAACAGCCGACGCTGAGGCTGTCGGGGTCGTCCAGCAGCTCCATCATGTGGACGGTCGGGCTGGAGAGCGCCGACAGGTAGGTGCGGGCGATCTCCGTATGGTCGGTGCCGGTCAGCAGGATGCCGTCGGGCTGGAACTGCAGATAGGTGCGGATCAGCCGCTCCTCCTCCACCGGGGAATAGTGGGTGACGCCGATCAGGGCGCGATAGCCGCGTGGCAGCAGCATGTCGTGGATGCCGGCCAGCGTCTCGACGAAGACCATGTTGGTCATCGACGGGATCAGAACCGCCACCGTCATCGAGCGCGCCGAGGCGAGCGCGCTGGCGGCCTGGTTCGGCACGTAGCCCATCGATTGCGCGGTGTCGAGGATGCGCTGGCGAAGCTCCGGCGCCACCAGCTCCGGCCGCTTGAAGGCGCGCGAGACGGTGATGGCGCTGATGCCCACCCGCTCCGCCACGTCCGCCATGGTGGCGCGGCCGGTGCGCGAGGAGCGCGGCTTGCGCGTCTTGACCGCCGGGGTTGCTGGCCGATCACCGCCACGGGTCGTCACAGGGCTTCGTCCTTTCAGTTCCGGCGTTCTGATTCCGGCCGGCGCGACGGAAGGTCGCGCGGGCTCGCCAGTCACCGATGTGTATCATGCTCAGCAACAGCCGCATGCCACGCAGAGCTTAAGCCTGCAACCCGCGGCCATCCCCGATCAGTTTGTCCGCAACTCAAACAAAACTCTTTACGCGCGTCAAGGTTAGCGCTAACAGTATCAGCACCTCGTCTCGGCGTCATCCGTGCAGTCCGACCTCCATGGTCGTGGACCTCTCAGTGACCCGCGAATGATAGCGCTAACATAACCTTGTCAGTGCGTGGCCCGCCGCGACTTGCCGTCGCGGACGCCGTCCCGCACCGGTATTCGGGAATATGAGCCTCATGAACGGTCCCTCCATCGCGCCGTCCCCCGGCATGACCGCCATTCAGCCCGACCAGCCGGCCGCCCCGTCGGCCGGCGCCGGGCCGCAGATCGTCGTGGTGATGGGCGTGGCCGGCTGCGGCAAGTCCAGCGTCGGCCAAGCCCTGGCCCTGGCCCTGGGCGATGAATTCATCGAGGGCGACGCCCACCACCCGCCCGCCAACATCGAGAAGATGTCGGCCGGCATCCCGCTGACCGACGCCGACCGCGACGGCTGGCTGGGCACGCTGGCCGGCTTCATCGCCGATGCCGACCGCGAGGGCAGGGGGCTGGTCGTCGCCTGTTCGGCGCTGAAGCGGCGCTACCGCGACCGGCTGCGCGGCGACTGCAAACGGGTGGTGTTCCTGCACCTGCACGGCGACAAGGCGTTGATCGCCTCGCGCATGGGGGCGCGCACCGCCCATTTCATGCCAATGGCCCTGGTCGACAGCCAGTTCGCCGACCTGGAGATGCCGGCGGCCGACGAGCCGGTGCTGTCCTATGAGGTGACGCTGCCGGCCGAGGCCATCGTCGCCGATGCGCATGCCCGCCTGACCGGCGGCGCCAAAGTGAACAATAGCGGCTCCGCCGCTGGCCTGGAGAATAGCGGCCTCGCCGCTGGGAGGAACGCATGAAGCGCGTTGCTGATCTGCTGGAGCGGGTCACCGAATGGATCATGGCGCTGATGCTGGCGGTCATGGTCGGTCTCGTCTTCGGCAACGTCGTCCTGCGCTATGTCTTCAACAGCGGCATCGTCGCGGCGGAAGAGATCGCGCGGCTGATGTTCGTCTGGCTGGTGTTCCTGGGCGCCACCGTGGCGCTGCGTCACCAGCGGCACCTGGGGCTGGAGATCGTGCAGAGCCGCCTGCCGGCCAAGGTCCGGCGGGCCTGCGCGGTGATCGCGCACCTGATGATGCTGTACGCCCTGTGGCTGTTCGTGCAGGGAAGCTGGATTCAGCTGCTGATCGGGATGGAGACCTTCTCCACCGTCCTGCGCTTCCCCATGGCCTTCTATGCGGCGGCGGGCTTCTTCCCGGCCATCGCCATGGCGCTGATCGTGCTGGCGAATCTGGTGCGGATCGTC
Organism: Azospirillum oryzae; assembly: GCF_008364795.1. Lineage (GTDB taxonomy): Bacteria > Pseudomonadota > Alphaproteobacteria > Azospirillales > Azospirillaceae > Azospirillum > Azospirillum oryzae. Next base: position 195,955 of record NZ_VTTM01000003.1, on the reverse strand, counting down.
ACCAACCAGCCGGGCGCCCGCGTCCCCGGCGACCCCGACACCACCCTGGACCATCCGGAATCGCACGGCCCCGCGGTTGCCCCGCCGGCACCCGCCGGCCACGGCAGCCCCGCCGTCGCCAAGCATTGAGCCCAGACCAATAGATTTCCTGCGGACGGAGACGCCGCCATGACGCTCACCATTTTCCTGGGCTCGCTGTTCGGCTTCATGCTGCTCGGCATGCCCATCGCCTTCGCGCTGATGCTGACCGGCGTCGCGCTGATGGTCCACCTCGACTTCTTCGACGCCCAGCTGGTCGCCCAGAACATGCTGAGCGGCGCCGACAACTATCCGCTGATGGCGGTGCCCTTCTTCATCCTGGCCGGCGAGCTGATGAATGCCGGCGGCATCTCGCAGCGCATCATCAATCTGGCGGTCAGCCTGGTCGGCCACATCAAGGGCGGGCTGGGGTATGTCACCATCGGCGCCTCGGTGATGCTGGCCAGCCTGTCGGGGTCGGCCATCGCCGACACCGCCGCGCTGGCGACCCTGCTGATCCCGATGATGCGCGACCATGGCTATCCGGTGCCGCGCTCCGCCGGTCTGATCGCGTCGGGCGGCATCATCGCCCCGATCATCCCGCCCAGCATGCCCTTCATCATCTTCGGCGTGACCACCAACACCTCGATCAGCGCGCTGTTCATGGCCGGCATCGTGCCCGGCCTGCTGATGGGCATCGGTCTGGTCTGCGCCTGGACGTTCGTCGTCCGCGACATGACGGTGAAGCTGCAGCCGAAGGCGAGCGGGCGGGAGCGGCTGAAGGCGCTGGGCGACGGCGTCTGGGCGCTGGCCCTGCCGGTCATCATCATCGGCGGCCTGCGCGGCGGCATCTTCACGCCGACCGAGGCCGCGGTGGTCGCCGCCGTCTATTCGCTGTTCGTCGCGCTGTTCGTCTACCGTCAGGTCACGCTGCCGCAGCTGGTCCCGCTGCTGGTCCAGGCGGCGCGCACCACCAGCACCGTGATGTTCCTGTGCGCCGCCGCGCTGGTGTCGTCCTACATGGTGACGCTGGCCGACCTGCCGCAGCAGATGACGGAGCTGCTGGCCCCGCTGATGAGCCATCCGAAGATGCTGATGCTGGCCATCGCCGTCCTGCTGCTGGCCGTCGGCACGGTGATGGACCTGACGCCGACCATCCTGGTGCTGGGGCCGGTGCTGACCCCTCTTGCGATCAAGGCCGGCATCGACCCCGCCTATTTCGGCGTGATGTTCGTTCTCGTCGGAACGCTGGGCCTGATCCATCCGCCGGTCTGCACGGTGCTGAACGTGGTGTGCGGCGTCGCCCGAATCTCGCTGGAAAGCGCCACCAAGGGCATCTGGCCCTTCCTTTTGACCTACATCGTGCTGCTCGGGCTGCTGATCGCCGTGCCGGAGATCGTCACCATGCCGCTGCACCTGTTCCACTGACGCCTACCAAGACCAATCAGAACGAAACACCAGACGTTAAGGGAGTTCGACACCCATGTTCCGCAAACTGCTGCTCGCCACCGGCATCGCCGCCGCGCTGCTCGCCCCGATCGCCGCCACGACCTCCGCTGCCGCCCAGGACGTGAAGACCCGCATCATCCGCTTCGGCTACGGCCTGTCGGAGAACAGCAACCAGGGCCGGGCGGTGAAGTATTTCGCCGAGGAGCTGTCCAAGCGCAGCGGCGGCAAGTTCAAGATGAAGGGCTTCGGCGACGCCAGCCTGGGCAGCGACATCCAGATGCAGAACGCCCTGATCGGCGGCGCGCAGGAGATGATGGTCGGCTCCACCGCCACGCTGGTCGGCATCGTCAAGGATTTCGGCGCCTTTGACCTGCCCTTCCTGTTCAACAACGAACGGGAAGCCGACGCCGTGCTGGACGGCCCGTTCGGCGAGAAGCTGCTGAAGTCGCTGAACGACAAGGGGCTGGTCGGGCTCGTCTATTGGGAGAACGGCTTCCGCAACCTGACCAACAGCAAGCGGCCGATCACCAAGGTCGAGGACATGGGCGGCATCAAGCTGCGCGTGATGCAGAACCCGGTCTACATCGACATGTTCAACCGCTTCGGCGCCAACGCGGTGCCGCTGGCCTTCTCCGAACTGTTCACCGCGCTGGAGACCGGCACGGTCGACGGCCAGGAGAACCCGGTCACCACCATCCAGTCGTCCAAGTTCTATGAAGTCCAGAAGTACCTGACCATCTCCCGCCACGTCTACAGCCCGTGGATCGTGCTGGCCAGCAAGCGCTGGTACGACGGCCTGTCGGCGGACGAGAAGAAGATCCTGAACGAGGCCGCCGTCGCCTCGCGCGATTTCGAGCGCAAGGACAGCCGCGAGGCCTCGGCCCAGAGCGTGGCCTACCTGAAGGAAAAGGGCATGCAGATCAACGAGCTGAGCCCGGCCGAGCTGGACCGCATGCGCGAGATGGTCAAGCCCGCCTTCGACAAGTACGCCGCCGACGGCGGTGCCGAGGTGCTGAAGGACCTGCAGGCCGCCATCACCGCCGCCCGGAAGTAATCACGGGCGACCTGTCGTGACGGTATGAAGGGGGCGGACCGGGACGACCGGTCCGCCCCTTTTCCTTGAGGACGCGGAGTGGAAGTTGTATGTGCCCGAAAGATTCGCGGACCAGTCCCAAAGTATGAATTGTTGATCCGGGTATGATTGATCGTCATTCATTTGAGAGTTGTTCTCACCATCTGTTGGGATGACAGATATATTAGCAATTAATTTACTTGAATTTAACGGAACCGCGGGACAGTCGGTCGGGGTGTCGGGCCCTTGTCCGGGTATGTCGCGGGGAATGTAGATGTTCAAGAAATTGCCATTGGTGACCAAGCTGGTGTTGGCGATCGGCGTGGTTCTGCTGGTCGGGCTGGGGGTCGGCACGGTCGTGATCTCCGCCAGGAGCGGGGCCGATACCGATGCCTTGTCCTTCAAGGTCGGGGACGAACTCGGCAAATACCATGCCGAAACCGTCGAGCGGCGTCTGAACGACGCCATGAACATCAGCCGCCTGATGCGGACCACCCTGCTGAGCCTGAAGCGCAACGGCGTCGCCGACCGCGCCAAGCTGAACGACTGGCTGAAGAGCCTGCTGGAGAGCAATCCCAACCTGATCGGCGTGTGGATCGGCATGGAGCCGAACGCGCTGGACGGCAAGGACTCCGACTTCGTCAACAGCGCCGGCAGCGACGCCAGCGGCCGCTTCATCCCCTATTGGAACCGCGGCAGCGGCAAGGTCCAGCTGGAGGCGCTGACCGGCTATGACGATCCCGGCCCCGACGGCCTCTATTACCAGCAGGCCAAGCGTACCGGCAAAGAGGTGATCGTCGAACCCTACAGCTATGCGGTGGCCGGCAAGACCGTCCTGATGGTGTCGCTGGTGGTTCCGGTCATGGAAGGCGGCAAGTTCGTCGGTGTCGCCGGCGTCGACATCGCCACCGACGAGATCTGGAACGAGCTGAAGACGGCGAAGCCCTTCGGGACGGGGTCGGTCTTCCTGATCTCCAACGGCGGGCTGTGGGCCGGCTACAGCAACGCCGACCATATGGGCAAGTCGATCCTGCAGACCAACGAACGGCTGAAGGAGGCGTTGCCGGCCATCCGCGACGGCAAGCCCTATGCCCACTTCTCGATGTCGGCCAGCCTGAAGACCGAGGTCAAGCAGCTGTTCCGGCCGGTCATCGTTGGCGACACCGGCACGCCCTGGTCGGTGCTGATCAATCTGCCGATGAACCAGATCGAGGCGCCGAAGGAGGAACTGCGCAGCTTCATCGCCGTCGGCGCCGTGCTGCTGACCGCCGGGCTGCTGCTGGCGCTGTGGCTGTCGACGCGGACCATCGTCGGCACGCCGCTGCGCCGGATCATCGCGACGGTGGAGGCGCTGACCGCCGGCCGGCAGGACGTGGAGGTGCGCGACCGCGACCGCTCCGACGAGATCGGGGCGATCAACAAGGCGCTGCAGCTGTTCAAGGAGAATGCCGGCCGCGTCGCCGAGATGGAGGAGCAGCGCCGCCGGGACGAGGCGCAGGCCGCCGAGCGGCGCAGGCAGGAACTGGCCCGGATGGCCGACCGGTTCGAGGGCACTGTCGGCGGCGTGGTCGCCAGCGTGACCGAGCAGGCGGAACTGATCCGCACCGATTCAGAAGGGCTGTCGGCCATCGCCGAGCAGACCAACGCCCAGGCCGCCGCCGTCGCCAGCGCCGCCGACGTCGCCAGCAGCAACGTGCAGACGGTCGCCGCCGCGGCGGAGGAACTGGCCCATTCCATCGAGGAGATCAACCAGCGCATCGCCGCCTCGTCGCGCATGGCGAACGACGCGGTGGGCGAGGTCGAGAAGACCAACGGCACCGTCGCCGGCTTGGCCGAAGCGGCGCAGAAGATCGGCGACGTGGTGAACCTGATCCAGTCCATCGCCGGCCAGACCAACCTGCTGGCGCTGAACGCCACCATCGAGGCGGCGCGTGCGGGCGAGGCCGGCAAGGGCTTCGCCGTCGTGGCGCAGGAGGTGAAGAACCTCGCCAGCCAGACCGCCAAGGCGACGGAGGAGATCGCCGCCCAGATCGCCGAGATCCAGTCGGTCAGCGGCAGCGCCGTCGGCGCCATCCAGGCCATCGGCCGCACCATCCTGGGCATCAGCGAGACGGTCACCGCCGTCGCCGCCGCGGCGGAGGAGCAGGGGGCGGCGACCCGCGAGATCAGCCGCAACGTCCAGCAGGCCGCCGCCGGCACCCGCGAGGTGTCGACCAACATCGAGGGTGTTACCCGCGCCGCCAGCGAGACCGGCAGCATGGCCTCCCAGGCCCGCGCCGCCGCCGACACGCTGTCGCACCAGTCGGCGCAACTGCGGACTGAAGTGCAGCGCTTCGTGGCGACGATCCGGGAGGGGTGATGTGGGGTGTCGGCTGACGATGCCCCCTCCCTAACCCTCCCCCACCTTCGGTGGGAGAGGGGACTGCCGCCGCTTCGGCAATTAGCTCCCGCTGACAAGCGTCCTACCCCCTCTCCCACCGAAGGTGGGGGAGGGATGGGGAGGGGGCACCCGGCGGCCTGAGTTCACCTCAACAATCAAAAAACACCGTCTCTCCCGCGCCCTGCAGGCGGATGTCGAAGCGGTAGACCACGCCGCCCGGCAGTTCGGCGCGCCGGGCGATCAGGGTGTCGCGGCGGTCGGCGGGGACGGTCGTCAGCACCGGGTCCGCGGCGTTCGCCGCAACCTCGTCGGAGAAGTGCAGGCGGGTGAAGGCGTGGCTCAGCATGCCGCGGGCGAACACCGTCACCGCGATGTGCGGGGCATGGCCGGGGTCGCAGGCGCCCGGCTTCACCGTGTCGAAGAAATAATAACCGGCGTCGTTGGTGCCGCAGCGGCCGAAGCCTGCCGCACCGGGGGCGTGTTTGCCGTCGGCGCCGGCCTGCCAGATCTCCACCACGCAGTCGCGGATCGGCGCACCCTCGCCGTCGTAAACCACGCCTTCGATGCGGATGTGCTCGCCGGGCATGTCGCGGGTGGCCAGCCGGTTGGTTGCCAGCGGGCGGCGGCCGTAGAGTTCCGGCGTCCAGGCATAGGCGAAATAGGGGCCGACGGTTTGGGACGGGGTCTGTTTCAGCATCTGGCTCATGTGGATCAGCCCTCCATCGGCGTGGCCTGGCGTCCGCGCAGGACGATGTCGAATTCATAGCCGAGCGCCCACACCGGCTCGGTCACGTCGATGGAGAAGCGGGAGATCAGCAGCTCGCGCGCGCCCTCCGGCACCCCGTTGTAGATGGGGTCGAGCAGCAGAAGCGGGTCGCCGGGGAAATACATCTGGGTGACCAGCCGGGTCAGGAAGGACGGCCCGAACAGCGAGAAATGGATGTGCGCCGGCCGCCACGCATTGTGGTGGTTGCCCCAGGGATAGGCGCCGGGCTTGATCGTGGTGAAGCGGTAGCGGCCCTCGGCGTCGGTGATGCAGCGGCCGGCCCCGAAGAAGTTGGGGTCGAGCGGCGCATCATGCTGGTCCCAGCGGTGGACGTAGCGGCCGCAGGCGTTGGCCTGCCAGATCTCCAGCAGCGTGTGCGGCACCGGCCGGCCGCTCTCGTCCAGCACGCGGCCGGTGACGATCATGCGCTCGCCGATCGGTTCGCCGTTGACGCGGCCGTTCTTCGTCAGGTCGTTGTCGAGCGGATCGACGCTGTCATGACCGAACACAGGACCGCTGCGCACCGACAGGCACTGCTTCATCGGGATCAGCGGCTTGCGAGGCGAGCGCAGTACCGTCGATTTGTAGAGCGGCGACAGATAGGGCGGGTGTTGCGCCCAATCGCGGGGGCTGAAATCTCCCTCCGCCTCGTGAACGGCTGTGTCCATCTCGGGGGTCCCTCCTTGGGAGCGGTCAGTTCTGCTGACGCTGTTGGTGCCTGTGGAGTGTCAGAACGCGGTCGATGAAGTGGGAGGCGGAGCCGGTGTAGTTCAGCGGGTCGAACAGGCGGTCGAGGGTGTCGGCGCCCAGCGCCTGCATCACTTCGGCATCCTCGGCCAGCACGTCACGCAGCGGGCGGGCGGTGTCGGCGGCGCGGCGGCTGGCCTCGGCCACGCGGGAATGGGCGGCCATCCGGCCCATGCGGTCGCCCAGCGCCATGGTGACGGCTTCGGCCAGGATCAGGCCGCGGGTGAGGTCGAGGTTGGCGCGCATGCGCTCGGCATCGACGGTCAGGCCGGCGATGGTCTCGCGGGCATGACGGGCGGCACCGGCGACGAGGCGGCAGAGGTCGGGCAGCGCCTGCCACTCGGCATGCCAGCCGCCGAGGCCGCGTTCATGCTCCTGCACCTGCGCCGCCAGCAGCCCGCCGACCATGGCGGGCGCGCGGATGGCGGTGGAGAGCAGGACGGCGCAGGACACCGGGTTGCGCTTGTGCGGCATGGTGGAGGAGCCGCCGCGGCCGGGCGCGGCAGGCTCGAAGGCTTCGGCGACCTCCATCTGCATCATCAGCGAGATGTCGCGGCCCAGCGTGCCCAGCGTGCCGGCGAGGATGCCGAGGGCCGAGGCCAGTTCGGTGATGCGGTCGCGGCTGGCGTGCCAGGGCAGGGCGGGCAGGGGGAGGCCGAGGTCGCCGGCCAAAGCCTCCGCCACCGCCGGGCCGGCGTCACCGAGGGCAGCCAGCGTGCCGGCGGCGCCGCCGAATTGCAGGGCGAGGCGGCTGCGGGACGCGGCGAGCCGCTGGCGGTCGCGGCCCAGCGCGTCGAGCCAGCCCGCCGCCTTCAGCCCGAAGGTGGTCGGCAGGGCGTGCTGCAGCCAGGTGCGGGCGACCATCGGCGTGGCGCGGTGGCGGTCGGCGAGATCGGCCAGACCATCGGCAAGGGCGGCCAGATCGGCGTCCAGACCGTCGAGGAAGCGGCGCAGTTGCAGCATCAGGCCGCTGTCCATCGCGTCCTGGCTGGTGGCGCCCCAATGGACGTAGCGGGAGGCTTCCTCGTCGGCAGCCTTCACCGCGCGGGTCAGGTGCCTGACCATCGGGATCGCGGTGTTGCCGGCCAGCGCCGCCTCCGCCCCCAGCGCGGTCAGGTCGTAGAGGTCTGCCTTGCACGCCGCCTCGATGGCCGGGACGGCGCGGGCGGGGATGACGCCGACCGCCGCCTCGGCCCGCGCCAGCGCCGCCTCGAACTCCAGCATGGCTTGCAGCCGCGCGGTGGCGGAGAAGGCATCGGCCGCCGCGTCGCTGGTGAAGAGCGGGTCGAGCAACGGGTCGGAATAGCGGTCGGCGGTCATGGCTTTTTACCCTTTCCGGGCGTCTTCCTCGTCCATCTCGGCATAGACGGCGCGGGCCAGCGCTATCGCGTGGTTTCCGGCGGGGACGCCGGCGTAGACGGCGGCCTGCATCAGGATTTCCTTCACCTCGTCGCGGGTGACGCCGGTGTTGCGGGTGGCGCGGATGTGCAGCTTCAACTCGCCATCCTTGCCCAGCGCCGCCAGCATGCCGATGGTCAACATGCTGCGCGTCCGGATGTCCAGGCCCGGCCGGGTCCAGATCTGGCCCCAGGCGGTCTTGGTGATGAACTCCTGGAAATCGGCGTCGAACCCGGTGGCGCGCTCCAGCGAGCGGTCGACATGGGCGTCGCCCAACACCGAACGGCGCACCGCCATGCCGCGGTCGTAGAGGTCCTTGTCCATCATTTCATGGTCGGCCATCAGAGGTCCCCCAGGAAGCCGCCGATCAGGGCGGCCAGTTCCGCCGGCTTCTCTACGCCGGGGATGTGGGCGGCGCCGGGCAGCAGTTCGAAGCGGGCGCCGGGGATGCCGGCCGCCAGTTCGCGGGCGGCATCGGGCGGGGTGGCGACGTCATGCTCGCCGCAGATCACCAGGGTGGGGGCGGTGATGGCGGCGTTGGCGGCGCGCAGGTCGGCGTCGCGGATCGCCATGGCGCAGCCGACATAGCCGTCCTCGGTGGTGCGCGCGACCATGGCGGTGTAGCCGCGGATCTGGTCGGGGCGGCCGTCGCGGAAGGCTTGGGTGAACCAGCGGGCCATGACCCCGTCGGAAATCGCGGTCATGCCGCGGGCGCGGATGGCGGCGATGCGGTCGGTCCAGACCGATTGCGGGCCGATGACGCCGGCGGTGTCGCACAGGATCAGGCCACGGATGCGGCCGGGCGCCTTGACGGCGAGGCGCTGCGCCATCATGCCGCCGATGGACAGGCCGCAGACATGGGCACGATCGATGCCAAGCGCGTCGAGCAGGCCGGCGGCGTCGTCGGCGAGGATATCCATGCTGTAGCCGGCATCATCGGTGACCGGCGTCACCTGGGTCAGGCCGTGGCCGCGCATGTCGTAGCGCAGGATGCGGTAGCGTTGCGACAGCAGGGGGATGACATCGTCCCAGATGTGGAAGCTGGTGCCGATGGAGTTGGCGAACAGCAGCACCGGCGCGTCCGCCGGGCCGGTCAGGTCGTAATGCTGGGTGATGCCGGCGGCTTCGATGAAGGGCATGGGGGCTTCCGCTGACGGTTATTGGGCGGTGATGTTTTTTGCCCCCTCCCTAACCCTCCCCCGCTTCGCGGGAGAGGGAACTCCGCCGCTCTTGCGCTTAACTCCCTCTCCCACCGCAGGTGGGGGAGGGTTGGGGAGGGGGCATTCGAAGCCTGAGGCTACACCCGCTCGATCATCACCGCGATGCCCTGGCCGACGCCGATGCACATGGTGCAGAGCGCGGTCCGGCCGCCGGACTGTTCGAGTTGGTAGAGCGCGGTGGTCGCCAGACGGGCGCCGCTCATGCCGAGCGGATGGCCAAGCGCGATGCCGCCGCCGTTCGGGTTCACATGGGCGGCGTCATCCGGCAGGCCAAGCTCGCGCAGGACGGCCAGCGCCTGGGCGGCGAAGGCCTCGTTCAGTTCGATCAGGTCGATGTCGGCGATGCTGCGGCCGAGACGTTCCAGCAGTTTGCGGGTGGCGGGGACCGGGCCGATGCCCATGACGCGCGGCGGGACGCCGGCGGTGGCGCCGCCGAGGATGCGGGCGCGCGGGGTCAGGCCGAAACGCTTCACCGCCACTTCGGACGCGATCAGCAGGGCGGCGGCGCCGTCGTTGACGCCCGACGCGTTGCCGGCGGTCACCGTGCCGCCGGGGCGGACGATGGGCTTGAGGGCCGACAGCGCCTCGATGGTCGTGGCGCGGGGATGTTCGTCGGTGGTCACCACCGTCTCGCCCTTGCGGGTCCTGATGGTGACGGGGGCGATCTCGCGGGCCATGCTGCCGTCGGCGATGGCGCGGGCGGCGCGGTCCTGGCTGCGCAGCGCGAAGGCGTCCTGGTCGGCGCGGGCGATCTTCCAGTCGTCGGCGACATTCTCCGCCGTCTCCGGCATCGAATCGGTGCCATAGGCCGCCTTCATCGCCGGATTGACGAAACGCCACCCGATGGTGGTGTCGAAGATCTCGGCCTGCCGGGAGAAGGGAGCGTCGGCCTTGCCCATGACGAAGGGGGCGCGGCTCATGCTTTCCACCCCGCCGGCGATCATCAGGTCGGCCTCGCCCGCCTTGATGGCGCGGGCGGCGGTGACGAGCGCGTCGAGGCCGGAGCCGCAGAGCCGGTTCATCGTCGTGCCCGGCACCGCGTCGGGCAGGCCGGCCAGAAGGGCGGCCATGCGGGCGACGTTGCGGTTGTCCTCGCCGGCCTGGTTGGCGCAGCCATAGATGACGTCGTCCACCGCGGCCCAGTCGACCGAGGGGTTGCGCTGCATCAGGGCACAGATCGGCATGGCGCCGAGATCGTCGGTGCGCACCGACGACAGGGATCCTGCATAGCGGCCGATGGGGGTGCGGATGGCGTCGCAGATATAGGCGTCACGCATTGCTTTATCCTTCTCCGCCGGTTTGACCATGGGCTGCAGCAGTGCGGGCGTGCAGGTCGCGCAGCGCCGTCAGGGTTTCGGCGTCCGGGATTTCGGTGGTCTTCAGGTCCGGCGAGATCCTCAGGTCCCAACCGGTGGCGGCCTTCACCTGCTCCACCGTCACGCCGGGGTGGATGCCGGTCAGGGTCAGCTCCTTGGTCACCGGGTCGGGGGTGAGGATGCCGAGGTCGGTGATGACCGCCGTCGGCCCGGCACCGGGAATGCCGGCCCTGGCCCGTGCGTCGCCGCCGTCGAGATATCCTGCGGAGGTGACGAAGGGCAGCTTGGCGACGAAGGCCTTCGGGCTGTGCTTCAGGACGATGAACACCTCCTTGGCCTGGGAGGCGATCTCCGGCGCGCCGCCGGCACCGGGCAGCCGCACCTTGGGCGCGTCATAGGGGCCGATGACGGTGGTATTGATGTTGGCGAAGTGGTCGACCTGGGCGGCACCGAGGAAGCCGACGTCGATCCGCCCGCCCTGCAGCCAGTAGCGGAAGATTTCCGGCGTGCCGACCACGGTGTCGGCGGTCAGCGCGAGGTCGCCGTCGCCGATCGACAGCGGCAGCACCGTCGGCTTGGCGCCGATCGGGCCGGATTCATAGATCAGCACCACCTCGGGCGCATGGGTCAGCCGGGCGAGGTTGGCGGCGGTGGAGGGCAGGCCGATGCCGACGAAACAGACGGTGCCGTCCTTCAGCAGGCGGCTGGCCGCCACCGTCATGATCTCGGTCGCGGTGAAATCGAGAGTCGATGTGGTGGTCTCGGCAGCACTCATCACACGGCCTCCTTCATGCTTTCGGCCAGCACGCGGCGGAAGCCGGCGAAATCGTCGGTGTCCAGCACATGGCGCTGCATCCAGGCCCGGAAGTCGTCGCGCGAGCGGGCGATGGGGTCCCAGGCCTTGTAGAAGCGGTTGTCGCGCTCCGAATAGCCCTGCGCGTAGGACGGATAGGCACCGCCGGGGACGGGACAGACGGCGGAGAGCGCCCAGCTCGGCAGCACGCAGGCATTCGGCGGCGCCTCCAGATCGTCGACGATCTCCTCCACCGTGACGATGGAGCGCTTGGCGGCCAGAACGGCTTCCTTCTGGACGCCGAGGATGCCCCAGAGCAGGACATTGCCGCGGCGGTCGGCCTTCTGGGCGTGGATGACCGTCACGTCGGGTCGGACGGCGGGGATGGCGGCCAGCTTCTCAGCCGTAAAGGGGCATTCGACGAAGCGGATGTTCGGGTTGACCTTCGGCAGGTCGGAGCCGGTGTAGCCGCGCAGCAGGGCGAAGGGCAGGTTGGAGGCGCCGGCGACATAGGCGTTGGCCATGCCGGCGTGGCTGTGCTCCTCGATCTCCAGCCGGTGCGGCCAGCCCTGTTCGACCGCGTCGCGGAAGCGGTGGAGGGATCCGACGCCGGGATTGCCGCCCCAGGAGAAGATCAGCTTCGCGGCGCAGCCCATGCCGATCATCTGGTCGTAGATCAGGTCCGGTGTCATGCGCACCAGCGTCAGGCCGCGCCGGCCCTGCCGGATGATCTCGTGGCCGGCGGCATGGGGAATCAGGTGCGTGAACCCTTCCAGGGCGACCGTGTCGCCGTCTTGCACGAGGCTCGCCACCGCCTCGCGCAGGGGCGTGATCTTCGCCATATGACCTCCTGATTGTGCGAAAACCGCACGAACAATCTTCTTTACGCACAGATTGGCGATGGTGCCGGCTTGGTGTCAAGGTCGAAAAGAGCGAATTCAGGGCGTTTATCGCCCATATTGCGCCGCAACATAAGATTCACGCGGTGTAGTGTACGGCGCTTTCACATAAAAACGTTCTGTTTCAGTGTTTTAGTGAAGAGGACGGTTTTGTGCGATTATAGAACATAGCATCAAATATCGCACTTGACGGTTCGTCCATCCCTCAGTACGGTTGGCACAACAGTCAATGACCGGAACCCAAGAATTCGGATTGGGATTCCGGCGCCGGCATATGGTCACATGTGGGAGGGACAATGACGAGGACTCTGCGCAACGCGCTGCTGGGTGCGGCGTTCGGTCTGGCGCTGGCGGCCGGTCCGGCCGGCGCCGCCACCATCAAGGTCGGTGTCGTGGCGCCCTTCTCCGGCCCGTTCGGTGTGGTCGGCAAGAGCTTCAAGGAAGCCATCGAGGTCTATCAGGCCGAACATGGCAAGACCGTCGGCAACGACACCGTGGAGTTCATCTACAAGGACCTCGACCAGCCGAATCCCTCCCAGTCCAAGGCGCTGTCGCAGGAACTGATCGTCAAGGACAAGGTGTCCTTCCTCGCCGGCTATTTCTTCACGCCGGACGCGCTGGCCGTCGCCCCGCTGATCGACGAGGCCAACATCCCCTGCGTGATCTTCAACGCCGCGACCTCCGCCATCACGGAGAAGTCGCCGCGTTATGTCCGCACCTCTTTCACCCTGTGGCAGAACACGGTGCCGCTGGCCGAATACATGGCCAAGCAGGGCATCAAGAAGGCGGTTTCGGCGGTCAGCGACTACGGCCCCGGCATCGACGGCGAGGCCGCCTTCAAGACCACCTTCGAGAAGCATGGCGGCACGGTGGTGGACACCATCCGCATGCCGCTGAAGTCCAACGACTTCGCCCCCTTCATGCAGCGCATCAAGGATTCGGGCGCCGAGGCCGTCTATGCCTTCCTGCCGGCCGGTCCGGCGACGCTGGCCTTCGCCAAGGCCTTCAACGACACCGGGCTTCGGGCCGCGGGCATCAAGTTCTTCGGCCCCGGCGACCTGACCCAGGAACCGGACCTGCCGGCGCTGGGCGACGCGGCGATGGGCATCACCACCAGCTTCAACTACAGCCGCGCCCATGATTCGGCGATGAACAAGGCCTTCGTCGCCAAGCACAAGGAGATGTTCGGGTCCTACGACAGCGTCACCTTCACCTCGGTCGGCGCCTATGACGGCGTTCACGTCATCTATCAGATGATCAAGAACGGCGGCGGCAAGATCGACGGCGCCAAGGCGGTGGAGTCGGTGAAGGGCATGAGCTGGGAAAGCCCGCGCGGACCCCTGACCATCGACCCGGACAGCCGCCACGTCACCCAGACGATCTATCTGCGCACCGTCGAGAAGGTCGACGGCAAATTGGAGAATGTCGAGAAGCAGGCGTTCCCGAAGCAGCCGGACTATGGGTACAAGTTGGCGAAGTGAGGGGGTTTTTGAAGCTGGCGTGGTGGTGAGTTAGACCCCCACCCTAACCCTCCCCCGCCCAGCGGGGGAGGGTTAGGGTGGGGGTAAGAGGCGGCAACGGGCATCAGCGCAGACGGACGCACATCATGGAAACCATGTTCGGGATCGCCGTCGACGGGGTCGCCTACGGCATGATCCTCTTCATCATCTCCGTCGGGTTGTCGGTGACGCTGGGGCTGATGCGGGTGGTCAATCTGGCACATGGCGCCTTCGCCATGGTCGGCGGCTATATCGCCTCCTATGCGGCGCAGGAGGCCGGGCTGCCCTATGCGGCGGCGCTGGTGGTGGCGGTGGCGCTGACGGTGCTGGCGACGCTGCCGCTGGAACGGCTGCTGTACCGCCGCATCTACGGCTCGGCCAACGAGCTGGCGCAGGTGCTGCTGACCATCGGGCTGACCTTCGTCATCGTCGCCGGCATCAATTACCTGTTCGGCCCGACGCTGAAGCGCATCCCGCTGCCGGACCTGCTGATCGGCACGGTGGAACTGGGTCCGAAGGCGATCCCGACCCACCGCGCTTTCGTGATCGCCGCCGGGGCGGTGACCCTGCTGGGACTGTGGTGGCTGCTGGAGCGCACCGATTTCGGCATCCGGCTGCGCGCGGCGGTCGATGACCCCGCGATGGCGGCGGCGCTGGGCATCCGGACGGAGCGGCTCTATCTGGCGACCTTCGCGCTCGGCACCGGGCTGGCGGCGCTGGGCGGCGTGCTGGGGGCGGAACTGCTGCCGCTGGAGCCCTATTACGCCATCCGCTACATCGTGCTGTTCCTGGCGGTGGTGGCGGTCGGCGGGGCGGGGAGCATCTTCGGCTCGGCGGCGGCGGCGCTGGCGCTGGGCATCGTCGACACCGCCGGCAAATACCTGATCCCGAGTTTCGGCGAGTTCTTCTTCTACGCCGCCCTGATCCTGATCCTGTTCCGCTGGCCCCACGGCTTCTTCAAAGGGAGGACGGCATGACCAGTGTCGCCGAGCGAGACGGCAAGGCCGGCCAGATGACCCGACGCACCCCGCTGGCGGCCCGCCGCGACCTGGACTGGATCGGCATTCCGCTGGTCGCCGCGGTCGGGCTGGCCGCCTATTGGTTGCTGCCGGACGATCTGGCGCTGCTGACCCGCATCGCCGCCTCGGCGCTGTTCGTGCTGTCGCTCGACCTCGTGCTCGGCTATGGCGGGATCGCCACGTTGGGGCAGGCGGCGATGTTCGGCACCGGCGCCTATGCCGCCGGCATCGTCGCGGTCAACTGGAACAACGACCCCTTCGCCATGCTGGCGGTTGGTGGGCTGGCCGGCGGGCTGATTGCGCTGGTCACCGGTGCGCTGATCCTGCATGCCCGTGGGCTGACCCTGCTGATGCTGACCATCGCGGTCGGGCAGATCGTGCAGGAGGTCGCCAACAAGGCGCGCGACTGGACCGGCGGCAGCGACGGGCTGTCCGGCATCGACCCGGCGCCGGTGCTGGGGCTGTTCCGCTTCGACATGTTCGGCCGCACATCGTACCTCTTCGCGCTGGCGGTGCTGGTGGTCGGGCTGCTGGTGGCGCGGCGGATCGTGCGCTCGCCCTTCGGGCTGGCCTGCCGCGGGGTGAAGGAGGATCCCTTGCGGATCTCCGCAATCGGCGGTTCGCCGAAATCCTATCTGGTGGTTCTGTATGGCGTGGCCGGGGTGTTTGCCGGGGTGGCCGGCGCCCTGACCGCGGTGACCAGCGGCATCGTCGGGCTGGACAGCGCCGGCTTCCCCTGGTCGGCGGAGGCGCTGGTGATGCTGGTGCTGGGCGGTACCGGGCGGCTCTATGGCGCGGTGATCGGCACGGCGGCCTTCATGGGCATCCACCATATCCTGGCCGCCAGCGACCCCTTCCACTGGATGGGCTTCATCGGCCTGTTCCTGATCGGCATCGTCCTGTTCCTGCCCGGCGGCATCGCCTCTGGGGTGGAGCGGCTGGGTGGGCTGCTGCGCGGGAAGGGGGATGGGGCATGACCAAGCTTCTTGAGGTCGAGGGGCTGAGCAAGAATTTCGGCGGCCTGCAGGTGTCGTCGGACATCTCCATGACGCTGAATGCCGGCGACCGCTGCGCCTTGATCGGACCGAACGGGGCGGGCAAGACGACCTTCGTCAACCTCGTCACCGGGGTGATCCCGCCCAGCGCCGGCACCATCCGGCTGGACGGTCGCGACATCACCCGGCTGTCGGCGGCGGAGCGGGTACGGCTGGGGCTGATCCGCAGCTTTCAGGTGGCGCGGCTGTTTAAGTCGATGACGGTGCGCGAGCATCTGGAACTGGCCGTCCTCCAGCGCGACCGCCGCACCTTCCGCCTGTTCGCCAACGTCGCCAAAGTGGCCGGGCTGGCCGACGAGGTGGCGGGGCTGCTCGACACCATGGGGCTGACGCAGGTGGCGCACACGGCGGTGGGCTCGCTGGCCTATGGGCAGCAACGGCTCTTGGAGATCGCGCTCGCGCTCGCAATGAAGCCGAAGGTGCTGATCCTGGACGAGCCGGCGGCCGGCGTGCCCCATTCGGAAAGCCAACGCATCCTCGACGCCATCGACCGGCTGCCCAAGGATCTGGCGGTGCTGATGATCGAGCACGACATGGATCTGGTCTTCCGCTTCGCCAGGACCATCGTCGTGCTGGCGCAGGGGCGGCTGCTGTGCAGCGGCACCGCCAAGGAGATCGTCGCCGACCCGCGTGTGCGCGAGGTCTATCTGGGGAGCCGCGCCAATGCCCACTGAACCGGTCGGAGCCCTGGAGGTTGCGGATCTGCGCGCCGGCTATGGCAAGACGCTGATCCTGGAGGGCGTGTCGCTGGCCGTGCCGGCGGGCGGGCGGCTGGCGCTGCTCGGCCGCAACGGGGTGGGGAAGACGACGACGCTGGCGACGCTGGTCGGCCAGACCACCCGCCATGGCGGCAGCATCCGGCTGGACGGGGTGGATCTCAGCGCGATGAGCAGTTCGGCGCGGGCGGCGGCGGGGCTCGGCTATGTGCCGCAGACGCGCGACATCTTCAAATCGCTGACGGTGGAGGAGAACCTCGTCACCGGGCTGAAGGGGCGCCCGCGCTGCGCCCTGGAGGAGGCGTACGAGCTGTTCCCCCGGCTCGGCGAGCGACGGCGCAACGGCGGCGGAGAGCTGTCGGGCGGCGAGCAGCAGATGCTGTCGGTCGCCCGCGCCCTGCTCGGCAAGCCGACGGTGCTGCTGCTGGACGAGCCGCTGGAGGGGCTGGCGCCGGTGATCTGCGACACGCTGATGGCGGCGCTGTCGAAGCTCGACATGACCATCCTGCTGGTGGAGCAGCAGGTCGACCGCGCGCTGGACTTCGCCGACCGCGTTGTCTTTCTCGACCGCGGCCGGGTGGTGCATGCCGGGCCGGCGGCGCAGGCGAAGGCGGACTCGGCACTGCTGGAACGCCATCTGGGCGTGGCGCTGGCGGCTTAGGGGGATGATGAAATCCCCCTCTCCCCGGGGGGGAGAGGGGATCTTGGGGGGCTCGGGGTGCGTTACCGGAACGGCGGCGCGTAGAGCAACCCGCCCTGGGTCCAGGGCCTGTT
The DNA here is from genome assembly GCF_008364795.1 of Azospirillum oryzae. GTDB lineage: Bacteria > Pseudomonadota > Alphaproteobacteria > Azospirillales > Azospirillaceae > Azospirillum > Azospirillum oryzae. The sequence continues at coordinate 178,834 of NZ_VTTM01000003.1, read as the reverse complement.
CTGCCCGCGGTCCATGCCGTAGGGGGTGCCGAGGTTGCGGTCGAAGATCTCGCCGTAGTTTCCGACCTGCGCCAGCACCTGCAAGGCCCAGTCGTCCGGCAGGCCCAGCGTGCGGGCGACGCTGCCGGCATGGCCCAGCATGCGGTGCAGTTCGGGGTCGTCGGGGATGCGGCCGGCCTGCACATCCGCCGCCGTGACGCCCTTGGCGTCGGCCAGCACGATGGCGTGGAGCACCCAGCGGGTGATGTCGTACCAGTTGCGGTCGCCCCGCGCGATGTAGGGGGTCAGCGGCTCGCGCGAGATCACGTCGGGGTAGATGGTGATGCCCATCCCGGCCTGGCGGTAGCCGGCCAGCGAGGTGACCAGCACCGTGCGGTCGGTGGTCAGCAGGTCGCATTCATGGGCGAGGAAAGCCTGCAGCGCCTCGTCCAGCGTCTGGAAGGTGCGGATCGTCCAGGGCAGGTCGGACTTGCGGATATAGTCCTCCAGGTTGCGGACGGTGGTGGTGGCGGTCTTGACGCAGACGGTGCGGGCGCCCAGCCGGTCGAGCGGCGGCGGCGCGCCGTCGCTGTGGATGGCGAAGCCCTGGCCGTCATGCAGAAGCGGCATCAGGAATTCGATGTCGTTCGACAGGTCGCGGCTGAAGGTCCAGGTCGTGGTGGTCAGCGCCACGTCGACCTCGTGCTTCTCCACCGCCTGGTATTCCTGCGGCTTTTCCGGCAGGCGGACGACGCGGATCGCCTGGGAATTGCCGAGCGTCGCCGCGGCGAAGACCCGGCAGACATCGACCAGGAAGCCGTCGAGATGGCCCTGCGGATCGGAGAAGGAGATGCCGCTGACCCCGCTGCGCAGGCCGCAGATCAGGAAGCCGCGGCTGTGGATGCGCTCCAGCGTGTCGCCGTCCTCGGCCCGCGCCGGTGGGGCCAGTGCCGGCGAGGCCGACACGATCGCCAGCAGCAGAAGCAACAGCAGCCGCATCCCGACACCCATCCCCAGACTCGTCCCCCCAACCAGTCCCCCGACCCGTCCCGTTCCCCGCCGTCCTGCGGCGGGCGGGGTCAGGCCGCCTGCCCGGCGCGCAGCGTGCCGAGCAGACTATGCAGCGAAGCCGCCTCCTCGGCCAGCGTGTTCGCCGTCTCGGTCAGCGAGGCGGCGATGCCGCCGGTGCGCGCCGCCTGGGCGCTGACGCCGTCGATCAGCGCCGCCACCTCCCCGGTGTTGCCGGCGATCACGCCGACGCGGTTGCGGATGTCGGTGGAGGATTCGGTCTGGCGGGCCACCGCCTCGCCGATCAGGTCCTGCACCTCGTTGATGCGCTCGACCGAGCCGGAGATGCGGGCGAAGGTGCCGACGGTGTTCTGGATGCTGCCGTTGATGGCGCCGACCGAGCTGGCGATCTGCACCGTGGCGTTGGCGGTTTCCTCCGCCAGCTTCTTCACCTCCGCCGCCACCACGGCGAATCCGCGCCCCGCGACGCCGGCCGCCGCCGCCTCGATGGTGGCGTTCAGCGCCAGCAGCTTGGTCTGGTGGGCGATGCCGGTGATGACGTCGACGATGCGGCGGATCTGCTCGGTGTTCTCGCCCAACTGGCCGACCACCTCGCGGGCGGCGGTCAGCTCGTCCAGCGTGGCGCCGACCACGCCGGCCGCCTCGGTCGCGAGGTTGGAGACGGTGCCGATGGTGTCCATCAGCGCCCCGGCGCTGTCGTTGCAGGTGGTGGCGTTGCGGTTGCTCTCGGCGACGAAGCTGCCGGCGCTGACCGTGCTGTCGATGGTGCCGGCCGATTCGCGGCGCAGCGCGTCGGCCAGCTCGCGCAGCTGGCCCGACTGGGTGGCGACGCCCGATGCGACGTGATGCACGTCATCCATCAGCTGGCGGGCCAGCGCGGCGGAGCGCATCTGCTCGCTCACGTCGGTCCAGGACAGGGTCTTGCCCAGCACGTTGCCCTGGTCGTCGAAGACGGTGTCGACATGGGCCTCCACCGTCGTCTCGCCGACCGTCAGCGTGCGGCGCGGAATCGGCGGGCGGGTGGGATCGGTGCAGTCGGCGGTGAAGTCCGGCCCCTGCGCCAGCAGGTCGGGACCGGCGGGGTCGATGCCGTGCGCCTCGCAGAAGGTCCGGGCGGCGGGGTTGACGAAGCCCACTTGACCGTCGGTGCGCAGGAGCGCCGTGGGCACCGGGCTGCTGTCGACCATCCGCTTCATCAGCAGCACCTGCTCCACGCTGCCGCGCAGGTGGCGGAGCGCGGTCGCCATCACCGCCAGCTCGTCGCGGCCGGTGCGGGGGATCTCGATGGAGAGGTCGCCGGCGGCGATCTGCTCCATGGCGCGGGCGAACTTGCGCAGGTTGGCGAAGACGGCGACGCGCAGCAGCAGGGCGGCGGCGATGGCGACGGCCAGCGCGAAGGCGCCGACCATTTCCATCGCGCCGTTGCGCAACTCCTCCGTCGCGCCGACGAAATCCGCGACGTCGCGCGAGATTTCCGCGGTCGCCCACGGCAAGCCACCGTCGCCGCCGAGCGCCACCGTGGTGGTGGACAGCTTGGCATGGTCGGACGGGTCGTTGCCCTTGGCCTCGAACAGCACGCCGCCCTTGCCGTCGGTGAAGCGGATGTCGGCGTCGAGAACGGCGCCCAGGCTGGACAGGGCGGGCAGCGGATCGGTCACCACCTCAAGGAAGCCCAGGACGCGGAAGCCGCCGATGGGGACGATCATGCTGAACAGCGGCCGGCCCTGGCCGTCGCGCCACAGCAGGCTGGCCGGGCGGCGCTTGTCGGCGATGTCGCGCGACTTCAGCGCCTCGAACAGCGGGGCGACGGTGGCGACGCTGTCCTGCTCCCCGCCGGTGGCGGCGATGCGCGCCATGTCGGCGTCGTACACGGCGACCGAGACCAGCCGAACCTCGCGGTCGACCACCACCGGTCGGGCGTTGATGTTCTTCAGCGCCAGCATCGTCTTGGCCGGGTCCTTCTGGTTGATGCTGTCGACCAGGAAGGCGTCGCGGCTCCATTCGTTGGCGTGGTTCTGGAGCCAGTCCGTGTAGTTCTTGCGGATGCGGTCGTTGGCCAGAACCCGCAGGGTCGCCGCCGCGCTGCTGTTGAAGGTTTCGAGCGCGAAGTCGGTGTAGCGTTGCGACACCCAGGCCTGGCTGGCGATCAGCGCCGCCACCAGCACGCCCACCACCGACACCATGGCGCGGCGCAGGGTCCAGAATCGGTGGCGCGCGCCGCCGTCGTCCAGGGTGCCGCCCGTTTTCGTCGAGATCGCCGTCATGCCCAAACCCCCGCCGCCAGTGAACGGTTTCAACGGATTGCTACACGCATATCGTCGCAGGGCCCTTTGAACGGTTTAGCGTTCATTTGTGAACAGTTCGTGTCTTTTCGTTTGCATTTGAGGCAATCGGGGAGGGACGGGGCAAGACATCAACCGGTTTTCCCCCGCTGCCAGACGATCTATGACTTTCCTATGGAGGAATGCTGCAAAACAAAAAGCAACCGGATGTGGTGAGTTGACTTCGGAATAAGCCGGTTTCCCGTTTCGATGCATAAAAAATGGGCCACGGAAGCGCGCGAAAAATTTCCGCGATTTCCGTGGCCCAGGTTGCCGAGCGCGTGGCCGCCGCAAGACTGAAGCGACGGGGGAGTTTGCTCGGGGTTCGGTGGATGCGCCCTCTCCCGCCCCGCTCTCCCTCTCCCCGGGGGAGAGGGGATCCAGGGGGAGAGGGAGTGTTTACCCGTCCTGCGTGACGTCGCCGGCGAAGAGGTAGCCGGTGCCGTGGACGGTGACGATCAGCCTCGGGTCGGCGGGGTCGGTCTCGATCAGGCGGCGCAGGCGGCGGACGAGGCTGTCGATGGTGCGGTCGGTCGCGTCCGTCTTCCGCCGGGTCGTCGCCGTCAGCAGATAGTCGCGGTTCATCACCCGGCCGGGATTGCAGACGAAGGTCGACAGCAGCTCGAACTCCGCACCGGTCAGCCGCACCGGATTGCCCTGCGGGTCGGTCAGGCGCATGCGGTCCAGCCACAGCGTCCAGCCGGCGAAGCTGCGCCGGCGGTCGTCGCGCTGGTCGCCCGGCGCCTTCAGCCGGCGCAGCAGATTCCGCACCCGCGCCAGGATCTCGCGCGGCTCGAACGGCTTGGCGATGTAGTCGTCGGCCCCCATCTCCAGCCCGATGATGCGGTCGAGCTTCTCCGCCCGGCTGCTGACCAGGATGATGCCGATCTCCGACGCCGCGCGCAGTTCGCGGGTCAGGGTCAGCCCGTCCTGGCGCGGCAGCCGGATGTCGAGCAGCACGAGGTCAACCGCCGTCGTCGTCAGCAGCTCCTTCAGCTCCTCGGCGCTTCGGGCCAGCAGGACGTCGAAGCCCTCGTCCGTCAGGTAGGACTTCAGCGTCTCGCGCGTCACCGCGTCGTCGTCGGTGATGGCAATGGTCGCCGGCATGGCCCTCTTATCCGCCTCTCAGCGCCCCTGTCGCCTCAATGTTCCAGGATCTGGCCCAGGAACTGGCGGGTGCGCTCGCTTTTCGGGTTCTCGAAGAATTCGGCCGGCGACCCGCTCTCGATGATCGAGCCCTCGGCCATGAAGACAATAGAGTCGGCGACCTGCCGGGCGAAGCCCATTTCGTGGGTGACGCAGACCATGGTCATGCCCTCGCCCGCCAGCTCGGTCATCACGTCCAGCACCTCCTTGACCATTTCGGGGTCCAGCGCGGAGGTCGGCTCGTCGAACAGCATGATCTCCGGCCGCATGCACAGCGCGCGGGCGATGGCGACGCGCTGCTGCTGGCCGCCGGACAGCTGGCCGGGGAACTTGTGCGCCTGATCGGGGATGCGCACCCGCTTCAGGTACATCATGGCGATTTCCTCGATCTCCGACTTCGCCATGCCGCGGACCCAGATCGGGGCCAGCGTCAGGTTCTGCAGGACGGTCAGGTGCGGGAACAGGTTGAAGTTCTGGAACACCATGCCGACCTTGCGGCGGATCTTCTCCACCGCCTTGACGTCGTCGGTCAGCTCGATGCCGTCGACGATGATGTGGCCGGTCTGGTGCGCCTCGAGCCGGTTGATGCAGCGGATCATCGTCGACTTGCCCGAGCCCGACGGCCCGCAGACGACGACCTTCTCGCCCTTCTTGATGCTGATGCTGACGTCGCGCAGCGCGTGGTAGCTGTTGTACCACTTGCCGACCTTGCGGAGTTCGATGATGGCGTTCTCGGTCATGACGTGTCTCCAGAAGGCCGGTCAGCGGCGGGTGTAGCGGTTGGCCAGACGCTCCAGCCACTGGCTGTAGCGCGACATGCTGAAGCAGAAGATCCAAAACATCAGCCCGGCGAAGACATAGACCTCGGCGAAGTAGGGGCGCCATTCGGGGTCGGTCGTCGCCACGGTGGCGGCAGTCAGCAGGTCGTACAGGCCGACGATGGTGACCAGCGAGGTGTCCTTGAAGGCGCTGATGAACTGGTTGACGATGGGCGGGATGACGATGCGCAGGGCCTGGGGCAGGACGATCAGCACCGTCTTCTGCCAGTAGCTGAGGCCCAGCGCGTCGGCGGCCTCGTACTGGCCCTTGGGGATCGCCTGCAACCCGCCGCGCACGGCTTCGGCAAGGTAGGCGGCAGTGAACAGGGTCATGCCGGCCAGTGCGCGCAGCAGCTTGTCCACCGTGACGCCTTCCGGCAGGAACAGCGGGAACATCACCGACGCCATGAACAGGACGCTGACCAGCGGCACGCCGCGCATCGTCTCGATGAAGCCGACGCAGAAGGTGCGGATGGCGGGCAGCGACGACTGGCGGCCCAGCGCCAGCAGGATCGACAGCGGGAAGGCGATGGCGATGGAGAAGACCGACAGCATCAGCGTGATCGGCAGGCCGCCCCAGCGGTCGTTCGGCACATAGCTGAGACCGGCGACGCCGCCCCACATCAGCACGCCCATGCCGACCAGCGTCAGCGCCCAGGCGCCGGCCAGCCAGGGCCGCCAGAAGGCGCGCACGCCGCTGGCGCCCAGCATCGCCACGAACAGGGCGCAGGCCAGGAAGGGGCGCCACTGCTCGTCATAAGGATAGGTCCCGAAGAAGATCAGCCGGTGCTTGACCACGATCACCGACCAGCAGGCACCGGCCGCCTCGCGGCAGGCCTCCGACGAGCCGGACCAGCTGGCCTTCAGCAGCAGCCAGTTCGCCGCCGGCGGCACCACCAGCCACAGCAGGCCGAGGCAGGCGAGGGTCAGGACGGTGTTCAGCGGCGTGTTGAACAGATTGTCCTTGGCCCAGCCGAAGGGCTTCAGCGCCGTCATGCCGTTGGCCTGGGGCGGGGCGGAGGCCTGGGTCGGCTCCTCCTCGTAGGAGGCGGCCCAATGGGCGGGGGGGACGGGACCGGTGGGAATGGGACCGGCGGAGACGGGGGCCTGATCGGCCGGGAACTGCTTGCTCATCGGGTCCCTCATCGCGTCACTAGGGCCACGCGGCGGTTGTACCAGTTCATGAAACCGGAGATCGCAAGGCTGATGATGAGATAGACGACCATCATCATCGCCACCGCCTCCACCACCTGACCGGTCTGGTTGGCCGAGGTGTTGGAGACGCTGACCAGATCCGGATAGCCGATGGCGACGGCCAGCGAGCTGTTCTTGGTCAGGTTCAGATACTGGCTGGTCAGCGGCGGCACGATGACGCGCAGCGCCTGCGGCAGGATGACGAGGCGCAGGATCTTGCCCGGCGACAGGCCCAGCGCCAGCCCGGCCTCCGTCTGGCCATGCGGCACGGCGAGGATGCCGGAGCGCACGATCTCGGCGATGAAGCCGGCGGTGTAGACCGACAGGCCGATCAGCAGCGCGGTGAATTCCGGGGTGACCGACCCGCCGCCTTCGAAGTTGAAGCCGGACAGCACCGGCACGTCGAAGGCCAGCGGCGCGCCGGTGGCGACGAACACCAGGGCCGGCGGCAGCAGCACCGCGGCGATGGCGGCCGGCAGGGTGGGGAAGGGCTTGCCGGTGGCCTCGCGGTGGCGGCGGCCGTGGCGGACGATGGCGATGGCGGCGGCGATGCCGGCGATCAGCGCCAGCAGGGCCCAGCCATGGCCGGCATGCTCCACCAGAACCGGGAACTTCATGCCGCGGTTGCTGAGGAAGATGCCCGGCACCACCTCCAGCGCCTCGCGCGGGCTGGGGAGCCGGTTCATGATGGTGTACCAGACCACCAGCTGCAGCAGCAGCGGCACGTTGCGGATCGTCTCGACATACAGGGTGGCGAAGCGGTTCACCATCCAGTTGGAGGACAGCCGCGCGATGCCGATCAGCACGCCCAGCACGGTCGCCAGCACGACGCCCGCGGCCGACACCGCCAGCGTGTTCAGCAGGCCGACGACCAGCGCCTTCAGATAGGTGTCGGACGCGGAATAGGACAGCAGGCTCTCGCCGATCTCGAAGCCGGCCTCGCGGTGCAGGAAGCCGAAGCCGGTGGCGACGCCGCGGGTGGCGAGGTTGGTCAGCGTGTTGGAAACGAGATACCAGGCGACGGCGAGGGCGCAGGCCAGGAACAATGCCTGATACAGCCACCCCCGCACGCGCGCGGAATTCAGCGCCTGGACCGGGTTTGTCATGGTGTTGCTCCGTGCGGGGGAGTGAGGCGTGGCGGACACTTGCCCCCACCCCGACCCTCCCCCGCTGGGCGGGGGAGGGAGTCTGTCGCGGGGTGGCGGAGTTCCCTCCTCTGCGATCGGACCGGCCTCTGGCCGGCCGAGAGCGGGGGAGGGTTAGGGTGGGGGCAATACGCGGCCTTACTTCATCGGCGGGGCGTACATCATGCCGCCTTCGGTGTAGAGGGCGTTCTGGCCGCGCGGCATCTTCAGCTTGGAGCCGGCGCCGACGTTGCGCTCGAAGCTCTGGCCGTAGTTGCCGACCTGCTTGATGACGTTGAAGGCCCAGTTCTCCTCGACGCCCAGCGCCTTGCCGTTGCCGGCGGTGACGCCCAGCAGGCGCTTCACGTCCGGATCGGGAGAGGTCATGGCGGCGTCGACGGTCTCCGACGTCAGGCCCTTCTCCTCGGCCTGGACCATGGCGTAGAAGGTCCAGGTGACCAGGTTCATCCACTCCTCGTCGCCCTGGCGGACGGCCGGGGACAGCGGCTCCTTAGAGATCAGCTCGGGCAGGATGACGTAGTCGTTGGGGTTCTGCACCTCGGCGGCGCGGATGGCGGCCAGCTGCGAGGCGTCGGAGGTCAGGGCGTCACAGCGGCCGGCGAAGAAGGCCTTATTCAGCTCCTCGTTCTTCTCGATGACGACCGGCTTGAAGGTCATCTTGTTGGCGCGGAAGTAATCCGACACGTTCTGTTCGGTGGTGGTGCCGGGCAGGACGCAGACAGTGGCGCCGTTCAGCTGCTTGGCGCTCTTCAGGCCCAGCTTGGCCGACACCATGAAGCCCTGGCCGTCGAAATAGTTGGTCGGGCCGAAGTTGAGGCCGTTGGCGGTGTCGCGGGTCAGGGTGCGGGTGGTGTTGCGGGCGAGGATGTCGATCTCGCCGGACTGGAGCGCCGGCAGGCGCTGCTGCGCCGACAGCGGGGTGTACTTCACCTTTTCGGCATCGCCGAACATGGCGGCGGCGACGGCGCGGCACATGTCGACGTCAAGGCCCGACCACTTGCCCTTGTCATCCGGGGCGGAGAAGCCGTACAGGCCCAGGTTGACGCCGCACTGGACATAGCCCTTCTGCTTCACGCCGTCGAAGGTGGCGCCGGCCTGGGCGGTGCCGGAGAGGGCGAGGGCGGAGACGGACAGGGTGGCCGCGATGGCGAGCGCGCTCAGATGGGACTTCACGGGGCGGGTCTTCACGGGGCGGGGCTCCTTCAGCCTTGGTCGTTCGTGGGGCGCCGGGGCGGAAGGCTCCGGCCGCCGCGCAACGTCACAATCGCTCCGTGGATTGAACAAAGTGCCCGCCCGGCATGAACGGATGTGGCGGAGTTGTGAACAGCTTTGGACGAATCGGGCGCGTGGGCGGCGAAGGCAGCCGCCGGGCTTCGCCCGACGATGGTCACGGGGGGCGGCCGTTATTTCACGTGCACGGACTTCTCCCTGACCTTACAAGCGACGAGTGCCGGTCATATGTCTGTGCAGGGAATTGGGGGAAGTGACGTCGATGGGGTCCGATCGGCCGGTCTTGCACTGGTTCGCGCGCTTTTCGCTGCTGCGGCGCGGCCCGGCGGCGCGCTATGGCATGGCCGTGCTGACCTTCGCCTCAGCCCTGCTGTTGCGCCGGCTGGTCGACAACACCCTGCCGCCCGGCTTTCCTTATCTCACTTTCTTCCCGGCGGTGATCCTGACCACTTTCATTGCCGGGCGGGGGCCGGGGGTGGTGACGGCGGTGCTTTCGGGGCTGGCAGCCTGGTATTTCTACATCCCGCCCTTCGACAGCTTCGCCCTGGATGGGGCGGTCGCACTGGCGCTGGTCTTCTACGCAGTGGTGGTCGCGGTGGATATCGCGCTGATCCATGGAATGCAGGTTGCGCTGGACCGCCTGCAGGAGGAGCGCCGCCGAACCGCCTCCCTGCTGGAGGCGCAGACCACCATGTTCCACGAACTGCAGCACCGCGTCGCCAACAACATGCAGTTCGTCTCCTCCCTGCTGGATTTGCAGAGGCGGTCGGTCGCCCGCTCGCCGGACGGGGCGATGGCGGCGCTGGAGGAGGCGGGACGGCGGCTCGACACCATGGCGCGGGTGCATCGGCGGCTGCACGATCCACGCTCCGGCGACGAATTCGGCAGCCATGTCGAGGCGCTGTGCCGGGACATGCTGGCGGCGGCCGGCGTCCCCGGCGTGGCCTGCCGCGTGGCCGTTCGGGCAGCGCCGCAATCGCCCGAACGGGTGCTGGCGCTGGCGATGCTGATCGTCGAGGCGCTGACCAACAGTCTGAAACACGCCTTCGCCGGCCGCGGCGGCGGCACCGTCACCATCGAACTGAACCCGGTGCCGGACCAGCCGGGCCAACTGCATCTGCTGGTGATGGACGACGGCATCGGCCTGCCGGACGGCTTCGATGTGCAGCGCCTGCCCAGCCTGGGCTGGAAGATCATCCAAAGCCTCGCCGCCCAGCTGTCCGGCGACCTGAGCCACGGTCCCGCCGACGGCAGCGGCACGCGGATCGATCTGCGCTTTCCGGCCTGACCGCCATGCTTGCCCCGACATCCCCCCGGCATCCCCCCGACATCCATGGTGGCTTTTCCATCGCCAGACGGCGAACTATCTGTGATCCTGCCGGTTGCTGCGGGGACCGGCAGGGGACGGACCAGCGACAGCGGGAGGGGGACTTATGGCGACGCTGAAGGAATTCGAGGACGCGCTGAAGGCGGCGGGCAACACGGCCGCGCTGGAGATCCTTGAGTCCCTGAGGGCGCGCGACCGCTCCCAGCGCTCCGTCCGGCCGGCCCGGCGCCTGACCGGGCGCAAGATGACGCCGGAGCTGGCCGCCGAGATCCTGCACCTGCACGAGACCACCAACATGACCCAGCAGGAGATCGCCTTCCAGCTGGGCGTGAACCAGGGCCGGGTGAACGAGGTCATCAAGCGCCGCAAATGGCTGACCGACAGTCCCGAGGCCCCGGAGGCCCAGGCCCGCGAAAAGGCCAAGCAGCGCGCCAAGGAAGGCGTCGGCGTCGCCCCGCGCCGGCCGCCCCGGAAGAAGAAGGAAAAGGTGGAGGCCGCTCCCGAGGCTGCACAGCCCGCCGAGCCGGCGGCGGAGGTGGCCGTGGAAGCGGTGACGGCGCCGGAACCGGTCGCTCAGGAACCGGCCGTGCAGGAACCGGCCGTGCAGCCGGAACCGGTGGCCGAACCGCCGATGCCGATGGCCGCGCCGGAATTGCCGGTGGAGCAGCCCGAAGCGGCAGCCGGATCGCCGGCCGAACCGGCACCCGAACTGCCGCCTGAGCTACCGCCCGACGTGGCGAAGGAAAAGGCGAAGGGGAAGGCGCGCAAGCGGGGCAAGGACAAGGAACCGCCGGCGCAGCTGCTGTTCAAGGATCTGCTGTAGGCAGCCTACAGCCCGCAGCCTATAGCCCGATGAAGGGCTGCATCAGCCGGCCCATCAGACCGGTGAAGCGCAGCGGCGCGTCCGTCGCGATCAGGCAGATGCAGTCGCGGTGGCTGTCGGCGATGGGCTGGTGGTTGGTGTCGCCGTCGACCTCCGCCAGATCGCCGGGGCCGTAGCGGCCGAGTTCGTCGGCGAAATGGCCGCTCAGCACCACGGTCAGCTCCAGCCCGCCATGGCCGTGGTGGGGCAGGGCGGTGCCGGGGGCGATGCGCAGAAGCTGGGCCGCGCCGCCCGACGACGTGCGCGGCAGCAGCTCCACCCGCCGCACGCCGGGAGCCAGCCGCTGCCAGGACAGGGTCTCCAGCGAGGGCACATAGGCGCGCAGCGGACCCGGGAGGGACGCGGCGGCAGGGCCGGCGGGGCGGCTGCATCGCGGCCGCATCCGCATGGCCTTGCAGGGATTGCCCGGCGCCTCCTCCCGCTCCAGCCGGTCGAGGGTGGCGGCGAGCGACAGGTTTTCCAGCGGAGCCGGCGGCAGATCCTCCAGCAGGGCGCCGCCCAGCGCCTCCACCTCCGCCAGGGTGGCGCGGCAGTCGGGGCAGTGGGCGAGGTGGACGGCGACGGCCAGCGACAGCCCTTCTCCCAGGCTGCCCGCGCCATAGGCCACCAGCAGGGCGTCGCTGGGGTGGTGGTTCGGCAGGACGAGTTGGCGGGCGGCGGGTTGGCGGGCGGTCATCGGTCGTCGTCTCCCAGCGCCTTGCGGATCTTGGCCATGGCCAGACGCAGGCGCGATTTCACGGTGCCCAGGGGAACGTCCAGCCGTTCGGCAATGGCCGGGTGGGCGAGGTCGGCGAAGAAGGACAGCTGCACCACCTCCGCCTGTTCCGGCGTCAGCGAGGCCAGTGCGCCGCGCAGCCGGCGGGCGCGGCGGTCGCCGTCCAGCACTTCGTCGGCGCGGGGGCGGTCGTCCTCATGCTCCTGCAACTCGTCGTCGGAAACCTCCGGATGGCGCTCGCGGCGCAGCATGTCGATGCGCAGGTTGCGCGCGATGGTGAATACCCAGGTCGCCGCCTCCGCCTTCGCCGGGTCGTAGAGCGAGGCCTTGCGCCAAACCGACAGCATGGTGTCCTGCGCCAGATCCTCCGCCCGCTGCGCCGGCATCCCCAGCTTCAGCATGTAGGCCTTCACCCGCGGGGCGAAGTGGGCGAACAGCCGGGCGAAGGCCGCGCGGTCGCCCGCCGCCACCGCGACCAGATCGGCCGACTGGTCCGCCGCCAGCCTTGCGGCGGCGGGATCGGCCGCCGCTGGATTGGCCGACACGCGGGCGGCCTGTCCGATCCTTTTGGGATCCGGCGTCCGGTCGGCTCCGGCGGCATGCGTCAGAAGGGAAGCCAATTGGGCGATCATGGCCACGATACGCCGCAGCCTGTGCTTCGGATCACCGCCGATCGCGTCTTTTCGACGCTGGCGGGAAAGCGTGGGCGTGGCGATGATCCAACCTCGATCGGTCGCCGTATCTCGATCACAGGCCGGCGCTACCCATTTCGGGTTAGGGTCCGGGTTCAAACGCCGCCAAGCCCCCCGACAAGATCCGCCCCCGACAAAATCTCCAAGGACCGCCCCATGCCGCTTTCCCCGCCCGACCTCACTGCACCGGCGCCACTCGACATCGCGGTGGTCGGGTCCGGCATCGCCGGGCTGTCGGCGGCCTGGCTGCTGTCGAAGGCGCACCGCGTAACCCTCTATGAGAAGGAGGACCGGCCGGGCGGCCATGCCAACACGGTGGAAGTGGAGGGGGAGGCTGAGGGCGCCACCCCGGTCGATACCGGCTTCATCGTCTACAACGAGCCCTGCTATCCCAATCTGGTCGCCCTGTTCGACCATCTGGGCGTGCCGACGCGGGCGACGGACATGAGCTTCTCCGCCTCGCTCGACGGCGGGCGGGTGGAGTATGCCGGCACGCCCGGCGCCCTGTTCGCGCAGAAGCGCAACCTGCTGCGCCCGCGCTTCTGGCGGATGATCGCCGACATCCTGCGCTTCTACCGCGAAGCGCCGGGCCTTCTGGCGGAATTGCAGCAAGGCCCGGCGGCGGAGACGCTGACGCTGGGCGACGTGCTGGACCGCGGCGGCTATTCCGACGCCTTCATCCGCGACCATCTGCTGCCGATGGCCGCCGCCATCTGGTCCAGCCCGGCGGACGCGATGCGCGGCCTTCCCGCCGCCGCCTTCATCCGCTTCTGCGACAACCACGGCCTGCTGAAGCTCAAGGGCCGGCCGGTCTGGCGCACGGTGGAGGGCGGCAGCCGCAGCTATGTCGGCCGCATCCTGGCCGACATGCCCGGCGCCCTGCGCCTGAACTGCGCGGTGGAGGGCATCGTCCGCGAGGAGGGCCGCGTGCTGCTGCGCGACCGCCGCGGCGACTTGCGCGCCCATGACCATGTCGTGATCGCCACCCATGCCGATCAGGCGCTGGCCCTGCTGGAGGATGCCGGCGGGGAGGAGCGCCGGCTGCTGGGCGCCTTCGGTTACGAGCGCAACCTCGCCATCCTGCACAGCGACCCCGCCCTGATGCCCAAGCGTCGGGCGGTGTGGTCGAGCTGGAACTATCTGGCCGAGCGGCGGGACGGCGGCCAAGACGGCGGACAGGACGCCCTGTGCGTGACCTACTGGATGAACCGGCTGCAGGGCTTCCTGCCGCGCGAGCGCGACCTGTTCGTCACGCTGAACCCCATCCGTCCGCCGCGCGAGGGCAGCATCCTGCGCAGCGTGCTCTACGACCACCCGATCTTCGGGATGGAGGCGCTGGCGGCGCAGCGGCAGCTGTGGAGCCTGCAGGGCCGGCGGCGGACATGGTTCGCCGGGTCCTATTTCGGCGCCGGCTTCCACGAGGACGGGGCGCAGGCGGGGTTGGCGGTGGCGGAGGCGCTGGGCGGCGTGCGCCGGCCCTGGACGGTGCCGAACCCGTCGGGCCGCATCCATCCGGGACCGGCGCCGGCAATCCGCAGCGCAGAGCTGGAGACCGCGTGATGGAGCCATCCCGCTTCGCCTCCGGCCTTTATGTCGGCACGGTGATGCATCACCGGGTGAAGCCGGTGCGGCACCGCCTGTCCTACCGGGTGTTCAGCCTGCTGGCCGATCTGGACGAGCTTCCCCGGCTGGACCGCGAATTGCGGCTGTTCGCCCACAACCGCTTCGGGCTGATCGGGTTCCGAGACCGCGATTTCGGGCCGTTGGGGGAGGATGCCGGAGAATCCCCTCTCCCCCCCGGGGAGAGGGTTAGGGTGAGGGGGGAGCGCGGCGAGGATCTTCAAGAGTCGCACACTCCACGTTCCCACGGAATCCACCCCATGCATCCCCCTCACCCCGACCCTCTCCCCGGGGGGGAGAGGGCGAGTTGGGCCATCAAGGGCTGGGCCGAAGGCCAGCTTGCCGCCGCCGGGATCGAGGGGGGCGGGCCGATCCGGCTGCTGTGCTTCCCACGGGTTCTGGGATTCGTCTTCAACCCGCTCTGCGTCTGGTTCTGCCACCGCCGGGACGGGACGCTCGCCGCCATCATCCATGAGGTGTCCAACACCTTCGGCCAGCGCCACGCCTATCTGATCCCGGCGGCGTCCGGACCGGACGGGCTGGTGCGCCAGCAGTGCGACAAGCGCTTCTACGTCTCGCCCTTCATGGATATGGAGACCGCCTATCATTTCCGCATCCGCCCGCCCAAGGGCGAAGCGGGGGAGCCGCTGGAGGTCGCCATCCGCCAGACCGACGCCGGGGGGCCGGTGCTGCATGCGTCGCTGACATTGAGGCGGGTGGAGCTGACCGACGGCGCCATCCTGCGCGCCTGGGCCCGCCACCCGCTGATGACCGCCAAGGTGGTGGCCGGCATCCATTGGGAGGCGCTGCACCTGTGGCGCAAAGGGCTGGCGATCCGCCCGCGCCCGCCGGCCCCGGCGCATCCCGTCACAGTCGTGAAAGATATCGTTGTTCCTGACCGTTTCCGAGAAGGCCATTCATGACCGACATCGCTACCGACATCGCTGCGACCGCGCCTCGACGTCACCCCCGGTGGCTGCGGCTGGTGACCGGACGCGACCTGTGGACCGGCGCCCTGATGAGGATGGCCGGCGGCATCCGCCGGGGTGAATTGACCCTGCGCCTGCCCGACGGGCGGACGATGTGCGTCGGCGATCCGGCCGAGGGTCCGCGGGCCGACCTGACGCTGCTCGACGATGCCGCGGCGCGGCGGCTGATGCTGGGCGGCGCGGTCGGCATGGCGGAGGCCTATGGCGACGGGCTGTGGCGCAGCGGCGACCTGCCGGCGCTGATCGAACTGGCCATCCGCAACGAGGCGGCGATCGGCGGTGGGGCCAGGGAGGGAGGTTTCAGGGGCACGGTCGCGGCGGCGGCGGCCAACCGGCTGTTCCACCGCAGCCGCGCCAACTCCCGCCGCGGCAGCCGCCGCAACATCGCCTTCCACTATGACCTGGGCAACGACTTCTACCGGCTGTGGCTCGATCCCGGCATGACCTATTCCTCCGCCCTGTACGAGCGGGAGGGGCAGGGCCTGGAGGACGCGCAGGAGGCCAAGATCGCCCGCGTCGCCGACCTGCTGCAACTCAGGCCCGGCGACCGGGTGCTGGAGATCGGCTGCGGCTGGGGCGGGATGGCCGAGCATCTGGCCGGCCGCCGCGGCGCCTCGGTCGTCGGGCTGACCCTGTCGGCGGAGCAGCTGGCCTTCGCCCGCGCGCGGCTGGAGCGGGCCGGGCTGGCCGGGCAGGTCGATCTGCGGCTGATGGACTATCGCGATGCTGGAGGCAGCTTCGACCGCATCGTCTCCATCGAGATGATCGAGGCGGTGGGGGAGGAGCATTGGCCGCGATATTTCGCCGCCCTGCGCGACCGGCTGGCGCCCGGCGGGGCGGCGGTGGTCCAGGCGATCACCATCGACGACGCGCGGTTCCCGCGCTACCGCCGCGGCTGCGACTTCATCCAGCGCCACATCTTCCCCGGCGGCATGCTGCCCTGTCCGTCGGCCCTGCGCGCCGAGGCGGAGCGGGCTGGGCTGGTGGTGGAGCATGTGGAGACTTTCGGCGACTCCTATGCCCGCACCTGCGCGGAGTGGCGGCGGCGCTTCCTGGAGGCCGGGCCGCAGGTGGCGGCGATGGGATTCGACGACCGGTTCCGCCGGCTGTGGGACTATTACCTCGCCTATTGCGAGGCCGGGTTCCGCGCCGGGACCATCGATGTCGGGCTCTGGCGCTTTCGCAAGCCGTGAGCGGAGGACCCCTGCAATGAAGATCGGGGATTTCGCCGGCAACACGCCCGAATTGCGGATCGAGCAGTATTTCGCCGGGCGCACCCATGCCTGGGGCGTGTTCGAGGACCGGTTCGGCACGCTGCGCCGCAGCTTCACCGTCGCCATCGACGGACGGTGGGACGGGCGGGAGCTGGTGCTGGACGAACGCTTCCTCTATGCCGACGGCGAGACCGACCGCCGGGTCTGGCGCATCGTCAGGACGGGCGAGGGATATTATGAGGGGAGGGCCGACGACGTGATCGGCACGGCGGTGGGGCGGTCGGCCGGCAACGCGCTGAACTGGACCTACGAGATGGCGCTGAAGGTGGGCGGCGACCGCTGGCGCGTACGCTTCGACGACTGGATGTGGCTGCAGCCGGGCGATGCGCTGATCAACCGCGCCAACGTCTATCGCTGGGGCCTGTGGATCGGCACGGTCAGCCTGTTCTTCCTGCCCGAAGGCCGGATGGTCCGGCCCGATACCGTCGTCAATCCGGCGGTGCGGCCCCCAGCCGCCGCCGAATGAGGCGAAGCGGGGCGCCCAGCAGCGGCAGGCGCAGATAGACATGCTCGCCGGAATCCCAATGGTCGATGTGCTCGGCCACCCGGCCGTCCGGGGCCTGCCGCACCTCGCTGGTGCCGATCACGTCCATCCGGCCGATGCCGGTCACCGTCGCTTCGAACCGCCAGCGCAGGATCGCCAGATCGGGTGCGAACAGCCGGTGGGTGACGGTGAAGCGCAGATCGCGGCAGCCGTTCAGCGTGTGGACCATTGCCGCGCGCACCGCATCGCGCCCGCGGGCGTCGTTGAAGGGGTCGCGGAAACGCACCTCCGGCACGGTCAGCGCCGGCAGCCGGTCGAGCGTATGGACGCTGAGTGTCTCGAAGAAGTCGACCCAGGCGTCCAGTCCCTGGATTTTGGGCCCGTGCCGTCGGGAATCGTCCATCATGTTCCGGTCGCCTTGCGCACCAGCGGGAAGTAAAGCCGATAGGGTAGGCAGCGCGCCAGCTTCAGCTTGCGGGTGAAGCGCTTGGGGAAGGTGATCTCGAAGCCGTCGCCCTCCATCTCGTCGGCCAACTGGCGGGCGGCATCCTCCACCGGCATCAGGTCCGGCATGGGGAAGGGGTTGCGGGCGGTCAGCGGCGTGTCGACGAAGCCGGGGCAGACCAGTTGCAGCCTGATCCCGGCGCGGTCGCAGTCTGGCTTCAGCGATTCGCACAGGTTGATGAGCGCCGCCTTGGTCGGGCCATAGGCCGCCGCCGTCGGCAGGCCGCGGTATCCGGCGACGGAGGCGACCACCGCCACCTGTCCGCACCCGCGCGCCCGCATCCGCGGCAGCAGCGCCTCCAGCCCATGGACCACGCCCATATAGTTGACCTCCATCAGCCGGCGGGCGGTGTCGGCGGAGAAATCCTCCAGCGACATCGGACTGTGGGTGCCGGCGTTCAGCACCGCCCGGTCGATGGGACCGAACCAGCGTTCGATGGCGGCGACTGTGGCGGTGGTGGCGACGCGGTCGGTGACGTCCAGCGGGAACAGGCGCATGCGGTCCGGGCTGTGTTGCACCGTTGCCGTCAGATCCTCGACCGAGCGGGCGGAGAGCGCCACCCGCGCACCGCCGTCGGCGAGGTGGATCGCCAGCGCCCGGCCGATGCCGCTGCTGGCGCCGGTGATCCAGGTGATGCCGGGCGCCTTGCCGTCCGGCTCGCTTTCCGCTTCGCCGCCAGTTCCATCCATGATGCGCTCCGCACTATCTAATTGGCGGTACGCGGCCGGGGTTCCGGCGGATCACCAGATGCGGCGGGACAGCTCGTCGCCACGCTCCGACAGGTCGCGCATCAGGGCGCGGGCCTCGTCCTCGCCGGTCCAGCGGGCGACGGAGGCGATGCCGTCGGGACTGTCGGAGGCGCCGTCGCGGCCACCCTCCGCGTCATCCGGCAGGCCGAACACCTGTCCCGCCCGCGCCTCCACCACGGCGAAGCGGCCATCGCAGGCCACCAGCCGGAAACTGCCCTTTTCCTCCAGGATCGACACGCGGTTCATCGGCACTCTCCCTGGCACTGTCTCGATTGGCGGTTCAACCGGCGGGAGCGCCGGAAGGTTGCACGGCGTCGAGATTCTCCACGACAGAAGGGCTGAATAATGGTATTGAGACTTATTCGCACTTGGTCGCAGTGGCGGTTCAGGCGCCCGAGACTGTTCGCAAGGCCAATCAAATCACGGTCTTAGCGCGGCGAATTCCCACAAAAACGCATGTTTCCCCGCCGGCAGCGGTCGATTTTCAGTGCGAGTGCGACTCATTCGCATTATAACCGCGTTGGGGTATCCACTCCGGAGCATAGCGCCGGAGTGCCGTCGGGATTTTTGCCTTGTGATTTTTACAGCGCGCGTGCCGGACACGCGCCGAGGGGGAGTTGGACCGCCATGCCGACATCGTTTCGCCACCGTCCTGCGCTGACCGCCGCACTTGCCGGTGCCGGGGCTCTGATGGCCGGCGCCGCCGCCCGCGCGCAGGAGGCCGCCGCGCCCGCCCCGGCGCCGTTGGGTGCGGCGCAGGGACCGGCGGGCGGAGTGGCGGGGGCGGCGCAGGCCGTTCCGGACGCGGCTGCCGCGGCTCTCGCCTCGCTGCCGCACGACCTGTCGCCCTGGGGCATGTTCGTCACCGCCAGCCCGGTGGTGCAGGCGGTGATGGTGGGTCTGGCGCTCGCCTCGGTCGTCACCTGGACCATCGCCATCGCCAAGACGGTGGAGCTGTCGTCGGCCAGGCGCAAGGCGCGCACGGCGCTGGCGATGCTGGAGGAGGCGCGCTCGCTGTCGCAGGCGGCGGAGCGGGTCGGCTTCAGCCAGGGCACCGCCGCGGCGCTGGTCCGCGCCGTGGTCGCCGAGACCCACCTGTCGGCCGACGCGCCGTCGCGCGACGGGTTGATGGACCGCGCCGCCTCGCGGCTGGAGCGGATCGAGTCGGCGGCCGGCCGGCGCATGGCGCGCGGCACCGGCATCCTCGCCACCATCGGCTCGACCGGCCCCTTCATCGGCCTGTTCGGCACGGTGTGGGGCATCATGACCAGCTTCATCGGCATCTCCAAGGCGCAGACCACCAACCTCGCCGTGGTGGCGCCGGGCATCGCCGAGGCGTTGCTGGCCACCGCCATCGGGCTGGTCGCCGCCATCCCGGCGGTGGTGGTCTACAACGCCTGCAGCCGTGCCATCGGCGGCCACAAGGCGCAGCTGACCGACGCGTCGGCGGCGGTGCTGCGCCTGCTGAGCCGCGACATCGACCGCCACGCGCTGCCGCGTCCCCACAGCAATTCCCGCGCGGCGGAGTAACGGCAATGGGTGCGCGCCTCGGCTCCAGCGGCAGCGACGACGATCTGACCGAAACCCATGAGATCAACGTCACGCCCTTCATCGACGTCGTCCTCGTCCTGCTGATCATCTTCATGGTCGCGGCGCCGCTGGCGACGGTGGATGTGCCGGTCGATCTGCCGGCCTCCACCGCCACGCCGACGCCGCGGCCGGACAAGCCGCTGTTCCTGACCATCCAGGCCGACAAGACGCTGTCGCTGGGCGAGACCACGACGACCAGGGAGGCCCTGGGCGCGGCGCTGGACGCCGCCACCCATGGCGACAAGACCCAGCGCGTCTTCCTGCGCGCCGACAAGACCGTCGATTACGGCGCGCTGACCGAAGTAATGAACAGCCTGCGCGCCGCCGGTTACCTGAAGATCGGCCTTGTCGGGCTGGAAGCGGCGCCGGCGCCATGAGTGCGGCCTTCGACCAGGAGGCGGCGGGGGGCTGGTCCGCCGACGGGGCGGAGCGTCCGGCGCGCGGGGCTTTCCGCTGGGGCGGCAGCCTGATGCTGGCATTGGGCGTCCATGCCGCGGCCGGCGTGGCGATGGTCGCCTGGCATGTGCCGATCACGCCGTCGGAGGCCGATCCGCCGGCCGTGCTGCTGGAACTGGCGCCGCTGCCGGTGGCGCCGCCGGAACCGACGCCGGCCATCGACATCCCCCTGCCGGAACCGATGCCGGAGCCGGTGATCGAACCGGAACCCGAACCGCCGCCGGAACCCGAACCGGTGGTCGAGGAACCGCCGCCGCCGGAGCCGCCCCCCGTGGTCGAGCCGGAGGTGGTGATGCCAAAGCCGCCGCCCGAACCGCCTAAGCCGAAGCCCGAGGTGAAGAAGGAAGCGCCGAAGCCCAAGCCGGAAAAGCCGAAGCCGCCCCGGCCGGTGGCCCAGCCGGTGCAGCCGGCCCCCGTGGCCGCTCCGCCCGCTCCGGCTCCCGCACCGGCGGCGCCGGCCCCCTCGGCCGCACCCAGCCGGGCGGTTCCGAGCTGGCAGGGACGGCTGCTGAGCCATTTGGAACGGCACAAGCGCTATCCGCGCGCCGCCCAGGCCCGCCGGCAGGAAGGGGTCGCCCAGGTCCGCTTCACCATCGACCGCGACGGGAACGTGCTGTCGGTCCGGCTCGACCGCAGTTCCGGCGTGCCGTCGCTGGACGAGGAGACGGTGGAGATGGTCCATCGCGCCTCCCCCCTGCCGGCTCCACCGGAGGAGATGGCGAAGGACCGCATCGAACTGGTGGTCCCGGTCCAGTTCTTCATCCGCTGAATGCGCTGAGGGGGACGGCTGAGGGGGGCGCCCCTCAGTCCAGCGTCGGTTCCACCCGCCGGCCGACGCGGCGCTGGGAATCGACGGCGGCGCGCAGGCGGTCGCGGGCCGCGCCCCGGCTGGAGCCGGCATTGGAGCCGCTGGCGGCCGCCGGGCGCAGGCCGTTCAGGGCGGCCAGGAAATTGGTGCCGGCGCGCGCCTTCTGTTCGCGGCCCTTCGGTTCGGAGACACGCCAGGCGGGCAGCGCCGGAATCTCCTGAGTGACCTCCTCCCGGTCGATGGCGGTGTCCGGTGCCGCAGCGGCCTTCGCCTGGGCGCGGGCCTGCTGCGCTTCCACCCGCGCACGGGCGACGATGCGTTCGCGCAGGTCCACATCCAGCGTGCGGAACACGCGCGACGCCTCGGTCAGTTCTCGTTCCCGGCCGCTGTCCAGGGTACGCTTCAGGGCGTTCGCCAGCAGGCGGCATTCCAGGACGCCGGGCACCCGCTCGCGCTCCACCGCGCGGGCGAGGACGCCGACGGCTTCCAGGGTTTCGCGGTCGAGGGTGCCCTGAGGCATGGTGCGGCCTGATCCGAAAGGGGTAGGGTCGACACTATCGGCGGGCAAGCGTCCGTATTCAAGCCGCTTGTTAACCTTTTGTGCGACGCACCGCGATTACCGTCCGGCCGTCGCTTCCGGCCGGTCCTGCTCCACCGCACCGCGGCGCTGCAGCCATTCGGCGACCATCCAGCACAGCGCCGCCCAGGCCGCGCCGACGCTCCAGCCCGCCAGAACGTCGGTCGGCCAATGGACGCCCAGATAGACGCGGCTCGCCCCGATGATGAGGGTCAGCACCATCGCCCAGCTCAGCAGATAGGCCTTGGTGCGCCGGCCCTCGACGAACTGGGTCAGCAGGGCGCCCAGCGTCAGGTAGACGACGGCGGACTGCATGGCGTGGCCGCTGGGGAAGCTGGCGGAGATCACCTGATCGCCATGCGGCACCAGATCGGGACGGGCGCGGTCGAACAGCATCTTCAGCACGGTGCTGAGCGCCCCGCCGCCGCCGACCGCCACCAGCACCAGCAGGGCCGCCGCCCGTTTGTGCAGAAGCAGCAGGAAGCCCAGCGTGGCGGCGGTGAGGATGGCGAGGATGGTGGTGCTGCCGAGCGAGGTGATGTCGCGCGCCATCCGGGCCAGCCACCACGGGCCGCCGGGCAGGTCGGGATTCAACGGATCGCGGAGCGCCAGCAGGATGCGCTTGTCGAAGGCGGTGGTCTCGCCCTCCATCACCTCGCCGGCCAGTTCGACGAAGCCGAACAGCAGGCCGGCGATGGCCGAGAGGCTGACGAGCATGCCCAGCTGGTGCCGGCTCAGCTTCGCCCAAAAACCGCTTGTGCCGCTGCCCCCGACCGTATTGTTCCGGCTCACCCGCACCCTCCATCCAGTTGCCCGTTCAGGCGGGAGAGAGCAGCCGCACCGGTGAGCCGGCCGTCCAGGCCAGGATGTCCTCCAGGGCGTCGCGGTAGAACACCGCGTAATTCTCCCGCGTCACGTAGCCCAGATGGGGCGTCAGCACGGTGTTGGGAAGGTCAAGCCAAAGGCTGTCTTTCGGCAGAGGCTCGATGGGGAAGACGTCGATGCCGGCGCCGCCGATATGGCCGTGGCGCAGCGCATGGACCAGCGCCGCCTCGTCCACCAGCCCGGCGCGCGAGGTGTTGACGAGGAAGGCGGTCGGCTTCATCGCGCCGATCTCCGCCGCCCCCACCACGCCGCGGGTGCGCTCGCTCAGCACGAGATGGACGCTGACCACGTCGGAGGTCGCGAACAGGTCGCGCTTTTCGACGCGGGTCACTCCGGCCTCGGCGGCGCGCTCGTCGGTCAGGTTGGGGCTCCAGGCCACCACCTCCATGCCGAAGGCCTGACCCACCTTGGCGACCTTGCTGCCGAGCTTGCCCAAGCCCACCAGACCCAGCCGCTTGGCCCCGAGATCGCCGGTCAGGCCGGTCTGCCAGCGGCCCTCGCGCAGGGCCCGCTCTTCGGCCGGGATGCGCTTGGCCAGCGCCAGGATCAGGCCCCAGGTCAGTTCCGCCGTCGGCGCCCCGACCATGCGGGTGCCGCAGACGGGGATGCCGCGGGCGGTGCAGGCCTTCAGGTCGACGGCGTTGTTGCGGGCGCCGGTGGTGACCAGCAGCTTCAGGTTCGGCAGCCGGTCGATCAGCGCGGCGGGGAACGGCGTGCGTTCCCGCATGATGACCAGCACGTCGAAGGGTTCCAGCGCCGCCGCCACCGCGTCCGGGTCGCCTTGGGAACCGGCCAGCGGCTGCTCGAAGATCGTCAGGTCGCTGCCCGGCGGCAGCTGCGACCAGTCGGCGAGGTCGCGGGCGACCCCCTGGTAATCGTCGAGGACGGCGACGCGCATGGAGCCCGACCCCCGCTTACTTGGTGAAGTAGGGCGCCAGATTGGCGCGGATACGGTCGAGGATCGGGACGGCGGTGGCCGGCACCTCGAACGGGCGGCCGGTGATGGTCTCGCCGGCTTCGATGTAGACGCGGGCCGCTTCCAGAACCACGTCGCCGGGGATCTCCGGGATGTCCTGGGTGTAGGGATCGCAGCGGGCGACGACCCAGTTGCGGACGAAGTCCTTGTCGAAGCTTTCCGGCTTCCCGCCGGCCTCGAACCGCTCCTGATAGCTGGCGGCGAACCAGTAGCGCGAGCTGTCGGGGGTGTGGATCTCGTCGGCCAGCAGGATGTTGCCGTCCTCGTCGAAGCCGAACTCGTACTTGGTGTCGACTAGGATCAGGCCGCGCTCCGCCGCCATCTTCTGGCCGCGGGCGAACAGGGCCAGCGCCTTGTCCGACACCTCGTCCCACTGGGCGCGGGTCAGCAGGTTGCGGCCCACGATCTCGGCCGCCGTCAGCTCCTCGTCATGGCCGGCGTCGAAGGCCTTGGTGGTCGGCGTGATGATAGGGGTTTCCAGCCTCTGGTTCTGGCGCAGCCCGTCGGGGAAGATGTGGCCGTACATCTCGCGCCGGCCCTGCTTGTACATCGACCAGATCGAGGTGCCGGTGGTGCCGGCCATGTAATCGCGGACCACGACCTCGACCGGCATGATGGTCAGGCGCTTCGCCACCACCACGTTGGGGTCGGGGTATTCCAGCACGTGGTTGGCGCAGATGTCCTTCGTCGCCTCGAACCAGAAGCGGGCGGTCTGGGTCAGCACCTGCCCCTTGAAGGGGATGGCGGTCAGGGCGCGGTCGAAGGCCGACAACCGGTCGGTGGTGATGAGGATGCGCCTGCCGTCCGGAAGGTCGTAGTTTTCGCGCACCTTGCCGCGGTAATGATTGGGCAGCTCCGGGATGAAGGCGTCGCGAAGAACGTTGGTCAGGTGCGGGGCGAGCAGGGCGGTGTCAACCATGGGATCCTGGTCCGGATGCAGGGGCGGATGCGAGAGGCGCGCATGATACCCGAAACCCTTGCCGGAGCCAGGACGCTAAATTGAGAGGGAGGATCGCTGTCCGATGCATGACGGGACCATCACGGAGGCCGCCGCCGGGACCGTAGCAGGGGGGGCCGGCGACTATGATCCGGCGCCCGGAGTCGTCCGCGTCTGGTTCGCCGATCTGGCAGCCCTGTCGGCCCACAGGGAGGCGATGCGTGCCCTGCTGTCCGCCGACGAGGTGGAGCGCGCCGACCGTTTCATGATGGAACGGCTGACCGACCGCTTCATCCTGCGGCGTGGGCTGCTGCGGCTGCTGCTGGGGCGCTGCACCGGCCGCGATCCGGCGGGGCTGGTCTTCGATTACGGCACGCACGGCAAGCCGGCGCTGGCCGGCGGCCCGGCCTTCAACCTCAGCGACAGCGAGGATGCGCTGGCCATCGCCGTGGCGGCGGAAGGGCGGATCGGCGTCGATATCGAGCGGCTTCGCCCGATCGAAAGCGCCGACGGCATCGCCGACCGCTTCTTCCACGCGACCGAGCGCGCCGCCTTGCAGACGCTGGGGCCGGAGCGGAGGGACGAGGGATTCCTGCTGGCCTGGACCCGGAAGGAGGCCTTCATCAAGGCGGCCGGCGTCGGGCTGTCGATGCCGCTCGACCAGTTCGCGGTGGAGGTGACGCCCGGTGCGCCGCCGGCCCTGCTGGAGATCGGCGGGGGCTTGCGCGGCGATGTCGGGGTGCCGGCGGACTGGAGCCTGTTCGACCGCCGGGTGCTGCCCGGCACCATCGCCGCCATCGCGGCGCATGGCACCGGCTGGACGGTGGAGACGCGGGTGATGGATGCGGGGTTCGTGGGGTAGGAAAACGCCCTCTCCCGGGGCTCTCAGCGGATCTCCGATCCGCCTGACGCCGTCAGCACAAACGAAGTTTGTGCGAGAGGCGGGAGAGGGAGATTTACTCCCCGCCGGCCAATGTTCCGGTCAGGCGGTTGCGGATGGCGGAGACGGCGCATTCCAGCGGGCGGTCGTCGTCGGGCTTGGGGGCCTTGTCCATCACGTCTGGGCACATGTCCTGGGCCAGCCACACCTGCGGTTTCGGCGGCACCGGTGCGTTGGCGTCGCAGGTGGCGGGGTCGGGGTGGGTTTCCTCGGTGCTGCCGTGGGTCGGCTTGACCTCCAGGTTCGGGGAGACGCCGAAGCAGTCCACCAGCGCCCCCGACGGGCGGTAGTAGCGGGCGGTGGTCAGGCGGATGCCGGTGTCGACGCTGAGCGAGGAGATCGTCTGCACCGACCCCTTGCCGTAGGAACGGGAGCCGAACAGCAGCGCCCGGTGATGGTCCTGCAGGGCGCCGGCCACGATCTCCGACGCCGAGGCCGAGCCGCTGTTGATCAGCACCACCACCGGCAGCCCGGCCAGCAGGTCGCCGGGGGTACCGCGGTAGTTGCGGGATTCCTCCGGATCGCGGCCACGGACGGAGACGATGTCCACCGTTTCCAGGAAGCGGTCGGCCACCTGCACCGCCTGCTCCAGCAGGCCGCCGGGGTTGTTGCGCAGGTCGATGACGGCGCCGGTCAGCCGGCCCTTCGCCTGCCGGCGCATGGCCTCGATCGCCGCGTCCAGTGACGAGGAGGTCGACTGGTTGAAGGTGGCGATGCGGACATAGGCGACGTTGCCCTCCAGCCGGTAGCGCACCGGCTGGATCTTCACGATGGCGCGGGTCAGCGAGACGCGGGTGTTGGCCTCGGTCGCCGGCGGCCGGCGGATCGACAGGGCGACGGAGCTGCCGACGGGGCCGCGCATGCGGGCGACGGCGTCGTGCAGGTTCAGCCCCTTCACCGCCACGTCGTCGATGCGGGCGATCAGGTCGCCGCTGCGCAGGCCGGCGCGGGCGGCCGGCGAGCCGTCGATGGGGGAGACGACCTTGATCAGGCCGCTTTCCTCGTCCATCGTCACCTCGATGCCCAGCCCGCCGAACTCGCCCTGCGTCTGTTCGCGCAAGTAACGGTAGCGCTCGGCGTCGAGGAAGCTGGAATAGGGGTCGAGCGAGCCCAGCATGCTGTCCAGCGCCGCCTCGGTCAGCATGCGGTCGCTGGCCTTCGGGTTCTCCGCCTTCTTCTTCTTCAGCCCGTCCTCGGCCTTGTCGATCAGCACCTGCGGATCGTAGGCCTTCACATGCTCCGTCAGGACGCGGCGCATGGCGTCCGAGAAGAGGACGTAATTGCGGTCGGCGGTGGACAGAGATCCATAGCCGCGGATCTTCGCGAAATCCGTCCGGTAGCGGTCGAGCGCCGCGACGGTGTCGGCACGGCTGGTGGGGGCCACGGCGCAGGCGGGACCGATCGCCACCATCATCAGCAGCAAGGCAGCCAGCAGCTTCGCCATCCTTGGACCCTCTTGACTGGCCGATCCGGCCGGCGGTCTTACGCGCATCGTTCACTTATACCAGTGTTTCGCCGGTTGCCGCGACCCTAGCACGTCGTCCGCCCATTCTCAAAATCCATCCCGATTTCGGCAAGAGGGTCATGTCCGAGACGGATCGGCCGAACCGCGCAAGTGGGCGGACTCCACAAATAGGGAGTGCAAACGGCGATGTCGCGCGCCCCAAGGGAGCGCGCGACCTGTCTGAACGGATGAGCGCTTTCGGAGAGGGCGGGCGTCAGTAGGCGCCGCTGCCCTTCACCACGACCCGCACCGTGCGCAGCATGATGCCGATGTCGGCCCAGAAGTTCCAGCCGACGACATAGGCGGTGTCGAGCTGGACGCGGCGCACGTAATCGACGTCGCTGCGGCCGCTGACCTGCCACAGCCCGGTCAGGCCGGGGCGGCAGCGGGTGTAGAAGGGGAAGCAGGCGTGGTAATAGGACACCTCGTCGTCGATGATCGGGCGGGGGCCGACCAGGCTCATGTCGCCGCGCAGGACGTTGATGAGCTGCGGCAGCTCGTCCAGGCTCGATTTGCGCAGGAAGCGGCCGACCGGGGTGATGCGCGGGTCGTTGCGCAGCTTGCGCGTCGCCAGCCATTCGGCGCGTGCCGTCTCGTCGGTGGCGAGCAGCCGTTCCAGCACCTCGGCCGAGTTGACCACCATGGAGCGGAATTTCAGGCAGGTGAAGGGGCGCCCGTCGGCGCCGATGCGCCGGTGGCCGAACACCGCCGGGCCGCCGTCGCGCGCCACCATCCAGGCGAGCACGAGCATCAACGGCCCGAAAACGGCAAGCAGACCCAATGCGCCGACGATGTCGAAGGCGCGTTTCACGCGGTGCCTGTGCAAGGGTGGGCAACCGGGAAGCCGGTCCATCGCCTGCATCGCCGACCGGGTTCCGGCCATCCGGCCGGGGTCCAGACGGGGAGCGCCCAGAAGGGCGATGTTGGACAACGCCATTATATTCTCTCGTCGCTGATCGTCTCTGGTCAGAGCATAGGACCATCCGAGAGAGGCAACGGCCAGCGCGCGAAAGGGGTCCCGCCAAAGGGACGGGACCTTTGGAAAGGGTGAGTTAGCCCGCCGGTACGGGTCAGCAGATCCGGGGAAGCTGTTCCCCGGTCAGCCAGTCCACGATCCGGCGGCCGCCGAAGCGGGTCTCCATCTGAACGAAGCGGTGGGGGTCTTCCACCACACATCCGATGCGGGCGGCGTCCCGTCCCAGCGGGTGGTCGCGCATGACGGAGAGCAGACGGTCGCACTCCTCCTCGGCGCAGATCGCGATCAGTTTACCTTCGTTGGCGGCATAGAGCGGGTCCAACCCCAACAATTCGCAGGCGGCCGCGACCTGCGCCCGCACCGGAATGTCCGATTCGCGCAGCCGCATGCCGACGCCGGACTGGTGGGCGATCTCGTTCAGCGTCGTCGCCAGCCCGCCGCGGGTGGGGTCGCGCAGCACATGCACGTCCGGCACCGCCGCCACCATCGCCGCGACCAGCCCGTTCAGCGCCGCGCTGTCGGACAGGATCGCCGTCTCGAAGCCCAGATTGTCGCGGGTCGACATGATGGCGACGCCATGGTCGCCCATGGTGCCGCTGACCAGGATCGCGTCGCCCGGCCGCGCCCGGTCGCCCGAGGGGGAGACGCCCGCCGGCACCATGCCGATGCCGGTGGTGGTGATGAAGATGCCGTCGCCCTTGCCGCGCTCCACCACCTTGGTGTCGCCCGACACGATGGCGACCCCGGCCTCGCGCGCCGCGGCGGCCATGCTGTCGACCACCCGCTTCAGATCGGCGAGCGGGAAGCCCTCTTCTATGATGAAGCCGGCGGTCAGGTGCAGCGGCACCGCGCCGGCCATGGCGACGTCGTTCACCGTGCCGTGGACGGCAAGCGACCCGATGTCGCCGCCGGGGAAGAACAGCGGCGAGACGACGAAGCCGTCGGTCGTCATCACCATGCGCCCACCCGGCACGTCGAAAGCGGCCTGATCGTTGCCCTGGTCGAGATACGGGTTGGCGAAGGCGGCGGCGAACAGCTCGCGCACCAGCTGCGCCATCGCCTTGCCGCCCGACCCGTGGGTCATGTCCACCGCCCCGCGGGCGATGTCGAGCTTGCGGGTGAAGAGGCGGCGGTCGGTCATGGCGGGGGTCCGGGTGGTCGGCGGGTGTGTGGGGGGAGGGACGTCAGGCCGCGGCGTCGGCGACTTCGGCCAGCAGAGCGAGCGTTCGCTCGGCCTCCTCGGCATCCAGGCGGGACAGGGCGTAGCCGACATGGAGGATCACATAGTCACCGACGGCGACATCCTCCACCAGCTCCAGCGAGCAGGTGGAGGTGACGCCGCCCAGGCTGACGGTGGCGCGGTCGTCGGGCAGCAGGGCGGTGACCAGGGCGGGGACGGCAAGGCACATGGCGGTGGTCCTCCGGTCAGACGGCGGCAGTATGGGTGGCGGCGTGGGAGGCGCGGGCCTCCGCCAGACCGTCGGCGATCCAGTCGTACCACTCCTCCAGCCCCTGGCCGGTGGTGGCCGAAAGCTGGATCACCGCCAGCGACGGGTTCAGGCGCTGGGCGTAGCCGATCATGCGCTCCACGTCGAAGCTCAGGTGCGGCAGCAGGTCGATCTTGTTGACGACCAGCAGGTCGGCGCGGACGAACATGTCCGGGTATTTCAGGGGCTTGTCCTCCCCCTCCGTCACCGACAGGACGACGACGCGGTGGGTCTCGCCCAGGTCGAAGCCGGCGGGACAGACCAGATTGCCGACATTCTCGACGAACAGCACGCCGTCCTCGGCGAACTGGCCCTCGGCCGCCAGCCTGTCGGCGGCCTGCGCCACCATGGAGGCGTCGAGGTGGCAGCCCTTGCCGGTGTTGACCTGTACCGCCGGGGTGCCGGTGGCGCGGATGCGGTCGGCGTCGAAGCTGGTCTGCTGGTCGCCCTCGATCACCGCGACGGGGAAACGGCCCTTCAGGTCGGTCAGGCTGCGGGTCAGCAGGGTGGTCTTGCCCGATCCGGGGCTGGACATCAGGTTCAGCACGAACACCCCGCGCTCGGCGAAGCGGCGGCGGTTGACCGCGGCCAGACCGTCGTTCTTCGCCAGGATATCGCGTTCGATGGTGACCAGCCGCGGCTGGTTCAGCGCGGCGCCGCCGTCGATGGCGTCGGCACGGTCGGGGCGGTGGTGATCGTGATGATGGTGCCCATGCTCGTCATGGCTGTGGCGGAACACCGTGCCGTCGGGGGCGACATGCTCGTGGGTGTCGTCATGGTGGTGATGGGCATGGTGGTGCGCCTCGCCATGGCGGTGGCGGTAGACCTTGCCGTCGGGGCCGATATGCTCATGCCCGGCATCGGCGGCCTTGCCGTCTATCCGGGTCTCGCCCTCGCCGCATCCGCAAACCGTGCACATCACGCGCTCTCCCGCTCTTCGATCCGCAATCCGTCCGCCCTGCCCATCATCGGCCTGCCCGCAGGCTTGGGCAAGCGCTCGTCATTCGTGTACTTCTATGCCGCAGGCGACGCAGGGGTCCAGCATCGCGACCAGCAGCCGCACCCGGTCCACCGCGTCGTCGCGGTCGCGCACCGCGGCCCCCGCCAGCCCGCGCGCCAGCGGGCCGCCGGCGGCGAAGTTCCAGTCGGTTGGCGCCACCATGCGGGCGTCGGCCAGCCGCCCATCGCCGTCCAGCCGCAGCCAGTGGGCCAGCCGCCCGCGCGCCGTCTCCGCCACGCCGCAGCCTTCGCCGGGAGCCAACGATCCGGCAACGGCGGGCTCGGCAGGGCCAAGGTCCGCGATGGCCGCCTCCATCCGCCGCGGCAGTTCCGCCAGATCGGCGAGACGCGCCGCGAACAGCCGGGCGAGCCCATCGCCGAACCGCTCCGTCACCGAGACGACCAGCGGGTGGTCGGCCTGCCGCTCCAGCGGGCCGGTCAGGGCAGTGGTATCCATGTAGCGGGGATTGGCGGCGAAGGACGGGTCGCCGCTCAGCGCCGCCGCGTACCAGCCGGGCGACCGCTCAGCCAGCAGCGGCGTTCCGCAGGCACCCCAGCCGGCCAGATCGGGCGACAGCAGCCGGGCGGCAAGCCGCGCCGCGTCGCTGCCGCCGCTTGCCGCCCAGCGGGCGAGGTCGTCGGCATCCTGCGGCGTCGGGCCGGCGAAGACGGTCGTCTCCAGCCAGCCGGCCATGTGAGCCAGCGCCTCGCGCAGGGCCGCCGTGTCCGGCCGCAGCCCGCCGCCGCCGGGCCGCAGCCCGTCCTTGGCCGGGTAGAGCGCCGGCATGACCGCGGACACCGCCGCCCGCAGATCGCGCAGGGCCGCCGGCCGGGGCGGTGCGCCGAGGCGCGCCGGCCATTCGACCACTGCCTGCCAGCCATGGCTGTCCAGCGCCTCCGCATCGGTCAGCAGGGCGCGGGCGGTCTCATGGTTGTTTGCATCGATGCCCAGCGCCGCCTCGCAGGCGCGGGCGACGGCCAGCCCCTGGGCGCTGCCGCACAGGCTGAACAGCAGGGGAGCCAGCCGCACAGCCTCCTCCGCCTTGCGGCCGACCAGGGCGGCGACGGCCCGCGGACGGCGGGTGGCGACCTCGGCCCGGCGGATGGTCATTCCGTCTTTTCCGCCCCCATCCCCATCTCCGCCGAGCCACAGCCGGACGGATACCGAACCCTCTCCGGGAAGCGTGGCTGCGGACATCGAGGATTCCTGTGGCAACGGGGAAGCGCATCGTGACGGATCGGGGGTGCAACACATTGACCTGCGTCAAACGACGTAGGTCCGGCGGGGTGGAACCGCTGTCCCGGCCATGGCCGGGCTGACGCTTTCTGCTACACTTCGCCGCGACAGCGCGACACGACCTCAGAGGATACTGGTCCATGAAACGTTTCCCCCTCGCCTCGGCCGTGCTGCTGGCCGGGCTGGTGCTGCCCGCGGTCGCCGACGCCCACACCTTCGGTGCCCATGACGCCGGCTTCGTCCATGGCTTCCTGCATCCGGTCGGCGGCTGGGACCATCTGCTGGCGATGGTCGCGGTCGGGCTGTGGGCGGCGCAGCGCGGCGGTGCCGCCCTGTGGGCGCTGCCGGCCGCCTTCGTCACCGCCATGATCGGCGGCGGCCTGCTGGGCATGGCGGGCATCGCGCTGCCGGCGGTGGAGCTGGGGATCGCCGGGTCGGTGATCGCGCTGGGCGCCCTGGTCGCCGCGCAGTCGCGCCTGTCGCTGTCGCTGTCGATGGCGGTGGTGGCGCTGTTCGCCCTGTTCCACGGCCATGCCCATGGCGCCGAGATGCCGGAGGCGGCGCAGCCGCTGCTCTATGGTCTTGGCTTCGCGCTGGCGACCGCGCTGCTGCACGGCGCCGGCGTCGCCGCGGCCCTGTCGCTGCGCGGGATCGCCCGCGGGACCGGGGCGGCCCTCGCCCTGCGCGGCCTGGGTGCGGCCATCGGCCTGGCTGGTGTCGGTTTGGGCGGCGTGGCGCTGGCCGCGCTGGCCTGATCCGGAGCCTTGCGACCGCAAGTTCATGAGGAAGGCCGGGCGGGAGACCGTCCGGCCTTTTTGCTGTGCATTTGCCGCGCATTCAGCGGCCGACCCATGCGGTACCGCGACATTTTTCCACCTGCACCGGGAGACAATGTTGCGCCGCCGCGTGTTCACGCGCTATAGGGCGGGCCTTCCACGCCCGCATCTTCTCAACTGAAAATCGACGGACAGACCGTGGACTCGCTGATTCCGGAATTGATCGCGCTTGCCCAGGTGGTGTTCATCGACCTGGTGCTGGCTGGTGACAACGCCATCGTCGTCGGCATGGCCGCCGCCGGGGTGGCGCGGGAGAATCGCGCCCGCGTGATCTTCTGGGGCATCGCCGCCGCGGTGGTCCTGCGCATCGGCTTCGCGCTGGCGGCGACCCGGCTGATGGACATCATCGGGCTGACGCTGGCCGGCGGATTGCTGCTGCTGTGGGTGTGCTGGAAGCTGTTCCGTGAACTGCGCAGCCAGCGAGAGGAGGCGGAGGCCGCCGCCCTGATGGGCGAGGACGGCGACGATGCCGCCGCACCCGCCGGGGGCGGCAAGGCGGTGAGCACCGCCATCTGGGAGGTGATCGTCGCCGACGTGTCGATGTCGCTCGACAATGTGCTGGCAGTGGCGGGCGCGGCGCGCGAGCATCTGTGGGTGCTGGCCATCGGCCTTCTGCTGTCGGTGGCGCTGATGGGCGCCGCGGCGACGGTGATCGCGCGGCTGCTGAACCGCTTCCACTGGATCGCCTATCTGGGGCTGGCGGTCATCGTCTATGTCGCCGTCCGCATGATCTGGCAGGGCAGCATGGAGGTCATGGCCTTCGCCCAGCATGTGACCTGATCTGGCGGGCTGACCGGGTGGGGTCCGGGCCGGCGCGGCCGGAACAATCGGCGTCTCCTGGTGTTGCAAGCCGGCAGCCCCCACAGGAGACGCCCGGCATGACCCATCACAACGACGCCATTCCGTCCGCCGCTCCGTCCGATGCGGCCGCCACAGCCACCTCCCCCCAGGGCCGCCGGCCGGAAGAGATCGAGCACGAGATCCAGTCGATCCGCGCCCGCATGGACTCGGTGATCGACGAGATCGAGTTCCGCCTGTCGCCCGGCCAGATGTCCGGCGGCGTGGTGCAGGTAGTACGCGACGTGATCCAGGGCGGCGGCGACGGCCTGTCCGGCCGCATCGCCCGCGCGGTGCGCGCCAACCCGATCCCGGTGGCGCTGATGGGCGTCGGCGCCCTCTGGCTTGCCGTGGCGGTCGCCCGCACACCGGAAGCGACCACCGGGTTCGACGATTACGATCCCCATGGCCGGCACCTCGACCCGCACAGCCGGCATCTGTTGACCGACCTGATCGCCGCCTGCCGCGACGGCTCGGAAGCCTTCCGCCGCGCCGACATGACCATCGCCGATACGGCCCTGTCCGCCCGTCTGGAGGATCTGGCCGACCAGCTCGACCGCAGCGCGATGGCGCTGGACGCCGAACTGCGCACCGGCGGCGGTTGGATCGAAACCGCCGGGGATGGGGGGCGCGTCTGGTCGCCCATGCATGGACTGGCCGAGGTCAGCGCGCGCAGCGTGATGGCCGGGGCCGGCGGGCCGGGGGCGCGCGGCGACCTGCTGGCCCGGCTGGAGGGCGGGCTGGACGGCACGCTGTCGCTGTTCCGCGACGCCCTGCGCGATGCGCCGGACGACCATCTGCAGGTCGTCATCGGCGCCCAGTTCCACGCCATCGAAACGGCGCGCCATCGCGTCGGCGCGCTGCGCGAAGCCGTGGTCTGAGGAGGGCGGGGCATGCTGGGGCTGAGCCGACGCCATTACTATGAGCACCGGAACGGCGCGGGCGGACGCGCCGCGAATGACGGCAGCGGGGACGGCCGCGGCCGGTCGGCGGACAGCCCGTCGGACATCCCCAAGAAGGGGTGGAAGGACATCCTGCTGCGGGTGTGGGATGAGCAGAGCAAGGACAACGTGTCGATGCTGGCGGCCGGCGTCGCCTATTACGCCCTGCTCGCCATCTTCCCCGCCGTTGCGGCGCTGGTGTCGATCTACGGCCTCGTCGCCGACCCGGCGATGATCGAGAACCAGCTGAACCAGCTGGGCAGCCTGCTGCCGCCGGAGGCGCTGTCCATCGTCAGCGACCAGGCGCGCAAGGTGGCGACCACCCCGTCGCAGGGGCTGGGCTTCGGCCTGATCTTCGGCCTGCTGCTGACGTTGTGGAGCGCCTCGCGCGGGACCAATTCGATGGTGTCCGCGCTCAACATCGCCTATGGCGAGAAGGAAACGCGCGGCTTCATCAAGCTGGCAATGCTGTCGATGGGGCTGACGGTGGCGGGCCTGCTGTTCGTCATTCTCGCCATGGCGATGATCGTCGCCGTTCCGGCCGCCATCAACATCATCGGGCTGAAGGACACGCCGATCGGCTGGATCGCCAGCCTCGCCCGCTGGCCGATCCTGGCGGTGACGATTGTGCTGGCGCTGGCCGTCTTCTACCGCTACGCCCCCGACCGCCGCGAGCCGCAATGGCGCTGGGTCAGCTGGGGATCGGCGGTGGCGACCGTGGTCTGGCTGCTGGGGTCGCTGGGCTTCTCGATCTATGTGTCGAATTTCGGCAGCTACAACGAGACCTACGGCTCGGTCGGCGCCGTCGTGATCCTGCTGCTGTGGTTCAACCTGACCTCCTACGTCGTGCTGATGGGGGCGGAGCTGAACGCGGAGATCGAGCACCAGACCGCCCGCGACACCACCGCCCGCGACGGCCGCTCCGCCCGTCCGATGGGCCGGCGCGACGCCTATGTCGCCGACACGGTGGGCGAGCGGAAGGCGGGCTGACCGGCAAAATATCCCTTGGCAAAAATCCTCCTTGGCGAAGCGGCAACCGCGCGTTATGGTCGCCCCCATGCAACAGACGCTTTCCATCACGTCCATTGGACGTTCCCGATATTTTGGCCGCTGGTTTCGTTCGGCGGCCTAGGAACGCGCATCTGTCGCTCACTCCCGAAGCCGCCCGGACCGACCCGCGGCGGCTTTCGTGTTTGTGACCCCGGCCCTTGATGGGCCTCACATCCTGAAAATCCGAACACGGGCGACCCGGGCGGCCTCACCATCCGCAAGAGAGGTTGTCATGTTCGATTTCGATGTCGTCACCGGCCCCACCCAGCCGCCCCACTGCCCGATCGCCGATCTGATCGCAGAAGACTCCGCCGCATCGGGGGCCGCCGAGTCGTCCCCGCAGCCGGCAGCCCTGGCCGCAACGGCCGGAAGCACCCGGTCGGAGTCGCTGCCGGACCAGGGGGAAAAACCGCGGTCCTGAGCCGGATGGGGCCGCCGACCGTGGCGTGCAGGTCCCGCATCCGGACTTTCGACCAAAAAAATCACGAATCCTGCCTATGTTCCGCCGGCTGTTGTCGTATACTCCCTTAGGGCAGACGTGTCCGGGTTACGGCTCAGCCGGCCGTACCTCTTGTTTGGTGCTCCTCGAACGGCGTTCGGATCGGGTTTTCGGACTTGGTTTCGGGCGCGGGGATCGGATCGGAAGAAGGATGACTGATCATGGCGGATGATGCTCTCTCAAGCGTCAACTCCCTGGTGTCCAGCCTCAACGCCTCGATCAACAATGCGGTCGAGGCGATCAAGAAATCGCAGAGCAATCAGGCGGTCGGCGAGGTCAAGGAATACTCCAAGACGGTGAGGAAGTCGGCGCTGAACACCAGTGGCGGCGCGACCGACATCGGCGTGATTTCCAAGAACACCACCCGCCTGAACGTCGCCAGCACGATGTCGGCGAACGACAAGGTGGATTTCTACAAGTTCAAGGTCGTCACCAAGGGCGAGCTGACCATGGGGCAGGTCGGCGACGACGGTGTGCATGTCCAGCTGATGAACCGGCTTGGCCGGGTGATGGCCGACAGCGACCCGAAGGCCGGCGACAATTATACCGCCTTCAGGAAGCTGCAGGCCGGCAATCTGTCGATCGACAAGGGCGACTACACCCTGCGCGTGACCCGCGACAAGGGCCAGTCCGACAAGGACCCCAAGAATTACGCGCTGCAGCTGGTCATGGGCAATTACAGCCAGGATTACGACACCGTGGCCAAGCCGCCGGCCAAGGGCGACACCGGCCTGGCGCTCACCACCGGCCAGCAGGCGACGCTCGATGGTCTGAATCAGGCCATCGGCAGCATGAATTCCATCCCCACCGGCCAGACGGGCACGCAGAAACTGATGGGCAGCTTCAGCCTGTTCGTGTGAAGCCGGGCTGTCGGCTGTGCTATGACCGGGCGGAGCCGATCCGTTCCGGAGCAGACCCTTGCAGTCCAAAGACCCGTCCATCACGCGCCTGACCCCGGCGGACCATCGCCGCGTTCCCTGGAAGAATGGCGGCGGCGTCACCACCGAACTGGCGGTGGAACCGGCCGCCGACGGGCGATTCGTCTGGCGCGTCAGCATCGCCGACGTGGTCGAACCCGGCCCCTTTTCCGCCTTTCCCGGCTATGACCGGCTGATCGCGGTGGTGGAGGGCGACGGCATGCGCCTGTCGGTCGATGGCGCCCCGCCGGTCGAACGCCGCCGCCTGGATCCCGCCTTCGCCTTCGCCGGCGAAGCGCCGGTCTGGTGCGAACCGACCGCCGGCCCGATCCGCGACGTGAACCTGATGCTCGACCGCGCGTCGGCAACCGGCACCCTGACGCTGCTGGCGGGACAGGCCGGCCACCGGGTCGCCGGCGACGTGCTGCTGGTCCATGCGCTGGCCGGAACCCTGACCGTCATGCCGGACGGTGGCGAGGCGCTGCCGGTTCCCGCCGGCCACAGCCTGCTTCTGCGCGGTATGGCGGCGCTGGTTGAGGCACCGGACGGGGCGGAGGGCGTCTGCGCGGAAGTGCAGCGGCGCTGATGGGAGGAATGGCCGTCAGGCGGCTTCCAAAGCTTTCACTTCGGTATCGAGCCGGTCGCCGAGCGCGCGTTTGGCGACCTCGATGTCGTAATGGGCTTGAAGACTGGCCCAAAACCCTTCGGACATGCGGAAGTAGCGCGAGAGGCGCAAGGCGGTGTCGGCGGTGATGGCGCGCTTGCCTTCCAGGATCGCCGTGATCCTGGTAAGGGGAACGCCGATGTCCTTGGCAAGGCGGTAGGCGGAAATCCCCTTCGGCGCCAGGAATTCCTCCCGCAGGATTTCACCGGGATGGATGGGCGCAAAGGGGATGGCGGCGACATCGACGACATCCGACAGGTCCGGATATCCGGCCTCAAGCTGTTCGCGGCGGATGGTCATGTCGATCCTCTCAGTCGTGATAATCGCAGAACTCGACATCATAGGCGTCACCGTCGACCCATGTCAGGCAGATGCGCCACTGCTTGTTGACGCGGATGCTGTGTTGGCCGGCACGGTCACCTTCCAGCGGTTCCAGCTTATTGCCCGGCGGGTTGCACAGATCGTCCAGCAGAGCCGACTTGTCGATCATGATCAGCTTGCGATGGGCACGCAGTGCAATGTCGGATGGCACTCCCTTGATCGGCTTGCCGAGAAACAGGGCCACGGTCCGCTTATCGGCGAAGGTCTTGATCACTGCGATAAACCTAGGAAAGCGGATTGGTTCCGTCAAGCGTTACCGTAACGCAAAGCGGAACCAGTCCGGATGACCGTCACGCCTTCGCCGCCCGGATCAGCTCCGCGTACCAGCGCGCCGAATCCTTCGGTGTGCGGGCCAGGGTCTGGAAATCGACGTGGACGATGCCGAAGCGCTGGCCATAGCCGCTGCCCCATTCGAAATTGTCCAGCAGCGACCAGACGAAATAGCCGCGCACGTCGGCGCCCTGGGCCATCGCGTCGCGCATCGCCGCGTTGTAGATGGTCAGGTAGTTGATGCGATGCGGGTCGTGGACCCTGCCGTCGGGGCTGACGGTGTCGCTGCCGCCGCAGCCGTTCTCCGTCACCACGATGGGCAGGCGGTAGCGGCGCTGGATTGTCAGCAGCTCGTCCCGGAAGGCGTCGGGGAAGATCGCCCAGCCGACGCCGTGGGTCGGCGAATCGGGCGGCGCGTCGCCCCAGCCATAGCCCCAGGTCCGGGCCGGGTCGGCCTTGGCGAAGATCGGGCCGTAGTGGTTCAGCCCGAACCAGTCCACCGGCCGGGCGATGCGCGCCATGTCGCCGGGCTGGACATGGGGCTCGATGGCGGCGGCGGTCTGCGGCGGGTAGTGACCCAGGATCTGCGGATCGCAGAAGACCAGGTTCCAATGCTCGTCCAGCAATGCTGCGGCGGCGCGGTTCTCCGGCGTGTCGGTCTCGGGGATCACGACCTGACGGTTGTGGATGGCACCGATGGAGGCCCCCGGCACCATGTCGCGCAGCACGTCCACCCCGGCGCCATGGGCGAGGTTGACATGGTGGATGGCGCGCAGATGCTGCGCCCGGTCGACGATGCCCGGCGCCGCCCAGGGGATGGCGTAGCCGAACAGGGTGAAGACCGAGAATTCGTTGAAGGTGATCCAGCGCTTCACCCGGTCGCCGTAGCGCCGGGCGCAGAGCGCGGCATAGTCGGCGTACCAGCCGGCGCAGTCGCGGGCCGCCCAGCCGCCCAGATCCTGCAGGGCCTGCGGCAGGTCCCAATGGTAGAGGCACAGCCAGGGTTCGATCCCGGACTCCAGCAGCCGGTCGATCAGCCGGTCGTAGAAGTCCAGCCCGGCATCGTTCACCGCGCCCTTGCCGCGCGGCATCACCCTGGGCCAGGAGACCGAGAAGCGGTAGGCGTCGACGCCCAGCCCCTTCATCAGCGCCACATCCTCCGGCATGCGGTGGTAGTGGTCGCAGGCGATGTCGCCGGTGTCGCCGTTCACCACCCCGCCCTGGGTGCGGCAGCGGACGTCCCAGATGCTGGCGCCGCGCCCATCCTCGGCCGTCGCGCCCTCGATCTGGTAGGCGGAGGTGGAAACGCCCCACGTGAAGCCGGGTGGATAAGAGGAAATCCGGTCGGTCATGGTCAGGCTGCGATCTGGTTGATGCTGCGGCAGCGGGCCTCGAACGCGTCGGAGATGAATTCGGGGCGCTTGTAATAGCCCTTGATCCAGCTCGCCAGCAGGCAAAGCTCCTCCAGCTTCACCAGCTCGTCCAGCGTCCCTT
This sequence comes from Azospirillum oryzae, assembly GCF_008364795.1. GTDB lineage: Bacteria > Pseudomonadota > Alphaproteobacteria > Azospirillales > Azospirillaceae > Azospirillum > Azospirillum oryzae. Next base: position 139,473 of record NZ_VTTM01000003.1, on the reverse strand, counting down.
CGGGAAAGCGGATTGCGAAGCTTTCGGAAATGTATTCCAGGACCTGTTCGACCTGATCGATCGACAGCTGGATATCGGTCTCCAGAGTCGCATTGCGGGTCAGCAGAGCCTCGTCGACCCCATATTCGTCGCGGATCAGCTTCACGATCCAGCGGAACATGTGCATCCAGTTGGATACACCCTCGATCGACTTGCTCATCGCGACGCTCGGCTTCGGGTTGCGCGAAAGGGGTAGGCAACAGCGACTGTACGCACCGATCGTTAAAGAATAAAGCAGTCAGCATCGGGGTTTCCCGCCGGGCGCGGCAAAAAACCGCGTGGGATTTGCCACCTCCGCGGGCAGGGATCGCCGGAGTGTGCCCAGACATTGTGCAGGAGCGGACGGAGCCGGGGCTTGATCCGGGGCGGACCGGAACGGCACGCCCCATGCAGAACGAAGCCGATCCACCGGACAGCAAGGCTTCCGCCATGAAAAGCGCCGCCATCACTCCTGACGTCCATCCCGTCGACGAGGTCCTGCCGCCCTGGCGGCTGCTGGCGCTGGGGCTGCAGCATGTGCTGGTGATGTATGCCGGGGCCATCGCGGTCCCGCTGATCGTCGGCGGGGCGCTGAAGCTGCCCAAGGACCAGATCGCCATGCTGATCAACGCCGACCTGTTCGCCTGCGGCGTGGTCACGCTGATCCAGGCTGTGGGGGTCTGGCGCTTCGGCATCCGCCTGCCGGTGATGATGGGCGTCACCTTTGCCGCCGTCGGGCCGATGGTGGCGATGGCGACCAACCCGTCGCTGGGTCTGCTGGGGATTTATGGCGCGGTGATCGGGTCGGGCATCTTCGCCATCCTGGCGGCGCCGCTGGTCGGCCGGCTGCTGCCGCTGTTCCCGCCGGTGGTGACCGGCAGCGTCATCGCCATCATCGGCATTTCGCTCATGCGGGTGGGGGTGGGCTGGGCCGGCGGCGGGGTCGGCAACCCGCGCTTCGGCGATCCGGCCTTTCTGGGCGTGGCCGCCTTCGTGCTGCTGACGATCCTGGCGCTGATGAAGCATGGCCGCGGATTCGTGCGGAACGTCGCGGTTCTGCTGGGGCTGGTGGCCGGCATGGCGCTGGCGATGGCGCTGGGCATGGTCGATTTCAAAGGCTTGGCGGAAGCGCCCTGGGTGGCGGCGGTGCAGCCCTTCCAGTTCGGGATGCCGGTGTTCGATCCGGTCGCCATCCTGACCATGTCACTGGTGATGATCGTGGTGATGATCGAGTCGACCGGCATGTTCCTGGCCGTCGGCGACATGGTCGGCCGCCCGGTGAGCCGGGAGGATCTGGTCCGCGGCCTGCGCACCGACGGGCTGGGCACGCTGATCGGCGGCGTCTTCAACACCTTTCCCTACACCTCCTTCTCGCAGAATGTCGGGCTGGTCGGGGTGACGGGCGTGCGCAGCCGCTGGGTCTGCGCGGCGGGCGGGCTGATCCTGCTTCAGCTGGGGCTGCTGCCGAAGTTGGCCCATATCGTGGCGTCGGTGCCGGCCTTCGTGCTGGGCGGGGCCGGGCTGGTGATGTTCGGCATGGTGGCGGCGACCGGGGTGAAGATCCTGTCGCAGGTCGATTTCGCCAACCGGCGCGAGAACCTGATCGTCGTGGCGGTCAGCGTCGGCGTCGGACTGATCCCGCTGGTATCCGACAAGTTCTTCTCGCAGATGCCGGCCTTCCTGTCGCCGCTGCTGCACAGCGGCATCCTGCTGGGCACCCTGACCGCGGTGGCGCTGAACTGGTACTTCAACGGGCTGGCCGGCGCCGACCGCGCCCGTCACGAGGTTGCGGCTGCGGCGCATGGGGTGGAGGCTTGAGGCCGAGAAGAGGACCGAGAAATGACAAGGGCCTCACCGTTTCCGGTGAGGCCCGATTCTTGAGGTCCCGGCCAGCTTGTCATCGCCATCTGCCGGAACCTGCCACGGTCGCCCGTGGTCTTCCAAGCCCGTTGCCGACAAATGCCGACAGTGCGGGAACGTCACTATATGGTGACTTTTCTCGCGGATAGTCAAGGCCTTGCAGTGAGAGAAGTTTGCGCGTTAGCTAAGCCTTTACAGACCGAGCGCGATCCGGAGGCAGTTGTCGATTGCAGTCATGTCATCGGCAGGCATTGTGTAAACTAGGTATTGTCGTTGTCCATTCGATAGTTTCACTTTGACCCGGTCGAGACGACTGCAAGAAACCGTCACTGCCATATCACATTTGGCCCATATCGCTCCCCGAGCTGGCGGATAGGCGATTGGCGACAATTGGTGGTGATACGGTTCGAGAGGGTCCGGCTCGACGCTGCTCAAGGGCACCACGGTACACAGGCCCGGCCCACGACGGCGACGAGCGGAAACCACCACGACCGGCCGGACCTTGATCATCTCCGGGGGTTGGAAACCGGTATCGAAGTCGCAGATGAGAATCGAGCCACGGCGGGGATGGAAAGTGATCGGCATGTCCTCTGGGTAGCATTCATGCCGATTCTGTTCAAGCGGGAGGCTGTTCTCCGGTTGCTCTTACCTCCGCCGCAGCAAGTCCTTGCTGGCGAGCAGCGACCCGCCGGCGATCAGGGCGCAGGACACCCAGATGATGCCGGAGTTGGGGGCTAGGCCGAACAGGACCAGCAGCAGGGTCGACAACAAGGGCGCCAGATAGGACAGCGCCCCCAGCGCCCGGATGTCGCCGTGGCGCACGCCGTAATCCCAGACGAAGAAGGCCGCCCCCACCGGGCCCAGCCCCAGCAGCAGCATCGCCCCCCAGCCGGCAGCGGTCTCCGGCCACACCGTGCGCTCCAGCGCCAGATGGCAGAGCAGCGACAGGATCGCGGTGACGAGGCAGAAGGCGCTGACCGCGTCGGTCGGTGCCTCGCCGATCTGGCCCAGCCGACGGCGCAGCACCGAATAGCCGGCCCAGGTGACGGCGCTGCCCAGGGCGGCGGCATAGCCCGGCAGATGCGCCGGGTCGATGGAGAAGCCGCCCACGGAGTTGCCGGTCCCACCGCGCGCGATCAGCAGCACCGTGCCCGCCAGCCCGGCCAGCGCGCCGCCGACATGCCAGGACCGCAGCCGCTCCCCCGGCAGCAGGGCGGAGAACAGCACGATCAGCAGCGGCCACAGGTAGTTGATCAGGTTGGCCTCCACCGGCGGCGCCGCCTGCAGGGCCATGAAGTAAAGGAAGTGGAAGCCGAACAGCCCGCCCACCCCCAGCGCCCAGGCCGCAACCGGCTGGCGGAAATAGCGCAAGGGGTTGTCGCCGCGCGACGCGGTCCAGCCGCTGCCGACCAGGAAGGCCAGGAAAAAGGAGGTCGCCACCAGCTGGAACGGCGGCACCATCGAGGCCAGCGTCGCCAGCGGTGCCAGCGTCGCCCATAGCAGGATGGCGGTGAATCCGACCAGCGTGGCGCGGTTGACGGATCGGCGGTCGGCCATGGCGGAGGAGGGAGTGGCGGAGACGGTCATGATGCGTGTCGGTCGGTTGGCGCGAGGGAGGCGACCATAGCCGGCCGGCGGCGGCCTGTCTTGACCGGACCTCCGCCGCGCGTTGACCGGACCTCCGGTCTCACGCGGTGCCCTCAGGCGGTCATGGGCAGCGCCTCGTCGCGGGCGAAGGCGGTCATCACCATCGCTTCCGCCGCCTCGGCCGCCAGCGGACGCGAGATCAGAAATCCTTGCAGGCAGTCGCAGCCGGCCTCCGCCAGCCAGTGCCGCTGCTCGGCGGTCTCCACCCCCTCCGCCACGGTGGACAGCAGCAGCCGCTGCGCCAGCGCGATGACGGTGGAGGCGATGTCGGGGGCGTGCGGCAGGTCGTTGACGAAGCTGCGGTCGATCTTCAGCACATCGACCGGCAATTGGCGCAGATAGGCCAGCGAGGAATAGCCGGTGCCGAAATCGTCGATGGCGATGCGCACCCCCAGCGCCCGCAGCCGGTTCAGCGTCGGCAGATGGTGGCGCACGTCCTTCATGATGACGGTTTCGGTGATCTCCAGTTCCAGCAGGTGGGGCGGGGTGCCGTGGCGCTGCAGCACCTGTTCGACCAGCCGGGCGAAGCCGGGGTCGGCGAGCTGGCGGGCGGAGACGTTGACCGCCACCGGCACCGGGCCATGGTCCAGCGCCCAGCGGGTCGCGGTGCGGCAGGCCTCCTCCAGTACCCAGCGGCCGATCTCGATGATGAGTCCGGTATCCTCTGCCACCGGGATGAAGTCGGCGGGGGAGATCGCCGCCCCCTCGTGCCGCCAGCGGATCAGCGCCTCGAAGCCGGTCAGCCGGCCGCTCGCCGCCTCGATCTTCGGCTGATAGACCAGCTCGAAGGCCCGCGCCGCAACCGCCTCGCGCAGGCCGGATTCCAGCCGCAGCCGGGTCTCGGCGCGGTCGGTCATGTCGCGGGTGTAGAACACGAAACGGTCGCCGCCCGCCGTCTTGGCCGCCTGCATCGCCGAATCGGCCATCCGCATCAGGCCGGTGCTGTCGGGCGATTCGCCGTTGCCCTGCAGGGGATGGACGGCGATGCCGATGCTGGCGGTGAGGTGGACGCGATGCTCCCCCACCTCGCGCAGGGAGGACAGGCCGTCGAGCAGCCGTTGCGCCACCATCGCCGCCTCGTCGCGGTCGGCGACGCGCTCCAGCACCACCAGGAACTCGTCGCCGCCCAGCCGGCCGACGGTGTCGCAGCGGCGCACGCTGGCGCCCAGCCGCTCCGCCACCCGGCAGAGCAGCAGGTCGCCGACGCCGTGCCCAAGGCTGTCGTTGACCCGCTTGAAGCGGTCGAGATCGACATACAGCACCGCCAACCGGCCGGCGTCCGGTTCGCGGGCGCGGTTCGCCAGTTCGATGGCGTGGTCCAGCCGGTCGAGCAGCAGCGCCCGGTTGGCCAGCCCGGTCAGCGGGCAGCGCGTCGCCAGCCGCCGCAGTTCGTCATGCTCGCGTTCCAGCAGGGTCAGGGTGTGGTTGAAGCGGGCGATGACGAAGCCCAGCTCGTCGTCGGCATGGCCGCGCGGCACGGCCAGCGGCTGGCCATAGGGCTTTTCCGGGTCGATCCGCGCCACCGCCCGGCCGATCTGCAGCAGCGGCCGGGTCAGCAGCCGGTGGAACACCGCCGCCATCGCCAGCCCGATCAGCAGGTTGCGCAGGGTCCCCGCCACCAGCGCCGCCGAGACGTAAGCGAGGAAGCCGGACGCCGCCCGCCCGGTGTCGATGCCGACGATCAGCGTGCCGATGCGGGGATTGTCCGCGCCCTTCGGCGCGCTTGCCGGGGTCGTCAGGTCATGGGTCACGACCGGCCGGTCGATGAACAGCAGCGCCGTCGCCGCGCGCTCCAGCAGGCTCGCCGGTCCGGCCGGGCGTTCGCGGCGGGCGAGCAGGGTGCCGTCGCCCAGCCGGATCTCGGCCCAGGCGGCGTTGGCGCGGACCATGCCCTGCAGCACCTGCCCGGCCAGCTCCGCGTCGATCAGCCAGGCGGCGCTGGCGGCCGGCCCATCGACCAGGGCGACGGCGTCCGCCACCTGGGCCAGGGCCACGGTCCGCTCACGGGTGGCGGTCCAGGCGAATTCGGCCGCGGTGATGGTCAGGCCGATGACGAAGGCGGCGAGAACCGCGTGAATCGCCTGCTTCAGCGTCAGGCTGCGCAGGACTGGGATCGCCATCGCACCGTTCCTCGGCCGCATGTTTCGCACCGCCGCATCTACAAGGGCTAAGCCTTTCGGCAGAGGCGGCGAACCGAAGCATTAGTGGGATGGGCGATGACCGCGGCGCGGCGGTTCCGTGAAATTTTTGTAACCGGGGGCGCGCTCTATTGCTGAGAATGCATATTGCTGCATGGGCCCATTCCTGCGGCGCATGGCTACCATTCAGCATTGGTAATACCAGTTCGTGTGCGCCGCAGCATATCTTGGCCTTGCCCATTCTCGGGGCGTTTCCTCCCTAAACTATAGGGCCGCGCGATTGCGCGGCCCTTTTTCTTTTCGGGGATGGGAGGAAGGGGCGGGCGGGTCAGACCCGGCGGGCAAGCGCCAGCAAGCCACCGGCGCCAATCATCAGGCCGCCGGTCAGACGGTTCAGCGACTTGGCCGCCGACACGGTGGTCAGCTTCGCCGCCAGCCGGTCGCCGCCGGTGGCATAGGCCATGATCCAGCCGAACTCGATCACCACCATGGTGGCGACCAGCGCCATCAACTGCGGCGCCAGCGGGGCGGCGGCGTCGATGAACTGCGGGAACAGGGCGCCCATGAACACCAGCGCCTTCGGATTGCTGAAGGCGACCAGCGCGCCGCGCAGGAACAGGCGGACGGGCGTGCCCTCTCCCGATGCGGCGGCCGCGGCGCCACGCTCGCCGGGCTGTTCCACCGGCGCCAGCCATGCGGCGATGCCGAGCCAGGTGAGGTAGGCGACGCCGGCCCAGCGCACGATCTCGAAGGCCAGGACGGAGGTGGAGAGCAGGGCGCCCAGCCCGAAGGCCGACAGCGCCGCCATCACCGCCAGCGCCGCGCACATCCCGGCGCCTCCCCAGGCGGCACGCTTCGCGCCGAAGCGCAGGCCGAGGCTCATCGCCAGCAGCATGTTCGGCCCCGGCGTCGCCGAGATCACGAAGGCGGTGGCGAAGAAGAAGGCGAGCGTCTGCCACATCATGATTGGGGAGCCTCAAGAGCGGGGATACCGGGGGCGTGCAGCAATCTGCCGCACCACAGCAGCATGTGTCCGGCTCCGCCGCAAGCGGCTCCGGCGAAACACAGCCATGCTCGGCGGCGAGGATGGCCGGCCCGGGCGTTCCCGCTCAGGGCGCCGCCGCCCGCACCTGCCAGGCACGGAAGGCGAGGTTCGCCGAATCCTGGTCCGGCCGCTTGTAGGAGGCGAAGCGGCGGTCGCGAATGCGGCCCTGCGCCTCGCGCCATACCCCGTTCCAGTCGATGGCGCCGTCCGCCAGCAGCCGGTTTTCGATGATGCCCAGCAGGGCCTCGTTGACGGTCGACACGCCGATGTTCTGCGTCGCCAGCACCAGCGCGTCGGGCGCGCGTTCCAGCGTGGCGCGCAACCGCGTGTGCCCGCCGCAGGACCCCCAGAAGACCAGCGCCGTGGCCGGTGCGATCTCCGTCATGGTGGAGTCCTCGTGATAGCTGTGGCCGCGATGGATGACGATGGACGGGGTCAGCCCTTCGCGCGCCATCCAGTCCCAGGCGGCGGCACGGCCGGCATCGTGGGCGCCGGGCTCGTCGGCGACGATGACGATCCTGCGCCCGTGGCGGTCCGGGCTGACGGCGACGGTGAAGCCGGACTGGCTGTGGAGCGCCCAGCCCTGGGCACGATGCTGCCGCAGGAAGCCGCGGAAGGAGGCCCGCCCGTCGGGGTCGTCGTAGAAGGTCATCCGCTGGACGTTGATGCCGTTGCGGAACAGGCGCTGCCCGGTCAGGACGGGCAGGGCGGCCGGCGGATGGCGCTGGAGGAACCGTTCGGCCTCGAAAGCCGGGGTGGCCGGGCGGCCCGACAGGCGCATCGCATGCAGGCTGCCGGCAAGTCCGGCCATGGTCCGGGCCGGCGTCTCGCCGGTCCCCCGGGCCGGCGTCTCGCCGGTCCCCCGGGCCGGCGTCTCGCCGGTCCCCCGGGCCGGCGTCTCGCCGGTCCCGCCGGCCGGCGTCTCGCCGCTCCCGCGGTACCAGGCCGCCAGTTCGTCCTCCAGGGCGGCGCGGACGGCGCGGTTGTCCAGGTCCATGGCGTCGGCCAGCGCGCCGATCACCATGGCGGCGTCGGCTCCGGGCACCGGCGCGTCCTGGGCCGGCAGCAGAGCCCGCAGGCTCTCGCGCATCAACTCCCGCGCGGTGGCGGGATTGGTGCCGAACAGGCTGGCCGCCCGGCCGCCGCCGACCGTCGCCACGAAGAAGTCGGCCCACAGCGGCCGTGTCCGCTCGCCGCGCGCGAGGTCGAGAAGGCTCCGCCGCTCCTGCTTGAGCTGGATTTGCAGGATGTTGACCAGCCCGTCGAGCGAGGAGGTGTAGAGCTGCGGGCCGATCCGCGCGATCAGCCCGAGCAAATCCTCCGCCGACAGCGCCATGGCGATGCGGAAGCGGTCGGCCGGCGGATCGTCCACCATGTCGTCGAGCAGCGCGCCGATCTTCGGCGCCATCGCGGCCGGATCGCGCGCGAGCGAGGCGGCAAGCGCCTTCGACGCCTGGCTCTCCAGCGCCCGCAGCTCGGGCTTGCCCAGGCGTTTGCGCAGTTCGTGCCGCGTTTCGTAGAAGGGCAGCCCGGTGTCGAGCGCCCGCGACAGCAGTCCGAGGTCCAGTGCGAGGGCGACGATCGCCGCGCCGCCGGGACGGCCGATCATCTGGTCCGCGGCTCCGACCGCGTCGAAAGGCGCCAGCGCCGCCGCCCCGCGCAGGGCGGCCAGCGCCGCCTCGCCGGGGAACAGGCTGGAACAGCGGAAGGCGTCCGCCGGCGACCGGCGGGCCAGTTCGGCGAACGCCTCGTCCCCGCCGGACAGGGCATCGAGGACGGCCTGGCCCGCCGGTTCGTGATCGGCGCAGGTGCCGGGAGCGTCGGCGGGGCGCCCACCCGGTGCCTGTCCGGCCGGTGCCTGTCCAGTTGGAGTCTGTCCGGCCGGAGTTTGCCCGACCGGGACTTTCGGCTTTGGTGGAGCGGGTACGGTCAGCCCGGCGGACTGCAGCGGCGGGGGCAGGGTCTGGGCCGTCGCCATGACGGTCCAGCCGGCCGCCAGCGCCGCGCCGGTCAACCATGACAGCCGGCCAGCCCACCGGTGCGGAACCGGTGCGGCGGTATGGCCGGGGAGCGAGCGGGCAGGAGGCACGTCTGTGGCTGCTCGGAACATGGAATGGGAGGGGGACGGACGGCAAGGCGCTGCCTTACGGGCTACCCCTTAAGGAGTAAGCTACGCAGGCAATCGGCGTTTTGTCACCTCCCTATCGGTGCGAAGCCCCCGACCGCTGCGGTTTGCCGCCGGGCCCCAAGTCCGGCGGGCGGCGTGGAGTACCCCGCACTGGCCGTTCGCAACCGCCGGAATAGCCCGGCGGGGCATGGACAGAGAAGCTTCGCATACCAATCCTCAATCCTTCGTCCGGCGCGGCCCTTCTTCCGGCGTGGCAGCCAGGACACCGGTGGCGAGAAGGAGGGTGCGTATGCGTGCATACCGTCTCTTGGCCCATAGCCGTGCCTTCTTCCTCGCCTCGCTGCTTGTCGTCGCTCCTTTATGCTTGTGCTTATCCGCGGTTCCGGCAGCGGCGCAGATGCCGGTGGACCTGGAACTGATCCTGGCGGTGGACGTGTCCGGCAGTGTCGACCCGGACGAGGCGAAGCTGCAGCGCAACGGCTATGTCCAGGCCCTGCTGAACCCGAAGGTGCAGGCGGCGATCCGCGGCGGCCCCTTCGGCCGGGTCGCCGCCACCTATGTGGAATGGGCGGGCGAGAGCCATCAGCACGTCGTCGTCGCCTGGACCGAACTGAGCGATCCGGTCAGCGTCGAGCGTTTCGCCGCCATGGTGGCGGAGGCGCCGATGATGACGGAGCAATGGACCTCGATCAGCGCCGCCATCGACTATGCCGTTCCGCTGTTCGAGAACAACGGGTTCGAGGGCATGCGGCGGGTCATCGACATTTCCGGGGACGGCGAGAACAACCGCGGCCGCCCGGTGGAGGAGGCGCGCGACGCTGCGGTCGCCCGCGGCATCACCATCAACGGGCTGCCGATCCTGAACGACCGGCCCAACCCGTGGGGCGGCGCGGCGCCGAACGACCTGGAGGGCTATTACCGCGACCATGTCATCGGTGGCCCCGGCGCCTTCCTGGTGCCCGCCCGCGACTTCGACGCCTTCGCCGACGCGATTCTCAGCAAACTGCTGCTGGAGGTGTCGGGCGTCCAGCCGGTGGGGCGGGGGCGGGACCTCGCCGCCCGCTGAACGGGCCGTCCGGTTTCGATAAGGACCTCAGTTCACCGTCCGGTCGATGGCGCGGCCGGCCTTTTCCGCCGGACCCGGCGGGTCGATGGCGTCCTTCACGCGCTGGCCGGCGTTGTCGATGGACTCGCCGGCCCGTTCGGCCGGACCGTCCTTGTGGCAGGCGGCCACGGCGACCAGCGGCAGGACCAGGACGGCAGTGCGCAACAGCGTCAACATGACGGTCTCCTTCTTGTGGCGCGCGGCGTCCGCTGAGGGGCGGCGCGCTGCGGTGCGATAGGGAACGGCATGGCCGGGCCTTGGTTCGGCCGCCTAGCCGATTGCTCCGCTGACGCTTCCGCTTGTGCTTGGGAAGGCGCGGACGGGCTATCTCCCAACGCGGATCCCCGCATTTTGTGTTCTACGGTCAACTGCCATCCGCTTTGTCCGTGCCACTCTCGTCCCAGGATGAGACGGGCGGGAGGCCGGCATGGCTGGGTACCATCGCGATCTGGGGCGGCAGCGCCACCGTTTCGACGATCTGAAGGCGGTGATGGCCTGCGCCTCGCCGCGGCGGTCGGGGGACGAACTGGCGGGCATCGCCGCCGACAGCGACGAACGGCGGGTGGCGGCGCGCATGGTGCTGGCCGACCTGCCGCTGAAGATTTTCCTGACCGAGGCGCTGGTCCCCTACGAAACCGACGAGGTGACGCGCCTGATCATCGACCGCCATGATGCCGAGGCCTTCCGGCCGGTGGCGCACATGACGGTCGGACAGTTCCGCGACTGGCTGCTGTCCTATGACGCCGACACCGCGGCGCTGGCGGCGCTCGCCCCCGGCCTGACGCCGGAGATGGTGGCGGCGGTGTCCAAGCTGATGCGCAACCATGATCTGGTCTGCGTCGCCGCCAAATGTTCGGTCGTCACCCGCTTCCGCACCACGGTCGGGCTGCCGGGGCGGCTGTCGAGCCGGCTGCAGCCCAACCACCCGACCGACGACCCGACCGGCATCGCCGCCTCCACGCTCGACGGGCTGCTGTATGGCATCGGCGACGCGGTGATCGGCATCAACCCGGCGACCGACAATGTGCCGGCCTGCATCGCGCTGTTGGAGATGTTGGACGCCGTGCGCACCCGCTTCGACATCCCGGTGCAGTCCTGCGTGCTGGCCCATGTGACCACGACGATGCAGGCGATGGAGCGGGGCGCGCCGGTCGATCTGGTCTTCCAGTCCATCGCCGGCACCGAAAAGGCCAATACCGGCTTCGGCGTCACCCTGTCGCTGCTGGCCGAGGCGCAGGAGGCCGCGAAATCGCTGAAGCGCGGCACCATCGGCGACAATGTCATGTATTTCGAGACGGGGCAGGGGTCCGCCCTGTCGGCCGACGCCCATTTCGGCGTCGACCAGCAGACGGTGGAAACCCGCGCCTATGCCGTCGCCCGCGCCTTCGACCCGCTGCTGGTCAACACGGTGGTCGGCTTCATCGGCCCCGAGTATTTGTACGACGCCAAGCAGATCACCCGGGCCGGGCTGGAAGACCATTTCTGCGCCAAGCTGCTGGGCGTGCCGATGGGCTGCGACGTCTGCTACACCAACCATGCCGAGGCCGACCAGGACGACATGGACGTCCTGATGACGATGCTGGCGACCGCGGGCGTCAATTTCCTGATCGCGGTGCCCGGCGCCGACGACGTCATGCTGAATTACCAGAGCCTGTCCTATCACGACGTGCTCGGCTTGCGGCATCTGCTGAAACGCCCGCCGGCGCCGGAGTTCGAAGCGTGGCTGGACAAGGCCGGCTGGCTCGACGAGCAGCGCCGCCTGCCGCCCTGGCCCGACCAGAGCCTCGTCGTCTCCGCCCTGCTGGGGAGTGCGGCCTGATGAGCGACACCCAAAAGGATCCGTGGGCGCGCTTCCGCAGCGCCACCCGCGCCCGCATCGCGCTCGGCCGCAGCGGCGACGCCCTGCCGACCAAGGCGTTGCTGGAATTCCAGCTTGCCCATGCCCGTGCCCGCGACGCGGTGCACAGCGCCGTCGACTTCGACCGGCTGGCCGCCGACCTGTCGCCGCTTGAATGCTTGCGCGTCCACAGCGCCGCGCCTGATCGGCCGACCTATCTGCGCCGCCCCGACCTCGGCCGCCGGCTCGATCCGGCCAGTGCCGCCGGGCTGCCGGCGGGGGAGTGGGACCTGCTGTTCGTGATCGCCGACGGGCTGTCGGCCGCCGCGGTGCAGGTCAATGCCGCGCCGCTGGTCCATGCCTGCGTGGCGCGGCTGGGGCATCTGCGCATCGGGCCGGTGGTGCTGGCCGGACAGGCCCGCGTGGCGCTGGGCGACGAGGTGGCGTCGGCCATGGGCGCCCGGCTGGTGGCGCTGCTGGTGGGCGAGCGGCCCGGCCTGTCGGCCGCGGACTCGCTGGGGGTCTATCTGACCTGGGATCCCAAACCCGGCCGCGCCGATTCCGAACGCAACTGCATTTCCAACGTCCATGCCGGCGGCCTGTCGATCCAGACGGCCGCCGACAAGCTGTGCTGGCTCGCCACCGAGGCGGCGCGGCTGAAGCTGACGGGGGTCGCCCTGAAGGAGGACGCCCCGTCCCTTGCCGGTCCGGACAACGACAAAAAGCAACTGACCGACCGGTCGTGAGAGAGCGCCGCCATCGGCACCAATGCCGTGACTTTCAAAGCCTTTGAACAGGGGCAGGAGGCAACATGTCTGGGAACACGAAGCCTGAATTGAGCAAGAGCCTGAGCGGGCTCCATCTGTGGGGGATCGCCGTGGGGCTGGTCATCTCCGGCGAATATTTCGGCTGGAGCTACGGCTGGGCGGCGGCGGGGACGCTGGGCTTCCTCGTCACCACGATCCTGATCGCGGCGATGTACACCACCTTCATCTTCAGCTTCACCGAGCTGACCACCGCCATTCCCCATGCCGGCGGTCCCTTCGCCTACAGCTACCGCGCCTTCGGGCCGACCGGCGGCTTCGTCGCCGGCTTCGCCACGCTGATCGAGTTCGTCTTCGCGCCGCCGGCAATCGCGCTAGCCATCGGGGCCTATCTGAACGTGCAGTTTCCGGGGCTCGACCCGAAGACGGCGGCGGTCGGCGCCTACATCGTCTTCATGGGGCTGAACATCGCCGGCGTGTCGATCGCCGCCACCTTCGAGCTGTTCGTCACCATCCTGGCGATCATCGAGCTGGTGGTGTTCATGGGCGTCGTCTATCCCGGCTTCTCCTGGGCCAACTTCACCGCCAACGGCTGGGCCGGGTCGCCCAGCTTCAGCGCGGATGCCTTCGGCGGCATCTTCGCCGCGATCCCCTTCGCCATCTGGTTCTTCCTGGCGATCGAGGGCGCGGCGATGGCGGCGGAGGAGACCAGGGATCCCAAGCGCACGGTGCCGCGCGCCTATATCGGCGGCATCCTGACGCTGGTGGTCCTGGCCTTCGGCACCATGATTTTCGCCGGCGGCGTCGGCGACTGGAACGCGCTGTCGAACATCAACGACCCGCTGCCGCAGGCGATGAAGGCGGTGGTCGGTGAATCGAGCGGCTGGCTGCACATGCTGGTGTGGATCGGCCTGTTCGGGCTGATCGCCTCCTTCCACGGCATCATCATGGGCTATTCGCGCCAGATCTTCGCGCTGTCGCGCGCCGGTTTCCTGCCGCCGGTGCTGGCCCGCCTGCACCCGACCCGCAAGACCCCGCATTGGGCCATCCTGGCCGGCGGCGTGATCGGCATCGCCGCCATCTATTCCGACGAGCTGATCAAGATCGGCGGCCAGCCGCTGACCGCCAACATCGTCACCATGTCGGTGTTCGGCGCCATCGTCATGTACATCATGAGCATGGCGGCGCTGTTCCGCCTGCGCACCACCGAACCGGCGCTGGAACGGCCGTACCGCGCACCCTTCTATCCGGTGTTCCCGGCGATCTCGCTGGTGCTGGCGGTGCTGGCCCTTGTGACCATGGTCTATTACAACGCCCTGGTCTTCGGGCTGTTCGTGGCGCTGTTCGCGCTGGGCTACCTGTTCCACCTCGCCACCGCCGGCATGCGGGTGAAGGCCGGCGGCGCGTCGGGGCTGGGGCACATGGATGCGTTCACCGAGGCGCGGACGATGGTGGATTGAGCTTTCAACGCCGGAAGTTAGACCCCCACCTTAATCCTCCCCCGCTGGGCGGGGGAGGCGACCGGTGCTGATGTGGGAGAGGGCGGCAGTCCCTCCCCCGCCCAGCTCTCGCACAAAGCTTCGCTTTGTGCTGACGCGGCAGGCGGACCGTAGGTCCGCTGAGAGCGGGGGAGGTTAGGTGGGGGGCTGACTCCGCAAGGAACAGTTCGCCCTCACTCGCTGTCGTGGCTTTGGATGAAGCTGCGGATTTCCGGCAGGATCGCTTCGCGCCAGCGGCGACCGTTGAAGATGCCGTAATGGCCGACACCCTTCTGGAAATGCGTCTTGCGCATCTCGTCCGGCAACGACGAGCACAGGCGTTGCGCCGCGATGGTCTGGCCGGGGGCGGAGATGTCGTCCAGCTCGCCTTCCACCGTCATCACCGCCGTCTTGCGGACCGCCGCCGGCTCCACCTTGCGGCCGCGCGACACCATGGTGCCTTCGGGCAGGGCGTGCTTCTGGAAAACCGTCTCGATGGTCTGCAGGTAGAACTCCGCCGACAGGTCCATCACCGACAGATATTCGTCGTAGAAGCGGCGATGCTGCTCGGCCGAATCGCCGTCGCCGCGGACGAGGTGGCGGAACAGGCCGACATGCTCGTTGATGTGGCGGTCGAGGTTCATCGACATGAAGCCCGACAGCTGGATGAAGCCCGGATAGACGCGGCGGAAGGCGCCCGGATAATAGACCGGGACCGTGGTGATCACGCTGCGCTCGAACCACTTCAGCGGGCGTTCCATCGCCAGCTTGACCGGAACCGTCGGGTTGGCCATCGGGTCGATCGGGCCGCCCATCAGGGTCATGCTGCGCGCCTGCACCGGCTCGTCCGCCGCCGCCATCAGCGACACCGCCGCCATCACCGGCACCGCCGGCTGGCACACCGCGATGACGTGGGTGTTCGGCCCGAGGAAGCGGATCAGCTCCGCCACCGTGTCGATGTAGTCGTCCAGGTCGAAGCGCCCGGCCGATATCGGCACCAGCCGCACATCGATCCAGTCCGTGATGTAGACGTCATGGTCGCGAATCAGCGCTTCAACGGTGCCGCGCAACAGCGTGGCGTGGTGGCCCGACATCGGGGCGACCAGCAGCACCTTGGGCTGGCGCGGCGTGCCTTCCGGCTTGGCGAAGTTCAGCAGCTTGCAGAAGGGGGACTGCCAGACGAAACGCTCGGTAACCGGCACCGTCTGCCCATCGACCACCGTCTCCGCCAGACCGAATGCCGGCTTGCCGAAGCGTCGGGTCGTCCGCTCCATCAGCTCGGCCCCGGCGGCGACCGCCCGGCCAAGCTTGGTGTAGGACAATGGCATCAGCGGGTTCTGGAAGGTGTGCTGGGCAGCCTCGGCCCAGAAACGCATCGGCCGCATGGCGGCGTGTTGCATGTCGTACAGATGGTACAGCAAATCAGATCCTCACGTCACGGCTGCCCCCGGTCGGCCAGGGTCGGTTATACCTTCGATCAGCTTATTGATCGTATTACCAACCATATCCTTCGTCAGGGGTCGCGTATAGGTCAAGAGCTTCTTCGCATTTGCAAAGCTCTGTTGTTAAAAGAACATTGCGCTGCACAAAAAATTATCAACCGCAACAATCCCGCTATGCCCAAGGCGCGCGACTCCGTTGGTCATACTGACGTTCTGGAATGACCGCTGACGATCAGGGGACGGCGAGCACCGCGCGGACCGGCAGATGGTCCGATGCCCGACGGGTGAGGATGGTTCGGACCACCTCGAAAGCGGGGATTTGCAGGCCTCCTGTCACATAGATGCGGTCGAGCCGCAGGGTCGGCATGCGGGCGTGGAAGCTGCGCGGATTGGCGACGTCGGCGAAGGAATCGGCCAACTGGCGCAACCGGGGGGAGCTGGGCGTCCATTCGTTCAGGTCGCCCATGAACAGGGTGGGCAGCTCCGGGCGGCTCTCCACCCGCGACACTATGTCACCAACCTGTTTGGCGCGCTCCCAGGGGTCGAGGCCGAGATGGGCGACGATCACCCGGACGGGGCGGCCCTGCACCTCCACCACCGCGTCGATGGCGCCGCGCGGCTCGCGCTTGCCGACGGACAGGTCCATCGACTCCATCGACCGCACCGGCAGGCGGGTCAGCAGGCAGTTGCCGTAATGGGCGCGCTCGCTGTGCTTGGTCGGGCCGGCATAGGCCTTCAGCCCGGTGCTGCGTTCCAGGAAGGCGAACTGATCCATCCCCGATTCGCCGCGATGGTGCCAGCCGACCTCCTGCAGGCCGATCAGGTCGACGTCGAGATCGCGGATCACCTGGGCGATGCGGTCGGGGGCGAATCGGGCGTCGAGCCCGACGCAGCTGTGGATGTTCCAGGTGGCGACGCTGAGCGCCGCCATGCCGTCGGGAACGGGGTTGCTGCGGCGGTCGGCACGGCGGGGACGGCGGGCGCGGGCGGCGCGCAACGCGGCGGCGATGCGCTGGACACGGTCACGGCTGAAACGGATCACGGTTCCAAATTCCTTCCCTTTGGCCTTTCGTCTGACCTGTCGTCTTGCCGGCGGTCCGCCGTGCTCTTCCGTCCGGAGCGGCCGAGAAGGCGGCTGGTCACCCAGCCGAGCCCGATCGCCACCGCCGCCATCCCCACCAGCAGCGCCATGTCGCCGGCCCCGGGGTTGGTGATGGTGCGCTCAAGCTGGTGCCCGAGCAGATTGAAGGCAAGGATGCCGGGCGCAAGACCGACCATGGTGCCGATCACATAGTCGCCGAAGCGCAGCTTCGACGCGCCGGCGGCGAGGTTCACCACCGTATAGGGCGCGACCGGCACGGCGCGCACGCCGGCCACCGCGGCGATGCCGCTGTCGGCCAGCTTCTCGTTGATGCGGGCGATCAGCGGGCCGCCGTGGCGGTCCAGCAGGTCGCGTCCCGCCATCCGCCCGGTCCAGAACATCGCCACCGCCGAGGCGACCGCCCCGGCCATCGCGGTGGGAAAGCCCCACCACGGCCCCATGACGATGGCGGTGGCGGCGATCATCACGGTCAGCGGGAACATGACGTAGCCGCCGGCGACATAGGCCAGCATCAGCCACAGCGGCGCCAGCGGGCTCTCGCCAAGGCTGTGGAAGACGGTCAGCACGGCGTCCAGCGTCGCCCATTCCCGCAGTGCCGTGTAGCGCCACATGCCCCACAGCCCCAGCAGGGCCAGGACGCCGGCCATCATCAGCCAGTGGCGGGTGCGCGGGATGCGCGACGGCAGCACCCGGCGGACGATGTCCACCGCGCCGACCGGATGTTCGGGATCGAAGACGCGGGCGTCGGCGACGGCGGCGGCCAGCCCGTCGGGTTCGGGGTCGTGCAGCGGTTCCAGCGTCCGGCCGATCGGCTTGCGCAGCGACTCGATGGCTGCGGTGAGCGACCCCAGCCGCCGGTGCGCCGCCGCGACCGCCGCCGCCGTGGACCCCAGATGCTCGGCGATCAGGTCGTCGCGGGTGTGCCGGATGGCGCGGCGGGTGTCCGCATGCTCCGGCCCCGGCCCGGCCTCCAGCGCCAGGTCGCACTCGGTGTCGAGACCCATGGAGCGGTTGTTGAGGTTGGCCGAGCCGATGCGCAGCAGCCGGTCGTCCACCACCATCACCTTGGCATGGACGGTGATGCAGGCGCCGTTGTCGGTCAGGGCGGCGAACAGGCGGAAGCGGCCATGGCGGTCGGCCTCGCGCAGTTCGCGGGTCAGCCGGGCGCGGGCGCCCAGCATGACGGTGTTCTCCAGCCAGCTGGTGGTGCGCACCGGGTTGACGACGATCACCTCCGGCCCGTCCGGTTCCGCCAGCCGCGCCTTCAGCGCCTCGGCCACCGCGGTGGAGGCGAAATACTGGCTTTCCAGATAGATGACCTCGCGCGCCTGGGCGATGGCCTCCAGATAAAGCGACTCCACCTCGCGCACCGCTTCGCGCCCGTTGCAGGCGGGGTCGGTGCGGGCGATGCCGACGCGCACGCCGCGCAGCATCGGCTCGAAGCCGGGCGGCCAGGGGTCGGCGGCCAGCGGGTGGCGCCGCGGCGGCCGGCCGGGCGAGGCGGCGGGCGGCCTCAGCGTCTCGCCGGTGGCGCGCGCCCAACGCTCGCGGAACATCTCCCCCAGCGCGCGGGCGGCGTCGCCGTCCACCGCCATCATCACGTCGTGGAACGGCTCGTAGGGCTTGCCGTCGGGCTGGCGCCGGCGCGGGTCGTGCCCGTGATGGGCGCGCGTGTCCCAGCGGTTGGCGGTGATGTCCAGCCCGCCGCAGAAGGCGACCTGATCGTCGATCACCAGCATCTTCTGATGATGACAGGCGCCGGTCGGATGGTCGCTGTCCAGACGGTATTGCAGGCGCCGGTGGGTCAGCCAGTTGCGCAGCATGAAGGGGTGCGACCAGCGGGCGAGGTCGAACAGCTCGGCATAGTCCCATTTCAGCACATGGATGTGCAGGTCGGGCCGCGTCGTCGCCAGCCAGTTCAGCAGCGTGCCCAGCCGGTCGGGCCGGCGCGGGCGGCGGGTCTGCGGCATCAGCCGGATGCGGGCGTCGAAATCCCAGGCGGTCATGTAGATGCTGCGCCGGGCGCGCCGCATGGCCGCCTTGGCCAGCGCGAAATAATCCTCCGCATCGACGATGACGCCCAGCCTCGCCGTGTCCTCCACCCGCCAGCAGGTCCGCCCCGGCTCCAGGATCGGCCGCAGTGCGCCGATGGCCCCGATGGGGTCGGGCGGCGATCCGGCTGACGGGATTGGCTGGGGCGAATGGGCGTACATGGGGTCCGATCGGCTGCGTGTCCTGGGTCATAACATGTGGGAAGGCCTTTCCTTCCCCGCCCTTCGCCATTTGGTGAAAGCCGGTGGGAATTGCAGCCACCCGAACCGCGCCGCCGGTCGAAAAATCCGCCGGAGGACCGGCATTTCAGGGCGGCAAGGCCGCCGATTGACCTCGCTCAGTGCGGGCGGGGATCTGGCGTGGCAGGACTGCGCCGTCGCCGGGCACCACCTTCGAGGGGACCGCAGAGCATGAAGATCGCCGTCGGCACCAAGGATTTCGCCACCATCGCCACCCATGGCGGCCGCACCCGCCGCTTCCTCGTCTATGAGGCCGAGGCCGGTACCGACCCGGTCGAGACCGGGCGGATCGAACTGGGTGAGGAGGAGGTGCTGCACCTCTGCGGCGACGGCCGGCCCCACCCGATCGACGCGGTGCGGGTGGTCATCACCGGTTCGTCCGGCGCCGGATTCGTCGCCCACTTGAAACGCCGCGGCATTGAACCGGTGACGACGACGGAGACCGACCCGGTGCGGGCCATCCGCGGCTGGCTCGCCGGCACGCTGGAGCCGGCGCCGGAACCCGCCCACCCGCACGAGCATGATGATGGTGAGGGACACCGGCACTGAGGGGGGCGGGAGGATTTCCCTCTCCCGGGGCGGGAGAGGGAGATTTAAGGATCACACCGGAAAGCTGACGCTGGCGGTGGTGCCGGCGGCGTCGCTGTCGGTGGACAGTGTGTCGCCGAGCTGGCCGGCCAGCGCCTCGGCCAGCATCATCCCGTCTTCCGACGTGGTGTCGAAGCCGGCAGGCAGCGCGCGGCCGTTGTCCTCCACCGTCAGGCGGGCACGGCCGCTGTCGCCCTGCTGGCGCACGGTGATGCGGATCCAGCCGTCGTCGGGGAAGGCATGGTGCAGGCAGTTCGTCACCAGCTCCGCGATGATGAGGCCGAGCGGCATCGCCTCGTACAGGCCGATCTGGATCGGGTCGGAATTGACGGTCACCGGCACGCGCGACAGGGCGCCCGGCGTGCCTTCCCGCACCGCCTCGCACAGCGCGGTGACGTAGCGGCCGAGGTCGACATGGGTGCCGGCGCCGCTCTCGTGCAGCTGACGGTAGAGGATCGCCAATGCCTCGATGCGGACCATGGTCTGCTCGTAGGCGGCGCGGGCGTCGGGGTCGCGGATGCGGCCGGCCTGCAGCTTCAGCAGGCTGATGACCAGCTGCAGGCTGTTCTTGGCGCGGTGCTGCAGTTCCCGCAGCTCCGCTTCCAACTCCTGGATGCGCGCCGCCAGCCGGTCGGCCAAGGGCATACCGCCGGACACGCCACCCGACGCGCCGGACGCGACGCCGTCGCCGGTCTGGTCCGGAGGAGAATAGGCGGTCTGCGACCGCGGAAGCATCGGCATGGGAACGGGCTCGGCTCGGTCGTCATGGATAGGCATCGTCGAAAACATTCGTCAATCTAAGCGCTTGTCCCGCCGACCCCACCGGTTCTGAGGGAGTAATCCGCCGCGCCTAGCCGGTATGATGGATGTGCCGTAACGGTCGCGCCTCAGGTGGCCGTATGCACGAAATAATCCTCAAAAGAAAGATTGTGTCTGTCGATTGCACTGACAAGAGTCGCGCGATGACGATACGACAGACAGTGGTATGGAGCCTGCTGCTGGTGGCCCTGTCCGGCGGCTGTGCCGCCGTGGTCGGTGCCGGCGGAGGGGAGCCCGAATCGGTCAAGGCCGCCGCCGTTCCGCTCGACCGCGGGCGGCCGGGCAAGCTGGCGGTCGGGCCGCTGCGCTTCCTGGGCGGGCTGGACATCGCCGGGGGCGACCGGGTCGGCGGGCTGTCCGGCCTGTGGGTGGACCCGGCCGGCGACCGCCTCGTCGCCATCGGCGACACCGGGCTGGTGGTCGATGGCCGGCTGCAAACCGATGCCGGGGGGCGGCTGACCGGCCTTTCGGAGGTCCACGCCCGTCCGCTGACGGTGGAGGAGGGAATCTCCCGCAGCAAGCGCCGCACCGATGCGGAGGATCTGACGCGGCTGCCCGACGGCGGCTGGCTGGTCTCGCTGGAGCGCGACCACCGAATCCTGCGTTATAAGGGCGGCGACCGCGGGCCGGAGGGTACGCCGACGCCGATTCCACTGCCGCCGGGCATGGACAGCGCGCCGGAGAATGGCGGGCTGGAGGCGCTGACCCGCCTTCCCGACGGACGGCTGCTCGCCATGGAGGAGGGGAAGGACGACGGCCGCCGGGAACGCCGCGCCTGGATCACCAAATTGGGGATCACCAAGCTAGGAGTTACGGGAGACGGGGTTCCGCGCAGTGCCGCCGACTGGCAGCCCTTCACCTATCTTGCCGCGCCGCGCTACCGCCCGACCGCCGTCGCCCCGCTGCCGGACGGCGGCGTTCTTGTGCTGGAACGCTGGGTGTCGCTGCTGGGCGGATGGTCGTCGCGGCTGGTCCGCGTGGCGCCGCGGCAGCTGACCGCCGGCGCGGTGGTGGAGGGGGAGGAGCTTGGGCGGCTGGAGCCGCCGCTGGTGAACGACAATTTCGAAGGCATCGCCACCCGGCCGGGGCCGGCGGGGGAAACGCTGGTTTATCTGATTTCCGACAACAATTTCAGCTCGCTCCAGCGCACCTACCTGCTGCTGTTCGCCCTGCACGCCCCGTCCTCGTGACCCGGCTTTCCGACCAAAGTCGGACGGGAGCGGCGAGGCTCGGCATTTGACAGGGCGGCGGCCCTGCGGCTAGCTGGCGTGAAATGGTTGCAGGGAAAACAATCATGGCAGCGAGCGATAAGGTGGGGGCCGCTCCGACTCCGACTCCGAATCTGGCCCCGGCTCCGCACCCGGCCATTCCCGGCGCCGGGCGTGCGGCGCTGCTGACCCTGCTGGCGATGCTGGCCTTCGCCGCGAACTCCATCCTGTGCCGGCTGGCGCTGACCCAGACCGACATTGACCCGGCCGGCTTCACCCTGGTGCGCATCGTGTCCGGGGCCGCCAGCCTGTGGCTGATCGCCCGTGCCACCGGCCATGCGAAAGCGGGTGCCGGCAGCTGGCGCGGGGCGGCGGCGCTGCTGGCCTATGCCGCCGCCTTCTCCTTCGCCTATCTGACCATGACGGCGGGGACCGGGGCGCTGCTGCTGTTCGGAGCGGTGCAGGCGACCATGATCCTGGTCGGGCTCTATCGCGGCGAAAAGCTGGTGCCGCTGCAATGGGGCGGGTTGGCGCTGGCGCTCGGCGGGCTGGCGCTGCTGCTGGCGCCCGGCCTGTCGACGCCGGACCCGCTGGGGGCGCTGCTGATGATGGCGGCCGGAGCGGCCTGGGGCGTCTATTCCCTGCTGGGGCGCACCAGCCGCGATCCCATCGCCACCACCGCCGGCAACTTCCTGCGCGCCGCGCCGATGGCGGCGGTCCTGGCCCTGCTGGCGGCGCTGGCCGGTCCGCTGTCCGGCGGCCCACTGTTCGGCGCGCCGATGGGAGGTGGCGTGCGCTGGGACCAGGGAGGGTTGGTCTATGCGGTGCTGTCGGGGGCGCTGGCGTCGGGCGTCGGCTATTCCATCTGGTATGCGGCGCTGCCCGCCCTGACCGCCGCCCGCGCCGCCTCGGTCCAGCTGAGTGTCCCGGTCATCACCGCGCTGGCCGCGGTGCTGGCGCTGGGCGAGCGGATCACGCCGGTTCTGGCGCTGTCGTCGGTCGCCGTGCTGGGAGGCATCGCCCTGGTCATCGTCGGTCGGGCGCGGCGGGCCTGAAGGCTCTCACGCCGGGGCGGCCTGCACCCGTTCCAAGGCAGGATGGTCGTCGTGACAGGTGCGCAGCCGCGACTGCGGGAACAGCACGGTGGCGGTGGTGCCGCGCCCCAGCACGCTGGACAGCACGAAGCGGCCGTCCTGCAACTCCACCAGCGACTTGACCAGCGGCAGCCCCAGCCCCGTCCCGGCATAGCGGCGGGTGTGGGAGTTGTCGACCTGATGGAAGGGCTCCATCACCTGTTCCAGCTCAACGGCGGGGATGCCGATGCCGGTGTCGCTGACCCGCAGGCGCAGGCTGCGCGCCGCCCTGTCGGCCTCCACCGCGATCCGCCCGCCCGGCGGGGTGAACTTCACCGCGTTGGACAGCAGGTTCAGCAGAATCTGCCGCACCGCGCGGGCGTCGGCATGGAGGATGGGCAGGGAGACGGGCAGCGCCGCCGTCAGGGTCACGCCCTTTTCCACCGCCAGCGGCTCCATCTGGCGCAGGCATTCGCCGATCAGCTCGCCGACTGCCAGATCCTCCTGGTGCAGCACATATTTGCCCGATTCGATCTTGGTGGTGTCGAGGATGTCGTTGATCAGGCTCAGCAGATGCTGGCCGGATCGGCGGATGTCGCCGACATATTCGGTCTGCTTGCCCGACATCGCGCCGAAGATGCCGCTTTCCAGCGCCTCGGCGAAGCCGATCACCGCATTCAGCGGCGTGCGCAGCTCGTGGCTCATGTTGGCCAGGAACTGGGTCTTCGCCCGGTTGGCGGCGTCGGAGACCTGCTTGGCGGCGATCAGCTCCGCCTCGATCCTGTGGCGGGCGGCGATGTCCTGGATCAGCCTCTGCTGGCTGACGCGCAGCGCCTGCTCGCTGTTCTGGAGGTCGGCGATGGCCCGTTCCCGCCGCTCCGCCTCGCGCAGCAGGGCCAGCGTCATCGCCGCCAGAACCAGCGTCCCGGCGAGGTCGGCCGCCGCCAGCGTCATCGCCTTCGACCACCAGGGGGCCAGCACCGCGTCCTGCGACGAAGACACCGTCACCACCAGCGGCATCTCGGCGGAGGCGCGGTGGCTGAGGATGCGGCGCGGTCCGTCGACGGTGCCGTCCAGCATTGCGGTCCCCGCCCGCGCCTTCTTCAGCAGGTCGGTGAACAGCGGCAGGAATTGGGCAGAGCGGCCGATGAAGCCGTCATGGTCGGGGAAGCGGGCGATCACCGTCCCGTCGGCGTGATAGAGCGTCACCACGGCGTCGCCGGCCAGGGGAAGCGACTGGTAGAAGCCGCGGAAGGCCATCGGCTCCAGCACGGCGACCACCACGCCGGCGAAATGGCCGTCGCTTGAGTCCAGCTGCCGGCTCATGCTGAAGAACCATGTGCCGGAGGTCCGGCCGCGCACAGGATTGCCGACGAAAATCCCGCCGTCGGGAACCAGCCGGTCGCGATGGGCCATCAGGTAATCGCGGTCCGACAGGTCGACGTTCGCCGGCTCCAGCGTTTCGGTGTCGTGGATCAGCCGGCCGTCGGCGGACACCACCAGGATGGCGCGGACCAGCGGCGACAATGCGGCCTGACGGCGCAGAAGGGCATGGATGTCGGCATCGCCGCGGCTCCAGCTGTCGGTCCTGACGGCCAGCACCTCCACGGCGCCGGCGAGGATCTTCGACACGCCGGACAGGGAGTCGCTCGCCTGGCGTTCCAGCACCAGCGCCATCGACGCGGTGTCCTCCCGCGCCCGGGCGATGGTCTGGTCACGCTGGTGCAGCAGGTCGTAACCGACCATGGCGTTCAGGCCAAGGATCAGCGCCACACCGAATGCGCCCATTCCCCCTTTGAGACGCGAGATCAAGCAATGCCCCGCCGTGTCCGGTCATGGATCGACCGATCCTACACCGTGCGCCGGGCAGCCGGAAGTCGCCTTTTCGTGGAACGGGGCGGCGTGATTTTCGCCTGCGCGATTTCCTCCTAGAGGCGGACGGACGTGCTGGAATAACGCTCCGCGGTCGAATGGCCGAAGGAATTCAGCACGGCAGCCGTGCCCAGCGCGATCACCGCCGCGGCGGCGAAGCCGAGGATCATTGCCTTCATGTGGTCTCTCCCAAACAGGCGTCCGAAATCATTCGCATAAAAGCAAAGCTGCCGGTGCCGCGCAATCCGCGCTTTCCCGGAGTGCGGAGCCCCAAACCCTCGAATGCCGGGCCTCAGATCGCGTCCGGATCGACCACCGTCAGCGAGATGACGTCCGAATCGATCAGTACCTTGCCCGCATGCTCGAAATTCACCGTGATGCGGTTGCGGATGGCCGACTGCACCTGTCCCAGCCCCCAGTCGGGCCGGTCCGGGTGGCGCACCCAGGCGCCGGGCACCAGCGAATCGTCCATGTCGCGTCCCATCCATGCCGCTATTCTACATAGGAAATGCGACCGCCTGTGCGGCGGCGCCCGGAGAGTATAGAGTCTCCGGCACCGCGCCGTCGCCGTTCCTTTTTTCCCGGAGTCCGCCCTGTGACCGAAACGTCCTCCCGCCCCGTCAGCGTCGACATCCGCGTGCTGGAACTGCTGGCGTCGAAGCTCTGCCACGATCTGGTCAGCCCGGTCGGCGCCATCCGCAACGGCCTGGAACTGATCGAGGAGATGCAGGAGGAAGAGGAAGGCGGCCCGGCCGGCGGCGGTTCCATCGGCGGCTTCCTGGGCGAGGCGGTGAAGCTGATCGACCATTCCTCCGGTCAGGCCGACCGCCGGCTGCGGGTGTTCCGGCTGGCCTATGGAGTCGCCGGGCGCGACCAGAAGGGATTCGGCGACGCCCGCGCCGCCGCCGCCGGCTATGTCGAGGGTGGGCGCACCCGGCTCGACTGGCCGGAGCGGGTGCCTCACGACATGACCGCCCAGCGCCGCGGCGTGGTGAAGCTGGTGCTGAATCTGGTGATGCTGGCGGACGAGGCGCTGACCCATGGCGGGCTGGTCTCCGTCGCCGCCGACGGCGACGAGACCGCCGGCCGCATCACCGTGACCGCCGCCGGCCGGCCGGGCACGCTCAACCCGGAGGCCGCGGCGGCGCTGGCCGGCACGGCGGGGGCCGATGCGCTGACCCCGCGCACCATCCACGCCTATCTCGCCGGCCGGCTGGCCGAGAGCGACGGCTTCCGCATCGCAGTCGCCACCGAAAGCAGCGAGCGGCTGGTCTTCACCGCGGAATGGTGAGGCTCTTCGCCGCTCTTACGGCAGTCATCACAGCTGTTTGAAGATCCGCGGCTCCAGCACGACCTGCTCCACCCCGCCGGTGGTCTGGTGGGACGTGGTGCGCAGCGTGACCGCCAGATTGTGGCGCGCGGCCTCCGCCAGCGCGGCGTTGAGGCGTTCCACGGCTTCGCGCACGGATTGGGCGAGTTCGGCGTCGGTCATCGATCCTCCCTGTGACAATGAAACCCCGATCCTACCGGTGGAAGCTCCGGGAGGACTCCCTATCGGAAGAGGTAAGGTTCTCTTAATCAGTGTTTGACAGGCTCCCACCCTACCTGGACTGGAGCGCAACCGGCGGTCGGCAAAGCCGCCCGTTCGAGCCGCAGGCCGGCGCGGACCATAAACATTGGGCCTGGGGAATGCGACATGGATGATCTGCTGTCCGAATTTCTGACGGAAACCAACGAAAACCTCTCGGTGCTCGACGTCGAGTTGGTCCGGTTGGAGCAGAACCCCAACAATCCGGAACTGCTGTCGAACATCTTCCGGCTCGTTCACACCATCAAGGGCACTTGCGGCTTCCTCGGCCTGCCCCGCCTGGAGAAGGTGGCGCACGCGTCCGAGAACGTGCTGGGCAAGTTCCGCGACGGCGAACTGACGATCAACCCGGAAGCGGTGTCGCTGATCCTGCAGGCTCTGGACACCATCAAGAGCCTGCTGGCGGTCCTGGAAGCGACCGAGGCGGAACCGCCGGGCGACGACCTGCCGCTGATCGAGCGGCTGAACCTGTGCGCCGAAGGCAAGCTGGGCGGTCCCGCCCCGGCCGCCGCCGCGCCGCCCCCGCCGCCGCCGCCGACCGCCCCCGCGGTCGCCGCGTCGGAGTCCCGTCCGGTGACCCTGGACGAGCTGGAGGCGCTGTGGAACTCCACCCCCGGCCCGAACGACATTCCCGCCCCGGCCGCCGCTCCCGCCGCCGGCACGGCGGTCGCCACCCGCGCGCCCGAGCCGGTTGAGGAGCCGGCCCCGTCGCAGGACCTCGTCGTGCCCGACGCCGAGCCGGCGGCCGCCAAGATGCCGGCCCCGGTCGCCCCGATGGCGAACGCCGGCGGTTCGGGCGGCGGTTCGGCCGGCGGCGGTGCCGCCGATGCGGGCGCCGAGGCCGCGACCAAGGAATCGGCGGTCGCCGCGCAGACCATCCGCGTCAACGTCGACCTGCTCGAAAACCTGATGACCATGGTGTCGGAGCTGGTGCTGACCCGCAACCAGCTGCTGCAGATCCTGCGGTCGCAGAAGGAGAGCGAGTTCGCCGCCCCGCTGCAGCGCCTGAACCATGTGACGTCGGAGCTGCAGGAAGGCGTCATGAAGACGCGCATGCAGCCCATCGGCAACGCCTGGGCCAAGCTGCCGCGTCTGGTGCGCGATCTGGCGCACGAACTGAACAAGAAGATCGACCTCCAGATGCTCGGCGCCGACACCGAGCTGGACCGCCAGGTGCTGGAGCTGATCAAGGACCCGCTGACCCACATGGTGCGCAACAGCGCCGACCATGGCCTGGAGATCCCGGCGGAGCGCCTGAAGTCCGGCAAGTCGGAGACCGGCCGCATCACGCTGAACGCCTATCACGAAGGCGGCCACATCATCATCGAGATCCAGGACGACGGTAAGGGCCTTGCCATCGACCGGATCAAGCAGAAGGCGATCCAGAACGGGATGGCGTCGGAAGGCGAGCTGGCCTCGATGACCGACCAGCAGATCATCCAGTTCATCATGAAGCCGGGCTTCTCCACCGCCGCCAAGGTCACCAACGTGTCGGGCCGCGGCGTCGGCATGGACGTGGTGAAGACCAACATCGAGAAGATCGGCGGCACGATCGAGATCAAGTCGGTCCAGGGCAAGGGCTCGACCTTCGTCATCAAGATCCCGCTGACGCTGGCCATCGTCTCGGCCCTGATCGTGGAATGCGCCGGCGAACGCTTCGCCATCCCGCAGATCAGCGTGGTCGAGCTGGTGCGCGCCGCGTCCGACAGCGAGCACACCATCGAACGGCTGAAGGGCACGCCGGTGCTGCGCCTGCGCAACCGCCTGCTGCCGCTGGTGTCGCTGCAGCAGCTGCTGCGGCTGGACGACAGCGAGGGCGCCGCCAAGACGGAGGACGAGACCTTCATCGTCGTCACCCAGGTCGGCACCTACACCTTCGGCATCATGGTCGACCGCGTGTTCGACACCGAGGAAATCGTGGTGAAGCCGGTGGCGCCGATCCTGCGCCACATCGAGATGTTCTCGGGCAACACGATCCTGGGCGACGGCTCGGTCATCATGATCCTGGACCCCAACGGCATCGCGTCGGCCACCGGCGAGATGGCGATGGGCGAGGCCGCGGGCAAGGAGACCACCGCGGTCCAGACCCAGCGCCAGGAGGACAAGATGGCGCTCCTGCTGTTCCGCGCCGGCGAGGGCGCGCCCAAGGCGGTGCCGCTGTCGCTGGTCGCCCGCCTGGAGGACGTCGATCTCGCCACGGTCGAGCTGTCGAACGGCCTGCCGGTGGTCCAGTACCGCGGCAAGCTGATGCCTCTGGTGCCGATCAACCCGAACTTCGTCATCGCCAACGAAGGCCGCCAGCCGGTCCTGGTCTTCGCCGACGGCGACCGCTCGATGGGCCTGATCGTCGACGAGATCGTCGACATCGTCGAGGAGAAGCTGAACGTCCAGCTGGCCGCGGAGCGTCCCGGCCTGATGGGTTCGGCCATCATCGCCGGCAAGGCGACCGAGGTGATCGACGCCGGCTTCTTCCTGACCCAGGCCTACAAGGACTGGTTCGGCTCCTCCACCCAGGAGGGGTTCGAGGAGGAGAAGCTGCAGCGCGTGCTGCTGGTGGACGACAGCCCGTTCTTCCGCAACCTGCTGACGCCGCTGCTGTCCGTCGCCGGTTACGACGTGACGGCGGTGGAGAATGCCGGCGACGCGCTGGCTCTCTGCGAGGCGGGCGAGGACTTCGACGTCATCGTCTCCGACATCGAGATGCCGGGCATGAGCGGCTTCGACTTCGCCGAGGCGGTGCGCCACGGCAGCCGCTGGCATCGTGTGCCGATGGTGGCGCTGTCCAGCCATGCCAGTGCCCGCGACCTCGACCGCGGCCGGATCGCCGGTTTCAACGACTATGTCGCCAAGTTCGACCGTGACGCGCTGCTCTTCGCGCTGCAGCAGACGCTGACCGAACAGAAAGGTGCCGCATGAGCAACGCCAAGCTGCCGTCCACCGTCCGGAAGTCCAGGGGCGACGACATCGTCGTATCCGGCAACCAGGACTTTGTGACCATGACGATCGCCGACCAGATGTTCGGCATCCCGGTCCTTCAGGTGCAGGACGTGCTGGGCCATCAGCGGATCACCCGCATCCCGCTGGCCCCGCCGGAGGTCGCCGGATCGCTGAACCTGCGCGGCCGCATCGTCACCGCCATCGACGTCCGCCTGCGGCTCGGCCTGACCGGCCGGCCGAAGGACAAGCCGGGCATGTCGATCGTCGTCGACCTGCGCGGCGAGCTGTACAGCCTGATGGTCGATTCGGTCGGCGAGGTGCTGAGCCTGACCAAGGAGGACTTCGAACGCAACCCGGCGACGCTGGATCCGCGCTGGCGGGAGGTCTCGACCGGAATTTATAGGCTGAACGGCCAGTTGATGGTTGTGCTGGACGTGCCCCGTCTGCTCAACTTCACAACCATCGAGACGGCCTGACGGCTCGCGGCGCTCTTCAGCGATGGAGGGCGCCGGTCCTGCCGGCCGGCTATTGCCGACGAACAGATGACCTGAGGCCCTGCCGCAATGAAATCCTGCCTGGTGGTCGATGACAGCCGCGTTGTCCGCAAGGTCGCGCGCAAGATCCTGGAAGAGCTGAACTTCGCCTGCAGCGAGGCGGAGGACGGCAAGCAGGCGATGGAAGCCTGCGCGGCGCAGATGCCCGACGCCATCCTGCTGGACTGGAACATGCCGGTGATGACCGGGATCGAGTTCCTGCGCCGGCTGCGCAAGATGAGCGGGGGGGAGCAGCCCAAGGTGGTGTTCTGCACGACCGAGAACGACCTCGCCCACATCCAGGAGGCGCTGTCCGCCGGGGCCAACGAGTACATCATGAAGCCCTTCGACAGCGACATCATCCAGACCAAGTTCGCGCAGGTCGGCCTTCTCTGAGCCTGGCCGCATTCCAGGCCCGGGTGCCAGGAGAAGCCGCCCGGGAAAAGCCGCGTTGAACATGTCGAGTTGAAAGGCGAATCGCCGTTATGTCGGACAGTTTTGGCAGAGGCCCCCTCACCACCGCGCGACCGGCCAACCCGGATCCCGTCCGGGTCATGGTGGTGGACGACTCCGCCGTCATCCGTGGCCTGCTGACCCGCGCGCTGGAAGGGGACCCGGACATCCGCGTCGTCACCTCCGTCGGCGACGGACAGATGGCGGTCAATTCGCTGCAGCGCAATTCCATCGATGTCATCGTGCTGGACATCGAGATGCCGGTGATGGACGGGCTGACCGCCATCCCGAAGCTGCTGGCGGTGGCGCCGCAGGTGAAGATCATCATGGCCTCCACGCTGACGCTGCGCGGAGCCGACGTTTCGATGCGCTGCCTGTCGGCCGGTGCCGCCGATTACATCCCGAAGCCGACCTCCACCCGCGAGATCGGCGGGGCGGAGGACTTCAAGCGCGAGCTGGTCGCCAAGGTCAAGGCGCTGGGCGCCGCCGCCCGGCGTGCCGGGTCGCGAAGCCGCGGCGAGATCCGCCCGCTGACCCCGGCGGCTCCGGTCGGGCTGCTGAAGCGCGAGATCGGGCCGATCACCACCCGTCCGGCCCCGGCCGGCATCGCGGTGAAGCCGGACGTGATCGCCATCGGCAGCTCCACCGGCGGCCCGCAGGCCCTGTTCGAGGTGCTGTCGCACCTGAAGACCGGCGTCAGCCAGCCGATCCTGATCACCCAGCACATGCCGGCGACCTTCACGACCATCCTGGCCGAGCACATCAGCCGCCAGTGCGGGATCGACGCGCGCGAGGCCAAGGACGGCGAACCGGTCGTGCAGAACCGCTGCTATATCGCGCCCGGCGACTTCCACATGCTGGTGGCGCAGCGCGGCGGGGCCAACGTGATCACGCTGAGCAAGGATCCGCCCGAGAATTTCTGCCGCCCGGCGGTCGATCCGATGATGCGGTCGATCCTGAAGGCCTTCGGCGGACGCAAGATCCTGGCCTGCATCCTGACCGGCATGGGGCAGGACGGGCTGAAGGGCTGCACCGACGTGGTCAACGGCGGCGGCACCCTGATCGCCCAGGACGAGGCGTCGAGCGTGGTCTGGGGCATGCCCGGTGCCGTGGCGCAAGCCGGCATCTGCAACGCCATCCTGCCGCTCAAGGAAATCGGTCCCCACATCCGCAAGCTCGCTTCGAGGGCAGCATGAGAGTCGAAGATTTCGACATGTTCTCCACGCTGCTCAAGCAGCGTTCCGGCCTGGTCCTCACCCGCGACAAGGCATACCTGCTCGAATCCCGGCTGATGCCGGTGGCGCGCAAGTGGAACATGAAGGGGCTGGAGGAGCTGGCGACCACCGTCCGCACCCGCAAGGACGAGGCGCTGCTGCGCGACATCACGGAAGCGATGACGACCAACGAGTCGTCCTTCTTCCGCGACCAGAAGCCCTTCGACCAGTTCCGCCAGCTGGTGCTGCCGAAGCTGATGGAGGCGCGGGCGGCCAAGCGCAGTCTGCGCATCTGGTCGGCCGCCTGTTCGTCGGGGCAGGAAGCCTATTCGCTGTCGATGATCCTGAACGACGAGGCGGCGAAGCTGGCCGGCTGGCGCATCGAGATCGTCGGCACCGACATCTCGGCGGAAATGGTGGAGCGGGCGAAGTCCGGCATCTACACCCAGTTCGAGGTGCAGCGCGGCCTGCCGATCACCATGCTGGTGAAGCATTTCAAGCAGAACGGCGACAAGTGGCAGATCAGCCAGCAGCTGCGCCAGATGGTGTCGTTCCGCGAATGGAACCTGCTGGGCGACCTGTCGGCGCTGGGCCAGTTCGACATCGTCTTCTGCCGCAACGTGCTGATCTATTTCGACCAGCCGACGAAGGCGAAGGTGCTGGAGTCGATTTCCCGCCAGATGCCGCAGGACGGCGTTCTGTATCTGGGCGGGGCGGAAACGGTGCTGGGCATCACCGACAAGTTCAAGCCGGTCGAAGGCCAGCGCGGCCTCTACAGCATGGGCGGCTTCTCCGCCGCCGGCGCCAAGGTGGCGTGAGACTCTCTGCAGGAGCGACGGGGGCGGGAGAGCCGCCCCCACCCGGACGAAAAATGTAAGGCGAAACGGCGTCAGGCCGACGGCGTGATCGACTTGATCGGGCCGCGCGGGTTGCCGGACATTTCCGCGATCTTGCGGTCCTGCTGCTCGATGAAGGTGCGGATGGAGTTCTCGCGGTCGAACTGGTCGATGTCGGCGGTCGGCACCTTGCGGTTCGAGGTGCGCGCACCGTCCTGGTAGATCACATCGAAGAGCGCGAAGGCGTTGTCGACGGGCTGTTTCTTTTGACGGGCCATGGCCTGTCCTCCGTATGGTCGCGGTCGGCCGCGCTTGCGGTCGGCCGGTCAGGCATTGTTGGTATCGATCTTGGTATCGGTGTCGGTCGGGACGGCGTCATCCTGCGCGTCCGCATCGTCCTGCCCACTCTGTTCGCCGTCGGTCTGATTGCCGGCACGGCGGGCGGCGACCTCTTCCTCGCGACGCTGAAGCTTTTCCTGCTTCCTCTGTTCCTTGGCCCGGTTGCGCTCGGCCCGCTGCTGGTTGTAATTCGGTTTGAAAGCCATAGCGGTTCTCCTCTGGGCAGAGCCCTGCGTCTGGGCAACAGGGACTTGTGCAACACGGAAAAAGGGCACCGGTTTCCCGATGCCCCTTTTTCCGCAGGTCGGCGGTCAGGCGGTCAGACCGCCTTCAGATTTTCCGCCGAGGTCTTGCCACGCTTCGGATCGCGCTGCTCCTCGTAGGAAATCTTCTGGCCATCGACCAGGCTGCGCAGCCCGGCGCGTTCGACAGCGGAGATGTGAACGAACACATCCGGGCCGCCGCTTTCCGGCTGAATGAAACCAAAGCCCTTGGTGCTGTTGAACCATTTGACGGTGCCGACGGGCATGTCTGTCTCCCATAACGCGAAGGGCGCCGCACCACCGGTGCGGCGCATCAGACTGGGTGTGGGAATGGCGGCCCCCAAATGCCCGCTAAGGCATGATCGCGATGGCGAAAAAAGGGGGGCTGAGCGTGGGGGCGTTTGAACGCCCCCCAGTCCGAAGCAGAATGACCAGTCAGACATGGGAACGCCCGGTCCCGCTTTCAAGGTGAAAGACGGCCGGGCGTTCGATGGGCGGACGAAAAAGAAATGCGGGCCTGATGTCAGCCGGCGGCCTGCTGCTGCGGCACGCGCGGCGGCGGCGGGGGATTGCCCTCGGCGACTTCCTCGTGCGGGTCGCGCAGCACATAGCCGCGGCCCCACACCGTTTCGATGTAGTTGTCGCCCTGGGTGGCGGCGGCCAGCTTCTTGCGCAGCTTGCAGACGAAGACGTCGATGATCTTCAGTTCCGGCTCGTCCATCCCGCCATAGAGATGGTTCAGGAACATCTCCTTGGTCAGCGTCGTGCCCTTGCGCAGGCTCAACAACTCCAGGATGCCGTATTCCTTGCCGGTCAGGTGCAGCGGCGACTGGTCGACCTCCACCGTGCGGGTGTCGAGGTTGACGGTCAGGCGGCCGGTGCGGATGATGCTGTCGGAATGGCCCTTCGACCGGCGGACGATGGCCTGGATGCGGGCGATCAGTTCGCGCTTGTCGAACGGCTTGGTCAGGTAATCGTCGGCGCCGAAACCCAGCCCCTTGATCTTGTTGTCCATCTCCGTCAGGCCGGACAGGATCAGGATCGGGGTGGTGACGCGCGCGGCGCGCAGGCGGCGAAGAACCTCGTACCCGTCGATGTCCGGCAGCATCAGATCAAGAATGATGATGTCGTAGTCATAGAGTTTGCCGATCTCCAGCCCGTCTTCACCCAGGTCGGTAGAGTCGACGATGAATCCTTCCGTGTTCAGCATCAGCTCGATGCTTTTGGCGACGGAGGAATCGTCTTCAACCAGCAGAACCCTCATGGCGATATCCCGACGTTTGATGGCGCGCTTTCGCTACCCGACTCTGGTAATGGTCCCCGATCCTTGATGATCGATTTCAACCATCCCGTTTACACAAGTTAACAGACGATTCAGCTTAACGCCAGTGCCAAGCGCTTACACAACGTTAATCCTTCCATCGCAAGATGCGATCATGGTGGTTAACGTCGCCTCCGTCCACAGAACTACCACTTAATAGGAGCGCGTTCCGTCTTGGGAACGCCGGTATCCGATCCATGCCGTTCGATATCGATCAGTTGATCCGCGACATCGACCAGATTCCCGACTGCAGCCGTTACGGCCGCGTCACCGCCGTGTCCGGCCTGATGGTCGAGGTCGGCGGGATCGAAAAGGAATTGTCTGTCGGTGGCCGCTGCATCGTCGAGACGCGCGACCGCCGCCGCATTCCGTGCGAGGTCGTCGGCTTCCGGCAGGGGCGGGCGCTCGCCATGCCCTTCGGTGCGCTCGACGGGGTGGGTCTGGGCTGCCGCGCGCTGGTGGCCGGCGACCAGGCGATGATCCACCCGACCGACGCCTGGCTCGGCCGTGTCGTCAACGCGCTGGGCGAGCCGGTGGACGGCAAGGGGCCGCTGCCCAAGGGACCGCAAGGCACGCCGATCCGCAACAACCCGCCCAACGCCCATTCCCGCGCCCGCGTGGGGGGCAAGCTGGACCTGGGCATCCGCGCCATCAACGCCTTTCTCACCTGCTGCCGCGGCCAGCGCATGGGCATCTTCGCCGGATCGGGCGTCGGCAAATCGTCGGTCATGTCGATGCTGGCGCGCTTTTCCGCCGCCGAGGTCGCGGTGATCGGCCTGATCGGCGAGCGCGGACGCGAATTGCAGGAGTTCATCACCGAGGATCTGGGCGAGGAGGGTCTTGCCCGCAGCGTGGTCGTCTGCGCGACATCGGACGAGGCGCCGCTGATGCGCAAGCAGGCGGCCTACATGACGCTGGCGGTGGCCGAGCATTTCCGCGACCAGGGCCGCGACGTGCTGTGCATGATGGACAGCGTCACCCGCTTCGCCATGGCCCAGCGCGAGATCGGCCTGTCCGCCGGCGAGCCGCCGACGACCAAGGGCTATCCGCCGACGGTCTTCGCCGAGCTGCCGCGCCTGCTGGAGCGCGCCGGGCCGGGGGTGGTCGGGTCGGGCACCATCACCGGCCTGTTCACCGTGCTGGTCGACGGCGACGATCACAACGAACCGATCGCCGACGCCGTGCGCGGCATCCTGGACGGCCATATCGTGATGGAACGCAAGATCGGCGAGCGCGGGCGCTACCCCGCCATCAACATCCTGCGCAGCGTGTCGCGCACCATGCCCGGCTGCAACACGGCGAACGAGAACGAACTGGTCGGCTATGCACGCCGCCTTCTGTCGTCCTACGACAACATGGAGGAGATGATCCGGCTGGGCGCCTACCGCCGCGGCACCGACCCGCAGGTGGACGAGGCGATCCACTACCAGCCGGCGCTGGAAGCCTTCCTGAAGCAGGGCAAGCGCGAGGCCACCGATCTGGAGACCAGCTACGCCATGCTCGCTGAAATCTTTGGGGTGCAGTGGCCGCAATGAGCCTGAAAACGATCATCCGCCTGCAGAAGCTGCAACTGGACGAGAAGCGTCGGGTCCTGGCGGAACTCCACACGCTGGCCGACCGGCTGCGCAACGAGATCGAGAAGGTGAAGCAGGAGATCGCGCACGAACAGGAAACGGTGCGCGACGACTTCTCCGTCTCCTTCACCTATTCCAACTTCGCCCAGGCGGCGCTGGAGCGCGGCCGCAAGCTGGGCGAATCTCTGGGCCAGGTGGAGGCGCAGATCAACATCGCCACCGACGAGATGGCCGAGGCGTTCCAGGAACTGAAGCGCTACGAACTGGCGGAAGAGGAGCGGCTGAAGCGCGAGCGCGACAAGCAGAAGCGCAAGGAGGCCGCGATGCTGGACGAAACCGCGCTGGTCGGATTCAGGCGCCGGCAGGCGGAGGAGGAGGCGGCCGGGGGGTGAGGGTGGTTTGGGTGGTTGGGTGTCGTTCCCGCCGTTGCAGACAAGGCATTTCCGCAACGGCGGGACTTCAGGATTTCCCAGAGGGTCAGAGTTCAAAATCCGAGAGCTGAATGTCAAAAAAAGGTCTCAAGATTTTTTCCTCAAATAACTCATGTTCATCTGATGGAACCGAGGCAAATGTAGAGCGAAAGTTGGGAGACCACCATTTCTTGTCATCGTCATACGGGGCGCCGACTTTTGCGCTGCGAATCAATCGAAATGGGCGGTCAATCCAGCCGCTGCCCCATTCCGTAAAAATATTCGCCGGCCCGGTGAATTGCCCAAAAAGATATATCCCTTGATTTCCATGCGTTAGGTAAAAATAATCTCCTATTGGTGCATCTATAAAAAGCTTTCCTTGTGTTTCGCGCGACGTGCCTAGTCCCTGGGTATCTTTGTGGATGAAAACAAGTTTTTCGCTAATAGACTTTACCATGTCGGCAAATGTAAAGTAGTCAGTGCCGTGTGAAAGCTTCCAGAATTTTGGAACAAACATCGTTAATTCCCCATGGATAATTATAACGCGAAGCTTTTAAGGCTGCGCAATCTGAGAAATTCAAGTATATCATGTTTTATTGATTCGTTGTGCGTTTTTTCGCGGAAAACGCGAGCGCGCGGTTGTGAATGTTGTTAATTGCGGAACTACAGATTAAGATACTATTCTTTTTAAACCGTCACCGACACCAATCCACCCGGCGACCCGCCGGAACGCCCGCCGGTCGCGGCCGGAGTGAAGCCGCCGGTCGTCGGCGCCGCAGCGCTGGTCCCCGCTGCCGTCCCGCCGCCGCCCGAAGCACTCGCGAAGGATACGCCGATCGACGTGCCGGCCAACCCGGAGTCGCCCGTGGCCGGGGTATAGCCACTGCCCGACGAAGCCCCCGTGCTGCCGGTGGAGCCGTCCGCCGACCCGTATGTTTCCGTCTTCGCCGCGGCCGATTTCCGCTCGTCCTCCTGGGCAAGGCGGCTTGCGGTGCGGCGGTATTCCTCGACCACGCGCTGGGAGGGGATCTGGTCCTGGGTTTCGCCGGTGTCGAAATCGCGGAAATACAGAACGGCCACCCGCGCGCCCTGGTCATAGCGCAGGAAGGGGCTGATATAGCCGGGGCCCGAAGCCTTGTCCGTCCCGCCATCGGCGGTGCCGCCGGTGCTGTCGGCGGCGGGCGATGCCGAAGCGGACCCAGCCTCCGTCGGCTGGAAAGCCGTCGGTCGGATCGCCGTCGTGCTGGAAACGCCACGGATCTCCATCGGTGCCTCCCGCGCTTCTTGCCCGCTTTCCAGGCGTTGCCGTTGAGACAGCCCCCGGCCGGGTGCCGTCCCGCTTCGCTCTCCCAGCCGTTCCCGCTACCCGACCCGATCCGGTTCAGACCGAGATGTTGAGATTCTGGCCGCGGGTGGGGGTGGTGTTGCCGCCGCTGGAACCGCTCTGGACCGTCTGCGCCTCCTGCTGGCGGCGGGTGCGCTCGGTCTGGTCTTCCTGCGCGGATTCGACGGGGGAGGTGGACCGCTGCGCCGCGGCCGGGCCGCTGCTGAGCGGGGTGGCGTAGGGCTGCTGCTGATAGCCGCCGATACCGCCAATGCTGCTGACGCCCATGATCGTTCCTCCGGTCGCTGATGCGACGCTTCCTAAACCAACTAGGCAAATTTTGCCCGATCGGAAGGGTTAGCGCCAGCGAAATCGCGCGGTTGGACAGCCTTTGTCGAGAATGTCAACGATCAAAGTGACTTGCGGTCAAACGGTCACAACTCTTTTTCCGTGACCGGTTCCGCTCCGGCAACCGGGGCGGCAACCGATGTGGCTGATTCCGCCGGCGACTCGGCGTTGCGCCACAGTGCGGCTTCGACCGCGAGCGTCCAGAAGCTTTCGGCCGCCTTGCTCTGGCGGGCGCGGGGGCGGACCAGCCGGATCTGCACCGGAACGGTCCAGCGCTCGTCGCCGGCCGGCACCCCGGCGCGCACCAGGGTGCCGCGCGCCAGATCCTCGGCGATCAGGCTTTCCGGCAGCCATGCCACCCCGCGCCCGTCGCGCGCCAGCGTGCGCAGCACCGCCGCGAGGTGGGAGGTGAAGACGGTGTCGAGCGCATTGGTCAGCGGCTGCACCGCCCGCACCGCCTCCAGGATGCGACCCATGCCGGATTCGCGGCTGTAGGACAGGTGCGGCAGCGGCGCGCTTTCGCCGCTTTCCCTGGCCGCCAGCAGATGTCGCGGCCGGCCGGCGGCATCGGGGGCGGTCACCGCCAGCAGCCGGTCGCCGCCGACGACGACGGAGCGGAAGGACTCCGCATCCAGCCGGCCGGCCGCCGCCGGGTGGGCATGGCAGAGCAGGAACTGCGCCTGGCCTGCCAGCATCAGCCGCTCGCAGGCCTCCATGCTGTCGGACGACAGGGTGATGGCGCCCAGCCTCGCCCGCGCCTCCAGCGCCCGCAGCCAGGAGGGGAAGAAGGTCAGCGACAGCGCGTGGGTGGCGGCGAAGCGCAGGGTCGCGGCCTCCGACTGGGCGGCGAGCCGGGCCTCCTCGCGGCCCTGCAGCAGGCGGCGCACGGTCTCGTCGGCGAAGGGGCGGAAGCGTCGCCCGGCCTCCGTCAGCGTCACCGGCTGGGCGCTGCGGTCGAACAGCGGGGTGCCGGCCCAATCCTCCAGCGCGCGGATGCGGCGGCTGAAGGCCGGCTGGGTCAGGTGGCGTGCGTCGGCGGCGCGGGAGAAGTTGCCGCAATCGACCAGCGCCAGGAAATCGTCGAGCCAGGAGAGTTCCATCGCCCAATCTTCGTCACGTCTGCCGGCCTCCGGCCACCCTATGCCGAACCCGCATGATGCGTTCCGACCTTGGCATTGGCCCGGCGGCCCGCACCATCCCTACAGTGCCGTCATCGAACGCGCCACCACGCTGCAAGGGAAACCGCCATGCGCATCGTCGAAATCCGTGAGCAGACCGCCGGCATCAAGTCCGACATCGCCAACGCCTTCATCGATTTCAGCCAGATGACGTGCAGCGTCGTCGCGGTGGTCACCGACGTGGTGCGCGACGGCAAGCCGGTGATCGGCTACGGATTCAACTCCAACGGCCGCTATGCCGCGGGCGGGCTTCTGCGCGAGCGCTTCATCCCCCGGCTGATGTCGGCGGCGCCCGACAGCCTGCTGGAGGACAGCGGCGAGAACCTCGACCCGTTCCGCATCTGGGCGCGGTTGATGACCAATGAGAAACCGGGCGGCCATGGCGAGCGTTCCGTCGCCGTCGGCACCATCGACATGGCGGTGTGGGACGCCGTGGCGAAGATCGCCGGCGTGCCGCTCTACCGCCTGTTGGCCGACCGTTTCCGTGGCGGGGTGGCCGACGACAGCGTCTGGGTCTATGCCGCCGGCGGCTATTACTATCCCGGCAAGGACGTGACGGCGCTTCAGGACGAGATGCGCAGCTACCGCGACCGCGGATACAAGGTCGTGAAGATGAAGATCGGCGGTGCCCCGCTGGAGGAGGATCTCCGACGGATCGACGCGGTGCTGGAAGTGGTCGGGTCGGGCGGGAACCTGTGCGTCGACGCCAACGGCCGCTTCGACCTCGACACCGCCATAAAGTATGCGGAGGCGCTGAAGCCCTACGGCCTGTTCTGGTACGAGGAAGCCGGCGACCCGCTGGACTATGCGCTGCAGGCCGAACTCGCCAACCACTATGACCGCCCGATGGCGACCGGCGAGAATCTGTTCTCCCACCAGGACGCCCGCAACCTGATCCGCCATGGCGGCATGCGGGCCGACCGCGACTGGCTGCAGTTCGACTGCGCGCTGAGCTATGGGCTGGTGGAGTATCTGCGCACGCTCGACATGCTGAAGGACAATAGCTGGTCCAGCCGGCGGGTGGTTCCGCATGGCGGGCACCAGATGTCGCTGAACATCGCCGCCGGCCTGCATCTGGGCGGCAACGAATCCTACCCCGACGTCTTCAAGCCTTTCTGCGGCTTCGCCGACGGTATCGCGGTCGAGGATGGCCGGGTGCGCCTGCCGGACTTGCCGGGCGTCGGGTTCGAAGCGAAGTCGGAGCTGTTCGCGACGATGAGCGGGCTGCTGGAAACCCGATAACGCCGCTCAAGCTTAAGATCAGAACCTGTTCCATTGGGAGACGGAATCGCGATTGTTCGAATCGACCATTGACCGAGTGCGGCACTGTGGCAATCTGTTGGTGGTCGCAACGTTTCAGAAAGGAGGTGATCCAATGTCTCATGGAGCCAGTCCGGTCGTCGCCGCATTGTTCGGTCTCGCCACACTCCTGACGGCGGGGATCGCCAACGCGGACTGTTCGTCCAGCCACAGCGCGAGCGCCTCGCCGCCGCCGGCCTCCAGCACCGTCGGGTCGGCCGGCACGCCGGCGCCCAGCACCACGCGCGGCGGGTGATGGCTGAACGCTGACGACCAGGAACATCCATGCATGGAAACGGGCCGTCCCCAACCGGGGCGGCCCGTTTTCTTTTCCGGTTAAAAATGCAATGAAATCGGGTTGTGGGTCGATCTATCCGAAAAATACCACAGAGGTGAGCGATCATTGCTTTTCCGCACTGTGGAAGCCCATGTATTGGA
Source organism: Azospirillum oryzae (assembly GCF_008364795.1). Lineage (GTDB taxonomy): Bacteria > Pseudomonadota > Alphaproteobacteria > Azospirillales > Azospirillaceae > Azospirillum > Azospirillum oryzae. Next base: position 99,003 of record NZ_VTTM01000003.1, on the reverse strand, counting down.
ATTTTTAATACTTAGATGCCACCATCGCGCGTGAAACCCCCGATACGGGTTCGGGGCGTGTTGGGAGGGCACAATGGATCATTCGACCGGTCATCACCACGGCTGCTGCCAGGGCGAACACAGCTCGCGCCGCGGGTTCCTGAAGCTGGCGACGCTGGGTGCCGGCGTGACGCTGATGGCGCCGATGATGATGAGCCGCCCGGCCCTGGCCGGCAGCGTCGACACGCTTCTGCTGTCCTGCATGGACTATCGCCTGATGGGCCATGTCGCCAGCTACATGAACGCCCGCAACATGCAGGCGAACTACGACCACGTCATCCTGGCCGGCGCCAGCCTGGGCGCGCTGACCGACAAGAAGCCCGCCTGGGGCGAGGCGTTCTGGGACCATGTCGCGGTCGCCAAGGAACTGCACCACATCAAGCGCGTGATCGTCATGGATCACCGCGACTGCGGCGCCTACAAGGTCTTCCTGGGCATGGATCTGTCGCCCGATCCGGCCAAGGAGGCCGAGGTGCATGGCCAGTACCTGACCAAGCTGAAGGCGATGGTCAAGGAACGCCACCCGGACCTCGAGGTCGAACTGCTGCTGATGGGCCTGGACGGCAACGTCGAGAAGCTGGCGGCGTAGTAGGAAACATCTGGGAATATCTCCCTCTCCCCCCGGGGAGAGGGAGATATTCCAAGTCACACCCTCACATATCCAGCCCCAAATCCAGGTTCGGGGCGCTGTGGGTCAGCCAGCCGCAGGAGATCATGTCGACGCCGGTTTCCGCGATGGCGCGGACGGTGGCGAGCGTGACGTTGCCCGACGCCTCGGTCAGCAGACGGCCGTCGACCATCCGCACGGCGCGGCGTAGCGTGTCCGGGTCCATGTTGTCGAGCAGGACGACATCGACCGGCAGGCCCAGCAGCTCGTCCAGCTGGTCGAGCGTGTCGACCTCGACCTCCACTTTCACCATGTGGCCGATGGCGGCGCGGACGCGCTCCACCGCCGGGCGCACGCCGCCGGCAACGGCGATGTGGTTGTCCTTGATGAGGACGGCGTCATCCAGCCCGAAACGGTGGTTGAAGCCGCCGCCCAGCTTCACCGCATGCTTTTCCAGAACGCGCAGGCCCGGGGTGGTCTTGCGGGTGCAGACGATGCGGGCATTGGTGCCGTCCACCTCGCGCACCAGGGCGCGGGTGGCGGTGGCGATGCCCGACAGCCGGCCCATCAGGTTCAGCGCCGTGCGCTCCGCCGTCAGCAGGGCGCGGGCCTTGCCGGTCAGGCTGGCGATGGTGCCGCCGGGCGCCACGTCGTCGCCATCGGCGCGCTCCACCGTCACCGAAATGCCGGGGTCGAGCAGGCGGAAGGCGATCAGCGCCGCTTCCAGCCCGGCGACGCGGCCATCCTTGCGGGCGGCGATGCGGGCGGTCGCCACCGCGTCGGCCGGGATGATGCTGTCGGTGGTGATGTCGCCGGCCCGGCCCAGATCCTCCGCCAGGGCGGCGCGGACGATGGGCTCGACGGTCAGAGGATGCAGCATGCGGCGTCTCCGGACAGGGGACCGGCGGTGCCGGCCAGATCGCTGAGGGTCAGGGTGCGGGTGGTGGCCCCATCACCATGGATGGGATTGGGGAGGGGATGGTCGCTGCGGCAATGGGCGCCGCGGCTTTCCTCCCGCGCCAGTGCGGCATGGACGACCAGCCGGCCGACCAGCAGCCGGTTGCGCGCCTCGCCCCACTGGCGGACGATGTCCGGCGGGGCTTTGGCATCTTCGTGGGCGTCATCCCCCTCGCACCGGAGCATGTCCAGGGCCGCCGCCAGCCGGTCGAGCTTGCGCCGGGCGGCCAGCAGCCCCAGACCGTCGCGCACCAGCCCGGCCCCCTCATAGAGCGCGCTGCGCGCCTCTGCCCCGATGGCATCGAGCAGGATATGGCTGACATCGGCGGCGACCGCAGGCGGACGGGGCAAGGCGAAGGGCGGCAGCGGCGCCAGGGGGCGCTCCGCCACGTCGCGGGCGACGCGGGCGCCGAAGACAAGCGCCTCCAGCAGCGAGTTGCTCGCCAGCCGGTTGGCGCCGTGGACGCCGGTGCATGCGACCTCGCCGCAGGCCCATAGCCCCTCCAGGCTGGTGCGCCCGTCGGCGTCGGTGACCACCCCGCCCATATGATAGTGGGCGGCCGGGGCCACCGGCATCGGCTCGGCGAAGGGATCCAGCCCATGCTCGGCGCAAAGCGCCAGCACGGTGGGGAAGCCGTCGGGCTTGGCGGCGAGCGCCGGGCGAAGGTCGAGGAACACCGGCTCCCCCGCCGCGACGCGGCGGCCGATGGCGCGGGCGACCACGTCGCGCGGCGCCAGTTCGGCCAGCGGATGCTCGTCGGGCATGAAGCGGTTGCCCTGGCGGTCGAGCAGGATGGCGCCGGCTCCGCGCAACGCCTCGGTCAGCAGCGGCACCGGGTCGGCGTCGACGGCCAGCGCCGTGGGGTGGAACTGCACGAACTCCAGGTCGGCCAGCCGGGCCCCGGCCCGCGCGGCGATAGCGAGACCGTCGCCGGTGGCCTCCGCCGGGTTGGTGGTGCGGGCGAAGGTGGCGCCGATGCCGCCGGTCGCCAGGATCACGCGGGGTGCGCGGTGCAGCACCCAACCTTCGGGATGGCAGGCCAGCAGGCCGCAGACCCGGCCGTTGCGCAGCACGAGATCGACGGCGAAGGCATCGGTCTCCACCCGCACCGACGGGGTGGCGCGCAGGCGGTCGGCCAGGGCGGTGACCAGGGTGCGGCCGGTGGCGTCGCCCCCGGCATGGACGATGCGCGCTGCGCCATGGGCGGCTTCCCGGCCCAGCAGCGGCGCGCCGTCGGGCGCGCGGTCGAAGGGCAGGCCGTCGTCGAGCAGGCGGCGGACCAGGGCGGCGCCGTCGCGGGTCAGCAGGGCCGCCATCGCGGCGTCGACCAGCCCGGCCCCGGCGGCGACGGTATCGGCGGCATGGTCCTCCGGCCGGTCGTCCGGACCGACGGCGGCGGCGATCCCGCCCTGGGCGTAGAGGCTGGAGCCGCCGGGCAGGCCGGCGGTCTTGGTGATGAGCGTGACGGCGCGGGGGGCGAGTTGCAGGGCGGCGGTCATCCCGGCAAGGCCGGAGCCGACGACGATCACCTCGGCATCGCGGACATCGTAAGGCGTGCTGGAGGTCATCAAAGAACTCCTCACAAGTTCCTTCTCCCCCCTGGGGAGAAGGTTAGGATGAGGGGGTTCGGCGCAGCCGAAGACATCCATGAGGTGCGACTCTTGCCCCCACCCTGACCCTCCCCCGCTCTCAGCGGACCTATGGTCCGCCTGTCGCGTCAGCACAAAGCGGAGCTTTGTGCGAGAGCTGGGCGGGGGAGGGGGATTGGTTCACTTCGGCTTCACCGCGAGCATGCGTTCCACCGAGCGGCGGGCGCGGGCGGCGAGCGCGTCGGGGATCTCGACGCGCGGTTCCAGGGTCTGCAACGACTCCAGGATGCTCGACAGGGTCACCGTCTTCATGTGCGGGCAGAGGTTGCAGGGCCGCACGAACTCCGTCTCGGGAGAGGCGGCGGCGACGTTGTCGCTCATCGAGCATTCGGTGACCATCAGCACCCGCGGCGGCTTCTCGTTGCCGACGAAGTCGATCATGCGGGCGGTGGAGCCGACGAAATCGGCCGCCCCCAGCACGTCGGGCGGGCATTCGGGGTGGGCGATCACGGTCAGCCGGTCGAAACGGCGGCGGAACTCCTCGATCTCGGCGCCGGTGAAGCGCTCGTGCACCTCGCAATGGCCCTTCCAGGCGATGATCTCGACCTTGGTCTGGGTGGCGACGTATTTCGCCAGATATTCGTCGGGCAGGAAGATCACCCGGTCGACACCCAGCGATTCCACCACCTCCACCGCATTGCCGGAGGTGCAGCAGATGTCGACCTCCGCCTTCACCTCGGCCGAGGTGTTGACATAGGCGACCACCGGCACGCCGGGATGCGCCTCGCGCAGGAGCCGGACGTCGGCGGCGGTGATGCTGTCGGCCAGCGAACAGCCGGCGTTGCGGCTGGGGATCAGCACCGTCTTGGCCGGGTTCAGCAGCTTCGCCGTCTCCGCCATGAAATGCACGCCGGCCAGCACGATGACGTCGGCGTCGGTCTGCGTCGCCTTGGCGGCCAGCGCCAGGCTGTCGCCGACGATGTCGGCCACGCCGTGGAAGATCTCCGGCGTCTGGTAGTTGTGCGCCAGGATGACGGCGTTGCGCTCGCGCTTCAGCTCGTTGATGGCATGGACCAGCGGCGCGTGGAAGGGCCATTCGATGGCCGGCACGACGCGTTTCATCCGCTCATAGATCGGCGCGGTCGCCGCAGCGACGGCAGGGGTGTAGGCGAGTTCGGCGACCTCGGGCATCATGTGCTCCGCTCTATGCTCGTTCTGAGCAAAACAATATGTGCTCGATCAGAGCATATCAAGCGGAAAAGATCGGACGGAAACAATCGGGCTCCGGCGGTGTTGTCCGTGGCGTGGGCGGAGCCGGCAGCGCGGCTTCGTTCCGGTCAGCGCTGTCCGGAGATTTGCCGATGAAAGCCTTTCTTGCCGCGCTCATCGCCATCGTCGTCCTGGCGGGTGGCGCCTGGGCGGTCCTGCCGACCTTGTTCGCCCGCAGCGCCGACGAGACTTTCGCCTCAGTGGGCGCGCGGGTGGGAGGGGAGGCGTCGGTCGAGCACCGCAACTTCTCCGGCCGTCCGCAGACCGACCGCAAGGAATGATCCCTCAGCCGGGAATAAGGTGGGAATAAGGGATGACCTCGGCCGGGTAGCTCCGACCGGGCAAGGCAACCTTTGGTCCTGCCCGGCGTTGTCCCTATTCAGCCCAGCCATGGCCTTCGTCGAGGGTTCCGGAGCGGCTTGTGGGAGTGTGATGACGGTTCATGATCCGGAAAGCGGCGCGGATGGCTTGCGCGCCGACGTCTACCGGCTGCTGGCGCTGACGCTGGCGGCCCCGCCGGGCGCCGACCTGCTGGCGCTGCTGGGCGGCCTTTCCGGCGATGCGACGCCGATCGGCCGCGCCTTCGACGATCTGGCCGCGCGGGCGCGGGGCACCGACCCCCAAGCGGTGGAGCGCGAGTTCAACGCGCTGTTCATCGGCGTCGTCCAGGGCGAGCTGGTCCCCTACGCCTCCTACTACCGCACGGGCTTCCTGACCGACCGGCCGCTGTCGGCCCTGCGCGCCGACCTTCAGGCGCTGGGGCTGGAGCGCGCGCCCGGCGTGTCGGAGCCGGAAGACCACATCGCCGCCCTGTGCGACGTGATGGCCGTGCTGATCCGCGAGGGGGCCGACCCGGCGGTGCAGCGCCACATGCTGGACAGCCATCTGATGCCCTGGGCCGGGCGCTTCTTCCAGGATCTGGAAGGGGCGGAGACGGCCGGCCTCTACCGCCCGGTCGGCACCATCGGCCGCCTGTTCCTGGAGATCGAACGGGAAGCACTCAACCGACAGACCGACCAGTTGGAGGAGGCCGACGCATGAAGACGCCGCCAGAACCCCCGCGCAATCCCCCGCCCGGCAATCCGCTGCAGCGCCGCGACATCCTGAAGACGCTGGGCCTGGGTGCGGCCGGCGCCGCCGCGGCCGCCGTGCTGCCGGCCGGCGACGTGGCGCAGGCGATGGAATCGCCGCAAGAGCAACTGAAGACCCGCTATCGCGAAACCGAACACGTCAAGCGCTTCTACGCGCTGAACCGCCTGTAGGGCGATCCGGAGGGAGTCCATGCTGGTCAAACGCAGCTCGGCGAAAACGGCAGGCAACAAGCGCTCCGGTCTGGTCGCCGCGCTGGCCGACACCCTGGAATCGGGTGTCAGCCGCCGTGGCTTCCTGCGCCGCTCCGGCCTTGCCGCGGGCGGCATCGCCGCGGTCGGCGCGCTGCCGGGCGCGATGATCCGCAAGGCGGAGGCCGGTCCCATCCTGCCGAATGTCGAGGTGGTGACGCGCAAGAATGTCTGCACCCACTGCTCGGTCGGCTGCACGGTGATCGCCGAGGTGCAGAACGGCGTCTGGGTCGGGCAGGAGCCGGGCTGGGAAAGCCCGATCAACCAGGGCACCCACTGCGCCAAGGGCGCCTCGGTCCGCGAGCTGACCAAGGGCACCCGCCGGGTCAAATACCCGCTGAAGCTGGTGGACGGCGTCTGGCAGCGCATCACCTGGGACCAGGCGATCGAGGAGATCGGCAACAAGCTGCTGGAGATCCGGCAGGCGTCCGGTCCCGACGCGGTGTTCTGGCTGGGCTCGGCGAAATTCTCCAACGAGGGGGCCTATCTCTACCGCAAGCTGGCGGCCTTCTGGGGCACCAACAACGTCGATCATCAGGCGCGCATCTGCCATTCCACCACGGTCGCCGGCGTGGCGAACACGTGGGGCTACGGCGCCATGACCAACAGCTACAACGACATCCAGAACTCCAAGGCGCTGCTGATCGTCGGCGGCAACCCGGCGGAGGCGCACCCGGTGTCGATGCAGCACATGCTGCGCGGCAAGGAGCACAACCGCGCGCCCTTCATCGTCATCGATCCGCGCTTCACCCGCACCGCCGCCCACGCCACCGAATATGTCCGCATCCGTCCCGGCACCGACATCCCCATCGCCTGGGGCCTGCTGTGGCACATCTTCGAAAACGGCTGGGAGGACAAGGAGTATATCCGCCAGCGCGTCTACGGCATGGACGAGATCCGCGCCGAGGTGAAGAAGTGGACGCCCGAGGAGGTCGAGCGGGTGACAGGCGTTCCCGGCGCCCAGGTCCGCCGGGTGGCGGAGGTGATAGCGAAGAACAAGCCCAGCACCGTGATCTGGTGCATGGGCGTCACCCAGCACACGGTGGGCACCGCCAACGTCCGCGCGCTGTCGATCCTGCAATTGGCGCTGGGCAACATCGGCGTGGCCGGCGGCGGCGCCAACATCTATCGCGGCCACTGCAACGTGCAGGGCGCCACCGACTTCGGCCTCGACGTCAGCACGCTGCCCTCCTATTACGGGCTGGCGGAAGGGGCGTGGAAGCATTTCTCCCGCGCCTGGGACGTCGAATACGACTATCTCAAGGGCCGGTTCGCCTCCAAGGAGCTGATGGAGGCCAAGGGCATCCCGACAACGCGCTGGTTCGACGCGGTGCTGGCCAAGCCGGGCGACATCGACCAGCCCAGCCCGCTGCGCGCCATGATGTGCTTCGGCCATGGCGGCAACACCGTCACCCGCATGCCGGACATGGTGAAGGGGCTGGAGAAGCTGAGCCTGCTGGTCATCGCCGACCCGCACCCGACCACCTTCGCCGCGATCAAGGAACGGCGCAACGGCACCTACATCCTGCCGGCCTGCAGCCAGTTCGAGACCGACGGGTCGCGCACCTGCTCCAACCGCTCGATGCAGTGGGGGGAGAAGGTGGTGGAGCCGATCTTCGAATCGAAGGACGACTACACCATCATCTACCTGCTGGCGCGCAAGCTGGGCTTCGCCAACGAGATGTTCAAGCACATCACGGTGGAGGACACCCGGCCGGTTCCGGAGGACATCCTGCGCGAGATGAACCGCAGCTGTCTGTCGATCGGCGCCACCGGCCAGTCGCCGGAACGGCTGAAGATGCACATGAAGCATCAGGCCGATTTCGACAAGATCACCATGCGGGCCTCCTCCGGCCCCTGCGCCGGCGACTATTACGGCCTGCCCTGGCCCAGCTGGGGCCATCCGGAGATCAGGCATCCCGGATCGGCGGTGCTCTATGATACCTCCAAGCATGTGATGGACGGCGGCGGCGTCTTCCGTGCCCGCTTCGGCGTGGAGCGCAACGGCGTCTCGCTGCTGGCCGACGGCTCCTATTCGAAGGGGTCGGAGATCGAGGACGGCTATCCCGAATTCACCATGGCCGTGCTGAGGAAGCTGGGCTGGGACAAGGATCTGACGCCCGACGAGATGCGCGTCATCCAGGCCATCGGCGGCGGCGGGGCAGAGGTGGACAATGTCAGCTGGCAGACCGACCTGTCGATGGGCATCATCCGCGTGGCGCTGAAGCATGGCTGCGTGCCGCACGGCAACGCCAAGGCGCGCGCCGTCGCCTGGAACCTGCCCGACCCGGTACCGATCCATCGCGAGCCGATCTATTCCCCGCGCCCCGATCTGGTGAAGGACTTCCCGGCCATCGAGGACCGGCGCGACTTCCGTCTGGTCCAGCTTGCCCGCTCGCTTCAGTTCAAGGTGGCGGACAGCGACCTGCGCCAGCGCTTCCCGATGATCCTGACCTCCGGCCGGCTGGTCGAGTATGAGGGCGGCGGCGAGGAAACCCGGTCCAACCCCTGGCTGGCCGAACTGCAGCAGTCGATGTTCGCGGAAATCAACACCAGGGACGCCGAAAAGCTGGGCATCCGGGACGGCGCCTGGGTCTGGGTCTATGGGCCGGAGGACGGCAGCAAGGCCAAGGTGCGGGCGCTGGTGACCGACCGCGTCGGCGGCGGCACGGTGTTCATGCCCTTCCACTTCTCCGGCTTCTGGCAGGGCGAGTCCTTGCGCGGCAACTACCCGCCCGACACCGACCCCATCGTGCTGGGCGAGCCGGCCAACGGGGTGACGACCTACGGCTACGACCCCGTCACCTTCATGCAGGAAACCAAGGTCACCCTCTGCCGGGTCGAACCGGCATGACGTGCAGGAGCTGATGAGACATGGCCCGGATGAAGTTCCTGTGCGATTCGGAACGCTGCATCGAATGCAACGCCTGCGTCACCGCCTGCAAGAACGAGCATGAGGTGCCCTGGGGCATCAACCGCCGCCGGCTGGTCACGCTGAACGACGGCAAGCCGGGCGAGCGGTCGATCTCCATGGCCTGCATGCATTGCAACGACCCGCCCTGCGCCGCGGTGTGCCCGGTCGACTGCTTCCTGCAGACCGCCGACGGGGTGGTGCTGCACAGCAAGGATCTGTGCATCGGCTGCGGCTATTGCTTCTACGCCTGCCCGTTCGGCGCGCCGCAATACCCGCGCACCACCGATTTCGGCAGCCGCGGCAAGATGGACAAGTGCACCTTTTGCGCCGGCGGTCCCGAACCGGACGGCAGCGTCGAGGAGTACCAGAAATACGGTGCCAACCGGCTGGCCGAGGGCAAGCTGCCGCTCTGCGCGGAGATGTGCTCCACCCGCGCGCTGATGGCCGGCGACGGCGCCATCCTGGCCGACATCTATCAGGAACGGTCGGTGCGGCGCGGCTACGGCTCCGGTGCGCCGGGCTGGTCCACCGCCTATGGGCGGAATGAGCGGGGCTCCCCCTTCGCGCCCGGTGGGCCGGGGACGGGAGGGGCGTGAGGAGTGCCGCGGCGGTTGCCCCCTCCCCATCCCTCCCCCGCTCCGCGGGAGAGGGGGCAGGACGCTTGGTGAAGTTTGGCAACGGAGCGGCGGCAGTCCCCTCTCCCTCGAAGAGGGGGAGGGTTAGGGAGGGGGCAATCGGCGCCTCCCTCATATGAAGGACCATTCTGGGAGACCACCATGCGCCCCCTGCACGCCCTGCTGCTGATCGCCCTGATGGCCGTTGCTGGTCTGGCCGCTCCGACTTTCGCACAAGCGCAGCTTACTCAGGTGCCCGGCCCCAACTCGCCGACCACGAAGGAGCAGGTGCCGCTCTACGTCCCGCAGGACGACAAGGTCGTCGGCCGCGTCAGCATCCCGGACGAGAAGCTGGCGGTGCTGGTCCAGCCGGAAGGGCGGGAATGGCGGGAGTGGCGCACCCACACGCTGCGGCTGGCCATCGGCGGGCTGGCCATCGGCATGACGGTGGTGCTGGCGATCTTCTTCCTCTATCGCGGCACGATCCGCATCCATGGCGGCAAGGCGGGGCGGCTGGTGCTGCGCTTCAACGGGCTGGACCGCTTCGCCCATTGGACGACGGCGGTCAGCTTCCTGACCATGGCGCTGACCGGCGTGATCCTGACCTTCGGCCGGTCGCTGCTGATCCCGCTGATCGGCCATCAGGCCTTCACGCCGCTGGCGGAATATTCCAAGTCTATCCACAACTTCGTCAGCGTGCCCTTCGTCGTCGGGCTGCTGATGATCGTCGCGCTGTGGCTGCGTGACAATATTCCGGAGAAGGCCGACTGGATTTGGATCAAGTCGGCGGGCGGGCTCTTCTCCAAGGCTGGCCATCATCCGGAAGCCGGGCGCTTCAATGCCGGCCAGAAGTTGGTGTTCTGGAGCATCGTGCTGGGCGGCGTCGTGATGGCGGCCACCGGCTATCTGCTGATGGTGCCCTTCGCCTTCACCGGGATCGGCGGGATGCAGACCATCCATGTCATCCACGGGCTGCTGGCGGCGGCGCTGATCGCCGCGGTGATCGGTCACATCTACATCGGCACCATCGGTATGGAAGGCGCCTTCGACGCCATGGGCTCCGGCGATGTCGACGAGAACTGGGCGATGGAGCACCACCGCCGCTGGTATCAGGAACAGCTGCGCAAGGGCTATGTCGAAGGGCGCCAGCCGGCGGAGTGAGGCGCCCCGGGGAATCCGTCATGGAGTGGCCCATTGGGTGGGATACGAACAATCCCACCTCCGCACCGTCTCCTTCCATAGTACAATTTACCCTTCCCCTCTCAGAGTGGCTGAATGGCCCCGACAAACGCGTTGGACCGGAGACCTGACCGGTTCACCACACTGAGAGGAACGGCCCAAATGCTCCACCAGGCTCTCGAAACGCTCCAGAAGCAGATCGCGCTCCGCCCCCGCTACGACAACTTTATCGGCGGCCAGTGGGTTGCGCCGGTGGACGGCCAATACTTCACCAACCTGACCCCGATTACCGGCAAGCCGCTGTGCGAGATCGCCCGTTCCCAGGCCGCCGACGTCGAGCTGGCGCTGGACGCCGCCCACAAGGCCAAGGACGCCTGGGGCCGCACTTCGCCGACCGAGCGCTCGAACATCCTGCTGAAGATCGCCGACCGCATGGAAGAGCGGCTGGAGATCATCGCGCTGGCCGAGACGCTGGACAACGGCAAGCCGATCCGCGAGACCCGCGCCGCCGACGTTCCGCTCGCCATCGACCACTTCCGCTACTATGCCGGCTGCATCCGCGCCCAGGAAGGCTCGATCGCCGAGATCGACCACACCACCTACGCCTACCACTTCCATGAGCCGCTGGGCGTCGTCGGCCAGATCATCCCCTGGAACTTCCCGCTGCTGATGGCCGCCTGGAAGCTGGCCCCGGCCCTGGCCGCCGGCAACTGCATCGTGCTGAAGCCGGCCGAGCAGACCCCGATGGCGATCCTGGTCCTGATGGAGATGATCGGCGATCTGCTGCCGCCGGGCGTCATCAACGTCGTCAACGGCTTCGGCATCGAGGCCGGCAAGCCGCTCGCCACCAACAAGCGCATCTCGAAGATCGCTTTCACCGGCGAGACCTCGACCGGCCGCCTGATCCTGCAGTACGCGTCGGAGAACATCATCCCGTCGACCGTCGAGCTGGGCGGCAAGTCGCCGAACATCTTCTTCGAAGACGTGATGGCGTCCGACGACGAGTTCCTGGACAAGGCGCTGGAAGGCTTCGCGATGTTCGCGCTGAACCAGGGCGAGGTCTGCACCTGCCCGAGCCGCGTCCTCATCCAGAAGTCGATCTACGACCGCTTCATCAAGCTGGCGGTCGAGCGCGTCGCCAAGATCGCCCAGGGCCATCCGCTGGACGGCGGCACGATGATCGGCGCCCAGGCGTCGCAGGAGCAGATGGAGAAGATCCTCTCCTACATCGAGATCGGCAAGGCCGAGGGCGCCAAGGTGCTGATCGGCGGCGAGCGCGCCCATCTGGGCGGCGAGCTGGAGGGCGGCTACTACGTCCAGCCGACCATCCTGGAAGGCCACAACAAGATGCGCATCTTCCAGGAGGAGATCTTCGGCCCGGTCGTCGCCGTGACGACCTTCGAGACCGAGGAAGAGGCGCTGGCCATCGCCAACGACAGCGAGTTCGGTCTGGGCGCCGGCGTCTGGACCCGTGACGGCAACCGCGCCTTCCGCATGGGCCGCGGCATCCAGGCCGGCCGCGTGTGGACCAACTGCTACCACCTGTATCCGGCGCACGCCGCCTTCGGTGGTTACAAGAAGTCCGGCATCGGCCGCGAGACGCACAAGATGATGCTCGACCACTACCAGCAGACCAAGAACCTGCTGGTCAGCTACAGCCCGAAAGCGCTCGGCTTCTTCTGAGCCCTGCTCCTCCCTATCGGGCGAACCTGGGCCGGGGGCGCGTCCCCCGGCCTTTTTTCTTTCTCCGCGTGGTTTCGTGATAAAGGACCGCCATGACCGACCGCGTGATCGCCACCCCTGAAGCCATCGCGCTGCTGGACCGCCTTGCCGCGAAGCACGGGCCGCTGATGCTGCATCTGTCGGGCGGCTGCTGCGACGGGTCGGCACCGCTCTGCCTGCCGAAGGGGGAGTTCCGCATGGGCGGGCGCGACCTGTGGATCGGCACGGTCGCCGGCGCGCCCTTCTGCATGTCCGACGACACCTTCCAATGGTGGCGCAACACCCAGGTCATCCTGGACGTTATCCAGGCGCGCGGCGGCGGCTTTTCGATCGAGGCGCCGGACGGCGTCCGCTTCACCGCCAAGGCCCGTCTGTTCACCGACGAGGAGTTGGCCGGCTTGCCCGATCCGCAGCCGGCAGAGAGTATCTAGGCCGAGCATCTTCAGGAGCCGCCCCGCATCATGTCCTCCTTCACCGGCCCGCGGATTGGTCTTGCCCGCCGCCATCCCTGGAGTACCCTTGCCGGATCGTATCCGCGCACGGAGAGGGAGGCGCAAGCGGCATCGATGTCCACACGGGAGATCTCCGCAGACGGCCCCTCCGCGGACGGCCCGGTGAAACCCGCGTCCGGCGACGGCATGCCGCGCGCCGTCACCCATGCCGAACGCGCCGACGAGGCGGCGAGGGAACTGCGCGCCGGGCTGGGCGAGGCGGCGCTGGAACTGGTGGTGGTGTTCTGCGCCCCCAGCTATGACCGCGATGCCCTGGCCGATGCCCTGGCGCGGGAGTTCGGCATGGTGCCGGTCATCGGCTGCACCACGGCGGGGGAGATCGGTCCCGGCGGCTACACCACCAACGCCCTGGTGGCTGTGGGCTTCCCGAGCGAGGATTTCTGCATCGTCACCGCGCTGGTCGACCATGTCGACCGCTTCGAGATCGCCGACAGCACCGCCATCGCGCGCTCACTGCTGTCGCGCCGCGACCGGGCGATGGCGAGCCGGCCCGTGCCGCTGGGCGAGGATGCCCGCAGCTTCGCCATGCTGCTGATCGACGGCCTGTCGATGAGCGAGGAGACGGTGGTCAGCGCGCTGCACAACGCGCTGATCGACATCCCGCTGTTCGGCGCCTCGGCCGGCGACGACCTGCATTTCGAACGCACCTTCGTCCTTCACGAGGGCGCCTTCCACCCCAATGCCGCGGTGGTGGCGCTGTTCACCACCAACCGGCCCTTCACCGTCTTCCGCACCCAGCATTTCGTCAGTTCCGACCGCAAGATGGTCGTCACCGGCGCCGACCCGCAGCACCGCATCGTCCATGAGATCAATGCCGAGCCGGCGGGCCGCGAATACGCCCGGCTGGTCGGTCTGGAGGGCGAGCCGCTGACTCCGATGATCTTCGCCGCCCATCCCGTCGTCGTGCGGGTCGGCGGCCAGTACCATGTCCGCTCGATCCAGAAGGTGAACGACGACGAGAGCCTGACCTTCTTCTGCGCCATCGACGAGGGCATCGTCCTGACGGTGGCGGAGGGGGTCGATCCGGTCTCCAACTTCGACGGTCTGATCGCGGGCATCGAGGAAGAGGTCGGTGCCCCCGACCTGATCCTCGGCTGCGACTGCATCCTGCGCCGGCTGGAGATGGAGCAGCGGCAATTGAACGCCGTCATGTCGGAACGGCTGGCGCGCAACCGGGTTGTCGGATTCTGCGCCTATGGCGAACAGGTGAACGGCATGCACGTCAACCAGACCTTCACGGGCGTCGCCATCGGAGGACGCTAAAGCCATGGCCGGCATCCAAACCCGCAACTGGACCCTCGACCCCGCCGACCGCATCGCCGCGCTGGAGCGCGAGAACGCCAAGCTCCAGCGCATCAACAAGGTGCTGATGGACCGCGTCGAGCGGTCGATGGATTTCCAGGGCGGCGCCTTCTCGCTGTTCCAGACCGCCATCGTGCTGGAGCAGAAGATCCGCGAGCGCACGCTGGAGCTGGAACGTGCCCTGCACAAGCTGGAGGACAGCAACCGCGACCTCGCCCGCGCCAAGGAGCTGGCGGACACCATGCGCACCCGCCTGTTCGAGGCGATCGAGTCGGTGAACGAGGGGTTCGCCCTGTTCGACTCCGCCGACCGGCTGGTGCTGTGCAACCGCAAATACCTGTCCTACTGGCCGTCGGTGGCGGGCCGCATCCAGGCCGGCATCCGCTTCAACGATCTGGTCGCCATGGTCGCCGCCGCCGGCGCGGTCAGCGAGCCGCCTCCCGACGTCTGGCTGCGCGAGCGGATGGAGCACCGCCACGACCTGAAGGGCGTCTTCCTGAACCGGCTGTCGGACGGCCGCTGGATCCAGGTGAACGAGCGGCGCACCCGCGACGGCGGCATCGTCGGCGTCTACACCGACATCACCGTCATCAAGCATGAGGAGGAGCGGCGGCGCGAATCCGAACAGGCGGAGAAATCCGCGCTGATGATGCTGAACGACCAGCTTCAGCAGGCGAAGTCACAAGCCGATCAGGCCAACCTGTCGAAGACCCGCTTCATCGCCGCCGCCAGCCACGACCTGTTGCAGCCGCTGAACGCCGCCCGCCTGTTCGTCTCGGCACTGGCCGACCTGGAACAGCCGCCCGCCAATGCGGAGTTGGTGGACAACATCGACTTGGCTCTGGCGTCGGTGGAGGATCTGCTGTCGGCGCTGCTCGACATCTCCAAGCTCGACGCCGGGGCGGTGACGCCGGAGGTCAGCGATTTCCCGCTGCGCGGCATCCTGGCGCCGCTCGCCACCGAATATGCCGCAGTGGCGGCGGAGCGCGGCATCGACCTGAAGGTGGTGGGATCGGGGGCGGTGGTGCGCAGCGACATGCGGCTGCTGCGCCGGATCGTGCAGAACTTCCTGTCCAACGCGCTGCGCTATGTGCAGGGCGGCCGGGTGGTGGTCGGCTGCCGCCGGACCGGCGACGGCATCCGCATCGAGGTGTGGGACAACGGCCCCGGCATCCCGCGCGACAAGATCACCGAGATTTTCCAGGAGTTCCGCCGACTCGACACCCCCGTCACCAAGGGACGCGACCGTGGCATGGGGCTTGGCCTCGCCATCGTCGACCGTGTCGCCCGTATGCTGGGCCACCCGATCACCGTGCGGTCGGAGCCGGGCCGGGGTTCGGTCTTCGCCGTCACCGTGCCGCGCGGGACGGAGAGGCGCGCCGTGCGTCCGGCCAACGTCGCCGCCCGGCCGATGACCAACCGGCTGGCCGGAACCTCGGTGCTGGTGCTGGACAACGAGCCGGCGGTGGTGGCGGGGATGGAGGCGCTGCTGCGCGGCTGGGCCTGCGACGTGGTGTCCGCCACCAACGGCGACGAGGCGCTGGCTCTGCTGTCCGGCATGCCGCAGCCGCCGGATCTGCTGATCGCCGACTATCACCTCGACGACGGGGCGCTGGGCGTCAACGAGGTGGCGCGGCTGCGCGCCGCCTGCGGCCGCATCCTGCCCGCCGTGATCGTCACCGCCAACCGCACGCCGGAACTGGCGGACGAGGCCAAGGCGGCCGGCTGTCTGGTGCTGAACAAACCGGTGAAGCCGGCGCAGTTGCGCGCGGTGATGTCGGGGCTGGTGGGGGTATGATTTACCGGTAACGCCTTACCGGTTCGGCTGTTGTCGGTTCTTATGACCGACCCCGTTGCATTGCGCGACAAGGCGCTCGAGATCCATCGGCTGCTGTGCACCGTTTACGGCTGCCCGGTCGCCTATTTCCACAGCCTCGACCCGCTGAGTGAGCTGGTGTCGTCGCTGCTGTCGCACCGCACCCGGAATACGGCCTCCGGCGCCGCCTTCAAGGCGTTGCGGCGACGCTGGCCGGATTGGGAGTCGGTGCGCGACGCCCCGGTCGCGGAGGTGGAGGCGACCATCGCCGGCGTCACCTGGCCGGAGCAGAAGGCGCCGCGCATTCAGGCCATCCTGCGCCGCATCACCGAGCGGGTCGGCAGCCTGTCGCTCGACCTGCTGTCCGGCATGCCGGTGCCCGAGGCCCGCGCGTGGCTGGAGGAGTTACCGGGGGTGGGGCCGAAGACCAGCGCTGCGGTGCTCAGTTTCTCCACCCTGCGGCAGGCGGCCTTGCCGGTGGACAGCCACCACCACCGCGTCGCGGTGCGCACCGGCCTGATCCCCGCCAACGTCGCCGTCGGCCCGTCGCACGCGGTGTTGTCGGCGCAATTGCCGGAGGATTGGGACGCCCAGCAGGTCTACGACAACCACGAGGTCATGATGCTGCACGGCCAACGTTGCTGTTACTATCAGGCGCCGGCCTGCGATCGCTGCGTGCTGCTGCGCCTGTGCCCGACCGGACAGGCCCTGCGTCCGTCCGAGGGTGAGCGGGAGAGGGCGTGAGGGTGGACGACCGGGCGGTGTTGCACATAGCTCCCTCTCCCGCCCCGGGAGAGGGAAGGGGCTCATGCGCCAGCATGGGAAGGGTGAGGGGCTGGGTACGAAGCCATGCGGTTCGGGATTCTTGGGCTCCCCCTCACCCTCCCCACTTCGTGGGTCCCCTCCCTCTCCCGGGCGGGAGAGGGCGTTTATTGGCATGTACGGATCCCCCTATCTTTGTTCCAAGCTATCGGCACCGTTTGATACGCGTATGATGGTTTGCCTCCGAGAAGGCACTCAAGGAATCGCTGCGATGGATCATGATGAACTGCTCGCAAAGCTTCGAATGCTGCCCAAGGACAAACGGGACGAGGTGATGGACTTCGTAGACTTTTTGGTCGCTCGCTATGGCCGCTGCAATGAAAGCTCTCCGGGCCACGCCTCTGCCGAAGCTTGCATCAGCCAAACATTCCGGGACGTGCACGACGATCCCGTTGCCTACAGCCTTCAAGACCTGAAGGAGCGCTGGCGCTGACGACGACCGCCCACGCGGCGCCTCACCCCATTCGTTTTGTGCATTGCAACACGCAGCCATTCCCAGAATGCAGGGCCGTTCATCACCAGCCGAGCGCATATAAGATTGTGAGAGCGACGAAGACGCCGCTCCGATCTTCATAAGACGAGGCCTGAGGTGATACACAAGATTCTGGACGCGATCGATGCCATCGTCGCGGAAAAACGCCAGAACGGCCAGCTTGAGGACTGGCTCAAGAGCGGAGCTGCACGCCGTTTCTGCGAGAAGATTTCGTCCGAGCGCAAGCACTATTACCCAGCATTGCTTCTCTACTTGGAGAGCAATGGCGGGCAGCATGTCTGACCGGTACAGATAACGGGAACGGGCCGCGGAATTCCGCGGCCCGCCCGTTTTCGAGGGACCCTATTCGGCCGCCAGCGGCTTCGGCATCATGCTGCCGGTCTGCTGGAAGCGGGTGTGCCAGGCGAAAGCCTCCTCCAGCAAATGCGGGGTGTGGCCGCCGCGCTGGAGTGCCCGGCGCTGATAGTCGGCCGCCAGTTCACGGTAGCTGGGGTGGACGCAGTTGCGGATGATCGTCTCCGCCCGCTCGCGCGGAGCCAGCCCGCGCAGGTCGGCCAGCCCGACCTCCGTCACCAGGACGTCGACGTCATGTTCATTGTGGTCGACGTGGCTGACCATCGGCACGACGCTGGAGATGGCGCCGCCCTTGGCCAGCGACTTGGTGACGAAGATGGCGAGGTGGCTGTTGCGGGCGAAGTCGCCGGAGCCGCCGATGCCGTTCATCATCTGCGTGCCGTTGACATGGGTGGAGTTGACGTTGCCGTAGATGTCGCACTCCAGCGCCGTGTTGATGCCGATGACGCCAAGGCGGCGGATCACCTCCGGATGGTTGGAGATCTCCTGCGGACGCAGCAGCAGCCGGCCCTTGTAGGAGCCGATCTTCGGCAGCACCTCGGCGTATTTCCCGGCGCTGAGCGTGATCGAGGAGCCGGACGCGAAGTTCAGCTTGCCGGCGTCGAACAGCTCGAAGGTGCTGTCCTGCAGGACCTCGCTGTACATGGTCAGGTCGTGGAACGGCCCGTCGATCAGCCCGTGCAGCACCGCGTTGGCGATGGTGCCGATGCCGGCCTGCAGCGGCGCCAGCGAGCGGCCCATCCGGCCCTGGCGAACTTCGCGGCCCAGGAACTCGATCAGGTGGCCGGCGATGGCGTTGGTCTCGTCATCGGGCGGCAGGATGCTGGCGGAGCTGTCCTGCTTACGCGTCACCACGATGGCCGCGATTCGTGACGGGTCGATCGGGATATAGGGCAGGCCGGCGCGGCTTTCCGCCGTCACCACCGGGATCGGCTCGCGGAAGGGGCGGCGGGTCGGGATGTAGACGTCGTGCATCCCCTCCAGATCCAGCGGCTGGGTCAGGTTCAGCTCGATGATGATCTTCTCGGCCAGGATGGCGAAGGTCGCCGAATTGCCGATGGAGGTGGTCGGCACGATGCCGCCATTCTCGGTGATGGCGCAGGCCTCGATCACCGCGACATCGACCGGCCCCATCTGGCGCGAGCGCAGCAGCTCCACCGTTTCAGACAGGTGCTGGTCGACGAACATCACCTCGCCGCGGTTGATCGCCTTACGCAGAACCGGGTCGGCCTGGAAGGGCAGGCGGCGCGACAGCACCCCCGCCTCCGTCAGGATGCGGTCCACGTCGTTGCCCAGCGAGGCGCCGGTCATCAGGGTGATCTTCAGCTTTTCCGAGGCGGCGCGCTCGGCCAGCGCCAGCGGAACCGCCTTGGCGTCGCCGGCGCGGGTGAAGCCGCTCATGCCCACGGTCATGCCGTCCTTGATGAGGAAGGCGGCCTCTTCCGCCGGAACCACCTTGCCCCACAGGGATTTCAGGCGGATGCGATCTCGGTACATCGGGCGTTCCTTTTATGAATGCTTTTTGGCGAATGGCGAACGATCCGTGCCTTGGCGGCCGTATTTCTTGTTTGAAAATACTCATAAGGAGGCGCTGTCCGGCGCCGCAATTGTTCGTCCGGAATATCAGGCAACGCTCAAGTGAATAGGTGGGCGAATATCGGATGATCGGTGCGCATTGCGGACGTTGACTTGGAAATGCGCCGGGGTGATTTGCTGAAACTCAGTTTCGCCTTCTGGTATTTGTGGGGGTCGGCCGGTCCCGCGCTTGTGCGCAGCTGTGTCTGTACGCGCCGGGGATGACGGCGTAGCATCGGCCGGTCGATCCAACCGCAGGAGTCCGCCGGCGTGGCGTCCCCGCATCGGCCGACCGTCAGCACCCGCAGTTACGACGGGCATGAACGGCGGCACGCCCATGACCATCACCAGATCGTGCTGCCGGTCGCCGGGACCCTCGACATGGAGGTCGGCGGGGCTTGCGGGCGGGTGGGCGACGGGCGCGGGGTGCTGGTGGCCGACGGCGTGCCGCACAGCTTCCGCAGCGGCGGAACCAACCGCTTCGTCGTGCTGGACGTGCCGGCCGCCGGGTTGGTGCCGGAGGCGGCGGTGCGCGCCTGCGACGCTTTCTTCGCCATCGACGGCGCGCTGGACGGGCTGGTGCGTTACTTGGCGGCGGAGGCGGCCGACCGGCCGCTCGACCCGGTGCTGGCCCATCATTCGGCGGGGCTGCTGCTGCGCGCCCTGGAAGCCCGGCAACCGCCGCCGCTGTCGGACGACCCCATCGACCGCGCCCTGGCCCTGATGGCGGAGCGCTGCACCGAGCCGCTGACGGTGGCGGAGTTGGCCGAGGCGGCCGGTCTGGCGCCCAGCCGGTTCCATGAACGCTTCCGCGCGCGGACCGGCAGCACCCCCGCCGCCATGCTGGCCGACCTGCGGCTGGACCGGGCGGAGGCATTGCTGCGGGAGGGCAGGCTGCCGCTGGCCGAGGTGGCGTTGGCGGTGGGCTTCTCCGACCAGAGCGCCCTGACCCGCAGCCTGCGCCGCCGCCGCGGCACCACGCCGGGGGCGGTGCGGAAGTCTAGATAGAGCGGGCCGCCTCGACGATCACCGCCGCCACCGCATCCGGGCGCGACAGGTGGGGAGCATGGCCGCTGTCAACCTCCACCGTTCGGGCGCCGATGCGCGACGCGGTGGCGCGCAGGAAGTCGGGCGGCAACATGCGGTCATTGGCGGCGACGACATACCAGGCGGGCTTGGTCTTCCAGGCGGCGGCGCTCACCTTCGTCGCGAAGCAGGCCGCCGCCACCGGCCCCTGGGTGGCGGTCAGCAGGGCGGCCTCCTCCGCCGGCAAATCCTGGGCGAAGTTGCGGGCCATGCCCTCCGGTTTCAGGGTCAGGAAACGGTCCTTGTCCACCGAGACGCCCGACAGGCCGGCCGAGGGCGGGAAGGGCTTCAGCGTGTCGTTCGGCGACTGCCCGGCGTCGGGAGCGAAGGCGGCGATGTAGACCAGCGACTTCACCCGCTCCTGGTCGCCGATCTGGGTGATGACGGCGCCGCCCCAGGAATGGCCGACCAGCACCACCGGCCCCTTGGTCCGGTCGATGGCGCGCTGGACATGGGCGACATCGTCGTCGAGCGAGACCAGCGGGTTCTGCACCGCCACCACCGCGAACCCTTCCGCCTGCAGCCGGGGAATCACCCGGCCCCAGGAGGAGCCGTCGGCGAAAGCGCCATGGACGAGGATGATGATGGGGGTGGAAGTCTCGGTGGAACTCATTGAGGCGGCTCCCGCTGGCGGTCGGATCGGCCAGTCAGAGCATGGCCGCGCCGCCGCCGTCCAGCCGGGGCGGGGAGGTTTTTCTCAGGGTGGAAAAGGGATTGGCGGTTATTCCGCCGGCTGCTGGCTCGTGCGCCGGCCGAAAGTGGCGACGCGGTAGATGTACCAGAGGGCGATCCCGGCGGCGACGATGTTGGAGATCGGGTTCAGCCAGCCGGCGACCTGCTGATAGCGGTCCTCCAGCAGATAGCCGGCACTGGCGAGAAAGGTCGTCCAGATCGCCGTGCCGACCGTGGTGTAGAGCAGGAAGGGGGCCAGCGCCATCTCCGACACCCCGGCGGGGATGGAGATCAGCGTGCGCACCGCCGGGATCATCCGGCCGATCAGCACCGAGCGGCCGCCATGCTCGCGGAAGCGGACGGCGGCCCGGTCGACCTCCTCCGGCGCGATGGTCAGCCAGCGGCCATGGCGCCCGGCCCAGCGCTTCAGCCGGCGGCAGCCGACCCAGCGGCCGATCAGGTACCAGAACAGCGCCCCCAGCACGGCGCCGCCCGTGCCCGAGACGATGACCATCACCAGCCCCAGGTCGCCGCGCGCGGCGGTGAAGCCGGCCAGCGGCAGGATCAGCTCCGATGGGATGGGCGGGAACAGGTTCTCCGCGAACATCAGCAGAGCGACGCCGGCATAGCCGGTGTGCTCCACCATACCGACGATCCAATCGAACAAGTCCGTTCTCCCACGCTTGGCGCCCGCTCCCACCGTCGGACCAACACCGGGAAGGGTGGATTGGTTGCATGGAGGGGCTCGCACCGGCCGCCGGCTCTGCTTATGTTTGCAGGTGTAACGATTGAATGGGCGGAGGAGGGGAAGGCGCAGATGGCGGCGATCAAGCTCGACCGGCATGAGAAGGGTATCCTGGCGGCCCTGCAGGAGAACGCCCGCCTGACCATGCAGGAGCTGGGCGACACCGTCGGCCTGTCGGCCTCGCCCTGCTGGCGCCGGGTGCGGTCGATGGAGGACATCGGCGTCATCCGCCGCTACACGGTGCAGCTCGACCCGCGCAAGCTGGGGCTGGGCGAGTGCGTCTTCGCCCATGTCACGCTTGAACGCCACAAGGAGAATGCGGTCGAACAGTTCGAGACCGCCATTGCCGATATGCCGGAGGTGCTGGAATGCTTCGCCGTCACCGGCGACGCCGATTACCTGCTGCGCATCGTCGTGCCGACGACGGAGGATTACGGCCGCTTCCTCAGCGAACGCATCTTCTCCATCCCCGCTGTTTCGCACGTCAAATCGAGCGTCACCCTGAAGGAGGTCAAGTTCGAGACCCGGCTGCCGCTCGACCATCTGGAGTGAGGCGCGATTCGCCCTCTTCCGCCTCGGGAGAGGGAGGGGACCCACGAAGTGGGGAGGGTGAGGGGTAATCCAAGCATCCCGAACCGCACGGCTCCGTGCCTGACCCCTTACCCTTCCCACCGCTTTGCGGCGGGCCCCTTCCCTCTCCCGGGACGGGAGAGGGAGCCGGTGCGATTTCTTAACCTCCGGTCGAACTCAGATCCCCGTCAGCCGCAACTCCGCATCCAGCGCCGGCGCCAGATCGCCGCCGCCGGCCATCGTCACCCGCTCCAGCCCCAGCCAGCCGGCCAGACGGCGCAGTTCCGCCGCCAGGGGCGGGGCGACGGTCGCGTGGCTGGCATGGGGTTCGGTGTGGGCGGCCTGGACCAGCAGGGCGGAGGCCTTGCGGTCGGATTTCAGGTCGACGCGGGCGGCGATGCGCTCGTCCATCAGGAAGGGCAGGACGTAATAGCCATGTTCCCGCTTGTGGGCGGGGGTGTAGATCTCCAGCCGGATGCGGGCGCCGAACAGCCGTTCGGTGCGCTGCCGTTCCCAGATCAGCGAATCGAAGGGGGAGAGCAGGGCGCGGGCCGGGGCCTTGCGGGGAACGCGCAGGTCGGGGGTGACGTAGGCGGTGCGCTCCCAGCCCTCCACCGTCACCGGCAGCAGGTCGCCGGCTTCCACCAGTTCGGCGATGCGCAGGCGGGCGTCGGCGACGTCCAGCCGGTGATAGTCGCGCAGGTCGCGCTCGGTCGCCACGCCATGGGCGCGGGCTGCGATGCGCAGAAGGGCACGCTGGGCCTCGGCCTCCTCCGGGGTGGGCGTATCGAGGACGGCGGATGGCAGCACCCGCTCCGGCAGGTCATAGAGCCGCTCGAAGCCGCGACGGCCGGCGGTGGTGACCAGACCGGCCCAGAACAGGAACTCCACGGCGCGCTTGCCGTCGCTCCAGCCCCACCAGCCGCCGGCCCCGCGCCCGGCCTCGGACAGTTCCGACGCACCCAGCGGGCCGCGCGCCGCCACCTCGGCCAGCACCGAGTCGATGTAGGGACGGCGTTCGGCGGCGAAGCGCGCCAACTCGCCATAGATGCCCTCGCCGCGTTCGGCCCGTGCCATGCGCCAGCGGAACAGCGGCTGCTGTTCCACCGGGATCAGCGACGCCTCGTGGCCCCAATATTCGAACAGCGCCCGCCGCTTGCCGCCATAGGCCAGCCGGTCGAGCAGCGCCGCCTCGTACGGCCCCAGCCGCGAGAACAGCGGCAGGTAATGCGAGCGCACCAGCACATTGACGGAATCGATCTGCACCAGCCCCAGCCGGCCGATCAGGCGCCGGGCATGGCGGGCTTCGACAGGATCGGCGTCGGGGGGCGTGTTGGGGAAGCCATTGGGGAAGCCTTGGGCCGCGATGGCGACGCGGCGGGCCTCGCGCAGGGACAGGCTGTCGGGACGGGGCATGGACCTGGAAGGAAATGGAGCGGGTGGGCAGCTTGCGAATGCGTTTGATTTTCGTCAAGGCGGCACGGGGGCGGGGCGCGCAGGCTGACGGTCAATCCTGCACTGCAGCACCCGTTTTGCGGAGTCCCCCTTCATGTCCTCCCCCAGTCTTGCCGGCCGCGACGACGGCCCCGCCATTCCGATCCTGTTCCAGTATGGTTTCCGATTCTTCTTCCTGTTCAGCGGCGTGGCCGCCGTCGGGCTGCTCGGCGCCTGGCTGGGCGTGCTGGTGACCGGGGAATGGCCGGAGCATGCGGTCGGCGCCAGCGCCTGGCATGCGCATGAGATGCTGTTCGGCACGGTGGTGGCCGCCATCGCCGGCTTCCTGCTGACCGCGGTGCCGAGCTGGACCGGAACCAAGGCGGTGGCGGGCGCGCCGCTGATGGCGCTCGCGGCCTTGTGGATCGCCGGCCGCGTCGCCGTCTTCCCCTGGACCGGCATGCCGGAGCCGGTGGCGGCGGTCATCGACATCGCCTTCCTGCCGGGGCTGGGGTTGGCGCTCGGCCGACCGCTGGTGGCGGCGGGCAAGTGGCGGAACAGCGCCTTCCTGATCCTGATCGGGCTGCTGACGACCGCAAACCTGCTGATCCATCTGGACTGGCTGGAGATGCTGGACGGCGGGGCGGATGCCGGCTTCGCGCTGGGGCTGGGCGTCGTGCTGATGATGGTGACGGTGATCGGCGGGCGCATCCTGCCGGCCTTCACCCGCAACGGGCTGGGCAAGGCGGGGATTGGCGTGCGGTCCTGGCCGATGGTGGAGCGGCCGGTTCTGGTGCTGACGCTGGCGCTGATCCCGGCGGCGATGGTGGCGCCGGACTCCGCGGTCACCGGGCTGATCGCGCTCGCCGCCGCGGCGGCCCATGCGGTGCGGCTGGCCGGCTGGCAGGGCTGGAAGGCCTGGCGCTCGCCGATCCTGTGGATCCTGCATGTCGGCTATCTGTGGGTGCCGGTGGCGTTGAGCCTGCGCGGGCTGCATGCCCTGGCCGGGCTGCCGGCGGCGGCGGGGACCCATGCGATGACGGTCGGCGCCTTCGCCACCCTGATCCTGGCGGTGATGAGCCGCGCCTCGCTCGGCCACACCGGGCGGCCGCTGGTGGTGTCGCGGGGGACGGTCGCCGCCTATGTGCTGCTGACGGTCGCGGCGGTCGCCCGCACCGCCTCGCCGCTTTTGCCGGTCGAGTGGGTCTGGGCGGCGCTGCAATGGTCGGGCTATGCCTGGGTCGCGGCCTTCACCCTGTATCTCGTCGCCTATGCCCCGGTCCTGCTGTCGCCGCGGGCCGACGGGCGGCCGGGCTGATTGGAAGAACTTGGACGGCGCCGTTACGCGGCGCCGCGGAAGTAGCGGTCGATGGCGTCGGTCATCTCGACCTCACGGAAGGGCTTGGTCAGCACCGGCCGGTCCTGATGGCTCCGCGGCAGGCCGGCGGCGCCATGGCCGGTGGTGAAGACGAAGGGGATGCCCCGGGCGCTCAGTGCGTCGGCGACGCTGTCGACGCGCTCCCCGCGCAGGGTGACGTCCAGCAGGGCGGCGTCGATGCCGCCCTTGGCGATCAGCTCCAGCGCCTCCGCCACCGTGCCGGCGGGGCCGATGACGCCGACATTCTGGACTTCCAGCGAATCCTCGATGGCCATGGCCACCAGCGGCTCGTCCTCGACGAGCAGGATGCGCAAGGGCTTCGATCGGTCGGCTTCCATGGACAGGCGGCTCGCTGCTGGTCGGGGCTGTTGTCGGCCGTCAGATGGGGGTCTTGATCCCATACGGCAACCGGCGTGAGCTTTTCCGTTCAGCCCTCCGCTTGTCCAGCCCGACCTTGGTCATCGCCCATTGGTCCATCCGCGAGCTATAGCTGGACTATCACCCCAGATCATCGAGCGCCTGTTGGAGGGACGGATAGAGCGCTTCCACCAGCGACCCGTCCGGCCGGACCGGCGACGGCAGGGTGTCGGCCCCTTCCAGCGCCCGGAACAGCGGCAGGCCGCCGACCTCGACGAAGCCGCCGCGCTCGCCATACTGGCCGACGATCCAGTCCTTGACCGTCGGGTCGCCGTCCAGCGCGTTGTTGTGCGAGATCAACGCATGGGTGCCGTCGTCCGACCGGCGGTACCAGGCCCGGCAGCCGTCGCCGAGATCCATCGGCGTGAAGCCGGCCTCGGTCATGGCCTTCCGCACCGCCGGGTTCACCCGGTCGGCCCTCAACCGATCGGTCTGCGCACCGGTCCATTGGTCGAGATCGTCCGCAAGCTCGGTCATTTCGCCTCTCTGGTCATGGTCCTGAATGGACAACGCATCAGGGAGACTTTTGTGCCACGCGGACCTGTCCGAATGTGGAGGGAGCGGCTGCCTGTTTGTGACTGTCCGGCCGCCGCCTATCCGTTCAGACGTTTAGCGGCTTGCGGGTGCGGAGCGCGGCAAGGGAGCGGTCGAGCAGGTCGCGCAACCGGTCCTCCTGGTCCAGAACCGCGGAGGCGGGGGCATGTTCCAGCTCCTTCGCCAGACGGCCGAGGGCGGCGGCGCCGAGATTGAGCGCGGTGCCCTTCAGCGTGTGGGCGGTGCGGTTGTGCGGCTCCCCGGCGCGGGCCTGGGCGACCATGCTGTCGACCGTCTTCTGCCCGTTGTCGGTGAAGCCGGCGACGGAAGCGGTCCAGTCGTCGGCCGTCAGCACCTCCAGCAGCAGGGACACCTGCTCCTCATCCAAGAGGTCGGCGTCGGGAATTGCAGGCTGGTCGGCAGGCAAATCCGCGGGCTGGTCGATCATGGCGGGCTCCGGAGCGGCGGGTACGGGGGCGGCGGACACAGCCGTGCCGGCAGCAACGCCGTTGCCCAGCACCGATGCCATTTCGGCAAAGAGCAGGGCGGGGCGCAAGGGCTTCGTGACGAAACCGTTCATCCCCGCCGACAGGCATTCCGGCCGCGAGCTGCCCGACGCATGGGCGGTCAGCGCCAGGATGGGGACGCGACCAGTCGGTTCGGGCAGTTCGCGCACGCGGCGGGTGGCGGTCAGCCCGTCCATGCCCGGCATCTGGATGTCCATCAGCACGAGGTCGAACGGCTGGTCGCGCACCATGCGCACCGCCTCCCCGCCGCTGGCGGCCAGCGCCACGCTGTGGCCGGCGCGCTCCAGGATGCCGCGGACGATGTCGCGGTTCACCTCGATGTCGTCGACCGCCAGCACGCGCAGCGGCGGCAATGCGGCGGCGCGCGCCGCATCGCCGACGCTGGTGCCGTGGCCGGGCTCGACGCGGCGCAGGGCCGACGGGTCGCCGGGACGGGCGACGACGGTGAAGCGGAAGACGCTGCCGCGGCCGGGGGCGGTGTCCACCGCGATGCTGCCGCCCATCAGCAGGCAGAGGTCGCGGCAGATCGCCAGCCCCAGGCCGGTGCCGCCATAGCGCCGGGTGATCGAACTGTCGGCCTGGGTGAAGCGGTCGAACAGGGTTGGCACCGAGCCCGGCGCGATGCCGATGCCGGTGTCCTCCACCTCGAACTCCAGCAGGAAGGAGTCCGGGTGGCCATAGGACACGACGCTGTCGGTACCGCGGTCCAGCCGGCGCACCCGCACGGCGACATGGCCCTCTTCGGTGAATTTCACCGCGTTGCCGACCAGATTGAACAGGATCTGGCGCAGGCGGGCCGGGTCGGTGACGATCACCTCCGGCACCGACGGCATCAGCCGGGCCGACAGCTCCAGCCCCTTGTCGGTGGCGTTCGGGCGCAGAACCTCCAGCACGCCGTCGATCAGCTGGGGCAGGGCGCAGTCCGCCTCCTCCAGATCGATGCGACGGGCCTCCAGCTTCGACAGGTCGAGAATGTCGTCCAGCAGCCGCAGCAGGGTCTCGGCCGAGCGGCGGGCGACGTCGGCCAGCCGCTTCTCCTCCGTCGGCAGGGAGGCGTCGGCCAGCAGGGTCAGGTTGCCGAGCACGCCGTTCATCGGGGTGCGAAGCTCGTGGCTGACGGTCGCCAGGAACTCGGTCTTCGACCGGCTGGCGGCCTCCGCCTTCTCCTTGGCCAGCAGCAGCTGCTCGGCCGCCTGACGCGGCTCGGTCACGTCGATGCACAGCCACAGCTTGCCGATGGCCGTGCCGGCGGCGTTGCGCACCGGCACATTGTGCCAGCTGACGATGCGCCCGTCGGTCAGCGTCATTTCGCGCCGCTCGTCGCCGTCCACCGCCGACAGCAGGGTATAGTCGGTGTCGCGCGGGGCGTTGCCGGCATTGGCCAGCGTCTCGTCCAGCCGGTGGCCGACCGGCGCCCCGGCGATCGCGAACAGGCAGGAGAAGGCCGGGTTGGCGTAGGCGATGCGCCCGTCGCCGCCGACGAACAGCACGCCGAAATCCATCGCCGACAGAAGCGCCGACAGACGGGCGCGTTCCTGCTCCACGTCGCGGGCCAGCGCCTCCTGCTCGTCCAGTGCGACGGTCAGCTGGTCGACACGCTCCTTGATGGCGTGGGACATGGTATTGAAGGCCGCACCCAGCCGGCCGATGTCGTCGCTCCCCTCCGCCAGCTCGGGCGGGCTGTAGTCGCCGGCCGCCACCCGTTCGCTGGCCCGCGCCAGCGCCGCCAGATGGCGGGTCAGCCACAGGCCCAGCAGGGTCAGCAGTCCGGCCGACAGCAGGATCTCCGACAGGGCGATGGCGATGCCCTGGGTCAGCAGGTCGCGCCGCGCCTCGACGATGTGCAGCAGGTCGAGACCGAACTGCACCGCGCCCAGCTTCTGCCCGGCCAGCGACACCGGCACCGCCACGTCGTAGCGGGCGATGCCGTCCTTGGCGTCCAGCGTCAGGGCCGGGTCCGGATCGGGCAGCGCGCGGTTTTCCGGCCAGCCGCTGATCGCCACCAGCCGGCCGTTGCTGTCGCTGACCGCGAGATAGAGGACGCCGCCGGTGGAGCGGCTTTCGTCCAGCACCGCCTGCAGCGTCGCATAGTCGCGCTGGGCCAGCGGCGCCACCAGCGCGGCGTTCAGCACCGGCGCCACCTGTCCGGCATGCAGCCTTGCCTGTTCGGCGAGGCTGCCATAGAGCAGGCGCACGCTGTTGGCGACCAGCAGGGTCAGCATGATCGCCTCGACCGCCATGGCGGCGACCAGCATGCGCCCGCGCAGGGTCTTCCAGGGCGCCAGACGGGTCAGGATCATTTCCCAGCCTTCAGAACGCTCCGGACCTCGTCGGACAGCGGCTCCATCGCCTCCAGTTCCTCGTCGCTGACCGTACGGTAGCCGTCGAGCTGGTTGGCGTCGAAATAGGCCTTGCCCTCCGCCGTCTCGCCGAAGGCGAACAGGGCCTTGCGCAAAGGGTCCGCCACAGCCGCCTCCCTGCCGTTCAGCATATAGACGCGGCCGGCCATCGGGCGGCTCTCGGCGATGGTGGAGAGCTGGGCCTGAACCTCCGGCGCCAGCTTGGCGCGGTTGGCCAGCGACATGAAGCCGGCCGACGCGTCGCCGGCCAGGATCAGCTGGGCCACGCTGTCGGCGGCGCTGACATAGCGGAGCTGGATGCCGGGCAGCTTCTGGCCGGCGAGCCAATGCTGGCCCCACAGCGTCACCAGCGAGGACGGGCTTAGGCCGAGGACGGTGGTGCCGGCGAGCGACGCCGCCGTCCGGTACGGTCCCTTGGCGGCGGTCACCACCACGGCGCGGAAGTCGGCCTTGTAGGTCAGCAGCGGCAGATAGCCGGCGTCCTTGCGCAGCATCTCCGCCTGATGGCCGGTGGTGACGGCGATGTCGTATTCCTGGTCCATCGCCCGGCGGGCGAAGGCGGTGAAGTCGGGGGCCGTCACGATCTCCACCGGCCGGCCCAGCGCCGCCTCCACCGCGCGGCGGACGGGCTGGTACTGTTCGATGATGACGCGGGCGCTGGTGTGCGGGGCGATGCCGATGCGGAACGCCTGCTCCGCCGCCACGGCCGGAGCGGGAGTTGCCAGTCCGCACAACAGGGCGGAACAGAGCGCGGCAAGGCCGGCCAACAGACGCATTGTCATGGATCTCGGATCCCTACGTTGTGCAGGCGTGAAATGCCGGCGCATGAACGGACAGCATTCGTGACGGCGACGGTCCAGCCAGGGTGTAGGACGAAAGATATAACATTCGATAAATGCCGCAGGTAGGGACAAGAGCGCGCAGGGTGGCCGGTTTCGCGCATGTCGCGGCTGGTTTCACGCGGTCTGAAAGACGTGCGGAACTTTGGCCATTCCTGCTCGCATCATTCTGCCGGCCCTGCGCAACTTTGAAACGGCGGCGGAGCAGGATTCGGCGTGGGCCAAGAAAGATCACGCTTTGGTTGCGGGACGGTCCGCTATGTGTCGGGCGTGCCCCCAGCCGCAAAGGACCTCCCCCCGTGCCGGAACGAGCCCTCGACCCGCAGTCCTCCATCTGCCGCGCCATCCGCCTGCTGCGCGACCACAGCCGCGACTGCCACAGCATCGAAACCCGGCGCCTGCTGATCCACACCGAACGCTGGCTGGTCTGGATGCTCCGCCGCGAAGAGGGCGAGGACCTGCCGGTGCCGGCGGAACTGGCGGGGTGACAAGGCACAAACGAAAACAGGCCCCTCCCGGTCGGGAGGGGCCTGGTTCGTCTTGCGGTTCCCGACGGCGCGTCAGGTCGTGCTGCGCAGCTGCTCCGCCCGGCTGGAGCGGGAGGTGGCGTAATGGTCCGTCGCCAGCAGGGTGTAGACCGCCGGCAGGACGAACAGCGTGAACAGCGTGCCGATCAGCATGCCGGACACGATGACCAGGCCGATGGAGAAGCGGCTGGCCGCGCCGGCGCCCGCCGCCGTCAGCAGCGGCAGCAGGCCGACCACCATCGCCGCGGTGGTCATCAGGATCGGGCGCAGGCGGACACGGGCCGCATGCTCGATCGCGGTGCGGCGGTCCACGCCTTCGTTGATCTGCATCTCGCGGGCGAACTCCACCAGCAGGATGCCGTGCTTGGAGATCAGGCCGATCAGGGTCACCAGACCGACCTGGGTGTAGATGTTCATGGTGGCGGCGCCGAAGAACAGCGGCAGCAGCGCGCCGCAGATCGACATCGGCACCGACACCAGGATCACCAGCGGGTCACGCAGCGATTCGAACTGCGCCGCCAGAACCAGATAGATCACGATCAGCGCGAAGGCGAAGGTGACCATCAGCTGGCTGCCCTCCGTCACGAACTGGCGCGATTCCGACAGGTAGGCGTGATTGAAGCCGGCCGGCAGCTGGGTGCGCGCCTGCTCCTCCAGGAAATCGACGACCTGCCCCATCGAGACGCCCGGCATCGGCACGGCGGAGAAGGTGGCCGAGGGCAGCTGGTTGTACTTGTTCAGCGCGTTCGGCTCCACCGCCGTATCCACCGACACCACGGTGGACAACGGGATCTGGGCGCCCGACCCGGAGGTGACGTAGTAGTTGGTCAGCGATTCCGGCGTCAGGCGGTCGGCCCGCGGCACCTGGGGAATAACCTCGTAGGAACGGCCGTTCAGGTTGAAGCGGTTGACGTAGTTGCCGCCGACCAGCACGGCCAGCGTGTCGCCCACCGCCTTCATCGACAGGCCGAGGTCGGCCGCCTTGGCGCGGTCGATCTTCAGCCGGACGACCGGGCTGTCATATTTCAGGTCGGTGTCGGTGACGATGAACATGCCGCTTTTCATGGCGGCGTCGTTGATCCGCTCGATGGCGTCGAAGATGGTGCGGTAATCGCCGGGGCTGGAGATCACCATCTGCACCGGCAGGCCGCCGGTGGAGCCGGGCAGGGCCGGCGGCGACACCAGGAACACGTTGATGCCCGTCACCTTGCCCAGCTCGGCCTGGGCCAGCGGCTGCAGTTCCTTGGCCGACCGCCCGCGCTCGCCCCACGGCTTCAGGATCATGCCGGCGAAGCCCTGGTTCAGGGTCGGGATGCCGGTCAGGACGAAGCGGGTATCGGTTTCCGGGAAGCTGGCGAAGGTATCGTCGATCTGCTTTCCGAAGCTGTCGATATAGTCGAGGTTGGCGTATTGCGGCGCCTTGGAGATGCCGAACAGGATGCCCTGATCCTCTTCCGGCGCCAGCTCCGACATGGTGTTGGCGAACAGGTAGCCGACCGACAGCAGAATGCCCAGCGCGAACAGCAGGGTCGCGGCGCGATAGTCCAGCATGCCGTCCAGCCGCCGCTCGTACCAACCCGCCAGCCGTTCGAACTGGCGGTCGAGGAAGGCGGCGAAGCGGCCCTGGCTCCCGCCCTCCTTCAGGATGACGGAGCACATCATCGGCGACAGCGTCAGCGCCACGATGCCCGACACGATCACCGACGCGGCGAGCGTGAAGGCGAATTCGCGGAACAGCGCGCCGGTCAGTCCGCCCAGCAGGCCGATGGGGGCATAGACCGCCGCCAGCGTGATGGTCATGGAGATGACCGGCCCGATGATCTCGCGCGCGCCGATCAGCGACGCGGCGACCGCCGATTTGCCGTGCTCGATATGCCGGTGGATGTTCTCCACCACCACGATGGCGTCATCGACCACGAGGCCGATGGCGAGCACCATCGCCAGCAGCGTCAGCAGGTTCAGCGAGAATCCCAGCGCCAGCATGAAGGTGGCCGCCCCCACGATGGACAGCGGGATGGTGACCACCGGGATCAGCACCGACCGGAGGGATCCGAGGAACAGGAAGATGACGACGATGACGATGGCCACCGCTTCGAGCAGCGTCTTCACCACCTCGTCGATGGAGGCCTGGATGAAGCGGGTGCTGTCATAGACGATTTCCATCTTCATGCCGGGCGGCAGGTTGCGCCGCAGCTCCGGCTCCATCTTGCGGATGTCTTCGACGATGTTCAGCGGGTTGCCGGTGGGGGTGGAATCGACGCCGATGAAGATCGCCTGCTGCCCGTTCATCGCCACGCTGGCGTCGAAGCTCTTGGAACTGAGTTCGACGGTGGCGATGTCGCGCATCCGCACCAGCGCCCCGTCCTTGGCCTTCACCACCATGTCGCGGAACTGCTCCACGTCGGTCAGGCCGGTGTTGGCGGTGACGTTGGAGATGACGAAGACGCCCTTGGTCTGGCCGGGAGCCGACTGGTAGTTGTTGGCGGCAACCGCCGCCGAGACGTCGGCCGGCGAGATGTTGCGCGCCGCCATCTTGGCCGGATCCAGCCAAAGCCGCATGGCGAAGGTCTGGCCGCCCAGGATCTTGGCCTGCGCCACCCCGTTCACGGTGGACAGCACCGGCTGCACCACGCGCGTCAGATAGTCGGAGATCGCCGCCCCCGACAAATCGGGGCTGGAGAAGCCCATATACAGGATGGAGGTCGTCTCGCCGGTCGATTTCAGGATGACCGGGTCGTTGGCCTCGCGCGGAAGCTGGTATTTGACCTGCTGCACCTTCGCCATCACGTCGGTCATCGCGACGTTGGGGTCGAAGTTCAGCCGGACATAGGCGGTGACGACGCTCTGCCCCTGGGTGGAGGAGGAGGTCAGATAGTCGAGACCCTCGGCCGTCGCCACCGCCTGTTCGATCGGCGTCGCGATGAAGCCCTGCATCAGCTCCGGCGAGGCGCCGGGATAGCTGGTGGTGACGGTGATGACCGTGTTCTGCAGCTGCGGATACTGCCGGATCGGCAGCTCCAGCATCGAGCGGATGCCGACCAGCAGGATCAGCAGGCTGACCACGACGGACAGAACGGGCCGGCGGATGAAGATGTCGGTGAAACTGCCCATGGCGTCGGCCTCAGTTCTGCGGCAGGGTCTGCGGGGGCGTGAGCGGATTGCTCTGCGCCTCGACGACCGCGGCGCCGTTGTCCAGCTTCAACTGGCCGGACACCACGACGCGGTCGCCGGGGTTCAGGCCGCTGCGGATCTCGACCCGGTTGGCGAGGCGGTCGCCGGTCTTCACCGCCTTGCGCTCCACCACCATCTGCTCCTTGCCGTCCTGGCCCTGCTTCTTCGCGGCGACGAAGACGGAATCGCCGTAGACCGTGTAGTCGACCGCGGTTTCCGGCACCGTCAGCGTGTTGGGCTGCGGCGGCAGGACGACGCGGACGCTGGCGAACATGCCCGGCCGCAGCTGGCGTTCGCGGTTGTCCATGGTCGCCTGCACCTTCACCGCGCGGGTGTCGGCGCTGACCTGCGGTTCGATGGTGGTGATCTTCGCCTCGAAATCGCGGCCGGGCAGGGCATCGACGTTGATCAGCACGCCCTGGCCGACCGACAGCTTCGGCAGCGCCTGCTCCGGCAGGGTGAAGTTGATGTAGAGCTGCGACAGGTCGGTCAGGGTGACGATGGTGGCGCCGGGATTGACGTAGTCGCCGACATTGACCTGCCGGATGCCGAGGTCGCCGTCGAACGGCGCCTTGATCAGCTTCTGCCCGATCAGTGCGCTGGTGCGCTTCATGTTCGCGTTGATCTCGTCGAGCTGCGCCTGATACTGGTCGACGTTGCTCTGGGGCGTGGCCTGGCTGCGGCGCAGGTCGCGGTAGCGCTCCAGGTTCAGCTCGGCCAGACGCGCCTGGGCGCGCTGGGCCAGCAGGTCGGCCTGCTCGGTGGCGTCGTTCAGCTGCACCAGCGGGTCGCCGGCCTTGACGCGGGAACCCGATTCGAAGGGGATGCGGTCGACGCGGCCGGCGACCTCGGGGGCCACCGTGACCTGACGGGCCGCCTGCAGCGTGCCGATGGCCGGCAGATATTTCGGGATGGTCTGCACCGTCGCGTCCGCCAGAGCCACCGGGGTGGGCGGCGGCTTGTTGTTGGCGAAGAAGTCGGCGATGGCCTTGGCGCGGAAGCTGTTGAAGCCGTACAGGGCCGCACCCAGCAGCCCGAGGATCACCAGGGTGATGACGATGCGCAGGGTCAGCCGCCCGCGCGTCACCGGCTTGCGCGGCGGCGTGGAGGGCGGTGGCGGAGGCGTTCCGCGGCCCGGCTCGGACGCCGGGTGGCCGAATGACGTCTCGGTCTTTGGCGAATGGTCCAGGGTCACGATCGGCTACTCCGGTCTCTCGGGTGTGGGGTTGTCGTTCTTGGAGCCGCACTCGCGGGCGGCGATGATGTCGTCACGCAGGCCGAGGCCGCGCAGGATGAACCAGACGGTCTGGCGGGCAAGCTCGGGACGGCCGCAGGGATAGGGCACCACCGTCCCGCCGGACAGGCAGACGGTCGCCATCATTCCGCACAGATGTTCGGCGAGCCAAAGCCCGTTCTCCGCATCGATCGGCCCCGGCGCAAGGTCGCCACAGGCGACGGCTGCGGCGATGGAGGCGGCGAAACAGGGCAGGAAGCGGCTGCGGATGCCCTCATAGACCTGCCGCATGAACTCGCCGTCCTCCAGCAGGCTGATGATCGACAGACGGTGGCGCGCCCGCTCGTCGGGATCGGCCGGCACCTCGATCACGAAATAGTTCACCAGCCCCTGGATCATCTGCACCAGCGTGCCGGTGCCCGGCGGCAGGGCGACCAGCCGCTCATATTCCGGGTCGCCGTCGATGCAGCTGAGGAAGATCGCCTCGTACAGCGAGGCCTTGGACGGGAAATGCTTGAAGATCAGCGCCTCAGACACGCCGGCGGCCTGCGCGATCTCCCGTGTGGTGGTCGCGGCGAAGCCCTTGCGCGCGAACAGCGGCAAGGCGGCGTCGAGGATCGCCCGCTTGCGGGCGCTGCTGTCGAGGCGTGGGGCCATCGGGGCGTTAAATCAGTAGCTTGTGATAAGTGAGTGCTTACTCACCTTCGCTGGCGGAGGTATAGCTTGGGTGCGTCATTCTGTCCATTGGCTTTGGTAGGACCAGGGCGGGTCTCCTGCCCGGCCCCTGACAGCCCTCATGACGGGCGCCGCCATCTTTCGTCATTTTTTGAAGCTGTTGGGACGGACGAATGGTTTTCCGCACCCGCACACTCGCCTTACAGTCAAGCCATCGACCTGACCGGAAGGAGCGTGCGCGCGATGGAGCCCATCCTGTGGGAATGGATCAACGCCCTGGCGCGGTGGCTGCACGTCATCACCGCCATCGCCTGGATCGGATCGTCCTTCTACTTCATCCATCTCGACGCCTCGCTGCGCCGCCGTGCGGGGGCGCCGGCCGGGACGGCGGGGGACGCGTGGCAAATCCATGGCGGCGGCTTCTACCACATGACCAAATACATGGTCGCTCCGCCGCAGTTGCCGGAGGATCTCACCTGGTTCAAGTGGGAGTCCTATGCGACGTGGCTCAGCGGCTTCTTCCTGATGTGCGTGCTGTATTACCGCGGCGCCGACCTGTTCCTGATCGACCAGGACGTGATGGCGCTCAGCCACTGGCAGGCGGTGGCGATCAGCGTCGGCGCGCTGGTGGCGGGCTGGGTCGCCTATGACCTGATGTGCAAGTCGCCGCTGGGCCGCAACGACGGGGCGTTGGCGGTCGCCGGATTCGTGATGCTGGTGGCGACGGCCTGGGGCATGACGAAGATCTTCAGCGGGCGCGGCGCCATGCTGCAGGTCGGCGCCCTGATGGCGACGATGATGGCCTGCAACGTCTTCATGCTGATCATCCCCAACCAGCGCAAGACGGTGGCCGCCATGCTGCGCGGCGAGACGCCGGACCCGTCGCTGGGAAAGAAGGCAAAGCAGCGGTCGTTGCACAACAACTACCTGACCCTGCCGGTCGTCTTCCTGATGCTGTCCAACCATTATCCGCTGGTCAGCTCCACCCGCTACAACTGGGTGATGGTGGCGCTGGTGCTGGTGGTCGGCACGGCGATCCGCCACTTCTTCAACAGCCGCCATGCCGGCAAGCCGACGCCCTGGTGGACCTGGGGAGTCGCCGCCGCCGGCATGCTGGCCTGCGCGTGGCTCAGCACCATGGGGCCGGCCAACGGCGACACGGCTGCGGCCGCGCCGGTCAAGGTCGGCTTCAATCAGGTGGAGGAGATCGTCGTCACCCGCTGCAGCATGTGCCATGCCGCCCAGCCGGTGTGGGAGGGCATCGCCACCCCGCCGCGCGGCGTCGTGCTGGAGGGCGACGGCATCCGCCGCCATGCCGAGCAGATCCGCCTGCAGGCGGGCTTCAGCAGTGCCATGCCCCCCGCCAACATCACCGGAATCACGCCCCAGGAACGCGCGGTGTTGGCGGCGTGGTCGGGGGACATTAAGTAACCGCCCTCACAGATTTTCCATCGAACCGGATACCCATGCCCGATCACCCCATTTCTGCCGCCATCCGTGGGCGCCTGCTCAGCTTCCATCGCGCGCCCGCCGGGCCGGGGGACTTCGACTGTCTGACCTACCATGAGGACGGGCTGCTGCTGGTCGGGGCCGACGGGCGGATTCTGGAGGTTGGTGAGTGGGCCGATCTGCGCGGCCGGGTGCCGGAGGGGGTGACGGTCGACGACCACAGCGGCAAGCTGGTGCTGCCGGGCTTCATCGACACCCACATCCATTTCCCGCAGACCCAGGTGATCGGCTCCTACGGCGCCCAACTGCTCGACTGGCTGGAGAAATACACCTTCATCGAGGAGCAGCGCTTCGCCGACCCGGCCCATGCCGCCGCCAACGCCGCCTTCTTCATGGACGAGCTGCTGCGCAACGGCACGACGACGGCGGTGGTCTACGGCTCGGTCCATCCGCAGTCGGTCGACGCCCTGTTCGCGGAGGCCGAGGCGCGCGGCGCCGGGATGATCGCCGGCAAGGTGATGATGGACCGCCATGCTCCGCCCGCCCTGACCGACACCGCCGACAGCAGCTATCGCGACAGCAAGGATCTGATCGGCCGCTGGCACGGCAAGGGGCGCCAGCGCTATGCCGTGACCCCGCGCTTCGCCATCACCTCGACCGAGGCGCAGCTGGAGGCGGCCGGCGCGCTGCTGCGCGAGCATCCCGGCGTCCATATGCAGACCCATCTGTCGGAGAATACCGACGAGATCGCCGAGGTGCGTCGCCTGTTCCCCGGCGCCCGCGACTACACCGACGTCTATGACCGCTTCGGGCTGCTGGGGCCGACCTCGCTGTTCGGCCACTGCATCCATTTGTCGGAGGCGGAGATGGACCGGCTGTCGGAGAGCGGGTCGGTCGCGGTTTTCTGCCCGACCAGCAACCTGTTCATCGGCAGCGGCCTGTTCGACCTCGACGCATTGTCGAAGCCGACACGGCCGGTGCGCACCGCCATCGCCACCGATGTCGGCGGCGGCACCAGCTATTCCATGCTGCGCACGGCGGCGGAGGCCTACAAGGTCTTGCAACTGCGGCGGCAGAACCTGCCGGCGCTCGCCGCCTTGCACTGGATGACCCGCGGCAATGCCGAGGCGCTGGGCATGGCCGGTGAGATCGGCAGCCTGGAGCCCGGACGCTGGGCCGACCTCGTCGTGCTCGATCCCGCCGCGACACCGGCTATGCGACATCGCATGAGGGCGGTGGATGGCGATCTGGAGGAGGAGCTGTTCATCCAGGTGACGCTGGGCGACGACCGTTCGGTGGCCGCCACCTACCTGCGCGGCCGCAATTCGCACCTGCGGCAATCGGGCGCTTGACCCAAGCCCCTAGTCCTTGTAGGAGTTCCCCCGTCATTGGGGAGTAGCCACCCGCCGGCGTTTGGATTCGGCGGGGTTCGCGTCAACAGACTTGGACGGTTCCGGCCTCCGGCCGCTACCGCCATGGCGCGCACGGCGGCCAGAAGGCCGACCCGGCGAGACCAGTGGATCGGGCATCTCCGCGGCCAGCCGGAGTCCGTCCGATTCCACTGTGTTGTCTGGCCCGGGAATAGCCATGATCGCCACGTCCCTTGCGCTCGCTTTCAGCCTTTCGATGGATAGCTTCGCCGCCGCTCTCGGCCGCGGGGCCTGCTCGCGCCGGTCCGGCCTGCCCGAGGCGGTGCGCGTGGGCGCGGCCTTCGGCGTCTGCCAGTTCGCCATGCCGCTGGTCGGCTGGGGCATCGGCATCGCCTTCGCCAGCCTCGTGGAGTCGGTCGATCACTGGATCGCCTTCGGCCTGTTGCTGGCTGTCGGCGGCGCGATGCTGCGCAATGCCATCATGGACGGCGAGGATGAGGGCGAGGAGGATTGCGGCCCGGTGCGCAGCGTGCGCGCCGAATGGCTGGCCCTGCTGACCACCGCCGTCGCCACCAGCATCGACGCCGCCGCCGTGGGGGCGGGGCTGGCGCTGGTCGACGTGGATATGGTGACGACCTCGGCGCTGATCGGCGTGGTGACCTTCGCGGTGGCCTTCGGCGGCGTGCTGATCGGCAAGGCCGCGGGCAACCATCTGGGCCGCTGGGCGGAAATGGCCGGCGGCGTGGTGCTGATCGGCCTGGGCGCGAAGAT
This sequence comes from Azospirillum oryzae, assembly GCF_008364795.1. GTDB lineage: Bacteria > Pseudomonadota > Alphaproteobacteria > Azospirillales > Azospirillaceae > Azospirillum > Azospirillum oryzae. The sequence goes on along the minus strand of NZ_VTTM01000003.1, from coordinate 60,139 downwards.
CCTGCTGGAGCATACGCTGGGGTGACACAGTCACCTATCCCGCTCCGTGCGGGAGAACCCCCCCTCTCCCCGGGGGGAGAGGGGATTATTTCCGTCCTTACTCCGCCGCGACGGTCTCGCGTACGGCTTCCTCGGCCGGGACCGTGCGGATCAGGTGGTCGAAGGCGGCGAGCGCGGCCTTCGCGCCTTCGCCCATGGCGATGACGATCTGCTTGAACGGCACCGTCGTCGCGTCGCCGGCGGCGAAGACGCCGGGCAGCGAGGTCTGGCCGCGGTTGTCCACCTCGATCTCGCCGCGCGGGGTCAGCGCCAGCGTGCCCTTCAGCCATTCCGTGTTCGGCACCAGCCCGATCTGCACGAAGATGCCTTCCAGCTCCACCCGCTTCAGCTCGCCGCTGTTGCGGTCCTTGTAGGACAGGCCGACGACCTTGTTGCCGTCGCCATGCACCTCGGTGGTCTGGGCCGAGACGACGACGGTGACGTTGGCCAAGCTGTGCAGCTTGCGCTGCAACACCGCGTCGGCGCGCAGCTGGCTGTCGAACTCGATCAGCGTGACGTGCGAGACGATGCCGGCGAGGTCGATGGCCGCCTCGACGCCGGAATTGCCGCCGCCGATCACCGCCACGCGCTTGCCCTTGAACAGCGGACCGTCGCAGTGCGGGCAGTAGGCGACGCCCTTGTTGCGGTATTCCGCCTCGCCCGGAACGTTCATCGAGCGCCAGCGGGCGCCGGTCGACAGCACCACCGTGCGCGACTTCAGCGAGGCGCCGCTGGCCAGCTTCACCTCGATCAGGCCGCCTTCCTGGGTGGCCGGCACCAGGGCGGTGGCGGTCTGCAGGTTCATCACGTCGACCTCATAGTCCTTGACGTGCTGTTCCAGCGCCGCGGCCAGCTTCGGCCCCTCGGTGTGGGAGACCGAAATGAAGTTCTCGATCGCCATGGTGTCGAGCACCTGACCGCCGAACCGCTCGGCCGCCACGCCGGTGCGGATGCCCTTGCGGGCGGCGTAGATGGCGGCCGCGGCACCGGCGGGGCCGCCGCCGATCACCAGCACCTCGAACGGGGCCTTGGCCTTGATCTTCTCGGCGGCGCGGGCGACGGCGCCGGTGTCCAGCTTGGCGACGATCTGCGCCACGTCCATCCGGCCCTGGGCGAAGGGCTCGCCGTTCAGGAAGACGGTGGGGACGGCCATCACCTGACGCTGCTCGACCTCCTGCTGGAACAGCGCGCCGTCGATGGCGACATGCTTGATCCGCGGGTTCAGCGCGCTCATCAGGTTCAGGGCCTGGACCACGTCCGGGCAGTTCTGGCAGGACAGCGAGAAATAGGTCTCGAAGCGGAAATCGCCGTCCAGGTTGCGGATCTGCTCCAGCAGTTCCTCGGACTCCTTCGACGGATGGCCGCCGACCTGCAGCAGGGCCAGAACCAGCGAGTTGAACTCGTGACCCATCGGCAGGCCGGCGAAGGTGACGCCGATGTCGGTGCCATCGCGCTTGATGGCGAAGGAGGGCCGGCGCTCGTCGTCGCCGTTGCGGTCCAGCGTGATCTTGTCGGACAGCGAGGCGATGTCTTCCAGCAGGCCGAGCATCTCCTGCGACTTCGCCCCGCCGTCCAGCGACGCCACCAGCGTGATCGGGTTGGTGATGCGCTCCAGATAGGCCTTCAACTGCGTCTTCAGATTGGCGTCCAGCATGGCTTTCGTTCCCAACGTCTCGTGTCCGGGGCGGATCGCCTGCGCATTGTCGCGGCGATCCGGGCGGCGGTCTGGTTTTGAAACAGTGAAACTGTCCGGAACGTCATCGTCCTCCCCGCGCAGGCGGGGATCCAGGCTCGGAAAGGGCTGCGTCAAAACGCGCGCCTGGGTGCCCGCCTTCGCGGGGATGGGGAAACCGATGACGGACCCTGATGGCGGGGAGGCTTTGAAAGCCGGCCCGCAAAAACCTGCCTTGCGGCCATTCCGGCCGATCAAGGGTACTCGTTTTCAAACCCGCCGGAGCGGGGTGGGAGCCGGCCGAAACCGGCCCCCGATCCGTGGGATTCCGAAGAACCCTTAGATCTTGCCGACGAGGTCGAGCGACGGGGCGAGGGTCTTCTCGCCTTCCTGCCACTTGGCCGGGCAGACCTCGCCCGGGTGGGCGGCGACGTACTGGACGGCCTTGATCTTGCGGAGCAGCTCCTTGGCGTCACGGCCGACGCCGCCGGCGGTGATCTCGACGATCTGGATCTTGCCGTCCGGATCGACGACGAAGGTGCCGCGGTCGGCCAGACCGACTTCCTCGATCAGGACCTCGAAGTTGCGGCTGATCGCCAGCGTCGGGTCGCCGATCATGGTGTAGTTGATCTTGCCGATGGCCGGCGAGGTGTCGTGCCAGGCCTTGTGGCAGAAGTGGGTGTCGGTCGAGACGCTGTAGATCTCGACGCCCAGCTTCTGGAATTCGGCGTAATTGTCGGCCAGGTCTTCCAGCTCCGTCGGGCAGACGAAGGTGAAATCGGCCGGATAGAAGAACACGACCGACCACTTGCCCTTCAGGTCGGCGTCGGTCACGTCGATGAACTTGCCGTTCTTAAAAGCGGTCGCCTTGAAGGGCTTAATCTCGCTGTTGATCAAGGACATTTGTGTTCTCCGATGAGGTGCGATGAATGGTTGTCGCCTCGATCTCCGGCCGGGGGCCGTGACATGCCCGACTTAGTGCGGCGCACCGGGTCGAACAAGAGGGCCTGCCTTGTGGCCAGGGGTCGGGGCGATGTTCCCGTGTCCCGTTGACCCGTGGAGGAATACGGGAAATCTGTTATCAAGAGAAGTAGAAAATACCAATTGGATTGATCGATTAAACCGATTACATAACCGGGCATGAAACCGCTCCCCACCCTGCGCCAGCTCCGCTATCTCGTCGCCGTCGTCGACCGCTGCCATTTCGGGCAGGCGGCGGAGGCCTGCCTCGTCAGCCAGTCGACGCTCAGCGCCGGCCTTCAGGAGCTTGAGGATCTGCTGGGCGCCACGCTGGTGGAGCGCACGCGGCGATCCGTGCTGCCGACCCCGCTCGGCCGCGAGATCGCGGAGCGGGCGCGGCAGCTGCTGAAGGGCGCCGAGGAACTGGTGGACATCACCCGCTCGGCCGCCGACCCGATGTCGGGCGCGCTCCATCTGGGGGTGATCCCGACCATCGGCCCCTTCCTGATCCCCCGCGTGATGCCGGCCCTGCGCGAGGCCTTTCCACGCCTGCGGCTCTATCTGCGCGAGGATCAGACGGCGCGGCTGCTGGATCAGTTGAACGCCGGCAAGCTGGATGCGGCGCTGCTGGCCTTGCCCTATCCGATGGGCGATCTGGAGACGGAGGACATCGCGGAGGACCGCTTCTCCTTCGTCTGCCCCACCGGCCACCGGCTGAGCGCCGGCGATCCGGCCGAGCCGGTGACGGTCCCGTCGGAGGATCTGCTGCTGCTGGAGGACGGGCACTGCCTGCGCGACCATGCCATGGCCGCCTGCGCGCTGGACGCCACGCCGCACAACACCGCCTTCGAGGGCACCAGCCTGCACACGCTGGTGCAGATGGTGGCGAACGGGCTGGGGGTGACGCTGCTGCCGCAGATGGCGGTCGATTCGGGCATCCTGCGCGGGCTGGATCTGGCGGTGCGCCCGCTGGCCGGCGGCCGGCCGGGGCGGCGGATCGCGCTGGCCTGGCGCCGCACGTCCGGCCGGAAGGAGACCTTCCAGCGGCTGGCCGAAGCGCTCCGGGCGGAGATGACGCGAAAGGACGGCTGAGGACGACGGCTTGGGGGTGGGCCGCGCTCAAAGTATCGCTTGGTCCGGCGGGCGCGAGGTGGTTTAAACGGGACGGTTTTTCGCCCGTTCACTCCGCTTTCGGGACACCCTGCGTCATGTCCACCGCCAGCACCGATACCACTTCCGCCCCTGGTCCCCTGTTCGACCGCGTCGCCATCATCGGCATCGGTCTGATCGGCTCGTCCCTGGCACGGGCGCTGGCGGAGTATGGGATCGCGCGGCAGGTCGTCTGCGCCGACCGCAGCGCCGAGGCCTGCGCCAAGGCGCTGGAACTGGGCATCGTGGCGGAGGCCTCCACCGATCCGGCAACCGCACTCGCCGGTGCCGATCTGGTGATTCTCTCGACTCCGGTCGGTAGCTATGCCGCGGTCGCCGAGGCCATCGGGCCGCTGCTGAAACGCGGGACCATCGTCACCGACGTCGGTTCGGTCAAGCAGGCGGCCCTGCGCGACATCGGGCCGCATCTGCCGGACGGCGTTCACCTGATCCCCGGACACCCGGTGGCGGGCACCGAGCATTCGGGACCGGAGGCCGGCTTCGCCACCCTGTTCCAGGGCCGCTGGTGCATCCTGACCCCGCCGACCGGCAGCGACCGCCATGCGCTGGAGCGGGTGACGGAGCTTTGGCGCCGCGTCGGCTCAACCGTGGAGATCATGGAAGCGAGCCACCATGACCGTGTTCTGGCCATCACCTCGCACCTGCCGCACCTGATCGCCTACACCATCGTCGGCACCGCGTCGGATCTGGAGGAGGACACCAAGTCCGAGGTCATCAAGTTTTCCGCCGGCGGCTTCCGCGACTTCACCCGCATCGCCGCCAGCGATCCGGTGATGTGGCGCGACGTGTTCCTGAACAACCGCGAGGCGGTGCTGGAAATTCTCCAGCGTTTCACCGAGGATCTGACGGCACTGCAGCGCGCCATCCGCTGGGGCGAGGGGCAGCAGCTGCAGGACCACTTCACCAAGACCCGCGCCGTGCGCCGGGGCATCATCGACGCCAAGCAGGCGTGAAGGGGCAGGGCCGGCCAGCGGTTCTTCACTCCATCGGCAGGCCCACATAATTTTCCGCCAGCGCCGTCATGGCGGCGCGGGAGTGGACCAGATAGTCCAGCTCGGCCAGATGCACGCGCTGCTCGAAGGGCGACTCCGCCTCGTTCCGGTGCAGCATGGTGGTCATGGACCAGGAGAAGCGCTCCGCCTTCCAGATCCGGCGCAGGCAGGTGGCGCTGTAGCCGTCCAGCCCCTCGGTTGTGCCGGATTTGTAGTAGGCGGCCAGGGCGCGGGACAGCACTGCCACATCGGCGACCGCGAGGTTCAGGCCCTTGGCGCCGGTCGGCGGCACGATGTGGGCGGCGTCGCCGGCGATGAACAGCCGGCCATGCCGCATCGGGTCGCAGACGAAGCTGCGCATGGCGATGATGCCCTTCTGGAAGATCGATCCCTCCGTCAACGTCCAGCCGCTGTCGTCCTCCAACCGGCGGTGCAGTTCGGACCAGATGCGGTCGTCGGACCAGTTGGCGATGTCGTCCTTGGGATCGACCTGGATGTAGAGCCGTTGCACCTCCGGCGAGCGGGTGCTGAGCAGGGCGAAGCCGCGCTCGTGGTTGGCGTAGATCAGTTCGGGATGCGACGGCGGCGCCTCGGTCAGGATGCCGAGCCAGCCGAAGGGATAGACCATCTGGTATTCGGTGCGCGTGGCGGCCGGGATCGCCTGCCTGCTCGGCCCGTGGAAGCCGTCGCAGCCGGCGACGAAATCGCAGCGTAGTTCCTCCAGCGGTCCGTCCGCGCCGCGGCGGAACTGTACGTGCGGCGTCTTGCCCTCCAGGTCGTGGAACTGCACGTCGGACACGCCGAACAGGATGGTGCCGCCATCCTCCAGCCGGGCGGAGACGAGGTCGCGGATCACCTCGTGCTGGGCATAGACGGTGACGCGCTTGCCGCCGGTCAGTTCCGCCATGTCGATGTGGTGGCTGCGGCGGTCGAAGCGCAGTGTGATGCCGGAATGGAAATGGGCCTCGCGCATCATGCGGTCGCCAAGCCCCATGTCGTTCATCAGGTCGACCACCCACTGCTCCAGCACCCCGGCGCGGATGGTGCCCTCGATCTCCTCGCGGCTGCGGTGTTCCAGGATCACCGATTCGATGCCCTGGCGATGCAGCAGATGGGACAGGAACAGGCCGGCCGGGCCGGCGCCGACGATGGCGACCTGGGTGCGTGTGGATTTTGTCGGATGCATGTCTCTCGCCCTCCTTCGGGACCGGCGGCAGGCGCGCGTTTGCTGATTGTTGTGCGCGCCAATCATTGGTGCTCATGCTATTCCCGGGAGCGGAGGGCCGGACATAGACGAACCGGCGAAAGACTTGTACTTTTCATCGCAAGCCTGCCGGAGCCCGTGCGATGTCCGCCCACACTGCCCATTCCGGCCACAGCGCCGAACCTATTCCCCGCTATTGGCTGTATGGCGAACCGCCGGCGCTGCCGGAACTGCGCTTCGTCCATATCGAGACGATTCCGGAGCGGATGCGCTTGTACAATTGGGAGGTCCGCCCCCACCGCCATGACGGGTTGAGCCATGCGCTGCTGGTCACGGACGGCGGCGGGCGGCTGACCGCGGACGGGGTCGAGGTGGCCTTCCGCGCCCCGGCGCTGATCACCGTGCCGGCGCAGGTGGTGCATGGCTTCCGCTTCGATCCCGGCACCGACGGCCATGTGCTGACCATGTCGGAGGGGTTCCTGGCCGGTGTGCTGGCCGCCGCACCGGAAGCGGAACTGGCGCCGGCCCTGCCGCTGGCCTGGGATCTGGGGGCCGGATCGGACGAAGCGGCGGCACTCGACCGCTGTTTCGCCGAGATCAGGCGGGAGTTCCGCGCCCACCACATTGGCCGGGTCAGCGCGATTTCGGCGCAGGTGATGCTTCTGCTGGTCGCCACCGCGCGGCTGGCGGCCGACCGGCGGCACGACGAGGCCGGGCGCGACGGGCAGGGGGTGTCGCCCGATTTGCGGCTGCTCGCCCGGTTGCGGCCGATGATCGACGAGCGGTTCAGCCAGCATTGGCCGGTGGAGCGCTATGCCGCGGCATTGGGCGTTACGGCAGGCCGGCTGAACGCCGCCTGCCGCCGGGTCACCGGCCTGTCGACCCTGCGACTGGTCCATGCCCGGCTGATGCTGGAGGCCCGCCGTTCGCTGATCTACACCAGCCACGGTATGGCGGAGATCGGCTATGCCCTGGGCTTCGAGGACCCGGCCTATTTCTCGCGCTTCTTCACCAAGCGCGAAGGGCGGTCGCCGCAGGCTTTCCGCCGGGCGCATGGTGATGGCGGAATGGGAAGCAGCCTTGACGGCAATGGCCTTGACCGGAATGGGGGCGGCTCACCACAGTAACGGACTTGCGCCCCTCGGCCTGGAGGCGGGGCGGTCCGGATTTGGGAAGAGGGTGATGGCGATGGACAGCCTGGACGTCATGATGCGGGAGGCGGCCGAGACGGTCGAACAGTCGCTGTGGCGCCGCCTGCGCGCCGACGCCGCCCGCGTGGCGGAGGAGGAAAGCGGCCTCTCCCCCTTCCTGTACGACGCGGTGTTGGCGCGCGACGGCTTCGACCCGGCGCTGGCCGCCCTGCTGGTGCGAAAGCTGGCCGACCGCGCCATGCCGGAGGACCGGCTGGCCGCCGTGGTGCGCGATGCCATGGAGGCTGACCCGGCCATCGTCGAGGCCGCTGCCGCCGACCTCGCGGCCATCCTGGCGCGCGATCCGGCCGCCGACGGCTGTCTGACGCCCTTCCTCTATTTCAAGGGCTACCATGCCCTGCAATGGCACCGCGTCGCCCATTGGCTGTGGCGGGGCGGCCGCCACGACCTCGCCCATTTCCTGCAAAGCCGGGTGTCGGAGGCCTTCGCCGTCGACATCCACCCGGCGGTGCCGGTCGGGCGCGGCGTGTTCATCGACCATGGCACCGGCGTGGTGATCGGCGAGACGGCGGTGATCGGCAACGACGTGTCGATCCTGCAGAACGTCACGCTCGGCGGCACCGGCAAGGAGCATGGCGACCGCCATCCCAAGGTGCGCGACGGCGTGCTGCTGTCGGCCGGGGCCAAGGTGCTGGGCAACATCACCATCGGCGCCCATGCCAAGGTCGGCGCCGGCAGCGTCGTGCTGAAGGACGTTCCCGGCTGCGCCACCGTAGCCGGCGTGCCCGCCAAGGTCGTCGGCTGGTGCCGCGACGAGCCGGCGCCGGCCCTGACCATGGACCAGAGCCTGCAACAGGGCGATTACAGCATCTGAGCGGCGTCTTCCGCGCTGTGTCCCTCCGCTGTCACCGGAAATCCGCCGTCGCAATGACTACATGGAGGGCGGGCGGTAATAGGGCGCGAGGGCCGTGAGGGTGTTGCTGGCATTTCTGTTGACGCTGGTCCTGCTGCTGGCCGGGCCGGTGTTCCTGCTTGCCTCCGGCGCGGTGCCGACGGCTGTCGACTGGAGCCGCATCGACCGCAGCCCGGTGGGCCTTGCCCCCGACGCGGCGGCGACGCCGGAGGCGGTGGTCCAGGTCTATGCCGCCCGTGTCCTGTCCTGGCGCGGCGCCTTCGGCGTCCATCCGTGGTTCGCGGTGAAGCCGGCCGGCGCCCGCAGCTATACGGTCTACGAGGTGATCGGCTGGCGCGCCTATCGCGGCCTGTCGGTGGTCTCCGTCAGCAACCGCGACCCCGACGGCCGCTGGTTCGGCGCCCAACCCTCCTTGCTCGGCGAGTTGCGCGGCCCTGCCGCCGCAGCCGCCATCCCCAAGATCGCCAAGGCCGCCGCCAGCTATCCCCATGCCGGCGAATATCGCGTCTGGCCCGGCCCCAACAGCAACACCTTCGCCGCCTGGGTCGCCCGCGCCGTACCGGAACTGCGGCTCGACCTGCCGGCGACCGCGCTGGGCAAGGATTACCTGGGCCGTGGCGTGTTCGCGCGGGCGCCGAGCGGCACCGGCTGGCAGATCAGCCTGTTCGGCGTCGCCGGCCTGCTGCTGGCGTGGGAGGAGGGGCTGGAGGTCAACCTGCTGGGGCTGACCATCGGCATCGACCCGCTGGACCTTGCAGTGAAACTGCCGGGGATCGGAAGAATGGGGTGGTGAGAGTAGGCTACCTCACGCACCTTGTAAGGTGAAACCACATATCGGCGGCAAATTGACTGAAGAATACAAAGGCTTATTATAAATCATAAGCAAATGAAATTATTTAATTTGCTGAAGTATAGATCAGCTTAAAGCACTATTGGCAGATAAGGTGTGTCTGAGGTAACTATGAAATCGTTCGCTTACATATAACGAGCATATTCTGAAATATGGTTAAAAGCATACGTTGGTATGAGGTTTTATCAGCTCTGACGGTGTGCAGGATCGCAACCTAAAAAAATTTAGGGGTACACCATTGACGTCATAACCACTACTTTCTATCTGGTCATTGCGGCCACGTTTGCCGTGATTTTTCTTATTCCAGGAGAATTAAATGACTAAACTTCCCCCGGGCTCAAACAGCGGCAAGAATGGAGGCATTTATCAGGAAGTCGGTCCGCGCGGTGGGCCAAAAGATAACTATGCTACCGTGCCTGATAATACTCGTTTGCCTCCCACCACTCAGCCGGGGAGAACTTGGGTGCCAATTACGCGCACTCCAGATAGCACCCGTAAAGATTGATAAGGGTAATTTCTTTAAGTAGCGGGGCAGATGTATTAAAGTGCCATCCGCCTTGCTTCTTAACACACGTGCGAATTAAGTTTAATGCATGTGTTCAGCATACAATATTTTCATCGCGATTAAATTTATTAATCTTTGGATTATTGGTTAGAAGGGCTTGCCTAACCGCACCATCCAACCCGCTGATTTTAAAGGAGGGAGGATGGTGCCCAGGGACGGAGTCGAACCGCCGACACGGGGATTTTCAGTCCCCTGCTCTACCAACTGAGCTACCTGGGCATCTCGGCGCCGCTTGGTGGGTGACCGTTTCGGTCGGTGCGGCGCGTCGTGTGGGGCGCTTTTTAGAGGGGTTCGGACGGGCTGTCCAGAGGAAAATTCAAAAAAATTTAGACCCGTCTCACAGTTCCTCATCGGGGTCGGATCCGCCGGGCGCGGCAGGGGTTTCCGGGCTCTCGATGCGGTAGACGCCGCCCAGCCAGCGCGACAAATCCACGTCGGCGCAACGCTTGGAACAGAAGGGGCGGGTGGCCGGTTCGGTCGGGCGGCCGCAGATCGGGCAGTTGGTGCCCGCCTTGGCGCCGGCATGAGGCTGGCCATGGGCTTGGGAGCGCTGCGGAGCGCCGGGGGTTTGGGGATCGGACAAGGATGGCCTCCGTAACGGATAACAGCGGTCAGGGCCGCAGCAGGGCTGCCAGCGGCGTGCCGCGGCGGGCGCGGGTCAGTTCGACCAGGCCCAGTTTGGACATGCCGTAAACTTGGGTCTGCACCGGGTCGCTTTCCACCGCCTGCGACAGTGCGGCCAACACACGCTCGGCATCGCCGCGGCTGCGCATGTTGACGAAATCCACCACCACGATGCCGCCGATATTGCGCAGGCGAAGCTGGCGGGCGATCTCCGCCGCGGCGTCGAGGTTGACGTCCAGTGGGTTGCCGCGCTCCCCGGCATTCACGTCGACCACCGTCAGCGCCTCCGTCCGCTCGATCACCAGCGAACCGCCGAGCGGCAGCGGCACCCGGACGTCGAGAAGTTCCGCAATCGCGGAGTCGAGGTCGCGCAGGTCGAACAGGCGCTGGGCGTCCCCATGGGCGTCTGTATGAGCGCTCAGGCGCGGCAGCAGGTCGGGGGCGTGGCGGTCGCACCAGTCGCGCAAGGCCGACAGCAGCGGCCCGTCGCCCATCTTGATTTGACCGGCCGGCGCCGGGTCGTCGACCAGGATGGCGGCGGGGGCGGCAGCCCCCTGTTCGATCAGGGCGCGGGTGGGGGCGTCGGGGCCGGGATGCAGCAGGCGCGGGGCGGAGCCAGCGCGGGCGTCGTCGCGGATGGCGCGCCATTGCAGGTGCAGCGCTTCCGATTCGGCGGCCAGAAGGTCATCGGCGACCTGGGCGGCGCCGGCTCGCACGATCCAGCCGGCGCCGGTGGCGAGCTGTTCGATGCGGCGGGCCAGCGCGGCACGCTCCGGACCGGTGCCGAGGCGCTTCGACACGGCGATGTCGCGGCCGAGCGGCGCGTGCACCAGGAAACGGCCGGGCAGGGTGATGTCCATCGTCAGCGACGGACCCTTCGACCCGACTGCGTCGGCCTTCACCTGCACAATCACCGGCTGGCCGGTGCGCAGCAGCGCGCCGATGGGGGCCGGCTTGGCGCCCGGACGATTGGAGCGCGGTTGCGGGGAATCGTCGTCGAGGACGGGACGGCGCACGTCGGCGGCCGGCAGCAGGCCGGACAGGCCGCCCCCCAAGCTATTTCCCAAATCGACGAATGCGCCGTTCAGGCCGGTGGCGATGCGCTCCACCCGGCCCAGGATGATGGCGCCTAGCAGCGACGGGCGGTCGGCGTGGTCGATGTGCAGGTCGGTCAGGCGGCCGTCGGCCAGCACCGCCGCCCGCGTCAGCGGGCCGTCGCGGTCGACCAGCAGCTCAAGCCTGCTCATGGCGCGGGAGGTGTCGGGGGAGGAAGCGGGAAGCCGGCGCCGTGCAGCATGCCGGCGACCTCGTGCAGGGACAGCCCGACGACGTTGCTGTAGGAGCCGCCGATCCAGCGCACCAGCGCCCCCGCCCGGCCCTGGATGGCATAGCCGCCGGCCTTGCCCTTCCATTCGCCGGACGCGATGTAGGCGTCGGTTTCCGCCCGGTCGAGCACCTTGAAGGTGACGTCGGTGCGGACCAGCCGGTCGATTCGGCGATGGCCTTCCGTCCCTGGAATCAGCAGGACGATACCGCCGATCACCCGGTGCCGGCGGCCGGACAGCAGGGACAGGCAGCGTCGCGCCTCCTCCTCCCGTTCGGCCTTGGGCAGGATGCGGCGGCCACAGGCGACCACGGTGTCGGCGGCGAGAATCCAAGAATCGGGGTGGCGCGCGGCGACGCACGACGCCTTCTCCGCCGCCAGACGCAGGGCGTGCTGGGGCGGGAGTTCGTCGCGCTGCGGCGTTTCGTCGAGATCGGCGGGATCGACGGCGTCGGGCACGATGCCGATCTGGCGCAAAAGGTCGAGCCGGCGGGGCGAGGCCGAAGCCAGCACCAGCCGGGGCGCCTTGGACGGGATCGTCACGGGGAACCGCGATGCAGCAAGGATGCTACTTGAACCGGAAGGTGATGCGGCCCTTGGTCAGGTCGTACGGCGTCATTTCCACATTGACGCGGTCGCCCGCCAGGACGCGAATCCGGTTCTTACGCATCTTGCCGGAGGTGTGCGCCAGAACCTCGTGATCGTTGTCGAGCTTCACCCGGAACATCGCGTTCGGAAGCAATTCGACGACGGTCCCGGAAAACTCGATCAGATCTTCCTTTGCCATAGGCCCTTATGTCCGTCCTAAAAGTTTCGCGGCAATAACTGACCTTCCAAGGCCGCCGGGTCAAGGGGGATTCCCACCGCCGATGCGTTCGGCCGCAGCCATCCGCGCGGGGCAGCCCCGCGTTGTGTGGCGAAAATACCCTGTAACCCCTGCCGCGTCAGACCGACTGATAGGGGTTGAGCGGCGATGCACCGCCTTCTTCCAGGCGGCGCGGCTGTTCCAGCGCCTTGCCGATCGCCGCGAACATCTCGCGCTGGTCGATCTCCATGCGGCGGGTCAGCCGGCTCACCGTTTCCGCCGCGGTAAGGGCACGGCCGGTGGAGCGGTCGTGGAACAGGTTGTGATTCGCCTTCGCCGCGCTGGGCAACAGGTCGGCGGCGACGGCGCCGGGGCTCGATTCGGCGGCGCGAATCAGCTTCGCCGCCCCGCCGGAGCCCAGAACATAGGCCATGCGGCTCTCCGATTCGCTGGCGGGACGGCCCAGCCGGTTCTCCAGCGCCTCGCGCCCTTCGGCCAGATAGCGGGCGGCCATGCCGGCCGACAGGTCGACGTCGTGACGCAGTTCCAGGATCTGGCGGCGGATCGCCGGATCCTTGACGCTGGACACGCCGTTGCGGACCTGGATGTGCGAGGCCAACTCACCCTGGCCATAGGCGGCACCATGGCGGCGGAACAGGTCGAGCCATGTCGATTCGAGGAACTGGAACGGGCCGGCGGCGGAACTGCGGCTGTTCCTGGCGCCGGGGTCCAGCCCGCTTTCCTGGGTGGCCTGGGCGAGGATCGCGGTGAAGCTGTGGCCCGACAGGCCGGCGACCTGCTGCGAAGCGATCAGCACCCGCGTGGCGGTCGGATCATCGGAGTTCACCGCCTTGACCGTCTCCGCCACCTTCTTCGAACTTGGGGTCGGACCCTGCGCCGGGGCCGGCACCGCCGGCTTCAGCCCGGGCAGGGGCGCGCGTGGTGGAGCGGCCTCGCCGTCCGCCGGCGCGGAGTCCGCCAGCAGGACCGGCGCCTCCGGCTTGACGGTCGGGAGCGGTACCGCTGTGCCGTCGGCCAGACGGATGGGCGTGACCGGCTTGGCCGCCGGAAACGGGACCTGGGTGCCGTCGGCCAGCAGGATCGGGGCCGGCGGCTTGGCGGACGGCAGGGGCGGCGCCTTCTGGCCGTCCTGGAGCAGGCCGTTGGCGGGGCGGCCGACGGGCAAGGCGGCTCTGCCGGGCCGGTTGGTCTGGACCAGCGCATCACGGAAGGACGACTCGCCGCCGGCGCCATCGGCCAGCGACGGGGGACTATCGGGCTTGCGCTCCGGAACGGGGGCGAGAGGGGGCTGCGCAACCTTCATGGTACACACTTCGCTGCAGACCGGCCGAGCCTGCCGGGAGGGGTGCAGCCACTATAGCACCGACTCGTCAGCTGTGTGCGATCAACTGCGGACGCGGGGGCCCATCCTGTCCATCCTCGGGCGATTCGTTGTGCATGTGCCCGACGTGAACCCAGCGGCCGATCGCGGCCAGCAGCTTGGTCTTCTCCAGCGGCTTGGCCAGATGGGCGTTCATGCCCGCCTGCAGGCAGCGTTCGACCTCCACCTGCAGGACGCCGGCCGACAGGGCCAGGATCGGGATGCGGCCCACCGGGCCGGGCAGGGCACGGATGCGGCGGGTGGCCTCCAGCCCGTCCATCACCGGCATCTGCACGTCCATCAGCACGAGGTCGTAGGTCTGTTCCTGCACCGCGGCGACCGCGGCGGCGCCGTCGTCCACGGCATCGACATGGTGGCCGGCCTTGGTCAGCATGGTCACCGCCAGATCGCGGTTCATCGCCAGATCCTCGGCCAGCAGGATGCGGGCGCCGGGGCTGCCGGGCTCGCTTCCGGCAAGGGGGGAGCCGTCGCGCTGGACCGCGGCGCTCCCGGCGGGCAGCAGCGGCAGCGAGAACCAGAAGGTGCTGCCGCTGCCGGGCTGGCTTTCCATGCCGATCTCGCCGCCCATCAGCTCCACCAGCCGGCGGCAGATGGCCAGCCCCAGGCCGGTGCCGCCGCGCCCGCGCTCCAACTGGGTGAAGCGCTGGAACAGGTCGCGCTGCCGTTCGGGCGCGATGCCGATCCCGGTGTCGGTGACGGTGAAGGTGCAGATGCGGCCGCCGCCGGGCTTGCCGCCCGCCTTGCCGCCGTCATCCTCGATCGCCTTCACCGTCAGCCGGACCGAGCCGCGGTCGGTGAACTTCACCGCGTTGCTCAGCAGGTTCAGCAGGATCTGGCGCAGCCGGTCGGGGTCGCCCATGACGAAGCCGCGGGCGGTGGCGGAAATGCTGGTCTGCAGCTCCAGCCCCTTCTGTTCGGCGGCCAGACGGACGATGGCGACGCAGCGGTCGGCGAGATCGTCCAGCCGGAAGGGCACGCTGACCAGATCGAGCCGCCCGGCCTCCAGCTTCGACAGGTCGAGCACGTCGTTGATGACGGTCAGCAGCGACCGTCCGGCATCGCGCACCTGCGAGGCGTAGCGCCGCTGTTCGGCCGTCAGCGGGGTTTCCAGCAGCATCTCCGCGAATCCGATCACGCCGTTCATCGGCGTGCGGATCTCGTGGCTCATGGTGGCGAGGAATTCCTCCTTGGCGCGGCTGCCGGCCCGCGCCTCCTCCATGGCGGAGCGCAACTCCTGCTCGCGCTGTTTCAGGCGGCGCGACATGTTGTTGAAGGCGTGGGAGACGACGCGGAATTCATGCGGCGCCCGGTCCGCCTCGATCACGGTGCCGCCGCCGCCGTCGCCGATCCGGGTGGCCGCGCTGCCCAATTCCCAAACCCAGCGCAGGACGGAGGCGCGCAGCAGGACCCACAGCGCGGTCACGCTGACCAGCGCCGCGATGCCCAGCAGCCCCAGGCTCTGCCACAGGTCGCGCCGCGCCTCCGCGATGATCGGGCTGGTCGGCATGCCGACGGCGAAGATCGTGTCGGTCTCGTCGGAATGACGGAAGGCCCACAGCCGGTCGCGCCCGTCGGCGCTTTCGGAATCCAGGAAGCCGTCCCGCTCCTTCAGCATCTGCTGGACATGCGGCAACTGGCCGACATTGCGGTTCAGCCAGCCTTCCGGATCGGGCTGGCGGGCGACGATCACGCCGTTGTGGTCCAGCACCATCACGCGGGCGTCGGGCTGCTTCAGCACCTTCACCAGATCGGTCAGCCAGGTCAGGTCGACGGCGACGCCCATCACGCGGACGATCCGGCCATTCTCGATGATCGGGCTGGCGACGATGATCAGCGGCTTCAGCGAGCGCTTGCCGATGATGAAATCGCTGACCACCCAGCTTTTGGTGTCGAGGACGCGCTGGAAATATTCGCGTTCGCGCAGCGAGATGCCGGCGCCAGGGCCGGTGGTGTCGCAGATGATGTTGCCGTCGGCGTCGGTCAGCCAGACGCCGGTGGTCCAGCGGTGCTGGCGCGGCATCGGCGCCAGGGTGGCGACGCAGGCGTCGGTGTCGGTCGGCGTGGCGTTGCGGATCGCCGGCACCAGCGACAGCACGCCCAGCAGGTTGCGCGCCTCGCCGATCAGGTCATGCTGGCGCTGCACCCCGTCGTCGGCCAGATGCAGGGCCAATTCGCGCGCGGCGCCGATATGGTCGTCGAGCTGCTGGTCGGCGAGATAGAGCGCGCCAACCAGCGGCAGCGCCAGCGAGGCCAGCACCACGCCCATCAGGCGCGCGCGCAGGCTGCGCGGGCTGAAGGCGCGGAGAAGGCGGGGCATCAGACCGGCGGGCATGGATGGACGGCTCTCCGCGCGAAAATTCGTCGACGCTCCCGAGCCTAGGGCGGCACGCGACGCGTTGCGATGACACAGCTCAATAACATTGGCGGGGATGCAATGTGAACTGCCCGCGGCGCAAAAAGTTGCAGAATGCCAAAATTATTACCGACCATGCCGTGTGCGGTGTTGCGGAGGATTTGACGGCCGTCAAGGCCGGCGGAACGGGGATCCGGGATGGTTCTGCCACCATGCCGACCATCCGCCAGGAGCCCCGCCAGATGCACAGCGAATGCGATCACAGGATCAAGCCTACGCGGCCGGGCGGCTGGGGAATCGGCATCTTTCTCGGCGTTTCGCGGCAGCGGGTGCGCCGCGCCGTGCTGATGCTGCACCTGACGCTGGGGCTGGCCGTGGGGGCGCTGTTGGCGCTGACCGCGCTGACGGGCAGCCTGCTGGTCTTCTACGTGGACATCGACCGGGTGCTGACGCCCGAACTGGTGGTGCCCGCGGGACATGGTGAAGCGTTGCCGCTGGACCGGGTGGTTCAGGCGCTGCGCGAGGCCCATCCCACGCGCAGCGGCGGCTGGCGGCTGGAGATTCCGCATGGGCCGGACCATCCGATCATGGCCCGCTACATGAAACCGCAGGAGACGGCGGGCAAATCCTTCGCACCGCTGATGGTGGCGGTGAGTCCGTACAGCGGCGAGGTGCTGTCCTCCCGTTTCTGGGGCCGGACGGCGATGACCTGGGTCTACGACCTGCATTACCTGCTGCTGGCCGGCGACAGCGGCCGGACGGTGCTGACGCTGGGCGGCATCGGCAGCCTGCTGGTCCTCGCCAGCGGGGTCTATCTGTGGTGGCCGGCGGCCGGGAAATGGGGACGGGCCTTGCGGCCGCGCCTGCGCTCTGGCTTCGTCCGGCAGGTGTTCGACATCCATGTGCTGGCGGGGGTCTACGGCCTCGTCGTCCTGCTGCCCCTGATCGTGACGGGGGTCGTCATGGAGCAGCCGGAGTGGGTGAAGCCGGTGGTGGAGCGGCTGTCCCCCGTGACCGCGGCACCGGCCATCGCGCCGGCACAGGGCGGTACGGCGGTCGGTGCCGATGCCGCCCTGGCCGCGGCGCTGGCCCGCTTCCCCCAGGCCGAACCGCGCTGGGTCGAGGTGCCGGGGCAGGGCGGCGGCGCCTATCACATCCGCTTGTTCCAGGCCGGCGAGCCCGGCTGGCGCTTTCCCAAGACCAGCGTCTGGGTGAATGGCGGCGACGGCACCATCCTTGACCTGCGCGACCCCACCCGCTGGACCGCCGGCGACGCCTTTTTCGGCTGGCAGCATCCGCTGCACAACGGCGAGTGCTTCGGCCTGTGCTGCCGCATCCTCGTGGCGGTCGCGGGGCTGCTGCCGGCCCTGCTTCTGGCGACCGGGGTGGTGCGCTGGCGGCAGAAGAAGGCGACGCGGCCGGCGCGGGCCGGACGTTAGACCACCGGGCCCTCAGACCGCCGGGCCGCCGGCCCCTCAGACAGTCGGGCCGCGGGTCAGGGGGAAGCGCTGCTTCACCTTGGCCAGCAGGCCGTCGCGGACCTGCCGGTAGGCTTCCAGCATGGCGTCGCGGGTGCCGTCGACCAGGGTGGGGTCGAAGGTGTTCCAGAACTCCACGTCGCAGGCCATGGTGCGCGTCATCTCGATGGCGCGGTGCTGCGCCTCCGGCGACAGCGAGACGATCAGGTCGAAGTTGGTGTCTTCCAGATCCTCGAAGGTGCGGCAGCGGTGCTTGGACAGGTCGATGCCGATCTCCTCCATCACCGCGACGGCGAAGGGATCGACCTCGTCGCCCTCGCGGACGCCGACCGAATCCACATAGACGCGGGTGCCGTGGTAATGGCGCATCATCGCCGCCGCCATCGGCGAACGGATCATGTTGTAGGTACAGGCGAATAATACGCTCGTGACCGGCAGAGGGGTGAGGACCGGGGTCGCCGCCATGGCCATGCGCCGCCCGTGCCCGTCAGCCGCGAATGTGCAGGACGCAGATCAGCGTGAACAGCCGGCGCGCGGTCTGCAGGTCCATTTCCACCTTGCCGGCCAGACGTTCGCGCAGCATCTCGGACCCCTCGTTGTGCAGGCCGCGGCGGCCCATGTCGATGGCCTCGATCTGCGAGGGCGTCGACCGCTTGATGGCGGCGTAATAGCTCTCGCAGATCAGGAAATAGTCCCGCACGATCGAGCGGAATCCGGTGATCGGCAGCATCAGCCGGTCGAGCACGCTGTCGTCTTCGCGCCGGATGTCGAAGACCAGCCGGTTGTCCTCGATCGACAGGTGCAGGTGGTACGGCCCGTCCTCCGCGAAGTCGCAGGGGCAGAACTCGTTGTCCTCCAGCAGGTCGAAGATGGCGACGGCGCGCTCATGCTCGACCTCCGGCTTGTGGCGGACGACACTCCGCTCGTCGAGCGTCACATGGGTGATGCGCCGCTTGCTCTTCGCCGTCGTCACGCCCCGCCTCCCCGCTTTTTCAATCTTTATAGAACTTATTCTTTGTAGTCTGGCAGCCGCTGGGCGACGGAGCGCGCGTGCGCCTCCAGCCCCTCGGCCATCGCCAGCGTCACCGCCGCCGGACCGATGGCCCGCAGGCTGTCGGCGTCGCAGGCGACGAAGGTCGTCCGCTTCATGAAGTCCAGCACGTTGAGGCCGGACGAGAAGCGGGCGCTGCGCGCCGTCGGCAGCACGTGGTTGGGACCTGCGACGTAATCGCCGATGGCCTCCGGCGTGTAGCGGCCGAGGAAGATGGCGCCGGCATTGCGGATCTTCGCCGCCAGTGCGTCCGGATCCTCCACCGCCAGTTCCAGATGCTCCGGCGCCAGCCGGTCGACCAGGGCCGGCGAATCCGCCGTCAGGTCGCCGACCAGGACGATGGCGCCATGCTCCCGCCAGCTTTCGCCGGCGATCGCCGTACGCGGCAGCGTTTCCAGGTGCCGGTCCACCGCCGCCGCGACCGCGTCGGCGAAGGCGGCGTCGTCGGTGATCAGGATCGACTGGGCCGAGGTGTCATGCTCCGCCTGCGACAGCAGGTCCATGGCGATCCAGGCCGGATCGTTCCTGCCATCGGCCACCACCAGGATTTCCGACGGGCCGGCGATGCTGTCGATGCCGACGAGGCCGTAGACCTGCCGCTTGGCGGCGGCGACGAAGGCGTTGCCGGGGCCGACGATCTTGTCGACCGGCCGGATCGTCGCCGTGCCGTGGGCCAGCGCCGCGACCGCCTGGGCGCCGCCGATGCGGTAGATCTCGTCGATGCCGCAGCGCTTGGCAGCGGCCAGCACCAGCGGGTTGATCGCCCCGTCCGGCGTCGGCACCACCATGACGACGCGCTCCACGCCGGCGACCTTGGCCGGCAGGGCGTTCATCAGCACCGAAGACGGGTAGGAGGCGGTGCCGCCCGGCACATAGAGGCCGACGGCGCCGACCGCCGTCCAGCGGGCGCCCAGCCGCACGCCGGCAGCGTCGCGATAGTCGGTGACCTCCGGGATCTGACGGCGGTGGAATTCCTCGATCCGCGCGGCGGCGAGGTCCAGCGCCTCCAACGTCTCGGCCGAGCATTTGGCGGTGGCGGCGTCGATCTCGTCCTGGCCGATGCGCAGGGTCTCCGCCGTCAGGGTCTGGCGGTCCCAGCGGGCGGTGTAGTCGATCAGGGCGGCGTCGCCGCGCGTGCGCACCTGATCGATCACCCCGGCGACCAGCGTCTGGACATCCTCGCTGGCCTCGCGCTTGGCATGCAGCAGCGCCTCGAACCCGGCTGCGAAGTCCGCGTCGCGAATATCAAGCCTGACGGGCATTCACCGCCTCCCGGAACTTGTCGATCCACTGAGAAATCTCGGCCGTCCGCGTCTTGAAGGCCGCGCGGTTGACGATCAGCCGCGAGGTGACGTCGGCGATATGCTCCACCTCCACCAGCCCGTTGGCCTTCAGCGTAGAACCGGTGGAGACCAGATCGACGATGCGGCGGCACAGGCCCAGCGTCGGCGCCAGTTCCATCGCGCCGTTCAGCTTGACGCATTCGGCCTGGACGCCGCGCGCGGCGAAGTGACGCTTGGTCACCTCCGGATATTTGGTGGCGACGCGCACATGGCTCCAGCGCGACGGATCGTCGCCCTCCATCATCTCCACCGGTTCGGCGACCGACAGGCGGCAGGCGCCGATGCCGAGGTCGAGCGGGGCGTAGATCTCCGGATAGTCGAACTCCATCAGCACGTCATTGCCCGCCACGCCCAGATGGGCGGCGCCGAAGGCGACGAAGGTCGCCACGTCGAAGGAGCGGACGCGGATGATGCTGAGGTTCGGCACATTGGTGGCGAAGCGCAGAAGCCGGCTCTTGTCGTCGTCGAAGGCCGGCTCCGGATGGATGCCGGCATGGGACAGCAGCGGGCGCAGCTCCTTCAGGATACGGCCCTTGGGCAGGGCCAGCACCAGCTGGTCGTCAACCGGTGTGGCCGTCATCGCGGCGGCAGTCACCCCTTGGGCGCTGGGATCGGCGGACAAAACACTCTCCTCGCATCGCTCGCCGGGGCGATGTGCATGCCCCGGATGAACCATCGACGCGATAGATAGCACATTCCACGCGCCCGTCACCTGTCGCTGTCGCGCCGCATCAATTCAACAGCATAAATTTGCGAATTCAGATATTTCACACAATGCTCAGAATTATGGTTGACCATACTCCATGGAAGGGGTAGAGAAATGTTCATGGACGCCCCGCCGGGGCCTCCCGCGGCAATTTGAACCCTGCAGCTTGCGCCGCGTCACCAAACGCTAAAGCGCCACGATACCGGTCGTGGACCTCTTCAAGAAGGAGAGACCGGAATGACCTCGCGAGTTTCCGCTCCCCCATCCGTGCTTCGGACCGCTTTCCCGGCCTGCATGATGCGCCCGGGCCTGTGTTGCCGCTGATCTCGCGGCCCCAAGACACAGTGCCCATCCCGCACATCCGCCAGTCCTGAAAGCACGTGCGCCGCCCGCCCCGCGATCGTCGAGGGCCAGCCGCGCAACGGACCCATATTCCGGGGGAGTCCTTCGCCATGACCCACGCCAATGCCTACGCCATCGAAGTCCAGGGCCGCTCCGCCGGCATCGTCGTCGCCGAACGCGGCGGCTTCACTTTCTTCGTTTCCGATTGGGCTTTCCGCGATCTCGACCGCCGTGTCTTCCGCAATGTCGGACAGGCCCAGCGCGCCGCCCACCAGCATTACAGCCGGCTGCCCGACACCCGCCGCCGCTGACGCTCCATCAAAAAAAACCCGCTGCCAGAAACCCCGAGGAAAGACCCGATGAAGCGCATCCTGATGTCGGTGGCCGTCGCCGCCGGCCTGTTGACCGCCGCAACCTCCGCCCCAATCTCCGCCCTTGCCGCTCCGCTGAAGCTCGGCGTGTCGGCCGGTCCCTATGGCGAGATCCTGGAATTCACCGCCAAGCTGGCCGTCAAGGAGGGCATCGAGGCGCAGGTGATCGAGTTCACCGACTGGAACATGCCGAATGCGGCGCTCCAGGCCGGCGACATCGACGCCAACAACTTCCAGCATCAGCCCTTCCTGGACAATCAGGTGAAGCAGCGCGGCTACGACATCGTCTCCGTCGCCAAGAGCGTCGTGGTGCCGATGGGCGTCTACAGCAGCAAGGTGAAAGCGCTGGCCGACCTGAAACCAGGTGCGTCGGTGTCGATCCCCAACGACCCCACCAACGGCGCCCGCGCCCTGTTCCTGCTGGCCAAGGCCGGCGTGATCGGGCTGAAGGAGGGGGCCGGGCTGAACACCACCATCGCCGACATCGTCAACCCGAAGGGCATCAAGCTGGTGGAACTGGACGCCGCCCAGCTGCCGCGCTCGCTCGACGACGTGGATGCGTCGGTCATCACCCTCAACTATGCCGTGCTGGCCGGGCTGGAGCCGAAGAAGGCGCTGGTGCTGGAGGATGACCAGTCCAAGTGGAGCCTGGTCTGGGCGGTCCGCAAGGATCGCATGGAAGACCCGACGATCAAGCGCTTCATTGCGCTGTATCGTTCGCCCGAAGTGCGGCAGTTTATCGAAACGCGCTTCAACGGTTCCATCATTCCGACTTGGTGAGGGGGCTGGGGGGACGCAGGACGTCCCCTTTTGCCGAATAAATGATGATAACGCTAACAAACATTCACAAGACTTATGCCGCACGTGGCGGCGGGGCTCCGGTCCATGCGCTGGCGGACATCGACCTTTCCATCGGACGCGGCGAGGTCTTCGGGATCATCGGCCGGTCGGGCGCCGGGAAATCGACGCTGCTGCGCACAGTCAACCTGCTGGAAAGCCCGAGTTCGGGCAGCGTGATGGTGGACGGGGTGGAGATGACCGCCCTGTCGGCGGCGGAACTGCGCCGGGCCCGCCATTCCATCGGCATGATCTTCCAGCACTTCAACCTATTGTCCTCGCGCACCGTCTTCGACAATGTGGCGCTGCCGCTGGAACTGGCCGGTACGCCGAAGGCGGAGATCCGTCGGACGGTGGAGCCGCTGCTCGACCTCGTCGGGCTGGCCGACAAGCGCGACCGCTACCCGGCGGAGCTGTCGGGCGGGCAGAAGCAGCGTGTCGGCATCGCCCGCGCGCTTGCCAGCAAGCCGAAGGTGCTGCTGTCGGACGAGGCGACCTCCGCCCTCGATCCGGAGACGACGACGCAGATCCTGCATCTGCTGGCCGACATCAACCGGCGGCTGGGGCTGACCATCGTGCTGATCACCCACGAGATCGCCGTCATCAAGGAGATCTGTCACAAGGTGGCGGTGATGGAAGGCGGCCGGGTGATCGAACAGGGGCCGGTCTTCGACATCTTCGCCCATCCCAGGCACCCGACCACACGCAGCTTCGTCGATCCCGTCATCAACCGCGGCATCCCCGACAGCCTGCGCGGCCGGCTATCGCCCCAACCCGGTCCCGGCAGCAATCCGGTGCTGCGCATCACCTTCACCGGCGAGAAGGCGACCACCCCGGTCATCAGCGCCATCAGCCGCCATCTGGACCTGGACCTGAACATCTGGCACGGCCAGATCGACGAGATCCAGGGCGCGCCCTTCGGCACGCTGGTGGTGGAGGCGCTGGGCGATCAGGCCAAGGTCGATGCCGCCATGGCTCTGGTCAAAGAGAACAATCTGGGTGTCGAGGTGTTGGGCCATGCTCTCCCCGCAAATCATTGACCTGCTGATCAAGGGGCTGCTCGACACGCTGCACATGGTGGCGGTGTCGGGCGCCATCGGGACGCTGATCGGCCTGCCCATCGGCGTGATGCTGGCCGTCACCGGCCGGGGCGAGCTGCTGCAGAACTTCGCCTTCAACAAGGTGATGGGGGCGGTGGTCAACATGACCCGCTCCACCCCCTTCATCATTCTGGTGGTGGCGATCATCCCCTTCACCCGGCTGATCGCCGGCACTTCCATCGGCACCAATGCCGCCATCGTGCCGCTGACCGTCGCCGCCGCCCCCTTCATCGCCCGTGTGGTGGAGAATGCGGTGCGCGAGGTCGACCGCGGGCTGGTCGAGGCGGCGCAGGCGATGGGCGCTACGCCGTTCCAGATCATCCGCAAGGTTCTGCTGCCTGAAGCCCTGCCGGGCATCGTCGCCGGCCTGACCCTGTCAGCGGTCAGCCTCGTCGGCTATTCGGCCATGGTGGGCGCGGTCGGCGGCGGCGGGCTTGGCGACCTCGGAATCCGCTACGGCTATCAGCGCTTCCTGCCGGAGGTGATGCTGGCGGTGGTGATCGTGCTGATCGTGCTGGTGCAGATCGTTCAATCGACGGGCGACTGGATCGCCCGCCGCGTCAACAAACGCAATCTGAAATCCTGACCCAAAAAACTCGAGGAGTGTTCGAGATGCTGCGCTTCCGTTCGCTGGCTTCCCTGTTGGCCGGCGCCGCCACCCTGGCCGTTGCCTTCGGTGCTTCTGCCGAGACCATCAAGGTCGGCGTCACCGCCGGTCCGCACGCCCAGATCCTGGAGGCGGTGAAGCCCATCGCCGCCAAGGACGGGCTGGACATCCAGATCATCGAGTTCACCGACTACGTCATCCCGAACCAGGCGCTGGCCGGCGGCGACCTGGACGCCAACAGCTTCCAGCACCAGCCCTATCTGGACAACCAGGTGAAGGACCGCGGCTTCGATCTGGTCAGCGTCGGCAAGACGGTGGTCTACCCGATCGGCATCTATTCCAAGAAGGTCAAGAGCCTGGACGAGCTGCCGTCGGGCGCCAAGGTCGCCATCCCCAACGACCCGACCAACGGCGGCCGCGTCCTGCTGCTGCTGCAGGCCAAGGGGCTGATCAAGCTGAAGGACGGCGGCAATCTGAAGGCCTCGCCGATCGACATCGTCGAGAACCCGAAGAAGCTGGAGATCGTCGAACTGGACGCCGCCCAGCTGCCGCGCTCGCTGGATGACGTGACCGTCGCCGCCATCAACACCAACTTCGCGTTGGAGGCCGGCATCGACCCGGTCAAGGACGCAATCGCCCGCGAGGCGGCGGACAGCCCCTATGCCAACGTCATCGCCGTGCGCAAGGCCGACAAGGACAAGCCCTGGGTCGCCAAGCTGGTGAAGGCCTACAACAGCCCGGAGGTGAAGGAATTCATCCTCACCAAGTTCAAGAACGCCGTGGTTCCCGCTTTCTAAGGGCCGGCCTTCTGAGGTCCATGAGAGCACGCCCGGCGGCGCTGAGCGCGTCGCCGAGCGTTTCCCCCGGCCGCGGCCCGAACAGCCGCATCGACGGATACCAGGGCCGGCAGCCGGTGCCGAGCGCCGTCCAGTCTCCCGCCGGCCCGATCCGCCAGACCGGCACGCCAAGCGCGCCGGCCATCTCCGCCACCGACGTTCCGGCGGAGATCACCAGATCCAGCGCCGCCGTCAGGGCCGCCGCGCCGTCGAGGTCGTTCTTCAGATCGAGCGGCGGGCGGTGGATGGCGATGCCGAAACGGTGTTCGGCCTCGGCGAGTTCGGCTTCGCAATCGTCGTATTGAAGATTGATCAGGCGCAGGCCGGGCAGGGTGAGGATCGGCGCCCAGTCGGCCAGCGGGGCGTAGTTGGCGTCGCGCAAGGTGCTGCGCAGGCCGCTGCGCCAGCAGAGGCCGATGGTGAGGGCGGGGTTGGGCGTCTGCATCCGCTGCCCCCTCCCCATCCCTCCCCCGCCTTTGGCGGGAGAGGGGGCAGGATGCTTGGCGGCGCCGCTTGATCGCAAAGCGGCGGCAGTTCCCTCTCCTGCCGAAGGCGGGGGAGGGTTAGGGAGGGGGCCGTCGTCGCCACTCAATCCACCCACCCACCCCCGCCACCGCTCCACCGCCGCGCCGTCCGCCCGCAGCCATCCACCCTGCGCCGGAAAGCCGCTCAATCCCCAGCCCAGCAGCAAGGGCAGCGACCCTGCCGGGGCGTGGCAGTCGGCGTCCACCGGATCGTCCGTCGCCGCCCGCACCAGCGCCTGTGGGAATGACCGAGCGAACAACTCCACCAGCCGCGGCTCGCATTCCAGAACCACCCGGCCGGCGCGCGCGATCAGGTCGGCGTAGCAGGCGCTGAACATCAGCTCGTCGCCCACCCCCTGCTCGCGCCAGACCAGAACGGTCTTTCCGGCCGGATCGCCGCCATCCCAGGCGGGAATGCGGAAGCGGCGGTCGGGCAGGGCCTGCCCGGCGGCGAAGCGTGCCTCCAGCCCGGCCCAGCCCTCGGCAATCTCCCCCCGCGCCAGTGCCGCGTAACCGCGGTTGAAGGTGGCGAGCGTCAGGGTCGGGTCGTCCTCCACCGCCCGGCGATAGGCCGCGTCCGCCTCGGCAGGGCGGCCGGCGGCGTGCAGGGCGTTGCCGAGATTGTAGCGCCAGTCGGCCCGCGCCGGCTCCAGCGCCAGGGCACGGCCCCAGCCCTTCAGCGCGGCGTCGAGCCGGCCCTGCCGCTGCCGGAGATCGGCCAGCCCGGCCCAGCCGGCGCCGGTGCCGGGGGCGAATAGGATCACCCGCCACCAAGCCAATCCGGCGGCATTGCCGTCGCCCGCCCGCTCCAACGCCAATGCGAGGTTGCCGAGCGTGCCGAGGTCGCCCGGCCGGCCCTGGAGCGCCAGCCGCAGATGCGCCACCGCGTCGGCCGGCCGGTCGAGCGCCAGGGCCGCCAGTCCCATGTTGCTGGTCGCCGCCGGATCGCCGGGGCGCAGGCGCAAGGCCCGGCTGGCGGCACGCTCCGCCTCGGCGGCATGGTCGGTGTCACGCAAGGCATCGGCCGACAGGGCGGTCCAGGCCTCCGCCAGCGCCGGATCGAGGGCGAGTGCTCGCCGGAAGAAGGGCAGGCCGTCGTTGCCCGCCCCCTGCCGCGCCAGCCCGGCATTGGCCCACAGCCCGGCATGGAAGGGGGCGAGACGCCGCGCCGCGTCGGTCGCCTCGGCCGCCTCGGCCGCCGCGCCACGGGACAGGCGCAGTGCGCCGAGATTGCCGAGCGCCTCGACGTCATCGGGGGCGAGTGTGGCGGCGGCCAGCCAGTCGGCCTCGGCGTCGGCCAGAGCGCCCATTTCCTGGTGGGCCAGCGCGCGGCGCTTGTGGCGGCCGGCGGTCGGCTCCACCGCGATGGCGCGGCTCAGCAGGGTGGCGGCGATGTCGGGACGGCCGGCCTGATGGCCGAGTAGCGCGTAGCCCTCCAGTGCCGCCGGCATCTCGCCACCCTGGTCGAGGATGCGCTGGTAAGCCTTCTCCGCCTCGGGCCAGTGGCCTGATTCATGAAGCGAGCGGGCTTCGGCAAGCCATTCATCAATGGGCAAGGCAGGGACCAGCCGGTGCAGCTCCGCCGACATTCTTGCCAGAACGTCGGCCAACCCTTCGCCGGGGCGCGTGCTCCACAGCCGCATCGATGGGAACCAGGGCCGCACGCCGCTGCTCAGCGCCGTCCAGTCGCCGGCCGGGCCGAAGCGCCAGACCGGCACCCCCAGCGCGCCCGCCATCTCGCCGACCGAACTCGCCACCGTCACCACGAGGTCGAGGTTGGCGATCAGCGCGGCGACGCCTTCCAGATCGTTTTTCAGGTCGGTGCCGGGCCAGCGGTGGATGCGCAGGTCCAGGTTGGCTTCGACCGCCGCGATCTCCGCCTCGCGCCCGTCATATTGCAGGGTGACCGGGATCAGGCCGGGCAGGGCCAACAGCGGCGCCCAGTCGGCGAGCGCGGTGTAGGAGGCCTTGCGCTCCCCCAGCATGTTCTGGCTGCCCCAACAGATGCCGACGCGCAAACCCGGCCCCAATGCAGCCAGCCGCTCCGCCCATTCCATGGCGCGCGCCGGATCCGGCGCCAGCCAGGACGGCCGGGCGGGAAAATCGGCCAGGGTCGGGCGCAGCAGCCGGGGAAGCGATCCCATCGGCAGATGGGCCTCGGCAACGGTGGCGGCGTCGGTCGGATCGACGGTCTCCGCCCGCACCGTGACGCCGGGCAGGGCACGGCCGACCAGCCCGGTCAGGCGGGCATCGACCTCCACCACCAGCGCCGCCGGACCCAGCTTTGCGGCGAGGTCGGGCAGTGCGGTGCCGAACATTAGCTCGTCGCCCAGCCCCTGTTCGCGCCAGACCAGCAGGCGCCGGCCGGTCGCGCCATCCCAGACCGGCAGGGCGATGCTGCGCCCGGCGGACACGCGGCGGGAGGCGAAGCGGGCCTCATACTCGTCCCACCCCTCGGCCAGCCGGCCGCGGCCGAGCAGCCGCAGGGCGAGGTTCCAGCGGGCCAGCGCGAAGCCGGGAGCATGGACGAGAGCGTTGCGATAGAGCGCCTCCGCCTCCTCGCCGCGCCCCTGCGCCTCGCGCAGCAGGGCGAGGTTCACCATCGTCTCGGCATCGCCGGGGGCGAGGCGCAGCGCTTCCAGATGCGCGGCCTCGGCCTCGCCGGTGCGTCCGGTCTCCTTCAGCACGACGCCGAGGTTGGTCAGGGCGGTGGCATGGCCGGGGTCGAGCCGCAGGGCGTGGCGCAGCGCCGTTTCCGCCTCGCCATAGTCATCCTGCGCCCGCAGCAGCGTGCCGAGATTGGCCCAGGCCTCTGCATAGCCGGCGTCGAGATCGAGCGCGCGGCGGTAGTGGAGCGCGGCCTCCGCCAGCCGGCCCCGATCCTGCAGGGCGCTGCCCAGGCTGTTGTGCGCCTCCGCATAGGCCTCGCGCAGGGCGAGCGCCCGGCGGTATTCCGCCTCCGCCTCCTCCAGCCGGCCCAGGGCATGGAGGGCGAGGCCGAGGTTGGCATGCTGCTCCGCCATCTTCGGGCGCCGGGCGATGGCCTGTCCGATCAGGTGGACGGCGTCGGCATCCCGTCCGTGCTGGTGATGCAGCACACCCAGCAGATGCAGCGCGTCGGCATTCCCGCCGTCGACCGCCAGCATGGCGCGATAGGCGCGCTCCGCCCCGTCCAGATCGCCGGCGCGGTGGTGGGCCAGCGCCTCGCGCAGGAGGGCGGCCAGTCTAATGGAGACGGCTCTGGCGGGTGCAGCGGGTGGCGGCATGAGCGAGGGGCGCCAAGGGAAGGAACGGGCCATTTCGATAGCACGAATCGGTCGGGCGGCGCGCAGGCAAAATCCCGAGTGCAATTAAGGGGACTGGCGTGGTTATCTTCATTCTGTATACTTGCCCGTAATTCGGCTTCGCCGGCCGATCTCCATCCAAAAGGCTTATATCTTGAGTAAGACTGCAATCATCGTCGACGACAGCAAGCTTTCGCGCATGCATGTGCGGGCCATGGTCTTGCGCAACAAGCCCGACTGGTCGGTGGTCGAGGCGGCGAACGGCGACGAACTCTTCAAGACGTTGCAGGGCACGCCGGTGGACGTCGCGATCATCGACTACAACATGCCCGGCGACAACGGCGTGGACACCGCGGCCAAGTTGCGCCAGAGCCACCCCGACGTCCACATCGCCATCATCACCGCCAACGCCCAGGACGCGGTGGTGTCGGGCATCCGCGCGGTCGGCGCCGCCTTCATGCCCAAGCCGCTGGAGGAGGAGCAGGTCGCCCGCTTCCTGAACTCCACCGCCCTGCCGCCGCGCCGGCCTGCCCAGGCCCCTCAGGAGTGATCGCAGCCCCCATGCTGAGCGAGCTGGAGCGCGACGCGCTGGCCGAACTGGGCAACATCGGCATCGGCCGGGCATCGACGGCGCTCGGCCGCATGCTGGGCGGGCTGGTCACCCTGTCGGTTCCATCGGTGGAAATGGTGCCGCTGGCCGATGTGGCCGGGCTGCTGGACCGGGCGCTGACGCCGCCGCTGGTGGGCATATCGGAAACGCTTGGCGGCCTGTTCGCCGGTTGCGCCCTGCTGGTCTTCCCCCAGGCCGGCAGCCTGTGCTTGGTGCGCGCCGCCCTGCCGCCCGACGTGCCGGCGGAGGAGGTTCCCGAGCTGGAGGACGAGGTTCTGGCGGAGCTGGGCAACGTCGTGCTGAACAGCGCGCTGGCCCTGGTCGCCAACCTGTTGGGCGAGCCGGTCGAAACCGGCCTGCCGGCGGTGTTCCGTGGCGGTGCGGCGGAGATCCTGCGGGGATGTTCGGGGACGCCGCCAACCGCTGACGGTGCCGCGGTGCTGTTCCACATCGATCTGCGCACGACCCTGCCGGGCGGCGACGGGGCGGCAGTGGCGGGCCGGGTGGTCCTGCTGCTCGACGCCGGCTCCGCCGGGGCGCTGCAGGCGACGCTCGGCCGCTATATCGGGCGGCTGGTGGCGTGACGGCAACAAGAACAACCGGCTGGAAAGGCGGGTAAGGACCATGGCACTCATCAAGAAGACCAAGATCGACACGGCGCACACGGCCCGGAGCAAGCCCGGCGCCGCCGGCGATCCGGATCGGTCCGCCGCCGGGAACGAGACCGTCACGACCGAATCCGCGCCGCCGGCCGCCACGCCGGGCGCGCCGCAACGCCGCCGGGCGCGTGCCGATTCGCGCCGCCGGCAGGCCGCCAGCGGCATCGCCGCCGCCGCCACCGAACTGGCGAGCGGCGTCACCCAGGCGGCCTCGGCGGCGGAGGAACTGCGCCGGGCGATGGAGCAGATCGCCGCCGGGGCGGAGGAATCGGCCAGCGCCACCCAGCAGTCCCAGCGCATGATCGGCCGCGCGTCGGAGCTTCTGACCCGGTCGCGCAGCACGGCGGAGCAGGCGGTGCTGCGGGTCGAGGCGCTGCAGGCCACGCTGAAGGACGTCAGCGGCCAGATCCTGTCGTCCATCGACGGCATCGTCCGCGCCGCCGAACGGCAGGAGGCGTCGGTGCGGCTGGTGCGCGACCTGGAGGCCCGGGCGCAGGAGATCGGCACCATCGTGCAGAGCGTCGCCGCCATCGCCGACCAGACCAACCTGCTGGCGCTGAACGCCGCCATCGAGGCGGCGCGGGCGGGGGAAGTGGGCAAGGGTTTCGCGGTCGTCGCCGACGAGGTGCAGGCGCTGGCCGAACGGTCGGAGCGCAGCGCCAACGACATCCAGGGGATGGTCGCGGAAATCCAGGAGGCGGTGGCCTCCGTTGCCGCCGGCATCATCGCGTCCGCCGACACCGCCAAGGCGGAGGTGGAGCGCGGGCGCATGATCGTCCAGCAGCTGGAGGGCGTGCGGTCGGACATGTCGACCATCGTCCAGGGCGCGCAGGAGACCATCCGCGCCGCGGTGGAGGCCGATCAGGCCGCGCGCGAGGCCCTGCGCGGGGCCGAGACCATCGCCGCCAGTGCCGAGGAGCAGTCCGCCGCCGCGGAGGAGGCGCTGAGGACCGTGGGCGAGCAGGCCGTGGCATTGACCCAGAGCCAGCGCGCCGCCGGCCAGCTGTCCGAACTGGCCGAGGATCTGGAGGGCACCGCCGACCTCGCCGCCACCGCCGACGAACTGGCCTCCGCCGCCGAGGAACTGTCGGCCGCCATCGAGGAGATCAACCGCGGCGCCGCCCAGATCATGACCGCCATCGGCCAGATCTCCGGCGGGGCGCAGGCGCAGAGCGCCGCCACCCACCAGTTGGCCTCGGCGATCGCGGAGATCGACGCCGCCGCGACGCTGGCAGCCGGGCGGGCAAGCGATTCGGTCGATCGCTGCACCTCGATGGAAGGGCTGCTGGGCGAAACGCGTGAGACCATCGGAAAGCTGGCGGACGGCATGCTGGAGGCGGTCGACTCCTCCCGCCGGGCCGGTGAACGGCTGGACGCGCTGGAGCGGCTCGGCCGGCGCATCGACAAGGTGGTGGACGCCATCGCCACCGTCGCCATCCAGACCGGCATGCTGGCGGTCAGCGGCTCCATCGAAGCGGCACGGGCGGGGGAGTTCGGCCGAGGCTTCACCGTGGTCAGCGGCGACATTCGCAAGCTGGCCGGCGACAGCGCGGAAAGCGCGGAACGGGTGAAGGACATCGTCCGCGACATCCAGGACCAGATGCTGCGGGTGCGCCGCGACGTGGACGAGGTCTCCGCGACGGCGGTGACCGAGATCGCGCGCCACCGCGCCTTCGGCGTCACCCTGACCGCCGGCACGCAGGAGCTGCGGGTGGTCACCGCCGGCAGCCGCGAGATCCTGGACGCCGCCAGCGAGACCACCGCCGCCCTGCGCGAGACCCGCGTCGGTGTGGAACAGGTGGCCGCCGCCACCGCCGCCGCGAACCTCTCCGGATCCGAAGCGGCCAAGGCCGCGCGCGAACAGGCGAAGGGGGCCGAGGAACTGGCGTCGGCGATCGAGGAGATCGCGGCGATGGCCGACAGCCTGCTGGGCGCGGTTTGACCGCCGTGGCCGGGGGCGTAGCGGGAGGCGTGGCCCTGGACATGGCCGGGGACCGCGCGGCGACAGCCGGGGCCGATGGCGCCCTTGCCTTCGTCACTGTGGCGGTCGGCGACCTCCGCCTTGCCCTGCCGCTGGCGGCGGTCCGTGCGGTGATCCGGCTGCCGGAACTGGTACGCATTCCTCTGGGGCCGCCCAGCCTCGACGGGCTGGCGCAGTGGCATGGCGAGGCGGTGCCGGTGCTGGACCTTGCCTGGGCATTGGGCAGGCCGGGCGGTGGGGCCGCCTCGCGGGAGACGCGCGTGGTGCTGGTCTGGCATCGCGGCCAGCCGGTGGGTCTGCGGGTGGACGCGATGGCCGGCATCCTGCGCACCGACCCCGACCGCATCGATCCGGTGACGCAGGAGGAGGGCGGGCTCGATCCCGTCATGCTGGACGGCCTGTTGCGTGACGGACCGGCCACGATCCTGAAGCTGGACGCGCTGATCGACCGGCAGTTCGGCGACCGCACGGAGGTTGAACGGGCGGGGGTGGAATGGACTGACCGGGGAACCGGTGGGTTCGGACGTGTGACGGCGGGCGAGGCTGCGGCCGGGAAAGCGGCGGCCGGACCCGATCGCCAGGCTCTGCTGGTCTTCGAGGTCGCCGGGCAGGAATTCGCCTTGCCGGTGGACCGGGTGCGCGAGGTTCTGCCGGCTCCGCGCGAGGTCGCCCGCATGGCGCGGGCCAAGGCGCATCTGCTGGGCGTGATGGCGGTGCGCGACCGGCTGCTGCCGCTGGTGGGGTTGCGCGCCCTGTTCGGCCTGGACGGCACCGGTGGACAGGGGGCCGGCGGACAGGAGGCCGGACGCCGCGTCGTCGTGGTGCGGTCGGGGGCCGCCTGGCAGGCGCCGGTCGGCGTGCTGGTGGACGAGGTGCGCGAGATCCTGCGGCTCGATCCCGTGCTGATCGACCCGGTGCCGCCGCTGCTGGCCCGCGAGCCGGAGTTCGAGGATCTGGACGGCATCGCCCGGGCGGATGGTGGGCGGCGGCTGGTGTCGGTGCTGTCGGCGGAACGGCTGTTCCGCCATGGCGCGGCAATCGGCGCGGAAGCGGGCGGAAAGGGGGACGGGATGGAACCGGCACGGCCTGCGGAGGGGAGCGGAAACGCGGAACGCTTCGTCGTCTTCCGTCTCGCCGGGGCGGAATATGGCCTGCCGGTATCCGCCGTGCGTGAAGTGCTGCGCCGGCCCGACAGCATCACGCCGCTTCCCAACGCGCCCGACTTCGTCGCCGGCGTGCTGACCCTGCGCGGCGAGGTGCTGCCGCTGATCGATCAGCGCCGGCTGCTGAACCTGCCGGCCGCCTCGGCCAGCCCCTCCGCCGGGCTTGAGCGTGGGCGGGTGGTGGTGGTCGGGCGCGACGGGCTGCTGGTCGGGCTGCTGGTGGACGGGCTGTCCGGCCTGCTGACGGTTCCGGCGGAACGGATCGGTCCGGCACCGGCGGTGTCGGCGGCGCAGCGCCGGCTGATCCGCCGGGTCGCCACGCTGGATCCGGCCGGCGGCAGCCGCCTGATCCTATTGATGGATGCGGACAGTCTGCTCGACATGGACCGGCTGGCCGATCTGCCCGTTATCCCGCAGTGACGGCTGGGAGCCTGGATTGGGGGACGGCGTGCTGACGGTGCTGGTGGTGGACGATTCCGCATTGATGCGCCGGCGCATCGCGGATCTGCTGATCGAGGCCGGATTCCGGGTGGAGACCGCCGCGACGGGGGAGGAGGCCCTGGCGCGCCTGCCGGTCGTCGATCCGGACGTGGTGACGCTCGACGTCACGATGCCCGGCATGGACGGGCTGACCTGCCTTGCACGCATCATGGTCGAGCATCCCAAGCCGGTCGTCATGGTCTCCGCCCTCACCGGCGCGGGGGCGGAGGAGACGCTGGAAGCGCTTCGGCTGGGCGCGGTGGAGGCGGTGCAGAAGCCGGCCGCCGGCTCCATCGGCCGCATCGGCGAGGAACTGGTGGAGACGGTGCGCGCCGCCGCATCCTCCCGCCCGCGCCGGGTCCACGGCCTGCGCGAACGGCTGCGGCTGGCCCGCGCCCGCATCGCCGGAGAGGATTTCGTGGTGCCGGAGGGGCTGCCGCCCGCGGTGCCGCCCATGGCGGCGTCGCCTGCAGCCGTGGCGGCGGGCGACGAGGGCGAGGGGGTGGTGCTGGTCGGCGTGTCCACCGGCGGACCCAGCACGCTGGAGGACATCCTGCCCCTGCTGCCGGCCGGCTTTCCCTGGCCGGTGGTGGTGGCGCAGCACATGCCGGCCGCCTTCACCGCGACCCTGGCGCGCCGGCTGGACGAGCTGTGTGCGCTGAGGGTGCTGGAGGTGGAGCGGGCGACGGTGCTGGCGCCGGGCATGGTCTGCATCGCCCGCGGCAGTGCGGACGTCGAACTGGCGCGGCGCGGCGGTCGG
This sequence comes from Azospirillum oryzae, assembly GCF_008364795.1. Lineage (GTDB taxonomy): Bacteria > Pseudomonadota > Alphaproteobacteria > Azospirillales > Azospirillaceae > Azospirillum > Azospirillum oryzae. The sequence goes on along the minus strand of NZ_VTTM01000003.1, from coordinate 25,983 downwards.
CTTCAGGCGGTCTGTGTGCCGCCCTCGCCCGACCGGCCCTGGCATCCCAATGCCGACCGGCTGGTGACCAGCGCCCTGCGGCTGCTGCCAGCCGACCGGCTGGTGGGGGTGCTGCTGACCGGCATGGGCAATGACGGGGCGGCGGCGATGGCCGAGCTTCATGCCCGCGGCGGCCGCACCATCGCGGAGTCGGAGGACAGCGCCGTCGTCTTCGGCATGCCGCAGGACCTGATCCGGCGCGGCGGCGCCGGCGTCGTGTTGCCGTCGGGCCGTATCGCCGGCCAGCTCACCCGCTGGCTGATGCCTGTCGGCCGGCGCGCCGGGATCGATTGAGGAGTGACGCCATGGGACTGGTGAAGAAGAGGGCGGCTCCGGAGCTTGCCCCGGCCGCACCCGACAGCCGGCGCGACCCGCTGGCCTCGCTCGAGGATGCCGACGCCGCCGTTCGTCGTGACGGCGCCCACGCGCTGGGCCATGTGGCGCTGCCGGGCGCGGAGGCGGCGCTCGCCCGCCGGCTTCAGACGGAGGGGGATGCCGGCGTGCGCGAAGCCATCCTGACCGCGCTCGCCCGCATCGCCACGCCCGACGCGGCGGCGGCGCTCGTCCCCTTCCTCGACCGCGAGGATGCGGCCTTGCGCAACGCCGCGCTGGAAAGCCTGCAGCAGATGCCGGCGGAGGTCGCCGCCCCGGCGCTGCTGCCGCTGCTCGACCATGCCGATGCCGACCTGCGCATCTTCGCTGTACAGGGGCTGGGCAGCATCACCCATTCCGGCCGCGCCGACTGGTTGGCAAGGGTGATGGAGCGCGATGCCGACGTGAATGTCTGCCTCGCCGCGGTGGAGGCGCTGGCCGAGGCCGGCAGTCCGGAGGCGCTGTCCAGCCTGGAGACGCTGGCCCGCCGCTTCCCCGGCAACGCCTTCGTCGCCTTCGCCGTCGACGCCGCCCGCTCCAGTTTCCAGGGACGGTGAACGGATTGACCGACGCCGAGCCGGAAGGCCTGTCCCAGGAGGATTATGCGACGCTCTGCGGGTTCCTGCGGGACCGCACCGGCCTGTCCTTCACCGAGGCCAAGCGCTATTTCGTCGACCGCCGCATCGCCGCCCGCATGCAGGCGGTCGGCGCGACGGGATTGCGCGCCTATCTGAATTTGCTGCGCTTCCAGGCGTCGGGGGAGGAGCTTCAGCGGCTCGTCAACCTGATGACGGTGAACGAGACCTATTTCTTCCGCGAGAAGTACCAGTTCGACTGTCTGGTGAACTCCGTCCTGGACGAGCTGGTGCGGGGGCGGCCGAAGGGGTCGCGGCTCCGCATCTGGTCGGCCGGCTGCGCCACCGGCGAGGAACCCTACTCCATCGCGATCATGCTGCTGGAAAACTGGCGCCGGGTGGACGATTACGAGATCGAGCTGCTGGCATCGGACATCGACAGCGCCGTGCTGGAACGCGCGCGCGAGGGCATCTATGACGAGCGCGCCCTGCAGGGGCTGCCGGCCCATCTGCGCGCCAAGTATTTCCAGCCCCTGCGCGGAGCGGCCGAGGCCGGCGGGCCACGCTGGCGGATCGTCGAGGATCTGCGGGAGTCCGTCGATTTCTCCCTGGTCAACATCGCCGACCCGCAGCAGGTGCGGGCCTTCCGCGGGATCGACGTGATCTTTTGCCGCAACCTGCTGATCTATTTCGACGATCTGGGCCGACGGGAGGCGGCGAGCATGTTCTACGATGCCCTTGCGCCGGGCGGCTTCGTCTGTCTCGGCCATTCGGAAAGCATGAGCCGCATGTCCTCGCTGTTCGTTCCGCGCCGCTTCCCCGACGCCATCCTCTACCAGAAGCCGGCGGACGGAGGTGGAGCGTGAGCGGGCCGCGCGTCCTGGTGGTGGACGACGCCGTGACCGTGCGCGCCTTCAGCCGCCGCGTGCTGGAGGCCGACGGCTTCGTGGTGGACGAGGCGGTGAACGGCATCGAGGGGCTGGAACGCGCCATGGCCGCGCCGCCGGATCTGGTGATCGTCGACGTCAACATGCGCAAGATGGACGGCTACACCATGCTGCGCGTCCTGCGCCGCGATCCGGGTTTGCGCGACGTGCCGGCCATCATGATCAGCACCGAATCGAAGGACAGCGACCGCGAGCAGGCCCTGCTGGCCGGCGCCAACTGGTACATCGTGAAGCCGCCACGGCCGGAGGTGCTGGTGGAGGCGGCTCGGCTGCTGACCGGACGGCCTCCCAACAGGGAGGACGCGCCATGAGCGAGCTGTTCGACCAGTTCGTCGTCGAGGCGCAGGAGCTGCTGGAGACCGCCGGCGCCGCCCTGCTGGCGCTGGAGCGCGACCCGGCCGACCGCGCGTCGGTGGACGAGCTGTTCCGCGCCTTCCACACGCTGAAGGGGGCGAGCGCCCTGTTCGACATGGCACCCTTCACCCGGCTGGTGCATGCCGGGGAGGACACGCTGTCGCTGCTGCGCGACGGCCGGCGCGGCATGACACCGGCCCTCATGACGCCGGAGTTGGCCGACCGGCTGTTCCGCGCGCTCGACCAGTGCGCCCGCTGGGTGGCGGCGCTGGAGGAGGCCGGCGCGCTGCCTGCCGATGCGGCGGAGGCGGCGGAAGGGTTGGTGCGCGGGCTGGCGGGGGGAGAGGTGGCGGCCGGTGCGGCGGCTTCCGGCGGTGAGGCCGACGCTTTCCCCTGGGTGGCGGCGCTGACGGACGCGGAGCGCGCCGCCGTGGGCGATGGCGCGCTGACCGCCATCGACTACACGCCCGATCCGGAGTGCTTCTTCACCGGCGACGATCCGCTGGCACTGTTCCGCCGGGTGCCCGACCTGCGGCTGTTGCGGATCGAGCCGTCGGAACCGCTGCCGCCCCTGGCGCAGATGGACCCCTACCGCTGTATCCTGCGCTTCCGCGCCCTGAGCGGTGCCGGGATGGAAGCGGTGACGCCGGCCTTCCGCAGCGTGCCCGATCAGGTGCGGATCGGCAGTGTCACGCTGGCGGCTGCCGCCGTGTCCCCCGCCGCCGCGCTGCCGGATTCACTGGCGGCGGCGATGCTGGAGGAACAGGCGCGCATCCTCGACCTTCCCGGCAGCACCGCCGAACAAGACTCCCGCCGCGCCGCGGTGGCGCGGGCGGTCGCCGCGATCCTGACGGCGTTGGGGCAGCCGACGGAGCGCGGCGCCGTGGAGGCCGCCTGCGTCGACGCCGGGACGATGCGCCGGTTTCTGGCCGATGGACCTGCGGAGAAGCCCGCCACGGCCGAGCCGCGATCCGCCTCCGCTCCCGTCCCGCGCCGCGCCCTGCGGGTGGAGCCGGAGCGGATGGACGCGCTGATGGCGCTGGTGGGCGAGCTGTCGGTGGTGAAGGGGCAGTTGGGGCCGCTGGTCCGCCGCGCCGGCAACGGCGAAATGGCCCGCGACCTGAAGAGCTTTTCCGCCCGGCTGGACAGTCTGGTCGGCGACCTGCGCCATGCGGCGTTGCGGCTTCGCCTGCTGCCGTTGGCGCGCGTGTTCGATCCGCTGCCCCGGCTGGTGCGCGACACCGCCCGCCGGCTGGACAAGAATGTCGAGCTGGTGCTGGAAGGGGCGGAGACGGAGGCCGACAAGGACATCCTCGACGTGCTGGGCGAGCCGTTGCTGCATCTGGTGCGCAACGCGCTGGACCACGGCATCGAGACGCCGGAGCGGCGGGCGGCTACGGCCAAGCCGCCGGCCGGCACGCTGCGGGTCCGCGCCTTCCAGGACAAGGGTGGGGTGGTGGTGGAGGTGTCGGACGACGGCGCCGGCATCGACCCGGCGGCGATGCGCCGCGCCGCCGTCGCCAAGGGGCTGATGGAGCCTGACGCCGCAGCGGCGCTGAGCGATACCGATGCGGTGCGGCTGGTCTTCGCCCCCGGTTTCAGCACCGCCGGCAGCGTGTCCGACCTGTCCGGCCGTGGCGTCGGCATGGATGCGGTGCGGGCGGCGGTGGAGCGGGCCGGCGGCCGGGTGGAGGTCGTCTCCACCCCCGGCAGCGGCACGCGGGTGCGGCTGTCGCTGCCGCTGACGCTCAGCATCACCCGCGTCGTGGTGGTGGAGGCGGCGGGATCGCTCTACGGCATCCCGGTGGCGCTGGTCGGCGGCGTCCAGCGGGTGCCGCGGGCCGAGATTCGTTCGGTGAAGCGGGCGGAAAGCGTCGTGCTGCGCGACCGGGTGGTGCCGCTGGTCCGCCTGCGCCGCCTGTTGGCCCAGCCCGACGACGAACGGTCGCGCGAGACCGTTTGCGTGGTGCTGGCCGAACTGGGCGACGGTCCGGTCGCAGTGGCGGTGGACGATGTCGGCGAGCGCGCCGACGTGGTGCTGCGCCCGATGACCGGGGTTTTGCGGGGTCTGCGCGGCTATGCCGGCACGGCGGTGCTGGGCGACGGCCGGCTGATCCTGGTGCTCGATCTGCGGGAGCTGTTGTGATGCCGATCCGCTATGACGCCGATCTCGCCCGCTTCGAGGCCGCCTGCACGGTGGAGGATGCCCTGCCGCTCGCCGAATGGCTGGAGGCGACCGCCGTGCCGCGGGTGGATCTGTCCGCCTGCACGGAGCTGCACACGGCGCTGCTGCAATTGCTGATGGCGGCAAGGCCGGTGGTGGACGCCGGGCCGGAGGATGCGTTTCTGGCGCGCGTCATCCCTCTCCCTCCCACCGGTCCCTGAACACCAGATCCTCCAGCGGCAGGCGCTTGCGCCAGCCCTTGGTTTCCAGTTCCGGCGTCGCTTCGAAATGGGTGACGTGGCCCAGGCAGAGATAGGCGATCGGCACGATCCGCTCTGGGATGCCGAGCGCCTGCTTCAGGGCGTCCTCATGCAGGATGCTGACCCACCCCACCCCCAGCCCTTCCGCCCTTGCGGCCAGCCACAGATTCTGCACGGCGCAGACGCAGCTGTAGAGGTCCATCGCCGGCATGTGGGTGCGGCCCAGCACCACCGGGCCCGAGCGCTCGCGGTCGCAGGTGATGCACAAATTCACCGGCGCCTCGCGGATGCCCTCCAACTTGAGGCGGCTGTAGAGGCTGCGGCGCTCTCCCTCGAACATCGCCGCCGCCTCGTCGGTGGCGCGGGTGAAGTCGGCGTGGATGCGCGACTTCACGGCCGGGTCGGTGACGACGATGAAGTTCCACGGCTGCATGAAGCCGACCGACGGCGCGTGATGGGCGGCCAGCAGGACACGGTTCAGCACCTCGTCCGGCACCGGGTCCGGCCGGAACTGCCCGCGCACGTCGCGGCGGGAGAAGATCGCCTTGTAGAGCGCGTCGCGTTCCGCCGGGGTGAAGTCTTCATCCATGCGCCGTCACCCCCGCGCGATCAGGTGGACGAAGGACCCCGACGCCAATCCACGCCGGCTGCCCAGCATGCCCAGGTCGCTGCCGTCCGCCGCCGTTGCCTGCAGCAGCGGCGCGTCGTCGCCGCGCGACAGCGTCGAGGCGTAATGGAACTCGTGCCCCATCAGCGGAGATCCTGCCGGCCCCAGCGGTCCGTCAGCCAGCAGAACCGCCCGGCGATAGCCCAGATGCAACCGCCGCTTGGCGAAGGAGGTGCGCACGCCCAGCAGCCCGGTCATCGGGTGGGTGACGCCGTCGGCATCCTCCAGCGTTTCACCCATCACCATGTAGCCGCCGCATTCGCCATAGACCGGCACGCGCTCCGCCGCAGCACGCAAGCCGGCGCGGAAGATGTCGTTGGCGGCGAGGCTGCCTGCATGCAGCTCCGGATAGCCGCCGGGCAGATAGACGGCATCCACATCCGCCGGCGGCGCCTCGTCCGCCAGGGGGGAGAAGAAGCGCAGTTCCGCACCCGAAGCCTGCCAGCCGGCGGTGAGGTGCGGATAGACGAAGGTGAAGGCGGCGTCCCGCGCGATGGCGATCCGCTGTCCCAGCGGCGCCAGGGCGGGGGCGTCCCTGCCGCGCCCGGCCTGCGATGGCCTGGCCAGCGCGACGACGCGGTCGAGATCGACATGCTCCGCGACGAAGCGGCCGAGTGCGGCCAGCCGGTCGGCCAGCCCCTCCGTCTCGTCCGCCTGGACGAGGCCGAGATGGCGTTCGGGCAGGCTGAGGTCGGGCGCGCGGGGCAGGGCGCCCAACAGGGGAATGCCCAGCGCTTCGATGGCGTTGCCGGCAAGCGCGGTGTGGCGCGGGCTGCCGACATTGTTCAGCACGACGCCGCCGATGGTCACGTCGTCGCGGTAGGTGGCGAAGCCCTTGACCAGGGCCGCGGCCGATTGCGACTGGCCCTTGGCGTTCACCACCAGCAGGACCGGCCAGCCGGTGCGCGCCGCGATCTCCGCCGTCGAACCGGTGCCGGTGGCGCCGACCCCGGCGACGCCGTCGAACAGGCCCATCAGCGCCTCGCAGACCAGCAGGTCGGCGCCCTCGGCGGCGCGGGCGGCCAGACCGTCCAGCAGGTCCGGTCCCATCGCCCAGCTGTCGAGGTTCACGCTCGGCCGGCCGGTGGCGGCACGGTGGAAGGCCGGGTCGATATAGTCCGGCCCCGACTTCACCGCCCCAACCGCGAGGCCGCGGGCGCGCAGCGCCGCCAGAAGGCCCAGCGTCAGCGTCGTCTTGCCGGTGCCCGAGGCCGGGGCGGCGATGATGAGACCGCTAGTCATTCTTCCCTCCGGCATGTTGCAGCGCCGTTTGGGTGGGAAGCCATTCCAAAGCGGGGCGCAGCCGCACCACCTCGCCGATCACGATGATGGCGGGCGGCTCCAGGTCGCTGGCCGCCAGATCGGCGACGCAGGTGCCGAGGGATGTGACGAGGCTTTTCTGGTTGGCGGTCGTCGCCTCCGTCACCACGCCGACCGGGGTGCCGGCGGACAGGCCGCCGGCCATCAGCTCCGCCGCGATGGTCGGCAGCGCCTTCCAGCCCATATAGAGGATCAGCGGCGCCTTGGTGGCGGCCAGCGCCCGCCAGTCCGGCCCGCCGCCCAGCGAATGGCCGGTCGCCAGGATCACCGCCTGGTTGGTGTCGCGGTGGGTCGCCGGGATGCCGGCATAGGCCGGGCCGGCGATGCCGGACGTGATGCCGGGCACGATGCGGAAGGGGATGCCCTCCGCCGCCAGCGCCTGCGCCTCCTCGCCGCCGCGGCCGAAGACGAAGGGGTCGCCGCCCTTCAGGCGCAGGACGCGGTGACCTTCCTTCGCCAGCTCGATCAGGCGGTTGGTGATGTCGTCCTGATGGGCGGAGGGGCGGCCGCCGCGTTTTCCGGCGAACTCCAGCCTTGCCGACGGGCTGGCGAGCGCCATGATCCGTTCGCCGACCAGCGCGTCATGGACGATGACGTCGGCTTGCCTTAGACCTTGCAGGGCCAGCAGGGTGAGCAGGCCGGGGTCGCCGGGGCCGGACCCGGCCAGCCAGACGCTGCCGGGGGCGAAGGGGACCAGGACGCTTTCGGGAATGGACGACTCAAACGACATGAACGCGGACTCGGGCTCGGAGAGGACGGAAGGCGGCGTGGAGCGCGCCGGAGATGGCATGCCGGAGCATGCTACACCCTTGCGCCGCGGCTGGACGACGGGAACCTGCGCCACCGCCGCGGCTCGGGCGGCGGCGGCAGCGTTGTTCGGCGGGGAGTTCCCCGACCCGGTGACCGTGACCCTGCCCGGCGGCCAGACCCCGGCCTTCGCCCTGGCAGTGACGGAGCGGGGGGAGGGGCCGGATGGACCCTGGGCCATGGTCGGCGTGGTCAAGGATGCCGGCGATGACCCCGACGTGACCCATGGCGCGCTGGTGCGGGCGCGGGTCTGGCGCGGCGCGCCCGGCAGCGGCGTGACGTTCCGCGCCGGTCCCGGCGTCGGCACCGTGACCCTGCCCGGCCTGCCGCTTGCCGTCGGCGAGCCGGCGATCAACCCGGTGCCGCGCAGCATGATCGCGCAGGCGGTGGGGGAGGCGGCGGCCGAGGCGGGGCAGCCTGCCGATCTGGTGGTGGAAGTCGGGGTGGAGAATGGCGAAAAGCTCGCCAAGCGCACCATGAACGGACGGCTCGGCATCCTGGGTGGGCTGTCTATCCTGGGAACGACGGGGATCGTCGTGCCCTATTCCTGCGCGGCCTGGATCGCGTCGATCCAGCGCGGCATCGACGTGGCGCGCGCCGCCGGGCTGACCCATGTCGCGGCCTGCACCGGCGACCTGTCGGAAAAGGCGGTGGTCGCGCGCTACGGCCTGTCCGAACAGGCGCTGATCGACATGGGCGATTTCGTCGGCGGCACCCTGAAGTACCTGCGTCGGCACCCCATTCCGCGTCTGACCCTGTGCGGCGGCTTCGCCAAGTTCGGCAAGCTGGCGCGCGGGCTGATGGATTTGCACAGCAAGCGCAACAGCGTTGATTTCGAATGGCTGGCCGGGCGGCTGGCGGATCTTGGTGCCGGGCCGGACCTCATCGCGCAGGCGCGCGGCGCCAACACGGCGGCGCAGGTGCTGGGCTTGGCGGACGCCGCCGGACTGCGGCTGGCCGATCATGTGGCCGAGCTGGCCCGCCGCGCCGCGCAGGATGTGCTGGAAGACGCGCCTGTCGCCGTCGAAGTGCTGGTCACCGACCGCCAGGGGCGCATCGTGGGAGAGGCTCACTCCCCCAACTCCTGGCCCAGTCCCCGATAGCGGCGGACATGGCTGCCGTCATAGAGCGCGCTGCAGCGGAACTCCTCATGGCCCAGCGCCGGGCCGACCAGGATCAGCGCGGTCCGTTCCATCGGCGAGGCCGCGACCTGTCCGGCGATGTCGGCCAGCGTTCCGCGCAGCACCCGCTCGTCCGGCCAGGTCGCGCGATACACCACCGCCGCCGGGCAGTCGGCGCCGTAGAGCGGGGTCAGCCGTTCCACCACCCGGTCGATGACGTGGATCGACAGGTGGATCGCCAGCGTGGCGCCCGAGGCGCCCAGCACCTCCAGCGTCTCGTTGGCCGGCATGGCCGAGGCGCGGCCTTCGGTGCGGGTCAGGATCAGCGTCTGGCTGACTTCCGGAAGGGTCAATTCCCGCCCCAGCGCGGCCGACGCGGCGGCGAAGGCGGGCACGCCGGGGGTGATGGTGTAGGGGATGCCGAGTTCGCGCAACGCGCGGGTCTGTTCGCCGAGCGCACTGTAGACCGACAGGTCGCCGGAATGCAGCCGCGCCACGTCCTTGCCGGCGGTGTGGGCGTCCTGGAACTCGGCGACGATCTCCTCCAGCGTCAGCGGCGCGGTGTCGATGATCCGCGCATCGGCGGGGGCATGGGCGATGATCTCCTTCGGGACCAGCGATCCGGCATAGAGGCAGACCGGGCAGCGCGCGATCAGGTCGCGGCCGCGCAGCGTCAGCAGGTCGGGAGCGCCCGGTCCGGCACCGATGAAATGGACGGTCATGAGCGGGTCTCCGAAAGGGCGACTGCGGGCAAGGCGAGCGCAACGGTGGCGCGGGGGGTGGAGCGGCGCGGCAGCAGCAGGCGCGATCCCGGCCCGGCGGCGGCCAGCGCCGCCGCTTCCGCCACCGAGGCCAGACCGACCGCGGCCAGCACGGTGGCGGAGCGGGTGTGGACGCGGTCCTGCGCGGCCAGCATCGCGTCCTCCCCGATGAAGCGAAGCGGCAGGCCCAGCGCGCGGGCGGCCTCCGCCAATCCCGCCTCGTCTGCCTTCATCGCCGGGGCGGCCAGCGCCGCCAGCTGGCGCGCGGCGTCCGGCAAGGCGGCCTCGTCGAAGGCGGCGGCGACCAGACCGGCGATCTCCTCCCAGCCGCAGCCGCGGCGGCAGCCGAGACCGACGAAGACCGGGCCGAACAGCAGGGCATCGGGGGTCAGGCGGTCCATGCGCCCTCCGCATACGGCTTTTCCGCCCGCCACAGCGTGACCGGCATCGCCGCCCGCCAGCCGCGGAAGCCGCCGACAGCCGAGGCGCGGGACACCGAAATCTGGGTCAGCTCACCGCCCAGCCGCTTGTGCGCGTCGATCAGCACAGCCTCGCTTTCCAGCGTCACCGCGTTGGCGGCGATCCGGCCGCCGGGGGGCAGGGCGTCCCAGCAGGCCGCCAGCACGCCGTCCGCCGTCAGCCCGCCGCCGATGAAGATGGCGTCCGGCCGCTCCAGCCCATCCAGCGCAGCCGGGGCCTTGCCGCGCGCCAGGGCCAAGCCGGGGACGCCGAAGGTCGCGGCATTGGCAAGGATGCGGGCGATGCGCTCCGGGTGATGTTCGACGGCAATGGCGCGGTTGGCGGGGTCGCGCAGCATCCATTCGATGCCGATCGACCCCGACCCGGCGCCGACATCCCACAGCAGCTCTCCCCGGCGCGGCGCCAGGAAGGACAGGGTGACGGCGCGCACCTCGCGCTTGGTGATCTGGCCGTCATGCTCGAACCAGTCGTCCGGCAAGCCGGGGGCAAGCGGCAAGATGCGAGCACCGGGGGCAGCGACGCAGTCGAGCGCTATGGTGTTGAGGTCGGCGACCTGCTCTGTGCTCCAGGCATCGGCGCTGGCTTCCAGCCTGCCCTCGCGCCGGCCGCCCATCGCCTCCAGCACCGTGAGGCGCGACTTTCCGAAGCCACGGGCGCGCAGCAGGGCGGCAAGCTTGGCTGGGGTCGTTCCGTCCCAGGAAAGAAGCAGCAGTTTGGCGTTCGGTTGCAGATGCGGAACGACCTGCTCCAGCGGGCGGCCATGAACGGTCAGACAACGGCAGTCCTGCAACGGCCAGCCCAGCCGGGAGGCGGCGAGGCTGAAGGCCGAAGCTGCCGGGATCACCGTCGTTTCCGCAGCCGGAACGAATCGCGACAGGGTGGCGCCGACGCCGTACCAGGACGGATCACCGCTCGCCAGCACGCAGACCCGCTGTCCGCGCCAGGCGAGCAGGCCGGGGAAGGCGTCGGTCATCGGCGACGGCCAACTCAGCCGTTCCTGTCCCGCAACGACCGGCACGAGATCGAGGTGGCGGCTGCCGCCATAGAGGATGGCGGCACCTTCCACCGCCGCACGGGCGGCGGGCGACAAACCGTCCCAGCCATCCTCGCCGACGCCGACGATGGTGAGCCAGCGGGCCGTTCCCATGCTATCCATGGCACCGATCCTGAGGGGTGGGGAGGGGGAATTGGTCAAGGCGCTGATGGTCAAAGTACTGATCCTGGGCGGCACGACGGAGGCGACGGCGCTGGCGAAAAGGCTGGCCGGTCATCCGCGCATCGAAGCCCGCGTGTCGCTGGCCGGCCGCACGAAGAACCCGGTGCTGCCGCCGCTGCCGACCCGCATCGGCGGCTTCGGCGGGGTGGAGGGCTTGGCCGATTACCTGCGTGCCGAGGGTATCGGGGCGGTGATCGACGCGACCCATCCCTTCGCGGCGCAGATCTCTGCCAATGCCGCTGTGGCCTGCGCGCAGGCCGGCGTGCCGCTGCGCCTGCTGACCCGACCGGCCTGGGTGGCGGGGCCGGGCGACCGCTGGATCGGCGTGCCGGACATGGGGGCTGCGGCACTGGCCTTGCGCGACCTGGGCGACACCGTGTTCCTGACCATCGGCCGGCAGGAAGTCGCGGCCTTCGAGGCGGTGCCGGACAAGCGCTACCTGATCCGCGCCGTCGATCCGCCCGATCCGATGCCGGCCCTGCCGCGCATGAGCCTGATCCTCGACCGCGGGCCGTTCACCGTGGAGGGCGAACTGGCGCTGATGCGCGGGCAGGGGGTGGAGGTGGTCGTCAGCAAGAACAGTGGCGGACGGGCGACCGACGCGAAGCTGGAAGCCGCGCGGGAGTTGGGCCTGCCGGTGGTGATGGTGGAACGGCCGGCGGGCAATGGCGTGGCGGAACTGCACGACGTGGACGCGGCGGTGGGGTGGCTGGAGGGGGTGGGCTGACTCTCCCCCTCGCGGATTCCCCCTCTCCCCCCCCGGGGAGAGGGTTACTCGCGGCGGGTTGGTCGTCACGCCCATCCTCACCCCCGGTAATGCCGGGGCGTGTAGACCCAGCGCCCGCCATCCGCCCGCGCCACGAACCGCGTGTGCGACGCGCCGATGATCACCAGCGTGCGCATGTCGGCCTGCTCCGCCTGCACTTCGCCCAGGGTCGTCACCGTCAGCTCCTCGTCATGACGGCCGACGGCGCGGCCCAGCACGATAGGGGTCTCAGGCGCGCGGATGTCGCGCAGGGCGTCGAAAGCGGCCCCCAGCTGCCAGGGCCGGGCCTTGGAGATCGGGTTGTAGAGCGCGATGACGAAATCCGCCTCCGCCGCCAGCCGCAGGCGCCGCAGCACCACCTCCCACGGCTTCAGATTGTCGGACAGCGAGATGGCGCAGAAATCATGCCCGAGCGGCGCCCCCGCCCGCGCCGCGGCGGCCTGCATGGCGGAAACGCCGGGATCGACCGAGAGATGCACCGCATGCCACGCCTCGGGGGCGGCCGGGTCGTCCAGCGCCTCGAAGATCGCGGCGGCCATGGCGAAGATGCCGGGGTCTCCGCCCGACACCACCGCCACCCGCCGGCCCTGCGCCGCCAGATCCAAAGCGAAGCGGGCGCGGTCCAGTTCCACCCGGTTGTCGGAGGCGTGGCGCACCTGATCTCCCGGCGGCACACGCTCGACATAGGGGAAATAGCCGACGAGGTCGGTCGCCTCGGCCAGATCGCGCCGGGCCTCCGGCGTCAGCCAATCCTCCGGGCCCGGCCCCAATCCCACAACCTTAAGCCAGCCGCTCATCCGCGCTTGCCCTCGCCCGGAATGACGATCTGGGAGAAGTAGGGGGCGACGTCCGGCGCTTCCAGGAAGGGCATGAAGCGCTGTTCGTCCATGCTGGCGCGCTCCACGTACCATGCCCGCTCCGCCAGTCCGGCGGCGGCGATGGCGCGGCGGACCTTGGGCAGGTTCTGGCCCAGCTTCATCACCACGCAGGCATCGGCGGCGGTCAGGGCGCGGACAAGCGACTCCTCGTCCAGCGTGCCGGGAATCACCGACAGCACGTCGTCGCGCAGCATCAGCGGACGTGGCAGCAGAGAAGCGCTGCACACCATGCTGGTGACGCCGGGGACGACCTCCGTCGCAAAACGGCCGGACAGCCGCAGGAACAGGTGCATGAAGGAGCCGTAGAAGAACGGATCCCCCTCGTTCAACGCGGCGACGGAGCGGCCGGCGGCGAGGTGGGCGGCGATGCGCTCGGCGGACTCGTCGAAGAAGGCTTCGATCTGGCGGCCATAGTCCGGGTGGGTCGGCGGCAGTTCCACCGTCACCGGATAGACCATCGGCAATTCGATCTGGTCGGCGGTGATCGCCTGGTCCGCGATGCGGCGGGCCTGGCCCCGGGTGCCGCGCTTGCAGAAATAGGCGACGACCGGGCAGGCGCCGATGGTGCGCACCGCCTTCAACGTCATCAGTTCCGGATCGCCGGGGCCGACGCCGACGCCGAACAGGGTGCCGGAGGTGGGGGTCTCGCCGCTCATTCGACGTCGCTCGCCAGGGCGTTGACGGCGGCGGCGGCCATGGCGCTGCCGCCGCGCCGGCCCCGGATCGCCAGATAGGGGACGCCGAAGGGGTTCTCGGCCAGCGCCTCCTTGCTTTCCATGGCGCCGACGAAGCCGACGGGGAAGCCCAGGATCGCCGCCGGTTTCGGCGCGCCGGCCGCCAGCATCTCCAGCAGGTAGAACAGCGCGGTCGGCGCGTTGCCGATGGCCACCACCGAACCGCCGAGCCGGTCGCCCCACAGGTCGAGCGCGGCGGCGGAGCGGGTGTTGCCGATGGTCCTGGCCAGATCGGGCACCGTGGGATCGCGCAGGGTGCAAATGACCGCATTGTCGGCCGGCAGGCGGGCGCGGGTCACGCCATGGGCGACCATCTCGCTATCGCAGAGGATGGGGGCGCCGGCGCGCAGAGCGGCGCGGGCGGCGCCGCCGACATCGGTGGAGAACAGCAGGTCCTGGGCCGCATCGACCATGCCGCAGGCGTGGATGACGCGCACCGCCACCGGCTTCAGGTCGTCGGGAATGGCGGAGAGGTCCGCCTCCGCCCGGATGGTGGCGAAGGACTGGCGGTAGATGGCCGCTCCGTCGCGGATATAGTCGTAGAGCGGCTCAGGCACCGGTGGACTCCTCGGTCAACAGATCCGCGACGCGGGCCACGGCGTCGGCGGGGGACAGGCCGGTGTACGGGGAAGCGTCACCGGGTTTTGCGTTCAGGGCGACGTCATACACCCCGTCGCGGGCGGTCAGGGTGACATCGGCGATGGCGGGGTGGGCGCAGCCCTTGGCGCAGCCCGACACATGCACCATTCGGACATGGTCCAGCAAGGGGCCTGCGCGCTCGGCGATGGCGAGCGCCATCGCATGGGTGTCGGTGGTGCCGACATCGCAGCCGCCCATTCCGCTGCAGGCGGTCAGCTTCAGCCGGCGGTCGGCGTGGGAGAGGATGGCGCCATGGGCGCGGACGACGCGCTCTGCGTCCGTGGTGGGAGCGACAAGGATCAGGGCGCGCCAGGGGGTGATGCGGAACTCGACGCAGGCGGCGGCGAAGGCGGCGAGGGCGGCAGAAGTGAGGCGACCGAAGGGGAAGGCGACGACCTTCCCGGCTATCAATCCCTTCTCCCCCCCGGGGAGAAGGTTAGGATGAGGGGGTTCGGCATCGCCGAAGAGATCCATGAGATGCGTCCCCCTCACCTTGATCCTCTCCCCGGGGGGGAGAGGAGAAGTCAGGCGGGAAAGGTGCTTGATGATTTCATCAGTGCCAATCTCGGCAACCAAATCCGCCATGCGGCGCGGCGGCTCCTGCAAGGACGCGCGCAGGTCCAGGAAGGCGCGGCCCAACGCCGACGCCACATCCGCCACATCGTCGGTCCGGCACAGCCCTAGCGGGGCCGCTTTCGCCAGCGTGCCGCCCAGCGACACCCGGAAGTGTTCCGCGTCCACCGCGTCGAACCGTACGTCCGTGCTGCTGTCCGCCAGATGGCCGATGCCGCCGCCGCAGACCAGCCAGCCGAACTTCGGCGGCAGGCGGTGCAGGGCGGTGTCCGCCGCCAGCCGCGCGTCGAGCGTACGTGCCGCCCCCCGTACGTCCATCGGCGCGGATGGGTCCAGCCCTGCAGTGGGAGAACACAGCACATTGCGCACGGCCTCGCTCGCCGCGTCGGCGAAGACGTAGCCCATGTCGCGCAGGGCGTCGGTCACCGGTTCCAACGCGTCGGCGGCGATGCCGCGAAGCTGCAGGTTGCCGCGGTGGCTGAGATCGATCAAACCGTTGCCGTAACGATCCGCCAGTTCCGCGATGCGGCGGGCATGCTCGGCGGGCAGCACGCCGGCGGGGACGCGAACGCGCAGCAGGAACCCGTCGCCGACCTGCATCGGCGCAAGCACGCCGGGGCAGGTGCCGCGGCGTCTCGGCTGGTTGGCGGCGGGGGTCGTCATACGGCGGTCTCCCGGAGGCGCCGCAGATCCTCCGCGGTGGAGTTGCGGCGGGGATGCCACAGGCCGCGGTCGAGCGCCTCGCTCATGCGCGCCAGAATGTGCCGGGCAGCGGCCGGATTGGCATGCGACAGGAAGTCCCACACCTCCGCATCCTCGACGTACGCGTCATACAGCTGGTCGAAATGGGCGGGGCGTACGGCATCGGTGGTGGCGGCGAAGGCGAACAGCGTGTCGACGCCGGCCGCCAGCTCCGCCGCGCCGCGATAGCCGTGGCGCATCATCCCCTGGATCCAGCGCGGATTGGCCGCCCGGCCGCGCAGGGTGCGGGCGATCTCCTCCGCCAGGGTGCGGACGGCCAACTTGTCCGGATCGGCGCTGTCGAGATGGTAGAGCGCCGGTTCGGAATCCTCCAGCGCGGCGGCGGCGGCGAATCCGCCCTCGAACTGCATGAAGCCGTCGGTGGACAGAACGTCATGCTCGCGCTGATCCTGGTGGTGGACCAGCGCGTCGGCGCCGCCGACCCGGCGGCGGAACAATGCTGGCAGCGGCACGCCCTCCAGCCCGGCGCCATAGGCGTGGCAGCCGCCCTCCAGATAGGCGGCGCCGAAATCGGCCCGCGCTGTCCAGTCGCCGCGCGCGATCATGCCGGACAGCGCGGTGCCGTAGATGCCGGGGGCGGCGCCGAAAATGCGCGCGGTGGCCCAGCGGCGGGCGTCCGCCGCGTCGGTGCCGGATGCCGCAAGGCGCTGTTCCTCGGCCCGCGCGGTGGCGGCCAACGGGTTGACGTCGTCCGGCTCGTCCAGCACGGCGACGGCGCGGACCGCCTGGTCGAACAGGGTGATCTGCTGCGGGAAGACATCGCGGAACAGGCCGGAGATGCGCAGCGTCACATCCACCCGCGGGCGGCCCAGCACGCCGGCCGGCATGATTTCGTACCCCGTGACGCGGCCGGACCCGTTCTCCCAGATCGGACGGACACCCAGCAGGGCCAGCGCCTGGGCCAGCTCGTCGCCGCCGGTGCGCATGGCGGGAGTGCCCCAGCAATCGACCACCAGCCGGCGCGGCCAGTCGCCATGATCCTGGAGATAGCGGGTGATCAGCGCGTCCGCCGCCTGCCAGCCGAGCGTCCAGGCGGTCGGCGTCGGCACGCCGCGCGGGTCGAGCGCATAGAGGTTACGGCCGGTCGGCAGCGTGTCCGCCCGCCCGCGCGCCGGCGAGCCGCCGGGGCCGGGGCGGACGAATCGGCCGTCCAGCCCGTCGAGCAGCGCCCGCATCTCCGCCTCGCCGCAGGCATCGACAGCGGTGGCGACCATGGCCGGATCGGCGGTGCGCGCGACGGCGGCGGTCAGGCGATCGCGGCGCTCGCCGGTCGGGCTGTTGCCGAAGACATGCAGGCCGTCGCGGATCTGCAACTCCTTGATGTCGCAGAGATGGGCGTCCAGCCGCGACAGGATGGCGTCGGGATCGTCGTCGGGACGCAGATTGCAGTCGGCGGCGACGCCGGATTTCCAGGCGAGGTCGAGGATCGTCTCGCGCAGCATGCCCAGCCGCCTGGGGTCGAGCCCGGTCGCCTGCGAATACTCGTCGATGGCGGTTTCCAGCGCGGCAAGCTCGCCGTAGAGGCCGGACTCCACCGGCGGCGGGGTCAGGTGGCCGATCAGGACGGCGCCCAGGCGGCGGCGGGCCTGCACCCCCTCGCCGGGGTTGTTGACGATGAAGGGATAGAGGGTCGGCAGGGCGCCGCCGACGATCTCCGGCCAACACGCCGCCGACAGTGCCACCGCTTTGCCCGGCAACCATTCCAGCGTGCCGTGGGCGCCGATCTGCACCATGGCATGGATGCCGACGGCATGGCGCAGCCACAGATGAAAGGCGAAATAGCCGTGGCTGGGGGGCGTATCGGGATCGTGGTGCTGGGCGGTGGTCAGGGACCCATGGCCGCGGCTGGGCTGCACCGCCACAACCGCGTTGCCGCAGGGCAGGATTCGGAAGGCAAAGGCGCCGTCGTGGCAGGCGGGATCGGCGGCGGGGTCGCCCCAGGTCTGGGCGATGCGTGCGCGGACCTCCGGCGGGGCGAGGCGCTGGTAGTCGGCCAGCGACAGCGTCGGGGTGGGGGCGGCGGTCAGGGCCGCCATCAACGCGGCGGCGCTGTCCGGAATGGCGGACAGACCGTAGCCCTCGGCGGACAGGCGGTGGAGCATCGCCACCGTGCTGGCCGGACTGTCGAGGCCGACCGCATGGCCGATGCCGCCGCCGGGGCCGGGATAGTCGGACAGCACCAGCGCCAGCCGCCGCTCCGCCCGCGGGGTGCGGGACAGGCGGACCCAGCTTGCCGCGAGGTCGGCGGTGAAGGCCACCCGGTCGGGGATCGGGCGCAGGGCAGGGGCGGCGAATTGCAGGTCGGGGTCGGGGTCCCCCGCCGTCTTGAAGGCGATGGCGCGGGCGATGATGCGGCCGTCCATCTCCGGCAGCACGACGTTCATGGCGAGGTCAGACGGACCGAGGCCGCGTGACGAGGCCTGCCAGCCGGCTTCGGGGGTGGTGGACAGGATGGCCTGCAGGACCGGGCTGCCGTTGGCCTCCAGGGGGGAGCCGTCGTCGCGCGCTGCCGAAAAGGCGGTGGTGTTGACGACCACGGCGGCGTTCTGCGCGGTCAGGCTGGCGCGCATCCAGGCGGCGCAGTCCGGCTCCTTCAGGCTGGCGACGAACAGTGGGCGGGGGGCGAGGCCACGGGCAGCCAGCGCGTCGCACAGCGCGTGGATCGGGGCCAGGTCGCCGGCCAGCAGGTGGGAGCGGTAGAAGACGACGGCGGCCACCGGTGCATTTGCGGTGACGGGGCCGCTCCAGCCGTCGTAGGCACCGAAACGCGGGACCGGGGCGGGGTCGTCATGGGGGAGGGGCATGCCGGCCAAGGTCGCGGCGCAGGCCAGCAGATGGGCCATGTTGGCCGGGCCGCCCTCGGTGAAATAGCGCCAGAGGCGGTCGGCCGAGTCCGGAGAAACGGTGCCGTAGGCGGTGAGGTTGGGGTCGGGCTGTGCTTCGCCCGGCAGGACGGCGAGCGGGATGCCACGCTCGCGGCAGAGGGCGGAGAGACGGTCGAGGCCGTAGCGCCAGTAACCGCTGCCGCCGAGCAGACGCAGGACCACCAGTTTCGCCTTGGCAACGATGTTCTCGGCGTAGAGGTCGACCGACAGGGGGTGGCCGAGCCGATTGAGGTTGGCGAGGCGGAGGCTGGGCAGCCGGTCGCGTGCCGAGCGCCACGCGGCGGCGAGCGCGGTCAGGTCGCTGTCGGAAAAGGACAGCATGACGAGGTCGGCCGGCGTCTGCCCCAGATCTTCCGCCTGGGGGCCGGCGTCCAGTTCGTCCTGGCGGGCGGCGAGCAGGTGCATGGGTGTCCGCGGGTACGTTCAAGGAGTGGGGACACTTGCCCCCACCCTAACCCTCCCCCGCTCTCGCGGGGGAGGGGACTAAGCGCTTGTTCAGAAAAGTGGCGGCAGTCCCTCCCCCGCCCAGCTCTCGCACAAAGCTACGCTTTGTGCTGACGCGGCAGGCGGACCGTAGGTCCGCTGAGAGCGGGGGAGGTTAGGTGGGGGTCTAACTCCGCACCAAACTCAACCTCTTACCCGACAACCGCCCGCGTCACCGCATCGCGGTCCAGCCCGGTCTCACCGATCACCACCAGACGGCTGCGGCGCTCCTCGCCGGGCTTCCACAGGCGGTCATAGTGGGTCTGGATGCGGGTGCCGACGCCCTGGACCAGCAGGCGCATCGGCTTGCCGGGCACGTCGATGAAACCCTTCAGGCGCAGAACGCCATGCAGGCCGGCGACCTGCTCCAGCGTCATCGCCAGACGGGCGGGGTCGGGCTGCGACGGCAGTTCCACCACGAAGCTGGTGAAGTCGTCGTGGTCGTGGCCTTCCTCGTCGTCATGATGGCTGGGACGGTTGGCGAGGTCGTCCTCCACCGCCGCACCGACACCGAGCAGGACCAGCGGATCGACGGCGCCCTGCGACGCGCGGACCAGCTTGGCGTCGCGGCCGACCGCATGGCTCAGCGCACCACGGATCAGCTCCTCGACACGGGCGAGGTCGCCGGCGGCCACCAGATCGGTCTTGTTGACGACGATCAGATCGGCGCAGAGCAACTGGTCCTCGAACACCTCTTCGATCGGCGTTTCATGATCGACGGTGCCGGCGGCGTCGCGCTGGGCCTCCAGCGCCGCGGGATCGGGGGCGAAACGGCCTTCCGCCGCCGCCGCGGCGTCGACCACGGCGATGACGCCGTCGACGGTGACCCGCGTCTTGATCGCCGGCCAGTGGAAGGCCTGGACCAGCGGCTTCGGCAACGCGAGGCCGCTGGTCTCGATCACGATGTGCTCCGGCGGCTCCGGCCGGGCCAGCAGCTTCTCGATGGCCGGAACGAAGTCGTCGGCGACGGTGCAGCACAGGCAGCCGTTCGCCAGCTCGATCACGTCGTCTTCGGTGCAGGTCGGGTTGCCGCAGGCGCGCAGGATGTCGCCGTCGATGCCGACATCGCCGAACTCGTTGATGATCAGCGCCAGCCGGCGGCCGTCGGCCTTTTCCAGCAGGCCACGGATCAGCGTGGTCTTGCCGGCACCGAGGAAGCCGGTGATGACGGTCGCCGGGACTTTGCCGGCGGCCGTTTTCGCAAGTGCGGACATGGGCTTGTTTCCTTAACGCGCGCCGGGCTGGACCCGCAGGGCCGGGCGGGACTCGGTCTCGCGGACCAGACCGCTCATCAGCCAGCCGCAGGTGGCGCCCAGGATCGCCCAGAACAGGGCGGCCCCGCCGAGAGAAGCGGTGACGAAGCGGGCGGCCAGTTCCGGCGGAACCGCACCTTCGGCGCTTTCCGGATGGGGCGCGCCGATCAGATGGGGCAGCGCGGCGGCCAGGACGGCGACGGCGATGACCAGACGGTTGCGGGCGAAGGCGAGCGCGGTCAAGCCGACGCCGGCCCCGGCGGCGGCGGACAGCCACCAGAGCTGACGCAGCTCAAGCTCCGCCCCGGCCATGCCCGGCAGTTCGGGGGCCAAGCCGAAGGCGGGCGCCAGCGAGACGGCGACGAAGCCGCCCATGCCCCACACCAGCCCGCGCCGCGCATCGACCGGCCGGCCGGCCAGCAGGATCGCCGCACCCAGCAGCAGCGCATAGGCGACGCCGGTCAGCAGGTTGGCGACGATGGTCAGGCCGATGCGTTGCATCGCCTCGTCCAGCGAGGTCGGCACGCCTTCGCCGACCTCGCGCACGGGGCCGTGCTGATGCGACGGCGCAGGCGCGCCGGCAGGCGCCGCGGAGGCTGCAGGAGGCGGAGTGACCACCTCGTATTTCTCGGCTTCGAGGATCAGCGGGACGGTCGTCGCCTGCTGAACGACGGAAGCGGCCGTGCCGGAGAGCACGCCCGCGACCAAAGCGGCTGTGAACAGCCGCCGGATCAGATCCATGACCCGCTGCTTAGTGGCAGGGGAATGCGAAGGAGTGACGGGCGTCGTGCGCCGCGTCGTGGATCTGCTGCGGCTGGGCAAAGCCGACGCCGTACAGCAGGAAGCTGCCGAGCAGGATCGCGGCAAAGGCGGCGACCGCGGTCTGGGCGGCGCTGCGGGTCGCGGAACCGGCGGCAGTATTCATCGAACGGGTGGTCATCGAAGACATCCTTGCTCTCCCGCCACACCCGGCGGGGTTGGGAAAGGTTGGTACGTCCGCCGGCAGGTTTCCTGGCTCGCGGGTCGCCGCATCGTCGTCCGCCTTCCCGGCCGCGAAGGGCCAGTGGCATGATGGACGGGACGCTCGCCGCTCACAGTTGCGGGGGCAGCCGCGGCATTGGCGCTTCCAAAGAAGCTCCGCACCGCATTCCCTATTATCCCCGCCGCCCGTCAGGACGGGCAGGGCACCGTCGGACGGCCACCATCGCAGTGCCGCGCGCGTTTGGCAAGCCCACAATAAGGTGTCGGCCGCACGGACGATCTTGCATGCCGACATTTTGGATGCTGTCATGTTTGGCGGACAGAGTGTCCGGAAATCCGACACTTTCCGGTGTTAGGGTAAGCGAGTGGATGGAGGGCGCCGCAGCGAAACCGGCGGAGAAACAATGGGGCCGACGGCCCGACCGAAGCGAACCCGGCCGTGGCACGCTTCGTGCGTACAACAATCGGTGAAACGTCCCGCCGCACGGCGGCTCCCGGGCTTGAAGCCCGAAAATAAGGACGAACGGGAGGAGAATTCGCGACCGATGAACGCCGCACCGAACGACGACATCATCCTGGAAGCGCGCAACCTGACGAAGGAGTTCAAGGGGTTCGTGGCGGTGAAGGAGGTGAACCTTCAGGTTCGCCGCGGCACCATCCACGCGCTGATCGGCCCGAACGGCGCCGGCAAGAGCACGGTGTTCAACCTGCTGACCAAGTTCCTGACGCCGACGCGCGGCCAGATCCTCTACAAGGGCCGCGACATCACCCGCACCAAGCCGGCCGACATCGCGCTGATGGGGCTGGTCCGCTCCTTCCAGATCTCGGCCGTCTTCCCGCACTTGAGCGTGCTGGAGAATGTCCGCGTCGCCTTGCAGCGGCCGCTCGGCACCAGCTTCCATTTCTGGAAGTCCGAATCGTCGCTCTACGACCTGCATGACCGGGCGCTGGAACTGATCGAGGCGGTCAACCTCACCCCCTGGGCCGGCCACACCGCCGCCGAACTGCCCTATGGCCGCAAGCGCGCGCTGGAGATCGCCACCACGCTGGCGCTCGACCCGGAGGTGATGCTGCTGGACGAACCGCTGGCCGGCATGGGCCACGAGGACATCGAGGGCACGGCGGCTCTCATCAAGCGCGTCGCCGCCGACCGCACCGTGCTGATGGTGGAGCACAATTTGTCGGTCGTCGCCCACCTGTCGGACACCATCACCGTTCTGCGCCGCGGCGAGATCCTGGCGGAGGGGCCGTACGAGGTCGTCTCCAGGAACCCGCAGGTGATGGAAGCTTATATGGGGACCGGACATGCCTGACGGCGCGATGACCAAAACAGCCCAAACCGGGACGGCGATGCTGGAGATTGCCGACCTGCACGGTTATTACGGCGAGAGCCATGTGCTGCACGGTGTCAGCCTGGAGGTGCGCCACGGCGAGGTGGTGACGCTGCTGGGCCGCAACGGCGCCGGCAAGACCTCGACCATGCGCGCCATCATGGGGATCATGGGCAAGCGCACCGGCTCGATCCGCTTCCAGGGCCAGGAGCTGATCGGCATGGCCCAGCACAAGATCCCGCGCCTCGGCATCGGCTATGTACCGGAGGAGCGCGGCATCTTCTCAAGCCTCAGCGTGGACGAGAACCTGACGCTGCCGCCGGTGGTGAAGGAAGGCGGGATGACGGTCCCGCAGATCCACGACCTGTTCCCCAACCTGAAGGGCCGCGGCTCGACGCAGGGCACGCGGCTGTCGGGCGGCGAGCAGCAGATGCTGGCGATCGCCCGCATCCTGCGCACCGGCGCCACCCTGATCCTGCTGGACGAGCCGACCGAGGGGCTGGCCCCGGTCATCATCGAGCAGATCGGCGTCGCGGTGCGGGCGCTGAAGGCCCGCGGCTTCACCATCGTGCTGGTGGAGCAGAACTTCCGCTTCGCCGCCACCATCGCCGACCGCCATTACGTGATGGAGGAGGGCCATGTGGTGGACATGATCCCCAACGACCAACTCGACGCCAACATGGACAAGCTCCACACCTATCTCGGCGTGTAGACCGTCCAGCCAACCGACATCACCGGCACGAACGCCGCCCCCGCCCAACTCCGGGTCGGGGCGGCGAACTGCCGCAGCTTGCCCGATTACGGCCACAAGGACCCGCGAAGGGAACCGGCCGACAATAAAACCAAGAGGGAGAGACCTTCTGATGCGCACGCTTCTTCTCGCCGGCACCGCCCTGCTGACGCTCGCCGGGACCGCGATTCCGGCTTCGGCACAGGTGTCGGACAACGTCATCCGCATCGGCGTGCTGAACGACCGTTCCGGCATCTACGCCGATCTCGCCGGCGAGGGCTCCGCCATCGCCGCCCGGATGGCGGCGGAGGAGTTCGGCAACAAGGTCGCCGGCGCCCCCGTCGAGATCGTCGTCGCCGATCACCAGAACAAGGCCGACATCGCCGCGTCCAAGGCGCGCGAGTGGGTGGACACCGGCGGCGTCGACGTCATCGCCGACGTGCCGAACTCCGCCGCCGCGCTGGCGGTGCAGGGCATCACCAAGGACAAGAAGCGCATCTTCCTGATGTCCGGTCCCGGCGCCACCGCGCTGAGCGGCGCGCAGTGCAGCCCCTACGGCTTCCAGTGGACCTACGACAATTACGCCATGGCCGCAGGAACCGGCCGCGCCCTGTACGAGCAGGGCAAGAAGAAGTGGTTCTTCGTGACCGCCGACTACGCCTTCGGCCAGTCGCTGGAGGAAGAGACCACCAAGATGGTGAAGTCGCTGGGCGGCACCATCGTCGGGTCGGTGCGTCATCCGCTCGGCACCTCCGACTTCTCGTCCTTCCTGCTGCAGGCGCAGGGGTCGGGCGCCGACGTGATCGGTCTGGCCAACGCGGGCGGCGACACCGTCAACGCCGTCAAGCAGGCGGCGGAGTTCGGCATCACCCAGGCGGGCCAGAGCCTGGCCGGCCTGTTGATGTTCATCACCGACGTGCATGCGCTGGGTCTGCAGTCGGCGCAGGGTCTGATGTTCACCGAAGGCTTCTACTGGGACATGGACGACCAGACCCGCGAATGGTCGAAGAAGTTCGAGGCCAAGGCCGGCAAGAAGCCGACCATGGTGCAGGCCGGCGTCTATTCGGCGGTGAAGCATTACCTGAAGGCGGTCGAGGCGGCCAAGACCGACGACGCCGACAAGGTCGCCGCCAAGATGCGCGAACTGCCGGTCGAGGACATGTTCGCCAAGAAGGGCAAGGTCGCCGCCAACGGCCGCATGTTCCACGACATGTATCTGGCCCAGGTGAAGACCCCGGCCGAGTCGAAGGGGGCGTGGGACTATTACAAGATCGTCAAGACCATCCCGGCCGACACCGCCTTCATGGACCCGAAGCAGAGCGGCTGCCCGCTGGTGAAGTGAGGGGGCGGCGGGCGCCTTGCCCCCTCCCTAACCCTCCCCCTCTTCGAGGGAGAGGGGACTGCCGCCGCTTCGGCAATCACGCCTCGCCGACAAGCATCCTACCCCCTCTCCCGCGAAGCGGGGGAGGGATGGGGAGGGGGCCTGCGAAGCAACAACCAAAAACCAAGAACAACACCAACGAACCGGGAGAAATGCGGAGATGGTCAGCCTGCTGGGAATCCCGCCCCAAGTGCTGTTCGGGCAGCTTCTGCTCGGCCTGATCAATGGGTCCTTCTATGCGCTGCTCAGCCTGGGGCTGGCGGTGATCTTTGGCATGTTGAACGTCATCAACTTCGCCCATGGCGCGCTCTACATGGTCGGCGCCTTCGTGGCGTGGCTGCTGCTGACCTATGCCGGGATCGGCTATTGGGGAGCGCTGGTGGTGGCGCCGATCGTCGTCGGGCTGCTCGGCATCGCGCTGGAAAAGACGATGCTGTCGCGGCTCTACAAGCTGGACCATCTCTATGGGCTGCTGCTGACCTTCGGGCTGGCGCTGATCCTGGAGGGGGCGTTCCGCCACCAGTACGGCGTCTCCGGCCAGCCCTATCCGATTCCTGCAGCCCTTCAGGGCGGGCAGAATCTGGGCTTCATGTTCCTGCCCAACTATCGCGGCTGGGTCATCGTCGCCTCGCTGGTCATCTGCTTCGGCACCTGGTTCGCCATCGAGCGGACGAAGCTGGGCGCCTATCTGCGCGCGGCGACGGAGAACCCGACGCTGGTCCAGGCCTTCGGCATCAATGTGCCGGTGATGGTGTCGCTGACCTACGGCTTCGGCGTGGCGCTGGCCGGGCTGGCCGGCGTGCTGGCGGCGCCGATCTATCAGGTGTCGCCGCTGATGGGGACCAACCTGATCATCATCGTCTTCGCCGTGGTGGTGATCGGCGGCATGGGGTCGATCCTCGGCGCCATCGTCACCGGCCTGGGGCTGGGGCTGCTGGAGGGGTTGACCAAGGTCTTCTATCCCGAAGCGTCCAACATCGTCGTGTTCGTCGTGATGGCGATCGTCCTTCTCATCAAGCCCGCGGGCCTCTTCGGACGGGAGCGTTGATCCAATGACCGCCGCCAGCAATTCCACCCGCGTCGCGGTTCGGGGTCCGGCCATCGGCACGGCGCTGATCGCCGCCGTCCTGCTGCTGCTCGCGCTTGCGGCACCCTTCGTGCTGTATCCCGTCTTCCTGATGAAGGTTCTGTGCTTCGCGCTGTTCGCCTGCGCCTTCAACCTGCTGATCGGCTTCGCCGGCCTGCTCAGCTTCGGCCATGCCGCCTTCTTCGGCGGGGCGGCCTACATCGCCGCCCACACCGTGAAGGAATGGGGCTGGGCGCCGGAGGTGGGCCTGCTCGCCGCCACCGTGGTGGCCGGGCTGATGGGGCTGGTCTTCGGCCTGATCGCCATCCGCCGGCAGGGCATCTATTTCGCCATGATCACGCTGGCGCTGAGCCAGATGGTGTTCTTCCTGGCGCTGCAGCTGCCCTTCACCCATGGCGAGGACGGCATCCAGGGCGT
>NZ_VTTM01000039.1 GCF_008364795.1 Azospirillum oryzae | reverse complement strand
GTCCGAGGTTCGCCTGCTCGGCGTCTACAACAGCACGGTGCTCTCGCTCTCCGACATCAACCTCGGTTGATCCGGCGGCAAAGCATCACGGTAAAAGGAGAGGGCGCCCGAAAGGGCGCCCTTTTCCTTTCGGGAATTCATCGGTCTGCTGACTGGTATTTTGTCCGGCCGTTCACATCGAACGATCTCGATCGCATAACCCAAAGCAGTTGGGACTTCAGGCAAGCCCGATGGGCTCGACGGTTTGGCATATGGGAACGATCTGAATTGCAGATTTCGTCGATGCACAGCTTCCTCAACCCTCCCTCATGCTCTCCGACTTGGTCATCGACGGTTTCGGTGAGCCGCCGCGGCGCAAGCGACCCAGGGACTGACATCCGGGGATGCCGCGCCTCCGCTTAGAGGCGGTGATGGACCGGCAGCACAAACAGAAAGGGCGGAGCCATCTAAGAGCGCCTAACAGAACCATCTCTGGACGAATCGCCAGCAGATGAGGCTTGCGGCGATATGATGGAAGGCGGTGA
>NZ_VTTM01000038.1 GCF_008364795.1 Azospirillum oryzae | reverse complement strand
TTATCGCAACGTGCTACGTCCTTCATCGCCTCTCAGTGCCAAGGCATCCACCAGATGCCCTTCAGACGCTTGATCTCAACTCCAACGAAAACGCTAAGCGCCACGCGCAGGAACAAGCCTGCTCGCGAACCGATCAACAGGACCGGTCGTTTCCGCCGTTCGATGCTACTCCCAGCCAGGCTTGTGGCCCGGCCGAGGAGCGTCCTCGGTCACTTGCACTTCATCTTCACTTGTCCATGATCCCGCCTCAGCTCTTGTCGAGCGAGGCACCAAAGCGAGCGCTGCGCGCTCGCTTTGGTCCACGTTTCCGTGTTGTGGTTCCTTCCAACGGTCCTCGAAGCTGAGCGGCTCGGCGTCCCTCGACACCATCTTGTGAATGGTGGAGGCAGACGGGATCGAACCGACGACCTCCTGCTTGCAAAGCAGGCGCTCTCCCAACTGAGCTATGCCCCCGATCGGCTCTCCTTCTCTGGAGACGCGCACGACCGCTAAACATGGTGGGCCAGGGAGGATTTGAACCTCCGACCTCACGCTTATCAAGCGCGCGCTCTAACCAACTGAGCTACTAGCCC
>NZ_VTTM01000037.1 GCF_008364795.1 Azospirillum oryzae | reverse complement strand
GGCCAGGGCGGCACCGACGTCGTCACCATCGGTTCGGCCGGCGGCACGCTGCTGGTTTCGGGTCTGGAGACGCTGACGGGCGGCACGGGTTCGGAACTGGTGTTCCTCGGCACGGCCGGCAACACGCTCTCGGTGTCGGGCATCGACATCCTGATCGGCGGCACCGGCACCGACGTCGTTACCTTCGGTTCGGCCGGCAACACGCTGCTGCTGCGCGGCATCGAGACGCTGAGCGGCCAGGGCGGCACCGATGTCATAACGCTGGGCGACACCGGCAACAGCGTGTCCGTGTCGCTGTTCGAGATGGTCATCGGCGGTACCGGCACCGATGCCGTCACGTTGGGGACTGCCGGCAACACACTGCTCGTATCGGCGGTCGAAACCCTGACGGGGGCGGCCGGTACCGACGTCGTCACTCTGGGTTCGACGCTCGGCAACACCCTGCTGATTTCGGGTCTGGAGACCCTGACGGGTGCGACCGGCACCGATGTCGTCACCCTGGGCACGGCCGGCAACACGCTGCTGCTGTCGCTGCTGGAGACGATCACCGGCGATGCCGGCACCGACGTCGTCACCCTGGGCTCGGTCGGCGGCACGCTGCTGGCGTCGGGGCT
>NZ_VTTM01000036.1 GCF_008364795.1 Azospirillum oryzae | reverse complement strand
CTGAGGAGTACTTAGGCTTGGAGGGTGGTCCCCCCATGTTCAGACAGGGTTTCACGTGCCCCGCCCTACTCGAGCATCCGATCCGGTTTATCCGTACGGGGCTATCACCCGCTATGGCCCGACTTTCCAGACGGTTCCGGTTATGTAGATCGAATGACTGGCCTGGTCCGCGTTCGCTCGCCACTACTAGCGGAGTCTCGGTTGATGTCCTTTCCTCCGGCTACTTAGATGTTTCAGTTCGCCGGGTTCGCTTCCCATACCTATGGATTCAGTGTGGGATACCGCTTGCGCGGTGGGTTTCCCCATTCGGAAATTCACGGATCAAAGCCTGCTCGCGGCTCCCCGTGACTTATCGCAACGTGCTACGTCCTTCATCGCCTCTCAGTGCCAAGGCATCCACCAGATGCCCTTCAGACGCTTGATCTCTATTCCGAACGTCACGCACAGGGGAAAACCGCTCCTGCCTCGTGGACGCTCATGAAGATGCATCCTCGGTCACTTAAAACTCGACTTTATTCACGATTTGAAAGATCCCGCGTTTTGAAATTTTCAAAACGCCAAGCGCTTCTCGTCAATCCGGCCGATATGCTGCGAATGCGGCATCAACGGGAGTTCCGGATCGTCGAGAAGGGATGCGCCGGCGGCGGCAGAGAAAGCTGCTTCGGCTGAGGTGCCGGACCATCCAGGGTCGGCTTCCTTAG
>NZ_VTTM01000035.1 GCF_008364795.1 Azospirillum oryzae | reverse complement strand
GGCGCGGGATCACCTCCAGCGTCTCGGTGATCGTCTCGCCCAGCTTGCACAGCTTGTCCGAGCCGCAGCACGGGCAGTTCGCCGGGGCCGGCACAACGACGCGCTCGCGGGGCAGGTGGTCGGGAAAGGGGTGGCGTGATGGCCGTTTGCGGGTGAAGGCCGCTACCGCAGTGGTTTTGGCAGCGGCCTGCTCGGCCGCCAAC
The DNA here is from genome assembly GCF_008364795.1 of Azospirillum oryzae. GTDB lineage: Bacteria > Pseudomonadota > Alphaproteobacteria > Azospirillales > Azospirillaceae > Azospirillum > Azospirillum oryzae. The sequence continues at coordinate 624 of NZ_VTTM01000035.1, read as the reverse complement.
TCGTCCTCGCTGGCTGTCGCTTCCAGCTCTTCGAGCTGGAACTCCAACTGGTCCAGCAGACGCGCCTTGCGCTCGGAGCGTATGCCGTAGAGTTCGCGCCGGAGCTTCTCGATTTCCAGCTTCAGGCTGGCGATCAGCGCCTCTGTATTCGACGCCATCGCCTTGGCTCGCGCCGCTTCGGCTTCCGCCGCCTCCGCCCGCGCCTCGGCCTGCGCCAAGGCGGCGCGCAGGCTGGCAATGTCGTCGGGCGGGGCAGCGGTCATGGCGCCAGTTTACCTGGGAACGCGCCGTTGAGCCGCCGCAATCACCCCTGAACCGGTGCGTCGATTCACCGTGTCGCAGTCACCCCGCGACCTCGGGGCGCCAGGTCTTCTGCGGGTTGCGCCAGTCGATGCCCTCGAGCAGATAGCCCATCTGCCCAACCGAGATCGACACCGCGCCGTCCGCCGGCGTTGGCCAGATGAAACGGCCCCGCTCCAGCCTCTTCATGAACAGGCAACTGCCCTGGCCGTCATACCAGATGATCTTCACCAGATCGCCCCGGCGCCCGCGGAAGATGAAGAGATGGCCGCTGTGCGGGTCCTGGGCGAAGCGCTCCTGAACCAGCAGCGCCAAGCTTGCCCA
>NZ_VTTM01000034.1 GCF_008364795.1 Azospirillum oryzae | reverse complement strand
CTGCTCGGCGTCAACGTCGACCGCGTCATCTCGCTGACCTTCGTCATGGGCGCCGCGCTCGCCGCCGTCGCCGGCATGATGGTGCTGCTGATCTATGGCGTCATCGACTTCTACATCGGCTTCCTCGCCGGCGTGAAAAGCTTCACCGCCGCCGTGCTCGGCGGCGTCGGCTCGCTGCCCGGCGCCATGCTCGGCGGCGTGGTCATCGGCCTGATCGAGGCCTTCTGGTCCGGCTATGTCGGCTCCGAATGGAAGGACGTCGCCACCTTCTCCATCCTCGTCCTCGTCCTGATCTTCCGGCCCACCGGCCTGCTCGGCCGGCCCGAGATCGAGAAGGTGTAAGCGCCATGACCACCCCTTCCCACGCGCAATCGCACCCCCATTACCACATCAACGGCAAGCGCCCCGGCGTCAACTGGGCCGCCACCATCAAGGACGCCGGCCTCGCCGCCTTCGTCGCCTTGCTGCTGACCGTGCCGCTGGTGGGCCTGCGCACGGTCGACCGTCCCACCGGTCTCGGCATCGAAGCCCGGCCGGAGGAGGTGATCGCCTCCATCCTCCTGGTCTTCTTCGGCCGCCTCGGGCTCGGGCTGATCCGCCAGGGCATGGCGCTGCCGGTGCTGATCCTGGCGCTGGTCTGCGCCGGCGTCGGGCTGGTGCTGCCGATGCCGACCCAGGTGCTGCGCCTGGTGCTGGTGCTGGGCGGCGGCGTCATCGCGCTGCGCGCCGCCATGACGGTGGCCACCGGCCGCTCCAAGCTGTCCCAGGCCGACCGCGACAAGCGGATGGACCGCATCGCCGCCAAGGTGCAGCACGCCAGCCGCTACATCGGCCCGGTCGCCGT
>NZ_VTTM01000033.1 GCF_008364795.1 Azospirillum oryzae | reverse complement strand
TAAGAGCGCCTAACAGAACCATCTCTGGACGAATCGCCAGCAGATGAGGCTTGCGGCGATATGATGGAAGGCGGTGAAGATATCGGCGCGCCGTTCGTAGCGGACGGCGAGGCGGCGGAAACGGGCAAACCAGGCGAGTGTCCGCTCGACCACCCATCGGTGTCGGCCAAGGCGCTCGCTGCTCTCAATGCCACGCCGGGCGATGCGTGGAATGATCCCCCGCCGGCGTAACGCCTGCCGGCATTGGGTGAAGTCGTAGCCCTTGTCGGCGTGCAGTTTGGCTGGTCGGCGCCGTGGCCGGCCCGCACATTGGCGGATTGCCGGCACGGCATCGACCAATGCTTCCAGGAACTTGCTGTCATGCCGGTTGGCCGGCGAAATCCTCAGGGCGAGGGGGATGCCATTGGTATCGACGAGGATATGGCGCTTGGAGCCCGGTTTGCCGCGGTCCGTCGGGTTCGGCCCGGTCTCCTCGCCCCCCTTTTTGCTGGAACGCTGGCGCTGTCCACCGCCGCGCGATCCCAGTTGATGGCATTGGCGTAGCCAAGCCGATCGAGCAGCACACGGTGCAGCCGCTCCCAGACGCCGGCTTGCTGCCATTCGTGCAGCCGGCGCCAACAGGTCATGCCCGAACCGCACCCCATCTCCACCGGCAGCAGTTCCCAGGGAATGCCCGAGCGCAACACGAACAGGATACCGGTTAGCGCGGCACGGTTGTCCAGCCGAGGCCGCCCGCCCTTCGGCTTGGGCGGCTCCGGTGGGAGCAACGGTTCAATCAGCGCCCAAAGGGCGTCGGATACGAGAGGTGAAGCCATACACCTCTCAACAGCCCAAACGCCCTTTTGTTAGGTGCTCT
>NZ_VTTM01000032.1 GCF_008364795.1 Azospirillum oryzae | reverse complement strand
GGCTCTGTTGCAAAGTTTGCCGGCAGGCGGCGGAATGGCTGGACGCTGGATGGAGCCAAGCCGTGTCGGACTTTAAGGGACGCCACTTCGAGGGTGAGATCGTGCTCTGGGCGGTGCGCTGGTACTGCCGATATGGCATCAGCTACCGCGACCTTGAGCAAATGATGGCCGAGCGCGGCGTTTCGGTCGACCACTCGACCATCTATCGCTGGGTGCAGAAGTACGCGCCGGAGATCGAGAAGCGCCTTCGCTGGCAGTGGCGCTGCCCACGGTCAACCAGCTGGCGGGTTGATGAGACTTACGTGAAAGTGGGCGGCAAGTGGGCGTACCTGTACCGGGCTGTCGACAAGCATGGCAACACCATCGACTTCTACCTCTCTCCCACACGAAACACCGCCGCCGCCAAGCGCTTCCTGTCCAAGGCGTTGAACGGCTTGAAGGAGTGGGAGACGCCGACGGTCATCAACACCGACAAGGCGCCAACCTATGGGCCGGCCTTGGCGGAGCTGAAGGCCGAGGGCAAATGTCCGGAGGAGACCGAGCACCGGCAGGCCAAATACCTGAACAATGTGGTGGAGGCCGACCATGGCAAGCTGAAGCAGCTGATCCGCCCGGTACGGGGCTTCAAGACCCTGAAGACGGCTTACGCGACGATCAAGGGCTTTGAGGTGATGCGGGCGCTCCGCAAAGGCCAAGCGTCCAGCTTCAACATCACCCGCGACATACCGGGCGAGGCGCGCCTTGTGGAACGCGCCTTCAACCTTGGACCCGGTGTGCTCGCCGAAGCCGTGCAGTTCATCAGCCAGCAGCTCGAACTCCAGGACGCATAGCGTCGGCGGTGATGCCCGTAACCCATCACCTCGCGCCTACTTTCAAACTTTGCAACAGAGCC
>NZ_VTTM01000030.1 GCF_008364795.1 Azospirillum oryzae | reverse complement strand
TGTTTAGTCCCGGCATTTGATGGTGCGGGTTTTCGGTGAAGCTTGAGGGGTCTTTGTGCCAAGCTCTGCAGACGAACTCGTATGGTGTCAGCCCCTTCAGGGTCTTGAGCCTGCGTGCGAAGTTGTAGGCGGCCACGAAGTCGGTGAGGTGTTGCCGGAGCTGGTCGTGGCTTTCGTAGTAGAAGCGCTTGACCGTAGCGTCCTTGAGGGTGCGGTTCATGCGCTCGACCTGGCCGTTGGTCCACGGGTGCTTGGGCTTGGTCGTGCGGTGGTCGATGTCGTGACGCGCACAGGTAAGTTCGAAGGCATGGGCCCGGAAGCGCTCGCCCTTGGCGATTGCTTCCTTGATCAGGAGGACGGCCGATCCGCCGCCGCCCGGTGTGGTGAACTGGATGCCGTTGTCGGTGAGCACCGTGTGGATCTTGTAGGGGACGGCAGCGATCAGGCGCAGCAGGAAGTCCCTGGAGGTCGCTGTCGTCGCCGTCTCATGCAGTTCGACGAAGGCGAACTTCGACGTTCGATCGATGGCGACGAACATGTGCAGCTTGCCCTGTTCGGTCCGAACCTCGGCGATGTCGATATGGAAGAAGCCGATGGGGTAGGCCTTGAACTTCCTGCGGACCGGCTTGTCTCCTTCGACATCAGGCAGGCGGGCAATGCCATGGCGCTGCAGGCAGCGGTGCAGTGAAGACCGGGTCAGGTGGGGGATTGTCGGCTGCAGGGCATAGAGGCAGTCATCGAGCGGCAGCAGGGTATAGCGCCGGAAAGCGACGACGACTGCCTCTTCTTCCACCGACAGCACCGTCGAACGAGGTGCCTTGGGACCGGTCTTCTTGTCGGTTACCGAGGGCCGCGCTTTCCACTTGGCAACCGTCTTCGGGTTGATCCCGTAGCGCTTGGCCAGAGCCCTCAGGCTCTCTTGACTATGTTGTATCGCTCGACGGATCGCCTCTGTCGTCGTGGCGCTCCCATGGAGTACTTGGCCCATAGTGCATCCCTCCAGTCCTGCACGTAGGATGCACCATCAAATGCCGGGACTAAACATCTAGG
>NZ_VTTM01000002.1:588589-1161930 GCF_008364795.1 Azospirillum oryzae | reverse complement strand
AAGGCGCTGGTGTTCCAACTCGCCAGCCTGACCGACGTGACGTGGCAGATGTCGGGCGAGGTGGTGCTGATGACGCTCTTGGGCGGCATGGGCACGCTGTTCGGGCCGGTGGTGGGTGCCGGGCTGGTGGTCACGCTGGAAAGCTACCTCGCCTCCACCAGCCTGCCGGTGCCGGTCGTCATCGGCTGCATCTTCGTCGTCTGCGTCCTGCTCTTCCGCCGCGGCATCGTCGGCGAGCTGATGGCCCGGTTGCCCGGAAAGGGGAATCGCTGATGTCCCGCCCCAAAGGAAAGGATTTGCTGCTGCGTCACAGGATTCCCGGCGCGCTGGTAGGCGCCGCGGTGGTCACGGCGATCCTGCTCGGCGGCTTCGCCTACTCCGCGGCATCGAGCCGCCTGCGCGCGGCGGCCGGCGAAAAGCTGGTGGCGCTGGCCGATGCCCGCGCCGCCAGCGTGCGGTCCTACCTCGACGGTCTGGAGGGCGACGTCGTGCTGACCGCCAACACCCGGTCCATGCGCGACGCGGCGGTGGCCCTCGTCAACGGTTGGCGGATCGAAGCCGACCGTGGCGATCCCACCGCCCTGCTGCGCAAACGCTATGTCGACGACAATCCCCATCCGGCGGCCGAGCGCTACAAGCTGGAGAAATCGGCCGACAACGCCATGTACGACACGGCGCATCTGCGCCTGCATGGCTGGATGAGTGATCTGATGCAGCGGCGCGGCCTGGCCGACGTGCTGCTGGTGGCGCCGGACGGCACCGTCCTTTACAGCGCCGCCAAGGGCGACGATTTCGCCAAGCGGGTCGCCGACGGCGCGTTGCGTCGGCTGGTGGACGGCATCGTGGCGGGCACCATGGCCGGTGAGGCCATGATCGCCGACTTCGCGCCCTATGCCGCCGGCAAAGCCGCCTCCGCCTTCCTGGCGGCGCCGGTCGCCCTTCGGTTCCCGGACGGTCGCCAACAGCTTCTGGCGACGCTGGTATTCAGGATCGAAGCGGGCGGGCTCGACCGCATCATGTTGGCGAGCGACGGCATGGGAGAAACCGGAGACACCTTCCTGGTCGGCGAGGACGGGCGTCTGCGCAGCACGCCGCGTTTCTCCGGCGGGCAGGGCATACTGGCGCCTTATGACAGCCCCGTCGTCGCGGCGGCGAAAACCGACCCCGACCATATCGGCGTCATGGAGGCCACCAGCTTCGGCGGCGGCTCTCCGGCGCTCGCCGCCTATCGGCCGGTGAGCCATGGCGGGCTGCATTGGCTGGTGCTGGCGGAGGCGTCGGTCGACGAAATCCAGGCTCCGGTCCGCGCCATGCGCAACCAGATGATCGGGGTGGGCGCCGCCCTGCTCCTGGTCGTCAGCCTCGCCGGAATCCTGCTGGCCCGCGGCATCGTCCGGCCGCTGACGGCCATGTGCGCGGCGATGCAGCGCCTCGCAGAGGGCGACCGCCGGCTGGAAATCCCCGCGACCGAAAGGGGCGACGAGATCGGGCGGATGGCCGGAGCCATGCAGGTCTTCAAGGAGGCGTTGATCCGCGCCGACGTGCTCCATGCCGAACAGGAGCGTGTCCGTGCCCTGCGCGACGAGCGGGCGCAGGAACTGGAGCGGATGACGCAGGATTTCGACCTGCGGGTTGGCGGCATCGTCCGGGCGGTAACCGCGGCGGCCGAGGGGCTGGAGGCGACGGCACGCTCTATGAGCATCGGTGCAGACCGCACGCTGAACGAGGCGACCAGCGTCACCGCTGCGGCCGACGAGACGGCGGCCAGCGTCGGCACGGTGGCGTCGGCGGCCAACCAGCTGAGCGCCTCGATCACCGACATCAGCCGCTATATCGACGAATCCGGCCGCATCACCCAGGCGGCCGTCGGGGCGACGGCTGAAGCCGGAGAGACCATGCGCGTGGTGGTGGAGACGGCCGGCCGCATCGGCGCGGTGGTCCAGTTGATCCACGACATCGCGGCCCAGACGAACCTGCTGGCGCTGAACGCCACCATCGAGGCGGCACGGGCGGGCGAGGCCGGCAAGGGCTTCGCCGTCGTCGCCGGCGAGGTGAAGCATCTGGCGGCGCAGACCGCGAGGGCGACCGACGAGATCGGCAGCCAGATCGCCACCATGCAGTCGGTGACCGACGGCGCCGCCGCCGCCATCGGTCAGATCGTCGCGGTGATCCAGGACATGGGCCGTATCTCCGGCATCGTCGCCGAAGCGGTGGAGGAACAGGAAACGGCGACCGCCGAGATCGCCACCAATGCCGCCCAGGTCGCCAAGGCCACTCATTCCGTCACCACCATCATCGACAGCGTCGCGCGGTCGGCCGACACCACCAAGACTGCGGCGGGGGACGTGCTGAGCGCCTCCAACGATCTCGCGCGGCAGGCAGGGGACCTCCATCAGGAGATCAATCGCTTCCTTGCAGACATCAGAGCCGCATAAGGATGCAAGCCATGAAGATCCTCGTCCCCGTGAAGCGGGTCGTCGACTACAACGTGAAGGTCCGCGTCAAGGCGGATGGCAGCGGCGTCGAGACCGCCAACGTGAAGATGAGCATGAACCCCTTCGACGAGATCGCCGTCGAAGAAGCCGTGCGGTGCAAGGAAGCCGGCACGGCGACCGAGATCGTCGTGGTCTCCGTCGGCCCGACCCAGGCCCAGGAGACCCTGCGCACCGCTCTCGCCATGGGTGCCGACCGCGCCATCCTGGTGCAGACCGACGTGACGACCGAGCCGCTGGCCGTCGCCAAGCTGCTGAAGGCGCTGGTCGAGAAGGAAGCACCGGGGATGGTGATCCTCGGGAAGCAGGCGATCGACGACGACTGCAACCAGACCGGCCAGATGCTGGCCGCCCTGCTCGGCTGGGGCCAGGGCACTTTCGCCTCGAAGGTGGTTGCCGGCGAAGGCAAGGTCGCCGTCACCCGCGAGATCGACGGTGGGTTGGAGACGGTGGAGCTGAAGCTGCCGGCGGTGGTGACCGCCGACCTGCGGCTGAACGAGCCGCGCTATGCCTCGCTGCCCAACATCATGAAGGCGAAGAAGAAGCCGCTGGAGACCGTCATGCCGGACGCGCTGGGCGTCGATGTGACGCCGCGGCTGACCACGGTGAAGGTGGCCGAGCCGGCCAAGCGTCAGGCCGGCATCAAGGTGCCGGACGTCGCCACGCTGGTCGACAAGCTGAAGAACGAGGCGCGGGTGATCTGAGCGCCGGCCCCGGTGCCCCCACCCCGACCCTCCCCTGCGAAGCGGGGGAGGGTCGGGGTGGGGGCAAGGCTCTGCACTGCCAACACCCCGCCCGCCAGAGGAACCCGCCATGCCCATCCTGATCCTCGCCGACCACGACAACGTCACCCTCAAGCCCGCCACCGCCCATGCCGTGACCGCCGCGAGCAAGCTCGGCAGCGACATCCACCTTCTGGTCGCCGGCCGCAACGCCGCCCCCGCCGCCGAGCAGGCCGCCAAGCTGGCCGGCGTCGCCAAGGTGCTGCTCGCCGACGATGCCGCCTACGAGCACGCGCTGGCCGAACCGGTCGCGGCGCTGCTGGTGTCGCTCGCCTCCGGCTACAGCCATGTCCTCGCCGCCGCCACCTCGGTGGGCAAGAACGTGCTGCCGCGCGTCGCGGCGCTGCTCGACGTGGCGATGATCTCCGACACCACCGCCGTGGTCTCCGCCGACATTTTCGAGCGGCCGATCTATGCCGGCAACGCCATCGCCACCGTGCAGTCGTCCGATCCGGTGAAGGTCGTCACCGTCCGCACCACCGCCTTCGAGGCGGCGGCAGCCACCAACAGCGCCCCGGTCGAGAGCGTCGCCGCCGTCGCCGATCCCGCCCTGTCCAGCTTCGTCTCGGTCGAGCTGTCGAAGTCGGAGCGGCCGGAACTGACCTCCGCCCGCATCGTGATTTCCGGCGGTCGCGGCATGCAGTCGGGCGACAATTTCCACCTGCTGGAGGCCATCGCCGACAAGCTGGGCGCGGCGGTTGGCGCCAGCCGCGCGGCGGTCGATGCCGGGTTCGTGCCGAACGATTATCAGGTCGGGCAAACCGGCAAGATCGTGGCACCGGAGCTGTACGTCGCCGTCGGCATCTCGGGTGCGATCCAGCACCTCGCCGGCATGAAGGACAGCAAGGTGATCGTCGCGATCAACAAGGACGAGGAGGCGCCGATCTTCCAGGTCGCCGACTACGGCCTCGTTGCCGACCTGTTCAAGGCCGTTCCGGAGCTGCAGCAGGCGCTGTGACGATCAGGCCGGGCCTCCCACGAGGAGGCCCGGCCGCTTCGCACTTGCCGCGGCGGGCCGGCTGTTCTATCGCTGGCGGCACAGCAACCCGACAGCGGCAGGACGCCATGAGCATCGACGGCATCACCGGACTGGACCATCTGGTCATCGCCACCCGCGACCTGGACGCGGCGCGCGACGCCTATACCCGGCTCGGCTTCACCGTGACGCCGCGCGGCCACCACACCCAGCTGAAGTCGGCCAACCACACCATCCTGTTTCCGACCGGCACCTATCTGGAATTGCTGGGCATCGAGGAGCAGCGGCCGGCCAACGCCCACTACGCCGCCTTCCTGCGCGAGCGCGAGGGCATCGCCGCCGTCGCGCTGAAGACGCCGGACGCCCGCGCCGCCGCCCAGCCGCTGACCGCCGCCGGCTTCCCGGTGTCGGAACCCGTCGATTTCGGCCGCCCGGTGGAACTGCCCGGCGGCACCCGTGACGCCAATTTCACCATCACCCAGATCGACCCGGCCGCCACCCCGGCCGGCCGTGTCTTCCTGTGCCAGCACCACACGCCCGATCTGGTCTGGCGCCCCGACCAGATGGAGCACGCCAACGGCGCCACCGGACTGGAAGCGCTGGTGATCGCCGCCGCCGATCCCGACGCGGTCGCCGCGACCTATGCGAAGCTGCTGGGCGGCACCGTCACCGACCGCGGTTCCGCCCGCGTGGTGGAACCGGCAGGGTCCGGCGACGGTCAGGTCCCGGTGCTGGTTGCCACGCCGGACCGGCTGAATTGGGCCTGGACCTCCGATCCGGCCTTCTCCATCGCTACCCTGCCCTTCTTCGCCGGCTTCGTGCTGCGTGTCGCCGATCCGGTCAAGACCCAGCAGGTTTTGCAGAAGAGCAAGTTCCCGACGGTGGTGGGCGAAGGCGTGCTGCGGGTCGGGTCGGCCAGCGCCTGCGGTGCCATGATCGCCTTCGCGCAGGATTTCGACCTGAACAGCCTGATCCCCTGACCAACCTCGGATGCCAAGTCAGGTGATCGTCTCAGGCAAGCGTCTCAGGCGACCGTCTGGCGTTCGCGCAGAATCGGCTCCAGGGCCTCGGCCACCGCGCGTCGCAGGTCGGCGGCGATCACCGGCTTGTGCATGACGCGGAAATTGCCGGCCTCCGCCTCCTGAGCGCGGGCGGGAGCGGTGTCGCCGGTGACCAGGATGCCGGGCAGGATGCGGCCGAGCGCCAGCCGGACCTCCCGGATCGCCTCGGTTCCGGTGCGGCCGTCGCGCAGACGGTAATCGGCAACGATCAGGTTGGGAACCGGCCCGCGATTGGCGAGGTCGAGCGCCTCGCTGCAGGATTCGGCCGCCAGGACGACATAGCCCCACTCCTCCAGCATGGCGCGCATCCCTTCGCGCACGATTCCATCGTCCTCGATCACCAGCACGGTGGTGGCGAAGCCCGGCAAGGGTGCCAGCGGAGCGGGCATGGTCTTGGCCGCCGGCGCGTCGGCGATCGGCAGTTCCACCGTGAAGACCGATCCCTCGCCGGGGGCGGACCGCACCGTGACCTGATGGTCGAGCATCGCCGACAGCCGCCGCACCACCGCCAGACCGAGCCCAAGGCCCCGGTCGCGGTTGCGGCTGGGATTGCCGACCTGAACGAACTCCTGGAAGATGTCCTCCTGCTGGTCGGCCGGGATACCGATGCCGGTGTCCCACACCTCGATCCGCAGCATTCGGCCCCGGCGGCGGCAGCCGATCAGGATGCGCCCCCTGTCGGTGTAGCGCAGCGCGTTCTCCACCAGATTCTGCAGGATGCGGCCCAACAGCATGGGATCGCTGCGGACATGGGCGCTGCATGGCACGATGTGCAGGATCAGCCCCTTCTGGACGGCGACGGAGCGGCTGTTGGCTGCCACGCGGTCCATCACCTCCTGCAGCGGAAACACCTCCACTTCCGGAATCACCGCCCCGGCCTCCAGACGGGAGACGTCGAGCAGCCCGTCCAGCAGCATCTTCAGGGCGCCCAGCGCCCGATCCATGGTGCCCAGGACATTGCGGGTCATGCCGTCGCTGACGCGGGTGGACAGCACCTCCATCAGCAGCATCAGCGACTGTACCGGCTGGCGCAGATCGTGACTGGCCGCCGCCAGGAATTTCGACTTCGCGACGTTCGCAACGTCGGCCTCCCGCCGGGCTTCCGTCAGCGCCGCCTGGGCCCGCTTGTGCTCGGAGATGTCGCGGACGGTGGCGATCAGGCTGACCAGACGGTTGTCGTGATCGCGCACCGGCGACGCGCTCAGTTCCAGGCAGCGCGGACCTTGCGGGTCCGCCCCGTCCGCGACAAGGCCGGGACGGGTCAATTCCACCCGCGCGTCCCGGCCCACCACGATGGCGTCGCGCAGCGGCTGCAGTGCCGCCCTGTCGTTCGTCGCCCGCTCCAGCGCGGTCAGCGCGCCACTGCCCATCAGGGCGGAGATCGGCGCACCCAGCAGCTGTTCCAGCGCCGGATTGACATAGACGATGGGCATGCCTGGCTGGGTGGCGTCGGCGATCATGATGCCGTCGTTGCTCCAGGCCAGCGCCCGGTTGCGCACACGCAACGCCCGGTCGGTGTGGCGGCGCCATTGCAGTTCGACGATGAAGGCGATGACGAACAGCAGGATCACGACCGTGGTGGCGACCGCCCAGCCGATATAGAGGCGGGCATTGTCGCGCCAGGGTCCGAACACCGTCTCCACAGATTCGCCGACGACCGCGATCACCGGGTAATCTGGAGCCGACCGGAAGGCGGTGATCCGCTCCACGCCGTCGATCGGGCTGATCAGGCGCATATGGCCGACCGGATGCTGCTTGATCGCCTGCCAAAGCTCTCCATTGGCCGAATCGCGGTTCGACGCCGCGTTCATCCCCGCATTGCGGGCGATGATGATGCCGTCGGAGCGCAGCAGCGCCGCCGCACCGTCCGGCGGCAGGCCGAGTACGCGGTAATAGCGGACGAAGGATTCGACCGGAATGTCGGCGACGGCGATCCCGGCAAAGGTACCGTCGGTGTTCTCCAGCCGGCGCGACACCGGGATGATCAGGTCATGCGTCTCCGACGAGGCATAGGGAATGCCGATCACCAGCCCGCGCGGCGCGCTGTCACGGGCGATGCGGAACTCGTCGCGGTCGGCGATGGACCCCTGGAAGGTTGCCCGTCCCCCGCCCATGGTCAGCAAGCCCGAGGCGTCATAGACGCGGACGCCCACCACCAGCCCCTCTTCGAAGGCGCGGCGCGAATCCAGGCGCATGGCGCGGTTGCGCTCGGTGTTGGCGATCAGGTCCAGCAGCAGGTCGTCGACCCGGCGGAAGGTGGAAACCGCATGCTCCTCCACCAGACGGGCGACGACGGCGGTCTTCTCATGGGCCGTCTGGTCGAGCAGGCGCTCTTCCCGATGCAGACGGTCGAGCAGAATCCACCACAGGGCGGCGATGGCCAGTGCAACCGCCAGGGCAGGCAGGACCAGCCGCCCGCCGAAACCGGAAAAAAGCCAGAGCGCCCGCTTCACGTATACCCCGAACGCAGTGGATCGTCCGCCGGCCGCGTCCATCGGCGAAAATGTGGACGGCAGCGGCAGGCGGACGCCAGCATGCCGTAACGCCCGTGCCGACGCAACGCCATTACCGGCAAGGTGGCAGCGGCGGACAGTTGCTCCACCCAGGCAGACCAGCGCCATCACCACCACCAACGGCACCGCACCCACTGCGCCGAAAAGCCGGCTTTGCCGCGCTTCCCTTGCCGGCTATACCGCCGCGATGAATTTCGCACGCGCCATCGCCACCGTCGGCGGCCTGACCCTGCTGAGCCGGCTGGCCGGCTTCGCACGCGACATCCTGACCGCGGCCATGCTCGGCGCCGGGCCGGTCGCCGACGCCTTCTTCGTCGCGCTGAAGCTGCCCAACCTGTTCCGCCGCCTGTTTGCGGAAGGCGCCTTCGGCGTCGCCTTCGTTCCGCTCTTCGCTGCAGAGTTGCAGACCCGCGGGCGCGCAGCCGCCATCCGCTTCGCGGAGGAGGCGCTGGCGATGCTGCTGGCGATGCTGCTGCCCTTCACCCTGGCCGCCGTCGTCGCCATGCCCTGGCTGATGCATGGTCTGGCCCCCGGCTTTTCGGACGAGCCGGCCAAGTTCGCCCTGGCGGTGGACATGGCGCGCCTGACCTTCCCCTATCTCGCGCTCATCTCGCTGGTGGCACTGCTGGGCGGGGTTCTGAACGCGCTCGACCGTTTCGGCCCGTTCGCCGCCGCCCCCATCGCCTTCAACCTGACGCTGGTCGCCGCCCTGCTGATCGCCCCGCGGCTGGGGCTGGAGCCCGGAACCGCCATGGCGGCTGCGGTCACGCTGTCGGGTGCGGTGCAGGTCGGCTGGATGGCCTGGGCCTGCGGCAAGGCGGGCGTCGCCCTGCGGCTGCGTCCGCCGCGCGTGACGGAAGGGATGCGCCGGCTGTTCCGGCTGATCGGGCCCGGCGCGATCGGGGCCGGGGTCATGCAGATCAACCTGTTCCTGAACATCGTGCTGGCCTCGCTGCTGCCGTCGGGCGCGGTGTCCTTCCTTTATTATGCCGACCGGCTGAACCAGATGCCGCTGGGCGTCATCGGCATCGCCATCGGCACCGCCCTTCTGCCGGTTCTGGCCCGCCATGTCGCCGCTGGGGACGAGCGGATGGTCCGCCATTACCTGAGCCGCGCACTGGAGTTCAGCCTGCTGCTCGGCCTGCCGGCGGCGGTCGCGCTGGGTGTGGCGGGAGCGCCGATCGTCTCCGTCCTGTTCCAGCGCGGCGCCTTCGGCCCGGAGGAGGCGCAGGCCACGGCGATGGCGCTCGCCGCCTATGCCGTCGGCATCCCTGCCTATGTGATCGTGAAGTCGCTGAACGCCGCCTTCTTCGCCCGGCACGACACGGTGACGCCGGTGCGCGTCGCCATCATCGTGACGGTGGCGACCGCACTGCTGGCGCTGCTGCTGATGCCCTGGCTGGGCCATGTCGGAATCGCGCTCGCCACCGGTTTGACTGCATGGCTGGATGTCGGGCTGCTGGTCGCGGCAATGCGGAGGCGCGGCCTGTTCGACCTGGACGACCGGCTGAAACGCCGTGCGCCGCGCATCGCAATTGCGGCAGCCGGCATGGGGGCGGCACTTCTGGTCGGCGACCGTGTGCTGGCGCCCTGGCTGGCTGCGTCATCCACCGCGGTGCGGTTCGCCGCCCTGGCGCTGCTGGTGGCCGGCGGGGCGGCGACCTTCGGGGGACTGACGATGCTGCTTGGCGGGGCGAAGCTTGGGGACATGAAGGGAATGCTGTCGAAATCCTCCTCTCCGCAAGGAGCAGAGGAGACCGCAAGTCATGGCTAGCCGCACTTGACGGCGGTCATACGCAGTCGTACAAGCGACCCCACGTGGTGATTTGGTCGACCGGCTTGCGGGCCACGTAAAACAATCCGCTAAAAAGGTCCGAGCCGCGTCCGCGCCTCGACCCGATCGGTCGGGGCGTTTTTTGTTTGCGGCCGGCCTCGCCCCACCGGCGATCATCAGGGGAGAGTTGCGGAATGTCGCGCACCGATCATCGCAATCCGAACGTCGCGGGGCTGCGCCCGCGGTCCAAGCTGGTCCATGGCGGCATCCGCCGCTCGCAGTTCGACGAGACCTGCGAGGCGCTGTACCAGACCTCCGGCTTCGTCTACGGCTCGGCCGAGGAGGCGGAGAACGCCTTCGCCAACGACGGCACGCGCCATGTCTACTCGCGCTTCCGCAACCCAACCTCGGCAATGTTCGAGGACCGGCTGTCCGAGTATGAGGGCGCCGAATGGGCCTATGCCACCGCCAGCGGCATGGCGGCGGTGCATGGAGCGCTGATGAGCGGCCTGCGCGCCGGCGACCGGGTGGTGGCGCCGCGGGCGCTCTTCATCTCCTGCTATTGGATCCTGAAGGAGCTGTGCGGCCGCTACGGCATCGAGACGGTGTTCGTCGATGGCACCAACCTGACGGAGTGGGAAGAGGCGCTGTCCAAGCCGACCAAGGCGGTCTTCCTGGAAACCCCGTCGAACCCCGGGCTCGAGGTCGTCGATCTCAAGGCGGTCTGCGATCTCGCCCACCGGGCGGGCGCGGTGGTCGTCGTCGACAATGCCTTCGCCACGCCTGTCCTGCAGCGTCCGTTCGACTTCGGCGCCGACGTCATCATCTATTCGGCGACCAAGCACATCGACGGTCAGGGCCGCTGCCTGGGCGGCGTCATCCTGGCAAAGGACAAGAAATACGCCTCCGAGGTCATCCATCCCTTCCTGCGCAACACCGGCCCGACCATCTCCCCCTTCAATTCCTGGCTGCTGCTGAAGGGAATGGAGACGCTGGAGCTGCGTGTGCAGGCCCAGTCGTCGGCCGGTCTGCAGGTTGCCGAGTTCCTGGAAAGCCACCCGAAGGTCGCCCAGGTGCTGTACCCGCTGCTGCCCAGCCACCCGCAATATGATCTGGTGCGCAAGCAGATGACCGGCGGCGGCAACATGCTGTCGGTCTTCCTGAAGGGCGGCAAGACGGAGGCGTTCAACACGCTGAACGGCCTCCGCATGGTGATGATCTCCAACAATCTCGGCGATTCGAAGAGCCTCATCACCCACCCCGCCACCACCACCCACTCCAAGCTGACGGACGAGGAAAAGGTCGCGGCGCGGATCGAACCCGGCCTGCTGCGCCTGTCCGTTGGTCTTGAGGACCCCCAGGACATCATCGAAGATCTCGACCGCGCGCTCGCCGAGGCGTAAAGATCGTGCCGGAACTTATGCTGCAGTGCAGCGTTGATGCTGCAGCCAAGTTTCGGCAACGATTTTTTCGAGAGAGGGGCGACGCCCATGTCATCACAGAACGCCGGCAACGGCCATCCCACCGACAGGCTTCTTGCGGTGGCGGGGCAGCTTACCAAGACCGGCCTTCGCAGCAGCGAAATGGGCGTTGCGGCGGCGCAGACCATCGGCTATCGCACGGCGATGATGACGGCTGCGCTTGCGAACCCCATCGACTTCGCCAATCCGGAGTTCATCCGCATGGGTGCGGAGAAGGTGGAGGCGGCGGTCGAAGCCTTCCATGCGGTCGCGACCGGCATCGGCGAGTTTGGACAGGCCTGGATCACGATGATCACCAAGCAGACCCAGGCGGCCGCCGCCACCATCGGCGGGCTCGCCACCTGCAAGAATCCGGTGGAGATCGTCGATATGCAGCAGCGCCTGCTGGCCGACGCGGTCGATGCCGGCATCCACGCCAACCTGCGCCTGATGGAGGCGACGGCGGCACTGGCCGCCGCCGGCATGAACCCCGCCTACCGCAAGGTGCGCGCCAACGCCCGCCGCCTCGCCCGCGAGCAGGCCTGACCCGCGAACTGGCATGAAGGGTCACACGACCTCCGGCGGGGCAAGGCGGCAACAACTGCCGTCCTGCTCCACCTGGATGGTGGCGTGGCCGATGCCGAAGCGGTCCTTCAGCACCGATGAGAGCTCCAGCAGGAGACCGTCGCCCTGGTCGGTGCCGGGACGCACCAGATGGGCGGTCAGCGCGGTTTCCGTCGTGCTGATCGGCCAAATGTGCAGATCATGCACCTCCTCCACGCCGGGCAGTCCGGCCAGATAGCGCTCCACCTCCGCCCGATCGATGCCGTCGGGAACCGCATCCATCGCCAGCCGCACCGAATCGCGCAGCAGGCCCCAGGTTCCGGCGATGATGACCAGCGCGATGACGATGCTGGTCACCGGATCCAGCCACAGCCAGCCGGTGAAGCGGATCGCCAACGCCGCGATGACGACGCCCACCGACACCGCGGCGTCGGCAGCCATGTGCAGATAGGCGCCGCGCAGGTTGATGTCCTGCTTCTGCCCGCCCATGAACAGCCACGCGGTCCAGGCATTGATGACGATGCCGATCACCGCCACCACCATGACCGTGGTTTCCGCCACCGGTTGCGGATCGGCAAGCCGATAGGCCGCCTCCAGCAGGATGGCGCCGACGGCGATCAGCAGGATCATCGCGTTCAGCAGCGACGCCAGGATCGACGCGTTGCCGAAGCCGTAGGTATAGCGCCCCTGCGGAATCCGCCGGCCGAGCCACACCGCGCCCCAGGCCAGCAGCAACCCCATCACGTCGCTGAGATTGTGCCCGGCATCGGCCAGCAATGCCGTGGAATTGGCGAGCAGCCCATAGACCGCCTCGACGACCACGAACCCGATGTTCAGCAACGCCCCCAGCGCGAAGGACCGGTCGTAGCGCGCCGGTCCGTGATGGTGATGGTCGCCGTGGTCGTGCCCGGCCTCTGAAGAACCGCCATGGGAATGGCCGTGCGGCATAATGAATGGCCCCGTCATCGCAATACACGTCACAGTACCGCCGACTTTGGCCGTGCGGGCGCCGCCGGACAAGTCCGGCGATGGAGGCTCTGCATCCTCTTGCGCCGCCCCGCCGCGGCGCCTAGCTTCGCGCGGACACTCACGATCAACAGTGAACGAAGGAAATGGTCATGAAGGCGCGCGTCACTTGGGTGGACGGCAAGATGTTCGTCGGCGAATCCGGCAGCGGCCATGCCGTGGTAATGGACGGCGCCCCGGAATCCGGCGGTCGCAACGCCGGCATCCGCCCGATGGAAATGCTGCTGATCGGCATGGGCGGCTGCACCTGCTTCGACGTGGTGATGATCCTGGAAAAGGGCCGTCAGCAGATCACCGACTGCGTCGCCGCCATCGAGGCCGAGCGGGCGGACACCGATCCGAAGGTCTTCACCAAGATCCACGTCCATTTCACCGTGACCGGCCGCAAGCTGGACCCCGCCAAGGTGGAGCGCGCCATTGCCCTGTCGGCGGAGAAATACTGCTCCGCCTCGATCATGCTGGGGCAGACCGCGACCATCACCCATGACTTCGAGGTGGTCGAGGCCCCGTAACGGCAACGGCATCCGCGTCTTTTCAGTTGCATTCATGCGCATGACTCGCGAATGATCGGATCGCATCTCCGAACCTTCGCGATCAGTGCGTGCGCCTTACCCCATTTCTCATTCTTCTCGCGGCATCTCCGGCTCTGGCCGATGAGGCAAGATACAGCCTGTCCGATTGGGGCGGGATCGGGCTGTTGCAGATGCCGAATGCCCGGATGGCGCCGGACGGTTCGATGAGCGGCGGGCTGACCGCGCTCGGCGACCTGCACCGTCACTACACCATATCCGCCCAGCCGCTGCCCTGGCTGGAGGTCACCGCACGCAACAGCGCCTATCCCGGCTATTACGGCCTCACCGAGCCCGGTCTCGATCTGAAGCTCCGGGTGCGGCGGGAGGACGAGCGCGGGCCGGCGCTGGTGATCGGCGGGCGCGACGTCACCGGGTCGGGGCTGGACCTGCCGGGCAAGGGCCGCTTCGCCGGCGAATATGTCGCCCTGTCGCGGCGCTGGTGGGACCTCGACCTGACGCTCGGCATGGGATGGGGCACGCTGGGAGAGGGCGGGCAGCTGCGCAACCCGCTGCGCTTCCTCGGTGGCCGATTCCGCCGCGATCGCGATCCATCGGCATGGCCGGCCACGCGTGGACCCAAGGCATGGTTCAGCGGCGAGCGGGTGGCGCTGTTCGGCGGGGTGGAGTGGCACACGCCGGTCGACGGGCTGAGCCTGAAGCTGGAGTCCTCCGGCGACCGCTTCCGCGCCCAGCGGCAGGACGAACCGGGCTTCGATCCCGGCAGCCGCTACAGCCTGGGCCTGTCCTGGCGCCCGGCATCCTGGGCCGACCTGGGCGCGGCCTATGAACAGGGCAGACGCCTGATGCTGCGGCTGTCGGTCCGCTTCGACCCTGCGGTGGATGCCGACCGCCCCGACCGCCCTCCCCCCGGCGTCGGGCCACGCCCATCGGCTGGGTCCGCCCTGTCGGCCGATGCCATCGCCCTGGTGGCGCGCAGCCGCGGCCTGCCGGTCCGCTCTGCCCACATCGACGGAGAGATCGCGACCCTGTGGCTCGATCCGGCCGGAAACGGACGGATGCCGCTGGCGCGCGAGGTTGGCGACGCGGCCCGCCTGCTGGCCGATCTGGCGCCACCGCAGGTCGAGCGGTTGCGCGTCGTCACCGGCGCCGGCGGCCTGGACACAGCTTCCGTAACCCTGCTGCGCCGCGATCTGGAACGGGCCGCCGGTCACCGCGGCAGCGCCGAGGAGATCTGGCGAACGACGCAACTCACCGCCACCGCGGTCCCGCCGCCGGACTGGCGCCCCCGGCTCGACCTGTCCACCCGGCTGGTCGCGAGCTTCGATCTGGCGGAGTTGGGGACTGCGCTGGCCCAGCGCACCCACACCGACGTGATGCTGCGGGCGGAGCCTCTGCGCGGGCTGGTGCTGGGCGGCGGACTGCGCATCAATGCGCCGAGCGATCTGCAACTGCTGGACACCAATGCCGTGCCGGCGGCGCAGCCGGTACGCAGCGACCTGCCGCGCTACGCCGACCGCCCACTGGCCCTCGACCATGCTTATGCGGCGTGGCTTGCCCGGCCGGCGGAGGGGCTGATGACACGGTTGTCCGCCGGCCATCTGGAGGAGATGTATGCGGGCATCGGTGCCGAGGCTCTGTTGCAGCCATTCGCCACCCGCTGGGCGCTCGGCCTCGACCTCAATCAGGTCTGGAAACGGCGGCCGGAAAGCCTGCTGGCCTTCGACCGCGGCGACGCCCGCGGCACTGGCCATCTCAGTCTCTATTGGGAGAGCCCCGGCGCCGACACCACCACCGCGTTGCGGCTCGGGCGCTATCTCGGCGGCGATTGGGGCGGAACGGTGGAGGTGATGCGCCGCTTCTACGGCGGCATCGGCCTAAGCGCCCACGCCACCTGGACCGAGGGTCCGGACGGCGCCCAGAGCCGCTTCGGTGGACGGATGGATTGGGGGTTGGCGCTGGTGGTGCCGATCGCGGCATCGGGATGGCTGCCGGTCGGCGGCACGGTGGAAACGGCGGTCCGCACGCTGGGCCGCGACGCCGGACAGCGCCTGCAGCAACCACTGCCGCTCTACGATCTCCGCGTGCCGGGGGGCGTCGGCCGCCTCACCGGCACATGGTCTCAACTATTGGAGTGACGTCAGCGGGCCGGCGTCACCGTGGGGTTGAGCGGGTCCAGGACCACGGTCGTCCACTCGCCCTGCGGGGTCATGGCGTTGGCGACGTATCGGTCCCCGTCCTTGCGGAAATCGCGCAACGAGACATAGCCGGCGGCGCTGAGCTGGTTCAGCAGTGTCGTCTGGCGCAGTTCGATCGGCTTCTGCCCGGGACCGCGGCGTGCGGCGACGCCGGACGCCGGCCCGGAGGACGAGCCCCCCGACTCCATGGCGGACGATCCCATCAGATCGCCGCCGGTGCTGCCGGAATAGGCGCCCGCATGGGTCTTGCCGCCCGGCTGGCTTTGGGAACCCGAATAGCTTTGGGAATAGGTCTGCTGCGCCATCGCGGCCGGCGCCAGCGCGAGCGAAGCGGCCACGGCCGCCAGGAACAGTCCGGTCTTCATGGAATCCTCTCCTGCTGTCGGCTTGTCTTGCCGTCGAATGCCGGTCCTCAAGATCACGAAACAACCTGGCCGCACCTTTGTTGCATAAATGCCAGCCCGCACCGCCCAAGCGGCGGCCCGATACTCCGACCGGACGGAACGCGGGAACATCGCGCCCACGACAGCGTTCTGGTCTTCGAATGCCGCCGCACCGGCTGTGCTTACCGTCACCTTCCCGACTTGCCATCGAGGCAGTGTCCATGTGGCGGAGACGACGGGACGGCGGGTGCGGCCACGACTTGTCTCATCTGTGACGCCGGCAGTCCTTGGCGACTATTCGGCCGAGCGAGGGAGGGTATGATGCTCTATTGGGCTCTTGTTTTCTTCGTCATCGCGCTTATCGCGGGCGCGCTCGGGTTCGGCGGGATCGCGTCGGCCAGCTCCGGCATTGCGCAGATCCTGTTCTTCCTGTTCCTGATCCTGTTCGCCATCAGCCTGATCATGGGTCTGGTGCGGCGACGGTAGACGGGAGGCCATCCGGCCGGGCGATCGGCCAGTGGGATTCTCCGCCGGGACCTTTTCCCACGCGAAGGAACCATCGGCGGATCGCCCGGTTGACTACGGTATCTCCTGACGCTGCGACACTCTCTCCTCCCGAGGTGACGTCAGGGCCGGCGAGCCCGGGCGGCGCCTCGATTGTCCCCGCCTCCGGCGGCGTCCGACACGGGCGCCGCCGTTCTTTTTCCGCCTTTGCGGATTGACGTGGTTGCAAACGAAAACGGGGCACCCGGCGACCGGGCACCCCGCGAAATCCATCCTGTCTCCGATGTCCGCCCGCTCAGGCGCCCGTGCTCAGGCGTCCGCGTCGTCCGACGGGTTCTGGCCCTCCATCAGTAGCCGCAGGGCGCGGCGGCCGCGCGACAGGCGCGACTTCACGGTGCCGATGGAGATGCCGAGGATGTCGGCCGCCTCGTTGTAGGAAATGCCCTCCAGACCGATCAGCAGGACGACCTCGCGCTGTTCGTTGGGGAGAAGGGCAAGGGCCCGGCGCAGGTCGCGCAGTTCCATCCGCACGAACTGCGAGCCCGGTGCGGCCCCGATCGCCGCCTGCGCCTCGGCGTCGATGTCGACCACCGGCTGGCGGCGGCGTACGCCGTTGATGTGAAGGTTGCGCAGGATGGTGAACAGCCAGGCGCGGAGATTGGTGCCGGGCCGCCACAGATGCAGGCGCGACAGCGCCCGTTCAAGGCACTCCTGAACCAGATCGTCGGCCAGCGTCGCATCGCGGACCATGGCGCGGGCGAACCGGCGCAGTCGTGGAATTTCCTCCTCGATCTGGCGGATCACCGCGGGATCGGAAGGAGCATTGGGATCGGGGCGGAAATCGTCCTCGGTTTCCGCCTGCACGGCCACCACGCCGGCATCGGCTACGGCCGTATCGGCTTCGCCGGCCTCGGTGCTGGCTTCGGCCCGCTTGGCCTCCGCATGGGCAGTCAAATGGGTCTCCATCCCGGCATCGGCGGTATTCTGGTCTGTGTACGTCGGCAGGCCGTCCGAACGGGTCCGACCAACGGCCTCGGCGCCGAACGGCATCGGATCGGCCAGTGCCGGGCCGCGCAGTCGGTGGCTCAAGGTTGTCGCGACGTGGTTCGCCATCGGTGAAACGATGCCTCCTTCAATGCCGTTCGCCACGGCGACGCCGACCGCATTCTGGAGTGCGGGCGACAATGCCGGGGCCTCCGGCGCGAAGGCCCCGGACGCGGGAATCTCCAAGGGAAACTCCATCGTCCGGGGCCATCGAATTTGCAGCCGATTATCTGGCCCGATCCGTACGTAATCAGTGCACAAAGGAGCTGCCAGTTGGGAAAAAGGCTAGTGGGTCATACAATAGGGCCGGTTAACCCCTAGAGTACCCCGTGTATCCCACGTCAATCACCGTTCGGGCGTTGGCGTAACATCTGGTCTTTCGTTATTTCTCCAACTCGATTGGAGGACGCATGACCAACGTGAAAAGAAAAAGACCGACCGACATTCGTCGATCGGCCTATGTATTTTTTATTGGCAGCGCCACATCAAGCACTTACGGCGATGTATTTTCCGGCAGCCGGCCTTCCGTTTCGGCTTATGCCACCACGCCTGACACCCGGCCAGACGGATACAGCGGCGTCCTCCCCAAGAGTTCTGCTTCCGACCTTTCGATGGTCTCCGAAAGCCTGAAGAAAATCATACAGGGGGGTCCTGTGGAAGGCCACACGAACCTTTGCGGTACACCGTCCGCGTCGCGCGCTCCCGCAACCTCACGGCGCATCGGCAGGCACGGCACCCGCCGGGCACGTATGGCGGCGTTGTCGGCGGCAGTGTTCCTGCCCGCCCTGCTGGCGGCGGCACCGGCGAATGCCGGCATCTCCGAGAAGACCGTCGCCGCGCTGGAGGCCCTCGCCAGCAAGGGCAGCGCCCGTGCCCAATATGAACTGGCGCAGCATTACGACCGTGCCGACGGGGTGAAGGCCGACTCCCGGCTCGCCTTATCCCTCTATTGCCGTGCCGCCCGCCAGGACTATGCCGACGCGGCGTTGATGGCCGGCCGGATGCACATGGCCGGGCTGGGTGGCGTGTCCAAGGATGCCGATCTCGGCCGTGCCTGGCTGCGCAAGGCCGCATCCCTCGGCAACGAGCAGGCGGAGCGACTGGTCGGCACTGTCAGCGCCACGGTGAAGGCGCCCGACCGCTGCGAGCCGCCCAACCTGCGATGGGGCATCATCCGCAAGCCGCCCGCCGAAATCCGCGCCATGGTGCAGAAGATGGCGCCGACCTACGGCCTCGACCCCGATCTGGTGCTGGCGGTCATCGCGGTCGAGTCCGGCTACCGCGTCGATGTCGTGTCGAACAAGAATGCCCAGGGCCTGATGCAGCTGATCCCGGAAACCGCCGAGCGTTTCGGCGTCTCCGACCCCTTCAACGCCGAACAGAACCTGCGCGGCGGCATGAAGTACCTGCGGTGGCTGCTGGCCTATTTCGATGGGAACGTCGCCTATGCGCTGGCGGGCTACAACGCCGGCGAGGGGGCGGTCCTGCAGTACAAGGGCATCCCGCCCTACCGGGAGACGAAGGATTACGTGACCAAAATCCGCAGCATCTACGCGCAGACCTATCATCCCTTCAACCGGGATGTCGTGCAGTCCGCCGGCCTCGTCAGCACCGCGCGAGAGGAGGTCGCCGAGCTGTCGCTTTCGACCAGAACGCGCAGCAGTGGAAAGCGGTGAGAACGGGAGATTGCGACTCGGAAAAATGCGACTCGGACGACTCGGACGGCGTTTGGTTAACACTTTGGTTATAAAGTGACGATTACCCTCGGGGCACGACGGATTTCGCAAGCGCTGGCGCCCATCGGGACGCCATCCCGCGTCACCCGCCAGCGTCTCACCTGCAACGTTTCATCCGAACGTTTCCCGAGGACCTGCCCGATGCCCATGGCCGCCGACGTCGACACCATCGAACGCACCTCCATCGTCGCCTACACGCTGCTGAACGAGCTTCATGAAGTCCTGGCCCTGCCCAAGGCTCCGGACGACGTCACGCTGGGCATCCTGATGGGCATGGCCATGTTCCTCGACGACAAGGTCGGCCCGATGCGTGCCAAGCGCCTGATGAGCGAGGCGCCGACCATCGTGCTGAAGACGGACGCCCACGTCACCACCGACCAGACCCAGCGCATCATGCCGGTGCTGCGCGCCTTCGGCGATCACCTGAAGGAACTGCGCATGAAGGCGGAGCGTCCGGTCAGCGGCTCCGTCGGCTGACGCCAGCCATCGATTTCCAAGTTTTGCCGATTTCCGAGTTTTGCGGACCCGACGCCCACCGCGGCGCCGGGTCCGTCGTGTCGGCCGACTGTCAGGCTGCTTGACCGAACGGTGAAATGGGCCGAAGCTTTCAGCCCATGGACTGGTTCACCGGGATCAGCATCGTCGCCATCATGGCCGGCGTGACCGTCAGCACCGTCGTGCTGGTGGCCGTCGGATCGATCCGCCGCAGCCTGAACGAGGCGGCGGGCCGCCAGTCCCAGCAAATCCGCAAGCTGACGGAGACGGTGGCGACCCTGTCCCAGCAGCAGCAGGCGGCGCAGACCCGCATCCAGCAACTGACCGACGCCAACCGCAAGCTGTCCGACGAGCTGTCGGCGCTGGGCGAACGGCTGAACGACGCCGACACGGTCAAGCGCGTGGCCGGCACGGCGAGGCTTCTCCATTGACCGCGATTGTCCTTCCCGACGCCCCTTCTCCCGATGCGGCCCCTCCCGATGCGGCCAGAGAGCGTGACCGCTGGGCCGCCAGCGCCGACGCCTGGGACCGCTGGGCCGATCCGATGGCCGATCTGGCCGACAAGCTGAACCGCCCGCTTCTGGACGCAGCCGGTCTGACGGAGGGGCACCGTCTGCTCGACCTCGCATCGGGCGCGGGCGAGCCGGCGTTGAGCGCCGCGCGCCGCGCCGGACCCGATGGGCTTGTCGTCGGCAGCGACCTTGTTCCCGGCATGATGGCCGGCGCCGTCCGTCGTGCCCGCAGCGTGGAGGGACCGGCCCCCACCTTCACCGCCGCCGACATGACCGCCCTGCCCTTCGCCGACGCCGCCTTCGACGGGGTGACCTGCCGTTTCGGCATCATGTTCGTGCCGGGCGTGGACTCCGCCCTGCGCGAGGTGCGGCGCGTCCTGCGCCCCGGCGGCAAGGCGGCCTTCATGGTGTGGGGTCCGCGCGCCGGCAACGGCCTGTTCGCGGAGATCGGCGACGTGGTCGCCGACCATCTCGGCGAGGACGGCAGCCTCGACCCGCTGTTCCGCTTCGCCAAGCCGGGATTGCTGTCCGAGGTGATGCGGGCCGCCGGCTTTGCCGAAACCTCAGAGACCGACCTGACCCCGGTGCGCAAGGCCCCCGCCGGCCAGCCCTTCTGGCGCGCCGCGCTGGACATGAGCTTCGGCCACCGGCTGGGGGGACTGAGCGCGGAGCGGCGCAAGGCGCTGGAGCAGGACATCGCCAAGCGGTTCGATGCCCAGGCGGTGGACGGCATCGTGCCGGTGCCGTCGCACGCGCGGATCGTCGTGGGGTGGTGAGGTCGGGTGGGGGCGTCGTCAGCCGACACCCCCCTCAATAATCCTTCTCCCCTCAATAATCCTTCTCGTAGATCACCCCGAACTTGGTCTCCGAGTTGGCTCCGACCGAAGCGGTGCCCTTCAGGTTCTTGGTGATGTCGACTTCGACCTTCGCCCGGCTCTGGTTGGCGCCGATGCCCTGTTCGACGCCGACATAGACGCGGTCGCTGACATAGCGACCGGCCTGAACGGCGCCGCCCTTGCCGTTCTCGCCCTGGGTGAAATCCAGC
This sequence comes from Azospirillum oryzae, assembly GCF_008364795.1. Lineage (GTDB taxonomy): Bacteria > Pseudomonadota > Alphaproteobacteria > Azospirillales > Azospirillaceae > Azospirillum > Azospirillum oryzae. The sequence continues at coordinate 1,140,835 of NZ_VTTM01000002.1, read as the reverse complement.
CGGTCGACACCCAGGCCGCGGCGCACCTTGTCCAGGATGCCGCCGCCACCGCCGCCGATTCCCGCCAGCGAGGCCGCCGACTGGGCAAGCTGAACCGCTTCCGCGGCGCTCAGGTCGCCGACCGACTTGCCGAACAGCACGCCGGCCAGCACCTCGTCCTGAGGAAGTCCTTGCGGGGAGGTCAGCTCGATCTTCGGCTGGCGGGCGGTGCCGCTGACCACGACGTCGGCGGTGATGCCGTTGGCAGTCGCCTCCGCCAGCAGGTCCAGCCGCGGGTCGATCGGCTGCGTGCCGTCGAAATCGAAGATGCCGCGCTTGAACTCGAAATTCTTGGCCAGCAGGTCCAGGTTGCCTTTCAGGATGGTGAAGCGGCCGGTCACCTCCGGCGCGGCGGCGGTGCCGCCGACACGCAGGTTGCCGCCCAACTCCGCGTTCAGCCCGCGGCCGCGCACGAAGATCTGGTTCGGCGCATTCACCGTCATGTCCAGCGCCAGCACGAAGGGCGAGGCTGCCGGAGGCGCCTCCTCCGGTACCGGCACCCGGCGCGTGCCGCCGGCGGTGGACACCTGCGTCGTCCCGCGGGCGCGGCGGCCCTTGCCGACCTCCGTCACCTTCAGATCGACGACATTCGCGGGCATGCGGTCGGGGACCTGGATCTCGGCACGGCGGATGTCCACCGGCCCGGCCAGCCGGGCGTTGGTGAAGCCGCCGGTCAGGGTCAGGTTCGCCCCGATCTCCGCCGTCACCAGATCGATCTCCAGCAGCCGGGCATTGTCGGCCTGCAGCCTGATGTCCAATTGCTGGTCGGCGGCGGCACCCGGACGGATGACACCACTGGCGGTGAGAACCCCGCCGTTGCGCGTCCGCCCACGGAAGCTCTGGACGGTGAAGACGTCGCCGTCGCCGACCAGCCGCGCCTCGATATTGGTGATGACGGCACCCGAGGCACGGTTCTCGTAGCGCCCGTTCGTCAACACCACCGATCCGCCGAGCGACGGCTTGTCCACCGTGCCGCCGGCCCTCACGTCCAGCCGCAGCGATCCGCGCGCCCGGTCGCCCGATGCGGCGAGCAGGTCGTTCGCCAGCGACAGATCGACCGTGCCGTTGACCGCCGCCTCCAGCGCGCCGTTCGGAGGCACGCTGACGGCGTAGCTGTCCGGGTCCATCACCAGCGGCAGGACGGCGTTGGCGGTCAGCGTGCCGGCATTCTTCGGCATGGCGACACGGCTGGCTAGGGTCAGCCGGCGGTCGCGCCACTGGATGTCCGCCGTCGCGTCGATGCCGGGCAGCCCGGCCTGGGTGGTCTGCTGCGCCTTCAGCCCGCTGACCCGAATGGTGGCGTCGGCGCGCGGGCTGCGCAGCGTGCCGCCCAACGACGCCCGCGCATTGGCGACGCCATCCAGCGCCAGCGTCGGGCTGGCCAGCTTCGCCAGCGCCAGCGGCAGGCGGTCGATGGTCAGCTCGCCGCTCAGCCGCTCACCGTTCAGGCCGAGGTCGGCGGCCAGCCGGGCATTGCCGGACGACAGCCGCAACTCCTTCACCTCATAGCGGCGGTCGGCCAGCAGGATGGTGGCGGGGGCGGTCATCCGCAGATCCTCGCCGGCATAGCGCGCCTGCAGGCGGTCGAGGCGGATGCGGGTCACGCCGCCATCCATCGCCAACCCGCCGGCGAGGTCGAGCGCGACCGGCTGAGCGCCGGCACCATTGGCGTTGGCCTGGAAACCGGCCTTCGCCAGCGACCCGTCGACGGAAGCGGTGACGCTGCGCAGCTCATTGCCGGCGGCGTTGCCGTCGGTCATCTCCACCCGCGCCTTGCCGCTGGGGGCGCCCAGCGCGTCGGCGATGTCGGCTTTCGCGGTCAGTTTCCGGGCGGTCAGCAGCGGTCCGCCTTCGCCGTCCACCCGCAGGTTGCTGGCGTCGGCGGTCAGGTTGGCCGCCTGCTTGCCGCCCTTGCTGTCCAGTGCCAGGGTGAAGCTCGCCCCGCCGCCCAGCGGCATGCCCGCCAGTTCCGACAGACCGTTCAGGTTGGGCAGCTTGCCCTCCAGCCGGCCGGTGGCGAGCAGCGTGTCGAGCGCCACCTGCGCCTCTCCGGTGATGCGGTTGCTGCCGTTGGCGATGGTCAGGCCATCGAGCCGCAGCGTCTGCTCACGCAGGGCATAACGTCCGTCGAGCGACAGCGGCGTCTTGTCCATGTTCGTGCGGGCCGACACCGTGCCGTTCGGCGTGGCCGGCAGGCCGGCAGCGGTCGCCTTCACCTCCGTGGCGCCCAGCCGGCGGCCCTGCACCACGAGGTCGCGGGCGTTCAGCGTCGCCTGCGCCTCGATGCCATCGAGCGGGCCGCGGGCGGTCGCCTCCAACGTCGCCGCCCCTTCCATCGGCGTGCCGAGCGCAGTGCCCAGCGGCTCCAGCTTCGCCACCGTCAGGATGGTTCGCGCATCGACCTTGTTGTCCGCCAGGGCCGCATTGCCGGTCAGCTTGCCGTTGCGCCCGTCCACCGTCAGGTCGGTCAGGCGCATGGCGCCATCGGGCTCCATGCGTGCCGCCAGCGCCAGCGTCGCCTTGTCGCCCAGCACGGCGTCGGCCGGGGTGCCGGTGGACAGACGGTCGATGGTACCGGTCAGATCGGCGGTCAGCGTGCCGTCGGCAATGCGTTTGACCGGCCCCGACAGGGCCACGGCGCCTGCCAGCGGCCAGCCGGCGAGGCCGGACAGCGGGGCGAGGTCGTCGGCGCTCGCGCTCAGGGTCAGATCCGCGGTCTGACCCCAGCCGCCAATGGTTCCCTTTGCCTCGGCCCGCGCGGCGGCGGCGTTCAGCGCCAGCGTCTCCAGCCCGATCCCGCCGCTGCCGGTGTCGATCCGCGCGCGGGCGGCCAGGGTGGTCTCGGGGCCGGTCAGGCGGGACAAGGCCGGATCGTCGGCGGCGAGGTCGCGCAGGGTGGCGTTCACCGCGACGTTCAGCGCGCTCAGCGCCCCTTCGGCGGAGCCCTCCACGACGCCCTCGCGCCAGGACAGCGGCGCCAGCGGGTGCAGGGCGGAGTCCGGCCCGGCCTGAACGGTCCAGCGCAGGTTGAGGCTGTTGTAGTCGGCGCCAATGTCGCCGTTCACCGTCGCGTTCGCGGCGGCGACGGTGAGCGCCAGCGGTCGCAGGGTGATGGCGCCGGACGGCGCCCGCAGCACGGTCGCGTTCAGGGTCGGTCTGGGACCGATTAGCGGAGTCACCGTGTCGCCCGCCAATCCGGCGATCAGCGGCGCGACGTTGCCGCCGGCCGCAAGCGTCAGGACATGCCCCTCCGTCCCCTTCTTGATGGTGGCGTCTGCGTTGAGCGTGCCGGTGGGGGCCGCGGCCTCGCCGGCGGTGGCGGTCAGCTTGCCGGTCCAGTCGTCCAGCGTGCCGTCGCCCTTCAGCGCCAGTTGAACCGGCGGCAGGCCGGGCATCGACAGCGCGCGGGCCATGACGCCGCCGGCCGGTTCCGACGCATTGACCGACAGGTTGAGCGTGTTCTTGCCGGGATCGAATGCGGCGACCAGATCGGCCTGTCCGGGCTTGTCGTCGATGCGCGAGACCGACAGGTTGGCGTTCAGCGCCCCGCCGCCATGTTCCAGCAGCACCGAGCCGGCAATGCGCAGCACGGCCTGTTCGCCCAGCAGCGCCGGCGCCAGGTCCAGCCGTTCCACCACCAGCTTCTTCAGGTCGATGTCCACCGGCAGGCTGGGCAGCAGCGAGGCGTTGGGGTCGGACGGCGCGGCGGGCTGAGTCGTGACCGGCGCGCGGGTCACCGACACCGACGCCGCTTCCAGCGCATCGATCTTGGCGCTGCGCATGAACAGGGCGGATGGCGACATCACCACATGCAGCCGGTCGATGGTCAGCCAGACACCCTGGCTGTCGGCCAGCGTGACGGTGGCGATGGTGAAGTCGGTGGGGATGCTGCCGTCGATCGCGCCGAGCTTCAGGTGCATGTCCGGCGATTCGACCGCCCCTTCGATCTTCTCCGTCAGCCATTCGCGGGCGGAATCGCCGGAGAACAGCGAGAAGGCCCGGACGGGCTGCGGACCGGCCAACAGGCCGGTAAGGATCGTCAGACCGACCAAAAGTAAGCGAACCGCCGTCACACCATGCCCTTTCACCAGCGCCACCCGTGTCCTAACCGCAATAAACGGTCATCGTCCCGGAGGATTGGGACGAAATTGCGCCATTAGAACGCCTGCCCCAGGCTGAGATACAGCTGCCAACGCGCATCGCCGTCGGCGGGGTTGAGGGGAATGCCGACATCGACGCGCAGCGGGCCGAAGTCGGTGTAGTAGCGCAGGCCCAGACCGGCGCCGACGCGCAGAGGCTCGCTGAAGTCCGGATAGGCCGAATCATAAACGGTGCCGGCATCGACGAAGGGAACGATGCCGATGCTCTCCGTCACCTTGATGCGCAGCTCGGCCCCGATCTCGAACAGCGACCGGCCGCCGACCGGATCGTCATAGCGGTCACGCGGCCCGGCCTTCTGGAAACCGTAGCCGCGCACCGACCCGCCGCCGCCGGCATAGAAGCGATGGTCGGGCGGGATGTCCGACAGCGAAGTGCCGAGGATGCTGCCCAGCCCGATCCGCGCCGCGGCGACATAGCGCCCGTCATTGCCGAGATCGTAATAGGTGGAGCCGTTGAACAGCACCGAGGTGAAGGGCGACTCGGTATCCCCGCCCACCGGGAACCAGGGCGTCACCTGCAGCGAGGCCCGCTGGCCGGAGGTGGGGTTCAGCAGATTGTCGGTGCCGTTCCAGGCCGCCCCCAGCGGCACGCCGATGAAGGAGGTTTGATAGGTCTTGTCCTCCGTCCGCACCCGACCGCGCTCGCCGGTCAGGCCATAGCTGACGGTCAGCTGGTCGGTCAGCGGCCGTTCCAGCTTGACCGTCAGTTCCGATGCGACTCGGCTATAGGCCGGCGGCTGGTCGTTCACCACGGCGAAATTGACCACCAGCGACTGCTTCACCGCCAGGAAGTCGGGTTTGCGGAAATTGACGCTGAAGCGCAGATCCGGCAGGTCGTTGCCCTTGCTCGACGTGCCGCCGGACGACCCGGCCACACGCCCGACATCGACACCGACGCGCAGCTGCTCCGCCCCACCGAACAGGTTGCGGTGGCCCCAATAGGCATTGGCGCCCAGCCCGTCCTGCGTCGAATAGGTGACGCCGCCGCCGATGAATCGGCGCTTGCGCTCGCTGACCGAGACGATCACCGGCGTCACGCCGTCCGGCCCCGGCTCGTCTGCCATCCGCACGCGGACGGTGTCGAAGACCTGGAGCGCGGCGATGTCCTGCCGTGCCCGATCGGTGGCGGTCGGATCGAAGACCTGCCCCTCCTTCCAGGCGAGACGCCCGCGCACCAGATCCTCGTCGACCTTCTGCAGCCCTTCGATCCGGGTGGCGCCATAGCGGGTCAGCGGGCCGGGGTCGACGGTATAGGCGACATCCATCGTCCGGTCGGAATGATCGACCACCACCTCGCGATCCGATGCCTTGGCGAAGGCATAGCCGCGCTTGGTCAGCCGGCCGACCAGCTCCGATTCGGCGTCGAGCACCTTCTGCGCCACCGCCGGAGCACCGGCGGCTAGGCCGAGATTGTCGGTCGCGACCTCCTTCGGCAATGTGGAATTGCCGGTGGAGTTGGCGGCGCCGCGCACCGTCACCGTCTTGATGTGGTAGAGCGGCCCCGGCGTCACCGCCACCGTCACCTTGACCGGCGGTGCGTCTCCTCCGGCGGGCAGGGTGCCGGCCGCCGCGGGATCCTCGATGCGGATGTCCAGCTTCGCGTCGTAATAGCCGGCGGATCGCAGCGCCGTCTGCAAACGGTCGCGGTCGCTGTCGGCCCGCCGCTCCAGCCCGATCAGCGAGGGCGGATGGTCGTCCTTCAGCTCCACCAGGGTGGAGGCGTCGCGCAGCGTGCCGCGCAGTCCGTCATCCTCGACGCCGGTGATGTCCACTTCATAGGTGATGCCGGCCGGCCGCACCTCCTCGTCCGGCAGAGCGGCCTCCGGCGACGCACTCTGCGGCGGCGCCGCTGGCACGGCACCGGGGATGCTGTCAGGCGGCGAATCCTGGGCATGCCCGCCGCCTGCCGGCCCCAGCATCAGAAGGGCGGCGACCAGCGGAGCGGCGATGGGGGCCTTGAGCGGCACGGCTGCAATCCTCGTTGCGGCGGCCGCGCGGCGGCGGGAAGCGGAAGCGAAACGGATCATCGTTCCCAATGTAAGGTCCAATGACGCATGGCTCCATCCCGGAAATTCGCGTTAGACCAAAGGGCACGACGCTTGCGTTTTGGCCAAGGATCCATATATTGCGCCGCAACAGTTTCCCCGACAGCGCCCACGGATAAATGTTCGTTGGGCCTTTTTGTTGTTTGTGGCATGACGCTGCTGCGTGTCGGGGGTGCCATTGCGAGACCGAAGGCTCCATGAATCTCCGTAACGTCGCCATCATCGCCCACGTCGACCACGGCAAGACCACGCTGGTCGACCAACTCCTCAAGCAGGCCGGCTCGTTCCGCGAGAACCAGCAGGTGGCTGAGCGCGCCATGGACTCCAACGATCTGGAGCGCGAGCGCGGCATCACCATCCTGGCCAAGTGCACGTCCGTTCTGTGGAACGACCTGCGCATCAACATCGTCGACACCCCCGGCCACGCCGATTTCGGCGGCGAGGTGGAGCGCATCCTCTCCATGGTCGACGGCGTCGTCCTGCTCTGCGACGCGGCCGAAGGCCCGCTGCCGCAGACCAAGTTCGTGCTGGGCAAGGCCCTGAAGCTCGGCCTGCGCCCGATCGTCGTCATCAACAAGGTGGACCGCCCCGACGGCCGTCCGCACGAGGTGCATGACGAGGTGTTCGACCTGTTCGCCTCGCTCGACGCCTCGAACGAGCAGCTGGACTTCCCGACCCTGTTCGCCTCGGGCCGCAATGGCTGGGCGACCACGGACCTGGAGAACGGCGCCCGCGAGACGCTGACCCCGCTGTTCGAACTGATCCGCGACCATGTCCCGGCCCCGAAGGTCGAGGAAGACCTGCCCTTCACCATGCTGGCGACCACGCTGGAAGCGAACCCGTACCTGGGCCGCATCCTGACCGGCCGCATCCAGACGGGTTCGGTCAAGGTCAACATGTCCGTCAAGTCGATGAGCCGCGACGGCAAGCTGGTCGAGAACGCCCGCATCAGCAAGGTGCTGGCCTTCCGCGGCCTGGAGCGCGTTCCGGTGGAAGAGGCGCATGCCGGCGACATCGTCGCGCTGGCCGGCCTGACCAACACCACCGTGGCCGACACCATCTGCGCCCCGGAAGTCGCCGAGCCGCTGGCCGCCCAGCCGATCGACCCGCCGACCCTGGCGATGACCTTCTCGGTCAACGACAGCCCGCTGGCCGGCCGCGAGGGCGACAAGGTCACCAGCCGCATGATCCGCGACCGCCTGTTCCGCGAAGCGGAAGGCAACGTGGCTCTGCGCATCGCCGACACCGAGGGTGGCGACGCCTTCGAGGTGGCCGGCCGTGGCGAACTGCAGCTGGGCATCCTGATCGAGACCATGCGCCGCGAGGGGTATGAGCTGGCGATCAGCCGCCCGCGCGTGCTGTTCAAGACCGACCCGCTGAACGGCCAGCGCCTGGAGCCGATCGAGGAAGTCGTCGTCGACGTCGACGAGGAGTTCTCGGGCACCGTCGTCCAGAAGATGTCGGAGCGCAAGGCCGACCTGATCGAGATGCGCCCGAGCGGCGGCGGTAAGACCCGCATCGTCTTCCACGCCCCGTCGCGCGGCCTGATCGGCTATCAGGGCGAGTTCCTGACCGACACCCGCGGCACCGGCATCATGAACCGCCTGTTCCACGGCTACGCTCCCTTCAAGGGAGCCATCGCGGCGCGGCGCACCGGCGTGCTGATCTCCAACAGCGACGGCACCGCGGTGGCCTACGCCCTGTGGAACCTGGAAGACCGCGGCCCGATGCTGATCGATCCGGGCGTTCCGGTCTATCAGGGCATGATCATCGGCGAGCATACCCGCGGCAATGACCTTGAGGTCAACGTCATCAAGGGCAAGCAGCTGACGAACATCCGCACCACCAGCAAGGACGAGGCCGTTCGCCTGACCCCGCCGATCCAGATGACCCTGGAAAAGGCGCTGTCCTACATCTCCGACGACGAGCTGGTGGAAGTGACGCCGAAGTCGATCCGCCTGCGCAAGCGCTACCTCGACCCGAACGAGCGCAAGCGTCACCAGCGCGCCGCCGAAGCCAGCTGATAACGGCTCGCATATAGTGTAGAGTACCGGCGGCGTCTGCCCCCCACCAGGGAGCAGGCGCCGCCTTCTTTTTGTACGAATGACAGGATGTTTCCGCATGGCGATGGCGACCGACGCGAAGTCTCCCGGCTCCCCGTCCTTCTCTCCCCGCCAGCTATGGTCGCGTATCGGCCCGACCGGTCTGTTCGCCCTGATCCTCGCGCTGCTGATCGCCCTTCCGATCCTTGCCGTCTTCGTCCAGTCCGCCGGCGTCTCCACCGATCTGTGGGGGCACATGGCGCGGACGGTGCTTCCCGGCTACATCCTCAACACGCTGATCCTGCTGGGCATCGTCGGCGTCGTCACGCTGGTGACGGGCGTCGCCTGCGCCTGGACCGTCACCATGCACGACTTCCGCGGGCGAGGGGTCCTGCAATGGCTGCTGCTGTTGCCGCTGGCCATGCCGGCCTATGTGCTGGCCTACACCTACACCGACTTCCTGCAATATGCCGGGCCGCTGCAGTCCTTCCTGCGCGCCACCTTCGGCTGGCGGCGCGGCGACTACTGGTTTCCGGAGATCCACACCGCCTGGGGCGCCGGGCTGGTGCTGTCGTCGGTGCTGTACCCCTACGTCTATGTGCTGACCCGCGCCGCCTTCCTCGAACAGTCGGTTTGCGTGCTGGAAGCCAGCCGGACGCTGGGCTGCACCGCCTTCGGCGCTTTCCGCCGCGTGGCCCTGCCGCTGGCCCGCCCGGCGCTGGTGGCCGGCGTCGGCTATGCGCTGATGGAGACGCTGGCCGACTTCGGCGCCGTGCGCTATTTCGGCATCGATACCTTCACCGTCGGCATCTACCGCACCTGGTTCGCCCTGGGCGATCCCGCCTCGGCGGCGCAGTTGGCCGCCGTCCTGCTGCTGGTGGTGCTGGCGCTGGTCGGGTTGGAGCGGCTGTCGCGCGGCAGGATGCGTTTCCACCAGACCACCGGCCGCTACCGCGCCCTGCCCGCCCCGCGCCTGTCGACCCGCGGTACGGTGATGGCCTGGATCGTCTGCCTGACGCCGGTGCTGTTCGGTTTCCTGCTGCCGGGCGCGGTGCTGATCCGCATGATTCTGCGCGGCGGTACGGAGCTGACGCTCGCCCGCTTCACCGACCTGACGGTGAACACCTTCATCCTCGGCGCCAGCGGCGCGCTGCTGGTGGTCACGGTGGCACTGATGGTGATCCATGGCGTGCGCCACGACCGCAGCGGCTTCGCCACCGGCGCCGCGCGCCTCGCCTCGCTCGGATACGCCACGCCGGGCACGGTGATCGCCGTCGGCATTCTCATCACCGTCGGGATGACGCGCGATTGGACCGGCTGGCCGATGGGCGCCATCCTCGGCACCACCATCGCCGGCATCCTCTACGGCTATCTGATCCGCTTCTTCGTCGTCGCCTATGGGCCGCTGGAGTCCGGATTCGCCAAGATCGGCCCGAATCTGGAGGGCGCCGCCCGCTCGCTCGGCCACACGCCGTTGCAGGTGCTGCGCCGGGTCCATCTGCCGCTGCTGCGCCCCAGCCTACTCAGCGCCGCCATGCTGGTCTTCGTCGACATCACCAAGGAATTGCCGGCGACGATGATCCTGCGGCCTTTCAATTTCGACACGCTGGCAATCGAAGCCTTCCGCATGGCCTCCACCGAAAGGCTGGACGACGCCGCCCTGCCCGCCCTGGTGATCGTTCTGGTCGGGCTGGCGCCGGTCATCTATCTCAGCCGCACCATCGCCGCGTCGCGGCCGGGACACCGGGGGTAAGCTCCGGGGATCACGTTCAGGCGGCGTCGTTCCGGCTTTCCACCCGTTCCTCTCGCTGCGGTTCAGCCGGCGGCGGCAACGCCTCCGGCCGCCGTGCCCGCAGCTTCTCGCGTTCCTTCCAGCGCCGGAAGGCGTGTTCGTTCCACCACCCGCGCAGCCGCCCGCCGACATCGGCGATCCGCTGGTAGAGCGGCCGGCGCCGGCTGGTCACGCGGGCCGGTTCCAGCGCCATGCCGACGGAAGTGATGGTGTCATCCTCCATGTCGCGCACGATCAGCTCGACCCCGCCCATGCGCACCCGGTCGCCAAGTTCACAGGAGCCGCCGAACTCGTTGCGCAGCAGGTCCCTCAAGGTCAGCCGGGCATTCGGCAGCGACAGCGGCAGGCCGTACATCTCGGCGATCTGCTCCACCGTCGCATCGGGGCTCAGCACCAGATCGCCGTAGAACTCCCGGTCGTTCTGATCGAGCGCCCGGCTGCCGCCATAGAGCTTGTCGATCAGCGGCAGCCTGTGCTGCGGCGTGAACAGATAGACATGGTCGCCCGGCTGCAAGGGCTTCGCCTTGTGCAGCGGCACCACCGCGCCCGACCGGATGACCAGCGACGGCTTGGCCCAGCGCGGCATGCGCTGACCGCGCGCCGCCGGGCTTTTGCCATGGACGGTGTAGGCCACGAGTTCCTGATCGGCATTGCCGGGCAGCTCAAGTTCCACGCGCTCCACCGGGCCGCGGCGCGGCGGCACGATCAATTCCAGCGCCCGCGCCATGCTGCCGATGGTCCAGCCCTGCACCAGCAGCGAGACGACCACGACGACGAAGGCGGTGTTGAAGATCAGCTGGCCGTTCTCAAGCCCGCCCAACACCGGCACCAGCGCCAGCAGAAGCGACACCGCCCCGCGCAGGCCGACCCAGGCGATGAAGCTGGTCTCGCGCACGGAAAAGCGGAAGGGCAGCAGGCACATCCACACCGCGGCCGGACGGGCGACCAGGATCAGCACCGCCGCCACGCCCAGCGCCGGCAGGATCATGCCGGCGAACTCCCGCGGCGTGGCGAGCAGCCCCAGCATCACGAACATGACGATCTGGCTGAGCCAGGTCAGTCCGGAATGGAAACGCCGCAGTTCCAGCGCCCCGCGCAGCCTGACATTCCCGGCATAGAGCCCGGCGGCATAGACGGCCAGATAGCCGCTGCCACCCAGCACGTTGGTGACGGCGAAGATGAACAGGGCAAAGGTCAGCGTCACCACCGGGTTCAGCCCGGATTCGAAATTCGCCTTGTTGATGAAGGCCACCAGCAGCCAGCCGCCGGCCAGCCCCATCACCCCGCCGAGGGCGAAAGCAAGCACCAGTTCGCCGACGATGGCGGCGGGGGAGGCCAGACCGTGGGTCGCCGCCTCCACCAGCAGGATGGTCAGCATGATGGCGACCGGATCGTTGCTGCCCGATTCGATTTCCAGTGTGGAGCGGACGCGGTCGCGCAGGGTGATGCCGCCGACGCGCAGCAGGAAGAAAACCGCCGCCGCGTCGGTGGAACTGCAGGCCGCCCCCACCAGCAGCGCTTCGGTCCAATCCAGACCCAGCAGCCAATGGGCGGCGACCCCGACCACGCCGGTGGTCACCGCCACCCCCACCGTCGCCAGCGTCATCGCCGGCCACGCCGCCGCCTTGTAGCTGGCGAGCTTCGTATCGAACCCGCTCTCGAACAGGATCACCGCCAGCGCCATCGACCCGATCAGGAAGGCGGAGCCGGCATCATTGAAGGAGATCTGGCCGATCCCATCCTCTCCGGCCAGCAGGCCGATGCCGAGGAAGATCAACAGCAACGGCGCACCGACCCGCAAAGCGAGGTAGCTGGTCAGCACGCTGACGATCAACAGGGTGGATCCGATGAGGATGATGTAGCTGACCGCCTCCATATGCCCCGCACGCCGTTCGCATCAGGCCGCCATCCGGCGGAACTCCTTGATTTTGACGGCAACCTCCCACATCCGCAAGGCGTAGGACCCGGAGGCGGTCATTCGGATAGGCTGTACGCTTACGACATCAGCCTCCAGCTTCCGTCAGGCTGACGGCAGGCGGTGCCGCGCGCGACCTCGGTTTTGCCGTCGATCACGACCGTATGGTTGTAGTCGCGGCAGGTCTGGCCGTTGCTGTCCTGATAGGTCTTCACCGGCTGGATGGTGCCGCTGTTGCCGGATTGCGGGTTGTTCCAGGTGATGGTCTGGTTGTTGGCGACCGCCCGCTCCTCCGCGTCCGACGCGCGGTTCTGATCGGCGGCGGTGAAATGGCGGGCCAGTTGCTGGCCGGCATAGGCGCCCACCAGCGTGCCGATGGCGGTGGTCGCCAGCTTGCCCGCCCCGCCGCCGAAGCGGGAGCCGAGCAGCCCGCCGGCCACGGCGCCGCCCAGCGTGCCGACGGTCTCCGACGTGTTCATTCCGCCGATGCCGCCGATGCCGCCGTTGGGGTTCTGGCAAGCGGCCAGCGACAAGGCCGCGGTGGCGGCCAGAGCGGTGGTGCGCAAATGGTTGGTGATCGACCGCATGGTTGTTCCCCCGATTGAACGTTGCACGGTTAAAGTCCGGTCAACGCTTGAAAGGGGAAGTGGTTCCGCCCGAAAGTATCAAAACGGAAAGATCAGGGGGCGATGGAAGCAAAATGCGCTTCCGCGTGTTTAGACTCCGAACAGTCAACACGAGGAGGGTTGCATGATGTCCCGTTTGCGTCTGATCGGTGCGGTGTTCGCGCTTCTTTCCGTCACTGCCTGCTCGACTGGCGGCGTGGTCGGCGGTGCGGCCGGTGCGGCCGGCGGTTACGCGGTGGACGGCACCCGCGGCGCCGTGATCGGCGGCCTGGGCGGTGCGGCGCTGGGCACCGCAATCGACCACTAAGGCCATCAATCGCCAAGTTCGGCCGCCAAGCAAGACCACTAGGCAAGACCGCCAAGCAAGGCAATCAGTCCCGCCCCTGCCCGCGCATCGATTCGCGCGGGCCGGTGGCGAAGACGGCCAGCGCGTCGTGCAGGTCCGGCAGGACACGCTCCACCGCCGCCTCACCCTCGCGGATGCAGTCGTCGGCACGGTCGAACTCGGTCAGGCCGATATGGCCCAGCCGCGGCACGATGTGGACGTCCGGCGGGTCGCCGGCCAGCCGCGACCGGGTGATGCGGTCGGTGACGATGCCCAGCGACGAGACCATCACGCCGAACAGGCTCGGCCCATCATAGTCGCGGCGGAAGATGCGGCGCGTCAGGGCGCCGATCCCGCTGAACGGGCGCTGGCCCGGCGCCTCGTCCTCCACCAGCTTCAGCAGGTCGAAACCGGCGGCGGTCGGCACGCTGGCGCCCGGCTTTCGCGCCTTGCCCAGGATATCGCCGGACAGGTTGACGGCAATCACCATCTGCGCGCCCAATGCCCGGCAGGCCGACACCGGCACCGGGTTGACCAGCGCGCCGTCGATCATCCATCTCCCGTCGATGGACACCGGCGGAAACACACCCGGCAGCGAGAAGGACGCCCGCATGGCATCGACCAGTTCGCCCCGCTGCAGCCACACCTCGTGGCCGGTCACCAGATCGGTGGTGACGGCGGCATAGGGGCAAGGCAGTTCCTCGATCCGCACGTCGCCCAGATGCAGGCGCAGCTCCGCCAGCAACCGGTCGCCGCCGATCAGCCCGCCGCCCTGGCGCAGTCGCAAATCCAGATAGCCGACGATCTTCATCCGGGTCAGCGTGCGCACCCACTCTTCCAGCGTGTCGAGCTTTCCCGCCAAATGGACGCCGCCGACCAGCGCCCCGACCGACGAGCCGCAGACGATGTCGGCCTCGATCCCATAGCGCTTCAGCGCCCGCAGCACGCCGATATGCGCCCAGCCGCGCGCCACCCCACCGCCCAGCGCAAGACCGATGCGCGGACGCCGCGCACCGGTGCCATTGAGGCCAATTCCGTTCGGCATGGGCGCTCCCCCTTCCCCCGGCGACGCGATGTTCGCCGCCCCGATCATCGGCAGCTTCCCACGGAACCGGTAAAGGAAGCCTGTACCCAGCACGGGTGCCGCCGCGTCGACCGGTGGACAAAGCCGAAGCCCATGGGCTAAGCCATCCCCATCGGACAAGAGCCCATCGGACAAGAGATCGGATGCGACCGTGACGAACAAGAGCGGCAAGCCCCTGCGCCTGGATGCGGCGACCGAACGGCTGGCGGCCCGGATGTGGCGCGAGTGGGTGCGCCCCTATCGCGGCAAGCTGTTGCTGTCCTTCCTGCTGATGGCGATCGTGGCGGCGGCCACCGGTGCCTATCCGCTGCTGATCGACCGCTCCTATGCCATGTTCTCCGCCCAGGATCGCGGCATGCTGCTGGCGATCCCGCTGGCGATCATCGCGGTGACCGTCATCAAGGGCGTGTCGCTCTATTCCCAGACCGTGGTGACCAGCGACATCGTCCAGCGCGTCATCGCCGACGTCAGGCTGGCGATGTTCACGCACCTGCAGGCCGCCGACATGGCGCAGTTGCACGCCACCCCGACCGGGGCGCTGACCTCGCGCTTCATCAACGACGTCGACCTGATCCGCAACGCGCTGACCCGCACGCTGACCGGGCTTGTGCGCGACATCCTGACGGTGATCGCGCTGGTCGGGTCGATGTTCTATCTGGACTGGCTGCTGTCGCTGATCGTCTTCATCATCTATCCCATCGCCGCCGTGCCCATCGTGCGGATCGGCAAGCGACTGCGCCGCGTCTCCCGCGATACCCAGGCGCAGATGGGCGACATGACCTCGCTGCTGACCGAAAGCCTGTCGGGCGCGCGCATGGTCAAGACCTATAATCTGGAAGACTATGAGCGCGCCCGCGCCGGCCGCGCCTTCCACGAGAACTACCAGCTGACCATGAAGGCGGTGCGCGCCCGCTCGCGCATCGACCCGATGATGGAGGTGCTGGGCGGCGTCGCGGTGGCGGGGGTGATCGCCTTCGCCGGCTACCGCATGACGCTGGGCGAGGGCTCGGTCGGCGCCTTCTCCGGCTTCGTCGGCGCACTGCTGATGGCGGCCCAGCCGGTGCGCGCCATCGGCACGCTGAACGCCGCCCTGCAGGAAGGCATGGCCGCCGCCCAGCGCATCTTCGAACTGCTGGACCAGCAGCCGACCATTGTCGAGCAGCCGGGCGCCAAGCCGCTGTCGGTTACCAAGGGCGCGGTCGCGCTCCGCGGCGTCCGCTTCTTCTACGAGACCGGGGCCGACACGCTGAAAGGCATCGACCTGGATGTGCCGGCCGGCAGCACGGTGGCGCTGGTCGGGCGCAGCGGCGCCGGCAAATCGACGGTGTTCAACCTGATCCCGCGCCTCTACGACGTGACGGGGGGAGAGGTGCTGATCGACGGCCAGGATGTGCGCGGCGCCACCCTGCGCAGCCTGCGCGGCGCGGTCTCCATCGTCAGCCAGGATACGGTGCTGTTCAACGACACGGTGAGGGCGAACATCTGCTTCGGCCGCCTCGACGCCGGGATGGACGACGTGATCGCCGCCGCAAAGGCCGCCGCCGCGCATGACTTCATCTCGAAGCTGCCGGAGGGTTACGACACGGTGATCGGCGACCGCGGCGTCAAGCTGTCGGGCGGCGAACGCCAGCGTCTGGCGTTGGCCCGCGCCTTCCTGAAGGATGCGCCGATCCTGCTGCTCGACGAGGCGACCAGCGCCCTGGACAGCGAGTCCGAACGACTGGTTCAGGCGGCGCTGGAACGGTTGACGGCGGGTCGCACCACGCTGGTGATCGCCCATCGTCTGGCGACCGTCCGCAATGCAGACCATATCGTGGTTATGGAAGGCGGTCGCATCATCGAACAGGGCACGCACGAGGCGCTGCTGGCCGCCGACGGCGCCTATGCGCGGCTGTGCCGGCTGCAGTTCGGCGAGGATGAGGTGCGGGCGGGGGCGTGAGATGGTCGTGTGGGGGTCTTGCCTCGCAAGAATCCCCGCCCCTCACCCCGCCGGAAACACCATCACCCGCTCGGCCGCCATGGCGGCGGACAGCTCCTCACCGGCGCGGACATTGACATGCCCCGGCAGGCGCGCATGGACCTCCGAGCCACCGAGGTCCAGGCAAACCCGCGTCGCCGGTCCCAGGAAGCTGGAATGCCGCACCCGCACCGGCACCGCATCGGGCCGGGCGCCCAGCGGCACCAGCTCCAAATCCTCCACCCGACAGGCGACCTCGACCTTGGTTCCGCCGGGCAGGCCGGGCGCCATGACCCGGCCGAGCGGCGTGACAATGTGCCCGTCGCGCACCGTTGCCTCGAAGCGGTTCACCTCGCCGAACAGGCGGGCGACGAAGCTGTTGGCCGGGCGCTGGTAGAGGTTCACCGGCGTGTCGGCCTGGACGACGCGTCCGGCCTCCATCACCACCACGCGGTTGCCCATCTCCATCGCCTCTTCCGGATCATGGGTGACGACGATGGTGGCGATGCCGCTGGCGCGGATGATCCGCACCACCTCCTCCCGCACCGATCGGCGGAGCTGTTCGTCCAGCGCCGAGAAAGGCTCGTCCAGAAGCAGGACCTTGGGGTCGCGCGCCATGGCGCGGGCCAGCGCCACCCGCTGCTGCTGGCCGCCCGACAGGGTGTGCGGGTAGGCGTCGGCATAGCGGGTCAGCGCCATGGTCTCCAGCAACTCATTCACCCGCCGCATGCGTTCGGCGCGCGGACGGTCGGTCTGGCCGAAGGCGATGTTGCCCGCCACCGTCAGGTGCGGGAACAGCGCGAAGTCCTGGAACATCATGCCGACCGGCCGCCTTTCCGGCGGCAGAGACCGGCCCGCGGTGGCGAGCTGCTGCCCCTCCACCGCGATCTCGCCCTTCTGGACCGATTCAAGCCCGCTGATCAGGCGCAAGAGGGTCGACTTGCCGCAACCCGACGGGCCGACGATGCACACCACCTCGCGCGGGGCGACCGACAGCGATACGCCGTCGACCGCGGTCAGTTGCCCGTATCGGTGGGTGATGCCGGAGAGGATGACGGAAGGGGCGAGGGTGTCGGTCATCTTACTTCCAGCCGGCACGGTCCATGATGCGCAGCGCCTGCGGCGTGTGGGCGGCGAAGGAGGCGGCATTCACCTCGGCCGCCTTGAAGCTGCCGAGCTTCACCAGTTCCGGATGCGGCTGGACCGCCGGGTTGACCGGATACTCCATGTTGCCGTCGGCGAACTGGCGCTGCGCCTCCGGGCTCAGCAGATATTCCAGCAGCTTGCGGGCATTCTCCTGGTTCCTGGAGGTCTTCACCACGCCGGCGCCGCTGAGGTTCACATGGGTGCCGCGGTTGCCCTGGTTGGGGAAGATGACGCCGACCTTCGCCGCGGTCTCGCGGTCCTCCTGCTTGGCCGAGGTGATCATCTTGCCGACATAATAGGTGTTGGCGATGGCGACGTCGCCCTCGCCCACCGCGACCGCCTTGATCTGGTCGGTGTCGCCGCCCTGCGGCGGACGCGCGAGGTTGGCGACGAGGCCCTTCACCCACTCCTCCGTCTTCTCCTCGCCCAGCGCTTCGATCATCGAGGCGGTCAGGGCGAGGCTGTAGGGATGGGTGCCGCTGCGGGTCAGGACGCGGTGCTTCCACTCCGGCTTGGCGAGATCCTCGTAATCCTTGATCTGCTCCGGCTTCACCCGGTCGCGGGCATAGACGATGATGCGGGCGCGGCTCGACAGGCCCCACCAAGCCCCTGCCTGGTCGCGCAGGTTGGCCGGAACCTTGATCGCCTCCAGTTCCGGCGAGGTGACCGGGGCAAGCAGCCCTTCCTTGGCCGCGGCGGCCAGACGGCCGGCATCCACGGTGATGAACAGGTCGGCCGGGCTGCTGGGGCCTTCCGACTTCATGCGCTGGATCAGTTCATCATGGTTGCCTTCGATGATGTTGACCTTGATTCCGGTCGACTTCGTGAAGGTTTCATAGATCGCGCGGTCGGTGTTGTAATGACGCGAGTTGTAGACATTGACTTCCTGCGCCTGGACCGAAAAGGCGGTCAAGGCACCGACGGCAAAAGCGACACCAGCGATCTTGTCGATGAACATCCATCACTCCCGGACTGCGAATGGCTCTCAATTCCGTGAGAATGGATATCAGTTGCAGCTGGCGCTGTCGAGACAGGATTCGCCCCAAGTCGAGGGATCAGGCGATCGCAGGTGCGGCTTGGGAGCGCACCATGTCGGCCAGCGCCTCGGGCGGCATCGGGCGGCCGAACAGATAGCCCTGCATCAGGTCGCAGCCGACCGACACCAGGAAATCGCGTTGCTCCGCCGTCTCCACCCCCTCCGCCACCGTGGTCAGGCCCAGGCCGTGCGCCATGCCGACGGCGGCGCGGACCAACGCGTTGCTCTTGGGGTTCTCCGGCACGTCGATGACGAAGGCACGGTCGATCTTCAGCTTCGCCACCGGCAACTGCTGCACATAGCTGAGAGAGGAATAGCCGGAACCGAAATCGTCGATGGCCGCCTGGATGCCCAGGTCGGCCAGTTCGCCCAACGTCCGCACCGCCACCTTCAGGTCGCGCACCGCCGCCTGTTCGGTGATCTCCAGGCCGAGATGGCTGCGCAGCGACGGATGCTCGCCCAGCAACTCCTCCAGCCGGAGGGTCAGGTTGCCGCGCAGGAACTGCTGGCCGGAGATGTTGAGGAAGACGCGGTCGGGCAGCACGCCATCCGCCTCCCAGACCGCCATCTGTGCGACCGCGGTGGACAGTACCCAGTCGGTGATCGGCACGATCAGGCCGCTTTCCTCCGCGACCGGGATGAACTCGCCGGGCGAAACCGGTCCCAAGGCATGATGTTCCCAGCGCAGCAACGCTTCCGCCGACCGGACCTGTCCGGCCTTGTCGACGATGGGCTGGTAGACGAGGCGCAGCTCGTTGCGCTCGATGGCGTGGGTCAGATGCATGGTGAGCAGCATCCGCCGGGTCGCCGCCGCCGCCATTTCCGGCGTGTAGAAGCAGACGGCGTTGCCGCCGTTGTGCTGCACCGCCTGCAGCGCCAGCTTGGCCTTGGCGTTCAGGTCTTCCAGCGTGCTGACCGTATCGTCCTGCACCGCGGCACCGACCGACAGCCGCAGCCGCACCCAATGCCGGTCGGCGTAGATCGACGCGGTCAGCCGGTCGTGCAGCACGCCGGCCAGCGTACGCGCGTGGTCGGCGTCGGTCACCCGTGACAGCGCTGCGAATTCATCGGCGGCGATGCGGCAGATGATCGTGTTGGGCGGCAGCACTTCCGTCACGCGGCTGACCATCGCCTTCAGCGCGGCGTCGCCGACATGGAAGCCGAAGGCCTCGTTCACGTCGCTGAACTGGTCGACGTCGAGCGAGAACAGGGCGAACAGGCTTCCACCCGCCGCCGCGTCTCCCCCTTCCGCACGGCTGCCGGCGAACAGCGCCTCGCACTCCTCGAGGAAGGCGGTGCGGGTCAGGACACCGGTCAGGGGATCGTGCCGCGCGAGGTAGGAGGCGCGCTGCTCCGCCGCGAGGCGTTCGGAGATGTCGCGGATGATGCCGACGAAGGTCACATCCTCGCCCAGCCGTGCCTGGCCGACGCTGAGATGGATCGGGAATACCGTGCCGTCCTTGCGCTGACCCAGCGTTTCGCGTCCGATGCCGATGATCTTCGCCCTGTCGGTCCGCATATAGGTGTCGACGTAGCGGCCGTGGTCACGCGAAAAGGGCGGCGGCATCAGGATCGACATGTTCCGCCCGACCAGTTCACCGTCCTCATAGCCGAACAGGCGGCAGCAGGCGCGGTTGATGGAACGGATGATGCCGGTGCGGTCCGAGACGATGATGCCGTCCACCGCCGCATCCAGCAGGGTCGCGATGAAGGAATCCCGGCAGGTCACGAATTCCGCGATGCGGTCGGGGTCGCCGGTGAGGTGAAAGGTGCCGAGATAGCCGACAGTCGCACCGGCGGCATCGCGATGGACGATCACGCTGCCGCTGAGGATCGAGCGCCGGCCGTCGCAATCGACCGTCGGGCAATCGACCGGCGCGAAAGTCTGCACCGGCGATCCGTCCAGCGTCGCGACGGCCGCGGCCAACGCCGCGGTCACGGGATGGTCGATGCCGGTCAGCGCCTGGCCGATCAGATCCGCCGGCAAGCGGTCCAGAACCGCGGCGAAATGCGGATCGGCATGGCGGCACAGGCCGTCACGGTCCAGATAGACCAGTGCCATCCCGCCGTCGTCCAGCAGGCTGGCGGCCAAAGAGGCCAGAAAGGCGGGATCACGCGGCATCGCGGCGGCTTTCGCCCCGCTGGAACCGCTGCTTTCGGAACCGTTCATCTGATCCGCCGGTTGTAGGTCCACGAAACGATCCGCATTTTTCCACTCCGGCCGAAAGGCCGGCCTGATGATGCACCGACGGCCGCCCGGCGCCTGAATCGGATACCCGACGGAGGTATTATGACCCCGTCCGGCTTGATTTCCAACGCCAAGCAATCCCGCAAATGCCAAACATTTGCGCAATCCGTTGCCCGTGATGCATTCGCACTCTAACGGTTAGAGTCCGATACGCGATTGACATGGTTCAATGCGCGGCACCGTTCCCGGAATAAACGGCCGCGCCCGGCAGCACCACTACAGCTTTTGCGCGTGTGGTCTGCGACAATTCAGTGGCATCCGCCGCAACGGACTGGACCTGCGGCGGTATTGGCCCCAGGATTCTCTCCACACATTCCCCGCACGGGAAGCAATTCGCCTAACAGCCCGCGATGGAGGAATAAACCGGACGTCCCAGGCGTTTGTCCGACAATGGCCGCAGCCACAGGCGTGAACCACCAGCGTCACGCCGGGTGCTGCCGTCGCTTCGGGTCCGCCAACGGTCCGCGGTTCAAGAAATCGATTGGGAGCATTCAGACATGACCAACGCATTCAGCCAGATCAGCCACGCCGATGGCCGTGCGTACTACCAGGGCACCCCGCTGTCCCTGGCCGATGCGCAGATCATGCTCAACGACGACATCCTCCGCCGGACCGTGCGCGTCGGCGCCTATCTGCGGGTGGACGACGCCGGCCGCCTCGTTCTGGTGAACGGCCCTGCCCTGAGGCGCTCGATCAGCCGGCCGGTTCCGCCCAATCTGTCGCCGACCTTCACCCCCCGCGCGGGCCGGCAAGAATAAGCCCCGCCCCGGCCAGACAGACCAGTGCGCCGGCCGCGTCCCAGCGGTCCGGCCGCACGCCCTCGACCAGCCAGAGCCACAGCAGCGACGCCGCGATGTAGACACCGCCATAGGCGGCATAGGCCCGCCCGGCGAAGTCGGCGTCGGCCCGTGTCAGAAGCCACGCGAACAGGCAGAGGCTCGCGACTCCGGGCATCGCCCACCATGCGCTCCGCCCCAGCCGTATCCAGGCCCAGAAGGCGAAGCAGCCGGCGATCTCCGCCAGTGCGGCCGCTCCATACACGGCCAGTGTCGCCCCCAGCGCCCGCGCCATCCTGCCCCCGTTTCTTCCCCGTCATCGACCGGGCCGATGCTGCCCATCGCCGATTGCCGCGTCAATGCGTTGGGCGCCGGTGAATTGCGCCACAGCTCGTTTCAATTTGCCGCCGCAATATTACAGAGCATTCATGGACTTCATCAGGGGTGCGGCATAAATTCGCGAAGAACGGAGGCATACGGCGATGTTCATAGACGCGACCAATCCTATGCGGGACGCCTTTGAAACGATCCAGGCCACCGACGTGATCTCGGATGCGAAGAAGCACGTCCTGTTTCAGGGGCTGGAGGCATTGCGCCGTCAGCATTGCCCGGAGCCGGCCCAGGCCGTCCGATGCTGCGAGGAGTGCCTGACCCGACACCGCTGCCTGCCGGCGGTTCTCGACCTGCTCGGTTCCTGACCATCAGCCCCGACGATCGGATTGGACGCGGCAGAGTGAGGCTTACGCTCGACGACGAAGCGACATTGTGTTCCGTCGAGATCCTGGCGGAGGCGGTCGAGATGGCTTTCGTTCCCGGCATCCTCGAACTGCGCACCCTGCGCGATTCCCTGAATGAGGCCCTGCGCACCCGCTCCCCGGCGGCGGTGAGGCTGGCCTACAGCGCCTTCAGCCGCGTCGACCGCGATTTCCGCGACAAGATCGCCCACCACGCCCTCCAACTGGCGGCGCTGCGCCGGCACAGCGCCGGCCCGATGCACATCGGCGGTGGCGCCCCACCGCGCCGGGCTGATCGCGGTATCGACGAGCCGCGCCGGGCCTGATGCCCGAAGCCCTCAACGAGGTCGACTTGTCTTTCGTGTACTATTTGTAATGGACCTTTTGCCCTTCCGCCCTGTTGTTCCGGCATAATCAACACGCAAGAGGTTGCCACCATGGACAAGGACCGGATCGAGGGCGCCGCCCGCACCGTCAAGGGCTCGATCAAGGAAGCGGCCGGCAAGCTGACCGGCGACACCAAGACCGAGGCGGAGGGCCGGGGCGAAAAGGCTGCCGGCAAGGTGCAGAACAGCATCGGCGGCGCCAAGGATGCGCTGCGCGATGCGCTGAAGTAATCCCGGCACCCGCCAAGGGTTCCAATACAAGCCGCGTAACCGACGCCCCGGCCCCGCCATTTCCGCAGGGCCGGGGCGTTCGTTTGCGAATTGCCGCCGACGAGAGGAGCAGCGCCGGAGTTCGGCGGCGTGGAAATGGGCTGTTGCCGCCCCACCCTCCCCTATCTATGATGCGCCGCCCCGGCCGGATGGCCGAACGACGCGCTTAGATTCGGGTCCCATGCTCCAGTTCATCCGCAATTTCGCCGGCTCCTGGGTCGTCAAGATCCTGTTCGTGCTGTTGATCCTCAGCTTCGGCATCTGGGGGATCGGCGACGTGTTCCGCTCCACCACCCCCACCACCGTCGCCGAAGTCGGCAAGGTGGAGATCGGGCAGCAGGCGCTGGACCAGGAATTCCGCCGGCAGATGGAACGGCTTCGCCCGATGCTGGGCGGAAACCTGACCGCCGAGCAGGCCAAGCGATTCGGCCTTCTGGAGCAGTCGCTGCAATCGCTGATCCAGCGCACGCTGTTCGACCTTGCGGCAGCCGACATGGGCATCGCCGTCGGGCCGGAAGTGGTCCGCATGCGCATCGCCGAAGAGCCGGCTTTCCGCAACCAGCAGGGCCAGTTCGACCCGAACGTCTTCCGGTCCGTGCTGCGCAACAACCAGCTGACCGAAGACGCCTATGTCGCGATGATCCAGCGCGAGACGGCGCGCCAGCTGGTCGCCGGTGCGGTGTCCGCCGGCCTCACCCCGCCGCAGCCGCTGGTGCAGGACCTCTACCGCTATCGCGGCGAAAAGCGCGTGGCGGAGGTGGTGACCCTGCCGAACGCCGCCGTCGGCGACGTCGGTGTGCCCGACGACGCGATGATCAAGCAGGCGTATGAGGACCATCAGGTCCGTTTCACCGCTCCGGAATACCGCGCCCTGACGGTCGCCCGCCTGTCGCCCGACGCGCTGGCCAAGGACATCAAGATCGACGATGCCCAGCTGCGCAAGGCGTATGAGGAGCGCGCCAGCGAATTCGGCGCCCCGGAAAAGCGCACCGTGCAGATGGTGGTGGTCGACGACGAGGAGAAGGCCAAGCAGATCGCCGAGGCCGCGAAGGCCAAGGGCCTCACCGAAGCCGCCAAGGATGCCGGCATCGAGCCGGTGACGCTGGACAACATCGCCAAGGCCGACCTGCCGGAGATCGGCGACGCCGCCTTCGCGCTGGAGCCGGGCAAACCCTCCGACCCGATCAAGAGCGCGCTCGGCTGGCATGTCATGGCCGTCAACGGCGTCACCCCGGCCTCGACCAAGAGCTTCGAGGACGTCCGTGGCCAGTTGGAGGCCGAGTTGAAGAAGGAGCAGGCGCTCGACTCCGTCTTCTCCATCGCCAACCGGGTCGAGGACCAGCTCGCCAGCGGCGCGCCGCTGGAGGAGGTGGCGCAGGCCCAGGGTCTGGCCCTGACCAAGGTCGCGGCCGTCGACAGCACCGGCAAGGCGCCGGACGGCAAGGACGCCGCCCCCGATCTGCCCGGCCTGAAGGGCCTGCTGCCCAACGCCTTCCAGCTGAAGACCGGCGCCACTTCCAACCTGGCCGAGGGAGAGGGCAGCGTTTTCACCGCCGTCCGCGTCGACAGCGTGATCCCCGCCGCCGTCCGTCCGCTGTCCGACGTGCGCGATCAGGTCATCGCCGACTGGCAGCAGGAGCAGCGTGCCGAGCGCGCCGCCAAGAAGGCCGAGGAAATCGCCGCCAGCCTGAAAACGGGTTCGGAAGCCGCGGCGCAGGATGTGGCCACCCAGGCCGGCGCCAGCTTCGCCATGACCGCCCCCTTCACCCGCGATGCCCAGTCGGTCCAGGGCCTGCCGGCCGACATGGTCGCCAAGCTGTTCGCCGCCAAGCCGAACGAGGTCGTCACCGGCAACACCGCGGACGCCCAGGTCGTCGCCCGGCTGAAGGAGGTCATCCCCGCCGACCCGAAGGCCGCCGACGCCGATCTGGCGCCGGTCCGCGCATCGGTCGAACAGGGGATGGAGAACGATCTTGTGGCTGAATTCACCAACGCGCTGCGCGACAAGTATCCGGTCCGCATCCACCGCCAGCGCATCGATCAGTTCTTCGCCAGCAACTGAGTCTCCGGCTCAGCCGACAGCAACCCCGAGAGGTTCCGTGCCGTGAAGGTCCAGCCCGATACCACCACCTTCGATGCCGCTTACGCCGCCGGTCGGCCGCAGGTGGTGTGGACCACGCTGGTCAGCGATCTGGAGACTCCGGTTTCCGCCTATATGAAGCTGGCGGACGGCCGTCCGTTCGGCTTCCTGCTGGAGTCGGCGGAGCGCGGGGCCGGATCGCGGCGCGACCGCTATTCGGTGATCGGTTTCAAGCCCGACGTGGTGTGGCGGTCGCGCGGCAACCGGGCGGAGATCAACCGCGACGCCCTGCACGACCGCGACGCCTTCAAGCCGCTCGACAAGGCACCGCTTGAAGAGTTGCGCGCGCTGATCAATGAGAGCCGGATTCCGCTGCCGGATGAGCTGCCGCCGATGGCCGCCGGTCTGTTCGGCTACATGACATACGACATGGTCCGCCTGATGGAGCGGCTGCCGGACAACAATCCGGACGAGCTGAACATCCCGGACGCCATCCTGACCCGGCCCAGCATCGTCGCCATCTTCGACAGCCACACCGATTCGATCACTCTGGTGACGCCGGTTTGGCCCAGGGCCGGCAAGGATGCCGCCACCGCCTATGCCGATGCGCGGGAACGGCTGACCGACGCGCTGGCCGACCTGGAACGTCCTCTGCCCTATCGGCGGGAGCCGCGGACGGAGAACGGCCTGCCGCTGGCCTGGACCTCCAACACGACGCGCGAGGAGTATCACGCGATCGTGGAGAAGGCGAAGGAGTACATCCGCGCCGGCGACATCTTCCAGGTCGTGCCGTCCCAGCGCATCCGCTTCCCCTTCAAACCGTCGCCGCTGGCGCTGTACCGCACGCTGCGCCGCCTGAACCCGTCGCCCTTCCTGTTCCACTGCGACTTCGGCGAGTTGACCGTTGTCGGCTCCAGCCCGGAAATTCTGGTGCGGGTGCGCGACGGCAAGGTCACCGTCCGCCCGATCGCCGGAACCCGTAAGCGCGGCGCCACCACGGCGGAGGACGAGGCGCTGGCCGCCGATCTGCTGAGCGATCCGAAGGAATTGGCAGAGCACCTGATGCTGCTCGACCTCGGCCGCAACGATGTCGGCCGGGTGGCGAAGGTCGGCACCGTCAAGGTCACGGCCAAGATGATCGTGGAACTCTACAGCCACGTCATGCACATCGTCTCCAACGTCGAGGGTGACCTCGATCCGAAATTTGACGCGCTCGACGCCTTGGTCGCCGGCTTCCCGGCCGGCACGGTGTCCGGCGCGCCGAAGGTCCGCGCCATGGAGATCATTGACGGGTTGGAGAAGGCCCGCCGCGGCGTCTACGCCGGCTGCGTCGGCTATTTCGGCGCGTCGGGCGCGATGGACACCTGCATCGCCCTGCGCACCGCCGTGCTGAAGGACGGCATGATGTATGTCCAGGCCGGCGGCGGCGTCGTCGCCGACAGTGATCCGGAGGCCGAGTATCAGGAGACCGTCAACAAGTCGATGGCCTTGATCCGCGCCGCCGAGGAAACCCTGCGCACCACCGCGCGCGGGTGACCGCCGCAGTCACGTTCAACGAAAAACGGCCGCCTTATGGGCGGCCTTTTTCATGCCGGCACAGTTGCCGGCGACAAAAGCCTCTTCTTGCGAATTGGCTTATCCACAGAAAATTGCACGCCACCGGACAGCGGCACCGCACACATCTGCAACCATGCATCTATAGTGGGATGGTGTGAACGGGGTGGCGGATTGGCCGCCACCGCCGCACACAACAAGGGAGAGAAGAGGATGGACAAGATCCTCACGCTCCTGATCCTGCTGTTGCCGATCATCAAGGCGTGCCTTGATCTTCTGAACCGCTGATCGGATGGGTGCGTCGGGGTCGATCACACCCCGACGCACCTGTCCCTAAAGATAAGCCATTTCCCGCGCTTGCCAAGAGGCTTCCGCAAGCTCCCCGCGCATTGGCGGTCAGAGATACCGCCGCTCCAGGTGGCGCTTGAACACCGACGAATCCAGCGGGCGGCCGGTTGCCGTCATCAGCAGTTCATCGCCAGAGGCGTGGAAGCACCCGGTTTCGTGAACGTTCACCCTCAGCCAGTTCACCAGCGGCGCGAACTCGCCCCGCGACAGCGCCGGGACGATCTCCGGGTCGGCGGTGCGGGCGGCGTCGAACAGTTGGGCGGCGGTCATGGCGCCCAGCGTGTAGCTCGGGAAATAGCCCCAGCCGCCACCCGGCCAGTGGATGTCCTGCAGGCAGCCCAGCCGATCGTTCGGTGGCACCACGCCCACCAGTTCCGCCATGCCGTCGTTCCAGGCGCCCGGCAGGTCCGGCAGGGTCAGATCACCGGAAATCAGCGCCTTTTCCAGGCGATAGCGCAGGATGATGTGGGCGGGATAGGTGACCTCGTCGGCATTGACGCGGATGAAACCGCGCTCCACCCGGCTGTAGAGCCGGCGCAGGTTGTCGGCCTCCCAGGCAGGCCCTTCCCCGCCGAAGGTCTCGCGCACCACCGGCGCCAGCCACGTGATGAACTCCGCCGAGCGGCAGGCCTGCATCTCCATCAGCAGCGACTGGCTTTCATGCACCGCCATGCCGCGAGACTGGCCCACCGGCTGGCTCAACCATGCACGCGGACGGTTCTGTTCGTAGAGCGCATGACCAGTCTCGTGCAGGATGCCCATCAGCGCGTCGGTGAAGTTCGCCTCGTCGTAGCGGGTGGTGATGCGCACATCGCCGGTCGCCCCGCCGCAGAAGGGATGCAACGACACATCCAGCCGCCCGCGGCTGAAATCGAAGCCCAGCCGTTCCATCATGCGGACGCCAAGCTCGCGCTGCTTTTCGACCGGGAACGGCCCTTGCGGCTCATTTACCGCCGGCGCCGCAGCTTGGCGGTCGAGGACGCCGCCGATCAGGTCGGGCAGGAAGCCGGACAGGTCGGCGAACAGCGCATCGATGCGTTCCGCCCGTGCCCCGGGATCGTGGCTGTCGAGCAGCGCGTCATAGGCGCTGATCCCCATCACGGACCCCAGCGCCTCCGCTCCTTCCCGCACGCGGGCCAGCACCTCGGTCAGGGAGGGCAGCAGCTTGGCGAAGTCGCTCTCCGCCCGCGCCGCGCGCCATGTCATCTCGCAGACGGAGACGGCCTTGCTGGTCGCCTCCACCAGGTCGGCGGGGATGGCGGTGGCGTGGACATGGTTCCGGCGCATCTCGCGCAGGTTGGCGCGCTGCCAGGCGTCGAGGCTGTCGTCGCTCTCCGCCTCGGCCAGCAGATCGGCCATGCGCGGGTCGGTCGCCAACTCGTGCGCGATCACCGACAGGGTCGCGGTCTGCTCCGCCCGGCCGTCGTTGGCCCCTTCCGGCATGATCGTCTGGGTGTCCCAGCCGAGGATGCCCAGCGCGTCGCCGATGGCGGCGATGCGGGCGTGGCGGCGTTCAAGCTCCTGATATGCGGTCATCGGGTCGTCCGTCGGTTCCGGTGTCGGCGCGCTTGCGCTGTGACAGCACGTAGATCCCGGCGAGCGTCACCGCAAGCCCATACCAGGTCAAGGCATACTGCAGGTGGTTGTTCGGCAGTTCCACCCGCGGCGCAATCCCCGCCAGCGTTCCGGCCGGCGCGCCGGGCAGCCCGGCCCCCTGCCCCGGCAGCATCTCCACCACCACGGGAGCCACCTCGCCCAGCGAAAGCGCAGCCGCCATCGCCGACGGATCGGCGCGCATCCAGGCGGAACCCGGCGACGGGGTCCCATTGCCGGGTTGGAAGAATCCGGCAGGCTGCGGCACGCGAACGATGCCCTTGACGCTCACCTCCCCCTCGACCCGCGCAGCGGTGCGGGTCGAGGGATCGCGGCGGTCCATCGGCACGAAACCGCGGTTGACCAGTACGATGCCGGCCCCATCCACCCGCCGAAACGGAGTCAGCACTTCGTAGCCCACCTGTCCCTGATGCGGGCGGGCGATCAGCAGCATTTCCTTGTCGTTCAGGAAGCGTCCCGCCAGCGTCACCGGGCGGAACTCCCACACTGCCGGATCATCGATGCGGGCGGGGAAAGGCACCGCCGGTTCGGCCATCTGCCGGTCGATCCGGGCGATCAGAACCTGTTTCCACTGCAGCCGCTCCAGCTGCCATGTGCCGAGCCCGATGGTCACCGCCAACCCGGCGAGAGTGACCAGCGTTGCCCCCAGCGACGGGCGAAAGCGGCGCCGCTCGCCTGCTTCGGCGGCGGCGGCACTCACGAACCCTTCTCCACTTCGCTGCGGCGATAGCGGTACTGCAAGGCGACGACATAGGCCTTCGCGGGCCGCAGCATGCCCAGCGTCAGCGCCAGCACGACGATGCTCCAGACGATGGCATGCAGCCACAGCGGCCAGTCCACCGTCATCGACACCCACAGCGCCACCGGCACCACAAGGAAACCCAGGATGAAGATCAGGAAGACCGCAGGCCCATCGCCGCTGTCGACCTGCGAGAAATCCAGGTCGCAGACATTGCAGCGCTCCGCCACCGTCAGATAGCCGTCGAACAGCCGCCCCTTGCCGCAGCGCGGGCACGCGCTGCGCAGGCCCGCCGACAATGGGGAAACTCTGGGGTACAGATCGATCACGCAATGAACTCCCGTTCGGACCGTTCCGGCAGACATATGGGCCGCCGGAACGGCTCGGCACCGGTGGCGTCAGTGTGCGGCGATCACACCGCCATGACCACCCCACCAATAGACCGACACGAACAGGAACAGCCAGACGACGTCGACGAAGTGCCAGTACCAGGCCGCCGCCTCGAAACCGAAATGGCTTTCCGGCGTGAAGTGCCCCTTCACCGTGCGCACCCAGCAGACCGCCAGGAAGATGGTGCCGACCAGCACATGGAAGCCGTGGAAGCCGGTCGCCATGTAGAAGGTCGACGGAAAGATGCCGTCGGTGAACTTGAAGGCGGCGTGGACGTACTCATAGCCCTGGAAGAAGGTGAACAGCGCGCCCAGCAGAACGGTCAGCCCCAGCGCCTTGGCGGCCGTCCGGTTCTGTCCCTCGAGAATTGCATGGTGCGCCCAGGTGACGGTCACGCCCGACAGCAGCAGCGTCAGCGTCATCATCAGCGGCATGTCGAACGGGTCGATGACATGCACGTTCGGCGGCGGCCAGATGGCGTCGGGATTGATCGGCGAAACCTTGGGCTCCAGCGCCGCATGGAAGAAGGCCCAAAAGAAGGCGGCGAAGAACATCACCTCCGACGCGATGAACAGCGCCATGCCATAGCGCAGGCCGATCTTCACCACCGGCGTGTGTGCATGCTCCACCACCGACTCGCGGATGACGGATCGCCACCAGCCGAACATCGTCACCAGGATGGCCAGTATTCCCAGCACCAGCAGGAACTTGCCGCCGCCGTGCATGAAGATGACCAGCCCGGTCGCCAGAAGCCCGCCGGAAAATGCGCCGATCAGCGGCCAGGGGCTGGGCTTCAGCAGATGGTAGGGATGCGGGATGCCGGCGCCCGGTTCATGGGCTGATGGTTCGGCGTGCGGCATTTGCCCGTGGGTGATGTCGGCCATCGTCTCACTACCCCATATTGTTCAGTTTGTGGCGGTCGCCCCCGGCTCCGCCTTTTGTTTGATTGCCCCCGGTGCCTCGGACGTGGCGGCTGCCGTGTGCTGCGCAAGCTTGGCCTCGCTGTCCTTGGCGCGGAAGAAGGTGTAGGACAGCGTGATGGTGGTCACGTCGTCCATGTTCGCATCGTCGGCCATCGACGGATCGACGAAGAAGGTCACCGGCATGTCAACGACCTGACCGGGCTCCAGGATCTGCTCGTCGAAGCAGAAGCATTGGATTTTGTTGAAATAGACGCCCGCCTTTTCGGGGGTGACGTTGTAGACCGCGGTGCCGACAGTGGGCTTGTTCGCCCGGTTCTCGGCGCGATAAGCGGCAAATCCGGTTTCGCCCAGCTTCAGCACCAGCTCCTTCTGCTCCGGCTTGAAGGACCAGGGAAGGGCGGAGTTGGTGTCGGCATTGAAGCGGATGGTCACCTTGCGGTCGACGACGCGCGCCGCAGCCTGCTCCGCCCGCTGGGTCGTGCCGCCGAAACCGGTGACGGAACAGAACAGGGAGTAGAGCGGGACAGACGCGTAGGTCAGCCCGATCATCCCGGCCACCATCCCGAACAGGGAGCCGAGGATGAGGCGGTTGCGGCGGCGCAGCTTGTCGTCGCGCCCGGCCATCAGTGCGCCCCACCCATCCGCACCACCGTGATGGCGTAGAACAGGGCGACCAGCGCCAGCAGCGCGGCCAGAACCGCCAGATTGCGGCCCCGCAGCTTCTTGGCGCGAAGGTCGGCCTCCTGCCGCCTTTGCTCTTCGACCGAGGTGCGGGTATCGGTCAGGTCGTCGCGTTCCATCACCGTCATGCCCACCCTCCAAGGATCAACTGCTCGCCCATCATCACGGCGAACAGCAGGAACAGGTACAGGATCGAGAAACCGAACATCTTCTTGGCCGGCTTGTCGTCGGCGGCCCGCAGGACGCGGACGGCGCAGCCGACGAACATCAGGCCGAGGATGGCCGACACCGCCAGATAGACCGGTCCGGCGATGCCGACGAAGTACGGCGCCGCGGCCACCGGCAGCAGGATCAGCGTGTAGAGCAGCATCTGGCGCTTGGTCGCCGCCTCCCCCGCCACCACCGGCATCATCGGCACGCCGGCGCGGGTGTAGTCGCCGTTGCGGAACAGGGCCAGCGCCCAGAAATGCGGCGGCGTCCACAGGAAGATCAGCAGGAACAGCAGGATGGACGGCAGGTCGACCGTGCCGGTCACCGCGGCCCAGCCGATCATCGGCGGGAAGGCGCCGGCAGCCCCGCCGATCACGATGTTCTGCGGGGTCCGGCGCTTCAGCCACATGGTGTAGACGAAGATGTAGAAGCCGATGGTGACCGCCAGCAGCGACGCCGCCGTCCAGTTCACGGCCAGCCCCATCACCACCACCGACAGAACCGACAGGGTGACGCCGAAGCCCAGAGCCTCCGCCGGTTCGACCCGGCCCGAGGGGATCGGGCGCTTCACCGTGCGGGTCATCACCGCGTCGATGTCGCGGTCATACCACATGTTGATGGCACCCGACGCGCCGGCACCGACGGCGATGCACAGAACGGCGACCATCGCCAGGAAGGGGTGGATATGGCCGGGCGCCAGCACGATGCCGGCCAGCCCGGTGAAGACCACAAGCGACATGACCCGCGGCTTGAGCAACTCGATGAAATCACCGGCCGACGCCCCTCCGGTATGGTTGAGCGTCAGTTCGTTCGTCACGTCCGTCATATCATGTCCTTGTCGTCTTCTAACCCCGGTCCGTCACCCCGGCGCCCTCTGCCATTTCATGGCCGCCTGCGCCCATTTTCGGGCTGCTCGGCTTGGTACCCTTTTTATCGGGCGGGCGCCTCCTCGCGGCGACGCCCGCCCGTTAGCATGCTTACTTCACCTGCGGCAACGTTTCGAAAGCATGGAACGGCGGCGGTGAGCTGACCGACCATTCCAGCGTGCCGGCCTGCGGCCCCCAATAGGCGCCCGGCACCCGTTCGCCGCTGCGCAGGGTCTTCCAGGCGATCCACACGAACAACAGCGTCGAGGCGAAGGAGAGGTAGGCCCCCAGCGACGAGACCATGTTCCAGCCCCAGAACGCGTCCGGGTAGTCCGGGATGCGGCGCGGCATGCCCGACAGGCCCAGGAAGTGCTGCGGGAAGAACACCAGGTTGACGCCGATGAAGGTGGTGTAGAAATGGACCTTGCCCCAGAACTCCGGATACTGGCGCCCCGACATCTTGCCGATCCAGTAGTACCAGCCGGCGAAGATCGAGAACACCGCGCCCAGCGACAGCACGTAGTGGAAGTGCGCCACGACGTAGTAGGTGTCGTGCATGTAGTTGTCGAGACCGCCGTTCGCCAGCACCACGCCGGTGACACCGCCGACCGTGAACAGGAAGATGAAGCCCAGCGCCCACAGCATCGGCACCCGGAATTCGATCGACCCGCCCCACATGGTGGCGATCCAGGAGAAGATCTTCACGCCCGTCGGCACCGCGATGATCATGGTGGCCGCGGTGAAGTAGGCCTTGGTGTCGACGTCCAGGCCGACCGTGTACATGTGGTGCGCCCACACGACGAAGCCGACCACGCCGATCGCGACCATGGCATAGGCCATGCCGAGATAGCCGAACACCGGCTTCTTGGAGAAGGTCGACACGATGTGGCTGATGATGCCGAAGGCCGGCAGGATCATGATGTAGACTTCGGGGTGGCCGAAGAACCAGAACAGGTGCTGGAACAGGATCGGGTCGCCGCCGCCTTCGGGGTTGAAGAAGGTGGTGCCGAAATTGCGGTCGGTCAACAGCATGGTGATGGCGCCGCCCAGCACCGGCACCGCCAGCAGCAGCAGGAAGGCCGTCACCAGCATCGCCCACACGAACAGCGGCATCTTGTGCAGCGTCATGCCGGGCGCGCGCATGTTGAAGATGGTGGTGATGAAGTTCACCGCGCCGAGGATCGAGCTGGCGCCGGCCAGATGCAGGGCGAAGATCGCCATGTCGACCGATGGCCCGCTGTGGCCCAGCGTCGAGGACAGCGGCGGGTAGATCGTCCAGCCGGTTCCGGCGCCGGTGCCGACGAAGGCGGAGCCCAGCAGCAGCAGGAATGCCGGCACGATCAGCCAGAAGCTGATGTTGTTCATGCGCGGGAAGGCCATGTCGGGCGCGCCGATCATCAGCGGCACGAACCAGTTGCCGAAGCCGCCGATCAGCGCCGGCATCACCACGAAGAACACCATGATCAGGCCGTGCGCCGTGATCAGCACGTTCCACATCTGGCCGTCGGAGACGAACTGCAGCCCCGGCGACTGCAGCTCCGCCCGCATGATGACGGAGAACAGGCCGCCGATCAGCCCGGCGATCACCGAGAAGATCAGATAGAGCGTGCCGATGTCCTTGTGGTTGGTCGAATAGAACCAGCGCTGCACGAAGCCGGGGACGTGATGATCGTCATGCCCGTGCCCATGGTCGCCAGCATGCTCCCCATGTCCTGGTGTGCCATGTCCCGGTGTGGCGTTTGCCATGTCTCTACCCTTTGTCGCTGTCCCTGGCCGCCGTCCGATCCGGTTCGTTCGGACGTCCGGCGGCTGGGTAGGTTCTTCTTATCGCGTCGTCCCTCTGGCGGGCGTTGCGAAGTCCGCTTGTTCGACCCGCGTTTACTCGACGAGCGTGCCGGTCGGGCGCTGCGCCACGTCGCGGTCGCCATCCTTCGGCGCGAAGGCGGTCTTGGCCTTGGCGACCCAGGCGTCGAACGCTTCCCGGGACACGGCTTCCACCGCGATCGGCATGAAGCCGTGGTTGGTGCCGCAGATCTCGGAGCACTGGCCGTAATAGACGCCTTCGCGCTCGGCCTTGAACCAGGTCTCGTTGATGCGGCCGGGAACGCCGTCCTTCTTCAGGCCGAAGGCGGGAACCGCCCAGGAATGGATCACGTCGCCCGCCGTCACCAGCACGCGCACGGTGGTGTTCACCGGCACGACCACGCGGTTGTCGACCTCCAGAAGGCGCTTCTGGCCGGGCTTCAGATCCGTCTCGGGGATCATGTAGCTGGAGAAGGTGATGTTGCCGTGGTCGGGATATTCGTAATCCCAGTACCACTGGTGACCGGTGACCTTGATGGTCATGTCTGCCTGCGGAATGCGCTCCGCCGCGTAGAGCAGCTTGAAGGACGGAACGGCGATCACGATCAGGATGATGACCGGAACCACGGTCCAGGCGACCTCGAGCAGCGTGTGGTGCGAGGTCCTGGACGGGACCGGGTTCCTCTTCGCGTTGAAACGGACGACGCAATAGGCCAGCAGGCCCGCGACGAGGATCACGATCAGCGTGATGATGACGGTCAGCAGGTCGTTGAACGAGGTCATCAGGTGCTTGACCGGCGAGGCGGAGGGCTGCATGCCCATCTCCCACGGCCGCGGCTCGTTCGCCAGGGCGGTCGTCACACCCCAGCCCCCTACCATCGACAGCACAGCCGCCAGGCCGGCGGCGTACAGGCTTTGCCTTCTCATCCCCAACCCCTTCTTAGCCGCGACGCTCGTCATGGCACGCGGTCGTCTCTTCCCGCCGACGCTCCCTCCGCCCTGTTGGTCCGGACCAATATCTGTTCGCGCGGTCCATGGTTGGGCTTATCAGCGAACGCCAGTTTATGCAGGGATCACGCCATCTTAGCGCGACATATACCCGCAGCCGGAGCTTATCCCCGCGCCCCGCTGGGTTACAAGCCTTTCCTCTCTCCCACTGTATGCATAGACTTTTCCTCACATTCGGATGGGCCGTGCGGATAAAGGTTGAGCACAGGCTGGGGTCATGCCATGCGACATTCCGCCGCAGTCCGTTGGACATGCGGATTTTTGCCGGAATGGACGCAGGAAAGGATCAGAGGGTGGATCGCGGACAGCGCGCAGGATTGTTGCGGCGCTTGGGGGCGACTCAGGAGGTAAGGATGGGGAAAGTTCCGGCTTCGGGCTAGGTGAGCGAAGGTGATAGGCGCTTGCCCCCACCCTAACCCTCCCCCCGCTCTCAGCGGACCTACGGTCCGCCTGCCGCGTCAGCACAAAGCAAAGCTCTGTGCGAGAGCTGGGCGGGGGAGGGGACAAGTGCTGATGCGGGAGAGTGGCGGCAGCCCCTCCACCGCCCAGCGGGGGAGGTTAGGTGGGGGTCAAACTTGCCCTAGAAAATTGGCAAACTGACGCCGCGCCCCTCAATGCCCGCCGACCAGCACCTTGCGAATCCGGCGCACGCCCGACCAGACGAAGGCGATGACGATGGGGATCATCACCCCAACCAGCATGTCGGGATCGACCTTGAGCCCGAAGCCCTTCAGCCCTTTCGCCGCATAGCCGACGATGCCGACGAGGTAATAGCTGATCGCCACAACCGACAGCCCCTCGACCGTCTCCTGCAGGCGCAGTTGCAACTGCGCACGGCGGTCCATCGACTGGAGAAGTTCGGCGTTCTGACCCTCCACAGCGATCTCGACACGGGTACGCAGCAGGTTGCTGGCCCGCGCGACGCGCTGCGAGAGCGAATCGAGACGCTGCTCCACCGCCTCGCAGGTGCGGATCGCCGGGTTCAGGCGGCGGTCCATGAACTCCTGGATGGTCTGCAACCCCTCGATCCGGATCTCGCGCAGTTCCTCGATTCGCCGCTCCACCAGCTCGTAGTAGGCGCGGGCGGCGCCGAATCGATAGGCGGTCTCGGCGGAGATCTGCTCGGTCTGGGCCGCCAGCAGGGTCAGGCGGTCCAGCAGGTCGCGTTCGTCCTGCAGGCCGCGCAGGCTGGCGATGCGGGTGGTGACGTCGGACAGCCCGGCCTCGATCGGGCCGATGCGGGGCAGCACGCCGCGGGCCATCGGCAGGGCCAGCAAGGCCAGCACGCGGTAGGTCTCGATTTCCAGCAGCCGCTGGACGACGCGGCCGGTCTGTCGCGGCGTCATCGAATGGTCGGCGACCAGCATCCGGGAAAAACCATCGCCGTGGATGCGGAAGTCGGTCCAGGCGGTCGCCGACCGGCCGGCGATCCGCGACCCGACATAGCTTTCCGACCCGAACATCGCCGCCATCATGTTGGGGGACGGCTCCGGCTGGTCGGGGGAGAGCACGGCGACATGGATGCCGACCAGCAGCTCGCCCGGCAATCCGGCCAGCCAGTCGCGCGGCAGGGCGTGCAGCGCCGGCTCCAGGAATGGATCGGCCAGGGAGCCGGCCGGCATCGCGCTGGGGCGGAAGACAGTCCAGGCCGAGAATTCCGTATGCCGCTCCCACTTCAGGTGAAAGCTGCCGAAGGAGGCGCTGTGGTGGGTGGCGCCCTGCGGCGGCCGGACCACGCCGGCCCAGTCGCACAGCGCCTCCAGATGGCGGCGGTCGGACTCCGCCGCGCCCTCCCCCGACAGCATCGCCAACATGGTGGCGCGCACCGGCGCGGCCAGCGATTCGGGTGGCCGGGCATGGACCTCGTTGGTCAGCGTCTGCCGCAGCGGATGGTCCCGCAGCGGACGCGGCCCGGTCATGCCGGCACCGATTCCGGAGGCGCCGGCGCGGTTCAGGGTATCCGTGGTCGTCCGCACCGCTCCGTCGCCCATGCTTTCCTCCGCCATCCCAGCACCGTACCGTGAGGATACACAATCCGGCATCGGCGAACTTGCCGGATCGCGCCAGCGTCGCCACACTATAGTCAGTCCGTTAGAACACATCGTACGGTGCGGCGCGAGACCGCCCGCTATGACACTGTGTCCTACCATGGAACAAGGCCGGCACAAGCCATCGGGCCGGGCAGACCGGGTTCCGCCCCATCACAGGTTCGGAGTTTTCATGAGCGCGCTTGCCGTCACCGACGATCTCTTCTTCAACCGCGCCGGCATGGACCGCGCCCGCGTGGAAGGCGTCGTGCAGGACGCCCTGCACAGTGCCGACGATGGGGAGCTTTATCTCGAATACGCCCAGAGCGAGTCGCTGGGCTGGGACGATGGGAAGCTGAAGTCCGCCAGCTTCGACACCACCCAGGGGTTCGGCCTGCGCGCCATCGCCGGCGAGGCGACCGGCTACGCCCATGCCAGCAACCTGTCGGAAGATGCGATCCGCCGCGCCGCGGCCACCGTGCGCGCCGTGCAGGCCGGCCACACCGGCACGCTGGCGGAACCGCCGGCCGGCACCAACCGCGCGCTCTACATCCCCGACAACCCCCTTCACCTCGTTCCCTTCGAGGAAAAGGTGAAGCTGCTGGCCGACATCGATGCCTATGCCCGCGCCAAGGACGAGCGGGTGCGGCAGGTCAGCTGCTCGATCAGCGGCGAATGGCAGGCGGTGCAGATCATGCGCGCCGACGGCGTGCGCGTCGCCGACCTGCGTCCGCTGGTCCGCCTGAACGTCTCCGTCGTGGTGGCCGAGGGCGACCGGATGGAAACCGGCGGCTATGGCGGCGGCGGCCGAGTCACCTACGAACACTACATCCAGCCGGAGACCTGGCGCGGCTTCGTCGACGAGGCGCTGCGGCAGGCGCTGGTCAACCTCGCCTCCGTCCCGGCCCCGGCGGGTGAGATGACGGTGGTCCTGGGCAGCGGCTGGCCCGGCATCCTGCTGCACGAGGCCATCGGTCACGGGCTGGAGGGTGACTTCAACCGCAAGAAGACCTCCGCCTTCTCCGGGCTGATGGGCCAGCGCATCGCGGCCCCCGGCGTGACCATCGTCGATGACGGCACCATCGAGAACTCGCGCGGTTCCATCAGCGTCGACGACGAGGGCACGCCCGGCCAGTGCACCACGCTGATCGAGGACGGCATCCTGGTCGGCTTCATGCAGGACCGCATGAACGCCCGCCTGATGGGGATGCGCCCGACCGGCAACGGCCGGCGCCAGAGCTTCGCCTACAACCCGATGCCGCGCATGACCAACACGGTGATGCGCAACGGCAACCACACGCCGGAAGAGATCATCGCCTCCGTCAAGAAGGGCATCTATGCCAAGAACTTCGGCGGCGGTCAGGTCGACATCACCAACGGCAAGTTCGTCTTCTCCGCTAGCGAGGCCTACCTGATCGAGGACGGCAAGCTGGGTCCCGCCGTGAAGGGCGCCACCCTGATCGGCAACGGGCCGGACAGCCTGACCAAGGTTTCGATGATCGGCAACGACAGCCGCCTCGACCCCGGCGTCGGCACCTGCGGCAAGGACGGCCAGGGCGTACCGGTCGGCGTCGGCCAGCCGACGCTGAAGCTGGAAGGCCTGACCGTTGGCGGCACCGCCGCCTGACGCCCAGGGGTATCCCCACTCCCGTGCCTTGAAGAGGGGCCGGACCGTACATGCGGTCCGGCCCCTCTTCGCATTTCGGGCTTGGAGCACCCGATTGCATTGGTATCGTCCTATCTGAGATTTTCAACCTTCCGGACTGGATGACTGCCCATGTATTCACTTCCGCGCATTTTCAAGGCAGCGATACTCGCATTGGGACTGGCGATGGTTTCGGCACTGCCGGGACACGCCCAGACCGCCCCCACCGCCGAGCAGGTGGTCGCCGCCAAGTCCGCCGGCACCAGCGCCGACCAGCTGAACGCGCGCGTGGTGGTGGCAAGCTATTTCTATTCCTCGACCGACCTCACCTCCGCCCGCTACGCCGATGACTCCAAGGGCATCGATTTCTCCAAGCCGCTGGAGGTGATCGACGTGGCCGCCGGCACCACCTGGTACCAGTATGTCCGCACCGGCTACGACAGCATTCGATTCGGCAACTTCTTCTCTCCGGTGGTGACGGCGACGCCCGACTGCCTCGGCATCTCCGGCGCCGGCCGGGCCGAATACAAGGCGGTTCTGCCCGCCGGCCAGGGGCTGAAATCGGTCGCCGCCCCCATCGTCGACAGCTGGACCACCCCCGGCACCAGCGTGCAGACCAAGGGCGGCTGCGCCCAGGTCGTGGTGCCGAACACCGTCAAGGCCGGCGTCACCAGCGGCGGGCTGGTCCAGTAAGGTCGTGACCAACCGCCGCCGTCGCTGTTCTCCCGATGGCGGCGATGGTCCAGACTGGCCGCCGCCTTTCGCAACGGAGTCCCGCCATGTCCGACATCGCCACCACCGACGATCTGCGCCGCCATATCGCGCAGGCCCAGGCCGGGGTTGCCGCGCTGGAACGGCGGGAGCCGGAGAACAGCTGGCTGACCAGCATCCGGCGCCAGCTCGACTATGTCGACTCTGCGGCGCGGGACGGAGCCAAGCGGCTGGACCGCGCCGACGACCTGAATTTCGGCCTGCTCGCCTCCCATTATGTCGATGACATCGACCCGGAGTTGGCGGCGAAGCTTCACGCCATCAGAGCCGCCACCCGCCGGCTGTTTGGCGGCTAAGCGATATTTTGTGCTGGCGTTCCCGGCACCCCGCTTCGA
This sequence comes from Azospirillum oryzae, assembly GCF_008364795.1. Lineage (GTDB taxonomy): Bacteria > Pseudomonadota > Alphaproteobacteria > Azospirillales > Azospirillaceae > Azospirillum > Azospirillum oryzae. Next base: position 1,101,260 of record NZ_VTTM01000002.1, on the reverse strand, counting down.
TGATCGCCCATCCGGACGGCACGGCCGAACCCGTGCCCCTCGAAGAAATCCGATCACGGGAGACGTGCGATGGCGACGGAATCGACTGCTGGCTTGGCCCTGGTTTCCACCTTCTGTCCCGACCGGGTCGGTCTGGTCTCCGGCATCACCAGCCACCTGTTCGAACAGGGCATCAACCTGCGCGACGCCACCTTCGCCTCGCTGGGCAGCGGCGCCGAGTTCTCCGCCGTCTGCGAACTGCCCGAAAACCTGACGGTGGCGGAGGTTCAGGCCAGCCTGTCGTCCCTGCCCGTCCTGGCCGGCGCCGAAGTGAAGGTCAGCCCGTTCGCCTTCGACCCGCAGCCCGGCCCGCAGGCGCTGGTCACCCACCGCGTCGAGGTGTCGGGCGGCGACCAGCCCGGACTCGTGGCGCGCCTGTCTGAGATCTTCACCCAGTTCGACGCCAACATCGTCCGTCTGGACGCGCAAACCCTGCCCGACCGCGCCGGCGAGCGCTACGTCCTGCGCTTCTCGGTGTCGATCCCGGCGGAGCGGGCGGAAGTTTGCCTGTCTGCGGTGGCGAACACGGCGGAGACGTTGGGGCTGACCTGCCGGACGGAGGCGCTTTGAGGGGGTGCTGAATGCCCCCTCCCCATCCCTCCCCCGCTTCGCGGGAGAGGGGGCAGAATGCTTGTCGGCGTAAACTGAATTGCGAAGCGGCGGAGTTCCCTCTCCCGCGTTAGCGGGGGAGGGTTAGGGAGGGGGCACCAGCACCCCGCACTCCACACCTAGCCCCCAAACTCACCCATGCAGAACCTTCAGCCCCACGATCCCGCCGATGATCGCCGCGATGCACAGCAGCCGCAGCGCCCCGGCGGGTTCGCCGAACAGCATCATGCCCAGCACCGCGGTGCCCACGGTGCCGATTCCCGTCCACACCGCATAGGCGGTCCCCAGCGGCAGGCTTTTCAGCGCGACGCCCAGCAGCAGGATGCTCGCCAGCATCGCCGCGGCGGTCAGCACGCTCGGCACCAGGCGGGTGAAGCCCTCGGTGTATTTCAGGCCGACGGCCCAGGCGATTTCGAAAAGACCGGCGAAGAACAGCGTGACCCACGCCATGACGGCGACTCCGTCCTGGAATGGCGGGGTCGTCCCCACCCGGTTACCCTCTTTCCATCGGTGGGGTCGTCCCCACGGGTCTGAGCGCAGATAGGACATCAGTTGGCCAGGGTCAAGGCAGGCAGCCATGGTTGCATCGCCGCGCCGGCCCGTGCAGGATGGGGTTCCTGAATGGTTCCCCCCTTCGCCGCTGGTGGCGCTGGGGGCTTTCGACGTTGGACAGCAATGACCGAAAACGGTACCGCACCGGCTCCCGAGAAGGCCGAATCGATTGAAAACCGTCGCAAGCGCCTGCGCTTCCGCTCCTGGCACCGCGGCACGCGGGAGATGGACCTGCTGATGGGCAGCTTCGCCGACGCCCATGTCGGCGACTTCGACCATGCCATGCTCGACCGGTTCGAGGCGCTGCTCGAGCTTGGCGATCCCGACCTCTACGACTGGATGTCAGGGCGGGAGCCGGTGCCGGCCGAGCATGACAATGACGTGATGCGCCTGTTGACGGCATTCCGTTACACACCACGTCAAGGCTCGTGACGGAGCCGGTCAAGACTCCTGACGGAGCCGGTCAAGGCTTCCCGACAAGCACTCCCCTTCTCCGAGGCATCCTCCTTTGGTCAGTTACGATCTCCAGCCCGGCCGCGCCGGCCGTCTCCTGATCGGCGGCGCGCCCGAGGGTCATGACGCCCGCATCCTGGCGGAGCTTGCGCAGAAGGCCGGGGCCTATGGCCTGCTGCATGTGGCGCTGGACGACACGCGCTGCGCCCTGCTGGCGGAGGCGCTGGCCTTCTTCGCGCCGAAGCTGGAGGTGCTGACCTTCCCGGCCTGGGACTGCCTGCCCTATGACCGGGTGTCGCCGAACGGCGGCATCGTCGCCCGGCGCATCGACACGCTGACCCGTCTGATCGCCCGGCGCGAGACGGCGTCGAATCGCGACGGTCTGGCGCCGCTGATCGTGCTGACCACCGTGAACGCCGTCGTGCAGAGGGTGCCGCCGCGCAGCGCCTTCAAGGACGCGGTGTTCACCGCCAAGCTGCGCGACCGGATCGACCTGGAGAAGCTTCAGCGCTACCTCGCCGGCAACGGCTACACCCGTGCCCAGACGGTGCGGGAGCCGGGCGAGTTCGCGGTGCGCGGCGGCATCGTCGACCTGTTCCCGCCGGGCACGGAGGAGCCGCTGCGCCTCGACCTGTTCGGCGACGAGCTGGAGGGAGTGCGCGCCTTCGATCCCATGACCCAGCGCACCACCGACAAGCGCGACCGTGTCGAGCTGAAGCCGATGTCGGAGGTCTTCCTCGACGAGGCCGGGATCGCCCGCTTCCGCTCCGGCTACCGCGAGCTGTTCGGCGCGGTGACCGACGACGATCCGCTCTACGAGGCGATTTCCGCCGGCCGCAGTTATGGCGGGATGGAACATTGGCTGCCGCTGTTCCATGAGAGCATGGACACGGTGCTGGATTACCTGCCGCGCGGCATCGTCAGCCTGGACCATCAGGCCAACGAGGCGCGCGACGCCCGCATCGCGCAGGTGGTCGATTTCCATGCCTCCCGCGATTCGATGATGACCATCGAGAAGCGGGCGGGATCGCCGGTCTACAAGCCGGTGCCGGTCGCCTCGATGTTCCTCGACGCCACCGTCTGGGACGCGCTGATGGCCGAGCGCGCAGTAGCGCAGCTCCAGATCTTCTCCACTCCCCCCGGGATCAAGGGCACGGTGGACGCTGGCGGCAAGCGTGGCCACGACTTCGCGGAAGAACGCAACCGCCCCGACATCAACGTCTTCGACGCGGTGAAGGACCATATCCGGGCGCTCCGTGCCGACGGCCGCCGGGTGCTGATCGCGGGATATTCGGCCGGATCGCGCGACCGCCTGTCCAACGTGCTTGCCGACCACGGCATCCCCGGCCTGGAGCCGGCGGAGAACATGGAGGATGTCCGCCGTTTCGACCGCGGCATCATCGGCACCATCGTGCTGGGGATGGAGCATGGCTTCACCTCCCCCGACCTCGCCGTCATCACCGAACAGGACATCCTCGGCGACCGTCTGGTCCGCCCGGCCAAGAAGAAGCGCAAGGCCGCCAACTTCATCGCCGAGCATTCGGCCCTGCATGAGGGCGATATCGTCGTCCATATGGACCACGGCATCGGCCGCTATGACGGGCTGGAGACGCTGGAGGTCACCGGCGCCCCGCACGACTGCCTTCGCATCGTCTATGAGGGCGGCGACAAGCTGTATGTCCCGGTCGAGAACATCGAGGTGCTGTCGCGCTACGGCTCGGAAGACGCCAATGTCCAACTCGACAAGCTGGGCGGCGCCGGCTGGCAGGGCCGCAAGGCGCGAGTCAAGAAGCGCCTGAAGGACATGGCGGAAGCCCTGCTGAAGATCGCGGCGGAGCGGATGCTGAAAAAGGCCGATCCGGTGCTGACGCCGGAGGGGGTCTATCAGGAATTCGCCGCCCGCTTCCCCTACCCCGAGACCGACGACCAGTTGAAGGCGATCGAAGACATCTTCACCGATCTCGGCAGCGGCCGGCCGATGGACCGTCTGGTCTGCGGCGACGTCGGCTTCGGCAAGACCGAAGTGGCCCTGCGCGCCGCCTTCATGGTGGCGATGAGCGGCAAGCAGGTCGCCGTCGTCGTGCCGACCACCCTGCTGGCGCGCCAGCATTTCAAGACATTCTCCACCCGCTTCGCCGGCCTGCCGGTGCGTGTGGTGCAGCTGTCGCGCATGGTCACCGCCCGCGAACAGACGCTGGTGAAGAAGGAACTGGCGGAGGGCACGGCCGATATCGTCGTCGGCACCCATGCTCTGCTCGCCAAGGGGCTCGACTTCAAGCGGCTCGGCATGGTGATCGTCGACGAGGAGCAGCATTTCGGCGTCAAGCAGAAGGAGCGGCTGAAGGAGCTGCGCGCCGACATCCATGTGCTGACGCTGACCGCCACGCCGATCCCGCGCACCCTGCAGATGGCGTTGTCCGGCGTGCGCGAGCTGTCGCTGATCGCCACCCCGCCGGTCGACCGTCTGGCGGTGCGCACCTTCGTCCTGCCCTACGACCCGGTGGTGATCCGCGAGGCGATCCTGCGCGAGCACTATCGCGGCGGCCAGACCTTCTACGTCTGCCCGCGTATCGAGGATCTGGCGAAGGTCGCCGAACGGGTGCGCGAGTTGGTGCCGGAGGTCAAGATCGTCACCGCCCACGGCCAAATGCCGGCCAGCGAGCTGGAAGACGTGATGACCGCCTTCGACGAGGGCAAGTTCGAGGTTCTGCTCGCCACCAACATCATCGAAAGCGGCCTGGACATCCCCAACGCCAACACGCTGATCGTCCACCGCGCCGACCTGTTCGGACTGGCGCAGCTCTACCAGATTCGCGGCCGCGTCGGCCGGTCGAAGAAGCGCGGATACGCCTATCTGACCTACGCACCCAACAAGCCGCTGAACGCCACCGCCCAGCAGCGCCTGCACGTCATCGAGACGCTGGACAGCCTGGGCGCCGGCTTCCAGCTCGCCAGCCACGACATGGACATCCGCGGCGCCGGCAATCTGCTGGGCGAGGAGCAGTCGGGGCAAGTGCGCGAGGTCGGCGTCGAGCTGTACCAGCAGATGCTGGAGGAGGCCGTCGCCAACGCCCGCGCCGCTATGCAGGAGGGTGCCGTCGCCGCCGCAGCCGCGCAGGAGTGGGTGCCGCAGATCAACCTGGGCACGCCGGTGCTGATTCCGGAAAGCTACGTCCCCGACCTGACGGTGCGCCTGTCGCTCTACCGCCGCATCGCCGATCTGGTCGACCGGGCGGAGGTGGATGGCTTCGCCGCGGAGTTGATCGACCGTTTCGGCAAGCTGCCGGAGGAGGTGGAGAACCTGCTGGACGTCGTCACCATCAAGCGCTGGTGCAAACAAGCCAACATCGACCGCGTCGATGCCGGGCCGAAGGGACTGGTGCTGGCCTTCCACGACAATTTCTATGCCGAGCCGGCCAAGCTGCTGACCTACATCGCCCAGCATCTGACGCTGATGAAGCTGCGGCCCGACCACAAGCTGGTCTACATCCGCGAATGGCCCGACCCGCAGGCCCGCGTGCGCAGCGTGCAGAAGCTGGTGAAGGATCTGGCGGAGATGGCGTCGGGCGGTGGCGTGCCACGCGGCGAAACCCCGCCGCCGCCCCCTCCCCCGCCGCCGCCCAAGCCGACCGGCGCCAAGATCGCCTCGCGCTTCGGCACGCCGTCGCGCTTCGGCCGTCCGACCGGACGGCGCTGAGATGGATGAGCTGATCAGGAATGCCTCGCTGGCCCGCCGTCTGGCCATCGGCGACCGGCGGACGGTGGGCGACGCCCCCTCCGTCGCCGACGAGGTATCGGCCGACCGCGGCAAGCTGGCGGAGCTGGTCGGCTGCCTGTTCGACCGCAACGCCAGCGTCCGTATGCGCGCCGCCGATGCGCTGGAACGGGTCTCGCGCGGCAATGCCCGCTGGCTCGATCCCTATGTCGAGCATCTGCTGACCGACGCCGTCGCCATCGAGCAGGCGGAGGTACGCTGGCACCTCGCCCAGATCGTGCCGCGCCTGACCATGACGGAGGAGCAGCGCCACCGCGCCGCCGTCCTGCTGGCGGACTGGTTCGAGAACAGCCCCAGCCGCATCGTCCAGACCAGCGCATTGCAGGCGGTGGTCGATCTCGCCGAATCGGACGCCAACCTGCGCGCTACCTCGGCGGAGATGCTGGGCCGCGCCATGCGCTCCGGCGTCCCGTCGCTGGCCGCCCGCGCCCGGCGCATCCTGAAACCTTTCGAGGTGGACGAAGCCACGCTGACAGCCGCCCTTGTGCGAGAGCAGACCGGCCTGACCCTGTCGATCCTGCCCGACCGTCTTGCGGTGGCGCAGCTTCCGCCCGGCAGCGGCCTGCCCGACTGGCTCGACTGGACCGACCCGCTGGTCGGCGCCACCCGGACGGGAGAGGAGCTGTCGATTCTCTGCCGCGAGGACCGGGTGCCGGAGGGCGTCAAGGCCGAACGCGGTTGGCGCGCCTTCCGGGTGGAGGGCGTGGTCGATTTCACCCTGTTCGGCATCCTGGCCCGCATTGCCGTTCCGCTGGCCCAGGCCCATCTGCCGATCTTCGCGATCTCCACCTACAACACCGATTATGTGCTGGTCCGCGCCGACGATCTGGAAAAGGCGGCGGACGTGCTGGCGCTGACCTGCACGGTGAAGCGGTAGCATTCCCCTCTCTGCGGAAAGGAGAGGGGATGCCCAACAGCCATGGGCCAATTGCTCGCCCTTTACGCCCCGCCGCCCTCGCGCTGGCTTTGTTCGATGATCTCCTCCCGCTCACCCATCTCCTCCCACTTCTTCTGGACGGGCTTGTCGGGATCGCCGGACGCTTTGCCGGTCTTGTCGACCAGTTTGTCCTCGATTCGCTGGGCGGCGTCCGACGGCGCGTCGGAGGTCACGGATTTGGAGCGGTCCTGATCGGTCATGGCGGCGGTCTCCCGAGAAGATGGTTGACCACTCAAACACTCACCGCCCGATAAAGTTCACGGCGTCGTTCGGAACGCCTCGGCCAGCCGTTCCACCAGGGCATCGGCCTCCGCCGCCTCATACGGTTCGGCATGGCCGGAACCCCACACCGGCCCCGGCCAGGCCGGGTCGCCGCGCGTCCGCCCGATCACATGGACGTGCAGCTGCGGCACCATGTTGCCCAGCGCCCCGACATTCATCTTGTCGGGCGAGTACAGCCGCTCCACCACGCGGGAAGCCTGTGCGATCTCCCGCATCAGCGTCGCCTGATCCTCCTCGTCCAGCCGGTGGATTTCCACGGCACTCTCACGCATCGGCACCAGGATCAGCCATGGCCACAGCCGGTTGTTCATCAGCAGCACCCGGCAAAGCCCCAGATCGGTCACAGGGCGGGTGTCGGCCCGTAGCCGTTCGTTAAGGGAAAACATGCTTCACTCCATTCATGGCCTGCGCCGGGCGCCGCCGGGGAATAATCCGGAGGCTGCCCTGTTATAGCCGGCAGTGGCGGGGCAACCGCGAAGCTTGTATAGATTGCCGTGCGCGCCGGCCATACGGCACGGGCGGCATTCGTTTGACGATTGTAGAGTTCGGTCCGAGGACATGGTCGGGGCGGCAACGGTCCCCTTGCGCCATTTCCACGGGCCGTATCCATGTTTTCTGGTGCGGCGAGCGAGAACGACCCACATGCGCAAATCGGCCTTTGCGGTTCTGATCCTGGTGATCCTCGGCAACATCGCCTTCTGGGCGCTGTGGAACCGTCCGGTGGACGAGCGGTCCTGGGCCGGCGCCATCACCGGCGTCGCCTATACCCCCTTCCATTCGGACAAGAGCCCGTCGAAGGGCGACAAGGCGTCCGCCGAGGACATCGAGCAGGACATGGACGCGCTGGAGGGCGCGGTAAAGGCCGTCCGTACCTACTCGACCACCGACGGTTCCGAAATGGTGGCGGCCATCGCCGCCAAGCATGGGCTGCCGGTCACCGCCGGCGCCTGGACGACCGGCAAGCCGGAAATCGACGAGCCCGAACTGGCCGGCCTGATCAAGCTGGCCCGCGCCAACAGCAACGTGCGCCGCGTGCTGGTCGGTAACGAGGCGATCCTGCGCGCCGACCTGACCGTTCCGCAGGCCATCGACTACATCAAGCGGGTGAAGAAGAAGGTCAACGTCCCGGTCTCCATCGCCGAGCCGTGGCACGTCTGGCTGAAGAACCCGGAACTGGCCGAGGCCGTGGACTTCCTCGCCGTCCACCTGCTGCCCTATTGGGAAGGCGTGCCGGTCGACCAGTCGGTCGACTACGCCATGTTCCGCTACAACGAGCTGAAGCAGAAGTTCCCGAACAAGCACATCCTGATCGGCGAGATCGGCTGGCCGGCCGATGGCCCGTGGCGCCGTGGCGCCGAGGCGAGCCAGGTCAATCAGGCGAAGTTCATCCGCAACTTCCTGAACGTCGCCGCCCAGAACAAGCTCGACTACTTCATCATGGAGGCCTTCGACCAGCCCTGGAAGCGGGAGATCGAGGGCACCGCCGGCACCAGCTGGGGCCTGTGGGACTATCAGCGCAACCCGAAGTTCCCGATGATCGGCGGGGTGCATGAGGTCCGCAACTGGGAGATCAAGTGCGCCACCGCCATTGCGCTGGGCTTCCTGCCGCTGGTGTTCTTCCTGTGGCGCCGCAGCGACCTGAAGATCGGCGGCCAGATCTTCTACGGCGCGCTGATCCAGGCGGTGGCTTCCGTCCTGGTCTTCACCGTCAGCGCGGCATCGGCGGCCGGACTGGCACTCACCACCGAAATCGCCTGGGGCCTGCTGATCTTCTGCCAGCTGGTGCTGTTCGCGGTCATGCTGATCGACGGCATGGAGCTGACCGAGGTCGTCTGGCAGCACAAGTTCAAGCGCAAGTTCATCCCCTGCTCCGCCGCGCCGCTGCCCAACGCGGCGAAGGTGTCGATCCATGTGCCCTGCTACAACGAGCCGCCGCACATGGTCATGCAGACGCTGGACGCGCTGGCCAACCTCGATTACCCGAATTACGAAGTCCTGCTGCTGGACAACAACACCAAGGATCCGGCGGTTTGGCGTCCGATCGAGGAATACTGTAAGAAGCTGGGACCGAAGTTCCGCTTCTTCCACCTCGATAATTGGCCGGGCTTCAAGGCTGGTGCGCTGAATTTCGGTCTGGCGCAAACCGCCCCCGACGCCGAACACATCGCCGTCATCGACAGCGATTATCAGGTCCATCCCGACTGGCTGAAGGCGACCATCCCGCACTTCAACCGGCCGGAGGTCGGCTTCGTGCAGTCGCCGCAGGACTATCGCGAGTGGGAACACGACCTGTTCCAGCGCATGACCAACTGGGAATATGCCGGCTTCTTCCACATCGGCATGATCCAGCGGAACGAGCGCAACGCAATCATCCAGCACGGCACCATGACCATCATCCGCAAGTCGGCCCTGGAAAAGGTCGGCCGCTGGGGCGAGTGGTGCATCACCGAGGACGCCGACCTCGGCCTGCGCCTGTTCGAGCATGGCTATGAGGCCGTTTATATGCCGGAAAGCTACGGCAAGGGCCTGGTTCCCGACAGTTTCTCCGCCTACAAGACTCAGCGCTTCCGCTGGGCCTATGGCGCCGTGCAAATCCTGAAGCACCATTGGCGCCAGCTGTCGCCGGGCGCGAAGGAGCTGACGGCCGGCCAGAAGTACCATTTCATCACCGGCTGGCTGCCCTGGTTTGCCGACGCCGCCCACATGATCTTCGGCATCGCCGGCATCATCTGGTCCATCGGCCTGATGGCCTTCCCGAAATATTTCGAGTTCCCGCCGAACGTCTTCATGATCCCGACGCTCAGCGTCTTCGCCTTCAAGGTCGGCGCTTCGCTCTGGCTCTACGAGGCGCGGGTGAAGTGCGGCTTCTGGGACAAGGTCGGGGCGGCGGTGGCCGGCATGGCGCTGACCCACACGGTCGGCCGCGCCATGTGGCTGGGCATCTTCACCTCCGGCCGCCCCTTTGTCCGCACGCCCAAATGCGAGAACCAGCCGGCGCTGATGCAGGCCTTCCTGATGGCGCGCGAGGAGCTGGTGCTGCTGGTGTCGCTGTGGGGAGCGGCGTTGGCCATCGTCATGGTCTTCGGCCACGAGAACCGCGACGCCTTCATGTGGTCGGGCCTGCTGGTCGTGCAGTCGCTGCCCTATCTGGCCGCCTTCATCACCGCGTTGATCAACGTCTTCCCCACCATCGGCTTCGGCAAGAGCAAGCCGCAAGCCGCCGACAGTGCCGTCGGGGCCGGGGCCGGCGACTGACGGACCGGACGATTGGCCGATAGGGGCTTGGCGCTTTCGCATTGACGAAAGCGCCGGCTCTGCCAGACTTGACCGCTGAGGGAGTGGTTTCCCCGGGAGGCGGCTCATGTCCGGCAATCTCACATCCGGGCGCGGCATCGGCCCGCCGGAGTTCAGCGTCCGCACCACCACGGGCGTCGAGCGGAGCGGCAGCGCTACCGACCGCAACAGCCGCCGCAACAGCCGCCAGGAACGGCACCACCGTGAGCAGGAACGGCGCGACCACAATCCGCCCAATCCGCAGCGCCGTCGCCTCTATGACCTCTTGTTCGATGAGGTCGACCAGTTCGATGGGTTGGATGAGCGTCAGCGGACCCGGCTGAAGGAAAATCTCCGCAGCCATCTGTCCAGCCGCGCGCCACCACCCCCGGCCGCTCCGTCCCCGGTCCACCATGATGAAGATGCGCTGGCGGAAGCCTTGCTGAAGGATCCGGCGGCTCCGCTGCCCGTCGATCCCGAGCACATCGTCCAGGCCGCCATCACCGCCGCACCGGAACTGGATCCGGAAGCCGCCCGGCTGGCGGAACAACTGCGAGACTGCCTTGCCCGCAACACAGACCGCGCGCGAAAGGTGGCGGTCTACCTCCACCTGCTGCTGACGCTGGAGGGGGCGTTCCGACCGCATATGGTGGTGGATGTGTGAAGGGCAGACACCACCCTGACCTCCCACATCTCCCAACAAAAAAGCCCCGCCTCCCTTTCGGAAGGCGGGGCTTTTCAATCGATCTGCCCTGGCGTCATTCCGGAGTGGAGGCTTCACCGTCGGCTTCCGGGGTGCCCATCATCGCGTCGGCGACCAGACCGGCGTTGCCGCGGATCTTGGCCTCGATCGCATCGGCCATCTCGGGGTTGTTGCGCAGATAGGTCTTGGCGTTCTCGCGGCCCTGGCCGATGCGGGTGCCGTCATAGCTGAACCACGCACCCGACTTGTCGACCACACCCGCCTGGATGCCGAGGTCGAGCAGTTCGCCCACCTTCGACACGCCCTCGCCATACATGATGTCGAACTCGACCACGCGGAACGGCGGGGCCATCTTGTTCTTCACCACCTTGACTCGGGTCTGGTTGCCGACGACGGTGTCGCGGTCCTTGATCGAGCCGATGCGGCGGATGTCGAGACGGACGGAGGCGTAGAACTTCAGCGCGTTGCCGCCGGTCGTCGTCTCCGGGTTGCCGAACATCACGCCGATCTTCAGGCGGATCTGGTTGATGAAGATCACCAGGCAGTTCGACTTGGAGATCGAGCCGGTCAACTTGCGCAGGGCCTGGCTCATCAGGCGGGCGTGCAGGCCGACGTGGCTGTCGCCCATCTCGCCTTCCAGTTCGGCGCGCGGAACGAGCGCGGCCACCGAGTCTACCACCAGCACGTCGATGGCGCCGGAGCGCACCAGCGTGTCGGCGATCTCCAGAGCCTGCTCGCCGGCATCCGGCTGGGAGATCAGCAGCTCGTCGATGTTGACGCCCAGCTTGCGGGCATAGGACGGGTCGAGCGCATGCTCCGCGTCGACGAAGGCGCAGGTGCCGCCGGCCTTTTGGGCCTGGGCGATGGCGTGCAGCGCCAGCGTGGTCTTGCCCGAGCTTTCCGGCCCGTAGATTTCGACGATGCGGCCCTTCGGCAGGCCACCGATGCCCAGCGCGATATCGAGACCAAGGGAGCCGGTGGAGATGACCTCCGTCTCGACCAAGTTCTCACGGGCGCCAAGCTTCATGATCGAGCCCTTGCCGAACGCGCGTTCGATCTGGCTCAGGGCGGCATCGAGCGCCTTCTGCTTGTCCATGGAATCCTTCTCGACCAAACGAAGCTGTGCGGACGACATGCCCGGTACCCCTCTCTTAGAACACACGGTCGGCGCTCTTGCAACGAGGCTGAATGTACTCTCTTCGTTCTCGTTTGCAAGACCTGATGTTGCCCGTGCGTTCCTATTTTACGGGGCATGTTCGGGGGCATTCTTGCAGGCGATTTTTCGCTCTCACCGTCCGTCGCGGATGACCTCCTTCACCTTGGAGGCCAGCTGCTTCAGCGAGAATGGCTTGGGCAGGAAATGGGCGACTTCGACGCCGTCGATCTCGCCCAGACGGTCCTCGGCATAGCCGGAGATGAAGATCACCCGCATCTCCGGGCGCAGCTTGCGGACATGGCGGGCGAGCGTCGGGCCGTCCATCTGCGGCATCACCACGTCGGTGATCAGCAGGTCGATGGAGGCGCCGTTGGTCTCGATCTGCTGCAGCGCCGCCTCGCCGTTCTTGGCCTCCAGCACCTGATAGCCCTTGTTGCGGAGCGCCCGGGCGGAGAAGACGCGCACGGCGTCCTCGTCCTCCACCAGCAGGATGGTGCCGGTGCCGGTCAGGTCGCTGCCGCGCCGCTCCCGCGGTTCGGCGGTGTCGACCGGGCGCAGTTCGCCCTGATGATGCGGCAGCAGGATGGTGAAGGTCGTCCCTTCCCCCACCGCCGAATCGACCAGCACGAAGCCGCCGGTCTGCCGGACGATGCCGTACACGGTCGACAGGCCCAGCCCGGTGCCCGACCCGACCTCCTTGGTCGTGTAGAAGGGCTCGAAGATGCGCTGCAGGTTCTCCCGCGCGATGCCGCAGCCGGTGTCGATCACCTCGATGGAGACGTAGCTGCCGGACGGGATCGTCTCGTGCTCCCGCCGTTCCGGCTGGGTGACGACGTAATTGGTGGTGTTGATGATCAGCTTGCCGCCGCCGGCCATGGCGTCGCGGGCATTGACCACCAGATTGATGATGACCTGCTCCAGCTGGTTCTGGTCGACCTTGACCAGCCCCAGGTCGCGGCCATGGATCATCTTCAGTTCGATGTTCTCGCCGATCAGCCGGCGCAGCAGGTTCGCCAACTCCGCCAGCACGTCCGTCACGTTGATGACGCGCGGCTGCAGGGTCTGCTGGCGCGAGAAGGCCAGCAGCTGCCGCACGAGGTTGGCGGCACGGTTGGCGTTCTGCTTGATCTGCATGATGTCGCTGAAGGACTGGTCGCCCGGCTTGTGCCGCAACAGCAGCAGGTCGCAGAAGCCGATCATCGCCGTCAGCAGGTTGTTGAAGTCGTGCGCCACGCCGCCGGCCAGCTGGCCGACCGCCTGCATCTTCTGCGACTGGGCGAACTGCGCCTCCAGGCTCTTGCGCTCGGTCATGTCGATGAAGTGCAGGATCAGGCCCACCCCATCTCCCTTGCCGCCATCCGTGCGGCCATCGGTGCGCACCGGGTTGGCGAGGCGCCGGGCATAGAGCTGGGCGGTCAGTTCCCGCCCGCCCGACAACCGAACCTCAAGCGGGTGGGCCGGGTCGGCGCCGCCCTGCACCGATTTCAGCCGCGCCGTCACCGCCTCGCGCTCCGCCGGGACGATCAGGTCGGCCATCGGGCGGTTGATGACGCTGCCGGCCTCGCTGCCGATCAGCGCCAGGAAGGCCTCGTTGCATTCGGTCAGCTGGCCGGTTTCGTCGACCAAGGCGATTCCGATCGGCGCGTCCTCGAAGAAGCGCTGGAACCGCTGTTCGGACTGGCGCAGCGCCTCCTGCCATTCCCGCTCGGGCGACAGGTCGCGCACCACCGACCGGGTGTGGATGGTGCCGTCGTCGGCCCGCACCACGCTTTGCGCCACTGCAACCTGGAAACGCCGGCCGCGCAGCCCCACCATGGTCAGTTCGCCGCGCTGCTCGCCGCCGCCATGGTCGAACAGGTCATAGGGTGCTGCGGAGACCGGGGGCGCCGCCAGGATGCCGTGCAGCCGCGATTCGCCGTCCGTCAGGTCGCCGGGCGCCGCCTCCAGCCATTGGGCCAGCGTGGCGTTGACGAACAGGAAGTGGCCGTTCTGATCGACCGAGAAGAAGCCGACCGGCGCATGCTCCATGAAGTCGGCCAGCTTCGCCTGCTCGCGCAGCATGACATGCTCAAGCTCCCACCGCGCGGTGATGTCCTCGATCCGCCAATGGACGGAGCCGGGGAAGCCGGCGACCGGCTGCCCCTGCACCTTGCGCCATTCCGGCGGGCGGTTGTCCAGCGCCGGGATCGCCAGCTCGGCCGAAGCGGCGGAACCGGCCCTCACCCGCTCGCGCAGGCGGCGGAATTCGCGCGCGCTGTCCGGGTCGCCGGAGAACTGGCGCGCCAGGGCGTCCAGCGGCCGTTCGCCGCGGCGCCAACCCGCCAGTTCGCGGAAGGCGGCATTGACGAACACCACCTCGTCGGCCCCGTCGCAGACCAGCTGGCCGGCCGGCATCCCTTCCAGCGCACCGCTCAGCAGCGCGCCGATTCGCGCCGACCGCCGCACCACCGACACGCTGCGGCCGATCAGCAGCGCCACGCCCGCAGCCGCCAGCCCGGCGCCCAGCCAGCCGACCTCGTCGCGGTCCAGCAGCAGGCCGACGGCAAGCACCAGCAGACCGGCCGGCGCCAGCGCATATTGGATGAGCATCAGCACTCCGCCGGACGATGCCCGGTGGTTCGCTGCATTGCGTGCGGTGTCGGAAAGGGAAGTTGTGTCGTCCACCAATACTCCAAACCCCACACGGTCTTCCTGGGAGTTGCCCCGGACCGGATGCTACCGACCGGGCATCTCCGTCGCGCCACCTGAGATGGTCGGCCGCTCCACCCGGTCCGGTCAACCGTTACGGAGCCGGATCAGTTGCGCAGCGCCCGCCCTTTGAGCTTGAAGACATAGGTAATGACTTCGGCGACCGCCCGATAGTGCTCGGACGGAACTTCTTCGTCGATATCGCAAGCGGCATAGAGCGCACGGGCGAGGGGCGGGTTTTCTATGACCGGAACATTGTTCGATTCGGCGATCTCGCGAATCTTGAAGGCGACCTGGTCGACGCCCTTCGCCAGCACCATCGGCGCGCCCATCTGGGTCGGGTCGTATTTCAGCGCGACCGCGAAGTGGGTCGGGTTGGTGACCACCACGTCGGCGTTCGGCACCGCGGCCATCATGCGCTTGCGCGCGCGCTCGAACCGCAACTGCCGGATGCGGCCCTTGACGACTGGATCGCCTTCCTGCTGCTTGTGCTCGTCCTTCACCTCCTGCTTGGTCATCTTCATCTTCTTGTCGAACTGCTGCTTCTGCCACAGGAAGTCGCCGGCGGCGATGAAGGTCAGGACCACCAGGACCCAGATCAGCAGCCGGTGGGCCAGCCCGTCCATCTGCAGCAGCAAGGTGACGATGTCGATGCCGATATAGGCCTCGATGCCGCCGAACATCGGCACGAGCGCCATGTAGGCGACGCCGCCGACCACCGCCAGCTTGACGATGCTCTTCAGCAGTTCCACCCCCTGGTTGGCCTTGAACATGTTCATCAGGCCGGGCAGCGGGTTCAGCTTGCTGAACTTCGGGGAGATCAGTTCCCAGGAGACGTGGAAACCGGTCTGCCCGATGGTCGACAGCACGCCGGCCACCACGAACAGCAGGATGGGCAGCCACAGCGCCCACATAACGTCGCGCATCACCCGGAACAGCAGCGCGCCGACACCGGCGCGATCGAAGGTGAACTGGTCCAGATTCTCGAAATAGTAATTCAGCCGGAACACCAGCCCCTTCATGGTGCCGGGCAGGATGGAGACCAGCACCACCAGCATCGCCGCGACCATCAACCAGTTCGCGGCCTCGCGGGTCATCGCGAACTGGCCCTGTTTGTGGGCCTCGTCGAGCTTCTTGGATGTCGGGTCCTCTGTTTTGGAGGACTCGTCCGCCTCTTCCGACACCGGCGTTCCCCCTCTACAGCGGCTTCAGGAATTCGATGAAGGTCGATTCGAAGCGCGACAGCCAGAACAGCATCATCGCACCCAGCGTCAGCGCGAACATGAACAGGCCGAGCAGCACCTGGACGGACGTGAACAGCTGAAACACCTGCACCTGCGGCGCCAGCTTGTTCAGCAGCCCCAGCGCCAGCGCGAACAGCATGCCGGTGATCAGGAAGGGGGCGGCCATCTGCACCCCCAGCATGAAGCTTTTCGACACCAGCTGCCCGACCACGTTCGCCATGTCGTCGATCGGGATCGCCGCTCCCGGCGTGAAGGTGGCGTAGCTGTCGACCACCGCCATGATCAGCAGATGATGCAGGTCGGTGACGAAAATCAGAAGCAGCCCCAGCCAGCCCATCAGCGAGCCGGGCAGAGAGCCTGATGTCGCCAGCGCCGGGTTGAAGATCTGCGCGTTGGCAAGGCCGCTCTGCAGGCTGATGATTGTGCCGGCCACCTCAAGCGCGCCCATCAGCAGCCGGGCGATGGTGCCGAGGAAAATTCCCACCGTCATCTCGCCGGCCACCAGCACCATCAGTTGGAACGGATTGCCGGGCATCGGCGGCAGCATCGGCCGGATCGCCGGCGCCACCAGCGTGCTGACCGCCAGCGCGAACAGCAGGCGCATGCGGGTGGGAACGAAGGCATCGCCGATGGTCGGCATCACGCTGAAGGCGGTGCCGACCCGCATGAAGACCAACATCCAGACGAAGATCTGTTCGCCCAGCAGTTGCTGCAGGACGTTCATTGGCCCGCCGCGGCCGCGGTCGGCGCCGGGGGCGGCGTCACGCCGGTGCCGGGCGTGAAGGGCGCGCCGCCATTGTCGGTGGCGCCGACGCCGATCGCGACGATGCGGTCGGCGACCTCATGTTCGAAGAAATCGGTCAGCTTGCCCAGCATGAAGGGCATCAGCAGGATGCTGAGACCGAAGACCAGCAGCACCTTCGGCACCATGGCGAGGGTCTGCTCGCTGATCTGGGTAACCGCCTGGAAGATGGAGATGACGGTGCCGACCGCCATCATGATGACCAGAATCGGCCCGCACACCATCACCAGCGTGACGATGGACGTGCGGCAAAGCTCGATGACTTCGGTCTCGCTCATGACGGCGGGTTCAGGACGGCGGTGGGTGCGAAACGGACGCCGTCACATCGGCATGCGCAGGATTTCCTGATAGGCGTTCAGCACCTTGTCGCGCACGGCGGTGACGGTCTGCAGCGTCACCTCGGCGTTGGTCACGGCCTGGACGACGTCGTTCAGATCGGCCTTGCCGACGGCGGCCAGGGCCGACATGTCCTCGCTCTTCTTCATGGTGCCGATGCTTTCCTTTGCCGCCTGCTCCAGCACGTCACCGAAGGAGAGGCCATCGCGCGCGGCCATGCCGGGGCCGGTCGTCTTGGCGGCGGTGGTGGCGTAGGCCGCGGCGGCGTTCAGCGGATTGATCATGGCAGCGGTTCCGGTCGGTCGGGAGGTTCAGGAGCGATTGGGCGGGACGAGGTCAGGCACGCAGGATGTCGATGGTGCGGGTCAGCATCTGGCGCGCCGTGTCGATGGCCGACAGGTTGGCTTCGTAGCTGCGCTGGGCCTCGCGCATGTCCATCGCTTCGACCACCGAGTTGACGTTGGGCATCAGCACATAGCCGTCGGCGTCGGCCGACGGATGGGAAGGATCGTAGCGGCGCTGGAAATCGCTCTTGTCCACATCGACCTTGGCGACGCGGACCTTGTCGACGTCCATCGCGCGGTCCAGCTCGTTCTTGAAGATGACCGTCTTGCGGCGATAGGGCAGATCGCCCGGCGTTTCCGCGGTGGTGTTGGCGTTCGCCAGATTCTCCGAAATGACCTTCAGGCGCGTGCCCTGCGCCTTCATGCCCGAGGCGGAAACCGCCATCGACTTGTAGAGATCCATCGCACCGCCTCCTCAAATACCCGCCGGCACCCTGCCAAAGGCACTCAGCTGCCCGACCGGATCGCCGACTTGATCATCGCCACCTGCTTTTTGTACAGGTTGGTGATGGTCTGGTAATCCATCGAATTCTGGCTCATCCGCATCATCTGGTCTTCCAGGACGACGTTGTTGCCGTCCGGCGCCGTCTCGTACGGGTCTCGCACCTTCTGTTCCTGCGCCATGCCGCCCGGTCCGCGGGTGCCGGCCAGATGGGACGCATTGGTCGCCACCGGGGTCAGCCGCCGGCTGTCGCCGAGCGCGTCGCGGAAGGTGAAGGGCTTCAGGTCGCGGCCCTTGTACTCCGGCGTGTCGGCGTTGGCGATGTTCTGCGAGATGACTTCCTGACGCTGGGTCAACCAGTCCATCTTGCGCGACATAAGTTTGAAGATGCCGAGATTTCCGAGGTCCATGGCCCTGATCCCGCCCCAATGCCGCTGGAATACCGCTGCCAATTCCGCTGAACGCCGCCCAGGACGGGCATCGCCACAGTCTCCGATGGTCACGCGTTTGCGTTAACGAAGGATGAATCTCCACCGACGCGAATTGGCCGGCCCTGCCGCCTTTACAGTTCGTTAAGCCTACCGGTCCAGGATGCGGCCCAGGAAGGACCCCCTCGACGCCCCCCTCGACAAGGCCGCCCTGTTGTCCGCGCAAGCCCGCCCACCCGCCTCGCCGCCAGCCGGCAAGACGCAGTCCCCTGCCCGGGGTCCCCTTGCCCGGCGGCCGGTCGCGGTTGCGCTGAAATACCATCTGGGGACGGAGACGCTGCCGCGGATCGTCGCCACCGGCAAGGGCACGGTGGCGGAGCAGATCCTGGAGGTCGCCTTCGCCAACGGCGTGAAGGTGCGCGAAGACGCCGACCTGGTCGAGATTCTGTCTGCGATCGAGGTCGACAGCGACATCCCCGTCGAAGCCATCGCCGCCGTGGCGGAAATTCTCGCTTATGTCTATCGCGCCAACGGCACGATGCCGTCGGAATCGCGCTCCGAGGACATCATGGAGGAGGACAAGCCGTGATCCGGCCGCCAACCGCTTCCCCCTCGCCCGAAAGCACCGAGTCGGCTGGCCGGATCGCGGAACAGGCGGCGGCGCTGGGTGCAACGCTCGACGATGCGCGCACGCAGGCCGAGGCCGGCGTATTGATCGACCTTGTCGGGCTGGAAGAGCGCGTCGCCCATCTTTGCCTCGCCGCCGAAGCCTTGCCGCAGGGGGAGGCGCGGACCCTGCTCGGCCCGCTCGGCGATCTGGTCGCGGCGCTGGCGCCGCTGGCCGCCGCGCTGACCGACCAGCAGGCCCGGCGGGAGGAGACCATCGCCGCCGCGCTGGCCGGCCGCGACGATCCGCACACCGCCCGCCAGCGCGCGGCCGCCGCCTACGGCCGCTCCGGGGGGCCGTCCGCTCCGGGCCGTTCCGACGATACGCCCTGACAGAGAAAGCCTGCCGTTTCCATGGATCTCGACCAGTATATCCGTTTCCTGATGGCGCTCGTCTTCGTGGTGGCGCTCATCATGGTCGTTGCCTGGGTGATGCGCCGGGTCGGCATGGCCGGCGGCACCGTGCGCGGACGCGCCCGCCAACGCCGGTTGAGCGTGGTTGAGGCTCTGCCGGTCGACGCCAAGCGGCGCCTGATCCTGGTCCGCCGCGACGACCGCGAGCATCTGATCCTGCTGAGCGCCAACGGGGACCTGCTGGTCGACAGCGCCCCGGCCGGGGGGTTCGACACGGCGCTCGCCGGGACGGCCGACACGCCCGCGGCTTCCACGCCGGCCGGGAGCCAGCCGCGATGACGGCGGCCATCCTGAGGCGCCTGAGTTCCTGGTGGAAGCCGGTCTGGAAGCCGGTTTTTGCCGGACTGGCTCTGGCGCTCGTCTTCGGCGTGGCGCTGGGATTGAGCGCCGGGCCGGCGCTGGCGCAGAGCCTGACCTTCGACCTGGGCGACGCCGGCGGCACCGCCACCGGCCGCATCGTCCAGACCATCGGCCTGATCACGGTGCTGTCGCTGGCGCCGTCGATCCTCATCATGATGACGGCCTTCACCCGCATCGTCATCGTGCTCTCCTTCCTGCGCAATGCGCTGGGCGTGCAGCAGGTGCCGCCGACCACGGTGATGATGTCGCTGGCGCTGTTCCTGACCTTCTTCGTCATGGCCCCGGTGTTCGAGCGCAGCTACACCCAGGGCATCCAGCCGCTGATGAACCAGGAAATCGACGAGATGGAGGCGTTCCGCCGCACGGTGGCGCCCTTGCGCGATTTCATGCTGCATCACACCAGCGAGAAGGACCTGCGCCTGTTCATGGACATGGCCCGCCTGCCGAACGTGCAGGAGCCGAACGACATGCCGCTGCACGTCCTGGTCCCGGCCTTCATGATCTCGGAGATCAAGCGCGGGTTCGAGATCGGCTTCCTGCTGTTCCTGCCCTTCCTCATCATCGACATGGTGGTATCGTCGATCCTGATGTCGATGGGCATGATGATGCTGCCGCCGACCATGGTCGCCATCCCGTTCAAGATCATCTTCTTCGTGCTGGTCGACGGGTGGTATCTGATCGCCGGATCGCTGGCGCGCAGCTTCGGCACTCTTTAGAAATTGCGCGCATAGCGGGAAAAGCCCTGCGCACTTCGTCGCAGCCCCCGGGCTTGGCCTTCGCGGCGCAAGCCCGTGCTGGCGTTGCGCGCCGTAAGCGCGTATGAGGAAAGGCGATGTGCGTCGGTGGGATGATTGGCCGGTAAGCCGGTTCCGCCGGATGGTTCCGCCCGTTCGCCGCCGCCGAAGGAGCGACGGACCGGACCATCGCCGCCGCATCGGGCGCCATCGAACGACGGACCAACTTCGGACCGCAATCACTGCATGACTGATACCGCTTTGAAGGCCGCGCCGCCCGACTCCGGCAAGCTCGCGACGTTGACCCTGGGTGCCCTCGGGGTCGTGTATGGCGACATCGGCACCAGCCCGCTCTACACGCTGCGAGAATGCTTCGCCGGCGAGCATGGGCTCGCCCTGACCCATGACAACGTTCTGGGCATCATGTCGCTGGTGTTCTGGGCACTGGTGGTGGTCGTCACCGTCAAATATGTGGGCTTCGTCATGCGGGCCGACAACAAGGGCGAGGGCGGCATCCTCTCGCTTCTGGCGCTGGCGTCCAAGACGCGGCCGGATGCGTCGGGCAAGCTGACGGTCCTGACGGCGCTCGGCCTGTTCGGCGCGGCGCTGTTCTACGGCGACGGCATGATCACCCCGGCGATGTCCGTGCTGTCCGCGGTCGAGGGACTGGGCGTGGCGGAGCCGGCGCTGGAGTCGGCGGTGGTGCCGCTGACCGTCGCCATCCTGATCGCCCTGTTCGCCATCCAGAGCCACGGCACCTCGCGCGTCGGCGCGTTGTTCGGCCCGATCATGCTGGCGTGGTTCTCCACGCTCGGCATCCTCGGGCTGCTGGAGGTGATCCGGCAGCCGAGCGTGCTGGTCGCCTTCAACCCGTACTATGCCATCGCCTTCTTCGCCGAGCATGGCGTCGCCGGTTTCCTGGTGCTGGGCGCCGTGGTGCTGGCCGTGACCGGCGGCGAGGCACTCTATGCCGACATGGGCCATTTCGGCCGCCGCCCGATCCAGGTGGCTTGGCTGGCCGTGGTGCTGCCGGGCCTGCTGCTGAACTATCTGGGCCAGTGCGCGCTTCTGCTGAACGACCCGACGGCGGTGCGCAGCCCCTTCTATCTGCTGGCGCCGGATTGGGGGCTCTATCCGCTGATCGGCCTGTCCACCGCCGCCACCGTCATCGCCAGTCAGGCGGTGATCTCCGGCGTCTTCTCGCTGACCCGGCAGGCGGTGCAGCTGGGCCTCTGCCCGCGCCTCGACATCCGCCACACCTCCAACGAGGAGGAGGGGCAGATCTACATTCCCCGCGCCAACTGGGGCCTGCTTGCCGCGGTGCTGGGGCTGGTGCTGGTCTTCCAATCATCCAGCCGTCTCGCCGCCGCCTATGGCATCGCGGTGACCGGCGACATGATCATCACCACCACCCTGTTCCTGGTGGTGGCGCGGCGGCGCTGGAACTGGAGCCTGCCGCTCTGCTTCGCCGTCGGCGCGACCTTCCTGACGGTGGAGGTTTCCTTCTTCGCCGCCAACGCGGTGAAGATTCCCCATGGCGGCTGGGTGCCGCTGGTGATCGCCTGCGTCACGCTGGGGCTGATGTCCACATGGCGCCGCGGCCGGGCCGTGCTGACCAAGCGGCTGGCCGAGGAATCGCTGCCGCTGGACGCCTTCATCCAGCGGCAGGCGAAGAAGGGCGATATCCAGCGGGTGAAGGGCACGGCGGTCTTCATGACCTCCAGTTCCAACACCGTGCCGATCGCCCTGCTGCACAACCTGAAGCACAATCAGGTCCTGCACGAACGCGTCGTCTTCGTCACCGTGGTGGTGGAGGATGTGCCGCGGGTCCCCGCCAAGGACCGCGTGGTGGTGGAGGGGCTGGCCGACGGCTTCTACCGCATCACAGTGCGCTACGGCTTCTCGCAGGAGCCGAACATCCCCAAGGCGCTGAGGCTGTGCAAGGCCTTCGGGCTGGAGTTCGACGTGATGGCGACCTCCTTCTTCCTGGGCCGGGAGACGCTGATCCCGCAGATGAACTCCCAGATGGCGCTGTGGCGGGAGAAGCTGTTCGTGGTGATGTCCCGCACTTCGGTCAGCGCCACCGACTTCTTCAAGCTGCCGCCCAACCGCGTGGTCGAGCTGGGAACGCAGGTGCAGCTCTAGCCGGCGGGAGGCGGCGTCCTCACCACGAAAGAATTACCTCTTTCACGCAAACAAAAATCAGCATCACGCACAGAAACTGCTGTGATCTGACTGGAAGCCTCCCCCGTAACGGTGATGTGTCCGCGGGAAGCGGACCTTCACCGATAAGAGGGAATGCTATGAAGAAGGTTGCCACCGTGGCGATCGCCACCCTTCTTTTTGCCGGTTGCGCCAACGCGGCCATGGAAAAGATGGTCGGCGGCGCGCCGATGTACCCCAGCAAGACCATCGTGGAGAATGCGTCCCAGTCCAAGGACCACACCACCCTCGTCGCCGCCGTGAAGGCCGCCGGACTGGTCGACACGCTGAACGGCAAGGGTCCCTTCACCGTCTTCGCACCCACCAACGAGGCCTTCGCCGCCCTGCCCGCCGGCACCGTCGACACCCTGCTGAAGCCGGAGAACAAGGCGCAGCTGACCAAGGTGCTGACCTACCACGTCGTTCCCGGCAAGCTGGACGCCAGGGACATCGTGGCGGACATCAAGAAGGGCAACGGCAAGGCCATGCTGAAGACGGTGGAAGGCATGCCGCTGACCTTCACCCAGTCCGGCGACGCCGTGATGGTCGCCGACGCCTCCGGCAATATGGCGCGCGTGACCATCGCCGATGTCGAACAGTCCAACGGCGTCGTCCATGTCATCGACAAGGTTCTGCTGCCGAAGTAACGGCCCCCGGCCAACGGCGCGGAGCGGGCGGCGGGGCGCAGCATTCCCCCGCAAGGCGTCCCGCCGCCTTATGAGGTCGGCTTATCGCCGGCCTGCTTACCACCGCGATATTCCTTCAAAAACTTCTTGAACATATCCACTTCCGCAACGCGGGAGCGGATGGTGCCGACGTCGATCAGGCCCATCGCCTGTTCAGGGCGGGTCAGGATGCGGAAGGCGTCCTCATTCGGCCCGCCCTTCATCGACCCTTCGAAATCCTTCTTCAGCAGGTTCAGCCCGTTGCCGTCGCCGGCCAGCGCCAGCGCCACCGCCCGGTTCAGCACCAACTGCGACATGTTGGGATCCAGCGGCTTGCCGGTTGCGGGGGGCGGGCCGATCACCTTGTTCAGGGCCAGCGCCGCCGCATCCCATTTCTGCCCCTTCCACGCGATGTCGACGCGCAGCAGGTTGGCGTTGGTGCTGTCGTCCTGGGCCAGAAGCTGCATCGCCTCGTCGCCGCGGTTCAGCTCGGCCAGCGCCTTGGCCTGCATCAGCCGCCGTTCGGCCGTCAGATCGGCCGGCAGTCCGGCGACGTTGGACAGTTCCAGCGCCTTCAGCGCCTCTTCCGGCTTGTTGTCGAGCAGCCGGACGGAGGCCAGCCGGGTGCCGACCCGCGCCTTGTCCAGACCGGACAGACGGTATTCCACCTGATGCTGCAGCAGGTCGGCCGCACGGTTCAGCAGATCGATGGAGATCAGCCGTTCCGCCAGCTGCCGGATGATCTCGTCGCCGGCCTCGCCCACCGGGGTCAGCTCGCGGAACTGGTCGTAGAGCTGCAGCGCGTCCAGCGTCGGCAGTCGCTGCGCCCCGTCCTTGAACAGGTCGGCGAAGATGCGCGACATCTCCTTGGTGATCGCCTCGGCCCTGGGTGTGTCGGCGACCAGGGCCGCCGTTTCCTTCATCGTGTTGAAACCCTTGGCATATTCGCCGCCGGCAATCAGCACCTCGCCCATGCGCGAGCGGATCTGCATCTCCAGATCGTCGCCGCGCCAGGTGAAGGTCAGGCCGGCCAGCTGCTCCGCCGCGGCGGTCGGCGACATCTTGCCTTCCGACAGCTCCAGATTGGTCAGCGCCAGCCCGGCCTTGGCGCGATAGAGCCGGTCATAGCTGTTGTAGGCGGCGGTCAGCTGTTCCCGCGCCTGATCGATCTCGCCGGTCTGGGCAAAGAGCAGACCGCGCAGATATTGCGTCTGCGGGTTTTCCTCCTGATCCGGGCCGCTGTGCTCGATCACCCGGTCGAACAGCCGCTTGGCGGTGCCGGTGTCGCGCGTCTCCAGCGCCGCTTCCGCCGCCCGCAGGCCGAGCTTCCCGATCATGGGTTCGGGGTAGCTGTTCAGGATCGGGCCGGACGCCTTGAAGCCGGCCATCGCCTTGGGCCAGTCGCGGCGGTCGGCGGCGATGGCGGCCCTCCACAGATTGGCTTCCGGATTGCCGGCCAGCGACGGGATCGACAGGTCGGCCTCCGCCCCGTCGAGGTCGCCGGTCAGCACGCGGGCGGCGCCGCGCAGCGCGCGGAACTCCGGCCAGCCTTCCAGGTCGGGTTGGTTCTGCTGCAGCACGTCCAGCATGCCGAGCGTCTCCTGCCCGAAACCATTGGCGAAATAGAACCGCGCGAGGTCGAGCTGCGCCTTCGGCCGCTCCGATTCCGGCGCATTGACGACGGCCAGCTGCAGGTCCTGCCGCGCCTCGGTGAAATGGTCGAGGTCGCCATGCTTCCAGGCCGGCAGGTTGAACAGGCGGCGGCCCTGCATCTGGGCGGGCTGCGCCTTCGGCGGTTCCATGGCGGACGAGGCGCCGCCGGGCGGAGGGGTGACCGGAAGCGGCGCCGCAGCCATCTGCGACGGGACCGGCTGGGGCGCGGATGCCGGACCGGGGGGCGGCGCCGGCGGCGGCGGCGCGACCGCCGGGTTGCCGGCGTCGGCCGCCGGCGACAGGTGCAGGCCGCCGGCGGTGGTCAGTTCCACCCCCTCCTTGATCGCGCGCACCGTCACATTGTCGGAGATCGGCCGCACCACCACGCCCTGATAGGACGGCATCACTTCCAGGTCGGGGTAACGGTGTGGTTCGGGCACGCCCTGCCCCGGGCTGGGCAGCGGAACCACCTGGATGCGGTCGCCGACGTCGGGATCGGCGAACTGCACGATATTCGCCGCGTCAGGCGCGCGCACCAGCAGTCGGGCGCCCAGAAGGAAATCGGGATCGGGCTCCACCCGGAGATCGCCGGTGCTGCCCATGTTGGCCGGGCG
The DNA here is from genome assembly GCF_008364795.1 of Azospirillum oryzae. GTDB lineage: Bacteria > Pseudomonadota > Alphaproteobacteria > Azospirillales > Azospirillaceae > Azospirillum > Azospirillum oryzae. The sequence continues at coordinate 1,075,889 of NZ_VTTM01000002.1, read as the reverse complement.
GGCGGAGGACAGGATGCGCCAAGTGGTGCCCTGCCGTTCAACCGTCGGCCACACCATCGGGCCGATCTTGGTGCGGAACACACTGCCGCCGGTCGCCGGCACCGGCTCCACCGCGCCCATCAGTTCAGCCCCCGGTCCGCTGAGCTTCCCGGCGCCGATCGGCATCGGCCGGTCGAACACGACGTAAAGCTGGCCCGCCCGCGGATAGACGGCGATGGAGGCCGGTCCGCCGGTGTCGAAGGTCAGCACCGGCCCCTTCGGACCCGCCACCGGCTGGGCCTTGGCATCGGCAGGCGCCGCGGGCGCGGCCTTCGCCTCCGCCGGCGGAGTGTTGGGCGCCGCGGCATTGGCCGCCGAGTGTGGCGCCGCGGCATTCGCCGCGATGGCGGAGCGGCCGGAGGTGGCCGAAGCCATCGTGGGCGTGTCCCTGCCGCCTTCCCTGGCTGTTTCCTTGGCCGGCGCCGGCTGGCTGCTTCCCTGGCTGCTGCCTTGCCCCGCTGCGGTCCCCTGGGAACCGGCGGCAGGCTGAGCGCCGTCGCTTTTGGGCAGGCCGGCGCGCGAGCCGGGATTGCCGACGGACAGCACCACCGCTTTGCCGGATGCGCTGTCGGTCACCTCGGCGTCCTGCGGCACGGCCAGCGTAACCGCCAGCGCGCCGTCGGCCCGTCGGTATGCTTCCACATTCCGGATGTTGCGCAGTGCCGCCTTGGAGACCGCCGACAGGTCGGCGGTGCCGCCCTTGTCGAAAGCGACCGTGACCGCAGCGCCGTCGCGCGTGACCGTGTAGCCGACCGGCGACGGCCACTCGAAGGTCAGGCGGCTCTGGTCCGGCTGGTCAGCCCCGCGCACGCGCAGCCGTCCGGCGGTGGGCGCCGGCTTCGCAGCCTCGGCTTTCGCGGGTTCGGGCTTCGCGTCCTCCGCCTTGGCGGCCGTCTGCGGCGCGGCCGGCGACAGGTCGATGGCGATGGCGTTGCCGTTGCGGAAGCTTTTCAGCGAGACCGGGCGCTTCAGGTCGAACGAGACCGTCTTGCCATCCGCCTCGACCCGTCCGGCGGCCAGATAGCCGGGCAGCGCCCGCACCAGACGGTCGAGCGGTGCGTCGATGCTGTCCGTGAAGGTGACGACCAGCCGATCGCCCTCGACCGACGCGGTGTAATCGACCTTGCCCGGCCAGTCGAAGACCAGCCGGCCGAAATCCTTGTGGGTTCCGCCGCGCACCGGCACCGTGGCGGCGTCCGCGGCCTGGGGAGACAGCAGGACCGGCATGGCAAGCAGCGCCACCGCGGCGGCACAGCCGCGCAGCCAGCGCTTCCACTCTTGGGCCGTCCGGTCGGTCACCTCAATCCGCTCCTTCCTCTCGCACCACGATGTCGACCGGCAGGCGCCCGTTGCCGGCACCCCCTGCCCCATCGACCGGCAACATCACCGCGCGTGCCACCAGATCGCGGCGATAGCCGGTCTCGCGCAGCGCGGCGGAAACGGCGACGGCCCGCGTCAGCGCCCGTTCCCAGGCCACGCCGCCCGTCGCATCCTCGTGCTCCGCATGGCCGACCAATTCGATCCGGTTGCCGATCCGGCCGATGACGGCGCCCAGCAGGAACAGCACCCGCCGACCCTCCTCGGTGAAGGCGGCACCGGTGGGATCGAACATTCGCTCGCCCGGCAGACGGATGACGACACGGTCATCTTCGCGCCGAACGTCGATCACCGCCAGTTCCGTATTCGACCGCAGCTGGCTTCCCAGCAGGGCCGCCAGATAATGCAGGTCGATGGCAGCCCTGGCCTCCACCGCCTTGGCGTTGAAGGCGGCGCCGGGATCGGCGGGCCGGTCCGACGGACTGCTGGCGGTCGACCGCGCGGCGGGAATCGCCTCCGCCACGCCTTTCGCCAGACGGGTCCAGCGCTCCGCCTCCGGCTCGCTCATCGAATACATCAGGACGAAGAAGGCGAGCATCAGGGAGATCAGGTCGGTGAAGCTGATCAGCCACAGCGTCTTGCGCTGGCCGCTGCGATCTTCCGCCGCCGCCTCGGCTTTGTTGACGACGCCCGGAATGCGGATCATTTCCGCACCTCCGTCTTCCCCGCCTTCGATGCCGGCTTGGGGGCCGCCTTCGCCGCCGCCCCGTCCTCGTCCCAGCGCAGGGAGAACAGCAGCCGCACGCCGCCCGGCTCCCCGCGTTCGATCCCGATGGTGACATTGCCGGCCGGCGCCCCGTCCTCGACCAGCGCGCGGGCCAGAACCCCGGCACGGGCGACCGGGCCCGGCGGCTGGCTGGGCGTTCCCGTCGGCCCGATGCCGAGCAGCGCGTCCAGTTCCACCCGCTCGCCCTGGCGCGACTGGCGCAGGGCGTCGGCGATGCGGTCGATCAGGCCCTGGCGGTCCGGCCGCAGGGTCATGGTGCCGGGAAGGAACAGGTCGTCGGCCGGCAGCCGGACCTCCAGCAATTGGCCGGGGGCGACCACCTCCACCTTGGCGACCGCCACCGCGGTGGCGAAGAGGGTGCCGACATCCTCCAACCGCTGCACGGCGAACACCGTGCCGGCGCGCGATGCCACCGGTTCGGCACCGTCGCGCAGGCGCGGGTCGATGACGAAGCTGGGAAAGGTCCGCTCCAGCGAAGCGGCGACCGCCTTCACCTTCTGCACCGTCTGCACCGAATTGGCGTTCAGCACGATGAAGAAGACCAGAAGCAGCAGGAACAGCGACAGCAGAAGCAGGATGCTGCCGTTGTTCGGGTTGGCATGTCCGCCCACGCCGACACCCGCACGCGCCACCCGCAGCGGCGGCAGCCCGGCATTCCCCGTCCCCGGCCCTGCACCTTGGGCCGTGTGGCCGCCGGTGGGCCTGCTGATGGGTGCGCCGGGCAGCATGGCGTCAGTCGAAGCTGGCCAGCAGACGGTCGATCTCGTCCTGGTCCATCGCATTGCCCGGCAGCTGCGGTCCATGCAGAAGCTGCTGTTCCGCCTCGTCCGCACTCATCGGTTCGTAATGGACGGCGGCCTCCGCCTCCTCCGCCGCCAGCTTGGCCAGCCGCGGGGCGTGGTTCTGCCGCACTTCGCTGCCGAAGGCGGCGACGATCATGTCGACCTTCGATTCGATGTGCTTCAGCGTCCGCACCACCTTGCTGATGCGCTGGCCGGTAATGTCCTGGAAGTTGCAGGCCTCGTAGATCTTGGTGATCTGGTCGTTCAGCTTCGCCGAGCTGTCCGCGTCCGTCTGGCCGGCGATGGCGCCGATGGCGTCGCAGGCGTCGAAGATGGCGAAGGTCGCCTTCTCGGTCGCGCCGATCACCGCGTCCAGTTCGTCCGTGGCGGTGCGGATATGTTCGTCGCGGATTTCGGCCGGCTGCAGCGCCGCGATTTCCTGCTTGGCCGTCTCGATGAACTTGGCGAGGTCAACGACCTCTTTGTAAAGGCGCAGGTCGGTCGCGGAAATGTCGCCGTCCATGCTGCCCAGGATGTTGCGGACGATATCCGTCACCTCGTCGCGCGACAGCGGCGTTGCTGCTTCCGCAAAGGCGGCGTCGAGGCGCTGTCTCAGGAGCTTCTGTTCCGTCACGGCGGATTGGGCGGAGAAGGTCATCGGGCGTGTCCAGCGAGAGGGGCAAGGCCTTGGCGGAATATGCCGGAACCACCCCGGTCCGCGCCCTCCAGCGAGCGCCCGTCGAGTGCCATTGCGGCGGAGGTTCGACGCTCCGTCCGATCGTGGCGCCCAACCGTCCCAGGAACTGTCCGAGCCAACCAAGCCTAGAGTCGTGACGGTTAATAGCCCGTAAAGAGGACCGCGCCCCGGCGTCCATGGCGGCACTGAAGTTGCCGGCGCGCAACACTGTGGCGCGCGCGACCAAATGGTGTCGGGTCGTGACTCAGAACAGCCCGGCGGCGGCCGGCGCACCAAGAAGCGCAGCCAGGACCAGCAAGGTGACGGCAATCAGCCGCTCCGCGGTCGACCAGCGTTTCCAGTCCTTTCTAAAGCTTTTCAGTTCGTCGGCCATGGCAAGCCTTCCGCGTTCGGGAACTACACTGCAACGCAACGAAAATGCATCGGGTCCAGTTGACGCATGGTTAAAATCAGCCGGAACGGCGATCATACCTTCGTACTGGCACAGAAATGCCACAGTCGCCGCCCTGAAGCCGATGATCCAAGTCAAAGATCGGATAAATTTTCTCCATTCGCCATTTCAACTGCGGCGATCGCCGGCGCTCCGGCGGCGTGCCACTTCCGGCAGCTTCCGATACCGGGCGGCGATGCCTAGATGATAAGCTCTAGATCAAGCCGCCGGCCGCTAAGCTGGCGGGGGCGCTGACGGGGGAAGCGGATGGCGAAGGGAACCGACTTGAAGATCGGGCTTGCGCTGGGCAGCGGCGCCGCGCGCGGTTGGGCGCATATCGGCGTCCTGCGCGCGCTGGAGGAAATCGGGATCAAGCCCGACATCATCTGCGGCACCTCCATCGGGGCCGCGGTCGGGGCCGCCTATCTGACCGACCAGATGGACGAGTTGCAGTCCTGGGCGCAGAAGATGGGCTGGCTGGGCATGCTGGGCATCATCGACCTCACCTTCCGCCGCGGCGGTCTGGTCGCCGCCGAGAAGGCGTTCGGCCGCTTCGACAACGAACGAAGCAATGTGCTGATCGAGGATCTGCCCCTACCCTTCGCCACCGTCGCCACCGACCTGTCGACCGGGCGCGAGATGTGGCTGCGCGACGGGCCGCTGATGTCGGCGGTGCTGGCGTCGGCCGCGATGCCCGGCCTGTTCCCGGCGGTGCGGCGCGACCATCACCTGCTGGTCGACGGCGCGCTGGTCAATCCGGTGCCGGTCTCGCTGTGCCGGGCCCTTGGTGCCGACGTGGTGGTGGCGGTCAACCTGAACAGCGAGCTGTCGCCGCTGGGCCGGCCGAACGGCCGCGGCAAATCGGATGGAGTCAGAGCGGTGGCGGCCAAGGTGCCGGAACCGGTGGTCGCCGGCGGCGATGCCGGCTCGCCCGCCTTTTCGCACCTGACCAGCCAGATCTCCAACTGGCTCGGCCGCAAGCCCACCCGGCGGACCCGTTTCCTGGCCGATCAGATCGATGATGCCCAGGCCCACAAGCCGATGCCGAACGCCCTGGAGGTGATGGCCGGCTCCATCGACATCATGCAGGACCGCATCACCCGCTCGCGCCTGGCGGGCGAGCCGCCGGATGTGCTGATCGCGCCGCGGCTGGCCCATATCGGCATCCTGGAGTTCGACCGCGCGGCGGAGGCGGTGGAAATCGGCCATGCCGCCGCCTCGATGCTACGTCCATCCATCGAACTGGCACTGCGCCGTGCCTGACCTGTTGCGCTGGGAACCGTGCTCGTATTTCGTATAAGCGGTAGTCCGGAATCCCTCTGGACATCCCAACCGACCGCCGCGGGAACCGAGCGTCCATGAGCCAGTCAGCGCTGACCTCCAGCATTTCCGCCCTGCTCCCCAGCGGGACGCCACATTGGGGCAACAACGGCACCGTGCTGAACGGCAGTTCCGTCGGCGCCGCCGTGACCGTGACCTATGGTTTCCTGACCAGCGCGCGGCAAGTCTCCTCATCCGATTCCGCCGGTTTTGCGGCGATGAACAGCGCCCAGCAGGCTGCCGTCCGGCAGGCGCTGGCGGCATGGAGCGCGGTCGCCAACATCACCTTCACCGAGGTCGCCAATCCCACCACCGCGGATGTGGCCTTCGGCACCAACCGCCAATACGGCCAGTCGGCGGCCTACGCCTATTACCCCTCCACCGCCTCCCAGGGCGGTCAGGTCTTCCTGGCCAACGACAGCTCCACGAACACCAACCCGACGACGGGCAGCTACGGCTACATGACGATCATCCACGAGATCGGCCATGCGCTGGGCCTGAAGCATCCAGGCAACTACAATGCCGGCTCCGACGGGGGGACGGAGGGTCCGTACCTGTCGTCCGCACAGGACAATTATGCCTACAGCATCATGTCCTACAACGACAGCGACGCCCTGCCGTCAGGCACCTATCTGACCGGCCCCAGCCTCTACGACATCGCGGCGATCCAGTATCTCTACGGCGCCAACATGTCGGCCGCCCCCGGCGACACCAGCTATTCGCTGAACACCGGCAGCTTCACCACCCTGTGGGATCCCAACGGCCACAACAGTCTGAACGGCAGCGCCCAGACGGCATCGCTGTCGCTGGACCTGCGCGACGGACAGTTCAGCAGCGCCGGATCCACCACCTTCCTGGCGCTGGCCTACGGCACGAAGATGCAGCAGGCGATCGGCGGCAGCGGCAACGACAGCTTCACCGTCAACAGCCTGGGCAATATGCTGGATGGCGGCGCCGGCACCGATACGGTGGTGTTCAGCGGCAGCCGCGCACAATACAGCGTCCAACAGCTGGACGGCAGCCGCACCATCGTCAACGGCCCTAACGGCACCGACGTCCTGACCAACATCGAATATCTGCGCTTTTCCGACAGCAGCAGCGCCCTGTCGGCCACCGTGTCCGGCAGCTTCGACACCTTGCGCTACATCGCGTCGAATGGCGACCTGATCACCGCGTTCGGCACCGACACGGCGGCGGCGGCGCAGCATCTCGCCAACTCCGGGGTTTACGAAGGCCGCAGCCTGAGCGGATTCGACCCTTATAACTATCTGGCCGGCTATGGCGATCTGATCTCGGCCTTCGGAACCGATGCCACCGCGGCGACCCGTCATTTCATCACGAACGGCTATCGCGAGGGCCGCAACGCCAGCCTGTTCGACACGCTGTCCTACGAAGCCAGCAACCCCGACCTGATCGCCGCCTATGGCAACAACCGCGAGGCCGTGGAACTGCATTACATCCAGTTCGGCCGCTTCGAGGGACGGTCGCTCGGCAGATTCAATGCCGCCGCCTATCTAGCCGCCAACCCGGACGTCAATGCCGCCGTCGGCGGCAGCCTGTCCGGCGCCCGGCAGCACTATGTCAGCTTCGGCTATGCCGAAGGGCGGGCGCTGGCCTGAGGGACGTGGGCAAAGGGACGGCGCTCACTGCGCCGGCCACATCCAGGTCAGTTCATGCTTGTTGTGGTGCAGGTGGATCACCCGGCCACCGGGGATCGCCGCGAAGGCGCGGGCGGTCTCATGGTCGGTCTCCGCCTGGAACTTCAGCGTGCAGATGAAGCGCTTGGCCAGCCCGCTGTCCATCCACTCCTTCACCAGCCGCAACAGCCGCGTCGGGTAGCAGATCACGTCGCAGCACAGCCAATCCACCGGGCCGACCGCCGCCGGCTTCAGCCCGAAGGCGCTTTCCTGGCGGATTTCCACCCGCGGCAGGGCGGCGATGGCGGGGTCGAGCGGCGCCTTGTCGACGCTGACCACCGACGCCCCCAATTCATGCAGCACCCAGGTCCAGCCACCCGGACAGGCGCCGAGGTCGAGGCAGCGGTCGCCCGGCCCCGGCTGCTCCCCGAACAGGGTCAGCGCCTCCCACAGCTTCAGATAGGCGCGGTTGGGCGGAACGGTGCGGTTCTCGACGAAGGTCACCTCGCCGTTGCGGAAGGGGCTGGAGCAGCGTGCCGCGGCGATGATGGTGGACTCGTCGGTCAGCGTCCAGGAGCCCAGCGGCGCCGTCGGCAGGGGCGACGGAAAGACCACCGGCTTGGCCGACACGTGCGGCAGGTTCTCCTGGATCAGGGCGGCGCGGCGATGATGCCGCTGCGACCACAATGCCCAATTGCGCTGGATCCCGCGCAATGCCTTGGCACCGCCCTTGATCGAAGCGAATTCTATGCGCACCGGGTCGTACCAGATGTTCTGTGCCCAGGCGGCCGGCCGAGCCGGTCCGTCGACGAAGACCAGCCGGCCGTCGACCGACGCGACCTTCCCCAGTTCCGCCACCAGATCGTCGAGGAAGCCGTCCGCCGCCAGATAGATCGTCTGGCCGAGCGGGGTCACCACCGCGCCCGGTGAGGGCTGCGGAGCGTTGGGGGAGGCGTTTTTGGGGGTGCTGTCGTCCATGCCCCACGGGCTACCGCCGCCGGCCGCCGAATGCAAGCGCAAGGATGCGGGATCCCCCCTTTCGAACTGACGCGAAGGAGGTTGTGACAAAGCGTCGCGAAAGCTCTTATATGCGATTGGTTCGCAATAGCGGCATTGACAACGATTCTCAGTCTCAGCTATTGCTGGGTTCGGAGTTCTTGCCACACCGACCGTCGCCGAGGGCCAATGTACGTCTGCATCTGCCACGCGCTGAACGACAAGAAGGTCAAGGCCGCGCTCGACCAGGGCGCGACGACCCCTGCCTCGGTGTTCCGCCATCACAATTGCCAGGTCCAATGCGGCAAATGCGTGCCCACCATGCGCAGCATGGCCAGCGAGCATCGCGCCGCCATGGCCCAACAGGCGGCCATCGCCGCGACGCCCGCGACCGCCCCCTGCTGCGGCACGGCGATGCCGGAACCGGCCAATCTCGAAGCCATTCCCGCCTACGCCGTCGCGGCCGAGTGAGCACGCACACGAACGCTCTACCACTTCCGACTTTCCGCCCGATTCCAGGGTTACAACCTCGCCTTTAGGCTGCGACAGATTGCGCGCTGTCTATGATTTTTGGGCGGATTGACCCTGCCTTGCCAATCCGGCACAAAAGCGTCACCAAAACAAAAGAACGTCGTCAAAAAGGCGGCGTATAAAAGCGCCAACGGGCCGGATGAAACCGGCCCAGGAGGAAACGCAATCCAACCAGGAAGACTTCCTCGGCCACCGGGTTTGCCTTGTCCTTTTCAGGCCTGGGCAACCCGGCGGGATTTGGATTCGGACGGATATCCCGCAACTGCTAAATCGCATTGCAAAATCGTTACGGCTTCTCCCAAAGGGGCTGTGACGACTGCGCTTCCGGTGCGTTTGCGCAGTGTCGGCGCGGGGCTAACCTGCCAGCCGGCCGAGAGGTCAAAATCGGTTGAGGATCAAAGGAGGACATCTCATGAGCCGCCGCAACCGGCAAGCCTTCGACACGCTGAGCCGTGAGCTTGTGCTGCGCGCCACCGACCGCATGGAAACCCTGCGATCGATGGTGGAGCGCGCGGACAGCGACCGGCGGGAGACGTGGGAGCGCACGCTCGACCGCCTTCGCGGACTGAACAATCGCGCCACCGCCCGCATCGAGGCCGCTCATATGGCCGATGACGACGCCTGGCCCTTCGCCCGTGCCCAAGCGGATCAGGCGATGATGGATCTGATGCGCGCACTGGACGACTTCGACGGCCATCTGCGCCTTATGGCCGCCTGAGGCTTTAGATCGGATCGCGTAAAATCGGAATCGTTTTGAAGCGTGAATCCGATCGTCAACATAAAGCTTCGGCCCCGGAATTAAAAAGGCCCTCTCCCGCGGGAGAGGGCCTTTGTCGTTCAGGACGCCCCGAAATCCAGCCCCCAGGCCGAATAGCGTTCCGGATCGTCGACCCACCCCTCGCGCACCTTCACGAACAGGATCAGGTGGACGCGGCGCTCCAGCATCGACGTCAACTCGGATCGCGCGGCGGAACCCAACGCCTTGATCCGCTGGCCGCCCTTGCCCAGCACGATGGCCTTCTGGCTTTCGCGCTGCACGAAGATGACCTGCGAGATCTTCACCGATCCGTCGTCGAACTCTTCCCACACCTCGGTCTCGACCGTGGCGGAATAGGGAAGTTCCTGGTGAAGCTGCAGGAACAGCTTCTCTCGGGTGATCTCCGCCGCCAGCAGGCGCATCGGCATGTCGGAGATCTGGTCCTCCGGGAAATGCCAAGGCCCTTCCGGCAACCGGTTCGCCAGAAACTGCTTCAGGTCGGCGACGCCGTCCTCGGTGAAGGCCGACACCATGAAGATGTCGGAGAAGATGCCCTCCTGCTGGAAGGCGTCGGCGATGCCCAGCAGGACGTCGCGCTTGACCAGATCGATCTTGTTCAGGATCAGGATCGCCTCGCGCCCCTGCTCCTTCAGCCGGGCGACGATGCTGCGGGTGTCCTCGTCGATCGAGCGGCGCGACACGTCGTACAGCACGCCGATCACGTCGGCGTCCTCCGCCCCCTGCCAGGCCGCCGCCACCATGGCGCGGTCCAACCGGCGCTTCGGTTTGAAGATGCCGGGGGTGTCGACGAAGATCATCTGGGCGTCGCCCTGGATGGTGATGCCCAGCACGCGGGTGCGGGTGGTCTGCACCTTCGGGCTGACGATCGACACCTTGCTGCCGATCATCGCGTTCAGCAGCGTCGACTTGCCGGCATTGGGCGCGCCGACCAGGGCGATGAAGCCGCAGCTCGGATGCTCCGGCATCGTCGGCAGCGGCGGCAGGACGGAGATGGGCTGCCCGCGCGGGGCATCCTCATCATCCTCGTACTCACCGTCCTCGTATTCGCCATCTTCGTCGTCGAAGTCGCCCTCTTCAGCGCCCTCGTCGGCGTCCTTGGCCCCGATGTCGCCGCCATCCTCATGGTCGAGCGCTTCGTCGTCCGTCACCGACTCCGGCACAATGGACTCAGGGGTCGGCTCCGCAGCTTCGGAACCGGGCGTCTTGTTCTGCATCTTGTCGATGTCGTCGCGACCGTCAGTCATCGACCTGTACTCCCACCTGGCGCAGCAATGCGCTGGCCGCCTTCTTTTCTGCGACGCGCTTCGACGAGCCGGATCCGCTGACCGGTTCCATCCCCGCGACATGCACCGCAACCACGAACAGCGGCTCGTGCGCCGGGCCGCTGCGTTCGATCAGTTCATAGCGGGGCAGCGGCTTACCGCGCCCCTGCGCCCATTCCTGCAGCGTCGTCTTGCTGTCCAGCGGCGGCGGCGTCGCCTTGTCGATCTCGCTGGCGAGCGCCTCGCGGACGAAGCGTGTCACCGGCTCCAGCCCGCCGTCGAGATACATGGCGCCCAGCACCGCCTCGCAGGCATCGCCCAGGATGGTGCGGTTCTCGCGTCCGCCGCTTTGCGCTTCCGCCGGCGACAGGCGCAGGTAGGCCCCCAGCCCGATGGCGTCGGCGACGCGGCCCAGCGATTCCCGGCGAACCAGCGCGGCATGCCGCTTGGCCAGAGCCCCTTCGCGCTCGTTCGGGTAGCGCTCCAGCAGCCATTGCGCGACCACCAGCCCGACGACGCGGTCGCCCAGGAACTCCAGCCGCTCATAGGCGATGCCCGGCCCCTTGTGCGACTTGCGGCCTGCCCGTTCCAGCCCCATCAGGCTCGGGTGGGTGACGGCGTCGCGCAGGAGCGACGGATTGGAGAACTCGTAGCCCAGAGCATGCGCGAGGCCGGCGACATCCGCTGATTGGACGGCACCATCGGCCTCGGGTTCGGAGCCGGCGCCCGCGTCGGCAGGCGCCTTGGTGACGATGGACACTTACCGGACTCCGTTGAACAGGCGGCTGAAGCGCAGATCGACCGGCCAGCGCCAGATCTCGTAGAAGCGCGTGCCCTCGTCGAGCGAGAAGAACAGGAATTCGGCGCGGCCGACCATGTTTTCGATGGGAACGAAGCCAACCTGCGACGGCACGCGGCTGTCCAGCGAATTGTCGCGGTTGTCGCCCATCATGAACAGATGGCCGGCCGGCACCTTGAACACCGGGGTGTTGTCGAGCGGACCGTTGTCCGACTCCTCGATGATGCGGTGGGTGCGGCCGTTCGGCAGCGTCTCGATGAACTGCGCGGTGCGAATGCTGCGGCCCAGCGGATCGGTGGTGACATAGTCCTCGATCCGCTCGCGCTTCACCGGCTGGCCGTTGATGTGCAGAATGCCGCCGATCATCTGGATGGTATCGCCCGGCAGCCCGATCACCCGCTTGATGTAGTCGGTCTTGTTGTCGCGCGGCAGCTTGAACACCGCCACGTCGCCACGTTCGGGCATGGAGCCGAAGATGCGGCCCTCGAACACCGGCAGGCCGAAGCCGACCGTGTATTTGCTGTAGCCATAGCTGTATTTCGACACGAACAGATAGTCGCCGATCAGCAGGGTCGGGATCATCGACCCGGACGGGATGTTGAACGGCTCGAAAGCGAACGTCCGAACACCGAAGGCGATCAGCACGGCGAAGATCACCGTCTTGACGGTTTCGGCGAACCCGGATTCCTTGGTTTTGGCGCTGGTCGCCGTTTCTTTCTGAAAGGTCATTCTGGGTTCGCCGTCTTGGTGGGCATTGCGGACACGCTGGGGGCGGATTCGGTGGGAGTGGACTCGATCGGTTCGGCGCTGATGACGACGAAGGCCTCGGCCATCGGGTATTCGTCGGTCAGCGTCACATGGATGCGGGCGCGCATGCCCGGCGGCGTGATCGCCTCCAGCCGCGCCAGTGCCCCGCCGGTCAGGCGCATGGTCGGCTGGCCGGACGGCAGGTTGACCACCCCCATGTCGCGCCAGAACACCCCGTCGCGGAACCCGGTGCCGAGCGCCTTGGAGCACGCCTCCTTGGCGGCGAAGCGCTTGGCATAGGTCGAGGCGCGGGCGTTGTTCTTCGCGGCGGAGCCGGCGCGGCGTTCGGACTTGGCCTGCTCGATATCGGTGAAGATGCGGTCGATGAAGCGCTTGCCGAAACGCTCCAGCGACTTCTCGACCCGCCGGATATCGATCAGGTCGTTGCCGATGCCGAGGATTGTGCCGGACATCATCATGAGGCCGGCGCCGTCGCGTTCCGCGCCGTGTCCATGGCCTTGCGCATGCGGGCGATTGAGTTGGTCAGCCCGACGAAGATGGCCTCCCCGATCAGGAAATGGCCGATGTTCAGTTCGACGATGGTCTGGATCGCCGCCACCGGGCCGACGGTGTCGTAGCTCAAGCCGTGGCCGGCATGGCATTCCAGACCGATCGCCTCGGCATGGGCGGCGGCGCGGACGATGCGCGCCAGCTCCGCCTCGCGCGCTGCCGGGTCATGGGCATCGCAATAGGCGCCGGTGTGCAGTTCCACCACCGGGGCGCCAAGCCGCTTGGCGGCGTCGAGCTGCGCCGGTTCCGGATCGATGAACAGCGAGACGCGGATGCCGGCGGCGCCGAGGTCCCCGACCCGTTGCACCAACTGGTCGTACTGGCCGATCACGTCCAATCCGCCCTCGGTCGTCACTTCGGTGCGCTTTTCCGGCACGAGGCAGGCGGCGTGCGGCTTGTGGCGCAACGCGATGGACAGCATCTCGTCGGTGGCGGCCATTTCGAAGTTCAGCGGACGGTCGATTGCGGCCATCAGCCGCTCGATGTCGCGATCGACGATGTGGCGCCGGTCCTCGCGCAGATGCGCGGTGATCCCGTCGGCACCGGCCTCGATGGCCAGCCTCGCCGCGCGCACGGGGTCGGGATGCGCCCCGCCGCGTGCGTTGCGGACGGTCGCCACATGGTCGATGTTCACGCCGAGGCGCAGGAAACGGGACATGCACGGACTCCAAAGCGTCGCCGCCCGCCGGAACGGGCGGGGGCGATTCCGTCTATATAGCGGTGCTCCGGCGTTCCGTCACGCCGAACCGACCGATTTACCCGCGGATGACAGGGAATTTACCGTCGAATGATGGAGATCTCAGCGCCCCCGCGCCCGCTCCACCGAATGGATGGCCGGGGTGGCGCGCAGGGCGGCCATGATGTTGGTCAGGTGCTTGGCATCCTTCACGTCGATGTCGATCAGCAGCTCGAAATAGTCGGTGCTGCGGTTCGTGATCTTCTGATGGATGACGTTGCCCTGGTTCTTGCCGATCACCGTGAACAGCGTGCCGAGCGAGCCTTGTTCATTGGCGATGACGACGCTGATGCGGCCGACATGCTCCTCCGGCGAATCCGGGCCGGTCTCCCACGACACGTCGATCCAGCGTTCCGGCGATTCGTGGAAGCTTTCCAGTGTCTCGCAGTCGATGGTGTGGATCGTCACGCCCTTGCCGGTGGTGACGATGCCGACGATGCGGTCGCCGGGCAGCGGGTGGCAGCAGCGGGCATAATGCACGGCCATGCCCGGGATCAGGCCGCGGATCGGCAGTGCCGATTCCTTGCGGTTCTTCGCCTTCGGCTTCGGCGCGCTCTCCTCCGTCTCGCGGAGGGCGGGGGCGGCCTGCGCCTTGTGGCCGGGGAAGACGGCGTGGAAGACCTCGCGCACCGAATGCAGGCCGGAGCCGACGCCGGCCATCAGATCGTCGACCGTCGGCTGCTGGAAGATCTTGGCCGCGTTTTCCAGAGCCTTTTCGGTGAACTCGTAGCCTTCCGACTTGAACTGCCGCATCAGCATGCCGCGGCCCAGTTCCATGTACTGGGCGCGCTGCTGGGTGCGCAGGAACTTGCGGATGCGGGCGCGCGCCTTGCCGGTGACGACGAAGCGTTCCCAGCCCGGGACCGGCGTCTGCGCTTTGGAGGTGACGATGTCGACCTGATCGCCGTTCTGCAACTGGGTGCGCAGCGGCAGCATGCGGCCGTTGATCTTGGCGCCGACGCAATGGTCGCCGACCTGCGAGTGGACGGCATAGGCGAAGTCGACCGGCGTAGCGCCGCGCGGCAGCGCGATCAGGTCGCCCTTCGGGGTGAAGCAGAAGACCTGATCCTGGAACAGCTCCAGCTTGGTGTGTTCCAGGAATTCTTCCGGCTTCTGGGCATGCTCCAGAATGTCCAGCAGCTCGCGCAGCCAGCGGTATTCGCCGCCGGTCGGGCGCGGCTGGTGATCCTGCTTGTAGGCCCAGTGGGCGGCGACGCCCAGCTCGGCGATCTCATGCATGTCCTGGGTGCGGATCTGCACCTCGATCCGGTTGCGGCCGGGACCGATCACGCCGGTGTGCAGGCTGCGGTAGCCGTTGGGCTTGGGCGTGGAGATGTAGTCCTTGAAGCGCCCCGGCACGACCGGATAATGGGCGTGCACGATGCCCAGAGCCTGATAGCATTCCCCGACGGTGCCGACCGTGATGCGGAAGGCCATGATGTCGGACAGCTGTTCGAAAGTGACATTCTTGCGCTGCAGCTTCCGCCAGATCGAATATGCAGACTTCTCGCGGCCGGTCACCGATACGTCGGGCAGCCCTTCGGCCGCCAGCAGTTCGCGCAGCTCGGTGATGATGGTCTGGACGCGGTTCTCGCCCTCGCTGCGCAGGCGGGCCAGCTGGGCCAGGATGCTGTCGCGCGCGTCGGGGTTCAGTTCGGCGAAGGCGAGATCGTCCAGCTCGTCCTTGATCTTGTGCATGCCGATGCGTTCGGCCAAGGGCGAGTAGATTTCGATGGTTTCGCGGGCGATGCGGCGGCGCTTTTCCGGCTTTTTCAGGTGGAACAGCGTGCGCATGTTGTGAAGCCGGTCGGCCAGCTTCACCAGCAGGACACGGATGTCCTCCGACATGGCCAGCACCAGCTTGCGGAAATTCTCCGCCTGCTTGGCCTGCTCGCTGTTCAGTTCCAGCCGTGACAGCTTGGTGACGCCGTCGACCAGCCGGGCGATTTCCTTGCCGAACACCCGCTCGATGTCCTCGAGCGTGGCGACGGTGTCCTCGACCGTATCGTGAAGCAGTGCCGTGGCGATGGTGCCGGCGTCCAGCTTCATCTGGGTCAGGATACCGGCGACCTCCAGCGGATGGAGGAAGTAGGGATCGCCCGACGCGCGCGTCTGCGACCCGTGCGCCTTCATCGAATAGACATAGGCGCGGTTGAGCAGATCCTCGTCGGCCGAGGGATCATACGCCTTGACGCGCTCGACAAGCTCGTATTGCCGGATCATGCGGCCCGACCCGGCGCGCGCGGCGCCTCAATTGTGTGCGTGGTGGTCCTGAACGAACCGAAAGGGAGTCGGATGCTCCCCACCCCATTCTTCGACGAGGGGGCGTCGAGCCCCCTCCGTGTTCTGCGGTCGTTGTCCAGAATCAGAGGTCTCCGTCGGGATCCTCGGTCATGGCGAAACCAGCGCCCGGCTCGGCATCCATGTCCGCGGCGATGTCGTCCTCTTCGCCCAGTTCCTCGCCGTCGCTCTCGCTCATGCCGTCTTCGTCGCCCAGCGAGGTGTTGCCGCGGGCAGCCCAGTCGTTCTCGCCGGCCATCAGCTCGACGATTTCTTCCTCCGGCTCGTCCGGCTCGACATGCTTCTGATGCCCCTTGATCAGGGCGTTCTTCAGATAGTCCAGCGACACCGTCTCGTCCGCGATCTCGCGGAGCGCCACGACCGGGTTCTTGTCGTTGTCGCGGTCGATCGACAGCGGAGCGCCGCTCGCGACCTCGCGGGCGCGCTGGGCGGCCATCATGACCAGCTCGAAACGGTTCGGAACCTTCAGGACGCAATCTTCAACGGTAACGCGGGCCATGCCAGACGAACTCCGGAGTCAAAGGAGGCTCTAGACTATATGGATGTGGCCCGATAGGTGCAAGCGCGAACGACAGCGTTGCTGCATTGCGTCAGGGTAACGTCCCGGAAGTGTCCTTATACATCATCGCGGTGTTCCTGCACAGTCGGCGGCCGCTGCCCCCTTGTATGTTTGCGCCCAATACACTAGATTTCAAAATTGGAACGCGGGTCTTTCCGCGTAATCCATCCATTTTTTCACAAACAGCAATGAAAGGATCCTGGCATTGGACCGCAATTCGACTTTGCCGCGTGATGTCAGCAAGTTGTTTTACAAGGAAGAGCGTCTCGCTCTGTTCATAGATGGCGCCAACCTCTACGCCGCGGCGCGTTCGTTGGGCTTCGACATTGATTACAAAAGGTTGCGTGACGGGTTCGCCGGAGAAGGCCGGCTGGTCCGTGCCTTCTACTACACTGCGCTGGTCGAGGATCAGGAATACTCCCCGATTCGGCCGCTGGTCGACTGGCTCGACTACAACGGCTACACCATGGTCACCAAGCCGACCAAGGAATTCACCGACGCGTCGGGGCGGCGCAAGATCAAGGGCAACATGGACATCGAGTTGGCCATCGACGTGATGGAGATGGCCGACCATGTCGATCACATCCTGCTCTTCTCCGGCGACGGCGACTTCCGCCGGCTGGTTGAGGCGGTACAACGCAAGGGCGTGCGCTTCAGCGTCGTCAGCACGGTCCGCTCGCAGCCGCCGATGGTCGCCGACGAACTGCGCCGTCAGGCCGACAACTTCATCGAACTCCAGGAACTGGCGCCCTTCATCGCCCGCACTCACCATCACCGGGAGCAGGGGCCGTCCCACCATGACCAACAGGGTGGACCGACGATGTACGATCCCGACGATCGGGGCTGATCGCACCGGAGGACCGGCAAAAAAAAGGAGCGCACAAGCGCTCCTTTTTCATTTGCGGCGGTGATTTGCCGGATTTAAGGAGCGCTCACCCGCCGCCGATTCCGCGCCATCCGGTCGGCAGTTTTCAGCGCTGCGATCAGGCTGGTCGCATTGGCGGCGCCCGTGCCCGCAATGTCCAGCGCGGTCCCGTGGTCGGGCGAGGTGCGGACGAAGGGCAGGCCCAGCGTGATGTTCACGCCGCCGTCGAAATCCACCGTCTTCACCGGGATCAGCGCCTGATCGTGGTACATGCACAGGGCGGCGTCATATCCGCGGCGGGCGGCGGCATGGAACATCGTGTCGGGCGGGCGCGGGCCGGAGACGTCGATACCGTCGGCGCGCAGGATGGCGATGGCCGGCTCGATGATGTCGATCTCTTCGCGCCCCATCGCCCCACCCTCCCCCGCATGGGGATTGAGCCCGGCGACGGCCAGCCTCGGCCGCTCGATGCCGAAGTCACGCGCCAGTGACGCCGCGGTGACGCGGCCGGCATGGACGATGGCCTCTGTGGTCAGCAGGGCCACCGCGTCGCGCACCGAGACATGGATGGTGACCGGCACCACCCGCAGATCGGCCGCCGCCAGCATCATGATCGGCTCGTCGGCCAATCCGGCCAAATGCGCCAGATATTCGGTGTGGCCGGGATGGCGGAAGCCGGCGGCGTAGAGCGAGGACTTCTGGATCGGGTTGGTGACCACGGCAGCCGCTTGCCCCCCCTGCACCAGCGCGACCGCCCGGTCGATGCTGGCGATCACCGCCGCACCGTTGGCGGGGTCAGGTTTTCCGGCGACGACAGCCGTGCCGAGTCCCACCGGCAGAACCGGCAGCGCCCGGTCGAACAGCGCCACAGCCTCGTCCGGGGACGACACCGCCTGGACCGGAACCGCCAGCCCGAGCGTCGCGGCGAGCGCCGCCAGCCGCGCAGGATCGTCGAGGACGACAAAGGGCGGCAAGCCGGCGTCATGCCGGACCACCCAGGCCTTCAGCGTGATGTCCCCGCCGATGCCGGCCGGCTCCCCCATGGTGAGGGCCAGCGGCAGGTTGTCCGGCGGGGCAGCGGTCACAGGCGCGTCTCGATGAAGGCGGTGCGGCGCAGGTCGCGGAGATAGCGGCGCGACAGCAGATCCGCCCGCTCGGAGATCAGTTCGCGCTCGATCTCGTCGCGGCCGGGCAGCTTGGCCTCCTGGATCGGAGTCGGGGCCGGCGGCGGCGGCGGCGCCGGCTGGGCTTGCGGCGGCGGCTGGATCATCGGTACGTCGCGCTTGCAGACGATCAGGATCACCGCGGCGGCCGGGCTCATCAGCACCGGGCTGGCCTGCCCCAGCGGGATGCCCAGCGCGAGGTTCTGCAGGCCCGGCGCCATGTCCTTCACGCGCATGGTGCCCATGTCACCGGATTCCGGCATGCCGGTTTCCTTGGCGCGGGCCTGGAAGTCGGAGCAGCTCTTGATCGACTTCCGCAACTTTTCCGCCTGCTCCTTGACGGCCTTGGCCTGCTCCTTGGACTCGATCGGAATGATGATCTGCTTCATGTTGACCGTGGCCTTGGCCACGTCGGGCCGAGCCTGCGGACGGGGCGCCGGCGGCTGGGCGACCGGCATCGGCATCTCGCCGCCGCTGCTGCCGAAGGGCCGCTGGCCGCGCACCAGCAGGATATGGTAGCCGGTGGCGGTGCGGACCGGCGCCGACAGCTGCCCGCCGCGCATCCCGGCCAGCGCCTTGTCCACCTCCGGCGACAGTTCGCCGCTGCGCACCCAGCCGAGATCGCCGCCCGACGCGGCGCCGGCCGACTGCGAGAACTGACGGGCCAGGGCGGCGAAGTTGCCGCCGCGCTTCACCTCTTCGACCAGACGTTCGGCATTGCGGCGCACCTCGTCGTCCTGGTCGGGGCTGTCCACCGCCAGGAAGATCTCGGCGACCAGATATTCCGGCTTGCCGATGTTGGCCTTCAGCCGCTCCATCGCCGCGTCGATCTCGTCCTCGCCGACGACGACCTCCTGACGGATGCGGCGCTGCATCACCTTCTGCCAGCCAAGCAGCGCGCGAATCTGATCCTTCAGGGTGGAGACCGGGACATTCTGCCGCTTCAGGGTTTCCTGAAGCTGCTGGCCGTTCATCCGGTTCTGCTCGGCGATGCGCTTGATTGCGTCCTCGATCTCGGAGGCGGACACCGTGATGCCGAGGCGCTTGGCCTCCTGCATCTGCAGGCGCTCGTCGATCAGCAGGCGCATCACCTGCGGGGTCAGGCGCTTGATCGTCTCCGGATTGCCGGCGGTACCGGAATTCAGCAGAGCCATGCGGATGCGGGCGTTGACATCCGAAACCGAGACGACCTCGTCATTCACCACGGCGGCGATGCCTTCGGACCCCGGCGCCCGCGCCACCTGCGTGCCCTGGTCGGTCGGTCGGGGCGCCGCCGCACCGGCGGCCGCCTTGACGGACTGCGCCGCGGCGGGCAGGGCCAGAAGCGCGCAGGCGGTCGCCACGGCGACGGTGGTCCGGACGGCTCGCAAACTCGACATGCTGCTCAAGCTCCAAAAACGGGTCGCCCGTTATTACGGTGGGGCCGGTGCCCCATGCAAACGGAATCGGTCCCGGCAAACCAGTGCAAACCCAACTGGGCGGAATTATGACCGAAGGGGCTAACCGGCCGCTTTGCGGCGAATGGCCCCACCCCCATCCGGCCGGCTTGCGTCAACCGTCCTCAAGATGAAGAAGGGCCGCGGTTCCCAGCAGCAGGCTGATGCCGGCGGGACTCCAGGCCGCCATCACGATAGGGATCGTCTCCGACATGCCGAAGGTGCGGACCACGTCGGTCATCACGAACAGGACGAATCCGGTCAGCACGCCGCCGGTGACCATCGCCATCGTCCCGCCGCGCCGCGGCAGCCGCAGCGAGAATGCGGCGGCGAACAGCACCATCGCCAGGAACAGGAAGGGCTGGGCCAGCAGCGACTGGTAATGCAGCCGGTGCCGCACCGCGGGGAAGCCGGTGGTCTCCAGCGTGTGGATGAAGCGCGGCAGCTCCCAGAAGGAGATCGTCTCCGGCGGGGCGAAGCTCTCCTCGATGGTGGCCATGTCCAGCTCGGTCGGGATCGTGTAGCTGTCGAGCTTCTCCGGATCCTTCTTGGCTCGGTTCAGAACGGCGTCCTGCAGTTCCCACTTGCGGTCCTTCAGCTCGGCGCTGGGCGCGTCGACGCGGCCAAGATAGTTCTGGTCGGCGTCGAACAGGAAGACGATGACGTTCGACAGCTCGAAGGTCACCGGGTTCACCAGCTCCGCATGGATGAAGAACTGTTCCTTTTCGTTGGTCTGGCGCAGCCACAGGCCGGAGCGCGAGATGTTCAGCGTGCTCGACTGCAGTTTCAGATAGCGGTCCTGCAACTGCTCGTACTTGGCGATGAACACGGCGCCGACCGGATTGATCAGCGTGACCTTCACCACGCCGATGGCGGCGGCGGCGAACATCACCGGCATCAGGAACTGCCAGGCCGACACGCCGACGGCACGGGCGACCACCAGCTCGGCACTGCGCGTCAGCCGCCAGAAGGTGAACATGCCCGCGAACAGGATGACGAAGGGGAAGATCTGCTGCCCGATCTCCGGCAGCTTCAGCAGCGCCATTTCCACCACCAGCCCGAAGGTCACATGTGGTTTGGTGCCGGCGCGGCGCAGCAGCTCCACCGTGTCCAGCAGCAGCACGATGGCGAGCAGGATCACCATCAGCAGGCAGAACCAGACGATGAACTGCCGCCCGATGTAACGGGAAAGCGTAGGCGAGGAATACATGCGGTGTCCGGTCTCCGGAGCCCCGCCCGACGCGCCGCCATGGCGCTTGAGGCGGACTGGCGCGGTCCCGCCCGATTGGATCGGTGCGGGCCCCCGCCGGAACAGTCCCGGCTGTTTACCCCTGTTGCGGCGCGATGACAACCGGGCCGGGGGCAGGCCTCCCTCCCGCCAATCGCGCGGCCCTATCGTTGGTGACGAATTCCTGCCTCCTTTTCCGGCTGGACTTCCTGCATCCGCACCCCAAACTGTTGGTATAGAGGCTGCACGGGAGGGTCGGTCGATGACGGACACCACGGTCGCAATCCGCCGGGCGCGCGCGTCGGACGCCGACGGCATGGCCCGCGTCCATGTGCAGAGCTGGCAGTCGACCTATCCCGGCCTGATCCCAGCGCAGTTCCTGGTCAATTTGTCCGAGCCGGCCGCCGCCCAGCGCTGGGCAGCCATCGCCGAGACGCGCGGCCCCGGCCAGGGCGCCTTCGTCGCCGTCGATGTCGCCGGCGGGATCGCCGCCCCCGGCACCATCGTCGGCATCGCCTCCTTCGGCACGCGGCGGGTCGCGGTGCAGGGACATTCGGGGGAGTTCCACGCGCTCTATCTGCTTGATGATGCAAAGGGTTACGGCATCGGACGGCGGCTGATGGCGGCAATGGCCGACCGTTTTCTGGCGGCCGGTGTCCGTTCGGCCGCGGTGTGGTGCCTGCGCGACAACCCGTCGCGCTGGTTCTACGAACGGTTGGGCGGCATCAAGGTGGCGGAACGGCCGATCCGCTTCGCCAGCACCGATCTGGTGGAGATCGCCTATGGCTGGCGCGACCTGACGCCGCTTGCACGCTTGTCGGCGGGGCCGGAGGTGCGGTAGTGAGGGGCCTTGAGTCCCCCGCATCAGGATTCGTCGATGTCCAGCGCCGCTTCCCTTTCCGCCGAACGCGTCCTCATTCTCGATTTCGGGTCGCAGGTCACCCAGCTCATCGCCCGCCGTGTGCGCGAGAGCGGGGTCTATTGCGAGATCCATCCCTTCGGCATGAGCGACGAGCGTATCCGCGAGTATGACCCGAAGGCGATCATCCTGTCGGGCAGCCCGGCCTCCGTCACCGAGGCGAACGGCCCGCGTGCGCCGCAGGCGGTGTTCGACCTGAAGGTCCCGGTGCTCGGCATCTGCTATGGCCAGCAGACGATGTGCCAGCAGCTGGGCGGCAACGTCTCCGGCTCCGACCACCGCGAATTCGGCCGCGCCTTCATCGAGATCAAGGAGCCCTGCGCCCTGTTCGACGGGCTGTGGGAGGTCGGGTCGAAGGAACAGGTGTGGATGAGCCACGGCGACCGCGTCACCGCCCTGCCCGACGGCTTCCGCGCCGTGGCGGTCAGCGACGGGGCGCCCTTCGCCGCCATCGCCAACGACCAGCGCCGCATGTACGGCGTGCAGTTCCACCCGGAGGTGGTCCACACCCCGCACGGCGCCCAGCTGCTGGCGAACTTCGTCCACCGCGTCGCCGGCATCAAGGGCGACTGGACCATGGCCGCCTTCAAGCAGCAGGCCATCGAGAAGATCCGCGCCCAGGTCGGCAAGGGCAAGGTGATCTGCGGCCTGTCGGGCGGCGTCGATTCGTCGGTCGCGGCCGTGCTGATCCACGAGGCCATCGGCGACCAGCTGACCTGCATCTTCGTCGACACCGGCCTGATGCGCGCCGGCGAGTCGGAGGAGGTCGTGCGGCTGTTCCGCGACCACTACAACATTCCACTGGTCCACCGCGAGGCGTCGGACCTGTTCCTGGGCAAGCTGGCCGGCGTCACCGATCCGGAGCAGAAGCGCAAGATCATCGGCGGCCTGTTCATTGACGTGTTCGACGAGGAAAGCGCCAAGGTCGGCGGTGCGGAGTTCCTGGCCCAGGGCACCCTCTATCCCGACGTCATCGAGAGCGTGTCCTTCACCGGCGGCCCGTCGGTCACCATCAAGTCGCACCACAATGTCGGCGGCCTGCCGGAGCGGATGAAGCTGAAGCTGGTCGAGCCGCTGCGCGAGCTGTTCAAGGACGAGGTGCGCGCTTTGGGCCGCGAACTCGGCCTGCCGCCGGCCTTCATCGGCCGCCACCCCTTCCCCGGTCCGGGCCTCGCCATCCGCGTCCCCGGCGAGATCACGCCGGAGAAGCTGGAGATCCTGCGCAAGGCCGACACGATCTATCTGGAGGAAATCCGCAACGCCGGCCTCTACGACGCGATCTGGCAGGCCTTTGCCGTTCTGCTGCCGGTCCGCACCGTCGGCGTGATGGGCGACGGCCGCACCTACGACCATGTGCTGGCTTTGCGCGCGGTGACCTCCACCGACGGCATGACCGCCGACTGGTATCCCTTCCCCCACGACTTCCTGGCGCGCGTGTCGAACCGCATCGTCAACGAGGTCCGCGGCGTCAACCGCGTGGTCTACGACATCACGTCGAAGCCGCCCGGCACCATCGAGTGGGAGTGAGGCAGGCGGAAGCTTCCGCCGGCAAAGGACGAAGGGGCGGGAAACCGCCCCTTTTCTTTTGTCCGTTCAGGTGCAGGTCAAAACAGCGACTCGACCGTCTGCGTCCTGGGATTGCGCCGCTTGCCGCGGACTGGCTTGGGGCTGGCCGGCAGCAGGCCCTCCCGCTGTGCGCACAGGTCGTGCCAGACATGACCCGGCCGCTCCGGCGTCCAATACATGGGCTCGCCAAGCAGCACCTCTTTACCGCAACAGGTGCAGGGGGGATATGGGCTGGATGTGTGTTCGGACCGGTCCATCTCACCGTTATGCCAGTGGCGAGGCGATCCGTAAGTGATGCGGATCAATCTGACCGCAAGGGCGCAAAAAAATCGCTCAGCTCACGCTGAGAGGACGGAGGCCGGCCCAGTTCTCCCGCAATGTGGAAAAACGGCTGGCCTCTCCCTTCTTACCGTGCGTCGGCCAGCGCGACGCAGGCGCGGTCGCGACCGGCGAGGCTGCCGCAGCCGTCGGCCCGCTGGGAGACAAAGCGCATCACCACGCGCTCTCCCTTGCCGACTGACTGCGGGGGAAGCAGCGCTTCCGCGACCTGGGTGGTGAATTGCGGGCTGACCCGATGCGTGGTCGGCGGCGCCGAGTCGAGACTGGCGACTTGGACCGGCTTGGCGGCGGGGGGCACGGGTGCAGGCAGCGATGCCACCGCCACGGCGGCCGGGGCCGGGGCCGGCTCGGCGAGTTTCGGCTCGGCCGGGCGCGGTTCCATACGGCGCGGCTCGACCGCACGGGATTCGGTGGGGCGGGATTCGGGGGCGGCGGAGGCCACCACGACCGGTGCCGGCTCGGACTGCTGCGGCGGGGCGGTCGGCTTGCCGCCTTGCGGCTTCGGCGCGTCGTCCGGCACCACCGCAACCTCGATGGCCGAGGCGCCGGCGGCCTGCGACGGCTCGCGCGGCGCGGAACCGCGCAGCACCGGGGTCAGCGCAGCCAGATACATCTTGGTCTCGCGCGGCAGCCGCTGCTTGCCGGCCAGATGCTGGGCATAGCAGGCCGGGCCGCAATTGTACGCCGCCAGGAAACCGGGAGCGCCGAACAGGTCGTACATCTCGCGCAGGTAGGCGGTGCCGGCCATGATGTTGTCGCGTGGGTTCGACGGGTCGGGACCGAGACCGTACTGCGTCCGCATCAGCTCATAGGTGCCGGGCATCACCTGCATCAGCCCGATGGCACCAGCCGAACTGGTCAGCACCTTGCCGCTGTTGGTGGTCGCACGGCCATTGCTCTCCCGCATCATCACCGCGCGGATCCATTTCTCCGGCATGTCGTACTTCTGGGAAGCCTCGCGGATCAGCGGGACCCAGCGCGACAGCGGATCGTTCGGGTCCGGGACATAGGCGGCTTCGACCGGCGGGGCCGTCTGCACCTGCGGCGCTTCGGAGGCGCAGCCGGCCAGACCAAGGGCGAGGCACAGCATTGCACCGGCGGCGTTGATCGTCGCGAGGTTTCGTATGACCACGAGTGAATTTCCGTGCTGTTGGCGCGGGCGGGGCAAGAGATGGATCGCTTTTCAATGTATAGGCCACGCCTGTCAAGCGACATCACGGCCGTTTGTCGAATCCTGTCCCGAAGATGCCTCAAAGTTGCCCGATTTATCCCTTGTAACGAAGTCGACAATTAGGATTTTTGGCAAATGCTGGTATGCCAATCTTCGCTGCCCATCTGGATAGGACCATCCCGTGCTCCCATCCTGTCATAAGGCGCGACAATGAGAACCTTGACGGAACATCCGCGCCACCCCTAATGGAGGGCAACGGCCGCACCCTCAACCGACGCCGCCTCGACCGCGAAGGGCGGGCCGAACTGGATCGACCATCATGACCGCCCCGCAACGGACCTTCACACCGGCTCCCCAGCCTTTGCAGCCCCAGCGGCCTCTGCCGCAGGGCGATGCCCCGCCCCCGCCCCGTCCGCGGCGGCGGTTCGGCCGGCTGTTGCTGGTCCTTCTGGTGTTGCTCGTCGCCAGCGGCGGCGTTGCCCTGTGGCGTGCCCGCAGCAGCGCGGCACCGCCCGCCGCTCCGCCCGTACCGGCAGCGGAACGGCCGGTGGAACTGACGGAGTTGGAAGTGACGGCGGTCGCGCCGCGCGCGCTGACGGAAACCGTGCGCCTCAGCGGCTCCGTCTCCCCCATGGAGCAGTCGGCGGTGAAGGCGGAAGTGGCCGCGAGGCTGGCCGAGGTGCTGGTGCGCGAGGGGCAGGCGGTCCGCCGCGGCGAGGTGCTGGCCCGCTTCGACACGGTCGAGCTGACGGCCCGCCTGAACGAGAAGCAGGCCAATCTGGAGGGCGCCCGCGCCCAGATGGTGCTGGCCGAAAAGACATTGTCCAAGAACCGCACGCTGAACCGCAGCAACATCGTTTCCGACACCAGCCTGGATCAGGCCGAAAGCAGCTTCGGTTTCCAGCGCGCCCAGGTCGATGCGCTGGCCGCCCAGGTGGAACTGGCGCGCAAGGCCCTGCGCGACGCGGTGGTCGTCAGTCCCATCGACGGCATGGTCGCCACACGCTCCGTCAATCCGGGGGAGAATCTGGCGGTGAACGCCGCCATGTTCACCATCGTCGACCTGTCGCGGGTGGAGGTCGAGGCGACCGTCCCGGCGGAGCAGGTGGCGCGGCTCGCCGTCGGCCAGGCCGCGGCCCTGCGGGTGGAAGGCTTCGGCGAGCGCGAGTTCGCCGGCCGCGTCGCCCGCATCAATCCGATGGCGCGGGCGGGATCGCGCGCCATTCCCGTCTATGTGACGATCGACAACAGGGACGGCGCGCTGCGCGGCGGCATGTTCGCCAGCGGCGAGGTCCTGGTGGCGCAGGCATCGGGCGCCATCGCGGTGCCGACGGTCGCCGTCCGCCATGACGAGCAGGGCGACTTCGTCCTGGTCGTCGCCGACGGCCACACCCTGCGCCGGCCGGTCACGCGGTTGGCGTCGTGGGCGCGTGGGGATCTGGTGCAGGTGGAGGGGCTGGCGCCGGCCGACCGCGTCGTCACCGGCAACCTGCCCGGCCTGACCGCCGGTCGCCCTGTCAAGATCGCCGGCACCTGACCCGGACCCGCCCCCATGCCGATCACCCGCATCAGCGTCGACAACCCCGTCTTCGCCACCATGATGATGGTGGCACTGATGGTGCTCGGCCTCTTCTCCTACAACCGGCTGGGCGTCGACCTGTTTCCCGACGTCGATTTCCCGGTTGTGGTGGTCAGCACCAGCTATCCCGGTGCCAGCCCGGAGACGGTGGAGACCGACATCACCCGCCCGGTCGAGGATGCGATCAACACCATTGCCGGCATCAAGACGCTGACCTCGCGCTCATACGAGGGGCAGTCGGTGGTGATCGCGGAGTTCGACCTGAAGACCTCCTCGGTCCAGGCGTTGCAGGACGTGCGCGAAAAGGTCTCGGCCATCCGCGCCACCTTCCGGGACGAGGTGAAGGACCCGCAGATCACCCGCTTCAACCCGGATGACCAGCCGATCCTTTCCATCGCCGTCACCTCCGACCTGCGGTCCTTGCGCGACCTCACCACGCTGACCGACCAGATCATCCTGAAACGGCTGCAGAATGTCCGCGGCGTCGGCAAGGCCACCATCGCCGGCGGGGTGAAGCGCCAGATCCTGGTCCGCCTGAAGCCGGAAAAGCTGGAGGCATTGAACGTCGGCGTCGACGAGGTGATCGCCACCGTCACCGGCGAGAATCAGGACGTCCCCGCCGGCACCGTCACCGGCCAAGGGCGGGAGCGCGTGGTGCAGGTGGAGGGGCGCGTGCGCAATCCGCGCGACCTGCTGGACCTGATCGTCGCCCGCCGCGGCAACAGCCCGGTGCGGCTGGGTCAGGTCGCCGAGGTGATCGACGGCCAGGAGGAGCAGGACTCCGCAGCATTGCTGAACGGCAACCCGGCGCTGGCCGTCGATGTGGTCAAGGTCCAGGGCGCCAACACGGTGGAGGTCGCGCGCGGCCTGCAGGCGGCTATCGAGGATTTGCGGACCAACGGCTCCCTGCCGCCCGACGTGACGCTGGCGGTGGTGCGCGACAGCTCCCGCGGCATCACCAACTCGCTCAGCAACGTGCAGAAGACGCTGGTCGAGGGCGGCATCCTGACCATCCTGATCGTCATGGTCTTCCTTGGGTCGTGGCGTAGCACGGTCATCACCGCCCTGACCCTGCCGGTCGCCGTGCTCGGCACCTTCGGCATGCTGGCGGCGATGGGCTTCACGCTGAACATGATGACGCTGATGGCGCTGTCGCTCGCCATCGGCATCCTGATCGATGACGCCATCGTCGTGCGCGAGAACATCATGCGCCACCTCGCGCGCGGCCAGGGCCACCGGCAGGCGGCGCTCGACGGCACGGCGGAGATCGGGCTGGCGGTGCTGGCGACCACGCTGACCATCGTCGCGGTGTTCCTGCCGGTCGCCTTCATGGGCGGCATCATCGGCCGCTTCTTCCTGCAATTCGGCATCACCGTCTCGGCGGCGGTGCTGATCTCGCTGTTCGTGTCCTTCACGCTCGACCCCATGCTGTCCAGCGTCTGGTACGATCCGGCGGCCCACGGCAAGCACGGCCGCTCCATCTTCGGCCGTTTCGCGGCGGCATTCGAACGCGGCTTCACCGCCGTCTCGCACGGCTATGGCCGGCTGCTGCGCTGGGGCCTGCGCCGGCGCTGGCTGGTGATGATCGCGGCGCTGGCGATCTTCTTCGGCAGCTTCCTGCTGGTGCCGCGCATCGGCGTGGAGTTCGTCCCCGCCGCCGACCTGGGCGAACAGATCGTCGAGGTGGAAACCCCCGTCGGCTCCTCGCTCGCCGCGACCACCGCCAAGACCAAACAGGTCGAGGCCGAGATCCGCGAATTCCCGGAAATCGCCTATACCTACAGCACCGTCAACACCGGCGTGTCGATCGGTCACAACCGCGGCAGCATCTATCTGCGCTACGTCCCCATCGACCAACGCAAGCGCTCGCCGAACGACCTCGCCCCGCTTTTGCGCCAACGGCTGTCGGCGATCCCCGGCGTCACCATGGGCATCGCCATTCCCGGCGTCGGCGGCGTGCAGAAGCAGATCCAGGTATCGGTGCAGGGCCGCGACATCGCCGAGTTGGACCGGCTGTCGCAGAAGGTCGTCGGCGCCATGCGCGCCATTCCCGGCTTCGTCGATGTCGACAGCACGCTGAAGGCGGCCAAGCCGACGCTCGCCGTGCGGCTGGAGCGCGACCTTGCCAGCGACCTCGGCATCAGCACCACCATGGTGGCCGATACGCTGCGCCCGCTGTTCGCCGGCGACACGGTGTCGAGCTGGAAGGCGCCGGACGGCGAGAGCTACGACGTTCTGGTCCGCCTGCCGGAGGCCGCCCGCGCCGGCCGCGCCGACCTCGACCGCATCTATCTGTCGGGCGGCGTGGACGCCAACGGCACGCCACGCATGATCCCGCTGTCCCAGGTGGCGGAGGTGACGACGACGCTCGGCGCCTCGCAGATCAACCGCCGCGATCTGCAACGCGAGGTGAATGTCCAGGCCAACGTCCAGGGCCGCGCCGCCGGCGATGCGGGGCGCGAATTGCAGGCGGCGCTCGCCAAGATCGAGTTGCCGCCCGGCTACCGCATCGTCTTCGGCGGCTCGACCAAGGACATCGCGGAGACCAGCGGCTACGCGGCGCAGGCGCTGGCGCTCGCCGTCATCCTGATCTACCTGATCCTGGCCTCGCAGTTCGGCAGCTTCCTGCAGCCGCTCGCCATCATGGCCTCGCTGCCGCTGTCGCTGGTCGGCGTGTTCCTGGGCCTGCTGGTGGCGGGATCGACGCTGAACATCTTCAGCGCCATCGGCTTCATCATGCTGATGGGTCTGGTGACCAAGAACGCCATCCTGCTGGTCGATTTCGCCAACCAGTCGCGCAAGCGCGGCGCCAGCCTGCACGACGCGCTGGTGGAGGCCGGCATCATCCGCCTGCGTCCCATCGTGATGACGACCGCAGCGATGATCTTCGGCATGATCCCGCTGGCGCTCGGCATCGGCGAGGGCGCGCAGCAGCGGGCGCCGATGGCCCATGCGGTGATCGGCGGCCTCTTGTCCTCCACCATCCTGACTCTGCTGGTGGTGCCGGTGGCGCTGACCTATCTGGATGGGCTGTCGCGCCGGATGAAGCGCTGGTTCGCCCACACCGACCCCGATGCCCAGCAGCATCACCCGGCGGAGTGAGGGTCACGCCAGGGCCGGCGACCGGGCGGAGCCTTCCGTTCCGACACGGCCGAGATTCTCCGCCACCCACCGCTCCGCCGCCTCGCGCCCGGCGTCGCGCAGCCAGTTCAGGAAGCTCCAGTCGGTCATCAGCTTCGAATAGAGCCCCAGGTCCTGAAGATGCTCGTCGGCGCCGATCAGGTGCAGGCGCGGGGCGTCGCCGCGCACGGACAGGCAGCGCATCTCCTGCAGCAGGGCGGCGTTGAAGGTGATCTGGTTCAACCGGGCCGCAATACCGGCGGGGTCCTCCGGCGTGGTGGCGCAGGTGAAGGGGTTGATCGCCACCACCATCAGATCGGCGCCGGGACAGGCCTCCGCCAGCGGCGAAAGCGGCGGGTTGGCGAGATAGCCACCGTCCCAGTAATCCTGCCCGTCGATCCGCACGGCGCGGAACAGGTTCGGCAGGCAGGCCGAGGCGAGCAGATGGTCGACCTCGACCTCAGTCTCGTCGAAAAGCCTCAGGGCTCCGGTCCGCACATTGGTGGCGCTGACGAACAGCCGCAGACCGCTCCGCCGGATCAGTTCCGGCTCCACCATTTCGGCCAGCAGGCCACGCAAGGGGTGGAAATCCGCGGACTGCGTCTGATAGGGGGTGATCCAGCGCTTCGCCCAATCCACCAGATGCGATCCGGGCGCGTGGTCGACGTTCCAGCGGCCGAGCAGACGGCCGGTCACGCTCGGCCGAATCGGCCCCAGCCGCCCGGCGGCGCTCACCCGCTCCCAGAAATTCGCCAGTTCGGCCCGGGCCCCGTCACGACCGCCCCTTGCCCATCCCTGCACGAGCATCGTCGCGTTCATCGCCCCGGCACTGGCGCCGCTGACGCCCACCAGCCGGATGTCCTCCTCCAGCAGCCTGTCGAGCACGCCCCAGGTGAAGGCCCCATGCGCCCCGCCGCCCTGCAACGCCAGCGCCAGCGTCGGCTTGGGCCGCGGCAGGGCCAGCATCGGCCCCGGTCCCGACAGTTCCAGCGGTTCCGCCGGCAGAGGTTCCGCCGACAGAGCGCGCGGTGCGGGCATCCCCTTGCCGCGCATGCGGTCCCACAGCTTTCGGATCATGGTCATGGCCGGCACGCCTCCAACTTTCTTTTGCTGCATCGCAACATGAGCGGGGGCTTGTGCATCGGCAAGGGGCTATACCCATGGAGGCATGCGGGCAACGGCATTGGAAACCCGCCCCGACATGCACTAAGTAGGCGCACACTCCAGATGCCGAGCCGTCCCTTGCCCACCATCATCCCGATCACCGACCCCGAGGACCCGCGCATCGAACCTTACCGCGACGTGCGGGAGCGCGATCTCGTCGGCCGGGATGGGCTGTTCATCGCCGAGGGTGCGGTGGTGGTGCGAAGCCTCGTCCAATCCACCCGCTACCGCGCCCGCTCTCTGCTGATCGCCGACAAGCGGGTGACGGCGCTGGAGCCGATGCTGGCTGCGCTGCCTGCGGACACCCCCGTCTACACCGCCACGCAGGCCGTGTTCGACCGCATCGCCGGCTTTCCCCTGCATCGCGGCATCCTGGCGGTGGGGGAAAAGACCGCCGTACCCACCGCGGCGGACCTGCTGGATGCCTGCGGCCCGGTCGCCCGGATCGTCATGCTGTTCGGCATCGGCAACCACGACAACATGGGCGGCATCTTCCGCAACGCCGCCGCCTTCGGTGCCGATGCGGTGATCCTCGATCCCGGCTGTTGCGATCCGCTCTACCGCAAGGCGATCCGCGTGTCGGTGGGGGCCACCCTCCTGGTGCCGACGGCCAAGCTCGCCGCCGACGAGGACCCGCTCGCCCTGCTCGACCGGTTCGGGTTCGAGGCGGTGGCGCTCAGCCCCGCCGGTGCCGAGACCCTGGCCGCCCTGCCCCCGCCCCGCCGCGCCGCCCTGCTGTTCGGGTCGGAGGGGCCGGGCTTGCCCCCTGCGCTGCTCGCCCGTGCCCGCAGCGTCCGCATCCCGATGGCCGGCGGCTTCGACTCCCTTAACGTGGCGACCACCAGCGGCATCGTGCTGCACCACATCGCCTCCGGACAGGCTGCATGACTGACGACACCACCACACCCGCCGCCGACCCGCATCTGGTCCACGACCTCGCCGTCGCCCATCCGGAGGTGACGACGCTGGGGGCGGCCGGCGTGCTGCGGATGCATGACGCCGAGGCGCGCGGTCTGGTGCCGCTCGGCCTGCCGCTGCCGAAGGGCAAGCGCGACCTGCTGGTCCCGGCGGAGCGGCGCGAGGCCATCCTGCTGGAGATCACCGGCCGTATCGACCGGGCCCACCGCCGCGACGCATTGCTAGCCCAGGGCCGCCGCGCGCTGGCCGGAACCCACACCGCGTTGCTGTCCTGCGAGGACCGCACCCGCGTCCGCGCCATCCGCGCCGACGACCTTCCCTGGCCCGGCCTGTCACCGGCGATCCGCCTGCAAGTCTCCCGGACCTTCGACGCGCTGGAACTGTCGGACCTGTCCGATGCCGAACTGTCGGCCCGGCTCGACCATGACCCGGCCCTGCGCGCCGCCCTGGACGACGCCCTGTCCCGCGTCGCCACCAGGTTGCGCGATCTGGCGGAACGGGCTGGAGACGACCCCGACTGGGGCTTCGCCAGCCTCGCCGAGCGGTTGGGCAAGGCCGCCCGCAACCGCACCGACGCCGACGAACTTCTCGACCGCTGGGACCGCGACTATGACCAGTGGCGCCGTGACCGGGCGGAGGCGCGCGGCCGGCTCTATGTCGACCGCCACTTCGACTTCTCCCGCTTCGAACGGCTGTTTCCGGTGGCGCGCGGCATGAACCGCCGGCTGGTCCTGGTGATCGGCCCGACCAACTCCGGCAAGACCCACCGCGCCATCACCGCGCTCCGCGAGGCGCGCGACGGCGTCTATCTCGCTCCCCTTCGCCTGCTGGCGCTGGAGGTGATGGAGCGGCTGAACGCCGAAGGCACCCCCACCACCCTGATCACGGGGGAGGAGGAGATCCGCACCCCCGGTGCCCGCCATACCGCCTCCACCATCGAGGTGATGGACCCCGACCGCCCGGTCGAGGTCGCGGTGATCGACGAGATCCAGATGCTGGCCGACCCGGCGCGCGGCTGGGCCTGGACCGCCGCGCTGATGGGTGTGCCGGCCGAGACCGTTTATATCCTCGGCGCGCCCGAAGTCCGCCCGCTGGTGGAGCGCGCCGCCGCCCATCTCGGCGAGGCGCTGGAGGTGGTGGAACTCGACCGCAAGACCCCGCTGTCGATGCTCGACCGCCGACTCGACTGGGCGGAGGTGGAGCGCGGCGACGCCCTGATCGCCTTCTCCCGCCGCGAGGTCCACAGCGTCCGCGATACGCTGCTGGCCCAGGGCCTGTCGGTCGCCGCCATCTATGGCGCGCTGGCCCCGGCGGTGCGGCGGCGCGAGGCGGCGCGTTTCCTGGCCGGCGAGGCCGACGTGGTGGTGGCGACCGACGCAATCGGCATGGGCCTGAATCTGCCCTGCCGCCGCGTGCTGTTCACTGCCCTGGAGAAGTTCGACGGCAGCAGCGTCCGCCCGCTGACCGCGACGGAGGTGAAGCAGATCGCCGGCCGCGCTGGCCGCTTCGGCCAGTTCGAGGAGGGGCATTTCGGCGTCATCGCCCGCGGCACCCCCGCCGCGCTGAAGCGCCTGCTGGAGGCGCCAGACCGCCGCCTGCGCGCCGACGCTCCCCTGCCCGTCCGCCCGACCCGCGCCATGCTGGCCCGCCTCGCCAGCCATATCGACAGCGACGAGACGCGGCTGCTGGTGGAGTGCTTCGGCGCCGCCGCCACCACCGGCTCCCCCTTCCGGCTGGCCGACCTGTCGGGGCTGCGCCGTGCCGCGCCGATGCTGGACGCCCGGCGGCTGGCGCTGGTCGCCAAGCTCGATCTGCTGCTCGCCCCCGCCGATCTGGAGGAGCCGGAGGACGCCAAGGTCTTCGCCGCCATTCTCGACGCGGTCGAGGCTGGGGAGACCCTGCCGCTCGGCCGGTTGATCCCGGCGCGGCTCGACGGTCTGGCCGCAGATGTGCTGGAAGCGGCGTCGCGCGCCTGCGACCTCTATTTCTGGGCGTCCCGCAAGTTCCCGGATGCGCTGCCCGATAGGGAGCGTGTGCGCAGCGCCCGCGACGCCATCGGCCGGCGCCTGTCCGAAGCGCTGGCCTCCCGCGCCCGCCGCCGCGAACCGCCGCCGGCCGCCGGTTTCCGCGGCGCCCCGCGCAAGCGCTTCGGCCCGCGCCGCCGCTGAACATCCCGGATGGTTCCCGGCGAAATTCATTCGCATGGCACTGCTGCACTGCGAACGAAGTGACGACCCCACTGTTCTGAACTGGACCTGCCTTGGCAGAGCGCCCGAATCGATAGGCAGCATCTATCTCGATATTAGAAACCATCGATTGGACGCTATCGAAATATCTTGCCATGTTGCATCGGCAGCCAAGCCTGTGGCCGCCATCGGATCGTTCAGGAGCAACCGGCGTGAAGACCGCATCCCCCACAATCGCCGATACCGTCCATACTGCCGCCCCGGCGGGCGGGCGCCGTTTCTGGACCATGCTCGGCCCCGGCTTCGTGGTGGCGGTCGGCTATATGGACCCCGGCAACTGGGCGACGGACATCGCAGCGGGCTCCAGCTTCGGCTTCGCGCTGCTGTCGGCGGTGCTGATCGCCAGTTTGGCCGGCATTTTCCTGCAGGGGCTGATCGTCCGGCTGACGCTGGCGACCGGCACCGATCTGGCACGGCTGATCCGCCAGCGCTTCCCGCGCCCGGTGGCGATGCTGGTGTGGGCGGTGTCGGAACTGGCGATGATCGCCACCGATCTGGCCGAGTTGCTGGGCAGCGCCATCGCGTTGAAGCTGTTGTTCGGCCTCCCGATCATGGCCGGCGTGGTGATCTCGGCCGTGCTGACCTTCGGCATCCTGGCCCTGCCCGGCGCCCGTGGCCGCACTCCGGAACTGGTGGTCGGCGCGCTGATGAGCGTGGTGGTGGTCTGTTTCGCCTGGGAACTGGTGATCGCCCGCCCAGACCCCGCCGCCTTGCTGGCCGGCCTGATGCCCAGCGTCGAGTTGGCCCGCGATCCGCAGATGCTCTACCTGTCGCTGGGCATCATCGGTGCCACCGTCATGCCGCACAACCTGTTCCTGCATTCCGGTCTGGTGCGCTCTCGGCTGGCCGGGGTGAAGACGGCGGAGGAGCGCCGACAAGCCGCGCGCTGGCTGACCATCGACCTGTCGTCCGCGCTGGCCCTGGCCGGTCTGGTCAACGGTTCCATCCTGGCGGTGGCCGCCGTCGCCTTTCTGGGGGCCGGAGCCGGCAGCGCCCCCGGCATCGAGGATGCGCACGCCCTGCTGGGCAGCAGCATCGGCGGCGTCGCCGCGCTGGTCTTCGCCATCGCCCTGCTGGCCGCCGGCCAAAGCTCCACCACCACCGGCACCATGGCCGGGCAGATGGTGACGGAAGGCTTCCTGAATCTGCGGCTGCGCCCGATCACCCGCGCGCTGATCACCCGCGGCGCCTCGTTGATCCCGGCGCTGGCGGTTCTGGGCAGTGCCGGCGACGGCGCGGTGGACGGGTTGCTGGTGCTGAGCCAAGTGGTGCTGGCGCTCACCCTGCCTTTCATCCTGATCCCGATGCTGTTGCTGCTGCGCAACGACAAGCTGATGGGCGGGCTGGCGATGGCGCCGCTGACCCTGCGGCTGGCCAGCCTGACCGTGCTGGTGCTGACCGGCCTGTCCGGCTGGCTGGCCGGCACCACCGCGATGGTGTGAGCGGAAAGGCATCTCGACCCGGAGCGGGGAATGGTCCATCTTGCGGCCCGTTTCCCTTACCCTGACCGGTGCCTAATGGATCCCGCTCTCGAACAACGCCTCGCCGATCTGGAAAGTCGCCTCGCCCATCACGAGCGCATGGCGGAGGAGATGTCCGAGGTCATCTTCGCCCAGGGCCAGACCATCGACCGCCTGACCGCCCAGCTGAAGCGCATGCGCGATCGGGTGGAGGCGGCGGAGTATGCCATCGCCTCTCCGCAGGACGACCGGCCGCCGCCGCATTATTGAGTCGGGTTGGCTTTGTGGCGGCGTTTGACCCACTCACATTCTTCCCTCTCCCCGCCTGTGGAGAGAGGGAATCTCCGGATCAATCCTCGGCGTAGGGGTTCTTGCCCTTGCGCAGCAGCAGGCGCACCGGCACGCCGGGCATGTCGAAGCTGTCGCGCAAGTGGGTGGTCAGGTAGCGCTGGTAGCTTTCCGGCAAATCCAGCGGCTTGTTGACGAACAGCGCGAAAGTCGGCGGACGGGTCTTCACCTGGGTGACGTAGCGGATCTTGACCCGGCGACCCTCGACCAGGGGCGGCGGGTGGTGTTCCAGGACGCCTTCGATCCAGCGGTTCAGCTGCGCCGTCGGGATGCGGCGATTCCAGACGTTGTAGGTCTCCAGCACACCGTCCAGCAGCGTGTCGAGCTTGTGGCCCTTCAGCGCCGAGATGGTGACGACCTTCACGCCCTTGATGTAGCCGAGCGAGGCCTGCAGCTTGTCCTCGACCTGACGCAACGCCATCGCGCGGTCGTCGACCGTGTCCCACTTGTTGACGGCGATCACAAGGGCGCGGCCCTCCGAGATCACCAGGCGCGCGATGGTCAGGTCCTGCTTGTCGAGGATGGCGGCGGCATCGACCACCAGCACCACGACATTGGCCATGCGGATGACGCGCAGGCTGTCGGCGACCGCCAGCTTCTCCACCTTCTCGTCCACACGGGCGCGGCGGCGCATGCCGGCGGTGTCGACCAGCTTGAAGCGGCGGTCGCGCCATTCCCAGTCGACGGAGATGGCGTCGCGGGTCATGCCGGCCTCGGGGCCGGTCAGCACGCGCTCCTCACCGAGCAGGCTGTTCAGCAGGGTCGATTTGCCGACATTCGGACGGCCGACGATGGCGATCTGGATCGGCTTGCTGCGGTCCTCTTCCGGCTCCGGCTGGTCACCGACCGGAATGGAGGGGTCGAAGCCGTCGTCCTTCTCCTCGACCTCGCCGGTGTCTTCCGGCGGGGCGTAGGGCAGCAGCGCCTCGACCAGATCGGCCATGCCCTCGCCATGCTCGGCGGACAGCGGGATCGGATCGCCCAGGCCCAGCTCGTAGGATTCGAACATGCCGGGCTGGCTGGCCTTGCCTTCGGTCTTGTTGGCGACCAGCAGGACCGGGGTCTTGCTCCGGCGCAGCAGGTTGGCGAAATGGCGGTCCAGCGGCGTGATGCCGGCGCGGGCGTCGATGATGAACAGCGCCACGTCGGCGCGCTCCAGCGCCTGCTCGGTCTGGCGGCGCATCCGCGCCTCCAGGCTGTCGTCGGTCACGTCCTCCAGACCGGCGGTATCGACCACCGTGAAGGACAGGCCGCCGACATGGGCCGGGGCCGAGCGCCAGTCACGGGTGACGCCCGGCGTATCGTCCACCAGGGCCAGCTTCTTGCCGGCCAGACGGTTGAAGAGAGTCGATTTGCCGACATTCGGCCGACCGACGAGGACCACGGTGAACGACATGGGGCCAAAGGCCTTTCACAACAGACGGAGGAAATCCGCGATCAGCGGAACGCGACGAGCGTTCCGTTGTCGCACAGCACATAAAGAGTGTTGTTGGCAACGACCGGCGGCAAGTAGGAACCGGTGGGGAGCGAACGGGTCACCTCCACCTGGCCGTCGGACGGCGACAGGCCGAGCAGCTGGCCGTTGGAGCCGGTGACCCACAGGCGGCTGCCCGCCATCACCGGGCCGGACCACACGATCGGACCCGACTTGTCCTCCGGATCCTTGAAGCGGGCGAGCGGCGCCACCCAACGGACCTTGCCGTTCTGGCGCGCCACCGCGACCACCTCCTGGTCGTTGGTGACGGTGAACAGGTAGTCGCCGGCCAGCCAGGGGGTCTGGACGCCGCCGATTTCCGTTTCCCAGATGCGGGCGCCGATCCGCTCGTCGATGGCGACCATGCGGCCGGAATGGCCGATGGCGTAGACATTGCCGCGGTCGACCACCGGCAGGCCGCGGATGTCTGCCAGATTGCTCAGCTGGCCGGTGCGGCGGATGGCGGCCAGGCTGTCCTGCCAGGCCACGCGGCCGTTTTCCGGGCGCAGGCCGAACAACTCGCCGGAGGAATAGGGGGAGACGACCAGCGTGCCGGTGGCGGCGGGGCTGGCGGCGCCGAGCAGCCCGGCGGTCTCCAGGATGCCCTGCTGCGACCACTGCACCGCGCCGTCGTCGGTGGAGAGCGCGATGGTCTGGTTGTCGAGCGTGATGACCAGCACGCGACCGCCGACCACCGTGGGCGCGCCGCGGACCGGGCCTGCGATGCGCTTGCGCCACAGGATCTTGCCGGTGGCGGCGTCGAGCGACAGCACCTCGGCGAAGCCGGTGGCGGCATAGACGCGGCCGTCGGCATAAGCGACACCGCCGCCGGTGGCACCGCCGCGCTCATTCTCCGGCCGGGTGTCGACCCGCCACAGCGACTGGCCGCTTCGCTCGTTCAGCGCGGAGACGTGCGAGTCGGCGTCCATCGCGAAGATGCGGCCGTCGGCGATCACCGGCGTGCCGAGCAGCGCGCGCGAGCTGCTGGAACCGGAGCCGATGTCGGCGCGCCAGGCGTCGGACGGGTTGGCCGACAAGGCGAGGTTGCCCAGCACATGGTCCGGCGTGCCGCCCGGCTGCGCCCAGGCCGCATTGGCGACCGGCGGCGGCACGGTCACGGCGACGGCGGCGAGCTGGGCGTCCGGCTCCACCTTGCGCTCGCGCTGGAGAACGGCGACGCGCTTGCCCGGCAAGGGCGGATCGGGCGTCTTGCCGAACCAGCCGTCGATGGTGTCGCAGCCGGCGAGAAAGACGGACAGCAGCGATGCGGACAGCAGCGCCGCGCGGCGGATGGAGCCGGCCTTCATCTTGTTGTTCTTCATGGCCCTGGATCAGCCCTTGCCGTAGAGGGAGGCGAGATCGGCGGCACGGCCACGCACGCCCGACGGCGCTTGCTGGTCATCCGCCAGTTGCTTGTAGAGCGTGCGCGCCTTTTCCGTGTCACCGGCGCGGGCGGCCAGCATCGCCGTCAGCTCGCGCGCCGTGAAGCGCCAGGGGCTGGTGTCGGCGGTCAACGGCTGCAGCTTCGCCGTCAGCTGGGCCGGGTCGCCCTTTTCCGCACGCTGCGTCACCGCCAGCAGGGTGGCGAGGTCGCGGTACTCGGCCGGCACGGAGCTGTTGGCGGCGATGCCGTCATAGATGGTCGCAGCCTCGTCCGGCTTGGTCTGGCGGATCAGCAGCGCCGCGGCGTTGAACTGGGCGATGGCGGCGAGGTCGGGCTTGGCGGAGCCGGCGAAGGCCGACAGCGCCTCCACCCCCTTCTCCGGTCCCTGGGCGCTCTGCGAGATGGCGGTGACCAGGGCGGCGGTCTGCTCCTGCTTCTGCTGCGCCTGCCAATGGCGCCAGTAGCTGTAGCCGCCGGTGCCGGCGACGACCAGGACGGCCGCGGCGATCATGGCGCCGCCATACCTCTTGAACAGGTGCTCCGCGCGGTCCCGGCGCAGATCCTCGTCGACTTCGCGGAAAATATCGCTCATGGCGCTGCGGTTGCGTCCCTGCGGTGGCGGCGTCGCGCACGGCCCGGATGGCGGCGCGGGTCAGGCGGAACCCGTCCGGCCGGCGAGCCGGTCGGATGATTCCACAAGATCAAGAGGGGCGGATAGCATCGGGCAACCCGCCGGGTCAAGAGGCTCACTGCCGTGGACGGGTGTCCGGCCGTTGCCGCCAAAAGAAAACGGGCCGTGGAGGCGATGCCCCACGGCCCAGTTCCGCGACCCGTACGTGCCCCGGATCGGTCGACGTCGTTCGGACCCTCGACTCTTACGCCGACATGGCGGCGGCGGCGATGACCGCCTGGGTGCGGTTCTTGACGCCCAGCGACTTGAAGATGGCGGTGACGTGGATCTTCACCGTGCCTTCCGACAGGCCCAGCTCATAGGCGATCTGCTTGTTCGACTTGCCGAGACGCAGGCATTCCAGCACTTCGCGCTGGCGCTGGGTCAGACCATAGCCGGCGCTGCGGTCGGACATGTCCACCGTGCGGCGGCGCGGCGCGGCCTCCATGCTGGCGGTCAGCGCGCCCGGCGGCAGGTAGATGCCGCCCGAGAACACCAGGTTCAGGGCGCCCATCATCACCTTCACGCTGCTCGACTTCGGGATGTAGCCGGTCGCGCCATGGTCGAGCGCGCCACGGATGTCGCCCAGGGCCTCCGACGCGGAGATCACAACCACCGGCACGCCC
This sequence comes from Azospirillum oryzae, assembly GCF_008364795.1. Lineage (GTDB taxonomy): Bacteria > Pseudomonadota > Alphaproteobacteria > Azospirillales > Azospirillaceae > Azospirillum > Azospirillum oryzae. The sequence continues at coordinate 1,035,925 of NZ_VTTM01000002.1, read as the reverse complement.
GGCTGCAGCGCCTGGATCTCGCGCAGGCCGTCGAAGCCCGGCCAGTTCGGCATATGCAGGTCCATCAGGATGATGTCGAAGGTGCTGCCGGCCCGGCACTGGTCCAGCACCTCGTCGAAGGTCCCGGCCTCGACGAAGCTGGCCTCGCCCTGCAGTTGTTCCAGCAGACGGCGCAGGCCTTCGCGAAACAGCAGATGGTCGTCCCCGATCAGAATCTTCATGGTCCCCGTCATCCTCGCTCGCCGACCCTTGCCGGTGCCGTCCGCTTGCGAACGACCGCCCGTCAGGGCTGTTGTCGATGTTGTCCGGCACGCCCCCGCGGCACCCGGATCACCACATTCGCGCCGAATACATGGCTTGGTGGTCGATTGGTCTGTACGCCCTCTGCGGACATCGGCCGGAAGACCGTCTGCCGTTGTGGGCTTGTTCTTCGCTGTGTTGGGTATCTGATACCACGATCGGTCGGGACCCTGTATCCTGACAAGGGCCATAGGTCATTCGAAGCCGACATGCCTCTTCGAGGCACCTTTGGTCATGGTACGACCAAGAATTACTTCCGCCAAAAGTCATAGTTTCTTCTGCGCGCGCGAACGGAGTTATCGCGCGAGCGCATCAGATTCATTTGGCCCGATCGGGATCATTCGAAAGGAGACCTGTTGTCTCCATTAGCGACGGGAATTTTTCTGGAACCTTGCCATCTTTGCGACGTTCGTGTGGCAGGGATTTGGTTAATCCCGATTCGAACGCGCAGAAGAGTAAGGAAAACCGCCGACCAAACCGAAAGGATATCCCTGATGGATGCCTGTACCAACGCGCATTCCCCTGTGACCCGCTCAGCACACATCATTCCATAGGTGTTACCGTTTCGAAACCTGAGGCGACCAACAAGGAGACGATAGGCGATCTTGGCTGATCATCCATCGCCTGATTTACGCGGAGCCCGGTTCATTTCTAAATCACGCGGTGCGAACAGGACTTCCCCGATCCCGATGAAGGGGGAGTTTGCAGTCCGCGCGGAAATACTTCGATGCCCACAATAATTTTCCGGATGACGTGAGTTTTATGATGACGTGCCTGGGCCAACCGGCCGGTTCCTCTTCAACCCTTAGACGCAGGCGGCAATGCCCTGAGCCGGGCCGGCCGTGGATGCCTCCTCCAGATAGAGCTGACCCATGCACACACACCATGAGTACGCCCATGAGAAAGCATCTCACCAGACCCGCAACGCGGTGACTCCCATGCATGTCTGCCTGATTCTCGACAACAACGCGCTGACCGAGAACGTGGTGCAGCAACTGGACCGTGGCGGTCGTCACCGGGTCACGGTTCTGCACGACATCGGAGAACTGACCCAGAGCGCGCTGACGCCGGATGCGATCCTGATCGGGCTGCAGCAGTTCACCGCGTTGCGCGAGAACGAACCGATGGTCTATCTGCGGCTGTCCCGCCGCTCGCGGATCGTCGTCGTGCTGTCTTCGCGTGAGCTGCTGGACGCCGCCCATATCCTGGCCTTCGCCGACGCGTGGGTGTTCGAGGATCTGAACGTCGACCGCATCAACGAGCTGCTGGATCTGGGGCTGGAAGGCCATTGCCTGATGCCCAAGCAGTTCCTGTCACGCCTTGGCGTCGACGAGATCCGGCTGACGCTTCTGCCACGCCTGTCCGATCCGGAATTCGAGACGCTGCGCCTGCTGGGCGAGGGCATGAACAACCGCACCATCGCCAACGCGTTGGACCTGTCGGAAGCGGTCATCAAGTCGATGGTGCGCAGCGTTCTGTCCAAGCTGCATTTCCGCAACCGGACGGAGGCCGGCGTCTTCGCCGCCCGGCAGCAGGGAGCCCTGGAACAGGCGCGGACCGGCATTACGCCGCCGCCAGTCCACGCCGCCGCCGTCCGCCGGGCCGGGGTCTAAGGGGCTGCCCTAGCCCGCCCGTCGGCACATCGCGCGGTCCGGCATTGCCGCCCAGCCAGTTCTGATCCGGCAAACCTGGATCAGCCAGCCAGGCGGCGCCCGGCCATCGCCTCTTCGAACCGATCGAAGCGGGTATCGAAGGCCTGACGGTCGATCTCGGCCAGCCGGAAGCGGACGCGCACCACTCCCTCTTCCCGATTGAAGGCGTCGAAGGGCAGCGCCACGCCCAGGCTGTCGAACAGCAGGGTGCCGCAGGTGCCGACGGCGTCGGCCTCGTCCAGCGCCGCGCCATGGCGCGAAATGTCCAGCAGCCGCACCGTCAGCCGACCCTCCGCCCCCTCCACGATGCAGGGTGCCTCGACGCGATAGCGCGGCACGCTGCGGCGATCCACATCGTCGGTCGCCGTGCGCACGGCGCGCACCAGCACATGCATCAGTTCGTCGATGCTGTGGGTCACTTCCGACGCCCCGGCGCGCAGCATGTCGGCGCGCTCCTCCGTCACCTTGGCCTCGCGCGACACCTCGTCGATGCGGATGGAGACATCGGTGGCCGCGCCGGCGGTCTGGCCGACATTGCGCGAGATCTCCTGGGTCGCCGACGCCTGCTGTTCCACCGCGGCGGCGACGGTGCCGGAAATGGCGTCGATCTCGCCGATGGTGCGGCTGATGTCGCGCACCTCCTCAACGCTGCGGGCGGTGACCGCCTGGATTTCGGCGATCAGGCGCGAGATCTCCTCGGTCGAGCGCGAGGTCTGGTTGGCGAGGTTCTTCACCTCGCCGGCGACGACGGCGAAGCCTTTCCCCGCCTCCCCAGCCCGCGCCGCCTCGATGGTGGCGTTCAGGGCAAGCAGGTTGGTCTGGGCGGCGATGCCCTGGATCAGTTCCGCCACGTCGCCGATGCGGCTGACCGCCGAGGACAGCGATTCGATGGTGGTCTCGGTCCGGTTGCTGGCGGCGACGGCGGCGCGGGTGACCCCGGCGGCATGGCCGACCTGATTGCCGATCTCCTCGATGGATGCCGAGAGCTGCTCGGCGGCGGAGGCCACCGCCTGGGCGTTGCTGAGCGCCTGGGCCGCAGCGGCGGCGACGTTCTGGGCGTTTGAGCCGACCAGCCCGGCCGATGTCGCCATGGCGCCGGCATTGCGGTCCATCTCCTGCGTGCGTGCGGCGACGCGTTCGACGGCGCTGCGGCTTTCCAGTTCCACCGTGTCGGCCATCGACTGCAGCGCCTTGCGCTTCTGCGCCTCGCCCTGGATGCGCTGATGCTCCTGCTCGGCGCGCAGGCGCTCCGCCTCGGCCATGCCGTCGCGGAAGACGAGGACGGAGCGCGACATCGCGCCGATCTCGTCCAGGCGGTTCACGCCGGCGACGCTCGCCGACAGATCGCCGGAGGACAGCGCGGTCATCACCTGGCTGAGCTGGCCCAGCGGACGCAGCAGCCAACGCGACACCAGATAGCCCGGCACCGCCAGAACCAGGGCGCAGATCACCACCAGCATGGTGGCGAAGCGCATGCTGTCGTCGAAGGTCTTGAACACCTCCGCCTTCTTGATGCCGACATAGAGGATGCCGACCGGTTTGCCGGCAGCGTCCTTGATCGGATCATAGGCGGCGTAATAGGGCTCGCCCAGGATATCGACCATGCCGCGGAAGGGAACGCCCTGGCGTAGCACCGCCTCATAGGCCGGACCCTGTGCCAGCGTGGTGCCGACGGCGCGCGTGCCGTCCGGCTTGGCGACGTTGGTGGCGATGCGGCGGTCGCCCAGGAACAGGGTGGCGGTACCCCCGGTGATGCGCTTGATCTTGTCGACCACGAGGTTGTTGTCGTTCATCACGACCCCGTCCAGCAGCAGCTTGCCGTCGGCAACGGAGAACTGGCCGCCGCGCTCCTGCAGCGACGACCAGGCGATGTCCATGCTGAGCCGCTGCATCTCGATGGCCTGCCGTTCGAGGTCGCGCACGATCACCTGACCGATCGCGAACAGGATGGCCGTGCTGAGAACCAGCATGCCGAAGAGGTTCAACACCGTGACTTTCGTGGAGATCGAAAGCCGGCCGACGAAGGCGCGAAGGGCGTCCATGAGTGCCATCCACCAGGAGACATGTTGCAGGTGCGAAGTCGCAGTCGCGCCGCACTATGCCATCCCGGTTTAGACTGCATTCATTTAAAATACATACGAACCCTGCGGCAACTTGTCGCCTTATGAGAGCCGCATGAATTCAACCTCGGGGTGATTTTTTCGTAGGTGCGGCATGACCGAATCTTTCATGCCGTCCCAGCAAAACGGACGAAATCAGAACAGCCGCGCGCCGTCAGGAACCGCATGATCCGGGCCGACCAGCACCACGGCGCCCTCGGCGTCGGGCAGGCCCAGGCACAGAACCTCGCTGGTGAAGGGACCGATGCGCTTGGGCGGGAAATTCACCACCGCCAACACCTGACGGCCGACCAGCGCCTCGGCGGCGTAGTGGCTGGTGATCTGGGCGGAACTGCGCTTGGTACCGATCTCGCCGCCGAAATCGATGGTCAGCTTGTATGCCGGCTTGCGCGCCTCCGGAAAGGCATCGACGACGCGGATGGTGCCGACGCGGATGTCGACCTTGGCGAAGTCGTCGTAAGAAATGGTCATGGCGGGTCCGATGCGGTTCTTGCGATCGACGCCAGCGTAGCGCGGCGACACCGGCATCGGAACCGGGAAGGCGCGTCCGGACCGTCAGGCACAAACGAAAAAGGGGCCGCCGACGGCGACCCCTCTTCGCTGATTTCCGGCGGACCGGAGTGGATCAGGACTTCGCCTTGGCGATGGCGGCCTTGACCTCGTCCAGGCTGTCCGACACGCGCTTGGTCAGGATCTCGGCGGCCTCGGTGTTCGACTTGGCGATCATCTCGCTCAGCTCGCGGATGTTGGCCAGCGACTTCTCGAAGGCGGTCTTGACCAGATCGGCCTGCTTGGCGGCCTTCTCTTCCGGGGTGCCGGCGGCGGTCAGTTCACCGACGGCGCGGTTCACGTCCTCGGCGACGGTGCGCAGCACCTCGGCCTGACGACGGACGATGGCCTGGAAGCCTTCGAAGGCCAGCTGGTTGGCAGCGGTCACCGCCTCGATGTTGCGGCGCTGGCTGGCGATGATGGACTCGACGTCCACGCCCGGCACCTTCAGGTCGCCCATCAGCTTGGACGGATCGAATTCGAGGAAAGGGTTACCGCTGATCTTGGCCATGTTTCTCGTCCCAGTATCGGTGTTTGCTGCCCGCATCTGTATACGGACATGTTGCGTCGCAACATTACAGATGCCGACTATGCAGAGTGCCGAAAAGTTAGTCAATGCGGTTTTTTGCGCCGCAGCATAACCTTGGCGGGAGAAAGCCCCCGCCGCGGAACTCCAGCACGTCGCTAAATGCCTGACGACATGGACTCTGTTCCCGACGACCGGTGCAGCGGACCGCGCCGCTTGGTCCAGCGGCAGAAGGTCGCGCCCCAGCGCTCCGCCCCGCGCAGCGCGTTGTCCAGCGCCGCCATGGTGCGCGACAGGTCGGCGGTGTCGTCGTTCAGGAACACACGCATCACCCGCGCATGGACGGTTCCGAGGCCGGCGACCAGTGCCGCGCCGCCGCGCTGGTCCGGGTCGATCCCGGCGGCGCGCAGCATCCAGGCCATGGAACGGCCGAAGGCGCAGGAGAAGGCCAGCGCCGTCGCGGGATCGGCCGGCAGGTCGCGCACCACCGACCGCAGACCGTCGCGGAAGGGGCGCAGAGCGTCGAAGCGGCGCATCATCACGTCGAACAGCCGGTCGCGCGCCGATTCGGTCGGATCGGCGGCGATATCGCCGGCAAGGACGGTTTCATCGGCAACCCGCGACACCGCCGCCAGCAGGTCGGCGCGCCCACGATAGCGGTGATGGAAGCGCGACAGCGGGATGCCGGCGGTGTGCGCGACCTCCAGCAGGCTGACGTGGCGCCAGCCTTTCTCGGCCGCCAGCCCCATCGCCGCCGATGCCACGGCACGGTCAAGGGCGTCGGGGTCCGCAAAATCCCGGGCGGGGTCTGAGCGGAAGCTGTTGTCTTCAGGCTTGTCGGACGACATGTCGGACATGGCACCACCTCCAGGCGACAGGGATCGCCTGATAAGGTGGTGTGCGGACGGGCGAACGTCACCCGTCCACCCCTTCAGTTATGCCTTGCGCACGGTCTCCACCCGGCCGCCGGTCATGCTGACCAGATCGGCGGGGGTCAGGCGGAAGACGGCGTTGGGGGTGCCGGCGGCGGCCCAGATGGTTTCCAGCCGCAGCAGGTCGTCGTCGATCAGCACCAGAGGCGGGACGGCATGACCGATGGGCGGAACGCCGCCGATGGCGAAGCCGGTCGACTCGCGCACGAACTCCGGGTCGGCGCGCTCGATCTTCTCGCCGATCAGACGGCCGACCGCCTTCTCGTCCACCCGATTGGCGCCGCTGGCGACGACCAGGACCGGACGGCCGGTCTCCTTGGTGCGGAAGATCAGCGATTTGGCGATCTGCGCCACCTCGCAGCCGACGGAATTGGCGGCGTCCTCAGAGGTGCGGGTGCTGCCTTCATGCTCGATCACACGATGGCCGAGGCCGATGCAGTCCAGCAGTGCCTGGACGCGGGCGGCGGAGGGGCTGAGGGTGGTCATGGCGGCACCCTCTCAACCGGCCAGCTCGCGCGACCGCCGGGTGGCGGCGGCGATGGCGGCGGTCATCACCGGCTGCAAACCGTCATCGGCCATCAGCACCTCAAGGGCGGCCTGCGTGGTGCCGTTGGGGCTGGTCACCGCCTTGCGCAGGTCGGCGGCCTCCTGCTGGGGCGAAGCGTCGAGCAGGGCGCCGGCCCCCGACACGGTGGCGCGGGCCAGCCGCATCGCCAGACCGGCGGGCAGACCGGCGGCCTCGCCGGCCTTGGCCATCGCCTCGACCAGGAAGAAGACATAGGCCGGTCCGCTGCCGGACACGGCGGTGACGGGGTCGAGAAGCCCCTCGTCATCCACCCACGCGACGTCGCCGACTGCGCGCAGCAGGCGGTCGGACAGATCGCGCTGGGCGGCGCTGACACGGGAGTTCGGAACGGCGACGGTCATGCCGCGACCGATGGCGGCCGGCGTGTTGGGCATGGAGCGGACGACGACCGCCCCCTCCCCCAGCAGACGCTCGAAATAAGCGATGGTCTTGCCGGCGGCGATCGACAGGAAGACGGTGCCGGGGCGGACCAGGGCGCGGTAGGACGGCAGCGCGTCCTCCATCACCTGCGGCTTGACCGCCAGGACGATCACGTCGGGTACGAAGCCGTCCGGCAGGGAGTCGGCACCGGTTGCCGGGGTGACGCGGGCGTCGCCCGCCACCGACTGCGGCAGGCCGGCGCGGTCGACCACCACGACGCGCGACGCGGTCCCGGCGGCTAGCCAACCGTCCAGCATCGCCCCGCCCATCTTCCCGCAACCGACCAGCAGCAGCGACGCACCCGATTCCGCCGTCATGACCGTGACCTCTCCCCTCGCTCAGGCTTCTTGTCTTTTACGCTTCGCCCATGGTGTCGAGAATGGCGGCGGACACCGCCTCCGGCGCCGATTTCCCTCCCCAGATCACGAACTGGAACGCGGGATAGAAGCGCTCGCACTCCGACAGGGCGATCTCCACCAGATCCTCGAGCTGTTCCACCGCGGCGCCGCGCGAACCCCGCAGCAGCATGGTCTGGCGGAACATCGGCGTGTGCTCCTCGGAGCAGACGTCGAAATGGCCGAGCCACATCCGGCCGTTGACCTCGGCCAGCAGTTCGGCGACGGCGGTGCGGCGGGCGGCCTGGACCTTCATGTCGAACTGGCAGGAGAACTGCATCGCGCTGACGTCCGGCTGCCAGACGAAATAAAGCCGGTAATCGCACCAGCGCCCGCCGATCTCGACGACCAGCTCGTCCTCGGTGGCGCGGTCGAAGGGCCATTCGTTGGCGGTGACGATCTCCTCGACCACGTCGAGCGGATTGTGGGCGGAAGTGGTGGTCTCTACGGCGACTGCCGACATGTGCGCGTCCTCCTGTGAAGGCGCTATGGGCGGTACCGTTCACCCGGACCGAAGCGACGCGCCGGCGTTGGCGCGCGGTCCGGGGCAATACCCCGAAGATGATGAAAAGGCGGGCTGGGCCGAGGCCGGTCTTGGCGCTGCCGCAGACCGCCCCTCCCGTCGACACGCGCCGCGGGATGACCGCGCGTGTCGACGGGAGGAAGGGTCCCTGTAGGTGCGGCGGCGCTATCGCTCAGGGTGCCGGGGAGGCCGTGGTGTCGGGCTTGTCCTCGCCTGCGGCGGTGGGCTCGGAACCGGCCGAGACCGGCTGCGGTGCCTTCGCGGCGCTCAGCGATGCAACGGTGGCCTCCAGCGCGGCAAGCCGCTCGGCCATCGCCTCCTGCTCCTCGCGGGCCTTGGCAGCCATTGCGCGGACAGCCTCGTACTCCTCGCGGCTGACGACGTCCATCCGTGACAGAACCCGTTCGAGCTGGGCCCGCAGTTGGCCTTCGGCCTCTTCGCGCAAGGACGAGAAGGCGCCGAGCGCGCCACCTGCCACACGGGCGAGGTCGTCCAAAATCCTGTTGTCCACCTGCATCGCTCTGACTTCCGGTTACCGTTCGTTCATTATGGACGCCACACGCCGCGACTTCAACGCCCTTGGAACGCCCGTGGCCCGTAGGTGGGCCCGTGTGGATGGGACGTGGTTTCGGTCGGGCCTTATTTGCCGGGCGCGGCTGCGTTGAAGTGGTCACGCAGGGCCTTCAGGTCCAGCGTCTGGTTCGGCGCGGACCAGGGACCTGCCATGCGCAGCGTCAGCGGCGGCAGATCGCCGTCCGCCTTCACCGCCAGCGCCAGTCCCAGATCCACCCGTTCGTCGGGAAGGGAGACCGTGCCGGTCAGCGTGCCGTCCGCCGGCGCGGTGGTCAGGCGGGCGTCCTCGGTGCGGATCACTCCCCTGTCGATGGCGAAGCGGGCGTCCAGCCGGTCCAGCTTGGTCTCGCCGCCCTGCAGCGCGCCGGCGACGGCGCCCAGCACCTCCTGCGTGCGCTCGGCCCCGGCGAGACGGCTGCGCAATGCTGCGAGGTCGACGCCGCGCAGCACGCCGCCCGACGCCACCGCCCGGCCCCGGCCGGTCAGGCTGCGCAGCAACGCGTCGCCACGGCCGCTGCCCGAAAGGGTCACGTCGAGATCGACGGTGCCGCCGCTGAGGCCAAGCCCGGCGAAGCCGGACAGCGCGCCGCCCATGTCGGCCTTGATGACGGTGAGGTCGGCGTCGAGCTTCGGCGCCTGCCCCGGCGCGGCGGCGAGCCGGCCGCTGAGGCCAATCTGCCCACCCTGCCATTCGCCGTCCAGCTGCTCCAGGGTCGCGATGCCGTTGTCCAGGGTCGCGCGCAGCGCCGGCTGGACGATGCGCTGCCCAGCCACCGTCAGGGAGGTGGAGGTCAGGGCGAGCCGCCCGTCCAGCGACCGCATCCAGCCGAGGTCCGAAAACGGGTCGGCGGGCGGCAGGTCGGCGGGATCGGCGGCGGCGGTCGTGGAGCGGCCGGCGCCGTCGCCGACCAGCGGCGCATTGCGCAGCCGGTCGAGATCGAGGTCGCCGGTCTGGATGTCGGCCTGGAAGACGGTCCGCTCCGACTTGCGGTCGAGGGTCAGCTTGCCGCGCACGGGGATGCCGGCGACCAGCCCCTGGAGGTTCTTCAGGACGGGGGATGCCGCATTGCCCGACAGCTCGCCATAGAGGTCCAGCGGGCCATAGGCGCGGGCAAGGCCGCTGTCGGTGAACAGGGCGGCGATGCGTCCCATCTCCTGATGGGTGACGCGCAGCTTCAGGTCGGCTTCGGGCTTGCGGTCGAGGCCGAGCAGGGCGCCGCCGGCGTCGACCGTGCCGCCGAGCATGCCGGCCGAAGCCTCCACCGCCAGCCGCTCGCCGTCGCCGGCCAGCCGTGCCTTGACGCTGACCGCGCCCAGGCGTTCCGGCACCGGCAGGCCGGGTGGCCAGGACACGGCGCTGGGCAGGCCTCCGAGCGACTGCGCCTGCGCCGCCAGGGCGAGGTTGACGCCGCGCAGCGGGATCAGGCTGGCGACCTGCCCGTCGATCCGCGCCTGCAGGCCGGCGACGTCGTCCACCTTGGCCTCGCGCACCGTCAGCGCGCCGGACGCGACCGTGGCGTCGAGATGAATCCCCTGGACCGGCAGGCCGCCGACCGTCAGCTGGCCGACCCGCAGATCGAGGTTGGCGTCGGCAAGGCCGAGCAGCCGCTGCGGGGTCTGGCCGCTGTCGGATGCGGTGGGGCGCGGAGCGGGCTGGGTTTGGGGTGTGGGCTGCGTGGGGGCGGGATCGGCCGGCAGATAGCCGTCCAGGTTCAGGCGGTCCAGCTCCAGCCGCGCGCCGAAGGCCGGCCGGCCGCGGTCGACATAGGCGACGGCGCCGCTGAGCCGGCTGCTGTCGAAGCGGAAATCCAGGCCCGACAGTTCGAAGCGGTCGGCATGGCCCTGCAGCCGGGCCGACAGCGAGGCGCGGCGCAGCCGGTCGGCCGGGACGCCGCGCGGATCGAGCTTCGCCCACTCCAGCAGGGCGCGCAGGTTGTCGGCATTCGCCTCCATCCGCAGGTCGAGCGTCGGCTGCCCGCCCGGCGTCGTCACCTCGCCCGCCGCGACGAAGTCGGAACCGCCGGGCAGCAGCGCGCTGACCCGGTCGATGTTGAGCCGCCCGGCGGACAGGCTTGCCTCGACCCGGCCCTGGCGAACCACGCCGCGGTTGTAGCCGATGGCGTCGATGGCGACGTCCAACTTCGCCTCCACGCCGGTCGGCAGCGCGAAGGACGGAAACGGCGCCTTGTCACCCGTGGCGCCCGTGGCGCCGGCGGCGGGAGCGGGGGTGCCCCGGCCGCTGCCGCCGCCGGCCGCGGTGCCGTTGCGCCCGCCCTGGGCCAGCCAGGCATCCAGGTCCAGCCGGTTGACGGCGAGGGTCAGTTCGGTGCGCGGAATCTCGCGCTTGGCCGGGTCGCCGGCGCGAAGCGTGGCGTTGCCGGTGGCCCGCGTGTCGCCCAGTTGCGCTTCCAGGCCCGAGAAGGTGGCAAGGCTGGTCCCCGCCTCCACCGTCGCGCGCAGGCCGAAGGACTGGCTCAGCGCGGCGGGAGCCCAGCCGGAGGCGGGGGCGTCCACCAGCTTGGCAAAGTCGCTGCCCTCGGCGCGCAGGTCGCCCTGCACCTTGGACCCGCCGCCGGCCCCGCCGCCGGTCAGGATGCCGGCGAAGCGCAGGGTCGCGTCGGTGTGGGGCATCGACAGGGTGGCGCGCACCGGCACCGCCGCCCCTTCGGTGAAGCGGCCGGCGGTCGCCTCGCCATGCAGGGACAGGCCGCGCAGGCGGAAATCGCCCTGAAGCTGGAAGGGGCCGTTCAGGCTGCCGGCGGCGATGCGGGCGTTCAGCTTCTCGACCGTCTCGGTCCGGCCGTTGCGGTCGTCGCGGTAGATGATGGTGCCGTTGTCGATCATCACCTGATCAAAGCTGACGGCGGAGACCAGCCCCTCGGCGGCGCCCAGACCGTCGCCGGCGCGGGTGCCGGCGGTGGACAGGTCCCAGTTGATGCGGCCGTCCTTCAGCACCTCCACCACGAAGGTGGGCTCGACCAGCGCGATGCTCTCAACCTGGATGCGCCCGCCCAGCAGGGGACCGAGCGCCACCCGGGCATCCAGCTTCTTCAGGCGCACCATGTCGGGTTCGGCGGCTCCGGCGGCATTGGCGAGCCGGGCATCGCGCACGGTCAGGGCCGGCGACGGCAGCAGCGTGAAGCCGACGTCGCCATGCAACTCCACCTGCCGGCCGGTCGCCTGCGACACCCGCTCGGCGATGGCGCCCTTGTAGGCGTTCCAGTCGATAAGGCTAGGCGCCGCCAACAGCAGGCCGGCCAGAACCGCCAGTCCGGCCAGTGCAGCGATCAGGATCTTCTTCACCGGGTTTCCGCCTTCCCTGCGACCGGCCTTGTCGTCGGCCGCGCCCCTTTGCCACGTCGATACAAAGACTCGTTCCCCCACCCGCCGCACCGTTCGCTTCCGGTGCGCGCCGTCCTTCGGTAAGCTAGCGCCCGCAGAAGAAACAAGCAATTTGGGCAATCCCACGGCCAAGTCGGGGCCGGCCCGAATTTTTTCCGCGAAAATTCCCGCCCGCCGAGCGCCCCGACCGGCCGCGCGGCGCCCGAACCATTGAAATCAGCCACCGGAGACCGTGCCATGGGCGACGTGGTCAACCTCAATCGTTTCCGCAAGACCCGCGACAAGGCCGAGCGCACCAAGGAAGCCGAGGCGAATCGGGCCCGATTCGGCCGCACCAAAGCGGAGAAGGAACGCGACCGCAAGGAAGCCGAGCGGAGAACTCAGACTTTGGACGGACATAAGCTTGACGGCGAGGAGTGACGGCATCGACCGAAAGGACGGGAAAGACCAAGCTTGGGAGTCGGAATAACCTCAGCTGATTTGTTACTATTTGGTATGCCGATAGTTCCCTATTGCGACTATCAGAGCGACTGTGTGAGAGTGCCTCCATGAGCGCCGGCGGGCGCTGTCCTTGGTTCATGGGGAGGGCCGTCAACATGGTCGACATGACGTCGTTTCGCGGATCGGTTCAATCGCCACAGACGCACACCCCCGGCCATACTCCCGCTTGGCTGCCGCCGATCCGGACGGTCGAGATTGACCGTCCGTGGGTTTGGCTGTCGTCGGCTTGGCAGGACATGATGGCGGCACCGGCAATCAGCTTCGCCTATGGCGCGCTGGCGGTGATCTCCAGCCTGGTCCTGGTGGTCGGACTGGCGATGCTGGACATGGAATATCTCCTGCTGCCGATGGCGGCGGGCTTCATGCTGGTCGGTCCGCTGTTCGCGGTCGGGCTGTACGAGACCAGCCGCCTGCTGGAGCTGGGGGAACGGCCGACCTTCGGCAAGGTGGTGGCGGCCTATCGCCGCAACGGGGTGCAGATCGCCGGAGTCGGTCTGGTGCTGATGCTGGCGATGCTGGCCTGGATCCGCGTCGCCTTCCTGATCTTCGCGCTGTTCTTCTCCGGCGAGCCGCCGGCGCTGGACCAGTTGGTCGACCGCATCTTCTTCTCGGCGGAGACCATTCCGTTCCTGCTGACCGGGACCGTGTTCGGCGGAATAATCGCCACTGCGGTGTTCTCCATCGCCGTGGTGTCGGTGCCGATGCTGCTGGACCGCGAGACCGACGTCTTCACCGCCATGGCGACCAGCATCGCCGTGGTGCGCGCCAACATCAAGCCGATGATCGCCTGGGCCTTCCTGATCGCCCTGTTCATGAGCGCCGGGATGGTCACCGCCTTTCTCGGGCTGGCGATCGCCCTGCCGGTGATCGGGCACGCGTCGTGGCACTGCTACCGCGATCTGGTCGGCATCGGGCGGTAAGACAGACACTTGGAATTCAAGGCCCTTCCCCCCGGCGGGAAGGGCCTTTTCCTTTGGCGCCTCAGCCCTTCCTGAAGAACGCTTCCGCCGCCGATTTCTGCGCCTGTTTGGCGGCAATGGCGGCGCGGGCGCGGTCGATCTCCGCCTCCAGCGTGGCGATGTAGGCCTCGATCTCGGCCACGCCCATCACGGTCAGGTCCTTGGGCGCCGGCTTGGCCTTGCGCGGCTCCAGATCCTCGAAACGGTCGTCGATGGCCATGCTGTGGGTCCCTCCCCTGCCGCGTGGTTCGCCTTGTCAGGCCGGTCCGGCAAATCTACCTTTCGCACCGGACAATGCCAACGTGCCGGTGCCGTCAGGCGCCGGAACGGACAGACAAAAATGGAAGGGACGACCGCCATGGGCTTGAGCCTGCCCGACAGCATGCGATGCGTCGAGATCACCCAGCCCGGAGGACCGGAGGTGCTGCGCCCGACCCGCCGCCCGGCGCCGGTGCCCGGTCCCGGCGAGATCCTGGTGGAGGTCGCCGCCGCCGGGGTGAACCGCCCCGATACACTGCAACGCCAGGGCCGCTACGACCCGCCGCCGGGCGCGTCCGACCTTCCTGGGCTGGAGCTGTCCGGCACGGTGATCGCCATCGGCGAGGGGGTGGAGAACTGGGCCAGCGGCGACAAGGTCTGCGCGCTGGTGGCCGGCGGCGGCTATGCCGAATATTGCGTGGTGCCGGCGGTGCAGGCCCTGCCCGTCCCCGCCCCGCTGTCGATGGTCGAGGCGGCGGCGGTGCCGGAGACCTTCTTCACCGTCTGGACCAACGTGTTCGAGCGCGGCGCGCTGAAGCGCGGCGAGACCCTGCTGATCCATGGCGGGTCGAGCGGCATCGGCACCACCGCCATCCAGCTGGCCAAGGCCTTCGGCGCCACGGTGTTCACCACCGCCGGCAGCGACGACAAGTGCCGCGCCTGCGAGGAACTGGGGGCCGACCGCGCCATCAACTACAAGACCGAGGATTTCGTCGCGGTGATCCGCGAGGCGACCGGCGGGCGCGGCGTCGACGTCGTGCTCGACATGGTCGGCGGCGATTACATCGCCCGCGACATCGACATCATGGCGGTGGACGGCCGCCACGTTTCCATCGCCTTCCTGCAGGGGGCGAAGGTGTCGCTGAACATGGCCCCGGTGATGACCAAGCGGCTGACCCTGACCGGATCGACCCTGCGCGCCCGACCGGTGGCGGAGAAGGGCCGCATCGCCGCGGCGCTCCGCGAGCATGTCTGGCCGCTGCTGGAGTCCGGCGGCATCAGGCCGCAGATTCACAGCACATTCCCACTGGAACAGGCGGACGAGGCGCACCGGCTGATGGAAAGCAGCGCGCATATCGGCAAGATCGTGCTGACGGTCGGGCCGGACGCCGCCTGATTTTGCGCTTTTCTTCGTCACATCCGCGCCGTCGGGCTTGCCATCGACCGGCAAGACAGGTTAGCAGAGGCGAGCGGGCGGCCGGGATTTCCCGGTGCGCCTGCGCAAGCATGCTTACGCGGACCGGTATTCGCCCTATATCGTGGTGACGAGAATGGGGCGGCCGCCCCGGGGTCGCGAAGCCGCCCCCGCACCGCATAACCAGTTCGAACGACCGGCCGCACCACCCGCCAGCGGGTGCGACCGGTGAAGAGTTTGTCAGGAGGGATGATGGCACTGCCCTTGATGCCGAAAGCGACAGCCGTCTGGCTGGTCGAGAACACGTCCTTGTCCTTCGAGCAGATCGCCGCCTTCTGCGGCATGCATTCGCTGGAAGTCCAGGCCATCGCCGACGGCGAGGTCGCGGTCGGCATGGTGGGGCTGGACCCCATCGCCAACGGCCAGCTGACCAAGCAGGAAATCGAACGCTGCGAGAAGAATCAGGATCTGCGCCTGAAGCTTCTGGTCGCCGACCTGCCGCAGGTCGCTTCCCGGTCCAAGGGCCCGCGCTATACCCCGATCACCAAGCGCGGCGACAAGCCCGACGCCATCGCCTGGTTGCTGAAGCACCATCCGGAGCTGTCGGACGCCCAGATCTGCCGCCTGATCGGCACCACCAAGCCGACCATCGCCGCGGTGCGCGACCGCACCCACTGGAACGTCGCCAACATCAAGCCGCGCGGCCCGGTGATGCTGGGCCTCTGCTCGCAGCGCGAACTGGAAGAAGCACTGGCGCTGGCCATCCGCCGCGGTGGCGTGCCCCGCCCGCCGGAGGAAGCCGCCGAGGACTTCTATGGCGAGAACCGCGACGACGACCGCTATTCCGAACAGGAAGACGCGCACTGAGGGTGAGTATCCCTCTCCCGCCTCTCGCACAAACTTCGTTTGTGCTGACGGCGTCAGACGGATCGAAGATCCGCTGAGAGCCCCGGGAGAGGGAATGCCGCTTGATGAGAGCATAGAAGCCCGCCATGACCGATGATCCCACCAGCTCTCCGCCCCGGCTCGTCGTCGGCATCAGCGGCGCGTCGGGGGTGATCTATGGCATCCGCATGCTGCAGACGCTGCGGCGGATCGGCGTCGAATCGCATCTGGTCGTCAACCGCTCCGCCGAGGTCACGCTGGCGCATGAAACCAGCATGAAGGTGGCGGAGCTGCGGGCGCTGGCCGATGTCAGCTATGCCGCCGCCGACATCGGCGCAGCGGTGTCCAGCGGCAGCTTCCGCACGCTGGGCATGGTGGTCGCTCCCTGCTCCGTCCGCACGATGAGCGAGATCGCCAGCGGCGTCACCTCCACCCTGCTGACGCGGGCGGCCGACGTGGCGCTGAAGGAGCGGCGACGGCTGGTGCTGATGGTGCGGGAGACGCCGCTGCATCTGGGCCATCTGCGCACCATGACCGCGCTGGCCGAAATGGGCGCGGTGATCGCGCCGCCGGTCCCCGCCTTTTATGCCAAGCCACAGAGCATCGACGATCTGGTCGACCATTCGGTGGGGCGGGTGCTGGACCTGTTCGGACTGGACGCCGGCAACCTGCGGCGGTGGGGCGAACGGCCGGCGGAGGCCTGACCGGCCAACGCCGCGAACGGCTTGTTGCGGCACCACGCAACTGGCGGCTTGGTGCGCGGGCGCAATGCCGTTATACCGCTGTCAATGAATCATGACGCGGAGCCGGCAACGCCGCCGGCCGGCAGCAACGGGAACAGGCCGACCATGCCCTTCAGCAGCAAACCGAGCGAGCCCATCCGCCAGCTTCTGGCCGGCATCAAGTCCTTCCGCGCCCGTTACTACGAACGCCGGCCCGACAGCATGCGGCAACTGGTGACCGAAGGGCAGCACCCGGAGGTTCTGGTGATCGGCTGTTCCGACAGTCGGGTCGATCCCGCCCTGCTGACCACCGCCGAACCGGGCGAGTTGTTCGTCGTGCGCAACGTCGCCAACCTCGTCCCGCCCTATCAGCCCGACGGCGCCTATCACGGCACCTCGGCCGCCATCGAATACGCGGTCAAGTCGCTGAAGGTGTCGGAGATCATCGTGCTGGGCCATGCCCAGTGCGGCGGCATCCAGGGCCTGATCCGGCTGCGCGCAGGCCAGAAGTCGGAGGACGATTTCATTTCGCCCTGGGTGTCCATCGCCGGTTCGGCGCTCGACCCCTATGTCGGGCCGGAAGGCTCCGAACAGGCACGGGCCGATGCGGAAAAGCTACAGGACACCCCGGCAGTGATCGAGCGGGCGGCGGTCCGCGCGTCTGTCGACAACCTGATGACCTTCCCCTTCGTGCGCGAAGGAGTGGAAGCAGGCACGCTGAACATCCATGGCTGGTGGTTCGACATCCAGACGGGCGAAATGTGGGCGATCAATCCCACCACGCGCCTGTTCCAGCCGTTCGAGTAAAGATCGAGCGAAGCGCAGACGCGGGAATTTATCGGCGCCCTGCCCTGTTGAAGGCGAAGGAACGCTTTTTCTTCGCCACCACCAACCGGGAAGGGAATGCCATGAAGACCGCGCTTCGAGTCCTTATCATCGCCGCCGTGCCGCTGGCGCTCGCCGCCTGCAACCAGACCAGCAGCAGCGGCAGTGGCGGCGGCCTGTTCGGCGGCAGCGGCGGCGGGCTGTTCGGGTCGGGGAGTTCCGATTCGTCCTACGCCCGCAACGGCCGCTGCGACGATCCGCGCTACAACACCTCCAACGGCGGTCGGGCAGAGGCCGGGACCGACGATTACGACTGCTCGCGCTACGGCAACGGCCTGAAACGCTGAGCCAGCGCCGCCAGTTCGGCAGCCATGTGCCCGGCGACCGACGGCCAGTCGCCGGGTGCCGGCTGCCGGAACAGGCGGGCGGTCGGATACCACGGGCTGTCGTCGCCGCCGGTCAGCCAGCGCCAGTCGGGCGAAAAGGGCAGTGCCAGCCACGTCGGCACGCCGAGCGCCCCGGCCAGATGGGCCGGCCCGGTGCAGGACGACACCACGAGGTCGAGGTTGGCCATGATCGCCGCAGTATCGGCGAAGTCGCCGATCTCCGGCCCCAGGTCTGTGAAGCTGCCCGGCAGGACGGCGTCGGCGAGGTCGGCGCGCCCCGGCCCCATCTGCAAACCGTAGAAGCGGCAGCCCGGCACGTCGAGCAGCCCGCGCAGGCCGGCCAGCCTGGGTGAGCGCTCCTCGTCGCCGGGAAAGCGCGGGTTGCCGGCCCAGACGAGCCCGACGCGCATCGCGCCATGCGCCCCCAGCCGGTCGCGCCAGCGGCCGACACGCAGAAGATCGGGACGCAGATAGGGGATATCGGCCGGCACGCAGTCCACGACGGTGGCGAAGGCGCGCGGCAGGCTCATCAGCGGGCATTCGAGGTCGAAGGGCGGCAACGGGTCGCCGCGGGCGATGACCTGCGCCGCCCCCTCCACGCCCGGCATCGGCTCCAGCAGGGGCAGCAGGGGGCGCTGCACCTCCAGAACCACCCGGCCGCCGCGGGCCGCCACCAATGGGACATAGCGCAGGAATTGCAGCGTGTCGCCCAACCCCTGTTCGGCATAGAGCAGGATGGTCCGGCCGTTCAGCGGCTCGCCGCGCCATGTCGGCTGGGCGAAGCGGCGCCAGGGCGGTTCGGCGCGGTCGTCGTGGCGGCGCCAGTCGAACTCCGGCCAGCCGCGCGCGTAATCGCCGGCCATCAAGCGGGCAAAGCCGAGATTCCAATGCAGGCCGGCATCCTGCGGCCGGTCGGCCAGGGCGCGCTCGAAGTCGGCAGCCGCCTCCGCCGGGCGGGCCATGGCGATCAGGGCGGTGCCGCGGGCCGCATACAGCGATGAATTTGTCGAGGGGCCGGGCCGCAGCCGTTCGGCTACCGTGAAGCTCTCAAGCGACTCCGGGAAGCGGCCGAGCTTGGCCAGGACGGCGCCCAGCACCTCCCACGCCTCGCCGGCATTTCGGTCGAGCGCCAGCGAATCGCGGGCGGCGGACTCCGCCTCCGCCCAACGGCGTTGCGCGGCGAGCGCTGCGGCCAGGGTCGCGTGCGCGACGGCGGAGCGGGCGTTCAGGCGGAGCGAGCGGCGGGCACAACGCTCGGCCGCCGAGGAGTCTCCGGACGACAGCAGGGCGGCGGCCCGGTTCGCCAGCGCGTCGGCATGGCCGGGCGCCAGGGCCAGCGCCTCGGCGGTGGCGAGCAGCGCCGCCTCCATTCGCCCCAGCCGGCGCAGGGCACCGGCACGGCTGGCGTGGGCGTCGGCAAGGTCGGGCATGAGACGCAACGCCCGGCCATAGAGCCGCACGGCATTGTCCAATGCAGCGGCCGACTGCTCCACCCCGGCGAGGTTGGAAAGGCCGCCGGCGCCGTCGGGACGCAACGCTACCGCAAAGCGCAGGATGCGCCCAGCCAAGCCGAGGCGGCCGGTCTGGGCGGCGAGCACGCCCAGCAGTTCCATGGCATCGGCATGTTCCGGATCGGCGTCGAGGATTCGGCGATAGATGTCCTCCGCCTCCGCCACTCTGCCCGCCTGATGGTGGTCGAGGGCGATCAGCAGGGCCTGCGACAAAGTAACCATCGGAACTCTTGCGGGTTGGCGGGCGCGTTGCCGGGGCCCAGATCATGCCCCGGCATCCCCTCCCCGGTCCAGCCGGGCACGGTCGGAAATCGTCGCAAACGGTCACAGAATCGGGATTTTCCCTGGATTGTCATGAGGCTGACGCATCGCTATTGTCCGCGCCGCACTCCTGAGGAGCGGATCATGAACTCCCGCCCAATCCGGGCACTTTGCCAATCCGGCTTCCGCCGGGGCCAATCCGGCCTCCACCGGGTCGCTCTCGCCGCCGCCCTGTTGCTGGGCTCCGGGATCGCTGCCGCGCAAGCCAACGAAGGCGCCAAGTCGAACGGCTGCCCGTGGGCGCAGGACGTGACGCTGGAGATCAACGGCAAGACCCTGACGCTGAAGCAGGATGTCTTCACCACCACCAGCGCCGAGCCGATCGAGATCGAGTCCTTCAAGGTCGTCCCGCTGGTCGACCAGCTGAAACTGCGCATCATCGGCCCCAAGGGGCGCGAGTGGGAAGCGGCGCTGACCCGTCTGGTCAGCGGCAAGCGCTGCAGCGCCTTCTATGCGGGCAAGCCGGTGCTGGTGTCGAACGTCACCCGCAATCCGGACGAGCTGATTCTGAACAGGTAGGCGGTCTAACTCAGCACCCCGACCAGTTCGTCCAGCGCCGGGTCGCCGCCCGGCACCAGCAGCGCCATGTTGGCGGCGGCCAGTTCCACGCTGCCGCCCGGCTGCGGCAGGAACCCGCCGGCGGCGAACAGGCGGTCCTGCTGGACGCGCTCAGCCTCCAGTTCCGCGGCCTTCATGCGGCGGTAGAGGGCGTCGTCCTCCGTCTTGGCGCGGCGGCGCAGGGCACGCAGTGGGCGCACCATCTCATCGCGCCAGCCGGACACCGATCCGTCGATGCGGGCAATGTCCCCGGCGGACAGGCGGATGCCGCAATCCAGCCCGGCCCAGGCGGCGAACAGCAGGACATTGACGTCCACCCCGCGCCGGTCCTGCAAGGCCAGACAGCAGGCGGGCACCCCCGGCCGTCCGTAGACGGCCAGGGAAAAGTCCCAGAACGGGTTCGCCGACATCGAGCCTGTCATGGGGCGCCGCTCATGAGGCGCCCGTCAGTCGCCGAAGCTGATGTTCAGGCCGCGGGCGGTCTTCACCAGCGCGCCGTCCAGTTCGACACAGGAGTAATGCTCGATCGCCTCGGTGATCGGCACGTCGATGACGCTGCGGTTGGACCAGGCGACCATGCGGTTGAACTTGCCTTCCGCAATCAGGTCGACGGCATGGACGCCGAAAGCCGACGCGATCAGGCGGTCGCGCGGGCTGGGCATGCTGCCGCGCTGGACATGGCCGAGCACGGTGACGCGGGTCTCGGCTCCGGTGGCGTCGGCGATCTTCTCGCCGATATAGTCGCCGATGCCGCCATAGCGCTTCTCGCCGCCCTGGAGGATCTTCTTCACACCGGTGCCTTCCAGCGTCTTCACCGCTTCGGACACCACGACCAGGGCGAAATTGCGCCCAGAATCGCGGACGTCCTTGATCTTGGTGGCGATGCTTTCGATGGAATAGGGGATTTCCGGGATCAGGATCACGTCGGCCCCGCCGGCGATGCCGGCCGCCAGCGCGATGTGGCCGGCGTCGCGGCCCATCACCTCCAGAACCATCACGCGGTGGTGGCTGGCGGCGGTGGGCTGCAGGCGGTCCAGCGCCTCCACCGCCACGGCGACGGCGGTGTCGTAGCCGACCGACACCTCTGTCTTGCCCAGGTCGTTGTCGATGGTCTTAGGCACGCCCACCATCGGGAAGCCGCCCTTCTGCGCCAGCTTGTGCAGAATGGCGAAGCTGCCGTCGCCGCCGATGCCGATCAGCGCGTCCAGGCCGAGTTCGCGGTAGCCGCCGATGATCTCGTCGGAACGGTCCTTCAGCGTGCCGTCGGGCATCGGATAGGCGAAGGGGTCGCCTCGGTTGGTCGTGCCAAGGATGGTACCGCCCTGGCGCATCATGTGCCCGTCGACGGAGCCGAGGTCGAGCGTCTGGTACTGCACCGGACGCTGGAGCAGGCCCTGGGTGCCTTCCTTGATGCCCAGCACCTGCCAGCCATAGCCGGTGGCGCGGTGGACCACCGCACGGATGACCGCGTTCAGCCCGGCGCAATCGCCGCCGCTGGTCAGGATGCCGATACGCTTGCCGGCTTTAATTGGGGCAGTCATTGAGGGTTTCCCGTCCCGTTCGCCTGTTCATTGAAATGGACCACCATGTTACCGGAACAGGCGTTTCCCGCAATCATTGCCGGTATCCGCAAAGGAGGCATCGGGCCGATCCCCTCGCCGCGGCGATATCCCGGATGGCCAAAGGACCGAACCGGCGGTTTGGCGGTGCCGTGCCGCCGGATTTCTGGTATAGTCCGGCCCGCCCAGCCAACGGGTCACCCGCAAGAGCACCCCCGATCCACCCGGGGCAACGGCCATTCCTAACGGGCGCGATGAACGAGCAAGAGATTTTGAAGGAAAAGCTGGCGAGCTTGCGCAGCGAGCACCGCGACCTGGACGACGTCATCGCCCGGCTGGTCGAACGCGCGCCCTATGACCAGTTGCAGATGCAGCGGCTGAAAAAGCGCAAGCTGATGCTGAAGGACCAGATCATGGTCCTGGAGAGCCGGCTGCTGCCGGACATCATTGCTTAACCAAACGGGCCTGTTGACGTCGTCCCCGCAAGGGCGGGGATCCAGGCTTCCCGATCAAGCACCTGAAAAGCCTGGATTCCCGCCTTCGCGGGAATGACGGCTTGCCTGATGGGAAAGCACCCTCACTCCTTCTTGGGCACGGTGAAGAACTGGATGCCCATCTGGAAGCTGCGGGCGATGTTCTCGGCCTTGCCGATCAGGAAATTGGCGCCCTCGGCCGGCAGGACCTCGTGGGCGG
The DNA here is from genome assembly GCF_008364795.1 of Azospirillum oryzae. Taxonomy (GTDB): domain Bacteria; phylum Pseudomonadota; class Alphaproteobacteria; order Azospirillales; family Azospirillaceae; genus Azospirillum; species Azospirillum oryzae. The sequence continues at coordinate 1,013,694 of NZ_VTTM01000002.1, read as the reverse complement.
TCTCGCGGAACAGGCCGAGCCAGCGCTCGAAATGCGGCGGCTCCAGCCCAAGCGAGATGTGGACTGGCATCGGGCGGCCGTCGTAACGCTGGGTCAGCAGGGCGATGGACGACCAGAAATCCATCATCTTGCGCAGATGCGGCTCCCAATCGGTGATGGCGCGGCCGAAGATCGGACCAAGCTCCTCGTCCTTCATGATCTTGCCGTAGAAGGTGCGCACCAGCGTCTCGATCGTCGCCTCGTCGATGCCGACGGCGGCCATCCGTTCCTCCGCCATCGCGGTGCGGATGTCGCGGTGCTCTTTGCGCCGGTCGTCGTTGGGGTCTTCGTTGGGAGCGGCGTCGGTCATGCGATGGGTCCGGTTCCGGGAATGAGCAGGGTCTATCCAGTCCATATATGACGGCACCATAGGTGGAACCATGTTCCATCGGAAGGGCCGGAATGTCGCAGCCGCAGGCTCGGATTCATCCTGGCCGCAGGAAGAGGCGCAGAGGCGCCTCTGGACAGGCGCCCGACTCTTCCTATAATGCGCCGCTTTCCGGACCTTGAGGAAAGCGCCAGGCCGTGACCGCCGATCACTCCCCGAACAGCACCCCTTCGGCTGCCGGCGCCCAGCCGCTGGTCGGCATCATCATGGGCAGCCAGTCCGATTGGACGACGATGAAGCATGCCGCCGACACGCTGGCGGCGCTGGGCGTCCCGCACGAGGTCCGCATCGTTTCCGCCCACCGCACTCCGCACCGGCTGGTGGAATACGCCACCACCGCCAAGGCGCGCGGGCTGAAGGTGGTGATCGCCGGGGCCGGCGGCGCCGCCCATCTGCCGGGCATGGCCGCGTCGATGACGCCGCTGCCGGTGTTCGGCGTTCCGGTCGAAAGCCACGCGCTGAAGGGCATGGACAGCCTGCTGTCGATCGTGCAGATGCCGGGCGGCGTCCCGGTCGGCACGCTGGCCATCGGCAAGGCCGGCGCCATCAACGCCGCCCTGCTGGCCGGCTCGGTCATCGCGCTGATGGATCCGGCGGTGGCAGAGGCGCTGGACGGCTGGCGCGCCCGCCAGACCGCCGCAGTGGCCGAGGCCCCCGTAGACGATCCCACCTGACGCGATCCCGCCTGACAGACAGAAAGCCCGACCGCCATGACCGGCAAGCCAACCGGCGCCCCCCTGCCCCGCCTCGCCCCCGGTTCCACCATCGGCATGCTGGGTGCCGGACAGCTCGGCCGGATGACGGCGCTTGCCGCCGCACGGCTGGGCTACAAGACCCATGTCTATGCTCCCGACGCGGCCGACAGCCCGGCGGCGCAGGTCAGCGCCGCTGCGACGGTGGCGGACTGGGATGATCTGGAGGCGCTGGAGCGCTTCGCCCGCTCGGTCGACGTGGTGACTCTGGAATGGGAGAATGTGCCGGTCGCCACCGCCGAGCATCTGCGCCGCTTCACCAATCTGAACCCCGGCCCGAACGTGCTGTCGGTGGCGCAGGACCGCATCGCCGAGAAGAGCTTCGTCAACACGCTCGGCATCGCGACCGCACCCTGGCGCGCGGCCAACAGCGCCGAGGAGGTCGCCCGCGCGGTGGCGGAGATCGGCCCGCGCTGCGTGCTGAAATCGACGCGGCTCGGTTATGACGGCAAGGGGCAGGCGCGGCTGGACAGCGGCAGCGATCCGGCCGCCGCCTGGGCCGGCATCGGCGGCGGCAAGCCGGGGGTGGAGGGCATCGTCGAGGGCTTCGTCACCTTCGCCTGCGAGGTGTCGGTGATCGTCGCCCGCGGCGCCGACGGCACGATGGTCGCCTATCCGGCGGTGGAGAACCGCCACAAGGACGGCATCCTCGACGTCACCATCGCCCCGGCCGCGGCGGACAAGGTGTCGGATCGGACCGCGGCGGAGGCCGACCGCATCGCGCGCTGCATCGCCGAGGCTTTGGATCTGGTCGGCGTGCTGGCGGTGGAGATGTTCGTCACCGACGACGGCAGTGTGCTGGTCAACGAAATGGCGCCGCGTCCGCACAATTCCGGACATTGGACCATGGACGCCTGCGCCACCTGCCAGTTCGAACAGCTGGTACGCGCGGTCTGCGGCCTGCCGCTGGGATCGGTGGAGCGGGTGGCGGATGCCGAGATGACCAACCTGATCGGCGACGACGTGCTGCGCTGGCCCGACCTGCTGGCCGAACCCGGCGCCCGGCTGCACCTGTACGGCAAGGCGGAGGCGCGGCCCGGCCGCAAGATGGGCCACGTCAACCGGCTGTTCGCGCGCCGCTGACGGTCCGGATCACGCAAAGACTTGAAGGCCCCGCGACCGGACCGGTCGCGGGGCCTTTTTCGTGCCAGGATTTCATGTCAGGGCCGAATTCGTTCTCGCCACGGCCGATCTGCAGCCACTGCACGCGCTGCGCCGGTGGATGGGCATCATCCGGTTTTCCGGCCGCGACGAGATGGATGAAGGATGCCGGGCGGAACGGCCGGGCACAATCACGGGGACGTTCAACCGCTGGCCGCAGGAGGCGTACCGCCCCGGCGGCAACCAGCAGGTGGCAGGGAAGCGAATCCGTGCGGCGTCCCGCGCGATCGGCGATATGACCGTCCGCCAACCCGGCGCATCCGCACACCCTGGGAATCGTACACTCCACACGGGCGACCTGACGGAGGTAGCCGCCGCAATCCTTCGAAATAAGCCATATTTTCGACTATTTGACTGCATGGCTGGCATTTACTTTCACCTGGCGGTTATTGGGCGCAATATTCCTTACCATTCGAAGGAATAATTCGCCGCAACCATAGTATCGGCAGCCGAAATGACCTGACTGAGATGATACCCGGATTTGGAGAATCCCAATGCGCTTTCCAGTGCTCGACGGCTGGCGCGGTTTATGCGCCTTATTCGTGGCTTTGTTTCATTTTAGCGCATTAGGGAATTTCTATTTTAATCCGTTCATTCGCGGCAGTTATTTGTTTGTCGACTTCTTCTTTGTCCTTAGCGGCTTCGTCATCACCCATGCCTATCTCGGGCGCCTGAACTCGGCCCCGGACGCCGGGAGTTTTCTTGTCCGGCGGTTGGGCCGTGTCTGGCCCCTGCATGCGGTCACCCTGGTCGCCTTCATTCCGCTGGAGATCGTCAAGGCCTTGGCGATTCACGGCGAGGCCGGGGCTTTCACCGGCCGCTTCGCGCCGTCGTCCATCCTCAGCAACCTCTTCCTGGTCCATTCGCTGGGCGTCGAGGGCGAACTGACCTGGAACATGCCGAGTTGGTCGATCAGCGCGGAGCTTTTCGCCTATGTCACCTTTGCCCTGGTCTGCCTGCTGGCCCGCCGCCCCTGGCTAGTGACGGCGTCGGCCGTGGCTCTGTCGGCCGCCGGCGCCTTCGTCGTCATGGGATGGTCGGACCAATACATCGACAGCAGTTTCGACCTTGGCTATTTCCGCTGCCTGTACGGCTTCTTCGCCGGGCATATCGTGTACCGCCTGTTCCTGGCCGCCCGCAGCGCCGGGCTGTCAAGGCTGCCGATGGCGGGGCAGATCGAGGCGGCCTGTCTGGCCGTGGTGATCGTTTTCGTGGCGATGGCGCGCGGCAACGCCCTGTCCTTCGCCTCGCCTCTGCTGTTCGGTCTGGTGGTCTGGGTGTTCGCCTTCGAGGGTGGATCGTTCTCGCGGCTGCTGGCGAGGCGGCCCTTCCGGTGGCTGGGCGCCCGCTCCTACTCCATCTACATGGTGCATGCGCTGGTCATCGCCCTGTACCAGAAGATTGCGGCCGTAATGCAGAAGCTGCTGGGCCAGCCGATGTTCGTGGAGTCGGTGGTCGACAGCGGCGAGACGCGGCTGATCTTCTTCGGTGCGACCTGGGTGATGGATGGGCTTGCCCTCGCCTATCTGGCGACGGTGGTCGGGGTGTCCGCCCTGACCTACCGCTTCGTCGAAATGCCCGGACAGGCCAGCTTCAACGCGGTGCTTCTGGGCCGGCGCAAACCCACAGCGCAACCGGCAACCGTGGAAGTCACCTGAGCCGGCACACCGGGCGCGGGAATTCTGGCGCCCCCTCGACAACCCGCTCGCCGGAGCTGCCGATTCCCGACCGGCACTCCGAACGGCGATCGTTGCGGCAGCGGAATGATGGCGTCAAGTTTTCGGTAACGATAATTTTCGAGAAGACAGGCAGAAGGTAAGGCGCCGCAGGGTCGTTAGCATTTGCGGAATAGATGACACAAATTGTCGCGTTTTGTTAAGCCGAAGGTCGTCGGCAACAGACTCTCTTCTAACCTATGGCGATATTGGTTACTCTCGGTCACATTCATCCTGAAACTCTCTAAACTTTGATGCAATTTGTAACCTCATGACGATGCCGTTGGCGCAAGACAGTGCAGGACGCTCCGCCCCGGTGATAGCACCGGCCATCGGCCCGGTGGTGACGCCGGCTGCCGGTCCGGCGGCGCCGCGCCGTCAGGCGTCGAGCCGCGACCGCGACCGCTTCGTCGGGTTTGCCTTTGCTGCCGCTGACCTGCTGATCGAAACGGACGCGCAGGGCAACATCCTGTTTTCCGCAGGGGCACGCTGCCGTCTGACCAAGGGCGAGGTCGGCGGTCTGGTCGGCACCAACCTGATGGAGGTGGTCGCGCCCGGCGACCGCAAATACGTCCATGTCCTGTTCGACCGCATCCGGGAGAAGGCGCGGATCAAGCCGTCGCGCGTGCTGTTCCAGGCCTTCGACGGGCAGCAGTTCCCGGCCCTGCTGGGCGGTTGCCGGCTCGATTCCTGTCCGGGGTCGCTTTTCCTGACCGTGCTGTTGACCGCACCGCAACGCCACGGTGCCGGTGCAGCAGCCGCCGCGCAGGGCGAACTGCTGGACCAGACCGGCTTCGCCGGCATCCTGGAGGAGCGGATCCTCGCCGCCCGCGAGAAGGGGCTCGACCAGGGGCTGACCCTGTTGCTTGTCGAAGGTCTGCAGGCGATGGTGGAGGCGATGCCGGAAGGCGCCGCGGCGGAGGTGCGCGAGGGCATCGACGCCTATCTGCGCGGCATTTCCGCCGACGGCGACAGCGCCGGGCAGCTGACCGGCGATCGGTACGGCATCGTCCATACCACCGACATCGACGGGAACGAGGTGCAGGGCCACATCGCCCAGATCATCGAGGCGGCGGGCGGCGCCCTGCCCGGCGGCATCCGGTCCTGGACGCTGGACATGGCCGACGACCGGCTGGACGCGGCGGATGCGGCCCGCGCGCTGGTCTATACGGTGCAGGCCTTCGCCTCGGCGCAGGGCGGGGAGTTCACCATCTCCAGCCTGGAGGATGGCGCCAACCGGCTGATGGCCGGCGCGGTGGAACGGATCGGCCAGCTTCGCGCGACGATCGACAACCGCGACTTCATCGTCGTCTACCAGCCGATCGTCGACATCGGCACCGGCGCCGTCCACCATCTGGAGGCGCTGACCCGTGTCGACGGGATGAAGTCGCCGGCCGACTTCATCACATTCGCCGAGGATGTCGGGCTGATCTACGATTTCGACCTGCTGCTGACCCGGACGGTGTTGGACACGCTGCAGGAATTCCGCAAGGAGCCCAAGCTGCCGGACGTGGCGATCAACCTGTCGGCCAAGACGCTGATGAGCCCGATCTTCCTCAAGCAGTTCCAGTCGGTCGTCGCCCCTTATGGCGATCTGGCCGCGAAGCTGCTGATCGAAGTGACGGAAACCGTCGTCGTCACCGACATCGCCAAGCTGAACGAGGTGCTGCAGAAGCTGCGCGAGGGCGGGTTCCGCATCTGCCTGGACGATGTCGGCGCCGGTTCGACCAGCTTCCAGTCGCTGTACGGCATCCAGGCCGATTACGCCAAGATCGACGGCAGTTTCGTCCGCGGCGCCGTCGGCAACCCGCGCGACATGGCCATGCTGCGGTCGATGGTCGACGTCTGCCGCCAGCTGGGGCTGGACCTGATCGGCGAGCAGGTGGAAGAGACGGTGCACGCCGACCTGCTGACCGGGCTGGGGGTGTCGCTGGCCCAGGGCTTCCTGTTCAGCCGGCCGTCGCGGGACTTCGCCTATTTCGCCAAGGACTGGTCGAAGGTGCGCAGCGGCGGCAAGGTGCTGCTGAAGGGCTGAGCCGGGCCGGCCGGATCAGGCGAGCGCCGTCGCTCCAGCGAAGTCACCCATCCCGTCGATGCTGTGGACCTGCTCCAGCCGGTGGCGGGCGGCGTCCAGCAGTTGCCGGTTATGGGCGAGCGCGTTCGCGCCCGCACAGCCGTCACGCAGGTGCATGCGGCGCAGCAGCGCTTCGGCCTGGTCCAGGGTATCCATGATGCTCAGTGCGGTATCGGCGTCCATCGTCGCCCTCATATCCTCTGCGCCGCGCGGGAAGTACGGCGCTCCGTCTTTGATGCGTCGACCTTAGACGCTGCAACTCGCCATCAGGTAGAGGATATTTGGTCGCACACGCGGGAGAAATGACAGCTTTTTAATTGTTATTTCATCTTGGTTGAATCGTTTCTCTCCAACCATTGCGTCTGCGCGCGGATTACCTTCTCGGTGGCGGAAAATGCCTGCCGGCGGGTAAGGACCAGCACCACGCCGCTGGACGCCGCGATCAGGGGAATCGGGCCGATGACCCAGACCAGGGCGGCCAGGGCGAAGTAATAGGCGCGGATACCGCCGTTCAACGCGGTGATCGCCAGGGTCAAGGCCTCGCCAATCGACTGGGCGATGACCTTGCGGTCCTCCGGCGGCACCGGCGGCATTGGGGCCGAACCGATCAGGGCGCAGCAGTAATTGTACTGGCGCAGCGCCCAGGTGAACTTGAAGAAGCCGAAGGTGAAGATCACCACCATCAGCAGCATCTTGATCTCGAAGAGCTGGGGCGAGGTCTGGACGGCGAAGGACAGGTCGGAGACGAACTGCTGCGCCCGTTCCGCCGCGCCGAAGGACCCGATCAGGCCGGCCAGCACCAGCATGTTGGTGGAGGCGAAGAAGGTGCAGCTGTGCATGGTGTGGCCGAACAGCTGCGAATCGATGATGCGGTTGTCACGCTCCAGCATCCGTTCGATCCAGTGACGGCGCACGATCCGCAGATGCTGGTTCAGCACATTGCGGCCGGTCAGCAGATGGTCCTGGGTGATGGTGAAGCCGACCCAGGAGCCGACGAACCAGACGAAGGCGATGATGTCGAGCGTGGTGACGTCGGCGGGTATGGCGGCGGACATGGCGGCGGGTGGCATGGCGGCGGGGTCTCGTCGGGAGGCGGACGGCCAGCAAGCGTGTACGCCGGCGGCGGGCGGCTGTCCATTGCGGCTGTCCGCGAACCACTCTCTTACCCTTCCCCGGCTCCGCGCCCCTGCACCGCCTTCAGAACGTGGACGCGGATGGCACTGGAGAGATTGCCGGTGCGGGTCTGGTCGATCTCCTCGATCAGGGCGTTCACCGACAGACCGCGGGCCTGGGCGACCGATTTCAGGGCGTCCCAGAACTCCTCCTCGAGGGAGACGCTGGTGGGGTGGCCGGCGATCAGGACCGAACGCTTCTTCATGGTCACGCACGCACCGCAAGTGGGAGATGGGGGTGGTCAGAGGAAGGCCGGAACGGCCGGGAACCACCCCACCCTAACCCCAAGCTTAACCGGGACCAACCATCCGTTCGGGTCGAACCCATTGATCGAATTGCTCATCCGTCAGGAGTCCGAGTTCGCGTCCGGCCTCCTTTAGACTTGTCCCTTCCTTGTGGGCTTTCTTGGCGATCTTCGCCGCATTGTCATAGCCGATGTGGGGATTGAGCGCCGTCACCAGCATCAGGCTGTCCGACACCAGCTTGGCGATGCGGTCGCGGTTGGCCTCGATTCCCACCACGCAATTGTCGGTGAAGCTGTTCGCGGCATCGGCCAGCAGGCGGATCGACTGCAGAACGTTGAAGGCGATCACCGGCTTGAAAACGTTCAGTTCGAAATGTCCGGTGGCGCCGGCAACCGTCACGGTGGTGTGGTTGCCCATCACCTGGGCGCAGACCATCGTCATCGCCTCCGACTGGGTCGGGTTGACCTTGCCGGGCATGATGGAGGAGCCGGGCTCGTTTTCCGGCAGCGACAACTCGCCGATGCCCGACCGCGGGCCGGAGCCCAAGAGGCGGATGTCGTTGGCGATCTTCATCAGCGACACCGCCAGCGTGTTCAGGTGCCCATGCACGTCGACCAGCGAATCATGGGTCGCCAGCGCCTCGAACTTGTTCTCCGCGGTGACGAAGGGAAGGCCGGTGAAGGCCGCCACCTCCTCCGCGAACGCCTCGGCGAAGCCGGGCTTGGCGTTCAGGCCGGTGCCGACCGCCGTGCCGCCCTGGGCCAGCCGGTAGATCTGCGGCAGCGCGTCCTTCACCCGCGCGATGCCATAGGAGACCTGGGCGGCATAGCCTGAGAACTCCTGCCCCAGGGTCAGCGGCGTGGCATCCTGCAGATGGGTGCGGCCGATCTTGACGATGTCCTGGAAGGCATCGGACTTGGCATCCAGCGCCGTGCGCAGATGCTCCAGCGCCGGGATCAGACTGCGCACGATCTCGTCGGCCGCCGCGATGTGCATGGCGGTGGGGAAACTGTCGTTGGACGACTGCCCCATGTTGACATGGTCGTTGGGGTGGATCGGCGTCTTCGACCCCATGGTGCCGCCGAGCTTCTCGATGGCGCGGTTGGCGATCACCTCGTTGGCGTTCATGTTGGACTGGGTGCCGGAGCCGGTCTGCCAGACCACCAGCGGGAAATGGTCGGCCAGCCGGCCGTCGATCACCTCGTCCGCCGCCTCCATGATCGCGGCGCCCAGTTTGGGATCGAGCACGCCCAGCTTCAGGTTGGCGGCGGCGGCGGCGCGCTTCTGGATGCCCAGCGCACGCACCAGCGGGGCCGGCATGCGCTCCCCGCCGATGCGGAAATTCTGGAGCGAGCGCTGGGTCTGCGCGCCCCAGTAACGGTCGGCCGGAACGTCTATGGGGCCGAAGCTGTCGGTTTCGGTGCGGACACCGCTCATGGTCGAACCTTTCCTGATCGCCGCTTTTGGTCACGGATGGGGCGGGTTGCAAATGCTCCCGCCCCGCCTGATCTTTGCGGTGAAGGCACGGACGGCAAGGGGCGGATTGACGGGGCGTTTCGGGGCGGTCCAAGCGGGAGCTTGGGCGACTCGGCAGAAATCCTCGCTTCACCCCCGAATTTGTTCTTGTTGCGTTCGCAGTTCTTCCGTACCCTTTTCCGAGAGACCGGTTGAGCCGCCGCAAGTCGGGCGGTCATCGACAAATTTCGGCGACAGCATTGGGCGACAGCGACAAGGGGAACAGAATGGACGATCTGGCACACGACCATATCCGCGCCTTCATTGCCCGGACGCGCGTTTCGGAGATGAAGAGCCGCGGCTGGCGCGTTCTTGGCACGGGGGAGGAAGGATCCGTCCTGATGGAAGGCCCGATGCTGGCCGGGCGGGCCGCCGTGCTGGATGCGCCCATCGGCGGGATTTTCGACGATCTGGTCGCCCGCGCGCTGGAACGCGCCGACGCACGCGACCGCATGACCGCCCGCCGCGCCGCCTGATCACATCGAGCCGCCGGCATTTTCAGGGGGACACGTTCCCCAACGGGGTTGACGGGACTGCACCCTTTGGTAGTCCCTCCCTCCAATTCCCTCGGGCGGTCTGAGCAACCAGACATAGCGGTGCGTGTTGTCATAGTGCATGGCACCCGCCGGGACATCCGGCAGTGACCCATTGTTGCAGGGCATCGGGCGTCACCCCAGACGTTCGAGGTAACTCTTCGGAGTGGTCGTAGGCGACGCGACCATAGATCGGAAGTACCCCCGAAGATACCACCTGCTGCATAGTCCTGTTAGGAAGTCTTTAACTGGACCGATGGCTTTATGAAGTCATCGGGAACGCTCAGGCCAAGGGAGATTTACATGATCGGCGCCGTCAACACCAAGAAGATCAACGCGTCCTCTGCGGCCCATATCGCGCTTCTCGATCAGTTCATTCGATTGACCCAAGACACCATCGTCGAGCAGGACGACGCTTTCGTTCGCGACAGCTTGGTCGATCTACTGGCCAACTTGCGCAACGAACGCGCCGACTATGCCGAGATCATCGGCGCGTCCGCGTTGAACCGCGCCGTCTGATCCCCCGCCTTACTTCTCCCCGGCCAAACCCTCGGCCGCGAGATTGGCCAGCGCTTCGCCGGTCAGGCGGTAGGGAAGCCATTCCTTCATCTGGCTGAACCCGATCCGGTCGTAGAAGCCGCGCGCCGGGTTCCAATCCAGGACACTCAGATCGACGCGACGGTAGCCGCGCTCCACCGCGCGTTGCGCCACCGCGGCCAGCAGCTTGCGGCCGACGCCGTAGCGCCGCGCGTCCGGCGTGACGTAGAGATCCTCGACATACAAGCCGGGCCGCCCCTCCCAGGTGGAGAAGTTGCGGAAGGTCAGCACGAAGCCGGCCGGCGTGCCGTCCAGTTCGGCGATCAGCGCCTCGAACACCGGCTGCGGCCCCCAACCGTCGCGGCGGAAATCCTCCTCGGTCGCCTTGACCGCATCGGCCTCGCGCTCGAACTCCGCCAGTTCGCGGACGAAGCGCAGGATGGTGGAGCAGTCCTCTTCGACGGCAGGGCGGATGGTGACGGTCGGCATCGGCGACAGGTTCCCTGATTTGGGGCAAACGAAACGGGGAGCGGACCATAGCCCGCTCCCCGCTCTTGTGCACTCCCGTTGAACATGACGCCGTCAGTCGTCGCCGCCGCCCTTCAGGTCGAGGATGCCGCGCAGTTCCTGCACGCGGCGTTCGGCGCTGTGTTCGGCCAGCACCCGCTTGCGCGCCCGGCGGCCGAGGTCGGTCAGGTGGTTGCGCGGCAGCATCATCGCCGTGGTGACGTCGTCGGTCTGGGCGGCGACCAGGATCTCGCGGCCGGGCTCGAAGAAGCTGTCCAGCCCCTCCCACTGGTCGGCGACGATGGCGGAGCCGCAGGCGGCGGCCAGGAACAGCCGGTCGGACGGGCACCAGCCGATCCTGCGCTCGTCGTCACGGGCCAGCGTCAGCGCCAGGCTGGCCGAAGCGAGCACGTCGGCATGCTGCGCAGGGTCGAGATCGGGGAAGGTCAGGATGTTGGAGGCGCGCGGCACGCCGTCCGGCAAATCGGCGCCGACCAGCACGAAGCGACGGCGGGTCAGCCGCTGGGCGGGGTTGATGAAGAAATTGTCCAGCCCTTCGCGGATGCCGTCCGGCCCGCCGACGATGCAGCAGAGGTCGCCCAGATACTCCCGCTTGAAGTCGCCGGGCTTGTCCACCTCCGGCACGATCCAGGGATAGAGCGGGACCACCGACTCCGCACCGGCCTTGGCGCGGTAGCGGTCCAGCGCCGGCCCGCCGCAGGAGGCGAGCACCATGTCGAAGCCGCCCAGCCCGTCGGCCGGCAGATGGGCCACGCTCTCCCCCGCCTCCAGCGCGGTCAGGCTGACCGCCGCTTCGGGATCGTAGAGCACACGACGCGGCGCCTTGGACTGGCGGACGAGGTCGGCGGCATGGCGGGCGTCCGGCCCTTGCGCCACCACCAGTGCAACGCCGGCATCGTCGGCCTGCGCCGCCGCCTCCACGGCGACATCGTCCCAGGCGCCGTAGGACAGCACGTCGCCGCCGGGAATGGTCCAGGGCGTCGGCGCATCCGGGCCGCTGCGTTCGACCGCGACGACGCGATGGCCGCGGATCGCCAGCGCCTGGATCAGCGCACGCCAGCGCGATCTGTGCCCGCCATCATGGCGATACCCGTTGGTCAAGCCGAAGATCACGATTTTCATGGCGACGGCACCCTTGGCGTTCCGTGACAGAAGGCGGCCTCTTCGTCGAAGCGGTACCCGATCGATGCGGTTTCCGGATCGAAGCGCCTCCAGTTCAACGCGATTGAGGAAGGCGGTGTTCCGGACTTCGCTCCCGTCCCGTCAACCCTGTCGGGAACCGGTCTTCCCGGGACCATCCCCGAAGGGTGGAGCCCCGCCGGACGGGAATTGCGAAAGCGATGCATTGGATTTTGATATGGACCGGTCCGCCGGCCCTGCAAGCGTGTCGCCCCCGCAATCGGGGGTTCCACCCCGGAGGCGTCCATTTGTCGGTTGAGCCTTGCGGCCGGGAGCCTTAGGGTCACGCCCCGGTTCCCCCTCCGATCACGGTCGAGCGCATGCGAGTCCCGTTCCGTCATCCCGCCCGCCTCCTTCTCGCCACCCTTCTGATGGCCGGCTGCCAGAGCACCGGCGCCACCGCCCCGGTCGTCTCCGGCACCCCGACGGCTGCCGCCATCCCGGCCCCGGCGGCGGCGGCGGCGCAGCAGTCCGTCTCCTTCACCGAATGGCTGGCGGCCCTGCGTGCCGAAGCGCTGAGCCAGGGCATCCGTCCGCAGACCTTCGACCGCGCCTTCCAGCGGGTGAAGCTGTCCGACCGCGTGGTGGAACTGGACTCGGCCCAGCCCGAGTTCACCCGGCAAGTGTGGCAGTATTTGGACAGCGCCGTGAATGAAAAGCGCGTCCAGGACGGCCGGCAGAAGCTGCAGGAGCATGCGGCGTTGCTTTCCCGCATCACCCGCCGCACCGGCGTGCCGGGGGAGATCCTGGTCGCCTTCTGGGGGGTGGAGTCGGATTTCGGCAAGTCCACCGGCAACTTCTCGGTCATCGACGCGCTGACGACGCTGGCCTTCGAAGGCCGCCGCGCCGCCTATTTCCGCTCGGAACTGCTGGCGGCCCTGCGCATCCTCGAGTCCGGCGACATCGCGCCGGAACGGATGAGCGGCTCCTGGGCTGGGGCCATGGGCCAGACCCAGTTCATGCCGACCGTGTTCCTGCGCAACGCGGTGGACGAGGATGGCGACGGACATCGCGACATCTGGGGCAGCATGCCCGACGTGCTGGCTTCCACCGCCAAGTTCGTGCTCGCCAACGGCTGGCGGCCGGGCGAGTCCTGGGGGCAGGAAGTGCGGCTGCCCGACGGCTTCCCCTACGATCAGGCGGAGCTAAGCATCACCAAGCCGCTTTCGGAATGGCGCCGGCTGGGCGTGCGTCCGCTGGACGAAAGCGAGCTGGACGGCGACGGTTCCGCGGCGATCCTGGTGCTGGCCGGGCATCGCGGGCCGGCCTTCCTGGTGCGTGACAATTTCCGCGCGATCATGCGCTACAACCCGTCGACCAGCTATTCGCTGGCCGTGGCATTGCTGGCCGACCGCATGACCGGCAAGCCCGGCGTCCGCGGCAGCTGGCCGCGCGAGGAACAGGCGCTGAGCCGCGACGAGCGCATCGACCTGCAGCAGCGGCTTGGGGCGCTCGGCATGGAGCCGGGCGCGGCGGACGGCATCGTCGGGGCCAACACGCGCAACGCGGTGCGGCGGTTCCAGGCGTCCATCGGGGAAATCCCGGACGGCTTCGCCACCAAGGGATTGCTGGAGCGGTTGCGGCAGCGGTCGTAAAGGGGGCGGTGTCGGGGGGCGGTCTAACGCATCGGCGCAGACTTCCCCTCCCCCACCATCCAGCCGCGCAGCAGCCCCCAGGCGCCGGCCAGCAGAACCGCCGCCACGCCGGCGCCGACGAGCGCATCCGGCGCGCCGTCCAGCAGAAGCCAGCTTGCCGCCAGACCGACCAGCCCGGCGGCGAGCGGCAGAACATCCTTGCGCGAACACAGCCAGATCGCCCGCAGGGTCAGCGTGCCGCGCCGGTTGGCGAACAGCAGGGTCGCGCTCGCCACCGTCACGCCGATGGCCAGCAGCAGGGCAAGGCTGGCGAGCGGCACGTCGGGCATCGCCATGCCGGCGATGCTGCGCCCCGCCGTCACCACCAAGGCCACGGCGGCGACGGCCAGCGCCACCCCCTGCAGCAGCGACAACCGGGCGCGCAGGTCGGGTCGCCGCCCCATTCCGGCCAGGGTCACCGCATGGCCGGCGGCGTGGTTCAGCACCAGCAGCGCCGCCGCCCACAGCGACACCGCCTGCGTCGCGTTGGCGGCCGCGAGCAGCAGGGCGCCGAGCAGCCCGTTCACCACCATCGCCATCCGCATCGTGTGCTTCAGGTCGTCCGGCCCGCCGGACGGACGAGATGACCCTCCGCCGCAAGATCCGCCACCGCAGGATCCGCCACCGCATCCGCCATCCATCGCACTGCCCTTTCCCATAGGAGAATGGTGGGAATCATAGGATCACGGGGGCGGCGCGTCCATCGCCATCAGTATTTCCTGATATGCGCCGCATCCATGGCTGCGCATCGAAAGGGGTGGCGCCGCCGGCCTGCTACCCTTTCGAACGGCTGAGGGGATAACCCGGTCCACCCAACGGCGCATCGGGCGTCTCATTGGTCGCTTACCCGTCCCCCTCCATGAAAAGGAGCTGGGCGAGGCGGATATGGGGACAGACACAGCCGCATCATCGGAACCACTCCATGACGAAGCGCCCCGCCTCCCCCATCAAGATCCTGATTGTCGACGACAATCCGCTGCTGCAGCGGGCGTTGAAGGACATGCTGGGGCTTTGGGGCGTCGGCCAGATCACCGCGGTCGCCAACGGGCAGGAGGCCAAGGACGCCCTGCGGCGCGAGGTGTTCGACCTGATGGTGACCGACTGGGTGATGGAGCCGGTGGGCGGCGCGCAGCTGATCCAATGGATCCGCCAGTCGCCGGGCAGCCTGCGGCCCAACATGCCGATCATCGTGCTGACCGCCAACGCCGACCTCGCCACCGTGCGCAGCGCCTGGGACGCCGGCGCCGATTCCGTGCTGGCCAAGCCGGTGCCAGCCGCCACGCTGGCCCGGCGCATCGACGCGGTTCTGAACCGCCGTGACGGCGCCGCCCGAACCGGCAATGCGGAGCCGAGCCGCGACAGTGCGCGTCCGGCCGATCAAGGTGGCGCTTCCACCGCCGGACTGCCCTCCCCCCGGCCCGCGGCGCCGCGCCCGGCGGCAAGCGGTGCGGCGCAACTGCCCCCTCCCACCCCGCCCTCAACCTTCCCGCCCTCAACCGTCCCCGCATCGGCGGCACCGCCGGATCGCAGCGCCGCCACCATGCGCAGCGACGATCCGAAGCGGGTGCGGCTGCTGCTGGCGCTCGACAAGCTGGAGGCGGCGATCGACCGGCCCGACCCGATCGGCAGCCGGCTGCGCCACTCCCTGTCCGACCTGCAGATCGCCGCCGCCGGCGATTCCGCCGCGTCCTCCATCGTCGCGTCGCTGTCCACCTGCGTCACCTGGGTGGAGCCTGATGTCGAGGGCTATACCGACGCCCTGCAGGCCCATGCCGCGGCATTGCGCTGGCTGGTGGGGTCGGACGGCAGCACCCAGTCGATGGCGGTGGCGCTTTGCCTGATCCGCACGTTGCGCGCCAGCGTCCGCACCCTCGCCGCCCGCGGCCACAGCGACTTCGGCAGCTGGCCCGAAGGCGGCAGCCCGACCCCTCCGGGCAAATCCCCCCTCACCAGCCGCTGAGTCCATCCCCATATCGCTTGGGCGGGCTCAGGGCGAGAAGGAAACGGAGCGGGAATTTCCGCAAGGCAGGGCATTCCATACGCTCCGTTACGGAAGACCGCCGGTTGCCGGCCGATCCTTGCTTTTTGCGATCCGGCCGGCCACAGGCGTTGCGATATAAGACAGCCTTCATTACCTTTTTGCCCAGCGAACAAATCGGCGCCCCAGCACTCCGTCCAGGATTTTGCCAGGCTGCCGACCGATGGGAGGAAATGAAGAATGGCGCTCGCAACTGTCTCACTGGAAGACAAGTACGCGCTCGAAGAGGGGCGCGTTTACCTCACCGGCACCCAGGCGCTGGTGCGCCTGCCGATGATGCAGCGCCAGCGCGATCTCGCCGCCGGGCTGAACACCGGCTGCTTCATTTCCGGCTATCGCGGCTCGCCGCTGGGCGGCTTCGACCAGAATCTGTGGAACGCCCGTAAGTTCCTGGAAAAGAACCACATCCAGTTCCAGCCCGGCGTGAACGAGGAGCTTGGCGCCACCGCCGTCTGGGGCAGCCAGCAGGTCGGTATGTTCAAGGGCGCCAAGTATGACGGCGTCTTCGCCATGTGGTACGGCAAGGGCCCCGGCGTCGACCGTTCCGGCGACGTGTTCAAGCATGCCAACGCGGCCGGCACCTCGAAGAACGGCGGCGTGCTGGTGCTGACCGGCGACGACCACAACTGCAAATCCTCCACCTTCCCGCACCAGTCCGAACACGCCTACATGCACGCCATGATCCCGGTGCTGAACCCGTCGGGGGTGCAGGAGATCCTGGACTACGGCCTGATCGGCTGGCAGATGAGCCGCTTTTCCGGCTGCTGGATCGCCATGAAGACGATCGCGGAGACGGTGGACACCTCGGCGTCGGTCTATATCGACCCGCACCGCGTGTCCCCGATCATCCCCGCCGACTTCCCGATGCCGCCGGGCGGCCTGAACATCCGCTGGCCCGACCCGCCGCTGGAACAGGAACACCGGCTGATGAAGCACAAGCTGTACGCCGCCCTGGCGTTCGCGCGTGCCAACAAGCTGGACAAAGTGGTTATGGAGAGCCCGCGTCCGCGCTTCGGCATCGTCACCACTGGCAAGAGCTATCTCGACGTCCGTCAGGCCTTCGACGAGCTGGGCATCACCGAGGAGATGGCGGCCGACTGGGGCATCACCGTCTACAAGGTCGGCATGCCCTGGCCGCTGGAGCGCGATGGCGTCCGCCACTTCGCCGAGGGTCTTGAAGAGATCGTCGTCGTCGAGGAGAAGCGCGCGGTCATCGAGAACCAGCTGAAGGAACAGCTCTACAACTGGAACCCCGACGTCCGCCCGAAGGTGGTCGGCAAGTTCGACGAACAGGGCGAATGGATTCTGCCCAGCGCCGGCGAGCTGACCCCGGCCCAGATCGCCGTGGTGATCGGCCGCCGCCTGCAGCGCTTCATCGACAACGAAAACCTCGTCCGCCGCATCGCCTTCCTCGACGCGCAGGAGAAGCAGAAGGCCCATGTCGCCCGCGTGGTGCGCAAGCCGACCTTCTGCTCCGGCTGCCCGCACAACACCTCCACCGTCGTGCCGGAAGGCAGCCGGGCGCTGGGCGGCATCGGCTGCCATTACATGGCGACGTGGCTGGACCGCTCGACCGACACCTTCACCCAGATGGGCGGCGAGGGCGTGCCGTGGGTCGGTCAGGCCGCCTTCACCGATGAAAAGCACATCTTCGCCAATCTGGGCGACGGCACCTATTTCCACTCCGGCATCCTGGCGATCCGTCAGGCCATCGCCGCCAAGGTGAACATCACCTACAAGATCCTGTTCAACGACGCGGTCGCCATGACCGGCGGCCAGCCCTTCGACGGCACGCTGACCGTGCAGTCCATCGCCAACGTCCTGCGGGCGGAGGGCGTCCAGCGCATCACCGTCGTCTCCGACGAGCCGGAGAAGTACGGCATCAACAGCGGCCTGCCGCAATACGCCAACGTCGAGCATCGCGACGACCTCGACCGCGTGCAGAAGGAAATGCGCGAGGTCCCCGGCGTCAGCGTCCTGATCTATGACCAGACCTGCGCCACCGAGAAGCGCCGCCGCCGCAAGCGCGGCAAGATGGTCGACCCGGCCAAGCGCGTGGTCATCAACGAGCTGGTCTGCGAAGGCTGCGGCGACTGCTCCGCCAAATCGTCCTGCGTGTCGGTGATCCCGCAGGAGACCGAGTTCGGCCGCAAGCGCCAGATCGACCAGTCCAGCTGCAACAAGGACTATTCCTGCACCAAGGGCTTCTGCCCCAGCTTCGTGACGGTGGAAGGCGGGCAGCTGCGCAAACCGAAGCCTGCGCAGGCGAAGTCGGCCGACGCCACCCCCCTGCCCGCCCCCGCCATCCCGGCCTTCGACAAGACCTGGAGCCTGTATGTCACCGGCGTCGGCGGCACCGGCGTCGTCACCATCGGCGCGCTGCTGGGCATGGCCGCCCACATCGAGGGCAAGGGCGTCGGCGTGCTCGACATGACCGGCCTCGCCCAGAAGGGCGGCGCCGTCACCAGCCACATCCGCATCGCCAACTCGCCGGAGGACATCCACTCCGTCCGCATCGCCGCCGGCGGCGCTGACGCGGTGCTGGGCTGCGACCTGATCGTCGCGGCGGCGGGCGACGGCCTGTCGAAGATGACCGCCGGCCGCACCCGCGCCGTCATCAACACCCATGACAGCATCACCGCCGACTTCATCAAGAAGCCGGACATGGTGATCCCGGTGCGCGATCTGGTCGGCGACATCCGCAAGGCCTGCGGCGGCGACGCCAATGTCGACGCCTTCGACGCGACGAAGCTGGCCACCGCACTTCTGGGCGACAGCATCTACGCCAACCCGTTCCTGATGGGCTATGCGTGGCAGAAGGGGCTGATCCCGCTGACCGAGGAGTCGATCGTCAAGGCGATCGAGCTGAACGGCGTGTCGGTGAAGCTGAACCTCGACGCCTTCCAGTGGGGCCGCCGCGCCGCCGTCGATCTGGCCGCGGTGGAAGCCGCCGCGAAGCCTCAGGACGCGGTGCAGACCACGCCGTCGCTGCTGCTCGACCAGCGCCGCCAGTCCGGCAGCCTGGAGGAGGTGATCGAGCGCCGCCACCGCTTCCTGGTCGATTACCAGGACGCCGCCTATGCCGCCCGTTACCACGCGTTGATCGACTGGACCCGCCGGACGGAGCAGCAGAAGGTCCCCGGCTCCACCGCGCTGACCGAGGCGGTCGCCCGCGCCCACTTCAAGCTGATGGCCTACAAGGACGAGTATGAGGTGGCGCGCCTCTACACCGACAGCGGTTTCGTCGAGAATGTGCAGCGCATGTTCGAAGGCGACTGGAAGCTGACCTTCCACATGGCCCCGCCGGTGATGGGCGAGACCGAGGTGGACGGTGGCGAGCCGAAGAAGAAGACCTTCGGCCCGTGGATGCTGCACGCCCTGCGCCTGCTGGCCAAGGGCAAGCGCCTGCGCGGCACCCGGCTGGACCCGTTCGGCCGCACCGCCGAGCGCCGGCAGGAACGCCAGCTGATCGCCGATTACGAGGCGGTGGTGGGCGAGCTGCTGAACGGCCTGACCCGCGAGAAGCTGGCTCTGGCGGTGGAGATCGCCACCCTGCCAATGGAGATGCGCGGCTACGGTCCGGTGAAGGCTCGCAATGTTGCGGCGGCGAAGGCGAAGGAAGCCAAGCTGCTGGAGACGTTCCGCACCCCGGTCGCCACCCCGCAGCCGCTGGCGGCGGAGTGAGGCGGTTCGGGTCGTTCAGTGAGGTGAGGTGAGGTGAGGCGAAGGCGCCCTCCCCGGTGATGCTGGGGAGGGCGCATTCTTTTATCAGGGACGCTTCGATCCGGCGGTCATCTTCCAGATGGCGACGAAGAACAACGCCGTGCCGAGCAGAGCGGCATAGAGGACGATGCTCGGGTGGAAGATGAAGCCGATCGGCAGGATCAGCAGCATCAGCGCTGCCGCGAGCAACCCAAGCAGGAAGATGCCGGGGTTGAAGTGCTCATAGATCGGGGCGTTCAGGTCGGCGTGGGAGGCCATGGCGTGTGCTCCGTTCCAGTGCCGCGATTCGCGGCATTGATGAGGAATATGAGCGCAGTCTAATGGTATGTTGAGCAGGTGGCATTGCGAATTCGCAAGGGGATGGCCAATCCTTGTAGACTATTCCTGGGTAGATTCACCCTGAGCACGGTCCCGAGCAAGCCATCCCCTACCCCACCGGAAACCGCAGCACGAAGCGCGTCCCCCTCCCCTCGCCGTCCTCCAGCGCGATGCTGCCGCGCATGGTGCCGGTCATGATGTTGGCGCAGATGCTGAGGCCCAGGCCGCTGGCGCCCATGCCCCGCTTGGTCGTGAAGAAGGGGTCGAAGATGCGGGAGCGGATGTCGGCGGGGATGCCCTTGCCGTCGTCGGCGTAATGCATCTCGATCCAGCCGGCCGGCTGCTCGCGGGCGGACAGCAGGATGCGGCCGGGCTCGCCCTCGTCAAAGGCGTGGACCAGGGCGTTGATGATCAGGTTCGACAGCACCTGCGCGAAGGAACCGGGATAGCCGTCGACGATCAGGCCGGTGGGAATGTCCAGTTCCACAGACACGCGGGTGCGGCGCAGGCGGGGGCGCAGGCTCAGCAGGACCTCGTCGACATAGGCGGCAAGGTCGAAGGCGCGGCGCTCGCCGCTGGCCTGATCGGAGGCGACCTGCTTGAAGCTCTGGATCAGGCCGGTGGCGCGCTCCACGTTCGACAGGATCATCCGCGTCGATTCCCATGCGACGTCCAGGAATTCCTGGAAATCGCTGCGGCGGATGCGGTTCTCCTCGAACAATGTGCGGATGCGGCCGACCTCCTCCGCCAGATGGGAGATGGCGGTCAGGGTGACGCCGATGGGGGTGTTCACCTCATGCGCCACGCCGGCGACCAGTTGGGCCAGCGAAGACAGCTTCTCCGCCTGGATCAGGCTGGCCTGGGCGTCGCGCAGTTCGGCTTCCGCCCGCTTTCTCGCAGTGATGTCCAGTGCCACGGTGACGATGTGGGTAACCTCGCCGTCATCGTCGGTCAGCGGCATCTTGGTGGTCAGCCAGTCGCGCATCGCGCCGTCGCCGTCGGGGGCGCGGTCCTCGTGGAAGGGGACTCCCTGGCCGCTGTCCACCACCAGCCGGTCGAGAGCGATGGCGCGGTCCGTGGATGGGCCGGGCGGCGGGGCGGCGGCGGGACCATAGGTCTCGCGGTAGTAGCGGTTGGTCAGGCGCACCGTGCCGTCGCGGTCCTTCACGTCGATCAGGGCCGGAATGGCGTCGATCACCCCAGTCAGGATCTCGCGGCTCTGGCGCAGCGCCTCGTCGGCGATCAGGCGGTCGGTGATGTCGGTGAAGGTCCGCACCTGCCCGCCGTCCGGCAGCGGCACCACCCGCACCTCGATGAAGCGGCCGTCGCCCTGGGGCCGGGCATAGACGAACTCCCGTTCCGGCCGGCCGATGCGGTCCATCAGATAAACGGTCTTGGCGTCCAGGTCGTCGCCGAAGTCGGGGGCGCCGGACGGCAGGCCGACCATGCCGCTGGCGATCTGGTGCCGCACCAGATCAGGCAACGCCGGGTTGGCGCGTATCACCTCCTCGGTGACGCCCAATATGTCCAGCGCGTTGCTGTTCCAGGCGATGTAATGCAGGTCGCGGTCGAGCAGGACGATGCCCTGCCCCATATTCTCCAGCGTCAGGCGCAGCAGGTGGCGCTGGGTGGCAAGGTCGTCCTCCGCCCGCCGCCGCTCGGTCACGTCGGAGTAGGTACGGACGAAGCCGCCGCCGGAGGTCGGGCGGGTCCGCACCTCCAGCACCCGGCCATTGGGGCGGCGGTGCTCGTACAGAGGCGGGTCGGCGCGGAGCGCGCGATCCAGATGGCGGGCGGCGATGGCCTCGGGGTCGCCGGGACCGTATTCGCCGCGTTGGGCCAGGTAACGGACGATACGGGCATAGTCGGCGCCGGGAATGTAGCCGCGCGGCACCTCGAACATCTCGTACATCCGGCCGTTGATGACGCGCACTGTCAGGTCGGCATCGACCAGCATGACGCCCTGGTCCATCTGCTCCAAAGCCAGCACGGCGAGATCGTCGCCGGCCGCGGGCTCCGGCCCAGGTCCGTCACCAGGAAGGGGACGGGTCGTCGGTAGGTCGGGAATCTGGGCTGGCAAGGTCTGCGCGCCATCCATCGTTTTGCTGGTCCGCTATCGAACGGGCTACTGTAACAGCCCCATTCACTCCTGCCGAGTTCTCCTCTGCGCCATGGAGTCGCAATCCGGGGACATTTGTGGGGCATTTTAAGTATTTCGGAACCTTTGCCGCACTACCCTGTTTCGAATCGCCGGTGGTTTGTGCAAGATCGCCGGATGAGCGATACTGCTTGAGCGATGCATCACTACTCCGTCTCCCATTGGCAGTTCTGAGGTAACCGCCCCTTGTCCGGACTGGCCGCCCTTCCCGCACCGACCGGCGCGTCGCCCAACGCGGGCCTCGCGAAGCTGCGTCAGATGCTGGCGAGCGACGCCGCGGCGGTCCAGCCGATCCGCCGCATCCCAGGCGAGGAGGAACGCAAACGCGGCAAGGACGGCACCGAGGCGACCGGCGACGCCCTGCAGAGCAGCGGGCGCGCCGATGCCGACTCGACGGCGACACGGGCGAAATCGTCGGCCAGCTCGACCGGCGGATTTGCCATCGGCGGTGCGGATGAGAACGCCGGACCGGTCAATGGCGGGCCGGTGCCGCTGAACGCACTTCCCAATGCCGGCTATGTCGCGCAAAGCATCCATCAGGAAGCCATGGGCAGTGGCTTGACCATCGAACCCTGGTCGGAGGCCATCGACGCCTACCGCCGCGCCGATGCCGGGGTGAACACGCCGATGGTCACGCAGATCGCGGTGTAAGCCTCCCCCCTGTTGCCGCCTCAATCGTCCCCACTGGCCGGCATCGGGCCATGGGGCACGTCCGCCTTGCGGCTGCGGAACAGGTTGCCGACGAAGTGGCCGAAATCTTCCATGTAGAGGTAGAGCGACGGCGTGATGTAGAGCGTCAGCACCTGCGACACGCACAGCCCGCCGACCACGGCGAGGCCCAGGGGCTGGCGCAGTTCGGCGGCGGCACCGTGGGCGATGGCGATGGGCAGGGTGCCCATGATCGCCGCCATGGTGGTCATCATGATCGGGCGGAAGCGCAGCAGGCAGGCCTGCTCGATGGCGTCGCGCGCCGCCATGCCGTTGCGCCGGGCCTCCACCGCGAAGTCGATCATCATGATCGCGTTCTTCTTCACGATGCCGATCAGCATCAGGATACCGATGATGGCGATGACGCTGAGTTCGGTGTCGAACAGAATCAGCGTTGCCAGCGCCCCGATGGCCGCCGAGGGCAGGCCCGACAGGATGGTCAGCGGGTGGATGAAGCTTTCATAAAGCACGCCCAGCACGATGTAGATCACCAGCACCGCCGCCGCCAGCAGCAGGGCCTGCCCGGACTGGGCATCCTGGAACACCTGCGCGGTGCCGGCGAAGCCGGTGGTGATGGTGGCGGGCAGCCCCATCTCGCGCTCCGCCCCGCGGATCAGGTCGACCGCCTGCCCAAGCGAGGCGCCGGGGGCCAGGTTGAAGGACAGGGTGACGGCGGGAAGCTGCCCTTGGTGCGCCACCGCCAGCGGGCCGGCCGTGCGCTCCACCCGCGCGAAGGCGTCGAGCGGCACCAGCTTGCCGCTGGTGGCGGAACGGACATAGATGCGCGACAGCGAACTGTCGTCGCCCTGGTATTTCGGCTCCAGCTCGATCAGCACCTGATAATCGTTGCTGGGGGTGTAGATGGTCGAGACCTGCCGCTGGCCGAAGGCGCTGTAGAGGGTCGAGCGCACCTGATCGACGCCGATGCCCAGCGTCGCCGCCTTTTCGCGGTCGATGTGGACATAGGCCTGCGGGTTGTTTAGCTGAAGGTCGCTGGTCACGTCCTGCAGGATCGGGATGCCGCGCAGCGCCTGCTCCAGCCGGTCGGACCACTGGTACAGCTCGTCCAGATCCAGGCCCTGGATGGTGTACTGGTAGAGGCTCTTTGACGACCGGCCGCCGATGCGCAGGTTCTGCACCGGCTGCATGTAGACCGCCATGCCGGGGATGCCGGCGACCTGACGGCGAAGCTGCTGGATCACCTCGGTCGCCGACGGACGCTCGTCGCGCGGCTTCAGGGTGATGAACATGCGGCCCATGTTGCCGGTGTTGCCGCCGGTCCCGACGGAGGAGATGACGTCCACCACCGCCGGGTTGGCCTTGACGATGGCGGCGACCTGCTGCTGCCGTTCCGCCATGGCCGGGAAGGCGATATCGGCCCGCGCCTCCGTCGTCACAAAGATCTGGCCGATGTCCTCGGTCGGGAAGAAGCCCTTGGGGATCGCCTGATAGAGCAGGACGGTGCCGATGATGGTGCCGATCATCACCAGCCCCATCAGCGGCCGGTGGCGCAAGGTCCAGCGCAGCGTGCGGCCATAGCCGTTCAGCAGGGCGGAAAAGCCCGCCTCCAGCGTGCGGCCGAACCAGTTCTCCTTCTGGTCATGGGCATGGGTGAGGAAGCGCGAGCACATCATCGGCGTCAGCGTCAGCGACACGAAGGCCGAGGCTGCGATCGCCATCGTCACGACCAGGGCGAATTCGTGGAACAGCCGCCCGACCACGCCGCCCATCAGCAGGATCGGGATGAAGACCGCGACCAGCGACAGCGTGATCGACAGGATGGTGAAGCCGATCTCGCGCGAGCCCTTGATCGCGGCATCGAACGGCTTCATCCCCTCTTCGACGTAGCGGACGATGTTCTCCATCATGACGATGGCGTCGTCCACCACGAGCCCGACCGCCAGCGTCAGCGCCATCAGCGAGATGTTGTCGACGGAAAAGCCCAGCAGATGCATGCCGCCCGCCGTCGCGATCAGCGAGATCGGCACGGCCAGCGCCGGGATCAGCGTCGCCGACAGTCGGCGCAGGAACAGGAAGATCACCAGAACGACCAGCACGATGGTGAGGGCAAGCGTGAACTGCACGTCCTCCACCGCTTGCCTGATCGATTGCGACCGATCGTTTACCACCTGGATGGCGGTCGACGCCGGAAGCTGGGCCTGGAACACCGGCACCAGTTCGCGCACACGGTCCACCACGTCGACGGTGTTGGCGTCGGGCTGGCGCTGCACCGCCAGCATGATGCTGCGGGTGCCGTTCAGCCAGCTGGCGGTTCGGTCGTTCTCCACGCTGTCCAGCACCTTCGCCACGTCGCCCAGCCGCACGGGGGCGTTGTTGCGGTAGGCGACGATCTGCTGGCGAAAGGCGTCGGCATCGGGAAGCTGCGGGTTGGCCGCGATCACCAGCTGCTGCTGCTGGCCGGTCAGGGTGCCGACGGGCGTGTTGGCGTTGGCGGCGGCCAGCGCCTTCTGCAGCTCGTCGATGCCGATGCCGCGCAGGGCCAGCGCGTTGGGGTTGACCTGTACCCGCACCGCATATTTCTGCGAGCCGTAGATCTGCACCTGGGCCACGCCCGGCAGGGTCGCGACCTTGGGCTGGATCAACGTCTCGGCGATGTCGTTCAGGCGCGCCAGCGGCAGGGTCGGCGAGTTCAGCGACAGGAACAGGATCGGCTGGTCGGCCGGGTTTACCTTGCGGTAGCTGGGCGGGGTCGTCATCTCCGCCGGCAGCCGGCGCTGGGTGCGGGCGATGGCCGCCTGCACATCGGCCGCCGCCGCGTCGATGTCGCGTTCCAGCACGAACTGGATGGTGATGCTGGTGCTGCCGAGCGTGCTGTTCGAGGTGATGGTGTCGATGCCGGCGATGGTGGAGAACTCGCGCTCCAGCGGACTGGCGATCGATGCCGCCATCGTCTCCGGCGAGGCGCCGGGCAGGCTGGCGCTGACGCTGATGACCGGGAAATCCACCCGAGGCAGCGCCGCGGTGGGCAGCTGGCGGTAGGCCGCCAGACCGCTCAGCACCAGGGCCGCCGTCAGGAGAATGGTCATCACCGGACGGCGGATGCAGAGTTCGGAGAGGTTCACGTCGCACCCCCGGCGGTCTGCGTCCGGGTACCGGCGGTCTCCTCGACAGCAGAGCCCTTGGCGGCGGAACCCTGGGCGGCGGAGCCCTGGCGCCGGCCGCCTTCGGCCGTGGGAGCGGCCGGCTTGCCGGCGCGTTCGCTGATCTTGGCGCCGGGGAACAGGCGCGACTGGCCGTCGACCACCACCCGCTCCCCCGCCTGCAGGCCGGAGGCGACGACGCTGAGGCCGCCGTGGCTGCGCTCGATGGTGACCGGGCGGACCTCCACCGTCTCGTCGGCCTTGACGACATAGACGAAGCGGCCCTTCTGGCCGGTCTGCACCGCCAGATCGGGGATGGTGAGCGCGTCCTGCTCGACCCGCAGGGTCAGGGCGGTGTCGACGAACTGGCCCGGCCACAGCCGGGTATCGGCGTTCGGGAACTCGCCCTTCACCAGGATTGTGCCCGTCTGCTGATCGACCTGACTGTCGACGAAGGACAGCTTGCCCTGGGCCTTCTCGCCGTGGCCGCCGGCGATGCTGGCGGTGACCGGAAGCGATCCGGCGGCCATTGCGGCGCGGATCGCCGGCAGATGCTTTTCCGGGACGTTGAAGGAGACGTTGATCGGGCGCAGCTGGGTCAGGGTGACCAGCGGGTTGGCGTCGGCGGCGCGCACCATGGTGCCGACCTTGGCGGTTATCGTGCCGGTGCGGCCGTCCATCGGCGCGGTGATGCGGGTGAAGCTGAGCGACACCTTCGCCGCCTCGATCGCCGCGAGGTCGGCCTTCACCGTCCCTTCCAGCGCATCGGCGGTGGCGACGGCGGCGTCGTAGGTGGTGCGGGAGATGGCGCTGGTGCGGACCAGCTCGCCATAGCGCTTCACGTCGCCCCTGGCCTTGTCCAGATTGGCGCGGTCGCGCTCCAGATTGGCCTGGGCCTGACGCAGCTGGGCGTCGAGAGAGCGGCTGTCGAGCGTGAACAGCGTGTCGCCGGCCTTCACCTCCTGTCCCTCGGTGAAGGCAACCGTATCCACCACGCTGTCGACGCGGGCCTTGATCGCGATGGCGGCGATGGGCTGGACACTGCCGATGGTGACGATCTGTTCCGGCACGGCCTGCACCGCCACCGTCTGGGTCACCACCGGCACGGTGCGGGCGGATGCCTGCGCCTGCAAGTTCGGCCCATTCCCCGCCGTGCTATGGCCACCTGCCCCGGCATTGTGGAAGGCATACCAGTAGTACCCGCCGCCGCCGATCAGCGCGGCGATCAGCAGGACCAGGAAAAACCGTCTCATCGGATGGGACTCCAAACGCCGGAGCCTGTGGCCGGCAAACGCTTATATGAAGGGGGGCAGGTTGGTTATGCCGGACATCAGAAGATCGATGACGGAGCGCTCCAGCGCCTCGCGCGGGCGGTCGCCCACCTGCATGATCCCGCCACGGACCATGCCGATGATCAGCAACGGAACGATTTCCAGGTCGATCTTGCGGAATTCGCCCGACTGCATGCCATCCGCCAGGACCTGCTGCAGGGCCGTCGCGCTGCGCTGGCTGCGGCGGCGCAGGATGCGGCGGGTGCGGTCGGCCAGATCGGACTGATCGCCGCCCAGAAGCTTCAGCGTCTGCAGCTGCTCGCTCAGCGTATCGACCAGGGCGGAGACCATCGCCGACAGGCGAACGGAAGCGGGAACCTGCTGCGGCGCCAGTTCGGCGTTCAGCTTGTGCTCCAGCCCACCCAGCGCCCGTTCGAGCGATTCCAGATACAGTTCTTCCTTGGAGGGGAAGTAGCGGTAGAGCGTGGCCTTGCCCACGCCAGCCCGCTTCGCCACCTCCTCTACCTGGACGGAGGCGTAATCGCGGCCGGCAAACAGCTCCGCCGCGGCGTTGAGGATCACCTCGCGCCGGCGAGCGCGCCAGTCAGGTATCTCTTCCGCATCAAGAGGCATGAATGGAACTCACGGGTTTCAAAAACTGACGATAGTCGAGATCCTTAGAGTGTCAAGGAACCAGTCTCCAAGAAAAATGAATTCCACGTCATCTGTGGAAAACCCTTGCCCGGCAACGGACTGACGGCGTCACCGCGGCAGGCGCCGTCCCCTAATGAAACGGGCGCGAAGCCCGACCCGCCCAGGCGGAGATGCCTGGGAGGCCGGTCTTCGCGCCCTTGCGGCAGCATGCGATGCCTGCCGGTCAGCTCCGCGTGGTGGGAGAGCGGCCGGTGCCGCTGGAGCCGGTCACGCCGGTTGTGGAGCCGGCCATCGACCCCGTACCCGCCGAGGCGCCGGCCGGGCCGCCGCTGGTGCCGGCACCCAGCCCGCCGGCGGTGCCGGTGGTGGTGTCGGAGCCCTGATGCCCGCCGGTGGTTCCGGACATCGATCCAGAGGTGGTGCCGCTGCCCGCGGTCGCCATGGCGGAGGCGCCGGCGCCGGTGGAGCTGCCCCAGCCGGTGCCGCCCTGGCTTCCGGTCTGGCTGCGGACGCGCAGGTTGTTCTGCACATGGGTGACGCCGGACACCGATTCGGCGACATCCTCGGCGCGGCGCTTGGTGTGGCGGTCGGGGACCATGCCGGTCAGCGTCACCTCGCCGCCGCTGACCGTCACCTCGATGTCGGAGGCGTCGACATAAGCGTCGTCGGTCAGGCGGTCGCTGACGTCCTCGCGCACCCGATCGTCGGAACGGCTGTAGCCGCGCGGGCCCCGGCCTCTATGCTGGGCGGCACGGCGTTCGTCCTCGTGGCGGCGCCGCTCGGCATCGTCGTCGCCGAACCAGGAGGCGATCTCGTCGCCGGCCTGTTCCCAGAAGCCGCGATCGCGGTTCCGGCCACGGTCGTCGCCCCGGCGCTCGTACCGGTCGTCGGCATAGCCGCCGCCATAATCGCGGCGGCCTTCCCCGCCGCGGAACATGGTGCCGCGGTCCTCGCCCCAGGAGCGGTTGCGGTCGTCAGACCCATAGCCGACGCCATAGCCACCCTGGGAACCATAGCCGCGCGAGCCGTAATCGCGGTTGCGATCGTCGCGCTCGCCATACTCCCGCCCGCCATAGCCGAGCGAGCCGCGGCCACGCACGCCGCGGTCGTTCTCGCCATAGGGGCGCACGCCGTAATCGCGGTCTCGGTAATCGGCGCTGCCGATGTCGCGGCTGGTATAGTTGCCCTCGGTCCCGGCATTGCCGGCCCCGGCATAGCCGCCATAACCGCTGCCGCCGGAGCGCCCGCCATAGCCGGCGCCGTAGCCGCCGCGGTTCATGTCACGGCCGCCGCCGAAGTTGCGGTCATAAACTCGTTCCGTCTCGCGGGAGGTATCGCCACGGCGGTCGTCGCTGTCAAAACGGGACTCGCGGCCGTAGCTGCCGGATTCGTTGCCGACGTGCCCGCCGTAACCGGCATCGCGGTAGCTGCGGCCCTGGTCGTCCTGGTGGCGGTGGGCCTGCGGACGATACATGCTTTCGTGACGGTGGTCGTCGTCCTGGCCATAGACGCCGCTGCGCTGCGGCCCCTCGCCCCAGTCGCGATGCCGGTTCGGCTCCCGGTCGTCGTCGCGCCAGTCGCGGCCTTCGCCCCGCCACCGATTCTCATACTGCGCCATCGTGGTCGGCTCCCTCATTTCCGGATTCTTGGAGTGCGGGCTTCGCGTCACGCATGGCGTGGGCGCGCCCGTCCTTCCCCGAACAACAGGAGCGGTCAAACGGCGTTCCGGATTTTCAGCAGCCGGCCCCCGGCGATCCCGAGAGTTCTGGCACGGTACTTGCGTGGTGGAGAGCGGTTGGTTCCACGCATCACTTGCGGCTTCGGCGCTTCATGCACCGAAGCCGTTTTCTTTTGCGCCCCATTATTGGGCAGACGCCTCGATCTGCTTAATTTGGCAGCGGCTGGTCGAGCAGACGGGCAACCGCGGCTCCCAACTCTTCGTTGAGGAAAGGCTTGTAGATGATCTCATCCGCATTGAACATGCGCGTCATCTTCAGCAGATAGCCCGCCGGCATGTTGGGTGCCCCGCCGGACATGGCGAGGATCTTCACCTCGGGCTGGGCGTTGCGCGCGGCCTTGATCAGTTCGATCCCGTCGACCTCGGGCATCAGCACGTCGGTGACGATCAGGTCGAAGCTGCGGCGGTCAAGCGCGCGGATGGCCGCACGTCCGTTCTCCGCCTCCGTCACCTCGAAACCGCGCCCTTCCAGATAGCCGGCAACGGACAAACGGACGGCCGGAGAATCCTCGACGACCAGGATGTTGGGCCGAATGGCACTTCCCATCATGCACCCGGTTCCTTTTGGGAACCGCCTTATCGAAAAGCCGGCAACGGCCGGCGGAAGCCCGCCCCCTTATCCCCTCACCCGCCGAGTGCCGCGACCGCCGCAGCCGCGTCGGCGTGGATCTCGAACAGGGACGAGAAGCCGCTGACGTCGAACACCTCGCGGATGTGCGGCGCCATGGCCGAAAGGGCGATCGAACCGCGCTTCGTCCGTGCCGCCTTGGCGGCGACCAGCAGGCAACGTAGCCCGGCTGAACTGATGTAGGAAAGCTGGGCCATATCGACAACAAGCCGCGTGCCTTCGGCACCGATGGCCGACAGCAGAGCCGATTCGAATTCGCCGGCATTGCCGCTGTCGATCCGACCCTCCGCCCGCAGAACGGTGACGCCGTTGACCGACTGTTCGGTGATGTTCATACCCTGCCCTCGCCTCGTATTACCACATTGGTGCTTATACCATGTCGGCAGTCGCCCGACGATGCATTCGCGGTGCAGCGAATGATTCCTCCCGGCCGCCGCCGTCAGGCGACCGGATCGGACAGCGCCGCCAGGGCGGACACCGGAGCGTCCGCCGCCCCGCGCCAGCGCAGGACGAGACAGGTGATGTCGTCGGACTGCGGCGCACCGGCGGTGAACCGGGCCACGTCGGTCAGCACCCCGTCCAGCCCGTCGCGGGCGGACGCGCTGGACTGGCCGGCGACCGCGGCGGCAAGACGGGGGTCGCCATACATCACATTCTCGCCGTTGAACGCCTCGGTGACGCCGTCGGTGAACAGAAAGACCATGTCGCCGGTGTCGAGCATGAGGCTCTTCTCGCCGAATGGCATGTCGGGCATGGCGGCCAGCGCGATGCCGGGGGTGCGCTCCAGCTCCTTCACCGTCCCGGACGCGGTCATGCGCAGCGGCGGGTTGTGGCCGCCGTTGGAATAGGCCAGCACGCCAGTGCGCAGGTCCAGCTCGCCATAGAAGACGGTGACGAACATCATCTGTTCGTTCTCCGCCGCCAGCAGGTTGTTGACCCGGCGCATCGTCTCAGCCGGGCCGACGCCCGATTCGGCGATGGCGCGCAGCATCGTGCGGGTGATCAGCATGAAGAAGGCCGCCGGGATGCCCTTGCCCGACACGTCGGCGATGACCAGCGCCACCTTGTGCTCGGAGATCGGGAAGAAATCGTAGAAATCGCCGCCGACCTCCTTGGCCGGGATCATGCGCGCCGCGATGTCCAGCTCGGCCAGATCGGGGAAGACCTGGGGCAGGATGGTCAGCTGCATGGTGCGGGCGATTTCCAGCTCCTGCTGCAGGCTGATGAGACGGCGCTTGTCTTCCAAGGCCTCGCGCAAGTCGCGCACCATCTGGGTCAGCTGCACCTGCTGGGTGCTGACCCGCGTCGCCAGACGGGAGAAGCCCAGCGCCAGCAGGCCAAGTTCGTCGCCCACCCCCTTGGATTGCGCGGATTGGGTGTCGTGGGTCTCCGCCTCGATCTGGCGAAGCTCCTCCAACAGCGTCTGGCGGGCGTCCTCCTCCAGCGTGACCGCCAGCGCCTCCATCTGGCGGCGGATGAAGCGCTGCTGGCGGCGCAGGCGGCGTTCGCGCTGGCCGGCGCTGCGCTCAATCTCGCGCATCACGCCGCGGAAGACCTCCACCGCGCCGGCGATCCGGCCGATCTCGTCATTGCCGGCCGGCAGCTCGACATAGCCCATGACGCGGCCGTGGGAGAGGTCCTGAAGCGCCTTCACCGCCCCGTCGAGCGTGGAGAAGTTCCGCCGCAGGAAGCCGTAGAGCAATCCCAGCGCGCCCAGCAGCACCAGCCCGACCGCCGCGACATAGGCGACCGACCACAGTGCCTGCTCCTCCACCGCCTGGGTGACGTCGGTGGCGATCAGCACGGTGGCGACGCGCCCGCCGGCGAGATCGGCGACCGGCAGGCTGGCCAGCGCGTAGCGGCGCCCGCCGTCGGCGACATGGGCGATGCTGCGCTCCGCCGGGCGGACCAGCGGCTTCACCGCCGGCCAGAGCGGATCGGTCTCGCCATCCAGTGCGGCACCGCTGCGGCTGACGGCGAAGACGCGCCCGCCGGTGGTCCGCCGCAGCACGTCGAGCGCCGCGACGAAATCCAAGCCTGCCACCGCCGCACCGGTGACGCCGGCCCCGCTTCCCGCGCCGCCGCCGGCCCCGGTCCCGGCATAGATCGGCACGCCGGCCACCACCACCAGACGCTCGCCATCGACCAGACGGACGCCGCGCGCCAGCTTCTGCCCGGACAGGATGGCATCGAGCGCGCCGCGATTGAGCAGAGGCGCCGGATCGAATGCCGGATCGCTGCTGTAGAGCAGGTCGCCCGATTTCGACAGCAGGTTGACGTCGGTGATGCCGCCGGTGGCGGGGGCGGCGAGAATCCCCAGCGCGGCGACCCGGCGGTCGAGCGCGCCGCGCTCCTCCACCTCCACCGCGCGGGCGATCTCTGCGTCGCCGGCCAACCGGCCGAGGCCCTGGTCGATGCGGCCGACGGCACCCGAGACGGCGAGCTGCCAGGAGGTTTCGAGCCGTGCCAATTCCAGTTCGCGAGCACGGTGGTCGGCGGCGTCCTCTCGCAGCGCGGCGAATCCGAGAAGCAGGCCAGCCACGATGGTGACGGTGGCGAGCACGAACAGGATAATGCGGGTCTGGAGCAGCATGGGGGTCTCTCAGCTCCGCGGAACGACGATGGGCCGCGCCAGCAGCAGGGCCAGCCCGGCGGGAAGCATGGCCGACGCGGCGAGCAACCCGCCATCCCAATCGACCGCCACCGCCCAAAGCAGCGCGGCCAAGGCACCGACCGCCAGCGCCCGCAGGATCGATGGAAGACCACCGTCCCCGGCCTGATGCCGCACATAGGACAGCGCCAGCCCGCCGGCGAAACCTCCCGACAGCGCGCCGAGGAAGCCGGACGCCGGAGCGGACCCAGACGGCGCGGCGATCGCCGAGACCGCCGCCGCCAGCAGAAGCAGCGCGGTCAGCAGAGCGGCGATCCGGCGCAGCCGGGCGGGAATCACGTAACCGGCGGCCAGACCGGCAAGCGCGACCGCCGGCAGGGCGGCGAGCATGCCGCCGGACAGGTCCCCGGCGCCCGGTGCCAGCATCGCCGCGGAGGTCGCAGCCAGCAGGGCGAAGGAATGGATGTCGTCGGCGCGGGAATCGACCTCGCGCCGGGGAGCGGCCTCAAGACCGGAGCCGAGCGCCTCCAGCGCGGAGCGGCGGGTGCGGTCGACGGCCTCGGCGACCTCCGGGTCGAAGACGGCGGCGCGCACCTCCTCCGCATGGGCGGCGAAGCGCTGGCGTCGCTCGTGCAGGCCGAAGACCAGGGCGTTGAAGGAGAAGAGCAGACGGCCGACCTGATCGCGCGGACGGCGGCCCAGCAGCGTGGCGAAACGGCCGGCCGCTGCCTCCTCCATCGCGCGGGCCAGCCGGCGCAGCGGCGCGCGGAAGCTGGCACGGGCCAGCACGCCGGCCAACTCGGCCAGCAGCAGCAGGACCGCCAGACCGCCGAGAGCCACGGTCGCAAGTTCCCCGGCGATCTGGCCGCGCACCTGTCCGGGCTGCACCCCCACCAGCACATGGCCGGCGGGCGGCTGCCCCACCCCGCCGCCACCGCCTTCCGAAGACAGGCGGCCGATACGCACCGGCAGGCGCAGGATCAGGAAACCATCGCGTTCGATCGGCTGGAGGGTCGCGGCGCGTGTCTCCGGCGTCGGCAGGCTGCGCAGCGAGCCGACCAGCGTCTCCATCTCCTTGCGGTCGGGAAGGGAGCCGCCGCTGGCCGCCGATTGGAGAAGCAGGCCGTCGGCGCCGGTCAGAGCCAGGAAACCGATATCCGGGTTGCGGTCGGCGATGCCTTGCAGGAAGGCGCCGACTCCCTCGATCCGCGGAAGCGGGATGCCGTAGCCGATGGCGCGCTCCAGATCGTGCTGCATCGCCTCCGCCACCGCGGCGGCCTTGGCGGCCCGCGCCTCGCCCAGTTGCTCCTGCGCCAGCCAGGTGCCGAGAAGCCCGACCCCGGCCATCGCCAGCGCTGCCGCCAGCAGGATGACCGCGGGAATGCCGAGCATGAAGGAGCGGTGGCTGCGCGATGTCATGCGAGTTCGTCCAGACGGGCGACTTCGCGCTCCGCCTCGTCGAGGATGGTCAGGCGCCGCCGCACCGCATCGGCGAAGGCGGGTGCGGGCAGGCCGAGGGCCTGGGCGGTGGATCGGGTGTCGATCCGGGCGGCGGATGGGGCGGCAACAGCGGTCGCGCCCTCCCCCAGCCCTTCCAGGGCGGCGGCGAGTTCGGCCAGCGAGCGGCGCGGCCCGGCGGCGATCCCCAGCCCGGCCAGCCAGCCGACCAGGGCCAGCGGCAGCACGATCAGCACCGCGCCGATGGACAGGGTCAGGGCATAATGGCGCATCGGCTCGGCCATCGCGCCGGACGGCATGCGCACCAGGACGCTGCCGGCCGCGGTGTCGAAGCTGGTGGCAAGACCGACGCCATAGACCCGCTCGGCCCCGCGCTCCTCCGACCAGAAGCCGCTGACGTCACTTTCGGGACCGTCGGACGCCGATGCCGCGCGGGGCGGCAGCGCCTCCCCCACCTCCACGGCGTTGGTGGAGAAGAGGATGGTGCCGGCCTCGTCGAGGACCGCGACGGACTGGATGCCCGGTAGGGCGGCACGGGCGCGGGCGAGCAGCACATCGACCTGCGGCAGGTCGCCGAGCGCCAGGCCGAGGTTCAGCTGGGTTTCGAGCGAGGTCTTCGCCTCGCTCAGCACGAAGCCGACCTGGGAGGTCACGGCCTCGTCCAGGCGGCGCGCCTGTTCGCGCGTCCACAGCACGACGGCGGACAGGCCGGCGACGAACACCGCCACCGCCACGAACGCCGCCAGCCGCGCCCCGAAACTGCCCGATCCCATCCCGGTCCTCTCCCTCCGGCCACACGCCGATCCGCATCGGCGCGATCAGCGCCACCCAATCAGCGCGGCCCAATCAGCGCGGATCGCGCTCCCGGCCGCACAGTGCGTACCAGCGTTGCGACGCTCCCTCGCCCACCGCGACGCGGCCCCAGACATGACCGCGATCGAACACGTCCCAGCGGGACGCCAGCTCCTCCACCGCGACCAGTTCGGCACTGGCGGTGTCGAAGACCGGGTCGACGGTGAAATCGCGGTGGACCAGCAGCCGCACCAGATCGCCGCCGACGCGGACCAGCCGCTTCGGATAGATGCCGTGCCGCGCCAGATGACCCCAGCTGCGGTGGTTGCGCGTGCTGACGGTGGTGACGAGATGCCGGCGGCCGAGCGCCTCCGCCACTTCGATCCGCCAGTCGATCAGGCGGTGATGCAAACCGCGCCCGCGCTCCGAGGGATCGACCATCGCCGACGACATGTGCGCGACCCAGGGAAGCTCCGCTTCCGGCAGATCGAGATCGCGGCCCCGGTTGGGATCGGCGGCCGACGGCAGGCCCAGCGCGCCATAGGCGACCAGCGCGCCCTTGCGGAAGATGCCGGCGGTCAGGCCGCGGTCGCCCAGATGGTCGGCGACGAAGTTCCCGACCTCCCCCGCCATGCGGTAATGGTCGGGGTCCTCCAGCGTCGCCACCACGCGGACGCGGAAGTCGGCGAGCAGATTGGAATCGTCCAGGTCCATCATGCGGACGGTCAGCCCGTCCGGCAGGTTGGCGGCCAGCGCCCGCAGGCGGACGGCGGCGACCGCGCGCGCGGCGTCGCCGCGCAAGGGGATCGCGCCGAACGGCAGGGGGACGGGGGGCAGGACGCTCATAATTCGCCACTCACGATTCGATGATTTCCGCGAAATTTAGGAGGCCGATGGGCGGGTAATATTCCAGCGACCGCACCGTTGCCATGTTGATGATGACGGAGAAGCGCTTCAGCGTTTCCACCGGGATTTCGGCCGGCTTGACGCCGTCCAGCAGGATCTGCGCCGCCTTGAAGGCGGTGAAGCGGCCGATGCCGTAGGCGCTGCTCGCCAGCGCCAGCATCGCCTTGTCGGTGCGCACGATCAGCTCGGTGACGGAGAAGGTCGGCAGGTGCAGCCGCAACGCCTCCGCCGCCACGACGCTGCGGTTGTGGAAGGCGATGAAGGTGTCGGGGCCGATATACAGCATCTCCGCCCCGCGCTGCGCCGCGCGGGCGATGGCGTCGGGAACCGCGGCGGAAATCGGCTCGCCCCGGTCGTTTAGCGGCACCGGCTCCTCGATCAGTTCCAGCCCGCGCAACGCCGTCTCCGCCCGCAGCCCCTCGATGGTGAGGACGGAGTTGCGTTCCTGCGGGTTGTAGACGACGCCCAGCCGCTTGATCGGACGGTAAGCCTGGATGGTGTTCAACTGGACCGCGATGGGGGCGATGTGGATGGTGCCGGTGACGTTGCGCCCCGAACGGGCGAGGTCGGGTACGATCTTCGCATCCACCGGGGCGGCGACGAAGGTGAAGACGACCGGGATGTCGGTGACGTATTTGCGCGGATCGGGCTGGTCGAACGGACCGATCAGGCCGCGGGTCTGCGGCGTGCCCCAGCTGTAGATCAGATCGGGACGGGTATCCTTGATCTCTTCGATGATGCCCGGCAGCTTGGCGGTGTCGCCGCCGGTGTTGCGGATGGTGTAGTCGACCTTCAGGCCGCGGCGGGCCAGATAGTCCTTGAAGCCATATTCATTGTCGCTCTCGCCGCGACCCAGCACCATGGTGATGCGGAAGGTCCTGTCCGGCACAGCGGCGGCGAGCGCCGACCCGATCAGCGAGTTGCCGGCCAGCGGCAGGCCCGGCAGCGCCAGCCCACCGGCGGCCAGCCGCAGCAGCGAACGGCGACGGATGCGGAGGAGGTCGTCCTCGTCGAAGAAGTTAGCGCTCATCGCGGTCAAGCCTCCTGCGGCCGGGTCGCCGGGGTGGCCGGCCGGCCGGTGCGAAAGAGAATCCAGAACAGCAGGGCACTCGCCCCGCACAGAAGGCCGATGCCCAGCATCGCCTCCCGGTAGGAGGTGGCGACCGCCACCGCCATCGCGGTGACGGGGCCGAGCGCGCCGCCGAGCCGCTCGATCAGCCGGTACCAGCCGATGGCCGCGGTCTCCTGCAGGCCGCCCTCGCGGGCGATCTGCGAGACCAGCGTCAGCTGCGGCGCGCCGACCAGCGCCTGGGACAGCCCGAACAGGGCGATGGCCAGCGGCGGCCCCCACAGCGCCTCGGTGGCGACGATGGGCAGGCAACTGGCCAGCGTGCCGATGCCGCCGGCGGCGATGAAGCCGCGCCGCGCCTGCCAGCGGTCGGACAGGCTGGCGGCCAGCGGCGACACCAGGATGAAGGCGACGAAATACATCATCTGCACCCGGCCGATCTCCGCCTTGGTGGCACCGTCGGCGGTCAGCAGCAATGGCACGAGGCAGAAGAGGAAGGCGGTGGAGGCGATCTTGGTCGGGATCGCGCTCAGCACCATCAGGGCGGAGAAGCGGAAATCGCGGAACAGCGGCAGCGCGCTGCCCATCGCCGGACGCGGCGCGGCGCCGGCCGGACGCGCCGCCGAACGGCCACGCAGGAGCAGCAGGCTGACCGACAGGCCGGACCCCAGCGCCAGGACCGCGCCCAGCAGGAAGGTGGCGCGGAAGCCCGCCTGATCGGCGATGATGCCGCCGCCGACCGGACCGCAGACGCCGGCCGCCAGCAGGGCGCCGATGAACATCGCCATGCCGGCCGCCCGGTTGCGCGGCGTGGTGTGGTCCACCACGATGCCCTGCGCGGTGATGAGCACCAACCCGTAGCCGAGCGCGGTCAGGCAGCGCCACAGCATCAGTTCGAACAGCGAGTCGGCATAGGCGGTCAGCGCCAGGCTGACGGAGCCGAGCAGCGCCCCGATGGTGAAGGAACGCGCCCTGCCCCAGCGTTCGGAGAAGCGCGCGCCGCCCGGCTGCGACAGCGCCCAGATCAGCATGAACAGCGTGATCGGCAGGCTGACCACCATGTCCGGCGTCAGCCAGGGCACCTCGCCGGCGAAGGATTTGGCATAGGCCGGCAGGAAGGGTCGCGACAGCTCCTCCGACAGGCAGAACAGGAAGACCGGCAGACGCAGGAAGACGAGGTTCAGCGGTGTCGGCGGCGGCGTCGCGGACTGCGGATCGCGGAAGCGGAAACGGCTGGCGAGCGCCGCCAGCCCGGCCTCCGCCCGGTCGACCCGCGGATCGTCGTTGCCCAGCCGCCGCCGCAGGTCCGCCACCCGCGCGGCAAGGCCGGCATGGCGGGCATTCACGCTGTCGAGCGCGGCGCGCACGCCGCCCTCCAGCGCGCGGTCGTCATTTGCCCCGGCAGCTTGCGTTCCGGCGGGTTCGGGAATCACCGGCAAGGTGGCGCGGAAATCGCCCTCCTCCGCCCGGTCGGCCAGCAGCCGCAGGGTCAGCACCCGCCGCATGGCGAGATTCACCACCAGCTGCAGCACTTCGAAGATCAGCAGGACGGAGACGATGACCACGGACAGCACGTCGAGCGCCAGATCGGTGGAGGCCTTCGCCAGGAAGGCACTGTCGATGCCGACATGCAGCGCGCCGGCCGCAGCATTCGTTCCACCCAGCGGGTTCTCGACATCGACGAAGCCGCTCACCAGCCGTCCGTCGGCGGGGCCGGACAGCCGGTCGGCCGGCACGGACGACAGCCCGGCGAGCGGCTTGCCCGCCGTCGCCACGATGCGTCCGGCAGGATCGGTCACCGCGATGTAGGCGATGTCGTCGTGGCGATCGACTTCCGCCGCCAGCAGGGCGTCGAGGCCGGCCATGCGGTCCAGCGGGATGCGGACGCCGAGGCCGCGGTCGATCTGCACCGCCAGCAGGCCGCCGACCGTCTGCGCCTTGCGCGCGAGTTCCGGCTGGAACAACGGGTCGAAGCTGCGCAACGACAGCCAGGACGCCGCCCCCGCCGCCACGAGGAGGACCGCCACCGTGACGATGGTCAGCCGCAGCACCAGCGCGCTGATCGGGTCGCGCTGCCGGTCCGGCGCGGCCTTCGCGGCGTTGGACTGTCCTTTTCCGGTCATGGCGCGGCCCCTTTCGGCATCGGCGATGCCATGTTCACCGATGGAATGCCGAGGGGAGCCATCGCATCCAACTCCCGCTCCAGGTCCTCGATGGCCCGGTCGGCGTCGGCGATGCCGTGGTTCAGACGGTCGCGCACCACGCCCAGGGGTGCCGCGCCGGCGGCCAGTCCGCGGCGACCGCCGCCCTGGCGCACGACGACGAAGACGGCGGCGAATGTCGCAAGTGCGGCGATCAGCACCAGGACCAGGGTACCGAAGCGCAGCCCGCCTTCGACCGCCGCGACCCGCGCCTTCAGGCCGGTGAGGGAGGAGCGCAGGATCACCTCGCCCACCGTCTGGCCGAAGCTGTTGCGCACGCCGGTGCCGATGACCAGCACGTCGCCGTCGACGCGCTGGCGCAGCATGCTTCCGGGGTCCTCGTTCCAATGGATCGGGCTGGGGCGGCCGACGCTGTTGCGGTCGGACGCGAACAGCACGATGCCGCGGTCGTCCACCACCTCCACCCCGAGGATCTCCTCGCCGGAGGCGGCGCGTTCGGCCTGCGCCTGCAGATCGACCAGTTCGGACAGGTCGAGCCCGAGCGTCAGCCCGTATTCGACCCGCCGCCTCATCTCGTCCGCCACCACCGTCAGGCGGGACGTCGTGACCTCGCGCAGCTTCTGTTCGAATTTCAGCCCGGACAGGGCGACGGACAGTAGAACCGCCGTCGCCACCGTCGCGGCAATGACGGCGCCCGTGCGCAAGGCCAGCACGCCGCCCAGCCTCATCGCAGCCCTACATGACGAATTGGTGATGCATCAGCCACGGATCGCCCAAAGCTCCATCGCCACTTGGGGGAAGTCACCCGCTAGATGAACCGCGATTCCGCCCGACGTTGCAAGCTGTTTCCAAATCGGGCTACCGCGTTCGAGTTCGAAATACACCGCCCCGGCATGATAGGGCAGTTGCCGGGGTGCGACGGGCAGCGGTCTTACTCGGATGCCGGGCAACTGGACATTGACCAGCTCGCGGATTTGTTCGACCGGACCGATCTTGACCAGCGCCGGGAAATTGCGGCGCAGCGCCTCGCCCGGCATGTCCGCCCGCACCGCCAGCACGAAGGTGGCCGTGGTGATGAGCGAGCGGTCGGCGATGGTGCCGACGCGGATGCCGTATTTGCGTTCCAGCAGGTCGATTGGAATGGCGGTCTGTTCCAGCACCGCGCTGAGCGACCGGCGGATCTCCGCCATCACCGGCTCCATCGTCGCCTGCAGGTCGTCGTGCCGGTAGGGCGGGAACGCGGGTGGCCGCTTGTTGACCGCGGTGAAAGTGGCCAGTTCGCCGGCCAGCGACAGCATCATGCCGTGCAGCCGTTCCGGATGGATGTCGGGCATGCGGGCGATGTTGGCGAACAGCGGTTCGGAGCGGTTGGCGACCTGAAGCATCAGGAAATCGGCCATTTCGCCGGCGCCGCGCCCGTTGGACCCGGCGACGCGGGCGGCCAGCGCCTCCGACCGGCTGTTCAACAGGCCCTGGATCTCGGTTACGTAGCCGGCCAAAGGGGCCAGCGCCTGGACGTTCAGGGCCGGCGGAATGTAGCGCTCGTCGAGCGTGGCCCGGCGATCCGACCGGACCTCCTGGATGCGGGCGAGGCCGAGGCAATGGTAGCCGGCGCGCTCCTGCCGTTCCAGCCGGTAGCGCAGGCGCAGCCGCCCGGTGCGGATGCGCGACACGCTGGCAGACCCGGCGATGGCGTCGACCGTTTCGGTCTCCTCGCCGACATAACGGGTGGCGGCGTCGGCGCTCTCGCCCACCTCGAACTCGACGCCGCCGCGCTGGCGCACCGGCAGCGCCAGATAGACGATGCTGTTCGCCAGCGTCTCCGGCAGGTCGAGCGGCGGCGGCGGATCGTCGTCGTCGGGGATGTTGATCGGCGTCCCATCCTCCAGGATACCCTTGCAGCGCAGCACGGCGAACTTGCCGACGGCCAGAAGCTCGCGGTTGATCGTCAGTTCGCTGATGCCCCAGGCGAAGGGACGCAGGCCCGCCACCCGGCCGCGCACCAGCCGTTCGACATAGCGGTCCTGCTGCTGGAAATGCTGCGCCCGCAGGAACATGCCTTCGGACCAGATGACCTTGTCGTCCCAACTCATGGGCGCTTTCCCTCTTGCAGGCTGGTGGTCGTCGTCATGGGTCGTCCTCCGCCGTCAGCCGCCAAGCGCGTGGCGGTGGATCGGCAGGAGCCGGCGGTAGAGCGCCGCCAGCCGGGTGCCGCCGTCGGCCGTCTCGCCCGTCAGCTCGCGCACCGCCGCCAGCAGGGCCGACTGGTGGGCGGCGCCGTCCGCCGCAGCCGACTGCAGCAGTGCCTCCGCCTCGCCCGGCGGCAAGGCGCGCAGCCGGCTCAGTGCATCGTCGGCATCCGCCGCACGGAGCAGGGGCGAGTTCCCCTGCGTCAGCGTGTCCTCCGGATCGAGGCCGAGCAGCGATTCCAGCGCCGCCTGCCGCCGAACCAGCGACAGCACCACATCGGCCAGCGCGCGGGCCAGAGGGTCGGAACCGGCGCCCGATGCGAAGGCGGATGCGAAGCTGGATTCAGGACCGGTGCCAGCGGCCGGCGGCGCCGAGGGCGCCGGGCGCGCGCCGAAGGCGGGCGGCACCAGCGGATCGTCCGCCCAGTCCTCGGGCGGAAGGCCGTCCGCCAGGGATTGCGGGGGCATTGCAAGGGGCGGTGGCGGGGGCGAGACCGGCGCCGCGGGGAGCGGCGACGGCTGGGCCGGCGGCAGATCGACCGGATCGTCCAGCCAGTCGTCGGGGATCGACTGTCCGCCGGCGGCGCTGCCGCTTCCCTGATCGAAGGCGAGTCGTTCGGGCTCCACGCGGATGGTGCCGAGGCTGTCCGGCGAGAAATCGCGCTGGGCCGCACCGGCCCAGTCGGCATCGCGGCCGTAGGCGTCGGGCTGCGCCACAGCAGCCGTCGGCTGCCAACCGCCGGACGGCTTGCCGCTCCATCGGTCGTCGGCACGCGGCAGGTCGCCGAACAGGTCCTCGTCCTCCGGGATCGGCATCACCGGAACGGCGCCGCTGTTGAAGGCCGACACGGCGAAGGGGTCGTCCTCCGCCGCCTGCGCCGCCTGCGCCGGGGTGTCTGAGCCGCGCAGCACCGCCAGGAAGGGATCGTTGGCGGCCGGCGCCTCCTCCGCGGCGAAGCCGGCGCGCATGACGAAGCCGCCCAGGCGCAGCCGGTCGCCCTCCCCCACCACGGCGGAGTTGCCGCGGCCGATCGGAGCCGGCGCGTCGTTGAGGAAGACGCCGTTGGTCGAGCTGTCGATGACGATGTAGACGCCGCCCTTGAACTCCACCATGCAGTGGATCTTGGACAGCGTCCGTTCCGGATCGTTCAGTATCCAGTCGCAATCGGGACCGCGGCCGATCACCAGCCGGCCGGTGCCGAGGTCGCGGGCGATGTCGGCGCCCTGCGACGGCGGGCATTGGATCAGGGTCAGGCGAAGTTTCATCCGATCACCCTCCCACCTTGCCGCTGCCGCCATTGGCGATGTCCAGTGCCTGGGCCAGCGACGCGTGGTGACGGGCCTTGATCTCCTTCGGGACCGCAGCGGCGGCGAGCAGCACCGCGGCGGCGGCGGCGGTGCCGGTCAGCCCGTCGCCCGGCGGCACCACCACCGCCGCGTCGGGCGGGGCGAGGCTGCCGCCGGACCAGAAGGCCGCCATGGCGGCATTGGCGCAGGCCGTCTCGAAATTCATCGCCTCGGCCGGGGCGAAGCAGGCGCGGCGGTTCTCCTCCGTCGGGCGGAAGACCCAGGCCTCCGCCGCCTCCAGCGCGGCCCCGTCGGCAGGCGCCGGCTCGGCAGGAAGCGCGCCGCGGGCGGCCAGACAGCCCCACCACACCGCCTCGCGCCGCGGCAGCGCGATACCCAGCAGGCGAATGGCGTCCGCATACAGCTCGGCGTCGATCAGCGCCTTCAGGTAGGCGGATGTCGGGGCGTTCGGCGCGAACAGCGCCTTCGCCTCCGCCGACAGGTCCAGCCCCGCGACCGCTTCGGCCGCACGGGCGAAGCGCAACTTCGGCAACAACCCGATGTCCACCGTCCCAAACCCCGCTTGTGAAGACCGCCCCACTCTGGACGGTGTTTCGTCAATTGATGGTTACCACGCCGCCCTTGACCTGGACCATCGCGTCGCCGTTCACCTGCGTCATCGCACCCTTGATCTGCACCTGGCTGTCGCCGGTGACCTTGACCATCAGGCCTTTGACGGTGACGCCGGTCTGGTCGATCTTGACGCTGTTGCCGCCGACCTTCAGCTCGATCGAGGTCGTGGCCTCCATGGTGATCTTGCCGGTGCTGGCCTTCACCGACACGTCGCCCAGCCCGAGCTTCAGCGCATAGTCGCCCTGCTTCACGTCGATCGCCATGTTGCCCTGGCCGACGGTGAGGCTGTCGTTGCCCTGCCCGACCTCCACCGTCCGGTTGCCCTTGCTGACCGTGTGGGTGTCGTTGCCCTTGCTGACGGTGACTGTCCGGTTGCCTTCCCCCACCGTCAGGGACTGGTTGCCGGTCGACACCTCGTGGCTGTCGTTGCCTTCCGACACGGTGACGCTGCGGTTGCCCTTGGCGATGGTGACCGACTCGTTGCCTTCCGACACCGTTTCGGTGCGATTGTTCTTGATGGTGATGGTCTGGTCGTGATCGACGGTCAGCTTGTCGTCGTTCTCCACCATCCGGGTGAAGTCCTTTTGGGCGTGGAAGTAGATCTCCTCCGCGTCCTTCTTGTCCTCGAAACGCAGCTCGTTGAAGGTGGCCGTGTCGCCGCCCTTGCTGGAGCGCGTCTTGATTCCGCTCTGCGTCTTGTTGTCGGGCAGCGTGTAGGGCGGCATGTTCTCCGCGTTGTAGACGCAGCCGACGATCAGGGGCCGGTCGGGATCGCCGCCGATGTAATCGACCAGCACCTCCATGCCAACGCGCGGCGTGAAGATGGTGCCCCAGTTCTTGCCGGCCATGGTCTGGGCGACGCGCAGCCAGACGAAGCTCTTCTCGTCGTTGGTGCCCTTACGGTCCCAATGGAACTGCACCCGCACCCGGCCGTACTTGTCGCAGTAGATCTCCTCGCCGCTGGGGCCGACCACGGTCGCGGTGTCAGGCCCATGGGTGCGCGGGCGCGGCACCGGCGGCGGACGGAACACGGTGGCGTCGGGGATCGCGGCGAAGCGGCAGGAGAAGGAGGGCGGAACGCCGCCGTTGCCCAGATGGCTCTGGTCCTGGGCGCTCAGCGCCAGATCGGTCAGGACATAGCCCTTGCCGACCTCCGCCGTCACCGCATGGCCGGTCATCGAGATCTTGCCGCCGGCGAACAGGCCGCGGTAGGTGGCGCTGCCCTCCACCCGCTCGTATCCGGTCTCAGTCTCCTCCATGCGCAGGCGCGACAGGGTGGTGCCGTCGGCCTTCACCATATGGCCGCCGGGGTAGCCGAACATCTCGTGCGACTTGAAGGCGGGAACGCTGAGCACCGTCGTGGTGCTGGCGGTCAGGTCGGTGCTGGGCGTCTCGAAATTATAGTCCTTCAGCGTCCATTTGCCGGACACGTAGGATTGCGAATGCGCCCAGCCGTCGATGGCCAGCGTGTTGCCCTGCACCGAGGCGGCGTGGATGACATCCTTGTCCAGGCAATCGGTGTAGCCGGACGCGCTGTCGCTCAGCACCAGCGTGTGCTTGCCGGCCTCGTGCTGGAAATAGAAATAGATGCCCTCGTCCTGCAGCAGGCGGGCGATGAAATCGAAGTGCGTCTCGCGGTACTGGACGCAGACCGGCCGGGCGTTGTGGGTGCCGGACAGCCCCTGCTTCT
The DNA here is from genome assembly GCF_008364795.1 of Azospirillum oryzae. Lineage (GTDB taxonomy): Bacteria > Pseudomonadota > Alphaproteobacteria > Azospirillales > Azospirillaceae > Azospirillum > Azospirillum oryzae. The sequence goes on along the minus strand of NZ_VTTM01000002.1, from coordinate 969,087 downwards.
TCACCTCGGTGACGCCGCAGTCGGACAGCATGGCGTCGACGATCTGCACGACGGTCTTCTCCTGGAAGACCTGGCAGTCGGAGCGCAGCGTGGCCAGCCACAGGGTCGGCACGATCTCGGCGGTGTATTGGCGGTAGCCGCGCAGGGCCAGCGGCCCGGCGGAAAAGCTGCTGACGATGCCGTTGACGATGCGGGGATCGCCGCCCTTGCGCGCGATGGACAGCGTCAGCGACTTTCCCAGGATGTCGGCCGGCGCGATCGTCATCCGCGGAGAGATCAGCGTGATGGTGTAGCGGAACAGGCGCGACAGCCCTTCCTCCCCCTCGACGGCCACCGGGATCAGCACGTCCGCGCCCAACGGCGAGGTCAGCGACAGAAGCCGGCCGGTCTGCGAGATGGTGGGCGCATCCGACATGCGGGCTTGGTCCTATGTGTTGGGAAGCAATGCTCGAGGAAGGTCTTGCCCCCACCCTAACCCTCCCCCGCTGGGCGGGGGAGGGAATCTCTCCCTCCCCTGCGAAGCGGGGGAGGGTCGGGGGGGCAAGCGCAGGCGAACTTAGGCGCTCTTGGTCGTCGACAGGTCGTAGGAGACCGAGATCGGCGTGCCGGCCTTGTTCTTGTCGTCGTACGGGATGAACTTGTACTCCATCTTGGTGAAGCTGATGGAGATCGACTCCGACGGACGGTCGCCGCCCGACGACATCGAGTAGGCCGAGACCAGGGCGTTGGTCAGGGTGTACTCGGCATAGGTGTTGCCCGGGCTGCCGGTGGTGACGAGGTGGATCTGCACCTTCTTGCCGATGGCGCCGGTGCAGGATTCGACGAAGAACTTCGGCGAGGAGCTGTCCATCAGCTTGGTGATGGTCACTTCCGACACCGACGGCTCCGAGGCCTCGCGGTTGGCGGTCGAACCCGACGGGGTGCTGATGGCGCGGCCGACGCCCCACTGCAGCGAACCGACGTCCAGCCACTTCTTGTGGGTCTCGTGGGTGGCCTCGCCGTCGATGCCTTCGTACTTGATGTAGATCGCCATGTTGGTCTCCTCGCTCTTTGAAGGTCGGTCTTAACGGGTAAGCTTGATCTGTGCAGTATGGTTACGAAAGAATTGAGGCGGGTGCTGTGACGGGCATCACCGCCCGGTTTTTTTTTCACGCTCCCGCCCCGGCCCTCCCGCGTCATTGCGTATCAGGCGATGTCGTAGACGAAGCGGTCTTCGCCATCGACCGAGACGTGGACGCGGGTGATCGGTTCGCCGTCGCCCATGCGGGCGAGGATGCGGGACGAGATTTCCGGCAGCAGCGTGCGGCTCAGGATGGTCTCGATGTTGCGGGCACCGCTCGACACTTCCTGGCAGCGGCTGACGATGCTCTGCACCAGATCGTCGGAGTAGGAGAAGGCGGCCTTGTAGTTCTGCACCACCCGCTTGGCGATGCGGTTCAACTGCAGGACCACGATCTTCGACAGATTCTCGTCGGACAGCTGGAAGTAGGGGATGACCGTGCAGCGGCCGAGGAAGGCCGGCTTGAAGCTCTTCTGCAGTTCCGGATGCAGCGCCTCCAGCAGTCCGTCGGCGTCCGGCGCGGTCTCCGGATCGGCGCACAGCTTGTGGATCAGGTCGGTGCCGGCGTTCGACGTCATGATGATGACGGTGTTCTTGAAGTCGATGTCGCGGCCTTCGCCGTCCTTGATCGTGCCCTTGTCGAACACCTGGAAGAAGATGTCCTGCACGCCGGGATGGGCCTTTTCCAGCTCGTCCAGCAGCACGACGCTGTAGGGCCGGCGGCGCACCGCCTCGGTCAGGACGCCGCCCTCGCCGAAGCCGACATAGCCGGGAGGCGAACCGAGCAGCAGGGAGACCTTATGCTCCTCCTTGTACTCGGTCATGTTGATGGTGGTGACGTTCTGCTCGCCGCCATAGATCAGGTCGGCCAGGGTCAGCGCCGTCTCGGTCTTGCCGACGCCCGACGTGCCGACCATCAGGAAGACGCCGATCGGCTTGCGCGGGTCGGTCAGCTTGGCCCGGCTGGTCCACATCGCCTGGGCGATGGCGTCCAGCGCGTGGTCCTGGCCGATGATCCGCTCCTTCATGCGGTCGGCCAGCGACAGGATGGTCTTGATCTCGTTGGAGACCATGCGGCCGACCGGCACGCCGGTCCAGTTGGCGACCACCTCGGCCACCGCCTGCCCGTCCACCGCGACCTTGACCAGCGGATCCTCGCCCTGCAGCGCGGTCAGCTCGGCGGTCAGCGCGCTCAGCTTGGCGTTCAGCGCCTCAGCGTCGAGCGGCTCGGCGGGAGCCGCGCCCTCCGCGGCCGGCGCCTTGGCCTGCTCGTGCGCGGCAACCAGCTGGTCGCGCGTCTCGTTGATCGCCTTGACCAGCTCCAGTTCCTTGGTCCAGCGGGCTTCCAGCGCCTCAAGGTCGGCCTGGGTGGCGGCGATCTTGTCCTTCAGCGCGGCAAGCAGTTCGGCATGGTCGATGCCGATGGCCTCCTCGCGCTCCAGGATCGCGACCTCGGTCTCGGTCAGCTGGATGGTGCGGCGGCGGTCCTCGATGGCGGGCGGGGTCGCGGTCTGGCTCATCGCCACGCGGGCGCAGGCGGTGTCGAGCAGGCTGACCGCCTTGTCGGGCAACTGGCGCGCCGGGATGTAGCGGCTGGACAGGCGGACCGATTCGATCAGCCCTTCGGTCACGATGCGGACCTTGTGGTGCTTCTCCAGCGTGGCGGTCAGGCCGCGCATCATGTCGACGGCGACCGGTTCCGCCGGCTCCTCCACCTTCACCACCTGGAAGCGGCGGGTCAGCGCCGGGTCCTTCTCGAAATACTTCTTGTACTCGGCCCAGGTGGTGGCGGCGATGGTGCGCATCTCGCCGCGCGCCAGGGCGGGCTTCAGCAGGTTGGCGGCGTCGTTCTGGCCCGCCTGCCCGCCGGCGCCGATCAGGGTGTGCGCCTCGTCGATGAACATGATGATGGGCTGGCTGGAGCCCTTCACCTCGTCGATGACGCCCTTCAGCCGGTTTTCGAACTCGCCCTTCATGCCGGCGCCGGCCTGCAGCAGGCCGAGGTCGAGCGACAGCAGGCGGACGTTGCGCAGGTCCGGCGGCACGTCGCCGGCGGCGATGCGCAGCGCGAAGCCCTCCACCACCGCCGTCTTGCCGACACCGGCCTCGCCGGTCAGGATCGGGTTGTTCTGGCGGCGGCGGGTCAGCACGTCGATGATCTGGCGGATCTCGGCGTCGCGGCCCAGCACCGGATCGATCTTGCCGTTCTTGGCGCGGTCGGTCAGGTCGATGGTGTACTGGTCGAGGTTAGGGGTCGCTCCGCCCACCTTCGGCGCGGCGGCGGCCCCGCCGGCAGCACCACCGGCGGCGGCGACCGGTGCACTGGTGCGCGCCTCGGCCGTGTCGGCGACGATCTTGGGAAGGTCGCGGCGCAGCACATCCGCGGTGATCTTGGCGAACTGGCCGGACATGTCGCGCGCCTGGGCCGACAGCGATTCGTCGGACAGCAGGGCGGCCAGCAGATGGCCGGAGCGCACCGCCCCCTCGCCATACTGCAGGGAGGCCAGCACCCACGCCTCGCGCATCAGCTGGACGAGGTTGGGCGACAGCGCAGGGGCGCGGCTGTTGCCGGTCTTCAGCTTGTCCAGCACCCGCGTCAGGTCGGCCGACAGCCGGCCGGCGTCGATCTCATAGACGCGCAGGATGGCGGAGATGTCGCCGTCCGCGGCACCGATCAGCTGGAGCAGCCAGTGCTCGATCTCGCAATTGTAATGCGTACGCGACAGCGTCTGTCCGGCCGCCGCCTCCAGCGCCCGCCGGCACAGAGGATTCAGCCGGGAAATCATGCTCTGCAGATCGACCGCCACCATAGCTCCACCCCCTTCGTGTGACCCTTATCGTTCCAACCGAAGGCCCTTCGGACCTTCCGCGGCCGGCCCCGCCGATCGGCGCCGCGCGGCGCGCATCGGGAACCGGAACCGCTCGACCTCAAAAATCCGGCTGGCCCCCATCCGGGTGGTTCATCCTGCGGCTGCAAGTCGAACTGTGGCCAAGCCATTTGGAAAAATCCACTGCGATACCTCGCAGCAGACGGATTGTCACTCCGCGACTTGCCCGTTTCACGTCCGCAACATGACGATATGCGCAAGATATTGCATGCATGCGCGGTCATGCATGCGGACGGTCCATGGCATGTCCAGGGCTTCTCCTTCGGCGTGCAGCCGCCCGACCGATTGCGGATGGGCCCCCGGCGTCAGCAGCCGGGCCAGCACCGCTTCGCAGCGGCCGGCATCGTCGCCGCGCTGGGAATGGCCGCCGAGCCAGGCCTCCACCGGAGTCGCCTGCGTCGACCAGTCGAAGGGCGTCGCCAGAATCGCGCCGCCGCCGTCCGCCGCCGCCCCGTCGATCGCACGCAGAAGCGCCGGCGGCGAGGCCACGCAGTCCAGAACGTTCATCGCCGCGACCAGGGCGAATCGCCGTGGCGGGAAGGGCGGGAACATCGCATCGCCGATCCAGAAATCGACCCGCTCCGCCCCAGTGAACCGGGCCTCGATCCGCCGGCGGTCATAGGCGATGCCGGAGCGGCGCAGCGGAAAGACCGCCTCCCCCCGTTCCATCACCCGCCGCGCCAGCATCAGCAGCGGCCAGTGCAGGTCGAGCCCGACCACGAGACCGCCGGTCCGTTCCGCCAGTTCGAAGCTGGTCCGTCCGGCGCCGCAGCCAAGATCCAGCACCGGACCGGCCGGCAGCGCACCCAGCCGATCCAGCCCGGCGTCGAGACAGCGCACCACCGACCCCGCCTCGCCCGGCGGCGTCTCGGGGTCGAGGTCGCCGTAATGGTCCCAGCCATAGCTGGACAGGTGCTGGCGCGTGGCGTTGAAGGCGCTGTCGGGGCCGAAGCCGTCGCCCAGCACACCCTCCATCGCCGCCGGCAGGTCGGTGCGCGTGGTCAGCAGATGACCGTTGGCGGCCATCCAGCCGCGCAGGTCGGGAACCAGGATCGGAACCCCGTCGACGATGGGATATTCCATGGCGCAGGCGGCGTCGCCGCACACCAGAGTGCCCCAGCGCACATCCTCCGCCGTCGCCTCCTCCACCATGCCCAGCACCAGCGGCACCGCGGCTCCGCCGGTGGCGAGGCAGCGCGGGCAGACCGGGCGCAGGCTCTCGAAATGGCCGAGGCGCATGCGGTCAGCCGCCGATGATGACGGTGGGGCAGCCGGGCGGCAGCACCTTGCCGACCGGTGCGGGGATCGGGGCGACGCAGCTGGTGTGTGCGGTCATGTCGTTGATCCGGGCAGCCGGCAGGCTGTTGATGAGAACAGTGCCGGACCCTTGCGAGATCATGCCGGGACCGGCGGGAATGCAGCCGGGCAGAACGCAGGGGGCGGAGATGTCCGTCAGCCGCGCCGCCGGCATCTTGCCGATCAGCACCGTCGGACTGCCCAGGATGATCGCCAGCGGCAGGCCCGGATGGGGTGCCGGCGCCGGCACCGGGGCCGGCGGGTGGATCGGTGCGTGGCAGTGCGGCGTGTCCTGCTTGATCAGGTCGCCGAGGCGGGCGGCGGGCGGCATCCTGGTGACTCCGGCCGGTCAGAAAAGCGATTCGCCGGCAGCCACCGGGCTGCCGGACAGGAAGGGCGACGGGACGCCCGGCGGTTGCGGCAGAAGCGGGCGGCCGGCGCGGAACATCATCCGGGAAACCACCGTCTCGCCATCCTCCGCATAGAAAAAGCAAGGCCCCTCCAGCATCCCCGCGGCGATGCCGACCCGTGCCAGCAGCCGGCCGGAGGCGTCGCGCTTCTCCACCAGCACGGGCATGGCGGTCTCGACCGTCACGGCCACATCGACCGGCGGGCCTATGGCCATGTCTTGCGGGTTGTACGGGTTGGCGCCAGGAGTCATCGCAAAAGGCATCCCGAGGGGCTTCGTTCCGACGTCAGACCGGCAGCATTCATCCGCAATTGCGTTTCGTCAAGCTTGTCTGGGTAGCCCACCGGCTAATTTGTTACGCATCTGCAATATTTCGTTCGTCCAGGCCTGCCATGACGAATAGCCTTGTCGAACCGTTGTAAGTAACGCTATCAATTTTGCGGCTCGAACGCTTGCTCCCAAATTCGCGGGAGAGTCGGCGGTCGACTATCGCTTCCTTCATATGAATGCGGAAAGGGTGTTCTCCTTACATGGCGTCACCGCAAATTTTCGACATTGAAGAGCTTTTGCAGCCGATCGAGGGTGATTCCGAATCCGGAATCGACCTGCGCGAGAATGCCTCGGCCGACTACTACACGGTGAAGGATGCGCGCAGCGCCGCCCGCGCCGCGGAACGTTCCATGGATGTGGAGGACGACGCCGGCGGGCTGCTGCCCGAATGGCGCACCATCCTGGAGGTCAGCCCCAGAATCCTGCGCACCCAGGCGAAGGACCTGGAGGTCACCGCCTGGTTCATCGAGGCGCTGCTGCGGGCGGAGGGCTATGCCGGACTGCGTGACGGCTTCGCGCTGGCCCGCGGCCTGGTGGAGCGGTTCTGGGACGGTCTGTATCCCGCGCCGGACGAGGACGGCATCGCCACACGCGTCGGGCCGCTGACCGGCCTGAACGGCGAATCGGCCGACGGCACGCTGATCCAGCCGATCCGCAAGGTGCCGCTGACGATGGGGGACATCCCCTATTCGCTTTGGCAGTACGAGCAGGCCATCGAGCTGGCGAAGATCACCGACGAGGCGCGCCGACAGGCGCGAATCGACAACGGCGCCGTCACCTGGGAGCAGTTCGAGCAGAGCGTGCGCGAGACGCCGGCGCCGGAGTTCAAGACGCTGGTCGAGGACATCCAGGGCGCCATCGACGAGTTCGAGGCGCTGGGCAAGATCCTTTACGACAAGGCCGGCTACGATTCGCCGCCCGCCGGCAACATCCGCAACGTGCTGACGGCGGCGCTGGACGCGGTGAACTATGCCGCGCGCGACCGTTTGGCGACCCTGTCCGGCGACGATCCGGCGGCGGCCGACAGCCCTTCGGGATCGACCGAACTGGTGGCGACCGGCGGCGGGGCGGTGGCCGCGACGGCCAAGGTCCAGGCCAGCGGGGCTGTGACAACGCGCGAGGAGGCCTTCAAGGTCCTCTTGCAGGTCGCCGATTTCTTCCGCAAGACGGAACCCCATTCCCCCATCTCCTACACGCTGGAGGAGGTGGTGCGCCGCGGCCGCATGTCGCTGCAGGAGCTTTTGCAGGAACTCATCACCGACGAGGAAACGCGGCGGCAGTTCTTCATCGCTTCCGGCGCCAAGGCGCCGCCGCCGGCAGAGCAATCCGGGTATTGACGATCATCGCCTATCCTACGGCGTGAGCAGGGAGGTCCGATCACATGGCGAGTATCCACCAGAAGCTGGATCGCGTGCGCAAGCCCCGCGTCCACATCACCTACGACGTCGAGACCGAAGGCGCGACCGTCGTCAAGGAGCTGCCCTTCGTCGTGGGCGTCCTCGGCGACTTCTCGGGCGATCCGACCGAGCCGCTGAAGCCGCTGAAGGACCGCAAGTTCATTCAGATCGACCGCGACAACTTCAACGACGTCATGGCCCGCATGACGCCCGGCCTGAAGATGAAGGTCGACAACACTCTGGCCGACGACGGCACCCAGCTGTCGGTCGATCTCGCCTTCAAGTCGATGGAGGATTTCGAGCCGGGCCGCGTCGTCCAGCAGGTCGAGCCTCTGCGCAAGTTGCTGGAGACCCGCAACCAGCTGCGCGACCTGCTGAGCAAGGCCGACCGCTCGGAAGAGCTGGAAGGGCTGCTGGAGCGCGTGCTGCAGAACACCGACGAGCTGAAGGCGCTGAGCGGCGAGCTCGGCTCCGAGACGAAGGAGGGCTGATCCCATGAGCGACGCTCAGACCCAGGGCGCTGCCGCCGCCGGCGCGGTCGCCGAAGGTACCGGCCTCTCGATCCTCGACCAGGCCATCGCCGCGACCAAGCAGACCGAGCCGGATCGCGCGCAGGAGCTGCTGCGCACCCTGACCCAGGAAGCGCTGGCCGGCACGGTCACCTTCAACAAGAACCTGGGCCAGACGATCAACAAGGCGATCGCCGCGATCGACGCCAAGATCAGCAAGCAGCTCAACGCCATCATGCACCACGAGAAATTCCAGAAGCTGGAAGGATCGTGGCGCGGCCTGAGCTATCTGGTCATGAATTCGGAGACGGGGAGCAATCTCAAGATCCGCGTCATGAACTGCCCGAAGAAGGACCTGTACAAGGACATCTCCAAGGCGGTCGAGTTCGATCAGAGCCAGCTGTTCAAGAAGATCTACGAGAACGAGTTCGGCATGGCCGGCGGCGAGCCGTACGGCGCCCTGATCGGCGATTACGAGTTCACCAACCACCCCGACGACATGGAGCTGCTGACCGGCGTCTCCAACGTCGCCGCCGCAGCCTTTGCGCCCTTCATCTCCGCCGCCAGCCCCAAGCTGTTCGGCTTCGAGGACATGACCGAGCTGTCGAAGCCGCGCGACCTCGAGAAGATCTTCGACAGCGTCGAATACACCAAGTGGCGCAGCTTCCGTGAGAGCGACGACAGCCGCTTCGTCACGCTGACGATGCCGCGCGTGCTGGCCCGTATGCCCTACGGTGCCAACACCAAGCCGATCGAAGAGTTCGAGTACGAAGAGGCTCCCTACGAGGGCGGTATCGCCCGGCCGATGGAGCACAATGACTATTGCTGGATGAACGCGTCCTACGCGATGGGCCAGCGCCTGACCAACGCCTTCTCGCAGTATGGCTGGTGCACGGCCATCCGCGGCGCCGAAGGCGGCGGCAAGGTGGAGAACCTGCCCTTCCACACTTTCACCTCCGACGACGGCGACAGCGACGCCAAGTGCCCGACCGAGATCGGCATCACCGACCGCCGCGAGGCCGAGCTGTCGAAGCTGGGCTTCCTGCCGCTCTGCCACTACAAGAACCAGGACTACGCCGTCTTCTTCGGCGCCCAGACCACGCAGAAGCCCAAGAAGTACGACCGGCCGGAGGCGACCGCGAACGCCGCGATCTCCGCCCGCCTGCCCTACATCATGGCGACCTCGCGTTTCGCCCATTACCTGAAGATCATGGCGCGCGACAAGATCGGCTCCTTCATGGAGGCGAGCGACTGCGAGGCGTGGCTGAACCGCTGGATCCTGAACTACGTCAACGGCAACGAAGCCGCGGGCCAGGAGATGAAGGCGAAGTACCCGCTGGCCGAAGCCAAGGTGCAGGTGAAGGAGATCCCGGGCAAGCCCGGCTCCTACAACGCCGTCGCCTGGATGCGCCCGTGGCTGCAGATGGAGGAACTGACCACCTCCATGCGCATGGTCGCCCGCATCCCGCAGGCCGGCTGATAGCCGCATGAGCGAGGCAGCGGCTGAATTTCATGCCGACGACGCGGAGGCGACGGTCCTTGAACGGCCGTTGCGTCTGCGGGCGGTCGACATGGCGATCGGCCGCGACGACCCCGGCCTGCTCGACGCCTTTCTGGCGGCGAAAGGGCCGGGCGAGGCGCTTCGGCTGTGGTTCGGGATCACCCTTCCCGTCTACGACAGCCTGGACACGCTGCGCGCCGCGCTCGACCGCGACATCGCGGCCATCGACGCGCTGCTGTCCGAGCAGGTCAACGCCATCCTGCACCACAAGCGTTTCCAATCGCTGGAGGCGTCGTGGCGCGGAGTGCGGACGCTGGTGAAGCAGGCGCAGACCGCCGAGACGGTGGTGCTGCGGCTGCTGAACCTGACCTGGGCCGAACTGTGCCGTGACCAGGAACGCGCCATCGAGTTCGACCAAAGCCAGCTGTTCAACAAGGTCTACAGCGATGAATTCGGCATGCCCGGCGGCCGTCCGTTCGGCGTGCTGCTGTGCGACTATGCGGTACAGCACCGCCCGACCAAGGAACGGCCGACCGACGACGTGTCCGGCTTGAAGGGGCTGGCCCAGGTCGCCGCGGCGGCTTTCGCCCCGGCCATCGTCGGGGCCGCGCCGGAGCTGTTCGGGCTGGAGACCTTCCACGAGCTTGGCCTGCCGCTGGACCTGAAATCGGTGCTGCGGCAGACGGAATACCAGCGCTGGCACCGCTTCCAGGAGACGGAGGATTCGCGCTTCATCGGCGTGGCGTTGCCGCGCGTGCTGATGCGCGAACCCTATGGCGACGATCCGCAGGCCCGCCACGGCTTCCGCTACCGCGAAGAATCCCTCGGCGGGGCCGGTGGAGTTGCCGGCGGTATGCGGCTGGAGGACCATTGCTGGGGCAACGCGGTATACGCCTTCGGCACCGTGCTGATCCGCTCCTTCCTGCATCACGGCTGGTTCGCCGACATCCGCGGCGCCCAGCGCGACGTGGTCGGCGGTGGGCTGGTGACCGAACTGGTGGTGCCGGATTTCGCCACCGACGCCACCAAGGTGGCACAGAAATTCTCGGTCGAGGTCTCGATCTCCGACCAGCTGGAACGGGATCTGGACGATCTGGGCTTCATCCCGGTCAGCCGCTGCAAGGACACGCCCTATCTGGTCTTCTACGGCAACCAGTCGGTCCAGCGGGTCGGGCAGTACACCAACATGACGGCGACCGCCAACGCCCGGCTGTCGGCCATGATGCGCTACATGTTCTGCGTGGCGCGCTTCGCCCATTTCCTGAAGGTGATGGTGCGCGACCGCGTCGGCGCCTTCGTCACGCCGGAGGAATGCGAGCGCGACCTGCAGAGCTGGCTGCACGGCTATTGCCTGGGCAACGACGATGCCAGCCTGGACCAGAAGGCGCGCTATCCCTTGCGCGAGGGCAGCATCCAGGTCCGCGCCATTCCGGGCAAGCCCGGCAACTATCAATGTGTCATCCATCTACGGCCGCACTTCCAGCTCGATCAGGTCTTCTCGACCTTCAAGCTGGTGACGGAGCTGGCCCAAACCGGCGGAGCGGCGTGACCCGGCGACAACGGCGAGGTCAGGCGTTCCATCCAGGGGAGAAACCGATCATGAGCGAAACCGCAGCCCAGCTGTTCCAGGCGGGCCGCCTCGACGAGGCGATCACCGCGCTGAACGGCGAGATCAAGAAGAAGCCGACCGATCTCGACCGCCGCGTCTTCCTGGCCGAGCTGCTGAGCTTCGCCGGCAACCTGGAGCGCGCCGACCTGCAGCTCGACACCATCGGCACGCAGGAGCCGCAGGTCGCCGTCACCATGGCGCTGTTCCGCCAGCTGGTGCGCGCCGAGCAGGCACGGGGCCAGCTGTTCGCCGACGGCCGGGTGCCGGAGTTCATCGACCAGCCGGCCGACCATCTGCGCCTGCATCTGGAGGCGCTGGTGGCGCTCCGGGCCGGTGACACCGCCGACGCGGTGGCGAAGCTGGCCCAGGCGGAGGAAATGCGCCCGCCGGTGTCCGGCAGCCATGACGGCACGCCGTTCGAGGATTTCCGCGACCTGGACGATCTGGCCGGCGGCTTCTTCGAGGTCTTCACCAGCACCGGCAAGTATTTCTGGATCGCCACCGAGACGGTGGAACTGGTCGAGTTCCGCGCGCCCGAACGGCCGCGCGACCTGCTGTGGCGCCCGGCCCACATGGTGGTGCGCGGCGGCCCGGACGGCGAGGTCTATCTGCCGGCGCTGTACGGCGGCGCGCCCGCCGATGCCGACGCCGCGGTGAAGCTGGGCCGGGTGACGGAATGGTCGGAGGACGCGCCGGTGCGTGGACAGGGTCAGCGCTGCTTCCTGGTGGGGGAAGAGGCGGTGCCGATGATGCAGCTGGGCACGCTGGAGTTTTCGGGGGCGGTGTGAGGAAGCTCAAGTCAGGTGCCCCCACCTAACCTCCCCCGCTGGGCGGGGGAGGGACTGCCGCCGCTCTCCCGCATCAGCAGCTGTCCCCTCCCCCACCCAGCGGGGGAGGGTCAGGGTGGGGGTAAGTACTTAAGCACCTTCCGAAAGCCACCTCATGGATCGCAACCAGTCCATCACCCTGTCCGTCCTGGACCGTCTGCTCGACGACACGCCGGAGCACATGGCGCCGCGGCCGCACACCGTGGCGGACCTGCGGGCGGCGATCCGGCGCGACCTGGAGAACCTGCTGAACACCCGGCGGCGGGTGCTGGGCTGGCCGGACGACCTGACGGAGCTGGCAGACTCGATCCTCGGCTATGGCTGCCACGACCTGTTGGTCGAGAATGTCGGCACCGAATCCCGCCGGCGCGAGGTGGTGGCGCAGATCGAGGCGGCGATCCGGCGGTGGGAGCCGCGCTTCGCCCAACTGGCGGTGAGCATGGTCGAGAACAGCGACCCGGCCGACCGCACGCTGCGCTTCCGGATCGAGGCGCTGATCCATGCCGATCCGGCGCCCGAGCCGATGGTCTTCGATTCGGTGGTCGATCCCACCTCCAACATGGTCACCGTGACGAGCAAGGCCCGTGGCTGACGAACTCCTCCCATACTACAACCGCGAGCTGACCTATCTGCGCCGCATGGCGGCGGAGTTCTCGGAGGCGCATCCGAAGATCGCCGGCCGGCTGCGGCTCAGCGCCGACGCGGTGGAGGATCCGCATGTCGCCCGGCTGCTGGAGGGCGTCGCCTTCCTCAACGCCCGCATCAGCCGCAAGCTGGACGACGAATATCCGGAGCTGGTCGACACGCTGCTCGACGTGCTCTATCCGCATTACCTGGCGCCGATCCCGTCGATGGCGGTGGTGCAGATGCGGAGCAGCCCCGACCTGACCGGCGCCCACACCGTGCCGAAGGGGACGGAGTTGGAGACCGAGGCGTTGCGCGGCGAGACCTGCCGCTTCCGCACCGTCTACCCGGCGACGCTGTGGCCGGTCGATCTGGATCAGGCGGTTCTGAGCGGCCGGCCGCTGGTGGCGCCGCCCAACCCGCGGGCGGGCGACGCGGTGGCGGCGTTGCGGCTGACCCTGCGCTGCCGCGTGCCGGAGATGACCTTCACCGAGTTGGGTCCGGAAACCCTGCGCTTCTTCCTGCGCGGCCAGCCGCAGCAGGTCTATGCCCTGCATGAACTGATCTTCAACAACGCCGTCTCGGTGGCGCTGGCCGACGATCCGCATGACCCGAACGCGGTGATCCTCGGCCCCGACGCCATCCGCCCGGTCGGTTTCGGCGACGAGGAGGGCATGCTGCCCTACCCCGCCCGTTCCCATGGCGGCTACCGGCTGCTGACCGAATATTTCGCCTTTCCCGAGAAGTTCCTGTTCTTCGACCTGAACATCTCGCCGAAGGTGCTGCGCCGTGCCGGCAACACGCTGGAGATTTTCATCTATCTGAACAGCACCGACGGCGACATGGAACGCGCGGTGTCGAAGGACAATTTCGCCCTGGGCTGTACCCCGGTGGTCAACCTGTTCCGCCAGCGGGCGGAGCCGGTGGCGCTGACCCAGACCCAGCACGAGCACCGGGTGGTGCCCGACGCCCGCCGCCCCGGCGCGCTGGAGGTCTATTCGGTCGACAGCGTGCTGGCCACCGATCCCGACGGCAAGCAGCGGCGCTTCCTGCCCTTCTACGGCCTGCGCCATGGCGGGGTGGAGGCGGTCAGCCGCACCTATTTCACCGCCAGCCGCCGCCCGGCCGGCGGTCGCGATCCGGGAACGGAGGTGCATCTGGCCCTGGTCGATCTCGATTTCGACCCGTCCAGCCCGGCGGAATCGGTGCTGTCGGTCGAGACGACCTGCCTGAACCGCGATCTGCCGTCGCAGCTGCCCTATGGTGGCGGCCATCCGCACCTGAAGCTGATGGAGGGGATGGCGGCAGTCGCCGGTGTCGCCTGCCTGACGCCGCCGACGCCCACCTTGCGCATCGCCGAACGCAAGGGGCACCGCTGGCGTCTCGTCTCCCACCTGCTGCTCAACCACCTGTCGATCTCCGGCGGGGCGGAGGGGACGGAGGCGTTGCGCGAGATCCTGCGGCTCTATGACTTCCGCGATTCGGCCGAGACACGCGGCATCGCCGACGGCCTCGTCAAGGTGACGACCAAGCGCGGCACTGCGCGGGCGCCATCGCGGCCGGGCGACGTCGCCTGGGGCGACGCCATCTGCCGCGGCATCGATGTCGGTATCGAATTCGACCCGCAGCGCTTCAGCGGCAGCGGCATGTTCCTGCTGGCGATGATCCTCGACCATTTCCTGGGGCTGTACTGCTCGATCAATTCCTTCACGCGGCTGACCGCTACGGTCAAGGGCCGCACCGGAGTGCTCCGCACATGGCCCGCCCGCGCCGGCAACCGCCCGCTTCTGTGATCGACCGGCTGTTCCGCACCCCCCACCGCTTCGACTTCTTCCAGGCGGTGCGGGTGCTGGAATGGCAGGCCCGGCGCGATGCGCGCGACCCGCGCAACGCCCGCCGCCACGCCGTGGGCCATGACCATGACCCGCGCGAGGAGGTGGTGCGCCTGCGCGCCGAAACCTCGCTGACCTTCCCCGGCAATCAGGTGGCGGGGGCGGAGCCGGGCCAGAACGGACGGCCGCCGACGGTGGTCGGCGCCTTCCTCGGGCTGGTCGGGCCGCTGGGCGTGCTGCCGCAGCACTACACCGAGATCATGATCCGCAGCTTGCGCGAGCGGAACCGGTCCCTGCGCGACTTCTTCGACGTCTTCCATCACCGCAGCTTTTCGCTGTTCTACCGCGCCTGGGCCAAATACCGGCTGCCGGTGTCCTTCGAGCGGGGGCAAGGCTCGCGCGAGCCCGATCCGGTCAGCACCACGCTGTCCAGCTTCGTCGGCATCGGCCAGCCGTCGCTAACCAAGCGGCTGGTGGTGGAGGACGAGACGCTCCTGCACTATTCCGGGCTGCTGTCGCGCGGGACCCGCTCGGCCGTCGATCTGCAGGAGATGCTGTCGGATTTCCTCGGCCGGCCGGTGATGGTGGAGAGCTTCGTCGGCGGCTGGCTGCCCATCGCTGCGGACGGGCAGACCCGGTTGCCGACGCTGGCCGAACCGGAGGGCCGGCATTGCCGGCTGGGCATCGACGCGTTGGCCGGCGACCGCGCCTGGGACGTCCAGGGCAAGTTCCGCCTGCGTATCGGCCCGCTGAACCATGACCAGTTCCGCGATTTCATGCCGGAAGGCCGCGAGTTCCGGAAGCTGCGGGATCTAGTGCGCATGTATGTCGGGCCGGAGCTGGATTTCGAGCTTCAGGTAACGTTGCAGGCGCCGGAGGTGCCGGGCGCCCGGCTGGCCGCCGGGGAGGACGACCGCGACGCCACGCGGCTGGGCTGGAACGGCTGGGTGCTGCATGCGCCGAGCCCGGTCGAGCGCAAGGACGCGGTGTTTCCGATGCAGGATTTGTGAGGCGCGCCGTTGCGACGCCCCGCCTTAGAACGACGAGGACCCAATGAGCGACTGGAGCGCCGGCTATGTGTCGGACATCGAATATCTGCCGGGCTTCTACCGTGAACAGGGGCCGGCGCATCTGACGCTGAGCTGCCTGATCAACGGCATCGCTCCGCCATCCACGGCCAACGGGTTCGACTATTGCGAACTCGGCTGCGGCCACGGCACGACGGTGGCGCTGTTCGCGGCGGCCAACCCGCAGGGGCGGTTCCATGCGGTGGACTTTCACCCCGCCCATATCGCCCGCGCCCGCGATGCCGCAGAGGCGGCCGGCCTGACCAACATCAGCTTCCATGAGGCGAGCTTCGCCGAGATGGCCGACGGCGAGGGGCCGGAGCTGCCGGAGTTCGACTTCGTCACGCTGCACGGCGTCTACAGCTGGGTCAGCCCGATGAACCGAGGCGCCATCGCGCGCTTCCTGGCGAAGAAGCTGAAGCCGGGCGGGCTGGTCTATGTCAGCTACAACGCCATGCCGGGCTGGGCGCCGATGATGCCGCTGCAGCGGCTGCTCTACGAGTATTCCGGGCTGGTCCACGAGCGCAGCGACCGGCAGGTCAAGGCGGGGCTCGACTTCGCCGAACAGCTCTACAAGGCCGGGGCCAAGATCCTGGGCGACGAGGCGATGTTCGGAAAGCTGCGCGGCGAGACCAAGACGCAGAGCGCCACCGACCAGTCGGTCTATCTGGCGCACGAGTATCTGAACGGCAGCTGGCAGCCGCTCTACCATGTGGATGTCGCGCGCGAACTGGGCGAGGCGAAGTTGACCTATGCCGGTTCGGCCACCCTGTTCGAGAACTACCCGGACCTCGCCCTGACGCCCGACCAGCGCAAGGCGCTCGACACCATCGGCGTGCCCAGCCTGCGCGAGACCTTCAAGGATTATTGCGTCGGCCGGCCCTTCCGCCGCGACGTCTTCGTGCGCGGCGCCCGGCGCATCAGCGTGGCCAAGCGCGACGCGATGCTGATGGACATGGCGATGGCGCTGACCATCCCGCGCGCCGATGCCCGCACCACCATCCAGGTGCCGCTGGGCGAGGCGACGCTGGAGGCCAAGCATTACGAGCCGATCTTCGACGTGCTGGCCGACGGCCCGCGCCGCATCGCCGAACTGATCGACCTGCCGGAGGTGCGGCGGGCCGGCGGCAACCTGTCGGCGGTGGAGATCGCCGGCATGCTGACCGGCTCCAACCAGGCGATCCCGGTGCCGAACCCGCCCGAGACCGTGACGCCGCTGCCGGGCGTGCTGGCCCACAACCGCGCCGCCGCCAACGAACTCGCCACCAGCGAGGGGCGCAAGAGCAGCGCCTTCGCCGCCTCGGTCGGCGGGGCCGGCCTGCATGTCAGCACGATGGAGGCGCTGCTCTATGACGGCCTCTGCGAAGGCGTGCCGGAGACGCTGGATGCGCTGGTCGGCCACGCGATGCGCCGGCTGGCCGCGCCGGAGAATGCCGACGACGCCAGCCGGAAGGCCATCGCCGACAGCATGGACTGGTGCCTGCGCAACAGCCTGCCGGTCTGGCGCAAGCTGGGCGTGATCGAATGACAGGAACCGGTCGGGACGGGCGTCAGCCCGGCGGCATCGCTCCGGCACGGGCGTCCTGCATGGGACGCCGTTCCGCCTGATGCCGCCATTCGATCGCCTCGTCCTCATCCTCCGCGCCGCTTTCCTCCGCGCCACCGGCCCAGGCCGGCACGACGGTCTGGCGCAGTTCGGCCAACGCCACCAGCGCTTCGCGGTCACCGGCGGCGGCCGCGGCCTGCAGCCACAGGGCGGCTTCGGCGGCGTCACGTTCGATGCCCACCCCCTCGCGCAGGCACAGGCCCAGGCGGTACTGGGCGGCGGGGTGGCCCTGTTCGGCGGCGGCGCGCAGCCAGCGCACCGCCTCGGCCTCGTCGCGGTCGACGCCGCGGCCGTCGAGCAGCAGAAGGGCGAGGTTGACCTGGGCGGGGGCCGAATGCTGCAGCGCGGCCAGCCGGTACCACAGCGCCGCCTTGGCCGGGTCGCACGGCACGCCGGCGCCATGTTCATGCATGAAGCCCAGGTTGTTCTGCGCCCCGACATCACCCTTGGCGGCGGCGCGGCGGTACCAGGACACCGCCCGGCGCGGGTCGGGCGGCACGCCGATGCCGTTGGCGAGCAGGAAGGCCAGCATGGTCTGCGCCGCGACATGGCCCTGGCGGGCCGCGCGCCGGTACCAGGGGACGGAGGCGACGACATCGGCCGTCCGCAGCATCTCCGCCAGCCGGTACTGCGCGTCGCTGTCGCCCAGTTCGGCTCTCATCCGGGTCCAAAGCGTGGGCATGGCGTTGGTACCTTCGTCAATTATCCCCTGGGGATCCGCAACACGAACAGCGCGCGAACCGGCTTTATTCCATTCGCCGCTTCGTTGTGGACCGTCCCCTCCCCCCGAGTCTGTCCCGCTGGCGGTCCCGGTTCAACCTCTCCAGCCGGCGGTCGAGGAATTGTCACGCCGGCGCCTTTGGTTAGGGATGACCATCCGTTCGTGCCCTGCTATACCCGAACGTATAAGGGGAAAGGTGTGGTGATGCAGAGGATTGCCGGCTGGATGCGGATCCGGAAGACGACATGGTCCGCTGCCGCCCTGGCCGCAGCGCTGGCGCTGGCCGCCTGCTCCTCCGCCCCGAAGCCTCCGCCGCCGACCACCATCCGGCTGACCGTGATTGGGGCGAAGGCGCTGAACCCGGATCCGAGCGGCCGGCCGTCTCCGGTGATGCTGCGGCTCTACCAGCTCGGTCCAAGCGACGCCTTCGCCAACGCCGATTTCTTCCAAGTCATGGACCAGGACAAGGCGACGCTCGGCCCCACCCTGCTCGACCGGCAGGAAGTGGCGGCGCAGCCCGACAACAGGCAGACCGTGACGATCCAGCCCAAGCCGGACGTCAAGACGCTGGCCATCGCCGCCGCCTTCCGCGCCTATGAGGAAGCCGGCTGGCGCGCCCTGCAGCCTGTGGAGCCGAACAAGGCGAACAATTTTGTCCTGACCGCCAAGGGCAGCACCATCTCGCTGGTCCGGCAGGATGGCGAGGACGGCGAGGGCGCAGCCGCCGATGGCGAGGCCAAGGGCGACAAGCCCGACGCGGACAAGCCGGACGCGGACAAAGCCGACGCCGATAAGCCGGATGCCGAGAAGCCGAAGGCGGAAAAGCCCGGCGCCGAAAAGGCTGAACCCGCGCCGAAGGTCTCCACCGACCAGCCGCCCGCCGCCAAGCACAACCTGATCGTGAAGGGGCCGTCATGAGCGTCCGGCCGCCGCCCGACAAGAACCCGTTCGACGAACCGGACGACATCGACGCCACGGTGATGCAGCCGATGGCGTTCCAGCGCCCGGCCGCACCGGCCGGCGGTCCTGCCGCCAATCCGGCGGCCGGGCTGGTGCCGCCCGCCTTCGGTCAGGGCGCCCCATCCTTTTCCCCCGCCCCCGCTCCGGCAGCTTTCTCGCCGGCAGCCTTCTCGCCGCCCGCCTTCGCATCGGCCAAGGCGTCCGCACCGCCGGCATCCGCGTCCGCCCCCGTCCAGGCGCCGTTCTCCCCCGGTTTCCGGCCGCTGGACGACGCGGCGCTGACGGCGTTGACCGCGGTCAGCGACAACCCGCTGATCACCGCCGCGGCGCCCATCCTGGCGATGGTGGTGCGGGTGCGCGATCTGCCCCAGCACCGCGACGTGGAGTCCCTGCGCGAGCGGGTGATCGCGGAGATGCAGCGGTTCGAGGCGGCGACGGTGCGCGCCGGCCTGCCCGCCGCCCAGATCCGCAATGCCGGCTATGCACTGTGCGCCACGGTGGACGACGTGGTGCTGGCGACCCCCTGGGGCAGCCAGAGCCTGTGGGCGCACAAGAGCATGGTCTCCACCATCCAGAAGGAGACCTGGGGCGGCGAGCGTTTCTTCGACCTGCTCGACCAGATGGCCGACGCGCCTGACCGCCACCTGATGGAACTGGAGCTGTTCTACCTCTGCGTTTCGCTGGGGTTCGAGGGCAAGTTCCGCGTCATGCAGCGCGGCTACAGCGATCTGGCGAAGCTGCGCGACCGGCTGTACCGCGTCATCCGCAAGCAGCGCGGCGAGGCGGAACGCGACCTGTCGCCCCATTGGCGCGGGCAGGCCGATGGCTTCCGCCCGTTGGCGGCCACCATCCCGCTTTGGGTTCCGGCGGTGATGATCGTGGCGCTGCTGGCAGCGCTCTATGCCTGGTTCGTCTTCGCCCTGGCCGATCAGTCCGACGCCGCCTATCGCCGGCTGGCCGGGCTGATCCCGGACAAGCCGGTTCAGGTCGCGCGGATCGAGGCGCCGGCCACCCTGCCCGCCCCGCCGCCCAGCCGGACCGTGGCCGACCGCGTGGCCACCGCGCTGGCCGCCGACATCAAGGCCGGGCTGGTCGAGGTCAGTGGCGGCACCGACGGTCGCGTGCTGGTCCGCACCCGCCTGAACGTCTTCGCGTCCGGCAGCGACCGCATCGAGCCGCGCTATGTCGAGGTGTTCAAGCATGTGGCCGAGGCGCTACGCCCCGAGAAGGGCCGGATCTCGGTGATCGGCAACACCGACAGCGTCGCCATCCGTTCGCTGCGCTACCCGTCCAACCAGGAATTGTCGGAAGCGCGGGCCGACAAGGTGCAGCGGCTGATGACCGAGATCCTGGGCGCCGACGCCTCAAAGGACGGTGGAAGCCGCCTGAGCGCCGAAGGGCGCGGCGACACCGACCCGATCGCCCCCAACACGACGGCGGAGGGCCGGCAGGCCAACCGGCGCGTCGACATCGTGCTGGCGCCCTGACCGATGGCGAAACACCGATGCTGAAATCCATCCTCTCCGCCCTGACCTCCCGCTGGTTCCTGACGCTGGTCGCGGCCCTGTGCCTGGGCGCCATCGTCTGGTTCCTGGGGCCGCTCGTCGCCGTGTCCGGCGCCTTCCCGCTGGAGGATGCGACCATCCGGCTGGCGGCGGTGTTCGGCATCCTGCTGGTGTGGGCGCTGGCGATGCAGTGGTCGCTGTACCGCCACCGCAGCGCCAACGACCGCATGGTGCAGGCGTTGACCAAGGCGACGCCGGCCGCCAAGGCCGATCCTGACTCCGAAGCGGTGGGCCAGGAGACCGACCTGCTGCGCGGCCGGCTGCGCGAAGCGCTGGACCAGCTGCGCAAGGCGCGCTTCGGCGGCAAATGGGGACAGCGCTATCTCTACCAGCTGCCCTGGTATCTGCTGATCGGCGCGCCGGGGGCGGGCAAGACGACGGCGCTCGCCAATTCCGGCCTGCGCTTTCCGCTGGCGGCGGAGATGGGGCGGGCTGCACTGCGCGACGTCGGCGGCACCCGCAACTGCGACTGGTGGTTCACCGACGAGGCGGTGCTGATCGACACCGCCGGGCGCTACATCACTCAGGACAGCCAGCCGGCCATCGACGGCAAGGTGTGGAAGAACTTCATCGCCCTGCTGAAGCGCCACCGCCCGCGCCAGCCGGTGAACGGCATCCTGCTGGCCGTCAGCCTTGCCGAGCTTGCCGCCTGGAGCGAGCCGGAGCGCAAGGGCCATGCCGAGCAGCTGAAGCTGCGGCTGAAGGAGCTGCGCGGGCAGGTCGGGTCGCGCGTTCCGGTCTATGTGCTGCTGACCAAGGCCGACCTGATCGCCGGCTTCGCCGAGTTCTTCGACGATCTCAGCCGCGAGGAGCGCGAGCAGGTCTGGGGCGTCACCTTCCCGCTGGACGACGGCAGGAAGGGCGACGACGCCCCGGTCTACCGTTTCGGCGAGGAGTTCGACGCACTGACAGGCCGCATCGCCCGCCGGGTGCTGGACCGCGTCCATGGCGAATCCGACATCCAGCGCCGCTCGCTCGACACATTGTTCCCGGCGCAGATCGCCGCGCTGAAGCCGGCCATCGCCGACCTGCTGATGGTGATCTTCGAGCCCAACCGCTACGAGGAACGGGCGCTGCTGCGCGGCGTCTATCTGACCAGCGGCACCCAGGACGGCGCCCCGGTGGACCGCCTGTCGGAGATGGTGGCGGGGTCCTTCGGGCTGGAGCGGCCGGTGCTGCCGGCGGCCAGCGGCGGGCGCAGCTACTTCCTGACCCGCACCCTGCGCGAGGTGGTGTTCGCCGAGGCCGGGCTGGTCGGCGCCGACAGCGGGCTGGAGCGGCGGCGGCGCCTGCTGCGCGGCGGGGCAATGGCGGCGATGCTGCTGGCCGGGCTGGCGGTCGCCGCCTTCTGGGCCAACAGCTTCACCGGCAATGCCGCCCTGGTCGCCGGGGTAGATGCCGCCGCCGCCAAGGCGCAGGCCGAGCTGGAGCCGCTCGCCGCCGCACCGCGGTCGCTGACCAAGGTGGACGACACCGATTTCATCACCATCGTGCCGCCGCTGAACACGCTGCGCGCCATCCCCGCCGGCTGGACCGAGCCGCCGCCGCTGGAGATGACCGGCGGCCTCTATCAGGGCGACCGGCTGGGCCGGCTGAGCGGGACGGTCTATGGCCGGGCGCTGAACGCCGTGCTGCTGCCGCGCGTCTTCCTGCGGGTGGAAGGGCAGCTGCGCCACGAGCGTGGCCGGCCCGAATACCTGTTCCAGGCGCTGAAGGTCTATCTGATGCTGGCCGGCAAGGGGCCGATGGACAAGTCGCTGGTGTCGGAGTGGATGGCGCTGGACTGGATGGCGTCGCTGCCGGGGCCAGCCTATGACGGCATCCGGCGCGACCTGCGCACCCATCTCGACGCCATGCTGGCCGCCCCCCTGCCCGCCATGCCGCTGGACGAGGCGCTGGTCGAGGAGGCTCGGCAGAGCCTGACCAACTATCCGCTGGCCGAACGCGGCTTCGCCATCCTGCGCGACCGTCCGGAGATCCAGGCGCTGGCCGACTGGCGGCTGGTCGACAATGCCGGGCCGCTGGCCGGGCGGGTGCTGATCCGCCCGTCGGGCAAGCCGCTGTCGGACGGCGTCCCCGGCCTCTACACCTATGACGGTTTCCACAAGGCTGTGCTGCCGGCGCTGCCCAAGGTCGCCAAGGCGCTGGTGGCGGAGAATTGGGTGCTGGGCCAGCCGAGCAGCGGCCCGCAGGCTGTGGCCAGCGCGCAGCGGCTGGAACAGGGCATCCTCGCCGTCTATCTCGACCGCTACGCCCGCCAGTGGGACGAGATGCTGGGCGACGTGGTGATCGTGCCGCTGCGCAGCCTCAACCAGGCCGCCGACGTGCTGAAC
This sequence comes from Azospirillum oryzae, assembly GCF_008364795.1. GTDB lineage: Bacteria > Pseudomonadota > Alphaproteobacteria > Azospirillales > Azospirillaceae > Azospirillum > Azospirillum oryzae. The sequence goes on along the minus strand of NZ_VTTM01000002.1, from coordinate 946,553 downwards.
ACGCTGTCCGGCCCGCAATCGCCGCTGAAGCTGTGGCTGACCGCCATGGTGCGGCAGACCACGCTGGCGCCCGGCCCGGCCGACAAGCCCAATGGCGACAAGCCGGCGGATGGCAAGGGACCGGTGGCCGGCGGGCCGCTGGCCGGGGTGGCGCAGCAGGCGCAGGCGGGTGAGAAGGCGGTGGAGTCCACCGGCACCAACGCCGCCTATCTGGCGCGGCTGGCCGGGGTTTCGCTGCAGCCGGAAGGGCCGCCGCCGGGCCAGCCGATCAACGACCACTTCAAGGCTCTGCGCGAGCTGGTGCAGGGTGAAGGCGGCGCGCCGCCGAAGCTGGACGACTCGCTGAAGCTGCTGGGCGAGCTGTACCAGCAGATCGCGCGGGCCGCCAACGCGCCCGACCAGAACGGCGCGCTGCTGGCCGGGCTGGCCGGCGGCGCCGGAGTTGGTGATAACAAGGGGGCGGTGGCGGCGCAGCTTCGCAATCTCGCCCGCGACCTGCCCGATCCGGTCGGCGGCATGGTCGCCACCGTGGCGCAGAGCGCGGCGACGGTCAGCGCCGGCGGCGCGCGGGTGCAGATCAACAAGGCTTGGCAGTCCACCGTCCTGCCCTTCTGCCGGGCGGCGCTCGACAACCGTTTCCCCATGGTGCCGAACAGCCCGGTCGACGTGACCGCGGCCGATTTCGCCAAGTTGTTCGCGCCGGGCGGCATGATCGACCAGTTCTTCAACACCAACCTGCGCCCCTTCGTCGACATGACGGTCAGCCCCTGGGCATGGCAAAAGGTGGATCAGGTCGATCTGGGCATTCCGCCCGCCGTGCTCGACCAGTTCGAACGGGCGGCGCGCATCCGCGACAGTCTGTTCCCGGCCGGGGCGACCGCCGCCAAGGTGGTGTTCGAGATCACGCCGGTGGAGCTGGACGCAAAGGCAACCCAGGTGGCGATGGACATCGACGGCCAGACGCTGATCTACCAGCACGGCCCGCCGCGCCCGCAGGTGATGAAATGGCCGGGGGCGGAGGGCACCAGCAGCGTGCGTCTCGGCTTCGGCCCGCCGCTGCCGGGCGAACCGGCCGGCATTTCGCGTCAGGGTCCCTGGGCCCTGTTCCATTTCCTCGCCGACGGCAAGCTGGAGTCCACGCCGCAGCCCGACCGCTTCACCTTCTCGGTGACGGTGGGCACCCGCAAGGCGGTCTTCGCCCTGCGGGCCGACAGCGTGAACAACCCCTTCGGCAAGAACCTGCTGGAGAGTTTCCGATGCCCGACGGCGCTGTAGGCGGCGCGCTTCCCGGCCCCATCGGCCCCTATCGGGTCGAGGGGGTGCTAGGCCAGGGTGCGATGAGCGTGGTCTATCGCGCCACCGACGGGCGGTCCGGACGGCCGGTCGCGCTGAAGCTGCTGCGCGCCGAGCTGCTGGCGGCGGCGGAGCGCAACGCCGTGCTCGCCCGCTTCGGGAGGGAGGCGCAGATCGGGCTGAAGCTGGACCACCCCAACATCGTCCGGGTCCATGATTACGGCACCTTGGATGCCGGCCTTGGAGAGATGGGCCAGGGCGCCGCACCCTACCTCGCCATGGAGCTGATCCAGGGGCGGGAGCTGAAGCAGTATCTGGAGGCCGACACGCCGCTGTCGGTGCAGCAGGGCGGCGCCCTGATGGCGTCGGTGCTGGACGCGCTGGCCTTCGCGCACGCCCGCAACGTCATCCATCGCGACATCAAGCCGGCCAACATCGTGGTGCAGGACGACCTGACGCCGAAGCTGGCCGATTTCGGCATCGCGCAAATCTCCTCCTCCGACCTGACCCAGGCCGGCGACCTGCTGGGCACCCCCGCCTACATGGCGCCGGAGGTGCTGCGCGGGGAGAAGGCCGACGCGCGCAGCGACCTGTTCTCCGCCGGGGTGGTGCTCTATTACCTGCTGGCGCAGCGGCGGCCCTTCTCCGGCTCCGTCGCCACGGTGATGCAGCAGATCCTGTTCGTCGAGCCGCCACCGCCGTCGCACGGCAATCCGGAACTGCCGCCGCCCTTCGACACGGTGATCCTGAAGGCGTTGGCCAAGGCGCCGGCCGACCGTTACGCCAGCGCCGCGGAGTTCGCCGAGGCGCTGCGCCACGCGCTGGTGGTTGCCGGCACCATGCAGGCGGCGGTGCCCACGGCCGAACTGACCCTGTTCAATGCTGAGGTTCCGACCGTCGCCCCCTTGCGCGACCGGGATGCGCTGGCGGCGGCGCTGGAAACGGCCCTGCGCGCCATCCCCGGCCAGCCGCTGGACGCCCGCAAGCTGACCGAACTGCTGGACATGCTGGCGGATTGGCAGGCGGGCAGCGGCGGCGACATTCAGCGCTGGCAGTCGGTTCTGCTCGGTGCCGGGATCGAGCCGCTGACCGAATTGATCGTCGCCTCCACCCCGGCGCCGCGCGCCGCGCCCGCCAGCCAGCGGCGCGACTGGATGCCGATGGTCCGGCTGTTCGCGGCGATGACCCGTGCGCTGGCCGGCACGCCGGCGGCCGATCGGGCCAGGATGTCGGCGGCGCGCATCGCCTTCGACCTGTCCGGCCGCTTCTTCCTCTATTCCGGCGAGCTGAACCGCGTGCTGATGGACGGCGACAACCCGGACATCCAGATGCTGTCGCTCGACTTCCTGCGGCTGGAGATCCTGCAGCATGCGCTGGAGGAGCTGGGCGCCGAGGCCGAACTGGCGCAGAGCCGCAGTGCCATGCTGATGTTCGCCGTGCAGGTCATCCGCAAGGTGACGCAGATCCTGCGCGCCTGCACCGACGGCAACGACGGGCTGGCCCGCTTCGGCGTCGCCATCATCCTCGCCAACATCGAGGAGTTGATCGTCATGGCGCAACGCCTGTTCGAGACCGGCGGCCAAGCCACCGGCGGCCTGCCCCAGGACGCTGTGGCCGAATTCATCGCCGCCGCCGGCCGCTTCGCCAGCCTGTCGGTGGAAGAGTTGCGCGGCGAGGTCGCGACTGGAGCCGGTACGGCGGAGAGCTTCGCCGCCCGACTGCGCGGTGTCGGCCAGCTGTATCTGTTCGCCACCCGGCTGACCGCGCCGGATTGCGCGGCGCTGATGCACAGCCTGTCGACCATGCTCTACGGCCTCGTCGCCGGGCTGACCGCCGACCTGGGCAACGCGCCGGTCGGCGACACCGGCGCCCGCAGCCGGCTGGTGGCGCTGGCGGATATGGCGGGCGGGCTCGGCTGGAGCGAGGTGGAACGGATCGCCCTGACGGCCCTGCGCCGCTGGGCAGTGGCCGGCGTGGCGGCATAGCGGGCGGAATGGGGGCCGGAATGGGGGCAGAGCGGATGGACGATACCGTGACGAACCGCCTGGAAATGGTGTTGCGCAACGACCTGTCCGAACTGGAAAGGCTGGCCGCCGCGGTGGAAGAGTTCATCGAGCGCAACGACCTGCCCCCCGACCTCTCCTTCAAGTTCAACCTCTGCTTCGACGAACTCATCACCAACACCGTGTCCTACGGTTATGGCGATGCCGGCCCGCACGAGATCCGGGTGCGGATGGAAGCGGGCGGTACCGAACTGCGGGCGGAGGTGGAGGACGATGCCGACGCCTTCGACCCCTTCGCCGAAGCCCCGCCCCCCGATCTGACCAGCGACGTCGACGACCGCCGCGTCGGCGGCCTGGGCGTGTTCCTGGTCCAGAAGACGATGGACCATGCCAGCTACCGGCGCGAGGGCGGCCGCAACCTGATCCTGCTGTCCAAGAGCATCGGCTGAGGGCTCTGGCGCTAAGGACTCTGGGGCTGAAGGCGTGCGGAATGACGCAACCGGAAGCGGCGAGGCACTCTGTAAAACTCACTCCAAAAAATCTTCATAGATCCCTTGTCGAGCCTGCGGTTCGATGCATAAGCCGGCAGTCGGGGGCAAGTCCCCATCACTGGTGCGGTCTTATTGATGGCCTTGCGGACTTCCTGCGGTTTTCATCGAATGCCGGCGAATTGTCTTCCATGACAATCCAGCAAAGCAGAGCGTTTCGCTATGCAACAACCCGACACATGACAAGCCGGGCAATTTCTTGCACTATCATGGATAGCCCCAGGTTGCGGGTGGGATAGGCCATTCGGGCTTCTCGCGGCGGACCAGGGGCTAGGCCATGGAAGGCAAACGCTAACGTGTGGAGTCGACGCATCATGACCGGGTCGCAGTGCCAAGAGGCACGCCTGCGCCTTGGCTGGTCGACACGGATGCTGGCGAACAAGGCCGGCGTGCCGTGGTACGCCGTCATGAATCTCGATTACGGAACGGGCGAGGTCGACCCGGCCATCGTCGATGCCCTCGCCCGCGCCTTCAAGCAGGCCGGCTTGGAGTTGCGCTGAGCCCGATGTCTCTCGCCCGCCCTGGGAGAGAGGTTCCCCTTCATTCAGTCTTTTTGGCAGTCTTTCCGGCTTTGCCTTTTTCCGCCGGGCGGTCGATATGCTTGGCCGATTCGGTATCGGGGGTGATCGGTTTGCCGGTATCCGACACCTCCTTGGCCGCGTCGAGCGGATCAGCGATGTCGCGGTCGGGTTCGTTGGACAGCACATTGCTGCTGGCGGATTTCTGGTCTGTCATGGGATGGCTCCTTCGATGGGGTCTCGCACACCACAACAGTCCGGCGCGGCGGAAGTCCCCTACTCGCCGATTCCCTTCTGCGCCAGCACCAGGAAGATCTTCTCTTCCAGCTGGTCCGGCGTGAAGGGCTTGGCGATGTAGCCGCTGACCTGATGGGCGAGCGCCTTCTTCACCGCCTCCAGCGTCGCCAGCGCGGTGACCATCAAAAACGGCAGGTCGCTGCGGGACCCGCGGACCTGCTTCAGCAGGTCGAGACCACTCAAACGCGGCATCATCCAATCGCAGATGATCAGGTCGTAGGCCGTGCCATCGGCCTGGAAACGCTCCAGCGCCTCCTGCCCATCGGCAGCGGTGTCGACATGACCGACGCCGAGGTCCTGCAGGACGGAGGCGACCAGGGCGCGCGGCCCGGCCTCGTCATCCACCACCAGCACGCGCTGCGCGGCGAGGTCGATGAAGGGCACGCCCACCATCGCCAGCGATTGCCGCAGCCAGTTCGCCCGCGCCGCCCGTTCCTTCGCTCCCGGCGCGTTCAGCAGCACATGGCGGACGAAGCGCGGGCGGTGGCAGTGGCGGTAGAGCACGCGGGCCACCGCCAGCCGGCTCTTGCCGCTGCAGATCCCCCCCTCCCCTGCCAGCCGGACGATGTCGAGCACGCTGTCCACCGGCGGATCGTCCTTGGCCTGGATCAGCGGAGCCAACACACGCTGGGTGCGCAGGAAGGCGTTCTGGATGTCGTCGAGCTGGCTGCCGAGATACTCCCGCTCCTCCTCCGGGAAGGCGCTGGACAGCACCATGCGCTGCACCTCCGCCAGTCCCTTCAGCTTCTCGTTCCGGTCCTTCCAGCAGTCCAGCAGGCGGCCGGCGAAATCGCGGCTGTCGAAGAAGCTCTTCAGGTAATCGGTCACCGCCTTGGCCGCGGAGGGCGACAGCGGCATCTTCTGCAGCACCAGCAGGATGCGCAGCTTCTGCACGAAATTGCGGCCGCGGGTGATCTCCGGAACCGTGTCCTCGTTGACCAGCAGGGCGGTGCGGCGCTGCAGGGCCGCTTCGGTGCGGGCGCCGCCGACATAGGCGCCCTCGCGGTCGCGCAGGCGGGTGGACAGATCGCTCAACGCCAGGATCTCGCGCTGCACCGCCTCGATGCCGAACATGTCGCCGGCGCTGGCGATGGTGAAGCAGGCAGGCTTGGCCATCTCGCGGCGGAAGGCGGCGGCCAGCGCATCGCGCAATCCCGGCATCGGTACCCGGCGCATCAGCGCGTCGAGCCGGCGGAACACCGGCGGAGCCTCGTCCGGCATCGGCCGGTCGGCGGCGATCAGCGTCACGATCAAGTCGATCAGCGTGACGAAGGGCGCATCGCGCGCGCAGGACGCGGTACCGGCGTCGCTCAGCAGGATTTCGCCCAGCAACCGCTCCAGCGGCGTCAGCGCGTCGGGATGCTCGGTGGTCTCCGCCAGATCGAGCAGCGATTCGGCCTTCTCGGCGAAGCTGCGGCAGGCGGCGATGTGCTGGGTGACGGCGGCATCGAGCAGGAAGCGGCCGAGGAAGCCGCCGACCGACAGCAGTTCCGCCGCCGTGCCGGGATAGGCGTCGGGCAGGAAGTCGGGCGGCGGATTTTCCTTCAGCCGTTCGCGCGACAGCCGGGCGATCTCGTTGACCAGCGGGGTCATCCCGCCCTTCCGGTCCATCGCCCGCTCTGCCTGGGTCAGGATGGCGACGAAAGTGGCGGTGTTGGACAGCGCCGTCTGGTGGCGCGGGTGGTGCAGCAGTTCCGTTGCGGTCAGCGCATTCTCGTCGAGAAAGCGGCGGCAGAAGCGGCCGACACCGTCGCGGCCGGCGGGCGTATAGAAATCGGCAGGCTCGCGACAGGCGGCCGGAGCCGTTCCCTCCGCCTCGTCCGGCGCCGGCTCCGCTGCCGGTCCCTTTGCCGGACTGTCGTGACGGGAAGCCTCCATCCCCGCCCTCACAAGGCCAGAAGATCGCGGAGCGCGGCCAGCAGCCGCTCCGGCGTCACCGGCTTCATCACGATCTGCCGCCCCTCCTGCGCCGTCAGCCCGGCCGCCGTCTCGCGCGAGGCATAGCCGGTCAGGAACAGGATGGGCAGAAGCTGGTTGCGGGTCTCCAGCGCACGGGCCAGTTCCAGGCCGTTCATCCGCGGCATCGACACGTCGCTGACCACCGCGTCGAACAGGCCGCCGGCCTCGTCATAACGGGTCAACGCCTCCTGGCCGTCCGACGCCTCCACCACCGTGCAGCCGGCCTCCTCCAGCACGAGGCGCAGGTAGCGGCGGACCGAGTCCTCGTCATCGACCAGCAGGATGACCGCCCCTTCTCCCTCGGCAACGTGCAGTGGATCGAACCCGGTCGGCTCGGCGGGCGTATCGACGGCGGGCAGGTAGAGGGCGAAGCTGGCGCCGTGCCCAGCCTCCCCCGCCACGTCCTCCAGTTCAACGGCACCGCCGGACTGCTGCGCCGTGCCGTAAACCATCCACAGGCCGAGCCCGGTGCCTTTCCCCGGCTCCTTGGTGGTGAAGAAGGGCTCCCAGATACGGTCGCGGATTTCGGCCGGGATGCCCGTGCCCTGGTCCGTCACGCGGATCACCACGTAACGGCCGGGCCTCAGACTGCGATGGCGGGCGAAGAAGGCATCGTCCGGAACCTCCGTCGTCAGGGCGATGGTCAGGGTGCCGCCGTGGGGCATGGCGTCGCGCCCATTCAGCGCGAGGTTCAGCAGCGCCTGATTCAGCGTGACCGGGTTGACCAGCACATGCGCGCCTTCATCTTCCGCCAGGATCGCCACGTCGATGCCGGCGCTGAGCAGCGGTTTCAGGAAGACGCGCAGGTCGCGCACCAGCGGCGCGACGGCCACCACCTCGCGTTCGTCGGTGACGCGGCGGTGGGAGAAGTCCAGAAGCTGGCCGGTCAGCGCCGCCGCCCGTTCGGACGCCTTGGCGATCTCCTGCACGCAGGTCAGCACGCGGTCGGGATCGGCGGGGTTGCGCTCCGCCAGCCGGGCGAAGCCGCCGATGGCGGTCAGCATGTTGTTGAATTCATGGGCGATGCCCCCGGCCATCCGGCCCACCGCCTCCATCTTCTGGGCGCGCTGCAGTTCGCCTTCCACCCGGCGGCGGTCGGTGATGTCGTTCAACACCAGCAGAACCGCCGGCCCGCCGGCATAGACGGCTTGGCTGGCGGCGACCTCCAGCCGGCGGCGCTCGCCATCGGGGCGCAGGGCGTCGCATTCCAGCCGCTGTTCCTCGCCATCGGCGGCACCGGCGAGCATCGCCGCCAGCGCATCGCCATCCTCCAGGAAGCCGGCGAGCGGCCGGCCCTCAAGCGCTTCGGCCGCCATATCCAGGATCGCGGCGGCGGCGCCGTTGGCAAAGCGGATGGCGGCGCGGTCCCAGATGACGATGCCGTAGGGCGCCAGTTCCACCAACTGGCGGTAGCGCAGTTCGCTTTCGCGCAGGGCGGCGACCGTCTGTTCCAGGCGGGCGGTCTGCTGGGCAAGCTCCTCCTCCCGCGTCTTCAGCTCGGTGATGTCCATCAGGATCTTCACCACGCCGCCGGTGCCGGTGGCATGTTCGCTGATGCGGTACCAGCGCCCGTCGGACAGCCGGCCGTCGACCGGGGCGGAATGCTGCAGGTGGCGGGTCAGCCGCTGCTCCACCCAGGCGCCGATGTCGTCCGCACCTTCCAAACCGCCGCGTTCGGCCGCCGCGCGCAGGATCTCGGCAAAGCTCCTGCCGGGTGTCAGCATGTCGGCGATGGTCGGATAGGCACGGCGGTATTGCTCGTTGCAGATCAGCAGCCGGCCGTCGGCGCTGAACAGGACGAAGCCTTCGGACACGCTGTCGATGGCATCATGCACCACCGCCTGCATGAAGCGCGCCTCCACCAGCGCCAGCGTTTCGGCGGTGGCATCGACGCCGCAGCCGCGATAGCCGCGGAAGCGCCCGTCGGCGCCGCGCACCGGCACGGCGTTGAGCCGCAGCACGAGGTCGCGGCCGTCCACCCCTTCGAAACTCACCTCCAGGTCGCGGAAGGGCCGGCCGGCCTCGATGTCGGCACGGTATTCGGCCCAGGTCGCCTCGTCGGCGACCAAGGTCCCCAGGTCGAACAGCGAATCGCCGAATATCGTCCGCGGATCGCAACGGAGCAGAGCCGTCAGCCCACCCGACAGCGACAGATAACGGTGATCCGACCCGGTTTCCCACAACCAGCCGGGGGAAACGGCGGCAAAGTCGCGGGCGCGGGCGCGCAACCCGTCCAACTCGTCCAGTGCCTCGACCAGGGCGGCGTCGGAGCGGGCCAGCGCCGAGGCGGCGGACCCGGCACGAAGCGCGCCCCACAAAGACAGCCCGCCGGCGACGGCCAGTGCGGCGGCGGCCGGCAGATCGATCCTGCCGGATGCGGACAGGGCCAGAAGCGTGCCGAAGCCGATCAGCCCGCCCAGGACGCAGGGCAGCGCGGCGGAAAGACGGGACGGCCCGGACACCGGTTCAGCGGCACCCGCAGTGCGGAGCGGTCGGTCGGTGTCTGCAACGTCCACATAGCCTCCGTCGGTCCGGAAGATCGTCCGGCGGCAATGCCGCCGGATTGTCCCGTCTTAGAAGGTCAGGCGTTAACAGCAGGTTTAGCACCCCGGCTTTGGCACGAATTCGACAGCCTGAAGCAGTTCCGGCGAGCGGCGGGAGATCCGGGATGCGACGGTGCCCGTATCAACGGGTTGACGTTGAAAAGCCGGTGAGTTTCGCAAGGAAGGACCCCACCATGCCCCCCGCCACGCCGAAGGCCGCCCCGAATGCCGCACCGAATGCCGACGTGATCACCTGGAGCAACCTGCCGGCCCAGACCGCAGAGGGCGTTGAGCGGCGCAGCTTTCCCGGCACCGGTGCGTCGCTGAAGCACATCGTCATCAAGGCCGGGACCGCCGCCCCGCGCCACGCCCATGCGCACGAACAGTTCGTCATCGTCGTGGAAGGCCGCGCCCTGCTGACCTGCGAAGCCGGTCCAGTGGATTTGCGGCCGGGGATGGTTATCCGCTTCGACCCCGAAGCCTGGCACAGCGCCGACTTCATCGAGGACACGGTGCTGATCGAAGTGAACCTGAACCCGGCGGGATGAAGCCGCCGGGGTAAGGGAGGCGACCGCTCAGACGTCGATGTCGATGTCGATCTCGCCGTCGTCTTCCGGCGCGCGGCCGAGCAGCAGGTCGGCGGCGTCGAGGGTGAGCGCCTCCACCTCCTCGTTGCGCTCCTCGTCGGGAAGGCGCAGCGCGTGCATCACTTGGGTCGCCAGATGGATCAGCATGGCGCGGACGCAGTCGTCCTCCGGATATTCCAACGCCACCACGTCCTTCAGGAAGGCGCCCAGCTGTTCCGGCGTGTTCCACGGGTGGGTGATGACGGATTCGAAGCCGCTGTTGCCGAGGAAGACGGAGTTCAGGGCGATGGCCTGACGATTGATGCCGTCCACCGCCTCATCCTGGTCCAGCTTGCCCTGCAGGACCTGGTTGAAGGCGTCCAGGCTGAGGTCGATGAACTGGCGGACCAGAAGGCGCACCACGGATTCGTCGGACAGGTCGTTGCGGGCTTGCGGCTGGGTCAGCACCGGCAGCGGTTGCAGCAGCGCCGCGATGATCGGCTTTGCGGATTGGGATTCCATCGCGGGCAACTCCTGTCGGGATCGGCCCCGGCATCTGCGGGGCAAAATGTTCACGGCCCCCGATACTGCCAGAGCTTGACGCAAAACGCAAAAAAGGCCGCCCCCTTGCGGGAGCGGCCCTTTCGGCAAGCCTGACCGACGGTCAAGCGAGCAGGATCAGCCCACCAGCTCGATGCCGGCGAAGAAGAAGGCGATCTCCTGGGCGGCGGTCTCCGGGGCGTCCGAACCGTGGACCGAGTTCGCCTCGATCGACTCGGCGAACTCCTTGCGGATGGTGCCCTCGGCGGCGTTGGCCGGGTTGGTGGCGCCCATGATCTCGCGGTTGCGGGCGATGGCGTTCTCGCCTTCCAGAACCTGCAGGACCACCGGGCCGGAGATCATGAAGGAGACCAGATCGCCGAAGAACGGACGCTCGCGATGCACGCCGTAGAACTGCTCGGCCTGGGCCTTGGACAGCTGGACGCGCTTCTGGGCGATGATGCGCAGGCCGCCGTCTTCGAACTTGGCGTTGATCTTGCCGGTCAGGTTGCGGCGGGTGGCATCGGGCTTGATGATCGAGAGGGTCCGTTCGACGGCCATGGTGGTGACTCCTGCGGGAATGGGGCTTTTCGCCGTTTGAAAAACACGGAGGCGCCGCCGGAAGACCGGGGCGCCGGATGGGCCGCTTTATAGAGGCGCTTTCGCGGCGCGGCAAGGCGTTCGTTTGGAGGCGGACGTCGCCTGCCTCCCGAAAAAACGGCCGCGGCGGAATCCCGCCACGGCCGGAGTCGAGGAGGCAATGCGGAAAGACGGCGTCAGGTCAGGATTTGAGCGCGGCCAGCCTGGCCTGCGCGGCGGCCAGACCGTCCTTGCCGTCCAGCGTGGTGACGCCGGACAGCCAGGTCTTCAGGACGGCGGGGTTCTTCTTCAGCCAGTCGGCCGCCACCGCTTCCGGCTTGCGGCCGCCGTTCATGATGCCGTCCATCACCGAATTCTCCATGTCCACGGTGAAGACCAGATTGGACAGGAACTTGCCGACGTTCGGGCATTCGGCGGCATAGCCCTTGCGCACGTTGGTGCTGACGGTGGCACCGCCGAAGTTCGGGCCGAACCAGTCGTCGCCGTCGGCCAGATAGGTGATGTCCATCGTCTTGTTCATCGGGTGCGGCGCCCAGCCCAGGAAGGCGATCCATTTCTTGGTCCGGGTCGCGCGCTTCACCTCGGCCAGCATGCCGGCCTCGCTGGATTCCACCAGCTTGAAGTCCTTCAGGCCGAAGGCATCGGCCTTCAGCATCTTGTCGATGATGAGATTGCCGTCGTTGCCGGCCTCGATGCCGTAGATCTTGCCGTCCAGCTTGTCCTTGTACTTCGCCAGATCCTTGAAGCTCTTCAACCCGGCGGCGGCGGCATAGGTCGGGACGGCCAGCGTGTATTTGGCGCCTTCGAGGTTGACGCGCGTCACCTCGACCGAGCCATCCTCCAGCACCGGCTTGATGAAGGTTTCCATGGTGGGCATCCAGTTGCCCAGGAACACGTCCAGCGACTTGGTCTTCAGCCCGAGATAGACGACAGGCACCGACGAGATGCTGGTGGTCGGCTGGTAGCCCAGCGCCTCCAGCGTGACGGAGGCGAGCGCCGTCGTCGCGGCGATGTCGGTCCAGCCCACATCGCCGAAACGCACCGACTTGCAGGATGCCGGATCGGCGGCGAGAGCCGTCCCCGCCGGCAGGGCGGCGGTCCCGGCTGCCAGCATCAGGCCGACGGCGAGGCCCGAGAGTTTACCGAAAGTCTTGCCCATATCCCTGTTCTCCTTGCTTGTGGTTATCGTTGTCGTTATCGGCGCGCGGGTCTCAGGCCCGCAGTCGCTGGTCCTTCAATGACTCCCTCTGGGACTCCTTCTGTCTGATGGCGGCGTCGGCGACGTAATAGGGGACGTCGGCGCGCGGCAGCGGCGGACGGCCGCGCACCGCGTCGGCCAGCTTCTCCGCCATCATGATGGTGGGGGCATTCAGGTTGCCGGTGATGATGCGCGGCATGATCGAGGCGTCGATGACGCGCAGTCCCTCCAGCCCATGCACCCGGCCCTGGCCGTCCACCACCGCGCCGTCGTCGGTCCCCATCCGGCAGGTGCCGCAGGGGTGATAGGCCGTCTCGGCGTGATGGCGGACGAAGGCGTCGAGGTCGGCATCGGTGACGCAATCGGCGCCGGGGCTGATCTCCTCCCCGCGATAAGGAGCAAGGGCACGCTGGCGCATGATGTCGCGGGTGATGCGGATGCCGGCGCGGAACTCCTGCCAGTCCTGCGGATCGGCCATGTAGTTGAACAGGATGCTGGGCGCCTGCCCCGGATCGCGCGAGCGGGCATGCACGCGCCCCTTGCTGGGCGAACGCATCGAGCCGACATGGGCCTGGAAGCCGTGCGCCTCCACCGCGTTGGTGCCGTTGTAGCTGATGGCGACGGGGAGGAAGTGATACTGGATGTTGGGCCAGGGCACGTCGTCGCCGGTGCGGATGAAGCCGCCGGCCTCGAACTGGTTGCTGGCGCCGATGCCGGTGCCCAGGAACAGCCATTCGGCGCCGATCGCCGGCTGGTTCCACCATTTCAGCGCCGGATAGAGCGACACCGGCTGGCGGCAGTGATACTGGATGTACATCTCCAGATGGTCCTGGAGATCGCCGCCGACCCCCGGCAGGTCGATCACCGGCGCCACCCCCAGCTCGCGCAGCAGCGGCGACGGCCCCACCCCCGACCGCTGCAGGATCGCCGGGGAAGCGATGGCGCCGGCGCACAGCAGCACCTCCCGCCGCGCCCGCGCCGTCACCGGCGTGCCGTTGCGCAGATAGGCGACGCCGACGGCGCGGCGTCCGTCGAACAGGATGCGGTCGGTCATCGCATGGGTGACGATGGTCAGCCCCGGCCGCTCCCGTGCCCGGTCGAGATAGCCGCGGGCCGTGCTGCAGCGCCGGCCCTGCGCGGTCACCGTGCGATCCATCGGGCCGAAGCCCTCCTGGCGGTAGCCGTTCAGATCGTCGGTGCGGCCATAGCCGGCCTGCCCCCCCGCCTCCACCATCGCCTCGTAAAGCGGGTTGACGCCCGGCTTGGCGGTGGTGACGAACAGCGGGCCGTCGCCGCCGTGATAGGCGTTGGGGCCGACGTCGCGCGTCTCCGCCTTGCGGAAATAGGGCAGGCAGTCGAGATAGCTCCAGTCCTCCAGACCCGGAAGCTCGGCCCAGCCGTCATAGTCCAGCGCGTTGCCGCGGATGTAGCACATGCCGTTGATCAGCGACGACCCGCCCAGCCCCTTGCCGCGCCCGCACTCCATGCGACGGTTGTCCATGTGCGGTTCGGGTTCGGTCTCGTAGGCCCAGTTGTAGCGGCGGCCCTGCAGCGGGAATGCCAGCGCCGCCGGCATCTGGGTGCGGTAGTCCAGCCGGTGGTCGGGTCCGCCCGCTTCCAGCAGCAGGACGCTGACGCCGGCATCCTCGGTCAGGCGGCAGGCCAGCACATTGCCCGCCGACCCGGCGCCGACGATGATGTAGTCATACTCGCGCACCGCCTGGGAGACGGAGGGCATGGCGGTGCCGTTCTCCGGCACAGCGGCACCGGAGGTCGGTTGATTCGACATCGAACACCCCTTCTTTGAAAAGCGGGCTTCCCTGAAAGACGGTCTCAGAACACCGACGAGTAGGATCCCAGCTCGACCTGGACCGATTTGACGCGGGTGTAATGGTCGAGCGTCTCGACCCCGTTCTCGCGGCCGATGCCCGACTGCTTGTAGCCGCCGACCGGCATCTCCGGCGGCGATTCGCCCCAGCCGTTGATCCAGCAGATGCCGGCCTCCAGCCGGTGGATCACCCGGTGGGCACGGGCCAGATCGCTGGTGACCAGCCCGGCGGCGAGGCCGTAGCTGGTGGCGTTGGCCCGCGTGACGACCTCCTCCTCGTCATCGAAGGTGAGGATCGACAGGACCGGGCCGAAAATCTCCTCGCGCACGATGGTCATGCCGTCGCGGCAGTCGGTGAAGATCGTGGGCGCCACATAGGCGCCGCGCGCGAAGGCCGGCCCCTCCGGAACGCCGCCGCCGGCCAGCAGCCGCGCGCCCTCCCCCTTGCCGGTCTCGATGTAGCGCAGCACCTTGTCGCGGTGGGCGAAGCTGGCGAGCGGGCCGAAGTTGGTGTCGGGGTCCAGCGGATCGCCCATGCGGATGCGGCGCACGCGGGCCATCAGCCGCTCCTCGAACGCGGTCGCGATGCTGCGGTGGACGAACACGCGGGTGCCGTTGGTGCAGACCTGACCGGAGCTGTAGAAGTTCGCCATCATGGCGATGTCGGCGGCGCGGTCGAGATCGGCGTCGGCGAAGACGATCAGCGGCGATTTCCCGCCCAGCTCCATCGTCACCTCCTTCAGGGTCGATCCGCCGGCCGCGGCCATCACCCGCTTGCCGGTCTCCACCCCGCCGGTGAAGGACAGCTTCTCGATGCCGGGATGGGTCGCCAGCAGGGCGCCGACCCGGCCATCGCCCTGAACCACGTTGAACACGCCGTCGGGCAGCCCGGCCTCGCTGTAGATCGCCGCCAGATGGAGGGCGGTCAGCGGCGTCAACTCGCTCGGCTTGAAGATCATGGCGTTGCCGGCGGCCAGCGCCGGTGCCGATTTCCACAGCGCGATCTGGATCGGATAGTTCCAGGCGCCGATCCCGGCCACCACCCCCAGCGGCTCGCGCCGCGTGTAGACGAAGGAGCTTGGACGCAGCGGGATCTGCCGCCCTTCCAGCGCGGGGGCGAGACCGGCGTAGTATTCCAGCACGTCGGCGCCGGTGGCGATGTCGACCGCCCTCGTCTCGCTCAGCGGCTTGCCGGTGTCCAGCGTTTCGATTTCCGCCAGCGCGTCGTTGCGCTCGCGCAGCAGGGATACCGCCCGGCGCAGCACCCGCGCCCGCTCCATCGCCGTCATCGCCGCCCACACCGCCTGCCCGGCCCGTGCGCTGTCGACCGCGCGGTCCACGTCCGCAGATGTCGCCTGCGCGACCTCGGCCAGCGTTTCCCCGGTCGCCGGATTGACGGTGGCGAAGCGCTCCTCACCCTCGCCCGGGAAGGGGCGACCGTGGACGTAATGGGCCTGCCGTCCGAATCGCGTCATCTCCTGTCTCCCCTCCTCCTGAGCCCAGGTCCCAGGGTCCAAAAGTGCATTGGTTCGCAGCACCATCTTTCCAGAAGCACAGCCTGATTTTTATTGATTGAACGTTCAATTAAAAAAAAGCGGGTGGCGATTCCGTTCTCCACATTGGTCGTGTTCAAACAAATTTGTCGGCCCGCACCCGGTCCTGGGCAGGGCAATCGGGCCGTCCCGCGCGAGACAAAGCCGTGCCATTCGGCGACCCCCGCTTCAAATCGGCGGCCCCTCGTGCTACATCCTCGCGCGCTATGCTGCACATCAATGACCTGACCTTCCGCTTCGGCGGCCGAGTGTTGTTCGACCATGCGACGGCGGTGGTGCCCAAGGGGCACCGCGTGGCGCTGGTCGGGCGCAACGGCACCGGGAAATCGACCCTGCTGAAGCTGATCTCGGGCCAGCTGCAGACGGATGCCGGCGCAGTCACCCTGCCGGCGGGCATGCGGATGGGCATGGTGGCGCAGGAGGCCCCAAGCGGCCCCACCACGCTGATCGACGCCGTGCTGGCCGCCGACACCGAACGCACCGCCCTGCTGGCGGAGGCCGAGACGGCGACCGACCCGATGCGCATCGGCGAAATCCATGCCCGCCTTGCCGACATCGAGGCCCATTCCGCTCCGTCGCGCGCCGCGCAGGTGCTGTCCGGCCTGGGCTTCGACGCCGAAGCGCAGCAGCGGCCCTGTTCGGATTTCTCCGGCGGCTGGCGGATGCGCGTGGCGCTGGCCGGCGTGCTGTTCTCCCGCCCCGACCTGCTGCTGCTGGACGAGCCGACCAACCACCTGGACCTCGAAGCGACCATCTGGCTCGAGGGCTATCTGAAGAACTACCCGCACACCATCCTGCTGGTCAGCCACGACCGCGAACTGCTGAACGCGGTTCCGACCACGACGATCCACATCGACCAGGGCAAGCTCGTCACCTACAGCGGCAATTACGATCAGTTCCTGGCGCAGCGCCGCGCCAACCAGGAGCGCATCGCTTCCATGGCCGCCAAGCAGGAAGCGCGGCGCAAGCACATGATGTCCTATGTCGACCGCTTCCGCTTCAAGGCCAGCAAGGCCCGTCAGGCGCAGAGCCGCCTGAAGCTTCTGGAGAAGATGGAGTCGATCACGCTGATGGAGGACGATCCGGAGGTCGTCTTCAACTTCCCTCCTCCCGACGAGCTGGCGCCGCCGCTGATCGCGCTGGAGGGGGTGAGCATCGGCTATGGCGACAAGGTGATCCTGCGGCGGGTCAACCTGCGCATCGACATGGAGGACCGCATCGGCCTCTTGGGCGCCAACGGCAACGGCAAGTCGACGCTGGTCAAGCTGCTGGCCAACCGGCTGCAGCCGATGGCCGGCGAGATGCGGCGCCCGCCCAAGCTGCGCATCGGCTATTTCGCCCAGCATCAGGCCGAGGAGCTGGACCTGTCGCTGACGCCGATCCAGCAGACCCAGCGCATCATGCCGCTGGCGCTGGAGGAGAAGGTGCGCGCCCATCTCGGCCGCTTCGGCTTCCCCCAGGCGAAGGCGGAGACCAAGATCGCCAATCTGTCGGGCGGCGAGAAGGCCCGGCTTCTGCTGGCGCTGATGAGCCGGGAAGTCCCGCATATCCTGATGCTGGACGAACCGACCAACCATCTGGACATCGACAGCCGCGAAGCACTGATCGAGGCGATCAACGATTTCCCCGGCGCCGTCGTCATCATCAGCCACGACCCCCACCTGATCGAGATGACGGTGGACCGGCTGCTGCTGGTCGCCGACGGCACGGTGCAGGCCTATGACGGCGACCTGGACGACTACCGCCGCTATCTGCTCGACCGCGCCAAGGCGGAGCGGGCGGCAGCCAAGAATGACGGCGCCAAGGGCGGTGCGGAGCGCGACGCCGGACCGAACAAGAAGGACCAGCGCCGCGCCGCGGCCGAGGCGCGCACCGCGCTCGCCCCGCTGAAGCGCAAGGCCACCGACGCCGAGGCGCTGGTGACGAAGCTGAGCGAGGAAAAACGCAAGATCGAGACGAAGATGTCCGACCCCGCGCTCTACAGCGGTCCGTCGGACAAGCTGACCAAGCTGCAGATCGAACTGGGCACCGTGGAGAAGAAGCTGGCGACCGCAGAGGAAACCTGGCTGGAGGCGCTCGAACTCTACGAGAGCGCCGCGGCGGAGGCCGGCGTTTGAACGCCGATCATCACATCGACCACCCGCTCGCCGACGAGGTCGGCAAGCCGCAGCGCGACGGCGCCATCGCCCTGCCCGCCCTGTGCGGAACGGAGGAGGAGCGCACGTCGGACGTGCTGGCCCGCTTCCGCGCCAATTTGCCGGCCGGGCGGGTCACGCTGGGCGACCTGATCCGGGCGCTGGGCGACCGCTCGCTCGGCACCATCCTGCTGGCGCTGTCGCTGCCCACCATCGCGCCGGTGCCGCTGGGCGTGTCCTGCCTGTTCGACCTGCCCATCGTGCTCTACACCGCCCAACTCGCCTTCGGCCGGCGCGGGGCGCGGCTGCCGGACTGGCTGCTGCGGCGGTCCATCGGCACCGGGCTGGCGGCGCGCACGCTGGATGCCGCCATGCCGCGCCTGACGGGGATCGAGCGGATGCTGAAGCCGCGGCTCCACCGGCTTGCCCGCATCGATCAGGAACGTTGGTTCGGGCTTCTGCTGTTCATCCTGACGCTGACCTGCATCGTGCCGCTGCCGTTGACCGGCTGGCTGCCGGGCTTCGCGCTGGTGCTGATCTCGCTGGGGCTGATCGAGCGCGACGGCGGCGCCATCGGCCTCGGCCTCGGGCTGACCGCCGCGGCGCTGGTGTTCCTGACGCTGGTGGCGAGCAGCCTGTCATACGCAGGTCACCAACTTCTGGCAGCAACTCTGCATTAAGGCGGCCGCATCGGGACGATGGGTGACGGGCCGCCCCAAACCAGGGAGGCCCGCATGACCGAGACAGCATCCGCCACGCTTTCCGAATCCTGGCTGTTCTTCCGCCGCTGGCTGGCCGATCCTTGGGCGATGGGGTCGGTCGCTCCGTCCTCCCGGGCATTGCGCCGCCGGATCACCCGCGAGATCCGCTGTGAGGCCGACGAGGTGGTGGTGGAGTTCGGCGGCGGCACCGGCCCGATCACCGCCGCGATCCTGGAGTCCGGCATCTCCGCCGACCGGCTCTACAGCTTCGAGATCGACCGCGACCTCGCCCGCCATCTGCGCGTCCGATGCCCGGCCGTAACCGTCATCGCCGACGATTGCCGCAAGGCGCCGGAACTGCTGGGCGAAGCGCTGTGCGGCAAGGTCGGCACGGTGGTGATCGGCATCCCGATGATCACCTTCCCGCTGGAGTTCCAGCGCGAGGTGCTGGACGCCACCTTCCGCATCCTGCGGCCGGGTGGGCGCTTCCTCCTCTACAGCTTCATGCCGCATTCGCCGCTGAACCGCAATGCGCTGGACCTGAAGGGCGAGAGGCTGGGCTTCACGCTGCGGAACCTGCCGCCGGCATCGGTGTGGGGGTACTGGCGGGGGTGAGGCTGAAGCCCATTCCCGCCCCGGGAGAGGGAGCGTCATTGCCCCCTCCAATTGCCCTGCTTATGCTCCGCCCTCTCGCTCACAGTCATGGATGCCCCGGTGCTGTCCTTCATCCTGTCGAAGCTGCTGTGGGGCGTCTTCGCGCCCGGCAATGCGCTGGTGCTGGCGGTGGCGCTGGGGGCGCTGCTGCTGCGGACGCGGCGCTGGCAACGCGCGGGGCGGCGGCTGGTGACACTGGCGGCGGTGCTGCTTCTGGTGGTCATGTATACGGGGGTGGGCGCGCTGGTCGCCCTGCCGCTGGAGAACCGCTTCCCGCGGGTGGAGCCGGAGGGGCGGATCGACGGCATCGTCATGCTGGGCGGCGCGGTCAACCCGCCGATCACCGCCGACCGCGGCGATCCCTCCGTCAATGAGGCGGCGGAGCGGATCCTGGGGTTCGCCGACCTCGTCCGCCGCCATCCGGAAGCCAAGGCCGTCTTCACCGGCGGGTCCGGCCGGCTGCTGGGCCAGGAGTACAAGGAGGACGTGACCGCCCGCGCCGCCCTGCTCCAGGCCGGCATTCCCGAAGATCGCGTGATCTATGAGGCGGACTCCCGCAATACCTGGGAAAACGCCGTCTTCAGCAAGGAGATGGTCAAGCCGGCACCGGGTGAGCGCTGGGTCCTCGTCACGTCGGCCATGCACATGCCGCGGTCGGTCGGCATCTTCCGGCAGATCGGGTGGGAGGTGATCCCCTACCCCGTCGATTACCGCACCCGCCACGACGCCAAGCCTTACCTGCGCTTCGAGTTCGGGCAGAATCTGGTGATCCTCGACGATGCGGTGCGGGAGTGGATCGGGCTGACCGCCTATCGGCTGATGGGCCGCACCGGAAGCCTGTTCCCCGGCCCCTGAGCGTCCTGCCCGCGTACGGGCTGTGTCATCGTGTTTCTGCCGCGTTCGAGGCATTGGCGCGGCGATGCCACTCCGCTAGAGTGCCGCCGCCCCGGCGTTCCGGCCGGGTTTGGGGAAGGAAGGGGTTTGGCGGATGCGTCGCTGGCGCGGGGTGAGCAGGGTCGTCGTGCTGGTGGGCGTGTCAGCGCTCGCCGCCTGCGCGCAGAAGCCCGCCGGCACCGGCTCGGGCCTTCCGACCAGCGGTATCTACAAGGTGGGCAAGCCCTATCAGATCAACGGCGTCTGGTACTATCCCAAGGAAGATTACAGCTACGACGAGACCGGCATCGCGTCCTGGTACGGCCCCGGCTTCCATGAGAAGAACACCGCCAACGGTGAGATCTACGACCAGAACGAGCTGACCGCCGCGCATAAGACGCTGCCTATGCCGAGCCTGGTGCGGGTGACCAATCTGGACAACGGCCGGTCCATCGTCGTGCGGGTCAACGACCGCGGCCCCTACGCCAACGGCCGCATCATCGACATGTCGCGCCGCGGCGCCCAGCTGCTGGGCTTCGACGGTCCCGGCACCGCCAAGGTGCGCGTGCAGATCCTGGCGGAGGAAAGCCGCGCCATCGCCGCCGCGGCGCGCCAGGGCACGCCCGCCCCGATGCTGGCCGAACTCGACGGTCCGCCGCCGAAGGCCGCTCCGCGCGGCCGGATCGAGGTGACCGGGCCGGCCGGACCGGTGACGACCCTGGCCGCCGCGCGCCCGGCGGTGGTCGGCGCCCCCATTCCGCCGCCGTCCACCATCGCCGGCAGCATGTCGGAGGGACGATTCGTGCCGGCCCCCGTCGTGGCGCAATTGCCGGTGAAGGCCCACGAGGCCATCTATGTGCAGGTCGGCGCCTTCGGCAGCGAGGAGAATGTGGCGAAGGCCCGCGCCCGGCTGTCCACCATCGGCCAGCGCGCCAGCGTCAGCCAGACGCGGTCGGCCGGCATGACCCTGCACCGTGTCCGCGTCGGCCCGCTGGACAATGTGGAGCGTGCCGACAGCCTGCTGAACCAGATCATCCAGGCCGGCCTTACGGAGGCCAAAATCGTGGTGGATTGATCCGTCCACCCGACCTCATTCCCGGCCGCTCTGCACGAGCGCCAGTGACCCAATGCCTGTACCGAGTGCCCTTGGAGGATTGTTGCCATGAACGCTGTTGTCGTCCGCCTGTGTGCCGTTTTCGGCCGTTCCGTTGCTGTTGCGGCCGGAATTGCGATGGCCGGGGCCACGATTGGCGCCGGCTTCACCGCGGTCTCGGTCCAGGCCGCGACCATCGACACCATCGCCAAGCAGGCGATCCTGGTCGATCTGACCTCGGACACCGTGCTGTTCGAGAAGAACGCCGACGAGCGGATGGCGCCCTCGTCGATGAGCAAGATCATGACCGCCTACATGGTCTTCGAGGCGATCAAGGCCGGCCGCCTGACGCTGGAGAGCACGCTGCCGGTAAGCGAGCGGGCCTGGCGGATGCAGGGCTCCAAGATGTTCGTGGAGCTTCACAACAACATCAAGGTCGACGACCTGCTAAAGGGCATGATCGTTCAGTCCGGCAACGACGCCTGCATCGTGCTGGCCGAAGGGCTGGCAGGATCGGAAGGGGCCTTCGCCGAACAGGCGAACAAGAAGGCGCGCGAGTTGGGGCTGAAAAGCAGCAACTTCGTCAACGCCACCGGCTGGCCCGACCCGAACCACTATATGACCGCCCGCGATCTGGCGATCCTCGCCGAACGCCTGATCAAGGATTTCCCCGAATTCTACAAGTATGATTCGATCCGGGAGTTCAAGTATCACGGCATCACCCAGGGCAACCGCAACCCGCTGCTCTATCGCAACATGAATGTGGACGGGCTGAAGACCGGCCACACCGACGCAGGCGGCTATGGTCTGACCGCGTCGGGCGAGCGCGAGGGGCGGCGCCTGCTGCTGGTTGTCAACGGCCTGCCCAGCATGCAGGCGCGCGCCGACGAATCGGCCCGGCTGATCGAATGGGGTTTCCGTGAATTCGCCTCCTACACCCTCTACAAGGGCGGCGAGACGATCGAGCAGGTGCCGGTCTGGCTGGGCGAGCAGGACAGCGTCCCCGTCACCGTGCCGCAGAACCTCAGCGTCACCATGGCCCGCGCCGACCGGCCCGGCATGAAGGTGTCGCTGGTCAGCAGCGCGCCGGTTGCCGCCCCGATCAAGAAGGGCGACACTGTCGGCAAGCTGGTCATCTCCGCCCCCGGCTTCCCGGGCAAGGAGGTGCCGGTGGTTGCGGCGCAGGACATGCCGAAGGCCGGCTTCGTCGGTCGCGCCTTCGCCGCTGCCAAATATCTCGTCTTCGGCAACAGCCTGTAATCGTGACGACCATGCCGACCTTCACCGCCTCCGCCAACCGTGGCCGCTTCATCACGCTGGAAGGCGGCGAAGGGGCCGGCAAGTCGACCCAGCTGCGCCGCTTGGCCGAGTCCCTGCGCACCCGCGGCATCGACGTGGTGACGACACGCGAGCCGGGCGGATCGCCGGGGGCGGAGGAAATCCGCGGCCTGCTGGTGACCGGCGAGACCGGCCGCTGGAGCCCGGTGACGGAGGCTCTGCTGCACACCGCCGCCCGCCGCGACCATCTGGAACGGACGGTGTGGCCGGCGCTGGAGGCCGGCAAGTGGGTGCTGTGCGACCGCTTCTTCGACAGCACCATGGCCTATCAGGGCTATGGGCTGGGGCTGGGGCGGGAACTGGTGGAGACCCTGCAGCGGGCGGCGCTCGGCGAGTTCCGCCCCGACCTGACGCTGATCCTCGACATCGACGTCGAGCAGGGTCTGCGCCGCGCCGCCTCGCGCCATGGCGGCGAGGACCGCTATGAGCGGATGGACATCGGCTTTCATCAGCGGCTGCGCGACGGCTTTCTCGACATCGCCCGACTGGAGCCGGGGCGTTGCGCGGTGGTGGATGCCGACGCCGACCTGGACGGCGTTCAGGCGCGCGTCTGGGATGCCGTCGCCGGCCGGCTGGGGCTGCAATCGTGAGCAAGCCGCGCACATCCGCCCCTGCCGCCGCACCGACCGCGGAGGAGGCGCTCGCCCCCCGGCGCAACCCGGACCTCGTCGGGCATGAGGACGCGGAACGGCTGCTGCTGGATGCCTGGAATTCCGGCCGGCTGCCGCATGCCTGGCTGATCGGCGGCACGCCGGGGATCGGCAAGGCGACGCTGGCCTTCCGCTTCGCCCGCTTCGTCCTGGCGCAGGACCCGCCGGGGGACAGCCTGTTCGGCAATAGTCTATTGGGCGGAGCCGCGCCGGTCACCTCGCTGCACGTCGGCCCCGACCATCCGGTGTTCCGCCGTGTGGCGTCGGGCGGCCATGCCGACCTGCTGACCATCGAGCGCCAGCGCGACGAGAAGAAGGGCCGGCTGAAGCGCGACATCGCGGTGGACGACGTGCGCAAGATCGGCCCCTTCCTGCGCCGCACCTCGGCGGAAGGCGGCTGGCGCGTCGCGGTGATCGACGGCGCCGACCGCATGAACCTGAGCGGCCTGAACGCGATCCTGAAAATCCTGGAGGAGCCGCCGCCCGGCGCCCTGCTGCTGCTGGTCAGCGACAATCCCGGCGGCATGCTGCCGACCATCCGCTCGCGCTGCCGCAAGCTGACGCTGAAGCCGCTGGATGAGGAGACGGTGATCGACCTGCTGGGACAGCACCGACCGGACATCGCGGCCGACGACCGCCCTGCGCTGGCCCGGCTGTCGGAGGGCAGCGTCGGCCGCGCCATCGACCTTGCCGACGCGGGTGGGCTGGCGCTCTACCGCGAGATGATCGGGCTGCTATCCGACCTGCCGCGCATCGACATCGTCGCGGCGCACGCCTTCGGCGACAAGCTGACCCGCAAGCAGGATGACGGGATGTTCGAGACGGCGACCGAACTGCTGGTCTGGTGGCTGGCCCGCTTCGCCCGTTCGCTCGCCCGCGGGTCCTGGCCGGCGGAGGTGGTGCCGGGCGAGGCCGCCCTGATGACCCGGCTGGCCAACGCCCGCGGTCTTGAACGTTGGGTGGAGGTGTGGGAAAAGGTTCAGCGTCTTTTCGCGCGCGCGGAATCCGCAAACCTGGACCGCAAGCAGGTGGTCCTGAACGCCCTGTCGGCGCTGGAAACGGCAGCCGCCTAGGGTTATTTCAGAACCTGCCGGTTGAACCTGACTTGAAAGAAAGTGCCGCAAATGGCCGGGCCGAAGACCTTCTACCTGACGACGCCGATCTATTACGTGAACGACGTGCCGCACATCGGCCACGCCTACACGACGCTTGCCTGCGACGTCCTCGCCCGGTTCATGCGCCTCGACGGCTATGACGTGAAGTTCCTGACCGGCACCGACGAGCATGGCCAGAAGGTGGAGAAGTCGGCGGAGAAGGCCGGCATCGCGCCGCAGGACTTCACCGACCGGGTGTCGCAGAATTTCCGCGATCTCGTGTCGCTGATGAACTATTCCAACGACGACTTCATCCGCACCACCGAGCCGCGCCACGTCAAGTCGGTGCAGGCGCTGTGGACGGTGCTGAAGGATCGCGGCGAGATCTATCTGGGGTCCTACGCCGGCTGGTATTCGGTCCGCGACGAAGCCTTCTATGGCGAGGACGAGCTGACCACCAACGCCGAGGGCAAGAAGATCGCCCCCACCGGCGCCGAGTGCGAATGGGTGGAGGAGCCGTCCTATTTCTTCAAGCTCTCGGCCTGGCAGGACCGGCTGATCGAGTTCTATGAACAGAACCCGGACTTCATCGCGCCGACCGGCAAGCGCAACGAGGTGATGTCCTTCGTCAAGTCGGGCCTGAAGGACCTGTCGGTCAGCCGCACCACCTTCAAGTGGGGCATCCCGGTGCCGGGCGACGACGCCCACATCATGTATGTCTGGCTGGACGCGCTGGCGAACTACATCACCGCCGTCGGCTACCCCGACACGACGGGCGAGTATGCCAAGTACTGGCCGGCCGACCTGCACATGGTCGGAAAGGACATCCTGCGCTTCCACGCCGTCTATTGGCCGGCCTTCCTGATGGCCGCCGGTCTGCAGCCCCCCAAGCGGGTCTTCGCCCATGGCTGGTGGACGATCGAAGGCCAGAAGATGTCGAAGTCTCTCGGCAACGTCATCGCGCCGGAAGCACTGGTCAACACCTACGGCCTCGACCAGACCCGCTATTTCCTGCTGCGCGAAGTGCCGTTCGGCAATGACGGCGACTTCTCGCACAAGCAGATGGTCAACCGGATCAACGGCAACCTCGCCAACGATTACGGCAATCTGGTGCAGCGGGTCCTGTCGATGATCGGCAAGAACTGCGGTGCCGCCGTACCGACTCCGGGCGCCTTTACCGAGGCGGACAATGCGCTGCTCGGCTCGGCCTACGGCATGCTGGACATCGTCCGGGCGGAGATCAGGGCGCAGGCCTTCCACAAGGCGCTGGACGCCATCTGGGCCGTGGTCGGCGATGCCAACCGCTATGTCGACGAACAGGCCCCGTGGGCGCTGAAGAAGACCGACCCGGCGCGCATGGCGACCGTGCTCTATGTGCTGGCCGAGACGATCCGCCACCTCGCCATCCTGACCCAGCCGGTGATGCCGGACAGCTCCGCCAAGATCCTCGACCTGCTGGCGCTGGGTCCGGATGCGCGCGGCTTCGGCACGTTGGGTCCGTCGGGGGCGCTGGCCGCCGGCACGCCGCTGCCGACGCCGCAGGGCGTCTTCCCGCGTTACGTCGAAGAACCGAAGGCCTGAGTTCCCTTATGCTCGTCGACAGCCATTGCCATCTCGACTTTCCCGATTTCGCCGAAGAACTGGACGCGGTCGTCGACCGCGCCCGGCAGGCCGGCATCGGGCGGATGGTCACCATCTGCACCTACATCAGCCGGTTCGACCGCATCCTGGCGGTGGCGGAACGCTATGACGACATCCTCTGCTCGGTGGGGGTCCATCCCCACCAGGCGGCGGAGGAGTACGCCATCACCACGACCGAAACGCTGGTGGAGCTGTCGCGCCATCCCAAGGTGATCGGGCTGGGCGAAACCGGGCTCGATTACTTCTATGACAAGAGCCCGCGCGACCAGCAGCAGGAGTGCTTCCGCCGGCACATCCGCGCCAGCCTGGAGACCGGCCTGCCGCTGATCATCCACACCCGCGATGCCGACGACGACACCATGCGCATCGTCAAGGAGGAGGCGGCCGGCCAGCCGGTGAAGGGGCTGCTGCACTGCTTCAGCTCCGGCCGGGCGCTGGCGGAGGAGGCGGTGGAGTACGGCTTCACCCTGTCGCTGTCGGGCATCGTCACCTTCAAGAAGTCGGAAGACCTGCGCGCCATCGTGAAGGACGTGCCGCTCGACCGCATCCTGGTGGAGACCGACGCGCCCTACCTCGCGCCGATCCCTTTCCGCGGCAAGCGCAACGAGCCGGCTTACGTCGCCCACACCGCCGCCTGCGTGGCGGAGGTGAAGGGAGTGTCGGCGGAGGAACTGGCGCGGGTCACCACCGACAATTTCTTCCGCCTGTTCGACAAGGCCGCCCAAGACAAGGCTGCTGCATGAGCCAAGCCGGCCCGTCATCCGGCGCGATGCGCGTGACCGTCCTCGGCTGCGGCGGCTCGCGCGGCGTTCCGGTGATCGCCGGTGTGCCGGGCGGCCAGTGGGGCCGTTGCGATCCCGCCAATCCGAAGAATCGCCGCATGCGCCCGTCGGTGCTGGTGGAGAGCGGCGAGGTATCGGTGCTGGTCGACACCTCGCCCGACCTGCGGCAGCAGCTGCTGGACAGCGGCTGTGCACGGCTTGATGCCGTGCTGTGGACCCACCAGCATGCCGACCATTGCCACGGCATCGACGAATTGCGCGAGATCTGCCGGCACATGCATGCGCCGATCGACGCCTATGGCTGGGACGAGCATCTGCGGGATATCGAGGTCCGCTTCCCCTACTGCTTCGATCCGCTGCCGGAGGGCTATCCCTTCTACCGGCCGGTGCTGAAGGCGCATCGGGTCGACGGGCCGTTCCGCGTCAAGGGGCTGGAGGTCACGCCGTTCGAGCAGGACCACGGCTATATGCGGACGGTGGGCTACCGGTTCGGGCGCTTCGCCTATTCCACCGACGTGGTGAGGCTGGACGACCGGGCCTTCGAGGCGCTGGCGGGGGTGGACACCTGGATGGTCGATTGCGGCCGGATCGAGCCGCCCCACCCGGTGCACGCGCACCTGGCGCTGACGCTGGAGTGGATCGAGCGGGTGAAGCCGCGGCGGGCGTTCCTGACCCACATGGACAACAGCATGGACTACGACAGCCTGCTGCGGATCCTGCCGGAAGGGGTCGAGCCAGCTTATGACGGGCTGGTGATCGAGGTATGAGAGTGGCGAGGGGTGGGTGGCTTCGGATGCCCCCACCCCAACCCTCCCCCGCTCTCGGCGGACCTCTGGTCCGCCTGTCGCGTCAGCACAAAGCAAAGCTTTGTGCGAGAGTTGGGCGGGGAAGGGAGTAAGTCGCAGAGCGGCGGCAGCCCCCTCCCCCGCGAAGCGGGGGGAGGGTTAGGGTGGGGGCAATACTTCCCCTTACTTCTTCTTCTCAAGCGGCGGGGCCGCGTAGACGAAGCGGTCGAAGCTGTATTCGGCGACGCGGAACCACAGATACTCTTCCTCGCGGAACTTCTTCCACGCCTCGTAGATCTTGCGGAACTTCTCGTTCTTCGCCGCTTCGTCCTCGTACACCTCGATGGCGGCCTGATAGCAGGCCTGCATCACCTCGTTCGGGAAGGGACGCAGCTGGGTGCCGGCGGCGACCAGACGCTTCAGCGCGGTCATGTTCTGGACGTCGTACTTGCCCAGCATGTCGAGCGTGGCGTCGGCGCAGGCCGCCTGCAGCGCCGCCTTGTAGGCCGGCGGCAGCGATTCGAACTTCTCCTTGCCGAACATCATGGAGACCTGCGGACCGCCTTCCCACCAGCCGGGATAGTAGTAGTACTTGGCGACCTTGTTGAAGCCGAGCTTCTCGTCGTCATAGGGGCCGACGAACTCGGCGCCGTCGATGGTGCCCTTTTCCAGCGCCGGGTAGATGTCGCCGCCGCCGATCTGCTGCGGCACGACGCCCAGCTTGGCCATGATGGTGCCGGCATAGCCGCCGATGCGGAACTTCAGGCCCTTCAGGTCCTCGACCGACTTGATTTCCTTGCGGAACCAGCCGCCCATCTGGGTGCCGGTGTTGCCGGCGCCGATGACGACCAGATTGTGGCCGGCGAAGAACTCCGCCATCAGCTCCTTGCCGCCGCCATGGGTCATCCAGGCGTTCTGCTGGCGGGCGTTCAGGCCGAACGGCATCGCCGCGTCGAAGGCGAAGGTCGGATCCTTGCCGACATAATAGTAGGAGACGGTGTGGCCGCACTCGATCGTGCCGTCCTTGACCGCGTCCAGAACCTGCAGAGCCGGAACGATCTCACCAGCCGCGAAGACGCGGATCTGGAACTTGCCGTCCGTCAGTTCGGCCACGCGCTTCGCGACGAACTCCGCACCGCCATAGATGGTGTCGAGGCTCTTCGGGAAGCTGGAGGCGCAGCGCCACTTGATCTCGGGCGTGGACTGGGCGATGGCGGGGGCGGCAAGCGTGCTGGCGGCGACGCCCACACCGGCGGAGGTCAGAAATGCACGACGTTTCATGCAGAAGCTCCCTTGTCCATTCTCTGTTATGCGTTCTTATCGCCGGACCGGCGGATGCCCTGCCTAGGCATGCCTGCCCGCACCCGCCCATGCCAGGACCCTCACGGGACCGGACGATGCCGGGTGAGCGGGGAAAGCGGGAATGAGTGGGATGCACGCTCGACCGACCCGGACGGCGCACCGCGGGAAACCATGGAACCGGTGGGCACCGGCGCGTTGCGCCATCCGCCCGGTTCCATGGCATCCCGACGTTGGTGTGCGTTTCCTCCCGTCCATCCGGGCTTGCCGCCGGCCTTTCGGCCGATCCGCCCCAGCTTTCTTTTGCTGACCGGATTATGCAGGAAGCAAACGGTCGGGATCAAGCGCGAACCGGAATAGAAGTCTGTATTTCAGAGGTTTAACGCTGCGGCGCGAAGCCGCGGGTTCCATTCAACCACAGCCCGGCAGCCTGCGGCGGCGCTTTCGCCATCAGGCTTCTCGAATCCGGCGGCGACGCCCCCCATCTTTTGCGATGACCGCGCCCGGCTGCAGGAAAGCGACACCAGCACGGGTGCGGCGCGAACCGCCGGCCGTGCTGAACTGTTGACGAGGACGGAGCAGGCACTTGCGGGTTGGAAGGCCATGAAAAACGTGACTGTGGCGGACGGCAGGAACGATGCGGCTGCGCGCGATCTGCGGCTCGACTTCTTCCGTGGCTTGGCCCTGTGGTTCATCTTCGTGAACCACATCCCGGCCAACCAAGTCTCGTGGGCGACCCCGCGCAATTTCGGACTGAGCGACGCCACGGAGATCTTCGTCTTCATCTCCGGTTACACCGCGGCCCTGGTCTATGGCCGGACACTGGACCGGCAGGGGGTGCCGATGGCGGCGGCGCAGGTGCTGCACCGCTGCTGGACGCTGTACGTCACCTACATCATCCTGTTCTTCGCCTACACCGCCCAGATCGCCTACACCGCCCGCGCCTTCGACAGCCCGCTGTTCGCGGAGGAGATGGGCATCGCCGGTTATTTCCAGGACCCCGTCACCGCCCTGACCCAGGCGCTTGTGCTGAAGTTCCGGCCGGCGAACCTGGACGTGCTGCCGCTCTACATCGTGCTTCTGCTGGCCTTTCCCCTGCTGCTGCCGGTGCTGCGCCGCCGGCCGCTGGGGATGCTGGCAGGGTCGGCTGCATTGTATCTCGCGGCGCGGCAATGGGGGTGGAACCTGCCCACCTATCCGGACGGCGGTGTCTGGTACTTCAACCCCTTCACCTGGCAGTTCCTGTTCGTGCTGGGCGCGTCGCTGCAATTCCAGCCGGAGTTGCGGGGCGAGTTGACCCGCTTCCGCACGCCGGTGGCGGTCGCGGCTGGGACGGTCCTGCTGGCCAGCCTGTTCCTGACGCTGTCCTGGAAATTCGCCCCGCTGCACGCGCTGATCCCGGCGTCGCTGACCGACATCCTTTATCCCATCAGCAAGACCGATCTCGACCCGCTGCGTCTGCTGCATTTCTTCGCGCTGGCCTATCTGGTGCTGTGGCTGGTGCCGGCGGGGGCATCCTGGCTGCGCGGGTCCCTGGCCGCCCCGGTGCTCGCCTGCGGGAGGCAGTCGCTGCATGTGTTCTGCCTGGGCGTGCTGCTGTCCTTCGCCGGGCAGACCGTGCTTGTCCATGTCAGCGGCTCGCTTTCCGCCCAGTTCCTTGTTACCGTGCTCGGCATCGCCACGATGGTGCTGATGGCGCGCTTCCTGAACTGGTACCAGTCGGCGGAGCGGGCGCGGCGCCACCGGGTTGCGGCCACCACGAAGATGGGCGCATGAGGGGTGCATGGCGCGAGGGCGAGGCGAAGGAAGGGACGGCGGATGCTGACGGTCACGGCGATCCTGCTGGCGGCCGCGCTGTTTGTTTCCCCGGATCGCGCCCTGGCTGTCCAGGCGGCCGCTCCATCCGTTGACCCCACTTGCGCCGTGCCGGAATCCGTCCTTGCCCCCGGCGGCGGGCTGCCGCGCGTGTCGGCGCGGTTGGCCGCCGGGCATCCGCTGTCGATCCTGGTCGTCAATTCCGCCAAATCGGCAGCCAAGTCCGGCATCGTCGGCTATCCCGCCCGACTGGAAGGCGAGTTGAAGCGCCGCTTGCCCGGCCGCGAGGTCAGCACCGCCGTGCTGAGCCTTCCCGGCGAGGCGGCCCCAGCCATGGTCGCTCCGCTGACCCAGGCGGTGGAGGAGCGGCGGCCGGCGCTGGTCGTCTGGCAGACCGGCACGGTCGACGCCATGCGCAGCCTGGATCTCGAGAGTTTCGGTTCAGCACTCCAGTCCGGCATCGCCGAGGTCCAGCGCCGCGGCGCCGACATCGTCATCATGGACATGCAGTACAGCATGCACACGGCGCAGTTGATCGACTTCGCCCCCTACGTGTCCTACATGTCCTGGCTGGCACAGAGTTCGGACGTCTTCCACTTCCCCCGCTACGACATCATGCGGCATTGGGTGGAGGACGGCCGGGTCGATTTCGCCGACGAATCGGACGAGGCGAAACGGCGTGCTTATGAATTCGTTCACCAATGCATCGGACAATTGCTGGCGCAAAGCGTCGCGACGATGATCGACCCCCTGTCGGTCGCCCGGCGCACCGGAGCGACCAATTGAGTTCTGTCCTGTCGTCCGCCGTCCGCGTCCTGTCGCTGATCGCCGCCCTGGCCGTTTCCGTCCCAGCCCTGGCCGCCGATCCCACCGCCGCCGCACGCTGCCAGTTGCCGCGCGGTGCCTCGGCACTGTCGGTTCCCCTGCCTCAGTTGTCCCAGCGCATCGCGGCGGGCGCGCCGATCCGGATCGTCGCCATCGGCTCCTCCTCCACCGCCGGAGCGGGGGCGAGTTCGCCGGACAAGGCCTATCCGGCCCGCCTCGCCCATTACCTGGGCGAGCGGTTCCGCAGCGCCGACATCGCGGTGCTGAACCGCGGCATCAACGGCGAGACCGACGACCAGACCGAAAAGCGGATCGCGGCCGACGCGTTGGACGCCAGGCCCGATCTTGTGATCTGGCAGGTCGGCGCCAACACGGTCCTGCGCGACGGCGACCAGACCTTGAGCGAGCGTTCGGTCCGCCGGGGGGTGGAGCGGCTGCGCGGCGCCGGGATCGACGTGGTGCTGATGGACCTGCAATACGCCCCGAAGATGCTGGAAAAGACCGGGGTCGTCCCGATGCTATCCCGCATCGCCGGGATCGCCACCGACCAGCATATCGGCCTGTTCCGCCGCTTCGACGTGATGCGGACGCTGGTGGAAACCCGCGGGATGACCATGGCCGACCTGATCGGACCGGACGGCGTCCACCAGAACGACGTCGGCTACGACTGTGTCGCCCGCATGCTGGCGGTCGGCATCGAGGATGCGGTGAGCATCCACAACAGCGGGCTTCGGCGGTGAAGGAACCGGGGCGTCACTGCGCCCCGCACCCTCAGCGCTGCATCATCGCGCTTTCCTTGCCGCACAGGAAGAACACCTTGGAATAGACCTTCAGCAGCGCGTCGGTCAGCGCCTGCACCTCCGGGCTGCCCATGGCGCGCGGCTTGGCGGGATCGACATGCAGGACGCAGCTGTCCTTCACGTCGTTGAAGGCGGCCAGCGCGTGGATGCGGTCGGGGCGGAACTCGTCGGGGAAATTCTCGTCCATCAGCCAGAAGCACTGGAAGTTCCGGCAGGATTGCGGCCGCTCCTCGTAGATCGAGCAGCCCTTGCCCTGATCGCAGGACGCGCACCATTTGGCGGCGGGCTTCTTCAACTCGGGCACGCCCATCAGCTTGCAGCAGAGGGTGCATTCACCGCAGTTGCGCTCGGACATCAGGCAAACTCCAAAAAACGACGGCTCGCAGCGGCTTCAGGCCGGTGCTGGCAGGGCAATGTGCTCGTCCTCGGCGGCCAGCAGCCGCTCGATCGCCTCCGGCAAGGCCGGACGGGCGAAATGATAGCCTTGGGCGTATTGGCACAGACCGCGCAGATACACCGCTTCGTCCGCCGTTTCCACCCCTTCCGCCACGCAGTCCAGCCGCAAAATGGTGGCAAGGCCGGCGATGACCTGGACGATGGCGGCATTGCCCTCCCCCGTCGACACCGCACGGACGAAGCTGCGGTCGATCTTCAGCACGTCCACCGGCAGCTTGTGCAGGTAGGCGAGCGAGGAGTAGCCGGTGCCGAAATCGTCGATCGACAGGCGCACGTCCATGTCGCGCAGGCTCTGCATCAGCATCCGGCATTCGTCCGGATCCTGGACCAGCAGGCTTTCGGTCAGCTCCAGCTTCAGGCTGGAGGGCGGGATCGGTACGGCGTCCAGCAGGTCGCGCACCGCGCCGACGATGTCGTCGTCACGGAACTGGCGGGTGGAGACGTTGACGCTCATGAACAGCGGGGTGGCGCGGGGGAATCGCGCCTGCCACGCCGCCAGTTGCCGCACCGCCTCGCCCAGCGCCCAACGGCCCATCGGCGCGATCAGGCCGGTCTCCTCGGCCAGCGGAATGAACTCGGCGGGAGAAACCAGACCGCGGTCGGGGTGGTTCCAGCGCATCAGCGCCTCGAAGCCGGCGATGCCGCCAGTCTCCAGCAGGACGATGGGCTGGTAATGCAGGCAGAGCTGCCCCTGCTCCAGCCCTGCACGCAGGTCGGCCTCCATCCGCATGGCGGCCATCGCCTGCCGGCGCAGGTTGGCGTCGAACACGTCGATGCGCGCCCGCCCGCCGCTCTTGGCACGGTACATGGCGAGGCTGGCGTCGCGCAGCATGTCCTCCGCCCGGTCGTAGCCGGTCTGGCTCAGCGCCACGCCGATCGAGGCGGTCAACACGATGTCGCGCCCCTCCTCCAACGTGACCGGCCGTGAAATGGAGCGGGCCATGCGCTCCGCCGCCTCCAGCGCGTCGCCGGCATCGTCCAGTTCGTCCACCAGCACCGCGAACTCGTCGGCCGACAGGCGGGCCAGCGTGTCGCCGACGCGGCGGCTGGCGTCGAGACGTCTGGCGATGATGCGCAGCACGCGGTCGCCGGCGCTGGTGCCGAGCGCGTCGTTGATCGCCTTGAAGCGGTCCAGGTCGATGATGATGGTGGCGAAGGGCCGGGCTCCGGCGCGCCGGTTGCGGTCCAGCGCCTGCCCGATGCGGTCCAGCAGAAGCGTGCGGTTGGGCAGGCCGGTCATGCTGTCGTGGACGGCGTCGAACAGGATCTGCTGTTCGGCCTTCTTGCGCGCGGTGATGTCGGTCATCGAGCCGGCCATCCGGACGGCGCAGCCGCTATCGTTGCGCACCGCCAGCCCGCGCACCAGCATCCACATCTCCTGACCGGCCTTGTCGCGGATGCGGAATTCATGCTGGAGGTGCGGTCGCTCGCCGGTCAGGTGCAGGTTGATCGCGGTGCGCAGCCCGTCCAGGTCACCGGGGGTGACCCGCTGGAACCATTCTTCGATGGAGCCGGCGATCTCCGCGTCATCGAAGCCCAGCATCGCCTTCCAGCGCGGCGAGTAATAGACCTCGCCGCTGTCGATGTGCCAGTCCCACAGCCCGTCGGCGGCCCCGGCGGCGGCGAGGGCATAGCGCTCCTCGCTCTGGCGCAGGCGCTGTTCGGCCGTCTTGCGGTCGGTCACGTCGGCCTGGCTGCCGACCAACCGGGTCGGCTTGCCGTCGGCGTCCAGCACCGCGATGCCGCGGCAGGCCATCCAGCGGATCGCCCCGGCGGCGTTGCGCATGCGGTATTCGACCTGGAAAGCCGCTTCCGGTTCGGCCCCTGCCCCGCCGAGCGCGGCCATCGCGTCGGTCAGGATCGCCCGGTCGGCCGGAAGGATGCGGCCCAGCCATTCCCGCGGATTGTCGGTCAGTTTGGCCGGCGACAGCCCGAGCAGCGACGCCCAGCGCGGCGAGAAATAAACGCGGTCGGTGACCAGATCCCAGTCATAGAGCCCGTCGTTGCTGGCCGCGGCGGCGAGCGCATAGCGTTCCTCGCTGCGGCGCAGTTCCTTTTCGGCATGCTTGCGGTCGGTGATGTCGGCGACCGATCCCACCAGCCGGATCGGCTCCCCCGAATCGTCCATCACCGCCATGCCGCGACAGACCAGCCAGCGCCAGTGCGGCTTCGCCGCGGCGGCGGAATCGGCACGGCGGACGCGGTGTTCGATCTGGAAGGGGACGGACAGACCAACCATCTGCGCCTCGAAGGACGCATGCAGCCAGTCGACATCTTCCGGGTGGACCAGCGACAGCCAGTCGTTCGGCCGGTTGGATTCGCGGCTTGAATCGCCCGGCGGCAGCCCGAGGAACTCCTTGAAGCGGGGGGAGAGGTACAGCGTGTCGCTACGCAGGTCCCAATCCCAGACGCCTTCGGTTCCGGCCTTTTCCGCCAGCAGATATCGGTCGATGTTGGTGTTCAAGACCCCTCGTCGGACCCGTCGGCGGTCAGCGATTGGTGGGGCCTCCCACCGTTGAGCCTCCGATTGTAGGGGTGTTTTGGTGAAGAAACCATAAATGCTTGTCGCAGGTCGGTTATCCCGATTGCCGAGGGTTCCTTCTGCGAAATTTTTTCCTATATTAGGATAGCTCGCCACATCATCCGAAGCCGGCACCGATGGATTGGTCCGATCAGGGAATCGTTCTATCCACCCGCCCCCAGGGGGAAGGGTCCGCCGTCGCGACCCTGCTGACGCGCGAGCACGGCCGCCATGCCGGCATGGTGATGGGCGGCCGGTCGACGCGCCAACGCGGCACGCTGGAACCGGGCACGCTGGTCCACGCCCGCTGGCGCGGACGGCTGCCGGAGCATCTCGGCCATTTCACGCTGGAGTCGGTGAAGGGTTATGCCGCCAACTTCTTCGACGACGCGCAGGCTCTGGCCGCGCTGATCAGCGCCTGTGCGCTGGTGGAGGCCGCCCTGCCGGAGCGGGAGGCTCACCCTGCCCTGTTCGACGGGCTGCTCGCCCTGTTCGACCTGCTCGACAACCCGGCCTGGGCCGAGAGCTATGTTCGGTGGGAGATCGGGTTGCTGGCGGAGCTTGGATTCGGCCTCGACCTCGACCGCTGCGCGGTGTCGGGTGCCAACGACTATCTCGCCTATGTCAGCCCGCGCACCGGCCGCGC
The DNA here is from genome assembly GCF_008364795.1 of Azospirillum oryzae. Taxonomy (GTDB): domain Bacteria; phylum Pseudomonadota; class Alphaproteobacteria; order Azospirillales; family Azospirillaceae; genus Azospirillum; species Azospirillum oryzae. The sequence continues at coordinate 910,999 of NZ_VTTM01000002.1, read as the reverse complement.
GGTGACCGCGTCGGTGGGGGAGCCCTATCGCGACCGGTTGCTTCCCCTGCCGGATTTCCTCGCCGGGCGCGGCGGCGGCGGACCGTCTGCCGTCTCCGACGGGCTGCGGCTGACCGCGCATTTCCTGGAACGCCACGTGCTGAACGGGCCGCTGCCGCCCGCGCGTGAGCGCTTGAGAGAACGTTACGCGAACGCGGTAGCGCGCTCCGCCTGAAACTGCTAGACCCCATCATCATGAAGCCGCAAAACCCTGCCTCCGAGATTCTGGAAAAGCCGCTGGCCGACGCGCTCGGCGAGCGGTATCTCAGCTACGCGCTGTCCACCATCATGTCCCGCTCGCTGCCCGACGTGCGCGACGGGCTGAAGCCGGTGCACAGGCGGCTGCTGTTCGCCATGAGCCAGCTCCGGCTGGAACCGACGACGCCGCCCAAGAAGTCGGCCCGCGTCGTCGGCGACGTGATCGGTAAGTTCCATCCGCACGGCGACACCTCCGTCTACGACGCGCTGGTGCGGCTGGCGCAGGACTTCTCCGTCCGCTACCCGCTGGTCGACGGCCAGGGCAATTTCGGCAACATCGACGGCGATAACGCCGCGGCGATGCGGTACACCGAAGCCCGCCTGACCGAGGTCGCCAAGGCCCTGCTGGAGGGCATCGACGAGGACGCGGTCGATTTCCGCCCGACCTATGACGGCGACGGCGAAGAGCCGGCGGTGCTGCCCGCCAACTTCCCCAACCTGCTGGCCAACGGGTCGAGCGGCATCGCCGTCGGCATGGCCACCAACATCCCGCCGCACAATGTCGGCGAGATCTGCGACGCATTGCGCCACCTGATCAAGCACCGCGACGCCTCGATCGAGACGCTGGTCAACTTCATGCCCGGCCCCGATTTCCCGACCGGCGGCGTGCTGGTCGAGTCGCGGCAGAACGTCATCGAAGCCTATCGCACCGGCCGCGGCGCCTTCCGCCTGCGCGCCCGCTGGGAGGTGGAGAAGCTGGGCCAGGGCACCTGGCAGATCGTCGTCACCGAAGTGCCCTATCAGGTGCAGAAGGCCCGGCTGGTCGAGAAGATCGCCGAGCTGCTGCTGGCCAAGAAGCTGATCCTGCTGGAGGACGTCCGCGACGAATCGGCCGAGGACGTCCGCCTCGTGCTGGTGCCCAAGAGCCGGAACGTGGATCCCGAGGTGCTGATGGCCTCGCTGTTCCAGGCGACCGACCTGGAAATCCGCTTCTCGATGAACATGAACGTGCTGGGCGCCGATCATGTGCCGCGGGTGATGAACCTGCGCGAGGTGCTGCAGGCCTTCCTCGACCACCGGCACGAGGTGCTGGTCCGCCGGTCCAACCACCGGCTGAAACAGATCGACCACCGGCTGGAGGTCCTCGGCGGCTATCTCGCCGCGTATCTGAACCTGGACGAGGTCATCCGCATCATCCGCGAGGAGGACGAGCCGAAGCAGGAGCTGATCCGCGCCTTCACCCTGACCGACGTGCAGGCCGACGCCATCCTCAACATGCGGCTGCGCAACCTGCGCAAGCTGGAGGAGATGGAGATCCGGCGCGAGCACGAGGCCCTGACCAAGGAGAAGAACGGCCTGCTGGAGCTGCTGGGCGACGAAACCCTGCGCTGGAAGCGGATCGCCGACGGCGTTGCCGAGATCAAGAAGAAGTTCGGCACCGGCGCGCTCGGCAAGCGGCGCACCGACGTGGCCGATGCACCCGCCGTGATCGAGGTGCCGCTGGACGCGCTGGTGGAGCGCGAGCCGGTGACCGTCATCTGCTCCGCCAAGGGCTGGATCCGCACGGTGCGCGGCCATCTGACCGACGCCGAAGCGGAGGATGTGAAGTACAAGGACGGCGATTCGCGCGGCTTCATCGAGCGTTGCGAGACGACCGACAAGCTTCTGGTCTTCGCCAGCAACGGCAAGTTCTTCACCATCGGCGTCGACAAGCTGCCGCGCGGGCGCGGCTTCGGCGAGCCGGTGCGGCTGATGATCGACCTCGGCAACGACGTCGACATCGTCGACCTGTTCCGCCACCAGCCCGGCCGCACCCTGCTGGTGGTGTCGGAGGACGGCCGCGGCTTCCGCGTCGAGGAGGCGGAGGTGCTGGCCCAGACCCGCGCCGGCAAGCAGGTGCTGAACCTGGAGGACGGCAAGTCCGCCCGCATCTGCCATCCGGTGACCGGCGACACCGTCGCCATCATCGGCAACAACCGCAAGATGCTGGTCTTCCCGCTGGAACAGGTGCCGGTGATGACCCGCGGCAAGGGCGTCCAGCTTCAGAAGTACAAGGACGCCAGCGTCGCCGACGTGAAGACCTTCGTGCTGGCCGAGGGCCTGAGCTGGAGGAACGGCGAGCGCAACTTCAACGTCACCGACCTGACCGGCTGGATGGGCGACCGCGCCGGCCAGGGCAAGATGCCGCCGAACGGCTTCCCGAAGAACAACCGGTTCATGTGAGGGGGAGTGGTTGATGGGTGGGTAGGTTAGCCCCCCACCTATCCTCCCCCGCTGGGTGGGGGAGGGACTGCCGCCGCTCTTCCCGAAAGTACTTTCGCACGCAAGCACTTATCCCCTCCCCCGCCCAGCGGGGGAGGGTTAGGGCGGGGGCAATTACTTCGCTGGCGCCGTGACCGTCGCCGACAGCGGCACGCGGCGTTCGACCAGGGCCGAGGTAACCTCCTTGGCCTTCACCGGATCCATGGCGGCCAGGATCGGGGCGGTCTTCTGTTCCTTCATCTTCTGGATGACGCCCAGCAGCACCGGCATGTCGAGTTCCTCGAAGATGCGGGCGGCTTCCTTCGGCTTCATCGTCTCGTAGATTTTCACCAAGCTTTCCAACTGGGCCGACTGCTTCTCGTCACCCTGGGCCATCAGCTTCTGGATGTCGGACTTGGTCTTCTCCATCTCCGCCACCTTCTGCTCGATCCGCTTCTCGGCGGCGGCCAGCAGGGCTTCGCGCTGTTCCATCTCCTTGGTGCGGCGCTCGATCTCGGCGCGGCGCTCGGCGAAATGCTGCAGAAGTTCCTGGTTGTCGATGGGGCCGAGCGGCGCCAGCGGCGCGTTGGCGGCAGGAGCATTCGCCGGGCCGCTCGCCCCGCCGGGCGCCGGCGGCGCGTCCTTGCCGGCCGGCTTCGTCGTGGCGGACGGCGGCTGACCCGGTGGCATCTGAGTGGGCGGCGTCGCCGGAGTCGAGCTTTGCGGTCCCTGGGCGAGCGTGACCGGGAAGTCCGGCAGGCGGGCGTCGTGGGTGGCGAGGCGCCACAGGTCGCCGACGCGCACCCCCAGCATCATCACCGCCACGAAGATGGTCAGCGGCAGCAGGCGGAAGCGGAAATTGCGCGCGCGGGCGCGCAGCCGCTCGGTCAGCGGAACGCGGGGCGTCGCCGGCTTGCGCGCCTTGGCCTTGCCCTTCTTCGCCGAAGCCTTGGCCGGGACCTTGCCGGTTGCGGGACGCACCGCCGGCAATTGCGCCTGCTGGGCGGCGAGCGTGGGCGACGTGCGGACGCCGGTCGGGGCGGCTCCGGCCGGGCGGATCACGACCTTGGGTTCGCCGCCCGCCGGGGCGGGCTTGCCGTCATTGGTGCGCATGGTCATCCAAGTCCCTTGCCGGCATTCTCGATCGCCTGCAGCAGTTCACGTTCAGCCCTGGACAGGCTCTCGCCATCCCGGGTGATGGGGTCGCGCGCCTCGGCCGGCGGTTCGGCGCGGGCGACGGCGCGGCGCGGCGGCGCGTCCAGCCGCGCCGGCGGCGGGGCGTGGTCGTCATGGTCATGGTCGTCCTCGACCGGCAGGCTGCGCAGGGCCGGGCGCGGCGCCACCAGCGGCGCCTTGGCAGGGGCGCGCGACGCCAGTGCCGGAGCCACCGCGGTGGAGCGGCCACCATCACGCCCGCTGTCGCGCCGGCCGGCATCACGCCCGCCATCGCGGTCGCCGACGTTGCCCAGCCGGTTGGCCAGCGCGTCGGCGGCCTCGATCATGAATTCCAGCTCGTCGCGCAGGGTCTGCGCCTTGTTGACGGTGCGCTGGAGATCCTCGCCGGTGTCGCTGGCCGCCTTCTTCAACGTGCGGACACCGGTCTCCGCCCGCGCCATCGCGTCGTTGAGGCCCTGGATCAGTTCGGCCATCTCGCCGCGGCTCTCGCGCAGCGCGATGATCTGCCGGTTCAGGATGATCGCATAGGCGATGGTCGCGGCCAGCAGGCCGACCATCACGACGTCGATGATGATGGAGACCAGCGGACTCATAGCCTCATGACCTCCTGCTTGGGCAGTTCCTTTTCCAGGCGGACGGCGATGTGCCCGCCCTTGCGCCCCATCCGCCCCTGGAACATCGACACGTCGCCGCAGCGCAGCTCGATGGCGCCGTCGGGGGTGGCGTTCAGCAGGATGCGGGTGCCGACGCGCCAGTTCAGCACGTCGTGCAGGGTCATCGTCACCTCGTCCAGCACGGCCGACAGATCGACGTCCGTCACCATCAGTTCCGAGGCCAGGTGGGTTTCCCAGATCGAGTCACGGCCGAACTTCTCGCCCATGAACATCTGGAGCAGCAGTTCACGCACCGGCTCCAGCGTCGCATAGGGGATCATCAGCTCCAGCCGGCCGCCGCGATCCTCCATGTCGATGCGCAGCTTGACCAGCACCGCCGCGTTGGCCGGCCGCGCGATGGTGGCGAAGCGCGGGTTGGTCTCCAGCCGGTCGAAGCGGAAGGTGACGGGCGACAGCGGATCGAAGGCGGCGGACAGGTCGGACAGCACCACATGGACCATGCGTTCCACGAGGTTGCGTTCGATGGTGGTGTAGGGACGGCCTTCGATGCGCATCGCCGCCGTGCCGCGCCGGCCGCCCAGAAGCACGTCGACGATGGAATAGATCAGGGCGGAATCGACGACCATCAGGCCGTAATTGTCCCACTCCTCCGCCTTGAAGACCGACAGCATCGCCGGCAGCGGGATGGAGTTTAGGTAATCGCCGAAGCGGACCGAGGAAATCTGGTCGAGGCTGACCTCGACGTTGTCGGAGGTGAAGTTGCGCAGAGACGTCGACATCATGCGGACGAGGCGGTCGAAGACCACCTCCAGCATGGGCAGGCGTTCGTAGTTGACCAGCGCCGAGTTGACCAGCGCCATGATGCCGGAGTTGTCGCCGTCGCCGGCACCACCCTGGTCGAAGCCCAGCAGGCTGTCGATCTCGTCCTGGTTCAGGACGCGCGTCGAACCGCCGCCGCCCATGTCGCCGACATCGCCGCTGTCCTCGGCCAATGCCGCCCACTCGGCGGCAAGGCGTTCCTCTTCGCTCAGTTCACCGGTGTCGCTCATCGGCCCTTATCCCCAGCTGCCCGGGCCCTCACTGGACCAGCATTTCCTTGAACAGCACGTCCTTCACCTTCACCGGAAAAGCGGCGGCGGTGATGCGCAGCAGCAGTTCCTGGCGCAGCCGGTACATGCCGGCCGACCCGCGCAGGTCCTCCAGCCGCAATTCGCGCAGGTAGACCTGGAAATTGTCGATGATGCGCGGCAGCACATGCTCCACCGCACCGACATCCTCCGGCTTCGACAGCTGGATGGAGATCTTGATCTTCAGGAAGGCCGGACGCTTGTTGCCGGTGTTCAGGTTCACCAACATGTCCGGCAGATCATAGAAGATCGGTGCCGCATGCGGATCGGCCTTGCCGGGCTCCGCCCCGTGCTCACCCTCGGCGGCGGCGTGTTCGCCCTCCTCCGCCGGCTTCTCCTTCCCCAGAAAGCTGTCGAGCAGGCCGGAGAAATAGACGCCGGCACCGGCGCCGATCAGCAGGACCAGGGGAAGAACGACGAACAGGACCAGTTTCTTGCCGCTGAATTTCTTCCGGGGCAGGCCGTCGGTCAGTTCACCGGCGTCGGTTTCGGCAGCCATGACATCCTGGGATCGTTCGAGGTACGCAACGGCTCAGGCATGCGCCGCCTGACACGGTCAAAGCTACTTTTGGGATAGTTAATAACTCCTTTCGAGTGGGGAATGGACCGCCCCGGACGGGCAGGTTTCCCCCCTCTGTCACCTTTTCGGCACGGTTCTTGATTGGGGCTGCTTGGCACTCCGCGTCCGGAGTCCGACCGTGACCGCCCGCGATCCCCCTGGGACCGGCGGGGCCGTGGTCCATCGCCCCGCCGCACCGACCATGCGGCGGGAACGGGAGAGTCTTGCCCGGTCCAACCCGGCAAGGAGCGCCCCTACCCCGGCAGATTCTGCCCGGCATCGCCTGCCCCATTCGGCGGGAATGCCCCCGCCTTGCCCGGACTCCCCGGATTCCCAGCGCTTGCCGAAGTTGGCACGCCGCCTGCAACACCCTTTTCGCCGGTCGGACGCTGTCGCCCGATCCGTTCGCAAGGTGAAGAGGCCGCAAGATGGAAAATTCGATCTACGTCGCCCTGTCGCGCCAGATGGCGCTGCAACGCCAGCTGGACGTGACGTCGAACAACATCGCGAACATGAACACGACCGGCTACAAGAACCAGCGGATGATGTTCACCGAATTCCTGGAAAAGCCCGGCCTGCACGAGAAGGTCAGCTTCGTCCAGGACCGCGCGGTGGTGCGCGACCTCGCCAACGGCGCCATGACCCAGACCGGCAACCCGCTGGATCTGGCGCTGACCGGCCAGGGTTACTTTACCGTCGATACCGCCAGCGGCCCCCGCTACACCCGAGCCGGCAATTTCCGCCTGAACGACCAGCGCCAGCTGGTGGATGCCGGCGGCCTGCCGGTCCTTGCCAACAATGGCCAGCCCATCACCATCCCGGCCGGCACCGGCGACGTGAAGGTCAGCGGCGACGGCACCGTCGCCACCGAACTGGGCCCGGTCGGCAAGCTGAACATCGTCACCTTCAAGAACGAGCAGCTGATGACCGAGGTCGGCAACGGCCTGTACGTCAGCGACGAGCAGCCGGAGCCGGCCCCGGCCGAGACGAAAGTGGCACAGGGTTTGCTAGAAGGTTCGAACGTGAAGCCCGTGGTCGAGATGACGCAGATGATCGAAATCCAGCGTCAGTACATGTCCGCCCAGCGGATGATCGAAAACGAGCACGAACGTATCCGCACGATGATCCAGCGTCTGGGCCGTAGCGCCTAACCAGACCGACGACGAGAGGAGAAGACCACAATGCGCAGCCTCGCCATCGGCGCCACCGGCATGATCGCCCAGCAGCTCAACGTCGAGACGATCTCCAACAACATCGCCAACTCGACCACCACCGGCTACAAGAAGCAGCGGGCCGAGTTCCAGGACCTGTTGTACCAGAATTTCCGCCGTATCGGCTCGACCTCGTCGGATGCCGGCACCGTGGTGCCGACCGGCGTGCAGGTGGGTGCCGGCGTGCGTGTCGCCGCGGTGGCCCGCGTGCTGGAACAGGGCAACCTGAACATCACCGACAACAAGCTGGACGTGGCGATCAACGGCTCGGGCTACTTCCAGGTGACGCTGCCCAGCGGCGACACCGCCTATACCCGCGCCGGCAACTTCAAGCTGTCGCCGGAAGGCGTGATCGTCACCGCCGACGGCTATCCGGTCCAACCGAACATCACCATCCCGACCAACGCGGTGGACATCTCCATCAACTCGTCGGGCGAGGTGCTGGTGAAGCTGGACGGCCAGACGGCGACGCAGAATGTCGGCCAGCTCCAACTCGCCACCTTCGCCAACGCCGCCGGCCTGGAAGCCACCGGCGACAACCTGTTCATGGAATCCGGCGCGTCCGGCCAGGCGGTGACCGGAAACCCCGGCGGCCCCGGTTTCGGCCGCGTCACCCAGGGCGCGCTGGAGACCTCCAACGTCAACGTCGTGCAGGAGATCACCACCCTGATCACCGCCCAGCGCGCCTACGAGATGAATTCAAAGGTCATCAAGACCACCGACGAGATGATGCAGCAGGCCAGCCAGATGAAGTAACGCCGCGTGACGCAACGCTGCCGGCGCTTCGCTTCAGCCTTCACATCGGGAACCACCGCCATGATCCGCCACCTCGCCACCCGCCGCCTTCCCGCCCTGATCCTCGGCGCCGCCCTGATGACCGTTCCGGTCATGGGCGTCGGCATGGCGCCGGCAGCCGCGGCGTCGGTGTCGACGGCGACCGTAGCGGGCTCCGGTCCGGCGCCCGACGTGGTCTATGGCATGCCGCATGTCGAGGCTGTTCTGTCCGACGCGCTGTCGCGGGTCATCACCGCCGGCCGGCTGCAGATGGAGCTGGACAGCCGCGCGGTGGAACTGCGCGCGCCGCAGGGCGCCGGCGGGCTGGCGGTGGAGAATCTCTATTACAGTCCGGTCCAGGGCCGCTTCGCGGCGGAGATCGTGGTGACCGGCAGCCAGGTCCGTCTGCCGGTTTCGGGCCGCGCCTTCGGCGTGGTGCAGATCCCGGTGCTGTCGCGCCGGATCATCCCCGGCGACATCATCGGCCCGGGCGACATCGACTGGCAGGACGTGCGTGCCGACCAGACCACCAGCGACACCGCCGCCACCGACGCGCAGCTGATCGGCATGACGCCGAAGCGCGGCGTGTCGACCAACCAGCCGGTCCGCCTGCGCGACCTGCAATCGCCGCGCATGGTCGACAAGGGCTCGATGGTCACCATCACCCTGACCACCCCCGCCATGACGCTGACCACCCAGGGCAAGGCCCTGCAGGACGGCGGCAAGGGCGAGGTCATCCGCGTCGTGAACACCCAATCCAACCGCATCGTCGAAGCGACGGTCGCAGGCCCCAACGTCGTCGCCGTGGCAAAGCCCGGCATCATCGCGCAGTAAGGAGAAAGCTCCAATGTACGCCACCAAGACCACCCGCCTGATCCGCTTCGCGATGATCGCCGCCGCCGCCACCTCGCTGACCGCCTGCGGCGCCGCTTCGCGCATCGCCGACATCGGCAAGGCTCCGGAGATGAGCAGCATCCAGGACCCGCAGGCCCGCACCGGCTACCAGCCGGTCAGCCTGCCGATGCCGACCCCGCTGCCGACGGAGCGCAATCCGAACTCGCTGTGGCGGACCGGCGCGAAGGCCTTCTTCAAGGACCAGCGCGCGGCCAAGGTCGGCGACATCCTGACCATCAACATCTCCATCGCCGACCAGGCCAAGCTGTCGAACGAGAGCAAGCGGTCGCGCGCCAACACCGAAAAGGCCGGCATGCCGAACCTGTTCGGCCTGGAAGGCGCCACGCTGAGCCGCGTCCTGCCGGCCGGCGCCTCGGCCGCCAGCCTGGTGGACCTGTCGAGCGACACCTCGAACGACGGCAAGGGCTCGGTCGACCGCAACGAGAAGATCGAGCTGAAGGTGGCGGCGCTGGTGACCCAGACCCTGCCCAACGGCAACCTGGTCATCCAGGGGCACCAGGAAGTCCGCGTGAATTACGAACTGCGCGACCTGCAAATCCACGGCGTGATCCGCCCCGAGGACATCACCGCGCAGAACACCATCAGCTACGAGAAGATCGCCGAGGCCCGCATCTCCTACGGCGGCCGCGGCCAGATCACCGACGTCCAGCAGCCGCGCTACGGCCAGCAGCTGTACGACATCATCATGCCGTTCTGAGGACGCCCTGCCTAACGGTTGCGGAAGTTGGGCCATGGGGGAGGAATTCCCTCATGGCCCGGCTCTCTTGCGGGTTGTCGCGAACGTCGCCGGCATTGGCATCGATAACGCAAGCTCCGCGCGTTGCGGGCGGGTCGGCAATTGCTGCCGCCCGGTGGGTTGTGCCGGGGCGATGTTGCCGGGCCGCTGTTCCTCGATGAAGACGACCAGCGCCACCGGTTCAGCCTTCAAGCGAAGGCTGCGGCAGCGCGGTGAAACCATCCATCATTCCGACTGCCATGTTGCCGCCGATGCGCCCCAACGACGGTCCGATAAGTTCGGTGGCGCGGCGGTAAGCCTCGCGCTGGGCAACGCAGTCGATCAGGTCAGCCGCGTTGACGATGCTCCGGGACAGGGCGAGATCGCTCGTCATCGTTCGTCTCCTCGAACAGCGTTGGTGTGATTGGTCCACTCTGCCCGCCTGGAAGTTTGCCGCCCCACCATTCCGTCAGGTGGCGGTGGTAAGCACTCCCATGGTCGGCAGGTCGAGGATGACCCTACGCTCCAAGCCCGCCATCCGATGTCGCGTGCTTCACAAAACCAGCACGATCATGCCGGCGGCGATGACAAGGCCTTTGCGGACGCAGCCTTCCATTCTGAATTGGATCATCTGCGGTGGGATCGGCGGTGGCGGGCGAGGCCGCCCGACGGGTGTATGCTGGTGGCGCTTGCGGCCCGGACAACCGGGAAACCGCCGGTCCGGTTCGGTGGGCGGGATTCCGCCGACCGTTACGGGAAGTGTGGCGTGCCCCCGGGCCGCATGCACCGCCTCCGCCGTTCCGGAGCAGAAAACCGCCACGGTGGAACCCGACGGGTTGGAGTGCGGCAAAGTCCGCCGTCGCGGGCGTCTTCACACCGGCAGCGGGTTCGCCATCGTGGTCGGAATGGCGATCTGCCGGCCGTTCATGCTCTCGAAATCCACCGTCTTCAGGTCCAGGCTCCAGGCGAGCGGCGAGGCGGCCATGCGGATGGAGAGGACGCGGTCGGTCAGGTCCTTCACCACCACCCACTGGGTATAGTCGCATTCCACGGCCCCGTCGGACTTGCGGGCGCGCACCGTGCCCTTGGGGATGTCGACGGCGTTCAGCAGGTGGAAGGCCAGGCTCTGCGCCTCGGCTGCGGTCGCGGGCTGATCGGCGAGTTGCTTCAGAAGAGCCGTGCGGATGAAGCGGGCGGGCGGCGTGGCGTTGCCGGGAAGGCCGGCCAGCCCGGTCCCATGGCCGGGACGGGAGACGGTCAGATCGCCGACGGTCATCGGGTCCGCATCCCAAGGGGTCAGGTTGACATAGTTCTGCAGATTGGTCAGATGCCAGGAGAAGGTCGGCAGGTTGGTCAGCACCTTCACCGGGTTGTCGCTGATGACCGGCTGACCGCCCAGGAATTCGATGACGATGCTGTTGCCGGCGGCATCGTGAACCGGGAAATGCAACGGCCCGGCCTTCGCCACCCACTGGTCGCCGACGACCCGGACCGCGCCGCTTTCCAGCGCCTGCCGGACCTCCGCCACCGTGGCGCAGTTGCCCAGAAGCCAATCGACGAAGAACCCGCAGAAGACGTTCGTCGCCTTGGAGTCGGGCGCCTGATACTCCGATCCGGGCAGCCAAAGCGCGCCGGTGGACAGGCCTTGGCTGTTCACGCCATCGGAGCAAATGGGCAGACCGAATGAGGTCACGCCGACATAGCCGTATTTCGGGACCAGATGGAGCTTGTCCTCCAGCCATCCAACCAGTCCGGCCGATTTGCCCGGCGCCCTTACGATCAGGGTGCCCTTCAGGTCGATGCCGAACTCCATGCTGCGGCCGTTGACGATCGTTCCATCAGCCGCCCCGATCAGAAAATCCGTGCACATGGTTGTTTTTCCCGCCTGATTACATCGCCAAGCGGGAACATAACAATACAACAATCCATTTCAAAAACAATCCGCGGCTCCACACCACCCAAAACGAAACGGCCCGGCCTCCCTCGCCGGGAGCCGGGCCGTCCTGCCTTCGGCCGGTGTCCGCCTACTGCCGGTGTCCGCCTACTGATAGCCACCTTCGCGGGCGCGCTCCTTGGCCGCCTCCTCCTGGGCCTTCTCGGTGACGCGGCTGATCTTGCCGCCACCGGCCTTGTCGGCAGGCTTCTGCGGCGATTCGCTGCGGTCGGCGTCGGCTGGATTCTGGTTGGGCTGGTCGGCCATCTTGCTGCTCCTCGGTCGTTTTTCCGACTGGCGATGAGGAGGAAACAGCGGTGGCCGGAGATCGTCGCGGGAGAAGGCCGGCTGTTTCAGGCGGGCGGACGGGCGGTCTCGCCGTCGCTTTCGCCTTCGGCACGGTCCAGGGCCGCATTGATCTGGTCCAGCGTTCGGCCGCAGCCGGTACAGACGTCGCCGTCAATGGCGCACATGCCCAGGCAATCGGGATCGTCGCTCATGGCAGCAGGCTTTCCTTACGGTTGGCGGTGCGGACCCATGCCTATCGGAAAGCAGATTCCATCTCAAGCGTCGGGGTCGGGGGCATAGGCGGAATGGGTTGCGGTCGACATGCCCAGAGTATAAAGCATTCGCTCTATCCACACCCTGTGAGGGTATTTATGCCAACGGCATTGCTGGTGTCCTGCGCGATGTATCGTCACGGCACCGCAAGAATGCCCGCCGCGCTGAAAGCGGCAGGATTTCGCGTCTTTGCGATCTTCCCCCGGAATTCCCTGCTTGAATTCAGCGACCATGTCGACGGCAGGCACACTTTCGACCCGGGAATGCCGGTCGACGACCTGACGGTCACCGCCGCGCGTGCGGCGGCGCAGTTGCATGCGGACATCATCATCGGTTGCGAGGAAAGCGCTGTCCAGGTGCTCGGCTCGGCCGGGCGGCTGCTCGAACGGGTGGCGGAGGATAGCGCCGATGCACACAGGCTGCGGTTCCTCCAGGGCTGGTACGGCGGCGTCTGCTGGGAAGAGGAGCGTTCGCGCTGCGTGGAACTCATGGCGGAGGCCGGCATCCGGACGCCACGTCAGGTCTTGGTCGATCCGCGGCGCATCGTCCCAAACGACCTGTCCGCCCTCGGAGCGCCGCTTCTGCTGAAATTCGACGGCAGTTCCGCCGGCCGCGGGGTTTTTCTTGCGTCCGACGCCCGGCACGCGACCGAACTGGTGACGGAACTGGAGCAGATGAGCGCCTTTCCGGGCGGCCGGCGGGTCGTCGCGCAGGAGTTCGTGCGCGGGCGGGCGGCGTCGGTGTCCTTCTGCGCGCTGGGCGGACGGATGCTGGAGGGCTTCGCCTATACCGTCCTGCAGCACCAGCCGGAACCTTTCGGCCCCGCCTCGGTGATTGAACTGGCGGACCTTCCTGACCTGATGGACATGGCCCGCCGAATGGTGGAATTGACGCGCTACTCCGGCTTCGGCGGCATCGACGCCATCCTGCCGGAGGATGGCGGCCCGCCCGTTTTCCTGGAGTTCAACGCCCGTCCGACCCAGACCACCCATCTCGGCAGTCTGGCGGGCAGCGACCTGTGTCGGGCGATGGCCTGCGCGCTGAAGGGGGCGCCCTATGAAGGTGCGTTCGGCCGGACCTCAGGCAAAGCGGTCGCCCTGTTCCCGGCGGAATGGGTCCGCGATGCCAAAAGCCGCTATCTGACCGCGGCCCACCATGACGTGCCTTGGACCGAACGGCGGATGACCGCGGCAATCCTGAACATCACACCGCAGTTGAACCCCGCCTGACCGGTTATCGCGGCGGCTGGTCCAGCGAGAGTTCGCCGGTAACCTCGTGCGTCAGGTCGATGCCGTCGACCGTCAGCACCATGCGGACCGGCAGGGACTTCACTCCGTCCAGCCGCCCTTCCGCCAGCGCGCGGCCGACCGCTAGTTCGATCTCCCGCTGGGAGGTAACGCCGACCTGCTTGAGGAATTTGCGCAGGTCGAGGTTGAAGGTCTCATTGTCCATGTCCGTTCCTCCGGGTTGGGAACCGCTGTCACGCGTGCCGTTCCGAACCGCTGGAGAGCGGCGTTGGTTCCCTGGCCGTCCCTGTCCTTATTCGGGGCCCTTATTCGGGCGGCAATTCGCCAGGATGGAGCACACCCGGCCCCCCGTCCTCCCGCGCGACCAGCAGCAGGCCGGCGGTGGTGAAGGCCGCGGCCAGCAGGGTTTCGGTGCTTCGGTGCAAGGCGTGGCGCCCCTTTTCGAAGTCGCGGATGGTCCCGCGGGAGACCGTCGCCCGCTCCGCAAGCTCCTCCTGCGTCCAGTCGAGGAAGCCCCGGGCCGCACGGCACAGCCCCGGAGTCAAAACACCTTTCGTAAGCATATTTTTCCCCGGAAAAGCTCGGCCACAAGCGTTGAAATTGACCATTTCCACCACAATATGAGCGCGACCACCCCGGAATCCAAGTTCCATCCGCGCCCTTCCCCTGCCGCCGGAGATGCCGCCGCATGCCCCATCACGTTCCCCTGATCGCCACCATGGTGGCCGCCATCGTCCTGGCCTTCGTCTTCGGCGCCTTGGCCCACCGGCTGCGCCTTTCGCCGCTGGTGGGATACCTGCTTGCCGGCGTCGCCATCGGTCCCTTCACGCCGGGCTTCGTCGGCGACATGCAGTTGGCGTCGCAGTTGGCGGAGATCGGGGTGATCCTGCTGATGTTCGGCGTGGGGCTGCATTTCTCGCTGGACGACCTGATGAAGGTGCGGGCGATAGCGGTACCCGGAGCGGTGGTGCAGATCGCCATCGCGACGGCGATGGGATGGGCATTGGCCAGTTTCCTGGGCTGGAATCTGGCGGCCGGGCTGGTGTTCGGACTGGCCCTGTCGGTGGCGAGCACGGTGGTGCTGCTGCGCGCGCTGGAGCAGTTGAACCTGTTCCGAACCGAACGCGGGCGGATCGCCATCGGCTGGCTGATCGTCGAGGATCTGGCGATGGTGCTGGCGCTGGTGCTGCTGCCGCCGGTGTCCCGCATGCTGGAAAGCGGCGGCGGGCTGGACGGCGAGGTGCTGTTGTCGCTGGCGTGGACGTTGGGGAAGGTGGCGCTCTTCGTCGCCCTGATGCTGGTCGGCGGCCGGCGGATCGTCCCCTGGGTGCTGGAGCGCATCGCCCGCACCGGTTCGCGCGAGCTGTTCACCCTGTGCGTCCTGGCGCTGGCGCTCGGCATCGCCTATGGCTCCGCCACCCTGTTCAGCGTGTCCTTCGCGCTGGGCGCCTTCTTTGCCGGAATGGTGCTGAACGAATCCGATCTCAGTCACCGCGCGGCGGAACAGACCCTGCCCTTGCAGGACGCCTTCGCCGTGCTGTTCTTCGTGTCGGTCGGCATGCTGTTCGATCCGTCGGTTCTGACCCGGTCGCCCTGGGCGGTGCTGGCGACGCTGGCGATCATTCTGCTGGGCAAGTCGGCGGCGGCCTTCGGTCTCGTCCTGCTGTTCCGCTATCCGCTGCGCACGGCGGTGACGGTGGCGGTCAGTCTGGCGCAGATCGGCGAGTTCTCCTTCATCCTGGTGGCTTTGGGCATGCAGCTCGGCATCCTGCCGGAAGAAGGCCAGGGGCTTATCCTGGCGGGCGCCCTGCTGTCGATCACCGCCAACCCGCTGCTGTTCGCCGCGGTCCAGCGCCTGTTCCCGGACGAGGCGGAGCCGCTGCCACCGGCCGACACCGCGCCGGAGCTGCGCGATTATCAGGCCTTGAGCGGCCATGTCATCATCGTCGGCCATGGGCGGGTCGGCCGCTACGTTACGCAGGCCCTGCAGGCGGAAGACCGGCCGCTGGTGGTGATCGACCTTCAGCGCGAACGGGTGAAAGGCCTGCAGGCGGCTGGCGTGCGGGCGGTCTACGGAAATGCCAATGCCGCCGGAATCCTGGAGCGCGCCGGGGTGCAGGGCGCCTCGCTGCTGCTGGTCACGGTTCCCGACGCGCTGGAGGGCGGCGGAGTCGTCCAGCAGGCCCGATCGGTGAATCCGTCGGTCGCCATCGCCGCCCGCGCCCATAGCGACGAGGCCGTGGAGCTTCTCGACCGTACCGGCGCCGACGCCGTCTTCATGGGCGAACGCGAGATCGCCCGGCGGATGATCGACTATGCCGGCCGCGCCGCTGGGGACGGGGACGGGGACGGGGCGGATGAAGCCGGAGTGCTGGCGACGACCTGAAACGACGAAAGCGCCGGTCGGGGACCGGCGCTTTCAAATCCGTCGGTGCAACTTCCGGCAAAGCACACGCTCCCTATCCCGGCGACCGGCGCCGGGATGGCCGCGACCTTCCGGAAGACGGCGCGGCGTCAGTCGTCGCGCTGGGTCCGTTCCATCCGCTCGTGACGCTCCTGGGCCTCCAGGCTCAGCGTCGCGATCGGGCGGGCATCCAGCCGCCGCACGGAGATGGGGTCGCCCGTCTCCTCGCAGTAGCCGTAGCTGCCGTCGACCAGACGCTCAAGCGCGGCGTCGATCTTGGAGATCAGCTTGCGTTCGCGGTCACGGGTGCGCAGTTCCAGCGCGCGGTCGGTCTCCGCCGAGGCGCGGTCGGCGATATCCGGTTCCTGGATACCGCCTTCCTGGAGGCTGTTCAGCGTGCCGGTCGATTCCGCAAGAAGCTCCGCGCGCCAGCGCAGCAGCTTCTGGCGGAAATACTCCCGCATGATCGGGTTCATGAACTCCTCGTCTTCCGACGGGGAATAGTTCTGGGGCAGAAGCGGCGACGTCATCCGAAAGCATCCAGCGAAAAAGGGGTGATCCGGGCGGCGCGGAGTATAGGCACGCCACGTCGGGACCGCAACCCATTGGTTCGCCCCCGCAACGACCAAACAAGCCATTGGAATAAAAAAGATTTGTCAGAGTGGCACATTGGCCGCGCCGTACCACTACCCCATCGGGGCATGGGACCGTGGGTCGGGCCGCGCCCTGCCCCGCCTGACTGCAGGCGAACGGCATCGGGGGATCGGCCCACCTGCCCGGGAAGGCTCAGGAGGTGAGCTTCGCCAGTTCGACCTGCGCCCGCAGGTCGATTTCGTCGAGGATTTCAGCCAGACCGGGATCGTCGACCTGGGCGCGGCGCGTCTGCACCACCTTGGCCAGATCGACCAGCTTCTGCATCGACAGGGTGCCCGACAGCAGGCCGTGCTGGATTTCCTCCAGCCGGTCGAGCATCTCTTCCGCCCGCATCTTGCCGCGCGACGCACGCGCGGTGGCGTCGTCGGTCGCATCGACCTCCTGCAAGGCCAGCACGCCCGAAACCCCGGCGGTGGCGGCGGCGCCGCTGACGCCGTGCGCCGAGCCCGCCTCCCCCACCAATTGCTTGGAGAACGCGGCGCCGGACGAGCCTTCGGCCTTGCCGGTGCGGCGGACCGAACCGCTGCCGCGTATGTTTCCGGTGCCTTCGACTTTCATGATCCGTGCAACCGTTTGCAGTAAAGGATGCGTAAACGCGCGCACTGTAGATGGACCAACCTTAACATCCGGTCAAGGTTTGCCGCAATCGGGCAAAATTTGCCGGTCGGCTGTGACCGAAAGGCGCCATCTTCGGGACGTTTTTAAGGACAAGCGCGGATTGCTGCCGTTTCCGTCGTCTGGCACGGCGTTTGTATAGGGATGGGCACGAGTTCAGGAGTGTCCGCGTCATGCTTCCCACCGCCCTTCGCCTTCTGCGCCGCCGTGCCGTCCTGGCCGTGCTGACCGCCCTGCTGGCGTTCGGTGTCCCGGCCGCACCGGCATTGGCCGCGTCCGCCCGTATCAAGGACATCGTGGATGTCGAGGGCGTGCGCGACAACATGCTGATCGGCTATGGCCTCGTGGTGGGTCTGAACGGCACCGGCGACAGCCTGAACAACTCGCCCTTCACCGAGCAGAGCCTGACCGGCATGCTGGAACGGATGGGCGTCAACACCCGCGGCACCAACCTGCGCACCAAGAACGTTGCGGCGGTGATGGTGACGGCGACGCTGGGCGCCTATGCGGCGCAGGGCACGCGCATCGACGTGACCGTGTCGGCGATGGGCGACTCCAAGAGCCTGCTGGGCGGCACCCTGCTGGTCACCCCAATGATGGGCGCCGACGGCGAGGTCTATGCGGTGGCGCAGGGGCCGATCGCGGTCTCGGGCTTCACTGCCCAGGGCCAGGGCGCCAGCGTGACCCGCGGCGTGCCGACCTCCGGCCGCATCTCCTCCGGCGCGATCGTGGAGCGGGAAATCCAATTCTCGCTGGCCGAGCTGCCGGTGCTGCGGCTGTCCTTGCGCAATCCGGACTTCACCACCGCCCAGCGTGTGGCGACCGCCATCAACATCCAGCTGCGCGGAAACCGCGCCCAGGCGACCGACCCGGCCTCCGTCCTCATCAACGTTCCGGAGACGCGCCGCGGCGACGTGGTGGGGCTGGTGACGGAGATCGAACAGCTGCGCATCACCCCCGATCAGGTCGCCCGCGTGGTGGTGGATGAGAAATCCGGCGTCATCGTGATGGGCGAGAACGTCCGCATCTCCACCGTCGCCATCGCCCAGGGCAACCTGACCATCCGCATCACCGAAACCCCGCAGGTCAGCCAGCCCGGCCCGTTCAGCCAGGGCCAGACCGCGGTGGTGCCGCGCACCGACATCCAGGTCGACGAACAGTCCAACAACCGCCTCGCCGTGATGAATGCCGGGGTGACGTTGCAGGAGTTGGTACAGTCCTTGAATGCGCTTGGGGTGGGTCCGCGGGACATGATCGCCATTCTCCAGTCGATCAAAGCCGCGGGAGCCCTGCAAGCCGAGATCGAGGTGATCTGATGTCCATGAGCCCCGCCCTTTCCGCCGCTTCGACCCCGCGCAGTTCCTCGCTTGTCGAGCGCGCCCAGGCCGCAGGGTTCGGCGTGCGGACCCTGGCAAAGATTTCCGATCTGGAGGCCAAGACCGACCCGGCAAAGCTTGCCCAGCTGCGCAAGTCCGCCAACGAGTTCGAGAGCCAGTTCGTGTCGCAGATGCTGAGCCCGATGTTCGAGGGGATCCAGACCGACGAGACATTCGGCGGCGGGCGCGGCGAGGAAATGTTCCGGCCGATGCTGGTCGAGCAGTTCGGCAAACAGATCACCCAGCGCGGCGGCTTCGGCATCGCCAAACAGGTTTACGCAGAGCTTCTTCGCGCCCAGGAGGCCAGCCATGGATAAGGTCGACGTCCGTTTCCCCCAGCCTGCCAAGCCGGCCGCCAACCTGCCGAAGAACGCGCAGGAACGCGCGGTGGCGCTGGTCGAGCTGATGGGCCGCCTGACCGCGCTGTTGGAGCGCGAGGCCGCCGCCGTCCGTGCCCGCCGCCCGGCCAAGGAGTTGGCCCAGATCGTCAAGGACAAGCAGCCGATGACGCTGGTCTATGAAGAGATCAGCCGCATGTTGCGCGTCGACCGCGACGGGCTGATGGGTTTGCCGCAGGAGATGAAGACCGCGCTGAAGGACGCGACCGGCAAGCTCTATGCCGCCACCGCCGACAATGCAGAGGCCCTGCGCATCGGCGGCGAGGCGCAGAAGGTGATGGTCGACACCGTCGTCACCGTCATCACCCGCCAGCAAAAGGCGCCGACCACCGCCTATGCCGCCCACATGGGCGGGGGCCGCGGCTATTCCCCGCCGCCCAGCGGGCCGCGTACGTCTGCGGCGCTGAACACCCGGCTTTGATCCAAACCGCCTTCATCCGTGACTGCCGAGACGTTTCGGACGGCCGCCCTGCCATCGGGGCGGCCTTTTTCTTTGCGGGCTTTATCCTTGGGAGCGGGCCGCTGCGGCAAGAAAGGCCCCGCACCCGGCGGAAATTGCCGGTCCGGCCCGTGCCATGGGGCTGGAACTGCCGCCCGGCACCGCATCAAGGGTCCAATGGCCTGGGGTTGCAACTGGCCCGCCTGTTGCATTGGTCTCTCCGCATCGCCGTCGGTGCGTTCCGCCGTCCCTGAGAGGCCGTTCCATGGAAGTCCAATCGAACAACATCGCCGCGTCCTTGTTCGACGGTCTCAGCCAGTCCCAGCAGACGCAAGGGACCGGGACGAAGAACGACCTGTTTTCCAAGATGATGGACCGCATGCTGACCGATGCCGCCGCGCGCAAGCGCGAGCAGGCCGATGCGGCGGCACGCGACTCCGCCAAGGACGCAGCCAAGGAGGCGGCCAAGGAGGCCGGTGACGCCCGCCGGGCGGAGGCCCAGCGCAAGCAGCCGGTGCGTGCCGAACCGAAGCCGGACCTGACCCGCGACCGCACGGCTCAGGCCGCCCGTTCGGCCGCCGATGCCGCCGACACGACCCGCGCTCCGGAGCAGAAGACCGCCAAGACCGACGACGACCGCAAGGTTCAGGCCGGGCAGGACGACCGCCGGCCGGCCAAAGCCGAAAAGCCGGCGAAGGATCCGAAGGCGGAAGGGGCGAAGGCCGATTCGTCCAAGGCTGCCGCGGCGAAGACGGATGACACCGGCACCGCAGCGGCCGACGAGGCCGCTGCGACTGACGATGCCGCCGCTTCGGCCGAGGATGCCGGACAGACCGAAACCGCGTCGGCCGATGCCGATGCCGCAGGCAACGGTGACCCGACAGCCATGGCCGACGAACAGGCCCAGCCGGGCGACCAGTCCACCACCGGACAGCCTCCGGCCGCTCAGCCGGTTCCGCCGCAGCCGATGCCGCAGGCCAGCGATCTGATCCTCGCGGGACTGATGCCGGCCGGACAGGCCGCGGCGAAGGACGCCACCGATGAGGCGGGCGCGGGCGCCGACGACTCCACGAAGGCGGGTGGCGCGGGGAACGGCACGGCTGGCGCCCTCGGTCCCGCCGCCCAGCTCGCCCAGACGCAGGCTGCCGCTGCCGGCGCAATGGCGGGCGGACAGGCCACCGGTGCCGATGCCGCCGCGAAGGCGACCGGCAAGGGCGGTTCCGTGGATGGCGACGCCGCGAAGACCGCTGACGCGTCCCAGGCCGATGCCGGCGCCGAAGCCCTGCCGAACGACGAGGACGTCGCCCTGCCCGACCGCTTCGCCGACCTGCTGGCCGCGGCCAAGGCCAAGACGGGCGAAGCCAAGCAGAATGGCAAGCACGCCGGCGGCGAGGGCGGCGCCCGGAATGACGCCCAGGCCCAAACTCAGGCGATGCCGCAGCACCCGTTTCCGCCGGCGGCGCCCGCCGTCCCGGTGGCGGAAGCCGTCACGACCACTGCGACGGGCACGGCCGCCACGGCGCTGGAGGGCATCGATGCCACCGGCGCGGCCGGTGGGACGTCCGGCGCCGCCACCGCCAGCCCGCACACTCATCCGGCCCTGGCCGCGATGGAAGGTGCTCACGGCGGCATTCCCGGGCTCGATCAGCCACAGGCGACCGCGACGCTCCGCCCGTCGCGCGGCGCCGGCATGCCGATGGGCGTGCACGACCAGATCGCCGTCCACATCAAGAAGAATGTCGGCGACGAGGTCGACCAGTTCACCATCAACCTGCATCCGGCCGAGCTTGGCCGGATCGACATCAAGCTGGACATCGGCGCCGATGGCCGGGTCAACGCGATGGTCGCGGTGGAAAAGGCGCAGACGCTCGAACTTCTGCAGCGTGACAGCCGCAGCCTGGAACGCGCCTTGCAAGACGCAGGACTGCAGACGGACTCGAACAGCCTCAACTTCAGCCTGCGCGGCGAAGGCAATCCCTTCGCAGGAGACGGCCGGGGCGACGGCAAGAACGGTGGATCTGGTCGGCGCGGCCGCGGCTTCGGCGGGGGTGGCGACGATGACGGGACCGACAGCACCGTCTACACGGCAACGCTCGGCAACGGGCGCGTCGACATCCGAGCCTGACGGCCACGCCGGCGGCCATACCGCCGCAACCCACCGTCACATGAGAGATATCGGCCGCAAGGCCAACGAAGGACGACCGCGATGACCACGACGACCAACACCACCAGCCCGACCCTGAACCAGTACGGCACCTATTCGGGTGGCAAATCCACCGGGTCGAAGTCGGCGTCCGAAACCGCCAAGACCCCGCAGACCGATGCCGACAAGACCGCGTCGGCGACCAAAGGCCTCGGCGACAATTTCCAGACGTTCCTCACCATGCTGACCACGCAGATGAAGAACCAGGACCCGCTGAAGCCGCTCGACACCAACGACATGACCAAGCAACTGGTCGACTTCGCCAACGTCGAGCAGAACATCGGCACCAACAGCCGGCTGGACAAGCTGGTTCAGCTGCAGTCGGCCGGCACCGCCTCGACCAACCTCGCCTATCTCGGCCGCACCGTCGCCTTCGAGGGCGACAGCTTCCAGTACAACCAGGGCATGGCCCAGGCGCCGCTGGGCTACGAACTGGAAACCTCGGCCAAGTCGGTGCGCGTCGACATCCTGGACTCCAACGGCAACATCATCCGCTCGATGCCGGGCGAGACCACCGCCGGGACCAAGCATGCGGTCAGCTGGGACTTCAAGGACAACAACGGCCGCGCGGTGCAGCCCGGCACCTATCGCATGAACGTGGCGCCGGTGGCGGAGAACAAGAACGACACCATCAAGACCACCACCTATACCTTCGGCACCGTCGCCGGTATCGGCAGCAACAAGGACGGCGAAACCGTGCTGAACATCGGCACCAGCGAAGTGCCGCTGTCGAAGCTGACCACCGTCTATTGATCGGGACTCGTTCCACATACGGATTGTCGGCCCACTTGCCGGACGGGGCGTCACGACCGCCCCATCCGTTCGGATGGGCGACTACCACCCGATAAAAAGTTAACCCTTTCGTTTAGGCATTTGTTAAGTGCCGGCGCATACAGTACCCCGAAATCGTGGAATCCACAGTTTGGGTTGGAGCGTCCGCGCATGGCACTCATCGAACTCGACACCGGCGACGACTCTGCAGCCGGTGCATCGGTCATTGGTCCTGAGGGGCGTCCCATGACCGAAAACGACCTTCCCCCGCCCGACACCAAGCGTTGGGTGATGCGCCGCAAGGCGGAAGTGGTCGCCGGCGTCCGTTCGGGCCTGATAAGCCTGGAGGAGGCCTGCCGCCGCTACACCTTGTCGGTGGAGGAATTCCTGTCCTGGCAGCGGCTGATCGACAGCCACGGTATGCGCGGCCTGCGCGCCACCCGCCTGCAGGATTACCGCCCCGGCCAGCCCGTCCGCGACCGCATCGGCGCGGACTGAGACAGCACATTAAGCGTCGACGAAGCGCCGCGGGGCCGACCTGCGGCGCTTCGTTGCGTTTGGGGCGATTGAGGCCGGGGGCATCCGTCGCCTATGGCCGCGCCTGCCCACATGCCGCGTCGATCAGTATCGCGGCCGCGCTTGCCACTGCGTCGTTGCCCGGTCCCAGGTCCAGCGCGCGGCCGGCGGCATAGGCGCCTTCCATCAGCAACTGCAATTGGGCGCACAGCCGGTCCGGATCGTCGGCGCCGGCCGCGACCGCCAACCTGTGCAGACGGTCGCGGACCATGCGCTTGTGGGCCAAAGCCAACGCACGGGCGGGGTTGTCGGGGTCGCGCAGTTCGGCGGCGGCGCTGGTGAAGGGACAGCCCTGGAATTTCGGATGATCGATCCAGTGGGCGAGCGCCACGAAAAGCGCCTTCATCTGGGCGCGCGGATCGCCGGGATGGCGGGCCACCACCCGGTCCCACCACGCGCCATGCTGGGCGATGCTGCGCTCCAGATAGGCGCAGACCAGATCGTCCTTGGATGTGAAGTTGCGGTACAGGCTCATCTTCGCGACGCCGGATTTGGCGATGATGGTGTCGATACCGACCGCGCGGATGCCCTCGCGATAGAACAGCTCCGCCGCCGTATCGAGAATCCGCTCCCGCGCCGGCTTCCTTGCGCTTGCCGCCTCCGACATTCCCGCTCCATCCCTTCCGAACGGCCGGGTTCAAGCCCGACATTGACAATGATACAGACCTGTCTCTACCATCGCAACGAAGAGACAGGTCTGTATCATCGCCGAGCGATCCGGACCTGACCACCACAATGAACGGAGTTCCGGGGGATGCGTTATTTCGAGGATGTCACGGTGGGCGACCGCTTCACCGGAGGGCCGGTGAGGGTCGAAGAGGCGGAGATCGTCGCCTATGCCGAGAAGTTCGACCCGCAGCCCTTCCATCTGGACGCCGACGCGGCAAAGAACACGCTGTTCCGCGGCTTGGCGGCCAGCGGCTGGCACACCGCGGGGATGACCATGCGGATGATCGTGGGCAGCAACGCCGAACTGGCGGGCGGCTATATCGGCATGGGCGTCGATTCCATCGGCTGGCCCCGCCCGACCCGACCCGGCGACGTGCTGCGCATCGAGATGGAGGTGATGGAGGCCCGCCGCTCCGCCAAGCGTCCCGATCAGGGCGTGCTGCGGGTGAAGACCACCACCTTCAACCAGAATGACGAGGTGGTGCAGACCATGATCGCCAACCTGCTGGCACCCGGCCGCCCCACCTGAAAAAGAAAGCCCCCGCATCCGGGAGGGGATGCGGGGGCCGCAGTTCTTGCTCTCTCAGCCGCAGCTTTCCGCCGTCAGCGCTTCAGGCCGGCGGTGAAGGCGAAGTTGTCGAAGGAGTTCTCGGCCACCCGGAACCACAGATACTCGTCGTCGCGGAACTTCTTCCACTGCTCGTAGATCTTGGCGAACTTCGGGTTGCTCTTCGCCGTTTCGTCATACAGCTCGGTGGCGGCCTTGTAGCAGGCCTCCATCACGTCGCGCGGGAAGGGGCGCAGCTGGGCGCCGCCGCCGACCAGCCGCTTCAGCGCCGCCGGATTTTCGGCGTCGTACTTGGCGTTCATGGTCAGGTTGGCTTCGAAGCAGGCGGCCTCCAGAACGGCCTTGTACTGCTTGGGCAGCTGTTCCCACTGCTGCTTGTTGACCAGCAGCGAGACGTTCAGCCCGCCTTCCCACCAGCCCGGATAGTAATAATACTTGGCGACCTTGTTGAAGCCGAGCTTCTCGTCGTCATAGGGGCCGATCCACTCGGCCGCGTCGATGGTGCCCTTTTCCAGCGACGGATAGATGTCGCCGCCGGCGATCTGCTGCGGCACGACACCCAGCTTGGCCAGGACCTGACCGGCGAAGCCGCCGATGCGGAACTTCAGGCCCTTCAGATCCTCGACGGTCTTGATCTCCTTGCGGAACCAGCCGCCCATCTGCACGCCGGTGTTGCCGGCCGGGAAGTTCACGACGCCGTAGCCGTCGAAGAACTCGCGCAGCAGCGGCATGCCGCCGCCATTGTAGATCCAGGCGTTCTGCTGGCGGGCGTTCAGGCCGAAGGGCACCGTCGCGTCGAAGGTGAAGGTCGGGTCCTTGCCGACATAGTAATAGCTGGCGGTGTGGCCGCATTCGACCGTGCCGTTCTGCACCGCGTCCAGAACCTGCAGGCCGGGGACGATCTCACCGGCGGCGAAGGGACGGATCTGGAACTTGCCGTCGGTGGCCGCGGCAACGCGGGCGGCGATGGTGTCGGCGGCGCCGTAAATGGTGTCCAGGCTCTTGGGGAAGCTGGACGCCAGACGCCAGTGGATTTCCGGCTGGGTCTGCGCGATGGCAGGGGCCGCCAGGGTGCTGGCGGCGACGCCGACACCGGCGGAGGTCAGGAAGGAACGACGCTTCATGAACGTTTCCTCATCGTTATGGCCATGGCGCCGGTTGAACGATGACGCCATTTGCCGAACAGAAGACACTTTGGTGCCTGAACAATCCTAGAAATTGCGACGGCCGTTGGGCAATTCGTCAAAATGCATGGCTTCCATTCCCACCCAATTCCATCGCGTGGAAAATACAGCGCGCAGGCGCGACTGAAACAGCGACGGAAGTCCGTCGCCCTCTGCAGGGTTTTCAAAGCAATGCATCGCGGGAAGAAAGCAAGACTGGAGTCTGCTCGGGGGAGCATCCATCAGCCTCATCGATCAACCGCGGACCCGTCTTGCCGTCGCCTGAATGGTTACGTGTACCGATGATATATGCGACGCCCGGAATGGCACCCACCCCTACTTTCGTTCATCCGCGGCAGTTCCGAGACATGCTGTCGGCCGCGCGACGGGTAAGCGCTTCATACGCATGCAAAGGCGAATACACGCCATCGCATGCAACTTGCAGCTTCCAACGGGATGGGATGCTTGGCATGTTTGCCACGCGGTCGGAGCGGTGGAACGGCCACCGCCCGCGCCGCACCAACGGAGGGCAAGAGGATGGACAAAATCCTCACTCTCCTGATCCTGCTGTTGCAAGTGGTCAAGCTGGTGCTTGAGTACCTGAACCGCTGATCGGGTGGGTGTGCCGGGGATAGGAGCCCCGGCACACCCACCCCGAAAATAGTGCTTTTTCCCGCCGACGGCAACGGGTCACCCCGACGGGCTTCACAATCGCCAACGGTGGAACAGAATCACGACCGCTCAAGGAACGCCGACCAATCGGCCATGCTTGGGACGCAGGCACAGCAGCACTCCGCCCAACAGCAGCCCGGCCGCCACCCCGCCCGCGTGCGCCGCCCAGCCGACCTCGGCAAACGGGGAGTCGCCTTTCAACGGCACCAGCGTCATCGCCGCGTTCAGCAGTGCGAAAACCAGGATCGCCCCCTGTACCAGCCGCCGGGGCAGGCGCCGCGACAGCAATCCGAAGCGCGGCCGCATCCACAGGAAGGCGCCCATCAGAGCGCAGATCGCCCCACTCGCCCCAATCAGCGGCGCCATCCGGTCGACGGCGAGCAGCCCTTCCGTCAACGCCGCCGCCACCGTGCCGGCGAGGAACAGCGACAGATAGCGGAGATGTCCGGCCTCCCGCTCCACCACGTCACCCAACAGCCACAGCACCGCCATGTTGGAGACCAGATGCGTCAGGTCGCCATGGATCAGCACATGTCCGAACAGCCCGCGCCACAGCGCACCGGTGGGCAGCGGCCCCGCCAACTCGACCGTTCCGAAGAAATAGGCGGGGACGAAGGCAAAGGACTCCGGCGGCAACCGTAGGACGAAGGCCAGCACGCAGACAAGGATGACGGTGCGGTTGGCATAGGGCGGGATGGGCGCAACGGCGACCGGTCCAGTTCCTCCGCTCCGGCCTTGCCGGTCCAGCGCCAGCGCCATCCCCCTGCCCCCGCTGTTCGGTGCCGCCGCTTCGCGCGGCGATAAGTCTCACCCCAATGTAAGAAGGGGTATTGGCGAAAAACAGCCGTTTCCTGCGCCGCTCAGTGGCTTCCTATACCGGTCGTACGGATTGGAGCGCCGGCCACCGGCTGGCACAGTGGCTCTACCATCCGGCGAGGGTCCCTTCGCCGGACAATGACAACCGGGGAAGAAACGACCATGAACGAACGTCAGGATACCGGCAGCATGACGGTGGACCGCCAGGGGCGCGTCATGGTGCTGACCATGAGCGACGCCGGCACCCGCAACGCGCTGGGCTTGAAGATGATGGCGGCCGGCCGCGACGCGCTGGACGAGGCGACGCACGACCCCGAAATCGGCGCCATCGTGCTGACCGGCGCCGACGGCGCCTTCAGCAGCGGCGGGCACCTGAACAACCTCTATCACCACGGTAGCCGCTCGCGGTCGGAGAACCGGGACGGGATCGAGCGCTTCCACGGCTGGGTCCGGGCCATGCGCGAATGCCCCAAGCCGATCATCGCCGCGGTGGAGGGGCCGGCCGCCGGTGCCGGCTTCTCGCTGGCCCTGGCCTGCGACCTGATCGTCGCGGCGGAGGATGCGCAGTTCCTGACCGCCTATGTCAGGGTCGGGCTGACCGCCGACGGCGGCGCCTCCGCCTCGCTCGCCCGCGCGCTGCCGCCGCAGCTCTACGCCGAACTGATGCTGACCGGCGGCCCGGTCGATGCGGCGCGCCTGCATGCCGCCGGCGTCGTCAACCGCGTCACCGCGCCGGGCCGGGCGCTGGACGAGGCGACCGCCTGGGCGCAGACCATCGCCGAGGGGCCGGCCGGCGCCATGGGCCGGGCGAAGAAGCTGATGGAACTGGCTTATGGCAGCTTCGCCACCCAACTTGCCCGTGAAAGCGACCTGTTCGTGGAGGCCCTGCACCATGGCGAGGCGAAGGAGGGTATCACCGCCTTCTTCGAGAAGCGCCGTCCGGTGTTCCACAAACGCTGAGCGATAAAGCCGGCCGGGCGTCGTCCGTCACGGCACCCGGCCGGCTCCGCATCACCGCACCAGGACGTGCGCCGCCTCCTTCGTCCGTCCGACCGCTCCGGCCACCTGACTGACCGCGGTGGAAATGGCGGAAATGTTGGAAGTCACCGTCGCCACGGCGGCGGACGCACTCTGCATGTTGGACGACATGTTCTGGGTGACGGCGCTCTGTTCCTCCACCGCCGACGCCGTGCCGGTCACATGTTCCCGCACCACCGAGACGGCTTCGCGGATGGCGTTCAGCGCATTGGCGACTTCGGTCGAGGTCGACTGGATGCCTTCGATCTCGGCGGAGATCTGCTCGGTCGCCTTCCCGGCCTGATTGGCCAGGTTCTTCACCTCCGACGCGACGACGGCGAAGCCCTTGCCCGCCTCGCCGGCGCGGGCCGCTTCGATGGTGGCGTTCAGCGCAAGCAGGTTGATCTGGCCGGCAATGCTGTTGATCAGCCCGACGATGCCGTTCATCGCCTGGGCGGCGGCGGCCAAGCGATCGGTGCTTTCCGCGACCGCGACGGTGCGGTCGAAGGCGCCGTCGGTCGCCGAGCGGGCGCGCGTCATGCTCTGGGAAATCTCGCCGATGGAGGCGACCAGTTCCTCGGCACTCGCCGCCACCGCCTGGACGCTGGCGGAGGTCGAGCCGGCGGCATCGTTGGCGGAATTCGCCTCCCCCATCGACAGTTGGAGCGCCTGATCGATCTCGCCGAAATTCTTGTCGATCAAAACCTTGAGGTTGTTCAGCAGCGAGACCTGCGCGGTCACGTCGACCGCGAACTTGACCACTTTGACGACCCGCCCCTTCTCATCAAGGATCGGGTTGTAGGCGCCTTCGATCCAAACCGGATTGCCGGACTTGCCGATCCGCTTGTATTGCGCCGCCTGGAATTCGCCGCGCCGCAGGGTTTCCCAGAAACGGGCATAGTCGGCGCTGTCGCGATAGGCCTGCTCCACGAACATGTTGTGGTGCTTGCCGACGACCTCGTCCAGGCGATAGCCCATCACGTTCAGGAAATTGTCGTTTGCCTTGGTGATGATGCCCTCGGTCGTGAACTCGATCACCGCCTGCGACCGGTTGATCGCCGCCATCTGCGCGGCGTAATCGAGGTTCTCCAGCCGTTCCTTGGCATCGGCCCATTCGACGACGAAGCCGATGCGCCGGCCGTCTTCGGTCAACGGCGTGACCAGCAGGTCGAACTGGTGTCCGCCGACCTTGATGGTGGCGCCGTACGGCTTGCTCAGCGACGCCAGCAGTCCACGTTGGTGGCTCGGGTTCTTGTGGAACACGTCGATGTTGCTGCCGACCAGACGATTGACGTCCAGGCGGGGCAAATCCTTGCGCAGGTCGCTCTCGGCCTCGCGCAGCAATGCCACCACGGCGGGATTGACGTGGACGATGGTCAGATTTTCATCCGCCACCATCACCCTGGCGCGCAGCCCATCGAGCGCCGCCATCTTGCGCCCGAGCGCCTGATTGATCTTCCCCCGTCCGAACATCGGTCGCCCCTCGTGAATACGCTGGTATGGTTCGGATCATACCGGCAATCTAAGGGAATTCCATAAGGGCAACTCCGACATCTTGTGACATTTTCTTTAGATTTCTGAAACAGAAAGTGTTGATTCGCGACCCAACCAAATGCCCACCAAACAAGTCCCACAAACCAAGCCACAGCAACATCTTTGGTTGAGCGCATTGGGTTGGAAACAATGCTGCTTCGCAGCATGCTGTTCATGTCGCGATGCCGCACCGACCAGAACAGACCAAGCGGAACGGATCCCCGAAGGCGACGGGGGCGACGGACGCACCGGACACGCATCGGCCCACACCGACAGGAGCATCAACGTCGCGCGAAGCCCTCTTTCATGCGAATGCATGTTGTGCGCACCATCGGATGGTTGTAATAACTCGGGACATGACACAACCGCGCCATCCCTTGACCGACGCCGAACGGATCGACTGGATTCGCCTGATCCGTACGGAAAATGTGGGGCCGATCACCTTTCATCGCCTGCTGGAGCAGTACGGCAGCGCCGCAAGGGCACTGGACGCCCTGCCGGAACTGGCGCGGCGCGGTGGGCGGACCAAGCCGCTGCGCGTCGCCTCCAAGGCGGAGGCGGAGCGGGAGATGCAGGCCAACCGGCGCTTCGGCGCCCGCCTGCTCTGCGCCTGCGAACCCGATTATCCGGAGCCGCTGGCCGCGGTGGACGATGCGCCGCCGGTGATTTCGGTCGCCGGGCATGCCCACCTGCTGCGGCGCCGCGCTGTCGCCATCGTCGGCGCGCGCAACGCCTCGCTGAACGGCAAGAAGTTCGCCGAATCGCTGGCGCGCGAACTCGGGACGGCCGGGCTGCTGGTCGTCTCCGGCCTCGCCCGCGGCATCGACACCGCCGCCCATGCCGGCTCGATCGCCAGCGGCACCGCCGCGGTGCTGGCCGGCGGTATCGACGTGGTCTATCCGCCCGAGAACGAAGGGCTTTACCGCGACATCGTGGCGCAGGGCGTCGTGGTGGCGGAAAGCCCCATCGGCACCCAGCCGCAGGCCCGCCACTTTCCCCGCCGCAACCGCCTGATCTCCGGCCTGTCGCTGGGCGTTCTGGTGGTGGAGGCGGCATTGCGCTCCGGCTCCCTCATCACCGCGCGGATGGCTCTGGAACAGGGGCGCGAGGTGATGGCGGTGCCGGGTTCCCCGCTCGACCCGCGCTGCCACGGCACCAACAACCTGCTGCGCGAGGGCGCCACGCTGGTGGAACGGGCCGACGACGTGCTGCGCGCGATCGAAAATCTGCGGCCGCCGACGATGGCGGAACGGCAGCGCGACCTGTTCAGCGCCCCCATCCATACCCACGCCCTTGCGGCGGAACCGCGAGCCGATTTGGACGAATCCGACCTTGCAAAGGCACGCGCCCTGGTGCTGGAAAACCTGGGCCACTCGCCCGTCACCATTGACGAACTCGTTCGCGGGTGCCAATTGTCCGCTCCGGTGGTGCTGACCGTGGTTCTGGAACTTGAGCTTGCCGGCCGAGTCCAGCGTCTTCCCGGTCATCAGGTCTCTCTCGCCTGATCGGCATCGCCGTGGTTTGGGTGGGCATACGCGAAGGGCTGGTTTCTTGCCGGGCAGCAACGTCGTCATCGTCGAATCGCCGGCCAAGGCGAAGACCATCAACAAGTATCTGGGCGACGACTATACCGTCATCGCCAGCTTCGGCCATGTCCGCGACCTTCCGGCGCGGGACGGTTCGGTGCGCCCGGATGAAGACTTCGCGATGGAATGGGAACTGGGCGACCGCTCCAAGCGTCACATCGACGAGATCGCCAAGGCAGTGAAGTCGGCCGACCGCGTCTATCTCGCAACCGACCCGGATCGCGAGGGAGAGGCCATCGCCTGGCACCTGTCGGAGCTGCTGCGCGAAAAGCACCTGACCGACAATCGCGACGTCCAGCGCATCACGTTCAACGAGATCACCAAGAGCGCGGTGCAGGCCGCCATCGCCAACCCGCGCGACGTGTCGCGCGAACTGGTCGACGCCTATCTGGCGCGCCGGGCGCTGGACTATCTGGTCGGCTTCACCCTGTCGCCGGTGCTGTGGCGCAAGCTGCCCGGCTCCAAGTCGGCCGGCCGCGTGCAGTCGGTGGCTCTGCGCCTGATCTGCGAGCGCGAATCGGAGATCGAGGTCTTCAAGCCGCAGGAATACTGGTCGATCGCGGTGGGCTTCACCACGCCGGCGGGGGCCTCCTTCACCGCGTCGCTGACCCAGCTGGACGGCAGGAAGCTCGACAAGTTCGGCCTGCCCAATCGCGAGGCGGCCGAGGCCGCGTTGGCGAAGATCCGCCCGCAGGCCTTCGCCGTGTCGCAGGTCGAGCGCAAGCAGAGCCGCCGCAACCCGTCGCCGCCCTTCACCACCTCCACCCTGCAGCAGGAGGCCTCGCGCAAGCTGGGCTTCGGCGCCACCCGCACCATGCGCACGGCGCAGAAGCTGTATGAGGGCGTCGACATCGGCGGCGAGACGGTCGGCCTCATCACCTATATGCGAACCGACGGCGTCAGCCTGTCGCAGGAGGCCATCGACGGCGCCCGCAGCCTGATCGGCTCGCACTATGGCGAGCGTTACGTCCCGGCCCAGCCGCGCGTCTACAAGACCGCCGCCAAGAACGCCCAGGAGGCCCACGAGGCCATCCGTCCGACCGACCTGCACCGCCGCCCCGAATCGGTGTCCGGCTATCTGGAAAGCGACGAGCTGCGGCTCTATGAACTGATCTGGAAGCGCACGCTGGCCAGCCAGATGGAAAGCGCCGTGCTGGATCAGGTGGCGGTGGACATCGCCAGCCCGTCGAAGGACGTGGTGCTGCGCGCCACCGGCTCCATCGTCGTGTTCGACGGCTTCCTGAAGGTCTATCAGGAGGATCGCGACGACGCGGCCGAGGACGACCAGCAGGAACGCCGCCTGCCGGCCATGGACCAGGGCGATGCTCTGAACCGCGGCGACATCGTCCCGGACCAGCACTTCACCCAGCCGCCGCCGCGCTATTCCGAAGCCAGCCTCGTCAAAAAGCTGGAGGAGTTGGGGATCGGCCGCCCGTCCACCTATGCCTCGATCCTGCAGGTGCTGCAGGACCGCAATTACGTGCGTCTGGACAAGCGGCGCTTCATCCCGGAAGACCGCGGCCGACTGGTGACCGCCTTCCTGGAGAACTTCTTCCACCGTTATGTGGAGTACAACTTCACGGCGGAGCTGGAGAACCAGCTGGACGAGATCTCCGACGGCAAGATCGATTGGAAGACCGTCCTGCGCGACTTCTGGACCGCCTTCGACGTGGCGGTGAACGGCACCAAGGATCTGACGATCACCCAGGTGCTGACCACCCTCGACAATGAACTCGGCGCCCATTTCTTCCCCGCCGCCACCGAGGACGGCCACGACCCGCGTGTCTGCCCGGTCTGCCGCGAGGGCCGGCTGGGGCTGAAGCTGGGCAAGATGGGCGCCTTCATCGGCTGCTCGCGCTATCCGGAATGTCGCTATACCCGGCCGCTGGCCGTCGCAAACGACGAGAACGGCGAGGCGCAGGAAGGCCCGCGCGAGCTGGGCAACGATCCGGAGACCGGCCTGCCGGTGACGGTGCGCCGCGGCCCCTACGGCGCCTACATCCAGTTGGGCCCGGCGCCCACCGCGGCGGTCGCTCCGCCGGAGGAGCCTGCGGTGGAAGAGCCTGCAGCCGACGGGAAGAAGCCGAAGGCGAAGAAAAAGAAGAAGGACGAGGCACCGAAGCCCAAGCGGGTGTCGCTGCCCAAGGGCATGGCCGCGGCGGACGTCGATCTCGACACCGCGCTGAAGCTGCTGGCCCTGCCCCGCGTCATCGGCAACCACCCGGAGACCGGCGAGGAGATCAGCGCCGGCATCGGCCGCTTCGGCCCCTACCTGAAGCATGGCAGCGTCTACAAGTCGCTGACGCCCGATGACGACGTGCTGACTGTCGGCATCAACCGCGCCGTCGACCTGCTGGCCGGCGCCGCCAAGAAGGCGTCGGCTCCGGCCAAGACGCTGGGCGACCACCCGAAGACCGGCAAGCCGATCACCATGGGGTCGGGCCGCTTCGGTCCCTATGTGAAGCACGCCAGCGTCTATGCCTCGATTCCCAAGGGAACCGAGCCGGACAGCGTCACGCTGGAACAGGCGCTGGAACTGATCGACGCCAAGGTCGCCAAGGACGCCGCCAAGAAGGGCAAGGCTCCGAAGGACGCCGAACCGGCCAAGGCAGAGGGCGCGGAGGCTGAGAAGCCCGCCAAGGCGAAGGCCCCGGCAAAGACGGCCGCGAAAAAGCCCGCTGCCAAGAAGGCGAGCAAGGCCAAGGCCGCCAAGGATGCTCCGGCGGAAGCCGCCGCGCCTAAGAAGAAGACCGCCAAGGCATCGTAACCGAAGTCCCCTCTCCCACCCTGGGAGAGGGATTTTCGCACGCCATTTTCCTATCAAAATAAAAGACATTAATTCTATTTAGACAAATTTCTCTGTTGAAATCCCCCTCGGCCTGTCGTCTCATTGTCCCTGCCCTGCAGGTTCCCCGTGTCACCCATAGGCGCAGCGCGTTAAGCTGCCGGCGGTGCGCAACCAAAGGAATACGGGAGGACAACATCCATGAGCGCCGCGGTTTCCACTCACGACCCCCATGCCCCGCTGATCCTGCGCGACGATCGCGATGGGGTTGCCACGCTGACGCTGAACCGGCCGAAGGCGCGCAATGCCCTGTCGGTGGGGCTGATGGGGGCGTTGCAGGATGCGCTGGATGCGATCCACGAAGACAGCTCCGTGCGCGCCGTGGTGCTGGCCGGGGCCGGCGGCGCCTTCTGCGCCGGGCATGACCTGAAGGAAATGCGCGCCGCCCCGTCGCGCGAGCTGTATGAGGCACTGTTCACCCAGTGCTCCCGCCTGATGCTGACCATCAACCGCGTCCGCCAGCCGGTGATCGCCAAGGTGCGCGGGGTGGCGACCGCCGCCGGCTGCCAGCTGGTGGCGACCTGCGACCTTGCCTATTGCGAGGAGGAGGCGCGCTTTGCGACTCCGGGCGTCAACATCGGGCTGTTCTGCTCGACACCGATGGTGGCGTTGACCCGTGCGGTCGGGCGCAAGGCGGCCATGGAGATGCTGCTGCTGGGCGACCTGATCGACGCCGAGGAGGCGGAGCGCATCGGCCTCGTCAACCGCGCGGTGCCGGCCGACCAGCTGGACGAGGTCGTGGACGGCGTCGCCGCCAAGATCGCGTCCAAATCGCCGCTGACGCTCGCCACCGGCAAGGAGGCGTTCTACCGCCAGATCGATCTGGACGTGGAAGGCGCCTATGCCTACGCCGCCAAGGTGATGACGGAGAACATGATGGCGCAGGATGCCGCCGAGGGCATCGACGCCTTCCTGGGCAAACGCACGCCGGTCTGGTGCGGCCGATGACCGATCCCAAGATGAGCGAGACCAGGATCACCGAGCTGGCCGACTACACCGACGCCTTCCTGCGCGGCGTGCTGGAGAACGCGAAGAGCATCGCCGTGGTGGGGGCCAGCGCCGACCCGGTGAAGGCCAGTTTCTTCGTGATGAAGTATCTGCGCGACAAGGGCTATCGGGTCATCCCGGTCAACCCGAAGATGGCCGGCCAGACCATTCTCGGCCTGCCGGTCTACGCCAGCCTCAAGGACTTGCCGGAGCCGCCGGACATGGTCGACATCTTCCGCAACTCCACCGCAGCCGGCGGGGTGACGGACGAGGCGATCGCCGCCGGTGCCAAGGTGGTGTGGATGCAGTTGGGCGTCCGCAACGACGAGGCGGCGGCGCGGGCGCAGGCTGCCGGTCTGACCGTGGTGATGGACCGCTGTCCGAAGATGGAAATCCAGCGTCTGTACGGCGAAATCGGCCGGATCGGGGTCAATTCCAATGTGCTGGTGACGCGCCGCATGGCGCCGACGAAATCATTCAAAAAGCTGATCTGATAAACTGGGGGAACACGCAGATGACTGAGCAGAAGAGCTTCGGCTTCGAGACCCGCGCCATCCATGCCGGCGCCGCACCCGATCCGGCGACGGGCGCGCGGCAGACGCCGATCTACCAGACCACCAGCTTTGTCTTCGACGATGTCGACGACGCCGCCTCTCTGTTCAACCTGCAGAAGGTCGGCTTCATCTATTCCCGCCTGACCAACCCGACTGTGGCGGTGCTGGAAGAGCGTCTGGCGAATCTGGAAGGCGGCGCCGGCGCCACCGCGACCTCGTCCGGCCATGCCGCGCAGTTGCTGGCGCTGTTCCCGCTGATGGCGCCCGGCGACCACATCGTCGCCTCGAAGAAGCTCTATGGCGGCTCGCTGAACCAGCTCGGCATCAGCTTCCCGCGCGCCTTCGGCTGGCAACCGAGCTTCGTCGACACCGACACCGTCGAGAACGTCAAGGCGGCGCTGACCGAGAAGACCAAGGCGATCTTCGTCGAAAGCCTCGCCAACCCCGGCGGCGTGGTGACGGACATCGAGGCCATCGCCAAGATCGCCGACGACGCCGGTATCCCGCTGATCGTCGACAACACGCTTGCCACGCCCTACCTGATCAACCCGATCCAGTGGGGCGCCACGCTGGTGGTGCATTCGACCACCAAATTCCTGTCCGGCAACGGCACCTCGGTCGGCGGCGTCGTGGTGGACAGCGGCAAGTTCGACTGGAGCAAGTCCGGCAAGTTCCCGGCGCTGAGCGAGCCCGACCCCGGCTATCACGGCCTGCGCTTCCACGAGACCTTCGGCCATCTGGCGTTCACCATCCACGGCCATGCCGTGGGCCTGCGCGACCTGGGTCCGAGCCAGGCGCCGATGAACGCCTTCCTGACGCTGAACGGCATCGAGACCCTGCCGCTGCGCATGCAGCGCCACGCCGACAGCGCGCTGAAGGTGGCGCAGTTCCTGGAAGGCCATCCGGCGGTCGGCTGGGTCAGCTATGCCGGGCTGGAGTCGTCCAAGTACCGTGATCTCGCGAAGAAGTACCTGCCGCGCGGTGCCGGCGCGGTGCTGACCTTCGGCGTCAAGGGCGGCTTCGAGGCCGGCGTGAAGGTGGTGGAGAGCGTGGAGCTGTTCAGCCACCTCGCCAACATCGGCGACGCCCGGTCGCTGATCATCCATCCGTCCTCGACCACCCACCGCCAGCTGTCGGCGGAGGCCCAGGCCTCGGCCGGCGCCGGTCCCGACGTGATCCGCCTGTCGATCGGGCTGGAAACGCCGGAGGACATCATTGCCGACCTGGATCAGGCGCTGAACAAAACGCTTGCGTAAGGACCTCCAATCCGGCGGCGGGTCATTCCGCCGCCGGCAGGGGTTCCGCCACCGGTTCGGCCTTGCGGCGGTCGTCGGGCAGCAGCAGGGCAGCGGCGAAGGCGATGGCGGCCAGCGCCGACAGGGTCAGGTAGAGCATGGTGAACTCACCGGTGCGCTCATAGACCCAGGCAACCAGCTGCACCGCCAGCGGGCCGGCGCCGAAGGACAGGATGTATTTGGCGCCGAAGGCCAGCCCGCGGTGCTTGTCCGGGGTGTAGCGGGCCAGCAGCATGTTCTCCGCCGGGATCTGCGTCTGCGAAGCGATGACCACGAAGGCGGCGGCAGCCACCAGCGGCACGTCGGCCAGGACGGCGACCGCAGCCATCAGCGGAATCTGGGCCAGCAGGCAGAGCATATAGACCCTTTTGAGCGAATGGCGGTCGGCCAGCACGCCGCCGACCATCTGCGGCAGGGCGGAGATCAGGTAGACCGCCGTCACCAGCCCGCCAACGCCCAACGTGCCGGTGCCGAGCCAGCCGCCCAGCCGCGCCTCGAACAGCTTGGGCAGCACCACCTGCATGGCATTGAAGATCAGACCGGCGCAGACCATGGTCAGCGACAGCACGAAGAAGGCGCGCACCACGTCGCCGCGCGACGGCTTGGGCTGCGGCTTCACGTCGGCGTGGCGGTCCTGAACGACGCCGGACATCATCAGCAGGGCCAGAACGACGCCCAGCACGAGGCAGATCGCACCGGGGATGATGAAGGCCATGCGCCAGTTCAGCCATTGCGTCAGGCTGCCGGCGACCACCGCGGCGGTGGCGACGCCGAAGGTGCCGAACAGGCCGAGCCAGCCCATCGCCTTGCCGCGGTTCTCGGCATTCGCCATCATCCAGGCCATGCCGACCGGGTGGTAGATCGACGCCCCCAGCCCCAGCAGGGCCAGCGACCACATCAGCATCTCCGGCCCGTCCGACAGCCCGGCCAGAACCGCTCCGCCGCCGGTCATCAGGTAGAAGACGGCGATCATGCCGGCCGAACTCCAGCGGTCGCCCAGCCATCCGGCCAGCGGCGCCCCCAGCCCGATCATGAAGGCGCCCAGCGTCCACAGCCGGATCAGCTCGTCATAGGAGAGCTTCCATTCCGTTTCCAGCGCCAGCACGATGGTCAGGAACAGTGCCGACACGATGTGCATCAGCGAATGCCCGACCCAGGCGAATCCGACGGACAGCCGCGCCGAGGTCGGCGACGGCAAGGCGGCGGAAGGGTGGCTCATGGAACGTCTCCGACCCCGGACCTGTCCGGACCGGGAAATGTTTCACAGGCAAGCGAAACGCAAGGCTGGCACGGGTTGGTTGAACCGTCCAATGCGCCTGCCTCATGGCGGGCATGCCCGTGAAGGCTCGGCGTCAGTCGTGAACGTTCCCGCGCATCTTCTTCACTTCCGACCGCTTGGCCTTGCCCTCCAATCGCCGCTCCTTGGAGCCCTTGGTCGGCTTGGTTGGGCGGCGGGGCGGCGGCGGCGGGGCGGCGGCTTCGCGGATCAGGTCGATCAGACGCTCGCGAGCGTCTTCGCGGTTGCGCATTTGCGAGCGGTAGCGGTCGGCCACCAGGATCAGAACCCCATCCTGGGTCAGGCGGGATCCTGCCAGCCGCTCCAGCCGGTAACGCACCGGATCGGGCAGGTTCGGCGAGCGGCGCACATCGAAACGCAGTTGGACCGCCGTCTCCGTCTTGTTGACGTGCTGGCCTATTCCACCCCACTGTTCAAGCGTGACCTGAACAGTGGTAGCGGCCATGACGCTTGCGTTTTCCTACATCAGGATGTCCACGCCCGAGCAATTGAAGGGCGACTCCCTGCGGCGACAACTGGAGCGGTCCCGCCGACTGGCCGAGGCCCGCGGCTGGACTCTCGACGAGACTTTCCGCGACCTGGGAAAGTCGGCGTACCGGGGAACTCACATCGAATCGGGGGCCTTTGGGGAGTTCCTGGAGCGGGTCCGGGCTGGCAAGGTGCCAACGGGCTCCGTCCTGATCGTGGAGTCCCTGGACCGGCTATCCCGCGAGACCGTGCCCGTGGCCCTCCAGACCTTCCTGGGAATCATCAACGCGGGGTTGGTGCTGGTCACCCTGGACTCCGAACCCCCGCGGGAGTTCCGGGCCGACTCGGCCAACGTGACATTCGACCTTATGTTGTCGATCTTGGAATTGTCGCGAGCACACGCGGAATCGCGGCGGAAATCAGACCTCCTGAAACCCGCCTGGGAGAACAAGCGGCGACAAGCCCGTGAAGACAAAAAGCCCCTGACCCGCCGTCTCCCGATGTGGATCCGGATCGTGGATGGCCAGTTCGAAATCATCCCGGAGCGAGCCGAGGTCGTGAGGGAGATTTTCGAATTATCGGTGGCCGGGATCGGTCGGGAGAAGCTGGTCAAGCTCCTGAACGGGCGGGGCATCCCGGCCCCCGGCGGGGGTGAGTGGGGTAAGTCGGGGATCTCCCACATCCTCGACACTCCGGCCGTGATTGGCCGGTTCCAGCCATCGGAGACATACTATGAGAATGGCCGGAAGCTTCGGCGGCCCGTCGGAGACATAATCGAAGGCTATTTTCCTCCCGTGATCCCCGTTGACCTGTACAACCGGGCTCACGCCGCGAGGCAAAGTCGGTCGCTCGGGTACGGAGGCAGGACCGGCTGGACCTTCTCCAACATCTTTCGGGGGCTCTGCTACTGCGGAGCTTGCGGCGGCAAGATGGAGTACTTCAACAAGGGGAACAACTTGGAGAAGGGTGGCCGATACTTCATGTGTGCCTCGGTCAAGCGGGGCTCGGGGTGCCAGGAGCGGGTCACCTACAGGTACGTACACTTCGAGCGGGCCTTCCTGGACAACTGCCACCACTTCGACTTCAGCCGCCTCAACGCGGCGGCTGCCTCGGACCTCCAACATGTCCGGGAGCGAATCGCGGAACTTGCCCTGGAGCAAACCGACCTGAACAAGCGGTACGCTACCATATTGGAACTCGCCGAGACGAACGGGCTGAGCGACAGGATCAGGACCCGCGTGGCCGAACTCGAAACGGCACTGGACCTGAATGCGGCTGAACAGGACAAACTCCGGGTCAAGGAGGCCACCTTGGCCCATTCCGGCCAGAGCGATACCATTCGCCAACTTTTGGAGGTCCGAGGCCGCATGGAGACGGCGACGGGCGAAGACCTGTACAGGATCCGGGCTCAGCTTTCCGCGATGATCCGCGAATTCACCGTCGGAATCGTGTTTTGGAACGGGATCGCAACCGTCGCGGTCGGCAATTCCGGCATGGCAACGCCTTTCATGGCCCTGTACATGTTCAACAAAGCCGGCAAGCTGTTGATCCGCACCGGGCTCGAATTCGGACCCAGCACAGACCAGCATGCGGTCCCGGTCGGAGATATTGGGACCGGCACACCTGAAGAACTACAGGAGCGGTTGCGAGCCGTGGACGCGACCCTGAAGGCCGTCTCGGCCCTCAAGGCCCGGATGGAACCGACTATTCCTGAAGCCGAACGAGAAACCGGCATGGAGCGGTTCAAGGCTCGGTGGGGGGACATGGACCCGTTGCCCGCATCGGCCAGTCTGGTGTTGGAGGCTCCAGGCTAAGGTTGCGGGGGCGTTTTCCGGGGGCCAGCTTGACAGCTTTCGAATCGGGTGTACCCCGGAGAGGCAAGAAGGTTGGAGAAAACCACCATGACCTCATCCGGCCCCTTGGATTGGCTCATCGACCGGTACGCGTCGAGACCGGCGGCGATCCGGAAACTGATCGATTTGGCCATTCGCCAACCCGTTAGGTGGAACGCCGATCAGGAGATTCGCTACCGCAGTGGCATCATCGCCCGTCTGACGGCGATGATGGAACTCGCCGAGGACGCCAGCGTGGCGGACAAAGCGGTGGCCTTCAGGGAGATGTTCACCCACGCCGATTCTCTGGAGGTCCAGAGATTCTTGACGTACCTGATCTTCCTGATCATTCCGGATGGCGGCTGGCCTGAACCAGTCGTCTGGGACTCCGCTGCTGGGCGTCCGCGGAGCTTCCATCTGGATTCGCAGTTGGAATACGCCGAGAAACTGGTGGTTACCTTGCTCGCTCGTCGCCTCCGCAGCGAATCGTGATGGCCTCCGGGAAAGGGGCCTGTGGCACCCGGCCTGAACAGTTCCTCTACCCCACAGGGGCGGTCCGGCGGGATCGGAATGAAGCGTTCGTGGAGTCTGTTCGAGTATCCCATCGGGTCCTGGATCGTCTCCGTTGATGCCGATCTCGGGGCATGGGCTATCGGATTCTGCTGGGACCTACGGCCAGCAGCCTTTTGGGTTGAGGCCGGCCCGTTGCACGCATCCATCAGCCGGAACGAGCCGTGGCCGGTAACCTTGGAAGAGATCCCGAACTGGACAGTACCTCTTCAGCGGTGGGTGTTCGGAAAACTCGAAATCCGTCTCGCAATCGATTGGAATACTTGGCTTGTTGGTGCCGGCATGGCCGACCCGCACGACTGGGGACTGCATTGTGGCCCGCTGAATTTGCAATTCGAATACAACAAACGCTATGCCGACGACCGCTGATTTCGGATCACCCTTTATTTTCATGCCCACCATGCCGCGGAGCAGCGTCCCGCTGGCTTCAAGAGGATCGTCCGCCAGTCCGACGATCAAACGGTTCAGACAGACTTTGGGGCGAACCTGCCGGATGAGATTGAGAGCCTGATCCTCATGACCGGCCATGTTCTTGGCAGCGGCGATCACGGCAGCCGCCCCGGACCGGGCCGCCGCAACATAGTCACCGCCCGCCCAGCGTCAGCCCGCGGCCGAATCCAAAATGACCGGGATGTCGCCGACCTGAGGAATCCTCACCGGTCCGCATCGCGACAATGCCGTCTACATCGGGTCCCCCGACCGTCGGCACCCGCTCAATATCCGAGAAGCTCCGCCGCAGGACGCAAGTGCCGGCCGCTACCGGTACGTCGTTCTGGTCATGGCCGTTGATGGCGACGACCTGCGTCGGATGGAGCACCACCCGATGCCCCGACCTCCCTGACGCCGTAGAGCCGAAGGGGGCGGTAGAACATCGGCCCAGATGTCCTCCCGACCCATGTTCTGGTTTCC
This sequence comes from Azospirillum oryzae, assembly GCF_008364795.1. Taxonomy (GTDB): domain Bacteria; phylum Pseudomonadota; class Alphaproteobacteria; order Azospirillales; family Azospirillaceae; genus Azospirillum; species Azospirillum oryzae. The sequence goes on along the minus strand of NZ_VTTM01000002.1, from coordinate 869,472 downwards.
TTGCTCATTCAGCCGGAGGACATCATGCTCGGGGCGAACCGACAAGGTGACGGCGATGGTCTTTTGCGATTACGGCCAGACCCATAGAGCCGGCGGGTTAGGCCCCGGTGAACCTTGCGGATGCATTCGGGCAAGCCGCTCTTCGGTGTAGTTGAACCTCTGCCGTGCCCTCGTTACCGAAGGCTCCTCTCAAGCCCAGGTCCACCATGCCGCGGCACGACGATCCCCTGCTCCGCCGCGGGGCTCTCGATGTCGCCATCGACACCGTCTTCGTGTCACCATCGTGACGGACGGCGATCCTCGACACGGTCCTGCCGGCGGTCGCCCTGGTGGATCTCCTCGACTGGATTGGCCAGAATGAGTTGGCGTCTCTGCTCCGCCACCTGCCGGCCGAGAGGTGGGCGGCCCACGCGGATGCCCTGGCCGAGCGGTGGCCCCGCTGGGCGGGCGAGCCCGCCCGGTTTGCCGCCCCGCTGATCGCCCAGTACCGCCCCGACACCGCGGCGGTCCTGTTCGAGGGCTTCGCCGCCAGTCTTGTGGATGCCATCGAGCCCGACGCCGACAAACTCCTTGGCGTCCTCGACGCCGTTCGGCACCTCGGCCGCGATCAGGCCCACGCCGTCCTGACCGCCGTCGTCCGCGTCGTCGAGGACAGCCAGCGGCTCGCCGACTGGCAGACCGCCGCTTTGGCCGACGCCGCCCTGGCGACCCGCCACCCCGACCGGCTGGAGATCGTCCGCCAATGGCTCGACCGGACCGCCGCCGAAGAGCGGACGTTTCATGAAGCCCTGGTCCGATTGGGCGAATGGCTGTTCGGCGACGCCAGCCGGGTCGGCTTCGTCCGCGACTATGCCCTGGACTACACCCAACAGGCGGTTGCCCCGCGGGCTAGCCCGGTCTTCCGCCCGGCCATTCCACCGGTCGAGATCGACGACGCCCTGCGGGGGCTGCGGCTCGACGATGCCAGATCGGCGACGCGGCTGCTCCAGCAGCATCTGGAGCACCCACCGGGCGACGAAGCCCCGGATCGCTGGGACGATTTCCTCGCCCTGGTCCAGGGCGGCCTGCCCCGCCCCGAGGGCCGCCCGGCCAAGCGGGTCTGGCCGGAGGTCTTCCTCGGGGGCCTTTTGACGACGCTACGGCAGCCCCGACTCGATTTGTCGCCGGCCGACCAGGAGACGATCTGGATGGTGGTCACGGCCGACATCGACCTGCCGCCCGGCCTGGAGGCAGCCCTGCCACGGCTCCAGGAGGTCCCCCGAGAGGTCATGGTGGCCGAAGCTGAGCCATAGCCCAGGCTGGTGACAACACCTACGCCGGCCACCATGCCGCTACCCTGATGGGCCTGCTCGGCTACGATGAGTTCCTGCCGGTGCTGGTCGCCGGTCTGGACTGTGAGTTCGAGCCGGCCCAGGAGGCCGCGGAGGCCGCCCTGGAATGCTACGGCGACCAAGCCATCGCGGCGTTAGACGCCGGCTTCGACACGCTCGAAGGCTTCCAGCGTCTGATGGCCTTTGGTCTGGCATCCCGACTGGGCGGCGATGCCGGCGTGGGCCTGATCGCCAAGCACTTCACGGCGTTCGTCGATGACGACCCGAACGCCATCTCGATGGCGGCCACCGTGCTGGACGCGGAGCCGCTGAATGCCCTGTTCAAGACGAAGCTCGGCCGCAATGACCCGTGCCCGCTCGGCACCGGCAAGAAGGTCAAGAAGTGCTGCTGCGGCGGCAACTGACCGACCTCGGCTGGACAGAGGGAAAATACGGTGGTTGAGGTTGGCCAGAGATTCGTGCTGCATGCCGGACGCAAGACCGTCTGGGAGGTGGTTGGCGTGACCACGACACCCGATGGGCTGCGGCATGTCCAGATGGTGTCGGTCGAGCCGCCGGGTGAGCGGAAGACGCTCGCGGAGACCGAACTGGAACGGGGCCGGTCGTTCCGGCACCTCGGGTGACCACGACCATATCGTTCGCCCAGACAACTGCGAACCGTATGTTCCGGTCTGGCCTTAGAATACCGCGATACACGTGCCGTCGATCCGCGAGTTCCCGCCGTGTATGCAGGGCTTTGTCGCGGCTCCCCGGTCGGCGAATGAACGGATTCGTGGTTCCCATACGGTGCAGGCGTCTCCGTCAGGCGGTCCTGACCGACTGCCGCCCCGACGCCATCGACCGCCGTCACCCCGCGATCCGCACCGGCGTGAGTTGACAGTTCTCGGAACCGTGGGATGTTCGACTTCAGCGAACGACGGTTCAAAGGGTTGTGACATGCGGTATGTCGCGTATTTCCGCGTGAGCACGCGGGACCAGGGTCGCAGCGGTCTCGGCCTGGACGCCCAGCGAGCCGCCGTTCAGCGGTTTCTCCGGGATGGTGATGTCGTTGTCGGTGAGTACCAGGACATCGAGACCGGCAAGCGGGACGACCGCGAGGGCCTCGGGCAGGCGTTGCGAGCCTGCCGGATCTATAACGCAAAGCTGCTGATCGCCCGCCTCGACCGGCTCAGCCGCAACATCGCCTTCATCACCCGGTTGATGTCGGATGGCGTGCAGTTCGTCAGCGTGGACAATCCGGCCATCAACGAGTTGACGGCTCATATTCTTGCGGCGGTTGCGGAGGCGGAACGCAAGGCGATCTCCGACCGCACCCGCCTCGCCCTGGCGGCGGCCAAAGCGAGGGGCACCAAGCTCGGCAACCCGGCCAACCTGAGGGGGCAGGATGAAGGACGGCGGCGTGGAGCGGCGACCGTCGCGGTCCAAGCCGCCAAGCGGGCAGCGGATCTCCAGGATGTGATCGCCGCCATTCAGGCCGACGGCGTCACGAGCCGGCGGGGAATTGCCCGCGAACTCAACCGGCGGGGAATCCGCACCGCCCGCGACAGAGAGTGGTCGGCCGGTCAGGTCCACGTCCTCCTGGCACGCCTTTTGGAGAATTTCCCCAAGCTGAGCACCACAGAAGCAGTGACGGCGACGTGACCATGACGATGATCGTAACGTTTTCAGCCGCAACCTTTGGGCTACCCCGGCCGATAAGGAAGAGCGGTTGATCTCGGAGTGGAATCGTCACGATCTGCTGGTAACACGTGATCGCAGCGAGCCGCTGGGGAGCCGATACTTCGCCAAAGTCACCCGATCTGCTCCTTCACGTCGGCAGACCCAAGCCGACGAATATGCCGGCAGGGTCATGCCGATCACCGCCGAGATCGACCGGACGGGGGTCACCATCGTCCAGGGACTCGCCGACGCCCTGAACGCCAGGAGGCGGTCGCATCCCAGTACGGTTCGGGATGTGATCCTGTGAACTCGGCCATCGGGCGAGACGCCCACCTGATTGCTTCGGCGAGGTCTCGCCCACAGTGCCGTCCTGGACGATTTCCTGGAAACCTGCAATTTGCACCTCTCGTAGGGGCAGAATCGCTACGGGTTCATACTTCCACCTATTTCAATCCACGCCCCCGCGAGGAGGCGAACGGCCTTCTGGCGTTCGTCGCCCGCGACCCAGTTGCCGTTTCAATCCACGCCCCCGCGTTGGGGCGAACCTGTGCCGCCGGGGTCATCGCCCAGGATGACCTTGTTTCAATCCACGCCCTCGCGTGGGGGCGAACATCACACGCTCGGACATCGCCCACCAGCGGGGCATGTTTCAATCCACGCCCCGCGTGGGGGCGAACCGCAAGGTCGGGCGGGTCAAGCCGGGCCGCTACGAGTTTCAATCCATGCCCCCGCGTGGGGGCGAACCGACGCCGGTCGTCCCGGTCCCTGCGAACCCGTCGTTTCAATCCACACCCCCTGGTGGGGGCGAACGCTTGCGGGATCGGGTTGAACTGGAACGTGTTCAGGTTTCAATCCACGCCCCCCGTGGGGGCAAGTCTCTTCCAGACCATGGCAGGCACCGCCCAGGCCAGCGTTTCAATCCGCGTTCCCCAAGGAGGAAAGACGCTCGGCATAGCCGAATATCTTGTCGGCCGGCATGTTTCAATCCGTGCCCAGTGGTAGCGAAGACGCAGTCCGCCCCGGCTTTTGCCGAGGTGGCGAAGTTTCAATCCACGCCGCCGTATGGAACGAGACTCCCGCTTCGAGCGGGTCGTCGGCGTCTCACCGTCGTTTCAATCCACACCCCGTGGAGGACGAGACCCGATGCCTATGTCCACAACGTGACCCGGCCGCTGCTTCGATCAACGCCCCTATAGGGGGCGAGCCATGTAGTATCCGTCCTTTGCCGTCTGGCCGAATCCGTTTCAATCCACGCCCCCGAGGAGGGCGAAACCATGCTCTGCCGTGCCATTGATCCCGATGTCGAGGTTTCGATCCACGCCCCTGAGGGGAGCGAGACGGTCCAGATCACGAGGCCGCCTGTCCGCGTTCGGTGTTTCAATCCACGCCCCCATGGCGGCGAGACCAACGGCAAGGCTCTTACCGGTGGCGGACAGCGTGTTTCAATTCACGCCCCCGCGTGGGGGCGAACTTGGGGTCGGCACGGAACGCCTGATCGCCTCAATTGTTTCAATCCACGCCACGTAAGGGGCGAGTTCCGTCCTGGGCTCCTCTATGGGCTTCTGGCCCATGTTTCAATTCACATTCCCATGGGGGCGAGAGCACGGGATCACCGCGGCGTGCGTAGGGTAGAGCGGGTTTCAATCCACGCCCCCGTGTGGGGGCGAACACATAGAGGCCCTTGGCAGCGGTCTGGCCGATGCCGTTTCAATCCACGCCCCCGCGTGGAGGCGAACCCGCACAGGTCTTCAAGCTTCTCGACCCGTTCAACGTTTCAATCCACGCCTCCATGTGGAGGCGAACTCCAGGTCTCGTCGGCCTTGTGCTTCAGGTCGTAGTTTCAATCCACGCCCCCGCGTGGGGGTGACCTTCTCCAACGTCCAAACGTCGAAATTGCCTAGTTGGTTTCAATCCACCCCCGTGTGGGGGCGAACGCCTCGAGCAGGTCCATGTTGTCGACCTCAAGGTCGTTTCAATCCACGCCTCTGCGTGGGAGCGAACCCAGCGAGGCTCAGACGCAAGCCACGACGCAGCAGTTTCAATCCACGACCCTGTGTAGGACCAACGGTCCCAGAAGGATTCTGACGTAATCACCGCCTTGTTTCAATCCACGCCCCACGTGGGGGGCGAATGCGGCCGGATCTACGCCGCGGTCGGTCTAGCCCCGGCTTCATTCTACGCCCAGTGCTTGGACGACCTTGGCGGTGCCCGAGGTGAACGCGTCGCGACTGTAGGTTCAATCCACGCCTCCGTGGGAGCGAGACTAGCTTTTCGCCTCCAATTTCCCGTGGGAAGCGGAGTTTCAATCCACGCCTCCGTGTGGGGGTGAACCGGAGTTCCAGAGCCGCAGCAGGGTCGAGTTGGTGTTTCAATCCACGCCCTTGTGTGGGGGCGAACCTTGCTCCACACCTCGCGGACCGCGTCGTGCCAGTTTCAATTCACGCCCCATTGTGGGGGAACCCTCGCAGACGGTCACCCCGTCGCGGACATAGCGGTTTCAATCCACACCCCTGCGTGGGGGGCGGGCTTCCCGGCTGGGAGGAAGGTATCCTTCCCTGTGCGTTTCAACCCACACCCCCCGTGGGGGGCAAGACAGTCGTCGGCCGTGACCCCCGCCACGCCCTCGAAGTTTCAATCCACCTGCCTCGTGGAGGCAAGGCAACAGGCAGGTAGCATCGGTCGAGTGGTCGTAGGCGTTTCAATCTACGCCTCCGTGTTGGGGCGAACCAGGAGCCCTCGGCCTTCGGGGTTCCGAGATCGCAGTTTCAATCCACGTCCCCTGGGGAGCGAGAGCGGCGATGGTGCTGTCGGTCTCGACGTCGAGGCGGTTTCAATCCACGCCCCGGCGTGGGGGCGACCCACATAGGTGGGGTGGGCCTTGAGGTCTGCCGTGTTTCTATCCACGCCGTTATGAGGGGCGAAACCGTCGCCCTGGTTGAGCCTGTCGAGGCCGTCGTAGTTTTAACCCACGCCTCCCGGAGGGCGAAATGGCCCGCATCCTCCTATTCGGCAGCCTCACGGGCGTTTCAATCCACGCCCCCGACGGGAGCGAGACGGTCGGCAAGGCGACCATCGTCATCAGCTACGTCCCGTTTCAACCCACGCCCATGTAGGGGGCAAGACGTTGTCGGTCACGGCGTCACCGCCTTCCAGCGGCGGCTTCAATCCACGCCCCCCGCGTGGGGGGCGAATGCGGCCAAATTACGCCGCGGTCGGTCTAGTCCCGGTTTCAGTCCATGCCCTATGTGGGGGCGACCTTGGCGGTGCCCGAGGTAAACGCGTCGCCACCGTAGTTTCAATCCACACCCCTTTAAGGAGCGAGACATATAGTATCTGTCCTTTACCGTCTGGCCGAAGCCGTTTAAATCCACGTCTCCGTGGAGGGACGAGTCCCAAGAATTTGTATCCGTAGCACATCCCGCTGCGGTTTCCATCCAGGCTTCCCGTGGGGCAAGACTACCGCATCGAGCAACAAGTTCTTCAGATCAGCGAGTTTCAATCCACACCCCTGTGGGGCGAGATCATCGACAACCCGAATATCGTCTTTGAGGCACAGATCTTTCAATCCACGCCCCCAAGGGGGGCGAGACACATTCGGGCTGATGACGAGATGTCACCAGAGGAGTTTCAATCCACGCCCTCACGTGGGGGCGAACCGGCGTCGGTCTCCATACGGGCCTTCTTGTCGGCGTTTCAATCCACGGCTCCGCGTGAAGGCGAACGCTCCCCTCTGCCGCCAGCCGGTATAAGCCCGCAGCTTTCAATCCACGACCAGGTGTGGGGGCGAACCAGACCTTCTCCTGAAGCACCAACACGTTGGGCTTGTTTTAATTCACGCCCCCGTGTGGGGACGAACGGCGGGTAACTCGAACGATTTCCCAGGCTCGGCGGTTTCAATCCACGCCCCCGTGTGGGGGCAAACCATCCTCGCCGCAGGGTGCTCGCCGCATGGCCCGGTTTCAATCCACGCCCCCCGGGCGAGGGCGAACTTGATGGAAGGCAACACGGCGGCCCGCCGGCACATGTTTCAATCCACGCCCCCGGGTGGGGGCAAACCTGGACCTGATGGAGTCCCGCATCGCCAACGCCGAGTTTCAATCCACGCCCCTGGGTGGGGGCAAACCAGCGATCCGCCGTACCACCTGACCAGCATCGTGTTTCAATCCACGCCCCCGGTGGGGGCAAACAAGCCTTAGGGCAGCATCGACGCTGCGTCGGCGATGTTTCAATCCACGCCCCCGGGTGGGGGCAATCGCTGACCCATGACCATCATCTGCCGCACTCCCGACGTTTCAATCCACGCCCCCGGGTGGGGGCAATCTCCCCTGACATAACCCACTGTATTCACTGGTTCAAAGACCCATGCTCCGCGAACCCCGTCGAAGACCAGCGGCCAAGCCCGCAAGGCTGGCTCTCGAAGCTAAAAAAACCCGATTTTCCCAATGTGTTATCGCATCCGCGATCCTCTTGGCGATTCTGCGTCCAATGGACGTTCGCAGCCTGTTCGTCTCGTCAACCAATCAGCCGGGTGAATACGATACGGTCGTTTGGTTCGAGTTCCCCAACATTGATTTGGTAGTCCTCGAACGACCGGGGGATCTCCGTCTCGGACTTCACGATCTTGGCGACCTTCACCATGTCGAAGAGCCGATCGAATGGAGCGTCGCCATATCGGCTCTTGTGGGACCAGACATAAAGTCCCCGCATCCGCATCATGGCCCGGCCGGCAGCGTGGTCCAGGGTGAACATCCTCATCATCGACTCCCAAAGGAGCCGCATGTCGTCGGCCGTCATGCCGTTCTGGATTCCCAAGGGGGCATTGTAGAACATGTGGCCACGGTAGAGAGCGTAGGTCACCATCGACCGGCGGCCGATCTCCGTCCGGGACTTGGCGAGACGCTCGGCCGTCGTCTTAGCCTGTCGGGTGATCGCCATTTCCATCGGATAAATGGGGTCGATAGACGTGGCTGGCACGATCTGCACCGGCCCTCGACGTTGACCGGCGTTCAACCCCGTAGACATGACGGCCCCGAAGTACCGAACATCGGCGAACCGCCGCACCATCTCCACTTCGGCCGCCTGCCGGACCTCATCGGTGACTCCGCTCTTCTTGCCCTTGAGTGCCGACTCCAGCCGGCTGCCGAGCTTCTGGGAGGAGATTGCCTTCCAGATCGGTGAATCGGTCGGTAGCTCGCCCTTCAGGGCTTTGTCGATGTGGGACTTCTTCGCCTGAGCCCCGGTGTAGGTCACCTTGTTGCCATCCACAACGAAGTCATCCAGGCTGTCGATGTGGTTCAGGATGTCGGTGAGACCGTCGTGGTCGCCATCCTGCTCGTCGAGGGTCACCTCGGCGAGGTTCCCGCCGGCCGCCACGACAGCGTCACGAATGTGATTGTTCAGAGGAATAGCCGGCTGGATGAACGTCTCCGCCCCACCGTATTCACGGATCAGGTTCCGCAGTTTGCTCTTGAGGCAGCCGTCGGTGACGATTCCGTGGCCATGGATTCCCTCTGTCCTGGGGGAGTTCTCCGCGTCGGGATCTCCGTTCGGGTTTCCATTTTCCACATCGAACAGGAATAGGCAGTCGTGCCGGCGGGCCGGGTCCAGCAAGACCTCGGGGATCTCGGTATAGGCGATATCCGCCAAACGGACGGGCTCGGTCAGAACGTCGGTGGTCATTGGTGTCCTCCCTTCAGAGTGAGGGTTTGCTTGGGTCATTTGGCGTCGTTGGTCGGGTTCTCGCGGCGTAACCTCCGGGCCTCCTGTTCGCGACGCATCAGTTCCCGTTGAAGGCTGAAGCCGGCGAGGAATTCACTCTGCTGCGAGGCGTCGAGATGATCGGGAATACCGCCGCATTCGACAGCCCGTCGGACCGTGGCGTCGAGAGCGGCTCCATAGAGGCGAGCGAGGCCGGGGTATTTGTCCGCCACCTTGGGGACATAGACCGCTATGGTTCGCTTCTGGAGCGGCACCATCGCCCTAGCGGGGAAGGCAGCGGCCGTCGCGACAATCTTCTCGGCGGAGGTCTTGGGGATCTTCGGGTCCGTGGTCCGCTGGATGGCGTCCATGACGGCCAGCAGCCGACCGCTGTGGAACGCCGCACTGGTCATGTGATCCACTTGGTCCTCGGTGATCTCATTGCTCTCAGCCATGGTCCGGTACCTTGAGTTCGTGTAGCTCAGGTGGAGCAGAAGGGCGGCGGTCGCGGCATCCTGGACGGCGTCGTCCCGTTGCCCCTTGACCAACATTCCGACCAGCCGTGACACGGCGATCTGCCGCAGAGCCACAGGTGGCGTCTCCTCAGTCATCGCCGTTCGGAGCAGTGACCGGACGAGCGTCGGTGATTCGGTTCCACGCTGGTGGAGTAACCGGCCGAGGGAGGCGACTCCGAGTGGCCGACGGACGAGGACGCGGTCCTTTTCGTCGAAGCGGAAGCCGCGGGCTGCCCGCAGAAACCGGCCGGCGGATTGGAGCATGGGGGTGATGTTCCGCCGAAGGTGTTCCCTCACGATCAACCGGCCCGTGTTCGGGGCCAGCAGGACGACGTGGAAGGCCGCCGCGTCGATCGCCTTGGCCCGCCGCGGGTCCGCTCCGTCCGCAATTCCTTGGAGGAGGGATAGGATCTGCTCTGGCTCTGGGGTCGCAGTTCGCTCGCCCTCCTGAAGATCCTGCGTTTCGACGAGGCCAATGGACGCCGACAATGTCCCCTCCATATCAAAATCGGCGAACGCAGCCTCCCAATCGAGGCCATCCAACGCCGAGGCCGGCGGGGGCTCGACCCAGAAGATCGCCGTCAGGCTCTTCATGGGATCGGACGCTCCGCTCTTCGGGGTGTGGCGGTAGACCACCCGCGAATACCCGGAACCCGGCTGCAACATGGCCTGCATGGCGGCCGGCAGGGCAGAGGCACAGCGGACGCAGATGCTCGCCTGCCGAGTTTGCTCCTTGCCATAGGACTGGAAGGACGCCGCATTGAACGAGGTGATCTGGCACTTCTGGCCAGTCAGAACGACCTCGCTGGGAAATTTGCTCACAACCGGCTGATCAGCGGTTCCGCAGACCGAGCACTGTTGCCGGGAAGCCTTCGCGTCAACGATCTCCAGCGAGACGCGGTCCTGCCAGAAGATCGTGAAATCGGTGTCGTCGAAGAGAGGCCCCTCGTCGTCATAGACGGCCACCACGGACCGCTGCCCAAGGTCAAACCGGCTCTTGGCCTCTGCCACGGCCAGCGACACCGCTCTTGCGTCAGACAAGGCCTCCAGGGCTTGCCGAAGCCTTTGGCTGCCGGTCTCTTCGGCGGCCTCACTAAGTACCCGCAGGTAGCCGCGATGCAAAAGGTCAGCCTTTACGGGGCCGTCTTCACCGGTGAGACCGAACGTGTAGTCGGCCCGATCGAAAAATGGGATGGCCCCTTCGCGACCCTCGACCTGCTTGCCGGAGCGGCGGAGGTCAGGAGCCAGGACCCTGGCCTTCCTACGGGCATCGATCTCGGGCCAGGGTTCGATGAACAGGCCGCCCAGCGAGCGAACGGTCACTCGGGCATCGGCCGCCCGCAGGGAGAAACCCGGCCGGCCGGCTGCAAATATCCCGGTGCCGGAGGACGCGATGCTCAAGAGATCAGGCAGCATGCCGGGCCTCCAAGGCCTGGATGTCGTCGTACAGGTCGCGGGGAACCTCGACCCAACCTTCGACGAGCCGCATGTCGAAGAAGAGCGGCCGGGTGCGGCCTACGACCTCCCGGACTCCATCAGCGTCTTTCCGTTTGAACGACATCTCGCTGCCGTCTGGGATGAAGGCTTGGTCGAAAAAGACGGGGCCGACCTCGGCGTTGAGGTAGCGGCTCGGCCGGTCCCCGGTTCCGTCCGACAACGACACCTCGGCCGCGAACTCTCGGAGGCCCAAGTAGGGAGTTTGGAAATGAGCCCCCCGCGTCAAGCGACGGGTCAACTGCTCCAGGTACTTCCGATGCGTGTTACCCGGTTCGGCATGCCGATGGAGCAGAATCCGAGCTTGCACGAGGTATTCGACATCAAGGAGATACGAGGTGGTACGGAGGGTCCGCTTCGCCGGAGTACCCAGGCTGCGGAGTGATTGTCGGGCCTGCAACTCGGTCCGCGTGATCGCCTGCTCCTGGCCCGGCTTGACGATGCCAACACGAGAGATTTCGTATCGGAACTCTGGTCGCCAGAAGACCGCCTCCAACAGGCCCCGCATGGCACTCGGGGTCGGAAAGGGATAGGTGCGTCGCTCGACTCCGAACATCGGCATCGTGAAGCAAGCCCGTTGCCCCTTCACCCGCACCTCGAAGTCCCAGCGATCATCATCACGCATCACGATCATCCCGTAATGTGTTACTACTTTCACCTGAATTTATACCTCGATAAGAGCCGCGTCCATGGTTGATGACCCGATCACGCTTGCCCGCGGGCACAGTCGTAACCATCGCGGCGGCGAGCACTATCTCGCCGACCACCTCTCATCCGTACAGTTGACCGCTGCTGAGTTCGCGAAATGGCTTCACTTCCGAAGGTCGGACGGTCGTGGGGCCGAGATCGCGTCGCTGGTCGCCGGGCTAATCGCCATCTTCCACGACGCCGCTAAGGCATCTGAAGCCTTTCAGCGGTACCTGGCTGCCATTGATGCCGGGACGACGCCAGTCCGAACAATCCATGCTGGACCATCGGCAGTTGCCTCCTGGGAATGGGTCTTGCTTGCCATGATGGGAGCCCGCCAAGGGGTATCCAAGGCGGTGGCGTCTCTGCACGCGGAGAGGGCCTTTTCGCTCTATGAGGTGCTGCTGCCGGTGGAAGGGCACCACGCTGGTCTCGGAGCGGCTTCGACCTGCGTTCAGAGGCTGGAAGGCCTCCGGACGAGTCCTGAAGCTGCCGAAGCAGCAGTGGCGGCCTTGAGGTTCCTGAAGGCCACCGGTTTGCTGCCAACCCGGCTGCCATTCTTCCCGCCATTGGAGGGCACCCGCAGGGACATGTTCATCCGCATGGTGTCGTCGGCCGCGTTTGACGCCGACCGGCTCGACACCGAGAACCACTTCAGGCCCCATGCCAAAGGGCTTCGGTCGAACTGGATGAGCATCCGCGAGGTCGCGGAACGGTTCGGGCAGAATCAGCAGGAGCTTCTGGCCCGCGTCGAGCCGATGGTTCAGGAGGGCCGCGTGTCGCGGGTGGTAGCGGATGCCCGTGTGGAACTTCACCGGAATGCCGTTGACGCGGCGGGTGAAGCCGGACTTTACCGGATGGAGGCTCCGACCGGCAGCGGCAAGACGCGGGCGTACATGGCCTTTGCGTCGCAGTGCGTACTCGACCACGGATTCCGGCGGATCATCATCGCTCTGCCGTTCACCTCGATCATCGACCAGACGGCCCAGACGCTGAAGGAGATCCTGGAAGCCGGCGGTTCGCCGCTGGCAGTTCTGGAACACCACAGCACGGCCGACCTGGGGGACGACGAGTGGCAGGGACGGACCGCCTACCGGCTGGCGGAGGAGAACTGGGACGCCCCCGTGGTCATCACGACCTTCGTGCAGTTGTTCGAGAGCCTTTTGGCGAACCGGCCGGGCCGCATGCGGAAGCTCCACAACATGGCTCGTTCCGTCATCGTGCTGGACGAGGTTCAGGCGTTGCCCGTTGGACTGTTGGACACGACGATGGACGTGCTTCACTCCCTGGTGGAGGACTGCGGCTGCATCGTCCTGTTCTCAACGGCAACACAGCCCCCCTACGAGGCGAAGATGCCGTCTCTCAGGGGCATGCCGGTCCGGGAGATCACGAAACGGCCGCATCACCTGACGAAAGAGTTGCGACGGGTCCGTTATGACCTGCTGGGCACGCCTTCGGTCCCGCTAACGGTCGGCGATATCGCCGGGATGACTTTACAGCGGCCCCAGTCGCTGGTCGTGACGAACACTCGGCGGGATGCCACCGCGATCTTCGACATCATGGCTGACCAGCCGGGGAAAGTGGAAAGCCTCTACTACCTGTCCTCCTCCCTCTGCCCTGCCCACCGCAAGCAGGTGATCGCCACGGTCGCAGCCTGCCTTGACGCAAAAGCCCCAATCCACCTCGTTTCAACCCAGGTGATTGAGGCTGGTGTCGATCTCGACTTTCCCTGGGGGGCAAGGGCGTTCGGGCCGCTGGGAAGCATCGTCCAGACCGCGGGCCGCGTGAACCGGAACGGCATGCTGAAGGAGGCGGGGAATCCTGTGCTCGGAACGCTGGCAGTGTTCCACCTGGAGGGCGGCAAACTCCCTCCCGGCGAATACACGCAGGCCGCCAACATTCTTCTGAGGCTCCTCCCTAATGCACCTCGGCTGGTTGGGCGGGACGGCGAGGATATGGGGCTGGATTTGTCCGACCCCGATTTCATGCGGCGGTACTACGGGGCACTGATCGAATTCGGCACCGATGCCCGCGGAATCCAGGATTTGCGGCGGAAGCTGGACTTCTCCGAAGTCGCCGAGCGGTACCGCTTGATCCCGGACGATCAGGTCGCTGTGTGCATCGACTGGGAAGGGAGGGGGCACGCTGCCCTAGCAAAGCTTCTGAAGGAGTCGAGCCGGGTAGCCTTCCGCCAGTGCCAGCAATACATTGTCCAGATCCCGCTATCGAAGAAGCAGGATGTCCTGGACGCCGGACTCGCCGACGATACGGCCTGCGGCATCATGCGATGGGCGGGAGGTTACGACGGCCGGCTTGGCATCCTGCTGTAACCGGCGACCTATGTCACTCCGCTCATCCTCGTGCCTTGTCCGCTGGGCCGTCTGAGAAGCGGAAACAGCGGCGTGACCTGAGTGAGTGACGCCACCGTTCAGAGACCCTTGCCTTATCAGGCGGTTATCTGCCACCCCGTCAGGTCGCTGGAGGCGGGCTGCCAGAGCATATGCTTGACCCTATTATATGCACCCACGGATACACCTGCATCAGGATGCCACATGCTTAATGTGGCTACGGAACCGCTAGAAAGCAGGAATGTACCGCCCACCGCTTTGGCGATCACCCTGCTTCTTATTATCCAATTCAGGGATCAATAGCCATCTATCGCTATTAGGGATTGACTAAATCACACAAACTTCTTACTATCAGCTTGCCTCTTGAGCAGCAACCGAAACGTCCACCGGACCTTCTCCGTGCAACGACAGAGGGTGTCCCGCATGGACTACGACCGCATGATCGCCGTGTTCTCGCTGCTGATCGGTATCGGGCAACTGGCGATCGAATTGCTCAAGTAGTAGGCGGGGGCGGCAACATGTTGCCGCCCCTTTTTCTTCGGCGACACGGCCGTGCGGGGTCGATGTTGAAAAGACAATCGTGTAAAAGGACGAGGGATGGTCAGAAAGAAAAGCTCGCTCGGAGTAAAGCCAGCCGCCCCGAAATGTCCGTTCAGTTACATCACGGGACCATTCTACGTCTATTGGCTGGTGGACCCCAGAACCAACGACACAATCTATGTTGGCCGCGGTCGAGGACGACGAGCCCGCAGCTACTACAACATGGCGTCAAACGAGAAGTATCTCCTTCCCAGTCATAACGGGCAACTCAATCAGTGGATCTCGGAAATCCGGTCGACCGGCATGGAGGTCGGTATCTTTGCCAAAGACTGCTTCAGCAACAAGAAGATGATGCAGAAACTTGAGAAGGACCTAATCAAACAACATGGTCGCTTCGACAAGGGAACGGGAACTCTCGCGAACCGGAACAACGGCGGCTGATTTTCCTATGGAAAAACGGGGGTCATGGTGGCTTTGAGCAAAGAGTGGTTCGATTACCATCTCACCCCAGCGGGGTGGCATCACGGCACCGAACGCCTCGACGGCGGGACGATCAACGAGGAGCCCGTTCCCGACGGCTGTGTACTGACCGTCCGCGTTCACGAGGAGATCGGCTCCATCGGCGGCAAGCTGCACAATTGGGTTGCTGTCCATTGGCAGCATGCCGACACGGCCTTGGTGAAGGAGCTCTTGATCCGCCATGGCCAACTCCCACCCCATTCGGGTATTGAGACTGCCACGGTCGATTGGTGACCGCTTCAGCCATTCACCGCAGAACACGCCGCGTCCGCAAGGCATCAGGACCGGCTGTCAGCGGTCCGACGTGGGCGAGAAACTCGGCCGGCGTCATCGCCAAAAGGGCGTGGTTGGACATCGTAACCTTCCTGCTCCTGAGACCAGCCTCTCATGGAACCGATACCTGTAACCGCCTCGGACCGCCGCGTCCTCCTGACGATATTCAGCACCAATGCCGGGATGTTTGACGTTGAGATGGGGCCGGTGTCGCTCAGGCCGATGCCCTGGTACACCAGCCATGGCGGTGGCGACTGCCGCCTACGCCCTCAGCCCCATCGACCTGATCCCGGACTTCATCCCGGTGCTCGGCTCCTCGACGACCTCATCATCGTGCCGGCCGCCATTCTGGTGACCGTGCGGATGATCCTCGCGGGGGTCATGACCGAACTGCGATAGGATGCGGAAGCCCGACTGCCAGGCCCGAGGCCCAGGACCGTCATCGGAGCCGCTGTGATCGTCCTGATGTGGCTCGCCGCCGCCAGTGCAGTTGCGGCAATGCGGCTGGCTCCCGAGGGACTCGTCCGGAATTGAAGCGTCCGGTATCCTCGCCGACGCCTGGACGGCCATACCAGCCCATCGGCTCGGCGGCTAGCTCGAGTCGAGGCCGGCCCGCCACCACCATATCGTCGGCGACTCTCGACCCCAGCACATCCTCGACGGCCTCGGGGTGCTGTTCAATGACCTTCAGGAGGATCCGAGTCGGCGGATCGGGGACATACCGGCTCTGCTCCCAATTCTGCACCGAATCGACATTGAAGCGGAACCGAGCCGCGAACTTCCTTTGGATCAACCCGAGTTTGGCCCGGATCGCCTTCACGTCGATGGAGACCGGCGGATGCGGGAAGCCCACCGCGACACCCAGCCGCTCCAGCGTGGAGATCACCTCGGCTGGCTCCGGAGCGTCCGCGAGCAGGACAGGCAGCTTCTCCCCGGCGACCAGCCGGGTGACGACCCCGTGGGCTTTGCGGAGCACCAGCCCGCAGCGGGCCAAGGTCTGGATCAGGGTGACGGGGTGATCGACCGCCCCGCCGAGCCGCAGGACGACGCGAACGGTGGAACCGGATGGGGCTGGGCTTCTGACCCCGCTGCTTTCCTGTTGTTCGGGTCGCTCCCTGAACGACAACTTTCCGGACATTGGCGACCTCCGGCAGCTTGCGGCCGACAGCGTTCAGCCCCGACCGCCCCAGGGCGAACATCACGCCCCCAGTCGAACGTCAGGGCCACCCCGCCGACGGCGATCGCTCCACGGAGACATCGAACACCTTGACCAGGATCACCACCGAGGCCACGGCCAGGAGGTTCTGCTTGGTAGTTCGGGTCGCGGTCGAGAGGGGATTGGCTGCCATGCTGGGGTTCCACGTGGTCGTGGATCAGGTCCGGCGGGTGCCCGGAAAAGGACCAGAAGATACGCTCGGCCGTGCAACTGTAAGGCCATCCTGACCGCGTCCGTTATGACGTTGTAGTGCATCGGTGGTCGATTGTGCAATACAACCTGATCCGCCGGCCCAGTCCGGCATGATGAGGAATTGACCATGAACCGCGTGGTAATCGTCTGGGCTGCTCTGGTGGCTCTGCTGTCCGGTCCGGCCCAGGCTCAACTGGGACCGCCGCAATCGAAAGTTCAGCGTCCCGTCTGCGAGGTGATTCAGGACGCCTCCAACTTGATGGATCTTCAGCCCAAGCTTTCCGATGCATTGGAACAATGCGGGTCGGAAAGCTGGGTGTCCGTGAACCTCGGAATCTTTTCCGCTGCCGATGTGGCGGGTCTGATCTGCCGGCCGGGTCTCCCCGTCGTGGTTGATGGGGGTAAGCTGGGATGCATGGGCGGCGTGTGGTCGGTTAACCGCCGGGTCGTCAAAACCAAGTAGGAATGGTGGGCCTGGGCCGCACGGATCCAGAACAGCACAGGCCCTATTTCCCTCTTGGCGGTTCAGGCGGCGTGATCCCCACCTCCGCATCGGTCAGGTACCGATCCCGTTCGACCATGAAACAGCGTTTGATGGCCGGCCTCTCCGCCGTGGGGGTATGGGTGGAGTACCCGCAGACCTGAAGGGAGCCGGTTGCCGAATCCAAGACCCAAACCGATGTGTCCCCGGCCTTGACCATCTGGAACTGACCGACGTTGGATGGTGGGCGGCCGGCAAGTCCATACAGGACGGAGCCGCCCAGGATGGCGGCCGACACGACAATTGCGGTCTGGGTATTCATGAACTTCCTCTGGGATCGGTCGGGAGCGACGGCATAACGGCAGTTGTACAAGGGGCGAGCCTTGTCCGGAAACGGCCCAGAACAGCAGTTGGGGCTCCGCGTGATCAATACCCCCAAAGCCGCGAGCGGGTTCGGTCATGTCCCCCTCGGTGAGCCCCAGCAATCTCGGTGAACCGGAGCAATCACCCCGTCCCGCGACTTCGCCATCATCCTATGACTGCTCCATCCATCGGCCTTGGTCCGTCGGCGGACGGGAAGAGCGGATCGGGGGTACGGCCCAGGTCGGGACCAGGAACGGCTCAGGGGGCAGGCTGGCCTCGGGCTCAGTACGGGATGGCAGAACGGCAGGGTGGAGAACACTGGGAAAGCACAGGCCCGGCTTGGTCGAATCCTGAAACTCTGACGCTTGGGTCCAACCCCCCTTTTACCTCTCTCCGTTTTTCTTTCCGTCTACTTTTCAGGCCAAATCAGAGTTTCAGAGCAAAGAGGAAAAAAAACCTAGGAATAGCAAGAATTTCACCGCTCTGAACTCAACCCTGATCTGTCCGTCAACTCTGAATCAAATCAGGGTTTGGCCTCAGGTCGGGGCCTCACCCGTTCCTTTCTGCTCCCGCCGCCGCCCGACGGCGGGGCCACGGAACTCCAAAATCAGACCCGCGGCGGGCCGGAACTCGGGTTTCAGGGTTTGCAACCCTGAACCAATCCAAGTTTCGGCTTGCCGCTGGCCATGTCGGCTTGACCCAAGCGGAAGACATGATTCCCGCCGGTCCAAATGGCGTGATAAACGCGGCCGTTCGGGAGACCGGCCAGCCGCCGCATCTCGTTGCGGAAATCCTTGAGTTCGAGGGGATTCCGGAACGCTATTTGGGCGAAATCCCGGAACAGCGGGTAGAGCTTGGATGCCGGAGTCCATGCCGTGACGTGATCGGTGGTCATGAGGTCGGCCCATTCTGCATCCAACCATTCCTCGACCTGGGACCGGGTCCGGTTCGCTTCCTGGACGCCCCGCACCCGATCCAGGACGGCCTTGATGGGGCTCTGGGCCGCGATATCGACCGACCACCACAGCAACAGCCAGTTGACCGAATTCACTGCGTTCCAGTCCAACCGGGCCTTGACCCGGATCGGGAAGAATCGGCGGTTGCCCGTGGTGTCCACGACCGAATGCCCCAACTCCTGATTGGAGCACCCAATGAACGTTGCAATATTCCGGATCGTTCGCTGAGTATTCCCATAGAGGGGGCGGTACGTCACGTCCTCGGCCGAAATCTTCCGCTTCGTGACCTCAATGTCGGACTTGGAAGCGTACGACATCTCGTCCAGGAAGTGGACCGGGATGTTCCCGAGCAATTCCGTGTTCCGGTCGTCGGTCAGCTTGGCGAAGTCCGAGTCTACCCAGGCCCGGACCTCGGCCAGCGGCGACAGCAACCGCTTGACCATCTCCGACTTGCCCCCACCCTGGGGGCCGATGAACACGGGCATCATGTGGTGGTCCACCGGGATCCCGCAGACTTTCCGCCGCACCTGCCAGATGAAATGGCCCAGCACCGCTCGGACCACTTCCGGGGACTGATCCGCGTTGTCCCCGCCGTCGGCGATGGCCGCCGGCTGTTCCGGCAAGATGGCGGCCAGGAACCGGTCCCACTCCAATTGGATCTGGGCCTCTTCCTCGGTGCCCCGCAGGTCGACCCCCAGCTTGTGCCCGAGCCAGTACAGCGTCTGTGTCCGGTAGTTTGCGACCCATTCGGCCCAGGCCCGGTCGATACCGGCCTCGCTGTAGCCCAGGCCGAAATCCTCCGCGAACATTTTCAGCCGGTCAACCAGTCGGCGTTCGTCAATGATCGTCGGGGCCAGGGTCGCGTGGAACGCCAGCACCTCCGAATCCTCCGGGTACTGGGCCAGCTTCTCCGCCGTCATGATGTCGAACCGGCTACCGTGCATGTCCAGCTTGGTCCCGGCCCGCGGGGAGACCCGCACCCAGTTCCCCAGGGTCGGCCGTACATCGTGCCGGCGGCTGTAGGCGTCCACGTAGCCCTCCAGGTCGCGGGGGTAAGTCCCCAGGGCCTCCACGACCCGTGCCCGCTTGATCTTCACCCCGACCTCGGATCGCGTCAGACCCAACTCGTCCACCAGGAACTTCATGACCGCATCCAGTTCGTCGGTCGTCAACCGGGCCATCGTGAAGCTCCCAAGGATCACCTGGGCCATGCCGGGATCTTTGCGGTCCCTCGCGGTCATCCGGCCCCGGAAGTCGTCCAGCACTGCGACAACGTCGTTCTTGTTCTCCGTTTTGTCTTCCATGTCATGCATCCCAAAAAGAAAACCCGCCGGGGGTCGCAATCCCGGCGGGCCGCTGCGGTTGTTTTGGGACGCACGCAGGAAAACTGTCGCACTACCGCTGTAGTGCCCGAATTCTATCCTGTACGTCCCAGGGCATAGCTTGCGACCCGCCCATAGCCTTATTTATCCAGGAGGGTATGAGATCATGCACGACGGGGTCAAAATTCCCGGACGGCCGGGGAAGATTTGGAAGCTCTAGGGACAACATTTCCATTCCCTCTGGTGGGGAAGAATCGTCATCGGCCGGGACGCCGGCCGGCCCACACCACCATTATGGGGCCAACACCGCTTCCACCGCTGCCTGGATGGCCAAGGCGACCAATCGCCGCTATGTCGTTGCTGGTGGGCACCGTCGAGACCAGCCTGGAGCCTCATCCGTTCCCAGTCAGTCGCGATGGGTACGGGGGCTGTGAAGTGGGCGACCGGAGCGGCAGCGAAGCCAATTGCACGCCCAGGCCGACCCACTGCCGGGACAATTGCTGCTGGCTCCAGGCGATCATGGAGAGACTGTGAGGTCTCCCGCGACATCGCCGCGGCAGCCCGCCAACACCGGTGTGAAGGGGACCATGTCCGGGGCATGCTTCCAAACCTGTCCGGGTGCCACCCACCGCCTCGGTCAGGGAGAATCCGTCACCGGAGGGGTGTCAGCCATAGACTTGACCGCCGCTCGGTCAATTTTCCCCCGCGTCTTCCCTTCGATCAGATCGCACAGATTCCTGAACCTCGTGTTGGTCGAGCGAGGGTCGGGGCCATACATGGCTCGGAGCTTCCGGAGTTCGTCGGTGATCTCCTTTTCCAACTGCCGCGACCACTCTCGCCGGGCTCCTGCCGCTCGTGGCTGCTGACCGACGGACTGCCTGATCCTATTGGCCGCAGCCATGGCATCGTAGTAGGCCGGAATGGCGTCGGAGGCCAACGAGGTCAGGAAGGTATGCGGGGCAGGCGGGGCCACCACGGTTTCTTGGACCTCCACGATTTCATCGGCCTCCAGGGCTTTCTCGACTTCTACCGCTTCCTCCGGCACCGCAGCCGGGGCGGCCCGCACCGCCGCTGGGCTGGGACCCTCCAGCCGGTCGAGGAACGTCTCGACCAACATATCCCCAATGCCGTGCTGGAGGGTGTCGCCAGCCAGCAGATCAAGGATTCCTTGACGCCCGAGGTGCCCGATCACTCGGCTCCGGAGGTCAGCCCGCTTGGTCCCCGCCAGCAGGAGGGCGGCGGTGCTGGCATCGAGGGCGACCTGCATATCGGCGGTCAGTCGGTTCTCCATAACATTGCTCCGGCTTTGAGGTGTGGCGAGGCTGAAGTCAGCCTCGCGGGATGTGTAGGGCGATTACCTGTTCGGTTTGTCGAAGCCGATCCTGCCGAAGCCCAACATCGCCGTTCAATATTTACGGTTTCCGCTAAGTCATTGAAAATCCACGTGTCAAATTTCCTGATTGGGCGTCGATGGATTTTTCTGAACGGAGCAGCCCGCTAGCCTCGGCGACCTCGCCGACGCCAACCACTCGTCGCCGGTATGCGGCCAACCCGCCCGCGACCTCATCGACTGACCTTTTGGGGAATCCCGCCAGAACGGTCACCAGGGCTTGATCAAGCGGCATAGTCCCGGTGATCACGCCGGGGTTCGGTCGCCGGCCAGGAGCGGAGTGCCGAGACCCAGCAGGGCTTGCCGGAAGCGGGGCAGTTCGGCCCGGCTAGACCGGCTGGTGATGATTCTGAAGGAAGTCATGGCTGGTCCGCCTTCATTTTCGCAGCAGGGCGTTGACCTGCTTCAGCCGCTCGGCGGCTGTGGTGCTCGCCGCCATCAGGGCGTCGTGGCCCTTCGGACCGTCGCGGAACGAGAAGCTACCGAGCAGCAACTCAAGCATCGTCGCTTCAGTTTCGAGCAACATCCTGGCGTTTGCTGCCCCTGCATCCGCTTCCCCGCCGACACCACTCACCGTCGATATTGCATATTGGTGTATGCAACCTTAGAAGGATGGCTTCACCTAGTGTTAACATTGTCCGATAGACCATGAAGGGGTTGCACAACGCACCGGATGGAATCGGGCAATGGAACTCATCGAAAAGGTCAAGGCTCTCGCCGCCCGCATTGAAAAGCAGCGGGCATCCGTGCAGACGGAGGAAGCGGCCAAGACGGCGTTCGTGATGCCCTTTTTGCAATCCCTCGGCTACGACGTATTCGACCCGCATGTGGTCGTTCCAGAATTCACCGCCGATGTTGGTCTGAAAAAAGGGGAAAAAGTTGACTATGCTATCAAGGTCAACGACAAGATCGCGATCCTGATCGAGTGCAAGGGGTGCGGCGTCAATCTGGGGCAAACCCAGATGTCGCAGTTGTACCGGTACTTCCACGTCACCGAGGCTCGCTTCGCTATACTGACGAACGGAATCGAGTACTGGTTCTATACCGACCTGGACGAGCCCAACAAGATGGACCAGAGGCCATTCTTCCGGTTCAGCATGCTGGACCACCGATCCGACGACGTGGGAGAACTCCAGAAGTTTACGTCCGACGCTTTCGACGTTGCGGCCATCCTGTCCACCGCGAGCAATCTCAAGTACTCTTCGGCGATCAAGGCCGAATTGTTGAAGGAATTCGACAACCCATCGGACGAAATGATCCGCTTGCTGGTCAGCCGCGTCTTCGAGGGGAACATCACCGCGAAAGTGAAGGCCGACTTTGCCCCGCTGGTGGCAACGGCGTTCAAGGACGCGATTCGGGATCGGGTCAGCGACCGGCTGGTGACGGCCCTGGAGGTCACCAGCGGTGCCGCGGCGGGTCTGACGGTGTCGATTCCTACAGCCGCCCCGACGGCCCCACCATCGACCGTTGACGGCCAAGAGGAAGAAATCGTCACGACCGAGGAGGAAATCGAGGGCTTTCACATTGTGAAGGCAATCGTCCGATCCGAAGTGAAGGCCGACCGGGTCGTCATGCGAGATACCAAGAGCTATTGTGCCATCCTGCTGGACGACAACAACCGGAAACCACTGGTCCGCCTGTATTTCAACAGCAAGTCGGTCAAATACCTCGGCCTGTTCACGGACAAACAGGAGGAGAAGGTCAAGATCGAAAGCCTGGACGACATCTACACGTATGCCGAGCGGCTCAGGGTAACCGCGGCGACCTACGACAAGGCCAAGGCTGCGGCACCGGTCTGACCTATAGTTTGAGGGCACGAGAGGGGACGGGTCAGTCTTCGACCGGCCCGCCCCGAAGCCGCTTGGTCGCGGACCGCTTTGTCTTTCCTTCGAGTCGCCGCTGTTGCGACCCGTAGGTTGGCTTGGTTGGTCTGCGGGGCGGTGGCGGGGGAGCGGCTGCCTCGCGGATCAGGTCGATCAACCTCTCCAAAGCATCATCACGATTCCGTCGCTGTGAACGGTAGCGGTCGGCCTGGATGAGCAGAACCCCGTTCTGAGTTACGCGGGAACCAGCCAGTTTGGCCAACCGGGCCTTCACATCTGGCGGAAGGTTTGGCGATGCTGCCACGTCGAAGCGGAGTTGGACAGCCGAGTCTGTCTTGTTGACATGCTGCCCTCCGGGACCCGAGGCCCGGACGAATTCCTCCTGGAGTTCGCTTTCGTCCAGGGAGATCCGATGGGTGACGCGGATCATGCAGGCCCCCGCCGAGGAAAGGGTGATATCGGCCAGAACATGTTGACGTGCTGGCCGCCGGGGCCGGAGGCGCGGATGAACTCCTCCTGCAACTCGCTTTCATCCAGGCTGATGCGGGGATTGACCCGGATCATGCGCCCCCCTCCGAAGGCGGCTCCACCGGAGTGCGGGCGCGGAAAGCACGGGCGAGTGCGGCGAAGCCGGCGACGTCGATCTCCTCCGCGCGGGCGGTCGGGGCGATGCCGGTCTCGTCCAGCAGGGCTTCGGCGTTGCCCAGCGACTTCAGGCTCTGGCGCAGCATCTTGCGGCGCTGGCCGAAGGCGGCGGCGGTGACCTGTTCCAGCGCGCGCCAGTCGGCCGGTTCCGGGCTGGCCCGCGGGGTCAGGTGGACCACCGTCGATTCGACCTTCGGCGGCGGGGTGAAGGCGCGCGGCGGCAGGTTGAACAGCACGCGGGCGTCGGAGCGCCATTGGGTGATGACCGACAGCCGGCCATAGGCCTTGCTGCCCGGCTTCGCCACCAGCCGGTCGGCGACCTCCTTCTGGAACATCAGGGTCAGGCTGACATAGGCCTCGATCCGTGCCAGCCAGCCGAGCAGAAGCGGGGTCGCGACATTGTAGGGCAGGTTGGCAACGATGGCGCGTGGGGCGGGGGCGAGGTCTTCCGGGTCGACCGTCAGGGCGTCGGCCTCGACGATGCTCAGGCGGCCCTGCGACGCCTCGATGACGTCCTGCAGCGCCTCGATGAAGCGGCGGTCGCGTTCGATGGCGATGACCTTCACCGCGTTGGTCGCCAGCAGCGCGCGGGTCAGGCCGCCGGGGCCGGGACCGACCTCGATGGCGGTGGTGCCGGCCGGCAGGTTGGCCGAGCGCGCGATCCGCCCCGTCAGGTTCAGGTCGAGCAGGAAGTTCTGTCCCAGCGACTTGCGCGCATCCAGCCCGAAGCGCGCGATCACGTCGCGCAGCGGCGGCAGGGCGTGCGGGTCGAATGCAGCCGGGGTGGATGCGGGCGCGGAGGGGGCGGAGATCGGGTCGGTCATTCCCGACTTATAGGCATCCCCCACGCGCTTCACCAGACGGCAGTTTGCAACAATGACTTCAGCTGTGGCTACAGCAGGCGGCGCAGCAGAACGACGGCGACCACGCCGGCTACCACCGCGACCACCATCGGCACGCGCCGGGCGATCAGGCAGACGAAGGCGGCGGCCAGCGCGTCGGACGGGCGCGACAGGGCGGCGGGCGCCACCAGGGCGACCAGGACGGCGCCCGGCGTCGCCTCCAGCGCCGCGCTCGCCGCCCGGCCGGGCCGGATCCGCGCGATCAGCCACGGCCCGCCGATCCGCGTCATCCAGGTGACCAGCGCCCCGCCCAGCACGATGGCGAAGACGCTCCAGTCCAGGTGCAGCGACTCAAGCATCGCGCGCCCTCCCCTGCCCTTTGGCCTGTATTGCGGCGACCGCTCCGCCGGCCAGCGCACCCGCCAGAATGTGCCAGGTCCCTCCGGAGGACAGCGCATGCACGGCCAGCGCGGCGGCGGCGCTGGCCAGCCAGGGCGGCAGCGAACCCGCTCCGCGCCAGAACCCGGCCAGCAGGCACAGGAAGACGGCGATGAAGGTGAAATCCAGCCCCCAGGCGGCGGGGTCGGCGATCAGCGCACCGGCCAGCGTTCCGGCCACCGTGCTGGTGAGCCACGCCAGATAGAGCGTCACCGCCACGCCGTACCAATAGGCCAGCGTCAGCTCAGGGCCTCGGCGCAAGGCCAGCGCCCATTGCTCGTCAGTCATGAAGAACAGCGCCAGCCCGGCCCGCCCACGCGGAACGCCGCGAAAGCGCGGCTCCAGCGTCGCCCCCATCAGCAGGTGGCGCAGGTTGACCAGCAGGATAGCGCCGACCACCGCCAGCCCGGCGGTGCCCCCACTCCCATTTTTGTCCAGAAGCTCGACGGCGACGAACTGGGAGCTGCCGGCGAAGACCAGCGCGCTCATCAGCCCCATGTCCAGCGCGGACAGCCCGGCCTTGGCGGCGAGACTGCCCAGCAGGAAGCCGAAGGGAACCGCACCCGCCACGATGGGCAGGCAATGGACGACGCCCGCCGCGAACTCCTGCCGCGGGGATGCCGGGATGGTGATGCTGTCCATGCTCATGTGCGGGAAACTAGGCGGCCGCGGCGGGGGCGTCTTGGATGGGATTGCTGCCGCGCCGGTATTGGCCGGGGGAGACGCCGACCCGGCCCTTGAAAACGCGGTTGAAATGCGCCTGATCGCAGAAGCCGCAGGCCAGCGCCACTTCGGCCAAGGCAAGCGGCCCGACAAGCAGCCGCTTGGCCTGGGCGACGCGGCGGTCGGTCAAATAGCCGTGCGGTGTGGTGCCCACCGCCGCGCGGAAGACGCGCAGCAGGTGGAAGCGGCTGAGCCCCGCCGCCTCGGCCAGATCGGCCAGTTCCACCGGGCTGTCGAGGTGGGCATCCAGATACTCCCGCGCGCGGCGGACGGCCACCGGCTCCTGCCCGGCATCGCGCGGGCGGGCGGTCAGGTCGCCATGGCGCAGAGCCAGCGCGGTGAAGGCGCGCAGCGCATCGGTGTCGGTGCGCAGCGGCTCACGGTACGGCCCCTCCAGCCCATGGTGCAGGCCGCGCAGGGCCTGGAACAACTCCGGGTCGTCCAGTTCGGTGGCGGCGAAATGGGGGGCGACGGGCTGGCCCAGCGCATCGGCCATCGCCTGTTCGAACAGCGCCACCGACGGGTAGAACATGCGGTAGGCATAGCCGTCCTCGGCCGGACGGCCGTCATGCAGAACCTCCGGATCCAGAACCACGACCTGTCCGGCCCGCGCCATCCGCTCGGTGCCGCGGCAGCGGTACAACTCTGTCCCGGCGGTGATGACTCCGACCACATAGGTCTCGTGCGTGTGCGGGGCATAGCTGTGGCGCTGGAAGCGGGCGTTTAGGCATTCCATGCCGTCGAAGCGCGCTTCCCGCCACAGCCGGGCGAAATCGCCGCCGCTGACCGGAGTTCGGGTGAGTGCTGATTGCTGGTCCATGCCGCAGTCTAACAGGCGGGCGTGACGGTCGTCTTGGATAGGATTGCGGGGACAGGATTGGGGCGACAGGATTGGGGCCGGATCACACGATGCGCCGACCGACGGCATGCTCCGCCGGGTCGCCGGAATGGGCGGGGAACGGGACGCCATGGCGGGGCTGGTGGCTGTCATGGACCAGACAGGCATCGGCGATCAGCGGCCACAGGTGGGAGCGGAGGAAGCGCTGGTCCTGCCAGCGGTCGGCTTCCACCGCGGCGAAGCGGTCGATCAGCGGCGCCAGCGGCGGCAGCAGGCCGGCGACCCCGCCCCACATGCCGGCCAGCATCAGTTCGCTGTGCAGAGGATGGTCGCGCATGACGTGGAAGGGCTTGCCGGACGCGATCCACGCCTCCACCGCCGCCCGCTCGCGCGGGCCGACCCGCGAATCGCAGTCACGGCAGACGAAGCGCCGGACGGTCGGATCGTCGGAGGCGAGAAAGCGCCAGTAGAGGCCGCTGACCGGACCGCTGCCGGGCGGCATGACCACCCGTTCCGCGCCCAGCGCGTCCAACTCCGCCAGGATCTCCGGCGGCACGCTGTCGTCGTGGTAAATCCGGCAGGTCCAGCCGGGATAGACCGACCGCACCAGCCGGGCATTCTCCAGCGCCCCGCGCTGGTAGATCTCGGCCTGCCCCCACAGGCTGAAGGCGACGACATCGCGAATGCGCCTCTCCGGAGCGGACGGGCGGTCGCGAAGCGGCGGCAGGGCGAGCGCCGCGCCTTCCTGCGCCGCGCGTTGTGTCTTCTGCGTCAGAAGCGTGTCGATCTCGGTCAGCGATTCGGCTTCCCGGTAGGTCTGGAACAGAAGGATGGCGAGGTTCTCGCGCGCGTCGAGGAAATCGGGCGCCAGCGTCACCGCCCGGTCCAGGCTCGTCGCCGCCTGCTCCAGCGCCGCCAGTTCCAGGCCCGCCGCTTGCCGGGTCAGGATGCCGAGGTTGAAGACCGCCCCGACATGGTCGGGCTGTAACGCCAGCGCCCGCCGATAGCGGGCCAGCGCATCGTCCGCCCGTCCGGCGTGGGAGAAGGCGTTGCCGAGCTGGAACAGCCGCTCCGCCGTAGGCTGTTCCACGGCAACCAAGCGCGACAGGTCGGCGACCGCCGCCTCTGTCCGGCCCTGTTCCAGGTGGTGGATTCCGCGCAGTTCCAGCAGCAGGCCCAGCCTTTGCCGGGTCTCGCCGTCGCGCGGTTCGAGCGCCAGCGCCCGGCGCAGCTCGTCGATGGCGGTGTCGGTGTCGCACATCATCTGCGCCGCGACGCCAAGGAGAGCCAGGACTGCCGCGTCGTCGGGCTGCAGGGCGGCGGCGCGGCGCAGGCTGGCCATGGCCTCCGCCGGGTGGCCCAGCGCCTGATGGACCTTGCCGAGGTCGCGGTGGTAATCGGCGATGTCCGGTCGGGCGCGCATCGCCGCGGCGATGCGCGGCGCCGCGTCCTCCAGCCGGCCGGTCTGCGCCATCAGCATTCCCAGCAGATGGGACGCGGCATGGGTCCCGGGAGCGGCACCGAGGATGCGGCCATAGAGGATCTCCGCCTCCCGCAACCGCCCGGCCCCGTGATGGTCGACGGCGACCCGCAAGGCTTCCTGAATCGAGGCCATGACATTCCCCAAACACATCGCAGACAATGAAGGGCGAAGCGGCCGATAGCATGCCGGCCGGCGCGTTACACACTGTTACACAGCAGCATCCCGCCGGATATTGTCCAGTTACAGTCGCGCGCGATCATGGCGGCCAACAAGAAACGACACCGGATCAAGGGCGACTGCCATGACCATTTCCAAAACCATGACCCGCGACGTGGTCACCCCCGTCACCATCGTCACCTTCGTCGTGTCGACGGTGACCGGCGTGATGCTGCTGCTTCACTGGAACACCGGGCTGGTGCGCTTCTCCCACGAATGGCTCAGCATGGCGTTTTCCGCCATCGCGCTCTGGCATCTGGTGAAGAACTGGCGGGCTTTCCTCGGCTATCTGAAGCGGTACGCCGCGCAGGCCGCCTTCGTCGCCAGCATTGTCGTATCCGTGGCCTTCACCGGCATGACCGGCACCACCGGCGGCGGCAGCGTCAATCCGGGAGCCGTGTTCGGCGCGCTGTCGGGCGCGACGCTGGACGCGGCGGCCCCGGCGCTGGGGCTTACCCCGGACAAGGCGGTGGAGGTGCTGAAGGCCGCCAACATCGACGCCGCGCCGGGCGAGACCCTGACCGCCATCGGCGAGCGCGCCGGCAAGAACGGTGCGGCGGTCGCCAGCCTGCTGGCGGGCAAACGGGCGCACTGAGGTCGGCACCTAGTCCTCGTCGCCGTCTCCATCGCCGAGCAGATAGTCGATGTCGCCACCGTCGAGCGCGCTGACCAGCCCCTTGCCCTCGATGGTGGCGGCCGACAGGCTTCCCTTGCGGCGCTGGAGGTCGAGGATGCGTTCCTCCACCGTGTTGGCGGCGATCAGCTTGTAGACGAAGACCGGCTTGTCCTGGCCGATGCGATAGGCACGGTCGGTCGCCTGATCCTCGGCGGCCGGGTTCCACCAGGGATCGTAATGGATCACCGTGTCGGCGGCGGTCAGGTTCAGGCCGCGGCCGCCGGCCTTCAGGCTGATGAGGAAGACCGGAACCTCCCGGTTCTGGAAGCGGTTCACCGGCTCGGCGCGGTCGAGCGTGCGGCCGGTCAGCTCGACATAGGAGATGTGGGCCTTCTCCAGCTCCAGCTTGATGAGGTCGAGCATGGTGGTGAACTGCGAGAAGATCAGGATGCGGCGGCCTTCCGGCACCATCTCCTTCACCATCTCGGTCAGGGCGTGCAGCTTGGCGCTCGGCCGCGCCTTGCCGCCCAAGGCGGCGATGGATTTCAGCAGGCGCGGGTCGCAGCAGACCTGCCGCAGCTTCAAAAGCGCGTCGATCACCGCGATGGCGTTCTGGCCCAGCCCCTTGCCGCTGGCGGCCAGCGCCGCGCGCACCGTTTCGTTCACCGACAGGCGGATGGTCTCGTAGAGGTCGCGCTGGTCGCGTTCCAGGTCGATGCGCACCACCACCTCGGTCTTCGGCGGCAGTTCCTTCGCCACCGCCTCCTTGGTGCGGCGGAGCAGGAAGGGGCGGATGCGGCGCATCAGCAGGTTGGCGCGGGTGTTGTCGCCGCGCTTCTCGATCGGCACGCGGTAACGCTTGCCGAAGTCCTTGCGGTCGCCCAGCAGGCCGGGCATCAGGAAGGCGAACTGGCTCCACAGTTCGCCCAGATTGTTCTCCACCGGCGTGCCGGACAGGCAGAGCCGGTGCCGCGCCGGCAGCGCCGCCACCGCGCGGGTCGCCTTGCCGTCGGGGTTCTTGATCGCCTGCGCCTCGTCCAGCACGATCATGTGCCAAGTCAGACGCTTCAGCAGGTCGACGTCGCGCGCCACCACGCCATAGGTGGTCACGACGATGTGGGCGCGGTCGATCTCCGACAGCTTGCCGTGGCGGTCGACGCCATGCAGCACGACGACGCGCAGATTCGGGGTGAAGCGCTCCGACTCCGCCACCCAGTTCGGCACGAGGCTGGTCGGCACCACGACGAGGCAGGGGTCGGTCAGCCGGCCCTCATGCTCCTCCATCGCGATGTGGGCCAGCGTCTGGGCGGTCTTGCCCAGCCCCATGTCGTCGGCCAGGATGCCGGCGACGTTGTTGGCGCGCAGGCTCTGCATCCAGGCGAGACCGCCGCGCTGGTAATCGCGCAGTTCGCCCTTGAAGCCCGGCGGCGGCGTCATGTCGCCCGGCATCTCGTCGGCGCGCAGGCGCTGGAGATAGCCGTCGATCTGCGCCGTTTCGTCGCCACGCCGGGCGATCAGGTCGTCGATGTCCAGCAACGAGTCGGCCTCGGCCAGCGGCACCTTCAGCCGGTCGCCGCTGCTGCGCCCGCTGTCCAGCATCGCTTCCAGGACGCTCAGCAGCCGCTCGATCCGCTCGGCCGGCAGGGCCAGGACATTGCCGTCGTCCAGCACGATGTGGGCCCGGCCGTCGATGACACGGGTGGTCGACAGGCCGCCCTTTTCCACCAACCGGGCAAGGATCGGCAGAAGCGGCTGGCGCTCGCCGTCGATCTCGACGCCGACGTCCAGATCGAACCAGCCGTCGCCGGCATCGCGGACGGCGACCTCGACCTCCGCCCCCGGCTCGATCACCTTGGTGCCGAAATCCGCCCCGACCTCCATGACCCAGCCGGCCTTGGTCAGGGCGGGGACCTCGTTGGTGAGGAAATGCTGCCAGCGCTCCTCCACGTCGCGGCCGGTCAGCCAGTGGACGCGCGAGCCGCGGGCGTTCAAGGCACCCTTCGGCGGCTCGATCCGCGCCTGGGCGAAGCCGAGCCCCGACAGTCGATCCAGCGCCGCCTGTTCGTCGGCCTTGTCGCGGCGGACGAAGGTGACGTCGCCGAAGTCATCCTCGTATCGGGCGAACTGGCGCTGGTCGTCGGGCTCGATCTCAACCGCGCGGCCGGGTTCGCCATAGTCGAAGGACAGGCGCAGCACGTCGACCAGCCCGTCGGCCGGCGTCACCACGCGGCCGAGACGGGCAATGATGCGGGGGGAGCGTTCGACGATGGCCGCCGCGTCGGCCGCGCCGCTGCGCACGCCGGGAATGGCGTTGTCGCGGAAGTTGGAGGACGAGATGGACGGCGGCGGCGGGGTGATGCGCGGCATCGACGCCACACCACTGCGCGACGGACCGAACAGGCGGGACGGGGTCGATTTGGACGGTACCGGCGGTGGCGGAGCGGCCTGCACCGGCTTGGCCTTCGGCACCTCCACCACCTGGAGGTCGACCGGGAAGACGGTGCCGGAGGCGCTGTCGACGCACCAATAGGACTGGCCCTTCACCAGCACGCTGCGTTCCGGCAGTCCGGTCGGGCGCAGCTTGCGGGTGGCGGGGTCGCGGAAGGCGCGGACGGTGCGGCCCGGCGCCTCGGCCAGCGGGGTGCCGTCGCGCCAGCGCAGGCGGCCGGTGGACAGCAGGCGGCGCAGCAGGCGGTCCACCGCCTCCCCCCGGCTCTTGGCGACGGGGGTGCGCTCCGTCCCGCCGCCACCGAGCAGCCGGGCGATGGCACGGTCGGCATCGCCGTCGACAGAGCGCGGCGCCTTGGCCAGCACGTCGCGCGGGCTGGCGGGGCTGGCGTCGGCCGATCCCTCCGCCACGAATTCCACCAGGATGTAGCAGGCGACGTCGCCCTGCCCCGGCTCCAGCGTCCAGCGCAGGCTGCGCACCGGCTCCGGCTTCGGCGCCGGAGGTGGAGGAGGAGACGGCGCCACGCTGCGGATCGGCGGCGGGACCGGCGGGCGGACCAGGGTCAGCGGGGGCTTGGGTATTGTGGGCGCAGGTGGCGGTGCTGCCGGCGCCGCAGCCGGCGAAGGCGTCACCGGGACAGGGGGCGGAGGCGGGGCCAGTGGCGCCTTCACGTCGGCCACGTCGAACAGGGAGGCGCGGCGCCATTCCGGCCGGCTTTCCAGCGCCAGCATCGCCGCCGCCGCCATATGGGCGCAGGCGTTGCGGCCACAGGTACAGCTGCGGTCGAGCACGATGCTGCGCTTGCCCTGCGCCGGCGTCACCGTCACCGACAGCCGGCGGCCGAGATCGCTGACCTCCGCTTCGATCCGGTCACCGCCGGGAGGACCCAGCGTCACCGCACCGGTCATCATCAGCGTGCGGCCGCGCTGCAGCGTCTTGGCATCGAAGACGCGCGTCAGGTCCTCCTGACCGAAGGGGACGGCGGCGCCACCCGACGAAGGGCCACGCGGCAGGGCATCGAAAAGCGACATGCGGTGCGAGGTGACCAGGAGAAAGCTGATGGAATCGGGCGGAACGGAACGGAAACGGGGCGTCGGTATAGGATCTTGCGCGGTGTGGCGCAAGCCCTAGGCTCAAACATTGACGCGAACGGCGCCGCGTCGGCGGAACCGGGCGCGGCCGTCCGTCATAGCACAGGACGCCACAGGCTTCACCCCGGTTGGTGATTTACCCGCGATTGCCGGGGAACACCCGGCCGGCCAGTTCGCACAGGCTGCCCTCGCTGCCCAACTGATGGGCGGCCCAGCGGATCGTCCCCTCGACGAAGGACGGATCGCCGGCATGGAGCAGCAGGGCCAACCCCAGCGCCATCGCCCCCGCCAGCCAGGGGGAAGGACGCAGGCGCGGTGCGGAGTCCTTGCGGCTGCTCCACAGGAACAGCAAGGACGACAGCCCGCCGATCATCAGCCCGGCCACCACCTCCGCCCCCGAATGGGCGGAAACGGCGACGCGCGAGGCGCCGATGGCCAGCACCAGCACCACCGCCGCCAGCGGCAGCGCGATGCGGAGCCAGCGCGATTGGGCATTGCGCGCCGCCAGCGCCGACACCGACCCGTAGAAGACGGCGGAGAAGGCGGCATGACCGCTGGGGCTGACGAAGCGGTCGCCGGCGAACAGCGACGGGAACAGCGGGAACTCGGGCAGACCACAGCCATGCCCCACCAGTTTCAGCACCACCATGGCGCCCAGGCACAGCGACAGGGCGAGCAGCCAGCGCAGCGCAAGCGGCGCCGAATGGTGCCGCCACAGCGCGGTCGCATAGAGGGCGGAAAGCGGGACGAGAAGGCTGCTGCTGCCCAGATGGGTGATGGCGCCGCTGGCGGTGGCGAGCATCGGTCCCCCATGGATGCCGGTGGAAACGAACGGCTTTGCCAGATGGTGCGGCGCAGCAGGATCGGCAAGAGGAGGAGTCGAAAGCCCCGCCCCTACCCCTCCAACTGGTCGGCGCGGGCGTCGGCGATGACGCAGTTGCGGCCCGACCGCTTGGCTTCGTACAGCGCCTCGTCGGCCCGGCGGACCAGCCCTTCGGCGGTGTCGCCCAGCCGGCCGCCGATGGAAATGCCGATGGACACCGTCACGTTGATCTCGCCACGGTCGGACGACACGGTGAAGGGGGTGTCGGCGATGCGCGAGCGCAGGCGCTCGGCGACGATCAGCGCGGCTTCCCCGTCGGTGTCCGGCAGGATGACGACGAACTCCTCGCCGCCCAGACGGGCGACGAGGTCGAAGGTCCGCAGGTTGCGGCTGGCGCGGGCGGACACCTCGCGCAGAACCTCGTCGCCGATGGCGTGGCCGTAGGTGTCGTTGACCACCTTGAAATGGTCGATGTCGAACATCAGCACCGACACCGGCTTGTGGCTGTCGATGGCGCGTTCCAGCAGCCGGGGCAGATGGGCGTTGACGTAGCGGCGGTTGAAGACGCCGGTCAGGCTGTCGGTCAGCGCCATCGACAGGCTCTGCTCGTAATTGGAGCGCAGACGTTCCTGATAGCGCTTGCGCCGGATCTGGGTGCGGGCGCGGGCCAGCAGTTCATTCCGGTCGACCGGCTTGACGACGTAATCGTTGGCGCCGAGTTCCAGCCCCTTCGCCACCTGCCCCAGGTCGCCATCGTCCACCATCAGCAGGATTGGCACCTGCCGCGTGCGCTCGTGCGAGCGAAGCTGCGAACAGAGCCGCAGACCGTCCTCGTTCAGCAGGGTCAGGCTGACCACCACCAGATCGAGCGGCATGCCCAGCGCGCGTTCCAGTGCCTTGGCGCCGGTGTCGGCGGAGAACACCACGTTGTGGTCGCGCTGAAGCGTCTCCGTCACCTTTTCCAGGTCGAGGGCGGAATCCTCCAGCACCAGCACGTTGGCGCGCTCGAAGGATTCGCTCAGCATGGTGCCGCTGCGCTCGATGACGCCGAACTGGCCGGACGTGCTTTCGCGCAGCCGCCACTCGTCCATCATCATCTTCAGCCGCACCAGCGAGCGGACACGCGCGAACAGCGCGATGTCGTTCACCGGCTTGGTCAGGAAATCGTCGGCCCCGGCCTCCAGCCCGCGGACGCGGTCGGCGATGTCCGACAGCGCCGTGACCATCACCACGGGGATATGCATGGTGGCGGGATCGGAGCGGATTTTCTCGCAAACCTCGAACCCGTCCATGCCCGGCATCATGACGTCGAGGAGGACGATGTCCGGCGATTCCTTCCGCACCATCTCAAGCGCGTCGGGTCCGTTGAAGGCCGTCAGAACATTGAAGTACTCGCGCGTCAGCTTTGCCGCGAGCAGCTTCACATTCGGCAGTACATCGTCAACGACAAGGACACGCGCGGACATCGGAAGGAAATTCCTGCAGAATTGCTACAGAGAAAACAGACTCAGCCGAGAAACTTCTTGACTGTTTCGAGGAACCTCACAACCGAAATGGGCTTTGCCACATAATCCTCGCAGCCACCCTGACGGATTTTCTCCTCGTCGCCTTTCATGGCGAATGCGGTGACGGCCACCACCGGAATGCTCCTCAGATCCGGATCGTCCTTGATCCAGCGGGTCACCTCCAGCCCGGAAACCTCCGGCAGCTGGATGTCCATCAGGATCAGGTCGGGGCGGTGCTGACGGGCCAGCCGCATCGCCTCCATGCCTTCGCGGGTCTGCAGCGTGCCGTAGCCGTGCGCTTCGAGCAGGTCATGAAAGAGCTTCATGTTCAGCTCGTTGTCCTCGACGATGAGGACGGTCTTGGTCGGCCCACCACCGGTCGCCAATGGACCGCACGGCTCCGCTGACATGCATCCTCCCTGGGTGTGACCCCCGCGTTCACGCCGTCCATTGCCGGATTGCGTACCACAGTTGCGGGATCGCAGTTCCGGTATAGCCCCTTTCTGATTAGGTCGCGACGGTTAAATAGTCGTTACCGGACCGCTGAATGACACCCCTGATGACCGCCGACCGCCCTGCATTCAAACGAAAAACCGCCCACGGCGGACGCGGGCGGCGATCGGTTATCGGCAACGGCAATATACCGGGATGGGGCCGGGCGGCGCCTCAGGCCGCCCGTCTGGTCCTGCGCTTGGCATCGCGGCGGCGGGCACCCTTGGCGCCGTACATCATGGCGTCGGCGCGGCGCATCACCTCGTCCTCGCTGTCGTCGGCGCCGTAGGGCTGGGTGCCGACGGAGAAACGGACCGGCAGCGACTGCCCGCCCCATTCCACATGGGTGGCGTCGGCGATGGCGGCCAGTTGGCGGGCGCGGGCGAGGCCGCTGGCGGTGTCGGTGTTGGTCAGCAGCACGGCGAACTCGTCACCGCCCAGCCGGGCGACAACGTCCTCCTGGCGGACATTGCCGACGATCATCCGCGCCACCTGCCGCAGATAGGCATCGCCGGCCACATGGCCGTGGGTGTCGTTGATGGCCTTGAAGCCGTCCAGGTCGATCATGACCAGCAGCCCGCCGGCGGACCCGTTGCGGCGGGCGGATGCCAGCTCGCGCCGGAAGTGGCTGTAGAAGCCACGCCGGTTCAGGAGGCCGGTCAGCTCGTCCGTCATCGTCAGGCTTTCCAGGTAGGCGATGCGCTCATGCAGCTCGGCGATCGTCTCCTTGGCTTCGGCGAGCAGTGCGATCGTCTCGTCCAGCGTCTGGCGCTCGGTCCCCCGCAGAAGCCCGACACGCGAAGCCAACGCGACCGGCGACCATCCGGCCGGCACGTCGAAACGGTCGGAGGTGTGGTGCTTCAGGTCCAGGGCGGCGACGATGGCGTTCATGGGGTCGGCTCCTCTGATGAAGGTCGGAACACTTCGCTCCTACCCAAGCAACCGCTGTGCCAACCCGCCGCACCCCGCAGATACCAAGCATTTTATGCATTTCCGGCGGATTGCGCCGCCGGATCATCGGCAGGGGGTGGAGCCTATTTCCCACCGGACCGGCATCTTCTGCCCACCCCATCCGTTCGGGGCAGGAAATCCCTGCCGGTGTGGGGCGACCGGAACGCCGGCCCGGCAAAAGGCTCCACCCGCCCGTCATACCACCCGATCCGGCGCCGGCCGGCCGGCCATCACCGCGTCGATGTTGTCCAGCGCCTTGAATCCCATGGCATTCCGCGTTTCCACCGTGGCGCTGCCCAGATGCGGCAGCAGGAAGGCGTTGGGCAAATCGCGATAGCCGGGATGCAGGTTCGGTTCGTTCTCGAAGACGTCGAGCCCGGCGGACGCCAACCGCCCGGCCTTCAGCGCGTCGATCACCGCATCGTCGTCCACCACGCTGCCGCGCGCAGTGTTGATGAGGATGGCCCCCGGCGGCAGCCGCCCGATCCGTTCGGCGTTCAGCCAATGTCGGGTTTCCGCCGTGGCGGGAAAGTGAAGCGACAGGACATCGCACACCGGCAGCATCGCCTCCGGGTCGGCATGATGGATGGCGCCCAGTTCGAGCTCCGGCGGCAGACGGCGGCGATTGTTGTAGTGGATGGTCATGCCGAAGGCGCGGGCGCGCGCCGCCACCGCCTGCCCGATGCGGCCCATGC
Organism: Azospirillum oryzae; assembly: GCF_008364795.1. GTDB lineage: Bacteria > Pseudomonadota > Alphaproteobacteria > Azospirillales > Azospirillaceae > Azospirillum > Azospirillum oryzae. The sequence goes on along the minus strand of NZ_VTTM01000002.1, from coordinate 832,859 downwards.
CGATTATGCCCAGCCGCTTGCCGCCGACATGGGTGCCCATCAGCTGGGTCGGCGTCCAGCCGGTCCAGGCGTTGGCGCGGATCATCCTCTCGCCCTCCGAGGCGCGGCGGGCCGCCCCCAACAGCAGAAGCAATGCGATGTCGGCGGTGGCATCGGTCAGCACGTCGGGCGTGTTGGTGACGGTCAGGCCGCGGGCGCGCGCCGCCTCCAGGTCGATGTGGTCGGTGCCGACCGAGAAGGTCGCCAGCACCCGCACCTGCTGCGGCAGCGCCGCGATGGCGGCGGCGTCCAGCCGGTCGCCGGCGCAGCAGAGCACGGCGTCGGCCCCAACCTCCGCCGCGCGGGCGGCGATCTCCGTCCCGCTGAAGGCGCGGTCATCCGGATTGAGCACCGCCCGGTAATCGCGCGAGGCCCTCGCCTCCACCGCATCGGGAAGACGGCGGGTCAGCAGCAGCACCGGACGGGCATTGGGACTGGAGGCGGGGCGGGAGGCGGGACTGTCCGACTGCGCCGCAAGCGGCAACTCGGCAGGGCTTGTCATTCCGGCGGTTCCCTTCCATTGATTAGGACATTCGGGTGGCGGGCCTTTCGGACCGCGGCAAAAACACCCATACTTCACCAAGAGCCGTCAATCACCTGTGGATCCCGTCTTGCTCGACCGTCTTTCCGCCTTTCCGGCAACCGTCGGCGCGGTCCTCGCGGCCGCCGTTTCCACCGGTGCGCTCCTCGCGGCCTCCCCCGTCCTGGCTCAGCCGGCCGCGACCTCCATGGCGGCGGTGGCGGCCAGGATCCAGCCGCACCGGGCGATCTACACCATGTCGCTCGCCTCGGCGCGCAACGGGTCGAAGGTCAGCGACGTCCGCGGCCGCATGATGTTCGAATGGGCCGACGCCTGCGACGGCTGGACGACGGAGCAGCGCTTCCAGCTGCGCTTCGTCTACAGCGAAGGCGACGACATGGCGATGAACACCAATTACACCACCTGGGAATCGAAGGACGGACTGCGCTACCGCTTCAACGTCCGCAAGCTGGTCAACGGCGAGGTGGACGAGGAGGTGCGCGGCGAGGCGAACCTGAACCGCGACGGCGCCGGCACCGCCCAGTTCACCAAGCCAGAACCGCAGGAGATGGATCTGCCGGCCGGCACCATGTTCCCGACCGCCCACACGCTGGCGATCCTGGACCATGCCGAACGGAAGGATCCTTTCTTCGCCCGCACCATCTTCGACGGGTCCGACGCGGAAGGGCCGACCGAGGTGTCGACCGTCGTCGGCAAGCCAGGCGCGCCGACGGACGGTGGCAAGGATCCGCTGCTGAAGGTGGGCAAGGCCTGGCCGGTCCGCATGGCCTTCTTCCCGACCCAGAGCGATTCGGCCCAGCCTGAATATGAGATGAGCCTGCATCTGCTGGAAAACGGCATCGCCGAGTCCATGCAGATCGACTATGGCGATTTCACCGTCAACGCGGTGCTGGACAAGATCGAGGCGCTGCCGAAGTCGGGATGTTGACGGCAGGGCAACGGCCCGTGACATTTCACACCGGCTTTGCCGATCCTGGGGATGTCCGATGGTTTCCCTGTTGATCGCGACTCGCCGCTGCGCTTAACTGTGGGTTGAGGTTTTGCGCAACTGGCCGGGATTAGCCCACGGGCAACCGGCCGTCCGAGGGTTTATCCGTCATGAGCAAGAAGCATGTCCAGATCGGGCAGGTTTTCCAACCGGTCGGCAGCGCCGGCGGCCGCGGTTGGCGGGTGACGGCAACGGTCAACCTGCTGGGCATTCCGCACGCCCGCGTGGTCAGCACCGAAGACGAGGGCGTGTCGAAGACCCTGAGCTGCTCGGTCCTCGCCGACACCAGCCACTATCGCCTGATCGCCTCGGCACCGGCCGATGGGATGGCGGCGTAAAGGGCGCGGTTCAGCGGACGTTATTGGACGCCGTCATTTCGACACCGGCATAACGTCCGCTGCCTACTCTTCCCCCCGCCGCTCGCGCAGCCTCGCCCAATAGTCCAGCCGCTTGCGCAGGTCGCGTTCGAATCCCCGTTCCACCGGCTGGTAGAACTCGCGCCGCGCCATCCCTTCGGGGAAGTAATTCTGGCCGGAGAAGCCCTCCGCCGTGTCGTGGTCGTACTCGTATCCCTTGCCGTAGCCGATGGTCTTCATCAGCTTGGTCGGCGCGTTCAGGATATGCTTGGGCGGCATCAGCGAACCGGTTTCCTTCGCCGCGCGCACCGCCGATTTGTAGGCCGTATAGCCGGCATTCGACTTCGGCGCCGTCCCCAGATAGATCACCAGCTGCGCCAGGGCCAGTTCGCCCTCCGGGCTGCCCAGCCGCTCATAGGCTTCCCAGGCGGCGATGGCCTGGGTCAGGGCATTGGGATCGGCCAGCCCGATATCCTCCACCGCGAAGCGGGTCAGGCGCCGCGCGATGTAACGCAGGTCCTCCCCGCCATCCAGCATGCGGCTGTACCAGTAGAGCGCCGCGTCGGTGTCCGACCCGCGCAGCGACTTGTGCAGGGCGCTGATGAGGTTGTAATGCCCCTCCTGCGCCTTGTCGTAGAGCGGGGCGCGGCGCTGGATGGTGGCGGCGAGCGCGTTGGTGTCCAGCACCGTCTCGCCCGGCAGCGCAAACAGCTCCTCGCACAGGTTCAGGCAGAAGCGGCCGTCGCCGTCCGCCATCGCCTTCACCGCGGCGCGCGCATCGGCGTCCAGCGGCAGCGGCCGGCCCATCTCCGCCTCCGCCCGCGACAACAGCTTTTCCAGCGCCGCGTCGTCCAAGCGGTTCAGCACGAACACCTGAGCCCGCGACAGCAAGGCGGCGTTCAGTTCGAAGGACGGATTCTCGGTGGTGGCCCCCACCAGCGTGACGGTGCCGTCCTCGACGAAGGGCAGGAAGCCGTCCTGCTGCGACCGGTTGAAGCGGTGGATCTCGTCGATGAACAGCAGAGTGCCCTGCCCCGCCACCCGCCGGGCGCGGGCGGCGTCGAAGACCTTGCGGAGGTCGGCGACGCCGGAGAAGACCGCCGACAGCGGTTCGAAATGCAGGTCGGTGCTGTGGGCCAGCAGGCGAGCGATGGTGGTCTTGCCGCAGCCGGGCGGCCCCCACAGGATCATGGAGGCCAGCCGCCGCGCCGCGACCATGCGGCCCAGCGGCCCGTCGGGCTTCAGCAGATGGTCCTGCCCGACCACCTCGCCCAGCGTGCGCGGACGCAGCCGGTCGGCGAGCGGGCGGGGAGCCGCCGACTCGAAAAGCCCGGCATCCCCGCCCGACTCGCCGCGCTTCGCCATGATGGATGCCTCAGCGCGGCGCGCCGCAGCGCTGGTAGCACTGCTTCAGCTGATAGCTGCAGTTGTCAGTCGGGCTGAAGGGGGTCGAATCGGTGCGGTCGATGCCGCCCTGGTTGCGCGCGGCGACCGAATCCATGCACACATTGTGGCTGCGCTCGCATTGGGCCTGACAGGAGGCGCCGGCGCCGGTGCCGCCGTCGATGCGCAGCGACTGGTCGTCGGCTCCGCCGCGCGGGGTGGACGGTCCGGGGACAACGGTGACGGTGGGCGCCGGGCCGGAGGCGGCAGGGCGCGACGCCGGATGGTCGGCGCAGGCCGACAGGCCGAGAAGGGCCACAGCCACGAGCGGGGCGATGAGACGGACCGGACGGAACTTAGCCACGACGGCTCCTATTCTTCTTGTTGTGAGGACGGCCATGGGCATGACGGAATGCCACACCCCTCTGGACCATCCCCCGTTCGGCCCCCACTATGCCGATATCAGCTGTAAGAAGGGAATGACTGAAATGACTCCGAAATCGGACGGCAGACCGTCGCGCAACCGGTCCCTGCGACTGCTGCTGGCGCTGCTTGTCCTTGGACTCGTCATGCTGGCTTCGCGCGTGCTGGCGCTGCCCAACATCGGCATGGCCGAGATGATCATCCCGATGCTGGGCGGACTGTTCGTGGCGGTCGCCATCGTCCTGATCGTGCGCCGCGACCGTGCGGACCGCGACGCCCTGCCCCCATCCCGCCGCAACCGCCAGGACCAGGGCATGCCGGACTGAGTCGTTCAGACGAACTTGAAGCTGAGCAGGCCGCCGACCACCACGACCAAAAGGACGGTGGCCACCAGCATCAGCCGCTTCTCGATGATGTGCTGAACCTGCGGTCCGTAGAAATGCAGCAGGATGGCGATCATGTAGAATCGGGAAAAGCGCGCGACGATCGAACAGAGGATGAAAACCGTCAGATCCAGATGGGCGAATCCGGCGGTAATCGTCAGCAGCTTGTAGGGGATCGGCGTCACACCCTTCAGGATCAGGAACCAGGGACCGAACTCGGTGAACATCTCCTGGAAGTGATGGAACGACTCCTGGGCATTGTAGAAGTCGATGATCATCCGCCCGATGCTCTCGAACAGATAAAAGCCCAGCGCATAGCCCAGCAGGCCGCCCAGTAGCGACGCGAAGGCGCAGATGTTGGTGTAGAACCAGAGTCGCTTCGGCTTCTCCAGGCACATCGGCACCAGCATCACGTCCGGCGGCAATGGGAAGAAGGAGCTTTCGGCGAAGGAGATCGCCGACATCCACCAGACGGCATCGTCGCGGGCGGACAGGCGCTGGAGGCGCGTGTAAAGGGAACGCAACATTCGACCGGCCACATAAGAGAAAACCCTTCCTTCGGGGGTGCCCGAAGGAAGGGTCTAACATATCACCGATATCGGCGGTTCCGTCCTGCACGACATGGGGCCCTGAGGCCCGATGCCGCACAGTCAGGATAACCGGCGCGATCCCCGGTCATATCACTCGGCGGTCTCGGCCTCGGCCTCGACGGCATCCTGCGTCGGGCCCGAATCCTGGCCCTTGGCGGAGACGTCGCGGTCGACCAGCTCGAACACGGCCATGTCGGCGGCGTCGCCGTAGCGGAAGCCGGCCTTCAGGACGCGGCTGTAGCCACCCTGGCGATCCTTGTAGCGGTCGGCCAGGACCGTGAACAGCTTGGTGACCGTGTCGTTGTCGCGCAGCTGCGCGAAAGCCAGACGACGGTTGGCCAGGCCACCCTTCTTGCCGAGCGTGATCAGCTTGTCGACGATCGGACGCAGGTCCTTCGCCTTCGGCAGGGTGGTGGTGATCTGCTCGTGCTTGATCACCGCGTTCGCCATGTTCGAGAACATGGCCTTGCGGTGGCTGCTGGTCTTGCTGAACTTACGTCCCGAAACGCCGTGACGCATGGCGGTCCTCCTTCATGGCATGGCCCCCCTCGGGGAGCCGATCGTGAACCCCGCCGCCCAGTCATAACGCTGGTACGGCCGTGGGGTCGGGCCGTTTCGGCCCTGGGAAACGCGCCTTCCCCGCCCATGGACGGAAAGGACGCGGAAACAAGCGAGATGCTTAGTACGGCTCTTCCAGACGCTTGGCCAGCTCTTCGATGTTCTCCGGCGGCCAGTTCGGGATTTCCATACCGAGGTGCAGGCCCATCTGGGACAGCACTTCCTTGATCTCGTTCAGCGACTTGCGGCCGAAGTTCGGGGTGCGGAGCATTTCCGCTTCCGTCTTCTGCACCAGATCGCCGATGTAGACGATGTTGTCGTTCTTCAGGCAGTTGGCCGAACGGACCGACAGTTCCAACTCGTCCACCTTGCGGAGCAGGTTCTTGTTGAACGGAACCTCCTCGTGCTTCTCCTCGGAGACGGCATGCGTCGGCTCCTCGAAGTTGATGAACAGCTGCAGCTGGTCCTGCAGGATGCGGGCGGCCAGAGCCACCGCGTCGTCCGGCTTGACCGAACCGTTGGTCTCCACCGTCATCGACAGGCGATCATAGTCGGTGACCTGCCCGACGCGGGCATTGTCGACCTTGTAGGACACCTTGCGGACCGGGGAGAACAGGGCGTCGATCGGGATCAGGCCGATGGGCGCGTCTTCCGGACGGTTCTGGCTGGCCGGGACATAGCCCTTGCCGGTCTCGACCGTCAGTTCCATGTTCAGCCGCGCGCCGTTGTCCAGCGTGCAGATGACCAGTTCCGGATCCATGACCTGGATGTCGGGACCGGTCTCGATCATGCCGGCCTTGACCTCGCCCGGGCCTTCGGCGCGCAGGCGCATGCGCTTCGGGCCGTCGCCGCCCATGCGCAGACCCATCGTCTTGATGTTCAGGACGATGTCGGTCACGTCCTCGCGGACGCCGGGGATGGACGAGAACTCATGCAGCACGCCGTCGATGTGGATCGACGTGACCGCGGCGCCCTGCAGCGAGGAGAGCAGGATGCGGCGCAGGGCATTGCCCAGGGTCAGACCGAAGCCGCGTTCCAGCGGTTCGGCGACCACGGTCGCGAAGCGGTCGGCGTCGTCGCCGGGCTGGATGTCCAGCTTGCTCGGCTTAATCAGTTCCTGCCAGTTCTTCTGAAGCACGGATCGACCTCAAGATGCCATCGGGTGAACACGAACCCGCGGGGCCCGAACCATTCCCATGCTGAGGGGACCGCGATGGCTGCGGCCCCCTGTCCCGGAATGGCTGGTCCCCGCGGGTGCGGAAACAATGCTGAATCAGACGCGACGCTTCTTCGGCGGGCGAACGCCGTTGTGCGGGATCGGCGTGACGTCGCGGATCGACGTGATCTGGAAGCCGATCGACTGCAGGGCGCGCAGGGCGGACTCACGCCCCGAACCCGGACCCTTCACTTCGACTTCCAGGGTCTTCATGCCGTGTTCCTGCGCCTTGCGGCCGGCGTCCTCGGCAGCGACCTGGGCGGCGTACGGGGTCGACTTGCGCGAACCCTTGAAGCCCATGGTGCCCGACGACGACCAGGCAATGGTGTTGCCCTGCGCGTCGGTGATGGTGATCATCGTGTTGTTGAACGAGGCGTTCACGTGAGCGACGCCGGCGGTGATGTTCTTGCGCTCGCGACGACGCAGGCGCTGAGAAGCGGCGGAGGGCTTGGCCATTTTGCGTTCGTCCTCTTACTTCTTCTTGCCGGCGATCGGCTTGGCCGGACCCTTGCGGGTGCGGGCGTTCGTGTGCGTGCGCTGGCCGCGGACCGGCAGGCCCTTGCGGTGACGCAGGCCACGGTAGCAGCCCAGGTCCATCAGACGCTTGATGTTCATGGCGACTTCACGACGAAGATCGCCCTCGACGCGGTAGTCGGCGTCGATGGTCTCGCGGATCTTCAGGACTTCGTCGTCCGTCAGCTCGTTCACGCGACGCTCGGCCGGGATTTCCAGCTTCGCGCAGATTTCCTTGGCCTTGAAGGGGCCGATGCCATGGATGTAGGTCAACCCGATCTCCACGCGCTTCTGCGCGGGGATGTTGACGCCAGCGATACGCGCCACGCTGCTCTCCTCGATCTCGATATCTCAACGGCAGCCCGTCGGGCCGCCTACACACCGAGCAAATCCCGCCCGGCACAACGCCGGGACCAGGAACGCACAATGTTACCCGCCACCCCTGCGGGATGGCGAGAGGGTGCGACTATAGGAAAACCGCGGAACTTGTCAAGGTGAATTGCCGGCGGTTATTCGGCTGGAACCGGCTGCCGGATCGGCGCCGGGCCAGTGGCGGCCTGTGCGAGGCCGGATCCGGAACTCTCGTCCGGCATGTCCTCGACCGGAACCGGCCGCAGCGGCATCCGGCCGGCCTTCAGCAGGGCACGGTCGCGGAGAACCTGCGGCAGGTCGAGGCTAAGCTTCAATTCGATGTTGCGCCAGATCTGGCGCAGGCGCTGGACATGCAGGTCCTCGCCGATCGCCTGCACCACCGATTCGAGGTTCTCCAACGTGATGCCGCGGTCGGCCAGCAGCACCGCACCCTTGCCGTCGGTCTTCGGGCAATTCAGCGCCTGCATCAGCCGTGGCCGCGACTCCGGCCGGCTCATGAAGCGTTCGATGTCGAAGATGGTGCGGACATTGATGACCCGCAGCGCCTCGATCTGGTCGAGGTCGAGCGCCAGGATCAACTGCGCCTGCGCCACCCAGTCCATCGTCTCGTAGATGCCGTAGGGCGTTTCGACGAACAGCAGAATCGGGTTTGCCGTGGCCAGGTTCTGCACGTCCTCGATTTCGAACTCGGCAAGTCGGAACTTGATGGCCGAATCGATTCCGAGAATCATGTCGATCGGATATTCGCGGATGAAGCCCTGGGCCCGCGGGTCGATGCGTCGGATCTGCAATTGCGGCACCCGGCTCAGCAGCGTCTGCAGGCCGAGTTTGGGGAAGAATCCGGTCAGGAAGGCCACCAGCAATTCCGGCACGCCGTCACCGACCGCTCCCTCCGGCACGATGCGCGCCATGTCCATATAGGCGTGATGCAGGGTGACCGCGGTGATGCAGGCCAGGATGATGTGGCCGGTCACCCGCAGGAAGGAAATCGGCGACAGATCATAGTTGGAGATGCGGCGGATCAGGTAGTCGATCGACCAGACATAGGCACCGAAGAAGGCGAAGGACAGCACCGCCACGGTCTGGAGCTGGTAATGCACCAGATCCATCGGCGTGACCCCGTCGACTCCGTACAGCGTCATGCCGCTGAACAGCGGTTGGAAATGATCCAGCCGGTCCTTGCCCAGCAGCATGCCGCTGGAGGTCAGAAAGCCGCTGAAGGACACCATGATGAAGACCAGGACCGGAAAGAAATAGGCGCGCCATTCCGACGGCTGCGTGTTGTCCGGTCCCTGCGGCAGCGCGCGGTACTTATAGGCCGCGAACTCGAAGGAGGGGATCAGCTGGTCGTGATCCTGCCCTTCGATGCGGAAGACCGACTCCAGGTCCGCGATGATCTTCTGACGGACATTCTTGATGTTGCTGCGGCCGATGAAGATCGTCAGCGGAAGGATGAAGGACAGACCGAGCAGACCGAGTGCGCTCAGCACCCGCAACTCGCCGACCACATGGATCACTTCGTCGAACATCACGCCCCCGGCCGGCCTCAGCCCGCAGTGCCGACACGTCGCTTTCCGGACGTGCAGCCAAGACAGCACGACCGCCCGGCGGTCGCGCCGCCGAAGGTTATACTCTCATTGAGGGATTCGTAGTACAATTTTGCGCGCGACAATCCGCAGCGCAATCCCGTCCGCCTACAGGTCGGTCCCCGCAATCCGATGACGGATCGCTTCGGCCTGGACACGGACGCGGTTGAGATGCGGGTTGATCTTCAGTGCCGCATCGAACGCCCGCAGTGCCGGCCTTTCGTCGCCCAGCGCCAGATAGACGAGGCCCAGCTCGACCAGCGCCCCGAAATGACGGGGCTCAAGCGACAGGGTGTGGCGCAGGTCCAGCATGGCGGCGCGATAGTCGCCCAGCATGTAATGGGCGGCGGCGCGCTTGTTCCATCCTTCGGCATAGGACGGGTCGCGGGCGACCACCGCGTCGAAGGCGTGCAGCGCCGACTCGTAGTCGTCGCCATTCAGGCTGAGCACCCCGGCGCGCATGTCACGCACCATCACCGGGTCGGGATGCTCCAGCCAGAAGTCCCAGATATGCTCCTCCACCGATTCGGCATAGGCGGCGTCCGCGGTGCTGTGCAAGGCCTGGAAAAGACTGTCGAGACGCATGTTCCCCTGCCCCGCGCCGGCCGGCACCCCGAGGGTCAGCAGCAAAAGCACTGTCAAGGAAAAGAAGCGTCGAATCATCATGCTCCAAATTTGGGCACGGATTCGACGGGCTGCCAACTATTTTTTGGTTGCAAAACGCTAAAGAATTGGTCAGAGGCGCTGCCCTTGGGCTTTAGAGCCGCCGACCTATGCCCCTATACCATTGGTGCAGGCCGAAAAATGGTCGGAAACGGCGAACGGCCGGCGGATCGCTCCGCCGGCCGTCTGCTTTACCGGATGTGTCAAGATCGTCCCAAAGGCGATCAGGCGGCCTTGTTGCGGCCGGCCACGATTTCGTCGGTGACGTTGCGCGGCACCGGCTCGTAGTGGCTGAACTCCATCGTGTAGGACGCACGGCCCGAGGTCATGCCGCGCAGCTGGCCGATGTAGCCGAACATTTCGTTCAGCGGGACATTGGCCTCGACGGCGATGTTCGAACCACGCTCCAGCTGGCCCAGGACGGTGCCGCGACGACGGTTCACGTCGCCGATGACGTCGCCCAGGTAATCCTCCGGCGTGACGATCTCGACCTTCATCACCGGCTCGAGCAGGATCGGACCGGCCTTCGGCAGAGCCTCGCGGAAGCAGGCCTTGGCGGCGATTTCGAACGTCAGGGCGTTCGAGTCGACGTCGTGGTACTTGCCGTCCACCAGGCGGGCGCTGAAGTCCACAGTCGGGTAGCCGGCGAGGACGCCGTCTTCCTTCTGCATTTCCAGACCCTTACCGACCGACGGAACATATTCGCGCGGAACCGAACCGCCGACCGTCTCGTCCTTGAAGGTGAAGCCGGCGCCACGCTCCAGCGGCTCGAAGATGATCTTCACTTCGGCGAACTGGCCCGAACCACCGGTCTGCTTCTTGTGGGTGTAGGTGTATTCGACCGGCTTGGTGATCGTCTCGCGGTAGGCGACCTGGGGCTTGCCCATGTTGCCTTCCACGCCGAACTCCGTACGCATGCGGTCCAGCGTCACTTCCAGGTGCAGCTCGCCCATGCCGCGCAGGATGGTCTGGCCGGTTTCACGGTCGGTCTCCAGGCGGAGCGACGGATCGGCGCGGACCATCTTGCCGAGAGCGATCGAGAACTTCTCCTGCTCGCCCTTGGTCTTCGGCTCGACCGAGACGCTGATGACGGGGTCGGGGAAGCGCATGCGCTCCAGGATGACCGGGTGGGCGGCGTCGCACAGCGTGTCACCGGTCTCGGTCTCCTGCAGGGAGACGAGCGCGATGATGTCGCCGGCGCGGGCTTCCTCGATCGGGTTGGCTTCCTTCGCGAACATTTCGACCATGCGGCCGATCTTCTCGCGCTTGCCGCGGGTCGAGTTCAGGATCGACATGCCCTTCGTCAGCACGCCCGAATAGACGCGGATGAAGGTCATCGAACCGTAGGTGTCGTTCAGCACCTTGAAGGCCAGCGCCGAGAAGGGCGCGTCGTCGGAGCTGAGACGCTCGCCGTTCGCGTTGCCGTCCTCGTCCACCGTCTTGATGGCCTCGACGTCGGTCGGGGCCGGCAGCAGATCGACGACCGCGTCCAGAACCTGGCAGACGCCCTTGTTCTTGTAGGACGAGCCGCACAGGACCGGGGTGAAGGCGCCGGTGATGGTGCCCTTGCGCAGGCAGGCGCGCAGCACGTCGGCCGACGGCTCCTCACCGGAGTCCAGGTAGGCTTCCATCGCCGCGTCGTCCTGCTCCAGGGCAGTGTCGACGAGTTCGGCGCGCAGGGCCGGAATGCTGGCGACGTTGTCCAGGTCTTCCTTGACGGTCAGGTTGAGCTTGGCCGCGAGATCGTCGGTGATCTCCCAGGTCTCCCACTTGGCGTCCTTGTCGTCCGAGAACCAGACATAGGCCTTCATCTCGACGAGGTCGACCATGCCGCGGAAGTTGTCTTCCGACCCGAGCGGAACCTGGATGCAGACCGGACGGGCGTTCAGACGCTGACGGATCATGCTGACGCAGCGCTGGAAGTTGGCGCCCGAGCGATCCATCTTGTTGACGTAGCAGATGCGCGGAACGTTGTAGTTGTCCGCCAGACGCCAGTTGGTTTCCGACTGCGGCTCCACGCCGGCGACGCCGTCGAACACCACGACCGCGCCGTCGAGCACGCGCAGCGAACGGTTCACCTCGATGGTGAAGTCGACGTGGCCGGGGGTGTCGATGACGTTGATCTTCTTGTCGCGCCAGAAGGCCGAGACCGCGGCGGACTGAATGGTGATGCCGCGCTTCTGCTCCTGCTCCATATAGTCGGTCGTGGTCGACGTCTTCAGATCCTTCGTCTCGTGGACGTCGATGATCGTGTGCTTGCGACCGGTGTAGTACAGAATGCGTTCGGTGGTCGTCGTCTTGCCCGCGTCGACGTGGGCGATGATGCCGATGTTCCGAATGTCAGACAGTGGCGTTTGGCGCGGCATGTTGCGGTTCCATTGCAGTAACGCGACAACCGAAGCGCGACCGTCAGGGTCGTCCGCTTCGGCGGCAGAGGTTGGTCGGGGTTTTACGGGCGATCTGTTAAGGCGTCATTAACATTCCGTAAACCGACAAGCAATTTGTCGGAATATTGAAGCGCGCGGCCCTCACAGCGTTCGGGCCACGCCGGCACACCCCAACCGAGGCTGCCGGGTCGCCCCGTTTCCGCCGCCTTATTTAGCAGCGGTGACCTGAATTTCAACGAGATACTCAGGAGCGGCCAACTTGGCTTCCACCGTGGCGCGCGCCGGCGGATTGGCCGGATCGACCCAGGCCTCCCACGCCTTGTTCATCGCACCGAAGCTGGCGATGTCCACCAGATAGATCGTGGCCGACAGCAGCTTGCTCTTGTCGCTGCCCGCTTCCGCCAGCAAGGCGTCGATCTGGGCCAGGATCTGGGCGGTCTGACGCTCGACGTCGGGCGTCGGCTCGTCGGCGACCTGACCGGCGAGATAGACCGTGTCCTTGTGGACGACCATCTGGCTCATGCGCGGTCCGGTGTGGAAGCGCTGGATCGACATTGCGGAAAGACTCCGGGTTCCGGGGGGCTCAAAAAAGACGGGGGTACGTCTATGCCATTCGGGGCCGCGCGCGAAGCGAAAAATGCGCTTCGTGCGTTCAGGGCTGACCCGCAGCGCCATCCTTCGCCAAAAGTGCGGCGAAACGCGCGGACGGGACCGCAAAATTGCGCACGGCCGGGCCGGGTCCGGCGGCGACGCCGACTCCGGCGACCGACCAGCCCTCTCCATTCGCCGTCGGTGTCCGCACCAGCAGCGGCCCGCCGCTGGTCCCGCGCGTCGCGTCGCAATCATGCACCAGCAGGCCGGCGCTTTCCCCCAGAAGATGACAGTCGCGGTCGGCCATCAGGATCTGCGCCCGGTCCTGGCTGTAGCCGCCGAGCATCACCGGCGTTCCCGGCGACAACTGTACGGCGCTGAGAGGCAGCGAAGGCACCGACTCCGGGGCGGGCTGTGAAAGGGTCAGCACCGCCCAGTCGTCGGCGACCTTGGGAGTTGCGGAAGCGGGGTCGTAGGCCGGGTCGGTCGCCACCCGCGCCACCGTGACATGGCGCGTGAACTCCCCCCGGTCATAGCCGAACAGGACATGCAGGGAGGACGCCTGCAGGAAGCGCCGCGTACGCGGATTGAACAGGCAATGGCCGGCGGTCACCACCGTGTGCCGACCGACCAGCGCCCCGGTGCAGCGGCCGGCCAGATTGGTCTGCACCCGGACGATGCTGCGCCAAGGCGCCGAGGTCGCATCCACCGGCGCCCGCCGGTCACCAAGCCCGACGCCGGGAAGCAGTGGCCGTTCGGCATGGACGACCGGCGCACCGGCCAGGATCGTGAGGGCAAGCCCGGTTGCGACCACAGGGCCAAGGCGAAGGTCCGGCCGACCGCGCGCATGTTCTTGCTCCGTTTCCCTCAATCCCGTATCCTCCGACGCATGGCGACGCTGATCATCACCGAAAAATCCAGCCAGGCGAAGGACCTGCGCGCGGCCCTGGGCGACCGCTACGGCCGCATCCTGCCGGCCGAGGGCCATTTGCTGCGGCTTGCCGAGCCGGACGAGGTCGATCCCGCCTGGAAGCGCTGGTCGCCGACGCTGCTGAAACCGGACGGGCTCTTTCCCACCCGGCCCGATCAGGGCGGCAACAAGGCGGCGAAGCTGCAGGCGATCACCGCCGCGCTGCGCGCCTGCGACGAGGTGATCCTCGCCACCGACTGCGACCGCGAGGGCCAGTTGATCGGCCAGGAGATCCTGGAGCATGTCGGCTATCGCGGCAAGGTGCGGCGCGCGCTTTTCACAGCCCAGGACCCGAAGACACTTCGCGACGCCTTCGCCGCGCTGAAGCCCAACGACTCCATGCAGCCGCTCTACGAGGCGGCGGTGGCGCGTCAACAGGCCGACCAGATCTACAACCTGTCGCTGACCCGTACGGCGACCAAGACCCTGCTGGCCCCCGGCACCCGTGGCGTCATCGGCATCGGCCGGGTCAAGACGCCGACACTGGCGATCGTCTGCCTGCGCGAGCTTGAGATCCGCAACTTCAAGCCGGAGGATTATTTCGAGGTCGTGGCGACCGCCGCCGTGGCGGAGGGCAGCTTCCAGATGCGCTACGCCCCGGCGCCGAAGGACCGCATCAAGGACCGCGCCGCCGCCGAGGCCATCGCCCGCGCCGCCGACAACCACCGCGGCCCGCTGACCGTCACCGTCGAGGAGAAGCGGCAGGCACCGCCCAAGCTGTATGACCTGCCCTCGCTGCAGAAGACCTGCGGTCAGCGCTGGGGCTGGACCGCCGACCGCACGCTGGCGGTGGCGCAGGAACTGTATGACGGCGAGGGCAAGAAGCTCATCACCTATCCGCGTGCCGAAGCGCGCTACCTGTCGGAGAACCAGATCGCCGACGCGCCGGCCATCGTCGGCGCGCTGACCCGGCTGCGCGGCTTTGCCCATCTCGACATTGCCCGGCCGGTGATCCGCAAGGGCAAGTCCGGCCATTTCTGCGACAAGGCACTGGAAGGCGTGTCGCACCATGCGGTGATCCCCAACGTCAATGTGCTGGACGATCTGGAGTCGCGGCTGGTCCGGCTGACCGATGACGAGAAGCGGCTGTTCGCGCTGATCTGCCGCTCCTACCTCGCCGCGGTGATGCCGGATTACGAGTATCGCCAGACCAGCGTGACCATGCCGGTTCCGGTGCCATCGGCTGAGGGTGGCAAGCCCGTCGCCTTCCGGGCCGTCGGCCGCATCCCGCTGAAGCTGGGCTGGAAGGCCGCCTTCGGGTCCGCCGAGAGCGACGACCGCTCCGGCGGCAAGGCGGAGGAGGATGCCGAGCAGACCCTGCCGCCGCTGACCGACGGCGAGTCGGCGATCCTGACCGATCCCAAGGTGGAAGCCAAGCGCACCCAGGCTCCGCCACGCTACAATGAAGGCACGCTGGTCGACGCCATGCAGAACGCCTGGCGCTTCGTCGAGGACCCGGCCCTGCGCGACCGGTTGAAGGAGGCCAAGGGTATCGGCACCCCGGCCACCCGCGCCGAAGTCATCAAGGGTTTGCGCAAGCAGAATTTGTTGGGGGCGGACGGCAAGTGGCTGGTCCCGACACCGGCGGGCCTGCACCTGTTCGAGACGTTGCGCGCCGCCGCCCCGACGCTGGTGGATCCCGGGACCACCGCGCTGTGGGAAATGAAGCTGGATGAGGTCGTCACCGGCCGCGCCGATTTCCGCCGCGTCATCGACGCCATAGCGACGGAGGCGGAACGGCTGATCGGTGCGTTGGTAAGGCAACGCGGTACCACGCTGGATCTCGGCCTGCCCGCCGCCAAGGTTCGATTCGCCGGCCGTGGCGCAGCTGGACGACGCACGACGACGCGGGGCGGCGGCGCTGTGTCGGGCGATATGGCGAAGCCTGCGCGACGGCGGACCCGCAAGGTAGCGGCCCCCGCCGAGGGGGACGCGACGGCGCCGAAGCCGCGGCGCACCCGCAAAGCCAAGGGTACCGGCAGCTCCCCGCCAATCGCCGCAGTGGCCGCCGCAGTGGCTGAAAGCGGGCCGGCAGAGGTTTCGCCCATTCCGGAGTCGCGCCGCCGTCGCGAACCGACGGAGCGCATGGTCGCCTTCGCCCGCAGCCTGGCAGAGCGCAAGGGCATCGCCCTGCCCGACCCGTGCCTGCGCGATTTCGATCAATGCCGCAGTTTTCTGGATCAGCACGCGCGCTGACCACCGCCCAACGGCCGGGCCAAGGGTTGCGTGATTGCGGAGAATTGCGCAATTTTGGCGATATTGATCGCTGGACTCCGGGCAATATGCCGGTAATTCTCTTGGAAATCGCAACCATTGCTGAGCATTTCCATGAGAGTCTCCGGTTGGACTTCGCGCTCCGTCACCGCCGCCGCATTGACCCTGGTTGCGAGCGCCCCTGCGCTGGCCCAGGGCCAGCCGGATTACGCCGGCGCCAGCGTGACGCAGTGCATCCCATTCGCCAATTTTCAGCCGGTGTCCTTCACCGATCCGCCAAAGCTGAATTTCAGCATCGCCGGCGACAACACCATCCACACGGTGACCATGGACACCGGGTCCGTCGGGGTGGCCATGTCCGCCACGAATATCCCCAATTACGAGACTTTGAAGTCGGCGCCGGGCGCCAAGCCGGGGACCCAGTTCCTGTCGAGCAGCAAGGTGCTTTGGGTCGGCACCTGGGTGCCCATGACGGTCACGCTCTATGACCGCGCCAACAATCCGGTCGCGACCTCCGAGGTCTTGATCCTGGGCGTGGAGAAGTCCGGTACCTGCGACAGCTACCAGAGCGACCAGCAGATTTGCTCCAATCTGCCTGCGCCCGAGAAGCCGGTGCTGTATATGGGGGTCGGATTCGGCCAGGAGGCCGATTTCCAGCCGCAAGGCACACCCGACAAGAATGTCCTGCTGAACCTGCGCAGCGTGAACGGCCAGCCCATCGTCGACGGCACGTTCAACAAAGGTTACATCATCGGCCGTCAGGGCATCCAGGTCGGCCTGACCGCTGCGAACACGTCCGGCTTCCGCTTCGCCCAGTTGGCCCCCTACCCGCAATATCCCAGCGACTGGATGATGCCGCAGGGCTGCATCACGGTGAATCCGGAGGTGAACCGCAATGCCGACGGCCCTGTCTGCACGATGGCCAACATCCTGGTGGATACCGGGATCCCGCAGAGCTACATGACGCTGCCGCCCTCGATCCAATTCGGCAAGGTGCAGCAGGCCGATCTGAGCGAGCCGACAAAGATGGTATGGGTGCTGGCGCCCAACACGTCGGTCGCCGTCCAGATTCCGAATGCCGGCAACCCGATTGCGACCGATGCCTTCATCGTCGGGGCCGGCGCACCGAACGAACCGGCACAGGTGATCCCCTCCAGCACCGAACCGCCTCCGCCTGCTCCCAAGAAGGCGCCGTTCATCAATACCGGCCGCCATTTCCTGCGGCAGTACCAGTTCCTGTACGACGCGAAGCAAGGCTATGTCGGGATGAAGGACCAGCCGAATCCCTGCGGCGAGCAGTAGGCGGATAAGGGGCGCCCACCCGGCGCCCACCCATTATCCGGGCGTGAAAAAAGCCCCGGAAGGGGGCTGACATCATGGACAGCGTTGGGAGTGGTGGGGAATGGTGGGCGATGAGGGGATCGAACCCCCGACATTCTCGGTGTAAACGAGACGCTCTACCGCTGAGCTAATCGCCCGAACCTGAAAAATCATGCACTGAAATGCAAGCCGGCCGGGTGGTTGCCCGGCCGGCCGCACTATGCCCTGAGTGGGCTGGAAACTTCAAGCCTGCCAAACCTCACGCTCAGTTCAGAGCGTCCTTGAGGGTCTTGCCCGCCTTGAACTTCGGCTGCTTGGATGCCGGGATGTCGATCTTCTCGCCGGTGCGCGGGTTGCGGCCCTCGGTCGCGGGGCGCTCAGCCACCGCGAAGGTGCCGAAGCCGACCAGACGGACTTCATCGCCGTTCTTCAAGGATTCGGCGATGCTGTCGAACACGGCGTCGACGGCCTTCGTGGCGTCGGTCTTGGACAGACCGGACGCTTCGGCAACATGCGCCACGAGATCGTTCTTGTTCACGCAATCCCCCTTCGAAATTCAGCAAATACTGAAAGACAAAAGCCGCCCCAGGACTTTTCGTCCACGACTTTTTGGAAGCAAAGGATAAGCACAGCGTTTGCCGCCCGTCAATTCCCGACGGGCGGCTAAGCTCCTCTTGTCCCAAAAGTCGACTGTCCGGCGACGGCTACGATCAGATCATGGCCGTTCTGGCCCCGGATCAGTGACGCAGGACCTCGCCGTCGGCACCCTTCTCCTGGGCCTTCGCCGCGGCCGGATCAACCTCCGGCTCGGTCCACTCGATAGGCTCCAGCGGACGCACCAGGGCGTTGCGCAGCACCTCGTCCACCGTGCCGACGGGCATGATCTCCAGCCCACGCTTCACGTTGTCCGGGATGTCCGCCAGGTCCTTCTCGTTGTCCTTCGGGATCAGCACATGCTTGATCCCGCCACGCAGAGCGGCCAGCAGCTTCTCCTTCAGTCCACCGATGGGCAGGACCCGGCCGCGCAGCGTGATCTCGCCCGTCATCGCCACGTCCTTGCGGACCGGAATGCCGGTCAGCACCGAGACGATGGAGGTGGCCATGGCGACACCGGCCGACGGGCCATCCTTCGGCGTGGCGCCTTCGGGAACGTGGACGTGGATGTCCTTCTTCTCGAACAGCGTCGGCTTGATGCCGAAGGCGACGGCGCGCGACTTGACGTAGCTCTCGGCCGCCTGGACCGACTCCTTCATCACATCGCCCAGCTTGCCGGTGGTGGTGACGCGTCCCTTGCCGGGCAGGCCGACGGCCTCGATCGACAGCAGTTCGCCGCCGACCTCGGTCCAGGCCAGACCGGTGGTGACACCCACCAGATCCTCCAGCTCCGCCTCGCCATAGTGGAAGCGGCGGACGCCGGCATACTTGTCGAGGTTGCGGCGGGTGACCGAAACCTTGGCGTTGCCGCCCTTCAGCAGGATCTCCTTCACCGCCTTGCGGCAGAGGTTGGCGATCTCGCGCTCCAACGAACGGACGCCGGCTTCCCGCGTGTAGTAGCGAATCAAATCACGCAACGCATCGTCGGAGATGGTGAACTCGCCCTTCTTCAGGCCGTTCGCCTCCACCTGCTTTTCGATCAGGTGGCGCTTGGAGATCTCGACCTTCTCGTCCTCGGTGTAGCCGGCGACGCGGATGATCTCCATACGGTCCAGCAGCGGCTGCGGCATGCGCATCGTGTTGGCCGTGCACACGAACATCACGTCGGACAGGTCGTAGTCGACCTCCAGGTAATGGTCGTTGAAGGTGCCGTTCTGCTCCGGATCCAGAACCTCCAGCAGGGCGGACGACGGGTCGCCGCGCCAGTCGGCGCCGAGCTTGTCGATCTCATCCAGCAGGAAGAGCGGGTTGGAGGACTTGGCCTTCTTCATGCCCTGGATGACCTTGCCGGGCATCGAGCCGATGTAGGTGCGGCGGTGACCGCGCACCTCGGCCTCGTCACGGACGCCGCCGAGCGACATGCGGACGAAGTTGCGGCCGGTCGCCTTGCCGATCGACTTGCCGAGCGAGGTCTTGCCGACGCCGGGCGGGCCGACGAGGCAGAGGATCGGCCCCTTGACCTTGTTCATGCGATTCTGGACGGCGAGGTATTCGAGGATGCGCTCCTTGACCTTCTCCAGACCGTAATGATCGTCGTCCAGCACCTTCTGGGCCAGCTTCAGGTCGCGCTTCACCTTGGTGCGCTTCTTCCACGGAATGGACAGCATCCAATCCAGGTAATTGCGGACCACGGTGGCTTCCGCGGACATCGGGCTCATGGACCGCAGCTTCTTCAGCTCGGCCAGAGCCTTTTCGCGGGCTTCCTTGGAGAAGCGGGTCTTGTTGATTTTCTCTTCCAGTTCCGCCGATTCGTCGCGGCCGTCCTCGGTCTCGCCGAGTTCCTTCTGGATCGCCTTCAGCTGCTCGTTCAGATAGTACTCGCGCTGGGTCTTCTCCATCTGCCGCTTGACGCGGTTGCGGATGCGCTTTTCCACCTGCAGCACGCCGATCTCGCCTTCCATGAAGGCATAGACCCGCTCAAGACGCTCCGACACGGTGGCGCATTCCAGCAGCTGCTGCTTTTCCGGAATCTTCAGCGCCAGATGCGAGGCGACGGTGTCGGCCAGCTTGCCGGCTTCCTCGATCTGGTTGATCGAGACCAGCACCTCCGGCGGGATCTTCTTGTTCAGCTTGATGTACTGCTCGAACTGGGAGACGACGGCGCGGCTCAGCGCCTCCAGCTCCTGGTTCTCGCCGGTCTTCTCCTCGACCAGCTCGGCCTGGGCCTGGAAGAACTCCTCATTGTCGGCGAACTTGGTGATGGCGGCGCGCTGGCCACCTTCCACCAGCACCTTGACGGTCCCGTCCGGCAGCTTGAGCAACTGCAACACGGTGCCGACGGTGCCGACGCTGTAGATGTCGGCCGGAGTCGGATCGTCCTGCGCGGCGTTCTTCTGGGTGACGAGCAGGATCTGCTTGTCATCCTTCATCACGTCTTCCAGCGCGCGCACGGACTTCTCGCGCCCGACGAACAGCGGCACGATCATGTGGGGGAAGACCACGATGTCGCGCAGCGGCAGGACCGGGTAGAGGGCACCACGGGAGAGTTCGATCATGGGCAGGGCCTCAATGAATGGATCGCCGCCAGCCCGGAATGGGCCTGACACGGCCCTCGCCTCGGGTTGAGCGCGGGGATCGCCTACGGCACCGGACTAACGTGGCACACGGCCATGCGCCCTTCAAGGGGCTGCGACCGTCTTCCCGCCGTTTCCGCAAGGTGAAAAGGCCGTTTGACCGGCCAAGACCGCCTTTGCTCCCCTTTCGGACGACTTAGCAGGCGGTTCGAGCCGGTTTTGCGCCCCTTCGACCACCCAAACGGAAGCTTTGCGGCGCCATTCACCCTGCCAGCCGCGGACGATCCGCCGCACAGGCCCCCAGGGGCGACGATTCGGAATGAACTGTCCGGGCGCCATGCGCCGGATGCATCGGAAACGGGCCACAAAGAAAAGGGGCGCCGAAGCGCCCCTCTCGTCGTCCCGTCGCAAATACTGCGACGGCCCGTTGCGTCCGATCACGCGCCCGGCGCTTCGCTACGCCGTTCGGCGTGGACGTAGAGCGGCTTGGCGCGCCCTTCGACCACTTCCTTGTTGACCAGGATGCTCTCGATGCCGGTCAGACCCGGCAGGTCGAACATCGGGTCGAGCAGGATGGCTTCCATGATCGACCGCAGACCGCGGGCACCCGTCTTGCGGGCGATCGCCTTGTGGGCGATGGCCCGCATGGCGTCCTCGGAGAACTCCAGATGGACGTCCTCCATCTCGAACAGACGCTGGTACTGCTTGACCAGGGCGTTCTTCGGCTTGCTCAGGATCTCGACCAGCGCCCCTTCGTCCAGATCGGACAGGGTGGCGAGCACCGGCAGACGGCCGATGAACTCGGGGATCAGGCCGAACTTCAGCAGATCCTCGGGTTCGACCTCATGCAGGATTTCGCCGGTGGCGCGCTCGTCGGCGGAGCGGACATCGGCGCCGAAGCCGATGCTGGTGCCCTTGCCGCGCTGGGCGATGATCTTGTCCAGGCCGGCGAAGGCACCGCCGCAGATGAACAGGATGTTGCTGGTGTCGACCTGCAGGAATTCCTGCTGCGGATGCTTGCGCCCGCCCTGCGGCGGCACGGAGGCGACGGTGCCCTCCATGATCTTCAGCAGGGCCTGCTGCACGCCCTCGCCCGACACGTCGCGGGTGATCGACGGGTTGTCGGACTTGCGGCTGATCTTGTCGACCTCGTCGATGTAGACGATGCCGCGCTGCGCCCGCTCGACATTGTAGTCGGCGGCCTGGAGCAGCTTGAGGATGATGTTCTCGACATCCTCGCCGACATAACCGGCTTCGGTCAGCGTCGTGGCGTCGGCCATGGTGAAGGGAACGTCGATGATTCGGGCCAGCGTCTGGGCCAGCAGCGTTTTGCCGCAGCCGGTCGGGCCGATCAGCAGGATGTTCGACTTCGCCAGTTCGACGTCGTTGTGCTTCGTCCCGTGCGCGAGGCGCTTGTAATGGTTGTGGACCGCCACCGACAGCACGCGCTTTGCGTAAGACTGTCCGATGACGTAATCGTCGAGCACCGCATGAATGTCGCGCGGAGTCGGGACTCCGTCGCGGGACTTCACGAGGGTCGTCTTGTTCTCCTCGCGAATGATGTCCATGCACAGTTCGACGCATTCATCGCAGATGAACACCGTCGGACCGGCAATCAGCTTGCGGACCTCGTGCTGGCTCTTGCCGCAGAAGGAGCAGTAGAGCGTATTCTTCGAATCGCCGCTGCTGGACTTGCTCATCGGTACTCCGTCATCTCGCGGGAGGCGTGGTCCCCTGGGACCATGCCCGTTCGCGGCGCCCCCCGACGCCGGTCCTACTCAGGTTATCGCGGACGACGCCCGCGACAAGGTCACGCGCCGGTTTAGCGACGCATTACAATCCGCATACCGGACATGCCACAAGGGGATTCCCCTATGACCGGCCCCTATGACCGGATCGTGTCACCGCCATTCAACAACAGCGTCACGACCCGATCAACCCTTTGTTGGGAGGGCTTGGAAACCGCGGCTTACGAATGGTGGTCGACGCCGGGGCGCTTCTCCACCACCTCGTCGATCAGACCGAAGGCCTTCGCCTCCTCCGGCGACATGAACTTGTCGCGCTCCATGGCGGTCTCGATGGTGTCGAGGTCCTGCCCGGTGTGCTTGACGTAGATGTCGTTCAGGCGCGAGCGCAGCTTCAGGATTTCCTGGGCCTGGATTTCGATGTCCGAGGCCTGGCCCTGGGCGCCGCCCGACGGCTGATGGATCATGATGCGGCTGTTGGGCAGCGAGAAACGCTTGCCCGGCGCGCCGGCGGCCAGCAGCAGCGAGCCCATCGAGGCCGCCTGCCCCATGCACACCGTCGACACCTGCGGACGGATGTACTGCATGGTGTCGTAGATGGCGAGGCCGGCCGAGACGTAGCCGCCCGGCGAATTGATGTAGAGCGCGATGTCCTTGTTCGGGTTCTCCGACTCAAGGAACAGCAGCTGCGAGCAGATCAGGCTGGCGACGGCGTCGTTCACTCCGCCGATCAGGAAGATGATCCGCTCCTTCAGCAGGCGCGAATAGATGTCGTACGCGCGCTCGCCCCGGTTGGTCTGTTCGATGACCATCGGGACCAGAGCATTCATCTTCGGCTCGAAGTCGTACATGTGTTCTTCCCTGCCCCCGCAGTTGGCTGAACCGGTGATCGTTGCCGGCACGGAACCACATATAGGAACCTTTGGGGGCGGATGGTAGTCCGCCCCCACTCCTTTCGGGGAGTTAGGCTGCCGCAGACTCGCTGCCCGCCTCGTCCTCGTCCTTGCTCAGCTCTTCGACGCTGACGGTCTTCTCGGTCACCTTGGCCTGATCCAGGATGTGGTCGACGACCTTGTCCTCGAAGATCGGGGCGCGGAGGTTCTCGAGCGCCTGCTGGTTCTGCTTGAAGAACTCGAACACCTGACGTTCCTGACCGGGGAAGCGGCGGGCCTCGTTGATCAGGGCGCGGTTCACCTCGTCCTGGGTGACCTGGATGTTGTTGCGGCGGCCGACTTCCGACAGCAGCAGGCCCAGGCGGACGCGGCGCTCGGCGATCGAGCGGTACTCGGCCTTCAGCTCGTCCTCGGACTTGTTGGCGTCCTCGCCGGCGGTGCCGTTCTTCAGCTCTTCCTGCAGGCGGGCCCAGATGCCCTCGAACTCGATGTCGACCATGCCGGCCGGCACCTCGAACGAATGGGCCTCGGCCAGCTTGTCGAGCAGCTGACGCTTCACGCGCAGGCGCGACAGGCCGTCATACTCGCCCTTGATGCGGTCGCGGATGGCTTCGCGCATCTTCTCCAGGCTCTCCATGCCGAACTCCTTGGCGAGTTCGTCATTGACCTCGGCCGGGACGTTCTTGCGCAGCTCCTTCACGTCGACCTCGAAGACCGTCGCGGCGCCCTTCAGGCGCTCATGCGGGTAGTCCTCCGGGAAGGTGACGTTGACGGTGCGGTGCTCGCCGACCTTGGCGCCGACCAGCTGCTCCTCGAAGCCCGGCACGAAGCGGCCGGCGCCCAACTCCAGCGGATAGTCCTTGCCGTCCATGCCCGGCAGGGCCTCGCCGTCGACGCTGCCCGCGAAGTCGATCACGGCGATGTCGCCGGTCTCGGCGGCGCGGTCCTCGGTGACCGGGGCCTGGGTCGAGTGGGCCGAGGCCAGACGGGTCAGCGCCTCTTCCACCGACTCGTCGGTGACCTCGGCGACCGGCTTCTCCAGCTCGATGCCCGAGAAGTCGCCCGGCTCGACGTCCGGCAGCAGCTCGACCGCCATCTTGTAGGTGAGGTCGCCGCCGTCCTCGTACTTCTCGACCTCGATCTTCGGCTGCAGGGCGACGCGCAGCCCGCGCTCGCTCAGCGCCTGGCGCGAGCTGTCGGAGATGGCGTCCTCCAGCACCTCGGACAGCACGCCGCCGAAATAGCGCTGCTTGATCACGGTGACCGGCACCTTGCCCGGACGGAAGCCCGGCAGCTGGACCGTGCGGCGCAGCTCTTCCAGCTTGCCGTTCACCTTCTCTTCGATGTCCTTGGCGGAAATGACGACCTGAAATTCGCGCTTGAGGCCGTCGGTGCTGGTCTCGGTGATGTTCATCGGAACGAAAGCCTATCTCGTTGTTCCGGCCCGGCGGCGCCCGTCCGGGCGGCCCGAATCCGTGTTGTCCATGCGGTCCAAGGTGTTGCCATGGTGCGGGCGAAGGGACTTGAACCCATACGACCGAAGTCACTGGAACCTAAATCCAGCGCGTCTACCAATTCCGCCACGCCCGCGTTCATGGCAAAGGCAGCCGCGACGGGTGCGCAAACACCCGCCGGACCGCCGGCGAAGTCCGGTCTATAGCACAGCGCGCCGGAAGCAAACAGGCAAAATGGCCCCACTCAAGAGAGTGAGGCCCGCTCTGTTCGCGTCAGCCGCCGGCCTTTCCCGCCGCCTTGCTCCCCGCCTTGTCCAGGGACCGCACCGCGGACGAGGTGATGATGCGTCCCTCGCCGGTGTAGGCCTCGTGATTGGCGTCGATCTCGCCCAGCCGGTAGCGGTAGTTGATCATCATTCCCAGCGACTGCTTCAGCCCCTTGGCCGAGCGGTCGGCCAGCCAGTTCAACCGCTCCATCCGCGCGCCGTTGGTCAGGTGGAAATGCGCCACCGGGTCGAGCGCGCGGGCACGACCATGCCCCCTCGCCTCCTGCACACTTGTCAGGTAATGGACGCACATCCGCATCAGCGGGCCGCGCAGCTGCTTCTGCAGCTCTTCATCCTCCGCCCAGCCGGGACGGGAGACAGCGCGGACGAGCAGCGGCGATTCGTCGGTACCGACGCCGCCTTCGGTGGTCGCCTCAACATCGTCGGCCTGTTCCAGCTCGGCCAGCCGTTCGGCGATGCGCTCGGCCTCCGTGTTGGTCAGCAGGGCGTCGCCGTCGCGGTCCAGCGACCGGTCGAACCAGCGACGGAAACCGGGGATCGGCGACAAGGTGGCGTAGCACTTGATGTTGGGGAACTCGGTCGCCAGCCCGTCGACCACCCGCTTGATCAGGAAATTGCCGAAGCTGATGCCGGCCAGCCCGACCTGCGCGTTGGAGATCGAATAGAAGATGGCGCTGTCCGCGCTCTTGGGATCGCAGACCGGCGCGGTGGGGTCGAGCAGAGCCTGCACATTGTCCGACATGCCCTGGACCAGAGCCACCTCGACGAAGATCAACGGCTCGTGCGGCATGCGCGGGTGGAAGAAGGCGAAGCAGCGCCGGTCCGAATCGAGCCGGTCCTTCAGGTCCTGCCAGCCGCTGATCTCGTGCACAGCCTCGTATTTGATGAGCTTTTCCAGCAGTGAGGCAGGACTGTCCCAGGTGATGCGGTGCATCTCCAGAAAACCGACGTCGAACCACGCCCGCAGCAGGTTCTTCAGATCGTCTTCCAGCGCCTGCAGCAGCGGCTCGCCGCGCGCCATCTCCATCAGTTCTGCGCGCAGGTCGACCAGGAACTTCACCCCTTCCGGCAGGGCGTTGAACTGGGTGAGCAGCCGCAGGCGCGGCGGTTCCAGCGCACGGCGCAGCGCCCGTTCGGCATGGCCGCGCGCCACCGGGTCGGCGGCGGCCTGGAAGGTCGCCATGGCGTCCATCACCGCATCGCGGTCGACGTCGAAGTCGCGCGCGAGCATTACTAGGAAGTTGCGCCGACCCTGGGGATCCAGCGCCAGATAGGTGCGGCCGAGCTGGGCGGCGCGGGCGCGGGCCGAAACCTCGCCGCCGCGCGATTCCAGGCAGGCCTCGATCTGCTCCTTGAGGCGCTCGGCGTCTTCCTTCGGCAGATGGGTGCGCGGCGGCGCGCCGACGGCGCCGCGGGCCGACGCCGCGATCTCGCGCCAGCGGGTGCGCAGGTTGTCCAGCGCGCGGTCGAAGAAATTGGGCTGCGCGGCCTGGGATGGCGGCACAGGCTCCAGAGTGGTGGTGTCGGGTGCGTCGCTCATGCCCCGGAGTCTGGCCCGACCGGAGCGCCGCCGCAAGAGGGCGCGCGAACGCCGTCGTCAGGGGTACCGCGGACGTCGACCCATGGTCCGGTCTTGGCAGACCTCAACCCTGCGCCTTCAGCGCCTTCAGAACGCCGGGCAGCGCCCCCGCCAGATCGTCGGAGATCAGGCCGGGGCCGAGCGCACGCGCTGCCTCCCCATGCAGCCAGACGGCGGTGCAGGCGGCTTCGAACCCATCCATTCCCTGCGCCAGCAAGCCCAGGACGATGCCGGCCAGCACGTCGCCGGTGCCGGCGGTCGCCAGATCGGGCGGTGCGTTGACATTCACCACGGCGCGGCCATCGGGGGCGGCGACCACCGTATCCGCTCCCTTGAGGACGACGACCGCGCCAGACCGCGCGGCGGCGGCCCGCACCCGCGACAGCTTGTCGCCGTCCATGCCGACCGAATCGCCGAACAGCCGGGCGAATTCCCCCTCATGCGGGGTGAGGACGCAGCGCTTGTCGAGCCGGTCGAGAAGCTCGTCGGCCGACTCGGCGAAGCTGGTCAGCGCGTCGGCATCCAGGACGCAGGCCCGGCGCGCGTCCAGCGCGGACATCACCGCGGCGCGGGTCTGCGCCCCCCTGCCCGCCCCCGGACCGATCAGCACCGCGTTCTTGCGCGGGTCCTTCAACAGCCGGGCGAACGCGCCGTCATCCTCCAGCGGATCGACGATCACGCTGGCGCATCCGGCGGCATAGATGGGGAACGCTTCCGGCGGGCAGGCGATGGTGACCAGCCCGGCGCCGGCGCGCAATGCCGCGACCGAGGCCAGACGTGCCGCGCCGGTCATCCGCGCGCCGCCCAGCACCACGGCATGGCCGCGCGCATATTTGTGGCCGTCCAGCGTAGGCCAGGGGAAGCGGTGGTGCCACAGCGAGGGCTCGTTCACCGCGGTCTGCGGGGCGATGCCGTCCAGCACCCGCTCCGGGATGCCGATGTCGGCGACCACTACTTCGCCGCACAGCGTGCGGCCGGGCAGCAGCACATGTCCGGGCTTGCGGCGGAAGAAGGTGACGGTCAGCGCCGCTTGCGGAGCGGCACCAAGCACCCGGCCACTGTCGCCGTGAAGGCCGCTCGGCACATCGACGGCGACGACGGTGCGACCTTCCATCGCCTCGACGATCGCGCGGGCGAGGCCGTCGAGCGGCCGGGACAGGCCGGCGCCGAACAGCGCATCGATGACCAGGGGGTTGCCCTTGAGGATGTAGGGATCGGCCGCCTCGATCGGGCCAGGCCAGCGCTCCGCCGCGACCGCCGCATCGCCGGTCAGCGCCGAACGCGTGCCGAGCAGGGCCAGCCTCACCGGCCAGCCCGCCTCCAGAAGAAGCCGGGCGATGACGAAGCCGTCGCCGCCATTGTTGCCGGGACCGCAGAGCACGGCCGTCGGGTGCGGCGCCCAGCGCTCGCACACGGCGCGGACCACGGCGGCGCCGGCGGCCTCCATCAGGGCCGGGCCGGGCACCCCGGCGGCAATGGCCATCTGGTCGGCCCGATACATCTCCGCGACGGACAGAAGCTCATCCATCCCCCATTCCCCCGGCGCTGCCTTCCCTTGCGGGCCAACTCTCTAGGGCGAACATTCGCGCCCCCACTCTACCCGTGGGCAGCGTCTTTGCCTGGAAAGCACGATGCAGACAAGCATGAACGCCCGCGAAACGGCCAATCAGCCGTGCGGACGATAAGAAGAACGGATTTTCGGAAGAAAGAAAAGGGAAGATGGGGCGATGGATGGGACTCGAACCCACGACCACTCGGACCACAACCGAGGGCTCTACCAACTGAGCTACCACCGCCGCCGTCAGCGTTTCCGCCGTCGGGAGCCGCGTTATCCTCCAGCTCGGCTTTCCGGTCAAGCACCTTTTTCACGAAAAATGAAAAAACGTATTTCGGGGCGGCAAGGCCCCACTTTCGCCCGTCCGGAGCCGCCATCCAGCCTCGCCAGCGCGGAGCACTTGCGCCAATTGCACAAATATTGTTCACTCCGCCGAATCCTTCGGCAGCACCCTGCCCCATTGGACGGCACCCGACCGTCTTATGACCAGCGTCGATGCCGCCGGATCGGATCGGCCGAATGTGGCACGCTCCATGCTTATCGTCGTCGCTGTCGGCAGTGCCGTGGACGGTGCCTGCCGGCGTTGGCACCTCGTACACGAGAGACCCATGAAGAAGATCGAAGCCATCATCAAGCCGTTCAAGCTCGACGAGGTGAAGGAAGCCCTTCACGAAGTCGGGATCAAGGGGATCACCGTCACCGAAGCCAAAGGCTTCGGCCGCCAGAAGGGCCACACGGAGCTTTACCGCGGCGCGGAATACGTCGTGGACTTCCTGCCGAAGGTGAAGATCGAGGTGGTGATGGAGGATTCCCTGGTGGAGCGGGCGATCGAGGCGATCCAGCAGGCCGCCCATACCGGCCGCATCGGCGACGGCAAGATCTTCGTCACGCCTGTGGAGGAGGTGGTCCGCATCCGCACCGGGGAGAAGGGCGCCGACGCGATTTGATCGCGCCCGGATAGCATCGTCCACCGGCTCCTTCCTTCCGACCGGCACCCTCCCGACCAGAATCCGCCAACATGCGCCGCTTTCCCCATCACCTCATGCCGGCCCCGGCCGCACACCTCGCCGAACGGCCGATGGCCGCCTATGGCGAACGTGCGACTTTTTGGGTTGGCGCGTTGTGCGGGGAAGAAAGGCGTGAGATAACGTCCGCCGCGAGCGCCGCCCTCCGCCGCCAGGGCCCCGAAGGGGCCTGGGCAGCGGCTTGACGCAGCGGGATCCAACCCTCTTAAAGCGTGGAAAAAGAGACATGTCCGACATCAGCAAGGTCTTCGACCTGATCAAGGAACACGACGTCAAGTACGTGGACCTGCGCTTCACCGACCCGCGCGGCAAGCTGCACCACACGGCCCAGCACGTCTCGACCATCGACGAAGACGTGTTCGAAGACGGCATCATGTTCGACGGTTCCTCGATCGCCGGCTGGAAGGGCATCGAAGAGTCGGACATGATCCTGAAGCTGGACCCGACGACGGCCGTGATGGATCCGTTCGCCGCCCAGCCGACGCTGAACATCCTCTGCGACGTCTATGATCCGGGCACTGGCGGCGCCTACGCCCGCTGCCCGCGCGGCATCGCCAAGGCCGCCGAGAAGTACACGGCGTCGGCCGGCATCGGCGACACCGTCTTCTTCGGTCCGGAAGCCGAGTTCTTCGTGTTCGACGACGTGAAGTACTCCGTCGACATGAACAAGGTGTCGTACGAGTTCGCTTCGGACGAGGGTTCCTACTCGTCGGGCAAGGACTATGAGGACGGCAACCTGGGCCACCGCCCGGGCACCAAGGGCGGCTACTTCCCGGTCGCTCCGGTCGACAGCTGCAACGACCTGCGCGCCGAGATGCTGAGCGTCCTGGCCGAGATGGGCGTTCCGGTCGAGAAGCACCACCACGAGGTGGCCGCCGCCCAGCACGAGCTGGGCATCAAGTTCGACACGCTGGTCCGCACCGGCGACAACATGCAGTACTACAAGTACGTGGTGCACAACGTCGCCCACGCCTACGGCAAGACCGCGACCTTCATGCCGAAGCCGGTCTTCGGCGACAACGGTTCGGGCATGCACTGCCACCAGTCGATCTGGAAGGACGGCCAGCCGCTGTTCGCCGGCAACCAGTACGCCGACCTGTCGGAGCTGGCGCTGTACTACATCGGCGGCATCATCAAGCACGCCAAGGCGCTGAACGCCTTCACCAACCCGTCGACCAACAGCTACAAGCGTCTGGTCCCGGGCTATGAGGCTCCGGTGCTGCTGGCCTACTCGGCCCGCAACCGTTCGGCCTCCTGCCGCATCCCGTACGTCGCCTCGCCGAAGGGCAAGCGCGTCGAGGTCCGCTTCCCGGATCCGTCGGCCAACCCGTACCTGGCCTTCGCCGCCATGCTGATGGCCGGCCTGGACGGCATCCAGAACAAGATCCATCCTGGCGACGCGATGGACAAGAACCTGTACGACCTGCCGCCGGAAGAGCTGGCCAAGGTCCCGACCGTCTGCGGCTCGCTCCGCGAAGCCCTGAACTCTCTGCGCGAGGACAACGAGTTCCTGCGCAAGGGCGATGTCTTCTCGCAAGACATGATCGACGGCTACATCGACCTCCGCACGGAAGAGATGATGGCCTTCGAGACCATGCCGCACCCGATCGAGTACAAGATGTACTACTCGGTTTGATTTGGTCGTTGGAAACGCTGGGCCTTTCATCACTTCGGAAACGGAGGGTGTACCGGCCCGGTGTACCCAGTCAAGAGGCTCCCTGGGAAACCGGGGGGCCTTTTTTCTTTGCGGCTATTGGCGCCTCTCTCCATGCCCATGGAATGCCTCTCGGATGGGCGCCCTGGTGCGAGTTGCCCTGACCGCTACCGATGCAGCCGACACCAGCCCGAACGACTCAGCGGGCGTTGCTGCGGCTCCCGGTGGGCCTGGATCAGCAACGAGAAGGCTGGGGACTCCAGATGGAACCCACAGCCCCTGGCCCTCTTGGAAAAGGCACTTCGCAAGTAGGGGCTAAAGGTCAATGCGGTTGATGTTGGCCCCATGCCGACCATGACCAACGTTCACAGCTTCGTGTTCCCAGCTTCCGCCGGCCCGATCAGCATCCGCACCGTTGAAATCGACGTGGCGCCTTGGTTCGTAGGGCAGGATGTGGCCTATTACCTTGGCCTGAAGTTCATGCAGACGCGGGAACCTACACCCGCGGCATTTCCGCCGATGAAAAGTGTGTGGTCCCCCGGTCAAACATAGATCCGATACATGTTTGGCCGACCCGTGGGCTTACCGTGGTTTCAGAGGCGGGCCTTTACCGAATGGTGATGTGTTCGGACAAGCCCGAGGCCCGAAAGTTTCAGGATCGGGTAACGCGGGACGTGTTGCCTGCGATCCGCAAGGAGGGCGGCTATGTGATGGGGGTGAAGGGGAGGCTCCTAGGCGCCCTCAGGGACTTGCTACAGCGGCCCAACCATCGCCGCCACCAATGTAGCCACGCACACGCTAAGGGCCTTCTGCGACTCGCCCATGGGCTTCCTGACGAGAGCTTGACCACGACAACAATCCTGTAGGGGCATTCAGGTTTTTCACGCGGTCCGTGAAAAGGTGGTGATTGGCGCCGATGCTCCCAGGTCGGATCAATATTGGCATTTTGCGTCCTTAGAACGCAAACCTTGGCTGTCATTCGGATGCTGTCCATCCAAATCCGGCGACTGATCAGCAACCACGAAGAGGCTGTGCAGGCGTTCGGTCCCTTGCGTACTGCCACGGTACGCGGAGGCCCCGCGACATTCGTAAGCTTATCAAGCCGCACGAAGTCCCATTGGCCCATCTCAGGGTTATTCGCACGGTACGAACAAATCCGGGCTGCGTGGCCGAGCCTGGAGTTTGCGCCACAGTGCCGCAAACCTCCGGTGCCCAAGGAGGGCGCTCGGCTACGGCCTACTATCTGAACAAGCCGTAAGCCGTGTTACTGACCAAGCAAGCGGGTATCCCGACCACGGTTTCACCGAACACGGCAGTGATTGAAGGCATTGGGATTATCTCGGCACAGCCGATAAACCCCAGCAAGCGTATCAGAGTTTGACAGCTTCGGGGTTTTGGGGAGTTGCCCCGCAACCCATAGCGCCTGCGGCAGCCCGTGGTATGGCCCGACCGACGAACATTCGCAGTGACGTGATTTGGCCGAACCGGGCCGAGCTAGAGGGTTTCGGGAGTTTGCAGGCGATGACTGCAAACCGCGGTCCTCGCGGTGGCCGCCCCATAACAGCCTTCTACCTGAACAAAGAACAGACCCTTCTGGTCGCCATGTTCTCCCGGACGGAAAAGGCGAAGGAGGTTCGGGCTACCTTGGCCCAGGTGTTCGCTGCGTATCGCCGCAGTGATCTGGTGTCGGCTGCAACAGCGTTTCAGGTGCTCCAGACCTTCACTGAAGCCCTGCGGCCTGCTGCGGACAATGCGGCCTTGGTGGCGTTGGAGTGACTGAGGGGAAAAGTTGGTTCGTAAGTTATTATAGCCCTCAGGCTACCAACATCTCCCTTTGCTCCCCCTGCCTCCGAAGCCTCGCTACGGACACACCATTAACCGTATAACCGGACAGCAAGGCTATTTCGGTATTCGGTAGGTATCCATGGTCGCTAATGAGATAGTTCAATCGCCACTTCTTATTATCAATGTTGGAAACCGCTTCAGTGATCCCTGGGTAGTCCAGACACCACCAGATATTATCCAACACCTCTTCATAGAAGACAGGGAAGATGATTGTTGATTTATCCCCCTGGAATACCCCTGACCCCTTACCGGGGATGACATTATGTCCGTACTCAGCATGGAACACATTGTCCGGCACCAGTGCCCTTCGCTGTTGTCCGCCATAGGGCACCGTCTCTAGGAACCCGTGGTGATCCAAGAGCGCCCTCAGGGTGGAATCGGCTATACGCCAGCGTTCCGCCATAGCGGCCACGGTAACGCCTTGCTTGTCCCGCCAGAGGGGTTCCCGGCGGAGGGTGGAAATCTTCGGAATGTACATGTCGTTGTTCGTCCTTTGAGAGTGGGTTGGCCCGCTCACCGGTTTCTCCGATGCCCTGGTCCTGGGAGGCGGCACTACGCCGTCTTCCTAAGGGTGGGTGAATTGCGGGTTCTCAAAGGGTGGTTGAATTAATAGCTCGAAAATCAGATCTCAAGAGCCGTAAAGAGAAACTAAGTAACTCTCCAGCTACCTCAGGTGGTGTCGGCTGTTACTATTCAGTTCTTATCAAATAAAGCATCCATACTTCACAGAACGTTCGCTGAAATTCTCGACATTATCTATTTAGAAAAGAGTAGTTTTACGCAGTAATGGAGTGGCGATATGGATCTTCGCGCACTCCATTACCAATGCGGTCCAATAGATAACGAATATATATTTTCATTTTATGTGATTTGTTTCTAAATGCTATATTATCCGCAAGCCCACTCTCGAATTTTCCGGAAATGCGATATGTGCTCCATAGCATCAGGTCGCAAATGAGACAATACAACCCTACTAAATACTTCGCTTTTACACAGTTCGTGACTGCAACCTAATTTCTTTCCGAACCAGCATGTCACAACAAAAAAGTCGTCTTTATGTATTCGAGATCTAATGTCTCCGACGAAGTTTTCTACTTTCTCAGAAATATAATCATCTGCAGATGACAAGAGGGCCTTTTGACCCTGATATTGCAAGAGCTTTACCAAATAGCCTTTCTGATCGAATTTGATTCGACCCGCTTCAATTGAAAGGTTATCATCGGGAGAAATCCATTTTATTTCTCGGCAATTGCTCTGCTTGAATGATCTGATGTAGTACAATCTCAAACAGATAGAGATCACATCCTCGAGACATTCAGTGCTGGCTGGCTTACAAAAATAGGTGGAGAATAACCACCTTAGTGTTTCCATAGAAAACACCCCTGCCTCAAGGCAAGTATGTTCTGTAAACCAGAGCCTATCACAAGCAGGTGCTTCAGTCACTTCCTCATCAAGATCAGTATCAGCTAAACACACCACGTTCTCGGGAGGCACAGGAACCTCTTCAGAAATGGCATGGGCAAGAGCGACAAGTCGCCCACGGTTTCCTGAACCGAATGAGAATTTAACTAGCTCAGAAGGAATATACACGTCATTGATATTATATATCTTCAGCTTATCCAAAGAATTGGCCGAACGATATTCGGCGATTATTGCGGCATCGCTGACCCCCTCGACAAATATATCCCTCAGCTTTGGTTCGTAGAGATAAGTCGCTACAAGCCTTTCGACGGTAAATAGGTATTGGCTAGGAAGCCTGGAGCGGCTCTTCGTCATCTTCTCCACCGTCGTCTTCACTCTCTTCATCTCGCAAACCATTGTCTTCTTGCTCATTGTTCAAATTCTCGAGGTATACCGTGCTGCTTCTATGCAGTGCTAGAACGTCAAGAGAGTGTGTCGCTAGAACAAATTGTACCGCAGCATCTCCTGCGACCGCAGACATTCGCGTCAATAGCTCTCTTTGCCATTTTATATTCAAAGAAAGCTCCGGCTCATCTATTATAAAGATACTTCCAGCTTTTCTGACTAGAACGGAATGACAGAATACTAACAGAAGCTGCTTTTCTCCCGACGAGAGGTTATTAGATTTGATCGGCTTTCCTCTTACATCAAGTATTCTGATACCATCGGCAAGCGTAAACGTTGCCTTTTTCGGATGAAGAAGGAAGTTAGCATTAGACACAAATCTGTTCATCATATCGTAGACTAATTGCAGAGCACGAACTCGCGCCTCAACACCCTCAACATAAGGCTGAAGAATTCGACCTATTAGGTTTCTATCGTTTACCTTAGCGCTGTTAATCATCTCAAGGAA
Organism: Azospirillum oryzae; assembly: GCF_008364795.1. Taxonomy (GTDB): domain Bacteria; phylum Pseudomonadota; class Alphaproteobacteria; order Azospirillales; family Azospirillaceae; genus Azospirillum; species Azospirillum oryzae. Next base: position 798,248 of record NZ_VTTM01000002.1, on the reverse strand, counting down.
ATCATCGGCAGGAAAAGAGGACGTAAGTCCGTATTCCGCAAACTTCTGAGTTATGTTTCCAATCTCTTTTATTCTTTCAATGAGTTTTTGAGAAGTTTCAGTCTTTTCTCCATCTGTGTAGGTCTCAGGCGTAGAGATACGAGCAACAACTTGCTTGTAGATTGTAGCAGCATCCTCCTCTCCCCGATTTGAGCCCTTTAGAGCATTCCGGCGAGCAGTCGAAGACACTCTGGCAAGCATCGGCTCAATATCTAAATGATGCGAACTTTCTCCGTTAGGGCGCGGCACACGATCCACGATCTTTCCGTGTTCATCGCGTATCCAGATGTAGTTGGCATCAGCACCTTTCTTAATATATGGATCTACCGTTCTCCTATCATCAGAAAGGAAATACATGTAGACATTAAACTCTTTTAGCGCCTCTATGACTGGCTCAACACCAACTGTAACTGTTTGAGTGTTTGGATCTAAAACCATAGGAAAAACACGAGAATCACTCTCCGGTCTTTCTATCACTATATCGTAATTACCTGTAATATTTCCCTCTGCCCTGATCGCTGAAACTTTTGATCCATCGCTGAGCTTAACACAAATACTCTGAAATGCCGTCCGTCCAATATAAGATCGAGCGCCAGGCATAGACTCTGGAACTAATAGATTATGTACTAACCTGAGAATTGTTGTTTTGCCAGAACCATTATCTCCATAAAGTATAAAGAAGTTAGATAAGTCTTTATCTTCGTCTTCTCCCGGAAGCTGGTACGTATAATATCCAAAAAGCTTGTTAGCTTCTATGGAGCGAATACCTATAGGTGCCATTACACTCATTTGCACACCGAGCAGTTCGAAATTTTGGAATAAGCATACCTGATGACGCTCACAGCCGTCTCTTCGATATGCAGAAGAAGGTATGATATTTTGGAGTTTCCCGTTGTACAAGATCAAAGCGACAAATAGTCGATCTTGGAGCGGTGCAGTGTAACGGGATATGCAACCCTGCGGCTTGCCGGTATACGACCTGATCAAAGCGAGTCGGTCGAACATCCAATCTGCCTCTACGTAGAAATTTGACCGCCCGAAGCTTGGACCGCACTCAGCAAGCGCCCTGAGGGCTAAATACCTCACGCGTCCCAATAGACCGTGCCCCTGTGAGTCGTCTCGCACCCACGCCAAAGCTGCCTCAATAAAGTACCCCCTTGCTATTTTGAGACGGCGAGGCGATAACATCTAAGGGTTCATTGAGACACTTGGGACGGAACAGGCCATGTTGATCGGCTACGCTCGCACCAGCACCCTCGACCAGAAGGCCGGCATTGAGGCACAGGTCCGCGACCTTCAGGCCGCAGGGTGCGAGAGGCTGTTTCAGGAACAGGTGTCCTCTGTGGACGTGGCGAACCGGGAACAGCTTGCCATTGCCCTCGACTTCATCCGGGAAGGGGATGCCCTGGTAGTGACGAAGCTCGACCGCTTGGCCCGCTCTGTCGCCCACCTGATGACGATCCTCGACGCCCTGAAGGCCAAGGGCGCATCCCTGCGCATCCTGAACATGGGCATCGACACCAGCACCCCCACAGGCAAGCTGATGCTGACCGTCCTTAGCGGCGTGGCGGAGTTTGAGCGGGACATTATGCTTGAACGTCAACGTGAGGGCATCGCCAAGGCCAAGGCGGAAGGGAAATACAAGGGACGCAAGCCCACGGCACAGGCCAAGGCCGAAGACGTAATGGCTCTGAAGACGCAGGGCGTGGGCGCCAGTGAGATAGCCAAGCGACTCGGGATCGGCCGTGCCAGCGTCTACCGCATCCTTGGGGCCGATGCGTGATCTAGGGACGGCAGGGGGGTTAGGAGTCCCAAGGGACCGGAAGACACTCTCGCCCTCCCCCGCCCCCTCAGGAAATCACACTTCGCACAATGGGGTTAAAGTGCTGTTGTTCGGTTGTTGTTCCGCCCTTCCTTCACGTAGCACCGCTGTAGATTTCTCCCTGCCCTTGTCACCCGGCGGGTTCCAGATGCGAGAGGTCAACGCCGAAATCCAGCCTCTCGATCAGGGCCAAGCGTTCGGGTGCCGAGAGTAGCTTTCCGCCATAGACTCCGTAGGTGATGCCGACGTTGACCACATGACCGGCAAGCTGCCCGCTGAGTGTTTCCGGCACCCCGGCAACCTGCAAACTGGATATGAAGGTGTGGCGGAAGCTGTGGAACTTCAGACCGGAGCGGCCAAGCCCGACCAAGTGCCTGAAGTGCGACCACCACGCACAGAACTTCTCGCTATAGCGCCCATCGGCACTCGGCTTTATCTCGGGCCACAGGGGACCGGCGCCCTTCTTGAACACCTGTTCGTGGTGGGACAACAGGCCGAGCCGGATCAGCCGCGGATGCACCGGGACGATGCGCGTTCCTGCCGCGGTCTTCGTGTCTTCCACTGAGAAGCACCAGACGCCCTCGATCTGCCGCAGGTCCGTCACCTTCAGCTTCGCCGCCTCTTCAGCCCGCAAGCCCGAATGAAGGGCAATCAGCGGCAGCCAGAACTTATGATCCTTCACCAGAACACCGCCGGGCCTCTCCCGCCGATCCGCCCGCCAATGGCCGGTGTAGAGCGGGCAGTGAAACAGCACCTTCAGGTCGGCGGGGGTATAGGCGTCACGGTCCGCGTCATCCGCCTTGGGCGCCAGTCCCTTCAACGGGCTGTCGATGGTGCATTTCCCCTCGATCTTCGCCCAATTGAGCATAGCGTTCACGTACTTGAAGTTCTGGATGATGGTGTTGTTCGACAACTCCATATCGGCCAGCGCATCGCGCCAGTCACGGACATCATCCCGAGTGAGGTCATCAACCGTCTTGTTGTTCAGGATTTCGGCAAAGCGGGTTAGCTTCGGCTTGGTGTTGGTAAGAGTGCGGCCCTTCCATTCCCCATCCCTGACCTTCGCTTCGGCGTAGACTTCCACCAACTCCGCCAGTGCCATGGATTGGGGTGTGCGATCAACCGGTAGGGCTGGGGTGGTCGCTACGGGCGGCAAGGCGAACAGCGGATCACGGGCGGGGTGTCCATAGTCGCCCACCCGCCGGGCCTTGGTTTGGTTCAGCAACTCCACCTGCGCCCGAAGGAGGGTGCGGCAAAACCGCCCATAGGCATCGCTTGCCCGATCCACCGACAGCCCGCCTGCGGCTAAGAGTTCATCGGCCACAACCTCAATCTGCCTGTAGTCATTGACGGCCAGCGCCTCCCGGCTGTCACCGATCAGGTCGGACAAGAGCGTCAAGTCGGCCTGGATCGGCTCAATCTCGGGATCGGGGGCGGCATAGAGGGTTTCCCCTGCCCTGACCTTCTCCAAATCGCGTTCCGCCGCGTCGAGTTCCTTCGCCAGCCAATCGCGGGCAATGGCGTTGATCCTGTCGGTGGTGAGAGCGGTATCGGTCATGGCGCTGGCGAACAACCTGTCGGCAACCGCGGTCAGCCTCCGTCCCCTGACGATGGCCGTAGCGCGATCCTTGGTCCGCAGGGACACCACCAGTTCCCGCTTAACAAACCGCGAACGCAGGCCCTCAGGCACCTTGCGCCGCCACCTGAACCCATCGCCCCGACGTTGGACGTGAAGCACCGGATGCCCTCACTCACGGGCGCCGACAGGCCGTTCCGGTGTACCTCCCCGGTGTACCTGTGGGCGCGGCTTAAGCCGTGAAGTGAGAAAAACTCAATGATTTCATGACCATGCCGCACCCGATCGAGTACAAGATGTACTACTCGGTTTGATGTTGCCTCGCGGCGTCCGGCGACGGGCGCCGCAGTCGGTTCTGCATCATTCGAAAGCCGTTCCCGGTTCGCGCCGGGGGCGGTTTTCTTTTTTGGCCTGTTCGATCCAAACGCCGACATCAGGCGGCGTACAGCCCGCCCGCTCCGCGCAATCCGCCTTTGCGCAATTGCAGGCCGGGAACAGGCAGCCGTCGCCGTTCAGGTCGGTCGCCCGCACCGCGAGGTCGTAGCGCACGCCACGCATGATAGCGGGGCCGGCGGTGCTGTGGCGCTCGTAATGCTCCACGACATGGCGGACGCGGGTGAGCAGTTCGCGCCGATGATCGTGTCCCGGGTCCATGCCTTCGCCCCCAATCGCCAGTGATTGCCGCCATGAACAGGGACGCCGGAGAGCCGCGTTCTGTTCCGGCATCCATGCGCAGTACGGCGCAAGGGGAACTCAACGCACAGGAATGATACGGCGGCCCGGCTGTTGCCACAGCAGTGATCAAGATGGGTGACCAAGACGGGAGGGCAAGATGGATCGCGACAGGCTGCACCGCGTCGCCAAGGCGCTGGGCGACGTCCGCCTTTACGAGAAGCACCACACCGGGGAGTTCATCACCATGCGCCTGCGCGACTCCCTGGCCGACAGCCCCGGCTATGACGCCGCCGAGGTGGACAGGAAGCTGCTGGAACTGGCGCGGGTGGCGCTGGAGGCCGCCGAATAGTGGCGGCGCAGGGTGACGAAGCGGCGGGCGGCCTGTTGGTGGAGGTGAAGCCAGTCAACGGAGGGAGAATGCCGCCATGGCCGAAGACAACAGGTCCGATCTGCCGCAGAACGACCGGTCTGGCAACGACCGGTCCGGCAGTGATCGCCCGGCGACCAAGCCGATCCCGGTGAAGCCGGCGGTCGAGCCGATGAGCGACAAGGACGAAGCACCGCCGGGCACGCCGGGCACGGGCGAGAATATCGATCCGAAGACCGGCGAGACCTATGTGCAGGGGATCGGCGGGGCGTGATGGGCAAGTGTCGGCTGACGATACTCCAAACGAAAAGGGCCGGCTCCTGCGAGCCGGCCCTTTCGCTGTCACGTCGTCCGCGTCACGCCATGAAGGGCGGAAGCGCGGTGAAGTTGGCGGCCTTTTCGACGACATGGCCGACGCGCAGCAGCGTCTCCTCGTCGAAGGGGCGCCCGATCAGCTGCAGGCCGAGCGGCAGGCCGTCGGCGCCCAGGCCGGCCGGGACCGACATCGCCGGCAGGCCGGCGAGGTTGATCGGAACGGTGAAGACGTCGTTCAGGTACATCTGCACCGGATCGTCCATCTTCTCGCCGATGGCGAAGGGCGTGCTGGGCGCGGTCGGCGTCAGGATGACGTCGCAGCTCTTGAACGCCTCGTCGAAGTCCCACTTGATGCGCGTGCGCACCTGACGGGCCTTGTTGTAGTAGGCGTCGTAATAGCCGGCCGACAGCACATATGTGCCGATCAGGATACGGCGCTGCACTTCCTTGCCGAATCCGGCGCCGCGGGTGTTCTCGTACATTTCCTTGAGGTTGCCGCCCTCGACCCGCAGGCCGTAGCGCACGCCGTCATAGCGCGCGAGGTTGGACGACGCCTCGGCCGGGGCGATGATGTAGTAGGCGGCCAGCGCGTATTTGGTGTGCGGCAGGCTGACCTCGACCGGCTCGGCGCCGGCCTCCTTCAGCCAGGCGATGCCCTGGTCCCACAGCGCGGCGATCTCCGGCGACAGGCCCTCCACCCGGTATTCCTTCGGGATGCCGACGCGCAGGCAGCGGATGTCGCCGGTCAGCGCGGCGCGGAAGTCCGGCACCGGCATGTCGACGGAGGTGGAGTCCTTCGGGTCGAAGCCGCACATGGAACGCAGCATGATCGCCGCATCCTCGACCGTGCGGGTCATCGGCCCGGCCTGGTCCAGCGAGGAGGCGTAGGCGACGATGCCCCAGCGCGAGCAGCGGCCGTAGGTCGGCTTGATGCCGACGGTGCCGGTGTAGCCGGCCGGCTGGCGGATCGAGCCGCCGGTGTCGGTGCCGGTGGCGCCCAGCGCCGCACGCGCGGCGATGACCGCGGCCGAACCGCCCGAAGAGCCGCCGGCGACGATCTTCTTCTCCCAGGCGCCCGGCGCGCCGGGGCTCCACGGGCTGACCGTCTCGCCCTGGTGGGCGGTGATGGTGGCCGAGCCCATGGCGAATTCGTCCAGGTTCACCTTGCCCAGCATGACGGCGCCGTCGCGCCACAGCTGGGAGGTCACCGTGGATTCATACTCCGGCTTGAAGCCGTCCAGGATATGGCTGCCGGCGGTGGTCGGCACGCCTTTGGTGCAGAACAGGTCCTTCACCGCGATGGGCAGGCCGTCCATCGGACCGGCCTCGCCCTTCACGCGGCGCTCGTCGCTGGCCTTGGCCATCGACAGGGCGGCGTCCGGCGTCTCGGTGATGAAGATGTTGAAGGGGCGTACGGCCTCGACCGCGCGCACATGCGCCTCGGTCAGCTCGACCGCGGTGAACTCCTTCTTGGCCAGGCCATCCAGGGCCTCCGCCATCGTCAGATGCGTGAGCGCCGTCATCACTCGACCACCTTGGGCACGACGTAGAAGCCTTCGGCCGTTTCCGGACCGTTCGACAGGACCTGCGCGGCGTAACCGCCGTCGGTGACCTCGTCCTTGCGGCGGCGCAGCTTTTGCGCGGCGACGCTGGTCATCGGCGGCACGTCCTTCGTGTCGACCTCGTTGAGCTGTTCCACGAAGGTCAGAATCTGGCTCAGTTCCCCAGCCAGGGATTCCAGTTCCTCGTCCGGCACCTTGATGCGGGCCAGATGCGCGATCTTGGCCACCGTGGCCTTGTCGAGCGACATGCCTCTACTCTCTTCCAAAACATTGGAAATCGGCCGCGAAGCTATCACCCGCGCACGCGCACCGCAACGATTGCGGCCACTCCACCGCTCAGAAGGCGCCACGTCAGGCGGCGATGGGGGCGGCCGAGCGCCAGCTGGCACGGTCCATGCGCAGTTTGAACAGTGCGATCGGTTCGCCCCAGGGCGTCACCCGCGTCTCCAGCGCGATCGGCATCATGCCGAGCTTGGCATAAAGCAGCAGGCCCGGCGTGTTGGTGCTGAAGCAATAAAGCGTCAGTTCGGGCAGGTGGTGGTGATCGAAAGCGCGGTCGATCATCGTCCGCACCAGATATTCGGCGATGCCGCGGCGGCGCAGGGTCGGATCGACGCTGACATTGCCGATGCTGGCGGTGCGGCCATCCTCGAAGGTGGCGTAGTTGGCATAGCCGACCACGCGCTCCCGCCCATCCTCGGTCAGGGTAACCACGGTCGGATCGCGGCGAAGCCCCAGCGTCGCCCGGACCTGATCGGGAGTCAGCGGCCAGACGGCGCGCGGGAACAAGAAATACAGCTCCTCCGCGGTGCGTGGGAACCCGCAGATGGTGGGGATGTCGGCGTCGGCGAGCGGCCGGTTCGACAGGGCGGTAAGGGAGAGTGCGCTGCTCATACTTAGAAGAATAAGTATCTTTTACAACAACTCAAGCGATCTTGCAGTGACAAGGCTGCGGCCTTATGGTCGGACCATGATCCATACCCTCTCCGAACTCGCGGCCCGGCTGGGCAAAAACCAACGTTTGCTTGGCCTTGACGTCGGCACCAAGACCGTCGGGCTGGCGGTCGCCGATCCGGGACTGATCGTCGCATCTCCCATCGGCACGCTGAAGCGCACCAAGTTCACCCAGGATGCGCGCGAGTTGGGCAAGACCATCCGCGATTACGGCATCGGCGGTCTGGTGGTCGGGCTGCCGCTGAACATGGACGGGACGGAGGGGCCGCGTGCCGAGTCGGTGCGCGCCTTCGCCAAGAACCTGCTGGAACGCCCCGACCTGCTGGGCTGGGAGGCCGAGATCGCCTTCTGGGACGAGCGGCTGTCCACCTCGGCCGTCGAGCGCTTCATGATCGGCGAGGCCGACATGACCCGCAAGCGCCGCGACGAGGTGGTGGACAAGATGGCCGCCGCCTACATCCTGCAGGGCGCGCTCGACATGCTGGCCAACCAGCGCCGCCTCGCCGCCGAAGCGGCAGAGGAAGACGACGACCGGGACGACTACGACCGCGACTGAAGCGGTCGCCGACGGGGCTGACCTCAGTCGAAGTTCAGGGCGAAGGACGCCCGCCCCTGCCCCGCCGCGGCGCGCTGCCACATGGCGCCGAAGGCGGCCTCCAGCGCGCGGGTAAAGCGCACGCCGTCCAGCGCCGGTGAGGCGGCGAGCCGGTCGCGCAGGCGGCTGCGGATGCTCGCCAGCCCGTCCGGATCGGACACCAGCGCCGCCGCCATGGCGATGTAGGCCTCCGCCCCCTCGACCGCCAGCGCCGGAAGCCCGGCGGAGGTCAGGTGCGTCACCGTATGGCGGGCGCAGAACCGGTCGCCGCCCAGCGTCACCACCGGTACGCCCATCCACAGCGCCTCCAGCGTCGTCAGCCCGCCCGAATAGGGGAAGGGATCGAGCGCGACGTCGATCTCGCCATAGGTCGCCAGGAATTCGGCATGCAGGGCCGCGCCGCGCAAATCGATGCGGTCCGCGTCGGCGCCGGCGGCTGTGAACAGCGCCAGCGTCCGCGCCCGCAACTCCGCGTCGTCCAGGCCGGGCGTGCGCAGAAGCAGCCGCGATCCAGGCACCGCCGCCAGCAGACGGGTCCACAAGGCCGCGACCTGCGCGTTCAGCTTCGGCAGGGCATTCAGGGAGCCGAAGGTCGGGGCGCCGCGCGCGATCATCGGCAACGGCGCCACGGCGGGCGCGGCGGCCGGCGGCGACCAGGGGACATAGGCGTCGGGCATGCGGACGATGCCCTCGATGGCCCAGCCGTCCGCCCCCTCCGGGCTCTGCCGCGGGTCGGAGATCAGGTAATCCATCGCCGGCAGGCCGGTGGTGCCGACATAGCCGGCCCAGGTGACCTGCACCGGCGCCGCCCGCCGGGCGAATACGCCCAGCCTGTTGCCCAGCGTGTGGCCGGCCAGATCGACCAGGATGTGGATGCCGTCGGCGCGGATGCGCTCCAGCAGGGCCGCATCGTCCATCGCCGCGCTGTCGACCCAGCCATCCGCCAGTCCGCGCAACCGCGCCGTCACGGCGTCCGGATTGGCGGTGTTGGAATAGCAGATCGCCTCGACGGCGCCGCGGTCATGGGCGGCCAGCACCGGCTCCAGGAACGTGCCGACGGGGTGGTTACGGAAATCGGCGGAGACGTAACCGACGCGCAGCCTCGGCGAGGGAGCCGCCACCGACGCGGGCGGCCGGTCGGGATAGCGGGCGCCCCAGTCGGCATGGGCCTGCGCGATCTGCGGCATGGTCCGCGCCGGGTCGTACTGCATCAGGAACAGCCGGGCGCTGTGCAGCGAATCGGCGCCGGGCGCCAACCGCAGGGCGCGGTCGAGCGCGGCCAAGGCCTCGCCGATGCGGGCCTGAGGTGCGAGAGACCGGCTGGCGCGGTTGGCCCACAGTTCCACCCGCGACGGCTCCAGGCACAGCCCGGCGCGATAGGCGCGGTCGGCCTCGCCGGGCCGGTTCATCTCGGCCAGTGCGTTGCCGATGTTGTAGGGCGGGATCCAGTTGTCGGGTTCCAGGATCGCCGCGCGCCGGTGCAGCGCCGTCGACTCGGCCCTGCGGGCCTGCGCCCGCAGCAAATTGCCGGCATTCACCAGCGCGGCCAGCGTGGCGGGGCTGAGCGCGATGGCGCGGCGGTAGGAACCCTCCGCCAGATCGGCGCGCCCGGCATTGGCCAGCGTCTCCGCCATCACCAGCATGCCGTCCATCGCCATGGCGAGGCCGTCATCAAGGTTCAGCGCCCCGGCATAGGCCTGCGCCGCCCCCAGAGCGTCGCCCTGACTTTCCAGCACCAGCCCGTAATTTGCCCACCAGACGGCGACGCCGGGGCGGGCGGTGATGGCCTGGGCGAGAAGGTTCTGCGCCTCGGCCCAGCGGCCGGCCTGCGCGGCGATCAGGCCCTGGCGGTAGATGCTTTCGGCCTGATCCGGCGTCATTGTCTTCTGTTCCGTCTTATGCTTCGGTGCGGCCGAGCTGGTCCATCAGCTCACGCCATTCACGCTTGGACAGGCCGCTGGCCTCCTGCGTCACCGGCTCCCCCGCCAGCAGCCGCTTCACCACGTCCAACCCGGTGCGCGACAGGTGGGCGCCGCCCATGCGGTATTCGGTAAAGGACTCGTAGACCGCCGGGACCCAGCGCTTCACCACGTCCAGCATCGCGTCGGCATAGACGCGGATCTCGTACTGGGCGTGGGCATCGGCGCGCAGCGACAGGAAATGCAGAAGGTTGTGAAGATCGACCTTCCAGTACCACTGCGTATAGTAGTTCAGCGACAGGTTCATCCGCGCCAGTTCGCGCGCCAGACCCTGGCGGGTCGGGTCGATGACGCTGCCGTCCTCACGGTGGTTCAGCATCTCTTCATAGTGGCTGTAGGCGCGTTCGGAATCCTCGCGCAGCAGCCGCATGACGTTGGCCGCCTCCTCGCCCTCCAGTACGTCGCCGCGGCCCTGGCGGTTCACCACGGCCTGGGCGCCAAGCTGTTCCGGCGCCGGCACGTAGAATTCGCGGTCGAGGATGGAGTAGCGCGCCGAATACTCGTTCACGTTCGCGGTGCGGTGGCGAATCCACTGGCGGGCGACGAAGATCGGCAGCTTCACATGGAACTTGATCTCGCACATCTCGAACGGGGTCGAGTGGCGGTGGCGCATCAGATACTTGATGAGGCCGGAATCCTCGCTGACCTTCTTGGTGCCCTTGCCATAGGACACGCGCGCCGCCTGCACGACCGCCGAATCGTCGCCCATATAGTCGATGACGCGGACGAAGCCGTGGTCCAGAACCTCCAGCGGCTGATAGAGGATCTCTTCCAGCGCCGGGACGGTGGCGCGGCGGGTGGTGGCGGTGACGGCGCGCAGGCGATCGATTTCGTCGCGCTGCTCGGGCGTGATCGGCATGGTGACTCCGGGGTTACGGTGCCGGCTGTCTTACCAGACCGCGTGGCTGTCGGGAACGGTGAACGAACGATCCTGTCCGCGTCAACGCGGCGCATTCGGCGATCATGCACACACCCCCTTCCCTTGCCGGGCCGGAGTGCCTATATTCCCGTCGTCGGTTCGCCGACTATGGCGATAAACGCCTTGTGGAATAAGCGTTGTGGACCCGGGGGCGGTACCCGGCGCCTCCACCAACCATACACCGGACTCGTTGACCGGGGTCGTTGGGGGCGAAATAGGATCGACACGCGTGGTAAAGGCATGGTTTTCGCTCGGCATGGTTCCGCCGTTATCGGGCCGTTGCAATAGTTGCCAACGACAACGTTGCTCAGGCTCGCCTCGCTGCCTAACGGCGGCTGGTAGCCTAAACCTAATCCCCGAGGGTTAGCGCCTAAGGGTGGGGCCGTGGGCCGCCTAGCAACAGAAGGCCCACACCTCTCTTTTCCAGCGTTTCGTGCCGGCCATAGGGCCAAGGCGGGACGCCAGACCGATCGCGTTATCAGGGACCCGCCCAAGCATGCCGAAAGAGCAGCTCCGCTATGACCGTATGGTCGAGACCGCGTTGCGCGGCGTTGTCCGCGACGCGCTGACGGAGGTTGCCGAGCGCGGCTTGCCGGGCAATCACCATTTCTACCTGACCTTCCGCACCGGCTTCCCCGGCGTCGAAATCCCGGATTATCTGGCTTCCCAGTATCCGAACGAGATGACCATCGTCCTGCAGTTCCAGTATTACGGGCTGGACGTGACGGACGACCATTTCGAGGTCACGCTGAGCTTCAACAACGTGCATGAGCGGCTTGTGATTCCGTTCGCCGCCATCACCACCTTCGCCGACCCGTCGGTGAACTTCGCCCTGCAGTTCCAGCCGCTGGCCGCCGCCGAATCGGCGGAGGTCTCGACCATGCCGCCCCGCGCCGCCGCCGAGCGTGCCGAGGAAAAGGCGGAGGAAAGCGCCCCGGCCGAGGAGCCGAAGCGCGGCGAGGTCGTGGCCCTGGACGCCTTCCGCAAGAAGTAACCGTCTCCCACACATGCCCACCCAACCGCCCAGCGAATATGTCGCCACGCTCTGCGAGATGATGGCGCCGTTGGGTGATGTGCGGGCGCGCCGCATGTTCGGCGGCTACGGCCTGTCCATCGACGGGCTGACCTTCGCGCTGATCGCCGACGAGATTCTGTATTTCAAGGCGGATGACGTGAACCGCGCGGCATTCGCGGAGCTGGGCCTGGAGCCCTTCCGGCCGATGCCGGACAAGCCGACCACCCTGTCCTACTACCCGCCGCCCGATTCGGCGCTGGACGACCGCGACGAACTGCTGCCCTGGGCCCGGTCGGGGTTCGAGGCGGCGTTGCGAGCCGCCGCGAAGAAGGCGGCTAAGGCAATGCGGAAGAAGCCCGTTACGGCGGGATAGTCCCTCTCCCGAGCCGGGAGAGGAACAGTTACCCCCTCAGATATTCTCAGCCATGTGGATCGTCGCGTTGCTCGCCTGGGCGCCGGTGGTGCGTTGGCGCATCTGTCGGGCAAAGCGCAGGGGGTTGGGAAGGAAGTTCAGCATCGAGCCGAGCTTGCCGACCGACGAGGTCGCCTTGCCCACCGCCATCACGTCGGCCAGCCGGCGGTCGATGAACGCACGGGTCTCCGCATGGTCGTCCGACTTGTCGTCCAGCCAATAGAAGGTGGAGGAACTGACCACCGCCGCCAGCAGCGCCCGCTTGGTGTAGTGGTTGTAGTCGGTGGAGGTGTCGCCGGCGGCGAACCACATGGCGTCCACGGTGCGGTAAAGCAGCCGCAGACCGAGCGTCACGTTCTGCGGCATCGCCAGATAGGACAATTGCCGGCGCTTGGCTTCGCGATAGGGCTCCAGAACCGCGAAATAGGTGTGGACGGCGAGGGAGATGCGCTCGCGCACCTTCATCTCGGCCATCGGCTGGGCTTCCAGCCGGTCCAGCATCTGGCGGTCGGTCCAATCTGCGAAATGCTCGACCGCGTCGGTGACGCCGCCGGGGAAGGCGCGCAGCAGCGCCGACGGCTCGTGCCCTGCCATCTCGGTGCCGTCGCGCAGTGCCTGAAGGCTCCAGCCGTCGAAAACGACGTTGGGCAGGCTGGACACCAGGATCTCGTCGCGCAGCGTGTCGATGCTCATCGCCAAATCTCCCTGCGCTCGCCCTCAGGCCGGGGTCGGCGCGTCCGTGGCCGCGCCCGGCGCGGCCGTGATATGAGTCGCCGCGGCAAGCGCGGCGTTGAGGTGATGCATCTCCTCGGTGCAGACGAGGAGCCGCAGATCGTTCATGCGATCAAGATAGAGCACGCCATCCAGGTGGTCGACCTCGTGCTGGACCACACGGGCATGGAATCCCGACGCCTCCCGTTCGATACGGGCGCCGTCCAGCCCATAGCCACGATAGCGGATGCGGGCATAGCGCGGCACCAGCCCGCGCAGGCCGGGAATCGACAGACACCCCTCCCAGCCCAGGACCATGTCGTCGGTCAGCGGCTCGATCACCGGATTGACCAGGACGGTGTTCGCCACCTCCTCCCCCTCGCCACGGTCGGCGGGAACGCGGAAGACGATGAGCCGGCGCGACTCCGCGATCTGCGGCGCGGCCAGCCCGACTCCAGGGGCGTCGAGCATGGTGGCGATCATGTCGGCCGCCAGCCGGGCGACGGCGGGATCGGTCGGGTCGGCGATGGGCTCCGCGATCTTGCGGAGTACGGGATTGCCCATCCGGGCGATTGGAAGCACTGGCATGCCGCTATATCTGGAGTGTGGATGCGGCCGGAGCAACCGATTCCTGCGGTTCTATGCCCGAGGGTCCGGCCGGGCTTATGCTTGCGGGCCGAAGACTCCCCTTCACAAAGACGGTGGGGCATGCTACACACTGCGCCCACACAAGGGGTGCGCCCGCCGCGCATGCCTATTTGTTGCCTTGGTGCAACACGGCTCACTTGGAAGGGTGACGGTAAACGTGCAAGTTCTGGTCCGAGATAACAACGTCGATCAGGCCCTCCGCGCGCTGAAGAAGAAGATGCAGCGCGAGGGCATTTTCCGTGAAATGAAGCTGCGCCGCAACTACGAGAAGCCCTCGGAGAAGCGTGCGCGTGAGAAGGCTGAAGCGGTGCGTCGCACCCGCAAGCTGCTCCGTAAGCGGATGGAACGCGAGGGCTATTAATCGTCGGTCGCACGTAGCGACTGCGAAGGGCGCGTGTGATGCGCGCCCAAGACCCCTTGTGTCTTGCACCCGACCGTCCCGCGATCCTCGCGTGGGCGGTTTTGGTGTATCTGCGCCATTTCGTTCGGCCCGATTGTCCGCCGGTCAAGCGTATTGCCGGATAAGCGTACCGAACGATCGGCGAGCGAACAGGCAGCCAGCCCCGGAAAGACCAGATCATGAGCGCTTCCAACCTCACCGCCCGCAACTCGGTCCCGGCGTTGCGCGCCCGCAAGGGGGGCGAGCCGATCGTCTGCCTGACCGCCTACACCGCCCCGGTTGCCCGACTGCTCGACCCGCATGTCGATATCCTGCTGGTCGGCGATTCGCTGGGCATGGTGGTCTATGGGCTGGACAGCACGCTGCCGGTGACGCTGGACATGATGATCGCCCATGGCGCTGCCGTGGTGCGCGCATCGGAACGCGCCTGCGTCGTCGTCGATCTGCCCTTCGGCAGCTATCAGGAGAGCAAGGAGGCCGCCTTCCGCGCCTCGGCCCGCGTGATGGCGGAAACCGGCGCCCAGGCGGTCAAGCTGGAAGGCGGGCTGGAGATGGCGGAGACGGTTGCCTTCCTGACCGCCCGCGGCATTCCGGTGATGGGCCATGTCGGGCTGACGCCGCAATCGGTCAACACGCTGGGCGGCTACAAGGCGGTCGGCCGCGATGCCGAGGCCGCCGAGCGGATCGCAGCCGACGCCCGCGCCATCGCGGAGGCCGGCGCCTTCACCCTGGTGATCGAGGGCACGATGGAGGCGCTGGCCTGCCGCATCACCGAAGAGGTGGCGATCCCCACCATCGGCATCGGCGGCTCGCCGGCCTGCGATGGGCAGGTGCTGGTCACCGACGACATGCTCGGCCTGTTCGGCGCCTTCCAGCCGAAATTCGTCAAGCGCTACGCCAACCTGGGCGAAGCGGTCGGCGAGGCCGCCGCGACCTATGCCGCCGAGGTACGCAGCCGCGCCTTCCCGGGTCCGGAACATTGCTTCGGAATGAAGAAGGCGACCAATTAGCGCGCACTTTATTAGACGGGCCGCATCGGAGAAATAACCTCAATGCTGACCAAGGCGGTTCGCCACAATTCATAACGGTTGCACACCAAAGGTTATCCCCTGCCTAATCGTGGCATGCGTCATTAAGCAATGGGGGATGCCATGACCTATGTCTATCGCTGGACGGACGCCAATTCGCCCGATATCCCGAATTACAAAAATAAAAAGCTGACCTACTCTTATGGCGGTCGTTCATCGGATAAGGCGTTCTGGGTCTTTGACAAGAACAGCGCTTATCGCCCCGGCAAGGGGATCATGAAGGACAGGATTTTGCTCGCTTTCGATTTCGGAGAACATTACACAACGGTCGTGGCCAACCCTGACAATTTCATCAATTTCGAATCGGAAGATTTCAAGGGCGAAACCCGCCATCCGACGCAGGTAATCATCAAATCCAACGAGGCCGGTGCGTACGGAATCGGCGCGATGATCCGGGGTTTCCTGATGGTCAGGGACATCCGGCTGGCCACCCGGAAGGAAATGGCCGCCGCTCTGGGGTTGAAGGAAATCGAGGTGCCGGCAGGTCAGCGCTGGTGACCAGCCAAGCTGCCGGCGGAGACCATCACACTCCCACGATCACGCCGGTTGCCAGTTCCAATTCGTTCTTTCTCCGTTCCAGGCGATCATTTACAGTCCGACCGCCATGGATGTACCCTCCCCTGCCCCGATCCCGCCCAACGTCGCCGCGTGGTTCCGGTCGCGCGGCTGGGCGCCGCACCCGCATCAGGTCGCCATGGTGGAGGCGGCGGAACGGGGTGAAAGCGCCCTGCTGATCGCCCCCACCGGCGGCGGCAAGACGCTGGCCGGCTTCCTGCCCTCGCTGATCGAGCTGGCCGAACGGCCGCGCGAGGGGCTGCACACCCTCTACATCTCGCCGCTGAAGGCTCTGGCGGTCGATATCCAGCGCAACCTCGAACAGCCCATCGCCGAGATGCGGCTGCCGATCCGCGCGGAAACCCGCACCGGCGATACTCCGGAGGCCAAGCGCAGGCGCCAGCGCACCCACCCGCCGCACATGCTGATGACGACGCCGGAAAGCCTGGCGCTGCTGCTGTCCTACACCGACGCCGACCGGCTGTTCCGCAACCTCCGCTGTGTCATCATCGACGAGCTGCATGCGCTGGCCGGCACCAAGCGCGGCGACCTGCTGGCGCTGGGTCTGGCCCGGCTGTCGCGGCTCGCCCCCGCCGCCCGACGGGTCGGGTTGTCGGCAACGGTGGCGGAGCCGGAGCGGCTGCTGGCCTGGCTGTCCCGCCGCGGCCGGCATGACGGAACCGACTCCGACGACGTTCGGCTTGTGATGGGTCGCAGCGGCGCCCAGGCGGAGGTGGAGATCCTGACCTCGCAGGAGCGGGTGCCCTGGGCCGGCCACATGGCGATGCACGCCATGAAAGAGATCTACGAGCGCATCCGCCGCCAGCGCACCACCCTGCTGTTCGTCAACACCCGCGCCCAGGCCGAGCTGGTGTTCCAGGCGCTGTGGCGGGTCAACGACGACAACCTTCCCATCGCGCTCCACCACGGCTCTCTGGCGGTGGAGCAGCGCCGCAAGGTCGAAGGCGCCATGGCGCGCGGTGAACTGCGGGCGGTGGTCGCCACCTCCTCGCTCGATCTCGGCATCGACTGGGCGGCGGTCGACCTCGTGGTGCAGATCGGCGCACCGAAGGGGTCGAGCCGGCTGGTCCAGCGCATCGGGCGCGCCAACCACCGGCTGGACGAGCCCAGCCGCGCCCTGCTGGTCCCCGCCAACCGCTTCGAGGTGCTGGAATGCCGCGCCGCGTTGGAGGCGGTGCACGACCACACGCTGGATGGCGAGGCGCCGCGGCCGGGCGGGCTGGACGTGCTGGCCCAGCATCTGCTCGGCATGGCCTGCGCCGCGCCCTTCCTGGCCGACGAGCTGTATGACGAGGTGGTCTCCGCCGCCCCCTACGCCGCGATGACCCGCGACGAGTTCGACGACGTGCTGGATTTCGTCGCCACCGGCGGCTACGCGCTCGGCGCCTATGAGCGGTTCCAGCGTCTGAAGCTGCGCGAGGACGGACGGATGGCGGTGGCCGGCCCGGCGGTGGCGCGGCAGTACCGCATGAATGTCGGCACCATCACGCAGGAGGCGCTGTTGCGCGTCCGCCTGAACCGCGGTCCGGTGCTGGGCGAGGTGGAGGAATATTTCATCCAGGGCCTGACCTCCGGCGACACCTTCCTGTTCGCCGGACAGTTGTTGAAGTTCCTCGGCGTGCGCGAGATGGAGGCGCAGGTCGCCAAGGGCGGCACCGGCGATCCGAAGGTTCCCGCCTATGCCGGCGGGCGGCTGCCGCTGACCACCCATCTGGCCGAGCGTGTGCGCGCCATGCTGGCCGATCCGCGCCAGTGGGACGGGCTGCCGGAGGATGTGCGGGAATGGCTGCGGCTGCAGCGTTACCGCTCGGTCCTGCCGAATCGCGATGGGCTGCTGGTGGAGACCTTCCCCAAGGCCGGCAAGCGCTTCCTCGTCGCCTATGCGTTCGAGGGGCGGAATGCGCACCAGACTCTGGGCATGCTGCTGACCCGGCGGATGGAGCGCTTCGGTCTGGGACCGCTGGGCTTCGTCGCCACCGACTATGTGCTGGCGGTGTGGTCGTTGCGCTCTCCCCAGGATATGGGCACCGACATGGACGCGCTGTTCGACCAGGACATGCTGGGCGACGACCTGGAAGCCTGGATGGACGAATCGTCGATGCTGCGACGGACCTTCCGCAATGTGGCACTGATCGCCGGGGTGATCGACCGCCGCCATCCGGGGCAGGAGAAGACCGGGCGGCAGGTCACCTTCTCCTCCGACCTGATCTATGACGTGCTGCGCAAGCACGACCCCGGCCATGTGATGCTGCGGGCGACGCGGGCCGATGCGGCGGGCGGGCTGACCGACATCCGCCGCCTGTCCGATTTCCTGGCGCGGGTGCGCGGGCGCATCACCCACAAGGACCTCGACCGCATCTCCCCGCTGGCGGTGCCGGTGATCCTGGAGATCGGGCGCGAGCGGGTGGACGGCAGCGCCACCGACGAACTGCTCGCCGCCGCCGAGGCCGAGCTGCTGGCGGAGGCGATGCCGGAATTGGCTCCGCCACGGGCTGGAAAATCGGAAACGGGGTGCCCGCAGCAGGGACGGTTGTCGTTGTGACACCGCCCCATGCCGACCGCAGGTTACTTGCGCAGCTCCGGCTCCACCCCCGGCTCGCCGCTGAACTCGACAAGAATGGTCTCGTCACGGACGATGAACTGGCAGGCCAGACGGTAGGGCGGCGGGCGGTGGGCGTTCTCGGCCGCCTCCAACAGGTCCCTGTTCAGCTTGCCGTTGACGGACAGGGTAACTTTCTCCTTTTCGGTCAGGTCGATCGCCATCGGAGTCTTCCCGTCCAGATAGGTCACCTTGACGAGGCAGGACCCGCACTCGCCGTCCTGGCACTGGAACGGAATCGGGATGTCGTGCTTCTTCGCCAGCGCCAGCAGAGTGCCGGTGTCGCCGGCGACCGCGTAGACGGTCATGTCCTTGGGCATGTTCAGGCCGGTGAACGTCACTGTGGCCATGGGTATCCTCCGGGTATGGTTGTGATCCGCCATGCCTCCACGGCGGTGGCCCGTCCGGCTGCAAACATCATGCCCACAAAAATTTCATGGATATTGGCCATTTCCGATGATCGCCGGTAAACGAATGTTGTCAGCTTCCTCCCAAGCTCACGGCTCTGCCTGTCAGGGCGACGACAGCCGCGCCGCCCTGACCTTCCGCGGTGCCGACCTGCTGGCCGATCCGTCGGGCGCGCTGCTTTGGCCGGAGGAAGGCATCCTCGCCGTCGCCGACCTGCATCTGGAGAAGGGATCGGCCTTCGCCGCGCGCGGCCGGATGCTGCCGCCCTACGACACGCGGGCGACGTTGGACCGGCTGGCGGAGTTGATCGCGCAAATCCGGCCGGCGCGCGTGCTGTGCCTGGGCGACAGCTTCCACGACCGCCGCGCGGCGGAGCGGATGGATGCCGCCGACGTGGAGCGGCTGTGCGGACTGACCGCCGCCGTCGCCGACTGGGTGTGGATCACCGGCAACCACGACCCCGAACCGCCGCAGGGCTTCGGCGGCCGGGTGGCGGCGGAACTGTCGGTCGGCCCCCTGACCTTCCGGCACGAGGCGCAGGCGGGCGCGGTGGGCGAATTGTCGGGACACCTGCATCCGGCCGCCGCCGTGGCACTGGCCGGGCGGCGGGTGCGCGAACGCTGCTTCGTCCATGACGGCGCCAAGCTGATCCTGCCGGCCTTCGGCAGCTTCACCGGCGGGCTGAACGTGCTGGATGCCGCCTTCGACGGGCTGCTGGCGCCGGGCTTCGAAGTGCTGATGACGGCGCGCGACCGGGTCTATCGCTTCCCCTGCGCCCGTTTGTCGCCGGACCGCGCGCGCTGATGCTCTGGCCGAAGCGTGAGCGCGGCCTATATCGCTGGATCCGGATGAGACCAACCGAGCACCGCGCATGCCCGCCCCCATCATCGTCTGGTTCCGCAACGATCTGCGCCTTGCCGACAATCCGGCGCTGACCGCCGCCGCCCAGGCCTCCGCCGAACGCAGCGCGCCGGTCATCCCGCTCTACATCCTGGAGGAGGAAACCGGCGATCCCCCCTTGGATCCATGGACGCTCGGCGGAGCGCAGCGCTGGTGGCTGCACGGCAGTCTGGAACGGCTCGCCACCTGTTGCGCCCGCCACGGCTCGCCGCTGGTGCTGCGCCGGGGCGAGCCGGGGGCCGTGCTCGACGCGCTGATCGCGGAGACGGGGGCGGAGTGCGTGCTGTGGAACCGCCGCTACACCCCCGCCCAGACCGCCCGCGATTCGGCGATCAAGGAGCGGCTGAAGGCGCGCGGCATCGACACGCGCAGCTTCAACGCCGGCCTGCTGGCCGAACCCTGGACCGTCCGCAACAAGAGCGGCGGCCCGTTCAAGGTCTTCACCCCGTTCTGGCGCCATCTGTCGGCCACGCTGAACCCGCCGCTGCCGACCCGCGTACCGTCCGATCTCTTAGCGCCGCGCACCGCACCGGCCAGCGACCCGCTCGAAAGCTGGGGCCTGCTGCCGACAAGGCCCGATTGGGCAGCGGGCCTGCGCAAGCGCTGGGTGCCGGGAGAGACCGCGGCGCTGTCCCATCTCGCCGATTTCCTCGACGGGCCGGTCGGGGTCTATGCGACGGAGCGCGATCGGCCGGACCGCGCCAGCACCTCCGCCCTGTCACCCTATTTGGCCTTCGGGGAGATCGGGCCGCGGCAGGTCTGGCATGCCGCCCGCCATGCCGCCGAGGCCCGGCCGGAACTGGCGCCCGGCATCGACGCCTTCCTGCGCGAGATCGGCTGGCGCGAGTTCCAATACCACCTGCTGCACCATGCGCCGGAGTTGCCCGACAGCCCGCTCGACCGCCGCTTCGCCGATTTTCCGTGGCGCGAGGATGCCGCCGGCCTGAAGGCTTGGCAGCGCGGGCGCACCGGCTATCCCATCGTCGATGCCGGCATGCGCCAGCTGTGGGAGACCGGCTGGATGCACAACCGGGTGCGGATGATCGTCGCCTCCTTTCTGATCAAGGACCTGCTGCTGCCCTGGCAGGAGGGAGAGCGCTGGTTCTGGGACACGCTGGTCGATGCCGATTTGGCCCAGAATGCCGGCAACTGGCAGTGGGTGGCCGGCTGCGGAGCCGATGCCGCCCCCTTCTTCCGCGTCTTCAATCCCGTCCTGCAGGGCGAGAAGTTCGACCCCCAGGGCGATTACGTCCGCCGGTACGTCCCCGAACTGGACCGGCTGCCGCCGCGCTGGATCCATCAGCCCTGGGCCGCGCCGACCGAGGTGCTGCGGCAGGCCGGCGTCCGGCTTGGCGACGATTATCCACGCCCGATCATCGACCATGCCGTCGCCCGCGACCGCACGCTGTCCCTCTACAACGAGCGCAAGGGCAAGGCGGAGGCCGCGACCTGAGCGGCGATCTTCATCGAAGAGTCATGGCGTCGCCCGCAAACGGTCACGCGCCTTCGCTATTCTGCCGGCAGCGGCCCGGTGCGGTCGCGCCGTCCCAAAAAGAAAGAACGACCGCCACCTGACAAGGCGGCCCCTCCCCCGGGGCCGCCTTTTCCCTTGGCGCGTTGCAACAGCCGGCGGAGTGTTATAAAGTAACACCCATGTCCGCGCTTCACGACCATACCCACTGCATCGCCGATGCCCTGACCCGTGCCGACGCGCTGTGCGCCGAACGGGGGGCGCGGCTGACCGCGTTGCGCCGCCGCGTGCTGGAGCTGGTTTGGTCCAGCCACCGGCCGCGCGGCGCCTATGCGATCCTGGAGGATCTCAGCCAGCAGGACGGCAAGGCGGCGGCGCCGCTGACCGTCTACCGCGCGCTGGAATTCCTGGTCGAACAGGGGCTGGTCCACCGCATCGAATCGCTGAACGCCTATGTCGGCTGCGCCGCGCCGGGGGATGTCCATTCCGGGCAGTTTCTGGTGTGCGAGGCCTGCGGCGACGCCGCCGAGATCGACGATCCGGGCGTCGGCGCCGCCATCGACGCTGCGGCGGCCGAGCGCGGCTTCCGTGTCCAGCGCCCCACCGTCGAGGTGCGCGGCCTGTGCAAATCCTGTCAGGAGAATCCCCGTTGAGCGCTCCCGCCGCCCCTCCCGCCCGTCTTCCCGTCTCGGTGCTGACCGGCTTTCTCGGCAGCGGCAAGACCACGCTGCTGCAGGCGCTGCTGCGCAACCCGGCGATGGCCCGCACCGCCATCGTCATCAACGAGTTCGGCGAGGTCGGGCTCGACCACCTGCTGGTCGCCAAGGCGTCTGAGAACATGGTGCTGATGGACAGCGGCTGCCTGTGCTGCACCATCCGCGGCGATCTGGTCGATACGCTGCGCGACCTGTTCCTGAAGCGGGTGAAGGGCGAGATCCCCGAATTCGACAGGGTGGTGGTGGAGACGACCGGGCTGGCCGACCCCGCCCCGATCATCCACACCCTGATGTCCGACCCGCTGCTGGCCGCGCGCTTCCGCCTGGACGGCGTCATCGCCACGGTGGACGCGGCACACGGCTCGCTCCAGCTCGACCGCCAGCCGGAAAGCGTGAAGCAGGCCGCCGTCGCCGACCGCATCGTCCTGACCAAGACCGACGTCGCCACCCCGGCGGCGACCGCCGCCCTGATGCAGCGGCTCGCCGCCATCAACCCGGCCGCCCCGATCATCCCCGCCGCCCATGGCGAGGTTGATCCGAACAGGCTGTTCGACGCCGGGCTCTACAACCCCGAGACCAAGAGCCCCGACGTCGCCCGCTGGCTGCGCGAGGAGGCCTATCGCGACGAGCAGGCAAAGGCGCACGGGCATCATGACCATGGTCACCATGAACACGATCACGATCACGGTCATGACCACAGCCACGATCATGATCATGAACACGGCGACCATTGCGGTCCCGACTGCGGCCATGACCATCATCACGACGCCAACCGCCATGACGACCACATCCGAGCGTTCTGCATGGTGATCGACCGGCCGATTCCCTGGAACGGCTTCGTCGACTTCATGGAGGCACTGATCGCCCAGGCCGGCGAGAATCTGCTGCGGGTGAAGGGCTTGCTGAATGTCCAGGAAAGCGAGCTGCCCGTGGTCGTCCACGGCGTCCAGCACATGTTCCACCCGCCCGTCCGCCTGGAGGAGTGGCCCAGCGACGACCATCGTACCAAGCTGGTCTTCATCACCCGCGACCTCGGCCAGCCGGTGATCGAACCGCTGTTCAACGGGCTGGTCTGGGGCGAGGGGAAATAGGATCGGCAGGGGAAGGGGGCATCGTCAGCCGAGTCCCCTTCCTCACCGCCCCACCATCCGCCGCAGCGGGCTGTCGCCGACCGCCCACACCCCGCGGTCCACCGCCTTCGCGCCCTCGAAGACCAGCCAACTCTGCCGCCCATAATGCGGCAGCGGCCGGACGAGCGCCCGCAGCGCCTCGGCGTCGGCACCCGACACCACCAGTGCTGTCTGCCCGTCCGCCGCGCGCGACACCCACACCCGCGCGCTGCCCTGGCCGGCCAGTTCCGCCGGCACCGGAGGCAGCCCGCGCGCCTCCAGCTCCCGCGCCACCGCCGCGTCGGTGCCGACCAGCAGCAGCGGCGCCACTCCACCGCCACTCTCCCGGCCGCCACTCTCGCGACCGGAGCCGTCGATCAACCGGCCGGTCAACATCCTTGCCGCCTCCGCCGCCTCGCCGTCTGCGGCGATCACCCGATCCGCACCCGGGCGCAGGGTCACGTCGCGCAGGATCGGCGGCGCCTCCCCCGGGGCCAGACGGCGGAACAGGTCGAAGTCGGGGTCGACCGCCACCGCCCGAACCTCCGCTTTCGATGGAATGCGCAGCGTCGCCTGCCGGCTGTCGAATTGGACGCCATGCTCCTCCACCCCGGCCGCCGTCTCCAGCCGCACCGGCACGGTCAGCACATAGGGCGCATCGGCTTCCTGCCGCAAGGTCAGCCGCACACCGTCGCCATCGCCACGGGCATCGACCAGGGTCAGCATCGGCGCGCCCCGCCGCTCCACCCACTGGCTGAACATCCCGCCCAGGTCACGGCCGGATGCCGTCTCGAAGGCATGGCGCAGGTCGGACCAGCCGGCCGTCTGGAAGGCATGTGCACTCCAGAACCGGCGGATGCCGGCATCGAAGGCGTCATGCCCGATTTCCGCCTCCAGCATGTGGAACAGCATCGCCGCCTTGCCGTAGCCGACGATCTGCGAGGCATCGTGCGTCTTGGACAGGAATGCCGTCAGTGGTCTGTCGCGTTCGGCCGGCAGGGCGGCAAAGTCGCGCAGCCAGTCCAGCCGCATCGCCCGCGCGGCATCGGCGCCGCGGGTCCGGGCGGCGGCATAATCGGCCATGTAGGTGGTCAGTCCCTCCGCCCAATTGCCGCCCTCGCCCACCCGCACGCCGTTGCCCCACCAGTTATGCATGATCTCGTGGGTCAGCGACTGGCTGCGGATGAAGGGCAGCGGCAGGACGGCGCGGCCGATCGCGGTCAGGCCGGGAAAGCCCAGCCCCACCGGCGGCGGAACCGATACGATGCTGAATCCGTCGAAGGGGTAGGCGCCGATGCGGGCGGACCCGGCGGCGATCGCCTGCTCCGACAGTCCGAGATAGCCGTCGGCCAGCCCCGTCTGCTCCGGATGGCGGTAGAGCCGCAGACGCAGGTCCCCCGCCATCCTTTCCTCCACCGTCCAGGGACCGGCGAAGACGGAGGGCTCCTCCACGCTGCGGCTTTCCTCGAACACCGCGTGGTAGCCGGCGGCGTCGCGCCCCTCCTCCACCAGCCGGCCGGTGGCGACCGCGACATAGGGCGCCGGCACCCGCACCGACAGTCGCCAGGTCGGCGGTTCTTCCGACGCCCGGGCCGGATCGGGCAGCCAGCCGCCGAGCCCAGGCAGAAAGGCGCCCTCGCCATCCAGGGCAAGGCCGGTACCGGCGGTGAAGCCCGGCAACCGGCCGCCGTAGCGCAGTGTCACGGGCCCGCTTCCCTCCGGCACCGTCAGCACCAACCGGTCGCCGCGCCGGTCCACCGCTACGGGCTTGTCGCCGGCCCGCGCCTCCTCCAGCGTCAGGGCCGGATCCAGCCTCAGGGACTGAATCCCGGCCGACAGGGTCAGCCGATCCACCGCCTCTATCCGTCCGGCGCCGGGATCGAGCGTCAGGTCGATATCATGGTGAAGCGGTGCGGCACCGGCCGGGGCAATCGCGCCCAGGGTCAGCGCCGCTCCCGCCAGGACCCCAAGGGTTGGGACCGGGATGCGCAGCTTCGTCATGGTCCTCAAGATGGGCGCCGGACCGCCGAAGGGCGAGCGCGGCGTCATGCCGCGCGGATGCTTTCCAGGAAGCCGTCCACCTCGCTGCGCAACCGGTCGGCGACGCCGGTCAGGCGGCCGGATTCATCCAGCATCTCGTTGGCCTTGGCGCCGGCATCGGTTGTCGCGTCGCTGGCGCCGGCGACGTTGATCGAGACCGCCTGCGCACCCTGGGCCGCCTGATGGACGTTGGCGGAGATGTCGCGCGTCGCCGCCCCCTGCTGTTCCACCGCCGCGGCGATGGCGCTGGAGATGCTGGTCATCTCGCCGATGACATGGCCGATGTCGCGGATCGCCACCACCGCCACGTTGGTCGCCTGCTGGATTTCCGCAATCTTCTTCTGGATATCCTCGGTGGCACGGGCAGTCTGGTTGGCCAGCCCCTTCACCTCGCTCGCCACGACGGCGAAGCCCTTGCCGTGCTCGCCGGCACGCGCGGCCTCGATGGTGGCATTCAGCGCCAGCAGGTTGGTCTGCCCGGCGATGGAGTTGATGAGGCTTACCACCTCGCCCACTTCGTTGGCGGCGCGGACGAGGCCATTCATCACCTCGTTCGTCTTGGCCGCTTCGGTCACCGCCTGGTTCGCCACGTCGTTGGAAGCGCTGACCTGCCGGCCGATCTCGCCGATGGAACTGGACAGTTCCTCCGTGGCGCCGGCGACGGTGTTGACGCTGACCGCCGCCTCTTCCGCGGCCTGGGCGGCGGCGCTGCTGCGGCTGGTCGCGGTGCCGGTGCTGGCGGTCAGCGACTGGGCGGTCTGGCGCATGGTGCCGGCCGAGGCCGTCACCTGCCGCACCACCTCGCCGATCGACCGTTCGAAGCCGTCGGCCAGCCTGGACAGCAGGGCCATCCGCTCGGCCTCCGCCTTGACGTGCATCTCCTCCTGCTCGGCACGCAGCCGGCGGTTTTCCAGCCCGCGTTCCTTGAACACGCCGACCGTCGCGGCGATCAGGCCGATCTCGTCCCGGCGGCCGGTGTCGGTGACCTCGACATCGAGATCGTCATCGGCCAGCCGCCGCATCGCCGCGGTCAGCCGCGACAGCGGTTGCGTGATGGAGCGGGCGATCCACAGCGCCAGCAGCAGGGCCGCGATGCCCAGCCCGCCGCCGAGCAGCCCGGCCTGCAGCGCGTGACGGCGGAATTCGGCGTCGATGTCGTCGACATAGACCCCGGTGCCGACGACCCACTTCCAACCCGGCGTCATCTGCGCGTATGCGATCTTGGGGCTGGGTTCCGCCCCTGCCACCTTCGGCCAGGAGTAGGAGACGTAACCGCCACCCCTGCGCGCTTCCTCCACCAGAAGCTGTGCAAAGGGAACACCGTTCGGATCCTTGGATTCACCGAGATTCCGTCCTTCGATTTGCGGCTGCCCGCCATGGACTTCAATTTTCCCGTCCGCGTCCGTGACGAACAAATATTCGCTTCCGGCATACCGCATCGCACGGACCGCATTCCTGGCCGCGGTTCGCGCCGCATCCTGCGGCATTTCCCCCTTGGCCGCGCGAGTCTCGAAATCTTTGATGGTACCGATCGCCACTTCGACAATGGATCGCACCTTCGCCCGGCCGTTTTCCTCTTGGGTCTCTCGCAGGGACGAGAGAAGGATGACAGCGATACCAATGATCGCACAGAGCATGACCGCGGCTATGGTGAGAAACTTTTTTCTTATGCTGACGTTTTGCATACAAACGACCTCCCGGATAGACAATACAAAGTCTAGGGAACCGGTTGATCGGAGTCAAAACCATACAATTCAGACATCATTCTGAGGAAAAGCGCAGCGGGCAATTACAAAGCAATAATGCAACCATCGCAAATGATCACATTTAAGCGAAAAGACTCCATGAAACAGACCGCAAGCCCGGGTCAACCCGGATGTCTACGTACTTTGTCATACAACTTTGACAACCTCGGATCGCATATGCCAAGCTCCTGCAGGTGCTCCACCGTGTTGGCCAGATAGTCGATGTTGGGGCCGCGCTGGCCGCAGCAGCCCGCGATGCGACAAACGACCGCAGTCTCGTCGAGGCCACGGCAATATTGCGGATGGTTGCGGTCGACGACGAAACAGCAGGCGCTGACCGACTCCAGTCCCTCCGCCGAACGGCCTTCGCGCAGGCGCACGCGCAGAAGTCTCGGCCGGTAGACCCGGCTGTCCATCTCACGCTCCCACAGATAGTCGAGGGTGGAGGGCACGTCCGCCGCGGCCACCCGGAAGACGATGCCCCGGCAGGAGCCGCCGCGGTCCAGTCCCAGCACCAGCCCCGGCCGATCCGGCGTTCCGCGATAGCGGTAGGAGGCGACGCAGAAGCTGCGGTGGTATCCCGCCAGGGTCGCCGCATGCCGCTCCGCGAACATGAAGCCGGGGTTCCACATCAGCGAGCCATAGCCGAACACCCACAGGTCGACGCCGGGTTCGACGGCGATGTCGCCGGTCCAGGCGGGTGTCGGAATCGGTGAATCGGGAGCCATGGCAGATCGTTGGGGAAAACCGCAGGAGGGAGATCGCTGGAACAGCGGAACCGAATCGGCAGCCACCGAGCCTAGCATGCGGGTTCCGGGGTCGCTATAACGGTACGGAGATGGAACGGACATGCCACGGATGCGACCCAACGCCACCTCTTCCGCCCCGCGCCGCCTGCTGACCGGGCGCCGGATCGCTGCCATCCTGGTGCTGATGGTCCTGCTGCTGCCTGCCCTTCTCTATTCGCTGTGGTGGTGGCAGGCGGCCCGTTCCGTGCGGGAGGGGCTGGAGACCTGGGTCGCCGACCAGCGCGCCAACGGGGCGGTCGTCGAACATGGCGGGCTGACCGTCGGCGGCTTCCCTTTCACCCTGCGGGCCGAGCTTGAAAAGCTCCATCTGGCGACCCGCGGCGCCGACTGGCTTGGCGCGGGCCTGGTGGCGGAAGCAGCCCCCTGGAACCCGACCCGCATCGCGCTCGCCTTTCCGGGCGAGCAGCGCCTGTCCGTCGTCCAGCCCGGTCAGCCGCCCGTCGACATCCTGGCCCCGCAGGGTGGCAGCGGCGACGTGACCATGCGGATGTCGGGCACGCTGGAGCGGCTCGCCCTGCACTTCACCGGCCTGACCGCACGGGTCGCCGGACAGCCGGTGCCGGTCGCCGCGCTCGACGTCAGCGCCGCCCAGCCGGACCGGCCGCCGGCCGAACGCGGCACCGCCGGCCTGACCGTGACGCTGTCCGCCGACGGGCTGACCCTGCCCGACGGCATGCTGCCGCCGACGCTGGGCCGCGAGGTGAAGCGGACGGAACTGACCCTGCGTGTCATGGGCATACCGCCACGACCGGAACCGGCGAGCCTGTCGGCCTGGAGCCGCGACGGCGGCACGGTCGAACTGGACCGGCTGGCGCTGGATTGGGGACCGCTGGGGGCCGTGCTGTCCGGCACGCTGGCGCTGGACGCCCAGCTGCAGCCGCAGGCGGCGCTGACCGCCGAGATCCGCGGCGCTCCGGCCATCCTGGACGCGGTGAAGCCGATGATGCGCCCGAACGAGGCCGCCATCGCCAAAACCGTGCTGGCCATGCTGGCGCGTCCGACCGGCCCGAACGGTGAACCGGTGGTCACCGCCCCGGTGACGGTGCAGGACCGCGCCCTGTATGTCGGGCCGCTGCGCGTCGCAGCGTTGCCCAAGCTGGTCTGGTGACAAGTATCGGGCGGTGCCGTCGATAACCGGCGGAAATGCAACAGGTGCCGGCAGGCATGACGCTTCCATGACTCCGCCCCCTTGTTTCACACGGCGCATCAGGTCAAATTGACGCAGTCCCTGTCGCGGCTGCCATGGTGCGTCGGTCGATGTGTCGGTTTCTTGCCTATTGCGGCGAACCCGTGTTCCTGGAAACGCTGGTCTGTACGCCCTGCCATTCCCTGATCGAACAGTCGATGCACGCCGCAGAGGCGAAGACCGAAACCAACGGTGACGGTTTCGGCGTCGGCTGGTACAGCGAGCGGACCGAGCCCGGCCGCTATTGCGAGATCCGCCCGGCCTGGTCGGACGAGAACCTGCAGTCGATCTGCAGCCATGTCCGCTCCCACCTGTTCTTCGCCCATGTGCGGGCGGCCACCGGCACCGCGGTCAGCCGGGCCAACTGCCATCCTTTCAAGGCCGGGCGTTTCCTGTTCATGCACAACGGGCAGGTCGGCGACTGGCCCCGCCTGCGCCGCCGGGTCGAGGCGATGATCCCGGACGAGCTGTACAGCACCCGCACCGGCACCACCGACAGCGAGGCGATCTTCCTCGCCGCACTCGGCCAGGGATTGGAGCGGGATTCGGTCGGTGCCTTCCAGCGCGTGCTGCACGCCATCCGCGACGAGATGCGGGCGCTGGACATCACCGCGCCGCTTCGCTTCACCGCGACCTGGACCGACGGCGAACGGATGTGGGCTGTGCGCTGGGCGTCCGACGACAAGCCGCCGAGCCTGTACTGGCGCCGGGGCGAGAATGGCCTGATCGTGGTGTCGGAGCCGGTCGATGCCCAACGCGACCAGTGGCGGCAGGTTCCCCCCAACGGCGGGCTGGTGGCACGCATCGGGGCTGCGCCGGAGATGTTCACGTTTCATTGAGGGACAAAGGTGGATGCCCCCTCCCCATCCCTCCCCCACCTTCGGTGGGAGAGGGGGCAGGACACTTGCTGAAGTCTTGCAAAGAACGGCGGCAGTCCCCTCTCCCGCGTGAGCGGGGGAGGGTTAGGGAGGGGGCCCGACGCCCGCACCTCACCCCTCCAGCAGCCGCTCCTTCGGCAGCAGGATGGTCACCGCCGTCCCCCGCCCCGGTGCGCTGTCGATCTCCACGCCGCCGCCATGCAGCTCGGCGAAGCGGCGCACGATGGGCAGCCCCAGCCCGACCCCTTCATGCTGGCGGATCAGCGAGCGTTCGGCCTGGGTGAAGGGGTTGAAGATGCGCCCCATCAGCTCGGCCGGAATCCCCGGCCCGTCGTCGCGCACGGTCAGCCCGACGAAGTTGCCGCGGTCCTCCACCGCGACGGCGACATGGCCGCCGGTGGGCGTGAACTTGACCGCGTTGTCCAGCAGGTTCAGCACCATCTCGCGCAGCCGGCGGCGGTCGATGCGCATGCGGAAGGCGGGACAGGGATGGACGGCCACCGTCAGCCGCTTGCCCGCCGCCTTCGGCGCCAGCATGTCGGCGCAGCCGGTCAGCAGCTGCGGGATGTTGACGTCGCTTTCCTGGATCTCGATGGAGCCGGTGGAGCCGCGCGTATAGTCCAGGATGTTGTTGACCATGGTCAGCAGCGACCGGCCGCTTTCCTCGATCAGCTTCACATATTCCAGGTAATCGGGATGGCCCAGCTTGCCCATCCCCTCCCCTGCCAGAACGTCGGCGAAGCCGATGATGGAGTTCAGCGGCGTACGCAGCTCGTGGCTCATCACCGCCAGGAAGTCCAGCTTGGCGCGGTCGGCCTTGCGCGCCGCCTCCAGCGCGTCCGACAGCTCGGCGGTGCGCTCCGAAACCCGGTGTTCAAGCTCGCGGTTCTGTTCGGCGGCTCGGCGGTAGAGCTTGCGGATCTCCACCATGTTGCGGACGCGGTGCAGCAGTTCCCAGGCGATGAAGGGCTTGGTCAGGAAGTCGTTGGCGCCCAGCTCCAGCGACTTGCGCCGGGTCTCCTGGTCGGTCTGGGCGGTCAGCACCAGGATCGGCACGTAATCGTCGCCGAAGATCGGCTTCAGCCGCTCCATCAGGTCGAAGCCGCTCATGTGCGGCATGCGGATGTCGATCAGCAGCAGGTCGAACGGCTCTGCGGCGCAGAGGTCCGGCACCTTGCGCGGATCGGTCTCGCCGCGCACATGGCGATAGCCGTCATGGCTCAGGATTTCCCGCAACAGGTCGACGTTGGACGGGTTGTCGTCCACGATCAGGATGCTCGCGTCCTTGACCTGCTGGGCGAGCGCCGGGTCGAACTGGCTCCTGTTCATCGGGAGCATGCACCTTTGAACCGTCCGCGTGGGCAATTAGATTTGCCTCTGAACGGATCGAATGCAATCGAAATGAGCAGCCCGGCGAAATGAGTGGCCGGGCACCCGGCCCGGCACCGCTCAGGCCCGCTTTTCCCAGCCGCCGCGGTCGGTCTGCTGCCAGTAGGTCAGGCTGTGGCCGGCCGCCTTGCAGGCTTTCCAGCGCTGGCGCGCGGCCAGCACCGCCTCGTCGTCATTGCCGTCGAACAGGTCGCAGACAAGCTCGAAGCCGTCCATCCGGTCGCTGACGCAGCCGTCCACCGTGACCAGCACGGTGGCGCCGTTCGGGTTCTCGTCGGCGTCGGTCAACCATACCGGTTGCTTGTCGGCGAAACCGTCGCGCGCCGCCCCGTGCGGCAGGAAGGAGCCGGGATCGTAGGTCCACAGATGCTGGTTCAGCATGTCCACCCGCTCCGGCGAACCGGCCAGGACGACGGCACGCCAGTTCCGCTCAAGAACCTTCTCCAGGATCTTGGGCAGCGCCTGTTCCATCGTGCGCCGTTGCAGGTGGTAGAAGCGGACTTCGGTCATGGCTCCTTCACTCAACTCAGGTCATCAGCCTTCGTGGTATTCGGCCACGAAGCGGTCGAGCAGGCGCACGCCGAAGGCCGAGGCGCCCTTCGGAACCGTGGCGCCGTCCTTCTTCGCCCACGCCACGCCGGCGATGTCGATGTGCGCCCACGGCACGTCGTTGACGAAGCGCTTCAGGAATTGCGCGCCGACGATGCTGCCGGCGCCGCCGCCCGACCCGGTGTTCTTCATGTCGGCGGCCGGCGATTCGATCTCCTTGTCATAGGCGTCGCCCATCGGCATGCGCCACACCGGCTGGCCCACCTTCAGGCCGGCGGCCGTCAGGTTCATGGCAAGGTCGTCGTCGTTGCAGAACAGGCCGGCATGCTCGTGGCCCAGCGCCACGATGATGGCGCCGGTCAGGGTGGCGAGGTCGACCATCAGCTTGGGCTTGTAGACGTCCTGCGCGTACCACAGGCAGTCGGCCAGCACCAGACGGCCTTCGGCGTCGGTGTTGATGACCTCGATGGTCTGGCCCGAGGCCGAGGTGACGATGTCGCCCGGACGTTGCGCGGTGCCGGACGGCATGTTCTCCACCAGACCGACGATGCCGACGGCGTTGACCTTCGCCTTGCGGGCGGCCAGCGCGTACATGGTGCCGATCACGGTGGCGGAGCCGCCCATGTCCCACTTCATGTCTTCCATGCCGGCCGCACCCTTGATCGAGATGCCGCCGCTGTCGAAGGTCACGCCCTTGCCGATGAAGGCGACCGGACGCTTGTCGTCGGCATCCGGGTTGCCGTTCCAGCGCATGACGACCACGCGCGGCTCGCAAGCGCTGCCCTGGGCGACGCCCAGCAGGGCGCCCATGCCGAGCTTCCGCAGCTTCTTCTGGTCGAGGATCTCGACCTCGACGCCGAACTGCTCCAGTTCCTTCGTCTTCTCGGCGAGGCTTTCCGGATAGATGACGTTCGCCGGCTCCGACACCAGATCGCGGGTGAAGCGGATGGCGTCGGCCAGCGTGTCCAGCTTCTTGAAGGCCGACTTGGCGGCGCCGTCGTCCTCGACCAGCAGCGTCAGCTTGCGCAGGCTGGGCTTCGGCTCCTTCTTGTCGGACTTTTTGTCGTTCGTACGGTACTTGTCGAACTTGTAGCTGCGCAGCTGCGCGCCGAAGGCGATCTCGGCCGCGGCGGCGGCCGGGGAAAGCTTGGCCTCCTCCGGCAGTTCGACCAGCAGCGCCGCCTCGTCGGCGGCCTTGTCCAGGGCCACGGCGATGGCGCCGCCGGCGGCCTGGAGGACCAGATCGGTCAGGTCGGCATCCTTGCCGATGCCGACCAGCAGGATGCGGTCAAGCTCGGTCCCGGCGGGGGCGAGCAGCGTCAGCGTCTCGTCCTTCTTGCCGTTGAAGCGGGCGGCGGCCATGGCGCGGGCCAGCGCCCCGCCGGTCTTCTGATCCAGCTCGCGCCCGATCAGGCCGAGGCTGCGGTCGGCGGCGACGGTCACGGCGAGCACGCCGGAGGCCGGCAGGGACGGCTTGGCGAAGGAGAACTTCATCTGGTCCTCTTGAGGGGTGGGGCGAACGCGCCCGGATGATCTCAACGGCGGAAAGCCTACCCCACCGATAAGGAGCGCGCCACCCCGGCTGTCAAGGGTGGGGAAGGGGAGACGCCCCCTCCCCCTCACTCACGCATCGATCGCCTTGCCCAGCTCGACAGGATCGACCTCGCCCTGCTCCACCCCGACGTCGGAAACGCTTTCCTCCGACACCGTCTCCTCCACACGGCGTTCCAGAACGGCGGCGAAGAAGCCGTCGGTGTCGTGCTTGGCGGGCGTCAGGCGCAGGTACGGACCTTCGACCGGCGGCGGCGTGCCGGCCTCCTCCTCCGCCCACACCTCGGCGACCGGCTTCACGATGAAGTCGTGGTGGGTCTGCAGGAAGGCCTCGACCTGCGCCTCGTTCTCGTCATGCAGCATGGAGCAGGTGGCATAGATCAGCCGCCCGCCCGGCTTCACCAGACGCGCCGCGCTGTCCAGGATGTTGGCCTGCAGCGGCAGCAGCTGCTCCAGCCCCGGGCCGAGCTGGCGCCAGCGGGCGTCGGGGTTGCGGCGCCAGGTGCCGGTGCCGGAACAGGGCGCGTCGACCAGCACACGGTCGAACTTGCGCTTGTGGCGCTTCACCCAGGGATCGCGCTCGCTGGTCAGCGGATGCGCCTCGATGTTGTGCAGGCCGGCGCGGCGGAACCGCTCGGCGGCGCGCTTCAGACGCTTGTCCAGCACGTCGCAGGCGACGACGCGGCCCTTGTTCTTCATCAGCGCGGCAACGGCCAGCGTCTTGCCGCCGGCCCCGGCGCAGAAATCGACCACCTGATGGCCCGGCTTCGGCGCCACCGCCAGCGCGACCAACTGCGACCCCTCGTCCTGGATCTCGACCAGACCGTCCTTGAAGGCGTCGACGCTGCCCAGGGGCGGCCGGCCTTTCACCCGCAGGCCCAGCGGCGACCAGCGCGTTGTCTCCGCCGTGATCTGCGCCTTGGCCAGCGCCTTGATCGCGCTCTGCTGGTTGGCCTTCAGCGGGTTGATGCGCAGGTCGAGCGGCGCCGCCTCCAGCAGCTTCTCCATCTCCACCCCGAAGCGGTCGCCGAGCGAGGCCCGCATCGGCCCTTCCGCCCATTCCGGACACTCCACCCGCACCGTCTCCGGCATGTCGGGATGGTCCATCGTGTGGCTTTCCAGCTCACGAACCATCGCCAGCTCGTCGTCGGTCAGGCGGGCGGGGGCGAACTTGCCGCCGCTGAACATCTCCAGCACCACGCCGGCGTTGCGGTTCTCTTCCAGCAGCAGATAGGCCAGCACGCGGGCGCGCGGGGTGGCGCGCTCGTAGCCGCCGCGCTCGATCCACCAGCCGAGGCGGGCCTGGCGGCGCAGGATCGCATAGGCCATCTGGGCGACGGCGGTGCGGTCCTTCGACCCGATGTAGCGGCGATTGCGGAAATAGGCGCTCATCACCGCGTCGGCGGGGCGAGGGGTCTCGTCGATCTCGGTCAGCAGATCGATGACCGCCTGGAGGCGGGCGGCGGGTGTCATGGCGTCTGGTCCCTTGGGGTATCTCATGGCGGCGAACAGGACCGGCCGCCCGCATGTTCCCCCGCTTGGTCCCAAGCGTATGGTGGGGAGCGGGATGCATCGTTGCGGACGGTCCTTCACGTATGGGCTGTCGATACCGCGTTTGGCGCGCTCTGTCACGCCCTGCCGCCGCGCGGCTGCTCCGCTCGCCTTCAGAACGGCCCGCCCGGCATCCACCCGTGACAAGCAGCCGCGACCTATCCGAAAGTGCAGGTTGGGGATTGACGACTCGGGGTATCCGCCTGCACAAACGTTCGGGTGATGTGACCTTATCGTGACCGGACCGCCAGGGCGGCCGGACGATCCGGGTCTTCGACGGACAGATCTGATGCTGGTGGCGGAGTGCGCGATGGCGGCTGCGGCTGGGGTGGCGTGTGCGCGTGAGATGAAGCGGCCCAAAGAGCGGCAGCTCCTGCGGCTTTCCCTGCTCGGTGGCCTGCTGGCGACGCTGGCGGCCTGCGCCGGAACCGTCCAGACGGTGGACGGGCAGCGGAGCACGGCACAGCGCCCGACCTGGGATCAGGTGTCGCCCGACTTCCGCCATCTCGCGGGTTGGATCGACGACGACCATGCCCAGGCGGTCCCGGCGGTGCAGCGAACCTGCGGCTGGGTGAAGAACCAACCGCCGGGCAAGGCGCTGGGGCAGTTGCGTGCCGCCGGCACCACCGACGACTGGCGCGCCATCTGCGCCGCCGCCCGCGACCTGCCCCCCGGCGACAGCGAGGCAGCCCGCCGCTTCTTCGAGACCTTCTTCACCCCGCGCGACGTCAGCAACGGCGAGAACGGTCTTTTCACCGGTTACTATGAGATCGAGCTGCACGGCAGCTGGACGCGGACGGAACGCTACAACGTCCCGCTCTACCGCATGCCGGCGCGCGGCAAGCGCGGCATGCCGACCCGCGCCCGGATCGAAGCCGGCGCGCTGAAGGGCAAGGGGCTGGAGCTGATGTGGGTGGACGACCCGGTCGACGCCTTCTTCCTGGAAATCCAGGGCTCCGGCCGGGCGATCATGGCCGACGGCTCGGTGGTCGGCATCCACTATGCCGGCCAGAACGGTCACAGCTATTACCCGATCGGCCGCCATATCATCGACCGCGGCGAGGCCACGCCGGAACAGATGTCGCTGCAACTGATCCGCCGCTGGCTGAAGGACCATCCGGCCGAGGCCCAGCGGGTGATGAACCTCAACCCCTCCTATGTCTTCTTCAAGGTAAAGCCCGAGGTCGGCGCCCGCGGCGCCCGCAACATGGAGCTGACCCCCGGCCGCAGCCTCGCGGTGGATGTCGAGCATATCCCGCTGGGCGTGCCGCTCTGGCTGGAAGTGCGCGAAGCCCCGGTGCCCGGCGGCGCGATCAACCGGCTGGTGGTGGCGCAGGACACCGGCGGCGCCATCAAGGGTCCGGTGCGCGGCGACCTGTTCTGGGGCCACGGTCCGCAGGCGGAGGAAGGTGCGGGCGTGATGAAGGCGCGCGGCCATTACACCATGCTGGCCCCGCGCTCCCTGTCGGTCCAGACCGCACAGCGGAAGTGATGACGGCGGACGTGATGGCGGCTGGGGGGGATATCCGGCTGGAGCGCCTGACCGCCCTGGCCGACCGCGCGGCGGCACTGTCGGCGCTGGAGGAGATCTTCTTCGCCTCCACCTCCCGGACGGAGTTCGCGTCGGATGCCGACCGCGCCGCATTCCTCTCCACCTGGACCGGCTGGTTCGTGGCGGAGGCGCCGCGGGACATCTGGATGGCGGTGGCGGCCGACGGGCTGGTGGTGGGTTATCTCACCGGCTGCAAGGACAGCGCCGGGTCGGTCGAACTGGCCCAACGCATTCCGAAATACGAGGTCTTCGCCGACCATTTCGCGGCATACCCCGCCCATTTCCATGTGAATGTCCGGCCGGGATGGCGGCAGCATGGGCTGGGACGCCAGCTGGTCGACCGCTTCGCCGAGGATTGCCGGGCCGACGGCCTGTCCGGCGTGCATCTGGTCACCGCCGTCTTCGCCCGCAACGTCGAGTTCTACCAGCGCGCCGGCTTCACGGACGCCTGCCAGCGCGGTCCCCTGCTGTTCCTCGGCCGCCGCCTGAACCCCTGACTTTGGGGACGCTGCTGTGCTAGGCAGGGGGCATCCCCTTGCCGGAAAGCCAGTTGCCATGACCCGCCCGCCCCTGCTGATCGAAAGCCCGCAAAACCCGCAGTTCAAGCTATGGGAATCGGCGCTGGAAAGCCGTGGGCTGAAGAAGAACGGCAAGTTCCTGCTGGCCGGCCTGAAGACGGTGCCGGAGGCGCTGCGCCAGCATCCCGACCGGTTCGAGCGCCTGCTGTTCACCGACCCCGCCCAGATATCCGCCTGGCGCCTGCCGCCGGGGGTGGAGCCGGTGCAGCTGGCCCCCGCCCTGTTCCGGACACTGGACGTGTCGGGCACCGGCTTTCCGCTGCTGGTCGGCGCGGTGCCGAAGATACCGGCCATCGACCTGTCGCAGCCGCCGCAGGGATTGGAGCTGCTGTGTGCGCTGGGCGATCCCAGCAATCTCGGCGCCCTGCTGCGCAGCGCCGCCGCCTTCGGCGTGTCGCGGATCGTGCTGCTGGAGGGGGCGGCGCATCCCTTCCACCCGAAATGCCTGCGCGCGGCGTCGAATGCGCAGTTCGCGCTGACCCTGCTGCGCGGGCCGCGCTGGGCAGAGGTGAATGACGCGGCCGGGCCGCTCTATGCGCTGGACGGCGGCGGCGAGGATCTGACCCGCTTCGACTGGCCGGCCGACATGCGGCTGATCCTGGGCGAGGAAGGCCAGGGCGTGCCGGCCGACTGTCCGGCGACGCGGCTGTCGGTGCCGACGACCGGCGCGGTGGAGTCGCTGAATGCCACCGTGGCGGTCAGCGTGGCCCTGTTCGCGCGATATGCGGCGGTCAAGGAGTAAGGAACGGGGGATAGGCGGCGAACGCCTACCCCATCACCGACGCCAGCACCTGCACCACCTGATCCGACCCGTAAGGCTTCTTCAGCACCGGCACGTCCGCGAACCGCTCCGGCACCGCGGCGCTCTCGCCATAGCCGGTCGCGAAGACGAAGGGGATCCCCAGCTCCCGCAGCCGTTCGGCGACCGCGACCGAGGTCTCGTTGCCCAGGTTGATGTCCAGCACGCCGACCACCGGCGGGTCCTCGTCGATCAGCCGAAGGGCGTGGCGGACGCCGGCGGCGGTGTTGACCCGGCTGGCGTTGAAGCTCAGCAGCACGTCTTCCGTCGCCATGGCGATGATCATGTTGTCTTCCAGCAGCAGCACCGGACCACCGATGGAGAAATCGGCCGCAGGCACCGGCAGGTTGCGCCGGCCGCCGCCCGGCAGGCTGGCGGCGACGGTGACATACTGTGCCGGGATCATGAAACGCGCCCGCAAGCCGGACAGGGCGTAGGTCACTTCGGCCTCGCCCTGCAGATCGTGGGGGACGGAGCGCTCGATCACCGTGGTGCCGAAGCCGGTGCGCGACGGCGCCCGCACCGGCGGGCCGCCATTCTCCTGCCAGTCGATCTGCAGCCGTCCGCCCGCGTCGATCGACCAGTCGGCCTCGACCCAGCCGCCGCTGTCGCTGAGCGCGCCGTATTTGGCCGAGTTGGTGGTCAGCTCATGCACCACCAGCGCGAAGACGGAGAAGGCCTGCGGCGCCAGCAGCACCTCCGGCCCGGTCAGCCGCACCCGCTCGCTCTTGGCCGACAGATAGGCGCCGATCTCCGCCGCGATCAGGGCACGCAGGGATGCCGGCCCCCAATTGTCGGCGGTGATCTGGTCATGGGCGCGGGCCAGTGCCTCGATGCGGCCGGCGACGATGGCGGCGAACTGCTGCACCGTCTCCGCCCCGGTCTCGCTCTGCCGTACCAGGGCACGGACGAGGCTGAGGATGTTGCGGACGCGGTGGTTCAGTTCGGCGATCAGCAACTCCTGCCGCTCGGTCGCCTCCTTGCGGGTGCGGCCGGCGACGTCGGCCAGCCGCAACACCACCTCCAGCAGGGTCACCCGCAGGGATTCGGCGTTGCGCTCGTCCAATTCGGTCCAGGGCTTGGACCGGCCGCGCACGGTTTCCTTCCAGGCCTCGAAGCTCTTGCGCGGGGTCAGACGCGGACCGTTGGGACCATATTGCGCCGGCTTGGTCGGATCGCCGCCCCAGGTGACGGTGCGGATTATCTCCTTGCGGAAGAAGACCAGATAGTCGCGCGGCAAGCGCGACACCGGGATCGCAAGCAGCCCGCAGGCCCGTTCGGTAAAGTCGCGGGCCGGCGGATGCACCGCCCCCAGCTCGTCGGTCACATAGACCTTGCTGGGCGGCGTCCGGTGCAGGAAGCGCATGACGCCCTGCGTCTCCTCCCGCGTTGGCGTTTCGCCTTCCATGTGCAGTTGGCCGTCGATGCAGCAGGCGAAGCCGTCGCATTCGATCAGTGTCCGCAACTCCGTCGCGAAGGTGACGAGGCTGTCCAGCGGGGATGCGCTGTCGGCCAGCATCGACATGATGCGGACATGGGCGCGGCGGGCCTGCGCCTCCTGCTGGCTTTCCTGCTCGCGCTCGCGTCCCTCGAGCAGAAGCGACACCATCTGGCCGAACAGTTCGGCGGTGGTGCGCCTTTCGAAGGAGAGTGAACGGGCATGACGGTGATGGCAGGCGAACAGTCCCCACAGCTTGCCGTGCCGCAGGATCGACACCGACAGCGAGGCGTTGACCCCCATGTTGCGCAGATATTCGACATGGATCAGCGAAACGCTGCGCAGCAGGCTGAGCGACAGGTCCAGCGGCTGGCCCGTGGGATCGAGCGTCGGCACCACCGGCACCGGCGGCGCATTCACGTCGGCGATGCAGCGCAGCCAGTTGCGTTCGTACAGGCGCCGGGCCTGCTGCGGGATGTCGGAGGCCGGATAGCGCTGGCCGACGAAGCTGCCGATGCCGTGCACCGCCGATTCCGCGATCACCTCCCCCGCCCCGTCGGGGCCGAAGCGGTAGACCATCACCCGGTCGAAGCCGGTCAGCGCCCGCATCTGGCGCGCCGCCTCGCGGCAGAAGCCGTCGAAGCCGCGGGCGTTCTGGATCCGCGCGATCATCGAGCGCAGGAGGGAGCCCGAATCCTGCGGCCCCTCCCCCTCGCTCGGTTCCGCCTCGATCACGATGGTGGAGCCGGACAGGTGGACGGCCACGTCGCAGACCGGAGCGAGGTCGGACAGATGGACGCCGAAGGCGCGCTCGACGCTGCCGTTGATGTGGGCGACCTGCAGCCTGCCGCGGATGGTGTGCAGCGCCTCGCCGGTGATCACGCGGGACAGCGGATGCCCCAGCAGGTCGTCGGGCTCCACACCCAGCCAGCGTCCAATGTTGGCGGATGCATGCAGGACGATCCAATCGGCGGTGACGGCGATCAGAAATCCGGTGGGCTGGATAAGACCCAGCTGGTGGATGGGCTCCCGGTCACAATCGGTGAGGTCTACAGACCCCGAAGGAACCGGGCCGCTCATCGAACAAAGACTTCGGACAAACGCGACCTCAAGCGGAAGCTGGACCGGCGGCGTTTGTCACGCACTGCCAAGGGATTTCATCAACAATTTAGGCAGGAGAATGCAATGCCGCAACGCTCCAAAATGGCTATACCTATGTTCTAATTAAGGCTTGTTAACTTAACATAGGATAAGATTACCCGCTTTCTGCGCGAAATTTGAGCCATTGAGCTTGCGCAGTGCGCGAGATCGTCAAAACTTAGCGCGGTTTTTCTGCAATCGAAAACATGTGGAACGAGGGCCGGAGAGCGCGACCCCCACAATTCCGCAGCTGGGCTTTTCACCCCTGATGGGCTGACCGGAAGCCGGCGGCGGCGCAGGATGCCGCCCATTCCAACCGCCATCGGGTTCCGCCATGACGACACTGTCCGATAATCAGGACGAGCGCATCCGTATTCGCGACGTCACCCTGCTGTCCGACGACTGGTATGTTCTGAAAAGGACGACTTTCGACTATCGCCGCCGTGACGGCAACTGGCAGACCCTAAGCCGGGAGACCTATGACCGCGGCAACGGGGCTGCCCTGTTGCTGTACGATACGACCCGTGGGACCGTCCTGCTGACCCGGCAGTTCCGCTTTCCCGCCTATGTCAACGGCCACGCGGAACCGCTGCTGGAGGTGTGCGCCGGCCTGCTCGAAGACCGCAGTCCGGAAGAGGCGATCCGGGCCGAGGCGGAGGAGGAGCTGGGCGTGACCGTCCAGGCACCGCGCCGGGTGTTCGATGCCTTCATGAGCCCCGGTTCGGTGACGGAGCGTTTGGCCTTCTTCGTCGCCGAATACCGCGCAGCCGACCGCAGTGAAGGCGGCGGGGTTGCCGAGGAAGGCGAGGATATCGAGGTGGTCGAGTTGACCTTCGCCGATGCCCTTGCCATGGTCGGCAGCGGGGCGATCCTGGACGGCAAGACCATCATGCTGTTGCAGCACGCCGCCCTGCACGGCCTGCTGCCGCGGTGACGGCCTCCGCCCGCCCCGCCGGCCCAGGCAATTCGGATGGGGCGATTCGGACGGGGACTGGATGATCGACGACGCGGATCTGGATTGGGAGGACATCCGCGCCTTCCTGGCCACGGCACGGTGCGGCAGCCTTACCGGCGCGGCCCAGCGGCTGCGGCTGAGCACGCCGACCCTGGGGCGCCGGCTGAAGCGGCTGGAGGAGGCGCTGGACGGTCCGCTGTTCGACCGGCTGCCCAACCGGCTGGAACTGACGGCGCTGGGCCGCTCGGTGCTGGAAAGCGCCGCGGCCATGGGCGATGCCGCCGCGGCCTTCGCCCGCAATGCCGACCGGCTGGCCGCAACAGCCCGGCCGGTGCGGGTGACGGCGACCACGTCCGTCTCCGCCTTCCTCACCCTGCATCTGTCCGATCTGCTGGCGGAAACCGGCGCCGACCTGACCATCATCAGCACCCGCAATACCCTGAATTTGGCCCAGCGCGAGGCCGACATCGCGCTGCGCATGGACCGGGTGCCGGCCGAAGGTGATCTGGTCACCCGCCGGCTGGGACGCTTCGGTTTCA
This sequence comes from Azospirillum oryzae, assembly GCF_008364795.1. Lineage (GTDB taxonomy): Bacteria > Pseudomonadota > Alphaproteobacteria > Azospirillales > Azospirillaceae > Azospirillum > Azospirillum oryzae. The sequence goes on along the minus strand of NZ_VTTM01000002.1, from coordinate 756,693 downwards.
CGCTCTATGCAAAGCAAGACCTGCGTGGCGACTGGTCCGGCCGCTGGGACGGCGCACCAGTGGTCGGGCTGCCGGAAACCCGGCGGCGGCCGTCGCAATCGGGATGGGTGGACGATACGGTTCAGGAGCGCGGCGCCCGCGTCGTGGCGCGGCTCAGCGAGTTGCCGATGCGGCTCGACGCCGCCCGGCGCGGGATGGGGGTGACGCTGCTGCCTTGCGTGCTGGGCGATGCAGAATCAGCCCTGGTCCGCGTCATCGACCCGCCGTCCGCCTTGCGCGAGGACGTCCATTTGCTGGTCCACCGCGACCGGCGCGACGCGCCGGCCATCGCCGCGGTGGTCGATGCCCTGGTCCAGCTGTTCCGCCGCCACGCCGAGGCGCTGGCGGGGGAGTGACAATCCTTTTCAGAGCATTCGCTCTGGGCGTCAGCCGCGGCCGGCGATCAGGCTGTCGGCGGCCGCGCGGGCCTCTGCCGTGACGGTGGCGCCGGACAGCATGCGGGCGATCTCCTCGCGCCGCTCGTCGCCGTCCAGTTCGGCAACGCCGGTGGTGACCTGCTCGCCCTTCTGCGATTTCTGCACCTTCAGGTGAACGGCGCCGCGCGCCGCGACCTGCGGGCTGTGGGTGACGACCAGCACCTGCAGGCCATGGCCCAGCGTTTCCAGCCGCTCGCCCACCGCCGCGGCGACGGCGCCGCCGATGCCGGTGTCCACCTCGTCGAACACCAGCGTGCCGACGGTGGAGGTCTGGGCCAGCACCACCTTCAGCGCCAGCATGAAGCGCGCCAGCTCGCCGCCGGACGCGATCTTGTTCAAGGCACCCGGCGGGGAGCCGGGGTTGGTGGCGACCTGGAAGGCGACGCGGTCGATGCCCGACGCGTTCCATTCCGACTCGTCGAGCGGCTCGACCAGCGTGCGGAACTTGGCCTTCTCCATCTTCAGCGGCGCCAGTTCGCCGGCGACCGCCACATCCAGTCGGCCGGCGGCCTCGCGGCGGGCGGCGCTCAGCACATCCGCGGCCTTGTGGAAGGATGTCCGGGCCTGTTCGGCCTCCTTCGCCAGCTTGGCCAGCAGATCGCCCTGATCCTCGATCAGCAGCAGCCGGCCGGCCATCTCCTCGCGAAGGGCCGCAAGCGCATCGACATCGACTCCATGCTTGCGGGCGGCGGCGCGGAGCGCGAACAGCCGCTCCTCCAGCTTCTCCAGCGCCCGCGGGTCCATGTCGACTCCGCTGGAAGCGGCCTGCAACGCGGCGATGGCCTCCCCCGCCTCGGTCGCGGCGCGGTCGAGCGCGGCGATGACCGGGTCCAGCGTGCCGCCGGCCTTGTCGGCGATGCGGCTCAGGGTGCGGATGGCGGAGGACAGGGCGCGCTCGACACCACGATCGCCTGAAAGTTCGGCATAGGCGGCGTTCATGCCGTCGACCAGCTTTTCCCGGTGCATCAGCACCGCGCGGGTCTCCGACAGTTCCTCCTCCTCGCCGGCCTTGGGGGCGAGCGCATCCAGCTCGGCCACGGCATGGCGGAGATATTCCTCCTCGGAGCGGGCGCGGGCGATGTCGGCGGCGGCGGAATGGCGCGCATCCTCGACCTGCCTCCAGGCACGGTGCGCCGCGGCGACCTGCGCCGCCTGGGCCGACAGCCCGGCATAGGCGTCGAGCACGCCGCGGTGGGTCTGCGGGTTCAGCAGGCCGTGGGTGTCGAACTGCCCATGCACCTCGACCAGTTCGGCGCCCAGCGTCTTCAGCAGCCCGACGCCGACCGGCTGGTCGTTCACCCAGGCGCGGCTGCGACCGTCGGTGTTGACGGTGCGGCGGATCACCAGCGTGCCATAACCGGAGACAGAGTCGCCGGAGTCGGCATCCAACCCCTGTTCCTTCAGGATGTCGAAGGCCGGGTGGTCGCCCGAAAGCTCGAATTCCGCGGTGACGGAGGCCTGATCGGCGCCATGACGCACAAGACCGGAATCCGCGCGCGCGCCAAGGGCCAGCCCCAGCGCGTCGAGCAGGATGGACTTGCCGGCGCCGGTCTCGCCGGTCAGGGCGCACAGGCCCTTGCGGAAGGACAGGCTCAGCCGCTCGATCAGGACGACGTCCCGGATCGTCAGCGACACGAGCATGGAGCGTCCTAGAACAGGGAGTTCCAGGCTCGATTGAGCCACGACTTCTCGTTTCGCTCGGGACGCAGATTGGCGTCCACCAGCAGTGCGTAGCTGTCCGTGTACCATTCGCTGCCGGGGAAGTTGTGGCCGAGCACGGCCGCGGCGGCCTTCGCCTCGTCGGTCACGCCCAGCGCCAGATAGCACTCCACCAGGCGGTGCAGCGCCTCAGGCACATGGGACGTGGTCTGGTAATTTTCAACGACGGCGCGGAACCGGTTGATCGCGGCGGTATACTGATGCTGACGCAGGTAGAAGCGCCCGACCTCCATCTCCTTGCCGGCAAGATGGTCGTTGGTCAGATCGATCTTCAGCTTCGCGTCGCGGGCGTATTTGCTTTCGGGGAAGCGGCGAACCACTTCCTGCAGGGCGTCGAGCGCCTGACGCGTCATCTTCTGATCGCGGCGCACGTCGGTGATCTGCTCGTAATAGCACAGCGCCCGCATGTAATAGGCGTAGTCGACATCCGGGCTGCCCGGATGAAGCTGGATGAAGCGGTCGAGCGCCAGGATGGCGTCGTCGTACTTCAGATCCTGATAGTGGGCATAGGCGGCGAGAAGCTGCGCCTTGCTGGCCGAATCCGAATAGGGATGCTGGCGCTCCACCTCGTCGTAGAGCTTCGCGGCCTTCTTGAAGGCGTCCTCGCGCATCGCCGCGTCCGCTTCCGATAGAAGCTGGTCGGCCGGGCGTTCGACATACGCGTCCTCCTTGGTGGAGGAGCAGGCGGACAGGGCGGCGGACAGGAGGATGGCCGTCAGCGGCAGGCGGTACGGGCGAGGAAGCATCGTCGTCTTGGGCGCTTTCGAAGTTGCCCCTGTATAGCACGCCGGGGTGAGGGCGCCGCAAGCGGTAACGCAGGGGCGGGCGATATGCCCTTCCCGCCCCTGGCTGAAAATGGATGGGCGGAGGCGTTTTACCCGAACAGCGCGTCGATGTCGGCCTGGCTGATGTTGCCGCTGTCGGGTGTGGCTTCGGCCGGGCCGTGCAAATCCAGGTTCTCGTCCTTCTTGGTGACGGACGGCGGCAGCGGCATTGCCTCGAACTCGCGCTTGTTCCACAGGCCCATCATCGCGTCGACGCGCTCTTCGATGAAGGACATGGCGCGGACGACCTTGGTGATGCGCTGGCCGGTCAGGTCCTGGAAGTTGCAGGCCTCGTAGATGCGGACGATGACGTCGACCATGTCGTTGACGCGGTCGTTGTGATAGCCCTCCGGCAGGGACGACTTCAGTTCCGACACCACCTCTTCCAGCTCTTCGGCGCAGGCCATGATGGTGTTGGTCGCGGCCTCCGTCGCGGCGACGACGGCGCTCAGTTCCTGGCTGGCCTGCTGGAACTTGTCGTCGCCGGCCAGCGGGTGGCGGATGGCCGCCATTTCCACCTTGGTCGCCTTGATCTTGCCGGAGATGTCGGCGATCTCGACCTGGATCTGGTCGATCTGCGCCGCGTCCATGGTCAGGAAGCGGTCCAGCTTGGCGCCCAGATCGCCGATGGCGCGCAGCACCTCGGTATTGTCGGCCTGGACGACCTGGGCCGGGACCGGAAGGGACGGGGCCGCCGCGCCGTCCTCGATCAGGGACTGGAAGGGATGCCCGGATTTGCGGGCTTTCTGAAGCTCGGCCATGAAGGGCTTGGTCATCTGCTTCATCCTCGGTCCCGCCTCTCGGAAACGGCCGCCAGTGGCCTGTGTGTGGTGGATGTCGGGTCGCGTGCGTCGGTTCTGCGGTTGGATCGGCTGACCGCACGCCATCCGGCCATCGGCGGGCAGAGGCGGTCAATCGGGAGAGAGCCTGAATACCCGGGACGGAATGTCCGTGCTGGAGTCCGACCGCCCCCTATCCGAACAGGGCGTCGATGGCCGCCTGATCCAGCGGCGCCGGCGGCTCCGCCGCAGCGGGCGGCGGAGGCGGGGCGGCGGGCTTGGGAGCGGCTTTGGCCTTCGGTGCGGCACCCGGCGGCTTCGGCACCGGCTTCTTCGCCGGAGCGGGTGCGGGCGTGTCGAACATGCTGTCGATGTCCGACTGGCTCGCCACCGCCGGCGCAGCGGCGGGAGCGGGCGAATCGAACATGCTGTCGATATCCGCCTGACTCGACTGGACCGGAGCCGCAGCGGGCGCAGTTGCGGGTGCCGGGCTGTCGAACATGCTGTCGATGTCGGCCTGGCTCGACTGGACCGGAGCGGGCGGCGGAGGCGGTGGGGCCCCAACCGGCGTCGGTGCCGGTGCCGGCGCCGGTGCCGGGCTGTCGAACATGCTGTCCACGTCGGCCTGGCTGACGCCATGGCCGTCCAGCTGTGGACCGTTCAGCAGATGGGCGTCGGGACGGCTGTCCGTCTGCTCTTCCTTGACGATGATGCCGGCCAGCCCATCCTCGCCCCAGATGCTGATCATGGCCATGACGCGCTGCTCGATGTAGCGGAGCGCGTTGACGACCTTGCTGGTGCGCTGGCCGGTCAGATCCTGGAAGGAGCAGGCGGTGAAGATGTCGTTCACCTGGGTGTCGATCTCGCCGCACATCGCGGGATCGGCACCGCTGGCCCGCAGCTTGCCCGACAGATCCATCAGCCGTTCCGCGGCGTTCAGGATCTCGAAGGACGCACGCTCGGTCGAGATGACGATGGCGTCCAGTTCGTTGGTGGCGGACAGGATCTTGTCGCCCGACCCGTCGGGGGGCCGCAGCGCCGCCACTTCCCGCCTCGCCTGCTCGATCGAGGCGGCCATTTCCATCAGTTCGCGGCGCAGGACGCCGACATGCTTGCCGGCCTCCACCGCTTCGTTCTGGCGATTCCAGGAGTCGCGGAACTCCTGGAGCATGGCGCGCACTTCCTCCGTCGCGGCCCCGAGGGACCGCCGGTGGAGCCGCCGCAGGAACGCCCTGCCCTTCGCCGATCGGGCGATGGCGTCCTCGATCTGCTCGAACTCCTCATCGGACAGCTGCGGAAGCTGCTCCAAACCGGTCCACTCCCCAAACTGGATTCGCCAGCCGCCCTATGGACCGGGCACCGAACGGCAGGTGCCGCCGTCCGCCCGGACCGAACAGTCAGTCGCGATCACGAAAACCGAGGATCAGCCGCCGATGACGGCCTGGATCTTCTGCTTCAGCGTGTCGGCGTTGAAGGGCTTGACGATGTAGTTGTTCACGCCGGCCTGCTTGGCGGCGATCACGTTCTCGGTCTTGCTCTCGGCGGTGACCATGATGAAGGGCGTCGCCGCCAGCTTCGCGTCCGCGCGGATTTCCTTCAGCAGCTGCAGACCGGTCATCGGCTCCATGTTCCAGTCGGAGATGATGAGGCCGAACTTGCTCTCGCGCAGCTTCGCCAGCGCCGACACGCCGTCGCCGGCCTCGTCGATGTCGGTGTAGCCGATCTGGGTCAACAGGTTCCGCACGATGCGCCGCATGGTGGCGTAATCATCGACGACGAGGATCTTCATCTAGACGTCTCCGCAATAATCCGTTGCCGGTATCTGACCGGCCGTTACGCCCACCCGGCGCGGGGGCTGCGCCGTAATCCGGGAAGTGATGCCGACTGTAGTGCCCTAACTGCCGCCAAAAGTCATCCCCTTGGGTCACACTGCAGCAGGCTGGTAAAGAACGTGTTACCACGGACGGCAACATCTTGCGGAATCAGGGGCGCCCCCAGCACCCGGCCATGATTTGATACAGCCGTCCGCCCGCGTCACAGGGGGGCGGTCGCCCCATACAGCCAGCTGCGGGCCGCCTCGTCCAGCAACGGCGACAGCGACTCGCGCACCCGTGCATGATAGGCGTCGACCCAGGCGGCCTCCGCGTCGCTCAGCAGCGACCGCTCGATCGCCGACCGGTCGATCGGCACCAGGGTCAGCGGCTCGAACTCCAACATCGGGCGTTCCGCACCGGCCGGTTCGCCTTCCGGCTCCGCCGGCCGGACGACGATCAGGTTCTCGATGCGGATGCCATAGGCGCCGGTCTTGTAATAGCCGGGCTCGTTGGACAGGATCATGCCCGGCTGCAATGCCACGGTGTTGCCGACCTTCGACACCCGCTGCGGCCCCTCATGCACCGACAGGAAGCTGCCGACGCCGTGGCCGGTGCCATGGTCATAGTCCAGCCCGGCCTGCCACAGCGGCAGACGCGCCAGCACATCCAGCTGCGAGCCCGTCGTGCCCTGCGGGAAGCGGACGGTGGACAGGGCGATGTGCCCCTTCAGCACGCGGGTGAAACGGTCGCGCATCTCCGCCGCCAACGCCGGGTCCAACTCGCCGACCGCGAGTGTGCGGGTCACGTCGGTGGTGCCGTCCAGATATTGCGCGCCGCTGTCCAGCAGGAACAGGCTTCCCGGCTCCAGCCGCCGGTCGGTCTCCGGCGTGACGCGGTAATGGACGATTGCGCCGTTCGGGCCGGCCCCGGCGATGGTGTCGAAGCTGACGCCGCGGAACCGCTCATTCTCCCGGCGGCAGGCCAGAAGCCGCTCCACCACCGCCAGCTCGGTGAGATTGCCCTTCGGCGCCTCTTCGGAGAACCAGTGCAGGAAGCGGACGAGCGCGGCGCCGTCACGGACATGGGCGGCGCGGGTGCCGGCCAGTTCCGCCGCATTCTTGCAGGCCTTGGGCAGGGCGCAGGGATCGCCGTCGCGCTCCACCCTCGCACCGGCCAGATGCAGGCGGTCGACGATCCAGGCCGAGGTGCAGGACGGGTCGGCCAGCACACGGGCGGAGCCGCGGGCGACGGCGTCGAGCGCCGGACCGAATTCCTCCACCGGCCGCACCCGCACCTGATTGCCGAGATGGGCTCGGGTTTGCGGCGCCAGCTTGCGCGGGTCGAGGAACAGTTCTACGGACGCATCGGCGGACAGGATGGCGAAGGACAGCGGCAGCGGCGTGCAGGGCACGTCGGCGCCGCGGATGTTCAGCAACCACGCAATGCTGTCCGGCTGGGTCAGCACGGCGGCGGCGATGCCCTTCTGCCCCAATTCGTCGGCCAGCCGCGCCCGCTTGTCGGCGGAGCTTTCGCCGGCGAAGGCGTCGTCCTGCGGAACCACCGGGGTCAGCGGCGCCGGCGGCTGGCCCTGCCACACCGAATCGAGCGGGTTGTCCTCGCAGGCCACCAGCAGGATGCCGGCGCGTTCCAGCGCGGCGCGGGTCTTTTCCACCCAGCCGATGGTGTGCAGCCAGGGATCGAAGCCGAAGCGTCCGCCGTCCGGCAGCGCGGCGACGATCCAGTCGGTCAGCGGGTCTTCGACCAGATGCTTGTACTCATACAGGTCGGCCGGCACCTCGCTGCGGACCTGGAGGGTGTAGCGGCCATCGACGAAGATCGCCGCGCGGTCGGCGGCGACCACCGCGTTGCCAGCCGATCCGGTGAAGCCGGTCAGCCAGCCCAGCCGCTGCGCGCGCGGCGGCACATATTCGCCTTGATGCTCGTCACCGCGCGGGATGATGAAGCCGTCGAGGTCGCGGCGCTTCAGCGCGGCGCGCAGGTCGGCCAGACGCTGGGCGGGGCCGGGCTGGGCGGTTGGCGCTTCGGCGGCCAGCAGCGCTTTCAACGCCTGGAGCTGTTCGGTCAGGGCCGGCGGGAGATTTTCCCCAACCAGCACCGTCCAGGCGGCGGGCTCCTCCCCCTCCGGTGCCGCCAGCACGCCGGCGAGCAGCGCGCGCACATCGGCGGGAGACCGGCCGGTCCCGGCCTCGATCAACAGGGTCGCAAGGGCGTCGTCGCCACGATAGGCAGCGGTGGGAATCGCGCTGGGCACGGAACCTGTTCCTCGGAAGAGTGAATCCTGTGGCCACAGGCTAGGCACCCCGCAGGCGCCGCGCAAGCGGCGGGGCGGCGGCTATGCCGGTTGGGGTGGGGGATAGAGCCAGGGTGCGAGGTCGGGTGGAGGTCCAACCTCGCAAGCTCCCCGTCCCCTCAGGCCGGCAACCCCGCATCGTCCGGCAACCCCAGCCGCGCCAGAACGCGCTTGCGGGCCTCGCCGCGTTCCACGTCGGAGATGTGCAGCAGCCCACCGATCCGCCGCAGCAGGCTCGATTCGAGGTCGTTCAGCACGCCGTCGGCGTAGGCGACCTCCCACAGCATCTCGATGATCCAGATGCGCTGGCCGGGCGGGCAGCGGTCCATGATGACACTGACGTAGCGATGGTAGGGCGACACGTCCTCGGTGTCGAAGACGGCGGCGGACAGCAGGTCCTGCGCCTCTTCCTCGCTCAGTTTGAAGTGACGGCGGGCGACGGCCATGATGCGGTCGCGCTCCGCCTCGGAGATGGTGTTGTCGGTGCGCGCGGCCTCGACCATCAGGGCGGCGGCGGCGGCCTGCAGGGCGTCCTCGCCCGGCTCGGCGCCGTCGTCGCCTGCGAACAAGGACCGGATGCGGTTCAGCATGGTGGCTCCCCAGAAACGTGTCGGAACATCGTCCCTAGGGGAAGTCGCGTCGCCGCCCTTTGGTTTCAACGCTTCACCACAAGAGTGGTCCATTCCCCGACCGGAATGCGCGCCACCAGCCGCAGGCCCTGGTTCCGGTGGGCCTGGATGACGTGGCGTTCCTGCCGGTTCAGCAGGCCGGCCAGCACGGCATAGCCGCCCTTCTTCAGGTGGCGGCGCAGCTGCGGCGCCATGCGCGACAGCGGGCGGGCCAGGATGTTGGCGGTGATCAGCGTATAGGGCTTGTGCCGCCCGACGATCGGGGTGTGGTATCCGTCGCCGCCCTGGGCCCGGATCATGCGCTTCTGCCCGTTCAGCGCCGCGTTGATGACGGTGACGCGCACCGCCTCCGGGTCGATGTCGACGGCGGTCACCGGCACGCGCCAGCGCTTGGCCACCGCCAGCGCCAGGATGCCGGAGCCGCAGCCCATGTCGAGAGCACCGCGTTTGCCGCCGCGCGGCAGCTTCAGGTGGCGCGACAGCCGGTCGAGCGCCTGGAGGCAGCCGTTGGTCGAGCCATGCTCCCCCGTGCCGAAGGCGGTGGCGGCATCGACCAGCAGCGGGATGCTGCCGGCCGGCACGATGCCCTCATGGTGGGAACCGTGGACGAAGAAGCGCCCGGCGCGAATCGGCGGAAAGCCCTGGTAGCTGTGCGACACCCAGTCGATGGGCGGCAGGTTCTCGATCGCCAGCCGCGGCTCCTCGATGCCCAGGGCCTTGGCCAGCACGGCGACGCGGGACTGTAGCCGCGCCTCGTCCGGGGCGCCGTACAGGGTCGCCTCCACCAGCCAGTTGCCGCCCTCCTCCAGTTCGAAGGTCGACACCGCATCGGCATGGTCCCCCACCGCCTCGGCGAAGGCGGGCGCATGGGCTTCGGGAACGACCAGCGCGATGCGCCAGAGCGGAGTTTGCGACATGACAGGGGCTTTCCGACGACGACGCGAGAACAGAAGCGGCGTTTTTAGCATCAAGCCGGAAAGAGACCAAGGTTTCAGGTTATCGGGAGAATCCTTATTCGCCTGCCCTTATCCCTCCGCCCGCTACCGCCCCGACAGCCTGTCGGCGATGTCGTGCATGCCCTGGGCACGCAGGACCGACTGGCGGTGGCGCAGCAATCGGCGCTCCAGCGCCTTCTCCATCGCCGCCCCGCCGAGCAGCGCGCCGTCCGCCCCCTTCAACCGGGCGGCAAGGTCATGGGCCAGCATCCCGTCCGCCTTGGCGTCGCGACGGTCGAGCGGCTGGTCGCCGGCGATGCTCTGACGCAGGCGCTCCAGCAGGACGGTCCGGCTCTGCGGCGCGCGGCCTTGCAGGGCAAGGCGGCAGACCCGGCGCAACGAGCCGGCCATCGGCGCCAGCGCCGGATCGGGCTCGCGGTCGAACAGCCCGTCGGTCAGCACGCAAAGCCCGGCATGCAGGCTGGGCTGCGCGCCCAGCAGCTCCTTCACCGTGTCGGCGGCCCCCATGATGTCGGCGACCACACCATCCAGCAGGGCGAGATGGCGCGGTTCGGCATCCTCGCCCATCATCGCCAGCAGCAGGTCCAGCTTCCCCGCCAGCGGTCCGCCGGCCTCCAGATGCTGGCACAGCAGGATCAGGAACAACGCGTCATGGCCGGCCGGCCCCACCGCCTCCTCAATACGGTCGCTGGTGCCGGGCAGGTCGGCGGCATCAAAGCGCGGCAGCCGGCGCCGTTCGGCCAGCGCGTCGCGGGCGGCGCCGATGACCGCCTCCACCAGCTGGCGCAGTTCGCGGGCGCGGGCGGCATGGGAAACGCCGTTGGTATCGGCATGATGGCGGGCGACGGCATGGATGGCGGCGCCCAGCAGTGCCCCTTGCTCCTCGAGCCGGCGGAACAGCGGCCAGGAATGCAGCAGTTCGGTCGGGGTGATGCGCTGGGCGTCCAGATAAGGGCGCAACAGCCGGCCGATCACCACCCGGCTCTCGAATCCGCGCAGATCGTCGGGCGTCCGGCAAAGCGGCGCCCCGTCCGCCGTGCCGCCCAGGGTCAGACCCTTGCGCGGGGCCTGCGGGGCGGTCTTGTGCAGGATCACTGTTTCCAGCGACAGGCCGGCGACGGTGCGGAACTTCACCACCTTCGCCTCCTCCACCCCGGAGGCGGCCAGCTGCGAGCGGGCGGCCGACAGCGCCGACTCCTGGTCGGTGTAGGCCCCCTCGATGCGCCAGCGGCCCTCGCGGCGGCTCTGCACCTCGTAACTGACGCTGCCCGTTCCGAACACGGCGGATGGCCTCCGGCTTCTGTTGCACCGCTGCAATCTTGAGCCGCACCGACCGCTGCGGCTGTGACGGCCGTCACAGTGCGGCAACCCGTCCTGTACGGAGCGGACCGCCCGTCGGATCAGCCCGCCTTCTCGGCGGGCACCCCCCTATTTTCAGCCCGCCTTCTCGGCGGGCACGACGAAGCTGTCCATCACCTTCTTGCTGCCGGAATGATCGAAGTCGATCTCCAGCTTGTCCTCCGACACGGCGACGACGGTGCCGTAGCCGAATTTCTGATGGAAGACCCGCGCGCCCTTGGCGAAGGGCGCATCGGGCCGTGCGCGCGGCGCCACCGCGTAGGCGCCCTGATCCAGCGTGATCGTCTTCGGCGCCGGCGCCTGCCGGGTGGAGCCGCGGAACTGGAATCCGCCGGCCCCGCCGCCTCCGCCGTACCCCCCTGCTCCGCCGCCAAAACCGCCGCCGAAACTGCCGCGCCCGCCGCTGCCGGCGAACAGGCCGTTGGCGGCCTCGGCCTCCACATTGTCCTGCGGGATTTCCTCGACGAAGCGGGACGGCACGGCGCTGACCCAGTTGCCGTAGAGCCGGCGGTTGGCGGCATGGCTGACATAGGCGCGGCGACGGGCGCGGGTCAGGCCGACATAGGCCAACCGCCGTTCCTCCTCCAGCCCGGCGATGCCGGTCTCGTCCAGCGCGCGCTGGTTGGGGAACACGCCCTCCTCCCAGCCCGGCAGGAAGACATGGTCGAACTCCAGCCCCTTGGCGCCGTGCAGGGTCATCACCGTGACCTGCTCGATCCCGGCGGCCTCGGCATTCTCCATCACCAGCGCCACATGCTCCAGGAAGCCCGGCAGGTTCTCGAACTCCGCCATGGCGGTGATGAGTTCCTTCAGGTTCTCCAGCCGGCCGGGCGCCTCGGGCGTCTTGTCCTCCTGCCACATGCGGGTGTAGCCGGATTCGTCCAGGATGGTTCGGGCAAGCTCGGTGTGCGGAACCGTGGCCATCAGTGTCCGCCAGCGGAAGAAGTCCTGCAGCAGCCCGCGCAGGGTGGCGCGCAGCTTCGGCTTCAGCTCGTCCGTCTCGGTCAGCGCCCAGCCGGCCTCAGTCAGCGGGATGCCCTGCGCCCGCGCCGCGGTGTAGAGGCACTGCATCGCCGCCGGGCCGACGCCGCGCTTGGGCAGGTTGACGATGCGTTCGAAGGCCAGGTCGTCGTCGCCGGAATTGACCACGCGGAAATAGGCCAGCGCGTCGCGAATTTCCTGCCGCTCGTAGAAGCGCGGGCCGCCCAGCACCTTGTAGGGCATGCCCAGAGTGATGAAGCGTTCTTCGAACTCGCGGGTCTGGAAGCCGGCGCGGACCAGCACGGCGATCTGCGACAGCGGCGTGCCCTTGCGCTGGAGCGTCTCGATCTCCTCGCCGACCCAGCGCGCCTCTTCCTCGCCGTCCCACACCGCCTTGACCTTCACCGGCTCGCCGCCGTCCGCCTCGGTCCACAGCGTCTTGCCCAGCCGCCCCTGGTTGTTGGCGATCAGCCCGCTGGCGGCAGCCAGGATATGGCCGGTGGAGCGGTAGTTCTGCTCCAGCTTGATGATGGTGGCGCCGGGAAAGTCGGTCTCAAAGCGCAGGATGTTGCCGATCTCGGCACCGCGCCAGGCGTAGATCGACTGATCCTCGTCACCGACGCAACAGATGTTCTTGTGCGCCTGGGACAGGATGCGCAGCCACAGATACTGCGCGACGTTGGTGTCCTGATACTCGTCCACCAGAACATATTTGAACTTGCGGTGATATTCCGCCAGCACGTCCGGATTGTTCTGGAAGATCGTGATGTTGTGCAGCAGCAGGTCGCCGAAGTCGCAGGCGTTCAGGGTGCGCAGGCGCTCCTGATAGGCGCGGTAGATCGCCACCACCCGGCCGCCGGCCACCTCGCCGCCGTCGGCGTCGCCGAGCCGGTCGGGGGTCAGGCCGCGGTCCTTCCAGCGTTCGATGGCGCCCAGCACCTGACGGGGAGGCCATTTCTTGGAATCGATGTTCGCGGCTTCCAGCAACTGCTTGATCAGGCGGACCTGATCGTCGGTGTCGAGGATGGTGAAGTTCGACTTCAGCCCGACCAGTTCGGCATGACGGCGAAGAATGCGGGCGGCCAGCGCGTGGAAGGTGCCGAGCCACCAGCCCTCCGGCTCGATCCCCACCAGATGGGCCACACGCTCGCGCATCTCGCGGGCGGCCTTGTTGGTGAAGGTCACCGCCAGGATCTGGAAGGCGGCGGCGCGGCGCGTCATCAGCAGATGGGCCAGCCGGGTGGTCAGCACCCGCGTCTTGCCGGTACCGGCGCCGGCCAGCACCAGGACCGGTCCGTCCAGAGCCTCCACCGCCGCCCGCTGGGTCGGGTTCAGCCCGTCCAGATAGGCGAAGCGCTGCGCGGCAGCGGGAACGGCTGCGGCAGGAGCGGCGTGGCTCAGCGGATCATCATCAAAAGCGTCTGACATGGCGTCCCGGTCCGGGGATGAACGAATTTCCGCTCAAGCATGCGAATGCTGTCTTGCGGTCAGAACGTATACAGCACAGAGCCGGCCCGCACGACCCCCCGTGAGAGGCGTCCCACCCCTTCGGGAACCGCGCGCCTCGGCGCCCACGCTTATGCCGAACGGCAAGCTATCGAGATGTAGGACTCCAACCAACGGGCGATGACATAGTCCTGATCCACCGGTTCTATCGGCCAGGATAGTCCATCGCCGCTGTAGTTCAGTGTCCCGACGAAGTCACAGGCATCAGGTTAACGATTTCCCCTTTTCTGTCACAGACAGTTATTCCACCTGACCAATGCGAGCTGATTTATGTCCGCATCTTGTCTTATGCAGGCTTACGGCATATGCCCATTGCTCGACGCGAAATTTACCTAAGCGAAATTTTGCGCGGCGCAAATCGGGGGTATCTATGGATCACAACGAGGCACCCCCGAACCCTGAGGGGGAGCGGACCGGACGCAGGAGCGGAAGGTCGGGGATGCCTCCGAAGCGCCAATCGGCGCCACATCGATCCGAACGGAACAAAAGGCGGGCTGAGACCATGGATGCCATCAACGTTTTCCTCATCGACGCCAACAAGCTTTTCCGTGAAGGCATGAAGCGCCTGTTCGAAGGCACGCCCTTCAACGTCGTCGGCGAGGCCGGCAGCCTGCGCGAGGGCCTGTCGGCGCTCAACACCGGCACCAATCCGGACCTGATCCTGATCGACCTGCCGAGCGGCGCCGATGAGGAAGTCGATGCGATGCGCACGCTGCGTGAGAATCACCCGTCGATCAGGATCGTCATCCTGACCAACGACCTGGAGACCCGCCGCCTGTCGGCTGCCCTGGGTGCCGGTGCCGGCGGCTATCTGCTGAAGGACATCGCCTGCGAGGCGCTGATGCAGTCGCTGAAGCTGGTGATGATGGGCGAGAAGGTGTTCCCGACCCATCTGGCCGAACTGCTGGTCAACGGCCGCACCGAGGACATGGGCGCCGAGCTGCCGACCCGCCGCAAGGGGCTGTCGCAGCGCGAGGTGCAGATCCTGCGCTGCCTGCTGAACGGCAACAGCAACAAGATGATCGCCAACCACCTGAACATCACGGAAGCCACCGTGAAGGTTCACCTGAAGAGTCTGCTGCGCAAGATCAACGCCTCCAACCGTACCCAGGCCGCCATCTGGGCGCTGAACAACGGCATCGGCGACCAGACTGCCGAGGCCGGCGTCGCCGCCACCGTCTGATCCTTCCGATCCATCCGACCGCTCTGCCAAAAGGTCTCGCCCGCCTTCCGTCCAGGCCGCCCGCCCCATCCATCCGGGGCAGGCGGTCGGCGGAGCGGAGCGTTGCCTTTTGCAGCGCTTTTCCGTTTCTGGAACCCTGTATTTGGGGTGCGACCCTACCCCTCGGCCAGGAAAGGGGGACGGGCATAGAGGAAGCGGTCTAAGACCAAAAGCGAACTACAGCGTCAGAACAGGCGTTCCTATGTGAACGTCCGGGCCGATGACGCCATCCCGGTGTCGGATCGCCGCAACCTTCTGGAAATGCCCGCGATGAACGTGCTGATCGCCGACGATCACCTGCTGTTCCGAGACGGTCTGCGCCGGCTGCTGGCGCAATTCGACGCCGACATGACCTTTTTCGAAGCCAGCACCTATGACGAGGTGCGGGCGCTGTGCGATGGCACCAGACCCTTCGACCTGATCCTGCTCGATCTCGGAATGCCCGGCTGGACCGGTTTCTCGGCTCTGGGCGACATCCATGCCAGCTTGCCGAAGGCGCTTCTGGTGGTGGTGTCGGGGTCGGAGAAGCGCTCCGACCTTCTGGCGGCCCTTGAGAACGGCGCCGCCGGCTATATCCCGAAATCCTCCAGCGCCAAGGTTCTGCTGGGGGCGCTGCAGCTGGTGCTTGCCGGCGGCATCTATCTTCCCGAACAGGCGATCCGCGGCGGCGACCGTGTCGATCAAATGCATGGCGGCCATGGCGGGAACGGCTCGGGCGACACGATGGACGAGTCCACGGCGCTGGGGAGCGGCAACGGCGACCAGCTGACGCCACGCCAGCGCGACGTTTTGGCCCGCCTGCGCGACGGCAAATCCAACAAGCAGATCGCCCATGAGCTGGGGCTGACGGAAGGCACGGTGAAGGTCCACGTCACCGCGATCCTGCGGCATCTCGGCGTCCGCAACCGCACCCAGGCCGCTCTCACCGCCCAGAGTTTGTGACGCCGGAGTTTGTGACGCCAGAGTTTGTGATGGGGAGAACCTGCACCGCGCAGGTCCGCTGCCGCCTCTTTTTCTCCTACCGCCGCACTCCTACCGCTGGGCGCGCTCCACCGCGGAGACCAGCGCCAGTAGCGCGCCGCGCAGTTCAGCCGCATGGGTCCGCGGGCGGACAGCGGCGGCGTCGGGCACCGCGACGACCGTCAGGGTCCGGCAGCCGGTCAGCCCGTCCTCCAGCCGCGCGAAGAGGCCGGCCGGGTCGCTTCCCTGCATCAGGGTCACCGGCACCCGCACCGCCGGCAATTCGGAAACCAGATCTCCCAGATCGCCGGACAGCACCGCCGGCAGCGCCCATCCGAAACGGGCGGCCAGCGCATTCCAACGGCGGCGCATCGGCGATTCGGCGCCGACATCGTCGACGATCATCACGCCGCCGACCCGCTCGGGGTAATCGAGCGCCGCGGCGATGGCGAGCGGCGCCGTTACCGCTCCCGCCACCAGCACCGGCCGGCGTCCGCCGCGCTCCACCAGCAGGGGAGAGAGGATCGCCGCCCCGGCCGACGCCGGCACGGTAAGCCATTCCTGGCCCGTCGGCACATGGTCCAGCAGCCGCCACCACGCTCCCTTGCCGGGGTGAAGGAAGATCACCCGTCGTCCGGAAGGATCGCCGGCACGGTCGGCCGTGCGGTCGCCCACCCCGTCCACGGCCCCGTCCACGGCCAAGCCGGTCACCGGAAAGCGGGCGGCATTTGCCCGTCCGGCGCGGACGGTGGAAGGCTGGGTGTGAAAGAACACGGTCGCGGTCCCCGGTGCTGGCGTTCCGCGATGGGACTGTCCCATCGCCGAAGCCAACCCTAACGAAGCGGAACCCAAGTCGTCCCGTACGATAAATCGGGCAGAAACCTTAAAACGGCCCCAAAAGCCGACCTGCCCGCAAAAGGTTTCAGCCGCCGCCGAAACACGACAAAAGCAAAGCAAATTCCAAGACTTGCCGGCTTGTCCCGACCAGAGGCCGCCGGCCGGCAAGGCAATCGGTCAATGCAGGGTCACCTCCTCGCCCTCGCCGTCCGGTGCCACCGCCAGCGGGCGGCGCAGCTCGCCGGCCAGGCTGCGCCATTCCGGCGCTCCACCCAGCTGTTGCAGCAACTGTGCGGTGAAGGCGAAGACCGCATGTTCCAGAGGCCCGTTGTCCTCGGCATGGGCATTCACGGTCAGGCAGGACTCCGCGGCGCTTTCGAAGATGGCGGCCGCGGCGCTGGCGCCCGGTCCGGGGTCCGGCAAAGGGATGGCCTGCGGCTTCTTCCCGCTCACGCGCAGGCGTGACAGGTTGTCGGCCAGCAGGCGCGTGCGGATGGCGTTGTCGACCGCGGCGGCCATGGTGTAGCCGGCCTCCTCCTCGACGGTGGCGCGCAGGATGCGCAGACCGGCGATCAGCCCGCGGACCACGTCCCCGTTGCCGCCGCGCTTGGCCGCCGCCGCGACGGCGGTGCCGAGGATGGCAGCGACCACCGGCGAGAGCGATTCGCCGTCGCCCGGGACGTTCGGCGCGTCGGCGCCGGAGTCGGTGTTCAAAGCCTCGTTCATGCGGCCTCCGATCCGTGTAAACCGGAAACGGGCGGCCCGCCGGCGATGCTGCCGACGAAGGACCCGTCCGGATGCGTCGTCATGATGCCTGTACCGGATCTGTGGACCGAACGGATACGGTTCAAGGCATGGATGGCATACACCATCCCCTCTTTCGCGCCGCCGGACGGGGTGCCCCATCTTTGGGGTAGCCAAAGTCCAAAAACGACAGGGTCCAGAAGGCTACGGTCCGAAAGGCCCGCCTCTAGGCGCGCGGTGCGACCGTCCCCACATCTGCGGCGAAAGGGAGGGTTTCGTGTCATGTCTCTGCTCAGTCTTCTCCTCAATGTGCTGTGGTTGTTCACGGGCGGCATCTGGATGGCGCTGGGCTGGTTGCTGGCCGCGGTTCTGATGGCGTTGTCCATCGTCGGCCTGCCCTGGGCCCGGTCCGCCCTGACCATCGCCCATTACACCCTGCTCCCCTTTGGGCAAACCGCCGTGCGCCGTGATGAGTTCCGCGGGCGCGAAGACATGGGCACCGGCGCCTTGGGCTTCATCGGCAATATCGTCTGGTTCGTGCTGGCCGGCTGGTGGCTGGCGCTCGGCCATCTGATCTCGGCGGTCGGCCTCGCCATCACCATCATCGGCCTGCCCTTTGCCTGGGCGCATCTGAAGCTCGCGCTGCTGGCACTCTGGCCGATCGGAACCGAGATCGTGCCGTCGGACGATGCCGGACGGCGGGTGGCCGGACGGTTATGATCCCGTCCCTCGCGGCATTTCCGACAAATTGAGAAAACCATCGCGACGGCGCGCAGGACTCCGGCCCCCTCCAGCGTACTGCCTCTTGTGAGGCTATCCGTTGGAGAGTGCCATGTCGGTATCCATGGTGAGTTCGTCGGCCGTCGGCCAGACCTATCAGCGGCCGCAAGGGCCGGGGAAGGAGATCCGGGAGGGGATCGACAGCCTGAAGAAGGCGGTGGAGTCCGGCGACATGACCGCCGTCCAGTCCGCCTACGAGTCGCTTTCGAAGCTGCAGTCCGACAAGCAGGGCGGCAGCACCACCTCCACCAGTTCGACCACCAGCGCCGGCAGTGGCAAGGATCCGTTGTCGAAGCTGCTGTCCAGCGTGGGAGAGGCGCTGAAAAGCGGCGACATCAGCCAGGTTCAGCAGGCGATGGCCAAGAACGGCCCGCCCAGCGGCGGTCCAGGCGGTGCCGGCGGCCCCGGTGGTGGCCCGGGCGGAGCGGGTGGTCCGCCGCCGGATGGCCCTCCGCCGGGCGAGGGCGGCGGCTCGGACGAACTGCGCAGCACGGTCGGCAGCCTCGCCCAGTCCTTGCAGTCCGGTGACGTGTCGGGAGCGCAGGAGTCGTTGTCGGCACTGTCCGATATGCTGAAGAACGCCGCCGACAGCAACAGCGACAGCGAGGACGACAGCAGCTCCACCGACTTCCTGGGGACCCTGAAGAAGAACCTCAGCAGCCTGAGCAGCTCGCTCAGCTCCGGCGACATCTCCGGCGCGCAGTCGCTGTTCGCCAGCCTGACGCCGCGCGGGTCTCAGGGCGTCGACATCACCGCCTGACTGGCAGGGGGCGCACGGGTCCCGCCTTCATGACGGGATCGGTGCGGTCAGGAAGGCGGCGGCGGTTTCCATCCCCTTCGCCGCCCCGCCTTCCTGCCCGGCCTTTTCGCGCGCCTTCATCGCCTTCAGCATGACCGAGGCGCGCCAGAAGCCCAGCCCGGCGCCATCGACGAAATGCACATGACGGTCGGCCGTCACGTCGCCGACCAGGCAGGTGACCGTGGTGGCATCGGCCCGCGCGGTGCCGTAGCGGATCGAGCCGGCCTGGGCCGCCTGGTTCAGCAGCCTTTCGATCGCGTCAGCCTCCCCCTCCGTCACGTCCAGCACCAGCCGCGGCCCGCCGGCCGATTTGCGGAAATCGGTACGCTCCGCCATGTGGCGCCGGTAGCGCTGCGGATCGAAGCCGCCAAGCGTCAGCCCCAGCCTCAGCAGCAGGACCAGCAGCCCCGACCCGGCCAGAGCCTTGCCCACCCGCCGGATGCGCGTGCCCAAACCGGCGCCGTCGCGGCCGCCGCGCGCCTCCATCAGCAAGGAGCGCCAATCCGGCGGCCAGCGCGCCTCCAGCCGCTCCCCCGCTCCCAGCGGGGCTGCGCCGGCGGTGGGCACGATGGCTTCGATGGCGCGCTGGACGCGGGCCAATTCCAGCAGTCCGGCCGCGCCCGGATCGACCGCATCGACGATCACGCACAGCACTGTTCCGCGCCGCGGCGGCACCGGGTTCCAGCGGCAGGACACCGACTCCAGCCCCGGCAACGGCCCTTCCTTCTGCGGCAGGCGCCAGCGCGCCTCCTCCTTCACCCAGGCGTCGGCGGCCACCACCCCGGCGCCCAGGAACAGGCCGAAGCTGTTGCCGTTGCCGACATCCTGCAGGGCGGCCATCACTTCCAGCCCCTGGTCGAGCAGGGCCCGCACCGGCACCAGCCCGACGCGCAGCGGCACGTCCATCACCTCCGCCGACCAGTGGGCGAGCGCCGAGAGCGCAGCCCGCGCCGCATCCTCCCGCCCCGGCGGCACCGCGGCGATGGCGCCGTCGCCGCCGAACTGGCAGGCCACCGGCTCCTGCCCGACCCGCAACGCGTCGGACAGAACGGCGACCACCCCGGCCGCGACGAAATTCACGTCTCGGTGACGGCCTTGCCCGGCCAATTGCGTACTGCCGGTGACATCGGCGACCGCCAGCGACCATCCGCCGTCCAGCGCCGCATAGCGTCGTGGGTCCGACGCCTCGGCGGCGAAATCGCGGATCACCGGCAACAGCGGCATGGCGGACCCTCCCCACGGGGCAGCGACAAGGCGAAGATCGACGGTAGCACGGCCGCGATCTCGGCGGCAGGGTGGTGGAACCCTGAAAGCCGCAGGACATCGAAGTCGGAGCGGATCCAGAATACGGAAATTACCGTGTCGTAACCGATGCTTACGTCATTAACCGTTGTTAAAGGATATGGCGCCGAAACTGTCGGAATATGTCGGTACGGTTTCAAGCCTTCGAAACGAGGGGATGTCGCTCTTCATGTCTTGGCTGTCGAGATTTTCCGGAGGCAACAAGGAACCGGCTGGCACGAAAGCCGCCGCGGAACCGCGTAAAGAGCGCCCGTCCACCCTGCCCAAGATCGTGATCGACCACCACGAATATGTGCCGGAGGAATTCGTTCTCGGCTCCTTCCGCATCCGTCCCTATGACGGCGACCTGATCGCCAAGCAGAAGTTCGACTTCCGCCTGCAGTTCGACCTCGGCGGCGATCCGGTGGACGTGTCCTGCATCGGAATGGTGGTGAAGCTGACCGCAGAGGCCGGCCTCGTCGCCCGCTACCAGTCGCCGCAGCCCTTCTACGAACGCAAGCTGGTCGACTACATGAAGGCCCTGAAGGGCCTGTAAGCGCGCAAACCTGCCCGAAGATGGTGGTGCCGCGCGCCGGCTGCCACTATATCTATGGGCATGCCGATCCGTCTGCTCCCCGAAACACTGGTCAACCGCATCGCCGCCGGCGAGGTGGTCGAACGTCCCGCCGCCGCCGTCAAGGAGCTGGTGGAGAACGCCATCGATGCCGGCGCCACCCGCATCGACGTGGTGGCGCGCGACGGCGGCAAATCGCTGATCGCCGTTACCGACGACGGCTGCGGCATGACCGCCGACGAGCTGGTCCTGGCGGTCGAACGCCATGCCACCTCCAAGCTGCCGGGCGACGATCTGCTCGACATCCGCTCGCTTGGGTTCCGGGGGGAGGCTCTGCCCTCCATCGGCGCCGTCAGCTGCCTGACCATCACCAGCCGCGCCCACGGCGCCGACAGCGCCTGGAGCCTGACGGTGGATGCCGGCGCCAAGGGGTCGCCGCAGCCGGCGGCGCTGGCCCAGGGCACGCGGATCGAGGTGCGCGACCTGTTCGCCGCCGTGCCGGCCCGGCTGAAGTTCCTGAAGGCGTCGCGCACCGAATACGACCACATCGCCGACTGCCTGGAACGGCTGGCGATGGCCCATCCCGGCGTCGCCTTCACGCTCAGCGACGGCGGGCGCGGCGGCCTGCGGCTGAGCGCGGCGCAGGGCGACCTGCTGGACGCCCGGCTGACCCGGCTGGGCGCACTGATGGGCCGCGATTTCCAGGAGAACGCCGTCCCGGTGACGGCCCAACGCGAGGGTGTGTCGCTGGCCGGCTGGATCGGCCTGCCCACCCTGCACCGCCCGACCGCCAAGCACCAGCACCTGTTCGTCAACGGCCGCCCGGTGCGCGACAAGCTGATGGTCGGCGCCGTGCGCGCCGCCTATGCCGATTTCCTGCCGCGCGACCGCCACCCGATGCTGGCGCTGTTCCTCGACATCGACCCGCAGGAGGTCGACGTGAACGTCCACCCGGCCAAGGCGGAGGTGCGCTTCCGCGACCAGGGGCTGGTGCGCGGCCTGATCGTCGGATCGCTGAAACACGCGCTCGCCGAGGCCGGCCACCGCGCTTCCACCACCGTTGGCCTCGCCACGCTGGGCGCCCTGCGGCCGGAGCAGTCCGGCGAGACCGACAGCGGCTTCACCCCCTCGCCGCTCCCCTACGGACGTTCCGGCGGCGGGTCGGGTGGGAGTTGGGCCGGCTCCTATACGCCGACCGCCGTGCCGCGCGGTCTGGCGGAGCGCTCCGCCGCCTTCCAGGCACCGACCCAAACGGGGTTGCCGCCCCTGCAGGGCCGCCTCAGCGGCTTCGGCAACGGCTTCGCCCCCGGCGCCCGCCCTCCGGAATACCGCACCCCCGACCCGTCCGCGCAGAAGCCCGAGCCGCCGCTCGACAGCCACCCGCTGGGCGCGGCACGGGCACAGGTCCACACCACCTACATCGTGGCCCAGACCCGCGAGGGCATCGTCATCGTTGACCAGCACGCCGCCCATGAACGGCTGGTCTATGAACGGATGAAGACCGCCCTGCTGGAAGGCGGCGTGAAGCGCCAAGCCCTGCTGATCCCCGAACTGATCGAGCTGGACGAACCCTCCGCCAACCGCCTGCTGGCCCGCAGCGCCGAACTGGCCGAACTGGGTCTGGTGATCGAGGGTTTCGGCCACGGCTGCGTCATGGTCCGCGAGGTCCCGGCTCTTCTCGGCCAGTCCGACGTGAAGAACCTGATCCGCGACCTTGCCGAGGAACTGTCCGAACTGGGCGACGCCCTGTCGCTGAAGGAGCGGCTTGAGGAGGTCTGCGCGACCATGGCCTGCCACGGGTCCGTCCGCGCCGGCCGCACGCTGAGCGTCGACGAGATGAACGCCCTGCTGCGGCAGATGGAGGCGACTCCGCACAGCGGGCAATGCAACCACGGCCGGCCGACTTACGTGGAGCTGAAGCTGGCGGATATTGAGAGGCTGTTTGGGCGGAGGTAGGTTGAACGAGTGTCTCTCAAACGCTACTTTCCTAGAAACTCCGCCCTGTTTTTTGTATAGGCCCCGTATCTAAGACGGGAGCCAGCCATGCGCACTGAAGTCGCCCGTTGGGGCAACAGCCTTGCCCTTCGCCTGCCGCGACCGATTGCCGATCAGACCGGCTTTGCCGAAGGCACGCCGGTGGAAATCGAGGTCGAGGACGGACGCATCGTCATTCGTCCCGCAACGCCGCGCTACGCGCTGGACGATCTGCTCGCCGGCATCACGGCGGACAATCTGCCGGACGAGTCCTTCGACGATGAGCCGCGTGGGCAGGAATTGCTGTAATGCTGCCGGATCGCGGCGATCTGGTGTGGATCGACTTCACGCCGCAGGCGGGGCATGAGCAAGCAGGCCGACACCCTGGATTGGTGCTGTCGCCCCGCGCTTATCACAATCGCACGCCCTTCGTCGTGGTCTGCCCGATCACCAGCAAGGTGAAAGGCTACCCCTTCGAAGTCGCGCTGCCGCCGGGGCTCCCGGTCGGCGGTGTCGTGCTGGCGGATCAGGTGAAGAGCCTCGACCGCCGCGTCCGCCAACTCGACCCGGCCGGCTCGGTGCCCGAGGCGGTGCTCCAGCAGGTTCTCGCCAAACTGGCGCCCCTGCTGTCGCTCCGCCTCTGACGCCTTTCCCTCAGTATCCCACCGTGAACCGCTTGCGCTCGTGCTTCGGCGTCTCGATTTCGTCGACCAGCGCCACGGCAAAGTCCTCGTAGCTGATCCAACTGCGGCCGGCCTCGTCCGCCAGCAGCGCGTCGTCGCCCAGGCGGAACTTGCCCGTCCGCTCACCCAGCACAAACTCGGCGGACGGAGACAGGAAGGTCCAGTTCAACGCGGGCTCGGCCTTCAGGCGGTCGAGGAATTCGGCGCCCTTGGTGGCTTCGGCCTTGTAGGCTTCGGGGAATTCCGGCAGGTCGAGAACCCGCACGCCCGGCGCCACTTCCAGACTGCCGGCGCCGCCGACCACCAGATAGCGCGGCACGCCGGACCGCTTCACCGCGCCGATCAGGCTGTCGGCGTCGCCCATCAGGAACATCACGGCGCTGACCACCGCATCATGCCCGACCAGCAGCGGGGCGAGCGTCCCGGCGTCGTTGGCGTCGCCCGCCTTCACGGTCAGGCCAGGGGCGGCGGCGACCTTGGCGGGGTCGCGGACGATGGCGGTGACGCTGTGGCCGCGGCGCAGCAGTTCGGCCTGGATGCGGCTGCCGGCGCGGCCGGCGGCGCCGATGATGGCGATGTTCATGACGGGCGTCCTCTCACTAGGTTTCCAATGGTGACTTGATGGCTGTTTGGAAATCTGGTGTAAAGAAGGCACCTTTTCGTGACATGGTCACCCGCACGTAACCGCCGGGGCCGTTGGTTGGGAGTCGATGCGCATGGACAACAGCCTGCTGGGCCTGGGCGGCAAGCGGCCGTCGGAGGTGGATGACCTGCCGGACGCCTATGCCTCCGCCTGTCCGACGCGGCAGGCGCTGGACCGGATCGCCGACAAATGGACGGTGCTGATCCTGGGACTGCTGGAAGGCGGACCGATGCGATTCAACCAACTCCGCCGCGAGATCGAGGGCATCTCGCAGAAGATGCTGTCGCAGACCCTGAAAAGCCTGGAGCGCGACGGGCTGGTCAGCCGCAAGGCCTTCGCCACCGTGCCGGTCACCGTCGAATATTCCATCACACCACTGGGCGCGACGCTGGCCGAAACCCTGGTGCCCCTGCGCGTGTGGGCCGAGACCCACATCGCACAGATGCTTAACGCCCGCGCCGCCTATGACCGCAGCGAGGAGGATGGACCGGCCCGGCTGGACGTCGCCTAGACAGGACCGCCCCTAGACAGGCCCGCGCCTAAACGTCTTCCCCAGGTTTCTTGTCCGACTCCGTCCGGCGCAGCAGGTAATCCAGCCCGCCGACCCGGAACCAGCGATAGCCATAGGCTTCCATCACCAGACGGTGGCGGCCCTCGGCGTCGGGTTCGCTGTGGTCCTCCGACAGCAGGTTGACCAGCCGGCAGGATTCTCCATGGCCGTCCACGTCCAGGACAACCTCGCAGGGCTTGTCCGACAGGTTGTGCACCACGACGATGCCGTTGTTGCGCCAGTCATAGCGCAACGCCAGAACTTCCGGCCGGCCGGTCTTGAGGATGCGGAAGTCACCCCAGCCGATCTCCGGGCACTCCTTGCGCATGCGGATGATGCGCTCGGTCCAGTTCAGCAGCGATCCCGGATCGCGGCGCTGGATCGCGGCGTTGATCCGCTCGTACCCGAAGACGCCGCCGCTGATCGCCCGCGCTTCCGGAGTGTCGGACTTGGTGAATCCGCCATGCGGCTCGTCAGACCATTGCATCGGCGTGCGGGCGCACTCGCGTTCGGGCAGAGACAGGTCGTCGCCCATGCCGATCTCGTCGCCATAGCGGATGACCGGCGTTCCCGGCAGGGTGAACATCAGGCTGTAGGCCAGCTCGATCCGCCGCCGGTCGTCGTGCAGCATCGGCGCCAGCCGCCGCCGGATGCCGCGGTCATAGAGCTGCATGGATTTCTCAGGCCCGAAGGCGGCGAACACCGCTTGGCGCTGCTCCTCGGTCAACCGGCCGAGGTCGAGTTCGTCGTGGTTGCGCAGGAAGCATCCCCATTGCGCGGTGGCCGGGCGCGGCTTGGTGACTTCCAGCGCCTTGGCCAGCGGCCCGGTGTCGGCGGTGGCCAGCGCATAGAACAGGTGCTGGTTGACCTGGAAATTGAACACCATGTGGCAGCGGTCGCCGTCCTCGCCGAAATACTCCAGGTCGTCTTCCGGCAGGATGTTGGCCTCCGCCAGCAGCACGGCGTCGCCGCGCCGCCACTGCACGAATTCGCGGAAACTGCGCAGCATGCCGAACTGCTCCTTCGGCTTGGCGATGTCCGGCCCCTTTTCCGCGATGATGAAGGGCACGGCATCCATCCGGAACCCTGCGACGCCCAGCTGGATCCAGAATCCCATGATCTTCAGCAGTTCGGCATGCAACTCCGGGTGCGAGGTGTTCAGGTCGGGCTGGAATTTGTAGAAGCGGTGGAAATACCAGGCCTTGGCCTCGCGGTCATAGCTCCAGGTCGATTTCTGCACGCCGGGAAAGACCATGCCCTTGTCGGCATTCTCCGGCTTCTTGTCCGACCAGACGTACCAGTCGCGATATTTGCTGTCGGGATCACTGCGCGCCTGCTGAAACCACGGATGCTGGTCGGAAGTGTGGTTGATGACCAGATCGATGATGACGCGAATGCCGCGCTGTTCGCAGGCGTGGGTGAATTCCACGAAGTCGCCCAGCGTGCCGTAGCGCGGATCGACAGTGTAGTAATCGGCGACGTCATACCCGCCGTCCTTCATCGGCGAGGTCTGGAACGGCCCCAGCCACAGGCAGGTCACCCCCAGCCCGTGCAGATAGTCCAACCGGCGCAGCAGCCCCTGGAAATCGCCGATGCCGTCAGCGTTGGCGTCCATGAAGGTCGATAGCGACAGATTGTAGATGACCGCATTCTTGTACCAAAGGTCCCGGATCATGGCCGCTCCATCCCTTTTGCCGATCCCCGGCCCGAAACGGGGCCGACAGGCGGGCAACAGCGGCAGGGCCGGTTTGGTTGCGGGAAAGGATCGGTCTGTGGCGGCAAGCCCCCCTGCGGCAAAGTTGCAGGTCAGGCATCCGGCATCTGGCATGCAAAACTTTTTGCGATGGCATGCCAGTTTGCTTATGTTGCGGCACAGCATGACTTGGCCGTCACCGTGGGCGATCGCCGTCCGCGGGGGAGGCCGTTTGCGGTCATGCGCTGTTGTTCCTGTCGACGCCCTCCCCTCCCCGATAAGGACGTTTTCGCCATGATCGAGACCCAGGCCCTTCTGTTCCTCGCGCTGACCGGCATGATCGGCCACGCCGTCTATATGGCCAGCGGCCGCGGCGGCTTCACCGTGATCGAGCCCGAGAAGGACGAGACGGAGGAAGAGCCGGGCATCCTGTTCTCGTCCGAGCGGTTCCAGCAGGCGGCCCGGAATGAGACCAAGTCCGACAAGGCCAAGGACCGTCCCTTCTGGATCGAATGAAGGAAGCGGGCCGGAGCGCTCTTGCGATCTCCAGCCCGCACCCCTCAGTCAGTCTTCTGAACGAAGCCCCCCGGCTGTCGCCTTACCCGTTGGCGGTGCCGGCTGCGGCCCCGACCGGGACGGCATGTCCGGTTTCACCCTGCTCCGCCCGACGCGCCAGTTCGGCGTTGCGGGCATGGTGGCGGGCCAGCATCGGCTTCAGGACCAGCAGCGCGCAGGCCGCCGCGGTCAGGTCCATGGTGGCGGTGACGTACAGCACGGTCGCCCAGGTGCCGGTGGCCTCCATCAGCAGGTTGCCCATCGGCACCAGCAGAGCCGCGACACCCTTGGCGCAGTACAGGACGCCGTAGATCTTGCCGGCATGCTTGGTGCCGAAGGTGTCGGCCGAGGTGGCGCTGAACAGGCTGTACACTTCGCCCCAGGCCAGGAAGACCATGCCGCTGAGGATCAGGAACATCATCGGGTCGTGGCCGAAGCGGCTCAGCATGATGATGCCGACGCCTTCCAGCGTGAAGGCGACGAACATGGTCGCCTCACGGCCGATGTGATCCGAAATGAAGCCGAACAGCGGGCGCGAGATGCCGTTCATCACGCGGTCCAGCATCAGGGCGAAGGGCAGAGCGGCCATGGTCAGGCCGAGGACGCTGACCGGGGTTTCCTTCACGCCCAGATCGTGGGCGATGACGCCCAGCTGGGCCACCGCCATCAGGCCGCCGGTGACGGTGCCGATGAACATCGCCCACATCACCCAGAACACCGGGGTGCGGATCGCCTCGCCCAGCGTGTAGTCGCGGCGGGTCTGCGCGACCTTGGTGGAGGCCTTGACCTGCTCCTTCTGCGGCATGCGCAGGAACAGCGAGGCGGCGATGATGAGGGCGCCCTGCAGCAGGCCGAACCAGAAGAAGGTGGTCTGATAACCGCTGCTGTGGATCATCGCCGAGATCGGCAGGATGGTCAGCGCCGAGCCGGCGCCATAGCCGCCTGCCGTCAGGCCGACCGCCAGACCGCGCTTTTCCGGGAACCACTTCAGTGCGTTGTTGACGCAGGTGGCGTAGACGCAACCGACGCCGATGCCGCCGATGGCCGAGCCGACATACAGCATGCCGAGCGAACCGGCATAGCTGTCGACGACCCAGGACAGGCCGGTGAAGAAGCCGCCGGCGGCGACGATCACGCGGGGGCCGTATTTGTCGATGAAATAACCCTCGATCGGCGTCAGCCACGTCTGCACGACGACGAAGATGGTGAAGGCGGTCTGGATCGATGCGCGAGTCCAGCCATGGGTCGCCTGGATTTCCGGGACGAACAGCGTCCAGGCGTACTGGATGTTGGCGGCCGCCACCATGCAGACGATGCCGACGACGATCTGCGTCCAGCGGACCGCATCGGACACCGGCGGCGCCGATGCCGCCGGTTGTGAATTCATATGAGCCATCGTGCCTCCCGATTAACTTGCCTGAGCCGGCGGCGCGGCCCCTCTCCCGGGGACCGGCGCGCCAATCACGATTGCGGAATGACCCGGACGGACCGCTCTTGTTGACGGTTCCTTTCCGGAACTCGGCGCGGATGCCGACAATCGCTCGGAGTTCGATTGTCCCGATTTAGGAATGCCAGATATGTAATCTGGTATGCCAAAACCGGGGACAAAAAGACACCGACGGACGGATCGACGCCGTAGGCATACATACGGACAAAGTAAAAGCTACAACTCGCGTCGCGCAGGATGCCCGGTCCACACCGGTTCTTGTGTCGGATCACCTGCTTTGACGTAGGTTCTGCAAAAAGAAGCCGTGCCGGTACCTGCACGGCCCCCTCGAACGAGGGTGTGCAGTCTTAGGAGATAGATAGATGCCGCCGTTTCCATAAGGAACCGCATCGGCGACACATGATCTTTTGCTCGGATTGTTTTGGAACTCAACAGTCCGTTTCGTCTTTCCGCATGATGGAAAAACACAGGCAGCAGCCTTGGAACCCAAGGGATGCGTCACCACCGGCCTATGGGCATGGTCGGCAAAAAATGAAACTCGGGGGTATTGTAACGGAGGGCCGGCAACCCCGGGGATGGGGCGGCGGCGTCCGGCCCTGCGGTCAGGCCGGGTGGCGGACCGTCAGAAAGGCGACGCGGGTGTCGCCATAGCGGCGTTCATCGACCGCCGTAAAACCATTGGGAAGAGGCAAGGGGTCGCGATCGGCAACCTCAACCACCGCGAGCGCGCCGTCGGCCAGCCAGCCGGCGCGCAGCAACCCCTCCAGCGCACGCGGCGCCAGCCCCTGGCCATAGGGCGGGTCGAGGAAGGCCAGCATGCAGGCACGGGACGCCGGGGGTGGCTTGGTGGCGTCGGCGCGCAGGATTTGGGCGTTCGCCGCTTCGCGTAGCGCCTCGACATTGGCGCGCACGGCGTCCAGCGCCGGCCGGCCCATGTCGAGGAAGCCGCACCAAGACGCCCCGCGCGACAGGGCTTCCAGCCCCAGCGCGCCGGTGCCGCAGAAAGCGTCGACGACCGCAACGCCCTCGAACTCGGGCGCCCAGTCGGCATGGGCCAGGATGTTGAAGATGGCTTGCCGGGTGCGGTCGGTGGTGGGACGGGTGTCGCGCCCGCCCGGCGCCACCAGACTGCGGCCGCGGTGCTTACCGCCGACGATCCGCACGCGGGCGCTCCGTCCGTCCGCCGGCACCGCCACCGGACCTGTCGCCGCCGCCCTTCGGCCCGCCCCGCGGCGCCGGGCCGGCCCCCTTCGGGCCGCTTCCCTTCGGGCCGGCGGACTTGGGTCCGGCAGATTTGAGGCCGGCAGGTTTGGGGCCTGCCGCCTTGGACTCGGCCGCCTTGAAACCCGGAGCCTTGCCGTCCCTGGGCTTGGCATCCCTCGGCTTGGCATCCCGCGAACGGGCACCTTCGGAGCGCGGGGACTCGGACCGGGCAGCATCGGGCCGCCGGGCGTCGGACCGGGCGCCGTCCGGCTTGCCGGGACGGCCCGGTTTGGCCGCCGCACCACCGCCGAGAGACAGGGTGCTGCGGGTCGATGCGCCGCGCCGGGCCGGCTTGGCCTCTTCGGTGCGGGCGGCTTCGGCCTCATGCCGCTTGGTGGCGGAGCGCGGCGCGCGCTTCGGAGCGGTCTTGGCGTCCGTCTTGGCGTCCGTCTTGCCGGTCGCACGGCCGCCGGAAGCCGCCTTCGCCGGAGCGGCCTTCACCGCCGCATCGGCTCTCGCCTTGGCGCGCTGCTTGGTCCCGGATTCTGCCGGCTCAGCCCCTTCCGGCGTGCCGAAGAAGGGGGCGATCTGTTCGCGGACGACGCGCTTCGGCACCTCCTCGACGGCGCCCTCCTCCAGCTTGCCGAGCTGAAAGGGACCATAGGCGACGCGGATCAGCCGATTCACCTGGAGCCCCAGCGACTCCATGACCTTGCGGATCTCGCGGTTCTTGCCTTCCTTGAGGCTGACGGTCAGCCAGGCGTTGCGGCCCTGGATGCGGTCAAGCGCGGCCTCGATCGGGCCGTACTTCACGCCTTCGATGGTCGGCCCCTTCTCCAGCGCCGCCAGTTGCCTCTCGTCCACCTCGCCGAAGACGCGCACGCGGTAGCGGCGGGTCCAGCCGGTGGCCGGCAGTTCCAGGAAGCGGGCCAGCTCGCCGTCGTTGGTCAGCAGCAGCAGCCCCTCGGTCGTCAGGTCGAGACGACCGATGGAGACCACGCGCGGCAGTTCGGGCGGCAGTCGGTCGAAGACGGTTTCGCGCCCCTTCTCGTCGCGGGCGGTGGTGACCAGCCCCGACGGCTTGTGATAGCGCCACAGACGGGCCGGCTCCGGTTCCGGAATGACCTTGCCGTCGACCTGCACGATGTCGCCGGAGCGGACCACGCAGGCGGGGCTGTCGAGCACGCGGCTGTTGACCGCGACGCGGCCCTCGGCGATCCAGCGTTCGGCGTCGCGGCGCGAGCAGAGCCCGGCGCGCGCCAGTCGCTTGGCGATGCGTTCGCCGCCGTCGGCAGCGGAGCTGGCGGCAGAGGTGGCGGATTTGGATTTCTTGGCGGTATCGGAGCGGTCCATGGCCGGACCATAGGGCCTGGACGCGCCGCCCGCAACACGAGTCCAGCGCCCGGACACCGGAATCCGGTTGACGCGCTCCCGGCGGGGTTGGCACCCTGACCGGCCATGCCGTCTCCCCGCTATATGGACCTCGCCTTCGCCGCCGCCGAGGCCGCCGCCGCGCGTGGCGAGGTGCCGGTCGGCGCCGTCGTCGTCGACCCCGCGACGGGCACCGTCCTCGCCACCGCCGGCAACCGCACAGAGGAGCTGTGCGACCCCTCCGCCCATGCCGAGCTGCTGGCGATCCGCGAGGCCTGCGCCGCCCGCGGCCAGCCCCGCCTGCCCGGCTGCGACCTCTATGTGACGCTGGAACCCTGCGCGCTGTGCGCCGCGGCGATCAGCTTCGCCCGCATCCGGCGGGTCTATTACGGCGCCTATGATCCCAAGGGGGGCGCCGTCGATCACGGCCCGCGCTTCTTCACGCAGCCGACCTGCCACCACACGCCGGAGGTCTACAGCGGCATCGGCGAGACGCGGGCGGGCGCGCTGCTGCGGGGGTTCTTCAGGGAACGGCGGTGAGCCTGCCTCCCGGTAACATGAACCGTGCGCGCAATATTACTGCACGTGTCAGGCAATAGAATTTCTTCAATGCGGCAGCAAATGGCACGCCTTCATTCGTGGTGAGCACGGATGAAAATCCACGATCCTCAACAACCGCGGAAATGTAACGTATAAGAACAAATTAGTCTGTTAAGTGTTTGTTCAGCGAATATATGCCGATGATGCGCTGACCGCTTTAAGCCATCAGGAGTCGCAAATGTTGTCGTTCCGCAAGCCACAGGACAATCAGGCCGCCGAAGAGCTGGCTCTGCTGGGGCGCCATGCGGGTGTCGGGCTGTGGGACGCAGTGATCCACAATGGCGATCCGATGCATGCGCAAAGCCGTTGGCACTGGTCGCCGGAGTTCCGCCGCCTCGTCGGATTCGACCGCGACGACACGGCCGGTTTCCCCAACGTCGTCAATTCCTGGGCCGACCGGCTGCATCCGGACGACGCGAAGCGGACTTTCGACGCCTTTATGGCCTGCCTGAACGACCGCAGCGGCCGTACCGGCTATGACGTGAATTACCGACTGAAGGTGAAGGACGGCAGCTATCGCTGGTTCCGCGCCATCGGCGGCGTCGCCCGCGACAGCAGCGGTCTGGCCCTGCGTGCCTGCGGCTCCCTGATCGACATCGATGCCGAGCGCAATGAGCTGGAGCGGGCCAAGCTGCTCGACCGTCATGCCGGCGTCGGGCTGTGGGATGCGGTCTTCCACAATGGCGATCCGATGCATGCGCAGAGCCGCTGGCACTGGTCTCCGGAGTTCCGCCGTCTCGCCGGATTCGACCGCGACGACACGGGCGGTTTCCCCAACGTCGTCAATTCCTGGTCTGACCGGCTGCATCCGGACGATGCGAAGCGGACCTTCGACGCCTTCATGGCCTGCCTGAACGACCGCAGCGGGCGCACCGGATACGATGTCGATTACCGGCTGAAGGTGAAGGACGGCAGCTATCGCTGGTTCCGCGCCATCGGCGGCGTCGCCCGCGACAACAACGGCGTGGCGTTGCGCGCCTGCGGATCGCTGATCGACATCGATGCGGAGAAGCTGGCCGAGCTGCGGCAGGTGGAGATGGACGGCGAGCGCCGCCGCACCGTGTCCAGCCTTGCCGAATCGCTGGACCGCGAGGTCGGCACCGCCGCGGACCGTGCCACCGCCAACGCCCAGACAGTCGCCGCGGCGACGGAGGAGTTGTCGGCCTCCATCTCCGACATCAGCAACCGCGCCAACGAGGCGTCGGGCGCCTCGCTGAAGGCGTCCGAGGAGGCGTCGCGCACCAACGCCGCGGTGGAAGCCCTGGTCACTTCGGCCGAGCGCATCGGCGCCATCACCAAGCTGATCAACAGCATCGCCTCGCAGACCAACCTGCTGGCCCTGAACGCCACCATCGAAGCGGCCCGGGCCGGAGAAGCCGGCCGCGGCTTCGCCGTCGTGGCGAACGAGGTGAAGTCGCTGGCCCAGCAGAGCGGCAGCGCCGCGGACGACATCGCCGCGCAGATCGCCTCGGTCCAGCAGGAGGCGCTGCACGCGGTGGACGCCATCCGCCGGATCGGCGCCATCGTCACCGACGTCCAGCAGATCTCCACCACCATCGCCGCCGCCGTGTCGCAGCAGGAATCGGCGACCAAGGAGATTGCCCACAGCGTCACCCGCGTGGTCCGCGACATCGAGGTGGTGTCGCAGAATATCGCCACCGCGTCGGAGCGTCTGCGGGCGTGATGCGCCCCTTCTTCTCGGAGCTTCAGATTTCATAATTCTGCGGTGAGGTCAGCCCACATTTTGTCACCGCCGGGATCATTCCGAAGCCGTTCTGGAAGGCCTATCTCAAGTCCACGCCCGTTTCCCCGATCGATAGAGGTAACAGACCGGGTGCTAAGGAGAGACCGATCATGAAATACCGTTCCGCATTCCTGGTTCTGGGCTTGGGTCTTGTTTTCACCGCTGCATCCGTCGATCCCCTCAGCGGGTTCGAACCGTCGGTTGCCTTCGCCCGCGCTGGGGGCGGGAACGGCGGTGGGAACGGCGGAGGCCATGGAGGTGGCAACGCCGGCGGCAACAGCGGCAGCCATGGCAATAGTGCCGGTCATTCGCAAAGCTCCAGCCATGCGCAAAACGGCGGTTCCATCGGAGCCAGCCGAAGCGACGACGCGACCCGGGACGCCAAGACGCGTGCCGCCGAAATCCACGCGACGGCCACCGCACACCCGTCCCACATCTCTGCGGCAAAGGCTGAGGCCGTGGCGAATGAACTTGGCAACTTGAATGCGGCCCACGCCTCGGCCACGGCACGGGCGAATGCCGCTCCGACATCGATGGTCGGCAAGATTGCGACCTATGACGCTGCGATGCGGCAGGCTCTGACGATCAGCGATCCGATCACCCGCGCCTATACCATCAATGCGGCCCGGGGCGATCTCGCCACCGTGGCGAACAAGCCGCTGACCGCATCCGTGGTGGCGCGGGTGGACCGCCTTCTAGGCCTGCCCACCGGCGGGTTCTAACCAATCGGAAAGGCACGGGGCGCGTTACCGCCCCACCGCCCGCCAGCCGATGTCGCGGCGGCAGAAGCCGTCCGGCCAGTCCAGCGCGTCCACCGCCTTGTAGGCCGCCGCCTGCGCCTCCGCCACCGTCGGCGCCAGCGCGGTCACGCCCAGCACCCGGCCGCCGACCGACAGCACACGGCCGTCCTCGGCGCGCTTGGTGCCGGCGTGGAAGACGGTCACATTCTCCACCGCGCCGGCCTTGTCCAGCCCCCGGATCTCGGTGTTCTTGGCATAGTCGCCGGGGTAGCCGTTGGCCGCCATCACCACGCACAGCGCGGTCTGGTCGTGCCAGCGCAGGTCGATGCTGTCCAGCACCCCGTCGGCCGCCGCCACCAAGGCCGCCAGCGCGTCGGACTTCAGCCGCATCATCAGCGTCTGGCATTCCGGATCGCCGAAGCGGACGTTGAACTCCAGCGTCTTCGGCACCGGGCCGTCCGGCGTCCGCATGATCATCAGGCCGGCGAACAGCACGCCCTTGAAGGGCTTGCCTTCCGCCGCCATGCCCTTGACCGTCGGCAGGATGATCTCGCGCATCACGCGGTCCTGCAGGTCGGCGGTCAGCACCGGCGCCGGGGAATAGGCGCCCATGCCGCCGGTGTTGGGACCGGTGTCGCCGTCGCCGACCGCCTTGTGGTCCTGGGCCGAGGCCAGCGGCAGCGCGTTCTCGCCGTCGCACAGCGCGAAGAAGCTGACCTCCTCGCCGTCCAGGAATTCCTCCACCACCACTTCGGCACCGGCGGCGCCGAAGCGGCCGCCGACCAGCGCGTCGTCGATGGCCTCGAAGGCTTCCTGCTCGGTGCGGGCGACGGTGACGCCCTTGCCGGCGGCAAGCCCGTCGGCCTTCACCACGATGGGCGCGCCATGCTTGCGGACATAGGCTTTGGCCGCTTCCGGGTCCTTGAAGCGCTCGTAGAAGGCGGTGGGCACCCCGTATTTCGCCAGGATGTCCTTCATGAAGCCCTTGGAACCCTCAAGCTCCGCCGCCGCGGCGCTCGGCCCGAAGGCCTTGACGCCCAGGGCGGTCAGCCTGTCGACCAGACCCAGCACCAGCGGGCCTTCCGGGCCGACGACGACGAAGTCGATGGCGTTGTCCTGGACGAAGCGCACCAGCGCGTCGACATCCTCCGACCCGATGGGAACCAGCGTAGCGACATCGGCGATGCCGGCATTGCCCGGCGCGCAATAGAGCGCGTCGCACAGCGGCGAATTGGAAATGGCCCAGCAGAGCGCGTGCTCACGACCGCCCGATCCGACGACGAGGACTTTCATGGAGTGGCGCTCCTTCCGCCTTGTTGCGATCTGCGCGCCTTGTATCATGGCGGCGCCCCAACTCAAGAGCGCCATGACGTCCGAAAACGCACCCCTCATCGCCCCCGAACCGCGCCCCGGCTCCAACCTTCCGGAATTCACCGTCGGCGACCTCGCCCGCCGGCTGAAGCGCAGCATCGAGGAGGAATTCGGCTTCGTCCGCGTCCGCGGCGAGATCAGCCAGCCGAAGAAGCACAGCTCCGGCCACTGCTACATGCGCCTCAAGGACGACACCGCCGTGATCGAGGCGGTGTGCTGGCGCGGCACCATGGCGAAGCTGGCGGTCAGGCCGGAGGAAGGGCTGGAGGTCATCGTCACCGGGCGGATGACGACCTACCCCGGCCGTTCGCAGTACCAGCTGATCGTCGAGTCGATGGAACTGGCCGGCGAAGGCGCGCTTCTGAAAATGCTGGAGGAACGCAAGCGCCGGCTTGCGGCGGAGGGGCTGTTCGACCCCGCCCGCAAGAAGCGCATCCCCTTCCTGCCGGACGTGATCGGTGTGATCACCTCCCCCACCGGCGCGGTGATCCGCGACATCCTGCACCGGCTGAACGACCGTT
Source organism: Azospirillum oryzae (assembly GCF_008364795.1). Lineage (GTDB taxonomy): Bacteria > Pseudomonadota > Alphaproteobacteria > Azospirillales > Azospirillaceae > Azospirillum > Azospirillum oryzae. Next base: position 721,047 of record NZ_VTTM01000002.1, on the reverse strand, counting down.
TCCCCCGCCATGTCCTGCTGTGGCCGGTCGCCGTCCAGGGCGAACGCGCGGCGGTCGAGGTGACGGCGGCCATCGAGGGCTTCAACCGCATCCAGCCGGGGGGGCGTATCCCGCGCCCGGACCTGATCATCGTGGCGCGCGGCGGCGGCTCGCTGGAAGACCTGATGGCCTTCAACGAGGAGAATGTCGTCCGCGCCGCGGCGGCCAGCGCGATCCCGCTGATCTCCGCCGTCGGGCACGAGACCGATACCACGCTGATCGACTTCGCGTCCGACCTGCGCGCGCCCACCCCGACCGCCGCCGCCGAGATGGCGGTGCCGGTGCGTGGCGAACTGCTGGCCCAGATCCTGGACGACGAGCGCCGCCTGCTCGCGAGCGCCTCGCGCGCGGTGGAAGATCGCCGCAACCGGGTGGAGGGGCTGGCCCGTGGCCTGGGTGATCCCCGCGCCCTGCTGGAAGGCCATGCCCAGCGCCTGGACGACCGGGCGGAACGCCTGAACCTTGCCGCCTCGACGCTGTTGGAACGCCGCCGCACCCGCGTCGGCGAGCTGGCGGCCAAGCTGCGCCACCCGCGGGAGAAACTGGCCCAGGCGGAACAGAAATTGGCGTCGGAAAGCCGCGCGCTCGACTCGGCCCTGCGCCATGCGGTGACCACAGCCGGCGGACGCTTCGACCGCATCGCCGGCCGGCTGTCGCTGACCCCGGCGCGGGTGAAGTTGGCGGACGGCGAACGCCGGATCGCCGACCTGACGCCGCGCCTCGACCGCAGCTATGCCAAGGGGGTCGCCGACAAGGCGGCGAAGCTGGCGTCGCTCGGCCAACTGCTGGAAAGTTACAGCTACAAGGGAGTGCTGGCGCGCGGATTCGCCCTGGTGGAAGACCGCGACGGCCGCCCGGTGACCCGCGCCGATCAGGCGACGCCGGGGCTGGCCGTCAACATCGTCTTCGCCGACGACACCAAAGTTGCAGCAACCATCGACGGCGGCGCCCCGAAAGCGGAGGCAAAGCCCGAGACGCCGGCGGAGGCCAAGCCGGAGAAGAAGGCGGCACCGCGCAAGCCGCGGGTGGTGCCGGTGCAGGGAACACTTTTCTGAGGTCGGAAGTCGCGCCCGCGTCGGACGGGCGCGGCTTCCGAAGCGGTCACACCGCGCCCGCGTAGCTCCAGCGCAGGGTTTCGCCGCTGCGGAAGGGCAGGACGGCGTCGCCCTCGCTGACCAGGATCAGGTCGGGGGCGACCGATGGGCGGCGTTCCAGCGCCACGCGCTCCTCGCTGACCGGCAGGTTGTAGAAACGCGGGCCGTTCAGGCTGGCGAAGGCCTCCAGCCTGTCGAGCGCACCGGCCTCGTCGAACGCCTCGGCATAGAGTTCCAGAGCGTTGGCTGCGGTGAAGCAGCCGGCGCAACCGCAGGCGGCTTCCTTGGCGGTCACCGTGTGCGGGGCCGTGTCGGTGCCCAGGAAGAAAGGCCCCTCGCCGGAGATCGCCGCCTCGACCAGCGCCACCCGGTGCGTCTCGCGCTTGGCGATCGGCAGGCAGTAGAGATGCGGACGGATGCCGCCCTGGAAGATGTGGCTGCGGTTGATCAGCAGATGGTGCGCGGTGATGGTGGCGCCGATCCGGCCGCTGGCGGCATGGGCGCGGACGAACTGCACGGCGTCGGCCGTGGTCACATGCTCCAGCACCACGCGCAGGGTCTTATGACGCTCCATCAGCGGGGCCAGGATGGTGTCGATGAACACCGCCTCGCGGTCGAAGATGTCGACGGACTGGTCGGTCACCTCGCCATGGATCAGCAGCGGCATGCCGATCTCCGCCATGCGCTCCAGCACCGGGGCGATGCGGGCGATGTCGGTGACGCCATGGGCGCTGTTGGTGGTGGCGTTGGCGGGATAGAGCTTGGCGGCGGCGAACACACCGTCCTTGAAGCCCTGGGCCAGATCGTCGGCGTCGGCGCCGTCGGTCAGATAGGCGGTCATCAGCGGGGTGAAATCCACGCCGTCCGGCAGGGCCGCCAGGATGCGCTCGCGATAGGCCACGGCATCGGCGGCCGTCGCCACCGGCGGCTTCAGGTTCGGCATGACGATGGCGCGGCCGAACTGGCGGGCGGTGAAGGGCAGAACCGCCTTCAGCATGGCGCCGTCGCGCAGATGGACATGCCAGTCGTCGGGGCGGCGGATGACAAGGCGGTCGTTGGGCATGGATCGGGTCCCGGCGCTGATGTCGAGGGGCGGTGAGCTTGGACGACGTTCTATCGCCATCGCCGCGGCATCTCAACAGAGGCGGGCCCCGGACCGGAAACATGGACCGGAAACACAAGACAAAACCGGCAGCCCCCCGCCGGCCGGCGTTGGCGGGGGGCTGGCCGTCTGTCCGGGACTTTACTGGATGGTGGTCGAGGTCTTCACCCCCAGGATGTTGTCGATCTTCGCGGCCTGCTCGGCGGTCACCGGCTTGCCGCCGATGGTGGCGAGCTGCTGCCGCGCCTCAGCCACCGCCTTGTCGCGGGCAGCGCTGTCCTTCAGCGCATGGGCGGCCAGCATCTGCTCGTGATACTTGCCGAGCTGGACGGTCAGCTGGTCGGTCGGCTTGGCGCCCAGTTCCTTGGCGACGGCATCGGCCTGGGTCTTGGTCACCTCGGCCTTCGGGGTGGCCGCGACCTGTTCATGCTTGGTCTTGCCGGCATCGGCCTTGGTGGCATCGACCTTCGGAGCCTCGTGCTTGGTGGCTTCGGTCTTGGTGGCCTCGGTCTTGGTGACGGCCTTCTGGTCGGTCTTCTGCTCGACCTTCGGAGCCGTAGTGGAGTCGGTCGTCGCGGCGGGGGCAGACGCGGCCGGCGTGGCCGGAACGACCGTTGCGGCACCCGCGCTCAGCACGGGGGCTGCCGCCATCATGGCAGCAAACGCAAAGGTCGAAACGGACGAGCGGATACGCGACCAGAAGACGGTGCCGGACATTTGGTTTCTCCATTTCGGTGAGCGATCCTCGTTGCGGGATCGTGCTTAGATGAACGCCGCCCCGCTGCCATTCATTCCACGCCCTTCCAAAAAATTTTCGCCCCGACCGAAAAATTTATCCCGGCCTTTTTGGGCGCAGGTGACGGGACCGGCGAAAGGGGCTAGAAAACGCACGCTTTTCCTATCCAAGCGCGGACCCTCTCCGATGAGCCTGATCACGCCCCGCACCCCGCCCGGAACGATGGAGCTGCTGCCGCGCCAGCAGGTGGCCTTCCAGCGCATGCTGGACACCATCCGCCGCGGTTACGAGCGGTTCGGCTTCGTCCCCGTCGAAACCCCGGTGTTCGAGACGGTGGACACGCTGCTGACCAAGTCGGGCGGCGAGACGGAGAAGCAGGTCTATTTCGTCCAGTCGACCGGCGCCATCCAGCAGGGCAACAAGCCGGAGCTGGCCCTGCGCTTCGACCTGACCGTGCCGCTCGCCCGCTATGTGGCGGAGCATGAGCGCGACCTCGCCTTCCCCTTCCGCCGCTATCAGATCCAGCGGGTCTATCGCGGCGAGCGGGCGCAGCGCGGGCGCTTCCGCGAATTCTACCAGTGCGACATCGACGTGATCGGCAAGGACAGCCTGTCCGCCCATTACGACGCCGAGATCCCGGCGGTGATCCACCATGTCTTCACCGAGCTGAACTTCGGCGGCTTCACCATCAACGTGAACAACCGCAAGGTCCTGCTGGGCCTGCTCGACGGCCTTGGCGTCGCCGACGCCGACACCCGCGTGCTGGTGCTGCGCGAGATCGACAAGCTGGACAAGATCGGCCGCGACAAGGTGCGCGACAGCCTGCTGGGCCTGGGCGTCACCGAGCATGCCGCCGACACCATCCTGTCGCTGATCGACATGAAGGGCACCAACGCCGAGACGCTGGCAGCGCTGGGCGCGCTGGACATCGAGAACGCCATCTTCCGCGAAGGCGTCGGCGAGCTGACCACCGTCATCGAGGGGCTGAAGGCCTTTCAGGTGCCGGAGGGGACGGTGCGCATCAACCTCGCCATCGCGCGGGGCCTCGATTACTACACCGGCACCGTCTACGAGACCTTCCTGAACGACCATCCCGGCATCGGCTCGGTCTGCTCCGGCGGGCGTTACGAGAATCTCGCCAGCCACTACACCAAGTCGAAACTGCCGGGCGTCGGCATCTCCATCGGCGCCACCCGCCTGTTCTACCAGCTGATGGAAGCCGGCCTCATCAAGGACGCCGCCCCCACCGCCCAGGTGCTGGTGACCCAGATGGACCCCGCCCTGTCAACCGACTATTTCCGCATGGCCAGCGAGCTGCGCGCCGCCGGCATCAACACGGAAATCCAGCTGGACGGCGGCAAGATCGCCAAGCAGATGAAATACGCCGACCGCGCCGGCATCCCCATCGTCCTGCTGATGGGCTCCGACGAGAAGGCGCGCGGCACCGCAACCCTGAAGCATCTGGTCAAGGGCGAGCAGGTCGAGGTCCCGCTGGCGGAACTGGCGGCGCGGGCGAAGGCGCTGCTGGAGGGGTGAGAGGCACCACCTTAAACCCCCCGTTAACCATAATTCGCCTATCGTTCCGACCTACACCGACCGTGTGGGTCGGGCGGCAGGGGGTTCGCTTCCGATATGGCCAAGGGGTGGATGCAGGTTGGGCGTTGGGCCCGGCGGGCGGCGATCGGCGTGACGCTGGCGACCACCATGGCCGCCGCCGGCTATGCCGGCTGGCGGGAGATGGAGACCTCGCGCCTCCAGGCCCGGCTGCTGTCCGGCGTCGCCCAGTCGATGACCGTATCCTTGCGCGAAGGCCCCAACCCGCAGGCACGCTATCCCAAGCATGGGCCGTACAACGAGCGGCTCGGCTACACCGCCCTGCCCGACCAACTCGACGCGCTGACCCATGACGTCTATGCGGTCGAGCAGCAGGCGGTGCTGTCGCCGGCGCTCGACCGCTTCATGGCCGGCGGCGGCTTTCCGATCTATCGCGAGAAGACGCAGGCCGGGCTGACCCTGCTCGACCGCAACGGCGCCGTCATGTATTCGGCGCGCTATCCCGAACGGGTGTTCGACGGCTTCGACGATGTGCCGAAGCTGGTCGCCGACACGCTGCTGTTCATCGAGAATCGCGAGCTGCTGGACGCCGACCAGCCGCGCCGCAATCCGGCGGTGGAATGGGACCGCTTCGGCGCCGCGGTGGCGATGCTGCCCTTGCAGATGGTCCGGCCGGGCCAGCGTTCCCCCGGCGGCTCGACGCTCGCCACCCAGATCGAGAAATACCGCCACTCTCCCGACGGCCAGACCACCGGCAGCGTGGAAAAGCTGCGCCAGATGGCGTCGGCCAGCGTCCGCGCCTATAGCGACGGCGAGGACACCACGCTGGCCCGCCGCCGCATCCTGGTCGACTACCTGAACTCCACCCCGCTGACGGCAAGGGTCGGCTTCGGCGAGGTGAACGGGTTGGGCGACGGGCTGTGGGCCTGGTTCGGCACCGACCTGTCGATCGCCAAGCGCGTGCTGGCCGAACCGGCACCGGACCTTCGCACCCTGAAGCTGAAGGCGCTGGCCTACAAGCAGGTGCTGGCCCTGCTGCTGGCCCAGCGGCGGCCCTCCTATTACCTGATCCAGGACCGTGCCGCGCTCGACCGGCTGGCCGACGCCCATCTGCGGGCGCTGGCGCAGGCCGGGGTGATCGATCCGGCGTTGCGCGACGCCGCCATCGCCACGCCGCTGGCCTTCCGCGAGGAGGCGCCGACCGCCCCCGCCACCTCCTTCGTCGAGCAGAAGGCGACCAACGCCATCCGCGCCCGGCTGCTGGGCATGCTCGGCGTTTCCAACCTCTATGCGCTCGACCGGCTCGACCTCACCGCGCAATCCACCCTGGATGCCGAGACGCAGGCGCGCGTGGTGGAGGTGCTGGGCAAGCTGAACGAGCCCGACTTTGCCCGCTCGCTTGGGTTGACCGGCGAACGGCTGCTCGACGCCCGCAACAACGACCTGTCCAAGCTGGTCTACTCGATCACGCTGTACGAGCGGGGTCCGGAGGCCAATTACCTGCGCGTCCAGGCCGACAACCTCGACCAGCCGCTGGACATCAACGACGGGGCGAAGCTCGATCTCGGCTCCACCGCCAAGCTGCGCACGCTGACGACCTATCTGGAGATCATCGCCGAACTGCACAGCCGCTACGCCCACCTGCCGAAGGACCTGCTGGCGGATGTCGAGGACGAGGCGTCGGACAATCTGACCCGTTGGGCCACCTCCTGGCTGGCCTCGGCCCCAGACCGCCGGCTGCCGGCCATGCTGGACGCGGCGATGGAGCGGCGCTATTCCGCCGGCCCCGGCGAGGTGTTCTTCACCGGCGGCGGCCAGCACAGCTTCGTGAACTTCAACAAGGACGACAACGGCCGCATCCTGACCGTGCAGGAGGCGTTGCGGAACAGCGTCAACCTGCCCTTCATCCGGCTGATGCGCGACGTCGTCCAGTTCTATATGGACGAGGGGGCCGACGACGGCGCCGACATCCTGCGCTCGCCCGACCACCCGGCCCGGCAGGCCTATCTTGCCCGCTTCGCCGACCGCGAGGGATCGGACTTCCTCAACCGTTTCTACAACGATTACCGCAAGCGCACGCCGGACGAGGCGCTGGCCCGGCTGGCGACCCGTTCGCGCCCGGTGCCGCACCGGCTGGCGGTGATCTTCCGCAGCGTGAGGCCCAAGGCCGGTCTGGCTGAATTCTCGGCCTTCCTGCGCGCCCGGCTGCCGAAGATGGCGTTGTCCGACGGGCAGCTTTCGGCGCTCTACACCAAATACGGGCCGGATCGCTTCCCGCTGAACGACCTCGGCTATCTCGCCCGTGTCCATCCGCTGGAGCTGTGGCTCGTCGCCTACCTCCAGCAGCATCCCGGCGCCACGCGGGCCGAGGTGCTGGCGGCCAGCGCCGACGAACGCCAGGAAAGCTATCGCTGGCTGTTCAAGAAGGGCATGGCCGCCCAGAACACCCGCATCCGCATCGGGCTGGAGGAGGAGGCGTTCCAGCGCATCACCGCCCAGTGGCGCAGCGTCGGCTACCCGTTCGAAACGCTGGTGCCGTCGCTGGCGACCGCCATCGGCAGCTCGGCCGACCGCCCGGCGGCGCTGGCGGAGCTGATGGGGCTGATCCTGAACGACGGGGTGCGCCAGCCGACGGTGAAGATCCGCTCGCTGCATTTCGCCGCCGGCACGCCCTACGAGGCGAAGCTGGGGCTGGGGCCGCTGAAGGGCGAGCGCGTGCTGCGGCCGGAGGTGTGCGCCACCCTGCGCCGCGCCCTGATGGACGTGGCGCAGAACGGCACCGCCAAGCGGGTCTGGGGCTCCTTCAAGGACCCGGCCGGCATGCCGATCCCGATGGGTGGCAAGACCGGCACCGGCGACCATCGGCTGGACCGCTGGGGGCCGGGCGGCGTGCTGATCGAATCGAAGGCGGTCAACCGCACGGCGACCTTCGTCTTCTACATCGGCGATCGCTTCTTCGGGACGATGACCGCCTTCGTCCATGGGCCGGAGGCCGACAACTACCGCTTCACCAGCGCCCTGCCCGCCCAGCTTCTGAAAAGCCTCGCCCCGGCGCTGCAGCCGCTGATCGACCAGGGCGCCACCCGCACCGCCGATACGCGCGCGATGCCGACCGGCCTGTAAGGCGGACAGACCGGCCTATTGCAGCCGGGCCTATTGCAGCCTGGTGGCGGCGATCTTGGCGGCGTCGACCGGGGTGGCGGTGCAGCCGCCCAGCGTCGGGCCGACCGGAAGCTCGCCGAAGGCGGCCAGTGCACCTTCCGCCTTCAGCCGGCCGACAAAACCGGGCTCCACCCCGCGGGCGACCCAGGCGAACCCGAGCCAAGTGGACCGAACCGGTTCGCCGCCCGCCCGCACCATCGCCGTCATCGCCTCGGCATCGCTGGTGCCGGGGGAGAAGACCGCCAGCATCATGCCGTCGGTCGCATCCGGCAGCGCGGCGCGCTGCAGCGACAGCCCCATCAGCCCGGCCCAGACCAGCAGGATGCCGCCCAGCAGCGCCGCGGCAAGTCCGTGGCCGATGGGAAGTCCGGATGAGGATTGGGCGGGGCTGTCGCTCATGGTGGTCTACCTTACGCCTTCGCCTCGGCCGCCGCCAGCGACGGGGCCGGCTTCTCGGCGATCGGCCAGTGGATGATGGTCGCGAACATGGCCAGCGCCACGCCCAGCCACCAGACGACGTCGTAGGATCCCGTGCGCTCGTACAGCACGCCGCCGAGCCAGACGCCCAGGAAACCGCCGACCTGATGGCTGAAGAAGGCGAAGCCGTAGAGCGTGCCCATGTAGCGGGTGCCGAACATCAGCGCGACGAGTCCGGAGGTCGGCGGCACGGTGGACAGCCACAGCAGGCCCATCACCGCGGCATAGGCGATGACGGTGACCGGCGAGATCGGCAGCAGGATGAAGATCGCCGTGGCGATGCCGCGCGAGAAATAGTTGCCGCACAGCAGATAGCGCTTGCTGACCTTGCCTGCCAGCACGCCGGAGGCATAGGAACCGATGACGTTGAACAGGCCGATCAGCGCCAGCGCCCAGGCGGCCAGCGACGGGCTGATGCCGGCCTCGGTCAGATAAGGCGGCAGATGGGTGGTGATGAAAGCCAGTTGAAAGCCGCAGACGAAGAAGCCCGAGACCAGCAGCACATAGCTGCGGTGCTGGAACGCCTGCCGCACGGCGGCGATATAGCCGATATTGGCGCCGGTCACCGCCGGGGCGCCGCTCGCCGTCATGCCCTTCGGGCCGGGGAAGACGCCGGCCAGCAGCGGCACCGCGATCATCGACGCCGCCAGCAGCAGCAGGGCGGTCTGCCAGCCAAAGCCGGCGATGAAGGCCTGGCCCATCGGCGCAAACAGGAACTGGCCCATCGACCCGGCCGCGGTGGCGATGCCGACCGACCAGCTGCGCTGTTCCGGCGGCAGCAGCCGGGTGAAGCCGGCGATGATGATGCCGAAGGACGCGCCGGACAGGCCGAGCCCGATCAGCACGCCCGCGGTCAGGTACAGCTCCACGCTGGTGGTGGCGTAGGGCATCAGCGCCAGACCGGCCGCATAGAGGATGCCACCGCCGGCCAGGACCGGGGCCGGGCCGTAGCGGTCGGTCAGCGCCCCGGCGAAGGGGCCGCCGGCGCCCCACAGGATGTTCTGGATCGCCATTGCCAGCGCGAAGACGTCGCGGCCCCAGCCGCGGGTTTCCGAAAGCGGGCCGATGAACAGGCCCATGCTGGACCGTGGTCCGAAGGCCAGCATCGAGATCAGGCAGCCGCAAACGACGACGAGTGCGGGCGTCCTCCAGGAGGGCGCCGGTGCGGGGGTGGCGGTGGTCAAGGCGTCCTCCCGGAAGGGGCCGGCATTGCGCGCCGGTGTTGTGGAACTGCTATGGCCCGACGATAGGCGGGTGCCAACAGTTCGGCAAATTCATAATCGGCAACCGGGTCATTCCGCGGCGGAATGCAGGATGGGAGGTTGCCCGGTCCGGCGGTCGGGCCGATGCCACGCCGACAATTCATGCCGCAGCGATTGCTCCAGCCGGTCGAACACCGGGGCGATGCGGCCGGTCGTCCGCGCCTGAATCAGCCAGATCGTCACCGCCATCCGGAAATCGGGCAGGTCGAGCGGCCGAACGGCGACCGCACCGGGTATCGGCGCGATCAGCCCCATCGGCGCCAGCCCGAAACCGACGCCGCGCGCCACCAGCGACACCAGCAGGCTCTGGTCATAGGCCTCCACCGTCACGTTCGGCTGCAGGCCGAGCGGCGCAAGCGCCTGATGGAGGGCCTCGCGGTACCGGCAGCCGTTCGGCTGCAACACCCAGCCGCGCCGGTTCATGGCCGCCAGATCGGCGGAACCGTCGCCGGGAGAGGCGATGATGCTGACCGGTTCGGTCCCGATCCGGCGGACCGGCAAATCGTCGGGCGGCGCCTGATCGTCGCACATCAGGACCAGCGCGCCGTCCAGGCTGCCGGCGCGGACCTGCTCGATCAGCGGGTTGCTCCAGTCCGCATGCAACCGCAGGGTCAGACCGGGGAAACCGGCCCGCAGCTCGTCCAGAGGCCGGCCGGCGGCCAGCGCGGTCAGCACATGCGCCGTGCCCAGCCGCAGCAGCCCGCGCGGTTCAGCCGACCCGGCGAACGCATCGGCGAAGTCGCTGGTCGCCGCCAGGATGCGCCTTGCATGGGCCAACGCCAGTTCGCCGTCGCGGGTCAGGGCCAGCGGCTTGGTCTGCCGGTCGAACAGCACGACACCCAGTTCCGCCTCCAACCGCTGGATCAGCCGCGACACGGCCGACTGCGTCAGCCCCAGCCGGTTGCCGGCCTCCTGCACAGACTGCGCATCGGCCACGGCGATGAAGGTACGGATCTCGTTGAGCTTCATGGGGCAGCCACAAGGTCGGGTGGGGTGCGCCGACAGGACGCGGCGATGCGTCTTCACGTCTGGCATCCCAGTGTCGGACCGCGCTACCCTCCGGTCAAGCCATCGATAGGGAGCCCTTCATGTCCGCCACCCCGCCCGACCGTTCCAGCCGCGAATATCCCAACCGCCCCTGGGTCGGTGTCGGGGCCGTCGTCTGGCGCGGGGACAAGGTGCTGCTGATCCGGCGGGGCAAGGCGCCGCGGATGGGGCAGTGGAGCCTGCCGGGAGGGGCGCAGTCGGTCGGCGAAACAGTGTTCGAGACCGCGGTGCGCGAGGTGCGCGAGGAGACCGGGTTGGAGGTGGTGCCGACCGGGATCGTCACCGTGGTCGACGCGATCACCCCCGATGCCGAGGGGCGCGTCCATTACCACTATACGCTGGTGGAGGTGGCGGCGGAGAGTGCCGAGGGCGACCCGCTCTGCGCCGACGATGCCCTGGAGGCCTGCTGGGCCACCGCCGAGGAGGCGGGCGAACTGACGGAATGGGACGAGACCCGGCGGGTCATCCTGATGTCTGCGGCCCAGCGGCGGAACCCGACCCCATAGGCCGCAGGGTACCGATGACGCTCCGTTCGGCCAGGAACTCGCTCACCCCGTCGGCGCTCAGCGGGCGCGACAGCCAATAGCCCTGCAGAACGTCGCAGCGGTAGGCCTGCAGATAGAGCCGCTGTTCCGGCGTTTCCACCCCTTCCGCCACCACGCCCAAATCCAGCGCGTGGGCCAGCGCCACCACAGCCTGGACGATGGCGGCGGCATCGCGGTCCTCCACCATCGCCTGGACGAACTGCTTGTCGATCTTCAGCGCTTCCACCGGTACCCGGCGCAGGGTGGCCAGCGACGACCAGCCGGTGCCGAAATCGTCCAGAACCAGTCGGATTCCGGCGCCGCGCAGTTGCAGCAAGGCCTCGCGGGCGTCCGCGCCTTGGCTGAACATGCTGGTTTCGGTCAGTTCCAGCTTCAGGTTGGCGGCCGGTAGGCCGGTCTCCGCCAGGATCGCCAGCACCTTCAGCACCAGCCCCGGATCGTCGAGCTGCCGCGCCGACAGGTTCACCGACACCGGAATGTCGGGATAGCCGGCACGCAGCCAGCCGGCGGCCACCCTGCAGGCGGTCCGCAGGGTCCATTCGCCCAGCAAGTGGATCGCCTCCCCCTGCTCCGCCATCGGCACGAAGACGTCGGGCGGCAGCATGGTGCCGTCGGACAGGCGCCAGCGCGACAGCGCCTCGAAGCCGGTCAGGCGGTTGGTGACGACGTCCGCCTGCGGCTGAAAGACCAGGGAAAGCTCCTGCCGGTCGATGGCGTCGCGCACCCGCTCGGCGAATCCCGCGCCGGATGCCCCCTGTGCATTGGGTCCGTTCGACGTCGCGTGCGTGTTCGCCACCGTCCGCTCCCTCTCGACAACCGTTCCTTGGCACTCACTGCCATAACAACCACAGGAACGATTTGTTAACCATGTCGCGAAAGAGCTTGACGAATTTTATATGGTTACGAAAGTGTTAACGTTGCTGGATCGGTGACAAGAAAAGGTCGAAGCGGAAGCCGCGCCATACCCCCATCGGGAGCAGACGGTCACGCCCGTGCTGCCCCTCGTTTGAGACGGCTGGGCAGAAGCTCCCCCGATTGATCGAGCACCGGATAGGCGGCGGCAACCAGATGGGCATTGATCCGGCGCAGGTCGCGCAGGATGTCCAGATGAAGGGCGCTGGTCTCGACACTTTCCTTGCGGCCGGCGCGCAGACGGGCGAAATGCGCCTCGGTGGCGCTGGTTTCCAGATCGCGGATCACCTCCTTTTCATGGATCAGCGCGCGGGCGGACCGGACGTCGCCCGACACGAAGACGGCGGCGGCCAGACGCTGGGTCTCGCTCAGCCGTTCCAGCATGCCGGCGATCTCGGCCGCCCCCTCGGTGGAGAAACGCAGCCTGCGCCGGATTTTCTTGGAGGCCGCTTCCATCAGGTTGCGGTCGACGATGTCGCCGACATGCTCCAGGTTGATGGTGAAGGTCAGCACATCCGACACCCGGCGGGCATCGCGTTCGTCCAGATCCTCGACATTGATCTGGGTGAGGTAGCGCTTGATGGCGTCGTGCAGCCGGTCCAGCACGTCGTCCATCCGCCGGATCTCCTGCACCCGCTTGCGGTCGTCGGTCTGGATCACGTCCAGCGCGCCGCGCAGCATGCTGTCCACCGTGTCGGCCATGCGCAACGCCTCGCGCGACGCGTTGGCGACGGCGAGATGGGGGACGCGGAGCGCGCTGCGGTCGAGATAGAGCGGCATCGCCGGATCGGCGACCGCAACCCGTTCCGGAAACATCCGGGTCAGCAGCCGCGCGAACCAGGGAAGCGGCCCGATGAACAGTCCAGCCATCGCCAGATTGAAGGCGAGGTGGAAATTGGCGGCCAGCCGCGTGGCATCCGGTGACACCGCCTGCAAGCCGGCGGTGATCGGCCCCAGCAGCGGCACGACGATGACGCAGCCGACGAGCCGGTTGATGAGATTGCCCACCGGCAGCCGCCTTGCCGCCGGATTGCGGCCGTCGCCGCCGGGCCCTTCAATCACCGGATTGACGGCGCTGCCAAGATTGGCGCCGGCGACCATGGCGACCGCGGCCTCCGGCCCGATCACCCCGCCGCCGGCCAGTGAAGCGATCAGGAGGATGGCGGCGACACTGGAATGGGCGGCCCAGGACAGCAGTGCCGCCAGCATTACCGCCACCACCGGATCGGCGGTCAGCATCGCCAGCATCCGCCGCAGCATCGGTGCGTTCTCGGCCGGGGCGATGGTCGCCAGCAGCAGATGCAGCGACAGCAGCATCAGGCCCAGCCCGATGGCGACCCGGCCCAGGTCGCGGCTGCGCGTCCGCGCACCGCGGCGGAAGGCGATGAAGCCACCCAGCAGCAGGACCGGCGCCACATGGGCGACATCGAAGGCGAGAATCTGGACAATCAGGGTGGAGCCGACATTGGCCCCCAGCATCACCGCCAGCGCCGGCATCAGCGACACCAGCCCGGTGGCGGTGAAGCCGGTCGCCATCAGGCCGGTGGCGGTGCTGCTCTGCAGCAGCATGGTGATGCCCATGCCGGACAGGAAGGCGGTCCAGCGGTTGCGCAGCCCTGCCCCCAGGATGCGGCGCAGGTCGCCGCCAAGCGCGCGGGTCAGCCCGCTTTGCACCATGTGCAGCCCCCACAGGAGCAGCACGACATTCCCGGCCAGTTCCAGCAGCACCCGCGTCGCCTGCATCGCACCCCCTCTGTCAGATCGGGGATGCGATCAAGCGGCACCCCTAACTGAAGTGTGGGGCGCGCCGATTGTTACGACAATATGACGGTTGGGTGACGGCGGAGGTGGAAAGGGGGCGATGATGCCACCGCTCCCTCAATCCCCGCTTACTCAGACGTTGAAGCGGAAGTGGAAGATGTCGCCGTCCTGGACGACGTATTCCTTGCCTTCCTGGCGCATCTTGCCGGCGTCCTTCGCCCCCTGCTCGCCACCCAGCGTGACGAAGCTGTTGTAGTCGATGGTCTCGGCGCGGATGAAGCCGCGCTCGAAGTCGGTGTGGATGACGCCGGCGGCCTCCGGAGCCTTGGCGTTGCGGCGCACGGTCCAGGCGCGCGTCTCCTTCGGGCCGACGGTGAAGAAGGTGATCAGGTCCAGCAGCTTGAAGCCGGCGCGGATCAGCTTGTTCAGGCCGGTTTCCTCCAGCCCCATCGACTCAAGGAATTCGGCCTTCTCGGCCGGGTCGGTGAGCTGCGCGACCTCGGATTCGATGGCCGCGGAGATGACGACGACCTCGGCATTCTCGGCCTTGGCCTTTTCGGCGACCTTGGCGGAGAAGGCATTGCCGGTGGCGGCCGACGCCTCTTCGACATTGCAGACGTAGAGCACCGGCTTGTCGGTCAGCAGCATGAACTGCTTGAACACCGGCCGCTCATCGTCCGACACATCGACCACGCGGGCGGGCTTGCCGTCCTGAAGCACCTTCAGGGCGCGCTCCATCAGGTCGGCCTTGATCTTGCTGTCCTTGTCGCCGCCCTTGGCCTTCTTCTGCAGGCTGGTCAGCTGGCGTTCCAGGCTTTCCATGTCGGCGAGCATCAGCTCGGTCTCGACCACCTCGGCGTCGCGCAACGGATCGACGCTGCCCTCGACATGGGTGATGTCGTCGTCTTCGAAGCAGCGCAGCACATGGACGATGGCGTCCACCTCGCGGATGTTGGCGAGGAACTGGTTGCCCAGCCCTTCACCCTTCGACGCGCCACGGATCAGGCCGGCGATGTCCACGAACTCCAACTGGGTCGGGACGACCTTCTGCGACTTGGCGATCTCCGCCAGCTTGTCCTGCCGCGGGTCGGGCACGCTGACGCGGCCGACGTTCGGCTCCTTGGTGCAGAAGGGAAAATTCGCCGCCTCGGCCGCCTGGGTGGCGGTCAGCGCGTTGAAAAGGGTCGACTTGCCGACGTTCGGCAGGCCGACGATGCCGCAATTGAAGCCCATGGGTGGGTGCTCGCCGTCGGAAATTCTGGAATTGAGGCGCTTTATCCTACGAAGGGGGGCAAAGCGCAAACGCGAAGTGGGGGAAGAACTGGCAGGCCGCGGCTTATCGCGCCTGCGTCGCCACCGTCACCTTGTTCATAAACATCTCCGGTTGGCCTTCCACCATCAGGGGGAGGTTGTCGGAAACGGCATCCAGCAGCGGGTCGATCCAGGTCTGGTCGGCCTTGGCGAAGTCGTGCAGGACATAGCCGCTGACCAGATCCTTGTTGCCGGGATGGCCGATGCCGAGGCGGATTCGCCAGTATTCCTTGCCGATATGCGCGTCGATGGAGCGCAGGCCGTTGTGCCCGCCATGGCCGCCGCCCTTCTTCACCCGGATCTTGCCGGGGGGCAGGTCAAGCTCGTCATGGATGACGACGACGTTCTCGGGCTTCAGTTTGTAGAATTGCAGGGCCGCCACCACCGACTGGCCGGACAGGTTCATGAAGGTGGCGGGCTCCAGCGCCAGCACCTTGTCGCCGGCAACGGTGCCCTCGGCGGTCTGGCCCTGGAAACGCTTCTTCCACGGGGTGAAGCGATGGCGTCGGGCGATGGTCTCCGCCGCCATGAAGCCGATGTTGTGGCGGTTGCGGGCATACTCGTTGCCGGGGTTGCCCAGTCCGACCAGAAGCAGCATGTCCCTCACCCTTTGGAAAACACTCTCCACAAACGAAGCGGGGGGCCGAAGCCCCCCACCGTAACCATCTTCGAAGGTCGAACGCTCCCGATCAGGCAGCGGCGCCCTCTTCCGACTTCAGGCCCGACGGCGCAACGATGGTCGCGATGGTGAAATCGCGGTCGGTGATCGTCGAGGAAACACCCTCCGGCAGCTTGACCGAGGAGATGTGGATCGAGTCACCAACATCGAAGCCTTCGCACGAGATGGTGATGTGCTCGGGGATGTTGTCGGCCGGGCAGCTCAGCTCCAGCTCGTGACGGACGATGTTCAGGACGCCGCCGCGCTTCAGGCCGGCCGACTTGTCCTGATCGGCGAACTCGACCGGAACCTGCACGTTGATGCGGGTGTCGGAGGAGACGCGCAGGAAGTCGACATGCAGCGGGACGTCGGTCACCGGGTGGAACTGCACGTCGCGCGGCAGGACGCGATGGGCCGTGCCGTCGACGGTCACGTCGAACAGGTGGGTGAAGAAGCCCGGCTGATGCAGGACGCGGGTGAACTCGAACTTCTCGAGCGAAATGGTGACAGGAGCCTGCTTACCACCGTAGATGACGGCCGGGATACGGCCGTCACGGCGGGTCTGGCGGGCGGTCCCCTTGCCGGCCCGTTCGCGCGTCTCAGCGCCGAGCGGAATGATCTTGGTCATGACGATGCTCCAAAACGAAAGGGCGCCGGCCTCCAGGGGTGCCGGCGCATGCGCGGGGTGCATACGGCAATCGGCTGGGCGCGTCAAGGGAAACGGGGCGTTCCCGCAGAGCGACCGCCGCCGGGGAGCTTCCGCTCTCCAACGAGCCGAAAGCCGGCAAATTGGGCCTCACCAACGGTGGACGCGCGGCACTTGCGGTGTCATAGTGCGGCCCGCATTCGACCAGCCCCGTGTCCGCGGGGCCAGACTCCGGAATTCGTGAGCGACGATGAGCGAGCCGATCTCCCTGTTCACCAAACTGGCGAACATCCACATCCGTTACGTCACGTGGCGTCGGGGCGCCAAGGTCGGCAGCGACCGCTTCGGCAACGTCTATTACCGCACCAAGGACACCCAGCCCGGCACGCGCGAGCGCCGCTGGGTCCTTTATGCCGGTGAGCCCGACGCCTCCAAGATCCCGCCGGAATGGCACGGGTGGCTGCACCACACCACCAAGGAGCCGCTGCCCGAGGGGTCGAGCGCCTTCCACAAGCCGTGGCAGAAGGAACATCTGCCCAACATGTCGGGCTCGGTCCAGGCCTACCGTCCGCCCGGCCATGTGCTGGCTGGCGGACAGCGCGTGCCGGCCACCGGCGATTACGAGCCCTGGACGCCGAGCTGATCCCTGCCGGGACTGACCATCACGTCGGAACGGAATGCCCGGCCCCTTTCGGGCCGGGTTTCGATTCGGGAACTCGCAGCAGGATAGCTCTATGCGCCGGAATGTGATCGAAACCGTGCTGGGCGGCGTCGTGCTCGCCGTGGCCGCCGTGTTCCTTGCCTTCGCCTACAAAAGCGCCGACCTGCGCAAGGTGCAGGGCTATGACGTCACCGCCAACTTCAACAGCATCACCGGCCTGCAGAGCGGCGCCGACGTGCGCATCAGCGGCGTGAAGGTCGGCACGGTCACCGGGCTGACGCTCGACCCCACCACTTATCAGGCGGTCGTCCATCTGTCGGTCGACAACTCGGTGAAGCTGCCCAAGGACACCGCGGCGGTCATCGCGTCGGAGAGCCTGCTGGGTGGCAAGTTCCTGTCGCTGGAGCCCGGCGGTGATCCCGACATGATCAAGGCGAACGGCAAGATCGAGTTCACGCAGAGCACTCCGGGCCTGGAGCAGTTGCTGGGGCAGGTCATCTTCTCGCTGCAGAGCATGAGCAAGTCGGGTGACCAGGCCAACGGCCAGTCCACCGGCGGCCAGCAGGGTCAGGCTCCCGGCCAGGCGCCGGCCCAGCCGCCGAAGCTGTAATCACTCGAACCCTGGGCGTGGCCGGAACCGACGGCCACGCTCAAGCGTTCCTCCTGCAATCCGGATGGCGATGCTCCCGGAATGCGAGGCAGGAGGAAATGCGATGCGTCTGTCCCATTTGGCCGTGCTCGGCCTTGCCCTGGCGATCGCCGCCTGCGGCGCCGACATGGAAGAGAAATCGGCCACCGGCGGGCTTGGCGGCGCCGCGGCCGGCGCGGTGGTCGGCGGACCGGTGGGTGCCGTGGTCGGGGCCGCCGCGGGTGCTGGCGCCGGTGCGGCGACCCAGAAGATCGAAGACCGCGAAGAGGCCCAGAGCGGGTCCGGCGCCACCTACAGCGCCCCCGCCTCGCGCAGCACCGTCACGCGCTGAAGCACCCGATCCGCACAACATACCCTGCACAACACACCCCAGAGCCCCCCGCCACTGGACGCTGACCCCGCTTCCGGGATAGAAGGCGGAGCGCCCCGGCAGAGGTCTCCTGATTGATCGGATGCTGCCGTGGGATGCCGTCCGCAATTACGGAAGCGATCCGACGTGACGAGACTTCTTCGACTTCTCCCGCTGGCGGCCGCCCTGCTGGCAACCGCGTCCGTCCAGGCCGCACCGGTCCCGAGCCAGATGATCGAGCGGCCGGCGGCCAAACTGCAATGGCTCGACAAGGTGACCGCCCGCACCTCCACCTTCACCATCAAGGTCGGAGAGACCAAGGCGATGAGCAGCCTGCGCATCACGCTGCGCGCCTGCCGCGAGAACCCGCCGATCGAAACGCCGGAATCCGCCGCTTTCCTGGAAGTGACGGAAATCAAGCCCGGCGAGCAGGCGGAACCGGTCTTCAGCGGCTGGATGTTCGCCTCCAGCCCCGCCCTGTCGGCGATGGAGAACCCGATCTACGACGTGTGGGTTCTGGGCTGCGAGCAATAATAGACACGGCGCCAGTCCCATCCAACCGCCCACGCTCTCGGGGGGACGGTTAGATGGGACTGGGATTACTTACTCCGCCACTGCCGCGATGGGATTGCCCAGCGCCTTGTCCAGATAGTCGTCCACCTGGATCGCCAGATCGTCGGTGCGGTTGACGAAGAAGTGGCTGGCGCCGGGGACGACGCGGTGGTCGATGCGGATGTCCTTCTGGTGCGACAGCTTGGTCACCAGCTTGGTCACCGCGGCCTGGGGCACCACCTCGTCCTTGTCGCCATGGATGATCAGGCCCGAGGACGGGCACGGCGCCAGGAAGGAGAAGTCGAACAGGTTGGCCGGCGGCGAGACCGAGACGAAGCCGTCGATCTCCGGACGGCGCATCAGAAGCTGCATGCCGATCCAGGCGCCGAAGGACACGCCGCCGATCCAGCAGAGCGGCGCATTGGGGTTGTAGGTCTGCAGCCAGTCGAGCGCCGCCGCCGCGTCGGCCAGTTCGCCCTCCCCCTTGTCGTAGGTGCCCTGGCTGCGCCCGACGCCGCGGAAGTTGAAGCGGAGCGCCGAATAGCCGCGCTTGGTGAAGGACTGGAACAGGGTGAAGACCACCTTGTTGTTCATCGTCCCATTGTGCTGCGGGTGCGGGTGCAACAGCAGCGCAACCGGGGCGTTCGGCTGCTTGCCGTGGGTGTAACGGCCTTCCAGGCGACCGGCGGGACCGTTGAAGAGCACTTCAGGCATGGGAACGACGTTCCTGACGCGGACAAAGGGTTGTTGGGACCACCGCGACGACCGACCGGATTTTCATCCGGCAAACCGCCCCGGCACACAGGCCGTCGGGCCCGTCACGGATTTTCCCGTCTTGGAGTGGGGTTTTCCGCACACAATTCTTGACCGTTTTGCTTGGTCATCATATATGCGTCGTAACGTCCTCCGGGACAACCCGCCTGACCCGCCCGATCGGCCCCAGCGCCTGCTGGACCGATCGATAAGTCCGGGTCCCTGCCGGCCGGAACCCGAATGGGTCCGAACCGGAAAGGTCCTGAACCGCGAGGGTCCGACAGGCCGAAGCCAGGCGCGGGCGGCCGATGAGAGCGGCGGACTATACCACGGCGGGTGATGGCGTGTTCAAGCATCTTCGCGAAGAGATCGATGGGATCATGGCGCGGGACCCCGCCGCCCGGTCCCGGCTGGAGGTGGCGCTCTGCTACCCCGGCTTGCATGCCATCGTGCTCCACCGCATCGCCCGGCGCGCCCGCGACGCCGGCTGGCACACGACCGCCCGGCTGATCTCCCAGATCGCCCGCTCCCTGACCGGCATCGAAATCCATCCGGGCGCCACCATCGGCCGGCGCTTCTTCATCGACCATGGCATGGGCGTGGTGATCGGCGAAACGGCGGAAATCGGCGACGACGTCATGCTCTATCATGGGGTGACGCTGGGCGGCACCTCCCTCAATCCCGGCAAGCGCCATCCGACGCTGGGCGACGGCGTGATCGTCGGCGCCGGCGCCAAGATCCTGGGCGCCATCACCATCGGCCGCGGCGCGCGCATCGGCGCCAATGCGGTGGTGGTGGCCGACGTGCCCGCCGACACCGCGGTGGTCGGCATCCCGGCCAAGCCGGTCATGCCGCGCGACCGCGCGGAAACCGGGAAATTCATGCCCTACGGCACCCCCTGCGGCGAGATCCCCGACCCGGTCGCCCGCGCGCTGACCGGCCTGCTCGATCAGGTGACGGCGCTGCAGGCCCGTGTCGGCGAGCTGGAAGCGGACCGCCCGTCCGCCGCCCTCCCCCGTTCAACACCCACACCGCTAGAGACGGTGGCGTCCCACAATAGCGGGATGCACGAAGCACAAGGAGAATCGCGATGAGACTCAGCACCAAGGGACGCTATGCCGTGATGGCGATGGTCGATCTGGCCGCCACCAGCCAAGGCAGCCCGGTCGCGCTGGCGGACATCGCGGAGCGCCAGGAAATCTCGCTGTCCTATCTGGAACAGCTGTTCGCCAAGCTGCGCAAGGGCGGGCTGGTCAAGAGCGTGCGCGGCCCCGGCGGCGGCTATCTGCTGGCCCATCCGGCCGACGCCACCCGCGTGTCCGACATCATCCTGGCGGTGGACGAGCCGATCCGCACCACCCGTTGCGCCAACGGCACGCCGCAGGGCTGCCGCACCAACCGCTCGCGCTGCCTGACCCATGACCTGTGGGAAGAACTGGGCAACCAGATCCATATGTATCTCAGCTCGGTCACCGTCGCCGACGTGGTGGAGCGGCGGATCATCGGCACCAGCGGCCTGAACCTGCTGCGTCCGGCTCCGGCCGCCGACAGCACCGCGGTCGCCGCCGCAGAGTGACGCCGCCGGACGAGATTTGCCTTCGCAGCTGAGCGTGCCTGAAAAGTGACCGCCCCGTTCGTTTCCCCCTTCCGGCGGACCGGTGTCTATCTCGACCATAACGCCACCGCTCCGCTGAAGCCGGAGGTCAAGGCGGCGATGGGTCAGGCGATGGATCTGGTCGGCAACCCATCCTCCGTTCACGCCTTCGGCCGCAGCGCCCGCCGTGCGGTGGAGGAGGCGCGCGCCGCCGTCGCGGCACTGGCGGGCGTGAAGCCGGCACAGGTGCTGTTCACCGGCAGCGGGACGGAGGCGAACAACTTCGCCCTGCGCGGCTTCCCCGGCCGCCGGCTGCTGACCTCCGCCATCGAGCATGAGTCGGTGCTGGCCGCTTGGCCCCATGCGGAACGCTTCGGCGTGACCCGCGACGGCGTCGCCGATCTGGATAAGCTGGAGCGCCGGCTCGCCGCTGCGGACGGTCCGGCTCTGGTCTCGCTGATGCTGGTCAACAACGAGACCGGGGTGATCCAGCCGGTGGCCGAGGCCGCCCGCATCGCCCATGCCCATGGCGCGCTGGTCCATTGCGACGCGGTGCAGGCCGCCGGGCGGCTGCCGCTGTCGCTGCCCGACCTCGGTGTCGACCTGATGACGCTGTCGGCCCACAAGCTGGGCGGCCCGACCGGCGTCGGCGCGCTGGTCCTGGCCGAAGGGCTGGAGCCCGACGCGCTGATCCGCGGCGGCGGACAGGAACGGCGGAAGAGGGCCGGCACCGAGAACCTGCTGGGCATCGTCGGCTTCGGCGCCGCCGCAAGGCTGGCGCGGGAGGGGTTGGCGGAGGCCGTCGACCTCGCGGCCCTGCGCGACCGGCTGGAGCGCGAGGCGCTGGCCGCCGTGCCGCGCGCCCAGGTGATGGGGGCCGGTGCGGCGAGGGTCGCCAACACCAGCTGCCTGATGCTGCCCGGCCTGCCCGGCGAGACCCAGGTGATGACGCTGGACCTCGCCGGGGTGGCGGTCAGCGCCGGATCGGCCTGTTCCAGCGGCAAGGTGAAGCCGTCCCATGTGTTGGCGGCGATGGGCGAGGACGACCGGTCCGCCGCCAGCGCCATCCGTGTCAGCCTGGGCTGGACCAGCGACGACGAGGCGGTCGACCGCTTCCTGACGGCCTGGACCGCGATGGCGCGGCGAAGCGCGTCTGCGGATGGCTGAGTTCCGCTGTCGCCCGCCTGCCGCCCGCCATGCCCGCGCGACCATCTGTCCCCCGCCCGGAAAGTCCGCATTCGCGCATTGCGCCGGCTGCGGCTTATGGGTATGACCCCGCGGAAGGCCCGCCGGCTTGCAGTGGCGGCCTGATGTCGGGGTATCGATCCTATCGGCCGATCCTTTCGGCGTTTTGACGGACTGTGCGCATGACCCGTTCCAAATCCGGCCCGCCCGGCAACAGCAGCGGCGGAATTTCCGGCGCCATCGCCGGCGATCTGGAGCCGTGCGGCACCTGCGGCCGTTCGGTGGCGCCGCGCGCCCTGTTCTGCCACGCCTGCGGTGCGGCCCAGCCGCCGCGACCGCTCGACCCCTTCACCCGGCTGGGGCTGGAACGCCGCTTCGACATCGATCTGGAGCAGTTGACGAAGCAGCATGCCGGCTTCACCCGCGCCATGGATCCGGATCGCTTCGCCGCCCGCGGCCCACGCCAGCAGGCCAACGCCAAGGCCCAGGTCGAGGCTCTGCGCGAAGCCTATGACGTGCTGCGCGATCCAATCCGCCGCGCCCATGCACTGCTGACCCTGCTGGGCGGCACGCCGGCCGTCGACGACGCGGACGGCAATGGGGATGAAGAGATCGCCGACCTCGCCACCCGGCTGTCCCGCGCCGAGGACGCGCTGGAGTTGGACCGCATCGGGGCGGACCTCAGCCAGCGGGTCGAGGCCTGCATCAAGTATCTCACCCCCGCCTTCCGCAAGGCGCAGACGGCCTCCGGCCCGGAAAGCCCGCCGGCCTCCGACGGTGCCGCCCGCATCCTGGCCCGGCTGGAACGGCTGGAGGCGCTGGCCGCCGACGTCCGCGACCGCCGCGCCGCCCTGACACCGCCGCGGCCCTGATCCGCTTTTCCCTTACAATCGCCTCTTACAACCGCTAGGCAACCTTAAAGGAACGAGGACCCCATGCCCAAGATGACCTTCATCGAGCCCGATGGCACCCGCCGCGAGGTGGACGCCCCGCTCGGCCTGTCCGTGCTGGAGATCGCGCACAAGAACAGCCTGGACCTGGAAGGCGCTTGCGAGGGCTCGCTGGCCTGCTCCACCTGCCATGTCGTGATCGAGCCGGAATGGTTCGACGTCCTGCCCGACGCGCAGGAGGACGAGGAGGACATGCTGGACCTCGCCTTCGGCCTGACCAAGACCTCGCGCCTGGGCTGCCAGATCATCATGACCGAAGAGTTGGACGGTCTGGTCGTCCGCCTGCCGGGCGGCAGCAACAACGCGATGAAGTGACGGTCCAGGGGAACCCTGTTCCGGCCGCCGGGGTCCGCGTCGCGCGACGCGATGCCCGGCGGCCCTCTTTTCCTGCTGTTCCCCTGTCCCTGCCCTGCTTTCCTACCTTTTCCGGGCGCCTGCCCGCCTTATATAGGGCGCCATGAACTCCCTCGGTCTTTCCAAGCGCCCCCAGGACACCCGCGTCGTCGTCGCGATGTCCGGCGGGGTGGATTCCTCCGTCACCGCAGCCGTTCTGCGGGAGGAGGGCTATGACGTCGTCGGCATCACGCTGCAGCTTTACGACCACGGCCTCGCCCTGCAGAAGCCGGGCGCCTGCTGCGCCGGACAGGACATCTACGACGCCCGTCAGGTCGCCGACCGCATCGGCATCCCGCATTACGTCCTGGATTACGAGGGCCGCTTCAGCCAGGACGTGATGGACGATTTCGCCGACAGCTATCTGCGCGGCGAGACGCCGATCCCCTGCGTGCGCTGCAACCAGCGCGTCAAGTTCCGCGACCTGCTGAACACCGCCCGCGACCTGGGCGCCGACGCGCTCGCCACCGGCCATTACGTCCGCCGCATCGCCGGCCCGCAGGGTGCCGAGTTGCACCGCGCCGTCGATCCGGCCAAGGACCAGAGCTATTTCCTGTTCGCCACCACGCGCGAACAGTTGGAGTTCCTGCGCTTCCCGCTCGGCGGCCTGACCAAGCCGGAGACCCGCGTGCTGGCCGAGCGCCACGGGCTGGAGGTGGCGGCCAAGCCCGACAGCCAGGACATCTGCTTCGTCCCCAACGGCAATTATGCCGAGGTGGTGGCGAAGCTGCGCCCCGGCTCCGTCGAGCCCGGCGACATCGTCCATGTCGACGGCCGGGTGCTGGGCCGCCACAAGGGCGTCGTCCACTACACGGTCGGCCAGCGCAAGGGGCTGGGCATCGGCGGCATCCGCGGCCAGGAGGAGGAGGCGCTCTACGTCGTCCGCTTGGAGCCCGCCCGCCGCCGCGTCGTCGTCGGCCCGCGCCGCGACCTCGCCCGCTCGCTGGTGATGGTGCGCGACGTGAACTGGCTGGGTCCCGACTTGGCCGAGGGTGCCGGCATCGAGGTGTCGGTGAAGCTGCGCTCCGCCCAACCGGCCGCCCCCGCCCTGTGGCGTGCCGGCCCCGACGGCACCGCGCGGGTCGAGTTGCTGGAGCCCCAGCACGGTATCGCTCCCGGTCAGGCCTGCGTCGTCTATCAGGGCGACCGCGTGCTGGGCGGCGGCTGGATTTCCGGCACGGCCGGGGGTGTCGCCGAGGCCATGGAGGCGGGTGAAACGGTGGCCTGAATCAGGGGGTTAGGCAGCTTTCCGCTGACCGGCCGAAAAAAATCGCACCCCTGGAAAATTCCGCGTTGACAGGCCAAGTCGCCCTATCCTATATAGCGGCTCCCGGCGGCAACGACGGGACACGATGGTAGCCAACGGCGGCGGAAACGCCAACAAAGGCGCTCACGATGGCAGCGTAGCTCAGTGGTAGAGCAGGGGAATCATAATCCCTTGGTCGGGGGTTCAAATCCCTCCGCTGCTACCATCACAGGAAGCCCCCTGATTTCCGGAAGGAAGTCAGGGGGTTTTTCTTTGCACACCATCAGTTTGTCGCTGCATCGATTGTGGTGTGGCGAACGCGGGAGTCGATCGCCCCCCTACCCCGTGATCGACTTCGGCAGCGCGATCTGCGGTTCGACCTCCACGCGGTTGCGGCCGGCGTTCTTGGCGCGGTAGAGGGCGGCGTCGGCGCGGGCCAGAAGCGGTTCGATACCGGTGTCGGGGCCGGTCAGCCAGCTCAGGCCAAGGCTGACGGTCAGATACAGTTCGCCGCCGTCCTCCAGCTTTACCGATCGGGCGGCGATCGCCTGGCGCAGGCGCTGGGCGGCGGCGAAGGCATTCACCGGCGAGGTTTCGGGCATCACCACGGCGAACTCCTCGCCGCCCAGGCGGCCGATGAGGTCGCAGGACCGAAGGGTGTCCTTGCAGGCGCGCACCGTGTTGCGGATCGCCTCGTCGCCGGTGGCGTGGCCGTGGGTGTCGTTGACACGCTTGAAGTGGTCGATATCCAGCATCACCACCGACAGCGGACGCTCGTATCGTCGCGAGCGGGTAAACTCTTCAGCCCCCCTTTCCAGGAAGCGGCGGCGGTTCATTGCGCCGGTCAGGGCGTCGGTGGTCGCCAGCCGTTCCAGGTCGCGCTGCATCGCCACGACACGCGAGGCCGCCAACAGACGCGCCGCGGTCCATTTCCAGTCGAGCGGCTTGCGCAGGAACTCGTCGGCGCCGGCCTCCACCAGTTCGTGGAACTGGTCGGTCATGCTGCCGGGGATCATCAGGATCAGATAGAGGTGGCGGAGCCCCTGGGCGGTGCGCAGATGCCAGCACAACTCGATGCCGGTCATGTCGGCCAGACGGATGTCGGCCATCACCACGTCGAAACGCTCGTTCGCCACCGCTTCGATAGCGGCGGTACCGCTGTGGACCACGCTGGTGGCGTAACCAAGCTTGTTCAGCTCATACACCATCATGGTCAGGTGGCGCGGTGAATCGTCGACGATCAGAATCCGCAAATCGAAAGCTCCCGGCGATCCCTGCCCGTTTATGGAGCATGAGACCCGAGTTGTGCAAATGTCCTTAACGTGATGTCGCAGAAGGATAACGAAAGGCGGGGGGTCATACGCAGGTATGCCGACGGGCATGGCGTGGCCCCGCCGATGGGGCGGTCTGATGCTTTTGCACATGTTGCCTATCGGGTCGGCCGGTTGGTACTGTTCCATATAAATATGTTCGCGGGACAAGCGGACGATGACTGCGGGAGCCACGACCATGGACAGCGCGCGCGCGGCCCACATCGATGAACTCGTCCGTGTCTCCACTGGCCGTGTCTCCGCCGGCGTGCGGTCCGCCCGCGATCCGATCATCGAAAGCTCCTGGCGCCGCTGCGTCGCCGACCACAAGCTGGACCCCACCGTCGGGCGAGAGCCGCACATCCTGCCGCAGGAACGGCTGCGCGAGCATCGCGACGCGATGGACGAGTTTCTGCGCATGGCCCGCTTCGGGCTGGAGGCGCTGTACCGACAGGTCGCCGGCATGGGTTATGTCCTGCTGCTGACCGACAGCAACGGCGTCACGGTGGACTTCATCGGCGATCCGACCTTCGACAACCATCTGCGCCGGGCCGGGCTGTATTTGGGAGCTGACTGGAACGAGGGGCATGCCGGCACCTGCGCGGTCGGCACCTGCATCGCCACCGCCCAAGCGCTGACCGTGCACCAGACCGACCATTTCGACTCCACCCACATCCCGCTGACCTGCACGGCGGCGCCGGTCTTCGACAGCGGCGGCGAACTGGCCGCCGTGCTGGACATCTCCGCCCTGCATTCGCCGGAGCCGAAGATCAGCCAGTATCTGGCGCTGCAGCTGGTGCGCGCCTATGTCCACAAGATCGAAACCGCCAACCTCTACAACAACTTCCGCCGCGACTGGGTGGTGAAGCTGTCGGCGTCGCAGGAATTCGCGGAGGTCGATCCCGATTTCGTGCTGGCGCTGGACGGCGGCGGGCGGGTGGTCGGCTTCAACCACAAGGCCCGCGACCTGTTGGTGGAGGATGGGGTGTCGCCGCTCGGCCGGTCCTTCGCCGAACTGTTCGACTGCGAGGTGGACGATCTGGTCCATTTCGTCCGCTCGCTGCCGACCGAGCAACGCACGCTGCGCCTGCGCCGCACCGGCCTGCCGCTGTTCGCCCAGGCGATGCCGCCGCCCGCCGTGTCATTGCCGCGCAGCCACGTGCCGGACCATGGCGGCGATACGCTGCCGGAGCCGTTGCGCGTGGTGTCCGGCGGCGACCCGGCCTTGAAGGCGGTGCTGACGCGGGCGGCGAAGCTGGTCAACACCCGCATGAGCCTGCTGATCCATGGCGAGACCGGCACCGGCAAGGAGCATCTGGCCAAGGCCCTGCACAAGGCCAGTATCCGCCGCAACAAGCCCTTCGTCGCCATCAACTGCGCCGCGCTGCCGGAAAACCTGATCGAGAGCGAGCTGTTCGGTTACGAGCCCGGGTCCTTCACCGGAGCGACGGCGCGCGGCAAGAAGGGGCTGATCCTGGAAGCCGACGGCGGCACCCTGTTCCTGGACGAGATCGGCGACATGCCGCTGTCGTCGCAGACCCGCCTGCTGCGCGTGCTGGCCGAGCGCGAGGTGACGCCGATCGGCCGGACCAAGGCGGTTTCGGTGGATGTCCGCGTCATCGGCGCCACCCACCGCGATCTGGTGGAACTGGTCAAGGCCGGCAAGTTCCGCGACGACTTGTACTTTCGTCTCAATGGCGCGGTCTTCACCGTACCGCCGCTCCGCCAGCGCGGTGACCTGGAATGGCTGATCGAACGGCTGCTGGCCGAGCGGACGGAGCGCGACGGCGTCGGCTACCGGCTGACCCCGGCGGCGCTGGCGGCTCTGCGGGGCCACGGCTGGCCGGGGAACGTGCGGGAACTGGTGAATGCGCTGGACTATGCCTGCGCGGTCAGCGACGGCGGGCTGATCGACCTCGACGACATTCCGGAGCCGGTGCAGCACAGCGGCCTGTTCCAGGCCTGGCCGGTGGAGGCGCCCCAGACGGCGGCGCCGGCGGACGAGGATCCGGCGGCGCGGCTGCGCGAGACGCTGCGGCGGCACCATTGGAACGTGTCGGCGACGGCGCGGGCGCTGGGGGTCGACCGCTCCACCGTCCATCGGCAGATGCACCGGTTCGGCATCGTGGCGCCGCATCGGGCGGAGTGAGCGGCGGGGTGGAACCACCCCGCCGAAAAGCCCCCTTAACCCACCGCCCCGAAGCCGCCGCCGCCCGGCGTCTCCACCACCAGGGCGTCGCCCGGACGCATGGCGGTGCTGTCCTGGGAGGCAAGCTCCTGAACGCTGCCGTCGGTGCGCTGGACCCAGGTCCGGCCGACGGCACCATCGGCACCGCCCTTCAGGCCGAACGGGGCAATCTTGCGATGGTTGGCGAGGATGGCCGCCGTCATCGGCTCCAGGAAGCGCAGGCGGCGGATCACGCCGTCGCCGCCGCGCCAGCGCCCTGCCCCGCCGGAACCGCGGCGGATACGGAAGCTCTCCACCAGCACCGGGAAGCGCCATTCCAGCACCTCCGGATCGGTCAGGCGCGAGTTGGTCATGTGGGTCTGCACTGCGTCGGTGCCGTCGAAGCCGTTGCCGGCGCCGGAGCCACCGCAGACCGTCTCGTAATACTGGTGCCACTCGTTGCCGAAGGTGGTGTTGTTCATCGTCCCCTGAGCCGATGCCATCACCCCCAGCGCGCCGAACAGCGCGTCGACGATGCACTGGCTGGTCTCCACGTTGCCGGCCACCACGGCGGCGGGCGGGTTGGGCGACAGCATGGAGCCGGGCGGGATGACGATCTCGATGGGGCGCAGGCAGCCCTCGTTCATCGGGATCTCGTCGTCCACCAGACAGCGGAAGACATAGAGCACCGCCGCCCGGCAGACCGCCGAGGGGGCGTTGAAGTTGTTGGTCAGCTGGGTGCTCGTCCCGGAGAAATCGACGATCGCCGAGCGGGCGGCATGGTCGATCGACACCCGCAGCTTGATGACCGCGCCATTGTCCAGCGTCACCGCGAAGTCGCCGTCGCTCAGCACGCCGATGGCGCGGCGGACCTGCTCCTCGGCATTGTCCTGAACGTGGCGCATATAGGCGATGACGGTGGACAGGCCGTGCAGGCGGACGACGCGGTGCAGTTCGCGGGTGCCCTGCTCGTTGGCCGCCACCTGCGCCTTCAGGTCACCGATGTTCTGCGCCGGGTTGCGCGCCGGATGCGGGCCGGAGCGCAGAAGCTCCAGCATGGCCTCCTCGCGGAACTGGCCGTCCTCCACCAGTTGCACACAGTCCAGCAGCACGCCCTCGTCGGCGATGGTCTTGCTGTCCGGCGGCATGGAGCCGGGGGTGATGCCGCCGACGTCGGCGTGATGGCCGCGCGAGGCGACGAAGAACAGCAGGTCCTTGCCCGCCTCGTCGAAAACCGGGGAGACGACGGTGATGTCCGGCAGATGGGTGCCGCCATGGTAGGGATCGTTCAGCGCAAAGCACTCGCCCGCGGTGAAGCTCCCGCCACGCCGTTCGATGACGGCACGCACGCTCTCGCCCATCGAGCCCAGATGGACCGGCATGTGCGGGGCGTTGGCGATCAGCCCGCCCTCGCGGTCGAACAGGGCGCAGGAGAAGTCCAGCCGCTCCTTGATGTTCACCGACCGGGCGGTCTTCTCCAGCGTCACGCCCATCCGCTCGGCGATGGACATGAACAGGTTGTTGAAGACCTCCAGCATCACCGGATCGACCTTCGCCCCGCCCTTGATGCCGGCGGCCTGACGCTGGGTCGCCGGCTCCAGCCGGGTCAGCACCAGATGGTTCTTGCGGGTGACCTCCGCCATCCAGCCCGGCTCGACCACGGTGGTGGAGACGGCTTCGGCCAGGATCGCAGGGCCGACGACGCGGTTGCCGGGCTGAAGCTGGCGGCGGTCGTAGAGCGGCGCCTCGCGGCGCTGGCCTGCGCTGTGGACGGCAACGGTGGCGAGCCGGCGCGGCAGCACCGCGGTGCTGGCGGGAAGCTCCGGATCCTCCAGAACGTCCGTCAGGCCGACGGCCTCCAGGGTCACCGACTCCACCTCCAGCGCGGTGCCGGGGGTGAGGAAGCCATAGCGGCGGCGGTGCGCCTCCTCGAAGGACTTGGTCATCGCCACCTTCGAGCCGAAGGCGACGGTCAGCGTGGTGTCGGAACCGGCGGCCTTCAGGTGGACGCGGCGGTTGATCGCCTGCCGGTCGGCGGCGACGCCCTGGCGGGTCAGTTCCGTCCGCCCTTCGGTCTCCAGGTCGGTGAACAGCATCGTCAGCCGGTCGACCACGGCATCGCTCAGCGGACCTTCCACCGCGCGCTCGCGGATGGCGACGGTGTCGGCCAGCCCGATGCCGTAGGCCGACAGAACGCCGGCCTGCGGGTGCAGGAAGACCCGCGTCATGCCCAGCGCGTCGGCGACGGCGCAGACATGCTGGCCCGCCGCCCCGCCGAAGCCGTTCAGCGTGTAGCCGGTGACGTCATAGCCGCGCTCGACGGAAATCTTCTTGATGGCGTTCGCCATGTTGTCGACGGCGATGCGCAGGAAGCCTTCGGCGACCTCCTGCGGGGTCATCGTCGTGCCGAGCTTGGCGTTGACGGTGGCGGCCAGTTCGGTGAAGCGGGCCTTCACCACCTCGGCATCCAGCGGCTGGTCGCCGTTGGGCCCGAAGACATGCGGGAAGAAGCGCGGCTGGATCTTGCCGACCATGACGTTGCAGTCGGTGACGGTCAGCGGCCCGCCGCGGCGGTAGCAGGCAGGACCCGGATTGGCTCCGGCACTGTCCGGCCCGACGCGGAAGCGGGTGCCGTCGAAGACGCAGAGCGAGCCGCCGCCGGCCGCCACCGTGTGGATGTGCATCATCGGCGCCCGCACCCGCACGCCGGCCACCACCGCGTCGAAGGCGCGCTCATACTCGCCGGCATAGTGCGACACGTCGGTGGAGGTCCCGCCCATGTCGAAGCCGATGACCCGGTCGAAGCCGGCCATCCCGGCGGTGCGCACAGCCCCCACCACGCCGCCGGCCGGACCGGACAGGATGGCGTCCTTGCCCTGGAAGCGGCGGGCGTCGGTCAGGCCGCCGTTGGACTGCATGAACATCAGCGGCACCGGCGTGCCGTCGACGCTGAGGTCGTTGGCGACCCGGTCGACATAGCGGCGCAGCACCGGCGAGAGGTAGGCGTCGGCCACCGTGGTGTCGCCGCGGCCGACCAGCTTCATCAGCGGGCTGACGAGATGGCTGACGGAGACCTGGGTGAAGCCGACCGCGCGGGCCAGCGAGGCGACCTGCCGTTCATGCTCCGGATAGCGGTAGCCGTGCATCAGCGCGATCGCGGCGGCGCGGAAGCCCTGGCGGTAGGCCTCCTCCAGCCCGCGGCGGACGGCGTGCAGGTCGACCGGCTTCAGCACCCGGCCGTCGGCCATCACCCGCTCCGGCACCTCCACCACATGGGAATAGAGCTGGTCGGGCAGATGGATGTGGCGGGCGAAGATCTTCGGGCGGGCCTGATGGCCGATGCGCAGCTGGTCGCCCAGCCCTTCGGTGATGAGCAGGACGGTCGGCTCGCCCTTGCGTTCCAGCAGGGCGTTGGTGGCGACGGTGGTGCCCATCTTCACCACCTCCACCGTGTCCGGCGGAATCGGCTGGCCCGGCTTCAGGCCCAGCAGGTCGCGGATGCCCTGGACGGCGGCGTCGGCATAGCGTTCCGGATTTTCCGACAGCAGCTTGTGCGTCACGACCAACCCGTCGGGCCGGCGGCCGACGATGTCGGTGAAGGTGCCGCCGCGATCCACCCAGAACTGCCACCGGGCCGGCCTGGTCTCCGCCGCTCCGGCCACCGTCCCTCCGGCCACCGCCGCGTTATCCGTCTCACCCATCGTCGCACCCGCCGAATTCCATGCGCGGCAACCGCACCGCGCGTGGGCCGGAGTTTCGCGATCCGGCAGCGAATTTCAACCGCTTGAGTGGCCCGTCCCCATCAGGAGGTTGGGAAGCGGCGGAAAGAACACAGGATCACCGATGAAGAGCCCCGCTGCTCAGGCGGCAAGCCGCTGCGGCGACGGGGTGGGCAGGCGGCCGAGAATGGCGTTGCCGGACAGGATGCTGTTGAAGGCGCCGGTCCCATCCTCCAGCGCTTCCAGGGCGAGGGAGAACTGGTTGGGCGGCGGCAGCTCGAAGCGCGAGGTGATCTCGCCGCTGTCCAGCGCCAGCCAGCCGCCGAAACGGCGGGCCAGCGCACGCATGCGGACATTCTCCGACAGGCACATCATGTGGACATGGCGGATGCCGCGGTTGCGGGCGACGGTCAGGATGCGGCGGACCAGCGTGCTGCCGACCCCCTTGCCCTGCAGGGTCGATTCGACGCTGATGCCGAACTCCGCCTGTTGCGGCCAGAGGATACGGTCGCCGCAGAGTTCCACCGCGCCGCGCAGCACGCCGTTCTCGAATGCGCCGAGAATGACCGTCCGGCCCCAGTCGATGGCCGCGCAATGCCGCTCCACCGCCTCGTCCGACAGGGTGCCGGTGAAGCGGGCATAGCGGTCCGCCCGGTCGAGGCGGAGAAGATGCGCCCGGTACTGGGGCAGTTCGGTCGGCAGGATCTTGCGGATGACAGGCATGGCTCTGCTCACGGTTCTCGAAATCCGAAAACGCATTCGCGCAGAACGTTTTTCCCCAGGCTCCGGCGCCGCCACCGGCGGGCACCGTCATTGTCGTGGCCGGCGCTCTCACCGGCACTCTTTGTTGCATTGCAACATGGCGTGGGCGACGGGAATCGCAAGCGTTTATTAGAACTTCGCAATGCGAACAATGCTGGCCTGTTGCCGGTACGCCACAGTTGGCCCGCCCTCGCTCGGCCGCTATGCTGCCCCTGGTTGGGGAGCCTGCGGACATAAGGGCGTAGTATGAGCATATGGGGCAAGATCCTGGGCGGCGCGGCCGGCCTGTTCACCGGCGGGCCGATCGGCGCCCTGCTGGGCGGTCTGGCCGGGCATGCGGTCGACCTGTGGTCGCCCTGCGGCCCCGACGACCAGCCGCGCCGGGGCATGAGCGACGCCGATGCCGAAGCGGCCAAGCAGACCGTCGCCTTCACCATCGGCGTGATCGCGCTGGCCGCCAAGATGGCGCGGGCCGACGGCGTGGTGAAGCGGGTGGAGGTCGACACCTTCAAGCGGCTGTTCCGCGTCCCGCCGGAGGAACTGGACAATGTCGGTCGCGTCTTCGACCTTGCCCGCCGCGACACCCGCGGGTTCGATGAGTATGCCCGCCAGATCGCCAAGCTGTTCGAGGACAAGCACGCGGTGCTGGAGGAACTGCTCGACAGCCTGCTGATGATCGCCGAAGCCGACGACGAGCTGCACGAGACGGAGGTGGAGTATCTGCATACCGTCGCCACGATCTTCGGCTTCGACGACGCCGACTTCCGCCGCATCGTCGCCGGCCACCATCTGGCCGGCGGCCCGGCCGAATCGGACCCATACGCGGTGCTGGGCGTGTCGCGTCACGCCGATGACGATGCGGTGAAGACCGCTCACCGGGCGCTGGTGCGCGAACACCACCCGGATCGGCTGATCGCCCAGGGCATGCCGCAGGAATTCATCGACCTCGCCACCCACAAGCTCGCGCTGATCAATGCAGCCTACGACCGTATTCGCCGCCAACGGGAGGGAGCCGCTGCGCTGTCGTGACTTGTCGCGCCTCGTCACAGCTTTTGATAATTTGAAATTGCTTTGCCATAGGCTTTATCCCGTTTCCTGACATATCGTCCTCAGCGGGGCGGGCGATCGGTTGCCCGCACGCTTTGGGGACGACATGACGATGCGACGCACGATCATCCGGACGATCTTCGCCGCGGTTTTGGGAACGACGATTGCGGCTGGCGGCGCCGCGCAGGCGCAGATGCCGATGGCAGCCGCCGACACGACAGTGGTGCTGGGACAGCCGCTGACACTGAACCTGGGGGTGCCGCCGGCCGGCACCGACTGCGCCACGCAGGCCGCGACGCTGAACGCGCAGGCCCTGGTGCTGGTCGCCAACGGCCAGACCATTCCCGGCGCCCGCGCCAGCTTCGGCTGCTCGGCCAAGGGCGAACTGGTGGGTACCGCTTCCACCTCCATCGCCGGCAACGGCGATGACGCGGCCCAGCGGCGGGCGGCGTGGCAGACCGCCTTCAGCGGCTTCTTCAGCCTTGCCGGCGCCAAGTCCCTGCCGGTCGCCTTCGGCCCGGCCACCGGCGGCATGACGACCGCACCGAAGATGGTTTCCATCCAGGGCGCCAGCGACCGCGACCTGAGGCTAGCCGCGATCTGGTTCGCGCTGGTGGCGGCGCTGTTCCTGTTCGCTTTCTTCCGCCACTTCGGCCGCACCGACGCCATCACGCCGATCGCCGGCGTGCCGATGCCGGCCAACTACCGGGCGCCCTACAGCCTCGCCCGCTTCCAGCTCTTGTGGTGGAGCGGGATCGTCACCGCCTCCTACGTCGCCATCCTGACCATCACCGGGTCGATGGACACCATCACCACCGGCACCATGGCGCTGATGGGGATCGTCGGCGGCACCTCCGTCCTGGCCGCCTTCCAGGACCGCCGGCCGAGCGACGACGACACCCGGCGCCACCAGCATGCCGCCGCCTACCTCGCCGCCGCCGCGGCCACCCCGCCCGACCAGACGGCGATGGCCGCCAGCCTGGCCGAGGTCTATCCACCGTCCCAAGGATTGCTGCCCGATCTGCTGAGCGACGCCGCCGGCTACAACATCCACCGCCTGCAACTGCTGGCCTGGACCGGCGTGCTGGGCATCACCTTCCTCTACGAGGTCACCCGCACGCTGGGCATGCCGGAGCTGTCGGCCAACCTGCTGGCGCTGACCGGCATCAGCAACGGCACCTATTTCGGCTTCAAGATGCAGGAACAGCAGGTGCCGACGCCGACCGGAACCGCGTAACCGGCCGGCAATCGCGGGGGACGCAACCCGCCCAACCGTTTTTCCGGGTCGCGGCGGAGGGGGATGGCACGCTATAACCCATCCCCTCCCCTCGATTTTCCGGCGTACGAACGGTCCATGGCTCCTCCCGCACCCA
The DNA here is from genome assembly GCF_008364795.1 of Azospirillum oryzae. Lineage (GTDB taxonomy): Bacteria > Pseudomonadota > Alphaproteobacteria > Azospirillales > Azospirillaceae > Azospirillum > Azospirillum oryzae. Next base: position 686,031 of record NZ_VTTM01000002.1, on the reverse strand, counting down.
TCACGGCGCTCCAGGGCGTCACCGTCACCTTCGGCGGCCGTCCGCTGTTCGACGGCATCGACCTGTCCATCGGCCGCGGTGACCGCGCCTGTCTGGTCGGGCGCAACGGGTCGGGCAAGTCGACACTGATGAAGGTGCTGGCCGGGATGATCCACCCCGACGCCGGCACCGTCTTCGTGCAGCCGGGCGCCCGCCTCGCCTATCTGCCGCAGGAGCCGGACTTCACCGGCTGCGCCACGGTCCACGACTATGTCGTGCAGGGCCTGCCCGCCGACGAGCAGGACGAGGCGCACCGCGTCGATGCGGTGCTCGACCGCTTGCAGGTGGACGGCAATCGCGACCCCCGCACCCTGTCGGGCGGCGAATCGCGCCGGACGGCGCTGGCCCGCACGCTGGTTGGCAATCCCGACGTCATGCTGCTGGACGAGCCGACCAACCACCTCGACCTCCCCACCATCGAGTGGCTGGAGGAGGAGTTGCTGTCCTTCCGCGGTGGACTGCTGCTGATCAGCCACGACCGTGCCTTCCTGAACCGGCTGGCCAAGCGCACGCTGTGGCTCGACCGCGGCACGGTGCGCGCCACCGACCGCGGCTTTGCCGATTTCGAAACCTGGCAGGCCGAGGTGTTCGAGGCGGAGGAGGCCGCGGCCCACAAGCTGGACCGCAAGATCGAAAGCGAGATGAAGTGGCTGCGCGAGGGCATCTCCGCCCGGCGCACCCGCAACATGGGGCGCGTCCGCAACCTGCTGGACCTGCGCGCCGGGCGCGCCGAGCAGATCAAGGGCGGCCAGCAGGCGAAGCTCGCCATTGCCGAGGCCGAGCGCGGCGGCCGGCTGGTGATCGAGGCGACCGGCATCTCCAAGGGCTTCGACACGCCCGACGGCCGCAAGACCATCGTCAAGAACTTCTCCACCCGCATCCTGCGCGGCGACCGGGTGGGTCTGATCGGGCCGAACGGCGCCGGCAAATCCACCCTGCTGAAGATGCTGACCGGCCAGCTCGAGCCCGACGAGGGCGCGGTGAAGCTGGGCACCAGCCTCGACACCGCCTATTTCGATCAGCGGCGCGAGGGGCTGGACCCGGAGGACACCATCCGCAAGGTGCTGTGCCCCTTCGGCGGCGACGCGGTGATGGTCAACGGCGTGTCGCGCCATGTCGCCGGCTATATCAAGGACTTCCTGTTCGACACCCGGCAGCTGGACAGCCCGGTGAAGGCGCTGTCGGGCGGCGAGCGCAACCGGCTGCTGCTGGCCCGGCTGTTCGCCAAGCCCAGCAACATGATGATCCTCGACGAGCCGACCAACGACCTCGACATGGACACGCTGGACCTGCTGGAGGACGTGCTGGGCGACTATCAGGGCACGCTGCTGCTGGTCAGCCACGACCGCGACTTCCTCGACCGGCTGGTGACCGCCACCATCGCGCTGGAGGGCGACGGCACCGCCACCGAATATGCCGGCGGCTATTCCGACTATCTGGTGCAGCGCCCGGCCAAGGCGGCGCCCGCCGCTGCCGCAAAACAGAAGCCGGCCGCCGCCGCGCCGGCCGCAGCAGCCAAGCCGCGCGGCAAGCTGAGTTACAAGGATCAGCGCGAATTGGACGAGCTTCCGGCCCGCATGGACGGGCTGGGCACCGAGATCGCCAAGCTGGAAAAGGCGCTGGCCGACCCCGACCTGTTCACCCGCGATCCCGCCAAGTTCCAGAAGACCAGCGAGCAGCTGCACGCCCGGCAGGCGGCGCTCGCCGCGGCGGAGGAGCGCTGGCTGGAGCTGGAAGCGATGCGTGAAGAGCTGGAAGGCGGCAGGGCATGAGTTTCGCCCACACCCTCCAGGCGCTGGTGGTGATGGCGCTGTGGGGGCTGAACTTCGTCGTGGCGAAATGGGCGCTGGCCGAATTCCCGCCGCTGTTCGTGATGTTCCTGCGCTTCGCCCTGGTGGCGGTGCTGATCATCCCCTTCTTCCGCGTGCCGCGCGACAAGCTGTGGAAGATCGCACTGTTGTCGGTGACGCTCGGCAGCATCCATTTCCCGATGATGTTCACCGGGCTGCAGGGGATCGACGCCGCCACCGCGTCGCTGGCGGCGCAGGCGCAGGTGCCCTTCTCCTCCCTGCTGGCCGCGCTGGTGTTCAAGGACAAGCTGGGCTGGCGCCGGGGTATCGGCATGGCCGCCGCATTCGCCGGCGTGGCCGTGATCGCCGGCGAGCCGCGGCTGGGCGAATCGCTCTATTCGCTGCTGCTGATCCTGGCGGCAAGCTTCGCCTTCGCGGTGGCGAGCGTGCAGATGAAGCTGATCGGGTCGGTGAACGGCTTCGCCGTCAACGGCTGGATGGCGCTGTTCGCCATGCCGCAGCTGCTGGGCCTGTCGCTGCTGCTGGAGCATGGACAGATGGAGGCGCTCGCTAACTCCACCTGGGTCGGCTGGGCATCGATCGTCTACATGGCCGTCGCGGTCACCATCATCGCCTATGGGCTGTGGTATCCACTGCTGGGGCGCTATTCCGTCAACCAGACCATGCCCTACCTGCTGACTGTACCGGTCTTCGGCGTCGCCAGCGGTGCACTGCTGATGGGTGATCCGCTGACGATCAACCTCGCCATCGGCGGTTTGCTGACCATCGGCGGAGTCGCGGTGATCGTCCGGCGTGGGCCGAAGGCGGTCAACCAGACGGTCACGAATCCGACATGAGCGCCTTCCGCCGGATCGACCGCCCCTCCCCCAACCACGGCCCGCGGGCCGATGGTTCGCGGGTGGAGCTGTTGATTCTGCACTATACCGGCATGCCCACCGCCGCCGATGCGCTGGACCGGCTGTGCGACCCGGCAGCCCAGGTCAGCGCCCATTACACGGTGGACGAGGACGGCACCATCTTCGCCCATGTGCCGGAAGACCGGCGTGCCTGGCATGCCGGCCGGTCTGGCTGGCGCGGGACCGGCGACGTCAACAGCCGCTCCATCGGCGTCGAGATCGTCAACCCGGGCCACGAGTTCGGCTATCGCCCCTTCCCGCCCGCGCAGATGGCGGCGGTCGCCGAGCTATGCCAGGGCATCGTGAAGCGCCACGGGATCCCCGCCGGCGACGTGCTGGGCCACAGCGACGTGGCGCCCGACCGCAAGGAGGATCCGGGCGAGCTGTTCGACTGGCCGGGCCTCGCCGCGCAGGGAATCGGGATTTGGCCCACGCCGTCCCAGGACGATGACGGACCCTTCAACGATGCGGAGGTCGCCGCCCTGTTGGGACGCTATGGGTACGACCCGGCCGAACCGCGGGCTCTGCTGGCCTTCCAGCGGCATTTTCACCCCGAATGCCTCACCGGCATCCCCGATCCCGAAACGGTGCGGCGTCTGCGCGCGCTGCTGCGGCTGACCGGACGGTGATGTCTCACATGAGCCGTCGGTCCGATCGAGGCGCTTCCATATTTGGGATTTGCCCCCACGGCCGCTTCCCTATATGAACGACCGCGCCAGATGGCCGGATGGCCGCCTTCGGTTTCGGCCGGGGGAGGAAAGTCCGGGCTCCACGGAAACACGGTGCCGGCTAACGGCCGGCGGGGGCGACCCTAGGGAAAGTGCCACAGAAAGCAAACCGCCGGCGTTTCGACGCAGGTAAGGGTGAAAGGGTGCGGTAAGAGCGCACCGCGGACCCGGCAACGGGGACGGCACGGTAAACCCCACCGGGAGCAAGACCGAATAGGAGCGGCCCGACCACCGTCCCCGCAATGGGACGGGCGTGGGTCAAGCGCGTTTCCGCGCCGCCGCTCGGGTTGGTCGCGCGAGGCGTCCGGGCAACCGGCGTCCCAGACGAATGGCCATCGCCTGCCCCTCGGGGCGGGACACAGAACCCGGCTTACAGGCCATCTGGCGCTTTCCCCCTACCCTTTGCCCAGATCATCCCAATCCGGAGTCCCCGGTTGGGCGCATGATCCCATGGCGCCCCATGGTGGCACCCGTTTGCCCCCGCCCCGCCCGATCGGATGGTCCGGCCTGGGACGGCATGGGCGACGGCATGGGCAGCTGTCCGCGTCATCCACAGGGCGGACGCCCCTTCTCCCCACGCTCCCCCCGCAGCTCTCCGCGCTTTTCCGCGGCCATCCCCAGGATGTGCACGGTCCCATCCACATTTTCCCCAGACTAATCCACAGCCGGTGGATAACTGTGGGGCGAATTCCCATGCCGTCCCATGCCGGACCCGGCTATCCCACCCAAGGTTCTATGCCGTCCGAGGGGGTCGATTCGGCCGCATGACAAACCATGGATGGATCACATTTTCTTAAAACTTTGGAACGTTCAACGAACGCGTGTGGATAACTTTATCCACATCGTGGGAGTCCAGCGAAATACTGCGAAGATTCTGAAAATTCGTACACCAACTTGCGCGGATGCCACAGGCTGACCCAAAAGTCTTGACACCCCCGTCTGAATACTCGGGGGGCCGTTGACGCCCATGCCGTCCCATGCTATCCCAAGAATGCCCATTTAAGGGGGGCTCCTACCCATTTTGGTTAACACCGGGGGGCGGGGGCTGAATGGGCCAAGCGGGGCTAGCGCGGGGCACCCGACCGCGCATGGGGGATAGCAGGGGGGACCACCGGGCCTATGGCCGTTTTCCTGTCCACATACGTCAACAAAGTTGACAGGAAAGGGCGTGTGTCCATCCCGGCACAGTTCAGGCAGTCGCTTGCCAAGACGTCGGCTCCCAGCACCGTTTACCTCTGGCCTTCGCTGAACCACCAGGCGCTGGAAGGCGCCGACCAGGACTATCTCGACGTCCTCTCCGAGAGCCTCGAATCCCCTGACCTCGATGCCGACGAGCGCGACATGATCGAGACCTTCATCTTCGGAAAGCTGATCCCCGTCTCCTCCGACGCCGAAGGCCGCATCGTCCTGCCCAAGGAGCTGGCGGAGTTCGCCGGCATCACCGAGGAGGCCGCCTTCATCGGCCGCCGCAAGACCTTCCAGATCTGGGAACCCGACGCGCTGAAGGCCCATGAGGCCGCGCTTCGCGAGCAGGTCGTGCGCAAGGACATCTCCCTCAGCCAGATCGTCGCCAAGGCCTCCCGCGGCGCCGCCAGCCGGAGCGGGGAGGGCGCATGATGACCGACACCCGCATCCACATTCCCGTCCTGCTGGACGAGGTGATCGCCGCGCTGTCCCCGCGCGACGGCGGTCTCTATGTCGACGGCACCTTCGGCGCCGGCGGCTACAGCCGCGCCCTGCTGCGGTCGGCTTCCTGCCGCGTGATCGGCATCGACCGCGACCCCGCGGCGATCGAGCGCGGTCGCGTCCTGGCACAGGAATTCCCCGGCCGGCTCGAGGTGATCGAGGGCCGCTTCGGCGATATGGACAGGCTGCTGGCGGACCATGGCGTCGACAAGGTCGACGGCGTGGCGCTCGACGTCGGCGTCTCCTCTCCCCAGATCGACGAGCCGGAGCGCGGGTTCTCCTTCCGCTTCGACGGCCCGCTCGACATGCGGATGGGGCGGGATGGGCCGACCGCCACCGACGTGGTCAACAGCGCCGACGAGGCGGAACTGGCCGACATCATCTACCACCTGGGCGAGGAACGGATGGCGCGCCGCGTCGCCCGCGCCATCGTCGCCGCCCGCCGCGATGCGCCGATCGAGCGCACGGGTCGGCTGGCAGACATCATCCGCTCGGTGGTGCCGAAGGGGAAGGGCGACGGGATCGACCCGGCCACCCGGACCTTCCAGGCGCTGCGCATCCATGTGAACGACGAATTGGGCGAGTTGCGGCGCGGCCTGTCCGCCGCCGAGTCGCTGCTGGCGCCCGGCGGGCGTCTGGCCGTCGTTTCCTTCCATTCGCTGGAGGACCGCGAGGTCAAGGCGTTCCTGCGGGAACGGTCGTCGCCGCCGCCCTCCCCGTCCCGCCATACGCCCGTGACCGCGGTCGCGGCGCATCACCCATCCTTCCGCCTGCTCTCCCGGAAACCCGTGGACCCGAGCGAGGCCGAAGCCCGCAACAACCCCCGCGCCCGGTCCGCCCGGCTGCGCGCGGCTGAACGTACCGAGGCGCCCGCGTTCCCGGCGCCCGGCAAGGAGGCAGCATGAAAGGCAAGACCTGGCTGTTCTGGGGCGGCCTGATCGCGGCCGCCGGTGGCGTGCTGTTCCAGACCAGCTACGACGTCCAGGATCTTGAGGAGAAGCTCGCCGGGCTGAACCGCAAGATCATTCAGGAACAGGAGTCCATCCAGATCCTGAAGGCCGAGTGGAGCTACCTGAACGACCCCACCAAGCTGGAACAGATGGCGCAGGCCTATCTGGCGCTGCAGCCCAGCGAACCGCGTCAGTACATGGCGATGGACATGATTCCCATGCGTCCGGGCGACGCCGTCCAGCCGCCTGCCCAGACCAATCCCGCCCCGCTGCCGCCGATGGTGCGCGCGCCCGGCACCGGCGCCCCGCAGGTCGCCGCCGCCCGCATTCCCGCCGCTCCCAACAACAGCGGCGCCGGTGGAATCGTTCCGGTCAGCATGCCGGCCGGTGCGGCCCTGGCGAAGCCGCTGCCGATGGACAAGGCGCTGGAACGCGCGCCGGTCGTCGTGCCCGCCTCCCTGCCCTCCTCCGGCAGTCTCGCCGACCCGTCGCGCGCCACCCGGATCAAGCCCTCCGCCCTGGTGCCCGGCTCCGCCCGCGCGCCGGCCGAGAAGGCGCCCGACCGCGCCGCCGGCAAGCTGGCGCCCAACGCGCCGACCTCGCGCCCGACCGAACTGGCGGCCCGCCCAACACCGCCGGCACCGGCGCCGGCGCCCAAGGCTGCCGCTCCTGCGGCCCAGCAACCTTACCAGCCCAAGCCGACCGACAGCCTCGGGCTGCTCGTTGCGCGCCTGGGGGCCAATCGATGAACGGTCACGACCACGGCGGTCCGGCCGGCTACGGCCAGCCCGGCGCCAGCACCGGCAGCACCTATGTGCCGCCGCCGGCGCCCTCGCCCTTTCCCCCGTCGCCCCAGCAGCAGTCCGCCAAGCCGCGGACCTCGCTGGCGGTTGCGCTGGAACAGAGCCGTTACCGCCTGATGGTGACGGCTGCCGTGGTCACGACCGTCTTCACCGCGATCAGCGTCAAGCTGGCGATGGCCACCATGTTCGCGGGCGGCGGCGAGCCGCGCCAGCATGTGGCGCTGGAGGTGGACAACACCACCACCAACCGTGCCGACATCCTCGACCGCAACGGCAACCTGCTGGCGACCTCGCTGGTCACCCAGTCGCTCTATGCCGACCCCAAGCTGGTGTCTCGCCCGGAAGAGGCGGCGCAGAAGCTGGTCAGCGTCCTGCCGGAGCTTGATTACAAGGATGTCCTGGGCAAGCTGGTCGGCGACCGCCGGTTCGTCTGGCTGAAGCGCAACCTGACGCCGAAGCAGCAGGCCGCCGTCCATCGGCTCGGCATTCCCGGCATCGCCTTCGAACGGGAGGAGCGCCGCTTCTACCCCGCCGGCCCGCTGACCTCCCATGTCGTCGGCTTCACCGGCATCGACAACAACGGCCTTGCCGGCATGGAGCAGGGCTTCAACAAGCGGCTGACCGAGGATCCGGGAACGCCGCTGCAGCTCTCCATCGACCTGCGGCTGCAGCATGTCCTGAAGAAGGAGCTGGCCGCCACGGTGCAGGAGTTCAGCGCCATCGGCGCCGCCGGCATCGTCTTCGACGTGCGCAACGGCGAAGTGCTGGCGATGGTTTCGCTGCCCGATTTCGACCCGCAGGACCCGACCGGCCTGAACCCCGACACGCTGTTCAACCGGGCGACCCTCGGCGTCTACGAGATGGGATCGACCTTCAAGATCTTCAACTCCGCGTTGGCCTTCGACAGCGGCAAGATCCGGGTGTCGGACATGTTCGACGCGGCCCACCCGATCAAGATCGGCCGCTTCACCATCAACGACTACCACAACCTGCACCGCGCCCTGACGGTAGCGGAAGTGTTCCAGCACTCCTCCAACCTCGGTTCCGTGCGGATGGTGCAGCAGGTAGGCGTGGCGGCGCAGAAGGCCTTCATGACCAAGATGGGATTCACCAAGCCCACCGGTCTGGAGTTGCCGGAAAGCGGCTGGCCGCTGGTGCCGAATCCGTGGCGCGAGGTCAACAGCTACACCATCTCCTTCGGCCATGGCATCTCGGTCAGCCCGATGCACACGGTGGCCGCCGCGGCGTCCGTCATCAACGGCGGCCTCTTCCACAAGCCGACGCTGCTGAAGCGCAAGGCGGGCGACGAGATCCCGACCGATCAGGTGGTGTCGCGCTCTACCTCCGACATGATGCGGCGCATGTTCCGCTTCGTGGTCACCGAAGGCACCGGCAAGTCGGCGGAAGTCAAGGGCTATGTCGTCGGTGGAAAAACCGGCACCGCCGACAAGCAGAAGGGGCGGCATTACCAGAAGAACTCGCGCATGTCGTCGTTCCTGGGCGCCTTCCCGATGAACGATCCGCGCTACATCGTCTATGTGCTGGTGGACGAGCCCAAGGCCACGGCCAAGACCTACGGCTACGCCACCGGCGGCTGGGTCGCCGCCCCGGCGGTGGGCCGCATCGTCAAGCAGATCGGCCCGCTGCTGAACGTGCCGATGGTGGACGAGAACGCGCCGGAAATCCTCAACTCCACCTTCCTGAACGCCGCCGGTTCCACCAACTGGCAGCAGACCATGCCCTCCGTCACCGCCCCACCCCCGTCGAAGGGAAGCACCGTTGCGTCTTTCCCAACTCAGACCAAACCGCGCTGACGCCACCGTCGGCGCCGCCGATCCCGACATCGCCGGGCTGACCGCCGACAGTCGCGCGGTCAGGCCCGGCTTTGTCTTTGCCGCCCTGCCCGGCGTGAAGGCCGACGGGCGCGCCTTCATCGCTGATGCGATCGCCAAGGGCGCCGTCGCCGTGCTGGCGCCCGAGGGCACCGAACTGCCCGCCGCCTCCGCCGCCGTCCTGCTGACCGACCCGCAACCACGCCTCGCCTTCGCGCGCATGGCCGCCGCCTTCCATGGCGGGCGCCAGCCGGAGACGGTGGTGGCGGTGACCGGCACCAACGGCAAGACCTCCACCGTCCAGTTCGCCGCCCAGATCTGGACCCGGCTCGGCCTGCCCGCCGGCAGCCTGGGCACGCTGGGTCTGCTCGGCCCCGGCCTGCACGGTTATGGCGGGATGACGACGCCGGACCCGGTGTCGCTGCACCGCGACCTCGCCGCCGCCAAGGATGCCGGCATCGACCATCTGGCGATGGAGGCGTCGAGCCACGGGCTGGAGCAGTTCCGGCTGGACGGCGTGGCGATCAAGGCCGCCGGTTTCACCAACCTGACGCTGGATCATCTGGACTATCACGGCACGATGGAGGCGTATCGCGACGCCAAGGCGATGCTGTTCGACCGGGTCCTGCCGCCGGGCGCCGTCGCGGTGCTGAACGCCGACTCTCCGGAATTTCAACATTTTGCCACCATTTGTAACCACCGTGGTCACCGCGTCCTGTCCTATGGTCTGGCCGGCGTCGAGCTTCGGGTGACCGGGGTGGAGCCGCTGGCCCATGGCCAGCGCCTCGCCCTGTCCGTGCTCGGCCGCGACGTGACGGTGGACCTGCCGCTGGCGGGTCGCTTCCAGGCCTGGAACGTGCTCTGCGCGCTGGGTCTGGTCATCGGCTCCGGCGGCGACGCCGAGCGGGCGCTCGCCGCCCTTCCCTCGCTGGAAGGTGTGCCGGGCCGGCTGCAGCATGTCGCCACCCACCCCAACGGGGCGACGGTCTACGTCGATTACGCCCATACGCCCGACGCGCTGGAAACGGTGCTGCGGGCGCTGAAGCCGCATGCCGCGCGCCATCTGGTGACGGTGTTCGGCTGCGGCGGCGACCGCGACCGCAGCAAGCGGCCGGTGATGGGGGCGCTGGCGGCCAGACTGGCCGACCGCGCCATCGTCACCGACGACAACCCGCGCACCGAGGATCCCGCCTTCGTGCGGAGCCAGGTGCTGGCCGGCGCCACCGGCGAACTGGCCGGCCGGCTGGAGGAGATCGGCGACCGGGCCGAGGCGATTCGCACCGCGGTGCGGCAGCTTCAACCCGGCGACGTGCTGGTCATCGCCGGCAAGGGCCATGAACAGGGACAAACGATCGGCACCGAGGTGCGTCCGTTCGACGATGCGGACGAGGCCCGGAAAGCCGTAGCGGAGATTGGAGCATGAGCGGGGAGATGACGGACAAGACGGTCCTCTGGACTGCGGAGGACGCGGCGGCCGCCACCGGCGGGCGTCTGGCCGGCCCGTCCGCCTGGACCGCCACCGGCGTCACCATCGACAGCCGCAAGGTGGCACCGGGCGACCTGTTCGTCGCCATCCGCGGACCGAATTTCGACGGGCACGCCTTCGTCGGCGCCGCACTCGCCGCCGGGGCCGCCGCGGCTCTGGTCGATCATCTGCCCGACGGCTTGCCGGCGGACGCGCCGCTGCTGATCGTTCCGGTCGACACGCTGGAGGCGATGGCGGCGCTGGGCAAGGTCGCGCGGGCGCGCTGCGGCGCGCGCTTCGTCGGCGTCACCGGCTCGGTCGGCAAGACCGGCACCAAGGAGACCCTGCGCCACGTCCTGTCGGCGCAAGGGTCGACCTACGCCACCGAAGGCAGCCTGAACAACCATTGGGGCGTGCCGCTGTCGCTCGCCCGCCTGCCCGCAGACTGCGCCTATGGCGTGTTCGAGCTGGGCATGAACCACGCCGGCGAACTCGGCCCCCTGTCCCGGCAGGTCAAGCCGCATGTCGCCATCATCACCACGGTCGAGGCGGCGCATCTGGAATTCTTCTCCGGCGTCGAGGCCATCGCCGACGCCAAGGCCGAGATCTTCGAAGGACTGGACGCGGACGGCGTCGCCGTGCTGAACCGCGACAACGGGCAATATGCCCGGCTGGCCGCCGCCGCGCGCCGCCACGGCCTGACCGACATCTGGAGCTTCGGCGCCCATGAGGAGGCCGACGCCCGGCTGGTCGACTGCTCGCTGCATGCCACCTGCAGCGCAGTGACCGCGGTCATCCGCGGCGAGCGGCTGCAATATTGCCTGTCGCTGCCGGGCAAGCACTGGGTGATGAACAGCCTGGCGGTGCTGCTGGCGGTGAAGGCGCTGGGCGCCGACGTTGCCGCCGCCGCCCGTTCCCTGTCCAGCCTGCAGCCGGTCAAGGGCCGCGGCACCCGCAAGCGCATCCAGCTGCCGCAGGGCGCCTTCACCCTGATCGACGAGAGCTACAACGCCAGTCCGGCCGCGATGACGGCGACGCTGGAGGTGCTGGGCAAGATCGACCCCGGCGCCGGCGGCCGGCGCATCGCCGTGCTGGGCGACATGCGCGAACTGGGCGACCGCGCCGACGCGCTGCACATCGCGCTGGCCGAGCCGCTGCGCGCCGCGCAGGTGGACACCGTCTATGCCTGCGGCCCGCACATGAAGGCGCTGTTCGACCGCCTGCCGGCGACGATGCGCGGCGCCTGGACGGAGACCAGCGTGGAGTTGGCCCCCATCGTGACCGGGACCGTAAAAGGCGGCGACGTTATCATGGTCAAGGGGTCCTTGGGCAGTCGTACAGGTCTGATCGTCGATGCGCTCGCGGCACTCGACAGCGGACGCGAAAGCGAGGACAAAGCCGCCTCCCGAACCACCAACCAGCCACTGGCGGCGGCGCAGTCCGCGCAGGCGCCGCGAGGCTGACGGACCCAAATGCTCTACAACCTCCTCTTCGGTCTGGCCGACGTCTTCACGCCGTTCAACCTGTTCCGGTACCTGACCTTCCGGACCGGCGGCGCCGTGCTGACGTCGCTGGTCATAAGCTTCGTCTTCTTTCCGCGCCTGATCGCCTGGCTGAAGCGCAAGCAGGGCGAAGGCCAGCCCATCCGCGCCGACGGCCCGGAGACCCATTTCAAGAAGAAGGGCACGCCCACCATGGGCGGCCTGATGATCCTGATCGCGATGACGGTCAGCACCCTGCTGTGGGCCGACCTGACCAACGCCTATATCTGGATCGTCCTGCTGGTGACCATCGGCTACGGCCTGATCGGCTTCGGCGACGATTATCTGAAGCTGACCAAGCGCAACACCAAGGGCCTGTCCGGCCGTTTTCGCCTGGGTTGGGAGATCGCCATCGGGCTGGTCGCCTCGGCGCTCATCATGTGGGTGTCGGCCCCGCCGCTGTCGGGCGGCGTCGCGGTTCCCTTCGTCAAGGATTTCCTGATCCAGCTGTCCTGGTTCTTCGTGCCCTTCGGCGCCTTCATCATGGTCGGCGCATCGAACTCGGTGAACCTGACGGACGGCTTGGACGGGCTGGCGATCGTGCCGACGATGATCGCGGCCGGCTGCTTCGCCCTGATCTCCTACCTCTCCGGCAACGCGATCTTCGCCAACTACCTGCAGATCCATCATGTGCCGGGGTCCGGCGAGCTGACGATCTTCTGCGGCGCGCTGATCGGCGCCGGCATCGGCTTCCTCTGGTACAACGCCCCGCCGGCGATGGTCTTCATGGGCGACACCGGGTCGCTGTCGCTGGGCGGTGCGCTGGGTGCGGTCAGCGTGGTGACCAAGCACGAGATCGTGCTCGCCATCATCGGCGGCCTGTTCGTGCTGGAAACGGTGTCGGTGATCGTGCAGGTCGCCTCCTTCAAGCTGACCGGCAAGCGGGTGTTCCGCATGGCCCCGCTGCACCATCACTTCGAGAAAAAAGGCTGGGCCGAACCGACGGTGGTGATCCGCTTCTGGATCATCGCCTCGATCCTGGCGCTGGTCGGCCTGTCCACGCTGAAGCTGCGCTGAGGGGGGACCGGCGATGATCGACCTGTTCTATATGCAGGAACTTCCCGTCGCGGTGATGGGGCTGGGCAAGTCCGGCCTCGCCACCGCCCGCGCGCTGCGCGACAGCGGCGCCGAGGTGCGGGTGTGGGACGACAACCCCGCCTCCCGTGCCGCGGCGGAGGCGGAGGGTTTCGCCGTCGTCGATCTCGCCACCGCCGACCTGTCGGACCTGACCACCATCGTCTGGTCGCCCGGCATCCCCCACACCTTCCCCAAGCCGCATCCGGTGGCCCAGCGTGCCCGCGCGCTGGGGATCGAACTGATCTGCGACATCGAACTGCTGGGCCGGGCGGAGCGCGACTGCGCCTTCATCGGCATCACCGGCACCAACGGCAAATCGACAACCACCACGCTGGTCGGCCACATCCTGGCCGCCGCCGGGCGCAAGGCCGCCGTGGGCGGAAACCTCGGCACGCCGGTGCTGACCTTCGACCCCATCGGATCGGGCAACACCTGCGTCCTGGAGATGTCGAGCTACCAGCTGGAACTGACACACTCCATCACCTTCGACATCGCGGTCCTGCTGAACATCACCCCCGACCATCTCGCCCGCCATGGCGGGATGGATGGCTACATCGCCGCGAAAAAGCTGATCTTCCACCGCCAGACCTGGCCGCGCACCGCGGTGATCGGGGTGGACGACGAGCATTGCCGGACGATCCACGCCGACCTCGTCGCCGCCGGCGACCAGCGCATCTGGCCGATCTCCGCCCGGGGGCCGGTGGCGGGCGGCGTCTATGCCGCCGACGGCTGGCTGGTCGACGATACCGACGGCGAGGCGGCGCGGGTGGTTGAGCTGTCGGCGCTGCCGACCCTGCTGGGCGCCCACAACTGGCAGAATGCCGCCGCCGCCTTCGCCACCTGCAAGGCCGCCGGCCTGCCGGTGCCGGCCATCGTCGCGGCGATGGCGACCTTCCCCGGCCTCGCCCACCGTCAGCAGCTGGTCGGCACGCTCGACGGCGTGCGCTTCGTCAACGACAGCAAGGCGACCAATGCCGACGCCACGGAAAAGGCGCTGGCGACCTTCGACCCGATCTACTGGATCCTCGGCGGACAGGCCAAGGACACCGGGCTGAACGGGCTGGAGGGCTATATGGGCCGCGTGCGCCACGCCTTCCTGATCGGCGAGGCGCAAGAACAATTCGCCGCATGGCTCGATGCGCAGGGCGTTGGTTATACCCGCTGCGGAACGCTGGATGTCGCGACCGCGAAGGCGGCCGGGATGGCGCTGGCGGAGCGGCTGGAGGGCTCTTGCGTTCTGCTGTCGCCGGCCTGCGCCTCATGGGACCAGTTCGCCAATTTCGAGAAGCGCGGCGACGCCTTCGCGGCCTATGTCGCGGGCATCATCGACGCGCATGGGAACACCGGGGACGGCACCAGCGGAGGCGTTGCATGATCACCTTCGACCGCACCGATCAATCGATCTTCGGCCGCTGGTGGTGGACCGTCGACCGTTGGCAGTTGGGCGCCGTCGCCCTGCTGATGTTCCTCGGCACCGTCCTGATCACCGCGGCCAGCCCGCCGGTGGCCGAGCGGATCGGCATCCAGGACACCTTCTATTTCGTCGAACGTCACGTGATGATGCTGATCCCGGCGATCATCATCATGATCGGCGTCTCTCTGCTCAGCCCGCGCGGCGTGCGGCGGGTGGCGCTGGGGGTGTTCCTGATTTCGGTGGCGCTGGTCTACGCCACGCTGGTGGTCGGCGTGGAGATCAAGGGCGCCCGCCGCTGGATCCATGTTCCCGGCCTGTCGATCCAGCCGTCCGAGTTCATCAAGCCGGCCTTCGCCGTGGTCGCGGCCTGGTTGTTCTCGCTGTCGCGCACCAATCCGGGCTTCCCCGGCGCGTTGGTCTCGATGGTGCTGTACGGCGTCACCATGGTTGGGCTGATCCTGCAGCCCGACCTCGGCATGACCTTCGTCGTCTCCGCCGTCTGGTTCACCCAGTTCTTCCTGGCCGGGCTGAACCTCGTGCTGGTGATGGGGCTCGGCGGGCTGGGTGTCGTCGGGCTGGTCGGTGCCTATTACACGCTGCCGCACGTCACCAGCCGCATCGACCGCTTCCTTGACCCGCATGCCGGCGACAATTATCAGGTCAACCGCTCGCTGGAGGCCTTCGCCAACGGCGGCCTGATGGGAACCGGCCCCGGCCAGGGCACGGTGAAGTTCTATCTGCCCGACAGCCACGCCGACTTCATCTTCGCGGTCGCCGGGGAAGAACTGGGGCTGATTTTCTGCTTAGGCCTGGTGACGCTGTTCGCCTTTGTCGTTCTGCGCGGATTCGCCCGCATCTTCAACGACAACAACTACTTCGTCCTGCTCGCCGCCGCCGGTCTTCTGATCCAGTTCGGGCTTCAGGCGGCGATCAACATGGGTTCGTCCTTGCATCTTATGCCGACCAAGGGCATGACCCTGCCGTTCATCTCATACGGCGGCTCCTCGCTGCTCGCTCTCGGGTTCGGCATGGGCATGGTACTGGCTTTGACACGCAAACGCTTCGGCCCCCTGGAATGAGGAGGCCGACCGACTTGGGCGCGACGACCTACGACGCGAGCGCCAACAAGGTGATCGTGCTGGCGGCGGGCGGCACCGGCGGACACATGTTCCCGGCCGAAGCCCTGGCGCGCGAGCTGCTGTCGCGTGGCCGCGCCGTGACTCTGGTCACCGACAAGCGCGGCCACGCCTTCGGCGAGAACCTGCCGGAGGTGCCGGTCCACCGCATCCGCGCCGCCTCGCCCGGCGCCGGCATCGTTGGCAAGCTGAAGGCCGCCCTGCAGATGGGGCTGGGCCTGCTGGAGGCGCGTGCGCTGATGCGCCGGCTCGATCCCGCCGCGGTCGTCGGCTTCGGCGGCTACCCGTCCGTGCCCACCGTCTATGCCGCCATCCAGTCGAAGCTGCCGGCCCTGCTGCACGAACAGAACGCCGTGCTGGGCCGTGCCAACCGGATGCTGGTCGCCGGGGCCAGCCGCATCGCCGTCGCCTTTTCCGACATCGAGAAGCTGGGCGAGGCGCAGCGCGCCAAGATCGTCCGCACCGGCAACCCCGTCCGTCCGGCGGTCGCCGCCCGTCGGCTCTCCCCCTACGAGGCGCCCGGCGCCACCGGCCCGATCCGCCTGCTGGTGATGGGCGGCAGCCAGGGCGCCCGCGTCTTTTCCGAGGTGATCCCGGCGGCACTCGCCCTGCTGCCGGAGGAGATGCGCGCCCGCATCCATCTGGCGCAGCAATGCCGCCCGGAAGACCTGGAAGCCGCCCGCGACGCACTGGAGCCGCTGGGCCTCGCCCGGCTGGAGTTGCAGACCTTCTTCCGCGACGTGCCGGAGCGGCTGGCCGCCTGCCACCTTGCCGTCACCCGCGCCGGCGCCTCCACCATCGCCGAACTGACCTGCGTCGGCCGTCCGGCGATCCTGGTGCCCTACCCGCACGCCACCGACGACCACCAGACCGCCAACGCCCGCCATCTGGCCGAGGCCGGCGCCGCCTGGCTGGTGCCGCAGCCCTCCTTCACCGCCCAGGCGCTGGCCGGGCGGCTGTCCTCCCTGCTGGCCGACCCGCAGGCGCTCGTAGCATCGGCGCGGGCCGCCCACGACTGGGGCACCGCCGACGCCGCCACCTCACTGGCAGACGCCGTGCTGGCGATGCTGGACGGCGGCCCGGCCGGCCGCACCAATTCCTACAACGCCGACCCAAACCTGACTGACCACGACCAATCCCACAACGCCCGGCGGTCCGCCGCCGGCGCCAGCGCCAAGGGGGCCGCGGAATGATCAAAGCCAGGGCTCTGACCCGACCGACTCCCCGTCCGCTGCAGGATTGGCCGGCGGACATGACGCGGACCGAGGGCGGCTGGTACAACCGTCCGGGCTGTCCGCTGGTGCCGCGCTTCCTTGCCGAAGGCGGCTTCCTGCGTGACCGCCTGTCGATGATCCACGGATCGCAACCCCTCCCCGACGACCTGTCCGATGCGGCGGTCGACGCCACCCTTCGCCTGATGCTTCGCCGCGGAAAGTAAGCCTGACATGCGCGCCCTCCCCCTCTCGATCGGCACCATCCACTTCGTCGGCATCGGCGGCATCGGCATGAGCGGCATCGCCGAGGTGCTGCGGAACCTGGGCTATACCGTCCAGGGCTCCGACCTTGCCGAGAACGCCAACGTCAAGCGCCTGCGCGAATTGGGCATCAAGGTGTTCGTCGGCCATCGCGGCGAGAACATCGCCGGGGCCGCCGTGGTCGTCGTCTCCTCCGCCGTCAAGCGCGACAATCCGGAGGTGGTGGCCGCCCGCGCCGCCTTGGTGCCGGTGGTCCGCCGCGCCGAGATGCTGGGCGAGCTGATGCGGCTGAAATGGGCCATCGCCATCGGCGGCACCCATGGCAAGACCACGACCACCTCGATGGTCGGCCATATGCTGGAGCATGCCAACCTCGATCCCACCGTCATCAACGGCGGCATCATCAACGCCTACGGCTCCAACACCCGGCTCGGCACCGGCGACTGGATGGTGGTGGAGGCGGACGAGAGCGACGGCACCTTCGTGAAGCTGCCGGCCTGCATCGCCGTCGTCACCAACATGGATCCGGAGCATCTGGACTTCTACGGCACCTTCGACAACGCGCGCGCCGCCTTCGACAGCTTCGTCCAGAACATCCCCTTCTACGGCTTCGCCGCGCTCTGCATCGACCATCCCGAGGTGCAGGCGATGATCCCCCGCGTGTCGGACCGCCGCATCGTCACCTACGGCTTCTCGCCGCAGGCCGACATCCGCGCGGTCAACGTGGAGCTGGGTCCGGACGGCGCCAAGTACGACGTGCTGATCTACGACCGCCACACCGGCGAGAGCCGCGCCATCGCCGGCGTGCGCCTGCCGATGTACGGGCCGCACAACGTCCAGAACTCGCTGGCCTGCTTCGCGGTCGGCAACGAGATGGGGCTGCCCGACGTGGTGATGCGCGACAGCATGGCCAAGTTCCAGGGCGTGAAGCGCCGCTTCACCAAGACCGGCGAGGCCAACGGCATCACCGTCATCGACGATTACGGCCACCACCCGGTGGAGATCGCCGCGGTGCTGAAGGCCGCGCGCACCGCCGGCACCGGGCGCACCATCGCCGTGGTCCAGCCGCACCGCTATTCCCGCCTCGCCGCCCTGTTCGAGGAGTTCTGCACCTGCTTCAACGACGCCGACGCCGTGATCGTCGCCGACGTCTATGCCGCCGGTGAGGCGCCGATCGAGGGCGTCAGCCGCGACAGCCTGGTGGAAGGCCTGCGCATGCACGGCCACCGTCATGTCGTGGCCCTGCAGAACCCGCAGGAACTGGCGCAGGTCGTGCGCGAGATGGCGCGGCCCGGCGACTTCGTCGTCTGCCTCGGCGCCGGCAACATCACCCAGTGGGCGAACGCCCTGCCGGGCGAGCTGTCGTCGCTCTACGGCGCCACGCGATGACGGCGGCCCCCCGCATGAGCCCGGCAGACGGCCATTTGCCCAACGGCCACCTGATCGAACGCATGCCCGCGGTGCGCGGCCGGCTGACCGCCGACGCTTCGCTGGCGCCGGTGACGTGGTTCCGCGTCGGCGGCCCGGCCGAGGTGATGTTCCGTCCGGCCGACGCGGACGACCTTGCCGACTTCCTGGCTGCCCTGCCGGCCGAGGTGCCGGTGACGGTGATCGGCGTCGCCTCCAACCTGCTGGTGCGGGACGGCGGCGTGCCGGGCGTCACTATCCGGCTCGGCCGCGGTTTCACCGACATCACGGCGGCCGGAACCGGAGATGGCATGACGCTGACCGCCGGTGCGGCGGCGCTCGACCTGAATGTCGCGATGGTCGCCCGCGACGCCGGGATCGCCGGGCTGGAGTTCCTCTCCGGCATCCCCGGCACCATCGGCGGCGCGCTGCGCATGAATGGCGGCGCCTATGGCCGCGAGCTGGCCGACGTGCTGGTCTCCGCTACCGCGGTGACGCGCGACGGCCGGCGGCTGGAGTTCAGCCATGCCGGCATGGGCTTCACCTACCGCCACAGCGCGGCGCCGGAAGACTGCATCTTCACCGGCGCGGTGCTGCGCGGCGAGCCCGGCAACCCGCTGGAGATCGCGCGGCGCATGGCCGAGATCTCCGACAAGCGCGCCGACAGCCAGCCGGTCCGCTCCCGCACCGGCGGTTCGACCTTCAAGAATCCAGAAGGTCACAAGGCCTGGGAGCTGATCGACCGGGCCGGCTGCCGCGGCCTGTCCATCGGCGACGCGCAGGTGTCGGAAAAGCACTGCAACTTCCTGATCAACAACGGCACGGCCACCGCCGCCCAGCTGGAAGCGCTGGGCGAGGAGGTCCGCCGCCGCGTGTTCGAGACCAGCGGCGTCATGCTGGACTGGGAAATCAAGCGCATCGGCGTTCCCGCCGCCGAAGGAGCCGCCCAATGACCGAAGCCCTGCTCCACGCCCACAAGAAGCATGTCGCCGTCCTGATGGGCGGCTGGTCGGCCGAGCGCGAGGTGTCGCTGGTCAGCGGCGCCGGTGTCGCCAAAGCGCTGGAGGAGGAAGGCTACCGCGTCACCGCCGTCGACGTTCAGCGCGACCTGGCCGGGCTGATGCATGCCCTGACCAACCCGCGGCCCGACGTGGTGTTCAACGCCCTGCACGGCCGCGGCGGCGAGGACGGGACGATCCAGGGCGTGCTGGAGTTCCTGGGCCTGCCCTACACCCATTCGGGCGTCCAGGCCGCCGCCATCGCCATGGACAAGGCGATGACCAAGCGGGTGCTGGACACCGTCGGCATCCGCTCCCCCAAAGGCATGGTCCTGTCCCGCGGGGAGATCACCGGCGGTACCCACCCCATGCCGGCGCCCTATATCGTCAAGCCTGTGGACGAAGGCTCGACCGTTGGCGTAACCCTGGTCCGCGAGGGGCAGAACAGCCCGGTCGGCGATGCGTGGACCTTTGGCGAACGCGCGCTGATCGAGGAGTTCATCCCCGGTCGCGAACTGACCGTGGGCGTCATGGGTGACCGCGCTTTGGCGGTGACCGAGATCGTCTTTCAGGCTCAGGTCTACGACTACACCGCGAAATACAGCGCCGGCCACGCCGTCCACACCATCCCCGCCGCGGTCCCCGAGGCGGTGGCGGAGGAGGCGAAGCGGCTGGCGGTGCTTGCGCACCACACCCTGGGCTGCCGGGGCGTGTCGCGCAGCGACTTCCGCTGGGATGACAGCCGGCCGGGAACGGACGGTCTGTATTTCCTGGAGATCAACAACCAGCCGGGCATGACGCCCCTCTCGCTGGTGCCCGAACAGGCCGCGCATGTGGGGATCACCTACGGCGCGCTGGTCGGCTGGCTCGTGGAGAACGCCGCATGTCAGCTCGCCTGATGGCCAACCCGGATTTCCGCGCCGCCGCAGCCGGTGCGCGCGCCCGGGACGAGATGCCAACCCCGCCGCGCGCCATGGCCGCGTCGGCGCAGAAAGGCAAGCGGCGCCGCGCCTGGCCGCGCTGGACCCGCTCCGCCGTCAAGGCGGCGCTGCTGCTGGTGCCGGTGCTGGGCCTGACCGCCGCCGCCGGCTCCGCCTGGAAGCGCGGCACCCTGGCCGACACGCTGGAGGCGGCGCAGGACAGCGTCGTCCGGCTGACCGGCAACATGGGCTTCCGCCTGTCGGAGATCCTGGTGGTCGGCCGCAGCGAGACGGAGCGCGACGCCGTGCTCGACGCGCTGGGCGTGCGCCGGGGCGAGCCGATCCTGTCGATCGATCTGGCCGATGCCAAGCAGCGGCTGGAGGAGTTGCCCTGGGTGTCGTCGGCCTCGATCGAGCGGCGGCTGCCCGGCTTCCTCTATGTCCAGCTGTCCGAACGCCAGCCGATGGCGATCTGGCAGCATGACCGCCAGTTCACCGTCATCGACCGCGCCGGCCGCCCGCTGGCCGACGCGGCGGAACTGGCCCGCCGCGGCAACCAGCGGATCGAGACGCTGCCGCAGGTCATCGGCGCCAACGCCCCGCAGCAGGTCCACACCCTGCTGTCGGCGCTGGACAGCGCGCCGACCATCGCGCCGATGCTGTCCTCGGCCAGTTGGATCAGCGACCGCCGCTGGAACCTGCAGCTCAGCAACGGCGTGACGGTGAAGCTGCCGGAAGGCACCGCCGACATGCGCCGCGCCCTGCGCCAGCTGGAGCAGATGCAGACGGCCAGCCGGGTGCTGGACCGCGACATCGTCGCCATCGACATGCGCCTGCAGGACCGCGCCGCGATCCAGACCTCATCCACCGCCCAGCTTCCGGGCTGGGACGACGATGCGAAGAAGAAGAACGGCAAGAAATCATAAGGCCGGCCGGCGGCAAGCCCTTGTGGGGAAGCGCTTATCGCCGGCAGACAAGAGTTGAAGGGAAGTCTTGGGGGGCATGTTCGGGATGGGATTCAACGGTGCCAAGAAGCCGAAGCGGCCGGCCCGTGGCGGGATCGTCACGGCGCTGGACGTCGGCTCGACGAAGGTGTGCTGCGTCATCGCGCGGATGGAGGAGCCCGGCTCCCTCCGCGTGATCGGCGTCGGCCACCAGATCGCCACGGGCATCCGCGCCGGGACCATCATCGACATGGAGGCGGCGGAGACCTCGATCGGCGCCGCCGTACATGCCGCCGAACAGATGGCCGGCGAGACGGTTCACGATGTCGTCGTCAACCTGTCGATGGGCAACCCCCGCTCCCACGCCTTCACCGCCACCGTCCCCGTTTCCGGCCAGGAGGTGACGGAGGGCGACATCCGCCGCGCCATGGCCCATGCCCGCACCCTGCAGGCCGGCCCCGATCAGGCGCTGATCCACACCATCCCGCTGAGCTTCACCCTGGACGGCATCCGCGGCATCCGCGATCCCAAGGGGATGAGCGGCCATACGCTGGGGACCCAGCTGCATGTGGTCACGGCGGCCAAGGGCGCAATTCTCACGCTGGGCGCCTGCGTCGCCCGCTGCCACCTGAACATCGAGTCCGTCGTGGTCAGCCCCTTCGCCTCCGGTCTCGCCTGTCTGGTGGAGGACGAGATGGAGATGGGGGCCGCCTGCGTCGACATCGGCGGCGGCGGCACCACCATCTCGATCTTCGCCGAAGGCAATCTGGTGTGGACCGGCTTCGTGCCGCTCGGCGGACGCCACGTCACCAACGACATCGCCCACGGCCTGACCACGCCGCTATCCCATGCCGAACGGCTGAAGGTGCTCTACGGCAGCGCCCGGGTGAACCCGGCCGACGAGCGCGAGATGATCGAGGTGCCGCAGATCGGCGAGGACGAGCGCAGCGGCAGCGGCACCGCCAGCCATCCGCGCTCCTTCCTGGTCAGCATCATCCAGGCGCGGATGGAAGAGATCTTCGAAGAGGTGCGCAGCGCCATCGAGCAGTCGGGCCATTCCAAGCTGGTCGGCCGGCGCGTGGTGCTGACGGGCGGCGCCAGCCAACTGCCCAACACGCGCGACATGGCCGCCCCCATCCTGGACAAACAGGTCCGCATCGCCCGCCCCACCCGGATCGCCGGCCTCAACGAGGCGCATGGCGGACCGGCCTTCTCGACCGTGGCGGGCCTTCTCCTACATGCCGTCCGCAACCCGACGGAGCTGATGGTGACCGGCCAAGAGGCGGTCGCGTCAACGGGGCTCCTCGGCCGCGTCGGCCTGTGGCTGCGGGAGAATCTGTAGATGACTCTCCCCGCCGCCGCCATTCACCGATTCCCGAACGGACAGACACCGGACACAACCGGGCGCCGGTCGCGGCATATCAAACATCAAACCCAACGAAAACAGGTTGTGGAGGCCTGAATAGAATGATCAACGTGACCATCCCCCAGATCGAGCCCGAGCTGAAGCCTCGCATCACCGTGTTCGGCGTCGGCGGCGCCGGCGGCAATGCCGTCAACAACATGATCAAGTCGAACCTGGAAGGCGTGGACTTCGTCGTCGGCAACACCGACGCGCAGGCGCTGAAGGGTTCCTTGTGCGAGAAGCGCATCCAGCTGGGCACCGGCACCACCCGCGGCCTGGGCGCCGGCTCCAAGCCGGATGTCGGCCGTGCGTCGGCCGAGGAGCAGATCGACGAGATCGTCCAGTATCTCGAAGGCTCCAACATGGTGTTCATCACCGCCGGCATGGGCGGCGGCACCGGCACCGGTGCGGCACCGGTCATCGCGCGCGCAGCCCGCGAGCGCGGCATCCTGACCGTCGGCGTCGTCACCAAGCCCTTCCATTTCGAGGGCGGTCACCGCATGCGGCTGGCGGAGGGCGGCATCGCCGAACTGCAGCAGTATGTCGACACCCTGATCATCATCCCGAACCAGAACCTGTTCCGCATCGCCAACGAGAAGACGACCTTCGCGGACGCCTTCAAGATGGCCGACGACGTTCTGCATTCGGGCGTGCGCGGCGTCACCGACCTGATGGTGATGCCCGGCCTGATCAACCTGGATTTCGCCGACATCCGGTCCGTCATGACCGAGATGGGCAAGGCGATGATGGGCACCGGCGAGGCCGGCGGCGAACGCCGCGCCATCGAAGCCGCCGAGGCCGCCATCTCCAACCCGCTGCTGGACGACGTGTCGATGAAGGGCGCCCGCGGCGTCCTCATCAACATCACCGGCGGCTACGACATGACCCTGTTCGAGGTCGACGAGGCCGCCAACCGCGTCCGTGACGAGGTCGATCCCGACGCCAACATCATCTTCGGCTCGACCTTCGACAGCTCGCTGGACGGCGTGATGCGCGTGTCGGTCGTCGCCACCGGCATCGACGCCGCGGCGATGAGCAACCCGCGCACCCTGCATCCGGTCAACCTGTCGCTGGTCCCCGGCGACCGCGCCAAGAAGCCGACCGCTCCCGGCAACCTGACCGGCGCGCCGGCTCCGGCCGCCGCCCAGGCCTCGGCGATCCCGAGCGCCGCCGCCGGCCTGCGCACGCCGCAGCCGGTCACCGCCGGTGCCGCCGCCATCCAGCACGACCCGGCCCAGCAGCAGCCGGCCCACCCGCAGGCAGCCCAGCAGCACGCCGAGGCGCCGAAGCCGTCGGCCGGGCCGCTGCATGGCGAGAACCAGGGCGGCCACTTCTTCGCGCCCAAGCCGGCCGATGCACCGCGCCAGCCGATGACCGTCGGCGCCGCGCCGCTGTCGACTCCGCAGCAGCCGGCTCCCCAGCAGCACGCCCCCCAGGCGCCGCAGATGCAGGGTCACCAGCAGCCGCATCAGCATCAGCCGCAGCAGCCTGCGCCGATGGCCGCTCCGCAGCACCACCATGCCCCGCAGGGTCATCAGCAGCATCCCGGCGGCCTGTCCGTCGGTCCGGCCCCGGCCCCCGCGCCGGAACCCGCGCCGGCCCGCAAGGGCAACTTCCTGTTCGGTCTGGTGACCGGCCTCGGCCGCAAGTCCGAACCGGCGCACCCGCCGGCGCCCCAGCCCGTGCATCAGCCGGCCCCCCAGGCGTACCAGCCGCAGCAGGCTCCACAGGCATATCAGCCGGCACCCCAGAGCTATCCGCAGCAGCAGCCGGCCTATCCGCAGCAGCCGCAGGCTCCCCACCAGGGCTACCCGGCGGGCCAGTATCCCGCGGCCCCGCAGCCGGCCTACCCGCCGCAGCAGAGCGCGCCGCAGCAGGCTCCGGGCTATCCGGCCGCTCCGCAGCCGCAGGCTCCGGCCCCGCGGGTGGATGCCAAGCCGGGTGAGCAGGAGGAACTGGACATTCCGGCCTTCCTGCGCCGCCAGGCCAACTGAGCGGACGGACCCGCCCGGACGTGAACCGATCTTGGCCGCCGGACCCTTTCCGGCGGCCGGCCGATCCCGGCGAAAGCCGGAGATAACCGCCGTCGCCGCAGCCTCCTAATCGCGGCGCCGGCGGCTCCACAACCTGACCGAACCTTTCGGACCCCGGCGGCGCCATCGTGCGTCTCCGGGGATTTTTTTGTTGCCTCTTTCATGCGGGGCCAAGCTGATTGCTTGTATTGCGCACCACTTTTGCCCTGCAACAAACGGTAACAATGAGTGATTTGCCGATTTCCGACCTCGAGTGTTACCTATCAGCATGGTCGAAAGCGAACGCCGCCGACGTGATGATCTTCCAAGATCTTGCGGCGCGGCCTTGCTGGGAACCTCTCCTTCACGACCAAGATGGAAAAGACATCGTGGCCAACAATCGCAGCAACGCGGACGGAATGTTCCAGCAGACCCTGAAGAAGGCGGTGACCATCGCCGGCGTCGGGCTGCATTCGGGCGTCATCGTCACGCTGACGATTTCGCCAGCCGATGCGAATTCCGGGATCACCTTTCTGCGCACCGACCTCCGTGGGGCTGCCGCCGTCATTCCGGCGCGCTGGGACACGGTGGTCGACACGCGCCTGTGCACCGTGATCGGCAACGACCACGGCACCACCGTCGGCACGATCGAGCATCTGATGTCCGCGCTGGCCGGCTGCGGCATCGACAACGCCATCGTGTCGCTGGACGGCATCGAGGTGCCGATCATGGACGGCAGCGCCGCTCCCTTCGTCGCCGCCATCGAGCAGGCCGGCATCGCCGTGCAGAAGTCGCCCCGCCGCATCATCCGCATCCTGAAGCCGGTCGTCATCGGCGACGGCATCAAGAGCGCGTCCTTCACGCCCGACGACGCCACCAGCTACAGCTTTGAGATCGACTTCGACAGCGCCGCCATCTCCCGTCAGGCCCGCGCGCTGGAGATCGACCCGGACAGCTTCAAGGACGAGATCAGCCGCGCCCGCACCTTCGGCTTCCTGCATGAGGTCGAGGGGCTGCGCAAGATGGGCCTCGCCCGCGGCGGCTCGCTGGACAACGCGGTGGTCATCTCCGGCGACACGGTGATGAACGCCGAGGGCCTGCGCTTCAAGGATGAGTTCGTCCGCCACAAGATCCTGGACGCCGTCGGCGACCTGTATCTGGCCGGCGCGCCGATCGTCGGCCATTTCCACGGCGTGCGTTCCGGCCATGCGCTGAACAACCAGCTGCTGCGCGCTCTGTTCGCCGACCGCAGCGCCTGGCGTTACGAGACGGCGGTGTCGCTGCCGGTCGCGCGTCGCGGCCTGGAGCAGTTGGCGGTCGCCTGATCGCCATGGCCTTTCGATTGGGCCGGTTTTCGATTGGGTTTGCCCCTGCCCTCCCCTACCGGGGAGGGCTTTTTCTTTGCCCGCACTCCCCTCCCCTGCCGTCGCGATGGGTCGCGCAAAAGAAAAGCGCCCTCCCCTCTCGGAACGGGCGCTAAGCGCAATTCGGGGTGATTCTCTATTTTCTTAAGTATTTCAGTATTTTAGGTAATTTTCCTTATGCAAGACTCCAGGAAGAAGGAGGGGACGTCGTTCTCCCCTACTCCGCCACCGCCAGTTCCGCGCCATTGCCGGCATACTCGCCGAAGCGGGTGTCTTCCTTCAGGATGTGCTTGCCCAGCCAGTCGGAGCAGAACAGGAACACCTCCTCGCCACTGATCCGGCCGCCGTTGGCGCGGAAATCATCGCGGTAGCTTTCGACCTGCCGGGTCAACCGGTCGTGTAGCGCCTTGTGCGCGGCGAAGGTCGGATAGTTCAGCCGCTCCATCTGCGCCTCCTCCTCCGCGAAATGATGGCGGGTGTAGGCGATCAGTTCGTTGAGGATGGCTTCGATGAGGGCGGGGTCCTGGCGGCTGGCCTCGTCATACAGCTTGTTGACGATGGCGATCAGGACGCGGTGATCCTCGTCCAACGCGTCATTGCCCACGCTCATCCAGCGCGACCACTGAATTGGCTCCATGGCGTTTCCTTCTTCCCCCGTTTGCTGTGCGCCGGGCGGGCGGGTGCAGGCGTTGACCACCCGTCGGCACCGCCCCCAGTTGGATGGGCGGGCCGCCTGCCCGGCATGGTTTCGCTTTTCCTATCAGCGTTGTCTGATTTCACTCCCCCCATCCCCGTCCGTCAATCCGACCGAACGGGGATGCGACATTTTGGCGAACGTGGGTTTCGGCATCAGGTCAGCCGCCGATCCTGGCCAGCCATTCGTCCTCCGTCAGGATTTCGACGCCCAGGTCCTTGGCCTTGGCCGCCTTGCTGCCGGCGTCGGCTCCGGCGACGAGGTAGTCGGTCTTGCCGGAGACGGAGCCCGCCACCTTGGCGCCCAGCGACTCGGCCCGCGCCTTCGCCTCCGACCGGGTCATCCGCTCCAGCGTGCCGGTGAACACCACGGTCTTGCCGGCGATGGGAGAGTTGCTGGCCTTCGGCACCTCGGCCTCCAGTACGGCCAGCCGCTCCATCAGGCCGTGGATGATGGCGAGGTTGCGCTCTTCCGCGAAGAATCCTGCCAGTTCCTCCGCCGCGACCTCACCAACATCGGGGGTGGCGACCAGATCGAGCCAGGGCTGGCCCGGCGCCTGCCCGGCCGCGCGCTCCATCGCCGCCCGCCACTCGGCCAAGGTGCAGTAGCGTTCGGCCAGCGCCTGAGCCGCCGGCTTCTTGACGCCCTTGATGCCCAGCGAAGCGATGACGGTCTCCAACCGCACAGCGTCGTTGCCAGCATAGAAGTCGAGCTTCGCCCCGCACTCCGGATCGGTGAACCAGGCGATGATCGCGTCGGCGGTCGCCCGACCGACGCCCTTCAACTCGTGCAGGTCGCGCCAGTCCTGGCCGGGCATCGCCCGTTCCGCCGCCAGCATGCCGTCGACCCAGCTCTGCATTGTCCTGTACTGACGGGCCAGCGACTTGGCCGTCACCTCGCCGACATGGCGGATGCCGAGCGCGTAGATCACCCGGTGCAAATCGATGCCCTTGCGGCGCTGCTCGATCGCCTTGAACAGGTTCTGGACCGACTTCTCCTTCCAGCCCGGACGGCCGATCAGCTCGACGCGGCCCTCCAGGGTGAAGATGTCGACCGGCGACTTGATGAAGCCCTCGTCCCAGAACTCCTCGATGATCTTCTCGCCCAGCCCTTCGATGTCGAAGGCGTCGCGGGAGACGAAATGGCGCAGCCGCTCCTTCGCCTGGGCGGCACAGATCAGCCCGCCGGTGCAGCGGCGCACCACCTCACCCGCCTCGCGGATGGCAAGGCTGCCGCAGACCGGGCAGGTCTCCGGCGCGACATAGGGAACCGAGTCGGCCGGGCGCTGGGACAGCACCACCTCCACCACCTGCGGGATGACGTCGCCGGCGCGCTGGACCACGACGAGGTCGCCGACGCGGATGTCCTTGCGGGCGATCTCGTCCTCATTGTGCAGGGTGGCGCGGCTGACGACGACACCGCCGACGGTGATGTCCTCCAACTCCGCAACCGGGGTCAGGGCGCCGGTGCGGCCGACCTGGATGGTGATGGCTTTCAGCCGCGTCTGCGCCTGTTCCGCCGGGAACTTGTGGGCGATGGCCCAGCGCGGCGCCCGGCTGACGAAGCCCAACCGCTGCTGCAGTTCCAGGCTGTCGACCTTGTAGACGACGCCGTCGATGTCGAAAGGCAGGCCGGCGCGCCGCCGGCCGATGCCCTCGTAATAGGACAGCAGCTTGTCCTTGCCGTCGCACAGCTCCGCCGGCCGGTTCAACTGGAAGCCCCAGCCCTTCAGCCGCTCGCGGACGCCCCATTGCGTCTCGGCGATGGGCTCCGACACCTCACCCAGCGCATAGCCGAAGAAGCAGAGCGGCCGGGACGCGGTGATGGAGGGATCAAGCTGGCGCAGGCTGCCGGCCGCCGCATTGCGCGGGTTGGCGAACAGCTGCTCGCCCTTCTCGGCGCGGGCGGCGTTCATCGCCAGGAAGTCGTCGCGGCTCATATAGACCTCGCCACGGACCTCCAGCACCTCGGGGAAGGGAGCAGGCAGTCGGTGCGGCACGTCGCGGATGGTGCGGACATTGGCGGTGACGTTCTCGCCCTCCGCCCCGTCGCCGCGGGTGGCGGCCAGCACCAGTTCGCCGCGCTCGTAGCGCAGGGAGCACGACAGCCCGTCGATCTTCGGCTCCGCCACGAAGGTCAGCGGGGCGTCGTCGGACAGGCCGAGGAAGCGGCGGACGCGGGCATCGAACTCCGCCACGTCCTCGGATGCGAAGGCGTTGCCGAGCGACAGCATCGGGATGGCGTGACGGACCTTGCCGAAGCCGGCGGCCGGCGCGGCGCCGACGCGCAGGCTTGGCGAATCGGCGCGGCGGAGATCGGGGAAGCGCGCCTCGATGGCAAGGTTGCGGCGGACCAGCGCGTCATAGTCGGCGTCGGAGATTTCCGGCTGGTCCTGTTGGTGGTAGAGCCGGTCATGATGGGCGATCTCGGCGGCCAGCGCCGCCAGATCCGCCGCGGCCTGGTCCGGCGTCAGGGCATCGACGGCGATGCTGCGGGGATCGGGCGGCGTGTCGAACAGGTCCTGCATGGCGCGTCTCGTGACGAATCGGGGGCTTCCGGAGAAGGGCCGCGCAGGATAGCGCCTGGGAACCGGTTTCGGGAGTCTGTCGGGGGTGGGACCGCATCTCGGCGACGGCCGGGCCAAGTCCCTATATACTATGGGCACACCCTTCGGAGTCCGCTGGTCTGATGAGCAAAGCCTATCCGCCGGACCTGCGCATCGACGACCGCATGATCGTCGCCGCCGCGCTGGACCGCATCCTCTACGACGACCCCGACCATTTTGCCGCCGAGGACGCGCGCACCGTGCGCCGGCTGATCCCGCATAGCCGCTCCGCATGGCTGCGGTTGGGCTTCCGCGCCGAGCGGCAGGGTCCATCGATGAAGGGGGAGGCCGCCGGGATCGGCGACGTGCGGATGGAGGGCGACAAGAAGGTGGTGGAGGGCAGCGTCGGCGAATCGGCGACTTGGCGCTGCGGCCAGTACAAGATCACCAACCACGGCGGCGACCTGGAAATCTGGCAGGTGATGAGCGACGAATACGCGCCCGAACCGAAGGGCGCCCGGCTGGAGTTCGACGAGAAGGGCGAGCCGGAACGGCTGACCTTCTTCCAGCCGCGGGATATCGAACTGCGGATACCCTTCACCAGCCTCGCCGTCGGTGTCCGACTGGGCGGCTGGCAGCCTTGGAAGATGGTGGCGGAGGGGGGTGTCGTCGCCGGGTGACTTCCGGCGACGACACCCCCAAAAACACCATTACCCCTGCCTGTAATTCGGCGACTCGTTGGTGATGGTGATGTCGTGGACGTGGCTTTCGCGCAGGCCGGCGTTGGTGATGCGGACGAACTGGCACTTCTCGCGCATCTCGGCGATGGAGGCGCTGCCGGTGTAGCCCATGGCCGCGCGCAGGCCGCCGACCAGCTGGTGGATGACCGCGGAGACCGGCCCCTTGTAGGGGACGCGGCCTTCGACGCCCTCCGGCACCAGCTTCATGGTCGAAACTTCCTGCTGGAAGTAACGATCCGCCGAGCCGCGCGCCATCGCGCCGACCGACCCCATCCCGCGATAGCTCTTGTAGGAGCGGCCCTGGAACAGGATGACCTCGCCCGGGCTCTCGTCGGTGCCGGCGAACAGGCTACCCAGCATGGCAACGCTGGCGCCGCCGGCGATGGCCTTGGCAAGATCGCCCGAATACTTGATGCCGCCGTCGGCGATCACCGGAATGCCGTGCTTCTCGCACTCGTCCACCACGTCCATCACCGCGGTCAGCTGCGGCACGCCGACGCCGGCGATGATGCGGGTGGTGCAGATGGAGCCCGGACCGATGCCGACCTTCACGGCGTCCACACCAGCGTCGATCAGCGCCTTGGCCGCTTCGGCGGTGGCGACGTTGCCGGCGATGACCTGGGTGTAGCTCGACAGGGCGCGGGCGGCGCGGACCTGATCGAGCACCTTCAGCGAATGACCGTGCGCGGTGTCGACCACCAGCACATCGACGCCGGCGTCGAACAGAGCCTCCGCAC
The DNA here is from genome assembly GCF_008364795.1 of Azospirillum oryzae. Classification (GTDB taxonomy): domain Bacteria; phylum Pseudomonadota; class Alphaproteobacteria; order Azospirillales; family Azospirillaceae; genus Azospirillum; species Azospirillum oryzae. The sequence goes on along the minus strand of NZ_VTTM01000002.1, from coordinate 655,412 downwards.
GGGCCAGACCGTCATTGCCGGTGCCGGTGGCGGCGGCGACGCGCAGGCGGCCCTTGCCGTCCTTGCAGGCGTTCGGATAGGCCTGCGCCTTCTCGATGTCCTTAACGGTGACGAGGCCGATGCAACGGTAATCCTCGTCGACGACCAGCAGCTTCTCGATGCGGTGCTGGTGAAGCAGGCGCTTGCCTTCCTCCTGGCTGACGCCCTCGCGGACGGTCACCAGCTCCTTGGTCATCAGTTCGCTGACCGGCTGCTTGGGATCGGTGGCGAAACGGACGTCGCGGTTGGTCAGCATGCCGACCAGCTTGCCGCTGCCGAGCTGGTCGCGGCTCTCCACCACCGGGATGCCGGAGATGCGATAGTCGGCCATCAGCTGCAGCGCGTCGGCCAGCGTGGCGTTCGGCGTGATGGTGATCGGGTTGACGACCATGCCCGATTCGAACCGCTTGACCTTGCGGACCTCTTCGGCCTGCTGCTCGATGGTCAGGTTGCGGTGGACGACGCCGATGCCGCCGGCCTGGGCCATGGCGATGGCGAGACGGCTCTCGGTCACCGTATCCATCGCCGAGGACATCAGCGGGATGCCCAGCTCGATGGTCTTCGTCAATCTTGTCCGGGTGTCCACGTCGTTCGGCAGGACCGAGCTTTCGGCCGGAACCAGCAGCACGTCGTCGAAGGTCAGGGCTTCGCGGATTTTGGTGTCGCGCGCCATGTGTGAATCTCCCGGAAGATAAACGTGGCGCACTTATACACAAGACCATGGGCTTGTGAACCCGTGCGCACACAGCATCTGTCATGCAAGTGCGAAAAGAAGCCTGCTCAGCCGTTCACGTTGCCGCCGCGGAAGCCGGTGGCGACGACGTAGGTCTCCGACGACTCCGCACGGCTGGCCGGCGGCTTGGCGTGCTTGACCACGGCGAAGTCGCGCCGCAGCCGGTCGAGCAGCGAGCGTTCCGCCCCGCCCTGGAACAGCTTGGCGACGAAGGCGCCCCCGGGGGCCAGCACCTCCTCCGCGAAATCGTAGGCGGCCTCGGCCAGACCCATGATGCGCAGGTGGTCGGTCTGCTGGTGGCCGGTGGTGGGGGCGGCCATGTCGCTCAGCACCAAATCGGCCGGGCCGCCCAGTGCTTCCTTCAGCGCCTCTGCGGCGCCTTCCTCAAGGAAGTCGGCCTGCATGGTGGTGGCGCCGGGGACCGGGTCCATCGGCAGGATGTCGAGCCCCACCACCTTCCAGCCGTCCTTGGCGGTCTGCACCTTCTCCACCGCGATCTGCGTCCAGCCGCCGGGGGCGGCGCCCAGATCGACCACGCGCTTGCCGGGGCCGAGCAGACGGAACTTCTCGTCCAACTGCAACAGCTTGAACGCCGCGCGCGATCGGTAGCCGCGCTTGGTCGCCTCGGCCACATAGGGGTCGTTCAGGTGGCGCTCCAGCCAGCGCTTGGAGGATTCCGTGCGCTTGCCGGCGGTCTTCACACGGACCGTGGCACGGCGCCCGCCCGGGCGCGTCGACGGAGTCTTTTCGGTCATGATCGCTGCAGTTCCTCGGTCATCCGGCGCAGGCGGGGAGCCGTTCCCTCCCTGTCCGATCATCTATCCGGTCGCTTCGACCGGTTTATTCGCCGGCGGCCCCGATCAGGTCCACCAGAATCCCTTCGCGCAAGCCGCGGTCGGCGATGCGCAGCCGTTCCACCGGCCAGACGTCGCACAGCGCATCCAACACGGCGCAGCCGGCGACCACCAGATCGGCGCGGTCCTGGCCGATGCAGGGATGGCGGGCGCGGCCGTCGAAATCCTGGGCGACCAGATGGTCGATCACGGCGCGGGCATGGTCCACCCGCAGATAGCTGCCGTCCACCGCCCGCCGGTCATAGCGGCACAGCCCCAGATGCACGCCGGCCAGCGTCGTCACCGTGCCGGAGGTGCCGAGCATCTGCACCTTGCCGGCGGCGATGCGGCTCTGGATGCGGTTTCGCGCCTCGAACGGGGCGATGGCGTCGGCCACCGCCTCTACCATCTGGGTGTAGTTGGCTCGGGTGACGTTGGGGCCGCCATATTCCTCGGTCAGGCCGATGACGCCGCAGCGGATCGAAGTCTGGTCGAGCAGGCGCGGCGCCCTGCCCTTCTCCACCTGCAACCACATCAGCTCGGTCGAGCCGCCGCCGATGTCGAAGACGATGGCATAGGGATGGGTCGGCTCCAGCAGCGCGGCGCAGCCGGCCAGCGCCAGACGCCCTTCCTCCTGGCTGGAGATGATTTCCAGGGGAATGCCGGTCTCGCGCTCCACCGCCTCGACGAAGGCGGCGCCGTTGGCGGCGCGGCGGCAGGCCTCCGTCCCGACGGCGCGCACGGCGGTGCAGCCTCGGCGTTCGATCTTGGAGCCGCAAACGCGGAGCGCCGCGATGGTGCGTTCCATCGCGGGTTCCGACAGATGGTCGTTGCGGCTCAGCCCTTCGCCCAGGCGGACGATGCGGGAAAAGGCGTCGATGACGCGGAAGCCGCCCGGCGCCGATTTGGCGATCAGCAGACGGCAATTGTTGGTGCCGAGGTCCAGCGCGGCGAAGACCGGGCGCACCAGCGCCGACGAACGCAACCGTCCGGTGTCGTTCTGCCGCTCGCTTTGCACCTGTAGATCCACGTACCGTCCCCGCTGTGCCTAAAGAGCGGAGTGTAACCCGGATCGCTGGCCGGCGGGAACCCTTCTCGACTCGGTTTCCGCCGGCGGCGACCCGCAGGTCACATCTGCGCCAATCACTTGGCTTTCACAAACCTCATTTGGCCTTCACGAACGGGCAAGTGCTCGACTCGATCGGCAGGAAGGCCTCCGATGCCGGGATGCTGCGGACCTGCTTGTAATAATCCCACGGCGCCTTGCTCTCCGCCGGGGTCTTCACCTGATACAGTTCGAGGTCGTACAGCACGCGGCCGTCCTTGCGGATGCTGCCGGGGGTGCCGAAATAATCGGTCGGCATCGACTTCATCGCGGCGGTGACCGCCTCGGCATCGGTGGAGCCCGCCGCCTTCACCCCCTTCAGCCAATGCAGGGTGGCGAGGTAGGTGTTGGCCTGTTCCTTGGTCGGCATCTTGCCGTGACGGTCGAAGAAGCGCTTCGCCCAGGCCCGGGTCTGGTCGTTCTTGTCCCAATAGAAGCCGCTGGTGACGTACAGCCCCTTGGCAAGATCGAGACCCAGCGAGTGGATGTCGGTGATGAAGACGATGTAGCCGACCAGCCGCTGGCCCGATTCGGTCAGGCCGAACTCGCCCGCCTGCTTGATGGTGCCGATTGTCTCCGCGCCGACATTGGCGAGCGCCACCACCTTGGCGCCGCTGCCCTGGGCGCTGAGCAGATACGACCCGAAATCGCTGGTGCCCATCGGATGGCGCACGCCGCCGACCACGGTGCCGCCGGCCTGTTTGATCGCCTCGGTCGCTGCCTTCTCCATCGCCGTGCCGAAGGCGAAGTCGGCGGTGATGAAGTACCAGCTGGTGCCGCCCGACTGCACCACCGCCTTGGTCGTGCCGACCGCCAGCGACGCGGTGTCGTCGGCCCAATGGATGCTGTAGGGCGAGCATTGGGCGTTGGTCAGCTCGGTCGTCGTCGCGGCGCTGATCATCAGCACCTTCTTCTTCTCGCGCGCGACCGCCTGCACCGCCAGCGCGACCGAGGAGACCGGGATGTCGGTCACCATGTCGACGCCATCGACGTCGAACCAGCTGCGGACGATGTTGGACGCCACGTCCGGCTTGTTCTGCATGTCGGCGGACAGCACCTCCACCGGCCGGCCGAGCACGCTGCCGCCGAAATCCTCCACCGCCATCCGGGTGGCGAGCACCGCGCCCTTGCCGCCGATGTCCGACGCGAAGCCCGCCTCATCCGCCAGCACGCCGATGCGCACCGGCTGGGTGGTCTGCGCCTGTGCGGAAAGTGCTACAGCCGACAACGCCAACCCTGACAGCGCCGTTTTGGCGAGCAGGGCCGCCAGCGTGAAAGGCCTTGGAAACCGACCCATGCGATCCTCCCCATCCCCGTTTTTGCGTAACGGGTGCGTGCGCCGACCTGCGGCGTCCTGCCGCACCGTTCTAGTCCGTGGATAGCGGGATCTGGTTTCATACGCAAACAGTATCGTTTGAAACGTATTGGTAGGAGCGTTGCGGACTTTGCATCGGAAGATTCCGATCAAAACAAAAGCCCTCGCTCCGAAGTGGAGCGAGGGCTTTCGCATCGGGCATCAACGGCCCAAATGATGTCGCCAATCAGGCGAAATAAAACTGAGCTATATCGGCCGAATAGTTCGGCATCATCACGTAAGCGCCGGTGGAGTCATGATCTTACTCACCCTCCCTGGTATCGGTCTCTACTGTTCCGCCCAAGCCATCCGCTTGAACGGTAAGGCGTTTCCGATGCTCGCTCACTTCACCTCGATGTCGATTACTGTAAGACGAAGCCTGCTCCCCTTTCACAGAGCTGTCAAGAAAATCGCACGCTGCGACGCAGCACCAAACGGAGGCCTTCCGTCGGCACTCTCCGTCTGGGGGAGGGCTGGCCTTTTGCCAGGGGCGAACCCACCTTGTGGGCATGCCGGAACACGATGAGAACACATGGGGCGGACGGGTCGCGCGGTATGCGCGGGTCGGCACCGCCGTTGGCGGGCTGGCCGCGCGGCTGGCGGGCGAGCGCGTGCTGGGAATCCGCGTGGAGCGGGAACGCCACGCGGCCGAACTGCGGGCGGCGCTCGGCGGGCTGAAAGGGCCGCTGATGAAAGTGGCGCAGATCCTGTCCACCATCCCCGACGCCCTGCCGAAGGAATACACCCAGGAGTTGGCGCAGCTACAGGCCGACGCACCGTCGATGGGCTGGCCCTTCGTCAAGCGGCGGATGGCGAGCGAGCTTGGTCCCAACTGGCAGTCGCGGTTCCGCAACTTCGAGCACACGGCCGCCGCCGCCGCGTCGCTGGGGCAGGTTCACAGGGCCATCGGCCTGGACGGGCGGGAGCTTGCGTGCAAGCTGCAATATCCCGACATGGCCTCGGCGGTGGAGGCCGACCTGCGGCAGTTGGGTCTGATCTTCGCGATCTTCGAGCGCACCGACAGCGCCATCTCCACCCGCCAGATCCAGAAGGAGATCGGCGCCCGCCTGCGCGAGGAGCTGGATTACGAACGCGAGGCCAAGCACACCCGCCTGTATCAGTCGATGCTGGCCGACACGCCCGGTGTCCATGTCCCGGACGTGGTGCCGGAGCTGTCGAGCAAGCGGCTGCTGACCATGGGCTGGGAGCATGGCCGCAAGATCCTGGACTTCGTCGCCGAGCATCCGGAAGCCCGCGACGAATTGGCGATGAACATGTTCCGCGCCTGGTATGTGCCCTTCTACAATTACGGGGTCATCCACGGCGACCCGCATCTGGGCAACTACACGGTCCGCCCCGACCGGTCGATCAACCTGCTTGATTTCGGCTGCATCCGCGTCTTCAAGCCCAGCTTCGTCAAGGGCGTGATCGACCTCTACAACGCGCTGCGCACGGAGAACCGCGAACAGGCGGTCGAGGCATACCGCACCTGGGGCTTCGTCAACCCGTCGAACGAGCTGGTCGACGTGCTGAACATCTGGGCGCGCTTCGTCTATGCCCCGATCATGGAAGACCGCCAGCGCAAGATCGAGGAGACCAACGGCGGCCATTACGGGCGAGAGACCGCCGGCAAGGTTCACGCCGAACTACGCCGCGTCGGCGGCGTCGAGATCCCGCGCGAGTTCGTCTTCATGGATCGTGCCGCGGTGGGGCTGGGCTCGGTGTTCCTGCATCTGAAGGCGGAGCTGAACTGGTACCAGATGTTCCAGGGGCTGATCCGCGACTTCGACGTGAACGAACTGGCGGCGCGGCAGAGCGCGGCGCTGGCGGCGCAGGGGTTGCCGCAGGCGGAGTGAGGGGAGTGGGGGCAAAAAGCCTGCGATCCAACAAATGACTTGCCCCCAGACCCTTCCCATCCGCCCACCGTTCAGTCTATAGCTTGCCCCTCCCATGAAGACCGCCGATTTCGACTTCGACCTGCCGCCCGACCGGATCGCCGAGCATCCCGTCCGGCCGCGTGACGCCGCCCGCCTGCTGGAGGTGGGCCCGACCTTGCGCGACTTCATCGTGCGGGACCTGCCCTCGCTGCTGCAGCCGGGCGACCTGATGGTCGTCAACGACACCCGCGTCATCCCGGCCCGGCTCGACGGTCGGCGCGGCGAAGTGGCGGTGGAAATCACGCTGCACAAGCGGCTGGGCGAGCAGGAATGGGCGACTTTCTCCAAGCCCGGCAAGCGGCTGAAACCCGGCGACACCATCGTCATTGCCGAGGATTTCAGCGCCGAGGTGATCGCCAAGGACGGCATGGAGGTGCGGCTGCGCTTCTCCGCCGGCGGGGCGAATCTCATGGAGGCGCTGCATCGCCATGGCCGGATGCCGCTGCCCCCCTACATCCGCCGCAAGGCGGACGAGGGCGACAACGCCGATTACCAGACCGTCTTCGCCGCGCGCGAGGGCGCCGTCGCCGCCCCCACCGCCGGTCTGCACTTCACGCCCGAGCTGCTGGCGGCGCTGGACGAAGGCGGGGTGCGGCGGGTGCCGGTGACGTTGCATGTCGGCGCCGGCACCTTCCTGCCGGTGAAGGTCGACGAAATCGCCGACCACAAGATGCACAGCGAGTGGGGCGAGATCTCAGCCGACACCGCCGCCGCGGTGAACGAGACACGCAAAGCCGGTGGCCGAATCGTCTCGGTCGGCACCACGGCGCTGCGCATCCTGGAGACGGCGGGCCGGCCGGACGGGACGCTGATCCCCTTCAGCGGCGACACCGACATCTTCATTACCCCCGGCTACCGTTTCCGCATCGTCGATCTGCTGTGGACCAACTTCCATTTGCCGAAATCCACCTTGTTCATGCTGGTCTGCGCCTTCGCCGGCTATGACCGCATGCGGGCGGCCTATCAGCATGCCATCGACCGCAACTATCGCTTCTTCAGCTACGGCGACGCCTCGCTGCTGCACAGGACGGACCCATCATGACCGGCATCGGCTTTGACCTTCTGGCGACCGACGGGCGGGCGCGGCGCGGCCGCGTCACCACCGCCCACGGCACCATCGAGACGCCGGCCTTCATGCCGGTCGGCACCGCGGCGACGGTGAAGGCGATGACCACCGACGCGGTGGCCTCCACGGGCGCGGAAATCCTGCTGGGCAACACCTACCACCTGATGCTGCGTCCGACGGCGGAACGGGTGGCGCAGCTGGGCGGCCTGCACCGCTTCATGAACTGGGACAAGCCGATCCTGACCGACAGCGGCGGCTTCCAGGTGATGAGCCTGTCCGACCTGCGCACCATGTCGGAGGAAGGCGTCACCTTCAAATCCCACCTGGACGGCAGCCGCCACCACCTGACGCCTGAACGCTCCATCCAGATCCAGCACATGCTGGACAGCAACATCACCATGTGCCTGGACGAGTGCACGCCCTTCCCGGCGACCGAGGCGCAGGCGGAATCCTCCATGCGCCTGTCGATGCGCTGGGCGCGCCGCAGCAAGGACGCCTTCGTCGAGCGACCCGGTTACGGCCTGTTCGGCATCGTCCAGGGCAGCGTCTATCCGGAACTGCGGGCGGAAAGCGTTGCAGCCCTGAGCGATATCGGCTTCGACGGCTACGCCATCGGCGGGCTGGCGGTCGGCGAGGGGCAGGAGACGATGTTCCGGGTGCTCGATTTCACCGAACCCCTGATGGTCAAGGACCGCCCGCGCTACCTGATGGGCGTCGGCCGGCCGAGCGACCTGATCGGCGCGGTGCGGCGCGGCGTCGACATGTTCGACTGCGTGATGCCGACCCGCTCGGGGCGCACCGGACAGGCCTTCGTCCGCCGCGGCACCATCAACATCCGCAACGCCCGCCACGCCCATGACGAGCGTCCGCTCGACGCGGACTGCAACTGCCCGACTTGCCGCAGCTACAGCCGGGGCTATCTGCATCATCTGTTCAAGGCGGACGAGATACTGGGGCCGATGCTGCTGACCTGGCACAACCTGCATTACTACCAGGACGTGATGCGGACGATGCGGCAGGCCATCGAGGACGGCAATTTCGAGGAGATCGCCAGCGCGATGGAAGCCCGCATGAACGAGGGCGACATCGAGGCGACCGTAGACCCCATCGCCAAGCCCGGCAAGCCGCCGAAGCAAGGCCGCCCGCCGAAGGCGGGCAAAGACAGCGATCCGCCGAAGGCAGAGCGGGTGGCGGAGGAAAAGACCGATGACTGAGAACATTTATGCCGGCCTGACCCAGCTCGGCGGTTCCACCGTCCAACCCAAGACCCCGGAAGAGGCGGTGCTGGAGCGGGTGCCGAACCCGAACCCCGGCGATCCCTATTGTGTGCGCTTCACCGCGCCGGAGTTCACCTCGCTCTGCCCGATCACCGGCCAGCCCGATTTCGCCCATCTGGTCATCGACTATGTGCCCGGCGACTGGCTGGTGGAATCGAAGTCGCTGAAGCTATACCTGACCAGCTTCCGCAACCACGGCGCCTTCCACGAAGCCTGCACGGTCGGCATCGGCAAGCGGCTGGTGGACGAGCTTTCGCCGGTTTGGCTGCGCATCGGCGGCTATTGGTATCCGCGCGGCGGCATCCCCATCGACGTCTTCTTCCAGACCGGAGAGCCGCCGAAGGGCGTCTGGATCCCGTCGCAGGACGTTCCGACCTACCGTGGCCGCGGCTAAGCCCGCTCCACTGGCCTCCGCCGACCCGGCGCGGCTGCGGGACGCCATCCGCGACCGCGCGCTGGCGGTGGGATTCGACGCGGTGGGCTTCGCCCCTGCCGCGCTGGGACCGGAGGCGCGAGAGCGTCTCGCCCGCTTCGTCGCCGAGGGGCGGCACGGCGACATGGGCTGGATGGCCGAGCGCAGCGACCAGCGCAGCCATCCGCAATCCCTGTGGGACGAGGCGCGCACCGTCATCGCGCTGGGCACCAGCTACGCCCCCCACGACGATCCGCGCCGGCTGGCGGAGCATCCCGACCGCGGAATCGTCTCCATCTATGCCCGCAACCGCGACTATCACGACCTGATCAAGGGGCGGCTGAAGACGCTGGCCCAATGGCTGGCCCACCAGACCAAGGCCGGGGTGAAGGTGTTTGTCGACACCGCTCCGGTGATGGAAAAGCCGCTGGCGGCGCAGGCCGGGCTGGGCTGGCAGGGCAAGCACACCAATCTGGTGTCGCGCGACCATGGCTCCTGGCTGTTCCTCGGCGAGATCTACACGACGCTGGAATTGCCGCCCGACCCGCCGGCGCGCGACCGCTGCGGCTGCTGCGACCGCTGTCAGGTGGCCTGTCCGACCGCCGCCTTTCCGGCGCCCTACCAGATCGACGCCCGGCGCTGCATCAGCTATCTGACCATCGAGCACAAGGGGCCGATCCCCGACGAGCTCAAGCCGCTGATGGGCAACCGCATCTATGGCTGCGACGATTGTCTGGCCGCCTGCCCCTGGAACAAGTTCGCCCGCGCGACCAGCGAACCAGCCTTCCTGCCGCGCGCCGAACTGACGGCGCCGCGGCTGGCCGATCTGGCGCAGCTGGACGATGCCGGCTTCCGGCAGGTGTTCAGCGGTTCTCCCATCAAGCGCATCGGCCGCGACCGCTTCGTCCGCAACGTGCTGGTCGCCATCGGCAACAGCGGCGATCCGGCGCTGAAACCTGTGGCGGAGGCTCTGTGCCTGGATGCAAGCGACGCGGTGCGCGAGGCGGCCGGCTGGGCCGTGGCACAGCTGAGTGGCGCGACAAATGAACACGCCTGAGCGGCGCTTCTTCAACCTGACGGCACTCCCCGCCCAACTTGTCGGCACCCGCGCTGTTGCGTTATCATTCCTGCGGAGGCGTGCATGTCGAACAATGCCGAGATTCTGAACGCGATTCTGGATCTGAAGACCCACTTCGACGGCAGATTCGAACGGTTGGAGCAGCGGCTCGACCGTCTGGCGCGACCGGGCGATGGTGGCGACCAGCGCCTGGACGGCATAGACCACCGCCTCAAAGACCTGCAGGTCACCGTCCACAATCAGGGCGAACGCATCAGCCGGATGGAAGGCCGCCTGGACGAGCAGTCGCGCATCCTTGCCGCGATGATCACGACCCGCGTCGCCGCGGTCCCACCCGCCGCCGAATGAGCGGAGGCCAGCCGTCTCCCTCCCCGCTCCACATCACGGGTACGGCCCGGCCCTTCCGGACGAACTGAGCGACGTCGCACGTCTTGCGCGGCTCGGATTCGGGCTGTCCCGCGATCTGTTCGACCGCTATGCCGGGCTGTTCGGCATCGACAGCATCCGCGTCCTGAGAGTTCCACGGGCCACGGGCACCGTATTGGCTGCCTGCGCCGCGCACTGGATGATGGACCAGTGGTTCGGCGGACGCCCGGTTCCGGTGCAGGCCATCGCCATGGTGGCGGTCGACCCGGCCCTGCGCGGCGCCGGCCATGGCAGTGCGCTGATGCGGGCCCTGATGATGGAGGGGCGGAATGCCGGGGCGGCGCTTTCGGTCCTCTGCCCGGCCACCCTGCCCTTTTACCAGCGACTCGGCTTCGGCCGCGGCGGCGTCACCTGCCGCTGGAGCGCTCCGCCGATGGCCTTCGCGCGAACCGGGGCGACCGCAGCCTCCCTTTTGCCCGCCGATCCGCTCGATGCCACGCCGCTGGCGATGCTCCGGCGGCCGGTGCTGGCGGAACAGAACGGCCTGCCGGAACGGACGGAGGCGCTATGGACGCTCGCCCTCTGCCCCGATGGCGAACCGGCCGACCTCTTCCGCAACGACGACGGCTATATTGCGGTGACACCGCCGCAAGAGCGGCGTCTTGCCGTCGCGGATGCCTGTCTGCCCTCGCCGCGGGCGCTGAATCCCGCCATGGCCCTGCTGGCCGGCTTCCGCGCTCAGGTCGACCGGGTGACGTGGCGCGGCGGCCCGGACGACACGCTGGCGCTGATGGGTGGAGACGGCGTGACGCTGGATCTGCGCGAGGAGTGGCTGATCCGCCCGCTCAATATAGCACTGTCGCTGGAGGCACGCGGCTATCCGGCCGGCCTGCTGGAGTCTGTCACTTTTGAGATAAAAGATCGCTTAATCCACGGTAACTCTGGGAACTATCACCTTGAGGTTGCTCAATCCAGGGGCAATATCTCCGAATTGGGGCAAGTCATCGAACCCCCGATCCGCCTGGGCGTCTCCGCCTTCGCCAGTCTGTTCACAGGGCATGCAAGCGCTCGTTCATTGTGGAGAGCCGGTTTGCTTCATGGTGAAGAAAAGATGATCGACCGTTTGCACCGCATATTTTGCGGCGCACCCTCGTGGATGCCCGACCGCTTCTGAAATAAGTGGGTTTCCTGACCTGAATCAAACCGGACGTTAACCGAGCTGTGGTTCAATCGTCCCAATGATTGGGAGAAAAGGGTCGCCGTACAGGCGATGCCATCGGGGAGTCCAAAATCCATGACGATCGGAACCCGGATCGCGCTTGGCTTCGCCGCCGTGCTGCTGCTGACCGTGGGCGTGGCGTTCGTCGGCTGGAACAGCCTGAGCACCTACGCCGAACGGGTCGATTTGGCGTCCCACACCGCCGACCTCGACACCCGGCTGAAGTCGGTCCGGCTGGAGGAGGCGCGCTTCGTCACCGAACGCGACGCCAAGGCCGCGGCCAATGTTCCGGGAATGCTGGATGCCCTGCAGACCGAAGCGCAGGAAACCCGCGCCGCCCTGACCGAGGGTGAGGGCCGGCGTCTGCTGGACGAGGTTCTGTCGGGCATCGACGGCTACCGCGCCGCCTTCGCCAATTTCGTCGCACAGGACGGCGAGGCGCACGCCCGCACCGCCAGCATGGAAACGCGCGCCCGCGCGCTGCGCGAGATCGCCGAGAAGATCGGCAAGCAGCAGTCCGAGCGCTATGACCTGAACATGACCAGCAAGCGCGACGCCGATACCGAGCTGCGCCACAGCATGGACACGGCGGAGCGCGCGAACCGTGTGATCGAACGGGTTCTGGAAGTTCGACGCCAGCAGAGCGAACTCCGCCGCAACACGGACGAAGCGCTGGCCGACCGCATCGTGGCGGCGCTGGACGAATTGGTACAGACCACCGACACCGTCGCCAAGGACCTCGTCGGCACAAATGACGAGGAACTCGCCGCCCGGATCGCCGGCGATGCCCGCGCCTATCACGATACCGTCAAGTCCCTGCGCGGCAAGGGCGTCGCGGCGCTCACGGAGGCGGGGGTGGCCGCCGGACTCGACGAGGCCGCGCGCGGCGTGCAGGAGCGCGCGGTGGAGTTGCAGCAGAATCAGGCGATGGTGACCGAGGCCCTGAGCGAGGCTTCCAAATACGCCCAGAGCGAGGTGAACGAGGCGGTGATGCTGCGCGGTCTGGCGATGCGGCTGGTGCAGGGCGCCCAATCCGCGATGCTGGGCCAGCGCGATTTCCTGCTGACCGGCACGGCCGACGCCAAGGCCATTGCCGACGCCGCGGTGAAGGAGATCCTGGGGCTCGCCGAACAGGCCGGCGCCGTGCTGGTCGACCAGGAAGGGCGCGCGCTGATCGCCGCCATCACCGAGGCAGCGCGGGCCTTCGACTCGGAATTCGCCTCGCTGTCGTCCGCCGTGGCCAAGCAGCACGAGGCATCGGCGGCGATGGCCCAGGCGTCCGCCACGGTCAGCGGCCAGGTCGGCCGGCTGGTCACCCTGCAGCGCGACGACCGCGAAGCTGGGCGCGCCAGCGCCGGGATGGTGATCGCCGTGGGGGCCACCGTGGCGCTGATCCTTGGCATGCTGATGGCCTGGATCATCGACCGTGCCATCACCCATCCGCTGCACGCCATGACCGGCGCCATGGGCCGGCTGGCCGAAGGAGACCTGACGGTCGACATTCCCGGTGGCGACCGCAAGGACGAGCTGCGCAACATGGCCGCCGCCATGACCATCTTCAAGGACAACGCCCTGGAGATGCAGCGGATGGAACGCGAGCGGGAGGAGATGCGCATCCAGATCGATGCCGACCGCCGCCGCACGATGAACGAGTTCGCCAACGGCTTCGAACAGGCGGTGTCGGGCGTGGTCATGTCTCTGACCGAGTCGGCCAACTCGCTGGGCCGGGACGCGCAGGAGATGTCGTCGGACGCGGCGCTGACCACCGCCAAGTCCACCGCGGTCGCCACGGCCTCGCAGCAGGCCACCGCCAACGTGCAGACGGTCGCGGCGGCGGCCGAGGAACTGTCGGCTTCCATCGCCGAAATTTCCCGCCAGCTCAACGCCAGTTCGGCCACCGCCTCCGGTGCGGCCGACAAGGCGGTGCAGACCAACAGCATCGTCGAAGGTCTGTCGCTCGCCGCCGAGCGGATCGGTCAGGTCGTCGGCCTGATCGGCGAGATCGCCGAGCAGACCAATCTGCTGGCGCTCAACGCGACCATCGAAGCTGCCCGCGCCGGTGAAGCCGGCAAGGGTTTCGCCGTGGTGGCGACCGAGGTGAAGAACCTCGCCGGCCAGACCGCCAAGGCGACCGAGGAGATCTCCGCCCAGGTCGCGGAGATGCAGACCGCCACCACCAGTGCGGTGGACGCCATCCGCACCATCTCCGAAGCCGTCACCGCCATCAGCGGCACCGTTACCGACATCGCCCATGAGATGGAGCAGCAGGGCAGCGCAACCCGCGAGATCGCCCAGAATGTCCAGCAGGCGGCCGAAGGCACCCAGCAGGTGATGCGCAACATCGCCGAGGTGACCACCGCCGCCACCAAGACCGGCGGAGCCGCCGATGCGGTCCTGACCGCCAGCCGCACGCTCGCCACCCAGGCCGACCGCCTGCGCGGCGAGGTCCAGGGCTTCCTGAACAAGGTACGGACAGCCTGACGTTTAGAGCCTGACTATTTGAAGCGGCGTGCGGGAGCGGAGCCGCACGCCCGACCTACCTCCGCATCGTCAGGCCGCGGCGGCCGACCAGCGCCGGATCGGCGCGCGGGAGAGGGCAGAGTTGCCGTAGGCGCGCAGGGTGGTGACCTCCGCACCGATCCAGTCCGGCAGCGGCACCATCTGGTCGGGAGAATCCAACTCGACCTCCGCAATGACGAGCCCGGCATTGTCGCCGTGGAAGACGTCGATCTCCCAGCACAGCCCGTCCTGGCGGTGGCGGTAGCGCGTCTTTTCGATCACCCGCCCTTCGCAGCCATGCAACAGGAGTTGGCAGGCGAAATCCAGTGCCAGCGGGTGTTCCACTTCGTCCCGGCAAGCGCCCCGTTTCAGCGATTTGATGGTCAGTGTGGCGCGGTCCTCCGCAATGCGGACGCGGACCGTGCTGGCGCCGTCGGATGGCAGGTATCCCTGGAGGATTCGGACGCCATCCCGGCAGAGATGCCCGACATCCTTGCGGACCAGAAAGCGCCGCTCGATTTCCAGTGCCATGGCTAGGCCCTTCGGACGAACTCGCCGACGACCCTAGCCGAAAGTCCCTGCCGGCTTCAACCTCGTTGCTCTGTGCGGAGCGCAACCGAGGCTGCATGCGCCCGTACTATGACGTGACGATCGGTCGCAACGGGTCTGGGAATGATGCTATCGTCAGGCGATGAATGCCGATCTTTCCGCCTGGATCCCTGGGGCTGCGATTCCCTGGCTGGTGCTGTTCGCCCTTTACGGGCTGCCACTGCTGCATGTGGCGCTGTCGCGCCGCGGCGGCGGATGGCGCCCGCCGGCCGGGTCGCGCTGCCCCTTCGGGCCGCGCGCCGGCTGGCTGGTGATGGTGCTGATGCTGGGACCGGTCGGATGGCTGATGTTCGCACTCCGCCGGCCCCGCCGCGCATCCGGCAGATAGCATCAGGCAGATTAGCCGGAGATCAGATCCGGCCCATCAGCAGCAGAACGATCAGGACGATCAGAAGCACGCCGAGGATGCCGCTGGGACCGTAGCCCCAGCCGCGGCTGTGCGGCCAGGCCGGAACGGCACCGAGAAGCAGCAGAATCAGGATGATGAGCAGAATTGTGCCGAGCATGGCCTTCTCCCTTCCGGTAGAGCTTTCATAACGGGCAAGCGGAACCTGAACAGGTCTCGGAGAGGATTGTTCCTGTCCGGCTCGAACGTGACCGTCCGCCACCACCAAGGGAGGATGCGGCACCTCCGACGCTCCCCGAACGCGATACGCCCGGCCTTTCGGAATGCCGGCTGCGGGAGGGGCTCACCCCGGCGGCCGGTCCATCCGGTACAGATCGTCGACGAAGCTGGCGAAGGTCGTGATCCGGCGGGGATGTCGCCGACCCAAACTGCCCGACGACCTGCTGGAGTTCGTTGCCGGCGGCGCGCTCTCACCCTGCAACAGCCGAGCCGGCGAAAACAAGAGCTCGGTGGCCGCCGGCTTGGACAAGCTGTCTTTGTAAACGGGCCGTCTCCGGCGAGGTTGACCGGCCGGCGGCAACACCGTAGGGTGGTGGGCATGAACGCGCTTCGTCTCGACGGCATTCTGCGAATTAGTGGCCCGGCTCTCCTTTGAGGGCCGGGGATTTTCCACGCCCATTCCGCAGACCCGATTGAAGGCCTGACCGCGTCATGTCCACCCTTCTGAACACGGTTTCCACCGCCGCGACTCCTATGTCCGCGCCGGACGCCCGTCCCACGGCCCCCGGCCGCCAGGTCGCATTCTCCCTGCTGGCCGATGCCGATCCCGGCACCCTGCCCCGCATCCTGGAACTGGTCGCCAAGCGTGGCCACGTCCCGCTGTCGCTGCGCAGCGACTGCATCGGCGATAGCCTGGCGATCGAAATGAAGGTCGGCGACCTGCCACAGGCGGAAACCGATCACATCTGCCGCTGTCTAAGCCAGATCCCCATGGTCGCACGGGTCACGGTGACGGATGTCACCGCGGACTCCGCCGCACTGCTGGCTGCGGCGGAGTAACCGCCGCCCGTAACCATCGCCCGGTCGCCATCCAGGCCAGTCGCCAGTCAGGCCGGCCTGGATGGTTCCCTGTCGCCGGCCGGCCCTTCCGGTTCGGTGGCGGTCCCATCCGCCTTGTCCATGTCCGTAGCGGGATCGGCATCCACTCCGCCCTCCGCCGAGGTCTCGACGATCTCCGTGCGCATCAGTTCCGCGGCGCGCTGCAGCTTCCGGAACTGGCCAATGGAGAACGGCAGGGTGACCATATAGACGGTGCCGACGATCGACAGCGTCCACCAGGGCTGGCTGACCATCATCGCCGCCAGCAGGCCGACACCGGCCAGCGCCGGCACCACCCACTGGGCCGGAACCCGCGCGCCCTTGAAGGAGAAGGTCGGCAGGGTGCTGACCATCAACCCGCCGATCAGCAGCGTCCATGGCACGATCACCGCCGGGTGGCCGGGATATTGCGGCCCGATCTCGAACCCCAGGATCATCGGCAGCAGCACGAGGCCGGCACCGGCCGGCGCCGGCACGCCGGTGAAGTAGTTGTAGGCCCAGGGCGGCAGGTCGACGACACCGAGTCGCGAGTTGAAGCGGGCCAGACGCAGCGCACAGCACACGGCATAGGCCATGGCGGCGATCCAGCCCAGGCTGCCCGCCCCGTTCAGCCCCCACAGATACATCATGAAGGCCGGCGCCACGCCGAAGCTGATGGCGTCTGACAGGCTGTCCAACTCCGCGCCGAACTTGCTCTGGCCGTTCAGCAGGCGGGCGATGCGGCCGTCCAGCGCGTCCAGGATCGCGGCGATGACGATGGCGATGACCGCCGGCTCCCACCGCCCCTGCATGGCGAATCGGATCGCCGTCAGGCCGGAGCAGAGCGCCAGCACCGTCAGGACGTTCGGCAACAGGTGGTTGATCGACAGCCCTTTCAGCCGTGGATGCGGCCGGCCGGGACGGCGGGCCCGGTGCGGGCGGAAGATTTGCTGGCGGAAGACGGGCGGTCGTTTCATCGCCGCACGTCCCCCTGCCGTTGCGGTTCGGTGCCGTTCAGATCGGCCAGGATCGTCTCGCCGCCGATGGCGGTCTGGCCGACGCAGACCAGCGGGGCGACGCCGTCGGGAAGATAGATGTCGGTGCGGCTGCCGAAGCGGATCAGGCCGAATCGCTCGCCCGCCTTCACCTCCTGCCCGGCCTTCACCCACCACAGGATGCGGCGCGCCACCAGCCCGGCGATCTGGACATAGGCGATCTCGCGCCCGTCCGGCAGACGGTGGCGGAAGGCCATCCGTTCATTCTCGTCGCTCGCCTTGTCCAGCGCGGCGTTGACGAAGGTGCCCTTGTGGTATTCGGCCGCCACGATGGTGCCGTCGGCCGGCACGCGGTTGACGTGGACGTTGAAGACGTTGAGGAAGACGCTGATCCGGGTCAGCGCCTTGTCGCCCATGCCCAACTCCTTCGGTGGCACGGCCTGGACGATCATGGTGACGCGCCCGTCGGCCGGACTGACCAGCAGGCCGGGCCGCGTCGGCGTCACCCGGTCGGGATCGCGGAAGAAATAGGCGCACCACAAGGTGAGCACCAGGCCGATCCAACCGAGCGGCGCCCAGACGGCGAGACCGAGGATCAGGGAAACCACGGCGAATCCGGCGATGAAGGGCCAGCCGGCACGGTGGATGGGGACGACGACGGTATCGATGGCGGACATCGCCTGCTTTCTTCGTATTTTCAGACCACAGCGAACAGCCATTCTAGCTGTGCGTTCCGAGCCTTTACAGAATTTTAGCGGCCAGCGCCCATGCTGTCGTCTCCGTCGACCCAGAAGCCGAGCGTGCCGCCTTGTCCGTTCCCGATCTGAAGACCATTCAATCGCTGGCCGAAGTGCCGGACGGCGCCCTGCCGATCAATCCCGGTTCGATCGAGGTGACGCCGGAAGGCGTGCTGGGCATTGCCAGGCCGCCCCGCCCCTGCAAGCTGACCTTCATGGCCGACGGCCTGCCCTTCAACGTCGCCGTCCGGCACGAGGGGCCGGAGGAAGGCGGCGGGTCGATCTGCCAGATTTGGGCCGATGTCGGCCATGTCCCCTACACCGCCCAGGCGCCGGAGCGCCGGCGCGCCCTGCTGGCTGTCCTGCGCGGGATCGAGGGGCTGCCGCATGTCCGCTTCATTGTCCAGGGCGGGCAGAAGATCATCCTGTTCTCGGAAATCCGCCTGGAACACCACGCGTCGCCCGATGACCTGTTCCACCAGACCATCCTGGTCCTGCAGGAAGCCCGTCCGTTCCTGCGGCTGCTTGGCGAGTATCTGTAGGGGGTGGCCGGAACCGGTCAGCCTTCCGGCCAGAACCCCTCGTCCATCATCTCGTCAAAGCTCCACGGGCACTCCGTGGGGAAGACTTGCCGCGAAATGCCGGTTTCGCGTTCGGCCGCGATCAACGCGAGCCGGTACGCATCCTCGACAGATGCTCCAAGCGAGGACTTGAGGCTTGGGTTGTCGCGCAGATGAGCGGCGAGCCGATAGCGTTGCTCCTCAATGCTGAGGCGCCAGCTGTTGCCACGCAATGGCGCCTGATAGCGCCACTTCAACAGGTGCAGCAGCAGAACGACCAAGCGGTTGACCAGCTCGCGTTTCTCGCTGCGCCCCATGCTCTCGATCTCCTCGGCGATGTGTTCGATATCCGCCGAGTCGAGCTTGCCGGCCCGCAGAAGGGCGGCCTGTTCGTTCGCCCAGGCGTAGAAATCGCTGTCGTAGAGGCTGCTTCCGTCCATCGCCCACCTCCCCACATCAGCCGACATCGCCACATCGTTGCGGGTCGGAGGCTGTCGCCCCCGGCCCGCAGTAATGCACGGTGCTTACTTCGGTACCTTGCCCTGCACACCCTCGACGTACCAGTCCATCTTCAGGATCTGCTCGTCGGTGGCATGCTTGCCTTCCGGGATCACGACCTTGCCGGACTGGTCCTTGACCGGGCCCTGGAAGGAGTGGCGCTTGCCCGACACGATGTCGGCCTTGATCTGGTCGGCCAGCTTCACGACGTCGGCCGGGATGGCCGGATTGTAGGGGGCCAGCTCGACCATGCCGGTGCTGATGCCGCCCCAGGTGTCGATCGGCTTCCAGGTGCCGTCCAGCACCGCCTTGACGCGGTCGACATAGTAGCCGTTCCAGTCCTCGACGATCGCGGTCAGGTGCGACTTCGGACCGAAACGGGTCATGTCCGACGACTGGCCGACCGACCACAGCCCACGCTCCTGAGCGGTCTGGATCGGGGCCGGGCTGTCGGTGTGCTGGACGATCACGTCGGCACCCTGGTCGATCAGCGCCTTGGCGGCCTCGGCCTCCTTGCCGGGGTCGTACCAGCTGTTGACCCAGACCACGCGGACCTCGGCCTTCGGGTTCTGCTCGCGCAGCGCGATGGTGAAGGCGTTGATGCCGCTGATCACCTCGGGAATCGGGTAGGAGCCGATATAGCCGATGATGTTCGACTTGGTCATCTTGCCGGCGATGGCGCCGACCACGGTGCGGGCCTCATAGAAGCGGCCGGAGTAGGTCGCGACGTTCTCGGCGCGCTTGTAGCCGGTGGCATGCTCGAACTTCACGTCGGGATGGCGCTTGGCCACCTTCAGCGTCGGATTCATGAAGCCGAAGGACGTGGTGAAGATCAGCTTGTGGCCGCTGGCGGCCAGCTGCTCGATCACGCGCTCCGCGTCGGCGCCTTCCGGCACATTCTCGACGAAGGTGGTGGTGACCTTGTCGCCCAGCGCCTTCTCCACGGCCAGACGGCCCTGATCGTGCTGGTAGCTGTAGCCGTGGTCGCTGACCGGGCCGACATAGACGAATCCGACCTTCAGCTTCTCCTGCGCGAAGGCGGACCCCATACCGGCGCCCATGCCCACGCTCAGCGCGACCGCGGCACCGGCCAGGCCCAGCACCGCCTTGCCCATCGTCCTTCTGTTCACGTCGACGCTCCTTGTTCTTCAGTGTCTTTAGATATGGGCTTTGTTTCGATTTCAAAACGACGCGTCAAGCATCGGGATGAAACAGTTTTCCCAGACAGGCCGGCGCGTTCAGGCGGATGCGGGCGACGTCCCGCGAAATCAGCACCAGAACCAGAACGGTAGCCAGATACGGCAGCATCGACAAGAGCTGCGACGGCACGTCGATGCCCAGCCCCTGGACATGCAGCTGTAGGATGGTGACGCCGCCGAACAGCCAGGCGCCGAGCATGGCACGGGCCGGCTTCCAGGTGGCGAAGACCACCAGCGCCAACGCGATCCAGCCGCGGCCCGACGTCATGTTCTCCGCCCACATCGGCGTGTAGTCCATCGACAGGAAGGCGCCGCCCAGCCCGGCCATGGCGCCGCCGAACAGCACGGCGAGGAAGCGGATGCGCAGGACCTTGTAGCCCAGTGCATGGGCGGCCGTGTGGTTCTCTCCCACCGCGCGCAGGACGAGACCGGCGCGGGTGCGGTAGAGGAACAGATGGACCAGCGGCACGGCGGCGACCGCCAGATAGACCATGATGTCCTGGCCGAACAGC
Source organism: Azospirillum oryzae (assembly GCF_008364795.1). Lineage (GTDB taxonomy): Bacteria > Pseudomonadota > Alphaproteobacteria > Azospirillales > Azospirillaceae > Azospirillum > Azospirillum oryzae. The sequence goes on along the minus strand of NZ_VTTM01000002.1, from coordinate 634,961 downwards.
GCCTGCCCAACCACCGGCAGGTCGGTCAGGCCGGGGATATACAGCTTCGGCAGCCCGTCCAGCGGGATGCCGACGAAGCCCTGGCCGATCAGCGCCGACAGGCCGACGCCGAACAGGGTGAGCGCAAGGCCGGTCGCCACCTGATTGGCCAGCAGGAACAGGGTCAGCACGGCGAACAGCGAGGCGGTGGCGGCACCGGCCAGCGCGGCGACGAGAAATCCGGCGGTGGCGCTGCCGGTCTGCACCGTCACGGCGAAGCCGCAGACGGCACCGACCAGCATCATCCCTTCCACACCGAGGTTGAGGACGCCCGACTTCTCGACCACCAGCTCGCCCAGGGCAGCGAACAGCAGCGGCGTCGCGGCCGCGAACATGGCGGCCAGGATCGGCCCGATCAGGGCGAGGTCGTTCATGCCGCGACCCTCCGCGCTCCGAAGCGGACCCGGTAGCGGATCAGCACGTCGCTCGCCAGCAGGAAGAACAGAAGCATGCCCTGGAACACTCCGGTGATTGCCTTGGGCAGGCCCATGGCGATCTGTGCCGCCTCGCCGCCGATGAAGGACAGCGCCATCAGCAGCGCCGCCAGCAGGATGCCGACCGGATGCAGCCGGCCCAGGAAGGCGACGATGATGGCGGTATAGCCGTAACCGGGCGAGATGCTGGCAGTGATCTGGCCGATGGGACCGGCGATCTCGCCCATGCCGGCGATGCCGGCGAGCGCGCCGGACAGCAGCAGCGTCAGCCAGACGATGCGCTTCTGGTCGAATCCGGCGTAGCCGGCGGCGGCCGGGGTCAGGCCGATCACCTTGATCTGGAAGCCGATGAAGGTCCGCGCGATCAGCAGCCAGCCGCCCGCCACGGCCATCAGGGCGAACAGCGCGCCCAGATGCACGCGCGTCCCCGCCCACAGGATCGGCAGCGTGGCATCGGCCTCGAACAGCCGCGATTCGGGGAAGGCGAAGCCGTCCGGGTCGCGGAAGGGGCCATGGACCAGATAGTTCAGCAACAGCAGAGCCACGTAATTCAGCATCAGGCTGGTCAGGATCTCGCTGGCGTTGAAGCGCAGCCGCAGATAGGCCGGCACCGCCGCCCACACCGCCCCGCCGATCGCCCCGCCGATCACCATCAGCGGCAGCAGCCACCAGCCGCCCTCGCCATAGAAGGCCAGCGCCAGCCCGCCGCCGGTGATGGCGCCCAGCGTCAGTTGTCCTTCGGCACCGATGTTCCAGACATTGGCACGGAAGCCGATGGCGAGACCGACGGCGCAGAGCACCAGCGGCGTCGCCTTCACCACCAGCTCGCCCAGCCCACGCACGGAGGTCAGCGGCGCGACGAAGAAGGAATAGAGCGCCTTCAGCGGGTCGAAGCCCATCGCCATGAACAGGATGAAGCCGCTGAGCAGGGTCAGCGCCACCGCCAGCAGCGGCGTGGCATAGACCATGGTCTTCGACGCCTGCCCGCGCGGCTCGAGACGGATGAAGCTCATGCGGCGTCTCCGGCGCTCAAATAACCATCAGACCGCACGCGTGATCTCCCCGTCTTCGTCCGGCGGCGTGCCGAACAGGCCGCCCATCAGCAGGCCGATGCGTTCCACCGTCGTCTCGTGCGTCGGCCGGCTGTCGGACAGGCGGCCGTGGAACAGCACGGAAATCCGGTCGCTCAGCACGAACAGCTCGTCCAGATCCTGGCTGATGACCAGCACCGCCGCACCCGACCGGGCCAGATCGATCAGCGCCTTGTGGATGGCGGCCGCGGCACCGGCATCGACGCCCCAGGTCGGCTGGCCGACGACCAGAAGCTTGGGCTTTTGCAGGATTTCGCGACCGATGATGAATTTCTGCAGATTGCCGCCGGACAGCGACCGCGCCTCCGCCCGATGGCCATGGGCGACCACGTTGAAGCCGCGGATGATGGTCTCGGCATAGGCACGGGCACGGGCGAAATGGACCATGCCGCCACGCACCAGCGGTTCGCGGGCATAGCCCGAGAGCAGCGCATTCTCCGACAGACTCAGCTCCGGCACGGCGCCGCGGCCCAACCGCTCCTCCGGCACGAAGGCGAGGCCGAGTTCGCGGCGCGCCCGCGGCCCCAGATGTCCGGCCGATGCGCCCTCGATCACCACGGCGTCGGCGTCGGCCAGCAGCACCTCGCCGCTCAGCGCCGCCATCAGCTCCGCCTGACCATTGCCGGCGACACCGGCGATGCCCAGGATCTCGCCCGCCCGCACCTCGAAACTGACGTCCTTCAGATTGGTGGCGAATGGGTTGTCGGAGGTCGTCGACAGATGGCGCACCGTTAGGCGGGCGGCCCCGGCGGCGCCCTGCGGCGGCCGTTCGGGGGTCGACAGCTCCGCCCCCATCATCATCTCGGCGAGGCTGCGTGCCGTCTCCTGCCGCGGGTCGGCGGCACCCACCACCTTGCCGGCGCGCAGCACGGTGGCGCGGCTGCACAGGGCGCGGATTTCCTCCAGCTTGTGCGAGATGTAGAGGATCGTGCAGCCCTCCGCCGCCAGGACGCGCAGCGTCTCGAACAGCTTGGCGGCCTCCTGCGGCGTCAGGACCGAGGTCGGCTCGTCCATGATCAGCAGCTTCGGGTCCTGCAACAGGCAGCGCACGATCTCCACCCGCTGCCGCTCACCCACCGACAGGTGGAAGACGTGGCGGCCGGGGTCGAGCGCCAGCCCATAGCGTTCCGACACCATGCGGATGCGGTCGGCGAGCTGGTCCATCGGCCCGGCATCGTCGAGGCCGAGGGCGATGTTCTCCGTCACCGTCAGCGTGTCGAACAGCGAGAAATGCTGGAACACCATGCCGATGCCGAGCCGGCGGGCACCGGCCGGATCGGGCACCGTCGTCTCCGCCCCCTGCCACAGCATCGTGCCGGAATCAGGGTGCAGCACCCCGTAGATCATCTTGACCAGGGTGGACTTGCCGGCCCCGTTCTCGCCCAGCAGCGCATGGATCTCGCCCGGCTGCAGCACGAGGTCGACATGGTCGTTGGCCAGGCAGCCGGGGAATCGCTTGGTGATGCCGCGCAGCTCCAGTCGGGGCGGCGGAGCGTCCGGGGGTAAGGTCTCGGCGGGCGAAGGCAAGGAGGAGCAATCCGGGAAAAGGTCAAACCTGCATGGCATTGCCAAAGCCGTGCCACCGCTACCAACAGAGTAATCCGGCGGCACCACCGGCCGTCAACAGCCGATCCTCTGCCCAACGGTGATGCATCTGCCGCTTTGGTCATCATGCCACAGTCGGCACTCGCAACCCAGCCTTCTGCAATGCGGCAGACTCTTGCCAGCGGGCCCGTTCGGCCCAACACTTCAGGCTATCGAGTGATGGGGAGGCTAGGATGTCGGCGGGTTACGCAGTGCTGGACCAGCGGAGCGTGGTGGCGGTTTCGGGCGAGGACCGCAAGGCCTTCCTGCAGGGGCTGGTGTCCAACGACATGCTGCGGGTCACGCCCGACCATGCCGCCTACGCCCTGTTCCTGACCCCGCAGGGCAAGTTCCTGCATGATTTCAGCATCGTCGAGTCGGACAGCGGCGAGGATGCCGTCCTGCTGCTGGATCCGGAAACGGACCGGCGCGCCGACCTGCTGCGGCGGCTGAAGATGTACAAGCTGCGGTCGAAGATCGCCCTGGAAGACCGGGCGGACCGGCTGTGCGTGGCCGTCGCCTTCGGGAACGGCGCGCTGGAGGCGCTCGGGCTGCCGGCCGAACCGGGCGCGGCGCGGCCCTTCGCCGGCGGAGTCGCCTTCACCGATCCGCGGCTGCCGGCTTTGGGCGCCCGTCTGTTCCTGCCGGCCGATGGGGTCGCCGCACTGGAGTCGGCCGGACTGGCGCGGCGGGACGTGGCGGACTACGACCGGCTGCGCCTGTCGCTCGGCGTGCCGGACGGCACGCTGGACCTGATCCCGGAAAAGTCGATACCGCTGGAAAGCCGGATGGACGCGCTGAACGCCATCTCCTGGGACAAGGGCTGCTACATGGGGCAGGAACTGACCGCCCGCACCAAATACCGCGCCCTCATCAAGAAGAAGCTGTTCCCCGTCACCTTCGAAGGCGCGGCGCCGGAAGCGGGCACACCGGTGACGCTGGACGGCAAGGATGCCGGCGAGGTGCGCAGCACCCGCGATGGTGCCGCACTCGCCCTGCTGCGACTGGAAGACGTGCAGCGCGCGGCCGAAAACGGACTGACCTTCCATGCCGGTCCGGTGGCGCTGATTCCGCACGAACCGGACTGGGATCACACCTCAAAGGGGTAGTCCCTCACCAAAAGAATTCCCGGAAGGTGCAATAAAACGGGCTCCATCGCTGTTGTTCCGATGTCTCTAGACACACGAACCCCGTGTCCTCGACACAACGACAAAGGAGCCCCCCATGCGTCGCATCCTGATCGCTACCGCCGCTTCGCTGGCTCTCATGACCGGCGCCGCCGTCGCACAGACCACTTCGCCGACCGTGGGCAACCCGTCTTCCTCCACCTCCAGCATGTCCAACTCCGCGGCCCCGGACGGCACCAAGACCGGTACGGTGAAGTCGGATACGATGAAGTCCGATGCCACCAAGTCGGACAGCACGACGTCCGGCAGCGCCGCCACGTCCGGCGGCCTGGGCGGCCAGTTGGCCAGTGCCGACGAGTTGATCGGCAAGAACGTCTACGGCCGGGACAACAACAAGATCGGCGAAATCGAGGACGTCATCCTCGACGCCAGCGGCAAGGCCAAGCAGCTGGTCATCAGCTCGGGCGGTTTCCTCGGCATCGGCGAGAAGCAGGTCGCCGTCGATTACAGCGCCGCCAACTGGGATTCGCAGAACAACCGCCTGAACCTCGCCGGCATGAGCCGCGACGATGTCAAGGCGATGCCGGAGTTCAAGTACGACGACACCATGACGTCGCTGAACAAGAACCGGAAGCCGGCCGAGACCGAGAAGGTGGCGCCGGGCGCCGCCCCCACCAGCGGTTCCACCGGCACCACCACCACGAAGTAAGGGGTTCCTGACGGTGTGGGGGTCTGACGCCCCCACACCTCACCCCCGCAGCAGATCCACGAACCGCCGGCAGGCCACGATCTCCGCGCGCACGTTGGCGCGGCGTTTCGTGGCCTCGGCGTCTTCGCCCCATTGTTCGATCTGATAGGTTTCGTCCAGCTGCGAGACCTCGAACGCCTCTTCGGCGCTGAGGCGGCCTTCCAGCAGCGCCAGCGCCACGATGATCGACCCGCAGACGCCGGTCGCGGTCTGCAGCGCCGACAGATACCAGTCGTCGGTCCGCTCCACCACCCGGCGCAGGGCGCCCAGCGCCTCCTCCGGCTGCGGCTGCGGCATCAGTCCGGCACACACATGCAGCGGCGCGTCATAGGTCAGCGCCGCCCAATCCAGCAGCGGCTGCCAATGCTGTGCCTGCCGCTCCACCAGCGGTTGGGGATGTTCGGCGCGGTAGCACAGCAGGTCGGTGCCGGCATAGGCGCTGATGGCCTGGACGATGTCCGGCCGCTTGGCCGGGATCAGGTCGATCGCGGTGCTCGACAGCTGCATCAGCGGCATCGAATGGGCGTCGATCCGATCGCCCTGCGCCGACCATTCATCCGCCACGCCCTGGGCCAGCGGCCGGCTGGGGAAGATCAGCGGCGCCTTGGCCGGGCTGCGCACCGGACGGCCGTCCAACTCGACCTGAAAGCCGCCTTCGGTCTCGCCGACGTCCGCCGCCTTGTAGAAACGCTTCATCGCTTACCCTTCCAAAAGCTCCAGCACCGCGGTGGCGACGTCACGCCCGCGGTGAACGATGCGGTCGGCCCCGGCCCGCTCCAGCTCCGGCACCGCATGATACCCCCAGGAAACACCGACCGACCGCACCCGCGCGTTGCGGGCCATTTGTATGTCGTAGGTCGTATCGCCGATCACAACCGTCGCCGCCTCGTCAGCACCGGTCTCCGCCAGCGCACGCTGCACCATGTGCGGATTGGGCTTTCCGGGGCCGACATCGGCGGTCTGCAAGGTGACGAAGCGACCGGTCAGCCCGTGGCCCCTCAGCACCGCGTCCAACCCGCGCCGCGACTTGCCGGTGGCGACGCCCAGCAGCACGCCCGCCGCCTCCAGCGCCGCCAGCGTGTCGACAATGCCGGGGAACAGCGGCTCGTCCACCTCGCCGCGACTGCGGGCGCTGGAGAAGGCCCGCTTGTAGCTCTCCGCCACCGCGACATGCAGGTCCGCGTCGCGCTTCGGCAGCAGCAGGGCCACTGCCTCCACCAGCGACAGCCCGACCATGCGGCGGACATCGGCAGCGTCGGGTTCGCCCAGCCCATGCTCGGCCCAGGCCTGGGTCATGGCGTCGATGATGGCGAACTGGCTGTCGACCAGGGTGCCGTCGCAGTCGAACAGAGCCAATCGCAGCGGCGCTTTCCCCGAGGAGGCCATCACTCGAAATCCTCGAACGGGTCGTCGCGCAGGTTGGGGCTGAAGCCGAAATATTTCCAGGTCGCCTGCATGTGGTCAGGCAGCGGCGCCGTCACGTCGATGGTCTTGCCGCCGCGCGGGTGCGGCAGGATCAGCCGGCGGGCATGCAGATGCAGCTTCTTCGCCACCTCCGCCCCGGCCAGGAAGGCGCCCTGCCCGGCATATTTGCCGTCGCCCAGGATCGGCGTGCCGACGGCGGCCATGTGGACGCGCAACTGGTGGGTGCGGCCGGTCAGCGGCCACATGGCGACGAAGGCCGCCTGCTTGCCGACATTCTCCTGCACCGAATAGACGGTGACGGCGCGCTTGCCCTCTTCCTTGTTCTCCGCCACCCGCTCGCCCTGCGGGCCGCCTTCCTTGGCCAGCGCGAGGTCGATCTTGCCCTGGTAGGGCGTCGGTACGCCGACGGTGACGGCCCAGTAGATCTTGCGCACCGCGCTGCCGCGGAACAGTTCCGTCAGCTTGCTGGCGGCGAAGGTGGTGCGGGCCAGCAGCAGCACGCCCGAGGTGTCCTTGTCCAGCCGGTGGACCAGCTTCGGCCGCTCGTTGCCGTCGAAGCGCAGGGCATCCAGCATGGCGTCGAGATGCTTGGAGGTGCCGGTGCCGCCCTGCACCGCCAGACCGGCCGGCTTGTTGATGGCGATGACGTCGGCGTCGCGGTAGAGCACCAGCGCCTGCAGTTCGGCGATCTGCTTGTCCGACATGCCCTTGGGCTTGCTGGCTCCCTGACTCGGCCCCCTGACCGGCGCGGCCCAGGCGGCCAGCGGCGGGATGCGAATGCCCTGCCCGGCCACCAGCCGCGACGACGTCTCCGCCCGCTTACCGTCGATGCGGACCTGGCCGGTGCGCAGCAGCTTCTGCAGGTAGCTGTGGTTCACGTCGGGGAAATGCCGCTTGAACCAGCGGTCGAGCCGCATGTCGGCCTCGTCGGCCGTCACGGTGCGGATTTCGACCTTGCTGTCGCCTTTGGCTTCAGTCGACGTGGTATCAGCGTGATCGGCAGTGGGCTTGGGAGAGTCAGTCATCAGATGGACACCGAAACAAGAGAACGCACGGCCCACAGGCCGGCAAAGAAGCCCACCACGCTGAACAGCGTCGAGGCGAGGAAGTAACCCGCCGCCGCAGCGATCTCGTCACGGGCGACGAGGACACCGATGTCCAGCGTGAAGGAGGAGAAGGTGGTGAAGCCGCCCAGGATGCCCACCAGAAGGAAGGCTCGCAGTTCCGGCGACGGCGACCATGTCAGCACCGCCAGCTCCGACAGCACCCCCATCACCGTGCAGCCGATCACATTGACGATGATCGTCCCCACCGGAAAGCGGGTGCCGATCCATTGTGCGACCAGCAACAGCGCCAGGTAACGCGCCACCGATCCGGCGGCACCTCCGGCGGCGACGGCGAGCAATGACAGGGGGGATGCGAGCACGGCGCCTCCGGACGAGCGCTTGAAACGGGAAACGATGGTCGAGCGCCGGATTAGAGCCAGAAACCGGCGGACTTGTCACGCGATGGACTATCGCGGCAGGATCGTCGGCATGGAAACCCTCTCCTCCAACGCCGCATTGCTGGTCATCGACCTGCAGAATGCCATCGACGACCCACGCTGGAGCCGGATCGGCCCGCGCAACAACCCGCAGGCGGAGGCCAACGTCGCCGTCTTGCTGGCCGCTTGGCGGCGGGACGGACGGCCCATCGTCCATGTCCGCCACGATTCGGTGGAGCCCGACTCCAGCTACCGCCCCGGCAGCCCCGGCCACGCCTTCAAGGACGAGGCGATGCCGCTTCCGGCCGAGACGGTGATCGGCAAGCGGGTGAACAGCGCCTTCATCGGCACCGGCCTGGACGAGTGGCTGCGCGGCCGCGGCATCGCCACGCTGGTGGTGGCCGGCGTCGTCACCAACAACAGCGTCGAGGCGACGGTGCGGATGGCCGGCAACCTCGGCTACGACGTGCGCCTGGTGGCCGACGCCTGCTTCACCTTCGCCAGGAAAGACCGGTCGGGGCGGCTGTGGACGGCGGACGAGGTCCACAACCTGTCGCTCGCCAACATGGACGGGGAGTATGCAAAGGTCGTGGACACCGCGCAGCTGTTGGGCTGATTGCCCCCACCCTACGCCAGCTTCGCCTTCAGGAACTCCACCGTGCGCTTCCAGGCCAGATCGGCGGCCTCCTTGTTGTAGCGCTCGGCCGAGGTGTCGTTGTGGAAGGCGTGGTTGACGCCCTCGTACACATAAATCTGATGCTCGACGCCGGCTTTCTTCAGCGCCTCGTCATAGGCGGGGATGCCGGCGTTCACGCGCTGGTCCAGCCCGGCATAGTGCAGCAGCAGCGGCGACTTCACCGTACCGACCAGCGCCGGGTCGGGGGTCGGGCCGTAGAAGGCGACGCCCGCCTTCAGATCGGGCGCCTTGATCGCCAGCCGGTTGATCATGCCTCCGCCCCAGCAGAAGCCGACCGCCCCGACCTTCGCCGAGGAATAGCGGTAGGCCATCAGGTAGCTCATTGCCGCGATCAGATTGTTGACCGTCTTGTCGGTATCGAGCTGGCCGATCATGTCGCGGGCCTTGTCGGCGTCCTGCGGCGTGCCGCCCAGCGGCGACAGCAGGTCCGGCGCCAGCGCCACGAAGCCTTCGGTGGCAAGGCGGCGGGCGACGTCCTCGACATAGGCGTTCAGGCCCCGGTTCTCGTGGACGACGACGACCGCCGGAGCCTTGTCGATCAGCTTTGGCCGGGCAAGATAGCCGGACACGTCGCCGGTCGCCCCCTGGAAGGACACCTTTTCCGCCGCCAGACGGGTGTCGTTCTCGCCGACCACGGCGGCACGGGCATAGTTCGGCTCGATCGCCGACAGAATCGCGGGAATGGCTGCCGCACTGCCGGCCAGCGCTGCCAACCGTTCCAGGAAGACCCGGCGTGGCAGCGGCGCATGGGTGTATTCGTCGTAGAGATCGATGATCCGCTGGTCCATCCCCGATGCCCCCTGTCTTTTCGGCGCCGCAACTCAGCCGGTGCGGTCGCGCTTGAGAGTGGGGGCGCCGCGCCGGCTTGGCAACCGGGGGTGCGGATCCGCTTTCGGCCTATGACGCTGCTTATGGGGCTTCCGGCGCCACCTCGCTCAGGGGGACCAGTTCCGACGGCTGATACTCCACCAGATGCCCGTCGCGCATCTCCAGAACCCGGTCCATGCGGCGGGCGAGGTCCAGGTTGTGGGTCGCCACCAGGGCGCCGACCTTGGCCTGCCGGACGATGGCCGACAGCATGGCGAAGACATGCTCCGCCGTGTGCGGGTCGAGGTTGCCGGTCGGCTCGTCGGCGATCAGCAGCGACGGGGCGTTGGCCAGCGCGCGGGCGATGGCGACGCGCTGCTGCTCGCCACCGGACAGGCGGGCCGGGCGGTGGGTGCCGCGCTGCTCCAGCCCGACCATGCGCAGAAGCTCGTCCGCGCGCTGGCGGGCGACCGACTTCGACACGCCGGCGATCATCTGCGGCAGGACGATGTTCTCCCGCGCCGAGAATTCCGGCAGCAGGTGGTGGAACTGGTAGACGAAGCCGATGGAGCGCCGCCGCACCTCCGTCCGCTTGCCGTCATCCAGGTTGGACACGTCGGTGCCGGCGATTCTCACGATGCCGTCGGTCGGCCGCTCCAGCAGTCCGGCGATGTGCAGCAGCGTCGATTTGCCGGCACCCGACGGGCCGACCAGCGCCACCAGCTCTCCGGCGCCGACGGTCAGGTCGACCCCGCGCAGCACCTCCAGCGTCTCGCCCGCCTGTTCGAAGCGGCGGACGATGCCCTTCAATTCCAGCATCGGCTGCATAACCACGTCACTCATAGCGCAGGGCCTCCACCGGATCGAGCCGGGCGGCACGCCAGGACGGATAGATGGTGGCGGCGAAGGACAGGCCCAGCGCCATTAGAGTCACCTGAATGACCTCGCTCCAGTCGATCTTCGCCGGCAGGTGGGACAGGAAGTAAATCTCGGCATTGAATAGGTTGGTCCCGGTCAGCCCCTGGATGACCTGTCGGATGCTCTCGATGTTCAGCGCGAAGGACACGCCGAGCGCAAGTCCCAGCAAGGTCCCCGTCACCCCGACGCTGGCGCCGGACAGGAAGAAGATGCGCATGATCATGCCGCGCGTCGCCCCCATGGTGCGCAGGATCGCGATGTCGCGCCCCTTGTCCTTCACCAGCATGATCAGGCTGGAGATGATGTTGAAGGCGGCGACCATGATGATCAGCGACAGGATCAGGAACATCACGTTGCGTTCGACCTGCAGCGCGGTGAAGAAGCTGGCGTTCGACTGCTGCCAGTCGACCACTCTGCCCTCCCCCGCCACCACCGACTGGACGGCGGCGCGGGCCGACGCGATCTGCATCGGGTCGCTCACGAAGACCTCAAGCGAGGTCACGGCGTCGCCGGTGCGGAAGAAGGCCTGCGCCTCCTCCAGCGGCAGGAAGATGAAGCTGTTGTCGTATTCGAACATGCCGACGTCGAAGATCGCGCCGATGGGATAGCTGCGCATCCGCGGCACGGTGCCGAAGGCGGTGACGTTGCCCTGGGGGGCGATCAGCGTGATCTGGTCGCCGATGCTCAGGCCCAGCCGCTGGGCCATGCGCACGCCGATGGCGACGCGGTCCTCGCCGAACTCATCCGCCGAACCGCGGATGATGTTGTTGGCGAGCGTCGGGCGCACCCGGAAATCCTCCGGCCGCACGCCGCGGATGACGGCGCCCGATGCGACGCCGCGCACCGACACCAGCGCCTGCCCCTCCACGGTCGGAGTGACGTTGACCACGCCCGGCGTGTTGCGCAGCTTGCCGGCCAGGATGTCGAAGTCCGGCAGCGGCCCGCCGCGCATGTTATAGACGTTGAGATGCCCGTTGAGGCCGAGCACCCGGCCCAGCAGCTCCGCCCGGAAGCCGTTCATCACCGCCATCACGATGATGAGCGTCGCCACGCCGAGCGCGATGCCCAGCAGCGAGAACCCCGCAATGACCGAGATGAACCCTTCCTGGCGGCGCGCCCGAAGGTAACGCATCGCGACCATGCGTTCGAAGGCGTTGAAGATCATGAGGCGGGGGTCCTGTGGCGAGGGCATGTAGGTGGGCGGAAACGATGCCCTACATAAGAACGTGAGCGTGGCGGGAAAAGGGCAAAGCCCGGATCGCCGACTTGGGCGATCCGGGCTTCCTGTTCGAGCTAAGCCGATCAGCCCAACAGCTTCGCCAACGCCGCCTCGACCGGCAGCTCTTCCTTCTCGCCCGTCGCGCGGCGCTTCAGCTCGACGACGCCGTTCTTCAGGCCGCGCGGGCCGACGACCAGCTGCCATGGAACGCCGATCAGGTCCATGTCGGCGAACTTGGCGCCGGGGCGCTCGTCGCGGTCGTCATAGGCGACTTCAAGGCCGGCCGATTCCAGCTTCGCATACAGCTCGGCGCAGACGCGGTCGGTCTCGGCGTCGCCGGACTTCAGGTTGATCAGGCCGACATTGAAGGGAGCGACGGCGTCCGGCCAGATGATGCCGTTGTCGTCGTGGCTGGCCTCGATGATCGCACCCATCAGGCGCGACACGCCGATGCCATAGCTGCCCATCTCCACCGGGATCGATTCGCCGTTAGGGCCGGCGACCACGGCGTTCATCGGCTTGGAATACTTGGTGCCGAAGTTGAAGATGTGGCCGACCTCGATGCCGCGGGCCGAAACAAGATCCGACTCCGGCACCGGGCTGTTGGCCGGATCGTGCTTTTCGTCGGTCGCGGCGTAGATTGCGGTGACGCGGTCGAAGAAGGGCTGCAGGTCGTCCTCGATGCCGGGGGCGTCCTTCAGCACGTCCAGGTCCATCCAGTCCTTGTGGCAGAAGACACCGCTCTCGCCGGTCTCGGCCAGGATGATGAACTCGTGGCTCAGGTCGCCGCCGATCGGGCCGGTGTCGGCGCGCATCGGAATCGCCTTCAGCCCCATGCGGGCGAAGGTGCGGAGATAGGCCAGGAACATTCTCTGGTACGAACGGCGCGCGCTGTCCGCGTCGATGTCGAAGGAATAGGCGTCCTTCATCAGGAATTCGCGGCCGCGCATCACGCCGAAGCGCGGGCGGATCTCGTCACGGAACTTCCACTGGATGTGGTAGAGGTTCAGCGGCAACTGGCGGTAGCTCTTGACGAAGGAGCGGAAGATGTCGGTGATCATCTCCTCGTTCGTCGGGCCGAACAGCATCTCGCGGTCGTGACGGTCGGTGATGCGCAGCATCTCCTTGCCGTAATCGTCGTAACGGCCGCTCTCGCGCCACAGATCGGCCGACTGGATGGTCGGCATCAGCAGTTCCTGCGCGCCGGCTGCGTCCTGCTCCTCGCGGACGATCTGCTCGATCTTGCGCAGAACCCGATAGCCCAGCGGCAGCCAGGCATAGATGCCGGCGCTGGTCTGGCGGATCATCCCGGCCCGCAGCATCAGGCGGTGCGAGACGATCTGCGCCTCGGTCGGGGTCTCCTTGAGGGTCGGCATGAAGAAGCTGGACAGCCGCATGGCTCTGCTCTCGTGTGCGAGGTGTTCGACAAGGCCGCACGCGCATGGCCCCTGCGGACAGGAACGGACACGGGCGCGGCGGGTGAGCGACTTTAGGAAGGTCGCCCGCACTTGTCCACTGTAAGCCCCCCGCTTGGCCGCCGGCTACCGGGAGCGGCAGTAGAGGTAAAGGCGTTCCTCGGCGCCCGGATCGATCGGTTGGCCGTTCAGATAGAGTTGGTTCCCGACGACGGTCAGCCATACCGCGGTGACTTCGTCGGGCAGAAACGGCACCGACGGCAGGGCGATTCCCATGCGCCGGGCAAGATCGACCGACAGCGGCAAATCGATCGGGATCGGCGGCTGCGCGCCCGCGCTGCCGGCCAAGTCCGCGGGGGCGACCGCGCGGCCATGCACATCCACGCCCGGCCGGTATTCGACGTCGGCGGCCGGCACATGACGGGTCAGCCGCTGGCACAGCGACAGATCCACCACCGGCCGGTCGCGGGCGGCATCAGGGGTCAGCGGGATCGGGCCGGGACGCGGCTGCTGGGTTTGCGCCGATGCCGGCATGGCCGCCAGGAAAAATGCCGCAGCCGCCAGGCCGGCGTGCAGGGTGCCGCGCGCGCTCACAGCGTGTGCCGCTCGGCCACCGGGGCCGGGTTGCGCATGGCTTTCCAGTAGAGCGACAGGTAGGGCATTCCTTTTTCCGCCTCCTCCTGGGTCCGCGCCGACTGGCGGATGTATTTGCCGATGAAGGGCTTGTTCACATGCTCAAGGTCCACCGCGGCCTTCAGCACCAGGAACTCGCCGATCTTGTCCGGCAGATTGTAATGCCATTTCTGCAGGCACTCGGAGGTCACACCCGGCTTCGCCTGTTCGGGTTCGGGCAGGTAGAATTCCTGGTGGTGGTACTGCGAGATCTCCTTCCACGCCTGCGCCACGCGGCCGGGCTTCAGGCGCGGCAGCGCCTTCAGGATGCGGACATCGTCATGGAACAGCGGCAGGAAACCCCGCTTTTCCGCCAGTTCGGTCAGCATGGTATGCAGGCCGGCCATGACACCGCCCTCGCCGCCTTCGCCGCCGGCTCTGTCCGCCTTCTCCTCGCGCTTGCGGCCGAACAGCGCGCTGAAAAACCCTTTCTTCGGTTTGGCCTGATTCCCGCCACCGCTGTCCTGCCCGACCTTGCGTTCGTCCCACAGCGAGTCCCAGGCATATTCCCAGGCGGTGAAGACAGCGTTGGAGCGGTCGTCGAGGACCGTCAGCAGATATTCGCGCCCCTCCCGCGCCCAATCGACGTCGCCGACGATCGCGCGCACCGGACGGCGGCTGAGCACCACCGGCAGGATGCCGACGCGCACCAACTCCTGATAGAACTCGACGAAGGACGGTGTCTGGATGAAGGGCAAGACCGAGCATGGCTGAAGCTCCGGCGCCAGCAACTCCATGCTTTTCTTGGTCCGCTCCAACAGTTCGGTCGACAGAACCGCGGCGAACTGATCGAACCGTTCGTTTTCATTCGCGGCCATCGGCGCCTCGACTGTCGTCCTTTTTCCTGCCACCCGCCGAAGCGGGCAAAGGCCCAACTGAAAAGTGGGCAAAGCGGTTTCGCCCCGGCGGTGTGCCCGCCGGTGACGATCTCGCAGCCCGGCTCATAGCCCTGATTGGGGAAATCTCCGATGCGAGCTATGCCAAGCAACGCTACCAAGTAAACCGTTAACGTTTTCTGGAGCAGCGCGGAAATTTTCTGTCCGCGCCCCTGCCCGGTCTCCTCCCGCCCGCCGGATAAAGAAAGGCCGCGCGGCAGAAGCGGCGCGGCCTGTCGAGTTTAGGGAGGAATCGCCACCAGGCGTCGGAAAGGGAGGAATATCCTCCCTCATCACTCCCAAAGAGTGAACCCGAGCCACGGCTATAGCAAGCCCAAAACAAAGGCAGAGACACTTCATGCACAAAGTTTTTGCATTTCTGCCCGGCTTTTCGGCGATTGCCGTCGTTCTGGGCGGCCGTTTGCCTATTCCATGGGCGCGTACCCGCGATACCCGGCGTCCACCGCCGCCTTCCACGGAGGACTCTGGGCAAGCACGGTGGCCTGAACCGGGCAGTCGGACTGATGGGCGCCCGGCAGATAGCCCAGGCTCATCAGGAACTCCCCGACGATCTCGCCACCGGTGAAACGGAAGGTCCGGCCGAACAGCTTCACCCACTCCGCTTTGGTCAGCGGATGATGGGCGCGCAGCCAACCGTCGAAGGAGCAGTGGGTTTCCCGCAACGCGACGATGCGGCGGGCGTTCTCGATCACCGCGTCCACCTTCAGGCGGTTGCGGATGATACCGGCGTCCGCCAGCAGCCGCGCCCGCTCGGCCTCGCCATAAGCGGCCACCCGGTCGATGTCGAACCCGTCGAAGGCGGCGCGGAAAGCGTCACGCTTCTTCAGGATGGTCAGCCAGGACAGGCCCGCCTGATTGATCTCCAGCACCAGACGCTCGAACAGCACGCGGTCGTCGCTGCTGGGAAAGCCGTACTCGCCGTCATGGTAGGGGCCGTGATGAGGATGGCCGGGTGCGGCCGCGCAATAGGTCAGGCTCACCCGCCTCGCTCCCCTCGATAGTCTGAGCAATCTGGCGTCAGAACATGTCCCGCGCCATTTCCCGGAAGGAGATGATGCCGGACCGCTCGATCCCGAAGATCACCAGCCACACCAGCAGGGCGACCAGCGACGTGATCATGAACTTGCGCAGGATGCGCGGTTCGACCGGCGCGGAGGTGGCCATGCCAGGCTCCGGGCTCTCCGGCGTCCGGACGCCCCAGGGCAGCACCGCGAACAGCACCACCCACCAGACGACGATGTAAACGAAGGCTCCAGTCACCCAGTTGTCCATCGTCCCCTCCGCGTTTCAGCCGTTCAGGCCTGCTCCAGTTCCACCAGCGTCCCGCAGAAATCCTTCGGGTGCAGGAACAGGACCGGCTTGTCATGGGCGCCGATCTTCGGCTCACCGTCACCCAGCACGCGGGCGCCCTGCTCCTTCAACCGGTCGCGGGCTGCCAGGATGTCCTCCACCTCATAGCAGATGTGGTGGATGCCGCCGGACGGGTTCTTTTCCAGGAAGCCGGCGATCGGCGACTTCTCGCCGAACGGATGCAGCAGTTCGATCTTGGTGTTGGGCAGGGTGACGAAGACGACGGTGACGCCGTGCGGCGGCAGATCCACCGGCTGCGACACCGCGGCGCCCAGCGTGTCGCGATAGAGCGCGGTCGCCGCCGGAAGATCCGGAACGACGATGGCGACGTGGTTGAGCTTCCCGATCATGCGTGTCCTCTCGCTGGCTGTCGCTGGCCCGTTAGCGGGCTCTGATAAGCCGGTTATACATCATTTCCGTTCTTGGATTCGCTCAGACGCGGACCAGATGGACCTCCGTCACCGGCTTCTTGCCATGGGTCGCGTTGAAGCAGCGGCGGACGGCGATCCGCGCCGCCTCCTTCACCTGGGCGTCGTCGGCCCGCGCCGATTTTGGCAGCATCGCCACCGATTCGCGCACCGCATCCACCACGTCCAGCAGCAGGTCGCGGTCCGTCGCCTCGTCGATCAGCCCCATCACCGCCAGCTGCGGCGCCGTCATCAGTTCGCCCGTTCCGGTCATCACCAGCGTCACCACGGCGGCGCCGTTGTTCACCATGCGGTTGCGCGCACGCATCATGCCGGTGTCGAGCGGCACCAGACGCTTGCCGTCCACCGCCATGCGTCCCGCCCGCACAGTGGCCACCACCCGCGCGCCCTCCGGCCCGTCGAGCCGGAGGACTTCGCCGTTGGCCGGAACGATGCTGTGGGCGACCTGACAGTCCTCCGCGAGGGCGGCATGGGCCTGCTGGTGGCGCTGCTCGCCATGGACGGGCACGGCGATGCGCGGACGCACCCACTGGTACATGCGTACCAGCTCGTCCCGCGCCGGGTGGCCGGAGACATGGACCGGCGCCTCGTCCGCCGTCACCAGCTCGACGCCCTGGGCGACCAGCTGGTTCTGCATGCGGCCGATGGCGCGCTCGTTGCCGGGAATTTCGCGGGAGGAGAAGATCACCACGTCGCCGCGCGACAGCGTGATCTGCGGATGATCGTTGGCGGCGATGCGGGCAAGGGCTGACCTCGGCTCGCCCTGACTACCGGTGCAGATCAGCACCAGCTTCTCTCGCGGCAGGTAGCTCGCGTCGTGCTCCGACAGGAATTTCGGCACGTCGGTGAGATAGCCGGTGGCCCGCGCCGCCTCGTTGATGCGCCACAGCGACCGGCCGACCAGCGCCACATGGCGGTCGTGCGCGGCGGCGGCGGCGGCGATGCTCTCCAGCCGCGCCACATTGGTGGCGAAGCAGCTGACGGCAATGCGGCGGTCGCGGTAGCGGCCGAACAACTCCATCAAGGCGGCACGGACGGTCGCCTCCGACCCGGCGGCACCCGGCACCAGCGCGTTGGTGCTGTCGCCGACCAGCGCCAGAACCCCTTCATCGCCGATGGCGCGCAGCCGCTCCTCGTCGGCCGTCTCGCCGACCAGCGGATCGGGGTCCAGCTTCCAGTCGCCGGTGTGCAGGATTGTCCCGGCCGAGGTACGGATCGCGAGCGCGTTCGGTTCCGGAATCGAATGCGTCATGGTGACGTATTCGACGGAGAAGGGACCGGCCTCCACCGTGCCGCCCAGCGGGATTTCGTGGATCGGCACCGTGCTGCTCAGGCCCTTCTCATGCAGCTTGGCGCGCAGGAAGGCTGCGGTGAAGGGCGTGCAATAGACGGGACAGCGCAGCTCCGGCCACAGGTACTGCACCGCGCCCAGATGGTCCTCATGCGCATGGGTCAGCACCAGACCGACCAGATCGTCGCGACGCTCGGCGATGAAGGTCGGGTCCGGCATGATCACGTCCAGCCCGGGCATGGTGTCGTCGGCAAACGAGATGCCGAGATCGACCATCAACCACTTGCCCCGATGGCCGTAGAGATTGAGGTTCATCCCGATCTCGCCGGAACCGCCGAGCGGGACGAAATACAGCGCGCCATCCTCCGGAACGAAGGTGTCCGCCGGGGCTTCGGACGTTCCGGCGGCTGTCTTGGAGGATTGTGTCATTGGACCGTGTTGCGCTTGTGGATCAGGAGGAGACCGCGGAGCGTCAGCTCGTTGTCGGTGTGTTCGATCACATGGGTAGCCTTGGCGAAAAGAACAGCCAATCCGCCGGTGGCGACCACCCGCATCGGTTCGCCGTACTCCGCCCGGATGCGGGAGACCAGCCCTTCGATCAGCCCGACATACCCCCAGAAGATGCCCGACTGCATACAGGCGATCGTGTTCTTGCCGATCACCTCGGCGGGCGGCTGGATTTCGACGCGCGGCAGCTTGGACGCGGCCATCTGCAGCGCTTCCAACGACAGGTTCAGCCCCGGTGCGATCACGCCGCCGCAGTAATTGCCATCGGCATCCACCACGTCGAAGGTGGTCGCCGTACCGAAATCGATGACGATCAGCGGGGTCTTGTAGGTCGCCGCGGCGGCCACCGTGTTGACCAGACGATCGGCCCCCACCTCCTCCGGCCGGTCGACCAGAGCCTTGGCACCGAGATCGACTCCGGGCTGGCCGACGATCACCGGTTCGCAGCCGAAATGATCCTTGCACAGCCGCTTCAGGTTGAAGGTGGCCCCGGGCACCACGCTGGCGATGATGGCGCCATGGATGTCGACCGGTTTCAGCCCCCTCAACGCCATCAGGTGGGTCAGCCACACCATGTACTCGTCGGAGGTGCGCTTTGGATCGGTCGCCGTGCGCCAGATGCCGCGCTGGCGGTCGCCGTCATAGATGGCGAACACCACATTCGTGTTTCCGGCGTCGATGGCAAGCAGCATGGCAAGGTCCTGAAGGCGATGGACGTTTGAACTCGGCTGGCGAACTCAGCCCGCTGGAGGCGGGGCAAAGAACACATCGCCGGCGGCGATCCGCTGCCGCGGCCCTCCGTCCGTTGGATCAAGCAACAGAACGCCGTCGCTGTCCAGATCGGCGAAAGTCCCGGGGATCGTCCGATCGGCCAGCCTGACCAGGATCGGCCCTCCCAACCCCTTGGCCCGCGCCAGCCACGCCTCGCGCACGGGCGCGAAACCATGGGCGCGCCAACGGCCATACCAAGTGGCCAGATGCTCCGCATAGACCTCGAGCAGCGCCCCCGGCCCCATCGGCGGAGCGCCCTCGGCGGTCAGGGAGGTGGCGCCGTAATCGGCGGTCGCGGGAAAATGCCGCAGGTTGATGCCGACCCCCAGCACCACCCAGGCGATCCTGCCGTCGGCTGCCGGTTCCGACTCGAGCAGGATGCCCGACAGCTTGCGGTCATGCACCAGAACGTCGTTGGGCCATTTGCATCGAACGCCGATCGGGTCAGGCAGGACCGACTCGGCTGTTTCCGCGATGGCGAGCGCCGCGACGAAGGAGATCTGCGCCGCCTCCGCCGGTGGCAGGCCGGGCCGCAGGATGGTCGTGCTGTAGAGGTTGCCCTCGGGGGAAGTCCAGGCGCGACCACGGCGTCCACGGCCGCTGTCCTGCCGGCGCGCCCAGACGATTGTGCCCTCGGGCGCCCCGGAACGCGACAAGGCCTTCGCTTCGTCGTTCGTACTGCCGACGGAGTCGAAGGCCTTGACCTGGAAGCCCGGAGGCAGGCGCAGACGCGCCGCCTCCGCTTCGAGCGATAACGTCATCGGTCGGATGTCACCCGGCGAACAGCGCCGCGGCGGCAGCAGCCGCACCGTTCAGGATCGGCGCCGGAGCGACGAAGAACAGCAGGGTGAACAGGCTGGTCAGCACCAGGACGCCGGTCATGCCGTCGTCGTCGACCTTGTCGACCACCACTGCGGGCTCATCGAAATACATGATCTTGATGATGCGCAGATAGTAGAAGGCACCCACGACGCTGGTCAGCACACCAACAACGGCCAGCGTGTATTCCTGCGCGGCGACGGCGGCCAGGAAGACATAGAGCTTGCCGAAGAAGCCCGCCATCGGCGGGATGCCGGCCATGGAGAACATGAAGATCGCCATGGTCGCGGCCAGCATCGGATTGGTCTTGGACAGGCCGGAGAAGTCCTTGATCTCCTCCAGCATCCGGCCCTTGGCCTTCATGCTGAGGATGACGGCAAAGGCACCGATGTTCATGGCGATGTAGAGCGCCATGTAGATCAGCACGCCGCGCACGCCGTCCTGGGTCCCGGTGGTCAGGCCGACCAGCGCGTAACCGACATGGCCGATGGAACTGTAGGCCATCAGGCGCTTGATGTTGGTCTGCATGATGGCGACGAAGGAACCGATCACCATCGACAGGATGGCGGTTGCCACCAGCACCTGATGCCACTGGGCGGCGAGGTGGCCGAACGGCTCCATCACCACGCGGGTCAGCAGGGCGATGGCCGCCACCTTCGGCGCCGCCGCGAAGAAGGCGGTCACCGGGGTCGGCGCACCCTCATACACGTCCGGCGTCCACATGTGGAAGGGAGCGGCCGAGATCTTGAAGGCCAGACCGGCCATCACGAACACCAGACCAATCACCAGCCCCGGCGACACATGCGCGCCGCCGGCGAACAGCGCCGCCACCTTGTCGAACGAAGTCGTGCCGGCGAAGCCGTAGACCAGCGAGGCGCCGTACAGCAGCATGCCCGAAGAGAGCGAGCCGAGGACGAAATACTTCAGGCCGGCTTCCGATGACTTGCCGCTGTCGCGGCGGAAGGCCGCGATGACGTAGAGCGCCAGGCTCTGCGTCTCCAGGCCGACATACAGCGAGATGAAATCGTTTGCCGAAATCATCATCAGCATGCCGAGCGTGGCGAACAGCATCAGCACCGGGAACTCGAAGCGGGCCATCTGCTCCCGCTCGTTGAAGCCGAGCGAGAGGATGACCGCGAAGGCCGCAGACACCAGCACCAGCACCTTCATGAAGACGCCGAAGGCATCCATCACGAACATGCCGTTGAAGGTGACGACGCGGCCGCTGCCATAGCCCATCGCCAGGACGGCGGCGAGCAGCATGCAGACGATCGCCAGGTAGGAGACGGGACGGGTGAAACCGTCGCCGCGGAACACGCCCAGCATCAGCAGGGCGACGCCCGAGAGTGCCAGGAAGATCTCCGGCAGGGCCGGCCAGATGTCGGGAAACACTGCGGTCATGTCGAAGAACCCCTTACCGAGCGGCGACCGAGACACCGGACGCGGCGTGCGACGCGGCCAGCTTGGTCTGGTAGGTCTGGATCAGCTGCTCGACCGACGCCGAGGTGACGTTCAGGAAGCTGCTGGGATAGACGCCCATCCACAGGACGACAACGATCAGCGGCACGAACACCGCGATTTCGCGCGGGGTTATGTCGAACATCGCCTTGACGTCCGGCTTGGTCAGCTTGCCGTAGACAACGCGGCGGTACAGCCACAGCGCATAGGCGGCGCCGAGAACCATGCCGGTGGCGGCGAGGGCGGCGACCCAGGTGTTGTCGCGGAAGACGCCCATCAGCACCAGGAACTCGCCGACGAAGCCGGCAGTGCCCGGCAGGCCGACAGAGGCCATGGTCATGAACAGGAAGACCACCGCGTATTTCGGCATGTTCTTCACGAGGCCGCCGTAACGGGCGATCTCGCGGGTGTGCAACCGGTCATAGACGACGCCGACGCACAGGAACAGCGCACCCGACACCACGCCGTGGGACAGCATCTGGAACACCGAACCCTCGATGCCCTGCTGGTTCAGCGCGAACATGCCGATGGTGACGAAGCCCATGTGGGCGACCGACGAGTAGGCGATCAGCTTCTTCATGTCCTCCTGGGCGAGAGCGACCAGCGAGGTGTAGATCACGGCGACGACCGACAGGGTGTAGATCAGCGGCGCGAAATACTCGGTCGCTTCCGGCAGGATCGGAATGTTGAAGCGCAGGAAGCCGTACCCGCCCATCTTCAGCAGCACGCCGGCCAGGATCACCGAACCGGCGGTCGGCGCCTCGACGTGGGCATCCGGCAGCCAGGTGTGGACCGGCCACATCGGCACCTTCACCGCGAACGAGGCGAAGAAGGCCAGCCACAGCCACAGCTGCATGTTGCGCGGGAACTGGGTGGCGGTGATGGTCGGGATGTCGGTGGTGCCGGCCACATAATACATGGCCAGGATCGCCAGCAGCATCAGGACCGAGCCGAGCAGCGTGTAGAGGAAGAACTTGAAGGCGGCATAGACGCGGCGCGGACCGCCCCAGATGCCGATGATCAGGAACATCGGGATCAGGACGCCTTCGAAGAACATGTAGAACAGAACGAAGTCCAGCGCGCAGAACATCCCGATCATCAGGGTTTCCAGCGCGAGGAATGCGATCATGTATTCCTTCAGGCGGACCTGCACCGACTCCCAGCTCGCCAGGATGCACAGCGGCATCAGGAAGCCGGCGAGGACGACGAACAGCACGGAAATGCCGTCGACCCCCATGTGGTAGTTGATGCCGAACTCGGGGATCCAGCCCGCCTTCTCGACCATCTGGTAGCCGGGATTGCGCGGATCGAAGTTGGCCCAGACCAGCAGGGTCAGGACGAAGGTGACGAGGGTCGTCCACAGCGAGATGTACCGCACGTTCCGCAGCACGTCCGGGGAATTGCCCCGGCAGAACAGCAGGATCAGCGCGACGCCCACGAGCGGCAGGAAGGTCGCGAACGACAGGATCGGCCAGCTAGCCATTGTTGTTGTTCTCCTTCGAAACCGCTCAGCCGAAGACCGACAGCCAGGCGACGAGCAGGACGACCCCGATCACCATGGCAAAGGCGTAGTGATAGACGTACCCCGACTGCAGCCGGCTGGCGCGTGCCGCGACGTCGCGGGTGGCGGCGGCGATGCCGTCCGGACCCACGCCGTCGATCACCGCCCCGTCGCCCGACTTCCACAGGCCGTAGCCCAGGGCCTTGGCCGGACGGGTGAACAGCGCGTCGTACAGCTCGTCGAAATACCACTTGTTGTAGAGGAACTGGTGGATGCCGCGGAAGGTGGAGGCGATCCGGCCCGGCAGCCGGGGCATCATCACATAGCCGATATAGGCCATGGCGATACCGATCAGGCCGACCACCAGCGGGGCGATGGCGACCCAGCCCGGGGTGTGATGGTGCGCGGCCTCGATGGCGTCATGCTCGTGCAGGGTCATGATGGCCTTGCCCCAGAACTCCATCCGGTCGTGGCCGATGAACCACTGGTGGAAACCGAAGCCGGCGAACAGTGCGCCAAGCGTCAGGACCGCCAGCGGGATCAGCATGACAACGGGGGATTCGTGAGCGTGGTCGTACACTTCCTTGTCCATCCGCGGCGTGCCGTGGAAGGTCATGAACAGCAGGCGCCAGGAATAGAAGGCGGTCAGCAGAGCAGCAGCAATACCCAGGGCGAAGGCGAAGCGCCCGACCCCGCTGCCTGAGGCGAAGGCCGCCTCCAGGATCATGTCCTTGGAATAGTAGCCGGCGAAGAAGGGCAGACCGGCGAGCGCCAGATTGCCGATCCACATCACCGCATAGGTGAAGGGAATCTTGCGCCAGACGCCGCCCATCTTCCGCATGTCCTGCTCATGGTGCAGGGCATGGATGACCGAGCCGGCACCGAGGAACAGCAGGGCCTTGAAGAAGGCGTGCGTGAACAGGTGGAACATGGCCGCGCCGTAGGCCGAGACGCCGGCGGCGAAGAACATGTAGCCGAGCTGCGACATCGTCGAATAGGCGATGACGCGCTTGATGTCGAACTGTGTGAAGCCGATGGTCGCCGCGACGAAGGCGGTCAGGCCGCCGACCACCGTCACCACCTCGAGCGCCGTCGGGGCGTATTCGAAGACGGGCGACAGGCGGCAGACCATGAAGACGCCGGCGGTGACCATGGTGGCCGCGTGGATGAGCGCCGACACCGGGGTCGGGCCTTCCATCGCGTCCGGCAGCCAGGTGTGCAGGCCGAGCTGCGCCGACTTGCCCATCGCGCCCATGAACAGCAGCAGGCAGGCGATGGTCAGGCCGTTGAAGTCCCAGCTGAGGAAATGCAGCGTCTGACCGGTCAGCGTCGGAGCCTTGGCGAAGATCGTGTCGAACTGGACCGAACCCGTCAGCACGAAGATCGCGAAGATG
Organism: Azospirillum oryzae; assembly: GCF_008364795.1. Lineage (GTDB taxonomy): Bacteria > Pseudomonadota > Alphaproteobacteria > Azospirillales > Azospirillaceae > Azospirillum > Azospirillum oryzae. Next base: position 610,887 of record NZ_VTTM01000002.1, on the reverse strand, counting down.
CCGAGCGCGAAGCCGAAGTCGCCGACGCGGTTGACCAGGAAGGCCTTCATGGCGGCGGCGTTGGCCGAGGGCTTCTCGTACCAGAAGTTGATCAGCAGGTAGGAAGCCAGACCGACGCCCTCCCAGCCGAAGAACAGCTGGACCAGATTGTCGGCCGTCACCAGCATCAGCATGGCGAAGGTGAACAGCGACAGGTAGCCCATGAAACGCGGCTTCTGCGGGTCCTCGGCCATGTAGCCGATGGAATAGACGTGCACGCAGGCCGAGACGGTGTTGACAACGATCAGCATCACCGCGGTGAGTTGGTCGACGCGCAGCGCCCACTTCACGTCCAGCGTGCCGCTCTGGATCCAGGTCATCAGCTCGATCGTGCGCGGATTGCCGTGCACGGCGACGTCGAAGAACAGGATCCAGGAGAGGATCGCCGAGACGATGACGGCGCCCGCGGTCACGAACTGCGAGACGCGGTCGCCCACGGTCGGCGGACCGGCGACGACATGGTGGTCGTCGTGGGCGTCGTCGTGCGCGTGGTCCAGCTCGTCGTGCGAGATGTGGTGGGCATGATCGTCATGGGCATGGGCGATCCGGGCGTGCCCGTGATCGTCATGGTCATGACCGTGGCTTCCGTGACCCGCGGCTGCCGGCTCGGCCTTCGGCCCGCCGAACAGCGCGATCGATCCGGCGACGAGGAACGCCAGGAGCGGAAGGAATACGACTAGCACTTCCATGGCGCCGCCTCAGCCCTTCATCATGTTGATGTCTTCGACTCGGATCGAGCCGCGGTTGCGGAAGTAGACCACCAGGATGGCGAGGCCGATGGCCGCCTCGGCGGCGGCGACGGTCAGGATGATCATGGCGAAGATCTGGCCGACCAGATCGTGCAGGAAGGTCGAGAAGGCGACGAGGTTCAGGTTCACCGCCAGCAGCATCATCTCGATCGACATCAGGATGATGATGACGTTCTTCCGGTTCAGGAAGATGCCCAGCACACCCAGCGTGAAGATGATTGCCGAGACCGTCAGGTAATGTCCGAGACCGATCTCCATGATCACACGCCCTCCCCGGTCGTAACCTTGCGAATGACGACCACGTCTTCCCGGCGACGGGAAATCTGAGCGCCGACATTCTGTTTGCGCACGCCCGGACGGTGCCGCAGCGTCAGGACGATCGCGCCGATCATGGCGATCAGCAGGACGATGCCCGACGCCTGGAACAGGTAGACGTACTGCGTGTACATCAGCCGGCCCAGCGCCTGGGTGTTCGACACCTGATCGAAGGCCGGGGTCGGCGCACCGGCGATGGCCGCCACGTTGGGAGCCACGATCCAGCCGCCGAGCACGGCGGCCAGTTCGGCCAGCAGGATCAGCCCCACCAGCGCACCCAGCGGCAGCGCTTCCATCGCACCCTTGCGCAGCTCGCGGAAGTTGATGTCGAGCATCATGACCACGAACAGGAACAGCACGGCGACGGCGCCGACATAGACGATGACGAGGATCATCGCGATGAACTCTGCCCCCATCAGAAGGCAAAGACCGGCTGCCTGGAAAAAGGCGAGGATCAGGAAAAGGACAGAATGAACGGGGTTCCGCGCCGAGATGACCATCACACCGGAGGCCACCAGCAGCGCGGCGAACACGTAGAAGGCGATGCCTTGGAGTATCATCGTTTTTCTCGCTTCCGCTTACCGGTAAGGAGCCTCGGCCGCGAGGTTCTGGGCGATTTCCGCCTCCCAGCGGTCGCCGTTCGCCAGCAGCTTCTGCTTGTTGTAGAAGAGCTCTTCACGGGATTCGGTGGAGAACTCGAAGTTCGGCCCCATGACCACCGCATCGACCGGGCAGGCTTCCTGGCACAGGCCGCAGTAGATGCACTTGGTCATGTCGATGTCGTAGCGCGTCGTGCGGCGGCTGCCGTCGTCACGCGGTTCGGCCTCGATGGTGATGGCGAGAGCCGGGCACACCGCTTCGCACAGCTTGCACGCGATGCAGCGCTCCTCGCCGTTCGCATAACGGCGGAGCACATGCTCGCCGCGGAAGCGGGAGCTGATGGGGCCCTTCTCATAGGGGTAGTTGATCGTGACCTTGGGCTTGAACATGTAGCGCAAGGTCAGCGCCATGCCGCCCAGCAGCTCGGTCAGGAACAGGCTGCGCGCCGCGCGGTCGAGGAACGCCATGGCCTCTTCGTCTCCTTCCTCGCCGGTGGCCGCCCATTGGTCGGGCGGCTCGCCGGCACTCAAATCGACATGTCGATGGTGGGTTCGGTTGCCGGCTTTCGCCGTCGCTTACTTCGGCAGCCAGCCGAAGGTCACCAGGACGCCGGCGGTCAGAACGACCCAGAACAGCGACAGGGGCAGGAAGACCTTCCAACCCAGCCGCATCAGCTGGTCGTAGCGGTAGCGCGGCACGGTGGCGCGAACCCAGACATAGGTGAACAGGCAGAACGCGATCTTCAGGGCGAACCACACGATGCCCGGCACCCAGGTGAATGGCGCGAAGGGCAGCGGGGGCAGCCAGCCGCCGAGGAACAGGATGCTCGTCATCGCGCTCATCAGGATCATGTTGGCGTATTCGCCAAGGAAGAAGAGCGCGAAGGGAGCCGAGCTGTACTCGACCATGAAGCCGGCAACCAGTTCCGACTCGCCTTCCGGCAGGTCGAAGGGGGCGCGGTTGGTTTCCGCGAGCGCCGAGATGAAGAACATCACGAACATCGGCAGCAGCGGGATACAGAACCAGACCGTCTCCTGGGCCCGCACGATGTCGGTCAGGTTCAGCGAACCGACACACAGCAGCACGGTGATGATGATGAGGCCCATCGAGACCTCGTAGGACACCATCTGCGCCGCGGAGCGGAGCGCACCGAGGAAGGCATAGCGCGAGTTCGAGGCCCAGCCGGCCATCACGATGCCGTACACGCCCAGCGAGGAGATCGCGAACAGGTACAGCACGCCGACGTTGATGTTGGACAGCACCACCCCGTAGTCGAACGGGATGACCGCCCAGGCGATCAGCGCCAGGAAGAAGGTCAGCATCGGCGCGATGTAGAACACGACGCGGTTGGCGCCTTCCGGCAGGATCTGCTCCTTGGCGAACAGCTTCAGGCCGTCGGCGAAGGGCTGCATCAGGCCGAAGGGACCGACGATCGCCGGGCCCTGGCGCAGCTGCATCGCGCCCATGATCTTGCGCTCGGCATAGGTCATGAAGGCGACGGCCACCAGCAGCGGCACGGTGATCGCCAGGATCTCCAGAACCATAATGATCAGCGGCAGGAGGAAGCCGCTCCAGAACTCAGCCATGGGTGCCAGTCCTCTCCTGAGCAGGGCCCACCAGCGCTTCCGTGCAGTTGGCCATCGTCACCGAGGCCCGGCTGATCGGGTCGGTCATGTAGAAGTTGGTGATCGGCGTCACGAAGGGGGCGGCGTCGACCGGTCCCTGCGCGCCGAACGGCGCCCAGCTGGCCGGGGTCATCTCGCCCACCGCACCGAAGATCGGGTTCGCCGCCATCAGCCGCTGGCGCAGCTGGCCATGGGTGTCGAAGGGCAGCGTGGTGCCCAGGACTTCCGACAGGGCGCGGACGATCTTCCAGTCCTCGCGAGCCTCGCCGGGCGGGAAGACCGCGAGGCGGGCGAGCTGCGGACGGCCCTCGGTGTTGACGTAGACCGCGTTCTTCTCGGTGTAGGCGGCGCCCGGCAGGATGATGTCGGCGCGGTGGGCGCCGGCATCGCCATGGTGGCCCTGGTACACGACGAAGGCATTGCCGAGCTTGGCCATGTCGATCTCGTCGGCGCCCAGCAGGTAGACGAAGTCGATTTCGCCCTTCGACGCGCCGTCGAGGATGCCGTGGGTGTCGCGACCACCTTCGCCCGGCAGGAAGCCGGCCTCGATGCCGCCGACACGCGCCGCAGCGGTGTGCAGGACGTTGAAGCCGTTCCAGTCGTCGCGGAACATGCCGTAGGCCTCGCCGACCAGACGGGCGGCGGCCTGGACCGCGAGACCGTCGGCGCGCTGGAAGGCGCCCATGCCGACGATGATCATCGGGTTCTTGGCGGCGCGCAGCGTCTCGGAGAACGGGTGGCTGCCGTCGACCAGCTGCTGCAGCGTGTCCGGACCGGAGCCGATCACGCTGTAGGGATAGGTCAGGTCACGCTGCTCGCCGATCGAGGCGATGGTTACGCCGCCGGCCAGATAACGCTTGCGGATGCGGGCGTTGACCAGCGTGCCTTCCCAGCGCGGGTTGGTGCCGACCAGCAGGATGACGTCGGCCTTCTCGATGCCGGCGATGCCCGAGTTGAACAGGTAGCCGGCGCGCACCGAGGTGTCGAACCGCGCACCGTCCTGGCGGCAATCCAGGTTGGCCGAGCCGAGCCGCGACAGCAGTTCCTTCAACGCGAACTGAGCCTCGACATCGACCAGATCGCCGGCGATGGCGGCGATGCGGTTGCCGGACAGGCCCTTCAGGCGCGCCGCGATGGCCGTGAAGGCCTCGGCCCAGCTGGCCGGGACCAGCTTGCCGTTCTGGCGGATGTAGGGGCGGTCGAGGCGCTGGCGCTTCAGACCGTCGTAGGAGTAGCGGCTCTTGTCGTTCAGCCACTCCTCGTTGATGTCGTCGTTGACGCGCGGCAGGACGCGCATCACTTCGGCGCCACGGGCGTCGACGCGGATGTTCGAGCCGACGGCGTCGAGGACGTCGATGGTTTCGGTCTTGCGCAGTTCCCACGGACGGGCCGTGAAGGCATAGGGCTTGTGGGTCAGCGCACCCACCGGGCAGACGTCGGCGAGGTTGCCCGACAGCTCCGAGCCGATCGCCTTTTCGACGAAGGTGGTGATCTCCATGTGCTCGCCGCGATAGACGGCGCCGACATCGGGAACACCGGCCACTTCGTTGATGAAGCGGATGCAGCGGGTGCAGTGGATGCAACGGGTCATGATGGTCTTGATGACCGGACCCATATACTTGTCCTTGACCGCCCGCTTGTTCTCGCCGTAGCGGCCGCGGTCGAAGCCATAGGCCATGGCCTGGTCCTGCAGATCGCACTCGCCGCCCTGATCGCAGATCGGGCAATCCAGCGGGTGGTTGATCAGCAGGAACTCCATGACGCCCTTGCGGGCCTTCAGGACGGTCTCGCTGTTGGTGCGGACGACCATTCCGTCGCCGCAGGGCATGGCGCAGGACGCGACCGGCTTGGGCGCGCGCTCCATCTCCACCAGGCACATGCGGCAGTTGGCCGGCACGCTGAGGCGCTCATGGTAGCAGAAGCGCGGAATCTCGATCCCCAGCTGCTCGCAAGCCTGGAGGATCGAGGTGCCCGGCTCGACCTCGATCTCGATCCCGTCGATGGTCAGTTTCGGCATGGGAACGGGAACTCCTTACTCGGCCGCCAGCGGGGCGCTGTTGCGGTAGGCCTGGATGCGCCGTTCCACTTCCGGGCGGAAGTGGCGGAACAGGCCCTGGATCGGCCAGGCGGCAGCGTCGCCGAGCGCGCAGATGGTGTGGCCTTCGACCTGCTTGGTGACCTGCAGCAGCATGTCGATCTCTTCCATGCGCGCGTTGCCGGTGACCATGCGCTGCATGACGCGGCTCATCCAGCCGGTGCCTTCGCGGCACGGCGTGCACTGGCCGCAGGATTCATGCGCATAGAACTGCGACAGGCGGGCGATGGCCTTCACGATGTCGGTGGACTTGTCCATCACGATCACCGCGGCGGTGCCGAGGCCCGACTGCACTTCGCGCAGGCTGTCGAAATCCATCAGGACGGTGTCGCAGATCGACTTCGGCAGGACCGGGACCGACGAACCGCCGGGGATGATGCCCAGAAGGTTGTCCCAGCCGCCGCGCACGCCGCCGGCATGCTTCTCGATCAGTTCCTTCAGCGGGATGCCCATCTCCTCTTCCACGTTGCACGGATTGTTGACGTGCCCGGAGATGCAGAAGAGCTTGGTGCCCGAGTTCTTCGGACGGCCGAGGCCGGCGAACCAGGAAGCGCCGCGACGCAGGATGGTGGGAACAACCGCGATGGATTCGACGTTGTTCACCGTGGTCGGGCAGGAATAGAGACCGGCCTGGGCGGGGAACGGCGGCTTGTTGCGCGGCTGCCCCTTCTTGCCCTCGATCGACTCGATGAGCGCGGTTTCCTCGCCACAGATATACGCGCCCGCACCCCGGTGGATGTAGACGTCGTAGCTATAGCCGGTGCCGCAGGCGTTCTTGCCGATCAGCCCCGCCGCATACGCCTCGTCGATCGCGCGCTGGACGTTGGAGCCCTCGTTGTAGAACTCGCCGCGGATGTAGATGTAGCAGGCACTGGCACCGATGGCGAAACCGGCGATCAGGCAGCCTTCGATCAGCTTGTGCGGATCGTGGCGCAGGATGTCGCGGTCCTTGCAGGTGCCGGGCTCGCCCTCGTCGGCGTTGATGACAAGGTAGACGGGCTTGTCGGTCACGTTCTTCGGCATGAAGGACCACTTCATGCCGGTCGAGAAGCCGGCGCCGCCGCGGCCGCGCAGCCCCGATTCCTTCACCTGATCGATGATCCAGTCCCGGCCGTTTGCCAGGAAGGACGCCGTGTTGTCCCAATCACCGCGCTTGCGGGCCGCCTCGAGACCGAAGTCCTGGTAGCCGTAGAGGTTGGTGAAGATGCGGTCCTCATCGCGAAGCATCGCTGTCCCCTCCCCCTCAATCGTCCGCTTGCGCGGTGGTAAAGGCCTTCAGCGTCGTCGGGCCGCCGACCGGCTCCGAGGACTGACGGCCGATCTGCGAACCGGGCTTGGGCGTCTCGCCGCGCGCCAACGCGTCGAGGATGTGCTCCATATGCTCCGGGGCCACGTCTTCGTAGTAATCGTCGCCGATCTGCACAACCGGCGCGTTGACGCAGGCGCCCGAGCACTCGACCTCGCCCAGCGTGAACTGGCCGTCGGCCGTGGTCTCGCCCACCTCGATGCCGAGCTTCTTCTTGCAGGTGTGGACGATGTCGTCCGACCCGCGCAGCCAGCAGGGGGTGGTGGTGCACACCTGGATGTGGTGCTTGCCGACCGGATTCTTGTTGTACATCGTGTAGAAGGTCGCGACCTCGTACACGCGGATGCGCGGCATGCCCAGCAGGTCGGCAACGGCGTCCATGGCGACGCGCGGCAGCCAGCCGCCGTTCTGGCGCTGGGCCACGTCCAGCAGCGGCATGCAGGCGCTGGCCTGCTTGCCCTGCGGGTACTTGGCGATGATTCGCTTCGCCAGCTCCAGGTTCTCCGGAGTGAAGGTGAAGCTGGTCGGCTCGGCGTGGCCGTGATCGGAAGCGGGCGCGCTCATCGATCGATTTCTCCGAAAACGATGTCCATCGAGGCGATGTTGGCGACGGCGTCGGCCAGCATGTGACCCTTCGACATGAAGTCCAGGCCCTGAAGATGGGCGAAGCCCGGCGCGCGGATCTTACAGCGGTAGGGCTTGTTGGTGCCGTCGGACACCAGATACACGCCGAACTCGCCCTTGGGCGCCTCGATGGCGGTGTAGGTCTCGCCGGCGGGAACGTGGAAGCCCTCGGTGAAGAGCTTGAAGTGGTGGATCAGCGCTTCCATCGAGCGCTTCATCTCGCCGCGCGGCGGCGGGGACACCTTGCGGTCCTCGATCTTGTAGGGACCGGCCGGCATCTCCTTGCAGCACTGGCGGATGATGCGCAGCGACTGCTTCATCTCCTCCATGCGGACCAGATAGCGCGCCCAGCAGTCGCCGGTCAGGCCGACCGGGACGTCGAACTCCATGCGGTCATAGACCTCGTAGGGCTGCGACTTGCGCAGGTCCCAGGCGACGCCGGAGCCGCGCAGCATCGGGCCGGTGAAGGCCCAGTCGAGCGCCTGCTCCTTGGTGACGATGCCGATGTCGACCGTGCGCTGCTTGAAGATGCGGTTCTCGGTCAGCAGGCCTTCGAGGTCGTCCATGAACTTCGGAAAACGCTCGGTGAAGGCCCAGATGTCGTCCAGCAGGCCGTCCGGGATGTCCCAGGCGACGCCGCCGGGCCGGAAATAGTTGGCGTGCAGGCGGGCACCCGACACGCGCTCGTAGAACTCCATGAGGATTTCGCGTTCCTCGAAGCCCCACAGCGCCGGGGTGATCGCGCCGACGTCCAGCGCACCGGTCGTGATCGACAGGATATGGTTCAGGATGCGCGTGATTTCCGAGAACAGCACGCGGATGTACTGGGCACGCAGCGGCGCCTTGATCTGCAGCAGGTTCTCGATGCCGAGTACATAGGCGTGCTCCATGCACATCGGGCTGACATAGTCCAGACGGTCGAAATACGGCACGGCCTGGATGTAGGTCTTGTACTCGATCAGCTTTTCGGTGCCGCGGTGCAGCAGGCCGATGTGCGGATCGCAACGCTCCACCACCTCGCCGTTCAGCTCCATCACCAGACGGAGCACGCCGTGGGCGGCCGGGTGCTGCGGCCCGAAATTCATCGTGTAGGGCTTGATCTGCGTCTTGGTCTCCGGACCGGAGGCGCTGATCGCCCCGCCCAGACCAGTCATAGCCGGACCAGTCGAGACGACGCCGGTCGCCGATTCGGTCGAAACGGTCATGCTCACGGCTTCTTGCTCCCGTCCTGGAGGGCCGCCTTCTCATCGCCGGGCAGCATGACGTTGGTCATGCCTTCCCACGGGCTGAGGAAGTCGAAGGCGCGGAAATCCTGGGTCAGACGGACCGGCTCGTAGATCACGCGCTTCTGGTCCTCGTCGTAGCGGGCTTCGACGTAGCCGGTCAGCGGGAAGTCCTTGCGGAAGGGGTGACCCTCGAACCCGTAGTCGGTGAGGATGCGGCGCAGGTCCGGATGGTTCTCGAAGAAGATGCCGAACAGGTCCCACACCTCGCGCTCGAACCAGTTCGCGGCGCTGAAGACGGCAACGGCCGACGGGACGGGCGTGTCCTCGTCGGTGGCCAGCTTCACGCGCATGCGCCGGTTGTGGGTGTAGCTGAGCAGCTGGTAGACGACCTCGAACCGCTCCGCGCGGTCCGGGTAATCGACCGCGGTGATGTCGGTCAGCTGCTCGAACCGGGTGGCCGGGTCGTCGCGCAGCGCGGTCAGCACCGCCAGGATGGCCGGCCGTTTGACCGTCACCATCAATTCGCCGAGCCTCACCTCGACCTTCAGGACGTCGCCGCCGATCTTGGCGGCGATGACGTCCCCGAGTTCCTTCAACGCCTGTTCGGACATGGGTGGGACCCTGCCTTCCTACTTGTCTTCAGCGCGCTTCTCTTCCGTCCGCGGGTCCGGAGCCTTGTCGGCCCCGGCCGGTCCGGTCCGCTGGGATCAGCGGGCGATGCGGTTGCCGCGCTTGATCTTCTTCTGGAGTTGGAGGATGCCGTAAATCAGCGCCTCCGCCGTCGGCGGGCAGCCGGGCACATAGATGTCCACCGGCACGATCCGGTCGCAGCCACGCACCACCGCGTAGGAATAGTGGTAGTAGCCGCCGCCGTTTGCGCAGGAGCCCATCGAGATGACCCAGCGCGGCTCCGGCATCTGGTCGTAGACCTTGCGGAGCGCCGGGGCCATCTTGTTGGTCAGGGTGCCGGCGACGATCATGCAGTCGGACTGGCGCGGGCTGGGACGCGGAATCACGCCGAAACGGTCCAGGTCATACCGGCTCATGTAGGCGTGGATCATCTCCACCGCGCAGCAGGCCAGACCGAAGGTCATCGGCCACAGCGAGCCGGTCCGGGCCCAGGCCAGCAGATCCTCGTACTTCGCCAGCACGAAGCCCTTGTCCTGGATCTCGTCCGAGACCGCGCGGATGTAGGCGTCCTGTTCCGGTCCGGGCGGAATCGGCGCCAGCGGCTTGGCGACCTCTACTCCCATTCCAGAGCTCCTTTCTTCCACTCATAAATGAAGCCGATGGTCAGGATGCCCAGGAACAGCATCATCGACCAGAAGCCGAACAGCCCGATGTCGCCGAGCGCAACCGCCCACGGGAACAGGAAGGCGACTTCCAGGTCGAAGATGATGAACAGGATCGAGACCAGGTAGAACCGCACGTCGAACTTGGTGCGCGCGTCCTCGAACGGCTCGAAGCCGCATTCGTAGGGGGAGACCTTCTCGGCGTCCGGGTTCTTCGGGCTGATGACGTAGGATGCCCCAACCATCACCGCCGCCAGCGCGATGCCGATCAGCAGAAACACCAGGATCGGAAGATACTCAATGATCAGCGGAGTCGACACCGCGTTCCTCCCATAAGCCCACGACCACGGGCGCCGTTCCGGCCGGGAAATCGGCGGAAGCGCAAAGCCGTGGCAGCCATGCCTTGGATTAGCCCATCAGACGGGCCGGAATATATGCCGAGACCGTGGGCAAGGAAAGCGCTTTGAATCGCTTTTCACCACGCGGAAGGACAAGCCGGTCCCCGCGCGAGAGCTTGGTAATACCACGTTTTTAAAACGGGGAAAAGGAAAGACAATACGCATGCGAAAAAGGACCCGCGGTTTGCGAGTCCTTTGCACATACTGGCGCGTTACGCGCAATTTGAAAAAGGAAGTGGCGCGAGTGACGGGACTTGAACCCGCGGCCTCCGGCGTGACAGGCCGGCGCTCTAACCAACTGAGCTACACCCGCGCAGAGCGACTTGTTTCAGAACACCACGCCGTCACTGAGCCAAAGGCTTGAACCGCTTAGTGTTTTTCACCGGAACCGTTGAAGGCCCCCGTCGTTCGGTGGGCGGTTTGTAGTCGCCCCGGCCGCCGCCTGTCAATCACCAAATTGCAAAAAATTCGTTGAAGGTGCAGCCGGCGGCATCGGGATGTCCCACCCGCCCGCTCAGGGCAGACGGTGGGCATCGCGACGCAGGGCCTCCAGCCGGTCGAACGCCTGCAGCATGCCGGCGGACAGTTCGCGGTGGTCGACCGCATCCGGTCCGCCGAAGCGGGTCAGCGTCTCTTCCAGCGCGCGGGCCAGATGTTCGGCAACGTCGAGATGCTTCTGTTCCAGCGCCAGCTCCAGCGCGGCAAGGATGCGGTCGCCGAGCCGCCGTTCGTTCAAGGTCATGCGTTTCCCCACCCAGATCAGGCAACGGGTGGCGAGGCGCCCTCCCGTTTGCATTTCCGGGCGAGAATAGCAGCTTCGTCATTCCTGCGCGGCGGGATTCGCATCGCTGCGACATTTCGGAGGCAGCCCTTCCGGAACCGCCCTACCCCGTGCGATAGTTCGGCCATGACGTTCCGCGATTCGCCCCTCTTCCACTTTGTCGCCGCTCTTCCGGCCGTCGCCGTTTTCGCGGCGGCGGGCCCCGCCATGGCGGCTGCCAACGTGTCGGCCGCCCAGGCCGAAGCGAAGGAGATCGCCAAGTCGATGGGCAACTGCACGCCGGCGAAGGTCGAGGTGCTTCGCTACACCGTCGGGCGGGAAGGATCGACGACCTTCAAGGTCGGCTGCACAGAGGATAAGGACGCCTTCGTCGTCGTGCTATGCCGGGCGCGCATCTGCACCCTGCTTCGTTGAGGCACGCCTCATCGGTGAATTCACCGGTCGTTAACCGGGGGCACGCGCAATGTGCAGGATCGGGTGGCCCCTGCTAGACAAGAGGGCTTGGCAAGAGGAATCGCAGGATGGTGGGCGCAGGTAGGGATGCGGCGCGAACGGGGTCCAGGCGGGCCCGGCTTGTCCTGTCGCTGGCGATTTCGGCGTGGGCGCTGACCGGCTGCACCTCCCCGCTCGGGCTGGCCGCGGCGGGTGCCGATGTCGTGACGCTGAATGCGACCAAGAAGACCATCGGCGACCATATCGTGTCGGCGGCCACCGGGCGCGATTGCTCGATCCTCAGCTTCGAGAAGGACGGCGATTATTGCCCTGACAAGGTCGAGGTCGACCGGTCGCGGCTTTATTGCTACCGCACGCTGGCCGACGTCGAATGCCACCACATCCCGGATCCCTACCGCAACGGCAACACCGCGCTGGCCAGTCCGCCGCCGGACATCCGGACGCTGCCGCGCAAGCGGAGCTGGTTCGACGACGCCACGCCCTATACGGCCAACAACGGGTCGTAAGGCGTCAGCGCACCTTCTTGGCGACGAAGGCCTTGGCGATCGCCATCATCGCCTTCTCATGATTCGGCCCGCCGGCCGGTGCATTGTGAATGGTGGCGCCCTTCCCCGCAGGCGCGGATTTGCCGGCAGGCGTTGCGCGCTGCGGAGCCGGCTGTTCGTCCGGCTCCCGGCCCAGCTGGTTCAGCAGATTCTCAAGCGCATCGCGGCTGAGGCCGGAGGCCGACGGACGCCCGCCCCCCGCACCACCGGCGGCGGCCGAACGCGCGGCCGGCCGGCTGCTGGCCGGACGGCCGGCGCGTTCGATGGCGGCGGCGGCGATGGCCTTCAGGAAGGGCTGGGCGATGCCGCGCAGCAGGTCGGGATCCTCGACGGCCCAGGCCATCAGGATCTTCTGCGCATTCATCCGGCTGCCCTTGGCCGCCAGGATCGCTTCGCGCACCTTGCCGTCGACATAGGAATTGCTCATCGGGAATCGCCCACCGGGATGTGTCCGCCGACCTTGCAAGTATCGGCGGAACTATTCAGGACTGTTGGGCCAACTCGGTTAACAAACGGTTGCGGGTCCCTTCCGGCCCGCGGGATGAGACGGAAGAAGCGGTTGCTCCATTTGGAAGAGGCGCGGATAGTGGCGGCATGCTGATCGAAACCTTCGCCGACCTGATCTGCCCCTGGTGCTACATCGGCAAGCGCCGGCTCGACCGGGCGCTGATGCAGCGGCCGAACCTGCGCCCGGAAATCCGTTGGCAGCCGTTCCAGCTGAATCCGGACATGCCGCGCGGCGGGATGTCGCGCGACGACTATCTCGCCGCAAAGTTCGGCGGGGCGGAGCGGGCCCGGCAGATTCACCGGGTGGTGGAGGATACGGCGGCGCGCGACGGATTGCCGCTGGCGCTCGACCGCATCCAGCGCACGCCCAACAGCTTCGACGCGCACCGCCTGGTCCGCATCGCCGGCCGCCTGGGGCTGGGCAACGCCATGGCCGATGCGTTGTTCGCCGCCTATTTCGTCGAGGGCGTGGACATCGGCGATCCGGACGCGCTGGCCAGTGTCGCTGCCGGTCTGGGAATGGACTTCGTCGAGACACGGCGCCAGTTGTTCACCGATGCCGAATCGGCGTCGGTCCTTGCCGCCGATACGCTGGCCCGCCAGATGGGGCTGCAGGCGGTGCCCTGCTATATCTTCAATCGCCGCTATGCGCTGTCCGGCGCGCAGGAGCCCGCGAGTTTCCTGCCCTTGCTCGACCTCGGCAGCGAGGAGCCGGAAAACCTGTCGGTCGTCTCATGCTGATCCCGGTCCCGAAATGAAGAAGGGCGGCCCGAAGGCCGCCCTTTCCCTTTTGGCGCGTCAGGCCGGCGTATTGCTCGCCTTGGCGTAGCCTAGCGTCTTCAGCGCGTCGGCGATCTCCGGCAGGATGCCCGGATCGTCGATGGTCGCCGGCATCTTGTAGTCCTGGCTGTCGGCGATCTTCTGCATGGTGCCGCGCAGGATCTTGCCCGACCGCGTCTTCGGCAACCGGTCGACCACCAGGGCGCGCTTGAAGTCGGCGACCGGGCCGATCTGCTCGCGCACCAGCTGGACGACCTCCTTGACGATCTCCTCATGCGGACGGGTGACGCCGGCCTTCAGGCAGACGAAGCCCAGCGGCACCTGCCCCTTCAGGTCGTCGGCCACGCCGATCACCGCGCATTCGGCGACGTCCTTGTGGCTCGACAGCACCTCTTCCATGGCGCCTGTCGACAGGCGGTGGCCGGCGACGTTGATGATGTCGTCGGTGCGGGCCATGACATAGACATAGCCGTCATCGTCGATGAAGCCGGCATCGCCGGTCTGGTAATAGCCGGGGTAATCGGCAAGGTAGGACTTCTTGAAGCGCTCGTCGGCGTTCCACAGCGTCGGCAGCGTGCCCGGAGGCAGCGGCAGCTTGACGCAGATGGCGCCGATGTCGCCGCGCGGAACCTCCTTCAGTTCGGCGTTCAGCACCCGCACGTCCCAGCCCGGCATCGGCCGGGTGGCGGAACCGTACTTGATCGGGAACAGGTGGACTCCCAGCGGGTTGCCGGAGATCGCCCAGCCGGTCTCGGTCTGCCACCAGTGGTCGATCACCGGGACGTGCAGATTGTCCTCGGCCCAATGCAGCGTGTCGGGGTCGGAGCGCTCGCCGGCCAGGAACAAGGCGCGGAAGTGCGACAGGTCGTACTTCTTCAGGTAATTGGCGTCCGGATCCTCGCGCTTGATGGCGCGGAAGGCGGTGGGGGCGGTGAACAGCGTGCCGACCTTGTGCTGCTCGATCACGCGCCAGAAGGTGCCCGGATCGGGGGTGCCGACCGGCTTGCCCTCGAACACCACGGTGGTGCAGCCGGTCAGCAGCGGCGCATAGACGATGTAGGAGTGGCCGACGACCCAGCCCACGTCCGACGCCGCCCAATACACCTCGCCCGGCTTGACGTTGTAGATGTTGGTCATGGTCCAGCGCAGGGCCACCGCATGGCCGCCGTTGTCGCGAACCACGCCCTTGGGCTGGCCGGTCGTGCCGGAGGTGTAGAGGATGTAGAGCGGGTCGGTCGCCTTGACGGGTACGCATTCCGCCGGTTCGGCCTTCGCCACCGCTTCGGCCCAGTCGACGTCGCGGCCTTCGATCAGCGAGGCGGTTTCCTGCGGGCGCTGCCAGACGATGACGCTGGCCGGCTTGTGGGCCGACTGCTCGATGGCGGCGTCCAGCATCGGCTTGTACTTGACGACGCGGTTCGGCTCGATGCCGCAGGAGGCCGAAACGATGGCCTTTGGCTTGGCGTCGTCGATGCGGGTCGCCAGCTCGTGCGGGGCGAAGCCGCCGAACACCACCGAATGCACCGCGCCCAGACGGGCGCAGGCCAGCATGGCGACCAGCGACTGCGGGATCATCGGCATGTAGAGGAGGACGCGGTCGCCCTTCTCCACACCCTGGGCGCGCAGCGCGCCGGCGAAGCGGGCGACCTGCTCCTGCAACTCGGCATAGGTGATGGTCTGGACGGTTTGGGTGACCGGGCTGTCATAGATGATCGCGGCCTGGGCACCGCGCCCGCCTTCCACATGGCGGTCCACCGCGTTGTAGCAGGTGTTCAGCTCCCCGCCGGTGAACCAGCGGTAGAAGGGCGCGTTGCTGTCGTCCAGCACCTTGTCCCATGGCTTGTACCAGGAGATGTCCTTCGCCGCCTCTCCCCAGAACCCGGCCGGGTCCGACAAGGAGCGGGCATGCATCTGGTCGAAAAGCTCGGCAGTGGCGGTGCTGGCGATCGCGCTCATGGCAGGGCGTCCCTCGTTCTATTTTAGTACTATTCGGTGCGTATTTCCTCTTGGCCGCGAAACGATCCGCTACGCAGCCTCCACAATCTGCGACAAAAGCATAAGTGCAGGCAAATGTCTGAAGGTCGGGGGTGCGGCGAGCTGTCGCATTCCCCATTCGTGAAACGAAGTTCCGGGAATTGGAATAGCCCTGCCGCTTCAGAAGGAAACGCACACCGGCCGGATGGCCAGACCGACCGACTGTTGGTGGAAGCGGTCCTTGTACAGATCGACGATTTCGTGGATCAGCCGTAGCGTCGCCGGGTCGCCATCGGCCAGCAGCGTGAGGATTTTGCTGGGCTCCCGCACCAGATGGCCGGTCTGGATGTCGCGCCAGTGGCCGGAGGCGTCGACAACGGTCAGCCCGTTGGGAAAGCGCGGCGTCACCTCCCGGTCGAGAAAGTCGGTCCATTCGCGATCGCTGACGCCAAGCTCGTTGCCGATGTTGCGTCCGAAGAACAATTGCGCCTCGATCATCGCGCCGGCCGCATAGGCCTCGCACACCGTCGGCGACGCCGCTGGCGCGGGCGCCAGCTGGGCCGCGGCAGGGCCGGTCAGCAGAAGGAGCGAAAGGACGGCGGACGACAGGCCGGGACCATGACGCAGGCCGGGGCGGTTGAAGAGACGCATGGGCGATTCTCCATTCGGGCGCGGGATGGAGCGTCGGCAGTGCGATCAGCGACGCTCTGGTCAGGACGCCCCTGGACCGTTATGCATGGAACATGGCCGTCGATCCACCCATCACCGGGATTCGCCCGATCCTGACCGTCGTTCACGGCAACGGCGAGCGCCTGATCGTGGCCCGTCTCACCAATCTGGGCGGCGGCAGCCAGTCCAACCGCTTCGTCCTGCGCCGTGCCGATTTCCGTGCGCCCTGGGAACAGCCGGACAAGGGCTATTTCGGCTATGCCGAGGTCGCCCGCGCCCTGGACGCCAACGGCTGGCGCGGCTGCATCATCGAGGCGATGGCGACCACCGACCTGGAGGAGCGCCGCGCCCGCCAGCTCGCCCGCAAGAAGCTGCATCTGCAATGCGTGGAAGCGGCGATCCGGCGGGCGCAGGAGGGGGAGACGCCCAAAGCGGGCTAGACTCCGCGCTCAGCACTTCCCCAGTGCCCTCATGCGCCGATCGAAATCTGCCGCGAGATCGGCGAGCGTCACTTGGCCGAGATGGCGGACAAGCACCGCCTCCGCCTCACGCAATGCCCCGTCGAGGGCGGCATTGACGGCCTGCTCCACCAGGCAACTCGGCTCGTCCGCCGTTGGACCGATGGCGAAGATCCCCGGTTCCCCCAATGCGCGGTGAATGTCCAGCAGGGTGATCCCGTCGAGTGGCCGTGCCAGCCGCCACCCGCCGCCATGGCCCTTTTCCGACCGCACATGGCCGGCCTCGCGCAGCCCCGCCATTGTCCGGCGGATGACCACCGGATTCGTGTTCAGCATCTCGGCGATCGCTTCCGACGTCAGCGCACCGTCATGCCGGTCCATGTGGATCAGCACATGCAGCATGCGGGAAAGGCGGCTGTCCTGTCTCATCGGTGATCGGTTCCTTCGGTGTGACGCCGGGCGGACGGTCAACTCAGGCCACTTCATAAGTTACATGGCACATTGACCGCGGCCTTTCATGTAACTTATCGTGTGTCGTGATCGGACGCGAACGACGCACCCGGTCAATCCGTGGAAAGGCACAGACATGAACGGAAACGACACGACGACCTTTGACGCCATCATCGTCGGCGGAAGCTATGCCGGCATCGCCGCCGCGCTGCAGCTGGCCCGTGCCCGACGCCGGGTACTGGTGGTGGATGAGGGACTGCGGCGCAACCGCTTCGCCAGCCACTCGCATGGCTTCCTCGGTCAGGATGGCCGTCCGCCGGGAGAAATCGCCTCGGAAGCGCGCGACCAGTTGATACGCTATCCGACCGTTACCTGGATGACCGGTCGGGCCGGAGAGGCCGCCAGGACGGGCGAGGGATTTCAAATCACCGCCCAGGACGGCATCGCCTACAGAGGGCGCCGGCTGCTGATCGCCGTCGGTGTGGTCGACGAACTGCCGGCGATTCCCGGTCTGGCGGAACGTTGGGGACGTTCCGTCTTCCATTGTCCCTACTGCCACGGCTATGAGCTGATGCAAGGCCGTATCGGTGTCGTCGCCGTGTCCGGGCAATCCATGCACCACGCGCTGATGCTGCCGGATTGGGGGCCGACGACACTGCTCCTGAACGCGGCGTTCGAACCCGACGCCGATCAGTCGGCCCATCTGGCGCGGCGCGGGGTGAGCGTCGAGACCGCGCTCATCAGCGGGATCGACGGGGATCCACCGGAGGTCTCGCTCGCCGACGGGCGCACACTGCCTTTCGCCGGACTGTTCGTGCTGCCGCGAAGCCGCGTTGCAAGCCCGCTGGCCGCACAGCTCGGGTGTGCGACCGAAGACGGGCCGCTCGGCACTCATATCCGTGTCGATGCGATGCAGGAAACCAGCATCCCCGGCGTCTTCGCCTGCGGCGATGCGGCACGGGCGGCGGGATCGGTGGCGCTGGCCGTCGGCGCCGGCACGATCGCCGGAACGGCGCTGCACCGGTCCCTGCTGTTCTGTGAGGACGACGCCTTGTTCGCCCGCTCCTAACCGATCAGCAGGCCCGCCGCGATCGCCCACATCACCAGGGCGATGACGCCGTCCATCACCCGCCAGGCGGCGGGCCGGGCGAACAGAGGGCGCAGCAGCCGGGCGCCATAGCCGAGCGCGAAGAAGAACAGGAAGGAGGCCGTCATCGCCCCAAGCGCGAAGGCGCCCCTTGCCTCGGCGAAGCGGGCGGAGACGGAGCCGAGCAGCACCACCGTGTCCAGATAGACATGCGGGTTCAGCCAGGTCAGCGCCAGACAGGTCAGCAGTGCAGGCAACAGCCCGCCCGGCTCGCGATCGGCCGGGTTCAGCCCGCTGCCGCCGGCCCATGCCGACCGTGCACTGCGCAGGCCATAGACCAGCAGGAAGGCAGCGCCGGCATAGCGCATCAACGGTTCCAGCCAGGGCCAGCGCGCCGCGACGGTGGCGAATCCGCTCACCCCCGCCAGGATCAGCACGGCGTCGGACAGCGCACAGGTGGCGCAGATCACCAGCACATGCTCGTTGCGCAGGCCCTGACGCAGCACGAAGGCGTTCTGCGCCCCGATGGCGACGATCAGGCTGAAACCCAGGAACAGGCCCGGCAGGAAGGCAGGCATCAGGGCGGCGGGGGAAAGGTCGGTCATCGCGGCGGCTCCGGAGTCGGCGGATGTCAATCCGCTACCACCTCGCGCTCCTTTGCCGTACTTAATCCTTCTTGCCGCGATTAAGCAGAGCTAAATCATGCTGGATTATCCGCTGCTGATGGCGCTGGCCGCCGTGATCCGCACCGGCAGCTTCGAGCGAGCCGCCCGGCAGTTGAACGTCACCCCATCGGCGGTGTCGCAGCGGGTGAAGCTGCTGGAGGAGCGGCTGGGCGCCATCCTGGTCGTGCGCGGCCAGCCCTGCACCGGCACCGCCGCCGGCCAGCGCCTGTGTCAGCATGTGGAGCAGGTGGCGCTGCTGGAAAGCGAACTGCGCGGCACCCTGCCGGGGCTGAGCCCGGCGGATGGTCCGGTCACCTTGCGAATCGCGGTGAATGCCGACAGCCTCGCCACATGGTTCGTCGCGGCGATGGCCGCGGCGATGGCGGAAACGCCCGGCTGCCTGTTCGATCTGGTGCTGGACGACCAGGACCACAGCGCCGAATGGCTGCGCAAGGGCGAGGTGCTGGCCGCCGTCACCGCCAGCGCGACGCCGGTCCCCGGCTGCAACAGCCATCCGCTCGGCGCACTCCGCTACCGCGCCACCGCCAGCCCGGAGTATCTGCGCCGCCATTTCGCCGACGGGGTGACGGCTGAAAACCTCGCCACCGCACCCTGCCTGACCTTCAACCGCAAGGACCAGCTGCAGGCGCAGTGGCTGCGTCTGGTGCTGAGCGATCACGGGTCGGCGCCGGTGCCCACCCCGCCCACCCATTGGCTGCCCTCCACCCACGCCTTCGTCGACGGGGCGCTGGCCGGGCTGGGATGGGGGATGAACCCCGACCCGCTGGTGGCCGACCATCTGGCGGCCGGCCGTCTGGTGGAGCTGGTGCCAGACCGGCCGCTGGACGTGCCGCTGCATTGGCAACAGAGCCGCATCGCCGGCACCGCGCTGGCCGAGCTGTCGCGCGCGGTCCTGAATGCCGGACGGCGAGCCCTGCAACCCATCGGCGGCGTGGCAGGAAGCCCGCCCGCCTGATGCCCGCCCGCCTGATGAAGGCTTTGCCCGCGCCGAGTGCGCGCTTATATGGATCCAACCAATCTCTGGAGGGACTCGATGACCAGCAGCGCCGCCACGGCCGCAAACGACACCCCCGATCTGGGTGCGCTTCCCACCTGGGACCTGAGCGACCTCTATCCCGGCACCGAGTCGCCGGAGCTGAAGGCCGACCTCGACCGGATGGAGCGGGAGTGCAAGGCCTTCCGGGAGCGCTATGCCGGCAAGCTGGCGGCGCTGAACGGCGACGATCTGGCTGCGGCGATCCACACATATGAGGATATCGACGAGACGCTGTCGCGCGTCATGTCCTATGCCGGGCTGGTCTACAACGGCAACATGATCGACCCGGCCATCGCCAAATTCTACCAGTCGGCGCAGGAGCGGGTGAACGACATCTCCGCCCACCTGATCTTCTTCACGCTGGAGATCAACCGGCTGGACGAAAAGGATCTGGCGGCCAAGCAGAAGGCTTCGGCGGCACTGCGCCATTACGAGCCGTGGCTGCGCGACGTCCGCCTTTACCGCGACCACCAGCTGTCCGACGAGATCGAGCGGCTGCTGCACGAAAAGCACGTGGTCGGCCGCGCCGCCTGGAACCGCCTGTTCGACGAGACCATCGCCAGCCTGCGCTTCCCCATGGGCGGCAAGGACCTCACCTGTGCGGAGGCGCTGAACCGCCTGTCCGACCGCAACCCCGCCGTCCGCCGCGAGGCCGGCGAAGCGGTGGGCAAGGTGCTGGGCGAGAATGCGCGGCTGTTCTCGCTGATCACCAACACGCTGGCCAAGGACAAGGAGATCGAGGACGACTGGCGCAACTATCCGACGCCGACCTCCGCCCGCAACCTGTCAAACCGGGTCGAGGATGAAGTCGTCGACGCGCTGGTCTCCGCCGTCAAGGGCGCCTATCCGGAGCTGTCGCACCGCTATTACGCGATGAAGGCGAAATGGTTCGGCCAGGACCATCTGGATTACTGGGACCGCAACGCCCCCCTGCCGGAAGATGCCGACCGCAGCATCCCCTGGGACGAGGCGCGCGACATCGTGCTGGGCGCCTATGGCCGCTTCTCTCCCGACCTCGCCAGCCTGGGAAAACGCTTCTTCGACAACCCCTGGATCGACGCCCCGGTCCGTCCCGGCAAGGCACCGGGCGCCTTCGCCCACCCGACCGTGCCCAGCGTCCATCCCTATCTGCTGGTCAATTACCAGGGCAAGACGCGCGACGTGATGACGCTGGCCCATGAGCTGGGGCATGGTGTCCACCAGATCCTGGCCGGCCGCCAAGGTCACTTCCTGTCCGATACTCCGCTGACGCTGGCGGAAACCGCGTCGGTGTTCGGCGAGATGCTGACCTTCCGCGCCCTGCTGGCGGCGGAGTCCGACCCGAAGCGCCGCCGCATCATGCTGGCCGGCAAGGTCGAGGACATGCTGAACACGGTGGTTCGCCAGATCGCCTTCTTCGATTTCGAACGCCGTGTCCACACCGAACGGCGCGAAGGCGAACTGACGCCGGAACGGATCGGCGAAATCTGGATGGCGGTGCAGATCGAAAGCCTGGGCCCGGCGTTGCGTTTCGACGAGGGATACCGGCATTACTGGTCCTACATCCCCCACTTCATCCACTCGCCCTTCTACGTCTACGCCTATGCGTTCGGCGACTGCCTAGTCAACTCGCTCTACGCGGTCTATCAGGATGCCGAGCAGGGCTTCGCCGAGAAGTATCTGGCCATGCTGTCGGCCGGCGGCACGCTGCGCCACAAGGAGCTGCTGGCCCCCTTCGGCCTCGACGCCTCCGACCCCGCCTTCTGGCAGAAAGGGCTCGGCGTCATCCGCGGCTTCATCGACGAGCTTGAGGCCGGCGAGGCGAAAAGCTGACGATTCGGGTGTCTTGACCGCCGTCAAGAAACCCTGACCGGCGTGCGGGTATGGTGGCCTTCGGAGCGTCGTCTCCGAAGGCCATCTTTTTTGGAAGCGAACATCATGCTTGCGACCACCACGCCCGCCGCCCCCGCCGCCGCCGCTACTGCCGCCCCTACTGCCAATGTCCCCATGCTCGGCTATGAGGTCATGGACCGCGACCATGTCGATTCGGTCGCCCTGCTTCAGGCGGCCTGCGACGCGCCGGCCGGCCAGCTTCAGGCCCCCTTCGCCGCCTTCGCCAAGCATCTGCGCGAGCATTTCGCCCGCGAGAACGCGCTGATGACCCAGCACGGCTTTTTCGCCCTGCATTGCCACAAGGACGAGCACGCCCGCGTCCTGAAGGTGGTCGCAACCATGGAAGCCGAACTGGAGGAGGGCAATGAGGCCCGCGCCCGCCTGTATGTGACCGAGCACTTCCCCGACTGGTTCCACACCCATCTGGCGACGATGGACCGGGTGACCGCGGATTTCCTGGCGCAGGCCGAGGGGTGAGGAGGGGGTATCCCGCCCCCCAACAGAACCCCGGAAATGGAAAGGGGCCGGAACCTGCTCGGTTCCAGCCCCTTATGGATGGTGGGCGCACAAGGACTCGAACCTTGGACCCGCTGATTAAGAGTCAGCTGCTCTACCAACTGAGCTATGCGCCCATCCGTAGGAAATGTTCAAGAGATGGTGGGCGCACAAGGACTCGAACCTTGGACCCGCTGATTAAGAGTCAGCTGCTCTACCAACTGAGCTATGCGCCC
>NZ_VTTM01000002.1:0-588492 GCF_008364795.1 Azospirillum oryzae | reverse complement strand
CCCATCTCTTGATGCGGTGAACTTCGCCGAAACGAGCCTACTGTTCATCGCGCCGGCCAAGCCGTTGTCCCGGCCGGTGTGGCGCGGTTTATAGCGAAGGGCTTTTGGCCTGTCGATAGCAAAATCGCACCCCATGTGAATTTTTTAGCGCGTGCTTTTCGGTGGCCGGACTCGCGCCCCGGCGGCTACACCGGCGCTGTCGAAACGGGACATCGGAACGGGAGATCGGGGATGGGCGGCTGGACCGAAGGCTATGTCGGCGGCATCGACTATATCCGCGCCATCTATCGCGACTGGTCGCCCGCCCTGCTCCGCTTCGCGCTGACGCTGCGCGGCTGGCGCCCGCCCGAGGCGTTGCGCCGTGGCAGCTTCACCATGGCGGAGCCCGGCTGCGGCCATGGGCTGACCAGCGCGCTGCTGGCCGGCGCCCACCCGGCTGCGCGGTTCGAGGCGATGGACTTCAACCCCTCCCACATCGCCGGCGTCCGCCGGCTGGCCGCCGATGCCGGTCTGACCAACGCCGATTTCCTGGAGGAGAGCTTTGCCGAATATGCACGCCGCGACGGGCCGATACTGGACGCCGTCGCCCTGCACGGCGTCTGGTCCTGGGTAAGCGCGGAGAACCGCGCGATCCTGCTGGATACGCTGCGCCGCCGGCTGGCGCCCGGCGGTGTCGTCTTCGTCAGCTACAACGCCCTGCCCGGCACGCTCGCCCACATGCCGCTGCGTCGCCTGCTGGTGGAGCGCTGCGCCGAAGGAGACGGCCCCCTGCCCGACCGCATCGCCCGTGCGGTGGAGTTCGCCGCGCGGATGGCGGCGCAGGGCGGCGGCTGGTTCGCCAACACCGAGGGCGTGGCGGAGCGGATCGAGCAGCTTCGCCACAAATCACCGAACTACATCGCCCACGAATATCTCAACGGCGACTGGACCGCCTTCTACCATGCCGACGTGGCGCGCGAGCTGGCCGGCGCGAAGCTGGAATTCGCCGGCGCCGCCGTGCCGATGGAGCAGTTGGACGACCTCACTCTCTCCCCCGCCCAGCAGGCGCTGGCGGCCGAGGCGCGCGACCCCGCCCAGGCGGAAACCCTGCGCGACGTGATGACCAACCGCAGTTTCCGCCGCGACCTGTTCGTGAAGGGCGGCGAACGGCTGGGTCCAACTGAGCGGCGCGCCCTTCTGGGTGAGACCCGTTTCACGCTCCTGGTGGCCGCCGACGACCTGCCGGAGGTCGCGTCCACCCCCATCGGCCGCCTGCCCTTCCCGCGGGCGCTCTACCAGCCGCTGGCGGAAGCGCTGGCCGAGGGGCCGCAGAGCCTCGACGCGCTGCTGGCATTGCCGGCCCTGGCGGCGCAGGGGGAAGAGGCGGTGCTGCGCGCGCTGGTGCTGCTGGCCAGCCTGTCGCTGGCCGCACCGGTGATGCCGGATGACGGGTTTGCCGAACGGAAGACCTCAAGCGACCGCTTCAATGCCGCCGTGCTGGAGCGCCACCGCTTCGGCGACACGCCGGGGCAGCTCGCCTCGCCCCTTCTGGGCGCCGGCGTGCCGGTATCGCGGATCGAGGCTCTGTTCCTCCTGGCCGCACGGCAAGGCGTGGAGCCGGCTGCCTTCGCCTGGCAACACCTGTCGGCCGACGGCATCGTGCTGGGCCGGGACGGTGAGCGTTGCGAGGGAGACGACGCCAACCGCGCGGAACTGGCGCGCCGGCACGCGGCCTTCGTGCAGCGGCGCTTGCCGTTGCTGCAGGGACTTGGGGTGGCTTGAGTGCCGGCGTCAGCGCTCCGCCGCCGTCTTCGGCAGCTTTTCGGCGATGCCGTAGAGCGCCTCGCGGCGGCGGATTTCGGCGAAGACGTCATCCGGGTGGATGTTCAGCGTCGCCCACAGGACCGACAGGTTGTACAGCAGGTCGGCGCTTTCGTTGATGACGCCCTGGCGATCCTCGTTCATGGCGTCCAGCGCGACCTCGACCGCCTCCTCGCCCACCTTCTTGGCGATCTTCTTCGGGCCGGCGGCGATCAGCCGCGCGGTCTTGGAGTGCGCCGGATCCATCTGCTTGCGGTCGAGGATGGCGGCATAGAGGCGGATCAGGTCGTCGGTCATCAGGTGGGATTTGTCTCGTGTGCGGGCGACGGAAGCATCGTTTCGATAACGTGATCGCTCCGCGACGGAATTACCATCCCCCATAGGCGCGGTGACGCGCCGCACGATGGCCTTATGCCTTGCGGCGCGGCGCCGTTCAGCTCACCGGGTCATAGGAATGGTCGGCCTTCGGACGCTCGTCCAGCAGGGCCTCGCCGGTACTGACGAAATAGACGACCTCGGCGATGTTGGTGGCGTGGTCGCCGATGCGCTCCAGGTTCTTGGCGATCATCATCAGGTGCATGTGCGCCGTGAACTGGTCCGGCGCCGCCAATGCTGACCGTTCCACCTCCGCAACAAGGCTGGTGTAGAGGGCATCCACCTCGTCGTCGGTGCGCCAGATGCGCAGGGCCGCCTCGCCGTCATTGTCGACATAGGCGTCGATCACCGCGCTGAGGCGCTCGCGCACCAGCCGGCCGAGCTGCGGCAGCCCCGCCATCGATCCGGCGTCGGGCAGGCTGAAGATGGCGACGGCCCGCTTGGCGGTGTTGGCGGCATGGTCGCCGATCCGCTCCAGATTGCCGGCGATCTTCAGCGCCGCGATCACCTCGCGCAGATCGTCGGCAACCGGCTGGCGCAGGGCCAGCAGGCGCATGCAATGGGCTTCGATGTCATGCTCGAAGGAGTCGAGTCGCGCATCCGACTCCACGATTTCCCGCGCAAGCTCGGGATTGCGCTGGGCCAGGCAGGTCAGCGCCTGGTCGATCTGCGTCTCCGCAGCGCCGGCCATCTGCACGATGGCGGATTTCAGCCGCTTCAGCGCGTCCTCGAACGCGGACACGATGTGCGGAGCGGAGGTCTTCATGGTCGCCAAACCCTTCCCGGCGGTCTTGTGCAAAGCCCTCACCATAGCGCCCGGACGTTACGGTACGATGACAATCACTATGACCCCAGGCCCTATGACCAAAGCCGGTTCCCGCCCCCCTTGCGCACCCCGGAAACTGCCGGATTGATTTTGCGGCGCAGCATTGCGACACATGTGTGGAGTCCGCGCTTTCTCCCTCACTCAACGACGTGCCGAACCCGCCATGATCGAACGCCGCTTTGAACAGATCATCTTTGCCAGCCGCTGGCTGCTCGCCCCCTTCTATCTCGGGCTGGTCGTCTCGCTGGGCGCCTTGCTGGTGAAGTTCACGCAGGAGATCCTGCATATCATCCCGCATGTGCTGGAAATGAGCGAGAAGGACGTGCTGCTGGCCGTGCTGACGCTGATCGACATGTCCTTCGCCGGCAATCTTCTGCTGATGGTGATCTTCGCCGGCTACGAGAACTTCGTCTCCAAGATCGACGTCGCCAATCACGAGGACCGGCCCGACTGGATGGGCAAGGTCGATTTCGGCGGATTGAAGCTGAAACTGATCGCCTCCATCGTCGCCATTTCGGGCATTCACCTGCTGAAGGCCTTCATGAACCTGTCGCAGACCTCCCGCGACGAGCTGATGTGGCTGGTCATCATCCACATGACCTTCGTGATCTCCGGCGTTCTGCTCGCCTGCATGGACAGGCTGGAAGGGCACCACGCCCCTGCCGCGAAGTCCGGCCCCAAATCCGCAACGGATCAACATTGAACCGGGCGGAAGGGCCGGCAAAAGGCCATTGCAGCGCCTCATCGACAGGGATAGACACTTCAACGGTCACACCGGCTTGCCGGGCTGTCGGCGGATCGGATTGGGTTTGACCGCGGGGCTTCGGCCCGTTGACGGAATATTAACCCTAACCAGCCAATGTCCCGATCACCAGACACCGCGCCGCGGCGGTCACCGGTCCTCCGGAGACCGTCTTCGCGGCAGGTATCAGGGCTGCCGGGCGCACTCTCCGCTTGAGCGTGCGGGCGCATTCGACTATGGAACCGTTGGCGGGCATGCTATGCCAGTCCGCCGGCTCGGCCGTCTCAACCGCTTTGATAGAGTTCGTCAGCTCCATGCTCTCCAAACTGCTCGGCGTTCTGTCCGCCGACATGGCGATCGATCTGGGGACGGCCAACACCCTGGTCTATGTCAAGGGCCGCGGCATCGTCCTGAACGAACCGTCCGTCGTCGCCATCGCCAACGTGCGCGGCAAGAAGCAGGTCCTCGCCGTCGGTGACGAGGCGAAGATGATGCTTGGCCGCACGCCCGGAAACATCCAGGCCATCCGGCCGCTTCGCGACGGCGTCATCGCTGATTTCGAAGTTGCGGAGGAAATGATCAAGCATTTCATCCGCAAGGTTCACAACCGCCGCAGCTTCGCCAGCCCGCAGGTCATCATCTGCGTGCCGTCGGGTTCGACGGCGGTGGAACGCCGGGCGATCCAGGAATCGGCGGAGGCCGCCGGCGCCCGCCGCGTCTTCCTGATCGAGGAGCCGATGGCCGCCGCGATCGGCGCCGGGCTGCCGGTGACGGAGCCGACGGGTTCGATGGTCGTCGACATCGGCGGCGGCACCACCGAGGTCGCCGTGCTGTCGCTGGGCGGCATCGTCTATTCCCGGTCGGTGCGCGTCGGCGGCGACAAGATGGACGAGGCCATCATCGGCTACATCCGCCGCAGCCACAATCTGCTGGTCGGCGAAGGCTCCGCCGAGCGGATCAAGAAGGAGATCGGTTCCGCCTGTCCGCCCGAGGACGGTGAGGGCCGCATCCTGGAGATCAAGGGCCGCGACCTGATGAACGGCGTGCCCAAGGAACTGATCATCTCCGAACGCCAGATCGCCGAGTCGCTGGCCGAGCCCGTTTCGGCCATCGTCGAGGCGGTGAAGGTGGCGCTGGAGCACACCGCTCCGGAACTGGCCGCCGACATCGTCGACAAGGGCATCGTCCTGACCGGCGGCGGCGCGCTTCTGGGGAATCTGGACTTCGTCCTGCGCCACGCCACCGGCCTGCCGGTGTCGATCGCCGACGATCCCCTCTCCTGCGTGGCGCTCGGCACCGGCCGCGCGCTGGAGGAGATGAAGACGCTGCGAAACGTCTTGGTCAGCGCCTACTGATTGGTGTATCCCTGGTTGGAAGGCCTCCGGTCCCGCACCCCTCTTCGGGTTGCTGAGGACCGGAGACGGACCGCGTATCTGGACGGGAATTTCCTGTGAAGCCACGCTCATCCGGCTCCGTCATCCGCCTTGCCGCCCCTCTGCGGGCTCTCGCGCAGCGTTTCTCCTTCCTTCTGCTTGTTCTGGCCTCCGTCGCGCTGATGATGGTGGGAAAGATCGAGTCCGTTTCGGTGGACAGCGCCCGCGCACGCGTGACCGATGCCTTCGCCCCCATCCTGGACGCCATTTCCCGCCCCGCCGCGACGGCGGCGCGCGTGGTCGAGTCCGCGGTGGAACTTGAGAACGCCTTCGACGAGAACCAGCGGCTTAAGGCCGAGAACGCCCGGCTGCTGCAATGGCGGCAGGCGGCGTTGCGGCTGGAGGCTGAGAACAACAGCCTGCGCAGCCTGCTGCGCGTCCGCCCGGAGCCGTCCGTCAACTATATCGCCGCCCGCGTCATCGCCACGCCCGGCAGTTCCTTCGTCCGCACGCTGGTGGTCACCGCCGGGCGGCGCGACGGGGTTCGCAAGGGACAGGCGGCGCTGGCCGGCGCCGGTCTGGTCGGCCGGGTGATCGAAGTCGGCGAATGGTCGTCCCGTGTCCTGCTGCTGACCGACATCAACGCCCGCATTCCGGTGATCCTGTCGAACACGCGCCAGCGCTCGATCCTGGCCGGCGACAATTCCGACCAGGCCAAGCTTCTCTACCTGCCGCCCGACTCGCCGATCCAGGTGGGAGAGCGGGTGGTGACCTCGGGTGACGGCGGCCTGTTCCCGCCGGGCTTGCCGGTCGGCGTGGTGACCGCGGTCAGCGAACGTGGCATCCGTGTCCTGCCCAGCGCCGATCTGTCGCGCGTCGAATATCTGCGTCTGGTGGATTTCGGCCTGCCGAGTACCGATCTGGACCCGTCGCCGGACTCGAAGTGAGCTGGACGTGGATGTGAACCGGACGGACGGTCCGCCAGCCGGGGGATTGCCGATATGACGGCGACCTTCTGGCAGAAGGTGGACAAGACCGGGCGCAATCTGGCGCCCTTCGCCGTCACGGTGATGATGGTGCTGGTCGGCATGATCCCGGTGCCGGTGCCCGGCTACGCCCCGGTGGCGCCGAACCTGACGCTGGTTTCGGTCTATTACTGGACGATCCACAGGCCTGACCTGATGCGTCCGGGGGTGGCGTTTCTG
This sequence comes from Azospirillum oryzae, assembly GCF_008364795.1. Lineage (GTDB taxonomy): Bacteria > Pseudomonadota > Alphaproteobacteria > Azospirillales > Azospirillaceae > Azospirillum > Azospirillum oryzae. The sequence continues at coordinate 582,171 of NZ_VTTM01000002.1, read as the reverse complement.
ATCGGGTTGCTGCAGGATTTCCTGGTCGGCGGACCGCTGGGCGTGAATGCGCTGCTGCTGGTCGTCGCCCAATGGGCGGTGCTGAACCAGCGCCGGGTGTTCCTGGCCAGCACCTTCGCCCTGCTGTGGTTCGGCTTCACGCTGGTGATGGCCGGTGCCGTGCTGCTGCAATGGCTGGCCTTCTCGGTGCTGGACGCCGCCGCGCTGTCGATCCTGCCGGCGCTGTTCCAGGGCCTGCTGACGGTGGCGGTGTTTCCTGCGGTGGGTTGGCTGCTGATCCGCGTCCACCGCGCGTTCCTGAACGGGTAAAGGGCCCCGACGGACCTCATGAGTTCAATCGATCGCGACACCGACCGCTCCCGCCTGCTGGCGCGCCGCGCCCTGGTGCTGGGCGGCATCAAGCTGGCCGGCCTGTCCGCGCTGGTCGGTCGCCTGTATTACCTGCAGGTCGTCGAGTCGGCCCGTTACACCATGCTGGCGGAAGAGAACCGCATCAGCCTGCGGCTGATCGCGCCTTCGCGCGGGAACATCGTCGACCGCTTCGGCGTGCCGCTGGCGGTCAACGAGCAGAACTATCGCGTCGTCGTGGTGTCGGAACGCACCCACAACATCCAGGAGACGCTCGACAAGATTTCCCGCATCGTGCCGCTGACCGACGGCGACCGCCGCCGCGTGCTGCGCGAGTTGCATCGCAAGCGCCGCTTCGTGCCCGTCACCGTGCGCGAGAACCTGACCTGGGAGCAGGTGGCGACGCTGGAGACCAACACCCCCGACCTGCCCGGCGTGGCGATCGAGGTGGGCGAGCTGCGGCATTACCCGCAGGCGGACGCGACCGCCCATATCCTGGGCTATGTCGGCGCCGTATCGGAAGCGGAGCTGAGCGGCAACAGCGATCCCGTGCTGTCCCTGCCCGGTTTCCGCATCGGCAAGGCCGGCATCGAGAAGTTTCACGAGAAGGTGCTGCGCGGCACCGCCGGCACCAGCCAGCTGGAAGTCAACGCGGTCGGCCGCGTCATCCGCGAACTCTCCCGCGACGAGGGGCAATCGGGCCGGGAAATCCAGCTGACCATCGACATGGCGCTGCAGCGCTTCGTGCAGGAAAGGCTGTCGCAGGAGGTCAGCGCCTCGGCGGTGGTGATGGATGTGCACACCGGCGGCATCTACGCCCTGTGCTCCCACCCCAGCTACGATCCCAACCAGTTCACCATGGGCATCAGCGCCGAGCTGTGGGAGGAGCTGCTGTCCAATCCGGCGACGCCGCTGAACAACAAGGCGGTGGTCGGCCAATACCCGCCGGGCTCCACCTTCAAGATGATGGCGGCACTGGCGGCGCTGGAATCGGGGGTGGTCAGCAACCGCCATACGGTGTTCTGTCCCGGCTACCTTGAACTGGGCGACCACCGTTTCCACTGCTGGAAACGTGGCGGGCACGGCACGGTCGATTTCGTCGGCGCGCTGCGCCATTCCTGCGACGTGTTCTTCTACGACGTGTCGCGCCGGATCGGCATCGACCGCATCGCCGAGATGTCCAACCGCTTCGGCCTGGGCCACCGCACCGGCATCGACCTGCCGCACGAACGCGCCGGCCTGATCCCCTCCATCGCCTGGAAGAAGGCGACGTTGGGCAAGGGCTGGGACATGGGCGAGACGCTGGTCGCCTCCATCGGCCAGGGCTATGTGCTGACGACGCCGCTGCAACTGGCGGTGATGGTTTGCCGGCTGGCCAATGGCGGCTATGCGGTCAAGCCCCACCTGACCAAGCAGATCAAGACCGTCAGCGGCGAACAGACCGCCTGGCCCGGCATCGGCGTGAAGAAGGAGAATCTCGACATCGTGCTGCGCGGCATGACCGAGGTGGTCAACGCCCCCAACGGCACCGCCTTCAAGTCGCGCATCACCGAGGTCGGGTACGAGATGGCCGGCAAGACCGGTTCAGCCCAGGTGCGCCGCATTACCATGGCCGAGCGCAACACCGGCGTGAAGAAGAACGAGGACCTTCCCTGGCGCGAGCGCGACCACGCCCTGTTCGTCGCCTTCGCACCGATCCAGGCGCCGCGCTACGCCTGCGCCGTCTTCGTCGAACATGGCGGCGGCGGGTCGACCGCGGCGGCCCCCATCGCCCGCGACATCCTGCTGGAAACCCAGAAGCGCGACCCCGGCCGCGCCGCCGTCGCCGAAACCCCGCCGCCGAGCGGAATGCCGGAACCGCGGGGCTGACATCGCTCCGCCGGGATCAACCCCGCCGACGGGCAGGGATGCTCATCGCTGCGACGCCAATCACCACCGCGGCACAGCCGGCCAGCATGTTAGGCTCCAGCGCCTCGCCCAACAGAAGTGCCCCGATCCCGACCCCGATGGGCACCCGCAGATAGGCCTGCGCAGTGGTCGGCACCGATCCCAGGGTTTGAACCAGACGGAAATATAGAACGAAGGCCAGCGCGGTCGAGAAGACCGACAGGGCGACGAGCGCGAGCAGCGAGTCCCAGGATGGCGCCAGAGTCCAAGGCCGGTCGACCGCCAGACTGACCGGCAACAGGAGGGCGGCTCCGCACAGCAGCGCTCCCGCGGCCGGCATGACCGGGTCCTGCCCTTTGAACACGCGGCCGAAGATGGCGGCGCCGGCATAGCAAAGTGTAGCGAGAACAATCGCGCCTTGTGCCAGCAGATCGCTGCCGATGCCATCCACCGCCCCCACCCCGATGATGAGAACCGTCCCACCGAGACCGGCGAGCACGCCGACCGCCTTCCGGATGCTCAACGGCTCGTGCCGGGTGAACAGAAGGGTGAGGAGAAACGCGAAAATCGGCGTGGTCGCGTTGAGGATGACGGCGGTTCCGGCATCGACCGTCTGTTCGGCCCAAGCGATCAGGGTGAAGGGAAGGACGCTGTTCAGACAGGCCTGAACCAGGAAGCGGCGCCACAGCGCCGGATCGCGTGGCAGAGAAAGGCCCCGCCAGCGGATGACCGCCAGCAGGATCGCTCCCGCGATCAGCGTCCTGCCGGCGATGAAGGTCAATGGCGGGATCGTCTCCACGCCGATGCGGATGAAGCTGTAGGACGCTCCCCACAAGGTGGCGAGGGCCAGCAGCAAGGCAAGCTCGACATGCAGGTTCGGCTGACAAGCCAGGGTATCGGGGGCGGGAAGGATGGTCATGATGGCTCCGTCGGGCTGCATTCCGGCCCACCATGCCTGCCCGCCACTTGGAAGACCGCCGCGAACGCTTCGGCCGTGGACGAAACGTCGGCGGCTGACGGTTCTGGCGAAGCGGCCTAAACTGATGCACATGACCAGCCCGCCCTTCCCCACCGCCTCCGCCAACGGCATAGCCACCATCGCCGCGCTGATCGGCGATCCGGCGCGTGCAAACATCCTCTCCGCCCTGATGGGCGGGCAGGCGCTGACCGCCGGCGAATTGTCCTGGCATGCCAGCGTCGGAGCGCCGACCACCAGCGCCCACCTCGCCAAATTGAGCGAGGCCGGATTGCTGGCAGTGGAGCGACAGGGCCGGCACCGCTATTACCGGCTGGCCTCCCCCGACATCGCCCAGGCAATGGAAAGCCTGATGGCGGTGGCAGCCGTGGGCCCGCGGCGCCACCGTCCGCCCGGCCCGAAGGACGAGGCATTGCGGACCGCCCGCACCTGCTACGACCATCTCGCTGGACGGCTCGGCACAAAATTGGCCGACACGCTGAACGAGCGCGGGTTCGTGATCCTCGACGACGGCAGCGCCCTGGTGACGGACGATGGCCGCGATTTCCTGGGCGGCCTGGGGCTCGCAATTCCCGAAGCGGGCGGGCACCGCAGACCGCTTTGCCGGGTCTGCCTGGACTGGAGCGAGCGGCGGCCCCATCTGGCCGGGCGGCTGGGTGCGGCCCTGCTGACCTGTTCGCTGGAGCGCGGCTGGATCGTCCGCATCCCTGACAGCCGCGCGGTGGCGATCACCGATGCCGGCAGCAAAGAGTTCGCCACGAATTTCGGCATCGCACCGGAGCATCTGGCCGCCAAATGAAAAGCGCGCCCCCGAAGGGACGCGCTTCTCAACAGACCGATGCGGCGTTCGCCGGATCAGTTCTTCGACTTGTCGACCAGACGGCGCTCGGCGATCCACGGCATCATGGCGCGCAGCTTCTCGCCGACCTTCTCGATCTCGTGCTCGGCGTTGCGGCGACGGATCGCCTTGAAGGACGGCTGGCCGGCCTTGCATTCCAGCATCCAGTCGCGGACGAAGCGGCCTTCCTGGATGTCGGTCAGCACGCGCTTCATCTCGGCCTTGGTCTCGGGCGTGATGATGCGCGGGCCGGTGCGGTAGTCGCCGTATTCGGCCGTGTTGGAGATCGAGTAGCGCATGTTGGCCATGCCGCCCTCGTACATCAGGTCGACGATCAGCTTCACTTCGTGCAGGCACTCGAAGTAGGCCATCTCGGGGGCGTAGCCCGCCTCGACCAGCGTCTCGTAACCGGCGCGGATCAGCTCGGTCAGGCCGCCGCAGAGCACGGCCTGCTCACCGAACAGATCGGTTTCGCACTCTTCCTTGAAGGTCGTCTCGATGATGCCGGCGCGGCCGCCGCCATTGGCCGAAGCGTAGGACAGGGCGATGTCCAGCGCGTTGCCCGAGGCGTTCTGGTGCACGGCGACCAGCGACGGCACGCCGCCGCCACGCTGGTATTCGCTGCGCACGGTGTGGCCGGGGCCCTTCGGCGCGATCATGAACACGTCGAGGTCGGCGCGCGGCTCGATCAGGTTGAAGTGGACGTTCAGGCCGTGCGCGAAGGCCAGGGCGGCGCCCTGCTTCATGTTCGGGGCCAGATCGTCACGGTACAGGTCGGCCTGCAACTCGTCCGGGGTCAGAACCATCACGACGTCGGCCCAGGCGGCGGCTTCGGCCGGGGTCATCACGGTGAAGCCGGCGGTCTCGGCCTTCTTGATGGTGGCCGAACCCGGGCGGAGCGCGATCCGCACGTCCTTCACGCCGCTGTCACGCAGGTTGTGGGCGTGGGCATGGCCCTGGCTGCCGTAGCCGACGATGACGACCTTCTTGCCCTTGATCAGGTTGACGTCGGCATCACGATCGTAATAGACGCGCATGGAGATGGTTCCTTAAATTTCACTAGCCGGGTGTTGAACGAAGCGATTAGTGCGCGGGGCGGATTAGTCCATCGGTGGCAAGGCCGCGTCAAGCAAAAGCCGTCCGTCCGCGGTGAAGGGGTTCAGGAAAGTGACTCCGCCAAGTCGCCGTCCGCCCTGAAAATCTTCGGACACAAGGTACTTACAGCCATACGCATCGGCGTTCGCCCATAGGACCGCATCCCAGATTTGCAAGCCGTGCGCGGCTACTACGCCGAATGCACGCCGGAAGGCATCGGTGGCAACGGGAAGGCGCTCGAAGGTCTGCTCGTAATCGCGAACCAAGTCCAATGCCTCGCCCGGCGGCAGGATTCGCTTCCGGGTCAGCGACGCATAAAGTTCGCACAGCACCTGTCCCGCAATCACGACACTGGAACCTGCCACCGCTGCTCTCTCCAGCAAATCCAGAGCGATTGCATATTTGGCGGGATCTCGCCGGTCGGCCGCATAGAACAGAATGTTCGTATCGAAGCTGACCAACGGTCGACTCATGGCAAGGAACCGCGCTCGTGCAAATCATCACGGGTCCAGTCACGGCCACCCAGGTCATAGCCCTTGCGCAGCTTCCGGAGCAACCGCTCTCCTGCCTGCCTACGGCGCTCCTCCTCGGAAACTGCGTCGGAATCCGTCTCCGTCGCAGAAAGCCGCGCCACCGGGGTGCCGTTCTCGGTCAGCACGATCTCCTCGCCGCGCTTCGCGGCTTCGATCAGTGCGCCAAGCTGGTCCTTTGCCTCTTCCACCGACAGCATCTTCATGACCGTTCCCCGCTGCTCGCCGTCCGGCCGTGCCGGCGGAACATCCTAACCCAGAACGGGCCGGACGGCGATGGAGCTCGAAGAGACTCTCGGGGGGAGCCTCAGAACGCCGCCGGCCCCTTCGACATGGCGACCACGCCGGTGCGGCTGGCTTCCACGAGGCCGAGCTGGCCCATCAGACCGACGAAGTCGTCGACCTGCTCGGTGGTGCCGGTCAGTTCGAAGATGAAGCTGGTCAGGGTGGCGTCGACCACCTTCGCCTGGAAGATGTCGGCGAGGCGAAGCGCCTCGATCCGACGGTCGCCGGTGCCGGCCACCTTGACCAGCGCCAGCTCGCGCTCCACCGACGGCCCCTCGTCGGTCAGGTCGTGGACGCGGTGGACCGGAACCAGCCGGCCGAGCTGCGCCTTGATCTGCTCGATGATCATCCGGGTGCCGGAGGTGACCAGCGTGATGCGCGACAGGTGCTCGGCGTTGTTCACCTCCGCCACCGTCAGGCTTTCGATGTTGTAGCCGCGGCCGGAGAACAGCCCGATGACGCGGGCGAGGACGCCCGGCTCGTTGTCCACCAGCACGGCGATGGTGTGCTTTTCGATCGCGTTTTCCATGAGACCCATTCCCCCGTTCGTTCGTCGTCAGCCGATCAGACCAGCACCATGCCGTCTTCCGGCGTGGCGTCGGACGGGCTGTCGTCCGGACCGAACAGGATTTCATTGTGGGCCTTGCCGCCCGGAATCATCGGGAAGCAGTTTTCCTTCTGGTCGACGGCGATGTCGACGATGCAGGGGCGGTCGGTGACGGCCAGCATCTTCTCGATCACCTGATCGACCTCGGCCACCGTGGTGGCGCGCAGGCCGACGCAGCCCCAGGCCTCCGCCAGCTTCACGAAGTCCGGCAGGGCTTCGGAGTAGCTCTGGGAATAGCGCGAGCCATGCAGCAGTTCCTGCCACTGGCGCACCATGCCCATATACTGGTTGTTCAGGATGAAGATCTTGACCGGCGCGCGGTACTGCACGGCGGTGCCGATCTCCTGCATGTTCATCAGGAAGGACGCCTCGCCCGACACGTCCACCACGATGGCGTCGGGGTGGGCAAGCTGGGCACCGATGGCGGCCGGCAGGCCGTAGCCCATGGTGCCCAGACCGCCCGAGGTCATCCAGCGGTTCGGCTGGTCGAAGGGCAGGAACTGGGCAGCCCACATCTGGTGCTGGCCGACTTCCGTCGTGATGTAGTGGTCCTTGCCGCGCAGGGCCTCGCGCAGGCGCTCCAGCGCATACTGCGGCTTGATGACCGATTCGGTGCGGTTGTAGTTCAGGCAGTTGCGGGCGCGCCAGCCCTCGACCTTGCCCCACCACTCCTTCAGCGCGGCCTTGTCCGGCGACTTGGCGCGCGCCTTCCAGATGCGCAGCATGTCTTCCAGCACGGCGCCGCAGTCGCCGACGATCGGGATGTCGACCGCCACGTTCTTGTTGATCGAGCTGGGGTCGATGTCGACGTGGATCTTCTTGGAACCCGGCGAGAAGGCGGACAGCTTGCCGGTCACGCGGTCGTCGAAGCGGGCACCGATGTTGATCATGACGTCGCATTCGTACATGGCGAGGTTCGCCTCGTACGTGCCATGCATGCCGACCATGCCCAGCCACTGGTTATCGGACGCCGGGAAGGCGCCCAGGCCCATCAGGGTGGAGGTGATCGGGAAACCGGTGGTCTTGACGAACTGGGTCAGCAGCTTGGCGGCGAAGGGGCCGGCATTGATGACGCCGCCACCGGTGTAGAAGACCGGCCGCTTGGCGTTGGCGATCAGTTCCACCGCCTCTTCGACGCGGGCGATCTCCGCCTTCACCTGGGGACGGTAGGTCTTGTGCTTGACCTCCGCCGGCGGGACGTAGGTGCCGTCGGCGAACTGCACGTCCTTCGGGATATCGACCAGCACCGGGCCGGGCCGGCCGCTGCGCGCGACATAGAAGGCCTCGTGCAGGGTGCGGGCCAGATTGTCGACGTCCTTCACCAGGTAATTGTGCTTGGTGCAGGGACGGGTGATGCCGGTGGTGTCGGCTTCCTGGAAGGCGTCGTTGCCGATCAGGTGGGTCGGCACCTGGCCCGACAGGCAGACGAGCGGAATGCTGTCGCACAGCGCATCCAGCAGGCCGGTCACCGCGTTGGTGGCGCCGGGGCCGGAGGTCACCAGCACGCAGCCGACCTTGCCGGTCGAGCGCGCGTAGCCCTCCGCCGCGTGAACCGCGGCCTGCTCGTGGCGTACAAGGACATGTTTCAGGTCGTTCTGCTGGAACAGCGCGTCGTAGATGGGAAGTACGGCGCCGCCGGGGTAGCCGAAGATGATGTCAACGCCCTGATCCTTCAGGGCTTTGATGACGATCTGGGCGCCGGTCAGCTTCTGTTCGGACATCGCTCACGACCTTCTCATGTGGGCGCCTCCTCTAGGGCACCCGGTTCCTTGGGAACACCAAACCTGCCGTGGGGGATGCCGTTCATAACAACGGCTTAGCCCCGATGGCCTGTGCTGGGACGGGCAAATTAGTCAAATCATCCGTCATAGGTCAACCCAATTCCCGAATGTTTGCAAAGTTTTTTTGCCGCAGTTTTTCCAATTGTTGCGCGCCCATTGGAGGTGGCGACCACGCTCCGCCCCCTGCCCCGCCAGCGCTTGCCGCAAACGGAAACGGCGACCGCACCGAAGCGCGGCCGCCGTTCCGAAGGGGCGATAGACCGAACGCGCAGCCCGTCAGGCGGCGGTCTTCAGCAGTCCGCACAGCCGGCGGATGCCCTCGCGGATCTGGGCCGGCTTGGTGACGGAGAAGGCCAGACGCAGCGTGTTCTTGCCCGACCGGTCGGCATGGAAGGCCGAGCCGGGAACGAAGGCGACGTTGGCCTCCTTGATGGCGCGGGCCAGCAGTTCGGTGCCGTCGACGCCTTCCGGCGCTTCGATCCAGACGAACAGGCCGCCTTCCGGCTTGGTCCAGGTGACGCCCGGCGGGGCGAATTCGTCCAGCGCCGCCAGCATGGCGTCGCGGCGCTCCTTGTACTGGGTGCGCAGCAGCTTGATGTGGCTGTCGAAGATCTGCGAGACGACGTCGTGCATGACGATCTGGTTGATCGTGCTGGCATGCAGATCGGCCGCCTGCTTCATCAGCACCAGCCGGTTGACCACCTCCGGCGCCGCATTGACCCAGCCGATGCGCATCGCCGGCACCATCGTCTTGGAGAAGGTGCCGCCGAAGATCACGTTGGTCAGCTTGCCGCCATTGCGCTCGCAATCCAGCGCCGCCAGCAGCGGCAGATGCTCGCCGTCATAGCGCAGCTCGCAATAGGCGGTGTCCTCGATCACCGGCACGCCGGCCGCCTCGCAGGCGTCCAGGATGGCGTGGCGGCGGGCCAGCGTCACCGTGGTGCCGTTGGGGTTCTGGAAATCGGGGACGAGGTAGAAGAACTTCGGCTTCTGCGCCAGCGCCTCGGTCAGCGCCGTTATCTCCGGCCCTTCCTCGTCCATCGGAATGGAGAGGTAGGTCGGCTCGTAGGGCGAGAAGGCCTGGAGCGCGCCGAGATAGGTCGGACGGGTCACCACGATCTTGTCGCCGGGACCGATCAGAAGCTTGCCGACGAACTCCAGCACCTGCTGCGAGCCGTTGGTGATGAGAACGCCGTCCAGGCCGATGTTGACGCCCTTGCGGCCCATGTAATCACAGATCCATTCCCGCAGCGGCGTGTAGCCTTCGGTGATGGAGTATTGCAGGGCAGCGCCGGCACCGGCATTGGACTGGAAGATCTTCTCATAGGACCGCGCGATGGCGGAGCTGGGGAACAGGTCCGGGTCGGGAATGCCGCCGGCGAAGGAGATGATCTCCGGGCGGTCGATCAGCTTCAGCAGTTCCCGGATTTCGGACGCCGTCATGCCGCCCACGCGGCCCGCGAACACATGACCCCAATCAACCGACACGGTGCTTCTCCTTCGGATCAGTAATTTAGTATCGTTCTCAGGCGGTCGAGCATTGCATTTCGTACCGCTGGCGAACAAGGCAGATCGATGGTATGGCAGCTATGCTGTCCTGTATCACTTACCAGCATATCAGAGAATTTGCCAACAATCTGATGCCGAAACCAAGTGACCTGCCGTTTGGCATAGCGGCGGGTCGATTGCTGGGCCAGCGCGACCGCTTCGTCGAGCGGGATCTCGCCATGCAGGACCCGGCGCAACTCCGGCACGCCCAGGGCTTTCAGCACCGGCAGGTCGGGGGCGAGGGACTGCTCGAGCGCCAGTGCGTCCAACCGCCGCACCTCCTCCAGCGCGCCCTGCTCCATCATCAGATGGAAACGCTTGTCGCACTGGGCGTAGAGGTCGGCCCGCGGCGGGTCGAGCACGAGGATGGTGAAGCGCAAATCCTCCGGCGCGCCCTGGGCCGTCCGGCTCTGCCAGTGGGACAGCGGGTGGCCGGTGGCCTCCAGCACCTCCCAGGCGCGGGTCAGGCGGGTGGTGTCGCCGGGGTTCAGCTTGGCCGACGCCGGATCGCGGGCAATCAGCTCGGCACGGAAGGCCTCGCCGCCGATGGTGGCCAAACGGGCATGGGCGGCGGCGCGCACCTCGTCGGGGATGGGCGGGACCTCGCTCAAGCCCTGCATCAGGGCGCGCAGGTAAAGACCGGTGCCGCCGACCACCACCGGCAGCCGGCCGTCGGCCCTGGCGGCGGCGATCTCCGCCAGAGCCATGTCGCGCCAGCGCGCCGCCGAGCCGCGTTCCGCCGCCGGCAGCACGCCATAAAGGCGATGGGGCGCCCGTGCCAGATCCTCCGCCGGCGGCCGGGCGGTCAGCACGTCCAGATCGGCGTAGAGCTGCATGCTGTCGGCGTTGATGACGGTGCCGCCGAACGCCTCGGCAATCGCCAGCGCCAGCCCCGACTTGCCCGATGCGGTCGGGCCGCCGATGACGATGACATCGGTGAGCGTGTTCATCGCCCTTCCATGGGGCCACGGCGTTTCCTTTGCAACACCCATCCGCATGCCCCAACCGCATGCAGACGCCGAAGCTTCGTTGGACCGGACCCCTCGCCTGTGGTAGGCAGCGCGCGAAGGCCCTCTTTTGCTCGGGACACCCGCCGATGAACGCCGTCGCCACGCTGATCGCCCCCCGCACCGCCACGCTCGACGAGGCTGCCGTCCAGACCGCCAAGGCGGCGCTGGTGGGCTTGGGCGCGGATGCCGGCGCACCCGACTGGCTGGCTCCCGGCACCGCCTGCGACCTGCCATTCGGCAACCTTGCGCCGGAGCAGGCGGAGGCGGCGATCCGCCATGCCCTGACTGGTGCCACGGTGGATATCGTCGCACAGCCGGCGGCCACCCGTCGCAAGCGGCTGCTGGTCGCCGACATGGAATCGACGATCATCGAGCAGGAGATGCTGGACGAGTTGGGCGACTATGTCGGGCTGAAGGACCACATCGCCGACATCACCGCCCGCGCCATGAACGGCGAGATCGATTTCAAGGACGCGGTGCGCGAGCGGGTCGCCCTGCTGAAGGGCTTGAAGGAGACGGTGATCGACGAGGTGTGGCAACGCGCCACCCTGATGCCGGGCGCCGCCCAACTGGTCGGCACCATGCGCGCCAACGGCGCCGCCTGCGTCCTGGTGTCGGGCGGCTTCCGCTGCTTCACCGGCCGGGTGCGCAGTTGGATCGGCTTCGACGACGACCGCGGCAACGAGCTGGAAGTGATCGACGGCGTGATGACCGGCAAGGTGATCGAGCCGATCCTTGACAAGGACAGCAAGTTGCAGGCGCTGATGGCCTATGCCGGCGAGCACCGCGTGCCGATGGCGGAGACCATGGCGGTCGGCGACGGCGCAAACGATTTGCCGATGCTGCTGGCCGCCGGCCTGGGCGTCGCCTTCCACGCCAAGGCGGTGGTCGCCGCCGAGGCCCGCGCCCGCGTCGACCATGGCGACCTGACCGCCCTGCTCTACGCCCAGGGCTACCGGGCGACGGAGTTCGTGGCGTAAGGCGCCTGCCGTCCCTCTAACGCCTCACGCCCACACGCCACGAACGTACGGCGTCAGCTGCGTGTCCGTCAGGATGATGTGGCGGACCAGCCAGTCGGCGGTGAACTTATAGAGTTTCTCGGCGTTCTCGTGGGTGGGTTCGTTGGAGAACTGGTTCGACAGCTCGCTGACCTTCTGGACCGCGGCGCGGTGCATGGCGACATGCTCGTCGAATTTCGGGTAATGCACGATCTGCATGATCCGCTCTTCGCGGGCGAAATGCTCCTTGGTGTATTCCAGAAGTTTGATCAGAATCTTGGCGACGCGAACCGGCTGGAACCGCGGAGCGGCCAGCGCGGCGTCGAGTTCGTTCAGATACTCGATCAGGTGTTTGTGATCGTCGTCGATGGCCGGCTGCCCGACGCTCAACTGCCGTCGCCATGTGATGGCGCCCATGACCTTGCGGCCTCCCCCCTAACCGGCACCCCGTTGGGGGAGGATTATGAATGGTGTTACCAGCCCACCCAAACAGCCGCCGGCGTCACACGGCAATTTGACGCACCCGTATGAAGCGAGCCGGAAATGAGCGGGGCGGATGCGTCACCGCACCCGCCCCGTTTCACAACCGATGGCCGATCAGCCTCAGCCGACGATCGAATACCCGCAATCGACATAGGTGGTGTCGCCGGTGATGCCCTTGGCGCCGTCGGTGGCGAGGAAGGCGGTGGTGTAGCCGACCTCCTCGATGGTCACCAGACGGCCTTCGGGCGCGCGCTCGGCGGCCTTGTTCATCAGCTCGTCGAAATGGGCGATGCCGGAGGCGGCGCGGGTCTTGATCGGGCCGGGCGAGATGGCGTGGACGCGGATGCCCTTCGGACCCAGTTCGGCCGCCAGATAGCGCACGCTGGCCTCCAGCGCCGCCTTGACGGGGCCCATGACGCCGTAATTGTCGATGACGCGGTTGGCGCCGAAATAGGACATGGTGAACAGCGACCCGCCGTCCTTCATCAGCGGCTCGGCATACTTGGCCATGCGGATGAAGGAATGGCAGGAGACGTCCATCGCCTGCTGGAAGCCCTCGCGCGAGCAATCGACGACGCGGCCGTGCAGGTCTTCCTTCGGCGCGAAGGCGATGCTGTGCAGCGCGAAGTCGAGCTTGCCCCACTTCTCGCCGATCTTGTCGAACATGGCCTTCAACTGGCCTTCGCCGGTGACGTCCACCGGTTCGAAGATCTCGGCCTCCAGTTGCTGGGCCAGCGGCTCGACGAACTTCTTGGCCTTGTCGTTCAGATAGCTGACCGCAAGGTCGGCACCCATGGCGCGGAAGGCACGGGCGCAGCCCCAGGCGATCGACTGGTCGTTGGCAATGCCAAGGACGAGCCCCTTCTTGCCTTCGAGCGTGGCGGCGGCGGGAATGATCGTGGTCATGCGGACGGTCCTGCGGTCGATGGGACGGGAGGGAGCGGCCGCAACCCCGGCCGCCTTTCGCCGGGTGAGATCACGCGGCGTTCCTTGTGCAGTGCACCATAACCCAATCGCAGGGGGGCCGCAACGTGCAATGGGCGCGTTTCGCACATGCGCTTCAATCATTGCGCAGCATTGTTCGTGGAGCGTTCAGTAAAAACTGAATTGCTTCTGTTTCAGTCTTTCATTGATCCATATCAAAGCGGCCTGCCGGCACAGGACCGGCAGGCCGTTTCTTGATGACATTTCTGTTATGGCGTCACACCGCTTGTGCGATCCGCCTCCTTACCGGGCAACACCCGGCGAGAAGGACGGTGGATCGCTGGCCGGGAAGGATTCCTGCGAAGCCTCGTCGACGATCTCCTCATCGCACGCCTCCCCATAGATGTCGCCGGGATGGCGGGAGTAGGGATTGACGCCCTCGTTCACGTCCTGCGACGGAATGGCCGCACGGTCGTTGTGCGTCCAGTCGGACAGCATCGCCTTGCCGGGGCAATAGCCGGTCAAGCCGCGCGCCACCAGCGCGCCGCCGGCAAGCGCCATGGCGGCCCCGGTCCAGTTGGGGCGGCGCAGACCCAGGGCCGCCAGCAGCACGCCGCCGGCCAGCGACGCCAGCCGCTCGGTATGCCCGACATTGATGCTGTAGCCGCCGCCGGGCGCCCAATTGGACCCCTGGATGCGGTCGTTGAGGCCGCGCAGGTTGCGCTGGGCCGTTTCGGTGATGGAAGAGAGTTCCATGTCGGTCCTCCTGAATGCGGGTCCCGGTCGGGGATCGTCCGCCATCGGATCGTTATCGCGTCACTGTTGGGAAACCGGCGGCTGGGGGGTGCCGTTCCCGGACGGCGTCCCGGAAGAGGACCCCGGCGCCGATTGGGACGCACCGCCCTGGCTGCTTCCCTCCTGGCCGCTGGAACCGGCGGCGCCGCGGGCCTGCTGCAGTTCGCGGTTCAGACGTGCCACCTCCTGCGACAGGCGCTGCACCTCCTGCCGCAACGGACCGGCCGAGGCATCGCCGCCACCCGCCGATCCGGCGATGGCGGCCAGCGTCGCTGAATCGCGCATCCAGTAGGGCGCCACGCCGTAGTAGGTGTGCACCGCCATCGCCCATTGGCGGTCGTTCATGTTCGGACGGTTCTTCTCGTCGAAGCGCGGGGCGTTGGTCAGCTTGTCCTTCGGCACGTTCAGGACATAACCATTGCCCGATGGGGAGAACAGCGCCCACGGCACCGGGAAATGGCTGTCGCCGATGCCGAGGAAGCCGCCCAGCTCGACCACCGCATAGGCGACCCGGCCGCTGGCGGGATCGATGATCAGTTCGGACACACTGCCGAGATCCTTGCCGTCCGGGCTGCGCAGCTTGGCGTCCTCAAGCTCGTCGGCGGCGATCGCGCGGGGGTGGGCGATGGAGTCCTGCAGGGCCGCCGCCTCGCCCAGGATGGCCTGACAAGCGGGCGCGTTGCCCTTCTGGGCGGCGGCCTGTGCCGCCTGCTGCAGGGCGCGGAGCTGTGCGGTTTCCTGCTGGGTCACCGGAGCGGGGTTGCCGGGTCCGGCGGCTTCGAGTGCGGCCGCCTGCTGTCCCAGCCGGTCGAGCCCCGCCGCGCAGTCGTCGGCCGCCAGCGCGGGCGCGGCGATGGTCAAGGGTCCCAGTGCGGCCAGCAGCAGGGCCGTGCCCAAGGTCCTACTGGGGGTCGGGCGCATCATCGGGGCATCCTCCGGCTTGAATCGTCTCATGCAGTATGAACAGCATGGTCAAGCCGGAGGTTCCCGAACGCGAATCTTCTTCCAGTTGTGGAGGGGGATCAGCCCGGCAGGGGCAGGCCACCGCGCTGGACGATGAAGGACTGGATGGCGTCCAGCCCCTCGCCCGCCTTGACGTTGGTGAAGACGAAGGGGCGGTCGCCGCGCATCTTGCGGGCGTCGCGGTCCATCACCTCCAGGCTGGCGCCGACCATCGGGGCGAGATCGGTCTTGTTGATGACCAGCAGGTCCGAGCGGGTGATGCCCGGCCCGCCCTTGCGCGGGATCTTGTCGCCGGCCGACACGTCGATGACGTAGATGGTGATGTCGGCCAGTTCCGGCGAAAAGGTCGCCGCAAGGTTGTCGCCGCCCGATTCGATGAAGATCAGGTCGAGATCGGGGAACTTCGCGTTCATCTGGTCGACGGCGGCGAGGTTGATCGAGGCGTCCTCGCGGATCGCGGTGTGCGGGCAGCCCCCGGTCTCCACCCCCATGATCCGTTCCGGCTTCAGCGCGCCGGAGCGGGTGAGGAATTCCGCGTCCTCCTTGGTGTAGATGTCGTTGGTGATCGCCGCGACCTCCCAATCGTCGCGCATGCGCTTGCACAACGCGTCGGTCAGAGCGGTCTTGCCGGAGCCGACGGGGCCGCCGATGCCGACGCGAAGCGGACCGGCGTGGCTCTTTTCGATAGCGGGGAGAGCGCTCATGAGCGGAACAGCCTCGTATATTGGGTTTCGTGGATCATCGAGGTCCAGTCGACGGCCATCGCCCGGCCGCCGAGATCGTCCAGCGGGGCGGCCAGCGCCGCCTCCGCCGCGCCATGCGTGATAGGGTCGAGCGCCGCCAGCGCCCGTTGTCCGTCGGTCTGGCCCAGCGGCACCAGCCGGACGCCGGCCGAAACGAGGTTGGCGGCGAAGGCGTGCAGATAGGCGGTCAGCGCCGGCCCCTCCGCCACACCGATCAACGCCGACACCAGCGCCACCGCCACCGCGTAGGCGACCGGCCGGCCGGTAGAGGCGATCACCGCATCCCAGCGCGGCAACTCGTCGAGCGGCCATGCGGCGCGGATCGCCAGAAGGAAGGCCTGCCCCTGCGCCCGCGATTCGAGCGCGGTTTCGGCGGAGGCGCGCAGGATGTCGGCCCGCTCCACCGCCCAGGCGAAGCCGGCCTCGTCACCCGCCCGCACCGCGCGATGGGCGGCGGCGAACAGCATGCCGTCGGTCCGCCCGGCGCCGTGGCGCAGGATGCCGTCGAGCCAGACGATCATCGTCGCCCGGTCCCGCACCAGTTCCTGCTCCACCGCCGCCTCGATGCCATGGCTGTAGGAGAAGCCGCCGACCGGAAAGCTGGGCGACAGCCACGCCAGCAGGCGCGTCAGGGCGTGGGTGGAGACGCTATGATCGACCTCAGTGCGAATGCCCATGCCCGCCGCCATGCGAATGCCCGCCATAGGCGCCGCCTTCGGGCATGAAGGGTGCCGTCACGTCGCGCACCTCGGCCCCCAGCCCGCGCAACATGTCCTCGATCACATGGTCGCGGCGCAGGCGGATGGTGTCGTCGACGATCTGCACCGGCAGGTGGCGGTTGCCGAGATGCCAGGCGACACGGGCAAAGGCCTCCACCGGGCCGGGCACCCGGACCTCCATCAGTTCCTCAGGCGCGGCGACCACGCGCAGGAAACTGCCGTCTATCAGTTCCAGCCCGTCGCCGTCGTCCAGCGCCACCGCCCGCGGCAGGTCGAGCAGGAAGGCGCCGCCGGCATCGTCGGTCATCGCCATACGGCGGCGGAACCGGTCGTCGAAGGCGAGCGTCACGGTGCCGGCCGCCTGCTCGGCGGACCAGTGGCCACGGGCATGGACCCGGGTTGCGCGGCGGGTGGGATCGGTCATCAGCGAAGCCGTTCGAAGGGGGTCGGGTGGCCGAAGAAGCGGCCGGCCAGTTCGCTGACCAGCGCCGCGTCCCCGGTGGTGAAGAAGCGCAGGCCCCGTTCCGCAGGATCCGGCCGGTATTCGGGGTGGCGGTCGAGATACTGCTCCAGCGAGCGCGCGGTCAGCGTCGGCTGGCACAGCACCTCCACCCCCGGCGGCAGCGCGCGGGCGAACAGGTGACGGACCAGCGGATAATGGGTGCAGCCCAGCACCACCGTGTCCAGCGGCTGGCTGCCCATCTTGTCCAGCAGGACGCGGACATAGCCGGCGACCGCCGGTTCGATCTCGTCATCCGACGCGCCGCGCTCGATCAGCGGCACGAGGTCGGGACAGGCCTGCTGCACGACGCGGACCGACGGCGCGCGCTTGCCGATCTCCCGCGGGAAGGAGCCGGAATTGACCGTCGCCGCCGTGGCGAAGATGCCGACGCTGCGCGGCTCGGCCAGATGGTCGGGCGGAACGGTGTCGATCATCCACGGAACGCGGGTGATCGCCTCCACCATCGGCACCAGAACGCCCAGCACGTTGCGGCCGGGATGGGCCGACGGCAGCCATTCCTGCTGCAGACGGCGCAGCGCCACCGCGGCTGCGGTGTTGCAGGCGATGACGATCAGCCGGCAGCCCTGGGCGAACAGCCGATCCATCCCGGCGATGGTCAGCCGGTAGATGTTGTCCTCGCTGCGCGGACCGTAGGGAGCGGCGGCATGGTCGCCGAGATAGACGAACGGCCGGTCGGGTGCCGCGTCCACCAGGGCGCGCAACACCGTCAATCCGCCATGTCCTGAATCGAATACACCGATCAACGTATCTGAACCCTACCGATAGCCCCTTCTCCCCCCTGGGGAGAAGGTTGGGATGAGGGGGTTCGGCGGAGCCGAAAACAGCCCACGCCACATGCCCCCACCCTAACCCTCCCCCGCTGGGCGGGGGAGGGGAAGAAAAAACGCCTCAGAACAGGAAATACCGCTGCGCCATCGGCAGGACGTCGGCCGGTTCGCAGGTCAGCAGTTGCCCATCCGCCCGCACCTCGTAGGTTTCCGGGTCCACCTCGATGTGCGGAGTGGCGTCGTTGTGGATCATGTCCTTCTTGCCGACGGTGCGGGTGCCCTGGACGGCGATCAGCTCGCGGTGCAGGCCAAGTTGGCGGCCGACCTCCAGCTCCAGCGCCTTGGCGCTGACGAAGGTCACGCTGCTGGCCTGCATCGCCCGGCCGAAGGCGCCGAACATCGGGCGGTAATGCACCGGCTGCGGCGTCGGGATCGAGGCGTTGGGATCGCCCATCAGCGCGGCGGCGATGGTGCCGCACTTGATGACCATGTCCGGCTTCACGCCGAAGAAGGCCGGCGACCACACCACCAGATCGGCCAGCTTGCCGACCTCCACCGAGCCGACGACATGGCCGATGCCGTGCGACAGCGCCGGGTTGATGGTGTATTTGGCGATGTAGCGCTTGACCCGGAAATTGTCGTTGTCGCCGGTCTCCTGCGGCAGCCGGCCGCGCTGGAGCTTCATCTTGTGGGCGGTCTGCCAGGTGCGGATCACCACCTCGCCCAGCCGGCCCATCGCCTGGCTGTCGGACGAGATCATGGAGAAGACGCCCAGGTCGTGCAGGATGTCCTCCGCCGCGATGGTCTCGCGCCGGATGCGGCTTTCGGCGAAGGCGACGTCCTCGGGAATGCGCGGGCTGAGGTGGTGGCACACCATCAGCATGTCGAGATGCTCGTCCACCGTGTTGATGGTGAAGGGCCGCGTCGGATTGGTCGAGCTGGGCAGCACGTTGGCGAGGCTGGCCACCCGGATGATGTCCGGCGCATGGCCGCCGCCCGCCCCTTCGGTGTGGAAGGTGTGGATGGTGCGGCCCTTGAACGCAGCGATGGTGTCCTCGACGAAGCCCGATTCGTTCAGCGTGTCGGTGTGGATCGCCACCTGGACGTCCAGTTGGTCGGCGACGGTCAGGCAGGTGTCGATGGCGTCCGGCGTGGTGCCCCAATCCTCGTGCAGCTTCAGGCCGCAGGCGCCGGCGGCGATCTGTTCCAGTAGTGCGTCGGGACGGCTGGTGTTGCCCTTGCCGAAGAAGCCCAGATTGATCGGCAGACCTTCGGCGGCCTGGAGCATCCGCTCCATATGCCACGGACCCGGCGTGCAGGTGGTGGCGGACGTGCCGGCGGCCGGCCCGGTGCCGCCGCCCAGCATGGTGGTGACGCCGCTGTTCAGCGCCTCGTCCACCTGCTGCGGGCAGATGAAGTGGATGTGGGCGTCGATGCCGCCGGCGGTGACGATCTTGCCCTCGCCGGCGATCACCTCGGTGCCCGGGCCGATGATGATGTCGACGCCGGGCTGGATGTCGGGATTGCCGGCCTTGCCGATGGCGGCGATCCGCCCGCCGGTGATGCCGATGTCGGCCTTGACGATGCCCCAATGGTCGATGATCAGGGCATTGGTGATGACGGTGTCGACCGCCCCCTGGTGACGCGAGCGCTGGCTTTGACCCATGCCGTCGCGGATCACCTTGCCGCCGCCGAACTTCACCTCTTCGCCATAGACGGTGTGGTCGCGTTCGACCTCGACGATCAGGTCGGTGTCGGCCAGCCGGACGCGGTCGCCGGTGGTCGGGCCGTAGAGGGCCGCGTACTCGGCCCGGTCGATGCGGTGCGCCATGTTCTCGCCCTTCCCTGTCGGCCCGTCAGAGGGCGCCGTTGACCATGCGGTTGAAGCCGATCACCACCCGGTCGCCGCCATAGGCGACCAGCGTCACGCGCCGGGTCTGGCCGGGCTCGAAACGCACCGCCGTCCCGGCCGGAATGTCGAGCCGGAAGCCGCGTGCCTTCTCGCGGTCAAAGGTCAGCGCGCTGTTGGTCTCGTAGAAATGGAAGTGGGAGCCGACCTGGATCGGGCGGTCGCCGGCATTGGCGACGTCGAGTTCGACGGTGTCTCGGCCATCGTTCAGCACGATCTCGCCGGCCGCCGGGAAGATTTCACCGGGTTTCATCGGGCAGTCCCCCTCAACGGATCGGCTGGTGGACGGTGACGAGCTTGGTGCCGTCAGGGAAGGTTGCTTCAACCTGGATGTCGTGGATCATGTCGGCCACGCCGTCCATCACCTGATCGCGGGTCAGCACGGTGGCGCCGTCGCGCATCAACTCGGCCACCGTGCGGCCGTCGCGCGCGCCTTCCACCACATAGTCGGTGATGAGGGCGACCGCCTCCGGATGGTTCAGCTTGACCCCGCGTTCCAGCCGCCGCCGCGCCACCATCGCCGCCATCGCGACGAGCAGCTTGTCCTTCTCGCGCCCTGTCAGGTTCATCGGGGGATTGCCCTTTCGCCACCCTGTTCGTTGCCGGCGATTATGCCACGCCGACGCGGCGCGCCAAGTGCGTCGTATGACGTAGGGGGTTGAAACAGTTGACGCTGGAGCCTGGACGTGGCCCTCAGACCTCCCACAGCCGCGGCAGGCGGGTCGGTAGGCCGGCGGCCTCACTGCGCAAACCCGACCACAGCGCGGCATAAGCCCGGCGCACCGCGCGCGCGTCGCCGCCGAGGATGCGGACGATCAGCAGGCCATCCAGCGCCGTGGCGCCGATGCGCGCACCCTCAAGCGGCTCCACCAGCGCGCGGACGGCATCGAGATGCCGGGCGGCATCGGGGGCGGCGTGCAGCAGGGTGGCGCAGGCGGCGGCTCCACCGAAGCCGGCGGGGTGGGCCAGAGCCTCGGCAATGTCGTCGTCCAGATGCAGGGCGTCGGCCCAGATCAGGCGGCCGTCGCGGGCGACCTCCCAGGCGTCGCGGATCAGGCCGCGGGTGACCGTCTCGCCGAAGGCGGCGCGGCCGAAGACCAGCATCTCCCCGGCGATGGCGCGGCCATCGCCCGACAGGTCGATGCGGGTCAGGCGGCGCAGGCGGGAGCCTTCGAAGACGATGGCTTCCTGCGGCATCCATTCCAGCCAGCCGCCCTCCTCCACCGACAGCGCGGTGTCGATGCGGCAGTCCGCGCCGGTGGAGCGATAGACCTTCTCGGCCGCCTGGGTGGTGACCAGCGCCCTGGCGCCCGGCCCGACCGACAGCGCGATGTCCATACGGTCGCCGCCGACCATCCCGCCAGACGTGGTGGCGAGCACCGCGATGGGCAGGTCATCGCGGCGCGGCGTCGGCATCAGCACCCGCAGCGGGTCGTGGTGGTAGAGGGTCGCCAGACGGGTCTCGCCGTGGCGATGTTCGAACCGGACGGTCGCCGCACCATGGACCGCGACCTTCTTTTCCCCGCACCCTGAATCGCGCGCCGAATTTTCCGGCCTGTCGGCCACCGCCACCTGAACCAAGCGCCCGCTCCTCACTGGATCACAGGGGCGCCAGTCTGCCGGAAGCGAGGCCGTTCAGGCAATGCGGACAAACACCCCGCCCCGCTCAGCCCTCGCCGTTGAAACAGCCGTTGCGGGCGGCGACCACCGCGACCTGGGTGCGGTTGCGCACACCCAGCTTCTGCATGATGGCGCGCACATGCACCTTCACCGTGCCTTCCAGCACGCCCAGGCCGCGGGCGATCTCCTTGTTGGAGTGGCCGGCCAGCAGCAATTCGAACACGTCGCGCTGGCGGTCGGTCAGGCGGTCCAGGATGTCGTCGTTGCCGCGCGGCCCCTCGGCCAGCGCCCCATTCAGCACCGCGCGCGGCAACGGCAGGAAGATGTCGCCGCTGAGCGCCAGCGAAATGGCATGCTCCAGCACCTCCGGCGGGCTGGTTTTCAGCACATAGCCGCGGGCTCCCATGCGGACGCTGTCGACGATGTCGGCAACCTCGTCGGAGTTGGTGAGGATCAGGACCGGCACCTCTCCCAGCGTCTCCTTCAGCCGGCGCAGCCCAGCGATGGCGCCGCCGCCGGCGTCCTCGTCGTCCGCGCGCTGCGGTCCGGGGTCGTACAGAACCAGGGCCAACTCGGGGGTCTGGCGGCCGATGTTCAGCGCTTCATCCAACGACCCGGCCTCCAGCACGCGCGTCCCAGGGCAGATTTCGCCGATGGACAGAGCGAAGCCATGGCGCACCATCGGCTGCTCGTCGACCACCAGAAAAATCCGCGTGGGATTGCCCGCGCTACGCGAACCATCGCGCGCTTGAAGCTCGAACTCCATCGTGTCCCCTTATTCTCAGCGGACCGCTTCTCAGTAGGGCCAAGAACACCAAAAAGCCCCAACGGAAAAGCGGTTCATTCGCGCCGCTCTTTGGCGCAGCTACCCCTAAATATCGAATGAACGGCTCTGCGTTCAATTTCCTGCCAAATCTGATCTATTGCCTGTGACTTTCCTGTTCTCACCTTGCGCCGTTGGTTAATGAACCGTATAAATCATCCCGGCATGAAGCGTAAAGCCCGCTGTTCCGAACAATATTGTTCTAATTTTCTATGTTCGGAGTCTGCGTGGGCCGGATCGAGCGGTCCGGTCCTTGGCCTGATCCTTCAGGCGCGGACAAAAAGGGGGGATCGCCGCCGCCCGGTGATATGGGTGGCCCAGCGGAGGATGATCGATGACGACATGGAATGTGATGCTGGTCGACCATGACCGGCTGTTTTCGGCGGCTTTGGCAACGTTGATCGGCGGCGGCCCCTTCCGGGTCAGCGCCCACGCGGCCAGCGCCGACGACGCGCTCGACCTCATTGCCGACGGCGAGGAGCCCGACCTGATCGTGCTGGCGCTCCAGGACGGCATGCCGGAGGAGATCGCCGGCATCCGGCGCCTGCGCGACGGCACATCGGCCCGGATCGCGGTGCTGGCCGACACCATCGCCGACCGCAGCCTGTCCCAGTCGCTGAAGGCGGGCGCCGACGCCTATCTAAACAAGAGCATGTCGAGCGAGAGCCTGCTGCGCTCGCTGCGTCTGGTGATGCTGGGCGAGGTGGTCTATCCGACCCACGTCGCCGGCCTGCTGATGGCCGCCGCCAACGAGCGCCCGCAGCACAGCCCGACGCCGATCGCCATGCCGCCCAGCGGCGACCTGTCGAAGCGCGAGGTTCAGATCCTGCGCTGCCTGTTGGCCGGCCAATCGAACAAGGCCATCGCGCGCAACCTGCACATCACGGAATCGACCGTGAAGATGCATTTCAAGAACGTGATGCGGAAGATCAACGCGCAGAACCGCACGCAGGCGGCGGTTTGGGCGATCCAGAACGGGCTTTCGCCGCTGGTGTCGGCGTAGGGGTAATTTGTGTAGGCGCGGGCTTCGATACCCCCACCTCAACCCTCCCCCGCTGGGCGGGGGAGGGAGCGAGTGCTGATGCGGGAGAGCGGCGGCAGTCCCTCCCCCACCCAGTGGGGGAGGTTAGGTGGGGGTCTAACGCCGCAAAAATCCTACCCCCCTACTCCGCCGCGTGGCGATGGCCGGCGTGGCGGCCTTCGCAGAACTCTTCGATCATCTTGCGGCAGAAGGCCGGAATGTCGTCGGGCTTGCGCGAGGTGACCAGACCATGGTCGGTCACCACCTGCTCGTCGACCCAGGTCGCACCCGCGTTGCGCAGGTCGGTCTGCAGCGACGGCCAGGAGGTCATCCGCTTGCCGCGGACGCCGCCGGCGTCGATCAGCGTCCAGGGGCCGTGACAAATAGCGGCAATGGGACGATCCGAATTCACGAAGCTCTTCACGAACTCGATCGCCTTTGGCTCCAGCCGCAGGCTGTCCGGATTCATCACGCCACCCGGCAGCATCAGCGCGTCGTACCGGCCGGCATCGGCTTGGTCGAGCGTTACGTCGACATCGACCTTATCGCCGCGGTCATGGTGATTCCAGCCCTGGATCTGCCCGCTTTTCGGCGAGACCACATGCACGGCGGCACCGGCAGCGCGCAGGGCCTTCACCGGCTCGGTCAGTTCCACCTGTTCGAAGCCGTCGGTGGCGAGAACAGCCACGGTCTTTCCATTGAGGTTCTGGGCATTGAGGTTCCGGGCCATGGACGGGTCTCCTTCGCTGTTGGTCATGCCGCAGCAACCGGATTACCCCTGCATGGTTCCCTGGGAACTGTCCCGCAATTCCCATGTTGATTGTGACATACGAGACACACATTAGCGAAGGGAGCCCGAATCATGAGGTTCCAGACCCTGTTGGCCGGCCTTGCGCTGGCGACGACCCTGCCATTCGCCCACATCGAGTCGGTACAGGCCGCCGATCCGCGCGCCGGCGACGATCTTGTCGGGCTCGAAGTGACCGGTCTGCTCGGCGAGGAACTGGGCCAGATCGTTTCCGTTTCGCCGAGCGCCGACGGCAAGGACACCAGCATCCTGGTCGAGGCCAGCGGCATGCTGGATGTCGGTCACCGCTTCTTCACCGTCCGCCGCTCGCAACTGTCGCCGGGCGAGGACGTGGACACCGTCACCTATAAGAAGACCGCGGAGGACGTGATCCGCCGCATTCACAACGACACCCAGGTCGCGGAGCGCTGAACCGGCGCCCCGCGCGCCATACGACTGATCAGGCCGGTTCGTCGGGGTGGCAGGGTTTGCAGCCGGTGGGCCAGGGTTCGCCCAGATCCTCCACCACCATACGCCAGGACTCCCCGTCCAGGCGTATGCAGCCGCCACCGGCGAAATGCAGGGCGATCCCGCCCTCCATCGTCTCCATCGACAGCAATTCCAGAATCCGGCCGCGGTCCTTCAGATCGAAGCCGCGCAGCTTGGCGCCGGTCACCCCATCGACCCGCACGCCGCAATGGACCCGCTCGTAGGGAGCCAGATCGTCGTCGTCGGCGGCGGGGCCGGGACGCGGGCGGTCGGCGGCTTCCCAGCGGAAGCGGTTGACGACCATGACGAACCGCTTGTCGTCAGGCTGGAAGCACATGTCGCCGACCGGAAGGATGGCGTCCTGCAGGCAGGCGGAGACGACCTTCAGGTCCTCCTCGTCTTCGGCACGCAGGCGGATCGGGGTCATGGCTGAGGCCGTCATGGTCGTGGGCACCTCTCGGGAATGGCCAACCTTATGGGGATGGCGGAGGGGTGCCCCCGCCGCTTACTCGTCGCCGCCGTGGATGCGTTCGATCTCCGCACCGCAGGCGGCCAGTTTCTCCTCCACCCGCTCATAGCCGCGGTCGAGGTGGTAGACGCGGTTGACCATCGTCTCCCCCTCCGCCGCCAGCCCGGCGAGCACCAGCGACACCGAAGCGCGCAGGTCCGTCGCCATCACGGGCGCACCGGTCAGCCGCTCCACACCGCGCACCAGGGCCGACGAGCCGTGGACCGTGATCCGCGCGCCCATGCGCGTCAGTTCCGGCGCGTGCATGAAGCGGTTCTCGAAGATCGTTTCCGTGATCATCGCCGCGCCCTTCGCCGTGCACATCAGGGCCATCATCTGGGCCTGAAGGTCGGTGGGGAAGCCCGGGAACGGCTCGGTCATCACATCGACGCCGTGCAGTTCGCCGTTCGCGCGCGACACGCGGATCCCGTTCTCGATCTCCTCGAAGGCGACGCCGGCCGGAGCCAGCGCCTTGACCGCCGCTTTGATCAAATCGAGACGGGTGTTCATGATGTCAAGACGGCCGCCGGTGATCGCCGCGGCCATCGCGTAGGTGCCGGTCTCGATGCGGTCGGCCACCACCATGTGGCGGGCGCCGTGCAGGCGGTCGACACCCTCGATCACCAGCCGGTCGCTGCCGATGCCGGTGATCTTCGCCCCCATCTTGACCAGGCATTCGGCGAGGTCGGTCACCTCCGGCTCGCGCGCGGCGTTGACCAGGATGGTGGTGCCCTTGGCCAGCGTGGCGGCCATCAGCAGGTTCTCGGTCGCCCCGACCGACACCTTGGGGAAGACGTATTCCGCACCGCGTAGACCGCCGGCCGGGGCCTTGGCGACGATATAGCCGGCATCGATGCGGATGTCGGCGCCCATCGCCTCCAGACCCTTGATGTGCAGGTCCACCGGACGGGCGCCGATGGCGCAGCCGCCGGGCAGCGACACCTTGGCCTCGCCGCAGCGGGCCAGCAGCGGACCCAGCACCAGCACGCTGGCGCGCATCTTGCGGACCAGATCGTAGGGAGCGGTGGTGTTGGTGACGTCGCGCGCGGTGAAGTCCACGGCGCGACCGGCGCAATCGCCGCCGGCCCCCGCCATATGGATCGCCACGCCATGCTGCAACAGCAGGTTGCACAGCGTGTTGATGTCGGCCAGGATCGGCAGGTTGGTCAGCGTCAGCGTCTCGTCGGTGAGCAGCGACGCCGTCATCAGCGGCAGGGCGGCGTTCTTGGCGCCACCAACGGTGATGGAGCCGTTCAGCGGGCGGCCGCCGCGGATGCGGATCTTGTCCATGGACCTGTTTCTTTCGCGGATACGCTTTTGAGGAGCGATCAGATAGGAGTGCTCAGAGCCGGGGCAGCGTGACGCCCTTCTGCCCCATGTATTTGCCGGACTTGTCGGCGTAGGACACCTCGCACACGCTGTCGCCCTTCAGGAACAGGAACTGGCACAGCCCCTCGTTCGCATAGACCTTGGCGGGCAGCGGGGTGGTGTTGGAGATCTCCAGCGTGACGTGGCCTTCCCACTCCGGCTCCAGCGGGGTGACGTTCACGATCAGGCCGCAGCGGGCATAGGTGCTCTTGCCCAGGCAGATGACCAGAACGTCGCGCGGGATGCGGAAATATTCCACCGTGCGGGCCAGCGCGAAGCTGTTCGGCGGGATGATGCAGACGTCGGTCTTGCGATCGACGAAGCTCGAATCGTCGAAACGCTTCGGGTCGACGATGGCGTTGTCGACGTTGGTGAAGATCTTGAACTCGTCGGCGACCCGGGCGTCGTAGCCGTAGGACGACACGCCGTAGGAAATCACGCCTTCGCGCTTCTGGGTCTCGACGAAGGGCTCGATCATGCCCTTGGTCTCGGCCATCTCGCGGATCCAGCTGTCCGGCATGATGCCCATCGCGGGGGTACTCCTTGGCGTATCGATTGGGTGGAGGGGTGGTGAGGCTGGTTTGTAGCCGAGCGCGCGGCGAGGCTCAAGAAAAGCCGGGCCGCTTGTGGCGCATGGACGGTTCTTTATCACGGCGCTGGTCTTCCGCGCGGTCGCGGCTAAGCTTCGCCGCATGACACAGAACTTCATCCTGTCCGTGACGGACACCCCCGCCCCGGCCGATCTGGCCGGCGTCTTCGACGGCCTGCGCGCCTACAACGAGGCGTCGCTCGGCCGCCCCTACGACCGCCGCGACCTTGTGGCGGTCGCCCGCGACGCGGACGGCACGCTGAAGGGCGGGCTGGTCGGCTACACCAACTGGGACTGGCTGTATGTCGACCTGCTGTGGGTGGACGACTCCACCCGCGGCAGCGGTCTCGGCGGCCGCCTGCTGGCCGAGGCGGAGGCAGAGGCCAAGACCCGCGGCTGCCGCTGGTCGCGGCTCTACACCTACGACTTCCAGGCGCCGGGCTTCTACCCGAAGCAGGGTTATCAGGTGTGGGCGGAGATGGAGGGCTATCCGCCGGGGCACAAGCAGATCTGGTTCAGAAAGGAGTTGGCCTGAACGAGAGTGCCCTCTCCCTGGTCGGGAGAGGGGCTATTCCCCCCGCTGCCGCGCCTGTTCCTTGCGCTTGCGCAGGTTCTCGCGCAGGCGGGCGGCGAGGCGTTCGTCGCGGGCCGATACCGCCGGCTTCGGCTTCACCGGTGCCGGCGGGGTGTCCATCGTCTCGGCGGTGTCGTCCATCGGCGCGGCTCCGCAACCAGCCTCACAGGCGGGTGTCAGTGGTCGGAATGATGCAGGATCTGGTCGCGCAGGCCGGTCTCGTAAGCGACGCCGGTGGCGGTCAGGATCGCCGCGCCGGGGGTGCGCTTCACGATGCCCTTGCGCTCCAGGATGGTCCAGACGGCGTCGTTCTGCAGGCCGGTGGCGTCCTTGGCGGCGACCACGGCATGACCGAGGTGGAAGTGGTTGCCGTGGGCATGGGGCAGCGAAGTGATCTGGAAGCCTCCCTCCTCATCCTCGGCCGGGGCGTTCTCCAGTCGGGCGATCTCCTGCAGAAGGGTCAGGGTGCGCAGCTGCAGCGGGTTCAGGTTCAGCGGATTCTTCTTCGGGGGCATCGATGGTCTCATCGGTCCTGGTGTGTCGCGGTCGCGCAGTAGACCGGCAGGGCGGATCGGCTGTCAAGCATGCGAACCGGTCACGGGATGGTCGCGGATGCAGGCTGGCGCCCCGGTCGCCGCTGGGGCATAAGACCGTCGGACCATCGTCATATCAAGGTGTCGGACCATGACCATCCTCGTCACAGGGGCCGCCGGCTTCATCGGATCGCATGTCGCGGCGGCTCTGCTGGACCGCGGGGAGAGCGTGCTCGGCCTCGACAACCTGAACGACTATTACGCGGTGGCGCTGAAGGAGGCGCGGCTCGCCCGGCTGACGGGCCGGTCCGGCTTCCGCTTCATCAGGGCCGACATCTCCGACCGCGCGACGGTGGAGGGGCTCTGGCCGCAGTTCGGCGACGTGACGGGCGTGGTCCATCTGGCGGCGCAGCCGGGCGTTCGCTACTCTATCGAGAACCCCTACGCCTATGTCGATGCCAACGTCACCGGTCAGGTGACGCTGCTTGAGGCGGCGCGGCGCATGTCGGGTCTCAAGCATTTCGTCTATGCCTCGACCTCCTCGGTCTATGGCGCGAACCGCAAGATGCCGTTCTCGGTGGAGGACCGGGTGGACAGCCCGGTGTCGGTCTATGCCGCCACCAAGAAGGCGGCGGAGATGCTGGCCTTCACCTACAGCCATCTCTACCAGACTCCGATGACGGGGCTGCGCTTCTTCACGGTCTATGGCCCGTGGAGCCGCCCGGACATGGCGACCTGGCTGTTCGCCGACGCCATCACCGCCGGCCGGCCGATCCGCGTCTTCAACGGCGGCAAGATGAAGCGCGACTTCACCTATATCGACGACATCGTCGCCGGCGTGCTGGCCGCCCTCGAGCGCCCTGCCCCGGTGGATGCCGAGACCGGCGCCCCGCACCGCGTGTTCAACCTCGGCAACAACCGGTGCGAGGAGCTGATGCGCTTCATCACCGTGCTGGAGCAGGCTTTCGGCCGCGAGGCCGTCAAGGTGATGGAACCGATGCAGGCAGGCGACGTGCAGGAGACTGCCGCCGACATCGAACTGAGCCGCCAGGTGCTGGGCTTCGAACCGAAGACCCCGATCGAGATCGGCCTGCCCCGCTTCGTGGAGTGGTACAAGGGCTATCACAAGCTCTGAGCCTTCCCCTTCTCCTCCACCACCCGAGCCACCATGACCTCCACCGCCTATTCGACCGCGCTGATCGGCGTCTTCCTGCTGTGTCTGGCCGTCGGCTGGTACCTGTCGACGCGGGTGCTGCGCTATCTGCTCGCCAGCAGCATCATGGACATCCCGAACGAGCGGTCGAGCCATCAGGCGCCGACCCCGCGCGGCGGCGGCTGGGCGGTGATGCTGACGGTGGTGCCGGTCTTCGCCATCGCCGGGATCGCCTTCGGCCGGCCGCTGGAAACCGGGGCGGTGCTGCTGGGCACGCTGGCGCTGATGGGGGTGTCGTGGATGGACGACCGGCGCACCCTGTCGCCGCTGCTGCGGCTGGCGGTGCAGGCGCTGGCGGTGGCCTTCGGGCTGCTGGCGCTGCCGTCCGACCAGATGGTGTGGCAAGGCTGGCTGCCCTGGGGCCTGGACCGGGCGGCGACGGCCTTCCTGTGGCTGTGGTTCGTCAACCTCTATAATTTCATGGACGGGATCGACGGGCTGGCCGGCAGCGAGACCATCCTGATCGGCGGCGGCGTGGCGCTGGTTTCGCTGGTGATGGGCGATTTCGGGCTGACCGGAGTCGCCGGGGCGGCGCTGGCCGGAGCGGCGGCGGGGTTCCTGACCCACAACTGGCGGCCGGCCCGCATGTTCATGGGCGACGTCGGCAGCATCCCGCTCGGCCATATCCTGGCCTTCCTGCTGGCCTCGCTGGCGGCGCGCGGCGACTGGGCGGCGGCGCTGATCCTGCCCGCCTATTACCTGACCGACGCCACCATCACGCTGCTGCGCCGGCTGCTGCGCGGCGAGAAGATCTGGCAGGCCCACCGCGAGCATTTCTATCAGAAAGCCGCCAAGGGTGCGGGCCGGCACGACCGCGTGGTCCTGACCATCATCGGTTACAGCCTCGTCCTCGTCGTCGCGGCGCTGGCCGCCGGAAGCTTCGGCGCCTGGACGCTCGTGCCCGGCGCCGTCACCGTCGCGCTGCTGCTGGCGACGCTGACGCGCATGTCGAAAGCCTGATTCCGATGACCACAGCCTTCCTCGACCTCTCCGTCGTCCTCTACCACCCCGATCCGGAGTTGCTGACCCGCTCGCTCGACACCATAGGTGCCGCCGCCGACCGGCTGGCGGAAGCAGCCGGGGTGCAGACCCGGCTGTGGATCATCGACAATGGCGCACCGGAGGGTAGCGACGCGGCGTCAAACCCGTTCCGGCCGCTTTTGGACCGCTATGCCGAGGCCGGCCGGCCGCCGGTGACGCTGATTGCCGGACATGGCAATGTCGGCTACGGCGCAGGGCACAATCTGGCGATCCGCCGGGGCGACGCGCCATACCACCTGATCCTGAACTACGACATCCTGCTGGAGCCGGACGCGCTGCTGGCCGGCTGGCGCTATATGGAGGCGCACCCGCGCACCGTGCTGCTGACGCCCAAGGTGTTCGGCCCGTCGGGGGAGCAGGAGTTCCTGTGCAAGCGGCGGCCGACCGTGCTTGATTTGGGTCTGCGCGCTTTCGCTCCGGCCTCCGTCAAGCGGCTGTTCGCAAAGCGGCTGAACCGCTACGAGATGCGCGACGTCACCGGCGACTCCGTCGTCACCGGGCTGGAGCAGGTCAGCGGCGCCTTCATGCTGTTCCGGCGCGACGCGCTGACCCGGCTGGGCGGCTTCGACGACGGGTACTTCCTGTATTTCGAAGATTTCGACCTGTCGCGCCGGGCGATGGCGCTGGGCGAGATCGCCTACGTGCCGGACGTGCGCATGGTGCATTTCGGCGGCAAGGCGGCGCGCAAGGGCAGCGCGCATATCCGCATGTTCGCCCGTTCCGCCCTACGCTTTTTCAATACCCACGGATGGCGGCTGGTCTGAACTGTGCGACTTCCGCAGCCCCGGCCGGCCGCGGGTCTTCAGCAACAGCGGGTTCCAGGCGATCATGCGGGCGACCTGCCCCAGCGTCGCCTTGCGGTCACGCTGGATGACGCGGCGTTTGGCCATCATGCGCGGCAGCCCGCACAGCGCGTCGCGGATGCCGCGGCCGATGGCGCCGGTGCGATCGCTGCCCAGGCTGCGGAACACCAGATAAACCACCAGCAGCGCATGGCCAGCGAAGGCCAGCGGCAGCAGCGGCAGCGGCATGTTCTTCACCATCGTCCACACCAGATTGCGGACGCCGTGATACTGGGCGAAAGTGCCGTACTGCTTGGACACGCCGCTGCTGACATGTTCCACCACCGCGTCGCCGACCTGCACCGCCGGGCCGCCGCCGAGGCGGATGCGGAAGCCGAGGTCGACATCCTCGCAATAGCAGAAGAAATCCTCGTCAAAGCCGCCGACCGCTTCGAAATAGTCGCGACGGTACATTGCGGCGGCGGCGCAGGGCGAGAAGACTTCGCCGCTGTAATAGGGCGGCTTCAGCATGCGGCGGTAATTGACCCGCCAGGCAAAGCCGAAAATGGAATACTGGTCGCCCTCGCCATCGATCATGCGGGGGTCGTGCGAAAACAGCTGGGTCGAGCCGAACATCGCCACGTCGGGCTGCGCATGGGCGGCGGCCTGCAGCCGCTCCATCCAGTCGCGGCGCGGGAAGGCGTCGGGATTCAGCGTGACGATCCAGGGGACGGTGGCACCGGCGGCGCCGATGTTGTTGGCCTTGGCGAAACCGACATTGCTGTCCAGGCGGACCATGCGGAACCGCGGATCGGCGGGCAAGGCGATCCCGTCGACGTCCTTCGACGCATTGTCGACGATCACCACCTCGAAGGCAGGGTCGGTCTGGTCGAGCAGACAGCCAATGACGCGATTGACGAACTCGGCGCAGTTAAAGCTGACGATGATGATCCGGCTGTGCCGATCATTTGCACCGTCCACAATGTGTGACATGTCTTGGTAGCGTCCTTATCCACGCGTCCCTATTCAGCTTATAGCCATTCCCACCACCAACCGAAAGCCGGAAAAGGGTTCTGGGACTTTGCGCCGTGGCGTCACCCGGCCAAACCGGATACTAAGGCATGGTTCAGTCCATGATACGATACCAGCACGGACATTCCTGCCCATGCGCGTTCTCCTGACCGGCGCCACCGGCTTCGTCGGCCGCCACACCGTCCCGCTGCTGGCCGCCCGCGGACACCGGGTGCGGGCCGCCCTGCGCACCACCAGGGAAGGGCCGTGGGAACCGGCGGCGGTCGGCGACATCGGTCCCGACACCGACTGGACCGCGGCGCTGGAGGGCGTCGATGCAGTGATCCACATGGCGGCCCGCGTCCATGTGATACGCGACAAGGCCGCCGACCCGCTGGCGGAGTTCCGCCGCGTCAACACCGCCGGCACCGTCCGGCTGGCGGAGCAGGCGGCAGCGGCCGGAGTCAAGCGTTTCGTCTTCCTCAGCAGCATCAAGGCGATGGTGGACGAAAGCCGCCCCACCCCGCTGGACGCCGAAGCGCCGCCCGACCCGCACAGCCCCTATGGCATCTCCAAGCTGGAGGCCGAGCAGGCGCTCGCCGAAATCTCCGCCCGCACCGGCATGGAGGTGGCGGTGATCCGCCCGCCGCTGGTCTACGGACCCGGCGCCGCCGGCAACATGCGGGCGCTGGTGAAGCTGGTGGCGACCGGCCTGCCGCTGCCGCTCGGCGGCATCCACAACCGGCGCAGCCTGATCTATGTCGGCAACCTCGCCGACGCGGTGGTGACGGTGCTGGAGCATGCCCACGCCGCCGGCGGGACCTTCCTGGTCCAGGATGGCGAACCGGTTTCGACCGCCGATCTGGTGCGCGCCATCGCCGCGGCGCTGGGCCGGCCGGCGCGGCTGGTCCCGGTGCCGCGCGGCCTGATGGCGCTGGCGGCGGCGCTGACCGGCACGCGCGCGGTGTTCGACCGACTGGCCGGCACGCTGACGGTCGATGACGGACCCATCCGTAAAAGGCTCGGCTGGCGCCCGCCCCATGACCTTGCGTCCGGGTTGCGCGCCACTGCGGAATGGTTCAAAGCTTCCCGCGGCTGATTACCGGGCTGGATCCGCCATCGCTGGCTCCAGCTGCCGAACGAAAGAACAAGGTTTAGCGGCATGCGTATCCCGTCCGCACGGGCATCCCTGGTTTTCCTGCACGATCTGGTGATGACCGGGGTTGCCCTGGTCGTTGCCCTGTACCTGCGGGTGGGCGGTTCCGCCTTCGGTTTGTATTTCGATGCGCTGGTCATCGCGCTGCCGACGTTGGTCGGCATTTCGGCAGCCGTCTTCGTGCTGTTCGGGCTGTACCGCGGCATCTGGCGCTACGCCTCCATCCCCGACCTGATGCAGGTGGTGCGCGCCGTCACGGTGGCGGTGCTGTGCTTCGTCCTGGCGATGTTCCTGCTGACGCGCGCGGAGCTGCTGCCGCGCTCCCTGCCGCCGATTCTGTGGCTGGTGCAGATGCTTCTGCTCGGCGGGCCGCGTTTCGCCTACCGCTTCATGAAGGACCGCCGCTTCAGCTGGGCAGAGGCGGTGGAGGGCGTGCCGCGCATCCCCGTCCTGTTGCTGGGCGTCGGCGACGCGGCGGAGCTGTTCATCCGCTCGCTCGACCAGCCGGGTCAGTCGGCCTATCGCGTCGTCGGCATCCTGGACGACAAGGGCCGGCGCATCGGTCATGCCGTGCGCGGCGTGCCGGTCCTGGGCGGCCCGGACGATCTGGAGCAGGTGGTCCAGGCGCTGGACCGCAAGGGAGAGCGGCCGCAGCGGCTGATCGTCACCAAGGGCGATGCCGAGTTGAAGGGATCGACCCTGCGCAGCCTGCTCGACCGGGCGGAGGCGCTGGGGCTGGTCCTGTCGCGCCTGCCGAGCCTGACCGAGTTCAAGTCGGCGCTCGGCGAAGGCAAGGGCGTCGAGGTGCGGCCGATCGCGCTGGAGGATTTGCTGGGCCGACCGCAGGCGGTGCTGGACCGCGGCGCCATCTCCGGACTGATCGGCGGGCGGCGGGTGATCGTCACCGGCGCCGGCGGCACCATCGGCAGCGAACTGGTCCGCCAGATCGCCACGCTGGGGCCGGAACGGCTGATCCTGCTCGATGCCGGGGAGTTCAACCTCTACAGCATCGAAATGGAGGTGCGGGAGAAGTTCCCCGGTCTCGACACCCGCGCGGTGATCGCAGACGTGCGCGACCGCGACCGCATCATGCGCCTGTTCCAGAACGAGCACCCGGCCCTGGTCTTCCACGCCGCGGCGCTGAAGCATGTGCCGCTGGTGGAGGCCAACCCGTGCGAAGGCGCGCTGACCAACGTCATCGGCACCCGCAACGTGGCGGACGCCGCGCGCGCCGCCGGCTGCCTCGCCATGGTGCTGATCTCCACCGACAAGGCGATCCGCCCGACCAGCGTGATGGGCGCGGCCAAGCGCTTCGCCGAGACCTATTGCCAGGCGCTGGACGTGCTGCCGCCGCGCGACGGGACGGAACAGGCCACCCGCTACATGACCGTGCGCTTCGGCAACGTGCTGGGCTCCTCCGGCTCTGTCGTGCCGCTGTTCACCCGCCAGCTGGCGAAGGGCGGTCCGCTGACCGTCACCCACCCCGACATGCGCCGCTATTTCATGACGGTGCGCGAGGCGGTGGAACTGGTTCTGCAGGCCTCCGCCCACGGCGCCACCCGCGCCGAGGACCGCGGCAAGATCCTGGTTCTGGACATGGGCGAGCCGGTGAAGATCGCCGACCTCGCCCGCCAGATGATCCGGCTGGCCGGTTACCGGCCGGGCGTCGACATCGAGATCGCCTATACCGGCCTGCGCCCCGGCGAGAAGCTGTTCGAGGAAATCCTGACCGCGGCGGAGGCGCCGAGCCGCACCGAGGCCGACGGCGTCTTCCTCGCCTCCCCCCGATTGATCGACTATGCGCTGATCAACCGCGCGGTGGGTGAGTTGGAGGCGGCGGCGCGCGCAGGAGACGGCGAGCGGGTTCTGTCGATCCTGGGCACCGTCGTGCCCGATTTCCGCGCAGAGGCGGTGCTGCCGTCCGCCGCGACGCAGGCGTGATTCAGGCGCGTGTTCGGGGCGTGAAAAAAAGTAGGCCGAGGGGTGATTTTAAGCGCTTGCATCCCCCAAAGGCCTGTGGCATAACCCGCGCCACTTCGGGGGGCGGCCAAGCCTGGACGCCTCACCCGGACGCATCGCCCCGGCGATGATCGGTTATCGGGGCTGCCGTAGCTCAGTGGTAGAGCACTCCCTTGGTAAGGGAGAGGTCGAGAGTTCAATCCTCTCTGGCAGCACCATTCCTCCGATCTTGTCATCAGGCGCCTGCATCTGGCGCTGCCGTAGCTCAGTGGTAGAGCACTCCCTTGGTAAGGGAGAGGTCGAGAGTTCAATCCTCTCTGGCAGCACCATCCTCCTCTTTTAAAAACTCCCCTTAAAAATCGGTTCATCGCTTCCTTGACCTTGCCGCCGAAAGGCCGCAAGAAACGCGCGCGAGTTCACACAGCGTGAACAGTTGGTACACGATTTCA
This sequence comes from Azospirillum oryzae, assembly GCF_008364795.1. Lineage (GTDB taxonomy): Bacteria > Pseudomonadota > Alphaproteobacteria > Azospirillales > Azospirillaceae > Azospirillum > Azospirillum oryzae. Next base: position 546,519 of record NZ_VTTM01000002.1, on the reverse strand, counting down.
CAGTGCGTGAAATCACAGGCGCGGGTTCGTTTCGGGAGGATGTCACCATGGCCGGCAACAGCTTCGGCACGCTTTTCCGCTTCACCACCTGGGGCGAGAGCCACGGCCCGGCCATCGGCGTCGTCGTGGACGGCTGCCCGTCGCTGATCGACCTCGTTGCGGAAACCGACATCCAGCCCTGGATGGACAAGCGCCGTCCCGGCCAGTCGCGCTACACCACCCAGCGCCAGGAACCCGATCAGGTGAAGATCCTGTCTGGCGTGTTCGAAGGCAAGACCACCGGCACGCCGATCTCGCTGCTGATCGAGAACACAGACCAGCGGTCCAAGGACTACAGCGACATCGCCGGCAAATTCCGCCCCGGCCATGCCGACTACACCTACTGGCAGAAATACGGCATCCGCGATTACCGCGGCGGCGGACGCTCCTCGGCGCGGGAAACCGCCTGTCGGGTCGCCGCGGGTGCGGTGGCGCGCAAGGTGTTGGGCTCCGCCATCCAGGTGCGCGGCGCCCTGGTGCAGATCGGCCCGCACAAGATCGACCGCAGCCGCTGGGATTGGGCGGAGATCGACAACAACCCCTTCTTCTGCCCCGACCCGGTCGCCGCCACCCAATGGGCCGAGTATCTCGACGGCATCCGCAAGAGCGGCTCTTCCGTCGGCGCCGTGGTGGAACTGGTGGCGTCCGGCGTGCCGGTGGGGCTGGGCGACCCGCTCTATGACAAGCTGGACAGCGACCTCGCCTGCGCGATGATGACCATCAACGCGGTGAAGGGCGTTGAGATCGGCAACGGCTTCGCCGCCGCGGAACTGACCGGCGAGTTGAACGCCGACGAGATGCGCATGGGTCCCGACGGCCAGCCGCAGTTCCTGTCCAACAATGCCGGCGGCATCCTGGGCGGCATCTCCACCGGGCAGGACATCGTCTTGCGCTTCGCGGTGAAGCCGACCAGCTCGATCCTGACGCCGCGCCAGACGGTCGACACCGCCGGCAACGACACCGACATCCTGACCAAGGGCCGCCACGACCCCTGCGTCGGCATCCGCGCCGTTCCCGTGGGCGAGGCGATGATGGCCTGCGTGCTGGCCGACCATTTGCTGCGGCGCCGGGCGGAACGGCGGGAGTGACCACCCCATGCCCGCCCGTCGCCATGGACAGCGCCTGATCCTCGCCCTGGCGATGCTGGCGGTCATCGCCTCTGCCGCCGCAGCGAGCGCGGCTGACGACAAGCCCTTCCGGGAATTCGACGAGACGTTCAAGTCCTGGAAGCTCTACTGTCAGCTCTGGACCGGCACGCGGCAGGTGGAGTGCGAGCTGACCGCCCGCGGCACCAACGACCGCACCGCCCGGCTGGTCTGGCTGCGCTCGACCGACAAATGGCGCGAGGGGCTGCGCTTCCGCGTGAATGCCGAATCGCTGGACCTCGACAAGCTGGTGCGGGTCTGGGCCGACCGGGCGGTGTTCAAGCCCGACTCTCCCTGCAAGCCCTACCGGTTCGAGACCAACACCTGCGCCGTGACTGATCCCGACATCAACCGCCGCATGGTGGAGAAGATGGCGCCGGCGCCGGAAGTCTCCATCGTCGGCCAGTCGCCGGCCGGCGAGAAGACGGAGGTTCGTTTCCCCCTCGCCGGCTTCCGCGAGGCGCTGGAACGCAGCGACGCCATCCGGGCGATGGCGGGCAGGCCGTGGGCGACGAGCCCCGACGGGGACTGATCCCTATATTGCGAACTCCATGAAAAGAACCGACGGACTCCCCGCCCCGTGACCGACAGCCATTTCCCCAGCAAGGACGCCGTCCTCGCCTTTATCCGGTCGAGCACCACCCCGGTCGGCAAGCGCGAGATCGCCCGCGCCTTCAAGCTGTCCGGATCGGCCGACCGCGAGACGCTGAAGGATCTGCTGCGCGAACTGGAGGCCGACGGCGCGGTGGAGCGTGGCCGCAACAAGCGCATGGCCCCGCCGCAGGCGCTGCCCGCCGTCGCCGTTCTGCTGGTCACCGGCGCCGACGCGGACGGCGAGTTGTCGGCCCGACCGCTGACCTGGACCGGCGAAGGCGACCCGCCGCGCATCTTCCTGCTGCCGGAAAAAAGATCGCGGGGCGAGGACAAGCCGCTGGCGGTCGGCGACACGCTGCTGGCGAAGCTCGCCCGCATCAACGACCGCCTGTACGAGGCCCGCGTCATCCGCCGGATAGACGGCGAGCGCGAGGGCCGCATCCTCGGCGTCTACCGGCCGAGCGCCGATGGCGGGCGCATCCACCCGACCGACCGCCGCCACAAGACCGAGTTCCTGGTGCTGCCGCTCAATCGCGGCGAGGCCGAACCGGGCGATCTCGTCTTTGCCGACATCCTGCCGGCAGGGCGCGCCGGCCAGCCGCAGGCCCGCGTGGTGGAGCGTCTCGGCTCCACCGACGAACCGCGCGCCTTCAGCCTGATCGCCATCCACGCCCACGGCATCCCCACCGGCTTCCCGCATGCGGCATTGCGCGAGGCGGAACTGGCGGCGGTGCCGGCGCTGATGCAGCGGGAGGATCTGCGCGACATCCCGCTGGTGACCATCGACGGCGCCGACGCCCGCGACTTCGACGACGCGGTGTGGGCTGAACCGGACAGCGATCCGGAGAATCCGGACGGCTGGCACCTGATCGTCGCCATCGCCGACGTGTCCTATTACGTACGCCCCGGATCGGCGCTCGACCGGACGGCGTACGAGCGCGGCAACTCGGTGTACTTCCCCGACCGCGTCGTGCCGATGCTGCCGGAGGCGCTGTCGAACGGGCTGTGCTCGCTCCGACCGGGGGAGGATCGCGCCTGTCTGGCCTTCCACCTGTGGATCGACCGCAACGGTGTGCTGATCCGGCATCGGCTGGTCCGCGGACTCATGCGGTCGGCGGCGCGGCTGACCTATGAACAGGTGCAGGAGTGCCACGACGGCCGGCCGGACGAGGTGACGGCGCCGCTGGCCGAGGGTGCGATCGCCCCGCTGTTCGGCGCGTACGCCCGTCTCGCCGCCGCGCGCGCCAAGCGCGGCACGCTGGAGTTGGACCTGCCCGAACGCCGGGTGAGGATCGACGAGCGCGGCCGGGTCGCCGAGATCACCAGACGCGAACGCCACGACAGCCACCGGCTGATCGAGGAGTTCATGATCGCCGCCAACGTCGCCGCGGCGGAGGTGCTGGAGCGGCGCAGCATGCCCGGCCTCTACCGCATCCACGACCGTCCCTCGATGGACAAGATGGAGGCGCTGCGCGGCTTCCTGGCGGAAATCGGCCATCCGCTGGTCAAGAGCATCGACCTGACGCCCAGCCACTTCACCCGCATCCTGCGCAAGGTCGAAGGCACGTCGCACGCGCCGCTGGTCAGCGAGGTGATCCTGCGTGCCCAGGCCCAGGCCGCCTACAGCCCGGACAACATCGGCCATTTCGGGCTGGCGCTGCACCGCTACGCCCATTTCACCTCGCCGATCCGCCGCTATGCCGACCTGATCGTCCATCGGGCGCTGATCCGCACGCTGGGGCTGGGCGTCGGCGGGTTGGACGACGAGACGTTGGCCCGACTGGCGGAGATCGGCGAGCATCTGTCCGGCACCGAACGCCGTGCCGCGGTGGCGGAGCGCGACGCGGTGGACCGCTATACGGCCGCCTTCCTGGCCGACCGGGTGGGTGAACGCTTCAGCGGCCGCATCTCCGGCGTCAGTCGCTTCGGGCTGTTCGTCCGCCTGGACGAAAGCGGTGCCGACGGCCTGATCCCGGCCAGCAGCCTGCCCGATGACAGGTACGATCATGACGAGGCCGCACACGCGCTGGTCGGGCAGCGTACGGGGCGGACGTACCGCCTCAGCGGCCCGGTCAAGGTGGTGCTGGTGGAGGCCGATCCGGTCAGCGGCAGCACGCTTTTCCGGCTGGCCGACTCAGGCTGACGACTCGGAAACCGCCGACACCGTTGCACAATGGCAACGCTTGAGCAATGTGGCCGAATCGTGGCCCGGCCAAGCTTTGGCCGCATCGCCACCATACCAGCGTGACCTTGGCGACACAGAATCGGACAATCCGCGACATTGTGGTGCGGCCCGTAATTTTGTCCCGCCCGGCCTCCTGAACGAAGGTGTATCTATCACCCATCCGGGATCGGCAACATCCTCGTCCGGTCCGGCTGCAGGAAAGGGAGGCCGCGGTTCGCCCCATGGCCCAGTTCGATCACAACCTGTGCGATCACGGCGTGTGCGATCCGAATGCACCGTCCCAAGTGCCGCCTTTTGACTCGCCGCCTTTTCGGTTCCCCGCGATGTCGAACATGGCGCGCCGCCTGAGCCGTTCGCTCCGCCATCTTGCGTTCCAGCTTCCCGCCGCAGCCCTTTTCGCCACCACCGCCTTCGCCGGGCAACCGCAGGTCGCGATCACCGCGCCGCCGCCCCCGGTGACGGAGCAGGTCTTCACCGTCGGCTTCGGCAAGATCGCCGAGGTTTATCTGGACCCGGTTTCCTTCGACCGGCTGGGAATGGACGGGCTGAAGGGCCTGAGCACCATCGATCCGTCGGTGACGGTGGAGCAGACCGGCAACACCGTACGCCTGTACGTGTCGGGCGCGCTGGCGGCGGAATATGGTGCCGCGGCGGACCGCGATGCCGCCGGCTGGGCGGTTCTGACCACCCGCATCATCGACCGCGCCCGCAGCCATTCGCCGATCCTGGCGAAGGCGACGCCGGAACGGCTGTATCAGGTCGTCTTCGACGGCGTCACCGCCGACCTCGACGGCTATTCCCGCTATACCGGCGTCCAGCGCGCCAGCAACGAGCGCGCCCAGCGCGAAGGTTATGGCGGCGTCGGAATTTCGTTGGACAGCGCCGCCAACGGCCGCGTCACCGTACACGACGTCATGCCGCACAGCCCGGCCGAGCGCGCCGGCATCGTCGGCGGCGACCTGCTGCTGGCCATCGACGGCGACCTGACGACCCGAATGACCGCGGCGGACATGCGCGAGCGTCTGCGCGGCCCCACCGGTACCCTGCTCACCCTCACCGTCGCCCGAGACGGCGGTGCTCCCCGACGCCTGCCCCTGCGCCGTGAACGGGTGGTGCCGAACACCGTCACCTATTCGCTGTCCGGCGACGTCGGCATCGTCAAGCTCGACCGCTTCAACGCCACCACGGCCTCCAGCCTGCGGTCGGCGGTGACCTCCATCCGGCAGGCGGCCGGCCCGACGCTGCAGGGCATGGTTCTGGACCTGCGCGGCAATCCGGGCGGGCTGCTGGACCAGGCGGTGGCGGTCGCCGACCTGTTCATCCGCCGCGGCCGGATCATCTCCACCGAGGGACGCAATCCCGAAAGCCGCCAGCGCTTCGACGCCAACCCGGACGACCTGCTCGACGGGCTGCCGCTGGTGGTTCTGGTCGACGGCCGGTCCGCCTCGTCGGCCGAGGTGGTGGCGTCCGCACTGCAGGACTCCGGCCGCGCGGTGGTGGTGGGGGCGTCCAGCTACGGCAAGGGCAGCGTCCAGACGGTCAACCGCCTGCCGAACGACGGCGAGCTGTTCCTGACCTGGAGCCGCATCTACACGCCGGCCGGCTACACCCTGCATCGCCAGGGCGTGCAGCCCACCGTCTGCACCAGCCGGGCCGGCCAGACCGACCCGGAGGCGCTGCTGTCCGACCTGCGCGAAGGGCGGCTGCGCCCGGCCCAGATCGCCAGTTGGCGGTCCAAGGCGGCCGACGACGAGCATGCGCTGAACGCCCTGCGCGAAGCCTGCCCGTGGAAGGAGCATGAGCCGGAACTGGACCTGCAGGTCGCCATGCGGCTGCTGGCGGAACCGGCGCTGTACCAGCGGGCGGTCGCCTCCGCGGTGGTCAACACCGTGGCGGAGCGCTGAGCGGGCCGGAGGGCGGCGGCGCTGTGGCAATTGCCGTCGGACGCCGATTTCACCGCCCATAACGCTTGACATTGCGGCGTCAGACGGTATTTTCCGCCGCTACGACGCCGCCCCGCCGGGCCGGCGGGGCACGGATTTTTTGTCGGGATCGAGATCATGGCCAAGCAGAACACCGTCCTCATCAAGCTGGTGAGCACGGCAGACACCGGTTTCTTCTACGTCAAGAAGAAGAACCCGAAGAAGACCACCGAGAAGCTGTCGTTCCGCAAGTACGACCCGGTGGCGCGCAAGCACGTCGAGTTCAAGGAAGCCAAGATCAAGTAAGGCTTGTCCGACACTGAGCTGTGCTTCGAATGAACAAGGCCGCCTTTTTGGGCGGCCTTTTCGTTTTGGGTCATCGGCGCACGCGCCACCCTGCATCTCCCATGGCATTGCCGATGCGGCGTCCTGTCGCAGCCGCTATTTGCGGTGACGGCCACACCACGGATGCATGCATTCCAAAAGAGGCGCTCCAGGTGGACACTCTCCGAAAGATTCGGATTTCGGAGGGACCGCCCGTGCCCGACACACATCCCATCCTGAGCGCCGACCCGGCCGCCACCCAAACCGTTACCGAGCGGCGGCAGACCATCGCCACCCGTTTCCAGAAGGCGCGCGCCCGCACCGCCGAACTGGTCGCCACCCTGTCGCCGGAAGACCTGATGGTGCAGACGGTAGCGGATGGCGCGCCGGCGAAATGGCATCTCGCCCACACGAGCTGGCTATTCGAGGTCGCGGTGCTGATTCCCTTCAGTCCCGGCTACCGGCCGGCCGACCCGGCCTTCCTCGACCTGTTCGCCGCCCGCACCGACGGAGGTCCCGCGCCTCCCCGCGTTCTGTCGCGTCCGACGGCGGCCGAGATCATGCGCCACCGCGACCAGATCAACGGCGCGGTGCTGCATTTGATCGACGCGCTGGACGAGTCGCTGTGGGAGGCCGCCGAATCGGCGCTGATGATGGCCATCGCCCATGAACGGCGCCATCAGGAGCGGATGCTGCTGCACATCAAGCATGCCCTGTGGTGCAACCCGCTGCGCCCGGCCTATGAACAGGCGCCGGACCACCCGCATCTCGGCGCCCCGCCCGATGGCTGGCTGGAGCAGCCCGGCGGCCTCGTCGAGGTCGGCAGGCCGGCGCCGCTGCCCGGTTTCGACCATGAGGGGCCGCGTCACCGCGTCTGGTTGGAACCCTACCGGCTGGCCGCCCGCCCGGTCACCTGCGGCGAATTCCTGGCCTTCATCGACGCCGGCGGTTACAGCGACCGCTCGCTCTGGCTTACGGACGGCTGGGAGACCGCGCACGCCGAGGGTTGGAGCGCCCCGCTCTATTGGGAGCGCGGCGGCTTCGGGTCCGGCGCCCGCTGGCAGGTCTTCACCCTGTACGGCATGCAGCCGCTCGGCCCGGATGAGCCGGTTTGCCATGTCAGCTGGTACGAGGCCGATGCCTATGCCCGCTGGGCCGGCAAGCGCCTGCCGCGGGAGGCGGAGTGGGAGACGGTCGCCGCCGGCTGCGACAGCATGGGCAATCTGCTGGGCACCGGCCACCGCCACCCCCGCGCCGGGACCTGCCACGGCACCGGCCCCTGGCAGATGTGCGGCGACGTGTGGGAATGGACCGGCGACGCTTTCCTGACTTATCCCGGCTACCGCCGGCCCCACGGCGCGGAAAAGGCGGTCCCGGACGAGGCGGTCAACGGCCGGCTTGCCGTCAACCGCATGGTCCTGCGCGGAGGCAGTTGTCTGACGCCCTTCGACCATGCCGGCCCCTGGACGCGGCATTATCTGCGGCCGGAGATCCGGCTGTCGGTGAGCGGGTTCCGGCTGGCGGAAGACGCTTAAGGAGAGGCTTGCGGGGAGACTTGTGCGCCCGCGCCGGCGGTCAGCGCCCGCGCCTGCCCCTGAGTGAGGATTCCGCGCTCGGTCAGGCGGGACAGCAGCGCCACGGCCAATTCGGCCTGGAACAGCGCCTCCCTCTGCGGGCCCTCCTCTTGCGAGGCATTGCGCGGGTGGCGGGGCACGCCGAATGCCTCGGCCAGCCGGTCGGGCGGCGCATCTGCCAAATCAGGATCCAGCGCCGCCGCCAATGCCCCGAGGTCAAGCGACGGCGGCAGCGCCGGATCGGCGATACCGGCCTGAGCGGCCGACCGCGCGAGGGCGGCGACGCTTGAGTCGATTCCGATGCCGACGGCGATGCAGTTGTGCAGCGCGTCCTGGATCGCCGGCCACACCGCTGCGAACGGGCGCTCGCCCGCCACCATGGCGGTGCCGATGCCATGACGGGCGGTCGCCTCGGGCGGAACGGGATCGATGGGGTCGATCAGCAGGGCGAGCGACACGGTGGGGAAGATGCGCGAACCCACCAGCCGCACGGTGCCGATTGCGATCACCGGGCCGCTGTCCGGCTCCACCCCCGCCGTGGCCACCCAGAGCGCGACGAAGGGCAGGGCCGCCAGCGGCTCTTCATCACCGAGCGGGCCGGCGGCCTGGGCCGCCCGCAGGCTGAGCGTGCGCTTGCCGCTGAGCCCGGCGGCATGGGCCATGCCGCGGGCAGGGAAGGACAGAATCGCACCGGCGCTCAGCCCCAGATCGGCGATCCGCGCCGACAGCTCGCCGTCTTCGATCCGGCGCAGCACGGCGGTGACGGGGGCGCCACCGCCGCGCGCCCGCTCCATCGCACGGGCGAGATCGTCGCGAAACAGGGACTTGCCGATGTCGGCCCCCTCCTCCACCGCCAGCAGCCGGGCGGCGGCAGGGTTCAACTGCTCCACACGCCCGAGTTCGTCGAGGACCAGCAGGGGATCGTTGGCCAAAGCCAGCACCGCCCGCAACGCCCGGTCCGCGCGTCCACCCCCGAACGGTCCTGCTCCCAGAGGTCCGTCGCCAAGCCCGCGCTCGCCGCCACGGGCCAGGCTCGCCGCTTCGGCCAGGCGCGCCAGCTCGCCGCCCGGTCCGCCGGAGATCGGCTCCAGATCCACCCGGCCGCGGGCGCCGGACAGGCGGTCCGACAGCCGGCCGAGATCGCGGAAATGGCGCGACAGGCGGGAGAAAACGAACCAGACCGCCAGCAGGCCCAGTCCACAGATCGCCAGCCCGCGGGTGAAGGCGGTGCGGTCGTCGGCCGCCAGCTGCGTGATTTCCACGCCGAGAAAGACCAGCGCGGCCGCCGCCACCGCCAGACCAAGCATCACCACGCGCCAAACGCCGCCCTTCATCGGGCCGTCTCCCCATCATTGCATGCCGAGTCTAGCCGGCAGAACGGAAACGGAGAAGCCGCGCGCGTGTTCAGCGCGCCACGACCGCCGCCCGCGCACCCTCTACCTGCGCCATGAGGCCGGCCAACGCGCCGCGAACCTCCCCCGACAGCCCGAGCAGCAGCAGCGCCACCAGCGCAACCGCCAGGGCATGATCCACAAGCAGCCGGGCCGGCCGCCGCACCTCTAAACGGTGGCGAAACGGGATCTGGAAGAACGGCATCGCTATCAGCTCCGGCATCGATCAAGGCGTCAGGATGCCAGCCTACCGGCGGAGAGGACGAAGGAACCCTTAACGGCGCTCGATCGAAGGGCGGTTGCCCCACTTTTGTCTCGGCTCTATTTCGAATCGGGACCATTTTCAAAGTCGAGGCTGCGCTTTCCACCCGCTGTGGATGACTCTACCCTTTGCATGCACCAACGCAAATTCGAGTTACCGCCTTTGCGTAAAATACATAGCAATTTGCGACGCGATTTTTGCTGTGCTTTTGCTGCATTTCCTGGTTTGCCTGCTTGTCGGATGATGCTAAGAGTAATGCATCCAACCAAAACACTCCTTTCCGCATAGGCAATTGCTTAGGAGGCCGGCAATGACTTTGGTCTATCGTCCCCTGCCCTATGGCGGGCACGAAGACCGGCGGACGGGCCGCCACCTGCTTCTGGTGGTGGCGCTGATCCTCGCCATCCCGACCGCTTTGGGCGCCGGGTGCACCGTCGACGCCCTCCGCAGCTATGCGGTGGAAGCACGGCTGTCGCAGGCCGTCGATGCCGCCGCCCTGGCCGGCGGCCGCGTGATGTTCGATTCGCAGCGCGACGGCCACATCCGCAGTTTCTTCGACAAGGCCTTTCCCAACGGCTTCCTGGGTTCGAACCTGTCGCCGCTGACGATCGCCGAGGACGCGGCGGCCGGCACGCTGACGGTCAGCGCCCACGCCACCGTCAACGCCATCTTCCTGCGCCTGTTCGGCAAGAAGGAAGTGATGGTGGAAGCCCAATCCGTCGTCCGCCGCGGCCTGCACGCCCGCACCAAGCTGCAATAACACCCCTTTCGCATTCCGGTCAGCTTCATCGCCGATTCGCGAGGCTCGCATTCGCGGAATGCAGCCCGGCGCCTTCGCAACTGCGGTAGAAGGGACGCACAGCGCCCCTTCCATCGGAGTCCGCGATGCTCGGAACCCTGACGCTCCTGCTGCTCTGCCAACTGGCCGGCGAATTGGCCGCCCGCCTGCTGCACCTGCCGGTCCCCGGCCCGGTGCTGGGCATGCTGCTGCTGTTCGCCGGCCTGCTGCTGCGCGGCGGCGTGCCGGCCGCCATCCAGGACACCGCAGGCGGGCTTCTGCGTCACCTGTCCCTGCTGTTCGTGCCGGCCGGCGTCGGTGTGATGGTGCATGTCAGCCGCCTGGAGACGGAGGCGCTGCCGATCGTCGTCGCGCTGTTCGGCAGCACCCTGTTCGGCATCGCGGTGACCGCCAAGCTGATGGCCTTCCTGTTGAGCCGCGGCGATCCGCGGCTGGAGGAAGAGCAGCCGGCCGGGAGTTCGGCGAAGGGAGACCGGACATGAGCGCCGATCTCCACCAGATCTGGGTCTATCTGTCGGCCAGCCCGCTGGCCGGGCTGACGCTCACCCTGGTCGCCTACCAGATCGGCCTGTGGGTGTTCGAGAAGCTGGGCCGGCGGCCGGTGCTGAACCCGGTGCTGATCGCCGTTATCCTGATCGCCGGCACGCTGAGTCTGTCGGGCATCGATTACCGCACCTATTTCGACGGCGCGCAGTTCGTCCACTTCCTGCTCGGCCCGGCCACGGTGGCGCTGGCCATCCCGCTCTACAACCAGTTCCAGGAGGTGCGGCGCTCCGCCCTGGCGCTGGTGGTGGCGCTGCTGGTGGGGTCCACGGCGTCGGCGCTCAGCGCGGTGGCGCTGGTCTGGATCTGCGGCGGCACAAAGGTGACCATCCTGTCGATGGCGCCGAAATCCGTCACCTCCCCCATCGCCATGGGCGTGTCGGAGCAGATCGGCGGCCTGCCGTCGCTGACCGCGGTGTTCGTCATCATCACCGGCATCGTCGCCGCCAGCCTCGGCACCTGGGTGCTGAACCTTGTCCGGGTGAAGGACTGGCGCGCCCGCGGATTCGGGATGGGGGTGGCGGCGCACGGCATCGGCACCGCGCGCGCCCTGCAGGTCAACGAGGTGGCCGGTGCCTTCGCCGGGCTGGGCATGGGGCTGAACGGGCTGGCGACGGCGCTGCTGCTGCCGACGCTGTACCATTTGATCTGGGGCTGATCTGGAGCTGACGGCGGCAATGGTTGGTGCATCCCGCAGTCCGATTTTCGCCAATCCGGGCTTGACAGCCATGCCGCACCTGCGCACAGTGCGCCCCATGAACACCATCGACCGCAAGAACGCCCTTCTTCGACTTCTCGGCCCGGCGCTTTAAGCGTCCGGGTTTGTCGCGTTCTCATCCCGTTTCCATCGGTCGAAGTGTCTGTTCCATGAGCGATGTTTGCAAAGGCGCCGGCATCGGCGTCGCCCGGCAGGGGCCGGGACTGCGACTTACCGACGGTCGCTGAGCCACTTCCGGCGGCTCTGCGGCCGTACCCCTCGCCGGTCCCTCCGCCTTTCAAATTCCGATCCGCCGCCTCCTGCCCGCACTGAAAACCGGGGCCCGAGGCCGCCAGTGGAGCCGAACGACGTCATGAGCACCGCCACCAACATCCCGACCCTGCCGAAGTCGCCGTCCAAATACGCCCCCTTCCCCCAGGTGAAGCTGACCGACCGCCAGTGGCCGTCGCGCACCCTGGACAAGGCACCGATGTGGTGCTCGGTCGATCTGCGCGACGGCAACCAGGCGCTGATCGAGCCGATGGGCCCGGACCGCAAGCGCGCGATGTTCGACCTGCTGCTGCGCATGGGCTTCAAGGAGATCGAGGTCGGCTTCCCCGCCGCCTCGCAGACCGATTTCGACTTCTGCCGCGAGATCATCGAGCAGGGCAAGATCCCCGATGGCGTCACCATCCAGGTGCTGACCCAGTCGCGTGAGGAGCTGATCCGCCGCACCTTCGACGGCATCAAGGGTGCCAAGCGCGCCATCGTCCACCTGTACAACTCCACCTCCGAACTGCAGCGCCGCGTGGTGTTCGGGCTGGACCGCCAGGGCATCGTCGACATCGCCGTCGCCGGCACCAAGCTGATCAAGCAGCTGGCCGCCGAGACGCCGGAGACCGAGATCGTCCTGCAGTACTCGCCGGAAAGCTTCACCGGCACCGAGCTGGACTTCGCGGTCGAGATCTGCGAGGCGGTGATGGAGACCTGGGGCGCTTCGCCCACCAACAAGGTCATCCTGAACCTGCCGGCCACGGTCGAGATGTCGATGCCGAACGTGCATGCCGACCAGATCGAATGGTTCTGCCGCACCCTGAAGAACCGCGAATCGGCGATCATCTCGCTGCACCCGCACAACGACCGCGGCACCGGCGTCGCCGCGGCGGAGATGGGCCTGCTGGCCGGTGCCGACCGCGTCGAAGGCACCCTGTTCGGCAACGGCGAGCGCACCGGCAACGTCGACGTCGTCACCCTGGCGCTGAACATGTTCACGCAGGGCGTCGATCCGGAACTGAACATCGACGACATCAACGAGATCGTCCGCGTGTCGGAATACTGCACGCAGCTGCCGGTTCATCCGCGCCATCCCTACGCCGGCGAGCTGGTGTTCACCGCCTTCTCGGGCTCGCACCAGGATGCGATCAACAAGGGGCTGAAGGCGCTGACCAAGTCCAACACCGGCAAGTGGGAGGTCCCGTACCTGCCCATCGATCCGCAGGACCTGGGCCGCAGCTACGAGGCGGTGATCCGCATCAACAGCCAGTCCGGCAAGGGCGGCATCGCCTACGTGCTGGAAAAGGACTACGGCCTGCAGATCCCGCGCCGCCTGCAGATCGAGTTCTCCAAGGTCGTGCAGCGCGTCGCCGACGAGACCGGCAAGGAACTGTCGCCCGCCGACATCCACGCCGCCTTCAAGGCGGAGTATCTGGATGCCGACACCCCGCTGGAACTGGTCGAGCATTCAACCGAGCCGCGCGGCCCGAACTCCGGTGCCCGCGCCATGAGCGTGGTGATGCGCCGCAACGGCGAGATCATCACCACCAAGGGCAAGGGCAACGGCCCCATCGACGCCTTCCTGGACGCCCTGCGCCAAGGCTGCGGCACCGACCTGCACGTCGTCGACTACCGCGAGCACGCCATCGGCTCCGGCGAGGATGCCCAGGCCTGCGCTTATGTCGAGGTGAAGACCGGCGACAGGACGCTGTTCGGTGTCGGCATCGACGCCGACATCGTGACCGCCTCGCTGCGGGCGCTGGTGAGCGCGGCCAACCGGGCGACGCGGTAAGGTTCTGGCTTCGTTACCCCCACCCTGACCTCCCTCGCCCAGCGGGGGAGGTTAGGTGGGGGCATCGCCAGCCCGCACGCCCCCAACCTTGCCCCGCCCGCCCCACCCGCCTATAAGTCCCCACGAAACGCGTCGAGCAACAGCGGACAGCGCTATGATCGTGGTCACCGGCGGGGCCGGCTTCATCGGGTCCAACCTTGTCGCGGCATTGGCTGCGCGCGGCATCACCGACGTGGCGGTCGTCGACCGCTTCCGTGACGGCGAGAAGTGGCAGAACCTTGCCAAGCGCGAGGTCGCGGCGCTGGTGCCGCCGGAGCAGACGCTCGCCTTCCTCGACCAGCATGCGGCGGAGATCGACACGGTCTTCCATCTCGGCGCCATCTCCGCCACCACCGAGCGGGACGTCGACAAGATCGTCGCCAACAATGTGGCGCTGACGCTGGACCTGTGGCGCTGGTGTTCCTGGCGCGGCTGCCGGCTGATCTACGCCTCCTCCGCCGCCACCTATGGCGACGGCTCCGCCGGTTTCGACGATGACGGCTCCTGCGAGGGACTGGCGCGGCTGCGGCCGCTGAACGCCTATGGCTGGTCCAAGCATCTGGTCGACCGCCGCATCGCCCGCGCCGTCGCCGGTGGCGATCTCGTGCCGCCGCAATGGGCCGGGCTGAAATTCTTCAATGTCTACGGCCCCAACGAAGCCCACAAGGGCGACATGATGAGCGTGGTCGCCAAGCTGCATCCGCAGCTGACGGCGGGCAATCCGGCACGCTTGTTCAAGTCGCACAAGGACGGCTTCGAGGATGGCGGCCAGCTGCGCGACTTCATTTACGTCGACGACTGCGTCGCGGTGATGCTGTGGCTGTACGACCATCCGGAGGTCAGCGGACTGTTCAATGTCGGCACCGGCAAGGCGCGCAGCTTCAAGGACCTCGCGCTGGCGACCTTCGCCGCCCTGGGGCTGCCTCCCCGGATTGAGTACTTCGACATGCCCGAGCATCTGCGCGGCAAATACCAATATTTCACGCAGGCGACGACGGATCGCCTGCGCGCCGCCGGGTTCGACCAGCCCTTCACCGAGCTGGAAGAGGGTGTCCGGCGCTATGTGCAGGATTTCCTGTCGCAGCCCGACCCGTACCGCTGACCGGAGTTCCTATGTTCGCCATCCTGCCCGCCACTTTGCCAATGGTGGCCTTTCCCACCATCGATCCGGTCGCCGTCGCCGTCGGCCCGATCGTCGTCCGCTGGTACGCGCTGGCCTATCTGGCCGGGTTCGTGCTGGGCTGGCGCTACTGCATGGGATTGGCGCGGCTCGACCCGGAGCTGCGGCCCAAGCCCGAGGAGTTCGACGACTTCCTGACCTGGGCGGTGATCGGCACCATCCTGGGCGGGCGGATCGGCTATGTGCTGTTCTACAACCTGCCCTACTACATGGAAAACCCGCTGGACGCGCTTCAGGTCTGGCATGGCGGCATGTCGTTCCACGGCGGCATGGTCGGCGTGCTGACGGCCATCGGGCTGTTCTGCTGGCGCCGCGGCATCTCGCCCTTCGTCTTCGGCGACATCATCGCCGCCTGCGCGCCCATCGGGCTGTTCTTCGGCCGCATCGCCAACTTCATCAATGGCGAGCTGTATGGCCGGCCGGCACCCGATTTCGCCTATGCCATGGTGTTCCCGCGCGATCCGCTGCAGGTGCCGCGCCATCCCAGCCAGCTTTACGAGGCGGCGCTGGAGGGCGTGGTGCTGTTTATCCTGCTGGCGATCGCCATCCGCACGCCGGCTTTGCGCCATCGGCCGGGCACGGTCGGCGGGCTGTTCCTGATCGGCTACGGCCTGTCGCGCATCATCGTGGAATTCTTCCGCGAGCCCGACCCGCAGTTGGGCTTCCTGTTCGCCGGCGCGACGATGGGACAGCTGCTGTCGCTGCCGATGGTGGCCATCGGACTGTGGCTGGTCGTCCGCGGCCGGCGCCACGCCATCACGGCCTGACGCCATGGCCGGGTCCGACGTCATGCTGGAGGACGAGCGCGCCGCTCCGGACACTCTGGCGCGCCTGCTGGCCCGCCGGATCCTGATGGACGGGCCGATCAGCGTCGGCGCCTTCATGGCGGAGGCGCTGGGCCATCCGCGCTTCGGCTATTACATGCGGCGCGACCCGTTCGGCAGCGGCGGCGATTTCACCACCGCGCCGGAAATCAGCCAGATGTTCGGCGAGTTGGTCGGGCTCTGGTGCGTCGACACATGGGCGCGGCTGGGCGGTCCCGGACCCTTCCATCTGGTGGAGCTGGGGCCCGGCCGCGGAACGCTGATGGCCGACGTGCTGCGGGCGGCGGCGGTGCTGCCGCTGTTCCGCGACAACGCCATCGTCCATCTGGTGGAGACCAGCCCGCACCTGCGCGACCGCCAGCGCCAGACGCTGCAGCCGCTCCTGGGCGACTCCGTCCGGTGGCACGACCGGCTGGAGGATGTTCCGGACGGCCCGACCATCCTGATCGCCAACGAGTTCTTCGATGCCCTGCCGATCCGTCAGGTGCAGAAGACCAACCATGGCTGGTTCGAGCGGCTGGTCGACATCGACCCCGACAGCACGGAAGGCGAGCCGCGATTCCGCTTCGTGCTGGAAGCCTTCGGCAGCTCCGGCGGCCGGCTGGTGCCGGACGCGCTCCGCGATGCGCCCGACGGCAGCGTGGTCGAGGTCTCCCCCGCGTCGCAGGCGGTGGCGCGGCTGATCGGCGCCCGGCTGGCCGCGGCCCCCGGTGCCGCGCTGGTGATCGACTATGGCCATGCCCAGGGTCCGGCGGTCGGCGACACGCTGCAGGCGATGCGCCGCCATGCCTACGCCCCCGTGCTGGAAGCGCCGGGCGAGGCCGACCTGACGGCCCATGTCGATTTCGCCGGGATCACCGCCGCGGCGCGGGAGGGTGGCGCCCAATCCTTCGGCCCGGTGGAGCAGGGGGAATGGCTGACCCGGCTGGGCATCCGCCAACGGGCGTCGGCCCTGTCGGCCAAGGCCAGCCCGGCCCAGGCGCAGGATATCCGCGGCGCGCTGGACCGCTTGATCGATCCGGCGCAAATGGGCAGGCTGTTCAAGCTGGTCGCGCTCGCCACGCCCGGAGCCTTTGCCGACGCCAACCCGCCGGCCGGCTTCTGACCCGGCGGGTGCCGACCCCGGTTGGAGACACCGCACCATAACCGCCACCAAGACAATCCGGGCGGACCGTGCATAGCGGCCCCCCCCTGCCCTGCCGGGCATGCGGGAGGCCACAGAACAGGGAAGGACGGCGTTCGTGATCACACTCGGCGCGCTGAACGACATTACCCATATCCGCCACGCCTTTTTCACCCGCACCGGCGGGGTGTCCACCGGGCTCTACGCCTCGCTGAACTGCGGGCTGGGGTCCAACGACTCCGCGGCGGCCGTGCATGAGAACCGTGCCCGCGCCGCGGCGCGTATGGAGGTGGAGCCCGGAAACCTGATCACCTGCCATCAGGTCCACAGCCCGACCTGCGTGGTGGTGGAGGAGCCGTGGACACCCGAGACGGCGCCGAAGGCCGACGCCATGGCCACCCGCCAGTCGGGGATCGCGCTTGGCATCCTGACCGCCGACTGCGCCCCCGTGCTGTTCGCCGACAGCAAGGCGCGGGTGATCGGGGCCGCCCATGCCGGCTGGAAGGGCGCCAGGGCCGGCGTCATCGAGGCGACCGTCGCCCGCATGGTGGAGCTGGGCGCCAAGCCGAACCGGATCGTCGCCTGCATCGGTCCCTGCATCGCCCAGCGCTCCTACGAGGTGGGGCCGGAGTTCCCCGCCCCGTTCGAGGAGGAGGACGCGCGCAACCGCGACTATTTCGCCCCTGCCCGCAAGCCCGGCCATTTCCTGTTCGACCTGGCCGCCTACGTCACGCGCCGGCTGGGCGACTCCGGCGTCACGGTGATCCAGCGCTGCCCCAACGACACGGTGGCGGAGGAGGACCGCTTCTTCAGCTATCGCCGCTCCTGCCTTCGGGGCGAATCGGATTACGGCCGCGGCCTTTCGGCCATCGTCCTGCAGACCTGAACCAGCCCGAACGGGCAATGGCGAGGGCCACGGTCATGCCGCCCGCGCAGGGCGGCATTCCCCAATGGGGAAAGACCCGACCGTCATGGAACGTTTACATGGGCCCGGCCCTTTGTTATGGTCCGCCCCGTTTTCAAGGGGCGGCGGCGCGCAAGCGTCCAACGTGCCTTGAGCCGTATCCCTGCAAAGAGAGCCGACCCCGATGAAGGTGCTTGCCGGCAACAGCAACCGTCCGCTGGCCGAGGCGATCTCCACCTGTCTCGGCGTGCCGCTGACGAAAGCGAGCGTACGCCGTTTCTCCGACATGGAGGTGTTCGTCGAGATCCTGGAGAACGTGCGCGGCGAGGACGTGTTCGTCGTCCAGTCGACCTCGGCTCCGGCCAACGACAACCTGATGGAACTGCTGGTGACGATCGATGCGCTTCGGCGCGGGTCGGCCCGGCGCATCACGGCGGTCATCCCCTACTACGGCTATGCCCGGCAGGATCGCAAGACCGGCCCGCGCACGCCGATCTCGGCCAAGCTGGTCGCCAACCTGATCACCCAGGCCGGCGCCAACCGCGTTCTGACGATGGACCTGCATGCGGGTCAGATCCAGGGCTTCTTCGACATCCCCACCGACAACCTGATGGCCGCCCCGGTCTTCGAGAAGGACATCCGCCAGTCCTTCGAGAATATCGGCGAGGTCACCATCGTGTCGCCGGACGTCGGCGGCGTGGTGCGCGCCCGCGCGCTGGCCAAGCGCCTGGACGCCGATCTCGCCATCATCGACAAGCGGCGCGAGCGCGCCGGCGTGTCGGAGGTGATGAACATCATCGGCGACGCCAATGGCCGCCGCTGCATCCTGATCGACGACATCGTCGACTCGGGCGGCACGCTGTGCAACGCCGCGGTCGCGCTGATGGAAGCCGGCGCCAAGTCGGTCCACGCCTTCTGCACCCATGGCGTCCTGTCCGGCGGTGCGGTTGCCCGTGTCGCCGTGTCGCCTCTGGAGCAGTTGGTCACCACCGACAGCATCCAGGCGACCGAAGCGGTGCGCGTGTCGCGCAACATCCGCCAGCTGACCATCGCCCCCCTGCTCGCCGAAGCGATCATGCGCATCAGCGAGGAGCGGTCGGTGTCGAGCCTGTTCTCGTAAGAGCGACAGCGTTACCAGGAAAGGCCCTTTCCCATCGGGAAAGGGCCTTTTTTATTGGCCGCAATCGGCCCTCACCCCTCCCCCAGCCCATGGAAATCGTTCGCCGTCACCTGCCCGCCGGTGGCCGCGGCGATGCGGGCCATCACGGCGGGGCGGGGAACGCGGCGGCCGTGACGGTAGCGGTTGACCGTGGCCTGGCTCGTCCCGATCAGGGCGGCAAAGGCCTCTTCCTTGGTTGCGGTCCGGGTGAGCCAGTCGTCGAGCGTCATACCGCTATGGTTTAAACCAAGCCGAGTTCTACGCGCAACTGGCTTTATGCCGGAGTTATGGACTTTTCAAAGCCAATTTGGTATGAACGACCCATGACCACAATGCGTGAACTGCGGCAGGCCGCCGGGCTGAGCCAGGAGAAGCTGGCCGAACTGGCGGGCACCTCCCAGCCCCAGATCAACAAGCTGGAGACCGGCCAGCGCAAGATGACCGTCGATTGGGCGGTCAAGCTCGCCCACCCGTTGGGCGTGGAGCCGGCGCTCCTGCTCGGCCTCGATGTGCCGGCGGTTCCCCCGGCGGCGTCCCGCCCCGCCCGCCCGGCGCTCGCGCCGCTGCTCCGCACGGCATCGGTTCCGCCGGCGCAGGCTGCCGCTTCGATGCCGGTGCGGGCGGCGGCGCGTGGCGGGGTGGACCAGGAGATGTTCCTGGATGACGGCCCCATCGACTGGATCGCCCGGCCCGACTACCTGAAGAACGCCCGCGATCCCTATGCCATGTATGTGGTCGGCGACTCGATGATGCCGCGCTTCCGCCCGGCCCAGCTTCTGCATGTCAATCCGCACAAGCCGCCGGCGCCGGGTGCCGGCGTCGTGGTGGTCAAACGCAACAAGGCGGTGCTGGTGAAGGAGTTCGTGCGCCGCGTCACCGATGCGGTGATCCTGCGTGAATACCGCCCGGCCGACCGCGAGTTCGCCGTGGCGCTGGAGGACCTCGAAACCCTGCACACCGTGGTCGGCCTGCAGGAGCCCTGACGTCTATACCGCTTCGGTATCGGCTTTCAGTCGCCAAATAAATCCATTTTGGATTATTCCTTGGTCATCGCATCGCCGGGCGGTCCGGCGTGCCGCAGCCGATCAAGGAGACCTGGCCATGCCCCAGCCCTATCCCCGCTTCCACCCTGGCCCGTCGGCCGGCCTGCTCGACAGCTTCAGCGAGCGCGGCGCCCGCGAACTTGCCCGCCGCATCCGCACCGCCTGGGCCAACATCGGCTGGGACGTGGAGGTGCGGGTGGAACGCCTCGCCAGCGAGGATGTGGGCGACGGCCGCAGCATCGCCCATTTCATCGTCCGCAGCGACCTGATCAACGGCATGCCGCAACGCCGTTTGGAAGCGGCGGCGGCACGGCCGCTGCCGCGCGCCGCCTGACCCGGATCACTTCAGCCGCTCGTCCAACTCCACCTGATAGCCGACGGCAAGGCGGTTGGTCTCGTTCGCCATGCCCACCACCGCCATCAGCTCGCCGAACTGCGCGTCGGTCATGCCCAGCCGGCGCGCCGCCGCCTCGTGCGAGCGGATGCAGTACTGGCAGTTGTTGGTGACGCTGACCGCGACGAAGATCATCTCCTTCACCAGCGGGTCCAGCGCACCGGGGGCCATCACTTCCTTCAGGCTGTCCCAGGTCCGCGCCAAGGTCGGCGGGTGGTGGGCGATCATCTTCCAGAAATTGTTCACGTCGGGAACGTTGCGCGTCGCCTTGATGTCGTCGTAGACGGCGCGGACCTCCGGCGCGGCATCGGCCTGTTCGATAAGGGGGAGCGGCATGGCGGCGGAAACTCCTGTGTGGGACGGGGGACCTGCGATAAGGCCGGACATCGTGTCGCAAGGCAACCGCCGGCCTAGGGCTTTCCCCGATCCATCGGCCACATTGACCAATGCTTGCCCCCCTGGTAGTAGAGACTTGCAACAGATCGCGCAAACGTTCGGACGATGATCCGGCCGCAAGCGGCGGCACCGCAAGACTTCCATAAGACACGAAAGCCATTCGTGCAGCGTTCCCATGCGGCCCGGTCCCGGCACTCTCGCCCGATCCGGCCCGACTGCCGGGAGGAACAGCGTGGAGAGCACGGTTCTAGAAGCCCTGTCACCGCCCCGCCAGGGCGGGGTCCCCGTCACGAACCGCACCGGGACCGGCGGCCTGGATCCGGGCGCCACCGCCGAGGGGCTGCGCCTTCTCGCCCATCTGCATGCCGAAGAGCCGACTCCCGCCCTGCTGGAGGCGCTACGCAACGCCCCGGTCGCCCGC
Source organism: Azospirillum oryzae (assembly GCF_008364795.1). Lineage (GTDB taxonomy): Bacteria > Pseudomonadota > Alphaproteobacteria > Azospirillales > Azospirillaceae > Azospirillum > Azospirillum oryzae. Next base: position 525,496 of record NZ_VTTM01000002.1, on the reverse strand, counting down.
GGCCCCCTGGCGCTCGACCGCGACGACGCCCTGCAGGCCGCCGCCCTGGTCGACGAAGTGGTGAGCGACCTGCCGGACCGGATCACCCGCCGCAGCCTCGCCCCGCTGGCTGCCGATTTCGCCGCCATCCACCGGAGCGGCGAGTTGCGCGCATGCCCGACCGAAGGCTCTTGGCTGGACGAGGAGTTGCGGGCCGATGCCGCCGCTTCCCTGGCCTGCTGGCGAAGCGGCCTGGAGGCGGAGTTGCGGCGGTCGCCGCTCGACCGGCTGCCGGACGACCATGTCGCCGCGGAACTGGCGTTGCTGGCGGCGCTGCTCGATCGCGGCCGCATGATCGATGCCGTGCGCTTTCTCGACCGTCATCCGCTGCGCTGGGTTCCCGACTTCTGCAGCCGGGTCGCCACCCGCTGCCGGGAGCCTTTCTTCGCCGGCATCGCCATTCTGACCAATGCGCTGCTCGACGATCTGCGCGACCGGCTCGGCGAGGCCTGCGGACTGCCGCGGCCGGCCGAGGATGGAACCGATGTCCGCCGCCGCCGCCGCTGGACCGAAGGCCGCTTTCCCCGCGCCTGCACCTGCGACCCATGACGCATCCGGCGGCGCCCTGCCGTAAAGTCGGAGTTGCCCCGCCTTAAATGCTTGGGCCATGGTGACCGGGGCGGGCTTCGCTCTGCCGGCGTGGGTCGGCACGGTCCATTTCCTTGGCAATGGTTGGTGATGCCCTTTCGCAGCTTCGACAGTCGGACCGACCGCAGGGGGTCCTTGCGCCTCCTGCGCCTCCTCCTGGCGGTGTCGGTCGCCCTGCCGCTGGTGCTGTTCGTCGGCATCGGCTGGCGCGAGCGGTGGGAGGCCCAGGAAGAAGCCGAGCGGAACAGCCGCAAGAACGCACTGATCCTGCACGAGCATGTGCTGAAGGTGTTCGACACCATGGCCCAGGTGCTGGACCGGGTGGACGAGCGCATCCACGGACGCAGTTGGCGCGAGATCGCCGAGTCGGAATCGCTGCACCAATATCTGCGGACGCTGAAAGGCGAACTGGACCAGATCGGCGCCATCGGGCTGACCGATCCGGATGGGATCGTGCGCAATTCCAGCCTCGTCTTTCCGTCGCACAAGACCTATGTCGGCAATCGGGCGGATTTCCGGGAACAGCGGGAACAGGATTCCGGTCTGCTCATCGCCGGTCCGGTCGCCGATCCCGCCACCGGCAAACCCAGCTTCGGCATCAGCCGGCGCCGCAGCGGTCCCGGCGGCCCGGACGGCAGTTTCGACGGGATGATCGCCGCCATCGTCGATCCCGATTACTTCGCCAGCTTCTACCGGCAGGTCATCGGCGACGAGGGGGAATCCATCGCGCTGATCCGCGAGGACGGCGCGATCCTGATGCGCTACCCCACCCTGGACCCGTCGCGGCCGACGGCGGCACTGCCAACCCTGCCGGCCGACCACGGGCTGCGCGCCGAGATCGGCAGGCATCCGGGCGAGGGGATCTTCCGCACCGGGCGCAGCCATGTGCAAGGACTGTCGCGCGTGTTCGCCTACAAGCGCGTCGGCGATTTCCCGGTCTATGTCGTCTATGGGCTGGACCAGGCGCAGATCGCCCGCTCCTGGTGGCGGAACATGGCGCTGGACGCCGCCTTCGTCGCCCCGGCGACACTGGCGCTGGCGCTGATCGCCTGGCTGGCCTACAGCCGCGCCGCCTCCGAAAGCGCCGCCGTCCGGCGCTGGGCGGACGAGGTGCGCAACCGCGAACGGCTGGAGGAGGCGCTGCGCCAGAGCCAGAAGATGGAGGCGCTGGGCCAGTTGACCGGCGGCGTGGCGCACGATTTCAACAACCTGCTGACCGCCGCGCTCGCCAACCTGCATCTGATGGCCCGCCATCTGCCGGCCGAGGGCCAGCGTTTCCTGGCCGGGACGCGGACCGCGCTGGATCGGGCGGAGAAGCTGACCCGGCAACTGCTGTCCTTCTCGCGCCAGGACGCCGTCAACCTGACGGTGGTCGATCTGGGCGACAGCCTGCGCCGGATGGCCGACCTGCTGGAGCGGTCGGTCCGTGCCGACATCGCCCTAAGCTGGGACATCGCCGCGGTGCCGATGCCGGTCGCCGTCGATCCGGTGCAGTTGGAAATGGCGGTCCTGAACCTCGTGCTGAACGCCCGCGACGCCATGCCCGGCGGCGGCCGCATCCGCATCGCAGCATCCCCCGGACCGGAGCCGCGCACCGCCCGCATCGCGGTTTCCGACACCGGGGCCGGCATGCCGCCGGAGGTGATGGCCCGCGCCTTCGATCCCTTCTTCACCACCAAGGGCGTCGGCAAGGGGACGGGGCTCGGGCTGTCGATGGTCTACGGCTTCGCCCGACAGTCGGGCGGCATCGCCGCCATCGACAGCCGGCCCGGCGACGGTACCTGCGTTCGCATCGACTTGCCGCTGACCGACCTGCGGCCACCCGAACCGCCCCCAGCCCCGGCCGCTGCGGCGGCGGACCTGCGCCAGCTGCGCATCCTGGTGGTGGAGGACAATCCGCTGGTGCTGATGGCGACGGTCGAGGGGCTGACCCAGGAGGGCTTCACGGTAGAGACCGCGGAAGACGGGGTGTCGGCCTTGACCCTGCTGGAGACCGACCGGAATTTCGATCTTGTGGTGTCGGACGTCGTCATGCCGGGCGGTGTTTCCGGCATCGACCTCGCCCGCCAAATCCGCGAGCGCTGGCCACAGTTGCGCGTGCTGCTGGCGTCCGGCTACAGCCCGGAGTCGCTGGCCACCATGGGCGCCGACACCGCGTCCGTCCTGGCGAAACCCTTCAGCCCCGACCAGCTTGCGGCCCGCATCCGATCGCTGGTGCAGGCGGGATCGGCGCGGCCCGAGGGAATCACGCCAGATGGGATCACGCCACAGGGGATCACGTAAGGGCGCTGACGAACATCGGCGTCCACATCGCCATGCACCAGACGAGACCAAGGCACAGGCCGCGGGTCAGATCGTCGAAGGTCGGCTGCTCCAGACGGTTCAGCTTCCACATCGCATTCAGTTCCCCCGGCGTCGGCGCCTGACCGGAAGAATCGGCATCGGCATCTGGACCGGCGGCGCGGCGATCGGTCGGTTCACGGCTTGCGGCTGCGCGCCGTTCAGGGTCGCGTGACAGCATGGCTGGGCCTCGCATGGACAGCGGAATGCCCAACAAGTTTGTGGCCATTGCCGCTGCCGGCCACCCTTTCTTCCGTCAGCCATCGAATTTTGTCGACATACGAAAAAAGGCCGCCATCCGCTGGACGGATGGGGCCTTTTCGCCAAGCTACCGGCCTGTTCGGCCGGAAGCGATCACTTGCCGGGGCGGATCACCGGGGTGAGCTGGTCGCCCCAGTTGCCGGCCTCGTTGTGATAGCGGGCGGTGCGCATCAGTTCCACCGTCACGCCGGCCTCGACCGCCTTGACGACGGCGTCGTTCAGGCGATGCAGGTTGTTGGCGACGATGCGGATGGCGCTTTCCTGCTCCGGAGTCAGCTCCGAACGGTCGTCCGGCGGCGCGTCCTTGAATCCCGACATGCGTTGTTCCTTCCCCTGGATTGGGACCGCCCCGGCGGGACCGGCTGCGGTCCAGAACTTGGTCATGATCTTGCCCGGCTTCGGATGCCGGTTTCCATCATGTACCACATTGTGTGCGCCGCGACAAAGTTCCCGACGCGCCAAGCGCTTGCGACCATTGGCCTCTTGCAACCGGCGAACGGCTTCACATCGCCGCTTCCCCTGCGTCGTGCCGTCGAGCGGCCGCCATCAGCTTTTTCTTTCCAACGAAAGAAATAATGCTTCAGGGTCATGACAAAAATTCGGATTAACTCGACTGTTGACGTATCTCGATTTCAGTGCCCAAATTTAGACACAAACGTAATTTCCCCACACGGAGCTTATCTTGAAGAACGTCGCCGCCAAGGCCCTGCTGGTCGCGTCCTCTCTGTTCCTGCTGAATGGTGCGGCGTTCGCCGGACAACAGGACTTCACGATCGTCAACAAGACCGGCTATCCGCTGAAGCACATCTACGTTTCCGAAAACAACAACAACAGCTGGGACGAGGATATCCTCGGCCGCGACGTCCTGGACGACGGCGAATATTTCGAGGTCTCCTTCGCGAAGGCCGAGAAGACCTGCAAGTGGGACATGAAGGTCGTCTATGACGATGGTGAATCGGCGGTGTGGCAGGGCCTGAACCTTTGCCAGATCGCCAAGCTGACGCTCAAGTGGAACAAGAACACCGGCGTCACCTCTGCCCAGACCGAGTAAGCGTCTCAGCGGAAATTGTCGGTGCTGCGGTTCATCAGGTGGATGAAGACGTCTTCCAGCGTCGGTTCCGTCGCGGTGATCCGCAGCGCCGGCTGTCCGGTACCCGGCTGTGCAGTCCCCCGCTGTTCAGTCCAGGGAGCGAGCGCCCGGTCCAGCGCCGCGGCGTCGCTGCCGCTGACATGCAGACGGCTGCCGAACACCGCGACCATCTCCACCCCCGGCTGTCCTTCCAGCGCCGCGGCGATGCGGTGCAGGCCGTTGCCGGCGACCAGACGGGTGTGCAGGCCCGAATCGGCGACGACCTGATCGACCGTTCCATGAGTCATCAGCGTCCCATAGGCGATGTAGGCGATGCGGTGGCAGCGTTCCGCCTCGTCCATGTAATGGGTGCTGACCAGCACGGTCAGCCCTTCCCCGGCCAACCGGTGGATCTCGTCCCAGAATTCCCGCCGCGCCTTGGGATCGACACCCGCCGTCGGCTCGTCCAGCAGCAGTAGCTTCGGCTCGTGCAGGATGCAGGCGGCCAGCGCCAGACGCTGTTTCCAGCCCCCCGACAATTCCCCGGCCAATTGGGTGCGGCGGTTGGACAGCCCCAGCCGGTCCAGCGCCTCGGCCACCCGGCGGCGGCGGTCGGGCAGACCGTACATGCGGGCGACGAAGTCCAGGTTCTCGGCGATGCTCAGATCCTCCCAGAAACTGAACTTCTGGGTCATGTACCCGACCTGCCGCTTGATCGCCGCACTCTGCCGCCGGATGTCGAGGCCAAGGCAGGTGCCCTCCCCCGCGTCGGGGGTCAGCAGGCCGCACAGCAGGCGGATCGTCGTGGTCTTGCCCGACCCGTTGGGACCGAGGAAGCCATAGATCTCCCCGGTCTCGACCCGGATCGACACATCGTCGACCACGGTCTTGCTGCCGAAGCGCTTGACCAGCCCGCGCACGTCGATGGCGGGGGTGCCGGCGGCGGGTGCGCCGTCCTCTCTCATGGCGTCGTCCCCGCCGCCTGGGCATTGACTGGCCAGACATCGACCGGGAGCCCCGGATTCAGCGGCCGATCCGGCACCGCCTCCACCCGGAAGACCAGCTTCTCGCGGCTGCCGACGCTGTAGATCACCGGCGGCGTGTATTCGGCCTGGGAGGCGATCCGCGTCACCCGCGCCGACAGGCCGGGCGGGCAGCCGTCGCAGCGCACCGACAGGGTTCCTCCCGGCGCCACTCCCGCCATGGCGGTTTCCGGCATGAACAGCACCAGCTTCACCCGCTCCGGCGGCAGGAGCGAGACCACCGGGGAGCCCGCCGGCACCCATTCGCCGGGATTGTAGAGCGTATCGTCCACCAGCGCCGCCGCCGGGGCGACGGGAGCCAGATCGGCGAGCCGGCGCTCCGCCTGGACCAACGCCGCCTCCGCCTGGGTCACCGCCTCGTCGGCCGCCCGCAGCTGTTCCGGACGGGCGGGCAGCGCCGCGACCGCCAGTTGCGCCTCCGCCTCCGCCAGTTGGCCGCGGTCGCGGTCATAGGCGGCACGGGCCTGATCCAGCTTGTCGGGAGAGGAGACCTTGTGGGCGACCAGTTCCCGCTGGCGAGCCAGTTCGGCGGTGGAATAGCGCAGAGCCGCCTCCGCCCGCGCCTTTTGCGCGGCCAGCACCGCCACCTCCTGCGCTCGTTTGCCGGTGGCGAGGTCGGCGCGCTGCGCCCGCGCCTGGGCCAGCGCCGCGGTCAGCCGGTCGCGTTCCGCCGTTGCGGTGGCGCGGTCGATGGCGAACAGCGGCGCTCCAGCCGCCACCTGGGTGCCGCGGGTGACCGACAGGCTCTCCAGCATGCCGGCGCTGGGGGCGGCAATGCGCAGATACTCGCCCTCCACATAGCCATGGGCGAGCGGCGGCGGGCCGCCGGCCGCGATGGGCAGACCGACCGCCAGCGCCAGCGCGGTCAGACCGTCCAGTATGGTCCCGAGAAAGCCGCTCATGGCGCGCCCTCCTCCGCCAGGTCTTCTGTCTTGCGCAGCAGCGCCCGGCGCAGATTGTCGATGTGGGTTTCCACCAACGCCGTCACGTCCAGCGGCGGCTCGCCGTCGACACCGTCGAAGGAAGTCCGCCACACGGCGCTCATCAGCAGCGGCGCCACGATCAGACGCACAGTGGGATCGACGGCCACGGGGCGGAACTCGCCGCTGTCGATTCCCCGCCGCAACAGGGCGGCCAGCAAGCCGAAGCCGCGCCGGATCACCTCGCGGTGGTAGAAGGCGGCAAGCTCCGGGAAATTGCCGGCCTCGGCGATCACCAGCCGCGGGATGACCGCCATGCGGGTCGTCGCGATCAGCCGCGCCACCATGCGCAGCAGCCGCTCCAGCACCGGGAAGCAGGGTCCGCCGGCCGCAGCGACCAGCGCTTCGGCCTGCTGAAGGTTGGGCAGGATGGCGGCGCGGATCACCGCCTTGAACAGCTCGTCCTTGCTGGGAAAGTAGAGATAGAGCGTGCCCTTGCTGACGCCGGCGCGGGCCGCCACCTCCTCCAGCCTTGCGGCGGCGAAACCGCGTTCGGCGAAGACATCCATCGCGGCGGCGACGATCTCCTGCGGGCGGGCCTCCTTGCGGCGGCGCCAGCGCGGCGGGTCGCCGGGAGAAACCGGACCGGAATCGGGATCGGAGACGGGACCGGACTGGCGGGAGGGCATGGCTCGCCCCTTTTCATAACTGACCAGTCAGTAATTAACACGATTCGGCCCTTCCACCAATGGCTAAGGTCATTGTGCGACGCAGCGGAATCTATGCAAAAAGTCTTGCCTTTCGGCGAGTAGTCACGGACACTTTCCACCGGCTGGCCGCGTACGAACAGAGTCGCGGCCGTCCCCGGCCCGGACGGCGGGCTCCAAAACAGGGCATGAACGGCGTGGCCGGACCAACGGTCGCCGCGGTTATCGGGAGGTACGGATCAAGGCGCCGACGCCGGGACCCGATGCATTGCGATGCCTGGACGACCTTGTCCGGCATATGCCCGGGCCTCCTGCCGAGCAAGGGGATCGATCATGCCGAGTGCTGCCCAGTCCGCGTCATCCTCCAGCCTGGAGCTGCTGACGATCTACGAGGTCAGCAAGATCCTCGGGTCGTCGCTCGATCTGGAACAAACCCTGCGCGAGGTGCTGCGCGCGCTGTCCTATCAGTTGCAGATGCACCGCGGCCGGGTCTATCTCCAGGGCGAGGACGGGGCTCTGCGGCTCGTCGCCGCGCAAGGGCTGCCGAAGGACTCGCCGGCACAGGAAATCGACTACAACCAGGGCGAAGGCATCAGCGGCCGCATCCTGAAGACCGGCATGCCGGCCGTCGTTCCCAACCTGGCGGAAGAGCCGCTGTTCAACAACCGCTCCGGCGGGCGGGACGATCTGGACGAACAGGTGGCGTCGCTGGTCGGCGTGCCGATCAAGGCCGCCGGCACCGTCATCGGGGTGCTGACCATCGACCGCATTTCCGACGACGGCCCCAGCGGCCATTTCGGCTCCGATGTCCGCTTCCTGACCATGGTCGCCAACCTGATCGGCCAGACCGTGCGCCTGCACCGGACGGTGGCGGAGGAGCGGCGCTTCATGATGCGCGAGACCTTCCGCGTGCAGAAGGAACTGCGGCCGGTGGTGGCCCCCGTCAACGACGTGGTCTGCACCAGCCCCAACATGGTCGACGTGCTGGCCCAGGTGCACCGGGTTGCGCCCTTCAAGTCGACCGTGCTGATCCGCGGCGAGAGCGGCACCGGCAAGGAGCTGATCGCGCGGGCCATCCACAACCTGTCGCCGCGCAAGGACGCCCCCTTCATCCGCGTCAACTGCGCAGCATTGCCCGAATCGCTTCTGGAGTCGGAGCTGTTCGGCCACGAGAAGGGGTCCTTCACCGGCGCGCAGAAGGACCACAAGGGCCGGTTCGAACTGGCGTCGGGCGGCACCCTGTTCCTGGACGAGATCGGCGACATCTCCTCCAACTTCCAGGCCAAGCTGCTGCGCGTTCTGCAGGAGCAGGAGTTCGAGCGGGTCGGCGGGTCGAAGACGATCAAGACCGACGTGCGGCTGATCTGCGCCACCAACCTGAACCTGGAGGAGGCGGTCGGCCACGGCAAGTTCCGCGCCGATCTCTATTTCCGCATCAACGTGGTGACGATCCACCTGCCGCCGCTGCGCGAACGGCGCGGCGACATCGCCACGCTGGCCAAGCACTTCGTCGCCAAGTTCGGCCGCGACAACGGCCTGAACCTCGACATCGCCGCCGAGGCGCTGGAGGTGCTGAACCGCTGCACCTGGCCCGGCAACGTGCGCGAGCTGGAGAACTGCATCGAGCGCGCGGCGACCCAGTGCCGCAACGGCACCATCCGCGTGCCCGACCTGTCCTGCAGCATGAATCTCTGCAACTCGTCGGTGCTGTTCCAGTACCGCACCATGGGCGCCGCCGTCGGTGGGCTGGCGCCGTCGATGAGCGGGACCCCCACCAACCCGGCGGCCGGCAATCCGGGGGTGGGCAATCCGGCGCAAGGGCGGGCTCAGCCGGCCCCCATGAACGGCGCCGCCATGCCGCCGGCCGTGCCGGCCCCCGCCAACGGAGCGCTGAACGGCGCCCCCGGCGGCGCACAGTGGCCGGCCTGCGCGTCCGGCTGCGGGGCCGGGCCGATGCCGGTCTGCGGCGCCTCCAAGCCGCTGCCGCCCTCGGCCATCGTGCCCCTGCCCGCTCCGCAACCGGCGGCATCCACCCCCGCCATCCCCTCCGCGCCGGCTCCGCAGCCGGCGGCAGCCGGCCCCGACCTGCCGTTGGACGAGCCCGAGTCGGGTCCGCTGCGCGACCGCCTGGTCTGGGCGATGGAACGGACGGGTTGGGTCCAGGCCAAGGCCGCCCGCCTGCTGGGCATGACGACGCGGCAGGTGAGCTACGCGCTGCGCAAGTACAACATCGAGATCAAGCGGTTCTAGGAATCGGGCGAAGCTCCCTCTCCGTCACACTTCGCTGCGATTTCGTGCTACCCTGACGGGCCTTCGGTTCGATGGCGCATTCCCCGTCCCAACGGATTTCCGTCTTGCCTTCGCTTGAGAAGCCCCTTGCCCTGCTGTTCGTCGACATCGCCGACAGCACGATGTTGTACGAGCGAATCGGCAACGCCACCGCCGCGGCGCTGACGCAGCGGGTGCTGGCCCATCTGCGCCGGCTGGTGGAGGAGCAACGCGGCGGCGTCATCAAGAGCCTGGGCGACGGGCTGCTCGCCGCCTTTCCGGTATGCGACGACAGCGCCCGCGCCGCCTGCGCGATGATCGGCATCCAGGACCTGCACGGGATGCGGCTGCGCATCGGCATCCATTTCGGCGCGGTGATCGAAGGGGTGGGCGACCTGTACGGCGACGCCTGCAACGTGGCCGCAAGGGTGCAGCAGATCGCCCGGCCGGGCGAAATCCTGGCGACCCAGGCGCTGGTCGACGGCCTGTCGCCGGACCAGCGGAGCCGGACCAAGCCGCTGAGCAACGTCGCGATGAAGGGCAAGGCCGCACCGATCCGCGTCCACCAGATCCGCTCCGCCGACGAGGCCGACGACGCCATCGAAAGCACGACGCTGGGCTTCTCCCTGGTGCCGGAGGCCGGCCGCAGCATGGTGACCCTGCACCTCTCCTACCGTGGGCAGGACATCACGATGAGCCGGGGGCTGCCGCGCGTCACCATCGGCCGGGAGGACAGCAGCGGACTGCGCATCGCCTCCCGCCAGACCTCGCGCCAGCATGCGGTGATCGATTTCACCCGCGAAAGCTTCCTGCTGACCGACCATTCCACCAACGGCACCTACATCCGCAGCGGCGGGTCGCCGCCGGTGGTGCTGCGCCGCGATTCGACCAAGCTGGTCGGCAGCGGCCTGATCGGCTTCGGCGCGGAGGCACTGGACGAGAGCCAGGACCATGTCGTCGCCTTCCGCGGCGAATTGGCCTGACCGGTTTGTCGGCACCCCGACAAAGCTCCCTGCCACACCCGCCATTGTCGCAATGACGACAGCGTCCGCGACGCCGACAAATCCCGGCAAGCCATTGTAACTACTTAATTCTCCGCTCTGGCCCCGAACTTGCTTTTCCTCCATTCGTCCAACGGTGTCGTCCGGCACGGCAGGGAAGGAGTGGATGATGAGCAACGTGGTTTCGCTCGACAGCATCTTCGGGCTCGGGGAACTGGCCCCGCCCGCGACGATGCCGGCAGCGCCCGAGGCGGCGTCCGGCTGTTCGTCGTCGTCCTGCGGATCGTCCGATGGTCCGGCCGACATGGACCCGGCGGTGTGGGAGAAGGTGAAGAACCACCCCTGCTATTCGGAAGAGGCGCATCACTATTTCGCCCGCATGCATGTCGCGGTCGCCCCGGCCTGCAACATCCAGTGCAACTACTGCAACCGCAAATACGATTGCTCGAACGAGAGCCGGCCAGGCGTGGTCTCCGAAAAGCTGACCCCCGATCAGGCGATCAAGAAGATCCTCGCCGTTGCCCAGGAAATCCCGCAACTGTCGGTGATCGGCATCGCCGGCCCCGGCGACAGTCTGGCGGCGAACGGCAGGAACACCTTCGCCACCTTCGAAATGCTGCAGAAGAAGGCGCCGGACCTGAAGCTGTGCCTGTCCACCAACGGTCTGGCCCTGCCCGACCATGTGGACACCATCGCGCAGTACAACATCGACCACGTCACCATCACCATCAACATGGTCGATCCGGAGGTCGGCGCGCGGATCTACCCGTGGATCTTCCACAAGCACAAGCGCTGGACGGGGCTGGACGCCGCCAAGATCCTGCACGAACAGCAGATGCTGGGGCTGGAGATGCTGACCTCGCGCGGCATCCTGGTGAAGGTGAATTCCGTCATGATCCCGGGGATCAACGACGAACACCTGCTGGAGGTGAACAAGGCGGTGAAGAGCCGCGGCGCCTTCCTGCACAACATCATGCCGCTGATCTCCGACGCCGCCCACGGCACCTGGTTCGGCCTGAACGGCCAGCGCGGACCCACCGCGCAGGAGCTGAAGGTGGTGCAGGACGCCTGCGAGGGCGGCGCCAAGCTGATGCGCCATTGCCGCCAGTGCCGCGCCGATGCGGTCGGGCTGCTGGGCGAGGACCGTGGCGAGGAGTTCACCGCCGACAAGATCGAGGCGATGGGCGCCATCGACTATGACGATGAGGCCCGCCGCAGCTACCGCGACCATGTCGAGGCCGAACGCGCCGGCCGTCATGCCTCCAAGGCGGCCGCCCAGGCCGATGTCCGCGAGAGCATCGGCTTCACGGTCGACCCCATCCTGATCGCCGTCGCCACCAAGGGCGGCGAGCGCATCAACGAGCATTTCGGCCACGCCAAGGAATTCCAAATCTACGAGGTGGGTCCGGGCGGCGCCAAGTTCGTCGGCCACCGCCGCGTCGACCAGTATTGCGAGGGCGGTTCCGGCGACGTGGACACGCTGGACGGCGTGCTGGCGGCCATCAACGACTGCACCGCGGTGTTCGTCGCAAAGATCGGCGGCTGCCCGTCCAAGTCGCTGGCCGATGCCGGGATCGAGCCGGTCGACCGCTTCGCCTTCGACTACATCGAGGAATCGGCGCTGGCCTACTTCAAAGACTACGCCGAGCGGCTCGGCCAGGGCGCCGTCCAGTCCCGCGCCGGCCAGGACGCGGTGATCCGCACCGGGGCGCTGACCGCGCGCCGCGCCTGACACCTCACCTCCCTTTTCCCCCTTCCACAGCCATCCCATCACCGAAGGAGAGAGCCATGGCCTACAAGATCAAGTCCGCCGAATGCACCGTCTGCGGCGCCTGCGAGGCCGAGTGCCCGAACGTCGCGATCAGCCTGAAGAAAGGCACCTACGTCATCGACCCGGCCAAGTGCACCGAGTGCCAGGGCCAGTTCGACAGCCCGCAATGCGCCGCCGTCTGCCCGGCCGACTGCTGCGTTCCGGCGTGATGTGAAGTCCCCTCTCCCCCGAGGGGAGAGGGAGAACCCCAGGAGCACCGCGCCATGCTGGACGAGGTGGATGAGGACTGGCTCGCCCGCCGCTACTATGGTGGGGATCTCCCGCCCGAGGCGGAACGCTGCCTGCATCTGGCCGCCGCCAGCTATGCCGACAGCGGGGCGGCGCTCGCCCATCTCGCCCGCGCGGCGGAGGTCGCTCCCGGCCACCGCCTCGTCGATCTCGGCCATTACAAGTTCCACTTCTACAAGGCCAATCTCGATCAGGCATTGGTCTATGGCGAGCGCATGATCGGCCACGCCATGGCCGCGCTCGGCGTCAACCACACCGACTGGCGCGCCGTCACCCCGGCCACCGCCGATTTCCGCGGGCTGGAGCCGGCGCCCCGCCTGTTCCTGTTCGCCCTGGTCGCCATCGGTTACCTGCTGCTGCGCACCGGCCGGCTCGACGCCGGACGGGAGGCGCTGACCAAAGTCTGCGACCTCGACCCCGACGACCGCTTCGGCGCCGCCCGCCTGATCGCGGTTGCCGACCGGCATGAACTTGAGGAGGCCGGCGCATGAGCGACGACATCCTCGAATCCCTGGATTGGCGCGGCGAACCGGTGGACTGCACCGCCTGCACCCACCGCGACCGCCGCCTCGACCCCGAGACCACCGCGCTCCCCGCAGGCGGCAAGCTGACCGGCCATTGCCTGCCGCTGAAGGCCTGCGTGCAGGACCGCTACGCCAAGCGCATCCAGCGCTTCTTCGAATGGAACCCGGACCTCGCCGCCGGCCATCTCGACCATTCCTACTTCGAAGTGCGGGCGAACGCGGCGCGTTTCGCCCCGATCTTCCAGCTTCCCCGCCTGATGAACGATCCGGACGAGACGGTGCGCTCCGTCCTGGCCCGCCGGCTGCCGCGCCGGCTGCTGCTGAAACTGCGCGACGACCCCGACCGCGAGGTGCGTATCGCCGTCGCCAGCCGGCTGGAGGATGCCGACCTCGCGCCGCTGATGCGCGACCCCGACTGTTCGGTGCGGCTGCGCGTGGTGCGGCGGATCCCCGACGGCATGCTGCCGGCGATGATGCATGACGAGGATCCGGAGGTGCGGGTGGAGGTCGCCCGCCGCCTTTCCATGGACTGGCTGCCCAGCCTCGCCTGGGACGACAGCCCCCGGGTGCGGCTGGTGGTGGCCCAGCGGCTGCCGGCGTCGAAGCTGCATGTGCTGCTGCCTGACGCCGACTGGATGGTCCGCCTTGCCGTGGCCGGGCGGATCGACGCCGGACAGCTCGGCCCCCTGCTCGACGACCCGGAGGAGGAGGTGCGTGCCATCGCCCGCCAGCGCGCCGCCGGCCTCGCCGCCGGGCTCACCATCGCCAACGACCTTCCGCCGCTGTAGCGGCCCCTCGACCGACGGAGCGCCAGCGCCATGACCGAAGCCGATACCGCCACCGCCCCATACCGCCGCGAACGCGCCCGCAATGCCGACGACGCCAACGAATTGGTCGGCCCGCCGGTGCTGGAACAGGGCTTCAAGGTCAAGGCCCTGCGCGACGTGCGCAATGACGGCACCTATCCCGGCCGTCCGGTCGGCGACTTCCTGATCCGCGAGGGCGATGTCGGCTACGTCATCTCCATCGGGACCTATCTGCAGATGTATTACATCTATGCCGTTGATTTTTATGAAAAACGAGTCGTCGTCGGCATGCGTGCGCGCGAGCTGGAAGTGATCGACGCCCATTGCAACGACCCCCAATAACCCGGTCCAAGACCCCGGTCCCCACCTGATAAGGAGCCTCGCGATGTCCGACGTCGAAGCCGCCGCCAAGCCCGGTTTCATCCCGCCGCGCGAACCGCTGTACGACTGGGGCCTGCGGGTCACGGTGCAGGAGGACCTGTTCAACGACGGCAGCCATCCGCAGGTGCCGGACGGTGCGCTGCTGGCGCCGAAGGGCACGCCGGGCGTGATCGTCCGCGTCGGCCGCACCGAGGAAGGCAGCCTGCCGGTCTATCTGGTGGAGTTCCCCGGCGGCACCGTCGTCGGCTGCCTGGAGGAGGAGATCGTCCCGGCCGACGGGTCGCGGCGCGGCGTGCCCGGAGTGATGTGATGGGAGTGATGTGATGGGGGGTGATGTGATGACGATCTACCTCGACAACAACGCCACCACCGCCCTGGCTGCGGAAGTGCGCGACGCCATGATGCCGCACCTGTTCGGCGAATTCGCCAACCCGTCCAGTCCCCACTCCGCCGGCATGGCCGCCCGCCGCGCGGTCAGCGAGGCCAAGGCGCAGGTCGCGGCACTGATCGGCGCGAAGCCGGCCGATCTGGTGATGACCGGCAGCGCCACCGAGGCGACGCATGCCGCCATCCTGGGCGCGCTCCGCGTCATCGAGGAGACCGACCACCGCCGCGACCACATCGTCACCACCGCGGTGGAGCATCCGGCGACGCTGGCCCTGTTCGACGATCTGCGCCAGCGCGGCTGGCGCGTCACCATCCTGCCGGTGAACCGCGATGGCCTTCCCTCGCTGGTCGATCTCGCCGCCGTGGTGACGGAGGCGACGGCGCTGGTCTCCATGATGTGGGCCAACAACGAGACCGGCGTGCTGATGCCGGTGGAGGGGGCGTCGGCCATCGCCCACGCCCATGGCGCGCTGTTCCACAGCGACGCGGTGCAGGCGGCCGGCCGGGTGCCGGTCGATTGCGGCATCGCCGATTACCTGACGCTGTCCGCCCACAAGATGCACGGACCGAAGGGCGTCGGCGCTCTCTATGTCCGCAAGGGCGCGCCCTTCCATGCGCTGATCCACGGCCATCAGGAACGCCGCCGCCGCGGCGGGACGGAGAACGTGCCGGGCATCGTCGGCTTCGGCGCCGCCGCCTCGCTGGCGTCGCTTTGGTTGGATGAAGCGGACCTGATCGCCTTCCTGCGCGACCGGTTGGAACAGGGCATCCTCGCGCGCTGGCCCGGTGCCGTCGTGAACGGGGCCGGCGCCGCCCGGCTGCCCAACACCAGCAACATCCGCTTCGCCGACGGCCGCGGCCATCCCGTGGATGCGGAGGAACTGCTGATGCGGCTCGACCGCGCCGGCATCGCGGTGTCGATGGGCGCCGCCTGCTCCTCCGGCGGCAACGAGCCGAGCCATGTGCTGACCGCAATGGGGCTGAACGGCGCCCAGGCCGCCGCCAGCCTGCGCTTTTCGCTCAGCCGCTACACCACTGCGGCGGAGGTGGACGCCGTCCTGTCGGAACTGCCGGCGCTGCACGCCCGGCTGATCGCCGCCTGAGACAAAAGACAATCAGAACAAAAGGATGGAGTGTCCGCGATGAAGGTGATGATCCGCAAGGCATCCGAGCAATACACGATCTACGTCGCCAAGAAGGACCTGGAGGAACCCATCGTCGAGATGGAAAAGCCGGGCCTGTGGGGCGGCTGGATCAAGGTCGCCAACGGCTGGACGCTCGACCTGCCGGAGATGCCGGACGACACCCGCCTGCCGATCACCGTCGAAGCCAAGAAACGCGGAACGGAGTGACGCCGATGGCCCTGTCTCCCGAGCGCATCGACAGCATCGCAACGCTGGCCGGCCGGCTGTTCGCCGGGGGCGGCAAGCTCGACGCCGTGGTCCGCGGCGTGCGCGAGGCCAACCCGGACCTGAAGACGGTCACCGGCGCCATGGCCGCGGTGATGGCCGAGGATCCCTTTCGGGAAGAGGCGGGATTCGACCTGCATCTGGTGGACGGCAACAACCACTGCTGGCTCATCACCGACAAGCCGGAGTTTGCCACCGGCGTCGTGATCGCCCAACGGGACGAGGACGAGTGAATGAGCGATGCCGCCGCAGCATGGGACCCCGAAGCCTCCGACGATGACGGGGTGGACGACTATATCCCGCTGACCGACCCGGACATCTCCGGTGCGGAGGTCGAGATGCTCGGCCGCCTGCTGTCCTCCGGGGCCTTGAGCGACGGGCGAATGGTGCGGGCGTTCGAGGATGCCTTCGCCGCCTATGTCGGCCGCGACCATGCGGTGGCGGTGTCCAGCGGCACCATGGCCACGCTGCTGATGCTGAAGGGCTATGGCATCGGCGAGGGGGACGAGGTGCTGTGCAGCCCCTTCGGCTGGCATCAGGTCCAGCATGCGGTGGCGCTGTCCGGCGCCACGCCGGTGCTGGTCGACATCGACTATTGGCAGCACACCATCAACCCGGAAAAGGCGGCGGCTCTGATAACGCCGAAGACCAGGGCGATCCTGGCCGCCAACGTCAACGGCCACCCCGCCCATTGGGACGAGCTGCGCGCGCTGGCCGATGCCAGGAGCCTGATCCTGCTGGAGGATTCGACCGAGGCCATCGGTTCGACCTACAAGGGGCAGATGGTCGGCACCTTCGGCGACGCGGCGGTCTTCGACTTTTCCGAACCCGGCATCCTGCTGGCCGGCGAGGGCGGCATGATCGTCACCGACGACCGCGACCTTGCCCACCGGCTGCGCTACATGCGCCGGCGCGAGACGGAGCACCGCAACACGGTGGTCATCACCCGCACCCTGCCCTGGCAGGCGAAGATGAGCGACCTGAACGCGGCGCTCGCCCTGGTGCAGTTGAAGCGCCTGCCGGAGATCCTGACCCGCCGCAATCTGGTCATCGCCTATTACGACGCGGCGATGGCGAGCTTCGAGGGGATCAAGCCGCCCTATCGCGGGCCGGGGGCGGAGGTGGTCAACCCGATGGTCTATTGCGTCCATCTCGGAACCCGATTCACCGCGTCGGGCCGCCGGTCGATCATCGAGGATTTGGACACCCACGACATCGACGCCAGCGACTTCGGCCAGCCGCTGCATACCCAGCAATACTACATCGAAGCGCTCGGCGAGCAGCGGGCCGGCCGCGGGGCCTGCCCGGTCTGCACCAAGACCGCCGACCGCGTGCTGGCCCTGCCGCTGCACCGCAAGATCACCCGCGATCAGGTCGCCTTCATCGTGGAAACGCTGAAGGACGCCAGCGTCAACACCGGCGCCGGCGCCGCGATCTATCTGTGAAGACCCGAAGGGAAGAGGCACCCATGACCGTCACCACCCTTGCAACCGATTCCGACACCGTCACGGTCCCGGACGCCGCGGCGGCGCTGGCCGACATCGCCGCGGCGCTGGCGGCGAGGCAGGTGGTGCCCTATCTCGGCCCCGGCGCCTTCGCCCTGCTGCCGCCCGACCAATGCCCGATTCCGCGCAATTCGGCGGAGCTGGTGCAACGCCTGAACGCCAAGGTCGCCGCCCCCGGCCGCATCCGCTCCAACCTGACCGCGGTCGCCCAGTTCATCGAGACGCGCAAGCACCGCAAGACGCTGGAGACCATCCTCAACGAAATCTTCCGCCAGACCGTGCCGTCGACCCCGGTCCACGGCCTGCTGGCGGCGATCCCGGCTCCGCCGCTGCTGGTCGACGTCTGGTACGACAATGTGCTGGACAGCCTGCTGAGTGCGGCGGCCGACCGGACCTGGGGGCAGATTCAGGGGGTGTCGCACCCGCAATCCACCGGCGAATGGGTGCGCTATTACGCCCCCGACGGTGCCGAAGCGACGGCGGAGGCGGCATCCGGCTGGGACACCGTGCTCTACAAGCCGTCGGGCGCGGTAACGCCGGCCGGCAACTACCTGATCTCCGACAGCGACTATGTCGAGATCCTGACGGAGATCGACATCCAGACCCCGATCCCCGCCGTGGTGAAGGACCGCCGCGCCGGCCGCCATTTCCTGTTCCTGGGCTGCCGCTTCGACCACGAGATCCAGCGCACCTTCGCCCGCCAGATCGCCAAGCGTTCCTCCGACAGCCATTGGGCGGTGATCCCCGGCGAACTGTCGAAGAACGAGGCGCGGTTCCTGGCGCTGCACGGGATCAAGCGGATCGACATGACGTTGGACGAGGCGGTGGAGAGGCTGCGGGCAAAGATGTGAGGGGATTGTTGGGGGGCGGCTTCGGCTGCCCCTACCCCCAAAGAAGCCGCGCCGCAGCGCAACACACGCCCCCTCCGTCCGTTACAGTGCGAAACGGATGGAGCGTGCCGGAATGGCGACGAACAGCGGCCACGCTTTGGCCGCAGCATTTGCGACCCTGCTGCTGACCGCATCGGCGGCCACCGCGCAGGAAACCACCCCTCCCCCCGGCGATGAACCGGCGACCTCCGGCCCGGCCATCGGATTCTGGATCGACAACGACCTGTTCGGCGGCGGGACCGATCGCTATTACACGAATGGATTCCAGTTCTATTACTTCTCCGGCGCGCGGCCGATCTACGGCAGCATCGATTGGCTGGCCAATCTGGTGCCCTGGATCGAGCCGGGAGGGGTGCGGCGCTATGGCTTCGCCTTCGGCCAGAACATCTACACCCCCGGCAACCTGACCGCCCGCGATCCCGACCCGCGGGACCGGCCCTATGCCGGCTGGCTCTATGGCCGGCTGTCGGTGCTGAACGAGACGCCGACGGCGGTGGACCGCATCGATCTCGACCTCGGCATGGTCGGTCCGGCCTCGTTGGCGGAACAGACGCAGAAGACGGTCCACAAGATCGTCGACGGCGCCACCTACCCGGAGGGCTGGAACTATCAGCTGCATGACGAGCCGGGCGTGGTGCTGAGCTATGAGCATGTCTGGCGCGACGAGAAGCCCAACAGCCTCGGCCCGGTGGAGTGGGACCTCAGCCCCCATGTCGCCGGCAGCCTGGGCAATGTCCTGACCTTCGCCGCGGCCGGGGCCACCGTCCGGCTGGGCGGCAACATGCCGCCGCCGGTGGGTGCACTGGTGACACGCCCGACCTCCAGCATTCCCTATCAGGACAATCCCTATTGGGAGCGGCCGGGGCGCTTTTCCTGGTATGTCTATGCCAGCGCCGAAGGGCGAGCGGTGGCGCGCAACATCTTTCTGGACGGCAACACGTTCCGCGAAAGCCGGTCGGTCGCCAAGCATCCCTTCGTCGGCAGCATGCAGGCCGGCCTGACCCTGCGTTACGGCCGCTATGGCGTGACCTATGCCCAGACCCTGCAGACGCCGGAATTCCGAGGCCAGAAATCGCTGACCAACTACGGCTCCCTGCGTCTGTCGGTCCAGTTCTGAGCGGTCAGAGGAAAGGCAGCGGCAGGATCAGGGTGAAGCCGTCGGCGGCCATCAGCACCCCGGTCACAGCCAGCGCGCGGCTGGTCCACAGGATAAAGCCCTTGTTGGTGATGGCGAAGACCGACGCCAGCACGATGGCGAGCTGCAGCATGCCTTCGGCGAAGTCGAAATAGGGGTCCTGGGCCGCGGCATGGTCGCGGCGAAATTCCGCCGCCTTCGCCTTGCCCAGCAGGTCCTTGCGGCTGTTCTTGCCCTCGTCCGCCTCCATCCGTTCGGCCGACTGGCGGTATTCGGCGGAACGCTGCAGCGCCTTGGCCTGCGCATCGGCCGGCATGCCGGCGGACAGCAGCTCGATCTCGTCGGCGGCAAGCCGCAGACTGATCTGGCGCTGGGTCTTGGCCTGATAATAGGCGAAGCTGTCGGACGCCTCGATGGCGCTGGCCATCAGCTCCTTGCCCGCGTTGGAACCAGCGACGCTGACGATGGCGAGCACCGCGGCCAGGACCGAGATGTAGATGGCGGTGGAGGTCTTCACCCCATGCCCGCCCTCTTCCCCGTCTTCCGAATGGTGCCGTCCGGCGGAACGGCGCTGGGCCTGCTCCCGCTCATGCGCTTCGTCGATCAGGTCCTTCACTTCGGCTGCTTCCATCGTCCCGCTGCCCTTCGTCGGAGGCCCGCCGATCGGCGGATGACGAAAGAGGTAGCGAAGCACGTGTCGCGAGAAAAGCCCCGCTTGCGTCCTTGTGGGCCGATCCGCGCGATGTCACCGTCGCACACACGCCGTCGGCCTGCCGTGGTAGCGCACCCGAATGTCCCGCACGCCAACATTCGCCCCTTTCATGGGCGGCCGGTTCGGGCTATGTCAGGGGGCATGAACCAGTTCGCACGCCTGGCGATCGAGGCCGGCCCGCTCGCCGCCTTCTTCGTTGCCAATTCGCAGGCCGGCATCATGACCGGCACCGCAGTCTTCATGGTCGCCATCACCATCGCGGTGGCGGTGTCCTGGCGGCTGGAACGCCGCATCCCGATCATGCCGGTGGTCGGCGCCGGATTCGTGCTGCTGTTCGGCGGCCTGACGCTGTGGCTGCAGGACGATCTGTTCATCAAGATCAAGCCGACCCTGGTCAATCTGCTGTTCGCCATCGTCCTGTTCGTCGCCCATGCGATGCGACGCAACGTGATGAAGCGCCTGCTGGGCACGGTGCTGAGCCTGTCGGACGACGGCTGGCGCACGCTGGGCATCCGCTGGGCCTGGTTCTTCCTGCTGCTGGCGGTGCTGAACGAGGTGGTGTGGCGGAACTTCACCACCGACATGTGGGTCAACTTCAAGGTGTTCGGCATCATGCCGCTGACCTTGCTGTTCAGCGCCTTCCAGGCGCCGCTGATCATGCGCCACCAACTGCCGGAGGAGCCGGCGGAAAGCGGCCCGGCGGCCTGAGGGGCGTCCTTTATCACGGCGCTCCCCACGGCCGCCTCTTGTGCGGCGCGGAAGGGGCACTCACATTGGTGACGACCGCGACGACGTCCGCTCCGACCGAATTTCAGAGGTATTGATCGATGGGCAGTTTCAGCATCTGGCACTGGTTGATCGTTCTGGTCATCGTGCTTCTCCTGTTCGGCGCCGGCAAGCTGCCCAACGTGATGGGCGACATCGCCAAGGGCGTGAAGGCCTTCAAGGCCGGCCTGAAGGACGAGGACGAGGCCAATCCGCCCGCGGCGACCACCACCCAGGCTCCTCCCGCCGCGATCAACCCAGCCCCCGCCCAGCCGGCCCAGTCCGCGGCCGCTCAGCCTGCCGCACCCCAGCCGGCCCCCACCCAACCGGCCTCCACTCAGCCCGCCGACCCGAACAGGCCGCACCAGGGCTGACGTCCCTTCTTTCGTGCCGCCCATCCGCCGGGCGCGACCGCATGGCGGTTTGATGGAGCGGCAAAATACGATAAAGAGAAGGGGCTTTCCGCAGCCGGGCCGTGTCACCGCGGCCCCGGCAACCGGAAGGCCCCTTTTCGTGCATTCAGCCGGCCCGCATGACGGGCAAGCGCAGGTCGATCGTGATGCTCCAGCCACCGCCCCGGCGGGCTCCCACCCTGACGACACCGACTTCCAAGGACGAGATGAAGGCCAACGGCAAACCTTCCGAGACTCCGCCGCCGGAGAACGAGGACATCGCCAAGCTGCTTCGCGCCTTGAACGAGGATCTGCGGGCCGACCCGCAGGACGAGGATGTGGAGTATGAGGAGGAGGAGCCCGCGGGCCGCAGCCTGCCGTTGGGCAAGATCGCCCTCGCCCTGCTGGCGGCCGGCGGAATCGCCGTCGGCGTGGTCTATTTCGGCTCGGGCGATCCGGCACCGGTGACGACGGCCACCAACAGCTCGGCTCCGATGGTGCCGGCGCCCGCCATCACCCGCGCGCCCTCCGCCCCGGCCCCCGCACCGACCGCTGCGACCCCGGCGACCGAAAGCCTGCCGGCTCCCACCCAGGCGGCACCGGTCCAGTCGGCACCGGCCCAAACCGCGCCGTCCGCCGCGCCGCCGCCTCCGGTTGCCGCCCTGCCCGCCAGCCCGCCGCCGGTCCTGAAGGTGCCGGAGCCGCCGGCCGTGCCGGCCACCGCTCCTGCCACCTCGCCGAAACCGCGGGCCGCCGCGCCGACCGAGACCGCGCCCGCCGCACAAAAGCCGGAGCCGCCGAAGCCCGACGCGGCCAAGCCGGAACAGCCTGCCGCCGCGCCGAACGATTCCGGTTCGCTGCAGGCGATGCTGGCACCGCCCAAGGATGCCGCGAAGCGTCCGCCCGCCGCATCGGCCGGCAATGGCGAGTCGAAGCCGACCGCCAAGGCCCCAGCCCCGTCAACCGCCCCGTCGGCAGCCCCCTCGGCAGCCCCCTCCGCCGCGCCGCCGGCCGGGCGTTATACCGTGCAGGTCGGCACCTTCTCGGTAACGGCCAACGCCGATTCGCTGGCGCAACGGCTGCAGGGCGGCGGCTTCCAAGCCTATACGGTGGACTGGACCGACGGCTCCAACCGGTCCTGGCGCGCCGTGCGCGTCGGCGGCTTCCCCGATCCGGCCGCGGCCAAGCGCGAAGCGGAGCAGTTGAAATCGAAGATGGGGCTCAACCCGGTCGTCGTGACCACGCGCTGATCCCGGTCCGGACCGGAGGCGATTCGCAGCCGGTTCTTGCCCCTGCGACACTGTGTCATCCAAACGAAAGCCCGGCGGCGACATTTGGTCGCGGCCGGGCTTTTTCTTGGGCTTAGCACCCCCGTTCTTTGGTCGGGGGAGCCGGGAGTGCCGCTTGATCCCCGCTTCTCTTTGCTCGTACCATGGACATTCCAGGGCACGAATGCATTGCCCAGGCCACAAATTGGGAAGCCGGCAAAAGACCGGCGTACCGGAGGACGCCCCGCCATGAAGCCGACCATCCTGGTTGTCGACGACGAGCCCAGCATCGTCCTGTCGCTCCAGGTTCTCATGCAGCGCGCCGGGTTCGACGTGCGCATCGCCCGCGACGGGGACGAGGCGCTGCGCTCGGTGGAGAATTTCACCCCCGACCTGATCCTGCTCGACGCGATGATGCCGAAGCGCGACGGCTTCGATGTCTGCCAGACCCTGCGGACCAATCCGGCCTGGAAATCGCTGCCCATCATCATGCTGACGGCGCGCAGCCGCGACGTCGAACGGCAGAAGGGTCTCGCGCTGGGCGCCACCGACTACATCACCAAGCCCTTCTCCACCCGCGATCTGCTGACCACCGTCCGCCGCCATCTGGGCCTGACCGCCGCGGCCGGCGGCGGGGAGCCGGCGCCATGACCGCCCCGGCTTCACCGGCCGCGCCGACAACCGCCGCCTCCGCGGCTCCTCCCCTGCCCCGCCGCATGATCCCGCTGGCCTTCCGCGCCGCCGGCCTCGGTCTGGTGGCGCTGGCGGTCGGGCTGGCGGCGGCGGTGCGCGGGTCGGACGCATCGGATCCGCTGCTGACCTATGCCGTGGTGATGACGGCGGCCTGCGCCGCGGCGGTGTGGGGGCTTTGGCTGGCGGTCGACCGTTACCTGCTGCGTGCCGCCGAGACCTTGAGCCGCGAGGCGGGACTGATCGCCCATGGCAATGCGGAGGGGGCCGTCGGCGGCCGGGTGCCGCTCTCCCGCTATGGCGATCTCCTGCCCATCGCACGCGCGGTGAACGAGCTGTCGGACAAGCTGGCCCAGGTCCGCCGCGACATCGCCCGCACCGTCGCCGACCATACCGCCAAGGTGGAGGAGCAGAAGACCCAGCTCGCCGCCGTGCTGCGCGACCTGCATGAAGGCGTTCTGGTCTGCAACACCCGCCACCAGATCCTGCTCTACAACCAGACCGCCCTCGACATCCTCCACCTGGCCGGCGACCTCGGGCTGGGCCGCTCGCTTCTGCATTTCGTGGTGGCGGAGCCGGTGACCCACACGCTGGAACGGCTGAGCTTGCGTGTCCGCGAAGGCCGGCACCTCAACCACGAGCACGGCACCACCGCACAGTTCGTCGGCGCCACCACCGACGGCCGCATCCTGCTGGAAGGCCGGATGAGCGCCATCCTGCAGGATCCCGATCCTGCGTCGGACGAGCCGCCCGTCATCACCGGCTATGTGCTGACCCTGTCCGACGCCACCAGCGAAATGGCCGCGCTCGGCCAGCGCGACGCCCTGCTGCGCGAGGCGACGGAGGGGTTCCGCGCCCCCATCGCCAACCTGCGGGCGGCGGTGGAGACGCTGTACGACGCCCCCGATCTCGGCCCCGGCGACCGCGCCGCCTTCGAAAGCGCGATGCTGGAATCCTGCGACAGCCTGTCGCAAAGGCTGGAGCGGGTGACAACTGCCTACCGCAACGTCGTCACCGGCAGCTGGCCGATGAGCGACATCCACTCCAACAACCTGATCAACCTCGTGGCCCACCGGGTCGGGACGGAGACCGCCACCACGGTGACGCTGACCGGTTTGCCGCAATGGGTGCATGGCGACAGCCACAGCCTCGTCCTGCTGTTCGCCTATCTGATCGGGCGGGTGCAGGCGCTGACCGGCGCCACCGCCTTCGATCTGGAGGCCGCCGGGCCGCAGGATGGAGACCGCTGGGTCTATCTCGACCTCGTGTGGGAAGGGCCCGCGGTGCCCAGCGCCACGCTGGACGGCTGGCTGGACCAGACGCTGCCCGACGGCCTGGGCGGCCTCAGCGCCGGCGACGTGCTGCAGCACCACCGCAGCACCGCCTGGAGCGAACCGCTGCCGAACGACCTTCCCGGCGGCACCGGCCGCGCCCGGCTGCGCGTACCGTTGCCGCCGGCGCAGTCGCCACGCACCGCCCAGCCGCGCCCACGGGCCGGCGCCCGCCCGGAATTCTTCGATTTCGGGCTGCTGCACCAGCCGCTGGCGACCAGCGAGCTTGGCCGCACGCCGCTGGACCGGCTGCATTACGTGGTGTTCGATACCGAGACCACCGGCCTGTCGCCCAGCACCGGCGACGAGATCATCCAGATCGCCGCGGTCCGCGTGGTCGGCGGGCGCATCCTGACGGGCGAGACCTTCAACACGCTGGTCGATCCCCGGCGGCCGATCCCGCCGGAGTCGGTCCCCTTCCACGGCATCACCGACGGCATGGTGGCGGGCAAGCCGACCATCGACGCCGTGCTGCCGCAGTTCCGCAGCTTCGTCTCCGGCGCGGTGATGGTGGCGCACAACGCCGCCTTCGACCTGAAATTCCTGAAGATGAAGGAACGGGCGGCGGGGGTTTCCTTCGACTGCCCGGTGCTGGACACCATGCTGCTGTCCCGCATGCTGCTGGGCAATGACGGCGACCACACGCTGGACGGCATCGCCGAACGGCTGGGCATTGCGGTGGTCGACCGCCACACCGCGCTGGGCGACAGCCTGGTCACCGCCGCGGTGTTCCTGCGGATGGTCGAGATGCTGCGCGAGCGCGACGTGCGGACGCTGGACGACGCCATCCGCGGCGCCAACATCCTGGTCGAACTCGCCGCCCGGGAGCGCGCCTTTTGAGCGCGCCTGACCGGGAGGCGGGCCGGGAAGCGGGCCAGGATGCGGGTTCCGGCCGCCACCGCGACCGGATGATCGGCCTGTTCCTGCTGGCGGCGGCGGCGTTCAACCCGCCGCTTCTCGGCATTTTCGGGGTGGAAGGGAGAGTCCTGGGCGTGCCGACGCTCTATGTCTGGGTGTTCGGCCTGTGGGCGGCGGTGATCGCGCTGGCCGCGCTGGCCGGCCGGACGCGATAGGGGCGCGGCATGGAGGTCGGACTGGACTGGACCACCGTCCTGATCGCCGCCCTCGCCTACCTTTCCGCCCTGTTCGCCATCGCCCATTGGGCCGACCGGCGGGAGGCGGCGGGGCGCAGCGTCATCGCCTCTCCCACGATCTTCGCCCTGTCGCTGGGCGTCTATTGCACGACCTGGACCTTCTACGGATCGGTCGGGCGGGCGGCGACGCTGGGCATCGGTTTCCTGCCGGTCTATCTCGGTCCGACTCTGCTGATGCTGCTGGCGCCGCTGATTCTGCGCAAGATCCTGCGGATTGCCAAAACGCAGCGCATCACCTCCATCGCCGACTTCCTCGCCAGTCGCTACGGCCACAGTCCGCTCTTGGGCGGGCTGGTGGCACTGACCGCGACGGTGGGGGTGACGCCCTACATCGCCCTTCAGCTCAAGGCGGTCGCCGTCAGCTTCGATGCGCTGACCGGCGGCGGCGGGATGGGTCCGGCGGAAGGTCCGTTTCTCGACCATGGCTTCCTGATCGCCGCGGTGATGGCGCTGTTCGCCATCGTCTTCGGCGCCCGCCAGATCGACGCGGCGGAGCACCATCCCGGCATGGTCGCCGCCATCGCCCTGGAATCTCTGGTGAAGCTGATCGCCTTCCTGGCGGTCGGGCTGTTCGTCGTCTGGGGCCTGCATGACGGGCTGGAAAGCCTGTTCGATGCGGCAGCCGCCCGTCCCGACCTTGCCCACCTGATGGGCAGCGATCCGGCACTCGGCCATGCGCCAGGGGGAAATGGGCCGTGGGGCGCCTGGGTCACCACCACGATCCTGTCGGCCGCGGCGATGCTGTGCCTGCCGCGCCAGTTCCAGGTGATGGTGATCGAATCGGTGGACGAACGCCATCTGGACCGGGCGGTCTGGCTGTTCCCGCTCTATCTCCTGCTCATCAACCTGTTCGTCCTGCCGGTTGCCCTGTCGGGGCTGCTGAGCTTCGGCGGACGGATCGATCCGGACCTGTTCATGGTCGCCCTACCGCTCGGCGGTGGAGCGGACTGGCTGGCGCTGCTGGCCTTCCTGGGCGGGCTGTCGGCGGCGGCGGGGATGATCGTCGTGGAGTCGGTGGCGCTGTCCACCATGCTGTGCAACGACCTCGTGATGCCGATCCTGCTGCGCACCCGGTCGCGGGCGCTGGCGCGCTCGGCAGATCTGGCGCCGCTGCTGCTGGCGGTCCGGCGTATCGCCATCGTGACGATCCTGCTGTTCGGATATGGCTATTTCCGGCTGGCCGGATCGGCCTACGCGCTGGTGTCGATCGGACTGATCTCCTTCACCGCGGTGGCGCAGTTCGCCCCGGCGCTGATCGGCGGCCTTTATTGGCGCGGAGCGACCCGGCGCGGCGCCATCGGCGGGGTAACGGCCGGGACGCTGGTCTGGGCCTATACCCTGCTGCTGCCCAGCTTCGCGCGGTCGGGCTGGCTGCCGGCCAGCTTCATCGCCGACGGGCCATGGGGCATCGCCGCACTGCGGCCCTATGCGCTGTTCGGGTTGGAAGGTTGGGATTCGCTGGCCCATTCCCTGTTCTGGACCGCGCTCGCCAACATCGGTGCTTATGTCGGCCTGTCGCTGTTCGATCGGCCCGGCGCGGCGGAGCGGGCGCAGGCCGCCGCCTTCGTCGACGTCTTCCAGTCCACGCCGAACGGTACCGCGCCGAACGGTGCCGTGCCGCTGCGGGAAGCACCGCCGGACTGGCGCAGCGCCGCCAGCGTCGGCGACCTCACTCGCGTGGTCGCCCGCTTCCTCGGCCCGCAGCGCGCCGAGCGGGCCTTTGCCGGTGCCGATCCGGACGAGCCGGCAGGGCCGGAGCGGCTGCGGCTGGCCGAACGGCTGCTTGCCGGCGCGATCGGCGGGGCGTCCGCCCGCGTCGCCCTCGCCTCCTCCGTCTCGGCCGGGGCGGTGGAGGCGGCGGAGCTTCTGCGCATGCTGGACGAGACCAGCGACGTCATCGCCCACAGCCGCGAACTGGAACGCAAGACTGCGGAGTTGGAGCGCGCCACCGACGCCCTGCGCGCCGCCAACGAACGGCTGACCGAGCTGGACCGGCTGAAGGACGATTTCCTGTCGACCGTCACCCACGAGCTGCGCACGCCGCTGACCTCGATCCGGGCGCTGAGCGAGATCCTGCACGACGACCCCGACCTCGATACCGACCAGCGGCAGGAGTTCCTGGCCGTCATCATCAAGGAGAGCGAGCGGTTGACCCGCCTGATCAACCAGGTGCTGGACATGGCGAAGATCGAGGCCGGGGCGCTGGACTGGCGGATCGAGACCATCGACGCCGGACCGGCGCTGACCGAAGCGGTCGCCGCGACTGAGGCGCTGTTCCTGGAGCGCGGCATCACCCTGTCGGTCGATATTCCCGACCGCCTGCCGCCGGTGCGCGGCGATGTCGACCGGTTGATCCAGGTCGTGGTCAACCTGCTGTCCAACGCCGCCAAATTCACGCCGCCCGGCGGCCGGACCCGGCTGGAAACCCGGTTGGAGAGCGGCTTCCTGAAGGTGACGGTGACCGACAGCGGCCCCGGCGTTGCGGCGAAGGACCGCGAACTCGTGTTCGACCGCTTCCGCCAGTCCGGCGACACGCTGACCGGCAAGCCGGCCGGCACCGGCCTGGGGCTGGCCATCGCCAAGCGAATCGTCGAGCATCTCGGCGGACGGATCGGGGTGGCGGACGCGCCGGCCGGGCCGGACCCCGAGTCGGGCAAGGGCGCCGCATTCTGGTTCACGCTGCCGCTCGCCGCGAACACGGCCGATGTCCCGGAGTTCGGAGTGCGGCGGGAGTGATCGGGCGCCGATCCGTTACAATGGTCTGGCGGCGCCGCGATCCCGTGTTATCCTGCAGGATATCCGCGCCCCATATCAAAGCCCCACCTTGAAGAAGGGAATTTCGCTTGCGGTCCGGCCCAAGCTCTTGCCCCGAGCGGCATACAACCGATGGGGTGCCATACGCCACAGCCCTTCCCGTTCGGACGATGCGCGCTTATGGTAGGCTGCGCGGAACCGGGCGCGCCGCGGGGCGCCATGCGGGTCCGGCGGAGCGGCCCGCCTGTCGGGCGGGTTGGCGGTAGGAAGGCGGGATGGGCAAGATACTGGTTGTCGACGACGAGCGGGACGTCCAGACGCTGATCATGCAGCGTTTCCGCCGCGCCGTACGTGCCGGCGAACTGGAATTCCTGTTCGCCCATGACGGGAAGGAGGCGCTGGAGACCCTGCGCGCCCGTCCCGATATCGACATGGTGCTGAGCGACATCAACATGCCGGGCATGGACGGGCTGACCCTGCTGGACCATCTGCCGCAGGTGAATGCCGACATCCGGGCGGTGATGGTGTCGGCCTACGGCGATCTCGGCAATGTCCGCGCGGCGATGAACCGCGGCGCCTTCGACTTCATCATCAAACCCATCGACTTCGCCGACCTGGAAGCCACCATCCACAAGACGCTGGAGGCCTGCCGTTCCGTGCGCCGGCTGCGCGACGCGCTGCAGGAAACCCGGACGGCGGAGGCGGCGTCGCGCGCCCAGGCCGCCCGCCTGCGCCGGGTCCTGGACGGCAGCCCGATCGGCGTGGCGATCATCACCGAAACCGGGGAACTGCTCTACTGCAACCAGCGCTGCACCGACCTGTTCGGCGTGCCAGCGGAGACGCTGCAGCATCACTGCGCCCCCACCCTGTTCCGCCATGTCCAGGATCGGCTGACGGGACGGCCATCGGAAACCGAGGCACTGTCGGCTTCGGAAGAGATCCATTACGTGCGCGAGGACGGGCGCACGGTGTGGATGGCGATGTCCGTCGACCGCACCAACTATGAAAGCAAGCCGGTCTTCATCGTCTGGCTCTATGACATCACCGAACGCAAGGTGCAGGCGGAGGCGTTGCGCCGCGCCAAGGATTCGGCCGAACAGGCGCTGGCCGACCTGGAACGCATGCAGTCGGACCTGATCCGGGCGGAGAAGATGGCGGTGATCGGACAGCTGATCGCCGCGGTCGCGCACGAGATCAACACGCCCGTCGGCATCGCGCTGACCGCCGCCACCCATCTGCAGACCGCATCGGAAGAGATCATCCTGACCTTCAACGGCGGACAACTGCGCAAAAGCGATTTTCAGGAATATATCGGCACGGCCAGCGAGGTTTCGACGCTTCTGGTCGCCAACATCGAACGTGCCGCCGCCCTGATCCAGAGCCTGAAGCTGGTGACGGAGGGCAAGGCCAATTCCCCGCGCAGCCGCTTCGACCTTCGCGACTACCTGTCCGACATCGTTCTGGCGGTGCAGGTGCAGCCGGCCGCGTCCAGGCACCAGCTTGTGCTGGACTGCCCCGACGGCATTGCCCTCGACACCTATCCCGGCGCGCTGACAGAGGTGCTTCTGGCCCTGCTGACCAATGCCTTCGCCCACGCCTTCGAAACGGAACCGGCCCCGGCGGCCTTCGTGGAAGGCGTCGGGGCCATGGCCGGCGGCGGAGCCGATGGTCTGGAAGAGGAGCCTGACGGCAGCCGGAACCGCCGGGGCCGGGTCACGGTTTCGGTCCGGCTGCTCGACAACGAGCGGATCGAACTTGGCGTGTCGGACAACGGCCGTGGCATCCCGGCCGACATCCAGCCGCGGCTGTTCCAGCCCTTCGCCACCACCCGGCGTGGATCGGGAAGCATGGGGCTGGGGCTTTATGCGGCGTTCAACCTCGTTACCGGCAAGCTGGGCGGGGAGATCGACATCGACAGCGCGGTCGGCCGCGGAACGACCGTGATCCTGCGCCTGCCGCTGGATGCCCCCTGAAACGGCGCCGGACCGAAACCCCCGGCGGGCCGACGGCACAAGCCCCTGCCCCCGCGTAGCGGCCGATTCGGATGATCGACACGCAAGACCGATACGGACGACGGAAACGGACACGGATATGGACGATTTCACCAACCGCAAGGTTTTGCCGCCCCGGTCCGTGCAGGAAGCCCTGGACCTGGGGCGCGTCTACCATGACCAACTCGTCGCCGCGATGCCCGGCCTGCTCGTCCACTGCAACGACACCATCCTGCATTGCAGCGCCACCCTCGCCCGCCTGCTTGGATATGAATCGGCCGAAAGCATCCAGGCACTGCCCGGCGCCATGACGCTGGTGCCCGAGGACGACCGGCACACTGAACAGGATGTCTACACGCGCTGCCTGAAGGGACTGATCCGGTCGCAGGTGCGCCGGATCAAGCGCCACCGCGCGGACGGCAGCGTCCAGTGGTTCGACCAGCTCATGGAGTCGGTGGACTGGGGCGGCCGGCCGGCGGTGATGGAAATGCTGACCCTGATGCGCCCGCTGGCCGCCAATGCCGAGCTGCCGCACCAGGAACAGTTGTTGCAGGCGGCGATCGACGCCATGCCGAACGGTGTTCTGATGCTGGATCGCGACCTGAACGTCGAAGGCGCCAACAGCGAATTCTACCGGCTGTGGGATTATCCCATAGGCATGTTTCCCCCCGGAACGGCCGTGGCCTTGATTCTGACCTATAACCACGCACGCGGCGATTATGGCGACGTTCCCTGTGAAGAGACCGTCGCGGAATTGTGTTCCCGTTATTTGGTCAAGGGAGTCTTCAACTCCGAGCGCCGCGTTCCGAACGGCCGCACCCTCGATATTCGGACTGCGCCACGTGCCGATGGCGGCTATGTCATCACCCACCATGACATTACCGACCGCAAACGCATCGAGGACGAGCTTCGGCAGGCCAAGGAGCGTGCCGAAGCAATCCTGAAGGAACTACGGGAAACCCAGCGGCAGTTGATCGTGCAGGAGAAGATGGCCGCACTGGGCCAGCTGACCGCCGGAATTGCCCATGAGTTGAAGAACCCACTGAACTTCGTCAATAATTTCGCCGAGCTTTCGGGCGAATTGCTGGACGAGTTGCTGGAGCTGCTGGAGCCGTTGAACGGCCATCTGGATGATGCCACACGGGTCGATGTCAACGACCTGGCCGGCAGCCTGCAAGGCAATTTGCGCAAGATTGCCGATCATGGCCGGCGCGCCGACGGCATCGTCAAAAGCATGCTGGCCCATTCGCGCGGCGGCGGTGGCGAGTGGCAGGCGACGGACCTGAATGCGCTGGTCGAAGAGGCGCTGACCCTGTCCTACCACGCCTTCCGCGCTCAGGACCGTGCCTTCAACGCCATATTGGCGAAGCATTTCGACCTTGTGGTCGGCGAGGTGAAACTGGTGCCGCAGGACGTTTCGCGTGTCCTGGTCAACCTGTTCACCAACAGCTTCTACGCCATCCGGAAACGCCAACTGATCTGCGGCGACCCGACATTCGCGCCGCGGGTCGACGTTACAACCTTTGCAAGCGCCGCAGACGTGTCGATCCGGATCCGGGACAATGGCATCGGCATGCCGCCGGCCGTCATCGACAAGCTGTTCACACCCTTCTTCACCACCAAGCCGACCGGGGAGGGGACCGGGTTAGGTCTTTCGCTGAGCTATGACATCGTGGTACATCAGCACAGGGGGCGATTCGACGTGTCCAGCGTCGAGAACGACCACGCCGAATTCACAATCACGCTGCCGCGTGCAGCGACCGCGGTGTCGTTAGGGGAGCGCCGAAAGACATGACCCTGGGAATTCTTGTCGTCGACGACGAACCCGACATCGAGGATCTGTTCCGCCAGCGCTTTCGTGCCGAACTCCGCCGGGGTGAATTGGTCTTTCACTTCGCCGCTTCGGCCGAGGAGGCGTTGCAAAGCCTGAACTCCGGACTGCAACCGGAGGCAGTACTCGTCCTCAGCGACATCAACATGCCGGGCATGAGCGGGTTGGACCTGCTGGAGCGCCTGCGGGTCGACTCGCCGGACGTGCCGGTCATCATGGTCACCGCCTATGGCGACAACGAGAACCGCCGCCGGGCGCTCGACATCGGTGCCACGGATCTGGTGACCAAGCCCGTCGATTTCGTCGCGCTGAAAAAGCTGGTCCACAGCGTCATCGAGCAGAAAAACGCCGCCTGACTGGGCATACCGGCCCATTCCGTTCATGCCCCGCACACGGCCGTCCCGCACACCGCTGCAAGATCGGTCAATTCGGATGATGCGCCGGCCGCGCAGGACGGGCAGTGCGGGTCGACCGGAACCGCGATCTCGCTGAACTCGCCCCGCAGGCCGTCATAGAGCAGCAGGCGGCCAGCCATCGGCTCTCCCAGCCCCAGCAGAAGCTTGATCGTCTCGGCCGCCATGATGGTGCCGATCACGCCGGGCAACACGCCCAGCACACCGGCCTCGGCGCAGGACGGCGCGTATTCGGCCGGCGGCGGTTCCGGGAACAGGCACCGGTAGCACGGGCGCACGCCCGGCGCGGCGCCACCGAACACCGAGACCTGCCCTTCGAACCGGAAGATGGCGCCGTAGACGTTCGGCACGCCAAGCCGCAGGCAGGCATCGTTGACGAGGTAGCGCGTCGGCAGATTGTCGGATCCGTCGACCACGACGTCATGGCCGGCAAGCAAATCCAGCACATTGGCGGCTTCCAGCCGGGTTTCCTTGGCCACCACCTCGATGGTCGGGTTCAGGTCGAGCAGCGCGGTGCGTCCACTCTCCACCTTGCGCTGCCCCAGCCGGCTTTCGGCATGCAGAATCTGGCGTTGCAGGTTGCTGCGCTCGACCCGGTCGTCGTCGATCAAGGTCAGCCGGCCGACGCCGGCGGCAGCCAGATACAGCGCGATCGGCGACCCCAGACCGCCGGCGCCGATCAGGGCGACGCGGCTGCGCAGCAGCTTGTGCTGACCGGCCTCGCCGACCTCGGGCATGGTCAGATGACGGCGGTAGCGCTCGCGCTGGGCGGCGTCGAGCCGCGGCGGCACCTCCACCGGGAGGCCCGCGGCCTTCCAGGCGGAGAAACCGCCGGCGACCGAACGCACATCCCCATAGCCCAGCCGCAGCAGATCCTCGGCCGCGAACAGCGACCGGGTGCCGCCGGCGCACATCAGCAGGATCGGGCGCGCCGGATCGGGCGCCGCCTCTTCGATGCGCAATTCCAGGAAACCGCGCGGCAGGCGCAGCGCCCCGGCCGGAGTGCCGGCCGCCGTCTCCTCGTCCTCGCGGACATCGACGAGCAGGGCACCTTCGGCCTGCAGGGACAGCGCCTCGGCGGCGACGATCTCCGGAATACGGGCGCGCAGGTCGGACAGGCGCCGGTCCTTCAAGCTCATGACTGCTCCTCAACCACCCGCCAGGGCGACCATCAGCGTCAGGGTGGCGCCGGCCGGCACTGCCGCCTCCAACCCACCCAGACGCCGGACATCGTCACGACCGAGATAAACGTTCACGAACCGGCGCAGTTCGCCCTCCGCGGTGAACAGCCGGTCGCGGAACGTCTCCTGCCCGGCGGTCAGCGCCGCCAGCGCCTCGCGCACGGTGGCACCCGGTACCGCCACCTGATCCTTCCCGCCGACGAAGCCACGCAGCGGGGTCGGTATGCGAATCGTCACCTCGGTCACGCCTGCATCTCCTCTTCGGGAAGGGCCTCGGCGGCCTTGCCAAGCGCCGCCTCCGCCTCGGCGGCCAAGCGGCGGAACAGATCGCGCACCTGCTTGGCCCGCATCAGGTCGATACGCAGGTCGAGCACGTCCTTGAAGCCGTTCTCGTTGGCCCAGACGTCGGCCGGCGCATCCATGCGGCAGTTGGTATGGGCGAGATGGTCGGCGATCAGCTCATCGATCGAGTCGGTCGGCTGCTGGCTGTTGTCGCCGAAATGCAGCGCCATCACCTGTTCGATCAGCGCCGCCTCCTCCGCCGTCGCCTCGTACAGCCCGCGCAGGCGCAGTTCGTTCAGCACCGGCTTGGTCGTGCGCGCCATCATGCGGCGGGGGATCAGCCAGCGGATCATCGCCCGCTCGACCGCCAGTTCATGCATCAGTTCGGCGAATTCGGCGTCGGCCAGGTCGTTGCGGCGACACCAGTCGGCCAGCGCCTCCGGGCTGCCGAGCTTCCTTGCGCTGCAAAAACGCCAAACCTCGGCATCGACCGCCGCCTGGTCGACGGTCACACCGACCACTTCCGCCAGTTGAATGATCAACAGCCGGCCGAGCGCCGCCTTGTTGATCTGGGCGAAATCCGGACGGTGCAGCGCCGCATGGCTGGCAATTTCCGACAGCGGCACGCTGTAGCCGCCATGGGCGACGCGCCGGTCACGTTCATACAGAACGTTGAACGCATGCGAGGCATTGAAGGTGAAGGGGGCCGGACGCGGCGGGGTGATCAGGCTGGCAAGATGGCCCAGCAGCGCCTCGGCGTCGCGGCGCTTCTGGTCGACCGCACCGGCCGCCAGGAAGGCATCGATCCGCTCCGCCTCGGCGTCGGTCAGCCTGGCGTCCGCCCAGATGCGGTCGCGCTTGCGGTCGGTGAAGTAGAGCCGCTTCGCCGCAGCGATCACCCGATCGTGCAGTTCGACGTCGACCACCCCCGCCGCCAGCGCTGCCGCCATGCTGGCGCGCAGATTCACCAGCGGCTCCGACAACGGGAAATAGCCGTCCTCCGGTCCCGCGTGGGCAAGCGCGACCTCGTCGTCGCCGGTCAGGCGGCCGTCGATGAACTGCCGCGCCACCTCGCCCACCGGCACCATGCCGAAGGGATGGCATTCCGCCGCCCGCAGGGCGCCCATGCTGGAGGCGCCATAGACGGCGATCCCCTGATGCAGGGCGAACAGGATCTCCTTGTGCCAGACCGACAGGGACTGGCCGAACACGCCATCGATCAGAGCGATCACGTCCGGGCGATGAATGGTCATCGCGCTGAGGACGTCCGCCTGCGCCGCCGGCGGCAGATAGATCGCGTCGGGCAGCAGCGCCCGGGCGTCGTCCAACGGCATCGTCGGGCCGAGGAACACGCAGATCTTCATGCGCCCCTTCCTGTTCATGCGACTGCTCCCACCAGACCGGCCTGCGCCTGCAGTGCCTTGGCGAAGGCCAGGGGACGTGCGCCCGGGGTGTAGAAATCGAAAAGATACCCTTCCAGACCGGGCACCACCACCCGCACGACCGGAATGCCGATCTCCGGCTGGGTCAGGTCGAAGACCAGGGCCTGCTCGATGCCGGACCGGCGCAGAACCTCCAGCAGCAGCGCGATATCGCCCTCGAAGGTCGGTGCCGAGAGATTCGCGTGGCGCCGGCCGTCCACGTTGCACGGCGTGCTTTCCAGCGCCGCGATTTCCGCCGTGCCGTCGGCGTTCTGGTTGCGGATCAGGTCGCGGCGGAAGAAGTCGTCCCGCGATCCCGCGATCAGCACCAGACGCGACTGCACCGCCTCGGTCAGGGCCCGGCACATGGCGACCGCCGGCTCCAGATGGCTGCCGTAGCCGCGATGCATGCCCGTCTTGCGGACGTCCCGGTCATAGACCATCGCCATATAGCTCGGCACACCCATGTCGGTGGTGACGTCGAACAGCAATGGACAGATACCGGCCTCGTCGAAACGGCGCAGCAGATCGAGAACGGAGGGCGCGTCGATGGTCGACAGGTCCACCCGCGGCATCGGAACGCGCAGCACGTCGCTGGCATAGCGCCAGCAGGCCACCGAGTCGCGTTCGATCACCTCGTAGAGGCCGGCGGCGACCGCCTCGAGGATGTGGTTGCCGCTGGCCAGTCCGTTGGTCCCCATCGCATAGAAGCTGCGCAGGCCGGGGCGTGCGACTGGGTTGCTGTAAAGGCCGACGGATGTCCAAGGCGCGGCGACCGGGCGTCCGCTCATCAGATCCCAGCCCCAGGTCCAGAATTCCGGATTGTCGGGACGGAACGCTCCGCCCTTTGTGCCGGGGATCCGGTCGAGCGGAATGCGCCCGTCGGCGGGCAGCTGGTTCCAGCTGACCTCCAGATAAGGAAGCTGCAACGTCTCGGCGTGGTAGAACTCGATCGCTTCCATCGCGGCCGACACGGTGGCGGCGGCAAGGCTGAACCCCTTGCCGGCACTGCCCGACAAGGTGGGGCTGTTGGGCCGGTGGCCCAGCACCGTGTGGATGCCCAGCCGGTCGAGCCCGGTGACGTCGGCCAGCCGGGTGATGCCGCAGCGCGCGAAATGGGGAGCGATGCGCACCAGCGTCTCTTCAGGCGTCGCCGTGCGATGGGTGCCCAGGAAGAAGCGCTTGGCCGCATGGTGGACGGTATCGCCCAGCCGGATACCGAACGGCGCCGCCCCATTCGGAACGGGAGAGACACCGAACTGCGGCGCGGCCGGAGCCGGAGCCGGCGGACGGCTTTGATCGAACGAAGCGTTGACTGGCATGGGTGCGGTCTGGGCCCTCGGCTGCGGCCGGTTCGGATAGGGACATCAGCATTCATTGTCCCGCCGCCATCGGCAAGAGCCAACTCAGCGGAACCACTCGGCGGAACCGTCGTGACGCGAGGGCCGGACGTCGCGAGGACGCCGGCCCCCTCGACATCACGACTTGATCGGCGTGTCGTCTTCGGTCGCCGCCGGATTGGCCGTGCCGGCAGCGCCGGCCGCTGGCGACGGGGCACCCGCCGCAGCAAACCCGGCGGTGCCGGCAGCACCCGCCGCAGCGAAGCCGGCCATGCCCGCACCGCTGAACGCAGGCGACGGAGCGCCAGCCGCAGCGAAGCCGGCCATGCCCGCACCGCTGAACGCAGGCGACGGAGCGCCAGCCGCAGCGAAGCCGGCCATGCCCGCACCGCTGAACGCAGGCGACGGAGCGCCAGCCGCAGCGAAGCCGGCCATGCCCGCACCGCTGAACGCAGGCGACGGAGCGCCAGCCGCAGCGAAGCCGGCCATGCCAGCAGCGCTGGCCGCAGGAGATGGAGCGCCAGCCGCAGCGAAGCCGGCCATGCCAGCAGCGCTGGCCGCAGGAGATGGAGCGCCAGCCGCGGCGAACCCGGCCATGCCAGCGGCACTGGCCGCAGGAGACGGAGCGCCAGCCGCAGCGAACCCGGCCGTGCCAGCGGCACTGGCCGCAGGAGACGGAGCACCAGCCGCAGCAAACCCAGCCGTGCCAGCAGCGCTGGCCGCGGGAGACGGAGCGCCAGCCGCAGCAAACCCGGCCATGCCAGCGGCACTGGCCGCAGGAGACGGAGCGCCAGCCGCAGCGAACCCGGCCGTGCCGGCAGCACCCGCCGCAGCGAACCCAGCCATACCCGCACCGCTGAACGCAGGAGACGGAGCGCCAGCCGCAGCGAACCCGGCCGTGCCGGCAGCACCCGCCGCGGCGAAGCCGGCAGTACCAGCAGCGCTGGCCGCAGGAGACGGAGCGCCAGCCGCGGCGAACCCGGCCGTGCCGGCAGCACCCGCCGCGGCGAAGCCGGCAGTACCAGCAGCGCTGGCCGCAGGCGACGGAGCACCCGCTGCGGCGAACCCAGCCATACCGGCAGCGCTAGCCGCAGGAGACGGAGCGCCAGCCGCGGCGAAGCCGGCAGTACCAGCAGCGCTGGCCGCAGGCGACGGAGCGCCAGCCGCAGCGAACCCAGCCGTGCCAGCAGCGCTGGCCGCGGGAGACGGAGCGCCAGCTGCGGCGAACCCAGCCATACCGGCAGCGCTGGCCGCAGGAGACGGAGCACCCGCCGCAGCGAACCCAGCCGTGCCAGCAGCACCCGCCGCAGCAAACCCGGCCATACCCGCAGCACTGGCCGCAGGCGACGGAGCACCCGCCGCGGCGTGTCCGGCCATGCCGGCGCCAGCAAAGGACGGAAGTGCTACGCCTGCCAGCGATACAGCCGACGCCGCATTTGCAATCGATTCGGCGACCGTTGCGACACCGGTCTCTTTTGACAGGCTGCCGAATGCCTCGGCCGCGGCAGAGCGCACATCTTCCGCCGTTATTCCGGCGAACCCGCCCTGCGCAAGAAGCGCCTGCTTGCCGGCAATATCCGACGTGTTCAGCTGATCCCTAAAACCGCCATCGGTGGCGAGACGCTTAATAAGGTCAAGAGCCTGTTCGCTGGCCATTTGGCCCCTCCTGCAACGGGACTGCCAATTTGATTGTTACTATCGTTGAGCAACAGCTAAACCAATAGCATAGGCAATCGAGTCAGTTTCCACCAAAATCCGGCGGCTTCCGATGAATCGCGCGTAAATTTAATATTGGGCCGCCGACCTGTCAGGCGATGGAAACGGCACCGATTCGCCAAGAAATCACCGCGCGTCGATCCAATGCGCAAAATATTGAGCACAACGCGCAAAGAAAAACCGGTTGCCGTGATAAACAGGGTCAAAAACGGCAGGCCGACTGGAGCGACTCGGGATCTCTCCAGTCAGCCCACCCACTACCGGTCCTGAATTCAGGCTGCCTTCTGATAAGCAGAGGCGGACGCACGGCTGAAATTCGCGGTGAACGACGCCATCACATGGACATCGACCGTTTCAATCGCCGACGCGCTTGCCGCGACATGCAGCGGAGCCATCGCACGACCGTCGGCCGTCTCGATCGCCGACGCGCTCATCGCCACATGCGTCGGTGCCATCGCACGACCGTCAGCCGTCTCGATCGCCGACGCGCTCATCGCCACATGCGTCGGTGCCATCGCACGACCATCCGCCGTCTCGATCGCAGACGCGCTCATCGCGACATGCGTCGGTGCCATCGCACGACCATCCGCCGTCTCGATCGCAGACGCGCTCATCGCGACATGCGTCGGAGCCAGCGCACGACCGTCGGCCGTCTCGATTGCAGACGCGCTCATCGCGACATGCATCGGAGCCAGCGCACGACCGTCAGCCGTCTCGATTGCAGACGCGCTCATCGCGACATGCGTCGGAGCCAGCGCACGACCGTCGACCGTCTCGATCGCGGACGCGCTGGCGCCAACGGCGGTCACCACGCCGATGCTCGGAGCAAGGTTGGAAGCGACGGGCAGAACGGCCTCGGCTTGCGTGCCGAAGACGTTTGCAGCAGCCGTGCGCATGTCGGACGCCGTCAGCGTTCCGAAACCGCAACGTTGGAGAAGATCGCGCTTCCCCCATGCGTCGAGGGATTGCAACTGGCTGCGAAAGCCATGGTCGGTAGCGAGGGACTTCAAAAGATCGAAAGCCGTCGAGTCGGCCATGTTCATCGCCTCCATCATTCATGCCGGCCAGTTCCAGCGGACATGACGACGGTACTGTGAAGCCTCAGTCTCGAACAAGCTAAAAAAGTTGCGCTTTGGGGGAATATTTCTACCGTCTGGCCATCCGATCAGCAGGCCCGACTCTGCAGCGACCGGACCGCTTGAGCACGGCCGCCACCGAACCACTCCTCCCGGGTCTGGCGCCAGAAATCGGCCTCGGCCGGGACCATCGGTTCAGGCAGAAGTCCCGATCCGCGGATTTGGGACCCAAGGCGGCGCGCCACGGCCTGCGAGGCCGCATTGTCCGGGTGGATCGAATGGACGACTTCGGTCCAGCCGAGATGGTCGAACACCCAGTCGATGGCAGCGACGGCGCTCTCCATCGCATAGCCGCGCCCCCAGCACTCGCGTGGAAGCACCCAGCCGACCTCCGTCACCGGCCAGCCTTCGGGCACCCAGGGACCGACCCGCCCCACCCACCGGCCGCTGTCCTTCTCGATCACCGAAAACATGCCGAAGCCCTGGATCGCCCAGGCACCGGCCATGCCGACGAATCCCCGCCACGCCACGGAACGCGATTGCAGGCCGCCGATGAAGACGGTCGCCTGGGGATCGGTCATCATCGCAGACCAGGCATCGAAGTCCTCGGCATGCGTTGGCCGCAGGATCAGACGCGCGGTTTCCAGCACCGGTTCACCCATGGATGCCACCATCGCCAACCGGAAAGCACCGTGAAGACGGCAAATCCAAGCCGCGAATATCCTTCGCGGGAAACCGCGGCATTGCGCGCAGATCGGGGATAATCGACAACCGAAGACACATGACAGCACCGCTTCAAACAACGCATGGACGAATCATCATTCACAGGCATCAGCTGTCCGTCCAGAGCGAACTGTCGGTACTACCCCCTCATCTAAGCGGAACACCCTAGGCGTTCTGGGCTAGGGTGGCGGCGTGTCCGGCATCCCATATAGTAGCGCGCCTCCCGGTCCCGCGACCGTGGGGGACAAGAAGAACGGACACAAGAACGGAGTACGATGATGTCGCGGTTTCGGATGGCGGTTCTGGCCCTGACGGCAATGAGCGGCGCAACCCTGGCCCTCGCCGGCTTCAGCGGCGGCGCCGCGGCCCAGTCCAAGCTGGATTCCTCGGGCCAGCCCGTGTGGGACGAAAGCCACAACCAGCGTCCGACCGCGCCCAGCGACCGCGCGCTGGCGGCCGGGGTGGTGACGCTTCGCACGGCGACCTCCGCCCCCGGCCTGCTCGGCGTCTACGCCCGCAATGGCCTGCCCTTCGACATCGTGCTGAGCCGGGTCGACGCCACCCAGTGCGTCAACATCGTGCCGGAGGATTGCGGCCTGCTCGGCACCGACATCCGCGTCGCGACCGGTGCGGAGGTGCTGGTGCGCAGCGTGCGGCAGGCCGACATGACCCGCACCTATGGTGTCGTCCCGGTCTACAGCTGGCGCCCGGCGGTCGCCGCCAAGTAATGCAGGATGGGCGGGACCGCCGCCGCCCGTGCCGCGGTCCCGCCCATTCCGTCTCCACCCTATTCTCTTGACTTCCCGTCGCCTGCGGGCTGAATGCCCGGGAGATCAGACGGGTTGCCGGCGATGATGTCCTTGTCCAAGATTCTTCTCCTTGCGCTGGTGATCGGCGCGGTGTGGTTCGGCTGGCGCTGGATCAACCGCGTTCAGGAGATCGGCCGCGCCCGCACCGCCGCCCGCCGCCAGGACGGACCCAACCAGCCCGGACGGCGCGATGCCGCACCCGGCGCCTCGTCGCGCGACGCGGGTGCCTATGCCGTGGAGGCGGAGGACATGGAGAAATGTCCGGAATGCGGCGCCTATGTCGCCCCCCGCTCCGCCGTGTCCTGCGGCCGCCCGGCCTGCCCCTACGGTCGCTGACCGCAACGGCAGCCGCCGCGCTACGGCTTGATCGCGCTCTGCGCTGCGGCTTGATTTGGCGGTGGCACCCGCCTATCGTGCCGCGCGTTTTCAACATTTCCATTGTGGACCGTCCATGGCCTCCCAGATCGGGACTTCCGACGGCGGAAACTCCGCCGACCGCCGCGGCCTGTCGTTCCAGGCCCTGATCCTCAAGCTCCACCAGTTCTGGTCGGAGCAGGGTTGCGTCATCCTGCAGCCCTACGACATGGAGGTCGGCGCCGGCACCTTCCATCCGGCGACCACGCTGCGCGCGCTGGGGCCCGATGCCTGGAAGGCGGCCTATGTCCAGCCGTCCCGCCGGCCGAAGGACGGCCGCTATGGCGAGAACCCGAACCGGCTTCAGCATTACTACCAGTACCAGGTCATCATGAAGCCCTCGCCGGCCAACGCGCAGGAGCTTTACCTGGACAGCCTGCGCGCCATCGGCATCGACCCGGCGCTGCACGACATCCGCTTCGTCGAGGACGACTGGGAAAGCCCGACGCTGGGCGCCTGGGGCCTGGGCTGGGAAGTGTGGTGCGACGGCATGGAAGTGACGCAGTACACCTATTTCCAGCAGGTCGGCGGCATCGAATGCGATCCGGTCGCAGTCGAACTGACCTATGGGCTGGAACGCCTCGCCATGTATGTGCAGGGCGTCGAGAATGTCTACGACCTGGACTTCAACGGCCAGGGCGTAAAGTACGGCGACGTGTTCAAGCGGGCCGAGGTCGAATATTCGAAGCACAATTTCGAGTTCGCCAACACCGACATGCTGCTCCAGCATTTCAAGGACGCCGAGGCCGAATGCCAGGCACTGGTGGCGCAGAACCTTGCGCTGCCCGCCTATGACCAGTGCATCAAGGCGTCGCATCTGTTCAACCTGCTGGACGCCCGCGGCGTGATCAGCGTTGTCGAGCGCGCCGCCTATATCGGCCGCGTGCGCACGCTGGCGAAGGCCTGCTGCGAAGTCTGGACGGGGGCGAAGTAATAACATGACCGAACTCCTGATCGAATTCTTCTCCGAGGAAATCCCCGCCCGCATGCAGGCGCGGGCCGCAGACGACCTGAAGCGCCTCGTCACCGACAAGCTGGCGGCGAACGGCCTGACCTTCGCCAAGGCCGAAGCGCACTCCACCCCGCGCCGTCTGGCCCTGGTGGTCGACGGGCTGCCGGAGCGCACCGCCGACGTGCGCGAGGAGAAGAAGGGTCCGCGCGTCGGCTCGCCGGAGCAGGCGGTCGCCGGCTTCCTGAAGTCGGCCGGCCTCGACAGCCTCGACCAGTGCGAGCAGCGCGACACCGGCAAGGGCGTCTTCTATTTCGCGGTGACCGAGAAGAAGGGCCGCGAGACCGCCGAGGTGCTGGCGGAGATCATTCCCGCCGCCATGGCCGAGCTGCCCTGGCCGAAGTCGATGCGCTGGGGCACCGGCACCGTGCGCTGGGTCCGTCCGCTGCACTCGATCATCGCCCTGTTCGGCGGGCGCGTGCTCGACGGCGGCTATGACATCGGCGGCACCCAGGGCCGCATCGCCTTCGGCAATGTCACCCGCGGCCACCGCTTCCTGGCCCCCGACGCCTTCACGGTCGAGAGCTTCGCCGACTACAAGGAGAAACTGCGCGCCGCCAAGGTCGTGCTCGACCGCGAGGAGCGCAAGGCCAAGATCAAGGCCGACGCCGAGGCGCTGGCCAAGGCCCAGGGCCTGACCCTGTCGCCCGACGACGCCC
This sequence comes from Azospirillum oryzae, assembly GCF_008364795.1. Lineage (GTDB taxonomy): Bacteria > Pseudomonadota > Alphaproteobacteria > Azospirillales > Azospirillaceae > Azospirillum > Azospirillum oryzae. The sequence continues at coordinate 482,233 of NZ_VTTM01000002.1, read as the reverse complement.
TGCTGGAGGAGGTCGCCGGCCTCGTCGAATGGCCGGTCGTGCTGATGGGCGGCATCGACGAGAGCTTCATGGACGTGCCGTCGGAGGTGCTCATCACCTCCATGCGCACCCACCAGAAGTATTTCGCCGTGCTGGACGCCGAGGGCAAGATGGCCCCGCGCTTCATCGTCGTGGCGAACACCGAGACGCTGGACGGCGGCAAGGCCGTGGTCGCCGGCAACGAGCGCGTGCTGCGCGCCCGCCTGTCCGACGCCAAGTTCTTCTGGGACCAGGACCGCAAGACCAAGCTGGAAGCCCGCGTCCCGGCGCTGGAGAAGATCACCTTCCACGCCAAGCTGGGCACGGTGGCCGAGAAGGTCACCCGCGTGCAGCTGCTGGCCGCCGAGATCGCCCGTGCCATTGGTGCCGACAGCGACGCCGCCAGCCGCGCCGCCCTGCTCTGCAAGGCCGATCTGGTGACCGAGGTGGTCGGCGAGTTCCCCGAGGTCCAGGGGATCATGGGCCGCTACTACGCGCTGGGCCAGGGCGAGAGCGCCGACGTCGCCAACGCCATCGCCGACCATTACAAGCCGCTGGGTCCGTCGGACAGCTGCCCGACCGCGCCGGTTTCGGTTTCGGTGGCGCTGGCCGACAAGATCGACACGCTGGTCGGCTTCTTCGCCATCGACGAGAAGCCGACGGGCTCGAAAGACCCCTATGCACTGCGCCGCGCCGCGCTGGGCGTGATCCGGCTGGTGCTGGAGAACGGGCTGCGGGTGAAGCTGTCCGAGGTGTTCGCGGCGGCCCACGGTGCCTACACGGTCAGCGGCTTCGCTCCGGCCGGCAGTGTCGGCGGCGATCTGATGTCCTTCTTCGCCGACCGCCTGAAGGTGGTGCTGCGCGAGCAGGGCGTCCGCCACGATCTGGTCGATGCGGTGTTCGCGCTCGGCGGCGAGGACGATCTGGTGCGGCTGCTGGCCCGCGTGAAGGCTCTGCAGGCCTTCGTCGGCTCCGACGAGGGCGCCAACTTGGCAGCGGCCTACAAGCGCGCCTCCAACATCGTCCGCATCGAGGAGAAGAAGGACGGCGCCAGCTTCGACCAGCCGGTCGACGCCGACCGTCTGGCCCAGGACGAGGAAAAGGCGTTGTTCGCTGCGCTGAACGAAGCCTCGGACACCGCCAAGCCGCTGCTGGACGCGGAGGACTTCACCGGCACCATGGCGGCGCTGGCGAAGCTGCGCGGTCCGGTGGACGCCTTCTTCGACAAGGTGACGGTGAACGCGGAGGACAAGGACCTGCGCGCCAACCGCCTGCGCCTGCTGACGCAGATCCGCACGACCCTGAACACGGTGGCCGACTTCTCGAAGATCGAGGGGTGAGGCTGGGGGGCATTCGCGCCTCCCTTCCGTTCTCTGCCCCCTCCCCATCCCTCTCCCGCCTTTGGCGGTGGAGGGAGTAGGACGCTTGGCAGCGGTACTTCAATGCCGAAGCAGCGGCAGTCCCCTCTCCCACCGAAGGTGGGGGAGGGTTAGGGAGGGGGCAAAAGCCTCAACCCTCCTTATCACAACCCCGCCAAGGCCCGCCGGATCGCTTCGCGGAATGCATCCAGCGAGGCGATGTCCAGCAGGAACAGCGCATGCCCGCTGGCATCGCCGGCCGCAAGCGCCATGTCGATGCGCACGAACAGCACCGGGTCGGTGGCCGACCCGATGACCGCCGACGGCGCGCCGGTGCCATAGCCCGGAACCGCGCCCGACAGCTCGCCGCCGATCAGGTTGGACAGGCTGGCGAGGCAGCCGTTCAGGATGATGTTGCCGATCTCGGTCAGCGCGTCCTGCTCCATCTCGCCCGGCGCCTCGGCGGCGGGATCGACGGGGACGAGGCGGCCTACCAGGGCCAGCGTGCCGCGTTCCGGGAAGATCAGCAACGCTTCGCCGGTGAAGGGGCCGGTGAAGGCGCCGCGCACGGCGCAGACCGGCTGATCGCCGTCCAACTCGTCGCCCACCTCGCTGGTGATGCGGGCGCGGGTCGACACCGCGAAGGACGGCACCGACAGATGCACCTCCTCGCCCAGCATGGAGCTGAGCGCGGCGGCCGGTTCGCCCATCCCGATGTTGAACAGCTCGGCGATGGCGTCGGCCTCGTCGGCGTCGAGGCGGAGCGGGTCTTCCGATGCCGGGCCGGCGGATGTGGAGTCGGCCATCGGCGTCACTGCCCGGCCGCGGCGAGGAAGTCGCGGATCTTGTCCGAGGTGATCGGCTTGGCGATGAAGCGGACGCCCAGCGCCTCCGCCTTGCGCTTCAGGGTGTCCTGCACGTTGGCGGTCAGCAGGCCGATCGGCAGGCCGACGAAGCGCTCTTTCAGCCGCTCGGCAAGCTGCAGCCCGTCCATGCCCGGCATGTTGTAATCGACGATGGCGGCGACCGGCGGCACATCGCCGACGATCTCCAGCCCCTCTTCGCCGCTGGCCGCGGTGACGATGGTCCAGTCGGGCCGCAGAGAGGCGATGACGCTGGAGACCATGTTGCGCGCCAGTCGGCTGTCGTCGACGACGAGGATGCTGGTCATGCCGATATTTCCGTCCTAAAGGTTCCGTTCACACCTTGCGGGCTTCTTACCGCAAAGCGTTCCTGCCCACAACAGACGCTTCGCATCGGTCCCGACAACTTCAACCGCGACGGTCCTGCAATATATCAATGCTCAGCCGCGACCCTGCCGCCCCCGACGCGACTCGCCCTTCGGCTCCGGCGCCGGTCCGGGCCGTTCTCGACACCAACATCCTGGTTGCCTATGCGCTGCTGGGCGATGCCGCGGCACGCCGGCACGACGCGATCCGCCGCTGCGTGGAACGCGTGCGCACTGACCAGGGCCTCGTCGGCAGCACCGAAACGCTGGCGGAACTCGAGGAGGTGCTGATGCGCCCGACCTTCGACCGCTATACCCCCGCGGCAGATCGCCGCGCCTTCCTGGATCGCATCAGGAACGAGACGACGCTGGTCGCTCCCGCCGCGGTCGGGCGCCTGTGCCGCGATCCGGAAGACGACATGTTCCTGGCGGCGGCCGTCGGCGGATCGGTGCCCTGGCTGGTGACGGTCGACCGCCAGCTCCTGTCGGTGCGCCGGGCCGGCGAAACGCGGGTGCTGCGGCCCGAACGCTTCCTGGAGGCGACGGCTCTCCAGCATGGTCCCCAACATTAGCCTGCGGACATAGCCGCCAGAATCCACTCGACAAACCCGACGCGCTTTCTAGAATGAAAAGAGAACACACCGCAAACTGCGGGTGAACAGGGAATGGTCGGTGCCACGGTGCCGGCGGTGTGGGTGGGTATTGGTGGAGCGCAGGGGGCAACCGCAGCGATGAGCGTCCAACGGCTTCTGTTCGACGATCTGCCGGAGACCGAACCGGCGCGCAAGCCGCGCCGGGCGCGGGCTGCCGCGACGGGTGCCACACTGTCGACGATGGCCGCCCAGGTCGCGGTCGATGTGGTGCGGGAGGCCGCGCCCCTGCCCAGGGCGGCGGTGATGGCGGCGACTGTCGCGACCCTGCCGCTCGCCCCGCCGGCCCCACCGCCCCCTCCCCCGGCCTTCGATCCCGCCGCGCTGTCCAATCCCGAGCTTCGGGCGCTGGTACAGGCGCTGCCCGATCAGCGGCTGGCCCATCTGCTGATCGAGGCGGCACGCGAACTGAAACGCCGCGCCGCGCCCGACCGCAGCGATGCCGATGGTGAGGATGGGGATGTCGCGATGGAGCCCAACCCCGCCCTTTTGCGCGCCGCGCGGCAGGCTGTCGGCGAATTGTCCGGGGATGACTTCTGAGCCACGTCTCACCGTTGGGGCGGCCCCTTAGTCAATAAAGTTTCCGAGACAAACAGCGCGGCTTTATGTCATGATCTGTCCCAGCCCACGCTCTACATACCGCATCGCACAATATAGCGGTTACAAAGCGCCACCGGGCCCGCGGAACCCACAAGCGACGTCTCCCGGAGGGGTCTTTGGACTGGATCAATTGGTTGCAGGAATGGGGGAACGCCTTTTACCCGATGGCCTTTATCTGGGCCTTTTTTGAAGGTGAAACATTTGTAATCTTCGGCGGGATGGGCGCCAAACTTGGCATCATCAATCTGTATTGGCTGGTCGGTTCGGTGTGGATCGGCAGCTTCATGGGCGATCAGGTGTGGTTCTGGCTGGGCCGCCGCTGGGGCAAAAGGGCACTCGCCCGCTTTCCGTCCGCCGATGCCCATGCCTGCCGGGTCCTGAGCTGGCTGGAGAGATACGGCGTCGCCTTCATTCTGGTCTTCCGTTTCCTCTACGGCGTGCGCAACATCGCGTCCGTCGCCATTGGCACCTCCGGCATGCGGTGGTCCCGCTTCCTGTTCTGGAACTTCATCGCCGCCGGCATCTGGGCCTGGACTTTCGCCGGGGCCGGTTACCTGTTCGGTGAAGCCGCCGCCGCCATCGGCGAGGACGGCCCGAAGATCCTTCTGCTGAGCGGCCTTGCCATCGGCGGTCTGTGGATCGGGGTCAAGAGCTTCCGCTGGGTCCGCCGCCGTGCGCTTGCCGCGACCAACCCGGCGGAGTGATCCGCCGGCTTCTCAGACCGCACCAGTCTCAGACCGCAAGAGTCTCCTGATCCTTCAGCCGCTCCCAGATCGCATCGAATTCCGCATGGCGACCGGCGAACAGCGAGAGCAGGCGCGGGTCGAAATGGACCCTCGGCTCCAGACGGTCGTCACCGTTCAGCAGGATGTCGACCGCCTTCTCGTGGCTGAATGACGGCTTGTAGGGTCGGGCGCTGCGCAGGGCGTCGTAGCAGTCGGCGATGGCGACGATGCGGGCGGCCAGCGGGATTTCCTCCCCCTTCAGGCCATGGGGGTAGCCGGTGCCGGCCCATTGCTCGTGATGGTACAGCGCGATCTCGGCGGCCATCTTCAGCCGATCCGACGCGACCAGAATATCGTGGCCGTAGACCGGATGGCGCCGCATCTCCGCCAGTTCGCGATCGTCGAGCCGGCCCTTCTTGTGCAGAACCGCCTGATCGACGCTCATCTTGCCGACATCGTGCAGGGCGGCGGAAAAGCGGATCTCGTCGCAGAAGGCGCGGCTGCAGCCGGCCCAGGTGGCCAGCGCGTGGGAGTATTCGTTGACGCGCAGGATGTGGTTGCCGGTGTCCTCGTCATGCACCTCGGCGGCGCGGGCCAGCAGATTGACCGACACCATGAAGGCGCGCTCCGTCTCCGCCTGAAGCTCGGCGACGCGGCGGCGCTCGCGGGTCAGGGCGCGGTTGCGCTCGGTCAGCCGCTCCAGCGTCGCGGCCCGCTCCAACGCCCGGCCGACGATGTGGTTGACCGGGGCGATCATCTGCTCATGTTCCGGCAGAAAGGCGGGTGGTCCCTCCTCCGGGCGGCGGTTGATCAACTGCACCACCCCGATCGGCCGGTCGCGGAAGCCTTTCAAAGCAAAGGCCATGATGGAACGGGTGCGGAAGCCGGTGCGCTGGTCGAAGGCGGGGTTGAAGCTGTAAGGCCGATCCTCCGCGATGGCGTAGGCATCCTCCAGCAGCAGCGTCTCTCCGGTCGCCGCGACATACCCGACGATGGAGGCTTGGCTGACCGGCACGGAGAACAGCGTCGGTTTCGCGCGGATCACGTCGTTCTGGGCGCTGACCGCCTCCAGATGCCGGTGTCGCCCCTGCCCACGCAGCATGAAGATCGTGCCGGCCTCCGCTCCCGTCAGGTCGCGGCATTTGCGCAGCACCCGATCGCTGAGCGATCGCAGCGACCGGTTCGGCGCACTTTCGATAAATTCAAGGAATTGGCCGACCAGACCCACAGCGCTCCCCCACCCCGGCGCACATACAACGGTGCACGAACAGAGTACCCCATTTGTCGCATCCGGAAGAAGGGCCTTGCGGTCCTGAAAGTCACGGGCTGGTCACAGGTCACAGATGACGAGTCACAGCCCCATCCAGCCGCCGGCCCACAGCCAGACCGCCGCCAGCGCCATCGACAGCAGCGCCATCGGCACGCCGCAGCGGGCATGCTCGACGAAGCCCAGCCGGACCCCGGACGCCGCCGCCCGCTCCGCCACGATGATGTTGGCGAGGCTGCCCGGTAGCAGCAGGTTGCCCGCCAGGGTCGACAGCAGCGCCAGACCATAGAGCGCCCCCTCCGGCGGGGATGGCCAGGCGGCCAGCAACAGGATCACCGCCGGGACATTGCCGATGCTGTTGCTGCCGGCCAGCGCCAGCGGCAGCATCACCGCCAGCCGGTCGGGCAGCCATCCCGCCGCCTGCAGGTCGCCGACCAGGGCCGCCGGGATGCCGGTCAGCCCCAACGCGTGGTTGATGGCGAAGAGTGCCGCGAACAGCACCAGCAGATGCCAGTCGACCATCCCCAGCATGTCGCGGCTGGCCATGCGCCGGCTGATCATCATCACACCGGCGACCAGCAGCACCGCATGTTCCTGCGGAATGTCGCGGGTGAACAGCACCAGCAGCACCAGCGTCGCCACCACTGCCTTGCCCAGCTGCCAGCGGTCGAGCGTCACCGGCGCCACCTGTCCCCCGCCCTCCTGCGGCATGCCGAAGCGCCCGCGCCAGACGAGCCAGACGGTGCCGTAGACGATGGCCATGGCCGCCAGCGCCGGACCGCCGCAGACCGCAAGGAAACGCCAGAAATCGAGATGCCCGATCTGCCCGATCAGAATGTTCTGCGGGTTGCCGATCAGCGTGGCCGCCGATCCGGCATTGGCCGCCCCCGCGAGCGCGATCAGGTAGGGCCGCGGGTCCAGCTTGCGGGCCTGCAAGCCCAGGCACAGCATCGGCGTCATCGCGAAGACCACCACGTCGTTCGCCAGCACCGCCGACAATCCGCCGGCGACCAGCACGATCACCGCCAGCAGCCGCGCCGGCGAACGCGCCGCTTGCGCCACCCTCAGCGCGCACCAGTCGTAGAAGCCGCTGCCGGCATATTGCGCCGACAGGATCATCAGCCCGAGCAGGATGAAGATCGTCGGGAAATCGACCGCCGCGACCAATTGCGTGGTGTCGAGCGCTCCGGCCGCCAGCAGCAGGATCGCCGCGACCAGCGCGATCCCGGTGCGGTCGATGCTGAGACCGGGAAAACGCCCCAGAGCCATGCCCAGATAGGTGGCGGTGAACAGAATCAGGATGGTGGCGGTCATAATGCCCGATGCGCAGGGAAAGTCAGTCGAGGGAGATGGTGGTTCCCTCGCGCGCGGCAAAGCAGTTCGGGAACTCCGCCTTCGCCGCCGCCTCGATCCGCTCCATGGTGGCATCGTCGTGGTCGGGATCGTGATGGAACAGACCCAACGTCTTCACATGGGCCGCGCGGGCGATCCGCACCGCCTCCATCCAGGTGGAATGGCCCCAGCCGACGCGCTGCGCCCATTCCTCGTCCGTGTAGGTCGAGTCGTAGAGCAGCAGATCGACGCCATCGACAAGGTTCAGGATGTTGCGGTCGGGCTGATCCGGCACATGCTCGGTGTCGGTAACATAGGCGACCGACCGCCCCTGATACTCGATCCGATAACCGGTGGCGCCGTCGGGATGGTTGAGCGCCCCGGTATGGATTCGCACCCCTCCCTCCAGCTTGAAGCTGTGGCCGGGCGGCACCTCAAGGAAGCTCAGGTTGCCGCCCATGGTGCGCAGCGGCACCGGGAACAGCGGCCGTTCCATCTGGCGCGCCATCACCGATTCGATGTCGGGACTGCCGGCCAGATGGCCGGAGACCACCCGCAGGTCGAACCCCTTGGTGTAGGCCGGCGCGAAGAAGGGAAAGCCGCTGATATGGTCCAGATGGGTATGGCTCAGCAGCAGCGTCGCGCTGGTCACCCCCTCGGCCAGCAGCTTGCGGCCCAGCATCCGCAGTCCGGTGCCGGCGTCGATGATGATCCGCTGTTTTCCCGCCTGCACTTCGACGCAGGACGTGTTGCCGCCGAACCCCAGATGCGAGGCCATCGGGCAGGGAATCGTGCCGCGCACCCCCCAGAAGGTGACTGAAAACCCCATTCCCCCGCCTCCAGGCGCAACGATGCACCGTTCCAACCCCTTTGGACGGCGAGTTTAGCGCGTTCCTTCGGTATGTACACGATGGTGGACGTTCGGCAAGAAATGATCGCCGAAAAATGGACGGGGCCGCTTCACTGGAAGCGACCCCGCCAAACATCCTACTGCTCGGCCGCCAAACCGTTCGGCCGTCTTACAGCTCGGCCGCCATGTAGGTCGGCAGCCAGCCTTCGTTGGCCTCGCGCAGGCGCTTCAGCGAGACGATGTCGCCGCCACGGCCCGACAGCGCGGTGCCGCGGGTCTCGCCCAACACGCTGACCGGAACGCCGACCGCCTTGGCCTTCTCCTGCACCGTCGCGGCAACGTCCGGGCGGACGGCCAGGACGTAGCGGCCCTGGTCCTCGCCGAACAGCACGCGGACATGCTGGCCGTCGAAGCCGGTCAGGTAGGCACCGATGCCGCCGGCCATCGCCATCTCGGCGATGGTGACGATCAGGCCGCCATCGGCCACGTCGTGGCTCGATACCACCAGACCATCGCGGATCAGGCCGCGGACGAAGTCGCCGTTGCGGCGCTCCGCCGCCAGATCGACCGGCGGGGGGGCCCCCTCTTCGCGACCGAGGATCTCGCGCAGGAAGATCGACTGGCCGATGTGGCCCTTGGTCTCGCCGACGGCGAGGATCACGTCGCCCTCACCTCGGAAGGCGATGCCGACGGCGATCATGGCGTCCGGCATGATGCCGACGCCGCCGATGGCCGGAGTCGGCAGGATCGCCTCGCCGTTCGTCTCGTTGTAGAGCGAGACGTTGCCCGACACGACCGGGAAGTCCAGCGCCTTGCAGGCCTCGCCGATGCCTTGGACGGCGCCGACGAACTGGCCCATGATGCGCGGCTTTTCAGGGTTGCCGAAGTTCATGTTGTCGGTGATGGCGAGCGGCAGGGCGCCCACCGCCGACAGGTTGCGCCACGCCTCGGCCACCGCCTGCTTGCCGCCCTCGACCGGGTCGGCCAGGCAGTAGCGCGGGGTGCAGTCGGTGGTGATGGCGACCGCCTTGGTCTGGCCCGGCACGCGGACGACCGCGGCGTCGGCCTGACCCGACATGAAACGGGTGTCGCCGCCGACGAGGCTGTCATACTGCTCCCAAATCCAGCGCTTGGAGGCCAGATCGGGGCAGCCGAACAGCTTGGTCAGCGTGTCGCCCAGGCTTTCGGAATAACCGTCGAACACACTTTCGTCGAGGTCGGACGCCTTCGGCGTCGGTTCCCACGGACGGTTGTATTCCGGCGCGGCGTTGGACACCGGGGCGATCGGCATGTCGCACCAGGTCTCGCCATACATCTTGATGACGAGGTTGCCGGTGTCGGTCAGGTGGCCGATGACGGCGAAGTCCAGTTCCCACTTGTCGAAGATGGCCTTCGCCACCTCCTCGCGGCCGGGCTTCAGGATGATCAGCATGCGCTCCTGGCTTTCGGAGAGCATGATCTCATAGGGCGTCATCGCCTGTTCGCGCATCGGCAGGGTGTCGAGCGTCAGCTCGATGCCCAGGCCACCCTTGCCGGCCATTTCGACCGAGGAGGACGTCAGGCCGGCCGCACCCATGTCCTGGATGGCGACGATGGCGTCCGTCTCCATCAGTTCCAGGCAGGCTTCGATCAGCAGCTTCTCGGTGAAGGGGTCGCCGACCTGCACGGTCGGACGCTTCTCCTCCGAATCCTCGGTGAATTCGGCCGACGCCATGGTGGCGCCGTGGATGCCGTCGCGGCCGGTCTTCGACCCGACATAAACGACCGGATTGCCGATGCCGGCGGCGGCCGAATAGAAGATCTTGTCGGTCTTGGCGACACCCACGGTCATGGCGTTGACCAGGATGTTGCCGTTGTAGGCCGGATGGAAGTTGGTCTCGCCGCCCACGGTCGGCACGCCGACGCAGTTGCCGTAGCCGCCGATGCCGGCGACGACGCCCGAGACCAGATGGCGGGTCTTGGGATGGTCGGGCGAGCCGAAGCGCAGCGCGTTCATGTTGGCGATGGGACGCGCGCCCATGGTGAACACGTCGCGCAGGATGCCGCCGACGCCCGTCGCCGCCCCCTGGTAGGGTTCGATGTAGGACGGGTGGTTGTGGCTCTCCATCTTGAAGATGACGGCGTCGCCGTCACCGATGTCGACGACGCCGGCATTTTCGCCGGGGCCGCAGATCACCTGCGGGCCGGTGGTCGGCAGCGTCTTCAGCCACACCTTGGACGACTTGTAGGAGCAGTGCTCCGACCACATGACCGAGATGATGCCCAGCTCGGTGAAGGTCGGGGTGCGGCCCAGGATGTCCAGGGCGTTCTGGTATTCCTCGGCGGACAGGCCGAACTCCTTGGCGAGTTCGGCGGAGACCGGACGCTCCTGCGCCTTGGTAGCTTCAGCGCTCACGACAGGGCCTCCACCAGACCTTCGAACATGGGCTTGCCGTCGGTGTTGCCGTGCAGGGCCTCCACCGCGTCCTCGGGGTGCGGCATCAGGCCCAGCACGGTGCGCTTGGCGTTGAAGATGCCGGCGATGTCGGACACCGAGCCGTTGGGGTTGCCGCGCGGGTCGCTGCGCGCCTCGTCACTGACATAGCGGAAGGCGACCTGGCCTTCGCCGTCCAGCCGCTTCACCGTCTCCGCGTCGGTCCAGTAGTTGCCGTCGCCGTGGGCGACCGGGAACCGGACGATCTGGCCCTTCGCGTATTTCTTGGTGAAGGGGCTGTCGGTGTTCTCCACCCGCAGATGCTGGACACGGCAGACGAACTTCAAGGCACCGTTGCGCATCAGCGCGCCGGGCAGCAGCCCGGCCTCGGTGATGATCTGGAAGCCGTTGCAGACGCCGAGCACCCGGACGCCCTGATCGGCCCGCGCCTTCACCTCGCGCATGATCGGCGAATGCGCCGCCATGGCGCCGGAGCGCAGGTAATCGCCATAGGAGAAGCCGCCGGGCACGACGATCAGGTCGACCTTGGGCAGTTCGGTGTCGCGGTGCCAGACCAGATGCGGCTTGGTCCCGCTGACGGCCTCCAGCGCGGCGACGGCGTCGCGTTCGCGGTTGGAGCCGGGGAAAACGACGATGGCGGCCTTCATGGGGCGGTCAAAATCCGGCGTCGTGAGGGGGAGGAGTTCGCGCCGGACACTAAAGCCGCCGCCCCGGCAAAGCAAGGGGTGGCCAAGGGACGGCGGACTTGTGCGGGGCGCATTACAGGGTTGGCGCGTCCTCTTCCGGGTACGCGGTGATGTGGTGCAACGACAGGTCGGCGCCCTTGTACTCCTGTTCGGGGTCGAGCCGGATGCCCACGGTGACGCGCAGCAGGCCGTAGACCGCCAGACCGGCGGCGAATCCGAAGCCGGCGCCGCCCAACGTGCCGACGATCTGGCTGAGGATCGACACGCCGCCCAGGCCGCCCAGCGCCTCCTGCCCGAAGACGCCGGCCAGCAGACCGCCGGTCAGGCCGCACAGCCCGTGCAGCGGCCACACGCCCAGCACGTCGTCGATCTTCCAGTCGATCTGGCACTTGTTGAAGGCCCAGACGAACAGCAGTCCGGCGACGCCGCCGGTGATCAGCGCGCCCAGCGGGTGCATCACGTCGGAGCCGGCGCAGACCGCCACCAGACCGGCCAGCGCGCCGTTGTGGACGAAGCCGGGGTCGGTGCGGCTGATGACCAGCGAGGTGACGATGCCGCCGACCATCGCCATCAGCGAGTTCAGCGCGACCAGCCCGGTCACGCCGTCCAGCACCTGGGCGCTCATCACGTTGAAGCCGAACCAGCCCACGCACAGCACCCAGGCGCCCAGCGCCAGGAAGGGAATGTTCGACGGCGGAATGGCGATCAGCGAGCCGTTGGGACGGTAGCGGCCGCGGCGGTTGCCAAGATTCAGCACCGCACCCAGCGCCACCCAGCCGCCGAAGGCATGGACCACCACCGATCCTGCGAAGTCGTGGAAGGGTTGGCCGAAGGTCGTCGCCATCCAACCTTGCAGGCCGAAGCGGGTGCCCCACACCGTCCCTTCCAGCAGCGGATAGAACAGCGCGATCAGCGCCAGGGTGGCGCCGGCCTGCGGCCAGAACTTGGCGCGCTCGGCGATGCCGCCCGACACGATGGCCGGCACCGCTGCGGCGAAGGTCGCCAGGAAGAAGAACTTCACGAGGTCGTAGCCATAGGCCGCGAAGCCGCCGGCGCCCTTGCCGACCAGCGTGTGGGCGTCGGCGAAGAAATCGACGCCATAGGCCACCGCATAGCCGACGAAGAAATAGGCGATGGTCGACATGGCGAAGTCCGACAGGATCTTCACCAGCGCGTTGACCTGATTCTTGCGCCGGACCGTCCCGACCTCCAGCAGGGCGAAGCCGCAATGCATCGCCAGCACCATCACCGCGCCCATCAGCACGAAAAGGACGTCGCCACCCGTCTTTGCCGCATCCATTTGCACAAACCTTCAGCATTTCGCCCAAAAAAGCGGCAGATTGCTAACAGATCAGGCAAATATGCGCAAGGGCCTAGCTGACGTTTGGACAGGCAGAGTGGCGGAAATGCAGCACAAAAAGCGGGCGAACCCGCTTTGGGTTGCCCGCTGTCTGCGCAAGAACGATGCCAAGTGATGAAGAGACGGGCGGAGATGCCTCCGCCCTTAACGCCTACATACCGGCTATGGTCATGCCGTCGATGCGCACGGTCGGCGCATCCATGCCGAAGCGCAGTTCCAGATCGTCGGCGGCTTCCATGTTCAGGAACATGTCCTTGAGGTTGCCGGCGATGGTGATCTCGTTGACCGGATAGGCGAGCTGGCCGTTCTCGATCCAGAAGCCGCCGGCACCGCGGCTGTAGTCGCCGGTGACGCCGTTGACACCCATGCCCATCAGGTCGGTGACGTAGAAGCCGTCCTTGACCTCCGCCAGCATGTCGGCGCGGCTGCGCTTGCCGGCGGCCATATAGACGTTGGCCGGGGCCGGGCCGGGCGGGCCGGAGGTGCCGCGGGCGGCGTGGCCGGTGGTCTGCAGGCCAAGCTGCCGGGCGGAGCGCAGGTCGAGCAGCCACGTCGTCAGCACGCCGTCCTCGATCAGCGTGCGCCGCGACACTTCGACGCCCTCGGCATCGAAGGGACGGGAGCGCAGGCCGCGCTTCACATGCGGGTCGTCGACGATGGTGATGGAGGGGGCGAAGATGCGCTGCCCCATCTTGTCCTTCAGGAAGCTGGTGCCGCGGGCGATGCTGGGGCCGCTGATGGCGCCGGTCAGATGGCCGAGCAGGCCGCGCGACACCCGCGGGTCGAAGAACACCGGCACCTTGCAGCTCTTGACCCGGCGCGGGTTCAGGCGGCGGACGGCGCGCTCGCCGGCCTCGCGGCCGATCTCCGCCGGATCGCGCAGGTCGGCGCCATAGACCTTGCTGTCATAATCATAGTCGCGCTCCATCCCCGTGCCGGTCCCGGCCAGGACGGAGGCCGACAAGGACTGGCGCGACACGCCATAGCTGCCGGCGAAGCCGTTGGACGCGGCGATCGCGATGGTCGAGCGGCTCCAGCCGGCGTCGCCCCCTTCGGAGTTGGTGACGCCCTCGACCGCCAGCGCCGCCTCTTCGGCGATTCGCGCCCGCTCGATCAGCGTTTCCGACGACGGCTCTTCGCTGTCGCAGATGTCGAGGTCGGGCCAGCTGCGGGCCAGCTGCTCCGGATCGGCGATGCCGGCGAAACCGTCCTCCGGCACCACGCGGGCCATGGCGATGGCGCGTTCGACCAACTCGTCCAGCGCCTTGCCGCTGCGGTCGGTCGAGGAGACGATCGCCTGCCGCTTGCCGACGAACACCCGCAGGCCGAGATCGCCGGATTCGGAGCGCTCCAGCTTCTCGGTCTTGCCCAGCCGGTGGGAAAGGGACACGGACGCGCTGTCGAACAGCACGGCATCGGCGGCATCCGCACCGGCGGCGCGCGCCTTGGCGATCAGGTCGTCCAGCAGATTCAGGACCCCGGACGAATCCGTCTTGTGCTGGTCGTTCGGCGAAACGGTCATCAGGCTCTCCGGTTGGTCTCCGTCCTGTCTACCAAATGGGACGGCGACGCGGAACGGGGAAGAGGCAAATTGCCCCCTCCCCGCTCCACGTCGCCATGGAATGCCGTTTACGGTTGCGGATCAGGCCAGTTCGCGACGGGCAGCCGGGGCACCCAGCGCGGGAACCTTCAGCGCGAAGGCCCCGTCGCCCAGCAGCGACTGCACCACCAGCAGGACCGTCCAGAAGGCCGGGAACTCCCAACCGCCGCCCTGCGAATTGAACACCCAGCCATTGCCGACATGCTGCAGCGTGGCGCCGATCATGATCGGCAGCAGGGCCAGCGCGATCCAGCGGGTGTAGACACCGGCGATCAGCAGCAGCCCGCCGCCGATCTCGCCCAGGATCACCAGATAGGCGAAGACGCCAGGGTAACCGATGCTCTCGAAGTAGCCGACGGTGCCGGGAATGGTGAAGGTCAGCACCTTCAGCACAAGGCCGTGGGCCAGGAACAGCAGGCCGAGGCCGACGCGCAGCAGGAAGGCGGCATAGGGAGCGGTGCGATTGTCGATCATGGTCAGGGTCTCCTCGATCAGGTGGGCCAGAGGGGCCGCGTTTTGTCTGAAGAGGAGATTAGGCCGGATCGAGGTGCGGGATAATCCGCAGAATCGATGAATGTTTGTTGCAGACGGAGGGACAATAAGGAGGAAGCACACTCTCCCGGCTCGGTGCCCCTCTCCCGGAGGGAGAGGGGACTTTCGCTAACTCATCCCCGCTTCCAGGTCGTGCCCTGCGGGCCGTCTTCCAGGACGATGCCCTTGTCGGCCAGCTCCTTGCGGATGCGGTCGGCCTCGGCGAAGTTCTTGGCAGCACGGGCGGACTTGCGGTCGACGATCAGCTGCTCGACCTCGGCGTCGCTCAGGCCTTCAGCCCCGCCTGTCGGCGCCCAGCGGAACCATGCCTCCGGGTCCTGCTGCAACAGGCCGAGCTGCTGCCCGGCCGCCAGGAGCGCCCCCTTGGCAGCGGCCTTCTCGGCATCGCTCTTCGCCTTGTTCACCGCGGTCGCCAGCTCGTGCAGATGCGCGATGGCGAGCGGGCTGTTGAGGTCGTCCTCCAGCGCCGCCAGCACATCGAAGGGCAGTTCGCCCGCCGCCGGCACCGGTTCGCCGCGCAACGCCTGATACCAGCGGTCGAGCGCGCCCTTGGCCTGCCGGATGCCCTCGCGGGTGAAGTCCAGCGGCTGGCGATAATGCGCGCTCAGCAGGGTCAGGCGGATCGCCTCGCCGGGGAACTCGTCCAGCAGGTCGTGCACGGTGAAGAAGTTGCCGAGCGACTTCGACATCTTCTCGCCTTCGACCGTGACGAAGCCGTTGTGGACCCAGGTGCGGGCCAGCCGGTCGGTGCCGTTGGCGCAGCAGCTCTGCGCGATCTCGTTCTCGTGGTGCGGGAAGATCAGGTCCAGCCCGCCGCCATGGATGTCGAAGGTGACACCGAGATGCTCCTTCGCCATGGCGGAGCACTCGATATGCCAGCCCGGACGGCCGCGGCCCCACGGGCTGTCCCAACCGGGCTGGTCCGGCGTGCTGGGCTTCCACAGCACGAAGTCGGAGGCATCGTGCTTATAAGGAGCCACCTCCACCCGCGCGCCGGCGATCATGTCGTCCAACGAGCGGCGCGACAGCTGGCCATAGCTGGGCATCGACGGCACCGAGAACAGCACGTGCCCTTCCGCCGCATAGGCGTTGCCGCGTTCGATCAGCGTGGCGATCAGCGCGATCATCTGGCCGATATGCTGGGTCGCCCGCGGCTCGATGGTCGGGCGCAGCGCGTTCAGCGCGTCCATGTCTGCATGGAACAGGTCGGTGGTGCGCGCGGTCAGCGCGTCGATCGGCTCGCCGCTGTCGCGCGCCCGGTCGATGATCTTGTCGTCCACATCGGTGATGTTGCGGACATAGGTCACCGCCGGATAGAGCCGCGACAGCAGCCGGAACAGCAGGTCGAACACCACAACCGGCCGGGCGTTGCCGATATGGGCGGTGTCGTAGACGGTCGGACCACAGACATACATGCCGACATGGTCCGGGCGAAGCGGCTCGAAGCGCTCCTTACGGCGGGTCAGCGTGTTGTAGAGGTCCAACGGCACGGTCCGAACTCCTGAATGAAGAGAGGTTTCAGGCGGTTTCGCCGGCCAGTCGCCGGAGGCTGCGCGCCCGTCCGATCAGGGGTAGCAGGTTCTTCAATTCCGGTCCATGGTCGCGCCCGGTCAGGGCGCGGCGCAGAGGAAGGAACAGCTCCTTTCCCTTGCGGCCCGTGGCACCCTTCACCGCATTGGTCCAGGCGCCCCAGGTGCCGAGGTCCCACGGCTCGTCGGGCAGCAACGCCGCCGCCTGGGCCAGGAATCCGGCATCCTCCACCACCGGCGTCACCGGCGCATGGGTCACCGCCCACCAATCGCGCGCGTCGCTCAGCCGCGCCAGATTGGGCCGCACCGCGTCCCAGAAGGCGGCGTCGACATCGGTCAGGCCAAGCGCCTCCAGACGGGATGCCGCCGCCTCGAACGGCGTCAAATGCAGGATGCGGGCGTTCAGCCGGCCCAGTTCCTCCGGATCGAACTTCGGCGTGCCGCGGGCGATCTTCGACAGATCGAACTCCGCCACCAGTTCGTCAAGCGTCAGCCGCGCCTCGATGGGGTCGGAGGTGCCGAGCTTTGCCAGCAGGCTGTTGACCGCCATCGGCTCGATGCCGTCCTCGTCGCGCAGGCTGCCGACCGACAGGCTGCCCAGCCGCTTCGACAGCCCCTGCCCGCCGGCATCGGTCAGCAGCGGCAGATGGGCGAAAACAGGCACCGCTGCATCAAGGGCTTCGAAGATCTGAATCTGAACCGCGGTGTTGGCGACATGGTCCTCGCCGCGGATGATGTGGGTGATGGCGAAATCGGCGTCGTCGACCACGCTGGTCAGGGTGTAGAGCGGCCGGCCATCCTCGCGGATAAGCACCGGATCGCTCAGCGCCGTACCTTCGAACCGCACCGGCCCGCGGACCAGATCGGTCCATTCCACCGGAGTCGGGTTCAGCTTGAAGCGCCAATGGGCCTTGCGCCCCTCCCCTTCCAGCCGGGCACGGTCCTCGTCGGTCAGGCGCAGGGCGGCGCGGTCGTAGATCGGCGGGCGGCCCTGCGACACCAGACTGGCGCGCTTGAGGTTCAGTTCCTCCGGCGTCTCGTAGCAGGGATAGAGCCGGCCGGCGGCCTTCAGCGCGGCTGCCGCCTCGTCATAGCGCGGATAACGGTCGCTTTCGCGGGCGAAGCGATCCCAGCTCAGGCCGAGCCAGGTCAGGTCGGCGGCAATGGCGTCGGCGAATTCCTGGGTCGAGCGTTCCTCGTCGGTGTCGTCCAGCCGGAACATGAAGCTGCCGCCGGTCTTGCGCGCGAACAGCCAGTTGACGAGCGCGAGGCGCACATTGCCGACATGGATGCGGCCGGTCGGGCTGGGAGCGAAACGGACGGCGGTGGACATGGCTGGACTCGATTGCAGACGGAACAGGCGGGCAGTCCTAGCACGGCCGGCGCGCCTTCCGAAAGCGGTCCGCAACCGATGCATCCCGGCAACAGGTGGTGCCCTGCGTCCGTCCGCGCGGTAGGCGCGGCCGTCCGGCTGCGTTAGCTTGGCGGCAAATCCAATCTCGGAGACATCCTATGGCGGACAAGAGCTTGCGCATCGGCGTCGTGCTGTCGGGCTGCGGCGTGTATGACGGTGCGGAAATCCACGAGGCGGTCTGCACCCTGCTGGCGATCGCCAAGGTGGGCGCGGTCGCGGTGTGCTACGCCCCCGACATCCCGCAGGCCCATGTCGTCAACCACGTGACCGGCCAGGAGACCGGCGAGAGCCGCAACGTGCTGGTCGAATCGGCCCGCATCGCCCGCGGCAAGATCACCGCGCTCAGCGAATTCTCGGCCGGTGACGTCGATGCGCTGATCTTCCCCGGTGGCTTCGGCGCCGCCAAGAACCTCAGCGATTTCGCCTTCAAGGGCGCCGACTGCTCGGTCAACCCGCAGGTGGTGGCCGCGGTCGCCGCCATGCGCGCGGCCGGCAAGCCGATCGGCGCGCTGTGCATCGCCCCGGCCATCCTCGCCAAGATCCTGGGCCAGCAGAGCGTCGAGCTGACCATCGGCAACGATTCCGGCACCGCCGCCGCGCTGGAGTCGATGGGCGCCGTCCACCGCACCACCACCCACGGCGAGATCGTCATCGACCGCGGCCTGAAGGTCGTCACCTCGCCCTGCTACATGCTGGACGCCAATCTGGTCCAGATCGCCGAGGGTGCGGAGAATACTGTCAAGGCTCTGGTCGATCTGGTGAAGTGACCAAGTGAAAACCTCCGACGAAGGAGGTAGCGATACCTCCTTTGTCACCGGCAATGTCACAAAGCTGAGCAATAATTCATTAACCGCCTTCCCACACCCTTTGCCTCAGCTTCTTTTCTATCAGGCGAGGGTTGGCGATGACCTGCATTGTGGGATTGGTGGACGGCGACCGGGTGTGGATGGGCGGCGACAGCGCCGGAGTGAACGGCCTGGACATCACGGTGCGGGCCGACACCAAGGTGTTCCGCAATGGCGACAGCCTGATCGGCTTCACCAGCTCCTTCCGTATGGGCCAGCTGCTGCATTACCGGCTGGAGGTCCCGCCGCGTGAACATGACGTCGACCTGTTCCGCTACATGGTCGTGGACTTTGTCGATGCCGTCCGCAACTGCCTGAAGGACGGCGGCTACGCCCACCGCTCCAACGATGTGGAGACCGGCGGCACCTTCATGGTCGGGCTGGAAGGCCGGCTCTTCACCGTGCAGTCGGACTATCAGGTCGGCGAGGCGGTGCGTGGTTACCATGCCATCGGCTGCGGGTCGGACTACGCGCTGGGCTCGCTCGCCTCCACCGTCGGTCAGCCGCCGGAAGAGCGCGTGCTGAAGGCTCTGGAATGCGCCGAGCTGTTCAACGGCGGCGTCCGCGCCCCCTTCACCATCCAGTCCAGCCTGCGCCGTCCGCAGCTGGCGCTGACCGAAGCCGCGTAATCTCCCCTTCGACCCCAACCTTCGACCCCAACCTTCGACCAAAGTCGAAAGGGCCGGCCAAGGCCGCGCTCTGGTCATCCAAAGCATCGTGGCGTATGAACCCCTGTCCTGCTGCAGTGCGGGACAGGGAATAACCACAAGAAACTTGGGTGATAGAGATGACGGACCAAGCGGTTACCGCCGATGTTTATCTGGGTGCAGACGAGAACCCCTCCGGGTTGCTGAGCAACTGGGGAAATTCGCCATTCTTCGTCTTCCCGGCCATGCTGCTGATTTTCATCATGCCGCTGGCGATCATCTTCCACCCGACCTGGGTGGTGCTGCCGGCCGTACTGTGGACCTTCGGCATGATCGCCACCATCATCAAGCTGACGCGCGGCTGAAGCCGGCGCGGAGGCGAAGGGGGAAGGGGGACCGCTCCCCCTCCCCGCCCGCTCTACATCAAGTCGTTGAAGCCGCCGGCAATCGGAAAGCGACGCAGCCGCGCGACCGTCCGGCGGGAAATCCGCGGCCCCGGCGGAGCCCTGCGGCGGCCCGCTTCCGCCTGGACCACCAGCCGCCAGACCATCTCCACCGTCTCGGCAGCATGGCCGCGCCCGGCAAGGTCGGCCGGCGACAGCCCACCGTCGAGCAAGCCGGCCAGCAGATCGTCCAGCGCGTCCACCGGCGGCAGTCCGGCCGGAGTCTCGGCCTTCAGCCGGCGCGCCAGCACCCGTTCCGGAACCACCCGCCCCGCCGGCCCGCGCGATCCCGCCGGCTGGTTGGCGTTGCGCCAGCGCGTCAGTTCCAGAACCGCCGTCTTCGGCACGTCGGACAGCACGGCATAGCCGCAGCCCGTCTCCTCCGCCGCAAGGCCGAGCAGCCGGTCGGTCCGGTCCGCCGTGGACAGCAGCACGGCGCCCATCCGCTCCGCCAGGGCCGCCAGGGTCGCGGCCCGCAGGCGGGCATGCAGGCGGTCGGCCGCCGCGGCCGAGTCGCGCCCGGCAAAGGCGGGGGCCAGCAGCGAGTCGGCGGCCTTGAGCACCGGCGTGAGCGCGACATTGTCCAGGCGGCAGCCCAGCAACTCGACGATCTCCGCCGCATCGGCCAAGCTATCGGCCAGACTGTCGGTAAAGCTGCCGGCCGAGGCCCCCGCCTCGCCGGCCGGCAGCGGAGCGCGAACGGCCAGCACCCGCTCCGGTCCCAGCGCGTCGGCCGCCAGTGCCGCGACCAGCGCCGAGTCCAGCCCGCCTGTCAGCCCGACCACCACGCCCGGCGCGCCGCTTTTCGTTACGGCATCGTGCAGGCCCAGCATCAGCGCCGTGTAAAGCGCCTCCGTCCCCTCGGCCGGAGCAATTGTTTCGGCCTCGGAGCTGTCCCAGCTGTCGTCGGGTCCGCGCTCCCACCGGGTCAGCAGCAGATGTTGGGCGAACAGCGGAGCCTGGGCGACCAGCCGGCCACCTGGGGCGAGCGCGAAGCTGCCGCCGTCGAACACCCGCTCGTCCTGCCCGCCGACAAGGTTCACCGCAACCAGCGGCAATCCGCATTCCACCACCCGCGCGACGGCGGCCTGCACCCGCTCATCGGCGCGGCCGGGGGCGAAGGGGCCGGCCAGCATCGCGACCAGAAGCTCGGCCCCACTCTCCGCCAGGGTCTCCGCCACGTCGCCGGTCGCCAGATCACCGCCGATCAGCAGGCCGATCCGCACCCCGCGGACATTGACCGGGCCGGGCATCGGACCGCTATCGAAACGGTCCTCCTCCGGCGCACCGATCTCACCCGCATCCGTTACGGCCTGGAAACGAACAGCGGCGATCTTGCCGCCGTCCAGCAGCAGAGCGGCGTTGTGACGCCCCTTGCCCTCCCGCCAGGGCGCGCCGACCAGCAGGGCCGGACCGCCGTCGGCGGTGACGTCCGCCAGCGCCCGCACTGTCTCCTCAACCGCGTCGAGGAAAGCGGGAAGCGCCGCCAGATCCAGAAGCGGGGCACCGGACAACGAGCCCGCGGGACAGATGACGAGGTCGGCGCCGCGGGCCGCGGCCTCCGCCCGCGCCGCACGGATCAGGCCGGCGTTCGCAGTGAGGTCGCCCACGGTCGGGTTGATCTGGGCAAGCGCGATGGACAGGCGATCGGTCATGATGGTCGGCTTCCTTCTGGCGGGTCCTTTTCCGACAAGGGTAGCAGCGCCTCACCCGCGGTGAAAGCCGCCGCTCGTCGCAGGTCATCACGCAGGCGGAACAAGTGGCGGCAAGAGATTGGATGAAGTTCCACAGTCGCGGACAATTAGTAAGGTAACGAATTTATTTCAATTATTGAAAGAAGACCGCGAAATTAAGAAATGGTAAAGGTTGTCGGCGCCATGCTTCCGCTTGCGCACAAACAACGCGATGCGGGGGCATCCATGTACTACGCGGAGCTCAGCGGCCCGAACGGCAAACCGTCGGTGCTGTCCACGGCTGTGCAGAACGGTTCGTCAAAGACGGCCGGCACGGCAAAGGACGGGCTGGCCAAATCGGACGCGAAACCGGTGGACGGCGACAAGAAGACACAGTCGCCGGCCTACACCATCAGCCAGTCGATGGAATCGCTGCTGGACAGCATGACCGGCAAGGGCGGCGCCCAGGCGGCGGGCGGCGGCGGGCCGGCCACCGCCAACAGCGGCGTGGACCGCGCCAAGCAGGCGCAATCGCTGATGCAGTCGGCGCTGGACCACGGCAAGGATCTGGCCGGCATGTTCGGCAAGGGCATCGACGCGCTGAAGCAGGGGCTGGGCGATACGCTGAGCGCACTGGGCGTTCCGCAGAACCGCATCGACGATGCCGTGAAGGGTTTCGGCGACGGCCTGAAGTCCAAGCTCGACGGCATGAACCTCAGCGATCTGTCGGTGGACATGCAGGCCACCCAGTCGCAATGGTCGATCGAGTCACACGGAATCGACCTGGAAATCCAGGACGGCGACCGCAGCGTCAAGATTTCCTTCGCGAAATCAACCCTGGACTTCCGGCGCGACGATCAACGTCTGCAGGCGTCGCTGGGCAAGGGCGGCGACATGGCGCTCAGCGCAACCGGCATGACCACCACCGCCACCGGCAAGTCCACCGGCATGATCGTCCGTTCCGAAGGTTTCAGCGAGGATGAGATCAAGGATATCCTCGGCAAGCTGAACGACATGGCCGCCAAGAGCGGCGGCGGCGATGGGATGAAGGGGCTGGCGGTGCTGAAGCCGACCACGTCGAAGGACGGCGTCACCCACCTGACGCTCGACCTGTCCACGCCGATTGCGGGGCTGTCGACCGGGAAGGCCGCAGCGGCGGCGGACGGTGCGGCGACCGCTGCAACCGCCGGCACGTCAGCGAAGCCGCAGGGCGTCAACCTGACCGCCTGATCCGGTTTTCTACGTTCATTGTCACAGCACCGGCCCGGATCCGTCCGGACCGGCGCTTGCCCATGCGGGATGGCTTCTTTACAAGCGGTCGCGGTGGCGGCCCCAGGGCCGTGCACCGTCCGTCCTCCCGGAACCATCGCCCGGATGAACGCCATGACCGACCGCGACACGCTGCTGGCCCTGAACCAAGCCTTCTACCGGGCCTTCACAAATCGCGACGCCGCCGCGATGGAAGCCCTGTGGGCGGAAACGCTGCCCGTCTCCTGCATCCATCCCGGCTGGACCGCCCTGTTCGGGCGCGACGCGGTGCTGACCAGCTGGCGGGACGTGCTGCGCACGCCCAGCGGCATCGTCGTCGAGGCGCGGAACGAGCGCGTGACCCTGCATGGCGACACCGCCCTGGTGGTCTGCGAGGAAACGCTGGGCGACGCCGTGCTGGCCGCCACCAACCTGTTCGCCCGCGAAAAGGGCAGCTGGCGCCTCGCCCATCATCAGGCCGGCCCCATCGCCCATGCCCGCGCGGATGTCGAGATCCCGGCCAAGCCGCCTCGCCGCCTGCACTGATCCTTGCTCTCACGGCAGACTGGCCACCTCCGGCCGCGCTTCCAGGCGGCGGACGAGATCGATGACCACATGGTCGGCGGTGACCCGATCGGGGTCGCTGTTGGTCAGCGCCACCACGCCCCAGCGGTGCGCCTTCGAGAAGGCGATATAGGCGTTGAAGCCGCCGGTGGAGCCGGAATGCCAATGGATCGGCGTGCCGTCCGTGGCCCAGGCGACGAACCAGCCGAGCGCCATCGCCCCGCTTCCCAGGCTGCCCGGATCGGCCAGCGACCGCCCATCCACCTGCACCGACTGCGCCAGCGCCAGCGTCGCCGCCACCGGCGGGGCACAGCCATGGCCGCCCGGCCCGGCAGCCGCACCCGCCGGACAGTCGCCGAGATTGGCGGACAGCCAGCGCAGCAGATCGTCGGCCGAGGAATAGAGGCCGAAGGCGGGCAGCATCGCCGGAGCCTCCCAATCCGGAACGACCCGGCCGCGGGCATGGCCTGCCGCCTTGCGCACCCGCTGCTCGGAGGTCGGATGCAGGGTGGTGTCGCGCATCCCGAAGCGGTCGGTCACCACCCGCTTCAGCAGCGTTTCGTATGACTGGCCGGCCGCCGCCGACAGCGCCTCCCCCAGAACCGACATGCCGGCATTGGAATAGCTGAAGCGCACGCCCGGCGACACCGGCAGCCGATAGCCGGACAGCCACAGCGCCAGTTCGCCGCGTGACAGCGGCTTGTAGGGGTTGCGGGGGTCCTCCAGCCGGTTCCACGAGAAACGTGGGGTTTCGGGCACGTTGGGCAGGCCGGCCGTGTGGGTGGCGAGGTCGCGCAGCCGGATCGGTCGGCCCTCATACTCCGGCACATGGGCGACCGGCACCGGGCCGACGCGGCGCAGATGGCGCTGCAGCGGGTCGGCGGGATCGACCCGACCCTCCCGCATCAGCTCCGCCATGATGGTGCCGGTGAAGGGCTTGGTCAGCGAGGCGATCTGGAACAGGGTGCGCCCATCGGGCGGCCCGCCGTCGGGGCGCCCGGCATCGCCGCGCCCGACCACCAGCGTCCGGCCGTCGCGGATCACGCCGACCACCAGACTGCCGGCACCGGCCGGCGGCTGCCGGTCCTCCACCGCGCGGGTCACGTCATCCACCAGCCGGTCGGGAATACGATCCAGGCCGATGGCCCCGGTCGGGCCGAGCGGAACGCTCCACAGCAGCAGACACAAAACGCCCCAGAGCAGCCCGCGCCGCATCCCCGCCTCCGCCCGGCCCCAATCGCGAGTACGGAGAGTGGGCGGACGTACGGCGGGCGGACAGGGCCGCGAAGGGCGATGCGGCGAAAGACGGCGCGGGAGCCGCCGGGGTACTCCGCCACCGCCCCGCCACCGCCCAACCGGTCGGGCTTGGCAGAGCGGGGATGGCTATTCGGTGGGCCGTTATTCGGTGGGGATGTCGGCCCTGGGCGGGCGGCGGTCCTTGACGATGGACAGCGGAACGTCGTCGGCCGCAATCTCCAGGATCGGATGGCCGTCCAGCAGCGACGGACACCGCTTCACCTGGGTGAAGGCCAGGAAGAAATCGGCCTTGCGCCAATCCGGCTCGATCCCGTTCACCAGACGCAGCCAGGGCGGCAGTTCGAACCGCACCGCCAGCGTGTTGCCGCAGACAGTCAGCGTGTACTGGCGCGGCGGGGCATGGCCGTCATTTTCGCGCTCGACATACTCGACCAGTTCCTGCAGCGCCTCGTGCAGCGAGTTGCCCCAGTAATCCAGCTCGAACTTGCCGTCGGCGCCGCGTACGCCTCCGACGAACTGGTTGTAGTACACGTACTGGTTCGGGTGCATGGCGCCCAACTGCCACGCGTACACCACGCCGACCACGGTCATCGCCGCGGCGAAGGTCTGCCCCAGCGCCCGGCCGCCCCGCTGGCACAGGGTCCACAGCCGGTCGGCGGCGATGGCCGCCATCACCACCATGGGCGGGGCCAGGAACAGGAAATGGCGGATGCCGTTGTAGACCGACGGCCGCATCAGCACGAACAGCAGGATCGGCAGGAAGCCCGCCAGAACCAGCGGCGTGTAGCGGACGACCGTGAAGGCCCCGGTCCGCCGCCAGCCGCCGCGCGCCAGCCAGACCGCCGCCATCACCACCGCCACCCCGACGCCGATCACCACCGCCTCCGGCAGCTTCACCGCCAGATAGACCGGCAGGTACAACGCGGGCGGCGCGTTGGAATGGACCAGCTCGCCCATGAACAGCGTCTGGATGTCGATGGGGAAATGGGAGACGACGCGCAGGGCCTCCAACGGGTTGCGGAACGGCCGCTGCACCACCCAGGGCCAGAACACCGCCATGATGACATAGGCGACGGGGATCGCCGGCCACAGGCTGAGGAAGGCGCGCCGCGCATCGACCAGCGCCCAGCGCCGGCCCTCCTGGCGCGTCACCAGCGCGAAATGCATCGCCATGGCGACCGCCAGATAGAAGCCGGCCAGCACCGCGCCGACGCGGATCGCCAGCGTCAGGCCCAGCACCAGCCCGAACTTCAGCACCGCGCTGCGGCTCGGCCGCGGCATCTGCTTCAGGATGCGGGTGGCGAAATAGAGCGTCCACACCATGCCGGCCGCGAAAGGCACGTCCTTGGTGTTGTTGAACATGGCGCCGTAATAGACGCCGCTCAGCGACAGCAGCGCCGCGGCGATGAAGCCGGCGCGCGGACCGGCCAGCAGCCGGGTATAGCGCCAGGTGCCGGCGATGCCCAGCACGCCGACCAGCGCGCAGAGCAGGTGCCGCGTCTCATACTCCTCGAAGGGAGAGAAGGGCACGATCACGGCGGTGACGAGGTCGAAAAGCCCGCCGTAATAGGCCAGATCCTTGAAATGGAAGGCAGACCGGTCCTGGAAGCCGCTGAGGTAGTAGGACAGCAACTTCTTGCCGTAGATGTGCTGCACCTCCTCGTCCGTGCTGATGCCGTAGCTGAGGAAGGTCAGCGCCGCGAGGATCAGCAGGCCCAGCAGAAGCGCGCGCGACAGCCCGTCCCACAAAGCCGCCTCGCCGCGCGGCAGCACGACGCCGCCGGCGCCGGCGGTGGACGGCGCGGCCGTCGCCACGGCGGGGCGGCGGGCAGAGGAGGAAGTGGGGCCGCCGACGGCATTTCCGTCGTCGCGCAGGCCGGTCTCGATGCTCATCGGCGCGGCTCCCGCCCCACTGATCCGCCGACAGGATCGAACTCATGCTCATCCCGGCCATCCGCCGGGCCGAAGCCATGGGCCGATCGCACGATGAACAGCGGCCGCCCCTTCACCTCCGCGAAGACACGGCCCAGATAGTCGCCGATGATGCCCAGCGTGATCAGCTGGATGCCGCCCAGGAACAGCACTGCGACCAGCAGCGATTCATAGCCCGGCACGTCGATGCCGTGGACCAGCGTGCGGACCAGGCGGATCAGGATATAGACGAAGGCGACGCCCGAAACCGCCATCCCGACCAGGCTCCACACCCGCAGGGGGAAGGTGGAGAAGGCGGTCAGACCGTCGAAGGACAGGCGCAGCAGCTTGACGAAGCCCCATTTGGTGTCGCCGCCGGCGCGCTCCCCCTGTTCGTAGGGGATCGCGGCCTGACGGAAGCCGACCCAGGCGAAGATGCCCTTCATGAAGCGCGTGCGCTCCGGCATCCGGTTGATGACCTCGACGACGCGGCGGTCCATCAGGCGGAAATCGCCGACCTCGCGCGGCAGCTTGATCTCCGACAGATGGTCGAAGACCCAGTAGAACAGGCGGGCGAACAGGCGGTGCTTCAGGCTCTGGCCGACGCGGGCGTGGCGCACGGCGACCACCACGTCGAAGCCCTCGCGCCATTTGGCGATGAAGGCCGGCAGCAGTTCCGGCGGATGCTGCAGGTCGGCGTCCATCGGCACCACGGCGTCGCCGGTGGTGTGGCTCAATCCGGCGGACAGCGCCAACTCCTTGCCGAAATTGCGCGACAGATCGACCACCTTCACCCGCGCTTCGCGGTCATGGACGTCCAGCAGCCGGTCGATGGTGTCGTCGCGGCTGCCGTCGTTGACGCAGACCACTTCCCAATCCATGTCCAACCGGTCCAGCACCGGGACCAGCCGGGCGAACAGGGCCTCGATGTTCGGCCCCTCGTTGTAGAAGGGAATGACGACCGACAGGCAGCCGCGTCGCGGGCGACCCGACCTGTTCGCCGGAGGCCGGTTCGCCGATGGAAGGACCTCGCCCTCATGGCGGACGGGAGTGGTCCGGACCTCCGGAGAAGCCGCGGAAAGGGGCGCGTCGGGAATGGACATGGCCAGCCGTCGGGTCAAAGCGTCAGGGACCGGGAGATGAAGGGATCGGCGACGACCCCGGTCGGCCGCTGCGCCCTTCGGCATATATCACGATACGGGGGGATGTTCAAAATGCCTCTCCTGTGACCGCCACGGCACAAAAAATGGCCTGTCCGCCCATGAATGCGTCCGGACCCCGGTTACCTGCGATCTGCCGAAACAGGCAAACATCCTCCGTTGCCGTTTATTCCATTGCGGCGGAACGGCCGCATTCCCCTACGTCATCGACAGGTCACTCCGGTTGCCGGCACACACAACCGCACCATACCGGGGCATGTGGCACGCTTTCTGAAACAGGTCGCAATGCCTGACCTTTTCGGATCGTCCCCGAACGAAGGTTGGGCAACGTCCCTGTGCCGATGGAGGCCCCGGCCATGAGCCTTTTCAATCGCTTTTCCGTAGGAAGCAAGATCACGGCGGCCAGCGCCGGCATCCTGGTGTTCCTGGTGCTGATCGGCGGTATCGGCATTGCGGCGCTGTCGGAAGCCGGCGGCGCCGTGGACACCTACCGGCGGCTCGGCCAGCAGACCAACGAGCTGGGACGCATCCAGGCCCTGATGCTGGAGATGCGCCAGCAGGCCACCCGTTTCCTGCTGACCGGCGATGCGGAGGTCGGCGCCACCGTCCGGCGCACCGCGGAGGACGCGGCGCAGACCATCGACAAGGCCCGCGCCCTGTTCACCGACCCCGCCCTGCTGCAGACGGCCGACCACATGGCGCAGGAGATCGCCCAGTATCGGGAGGCCTTCGCTGCCATGATGGATTTCCAGGACCAGCGCAGCAAGGCCATCGCTGACCTGGACGAGATCGGGCCGCGGCTGGAAACCGCGCTGGACGGCATCATGGACAGCGCCGGCGCGGCGGGCGACACCGACGCCGCCTATCTGGCGGGCATGGCGCTACGCCACATGCTGTCGGCCCGCATCTCGGCGACGCGCTACAATGTCGACGGCTCCCCGGCGCTTGCCGCCCAGACCCGGTCTCAGTTCACCGACGCCGCCGGCCGCGGCGGCGCGATGATGGCGAAGCTGACCGACATGGACCGCCGCAAGATGGCGATGTCCTACACCGCCATGCTGCGCGTCTACGTCAGCGGCTTCAATGCCGTGGTCAAGGCCACCACCGAGCGCGACCGGCTGGTCAACGAGGTGCTGATCCCCGTCGGCGATTCCATCGCCAAGGAGGCGGAACAGCTGACGGAAGCCAGCGTCGGCCACCAGAAGGAGTTGGGCATGGCGACCGGCGCCTTCCTCGCCAAGGCGCGCGGCGGGATGGTGCTTGCTTCGCTGGTCGCCGTGGTCCTGGGTCTGGCGACGGCGCTGCTGATCGGCCGCGGCCTGTCGCGGCCGGTGGTCGCGATGACCGACCGCATGACCCGGCTGGCCGGCGGCGACCGCAGCGTCGACATCCCCGGCCTGGATCGCGCCGACGAGATCGGCGGAATGGCCAAGGCCCTGCAGGTGTTCAAGGACAGCCTGATCGAGAGCGACCGGCTGGCCGAAGCCCAACGCGCCGACCATGCGGCGCAGCGTGGCCGCGGCGAACGCATCGACCGGCTGACCCAGGAGTTCGACCGGCTGGTGCTGCAGGCGCTGGGCCGGGTATCGGCGGCGGCGACCCAGTTGCAGGCGACCGCCCAGACCATGTCGGCCACCGCGGAGCAGACCACCCGGCAGGCCGATGCGGTCGCCAGCGCATCCAATGAAGCGACCGGCAACGTGGAGACAGTGGCCGCCGCGACGGAGGAACTGACGGCCTCCATCGCCGAGATCGGCCGGCAGGTGGCGGAGAGCACCCGCATCGCCGGTCAGGCGGTCGCCACCGCCGAGAAGACCGACGGCACCGTCCGCGGTCTGGTCGACGCCGCCCAGCGCATCGGCGAGGTGGTGCAGCTGATCACCGACATCGCCAGCCAGACCAACCTTCTCGCGCTGAACGCCACCATCGAGGCGGCACGCGCCGGCGAGGCGGGCAAGGGCTTCGCCGTGGTGGCGTCGGAGGTCAAGAACCTCGCCAGCCAGACCGCGAAGGCGACGGAGGAGATCGGCAGCCAGATCGCCGGCATTCAGGAGATCAGCCGGCAGGCCGCCGGCGCCATCGCCGAGATCGGCCGGGTGATCGCCGAGATCAACCACATCTCCACCACCATCGCCGCCGCGGTGGAGGAACAGGGCGCGGCCACCAAGGAGATCAGCCGCAACGTCCAGCAGGCGGCGCGCGGCACGCAGCAGGTGTCCGGCAACATCGCCGGCGTGTCGGAAGCCGCGGCCTCCACCGGCGACGCCTCGCGCGAGGTGCTGACCGCCGCCGACGGGCTGAACCACGAGGCGACCGACCTGCGCGGCTTCGTGTCGCGGTTCCTGGCCGAAATGCGCGCCGCGTAAGAAACAGCGCCGATCTTCAGCACTGCGGTGACAGTTATGGCGCCGGCGGGACCCGAATGGACCGGGGCTTGCCGGCGCCCTTCTTCTGGCGGGCAGCCCTGCTCCTTTGTCCGGTTACTTTCTCCTTGCGCCACGCCGCCCCCTTGGGCACATAGGCGCGATGATCCTGACCCCCATCGCCATCGACGACATGCCGAAGGCCATCGCCGCCTTCGACGCCCATCTGGACGGCCATGCCCAAGCGCGGGCCGCCTTCCGCCGGATCGCCTCCACCTGGCCGGTGCGGCCGGCGGACGAGCCCGGCGGCGGCGTCGACACGTCAGCCCACCGGGCGGACGCGGTGCGGCTGGCCCATGCCCACGGCATCGACACGCTGGACGAGCCGCCCAGCCGCTCCTTCATGTGGGACGGCAAGGTGATCCGCACCGATGTCGAGGCGACGGTGATCGTGCATGAGGTGGCGCACTGGCTGTGCGCGACGCCGGAGCGGCGGACCCTGATCGACTACGGCCTCGGCCCCGGTCCGGAGACCACCGCCCGCAAGGAAGCCCGTGCCGACAAGCGCCTGTGCTTCGAGGACTGCATGCACGAGGAGCAGCAGACCTCCCTGCTCGGCGTGCTGTGGGAAGTGGAACTGGGCCAGCCGGGGATCCTGGCCTTCCTGGAGCAGAACTGGATGGAGCATTGGGAGCGGCCGAGCACCGCCGCCTTCTTCATCCGCCACGCCGAGGAGTTGTTCACCCGTGGCCTGATCGACGCCGACGGCCGCCCGACGACCGCGCGCGACTGGGCGGATGCCCGACAGGGCGTCCGGGTGCTTTCCCCGCAGTTTTAAAACGCTATGCAGTGACCGTGTGCCGTCCGACCGGGCCTCCGGCTCACGGACGGCACCGTCACGACGGGCAAGATGCGCAAGCTGTCACGCAGCCAAAATGCGAAAGGCCGGCACCCGATGGTCCGGCCTTTTGAGATCGCATGCTCCGGCGTAAAGACCGGAGGAAACTGGAGCGGGCGAAGGGATTCGAACCCTCGACCCCAACCTTGGCAAGGTTGTGCTCTACCCCTGAGCTACGCCCGCGCTCCGTACCGCCTTCCAACCAACTTTTGCTTCAGCAACTTGTCGGTGCCGTCCGGCGGTGTGCGGCGGACTATACTCATCGGCCGACGCAATGCAAGGGCCTTGTTTCAGTTTTTTTCACCGTCTGGACGATTTTCCGCGCAGTCGGTAAAAGGGCTGTCATGGACACCGCATCGACCTCCCTTCCGGGCGTCTCCCTGCCAGATGGCGACGCGCCGCTTCCGACCTCTCCGGACCAGTTGCTGGCGCGGCTCGACGCGCTGGGCATCCAGGCGACCACGCACAGCCACCCCCCGCTGCACACGGTGGAGGAGAGCAAGGCCCTGCGCGGCGCTCTGCCCGGCGGCCATTGCAAGAACCTGTTCCTGAAGGACAAGAAGGACCAGCATTGGCTGGTGGTGGCGCTGGAGGATGCGCAGGTCGACCTGAACCGGCTGGACAAGGTCATCGGGTCGGCGCGGCTGTCCTTCGCCTCGGCGGAGCGGCTCTGGCGCTTCCTCGGCATCCGGCCGGGATCGGTCACGCCCTTCGCCCTGGTCAACGACACCGAGCGCAAGGTTCGCGTGGTCCTGCAGCAGGCGATGATGGAGCATGAGCTGCTGAACTATCATCCGCTGCTGAACGACCGCACCACGGCGATCCGGCGCGACGACCTGCTGCGCTTCATCCGGGCCTGCGGTCACGAACCGGCGATCGTCGAGTTCGGCCGCGCAGAGAGCGACAGGGCGGACTGACCGGCAGGGCGGCCGTTTCCACGCAATGCTTGCCTGAGCCGCCTTGCGCGCTCACATATGTCGCCAACGACAGGGTCCGGACCGCCAGCGGCCTGACCGGCAACTCCATGGCCCACCGGGATGTCCTAATGGGCCAGGCATCACCAACGGGACCGAAACACGCCATGTTCTCCATGCCCCCCGCCAACGGGTCCAAGCCCGCCGCTCCCGGTGCCGCCCCCGGTGCCGCCGACATCGTCAAGGACAGCACCGACCGCGCCTTCATGGCGGACGTGATCGAGGCCTCGGCCGACGTCCCGGTGATCGTCGATTTCTGGGCACCCTGGTGCGGCCCCTGCAAGCAGCTGGGTCCGATCATCGAAAAGGTGGTGCGCGCCGCCAAGGGCGCGGTGCGCCTGGTGAAGATCGACACCGACGCCAACCCGATGATCGCCTCGCAGCTGCGCGTGCAGTCGATCCCGGCGGTCTATGCCTTCTTCCAGGGCCGTCCGGTCGACGGCTTCATGGGCGCCCTGCCCGAATCGCAGGTGAAGGCCTTCGTCGACAAGCTGGTGGCGCTGGCCAAGCAGGCCGGGGCCGGCGGTGGTGCCGGCGAGCTGCTGGAAGAGGCCTTCGCCCAGGCCAAAGAAATGATGGAAGCCGGCGACCTGCAGGGCGCGCTCGACCTCTACAGCCAGATCATGCAGGCCGAGCCGGAGAACGCCCAGGCCTATGCCGGCATCATCCGCTGCCTGATCGCCGCCGGCGACCTGGAGAATGCCAAGCAGATGCTGGCCCAGGCCCCGGAAGCCATCGCCAAGGACAAGGAGCTGGCCAACGTCCGCGCCGCTCTCGACGTGGCGGAGCAGGCCGCCAATGCCGGCCCGATCCCGGAGCTGATGGAAAAGGTCGCCCACGACCCGAACGACCATGCCTCGCGCTTCGACCTCGCCATGGCGCTGTTCGCCGCCGGCAAGCGTGAAGCGGCGGTGGACGAGCTTCTGGAAATCTTCAAGCGCGACCGGACCTGGAACGACGACGGCGCCCGCAAGCAGTTGGTGAAGTTCTTCGAGGCGTTCGGCCAGACCGACCCGCTGACGGTGAAGACCCGCCGCCGTCTGTCGACCATGATGTTCAGCTGACGCTTTTCCGAAAACAGGACGGCTGTTCCATCGGCGAAGGGGTTCTATCTGATTGGCATGACCAGAAACCCCACCAGATACCCCTTCGACCCTGAGTTCAGCCAGTTGCCGGCGATGATGCCGATCTTCCCGCTGGCCGGCGTTCTGCTGCTGCCGCGGGCGCGGTTGCCGCTGAACATCTTCGAGCCGCGCTATCTCGCCATGGTCGAGGACGCGCTGGGCAGCGGCCGCATGATCGGCATGGTCCAGCCCCTCGACCCGGCCGGACGCGAGCGCGAGCCGGCCGTCTATCCCTGCGGCTGTGCCGGCCGCATCACCAGCTTCGCCGAGACCGACGACGGCCGCCTTCTGATCACCCTGACCGGAGTCGCCCGGTTCGAGATCGGACGCGAGGTGGAGGGTGCGCGCGGCTATCGGCGGGTGGTTCCCGACTGGCGCCCCTTCCGCACCGATCTGGAGCCCGAGGCCTGCGGCGATATCGACCGCAACCGGCTGCTCGGCGCGCTGAAGACCTATTTCCGCGTCCAGGGCCTGTCGGTCGACTGGAAATCCATCGAATCGACGCTGGACGAGCGGCTGGTCAACTCGCTGGCGATGATCTGCCCCTTCACGCCCGGCGAGAAACAGGCGCTGCTGGAGGCGCCGACCCTGGCGGAACGCGGGAAGCTCTTGATCGGACTGGTCGAGATGGCCATTCTCGACAGCCATGACGGGGACGGTCCGCCGCCCAAGCATTGACGGTCTTCCAATCACCGCCCTTCTTCCAATCATTATGAGACACGAGATGGCGACGCCCGAGGACAAGAGCAGCGACGCGAAAACCAACGCCCGCGTCGACCCCAAGCTGCTGGAGATTCTGGTCTGCCCGCTGACCAAGGGTCCGCTGCGCTATGATGCCGAGCGCGCCGAACTGGTCAGCGAGCGTGC
Organism: Azospirillum oryzae; assembly: GCF_008364795.1. Taxonomy (GTDB): domain Bacteria; phylum Pseudomonadota; class Alphaproteobacteria; order Azospirillales; family Azospirillaceae; genus Azospirillum; species Azospirillum oryzae. The sequence continues at coordinate 448,656 of NZ_VTTM01000002.1, read as the reverse complement.
CGGGCTGGCCTATCCGATTCGCGACGGCATCCCGATCATGCTGATCGACGAGGCCCGCAGCCTGGACAAGGCGGGGTCGCAGCGATGAGTGCAGGCGCCGAGACAGGCGATGGATTCGGCACGGTCCACTGGCCGACCGAAATCCGCCTGAAGAAGGAGGAGAAGCGGCTGGAGGTCGATTTCGACGACGGCCGGACCTTCTCCTACCCGGCGGAGTTCCTGCGCGTGGTCAGCCCGTCCGCCGAGGTGCAGGGCCACAACCCCAGCCAGAAGCAGACCGTCGCCGGCCGCCGCCATGTCGGCATCATGCGGCTGGAGCCGGTCGGCAATTACGCCATCCGCATCGTCTTCGACGATTTGCACGACAGCGGCATCTACAGCTGGAAATACCTCTACGAGATCGGCACCGAACAGGAGACCCTGTGGGCCGAATATCTTGAGGAGTTGCAGGCCAAGGGCCTGAGCCGCGACCCGCGGCGGTGATCGTGTCCCTCTCCCGACCCAAGCCGGGAGAGGGCGCTCACCTCACTTCCAGATCGGCTTCCCGCTGCCGGGCAGGCCGTACAGGTCCCATTTGCGGCTGACCTTCTCCACGACCTCATCGGTCATGTGGAGCTTCTCGCCCCATTCGCGCTTGGTCTCCGGCGGCCATTTGTTGGTGGCGTCCAGACCGACCTTGCCGCCAAGCCCCGACTCCGGGCTGGCGAAGTCGAGATAGTCGATCGGCGTGCCCTCGATCACCGTGATGTCGCGGGCCGGGTCCATGCGGGTGGAGATCGCCCACATCACGTCCTTCCAGTTCCGCGCGTCGATGTCGTCGTCCACGACGATCACCCACTTCGTGTACATGAACTGGCGCAGGAAGGACCAGACGCCCATCATCACCCGCTTGGCGTGGCCGGGATAGGCCTTCTTCATGCTGACCACCGCGATGCGGTAGGAGCAGCCTTCCGGCGGCAGCCAGAAATCGACGATTTCCGGGAATTGCTGGACCAGCAGCGGGATGAACACCTCGTTCAGCGCCTCGCCCAGCACCGACGGTTCGTCGGGCGGCCGGCCGGTGAAGGTGGAGAGATAAATCGGCTTGCGCCGCATCGTCATGGCGGTGACGGTGAAGACCGGGAAGGGCTCGACCGAGTTGTAATAGCCGGTGTGGTCGCCGTAGGGCCCCTCGTCGGCATACTCGTCCAGGCTGACATGGCCCTCCAGGACGATTTCCGCTTGGGCCGGCACCTTCAGCGGCACCGTCTTGCACTCCACCAGCTCGACCTTCTTGCCGCGCAGCAGGCCGGCGAACTGGTATTCGGACAGGGTGTCGGGCACCGGCGTCACCGCCGCCAGGATGGTGCCGGGATCGGCCCCCAGCACGACGGCGCAGGGCAGCGGCTCGCGCTTGCCGCCCTTTTTCTCTTGATGGGCGGCCCAGCGGTGATGGTGCTGGGCGCCGCCGCGATGCTTCAGCCAGCGCATGATGGTCTTATTCTTCCCCAGCACCTGCATGCGGTAGATGCCGAGGTTGAAGTCGTCCTCGCGCTTGCCCGTCGGGCCCTTGGTCACCACCAGCGGCCAGGTGATGAGCGGCGCCGGCTCGCCCGGCCAGCAGCTCTGCACCGGCAGGCGGCCGAGGTCGATGTCGTCGCCGGTCAGCACCACCTCCTGGCACGGCGCCGAGCCGACGGTCTTCGGCTTCATCGACAGCACGGTCTTGGCGAGCGGGATCAGTTCCAGCGCCTCGCGGAAGCCGCCCGGCGGCTCCGGCTGCTTGAGGAAGGCCAGCGTTTCGCCGACCGCGCGCAGCTGGTGCGGCTCGCGGTCCATCCCCCAGGCGACCCGCTCCACCGTGCCGAACAGGTTGACCAGCACCGGCATCTCGGAGCGCGTGCCGTCGGCCTTGACGACATTCTCGAACAGCACCGCCGGGCCGTTCTCGGCCAGCAGGCGGGTCTGGATCTCGGTCATCTCAAGCACGGTGGACACCGGTTCCTTCACCACCACCAGCCGCCCCGCCTTCTCCAGCCGGTCGATGAAGTCACGCAACGAGGTGTAGGGCATCGCGGGGTGTCCAATGTGGTGGTGCATCCGAAACGGACGATAACCTTCAACTCGGCGGCCGGTCCGTCAAGTGCGGCGGGGCTGATTCCAAAACAAAACCCCTCCCCCACCCCCGGCGGACCAAGGGTCCGGCCGGGCGCAGGAAAGGGGCTTCGTCACAACTTATGAACCGGGGTGCGAGACCCGGCCAGGGATCAGGGCCTGGGATCAATACATGTGCTGGCCGCCGTTGACCGACAGGGTCGAGCCGGTCATGAAGCCGTTGTCGTCGTCGACGAGGTACAGCACGGCCTTGGCAATCTCAGACGCGCGGCCCAGGCGGCCGACCGGGATGCGGGCGACGATCTTCTCCAGCACGTTGGCCGGCACCGCGCGCACCATGTCGGTGTCGATGTAGCCGGGGGCGATGGCGTTGACGGTGATGCCCTTGGCCGCACTCTCCTGCGCCAGCGCCTTGGTGAAGCCGTGGATGCCGGACTTCGCCGCGGCGTAGTTGACCTGACCGTACTGGCCGGCCTGGCCGTTGACCGAGCCGATGTTGACGATGCGGCCGAAACCACGCTCGCGCATGCCGTCGATGACGTTGCGGCACATATTGAAGCAGGAGGACAGGTTGGTGTGGATCACCTTCTCCCACTGATCGTAGGTCATGCGGTGCATCACGCCGTCACGGGTGATGCCGGCGTTGTTGATGAGCACGTCGACCGGGCCCAGGTCGGACTCGATCGCGGCGATCCCCTTCTTGCAGGCGTCGAAATCCGCGACGTCGAACTTGTAGGTCGGGATGCCGGTGCGGGCGGTGAACTCCTCGGCCGCCTGATCGTTGCCGGCATAGTTGGCGGCGACCTTGTAACCGGCGTTCTTCAGGGCGACGGCAACCGCCTCGCCGATGCCGCGGGTGCCACCAGTGACGACTGCAACACGAGCCATAGTTCTTCTCCCCAGATTTAGTGATGATTGGTTGGTTTCTTTGACTTTTTATTATTGGGTACGGGGCTCCCTCCGCAGGTCCGGCGGATGTCCCGAGCCATAATCGAAGCGGGCCGCTTGCCCTATTGGAAAGCGGCCCGTCCGGTCATCAGTCGCGCTGGACGCAGAGGGCGATGCCCATGCCGCCGCCGATGCACAGGGTGGCGAGGCCCTTCTTCGCGTCACGCTTCTGCATTTCGAACAGCAGCGTGGTCAGCACGCGGGCGCCCGAAGCACCGACCGGGTGGCCGAGCGCGATGGCGCCGCCATTGACGTTGACCTTGCTGGTGTCCCAGCCCAGGTCCTTGTTGACGGCCAGCGCCTGGGCGGCGAAGGCCTCGTTCGCCTCGATCAGGTCGAGGTCGTCGACGGTCCAGCCGGCCTTTTCCAGCGCCTTGCGCGAGGCCGGGATCGGGCCGGTGCCCATGATCGACGGATCGACGCCGGCGGTCGCCCAGGAGACGATGCGGGCCAGCGGGGTGACGCCGCGCTTGGCCGCGTTCTCCGCCGTCATCAGCACCAGAGCGGCGGCGCCGTCATTGATGCCCGAGGCGTTGCCGGCGGTCACCGTGCCGTCCTTCGAGAAGGCCGGGCGCAGCTTGGCCAGCGATTCCACCGTGGTGCCGTGCTTCGGATACTCGTCGTCCGACACGACGACGTCGCCCTTGCGGCCCTTGATGGTGACCGGGACGATCTCGTCCTTGAAGCGGCCGGCCTTCTGGGCGGCCTCTGCCTTCTGCTGGCTGGCGGCGGCGAAGGCGTCCTGCTCCTGACGGGTCAGCTGCCACTTCTGGGCGACGTTTTCCGCGGTGTTGCCCATGTGATAGCCATGGAAGGCGTCGGTCAGGCCGTCGCGCAGCATGGTATCGAGCATCTCGGCGGAACCCATCTTGGTGCCGTTGCGCAGGTGCATGACGTGCGGCGCCATGCTCATGCTCTCCTGGCCGCCGACGACCAGGATATCGGCGTCGCCGTTCTTGATCGCCTGATAGCCGAGCGCCACGGTGCGCAGGCCGGAACCGCAGAGCTGGTTGACGCCGATGGCGGTGGCCTCCACCGGGATGCCGGCGTTGACGGCGGCCTGGCGGGCCGGGTTCTGGCCCTGGCCGGCGGTCAGGATCTGGCCAAAGATGACCTCGTTCACTTCCGCCGCGTCGGTCTTGGCGCGGGCCAGCGCTTCGCGGATCGCGACCTCGCCCAGGACGTGGGCGGGAACGGCGCTGAGGGCACCGTTGAAGCTGCCGATGGGCGTACGGGCGGCACCGGCGATGACGACTTCGGTCATTGAACGCTCCTCGAAATAGGACAGTTTTATTATAGCGCTGGTGGGACGCTCGGAGTGATTGTTACCTTAAGTCGGGCAACATGACAGGTGCAAGCTGGCCGAAGGTCGCGGCGCTAACCTGTCGCAGCAAGCCATTCGGCCAGCGGCTTCCACACTCCGGTCTCGGCGCCCGCACTCACAACCATTCCGATATGGCCGAGGGGAGGGCGCAGAATCCGGGCGCCTGGGATCGCGGCGCCCAGCGCCAGGGCGGAGGCCGGCGGGACGATGCGGTCGCGCTCCGGGATCAGGGCCAGGGTGGGGACGCGGATGGCGCCCGGATCGACCGGCAGGCCGGCGATCATCCAGGCGCCGGCCATGGTGTCGTTGCGCCCGTACCAGCCGGCCAGCGCGTCGCGCGCCACCCCGGCCACCAGCGGCACCCCGTCGTTCAGCCAATCCTCCAGCGCGACGAAGGCCGCCGCGGCGCGGGAGTCCGGCGCCATGCGGGCGAAGCTGGTGAATTTCTTCAGCGCCAGCAGCGGGTCGAGCTGGGCGAACAGCGCCTGCAGCGCATCGGTCGGCAACTCGCCCCAGCGGTCCAGAACCGGACCCCAGGGCTGGATGAAGGTCGCCACCCGACGCGCGGTGGCCGCATCCTCCGCGTGGAAATCCCACGGCGTGGCCATCAGCACCAGCCCGGCGACGGCGCGCGGCCGGCGCTGCGCCAGCGCCGCGGCCAGCAGCCCGCCCATGCAATAGCCGGCGACCGGCACCGGCGCCCCCACCGTCTCGACGACGAAGTCCAGCGCCCGCTCCAGCCGGCCGGCGATGTAATCGGTCAGGGTGAAGCGGCGCTCCAGCAGCCCCGGCCTGCCCCAGTCCAGCAGGAGCGGCCGGAAGCCGTGCGCCGCCAGCCAGCGCATCAGGCTCTTGTCCCGCGACAGGTCCAGGATATAGCCGCGATTGACCAGCGACGGCACGAACAGCACCGGCCGGCCACCCGCCCCATCGCCGCCGGCCCCCTCGCCATAATCCAGCAGGCGCGATCCGCCCTCCGTCCAGACCACCGGCGGGTCGGGCAGGTCGCGGCGGTAGGGGTGGTGGCGATACCGCTCGATCCCGGTCAGGACGGCGTCGATGCGGCGGCGAATCTCGCGGTCGACCTCAACGGTCAGGCGGTCGGCGCCGCCCGCCACCCCGGCCAGGGCTCCGTCCGGCCTTCTGTCCGGGGTCATCCGGTCGGCCTGCGACATTTCGTCCCTGAGCGCCGCCGCCCGGTCCCGCAGGCCCGGACTCCAGGGCAGCAAGCCGTTCCTCAAGAGCGGCAATGCGGCCGAGGAGCTGAGCAAGCTGCCCAGAGCCGCCGTCAGATGCAGGGCCAGCGGGCGCGGCCCCTGCCGCCTCCCCGGCCTTGTCCCTGTGCCGGGCGGAGTCCCCCCCGCCTGCCTGTCGTCCGCCAGACGATCGCTCATCGGAAGGCTGTCCGTGTTGGGGGTAGCCGGTGTTCGGGAATGGCCACGGGCGGGGATCCCAGCCGGTGCCGGCCATGGAGCCGGTGCCGAACCCGCCCATTCCGAAACCAAAAGCCCCGGCGCCCTGCCCCATCATCTGGAACAGGCGGGTCATCATGTCCGCCGTTTCCGGATCGGCGGCGCTGGCCGTCCATTGGTCCTGCCACAGGTCCAGATAGCGGCGCGCCAGCGATTCGTAGGAAGGCGGATCGCCGGACGATTGATCGGAAGGACGGTCTGGGTTCGACGGGTCGGCCATGGCCGGATTATAGGGGCGGCGGGGCCGGATTGACCAGTCCGGCATGGCTCCCCACCTGACCTTTCGGGTATCGGCGGGAGTGGCCCGGGCGCGTTCCATTTCTCCGTCTGCACCGGCTGAACCAACGCAACCGCGGCGCTATGCCGCGGCGCAACGCTGGACAAATTGCTATCCCTTCGAGTAGTCCTAATGACGGAACAATTTCCGCCGCCTGTCCCGCGTGTTCCGGAACACCAGCCCTGGAACACGTCCCTTCTTGAAAGAGTCCGCGATGGCCGACAAGGAAGACCAGAAGTCCGCTCCGATCACGATCAAGAAGTACGCCAACCGGCGGCTCTACAATACCGCCACCAGCAGCTACGTCACGCTGGACCATCTGTGCCAGATGGTGAAGGACGGCTTGGATTTCGTGGTCTATGACGCGAAGACCGGTGAAGACATCACCCGGTCCGTCCTGACCCAGATCATCGTGGAAGAGGAAAGCAAGGGGCAGAACCTGCTGCCCATCAGCTTCCTGCGCCAGCTGATCGGCTTCTACGGCGACAACATGCAGTCGGTGGTGCCGCGCTATCTGGAATATTCGATGCAGGCCTTCTCCCGCAATCAGGAGCAGATGCGCGACTATTTCCAGAACACGCTGGGCGGCATCTTCCCGTTCGGCCGGCTGGACGAGGTCAGCAAGCAGAACATGGCGATGTTCGAGCGCGCCATGCGCATGTTCACGCCCTTCGGCGCCGCCGGCGGCCCGGACGAGACGCTCGGCGGCCAGCGCCCGGCCGGCCAGACCGGCCCGTCGTCCGCAAACCCGCCCGCCGGACCGGGCGGCGTGACGTTCGACGAATTGCAGAAGCAGATCGACGAGCTGCAGAAGCAGATCGCCAGCATCGCCAGCCCGGGCAGCAAGTCGGACACAAAGTAACGGGACGGTCGGACGGATCCGGCGGAAGATTTTTCCGACAAACCGGCGGCACGGAAGGCGGGGTCATACCCCGCCTTTTTCATTGCGCGGGCCGGGACGGGCGCGCAGGCTTGCAACTGTGCATAGGGGGCACCTTCGCGTCCACGGTGCCGGTCCGGCGGAGTTGCCGGATTTGCCGGCCCGTCCAACCGTCAGGAGGGAACCGACCGTGACCACCGAATTGACCGTTTCGATCACCATGACCAGCGACGACCCGCGCGAGGTCACGCGTTTTGAAAACCTGTTGCGCGACTGGCTCAGCCATCAGCCGGGCGTGGCCGGCATGGCAATCGCCGACCGCGGCAACGATGTGGCGGCCGAAAATATCTGGCGCGCCGCCCGCAAGGCGACCTTCGGCCCGGCGCTCAAGAACCCCTTCGCTCCCTAACGGCGCTGTAGCTTTATGTTTGGCGATCGGATTCACGCTCCAAATCGATTCCGATTTTACGCGATCCGATCTAACCGGAGCGATCAGCCCCTGAACAGGTGCGGGATCATCGCTGAATCCGGGCCGACGCCGGAGCCCAGGCGCGGATCGGCCGATTCCCGCACCCCCATGCCCAGGCATTTGTCGCCGACGATCCAGGCGTGCAGGACAGCGCGCGTGTCCTCCTCGCGGAAGCAGGGCGGTGTTTCCAGCCAGACCGCGCCATGGGCCGCGACATCCTCGCCGATGTCCGGCCCGTCGTCGGCGATCACCGCCCCCTGCTCCAGGATGCGGCTCGGTGCGCCGTCCAGCCCATGCAGCGCGCGCACGGTCACCATGTCGGCCCCGGCCACGCCGCTGGGGTCCAGCGCCGCACGGCACAGGTTCGGGTGGCGTGGATAGAGATAGGACAGCACCGCCAGCAGCCCGTGGTTCGACCACAGCCAGCACCACAGCGGGGACAGCACGCTCATGCCGCTGCTGCGCAGCCGCTGAAGGAACCCGTCGTCGGCCAGCCCGTCCCAGGGGTAGAGCTTCGCCAGCCAGGAGATCGGCTGCCCCTCGTCATCCAGGAAGCGGCGGCCATCCCAGGCGATGGACTGCAGCGGCAGCAGGCGGGTGTCGATGCCGGCCTCCGCCGCGGTGGCGGCGAGATAGACCAGTTCGCCCTCGCGCACCGGATCGGGGGTGGCGCAGGTCGCATGCATGCGGCCGCGCCCCTGTACGCCCGTCGCCAGTTCCTCCCACCGCTCCACCAGCGCCTCGTGCAGGCCGTTGAACTGGTTGGCGTCGGGGGCCATCGCCTCGCGCCAGTTGCGCTGGATCAGCGAGGCGGCGAACAGCCCCTCGCAGGTGTCGTAATTGCAGCCCAGCAGCTTGACGCTGTCGCGCCCGTCATAGGCCAGCGTCAATCGTCCGGCGAGCCCGCCCGCCCGCTCGTTGCGCCGCCCGCCGGCCCAGTAATCGAGCCACGACGCCTCCAGCAGGCGCGCGAGGTCGCCGCGGATGCCGAGCGAGGCGAACAGCTTGTGCTCCATCACATGGCGCACGGCGACCGCGATCATGCTGTGCAGTTCGTCAGCAACGCTTTCGATCAGGTCGATCTGCGAAGCGGAGAACTCATAGACGGTGTCCTCCCGCCAGGCGGCTCCGGCCGACATGGCGCGCACACCATAGGGATATTTGCGGAGACCCGGGCGCCAATCGGCCCGCGGCTTCATCGTCGTCCTGCGCATGCCGGTTCCGATCCCCGGATGTCAGTGCCGGCGAGCCGGACGGCGCGCGGCGGCGGACGGGCGCGTGGAAAGGGAGACGGGCAGCAAGCTGGTCAACGGTCCACTGGTCAACGGTCAACTCCGGGGGAGGCCAATCCGACGCAGGCGCGGATGCTCGCGACGCAATCGCTGCGACGCAAGCACAGCCTTGCGTATGTAACCCGTCCCGCTGCAGCGCACCAGCGCGCATCCGCGATAGCTCCCCCTCGCGGGAGAGCGTCGGAACCGCGCCGAACGCGGTCGCCCCCAATTGACCGCCCCCAATCGACCGGAGTGGCGACGGGCCGCTGCGGCGAAAAGCGGCAGCGGCCCGTTCCGGAATGCGGCGCGCGTCAGATCAGCGGCGCCGAGGGATTCCGGGCGAGCGACCGCATCGCCCACAGCGCCAGACGGCCGCGACGCGGCTTCATCGCCTCGGCCGCCCGATGCACGGGCGGGATCGACGCCAGACCGGGGACAAGCACCGGCCGGTCGTCGCGCGTGCCGCCGAGCCGCTGGAGCCGGCGTGCCGACAGCACGAGGCGCAACACCTCCTCCTCGGACACCGCACGACGGGCCGTGACGGAGGCGAGGCTTGCCGCCTCGCACAAAGCCGCCCGTTCGGCCAACAGCCCGGTCAGGCCCTTGGCAGCCGCCGTCAATGCGGCTTCATCATAAAGGGCGAGGACAAGCGTCCTCAGCCCGTGTTCCATCCGTGTGGACATGGCGGGGGCTCCGGAAAAATCGGAATGGCATGCGGTTCTGGTGCGTGTGAATCGAAGCGAACAGATGAAAGCTCGCGGTTCGACAGGCGCAATTATCCGTGCGCGGCACCCGTTCGGCCATGCGCCCCAAGGTGGTAACACCCTGTCTGCATCTTGCTGATGCAGGATAGCCACAGTGGCTGTACCGATAAATTTCCGGGTTGGTCGGGAATGAACCGCCCCGACAGGCGGGAAGAAATGGTGGAGCCAAGGAGGATCGAACTCCTGACCTCTACAATGCCATTGTAGCGCTCTCCCAGCTGAGCTATGGCCCCACTATATTTCTTCTACTCTTCACCAACACTGGAGATGTTGGTGCGCTTGGAGGGAGTCGAACCCCCACGGCCTTTCAGCCACTAGGACCTGAACCTAGCGCGTCTACCAGTTCCGCCACAAGCGCATCCGCGTTACTTGGGGTCACGCGGGGCGCTCTATGTACCCAGACCGGGCGTCGCACTCAAGGGGGAAAATGCAATCGCGCAAAAGTTTTTTGGGGCGTGGGCATAACGCCCCCTACTCCGCCGGCTTGATCGCGTAGAAGCGGTACACCCGCACGCCGGCCTCGATGGCGGCGACGCGGCGGGCCCACAACTCGACCTCCTCCATCACCGCCAGCTTGGTGGGGGTGTCGAGTTGGAATTTCTCCAGATGTTCGACCAGCCCCTGGATGGCGGACAGGATCAGGCCGCGATGGGTGTCGGAGATGTCCTCGGCGATGCGGAGGTCGAGGTTGCGCTGGGCGAACGCGTTCGCCATACGGTCCTTCGGCCACAGGTTCGGCGTCAACGGCTCCTTGTCGCACCAGCTCTGGATCGCCTTGGCGCCCATCACATCCGCTTCGGCGATATAGTCGGTGATCAACAGGTGGCCGCGCGGCTTCAGCGCCAGTTCCATGCCGTCGAACATCTGTTCCTTGTCGCGGACGAAGAACAGGCCTTCCTTGTAGACGATGGCGTCGACGCGCTTGGGATAGCCGAAATGTTCGGGATTGAAGGTCTCGATCGGCGCCTTCTTCTCCAGCCCCAGCTTGAAGGAGCGGACCATCCCCTCCTTCGCCAGCAGTTCCGACGCCTCCAGACCGGTGACCCAGCAGCCGTACTTGCCGGCCATGGTGCGGCTGGTTCCGCCCAGCCCGGCGGCGAGGTCGAGCACGCTCATCGCCGGGTTCAGGCCCAGCGGCTTGACCAGATAGGGAATGTGATCGGCGCCGCCGGGGGTGTTGAAGCCCTCGCCCCACATCTTCTCCGCCACCTCGATGCGGGTGGCGGTCCACAGCGGCTTTCCCCAGCGGTTCATGCCGGGGCCGGGTGCGGCAGGCTGCGGTTGTTCGGGCTGGTGCGGCTGCTCCTCGCCCTTCTTCGCCTTCAGTCCGGAGAGGTCATAGCCTTCCCACCACGCATAGAGGCGCGTCTTCAGGCTCGGTCCATGCCCGGACGATCCGTCCTTGTCCGTCATCGCCCTTTGTCCGTCATCGCCGACTTCCCCATCCGACGCCGCCCGTCCGAATCCGCAGGGCGCAGCATGCTTGCGGTTGTTCTGCGCGATTCAAACACACCGCCCGCAAGAATCCGTCCGGCTTCAGGTTAGACGGACGCTAATTGCATGCAAGTGGAAAAATTTCTCCGCGGAAACACGGCCTTCAGCGCGCGGTTTTGGCATGGGTCGCGCCCGGTTCGGGCAGGGACGCCATGCGCGTGCCCGACGCATTCAGCACCGGGGCGCAGGCTGCCGGCATCTTGCGGACCACCCGCGGCTCGGGCTTGTAACCCGGCGGATGCTCGATCGCGGGGGAGGCGCTGTCCAGCCAGGACATCAGTTCGTCGTCACAGCCGTCGCCGTCGGGCTGGGCCGTCTGCTGTTCGCACAGCGGGCTGCCGGCCGGGCAGTTCAGCCGGATGTGCATGTGGCCGTCATGGCCGTGCCAGGGCCGCAGCTTGTTCAGGAAGCCGCGGTCGGACCAACTGCGCTGGCACATCGCCAGCTTGATCGCCGGATTGACGAAGATGCGGGCGACGCGGGGGTCGCTGGCGGCGATCTGGATCATCCGGGCCTGCCGGTCCGACCAGTCGGCGGTGACGCGCATGCGGTCGTAATCGACATACTTGACCTCGTCCAGCCGCTCGCGTCCGGCGCGGCCCATCGGCGGCAGGTCCAGCCGCAGCCAGACATCGGCATCCAGGCCGATCTGGTGGCTGGCATGGCCCGACGGCATCGGTCCGCCGCGCGCCTGCCCCATGTCGCCGATCAGCGCCGTGCCCAGCCCGGCCTGCGCCACCCGCTGACCGAAGTCGCGGAGCATGTCGACCAGCACCGGATGGCCGTAGTTGCGCTGGCGCGACAGGCGGATCACCTGATAGCCGACGCCTTCCGGCGTCAGGGCGCGGGCACCGGCGATGCAGCCGGCCGCGTAACCGCCGATGGATCTCGGCGCCCCCAGCGAGGGACCGGCCACCGCCCCCCAGGCGACGCTGGTGGCATAGGCCGGGATCGGAACCGGCTTCTTCTTCCGTGACTTGGCGTCGGCATCGCCGGCCGCCAGCAGAGCGGCCACCAGTCCAACGCATGCGATCGCCTTGAAGGCGCGCCCCCCGAAAGCACGAATCCCCATGTCCGTCCCCCCGCCGTCCCCGGCACCGCGGCCGATACCGCTATAGCGGATCCGTGGTTAAGGAATGATGGAGGATGCATCCGGACCGCACAACCGGACCGTCCGGCACCGGCCGGGTCCATCCGGGCAATCCGTCCGGGCAATCCGTCCGGGGTGCGTCCGACGGTCCCGACCTGGGCTCCATCGCCGCACAGGGGCACCCCACCCTGGCCGACCGGACTAGCCGCAGCGAATATTGACAGCCCGTTATTAGCAATGGAAACGTCGAATCATCACCAACAAGGAATTCGATAAAATGCCACCGACAATGAGCTTCCGTATTGGCGATATCGTCAGTGTCCGCGGTTGCTTGACCCGGCTGATCGATATTATCAACCGTGATCCTATTCATTTGGAGGACCTGATCGGTTTCCACCGTGGGCGCCTCAGCCGCGGCTATTACCTGCTGCTTCTGAAGGAACCGATGGCTGCCGGGGAGTTCCAGTTCCTGGGCTACACCCATCTGTCCGGCGGCAAATACGGCCTGCCCAGCAACGATCCCGCGGTGGAGACGGCCCGGCAGACGGTCCAAGGCTCGCTGGAGCAGAAATTCGGGGTCGCCGGGGTGAACGGCCTTGCCCGCAAGATCGCCGGCGACATCCCGGCAACGGGGGAACGCCGCCTTGCCAAGATCGTCCCGGTGATCGGCCACGACCAGGCGATGGGGCCGGCCGACCAGTATCCGGCGTCCAAGCACGGCATCGCGCAGTTCAACCTGACGGTGCCGAAGAAATTCCTGGTTTCCGCCTTCGTCGATCCCAACCGGCGGTTCCAGGGCGGCGGCCTCGACCTCGTCATCGACAAGGGAGCGGCCTATGACAGCCGGCGGGCGGTGTTCCAGTATCTGTCGGCCGCCTGAGGGCCATCGGTGCACGGGGGCAGTCCCCGGCTGTCAGTCAAGCGTCTGGCGGTAGCGCTTCAACGCCACCACCGTGACCACCGTCAGGAACAGCGCCAGCGCCAGCACCTCCGCCGCGATCTCGGCGAACCCGTTTCCTTTCAGCAGGATGCCGCGGACGATGCGCAGAAAGTGGGTCAGCGGCAGTATCTCGCCCACCGCCTGCGCCCAGCCCGGCATGCCGCGGAAGGGAAACATGAATCCCGACAGCAGCATCGACGGCAGGAAGAAGAAGAAGGACATCTGCATCGCCTGCAGCTGGTTGCGCGCCAGCGTCGAAAAAGTGAAGCCGACGGCCAGATTGGCGGCGATGAACAGGATCAGCACGGCGGACAGCAGTCCCAGGCTGCCGACGATCGGCACGTCGAACAGCAGCCGCGCCGCCACCACGATCAGCAGCACCTGGACATAGCCGACGACGACGAAGGGCACGATCTTGCCCAGCATCACCTCGAACGGCCGCACCGGCATGGCCAGCAGGTTCTCCATGGTCCCGCGCTCTCGCTCGCGGGTGACGGCCAGCGCCGTCATCATCACCATGGTCATGGTCAGCACCACGCCCATCAGCCCCGGCACGACATTGTATTGGGTGATGCCCTCCGGGTTGTAGCGGCGGTGAACGCGCAGTTCCACCGGGTCCGGCCCGGCACGCAGGCCCGCCAGCGGCCCGGTCAGGTCGGGGTTCAGCGCCTGCCGGGCGATGGTGGACAGCGCCGACAGGGCGTTGCTGGTAGCCGCCGGGTCGGTTGCGTCGGCCTCCACCAGCAGGACCGGGCGGGCGCCGCGCTGGAGATCGCGGGCGAAGCCGGTGGGGATGGTGACGGCGAACTGCACCTCCCCCTCCGCCAGCAGCCGGTCGATCTCGGCCTCGGACCCCGCGGTTCGGGTGATGGCGAAGTAACGGGAATTCTCCATCGCCGCGACCAGCGTGCGGGCGAAGGGGCTGGAATCGGCGACCAGCAACGCGGTCGGCAGGGCCTTGGGGTCGGAGTTGATGGCGAAGCCGAACAGGATCAGCTGCAGGATCGGCACCCCCACCATCATGGCGAAGGTCAGCCGGTCGCGCCGCATCTGGATGAATTCCTTCACCATCACCGCCATCAGGCGGCCCGCCGATATCCGCGCCATCGCACTGCCTCACAGGGCTGGGGATGGGGAGAAGGGTAGCGCGGATCGATGGAAGCGTCGACGCCCCCTAGTGTTTCCCCTAGGCCACCCCGTCCGCGCGGTCGAACTGCAGCGCCGCCAGCCTCGCATAGAGGCCGCCCTGCGCCACCAGTTCGCCATGGGTGCCGGTCTCCACCACGCGGCCCTGGTCCATCACCACGATGCGGTCGGCGTTCAGCACCGTCGCCAGCCGGTGGGCGACGATCAGCGTCGTGCGGCCATGCATCAGCCGGTCGAGCGCGTCCTGAACCATCCGCTCGCTCTCGGCGTCGAGCGCGCTGGTCGCCTCGTCCAGCAGCAGCACCGGCGGGTCGCGCAGGATGGCGCGGGCGATGGCGAGGCGCTGACGCTGGCCGCCCGACAGCCGCACGCCCTTCTCACCCAGGAAGGTGTCGAACCCCTCCGGCAGCGCATCGAGGAAGTCCAGGGCGTGGGCGGCCTCGGCGGCTGCGCGCACCTCGGTATCCGATGCGTCGGGCCGGCCGTAGCGGATGTTCTCCCAGGCGTTGGCCGAGAAGACCACCGGGTCCTGCGCCACCAGTCCCAGACGGCGGCGCACCTCCACCGGATCGGCATCGCGCAGTTCGACCCCATCGAGCCGCACCGAACCGGCCTGCGGGTCGTAATAGCGCAGCAGAAGCTGGAACACCGTCGACTTGCCGGCGCCCGACGGGCCGACCAGCGCCACCCGCTCGCCCGGCTTCACGGCCAGCGAGAAGCCCTCCAGCGCCGCCCAATCGGGCCGCGAGGGGTAATGGAAGCGGACGGCATCGAAGGTCAGCGCACCCGCCGCCGGAATCGGCAGCGGCTTCGGCACGGCGGGGGCGCGGATTTCCGACTCGACGGACAGCAGGCTGAACAGCCGCTCGGTCGCGCCGGCGGCGCGCTGCAGGTCGCCGATCACCTCGCTGATGGCGCCGACCGATCCGGCGACCACCACGGAATAGATGACGAAGGCCGACAATTCGCCCGGCGTGATCCGCCCGGCCACCACGTCATGGCCGCCGATCCACAGAATGATGCCGACGGCGCCGAACACCAGCACGATGACGATCACCGTCATCACCGCCCGCACCCGCACGCGGCGGATGGCGACGTCGAATGCCTCCTCCACCCGCTTGCCGAACAGGGTGCGGTCGATGGCCTCGTGGGTGAAGGCCTGGACCGTGCGGATGGCGGCGAGCGTCTCCTCCACGAAGGATCCGATGTCGGCGATGCGGTCCTGGCTGTCGCGCGACAGCTTGCGCACCCGCCGGCCGAAGAAGATGATCGGCGCCACCACCAGCGGAACCACCAGCGCCACCAGCCCGGTCAGCTTCGGCGAGGTGATCAGCAGCATGCCGGTGCCGCCCAGGAACAGCAGCGTGTTGCGCAGCGCGATGGAAGCCGACGAGCCGACCACCACCTGCAACAGCGTGGTGTCGGTGGTCAGGCGCGACAGGATCTCGCCGGTCTTGGTCGTCTCGAAGAATCCCGGCGACAGGGTCAGCACATGGTCGTAGACGGCGCGCCGGATGTCGGCGACCACCCGCTCGCCGATCCAGCTGACCAGATAGAAGCGGCCATAGGTGGAGGCCGCCATCAGCGCGATCACCCCCAGCAGCACCAGCAGCGCCCGGTCGAGCAGCGAGGTGTCGCCGCCGGCGAAGCCCTGGTCGATCAGCACCCGCATCCCCTGCCCCAGCCCCAGCACGGTGCCGGCGGCCACGGTCAGCGCCATCATGGCGCCCAGGATCCGCCATTTGTAAGGAAGCAGGAACGGCACCAGACGGCGTAGCGGTCCAAGGTCGCGGCGGCGGGTATCCGCCTCGCCACGGGCGGAGGCGGCGATCATGTCGGGGGAGGGTTGGCGAGCCACGCGGTTCCCGCTTGTCTGTTGGGGTTATTGATGCGGATCGCTGGCATATAGCGCGGTAAAGGGACGCCAACAAGGCGACGGACAGGCGAAACCGCCCGGAAAAGAGCCGTGGAGCGCGTCGCGACCATCCCGAATGAGGCGAGATTCCGGGGTTGCGCCGGGGAGGGGGTTTTGGTATAGACGCCGCTCGCTTTGCAGGAACCCCGGCCATGAAGACTGACATCCATCCCGACTATCACGAGATCACCGTGGTCATGACCGACGGCAGCTCGTTCACGACCCGCTCCACCATGGGCAAGCCGGGCGACACGCTGCGCCTCGACATCGACCCGAAGTCGCACCCGGCCTGGACCGGTGTGCAGAAGCTGCTGGACACCGGCGGGCAGATCGCCAAGTTCAACAAGCGCTTCGCGAACTTCGGCCTCAAGAAGTAAGCGTTACCGCACTTCTATCCTGCCGATGCGAAAAGGGCGTCCGACCGGTTCGGACGCCCTTTTCGTTTGCGCATGATCCGCAGGAAACCGCTACCCCACCGCCGCCGCGGCCTCGCGCTCCACATCGGCGCGGACCATGGCGTCGAGCCGGTGGACGCGCATATACAGGCTGTGGCTGCGCTCCAGCAGGCTGCGCAGGCCGGACGGCAGTTCCTCGTTGTCGGGGCCGCTGGGATCGGAACAGATCTCGCCGCCGGACAGCGCGAAATCCTCGCTCGCCGCCTGCTCCTTCGACATCTCGCCGGCATGCACGGCCTTCTGCGCCAGAAGCCAGGCCATCACCTGGGTCAGGCGGCTGGTCACCCGCATGGATTCGTACGAGATCTGAAGACGCACCTGCGGCGGCAGCTTCCGGTGTTCGGCCGCATCATGATAGGCGATGTAATTCCGCGCCTCGATCAAGAGGGCCATCGTCTCGTCATAGGGACCGTTGAAGAAGAAGGTGTGCGAAGTCATGGTCGTCGGCCCCCTCCTGCGGACTTACGGCCCTAGCGTGAGCCTTGCCGCAACTGATTAACAATTGGTGACCGGGCGGCACCCGGCAACCCCAGGCGGGGATTGACCGGTCATTGTGGATCCGCCCTCTTGAACAGGCAAAAGCGTCGATTATCTCTCGCTCGTCCGGCGGATGCCCATACGGGGTCCGCCATCAAACCGGCCCTTGGGCCAGCCCTCGGAGGACCGACCAATGCCGTGGTCCTCGACGGCCGTATCGCTCTTTCGGAGGATATGTCATGCGTAGCTACGACCTTTCGCCGCTGTTCCGTTCCACCGTCGGTTTCGACCGCCTGTCGCGTCTGCTGGAGACCGCGACCACCGGTGACGAGTCTGCATCCTATCCGCCTTACAACATCGAAAAGCTGAGCGAGGATTCGTATCGGATCACCATGGCCGTCGCCGGCTTTGGGAACGACGACCTCAGCATCATCGCTCACCAGAACTCGTTGACCGTCACGGGTAAAGCTAAGAAGGACGAGCCGACCGGCCAATTCCTCTACCGGGGTATCGCCGGGCGCGCGTTCGAGCGCCGCTTTCAGCTGGCCGATTTCATCAAGGTGACCAGCGCGTCTCTTCAGAATGGCCTTCTGCACATCGAGCTGGCGCGCGAGGTACCCGAAGCGATGAAGCCGCGGAGCATTCCGATCGTCACCGCCACCGGCAGCGGCGCGGTGGAGGTCGAGACTCCCGCCCTGACCCAGCAGGCGGCCTGACACGCCTGACACGATCCGTCCGCGCATGACGCGGACATGAGAACGGCGCCCCGGACCATCCGGGGCGCCGTTTCCTTTGCCGATCAGTCGATGTTCGCGGCGTCTATTGCCCCAGCTTCGCGGTATCCAGCACGATCATCGCCACGCCGATCTTCTGCTGTCCCGCCGGGTCCAGCAGCGGAACGCTGGCTTCGGTCAGCATGGCGCCGCTTTTGTCGTCCTTCTCCGGATCGGTCATGTAGAGATCGGCGTTGCCGGTGAAGACCTTCTGCCATTTGGGCTCGTCGCCCTGCCAGAAGTCGGAGGTTCCGGCGGTCTGGCCGACATTCAGGCCGTGGTCGTCCATCAGCAGGATTTCGACGATCCGGCCGTTGCTTCCCGCCACGACCTGCTTCAGCTGTTTGGACACCGCATTCGACGAGACCGCATCGAAGGCCGGGTTGGCGCCGCCGGCCTTCGCCGCCGCCTTCCACTGGTCGTCCATCTCGTCGATCTTGGACTGGGCGATGCCGGCATGCTTGGCATTCTGCGACTTCACCGCCCCGACCACCGCCGGATCGGTCAGCCAGGTCTGGGCCTGAGGACTGACCGCCTTGCGCACGGACCCTTCCAATGCCGGGTCCGCGGCCGACGCCATGGAAATCGTGCCCGCGCACAGCAGGGAAATCGCACAGCCGGCAATCCAGAATCGAGCCTGCGTCATGTGGTGTCCTCCCAGTCGTTTGGCCCATGGATGGGCGGGGCGATGGTCGGACCAGCGATGCCGTCGCCACAGCGTCGGCTCTTGTTTTTCCGCAAAACGGAAGATCCGTAATGCTGATAAAATGCCTTTTATCGACCGGCCGGACGGAACCGCATCACCGCCGCGGAAAACTGTCCGGGGGCGCCAGCACCCACTCCGCGTAACCGGCCCGCATCAGTTCGTAGGCGGCGACCAGCCCGGCCGCGCCGGCATAGGCGGTGACCAACACCTGCTCCGGCGACACCTGCGCCCCGAATCCGATCAGCAAAGCCCCCAGGAATGGTCCGCCAAGCAGAAATGCCGCCAGCCACAGCGGTTCGGCCGACAGCCAGGCGCCGAGCACCGCGCGGGTCCGTTGCGACAGGCGCAGCAGCCCCCCGGCCTTGGCGTCGAGCGCTTCGAGGCTGCCGGCACGCAGCTCCGCCAAACGCCGCCCGTCGGCATCGATGAAGACGACCTCCACCTTCATGCCATGACGGCGGACCGAGGCCCGCACCGAGTCGCCAAGCCGCGTTTCCAGCAGGATCGCGTTGCCGCCCAGTGCCGGCAACGCATCGCGCACCTCCTCCGGCGGCTCGCCCCACTCGCGCAAGGCCTCCAGGATGACCCGGGGATCGTCACAGGGAATCGCATCCATATGGATCACCCGCCCCCGCGGCGCCGTCACCTTCAGGATCAGCACCTGCTCCGCCGGATCATGAGTGCCTTCGACGCGCAGGCCGCCCTCGACGACGTAGGAGAATCGCAGGCATCCATCACGGCGGCTGAGCGTGTTCATGGCGGCACCCCTCCGGTCGCACCCCTGGCGGATCGCACCAAAGGGATCTTGAGCGTTGGTTATCTGGGCGTTGGCGTCGACATGACCAACAAACCAGCTGGGGGAACGGCCAACGCGACGGCGCGGCGAAAAAGGGGAAACCCGACCGGCCGATGCGGCATCCGGCCATGAAAAAAGCGCCTAGCCGGTCCGGCTGGCGCTTTCCGCTATCTTCTCTCTCTCAGAAGAGAGAGAATGGCGGATGGGGGGAGATTCGAACTCCCGATACCCGTGAGGGTATGCCGCATTTCGAGTGCGGTGCATTCAACCGCTCTGCCACCCATCCGCTGCCCCGTCTGGCGGGGTGGGCGGAACCTATATAAACGCCTTCGGGCGTGCAAGCCTTTTTTGCAGAAAAATGCGAAGGCCTTTGCCCGCAACCCTGTTGACTCTCGGCCCCTCCTGAGTATAGATCGTCGCTCCCATGAACGGGCTTGCGCATCGAACGGTGGGCGAGAAGCCCGCCGTTTGTTTTGACATAGGCAGTGACGACAATGTTTGCAGTGATCCGCACCGGCGGCAAGCAGTACAAGGTCGCCAATGGCGACGTGATCCGTGTTGAGAAGCTCGAGGCCGATGCTGGCGCCTCCATCACGCTCGATGACGTGCTGATGGTCGGCGACGCAGGCAACACCACCATCGGCACCCCGACCGTGGCCGGCGCCTCGGTCGTCGCCGAGGTCGTCGCCCAGGACCGCGGCCCGAAGATCATCGTCTTCAAGAAGAAGCGCCGCCAGAACTACCGCCGCAAGAACGGCCACCGCCAGGACCTGACCGTCCTGCGCATCACCGGCATCAACGGCGCGGCCTGATCCGGGTTCTCCGGTCGGGCTTCCAGGCGCATCTTCAGTTTAGGAGCAACACCCCATGGCACACAAAAAGGCAGGCGGCTCGTCCCGCAACGGCCGTGACTCCGCCGGTCGCCGTCTCGGCGTGAAGCGTTTCGGTGGCGAGAACGTCGTCTCCGGCAACATCATCGTCCGTCAGCGTGGCACGAAGTTCCACCCGGGCGAGAACGTCGGCATCGGCCGCGACCATACCCTGTTCGCGATGGCCAATGGCCAGGTTTACTTCAAGCACAGCTCGAACGGCCGTACCTTCGTGAACGTCGTTCCGGCCAACGACCAGGAAGTTCCGGCCGTCGCTGCCGAGTAACCTCTAAGGTCGTTGCGCGGCCTGTGTCGCAGGCCTGCACGCTTGTGGGATAAAATCGGGGGACCGGGCGACCGGCTCCCCGATTTTCGTTTTCAGTCCGGTGCCGTCCCGCCGCCGGTTTCCCTTCCGTTTACGGGCAGGTTCCCCGATGAAGTTTCTCGATCAGGCCAAGGTGTTCTTGAAGAGCGGTGACGGCGGCCCCGGTGCCGTCGCGTTCCGGCGCGAGAAGTTCATCGAGTTCGGCGGCCCGGACGGCGGCGACGGCGGTCGGGGCGGGGACGTGATCATCGAGGCGGCGGACGGCCTGAACACGCTGATCGACTACCGTTACAAGCAGCACTTCAAGGCGCAGCGCGGCCATCACGGCATGGGCAGCAACCGCAACGGCGCGCGCGGCGAGGATGTCGTCCTGCGCGTGCCGGTCGGAACCCAGATCCTCGACGAGAATCAGGAAACCGTGCTGTGCGACCTGACCGAGGCCGGTCAACGCCGCGTCTTCCTGCGCGGCGGCGACGGCGGGCACGGCAACGCGCACTTCAAGACGCCGACCAACCGGGCGCCGCGCAAGTTCCATCCCGGCTGGCCGGGGCAGGAGCAATGGGTGTGGCTGCGGCTGAAGCTGATCGCCGACGCCGGCCTGCTGGGCCTGCCCAACGCCGGCAAGTCGACCTTCCTGGCCGCCACCACGGCGGCCAAGCCGAAGATCGCCGATTACCCCTTCACCACGCTGGCCCCCAACCTGGGCGTCGTCCGCGCCGGTGACGAAGAATTCGTCATCGCCGACATCCCCGGCCTGATCGAGGGCGCGCACGAGGGCCATGGGCTGGGCGACCGTTTCCTCGGCCATGTCGAACGCTCGCGCATCCTGCTGCACCTGATCGACGGCACGGCCGACGACGTCGTCGCCTCCTACCGCACGATCCGGAACGAGCTGGAGGCCTATGGCGGCAACCTCGCCGACAAGCCGGAGGTCATCGGGCTGAACAAGGCCGACGCCCTGCTGGACGAGGAGATCGAGGAGAAGAAGGCGGCATTGGAGGAGGCATCGGGCGCCGAGGTCATGGTGCTGTCCGGCGCCACCGGCCAGGGCGTGAAGCAGGTGCTGTACCGGCTGCTGACGGTCATCAAGGAGTCCAAGTCGGAAGAACCCGAGGTCATCCACGCCCCCGCGACCCGTTCCATCCCGCGCCCGCCGGTCGGCCAGAAGCTGCCCGACGACAGCGGGATGCAGTGGGACGATGAAACCGGCGAATGGGTCGGCGGCGAGGACGAGGACTTCGAGGAGGAGGATCTCGAAGAGGGCGAACTCGAAGAGGGTGAGGAGCTGGACGGCGAAGAGCTGGACGGCGACTCGGACGAAGTCCTTGACGGAGAGGAGCCGGAGGGCGAAGAGGACGGCTCGGACGACGATACGGACGGAACCTCCCGCCATGGCGCTTGACGCCCCTACCCTTCTCGAATCCCGCCGGCTGGTCGTGAAGATCGGCTCGGCCCTTCTGGTCGATGGGGAAACCCGGCAAATCCGCCGGGCTTGGCTCGACGCGCTGGCCGACGACGTCGCCGCCTGCCGCAAGCGCGGGCAGGAGGTGGTGATCGTCACCTCCGGCGCCGTCGCCTGCGGGCGCGAGCATCTCGGCCTCGTCGGCCGGGCGCTGAAGCTGGAGGAAAAGCAGGCCGCCGCCGCCACCGGCCAGATTCGCCTCGCCCACGCCTATCAGGAAACGCTGGCCCGCCACGACGTCACCGTCGCCCAGGTCCTGGTGACGCTGGAAGACACGGAGGAGCGGCGGCGCCACCTGAACGCCCGCAACACCATCGACACGCTGCTGAAGCTGGGCGCCGTGCCCGTCATCAACGAGAACGACACGGTCGCCACCGCGGAAATCCGCTTCGGCGACAACGACCGGCTGGCCGCCCGCGTGGCGCAGATGGTCAGCGCCGACACGCTGGTTCTGCTGTCGGACATCGACGGCCTCTACACCGCCGACCCGCGCAAGGACCCGGACGCCCGCCATATCCCCACCGTGCGCGAGTTGACGCCGGAGATCGAGGGCATGGCCGGCGAGCCGCCCCCCGGCTACAGCAGCGGCGGCATGGTGACCAAGATCGCCGCGGCTCGAGTCGCCCTGTCGGCCGGCTGCCGCATGGTCATCGCCAAGGGCAAGCGCATGAACCCGCTGGCGGCGCTGGAACAGCGGCCGGAGGATGGCGGCGCGCTCTGCACCTGGTTCCTGCCCTCCGCCGAGCCGACCAGCGCCCGCAAGGCCTGGATCGCCGGCCATGTGAACGCCACCGGCGTGCTGGTGGTCGATGACGGCGCCATGCGCGCCCTGTCACACGGCGCCAGCCTGCTGCCGGCCGGCGTCATCGCCGTTCAGGGCGATTTCGACCGCGGCGACGTGGTGATCGTCCGCACCCAGGAGGGGCGCGAGGTCGCCCGCGGCCTCGTCGCCTACAGCGCCGACGACGCCCGCCGGATCCTGCGCCACAAGAGCACCGAGATCCCGGAGATCCTGGGCTATCAGGGGCGCGACGAGATGATCCACCGCGACGATCTGGTGGTGCGGTGACCGTGATGTCGCGCACCCCGATCCGTGCCGTCCTGTGGGACATCGACGGCACGCTGATGGACAGCGAACCCTGGCACCAGCAGATCACCGTCGAGGTCTGCCGCGGCTATGGCCATGAGCTGAGCGACGAGGATTGCCGGTCGATGCATGGGGTGGCGTTCCGCGAGATCTATGCGGCACTTCACGCCCGCCGCCCCTTCCCCATCGACCTGCACGCCTGGGCCGACGAGATCAACGCGCAGTATGTCGCCAGCGTCCATCAGGTCCGCCCGCGCGAGGGTGCTTTCGCCCTGGTGGAGGCCTTTGCCGCCCGCGGTCTGGCGCAGGCCTGCGTGTCGAACGGCGGGCGCATGATCGTCGACGCCAACATGCGCGCGATGTCGATCCCGCATTTCCGCTTCAGCATCGCCCGCGAGGACGTCGCCAACGGCAAGCCCCATCCGGAGCCCTACCTGCTGGCCGCGAAGATGCTGGGCCTGCCCCCGGAAGCCTGCGCGGTGATCGAGGACAGCCCCACCGGCGCCCGCAGCGCCAAGGCCGCCGGCATGCTGACCATCGCCTGGCCCCAGCACCCCGCCGTGGTCTTCGACACCGTCGACCATCTGGTGGAGGATCCGGGGGCGCTGGATTGGGATGCGCTTTGCGGGTGAGGGGTTTTCGCCGGATTCCCCCTCAATCCAACGTCCACTTTGCCATCTGCGGAAACGGCGCCAGACCGTTGTCGCCCATACAGGCGAACATTCCCGCATAGCCGGTGAAGCCGGCCTGCGCCAGATTGATCAGGCCGAAATGGGTCCCCTGCTCGATCCAAGCATGCATCGGGTGGGTGCCCTGATAGTCGTGGTATTGGTAGGATCCGGGGAAAAACAGGCATTCCTGCGGCAGGCCCAGATACTGGACCACGGCATAGGACCAGGCCTGCGACATGAACTCGCCCTGGCGGGCGGCACGGGTCAGGATCGGATCGGGGGTGCCGTCGCGCGCGGTCTGGTCGGCGAGGATGGCGTCGATGTCCGTCTGCACGTCGCGGTTCAGCAACGGCCAGTACCGGCGCGGCATGACCATGATGTGGCCGGCCTCGTGCAGCAGGTCGCCCGGTCCCTTCAGGGTCTCCGGATCGACATGGAGCGCGCCGGCATGGATGTTCACGCCGGGCAGGAAGCCGTCGCGCCCGCCCTCGCCATATTCCACCTGCATGCCGATCCCGCGCAGGAAGGCGACGATGGGTTCCAGCGCTTCGGGGTGATACATCCGCCCTCTCCACCAATTCGAAATTCGGTCGAGATATTCGCGCAACGGACGCAATCAGGCAAGCCGCACACGGAAAGTCGCCCGACGCGCGTTGTCGCATCGGGCGGTTCCGTCGCAATCTCGATTTCTGGGGCCTCTATTTCTGGGGCCGCTATTTCTGGATGTTGACCACCGCCGACGCCGGGGCCAGCGCGATGCCGCGGTCGGCCAACGAGGTCAGCCACAGATTGAGACGCTCGATCGTCGTTGGATAGGGAGAGGCGAAACCGACGGCGGCGCCGTTGGTCTTGGCCAGCTCCTCCAACTCGCGCAGCTGGTCATCGATGGCGCCGCGCGACAGGTCGCGATCGATGACGCGGTCGCCCAGCGCCCGCGGCACGCCGGCCAGATTGGCGAGCGGCCCGGCCACGCTCTTCGGATTGACCCGCGAATCGACCAGCAGCAGACCGCGCGCCTTCAGCACGTCGATCACCGGCTGCATCGCCGCCGGGTTGGCGGTGAATTTGCTGCCGGTGGTGCTGGTGATGCCGACATAGCCGACCGCCTTGCCCAGCGACCATTCCAGCCGTTCGACATTGCGGTCGGGTCCGAGCATGGTCAGCAGCGCATTCGGACCGGGATCGTCACGCGGGTAGTTCAGCGGCTCCATCGGCACCGACAGCATCACCTCGTGACCCTTGGAGCGGGCCCGCTCGACCCAATCGTCCAGCCGCTCGGCATAGGGCAGGAAGGCCAGGGTGATGCCGGGCGGCAGCTTCGCCAGCGCGTTGCCGGTGGTGACGCCGCTGAGCCCAAGATCGGACATGACGATGGCGATGCGCGGCCGCTTGTCCGTCGCCGGGAAGGGCCGGGCATAGACCTGCCAGGGCTTGCGGCCATCCTGGGCGATGCGCGGCAAGGGACCGTTGCGGCTGTCCTCCACCAGCCCCGGCACTGGCGCCGGGGTCAGCGTCACCGCCGCCGCCGGAACGCCCGGCAGGGGCAGCGGAGCGGCGTCGGTGGGCAAAGGTGCCGCCGGTGCGGCGGCCTTGGGTTCCGGCACCGGTGGCGGCGGCAGCGGAGAGACCGCGACCGTCGCCGCCGGAATCGATGCTTGCCAGGCCTCCCGCGTCGCCTCGCCGTTCAAGGCCAGCCAGCCGGCCAGCCCCCCACCGGCGACCGCCACCAGGGCGACGGCAGCCAGCAAAGGCTTGGACAGCGGTTTGCGCGGCCGTCCCGCCGAATCGCCTCCATTGCGGCGGAAGCGGCGCAGCCAGCCGAGTCCGGGGCGCAGACCCCGGACATCGAACCGCAGACGACCCAGCAGGGCGGGAGCCTTCACCGTCAGTTGCTCCGGTCAGCGCGCCGCGGCGCGCTGCTGGAACAGGGCGACGCCACGCAGCAGATCCAGCGCGCGGGCGAGCTGGAAGTCGAAGGGCGGCTCGGCCCCTTCCGCCGCCGCCCCCTCGGTCGGAGCGGCACCCGGTGCAGGAGCAGCCCCCGGAGCAGCGCCGGCGCCCGGACCCGGAGCGGGCGCCCCCGGATTGGGAGCAGCCGGCGTGCCGGGAGCGGCCGGGTTGGTGGTGGCCGGACGCGGCGCCTTGTTGGAGGCGTCGGGGTTGACCAGCGCGCCCTTCAGGTCGGCCTCGCGGCGGCGGATGACGTTCTTGTCCAGATCCTCCACCTTGGCGACATGCACCTCGATGTCCGGGGTGATGCCCAGCTGCTGGATCGAACGGCCCGACGGCGTGTAGTAGCGCGCCGTGGTCAGACGCATGGCGCCATGGCCGGGCAGCGGGATGATGGTCTGCACCGATCCCTTGCCGAAGCTCTGCGTGCCCATGATGATCGCGCGCTTGTGGTCCTGCAGGGCGCCGGCGACGATTTCCGAGGCCGAGGCCGAACCGCCGTTGACCAGCACCACCATCGGCAGGCCCTTGATCAAATCGCCCGGCTTGGCGTTGAAGCGGGTGCCCTCCTCCGCCCGGCGGCCGCGGGTCGACACGATCTCGCCCTTTTCCAGGAAGGTATCGGACACCGACACCGCCTGATCGAGCAGACCGCCCGGATTGTTGCGCAGGTCGAGCACGAAGCCCTTCAGCTTGTCGCCCAACTGCTGCTGGATGGACGAGATCGCCTTCTCCAGCCCGCTCTGCGTCTGCTCGTTGAAGCTGGTGATGCGGATATAGCCGATGTCGCCTTCCGTGCGGAAGCGGACCGACTGCACCTTGATGACGGCGCGGGTCAGCGACACGGTGAAGGGTTCCCCCGCCTCGCCGCGGCGGACGGTGACCTTCAGTTCGCTGCCCACCGGCCCGCGCATCTTCTCCACCGCCTCGTTCAGGCTGAGGCCCATCACCGCCTCGCCGTTCAGCTGGACGATTAGGTCGCCCGGCTGCAGGCCGGCGCGGAAGGCCGGGGTGTCGTCGATGGGCGAAACGACCTTCACCAGACCGTTCTCCATCGTCACCTCGATGCCCAGCCCGCCGAACTCGCCGCGGGTCTGGACCTGCATGTCCTGGAAGCTCTTCTTGTTCAGATAGCTGGAATGCGGGTCGAGCGAAGTCAGCATCCCGTTGATCGCCGATTCGATCAGCTGTTCATCGGTCACCGGCTCGACATATTCGGCGCGGACACGCTCGAAGACGTCGCCGAACAGGTTCAGCTGCCGGTAGGTGTCCGACGAATTGCTGGACTGCGCGGTGACGGTGGCGACGCCGGCGCCCAGAAACACCAGAGCAGCCGCCGTGGCGGCGCGCTTGATCATCCTCATCTACCCTTGTCCTTTCCCCTCCGGGGCGCCGAACCCGCGTTGCGGGTTGATCGGCTGGCCGTTTCGTCGCAGCTCGAAATAGAGATCCGGATTGCCGTCCGACGGCATGACCGCCAGCGGTTCCCCGCTGGCCACCTTACGCCCGACGGCCGTGTCGATCCGGCCCAAACCCGCAATCAAACTATGATATCCGTTGCCGTGTTCCACGATCAAGATAAGGCCATAGCCCTTGAACGGGCCGGCGAACACGATCGTGCCGCCGCGCGGCGCCACCACGGCCGCGCCGGGACGGGTCTGCACCGTCACGCCGCGGCTGGTGGCGCCGAAGCGGTCGGCCTCGCCGAAGCGGGTGGTCAGCTTGCCGGCGGCGGGCAGCACCATGCCGGCGACCGCCGGCGGGCCGTCGGGAGCGCGGGCGGCCAGCTCCCGCTCGCGCGCTGCTTCCCTGGCAGCTGCGTCCTTCGCCCGCTTTTCCTCGGCGGCCTTCTCTTCCGCCACCTTCTGCTCCGCGGCGCGCAGTTCGGCCAGCTTGCGTTCGGCCGCCTTGCGCTCCGCTTCCTTCTGCGCGGCAAGGCGGCGTTCGGCCTCGCGCTTTTCCGCCTCCCGGCGGGCGGCTTCCTTGCGTTCCGCCTCGCGCCGTTCGGCTTCGCGGCGGGCGGCGGCCTCGATCGCGGCGCGGCGTTCGGCCTCGACCCGCTCCATCAGCTGGCGCAGGTCGGTGGCCTGACCGGACAGGTCCGCCATGCGCTGGCCGACCTGGACGCGCTCCTCCTCCGTCTGGCGCGACAGCTCCTCGCGCCGGGCGATCAGGCGGTTCATCTCGTCCTGCTTTTCCGACAGCGCCACCCGCGCCGCCAGCGCCTTCGCCCGCTGGTCCACCAGCTTGCCGCGGGTGTCGGCCAGTGCGGTCAGCGCCCGGGCCAAGGCATCGGCCCGCGCCTTCAGCGCCGGCACCGCATCGCGCAGCAGCAGGGCGGAGCGCAGCGTGTCGACCGGGCTTTCCGGCCGGGCCAGCGCCGCTTCCGGCGGGATGCGCGCCAGCCGCTGCAGGGCGGCCAGCAGGGTGGCGATCTGCTGCCGTTCGGCGTCGAGACCGGCGGAACGTTCGCGCTCCTCCGCCTCCAGCGCGGCGAGCGAGTCCTCCAGCTGATCGAGTGCCTGTTCCTGCCCGCGCGCCTGATCGGCCAATGAGATCAGCCGGCCGCGCAGGTCGTCGAGTTCGGTCTGAAGCGCCTGGGACTGGCGTTCCAGCTGTTGCTGGCGCTGCTTGCCGGTCTGAAGCTGCTGCTCGACGCGCTTCAGCGTGTCCTTGGGCGCTTCCGATTGCGCATTCGCCGGCTGGGCGAGAATCAGGCCGGCGATGACGACGAAGCCTTTAACCAACCCCTCCCCCATCCCGGATACCCTCTCCCCCCCGGGGAGAGGGTTGGGTGAGGGGGATGCGGTGCGGGATGTAAATCTAAAAGCCGAGCTACGCCTAAATCCACTCGCAACTCCACGCCACGCGTCCCCCTCACCCCGACCCTCTCCCCGGGGAGGAGAGGGGGAATACGGCATGAAAGAACCACGCGGCGCCATCCGTTACTCCGCCGCCGCGCGGGCGGCGGTGCGGACCAGCAGGTTGCGGCCGGTCATCTCGGCCGGCTTCGGCAAGCCCAGCAGGTCGAGCAGCGTCGGCGCGATGTCGGCCAGACGCCCGCTTTCGATGCGCGCACCGGCCGGGCCGTTGATCAGGATCAGCGGCACCTTGTCCAGCGTGTGGGCGGTGTGCGGGCCGCCGGTCTCCGGATCCTTCATAAGCTCGCAGTTGCCGTGATCGGCGGTGACCAGCATGGTACCGCCGGCGCGGCGCACCGCCGCCTCCACCTGACCCAGGCTGCCGTCGACCGCCTGCACCGCCTTGATGGCGGCGTCGAGCATGCCGCTATGGCCGACCATGTCGGGGTTGGCGAAGTTGACGACGATCAGGTCGTACTTGCCCGAATCGATGGCGCCGACCAGCTTGCCGGTCACCTCGGCGGCGGACATCTCCGGCTGCAGGTCGTAGGTGGCGACCTTCGGCGACGGCACCAGGATGCGGTCCTCGCCCTCATAGACCCGCTCCTCGCCGCCGTTGAAGAAGAAGGTGACGTGCGGGTACTTCTCCGTCTCGGCGATGCGCAGCTGCTTCATTCCGGCCTCGGAAACCACCTCGCCCAGCACCTTGGTGAGAGATTTCGGCGGAAAGATGGTTGTCATCAGCTTGGCCAGCGCCGACGAATATTCGACCATGCCGACGGCGGCGGCCAGCTTCGGCGCGCCATCCACCGGGAAGCCGTCGAAAGCCGGATCGACATAGGCGGCCAGAATCTCGCGGGCGCGGTCGGCGCGGAAATTCGCCATCAGGATGGCGTCGCCGTCCTTCATGCCGGCATAGTCGCCAATCACCGTCGGCAGGATGAACTCGTCATGCTTGTCGGCGGCATAGCTCTGCTCGATCGCCTGGATC
Source organism: Azospirillum oryzae (assembly GCF_008364795.1). Taxonomy (GTDB): domain Bacteria; phylum Pseudomonadota; class Alphaproteobacteria; order Azospirillales; family Azospirillaceae; genus Azospirillum; species Azospirillum oryzae. The sequence goes on along the minus strand of NZ_VTTM01000002.1, from coordinate 419,146 downwards.
GGGTCGGCGGCGCGCTCGCCCTCCGCCCTGGTCATCGCGGCATAGGCCTTGGCGACGCGGTCCCAGCGCTTGTCGCGGTCCATGGCGTAGTAGCGGCCGATGACGGTCGCCACCTCGACGCCCGGCAGCTCGAAGACGTCGGCCATGAACTCGGCCACCTGATCCTTGGCGCTCTGCGGCGGCACGTCGCGGCCGTCGGTGAAGGCATGGACCGCCACCGGCACGCCCTCGCGCGACAGCACGCCGGCCAGCGCCGCGATGTGGTCCTGGTGCGAATGGACGCCGCCCGGCGACAGCAGACCCATCAGATGGACGCGCCCGCCGGTCTTGTGCATCGCCTTGACCAGATCGTTCAGCGCGGCGTTGCGCTCAAGCTCGCCCTCGACGATGGCGTGGTCGATCATCACGAGGTCCTGCATGACGACCCGTCCGGCGCCGAGATTCATGTGCCCGACCTCGGAGTTGCCCATCTGGCCCTTGGGCAGGCCGACCTCCTCCTCGCTGGCGTCGAGGAAGGCCATCGGCTCGGCCGACCACAGGCGGTCCCAGTTCGGGGTGTCGCCCAGCGCAATCGCGTTGTCGGACCGCTCCTCGCGATAGCCCCAGCCGTCCAGAATGCAGAGGACGACAGGGCGGGGTCGGTTGGTCTCGGTCATCGCGCTTACCTTTCTCGAAAGGTTGTGGTCTCGGAGTTTTGTGTTTGGCTTTTTAGGCTCTGGGCTCCGGCGCTTTTCCGCGCGCCGGATGCGACGCTGGGAATCAGGATCTGTGATAGGGGTGACCGGCAAGAATTTGTTGGGCGCGATAGAGTTGCTCCGCAAGCATGCCGCGCACCAGCATGTGGGGCCAGGTCATCGGCCCGAAGGCGAGCAGGAAGTCGGCCCGCGCCCGCACCGCGTCGCCATGGCCGTCGGCACCGCCGATCAGGAAGGCGAGGTCGCCGGCGCCGCGGTCGCGCCAGTCACCGATCTTGGCGGCGAAGGTTTCGCTGGGCAGCGCCTTGCCGCGTTCGTCGAGCGCCACCACGATGGCGCCGGCCGGCACGGCGGCGAGCAGCAGCTCCGCCTCCTGCCGTTTCAATTCTTCGGAGGAGAGGCGCTTCTTCACCTCGACCTCCTTCAGGGTGAAGGGCCACCCGAGCCGTCCGACATACTCGTCGAACAGGTCACGAGTGGGTCCACCCCGCGACCGCCCGACGGCGGCGAGCCACAGACGCATGATGCGGCCCTCCGCCCTCGTTCCGCTCTCGTTTCCGCCCTTGGCCCGTCAGGCGCTCAGCCGCGCCGTGCCCGACGGCGTCGGCAGTTCCAGACCCCACATCTTCTCGATGTTGTAGAAGGTCCGGACTTCCGGCTTGAACAGGTGGACGATCACGTCGCCGGCATCGACCAGCACCCAGTCGCACTGGGCCATGCCTTCCATCTCGACGCCGCGGACGCCGGCCTGCTTCAGCTTTTCGGCCAGCTTCATCGCCATGGCGGCGATGTGCCGCGTGTTGCGGCCCGACGCCACGATCATGTAATCGGCGAAGGTGGTTTTCCCGGCGAGATCGATGACGGTGACGTCATCCGCCTGATCGGCGTCGAGCGACGCCTGAATGAGCGCCTTCAGGTCCTGCGGTTCCAGGATCTGGGGAACGGCGGCTGGCCGCGGAGCGGTCGCGGCCGTTTCGGTGTGCGTGGTGATGGCTCCAACCTCTTGCAACGGTTTCACGACCCGGCGGCCCGTGCCTGCCGGATCGCCGTCGCCGAGGCCGGGTGCAAGGGGTTGCGTAAGAACGCCCAGGCCGGCCGCCTGCGGCGTGCCAGCCCTTTGACCCCCGACACCGACACCCGTCGACGGGTGTAGCGTTGGGCGGCCTTGCCGCTCAACGCACCAAGAGAATAGGTTGGACGGGCGAAAACCGCAACGGCCACCGAGTCGAAGATTCGATTCCAATGCTTCCAGCGCGGAATTTGTCGCAAATTGTCCGCCCCCATCAACCAAACGAAGCGTGTTCGGGGAAAGCGGCGCTGAAGCTTGACCAGCGTGTCGGCGGTGAAGCGGGTGCCGAGCGCGGTCTCGATCGCCGTCACCTCGATCCGCGGATGGGCGGCGACCGCCCGCGCCTCCGCCATCCGGTCGGACAGCGAAGCCATGCCGGACGCCGACTTCAGCGGGTTCTGCGGGCTGACCATCCACCAGACGCGGTCGAGCCCCAACGCCTTCAGCGCGAACACGCTGATGTGCCGGTGCCCGGCATGGGCCGGATTGAACGACCCGCCGAGAATGCCGACGGCGAGGCCGGCATAGAGCGGGCCGGAATAGAGGTGGGGGGCCTTATCCTTACGGTCGCGTCTGGCCATCGCCGCGCACGACATACTTGTAGCTGGTCAGCTGCTCGGCGCCCACCGGGCCGCGGGCGTGGAACTTGTCGGTGGAAATGCCGATCTCCGCCCCCATGCCGAACTCGCCGCCGTCGGCGAACTGGGTCGAGGCGTTCCACAGCACGATGCCGCTGTCCACCCGCGACAGGAACCGCTCCGCCGCCGCCGGATCCTCGGTCAGGATCGATTCGGTGTGGTGGGAGCTGTGGGCGTTGATGTGGTCGATTGCCGCATCCACCCCGTCCACCACGCCGCAGGCGATGATGGCGTCGAGATACTCGGTGTCCCAATCCTCCGGCGCCACCGCCGTCACCCGCGGGTCGACGGCCTGGGCCGCCGCGTCGCCGCGCACGGCGCAGCCGGCATCCAGCAGGTCCTTCACCAGCACCGGCAGCGCCTTGTCGGCGATGGCGCGGTCGACCAGCAGCGTCTCGGCGGCGCCGCAGATGGAGGTGCGGCGCATCTTGGCGTTCAGCACCACCTTGCGCGCCTTCTCCAGATCGGCGCCGGCATCGACATAGACATGGCAGTTGCCGTCGAGATGCTTGATGACCGGCACCCGGCTCTCGTCGGCGATGCGCTGGATCAGCGACTTGCCGCCTCGCGGGATGATGACGTCGATGTGGTCGCGCATCGTCAGCATGTGGCCGACGGCGGCGCGGTCGGTGGTCGGCACCAGCTGGATCGCCGCCTCCGGCAGCCCCGCTTCGCGCAGTCCCTGCACCAGGCAGTCGGCGATGGCGCGGGACGAGCGGATGCTCTCCGACCCGCCGCGCAGGATGGCGGCGTTGCCCGACTTCAGGCAGATGCCGCCGGCATCTGCCGTCACGTTGGGCCGGCTTTCATAGATGATGCCGACGACGCCCAGCGGCACGCGGACACGCTGGATGCGCAGGCCGTTGGGCCGCGTCCATTCCGCCAGCACGCCGCCGATGGGATCGGGGAAGTCGGCGATGTCCTCCAGCCCCTTGGCCATCGCCTCGATGCGCGTGTCGTCCAGCATCAGCCGTTCGCGCATCGGGCCGGACAGGTCGCGGGCGTTCGCCATGTCCTCGGCATTCGCGGCCTTGATCTCGGACGCGCGGGCGCGGATGGCCGCCGCCGCCGCCCTCAGCGCCCGGTCCTTCGACGGTCCTGGCACGGTCGCCAGCGCGGCCGCGGCGGCGCGGGCGGCGCGGCCGAGGGCGATCATCTGGTCGTGCAGGGCGTCGGTGGTGTCGAGCAGGGCGGACATGGAGGTCTCCAGACACTCTATCCGTTGAAGGGACGACGACCTTAACGAATTGTTCGGGGTTGCGAAAGCCGCGCGGTTGTGGGACTTCGGCGTTGCGGTATGGGCGGGCGTGTGCAAAACGCAACGCGCCGTTCCATGGCCGGGCTGGGTTTCGGGTAAGGTGACATGCTGACGCTCCTGCTGATCGTCTCCGCCTTTTTCGCGGGCGTGCTGAACGCCGTGGCCGGGGGCGGCAGCTTCCTGACCTTTCCGGCGCTGATCATGGCCGGGGTGCCGCCGCTGAACGCCAACGCCACCAGCACCGTCGCGGTGTCGCCCGGCGCGCTGGCCAGCGCCTTCGGCTATCGGCGGGAACTGGGCCGCATCCGCGACATCCACCTGCCCTCCTTCCTCGGCATCAGCCTGGTGGGCGGGCTGCTGGGCGCCCTGCTGCTGCTGTGGACGCCGCAAAAGACCTTCGAGATCATCGTTCCCTGGCTTCTGCTGTTCGCGACGCTGCTGTTCGCCATCGGCCCGACCGCGTCGGCCTGGATCCGCCGCAACGTCACCATCGGCCACGGCACGGTGCTGGCGGTGCAGTTCCTGATCGCCGTCTATGGCGGCTATTTCGGCGGCGGCATCGGCATCCTGATCCTGGCAACGCTCGGCGTCTTCGGCCTGACCGACCTGCACGCCATGAACGGGCTGAAGTCGCTGGTCTCCGGCTGCCTGAATGCCGTCGCCGTGGCGGCCTTCGTCGCCGGCGGAGCGGTCTATTGGCCGGAGGCGCTGGTCATGCTGGTCGCCGCCATGGCCGGCGGCTATGCCGGCGCGTCGGTCGCCCGCCACATCCCGCCGCCGGTCCTGCGCAAGATGGTGATCCTGGTTGGGGCGGGCATGACCGTCTATTTCTTCATCACCAAGACCTGACCCCAACGGAGTTCTCCCGGCATGACCGCCTCCATCGACCGTGACGCCCTGCCCTACCGCCCCTGCGTCGGCATCATGCTGCTGAACGACCGCGGCGAGGTGTTCGTCGCCCGGCGCTGCGGGTCGGAGGCCGACTGGCAGATGCCCCAGGGCGGCGTCGACGACGGCGAGGACGCCCGCAGCGCCGCCTTCCGCGAGTTGGAGGAGGAGATCGGCACCGCCAAGGCGGAGTTCATCGCCATGACCGCCGCCCCTCACCGTTACGACCTTCCCGACGACCTGCTGGGCAAGGTGTGGAAGGGCCGCTGGCGCGGGCAGGAGCAGATGTGGATGCTGGCCCGCTTCACGGGAACCGAGACCGACATCCGGCTCGACACCGATCATCCGGAATTCGACGCCTGGAAATGGATCGATGCCGAGGAATTGCCGGACCTGATCGTCGCCTTCAAACGGCCGGTCTACGAATCGGTGCTGGCGGAATTCCGTCCACTGATCGCGCGGGCAAAGGGCTGATCCGCATACCCCTGCACCGGTTCCGTCAGCATGTCCCAATTTTGACTGCGGTTATCCCCAACTTCCCCCCGACGCCCGGTCCGTCCACCACTTCCGCTTAACGAATCCTTGAGACGCCTTCTGGCAACGTCGCTCCTGCAACCGGAGTGCGCAGGAGCGGGCCGGCATTGGACGGAGGGGTGGCGTGTCGCTGATCAAGTGGACGGAGGAGGATGACGGGCGCATTCGCCTGGGCCTGCCGAGCGACCTCGATTTGCCCATGGCGCAACCTCTGCTCGACAGCCTGCGCGCCGCCTTCAAGGCGTCGGCGGACGTCGGCGTCCAGGCGGACGCGGTGGAACGCATCAGCGTCGCCTGCGTCCAGGCGCTGGTCGTCGCCGCCCGCGATGCGGCGGAACAGGGAAATTCCTTCGCCATTCTGCGCCCGTCGGAGGTCCTCGCCGATGCCTGCGAGGATCTGGGGCTGGCCGGCTGGCTGAAGCAGTGGAGGCGTGCGTGAAGAAGAAAGTGATGACGGTGGATGACTCGCGGACCATGCGCGACATGGTGTCCTTCACCCTGCGCGGTGCCGGCTATGAGGTGGTGGAGGCCGCCGACGGCCAGCAGGCGATGAGCGCCATCGCCACCACCAAGGTCGATCTGGTCATCACCGACCTGAACATGCCGGTGATGGATGGGCTGACCCTGATCCGCAGGCTGCGCGCCATTCCGGCCCACCGCACCCTGCCGATCCTGATGCTGACCACCGAAGCGGACGAAAGCAAGAAGGCCGAGGGCCGCGCCGCCGGCGCCACCGGCTGGATCGTGAAGCCCTTCAACCCCGACAAGCTGGTGTCGGTGGTGCAGAAGGTCTGCGGCTGACCGCGAGCCGTCAGCGAAGGAAGGGGTACAGCCGTGGACGATCTCAGCCGCTTCAAGCAGACCTACTTCGACGAGAGCGCCGAATTGCTGGCCATCGCCGAGGCCGGGCTGCTGCGCCTCGCCCCCGGCGAGGTCGACATGGACGAGGTGAACGCGATCTTCCGCGCCGTCCATTCGATCAAGGGCGGCGGCGGCGCCTTCGGATTCAACGATCTCGTTGCCTTCGCCCATGAATTCGAAACGGTGATGGACGGCGTGCGCAACGCCGAGATTCCGGTCACCACCGAACTGGTCGACACGCTGATCCGCGCCAACGACCTGCTGGCGCGCCTGCTGTCCCATGCCTCCGACGAGACGGAGGCGCCGGCCGGCACCACCGACGACACCGTCGCCGCGCTCCGCCGCTTCCTGGGCAAGGCCGAAGCGCCGGCGGCGGAGAAAGGGCCCGCAGCGCCGCCCCCCGCCACGCTCTATCCCGACGACGAGGATGACGAGGCCGGCATCTTCGGCGACGCCCTGGCCGCCATCCAGGCCGCCCGCGACGATCCCCCGACCGCCGCGCCATCCGGCCCGGTCCCGGAGGGCAAGGTCCGCTGGACCATCGTCTTCCGCCCGAAGGCCGAACTGCTGCTGTCGGGCAACGAACCGACCTACATGCTGCGCGCCCTGCGTCGGCTGGGCGAGGCGGAGGTGGTCTGCCATCTGGACCAGTTGCCGTCGCTGCGCGACCTCGACGCCGAACTGCTGCACCTGTCCTGGACGGTGACGCTGCTGGCCGACCCGCAGGTCGACCGCGCCCGGATCGACGACGTGTTCGAATTCGTCGCCGACGACTGCGACATCCGCATCAGCGCCGAAGCCCCGCCACCCGCGATCATTGCGCCGGCGGAACCCGCCCCGGCACCTCAAGCGGCTCCCGTCCCGACCGCCGCCAACCTGCCGGAACCGGCCGTTCCCCCACCCCCGCCGGCGACCCCGGCCGCCACCACTTCGGGCTCGGCGAAGCCCGGCGACGGCGCCAAGCGGGCAAATGGCGGCACCGGCGGCGGCGACCATACCGGGCCGACCACCCACACCATCCGCGTCGACCTCGACAAGATCGACCGGCTGGTCAACATGGTCGGCGAGATGGTCATCACCCAGGCGATGATCGCAGAGCATCTGCGCGACCTGCCGCCCGGCCAGTTCCAGGAACTGCTGGAAGGTCTGGAAGGCCTCGCCCAGCACACCCGCGAACTGCGCGAAAGCGTGATGTCGATCCGCGCCCAGCCCGTCTCCAGCGTCTTCTCGCGAATGCCGCGGCTGGTGCGTGAATGCGCCGCCATGACCGGCAAGGAGGTGATGCTGGTCACCTCGGGCGAGACGACGGAGGTCGACAAGACGGTGGTGGAGAACCTCGTCGATCCGCTGACCCACATGATCCGCAACTCCATCGACCATGGGCTGGAAGGCCCCGACGAGCGGGAGCGCATCGGCAAGCCGCGCGCCGGCACCGTGCATCTGTCGGCCGCCCACCGGTCCGGCCGCATCGTGATCGAGGTGACCGACGACGGCCGCGGCATCAACCGCGCCAAGGTGCTGTCCAAGGCGATCGAGAAGGGGCTGGTCCAGCCGGGAGCCAGCCTGTCGGACGAGGAGATCGACAACCTGATCTTCCTGCCCGGCTTCTCCACCGCCGATCAGGTGTCGAACCTGTCCGGCCGCGGTGTCGGCATGGATGTGGTGCGGCGGAACATCACCAGCCTGGGCGGGCGCATCGGCGTCTATTCGACGCCGGGCGAGGGCTCGCGCTTCGTCCTGTCGCTGCCGCTGACGCTGGCGGTGCTGGACGGCATGGTGATCTCGGTGGGGGAGGAGCGTTTCGTCCTGCCGCTGACCAACATCGTGGAAAGCCTGCGGCCAAAGCCCGCCGACCTGCATGGGCTGGTCAACAAATGCGACGTCATGATGGCGCGCGGCGAATATGTGCGGCTGGTCCACCTGCACCGGCTGTTCGGCATCCCCAAGGCCATCGACGACGCCACCAGGGGGCTGGTCGTGCTGGTGGAGACGGAGGACGGCTCCCGCCTCGGCCTGGTGGTGGACGAGGTGCTGGGACAGCAGCAGGTCGTCATCAAGAGCCTGGAAGCCAACTTCCGCCGGCTGGACGGCGTCGCCGCCGCCACCATCCTGGGCGACGGCCGGGTCGCCCTGATCCTGGACGTGGCGGGCCTGCGCGAAATGAGCCGCCACGGCCCCGGCAGCGATCCCGCCGGCCCGTCCGCCACCACCCCTCCCCCGTCCCTGCCCGCCCCCGCGGACAGGTCCGCCCAGCGTCAACGCCAAACGGTTTGAGGCCCAGCGATGAGCAGTTCCACCGCAATCGCCCCCGTCAGCTCCCGCACCGACCTTTCGGCCGCAGGCTCCGCCGCCAACGGGACGGAGGAGCAATATGTGACCTTCACGGTCGGCAGCGAGGAATATGGCGTCAACATCCTGGCCGTGCGCGAAATCCGCGGCTGGACGCCGGAAAGCCGCCTGCCGAATCTCCCCGACTATGTCCGTGGCGTCATCAACCTGCGCGGCATCATCATCCCGATCTTCGACCTGCGCGCCCGCTTCGGCGGCGGCCTGACCCAGGTGACGAAGCGCCATGTCGTGGTGGTGATGCAGGTGGGCGAGCGCACGCGCGGCATCCTGGTCGACGCGATTTCCGACATCCTGGCCATCGGCCATGACGCGATCAAGCCGCCGCCCGACGTCGACAGCGGGCTGATCGACGCCGAGTATCTCAGCGGCCTCTACACCGCCGAGAACCGCATGGTGACCCTGCTGAATGTGGGCAAGCTGTTCGCGGGCGAGCATGTCGATCAGGACGCCATGCCTCGCGCCGCCCTGGAATCGACCTGACCGCGGCAGGCTGCCGAGCCTCCGGTAGGCCAGCCGCAACGAGAAACAATAAAAAGAGGGAACGTCACCGATGGCCACCGACGGTACGATCGCCAAGGCCGGCACCTTCCTCAGCAACATGCGCATCGCCAAGCGGCTGTGGCTGGCCTTCGGCCTGCTGCTGGTGCTGATCGCCGCCCAGTCCGGCACCGGCATCTACGGGCTGGACGGGCTGAACCGCCGCGTCGACGGCGTCATCGCGTCGGGCGACCTCGCCGTCTTCGCCAAGGACCTGGAAAGCCGTCTGGCCGCCGAACGGCTGCAGACCCGCGAGTACATCAACATCGGCTCGACCGAGGCGCTGGACCGGCTGCGCGTCCTGCGCGGCGAGTTCGACCAGGCGATGGCGGCCCGGCAGGCCAAGTTGAAGGGCTCGCCCCAGGCCGCCGCCTTCGCCGAACTGGGCAGCCTGCACACCGCCTACCATGAGCGGTTCGAGGCGGTGCGCGCCGTGCGCGAACGGGCCGACAGCCTGCTGCACGAGCGCATGGACCCGCTGGGCGCCCAGGTGACCAAGCGGCTGGAGGACATCGTGTCCGCCGCCGAGACGTCGGGCGACAAGGACTTCGCCTTCGGTGTGCAGGAGGTGGAGAACCGCTGGCTGATGACCCGCTTCCAGGCCAACCGCGCCATCGGCCTGCGCGACGCCGCCGCCGCGGCGCAGGTCGAGGCGGTGGGCAAGGCGATGAGCGAAAGCATCGCCCGGCTGTCGTCCATGGTCCGCAGCAATGGCGGCCTGCTGGCGGCCCTGCGCGAGATCGACGCCCGCGCCGCCGATTACCGTGCCGCCTTCCGCGACGCGATGGCCGCCAACGACGAGGCGAAGCGGCTGACCGACGACCTCGCCGCCGCCGCCGCCGCGATCAACCGCGCCATCGACGCCATCGTCGCGTCCATCGCCGCCAGCGCCAAGGTGACGGAGGCCGAGGCCGAGACCGAGGCCACCTTCACCATCCGTCTGACGCTGGGTCTTGGGCTGCTGTCGCTGGTGATCGGCATCGTCGCCGCCAACCGCATCGCCGCCTCGATCATCGGGCCGGTCACCGGCATCCGCCGGGTGATGGCCGACCTGACCGAAGGCAAGCTGTCGGTCAGCGTCCCCCACACCGGCCAGCAGGACGAGCTGGGCGACATGGCCCGCGCCGTCGCGGCCTTCAAGGACGAGGCGGTGGAGGCCCTGCGCTCCCGCATCGCGCTGGAACGGGTGTCGGCCAACATCATGATGGCGGACGTCGACGGCCGCATCCTCTACGCCAACGATTCGATCATGGCGATGTTCCGCCATGCCGAGGCGGATCTGCGCGTCTCGCTGCCCGGCTTCGACCCGAACGCGCTGGTCGGCCGCAACTTCGACGTCTTCCACCGCGACCCCAGCCACCAGCGCCGCCTGCTGGCCGACCTGACCCAGACCCACCGCGGCTGGGCCAAGACCGGCGGCCGCACCTTCCAGGTCATCGCCAACCCGGTGGTCAGCCGCCAGGGCGAGAGGCTGGGCACCGTCATCGAATGGCGCGACCTGACCGAGGAGCTGGCGATCGAGGCGGAGATCGGTTCCATGGTGGAGAATGCCGTGCGCGGCGACTTCACCCACCGCATCGCGCTGGACGGCAAGAGCGGCTTCTTCCGGCTGGTCAGCGAGGGCATCAACCGGCTGTCCGAGAACATCGCCGCCGTCACCGAGGAACTCGCCTCGGTGCTGGAGGCGCTGTCGCAGGGCGACCTGACCCGCCGCATCGACAAGCAGTACGAAGGCGTGTTCCAGCGGCTGAAGGACGATTTCAACGGCACGGTCGCCCGCCTGTCGGAGATCGTCCAGCGCATCGACCAGGCCGCCGGCTCCATCGCCGTCGCCAGCCGCGAGGTGGCGGAAGGCAGCCTGGATCTGTCGGAACGGACCGAACAGCAGGCCTCCTCGCTGGAGGAGACCGCGGCCAGCATGGAACAGCTCGCCGCCACCGTGCGCTCCAATGCCGACAACGCCCAGCAGGTCAACGGCTATGCCACCGAGGCGCGCAGCGCGGCCTCGCGCGGCGGCGACGTGGCGACCAGCGCGGTGGAGGCGATGCGCCGGATCGAACAGTCGTCGCAGAAGATCTCCGACATCATCGGGGTGATCGACGAGATCGCCTTCCAGACCAACCTGCTGGCCTTGAACGCGGCGGTGGAGGCGGCGCGGGCCGGCGACGCCGGGCGCGGCTTCGCCGTGGTGGCGCAGGAGGTGCGGCAGCTCGCCCAGCGTTCCGCCCAGGCGTCGAAGGAGATCAAGGCGCTGATCATGGACAGCGGCGGGCAGGTGCGCGACGGCGTCGACCTCGTGCGCTCCGCCGGCAGCTCCCTGACCGAGATCGTGTCGGGCATCGGCCGCGTCGCAGATCTGGTGTCGGAGATCGCGCGGGCGACCGCCGAGCAGGCGTCCGGCCTGGACGAGGTCAACATCGCCATCGCCCAGATGGACGAGATGACCCAGAAGAACGCCGCCCTGGTGGAGGAAAGCACCGCCGCCGCCCGCTCGCTGGAGGAGCAGGCCGACCAGTTGCGCCGCCAGATGACCTTCTTCACCCTGGACCGCCAGTCCGCCTCCCGCCAGTCCGCCTCCCTGAAGTCCGCCTGAGGACGCCACCGGTGCCGCGATGACCGACCGCTCGCCCGCCTTGTCGACCGAACCCGCGACGCTGCGGCGCTCCCCCGCCGCCACACCGGCCGCCCCACCGGCCGCGGTCTTCGGCGGTGCGCGCGAGTTCCGGTTCGAGCGGCACCATTTCGACCTGATCGCCGGGCTGCTCTATCAGCTGGCCGGCATCGCGCTGGCCCCGCACAAGGCCGAGATGGTCTATGCCCGGCTGGCGCGGCGCCTGCGCGAGTTGCGCCTGCCCGATTTCGACGTTTACTGCGCCCTGCTGCAGAGCGACGAGGTGGCGGACGAGATCGGCTTCCTGGTCAATGCGCTGACCACCAACCTGACCAGCTTCTACCGCGAATCGCACCATTTCGACTTCCTCGCCTCCACCGTCCTGCCGGAGGTGCGGGACCTGAACGCCCATCAATCGAAGCCGCGCCTGCGGCTGTGGTCGGCCGGCTGTTCGTCGGGGCCGGAGCCCTACACCATGGCGATGGTTCTGGTCTCCACCATGGGCGCCGATCTGCGCCGCTGGGACGCCCGCATCCTCGCCACCGACATCGACACCCACATGGTGGACACCGCCCGGCGCGGCATCTATCCGCTGTCGGGCGCCACCGGCATCCCGCCACAGATCCGCCAGCGCTTCACCCAGGACACGAGGCTGGACGGCGAACCGGCGGTGGCGATGGGCGAGGAACTGAAGCGCCTCGTCACCGTCAAGCCGCTGAACCTGCTGGAACATTGGCCGATGTCCGGCCCCTTCGACGCGATCTTTTGCCGCAACGTGCTGATCTATTTCGACCGCCGCGGCCGGATGCAGGTGATAGAAAACTTCGCCCGGATGCTCCGCCCCGGCGGATATCTGTTCCTTGGCCATTCGGAGAGCCTGTATGGCGTGTCGAACCTGTTCCGGCAGGCCGGTCCGACGATCTACCGGAGGGACTGAGCGATGAACGCCGCCCCCCTCCCCCGACACGACTCCACACATGCCGTATCCCCCCGCCGTCTGGGCAGCGGGCGCTACTTCAACCAGGAATTCAAGGTCGACACCGTCAAGATCGCACTGGGCCAGCAGGCGGTCAGCAACCGGCCCGACCTGATGATCGCGACGACGCTGGGGTCCTGCGTGGCGGCCTGCATCCACGACCCGGTGCGCGGCGTCGGCGGCATGAACCATTTCATGCTGCCCGACCTGCCGGCGAGCGAACTGGAGGGGGCCGGCGTCGCCGCGCGCTACGGCTCGGTGGCGATGGAGCGGCTGATCAACGCGCTGCTGGCGGCGGGGGCCGAACGCCGGCGCCTGCAGGTCAAGCTGTTCGGCGGCGGCCGGGTCATCGAGTCGAGCTACGACATCGGCGGGCTGAACGGCCGTTTCGCCCTGGATTACGTGCGGACGGAAGGGCTGATGCTGGCGGGCCAGGATCTGGGCGGCGGCTCCGCCCGGCGGCTGCATTACTTCCCCCACAGCGGCCGGGCGCTGCGGCGCCTGCTGCGGCCGGAGGCGGCGGCCGATACCGTCACCCGCGAACGTCGCTTCATCACCCACCTGAGCCAGACCCCCGAGGAAGGCGAGGTCGAACTGTTCGCGCCCGCCGATCCGGGAGGGAGCTGACCGATGCCCAGACCGATCCGTGTCGTCATCGTCGACGACAGCGCCCTGATGCGCGAAATGCTGAAGGACATCCTGAGCCGGGAGGCGGGGATGGAGGTCGCCGGCGTCGCCCGCGACCCCTTCGAGGCGCGCGAGGTCATCAAGGCCACCAACCCCGACGTCATCACCCTGGACGTCGAGATGCCGAAGATGGACGGGCTGTCCTTCCTGGAGAAGATCATGACCTTGCGGCCGACGCCGGTCATCATGGTCTCCTCCCTGACCCGCGAGGGCTCCGACGCCGCCATCCGCGCGCTGGAACTGGGGGCGGTGGACTGCGTCGCCAAGCCCGGCGGCTCCGACGGGCACGGGTTCGAGGCGACGGCGATGGAACTGGTCTCCAAGATCCGCGTCGCCGCCACCGCGCGCCTGACCATGCGCCGTCCGGCCGCCGCGCACGGCGTCCTGCCGACGCCGCGCCGCGCCGGGTCGGGGAAGCGGCTGATCGCCATCGGCGCCTCGACCGGCGGGGTGGAGCGCATCCGCGACGTGCTGGCCGCCATGCCGGCCGATTGCCCGCCCATCGTCATCACCCAGCATATGGGGCCGAGCTACGTGCCCAGCTTCGCGGCGCGGCTGGACCGGCTGTCGGCGCCCACCGTCCGGGTGGCCGCCCATGGCGACCGGCCGGCCCAGGGGCAGGTGCTGATCGCCCCCGGAGACCGCCATCTCGCCATCGTCCGCGACACCGCCGGCTTCGTCTGCCACATCCAGGACACCCCCGCGGTCAGCGGCCACCGGCCGTCGGTCGACGTGCTGTTCGCCTCCGTCGCCAAGGCGGCAGGCGGCAATGCGGTCGGCGTCATCCTGTCCGGCATGGGCCGCGACGGCGCCATCGGCATGAAAGCCATGTTCGATGCCGGCGCCTTCACCATCGGCGAGCAGGAATCGAGCTGCGTCGTCTATGGCATGCCGCGGGCCGCCAAGGAGGCCGGCGCGGTCGCGGTCGAACTGCCGCTCGGCCAAATCCCCGCCGAAATGCTGCGCGCCTTCGACGCCGTCGGCGAGCGCCCCCGCACCGCCTGATCCGACCGGGCATCCGGGCAAGTTTTCCCCGGGCAGAGTTTCCAAGGAGCACCAGTATGTTTACCCCCGCTTCCACCGATGCCGTGCCCGCGACGCCGGACAACTCCCAGGGCGGAAACGCCAAGGTCGCGGTCACTGCGGAGCTTCTGTCGACATGGCTCGGCTTCGCCGATGTGCAGCGCCGCACGCTTGACGTCGTGCAGGGCGAACTGACGCGCACCTCGAACCATGTGGAGGCTTCCACCCTCGACCTGTCGGACCGTTTCCGCGAGCTGGCCCAGAAGGCGCTGGAACAGTCGGAGCGGGTGGCCCAGATAGTCGCCATGGCCGGGTCGGTCGACATCGACGGCGAACGGGTGCCGCTCGACACGCTGGTCGTCGGCATGCAGGACGTCATCACCGACATGGTGACCAACATCGTCACCCTGTCCCGCCACGCCATGAGCATGGTCTATCTGCTGGACGACGTGCAGAAGGATGTGGCCGAGCTGGAGAAGTCGATCGGCGACATCGACGGCATCAACCGCCAGACCAACTTCCTGGCGCTGAACGCCACCATCGAAGCCAGCCGCGCCGGCGAGGCCGGGCGCACCTTCGCCGTGGTGGCGCAGGAGGTGCGGCACCTCTCCCGCTCCACCGGCGAGTTGGCCGAGCGCATGCGCAGCAAGGTCACCGCCGTGGTGAAGGGCGTCCGCAACGGCCATGACATCCTGCGCCAGATCGCCAACACCGACATGTCGCCGCAGATGCTGGCCAAGGAGCGCGTCGACAAGACGATGGACAGCCTGGTGGCGCAGACCAACCATTTCCAGTCGGTGCTGGAAACGGCTGCATCGGTGTCGTCCGACATGTCCGCCACCATCGCCCATGTCATCACCGGCATGCAGTTCCAGGACCTGACCAAGCAGCGGATCGAGGCGATCAACGACAGCCTCGCCATCATGGGCGCCGGGCTGGGAGAGCTGGAAACCCAAATCCGCGCCCAGGTGCCCGCCGGCATCGGCGCGCGGGAGCCGGAGGAATGGCTGAACCAGCTGATGGGCCGATTCACGCTCAGCGAGATGCGCGAGCGCTTCGTCCGCAAATTGCTGCTGGAAGGCACCGCGCTGGACGAGAACGGCGTGCTCGACCTCAATGCCGCAGGGGGAGGCGGCCCCGGCGGTGATATTGAACTCTTCTAGCGCGGTGCGCCCGCCGCCTGTACAGTGAACCACTTTTCCGGAAAGACGGGGCCATGGATTACGGCATAGAAGTGCGCGATCAGGAGGCGGTCGTCCGCCTGCGCGGCCGCCTGACATTCAACGACCATGCAAAGTTGCGGACCCTGATCGGCGAGATGGGGCAGAACAAGCTCAAGCGCCAGGTGCTCGACCTGTCGTCGCTGGAGTTCGTCGATTCCGCCGGCATCGGCATGCTGCTGATCGCGCGGGAGGAGATGGACCGCGCTGCCAAGCAATTCGTTCTGCGGGGCGCCGCCGGTCAGGTGAAGCGGGTGCTGACCGTGGCGCAGATCGCCAAGATCGTTCCGATGGAGGACTGATCCCGGTGAGCGACGGGACGACCCAGAGCGCGGCCGACAGCGCGGCCCGGGGCGCGGCCGGGACGGTCGGATGCCGCACCCGCTTCGCCGGCCTCGCGGCTCCGGGGATGCCGGCCGAACGGCTTGGGCGGCTGGCTCAGGCTCTGGGTCTGGCCCCGGTTGCAGAGCCCGCCGGGCCGGCGGCGCTGGCTGTCCTGCTGACCGGAGCGGACCCCGGCAGCGATGCCGACGAGCTGTGGCTTCCCCCGGTCGCCGCCTGGATCGAGCCGCCGGACGGCAGCGATGCCGCCGGGCTGGTCCCGCTGCTCGCCGAAGCGACGGGCAACGACCTCTACCTCAACCTGACCACCGCGACCGCCCATGATCTCCAACTCGGCGGGCGGCTGCTGGCCGCGCTGAACGCGCGCCATCGGCTGGACGGGGACCGCCGCGACGATCTGGAGCTGGCCCTGCACGAGGCGGTCAGCAACGCGCTGGTCCATGGCAACCTGGGCGTCGCCGGCATGAAGGAGCTGAGCGCGCAGGAACTGGAACGCTTTTCCCGCGACCTGGGCGATCGTCTGGCCGACCCGACCCTGGCCGCCCGGCGCATCATCATCGCGTTGCGGATCGATCCTGCGGAAGATGGCCCGACGCAGAATGGACCGACGCAGAATGACCGCGCGCTGGCGACGGTGGAGGTCACCGACGAAGGCGCCGGCTTCACCCCCGGCCCGCGCATCAGTTCCGGCGCCTCCGGCCGCGGCCTCGACCTGATCGGCAACATCGCCGAAGAGCTGGAGATCGGAAATGGCGGCCGCAGCATCCGCCTGAGGTTCCGGCTGTGACCGCGGCGGGATGGCATAGCCCCGGCTGCGCGGCCGTGTCGGCGGCGCCGGACGGGTTTGCCGATCCGCAGCGACCGGACGGCCGTGCCTGCGACTGCCAGGAACCCGACTGCACCATTCTCGATTGCCCGATCCTGGTGGTGGACGACACCGCCTTCAACCGCACCCTGATCGGCGCCTTCCTGGCCGAAGCCGGCTTCCGCAGGGTCTCCTTCGCCGCAAGCGGGCTGGAGGCTCTGGCGATGATCGAGGCCGCTCTCCCCGACCTGCTGATCCTCGACATCATGATGCCGGGAATGGACGGGTTCGAGGTCTGCCGCCGCCTGCGCGCCATGCCGGAGACCGCCGACCTGCCGATCCTGGTGCAGACCGCGCTGTCGTCCGGCGAGGACCGCAACCGCGCCTTCGCCGCCGGCACCACGGATCTGGTGTCGAAGCCGCTGGAGCGCACCGAACTGCTGGCCCGCGTGCGCATCCATCTGGAAGACCGGGTGCTGATCCGCCGCCTGCAGGCCTATCGGGCGCGGGTGGAGGCGGAACTGTCCATCGCCCGGTCGATGCATGAGCACCTGCTGCCGACCCCGGCGCAATGCGACGCGGTGGCCGCCGCCGCCGGCTGCCGCCTGCGGGCCCACAGCGCGATCTCCCCCCATCTCGGCGGCGACCTGTGGGGGCTCCTGCCGCTCGGCGGAGGGCGCTTCGGCGTCTATCTGCTGAATGTCGCCGGCCGCGGGGTTTCGGCGGCGCTGAACGCCTTCCGCCTGCATACCCTTCTGCAGGAGCTGGGGCCCATCCACGGCCATGATGCCGCCGGCCTGCTGACCGCGCTGAACGACCGCGCCGCCGGGCTTCTGGCAGCGGGGGAAAAGGCGACCATGACCTATGGGGTGGTGGACGGCGGGGCCGGCCGCTTCATCCACGCCTCGGCCGACGGCGCCCCGCCGATGATCCTGGATGATGACGGCGGGCCGCATTTCGGCCTGGCCACCGGCCTGCCGATCGGCATCGCCCCCGGCACCCGCTATCGCAGCGAAATGATGGAGCTGCCGCGCGGCGGCGTGCTGGCGCTTTACTCCGTCGCGGTGCTGGAAGCGCTGGACGCCGGCGGGACCGGAATCGGGCTTGGCTGGATGATCGCCCGCGCGGTGGCGGAAGGCGAGGGTTTCGACGCGGTGGTCCGCTCGCTGGGCTTTGCCCTGGGCCAGGCCAGCGGCGACGACCACACCTTGCTGTGGATCGAGCGGGAGACGGCGCCATGACCGGTTCCCCGCCACCCGGACTGCTGCCGATAGAGACGCGCGATGCCTTCGACGGGCTGGCCGGCGCCCGTGTGCTGGTCGTCGACGACAACCGCATCAACCGCCATCTGCTGCTGGCATTGCTGGAACGCGGCGGCATCACCCTGATCGAACAGGCGGAGGACGGGCACGACGCCCTGGTCCGGATCGAGCGGTTCAAGCCCGACCTCGTGCTGCTCGACCTGATGATGCCGCAGATGGACGGGTTCGAGATGTGCCGGCGCCTGCGCGCCGATCCGCGCTGGAAATCGCTGCCGGTCCTGGTGCAGTCAAGCCTGAACCGGGCGGAGGATCGCGCCCGCGCCTTCGCCGCCGGGGCGACCGACTATGTCACCAAGCCGATCAACGCGGTGGAACTGCTGGCCCGCGTCCGCATCCATCTGCGCAAGCGCACCATGCTGCGCGACCTGCAGCAGTATCACGGCCGCACGGAAGCCGAGCTGGAGCTGGCCCGTGCCATGCAGGCCCGGATGCTGCCCGGCCCCGACCGGCTGGCGGAGCTGGAGGCGGCGACCGGCATCGCCATCCATACCCATTTCGCCCCCTCGTCAGAGCTGGGCGGCGATTTCTGGGGAATCAATCGGCTGCCGGATGGCCGGGTGGCAATCTATCTGGTTGATTTCTCCGGCCATGGCGTCGGTGCGGCGCTGAACACCTTCCGGCTGGACGCCATCTGCCGCCAGATCGGCAGCACGGAGTTGAGCCCGGCGGAGTTCCTGGCCGCCGTGAACCGCCGGCTGTGCGGGCTGCTGCCCTGCGGCCAGTTCGCGACGATGCTGACCGGCGTGATCGACCCGGCGGCCGGCCTGTTCCACTATGCCTCGGCCGGATCGACGGCGCCAATGATGTGGCATCCCGGCGACGAGGCGCCGCGGTTGGGCGACGGCAGCGGCCTGCCGCTCGGCCTGCTGGCGTCGGCCAGCTACGACAGCCGCCTGATGCCGATGCCGCCCGGCGCCCGCCTGTTCCTCTACTCCGACGCCGCCATCGAGATCCCGATCGGCGGCGAGGACAGCCACGAGGTTCTGGACGAATACGGCCTCGCCACCCTGTTCGCCCGCCGACTGCAGGAGCCGGACGACGCCGCCCTGCTGTCCGGCCTGCTCGGCGACCTGAACGCGACCGGCCCCATCGACGACGACCTGACGGCGCTGCTGCTGACGCGGCGGAAATAGCACTGCATGCGGGAGGAACCGCATTGGCAGGCGACCAGCTGAAAAGCAAAAAGGCCGCTCCCGAGGGAGCGGCCTTTCGCGTTCGGCGGGAGCCGACCGATCAGCGCGAGTAGAACTCGATGACCAGGTTCGGTTCCATCTGGACCGGGTACGGAACGTCGGCCAGCAGCGGGGCGCGGACGAAGCGGCCCTTCAGCGCGCTGCTGTCGACTTCCAGGTAATCGGGGATGTCACGCTCGCCGGAAGCGGAGGCTTCCAGGATCAGCGCCATCTGCTTGGACTTGGCGCGCACCTCGACGGTGTCGTTGTCCTTGATGCGGGCCGACGCGATGTTCAGGCGGCGGCCGTTGACCAGGATGTGGCCGTGGTTGATCAGCTGACGCGCGGCGAACGGGGTCGGCGCGAACTTCATGCGGTAGACCACCGCGTCCAGACGGCGCTCCAGCAGGCCGACCAGGTTCTCGCCGGTGTCGCCCTTGCGGCGGACGGCCTCGGCATAGATACGGCGGAACTGCTTCTCGCCGATGTTGCCGTAATAGCCCTTCAGCTTCTGCTTGGCCATCAGCTGCAGACCGTAGTCCGACGGCTTCTTGCGGCGCTGGCCATGCTGGCCCGGGCCATACTCGCGCTTGTTCAGCGGGCTCTTGGCACGGCCCCACAGGTTGACGCCAAGGCGGCGGTCGATCTTGTACTTGGACTCTTGACGCTTGCTCATAACTCTCAGGCCTCGTTGGACACGAGTTGATGTTGTCCCGGTAGTTCCATCCGCCCTGTTACAGGCGGCGGACGGGGCGTCAAAGATTGCGCGCGCCCGCTTTCCCAGGAGGTGAAGGCGCGCACAATACCCATTGGCGCCGCCGAGTCAAGCCCGACGGCATATCCGGAACTTCTTGCGCCCTCCCATCCTTTTGCGCTCCCTTTCCCGGCACCGCAAGCTGCAGGCAGGAATGGCGCGATGGAACGGGTGGAGTGCGTGGTCGTCGGGGCGGGCGTGGTCGGGCTGGCGGTGGCGCGGCGGCTGGCACGGGCCGGGCGCGAGGTGATCGTGCTGGAGGCGGCGGACGCCATCGGCACCGGCACCAGCTCGCGCAACTCCGAGGTCATCCATGCCGGAATCTATTACCCCACCGGCAGCCTGCGCGCCCGGCTGTGCGTGCCCGGCCGCGACGCGCTCTATGACTATTGCGCCGCCCATGGGGTCGAGCATCGCCGCGTCGGCAAGCTGATCGTCGCGACGGAGGAGAACCAGTTGCCCAAGCTGGCGGCGATCCGCGCCCAGGCCGCCGCCAACGGCGTCACCGACCTGACCGAGATCGACGCCGCCACCGCACGGGCATGGGAGCCCAACCTGCGCACCGTCGGCGCCCTGCTGTCGCCCTCCACCGGCATCATCGACAGCCACGGGCTGATGCTGGCCCTGCTGGGCGACGCGGAGGAGGCCGGGGCGATGCTGGCGCTGCTGAGCCCGCTGACGCGCTCGCACCGCACCGCCACCGGCTTCGAACTGGAGGTCGGCGGGGCGGAGCCGATGCGCATCGCCTGCTCCACCCTGGTCAACGCCGGGGGCTTGGGCGCCTGGGGCGTGGCGCGCGGGCTGGAGGGTCTGGACGCCGTCCATGTGCCGCCGCGCGTGCTGGCGAAGGGCAACTACTATGCGCTGGCCGCCGGCCGCTCCCCCTTCTCGCGGCTGGTCTATCCGGTGCCGGTGGAGGGCGGGCTGGGCGTGCACCTGACGCTGGACCTCGCCGGACAGGCCCGGTTCGGTCCCGACGTGGAATGGCTGGGCGATATGGAGGGCAGCGTTGATTACGCCGTCGATCCCGCCCGTGCCGACTCCTTCTACGGCGCGGTGCGCGCCTATTGGCCGGGTCTGCCGGACGGCGCGCTGGTGCCGGCCTATTCCGGCGTGCGGCCGAAGCTGAGCGGGCCGGGGCAACCGCAGGCCGACTTCCTGATCCAGGGGCCGGACACCCATGGGGTGGACGGTCTGGTCAACCTGTTCGGCATCGAATCGCCCGGTCTGACCTCCTGTCTGGCCATCGCCGACGCGGTGGCGGTGGCGCTCGGCGAGGCGCCTGAAATTCTTAACCATTCCTGAGGCTCACAGGGTTCTTGACCGCGACCTCGGCTCTCCCAATCTATAGGCATGGCGGTGCCGGCCGATGCTGGGCCGCCGACCCGCCGGGCGCCGGAAACGGGCCCATCTTTCGCAACTCGCTCCCGTCGTGAGGAGGATGCGTCGTGACGACTCGCCTTTCGCTCTTCAACAGCCCGCTGCTGCTTGGCTTCGACCAGTTCGAGCGGACGCTCGACCGGATCGCCAAGAATTCGGCCGAAGGCTATCCCCCCTACAACATCGAGCAGATCGGCGACGACGGCCTGCGCATCACGCTCGCCGTGGCCGGCTTCACCTCCGATGACCTGTCGGTCCAGATCGAGGACAACCAGCTGGTCATCCGCGGCCGCCAGACCGACGACAAGTCGCGCGTCTACCTGCACCGCGGCATCGCCGCGCGGCAGTTCCAGCGCAGCTTCGTCCTGGCCGAGGGGATCGAGGTGGTGGGCTGCTCGCTCGACAACGGGCTGCTCAACATCGACCTGACCCGCCCAATGCCGGAGCCGAAGGTCCGCACCATCAAGATCGAGCAGCCGAAGAAGGCCCCCGGCGGCGCGATGCCCCGCACCATCGACGTGTCCGCCGATGGCCGGGACGACTGATCGCCGGAAAGTCTGATCGCCAGAAAGTCTGATCCAGGTCACGGCCTTCACCCCTGTTCTCCGACACTCTACCCCCGACACTCTGCACGCGCGGCCGCCCATGACGGGGAGCCGCCGGGAGACCACGATCATGATGAACGATACCCACACCCAGCTGCGCCAGCTGTCGCCGCAGGATTTCGCCAGCTTCGGCCTGGGCGACGTCGCCTATGTCCGTCCGGTCGAGATGGACGGAACCGCCGCCTTCGCCATCCACGCCGCCGACGGCACGCCGCTGAGCGTGGTGGCCGACCGCGATCTGGCCTTCGCCGCCATCGTGCAGAACGACATGGAACCGGTCAGCGTCCATTGACCCGTCTGGCCGGGGCGCCGCCGCCATCGGCGGGCGCCCCCGGCCGGTTGCTCTGCAATCGGCCACATCTCGATCGCCACATCTCGATCCTTGTCAGCCCTAACTCCTGTTGTAAGGTGCGCTCTGCGATAATCGCCGAGACGAGACGCGAAGAGGCAGTGGGGGACGGTCGGTTGGACGGCGGGGCAAGCGAAACGGCGGCGGACGCGAAATCCGCTCCCGACACGGAAAAGCGCAGGGCCTGGGATGACGAGGCGCGCGATTCCCTTCACATCCTGCCCTTGTCGGCGATCCCATTGGAAACGCCCGGCCTGCAGCATGCGCGCCTGATCAAGAATGTCCGCCTGCAGACGGTGGTGGAGATGTTCCGCGATGCCCAGACCGGCAGCGGGCAAGTCTCCCCCCGCCACATCCCCGCCTATTTCGAATCCTACAAGGACGAGATCGAACGCGATCTGGTGAAGCTGGAGAAGATCGGCGCCGCTTCCAGCTTCGACGTCTATTCCTCGCGGATCGAGCTGCGGAGGCTGAACATCGACGTCAACAACGTCGAATCGCTGACCCTGTCCGACCGCAAGAAGGCCGAGCTGACCAGCTACATGCGGGTCTTCACCCGGCCGCTGATGGAATATGTCTATGGCACGGAGGAGTTGCAGGTCGCCGATGTGACCGACATCATCCAGCTGTTCGCCAATCCCAACCGGGACGAGGCCCTGCGCAACCTGCGCATGATGGCCGACCGGCTGGACATCGGCCTGGGCGAGATCCCGCAGTTCCTGGAGGAATACGGCGACGTCTTCCTGTCGCTGGCCTATTTCCGCAAATGCCTGGACGAGATCGTGCCGGAGGTGCAGCGCTTCGTCGGCTGGATGGGCGAAATCCGCAGCTCCGCCGAGGTCAAGCGCGACCCGCGCCAGATCAGGATGCTCGACGACATCGCCCGCGACCTGACCGACATCTCGACCTCCATCACCGGCCGGTTCGAGAGCTTCGACAACCGCTCCAAGGATTTTTGGAGCGACATCAACGCCGACACCTTCCGGTCGATCCGCGAATTGATCTCGTCCCACCACGTCACTATCGGCGGGGTGCTGTGCGGCCTGGCGGTGAAGATGAACCTGTGGAAGCACCGTTTCGCCCGCGGCGGCGGCGGCCCCAACCGCCGCATGGAGTTCGTGAAGTCGGAGATCCTGCCCGGCCTGTCGCACATCAAGGCGCTGGAACAGTCGGCGCGGACCGGCCACCTGTAGGCGCCCGCCGCTCTCCACTCGATCCCCACACGCCTTCAATCCATCGACAGCATCTTCCCCATGCCGTTGTCCAGCAGGATGGTGGCGAACAGCGTCAGGATCGGGATCAGGAACATCAGCCCGATGACGCATCGCACGATCAGGTCCTTGCGTCGGGCGGAGCGGCACAGCGGGCAGTCGTCGGGACCATGCCCGTAATCGGACCCGCAATAGGGACAGGCTGTGGTGTCGACCATGGCAGACGGGCTTTCAGCATGGGCGGGGGGCCCTGGAACCAAGGCCATTCTGGACCCGCGCCCCCGCCCGTCGTCATGAAATCCCTGTCATACTTAAGGCTTTTCTTGTCCTGTGGCGGACCAGCCGCTCAGGCCGCGCGCTCCATCGGCACCAGCCCGGCGACACTGCGGCCGAACTGCGCCGCGAACCGGTCGCGCTCGGCCCCGACCAGGGTGAAGGTGACATGCAGGCGTCCGGCACCGCCGCGCTCCAGCGCGCGCACGACGGCAGGCACGGGCTCCAGCCCCGGCAGCGCGACACGCAACGCGGTTCCTTCGGCCAATGCGCTCCCCACCAATCCGCTCCAGGCCTCCTGCGGCAGCCCGCTCAGCTGGGCGCCTCCTTCCGAGGCGTTGTCGACCGTCACCGGCAAATCGCGCCCGCCAACCGTCAGCCGGCCGGGGCGGTTCAGCGGGTAGCGCGGGGCGACGCGACGGTTCACCTCCGGCGTCGCCGTGCGGATCGCCTCGATCAGGACGCGGCGGAGCTGGTCGATGCTGGTGGCGACGCGGGTGGACAGCGCATTGACCTCGCTGGCCCGCTCGCCGGTGGCCGTCGCCTCCTCCGACACGGCGGCGATGCGGGTCGCCACCTCCTGCGCGGCGTTGGAGGTCTGGACGACATTGCGGGCGATCTCGCCGGTCGCCGCCTCCTGCTCCTCGATGGCGGCGGCGACGGTGGCCGACACCGTTTCGACGCCGCGCACCCGCTCGGCGATGGCGCGCACGGCGTTCACCGCCTCCGCCGTGGTCGCCTGGATGGCGGCGATCTGGCTTTCGATCTCCTCGGTCGCCCGCGCGGTCTGGCCGGCCAACTGCTTCACCTCGCTCGCCACCACGGCGAAGCCCTTGCCCGCCTCGCCGGCCCGCGCCGCTTCGATGGTGGCGTTCAGCGCCAGCAGGTTGGTCTGGCCGGCGACGTCGTTGATGAGGTCGGTCACCTCGCCGATGCGGGTCACGGCCTCGGCCAGACGCTGGATGGTCTCCTCCGCCCGGACCGACGCGCCGACGGCATCGCCGGTCATCGTGGTGGCGGTGCCGATCTGGGTCGCGATCTCGCGGATGGAGGCGCTGAGCTGCTCCGATGCCGCGGCCACGGTCTGGGCGTTCGACAGCGCCTGGGTGGCGGCGGCGGCGACATTCTGGCTGTTGTCGCTGACCGCACGGGCCGATTCGGCCATGCGGGTGGCGTTGCCGGCCATCTGGCTGGTCTGGTTGGCGACCACATCGACGGCGTTCGACGCCTCGGTCTCCACCGTTTCGGCCATGCGCAGCAGGGCCGCCTGCTTCTCGCGCTCCGACCGTTCGCGCTCCTCGTCGCGCAGGCGGCGCAGGCGTTCGGCCTCCTCGGCATTCTCCTTGAAGACGTTGAGCGCCTGGGCCATCGCCCCCACCTCGTCGCCGCGGTCGGCGCCGGGAATGGCAACGGCGAGGTTGCCCTGGGCCAGGGTCCGCATCGCCACCGTCAGTTCGCCCACCGGCCGCACCACCCGCCGCCGGATGCCAAGCACACCCAGCACCACGACCGCCAGCACCACGGCCGACACGCCCCACACCGCCGTCATGAACAGGCTCTCGCGGCCGGCGGCATAGACCTCCGTCTCGCTGTTGTAGCGGGTGGTGTCCTCGACGATCCGGTCGACGACGGCGCGGTGAGCGGCATAGGCCTCGGCGATCGCGGCGTAGGACGCGCGCGCCGCCGCCTCGTCCTTGCGGGCCAGCGCCGGCAGGAACTTCAACTCGATCTCGCTCCAGAAGCGCATCACCGGGGCGTGGGACGTCCGGGTCAGCTGGTCGAGCAGCGCCGGCTCGAAGCTTTCCTTCAGCCAATATGCGTGCCGTTCGTCGTAATCCTTGCGCAGCTGCGCCAGCCGCGCGCGGCGCTGTTCGACCGACGCCGGGTCATTCATCGCCAGCGTCGCCTCCAGATAGGCTTCGATCACATATTCCGGCGGCGGCAGGATGTCGGCGATCAGGTCCTTGCCCAGCACGATGCGCTGGTAGATCGGCCCACCCACCTTCAACTCGCGGATCGCCAGCGCGCTGGTGACGACCACCGCCAGGAAACCGAGCGTGACCACCACCCCGAACAGATTGGTAAGCGCGGCAATCCGGAGGTTCTTCAGCATGTTGCAACCCCTGCGCAAAGACGACGGCACAGGGTTGCTTCTCAAAATAAACCTAATGTGACAAGCAAAAAACTTGCTCGATTATCGGGTAAAACGGAAATGATGTTTCATTGAGCGCTCTGCACGCGGATTGTGCAGAGTCTGCGCAAGGACAAACCAAGGTGCCGGATATCGGCTCACGCCAAGACCAAGGTGCCGACCCAACCGGCCAGGGCAAGAATCACCAGCATCACCAGCAGGGCCACGATCACGGCATTGGTGCGGCGAATCGAACGACAGCGCGGGCACCCATCCTCGGCGGCGGGATAGCGGTGGGCGCAGCGGTCGCAGCGGACGGTCTGGTCGGTCGCGGTCTGGTCCGACATCGGTGGGTTCCATGAGGTCGAAGGGCGGTAACGCCGCATGGATAGCACGCCCGCTGCCGCACCGCAGCGTCGATGAGCTGCCGCCGGGCGCCGTCACCACTGGGGCGAAATGCCGCATCACCCGGCCGTACGCGCCTCAATCGGCGGCGGTGGTTTCCACCGGCGGCACGGCGCGCAGTTCGACCGACTGCAGACGGCGCGGGCTGTGGTCCAGCGGTTCCAGCAACGGCATCTCCGCCCCCTCTGGCGCGGCGTGCAGGTCGCGGAAGCGGCGGGCGCTGACCAGCACCCTCGATTCCAGCGTGCCGACCGCGCTGTTGTAGCAGCCGACGGCCTTGTCCAACTGCCCGCCCAGCTTTTCCATATGGCCGCCCAGGTCGGACAGCCGTTTGTACAGCTCGGCACCCAGCGCGCTGATTTCGCGGGCATTGTCGGCCAGCCGCTCCTGCCGCCAGCCATAGGCGACGGCGCGCAGAAGCGCGATCAGGGTGGTCGGGGTGGCCAGGATGACGCGGTGGTCGATGCCGGCCTCGATCAGCGCCGGATCCTGCTCCAGCGCCGCGGAGAAGAAGTTCTCGCCGGGCAGGAACAGCACGACGAATTCCGGGCTGTCGTCGAACTGGTCCCAATAGCCCTTGGTACCGAGCTGCTTCATATGCTCGCGCACATGGCGGGCATGGCGGACCATGCCGTCGCGCCGCCCCGCCTCCTCCACCGCCTGGATGCCGTCCAGATAGCCTTCCAGCGGCGTCTTGGCATCGACCACGATGGTCTTGCCGCCGGGCAGCGTGACGATCAGGTCGGGGCGCAGCCGGCCGCTGTCGACCGACACCTGCTCGACGAAGTCGCAATGGTCGAGCATCCCCGCCATCTCGCAGACCCGGCGCAGCTGGATTTCGCCCCAGCGTCCACGCGCCGCCGGGGTGCGCAGCGCACGGACGAGGTTGCCGGTCTCCGCCCGCAGCTGGGTCTGGGTTTCGACCAGCGACAGCACCTGCTGTTTCAACCCTTCATAGGCGCCGGCCCGCGTGCTTTCCAGTTCGCGGATCTGGCGGTCCATCGCTTCCAGCGACTGGCGCACCGGGTCGACGATGGCGGCGATGGCGGTCTGGCGCTTGTCCAGGTCGCCCTTCGCCTGCTCCTGGAAGCCGGTCAGCGTCTCCCGCGCCAGATCGAGGAAGCTGCGGTTGTTCTGGTGCAGCGCCTCCGCCGACAGGGCCTTGAAGCTGTCGGCCAGCGCCGCCTGGGCGCGCTCCAGCAGCGCCATCTTCTCCGCCGCGGCGGTCCGCTCCGCCTCCAGCCGGGTGGACAGCTGGGCGTGGCGTTCGCGGGCATCGGCGACCTCGCCATGCAGGCGGGCGATCTGGTGGTCGCGCGCCTCGATCTCCTCGCGCAGATCGTCCTCGGTCCGTTCAGCGAGGTCGAGACGGGTGGCGAACTCCGCATGCAGGGCGGCGGCGGCGGCTTCCGCCCGGCCGGCGGCAGCGCGCATCACGGCCCAGGCGACGGCGGCGCCCAGCAGCAGCCCGGCCACCAGCCCGGCGGCCAGCGACGGGCCGTCAATCACCATCCCGTTCACCAGGAACTGCGTCACCCCGAATTCCTTCACCACAGGCCCCACCACTGAGACGGGCACAGCCTATCGGAACGAATCGCGAATTGGAACAGGCCGCGAACGGGCGCAGCGCCGCAGCGGCCCGGCTGGCGCTTTCTCCGCTTGCCCGGCGAAGGGTGCGGCGCCATATCGGTGGCCATGCCAGACGATACGATTCCCGACGACAATTCCTCCGACTGCGGCCCGAACTGCGGCGGCCCGCGCGTCCGCGGCATCCCGCCCGGCGAGGATCGCGAGCGGCTGATGTGCCCGGACTGCGGCTATATCGCCTATCAGAACCCGCTGATCGTGGTGGGGGCGGTGGCGACCTGGGAGGATGGCCGCATCCTGCTCTGCCGCCGCGCCATCGAACCGCGCAAGGGCTTCTGGACCCTGCCCGCCGGCTATATGGAAGAGCGCGAAAGCACCCGCGAGGGCGCCGCCCGCGAAGCCTGGGAAGAGGCGCGGGCGCGCATCGACATCGACCATCTGCTGGCGATATACGACATCCCGCGCATCAGCCAGGTCCAGATGATCTTCCGCGCCCGCCTGCTGTCCCCCGACGTGGAGCCCGGCCCGGAGAGCCTGGAGGTCGGCCTGTTCGCCTGGAAGGACATTCCCTGGAGCGAGCTTGCCTTCCCCACCGTCGTCTGGGCCCTGCGCGAGCATCATGAGCGGCTCGGCCGCTCCGACTGCGCGCCGGCGGTCAATCCCACGCCCGATGCGCTGGCGCGGTGGGAGAAGATGCTGTAGCAGGCGACAATCTCGCCCTTACCTCCCCTCCATCGGGAACTTCGCCACCAGTTCCTGCTCCGCCCCGTCGCGCCGGATGGTGAGCGGCAGCCAGGTGCCCGGCGCCTGACGGCGGATCACCGCGACGAGATCGGCTGGTGCACGCACCGGCATTCCCGCGGCGACCAGGATGCGGTCGCCGGTGCGCAGTCCCGCCGCCGCCGCCACGCTGCCGCTGCTGACTGCCCCAACCGTGATGCCTTCCGGCGCGGGATCGAGTTGCACACCCAGCTTCGGCCGTTGCGGTTCGGCATCCTCCCGCTCCGGCCCCAGGCCGAAGACTGCATCGGCGATGCGGCCGTCCAGTTCATCGCAATCGCGGTCGACATCCCAGGGCAACAGCACGGCGGCGTCGCCGACGCCGAGATCGGCCAGCTGGTGCGGCACGCCATCCCGCCGGGCGACATGCCCCTCCCCCAGGATGCCGATCACGCTGCGGCCTGTCGCGCGGCGGGTCTCGGCGATCTTCTCCGCCATCGCGCGGTCCCAGACGCCCTGCGCCTCGATGAAGCGCTGGGCCGCCTTGTTGGAGGCATCGTCGGGCGCGGCGGCGCGGGCTTCCGAGCGGTCGTGCGCCGCCAGCGTCTCGTTCAGGCGCTTGCGGTATTCCTCCGTCGGAGGGGCGGGCGTGCCGACGCCCTCGCGGTCCGTCTCCGGGATGGCGGCCCAGCCGTTGCGGGCGGTGCGGCTGACCAGCGAGCGTTCGACATTCAGCGCCACCACCGGCAGCCGGTGCAGACGGGCGAACTGCAGGATCGGCAGATAGAATTGCGGGTCGAAGCCCCAGACCGCGCGCCAGTCCGTCTCCTTCAGCAACTCGCTTTCCGTCAGCTCTCCCGCCACCCAGCGGTCGAGCACCGGCTGCAGCCGGCGCGGCACCATCTCCATCCCGATCGCCAGATCGGGGTTCAGCGCATGGAGCCCTGCCAGGGTGTGGAGCTGCCAGCGGTGATGGTCCGGCTTGTCATGCTGTTCCCCCAGCAGGACCACGGGCGCCTCGGCGATCCGGCGCAGCAGCGGCACCGGCTCCACCGCCGTTCCGGTGCCGTCCGCCCAGACGCCGGGGGGCACGCAGCCGATGCGCGCGGCGTCCTCGGCCTTGGCCTCCGTGGCCCAAGCGGTGGGAGCGCTCAGGAGCAGCGCCGCGATCGTCAGCAGGGCGAAGCGGCGGCGCGGAACGGTGGTGACGGGACGGAAGGGCTGGCGCGGCAAGGGCTGGCTCCGTCGGTGCGGGGATTGCGCCAAGGTTGGCGCTGCCGGGCGCAACGTCAATGGACAAAGCCGGCGATTGCGTCGTTCAGTCGCGCCGGGTTCAGGCTCGTCGGACGGCGAGCAGGCGCCCGGCATGCTGGCGGATGACAGGCGGGGCGGCGCCAGTTAGGATCGCCGCAGGCGGTGGACCACCGGAGGAGGGGGAGCACCCGGCTCCCGCATCCGTAACCCCAAGGTCGATCCCAGGGCGTCCGCTTTCCCCGCCGACCGCAATCATTCGTGAAGCGCAGCCCCCATGCCGCACCGCAAAGTCGTCATTCTCACCGGCGCCAGCCGGGGTATCGGACACGCCACCGTCACCCGGTTCAGCAACGAAGGCTGGCGCGTGATCTCCTGCTCGCGCGAGGAGGTGCCGGACCATTGCCGGCGCGATCCCAACTGGACCCACCACATCCCGGCCGATTTGTCGGACCCGGCCAGCCGCGCCGCCTTCGTGGAGGAGGCTAACAAGGCGCTGGACGGCGCGCCGCTGCACGCCCTGATCAACAACGCCGGCATCTCGCCCAAGACCCCGATCAAGGAGCGGCTCGGCTGCCTGAACGGCTCGATCGAGGGCTGGCACCGGGTGTTCGAGCTGAACTTCTTCGCCGCCCTGGTGCTGGCGCGCGGCTTTGCCGCCCCGCTGTCGCGGGCGAAGGGAGCGATCGTCAACGTCACCTCCATCGCCGGCCATTCGGTGCATCCCTTCGCCGGCTCGGCCTATTCCACCTCGAAGGCGGCGCTGTCCGGCCTGACCCGCGAAATGGCGGTGGAGTTCGCCGAGATCGGCGTCCGCGTCAACGCCGTCGCCCCCGGCGAGATCGAAACCGCGATGACCGGCCCGGAATACGACGTGCTGATCCCGCGCATCCCGCTGAAGCGCATGGGCCGGCCGGAGGATGTCGCCGCGGTGATCTTCTATCTCTGTGGGCCGGATGCCGCCTATGTGACGGGAACGGAGACCTTCATCACCGGCGGGCAGCATCTGTTTTGAATGTTGGGCGGGGGCTGCCTCGCCCCCGCCCAACCGGACCTTTACTTCCCCGCCCGCCAGGCGATCAGCCGCCGCGCCGCCTCGGCGATGGTCTCCTCCGCCCCGGCGAAGCTAAAACGCAGGAAGCGGCGGCCGCGGGCGGTGTCGAAATCGATGCCGGGGGTGCAGGCGATGCCCGTCTCCTCCAGGATCTGCTTCGCCAGCGCCTCGCTGTCGTCGGTCATGTCCGACACGTCGGCATAGATGTAGAAGGCGCCGTCGGCCGGAGCCATCTTGGTGAACCCCGCCTTCGGCAACTCCTCCAGCAGCAGCGCACGGTTGCGGGCATAGCGGGCGACGTGACCGTCCAGCTCCTCCGTGCAGTCGAACGCCGCGACCGCCGACACCTGACTGAGAGTCGGCGCGGAAATGAACAGGTTCTGCGCCAGACATTCGACCGAGCGCAGCAGGTCATCCGGCACGATCATCCAACCGAGACGCCAGCCGGTCATCGAGAAATACTTGGAGAAGCTGTTGACCACCAGCGCCTGATCGTTCACCTCGGCGGCCGTCACCGCGTCGGTGCCATAGGTCAGGCCGTGGTAGATCTCATCCGACACCATGCGCACGCCATTGGCGCGGCACCAGTCCGACAAGGCGGTCAGCTCCTCGCGGCTCAGCATCGTGCCGGTCGGGTTGGCCGGGCTGGCGACGATCAGGCCCTGCACCGGCTCGTCCAGGGCTTCCAGCAGCTCGATGGTCGGCTGGAAGCGATGCTCGGGCCCGGTCGGCAGTTCCACCGGGACGACGCCCGCTGCGGTCAGGGTGTGGCGATAGGCCGGGTAGCTGGGCGATGCCATCGCCACCCGGTCGCCCGGGTCGAAGGCGGCGAGGAAGCCCAGTTGAAAGGCGCCCGACGACCCGGTGGTGACGACCACGCGACGCTCCGGCACATCGACGCCGTAACGGTCCTTGTACCAACTGGCGATGGCCGCACGCAGCGGCGGGATGCCGAGCGCGCCGGTGTAGCCCAGCGGGTCGGCGCCCACCACCGCGGTGGCTGCCGCCTGGACCACACCCTTCGGCGCGCCGGTGGAGGGCTGCCCCACCTCCATGTGCAGGACCTCCAGACCGGCGGCCTCGCGCTCTGCCGCGGCGCGCATCACTTCCATCACGAAGAACGGAGGAATCTGACCTCTCTTAGACGGACCAAGCACTTAGCGTCTCCGTTGAACGTCCGGGAAACTTCTGGGAAACACGCCACGCATAAAAAGGGGCGGCAGTTGCCACCCTTCCTATCATGCGGCCTCCTCAAAGGCCATTGCACCGCCAGCAACCCACGACTCGATATCTGCCCGGCGGTAACGCATGGAGCGGGTGCCTATGTCCAGCGGCACTTGTCATTCCTGCGACTCTCCAGGCTCGCGGGAATGCGGACCAAGAAAGCCGGATAGGGACGCATCCACAGGCGGGGGTGGAGAAGCCGTTCAGCGGGGAAGTGTCTGTTTGATGTGCCGGGGTTTGATCGCGGGAGAGCGTTGGTACACAGCGAAGGGCGGTTAACCAGTTCGTACTTTCTTTAGCCGGTTACGTCTTGCGCACCGACGCGGGGCGTCCTGCGTTTAACATGCGGTTGCGGGCGGTGATGACGATTATGGCTTTTGCCTGTTGTGCTGACAGGGCGAAAAGGCCGCCCTTCTACACGGCATTTCCGCACCCACGAACCGGCCTGACGACACCTCCATCCACCGACGCACCATTGGCGGGTTCGACTATTCCGTCCACCTCCAGTTGAAATAAGGCAAAGACAGCCAACTTTGATGGTAGCTGCCCGCGCCCGTGAAGAGTCTCTAATACAGCGCCTGAAAAAGACACGTCTTCAGGTGTGATCTCGAAGGACTGTAAATCTCATGGCGCATGCTTTGCCTACTGAGCGGAAAGCCGGCCAATTTTCTGGACCCTATCGGGTACGGACGTGGTTGGTGCTGCTGGTGCTTGCATGCGTTATGCCGCTCGTTCTGTTCTCGACTGCGCTTCTTCTCCGTAATACTGCAATTGAAACGGTACAGACGGAGCAGTTGGTTCGCGATAGAGCAGACCAGTTGGCCGAAGACATCGACCGCGAGGTAGCGCGCTTGATCGCTGCTGGGGAGGTTCTGGCCACCGCCGAGACCCTGGCCCGAGGTGACCTTGCCACTTTCTACCGGCGTGCGATTCAGGTTCGCGACCTGCTCGGTACAAATATCCTGATCCGTGATCTGACGAGCCAACAACTCCTCAACACCCGTGTTCCTTGGGGAACGCCCCTTCCCCGCAATCCTGCGTTCGAGATTGATAAGCGAGCCATCGAAACTCGGCGGCCACAGGTTTCAGGGCTGCTCATTGGGGCGGTGGCGCGAACCCCTTTGCTGATCGTCGTTGTGCCAGTGGTCCACAGTGGGGAGGTTCATTACCTACTCAGCCTTACTGTCGCATTGGAACGCCTCCAGGCGATTGTCGCACCTGAACGGCTTCCGACGGGGTGGGTGGCCGGCATCCTTGACGGGGATGGTGTCTTGATTGCTCGATCCGCCAAACCGGAGCAATTCACTGGCACACGCCTCCCAGGCGAGGTCTGGGACCGGATCAGGAGTGTTCCTGGAGGTGTTCACCGCACCTTTGATCTCGAAGGGAAAGCGGCGTTGCAGGCTTACACCCGCTCGCAAGCCTCTGGGTGGCTGGTCGGTGTGAGCGTCAGAGAGGAACTGGTCGCTGCGCCGTCGCGGCAGACCCTCCTGCTCTTCGTGGCTGGTGGGCTTGTCCTACTTCTCGCCGCCCTCGGTGGCGCCGCAATGCTGGGGCGCCGTCTGACGCGCCCAGTCCTGCAACTCGTCCACGCCGCGGAGGCGATAGGGCGCGGGCAAACGCTTCCTGTCCAAGGTCGAGGAGTTGTCGAGATCGCGACTGTCGGAGACGCGCTTCAGAATGCCGCGACCCTCATCGAGAGCCGAGCAACGGCCTTGGGCGAGAGCGAAAGCCGCTACCGCGCCATCGTGGAAACCGCGGTTGACGCCATGGTGGTGATCGATGGAGCGGGCATCATCCAGGGCATCAATCCGGCCGGCGAGCGCCTTTTCGGTTATCAATCCGATGAAGTGATCGGGCAGAACGTCCGCATCTTGATGCCGGAGCCGTATCGCTCGGAGCACGATGACTACTTGGCGAACTATCGGCGAACCGGCGAGCGAAAGATCATCGGCATTGGCCGGGAGGTCGCAGGACAGCGCAAGGACGGCTCGACCTTCCCGGCCGAACTGGCGGTTGCGGAATGGGCTTCCGGTGGGCGCCGCTTCTTCACTGGGATTATGCGCGACATTACCGAGCGCCAGCGTGCCGAGAATGCCCTGCGGGCCTCCAAGACCGAGGCTGATCGGGCGAACCTTGCCAAATCCAAGTTCCTTGCTGCGGCCAGCCACGACTTGCGTCAGCCCATGCAGGCTCTCTTGCTGTTCCAGAGCGCACTTGAAGGGCAACTCGCCGGTCATCCGGCGTCTCGCATGATGGAATCCATGGGGCAAGCGTTGGGGGGTATGCGCATGCTGCTCGACAGTCTGCTCGATGTGTCCAAGTTGGACGCCGGGCTGATCACCCCGAAGCCGATGGACACGCCGATCAAGGCGCTCCTTGAGCGACTTGGCGCGGAATACCATGCCCAGGCTATCGGCCAGGGGTTACGCCTGCGCGTTGTTGGATCGAACGCGGTGGTCCGAAGTGATCCCATCCTGCTGGAACGCATGCTGCGTAACTTGATCGAAAACGCCTTGCGCTACACCGAGCGAGGCAGCCTGCTGATCGGTTGTCGCCGTCATGGCGACCGGCT
Organism: Azospirillum oryzae; assembly: GCF_008364795.1. Taxonomy (GTDB): domain Bacteria; phylum Pseudomonadota; class Alphaproteobacteria; order Azospirillales; family Azospirillaceae; genus Azospirillum; species Azospirillum oryzae. Next base: position 384,640 of record NZ_VTTM01000002.1, on the reverse strand, counting down.
TCGGATCGAGGTTATCGATACGGGCATCGGCATCGAACCCGCGCATCAAGCCGACATCTTCGAGGAGTTCGTGCAAGTCGGGAACCCGGAGCGGGACCGCACCAAGGGACTTGGACTTGGCTTGGCTGTTGTCAGACGCCTTGCCCGGCTGCTCGGCCACGAGGTGGTGATCCGCTCCACACTGGGGCGTGGCTCAGCCTTCTGCGTCGTCTTGCCGTTGGTCGCTCAACCTGTCCATCAGGGTTGGCGGAAAGCCGAACCGGCCAACGAAGACAAGCGCGGCATCATACTCGTGATCGACGACGAGGCGTTGGTACGCATGGGCTTGCAGGCCATACTAGAAGGCTGGGGCTATCGGGTGCTGACTGCTGGGTCCGTCGATGAGGCGGTCAGTCAGGTGGAAAGTGGGGAGTGGCCGCATGCCATCCTCGCAGACTACCGGTTGCGCGGTGGGGAAACGGGGCTGGATGCGATCCGCGCCGTGCACGACCGCCTCGACAAACCGGTACCAGCAACCGTCATCACCGGAGATACCGCGCCCGAGCGGCTGGTGGAGGTCCGGGCGGGCGGCTTCGCTCTGCTCCACAAGCCCATTGCTGCCAACGAATTGCGCAACAGGGTTGTGGAGATGATGCGTCCGGATTGATTAGCGCACCGCCAGCACCCGCACTAGCTGTCGGATACTTGAACAGCACCGAACTTCGGCGAACAGGTTGAAACCAGCACTCCACGTAACGTATTGATTTCTCACCACTTATGGTTCGCGCTGGTTTCAGTTTGTTTCAGATCACTTCCATCACGAAGAAGGGCGGAATCGCGCCCAGCTTGGAAACCTTGGGCTGCTTGCTCATGATCGTCCGTCTCTAACTTTCTTTGGCCGGGCTCTCTTTGGGCGGGCCGTTTTCCGGCCGTGTCATTCCCGCTTGCGTTCGCTTTCGACCGTCAGCCCCAGGCTGCCGGCGCGCGGGTCGATCGCCGTCTGGCAATAGCGGACCCCATCCTCGATCGAAACCCGGCAACCGACGAAGCTGACCCGTCCGGGGATGGATTGCGGACGGGCCGCCTGGATCTGCGGGGCGGTGGACTTGTCCTCCAGACCGGCCGGAAGGGCGGCCGACAGCAGTGCCGCCGGGCCGGCGGCCGGGCCGTCGTCGCCGTTGGCGGTGCCGACCCCGGCGAACAGGGTGCGGCCGATGATGGAGTTGGCGATCAGCGCCGGCGCGCCGAAGCCTCCGCGGTCAACCCCCTGGGCCACCAGCATGCCCGTGCCGGGGATGCCGCGGCCGGCCCCGAAGGGCGCCCCCTGGGTGAAGGAACAGGCCGCACCGTTCTCGTCCGGATCGATCACCATCACCCCGGCGCCGGCGGCGGTTGCGCCCCTGCCGGTGGCGCCCAGCAATTGGGCGGCGCGGGTAGCGCGCTCGGCCGGCGGCAGCGATGCCACCGCCTTCCAAGCCTGGACCAGGGCGGCGCCGGCTTCCGGTTCGTTCAGGTCGGGCACATGCAGGTCGCTGATGTCGAAGGTCACGGTCAGCGTTCCGGCGACGCGCGGCTGATAGGCGCGCAGTTGCGCCGGGTCGATGCCGGTGCCCTGGGCGACCGTCGCGGCGAGTGGCCCGGAATAGAAGGCGCCCACCCCCTGCCGGCGCAGGACCGACAGGGTCGCGGCCAGCTCCGGCTGGCCGACCACCGCACCGACGGCGGGGGCGCCGCTGCCGAGGAAGCGGCGCCGCGTCTCCGAATCGGGCGCCAGCCGCCCGCCGAAGGCGGTCAGATCCTGCACCAGCGCGCGGCTGAGGCCGGGGGAGAACTGGGCCAGCTGTTCGGCCGGGGAGACGACCTGCTCCCACCGCATCACGCCGGCGGAGGCCTGGACGGCGAACAGGCCGCGCGCCATGGCGGGCATGGCGACGCCGCCGGCACCGGCCGGGCGCGGCATGAAATCGATGGTGCGTGCCTTTTTCGCGGCGGCGTCGAACAGAACGCAGACGCCGCCGCCGGTCAGACCGACCCGGGAAGGCAGGCTGGCGGTCATCGCCAGCGCCATCGCCGCGACCGCGTCGCCGGCCTTGCCGCCCTGGGCGATGATGTCGCGCCCCACACCGGCGGCATAGGGTTCGTCGGCGACGACGAAGCTCTGCACCGTGGCGTCGGTCTTGAACTTGGTGTTGACGCAGCCCGGCAGCAGTGATGCAGCTATGGCAACCGCGCCCAACCGTCGCCAGATTTGCAAGCGAGTGTGTCGCGGTCCGGAGTTCCGCCGGTCGCGCGCGGGAATCCGCTGTTCCAAGCCGGAGGTCGTCACGGTGCGCAAGCCCAGCAGGCTGGTTTCGGTCGTCGCCATCATGTCCGTTTGTCTGATGTCGCTGGTGTGGGGAGCGCCACCGGCGAGCGCGCAGCGCCGCTCGGAGATGCAAATCCTCAGCGACGCCGAGACGGACCATATCATCCGCAAGATGGCCCGGCCAATCTTCCAGGCGGCAGGCGTCGACCCGGATTCGGTGCAGATCCTGCTGATCAACGACCCGACGGTGAACGCCTTCGTCGCCGGCGGGCAGAACATCTTCATCCACACCGGGCTGCTGCTGGACGTCGACAACGCCGACCAGTTGCTGGGCGTGATCGCCCACGAGACGGGACACATCGCCGGCGGCCATCTGGTGCGCGGGGCGGAGGCGATGGACAACGCCTTCCTCTCCTCGCTGCTCGGCATGGGGCTGGGCGTCATCGGCGGCCTGGCCTCGCGCAATGCCGGGGCGGGTGCCGCCGGCGTCATGCTGGGCCAGCATCTGGCGGAGCGGAACTACCTGTCCTTCTCCCGCACGCAGGAGGCATCGGCCGATCAGGCCGGCCTGTCCTTTTTGGAACAGTCGGGCATCTCCGCCAAGGGGATGGAAACCTTCCTGGAGAAGCTGGGCGTCGGCGATCCGCTGATGAACGACCGCGACGCCGGCTATCGCCTGACCCACCCGCTGACGCGCGAGCGCATCGACGCGGTGAAGACCTTCGTCGCCCGCTCCCGCTATGCCAACGCCAATCTGCCGGCGGCGACGGAGGCCGATCTGCGGCGCATCCAGGCCAAGCTGTACGGCTATCTCGACCCGCGCGGCGCCCTGCAGCGCTACAAGGCGAACGACCCGTCCCCGGCCGCCCGCTATGGCCGCGCCTATGCCTATTTCCGCCAGGGCGACATCAAGCAGGCGACGCCGCTGATCGACGGGCTGATCGCCGACGAGCCGAAGAATCCCTACCTCTACGAGATGAAGGGCGACCTGATGCTGCAGACCGGCCGGGCGCCGGATGCGGCGGCCCCGTATCGAAAGGCGGTGGAGTTGGCTGGTTCCGAAGCCGGAACGATCCGCGTCTCCCTCGCCCACGCCCTCTTGGAACAGCATGATCCCCGTCTGGCGGACGAGGCGCTGAAGAATCTGCAGATCGCCTCCAAGGGCAAGGCGCAGTCCGCCTTCCTGTGGCGCCTGACCGCACAGGCCTGGAGCATGAAGAAGAACGACGGCATGGTCGCCTACGCCACGGCGGAGGAGGCGCTGGCGCGCGGGGACATGCCGATGGCCAAGGCACAGGCGGAGCGGGCGGAGAAGCTGCTGCCCGCCGGTTCACCCGGCTGGCTGCGCGCCCAGGACATCCGCGGCCAAACCGGCGGCGGGCAGTAACGCCAGCCGACCGAAACGCCAGCCTGCGGGTCATATGACGAAAGCGTTCTTCCGGTAACGCAACGGTCATCGAACCGTCCCGGCCAAGTCATCGCCACTTGCTATTCCGCGGACATCGAGCGCGCCCCCAGCCGGGCGCGCGGTTCCGTCCACGGAGTACACCGCATGCCGTCCGTCCGTCCGAAATCCTGGCGCGGCCCCCTGCTCGCCACCGCGGCCCTTCTGTCCGCCAGCCTCGCCGCCATCCCGGCGCTGGCCCAGGAGCAACAGGCCAAGCGCTATCCCGCCACACTCGCCGGTCATGCGGTGCTGCCGGCCGACACGCTGGTGCAGCCGCCGGCCGATGCCGGGCCGCTGTTCGCCAGCGCCGGCAAGTTCACCAATGCCGACCGCAAGCGCGTGGACGCCGTGGGCAGCATCCGCGCCACCTCCTTCGCCGCCGATCCCAAGGCCCCGCGCGGGACGGAAATCATGCTGCCGGTCGCGGGGCAGGCGGTGCAGGGCTTCTCCGCCATCGTGCCGCAGGGCAACGGCGAGTTCCTGGCGCTGACCGACAACGGCTTCGGCAGCAAGGTGAACTCCGTCGACGCCCTGCTGATGGTCCATCGCGTCAAGCCGGACTGGCAGAGCGGCGCCATGCAGCGGCTGGAGACCATCTTCCTGCGCGATCCGGATCGCAAGGTCCCCTTCGCCATCGTCAACGAGAACAGCACCAGCCGCTACCTGACCGGCGCCGACTTCGACCCCGAATCGCTGGTGGTCCAGGGCGACCGCCTGTTCATTGGCGAAGAGTTCGGTCCCTATATCCTGGAGCTGAGCCGGGACGGCGTGGTGATCGCGGTGCATGAGACGGTGATCGACGGCAAGCCGGCCCGCTCGCCCGACCATTACCGCAACAACGGCCTGCCGGCGGTCCCCGGCGCCGTCACCTTCGAGGTCCGCCGGTCGCGCGGATTCGAGCCGATGGGCGTGTCGCCGGACGGCAAGACGCTGTACCCGTCGCTCGAAGGCCCGCTGTGGAACGCCGCCGGCAACAGTTTCGAGAACAAGGACGGCCACGCGTACACCCGCATCCTCGAATTCGACGTCGCCGGCCGCACGTACACCGGCCGCTCCTGGAAGTACAGGCTGGAGGACAATGCCAACGTCGTCGCCGACATGGCGATGATCGACGCCGGCAGCGCCCTGTTGATCGAACGCGACGACAGCACGGAAGGGGCTAGGACCCAGGCCTGCCAGGGCGAGCCGAAGCCGGACTGCTTCAACGCGCCCGCCGCCTTCAAGCGCATCTACAAGATCGACATCGCCGGGGCCGATGCCGACGGTTTCGTCCGCAAGGTCGGCTACATCGACCTGACCGACATCGCCGATCCCGACCACAAGGCCCGTGCCGGGCAGGCGCCGGAAGGCCGCTTCGTCATGCCCCATCTGGGGCCGGAGGGGGTGAACATCGTCGATGGCGACCACATCGTCGTCGTCAACGACAACAACCTGCCCTATTCCACCGGCCGGACCATCGGCAAGGCCGACGGCGACGAGATGGCGCTGCTGTCGGTGGGCGAACTGCTGCGCGCCCGCTGATGGCCAATTGCTGATCGCGCAAAGGTGATGTCCGGGCAGGCGTTTTGCGCTTGTCCGGACCGGATTGTCGGTCCAGTGTGGACGGCCTTCGGCCCAATTCCCTTCGTGTTTCGGAGACCGCCCGCTCATGCGCCCCGCCCTGCCGTTCCTGCGTTCCGCCCTGCTGGCCCTGCCCGTCGCGGCGCTGGCGCTGTCCGCCGCCGCCCCGGCCCGTGCGCAATCGGCAAGCTTCGACAGCACCCAGAAGACCGCCATCGAGAAGATCGTCCGCGACTATCTGATGGAGCATCCGGAGGTGATCCTGCAGGCCGTCGACGCCATGCAGGAACGCCAGAAGACGGCGGAGGCCGAACAGGCCCGCAAGGCCCTGGTGGAGAACAAGCAGGAGCTGACCCGCAACCCCGCCGATCCGGTCGCCGGCAATCCACAGGGCGACGTCACGGTTGTGGAGTTCTTCGATTACCAGTGCGGCTACTGCAAGGCGGTGCAGGCCGACACCCAGTCGCTGATCAAGGGCGATCCCAAGCTGCGCTTCGTCCTGAAGGAATTCCCGATCCTGGGGCCGGCCTCCGTGGTCGCCTCCAAGGCGGCGCTCGCGTCGCGCGCGCAGGGCAAGTACATGGAGTTCCACAATGCCCTGATGGCGCAGCGCGGCCAGCTGGACGAGGCCGTCATCATGCGCCTCGCCAAGTCGGTGGGGCTCGACACCGACCGGCTGAAGAAGGACATGGAGTCGCCGGACGTGCTGAAGGTGATCGCCGCCAACCAGGCGCTGGCCGAGAAGCTGAACATCCGCGGCACCCCCGCCTTCATCTTCGGCGACGAGCTGGTGCCCGGCGCCATCCGGCTGGACGACATGAAGCGGCTGACCGAAGCCGCCCGTGCCAAGGGCTGAGGCGGACCGTTCCATGACCGGAATGACCGAGCAGGCGAAGCCCTCCGTCGTCGTCTTCGACGTCGGACAGGTGCTGATCGAATGGGATCCGCGGCATCTCTACCGCGAACTGTTCGACGGCTATGAAGACCTGATGGAGGATTTCCTCGACCGGGTCTGCACCCCGGCCTGGAACCTGGAGCAGGACCGCGGCCGTCCCTGGGCGGACGCGGTCGCCCTGCTGACAGAGGAGCATCCGGACTGCGCCGAGCTGATCCGCGCCTATGACGACATGTGGGAACGCATGGTGCCCGGCCCGATCCCCGGCACCCCGGAAATCCTGGCGGAGCTGAAGGCCCGCGGCGTTCCGGTCTATGCCATCACCAACTTCTCGGCCGACAAGTTCGAGTTGACGCGCAAGCGCTTCGACTTTCTGAACGGCTTCGACGGGATCATCGTTTCGGGTCAGGAACGACTGGTGAAGCCGGACCCGGCGATCTATCGGCTGCTGATGGATCGTTACGGTCTTGAACCGAAAGACTGCTACTTCATCGACGACAATCCCGACAATGTCGAGACGGCGCGGTCGGTGGGCATGTCGGCGCACCTGTTCCTGGGCGCCGAGGCGCTGCGGCGCGATCTGGAGGCGGCGGGGCTGCTTTGACGCGGCCCCCTACTCCGCCGCAGCCTCGCGGTCGGTGGCGGAATTGAACGCGTAGGTCTTCCAGGTCGGCTCGTAACCGTCGTCGGCCTGATTGCCCCAGACCGACCAGTTGGGCCGGGCGCCGCGGGCAAACATCTCCAGATAGGGGCCGGGGCTGCAGGACTCGATCAGTTCATACTGTTCATCCGGCTTGCGGCTATGCTCGCGCTTGCGGCTCTCGATCAGGTTGACCTGGGTGCGGCCGGGCGGCAGCGTGCGGGCCTTCTTGCCGCGTACGCCGAACAGGATCAGTTCGGTGACGTTGCGGAAGTAGAAGCCGACGCCACGACCATCGGACCCGCCATCCTTGCGCACCTTGTGCCAGATCAGGTTGGTCTTGTACTCGAACCCCCAGCTGCGCATGACCTGCAGCCCTTCCGGCAGCAGGGCGTTGGGAACCCAGAGATAGAGGTGCGCGGTGGGGGCGGCGATGTCGGCGACCGGCAGGGCGCAGATGTCCTCCACCGTCATGGTGCCGTAGCGCGACAGGCGGCGATGCTCCGGCGCCATCTTGCCGGTGCGGTTGACGAAGCGCCAGGGCGGGTCCGCCATCACGGTGGCGAAGCGTCGGTCACCGGCGAAGGCCACCAGATCCTGCGCCGGATCCGATGCCGTCGCCACCGTCTTGCTGTCGCCCATCGCTGCCTCGAAATCCTGAACAAATGCGGTACCGGGAGGGGTGCAAACTCGCACGGGGGGACAGCGCCGTCAATCGGGTCTGAACTGCCCCGCCGACGCTGTCACAAGCATCGGCGGCGCACCTTCCCCGTCACTCCTCCTCGCCGGCCTCGGCCATGGCGCGCAGGGAAGCACGTTCGGCGACGCTGACGGTCAGCCCCTGGGTTTCCACCCCGACGGCGCGCAGCTTGGCCAGAGCCCGCGACAGGGTCTCCGGCTGCATGCCCAGGCGCCGCGCGATCAGCGCCTTGTCGAAGGGAAGCTGGAACTGCGCCGGTCCGTCGCCCGGTGGGCAGACGCGCATCAGGAAGGCGGCGACCCGCTGCGGCGCCGGCTGGACCTGGAGCTGTTCGATCTGCGTCACCAGATGGCGCAGGCGGACAGACAGCGAACCCAGCATGCCGAAGGCGATGCGGTCATCCTCGCGCAGGCAGCGGGCGAATCCGTCGGCGGTCAGCGTCATGACGCGGGCGTCGGTCACCGCCTCGGCGCAGACCGGAAATTTGCCGTCGGCGAACATGGCGGCTTCGGCGAAGCTTTCGGCCGGACCGATGACATGCACCACCGCCTCCGTCCCGTCGCGGGTCAGGCGGTAGAGCTTCACCCAGCCGTCGAGCAGGACGAAGAAGCGGTCGGCCGTCTCGTCCTGCAGGAACAGGGTGGTACCGCGCGAGACCGGGCGCACGATGGCGACCCCGCCCAGCAGCGACACAGCCCGGTCGGTCAGCTTGGCGAACAGCGGGATCGCGCGCAGTGCGGCGGCGTCTTCCGCCGACAGATTGGAATGGTTGACGGTCATGACAGCTTCGCCTCCCCGGCCGCCGGCGGCATTGCTGCAGCAGCCGGTGGCATTGGTGTTGGTGAGGGCGGCGTCAGCCCGGTGCCACGCAGCAGCATCCAGGCATTGACGGCGATTCCGGTCACGTCCGAGATCATAGCCGGCACCGACCCCACCAGACTGTTGTGCACGAACCAACAGGGCAATGCCACCAGCATGATGCCGCGGAAGGGTGCGACCCGCGTCTGGTATCGGGCAAGGCTGATCAGCGCCATGCCCCCCGCCGCGAAGACGGACGGCAACCCGGTCCAGGTGAAGCCCATTACCGCGGCGATCACCGGAAGGATTGCCAGATAGACGAGTCGAAAGGCCGGCCGCGCGCCGATCGCCAGCGCCACCACCACCTGCAGCGCCGCAAGCCCGTTCAGCGCCGATGCTGTCGGGGCGCCCATCTGGGCGTAATGTACGGCGAAGCACAGGCAGGGCACCAGCTGCACCAGCAGCATGCCGGTCCGGCTGCGGAAGAATGGCCAGAGCATGCCGCCGACGGTGCCGCAGAAGCCGATCAGCTGAGCCGCGGACCAATCACCGCCCGACACCCCTCCCCCGCCTGCCAGGACGGCGACTAAGTCGGTCAGCACCTCGCTCATGCCGGATCGGACCTTTGGCAGCAAGGGGGGGCAACAACAGGGAGACGTGGCGCCGGCCGCCCCGGAGGGCGGCGCAGGAGAACAGGCGTCACGAAAAAAGCAGGAACAAAAGAAAGAGCGGAAGACACACGCAACGAACAGCCGGGCCGAACAGAGCCACGGCCGGATCACTCACGAGCCAGGACCGCAAAAGCAGCAGCATAAAAGACAGGAACGCACGGCGCGCCCCCGAAGGGAGGCGCCGTGCGCTGAAAGTCCGGATTCTCACCGGGAGGTCGGCAGCCGGTACGGCTCAGGACCTCAAGAGGCTATTCAGCCAAGCGGAGCCGGCCGGTGTGGCGCGCGTCCGGAAAGGACGAACGCCGCGCGGCCGAGGCCCGGAGTTCCCGGAGCCTTACAGGTACTCGACCTTGCCCGCTTCCGGACCCTTCTGGCCCTGGCGAACGGTGACGCGCACCTGATCGCCTTCCTGAAGGGTCTGCATGCCCGAACGGCGCAGCACGTTGACGTGGACGAAGACGTCCTTGCCACCGGTGCTGGGCGTGATGAAGCCAAAGCCCTTGTCGGCATTGAACCACTTCACGGTGCCGTCGACTTCTTCGCCACCGGCGCCGCCGGCATCGTAGCCGCCGCGGTCGAAACCGCCACGGTCGAAGCCGCCGGTCCGCGGACGGGCCGAACGCTGAGCGGTCGACGCATCGACCGAGTGGATGGAGGCCACCTGCGGACCCTTCGGCCCACGGGCCAGGTCACAGGTGATGGTGGTGCCTTCGTCCAGCGCGTCGTAGCCGGCGGCCTGAACCGCAGAGACGTGCAGGAAGGCATCGGGCGAACCGTCCTCAGGCGACACGAAGCCGAACCCCTTGGTGGGGTTGAACCACTTCACGGTGGCGGTGACGTTGGACTTGGTGATCTCGGGAGCGCGGAAGCCCTGGCGGGGCGGGCGGTCGAACATGTGTCTTCAAGCTCATAGAGTGTGCCGAATGTCTTTTGTCACAGGGATCCGGTCCCAGGTCAAGCCTTCCAAAGGAAAGATGACCAAATCGCCTTTAAATGCCTCACCCCAGGCTCACGCTTGCGGCATCCCCGGTGCTTGCGACCGCCCGAAGCGGCACCGAAGTGCCGCTTCGCCACCCCTGTCCGGCACCCTCCGCCTGCCGGTCCCGGCGCGACTCGGAAGGGCTTTTGCACGCAGGCCGTGCGGCGGCGGGTCAGGCGACCGACCGGCTCATCGTCGGATAGTCGGTGTAGCCGTGGCGGTCGCCGCCATAGAAGGTCTTCTGGTCCGGCTCCGCCAGCGGGGCGTCGATGCGCAGCCGCTCCACTAGGTCCGGGTTGGCGATGAAGGGCCGGCCGAAGGCGATCATGTCGGCATGGCCGCTCGCGGTCGCCTGGATCGCCATGGCGCGGTCATAGACGTTGTTGGCCATGTAGCGGCCCTTGTAGAGCGCGCGCAGCTCGGCGAGATCGCCGCCGAATCCGGGATGCGGGCCGCGGGTCACCCCCTCGATCATGTGCAGATAGGCAAGGCCGTAGTCGTTCAGGCGGCGGATCACCGGGCTGAAGGTGCCGACCGGGTCGCTTTCCTGGGCGTCGTTGGCCGGGCTCAACGGCGACAGGCGGATGCCGACGCGGTCGGCCCCGGCCTCCGCCACCACGGCGTCCAGCACTTCGAACAGGAAGCGGGCGCGGTTCTCGACCGAACCGCCATAGGCGTCGGTGCGCCTGTTGGTGCCGTCGCGCAGGAACTGGTCGATCAGATAACCGTTGGCGGCATGCACCTCCACCATGTCGAACCCGGCGGCCAGCGCGTTGCGGGTGGCACGGCGGTAATCCTCGACGATGCCCGGCAGTTCCGACAGTTCCAGCGCGCGCGGGGTCGGAATGTCCTTGAAGCCGTCGACGGTGAAGGCCTTCATCTCCGGCTTGACGGCGGACGGCGCCACCGGCAGGGCTCCGCCCGGCTGCAGATCGGGGTGGGAGATGCGGCCGACATGCCAGAGCTGCAGGCACATATGCCCGCCCTTGGCGTGGACCGCGTCGGTCACCAGCTTCCAGCCCGCCACCTGTTCGGCGCTGTGGATGCCGGGGGTGTAGGCGTAACCCTTGCCCTGCGGCGAGATCTGCGTCGCCTCGGCGATGATCAGACCGGCGCTGGCGCGCTGGGCGTAATATTCGGCGTTCATCGCGGTCGGCACGCCGGTGGCGTTGTCGGTGCGGCTGCGGGTCAGCGGCGCCATGGCGATGCGGTTGGGCAGGGTATAACGCCCGACCGTCACCGGCTGGAACAAGGAGGCCGCGTCCTGGCTGTCCGTCATGTCCGATCCATCCTGTATGATTGAAGACTGGCTGCTGGTTGGAAACTGGACAGGAAAGTGTGGCCCGGCCGGCGCCACCGGCAAGGTGCCGCGTCGCCACAGCTGCGGAACGGGCAGCATGGCTGCCATACCGTGACCTGCACCGCAGAGGGACCTTTCGACCCGCCCGGCGGTTATTTCCGACAGTTTCGCCTGCCAGGGAATGGGATCGCCGATGCAACAGCGCTGGCCCGACCGATTGTGGATCGTCCGCCATGGCGAGAGCGCCGGGAACGTCGCGCGCGACGCCGCCCACGCCGCCGGACATGTCCGGATCAACATCGACGAACGCGACGTCGACGTACCGCTCAGCCCGCTGGGCGAGCGGCAGTCGGATGCGCTCGGCCGATGGTTCGCCGCCATGCCGGCGGTGGAGCGGCCGGACGTGGTGCTGACCTCGCCCTATCGCCGGGCGCTGCGCACGGCGGAACGGCTGCACCAATCGGGCGGGCTGCCGATCGACCCGGCCGATTTCGTGATCGACGAGCGGCTGCGCGAGAAGGAGTTCGGCGTGCTCGACCGGCTGACCAGCGCCGGCATCCGCCAGGAATTCCCGGAACAGGCCGAATTCCGCCGCCTGCTCGGCAAGTTCTATCACCGCCCGCCCGGGGGTGAGAGCTGGTGTGATGTGATCCTGCGGCTGCGCAGCGCGCTCGACACCGTCAGCCTGCATCACGGCGGCCGGCGGGTGCTGATCGTCGGGCACCAGGTGGTGGTGCTGTGCCTGCGCTATCTGCTGGAAAACATGACGGAGGAGGAAATCCTGGCCATCGACGCGGCCGGCGACGTCGCCAACTGCTCCGTCACCGAATACCGCTTCGATGCCCAGGTCGGGCCGCGCGGCGGACTGCTGCTGCACCGCTACAACTTCGTCGCCCCGCTGGAGGAGGCCGGCGCCCCGGTCACCGCCGAACCGGATGCTGCCGTTGCCGCCCGATAAATCACCGCCCGCTGAGGGCCGCCCGCCGAGGAGAGCCGATTGGACGCCGAGATCCCCATCACCGCCGGGCTTCTGCGCGGCATGCCCCTACCCCAGCCGGATGGTGACGGCGACAAGGAAACCCGCGGCCGGGCGCTGGTGGTGGCCGGCAGCGTGCCGGTGCCGGGCGGCGCCCTGCTGGCCGGGATCGGCGTGCTGCGGGCGGGGGCCGGCAAGCTGCAGATCGCCACCGTGGCCAGCGTCGCTGCGCATCTGGGCCTCGCACTCCCGGAAGCCCTGGTCGCCGGCCTGCATGAGACGCCGGAGGGCGGGATTGCCGCCGAGTCGGCCCAGGCGCTGGCCGAGCGGGCCTCGCACTGCGACACGGTGCTGATCGGCCCCGGCATGATGGACGAACCGGCAACGGCGGCCCTGACCGCCGACCTGCTGAGGCGGCTGGATCCGGGTGGGGACGGCCCACGATTCGTATTGGATGCCGGGGCGCTGGCCGGGCTGGCGCAGGACCCGGCGCCGCTGCACCGGCATGCAGGCCGCGTGGTCGTCACTCCCCATGCCGGCGAAATGGCCGGCCTGCTGGGCTGCCCGCGCGAACAAGTGGATGCCGACCCGCTCGGCAGCGCAAGGCGGGCGGCGGCCCGGCTGAAGGCGGTGGTGGCGCTGAAGGGAGGCTGCACCCGCATCGTCGCGCCGGACGGCCGCGCCTGGGCCTATCGCGACGGCACGGTCGGGCTGGCGACCTCCGGTTCGGGCGACACGCTGGCCGGGATCGTCACCGGCCTGCTGGCCCGCGGCGCCAGTCCGGAACAGGCCGCCATCTGGGGGGTCTACCTGCATGGCGAGGCCGGCAACCGGCTGAGCAGCCGGATCGGCCCGCTGGGATTCCTCGCCCGCGAATTGCTGGCGGAAATCCCGGCGGTGATGGCGTCGCTGGCGGAGGGGACGGGCGGCTGATCCTCACTGCGCCGGGGCGGGTGCCGCAGCAGGCGCCGGCGGCAGGGCCGGGGCGGCGGGCGGGGTGGCGGGCGGAGTCGTGCTGCGGCGCGGCTGGGCCGGGACCACGTCGGGCGACAGGGCGGCGTCGCGGTCGCGGCAGCGGTCGACCACCTTCTGGCCGCAGGCGACGAAACCCAGATCCTTGTTCAGGCAGACCCGCACCTCGGCCACGTCGCGGCGGGAGCAGACGACCGCCACCCCCTCCGCCGTCAGGCCGGGATTGGCCTCCAGGAACAGGCGCTCCACCTGCGTCGCCGGCACGGTCGGGCCGGGAACCTTCAGCTGCTCCGGGATCGCCACCTTGGACGCCGCGGCGCGCAGCTTGGCGAAATAGTCGGTGGCGTTCAGGCCGGAGCAGGTCCCGTGCTTGCGCCATTCATGCATCATCAGTCCGACGCTGGGCATCACCGGCATGGTCTGGTCCACCACCGCCTTGGGCAGGTTGCGGTCGCGGGTGCAGGTGGCGGGATAGCTGCCGTCATTGTATTGCGGCCACAGGCCATGCACGACGAAGCCGTACTTGCGGTCGCCGCACTGGTCGGGATCGGGGCCGTTCTTGTCGCGGGCGCAATAGGTCGGCGTCCAGGACAGCGACAGAAGGTAATAGTCGAAGTTGCCCGGCTCCGCCCGTCTCTGCGCCCAGGAGGGGCTTGCGGCGAGCAGTTCGGCAACCATGACGGACAGAATGGCGGCGACGGCGCTTCGCATGACAGTCTTCCCCACGGATGTGCTTCCCTGCGTTGCATACCATGGAAGGAGATTGCTGTCGCGGGGTCTCGACACCAGTATCACTCAGCCAAACTTCGGCCGAACGTTTGCGCGTTCCGCCCCATCAGCGGGTATAGTGACCGGCATGTTCACCCTGTCCGCACCGATCTTGCTGCGTGCCTACGCCGCCGGCATCTTCCCGATGGCCGAAAGCGCCGAATCGCGGGAGCTTCACTGGTTCGACCCCGAACTCCGCGGCATCCTGCCGCTGGACGGCTTCCATGTGCCGCGCAGCCTGCGCAAGACGCTGCGGCGCTGCCCGTTCGAACTGCGCTTCGACAGCGCCTTCCGCGCGGTGATCGAGGGCTGCGCCGCGGCGACGGAGGACAGGCCGAAGACCTGGATCAACGACGACATCGTCCGCCTCTACGGCGACCTGTTCGACAGCGGATTCGCCCACAGCGTGGAATGCTGGCGCGACGGCCGGCTGGTCGGCGGGCTGTACGGGGTGTCGATCGGCGGCGCCTATTTCGGCGAGAGCATGTTCAGCCGCGAGACCGGGGCCAGCAAGGTGGCGCTGGTCCATCTGGTCGCCCGGCTGCGCGCCGCCGGCTTCGCCCTGCTCGACACCCAGTTCGTGACCGAGCATCTGAGCCGATTCGGCGCCATCGAGATCCCACGCACCGACTACCGCCGCCGCCTCGCCGCCGCGATGGAGCGCAAGACCGACTTCCGCGGCGTCGACCAGCAGTCGGCGCTGGCGGACCTGCTGGAGTCGACCGCGGATTAGGGTTTCGGGTGGAACACCCCGCCCGGCATGGGCGCCGGCACGCCGGTGGTCGCCGGCAGGCTGAGAGGCAGTCCCAGCCGGCTGCGCACCGCCAGATAGCCGAAGGCCTGCGCCTCCAGCGCGTCGCCGTCCCAGCCGACGAGATCGGCCGACTCGACGGGCACGCCCAGCCGGTCGGCCAGCATCGCCATCAGCGTGGCGTTGTGCCGCCCGCCGCCGCAGACCAGCCAGCGCACCGGCGCGGCCGGCAGGTGGGGCACGACCCGGGCGACCGACAGGGCGGTGAAGGCGGTCAGGGTGGCGGCGCCGTCCTCGGGCGACAATGCCGCCACCGGCGCCGGATCGAAGGCGTCGCGGTCCAGCGACTTGGGCGCCGGACGGCCGAAATAGGGGTGGGCCATCAGTTGGGCCAGCGCCGCGTCATCCACCCGCCCCGACGCCGCCAGTGCGCCGCCGGCATCGTACCGGCCGAGCCCGTGGCGCAGCACCCAGTCGTCGATCAGGGCGTTTCCGGGACCGGTATCGCAGGCGACGACATCGGCTTCCCCGTCCGCAGATTCGGGGCCGATCCAGCTGACATTGGCGACGCCGCCGATGTTGAGGACGGCCAGCGGACGCGGCAGCCCATGCGCCAGCGCCCGGTGGAACAGCGGGACCAGCGGCGCCCCCTGCCCGCCCGCGGCGACGTCGGCGCTGCGGAAGTCGTTGACGACGGCGATGCCGGTCGCCGCCGCCAGCCGGGCGCCGTCGCCGATCTGGCGGGTGATGCGCCGGTCCGGATCGTGGTGGATGGTGTGGCCGTGGAAGCCGATCAGATCGACCGCCGCCGCCGCGACGCCCGCCTTGTCGAGCAGGCGGCGCACCGCGTCGGCATGGACGTCGGTCAGGTCGCGCTCGACCTCCGCAACCGTCTCGCCGCTGTCCGTCCGTCCCAGACAGCCGCGCAGACGGGCACGGAAGCCGTCGTCATAGGGGATCGTCAGGAAGCTCAGCGCCTCCACCCGGTCGCGGCCGTCGGTGCGCAGCAGGGCGGCGTCGATGCCGTCCATCGAGGTGCCGCTCATCAGGCCGACGACCGTGCGCAGCCCGTCCTTCGCTTCCATCATCCGATCCGCATTCCCCAGTGACGATGCGGACCAGTCTAGCTCAGCTGATCCACAGCTGCAGCATCAGCCGCTCGCGGCTGGCCGGCGGGGTGGCGCGGTGGTAGCAGGAGGTGTCCTCCAGGAAGCCGGTGCCGGCCGGTCCCTCCACCACCAGGATGCGGTCGCGGGCGAAGCGGGTGAACAGCTCCTCGTCGCGGGCGTTGGCGGAGCCCAGCAGCATGCGCAGCGACTTGCCGTGATGGCTGCCGCGGACCAGCGCATGCTCCCCCGACCCCGGCCCGACATCGGTCAAATAGAACTGAGCCGAGCAGAAATGGAAGTCGTGGACGTCGTAATGCCAGTCGATGGTCTGACCCAGCTGCCGCCGCTCGTCGTCGGTGGCGTCGGTGACGAAGCTCCAGAACAGGCGCGGGATGATCTTGGTGGCCGGGAAGCCCAGGAACGCCCCGGCACATTGCATCAGCAGCGGATCGCGGCAGACCCGGCGCACCGCCGGGCAATCCAGCGGATCGGGGACGATGCCCATCACCGCGGGCGACCCATCCTCCAGCCGGCCCTTGCGGACATTGTGGCGATAGAACACGCGGTCGTCGCGCAGCCGCCGCTGCAGGGGGGAGTGGGTGGCGAACTCCACCATCTCCTCCACCATCGGCCAGGGCAGATCGAAACCGAGCGCGATCGAGTCGCGCCGCAGGTCGGCCAACGCGCGGTCGATGGTCTGGCCGGGGAACAGGCTGACCGGAAGCGGAGGCAGCGATATGGGCGGGCCGGCCGGCGCCCGCTGGCGCGACCGGGGAGACAGGCGACGCAGGGCACTGTAGCCGCGCCGCACCGATTCGAACCGGCCCAGCGCATAGTGAAGCTCTCCGGCGACGAGGCGCCGGGCAATGTTCGCAACGTTCATGGCATGTGCATCCCTGGGGCAGCCGAAGGACCAAAACCGCGGTGGGTTGCGCGGCCTCTGGTGCGGGAATGCACGAAGTGTAGGCTTGTTTGGGGCGATTCTAAAAATACCCTTCGGGCGTACGCCCACACGCCGGGGGAATAGCCGGGCCGGCAGGGCGCCCTTCCCGTCCGGTCCATGCCGGGAGAAAAAGGCGCCCCACCTTCCCGTTGAAGGTTACAGCGCCTGCACGGCCTTCAGAACCGCGGCGACATGACCGGTGACCTTCACCTTGCGCCAGACGTTGCGGACGATGCCGTCCTTGTCGATCAGGAAGGTGGCGCGGTCGATACCCATGTACTTGCGCCCGTACATGCTCTTTTCAACCCAGGTGCCATAGGCTTCGCACACGGTGCCGTCGGTGTCCGAGGCCAGCGTGAAGGTCAGTTCGTGCTTGGCCTTGAACTTGTCGTGGCTGGCGACGCTGTCCTTGGAGACGCCGATCACCTCCGCATCGACGGCGGAGAAGTCGGGCAGCTGGTCGCGGAAGCCGCAGGCCTCCGACGTGCAGCCCGACGTGTCGTCCTTCGGGTAGAAATACAGCACCACCGGCTTGCCGCGCAGGGCCGACAGCGTGACGCTGCCCCCGCCGTCGGTCGGCATGGTGAAATCCGGGGCGGGCGATCCGACGTCTACGGTCATGGCTGCTCGACTATCCTTCTTCCTGCCGGCGGGGATCGGAAACCCTCAGGCCGGGGCCGTGGTGGTGGGTGGGGCCAGACGGCCCGCCGGTTCCTCGACCAGGGCCTTGAAATGGCCGTGGGCGCGGGCGGCGACGGCACGGATTCTGTGGTCCAGTTCAGGGAAGTCAACACCGTCAGGCTCACGCTCGTCAGGAAAGGCCGTGCGGACCAGCCCGGCCAGCAGGCTGGGCGACACCTGATTGGGGTCGAGCACCCCGGCGGTGGTCAGCCGCAGGAAGCCCTGCACGCGCCGCCACAGCCGCAGAGTCGTTTCCAGATCCTCCGCCACCTCCGGGTCCAGCGCGCCGGTCCGGGCGGCGCATCGCAGCGCCTTGGCGGTGCCGATGTGCAGGATGTCCGGCCGCTCGTGCCCATGGCGCAGTTGCAGGTACTGGGCGATGAACTCGATGTCGATCAGGCCGCCGCGGGCGTATTTGACGTTCCAGACATTGGTCGTCCCGAACTCCTTCTCGATTCGCCGCCGCATGTCGGCGACATCCCACAGCAGCCGGTCGGCATCGCGCGGCGCGGTCAGCACCGACCGGATCGCCGCCTGGACGCGGCCCCCCAGTTCCGGATCGCCGCCGATCACGCGGGCGCGGGTCAGGGCCATATGCTCCCAGGTCCAGGCGTCGGCGGCCTGATACTTGACGAAGGCGTCCAGCGAGGTGGCGAGCGGCCCGGCATTGCCCGACGGGCGCAGCCGCATGTCGACCTCGTAGAGCCGCCCGTCGCCCATCGGTGCGGTGATGGCGTTGGTCAGGCGCTGGGTCAGCTTGATGTAATATTCGTTGGGCGACAGCGGCTTTGTGCCGTCGGACAGGCGCGGCCCCCCACCGCTCCCTTGGCCCGGCGCCACGTCATAGATGACGATCAGGTCGATGTCCGACGTGATCGTCAGCTGCCGGCTGCCCAGCTTGCCCATCGCCACCACCACCCAGGCGCCGCCGGGGATGCGGCCATGGCGCTGGGCGAACTCCTCCTCCACCCGGCGGGCGAGGTCGGGAACGACGATGTCGGCCAGATCGGCCAGGAAGGCGCCGCAGCGGTCGCCGTCGGTGATGCCGCGCAGGATATGCACCCCGGCACGGAAGCGCTGGTCGTTGGTCCAGCGCCGGGCCAGCGTCAGCGCATCCTCGAAGTCGCGGGCCGGCGCCATCACCCGGGCATGGTCGTCGGCCAGCCCGTCCGCCTTGCCCGGCAGCGGATCGAAGAAGTCCGGCGACAGCACGGCGTCCAGCAGCGACGGGTTGCGCGACAGGGTCTGCGCCATCTGCGGCGCGATGCCCATGATCTCCGCCACCAGTTCCAGCAGCCAGGGATTGGCGACGAACAGGGAGAACAGCCCGACGCCAGCGGGCAGCTTCCCAAGGAAATCGTCGAAGTTCATCAACGCCGAATCGGGGGCCGGCGTCTTGGCCAGCGCGCTCAGCAGGGCCGGCGTCATCTCGGTCAGCAGCTCCCGCGCGCGTCCCGACCGGGTGGCGCGGTAACGGCCGCGGTGCCAGGCCGACACCACGCTGATGACGCGCGCCGGATCGGCGAAGCCCATGCCGCTCAGCGTCTCCACCGTGCCGGGATCGGGGTCGGTGCCGGTGAAGACCAGATTGCCGGGGCCGGAGAGCGACGGCGCCTCCTCGAACAGCTCGGCATAGCGGTCCTCGACCTGCCCCAGCGTCGCCAGCAGCTCCGCCCGGAAGGCGGCGGGGTCGCCGTAGCCGAGGAAGGTCGCCAGATGCGCCACCCCGGCATCGTCGGCGGGAATACGGTGGGTCTGCTGGTCGTCGATCATCTGGACGCGGTGTTCGACACGGCGCAGGAAATGATAGGCCCCGGCAAGCTCCTCCACCGTCTGCGGCGGCACGCGGCCGACGTCGCGCAACGCCTCGTTCGCCATCAGGGTCGGGGCGATGCGCACGCGCGGGTCGCGCCCGCCGAAGATCAGTTGCTGGGTCTGGGCGAAGAACTCGATCTCGCGGATGCCGCCGCGGCCGACCTTGATGTCGTGGCCGTTGACCGTCACCTCGCGGTGGCCCTTGTGGGCGTTGATCTGGCGCTTGATCGAATGGATGTCCTGGATGGCGGCGAAATCCAGGTTGCGGCGCCAGACGAAGGGCTCCAGGAAGCGGAGGAAGGCGGCCCCCGCCTCCGGATCGCCGGCGATGGGGCGGGCCTTGATCATCGCCGCGCGTTCCCAGTTCTGGCCGACGCTGCCGTAATAAATTTCGGCCGCGGAGACGGAAACCGCCAGCGGCGTCGCGCCCGGATCCGGCCTAAGCCGAAGGTCGGTGCGGAAGACGTAGCCGTCCTTGGTCCGTTCATCCATAATGCGGACAAGATCGCGTGCGAGCCTGATGAAGGTTCGCGCGAGGTTGTCCGGCTGGGGCGTCTGCACAACAGCGTCGTCGTACAGGACGATCAGGTCGATGTCGCTGGAATAGTTGAGTTCGCGCCCGCCAAGCTTACCCATGCCCAAAACGATCAGGCCCGAACCGACCCACGGTCGCTGCGGATCCGGCAGCGTCAGCGTCCCCGCCTCCCCGGCGCGGCGCAGCAGGAAATTCGCGGCCAACTGGACCCCCGTCTCCGCCAGCTCCGACAGGGCGCCGGTGACGCGGAACAGCGGCCACGCCCCTGCGATGTCGGCCAGCGCGATCAGCAGCGCCGCGCGCCTTTTTGCCACCCGCAAGCCCGCCATCAGCCGGTCCATCGACTTTTCCTCGCCATGCTCGGCATGGAGCGAGGCGATCAGGGCGGCGAAGGTGTCGTCGAAGCCGTCCTGCACCGTCCGGGCGACGAAGGGCAGTTCCCGCGTCAGGCTGTGGCCGAGATACGGGCTGTTGCCGCACACCGCCTCGATCAGCGCCCGGCCGTGCTCCGAATCGGCGAAGGCCTCCGCCCAGGCGCGGGTCTCCGGCTCCGCCGCGGCGGCCTGCTGGCGCCAGCGCTCCATCCCCAACGACGCCTGCGCGGCATCGAAGGGCTTCGGCAAGGGGCTTGAGAACGCGATGGGGCTGGGCATGGCAACCGTCTTTCCTGCTCAAATCATGGGCAGAAAGCTGCACGTGTCGGGCGTGAAGGTCAATCGGACCGATTCTCCTTCTTTTTCCGACGGTGCCCGATGATCCGCCGTACCGCGAAGATCCTCGGCCTGACGCTGACCGGGGTCGGCGCCGTGGCGCTTGCCGCCGGCGGATTGTTCGCGTGGCGGCTGTCGCAGGGGCCGATCGCACTCGATCCGCTGATCCCCTATGTCGAGCAGGCGCTGAGCGACCGTGACGGCCGCTTCCACATCGACATCGGCGAACTGGTGCTGTCGCTGGAGGACGAGGACGGGATTGAGAACACCGACGGACGGCGTCTCGACCTGCGCGCCCGCCGGGTGCAGGCCCTGAATGCCGGAGGAGCGGAACTGGCGGCGGTGCCGGAGATGGGCATCGGCTTCTCCATTCCGGCCCTGTTCCGCGGCACATTGTCGCCGACGCGCCTGGATCTGGTCCGGCCGCGCCTGACCGTGCTGCGCCGCGCCGATGGCAGCCTCGCCTTCGACGTGCGTGCCGACGCCGAGTCCGCCGGCAGTTCCGAGAATGCCGGCCCCGACCTGATGGACGAGGCGCTGGACAGCCTGCGCCGCCCGCCCGACATCGACCGGCCGCTGGGTCTGCTGCGCCGGCTGTCGGTGGTGGGTGCCGACCTGCGGGTCGAGAACCGCATGCTCGATCTGTCCTGGCACGCCACGCGCGCCGACGTCGTGCTGACCCGCGACTCCCAGGGCGCCCAGGGCCGCGCCCGCGTCACGCTGGATTTGGGCAATGCCGGGGGCAACTCCGGTGGTAGGGCGACGACGCAAGCGGTGACCGTCGCCGCCGCCGGCCATTACAACATCGCCGACGCCACCACCGACCTGACCCTGTCGGTCGACGGGCTGGAGCCGGCGGCGCTGGCGGAGGTCGGGCCGGCAATGGAGCCGCTGTCGGCGGTGAAGCTGCCGCTGTCCGGCACGGTCTCGGCGCGGCTGGACCCGCGCTTCGAACCCTCGACGGTCGATCTGAACCTGCGCGGCGGCAGCGGCAGCGTCGCCCTGCCCGCCGCCCTGCGGCCGGAGCCGCTCGCGGTGCGGAGCCTGGAGCTGCGCGGCAGCCTGGACGTGCCGGGCCGGCGGCTGCGGATCGACGATCTATCGCTGGCGGCGGCGGATGGCGGCGAACCGCTGGGCCTGAGTGGCCGGGGCGAGCTGGTGGAAACCGATGGCGAGCGTGCCCTCCAGGCCAGCCTGTCGCTGACCGCCGGCGGCCGGACCGCCGGGCTGGAGCTGTCGGGACGGCAGGGGCCGGACAAGGATGGCCGGGCCACCGCGCGGCTGACCGGCTTCACCCCCGCCGCCGTCGCCGGTCTCGCCCCGCCGCTGGAACCGCTGAAGGCTGCCGACCTGCCGCTGTCGGGAACGGTGGAGGTCACCTTCGACCCGTCGCTGCAGCCGACCGGCGGCAAGGCCGACATCACCGCCGGACGCGGGCATCTGCTCCGCCCCGACCTGTTCGAAGGGCCGCTGCCGATCGAATCGGCCCGGCTGCGCCTGCATGGCGACCGCGACCGCATCGAACTGGATGGGCTGAGCGCCGTGCTGGGCGAGACCGGCGGGCCGCAGCCGAAGGTCGAGGCCAGCGGCACCGCGCTCCGCCAGGGCGACCGCATGGCGGTGGAGGTGCAGGCGGCGGCCCGCGGCGTCGCGCTGGACGAGTTGCACCGCTACTGGCCGACCGTCGCCGGTCGCAACGCGCGGGAATGGGTGACCCGGAACCTGTCGCACGGGACGGTGACGGAGGCGCGGGCGGAGGTGGACCTCTCGGTACCACTCGACGGGTCGGGACCGCCCGAGCAGACGCGCTTCCTCGCCACCATGGCCGGGCAGGACATCAGCGTCCGCTATTTCCACGACCTGACGCCGGTCACCGGCGCGGGACTGGAGGCGACGACCGACGGCAAGACCTTCACCGTCCTGACCAAGGGCGGCCGGATCGCCGACCCCAAATCGGGCGACATCGAGATCGGCGACGGCAAGGTGGTGATCGGCGGGCTGGACATCGGCAAGGAGACGATGGACATCCGCCTGCCGGTCCAAGGACCGGTGCGTTCCATCCTGACCCTGATCGACATGCCGCCGCTGGGCTATCCCACCAAGCTGGAGATGGACCCGAAGCGCACCCAGGGCACCGCCGAGGCGCAGCTGCATTTCGCCTTCCCCCTACTGGCCGACCTGAAGGTGGAGCAGCTGGAGCTGGACGTGACCGGCAAGCTGCACAAGGTGGCGGTGGAGAAGGTCGCGGCCGGGCTGAACGCCACCGACGGCGAGCTGTCGCTGGCGCTCGACCTCAAGGCGATGCAGATCAAGGGCGCCGCCAAGCTGGACGGCATTCCCGTCACCGTCGACTGGAACGAGTCCTTCGACAGCGCCGCCAAGGGGCCGCGCACCCGCATCGCGGTGAAGGGCGACGCCACCGCCGACGATCTGCGCGCCCACGGCATCGATCTGGAAGACCGGGTGCAGGGTCCCTTCGGCGCCGACATCCTGTTCACGGTGGACCGCAAGCACAAGCTGCTGCTGACCGGCAATCTGAACCTGGAGAAGACCCGGCTGTCGATCGAGGAGCTGGGCTGGGCCAAGCCGCCCGGAAAGCCCGGCACAGGCAAGCTGACGCTGGAGTTCGACAAGGACCGCCCCACCCGCATCAGCAACCTGACCATCGACGCCGGCGGGCTGAAGAGCGTCACCAACCTGGAGCTGGCCGACGGCGGCAAACGGGTGGCGCGGGTGCAGACCCCCAGCTTCAAGCTGGGCCAGACCGACCTGCGCGCCGACCTGACCGTGCTGCCTCCCGCCAAGCCGGGCGGGCCGGCCGGCGGCTACGCCGGCACCATCACCGGCGCCAGCCTGGACGCCCGCGGCCTGACCGGCAAGACGCCGTCCGGCGAGGGCGCCGTCACACCGCCGCCCAAGAAGCCGCCCTCCCCCACCGACGATGGCCGCAAGACGCCGCTGGACGTCACCATCAAGTTCGATTCGGTGGTGTTCGGCGAGGGACGGCGGCTGCGGCAGGTCTCGGGAACCATGCGGCGGAACGCCGCCGCCTGGACCCTGCTCGACCTCACCGGCCGCAGCGAAGGCGGCGGCGTGTCGCTGAAATGGCGGCCGGGTCCGCAGGGCGTCTACGATCTCGCCATCAACGCCGACGATTTGGGCTCCGCCCTGCAGGCGATGGATCTGAACGACCGCATGCGCGGCGGCCGGCTGACCCTGACCGGCCGCTCTGCCGAGCCGCGGGCCGATGCCGCCATCGTCGGCAAGGCCGAGATCCGCGATTACACGCTGATCGACGTTCCGGCGCTGGCCCGCATCCTGAACGCGATCTCGCCGTCGGGCTTCGCCGAGCTGCTGGGCGGCGGCAAAGGCGTCAATTTCGGCCGGATGGTGGCGGATTTCCGCAAGGAGGGCCGGCTGCTGACGCTGAAGGATCTGCGCACCTCGGGCTCGGCGCTCGGCCTGACGCTGGAGGGGCAGATCGACCTGGAGACGGAAACCGCCAACCTGCAGGGCACCATCGTTCCGGTCTATGGCCTGAACCGGCTGATCGGCCAGATCCCGCTGCTGGGCGACATCCTGAGCGGCGGCGAGGGCCAGGGCATCTTCTCCGCCACCTGGCACGTGCAGGGACCGCTGTCCGACCCGGACGTGTCGGTCAACCCGCTGGCGGTGCTGGCGCCGGGTTTCCTGCGCAACCTGTTCTTCCTGGGCGGCGACGGCACGCCGATGCCCGACACCAAGGCGCCGCCGGAGGCGCATACCCGGTGAGGCGGCAGGCCGTCTTACAGGCGCGAAGCGACGTTCCAAGCAAAAGGGGCAGGAACGAGGGAAACCCCCGACCCTGCCCCTCCAGCGACCAAACCTTACAGTCTTACAGCGCGCGGACGTCGGCCAGATGGCCGGTCACCGCCGCCGCCACGGCCATCGCCGGGCTGACGAGGTGGGTGCGGCCGCCGCGGCCCTGACGGCCTTCGAAGTTGCGGTTGGAGGTCGAGGCGCTGCGCTCGCCGGGAGCCAGACGGTCGGCGTTCATCGCCAGGCACATGGAGCAGCCGGGCTCGCGCCACTCGAAGCCGGCCTCGGTGAAGATCTTGTCCAGACCCTCTTCCTCGGCCTGCTCCTTGACCAGCCCCGAGCCCGGAACCACCAGGGCGCGCACGCCCTCGGCGACCTTGCGGCCCTTGGCAACCTCGGCGGCGGCGCGCAGGTCTTCGATGCGGCCGTTGGTGCAGGAGCCGATGAAGACGGTGTCGACCTTCACCTCGGTCAGCGGCTGGCCGGGGGTCAGGCCCATGTAGGCGAGCGAGCGCTCGACGGCGGCGCGCTTGCCGGCGTCGGCGATCTCGGCCGGGTTCGGCACGGTCGCGGTGATCGGCAGCACGTCTTCCGGGCTGGTGCCCCAGGTGACCTGCGGGACGATGTCGGCGGCGTTCAGCACGACGGTGGCGTCATAGACCGCACCCTCGTCCGACGGCAGCGTCTTCCAATACTGGACGGCCTGTTCCCAGGCGCCGGCCTTGGGAGCCAGGGCGCGGCCCTGGACGTAGGCGAAGGTCTTCTCGTCCGGGGCGATCAGGCCGGCGCGGGCGCCGCCTTCGATCGCCATGTTGCAGACGGTCATGCGGCCTTCCATCGACAGGTCGCGGATGGCTTCGCCCGCGAATTCGATGACGTAGCCGGTGCCGCCGGCGGTGCCGATCTTGCCGATGATGGCCAGCACGATGTCCTTGGCGGTGACGCCCGGGTTCACCTTGCCGTCCACGCGGATCAGCATGTTCTTGGCCGGCTTCTGCAGCAGGGTCTGGGTGGCCAGCACATGCTCCACCTCCGACGTGCCGATGCCGAAGGCCAGCGCACCGAACGCACCGTGGGTGGCGGTATGGCTGTCGCCGCAAACGATGGTGGCGCCGGGCAGGGTGAAGCCCTGTTCCGGGCCGACGATGTGGACGATGCCCTGGCGGACGTCGTCCATCGGGAAATAGCGGACGCCGAAGTCGCGGGCGTTCTTGTCCAGCGTCTCCACCTGGATCCGGCTCTCCTCCTCGACGATGCCCTTGGAGCGGTCGGTGGTGGGGACGTTGTGGTCGGGCACGGCGAGAGTGGCTTCCGGACGCCGCACCTTGCGGCCGGCGACGCGCAGTCCTTCGAACGCCTGCGGGCTGGTCACTTCATGGACCAGATGGCGGTCGATGTAGAGGATGCAGGTGCCGTCGTCCTGGCGATGCACGACGTGGCTGTCCCAAATCTTGTCGAACAGAGTGCGCGGCTTGGACATCGGAAAAACTCTCTCTCGCGGTACGACAGGCGCAGAACAATCGGAGGCCGCACCATAGCCTTGTGTCGCGCCGGGGACAAGCGCGGCCATACGTCTTTCGCCGCAAGCCTGTCCCCCGCAATATTATGACGCGGGCGGCCGTTGAAGAGGTGTTCAGGGCAGCATCTTCCCCGGATTCAGCAGGCCCTTGGGGTCGAGCGTCGCCTTGATGGCGCGCAGCATGTCGAACTCCACTGGACCCTTGATGACCGGCATCTCGTCCTTCTTGAAGCGGCCGACGCCATGTTCGGCGGAGATCGAGCCGTCGAGCTTGAAGATCACCTCGTTCACGACGTGGCAGATCTCGTCCCAGCGGTCGAGATAGGCCTTGGTGTCGGCACCCTCGGGCTGGCTCAGGTTGAAGTGGATGTTGCCGTCGCCGACATGGCCGAAGGGGGTCGGACGGATGCCGGGGCAGGCCACTGCCACCGCCGCTTCCGCCAGTTCAATGAACTCGGCGACGCGGGACACCGGGATCGACACGTCGTTCTTGATCGAGCCGCCCTCGAACTTCTGCGCCTCGACGATGGCCTCGCGGATGAACCACAGCTGCTTGGCCTGGGCGTCCGACTGGGCCAGCGTGGCGTCGGTCGCCAGCTCGGCCTCGAATGCCTCGCCCAGCGCCGTCTCCACCGTCTCCTGGAAGGCGTCGGACCGGGTGCCGGCGGTCAGCTCGGTCAGGACATACCAGGGCGACGGCTCCGACAGCGGGTCGATGGTGCCGGCGACGTGTTTCATGGCGAAATCCAGGCAGCGGCGCGACATCAGCTCGAAAGCCGACACGGCATCGCCGGAGGCGGCGCGCAGGCGGGCCAGCAGCTCGATGGCGGCGGCCGGGCTGGGCACGGCGACGAAGGCGGTGATCGACTGGCGCGGGCGCGGGAACAGCTTCAGCACGGCGGCGGTGACGATGCCCAGCGTGCCTTCGGCGCCGACGAACAGGTTCTTCAGGTCGTAGCCGGTGTTGTTCTTGCGCAGGCGGCGCATGCCGTCCCAGACGCGCCCATCGGCCAGAACCACCTCCAGTCCCAACACGAGGTCGCGGGTGTTGCCATAGCGCAGGACGTTGATGCCGCCGGCGTTGGTGGAGATCAGGCCGCCGATCTGCGCCGTGCCCTCCGCACCCAGGCTCAGCGGGAACAGGCGGTCGGCGTCGGCCGCGGCCTCCTGGATGCTGGTCAGAACCACGCCGGCCTCCACCGTCATGGTATAGTTCAGCGTGTCGATGTCGCGGATGCGGTTCATGCGCGACAGGCTGAGCACGATCTCGCGCCCCTCCTCGTAGGGGATGGAGCCGCCGACGAGGCTGGTGTTGCCGCCCTGGGGCACGATGGGGATGCCGGCCTCGGCGCAGATTTTGACGACCGCCGCGACTTCCTCGGTGCTGGCCGGGCGGACCACCGCCGGGCTGTTGCCCTTGAAGCGCCCGCGCCACTCCGACAGGTAGGGGGCCATGTCGGCGGCATCGGTGAGGATGCCGGACGGGCCGACGATGGCGCGGATCTGGTCGAGAGCGGCGGCGACGGTCATGGCAAGGCGTCCGAAGCAGGTTAAGGGGCTTACAATCGTTCCCTTCTAACGTCTTCGCCGAGCATTTTCTATCCCTTGGCGGCCGATGCGGATCTGTGTTGTCCCAGGCGTGCGAACAACCTTCCATCGATGGCGGCGAGGCCGCAGGCGATCAGCGCCATCCCGACCCCATGCCTGACCGCCAGCCGTTCGCCGAGAAACAGGCCGCCCAGCAGGATGGCACTGACCGGGATCAGGAACGTGACCAGCATCAGGTTGGTCGCGCCGGCCGAAGCCAGGACACGGAAGAAGATGACGTAGGCCAGGGCGGTGGACAGCAGGGCGATGCCGATGATGGCTCCCCAAGCGGTCGCGCTGGGCATGGGCAGGATCCAGGGTCGATCGGCCAGCAGGGCCACCGGCACCAGCATCAGGGTGGAGGCGGTGACCTGCCCCGTCGCGGTGACCAGGGGCGACACGCCCATGTTCTTGAATCGCCGGCCGAAGATGCCGGCGAAGGAATAGGAGAGGGCGGCGCCCAGCACCGCGAGCTGTGGCAGCAACCCGTTTCCCGGCCCGGCTCCGACAAGCCCGTCCAATGCCGACGGTCCGATCATCACCGCCACACCGGCGAAGCCGACGAGGACTCCCGCCAGCCGGTTGCCGGTCATCTTCTCGTCCCGGGTCAGGACATGCGCGACCATCACGCCGAACAGCGGCGTGGTGGCGTTGAGGACCGAGGCGACGCCGCTGGCGATCTGGGTCTGTCCCCAGACGATCAGGCAGAAGGGAACGAGGTTGTTCAACGCCCCCATGCCGAAGAAAGCGATCCATGTCCGGCGGTCGCGCGGCATCGGCAGTCCCAGGATCTGCAACAGCCCGCCGAGTGCCAGGGCCGCCAGCGCGACCCGCATGGCGACGATGGTGAGCGGCGGCAATTCCCGCACGGCGATGCCGACGAAAAAGAAGGACCCACCCCACAGGATCGAAAGCGCGACCAGCAGGCTCCAGTCGGTCAGGTCCATCCGCTTCTGGTTTGGTGCGGTCATCGGGCGGCCTCCATTGATGGCTTATGAATGTTCGTGTGTATGTGTGTCCGGGCCTGGACATGCCGGTTCCGGCATCCTGCACGGCGGTGTCTGCCGGCGGCGATCCGTTTCTTGCGGTGGAATTGCCATGGCCGGCCTTTCCTGCTCAATCGAGCTGGGCTAAAATTAATGTTCAGACCTGATATTGGACAAACGAGCATTTCTCCGCATGCTATTGAGATTTTCTAAATCATGACGCTTTCTTTGCCCCCGCTTTCCGGCCTGCGCGCCTTCGAAGCGACCGCGCGTCACCTCAGCATGACGCTTGCCGCACGAGAGCTGAACGTCACGCCGGGCGCGGTCAGCCTCCAGGTCAAGGAGTTGGAAACGGCGCTCGGCTTGCGGCTGTTCGAACGCAAGCAGCGCAGCCTCGCCTTGACCGTCGAGGGGGCGGCCTATCATGCGGCCATCCGGACCGCCTTCCGCCTGATCCGGGACGCGACCGCGGAACTCACGGCGGGGCTTCGCAGGCCGGAACTGACACTGTCCTGCACCCCGGCCTTCGCCGTTCAATGGCTGGTTCCGCGTCTGCCGCGTTTCGAGGCGGCCACGCCAGGGATCGACGTACGGATCGGGGTCACCAACCGGCTCGTCGATTTCGCGCAGGACCGCGTCGACGTCGCAATACGTCACGGGCTGGGCGCCTACGAAGGCCTATGTGCCGAGCGGTTGATCGACGACGAACTGGTTCCGGTGTGCAGCCCCGACTATCTGCGTGCCGCACCACCGATTCGGCATCCGGCCGATCTGGCAGCCGATCCGGCAGGAGGGCCAGCGGCTCACCGGCTTCTGCATGATGAGCACCGCGGGGACTGGGCGCTCTGGTTCCGAGCCGCGGGCGTGCCGGATGCGGGCGCGGATCGCGGGCCGGTCTTTGCCGATGGCAACGGGGTGATGGATGCTGCCAAGGCTGGATTGGGAATAGCGCTGGTCCGGGACCGTTTTGCCGCGGACGATCTCGCGGCGGGGCGGCTTATCGTCCTGTTCGACCAACGTCTGTCGAACGGCCTCGCCTATCACCTCGTCTATCCGGGCGGGGCGGAGGAAAAGCCAGCGGTGGCCGCCTTTCTCCGCTGGATCAGGGCGGAGGCCGGCGGCGCCCTTATCCCCGCGGTGCCGCCGCCCGGCGCAGGCGGTCGTTGATCGCCATGCCCAGCCCCACCTCCGGGATCGGCATCACGGCGATGCGCTTCGCCCCGCTCTGGTCCAGGCTGCGCAGGTGCGAGAACAGGTTGGCCGCCGCCTCGTTCAGGTCGCCTTCCAGGCTCAGGTTCAGGCGGGTGGCGCCGCCGAAGACGAAGCGGTCGGGGCCGAAGGTTAGGAACGCCTCGTCCTCTTCCGCCGAAGAGGCGTTGAGGCGCACCGCCGCATTCGGGGCGTAGTGGCTTTCCAGCTGGCCAGGCGATTTCGGCGCGGTCGGGTCGCCGGCCGACAGGCGGACCGGGCCGATCAGCCGTTCCATCTCGTCGGGCAGCACGGCGCCGGGGCGCAGCAGCACCGCCTCCGGCCCGGTCAGGTCGATGACGGTGGACTCGAGGCCGACCATGCATTTGCCGCCGGTGACGATGGCGTCGACCCGGTCGCCCAGGCTTTCCAGCACATGGTGCGGCGTGGTCGGGCTGACGGCGCCGGAGCGGTTGGCGCTGGGGGCGGCGATCGGCTTGCCGGTGGCGCGCAGGATGGCCTGGGCCACCGGGTGGTTGGGCACGCGGATGGCGATGCTGTCCAGCCCGGCGCTGACCAGCAGCGACAGGGCGGAGTTGGCCGGGCGCGGCACGACCATGGTCAGCGGACCGGGCCAGAACTGCGTCGCCAGATCATGGGCGCGGTCGTCGAACAGGCCCCAGGAATGGGCGGCGACAAGATCGGGCACATGGACGATCAGCGGATTGAACTGCGGCCGGCCCTTGGCGGCGAAGATGGCCGCCACGGCGCGGTCGTCGGTGGCGTCGGCGCCCAGGCCATAGACCGTCTCGGTCGGGAAGGCGACCAGACGGCCGGCGCGCAGCAGTTCGGCCGCGCGGGCGATGCCGGCGGGGGTGGCCGGGATCAGCGCCGGGCGCTTCTCACCGGTATCGGGTGCGGAATGGTCGGTCACGGCGTCTTTCTAGCCCGAGCGGCGCTGGTGTCAATTCGCGCGGTTGCACCGGTGCCATGCCCAAGGTTATGAGGGGAGTGCGCAATCACCGAACACAACATGATGGGTACGGGCATGACGGGCAAGGTCTTCACCGTGGCGCAGCAGAAAGGCGGCGCCGGCAAGACCACGCTGGCGGCCCACCTCGCCATCGCCTGGGCGCAGCTTGGATACCGCGTCGCCACCGTCGACATCGACCCGCAGGGCAGCCTGACCCGCTGGCACGCCGTGCGGTCGGAGGCGACCGGCGGGCAGCCCGGCTTCACCCATGTGCAGATCACCGGCTGGCGCACCCAGGCCGAGGTGGAGAAGCTTGCGCGTGCCCACGACATCGTGGTGATCGACAGCCCGCCGCACGCCCAGACGGAGGCGCGCATCGCAGTCCGTGCCGCCACGCTGGTGATCGCCCCGGTGCAGCCGAGCCCGATGGACCTGTGGGCGGTGCATCCGACCATCGATCTGGCGGCGCAGGAGAAGCGCCGGCTGCTGCTGGTGCTGAACCGCGTGCCGCCGCGCGCCCGCATCGCCGACGAACTGATCGCCAAGGTGCATGAACTGGTCGATCCGCCGGCGGTGGATCTGGCGACGGCTCAGGTCGGCAACCGCACCGCCTATGCCGGCACGCTGATGACCGGCCTGTCGGTGACGGAGTCCGCACGCAAGACCCAGGCGGCGGCGGAGATGCAGGCGCTGGCGGAGGAGATTCTGGGGCGGGTTTGAGGGGGCAAGCTGCTCTCGCCCCCCAATCCCACTCAGTCCTTGAACTCGCCCATCGCCGACTGGATGTAGTTCGGCAGGCCGATGTCGTCGATCAGGCTCAGCTGGGTTTCCAGATAGTCGATGCGCTCTTCCGACTCTTCCAGCAGTTCGGACAGCTCGTCGCGCGACACGTAGTCGGCCTTTTCCTCGCACACGGCGATGGCGTTGGCGATGCGGTCGCGGGCCTCGCGCTCGGCGGCGAGGTCGCTGGAGAGGATCTCCGGCACATCCTCGCCGATGTGCAGCTTGCCGAGATCCTGGAGGTTGGGGATCGCCTCGATGAACAGGATGCGTTCGATGATCTCGTCCGCGCTCTTCATCACCTCGATGGAGGCGTGATACTCCCACTTGCCCAGGGCCTTGACGCCCCAGTTCTTCAGCATGCGGGCGTGCAGGAAATACTGGTTGATCTGCGTCAGCTGGTCCTTCAGGACGATCTGAAGCTGGGCGATGACGTCGCTGTTGCCTTTCATGATCCGTCCTCCGCTCAGGTGGGGAAGCCGCCCATGGCCGACTGCAGGTAATTCTGCACGCCGAGCATGTCGATCAAGCCAAGCTGCTGTTCCAGCCAATGCGCATGGTCTTCTTCCGTGTCGACCAGCAGTTCCAGCAGGATACGGCGGGTGTCGTAATCCTTCACCTGCTCGCAATAGGCGATTGCCTCCTTCAGGGCGGCCACCACCTCATATTCCAGGTTCAGGTCGTTCCGCATCATCTCCGGAACGGTCTTGCCGATGTGAATCGGGTCGCGGCTGGCGACGTCGGGCGTGCCTTCCAGGAACAGGATGCGGCGGATCAGCTTGTCGGCATGCTCCAGCTCTTCCATCCGCTCGTGCGAGATGCGCTCGCTCAGCGCCTTGAGGCCCATGTCCTCCATGCTGCGCGCGTGGGACAGATACTGGTCGGCCGCGCTCAGCTCGCCGGTGAGCAGCTTGTTCAAACGGTCCAGGACCCCTTGATCGCCTTGCATGATGGAATGCTCCGAAATGGACAATTTGACGCACCTTGTCACAGATGAAGGACTCGCACAATAAAAATCTCCCGCAGAAACATAAATGTAGTTGATAGTCACTATCATTTGGGTCGGTCGCGGGATGCACAAAATACAGCCAGGGCGTGATGTCTGTTTTGCGAATCAATATCAATTGCGATAAGGACGGAATCCGGGGAATTCCCCAGCATAACTTGTGGGATTTGACTTGCGGCGGTGCAGCGATGCTTGAGCCGGAGAACAGGCGGGCAGCCGCGTCGGTTCCCGCCCCGCCGATCCGGCGCCGATCCGGCCGCCGCATTGAGGCAGGGGCCGTTCCGTGGTAACAGACCGCGGGAATTCTGCGACCCTGCCCCGCCCTTCATTTCAACGACAGCCGGATTGCGGCCATGACGACGACCACCCCCTCGGCCCCCGCCTCGGAGTTCCTGCGCACCCTTCAGGAGCGCGGGTTCATCCATCAGTGCACCGACCTCGCCACGCTGGACGAGCGGGCGCAGAAGGGGCCGATCGTCGCCTATATCGGCTTCGACTGCACCGCCGACAGCTTGCATGTCGGCAGCCTGCTGCCGATCATGATGCTGCGCTGGCTGCAGAAGACCGGCCACAAGCCGATCGTCCTGATGGGTGGCGGCACCACCAAGATCGGCGACCCGTCGGGCAAGGACGAGGCGCGCCAGCTGCTGACCGACGAGGTCATCGGCAACAACATGGCTGGCATCAAGCGCATCTTCGGCCGTTACCTGACCTTCGGGGACGGGCCGACCGACGCGGTGATGGCGAACAACGCCGACTGGCTGGACGAGCTGAAATACATCCCGCTGCTGCGCGACATCGGCCGGCATTTCACCATCAACCGGATGATGAGCTTCGAGTCGGTCAAGCTGCGTCTGGACCGCGAGCAGCCGCTGACTTTCCTCGAATTCAACTACATGATCCTCCAGGCCTATGATTTCGTGGAACTGAAGCGGCGCTATGGCTGCACGCTGCAGATGGGCGGGTCGGACCAGTGGGGCAACATCGTCAACGGCGTCGAACTCGGCCGCCGCACCGATGGGGCGGAGCTGTTCGGCCTGACCACGCCGCTGCTGACCACGTCCTCCGGCGCCAAGATGGGCAAGACGGCCGCCGGCGCGGTGTGGCTGACCGCCGACAAGCTCAGCAGCTATGATTTCTGGCAGTACTGGCGCAACACCGAGGATGCCGACGTCGGCCGCTTCCTGCGCCTCTACACCGAACTGCCGCTGGACGAGGTCGCCCGGCTGGAAAGCCTGCAGGGCGCCGAGATCAACGAGGCCAAGAAGATCCTCGCCAACGAGGTGACCAGGCTCGCCCATGGCGAGGAGGCCGCGTTGGAGGCCGCCGAGACCGCGCGCCGCGCCTTCGAGGAGGGCGCCGCGGCCGAGGGGCTGCCCAGCATCGAGGTCTCCCGCGCCGATCTGGAGGCCGGCCTGCCGGTGGTTGACCTTCTGGTGTCGGCCGGTCTGGCGGCGTCGAAGGGCGAGGCGCGTCGCCTCATCAAGGGCGGCGGGGCCAAGCTGAACGACGGGCCGATCGCCGACGAGACGGCGAAGGCGACTGCGGCGGACCTGAACGCCGACGGCGTGGTCAAGCTCAGCGCCGGCAAGAAGCGTCATGCGCTGGTGAAGGTGGGGTGAACAGGCTGGCGGTGCCGGCTGCGTCGCCGGCCGGCACCGCCAGCCTAATCGCCCCTTCCCCGCGCCTGCCCCATCAATCCCTGCGGCCGGTAGATCAGGAACAGCGTCAGCAGCCCGAACGCGACGATGTCCTTGTAGGCGAGCGCGAAATAGGCCGACCAGAAGGTCTCCACCAGCCCCAGCAGGGCGCCGCCCAGCATCGCCCCCGGCACCGAACCGATGCCGCCGACCACCGCCGCGGCCAGCGCCTTGAAGCCGATCAGGTAGCCGGTGAAGAAGTTCACCCCGCCATAATACAGCGCGATCACCGCCCCCGCCGCCGCGGCCAGTCCGCCGCCGATGGCGAAGGTCGCCGCCACCGTGCGGTTGACGTCCACCCCCACCAGCTCCGCCGCCGCGATGTCGTCGGTGCAGGCGCGATGCGCCCGCCCATAGGCGGTGCGCTGCATGATTCCCCATAGCAAGGCATAGAGACCGCCGGTCAGCGCCAGGATCGCCAGCTGCGCGGTCAGCGCGGTGACGGTGAAGGCCCCGTCGCTCAGCAGGTCGAAACGCCCGGTCAGCACCGGCGCCGGCCACCAGTCGCGCGCGCCATGCAGCAGTCGCACTCCCTCCTGATAGGCGATGGACAGCCCCACCGCGACGATCAGCGGCGTGTGGCTGCGCACCCCGCGCAGGCGGCGAAAGACAAGCCGGTCCATCGTCCAGCCCTGCACCGCGGTAAAGCCCATCACCAGCACCAGAACGCCCAGCAGGGCCGGCGGCCAGGTCGCCCAGCCGGCCATGCCCAGACCGGCCGCCGCCATCGCCGTCAGCATGGCGCCCAGCATCGTCAGTTCGCCCATCGCCAGATTGATCTGGCCGAGGATGGCGTAGACCAGGGTGTAGCCCAGCGCCAGCAGCCCATAGACGCAGGCGACGGTGGCGGCATTGATGATTTGCTGGAGCAGGAACAGGACGGGCGTCCAGCGCGTCGGCGGCGCCCGTTCCACCTCCACCACGCCGCCGACGGCATCGCGCGGCGGCCTGATGCGCAGCCATTGCTGCAGCATGGCGAAACGGATCCCGGTCAGCCAGCCGCTGCGGTCGGTGGCGACCGCCGCCAGGGTGCGCCGCCCCTCCTCCATCGACGTGCCGGCGAAGCGGCAGGCGATCCAATGCGCCTGCCCGCCGCTGCGGTAATCGACACGCAGCACCCGCTTGTCCTCGGCGTATGAGCGGGTGGACAGGTCGGTGACGGGTCCATCGTCGAAGGCCGGGATCAGCTTCCGGCACAGCGCGTCCTGGTCGGCATCGACGCCGCACCCGGTGAGCAACAGCAGGACGAGGCACAACAGCGGCAGGATGCGAGGCACGGAACCGCCCGGTCAGGTGGGATGGTTCAGCCTACCGACAATTTGGAAGGGTGGGAAGCGTCCGCGGTTTGCCCCCACCCGTCCCCTCACTCCACCATGTAATCCCGCACCAGCAACTCGGCGATCTGCACGGCGTTCAGCGCTGCGCCCTTGCGCAGGTTGTCGGCGACGCACCAGAAGGACAGGCCGTTCTCCACCGTGAAGTCGTCGCGGATGCGGCTGACGAAGACCGGATTGTCGCCGGCGACCTCGACCGGCGTGACATAGCCGTCGGTGGTCTGCTGGTCGACCACCGACACGCCGGGAGCGGCGCGCAGCACGACGCGGGCCTCCTCCGCGCTGATCGGCTCCTCCGTCTCGATGTTGATCGACAGGGCATGACCGATGAAGGTGGGAACGCGGACGCAGGTGGCGGCGACCTTGATCTTGGGATCGAGGATCTTCTTGGTCTCCACCATCATCTTCCACTCTTCCTTGGTGGAACCGTCCTCCATGAAGGCGTCGATTTGGGGGATGACGTTGAAGGCGATCTGCTTGGGGAAGACGCTCTTGGCGATGGGATCGTTGACGAAGATGGCGCGGGTCTGGGTGAACAGTTCGTCCATCGCCTCCTTGCCGGCGCCCGACACCGACTGGTAGGTCGATACCACGACGCGGCGGATCTTGTAGCGGTCGTGCAGCGGCTTCAGCGCCACCACCATCTGGATGGTGGAGCAGTTGGGGTTGGCGATGATGCCGCGCTTGCGATAGCCGGCCAGCGCCTCCGGGTTCACCTCCGGCACCACCAGCGGCACGTCGGGGTCCATCCGGAAGTGCGAGGTGTTGTCGATCACCATGGCACCGGCGGCGGCAGCGCGCGGCACATGGATCGCCGACACCTTGGCGCCGGGCGACGACAGCACGATGTCCACGCCATGGAAGTCGAACTTGTTGAGGTCCTGGACCTTGAGGATGTCGTCCTCGCCATAGGACACCTCCTGCCCGATCGACTTTTCGGAGGCGAGCGCGATGACCTTGTCGGCCGGGAACTTCCGCTCGGCCAGCGTTTGCAGGATCTCGCGCCCGACATTGCCGGTGGCGCCGATGACCGCGACGGTATAGCCCATGACGGTGGTTTCCTTCTGCCGAATGTCCGCGAATACAAGAATGGTGCCGGGGGGCGATAGGAGCTAGGCGCTTTCCCCACGAATTGCAACCCGTCCCGGCTGGAAACGGCGGGCTGGAAACAGGCGGGGCGGAACCGGCCAACCTGCCGGGTTGACATACCGGGGAAGGCAGCAGGAAGATTCACTCTTCAACAGTGCCCGAACGGGCCTCCAGGGAGACTTCACGGATGACCAGCTTCAAGCGCGGCCTTATTGCCCAGACCGTTCTCGGCGCCGCCGCTCTCGCCCTCGTCAGCCTCGCCGCCCCGGCCATCGCCGCCACGCCCAAGGACTCGCTGGTGATGGCGTGGCAGTTCGACGACATCGTCAGCCTCGACCCCGGTGAGATCTTCGAGCTGTCGGGCGCGGAATACAGCGCCCAGGTCTATGACCGCCTGATCCATTTCGACGTCAACGACGTCAGCAAGATCGAGGGCGAGGTCGCCGAAAGCTGGACCGTGTCGCCCGACGGCAAGACCTTCACCTTCAAGATCCGCGACGGCATCAATTTCCATTCCGGCAACCCGCTGACCGCCAACGACGTGGCGTGGTCCTTCGCCCGCGCGGTGAAGATGAACAAGGGTCCGGCCTTCATCCTGACCCAGTTCGGCCTGACCCCGGACAATGTCGACCAGATGGTGCGCGCCACCGATCCGAAGACGCTGGTCTTCACCACCGACAAGGCCTATGCCCCGACCTTCGTGCTCTACTGCCTGACCGCCGACGTCGCGTCGGTCGTCGATTCCAAGCTGGTGAAGAGCAAGGAAAAGGACGGCGATTTCGGTGCCGGCTGGCTGAAGACCAACTCCGCCGGCTCCGGCCCCTTCATCCTGAAGCAGTGGAAGCCGAGCGAACTGCTGACCTTCGACGCCAACACGAAATACTGGCGCGGCGCGCCGAAGCTGAAGCGCGTGCTGATCCGTCACATCGCGGAACCGGCGACCCAGCGCCTGCTGCTGGAGAAGGGCGACGTCGACGTCGCGCGCAACCTGAAGCCGGAGCAGTTCGAACCGCTGAAGTCCAGCGATGCCATCCGTCTGGTCCAGGCGCCGAAGGGCACGCTGTGGTATCTCAGCCTGAACCAGAAGGTCCCCGCCCTGGCCAAGCCCGAGGTGCGCGAGGCCTTCAAGTATCTGGTCGATTACGACGGCATGGCCGGCTCCATCATGAACGGCATCGGCGCCGTCCATCAGGCCTTCCTGCCCAAGGGCTTCCTGGGCGCCGTCAACGACAACCCCTACAAGTACGATCCGGCCAAAGCGAAGGAGCTGCTGGCGAAGGCCGGCTATCCCGACGGCTTCACCGTCAGCATGGACGTGCGCAACACCAACCCGACCCAGGACATGGCCCAGGCGATCCAGGCCAGTGCCGCCAAGGCCGGCGTGAAGATCGAGATCATCCCCGGCGACGGCAAGCAGGTGCTGACCAAGTTCCGCGCCCGCAACCATGAACTGATGATCCAGCAGTGGGGCGCGGATTACCAGGATCCGAACTCCAACGCCGATACCTTCGCCTCCAACCCCGACAACAGCGACGACGCCAAGTCCAAGCCGCTGGCCTGGCGCAACGCCTGGGACATTCCGGAGCTGACCAAGAAGACCGCCGCCGCGGTCGAGGAACGCGACAGCGCCAAGCGCGCCAAGATGTACGAGGAGCTGCAGCGCTCGGTCCTGGCCGATTCGCCCTTCGTCATCATGTTCCAGCAGACCGAGATGGTGGCGGAGCGCAAGGACGTCACCGGCCTCGTCTGGGGGCCGAGCTTCGACACCAACTACTACTGGAAGGCCGAGAAGAAGTAAGAATGCGGCGGGGGCGCCGACCGCGCCCCCTCCCGTCTCATCCCCAGGCCCGCGCGTCCTCGACCACGGTGGCGAGGCTGTCGGACAGCCCGGTCAGCACGCCGCGCTGGATGTCGGCCGCCGGCACCATGCCGCCCTTGCCGTCCGGCAGGTCGCGGGTGGCGGTGGCTGACGCCACGACCGTCACCCGCCAGCCATGATCCACCGCCGACCGCGCGGTGCTGCTGACGCAGTTGTGGGTCATGAAGCCGGCGACGATCATCTCCGTCCGTCCGGTATCGCGCGCCACCGTCTGCAGATCCGTCCCGGCGAAGGCGTTGGCGAGCTTCTTGACGATCACCGGTTCGTCCTCGCGCGGGGCGACCGCCAGGACGATCTCCGCCATCGGCCCGGTCGGGTCGAACACCGGCGCGCCCGCCGCAGTGTGATGGACGATGTGGATCACCGGCACGCCATTGGCGCGGGCAAGGCCCAGCAACTCCGCCGCCTGCTCCACCGCCGCATCGACGCCGGACAGCCGCAGGGCGCCGTCGGTGTATTCGCGCTGCAGATCGATCAGCACCAGAACCGCCTTGTCGAGCGGGGCGGGAGTGCTCGGCGCGCCGACGATCTGGCGCAGGGTCCGGGCGGGAAGAGTCGTCATCGGGAGATGCTCCGCATTCGTTTGAGCGTTGATGGGGGCCATGCTGCCCCGTTCACCGATGCGCGGCTATCCGCTATCCTTGCACGATGACTGTTCAAAAATTCACAAGCCCGCTCGACTGGGACGATCTGCGCGTCTTCCTGGAACTGGCCCGCGCCGGCAGCCTGTCGGCGGCGGCACGCGGCCTGCGGCTGAGCCACGCCACGGTCGGCCGCCGGCTGGCCGCGCTGGAGACGACGCTCGGCCGCAGCCTGATGGAGCGCCGCCCCGACGGCTATGTCCTGACTGCGGAGGGCGAGAGCGTCCGCGCCCTCGCCGAGGCGATGGACGAGCGGGCGCAGGCGATCCGCCGCCGCGAGGGCGACGCCGCCGGGTTGACCGGCACCGTGCGGCTGACGATGACCCAGGCGCTGGCCGACGTCTTCCTGATCCCCCGGCTGGGACCGCTGCGGTCGGCCAATCCGGCGCTCGATCTGGAGATCGTGGTCGACAACCGCACCCTCAGCCTCGCCCGGCGGGAGGCCGATCTGGCGATCCGGCTGGCCCGGCCGCAACGCGGCGATCTGGTCGGACGGCGGCTGGCGACGCTGGGCTATGGGCTGTACGCGGCGCCGGACGCGCCCGACACGCTGATCGCCTACGACGAGTCGATGGCGGACCTGCCGGAGGCCTTGTGGCTGGACCGCCATGGCGGCGGCCGGCGCGTCGCCTTCCGTTCCAACAGCGTGCAGGGCCAGCTTGCGGCGGCGGTCGCCGGCTTCGGCATCGCCTTCCTGCCCTGCATGCTGGCGGACGGCGTGCCAGGATTGGAACGTCTTGCCCTCCCCGGTCCACCATTGACTCGCGAGGCGTGGCTGCTGGTCCACCGCGACCGCCGCGAAGTGCCGCGGGTGCGGGCGGTGATCGAGCATCTGGTGGCGGTGTTCACCGCCGAGAAGGAACGGTTGGCGGGCCGCACCGACCATCAACAAGAGCCGCCAGGGGCCGCATGATCCCCTTCGGCGCACAGACGGGTGTCACTCTCCGCGACGGACAACATCTCCACGACGGCGTTTCGCAGATCGTTGGCCGCGACCGGCTTGTGGAGCAGCGCGTACCCGCCTGCCCGCACCTCGACCAGGCGTTCAGGCGCGGTATCGCCGGTGATGACCGTTGCGGGCACCGGCACATTCAGGCGTTCGCACACTGCCTTGATCGCATTCAGGCCGGTTTCGCCGCCCCGCAGCCGGTAATCGGCGAGGATGGCGTCCGGCCATTTGCCGCTATCGACAAGTAGGACGGCATCCTGGATGGAACCGGCGGTCAGCACCCCGTAGCCCCAGCTCTCCAGCATCGCCTGCAGTCCCGTGCGCACCAGAGGCTCGTCATCGATCACCAGGATCAGGCTGGGATGCCCATTCACTGGATGCCCGTTCACGGGATGCACATTGTCCGGCTTGCCGGAGCCGGACGAACGCAGGACCACCACCGGCACCTCGACGCGGAACATCGAGCCGCGCCCCGGCAAGGAGCGGAGTTCGATCCGGTGACCGAGCAACCGGGCGAGGCGTCGCACCACCGCCAATCCCAGCCCCAGGCCCTTGCTGCGGTCGCGCTCCGGATTGCCGACTTGGAAGAACTCCTCGAAGATCTCCTCATGCTTGTCGGGTTGGATGCCGATGCCGGTATCGATCACGTCGATATGCAGGTTGCCACCCTTCCGCCGACATCCGATCAGCACACCGCCCCGTTCGGTATAGCGCAACGCGTTCTCGATGAGGTTGCGCAGGATGCGCTCCAGCAAGGCCGGGTCGCTGCGGATGGTCGCGCCGCTGGGGACGACCCGCAAGCGCAGATCCTTGGCCACGGCCTGGGCATGGTATTCGGCGCCAAGCCGCTCCAGGAGCGGCCCGACCGGCATATCCACCGGCGTCGGGACGATCAGTCCGGCATCAAGCTTGGACACGTCGAGCAGGCTGTCGAGCAGCATCCGCAAGCCTCCCATCGCCTCGCCCAGCGACTTCAGCAGGCGGAAGGCCGGATGTCCGGCGAGCCGCTCCTCCAAGGCGCTCTGGAACAGCATCATGGCCTGGACCGGCTGGCGCAGATCATGGCTGGCGGCGGCGAGGAACTTCGACTTGGCGACATTGGCGCGATCCGCTTCGGCCTTTGATGCGCGCAGGGCGTCCTCGGCAGATTTGCGTTCGGTGATGTCGCGGATGATGCCGCTGAAATAGCGCCGCTGGCCGGAGGTCCAGTCGGCAATGGCCAGTTCGATCGGGAATGTCGTGCCGTCCTTGCGCCGCCCCATCAGGTCTCGGCCGGCACCGCTGCCCCGCCGGTCACCCATGGACAGGCAGGTCACGACGTCGACATCGTCCGCGGAATGGCACGGTTCCGGCATCAGAATTCTGGCGGTCCGCCCGATTGCTTCCTCCGCGTGATAGCCGAAGATGCGCTCTGCCGCCGGGTTGAACGACTGGATGATGCCGGCGTCGTCGATGACCACCATGGCGTCCGCCGCGGTCTGGACCATCGCGCGATTCCGGGCCTCGCTTTCCGCCAAATCCGCTTCGCGCTGCTGGATCAGGCCGGCTGCATTCCGGATCGCATTGGCAACCGCATCGATTTCCAGAATGCCGGCGGCGTCGGCAGGCGGCAGACGACCCGCCCCCAGTGCTTCCGCGGCCCGTGCCAGTTGCGCAACCGGGCGCATCAGGCGGCGCCCCAGTCCGATGGCGGCGGTGATACCGATCAGGATGAGGACGAGCCCACCACCCACGAACAGCAGGAGCATCTCACGCGCAGGCCCCGCCATCAGCGATTTGGGAACGCTGGTGGCAACCACCCAGCCGGCCGTCTCGGAGCGGCTGTAGGCCTGAAAAGCGGACACCCCCTCCAGATTGACCGCGCGGTGGATCCCCTCCGGCGACTTGCGCATCCCGGCCCACAGATCCGCGGACAGCGATTTGCCAACGAACTGTTCGGCCTGATGTGAGCGGGCGATGACGGTTCCGTCCTCGTCGATCACCCCAGCCCGCCAGCCGCGGGGAAGGCGCTCGGGAGAAACGATCGTTTGGAGCCGTTCCTGGGTGATGGTCAGGCTCAACAGAAAGCGGACATCGCCGTCGCGGATCACTGGCACCACGACGATCAGCAGCGGCGCACGCGTTACGCCTCCCATGATCAGGCCGGATACCTGCGGTTTCCGCGTCGCAATCGCCCGCTGGTCGGCCGTGAATCCGGTGTTCACGGGCAAGGGCGTTCCCCAGGGTACGCGGCTGTTGACGATCTGCTGGTTCGCCAGGTTACGCAGGACCACGTTGGTGCCGAGAAGATCCCTCACCTCGACGGCGCGCCGGTGGAAGGTGGCAAGGTCGCCCACCGCCAGACTATCGGACGTGGCAAGAACTTCGGCTGCGGCGATCAGTCGCGCCACTTCCCGGTCCACGTCCTCGGCCAGCAGGTGCGCCCGGTCACGGACCAGCCGCTCGGTTTCCCTGGCTTGGGCTTTCACGTTCCGGACAAGCAGGAAACCGGAAAAAAGGACGAGCGGCACGGCCACGGCGGTGACCAGCAGGATGAGCCAAGTCCGCAATCGGCGGGATCGCGGTGACGGCCGAGGATGGCGCACACTTGGCGGCGATAGCATCATCCAATCCAGACCGGCAATCGGTCATCGGCGGCGCCAGCGCTTTGCATGGCGCCTCCCCCCGAAAATCTGGACTTGCAAACCTCCGATTTGACAATCAAGGATTGTAGATTTCCGATACGGCGGTTGCAAAATGACATTTACGCAGACCTTCCCGCTATATCTGCCTGCCGACACCGTAAGCTTGGCAAATCATATGCAATCAGAGATGCAAAGTTTTCGGAAACACAAAATCGCCTTCCGATTGCCGTCAGAAAAGGAAAGCAAGTGACTTTACCTCAAGCTTAAAGCGCCTTGAGAAAACTACATACAACATTCACTGCTGAGTGGGAACAGTTTTGCAGAAAGCTCGGCAGTCTCTCAAAAACAGCGCAACTATGCCGTCTTCACTATGTCTTTAGTAACGCGCCGCCATGAAATAGAGCCCATCCGATGGGCAGGTCGGCCCGGCCTTGGCACGGTCGCGGGCTTCCAGCGCGCGGTGCACGTCGTCGGGGGTCCATTTGCCGGCGCCGACCAGTTCCAGCGTGCCGACCATGTTGCGGACCTGATGGTGCAGGAAGGAACGTGCCGCGGCATGGACGCGGATTTCCTCGCCCTGGCGCTCCACATCCAGCCGGTCGAGCGTCTTCACCGGCGACTTGGCCTGACACAGCGCGGCGCGGAAACTGGTGAAGTCATGCTGACCGACCAGCACTTGCGCTGCCGCGTGCATCGCCTCCGCATCCAGCGGGCGGGTGACGTGCCACGCCCGGCCGGAGTCCAGCGCCAGAGGGGCCCGGCGGTTGACGATGCGGTAGACATAGGCGCGGCCGGTCGAGGTCAGCCGAGCGTGGAAATCATCGCCCACCGCCTCCACCTCCAGCACCGCGATGGGGGCCGGCTTCAGGTGGAAGTTCAGGGCGTCGCGCAGCTTGAGGCCAGTGAAGGGCTTTTCCAGGTCGAAATGGCAGACCTGCCCCAGCGCATGCACCCCGGCGTCGGTGCGGCCGGAGCCATGGACCCGCACCACCTCGCCGGACAGGCGCTGC
Source organism: Azospirillum oryzae (assembly GCF_008364795.1). Classification (GTDB taxonomy): domain Bacteria; phylum Pseudomonadota; class Alphaproteobacteria; order Azospirillales; family Azospirillaceae; genus Azospirillum; species Azospirillum oryzae. The sequence continues at coordinate 341,043 of NZ_VTTM01000002.1, read as the reverse complement.
ACCGCCTCCTCCAGGCTCTGCTGGATGGAGGGACCGTTGTCCTGGCGCTGCCAGCCGACGAAGGGACGGCCGTCATACTCGACGGTCAGTTTCCAGCGCTGCACGGCGGTCAGTCCGCAACGGTTTCGGTGGAGACCGGCTGCCCGACCGCCAGCGCGAATCCGCGCAGGAAGGCCGCGCCGTCCACCGGCGCCTTGCCCGGCCGCTGCACCTTGGTCAACCGCACCGCGCCGTCGGCGCAGGCGACCGTCAGCCGGTCGTCGAGCAGTGTGCCGGGCGTGCCCGTGCCGGTCACGGGTTCGGCGGCCAGCACCTTGATGCGCTCGCCATTGGCCGCATCGAACCAGCAGCCCGGCCACGGCGTCAGCGCGCGGACCTGCCGCTCGACGTAATCCGCGGGCTGTGTCCAGTCGAGCCGGCCATCCTCGCGCGTCAGCTTGGCGGCGTAGGTGACGCCCTCTTCCGGCTGCGGCACGGCGGCCAGCGTCCCGGCGGCCAGACCGTCCAGCGCCGGAACGATCATGCGGGCGCCGAGCGCAGCCAACTCGTCATGCAGGCTGCTGGCGGTGGTGGCGGGGGTGATCGCCACCGCCTCTTTCGACAGCATGGCTCCGGTATCGAGCCCGATGTCCATCTGCATGATGGTGATCCCGGTCTCGGCATCGCCGGCCAGGATGGAGCGCTGAATCGGCGCCGCCCCGCGCCAGCGCGGCAACAGGGAGCCATGCACGTTGACGCAACCCAGCCGCGGCGCGTCCAGGATCGGCTGCGGCAGGATCAGGCCGTAGGCGGCGACCACCGCGGCGTCGGCCTTAAGGTCGGCGAACTCCGCCTGGGCCTCGGCGTTGCGCAGGCTCTTTGGCGTGCGGACGGGGATGCCGTGCTCCTCGGCGAAGCGGTGGACGGGCGATTTCTGCACCTGCTGGCCACGGCCGGCCGGGCGCGGCGGCTGGCTGTAGGCGCAGACGACCTGATGCCCCGCCTCGATCAGCGCGGCAAGGCTGGGCACGGCGAAATCCGGCGTGCCCATGAAGACGAGACGGAGCGGAGTCATCAATTTCCAATCGAGGCGGGTCAGGCCGTCGCCTTCTGCATCTTCTGGACCTTCTTCAGCAGGATGTTCCGCTTCAGCATCGACAGGTAATCGACGAACAGAACGCCGTCCAGATGGTCGATCTCATGCTGGATGCAGGTGGCGAGCATGCCGTCGGCCTCGATCTCCTGCTGCTGGTTCTTCTCGTCCAGATAGCGGACGCGGATGCGCTGGGGCCGGGTGACCTCGGCATACTGCTCCGGCACCGACAGGCAGCCTTCCTCGCACACCGACTTCTCGTCGGAAGACCAGACGATCTCCGGGTTGGCGAGGCGCATCGGGTTCGCCGGCTCACCCTTCTCGTGGACGTCCACGACGATGACGCGGTCAAGCACGCCGACCTGCGGGGCGGCCAGACCGATGCCGTTGGCGTCGTACATGGTCTCCACCATGTCATCCATCAGCTTGACGACGCGCGCATCCACTTCGGCGACGGGTTGCGCCTTGCGCTTCAGGATCGGATGCGGGGCGACGAGGATTGGAAGACGGGCCATGGGTGCTCGATGCTGGTAGGGGGAGTTCAAACGGACAAAGTAGGCGGACCGAGTGTTCTGGTCAAGGAATCGGACCTGTGCGGAGGGCGTGGAAACACCCGCCGAGCAGGGTTGCGCCGGACGCCGCTTGGGCGTAGTCGATGCCGATCATGCCCGACGCGACCACCGCCCCCGCTCCCCCGCCGCGCTGGACCCAGGATGCCGCCCTGGCGCTGGTGTTCCTGACCCGCCTGCCCTTCCCTCCGCTGGGTCCGCTCAACGGCCCGCTGGCCGAGGGCGCGTCGGCGCGGGCGATGGGGTGGTTCCCGCTGGTCGGCGCACTGGTCGGGCTGGCGGGCGGTGCCGTCTTTGCGGCGGCGGCGGCGCTGCACCTGCCGCCGCTGGCGGGCGCGCTGCTGGCCCTGGCGGCGACGGTGCGGCTGACCGGCGGGCTGCACGAGGATGGCGCGGCCGATGTCGCCGACGGCTTCGGCGGCGGACGTGACCTGACCCGCAAGCTGGAGATCATGCGCGACAGCCGGGTCGGCAGCTATGGCGTGCTGGCGCTGGTCTTCTCCATCGGCATCCGTGCGGCGGCGCTGGCTGCCCTGCCGGTGCCGGCGGCGGTGGCAGGGCTGGTGGCGGCCGGCGCCCTGTCGCGCTGCGGGCTGGCGGCGATGGCGCGCGCCCTGTCCCCGGCGCGGCGCGACGGGCTGGCGGCGGCACAGGGCCGTCCGGCAATGGCGACGGTGCTGCTGGCGCTCGTCTCCGGCACGGCGGAGGCGGCGGTCGCCCTTGGCGGCTTGGCCCTGCCGGCGCTGGCGGCCTCGCTTCTGGCGGTGGTCGCGGTGGCGACGCTGGCCCGGCGGCAGATCGGCGGGCACACCGGCGACGTCTTCGGCGCCGCGCAGCAGGTGGCGGAGGCCGCGGTGCTGCTGACCCTCTCCGCTTTCTTGGGAGCAGTTGCATGACCGTGGTGAGCCTCACCCCCCTGACCGTCACCCGCTGGTGGCTGATCCGCCATGCGCCGGTCCACAACCCCGACAACCTGATCTGCGGGGCGAGCGACCGCGAGGCCGACACCGGCAACCGCGCCGCGGCGGCGGCGCTCGCGGCGGGCCTCCCCGCCGACGCCCTGTGGCTGACCAGCCCGCTCCGCCGCAGCCGCCAGACCGCCCAGGCGCTGTGGAGCCGCAACCCACGGCTTGCCGACACCGCCGTGGTGGAGCCGGCGCTGGCCGAGCAGGATTTCGGCGAGTGGGAGGGCATCAGCCACGACACCGCGGCCCTGCGCGATGCAGAGGCGGCGGCGCGCTTCTGGCGAAACCCGGCCCGTAACGCCCCGCCCGGCGGCGAGAGCTTCGCCACGGTGATGGAGCGCACGGCGGCGGCGCTGCGGCGGCTGACCGACCTCCATGCCGGGCGCGATGTGGTTGCGGTGATCCATGCCGGCAGCATCCGGGGGGCGCTGGCATTGGTGCTGGATCTCACGCCGGAAGCGGCGTTGCGGCTGCGGATCGACCCCTGGTCGCTGACCCGGATCGACCACCACCACACCGGGACGGGATCCTGGTCTGTCGGGGGAGTGAATTGGCGGGTCGGAACTTTCTGACCCCGGTGGGCGTTCCCCAGTCTCCGTTGGGCTACCGAACGAGAGGCAGACCATGGTCCATAGCACCACCGCCGGCCACAGCCCCGACCAGGGCGAAGTCAAGAAGCTCTGGGAGATGATGAAGGGCGTCCAGGTCGCGATGATGACGACGCTGGACGACAACGGCCGGATGAACTCCCGTCCGATGGCGACGCTGTCCCATGCGGGGTTCGAAGACGGCACCCTGTGGTTCTTCACCCGCGCCCATTCCGAAAAGGTGGCGGAGATCGACCGCCACTGGCGCGTCAACCTCGCCTACGCCAATCCCGACAAGCAGGATTACGTGTCCGTCTCCGGCGTCGCCGAAGTGGTGCGCGACCGCGACAAGATCCGCTTCCTGTGGCGCGACATCATGAGCACCTGGTTCCCCCAGGGTCCGGACGATCCGGAGGTGGCGCTGCTGAAGGTGTCGGTCGATCAGGCCGAATACTGGGACAGCCCGTCGAGCACCATGGTCTACGCCTATGGCTATGTGAAGGCGAAGCTGACCGGCCAGTCGCCCGATCCCGGCGACAACGCGAAGATCGCGTTCCAGTAATACGCGGCGATGGGCGCTGCGGCGCCCATCCCTCTCAGAACTTCACGAACCGGTTGAACCACCGCCCCAACGGCCCGGTCAGCTTCAGCCCGCCGATGGTGGTGGCGAGGCACAGGCAGCCTTCCGGGTCCGACACCGGCCGGTGGACCAGCGACGGGTCGCCGATGGCGAGATCGCCGGGCAGGAACGCGCCGAATTCGTCGGAGAAGCCGCCCTCCAGCACCACGGTCAGCTCGATCCCGCCATGGGTGTGCTGCGGCACGCCGACCCCGCCCTTCATGCGGATCAGCCGCGTCGTCCCGTTCGGACCCGACAGCAAATCCATGCAGCGCATGCCCGGCTGAAGAAAACGCCAGCCGCCCTCCCCGATTTGCCCCTCGCCGTCGAGCCGCCCGCGCAGATAGCTGCGCAACGGTTCCGGATAGCGCGATTTCTCAGGCGACGGCTTGACCGCCGGGCGGCAGGGCGCCGGCCGCTCGTGGTCCAGGCGGGCCATCAGCGCTTCCAGGCAACCGTCGGACAGCGGTTCCGGCTCCAGATCGTCCAGCAGGGCGCCGCCGATCGCCTCCATTTCCGTCACCGCATGACGGCAGGCGGGACAGAAGGCCATGTGGGTGGCGACGGCCAGCGACGCGCCTTCGCACAGGGCGCCGCCGGCATAGTCGATCAGCAGGGTGTCGCCGGGGTGGTGGCTCGGCCGGTTCATCGGAAATGCCTCATCCGACATCCTTCAGCGACCGGCGCAGGCGTTCCATCGCCAGACGCAGGCGCGATTTGACGGTGCCGAGCGGGATGCCGTGCTCCGCGGAAATGACGCTGTGCGGCTTGTCCTCGAAATACGCCATGCGCAGAAGCTCGGCCTGTTCCGGCGGCAGATCCTTCAGCGCGGCGCGCAGGCGCCCGCTGCTTTCCTTCGCCTCGATCCGGCGGTCGGCGGACTCGTCGGGTTCGGGCACCAGAGCCGGATCGTCGGGGTCGATTTCCGGCCGCTGTTCGCGGCGCAGCACATCGATTCGCTTGTTGCGGGCGATGGTGAACACCCAGGTGCCGGCCGAGGCGTGCCTCGGATCGTAGGTTTCGGCACGACGCCAGACCAACAGCATGACCTCCTGAACAAGCTCTTCCGCCGCACCGGAATCGCATCCCAACCGGCGCAGATACGTCTTCAGCCGCGGCGCGAAGTGGCCGAACAGCACCCCGAACGCCTGTTTGTCCCGCTCGCGCCCGACGGCGACGAGCAGGGTTTCCAGACTGGGGGCCGTGTCGGCCGCGGGGGTGTGCTGGTCCTGCATGGTCCCATTCAAGGGGAACATCGGCCGCCGCACAAGCCGGGGATGGCACCCATTCCCGGAAATCGCGGCAGCGCCCCCATTTTCAAGGACTCTGCGTCAATCCTGCACATCACCGCCGAACACGCCGGGCTGTATGTCGCATCGTGACCTTCGGTACGCAACCGCCCGGCCGTTGGATCACGAAAAAACCCGACCCGCGGCATTTTGTTCGGTTTTGCCTGACGACTTGGTCAGACTCTATCTGATGAAGCCCATGGCGCGCAGGGCCTCCGCCACCTCAGGCGTCTCCAGCGCCTCGACGAAGCGGCGGACGGCCGGGCGGTCGCGGCGGGCAGTGGGGATGACGAAGTCGTAATGCTCCTCCTGCAGCGGCAGGAAACCCAGCCCGTAGAGGTTCGCCGCGGTTTCGATGGCGACGCCCCAGTCGGCGCGGTTCTGCGCCACCGCGACGGCCACCGCGTTGTGCGACTTGGCCTGCGTCCAGTAGCCGGTCGGCCGCGCCGTGCCCAGCAGACGGTCGGTCAGGATGCGGGTGCCGCTGCCGGCATTGCGGTTGATGAGGATGCAGTCGGCCAGACCGGCAACCGCCGCGGCCGCCTCTTGCGCCGTCCTGCCCTCGAACCGGGGATCGCCGCGGCGGAAGACGATGCCCTGCATGCGGCGGTAGCCGGTGACGAGGTCCAGACCCGGCCCCAGGAAGGGCGTGTTGTAGGCGCCGGTGGCGGGGTCCATCAGATGGACGGGGGCGATGTCGCACTCCCCCCGCCGCGCCGCCGCCAACCCGCCCATCGAGCCGACATTCAGCGCCTTGACACTCATCCCCTCGCCGATCAGGCGGCCGAGCACGGCGTTGAGGCCGATGCACTGGCTGCCGACCACGATCAGGTCGGCGGGAGCCAGCGCGCGGCCGAGAAGCTGGACCGACACCGGCGTGCCGGCTTCCATCGCCTCCGCCTGGGCATCGATGGCCAGGAAGCCATCGGCATGGCTGAAGGCGGTGACCGCGCCCGACCCCTTGGACAGCGGATAGGCGACCAGCTCGTCTTCGTTGGCGCCCCCACCGGCTCCATGGACCAGCGAGACCATCACATATTCGGTGCGCCCGCGTTCCGACCCCAGCCGCACCGGCAGGGTGGCCGGCACCTCCTCCGCCAGCGCCGGCGGCAGGCCGGCCAGCGCGCGGATCACCGGCGCCACGAAGCTGTGGAAGGTAAACATTGCCGAGGTCGGGAAGCCCGGCAGGATCACCACCGGCTTGCCGCCGGTCACCGCGAGGCACAGCGGCTTGCCCGGCTTCAGCGCCACGCCATGGGCGACGATGCCGGGATCGGACAGCTGCGCCACGATGCGGTGGGAGCGGTCGCCGGCTCCCTTCGACGTGCCGCCCGACAGCAGCAGCGCGTCGCACTCAAGCCCCTGGGCGACCAGCCGTTCCAGCGCCGCGTCCTCGTCCGGTGCGATGCCCAGCGGCACCGGCTCGCCGCCCAGTTCGGAAACCGCGGCGGCCAGGATGGCGCCGTTGCTGTCATAGACCGCCCCGGTTCGGATCGGCTGGCCCGGCGCCACGATCTCGTCGCCGGTCGACAGGATGGCGACGCGCGGCCGGCGCACCACCGGCACCTCGGCCAGCCCGATGGCGGCGAGCACGCCGATCTCGCGCGAGGTCAGGGCTTGGCCCTTGCGCAGCACCACCTCGCCCCGGCCGATGTCGGAGCCGGCGGCGGCGACGAAGGCGCCGGGCGTCGCCGGGCGGGTCAGGGTGACGAAGAGCCCGTCGGGCCGTTCCACCGCCTCGGTCGTCTCCACCATCACCACGGCGTCGGCCCCGCGCGGCAGCATGCCGCCGGTGGCGATCACGGTGGCGGTGCCGGGTTCCACCGTCAGTTCGGGGGCATGGCCGGCGGCCAGAACCTCGTCGTTCAGGCGCAGGGCGACCGGACGGTCCTCCGCCGCCCCCACCGTATCGGCGGCGCGCACGGCGAAGCCGTCGACCACCGAGCGGTCGAAGCCGGGAACGTCCACCTCAGCCACCACGTCGGCGGACAGCACGCGGCCGAGGGATGCTGCCAGCGGCACCCGCTCCTCCCCCCGCGGCGACAGGTCGAGATGGCGGTGGAAACGGGCGCGCGCCTCCTCCCCGCTGACCACCTCCAGGAACTGGTCCTGGCGGGCGGCCTGGGCGACGAAACGGCGGATGTCCTCACGGCTGCGGTCGGAGCTGTGCACGCGGCAAACCCTTGAGCAAAAATCAGTCGAAACGATACATAATGACTGCAGCGCCGTCCGGCACTCCTTCGCTGTCCGCCCCGATCAGGACGAAGCCGTCGGCCCGCGCCGCCGCCGCCAGTCCCGGCCAGTTGGGCGAGGCCACCGGCTCCACCCTGCCATCCTCGTCCAGCCGGACCCGGTGAAGGTCGAGGCAGCCGATCTCCGACACCAGCTTGCGCGCGGTCACCGCCTCGACCGTCGCATGGGGCAGTGCGGCCGGCAAGCCGGCGGCATGACGCACCGCGCGCCCGGCCAGCAGCTCATAGGCCGCCAGCGCCGCCATCGGCTCGCCCGGCAGCAGCAGGACCGGAACGCCGCCGGCAAGCCCGCCCGCAAGCCCGAGCCCGGCGCTGCCGCCCGGCCGCATGGCGATGCCGTGCAGGTCGAGGCTGCCGGCCTGCGCCAGGGCGGGCGGCGCCACGTCGTCGGGACCGGTTCCGGTGCGCCCGGCCGACAGGATCAGGTCGGCGCCCGGCCGGGCGAACGCGTCGGCCAGGGCGGCGAGGTCGGCAGGCAGCTCCTCGACCGCCTCGACCACACCGCCGTCGCGCCCGACCAGCGCAGCCAGCATCGCGCCGAGTTGCTCCGGCGCGCCGGCCTTGGGTCCGCCGGCAATCAGGATGCGCACCCGCGGCGCCGGCAGGGCCGGCACGGCGCTGTGACCGGCGGCGGCGAGCAGGCCGAGGTCGCCGGGGCGCAGGCGCCTCCCGGCCGGCAGCAGCGGGCTTCCGGCGACGGTCCAGGCGCCGCGGCGCTCCACCCCGCTGCCGGGCGCCACCGCGTCGATCGCCTCGATGAAAGGGCCGACGGCCTGCGCCGCCTCGTATGGGATCACCGCGTCGCAGCCCGGCGGCAGCGGATCGCCGGCGCTCACCGCCACCGCCGCCGTCAGCGGCACCGGGTTGTAGGAGCCGGCCCCCAGCGTGTCCGCCGCCGCCACGCCATAGCCGTCCACCGCCGCCCGGTCGGCCGGCGGCCAGTCGCCCACCGCCGCGACCGCGTCGGCCAGCCGCAACCCGGAACACGCCGCCAGGGGCAGAATCCTTGCAGGCGGAGGGGCAACCCAGGCATCGACCCAGTCCCAGGCATCCGTCAGCGGGGCGCGGCGGGCGAATCCGCGCCCGCGGACGTCATGGACGGGCGGCGGAGGCGGCCGGGCGGTCACAGCGCCGGCACCGTGGCGTCCTGCACGCGGTTCCGACCGGTGCGCTTGGCGCGGTAGAGCAGTTGGTCGGCCATCTCCGCCAGCTTTTCAGGGCTGCTGTCCAGGGACGGGATCACGGTGGCGACGCCCAGGCTGATGGTGACATAGGGGGCGACCGGCGACTGGGCGTGCGGGATGCGGCGCTCGGCGACGGCGGCCCGGAACCCCTCGGCCACGCGGGCGGCGCCGGGACCGTCCGTCTCCGGCAGCAGGCAGACGAACTCCTCGCCGCCATAGCGGGCGACGAGGTCGCTCGGCCGCCTTGCCCGCTCCGCCAGCACCTCGGCCACGATGCGCAGGCATTCGTCGCCGGCCTGATGGCCGTACTGGTCGTTGTAGGCCTTGAAATGGTCGACATCGAGGATGACGAGCGACAGCGGCAGATGCGACCGGGCGCAGCGCCGCCATTCGCGCGCCATCGTCTCGTCGAAGCGGCGGCGGTTGGCGATGCCGGTCAGCCCGTCCAGGAAGGACAGGCTGCGCAGCAGGTCGGTCTGCCGTTTCAGCAGCAGATGGTTGCGCACCCGCGCCTTCACGATGGGCGGGCTGATCGGCTTGGTGATGAAGTCGATGGCTCCCACCTCCAGCCCGCGGGTTTCGTCCTCCACTTCGCTCTTGGCGGAGATGAAGATGACGGGGATGTCGTGGGTGGTGGGATCGTCCTTGATGCGGCGGCACACCTCGAACCCGTCCATCCCCGGCATCATGATGTCGAGCAGGACGAGGTCGGGCATCCGCGACAGGACCAGATCCAACGCCTTTTCGCCGTCGGTGGCGAAATAGATGTCGTAATCGTCCTTCAGGATGCGGCTGAGCACATGGACGTTGGACGGGATATCGTCAACCACCAGTATCTTAGGGCGGGGATCGGCCATGGGCGCGTTCAGACCGTCGGTAACGAAAGGCCGAGGTCGCGTGCGATCCGCTGCACAATCCCAAGCGCCTTGGTGAAATCCAGAGCGTCGATGGCGGCGGACAGCCCCTTCATCGTCGAAGGCTCGATCCAATCCGTCAGCAACGGCGCCAGCATAGCGAACTCTTCCGCCGCTGCGAAGTTGCTGTCCTGCAACAAAGTTGCGAATTGCGGGAGTTGCCCGGCCAGCAGCCGCCGGCTTTCCGCCGACCGGGCGGGCATGGCCGGTTCTGCCGCCCCTCCGTCCGCCGCTCCTCCGCCGGCGCCCTCCGCCGCGAGGCGGCGTGCGCTGTCCAGCACCAGCGCCAGCTCGGCGCGCAGCACCGGCACCTCGGCCGCCGCCGCCGCGGCATCCCCGCGCTGGGCCGCGATCTGCACCGCATCGGCGGACTCCGACAGCCGGCGGGCACCGACGTTGCCGGCGACGCTTTTCAGCTCATGCGCGATGGATTTCGCCGCCGACAGGTCGCCGACCTCCAGCGCTCCGGCGATCCGTTCGACGACATCGCCATAGCTCCCGGCGAACTGGCCGATGAAGCGGCGGAACAGGCCGGCGTCGCCGTCCAACCGGTTGAGCGCGTCGGCAAGGTCGATGCCCGGCAGCTCGTCGGGCAAACCTGTCCCTTGGCCGGTCCCTTGGCCGGCCCGGCGGCCGGCCGGCGCGGGCGAAGCGGCGGCGATGCCCGATGCGGAAGCGCCGGCGGCCGTCAGCATGGCTTCCCCCCGGGGCGGGATCGGCCCGGCACCGCAGGGCGTGGAGGGCCGGACAGCCACCAGCGGCGGGCCGATCCAGCGGGCCAGCGTGGCGAACAGCTGCGGCAGGTCGAGCGGCTTCGGCACATGGGCGTCCATTCCATTGTCGAGGCAGCGCTGCCGATCGGCCGGCAGGGCGCTCGCGGTCATGGCGATGATCGGCAGTTGCCGTCCGCCCGGCAGCGCACGGATGGCCGCCGTGGCCGCGAAGCCGTCCATGTCCGGCATCTGCACGTCCAGCAGCACGGCGTCGAAGGGCTGCTCCGCGATCCGCACGCACTCCACCGCCTGCCGTCCGGTGCCGACCGTGGTGACGCTCGCCCCGGCGCGTTCGAGGATCTCCCGCGCCACCTGACGGTTGATGGCGTTGTCGTCGGCCAGCAGCAGGCGACGGCCCTGCAGCCCCCGGCTGGCATCCCAGACCGGCCCCCACAGGCCGCCGGGCGATCCGCCCCCCGGCTCCCCGGCAGGCGCCGGGACCGGGACCGGCAGGCGGAGACCGCCGCCGTTCGAGCCGGCGTCGTCCGGGCCGGCCGGGACCTGACCACCCTGGGCATGGCCACCTTGCGCATAGGCGACGGTGACGGCGTCGAGCAGGGTGGAGGCGGTGACCGGCTTCACCAGGAAACCGGAGATCCCGGCCTCCTCGAACCGGCTGCCCAGCCGCTCGCGGCCATAGCCGCTGATGACGATGATCATCGGCGTGCCGGACTCGGCATCGGCGCGGATGCGGCGCGCCGCCTCGATGCCGTCCATTCCCGGCATCTTCCAGTCCATCAGCACCACGTCGTAGGCATGGCCGGCGCCGGCGGCGCGCTCCAGCTCGGCGATGGCGGACTGCCCGTCGCAGCAGGCGCTGACGGTCCAGCCGAAGGCGGTGGCGATCTCGCCCAGCACTTCGCGCGCGGTGGGGTTGTCGTCGACCACCAGCACCGCCAAGTCGCGCGGCACCGGCCGCAACGGCAGGGCGGGCCGTCCCGCCGCGCCGCGCTGGAGGCCGAATTCCGCCTGGAAGCGGAAGACGCTGCCCTTGCCGGGTTCGCTCTCCACATCCATGGCGCCGTTCATCAGCCGGACCAGCCGCGCGCAGATCGCCAGCCCCAGACCGGTACCGCCGAAGCGCCGCGTGGTGGAGCTGTCGCCCTGGCTGAAGGCCTGGAACAGCCGCTCGCGCTGCTCCGGCGCGATGCCGATGCCGGTGTCGCGCACGGCGAAGTCCAGAACGGCGCGCTCGTTGCTCAGCGACCGCACCCGGACCGACACCACGACCTCGCCGGCCTCGGTGAACTTGATGGCGTTGCCGGTCAGGTTGATCAGGATTTGCTGAAGGCGCAGCGGATCGCCGATCAAATCCAGCGGCACATCCGGCGCGACGGAGAACAGGACGTCGATGTCCTTCTCCTGCGCGGCAGACCCGACGATCACCGCCAGCGTCTGCAGCAGGTCGTCCAGGCGGAAATCGACCCGCTCCAGCTCCAGCTTGCCGGCCTCCACCTTGGAGAAGTCGAGGATGTCGTTCAGAATGCCCAGCAGCGATTGCGCCGAAACCCGCACCTTCTGCACATAGTCCGCCTGCCGGCCGGTCAGCTCCGTCTGCTGCAGCAGGTGGATCAGCCCGAGGATCGCGTTCATCGGCGTGCGGATCTCGTGGCTCATGTTGGCCAGGAATTCGCTCTTGGCGCGGCTCGCCGCCTCCGCCGCCAGACGGGCGCGCTGCATCGCCGCCTCCGCCCGCTTGCGCTCGGCGATCTCGTGGAAGACCACCACGGCGCCTTCCACCTTGCCGTCGGCCAGCATGGGCGAGGCCGTGTATTCGACCAGGAACGGCTTGCCGTCCTTGCTCCAGTATGTGTCCTCCAGCCCGCGGCGGCTCTCCCCGCTCAGCAGCACCTCGGTCACCGGGCATTCCAGCGCCGGGAAATGGCTGCCGTCGGCGCGGCGGGAGTGGATCAGCAGATGCAGATTGCCGCCCAGCAACTCCTCGTTGTCATAGCCGGTCAGCGCGGAGGTGGCGGGGTTGGCGAAGGTGATCAGCCCGTCGCGGTCGACGCCGCAGATGCTGTCGGACGCCGAATGCAGGATCAGGTTCAGCCGGCGGTTGGCGCTGGCGAAAGCTTCGTTGGCGGTCTCCAGCTCGCGCTTCTTGGCGTCCAGCTCGGCATTGGTGTCGGCCAGTTCCCGGCGGCCGGCGACCTCGCGTTCCAGGCTGCGCAGCGCGGCATAGGCCAGCCCGGCGCAGGCCAGTACCGCCAGCCCGACCAGGATGCTGCCGCGGAACGTCCGCTCCCGCCAGGGCGCCAGCTCCGTCCGCTCCGACAAGGCGACGAAGACGACCAACGGCAGGGTCGGCACCCGCTGGTAGGACAGGATGCGCCGGCCCGCCGGCCCGTCCACCTCGAAGACCTCGGTCGCGGCCTCCGCCGCGTGGCGCAGCACCGTCGGCCCTTCCGGCCCATCCAGCGGTTCGGTGGAGGGGAAACGCAGCACCGGCTTGCCGTCGGTGCGGTAGAGCGCGATCGCCGATCCGTGGCCGAGATCCAGCCCCTCGAACAGCATCCGATAGTAATCGATCTCGATGTTGGCGTGGATGACGCCCAGGAATCGGCCGTCCTGCAGGATGGACCGGCTGACGGTGAAGGACTGGGCGCCGGTCAGCCGGCCGGTGATCCGCTCGCCGACATGGAAATCGGCGCCGTCCCTGTGGGCCTGGAAATAGGCGCGGTTGGACGCGTTGCCGGTCGGCGCCGGGAACTGGCGGCTGGACAGGATATTGTCGCCGGTCGGACCATGCACCCACAGCGCCGCAATCTCCGGCAGGTTCTCCACCATGTCGCGGATGGTGATCCAGGCCTCGCGGTTGGTGTCGAGGCCGACCATGCCGTGGTGATGGATCAGGTCCTGCGCGCGGCCGATGGCGAGGTCGGCGGTTGCGACCGTTCGCCGCACATGCTCCTGCAGCAGGCGGGCGGTGGCTTGGGCCTGCTCCCGGCTGTGGCGCAGAGTCTCTTCCCGGTCGGCCCAGACGACATAGCCCCAGAAGCCGGCGCCCATCAGCGCGATCAGGGCGAAGGCGGCGGCCAGCAGCAGGCGGGTCCGCGTGGGCGATAGCGTGAGAACCGCAGCGTCGATCCCGTGTCTGTCCATCATTGCCGAATCATCGCCGCCCGCCGGCCCTTCCGCCTAGATCGGTCGGAGTATGGTCTTGCGCCGGCTGCGACCGCAAGCAAGTTGATGGGTGCAACGATGACGTTGGCGACACCCGGCGCTTGTGGGGGACCCCTCCGGTACAGCCCCCCTTGCACCGCCTGCCTTTCCGTGCGGCCTGCGGCATCGTCCCCATAATTAAGTCCGATATTTGTCTCATCCTCCGTCTCCTCCTCCGTCGTCCGATCCTCCGTTTCGCCGTGAAAGCGCCCGTCCGATGGCCGACCGCCCTACCCCGTCGCTCAAGCATCTTCTGGTCGGCCTGCTTGCGCTGGCCGCCGGCTCCGCCCTCGCCCAGTCCATGCTGCCGGCCACCGCCCTGGCCCAGGCGGCGATGACCGGCCCGGTGCGTTCCGATCCGATGCAGACGGTCGGCGCCGAGGTCCATGTGCGGATCGAAACGCTGCCGAAGCCCTACGCCACCCCCGCCGTCGCCAACCAGGCGGTGCAGGTGCCGCGTCCCGAGGACCAGCCGTTGCGCGCCCCGCGCGGTTTCACCGTCACCCTTTTCCGCGACCATGTGGAGAATGCCCGCAACCTGCTGGTCCTACCCAACGGCGACGTGCTGGTGGCACAGCAGCGGCCGGGCAGCCTGACCCTGCTGCGCGATGCCGACGGCGACGGCCGGGCGGAGATGGCCCAGGTCTGGGCCGACGGATTCGACCATCCCTTCGGTCTCGCCTTCCATGACGGGGCGGTGCTGGTCGGCGATCTGGCGGGGGTGTGGCGCCTGCCCTGGACCGCCGGGACCGTCCAGGCGGGGGAACGGCGGCGGCTGACGGCCGAGGGCGCCTTCGGCCGGCGCGGCGGCCACAACACGCGCTCCATCGCGGTGGCGCCCGACGGACGGCATTTCTATGTCGGGATCGGATCGGAATCGAACATCGGGATGGAGGCCGAACCGCGTGCCACCATCCAGGAATTCCGCATGGACGGCAGCGGCCAGCGTACCTACGCCGCAGGCCTGCGCAACCCGGTCGGCCTCGCCTTCAAGCCGGGCACCGGCGACCTTTATACCGTGGTGAACGAGCGCGACGGGCTGGGTGACCAGCTGGTGCCCGATTTCCTGACGATGGTGAAGCCGGGCGGCTTCTATGGCTGGCCCTATTCCTACATCGGCGACAACCCGCAGCCGGACTTCGCCGATCGGCGGCCCGATCTGGTGAAGGCGGCGCTGGTGCCGGGTCTGCTGTTCCAGGCGCATTCGGCGCCGATCGGACTGGCCTTCGGCGACGCCACCCATTTCCCGGAACGCTACCGCATGGGCGCCTTCGTCTCGCTGCACGGCTCCTGGAACCGGTCCCGCCCCACCGGCTATGCCGTCGCCTTCGTGCCCTTCGACACCGCGCCTTTCGACAAGAGCAAGCCGACCGGCACCTACGAGACCTTCGTCACCGGCTTCCGCGTGACCAGCCCCGCCGGCACAGCCACCGGAAGCGCCGCCGAGGGCGACGAGACACCGAAGGTCTGGGGCCGGCCGAGCGGTCTGGCGGTGACCGCCGACGGCGCCCTGCTGATCGCCGAGGACGCCTCCGGCTCGGTCTGGCGCGTCGCCTACGCCGCCGCGGACAAGGAAACGGAGAAGGAGCCGGCGGCGGGCCCCAAGCGCTGACTGTTGAGCGCTGACCGCTCAGCAGCACTCGTCCTCCAGCTGGCGTAGCATCGCCAGGCCGTCCTCGTCGTCATGCTCCTCGAACAGGTCGGCGATGTAATAGATGTTGGCGCAGAGCAGGCACAGCCCGTCGGCCTGCCGCTTCAGCGGGTCCTCGGCAACCGACAGCTTGGCGCGGAACCGCTCCCAGAAGGCGTTGGTCTTGGCGGGATCGTCGATGTGCATGTACAGCCGGTCGATGATGCGGCGGCTGTTGCCGTCGCAGTCGATTCCCTTGAACGATACGTAGCGGTCGGGCGCGTCGATGCTGTCCACGGAAGCAGTCTCCTCATGCCGGTTGCCGAAGGCGGGGAACATGACGCCGATGCTCCCCCGCCCGCGACCCCGCCATCAAGCCGCGCCGCACCAGCAGCATCCGGCTCGCGCGAATGGCCGGATCGCCGCACGAATGGCGCGACCCTACAGCGCCAGCCGCTTCTTCAGCGCCTCGGCCCGGTTGCGGCTGACCGGCACGCGGGGGGCGCCGGGGGCGGCCATGACGAAAGCGGCGCGGCCGTCCTGCCGTTCCACCGCGCGGGCATGGCGCAGGTTGACGATGTAGCCGCGATGGGTGCGCACGAAGGACCGGGCGTCGAGCCGCGCCTCCAGCTCCGACAAAGGCAGGCCGCAGAAGAAGGCGCCGTCGGCGGTGTGGACCGTGGTGTAATGGCCGTCGGCCTGCAGATAGACGGCATCGGCCGGGTCGAGCAGCACGATGCCCTGCCCCTTCTCCACCGGCAGCTTGACCAGCGGTTCAGGCGGCGGGACCGGAACGGCCTGGGCATCGGCCGCCGCCGGCCGCCCGCCTTCCATCAACATCAGGGCGGTGACGGCGCTTCCCTCCGTCACCGCCACGGCGGGCGCCAGCGCGGTCGCCTTCACCACCAGCACCCGGCCGGGCAGCGCCACCATCATCGAGCAGGCCGATGCCGGGGCGGACGGATCGCCCGCCGCGGCCAGCAGAAGCTCCACCTTGGCGCGGTGCGAGGGCGGGTGCAAGTCGTGCAGATAGGCGCCGACCAGCCCGGCCGCCCGTTCCCCCAGCAGCCGCACCGCCGCCGGGTTCAGCGCCAGCACCCGCCGCGCGCCGTCCAGCAGCACCAGCCCGACATCCATGTTCTGCAACGCATAGTCCATGGATGCCCACTATAGCCGCGCTTGGCCCTTAACTCTCGCCTTTCCGCCGGTCACCCTGGACCAGGGCGGCGACGACGCCATGGAAGGTGCGCACCTCCTGTTCGGTCATCTCCATCCGCTCGAAGGCGTTGCGCAGGGTGCGGACCATCGAGGGGCGCTTCTCCTCGCTGGTGAAGAATCCGGTGCGGTCCAGCGCCGCCTCCAGCCGTTCGAAGAAGTTCACCCGCTCCGCCATCGTCGCCGGGCGGGTCTGGCCGGTGTGCAGGAAGCGGTCCGGCGTGCGGTCGCCGGCCTGGAACCACTCGTAGCCGATCAGCAGCACCGCCTGCGCCAGGTTGAGCGAGGAGAAGGCCGGGTTTAGCGGCACCGTCACCAGCGTCTGGGCAAAGGTCAGGTCGTCGTTGACCAGCCCGGTGCGCTCCGGCCCGAACATGACGCCGACCTTCTGCCCGGCGGCATAGCGTTCCCGCATCTCGCCGGCCGCGACGCGCGGGGTGACGAAGCGCTGGATCATGTCGCGGGTGCGCACCGTGGTGGCGTAGACCGCCTCCAGATCGGCGACCGCCTCGGCCGTCGTCTCGAAGATCTTCGCGTTGTCGATGACGAGGTCGGCGCCGGACGCCGCCGCACTGGCCTTCGCGTTCGGCCAGCCGTCGCGCGGCTTGACGAGGCGCAGGTCGGTCAGCCCGCAATTCAGCATCGCGCGCGCGCAGGCGCCGATGTTCTCGCCGAGCTGCGGCTGCACCAAGATGACGGCGGGGCCGCCAAGGATGGACTCACGGGTGGGGTTCTGGCCGGAGGTCATTGGACGTAAGTTCGTTTGAGGTAAAGTGCTGAGGCCCCCTCCCTAACCCTCCCCCTCTTCGAGGGAGAGGGAACTGCCGCCGCCTCGCAAGCTCTTCCCTCTCCCGCGAAGCGGGGGAGGGAGGGACCCGCGGCGAAGCCGTGGGAGGGAGGGGGCAATCCGGACACGCGCCCCGCCTATTCCTGCTGCTCCGTCTCCGGCGCCTCGACCTTCACCGGGCCGCCGTCGATGGCGGTCAGGCGCTTCTTCAGGTCGGAGACGTCGGCATACAGGCGCTTCAGACGGGCGAGGCCCTTGTATTGTTCGAAGGCGCGGGCGCGCGGCACGGCGGGATAGCCCATCCACACCGACTTCGGCGGGATGTCCATGCCGACGCCGGAATTGGCGGCCACCACCGCGTCGCTGCCGATCTTCACATGGTCGGCCACGCCGACCTTGCCGGCCAGCACCACGCGGTCGCCGATGATCGTGCTGCCGGCGATGCCGACATGGCCGCACAGCATGCAGTTGGTGCCGACCTGGACGTTGTGGCCGATCTGGACGAGGTTGTCGATCTTGGTGCCGTTGCCGATGCGGGTGGCGGTCACCGTGCCGCGGTCGATGGTGGCGCCGGCGCCGATTTCGACATCGTCGCCCAGGATCACCGTGCCGATGGAGTTCACCCGGCGGATCAGCACGTTGGTGCCGACGACGCGGCCGGTGGTCTTGGCCGATTCGACGCTGCCCGGTTCCGGCGTTACGAAGCTGAAGCCGTCGTTTCCGACCGCGGCGTTGGGATGGATGATGCAGCGCGCGCCCATCTCCACCCGCTCGCCGATGCGGGCACCGGGATGCAGCAGGCAGCCCTCGCCGATCACCGCGTCGGCGCCGACGGTGACGTGCGGCAGGATGACGACCCCGGCACCGATGCGGGCGCGCGGGCCGACATAGGCGAAGGGGGCGATGGAGGCATCGGGCGCCACCACGGCGTCGGGCGCCACATAGGCCTGCGGCGACACGCCCGGTTCGGCATGGACCGGCTTTTCGAAGATGTCGAGCATCCCGGCCATGGCATAGCGCGGACGCTTCACCACGATGCGGCCCTTGATCGTGTCCGGCACCTCGACCCCTTCGGCGACCACGGCGGCGACCGCCTTGCTGCCGGGCAGCAGGGCCAGCAGATCCTTGTCCATCGCCAGCGCCAGATCCTCCGGCCCCTCCGCTTCCGACGGGTGGACGGCGCGGCGGATGGTGAGGGAACCGTCGCCTTCGACCGCGGCGCCCAGCGCTTCAGCGATCTCGGTGAGGGTCATCGGGTGCTTGGTCATGGTCGGAACACCGGTGTCAGGGTCTTCACGGACCGTCCCTGCGGACGGCGCGGCGGACCCTAACACGGGCGTCCGGCGGATGGCGAGGCGTCAGAACGCGGCCCCGGCCTGCGCATCGGTGGTCCGCCCGCCCTTGGCGCCCGGCCGCAGCCAGCCCTTCACCCGCTCCTTCACCCGGCGCATCAGCGGCTGGCGCGCCTGCACCGCATAATATTTGCGCACCGTCTCCAGGATCTCCCAGGTGCCGGTGAATCCCATCGGCAGCACCAGCGCGTCGCCGGCCTTGTATTCGCGCGGGGACCCGCCTTCCGGCGTGATGATGACCCGGCCGGACAGCAGCAGGCAGAACTCGTGATAGGGCCAGTCCTTCATCGCGACGAGGCCCGGCGTGCACTGCCACACCCCCGACCGGAAGCGGCCATAGTCGCCTTCGAAGATGTTGCGGTGAATTTCCTGCGGCTGGCCCGACAGGATGGCGCCGAAGACGGCCGGCTTGCCGACCTCGTCGTCGGCGATGCGGCGGCTGTCGATGGGAATGGGGGTGTGGTCGGGCATCGGCTCTCCCGGTCAGAGGATGGAGGGTCGGTGCGCATAGGGCCACGGCCCGTCGGCGCCCCTGCGCAACACCTCACGGCGCCGAAGGTTCCCCCCGGTGCGAAAATTCGGATCCGAAAATTTTCAGCCGCCCAGATTGACGATCTCCACCCGCCGGTTGGCCGCCGCCTTGGGCTGATCGGGCAGGAGCAGCTCCCGCGCGCCCATGCCCGACGCCTCCAGCCGGTCGCGGCGGATCTGGTGCTTGGATACCAGATACTCGACCACCGCCGCCGCCCGCTTCTTGGACAGGGCAAGGTTCGCCGCGTCGCCGCCGACGGCGTCGGTGTGGCCGACGATGCGGAAGCGGGTGTTGCCGGCCGCCGCCATCACCGTTGCCACCTTGTCGAGGATCGTCCGCGATTCCGGGCGGATGCGGGCGGAATTGAAATCGAACTCCACCCGGAAGGCGGCGCGCAGCTCCGGTGCAGGCATCGCCGTCGGCCCCGGCAGAGGCGGCACGGTCACCGGCGCCGGCCGCCCGGTCGAAGGTGAAGCCGGGGGAGTGGCCGGGGGCGGCACGGCCGGCCTCTGCATCGCCACCGGCGGGCAATTGGGGCCGGTGGTGCCGAGCAGCGCCGCCTCGATCTCGCATTCGCTGGGGTTCGGCCCCATCGGCATCGCCGGACTCGGCAACCCCTGGGCACCTGACGCGACCGGCAGGGCCAGCCAGACGCAAGCGCCGAGCATCAGGCCCAGCCGCATGGCCGCATTGTTCGGACCGCGGACGGTCGTGTCAAATTGCTCGTGGAACAGTCCTGCGTGCATCTGTACGATCCCGGTCCGTATCTTTCGTATAGGGCGCTTGGGAGGAAACAAGTATGAAATCGCTGAAGGCTCTGCTCGCCGGCATCGCGCTGGCCGCGCTGACGGTTCCGGCATTGGTTGCCGGTGCGGCGAACGCTGCCGACTACAAGGCGGAGTACAAGCTTTCCACCGTTCTGGGCAAGCCCTTCCCCTGGGGCGTCGGCGGCGACCGCTGGGCAGAGCTGGTCAAGGAAAAGACCGGCGGCCGCATCAACATCAAGATGTATCCCGGCACCTCGCTGGTGAACGGCGACCAGACCAAGGAATTCACCGCGCTCCGCCAGGGCACCATCGACATGGCGGTCGGCTCCACCATCAACTGGTCGCCGCAGGTGAAGGAGCTGAACCTCTTCTCCCTGCCCTTCCTGATGCCCGACCACAAGGCGCTCGACGCCCTGACCCAGGGCGAAGTGGGCAAGACGCTGTTCGACCTGCTCGCCACCAAGGACGTCGTGCCGCTGGCCTGGGGCGAGAACGGCTTCCGCGAGATCTCCAACTCCAAGCACCCGATCCGCACGCCGGCCGACCTGAAGGGGATGAAGATCCGCGTCGTCGGCTCGCCGCTCTATCTCGACACCTTCACCGCGCTGGGCGCCAACCCGACGCAGATGAGCTGGGCCGACGCGCAGCCGGCGCTGTCCACCGGCGCCGTCGATGGGCAGGAGAACCCGCTGGCCATCTTCGTCGCCGCCAAGCTCGCCACGCTGGGGCAGAAGAACCTGACCCTGTGGGGCTATGTCGCCGACCCGCTGATCTTCGTCGTCAACAAGGAAGTCTGGGCCAGCTGGTCGAAGGAAGACCAGGAGGCGGTGCGCGCCGCCGCCGTGCAGGCCGCGGCGGAAGAGGTCGCGATCTCCCGCAAGGGCATCACCGCCGAGGACGACAGCCTGCTGAAGGAGATCACCGCCCAGGGCGTCGAGGTGGTGCGCCTGACGCCGGAGGAGCAGAAGGCCTTCCAGACCGCCACCCAGCCGGTCTTCGACAAGTGGACCAAGCAGATCGGCCCCGATCTGGTGAAGGCGGCGCAATCCGCCATCGCCGCGCGGAAGTGATCCTCACCTTCGCCGGTGCAAGGAATGACGGCGCCCTTCGGGGCGCCGTTTTTCATGGCCGCTAAGCACTTGCTTGTGATGCGTACCCGCGCGGATTGCGCTACAACTCCCTCAACTAGCCGGATGGTTTGCGGAGCGGGCGCCTATGACGTCGGAGATGCTGCTGGCGCTGTTCTGCATCGGCGCCACCCTGCTGTTCCTGGGCATCCGCCGTGCCTTGATCCTGCGGGCCGACCGGCAGATCCGCCATTGCGGCGCCACCCTGGCCGCCGAGCGCGATGCACTGGAAAGCAAGGCCAACGAGCTTGAGGCCATGCAGGCCGAGATCGGGGCGATGAAGGCGAAGCTTGTCGAGCTGTCGACCGAAAAGCTGATCCTCAACCGCCGCGGCGGCAAGCGCGCCGACACCGCGCGCCACTTCATCCACGAGATCGGCCGGCCGGAACCGGGACGCAACCGCTTCGTGTTCCGGCTGGCGATGGCGCCCGGCTTCACCGCCCGCCCCGATGCCAAGGCGGTGGTCCATCCCGCCATCTGGCGCTTCGAGAACGAGGCGCAGGTCTGGGCCGGCGATTTCGCCGCCGCCCAGATGCTGACCCGCAACATCTTCCACGACGGGGTGGGCGTGACCGTTTCCAGCGAGGGTGCGGACGAACAGGCAGTTGCCGGAGCCGTCGCGCCATGACCATCGTCTGGCTGCTGGGGGCGGTCACCAGCCTTGGCGTCGGCATGCTGGGCGAACGGATCCTCGGCATCCGCGCGCGCCGCCAGTCGGAGAAGCTGGCCGCCCTGAGGGAACGGCTGGACGTCTACGCCAACTATGCCAAGCTCGCCGCCGTCCGCCGGGTGGAGGCGGAAGAGATGCTGGCCGGCCTGCGCCGCGAGGTGGCGGAGGTCGAGGGCGAGATCCTGTCCCTGCAGTCCGCCGTGACCGCCGATTCCGCACTGGCGCCGATGGAGTTCCACTGCGTCGACCGCATCGCCCGCTCCGGCGGTCCGCTGTGGTATGTCGCGGTGGAGGCGCTGGACGCCACCGCCCCTTGGACGGGCGTGCGAACCTATGCCGTCGCCGCCGAGAGCGCGGAGGACGCGCGGAAACGGATCGCCGAGCGCCACCCCTCCCCGACCTCCTTCGCCATCTCCCCCGCCGCCCCGCTGGTGCTGCCGGAGGGCTGAGCGCGGACATGACGAAGGCCCCGGCATGGGGTCCGGGGCCTTGCGTGTCACGGTGGAAAAGGGAGGCGCCCCATCCGGAGCGCCACTCTTTCACTCAGGCGTTGTTCATGCGGTTGTCGATCAGGTCGGTCACGACACCCGGATCGGCCAGCGTCGAGGTGTCGCCCAGGCTGTCATACTCGTTCGCGGCGATCTTGCGCAGGATGCGGCGCATGATCTTGCCCGAACGCGTCTTCGGCAGGCCGGGGGCCCACTGGATCAGGTCGGGCGAGGCGATCGGGCCGATCTCCTTGCGGACCCAGTTCACCAGCTCCTTGCGCAGCTCTTCCGTCGGGGTCTCGCCGGCGTTCAGGGTGACGTAGGCATAGATGCCCTGGCCCTTCAGGTCGTGCGGATAGCCGACGACCGCGGCCTCGGCGACCTTCGGGTGGGCGACCAGGGCGCTTTCGACCTCGGCGGTGCCCATGCGGTGGCCGGACACGTTGATGACGTCGTCGACGCGGCCGGTGATCCAGTAATAGCCGTCGGCGTCGCGGCGGCAGCCGTCACCGGTGAAGTACTTGCCCGGGAAGGTCGAGAAGTAGGTCTGGACGAAGCGCTCGTGGTCGCCGTAGACCGTGCGCATCATGCCCGGCCACGCATCGGCGATGCAGAGGTTGCCTTCGGTCTCGCCTTCCAGGATCTGGCCTTCGTTGTCGACGACGACCGGCTGGACGCCGAAGAACGGCTTGGTCGCCGAACCAGGCTTCTGGCCGATGGCGCCGACCAGCGGGGTGATCAGGATGCCGCCGGTTTCCGTCTGCCACCAGGTGTCGACGATCGGGCAGCGGGCGTCGCCGACCACATTGTAGTACCACAGCCACGCTTCCGGATTGATCGGCTCGCCGACCGAACCCAGGACGCGGAGCGAGGCGCGCGAGGTCTTCTTCACGGGGCCTTCGCCTTCACGCATCAGCGAGCGGATGGCGGTCGGGGCGGTGTAGAAGATGTTGACCTTGTGCTTGTCGATGACCTGCCAGAAGCGCGAAACGTCCGGATAGGTCGGCACGCCTTCGAACATCAGCGTGGTGGCGCCGTTGGCGAGCGGACCATAGACGATGTAGCTGTGGCCGGTGACCCAACCCACGTCGGCCGTGCACCAGTAGACCTCGCCGTCCTTGTAGTCGAAGACATACTGGTGGGTCATCGACGCATAGACGAGATAGCCGCCGGTGGTGTGGAGCACGCCCTTCGGCTTGCCGGTCGACCCGGAGGTGTAGAGGATGAACAGCGGATCCTCGGCGCTCATCTCTTCCGGCGGGCAGTCGGCGGAGACGCTGTCCATCTCCTCGTGGTACCAGAGGTCGCGGCCCTCGGTCCAGGCGACGTCGCCGCCGGTGTGCTTGACGACCAGCACATGCTTGACCATCGGCGCGCCGGCCACCGCCTTGTCGGCGTTGGCCTTCAGCGGCACCTTGCGGCCACCGCGCAGGCCCTCGTCGGACGTGATGACGAAGTGGCTGTCGCAGTCGACGATGCGGTCCTTCAGGCTGTCGGGCGAGAAGCCGCCGAAGACGATGGAGTGGATGGCGCCGATGCGGGTGCAGGCCAGCATCGCATAGGCGGCCTCCGGGATCATCGGCAGGTAGATGGTGACGCGGTCGCCCTTCTTGACGCCGTTCTTCTTCAGGACGTTGGCGAGACGGCTGACCTTCTCGTGCAGTTCCTTATAGGTGATGGCCTTGGAAACGCCGGGGTCGTCGCCTTCGAACAGGATCGCGGTCTGGTCGCCGCGGGTCGCCAGGTGACGGTCGATGCAGTTGGCGGAAACGTTCAGCGTGCCGTCGTGGAACCAGCGGATGTGGACGTCGTCGTTGAAGTTGACGTCCTTCACCTTGCTGTAGGGCTTGATCCAGTCGAGCCGCTTGCCCTGCTCGCCCCAGAACGCCTCGGGGTCCTTGACCGACTGCTCGTACATGCGGGCATAGGCTTCCGCGTTCACGTGGGCGGTCGCCGCGATCTCGGGCTTCACCGGAAAGAAGCTGTTGTCGGTCATGAGTGCGATTCCCCCGTTGCTTCCGAATTGGCCGGAAGATGTTGCAGGGCGGCGGGCCGCCGCCCGGAATTGAGCGGCATTATCCACACAAGTTGCGGGACGAACAAGCAAATCGGCCCCCGCAGGCCCCCCGACCAAAGGAGGATTGTGTCGCTGATTTTGCAGCGCGAGACTGTTTCTTCCTCAAGCATACCAAGGCACGCAGGTTCCGGCGCCGTTCGGACCTGAAACAGGGGGGACCGGGTGCCGCGACCATCCGCCGCGCCGCGGTGCAGCATGCGCCATGTCCGCGCCCTAACGAACGATCCCTTGCTTAACCCGACCTTAACCGACTGACAGCTATAGAGTTGCTGCATCACGGTAACGATCATCGGCGGCAAGGATCGCAATGGCCAGCACCACCAACGCGGACGATCTTCCCGAAGCGGGCGACACCGCCGGCCGCCTGACCGGTCTGGCCGACCGCACCAGCCTGACGGCCATCGACGCCACGCTGCGCGCCCTGGGCGCGCCCCTCACCGCCACCTCCGCCGCCGGCATGGCCGACATCGCCCGGCGCATGCTGCAGGCCACCAGCGACTTCCGCGCGGCGATGCAGGACGCGGCGGAGTAATCTGACGGTTCCGTTAACCCCCACCCTAACCCTCCCCCGCCCAGCGGGGGAGGGTTAGGGTGGGGGCAAGTGTCACCTCAAGCCGGCACTCCGACCCCTGCCAGATCGCACACGCGGGCCCATTCCTCATCGCTGACCGGGCAGACCGACAGGCGGGACTGACGGACCAGGGCCATCGACTGCAGCAGCGGGTCGGCCTTGATCTGCTTCAGCGTGACGGGCGTCTTCACCGGCATCACCGGAGCCACGTCGACCATGCCGAAGCGGCCGGACTCGTCGCTGGGGTCCGGGTAATAGGTGCGGACGATCTCGACGATGCCGACGATCTCCAGCCCTTCGTTGGAGTGATAGAAGAAGGCGCGGTCGCCCACCTCCATCGCCTTCAGATTGTTGGACGCCTGGTAATTGCGCACCCCGTCCCAATGGGTCCGGCCGTCGGCGACCATGCGGTCCCAGGAATATTTGAACGGCTCGGATTTCACCAGCCAATAGGCCATCGCCGGCGCTCTCCCGCTCAGGCCTTGGGATAGACGCGGCGCCAGGGCCGGATCGTCACGCTGTCGAACAGGCCGGCCTTGGCATAGGGGTCGCCGGAGGCGAAGTCCTGTGCCGCGGCGGCATCGGCACACTCGACGATCAGCAGGCTGCCGACCATGCCGCTCTGGTCGTCCGACAGCAGCGGGCCGGCGACGAAGATGCGGTCGGCGTTGGCCTCCAGATAGGCCAGATGCTCGGCACGGTTGGCGGCGCGGATATCGGCGGCACCCGCCTTGTCGACGCAATGGAACATGAACAGCATGCGGTTCGCTCCTTCATACGGTGGAGCGGGAGCCTAGCGCAGGGGCCAGCCGCGGGGAAGCCTCGGCTGAATCGTCACACCACGACGCGCGGACGCCGTGGCGGCGCCTTGCCACCCTTGCACGGTGAATAGCCGCCGGGGGCGATGCGGCCCGGATTGATCCCGGTGCGGGAAATCTCGCCAAAGCCGCGCAGCCCCATTTCCGCCGCGGCGGCCAGCGCGATGCGCCCGCAGGCCTCGGCGTCGCTGCCGGCATGGTGGTGGTCCAGCGCGATGCCCAGGAAGTCGGCCAGATGGTTCAGCCGGTGCGCCGTCAGCGTCGGCCAGGCACGCCGCGCCATCACGACGGTGCAGAGATAGTCGCAGGCCGGCCAATCCAGACCGTAATCGGTCAGGGTGTGGCGCAGCACGCTGATGTCGAAGGCGGCGTTGTGGGCCAGGATCAACCGGCCCTGCACCCGTTCGCGCAAGGTCGCCCACACCTCCGGGAATTCGGGGGCGTCGGCCACGTCCTCTTCCCGGATGCCGTGGATCGCACTGTTGAAGGAGTTGAAGCGCAGTTCGCGCGGGCGGATCAGATGCTCCTCCGTCCTGGTCACGCGACCGTCCTCGATCCAGGCGACGCCGATGGAGCAGGCGCTGGTGCGGGTCTCGTTGGCGGTTTCGAAATCGATGGCGACGGCGTGGCCGGAAACGACAGTCATTGAGGTCCGATGAGCAAGCAGGTCACAGGCGCAGAATGCTTGCGAGATCTTCGGGCAGCCCGTCTTCCGCCGCCAGAACCCGCAGCTTCAGCAGGCTGGCGACCGCCATGGCGTCGGTGATGGCACCGTCCAGCACCATGTCGATCACATCGGCGAAAGGCACGCGGCGCACCGCCAGAACCTCGGTCTCGTCGGGAGCGGACTCGCCCTGCTCCAGGCTCCAGGCGACGAAAGTATAAGCCACCTCGTCGGTGATGCAGTTGGACAGGTGCAGCTTCATCAGCGGCATCCAGCGCCGCGCCGTCAGGCCGGTCTCCTCGCGCAATTCGCGCGCCGCGGATTCCTGCGGCTCCAACCCCTTGCGCCCGCCGCCTTCGGGGATTTCCCAGCTGTATTGCTTCAACGGGAAGCGGTACTGGCCGACCAGCGTCACCGTCCCGTCGTCATGGATCGGCACGACGCCGGTGGCGATGCTGCGGGGGTGGACGACACCGTAGATGCCCGGGGCGCCTTTCGGGGTCAGAACCTTGTGTTCGACCACCTCCATCCAGGCGTTCTCGTATTTCGTCGTGCTGGTCAGCACGGTCCACGGATTGCCGGTGGACTCACCGGTTTCGATCGGCACGCGAAGCCCCCTTCGTCGGTTGCGACCGGAGTATAGTGAGGCAGCACCTCTGCCGCAATGCCTGCACTCAGCAGGCTCACAGACAAAAACCGGTAAAATTTTCGAACAATTGAGAAAAACAAAGTCGAAATCGTTAAATAATGGTTTCTTGACAGACAAATCCGTCGCACCTACTTCTAAATCACAGCTTCGAATGTCGATGTCATACCCAAAATGGGTTGGATTGATGTTCCGCCCAACGACCTGGAAAGGGCAGATGCGTGGTTCCGCAGGTCAGTCCGCAGGATTTGGAGCGGTGGCGTAACCCCGACTGGCGCATCCGTTTGGCCGCCTGGTGGGAAGGTTATGACCTGTCCCGCCTGCCCCGCGTCTCGCACCGGGCTGACCTGCGTAACTTGGCGGAGCTACGCCAGCCCGGACCGGTGGATGCGGTCGGTACCGCCACCCTGCCCGCGGCATCGTCCGACCCGGCAACGGCCGGCGGCAATCCGGAACTGGACCGGCTGGCGCTGATGCAGCTCGACCGTCACGGCGAACCCGTCTGGTCGCCGGCGCGCAGCGAAGGGGCGCAGCTTCTGTGGGGCCAGGACATGACCGGGCCGGAAGAGGCGGCGTGGATGGTCGACTCCGTCCGCTCCTTCGGGCTGAACCCGGCCAAGAGCGTGCTGGATCTGTCGGCCGGCCTCGGCGGCACCGCCCGCGCGCTGGTGGAGAGCTGCGACACCTGGGTGACCGGGCTGGAGCCGTCGCCGCTGCTGGCGAAGCTGGCGATGGACCGGTCGAAGGCGCTGGGCCTGTCGAAGAAGGCGCCGATCGCCCATTACGACCCGGAGCATTTCAACCAGGCCGGCAGCTTTGACCTCGTGATGGCCGACCGCATCGTCCACCGGCTGCGCGACAAGGAGCTGTTCCTCGACCGCGTCGGCGACTGCGTGAAGCCCAAGGGCGGCATCGCCCTTTTCGATTACGTGATCGACGGCACCCCCGGTTCCTGGGACGCCTGGAACGGCTGGCGGGAGGAGGAGCCGATGGAGGTCTACCCCTGGACCGCCACCCGCATGGCCGACGAGCTGACCCAGCGCAACCTCGACCTCCGCATTTCGGAGGATCTGACCCAGCTGCACCGCCGCCACATCATCGACCGCGTGCGCAGGCTGGCCGATACGCTGGCGAACGCCGTCCCGCCGCCGGCCCCGGTGCTGGCGGCGCTGAAGCGGGAGCTTGCGCTGTGGTGGGCGCGGCTGCGGGTGCTGGGCAGCGGCCTGCGCTTCGTCCGCTATGTGGCGATGAAGCCGGCGTGATAGGCCGCAACCGTCATCGGATCAGCCCGATACGGTCGAGCCGCAGGGCGGCCGGCCAGCGGGTCGGTTCGTCCAATGCCGAAGGATCGACGGAAAAATGCCGCAGATCGGCCCGTCCGACGAGGTTTTCGGCGGGGACGAAGCCGACGCCGCCGGCCGTCGCCTCCACCCGGCTGTCCAGCGAATTGCTGCGGTTGTCGCCCAGCATGAAATAATGGCCGTCCGGCACCCGCAGCGGCGGGGTGTCGTCAAGATCATCGCGCCCGGCCGCATGCAGAACCCGGTGTGCCGGCCCACCCGGCAGATGCTCCACAAATTGCGGGATGGTCCGGCGCCCGCCGTCGGCCGCCGTCTCGACGAAATCCTCCACCCGCTCCAGCTCCGCCGGCTGGCCGTTCACATACAGAACGCCGCCCCGCATCTGCACGACATCGCCCGGCAGCCCGACCAGCCGCTTCACATAGGTCTGCGCCGGGTCGCGCGGCAAGCGGAACACCACGATGTCGCCGCGCTCCGGCGCATGGCCCAGCACCCGCCCG
Organism: Azospirillum oryzae; assembly: GCF_008364795.1. GTDB lineage: Bacteria > Pseudomonadota > Alphaproteobacteria > Azospirillales > Azospirillaceae > Azospirillum > Azospirillum oryzae. The sequence continues at coordinate 312,509 of NZ_VTTM01000002.1, read as the reverse complement.
GCGATGGGAAGCGCATCGAGCGGGAAGGAGTAGCGGCTGTATCCGTAGGGGAATTTGCTGGCGAACAGGAAGTCGCCGACCTCCAGCGTCGGCTCCATCGATCCCGACGGGACGTGGAAGGGCTGCGCCACCACCGAACGGGCGCCGAGGGCGACCAGTCCCGCGACCGCCACCGTGCGGATCGTATCCCAAAGACCACCCTTGCCCTGCATCGCCTGCCTCCCCTGTCCGTACCAGCTCACGCGCAGCAGACTAGTCCGGGAACGAAATCGCTGAAAGGCATATTCAATTCCGGATAGCCTAAAACTTTGTAATGTATAGACCACCGCGCCCTAACCGTTTCCAATACCGGAGCGCACGCCAAGTCTCGGCCCCTGGGCAGGACTGCCTCCTTTGTCTTGCGGCGGGGGTCATGTGGCGCGTTGATAGACCGGCCTTGCGCCCTACATCTTGGCTGTATGGCGCGTCCTGTCCGGCGGCCTTCCAGTCCATCCGACGAGAAGCATCTTCACAGGCATCGTTCCCGGTGCCCGCCCGAACCAAAAGCCACGATCCGGACGGCCGGATCCAAAAGCCACAGAAGCCAAGGAGTCTTTCCCGTGACCACCTTCACCGGCCAAGATTCGCTCAAGACCCGCCGCTCCCTTACCGCCGGCGGCAAGAGCTACGACTATTTCAGCCTGAAGGCCGCCGAGGAGGCGGGTCTCGGCGATCTGTCGCGGCTGCCGTTCTCCATGAAGGTGCTGCTGGAAAACCTGCTGCGGTTCGAGGACGGGCGCACCGTCTCCGTCGACGACGTGAAGGCGGTGGCCCAATGGCTGGTCGACAAGCGGTCCGACCGTGAAATCGCCTATCGCCCGGCGCGCGTGCTGATGCAGGACTTCACCGGCGTGCCGGCGGTCTGCGATCTGGCGGCGATGCGCGAGGCGATGGCGTCGCTGGGCGGCGACCCGACGAGGATCAACCCGCTGGTGCCAGTCGATCTCGTCATCGACCATTCGGTGATGGTCGACTATTTCGGCGGCGCCGACGCTTTCCAGAAGAACGTCGACCTGGAGTTCGAGCGCAACCTGGAACGCTACGCCTTCCTGCGCTGGGGACAGAAGGCCTTCGACAATTTCCGCGTGGTGCCGCCGGGCACCGGCATCTGCCATCAGGTCAACACCGAATACCTGTCGCAGGTGGTGTGGACCGACAACGACCCGTCGGGCAAGCCGGTGGCCTATCCCGACACGCTGGTCGGCACCGACAGCCACACCACCATGGTCAACGGCCTGTCCGTGCTGGGCTGGGGCGTCGGCGGCATCGAGGCGGAGGCGGCGATGCTGGGCCAGCCGATCTCCATGCTGATCCCCGAGGTCGTCGGCTTCAAGCTGACCGGCCGGATGAAGGAGGGCATGACCGCCACCGACCTCGTGCTGACCGTCACCCAGATGCTGCGCAAGAAGGGCGTGGTCGGCAAGTTCGTGGAGTTCTTCGGGCCGGGGTTGGACAGCATGACGCTGCCCGACCGCGCCACCATCGGCAACATGGCGCCGGAATATGGCGCGACCTGCGGCATCTTCCCGATTGATGCCGAGACCATCCGCTACCTGACCTTCACCGGCCGCGATCCCGACCGCGTGGCGCTGGTCGAGGCCTATGCCAAGGCCCAAGGCATGTGGCGCGAGCCGGGCAGCCCCGACCCGGTCTTCACCGAGGTGCTCGAACTGGACATGGCGACGGTGGAGCCGTCGCTGGCCGGGCCAAAGCGCCCGCAGGACCGCGTCGCCCTGTCGGGCATCGCCCAGGGCTTCGCCAAGGACATGACCGACGCCTACAAGGCCGACGATCCGAACAAGGCGGTTCCGGTGAAGGGCACCGACTACAGCCTGGAACAGGGCGCCGTCGTCATCGCCGCCATCACTTCCTGCACCAACACCTCCAACCCGGCGGTGCTGGTCGCCGCCGGCCTCCTGGCCAAGAAGGCGGTGGAAAAGGGGCTGAAGCAGAAGCCGTGGGTCAAGACCTCGCTGGCGCCGGGATCGCAGGTGGTCACCGACTATCTCGCCAAGGCCGGGCTGCAGCCCTATCTGGACCGCATCGGCTTCAATATCGTGGGCTATGGCTGCACCACCTGCATCGGCAATTCCGGCCCGCTGCCGGAGCCGATCGCCGCGGCGGTGGAAGAGGGCAACCTCGTGGTTGGCGCAGTGCTGTCGGGCAACCGCAACTTCGAAGGCCGCGTCAACCCGCACACCCGCGCCAACTATCTGGCCTCGCCGCCGCTGTGCGTCGCCTATGCGCTGGCCGGCAACCTGAACATCGACCTGACCAGGGACCCCATCGGCACCGGCACCGACGGCCCGGTCTATCTGAAGGACATCTGGCCGAGCAACCGCGAAGTGCAGGACGCCATCGACGCCTCGCTGACCGCCGAGATGTTCCGCAGCCGCTATTCCGACGTCTTCAAGGGGCCGGAACAGTGGCAGGCCATCGCCACGGCGGAAGGCCAGACCTACCAGTGGCAGGAAGGCTCCACCTATGTGAAGCTGCCGCCCTTCTTCAGCGGCCTGACCAAGACGCCGGACCCGGTGTCGGACGTGCGCGGCGCGCGGGCGCTGGCGGTGCTGGGCGATTCGATCACCACCGACCACATCTCCCCCGCCGGCTCGATCAAGAAGACCAGTCCGGCCGGCGAGTATCTGCTGAGCTATCAGGTCCGTCCGCAGGACTTCAACAGCTACGGCGCCCGCCGCGGCAACCATGAAGTCATGATGCGCGGCACCTTCGCCAACATCCGCATCCGCAACGAACTGATCCCCGGCGTCGAAGGCGGCGAGACCAAGCATTACCCGTCGGGCGAGCGGCTGCCGATCTACACCGCCGCCATGCGCTACGCCGACGAAGGCGTGCCGCTGGTGGTGGTCGCCGGCAAGGAATACGGCACCGGGTCGAGCCGCGACTGGGCGGCGAAGGGCACCCGCCTGCTGGGCATCCGTGCGGTGATCGCCGAGAGCTTCGAGCGCATCCACCGCTCCAATCTCGTCGGGATGGGCATCCTTCCCCTGCAGTTCAAGGACGGCGTCACCCGCGCCGACCTGAAGCTGGACGGATCGGAGACCTTCGACATCGCCGGCATCGAACAGGACCTGCGCCCGCGCAAGGACGTCACCCTGACCCTGACCCGCGCCAGCGGCACGGTGGAGACCTACCCGCTGCTGCTGCGCATCGATACGCTGGACGAGGTGGAGTATTACAGGAACGGCGGCGTGCTGAACTTCGTGCTGCGGAACTTGGCGAAGTGATCGTGCATGCGCTGCATTCGCCACTTTATTCGTGAGCGAATGTCCCGCGGGCCGGAGTCTTGGTTGGGCGGCGCCTGTTCTCTTCTTCCTTGACGGGTGCCGCCGTGCCGAACTAGAAAATGTGAAGAGCGATCGGGAATTCCCGGTCGCTTCGCATTTCGGCCGAACGGCCATCACCAACCCGGCCCTGGATGCGGTTCCGACCTGCATCTGGGCGGTCGAACATGGGTTGATCGCACTATGCCCAACCTGCAGGACGTCATGGACAACCCGCAACTGCTTGCGGAATCCATTGAACGAATGATGAAGTATCGCGAAACCCGCGGCGAAGTGTGCCTGAACCACGGCATCCGGACGAGCGAAGAGCTTGACGCGCTGGTCAGCAAGGCTCCCAAGGACGACGATGTGGATGTGAACGCCTATCGGCGGCTGCTGGGGATTCCCACCGAATGATCGATGGCGAACCAGCGTTACCGGAGTTTTCCTTTTCCAACGATGTCTGGTCCAGGATCTTCTCCGATTATGTAAGCTTCCTATGGAAGGCCTGCGGCGTTTTCGGTCTTTCGCAAAAGCACATCGAATACAGCGACCGTGAACTGGCGCTCGCCGTGAAGGAAGCGGAAATCGATATCCGTGCGATGCTTGCCCGGCGTTCCAAGTCTCGTGGCGTCAGTCACGGCAAGATCGCGGGGGGCCTCGCTTTCCGGCTGAGCCGCTTCAAGATCGTCCACTTCAAGGAAGAGGCCTGGGACAACAGCCACTTCCACCTCATCCAGGAATTGGCTGCGACGCTGCTGGTCCGCAAGCTGTTCGTACAGCGCCATGTCCCGGAAGCGAACATCCTCGAACTCAGCTACCAGCTGTCGCGCCGCCATGCGAACCAGGAGACCGCTGGGCTGTTCTTCGACGCCTTCGTGGCGGAGGCCGGCTGACCCGACCCGACCTCCGCTCTCCCCTCACGCCGCCCCGGCGCTCGCCATCATCCGGCGCAGGTCGTTGGGGAAGACCGGCTTGTGCAGGATGCGGAAACCGCGGCGCTCGGCCTCCTCCTGGCGTTCGGTGCTGGTGTCGCCGGTCAGGATGATGCCGGGAATGGTCTGGCCCAGCATGGTCTGGACGGCACTCACCGCCTCCGGACCGGTGCGCCCCTGCTGGAGCTGGTAGTCGGCCAGCACGATCTGCGGGCAGCGGCCGTCGGCGCGCAGCCGTTCCAGCGCCTGATCGCCCGACTTCGCGGTCAGCACGTCATAGCCCCAGCCTTCCAGGATCGCCTTGAGGCCGAGCAGGATGATCGCCTCGTCGTCGATCACCAGCACCATGCCCTTGGCCGCAGTAGCCCCGGTGGCCGCCGGGGCGGCAATCGTCGCCGCTCCCGCCTTCGCGGCCCCGCCGCCGCTCCGCCCGCCGCCGAAGGCGTTGGCGATGGCGCTGATCGCCTGCCCGCGGTCGTTGGCAGCGGAGTTGGCGGCGGCGTTGGTGGCGGCATCGTTGGCGACGGAGTGGCGCGCCAGCGTCGCCGCGGCGGCGGCGGTGCCGCCGGCCGGACGCGGCGTGCTCCGGGAGTTGGCCTTGGGAGCGCCAAGGATCACCCGCGGCAGCTCGACCGCGAAGGCCGAGCCCCGGCCCTCCCACGAGCGCACCGTCACAGGATGGCCGAGCAGGCGCGACAGGCGCTTGACGATCGCCAGACCGAGGCCGAGGCCGCGTTCGCTGCGCTCGCCCAGCTGGGTGAACTCCTCGAAGATGTCCTCCAGCCGGTCGGCGGGGATGCCGCTGCCGGTGTCCCACACCTCCACCCGCATGCCGGACGGCGTCCGGCGGCAGCCCAGCAGCACCTTGCCCTTGGTGGTGTAGCGCAGCGCGTTCTCGACCAGATTGCGCAGGATGCGTTCCAGATGGGCCGGATCGGTGCGGACCCAGGCGCGGGTCGGCACGGCGCGCAGTTCCAGCCCCTTCTGGGCGGCGCGCGGGCCGTACTCGGCGACCAGCCGGCCGAGCAACTGGTTCAGCCGCACCTCGACCGGGGTGGCGACGATCTTGCCGGATTCCAGCCGCGACATGTCCAGCAGACCGTCCAGCAGGGTCTTCAGCGTGTCCAGCCCCTGGCGGATGTTGTCGAGGATCGGCAGGGCCGGATTGCCCTGCAGCCGGTCGCTCAGCGCCGCGGTGAAGAGGTAGAGCGACTGCACCGGCTGGCGCAGGTCGTGGCTGGCGGCGGCGAGGAACTTCGACTTGCCCTCGTTGGCCTGATCGGCCTCCTCCCGCGCGCGGCGCAGCTCGGCCTCGGCCTTCTTGCGGTCGGTGACCTCGACGGCGGCGCAGGTGACGCCCTCCACCCGGCCGGACGGGTCGCGTAGCGGATCGACGGTCAGGTCGAAGAAGCGGTCCTCGCCCTTGCTGCGGATGCGCACCTCTTCCCGCGCGCCGACACCGCTCTCCATCACCCGGCGCTTCAGCGCCATCATGCCGTCGGCGTCCTCGCCATTGTCGAACAGGTCGGCGTCGGTGCGGCCGATCAGCGCGTCGGGAGCGACGCCGAGCCACTCCGAATGTGCCCAGGTGTAGCGCAAATCCTGGTCCTGGTTGAACACCACCACGCCGGAATTGCGCAGGCCGGTGCGCACGCGCTCCTCGGCGACGCGCAGCGCCTCCTCGGTGCGCTTGCGCTCGGTGATGTCGATGCCCGTCGCGATCAGGTGGGTGACATGGCCGTCGGCGTCGACCATCGGGGTCAGGTTGACGTCCACCGTCATTTCGCGCTGGGCCGTCTCCCGCGATGCCGTCTCCCTCCCCGGCGCCAGCCGCAGCCCGGCGTCGAAGCGGGAGGAGCGCCCGCCCGCCCCAAGCGCCAGCGCCTGCCGCAGCCGCTCGCGCCCGGCCTCGTCGAAGGACAGCCAGCAGATCTCGTCGAAGGGACGGCCGACGATGCGCGCGGCCGGCAGCCCGGCGGCATCGGCCGCGACGCGGTTGACCTGGGCCACCGCCCCGTCCGGCGTCAGCACGCCGACGAAGGCCGGCAGCGCGTCCAGCACGGCGCGGATATGGCCCTCCGACTGGCGCAGCGCGGCTTCCCGCGCTTCCAGCCGGTCGGCCATCATGTCGAAGGCGTGGCCGAGCTGACCGATCTCCGACGAGCGGTCGGACAGCTTGACGCGGGTGGCGGTCTTGCCCTCGCTCCAGTCGCGGGCGGCCGAGACCAGCGCGTCGACCGGGCGGCGGATGAACAGGGTGCCGCCGATCCAGGCGGCGGCGGCGGCGACCAGGAAGCCGGACAGGGTCATCAGCAGCCCGTCGCGGGTGGCACGGTCCACCACGCCCATGGCGGCGCCACGGTCGACGCCGACGCTGATGAACAGGTCGCGGATGCCGGCGGACGGCGGGGAGTAGGCCAGGATGCGCGACACGCCGTCCAGTCCGGGCCGCGTGGCCACGCCGGTCTCCCTTTCCGACAGCAGCGTCAGATAGCTGTCGGGCAACCGTTCGCCGGCGCGGCCAAGGGTGCCCGGCAGCTTCACCAGGACGGTGCCGGACCGGTCGGCGACGGTCAGGGTCGTGTTCTCCGGCATCGGACGGGAGGCGAACATGGCGGCCAGCCGCGACACGTCCAGCGACAGCGCGACCACCCCGGCCCGCCGGCCTTCGGCATCGGCGTAAGGAGCCGCAACCGGCAATTCACCGCCGGCGTCGCCGGAGTGGGTGATCGTCCATTCGCCGACGGAAAAGCGCCCCTGGCCTATCGCCCGGCGGAAATGCGGCTGGGCGGCCAGCGAGGCGCCGATGCGCGACGGGTCGGCGCTGCACAGGATGCGGCCTTCGGCGTCGGTGATCGACAGGGTCCGGTAATCGGCGGAGCGGGCGGCCAGCCGTTCCAGATAGGACTGGCAGTTTTCGATCTCGCCCCGGCGCAGGAACCGCGTCTCGGTCACCGCGGTGACCATCAGGCGGGCGCTGTCGATGATGCGGAAATGCTCGCTTTCCACCTGACGCAGGAGCCGCTCGGCCTGGAGCGTGACATCGGCTTCGCGCTCCGCCCGCTGTTCGAGCACGCTGTAGATCTGGATCCCGATCGCCGGAAGCACCGCAAGCAGGACCAGGATGAAGAGGCGTGCCAGAAGGGTCATGGCGTAGACGAGGCTCCTCCGCGAAGCCGACCGGATGGAACGCAGATGCGCCACCGTGCCGCGTGTCTATCGCTAACGCACTTATGGTTAAGCGCCGGTTAATTTAGAGAACTGCAGCACAGCATAAACGGAAGGACATGAACGAAAGTCGGAAGATTTTCTCTAAAGTGCCGGTAATCGAGCGGCATTAATATCTAAACTCCAAACATACCACCATCGGATGGTTGTCATCGAAAGGGGTATGCCCGCTCCTCTGCCTTGATTCCCCCCTGCGCGATGGTCAACAACTTTCCCCATCGCCGGATTTGCGCCAAGGTACCGGTGAGGGAACAGCGTGCGGAATACGCTGTTGATGGCTTGCAATGACCACACCCTTCCTCCTCCCCCCGCTCCGCACCACTCCCCAGGGCACGCCGCGCCGCGTGGGGGTGGAACTTGAATTCGCCGACCTGGACGCGCCGTCGGCCGCGGCCTGCGTGCGCAGGCTGTTCGGCGGAACGGTCGCCGTCGAGAACCCGCACCGATGTCTGGTGACGGGCACCCGGCTCGGCGACTTCACGGTGGAGCTGGACATGCGCTCCGCCCACAGCGGCAAGGGGGGAGCGGCGATTCTGGACCCGTTGCGTCCGCTATGGGGCAACATCGGCAGCCTGGTGATGCCCTTCGAGATCGCCGCACCGCCGGTGACGGTGGAGCAGATGCCGGAGCTGGAGGAGATGGTCGCCTGCCTGCGCGCGCTGGGTGCCGCCGGGACGGAGGCCAGCCCGCTCTTCGCCTTCGGCCTGCATTTCAATCCGGAAGTGGCGCGGACCGACGCCGATTACCTGCTGGACACCTTGAAGTCCTTCCTGCTGCTGGCCCCCTGGCTGCGGCGGGAGATCCGCGTCGACGTCACCCGGCGGCTGTCGGGCTTCATCGCCGCCTTCCCGACGCCCTATGCCGCCAAGGTGGTGGATCCCGCCTACCGTCCCGATCTCGGCGGGCTGATCGACGATTATCTGGCCGACAACCCGACCCGCAACCGCGAGCTGGACCTGTTCCCGCTGTTCGCCCATCTCGACAGCGACCGGCTGGCCGCGGCGATGCAGGACCCCCATATCCGCCCGCGTCCGACCTTCCATTACCGGCTGCCCAACGCGCGGCTGAGCGACCCCGGCTGGTCGCTCGCCGCCGACTGGAACCGCTGGGTGACGGTGGAGCGGCTGGCCGCCGACCGCGCCCTGCTGGACGGTCTCGGCACCGACTACCGCCGGGCGGCCGAGGCGCAGCAGCTGGACGGCTGGGCCGAGCGCATCGACGCCCTGCTCGCCGCCGATCCGACCCTGCGCAATTCGACCCTGGGTGGAGCCGCCGGCCAGGACGGCGTCGTGGACGACTCCGCCCGGGACGACTCCGCCCGTCAGGCGGGCTGAGGGGATCGCCATGGCATCCATCGTTGGCAGGTCCCGGCCGCTGGTCGGCATCACCGCCTCGATCCATGGCAGCCGCATCGCCGCCATGGCCAACCGGCTGGCCCTGTGGCGGGCCGGTGCCTCGTCGGTCCGCATCACGGCCGAGTCACCCTTTCCCATCGACCGGCTGGACGCGCTGGTGGTCGGCGGCGGCGACGACATCGACGCCTCGCTCTACGGCGAATCCGCCCGCCCGCAGATCCGCATCGATCCCGAACGCGACCGGCTGGAGATGCGGGCGCTGGACTGCGCCGCGAAGATCGCGCTGCCGGTGCTGGGCATCTGCCGCGGTTCGCAGATGATCAACGTCCACCGCGGCGGCTCGCTCCACGTCGACATCCACGAGGTGTACGAGGAAGCGCCGCACATGCGCACCGTGCTGCCGCGCAAGCGCATCCGGATCGAGCCGGACAGCCGGCTCTACCGCATCCTCGGTATCGCCGAATGCCGGGTGAACGCCCTGCACCACCAGTCGGTGGACCGTGTCGGCGACGGGATGCGCGTCGTCGCCCGCGAGCGGGCCGGCGTCGTCCAGGGCATCGAGGCGCCGAACGAGCCCTTCCTGATCGGCGTGCAATGGCATCCGGAATATCTGGTCGCCGACAACCGCCAGCAGGCGCTGTTCCGCCATCTGGTCGCCACCGCCGCCGGCACCGCTCCGCTGGACGATGTCGCGGAGGTTGGGCCCCGCCGTTCGGTTCGCGCCCCCGGCTGACGGCGCGCGGCTGACGGCGCGCTTGCGTCGCATCACCCTTCCCGGCGCCCTGCCCGGGCATTCGCCGGCGTCCAAAACGACGCGGGCGCCGCCGGAGGGATGGCTCCGGGGCGCCCGCGGTGACTGCCGCGATGCGGAAGGTTACTGGCTGCCGCCCTGGTCCGGGCCGCAGTTCGGGGTGCCCGGCGGGCAGTGGGTGCCGGTGGCGGTCTGGTTGTCGCGCGGGACGGTGCTGCCGGTGTTGTTGCCCATGCCCGAGGGAGCGGTGGTCACGCCCGGCATCGAAGAACCCGAGCCGTTGCTGTAGGTGCCGGACGAACCGGACGTGCCCGGCATGTCCACACCGCCGGTCGAGGAACCGGCCGACGGCGAGGTGGTGGCGCCCGGCGCGGTGCGGACGACGCCATCCGGGCCGGTATAGCCGCTGCTGCTGCTCGGAGCGGTGTCGTAGGCGCCGCCGCTCTTGACGGTGCCGGGGCTCTCTGACTGAGCCGTCTGGGCCATGGCCGGTGCGGCCATCAGGAGAACCGCAGAAACGGCGCCGATCATCAGGTTACGCATCCTCGAACTCCTTCATGGTGGCAACGCCTCGCATTCGGGCGTCTTCCGAAATGAGGCTAACGTCGCGCCTTGAGCCGCTTCGCGACTTCCGGCATGCGCCTCGCGTCTTTCACCGGTTTAGAACAGGACAGCACGAACTTGGTTTCGGTCTTCGCCTGTTCTTTTTTTGGGAAACCTGCGGCAAAGGCGTACCGCACCGGTCTCCTTCGGCGAGATACGGAAGCCCAGCCGGCCATGCGGGAACAACGCGCCCGCACCGGGGTTCAAGCCGCGAGGCGGAAGGTCCCAGGCATTCCTTCCGATGCGCAGTCGCGGCACCCGATACCGCATGCAAAACCGCCGCCCACAATCCCGCCGCCCACAATCCCGACGTGCCCCGATGAAGCTCAACTCCTCCGCCCTTCCCGCCGACACCGCCGAGCCCGGACCACCACGGTCGGCAACCGGCCCGGTGCTCCGCCCCGGCCTTACCTGCTGGCGGACTGAGCGGGCCGGGCGGGTGGCGGTGCTGGTCGACGGCGACGACTATTTCGTCGCGGCCCGCGCCGCAATGGAGCGGGCACGGCAGTCGATCCTGCTGGTCGGCTGGGACATCGACCCGCGCATGCTCCTCGATCCCGACAGCCGGGAGACGCTGGGCCGCTTCCTCGCCCGGCTGATGCGCAGGAACGCCGGCCTGCATGTGCGGGCGCTGAAATGGGACATGCCCTTTCCCATCGCGCTGGACCACCCGCACGAACCGCTGGAACGGCTGGACCGCAGCACCGGCCGCCGGCTGACCGCCCGGCTGGACGGCGAGTTGCCGATCGGCGCCGCCCAGCACCAGAAGCTGCTGGTGATCGACGACGCGCTGGCCTTTTGCGGCGGGATCGACTTCTCCTTCGACCGCTGGGACACGTCCGAGCATCGCGACGACGACCCGCGCCGCCGCTGTCCGAACGGCCAGCCCTATGGCCCGCGCCACGACGTGATGATGATGGTCGACGGCGATGCCGCCCGCGCGCTCGGCGAACTGGCGCGGGAGCGCTGGCGCAGCGCCACCGGCGAGGCGCCGGAGCCCTGTCCTCCCCCCGATCTGGACTCCTCCGATCAAGATCCCTGGCCGGACTGCCCCCTGCCCGACTGCACCCACCCGATCCTCACCGACGCGCAGGTCGGCGTGTCGCGCACCGTGCCGGCGACCGCCGAGCGACCGGCGGTCCGCGAGAGCGAGGCGCTGACCTTCGCCGCCATCGCCGCGGCGGAGCGGACGATCTATCTGGAAAACCAGTATTTCGCCTCCGCCCGCGTCGCCGAGGCGCTGGCCCGCCGCCTGGCCGAACCCGACGGGCCGGAGGTGGTGCTGGTGGTATCGATGGAAAGCCCGAGCTGGTTCGACCGCATGGCGATGGACACGCCGCGCTCGGTCGCCTTGCGCTGCCTGCGCGAGGCCGACCGCTTCGGCCGGCTGCGTGCCCTGACCCCGGTGACGGAAAAAGGCCAGCCGGTGATCGTCCATTCCAAGGTGGTGGCGGTCGACGGCCGGCTGCTGCGCATCGGTTCGTCCAACCTGAACAACCGGTCGATGGGCTACGACACCGAATGCGACCTGACCATCGAGGCTCCGCAGGAGGAAGGATCGGAGCGGGACCGGGCGGAGGTCGCCATAGAGGGCGTCCGCAACCGCCTGCTGGCCGAGCATATGGGCATCGGGCAGGACCGGCTGGAGGCGGAGATCGGGAAGACCGGCAGCGTGGTGGCCGCCATCGACCGGCTGTGCCGGCCGTCCGGCCGCCGGCTGGCGGATTTGCCGGCCAGCGATCCCAGCCTGACCGAACAGGCCTTCGCCGCCCTGCGCATCGCCGACCCGGACGACCCGGACGAGGCCTGGGCGCCGTGGAAGCGCCTGCCCTCGCCGCCGCGCTCCGCCCTGCGGGCCGGCGCCGCGGCATTGCTGACGGCCGGGCTGGCTGCCGGGGCCTGGGGTGTCTTTCGGGCCATGCAGGCAAAAAAACACCCCCCGCACGACTGACGCCTGCGCGGGGGGCGGGGACCTGAAGGGGGACGCGCGGAGCCCTTACCGCGTCTCCGCGACCCTGCCGTCGTCGGAGATGACGATCTCGACGCGGCGGTTCTGCTGGCGGCCGGCGTCGTTGCTGTTGCTGGCGACCGGCTGCGCCTCGCCCATGCCCTGGGTGACGATGCGCGACGGCGAGACGCCGCGGGCGGTCAGCGCGTCGCGGACGGCGTTGGCGCGTGCCTCCGACAGGCGCAGGTTGGTGGCGTCGCTGCCGGTGTTGTCGGTATGGCCCTCGATCCGGATGGTGCGGCCGGGCTGCGCCTGCAGGAAGCGGGCGAGCCGATCGACGCGGTCATAGGCGCCGGGGGTAAGCTCCGCCCGGCCGGTGGCGAACAGGATGTCGCCCAGCGTCATGACCAGCCCGCGCTCGGTCCGCTGCGCCTGCAGGTCGCGCAGCTGCTGCTCAAGCTCCGTGTTGCGGGCCTGGAGACGGTAGGTGTCGGCGTTGGCGACCACGGTCTGGGCGCCCTTCACCCCGGCCGTCTCCTGGGCGATCTGCACCCGGCGGCTGGCGATGTAGGCCTGATGGTCGACCTCGGCGGCGTCGGCACCCTGGTCGCGCAGCGCCTCGGCCCGGCGCAGCGCCTGCTCGGCGTCGCGCAGCTGCAGCGGGGCGTTGCCGGCGACCTGCGGATTGGCGGCGGCGAGGCTGTAGTCCTGGCGCGCCTGGGTCAGGGCGGCGCTGTCGGTCGGCGGGGTGGCGCAACCGGCCAGCCCTAGGCCCAGCCCGGCCAGCACGAGGATGGTGCGGGGAGCGAACGCGGTCATTGACGCACCTCCGGATAGCTGTAGCCCCAGCTGTTGCCGCCGCTCGTGCCGCCAATGGTGCCGAGGGAGCCGGCCGGTGCGGGCGGAGCGGCAGGCGGAACGGCATTCGGAACGGTGGCCGGAGCCCCGTAGCTGGAGCCGCTCAGGTTGGAATCGCCGTAACCGGACGTGCCATAGCTCGACCCGCTGTAGACCGGGGCCGCGTTCGGCGCGGCAGCGGACTGCGGGGCGTTGGGAGTCGCGGACTTGCGGACTGCGGTGGCGGCCTGTTGCGTCACCGCGCGCTGCGCGGTCACCGCCGCCAGTTCGGCATCGACGCGGGCCTCTTCGGCGAGACGGCGGGCACGGGTGCGTTCGTCGGCACGCATCGCCTTGTCGGCGGCGGCCAGCTTGTCGCGGGCGCTCTGCAGCGCCACCGGGGCGTATTGCAGGGCGTTGGCGCGCTCGGCCTCCTGCACCGCCTGGGAAGCGGCGCCGAGCTGGGCGGTGGGCGGCGGCACGTCGGAAGCGCAGGCGGCCATGCCGAGCGCCGCCGACAGCACGGCGGCGGCTCGCCACCGGATCGTCATTGCGGATTTGCGGGTCATCGGATCGGTTCCTTTCGGATCGGGCTTCACGCCGGAAACCGGGGTCTGGCCGGAAGGCCATGTCCTTCTGGACAACGTCCTTTCGGGCCATGTCCTTTCGGGGATGTCTCGCGCCACAAACGCGCAAGGCAGGGAGAAGGTTCCGCAGGCATTCAACCGCCGCCTGGAAGCTCGCTGCGCGCCGCCCGGCGTTCCTCCCGACGGCTGTCACGGCGGTGGCGCACCAGCCGCAGCACATAGGTCCCCAGCAGGACGATGAACAGCACCAGCGTCGCCGGCACCATCCAGTCGGCGACCCAGGGGAAGCCCACCCGCACCAGATAGCCGGTGGAGGCCAGCACCAGCGACCACAGCGCCGCCCCGGCGGCGGCATAGAGCAGGAACACCCCCATCGGCAGCCCGCAGGCCCCGGCGGGAACGGAGATCAGCGTGCGCAGCCCCGGCAGCGGCTGGCACAGCAGCACGGCGAGGCCGCCGCGCCGGGCGAACCATTCGGTGGCGCGGTGGACCTGCTCCGGCTTCACCGTCAGCCAATGGCCGTGGCGGCGCAGGAAGGCCTCGAACCGCTCGCGCCCCATCCAGTGCGCCGGCAGATACCACACCAGTTCCCCGACGGCGGATCCCGCCCCGGCGGCCAGCGCCACCAGCAGCAGGTTGAACTCCCCCGTCGCGGCGCCCATGCCGGCCAGCGGGATCACCGTCTCCGCCGGCACCGGCGGCAGCACGCGGGCCAGGATCAGCATCAGGAAGATGCCGAGATAGCCGAACTGCTGCACGATCTGGATGATCCACTCGGTCATGGTGTCCACAGGGGTCGGGGGTCCACAAGGGTCGGGGGATGAGCCGGTCTCCACCTGTGAACCGCGCGGGCCATGCGGGCGTTCCCCATTTCCCGTCTTCTTGACTCCAATCAAGGCGGGGGTCGTTCGCCCACGGTTTAGTGTCTCCATCATGACCGCATCCCTCACCCTCGCCGCCGCCCTGCTGTTCCTCAGCCATGCCCTGCCGTCCTGGCCGGGGGTGCGGCCCGCCCTGATCGCCCGGCTCGGCCGCGGCGGCTTCGCGACGATCCATTCCATCGGCTCCCTGGTGACGCTGGCCCTGTTCGTGCTGGCCTACCGCGCCGCCGACGGCGGGGATGTGGTGTTCACCCCCTTCGACTGGGCGGCGCCGCTGGTGGCCGTGGTGATGCCCATCGTCTTCCTGCTGCTGGTCGCCCGCGTCACCACCCGCTTCGGCAGCCAGAGCGAGCCGAACCCGCCGCGCGGCGTCTACCGCCTGACCCGCGCGCCGGGCAGCCTGGCGCTGCTGCTGTGGGCGCTGGCCCATCTGAACGCCACCGGCGACGGGCGCCGCGTGCTGCTGTTCGGCACCATGGCGGCCATCGCCCTGTTCGCGCTGGTGAAGAACGAGATCGTGCTGCGCCGAAGCCCCGGCGGCCGCGCCTTCCAGGCGGAGACCTCGCTGCTGCCGCTGGCGGGACCGCAGGGCTGGCGCGGGACCTTGCGCGGACTGGCGGAGATGGGACCGGCGCGGCTGGCCGGCGGGCTTGCCGCGTATGGGGGCATGCTGATGCTGCACCCCCTGCTCTTCGGGGTGGATCCACTCTACTGGATAGGTTGAGCGGGACGGCGGACCGGCGCATCTGTTGGGGACGGGACAGGAGTACCGCACCCCTCCGCCATCGTGCCCGATGCCACCGTGCCCTCCGCCACTGTACCAGGAAACTCCCGCATGAAAATCCGCGAGATCATGACCCGCGATGTGCAGACGGTACGGCCCGACGACAGCATCCGCCGGGCCGCGCAATTGATGGACCAGTTGAACGTCGGCATCCTTCCCGTCTGCGACGGGCGGGATCTTGTCGGCGTGGTGACCGACCGCGACATAACCGTCCGGGCGATTTCCGCCGGGAAGCAGCCCGACCGCTGCAAGGTGTCGGAGGTGATGACCGCCAACCCGCGCTACTGCTACGAGGACGACCCGGTCGGCAGCGTGGCCGAACTGATGGCCGGGCAGCAGGTCCGGCGGGTGCCGGTGGTGGACCGCAACGACCGGCTGACCGGCATCGTCTCGCTGGGCGACCTTGCCACCGATGCCAAGAACGACCGCGTGGTTCAGGACGCGCTGGAACGGATTTCCTCCCCCTCCCAGCCGGACCGGACCTGACGGCCCCCTTCAGCAACTGGAGCCGACCATCATGGAACACAATCTGGGTCCCAACGACCCGCGGGTCCGTGAACGGGCCTATCAGCTTTGGGAACAGGAAGGGCGGCCCGACCACCGCCATCTCGACCATTGGGCGCAGGCCGTGCGCGAGATCGAGGAGGAGGACCGCCGCAACTCCGGCGGCCCCCATGTCAACAGCCCGGAAGCCGGACTGGCGGTCCCGGACGACGTCGCCGCCCGCAACCAGCGGGAAGCGGCGGCGCATCTGGGCCAGTCCTCGGTGCCGTCGGACAGCTGACGGCAGGTTATGAAGCGGTGGAGGCGGTCACTCGATCTTGAGGCTGACCGCTTCCATCCCCTTTTCGCCCTGACGGATGGTCATGCGCACGCGCTGCCCGTCGTCCAGGCCGCGCAGGCCGGCGCTTTCCAGCGCACGGGCGGGAATGAAGACGTCGCGCCCGCCGTCGTCGGGCTGCGCGAAGCCATAGCCCTTGCCGCCGTTGAACCACTTCACGGTCGCGCCCACCTCGCTGGTCGGGCCGCTGGCCTGCGGCGGGCGCGGGCCGCGATCCTGGCCCCGGCCCTGGAAGCCGCCACGGTCCTGGAAGCCCCGATCTTGGAAGCCCCGATCCTGGCCGCGATCCGGCCCACGGCCCTGGAAGCCGCCGCGGTCGCCGCCCCGATCACCGAAGTTGCGGTCGCCGAAGTTGCGCTCACGCGGACCGCCGGCATCGCGGCGCGCCCCAAATCCGCGATCACCGGCCCCGCGATCACTGGGCCCACGATCGCCAAACCCGCGATTCCCACGGTCGCCGAAGCTGCGCTCACCGCCCCGATCGCCACCCCGATCACCAAAGCCACGGTCGCGCGCCTGCGGACGGGCGGGAGCGGCGGTGGAGAGATCGACGGAATGCAGGACGCTGACCTGCTGGCCCTTGCGGTCCTCGACGATGTCCACGACGACGGTGGCGCCGTCAGGCAGGGTGGTGTGGCCGGCGGGAACGACGAGCGAGGCCGGCAGCAAAGCGTCCTTGCCGCTGTCTCCGACCTTGACGAAGCCGTAGCCGCGTTCGGGGTTGAACCATTTAACGGTGGCCGTCACCTGGGTGGCGACGACGTTGGGCTGGCGAAAGACGTGGCTGCGGGGCGGCTGATTGTGCATGGGAAACCCGAACTCCGGCAAACAGAAGCGGCGCCCATGCCGGCCATCTTCTGGACCGGCGGACGCCAACCCCTGACACATCGCCCGTCCGGGCGCTCTTGGCAAGTCGGGACCGCTCCGAATAGGCCGGACGGGCTGGGAAATCGCATCTTTGACGCCCGTGCGGGCGGACGTCAGCCCATCAGGCGGTCCATAAGACGGTCAGGCACCGGCGGCGGTTCGCGCGGCGGAACCGGGATCGGTCCCGGCGGCTCCCCCAGCGGCGGGCGCGACGGATCGCCCGGCACCGGCATCGGCTCGCCGGGCACGGGCGGCTCGCGCGGCGGCGAGGGCGGATAGGGTCCAAGCCTTGACGTCATGCATCGCTCCTTGAAGTTCAGAGAACTAGTTCAGAGAACTGGTCGCGGTTCAGAGAACCGGCGGCTCGGGTCAGCCGCCATGGCCGCCGGGTGCCGTCCGCGACAGGCGGCGGGCGTCGTCGAGGCTGTTCATGCAGCGGGTCTCGTCGCCGTCGCGGGCAGCGCTGCGGGCGGCGGTGACCAGCGATTCCAGTTGGGCGTTCCGCGCCGCCTGCCCCATCATCCCGTCGACGCCGCCCGAACCGCCCGGCCCGCTGTCCGGCTTGGCGCGCGAATTGGCCTGGGGACCGACCGCAGGGGCGGTCGGCATGTTGCTGCCGATGGCCGGCGGTTGGATCACCGCCTGATCGCCGACGGCGGGCGGCGCCACCATGCCGCCGGACTGCGCCAACTCTCCGCTGCTGACGCCCGACCCCTGCTCGTCGCGCGGCGAGGAGCCGGACAGGCCGGGCGCGGCGGTGCCGGGAACGGCGACCGGCGGCGGTTCGGTCGAAAGGCCCTGGTCGGCGACGAACTGCTCCACCATCGCGGCGCAACCCGCCGGCGCGGCTCCTCCCGTCTGGGCCGCCGCCGGCCGGGCGCAGAGAAGCCCGGCCGCCACGAGCAGGGCAACGGGGGCGACGGTGCCAAGCCTCATGAAATCTGTCCGCATCGGTCGCGTGCTCCTCGTATCGGCAATGCCACAAGAGGCGTGTTCCGACGGAATCAACGGTGTGGGATAGGGCGCGGTTCCGGCGGACGGACGGAAGATCGGCCCGGCCATGCATCTTGCTCATTTCGCAGGCAGCGGGCGGCGGCTGTAGAGTGCTGGTCCCCCTCTTCAACCATCGGTCCGTATTTCCATCATGATCGCCAACATGGCCGCGCTGGGCGCGGCGCTGTGCTGGGCCGCGGGCGGCCTGATCGCCATCGGACCGGTGCGGGTGCTCGGCTCCATCGCCTTCAACCGCGTGCGGCTGACCATCGTCGCCACCGCCCTGCTGATCGCCACGACGCTGATGGGCGGCTGGCAGACGCTGGATACGGGATCTGCGCTGACGCTGGCGCTGTCGGGGCTGCTGGGGATCGTGGTGGGGGACATGGCGCTGTTCTGGTCGCTCAGCCGGCTGGGACCGCGCCGCAACGTGGTGATCTACGCCGCCAATGCGCCGCTGACCGCCCTTCTCGCCTATGCCCTGCTGGGAGAGGCGCTGGGGCCCTGGACCGTCCTGGGTGTGGCGCTGGTCACGCTGGGGGTGATGCTGGCGGTGGCTCTGCGCTCCGGCTCCACCCACAGCTGGGAGGCGATCCAGGGCAGCCTGCTGGCCGGCGTGTCGGTCTGCCTGCTGGCGGCGGTCGGACAGGCCGCCGGCTCGATCATCGCCAAGCCGGTGATGGCGGCGGGCGCAGACCCGATCGCCTCGGCCGCGGTGCGGGTCACCACGGCGGCGCTGATGTTCACGGCGATCGGCGCCCTGTCGGCGATCCGCGGCGGCGGCGCGGCGATGGCCGGCGGCGAGATGCCCGGCGGACGGTTCGGCGGGATGCTGGGCGGAATGCTGTTGCCGCGCGGGCTGACGCCGAAGCTGATGCTGCAGATCGCCGGCAACGGGCTGCTGGGCGTCGGGCTGGGGATGACCCTGCTGCTGGTCGGGCTGGCCCACGGCAATGCCGGGGTGGTCGCCACCCTGTCGGCCCTGAGCCCCGTCCTGATCCTGCCGATGATGTGGCTGCTGACGGGGCAGCGACCGGCGCTGGGCGCCTGGGTCGGCGCCGCGGTCGCCGTGGCGGGCGTAGCCCTGATCGTCAACCGCTGATCGTCAACCGTTGGAAGAGAGCTTCAGCGCGCCGTCTCCACCGCCACGCCCAGCGTGGGCAGCACCGCCTGGAGCGCGGCGGAGGCGCGGTTGACGGCGTCGCGCAGGTCCGCCTTCAGCATCGGCGCGTCCGGCCGCTCCTGCTCGCAAGCGTGCTGCAGCTTGCGGGCGATGCGCGACAGTTCCAGCAGGCCGACATTGCCGGCCAGCGACACCATGGCATGGGCGTCGGCCGCTGCGGCCTTCCCCGCCGCCGCCTCGCTGATGCGGTCGGCGCGCAGGGCCAGCTCGGCCAGCGTTCCGTTGACGAAGCGGGGCAGCACGTCGGCGCCCAGCGTTTCGGCCAGCGTTTCCAGCGTCGCGAGGTTCAGCACCGGCGGATTGTCGGAGACCGGAGCCACTCCGGCCAGCACGGCCGCGTCGTCCTGGGCACCATCCGCCCCGGCGTCGAGCCAGCGGTCGACCGCCGACAGCAGGGTGTCGCGCTCGATCGGTTTGGTCACATGGTCGTTCATGCCGACATCCAGGCAAAGCTGCAGCTGATCGGTCAGCGCGTTGGCGGTCAGCGCGATGATGGGCACGGCACCCCGCCGTCCGCCAAGCTGACGGATCGCCGCGGTCGCCTGCAAGCCGTCCATGCGTGGCATCTGCATGTCCATCAGGACGAGGTCGAACTCGCCCTTGCGCATCGCCTCGACCGCCAGCACGCCGTCCTCCACCACCTCGACCGTATGGCCGGCCTTGCAGAGGATGGAGGAGGTGACGATCTGGTTCATCGGCACGTCCTCGGCCAGCAGGATGCGGGCGCAGCGCGTCGCCGCGGCCTCCCGGCGTTCGGCGGCCAGCCCCGGTGCGGCGGCGACCGGCAGCGGCAGTTCGAACCAGAAGGTGCTGCCGACGCCCGGACTGCTCTGCACGCCGATCCGCCCGCCCATCAGCTCGGACAGCTGTTTCGAAATGATGAGGCCGAGCCCGGTGCCGCCATAGCGCCGGGTGGTGGAGCGGTCGCCCTGGCTGAAGCGCTGGAACAGGTTGGCCTTTTCGGCCGACGCGATGCCGGGGCCGGTGTCGCTGACGGAGAAGCGCAGCAGGACCGGCGCCCCCTCGCCGTCCTCCGCCGACAGCAGCCCGGCCGATACCAGAACCGACCCGCGTTCGGTGAACTTCACCGCGTTGCCGACGAGGTTCAGCAGGATCTGGCGGATGCGCGCCTCGTCGCCATGCACGAAGCGCGGCACCGTGCCTCCCAGCGACAGCTGCAGCAGCAGCCCCTTCTGCGAGGCGGCGTTGCTCATCAGGTCGCGGCAGTCGCGCAGCAGCCGGTGCAGGTCGAAGGGGCGTTCCTCCAGTTCCAGCTTGCCGGCCTCGATCTTCGAGTAATCCAGGATGTCGCCGATGATCGCCAGCAGCCCGCGCCCGGCCTCGCGCTGGAGCGCCACATACTGGCGCTGTTCGGCCGACAGGTCGGTGCCCAGCAGCAGGTCGGCGAAGCCGATGACGCCGTTCAGCGGCGTGCGGATCTCGTGGCTCATCGAAGCCAGGAACTCGGACTTCACGCGGTTGGCAGCCTCCGCCTCGGCGCGGGCGGCGGACAGCTCCTCCTCGTACCGCTTGCGCTCGGTCACGTCGCGGACGACGCCGACCACCACGAACTCGCCGTCGGCCCCCACCGTCGGGCGCATGCTGGATTCGACCCACAGGTAATGGCCGTCGCGGTGGCGCAGCCGATGGGTGAAGGTGACAGGCGGCGATCCCGGATTCATGCCGGCGAAGGCCGTCGCGGCGCTCTCCACATCGTCGGGGTGCAGCAGGGTTGCCGGGGCGCGGCCGACGATCTCCGCCGGATCATGGCCCAGGATGTCGCGCACCGACGGCGACAGATAGCGCACAGCCCCGTCCGCCTTCATCTCCAGGATCATGTCGGTGGCATTGTCGGCCAGCAGGCGGTAACGCGCCTCGCTCTCCCCCAGCCGCCGTTCGGCATCGTGCTGGCGCTGTTCGCGCAACAGCAGGCCGCCCAGGAACAGGGTGCCGAGCGGAACGATGGCCAGCAGCGGCGGTGCGGTGCGCTGGCCCACCTGCAGCGCCAGATCCAGGGTCGGCAGCAGCAGCAGGCTCAGCAGCGACACCAGCGTCAGCAGCAGGCCGAAGCCCAGCAGCGACACGACGCCGAGCGTCAATCCACGCCGCTTCACCCACATCGCGAAGCCGACGCCGGTCAGGAAGGACAGCAGCGCGTTGGCGACGCCGGCCTCCATACCCACCCCGCCCAGATAGAGGCGGTAGCCGGCGACCGTGGCGGCGGTGATGGCGGCGGACAGCGGGCCGCCGAACAGGGCGCTGAGCCCGATCAGCGGCGTGCGCGCGTCGATGAAGATGCCCGGCCCGATATGGATCGGGTGGACCATGGAGAAGAGGGCGGTCAGCGCCATCACCGCGCCGAAGACGATCTGGCGGGTGTTCAGCCCCCAGCCGTCGGAGCGGCGGATCAGGAAAGTGTAGGCGAGAACGACGAAGGCGCTTGCCGCGATGTTCTCGGCAAGGTCGTACGCCATCGAAGAAAAGTTGCCCAACATCGTCCGGCCGCCGCCCCCACCCGATTCCGGTTACCTCTATACCACGGAAGGGTGTCGCGAAACCGCTAACACCAACGGGCGGGGATGTGATCTGCCGGGGACAAAAGGCGGGCGTGATGCCGACGTGGCGGGCGCCGGATCAGACCTCCGCGTCGGGCTGGCGGTCGGGCGCGGCGGCGGCGAAGGCCGGCAGGGCGCGGCAGGCCTCGTCGATGCGCAGCAGGGTGGGATAGCCGTCCAGCGGGCAGTCGAGCCGGCGGGCGTTCGCCATCTGCGGCACCAGCAGGATGTCGGCCAGTCCGGGTTCGTCGCCATGGCAGAAGCGTCCGGTGCGCGGATCGCCGGCCAGCTGCGCCTCCAGCGCAGTCAGCCCGACGGCGATCCAGTGCCGGTACCAGCCGTCGACCTCCTCCTGGCTGTGGCCCATCGTCTTCAGGCGGTTCAGCACCCGCAGGTTGTTCAGCGGATGGATGTCGCAAGCCACCGCCAGCGCCAGCGCCCGCACCCGCGCCCGGCCCAGCGCATCGGCCGGCAGCAGCGCCGGGGTGGGGTGCGTCTCGTCCAGATACTCGATGATGGCGAGCGACTGGGTCAGCACATGGTGCCCGTCCGGCCCGTCGACCTCCAGCGCCGGCACCAGATGCTCCGGGTTGAGGTCTGAATAGGGCGGCTTGGCCTGCTCGCCCCGGCGCAGATGGACGAAGGCCTGCTCCGGCGCCAGCCCCTTCAGGTTCAGGGCGATGCGCACGCGATAGGCGGCGGAGGATCGGAAGTAGGTGTGGAGTTTCACGGGTTTGGGTCCGTTGAAGTGTCGCGGCGATGGTGTTGCGTCGGATCCTATCACAGCCCCAGATAAGCCTGCCGCACCCGCTCGTTGCTCAACAGCGCCGCGCCGCTGTCGCTCAGCACGATCTCGCCGGTCTCGATCACGTATCCGCGATCGGCGATGGCCAGGGCGGCGTGGGCGTTCTGCTCCACCAGCAGGATGGTCGTCCCCTCCCGCTTCAGCCGCTGCACGGCGTCGAAGATCTCCGCCACCAGCAGCGGCGCCAGCCCCATGCTGGGTTCGTCGAGCAGAAGCAGGCGCGGCTTCGCCATCAGCGCGCGGCCCAAGGCCACGATCTGCTGCTGGCCGCCCGACAGGGTGCCGGCGGGCTGGTCGCGCTTGACCTTCAGCACCGGAAACATCTCGTACAGCCGGTTGATGTCGTCATCCGGCTTGCCGCTGCCGCGGCGGTAGGCGCCGAGGCGGAGATTGTCCTCCACGCTCTGCGGACCGAACAGCTGCCGGCCTTCCGGCACCTGCACCACCCCTTCGGCGACGCGGCGCGACGCCTTCATCCGGGTGATGTCGCAGCCGTCGAAGGTGATGCGCCCGCTGCTGGCCGGGTGGACGCCGGACAGGGTGCGCAGCAGTGTCGTCTTGCCCGCGCCGTTGGCGCCGACCAGCGCCACCAGTTCGCCTTCCCGCACGGTCAGGCTGGCCGATTTCAGCGCGTGGATGCGGCCGTAATGGCTGTTGAGGCCCTCGATCTCCAGAAGCATGCTCCGCGCCTCCCTCACGGTGCCGCGCCGAGATAGGCGGCGATGACGTCCGCGTTGGCCGCCACCTCCTGCGGGGTGCCCTCGGCCAGCATGCGGCCCTGGTTCAGGGCGGTGATCCGGTGAGAGATTCCCATCACCATCTTCATGTCGTGTTCCACCAGGATGATGGTGACGCCGGTCGCGGCGACGGTCTTGATGACCTCGTCGATCTCGCGGCTTTCGGTGGCGTTCAGGCCGGCCGCCGGCTCGTCCAGCAGAAGCAGCTTCGGCTCCGACGCCAGCGCGCGGGCGATCTCCAGCCGTTTCAGCGCGCCGTAGGGCATGGAGGCGGCGTCGGCGTCGATGTATTTCTCCAGCCCGACGTCGGCCATCAGTTGCGCCGCCCGGTCCTTCGCCTCGCGGTCCTTGCGCACCAGCGACGGAAAGCGGAACAGCGCCGGCAGAAGCCGCGTGTTCAGGTGCAGGTGCCGCCCCACCATGACGTTCTCCAGCGCCGTCATGTTGAAGAAGATCTGCAGGTTCTGGAAGGTGCGCGACATGCCGCGGGCGGCCAGCCTGTAGGGCGCCATGCCCGACACGTCGGCCCCGTCGAACAGAACCCGGCCGCCCGACGGCTTGTAGACGCCGGTCACCAGATTGAACAGCGTGGTCTTGCCGGCGCCGTTCGGCCCGATGATCGAATGGATGTCGCCGGCCGCAACGGTGAAGCTCAGATCGCCGATGGCGAGCACGCCGCCGAACTCGCGGCTGAGATGCTCCACCTTCAGGATCGGCGGGCCGACGCGGCGGGCCTGGGACATGGTATCGGGGGAAAGATCAGTGGTCGCCAGCATCTTCATGCCCGCCTCCGCGCCGGGAGCAGCGCCGCCAGGGTGGGGAGAAGGCCCTTGGGCATGAACACCATCGTCGCCATCAGGATGCCGCCCAGCACGATCTGCTGGTAATCCTGGAAGACGGTCAGCGCCTGCGGCAGCAGCGTCAGCACCACGGCCCCCACCACCGCACCGAAGGTCGATGCCATGCCGCCGAACACCACCATGGTCACCAGCTCGATCGACTTGAAGAAGTCGGCCTTGGCCGGGGTGATCAGGCCGGCGTAATGGGCGAACAGGCTGCCGGCCACGCTGGCGAACACCGCCGAGACCACGAAGACCAGCACCTTGAAGCGGGCGGTGTCGACGCCGACCACCTCGGCCGCCACCTCCGACCCGTGGACGGCGCGGAGCGCCCGGCCCATCGGGCTGTCGATCAGGTTCAGCGACAGCCAGACCACGCCGATCAGCAGCACGCCGACCACCCAGTACCAGACCTTTTCGCCATACAGCTCAAAGCCGAAGATCTTGAACGGTTCCACCATCATGCCGTCCGGACCGCCGGTCAGCCCGCTTTCGGTGCGCAGCACGATCGACACGATGATGCCGATGCCCAAGGTCGCCATGGCGAGATAATGGCCCTTCAGCCGCAGGATCGGCTTGGCCACCAGGAAGGCCAGCAGCCCGACCACCACGGCGCCGGTCAGCAGCGCCAGGATCGGCGGCCAGCCATAGACGCCGACCAGCACGCCCGATGCATAGGCGCCGATGCCGAAGAAGCCGGCATGGCCCAGGCTGATCTGCCCGGCATAGCCGATCAGCAGGTTCAGCCCGACGCAGACCACGGCGTTGAAGCCGGCCAGGATGGCGATGTCGAGATAGAAGTTGTTGGGCAGGAAGGCCGGCAGGACCGCGATCACCGCGCCCAGTGCCAGAAGCCCGGTCAGCCGCCCGTGAAGGAGTGCGTTCATCGGAGATAAGTCCTTACACCCGTTCGGTGCCGCGCTTGCCGAACAGCCCGTTCGGCATGAAGAGAAGGACGGCCAGGATGATGACGAAGGCCACCGCATCCTTGTAGGCCGAGGAGATGTAGCCGGCGCCCAGCGCCTCCGCGACACCGACGATCAGCCCGCCGGCCACCGCGCCCGGCCCATGGCCGAGGCCGCCCAGAACCGCGGCGGTGAAGCCCTTCAGCCCCAGCATGATGCCCATCTCGGTGTAGGAGAAGGTGATGGGGGCGACCACCGCCCCGCCGATGGCGCCCAGCGCCGCCGACAGCGCGAAGGAGGCGAGCACCACCCGCTTCACGTCGATGCCGACCAGCTGTGCGGCCAGCCGGTTGTGCGAAGTGGCGAGGATCGCCTTGCCGGTCAGGGTCCGGTTGAAGAACAGGCCGATGGCGACGATCAGCACGGCGGCGGTGCCCACCACCCACAGCGACTGCGGCTGCATCGAGGCGCCGAGGAACTGGATCGGCGTCTCGCCGGAAAAGGCGTCCAGACGCTTGAAGTCCTTGCCCCAGACCAGCTCCGCGACGCCGCGCAGGAAGATCGAGGCGCCGATGGTGATGATGATGAGGGTAACGGTGGAGGCGTTGCGGGCGCGCTCGACCGCGAATTTCGCCACCAGCACGCCGACCAGCATGGCGCCGCCGCAGCCGATCAGGATCGCCAGCGGCAGCGGCACGCCCGAGGCCGTCAGCGTGGCCGACGCCATGCCGCCGATCATGATGAACTCGCCCTGGGCGAAGTTGATGACGTGGCTGGCGTTGTAGATGATCGAAAAGCCGAGCCCCGCCAGCGCATAGATCGCGCCGATGGTCAGCCCCGACAGCATGTATTGCAGCAGTTCCGCGAACATCGTTGGGTTCCTGATGTTCCTCTCCCGCGCACATTCCCCCTCTCCCCCCCGGGGAGAGGGTCGGGGTGAGGGGGAGGCATGGGGTGGATTGGTGGGGATGCGAAGCGTGGCAAATCAACAATCGCCACGCTGTGCATCCCCCTCACCCTAACCCTCTCCCCGCTTTCGGCGGACCGGGGGTCCGCCTGTCGCGTCAGCGCAAACAAAGTTTGCGCGTGAGCGGGGGGAGAGGGGATCCGAGCGGCGGATCGGTTTACTTCACCAGCGACCAGTCGCCTTGGCGGACCTCCACCATGTGGAAGGCGTCCAGCGTCAGGCCCATGTGGTCCTTCGGGCTCATGGTCACGGTGCCGCCGGTGCCGACATAACCCTTGGTCTGCTCGATGGCGTCGCGCAGCTTGG
The DNA here is from genome assembly GCF_008364795.1 of Azospirillum oryzae. Taxonomy (GTDB): domain Bacteria; phylum Pseudomonadota; class Alphaproteobacteria; order Azospirillales; family Azospirillaceae; genus Azospirillum; species Azospirillum oryzae. The sequence continues at coordinate 286,279 of NZ_VTTM01000002.1, read as the reverse complement.
CCTTGTCGGTGCCGCCGGCGCGCTTCACCGCGTCCAGCGCGATCATCAGCCCGTCATAGGCATGGCCGGCGAAGGTCGAGACCTCCGAATTGAAGCTGTCCTCGTAGACCTTGGTGAACTCGGTCACGACCTTCTTCTGCGGGTCGCTGTCGGGCAGCTGGGCGGCGACGACCAGACCGGCGGCCGGCAGACGGACACCCTCGGCGGCACCGCCGGCCAGACGGATGTATTCCTTCGACGCGACGCCGTGCGACTGGTAGAGCGGCAGCGACATGCCGAGCTGGCGGTAGTTCTTGGTGACCACCGCCGGACCCTGGCCCAGGCCGAACACCAGAACCGCCTGGGCGGCCGCGGTGTTCTTGATCTTGGTCAGCTGCGCGGTGACGTCGGTGTCCTTGGCGCCATAGGTCTCGTCGGCGACCAGTTCGATCCCGCGCTCCTTGGCGACGGCGACGGTCTGCTCGCGGCCCGACTTGCCGAATCCGCTATCCTCCGACAGCAGCGCCAGCTTGGTCAGCCCGCGCTTCTTCATGTCCTCCATCACCTTTTCCGCGGCCATGCGGTCGGTGTGGGGGGTCTTGAACACCCACTTCTTCACCGGCTCCACGATCACCACCGCGCCGGCCAGCGAGATGAAGGGCACGCCGGCGCGCTCCACCAGCGGCACCGCCGCCATGGTCGCCGCGGTCGTGGTGCCGCCGACGATCACGTCGACGCCGTCGCTCTCGATCAGGCGCTTGGTGAAGGAAGCCGCCTTGTCGGCAGCGCCGCCGTCGTCATAGACGGTCAGCTGCACCTGACGGCCATCGACGCCGCCCGCCTTGTTGATGCGGTCGGCATACAGCTCCAGCACCTTCTTCTCCGGATCGCCGAGGAAGGAGGCCGGGCCGGTGGCCGAGATGATGGCGCCGACCTTGATCGGGTCCGCGGCCTGTGCCGCCCCGGACAGCAGGCCGGACACCGCCGTCATGGCGGTCATGGCGGTGAAGGCGATGGTGGCAAGCAGGCTTTTGCGCATGATGTCCTCCCGAGTGCTGCCCACCTTGTCACCGGATCGGGCGGCGGCCCGGTCCCGGTGCGGCGGGATGATTTGCTTCACATAATGTTTCAAACGAAATGATTGCGGAAGAAAAATTTTCGCGGGCGTGACCACAATCGAAGTACGGATGTTGCGGTCCGCCTCCCCTTCCCTTTGCGATCCCTCCGGCTCGCGCCCCGGGAATCGTCATTTCGTTTTATGACACAAATTTACTTTGGGAACCCAACCTAGTGTATCACATTAATGATTGTCAAACGGAAAGTCCGGATTGCCTCCTATCGGCCGCCGGCCCGGCTTCCGCCCCGGTCGCCCACGCTGTCGTGGCACTGGCCCAACCGGCACCGGGTTTCGTATACAACTCCGTCGTGCCGTCTCGTTCCGATCCGCCCGCATCACAAGCCGCACCCATAAGGACGCCCCACCCGCATGGCCCGCCCGCGCCGCCCCGAAGACCTTGCCGCCCAGCTGACCGAAGCCATCGCGCCACGGGCGAAGTCGCTGATCATCACCGTCTATGGCGACGCGGTGCTGCCGCATGGCGGGTCGCTGTGGCTGGGCAGCCTGATCGAGCTGATGGGGCTGTTCGGGATGAGCGAGCGGATCGTCCGCACCTCGGTCTTCCGGCTGGGCAAGGACGACTGGCTGACCAACACCCAGATCGGCCGGCGCAGCTTCTATCGCGTCACCGACAGCGGGAAGGAGCGCTTCGCCGCGGCGGAACGGCGGATCTACGCGCCGCTGGCCCGCGAATGGGACCGCGGCTGGGACCTGCTGATGGTGCCGCCCAATGCGCTGGACGCCGAGACGCGCGACGCCCTGCGGCGGGAGCTGACCTGGCAGGGCTTCGGCGCCGCGTCGGCCACCGTCTACGCCCATCCCAACTGCGACGAGGCGGCGATGCACCGCTCGCTGGCCGAGTTGGGAGTCGCCGACAAGATCGTCCACATGAAGGCCAGCCTGGACCGGGCGGAAGGGTTCGGCGCGTTGCGCGATCTGGTGCGCGGTTGCTGGGACATCGACCAGCTCGAACACGACTATGCGGCGTTCCTGGATCACTTCCGTCCGGTCTGGGCGGCGATCGACGCCGCCGAGGCCCCGGACCCCGCCGCCTGCTTCGTCCTGCGCACGCTGATGATCCACGACTTCCGCCGCATCCTGCTGCGCGACCCGATGCTGCCGCCCGACCTCCTGCCGGCGGACTGGCCGGGCCAGGAATCGCGGATGCTGACCCGCAACCTCTACCGCCGCCTCGCCGGCCCCTCGGAATCCTTCCTGATGCAGGCGGCGACCACCGCCAACGGACCGCTGCCCGATGCCCAGCCCGCCTTCCACGGCCGGTTCGGCGGTCTGGAGACCATACCGGTGGGCTGACCAGCGATCTGCGACAATGGGCGCCCGTAGGGGCTGCCCCTTAGGACCAAAGTTCATACATAAAATGCAAGACATCGCGTTAAGCTTGGCTCGTCATCCGACCGACCATCACCGGAACGCCGCCCATGCTGACCATCGTCTACCGCAGCGAGGCCGCCGACCGGCTGCCCTACAGCGCCCTTGCCGACATCTGCCTGTTCAGCGCCCGCAAGAACCGCGAGCTGGGCGTCACCGGTTTCCTGGTGGAGTTCGAGGGCATCTTCCTGCAGGTGCTGGAAGGCGAGCCGGATGTGGTGGAGACTCTTTTTGCCCACATCGCCGCCGACACGCGCCACACCAAGGTCGAGCTGCTGCTGCGTGAAACCACGGTCGGGCAGCCCAACTTCGGCTTCTGGGCGATGAATTTCGGCCCGCTCGACACCCCGACCTTCTGGCAGGCGGTCTTTGGCTCTCCGGTTCGGATCGAGGAGTTCCGCCGCCGCTCGCACGACGCCGATTTCGCGCTGGACGTCCTGGCACGGGCCTACATGCACGCCTGCATCGCCGCCGACGTCGATGCCGCGACACGCGATCTGGTGCGCGGCAACATCCCCTGTTTCGAAGCCGCCTGACCCCGGCGGGGTCAGGCCTTTCGATACCTCATCGTCGGATAAAATCAGCTTTGCGAACGAATTGATCTGGATCAATTCGGCGCATTCGCATGCATTCCCCTTTGAAATCAGGAGGTTGGCATCATTTTCCGGGCCGCACAACGTGATACAGATACCGTTGATGATCTCAAATTTCTGTGTCATATAAAGACCACAGGGCGCCGATGGTAATGTGAGCGCCCGCGGAATGCCCCCGGAGGAAACGCCCCTATGTCCAAGGACTACACCCCCATCGCCAACACGATGGAGTTCCCCCCCGCCACGCCGCAGCCGAACGTCTATCCGCTGTCCTGGGTGTCGCAGACCAAGAAGCTGGAAGAGGTCTACGCCGCCGCCCAGCGCGAGAACTGGGACCCGGCCAAGCTGCCCTGGGACAGCTTCGACGTGTCGCGCTACAGCTGGGAGGAGCGGGAGGCCATCGCATATTGGTGGACCATCCTGTCGGTGTTCGACGCGTCGGCCCCGCCGGTCTTCGCCCATGCCCTGATCAAGACCTACGAGGTGCATGAGGAGGACCCGGTCCGCCGCTGCTTCTTCTCCGTCACCCGCGACGAGCAGAACCACGAGCAGATGTGCGGTCTGGCCATCACCAAGCTGCTGGAGGCCACCAGCCCGCTGACCTACGAGCCGAAGACCGACCTCGGCCGCCGGCTGCAGAAGAACGCGCACTGGCTGTACTACAACGGCGGGCGCTATTGGGACGGCTACAAGAAGGCGGTTCCGAAATACTCGCTGGCTGTTCTGTTCAGCTCCTTCCTGATGGGCGAGATCGCGGCGGCGACCATCTTCCACCAGATGGCGGCCGGCTGCAGCGAGCCGGTGTTCAAGGAAGCCTTCCGCAACATCGGCCGTGACGAAGGCCGCCACATGGCGATCTGCATGTCGGTGATGGAGCGCGACTATCCCCATCTGGCGGTGGAGGACCGGTCGATCATCACCAAGCAGATCCGCGCCGGCTACCTGTTCCTGTCCGCCGTGCTGTTCGAACCGCCGCCCCAGTTCTGGGACCTGCCGGAAGACTTCATCGCCACCCAGCGCGAGGCCGAGGCCATCGCCCGCAACGCCGGTTTCCACATCCCGGATTACGAGGCGAAGAAGGAGAACTGGCGCAACGCCATGCTGAACCTGAAGGGCGTGCTGGACCGCTACAACATCCCGTTCCCGGCGATCCCGGAAGTCGGCATCACCGGCGAGGAAGTCCGGGACGTCGACATGGACGAGATCATCCCGGTGTTCTGAGGCGCCGGCCCAGTCGCCCCCACCCTAACCCTCCCCCGCTGGGCGGGGGAGGGAACTGCCGCCACTCTCCCGAACAAGCACTTGCTCCCTCCCCTGCGAAGCGGGGGAGGGTCGGGGTGGGGGCAAGTGTTCCCCGATCGATCAATTCCCAAGGATCCCCCCGGTGAGCCGCATCCGCCTCCACCCCTCGGGCCGCACGGTCGAGTGCCGTGACGGCGAGACCGTCCTGTCGGCGCTGGAACAGGCCGGCTACGCCCTGCCCAACAATTGCCGCGCCGGCGCTTGCGGCGAATGCAAGGTCAAGGTTCTCAGCGGCCAGTTCGACCAGGGCATGGTGCTGGACATGGCGCTGTCCCAGCCCGAGCGTAAGGACGGCTATGGCCTGATGTGCATGGCCAAGCCGATTTCCGACGAGCTGGTGATCGAATACGGCACCGCCGACGCCCAGCCCAAACTGTTCCCGCCGCGCGAGAACGTGCTGTTCATCGTCACCGACCGCATCCCGCGCACGCCCCGCATCGTCGAGCTGCGCCTGCGCCCGCTGGGCCAGCCACTGCGCTACTGGCCGGGCCAGTATGTGATGCTGGGCGATGCCGCAGCCGGCGCGCCGCCGCGCTGCTATTCCATCGCCAACGCGCCCCGCCCCGATGGCGAGATCGTGCTGCAGGTGACCCGCGTCGACGGCGGCCCGACCAGCGGCTGGATCCACGACACGCTCACCGTCGGCAGCATGGTCAAGCTGTCCGGCCCCTACGGCACCTTCATCGGCGACCCGTCGGTGGACAGCCCGGTGCTGTGCATGGCCGCCGGCTCCGGCCTCGCCCCCATCCTGGCGCTGACCGACGCGGCGCTGCGCCGCGGCTACCGCCCGCCGGTGACCCTGCTGTTCTCCGCCTGCACCCAGGCCGATGTGTACGAGTTGGGGCTGCTCAGCTACTGGCAGGCCAAATACCGCAACTTCAAGGTCAAGGTGACCCTGACGCGCGAGGATGCGCCCAACCATTTGAAGGGCCGCATCCCCACCATCCTGCCCGACCTGTTCCCCGACCTGTCCGGCCACGCCATCTTCACCGCCGGCAGTCCCGCCTTCGTCGAATCCTGCGTCACCGCCGCCCGTTCGCTCGGCGCCAGGGACGACCAGATCCACAGCGAAGGCTACGTCTCGCAGCACATTCCGGAGACGCTGCCGGCCGACCGGCTGATGGCGGTCGGCTGAGACGGACGGACCAGCCTCACGCCTTGTGGACGCCGGCGATGAAGCCGTCGATCTCGCGGCTCAGGTCCTTCGACTGTCCGGCAAGCGCGGCGGCGGCGGCGAGAAGCTGATCGGCCGCCGCCCCGGTCTCCCCGGCGCCGGCCCGGATGTCACCCATGCCGCCGCTGACCTCCTGCGCCCCGTCGGCGGCCTGGATCACGCTGCGGGCGATCTCCTGGGTCGCCGCCGCCTGCTGGTCCACCGCCGCGGCGATGCCGGACGCGATGCGGCTGACCTGGGCGATGGTTTCGCTGATGCCCTGGACGGCGGTGACCGCCTCCTGCGTGGCGTCGCGGATGCCCTTGATCTGGCCGACAATGTCCTCGGTCGCCTTGGCGGTCTGGTTGGCGAGATTCTTGACCTCCGACGCCACCACGGCGAATCCCTTGCCGGCCTCTCCCGCGCGCGCCGCTTCGATGGTGGCGTTCAGCGCCAGCAGGTTCGTCTGCCCGGCGATGGAGTTGATGAGTTCCACCACCGCGCCGATCCGCTCGGCGCTTTCCGCCAGCACGACGACGGCCTCGTCGGCCCGTCTGACGTCGGTCACCGCCGCGTCGGCGATGCGGGCGGATTCCCCGACCTGCCGGCCGATGTCCTGAACGGACGCCGACAGTTCCTCCGTCGCGGCGGCGGCGGTCTGCACATTCTCCGCGGCGGCGCGGGCGGAAGCCGCCACCTGCTCCGACCGGCCCAGGCTCTGGTCGGCGATGCCGGTCAGGCCGCGCGCGGTCGATTCCAGTTGCTGGGCGGCCGACGCCAGCGCGCCGGTCAGTCCGCCGACCCGCTGCTCGAACCCTTTCTGCAGATCGGCGAGCGCCGCGGCGCGAACCTCCTTGGCCTGCCAGTCGGCCTTCTGCTGATGGTCCAGCTCGCGGGCGCGGACCAGCCCCTCCTTGAACACCTCGACCGCGCGGGCCATGCCGCCGGCCTCGTCGTCGCGGTCGGCGCCGGGCACCGCCGTCTCCAGATCGCCGGCCGCCAGCCGGGTCATCGCCCCGGTCAGCGACGCCACCGGACGGGCGATGCCGTCACCAACCTTCCATGCCACCAGACAGCCGAGCGCGACGCAGCCCAGGCTGACCAGCATCGTCAGCAGGGTCAGCCGGTTGGCGTCGGCCATCACGCTGGACTGCGGCGCCGCCACCATGAAGGACCAGACGCCATCGGCGCCGGCGAAGCGGATCGGCGCCAGCCGCAGATAATGCGGCGCGCCGTTCAGCGCCACGATGCCGTCGAAGGCCCGCCCCTCGGCCACGGCGCGGCGGGCGGTTTCCGGCAGATCGTCGGCGGGCTTGGACAGCCGACCGCCGTCGGGATGGGCGACATAGAGGCCGGAGCCGGTCAGCACCGCCGCGTAACCGTCGCCATAGGGCTTCACCGCACGCACCAGGTCGGTCAGGCCGGTCAGCGCCATATCGACGCCGGCCACGCCGATGACGCGCCCGTCCTTGCCGCCGTCCATCACCGGGGCGGCGGCGCTGGTCATCAGCCGCTTGGTGAAATCATCGAGATAGGGTTCGGTCAGCACCGCCTTGCGCACGGTGGCGGCCGCCTTGTAGTACTCCTTCTCCTGCACGTCGGAGAAGGGATAGCCCTCGCTGTCGTCGGCCTGAACCCCCTTGTCCCCCGGCAGCCAAAGCAGGCTCATCCGCCCGGTCTTCGGCAGCCCGAGGATCTCGGTCGTCCGGTCATGGGCGGCGAAATCCCGATCGAGCCCGTCGAATCCGTCGTCGGACATGTCCACCCATACACCGGCATAGAGCGGATTGGCCTCCGCCGTCCGGCGCAGATAGCGGTTCACCGTCTCGCGCCGCGGACGTCCGGTGGACCGCTCCACCTCCACCAGCGCCGCGGTGGCGCTGGCGGCGTTCAGGGCGGTGGACAGATCGGCAGCGACCTGGGCGCCGTGGCGGTCGGCCGTCTCGGCGGCGAGCAGCACGGCCGCATTGTGCGCGGCGTCGCGCGTCAGAACCAGCGACACCGCCGTAACCGCGGTCGCCCCCACCGCCAGCACGGCGGCCACGCCGATGATGATCTTCGTCCTGAAATTGGCCTTCATCGCGACACCGTCGTCCGGTCCGCCCAAAGTTCCGGAATGAACGGAAAGGCGGTACCAAATGGGGAAAGGGGGCCACCTTATATTCGATAATGACCGTCTGACATGCCGATTTTTGCGATTCCAGGACAGGTCGTTCAATTATCCCAGCAACTGTGGATCGTGATACCAACGGCCGGACGAATTGCTGCAAATGCGAAAAGGGCGCCTGCGGAATGCTTGCACACCCCGCCGACGCCCTCATCTCAGCCAGCAGACCCGGCTGCAGATCGGACCGCTGCCGCCTTACGGCCCCTCGTACCGCACCACCTGCTGGTCGATGGCGCCGAACACGCTGGCGCCGTCCTTGTCGAACAGCTCGATCCGCACGCGGTCGCCGAAGCGCATGAAGGGGGTCTTCGGTGCGCCATGCTCGATGGTTTCGATCATCCGCAGCTCGGCGAGGCAGGAATAACCGACGCCGCCGGCCGCGACCGGCTTGCCGGGGCCGCCGTCCAGCTTGTTCGACACGGTGCCCGACCCGATGATGCTGCCGGCCGCCAGATTGCGGGTCTTGGCGGCATGCGCGATCAGCGTCGTGAAGTCGAAGGTCATGTCGACCCCGGCGTCCGGCTTGCCGAAGGCTTCGCCGTTCAGCGTCGTCACCAGCGGCCGGTGCAGCTTGCCGCCGTCCCAGGCGTCGCCCAGCTCGTCCGGCGTCACCGCGACGGGGGAGAAGCTGGAAGCCGGCTTGGACTGGAAGAAGCCGAAGCCCTTGCCCAGTTCCGCCGGGATCAGGTTGCGCAAGCTGACGTCGTTGACCAGCATCAGCAGCCGGATCTGACCGCGCGCCGCCTCGGCCGAAACGCCCATCGGTACGTCGCCGGTGATGACGGCGATCTCCGCCTCGAAATCGATGCCCCAGGCCTCGGTCGCCGCCGGAATCGGGTCGGTCGGCGCCAGGAAGCCGTCGGAGCAGCCCTGATACATCAGCGGATCGGTCCAGAAGCTGGGCGGCATCTCCGCCCCCCGCGCCTTGCGGACCAGCTCCACATGGTTGACGTAGGCCGACCCGTCCGCCCACTGGTAGGCGCGCGGCAGCGGCGAGGCCGCCTCGGCCGGGTCGAAGGGCTGACCGGCCGCCGGATCGGCGTTCAGCGCGCGATAGGCCTCCTCCAGCTTCGGCGCCAGCGCCGTCCAGTCGTCCAGCGCCGCCTGCAGCGTGCGGGCGATGTCCGGCACCGGAGCGGCGCGGGTCAGGTCGCGCGACACCACGACCAGGGTGCCGTCGCGCCCGCCCGCTTTCAAACTTGCCAGCTTCATTGGTCTCTTCCCTTCCTGAAATTTCAGCGTGCGGCAGCCTTGGCCCTTGTTTTCGGGTGGCCGCTCATTTCGCCTTCCAGCTGTCGGCGTAGCCGCCCCACTCGACGCCTTCCATCGCCTGATAGACGTCCAGCGGATCGCGGGTGTCGATCATCACCGCGACCTCGTCGGTCTCCTTGCGCTCGAACTTCTGCGCCACCTCGTAGGCCTTCGGGTGCGGCCCGTGCGGGAAGCCCGAGGGGTGGTAGGTCACCATGCCCGGATGGATGTTGTCGCGCGAGAAGAACTGGCCGCGGTGATAGAACAGCACCTCGTCGAAATCCTCGTTGGAGTGATAATAGGGCAGCTTCAGCGCCTCCGGGTCCGACTCGATCGGCCGCGGCACGAAGGTGCAGATGATGAAGCGCCCTGCGATCCAGGTGCTGTGCGCCGAGGGCGGCAGGTGGTAGCGGTGGCTCATCAGCGGCCGGATGTCGCGCCAGTTCAGCCGCACCGGCGCCAGATCGCCGTGCCAGCCCACCGCGTCCAGCGGGTTGAACGGATAGGTCATGGCGCAGAGCTGCCCGCGCTTCTTGACCCGGACCAGGGTCTCGCGCTCGTTCTTCTGCGCCTGGAAGGCGTCGTCCAGCGCCGGGACGTCCAGCACCGCAGGATCGAAGATGGCGTGGGTGCCGACCAGCCCCTTGTGCGGCAGCTTGTAGGCGTCGTTGGTGGCCTCCACCATCAGCACCATCACCGCCTCGTCCGTCTCCAGCCGCCAGCAGGTGTTGCGCGGCAGCACGACATAGTCGCCCTCGCGCACCTCCAGATGGCCGTAGTCGCAATAGAGATGGCCGCCGCCCTGGTGGAAGAACAGCAGATCGTCGCCGTCGGCGTTGCGGACCAGATGGTCCATCTTGCCCTTGAAGCGCCACAGCCGCACCTGGGTCGCCCCGTTGCCCATCAGGGCCGGCGCCTCCAACGGGCAGCCGGGCATATGGTCCACATGGTTCAGGTCGAAGGCGCGCGGGCGCAGCGGTCCGTCGAAGCTGGTCCAGCCGGTCGGCGGGTGGGCGTGGTGCATCTGGGTCGCCGGGCCGAAGAAGCCCTCGCGCCCCATCTCGCGCTCGTAAGTGCCGGCGGGGAGCCGGACATGGGCCTGACGCGACGCGGTGCCCTCGACCTTCGGAAACGAAATCCAGTTCTTCATTGGCGCTTCCCCACTCAATACCGTTGGGATGCCGCCGGCCCCATCCGCGACGGGCACCGGCAGGCTTGTTCCGTTGCCGCCATTTTAGTTTCGTTTGAAACTGTTGCAAGAGCCAAATTACAGCGCAGGATGGGGCCACCCGCGACCTTCATCACAGACGACGCCCGCCGATGCCGCCCGCCCGCCGTTCCAGCACCGCATCATCCAAAATCTCTGCGAAACCCGCAGCGGCGCCGGCCGACATCCCGGCGTTGCACCTGACGCGCTTCCTGCCCTACCGGTTGTCGGTGCTGGCCAACACGGTCAGCCACACGCTGGCCAAGCTGTACGAGAAGCGGTTCGGCATCACGATCCCGGAATGGCGGATCATCGCCGTGCTGGGCGGCGGCGAGACGATGAGCGCGGGCGAGATCGCGCAGCGCACCGCGATGGACAAGGTGCAGGTCAGCCGCGCCATCAGCCGCATGCTCGACTCAAGCCTGATCCTGCGCGAATCGGGCGACACCGACCGACGCAAGGCCCTGCTGACCCTGACGCCCAAGGCGCTGGCGATCTATGCGGAGATCGTGCCGATGGCCCTGACCTATGAGGAAGAAGTCACCGACGCCCTGTCGATCGACGAGCGGGCGCAGCTCGACACGCTGCTGTCGAAGCTCCAGGCCCGCGCCGACCAGTTGGCGGCCCGCCCGGCGCCGGTCGGCGCGCAGACGGAGCCGGTGGAGGAGTAGAAGGAGGGGGGCCGCTCAGCCCCCCTTCACCTTGTGCAGCGGTTGGCTTGTCCCCGCATCGACGCGGCCCCGGCCCGGTTCCTCCGCCTCCAGCGGAGCGCAGGCGACCATGGTGGCGAGCGAGCGGCGGGCGAGGCGCTGGTATTCCTCCGTCCCTTCCGACTTCCAGGCGACCTCATCGGGCCGCAGCTCGCGCATCACCTTGGCCGGCAGGCCGGCCACCAGCGTGCGCGGCGGCACGACGAAGCCGGCCTTGACGAAGGCCATGGCGGCGACGATCGACTCCTCGCCGATCTCCGCGCCGTCCATCACCACCACATTCATCCCGACCAGTGCGTTGCGGCGGACGATGCAGCCGTGCAGCACGGCGCCATGCCCGACATGCCCGTCCTCCTCGACGATGGCGTCATGGCCGGGGAAGGCGTGGATCGTGCAGTTGTCCTGCACGTTGCTGCCCCGCTGCAGCACGATGCGGCCGAAATCACCGCGCAGGCTGGCGCATGGGCCGACATAGCAGCCCGGCCCCACCACCACGTCGCCGATCAGCACGGCGGTGGGATGGACGAAGGCGGTCGGGTCGATGACCGGGATCACGCCGTCGATGGCGTAGACGGTCGGGCGCGGCAAGGTGGGGTTGACGGTCGGGTTGGGCATGGTCAGGCGTTCCTCGGTGTCTCTATCCGGTCTTTTGCCACGAGGCTACACCGCCGCACGCTGTACGCGATACTGATTTTCCGTCATAGTGAGCATGTCTGTATCGCTTCACCGGCTCCCTTCCCAACCCTCGGATCGGGGCTTGATTGGTATCAAATGAAACTGTATCGTTGGCAACAATAACAAATCACCGCAAAGCCGGCCGCTCCGCGGCCGGGCCGCCAACGCGTTCTGTCATGGTTTCCGGGGGAGGAAACGCCCAATGCACGCGACTTTCAGCTATCCGAAATACAGCTTCACACCCTCGCAGGAACAGCGCACCGGCACCGTCCGGCGCCATCCGGTGGTGGTCATCGGCGCCGGCCCGGTCGGGCTGACCGCGGCGCTCGACTTCGCGCGCAAGGGCGTGCCGGTGGTGGTGCTCGACGCCGAGGACACCGTCAGCGTCGGCAGCCGCGCCGTCTGCTATGCCAAGCGCGCGCTGGAGGTGTGGGACCGGCTGGGCGTCGGCCAGCGCATGATCGACAAGGGTGTCGTTTGGAAGATCGGCAAGGTCTTCAACGGTGACCGCATGGTCTACCAGTTCGACCTGCTGCCGGAGCCGGACCACAAGATCCCCGCCTTCATCAACCTCCAGCAATATTACCTGGAGGATTTCCTGGTCACGGAAGCGCGGAAGCACGATCTGATCGACCTGCGCTGGCTCTCCCGCGTCATCTCGGCCAAGCAGGAGGCCGACCATGTCGTCCTGCAGGTCGAGACGCCCGACGGCGTCCATGCGGTGGAGGCCGATTGGGTCATCGCCTGCGACGGCGCCAAATCGTCGGTGCGCAAGATGCTGGGCCTGGAGTTCCAGGGCGAGGTGTTCAAGGACCGTTTCCTGATCGCCGACGTGGTGATGAAGGCCGATTTCCCGGCGGAACGCTGGTTCTGGTTCGACCCGCCCTTCCACCGCAAGCAGTCGGCCCTGCTGCACATGCAGCCCGACAATGTCTGGCGCCTGGATTTCCAGCTGGGTTGGGACGCCGACCCGGAGGAGGAGAAGAAGCCGGAGCGCGTCATCCCCCGCGTCCAGGCGATGCTGGGCGCCGACACGCCGTTCGAACTGGAATGGGTGTCGGTCTACACCTTCCAGTGCCGCCGGCTGGATCGCTTCCGCCACGGCCGCATCCTGTTCGCCGGCGATTCGGCCCATCAGGTCTCGCCCTTCGGTGCCCGCGGCGCCAACAGCGGCGTGCCCGACGCCGACAATCTGGTGTGGAAACTGGCGCTGGTGCTGGACGGCAAGGCGCCGGACTCGCTGCTGGACAGCTACAGCGATGAACGGGTCGCGGCGGCCAAGGAGAACATCCTGAACTCCACCCGCTCCACCGACTTCATCACGCCGAAAAGCGAGATGAGCCGCGTCTTCCGCGACGCGGTGCTGGAGCTTGCGGTCGACCAGCCCTTCGCCCGCTCGCTGGTCAATTCCGGCCGGCTGTCCACCCCCACCACCTACAGCGACAGCCCGCTGAACACGCCGGACGCCGACGCCTTCGCCGGCAGAATGGTGCCGGGCGCCCCCGCCACCGACGCGCCGGTGGAGCGTGACGGCCATGCCGGCTGGCTGATGGAGGCGCTGGACGGGCGCTTCACCGTGCTCTACGCCGCTGGTGACGGGCCGGTTCCGGCCGAGGTGGCGGAGGCGCTGGACGGTCTCGCCGCCGGGCCGCTGCCGCTGGCCTGGTATGTGGTGACCGAGCGGCGTCGCGGCATCGCCGGAGAGCTGGTGGACAGCGCCGGCCGCCTGCGCGAGCGCTACGACCTGACGCCGGGCAGCGTCTATCTGATCCGCCCTGACCAGCACATCGCCGCCCGCTGGCGCCGCTTCGATGCCGCCGCCCTGTCCGCCGCGCTGGACCGCGCCACCGGCCGCTGATCCCCCGATTTTCCGGAGTTGCACCCATGGCCAAACTGATGACCGAGCAGCGTTTCGCCAGCCCGGATGACGTGTACCAGTTGCTGATCGACAGCCACCGCGACCTGACCCCCGACCAGAGCAACCGCCTGAACGCCAAGCTGATCCTGCTGCTCGCCAACCACATCGGCGACGCGGAGGTTCTGGCCGAGGCGCTGCGCGTGGCGCGGCAGGGGGTGGAGTAACGGCCGTGGGGGAGGTGGCCCCACCCCCACCTCCCCCCTGACGCCAAGCCAAAGTTGGCGTACAAGAGCGCAGCCCCTTTCCGTCGCGGAGACTGCGCCGACCATGACCCTGCGCCGCCTGCTTCCCCTGCTGTTCATGCTGCTGTGCTGCGGTCCCGCCCTGGCGGAGGGGCTGACTCAGACGGCGCTGTCGATCCCCGCGCGCTTCCCCGACGGCAGTTCCGCCACGCTGGAGGCGCTGCTGCTGCGGCCGGACGGCCCCGGCCCCTACCCCATCGTCCTGCTTAGCCATGGCACGCCGCGCAACCCGGCGGACCGGGCGCAGATGACGCCGCTGCGCTATCTGCCGGAAGCCCGCGAATTCGCGCGGCGCGGCTGGGCGGTGGTGGCGGTGATGCGGCGCGGCTATGGCGGATCGGACGGTCCCTACAGCGAGACGACCGGCGCCTGCAGCAACCCCGACTACCTGCACTCCGCCCACCAGAGCGCCGAGGATCTGCGTCAGGCCGTCCGCTATGTCGCGGCCCAACCCTTCGCCGACGCCAGCCGGATCGTCGCGGTCGGTGTCTCGGCCGGCGGGCTTGCCAGCATCGCACTCAGCGCCGATCCGCCGCCGGGACTGAAGGCCGCCATCAGCTTCGCCGGCGGCCGCGGCTCCGTCGCCGACAACGAGGTCTGCCAGGAGAACCGGCTGGTCGCCGCCTTCGGCACGCTGGGCCGCAGTTCGCGCGTTCCCACCCTGTGGATTTATGCCGAGAACGACCTGTTCTTCGGTCCCGATCTCGCCCGGCGCCTGTGGGAGGCCTTCATTCATGAAGGCGGACGGGCGGAGTTCATCGCCGCCCCGCCCACCGGCAAGGACGGGCATGGCTTCTTCAGCACCGCCATCCCGCAATGGACGCCGATGGTCGACCGGTTCCTGGCGAAGAACGGGCTGGTGCTGCGCGACACGCCGATGGCGCTGTCGCTGCCGGCGCTTCCTCCACCGCCGGAGCTGTCCGCCGCCAATCGCGCGAAGTTCCCCGCCTATGTCGAGGCCGGCGGCAACAAGGCCTTCGCCGTGTCGCCCGACGGGGCCTATGGCTGGAAGTCGGGCATGCGCAGCCTGGACGAGGCGCAGAAGGGCGCGCTGGAGAATTGCGCGTCCCACACCCAGAAGGGCTGCCGCATCGCCTATCTCAACGACCGCCCGGCCGGCACCGGCGCCGCCGATGCCACCGCCCCGACGGAACCACCGCGCGGCACCCGCGTCAGGCTGGAGCCGCCGCAGGAATTGTCTGCCACCGGCCGCGACAAGTTCGGCGCCTATGTCGAGGCTGCCGGGCGCAAGGCATTCGCGGTGTCGCAGGACGGCGCCTTCGGCTGGAAGTCCGGCATGCCCAGCGAGGACGCCGCCCGCCGCGGCGCCCTGGACAACTGTGCCAAATTCACCCGCCACACCTGCTATGTCGTCATCGTCGACGACCGGCCGCTGCGCTGAGGCGTCGTAGCCCCAAAAGAAAAAGGCCCGTCCGGCATCCCGGACGGGCCTTTTCCGTAACCTCACCCCGCGTCAGCGCGGAGCCAGAACCATGACCATCTGGCGGCCTTCGAGCTTCGGCATCTGCTCGACCTTCGCCAGCGCCTCCAGCTCGTCGCGGACGCGGACCAGCACATTCATACCCAGATCCTGGTGCGCCATTTCACGGCCGCGGAAGCGCAGGGTCACCTTGACCTTGTCGCCCTCCTCGAGGAAACGGCGCGCCGAGCGCATCTTCACGTCATAGTCGTTGTCATCGATGTTCGGCCGGAGCTTGATCTCCTTGACCTCGATGATCTTCTGCTTCTTGCGGGCCTCGTTCGC
The DNA here is from genome assembly GCF_008364795.1 of Azospirillum oryzae. Classification (GTDB taxonomy): domain Bacteria; phylum Pseudomonadota; class Alphaproteobacteria; order Azospirillales; family Azospirillaceae; genus Azospirillum; species Azospirillum oryzae. The sequence continues at coordinate 270,811 of NZ_VTTM01000002.1, read as the reverse complement.
CTTCTTCTGCGCCTCGTACTTGAACTTGCCATAGTCGAGGATTTTGCAGACAGGCGGTTCCGCCTGGGGAGCGATCTCGACCAGATCGAGACCGGCATCCTCAGCGGCCAGCAGAGCATCGCGCAACGACACCACCCCGATCATCTCGCCGTCGGCACCGACGAGACGAACGGAACGAGCCGAGATCTCCCGGTTAACCCGCGGGCCATCGCGGGTCGGGGCGGCTTCGGACGGAATCCTGGCTATGGACGCTTCTCCATGGTCTGAAACCACGCGGAAGCCAGCCGTCCAGAGGACGGGCCGGCGGCGTCGCGCGGTCGGTTAAAACGGCGAATCGGTCACGGTCTCGCCGGCAGGCGATCTCGCTTCCTCAACCAGTTTAGCCACCGCGGCGTCGAGGGCAAGAATTTCCTGATCCTTGCCGCCCAGCACGCGGAGCGCGACCGTCCGTTCGTCCGCTTCCCGCTTTCCGACAACCAGCATCAGGGGGACCTTCTGCAGGCTGTGTTCGCGGACCTTCAGATTGATCTTCTCGTTGCGGGTGTCGAGTTCGACGCGCAGGCCCTTGCGCTTCAACAGCTTCGCCACTTCCTCGGCATAGCCGTCGGCCTCGCTGGTGATGGTGGCGACGGTGACCTGCACCGGCGACAGCCACAGCGGGAACTTGCCGGCGTAATGCTCGATCAGCATGCCGATGAAGCGTTCCATCGACCCCAGGATCGCCCGGTGCAGCATGATCGGCCGATGGCGGGCGCCATCCTCACCGATATAGCTGGCATCGAGTCGTTCCGGCAGGTTCGGGTCGTACTGCAGCGTGCCGCACTGCCAGGTCCGGCCGATGGCGTCGGTCAGGTGGAATTCGACCTTGGGGCCATAGAAGGCGCCCTCGCCCGGCAGTTCCTCATACTCCAGCCCGGCGTCGCGCAGCGCCTGGGCCAGCGCGCCTTCGGCCCGGTCCCACAGTTCGTCGGCGCCGGTGCGGACGTCCGGACGCAGCGCCAGCTTCACCGAGATCTTGTCGAAGCCCAGGTCCTTGTAGACGCCGAGCTGCAGCTTGAAATACTCGGCCGCCTCGCTCTGCACCTGATCCTCGGTGCAGAAGATGTGGGCGTCGTCCTGGGTGAAGGCGCGGACGCGCATGATGCCGTGCAGCGCGCCCGACGGCTCGTTGCGGTGGCAGGCGCCGAACTCCGCCATGCGGATCGGCAGGTCGCGGTAGGACCGCAGGCCGTGCCGGAAGATCTGGACATGGCCGGGGCAGTTCATCGGCTTGATGCCCAGCAGCTTCTCGCCACCGTCGGCCTCCACCTTGAACATGTTGTCACCATACATGTCCCAGTGGCCGGAAGCCTTGAACAGCGAGCTGTCGATCAGCTGCGGCGTCTTCACCTCGACATAGCCGGCGGCCTTCAGCTTGGTGCGGATGTAGGTTTCCAGCGTCTGGTAGAGCGTCCAGCCCTTCGGATGCCAGAAGACCGAGCCGACCGCCTCTTCCTGCACATGGAACAGGTCCAGTTCCTTGCCCAGCTTGCGGTGGTCGCGCTTCTCCGCCTCCTCGATCTGGTGCAGGTAGGCCTTCAACTCCTTCTCGTCGCGCCAGGCGGTGCCGTAGATGCGCTGGAGCATGGGGTTGCGGCTGTCGCCGCGCCAATAGGCGCCGGCCACCTTCATCAGCTTGAAGCCCTGCCCGACCTTGCCCGTCGTCATGGCGTGGGGCCCGCGGCACAGATCCAGCCAGTCGCCCTGGCGGTAGATCGACACCGGCTCGCCCTGCGGGATCGCCTCGATCAGCTCGGCCTTGTAATGCTCGCCGAGCTTCTTGAAGTAGGCGACCGCCTCGTCACGGTCCCAGACCTCGCGGACGATCGGGATGTCGGCCCCGACGATCTCGCGCATCTTCGCCTCGATCTTTTCCAGATCCTCGGGCGTGAACGGCTCGTCGCGCGCGAAGTCATAGTAGAAGCCGGTGGCGATCGACGGGCCGATCGTGACCTGCGTGCCGGGATACAGCTTCTGCACCGCATCGGCCAGCACATGGGCGGCGTCGTGGCGGATGACCTCGAGAGCGTCGGCGTGGTTGCGCGTGACGATCTCGATCTTGGCGTTGGTAGTGACGGTGGTGGTGAGGTCCTTCACCGTACCGTCGATCTTGACGGCAAGCGCATCTTTGGCCAGGCGCGAACCGATGGACTGGGCAATCTCGAGCCCCGTCACCGGCCGGTCGAACTCCCGCACGCTGCCGTCGGGCAGCGTGATGGCGATGTTGGACGTCACCGAAGTCACCATTTCACTAGTGTTGGTCTCACCCGCATCGGGTGCCCGGACTTGGCCGGGAACGCGAAATTTCCATCGCCGCGTGGGGGAATGTCAAGCGCGGTGGCGGAAATCAAGGGCTCCGGGCAACTCATGGCTTTATTTTTGCCACGCTCACTGTATATCCTATGAATATCCAATCGACAGCCATCGCAGCGGCAAGGAGGCCACGCGCATGCAGGTCCAACTCGCACGATGGGGCAACAGCCTGGGCATCCGCATTCCCAAGGACATCGCCAGTCAGGTGGGGCTGCGCGACGGCACAAGGGTGGACATTCACGCCGAAGGCGATCGGATCGTCATCACCGCAGATCGCCCCCGCTACAGCCTCGATGAACTCATGAAAGGCGTCACGCCGGAGGCGATGCGGGAGGCGTTCGACTGGGGTCCCGATGTTGGCCGTGAGGTCGTTGAGGAATGACCGACGATAAATGGGAACCGGAAGCCGGCGATCTCATCTGGACTGACTTCGATCCACGGACGGGGCGTGAGCAGGGCGGGCGCAGACCAGCACTGATCGTGTCACCCCATGCTTTTTGGCAGGCGACACGCTTTGCAATCGTATGCCCGATCACCACGCGCGTTCGCCCGTTTCCCAGCAGTGCCGTATTGCCGCCGGGTCCGCCGATTTCCGGCGAAATCCTGACCAGCCATGTTCGCAGCATCGACACCATGGCCCGGCCGCTGCTGTTTTCCGGCGCACGCGCTCCATCGGCAATCCTGGCCGAAGTCCGCGGAAAGCTCGCCGCGCTGATTGGACTTTAGAAACCCAGCCTCACTCCGGCTTCCGGCTCAGCCTCGGCTCACCGAACAAATAGCCCTGGCCGAAGTCGAAGCCGGTGTCGAGCACCTCGACCAGCTGGTTCTCCGTTTCGATCTTCTCGACGATCAGGTCGATGCCCTCGGCGGCGCAGCGGTGGCGCAGCTCGCGGATACGCGCGGCGTTGGCGGGATCCAGCACCAGCGCGCGGTCCAGCTTGATGCAGCGGAACTCGTGGCGCAGCAGCCGGTCCAGGTCGATGGCGAGGTCCGTCACCTGATCCATGGAGAAGCGGAAGCCCAGCCGCGCCAGCTGCGACAGGATGCCCATCGTCACCGCCCCGCCGACGCGCAGGTCATGCTGGCTCAACTCGAACACCAGCTTGGGCACCAGGGCGTGGTTCTGCGCCATCATGTTCAGGAACTGGCGCATGAACTCCGCATCTGCCAGCGTCGCGGCGGAGATGTTGGCGAAGAAACCGATGGCGTGCTGGCGCCGCTCCGTCTCGCGGATCAGCTGGACGCATCGGACCAGCAGAAGATTGTCGATGGTGGCGATCAGCCCCTCGCGCTCGGCGATGTCGAGATAGCGGTCGGGCATGATCTGCTGCCCGTCGGCGGCCCTCACCCGCGAAAACACCTCATAGAAGCGGTGCTTGCGCTGGGGCAGGCTGACGATGGGCTGGAGATAGACGTCGATGCGGTCGGCCTTCAGCGCGTCGCGCACCGCCTCCAGCACCGCGGCGTCGTCCATCGGCACCGCCACCGGCGCGGACGGCGCGGCAGGGGACGGAGCGGCGGTGGACGGGGCCGGCGCGGGACGGCGCTCCGCACTGGCGGCCGGCGGCCGGGGCGCGCGCCGTTCGGTCAGGCGGGCGACCAGCGACTGCAGAAGCCTCACCTCCTGCATCACCGCGTCGTAACGGGCGCCAGCCTCGGGCTGGGGGCCGGCGTCGGCAGCGAGCCGCTGCTCCAGCAAGTGGGCCAGTTCCTCCACCCGGTCGTTCAGGCGGGCGATGCGGCGGGAGGCCTTGTGTTCGCGCTCCAGCCGCGTCACCACGTCATGGACCAGGGCACCGGTCAGCGCCACCAGCGCGCCCGCCAGCAACGCCAACAGCGGATCGGCCTCCGGACGCAGCGCCCACAGCGCCGCACCGGCCGAAACCCCGGCGATCAGATAGGCCAGCGCATAGACGAGGTGCGTCAGCAGGGTCATCGCGGGAACCAGGGTGAAAAGAACGGCCGCGGATGAGGCAGCGGTTCCGGGGCGGAGGTCGGCGGTCAGGGCCTTCACGGGTGCGCAGCCTCTGGCAGGAGCATGACACGGAACCGCGCGGGTGTCCCAACCCTGGGACCCACTGTCGGGACACCCGCTTGACGATCCGTTAATGCTACGCCCCTGCCCGCCGCATCCTGCGCGGCCTCAAGTGGAGATCCCTCAGCGGTGATCCGCCCCCACCGCCTCGGCGACCGACCGGAAGCCGTCGCGGCGCAGCAGTTCCGCCAGTTCGCGGCGGATGCGGTGGACCACCGCCGGACCGGCATAGACCATCGCCGAATAGAGCTGCACCAGCGACGCGCCGGCCCGGATCTTGGCATAGGCGTCCTCGCCGGTCGCAACACCGCCCACCCCGACGATCGGCAGCTTGCCGCCGGTCAGCGCGTAGATCTCGCGCAGGACGGAGGTCGAGGGCTCGAACAGCGGCGCGCCGGACAGGCCGCCGGCCTCGCTGCGCATCGCCGCCGGGATGCTGTCGGGCCGGGCGATGGTGGTGTTGGAGACGATCAGCCCGTCGATGCCGCTCTCCAGCGCCACCGCGGCGATGTCGCTCTTGTCCTCCACCGTCAGGTCGGGGGCGATCTTCAGCAGCAGCGGCGGGTTGCGGCTCAGGCCGCAGGACGCCCGCGCCTCCAGCACCCGCTCCAGCAGGGCGCGCAGCGGATCGCGGCCCTGCAGCGCGCGCAGTCCCGGCGTGTTGGGGGAGGAGACGTTGACGACCAGATAGTCGGCCAGCGGCGCCAGCCGGCGCACGCCGATCACGTAATCGTCGGCGGCATCCGCCGTGTCCTTGTTCTTGCCCAGGTTGGCGCCGACGATGCCGGGCGCGCGCCTGGCCTTCTCGCGGCGGCGCTCCAGCCGTTGGGCGAAGGCCTCCAGCCCCTCGTTGTTGAAGCCCATGCGGTTGATGACCGCGCGCTGCTCCACCAGCCGGAACAGGCGGGGGCGCGGGTTGCCGGGCTGGGGCCGCGGGGTGACACTGCCGGGTTCGACAAAGCCGAAGCCCAGGTTCAGCATGGCGTCGACCACCTCGGCATTCTTGTCGAAGCCGGCAGCCAGCCCGACCGGGTTGGTGAAGTCCAGCCCCCAGACGCGGGTGTGCAGCGCCGGCTCGTCCTTGCCGCGGGCCGGCGGGACCAGTCCCGACTTCAGCGCCTTGATGGTCAGGCCATGCGCGGTCTCGGGGTCGAAGCGGAACAGCAGCGGTCCGGCAAGCGGATAGAGGTCGATCACGGAACGAGGTCCTGAAGGGTGAAGGGAAAGCCGGCCGGGAAGACATGGCGCCCGTCCGGCCCCAGCGGCAGCGGATCGACGCGCAGCACGGCATCCACCGGCAGCGGCCCGTAGAGGTGCGGGAACAACTGCCCGCCGCGCGACGGCTCCCAGCGCAGGGCGTCGCCCAGCCGGTCGGCATCCACCGTCAGCAGCAGCAGGCCGTCCTGGCCGGCGCGGTGCTTGGCGGCGCTCTCCACCACCTGCGCGGCGGTCGAGAAATGGATGAAGCCGTCCTGGACATCCTGGGACGAACCGGGATAACGGCCGGCCGGGCGGGCGGCGTCCCACTCGTCCGCGCGGCACATGTGATGAATGATGCGGTCGGTCATGGCGGTGGGACACTAACCCAACGCGCGGCCACCGGCCAGAGACCTCGAAGCCGCAGCTTCGCAGCGCGTTGGAAACCCACCGCTCTGCTCACCACGGCACAACGCAAGATCGACTCCCCGAATGCAATTCCGCACGCTTCGCGCGTTGCATTTTGCAAAGCACACTCGAAACTATTCGGCATTTTGCGGGTATTTTTGAAATTCGGCGGCGCCCTTCACCGCCGGATCGGCCGGGTCGCCCCTTCAACCTCAGCGATTCCCTGGCTTCAGGCCGTTCGCACCGGTTGGCACCGCTTTTGCTGTGACGGTTCCAAGTCAACGGAGGACCCGCCATGAACGCGATTGCCATGACCCTGATGAAGAAGAGCCAGCCCTGCGATACCAATCTGGGCGCCTCGGTCACCGCCATGGGCGCGCTGTGCGAACCGGGTCAGACCGCGGTCCCGCTGAAGCCGAGCGCCACCATGCTGGCAGCCGGCGCGCGGGCCGGCGGCGTGTCGGTCGAGGTCGCCTGGAAGATCTACCAGGCGATGATCCATCACGCCGACTGAGCCGGCCCGCCCGGTCAAGGTCCCGGTCAAGGTCCCGGTCAAGGTCAAGGCCCCGGTCAGCGCCGCCCGCCCTCGAATGGCATGAAGCCCGAATCGAGCTTGGTCTCGATCCGCAGCAGGTGGTCGGTCAGCCGCTGTTCCACGTCCTTGAGCGTCGCGAAGGAGACATAGGTCTTCGCGACCTCCAGCTTGTATGCGGCAAGGCTCTCGCGCACCTGCGCCTGGGCCTCCTCGGCCCGGCTGCGCAGATCGTCCAGCGCGCTGTCCGCATCCTTGCGCACCCGCGCGATCAGCCAGAACAGCCCGCCCATCGCCGGCAGTTCGACGGCGGTGATCCACCAGGCGAGATCCAGGCCTCCAGTCAGGGCATCATGCATCGGGGTCTCCCGTTCGTATGGTGTGGGGAAAGGCTCAAAGGTCCCAATCCGCCTCCGCCATCACCGTCCCCGCACCGCGCCAGTCGGGGCGGCGTTCGGGCGCGGCGGTGCTGCGGTCGAAGCGGTAGGGCTCGGCTCCAAGGCAGCCGGCCACCGCGTCCAGCCCGTCATCGGGCCCGCGATACCGGCCGTCAGGGCGCCAGTCGCGCATTTCGCGGATCAGCGGCGTTTGCCAGACCTGCCGATGGGCCAGCAGGCGGCGATCAGCCAGCAGGGCGTCGAAGGCCTTGATGATGCGATCCGCCTTGGGCGTGCGGCTGTTCTGCTCGACCACCCCGGCGGCCAGCCGATCGTCGCGCAGCCGTTTGCGCAGCAGTCCGGGCAGGAAACGGCCAAGGCCGTTGATCTCTATGTGGACCGCCGGCAAATGGTTGTCGGCCAGGAAGCGGGAGACCCGCCGGCATTGCTGGTCGGCCTCCGTCTCCTCCGCCTTGGGATCGACGGCCAGATACAGCACCCGGTGCAGGTAGAAGCGCTCGTTCTCCCCGGCGAAGACCGCGGCGACCACGCTGCCGTCGCCACCCCTGCTCCTGCCGTCCCCCTCCCCTGCCGGCCGGGCGAAGGCCGGGTCCCACCAGCAGGTGGCTGATACCAGCTTCACCCCGTCCAGCGTCAGCACCGCGCGGCCCAGCGCCTCGCGATACTCCAGCTCCGCGTCGTAGCGGCCGAGATTGTCGACATTCAGCACCCCATCGGTGATGCTGACCGGGCGCAACAGCATCTGGCTGGTGAATTTGTTGGGGCCGGTGGATTTGCGGATGCGGGCGACATGCGCCTCGCCGAAGCGCTCCTTCCAGGTGTAGGTGCGGCGGCCCTGCTCATCCTCGGTGTAGACCGGCAGGACCTTCCGCTCGAACCCATCCAGGAAGGGCGGGCTGCCGTCGTCGGTCTCCTCGGCATAGAGGCTGTCCTGCGCATGCGGCGTGCCGACATAGAGCTGCGCCCCGCCCGGCACCAGCACATACTCCAGTTCCGACAAACGCTCGCGCAATGCTGCGCGCTTCACCGCGGTGTCGGCGTTGCGCGGCACCTCCACGTCGTCGCAGATCACCACGTCGGCGCGGCTGCCGGTGATGTTGCCGCCGATGCCGGCTGCCGCCATCGACGGGTCGCGCAGTTCCATCGGCCGCACCACGGTGAAGCGGTCGGCCGCCCACTGGTCGCGCTCCCTGGTCGGCGGCTTCAAATGGCTGCAGCCGGGATGCCGTTCCAGGATGCGCTTGACGTTGCGCACCATCTTCATCGCCAGCTTCAGGTCGGCGGCCAGCACCAGCAGCCGGCGGTTGGGATCGCGCAGCAGCAGCCAGGCCGCGAACAGCCCGACCAGGGTCGATTTGCCCGACCCGCGGAAGGCCATCAGCAGCATCCGCCGGTTCGGCCCGGCCACATGTTCCTCCAGCCATCCCGCCATCTCCGCATGGTGGGCGGGGGTCTTCAGCTCCACCATGGCGTTCCAGCCCTGGACGAAGCCGGCAAAGCTGTCGTCGTCCTTCCCCGTCATGGATTCCGCCCCAGGATGTGCCAACCGGCGCCGTTCGACATCGCCGTCACCGCATGGCCCTGGGCGGTCAGCGCGATGGCCTCGCTGTCAGGCCCGCCGCCCCCGGCCTGGGTGACGGTGACGCGGTTGCCGCCGATGTCGGACTTCTTGACGGTGACCGTCCGCCCGACCGCATGCGGAGCCGACGGCGCCGGCAGCCGCACCTCCACCGCTCCGCTCCAGGCGCTGACCAGATAGAGCTGCTGGTTCAAATCCGGCTCGAACAGGCCGGGGGTGTCGTGATAGTGGGCGTTGCCGGGCTGGCTGTTGCCGGCGACGATCCACCAGCCGGCCCCGTTCGACACCAGCGTGACGAAGTCGTACCGGTTTCCCAGCGACAGCGCGCGCCCGTCCGGACCCGGCCCGCCGATCTCCGTCACCGTCAGCGGGTTGGTCGACGCATCGGTGCGCTTGATCGTCACCGCATGGCCGTTGGCATCCTCGGCTTTCGGTAGACGCAACTCGACCGCCCCGCCATAGGCGCTGGCCAGATAGACCGAACTGCTCAGGTCCAGCGCCACCAGCCCGCCCGTGGCCGGCTCCACATACTCGGTGTCGTAGCGCAACGCCTCCACCACCAGTTCGGTGACGCGGCTGCGCTGAAGCCGGTTCTTCTCCGGATAGCCGGCATTGACCGCCGTATATTGCCCGCCCGACCGGTCGAGGATCGCCGGCCCGGCGGCGGCGGAGAACAGGTTGATGATCGCCGTCTCCACCGACCCGGCATCCAGCTGCAGGTTCGGCAGGGCGCCCAGCGACTCGGCGTAGAAATTCACGATCAGCGTCTTGTCGGTGACGGTGCCGACGCGGAAACAGGCCTCCGCCTGCGGCCACAGATTTGCCTCGCAATCGAAGAAGGCGTTGTTGAAGCGCCCCTGCTCCACGAAGAATCCGCAGCCGGTCATCGGCGCCGACAACGAATAGACCCGCACCGCATGGAACCGGTTGGCGTTCGGCGTGTCGCCCGCCCCCGTCCGCGTCAGCCACACCCCATGGCGCGACGGCCGCGCCACCAGCACGCGGGCGATGTTGTTCCAATAGCAGGGCAGGTTCGGGTCGATGTAGCCGTCGAAGACCAGCCCCACCTCCGGCTCCCACAGGGTCAGGTCGGTCAGGCTGTTCTGCACGCAGGGCCCGTCGCGCCCGAACAGCCGCACCCCCGCCTTGCCCTGCTCCAGCCGCAGGCCCGACAGGGTGGCGTAGCCGTCCGGCAGATGGATCAGGTCGAAGCCGTTGGACGCGCCGCGGATCACCGACGCCTGCCCCGCCCCGTAGAGCGTCCGCCCATGACCGAGCGTCAGCGTGTTGGCGATGCGGTAGGTCCCCGGCGGCACGAACACCGCGTGGGCCGAGGTCAGCGCCGCCTGCAAGGCCAGCGTGTCGTCCACCAGCCCGTCGCCCACCGCACCGAAATCCTTCACCGACACCAGATCGGCCAGCTTGTCGCGCACCGGCCGGGCGGTGGCCCCGGCTCCCGGCGGCACATAGGTCGCCAGTGCCTCCTCGTCCACCGGCGGGCGGATTGTCGGATTGCCGGCGCTGTCGAATGCCAGCAGCTTGCCCTGACGCAAAGCCCGCTCCGGCAGCAGGGGAGAGGCCGGCAGGTCGCTGTCGCCATAGCGCAGCATCAGGTCCTGATCGCCCGCCACCTGCTGGAGCATCGCCGTCAGCCGGTCCAGCTCGCCATTGAGGGCGGAGGCCGGCAGCGGCCCGCTCTCGCCGAAGTCGCTGCGCCGTTCGATGGGAAGCCGGCGGCGCAGCAGCACCATTGTTCCCTCCACCGGCGCCGCGGCGAAGGTCACCGCCCCGCCCGCGCTGGCGCCAGCCCCACCGACGGCATAACCGGTGCTCTGCAGCGCGGCGCCCAGGAAGACCTGCAGATCCTCGTCGGCGAAGATCGGAAACGGGTAGGTGAAGACCCGCTGCAGGCCGTCGGCGAGATACTGCACGCGCGGAGTCCCGCGCGGGATGAGAAGCGACGTGGTCATCGGGGATCTCCGCGAAAACGGACACGAGCGCATTCAAAAGAACTTGCTCATGTATTCCAGCCGCTGACGGTCGGCGAGTTGCGACAACTCCAGCAGGTTGCGGCGCTTGGCCTCGTCCAGGCTCTGCTGGATGGCGGCGCGCTTCAGCTGGTCGGTCGCCTGGGCGTCCTTGTGCTCGGTCTCGCTGGAGTTGGTCAGCCCCAGCAGGATCGCCTCGCCGGAGCCGTCCTGCGCGGTCACCCCCCGCGCGCCCAGCCCGGCGCGGGTCTTGCTGACCGCCTGCCGCAATGCCGCCAGCCGGCGCTGTTCGGCGGCGTCCGCCGCGGCGGTCAGTTGGGCCAGCTGGGTCTGTGCGTCGGTTTCCTTGGCGCGGACCGCCTCCTCCTGGCTGGCGCGCAGCTGGGCCAGCGTCTGCTCCTGGGACCCGCGGAAATCCTCCATCTCCTTGGCCCGTGCCGCCGCAGCGGCCGCGGCGGCGGCCTCGTCCTTCTGGCGTTGCAGCTCCTGCTCCCGTTGCCGCAACTCGGCATCGTGGCTCCACTGGCGAGCCTGCGCCTCGGCCTCCAACTGGGCCTGCTGCTGGCGGGCGGCGGCGGCGGCCTGGGCATTGCGTTCGGCCGCCGCCGCTTCCTCGCGGTATTTCTGCTCCAACGCCGCCTGGGCGGCGGCAGCCTGCGCCGCATCCTGCTGGCGCTTGTATTCCAGTTCGGCAGCGGCCTGCTGGGCTGCCGCCTGTTGCGCGGCGGCGCTGGACTGGCCGGCGCCGGCATTGCGCACGGTGCCGATCACGGAGTTCGCCAGCGGCAGCGCCGTGGTCACGAGGGGAGTGATTCCACCCATCAGTCATTCACCTTCAGTTCCATGGTCACGGAAAGCAGCGTGAAAGGCAGCGGCGCATCCTGTTCGATGCGCCACAGGGGCACGTCGGTGTCGTGGCGCCAGCCGAGCGCCCGCAGCCGGCGGTCGCCGGACACGCGCGGCGGCACCCCGCCGGCCGGTTGCGGCCCCAGCCGGTGAAGCGGAAGTTCCTGCAACCCGCGTCCCAGATCGAAGCGCAGCGCCGCCGTCTCCTCCAGCCGGAAGGTAATGGCGACCAGCCGGACGATGTCGGCCCCGGTCGCCTGCCCCAACAGGTTGGGCGGCAGCGGTTCGACCCGGTGGGTGTAGGGCAGCCCGATCTCCACCCTGCGCGCCGGCGGGTCGAGCGTGACGCTGCCGGCCTGCACCGTGGCGGGGTTGCGGATAACCCCATCGGCGACGATGGCGACCGTCCGCCCCTCCAGATGGGCCAGCCCACCCCACACCGCGGTTGCCTCACCCCTTTCGCCGGTGATCGCGGCGTCGAGGTTCAGCGCATCGTCGAACCGCTCGACGGTCCAGACGCCGCGCCGCTCCACCAGCGCATAGACCTCGTCCCCCACCGCGGCGACGGAGCGCACCGCCCCGTCGGTCTCCAGCAGGGTCCAGGCGGTGACATTCTCCGCCCGGTAGGCGGTGAGCGCCCCAAGGGTGCCGTCCTCCATCGCCACGAACAGCAGCCGGCGGTTCTGGTCGTAATCCTGGTCGCGCGGGCTCGCCACCAGATGGCGGGCCAGCAGGGCAAGATCGTTGGCCTGATAGGCGGCTTCGGTGTCGGTATAGAGGAACTCGCGGATTTCGCGCCGGTTGCGCGGCACGAACAGCGTCGCCCCCTCCACGTCGCGCGGCGGGATGGCGCGGTCCATGGGGGAGCCGATGTGTGTCTGCCGGTTGACCTGCATACTCTGCGGGGTCAGCGGATCGCCGGTCACCATATATTCGGCGCCGGAGGTAAAGACCTGCAGATGCCGGCCGGAGAAGACGGCGCGCACCGCGTTCACCTGATCGGACAGGATGCCGAACTCGATGGCCTGATCGTCCAGCCCCTCGCCCAGGTCGAAGTTCCAGATCTGGGCGGAGCGCGACAGCCACAGCCGGTTGGGCAGGTCGCGCGACCCGCCGATCACCAGCCGGTCCTGATGGAAGGCCGCCGACACCGGCCAGCCGCGCAAGCCCGAAAAGGCCTGCTCCTCCCATTGTGTGGTCGGCTGGGTGTCGGCCAGCGTTTCCTTGACCGTCGCGTTGACCTGGGTGGCCGACACCACGCCGGTCACCTGCAACTGCTTGCCCTTGATGCGGATGCGGGTGCCGTCATGGCGCGGGTCGAACACCGGGGCCGAGGCGGTGACGCCGATCGCCCCGCTGGTGCCGGACGGCGTCACCGTCACCGCCGGATCGCCGAAGCGGTGGAAGGGCGTACGCACCAGTTCGCCTTCGACCGCGAAAACCCACTCGGCCAAGGTCCATCCGCCATCGTCGCCGCGCGTCAGCTTGCGCGGCGGCAGGTCGGGGTGGCAGACCAGCAGCGTGTCGGCGCTCTGCGTCCAGGTGATCTGCGCCAGTTGCGTCAACGTCCAGGGTGCGGCAACCGAGGCCAGCTTGGTGCCGCCCTGGAACACGTCGATCCAGCGGTCAGTGAAGACCAGCAGATAGGTCTGTTCGCTGTTGCGCTCGAACGCCACCAGCCGGCCGTCGCCGCGGGCCAGCGCGGTGAAGGCGAGGCCGGAGCGCCGGGTCACCCCGCCCGTCGGGTCGATGAACAGGTTGCGCAGGGCCAGCGCGCCATTGTCATAGGCCTTGAGATCGCCGCGTCCCAGCAGGCGGCGCGATACCTCGCCGGCGGTGAAGTTGGTCTTGACCTGATGCAGCCGTCCCATCACGCCCTCCCCATCATGCCCGCGCGTCGATCAGGGTGAAGTCCTCGAAGCCGGGCTGGCTGTCCTGCTGGGCGTCGATCTGGCGGGCGCGGCGAAACTCGCTCTCGGCCAGCTGGGCCAGCAGCTCCGCCCGCGTCGAGCTTTCGGTCAGCGGCAGGCAGAATTCGGCAGCGAGCCGGGCGATCAGCGCCTGATCGAAGAAGGCGGGAAACTCCTCCTCCGCCGGGCGGCCGATGTAGGACAGGGTGACGGCGCCGGCATCGCACAGCAGCGTCCGGCCGACGATGCGATAGGACAGGCCGTGTCCCCGCCCATTGCCGCCCGCTCCCAGCGCCCGCAGGAAGTCGGCCGGCAGCTGGAAGGCGCAGGCATAGTCGGCGACCGGCGGTTCGGCCAGCCGCGGCAGCGTGGCCTGGACGCTGGCGAAGCTCCAGGCGTTGGCCGACAACAGCGCGTCGCGCGTCGGTGCATAGAGGGCGGCGGCCACCTCCGCCTCCGCTGTGCCGTCGTCGAAGGAAGCGATGGCGGTGGCGCCGAGCTTGATCAGCGCCCGGCCGCACAGGCCGATGGCGGTCAGGGCCATGGCAACTCTCCCTTTCCAGGGTTCCGGGAAGGCGTCGCCCTTCATGGTCGACGTGCGGCGCCCTCCCCCTTCGGCGGCTCAGTCGCTGTTGGCGCTGCCGAACGGCGTCAGGTTGGCGACATCCACCGCCCCGTTGGCGCTGGCGGCCACCACCAGCACGCCGGTCGCCGGGCTGGCGGTGCCGACCGCACAGTTCGCCAGCAGCATGTCGCCCACCCGCAGCAGGTCGGCAGCGCCGTTGAAATAGCCGGCGGTGTCGACATCGGTCGCCACGTCGCGCGTGGTGTAGTGCCAGAGCGTGAAGCCGTTCGCATAGGCGAGCACGCTCAAATCCTTGGACGCATAGGCCATGGATCGAAGACTCCGAATTTTTGTGGGGCATGCGGGAGAAGGGGAGGATCACCCCCCGCTCAGCTCTCCAGGCAGCGCAGGGTCACCACGCCGGTGGTGTCGATCAGCGCGGCGCCCTGGCTCATCATGTTGTTGACGAAATGCGCCGCGCGGTCGCCGTGCCAGGTGATGTCGGTCTTCACGTCGGCGCCCGCCGCATGGCCGACCGCCGTCTTGTGATACCAGTGGCAGAGCCGGACGCCACCGTTCAGGGTCAGGCCGGAATGCGGCAGCCACAGCGTGCCGAGCCAGCGCTTGGCCTGGGTGCCGCGCCAGGGCAGTTCGTCGGAGCCGACATAGTCGGAGCTGGCGAACTCCTCGATGCCCAGCAGCTGGCTCCACTGCTTCCAGCCGACGACGGCATAGCGCTGGCCGTCGTCCGGCACGTCGGCCTCGCCCATCATTTCGAAGGCGGCCAGGATCTTCGCCTTGGTCAGACCGTCGGTGGCGCCGCCGGCATAATTGACGGACTTGTTCAGCTCGGCGATCAGCAGCTCGTCGGTCTTGCGGCCCAGCGCATAGGCGCCGGCATTGGCGATGATCTGCCGCTCGTCGATGTTGGTCTTCAGTTCGTCCAGCCGGTCGACCCAGTCGCCGGCATAGAAATCGTACAGCGCGCATTCCACCGGCGTGTGGTCCAGGTTCATCACCGGAACCGCACCGTGGCGCGACTTGGTGGAAGCGGCGCCCTTGCCCACCTTCTGGAAGACGGTGGAGGCGCCCTGCACGTTGTTCTTGCTGCGCACCGTGTTGCGCAGCTTGGAACCCATGCGCTGATAGGCCTCGTGGACCTCGCGCTCGAACTGCTTGACGAAAGCCTGGGCGATGCTGGTAGACATGGGGATATTTTCCTTTCGCGTTCCTGCGGCTCCCGCTCGGTGACGGCGGGAGGGATCGTTCCGCCATCCGGTTGTCGGGATGCGTGCGGGACGCAGCGCCGGCCGCGGGCGAAACGCGAAAACGAAAAGGGCCGGCCGGACCTTCGAGTGTCCGACCGGCCCTTTTCGGACCGAAGCGAGGGGGGAGCTTTGGTGCTGTCGGGCGGCAGGTCCGAGGGGCGGACCCATCGCCTTGACAAGATTGGTTCTAGGATTTTATACGGCGAAGATCAAGGACTATTTTCACATATCAATGCCGAACCGGCCCCGCCACCCAATGGCTGACGATGGTCTCCGCCTGGGCCGGCGGGGTCTCCGGATGGTGGTAGCGATACACGGTCACCGCCGCCTCCAGCGCATAGCGTTCCGGCTGGCCGCAACGGCACAGGCCGGAATAGCAGCGCTGCACCGCGTCGCGGCAGGCGATGGCATCGGCAATCGGCTGATCGGCCTCGAAGAAACGGGGATCGGTCATGGACGCTCCTCCTCATCCCGGGCGTCGTCACCGGCGTCGTCCAGCGGCACGCCGTAGATTTCCAGCCGATGGCCGACGATCTTATAGCCGAGTTCGTGAGCGATCCGCTCCTTCATCGCCTCCAGCTCAGGGCTGGCGAACTCGATGATCCGGCCGGTGCGGGTGTCGATCAGGTGATGGTGGTGGTCGGCCGTCGCCTCCTCGTACCGCGCACGCCCGTCGCCCAGATCGACGCGCTCGATCACCTGCGCGTCCTCCAGCAGCCGCATGGTGCGGTAGACGGTGGCGATGGAGATGCGCGGGTCGATCTGCACGGCGCGGCGATGCACCTCCTCGACGTCGGGGTGGTCGTCCGCCTCCGACAACACCTGGGAGATGACGCGGCGTTGCCCGGTCATCTTCAGCCCCTTCTCCATGCACAACGCTTCCAGACGCGACGTCATAACCCCAACCCTGGTCTTTGCTTGCCGATGCCCCCATCATACTGAAAACCGTTCGCAATCCCAGAGCGGTTTCGCAGCGGCGCAAAGTCGCGAATCCGCCGGCCGCCCACGCGACCCGGCCAATATGGAGGACCCACCGGAATGTCGTGCACCCCGCCCCGCCATCTGCGTCTTGCCCCGGCCCTGTTGTTCGCCGGCTTGTCGCTGGCAGCCGCTCCGGCACTGGCCCAGCAATCCGCCCCGGCGCCCGCTCCGGCCGCCCAGGCCGCCATCGCCGATGCCCAGGGCAAGCCGCTGGGCACCGTCACCTTCACCAAGTTCCCGCACGGCATCCTGGTGCATGGCCAGCTGGAAGGGCTGCCGCCGGGTTGGCACGGCATCCACATCCATGAAAACGGCGCCTGCACCCCCGATTTCAAGGCGGCAGGCGGCCATTTCGGCGCCCAGGGCTCCAAGCACGGCCTTGAGTCCGAACACATGCATTACGGTGAGCTTCCCAACATCTGGGCCAACGAGGCCGGAAAGGCGGGCTTCGAGGCGATCACCCACATGGTCAGCCTGACCGACGGCGCCGAC
The DNA here is from genome assembly GCF_008364795.1 of Azospirillum oryzae. GTDB lineage: Bacteria > Pseudomonadota > Alphaproteobacteria > Azospirillales > Azospirillaceae > Azospirillum > Azospirillum oryzae. The sequence continues at coordinate 254,260 of NZ_VTTM01000002.1, read as the reverse complement.
GGCCTGTTCAAACAGGGCGGCACCTCGATCATCATCCATGCCCAGCCCGACGATTACCTCAGCCAGCCCGCCGGCAACTCCGGCGACCGCCTCGCCTGCGGCATCATCAAGAAGCCGTAAGCGCCGACGGACGGCACGGGGCGCGACCATATGCCGCAGCTTCGCGGCGTCGGTTCGCGCCCCTTCCCCTCCTGCCACGTCTCCGCTCGACCCCGCGCAACACTCCGCGCACCCCTGCCGCGCGACGAGTTTGCTTGCCAAATCAAGCCACCGGCCCTATCTGTCCGGGGTCGGACGGCGCCCGGCGCCGCGCAGGACTTGCGCTCGCCTGATCGCCCGCCGCCCGACGGCTCCGCGCCAACCCGCCGCGGAGCGCGCAAGCCCGGCCGCTCCCTCCTGGCGCGGCCCCCATTCTGGTGACCAGGACCATCGCTTCCATGACCGAATTTTCCGGCCTCGGCCTGATCGAGCCTCTTCTGCGCGCCGTCGCGGAGGAGGGATACTCCACGGCCACGCCGATCCAGGCCGGCGCCATCCCGCTTCTGCTGGCCGGCCGCGACGTGCTGGGCCTCGCCCAGACCGGCACCGGCAAGACCGCCGCCTTCACGCTGCCGATGCTGCAGCGGCTGTTCCAGAACAAGAAGCGCGTGGCCGCCAAATCGCCGCGCGCCCTGATCCTGACCCCGACACGTGAACTGGCGCTGCAGATCGGCGACAGCTTCACCACCTATGGCCGCCATCTGCCGATCCGCCGCACCGTCATCCATGGCGGCGTCGGCCAGAGCCCGCAGGTCGCCGCCATCGCCCGCGGGACGGAGGTGCTGATCGCCACCCCCGGCCGCCTGCTCGACCTGATGGCGCAGAACCACGTCAACCTCGGCGGCATCGAGTTGTTCGTGCTGGACGAGGCCGACCGCATGCTCGACATGGGCTTTATCCGCGACGTGCGGAAGGTGGTCGCGGTGCTGCCGAAGGAGCGGCAGACCCTGCTGTTCTCCGCCACCATGCCCGACGCGGTCGTGGACCTTGCCAACAGCATCCTGACCGATGCCGAGCGCATCGAGGTGACGCCGCAGTCGACCACGGTGGAGCGTATCAACCAGCGCGTCCTGTTCGTCGAGCGCAGCGACAAGCGCCGCCTGCTGGCCGACCTGCTGGAAGACAGCGCGATGGCCCGCACCATCGTCTTCGCCCGCACCAAGCATGGCGCCGACCGCATCGCCGACCATCTGAAGAAGGCCGGCATCGCCGCCGACGCCATCCATGGCGACAAGTCGCAGTCGGCCCGCGTCCGCGCGCTGGAAAGCTTCCGCGCCGGCGAATTGCGGGCGCTGGTGGCGACCGACATCGCCGCGCGCGGCATCGACATCGACGGCATCAGCCACGTCATCAACTTCGATCTGCCGAACGAGCCGGAAAGCTACGTCCACCGCATCGGCCGGACCGCGCGCGCCGGCACCGACGGCAGCGCGGTGTCCTTCTGCGACCATGAAGAGGTCGGCTATCTGAAGGACATCGAGAAGACGATCCGCCAGCCGATCCCGTCCGACACCACCCACCCCTACCATGCGGTGGACGTGGCGCAGATCCACGCCTCGTCCAAGCCGCCGCCCCGCCCCAAGGCGCCGGGCAGCAACCGCAACCAGAACAACCGCAACCAGCAGCAGGCCCGCCCGGCGAACGCCGCGCCGAAGGCCGCGCCGAAGGCGGCGCAGCAGCCTGCCAAGGCTCCGCAGGCTGCCAAGGCTCCGCAGAAGGCCGGCAAGCCGGCCGGTGCGCCGCGTCCGGACGCCGCCCGCAACGACCAGAACCGCCACGACCGCCGCCCGGCTCCGCATGCCGTGTCGCACGGCAACAGCCAGGGGAGCGGCAAGCAGGCGCCGCGCGCCTCCGGCACGCCCGGCGGCAACACCCCGCTGCGCCGCAAGCCCAGCGCCGCCTGACCCTGACAGCGCCCACGAAAAAGGCCCCGCCTCACCGAGACGGGGCCTTCTTTTTTTCAACCCGGCCGGCCATCAGCCTTGGGCTTCGGCGGCGTGCGCCGCCTGCACCGCCGGACGGGCGGCGACGCGCTCGGCGAAGGCCACCAGGTTCGGCCAGGGCGACAGGTCGAAGGCGATGCGCGGCAACCAGCTCAGCACCGTATAGGCATAGGCGTCGGCGACGGTGAAGACCTCGCCGGTCAGATAGGCCCTGCCCTCCAGTTGCTGGTTCAGAACCGACAGCTTGGCGCCCAGCACCTTGGTCGCAAAGCCCTTGTAGGTCTCCGACACCACGTCCTTCAGCATCGGGAACAGCGGGACGACGCCCTTGTGCAGTTCCGACCCGATGAAGTTCAGCAGTTCCTGCACGCGGTAGCGCTCCATCGTGCCCGCCGCCGGGATCAGGCCGCTGTCGGGCACCTTGTCGGCGATGTACTGCACGATCACGGCACCCTCGGTCAGGATGCCGCCCTCATCGAGCGCCAGGGTCGGCACTTGGCCCTTCGGGTTCACCGCGCGGAAATCGCTGCCGTCGGTCAGCGTCTTGGTGACGAGATCGACCTTGATCAGATCGAAGGGCAGCCCGGCCTCGCGCAGGACGATGTGCGGCGACAGCGAGCAGGCGCCGGGCTTGTAATAGAGCTTCATGTCTCCGAAACCCTCGTTGGGTGGTTTAGGCCATCATGGCTACCCCAAAGAGGCCGGCGCCGCCAGCGTCGCGAAGGGGGTCAGACCGCCTGAGTCGCCAGCTTCCTGGCCTGCCGGTCGATGAACCACCAGGCGCCGCGCGAGGCGACGCTGCACAGCCGCGTGTGCGGCTTCAGCCCGCAGGCCTTGAACACCATGGCGATGGCGCGGTCGACATGCTTGCGGCGATAGCGGCCGAAGGCGCGCCGCTTGTAGGCGGCGTTGTAGAGCTTGTGCTCGTAGGCGGCGTCGGCCGGGGCATTGGCGGCGTAGTAGGCATAGGCCAGCTCGTCGTCCTCCGACTCGCCGATGCGCGACAGCGCAACCTTCAGCCGCTGCACCTTGTTCAGCCCCTCGCGGTCCAGATACTTCTTGGCGTAGGTATAGAAGATCTTGTAGTGGCGCAGCTCGTCGGCGGCGATGTTGCGGCAGATCTCCTTCAGCACCGGCTCGTCGGTCGAATCGCCGATGGCGGCGTAATAGGAGCTGGTGCCGGTCTCCACCATGCAGCGGGCGATCATCTCGCCGGTGCGCGAGCCGCGGACCGAGGCGTCGAGGTCGATCGGCACGCGGTAGCCGGCGCGGAAGCGCTCGACCGCCGCGCGGAAGTCGAAGGTCGGATCGACCAGCTCGGCCCAGCGGCCCAGCGCCTCGCCATGCTGGACCTCCTCGATCGCCCAGCCGCGGGCAGCCTCCTGGAACTCCGGATCGTCCTTGAAGACGTTGCACAGATAGGCTGTGTAGTCGTCGGCGTTGAATTCCACCAGTGCCGCCGCCTTGATCAGCGGGACCAGATCGGAATCGATCTTGCTGGCGTCGAAACGGTCCCAGGGAAGCTCGTCGATTCGCCAATGCGCACGCGCCATGTCCGCTCTACCGCCTCGTTCTGGGCCGCGCTGCCGTTGCGGCCGGTTCATATCGGGAAAGGGTTCGCCGCTCCCCGTGTCCCCGCCTTCATGCCGTCGGGTGCGGCGGGGTTCACGGTTTCGGCCTTCGAATGTAATCGCTCTTTCTCGCGATGCAACCAAGTCGCAACGCGAACGGGCGGCCTGGATGCCCAAGCCGCCCGTTCGACCGAAGAGATATATGCCGTTGGCGCCGGGGTCCCGCACGGACGGGAGCCGGGCCGACGGCCTCCGCTCAGTGAGCGGAGGACTGGGTCAGCGCGTCCAGCTTGGCGCGCGCGACGGCCAGCTTGGACTCGGCGGCGGCGCGCTCGGCGTCCGACTTGCTGTCGTCCACGTCCTCGGACAGGTCCTTGATCTGCTTCTCGACCGTGGCGCGGTCCAGGTCGGTCAGCGCCACCGCTTCCTCGGCCAGCACGGTGCAGCGGGCCTCGGTGACCTCGGCGAAGCCGCCGGCGACGAAGACGCGGTCGACCACGCGGTCGCCCTCATAGACGTCGATGACACCCGGACGCACGGTCGAGATCATCGGCGAATGACCGGCGAGCACGCCGAAATCGCCTTCCGAACCCGGCACCACGACCATGTCCACGGGCTGCGACTTCAGCAGCTTTTCCGGCGAGACCAGCTCGAATTCGACTTTATCGGCCATGGGTTTCCTGGTGCCTCTTCATAGGAACCCCCTCCCCCGCTGACGGGGGGAGGGGGTGTGCTGATGTCGATTTCCGCCCGGCCTGCTCCGGCCCCTTCTCAGGGCCGGTGGAGCCGGGTCGGAATGCCGCGATCCCGGATCAGGATCAGGCGGCGGCCAGCTTCTTGGCCTTGGCGATCGCCTCGTCGATGGTGCCGACCATGTAGAAGGCGGCCTCCGGCAGGTGATCGTAGTCGCCGTTCACGATGCCCTTGAAGCCCTTGATGGTGTCTTCCAGGCTGACCAGCACGCCCGGCGTGCCGGTGAACACCTCGGCGACGTGGAACGGCTGCGACAGGAAGCGCTGGATCTTGCGGGCGCGGGCCACGACCAGCTTGTCCTCTTCCGACAGCTCGTCCATGCCCAGGATGGCGATGATATCCTGCAGCGACTTGTAGGTCTGCAGAACCTTCTGGACCGAACGGGCGACCTGGTAGTGCTCCTCACCGACGACGCGCGGGTCGAGGATGCGGCTGGTCGAGTCGAGCGGGTCCACGGCCGGGAAGATGGCCATTTCGGCGATCGAGCGCGACAGCACCGTGGTGGCGTCCAGGTGGGCGAAGGAGGCGGCCGGGGCCGGGTCGGTCAGATCGTCGGCGGGCACGTAAATGGCCTGCACCGAGGTGATCGAGCCCTTCTTCGTCGAGGTGATGCGCTCCTGCAGGGCGCCCATGTCGGTGCCCAGCGTCGGCTGGTAACCCACCGCCGACGGGATGCGGCCCAGCAGAGCCGACACTTCCGAACCGGCCTGCGTGAAGCGGAAGATGTTGTCCACGAAGAACAGCACGTCCTGGCCTTCCTCGTCGCGGAAATATTCCGCGAGCGTCAGGCCGCTCAGCGCGACGCGGGCGCGGGCGCCCGGCGGCTCGTTCATCTGGCCGTACACCAGGGCCACCTTGGAACCCGGGCCGTCGAGCTTGATGACGCCCGACTCGATCATCTCGTGGTAGAGGTCGTTGCCCTCACGGGTACGCTCGCCCACGCCGGCGAACACCGACACGCCGCCGTGCGCCTTGGCGACGTTGTTGATCAGCTCCATGATCGTCACGGTCTTGCCGACGCCGGCGCCGCCGAACAGGCCGATCTTGCCGCCCTTGGCGTAGGGAGCCAGCAGGTCGATGACCTTGATGCCGGTGATCAGCACTTCGGCGTCCGTCGACTGGTCGACGAAGTCCGGAGCCTGACGGTGGATCGGCAGCGAGCGGGCGGCGTTGACCGCACCGCGCTCGTCGATCGGCTCGCCGATGACGTTGATGATGCGGCCCAGGGTCTCGGGGCCGACCGGCACGGCGATCGGGGCGCCGGTGTCCGACACCTCGGCGCCACGCACCAGACCGTCGGTGCTGTCCATGGCGATGGTGCGGACCGTGCTCTCGCCCAGGTGCTGCGCCACTTCCAGAACGAGGGTCTTGCCGTCGTTCTGGGTGTGCAGCGCGTTCAGGATCGCCGGCAGGTCGCCGTCGAACTGCACGTCCACGACGGCGCCCGTGACCTGCGTGATCTTGCCGACAGAATTGGTGGTGGCCATGGAGTAAAGCTCCCTAGGAACTCGGTAAGTGTCGGTATGCCGTCGCCGGCGCAAATAGGCTGGACGCTACGTGTCGGATGCGGCCGTTACAGGGCCTCGGCACCGGAGATGATCTCGATCAGCTCCTTGGTGATGTAGGCCTGGCGCGTCCGGTTGTAGGTGATCGTCAGCTTGTTGATCATGTCGCCGGCGTTGCGCGTCGCGTTGTCCATCGCGGTCATCCGGGCGCCCTGTTCGGACGCGGCGCTCTCCAGGAGGGCGCGGTAGATCTGGATGGACAGGTTGCGCGGCAGCAGTTCGGCGAGGATCTGCTCCTCGTCCGGCTCGAACTCGTACATCGCCTTGGCCTCGGCGCCGGCGGCCTCGGCGGCCTCGGTGGCGACGGCGAAGGGGATGAGCTGCTGAACCGTGACGACCTGCGAGATCGCCGACTTGAACTTGTTGAAGATGACCGAGCAGACGTCGAACTCGCCGGCGTCGAACATCGACAGCACCTTCGTCGCCACCATGTCGGCGTCGCTGAAGCCGAGCCGGCGGCGGCCGACATCCTCATAGCTCTCGACGATCAGGGAGGCGAACTCGCGCTTCAGCTGGTCGCGGCCCTTGCGGCCGACGGTCAGCAGCTTCACGGTCTTGCCCTCGCCCTGCAGGCGGACGATCTGGCGCTTGGCCTCGCGGACGATGGAGCCGTTGAAGGCGCCGCACAGACCGCGGTCGGAGCTGATGACGACCAGCAGATGCACCTGATCGGCGCCCGTTCCGGTCATCAGCTTCGGGCCGTTGCCGCTGTCCTGCACGTTGGCGGCCAGGGAGGACAGCATGCGGCCCATACGCTCCGCGTAGGGACCGCTGGCTTCCGCCTGCTCCTGGGCGCGGCGCAGCTTGGAGGCCGCGACCATCTTCATGGCCGAGGTGATCTTGCGCGTCGACTGGACGCTCGCGATCCGGTTCTTTAGGTCCTTGAGGTTAGGCATGCCGGCCCTTCAATTCCGCTCGAGGTCGTTCCGTGCCCGTCTCTACAAGACGGTGGGGGGCAGTTTCCCGCCCCCACGCGCGGTCGGTCAGGCGAAGACCTTGGCGAAGCCGTCGAGGAACGCCTTCAGCTTCTCTTCGGTCGCCGAGGTGATCTGCTTGTCGGTGCGGATCGCCGCCAGGATATCGGCGCCCTTGGCGCGGATTTCCGACAGGAACTTGGCCTCGAAGCGGTTCACGTCCTCGACGCGGATGGCGTCCAGGTAGCCCTTCACGCCGGCGAAGATCGACACGACCTGCTCTTCGACGGGCAGCGGCTGGAACTGGCCCTGCTTCAGCAGTTCGGTCAGACGGGCGCCGCGGGCCAGCAGGCGCTGGGTCGAGGCGTCGAGGTCCGAGGCGAACTGGGCGAAGGCGGCCATCTCGCGGTACTGCGCGAGTTCCATCTTGATGGTGCCGGCGACCTGCTTCATCGCCTTGATCTGGGCGGCGGAGCCGACGCGGCTCACCGACAGACCGACGTTGATGGCGGGGCGGATGCCCTTATAGAACAGGCCGGTTTCCAGGAAGATCTGACCGTCGGTGATCGAGATCACGTTGGTCGGGATGTAGGCGGACACGTCGCCGGCCTGGGTCTCGATGACCGGCAGGGCGGTCAGCGAGCCGTTGCCGTGGGCATCGCCCATCTTGGCGGCGCGCTCCAGCAGGCGGCTGTGGAGGTAGAACACGTCGCCCGGATAGGCTTCGCGGCCCGGCGGACGGCGGAGCAGCAGCGACATCTGGCGGTAGGCGACGGCCTGCTTGGACAGATCGTCGTACACGATCAGGGCATGCATGCCGTTGTCGCGGAAATACTCGCCCATCGTGCAGCCGGTGTACGGCGCCAGGAACTGCAGCGGAGCCGGCTCCGACGCGGTGGCGGCGACGACGATGGAGTATTCCATGGCGCCGGCGTCTTCCAGGGTCTTGACGATCTGGGCGACGGTGGAGCGCTTCTGGCCGACGGCGACGTAGATGCAGTAGAGCTTCTTGCTCTCGTCGTCGCCCTGGTTGATCGGCTTCTGGTTCAGGAAGGTGTCGATGACGACGGCGGTCTTGCCGGTCTGACGGTCACCGATGATCAGCTCGCGCTGGCCGCGCCCGATCGGAACCAGGCTGTCGACGGCCTTCAGGCCGGTCTGCATCGGCTCGTGCACCGACTTGCGCGGGATGATGCCGGGGGCCTTCACCTCGACGCGCTTGCGCTCGACGTCGACCAGCGGACCCTTGCCGTCGATCGGGTTGCCGAGGCCGTCGACCACGCGGCCCAGCAGGCCACGGCCGACCGGAACGTCGACGATGGTGCCGGTGCGCTTGACGGTGTCGCCTTCCTTGATGCCGCGGTCGTCGCCGAAGATCACGATACCGACATTGTCGGTCTCGAGGTTCAGCGCCATGCCCTGCAGGCCACCCGGGAACTCGACCATTTCGCCGGCGCGGACGTTGTCCAGGCCGTGCACGCGGGCGACGCCGTCACCCACCGACAGGACCTGACCAACCTCGGCGACATCCGCCTCGGTCCCGAAATTCGCGATCTGCTGCTTGAGGATCGCAGAGATTTCTGCGGCGCGGATATCCATCAGACTGATCCCCCTGAGGCCTTCATGGCGAGTTGCAATTTGTTCAGCTTCGTGCGCACCGAGGTATCGACCATGCGCGAGCCGAACTTAACGATCATGCCGCCGATCAGCTCCGGATCGACGGAGGTGTTCACCAACACCTTGGAACCGATGGACGCCTTGAGCGCGTCGATGACGGCGTTGCGCTGGGCGTCGCTCAGCGGCTGGGCCGAGGTGACCTGCGCCGTGACCTCGCCGCGGCGCCGGGCCAGTTCGGCCAGGAAGCCGTCGATCATCCCGTCGATCGAGAACAGGCGGCGGTTGGCCGCCACCAGCCCGATGAAGCGCTTGGTCAGATCGGACACGCCGGCGCTGTCCAGGACAGCGGCCATGGCCTTGCCCTGATCGGCGCGGCTGATGACGGGGCTGCGGACGAGGCGACGGAGGTCAGCGCTCTCGGCCAGGATCTGCTTCAGCGTGGCCAGATCGCTCGCGACCGTGTCCAACGCCTGGTTTTCGTCCGCAAGCTCGAACAGCGCGATGGAGTAACGCGCGGCGAGTTCGGATACGCCTGTTCCTTCGGATGCCACCTGATCCCTCGAATTGAGTTCGGTAGACGGTGAATTCGGCGGCCTTATAGGGTGTCAACCCGAGGCACAAACACCCCGGCCGCGAAAGCGAGCGGTCCAATATCACAGGAATCGCCACCACGCAACGGGGTCTGGACAATTTGGCTGCGGCGTTTTGAGCAACTGCGGAATCATTGGTCGCAACTGCGTTCGCCGAGGACTCGGGTGACGCTCGACTGGTCATACCGGCTGTGACTTCGATGTGGCCCTATTCCCGGTTTAATTCAAGGTTAACCAATCTGATCCAGGGTCGGCCGGAACCGTGCGGGCGGCCGATCCGACCTTGGTATTCCTGTCGTTTTGCCCCGCCGCAGCCGGTCCCGAGAGATCAGAGGCCTTATCCGCCATGTCCATCCTGCCGACGACCGACACCTCTGCGGACACCGACGCCGGCGCCGGCTCCCGGCTGGAGGAGGGCGCGCCCAACGTCATCCAGTTCAGCCGCGCCCGCTTTACCCCGGACGATCTGGACGCCTTCGCCGCCGTGGCCGAACCCAAGATTCGCGACGGGCATTGGGTCGGCGTGCTGCGCGAGTCGGGGCGCACCCACGACCGGCTTCTGGTGCTTCTGCCGGAGGTCGACCGCCCGGTCTTCCGCTTCGAGCGCGACGCCAAAGGGCGCTACAGCCTGTCCTTCCACGACCGCTCGGGCTGGTACGGCATCGGGGCCGGCGACAACGCCGCCGAATGCCTGTCGATCTGGCGCCCGCGCCGCCCGCGGTCGCCCTGACCGGACTTGGATTTGGCCCCCTTGGATTTGGTCCCCTGGATTTGGCCGCGGTAATTTTCACCATGTAAAAAAGCGGCCTGCGGCATCCCGCCGCAGCAGTTTCATAAACGCCTCAGCGATACACCCCGACCGCCAGCATGTAGGGCTTGCCGTTCAGAACCAGACGGCGGGCATGCATCGTCTTGCGCGCGACTTGGCCCGTAAGCGGGTCGATCCATTGATAGGTGACGTCGGTGCGGCCGTCGCGCGCCACCCCGTCCAGCGCCTCGCGGATGAAGGGCTTGCCGTCGACGTCGCGCAGCTCCTTCAGGTTCGACCCGTTCAGCGTCGCGGTCCAGCCATGGGCAACCATCACGCCCTTGTCGTCCAGCAGCATCGGGTAGAGGTCGCGGTCGGTGAAAGCGCTATCATGGGCGGCAAAAGCTTCGGCCGCCGCGTCCGGGCCGATCCGCTCCAGCAGTTGCTCGGCGCGGTCGATCATCGTCAGCGCTTCGGCATCGGTGCCGCGGGTGCGGGCCGGGGCGCCGGCGGCAAAGGCGATGACCACCAGCAGCAGAAGAACAGGCAGGACGGTCAGCAGTGTTTGCCGCTGAACACGCAGACGAAGCTTGGAGACCATGCCGACCATCAGCCTGAACCTGTGCCTGTGACGTTTGGGTCCGGGAAGGAAGTTTGGATTCGGAACCATCCCGAGCGTGGTAATACCATGCCCGGCGCCGCGCAATGGACCAAACGTCACAGGTGCCATGCCTGTGCCCTCCCACGACCGGATCGTGTCAATTCGCCGCAGCCTGCCCTGCCTGCCCTAATGGCGGCTAAAGGAAGCTATAGGGGTCGACATCGATCTGCACCCGGATGGCCGGCGGAATCTCCACCCGGTCCAGCCACTCCGCGATCAGCGGCTGCACCTGGGTGCTGCGCGGCGCCTTCAGCAACAGGCGGCGGCGGTGCCGTCCGCGCAGCAGAGCCAGCGGCGCCGGGGCAGGCCCCAATATATGGACCGAGTCGCTGCGCGGGGCGGCCCGGCCCAGCGCCATCGCCACCCGTTCCACCAACGTCGGATCCTCGCCGGAGACGATCAGCGCCGCCAGCCGGCCGAAGGGCGGCATTCCGGCCTCCAGCCGCATCTCGGCCTCCAGCTGATAGAAGCCGTCGCGGTCGCCGGCGGCCAGCGCCTGCATCACCGGATGCTCGGGCATGAAGGTCTGCAGCATCACCCGGCCCGGCCGCTCGCCGCGCCCGGCTCGCCCGGCCACCTGATGCAGCAGCTGATAGGTGCGCTCCGCCGCCCGCAGGTCGCCGCCGTTCAGCCCCAGATCGGCATCGACCACCCCGACCAGCGTCAGCATCGGGAAATGGTGGCCCTTCGCCATCACCTGGGTGCCGATGATGATGTCAAGCTCGTGCCGGCCGATGCTCTCAACCATCTCCTGGATGGCGCGCGGGCCGTGCAGGGTGTCGGACGCCATTATGGCGGCGCGGGCATCGGGGAACAGCTCCGCCACCTCCTCGGCGATGCGTTCCACCCCGGGACCGCAGGCGGCCATCGTCCCCTCCTCCCCGCATTCCGGGCAGGCGTGGGGCAAGGGCTGCTGCAGGCCGCAATGGTGGCATTGCAGCTTGCGGGCGAGCCGGTGCTCGACCAGCCACGCCGTGCAGTTCGGGCATTGCATGCGGTGGCCGCAGGCGCGGCACAGGGTCAGCGGGGCGTAGCCGCGGCGGTTCAGGAACAGCATCGCCTGCTCGCCGACGGCCAGCGTGTCGGTCAGCGCCTTGCGCAGGCTGGGCGCCAGCCAGTGCCGGGCCGGCGGACGGTCGCGCCGCAGGTCGATCAGTTCCACATCGGGCAGCACCGCGCCGCCATGGCGGGCCGGCAGCTCGATGCGGGCATAGCGGTGGCTGTCGGCATTGACCTTGGTCTCCAGCGACGGCGTGGCGGAGACCAGCGCGATCGGCAGCCCGCCCAGATGCGCCCGCGCCACCGCCATGTCGCGGGCATGGTAGATCGCCCCCTCCTCCTGCTTGTAGGCGGAGTCGTGCTCCTCATCGACGATGATGACGCCCAGATCCGGGTAGGGAAGGAACAGCGCCGACCGCGCGCCTACCACCACCGGCACCTCGCCCTTCGCCACCGCGCGCCAGGTGTCGCGGCGCTGGGCCCCGGTCAGCTCCGAATGCCATTCCGCCGGCGGCGCGCCGAAGCGGCGGGCGAAGCGGTCGAGCCACTGCGCCGACAGCGCGATCTCCGGCAGCAGCACCAGCGCCTGTTTGCCCTGTTCCAGCGCCGCCGAGATCGCCTCGTAATAGACCTCCGTCTTGCCCGACCCGGTGACGCCGTCGAGCAGCACGGTGGAATAGCTGCCGGACGCCACCCGCGCGCGCAGATCGTCGGCCGCCGCCCGCTGGTCGGCCGACAGGCTGGGTCCGGGCCGGCGCCAGTCCGGCCGGCCGAGCCGGGTCGGCTGCAGCATCACCGGTTCCAGCAGCCCGGCCTCGGCCAGCCCGCGCACCACCGTCACGCCGCAGCCGGCCTCGTCGGCCAGTTCCGCCGGGGTGCGAGGGGGGCCGTCCTGCAGCAGGGCCAGGATGCGCTTGCGCGGGTCGGTCATCTTGAAGCCGGGCGGCGGCTCCGCTCCCTGCTTGCGCAGATAGGCCAGCATCGGCTTGGGCGGCTCCAGCGCCGACGGCACGCTGACCGCCATGCGCAGGACGAAGCCCGGCGGCGTCATGGTGTAGGCGGCGACCCATTCGACGAAGCGGCGGCCGACCTCGGTCATCGGCGGCACGTCGAACCGGCGCACCACCGGCTTCAGCCGGCCGGACTCCAGCGTCCCGGCGCCGGGACCCCAGACGACGCCGATCACCCGGCGCGGGCCCAGCGGCACCTCGACGAAATCACCGGGGACCAGCTCCATCCCGTCCGGCACGCGATAGTCGTAGGCCTCGCGCAGCGGCAGCGGCAGCAGGACGGCGACGCGGCGGTCGGACCCGCGAGGCTGCGGCTTTACCGGGAAATCTGCGGAATTGGCCCTGGAATTGGCTGCGGAATCGCCTTCGGGCTGCCCCGTTTCGGGCGTGTCCCCAAGAAGATCCCCCTGAAAGCCCGGGGCGGAACTGGCGGAAGTCGAATGCATCGGCTAGAGTGGCCTCATGTCCCGGGCACCGGGCGGGACGGCGCGTCGGTCAGCTTTCCGGCGCGGCCGGTTCCGGTCAACATCAGCAAGCATGGACCCTTCGTCATGAAGTTCTTCGTCGACACCGCCGACATCGCCGAGATCCGCGATCTGGCCGATACCGGTCTGCTGGACGGTGTTACCACCAACCCCTCCCTGATCGCCAAGTCCGGCCGTCAATTCCTCGACCTCGTGGCCGAGATTTGCGACGTCGTCAACGGTCCGGTCAGCGCCGAGGTGGCGTCCACCGACTTCGAGACCATGCTCGCCGAGGCCCACAAGATCGCCAAGATCTCCCACCGCGTCGCGGTGAAGGTGCCGCTGACCCCGGCCGGCCTGAAGGTCTGCAAGATCATCTCGTCCGAAGGCACGATGGTCAACGTCACGCTGTGCTTCTCCCCCGCCCAGGCGATCCTGGCGGCCAAGGCCGGCGCCAGCTTCGTGTCGCCCTTCGTCGGCCGCCTGGACGACATCGGCCAGGATGGCATGGGCATCATCAAGGACATCTGCGAGATCTATAACAACTACGACGCCTTCAAGACCGAGGTGCTGGTCGCCTCGATCCGCAACCCGATGCACATCGTCAAGGCCGCCCGCCTGGGCGCCCATGTCGTGACCGCGCCGGCGTCGGTGCTGAAGCAGCTGTTCAACCACCCGCTGACCGACAAGGGTCTCTCCCAGTTCGTCGATGACTGGAAGAAGACCGGCCAGTCGATCCTGTAAGGCGGGCCGGAGCGATCATGGCCGACAGGGGCCGCGAACCGGGCCACAGCCCGCACCGGACGTCGACGCTCTCTTCGGAGGATGTGCGCGCCTATCTGCGGACCCACCCGGACTTCCTGGCCCAGAACGCCGATCTGGTCCACCACCTGACCCCGCCGTCGCTTGACCGCGGGCGGGGGGTGGTGGACCTCCAGGCCTTCATGGTCGACCGGCTGCGCGCCGAGGTCCGCACCCTCAAGGACCAGCAGCGCGAACTGATCGGCACCAGCCGGGCCAACCTGAACAGCCAGAACCGCATCCATGCCGCGGTCCTGTTCCTGCTCGACGCCCAGAGCTTCGAGCAGCTGATCCAGACCATCACCACCGACCTCGCGGTCCTTCTCGACCTCGACGTCGCCTGTCTGGTCATCGAATCCAACGGCAACGACATCCCCCACGTCCACCGCTCCGGCGTGCGGGTGGTGGAGCCGGGCGCCATCGCCGAGCGGTTGGGCCGCGCCGACGTGGTGCTGAACACCGACATCCAGGGCGATCCCGAGATCTACGGTCCCGGCGCCGGCCTCGTCCGGTCGGAGGCGCTGATCCGCATCCAGGTTTCCAGCGAGACGCCCGACGGCCTGCTCGCCTTCGGCAGCCGCGAGCCCGACACCTTCCACACCGGCCAGGGCACCGAGCTGGTCGGCTTCCTTGCCCGCGTCATCGAGCGGGTGATCCGCGGCTGGCTGGAGCTGCCGGCGTGACCGAGCCTGTGCCCGGTTTTCCAAGTTTGGGCTTCTCCGCCAAGCCGGACGTTCAGGACGTGCTGGCCCACTGGCGCCGCTGGATGGAGAGCGAGAAGGCGGTCTCCCGCCACACCCTGTCGGCCTACACCGCCGATGTGGCCGAGTTCCTGCGCTTCCTCACCGAATTCCGCGGCGGCTCGCCGCCCTCGCTGAACGACCTGGGCGACCTGAAGGCGGCGGATTTCCGCGCCTGGATGTCCAGGCTGGCGATGGATGGGCTGGTCGGGGCCAGCCGGGCGCGCAAGCTGGCGGCGGTGCGCAACCTGTTCCGCTGGATGGACCGCAGCGGCCGGCTGCACAATCCCGCCGTCGCCACCCTCGCCACGCCGAAGGTCAAGCGTCCCGCCCCGCGCCCGCTGACGGAGATCGACGCCGACCGCCTGCTGGAGGAGGCCGAGCGCGACCGCGACGAGCCCTGGATCGGCAAGCGCGACCGCGCCCTGTTCACCCTTCTCTACGGCTGCGGCCTGCGCATCTCCGAAGCGCTGGGTCTGGCCAGGAAGGACGCCCCGCTGGGCGACACGCTGCGCGTCACCGGCAAGGGGCGCAAGGACCGGATGATCCCGGTCCTGCCGGCGGTGACGGAGGCGGTGCGCGCCTATATCGAGTCGTGCCCCTTCACGCTGGCGCCGGATGGCCCGCTGTTCGTCGGCACCCGCGGCGGCCGGCTGAACGCCAGCGTCGCCCAGCACCAGATGCAGAAGCTGCGCGCCCTGATGGGAATGCCCGACAGCGCGACGCCGCACGCCCTGCGACATAGTTTCGCGACCCATCTTTTGGCGGACGGCGGCGACCTGCGCGCCATCCAGGACCTGCTCGGCCACGCCTCGCTCTCCACTACCCAGCGTTACACGGACGTCGAGAACGAGCAGCTGATGAACGTGTACCGCAACGCCCATCCTCGGGCGCGCAAGGGCTGACCGGGACCGGCCTCTGCAATCAAGGCAAGCATATCAGGGTATTCATGCCGATCGCTCTCACCGATGTTGGCAACGCCTTCGCGCGCCAAGCCCGCTCTTGCAATAATATGTCTTAGCATTGATAATAAAAGTACGTTTAGGCGATTTCAAGTGATCGGCTAAGATGGATGCAAATTCTCCCGAAATAATGCCTGAGCATCCTACTTTAGCACCAAAGACCAGCGCCCAACCCTTACCCAGACTTCACTTTTCGTTAACAGGCCAGTTCCACAGTTCCCTCCAGCGAGCGATTCACGCGGGGGGAACATCATGCAAATAAAATCAATCCAATCGAAGATCGCGATGCTGTCGGGTTTGTGTCTGGCCGGCACCGTCGCGGTGCTCGTCGGCTTCGCCGTCCTATCGACGCGCTCCAGCAACGAGTTCGTGACCGACAACGTCGAACGGATCATCGAGAGCAAGACGACGGAATCCCTGCAGAATCTCGCGGCCACCCAGGCGGGCCTGCTGCGTTCGGAATTCGACACCGCGCTGAACGCCGCCCGGACGATGGCCGGCAGCTTCGCCAGCCTTGCCGACGATGGGCTGCCCGGCCATGTCCCGCCGGAAAAGCGGCGCGAGGCCTTCAACGGCGTCCTGCTGTCGGTTCTGAAAAACAACCCGCTGTTCAACGGCACCTATTCGGCGTGGGAGCCCGACGCGCTCGATGGCCGGGACGAGGAGTTCCGCAACCGCCGCGAAACCGGCACCGACGCCACCGGCCGCTTCATCCCCTACTGGAACCGTGACCAGAACGGCCGCATCGCCATGCAGCCGCTGGTCGAGTATGACAGCCGCGACCGTCACCCCAACGGCGTGATGAAGGGCGGCTGGTACATCGGCCCGCAGGAGAATGGCCGCGAAAGTGTGCTCGACCCCCTGCCCTATGTCGTGCAGGGCAAGCAGGTGTTCCTGGCGACCCTGTCGGTGCCTGTGGTCATCGGCGGCAAATTCCGCGGCGTGGCCGGCGCCGACTTCAACCTCGACTTCGTGCAGCAGCTGTCGACCAAGGTCAGCGCCGCGGTGTTCGACGGCCGTAGCCAGGTGGTCATCATCAGCAACATGGGGCTGATCGTCGCCCACAGCGCGCGGCCCGACCTGATCGGCCAGTCGATCTCCACCTTCGACAGTTCGTGGCAGGCCGATCTTGCGGGCGTCCAGGCGGGCAAGCCGCATGTCGACATCGAAGCCTCCACCAACATGCTGCGCAGCTTCGCCCCGATCACGCTCGGCAACACCCAGAAGCCGTGGGCCGTGCTGGTCCAGGTGCCGAAGGACATCGTGCTGGCCGACAGCATGGCTCTCGCCGCCAATCTGGGTGAACGAGCCAACTCCAACATCCTGTGGCAGATCACCGTCGGCGCCCTGGTCGCGCTTGGCGCGGTCGCGGTGATGTGGGTGGTCGCCGGCGGCATCGCCCGTCCGATCCGCGCCAGCGTCAGCTTCGCCGAAGGCATCGCCGCCGGCCGCTTCGACCAGACGCTGGACATCCGGCAGGCCGACGAGGTCGGCGCGCTCGCCGACGCCCTGCGCAAGATGCTGGCCGACCTGAAGCGGATGATCGACCAGCGGGCGGAGGACCAGGCCAAGGCCGACGCCGAGCGTCGCAAGGCCATGCTGCAGCTCGCCGATAACCTGGAAGCCCAGGTGATGAATGTGGTGGACGGCGTCGACCGTGCCGCCCAGTCGATGACCGGCACCGCCCAGACGATGACCGCCACCGCGACCCAGACCAGCCAGCAGGCCGGCGTGGTCGCCAATGCCTCGCTGGATGCCAGCAGCAACGTGCAGACCGTCGCCAGCGCCACCGAGCAGCTGTCCTCCTCGATCCAGGAGATCGGCGAGCGGGTCAACCGCTCCGCCCAGATCGCCCGCGAGGCGGTGGAGGCTGCCCAGCAGGCCAATGGACAGGTGCTCAGCCTGACCGAGGCGGCGGAGAAGATCGGCACGGTGGTGCAGCTGATCCAGGACATCGCCAGCCAGACCAACCTGCTGGCGCTGAACGCCACCATCGAGGCCGCCCGCGCCGGAGAGGCCGGCAAGGGCTTCGCCGTGGTGGCGCAGGAGGTGAAGAGCCTCGCCAGCCAGACCGCCCGCGCGACGGAGGAGATCGCCGGCCACGTCACCGGCATGCAGCGCGTCACCGACGAGACGGCAAGCGCCATCAAGGGCATCGGCGGCATCATCGCCCAGATCGACGAGATCTCCACCGCCATCGCCGCCGCGGTGGAGGAACAGGGCTCCGCCACCGCCGAGATCGCCCGCAACGTCCAGCAGGCCGCCAGCGGCACCCAGGAGGTGACGAAGACCATCGCCGACGTCCGCAGTGCCGCGGTCGAGGCCGGCCATTCCGCCGAGACCGTCCTGTCGGTCTCCGGCCAGCTCGCCGGCGACGCCGGCCGCCTGCGCAGCGCGGTGAACGGCTTCCTGTCGACCATCCGCGCGGCGTGATCCGACAGGACGACGTGCAAAAGGGCTCCCCTGCCGGCTGGCAGAGGAGCCTGTTGCCGTCTGCCGCTTCTCCCAATGTTGACGCCCCTCCGCCATCTCCCCACACTATGGGCCGGTGATTGGAGGCGGAAATGTCGGATGTGGCGCTGTCGGAGCGGGCGAGGCGTGCCATCGCCCTCGTGCTGGGCACGATCAACGCTCCCCGCCCGGTTGTGATGGACGAGGCGACGCTGCTCGACTGCCTCGGCGCCGAGTGCCCCGATCCGCGCTGGCGCCCGCACATCGAGGCCCTGTTCGACGAGGTGTCCATCGAGGCGCTGCACGATCTGGTGCTGGCCGGGGTGGTGGATTTCGACCAACTGGACCGCGCGGCGCGTATATGGGGGATGAGCGATGGACGAAACCACCCCTGGATCGAAGAAATGGCCGCCCTCACGCTGGCCTGCATTGCTCGCGGACGCCCTCCGTCTGCTACGGTCGCTCCCGGACAAACCGCGCTGGAGCTTCGGCGGCGGCACGGCGCTCGCCGCACAATATGACCACCGCGTCAGCTACGAGATCGACATCTTTGTCCGCGACTCGGACGTGCTGCGTGACCTGACACCGGCACGAAATGCGGCCACCCGCGCGCTGCTAGCGGGGCAGTAATGTAGCAGTGATTTTTTTGAATCTCCGCATATAAGGCGCGGATACGCTGAGATCATATCGGATCCAATTTGAGAGGATAATAAAGTGGTCGACAGATATGAGCTTATGTCTCCGGAGGATTATGAATCACTTCCGCTAGATGCAGAGGAAGCTTTTGCCGAAGCAGATAGAATATGCCTAAACAAAATGGCACTTTTGATTGACCAAAATTCAAGTCAAGATTTTGATGAACTAATTAGAACTAACTATGTGTCAACTATGATTGGGCTCGCAAATGTATGCGGTCTATCTTCCATTCTTGCAGCCGAACCGGATCATTATGGATATGACACTTTCCAAAGATTTTCTATAGCTGTCAAAAAAGAGACGGCCAGGATAAGATTTAAAAATCGAGGTCGTGCAAAAGAAAAATCTGTACTGCTCACAGATAACGCTAAAGTTAAAATAAAGCACTACATTGATCGACTCCGGTCCTCAATCAAAGATTCAGATTTTTCGGATGAAAAGAAAAAGTCCCTGCTAATTTCCCTATCTGACTTTGAAGAAGAGTTAAATAAGCCCCGCTTCAGTTATGCCGTGGGCTTTGTAATTTTAGTAACATTAACCCAGGCTGCAGGGGCAATGACAACAATTTTTGCCGATGGCGGAACAGCGATCACAAATATCCTTAAGATAATTGGGAAAGATATTGAAACAGAGACTCACGCAACACTGAGACTTAGCCCTCCAACCAAAGCACTCCCTCCACCAATACGACAGAATAACCAGACTCCCGCAAGAGGTGTGGCCGAGGAGAATCCAATAAGAGATAATATTGATGAGGAGATTCCATTCTAATACTTGAGGGTAATATTTGATAAAGAAACGCCCCCTCCCGCGCATGCGGGAGAGGGCGCTCGGCACCAGTATTTCAGGTGAAAAGCCCGATCAGATGTGCAGCGGACGGCCGTCCACCGCCAGGGCCGCTTCCTTGACCGCTTCCGACAAGGTCGGGTGGGCGTGGCAGGTACGGGCGACGTCTTCGGCGGACGCGCTGAACTCCATGGCCAGCACCAGCTCGCCGATCATCTCCGACACGTTCGGGCCGATCATGTGGACGCCCAGCACCTGATCGGTGGAGGCATCCGACAGGATCTTCACGAAACCGTCGGTGTTGCCGCCGGCACGGGCGCGGCCGTTGGCGGTGAACGGGAACTTGCCCGACTTGTAGGCGACGCCCGCAGCCTTCAGCTGCTCCTCGGTCTTGCCGACGGCGGCGACTTCCGGCCAGGTGTAGACGACGCCGGGGACGAGGTCGTGGTTGACGTGGCTCTTCTGGCCGGCCAACTGCTCGGCCAGCGCGACGCCCTCTTCCTCGGCCTTGTGGGCCAGCATCGGGCCTTCGACCACGTCGCCGATGGCGTAGATGCCCGGCACATTGGTCTGGAAATGGCCGTCGATCTTGACGCGGCCGCGCTCCAGCTCGACGCCCACCGTCTCCAGGCCGAGGCCTTCGGTGTAGGGGCGGCGACCGATGGCGACCAGCACGGCGTCGGCCTCGATGGTCTGCGCCTCGCCGCCGGCGGCGGGCTCGACCGTCAGGGTCACGCCGGTCTCGGTCACCGACGCGCCGGTCACCTTGGTGCTCAGCTTGAAGTCCATGCCCTGCTTGGCGAAGATGCGCTGGGCCTGCTTCGACAGCTCGTTGTCCATGGTCGGCAGCACGCGGTCGAGATATTCGACCACCGTCACCTTGGCGCCCAGGCGGCCCCAGACGGAGCCCAGTTCCAGGCCGATGACGCCGCCGCCGATGACGACCAGATGCTTCGGCACTTCCGGCAGCGACAGGGCGCCGGTGGAGGACACCACGCGCTTCTCGTCGATGGCGATGCCCGGCAGCGGGGTCACGTCGGACCCGGTGGCGATGACGATCGCCTTCGACGCGGTGATGGTGCCGACACCCTCGACCTCGACGGTGTTCGCGGCGGTGATCTTCCCCGCGCCCTTCAGCCAGGCGATCTTGTTCTTCTTGAACAGGAACTCGATTCCGGTGACGTTGTCCTTAACGACCTTGTCCTTGTGGGCCAGCATGCCGGGCAGGTCCAGGTCGACGCTGCCGACCTTGATGCCGAACTTGGCAAGGCCGTGGGCCGCTTCCTCGAACTTCTCCGACGCCGCCAGCAGAGCCTTGGACGGGATACAGCCGACGTTCAGGCAGGTGCCGCCCAGCGTCCCGCGCTTTTCCACGCAGGCAACCTTGAAGCCGAGCTGCGCCGCGCGGATCGCGCAGACATACCCGCCGGGACCGCCGCCGATCACAACGACGTCAAAAGTGCTTTCAGCCATGAGAGGCTTTCCTTTCGCCATTCTTGCTCGTTGCCAAAAGCCGTCCCATCCAGCGGGGAGGGCCGCGAGATATTCCGCGGGGCGATTTATGCCCGCGCTCACGCCCCGTGGCAACGGGACACTTCGTCTCTGGGTGCAGGGTTGCGGCCGGAATCGGATTTCGGAATGTCTCTGCCGAAGCGAAGGGCACCACCTTTGCGCAAGCCCCCTCCCCCTTCGAGTGCGGAAACCTTTACGGCCCCGCTTGCGTTCCAGTCGGCATCACACTGCCACCGCAACGGAGACCACCATGACCACCGTCAAGAAGTTCGCCCTGCTCGCCGTCCTCGGCACGCTGCTGGGCAGCACGCTGGCCGCCTGCAACACGGTCGAGGGCGCCGGCCAGGACGTGCAGGCCGGTGGCCGCGCCATCGAACGGGGCGCCGACAACGTCCAGAAGAAGATGTAAGTCGGCATTCGGCTCGGCCTTGGAAATCCATCCTTCCAAGGCCGACGACGGAACAGCCACCAACAAAACAGCCATGGAGCCTGATGCGGTTCGGATCGACCGCATCGGGCTCCATGGCTGTTTTGGTTTGACGGCCGGAGCGGCGCGTCACGTCGATCCCGGCATCCCTTGATGCGGGTCAGCGGCTCCTGGCCTTGCGCGCCGCATAGCGGGCGTCGCGAGCGGCCTTCGCCTCGGCTGCCGTCGCCACCTGGCGCTTGGCCTGTTCGGCGATCTCCTGGGCGGCCAGCGCCTCGCGGGCGGCCCGCTCGGCCTGTTCCGCCTGCAACGCTTCCTGTTCGGCAGCCTTGCGGGCTTCGCGCGCCGCATTGCGTTCGGCCTCGCGGGCTTCACGAGCCACGCGGACGGCGCGCCGGGCCTCTTCGCGCTCCGCGAAGATCGGATCGTTCACACCGGGCTGCGCCTTGAACTTGTCCAGCAGTGCCTTCTTCGCGCCGGCGGCGGCGCTCAGACGCTCCGAAAGCCCTGCATTCTTAAAGCCGTTCATTTCCATCCATTTCGTGAATTTCCCCGTGCCCTCGGGAAGATCATCCTCGGGAAGATCAGGGGGCCGGTCGGACCGGGCATCGTCAACCGAGGGGGTGGGTACAAAAAAAGGCGGCCGGAGCCGCCCTTTCTCTTCGAACCTGCTGCGCTCAGAGAGCGCGGAGGTTCTCGGCCGCAACCTTGCCGCGGCGCGGATCGCGGATCGCGTCGAAGGACAGCTTCTGGCCTTCGCCGAGGTTGCTGATCCCGGCGCGCTCGACGGCGGAGATGTGGACGAACACGTCGGCCGTGCCGTCTTCCGGCTGAATGAAGCCGAAGCCCTTGGTGGAGTTGAAAAACTTGACGGTTCCGATAGCCATGGGTCAGTTCCCTTCCTGGCGTTGCGCCGCGCGAGTTTGCGCAGGCGCATCAATTTCACTTCGGGGAAGAGACCCAGATCCGCGTGACGGATCAGAATAACAAAGCCCAGAGCAACGTCGACCATCCATAGATGGGGCAGGCATCGGCGGTTTACAAGCGACAATCGACGTTCGCCGCCGATGCATGCCCGATTGTCTCAGCTCTTCATGCGCTTGATGGTGTTGGTCGTGCTCTGGCCCTGGACCAGTTCGGCCAGCACCACTTTCCCGCCATAGCTCTGGACGAAATCCGCCCCCACCACCGTGGCGATGGTGTAGTCCGCTCCCTTGACCAGCACGTCGGGGCGCAGGGCGTGGATCAGCATTTCCGGCGTGTCCTCGCCGAAGATCACCACCAGATCGACGCAGCCCAGCGACGCCAGCACCGTGGCGCGCGCCGTCTCGTTCTGCACCGGACGGCTGTCGCCCTTCAGCCGCTTCACCGATGCGTCGCTGTTCAGGCCGACCACCAGCACGTCGCAGGCCGCGCGGGCCTGTTTCAGCAGCGAGATGTGGCCGGGGTGCAGCAGGTCGAAACAGCCGTTGGTGAAGCCCACCCGCTTGCCGCGCAGCCGCCAGCGCTCCGCCCGTTCCGCCGCGGCGTCGCGGGTCAGCACCTTTTCCTCGCCGTGGCGCCATTCCTGCTCGTGCAGGCCGGACAGCAGTTCGGCCGAACGGACCACCGCCGTGCCGACCTTGCCCACCACGATGCCGGCCGCCAGATTGGCCAGCCGCGCCGAATCGACCAGATCGATCCCCACCGACAGCGCGGCGGTCAGCGTCGCCACCACCGTGTCGCCGGCGCCCGACACGTCGAACACCTCGCGCGCTTCGGCCGGCAGATGCACCGCGTCCTCGGCCGTCACCACCGACATGCCCTGTTCGCTGCGGGTGGCGACGACGGCGCCGATGCCGCAGGTGGCGATCAGGTGACGCGCGGCGGCGATCACCTCCTCGTCCGTGCGGGCCGGCAGGCCGGTGGCCTCCATCAGCTCCTTGCGGTTGGGCGTGACGATGTCGGCCCCGCGATAGCGGCGGTAGTCGCGCCCCTTCGGGTCCACCACCACGGTGCGCCCGGCCTCCCGCGCGGCGGCGATCACCGCCACCACCAGCTCGTCGGTCAGCACGCCCTTGCCGTAATCGGACAGGATGACGCCGCCCACCTCGGGCAGCAGGTCGCGCACGCGCTCCAGCACGCGGTCGGCGACGGTGATCGGCACCACCGTCTCGATGTCGGTGCGCAGAAGCTGCTGCTGGCCGGCAATGAAACGGGTCTTGACCGTGGTCTGCCGCCCATCCTCCATCACGATGGCGCCGTCGCTGACGCCCTCGCGCCGCAGCAGGGCCAAGAGGTCGCCGCCGATGCCGTCGCGCCCGACCACCGAGACGAAGCGGCAATCCGCCTCCAGCGCCACCAGATTGGCGGCGACGTTGCCGGCGCCGCCCAGCTTGGGCACTTCGCGGTCCACGCGCAGGACGGGGATCGGCGCCTCGGGCGACACCCGGTCCACCGAACCATAGACGAAACGGTCGAGCATCACGTCGCCAAGGCACAGCACGTTGGCGCGCGACAGGGTGTCGATGTGACGGGCAAGGTCGCTCATGGCGCCTGTCTTACCAATGCCAAAGCGGTAACGCCAGCGGATCGGGGCCTCCGAACTGGTGACGCTCGTTTGTCACCGTCGTACGATGGCGTTCCGGCAACACCCCCTCTCCCATTCCCGCTGGTCCCCCGCATGTCCCGTCCTACCGTCGCGACCAGCCTGTCTGCCAAGCTGCTGCTGCTCACCATCCTGTTCGTGCTGCTGGCGGAGGTGCTGATCTACGCCCCCTCCATCGCCCGTTTCCGCATGAGCTACCTGGAGGAGCGGCTGGCCGCCGCCCACATCGCGGCATTGTCGGTGGAGGCCGCGCCCGACCTGATGGTGACGAAGGAGTTGCAGGCGAAGCTGCTGGCCTATACCGGCACCCACGTCATCGACCTGATCCAACCCGGCGCCCGCGTCTACATGCTGTCCAGTCCGATGCCGCCGCGGGTCGATGCGGTGTACGACCTGCGCGGCACCGGCATGGGCATGCAGTTCGTCGATGCCGGCAACGCCCTGTGGCTCGCCCTGGAGGGAGCCCTGGAGGGCGCGCTGGGAGGTGCTCTCGGGCCGCGGCGCGACCGGGTGATCCGGGTGATCGACCGCTCGCCCAACGACCCGGCCCAGCGCGTCGAGGTGACGATGGACGAACGGCCGCTGATCGACGCCATGCTCGACTTCTCCCGGCGCATCCTGGCGGTGTCGGTCGCCATCTCGCTGATCGCGGCGATCCTCGTCTATGTCACGCTGCATGCCCTGCTGGTGCGGCCGATGCGCCGGCTGACCGCCGAGGTCGTCGCCTTCCGCCGCGATCCCGACGGCGCCCCGCCGCTGGTGCCCGGCAGCCGCAGCGACGAGATCGGCGTGGCGGAGCGCGAGCTTGCCGCCATGCAGGGCACGGTGCGCGCGGCGCTGCGCCAGCGCGAGCGGCTCGCCACGCTCGGCACCGCGGTGGCGAAGATCAACCACGACCTGCGCGGCATCCTCTCCACCGCCTCCCTCCTGTCGGAGCGGCTGACCGAGAGCGCCGATCCGGAAGTGCGGCGGGTGACGCCGCGGCTGGTCGCCTCGCTCGACCGCGCGGTGGAACTGTGCAGCCAGACCCTGTCCTTCACCCGCGACGGCGTCCTGCCGCTCACCCCCGCGCCCACCGACCTGCACCGGCTGGCCGAGGAGGCGGGGGCCGAGGTGCTCGCCACCGCCCGTCCCGACGGCGGCCGGGTGGAGGCGGAGTGGATCAACGACATCCCCGCCGGCACCCTGGCCCAGGTCGATGCCGCCCAGCTGGGCCGCGCCCTGGTCAATCTCGGCCGCAACGCGGTGCAGGCCGGCGCCGACCGGGTGCGCCTCTCCGCCCGGAGCGGGCGCGCAGGCGCGCTGACCCTGACCATCGCCGACAACGGCCCCGGCCTCGCCCCGCGGGCGCGGG
This sequence comes from Azospirillum oryzae, assembly GCF_008364795.1. GTDB lineage: Bacteria > Pseudomonadota > Alphaproteobacteria > Azospirillales > Azospirillaceae > Azospirillum > Azospirillum oryzae. Next base: position 229,070 of record NZ_VTTM01000002.1, on the reverse strand, counting down.
AAAACCTGTTCCAGCCCTTCGCCGGATCGGCGCGGGCCGGCGGGATCGGCCTCGGCCTCGCCATCGCGCGCGAGGTGCTGCGCGCCCATGGCGGGGAACTGCGGCTGGTGGAGAGCAATGCCGCCGGAACGGCCTTCGCCCTTGACATACCGCAATGCAATGCGGACACCGGCCCTGTAGCTGTTGCAGGGCACAAGTCGTTTGTGTCGCATTGATTCCGCGGGCTCCCTCCCGCAGAATTCCTTCAACAGCGAAGCGTTCGCGGGCAGCCCGGCGGGGCGGGAGGCGGGCGCTTCCACCCTGACAACGCCTTGTTCTGAAAGGACTCCGGGACGTGAAAGCCTTCTCCTTCTGGATCAACCCCATCCTCGCCGGCATCATGGCCTTCGTCGGCCTGCTCGCCTCTTCGCGCGCGGCGGACGAAGCCTTCGCGGCCGGCGGTCTGATCGTTTTCCTCGGCTGCGTGCTCTTCATCTTCGCGTCGATCGGCCGCTATTTCGACCGCATGGGCTCCGCCCACTGACCCGTCCTCACGGACGACTGAACGCGATGACCGGGAGATCTTCCCGGAGGGGCAGGCGCCTAACAGAGCGGGTGCCGCATGACATGCTCTATGACATGGGACCCCAACGCCTTCGCGACGATTGACGTCCTGCGCCGTCGTCCCGTCATGGACCTGACGGCGGCGCTTCCCTTCTCCCTGGCTCCGAACACCATCGTCGATCTCGGCTGCGGTGCCGGTCAGCTGTCCCGGCTGCTGGCGACGCGCTGGCCGCTGGCCGACGTGCTGGCGGTGGACCAGTCCCCGGCGATGCTGCGCTGGGCGGCCGACACGCCGTCGCGCGTGCGCTACCAGCAGGCCGACCTGACCGTCTGGCGCCCGCACTGGCCCGCGGATCTCGTCATCTCCGCGGGTGGGCTGCAGCATGTCGCCGGGCACGAGCGGCTGTTCCCCGACCTGCTGCAAGCGCTCGGCCCCGGTGGGGTGCTCGCCGTCGCCCTGCCCCGCCCGCAGGACCAGACCGCCCACCGCCTGCTGCTGGAAACCGCTGCCGACGGCCCCTGGTCCGACCGGCTGCACGGCGCCTGGCCCGCCGCCCAATCAATCGGTGGCCGGAGCTATGGCCCGCAGGATTATTACGACTGGCTCAGCCCCCAGGCCACCGCCATCGATCTGTGGGAGACCGAGTATTTCCACGCGCTGGACGGCGACGTGCCGCTGCTGCAATGGCTGCATCAGGCGGAGCTGGTCCCGGTGATGGACCGCCTGACCGGCCCCGAACTCGACCGCTTCCTCGCCGCCTACCGCCGCCGGCTGGAAACCGCCTATCCCGAGCACTCCAGCGGCAGCGCGCTGATCCCGACCCAATGGCTGTTCATGGTGGTGCGGGTGTAGGGGGGCACCCACCCCACTTCAAACCTCGTCGATGTAGCTCAGCAGCGGCTGCCAGTCGCCGCGATGCTCGGCGGCGCGCTTGCCCGGCATGTCGAACAGGCTGAGACCGCTTTCCGCCGCATCGGCATAGATCTGGCTGTCGCGCAGCCGGGTCACCACCTGATGGCCGATGCCGCCCAGGAAGCGGTCCAACCGGTCGGCGGCCTTGGTGCGGGCGCGCATGCGGTTGCCGACCACCGCCACAATGGTCTTCTTCTTGGCGATCCGCTTCAGCTCGTCCAGCTTGGTGAGGAAACGCTGGGTCGCCTGCTCGTCGAAGGCGCCGGGCAGCACCGGCAGCACGACGATGTCGGCCATCTTCACCAGATCCTCGATCTGCCTGGTCTTCAGCGCGGCGGGCGCGTCGATGACCAGCCGCTTGGTGCCGCGCGGCGTGTCGGTGAAATCCTTGGCCCAGTCCAGCCCGACCAGCGGCGGCGCCTTCTCCGGCCGGCGCTCCAGCCAGCCGAGCGAGGAGCGCTGACGGTCGACGTCGGCCAGCACGGTGGGCAGGCCCGCCGCGGCGGACGCGGCGGCGAGGTGGGTGGCGACGGTCGTCTTGCCGCAGCCGCCCTTGATGTTGGCGACGAGGATCGTGAGCATGGCCGTGGACTCTACACCGCGGCGTCCGGCTTCGACCAGAAATGCTTGGTGTCGATGAAATCATGCCACAGGGCCACCAGCGCCGCCTCGGTGTCGGCCACCCCGCGGGCGTGCCAGCCGATGACGATGCCGGCAGCGCGCGGCTCGCCGGGGGCAGACCGGCTGCCGTCGTCGTGCAGTTCGTGCAGAAGCCGGGTCGCCGTCGCCACGTCGTTCAGATGCCCCAGCGCATCCTGGAAGGCGGCGAGCTGCTGGATGTAGCGGCGCACCGGCTTGTCGTCATACAGGCTGCGGAAGAACTCCACGGCATAGCGCAGCTTCTTCAAGGCGATGCGCAGCTGGTGGCGCTGGGCCACCGGCAGATGGGCGAAGCCGTGGCCGGCCCGCTTGGCCTTCTTGTGGCGCTTGTTCAGCAGATGGTCGGCCAGCCCGATCACCGGCTGGAACAGCCGCACCGATTCCTCGCTGACCGGCTGGTCGCGCCAGCCGCGCTTCTCCACCCAGCTGCCGACGCCCAGCAGGAAGGCGGTATAGCGCTCGGACCGGATCGCCTCGCGCACGCCCTCATAGGCGCGCAGCCGCTTGGCCTCGGCCGCCGCCGCCAGCGTGTCGAGATCCTCCACCGCCGAGCGTCCATGGCCGTCGGCCTTGTGGAAGGCGTCGCGCACCGGCGCCAGCAGCTCCTCGCCGAACACGTCCCAGTCGCGCGCCGGCCCCAGGCTGCCGGCCAGCCACTTGATCTCGCCGACCAGCCACAGATATTGCGCGGCCGGAATGAAGGGCCGGAACAGCGCGGTGGCCGAGCGCAGCCGGCGCAGCGCGACGCGCATCTGGTGCACGCCCTCCGGATCCTCGCCGGCCAGCGTCACCGCCTCGTTCGCCACCATGTGGGCGAGGCAGGCGCGGACGATGCGGGCGACCGCCCCCTCCACCGTCGTCTCGGGGTCGAGCAGCAGCTTTTCCGCCTTCAGCGCCTTGTCGGCGGCGCCGTTCGCCAGCGCATGGCCGCGTTCCGCCTTGGTCCGCATCTCCAGCCGCAGCGGGGCGGACTTGGTCAGCTCCTGCGCCAGATCGTAGAGCGCGGCGGGTGTGCCGCTTTTCAGTTCGAGTTCGACCTCGCACAGGTCGCGCGACCGGCCGTCGGGCAGTTCGATCCGGCCGCGGTCGAAGGCGACCTCGATCAGGGCCGCATCGTCGCCGTCGCCCAGCGTCACGTCCTGCGTGGTCCGTTCGACGATGGAGGTGAAGACCGGCCGCAATTCCGAGTCGCTGAGCGACCCCAGCAGCTCGATGGCGGCGCCGTCGGCGATCAGCGTCAGGTCGGGGGCGGCGGAGGTCACCGCGCATTCCCACTCGCCGCGCCCCAGCCCGTCCTCGTCCGGCGCGGACTTGACCGTCTGGACATAGCCGTCGCCGGTCTTGCGCACCCGCAGCGTCACCTTGCGCGCGGCGAGCCGGCGGTCCTCGGTGTCGTAATAGGTGCTTTCCAGGGTCCGCGTCACCGCCGGCCCAGCCGTCCGGTCTGCGATGGCGGAAGCGGCGCGCAGCCTGTCGAAGTCTTCCGGCTTCGCCGCCAGCTTCAGTTCCGTCTCGCGGTTGATCTCGGCCTCAGCCATCGCCTGCGCTTCAACCCCCGTTTTGCGGCCCATTGGCCTACAGTTGGGTGTTTGCACAGCCTATGGACAGGGTCAAGTTACGGAAATGTTGCAGGAGCCTGCGATTGCGGTACTCCCGCCCCTGCATCCGGTCCGTTCCGAGATAACCGGAACGAAGCGTTAAACATGCGGTTGCAGGGTCATTATGCCCCATTTCACCCCACCCCTGGGGCGTTGCAAAGCGTGCAGGCCTGTGGTTGGGTTCCCGCAAACTGAAACGGCCTGTCCCCGTTGGGGAGGGGCCATAATTGGGGAAGTGTGAAGATGACCGATTTCAACACGATCGACGACCTCGAGGTGAGCGGCAAGACGGTGCTGGTCCGCGCCGACCTGAACGTTCCGATGCAGGACGGCAAGGTGTCCGACACCACCCGCATCGACCGCCTCGCCCCCACCTTGAAGGAGCTGTCCTCCAAGGGCGCCAAGGTCGTGGTCCTGTCGCATTTCGGTCGCCCGAAGAACGGCCCGGACGCCAAGAACTCGCTGCGCAACGTGCTGGACGCGCTCAGCACCGCCGTCGGCCAGAAGGTCGCCTTCGCCGAGGATTGCGTCGGCGACAAGGCCAAGGAAGCCATCGCCAAGGTGCATGACGGCGCCATCGTGCTGCTGGAGAACACCCGTTTCCACGCCGAAGAGGAAAAGAACGACCCGGCTTTCGCCAAGCAGATGGCCGAGCTGGGCGACCTCTACGTCAATGACGCCTTCTCCGCCGCCCACCGCGCCCATGCCTCGACCGAGGGTGTCGCCCGCCTGCTGCCCAGCGCCGCCGGCCGCCTGATGGAAGCCGAGCTGAAGGCCCTGACGCTCGCGCTGGAGAAGCCGGAGCGCCCGGTCGCCGCCGTCGTCGGCGGCGCCAAGATCTCCACCAAGCTGGAACTGCTCGGCAACATGGTCCGCAAGGTGGACCTGCTGGTGTTGGGCGGCGGCATGGCCAACACCTTCCTGTTCGCCCAGGGCACCGACGTCGGCGCCTCGCTGTGCGAGAAGGACATGGCCGATCAGGCCCGCGCCATCATGGCGACCGCCAAGGAAGCCAACTGCGAGATCCTGCTGCCGAAGGACTTCGTCGTCGCCAAGGAGTTCAAGGCCGGCGCCGCCAACCGCGTCGTCGCCTTCGACGCCATCGGTTCCGACGAGATGGCTCTCGACATCGGCCCGGCCACCGTCGAGTTCCTGGGCGTGAAGCTGCAGGGCGCCAAGACCATCGTCTGGAACGGCCCGCTCGGCGCCTTCGAAATCCAGCCCTTCGACGCCGGCACCAACGCGGTGGCCGGTCTGGTCGCGGCCCGCACCGAATCGGGCGGCCTGCTGTCGGTCGCCGGCGGCGGCGACACCGTCGCGGCGCTGGCCCATGCCGGTGCCGAGGACAAGTTCACCTACGTGTCCGCCGCCGGCGGCGCCTTCCTGGAATGGCTGGAAGGCAAGGAACTGCCGGGTGTGGCGGCGCTGAAGAAGTAAGCGGTTCCACGGGATCGCAGAGGCGAAAGGCTCCGGGTTTCGGCCCGGAGCCTTTTTGCTTTCTCATCCCTGCCCAGCCCGTTCCGCCCTCACCTTCAGCCAGTCCGCCATCCCTTGGTCGTCGAGCGCATATTGCCCGCGCGCCGACCGCCACAGGATGTTCTTCTGCCGCAATGCCTCGATGGCTGTCTGCACGGAAGGCGGCTCGACCGCTTCGCCGACCGCATCGGCATAGGCTTGCAACGCCGGGGCGGAAAAGGGGGCGGATTGCGGCCCCTCCACCGCCAGCCGTTCGACAACCGCCTGCTGCAACGGCGTCAGCCCAGACCATAGATTCTCGTAATCGTCCCACACCCGCTGGCGCAGCCCGGTCGCCCCGTCCGCCAGCGCCCGTTTCAACTCGCCGGCATCGCCGACCAGCAACGCCGCGTCCGACAAAATCCGCATGAGGGTTTCCGGCTGCCGCCCCACCGCGTCGAAGGCCGCGAAAACATCGTCGGCATCGAACCGGTTGCCTTCGGCCAGCCGGGCGTTGATCCAGGCCGTATAGGCATCGGTATAGGTGCGGTCGAGCAGCGGGAAGCTGCGCACGCTCGTCCCGAAAAAGGGCTGGTCGCGGTTCAGCACCAGTCGGCTCAGCTTGTCGCGGTGGGATCCGGTCAGCACGATCATCAGGTTCGGGCCGTCGCGGGCATCATCCCTGGTGTTCAGCCGGTCGCGCGCCGCCTTCAGCGCGAACATGGCATTCAGCCCAGCTTCGGTCGTCAGCGCGTGCTGCGCTTCATCCACCAGCAGGGCGATCCGCTTGTGCGTGCGTTCCAGCAGGGCCTCCAGCGCGTCGGCCAGCGTGGTGCCCTGCGCCTGCCCGATCCTGTCGATATCGACCGAGACGCCGCCCACGCCCAATTTGCTGAGTCCAACCGCCCGCGCCGCCTTCACCGGCAGGCTGTCGGCGCGGCGAAGCTCGGCCTTCAGCGCCTCCGCGATCAGATGGGCGGGATCGGCCGCCATGTCCGACCACAGATCGACATAGACCGCCAGAATGCCCCGATTCTCCAACTCCGGCCCCAGGTCGTGGCGCAGGAAGGTGCTCTTCCCGGTCCGCCGCGGCGCCGCCAGGCACAGCGTCGGCTCCGCCCCGATCGGCGCATCCCCGGTCACGATGTCTGCCAGCGACGCCGCCAGCTTCGGCCGGTGGAACAGGAACTTCTGCGCAGCTGCGGAGGTGGGGGCGGACGACACGGGCGGCCTCACTAGGACCAATTATGCAGAGAACCATAATTTATGGTCCAAAAAATAATCGTCAATAGTCCAGCTTGGAAACCGACGACGCCCGCGCACACGAACCGTTTCCCCTTGCATCCGCCCGCACGAATCTCCATAACAGCCGCGGGAGGCTGGCGTCGGACGAGTCCCTCGCCAACCCGGTCAGGTCCGGAAGGAAGCAGCCGCAACGAGTTACGGCTCGGGTCGTTCGTCCAGTCTCCCACCCTTCCCGAAAATTGCCAGCACGAAACAGACGGCGACAGCGCGGCGCCGGGACGCTATCCTGCGGCCCGAAATTCCCCTCCCGTCGTTTCGACAGGCCAGCCGCGTGACCGATACAACTGCCGTTTCTGGCGCCGAAATCACCGCCGCTTCCGCTCCCGCCACCGGGCAGGCTTACCGGGTGCTGGCGCGCAAATACCGGCCGAAGACCTTCGACGAGCTGATCGGCCAGGACGCGCTGGTCCGCACCCTGACCAACGCCATCCAGTCCGGCCGCATCGCCCAGGCCTTCATGCTGACCGGGGTGCGCGGCGTCGGCAAGACCACCACCGCCCGCATCATCGCCCGCGCGCTGAACTGCACCGGCCCGGACGGCACCGGCGGGCCGACGGTCAGCCCCTGCGGCGTCTGCGACAACTGCCGCGCCATCGCGGAAGACCGCCACGTCGACGTGATGGAAATGGACGCCGCCAGCCACACCGGCGTCGACGACATCCGCGAGATCATCGACGGCGTGCGCTACTCGCCCGTCTCGGCCCGCTACAAGCTCTACATCATCGACGAAGTCCACATGCTGTCGAAGAGCGCGTTCAACGCGCTCCTGAAGACGCTTGAGGAACCGCCGAGCCATGTGAAGTTCGTCTTCGCCACCACCGAGATCCGCAAGGTCCCGGTCACGGTGCTGTCGCGCTGCCAGCGCTTCGACCTGCGCCGCGTCGACGCCCAGGTGCTGAAGGAGCATTTCACCCGCATCACCGCCATGGAAGGCGCGGAGATCGAGGGCGATGCCGCCGCCCTGATCGCGCGGGCCGCCGACGGGTCGGTGCGCGACGGGCTGTCGCTGCTCGATCAGGCCATCGCGCTGGCCGCCGGCACCGTCACCGCGCAGCAGGTGCGCGACATGCTGGGTCTGGCCGACCGCACCCGCGTCATCGACCTGTTCGAGGCCGCCGTCTCCGCCCGCCCGGCCGAGGCGATGGACATCCTGGCCGACCTGCACCGTGTCGGTGCGGATCCGGTGGTGATCCTGCAGGACCTGCTGGACCTCGTCCACAATCTGACCCGCCTGAAGGTGGTGCCCGACAGTGCCAACGACCCGTCCCTGCCGGAGGCGGAGCGCACGCGCGGTTCCTTCCTGTCGGCCAAGCTCGGCATGCCGGCGCTGACCCGCGCGTGGCAGCTTCTGTTGAAGGGGCTGAACGAGGTGCAGGCCGCCCCGGTGCCGCAACAGGCGCTGGAGATGGTGATCGTCCGCCTGTCCTACGCCGCCGACCTGCCGACGCCGGGCGAGCTGATCCGCCAGTTCCAGGCCCAACAGGGCAACGGTGGAGCCAATGCCGGAGGCGGCGCGCCGATGGGCCGCGGCCCCGGCGGTGGCGGCGGCCCGGTCGCGGTCGCCAGCCAGTCTACACACGCCGTGGCCCGCTCCATGGGCTCGGCCCAGCCGCAAAGCGCCCCGATGGCGCAGGCGGCCCCCGCCCCCGCCGCCACTCCGGCCCCCATTGCGGCCGGCGAGGAGCTGTCGCCGATGCCGCACGATTTCCGTGCGCTGGTACAGCTGTTCTCCGACCGGCGCGAGGGCGCGCTCTACGGCTATCTGATGGAGACGGTCCAGCTGGTCCGTATGGAGCCGGGCCGGCTGGAGCTGAAGCTCCGCCCCGCCGCCCCGCCGACCCTGCCGGCCAAGGTCGGGCAGTTCCTGACCGAATGGACCGGCCATCGCTGGATCGTCGCCTTGTCCGAAGGCCCGGCACAGCCGACGCTGGCGGAGCAGGATCAGGCCGAAAAGCACCGCGCCTGGGCGGAGGCGCAGGCCAACCCGGTGGTGCGCGCCGTGCTAGACGCCTTCAGCGGCGCAAAGATCATCGACGTCCGCGACCTCGCCGAAGTTGCCGCGGCGGAGAGCGCGGCGGTTGCGGATGACGGCGAGACACCCGATTTCATGGTTCAGCAGCAGGACGATGGGGTCTATTACCCCCTCGACGACGAAGGAGAGTACTGACCGATGAAGAATATCGGCAACATGATGAAGCAGGCCCAGCAGATGCAGGCCAAGATGCAGGAAATGCAGGCGAGCCTGGAGCAGGTCGAAGTGACCGGCCAGAGCGCCGCCGGCATGGTCGTCGTGACCGTCAACGGCAAGAGCGAGATGAAGAAGGTCAAGCTCGACAAGTCCGTCGTCGATCCCGAGGACGTCGAGGTGCTGGAGGACCTGATCGTCGCCGCCTTCAACGACGCCAAGAAGAAGGTCGAACAGCACGTCGCCGAGGAAACCTCGAAGATGATGGGCGGCCTGAAGCTGCCCCCCGGCATGAAGCTGCCGTTCTGATTTCTTGCCCTCTCCCGCCCCGGGAGAGGAAGGGGACCCGCCGAAGGCGGGGAGGGTGAAGGGTGATCCGGACATGGATCCCCTGATCCTCGCATCACCCCTCACCCTTCCCATGGCTGACGCCATGGGCCCCTTCCCTCTCCCGGGGCGGGAGAGGGAGTTATGTGTCGGCCGCCAAGTGAATGATCGGACCTGAAATCGAACGCCTGATCCAGTTGCTGTCCAAGCTGCCGGGACTCGGTCCCCGGTCGGCGCGGCGGGCGGCACTGCATCTGATGAAGCGGCGGGACAGCCTGCTGGTGCCGTTGTCGGAGGCGATGGCGGCGGCCGGCGAGTCGATCCGCGCCTGCTCCATCTGCGGCAACCTGGACAGCCGCGACCCCTGCACCATCTGCTCCGACCCCACCCGCGACCGTTCGGTCATCTGCGTGGTGGAGGATGCCGGCGACCTGTGGGCACTGGAACGCACCCGCGCCTTCCGCGGCACCTACCATGTGCTGGGCGGCCTGCTGTCGGCCCTGCAGGGTGTCGGCCCCGACGACCTCAACATCGCCGGCCTCGCCGAACGCGCCAAGGACCCGGCGGTGCGCGAGATCATCCTGGCGCTCAACGCCACCGTCGACGGCCAGACCACAGCCCATGTGGTGACCGACCGGCTGACCGACTCCGACGTCTCGGTCTCCCGTCTCGCCCACGGCGTCCCCGTCGGCGGCGAACTGGATTATCTCGACGACGGCACGCTGACCGCGGCGCTGAAGGCACGGCGGCCGCTGTAACAGCGGTCCCGCGCCTGGGACGTACACCGCCGTACGCCCCCGCACTTCACGCATCGCAAACCGCCGTACGCCGCACTTCACGAAGCCGCCCCTGCTCCCCGCGCACCTGCGCTGGCACGTACACCTGCCTGCCGACCATGGTCCTTCGCAATCCGCATCCCCCGCGAAGGCACCATTCCGATGAGCACCCTCCGCAAACTTCCCATCGCACTTCGCATCCTGCTGGGATTTTCCCCATGGCTGCTGTTCGGCGCCGTCCTGCCGCTCGCCGGACTGTTGCCGGCCTCGCTGACGGCGCTGGCGGCCAGTCTCGCCCTCTGCGTCCTCGACCGGCTGCGCGGCTCCTACAAGGCGCCGGAACTGGTCGCCGCCGCCTTCTTCGCCGCCCTGCCGCTCTGCGCACCGCTGGGCTGGGACTGGCCGGTCCACAATCTGGGCTTCGTCATCCATCTGGCGCTGTCGGCCATGGCCTTCGGCAGCATCGCCGTCGGCAGCCCCTTCACCCTGCAATATGCCCGCGACGACTGGCCCCGCGAGTATTGGCACCTGCCGCAGTTCGTCGCCGTCAACCGGCTGATGACGGCGGTGTGGGGCGTGCTGTTCCTGGTCGGCGGGCTCGGCTTCGCCGCCCTGCCCGGCTGGGAAGCCCCGCTCTCCATCGGCGCCAGCGCGCTGGGCATGGTCGCCAACCGGCTGCTGCCGACCTGGCTGGTCACGATGGGAATGCGCCGCCGGCTCAGCGAATTCGACCCGCACCCCTGGCCGGCTCCGGCGATCCTGAACCGGACGCGCACCGCCCCCAGTGAACGCGACGTGGTGGTGGTCGGCTCCGGCATCGGCGGGCTGACGGCGGCGGCGCTGCTGGCGCGGGCCGGGGCGCGGGTCACGGTTCTGGAGGCGCATGACCGCCCCGGCGGCTTCTGCACCAGTTGGACGGTCAAGGCCCGCAACCGCGGCGAAGCGGGGGCCGATCCCTTCCGCTACGTCTTCGATGCCGGCGTCCACGACATCAGCGGCGCCCAACCCGGCGGCCCGGTCGATCATCTGCTGCGTACGCTCGGCGTCCGCGACCGGGTGGAGTGGCAACCGGTGAATCGCGGCGTGGTGATGAACGGCAAGTTGCTCCAACTGGCCGATGATGCCGACGGACTGGCAACCCAGATCGCCGCCGACCACCCGCCCAGCGCCACCGGCGCCGCCGCCTTCCTGGCGGAGATGCGGGCGATCCATGACGAGATGTATCGCGGCTGCGCCGAGCGCGGCCTGCCCAACATTCCCGATTCGGTGGCGGCGATGCGCCGCTACGTGGCGGACTGTCCGCATGCCTTCCGCTGGATGAGCCGCCCCTTTCAGGAGATGCTGGACCACTACATCCCCGACCGCGCCGGCCAGCGCCTGCTGACCGTGCTGACCGGCTATCTCAGCGACCGGGCGGAACTGCTGACCGCCGGCCAGATGGCGCCGATCTTCGGCTACTGGTTCTCCGGCGGCCGCTATCCCGCCGGCGGGTCGCAGGCGCTGGCCGACGCGCTGGCCCAGTCGATCCGCGCCGACGGCGGCGAAGTCCGCCTTCGCACCCCCGTCAGCCGCATTCTGATCGAAAACGGCCGCGCCGCCGGGGTGGAAACCGCTGATGGCCGTGTCATCCGCGCCCCCGCCGTGATCTCCAACGCCGACGTGCGGCGGACCATGCTGGAACTGGTGGGGGCGGAGCATCTGCCGGCCGCCTACGCCGCCCGCTGCGCGGCGCTGCGTCCCTCGACCTCCGCCTTCATGGTCACGCTGGGGCTGGACATCGTCCCCGACCTGCCGGCGATGACCTTCCTGCCGTCCGATGGCGCCGGATTCGGCATGGCCATCTCTGTCCCCTCCACCCACGACCGCAGCCTTGCCCCCGCCGGCCACGCCGCGGTGAGCCTGCTTCGGCTGGCCCCGGCCGATGCCGGCTGGAACCGCGCCGACCCCGCCTACAAGGCACGCAAGCGGGCGGAGGGCGACGCGATGATCGCCGCCGCCGCCCGCCTGATCCCCGACCTTGAGCGTCACATCACCACCCGGCAGGAGGCCAGCGCCGCCACCTTCGCCCGCTATGCCCACACCAGCGACGGTAGCATCTACGGCATTGCCCCAGACCACAAACGGCTGACCCGCCGCAGCCCGATCCCCGGCCTGTGCCTGACCGGCGCCGGCGTCTTTCCCGGTCCCGGCGTCGAGGCCTGCGTCATCTCCGGTCGGCTGGCGGCCGAAGCCCTGCTGGGCAAGGAGAGCCTGACGCCGGATGCCCTGCGCGGCCCCGCCGGGCAGGCCGTCCGCTCCCCCGCCCTGCCGGTGGCGCAGATGGGGTGAGCCCTGGTATTCAAGTCCGGTCCGGAAACCCCGCCAACGCCCGCACCTCGGCCGGGCTGCGGCCTTCGTCGCGGAGCGAGCGCAGAGACTGGGCGCGGTCACGCTTGGCCAGCCGTTCGCCCGCCGCGTTCCGCAGCAGGCCGTGATGGTGATGGTCCGGCGGATCGTAGCCCAGCAGCGCCTGCAGCAGCCGGTGCAGGTGGGTGGCGAAGAACAGGTCCTCGCCGCGGGTGACCAGGGTCACGCCCTGCAGATGGTCGTCGACGGTGACGCTGAGATGATAGCTGGTCGGCGTGTCCTTGCGCGCCAGCACCACGTCGCCCAGCAGTTCCGGCGTCGCATCCTGCCAGCCCCGCGCCCGGTCGTGCCAGCGCAGCGGCCCGGTCAGCCGCCGGGCGGCCTCCACGTCGAGTCGCAGCGCCCAGCTGTCGCCACGACCGATCCGCTCCGCGCGCTCATCGGCCGACCGATGACGGCAGGTGCCGGGATAAAGCGGCCCGTCCGGGCCATGAGGCGCCGCACCGGCCCGCGCGATCTCGGCGGCGATGTCCTTGCGGGTGCAGAAACAGGGATAGAGCACGCCCAGCGACCCGAGCCGGGCCAGCGCTGCGCGGAAATCGTCGAAATGATCGGACTGCCGCCGGATCGGGCCGTCCCAGTCGAGACCGAGCCACGCCAGATCCTCGATCAGGTCGCGCTCGTACTCGGGGCGGCAGCGGTTGGGATCGATGTCCTCGATCCGCAACAGGAAGCGGCCGGCGACGCTACGGGCGGCGCTGCGGGCGGTGGTCCAGCCGAACAGCGCGGAATGGGCATGGCCCAGATGCAGGTGCCCGGTGGGGCTGGGGGCGAAGCGGGTGACGAGATCGCTCATCCCCGCCTTATAGCGGATCGCGCGCCGGACCGGGCGGCGGATCTGTCGGGAAGGCGGGACTTAAATATAAGGATTGTCGCGGATCGGCTCGACCGGGATCTCCTCGCCTTCCAGATACAGCGCCAGACGGCGACGCAGTTCGCGGTCGAACGCGTCGATGCGGATCTGGCGCTCACGCTCCTCGCGTTCACGGCGCTTCTGGGCGAGGTCGATGATGACGGCGGTCATGGCGGACTTTCCTCGGGGTCGCTTCCGGCCGGTTCGAACCGGCGGGATCAGCTTGGATCAACGAGACCCACCATGGCGCCGTCATGGTTAACGAGGGGTAAGCGTGCAAGGGAAGCGGCCGGACTTTCTGCCGATATCGTTGTCGATGTCACAGCCCCCGCGCGAAGGTCCGGATGGCGGTCTGCCGCCTTTCCGGGCATGTCCACAGTGCAAAAAAGGTTACACATCGGTGAAGAAATTCGGCCGCACCGGGTCAAGATGTTGAGTCCGGCCCCTTGATCCACTATGTATTTGGTTGTCCCGGATCGGCGATCCGGCCGCCGGGGCGGAGCATAGACGCCCCCGCGCACAAGCCGCACCCGTGTCGCGTGCCGGGATCCAGACAACGGTTTCAGATAAGGGAGTGGCCATTGGCTCCACCACCCGATCACTGTCCGGCTCTGGTGCTGAACGCGGATTTCCGCCCGCTCAGTTACTTCCCCTTGTCGCTATGGTCCTGGCAGGAAGCGGTCAAGGCGGTCTTTCTGGAACGGGTCAACATCGTATCGCACTATGACCGGGTCGTCCGATCCCCAAGTTTCGAAGTCCGGTTGCCCAGCGTCATCTCGCTGAAAGAGTTCATCCCGGCCACGCGCCGCCCGGCCTTCACCCGCTTCAACGTCTTCCTGCGCGACCGCTTCACCTGCCAGTATTGCGGCCGCCCCTTCCCCACCCACGATCTGACCTTCGACCATGTGATTCCGCGGTCCCGCGGCGGTCGGACGACGTGGGAAAACGTCATAACATCCTGTTCGGCCTGCAACCTGGCGAAGGGCGACCGCCTTCCCCACGTCTGCGGCATGATCCCCCTCAGTCCGCCCTTCCAGCCCAGTGCCTACGAGCTGCAAGAGAACGGACGCGCCTTCCCGCCAAACTTCCTCCATGAAAGTTGGCGGGATTTTCTTTATTGGGACTCGGAATTGGACCCGACGTAGCGCAGTGCGGATGGGGGGACGGTATCGCCCCCCTGCGCCCGCCCGCTACACCCTCTCGGCCACCCAGATCACCGCCCGGGTGCCGGCCTTGATCGCCGCCGACAGGATCGGATAGCCCGCCGCGCGCTCCGCCTCGTTCCGCAGCCCGATGTCGCGGTGCTCGACCTCCTCCGCCTGGAACTTGCGGATGCTGTCGGACAGTTCCTGCTCCTCGGGACCGAGATGCTTCAGCTGCGCCTCGTAATGCTCCTCGATCACCTCTTCCACCGCGACGGTGCAGGCCATCGCCGCGCGCTCGCCAAGGATCGCCGTGCCGGCGCCCAGCAGGAAGCCGGTGACGTGCCACAGGGGCTGCAGCAGGGTCGGCCGCACCCGGCGCCGGTTCAGCTGCTTTTCGAAATATTCCAGATGGACCAGTTCCTGCTCCGCCATGTGGCGCAGGGTCTTGCCGTGGCGCCCCTTGCCCATGACGGCGATCTGGCCCTCATAGATGCGCTTGGCGCCATATTCGCCGGCATGGTCGACGCGGACGATGCGGGCCAGCCGCTCGCGCCGCGGCAAATCGCCGGGCAGCGAACCGGGCAGAGAACCGGCAACCGGGCCGGAACGGGAAACAGCGGTGGCAGACGTCGTTTCACTCACAATGCGGTCCTCGACACCGGGGTGCGGGTGTAGGCGATGCGTGCCGCGACGAAGGCGTAGGCCGCCAGCGCCAGCGAGATCACCACGTTGTAACCCGCCATTGAGATCCCGAACAGCGACCACGCCACTTCGTCACAGCGGGTGACCGGGGCGGCCATCACCTGGGCGCGCAACGCCTCCAGCGAATTGGCCGGCGCCGACCCGCCGCAGGACGAGGTGCCGGCCCACCAATGCTGCTCCACCCCGACATGATAGGCGGCGATGCCGGCACCGGCCAGCAGGGCCAGCCCGCTCACCACCAGCAACGCGTCGCCCAGCCCCTTCCAGCGGCGGAACAGCCAGGTCACCAGCCCAAGCACCATCACCGCCACATAGGGCCAGCGCTGCAGGATGCACAGCACGCAAGGTTGGTAATCCAGCACGAACTGGAAGAACAGGGCCGACAGCAGCACCCCGGCGCTGGCCAGCGCCAGCAGCAGGGCGGCCACGCGGGGATCGTCGAAGACGCGGGACATGAGGGGCTTGGTCGTCATGTCCGACAAGGTAGCGCGTACTGGGCCGTTCGGCCAGCCGTCCGCGACACCCGCGGCGCTCCTGCGACGGCATGGCAGGGGCCACGACCGGCACGGGGAATAAGCGGCACCGCAGCGGCGTCCTCAACGCTTGGCGATGTCCGGACGGGGTTGCCCGGACGCCCCGTTCTTTTGCACTTTCCGTTTCCGGACTGTTGCGTTAGAAGAGGCGTCGCTGCGGGCGTGGTGAAATTGGTAGACGCGCCGGACTCAAAATCCGGTTCCGCAAGGAGTGTCGGTTCGAGTCCGACCGCCCGCACCACCCGATCCCCAAACTCGGGATCGCGCTTTCCGGCCGGATCAAGTCTTTCGATCAGCCGGCCACCTTTTCGGTGAACTGGTCGAACGCCTCGACCGCCTGGGCGGCATACATCACCGACGGCCCGGCGCCCATATAGACCGCCATCCCCATCGTCTCCATCACCTCGTCGCGACTCGCCCCCTGCTTCATCGCCGCTTCGGCATGGAACGCGACACAGCCGTCGCAACGGATCGCCACCGCGATGGCAAGCGCGATCAGCTCCTTGGTCTTGGTGTCCAGCGCATTCGCCTTCAGCGCCGCCTGGGCCATTCCGGAAAAGGCCTTCATGACGTCGGGCGCACCGCCGCGCAGTTCACGGATGGCACCGGACAGCTCACCGGTCATCTGCGGCCAGTTCTTATGCATGGTGGTCTCCTGTTCTTGAAAGGCGCCCGCCCGACCATCTTTGCCCAGGCGGCACCGCCATTCATTGACAATAAATTAGAATATACTAATCTATAGGTCAAGAGCCGTCCGCGGGCGCCTCCCCGCCCGCACCATCCCCACCAGTCGCCCCAAGAATTTGGAAGGACCAAGAATCATGTCGCTGTGCTCGCTTTTCCGCCGCCTGATTCCCGCGGCACCCTCGGATGGCCAGAGCGGCGCCGGCCGCATCCAGCAGATCGACGCGGCGACCGCGATCCAATGGCAGTCCAAGGGCGAGGCGGTGATCGTCGACGTCCGCGAACCGCACGAACACGCCGCCGGCCATATCCCCGGCGCCATCCTGAACCCGCTGTCGCGGTTCGACCCGTCGCGCGTCCCGACCGATCCGGGCAAGCATCTGGTCTTCCATTGCCAGGGCGGCATGCGCTGCGGTCCGGCCGCCGAACGCATGATGGCCGCCGGCCACACCGGCACCATCAACCGCCTGCGCGGCGGTTTCGCCGCCTGGGTCAATGCCGGCGGAAAGGTGGAGCGCTGAGTGGAAGGCGGGCTCGCCAAAGCCGCTGGTCTGCGCGTAGCCGGGGACGTATGAATCCTACCGCCGCAGGCAAAAAGCAGAGACCAGCGCATGAAGCCCGCCTCCCCCCCGACCGCCCCCCCGACCGCCCCCTCGTCGATCATGGTCGATGAAGCCGCCCCGCAGAGCTTCACCCTGACGGTGATGTTCGACGGCCGGCGCTTCGACTGCGGCAGCTACATCAGCCGTACAGCCGCGATGCAGGCCGGCCGCCTGTTCCTCCAGCGCAAGGAGGGCGAGGCGGCCAACGGCCGGACCAAGCGGAAGCCGGGCAAGAAATGATGCCCGACAGGATGCCGAACGACGACCGCCCCCGCATGGCCGCCAATCTCGGCGCCGCCATCGCCATCATGATTGTCCTCGTGCTGGGATATTGGCTGATGGACGCCTTGATGCGGCAGTCGAAGACCGAAGACTGCCTGCTGGCCCACCGCCGAACCTGCGGCCCGGTCGAGGCGCGGTGAACAACCGCCGGTGCGGAAGTCTCGCACGGGTGGGACCTGGGTGGGTTCCCGACCGCTCCACGCCCGTCGGGACGGTCCCACATCGGTCAGGAAGACCGGCCAGGAAAGCCATCGATCAGCAAGATGGTGCGGGCGGCGGGACTCGAACCCGCATACCTTAGGGTGAGGGATTTTAAGTCCCTTGCGTCTACCGGTTTCGCCACGCCCGCGCCCCGGACTCTGCCATCGCAATCCAGCCCATGCGACCGGATCCGTACGGCAAAGCTCATGTCCACGGAGCGGTCCCGCGCTGCCCGCGCAGATTGCATACCTCGATATGCAACGCACCGTTCCGTGGTCATGACTTAGACAATCGCGGGGCTGCGGGTCAAGAGGCCTTCGCAATACCGCAGGCATTCCCATATCGAAGGAAGCGCAACTGTGAGACAGGCCCGGAACAGGGCCGGAAATGGAAGGAGGCGGCGTGAGCGAGACGCAATGGATGTCGCTGGTGGCGCTGCTGATGGTCGCGGTCCTGGTGGTGCCGGCCGCCCTTCGCCGGAACCGCGGAGTCGTGCTGCGCAATGCCGCGCTCTGGCTGGCGCTGATCGTCGCCCTGGTCTGGGTCTATAACCGATTCGGGCCGTTCGGCATCTGATTAAGGACGGGTGTCCTCGTTCATCGTCATGATGCCGATCCCCATCGACACGCTGCCGAAGGTCAGCATCAGGCCGGCATAGAGCATCACCGTGGCGGTGATGCCGTAGTCACTGTTGCCGATCAGCGTCGCCAGCTTGGCGACATCGAACCACAAGAGACCGGTCGCCAGCACCACGGCGCCGACAATGCCGGCGAACAGGTGGCGGAGAAGAAACAGCAGCGCTGCTTTCTCGAAGCTCTTCATGGCGGGACTCCCGCGGCAAAGCTGATTTGGATGACAGTTTGTTGATGTAGGACCGAATCGGTCCGGGACAATCGACCCACCGACATACCAGCGGTCATAGTCCGACTACCCTTTCGTACCAACCGTGACGGTGGGCGTGCCGCCCAGACGGCGGACGATCTCCGCCAACTCGTCGGTGGCGGCCGCCAACTCCTGCTCGTCGGTGCCGCGCAGGACCAGGCTGACCCCGAAGAAGCCGGCGCGGAAGTAAGGATAGCTGCCGATCTCCAGGTCCGGATGGCGGTCCTGCAGAGCCGACAGCTCGGCGGCGATCACACCCTCGGCCAGCTCGCAGGCCACCGTGCGGGCATGCAGCGCCGGCCCGCCGGCCAGCCGCGGCAAAATGCCGTCCAGCATCGCCCGCATGATGTTGGGCACGCCGGCCATGACGAAGACGTTGCCGATTTGGAAGCCCGGCGCCTGGCTGATCGGGTTGTCGATCAGGATGCCGCCGGCCGGGACGTTGGCCATGCGCAGCCGCGCCTCGTTCAACTGGCCGGCGGCGTAATGGCGCTCCAGCCGGGCGACCGCCTCCGGATTGCGCTCCAATGCCACGCCGAAGGCCTTGGCGACGCAGGCGGCGGTGATGTCGTCGTGGGTCGGGCCGATACCACCGGTGGTGAAGACGTAGGTATAGCGGGCGCGCAGCGCGTTGACCGCGGCGACGACCTCCTCCTCCACGTCCGGCACCACGCGGGCCTCGCGCAGCCGCACGCCGATCTCCGTCAGCTTCTCGGCGATGTGGCCCAGATTGGCGTCCTTGGTGCGGCCCGACAGGATCTCGTTGCCGATCACCAGGACGGCGGCAGTGGGATTTGCGGCGGTCGGGTTCACGGCAACCGGGCTTTCTGCGGTCTCGGACGTCATGGCGGTGCGGGGCTCCGTGGAACGCTCTTGTCGAGCGGGAAGGCCAAGGGTAGCGTCGCGGCCAAGATGCGCTTTCCCACCCCCCTTCTTCAAGGCCGCCTGATCCGCCGCTACAAGCGGTTTCTCGCCGACGTCCTGCTGGACGGGGTGGAGGTGACGGCGCATGTCCCAAATTCCGGCAGCATGATCGGGCTGGACATTCCCGGCTCCGCCGTCTGGCTTTCGCGCTCCGACAACCCCAACCGCAAGCTGGCCTACACGCTGGAACTGGTGGAGGCCGCCACCCCCTGGGGCGAGGGGCTGGTCGGCGTCAACACCGGCCACCCGAACGCGCTGGTCGCCGCCGCCATCGCTGCCGGCACCATCCCGGAACTTGCCGGCTACGACCGGCTGCGGCGCGAGGTGAAATACGGCCGCAACAGCCGCATTGATGTACTTCTGGAGGACGACCCGGCCAAGCCCGGCGCCCGCCCACCGACCTACGTCGAGGTCAAGAACGTCCACCTCCGCCGCCCCGACGGCCCCCATGCAGACGCCGCCGAATTCCCGGATTGCGTCACCGCCCGCGGCGCCAAGCATCTGCAGGAGATGGCGGCGATGGTGGCCCAGGGCTGCCGCGCGGTCATGCTCTACCTTGTCCAGCGCGGCGATTGTTCCCATTTCCGCACGGCGGCCGATCTCGATCCGGCCTATCATGACGGTCTGCGCCGCGCGCTGGATTCGGGGGTGGAGGCGCTGTGTTGGTCTTGCGCGATCACGCCCGAATCGATTGAATTGGACCGGCCGCTGCCGATCCGGCTTTAGGGCTCTGCCGCGGGCTTCGGCATCCGGCTTTTGGTTACTTGGCATAGGGGCTTTCGTCTTGGAACAGGATCACGTCGAATCCAACCGCGTCCGCCTTCATGGTCCGGAGGGATTCGAAGGCATGCGCAAGGCCGGCCGTCTGGCCGCGCTGGCACTGGACTACATCGTCCCCTATGTGCAGCCGGGCGTCACCACGGGCGAGCTCGACCGCCTGCTGGAGCAGTTCATCCGCGACCATGGTGGCATCCCCGCCCCGCTGGGCTATCGCGGCTTCCCGCGCGCCAACTGCATATCAGTCAACCATGTCGTCTGCCATGGCATCCCCGGCGACAAGCGGCTGGTCGACGGCGACATCCTGAACATCGACGTCACGCCGATCGTCGACGGCTGGTACGGCGACAGCAGCCGCATGTATCTGTGCGGCGACGTCGGCGTGAAGGCGCGCAAGCTGGTCGACGTCACCTATGACGCGCTGATGATCGGCATCGCCGCGGTGAAGCCGGGCGCCACGCTGGGCGACATCGGCCACGCCATCCAGAGCTTCGCCGAATCCCATCGCTTCTCGGTGGTCCGCGATTTCTGCGGTCACGGCGTCGGCCGCGTCTTCCACGAACCGCCGTCGGTCCTGCATTACGGCAAACCGGGCGAGGGTCTGGTGCTGAAGGAAGGCATGATCTTCACCATCGAGCCGATGATCAACACCGGTCGTCCCGACGTGAAGATCCTGGGCGACGGCTGGACCGCCGTGACCAAGGACAAGTCGCTGTCCGCCCAGTTCGAGCACTCCATCGGCGTGACGGCCGACGGTGCGGAGATCTTCACCCTGTCGCCGGCGGGGTACACGAAGCCGCCTTACGCGGTGGAGTGAGGGCGGGGGATAGTTTCGGCTGAGTAGCGGGCGCCGTGTCGGGAGATGCGGCGCCCGAGTTGTTTATGGCGGCGGCCAAGCACTCGATTGACCATCGCCGCAACGGACGACGCCGGAACAGCCCTGAAACGATCAAGGGCCCGGCAATTGCTTGCCGAGCCCTTGAAGAAACTGGTGCCGCAACAGGGATTTGAACCCCGGACCTACTGATTACGAATCAGTTGCTCTACCCCTGAGCTACTGCGGCGTCGTTGTGGCGCGGAACATAGCGAGGTGCTTCGCGAGATGCAAGCGGTGAATTTCGGAAAAATCGGCCGCTCCTCCTCAAGCCTGCCATGCGCCCGAAAGCCTCATCCGTGCTGCCGGATCACCTCCAGGAAGGCGTCGGCGTAGCGTTCCAGCTTACGTCCGCCGACCCCCGGCAGATGGGCGAAGGCGGCGTGGTCGCGCGGGCGCTGGGCCACCATTTCCAACAGCGTGCTGTCGTGGAAGATCACGTAGGGCGGCACGCTCTGCGCCTTGGCCAGCGCCGTCCGGCAGTCCTTCAGCGCGTGCCACAGCGCATCGTCGGCCGCCGACAACGCACCGCGGGCGCCCGAGCGCGACACGCCCTCCCCGCTCAAGCTTCCACCCCGCGCGGTGTGGCGGCGCAGCGCGTCATGGACGCCGCGGCGGCGCTCCAGCACCGGGTCCTTGCGCAGCTTCACCACCCGCTGCCCCTTGATGACGGCGACCCCGGCATCGGTCAGGCGGAAGCCGCCATAGCCCTCCAGATCGACGGTCAACAGTCCGGTCGCCACCAGCTGGCGGTAGACCGACTGCCATTCGACCTTGGTCAAATCCTTGCCGACGGCGAAGGTCTTCAGCTGGTCATGGTTCTGCTGCACCACCTTCTCGGTGGCATTGCCGACCAGCACGTCGATCAGGTGACCGGCACCGTAACGCTGACCGGTGCGGTAGACCGCCGACAATGCCTTCTGCGCGGCGATGGTGCCGTCCCAGGTCTCGACCGGGTCCAGGCAGGTGTCGCAGTTGCCGCAGGGCTCCGGCAGCGTCTCGTTGAAATAGTTCAGCAGCACCTGACGGCGGCAGTCCGGCGTCTCGCAGAAGCCGAGCAGGGCCTCCAGCTTGCCGCGCTCCACCCGGCGGTGGCTGTCGCCGGCTTCCGACTGCTCCAGCATCTGGCGCAGCATCACCACGTCGGCCATGCCGTAGGCCATCCAGGCATTGGCGGGCAGGCCGTCGCGGCCGGCGCGGCCGGTCTCCTGGTAATAGGCTTCCAGGCTCTTGGGCGGGTCGAGGTGGCAGACGAAGCGGACGTTCGGCTTATCGATGCCCATGCCGAAGGCCACCGTGGCGACCATCACCAGACCCTCGCTCTTGATGAAGCGGTCCTGGTTGGCCTCGCGCACCTCGGCGGGCAGCCCGGCATGGTAGGGCAGAGCCTCGCGGCCTTGGCTGTTCAGCCAGGCCGCGACATCCTCCACCTTGTTGCGCGACATGCAATAGATGATACCGGCGTCTTCCGGGTGGTTCTCGCGCAGGAAGGCCAGCATCTGCTGGCGCTCGCTCTTCTTCGGCACCACGCGATATGTGATGTTTGGCCGATCGAAGCTGGACAGGAAGACGCGGGCGTCGGTCAGCCCCAGCTTGTCCTTGATCTCGGCGCGGGTCTGCACGTCGGCCGTCGCGGTCAGCGCGATGCGCGGCACCATCGGGTGGCGTTCGTGCAGGATCGACAGCTGCAGATACTCGGGGCGGAAATCATGCCCCCACTGCGACACGCAATGCGCCTCGTCCAGCGCAAACAGCGCCAGCCTGGTGCGGTCGAGCAGATCGAGGAAGCGCGGCGTCACCAGCCGTTCCGGCGCGACATAGACGAGGTCGATCTCGCCCTGCACCATGGCCCGCTCCACCTCCCGCGCCTCCGCCGGCCCGAGGGAGGAGTTGAGGAAGGCGGCGCGCACGCCAAGCTCCCGCAGCGCCGTCACTTGATCGCGCATCAGGGCGATCAGCGGTGAGACCACCACCGTCACGCCGTCGCGCACCAGTGCCGGGATCTGGTAGCACAGCGACTTGCCGCCGCCGGTCGGCATCAGCACCAGCGCGTCGCCACCGCGCACCACATGGTCGATGATGTCGGCCTGCTGGCCGCGGAAGGAGTCGTAGCCGAACACCGTCCGCAGCGCGTCGAGCGCCGTGGCCGGCCGTTGACCGGGGGCATCGTCCGACGCACCCGGGTTGCTGTAGGAAAACAACGAATCCACGCCGATGCGGTTCAGGAAAGTGGTGCCGGAGATCCGGCTTGTCGTCTCAACGCCCCATCATGTCGCACAGATCGCCCCCGGGGCAAAGCCGCAAAGGATCACGCCTGGGAACAAAGGTCGGACAGCCGTTGGCACCACCACACATTGGTGTGAAAAGGTAGCGCCCGCTCATCGTCCGCGTGTAAACTGAAAACGGCGGATGGAATAGGCCATCCGCCGTTTCAGAGAGGAAGGTGGCATGAAGAAGATGCCCTTCTTCCTGGTGCTCCAGTGGCGGCGATGGCGGATAGAAATCCGTCTGATCCGTCGCTAAGCACCGGGAGCGTGCCGGCGGGTGTAGCAGCACCCGCCGGCCACCTCCGAAAAATATACAGCCGCGCGGCCCGATTTTCAACGCGCGGTATTGGGCAATGCTGCGAATTGGCCCCTACAGCAAATCCCGCAGCATCGCCACCAGCGGCACGTCGGCCGGCGGCATCGGGTAATCGCCCATCCGGTTCGGGTAGACCCAGGCGAGCTTCTGCCCCTCTTGCGGCATCACGTCGCCCTCCCACACCCGGCAGACATAGAGCGGCATCAGCAGGTGGAAGCTCTCATAGCTGTGCGAGGCGAAGGTGAAGGGCGCGAGGCAGCTGGCCGCCGTGTCGATGCCCAACTCCTCCTTCAGCTCGCGCACCAGCGCCGCTTCCGGCGTTTCCCCGGCATCGACCTTGCCGCCGGGAAATTCCCATAAGCCGGCCAGCGACTTGCCGGGGGGGCGCTGGGCCAGCAGCACCCGCCCGTCGGCATCGACGAGCGCCACCGCGACCACCATCAGCACCGGCAGCGAGCCGCGGGCGGGGGTGGAGTTGGGATCGAAACAGGCGGTCATCACTCGGCTCCGTTGACCGTCAGCTCCGATAGCTGCCGTTGATGTCGATGTAGCCGTGCGTCAGGTCGCAGGTCCACACCTTCGCCGTCCCCTTGCCCAGGCCGAGGTCGATGTCGATGTCGATCTCCTTGCCCTTCATGTGATTGGCGACCGGGGTCTCGTCGTAGCCGGGGACTTCCATCCCGTCGGCGCAGATCAGGGTGCCGCCGACGGTGATCTTGATCAGGTCGCGGTCGGCGCGCTCGCCGGCCCGGCCGATGGCGGCGACGATGCGGCCCCAGTTGGCGTCCTCGCCGGCGACGGCGGTCTTGACCAGCGGCGAGTTCGCCACCGTCATGCCGATCCGCTTGGCGGCGGCGTCGCTGTCGGCACCGCGCACGGTGATGGCGATGAACTTGGTCGCCCCCTCGCCGTCACGCACCACCTGCAGCGCCAGATCGAGCAGCAGCTCTTCCAGCGCGGCGCGGAACTCCGCCAACTCGGCGGCGTCGGCGCTCGACACCGGGGCGTTGCCGGCCTTGCCGGTGGCGAACAGCAGCAACGTGTCGCTGGTCGAGGTGTCGCCGTCGACCGTGACGGCGTTGAAGGTGCGCTCGGTGAATTCCGACAGCATGTCCTGCAGAGCGGAGGCGGCGATGGCGGCGTCGGTGAAGACGAAGCCCAGCATCGTCGCCATGTCCGGCGCGATCATGCCGGAGCCCTTGGCGAAGCCGGCGATGGTCACCGTCGTTCCGCCGATTTTGGCGGTGCGCACCGAACCCTTCGGGAAGGTGTCGGTGGTCATGATGGCGCGGGCGGCCTTCTCCCACGCGGCCGAATCGGCTTTGAGATTCGGGGCCATCGGCGCCAGGCACTTGCCGATGGCGTCGGCGGCCAGAGGGATGCCGATCACGCCGGTCGACGCGATATAGACCTCGTCGGGGGCGCAGCCTGCCAGTTCGGCGGCGGCGGTGACGGTCGCCTGCACGGTGGCGTCGCCCGCCTTGCCGGTGAAGGCGTTGGCGTTGCCGGCATTCACCACCACGGCGCGGGCCGACCCCTTGGGCAGGCTGTCGCGGCACCAGATCACCGGGGCCGAGCAGGTCAGCGACCGGGTCAGCACGCCAGCCACAGCGGTGCCGGGATCCAGCACGGCCAGCAGCAGATCGTCGCGGCCCTTGTATCGGATGCCGCTGTTCGCCGTGGCGATGCGCACGCCCGCGATGGGCGGCAGCGTCGGGAAACTTGCGGGAGCCAAGGGGGAGAGGGTCGTGGCCATGAAGGAAATTCCCGTGGTGGGGAGTGGTGGTGGCGTGTGGGTGGTGGGGGTGGTGGCGAACCCCCACCCCCTTACCGTCTTCCTTACTTCTTCGCCGGCTCCGCCGGAGTGGCGGGAGCGGCCGGGGCCGGGGTCGCCGGGGCGGCGGCCGGCTCTTCCTTCGGCATCGGCGAGCCGTCGATCTGGAAGGTCTCGATCTTCGCCTTGCCGCGCAGCTCTTCGACCAGGGCGGTGACGATGTCCTTCGACAGCGCCTGCTCCAGCTGCGGCTTCACTTCCTCAAGCGTCGGCTGCGGCTGGGTCCGCTTGTCCTCGACCTTGATGATGTGCCAGCCGAACTGGGTCTTGACCGGCTCCTTGCTGACCTCGCCCGGCTTCATGGCGAAGGCGGCGTTGGCGAAGGGCTCGACCATCGCGTCCTTGGTGAAATAGCCGAGGTCGCCGCCCTGGGCCGCCGCGGCGGCGTCCTTGGACTTCTCCTTGGCCAGCTTGGCGAAATCGCCGCCCTTCTTCAGCTGGGCGATGATGGCCTTGGCCTCGTCTTCCTTCTCGACCAGGATGTGGGCGGCCTTGACCTCCTCCTGCGCCGGGTTCTCCTTCAGGTAATCCTGATAGGCCTTGTTCAGCGCCTCGGGCGTCACGCGGGCCTTGATCTCCTTCTGGATGAAGGCGCGCTGGACCGCGCGCTCCTCGGCGCGCTTGATCTCGTCCTTCACCTCGGCCGAATCGGCCAGACCGGCCTTGTAGCCGGCCGAGGAAACCAGCTTGCCGCTGACCAGCTGGTCGATCACCGCCGGATAGATCATCTCGATCGGCATCTGCTGCACCTGCGGCGGCAGCTGCGAGACCATGCGGGTGACGTCCGACTTGTGCAGCTCCTCGCCATTGACGCGGGCGACCACCGGATCGGCCGGAGCGGCCGGAGCCGAAGCGGCCGGAGCGGGAGTGGCGGGCGCCGGCGTCTGCGGAGCAGGCGTCTGGGCGTGGGCGGCCAGCGCGATGCCACAGGCGGCAACCGACAGGAGCGCGGTGCGGAACACTCGTTGAACCATGGCGTGTCTGTTTCCTTCCGGCGGATGCTTCACAAATGGGCGGCCGGTGGACCGGCGCCCGTTTCGCATGGTCTGCGGCATCGGAGCCATCCGCCGCTCCGCGCCCGATTCCGCAGGGGATTAAGCATGGCTAAGCCGCGCGGGGCAAGGGTCCCCGTGGCTACCGCCCTATAGCTCATGTGCCAGCGCAAGGGGATACCAGCCCCCGCCGGTCGCAGCCAACCGCCGCGGCGCTTTCTGGACGCGAATTCATGAAACGGTCATGGCATCCCCCGGCTTCTCCCCTGCCCCGGCCGCCTGCGCAAATGCCGCAACGGAGCCCCCGCCGGCCCGGTCTCGTTGACAGGGCCTTGCCATAGTCCTATGTGAGACCCGTCGATAGGCTGGCCCACATTCCGCTTTACTCCCGAGGTTTTCATGTTCGGCGCTCTCGCCCGCAAGATTTTCGGCACCGCCAACACGCGCGCGGTCAAGGCGCTGCACAAGACCGTGGCTCAGATCAACGCGCTGGAGCCGTCGGTCGCCGCGCTGTCGGACGACCAGCTGAAGGGTCGCACCGATTGGCTGCGCGAGCGGCTGGCCAAGGGCGAGACGCTGGACGACATCCTGCCCGACGCCTTCGCCACCGTGCGCGAGGCGGCAAAGCGCGTGCTGGGCCAGCGCCATTTCGACGTGCAGCTGATGGGCGGCATGGTGCTGCACAGCGGCAAGATCGCCGAGATGCGCACCGGCGAAGGCAAGACGCTGGTCGCCACGCTGGCCGTCTACCTGAACGCGCTGGAAGGCAAGGGCGTCCACGTCGTCACCGTGAACGACTATCTCGCCTCGCGCGACAGCGGCTGGATGGCGCGGGTCTACGGCTTCCTCGGCCTGACCACCGGCTGCATCGTGCATGGGCTGGACGACGACGAGCGGCGCGCCGCCTACGCCGCCGACATCACCTACGGCACGAACAACGAGTTCGGCTTCGACTATCTGCGCGACAACATGAAGTTCCGGCTGGAGGAACTGGTCCAGCGGCCCTTCAACTACGCCATCGTCGACGAGGTCGACTCGATCCTGATCGACGAGGCGCGCACCCCGCTGATCATCTCCGGCCCCTCCACCGATTCGTCGGAGATGTATGTCCAGGTCGACCGGCTGATCCCGATGCTGGTGGCCGAGGATTACGAGAAGGACGAGAAGCACCGCTCGGTCAGCTTCACCGAGGCCGGCCAGGAGCACATGGAGCAGTTGCTGGCCGAGGCCGGGCTGCTGAAGACCGGCGGCCTCTACGACATCCAGAACGTGGCCCTGGTCCACCATTCGCAGCAGGCGCTGCGCGCCCACATGCTGTTCCAACGCGACAAGGATTACATCGTCAAGGACGACAAGGTCGTCATCATCGACGAGTTCACCGGCCGCATGATGGAAGGCCGCCGCTTCTCCGAAGGCCTGCACCAGGCGCTGGAGGCCAAGGAGAAGGTGACGATCCAGCGCGAGAACCAGACGCTGGCCTCCATCACCTTCCAGAACTACTTCCGCATCTATCCGAAGCTGGCCGGCATGACCGGCACCGCCCTGACCGAAGCGGCGGAGTTCGGCGAGATCTATGGGCTTGAGGTCGTCGACATCCCGACCAACGTCCCGGTCAAGCGCATCGACCACGACGACGAGGTCTATCGCACCGCGACCGAGAAATATCATGCGATGATCGACCTGATCGAGGATGCCCGCAAGCGCGGCCAGCCGGTGCTGGTCGGCACCACCTCGATCGAGAAGTCGGAACTGTTGTCGGAGCTGCTGAACAAGCGCGGCATCCCGCACAACGTCCTGAACGCCCGCCACCACGAGCAGGAAGCCTACATCGTGGCCCAGGCCGGCCGCGCCGGCGCGGTGACCGTCGCCACCAACATGGCCGGCCGCGGCACCGACATCCAGCTGGGCGGCAATCTCCAGATGCGGATCGAGGTCGAGCTGGCCGACGTCCCGGAAGGCCCGGAGCGCGAGGCCCGCATCAAGCAGATCGAGGCCGAGATCGCCGAGGCGCGCGAGACGGTCAAGCAGGCCGGCGGCCTCTATGTCGTCGGCACCGAGCGGCACGAGAGCCGCCGCATCGACAACCAGCTGCGCGGCCGTTCCGGCCGCCAGGGCGACCCCGGCACCTCCAAGTTCTTCCTGTCGCTGGAAGACGACCTGATGCGCATCTTCGGGTCGGAGCGGATGGACAGCATGCTCCAGCGTCTCGGCCTGAAGGAGGGCGAGGCGATCATCCATCCCTGGATCAACAAGGCGCTGGAAAAGGCGCAGCAGAAGGTCGAGGCGCATCACTTCGAGGTCCGCAAGAACCTGCTGAAGTTCGACAACGTCATGAACGACCAGCGCAAGGTCGTCTACGAGCAGCGCCACGAGGTGATGGAGAGCGAGGACATCGCGGAGGAAATCCGCGAGATGCGCCACCAGATCATCGCCAACATGGTCTCGGCCGCCATCCCGGCCAACAGCTACTCCGAACAGTGGGACATCGACGGCCTGCACGAGGCGGTCAACCGCGTGCTGGGCATGGACCTGCCGGTGCACGAGTGGGCCAAGGAGGAGGGCATCGCCGAGCCGGAGATCGAGGAGCGCGTGCGCGAGGCCGCCGACCGCAAATATGCGGACAAGGAGGAGGCCTACGGCGCCGAGACGATGCGGCATGTGGAAAAGAGCATCCTGCTCCAGATCCTGGACCAGGAATGGAAGGACCACCTCCTCCAGCTCGACCATCTGCGCCAGGGCATCAACCTGCGCGCCTATGCCCAGAAGGACCCGCTGAACGAGTACAAGCGCGAGGCCTTCGAGCTGTTCGACAGCATGCTGATGGCGCTGCGCGAGCAGGTCACCACCATCCTGATGCATGTCGAAATCCGCATGGCGCCGTCGCAGGAGGAACTGTTCGCCCGCCAGATGCAGGAGATGCACGAGGGCCGCATGGACCCGGCGCTGGCGATGGCTGCCATGGGGGCCGGTGATGGCGAAGCCCTGCCCGACGGCATGGTCCGCGCCTCGTCGCTGGCCGGCACGCCGGAAGACCAGCCGCTGCCGGCCGAGGTGATGGAAAACACCCCGCGCAACGCCGCCTGCCCCTGCGGATCGGGCAAGAAGTTCAAGCACTGCCACGGCCGCATGGCGTAAGGGGGGTGTGGGGTGCCTGCCGGTGCCCCCTCCCTTCCCACGGCTTCGCCGCGGGCCCCTTCCCTCCCCCGCTTCGCAAGGGAGGGAGTTATTCCCTCCCCCGCCCAGCGGGGGAGGGTTAGGGTGGGGGCAAAGGTCAGCATCCACGCCCCATTGAAACCAACCTCTCCCCATCCCGTTTCCCTTCCACGACCACGGAAAAACGGGACGCCATGTTCGAAGAATTCAAGAAATTCATCAGCCGCGGCAATGTCGTCGAGCTGGCCGTCGGCATCATCATCGGTGCCGCCTTCACCGGAATCGTCAATTCTCTGGTCAAGGACATCCTGATGCCGCCGATCGGCTGGATCATGGGCGGCATCGATTTCTCGAACTACTTCGTCAGCCTGTCGGGCGGCCATTACGACTCGCTCCAGGCTGCCGAGAAGGCGGGGGCGGCCACCGTCAATTACGGCCGCTTCATCAACGCCTGCATCAATTTCCTGATCGTGTCGGGCGCCCTGTTCATGATCGTCCGGCAGGTCAACCGCCTGCATGTCCTGCACAAGGAAGCCCCCAAGACCCCGCCGCGCCAGGAGTTGCTGCTGGAGGAAATCCGCGACGCCCTGCGCGCCCAAGCCAATGATCAATCCGGCGGTCAACCCAGCAGTCAACCCGGCGGTCAGGCCGCTAACCGGCCGCCACCCGCCGACCGCAGCCCCTGATTCTCCCGCCGGCCCCGCGCCGGCGCCGGTGTGATTTCGCTCACTGCGGGAGCTTGTCACAGGGTGGGGAGAACCCCCCGTTGCCGCAGCGCGTCGAACGGGTTACCCTCTTGGATAAGCTGGCGATGGCGGTGAGATGGCGAAGGCCTCGCACGCCTGCGCTGTCCATGACCTCGACAAGGGCCATGTCCATGTCCGCCAAGCGCTGTCCGCCGACCGTTCCCGACGGTGCGCCGCCATGATCCGCTCCGCGGCTCGCCGGGCCGCCATGCGGTTGCTTGCCATCCTGCTGCTGTCCCTGCTGGCCGGTGACCCGGCGGCGGCGATCAGCACGCCGGCACCGGCTGCGGCGCCTCCGGACGCCGGCCCGCGCCCCGCCGAAATCCGGGTGACGCTGGACGACACTTACCCGCCCTACAGCTTCCGCACCCCGGACGGCGCCCATGTCGGCATCGTGAAGGACATATGGACGCTGTGGTCGCAGAAGACCGGCATCCCGGTCCGCATGCTTCCGCTCGATTGGGGCCTTGCCCGCAAGACCATGGACAGCGGCGGCGCCGACGTCATCGAGACGATCTTCCGCAATGACGCCCGCGACCTGATCTACGACTTCTCCAAGCCCTATGCCCGCGTCGACGTGCCGATCTGGTTCAGCGCCGACCTCAGCGGCATCACCGGGGTGGAGTCGCTGCGCGCCTTCACGGTCGGGGTGAAGGACGGCGATTTCTGCATCGAATGGCTGACCGACCAGGGCATCACCGCCTTCCAGCGCTATTCCGGCTTCGAAGCGATGGTGGATGCCGCGGCAAAGCAGGAAACCCGCGTCTTCTGCATGGATGACCCGTCCGCCCGCTACTACATGACCAAGCGCGGCGTGCAGGGACGCTTCCGCTACACCGATCCGCTCTATACCGGCGAACTGCACTGGGCGGTGCGCAAGGGCGACACGGCGCTGTTCCGCCTGATCGCCGACGGCTTCGCCCGCATCACCCCGCAGGAGCGCAAGGCGGTCGAGGAGCGCTGGCTCGGCCGCAGCCTCACCGGCATCGTCAGCCCCCAGATGATGGACCTGCTGCTCAAGCTGCTGAGCGGACTGGCGGTGCTGGGCTTCGGCGCGCTGGTGTGGGTGCTGCTGCTGCGCCGGCAGGTGGAAAGCAAGACGCAAAGCCTGCGCACCGCGGTCGCGGCCCTGACCGCCAGCGAGGAGCGCGTCCGCACCATCTTCGACAGCGTCACCGACGCCATCTTCATCCACGACCTGGACAGCGGCGCCATCCTGGAGGTCAACCGCAGGATGCGGGAGATGTACCGGGTCGGCAACATGTCGCTGTCGGACCTCACCGTCGCGATGATCAGTTCCGGCGTGCCGCCCTACACGCGGCACGACGCCGCGGCCCGCATCCGCAAGGCGGCCGACGGCGAACCGCAGCTGTTCGAATGGCACGCCCGCCGGCTCGATGGCGCGCTGTTCTGGGTGGAGGTCAGCATGCGGCGCGCCGTGATCGACGGCAACGACCGCCGGCTGCTGGTCCTCGTCCGCGACATCACCGAACGCAAGGCGGCGCAGGAGCGGATGGAGTATCTGTCGCGCCACGACGCGCTGACGCTGCTGCCCAACCGCGTCCTGGTGCAGGACCGCACCGAGCAGGCGCTGGCCCGGTCGGAACGCAACGGCCGGCTGGTGGCGCTGGTCGCCTGCGGCCTCGACCGCTTCAAGACCGTGAACGACAGCCTAGGCCACGCCGTCGGCGACGCCCTGCTGCGCGCGGTGGCGGAGCGGCTGAAGGCGGCGGTGCGCGACACCGACACGGTCAGCCGCGGCGGCGGCGACGAGTTCATCCTGCTGCTGTCCGGGCAGCCCGACATCGATTCGGTGGTGGAGGCCGTCGCCTCCCTGCACGAGGCGATGGCCGAGCCCTTCCAGGTCGGCGGGCATGAGCTGACGGTCACCCTGTCGTCGGGCGTGGCGCTGGCCCCGGCCGACGGCAAGGACTTCGCCACCCTGCTGAAGAACGCCGACACCGCGCTCCACCACGCCAAGGCGGCCGGCCGCGACACCCACCGCTTCTATGCCGAGGCGATGAACGCCGAGGCGGTGGCCCACCTGTCCACCCGCAGCGGCCTGCGCCGCGCGCTCGACCGCGGGGAGTTCCTGATCCATTACCAACCGCAGGTCAGCCTGGAGAGCGGTGCAGTGACCGGCGCGGAGGCTCTCGTGCGCTGGAACCACCCGGAAAAGGGCATGGTCCCGCCCGGCGACTTCATTCCGATCGCCGAGGACAGCGGCCTGATCGTGCCCATCGGCGCCTGGGTCCTGACGGAGGCCTGCCGGCAGGCGGCGGCTTGGCATGCCCGCGGCCTTTCGCTGTCGGTGGCGGTCAACC
Organism: Azospirillum oryzae; assembly: GCF_008364795.1. Taxonomy (GTDB): domain Bacteria; phylum Pseudomonadota; class Alphaproteobacteria; order Azospirillales; family Azospirillaceae; genus Azospirillum; species Azospirillum oryzae. Next base: position 196,811 of record NZ_VTTM01000002.1, on the reverse strand, counting down.
TGTCGGCTTTGCAGCTTCAGCGCAACGACCTCGTCGCCACGGTGACGCGGGCCCTGGCCGACAGCGGGCTCGACCCGCTTCTGCTGGAGCTGGAGCTGACCGAATCGATGCTGATCCAGAACACCGATCTGGTGATGGACAATCTGCGCCGCATCAAGGCGATGGGCGTGCAGGTGTCGATCGACGATTTCGGCACCGGCTATTCCAACCTGTCCTACATCGGCCGTCTGGCGGTGGACAAGCTGAAGATCGACCGCAGCTTCGTCGCCGATCTCACCAGCAACCACGACAGCGCCAAGATCACCGCCGCCGTCATCCAGATGGCCCACAGCCTGAACCTGACCGCCGTGGCGGAAGGCGTGGAGGACGCCGAAACGCTGGAAGCCCTGCGCGCCCTGCGCTGCGACGTCGCCCAGGGCTATTACCTGGGCCGCCCCGGCCCCGCCGAGGCGGTCGAACGCGCCGCCCGGCAGGTGAACCCGTTCAAGGTCGGGGCTTAAGGCCGCCCCTTTCCCTACAGTCCCTTCACCAGGGCGACGAGCTGGTCGAGCGCGGCGCTCCAGCCGTGATGGAAGCCCATCTCCTCATGCTGCTTCTTCGCCGCCTCGTCCTTGTGCAGCGCGACGGCGGTATAGAGCGTGCCGCCGGCCGCCGGCTCGATGGTGACGGTCGCGGTCATGAAACCGCCGCCGGTGGGGCGGAAGCCCGGACCCAGCGCGTCGGTGAAGACCAGGCGCCGCTCGGGCTCCACGGCCAGGAAGCATCCGGTGCTGTCGTTCCTCTCGCCGTTCGGCCCTTCCATCACCGTGCGGAACTTGCCGCCGGGCCGCAGGTCGATCTCGCAGGCGGTGGTGCGCCAGGGCGCCGGCGTGAACCACTTCATCAGCAGTTCCGGCTCGGTCCAGGCCCGCCAGACGAGGCCCGGCGGAACCGCGACCTCGCGCTTCAGTTCAAGGTCGAGCAGCGGGTTGAAAACCACATCGGTCATGGTGTCCCTTCCTCCCGTTTGTTCAGGTCCAGCACCAGGCTGTCCAGTTGATCGAGCCGCTTTGTCCACAGGCTCCGCTGGGCTTCAAGCCAGCTTTCCGCGGCCGCCAGCGCCTCCGGCTTCAGCGTGCAGGTGCGCACCCGCCCCTGTTTCCGCGTTTCGACCAGCCCGCTGTCCTCCAGCATCTTCAGGTGCTGCAGGAAGCTGGGCAGGGCCATGCCGAAGGGCTTCGCAAGGTCGCCGACCGATGCCGGTCCGCGACCCAGCGCCTGGATCACCGCCCGGCGCGTGGGGTCCGCCAGCGCACGGAACGTCCTGTCGAGTGCTGCATCCATGACGGCACCCTAGCGGGAGAAAACACTTAGGTCAATGCCTAACTATTGCGGTTATGCCGCCCCGTTCGCCATGTGCAGGCTGATGACCCCGGCGACGATCAGGAGGATGCCGACCACCTTCATCACCGTCAGCGACTCGCCGAAGACGAACACGCCGATGGCGGCGATGGCCGCGGTTCCCGTCGCCGACCAGATGGCATAGGCGATGCCGACCTCCATGGTGCGCAGCGCCTTGGCGAGCAGCAGGAAGGCGACGCCATAACAGACGACCACCGCCGCCGCCGGACCCAGCCGCGTCATGCCGTCCGACATCTTCATCGCCGATGTGCCGACGACCTCGAACAGGATCGCCACCACCAGATACAGCCAGCTCATCGCCTCGCCACTCCGCCAACTCCCGCAAGGCCGATCCCGCGGGGCCGCAGGATGGACCGGGCGAAGGAGCGCCGCAAGAGGGCCCCCGGCACATCCCACTCCAGACACCCATGGTTGACGCCACGCCCGGCCGGCCCTAGGGTCTTTGCCCTCATTCCCAACTTTATCTATGTGGTTTCGAAAGGGTCCGACGATGACCGGCGAACGGGATCTGGCGTTGCAGGCGAAGGCATGGCCGTTCGAGGAGGCGCGCAAACTGGTCGCGCGCTTCGCGAAAGCGCCGCCCGCCAAAGGCTATGTCCTGTTCGAGACCGGCTATGGTCCGTCGGGCCTGCCGCATCTCGGCACCTTCGGCGAGGTGGCGCGCACCAGCATGGTGCGCCACGCCTTCCAGACCATGAGCGACATTCCGACCAGGCTGTTCTGCTTCTCGGACGACATGGACGGCCTGCGCAAGGTCCCCGACAACATCCCCAACAAGGAGATGGTGGCGGCAAACCTGGGCAAGCCGCTGACCCAGGTGCCCGACCCCTTCGGCACCCATGACAGCTTCGGCGCCCACAACAACGCCCGGCTGCGCGCCTTCCTCGACAGCTTCGGCTTCGAGTACGAGTTCCAGTCCTCCACCGACTGGTACAAGTCCGGCCGCTTCGACGAGGCACTGCTCGGCATCCTGCGCCATTACGACGAGGTGATGGCGGTGATGCTGCCCACCCTCGGCGCCGAACGGCAGGCGACCTACAGCCCCTTCCTGCCGGTCTCCCCCTCCACCGGCCGGGTCCTCCAGGTGCCGATGCTGGAGCGCGACGTCGATGCCGGCACCATCGTCTTCGAGGACGAGGACGGCAAGAAGGTCGAACTGCCGGTCACCGGCGGCCATGTGAAGCTGCAGTGGAAGCCCGACTGGGGCATGCGCTGGTTCGGCCTCGGCGTCGATTACGAGATGTACGGCAAGGATCTGATCCCGTCGGCCGATCTCGCCGGCAAGATCTGCAAAATCCTCGGCGGCACCCCGCCGGAAGGCTTCAACTATGAACTCTTCCTCGACGACAAGGGCCAGAAGATCTCCAAGTCGAAGGGCAACGGCCTGACCATGGAGGAATGGCTGGCCTACGCGCCGCAGGAAAGTCTCGCCCTCTACATGTTCCAGAAGCCGAAGTCGGCCAAGCGCCTCTACTTCGACGTCATCCCGCGCGCGGTGGACGAATACCTGACCTTCGTCGACAAGGTCCATGGCGAGGAGCCGGCGAAGAAGCTGGAGAACCCGGCCTGGCACATCCACAACGGCAAGCCGCCGGCCGTGCGCTCCGACGTGTCCTTCAACCTGCTGCTCAATCTGGCGGGGGCGGCGAATGCCGACACCAAGGACACCATGTGGGGCTTCATCCGCCGCTACGCCCCCGACGCCACGCCGGAGAACAGCCCCTTCCTGGACAGCATGGTCGGCTATGCCGTGCGCTACTACCAGGATCAGGTGAAGCCGACCAAGCGGTTCCGCGCCCCCACCGACGCCGAACGCGCCGCCCTGCAGGACCTGCTGGCCAAGCTGGACGGCCTGCCGGCCGACGCCCGCGCCGACACCATCCAGAACGAGGTGTTCGAAGTCGGCAAGACCCACGGCTTCACCGAGCTGCGGGCGTGGTTCCAGGCTCTGTACGAGGTGCTGCTGGGCCAGACCACCGGCCCGCGCATGGGTTCCTTCATCCAGCTCTACGGCATCGACGAGACCAAGGCGCTGATCCGCGAGAAGCTGGCGGCCTGACGCCCGCCGGTTTCCATGCGACTGATTGGAGGCGTCGAAAGGCGCCTCCTTTTTTCGTTTCCGAACCGATCCGAACGCAACTATTTTCGCAATCGATCGTTCGCCTGCCCCGCAACCGGCCACATGCCCGAAAAGAGTGCGGAAAACTGCCTTTCCGCCCACCGGATGGGCAAACCTAAGGATATTCCATACCGCGCTATGCGGATGTCGCACCGCACCAATTCGAAAAGGGTGGTACCGCTAACACGGCTGCAGGCTTAAACTCCGCTTCGTTACTGCATTTTGCAGTGCGTTTCCTCCCTAGACTAAAGGCCGCGCCCGCTTGGGCAGCGGCCTTTTTTTTGGCGCGGCGGCCGGCTGCCGCTCCTCCCCTGTGATGGCCGTCACAGCCAAGATAAATAAAATACCTGATAAATTGTATCGGTAACCGCGGCTGGCCCGTAAGGCCGGCCGGGACGCATCGGGAGGGAGGGCGTGGGATGACCGCCGATCCGCCGCCGTTCGAACGCCACCATCGCACGGCGCAGGCTCTGGTCAGCACCTTTCAGGAGGCGCTGGAGCCGCAATTCACCGCCAAGGGCACGCTGTCGCGCGAAGAATTCGCCCGCGCCATGGGATTGATGATGGCGCACTGGCCGTCGGTGCTGCCGCTGTTCGCCTCGATCTGCCAGTCCTGCACGGCGTCCGGCTGCGGCGGCTGTGCGACGACGGCGGACGCGACGGGGGACGGGCAACAGCCTCTTCATCACGATGGACGCCGCCGGGATTTCGTCACCCGCCTGATGGTCTCGGCCCTGCGCACCCGCCTGCCCGACAGCATGGACCCGATCACCGGCGCCAGCTTTCCCCAGGTGATCCTCCCCGGCCTGCAATCGACGCTGACCGCCCTGTTCTACGAGAAGGAGTGGGAAGCGATGAACGCCAGCGCCATCGCCCTGTTCAACCGGTTGGGGACCGACCGCGATGCCGAGGTCTGGCGGCGGCTGGCGCATGAGGAAACGCTGGCGGTGCTGGCCGACACGCCGTTCATCCGGGTGATGCTGCGCTTTCGCCAGTTCCACCAGCAGCGCCAGACCTTCATCCGGCGGATGACCGACCATCTGCGCGAACGGCATTTCGTTTTCGCCGAGGAGCATTTCCAGACGCTGTTCGACGCCCTGTTCGGCCGTCTGCGCGACGGCCTGCGCACCGAACTGGACCGCGCCCGCACCGACATCCATTACGGCGAGGGCACGGCGGAGGCGCTGCTGCGCATCTTCGACCAGTTCGACAAGCACCGGCTGGATCAGTCGGTACCGATCCGTGTGCTGGGCGGCCGGCAGGTGGCGCGCCCGATGCTGGCGCAACGCAGCATGCTGGGCGCCACCCCTGCCGCCAAGCGGCGCTGAGCCCCGCGGCCGGCCGTGCCGGATGTCACAAGCTGGGCCAGTGCCGAATTAGGACGCCGTTAACCAGGGGGGCGCTTCGATGGACCGCATGATCCCACCGCTGCCGCTCCGGCCCCGCCGCGGCACCACCACAAGGCTACAGGTCCGGTGACAGCCCGGCGCTCCCCTTCCCGCCCCTCCCCCCGCCTCCCGCCGGAGACGGACTGCGGCGTCGCGCCCGAGTTGATGGACTACCTGTTCGCCGGGTCGCCGGAGCCTGAACCGCTCCAGGCGGCGCCCTCCGCACCGCCCTCCGCACCACCCTCGGCGCCCGGCCGCGGTGTCGCCCGTCAGGTCGGCGACGTGCTGGTCGAATCGCGGCTCGCCGGGATGGGCGATGCCGACGTGCGCTCCACCCTCGCCCGCAAGCTGTGCCGGTTGCTGCCGGACCTGCCGCCGGGCGGGGCCGACACCGTCAGCGCCGTGGCGATTCGCGCGTTGGAGCAGCTGGCCCGCGACCACATCGTCCGGGTGCGCGAGGCGCTGGCGACGGCGATCAAGGACATCGCCTGCGCCCCGCCCACGGTGGTGGCGACGCTGGCGCGCGACGTCGAACGGACGGTGGCGGAGCCGGTTCTGCGCTGCTGCGCGGCGCTCAGCGATGAGGATCTGCTGGACATCGTCGCCGCCGCCCCCGCCGGCTGGGCGCTGTCGGCCATCGCCCGGCGCCACAGCATCGGCGCGGCCCTGTCCGACGCCATCGCCGGCAGCAGCCATGCCGAAGCCACCGGCATCCTGCTCGACAACAGCGGGGCGGTGATCGCCGAACCGACGCTGGAATCGCTGGTGGAGCGGTCGGCCCACCATCCCGACTGGCGGGAGAAGCTGGCCCGCCGTCCCGCCCTGCCCCGCCGGCTGGCGCTCCGGCTGGCCGATTTCGTCGATCTGGCGGTGGCGGATACTCTGCGGCGGCGTCCCGACTTCGACGACGCCACGGTGGCGGAGATCGCCGCCACCACCCGCCGCCGCATCGACTGGGCCGAAGCGCCCGAGTCGGCCGAGTCGCCGGAACGCCGCGCCGTCCGCCTGCACCGGCTGGGCAAGCTGGACGAGACGGCGCTGGGCGACGCGATGTCGTGGAACGAGACCGGTTTCGTGCGGGCGGCGCTGACCTTGCGCGCCCGCGTGGCGCCGGAGGTGGTGGAGCTGATCCTGGATGCCCACGATCCGCAGGCGGTCACCGCCCTGGTCTGGCGCGCCGGCCTGTCGATGCGTTGCGCCATGCAGATCCAGGCCCGCGCGGCCGGCATCCACCCGCGCGCCATGCTGAACGCCCGGCAGGGCAGCGGCTTCCCGCTGTCCTCCGCCGAGATGGCCCGACACCTGGAACGCTACGGCATCGGGCCGTAAGGGGACCGATCAGTAAGGCTGCTGCGTGCCCCCGCGCGGCATCGGCTGGCGCGGCGTGGCGCGGCCGGTGCGCGGCACCGGGGTGTCGGGCGAGACCTCCTTGTAATAGGGGCCGCGGTCGGTCGGGCCTTCCATCGCCTCGGCCGGGGTGACGATCTGCTCGCCGGTGCCGGCGTCGAAGGCGATCAGCGGCATCTGGCGCACCTTCAGGCAGGCCTCGCGCTTGGCGGCCAGTTCCGCCGACTGCGAGCCGTCCAGCGTCACCAGCGGCAGCACCCAGTTCGCCCGCTGGTCGGCGGGGATCGAAGTGTAGACGTAGTTGGTCAGCGGCCGGCAATAGGCGGCGCTGGCTTCCGCCGCCGGGTCGGTGATCGGGGCGGCGGCGATGGCGGCGGTATAGTCGCCGACCGTCTGGGCCTGGGCGGAGCCGGCCGCCGAGACGCCGGCGATGCCGGCGGCAAGCGCCAGCGACATGGTCAGACCGGGAATGAAACGGGCCACGAGCTTGGCCATCTGCGCTCTCCTTCGACCATCTTTGAACAAGGTAAGGACCGGACGCGAACCATACGTATAAAGCCGAACGGTCCAGTCGTTGGAAAGGATCATCGGGGGTGCGACGCAAAGCTGCAATGCCTCGCTAGCGGTCAGGCTTGCCCTCCGCGACAAAACGCGCTACCTACGCTTCCGAAATCTCGGGGCGCTGGATCCCTAAGACGTTAGAATGACCAACGGTTCTAGTCTCCCGCTGAATGGGGGACGCTCAAACGTTTTAGGGAACGCTCCATGGCTCGCAAGAAGATTGCGCTCGTCGGTGCCGGCCAGATTGGCGGCACGCTGGCTCTGCTCGCTGCTCAGAAGGAACTGGGCGACGTCGTCCTGTTCGACATCGCCGAAGGCATGCCGGCCGGCAAGGCGCTGGATCTCGCCGAAACCTCCCCGGTCGAGGGCTTCAACGCCAGCCTGACCGGCGGCAACGACTATTCGGTCATCGAGGGTGCCGACGTCGTGATCGTCACCGCCGGCATCCCGCGCAAGCCGGGCATGAGCCGCGATGACCTGATCGGCATCAACAGCGGCGTCTGCAAGACGGTCGGCGAGGCCATCGGCAAGTATGCCCCGAACGCCTTCGTCATCGTCATCACCAACCCGCTCGACGTGATGGTGTGGGTGCTGCAGCAGGCGTCCGGCCTGCCGCCGGAGCGCGTGGTCGGCATGGCCGGCGTGCTCGACTCGGCCCGCTTCCGCTACTTCCTGGCCGAAGAGTTCAACGTCTCGGTCGAGGACGTCACCGCCTTCGTGCTGGGCGGCCACGGCGACACGATGGTCCCGCTGGTGCGCTACTCCACCGTCGCCGGCATCCCGCTGCCCGATCTGGTCAAGATGGGCTGGACCACGCAGGAGAAGCTGGACGCCATCGTTCAGCGCACCCGTGACGGCGGCGCCGAGATCGTCAAGCTGCTGAAGACCGGCTCCGCCTTCTACGCCCCGGCCGCTTCCGCCATCCAGATGGCCGAGTCCTACCTGAAGGACCAGAAGCGCGTTCTGCCGGTCGCCGCCCACCTGAGCGGCCAGTATGGCCAGGACGACCTCTACGTCGGCGTCCCGACGATCATCGGCGCCGGCGGCGTCGAGAAGATCATCGAGATCGAGCTGAACGACGAAGAGAAGGCGATGTTCCAGAACTCCGTCGACGCGGTGAAGACGCTGGTCGACGTCGTCAAGAAGCTGGACGCCGAGAAGGCCGCTTCCTAAAGAACGGAGTGCGCGGTCTCCGGCGCCGTCCCGGCCCATTTTCCGGGTCCGGGACGGCGCCGGTGGTGCGCCCGTCTTGTCCTTCAGTCGACCCGTTCTCGTCAGCCGAAACAAAAAACAGATGGACGCCCGATGAACATCCATGAGTACCAGGCGAAAAGCCTGCTGAAGAAGTACGGCGTCGCGGTTCCCCGCGGCGGCGTTGCCTACACCCCGCAGGAGGCCGAGACGGTCGCCCGCGAGCTGGGCGGTCCGGTCTGGGTGGTGAAGTCCCAGATCCACGCCGGTGGCCGCGGCGCCGGCCGCTTCAAGGACAACCCCGAGGGCAAGGGCGGCGTCCGCGTCGTCAAGTCGATCGAGGAAGTCGGCAAGAACGCCGCCGAGATGCTGAACCACGTCCTGGTGACGAAGCAGACCGGTGCGGATGGCCGCGAGGTCAAGCGCCTCTACATCGAGGAAGGCGCCGACATCAAGCGCGAGCTGTACCTCGGCATGCTGATCGACCGCGCCACCGGCCGCGTGACGATCATGGCCTCGACCGAAGGCGGTATGGAGATCGAAGAGGTCGCCCATAACACGCCGGAGAAGATCATCAAGGTCGCCATCGACCCGGCCACCGGCATCCAGGGCTACCACACCCGCAAGGTCGCCTTCGCGCTGGGCCTGGAAGGCAAGCAGGTCGGCGCCGCCGCCAAGTTCATCCAGGCCGCCTACAAGGCGTTCGTGGATCTGGACTGCGCCATCGTCGAGATCAACCCGCTGATCGTCACCGGTTCGGGCGACATCCTGGCGCTCGACGCCAAGATGAACTTCGACGACAACGCGCTGTTCCGCCACAAGGACGTGGAAGAGCTGCGCGACGAGGCGGAAGAGGATCCGGCGGAGATCGAGGCGGCCAAGCACAGCCTCAACTACGTCAAGCTCGACGGCAACATCGGCTGCATGGTCAACGGCGCCGGCCTGGCGATGGCCACCATGGACATCATCAAGCTCTATGGCGGCGAGCCGGCCAACTTCCTCGACGTCGGCGGCGGCGCCACGAAGGAGCGCGTCACCGCGGCCTTCAAGCTGATCCTGTCCGACAGCAACGTCGAAGGCATCCTGGTCAACATCTTCGGCGGCATCATGCGCTGCGACGTGATCGCCGAGGGCGTGGTCGCCGCGGCGCGCGAAGTGCACCTGCACGTTCCGCTGGTGGTGCGCCTGGAAGGCACCAACGTCGATCTGGGCAAGAAGATCCTGGCCGAATCCGGCCTGCCGATCCTCTCGGCCGACAACCTCGCCGATGCCGCCGAGAAGGTGGTCAAGGCCGTGAAGGAGGCCGCGTAACATGGCTGTTCTCGTCGATAAGAACACGAAGGTGATCTGCCAGGGCTTCACCGGAGCCCAGGGCACCTTCCACTCCGAACAGGCCATCGCCTACGGCACCAAGATGGTCGGCGGCGTCACGCCCGGTAAGGGCGGGGCCAAGCACCTCGACCTGCCGATCTTCGACACCGTGTCGGAAGCGGTCGAGAAGACCGGCGCCAACGCCTCGGTGATCTACGTGCCGCCGCCCTTCGCCGCGGACGCGATCCTGGAAGCCATCGACGCCGAGATCCCGCTGGTGGTCTGCATCACCGAAGGCATCCCGGTGCTGGACATGGTCCGCGTCAAGCGCGCCCTGGACGGCTCCAAGACCCGCCTGATCGGCCCGAACTGCCCCGGCATCATCACGCCGGACGAGTGCAAGATCGGCATCATGCCGGGCCACATCCACAAGCGTGGCAAGATCGGCATCGTCTCGCGCTCCGGCACGCTGACCTATGAGGCCGTCGCGCAGACCACGGCGGCCGGCCTGGGTCAGACCACCTGCATCGGCATCGGCGGCGACCCGGTCAACGGCACCAACTTCGTCGACAGCCTGGAACTGTTCGTGAAGGACCCGGAGACCGAGGGCATCATCATGATCGGCGAGATCGGCGGCGACGCCGAAGTCCGCGGCGCCGAGTTCATCAAGGCCTCGGGCACCAAGAAGCCGGTCGTCGGCTTCATCGCCGGCCGCACGGCTCCTCCGGGACGCCGCATGGGCCATGCCGGTGCGGTGATCTCCGGCGGCAACGACACCGCCGACTTCAAGATCGACTTCATGAAGTCGGTCGGCATCGCCGTCGCCGACAGCCCCGCCAGCCTGGGCTCCACCATGCTGAAGGTATTCAAGGGCTGATGGTCTGCGGGCGTCGCCTCAAGGGTGACGCCCACGGCCTCCCGCCTTTGAAAAGGGACGGACTCGGAAGAGGATGGCGGGCGGGACGCTGTGGTGCCCCGCCCGCCGCCCCTTCGGGGTCTCCTCTTGGACGGATGGTCCTGGGAACCCATATGCAAGCGTCGGCGGTGCTTCTCGCATCCCAGCCCGCACCCCACCGGCTGTTTTCGCCGGTTCTCGCATATGGGTATCCAACGATCCCCCGCCTCCTTCATCACTCGCGATCATCTCCCACAGGGAATCGGGCTTACGGCCCGAGGTGAAACCATGTCGGCAAATCTGGAACAGACCTCGTTCCTCTTCGGCTCGAACGCCGGTTACGTCGCCGAACTCTACGCCAGCTACCTGTCCAACCCGGCCGCCGTCGACCCCAGCTGGAACAGCTTCTTCCAGGATCTGGACGAGGATTCGCGCGCCGTCCTGGACGAGCTGCGCGGCGCGTCCTGGACCGTGTCCGATCTGGAAGACCCCAAGGCCAAGCGCGATCAGGTCGCCGAGAGCTTCATCGTTGGCGCCCCCAACGGTGCCGCCAACGGTGCCGCCGCCGCGATGAACGGTCCGGGCAACGGCGCCATGCTGGCCCACGCGCAGCAGGTCTATGGCGGCATCAGCCCGCAGCAGCTGCGCGCCGCCACGCTGGACAGCATCCGCGCCCTGATGCTGATCCGCGTCTTCCGCGTCCGCGGCCACATGAACGCGCATTTCGACCCGCTGGGCCTGGAAAAGCGCGAGCCGCACCCGGAACTGGATCCGGCAACCTACGGCTTCGGCCCGGACGACCTCGACCGTCCGATCTTCCTGAACTACTCGCTCGGCCTGGAAACGGCGACGCTGCGCCAGATCCTCGAGATCCTGCACAAGACCTATTGCGGGACGATCGGCGTCGAGTTCATGCACATCCAGGACCCGGAAGAGAAGGCCTGGATCCAGGAGCGCATCGAGGGCGGCCGCAACCACACCGACTTCACGGTGAACGGCAAGCGCGCCATCCTGGAGCGTCTGACCGCGGCCGAGGGCTTCGAGAAGTTCCTGCAGCTGAAATACACCGGCACCAAGCGCTTCGGCCTTGAGGGCGGCGAGTCGATGATCCCCGCGCTGGAGCAGATCCTGAAGCGCGGCGGCCAGCTCGGCCTGAAAGAGGTCGTCGTCGGCATGGCCCACCGCGGCCGTCTGAACGTGCTGACCAACTTCATGGGCAAGCCCTTCTCCGCCGTCTTCTCGGAGTTCCAGGGCAACCCGTCGAGCCCGCAGGACGTGCAGGGTTCGGGCGACGTGAAGTACCATCTCGGCACCTCGTCGGACCGCGACTTCAACGGCAACATCGTCCACCTGTCGCTGACCGCCAACCCGTCCCACCTGGAATGGGTCAACCCGGTCGTGCTCGGCAAGGTGCGCGCCAAGCAGCAGCAGCGCCGCGACCTGGAGCGCGAGCAGGTGATGGGCGTGCTGATCCATGGCGACGCCGCCTTCGCCGGCCAGGGCATCGTGGCCGAGACGCTGGGCCTGTCGGAACTGCGCGGCTACCGCACCGGCGGCACCATGCACTTCATCATCAACAACCAGATCGGCTTCACCACCAACCCGACCTATTCGCGGTCGGGCGTGTACTGCTCCGACATGGCCAAGATGGTGCAGGCGCCGATCTTCCACGTGAACGGCGACGATCCCGAAGCCGTCGTCCATGTCAGCCGCATCGCCATCGAGTTCCGCCAGAAGTTCAAGCGGGACGTCGTGATCGACATGGTCTGCTACCGCCGCCACGGTCACAACGAGGGCGACGAGCCGGGCTTCACCCAGCCGCTGATGTACAAGAAGATCCGCGCCCACGCGACCACGCGCGAGCTGTACGCCAAGCAGCTGGTCGAGGAGAACGTGATCACCCAGGCCGAGGGCGACCAGATCACCCAGGACTTCATGAAGAAGCTGGAGGGTGAGTTCGAGGCGTCCAGCACCTACAAGCCGAACAAGGCCGACTGGCTGGAAGGCAAGTGGGCCGGCCTGCAGGCGCAGGGCGCCAACACCGCCCACCGCGGCGAGACCGGCGTGGACATCGACAACCTGAAGCAGATCGGCTTCAAGCTCTGCGAGTATCCGAAGGACTTCGCGATCAACTCCAAGATCGCGCGCCAGCTGGAAGCCAAGAAGAAGACGCTGGAGTCGGGCGAAGGCATCGACTGGGCGACCGCCGAGGCTCTGGCCTACGCCACGCTGGTGGCCGAGGGCACCGGCGTCCGCCTGTCGGGCCAGGATTCCGGCCGCGGCACCTTCTCGCACCGCCATGCGGTGATGTACGACCAGAACACCGAAGAGAAGTACATCCCGCTCTGCCACGTCAGCCCGGATCAGGCGACCTTCGAGGTCCATGACAGCCCGCTGTCGGAAGCCGCCGTCGTCGGTTACGAATACGGCTATTCGCTGGCCGAGCCGCACAATCTGGTCCTGTGGGAGGCGCAGTTCGGCGATTTCGCCAACACCGCCCAGACCATCATCGACCAGTTCATCTCGTCGGGCGAGTCCAAGTGGCTGCGCATGTCCGGCCTGGTGATGCTGCTGCCGCACGGCTACGAGGGCCAGGGTCCGGAACACTCGTCCGCCCGTCCGGAACGCTTCCTGCAGATGTGCGCCGAGGACAACTGGCAGATCTGCAACGTGACGACGCCGGCCAACCTGTTCCACGTCTTCCGCCGTCAGATCCGCCGCAGCTTCCGCAAGCCGCTGGTCCTGTTCACGCCGAAGTCGCTGCTGCGCCACAAGCTGTGCATCTCCGACCTGTCGGAGATGGGTCCGGGCAGCAGCTTCCACCGCGTGCTGGGCGAGACCGCCAACGATCTGGCCGCCAACGACAAGATCCGCCGCATCGTCGTCTGCTCCGGCAAGGTCTATTACGACCTGCTGCAGGAGCGCATGAGCCGCGGAATCAAGGACGTGGTCATCCTGCGCCTGGAACAGCTCTACCCGTTCCCGAAGGATGCTCTGGCGGCCGAGTTCGCCAAGTATCCGAACGCCGAGCTGGTCTGGTGCCAGGAAGAGCCGGAGAACCAGGGCGCCTGGTTCTTCGCCGACCGCCGCCTGGAAGGCGTGCTGAAGGACGTCGGCCACAAGGCCGGCCGCCCGTCCTACGTCGGCCGCCCGGCGACCGCCTCGCCGGCGACCGGCCTGCTGAAGCGTCACAACCAGGAGCAGGCCAAGCTTCTGGACGAAGCCCTGACGGTCCGCTGACCATCACCCAAGCGAACAAGAAGACGAACGAGGATAAAGAATGGCTACCGACATCAAGGTCCCCACGCTGGGTGAGTCCGTCTCCGAGGCGACGGTCGCCCGCTGGCTGAAGAAGGCCGGCGAGGCCGTCGCCATGGACGAGGCGCTGGTCGAGCTGGAGACCGACAAGGTCACGCTTGAGGTGAATGCGTCGGCCGCCGGCGTGCTGGCCGAGATCGTCGCTCCGGAAGGTGCGAACGTCGAGGTCGGCGCCCTGCTGGGCGTCATCAACGAGGGCGCCGGCGCCGGCGCCGCTCCGGCTGCCGCCGCCCCCGCCGCTGCCCCGGCCGCCGCTCCGGCTCCGGCCGCCGCGCCGGCCCCGGCTCCGGCCGCCGCCGCCGCTGCTCCGGGCAACCTGGCCGCTTCGGGCCCGGCCGCCCGCAAGCTGGCGGACGAGAAGGGCATCGACGGCTCGTCCATCGCCGGTTCGGGCAAGGACGGCCGCGTGACCAAGGGCGACGTTCTCGCCGCCCCCGCCCCGGCCGCCAAGCCGGCCGCTCCGGCCCCGGCGCCGAAGATGGTGTGGGCCGCCGGCACCCAGGGCGACCGTCCGCGGGCAGCTCAGGAAGAGCGCGTCCGCATGACCCGCCTGCGCCAGCGCATCGCCGAGCGGCTGAAGGAGGCCCAGAACTCCGCCGCCATGCTGACCACCTTCAACGAGGTGGACATGTCGGCGGCGATCGCTCTGCGCGCCGAGTACAAGGACTATTTCGAAAAGCGCCACAAGGTGCGGCTCGGCTTCATGTCCTTCTTCGTCAAGGCCGCCGTCCAGGCCCTGAAGGAGATCCCGGCCGTCAACGCCGAGATCGACGGCACCGACATCGTCTACAAGAACTACTATGACATCGGCGTCGCCGTCGGCACGCCGCAGGGTCTGGTGGTTCCGGTCGTCCGCGATGCCGACAAGCTGGACTTCGCCGGCGTCGAGGGCACCATCGCCGCCCTCGGCAAGAAGGGCCGCGACGGCAAGCTGTCGATGGACGAGTTGACCGGCGGCACCTTCACCATCTCCAACGGTGGTGTCTACGGCTCGCTGATGTCGACCCCGATCATCAACCCGCCGCAGTCGGCCATCCTCGGCATGCACAAGACGATGGACCGCGCGGTCGTCGTCGGCGGCAAGATCGAGGTCCGCCCGATGATGTATCTGGCGCTGTCCTACGACCACCGCATCATCGACGGCAAGGAAGCGGTCACCTTCCTCGTCCGCATCAAGGAGCTGATCGAGGATCCGCGCCGCCTGCTGCTGGACGTCTGATCTGGAAGAACGGGTTCAACGAGGCAAGGAAGGGCACCCGCCCTCCCTTGACCCACCCGCCAAGGGCCCATGGGCCCAGGAGTTTGAAGAGACCTGAAAGGGCGCCGCGAGGCGCCCTTTTCTTTTGCCGCCGCGACCGGAACGGCGAATACAACCAAAACAAAAGCACAAATCCCGATAACAATCGCCCCGGTTCGTTGACAGCCCTTGCGTGCCGGTATTGTCTCGGCTTCCCGTTTACGACGAAGGGCGCCATCATGCCGGTCAATATTCTCGATCTGGCCGTTGCCGCGAACACCGTCTACAATTTCCAGAAGGGCCGCGGCAACGATGCGGCAGCCTTCAACAAGGCGGAAGGGGCGCGGCGGTCGCCGCCCGGCTTCCAGGTGATCTTCACCCACGAAGATATCGACGTCGGCTTCTTTGGCGCCGTCTATCAGGAAAAGCACTCCGACCAATACATCATCGCCTATCGCGGCACGGCGGTCGGCAGCAGCACGTCGGGCCAGATGGCCGGCACCAAGAACCTGAAGACGGACATCGCGCTCTACACCATCGAAAGCCTGCCCGCCGGCATCCGTGCCGCCCATCTTCTGCTGGAACAGGCGAAGATGCTGCTGGGCGCCGCCCGTCCGATCCTGTGCGGCCATTCGCTGGGCGGCGCCATCGCCACCATCGTCGCGGTCGAGACCGCGCTGCCCTGCTGCGCCTTCAATGCACCGACGGTGTCGAAGATGGTGCGCGGCGGCATCATCCACGGCCCCTATGTCCGGGTGCCCACCGAGGATCTGGCGTCCATCGAAAAGCAGATCATCAACTTCAACCTGCAATGGGACCCGATCAGCAAATCGTCGAAGGCGGTTGGCAAGGTGATCAAGCTGCCGGCCACCCTGGCGACCGGCGGCCATTCGCAGGACAAGGTCGTCGCCAACATCAAGTCCAGCAAATACGCCTCGATGCCCTTCTTCAGTCTGGTCGGCTGATGCCGGCCGGCTGCCGGATCAGTTGAACGAGATGCTCTGCACCACGAACTCCTTGACCTTATAGTCGACGGTCGACCCGTCCCGCTTCACGAAGTTGCGGTATCGGTCGACCAGTCCGGCGAACAGATCGCCGACACTGCCGCTGGACGCCTTGTATTCGCCGAAGTTGGGATCGAAGAAATAGAGGTGCGATCCCAAGCCGAAGGCCTTGCCGCCGGACTTGTAGCAGCAGGTCGCGTGCGCCATCCCCCGCTGTTCGAAGATCATGGTGACGACGTGATAGGTGTGGGGGCTGGCGGTGGCGGTGGTGATCGCCTTCAGCAGGTCCTTGACGCTTTCCGGGTCGGTCGCGCTCACCCACTGCGTCTTCGTCGCCGCGATCTTGAATCCCGCCAGCGCCATCGCCTGATTGCGTGAACCGAGCTGTTCGGACGACAGGTCCAGGTCGGCGCTCAATTCCGCGCCGTAGAGGCGCTGCTTGATGCTGGCATGCAGGATCGTGCTGTCGCGGTCGATGTAGGCGATGCGCGCCTTCGACGTCTCCCCCTTGTGCGACCGGTGGCGCGAAATCCATTCCAGGCTGAGGCCGAAACAGATCCCGCTGTTCACCTCGTGGTCGCTGGGAAACAGCCGCTGGATCGGCAGGCGCTGCTTGAAAGGCGCGACACTGTAGCTATCGAACGCGGCCATCCCATTCCCCATCGATGTCGAATGATTCAAGGCCGCCGGCAGGCTCCGCACGGGTCCTCCGACCCACACTATGCCTGATAATCATTCGAGTACAATTAATCGCAACTCCCAGCAATTCAGACCGTTGGCAGGCGGATGGTGGGAGAAACTGCGGACATCCGCCACCGATCTGTTCGTTTCCACCACAGTTCGGGTCCCTCTCAAATCCTCTTGCATGGTCGATGGTATCTGGTATACCGTATCGATAATGTCAGTGCGGCCTTGGTTTACGGGCCACCGCCGCACCGGCTCCCCCGGCGCCCAATCCAAGAGGGGGCGAGCGCCAAGGAGATCGACATGGAACAGACAGCAGCAGCGGGTTCGCCCGCGGTTGTGGATTGCGGACAGTTGGTGGCGGTGATCGGCGATGCCGTCATCGTGTCCGACCCGGCCGGCGCCATCATTCTGTGGAACGCGGCGGCGGAACGGATGTTCGGCTTCACCGCCGACGAGGCGATGGGCAAGTCGCTCGACATCATCATTCCCGAACGCCAGCGCCAGCGTCATTGGGACGGCTACGAAAAGACCATGGCCACCGGCGAGACCCGTTACGGCCATGACCTGCTGCGGGTTCCGGCGGTCCACAAGGACGGGCACAGCCTGTCGATCGCCTTCACCGTCGCGCTTTTGCGCGGGACCGACGGTGGAGTGACCGGGATCGTTGCCGTGGTGCGGGACGAAACCGCCCGCTGGACCGAAGAACGGAAACTGCGCCGCCGCCTCACCGAACTCGAAGCGGCGGCCGGCTGACGGCGCCCTGCGGCGATTATCGAATTCCGGCCGGCAGCGACCTCGACGCCCCCGATCTCCGGGCGTGGGCCGGCCGGGCAGAAGAGCAAGTCCAAGAGACAATCTGAAACTACGTGAAAAAAGGGAGTGTTGCAGTCATGACCAAGCCGCTTGAAGGCATTAAGATCATCGACTTCACCCATGTGCAGGCCGGCCCCGCCTGCACCCAGCTTCTGGCCTGGTACGGCGCGGACGTGATCAAGGTCGAACGTCCGGGCGCCGGCGACGTCACCCGCAGCCAGCTGCGTGACATCCCGGGCGCCGACGCGCTCTATTTCACGATGCTGAACAGCAACAAGCGCTCCCTGACGCTCGATACCAAGACGGCCGAGGGCAAGGAAGTCCTGACCCGTCTGATCAAGGAATCCGACGTTCTGGTCGAGAATTTCGGCCCCGGCGCGCTCGACCGCATGGGCTTCAGCTGGGAAAAGATCAAGGAGCTGAACCCCGGCCTGATCGTCGCCTCGGTCAAGGGCTTCAGCGACGGCCACCATTACCAGGACCTGAAGGTCTATGAGAACGTCGCCCAGTGCGCCGGTGGCGCCGCCTCGACCACCGGCTTCTGGGATGGCCCGCCGACCGTATCCGCCGCCGCTCTCGGCGACAGCAACACCGGCATGCACCTCGCCATCGGCATCCTGACCGCCCTGATGGCCCGCACCAAGACCGGCAAGGGCCAGAAGGTCGCCGTGTCGATGCAGGACAGCGTGCTGAACCTCTGCCGCGTCAAGCTGCGCGACCAGCAGCGCCTGGACCGCGTCGGCTATCTTGAGGAATACCCGCAGTACCCGCACGGCACCTTCTCCGACGTGGTTCCGCGCGGCGGCAATGCCGGCGGCGGCGGCCAGCCGGGCTGGGTGCTGAAGTGCAAGGGCTGGGAGACCGATCCCAACGCCTACATCTACTTCACCATCCAGGGCCATGCCTGGGCGCCGATCTGCAAGGCTCTCGGCCGCGAGGAGTGGATCGACGACCCGGCCTACAACACCGCCGAGGCGCGCCAGGACAAGATCTTCGACATCTTCGCGGTGATCGAGGATTGGCTGAAGGACAAGACCAAGTTCGAGGCCGTCGACATCCTGCGCAAGTACGACATCCCCTGCGCCCCGGTGCTGTCGATGAAGGAGATCGCCAACGACCCGTCGCTGCGCGCCAGCGGCACGGTCGTCGAGGTCGACCACAAGGTGCGCGGCAAGTACCTGACGGTCGGCAGCCCGATCAAGTTCTCCGACATGAAGGTCGAGGTCACCGGCTCCCCGCTGCTCGGCGAGCACACCGACGAGGTCCTGGCGCAGCTCGGCTACAGCAAGGACCAGATCGCCGCCATGCACGAAGCCAAGGTGGTCTGAGGCAGGTCGCACTTGCCCCCTCCCCCGCATCGGACGGACCTTCGGTCCGCCGAGAGCGGGGGAGGGTCGGGGTTGGGGGCAATCAGCAACCACTCCGCACAAACGACAACGGCGCCCCACCCGGGCGCCGTTTTCTTTTGCATCCACCCAACCCCGGACCGTCACATCTTTCCGCTGCGCTCCAGATCGTCCAGGATCTCCCCGGCCCGGCTGGTCAGGGTGTGGGCCAGCCGGTCGTAATGGCCATTGCCGGTCATGCGGGCGCGCCGGGCGGCCTCCGCGCCCAGTTGGGCCAGCTCAAGGGCCATCTTCCGATAGTCCGGAACTGCGCTCCACGCCGCCTCGGCCGCGACGCGAGCCTTCGGATGATCTTTCGAAGCCACAAACCACCCCATCCGTCGATGCCGGTGAAGGGCGCAATCCTGGCACGTCAGCGCTCAGGAACCAACCGACGCTTACGGCAGCAGCGTCACAGCCTTTGGGTGTGTTCGGCTCCGTCGAACCGCATAAGACTCCGCCGCAATCCGCTCAGTCGATCAGCAGGTCCAGCGTCGAGCGGACCACCTGCACGATCTCCCCGCCATAGGGCGAGCTGGCCTGTCCGCGGGCGTTGACGATGATCGACAGCTCATGCTCCGTCGTCGGGGCGAAGCGGGCGATCTCCTGGACCAGATCGTCGGCCAGGATGGCGTCGCGCGTCACCCCGGCCTGGGCGGCGGCCCTGTCGCGCCAGCCGTTCAGGGCGGCGGCGATGGCCGCCTCGATCTGCTGCGACTCCTCCTTGCGGCGGAGGTCGGTGAACAGCACCAGCACCCGCCACGCGCCGTCGGCATAGGCGGTCTCGATGCGCTGGACCTCGACCGTCCGCAGGAAGGCGGACAGCTGCGTCTGCGCCTCTTCGGCGTCGGCGTCGGGAATGCTGAAGGTGCGGATCTCGGTGCTCATCGCCCAACCTTGCTGAAAGGCTTCCCTGGATGGAGGAAGCCTACACGAAACGGCGCGTTCGGCAAACCGGGACCCTGCCACGGGGGTGTTCGCGGACCTTGGGGATACCCCCAATTTCCACGGGCCGAATCTCCTCCCCCGCGCGTTGTGGGAGGAGACGACGCGCACCGGCACCCGGCCCATTCCCCTCGCCCGTCCCACGCCTCCACCGCTTGGAGACCCCAGATGACCCATCCCGAAGCGCAGGAGCCGCAATCCGCCCATCCCCTTCCCGAGGAGTCCGCTTCCGACTCCGCCGCGACACCGCGCCGCGGCCGGCGGCGCTGGTGGATGCTGGGGACCGGGCTGCTGCTGGCGCCGCTGGCTCTGGGCGGTGTGGCGGTACTGGCGGTCCTCTGGGCCGGCTCGATGCTCTACGACCAGCCCTTCGCCTGGTACAACCTGAACCGCATCGACGCGATGGCCGACCGGGTGGCGCGCAATCCCGATTCGGTGATGGTGGTGGCGCTCGGCGATACCGCGCTGCGCGACGCCACGCTGGACGAGCGGGGCATGGCGAAGATCGCCGCCGAGCGTGGTGTGCCCAATCTGGAATTCCTGCGCATCGTCCACCGGCAGGCCCAGTTCGCCGATTTCGAGCCGCTGCTCGACCGGCTGATCGCCGTCAAGCCGACGCTGATCCTGCTCGACCGCAACCTGCTGACCGCCAGCCGCAGCCCGGTCGACGAGTTGGAGCGCTACGGCCACGGTCTAATGCGGCTCTATCGCGGGCAGGCCTATGTGCAGGATCAGGTGGCGCTGCAATACCGGCGCGGCTGCGGCCCGACGCCGTCGGCCTGGCTGACCGGCGGGTCGCCCGGCGCGGTCGACGGCTCCACCGCCACCGCCCGGCAGGTACGCGCCTTCATCGACCGCGCCTGGGCCGCCGGCATCCGCGTCGCCCTGATCGAGGTGCACAGCCGCCCCGCCGCCCCGCGCTCCACCGGCCTGATCGCCACCGCGTCCGCCGCCGAGCCGTCCGCGGCTCCTTCTGGCATCAACCTGCCGCTGTGGAACTACGATGACGAGGATGCCGTCCCCGCCACCGCCTGCGGACAAGCCAGCACCGATGGACGCAGCGCCTTCTCCGCCTGGCTGACCGGCGGCATCGCCGGCGCGGTGGCCGGCGCCCAGCCCGACCGCATGCCCGGCCGCGCCGTGGTGACCGAAGCAGCGGCCCTGCCCTGATTGCCGCCCCCAAATGACGCAGTGCACCCGCCCCCGTTCTTTCCGCCTTCCGGTTAAACCACTTTTTGTTTATGGTTTTGCCGTCGGGCGAGTCGCAACAGGAGACGGATGCATGGCTTCCATCATGATCAAGAAGGCCGGCGAAGGGCTGGTCTCGCAGGCTCACCGCAACGCCGACGTCGGCCCGACCAGCGGCAGCTCGGTCGTCTATGAAATCCAGAATGTGCCGGGCAGCGTCAGCGTCGACGACGTGATCGCCGCCTTCAAGACCTACAAGCCGGCCGACAAGGTGTACGAGATCGACTGGTCCGCCCTGTCAAAGTAACCAGGGGAGGGGGCCGCCAACGCCCCCTTCCTCATCCGTTCCTTCAGGCCGGCCCGCTTAACCCTGCAGCGCCGGATAGCGCTTGGCCCACACCTCCAGCTGGGCGACATGCTCGGCCTCTTCGGCGGCGAACTCCTCGGCCATCATGCGGACTTCCGAATCGGTGGTGGTCTTCGCCACCTCGGCGTAGAAGGCCTGCCCGCGCTTCTCGCTCTCCAGCGCCAGCTCCAGCGCGTATTCCACCGTCATCAGATAGTGCGAGCCTTCCATGGAGGCCGCTTCCGGGCTGTCGCCGTCCAGCCATTGGAAGTCTTCCGGCGCGAGGTCCGGGATCTTGCGGAAGCCAGACCGTTCCCGCGCCTCGGCCAGATGCATGCGCGAGAATTTCGCCATCTGGCCGAAGAAGGCCGCGACCTCCTGGTTGCCATAGGTCTTCATCGCTTCCGACAGATCGGCGAAGCGGTTGGCGGCGTCCTCTTCCAGCGCGCAGGCGTGGGCGAGGAACAGGGCGGCGTCGTGGATTTCGGTCATGGATCCCTTTGATAAGCGAATAAGCCCGACGACCCCAAAACCATACATTTTTTACGGTCATCGGTCGCGGCCCCTGTCCCCCTCCCCCGCCCCTGCGACCTTTTGGCGCGCGCCGTCCCTCCCGCCTCCCGAAAACCATTGCCTTTCCCGCCGGTTCGCGGCAGCAGACTCCCCCTCATGAGCAAGCCCGCCTTCCCCGCCCTGCCGCCCCTTCCAATAGATCCCGTCCTGCCCACCCTGCTGGAGGCGCTGGACAGCCGCGGCACCGCCGTGCTGCAGGCCCCGCCCGGCGCCGGCAAGACCACGCGGGTGCCGCTGGCCCTGCTGGAGGCCGGCTGGCTGAAGGGCCGCAAGATCCTGGTGCTGGAGCCGCGGCGCCTCGCCGCCCGCGCCGCCGCCCGCCGGATGGCGTCGATGCTGGGGGAGGCGGTGGGCGAGACCGTCGGCTACCGCGTCCGCCTGGACACCAAGGTCGGCCCGAAGACCCGGATCGAGGTGGTGACCGACGGCCTGTTCCTGCGCCAACTGCAGGACGACCCGGAGCTTCCCGCCGTCGGCGCCGTCCTGTTCGACGAGTTCCACGAGCGCGGCATCGACAGCGACCTTGCCCTTGCCCTGGTGCAGGAGGCGCGCGGCGCGCTGCGCGACGACCTGCGCCTTGTCGTAATGTCGGCGACCCTCGACGCCGCCCCTGTCGCCACCCTGCTGGCCGACGCGCAAGGCCCCGCCCCGATGGTGACCAGCGAGGGCCGCGCCTACCCCGTCGAGACCCGCCACCTCGACGCCCCATCGCAAGGCACCCGCATCGAGGACGCCGTCGCCGCCGCCGTCCGCCGCGCCCTGCGCGAGGAGCCCGGCAACGCCCTGGTCTTCCTGCCCGGCGTCGGCGAGATCCGCCGCGTCCAGTCCCTGCTCGACCAGTCCGACCTCGGCCCCAACACCATCATCGCCCCGCTCTATGGCGACCTGTCGGCCGACGCGCAGGACCGCGCCATCTCCCCCACCCCGCCCGGCCAGCGCAAGATCGTGCTGGCGACCTCCATCGCCGAGACCAGCCTGACCATCGAGGGCATCCGCATCGTGGTCGACAGCGGGCTGATGCGGGTTCCGCGGTTCGACCCGCGCGGCGGCATGACCCGTCTGGCGACGGTGAAGGTCAGCCAAGCCTCCGCCGAGCAGCGCCGCGGCCGCGCCGGCCGTCTGGAGCCCGGCGTCTGTTACCGCCTGTGGCCGGAGGCGACGCACAAGGCGCTGGCCCCCTTCACCACGCCGGAGATCGAGGACGCCGACCTCGCCCCGCTGGCGCTGGAGCTTGCGGTGTGGGGAGTGTCCGACCCCGCCACCCTGTCCTGGCTCGACCAGCCGCCGGCCGCGGCGATGGCTCAGGCGCGCGAGCTGCTGACCGGCCTCGGCGCGCTCGATAAGAGCGGCGCCATCACCCCGCACGGCCGCCGCATGGCCGGCTTTGGCGTGCACCCGCGTCTGGCCCACATGATGCTGGCCGGCAAGGCGATGGGCCAGGGCGCGCTCGCCTGTCTGGTCGCGGCCCTGCTGGGCGAGCGCGACATTGTCCGCAGCCAACCCGGCTTCCGCGACGCCGACCTGCGCCTGCGCGTCGACCTGCTGCGCGGCGAGGAGCGCGGCGGCCAGGGTGCGGCGCGCGGCCTCAGCGTCGATCGCGGCGGCGCCCAGCAGGCGGTGAAGCAGGCGCGGCAGTGGCGCCGCCAGCTTGGCGTGCGCGACGACGACGCGATGGACTCGAACGCCGTCGGCATTCTGGTGGCGCTCGCCTATCCCGACCGCATCGGCCAGCGCCGCCCCGGTGGCCAGCCGGGCGGGGTGGCGGCGCAGTATCGCCTGTCGGGCGGGCGCGGCGCCTATTTCCAGGATGCCGAGCCGCTGTCGGCCGAGGAGTGGCTCGCCATCGCCGACCTCGACGGCGCCGCCCGCGAATCGCGCATCTTCCTGGCCGCCCCGGTCACGCTGGCCGATCTGGAGGAGAGCTTCGCCGACGACATCCGCAGCGAGACCATCGTCGCCTGGGACGCGCGCGAGCAGATGGTGCTGGCGCGGCGCCGCCGCATGCTGTTCGCCCTGATCCTGAAGGACGAGAAGCTGGCCAAGCCGCCGGCCGAGGCGATGACCGCCGCGATGATCGAGGGCATCCGCGCGCTCGGCCCCACCTGCCTGCCCTGGACCGACGAGCTGCGCAAATGGCGCACCCGCGTGATGTTCCTGCGCATGAAGGAGGGCGACGTCTGGCCCGACCTGTCCGACACGGCCCTGATGGACGGTCTGGAGGAGTGGCTGGCCCCCTTCCTCGACGGCGTATCGCGCCGCGCCCATCTGGAGCGCATCGACCTGTCGAGCGCCTTGCGCGCCCTGCTGCCCTGGGAGTTGCGGACCCGCCTGGACGCCGAGGCCCCGACCCATGTCGAGGTGCCGAGCGGCTCCCGCATCCCCATCGACTATGACGGCGAGGAGCCGGTTCTGGCGGTGCGCCTGCAGGAGATGTTCGGCTTGGCCCAGACCCCGCGCATCGCCGGCGGCCGGGTCCCGCTGTTGCTGCACCTTCTGTCCCCCGCCCGCCGCCCGGTGCAGGTCACCCGCGACCTCGCGAGCTTCTGGGCCAACGCCTACAAGGCGGTGAAGGCGGATTTGAAGGGCCAGTACCCGAAACACTACTGGCCCGACAACCCGCTGGAAGCCGAGCCGACCGCCAGGGCGAAGCCGAGGGGGCGGTAACTCCGTCCCCATCTCCGACTCCGTCTCCGCCCCCTCCGCCCACCGGTCTTCTTCCTCTCCTTCCAACCGGTATTCATCCCCTCTCCCATCTGGTCCTCATCCCCCATCCAACCAGTCCTCATCCCCTCTCCCCCCTGGGGAGAGGGTCAGGGTGAGGGGGCAGCAAAGGCGCCAGCCTTTGCCAGGGGATTGCGAAGGGGCAGCATGCCCCTTGGCGGCGCGCGTCAGCGCGCCCGATCACCCTCTCCCGCCCCGGGAGAGGGCGGGGACCCGCGCCGAAGGCGTGGGGAGGGTGAGGGGCACCCCAAGGCTCCCGAACCGCATGGCCCCTGCACCTCCAGCCAAAGCCGGACGCAAACGCGGTAGCCGCATCCCCTCGCCAAGCGCATATTAGATGCGCCTTACCAACCACCACGCCGAAGACACCAGGGAGCCCGACCATGCGGACCTTGCATGATTTGCGCGACGAGATGCTGGCGGTCGCCCAGGGCACCCGCCCGGTTCCCCCGGCGCACTCGGTGACGGATGACGGGGCGGTCTCCGGTCTTCTCGGCGTGCTGACCCCGGCCAACCGGGCGTTGATGCACCTGATTGCCGCCGAACGCCCGGAGACGGTCTCCCGCCTCGCCCAACTCGCCAACCGCACCCAGCCCAACGTCTCGCGCGCTCTGCAAGACTTGGCGAAGCACGGTCTGGTGCGACTGGTCCGCGATGGCATGAGTATCTGGCCGGAACTGGTCGCGGCGAAGATCGACGTCGATCTGGTGCGGGGGACTTGCCGCGTGGTGCCTATGGCGGTCGAGTGAAAGAGTTTCGTACGCTTATTAGTCTGGAACGCGTGGTCCACACGAGGACCCCATCATTCGATAGCGATAGCTTGCAGGATCGTGCGCATACAAAGTTCTGAACTGGCGCCGCTTTGCAATGTACGGATAAACGACTGAAAATAAACAATTTTCTTGAAACAAAACACTGGAACGCCGACTCAAAAGCGCGCTGGCGCCGCAGGAAAAACCGCTTGGCACGGCAACGACGAAGGTTTATTGTGCCTTTGTCATAAACACGAAGGCCGTTTTCCATGTCGATAGATGGTCAAGCTTTTGAACCACTGGACCTCCTGTCTCGTTCTCATGACACAAATCAGTTGTTGCGTTTCATCCAGGCTCTGGACGAAGAAATGACCGCGGCAACGGCAAATGCTGTTCGAGCTTTTCCGCTAACAACATCATCAGCCAAGCAAGCAAGAGGCGCAGCACGTCGCCACTTTATGGAAAATGCCATTCGCTCTGCTGGTCTCCGGACTGGAATTCAAGTTGACACCGAATGGAGCAAACCAGCAACTTGGAGCTATCCAACGGTCAAGATGGGCGCGTTTAAAGTTGCTGTTGGCATTATATTTAGCAGAAACCGTAACGCTCCAAGGCAGCTACGCACTAAATCTGCATACGCCAAAGCACTATGCGCCAGAAATTCTCCCCTAAGTCCCCAGGGGCAACTTTTCCCCGATCCATCAGAAGCAGTTAAAACTGTTATTCCTGAGGGCGCTTTTGGTGGCTTTATAGTTTCTGAACATAGTAGCTATACCGATGAGGTGCCCTCTTTCCTCGGGTTGTGGATTCCGTCGAATGACCTAAAGCAGAGATATCACAGCTATTCTCTGGAAGAGATTATGCTATATCTCCGAGCTAAGCTTGCTAAGCAGACAAAACCGACCAGAAAGAATCCAAGCCGGAAATTCCCGACGTTGAAGCAGAAACCAAGCCCTAAGAAGAAGTAACGAGTTGACAGGTGATAAAATGGATGGTGGTGCGTTATGCCTGCGGGTGTTGATCGGTTCGTCCCTGCACGCCTGCGAATGGCACGCAATGCGCGCGCATTGAGGCAGAAAGATCTTGCTGCATTGGTTGACCGCGCCGACACGACTGTGTCGAAATGGGAGAGTGACGATCATGAGCAACGTCCAGATGCTGTCGCTTTGTCTCGCCTTGCCAATGCTTTGAACATCGAAGTAAGCTGGTTCTTCAAACCTACTGGCGAAGCACAAGGGGCTGCATTCTTTCGCTCTCTGAAATCAGAACTAGGAAGAATGCGCGACAAAGCGGAAGCAAAACTATCATTTGTAGAGGAAATTAACTCTTCTATAAGTGAATACATAGATCTACCACCTGTTGACATCCCAGATATATTGGACGGCCGAGATTTTAGGACGCTGCGCAATGCAGATATGGACCATTACGCCAACGCACTTCGAGATTACTGGAATATTGGTCATGAGCCAATTGAGGACCTTCTTCTTGTTATCGAGAATGCTGGAATTGTGACTGCCCATGATGAGATTGGCTCCAACAAACTTGATGGTGTTTCCCGCTGGGGACTGGATGAGCGTCCTTATATGCTACTTGCCCGCGACAAAAACGTTGGCGCAAGGAGGCGCTTCGACGCAGCTCACGAACTTGGGCATATTGTTTTACATAGGCACGTAACTCCCGACGATCTGAAAAGCAATTTTACTCTGATTGAAGAACAAGCAATGATGTTTGCTGGAGCTTTTCTTCTTCCAGAAGAAACATTTGGGAGTGAAGTTTATTCACTTTCGCTGGAGGCTCTCTGTAACCTGAAGCCACGCTGGAAAGTAGCTATAGCCGCTATGATCAAAAGACTATCAGCTTTGGATAGAATTACTCCGGAATATGAAAGACGACTATGGCAGTATTATAGTTACAGACGCTGGCGAGGGTGCGAGCCATTTGATGATGAGCTACCAGTTGAGCAACCACAAGTTCTCTCAAACGCTATTCAGATGGTTTTGGACGAAAACTTGTGTACACGATCAGATCTTATTCGCCAAATCGGGCTTCCTCCTGCCGACATAGCAAACCTAACTGGGGTATCTGAACATTATCTGGCACCACCTCCTCAAAACTTAGTTCGAATGAAACCTGCAATCCGATCAAGAGTACAAATTGGCGATACAAGTAATGTGGTTTCGATTGCCGCGCACCGCAATAAAGACTGAGAAAATACCCATTCTATTTCTCCCTCGGAAATATTTTTTCTAAGCGGGACGACCTAGCCCGCGCCTTCTTTAAGGCGCGGGTACAGCCAAGGTGTGAATATACCATTTCCGAGCGATTATGAAAACTCGGGATTACTCTATGGATAACCTGATTTGTCGTTGGAGAGATTCAACGCCTTTGTCAATTTTCCCCCATTCACCCTTACAGCTGCCCGCTCAGCGATCCACCTCTTAAGCGACCTCAACTGGACCAACTCACGCTCACCACATATATTCACTGACGGAGGTGCCCCATGGCCGAGCCTGCGACTGCATTCGAACCGACCGATGACGATGCGCTGACACGCGCCGTTGCCGAGGCGCGGGCACAGGTTGCCGCCGGTCAGATGATTCCTCTGCGCGACGTTGCCGACTGGCTCGACAGTTGGGGCACGGCGGATGAGCGTCCTGCGCCGTCGTGGAAGTAATCTTCGCTCCGGCCGCCATTGCCGATCTGATCGCGATCCGCAACTATATTGGCCATTTCAATCCCGCAGCCGCCCGGCGCATGGCGCTACGCCTCCGAAGTGCTACGCAAAGCCTCGCCGACCTCCCTGACCGTGGCCGCCTTCGGCGAGACGGTGCGCGGGAACTGGTGGCGGTTCATCCCTATGTGATCGTCTATGACGTGACGCCGCCCCGCGTCACCATTCTGCGTGTCTGGCACGGGGCACAGAACCGCCCCTGACGCAGCCCCACCGGCAAGCCGCCACGTCTTTTCCACGCCCCCCTTACCACCAACCGCCGTCCATGATAGGACTATAAGCCTCAACCGCCCGAGGAGCGCCCTGCATGCATCATCAACGGTGCCACGCCGCCTTGCGCCCGTCCTCCCGCGCACCCGCCCCGCCGGATGGAACAGTGAACAGCCCCCGGAAAACCGTTCCAAACTGTTCCAAACGTTCCATCCGACCGCCGCAGGCCGGGTCGGGCGCCCCGGATGGAACAGTGAACACTCCCCCGAAACCTGTTCCACGCTGTTCCCCCTCACCCCGCCCCCAAAACGAAACGGCCCCCTTCCCTTGCGGGAAGAGGGCCGAAGTTTCAGCTACCCGAAGCGGCTCAGTCGCGCTTGACCGTGTCGCTGTTCAGCGCGGCCTGGGCGGCGGCGAGGCGGGCGATCGGCACGCGGTAGGGCGAGCAGGAGACATAGGTCAGCCCGATCTTCTCACAGAAAGAGATTGAGGCTGGGTCGCCGACGCCGCTCAACGGCCTTCGGACAATAGGCTCCGCACTATATCTCCATTGCCGAAAAATAGCCTGCAGCCTATATTCTTCCCGATGCACACCGTTCTCTTCCATACCGCGTTCGCGGCCGAATTCCGGGCTCTGCCACACGCCGTGCGGATCGACCTCGCTGCCGCGGCCAAGGTGCTTGGAGAGCGTGGCCCGGCGCTCGGCCGGCCCCATGTCGATACATTGAACGGGTCCAGGCATGCGAACATGAAGGAATTGCGGTTCAAGTCGAATGGTGGCGTGTGGCGCGTCGCCTTTGCCTTCGACCCGAAGCGCAACGCCGTCGTGCTGGTTGCCGGGGATAAAAGCGGGGTTTCGGAAAAGCGGTTCTACGCCTCGCTGATCGCCACCGCCGACAGCCGGTATGACGACCATCTCTCCGACCTGAAAGGAACCAAGCCATGACGGCGACGATCCCGTTCGACCAGATCCTCTCCGAGATGACCGACGACGAGCGCGCCGCAGTGGATGCACGGGCCGCCGGGATGCTGGCCGAGATCGACGGATTGGCGGAATTGCGCAGGCTGGCTGAACTGACCCAGGGTCAGGTGGCCGAAACCTTGAACGTGAAGCAGCCGACCGTCCACCAGATCGAGAAGCGGACCGACCTGTATCTGTCCACCCTGCGGCGCTTCGTGGAAGCAGCGGGCGGCGAGTTGGAGTTGCGGGTTTCCCTGCCGGGAAAAGGGGCGTTCAAGCTGACGGGCATCGGCGAGTTGACCTCCGGTTCCCAGCGCTGAGCCGTCCATGATGCCACGCCGGATGGAACAGTGAACAGTCTCCCAAAACCTGTTCCACGATGTTCCACCCGCCCACCCCCGCCCCCAAAACGAAACGGCCCCCTTCCCTTGCGGGAAGAGGGCCGAAGTCGTTTCAGCTATCCGAAGCGGATCAGTCGCGCTTGACCGTGTCGCTGTTCAGCGCGGCCTGGGCGGCGGCGAGGCGGGCGATCGGCACGCGGTAGGGCGAGCAGGAGACATAGGTCAGCCCGACCTTCTCGCAGAAGGAGATCGAGGCCGGGTCGCCGCCATGCTCGCCGCAGATGCCCAGCTTGATGTCCGGACGGACCTTGCGGCCGCGCTCGGTGGCGATCTCCACCAGTTCGCCGACGCCGGTGACGTCCAGCGACTGGAACGGGTCCTGCTCCAGGATGCCCTGGCGCTGGTACTCCGGCAGGAAGCTGCCGGCGTCGTCGCGCGACAGGCCCAGCGTGGTCTGGGTCAGGTCGTTGGTGCCATAGCTGAAGAACTCGGCCGACTCGGCGATCTCGCCGGCCTTCAGGGCCGCGCGCGGGATCTCGATCATCGTGCCGGTCAGGTACTCCACCGTCACGCCGGTCTCGGCCTTCACCTGCTCGGCGGCGCGGTCGATCACCCCCTTGAGGATGTCGAACTCCTTCTTCGTGATGATCAGCGGGATCATCACTTCGGGAATGACGGCCTCGCCGGTGGTCTTGGCGACCTCGGCGGCGGCGGCGAAGATGGCGCGGGCCTGCATCTCGTAGATCTCGGGGTACGAGATGCCCAGACGGCAGCCGCGATGGCCCAGCATCGGGTTCGCTTCATGCAGCTGGATGGTGCGGTGGCGCACCCGCAGCGGATCGGTGCCGGTGGCCTGGGCGACCTCCGCCATGTCCTCTTCGGTGTTCGGCAGGAACTCGTGCAGCGGCGGGTCGAGCAGGCGGATCGTCACCGGCAGGCCGGTCATGATCGTGAACAGGTCGACGAAGTCCTTCTTCTGGAAGGGCTCCAGCTTGGCGAGCGCCTTGCGGCGGCCGGCCTCGTCCTCCGCCAGGATCATCTCGCGGACGGCCAGGATGCGCTCCGGGTCGAAGAACATGTGCTCGGTGCGCGACAGGCCGATGCCCTCGGCGCCGAACTTCCGCGCGGTGCGGGCGTCCAGCGGGGTTTCGGCGTTGGCGCGGACCTTCATCCGGCGGATGCTGTCGGCCCAGCCCATCAGGGTGGCGAAGTCGCCCGACAGTTCCGGCTGGATCGTCGGCACCTCGCCCAGCATCACCTCGCCGGTGGAGCCGTCGATGGTGACGATGTCGCCTTCCTTCACGGTGACGCCGCGGACGGCCATCTGCTTGGTCTTGTAGTCGATGCGCAGGTCGCCGGCGCCCGACACGCAGGCACGGCCCATGCCGCGGGCAACCACCGCCGCGTGGCTGGTCATGCCGCCGCGGCTGGTCAGGATGCCGCGGGCGGCGTGCATGCCGTGGATGTCCTCGGGCGAGGTCTCGATGCGGCAGAGGATCACCGACTCGCCCTTGCCGGCCATCTGCTCGGCCTCGTCGGCGGTGAACACCACCTTGCCGGACGCGGCGCCGGGGGAGGCCGGCAGGCCCTTGGCGATCACCTTGCGGTCGGCCTTGGGGTCCAGCGTCGGGTGCAGCAGCTGGTCGAGCGAGGCCGGATCGATGCGGCGGACCGCCTCGTTCTGGTCGATGACGCCCTCGTTCGCCAGATCGACGGCGATCTTCAGCGCCGCCGGGGCGGTGCGCTTGCCGTTGCGGGTCTGCAGCATGAACAGCTTGTTCTGCTGGACCGTGAACTCGATGTCCTGCATGTCGCGGTAGTGCTTTTCCAGCTTGAGGCGGACCTCGTTCAGCTGGTTGAACACCTCCGGCATCACCTCCTCCATGGCGGGGAGGTCGGACTTGTTGGCGATCTTGCCGGCGATGGTCAGGTGCTGCGGGGTGCGGATGCCGGCGACGACGTCCTCACCCTGGGCGTTGACCAGATACTCGCCGTAGAAGGCATTCTCGCCGGTCGACGGGTTGCGGGTGAAGGCCACGCCGGTGGCGCAGTCGTTGCCCATGTTGCCGAAGACCATGCACTGCACGTTGACCGCGGTGCCCCAGTCGGCCGGGATGTCGTGCAGCTTGCGGTAGGTGATGGCGCGGGCGTTCATCCAGGAGCCGAAGACGGCGCCGATGGCGCCCCACAGCTGCTCCTGCACATCCTGCGGGAAGGGCCGGCCCAGCTCGCGCTCGACCGCCTTCTTGTAGTCCTCGATCACCGCCTGCCAATCCTCGGCCGACAGGTCGGTGTCGAGGTTGTAGGACTTGTCGCGCTTGTGGTTGTCGAGGATGTCCTCGAAATGGTGATGCTCAACGTCGAGCACGACGTTGGAATACATCTGGATGAAGCGGCGGTAGCTGTCGTAGGCGAAGCGGCCGTCGCCCGACCGCTTGGCGAGACCGGCGGCGGTCGCGTCGTTCAGGCCCAGGTTCAGGACGGTGTCCATCATGCCGGGCATCGACGCGCGGGCGCCGGAGCGGACCGACACCAGCAGCGGGTTGACCGGATCGCCGAACTTGGCGTCCATCGCCTGTTCCAGCCGCGCGATGGCGGCGTTCACCTGCGCCGTCAGCTCCGGCGGATAGGAGCGGCCGTTGGCGTAGAAATAGGTGCACAGCTCCGTGGTGATCGTGAAGCCCGGCGGAACGGGCAGGCCAAGATTGGCCATCTCGGCCAGATTGGCGCCCTTGCCGCCCAGCAGGTTCTTCATATCGGCCCGTCCTTCGGTGGCACCGGCCCCGAAGCTGTAGACCCACTTGGATTCACCCTGGCTCGCCATCGCGGAATTCCTCTCGCCCCATGGTCGTCCGGCATGCGGGTGCTCCCCTTGTGCTCCACGGGCGATCCACCGGGCGGGTCTTTTCCGCTCAGCGAAACGCCGTGGTCAGTTTGCTTGACCGCACATGCCGCTGAGTGGACCTTCTATCGCCCCAAACGTTGGGACACAAGACAGTCGCGTGGTCTAAATCGGGATGACCTGCGCTTTGCCGGCAAAGGAGCGTTGCGACTATATCGTATTGCCGGATCCCCATTACTCCGGCGGAACCGCATAAGCACCGATTCGAATGGTGAAATGCGGTCGAAGTACCCCGTAAATCCAAAGAAAAACGGGACCATTTCCACTGCAAATGTTTCAGATGCTGAAGCAGGCGTCGGCCGGACACTCCACCCAGTGTTTGCCCTCCCCTGCCAGCCAGCGGACCAGCGCATCGGCCGGCATCGGCCGGGCGAAGCGGTAGCCCTGGCCGATGGCGCAGCCTTCCGCCTCCAGCATGAGGTGCTGGGCCTCGCGCTCCACCCCCTCCGCGACGACGGTCAGGCCCAACGCCTCGCCGATCTGGATGATGGCGCGCACCAGCGGCCGGTTGGCGGCGTCGATGTCCAGTTCCTTGACGAAGCTGCGGTCGATCTTCAGTTCGCCGACGGGGAAGCGCTTCAGGTAGCTCAAGGACGAATAGCCGGTGCCGAAATCGTCGATCGACAGGGTGACACCCAGCGCATGCAGGGCATCCAGCGCGTCATGGACGCCGACCTCCTCCGTCATCATCAGCCGCTCGGTGATCTCCAGCGTCAGGTCGTTGGCCGGGATGCCGTTGGCGGCCAGCGCGGCACGGACCTGATCCGGCAGATCGCCGCGGGCGAATCGGACGGCGGAGACATTGACCGCCAACCCCGGCACCGGTACCCCCGCCGCACGCCAGCGGCCGAGCTGCGCCACCGAAGTCTGCAGCACCCAGCTGTCCAGCCGGTCGATCAGCCCGCATTCCTCGGCCAGCGGCACGAACTCCACCGGCGACACCGCGCCCCAGCGCGGGTGGGTCCAGCGGATCAGCGCCTCCACCCGATGCAGGCATTGCGGCTTCAGCCGGACCTGGGGCTGGTAATGCAGCTCGAACGGAGCCTCCTCGTCCGGGCAGCCGGCCTCCTGGCGGTCCAGCGCCTCGCGCAGCGCCGCCTCCATCTCCAGCCGGCGCACCGCCTGTTCGTTCATGTCGCGGCGGAAGAAATGGCAGCGGTTGCGGCCGGCCTGCTTGGCCCGGTACATCGCCGCATCGGCCTGGCGCAGCAGCGTGTCGAAATCCATGCCGTCGTCGGGATGCACGGCGATGCCGATGCTGGCGGTCGGGGTCAGCGTCAGGTCGGCCACCGTCATCGGCACCGACAGGGTAGCCAGCACCCGTTCCGCCAGCAGCGAGGCATGGGCGGCGTCGCAGCCCGGCAGCAATGCCACGAACTCGTCCCCACCCAGCCGGGCCAGCGTGTCGCCCTCGATGAACAGCAGCTCTAGCCGGGTCGCCACCTCCACCAGCAGCCGGTCGCCGACCGCATGGCCCAGCGAATCGTTGACGGTCTTGAAGCGGTCGATGTCCAGGAACATCAGCGTCACCGGCTGCCGCGTGCGTCCGGCCAGCGCCAGTGCCGCGGTGGCGCGGTCGGCCAGAAGCTGGCGGTTGGGCAACCCGGTCAGCGTGTCGAAATAGGCCAGCCGGTTGATCTCCGCCCGTGCCCGGTCATGTTCGATGGCGAGTGCGCACAGATGCACGCAGGCTTGCACCAGTCGGCGATGGAAGGGCGCGGCGGGACGCGGCTCGCGGTAATAGAGCGCGAAGCTGCCCAGCATGCGGGCGTCCCGCCCCTTGATCGGGTTGGACCAGCAGGCGGCCAAGCCATGGGCCAGCGGAACCTCGCGATAGGGTGCCCAGCGCGGGTCTTCGGCGATGTCGACGGACATCACCGCCTCGCCCCGGCTCATCGCGCTGCCGCAGCAGCCGACGTCCGGACCGATGGCCAGCCCGTCGATGGCGTTGGCATAGACGGCGGGCAGCGACGGGGCCGCGGCCACCCGCATGCGGTTCTCGGCGTCACGCAGCATCACCGAACAGGCGACCTCCGGCGCGCAGGCCTCCACCTGCCGGCAGAGGAAATCCAGGACCTGCTTCAGCGACCGGCCGGCGGCCACCAGTTCCAGAACATCCTGCTGCAGGCGTGCCACCGCCTCCGCCCGTTCGCGCTCGTCGAAATCGCGCATCTCGCACAGAAGCAGGACGTCGTCGCCGTCGGTCAGATGCTGCCAGTGCAGATCGACCGGGACCGGATCGCGGCGGGGAACGCGCAAGGCACCGGTGCCGGGCGGTGGATGGTCGTTCTCCTGCGCCCCATCCCATACCGCCTGCCAGTCACGGCCACCGAAATCGAGCAGGCCGGGCAGCGGGCGGCCGATCAGCGCATCCAGCGGGACACCGGCCAGCCGGGCGAAACCGGGATTGGCGCCGACGATGGTGCCGTCGGCCGATGTCCAGACCAAGGCCGCGCTCCATTGCGCGGCGGTCGCCCGCAACAGGCGATCGGACGGCAGGCGGTCGTCCAGCGCGGTCCCGGCCGAATCCATGACCCCTGATCCCTCCGGACATGCTTCGGGAACGCCGCTCCGGCGCCCCGGGGGAGTCAGCTAACATGAACACACGCGGCGCGGTCAAGGCCCCTCATGATCCGGCCATCCTGTTGCATCCACACAAGAATGGTTCCAAACAGCGCGCGGCGATTTTGTTCGTACACAAGCAAAAGGGAGGAAGCGGCTTCCCGCTCCCTCCCTTTCATCGTTCATCGTCCGGTGAGCCTCCCAGGGGAGCGCTCTGTGGAGGATCAGCTGCAGCCGGTGGTCGACCCGCAGCTGTCGCACTTCAGGCAAGTGCCGTTGCGGACCAGGGTCATGTTGCCGCACTCGCCGCAGGGATCGCCCTCGTACCCGCGGGCGCGGGCCTCGCGGATGCGGTCGAAGCGCTGGTCGCTGGTGCTGCCGCCATAGGCCGTGCCGGTGGCCGCGGTGGCAGCGACATGGCCCTGGGAGGTGGCGGCGGCGACCGCCGGGCTGGCCGCCATGGCAGCCTGGACGGAAGCCTGGGTGCCGGCCGACGCGGTGACGCTCACGGCAGCCGTGTCGGTGCCGGTGGCGGCGAAGGCCGCCGCGGCGCTGGCCCGCTGGGTCTGGCCGCCCGTCTGGCCACCATGCAGGACGCGCAGGTTGTTGCGGACATAGCCGGTCGACGCGATGCGGCGGACGATGTCGGACGGCTGCACCTGGGTGTCCGGCAGGTCGCCCTGCTTGTCGCCGCTGCCCACGGTGAAGGGCACCAGATCCTCCGGCGTGGCGTGCGCCAGATCGGTGCGGTTCAGGTAGGAAATGGCGATCTCGCGGAAGATGTAGTCGATGACCGAGGTCGCCATCTTGATGGTGTCGTTGCCGGTCACCATGCCCGACGGCTCGAAGCGCGTGAAGGTGAAGGCCTCCACGAACTCCTCGAGCGGCACGCCATACTGCAGGCCGATCGACACCGCGATGGCGAAGTTGTTCATCAGCGACCGGAAGGCGGCGCCTTCCTTGTGCATGTCGATGAAGATCTCGCCCAGGCGACCGTCTTCATACTCGCCGGTGCGCAGGTACACCTTGTGGCCGCCGACATTGGCCTTCTGCGTGTAGCCCTTGCGGCGGTGCGGCAGACGCTCGCGCGAGCTGCTCTTCCGCTCCACCACCCGCTCGATCACCTTCTCGACGATGCGCTCGGTGATCATCTGGGCACGGGCGGCGGCCGGCGCCTCGATCACCGCCTCGACCGCCTCGCCATCCTCCTCGTCGTCGAGCAAGGCGGCCTGCAGCGGCTGGCTCAGCTTGGAGCCGTCGCGGTACAGCGCGTTCGCCTTCAGGCCCAGGCGCCAGGACATCAGGTAGGCGTCCTTGCACTCGTCGACCGTCGCCGTGTTCGGCATGTTGATGGTCTTGGAGATGGCACCGGAGATGAAGGGCTGCGCCGCCGCCATCATCGTGATGTGCGATTCCCAGGACAGGAAGCGCTTGCCGATGCGGCCGCAGGGGTTGGCGCAGTCGAACACCGACAGATGCTCGTCCTTCAGGAAGGGGGCGCCTTCCAGTGTCATGGCGCCGCAGCAGAAGGTGTTGGCCGCCTCGATCTGCGCCTTGGTGAAGCCGATGTAGCTCAGCAGGTCGAAGCCCGGAGCGTCCAGCGTCTCGGCCGGGATGCCCAGCGTCTGGGTGCAGAAATCGGCGCCGATGGTCCAACGGTTGAAGACGAACTTGATGTCGAAGGCGGTGGCGAGGTTGCCCTCCAGCCGCTCCAGCAGTTCGTCGGTGAAGCCCTTGGCCTTCAGCGACTCGTGGTTCACGCCCGGCGCGCTCTTCAGGGTGCCGTGGCCCACGGCGTAGAGCGCGATCTCTTCGATCTGCTCCGGGGTGTAGCCGAGCGTCTTCAACGCCTCCGGCACCAGTCGGTTGACGATCTTGAAATAGCCGCCGCCGGCCAGCTTCTTGAACTTCACCAGGGCGAAGTCGGGCTCGATGCCGGTGGTGTCGCAATCCATCACCAGACCGATGGTGCCGGTCGGGGCGACCACCGTGGCCTGGGCGTTGCGGTAGCCGTGGGCCTCGCCCAGTTCCAGCGCCTCGTCCCACACGCGGACGGCGGCCAGAGCCAGTTCCTGGTCCGGGCAGAGGTCGGCGACGAAGGGCACCGGCTCGACCGCCAGACCCTCATAGCCGTTCATCTCGCCGTTGGCGGCGCGGCGATGGTTGCGGATGACCCGCAGCATGTGGTCGCGGTTGGCCTCGAAGCCCGGGAACGGCCCCAACTCCTGCGCCATCTCGGCCGAGGTGGCATAGGCGACGCCGGTCATGACGGCGGAGATGCCGGCGCAATAGGCACGGCCTTCATCCGAGTCGTAGGACAGGCCGGACGCCATCAGCAGGCCGCCGAGGTTGGCGAAGCCCAGACCCAGGGTGCGGAACTCGTAGGAGAGCTGGGCGATTTCCTTCGACGGGAACTGCGCCATCAGCACGGAGATTTCCAGCACGATGGTCCACAGCCGGCAGGCATGCTCGAACGCCTCGACGTCGAAGGAACCGTCCTTCAGACGGAACGACATCAGGTTCAGCGACGCCAGATTGCAGGCGGTGTCGTCGAGGAACATGTACTCCGAGCACGGGTTCGAGGCGTTGATGCGCCCCGAGGCCGGGCAGGTGTGCCACTCGTTGATGGTGCTGTCGAACTGCACGCCCGGATCGGCGCAGGCCCAGGCGGCGTAGCCGACCTTGTCCCACAGGTCGCGGGCGCGGACGGTCTTCACCACCTTGCCGTTGGTGCGGCCGATCAGGTTCCAGTCGGCGTCGTCCAGCACCGCCTGCACGAACTCGTTGGAGATGCGCACGGAGTTGTTGGAGTTCTGGCCGGAGACCGTCAGGTAGGCTTCCGAATCCCAGTCGGTGTTGTAGGTCTTGAACTCGATGGAGGTGAAGCCCTGGCCGGCGAACTGGATCACGCGCTGGATGTAGTTCTCCGACACCTGATCCTTGCGGGCGGCGAGGATCGCCTTCTTCAGCTCCTTGTTCTCCTTCGGGTCCAGGCCCGACTGGGCGGCGGCCATCACCGCCGTCAGGTGCTTCTGGCAGATCTTGGAGCCGGTGACGAGCGCCGCGACCTTCTGCTCCTCGTTCACCTTCCAGTCGATGTAGCCTTCGATGTCCGGGTGGTCCATGTCCACCGTGACCATCTTGGCCGCACGGCGCGTGGTGCCGCCCGACTTGATGGCGCCGGCCGCGCGGTCGCCGATCTTCAGGAAGCTCATCAGGCCCGACGACTTGCCGCCGCCGGCCAGCTTCTCGCCCTCGCCGCGCAGCTTGGAGAAGTTGGAACCGGTGCCGGAGCCGTACTTGAACAGGCGGGCCTCACGCACCCACAGGTCCATGATGCCGCCCTCGTTGACGAGGTCGTCGGCGACGGACTGGATGAAGCAGGCATGCGGCTGCGGATGCTCGTAGGCCGAGGCGGACGAGGTCAGCAGGCCGGTCTTGAAATCAACGTAGAAGTGGCCCTGGCTCGGGCCGTCGATGCCGTAGGCCCAGTGCAAGCCGGTGTTGAACCACTGCGGGCTGTTCGGGGCCGCCATCTGGGCGGCCAGCATGAAGCGCATCTCGTCGAAGAAGGTGCGGGCGTCGGCTTCGGTGTCGAAATAGCCGCCCTTCCAACCCCAATAGGTCCAGGTGCCGGCCAGACGGTCGAAGACCTGCTTGGCCGAATGCTCGCCGACGAAGCGCTTCTCCTTCGGCAGGGTGGCCAGCTTCTCCTGGTCCGCTTCCTTGCGCCACAGCCAGGACGGAACGGTGTTCTCCTCCACGGCGCGGAGCGCGGCGGGAACGCCGGCCTTGCGGAAATACTTCTGCGCCAGGATGTCGCTGGCGACCTGCGAGAAGTTGTCCGGCACCTCGATGCCGGTCTGCTGGAAGACGATCGTTCCATCCGGGTTGCGGATCTCGCTGGTCGCCGGGCGGAAGCCGAGGCTGGCGTAGGCGTCCTGACCTTCGTGCGTGAAACGACGCTCGATCCGCATGATGAGACTGTCCCCTGCTTGGAGCACGCCGCGGCGCGCTCGAATGGAAATGTGGTGCGACCTGTACCGATCCGAAGCGGCCGGCGGTTCTGTCCGCCGTCCGGCCCGTCAACGCAGATGGCGCCGTACAAACAGGGGCCTCTTGCCCGACTGTCCGCCGTCGCCGCTGTGCTGCCGGGACCGGGGCCGCCGCTTGAGGCCGGCCGGGTCACGTGGACTGCATCCTAGCCAGCGCGACGGGGCCAAGCAAGCCCCACTCTGCTAGATATTGTGGTTGACATGACCGAACCCCTCAAAACCTTGATCTTGTGGTGTTCAACCCGTTACCGGGGATCCTGTTCCCGCCCGCCAAGCAAATTTTTTGGGGGAGGCGGCGGCTGGGCCGCATCGCGGCCGGAAGGCACCAACTGTGGGCACTCAATGGCCGCCGGCGCTGAAGATGACCGGAGCACCCCCGATTAGAGCGCAAAACGCGCCCGACCGCCAGAGCTTCCTTACAGTAAAAATCAACATGTTGTTGCTAATATGCCGTTGTACCCACCACCGATTCGCCGCGGGGCGACTCGGACCAAGCCGGCGGAATCCCAGGGGCGACTCGAAAAGGCCCACCATCCCCGCTCCCGAGTCGCCGCCGGCTCACCCAGGTTTCGGCACGGAAGAGGGGTAGGGACGGCCATCCCGCAACTAATTCATGCGTCCCCGGTTGAGGCGCATGGAGCCAAGGTGGATCCCGCGTGATCCCGGGGGAGGAGAGGCGCCCATGTTGAAGATCACCCACAAGATGTGGTTCACGTTGCCCGCGCTGACACTGCTGGTCGGCCTGGCGACTCCGCCTGGGGCCACGGCCCAGACAGTCATCATCAACGGTTCGACTCCGGCCGTCGGCGCGACGGTGGAGCGCAAGACCGGTCCCAGCGTCGACCAGTTGATGAACCGCAACGTCGTCGGCGCCGACGGGTCGAAGATCGGTACGGTGACCGACGTGATCCTCGACGACAAGGGCGAGGCCCAATACATCGTCATCCACTCCGGCGGCATTCTGGGCTTCGGCGGCAAGGACATCGCGGCCGACCTGACCCTGGCCGACCTGCGTACCGGCAACGAAGCGATCCGGCTGCGCGAGGTGACCGCCGCCAGCGTCCGCGACATGCCGGAATTCCGCTACAACGACAGCATCACGTCCCTGACCCGCAGCCCGGAGCCGCAGCGGTAAGCGACGGGTGCTTGGCGGTTCGGGAGATCGCACTTCTGGATACAAGTTTTACACGGATGTCATGGATTTAGACACGGATTACACGGATTTTTCTTTGGCTTGGGAAACGTGTCCCTCGCCGACCAGCGACCGTGATGCGAGTCCGATCCTGGTTCATGGACGATACCGCTGCCTGGCCGGCGACGGCTTGGCAACGCCACATCCGTGAAATCCGTGCTCAAATCCGTGAAATCCGTGTCGATCTTGCCCGACACCGCGGCACCCTGCCGTTCATCATCAGCCCACAACGAAAAAGGCCGCGCCCCAAGCGGGACGCGGCCTTTCTCTTACCCTTCCGGGAGATCGCTAGGCCCTCTCCCCCACGTCACCGCAGGGGAGGATGGCCTCAGACGGTCACTCGTCGTTCTGCTGCTTGCGCTTCAGAGCGGCGCCCAGGATGTCGCCCAGCGAGGCGCCCGAGTCGGACGAACCGAACTCGGCCATCGCCTGCTTCTCTTCCTCCATCTCGCGGGCCTTGATGGACAGCGAGATGCGGCGGGAAGCGCGGTCGATCTGGGTGACCTTGGCGTCGACCTTCTCGCCGACGGCGAAACGGTCCGGGCGCTGTTCGGAACGGTCGCGGGACAGGTCCGACTTGCGGATGAAGCCGGTGTAGCCCTCGCCGACGGTCACTTCGATGCCGCCGTCCGTCACCTGCGTCACGGTGCAGGTCACGACCTCGTTCTTCTTCAGGCCGGCGGTGGCCGACTCGAACGGATCGCTGGCCAGCTGCTTGATGCCGAGGCTGATGCGCTCCTTCTCGACGTCGACGTCGAGAACCTTGACCTTGACGCGGTCGCCCTTCTTGTACTCGGCGATCGCCTCTTCACCCGACTTGTTCCAGTCGAGATCGGACATGTGGACCATGCCGTCGATATCGCCCGGCAGGCCGACGAACAGACCGAACTCGGTGATGTTCTTGACTTCGCCTTCCAGCTCGGTGCCAGGACCGAACTTGTCGGTGAAGGTCTCCCACGGGTTGTCCAG
Organism: Azospirillum oryzae; assembly: GCF_008364795.1. GTDB lineage: Bacteria > Pseudomonadota > Alphaproteobacteria > Azospirillales > Azospirillaceae > Azospirillum > Azospirillum oryzae. The sequence continues at coordinate 155,706 of NZ_VTTM01000002.1, read as the reverse complement.
GCACTGCTTCAGGCCGAGGCTGATGCGGCGCTTCTGCGGATCGACGTCCAGGACCATGACCTCGACTTCCTGCGAAGTCGACACGATCTTGCCCGGATGGACGTTCTTCTTGGTCCAGGACATTTCCGACACGTGGACCAAGCCCTCGATCCCCGGCTCCAGCTCCACGAAGGCGCCGTAGTCGGTGATGTTGGTGACGCGGCCCTTGAACTTCGCGCCGACCGGATACTTGGCCTCGACGCCTTCCCACGGGTCGGCTTCGAGCTGCTTCATGCCCAGGCTGATGCGCTGGGTTTCCGGGTTGAAGCGGATGACCTGGACCGTGACGGTCTGGCCGATCTGCAGGGCTTCCGACGGATGGTTGATGCGGCGCCACGCGATGTCGGTGACGTGCAGCAGGCCATCGACGCCGCCCAGGTCGACGAACGCACCGTAGTCGGTGATGTTCTTGACGACGCCCTGGAGGATCTGGCCTTCCTTGAGGTTGGCCACCAGCTCCGAACGGGCCTCGGCGCGGCTCTCTTCGAGCACGGCGCGGCGCGACACGACGATGTTGCCGCGCGAGCGGTCCATCTTCAGGATCTGGAACGGCTGCGGGGTGCCCAGCAGCGGGGAGATGTCGCGGACCGGACGGATGTCGACCTGGCTGCCCGGCAGGAAGGCCACGGCGCCCGACAGGTCGACCGTGAAGCCGCCCTTGACGCGGCCGAAGATGACGCCGGTGACGCGGGTCTGGTCGTTGAACGACTTCTCCAGCAGGGCCCAGGCCTCTTCGCGCTTCGCCTTCTCACGGCTCAGCATCGCTTCGCCGTTCTTGTCTTCCATCCGCTCGAGGTAGACCTCGACGGTGTCGCCCGCCTTCAGCTCGGGCGGCTGGCCGGCAACGGCGAATTCCTTCAGCGCGACGCGGCCTTCCGACTTCAGACCGACGTCGATGGTGACCATGTCGTTCTCGACGGCGACGACGCGTCCCTTGACGACCGTACCTTCGAGCGACTCGGCCGCGCCCAGCGACTCTTCGAGCAGAGACGCAAAGCTTTCCTTTTCGACCGTGCGGGCCAGTGACTGTGCCATTGAAACTCCTAAAGGTGGCGCGAAAGCGGCCCCGTTCCGGTCCCTCCCGCGGCAAAACGGGTGGAACCTCGACCGAACCGCCGCGCCGGGCACCACGCCCGGCGACTTGGTTGATGGTTTTCCGTGGAGGGAGTCGGACCCGTTCGCGCCGCCACCGGCGGCCCGTCAACGGAGGCCGGAAGCAGAGGCGTTACGCCTTGGGCTTCAGACCGGTTTTCGAACCGATGTGGGCGACCGCCATCGAGAACACCTGATCGGCATCGAGAGCGGACGTATCAAGCACAAAAGCGTCGGCAGCCGGACGGAGCGGGGCCACCGCTCTCTGGCTGTCGCGCGCATCACGAGCCTTCATGTCCTCCAGGACATCGGAGGATATAGCCGGAATCCCCCGTCTCTGCAACTCCTTGAGTCGCCGTTCGGCCCGGACCTCCACCGAAGCGGTAATGAACAGTTTGGCCTGGGCATCGGGGCAGACCACCGTTCCGATGTCGCGCCCGTCCAGAACCGCCCCCGGCGCGCCGCCCGGCGGGTGGGTGGCGAAGCGCCGCTGGAAGTCGAGCAGCGCGGCCCGCACCTCCGGCACCGCCGCCACCTTGCTGGCCGCCTGCGCCGCCTCGTCGGTGCGCAGCGCCACCTCCTGCAGGATCGGGTGCTCGGGGTGCAACTCATAAGCCGCGCGCGCCGCCGCGGCATTGTCGGCCGGATCGCCGCCGGCCCGCAGGACCGACACGCCGACCGCGCGGTACAGCACACCGGTGTCGAGATGGGCGAAGCCGAAGGCGTCGGCGATGCGCTGCGACAGGGTACCCTTGCCGCTGGCGGCCGGACCGTCGATGGCGACGACGACCGCCCTGGCCGGGGTCTCCTGATTGGAAAGCGGCTGCGTCATCGCCTCACGCCTCACCGATCTTCGCACCGAGCCGGTTCATCAACCCGACGAAGTCGGGGAAGCTGGTGTCGATGAAGGCGCCGTCGTCGACCGAAATCGGCTCTTCCGACGCCATGCCCAACACCAGGAAGCTCATGGCGATGCGGTGGTCCATGGCGGTGGCGACGGTGGCGCCGCCCTTCGGCCCCTTGCCGGTTCCCCCGGTGCCGTGCACCGTCAGGCTGTCGTCGGCGCCGACCTCGACCGACACGCCGCAGCGGGTCAGGCCTTCCGCCACCATGGCGAGACGGTCGCTCTCCTTCACCCGCAGTTCCTTCAGGCCCAGCATCACCGTGGTGCCTTCCGCACAGGCGGCGGCGGCGGCCAGGACCGGGTATTCGTCGATCATGCTGGGGGCGCGGTCGGCCGGCACCACCACGCCCTTCAGGGCACTGTGCTTCACCCGCAGGTCGGCCACCGGCTCGCCCGCCTGGTCGCGGCGGTTCTCGAAGGCGATATCGGCGCCCATCTCCACCAGCGTGTCGTAGAGGCCGGTGCGGCGCGGATTCATGCCGACATCATTCAGCAGCAGCTCCGAGCCCGGCCGCAGCAGGGCGGCGACCGCCGGGAAGGCGGCGCTGCTGGGATCGGCCGGCACATGGATGGTTCGGCCGGTCAGCTCCGGCTGACCGATGACGGTGACGGCCAGCGCACCGTCCTCCAGCCGCTCGGTCGTCACGGTTGCGCCGAAATGGCGCAGCATCAGTTCGGTGTGGTCGCGCGTCGGCTCCGCCTCGATCACCGTGGTGGCCCCGGCGGTGTTGAGGCCGGCCAGCAGGATCGCCGACTTGACCTGGGCGGAGGCCACCGGCAGGCGGTAGGTGATCGGGACCAGCTCGCCGCTGCCGACCACGGTCAGCGGCAGCCGCCCGCCGGAGCGGCCGACGAAGCGGGCGCCCATCTCCTCCAGCGGCTTGGTGACGCGGGCCATCGGCCGCTTGTTCAGCGAGGCGTCGCCGGTGAAGACGCAGGTGATCGGATGGCCGGCAACCAGCCCCATCAGCAGGCGGGCGGCGGTGCCGCTGTTGCCCATGTCCAGAACCTGCGCCGGCTCCTGCAATGCTCCCAGCCCGACGCCGCGCACGCGCCAGACGCCGTCCCCCTGGGCATTGTCTTCCCGCTCCGCCTCGGCGCCCAGCAGGCGCATGGCGGCCGCGGTGTGCAGGACATCCTCCCCCTCCAGCAGGCCGTGGATCACCGTCTCGCCCACCGCGACGGCGCCCAGCATCAGCGACCGGTGCGAGATCGATTTGTCGCCGGGCACACGGATGCTGCCCCGGATCGCGCCGGTGGTGGTGGAGCGCAGCGGCCTTGCGTGCGTCATGGGACGGGTCCTTCGGATCGGAACGGGAAGCGGATATGGCCGCCGTTCCTATCACAGCCCCCGCCCCGATGCGAGAGGGCCGGGGCAATCGCCCACACCTCCCTCGGGCAGACCTGGCAAATACGGCCGGGCACCAATGAAAAGAGGCCACCCGAAGGCGGCCCCGAGTTCAAGGAGGAAACCAAATGGAGGAGTTGCACACTGTGCAGGTCCGTTCTAGCGAGTTATGGTTAACAGCCTGTAAAGGCAATCCCTGCCCGGGCGGGATACCTCTTTCCCGCTGTTGCTGCGATGCGGCGGGAACCCGGCCGCTTCATCTTTTTTTTGACAAGCGCCGCCGGGCATGGCAAAGGGCGCCTCTTGAGAACCCCCTGATTTTTGTGACGGAGGACGTGGCGTGGCCAAACCCGAATGGGGCGTCAAGCGCATCTGCCCGAGCTGTGGCGCTCGTTACTATGACATGCGCAAGGACCCGCCGGTCTGCCCGAGCTGTGGCGCGCAGTTCGATCCCGAGGCTCTGCTGAAGTCCCGCAAGGCCCGTCCGGCCCCGGTCGACGACACCAAGAAGGTGGTGGCCGTGGCGGAGGACGAGGAAGAGGTCGAGGCTGAGACCGAGACCGCGGAGCTGGAGGACGTCGAGGACGACATGTCCGTCGACGACATCGAGGAAGCCGACGACGCCACCGAGGATGAGGACGACGTCCTTATCGAGGACACGTCCGAACTGGGCGAGGACGACATGGATGAAGTCGTCGATGTCGAAGGCGAGGACGAGGAGGAGCGCTGACCGGCGCCCTTCCCGGATACTGCTTTTCCGGTGAGTGCGGGAAGTCCGGCGGGGTGGTGAAAAAAAGCGCGGCGGGGCGAATTTTCCGCTTGCATCACTCCACCGCCTGACTATTATCCCGCTCCACCAAGGCCGGACGGAAACGACCGGCCCCCAGAGTTAAAAGGGGCCATAGCTCAGCTGGGAGAGCGCTACAATGGCATTGTAGAGGTCAGGAGTTCGATCCTCCTTGGCTCCACCAAATTGATCAAGGGCTCGGCGAGCAATCGCCGGGCCCTTGATGCTTTTGCACCGTGCTCCCGGTCGAACCGCCGGCTTTGCCCATACTTGCCGGTTCGGTCCGGACATATTGACGGACACATGCGATGCCGCCGCGCAGGCAAACGGAGCGGCGGCATCCGCATGGTTCCGGCCGGCTACTTCAGCCAGCGATCGAACACCGCCTGATACTCGCCGGTGGCGACGGCGCGGCGCAGCCACTGGTCGATCCACAGCTTCAGCACGATGTCGCGCGGCAGCAGGAAGGCCTTTTCCGAGAAGTCGAAGGGCTTGTCCGGATGGACGGCGCACAGTTCCGGATGCAGCTTCTGCTGAAGCCGGGTCTCCACCGCATCGGTGATCATCAGGTCGGCCTTGCCGGCGACGATCTGGTCGAAGATGGTGACGTTGTCCGGATGCACCTCGATCTGGGCAGTGTGGATGTTGGCGCGGGCGAATTTCTCGTTGGTGCCGCCGGGGTTGACGATCAGGCGGACGCCGGGCTTGTCGATGTCGGCGACGGTCTGGAAGCGGTCCTTGTTCTCGCAGCGGGTGATCGGCGTCTTGCCGTCGCGCATCAGCGCATCGGAGAACAGTGCCTTCTTCTGCCGCTCCAGCGTCACGGAAACACCACCGACGGCGATGTCGTACTTGTCGGCCAGCAGGTCGGGCAGCAGGTTGCCCCACGTCGTCTTCACGAACTCAACCTTGACGCCCAGCGCCTTGCCCATGGCTTCGGCGAGGTCGATGTCCATGCCCTCGAACTTCTGGGTCTGCGGATTCAGGTAGGTGAAGGGCTTGTAATCGCCGGTCGTTCCGACACGCAGCGTGCCCGCCGACAGCACGGAATCCAGGCGGGACGCCTCGGTGGCCGTGCCGGCGACCTGTGCGGCGGGAGCCGTCTGCGCCGCGGCTCCGGTGGGCGACAGGGCGGCGACGACACAGACCAGAACCGCGCCGACGGCGGCGGCAAGGCTCCGGCCGCGACGGCGCAGGGTACGGACAGGCATGAAGGATCCTCCCAATGCTTTGTTTGCGAACCGGATGGTACGGCGCAGGGAAGGATCTGGCGAGGGGGCTTGGCGGGGGAAGCAAACCGAGCGGGCGGAGTGCAGATATGCGGCGTCCGTGGGGGTGCGGAAGCGCCAAAATGGAGAAGGCCGCGAACCCGTTCCGGTTCGCGGCCTTCAGAATGGTGGGCGGTACTGGGATTGAACCAGTGACCCCTACGATGTCAACGTAGTGCTCTCCCGCTGAGCTAACCGCCCACTTTAGCGGCCGGTGGCGGAGCGTCTGGCGTCGTTCCGTCCGGCGTGGGCGGGTGTATACCGACCTCCTTGCCGACACGCAAGCCCTTTCATCGCCCCACCCGCTTTTTTTATCCGCCGGTGATAGAGCGGTGGCCAATCCCGTGACAGAGGTCCCGTGACACGGCGGCTGGCGTCCATTACATCATTCGACCATGGATGCCTCCTTCGACGCGCAGCGCGACGCCGGCGCCGGTCCCGATCCGGCCGCCGTCGCTTCGCCGCCAAACGCCCCGGCCTTCGAAATCCTGGCCCCGCAGAGCCAGAGGCTGCCGCTCGTGCTGGCGTCGCCGCACAGCGGGAACGCCTATTCCGCCGCGTTTCTCGCCTCATCCCGCCTGGATGCCCGCGCGTTGCGCAAGTCGGAGGACTGCTTCGTCGACGAGATTTTCGCCTTCGCCCCCGGCTTGGGCGTGCCGCTGATCCGCGCCCTGTTCCCGCGCGCCTATCTGGACGTCAACCGCGAGGCCTACGAGTTGGATCCGGAGATGTTCACCGATCCGCTGCCGGCCTATGTCAACACCCGCTCGCCCCGGGTGGCGGCGGGGCTGGGCACCATCGCCCGCGTGGTCGCCAACGGCGAGGACATCTACAAAGGCAAGCTGCGCTTCGCCGAGGCGCTGGATCGGGTCAGCCGCTGCTACACCCCCTATCACAACGCCTTGCGCCAGCTGGTGGACGCAACCCGCGACGCCTTCGGCCACGCGCTGCTGATCGACTGCCATTCCATGCCTTCCGCCAGCGCCACCACCGATGGACGGCGGGGCAACGGACGAGGCGGCGGCCGCGGCGGCAGCCATCCCGACATCGTGCTGGGCGACTGTTTCGGCAACGCCTGCGCCCCGGCGGTGATCGACGCTGCGGAGGAGTATCTGTGCGGGCTGGGCTATGCCGTCAGCCGCAACAATCCCTATGCCGGCGGCTACACCACCCGCCATTACGGCCGGCCGCGCCAGGGCATCCACACGCTTCAGATCGAAATCGCCCGCGACCTCTACATGGACGAGGCGGCACTGACACCCCTACCCTACCTGGACGTTCTCGCCCGCCACATGACCGAATTGGTCGACACGCTGGGCCTGCTTCCGCCGCACAGGCTGGGTCCGCGCTGATCCGCGGATGAGGCGCCCGCAAAGGACCATTGCCCCGTCCCTGCCACAGTTCCGCCTTATCACGTCAGGGCCAAGCTTCGGCTTGGCACCGCCCCCCGTCCCCTTCCGGGCCGGCGCGCTGGCGCGTCGGATCCGGGCACTTTTCCCATAAAAAAAGGGCCGCGGGCGAACCCGCGGCCTCAGTCTAGGGAGGAAACGCCCAAGAAGTGCGTTACGCCAATGTCCACGCCGAGGCGCGACCGTTGCCGCACTGCACAATATGAACGCGGCGGCGCCCGGCTTCAAGCCCAAAAAGAATTTCTTATTCATTACATTGCGTTAACCGGAGTTGGAGGTATCGCGAACCGGATAGCGCCTAGGCAGTTCATGTTGCGCTGCACCATGACCTTTCGTGGAGTGATCTGACCCAAAGGACAGGGAGTACCGGACCTTCGGACCAGCGTCTTGAGCTTGACGGCCGGCGCTCGGAACCAAGCCCGCCCACGGTCGTTTCGTAGTGGTCCCGCATAGGGTGTCCGCAAGGACAGCCGGACTTCGCGGACTGCGGACCCCCCTGCCGGCGGCCAATAAGGAGAAGAACATCGTGAGCAGGCTCGTCGTCGTATCCAACCGGGTGGCCCTGATGGAAGAGGGCAAACAGGCGGCCGGCGGTCTCGCCGTCGCCATCCTGGCGGCCTTGAAGAAGACCGGCGGCATCTGGTTCGGGTGGAGCGGAAAGGTCGTCGATGGCGAGTCCCAGGTGGAACCGACCCGGACGGAAGCCGGCAAGCTGACCTATGCCACGCTGGATCTGGGCCGCCGCGACCACGAGGAATATTACAACGGCTTCGCCAACCAGACCTTATGGCCGCTGTTCCATTACCGGCTGGGCCTGATCTCGGTGAACCGGCGCACGCGCGAAGGATACGAGCGGGTCAACGCCTATTTCGCCGACAAGCTGGAGCCGCTGCTGCGCACCGACGACATGATCTGGGTCCACGACTATCACCTGATCCCCTTCGGCGACGAACTGCGCCGGCGCGGCTGTTCGCAGCGCATGGGCTTCTTCCTGCACACGCCCTTCCCGCCGCCGGAACTGCTGACCGCCCTGCCCAACCACCGCGACCTGATCCGCGAACTGTGCGCCTATGATCTGGTCGGCTTCCACACCATCACCGACCTGCGCGGCTTCTGCGACTACATCCGCACCGAGACCGACGGCACGGTGGAACAGCGCGGCGCCTATGGGACGGCGATGATCCGCGCCTTCGGCCGCACCCTGCTGGCGAAGGTCTTTCCCATCAGCATCGACACCCCGGCGCTGGAAAGCCTGGCCCGCACCGCCGGCCGCTCCCGCCAGGCCGAACGGTTGCGCGAGAGCCTGGTCGGCCGCCGCCTGATCATCGGCGTCGACCGGCTCGACTATTCCAAGGGCCTGCCCCAGCGATTCGCCGCCTTCGAACAGCTTCTGGAAAGCTATCCGGAGCATTGCAACCGCGTCTCCTTCCTGCAGGTCGCCCCGCCCTCGCGCGAGGATGTGCCGGAATACATCGCCATCCGCCGCGAGCTGTCGGAGATGGCCGGCCGCATCAACGGCCGTTTCGCCGAGTTCGACTGGCAGCCGATCCGCTACCTGAACCGCAGCTTCGGCCAGCGCGTGCTGGCGGGATTCTACCGGCTGGCCAACGTCGGGCTGGTGACGCCGCTGCGCGACGGCATGAACCTCGTCGCCAAGGAATATGTCGCCTGCCAGGACGCCGACGATCCGGGCGTGCTGGTGCTGTCGCAGTTCGCCGGCGCCGCCCACGAGATGGGCGAGGCGCTGATCGTCAACCCCTTCGACATCGAGGGCGTAGGCGACGCGCTGCAGCGGGCGCTGACCATGCCGCTGGGCGAGCGCAAGGAACGCCATGCCGCCCTGATGCAGACCTTGCGGCGGCACGACATCAGCTGGTGGCGCGAAAGCTATGTAGACGCACTGACCCGGGCACCGTATGACTTTCCGGTCACCTGAGCATCCGCTCGGTCCATCAATCGAGCGTCCGCTCGGCCCACCAACATCGCAGACCCGGATCCATGGCCGCCGACCTCTCCTCCGCCCCCAGTCTCGCCCCCATTCTGGTTGCCGACATCGGCGGCACCAATGCCCGCTTCGGCCTGATCGACGGCCGTATCGTGCGCGACACCCGCGTGCTCCGCTGCGCCGATTACTCCTCGATCGAGGATGCGGCCACCGCCTATCTGTCGGCGGTCGGACTTGCGGCGGTCGGCACCCCCGGCCGGCCGCGGCGCGGCGCCTTCGCGGTGGCCGGGCCGGTCACCGGCGATCACATCGCCATGACCAATCTGGTCTGGCAGTTCTCCGTCAACCGGGTGCGCGACGCCCTGGGGCTGGACGGGCTGGCCGTCATCAACGACTTCACCGCCGTCGCCCTGTCGGTGCCGCGTCTGGGTGACGAGGACCGGCGCCAGATCGGTGACGGCGCGCCGCAGCCGGGGGCCGTCGTCGGGGTATTGGGGCCGGGCAGCGGGCTGGGCGTGTCCGGTCTGGTGCCGGGCGCCAACGGCCGCTGGACTGCGCTCTCGGGCGAAGGCGGCCATGTCAGCATGGCGCCGATCAGCGACCGGGAGAGCGCCGTGCTGGGCCAGTTGCGCAAGAGCTTCGACCATGTCTCGGCCGAGCGGGTGCTGTCCGGGCCGGGCCTCGTCAACCTCTATGGCGCGCTGTCGATCCTGGATGGGCGGGAACCGGCCGCCCTCACCCCCGCCCAGGTGGCCGACAACGCCATGACCGGCAGCGAGCCCCATTGCGTGGAGGCGGTGGAGATGTTCTGCGCCATGCTGGGCACCGTCGCCGGCAACCTCGCCCTGACGCTGGGCGCGCGCGGCGGCATCTATATCGCCGGCGGCATCGTGCCGAAGCTGGGGACGCTGTTCACCCACTCCCGCTTCCGCAAGCGCTTCACGGAAAAGGGCCGCATGCGCGACTTCCTGGCCCCGATCCCCACCTATGTCATCACCCACGATCTGCCCGCCTTCCTGGGGCTCGCCGAGGCCGCCGGGGCGGAGTAAGTGCGATCTATGCCGGGGGTGCGGCGGATCGCACCCCCAATCGGCGCCGCCCCCTTTCGCCCCACTTGCCGCTTGAACCGGTGGGGCGGACCCCACATGGTTGTTCCCATCCCTTTCGGATTCGTAACGGAACACCATGCCCGCCGATCTTCGTGTCCGCTTCCTGCACCCGTCGGGCGCCATCGGCCCCGGCAAGATCGCCCTGCTGGAGGCCATCGACCGCACAGGCTCGATCTCCGCCGCCGCGCGCGCGCTGGACATGACCTTCCGCCGCGCCTGGTTCCTGGTGGAGACGATGAACACCGCCTTCCGCGAACCGGTGATCCGCACCAGCGTCGGCGGGCGTGAAGGCGGCGGCGCCGGCCTGACCCCGCTGGGCCAGGAGGTGGTAGCCCGCTACCGCCGGACCCAGGAAGAGGCGCGCAAGGCCGCCGAGCCGCACCTGCGCTGGCTGGACGAGGTGCTGAAGGAGGAAGCTCCTGAAGAAAAGCCCGGCACGGGTCCGGCCGGAACGGGCTAACGCCTCCGGAGGGCTTCACCCTGTCCGGGGGCGGTCGAATTGGGCACTGGCGCACCGCGACCGTCGCGCCTAAAAGATGCCTCGTGCACCGCAACGGCAGCGACGAAGGACGGCCCATTCATGCTGAAGCGTCTTTACGACTGGACGATGGCCAAGGCCGCGTCGAAGGATTCGACGGCCTGGCTGGCCGGGGTGTCCTTCGCCGAAAGCTCCTTCTTCCCGCTGCCGCCGGACCTGCTGCTGGTGCCGATGGTCATCGCCAACCGCAAGGCGGCGTGGAAGCTGGCGACGATCTGCACGCTGGCCTCCGTCGTCGGCGGCATCGCCGGCTACATGATCGGCTATTTCCTGTACGAGACGATCGGCCGCTGGGTGATCGAGTTCTATCACCTGACCGACAAGTTCGAGCAGCTGCGCCACACCTTCGTCGAGTATGGGGCCGAGATCCTCATCATCAAGGGCATGACGCCCATCCCCTACAAGCTGCTGACCATCACCGCCGGCGTCGCGCATCTGCCGCTGTGGGTGTTCATCGGCGCCTCGATCATCTCGCGGTCGATCCGCTTCTATCTGGTGGCGGCTCTGCTGTATTTCTTCGGCCCGCCGATCCGCGCCTTCATCGAAAAGCGCCTGACCCTAGTCACCAGCGTGTTCGCGGTGGCGCTGATCGGCGGCTTCCTGGTGGTGAAGCTGCTGTAAGCCGCCACTTCTTTCCAGACAGACAGGACCTCCATGCCTCCGCGCGGGCGCCCGCCCCAACCCAGCCGCGCCCGTACCCGGACCGCCGCCCCCGTCCCTCCGTCAGCCCCGGAGCCCACCGAATCGCGCAAGCTGTTCCGCGTCGCCGGGCTGTCGGCTGTCTCCGCTCTCTTCGCCCATGAGCCGGAGCGGGTGGAGCGCCTGTTCTTCGACGAGCGGCTGAAACCGGCGGTGGGTGCCTTCTGCAAGGCGATGGCGGCGGCCCGCAAGCCCTACCGCATGGTGGAGGGCGACGAACTGGCGAAGGTCGCCGGCACCGTGCTGCATGGCGGGGTGGTGGCGCTGATGGCGCCGCGGACGCTGCCACTGTTCGACACGGAGGCCGCGCGCCGGGCGGCGGAGCCGCTGCTGATCCTGGATGGGGTCGGCAATCCGCACAATCTGGGGGCCATCCTGCGTACCGCCGCCTTCTTCGGCCTGCCCCGCGTGCTGGTTTCCGACCATCCCGGCCAGGCCCTGCCGTCGGAGGCGGCCTATCGCGTGGCGGAGGGCGGGTTCGAGTGGGTGACGCTTGAACGCGCGCCCGCCCTGCCGGCCGTGCTGAAGCGGCTGCGCGCCAGCCACCGGGTGTTCGGAACGGCGCTGGACCAGACCCGGCCGACGGTCGATGCCGGCGCATTGACCGGCTGGCGCGGCAAGCAGGGAGCAAAGCCCCCGGCGGTCGTCTTGGGCAACGAGGAGGACGGCATCCCGCCGGCCACCCTGGCGGCCTGCGAGGCGGTGCTGACCATCCCCGGCAGCGGACGCGTCCAGTCGCTGAACGTCGCCGCCACCGCCGCCATCCTCATCCACGCGCTGGCCGCCGGGTAAGCCGGCTTAACCGAGCGCCGCGATCAACACCACCGCAACCACGGCCATCGAGGCCAGCGGCAGCAGTTCCACGCCGTCACGCTTCCAGGTCGGCGCATTGCCGTGATGGCCGCCGGCATGGCCGTCCGCGATGTCGTTGGCCCAGCCATGGCGCGACGGCACAGCACCCGGAGCCGATACCGCCGGAGCCGCCGGGTTCGCCATATCGACGACCCCGTCGCCGCGGTGATAGTCGCCGTGCCGGCGTGCCAATGCCGGATTGGGGCGGCCCCGCATCAGGCGGGAATCGTCCAGTTCGACCTCGACTCCGGCAGCCTCCACCCGCTCGATCACCGCGGCGGTTTCCTCCGGGGTCATGGTATCGACGGGCAGGAGTTCACCCAGCGCTTCGGCGCTCAGGCGGTTGCCGTTGCGGCGGCCACGGTCGATCAGCGATTGGATGAGGCGGTCGTCGGCGGTGCTGGCCATGATGGCTTTTCCTTCTTCAAGGTCCTTGCGAGATACAGGTCAAACGCCTGGAACCGCCCGAAGGTTCACTGGCACACCCTTCCCCTGCGCCACCTTGCCGCGGCCCGGACTCCACCCGACATAAGTGGTCACTCCAACGGATCGTCATCGATCCACCGGATCGTCACTAATGGGAGACCCGACCATGCTGGGGCATTTTCTGCGCAAGCCGGCGACGCTGCCGACGCCGGAGGAGGCGCTGCCCGGCCGCAGCCAACCCGTTCCCGTTCCCGAACAGCATCACGTCAACGGCCATCGCCTGACCGGCCCCTACCCGCCGGGGCTGGAGGTCATCGACCTCGGACTCGGCTGCTTCTGGGGGGCGGAGCGCAAATTCTGGCAGCTTCCCGGCGTCTGGGTGACCGCCGTCGGCTATCAGGGCGGCCACACCCCGAATCCGACCTATGAGGAGGTCTGCTCCGGCCGCACCGGCCACACCGAGGCGGTGCGCGTCGTCTTCGACCCGTCGATGGTGAAGGTCGAGGATCTGCTGCGCGTCTTCTGGGAATCGCACGACCCGACCCAGGGCATGCGTCAGGGCAACGATGTCGGCACCCAGTACCGCTCGGCCGTCTACACCCACAGCCCTGCCCAGAAGGCGGCGGCGGAGTCGACGCTGGCGGCGTACCAAGAACGGCTGGCCCAGGCCGGCTACGGCCCGATCACTACCGAGATCCGCGAGGCCCCGCCCTTCTACTTCGCCGAAGGCTATCACCAGCAGTATCTCGCCAAGAATCCCAACGGCTATTGCGGGCTGGGCGGGACCGGCGTCACCTGTGCGGCGTGATTGGCGAGGCCTGATGAAGCGCAGGTAAACGCCGGCCGGTAAAAAGCGGGGGTGCGGCGTCCCTGCCGGGCTTAGCCCTTGCGGTTGCGCCGCACCGGCCCTTGCGGGTATGGTTCGGGCGGCTCTTGAAAGCTCCGGCGGCGTTACCCCGCGGGAGCGCCGCCCGTCCAGCTGCGATTGTCATGACCAAGGAAAGAACCGAGCTGGCGACGCCGTATCTCAGCGGCCTGCTCGAATTCTGGCTCACCAAATCCGTCGCCGGCCGTCCGCCGGTCCCCAGCAGCATCGCCCCGGCCGATTTGCGGCCGTGGAAGGACAACATCGCCGTGTTCGAGGTGATCGGAGAGGAATCCGGTACCTTCGTCTATTCCTATTACGGCAAGGCGCTGGCCGCCGCCTTCGGCCAGTCGCGCCTGGGCGCCACGCTGGACGATCTGCCGCCGGAACAGCGGGCATTGCTGCAGCCGGAATACGAGACGGTGCGCCGCGAACGGCTGCCCGTCGCCCGTGTCCACACCGCCGTCTTCGGCGGACGCACCCGCAGCTTCGAGCGGCTGGTTCTGCCGATGTCCAGCGACGGGGTCAGCATCGACAAGCTGCTGGTCGCCGCCTACGAGATGACGCCGCGCGAACTGGCTGCGCGCCGACCCCTGCCGGGCGGCTCCTCCTCCGGTCCAGTCCCCCTCACCGTTCAGAAGCCGGGAGCCTCGGCATGACCCCGCGTATGCCGCATCTCGCCGCCCCGCCCACCCAGGCGGGCGTGGTGACCGCCGACGAGTTCAATCTGTGGTGCGCGCTGAACGGCCGCCCCTTCAACCTCGTCCCCAACCCGCGCCCCGATGGCCGCGTGATGTGGGATGTGGAGGTTCTGCCCGGCACGCCGCGCGCCGGCACCGTCTATTCCACCAACCTGTCGGACGAGGCGCTGGCGGTGGTCGCCGGCTTCGCCTTCCTGTCGGGCGTCGAATGGGCCTATGAGGCGCGCGACCCGGCGGAGGCCGAAGCGCCCGCCACCGCCCCGTGCGAGGCCGCCCCGGCTGCCGCGACCTCCGTTTCAGCCCCCATGCCGGCGGCGGTGGCACCCTGCGCCCCGGCCGCGCCCGCCGCTCCGGCGGAGCCGGTGGAGTATCCTGCCGTCTATTCGCTGCCCGCCGTCTCGCTGCTGCAGAACCCGCCGCCGCGCCCGGTCCAGCAGCATGACGAATCGGTGTTGGCCCGCAACGCGCGGATGCTGGAAACCGTCCTGAAGAACTTCCGCGTCCGCGGCGAGATCATGGACGTGCGTCCCGGCCCGGTGGTGACGCTGTACGAGTTCGAGCCGGCCCCCGGCACCAAGTCGGCCACCGTCATCAACCTGACCGACGACATCGCCCGTTCGATGAGCGTGGTCACCGCCCGCATCGCCATCGTCCCCGGCCGCAGCGTCATCGGCGTCGAGCTGCCGAACCCGGTGCGCGAGATGGTCTACCTGCGCGAGAGCTTCGACCACGACGCCTTCCGCAACACCACGGCGCAGCTCGCCATCGCGCTGGGCAAGGACATCAGCGGCGAGCCGGTGGTGGCCGACCTCGCCCGCATGCCGCACCTGCTGGTCGCCGGCACCACCGGATCGGGCAAGTCGGTGGCGATCAACACCATGATCCTGTCGCTGCTCTACCGGCTGCCGCCGGAGCGCTGCCGCTTCATCATGGTCGATCCCAAGATGCTGGAGCTGTCGGTCTATGACGGCATCCCGCACCTGCTGACCCCCGTCGTCACCGATCCCAAGAAGGCGGTGGTCGCCCTGCGCTGGGCCGTACGCGAGATGGAAAGCCGATACGAGGCGATGTCCAAGCTCGGCGTGCGCAACATCGAGGGCTACAACGCCCGCATGACGGAGATGATCGCCGCCGGCGAGAAGATGCCGCGCCGCACCCCGGCGCCGGGCGAGCCGGAGAATGTCTTCGACCTGACGCCGTCGGAGCCGACGCCGCTGCCCTACATCGTGGTCATCGTCGACGAGATGGCCGACCTGATGCTGGTCGCCGGCAAGGAGATCGAAGCGGCGATCCAGCGTCTGGCCCAGATGGCGCGCGCCGCCGGCATCCACCTGATCATGGCGACGCAGCGCCCGTCGGTCGACGTCATCACCGGCACCATCAAGGCCAATTTCCCGACCCGCATCAGCTTCCAGGTCACCAGCAAGATCGACAGCCGCACCATCCTGGGCGAAGCCGGGGCGGAACAGCTGCTGGGCCAGGGTGACATGCTGTACATGCAGGGCGGCGGCCGCATCACCCGCGTCCACGGCCCCTTCGTCTCCGATTCGGAGGTCGAGGAGATCGTGCAATACGTCAAGGCCCAGGGCGCACCCAACTACGTCACCGCCATCACCGAGGAGGAGGAGGAAACCGCCGCGGTGGAGGACGAGGAGGGCGGTTCGGCCGCGACCGGCGACGACCTCTACATGCAGGCCGTCAATCTGGTGGTGCGCGAGGGCAAGGTGTCGGTCAGCTTCATCCAGCGCCAGCTGCAGATCGGCTACAACCGCGCCGCCCGTCTGGTCGAGCGGATGGAGACCGAGCGCGTGGTCGGCCCGGCCAACCACCAGGGCAAGCGCGAAGTCCTGCTGTCCCACGCCGGCCTGTCCGCCAAGCGCGCGGGGGTTTGATCCTCTCTCCCCCGTAAGAGGCTCCCTATGGATCCCAAGCCGCATTTCGAGACCCTCGCCCGCTACAACCGCTGGGCCAACCGCCGCCTGTACGACGCCGCGGCCCAGTTGTCCGATGCGCAGTTCCGCGAGGATCGCGGCGCCTTCTTCGGCTCGACGTGCGGCACGCTGAACCACATCCTGGTCGCCGACCGGGTTTGGCTGGAGCGGATCGAGGGCAGCGGGCCGAAGCCGTCGTCGCTCGACGAGATCCTGCATGACGATTTCGCCGCGTTGCGCGCCGCCCGCGAGGCGGAGGACGAGCGCATCCTGCGCGTGGTCGCCGCGACTCCGGCGGAGCGGTTCGAGTCGGTCCTCTCCTACCGCAGCATGGCCGGCGCGCCCTATGAACTGCCCTTCGCCCAGATCCTGACCCACGTCTTCAACCACCAGACCCATCATCGCGGACAGGCCCACACGCTGCTGGGCCAGTTTGGGCTGGCGACTCCGGTGCTGGATTTCGTCTATTTCCTGCTGGAGTCGAAATGAGCCGCCGCATCACCGACATCGCCGCACTGGAAGCCCTCTATGGCGAGCCGGCCACCGCCTCCATCGCCAAGGAGGTGCCGGCGCTGACCCCCGGCTATCGCGCGCTGATCGAGGCATCGCCCTTCTTCGTCCTCGCCACCAGCGGGCCGGGCGGGCTGGACGCTTCGCCGCGCGGCGACGGGCCGGGCTTCGTCCGGGTCGCGGACGACCGAACCCTGCTGGTCCCCGACCGCCGCGGCAACAACCGCATCGACAGCCTGCGCAACATCCTGGCCGATCCGCGGGTCGGGCTGCTGTTCCTGGTGCCGGGCCTGAACGAGACCCTGCGCGTCAACGGCCGCGCCGTGATCGATACCGCCCCCGCGCTGTGCGACAGCTTCGCCGTCGACGGCAAGGCGCCGAAGTCGGTGCTGGTGGTCACCATCGAGACGGTGTTCTTCCAGTGCGCCCGCGCCCTGCTGCGCTCCCGCCTGTGGGACCCGACGGCCCAGGTGCCGCGGAGCGACCTGCCGTCGGTGGGCGCATTGCTGGCGGAGGCCAGCGCCGGACGCGAGGGCGGCGACGCCTATGACCGGTCGCTGGCCGAGCGGATCCCGAAGTCGCTCTACTGAACCGCCACCGCTATTGCGCGGCAAGCCTGCCGACGGCCGGCAGCTTTGCGCCGTCATCGGGCAGCCTGATGGTGAAGACCGAGCCCTCGTCGCGCACGCTCTCCACCGTCAGGGTTCCGCCATGGGCGGCGACGATCTTCTGCGTCATATAGAGCCCCAGCCCCGACCCCTTGGTCCCACGCGAGGACGAGGCGCGGAAATAGATCGAACCGATGCGCTCCACCTCGTCGGGGCTCATGCCGCGACCCCGGTCGGCGACGCGGATGACGATGCCGCTCCCATCCTCGCCGGCGCTCACCCGGACCGGCGTTTCCGGTGGCGAGTAGCGCAGCGCGTTCTGCACCAGATTGCCGATCGCCACCCCCAGGAACGGCGCGTCGGCCAGAAGCGCGCGGTCGGGGACCTCCACCGACAACTCCAGACGCTCTTCCGCCTCCGTCCCCGTCAGGCCGGCCCGAACCTCCTCCAACAACTGGCCCAGCGCCACCGGCTCCGGCTTCAGGGCCAGCGCCCCCTGGTCCAGCGCGTCGGCGGACAGGAACAGCTCCACCAGTTCCGCCATCTTGCGGGTGGTGTTGCGGATGCGCTGCAGCCGGGTCACCGCCGACGGTGCCTCCACCGCGCCCGACAGCTCGATCATCTGCGCGGCGCTGTCGATGGAGGCCAGGGGGGTGCGGAACTCGTGCGACAGCATGGCGACGAAGCTGCGCTGCTCCTCCGCCCGCTTGGTGGCGAAGGCCGATTCCTCGCGGGCGCGCAGCCGCTCCGTCTGCAGGCGGCCGATGCGCAAGGCCAGACCGGTGCCCAGCACCAGCACCGCCAGCATCGAGGAAATCTGATAGGGATCGGCGACGGCGAAATCGGCCGGCAGGACGCCGCGCAGCGACATCTGCGTCAACAGCAGTCCGCCGAGCGAGATCAGCGTGCTGGCAAGGTAGAAGCGCGGGGTCGGGTCGCCGCGGTTCAGCCAAGCCATCCGCGCGGTCAGCACCAGCGCGACCACCACCACGATCAGCGCCGACACCGTCACGATCGGATTGGTCAGGGTGTAGAGCGGCGAAACCGTCGACGGCAGCATCAGCAGGGCCAGCAGCGCCAGCCCCTGGTAACAGCGGCGCAGCCAGGGCGCCCAGGTCCGCAGGTCGAGGATATAGACCCACATGATCAGCGCCGCGGCAAAGCCCAGGAAACCGCTGCTGCCCACCATCATGTTCATGAACCAGCCCGGCAGGTCCGGCAGCAGGGTGGCGGCGATGCCGTTGGCGAACAGGTAGTAACAGAAGACGGTGGCGACATAGCCGGTGTAGGCGAGCAGCGCACCGTCGCGCAGAAGCAGGCCAAGCGCGACATAGCCCAGGACCAGGATGCCCAGCACACCCAGGAACAGGCCCTGGAACAGCAGATCGGTCGTCTGGTGGCCGATATAGGCGGAGGGTGACCACACCCGCGCCGACAGGCGGATGGCGCTGACCGAATCGACGCGCAGATAAAGCGAGACCGGCTTTCCCTCCGGCAGGGTCAGCGGCAGGGCGTGCAGACGGGTCTTCATCGGCCGCTGGCTGAAGGGGACGAAATCGCCCAGCCGGACCAGCCGGTAGGCGGCAGGTTCCTGCGGCCGGCCCCCCGCCACCTTTGCCGCCGCCGTCGCCTTTGGAATGAACAGGTCGAGATGGTCGATATAGGCCTCGCCCATCTCCAGCAGCCAGTCCGCCGGGGCGCCGGGGGCGCGCATCAGGTCGAAGCGGTACCAATGGATGTCGCGGGTCTGGCCGGCGCCGCGGAAATCCTCCCGCGGCTCCATCCCTCCCTCGGCATCGGCGTTCAGAACGTCGGCGAAGTCCAGCTTGCGGTCGGGATCGATCAGCCGGGCGAAATGGCCGGCCAGAGTCGCGCTGGTGGTGGTGGGGCCAAGCAGCAAGGGCTCCACGGCCGCTCCCGCCGCATGCGCCACACCGGCGAACCACGGCAGGGCCGCCCAGAGCAGGACGAACAGCCTTGCGATCCGGGGAAGACGAACGGACATCGAAGCCGCGGGAGCCGCGTCGCATGCGCCGCCGACCGACCGCCGGGCCGGCAAACAGCCTTTCCCGCTTCCGCCTCCACGGCCGTTGTTCAAGTCCGTCGTCATAGCAAGGCATCAATAAAGCTAAAGTTTTAGGAAAAGATTAAGCTGGTATGTATTTTGTCCTCCGGAACCGCCATTCCTTCTTGAGCCGCCTCAGATGCGCGAGGGAGACAGCCTGAACTCCACGACGGCGTCGGTCGAGGCAAGGGCGCCGACCAGCGCCATCGGATCCGGATCGCCCTTTCCCTGCAGCACCAGCTGGCATTCGAACTGGCCGCTGCCGCTGGCGAGGTGAAAGGCCCAGTCGATCACCTCGAACCCGTGCGCCTTGGCCTGCGCCCGCAACGCCTCAGGCGGCGGCGCCTTGTCGCGCGGGAAGACCAGCGTCAGATGGACCACCGACTGATGGGGCAGCAGCCGTTCGACCGGTCGCAGCAGGCTCATCACCAGAATGGTCAGCAGCGCCGCCGCGATGGCGACCATATAGAAGCCGAGTCCGATGGTGATGCCGATGGCCGAGGTCGCCCAGATCGACGCGGCGGTGGACAGGCCGCGGATCGACAGACCTTCGCGCATGATGACCCCGGCGCCGAGGAAGCCGATGCCGGTGACGATGCCCTGGATCACCCGCGTCGGATCGCCGGCCAGCGCCGTCCCCTGCGCCGCCCCCTGCGTCCCGATGCCGCCATACCACATCGACGGGTAGGCGTTGACCACCGTCAGCGCGGCCGACGCCAGGCAGACCAGCCCATAGGTCCGCATCCCAGCCGCCCGGCCGTGATAGCTGCGCTCGTACCCCAGCAGCAGCCCGACCGCCAAAGCCCCCAGAAGATGCAGGAGAATCAAACCGTTGGTCGCCAGTTCGGCCGGCGACCAGTAGGAGCGCAGCAAGTCCATGGCCCATCCTATCGCAAACCGGAGCGTCCGGCTCATGCCCTCGGCGCCAGTCTAGCGCAGCCGGGGCCGGAGCGCCCGCGCGGCGCAAGGCGCCATTCCGTCACAGGGCGTGTATGGCCTCGCTTGACCTGGGTCAATTCCAGCCCGCCGGAAAGTACCGATACTAAGGGCCGAAAACCGGCACCTA
Organism: Azospirillum oryzae; assembly: GCF_008364795.1. Classification (GTDB taxonomy): domain Bacteria; phylum Pseudomonadota; class Alphaproteobacteria; order Azospirillales; family Azospirillaceae; genus Azospirillum; species Azospirillum oryzae. The sequence goes on along the minus strand of NZ_VTTM01000002.1, from coordinate 135,544 downwards.
AGGACCAGCCAAAAGGATTGGCACCTGAGCCGGCTCAAACCATTCCCGCCCGATCCATTCCCGCTCTGCCCGAGAGTGTCGCCATGAGGCCCATCCCCTCCCCCGTCCTGTCCCATCCGTCCGACCGGAAGGCGACCGACTCCGCGCCGGCCCCGACCCGCCGGGCCGAAGGGTTGATGTTCCTGTCGCTGGCATTCCTGGTCTGGCCGGTGATCGCCGTCGGCACCGTCTCCGCCTACGGATTCTCGATCTGGATGTACCAGCTCCTCACCCACTGAGTCCCCGATATGCCCCGCGCCCCAGAAGTCCACATCTCCAGCCTCGTGATCCAGCACAGCCCCGACCGCACCGACGCGGTGCGCGAGGTGGCGGCCTCCGTCGCCGGGCTGGAGTGGTGCGCGGCGGAGAACGGCAAGGCGGTGGTGACCCTGGTCACCGCCAGCGCGGCCGAGGTGGTCGACCGCATCGCCCTGCTGAACGCCGTCCCCGGCGTGCACAGCACCACCATGGTCTACCACCACTACGAACCCGCGGACGCGATCGACGCCGCCTGACGGCACCGCCATCCGGGCGCGCCGCATCCGCTCTTCCCGACCGAATTTCCTCCGAAACTGGAGTCTGCCTGCCATGTTCCTGTCCCGCCGCGATTACCTGAAGGCGCAAGCCGCCGCTGCCGCCGCCGCGGCGGCCGGAATCTCGCTGCCCGCATCGGCCGCCAACATCCTGACCGGTGAAGGCGCCAAGCTGAACTGGTCGAAGGCGCCCTGCCGTTTCTGCGGCACGGGCTGCAGCGTGATGGTCGGCGTCAAGGACGGCCGCGTGGTCGCCACCCACGGCGACGTGAAGGCCGAGGTGAACCGCGGCCTGAACTGCGTGAAGGGCTATTTCCTGTCGAAGATCATGTATGGCGAGGACCGGCTGAACCAGCCGCTGCTGCGCATGAAGGACGGCAAGTTCGACAAGGATGGCGAGTTCGAGCCGATCACCTGGGATGCCGCCTTCGACATCATGGCGCAGAAGTGGAAGGAGACCCTGAAGAAGAAGGGTCCGACCGCCGTCGGCATGTTCGGCTCCGGCCAGTGGACGATCTACGAGGGTTATGCCGCCTCCAAGCTGATGAAGGCCGGGCTGCGCTCCAACAACCTGGATCCGAACGCCCGCCACTGCATGGCGTCGGCGGTGGCCGGCTTCATGCGCACCTTCGGCATGGACGAGCCGATGGGCTGCTACGACGACATGGAGCAGGCCGACGCCTTCGTGCTGTGGGGCTCCAACATGGCGGAGATGCACCCCATCCTGTGGACCCGCGTCACCGACCGCCGCCTCAGCCACCCCGGCTGCAAGGTCGCCGTCCTTTCCACCTTCGAGCACCGCAGCTTCGACCTCGCCGACATCGGCCTGGTCTTCACCCCCGGGTCCGATCTGGCGATCCTGAACTACATCGCCAATCACATCATCAAGACCGGCCGGGTGAACAAGGAGTTCGTCGAGAAACACTGCAACTTCAAGCGCGGCCGCGACGACATCGGCTATGGCCTGCGTCCCGACAACCCCTTGGAGAAGAAGGCGAAGAACGCCGACAAGGCCAACGATTCCGATCCGATCACCTTCGACGAGTTCGCCAAGTTCGTCGAACCCTACACGCTGGACAAGGCGCACGAGCTGTCGGGCGTGCCGAAGAACCGGCTTGAGGCGCTGGCCGAGCTGTACGCCGACCCGAAGGTGAAGGTCGTGTCCTTCTGGACCATGGGCTTCAACCAGCATGTCCGCGGCGTCTGGGCCAACAACCTCGTCTACAACATCCACCTGCTGACCGGCAAAATCTCCCAGCCCGGCAGCGGCCCCTTCTCGCTGACCGGCCAGCCGTCGGCCTGCGGCACCGCGCGCGAGGTCGGCACCTTCTCCCACCGGCTGCCCGCCGACATGGTGGTGACCAACCCCGAGCACCGCAAACACGCCGAGGAGATCTGGAAGCTGCCGGAGGGGACCATCCCCGACAAGGTCGGCTACCACGCCGTCCAGCAGGACCGCATGCTCAAGGACGGCAAGCTCAACGCCTACTGGGTCATGTGCAACAACAACATGCAGACGGCCCCGAACACGGCGAAGGAGACCTTCCCCGGCTACCGCAACCCGGAGAACTTCGTCGTCGTCTCCGATCCCTACCCGACCGTCACGGCGCTGGCCGCCGACCTGATCCTGCCCACCGCCATGTGGGTGGAGAAGGAGGGCGGTTACGGCAACGCCGAGCGCCGCACCCAGCTGTGGCGCCAGCTGGTCGACGCGCCGGACGGCGCGCGGTCCGACCTGTGGCAGATCATGCAGTTCTCCAAGCGCTTCCAGATCGAGGAGGTGTGGCCGGAGGAACTGCTGAACAAGAAGCCGGAACTGCGCGGCAAGACCCTCTACGACGTGCTGTTCCGCAACGGTCAGGTCGACCGCTTCCCGCTGTCCGACCTCGACCCGAACTACAACAACTTTGAGGCCAAGGAAGCCGGCTTCTACGTCCAGAAGGGCCTGTTCGAGGAATATGCCGCCTTCGGCCGCGGCCATGGCCACGATCTGGCGCCCTTCGAACAGTACCACCAGGAACGCGGCCTGCGCTGGCCGGTGGTGGACGGCAAGGAGACCAAGTGGCGCTACCGCGAGGGCTCCGACCCCTACGTGAAGGCCGGCGAGGGCATGCGCTTCTACGGCAACAAGGACGGCAAGGCCAACGTCTTCGCCCTGCCCTACGAGCCGCCGGCCGAGGCGCCCGATGCCGACTATCCGTTCTGGCTCAGCACCGGCCGCGTGATCGAGCATTGGCACAGCGGGTCGATGACCATGCGGGTTCCCGAACTGCGCAAGGCCTTCCCCAACGCCGTGGTCTTCATGCACCCCGACGACGCCAAGGAGCTGAACGTCCGGCGCGGCCAGGAGGTGCGCGTCACCTCCCGCCGGGGCGAGGTGCGGGTGCGGGTCGAGACGCGCGGACGCAACAAGCCGCCGCGCGGCCTGGTCTTCGTCCCCTTCTTCGACCAGACGGTCCTCATCAACAAGGTGACGCTCGACGCCACCGACCCCATCAGCAAGCAGACCGACTACAAGAAATGCGCGGTCAAGATCACGCCCGTGAACGCCTGAGGAGTGTCGGCATCATGAAGACCCGTTTCCTGATTGCCGCGCTGGCCCTTCTGGCCGGCGTTCCGGCCCTGACCATCGGCGTCGCCACCAACGGCGTGGCCGCCGACAAGCCCGCGGTTTCCAGCGGCATCGTTTCCAGCGGCACCGGCACGGTCGGGGGGATCAAGGTCCCCTCCGCCAACCACCCGATCACGCTGGATGTCCCGGCCGAGGCGACCCACCGCGAGATCACCGACGACCAGAAGCGCGTGCGCAACTACGCCGACCAGCCGCCGCTGATCCCGCATGCCATCCGCGACTATCAGATCGACCTGAACATCAACAAGTGCCTGACCTGCCACGACCGCCGCAACACGGCCGGCTCGCAGGCGCCGATGCTGTCGGTCACCCATTTCCAGGACCGTGACGGCCAGACCCTGGGCACGGTGGCGGCGCGCCGCTACTTCTGCACCCAGTGCCATGTGCCGCAGACCGACGCCCAGCCGATCGTTCCCAACAGCTTCCAAGACTTCGACTCGGTCCTGGGCCATGCCCAAGGCGGCCAGAAATGACGATCCGCTCCGCCCTGCTGGGCCTCTGGCGGCTGTTCGCCCGTCCCAGCGTCCATTTCAGCCTGGGTTTCCTGACGCTGGGCGGCTTCATCGCCGGCGTCGTCTTCTGGGGCGGCTTCAACACCGCCCTGGAGGCAACCAACAAGGAAGCCTTCTGCATCAGCTGCCACGAGATGCGCGACAATCCCTATGAGGAGTTGAAGCAGACCATCCACTTCACCAACCGGTCGGGCGTGCGCGCCAGTTGCCCCGACTGCCACGTCCCGCACCAGTGGACCGACAAGATCGCCCGCAAGATGCAGGCATCCAAGGAGGTCTGGGGCAAGATCTTCGGCACCATCGACACCCGCGAGAAGTTCCTGGACAAGCGCCGCGAACTGGCCGAGCACGAATGGGCGCGGCTGAAGAACAACAACTCGCTGGAATGCCGCAACTGCCACAGCGCCGATTCGATGGACATCACCAAACAGAATCCGCGCGCCGCGAAGATGCACGAGACCTACCTGTTCACCGGCGAGAACACCTGCATCGACTGCCACAAGGGCATCGCCCACCGCCTGCCCGACATGCACGGCGTGGAGCCCGGCTGGAGCATGAAGACCAGCGCCAAGTAAGGATCAGTTGCTGCAACAGCCCCGTCTCCGGAAGGAGCGGGGCTGTTTGCGTTTCACGGGAAACGTGGGAGGCATTCGAATCAGACACCTACCCCAGCATCGCCACCACCCACAGAGCCAGCAGCGTCACCAGCACCGCCTCGCCCAAGCCCACCAAGCCGCGCAAACCCAGCGCCACCCACCAGCTCGCCCAATCGCGCCGGTGGCGGACCTCCTTCAGCAATCGCTCCTGGATGCCGGCGACGGTGCGGCGGGCCGACAGGCCGGCGATTCCGCCGACCAGCGCCACCACCCCTGTACCCAGCACGAAATACAGAGCGCCCTTCCAGCCGGCGAAATGATCGGGGTCGTTCAGGTAATGGCCGGCGCCGACGATGATCCACACCGCCGCCGGCCAGACGCCGACGATCTCCGGACCGGGTCCTTCTCCCTTTTGCCCTTCCTTCTGCCCCTCCCCCATCGCCGCCGCCCCCTCAGCCGCCCGGCACGTGGCGGTAGGCGAGCACGCGCGTTGCCGGACCACCCTCGACATCGGCCAGCGGCAGCAGCAACTCGACGAACTTCGCCCCCGGCAGCATCGGGTCATCGCGCACCAGCAGGCAGCGCGGCTCGCCGCTCTCCAGGCAGGCGCGCAGGTCGGACAGCCAGCGCTTCGCCGCCTGCTCCGGATGGCAGTCGCTTACCCGCCGCGTCGTCGGCCGTTCGGACAGCCGGCGTTGCAGGGCGCGGCCGCAGGATTTGTAGACGAAATCGGTGCCGTCGGCGGTCGGCTCCATCAGGGCGATGCGCGGCACGCTTTCGCGAACCTGCGAGGTGTCGATCTCCGTCGCCAGCGGCATGCGGCGCTTGCGCTTCAGCCGGAGCCAGTGGGTGTAGAGCACCCGGACCTGCGGCGACTGCTCCACGTCGATCGGGTCGGCCCGGCAGGGCGGCGGCGGCACGTCGAGCACCGGCGTCGCGACCGGCGCGTCGGCGAAGGCGGCGGCGGCCGGCACCGGTTGGGAGACGGGAGGCATCGGCCGCGAGGCCGCGGCGGTGACCAGCGTGTGCGCCTGTCCCGCCGGCGTGTGGCCGATCCGTCCGCCATGCTTCTTCAGCATCGGCAGCGGCGCCCAGGCGGTGCAGGTGTGATAGCCCTTGGTGACGCGGCGGTAGTCCTGGCTGCTGGCGGTGCGGCATTCGCCCTCCACCCCGTGGCGGGCGACGTACACCAGCGTGTTGTCCTCCGACAGCGCGCGCTCCCCGCCCCACGAGACGCAGGCTGCGCAGGCGCGGCTGTCCTTGGCGAAGGCGTGGCTCATCGGGGCGTATCTCCAAAGGGTATGCGAAACGGGAGAATGGGAATTGATGCGTCCCTTTCCCCATCGGTTCAAGGGCCGCATGGGCCGGAACTGTCCTGCCCGAGATTCAGTCATGCGAGGGTGGCATCCATGCCACCCCTTCCCCCCCGGCCCGGAACCCCCTATAAGGGGGCCTTGCACGACATGCCCATCCCCGCTCTCCGTCTCCGGTCCTCCGGCGCCGGGGGGTTTTCGGCTGACCACACTTCAGAGAAGCGGACCCATGCCCAAACGCACCGACATCAAATCCATCTGCATCATCGGCGCGGGTCCGATCGTCATCGGACAGGCTTGCGAGTTCGACTATTCCGGCGTTCAGGCGTGCAAGGCGCTGCGCGAGGAAGGCTATCGGGTCATCCTCGTCAACTCCAACCCGGCCACCATCATGACCGACCCCGGTCTGGCCGACGCCACCTACATCGAGCCGATCACCCCGGCCGTCGTCGCCAAGATCCTGGAGAAGGAGCGTCCCGACGCCCTGCTGCCGACCATGGGCGGCCAGACCGCGCTGAACACGGCGATGGCGCTGTCCGACGACGGCACGCTGGAGCGGCTCGGCGTGGAGATGATCGGCGCCAAGCGCGACGTCATCGCCAAGGCCGAGGACCGCATCCTGTTCCGCGACGCCATGGACAAGCTGGGCCTGGAATCGCCGAAATCGCGCATGGTCCGCACTCTGGACGAGGCGATGGACGCGCTGGAGATCGTCGGGCTGCCGGCGATCATCCGTCCCAGCTTCACGCTGGCCGGCACCGGCGGCGGCATCGCCTACAACCGGGCGGAGTTCGAGGACATCGTGCGCGGCGGCCTGCGCGCCAGCCCGGTCGGCGAGGTGCTGATCGAGGAATCGGTGCTGGGCTGGAAGGAATATGAGATGGAGGTCGTGCGCGACGGCGCCGACAACTGCATCATCGTCTGCGCCATCGAGAACATCGATCCGATGGGCGTCCACACCGGCGACTCGATCACGGTCGCGCCGGCGCTGACGCTGACGGACAAGGAATACCAGATCATGCGCAACGCCTCGATCGCGGTGCTGCGCGAGATCGGGGTGGACACCGGCGGGTCGAACGTCCAGTTCGCGGTCAACCCGGCCAACGGCCGCCTGATCGTGATCGAGATGAACCCGCGCGTGTCGCGCTCCTCGGCGCTGGCGTCGAAGGCCACCGGCTTCCCGATCGCCAAGATCGCCGCCAAGCTGGCCGTCGGCTACCGCCTGGACGAGCTGACCAACGACATCACCGGCACCACGCCCGCGAGCTTCGAGCCGACGATCGACTATGTCGTCACCAAGATGCCGCGCTTCACCTTCGAGAAGTTCAAGGGGTCGGAGCCGCTGCTGACCACCTCGATGAAGTCGGTGGGCGAGGCGATGTCGATCGGCCGCACCTTCCAGGAGTCGGTGCAGAAGGCGCTGCGCTCGATGGAGACCGGCCTGACCGGCTTCAACGAGCTGAAGATCGGCGGGGAGGAGAACCCGGACCGCACCGCCATCCGCGGCGCGCTGGCCACCCCGACCCCCGACCGCCTGCTGGTGATCGCCCAGGCCTTCCGCCACGGCTTCACCATCGACGAGGTGCAGGCCGTCTCCAAGTACGACCCGTGGTTCCTGGAGCAGATCAAGGAGATCACCGACCGCGAGGCGGCGATCCGCGACGGCGGCCTGCCGACCGACAAGGCCGGCTGGCTGAAGCTGAAGCAGATGGGCTTCTCCGACGCCCGCCTGGCCGAGCTGGCCAAGACCAGCGAGGCGGCGGTCGCCGCGGCGCGCCGCATGGCCGGCGTCACCCCGGTCTACAAGCGCATCGACACCTGCGCCGCCGAATTCGCGTCGGCCACCCCCTACATGTACTCGACCTACGAGACCGACGGGACCGGCGAGGCGGAGTGCGAGTCCGAGCCGACCGAAGCGAAGAAGGTCGTCATCCTCGGCGGCGGTCCGAACCGCATCGGCCAGGGCATCGAGTTCGACTATTGCTGCGTCCATGCCGTCTACGCTCTGCAGGAGGCCGGCATCGAGACCATCATGGTCAACTGCAACCCGGAGACCGTCTCCACCGACTACGACACCGCCGACCGCCTGTATTTCGAGCCGCTGACGGCCGAGGACGTGGTGGAGCTGGTGCGGGTCGAGCAGCGCAACGGCACCGTGCTGGGCTGCATCGTGCAGTTCGGCGGCCAGACCCCGCTGAAGCTCGCCGCCGCGCTGGAGGCCGCCGGCATCCCGATCCTGGGCACCTCGCCCGACGCCATCGATCTGGCCGAGGACCGCGAGCGCTTCCAGAAGCTGCTGCATGAGCTGAACCTGAAGCAGCCGGCCAACGGCCTCGCCCGCTCGCTGGAGGAGGCCGAGGCGGTCGCCACCCGCATCGGCTTCCCGGTCGTCATCCGTCCGTCCTACGTGCTGGGCGGCCGGGCGATGGAGATCGTTCACGACATGGCCGGGCTCCAGCGCTACATGGGCACCGCCGTGCAGGTGTCGGGCAAGAACCCGGTGCTGATCGACAGCTACCTGCAGGACGCCATCGAGGTCGACGTCGACGTCGTCTGCGACGGCACCGACGTCTATGTCGCCGGCGTGATGGAGCACATCGAGGAGGCCGGCATCCATTCCGGCGACAGCGCCTGCGCCCTGCCGCCCTACACGCTGCCGGCCGACATCATCGCCGAGATCAACCGCCAGTCGGACGCGCTCGCCCATGCGCTGAAGGTGGTCGGCCTGATGAACGTGCAGTTCGCGGTCAAGGACGGCACCGTCTACATCCTGGAGGTCAACCCGCGCGCCAGCCGCACGGTGCCCTTCGTCGCCAAGGCCACCGGCACCGCCATCGCCAAGATCGCGGCCCGCGTCATGGCGGGCGAGAAGCTGGGCGCCTTCACCCTGAACGGCCCGACCCCGCCGCACACCGCGGTGAAGGAAGCGGTCTTCCCCTTCGCCCGCTTCCCCGGCGTCGACATCGTGCTGGGTCCGGAGATGAAGTCGACGGGCGAGGTCATGGGCCTCGACCACAACTTCGCGCTCGCCTTCGCCAAGGCGCAGCTCGGCGCCGGCGTCACCCTGCCGGTCAAGGGCAGCGTCTTCGTCTCGGTCAAGGACCACGACAAGCCGGCGCTGGCGGTGATCTCCAAGAAGCTGCACGAGATGGGCTTCCGCATCCTCGCCACGTCCGGCACCGCCAAGGTGCTGAACGATGCCGGCGTGCCGGCGGAGACCATCAACAAGGTGGTGGAAGGGCAGCCGCACATCGTCGACGCCATGATCAACGGCGACGTGCATCTGGTCATCAACACCACGGAAGGCGCCCAGGCGCTGGCCGACAGCTTCAGCCTGCGTCGCACCGCGCTGACCTACAACATTCCGTATTACACCACCGTAGCGGGAGCACGCGCGGCGGTGGAAGCGATTGCCGCACTCCGGAACGGCAGCCTTGAAGTCGCCCCGTTGCAGTCGTACCTTAGCGGATCGTATTAAGGACGGACGACGGCGCGGCGGACCTCCTCCGCGCCGTCTTCGTCCTTGATGTCGCTTTGGACAGGTCGAACGACTGCAAGCGGTGATGGACCGAACATGGAAAAAGTTCCGATGACAGCGGCGGGCTTCAACCGCCTCCAGGAGGAATTGAAGCACCTTAAGATCACCGAACGCCCGGCGGTCATCAAAGCAATCGCGGAAGCCCGCGAACATGGCGACCTTTCGGAAAACGCCGAATATCACGCGGCGCGCGAACGTCAGAGCTTCATTGAAGGCCGCGTCCTGGAGCTTGAGGACAAGATCAGCCGGGCGGAGGTCATCGACCCGGCCAAGCTGACCGGCAACACCGTGAAGTTCGGTGCGACCGTGACCCTGGCCGACCAGGACACGGATGAGGAGACGACCTATCAGATCGTCGGCCAGGACGAGAGCGACATCAAGAACCGCCTTCTGTCGATCCAGGCGCCGCTGGCCCGCGCCCTGATCAACAAGGCCGTCGGCGACAGCGTGGAGGTCTCCACCCCCGGCGGCTCCAAGCTGTACGAGATCGTTTCGGTCGAGTTCCGTTGATGATGTTTTCCCCTCTCCCCGCGGGGGAGAGGGGACATCAGGCGTACATCACCCCCTGAGCTTCTCCTTGAAGAACTCCATCACCCGCCGGATCGCGTCCGAGCGGGCGTCTTCGTTCGTGCCGACATGGGCGGTGCCGCCGGGGGCGGTGGCGAGGTCCTGGCGCTTGCGCACCGGGGCGTCCGGCGCATCGAAGCCGTGATAGGCGTCGGGATAGACCACCAGATCGACCTTGTCCTTGACCCCGTCGCGGCCGGCCAGCTCGACGCAGCTCTCCGGCGGGGTCCAGTCGTCCTTGCCGCCGATCAGCAGCAGCAACGGGCCGTCGGGTTGCCAGTCCTCGTCGCTCAGCGGCGCCCTGCAGCCGGGGTAGAAGGCGACGGCGGCGCGGAAGCCGCCCTCCTCCGTCCCGGCCGGCCCATCCTCGCCCGCCCCATAGGCGGCCAGCACGGTGCCGGCGCCCTGCGACCAGCCGATCAGGCCGATGCGGGCATGGTCGACCTCCGGCCGCTTGCGCAGGAAGGCCAGCGCCCCCCAGGCGTCGCGCTTGCGCTCCACCGTGGCGCGGACGGTGCGGTCCTTCAGCGCGGTGGTGCAGACCTCCTCCACATCGCGCGGACCGAAGCTGTCGACCATCAGCACCTCGAAGCCCTGCCGCTGCAGGTGGGTGGCCCACCAGACATGGCGCGGCGACACCCGGCCGTTGCGGGCAAAGAGGCCGCCGCAGCCATGCAGCATGACCACCGCCGGATGCGGGCCGTTGCCGGCGGGGCGCAGCAGCCGGCCGCTCAGCATCGTCGGCGCGCCACCGGTCAGATCCCCATCGACGGACGGGAAACGCACGATCTCCTCGGCATGGACGCCGACGGCGGCCTGCGCCGGCCCCGCCAGCGCCAATTGTCCAAGAGCCGTCAACCCGATACCGGCACACAACGCCGCGCCCAACACAGCCGCGCGACCGCGGGCGGAAGCCTTCATTCTGCAACGTCCCCGACGTCCGGCGCCGGCCACGACGGCGGCGCTCGCGGTTGCAATATTAAACCTCCGCGGTGCGGAAGACCATGGGCGCCCCGCAATTGTCTCCATCGCCGGGATTGGGTGTCGGTGGCTTCCCTGCGGCGGCTGCCTTGCGGCGGCGTTTGCGCTAGGGTGCGGGACCATGACCGAATCCCCCTCCCCCTCTCCCGCTCCGCCCTTCGGCGCCTTCTGTCTCTATTGGCTGCGGCTGGGGCTGACCAGCTTCGGCGGGCCGGCCGGGCAGATCGCGATGATGCAGGGCGAGTTGGTCGACCGCCGCCGCTGGATCGATCAGACCCGCTTCCTGCATGCGCTGAACTTCTGCATGCTGCTGCCGGGCCCGGAGGCCCAACAGCTCGCCACCTACATCGGCTGGCGGATGTATGGCGTGCGAGGCGGGCTGGTGGCGGGTGGGCTGTTCGTGCTGCCCGGCGCGCTGGTGCTGCTCGCCCTGTCCTGGATCGCCGCCGCCCATGGCGACGCCGGATCGGTCGCTGCGCTGTTCGACGGCATCAAGCCGGCGGTGGTGGCGATCATCGCCGCCGCGGTCTGGCGGATGGGCCGCCGCACGCTGAAGGGGCCGGCGGCCGTCGCCATGGCCGGAGCCGCCTTCCTGGCGCTGTTCGCGCTGCACCTGCCCTTCCCACTGGTCATCGGCGCGGCGGCGGTGGTCGGCGGCGTGGCGGCACGCATGGGCCGCCATTGGTTCGCCCACCCGCATCCGCTGGCCGACGGCGATGCCGGCCCGGCGGAGCCGGCGCCGGGACGCGGCCGGCTGGCGGCCCTTGCGGGCCTGTTCGTGCTGCTGTGGCTGGTTCCGGTCGGAGCGGTCCTGCTGGCCTTCGGTGCCGATCCCTGGCGGGGCATCGCGGCGCTGTTCACCAAGGCTGCCTTCGTCACCTTCGGCGGCGCCTATGCCGTGCTGCCCTACATCGCCGGGCAGGCGGTGGACGCCTATGGCTGGCTCGGCCCGCGCGAGATGGTCGACGGCTTGGCATTGGCCGAGACGACCCCGGGTCCGCTGATCCTGGTGACGCAATATGTCGGCTTCTTCGCCGGCTGGAACCGGCCGGGCGCGCTGTCGCCGGCGCTGGCGGGGACGCTGGGGGCGGCGCTGACGACCTACCTGACCTTCCTGCCCTGCTTCCTGTTCATCTTCGCCGGCGCGCCCTATGTGGAGCGGCTGATCCACAACCGTCTGGCCACGGGGGCGCTGGCCGCCATCGCCGCGGCGGTGGTGGGGGTGATCCTGAACCTGGGTGTCTATCTGGGTGTGGCTGTGCTGCTGCCGGACGGCCAGACGGCCGGGCACATGATCTGGACCTGGGCGATCATGCTGGCCGCGCTCTATGCGCTGACCCGCCGCAACATGGCGATCCACTGGGTGGTGCTGGGGGGAGCGGCGGCGGGCCTGCTCCAGGCGCTCGCCGCATCTTCCCTATAAAACGAAACGCCGACCCCGCTCAGCGCCGGTTGGCGCGGGCGGGCGTCTCGGCCTCGTTCTCGACGAAATCCTCGTCCTCGTCGTCCTCGGTCCCTTCCGGAATGTCGGGCGAATCGACGTCGATGGGAACGCCAGGGGTATGCTTGCTGGTGCGGATCGACAGGGCCGACTTCACATGGGCGACGTTGGGGGCCGCCGTCAGCTTGGTCGTCAGGAAGCGCTGGTAGTCGTCCCAGTCCTCCGCCACGATCTTCAGGATGAAATCATATTCGCCGGCCAGCATGTTGCACTCACGCACCAGCGGCCAGCTGTTGACGAGCTCCTCGAATTTCTTTAGGTCCGCTTCGGCCTGGCTGCTGAGGCCGACCTGGGCGAACACCGTGACGCCGAACCCCAGTGCATCGGGGTTGACGTCGGCGTGGTAGCCACGGATGAATCCCGCCTCCTCCAGCGCGCGGACGCGGCGCAGGCAGGGCGGAGCGGAGATGCCGGCACGTCGGGCAAGCTCCACATTGGTCATCCGGCCGTCGTTCTGCAGATCACGCAGAATCCGACGGTCAATTCGGTCGAGTTTGACCCGCCGCATGGTTTACTCGGTCGCTCCGGGGGTGATTTGGAGAAAGGATATTACACGGGCATGGTGTCTACGCCAAGACGGAAACCCCCGCAAGGGCGAGCAACCCGGATAACGGTCTTTTCGCCGCAATCCCCTTCGCAGCCTCAACGATCCGAGTTCTCATGCAACCTTTGATCTGCTGGGTGGTGTCGGACGGCAAGGCCGGCATGGAAAACCAGTGCATCGGCCTGGCGGAGTCGCTTGGCCTGACCCCGGTCGTCAAGCGCGTCCACCTGCGCACGCCCTGGCGCCAGCTGACCCCCTACTGGCGAATCGGCAACCGCTTCGCCGCCGGTCCGAAGGGCGATCCGGTGGAGCCGCCCTGGCCCGACGTGCTGATCGGCACCGGGCGGCAGTCCATCGCCGTCTCGCTGGCGGTGCGCCGCCAGTCGGGCGGCCGGACCTTCACCGTCCAGATCCAGGATCCGGTGATGAACCCGCGCCGGTTCGACCTCGTCGTCGTGCCGCGCCACGACAAGCTGCGCGGCGACAATGTGCTGGTGACCCGCGGCGCCCTGCACCGGGTGACTCCCGCCATCCTGGCCGACGCGGCACAGCGATTCGCTCCACGGCTGGCCCATCTGCCGCATCCGCGCATCGCCGTGCTGATCGGCGGCGACAACGGCGTCTACCGCCTGACGCCCACCATCATGGGCGACGTGGCCGAACGGCTGGCCAACCTGACGCGCAGCCACGGCGCCGGGCTGATGGTCACCCCGTCGCGCCGCACCGGCGCCGACAACGAGGCGATCCTGCGCGCCCGCCTGTCCGGCCTGCCGGCGGAGGTGTGGGACGGCACCGGCGAGAACCCTTACTTCGCCTATCTCGGCCTCGCCGACGCGGTGGTGGTGACCTGCGACAGCGTGTCGATGACGTCGGAGGCCTGCTCCACCGGCAAGCCGGTCTATGTGATCGAGCTGGAGGGCGGATCGCCCAAGTTCCGCGCCTTCCATGACGGGCTGTACCAGGACGGCATCACGCGGCCCTTCGACGGCTCCCTGGACCATTGGGACTATGCGCCGCTGAACGAGACTGAGGTGGTGGCCGACGAGGTGCGCCGCCGCCTGTCCCTGCACCGGAAGCGCTTCGGCCTGTCCTGATGACGCCGGCGGGGTGCGGCGCGACCAATGCGCGCACCCCGCTGGTAAGACCGGTTTGGGTGCGGAGTTCCGCCGTGGGCCATGCCATAAGCGCTGGCGAACCGGCCGTCTCCGAAAAGCACGGTCCGGGGCCGTCCTTCCATCCGGAACTTCGCCGCCATGACCACCCCCGACGCCGTTTCCGCCTCCTTTCTGCGTTGCCTGGAAAACAGCCGGCTGTTCGACCAGCCGTACAATCACTGGCTGCTGTCCGAGGCACTGCCGGAGGAGTCCGCCGACGCCATCGCCGACCTGCCCTGGGGCCCGCCCCCGGTGTCCGACACCTACGGCAAGCGCGAGACCAACAACGCGTCGCGCACCTATTTCGGCGAGGAGAACCGCGGCAGGTACGCGGTGTGCGAGACGGTGGCCCAGGCCTTCCAGAGCCGCCCGGTGGTGGACGCGATCCAGAAGACCTGCAACGTCGACCTGACCGGCACCAGCCTGCGCATCGAATATTGCCAGGACACCGACGGCTTCTGGCTGGAGCCGCACACTGACATCGGCGTCAAGAAATACACGATGTTGATCTATCTCTCGAAGGGGCCGAACTGCTCGCACTGGGGCACCGACGTGCTGGACGGGAGCCGGACGGTCGTCGCCCGCGCGCCCTACGCCTTCAACGAGGGGCTGATCTTCATCCCCGGAAGCAATACCTGGCATGGGTTCGAGAAACGTCCGATCGACGGTGTGCGCAAATCGATCATCGTCAACTATGTCGGCCCCGAATGGCGGGCGCGGCAAGAATTGTGCTTCCCAGACAAACCTGTTGCATAAAACTTCCGTCGTGATTAAGTGACGCCGGTTTTGGGGGGCAAAGCCATCGTCGGCACGCTCTTTGGGAGTTCCGTAGCCATGTCCATGCTTGATCTGGACAAATTCCGCGCCACCCCCCTGCAGCACGATCCCTATGATTTCCTGTGCGTTCCGGGTTTCGTGAAGCGGGAGTTTCTTGAAGAGCTGCACCGCGACTATCCCAAGGTCGACAAGCCCGGTTCGATCCCGCTGGGCGTCTTCCCGCAGGGGCCGAGCTTCGACCGGATGATCGGCGAACTGAAGGGGCCGGAGGTCTGCAAGGCCTTCTCCGACAAGTTCGATCTGGATCTGTCGAAGTATCCGACCATGTTCACGGCGCGCGGCATGTGCCGGCCGACCGACGGCAAGATCCATCCGGATTCGGCCAGCAAGGTCATCACCGTGCTGATCTACATGAACCCGCCCTGGGAGGCGACCGGCGGCCGCCTGCGCATCCTGCGCTCCCAGAACCTGGAGGATTACGCCGCCGAGGTCCCGCCGGAGGAAGGCACCCTGATGTGCTTCCGCCGCAGCGACACCTCCTGGCACGGCCACTATCCCTTCGAAGGCCAGCGCCGCGCGATCCAGATGAACTGGGTCAAGGGCAGCGTCTATATCTGGCACGAACAGTGGCGCCACCGCATCGGCGCCTGGGCGAAGGGCGTCTTCGGCGGCCAGCAGTCGGCAGGTTATTGAGGGAAAGGCCGAGGGGGTGGGCGGGCTGCCGCGCCCCCTCAGTCGATCAGATCCTCGACCTCGCGGATGCGGCCATTGTCGATCATGAACTGGACCAGTTCCGGGCGCTGCTTGCCCAGCGTGCGGTGACGCTGGCGGACGGCGGCGACCAGATCGCCGTTGCGGCCGAGGATGTCGTCGGCGAACTCGATCATGCGCAGGTTGGGCCAGGTCTGGGCGCGGATGCCCACCACCGTCCCCACCGCATCGGCCGCCGGAAGGTCGGGGCGCGCCTGGGCCAGGATCATGGTCAGCGCCGCGGTGGACCGCGACACGCCGGCATGGCAGTGGACCAGCAGATGGCGGCAATCCACCGGCTCGGCCAGCAGATCGCGGCCGAAGGCCAGGATACGCTCCACATCCGACCGTTCCGGCGCGATCTGGCCACGGGTCGGTTCGATGACGTCGTGGAAGCGCAGTTCCAGCCGCTCATGCTCGCCGTAATCGCCGAACTCGCTCGGCTCCGTCATCTCGGGGTCGAGGATGGACAGGACATGGCTGACCTTGCCGCCGCCGAAATTGCAAAGCTCGCTGAGACCGCAGACGGTCAGGCCGAAAGGCACGAAATCGCTGGCCATCATTCTCTCGTTCGATTGCGGAGGGAAGAAAACAGGGATCCGGGCAAGGAGCTGGGAAGCCGTATTTGGCACCCGGCGCCGCAGCGCCGTCAACCCGGCGGTCAGGTCAAAGAATGTTGAACAGGTAGAGCAGGAGGATGATGGGGATCGGAATGCCGACCAGCCACAGCAGAATACCGCGCACGAAGCCTCTCCTTCCGTCGTTGCAACGGGCGATGCGGCCGGCCGGAGCCGGCCCTCTCACCCGTCATCAACGGCTCAAACCGCCGGTTGGTTGCAGCGGCGGAAAGAACGCTCAGGCTTCGTCATCCCCCTCGTTATCGGAAACGGCCGGGCCGGCGCCCTCTCCGGCCGGCGGCGTCGCCGACGTGGGGATCGGGCGCGGACGGCGGGTGCGCAGCTTCTTCAGCAGCAGCGAGAAGGGCTTCAGCGCGGTGTCCATGATGGTCTGGTCACCCTCCAGCCGCGACAGCAGGAAGGCGCCGGCCTCCAGGGTGGAGACGCTGTCGCGCCGCGGCTCCTTGCGCGCCTGCCCATAGAGCGAGCGGAACTGCGGGTTCAGCACGATGCGGCGGCATTTCAGCAGCCATGCATTGCGCCACCACAGGGTCTTGGCCTGGCTCCAGGTGCCGTCCAGGACGATGACGCCCTCCAGATCCTCCAGGATCCCGGCGCTGTCGCGGAGGGGCTGGCCGTCCTTGTCGACCACCGCCACCTCCGGCCGGGGAGCGCCGCCGTCCTTCACCGGGCCGAGATACAGCACGCCCCAGCGCTTGGGATCGACCTCCCGCCCCAGGATGCGCTTCAGCCCCGGCCAGCTCAGCCCGACCTTCACCATGGAATTGGCGAACTGCAGATGGGCGATCTGGGCGGTGCCCAGATTTTCCCGCTTCTCCTGCGGGTGCTGCAGGATCAGCAGGAACACTCCGTTGTTGATCGGCTGCACTGCCTCGCAAATGCACAGATGATTAGGTTTTAGGCAGGTCGGACAGGAATCGGGTGCGGAGGCGCTGTGCATGGGAGGTACGCATTCCTTGAAGAGGATTGGCCCCGAATATGGGTTGGAACGGCACGGAAGGGAACACATCTCACACAGGACGGCGGCGATGCCCGATCGAAGGGCGATGGCCGCCACGGCGTGTACGACAGATCCCCCCAGAGTCCCTCGTGTCATACCGGTTCATGTGGGTTCAAGTGGCTTCGTATAAACCGTTTGTAGAGACTTCCTCGTGTGTCATGGAACTTGTGTGACGCGCTTAACAGCTGGCCTGGAACTTGCGTAGTTAATATCCAGGCAAACAGGACGACGGGTGGGCCAGGACCGGCCTTAGTCAGGCTGATCCACGGTGCCATCCGGCGCTCAGAAGGAGACCTGCCATGCTGCCCGCCCACCTTGCCGACCGCCTGCTGAAGCAGCGCCGCGATGCCGACAGCGCGGAGTTCGCCCGCCAGCTGCCGCTCTACGCCCCGCTGGACGCGGATGACCCGCGCTGGATGACCGAGCCGGACGGGTCGGAGCAGCCCGCCCGCCGCGAACCCGACTGGGCCACCAACTACTGATTCGGCGCTCAGCGGGCGATAGCCGGTTTAGCGCGCGATAGCCGGTTTGCGGTGATCCGACAAGCGACCCTGTCGGTTGTCGGACATCGAGTCCAGGGCCATCGAGTCCAGAGCTATCGAGTGCCGGGCCGGCCATAGCCCCGAGTCGCTTCGCGCGGCCTGCCCAAGGCCGCTTCCATCCTCTTTCCCCACGTCGCGCCAGCCCTCTCCGTCCCAGGAAAGGGTCCAGTGGCCCGGGCGACCGCCCCGGCAACGCTCCAGCGCGACGGACCAGCGCGGTCTTCCCAGCCCCGGCGGGCCTCCGGCCGGGCGCGGGGCCGCATCCTCCTCCCCATCCAGGCTGGGTGCCGCATCCAGGCGCCAGCGGGTCACCGCGGCGCTGAGTCCCTCCGTCCGCCGGTTGCGTCCACCCGACGCGCCCGCGCTCAAACCCGCGCTCAGGTCCAGCAGGAAGCCGGTCACCCCCGACGACTCGGCGGCGAGCTGCAGCCGCCGGCTGGCGGTGAGGTCCAGCCCCTCCAACTCGCCCAGCACCGCCGACAGGGCGGAGCAGCGCAACGCCTCCTCCATTGCCCACAGCGCATCGACCGGCCGCACCGCCCGCACCGCCACCAGCCGGTCCGGCGTCAGCCCATAGGTCGCCAGCCCCGGGGCATACAGGTCGCGCCCGCGCAGGATCCACAGCGCCGGCGTTCTCGGCGTCGCCAGCCGGGCCAGCAGCGCCGCGGCGAAACCGGTGCCCGCCCCCGGATCCTGCGCCGCCACCGCATGCAGACAGCCCAGCGGCAGCCCACCGTCGGGCAGATGGGCGTCGACCGGGTCGATGCCGAACGGCAGGATCCTCCCCCCCTCCCCGCCCGCCCCCTCGATCCGCCGGATGCGCGCGCGCAGATCGGCCAGCACCCCAGCACGATCGCGCGGTGCAGCCTCCGCGGACGGGGAAGGGGACGACAGGACAGGCATGACTCGGCTCCGCTCGACAGGCATATGTTCCTGATATGTTCTATCATGGAGCCATGTCGAGGGGGAGTCTGCGACTCCTGTCTTGTCCTGTGACCGATTGCCCGAAGGCTCGCCGACCTCTCAGGTCAATTGGCGATGGGGGTGACGCCGATCTTGCTGCGCGGGGCGGCCTTGATGGTCGGGCCGGCATTGTCGGTCGGCTTGGCCAGGGTGCTGGAGGTGCCGCGGCTGCCACGCGGCGTATTGCTTTTCAGGCTGAGCAGATGCAGCCGGACATAGGCGGTGGACCCGCCGGCCTTCACCGCCACCCAATCGCTGTTGCGCACCCGGCCCAGCGTGGTCACCGCCTGGCCCGCCCCCAGCGTGGCGACGACGCCCGCACCGGCGGACGGCTGGGCGTGGAGCGGAGTCGGCTTGTCCACCTGCCATTCCCCATAGATCGGTTCCAGCCCCGTCCCGGTATCGGGCGCGGTGCGCACGGTCGGCGGATTCGGAATCCGCTGGTACGGCATGCAGCCGGGAACCATCAGCGTGGCCAGGGCCACCATCAGCGGAAGGGAACGCACACGCCGGATCATCGCTCACCTTGATATGGATCGGTGATTTGCAGGAAGGGCGAAAGGGGTTGGCAGACAGGAGCAATGGACCTTCGGCGCGACCATACAGGAGGTGCCCCCCTCTTCGCCACCGCAGCACACCCAACCTCGCTATGCGCTTTTTGGGGCACGTCGCCCAGACCAAAAAAATTAACGCAAATCCAATCTTTCTCGCACCGCCCCAGCGCAGGAGTCCGGCCGCGTGCCCCGTATCTTGACCATCACGACGGCACCTTACGGGGGCATCCGGCCATGATCTCCTCCCTCGGCAGTTCCAGCACCGCGGCGACGCTCCAGAAATTCTTCTCCAAGGCGGATGCCAACAGCGATTCGTCGCTGTCCAAGGACGAGCTTCTCGGTGCGCTCGGCGGCACCTCGGCCGCGTCCGACAGCGACAAGCTGTCCTCGGCGGTCGACAGTCTGGTCGGCAGCCTGGACAGCGACAAGAACGGCTCGCTCAGCGCGACGGAGTTCAGCTCCTTCTCCAGCCAGTTCGACTATGGCAGCGGCAGCGCCCTGCTGGCGGCGCAGGAGCAGGCGAGCGCGATGCAGCAGCAGTTCGCGCAGAACCTCTATTCCAGCCTGGACAGCGACAGCAGCGGCGGCATCAGCGCCGACGAGCTGACCTCGGCCCTCACCTCCGCGGGCCAGTCGTCCACCGACGCCTCGTCGCTGTTCAGCAGCCTCGACAGCGACGAGGACGGATCGGTTTCCGAGGACGAGCTGAGCAGCGCGCTGAAGCAGGCCGACACCAACCGCCCGCCGCCGCCTCCCCCGCCTCCCGCCAACGACAGCGGCACGGCCAGCGCTTCGGAGAGCACGTCCGACAGCAGCAGCGGCGCGTCGGCAACGTCCTCCGCCTCGTCTTCGGGCAGCACCGCGTCGGCGGGCGGCACGACCAGCTACGACCCGCTGGACACCAACAAGGACGGCTATGTGTCGGAACAGGAACGGATGGCCGCCTATGGCGGCGGCACGCAACAGCAGGCGGGCGGCGTGACGTCCAACCGCCTCAGCGGCGACGTGCTGCGGACATTGATGCAGGGCATCAACGAGGTTGCCGCGTAGCCTTGTGGGTTCGGATGCGCGGCACGGGAAAAGGCGGTCGGCGGGTGGCGCCGACCGCCTTTTCTTTTTTTAAGAACGGCCCTCAGACTGCCCGGCCCCTCAAACAGCCCAGCCCCTCAGACTGCCCGACTGTGCCGCCCGGCGCCCTTGGACAGGTGGGTGTCGAAACGGGCGGCGACGATGCGCATCAGGGGGCGGGCGCTCTCCGGCACATGGACGCGCCGGCCCTCCACCACCGCGACGCCGTCGGCGACCAGATCGGCCATGCCCTCCAACTCCGCGTCGAAGGCCGACTCAGGCAAGCCGTGAGCTTGGGCGATGGCGGCGGTGTCGACCGACAGGTCGCACATCAGCCGCATGATCAGGTCGCGCCGCACCTTGTCGTCCGTGGTCAGCGCGATGCCCTTGCCGGTGGGCAGGCGGCCTTCCTCGATGGCGGTGGCGTAATGGTCGAAGGGCACGGCGTTCTGCACATAGCCCTGCGGCAGCGAACCGATGGAGGAGGAGCCGAAGCCCAGCAGCACCTCGGCGTCGTCGGTGGTGTAGCCCTGGAAGTTGCGGCCCAGCCGTCCTTCCTCCTGCTGCACCGCCAGTTCGTCGCCGGGACGGGCGAAATGGTCGAGACCGATGGCGCTGTAGCCGGCGGCGGCCAGCGTGTCGCCGATGGCGGCGAACTGCTCCCACCGGCCGAGCGAACCGGCCAGGACCGACTCGTCGATCTTCTTCTGGTGGGTCTTCATCCACGGCACATGGGCGTAGCCGAAGACCGACAGCCGATCCGGCGCCATCTCCAGCGCGATCTCGGCGGAGCGGGTGACGCTTTCCACCGACTGGTGCGGCAGGCCGTACATCAGGTCGAGGTTGACGCTGGTGATCCCGGCTTCCTTCAGCCAGGCCAGCGCCTGCTCGGTCACGGCACGCGGCTGGACGCGGTTGATCGCCTGCTGCACCGTCTCGTCGAAATCCTGCACGCCCAGCGAGGCGCGGTTGACGCCGGCACGGCCCAGCGCCGCGGCCATTTCCGCCGTCAGGGTGCGGGGGTCGATCTCCACCGCCAGCTCGGCATCGGTGACGACCTCGAAGCGGGTACGCAGCAGCGCGATGATCGCCTCGAAATCGTCCGGCGCCATCATGGTCGGGGTGCCGCCGCCGAAATGGATGTGACGCACCGCCAGCCGGCCGGGAACGCGCTCGGCCACCATGGCGATCTCGCGCCGCAGATGGCCGAGATACTCGGCGATCGGCTCGTAGCGCGCGACGATCTTGGTGTGGCAGCCGCAGTACCAGCACATCTTCTGGCAGAAGGGAATGTGCAGGTAGAGCGAACCCGACCGGGCGGGATCGATCGCCTCCAGCCAGCCGCCATAGACGTCGCCGTTCACCTCGGGCGTGAAGTGCGGCGCGGTCGGGTAGCTGGTGTAACGCGGCACCCGCAGCCCGTCATACTTGGCGAGCAGCGCGGGATCGACACCGTGGGAACGGGACGGGGCGGGGGCCGGCTTTACGGCCAGGGCGGTGATGGCGTTCATGAGCGACAGAGTGCCGCAGTCCCCCCACCCATGCCTTGATCCACGTCAAGATCGCAGGGACCGCCTTTTCAGCGCTTCGCCGCCGCGGCGGCCAGTCGCTGTTCCAGATGCTCGTGCAGCAGGTTCAGGTTGATCCGGTTGGCCTTGAAGGCGATGTCGAACACCGTGCCCAGCACCGGGACGGAGCCGCCGGCCCAGTCCAGCAGGACGTTGAAGACCATGCGGGCCACCAGCGTCTTGGGCAGGTCGAAGCGGGCGGCTTCCATGATGATGTAGGCGGATACCAGCGCGGTCGCGGTGTCGCCCGCCACCGGCACCAGGCTGGCGATGCCGTCCAGCCCGACCGGGATGCGGGTGAAGGGGATGCGCCAGCGGCTGTCCATCAGGCGGGACAGGCGGCGCAGCCGCTCCAGCCGCTGGAAATCGATGGAGACCGAACTGCCGGACCCGCCCGGTGGAGGATCTTCGGCAACGGTGCGCCGGCGTGTGCGGATGGCGTCGATCATCGCATGTCCCCCCGATCTGTCGGTCCCGCGCCTGCCGCGCGACTCCCCCACAAGGAAAGAACCGCCCAGCACACCCACGGGTTCCGCCGTACCGGAACAAAGTTCGCGCCCCCAACAGATACCATGACCAGCTATCGTTGACGATAACCTTTGCCGACCGGCATCAGGTCGCCCGCGCCGCCGCCCGTGCCCGACCGGTGCCGGCGGCATAGAGCAGGCCGTAGCCGACCAGCGCCGAGGCGAGCGAGCCGGTCAGCACGCCCAGCCGCACCGCCACCGCATGCTGCGGGTCGGCGAAGGCCAGCGTCCCGATGAACAGGCTCATGGTGAATCCGATGCCGGTCAGCACGGCGACGCCGTAGACCTGACTCCAGCTGGCCCGCGCCGGCCGCTCGACCACGCCGATATGCACGGCGATCCACACGGCCAGGAACACGCCCACCTGCTTGCCCACGAACAGGCCGAGCGCAATGCCCAGCGGCACCGGCTCCAGCAGGCTGGCGGGGGTGATGCCGTCCAGCGGCACGCCGGCGTTGGCCAGCGCGAAGACCGGCATGATGAGGAAGGCGACCCAGGGGTGCAGCGCATGCTCCAGGCAATAGAGCGGCGCATCCTCCGCCCGCTTGCCGTCGGCATCCTTGACCCGCAGCGGAATGGCGAAGGCCAGAACGACACCGGCCACCGTGGCATGGATACCCGATTTCAGCACGCACACCCACAGCACCAGCCCCAGCAGCAGATAGGGCGTCAGCGAACGCACCCCGGCCCGGTTCAGCAGCCACAGCCCGACGGCCGATGCCGCCGCCAGCCCCAGCGCCATCGGCACCAGCCCGTGGCTGTAGAAGACGGCGATGATCACGATGGCGCCCAGATCGTCCATGATCGCCAGCGCCAGCAGGAAGACGCGCAGGCTGCCCGGCACGCGGTTGCCCAGCAGGGCCAGCACGCCGAGAGCGAAGGCGATGTCGGTGGCCGCCGGGATCGCCCAGCCCTGCAGGGCGCCCGGTTCGGCCTGGGCGAACAGGCAATAGACCAGCGCCGGCACCGCCATGCCGCCCAGCGCGGCGATGCCCGGCAGCATCGCCTTGGCCGGGCTGGACAATTCGCCCTCCAGCACCTCGCGCTTGATCTCCAGCCCGACCAGCAGGAAGAAGATCGCCATCAGCCCGTCGTTGATCCACAGGATAAGCGGCTTGTCCAAGCCGACGCCGCCCGCCGTCACCGCCAGCTTCGTCGCCAGGATCGTGTCGTACAGCGGGGCCGCCGGCGAGTTCGCCCACAACAGGGCGAGCACCGCCGCGATCATCAGGACCACGCCGCTGGCGCTTTCGGTTTTCAGGAAGGTGGCGAGGCGTCGAAGCGTCATCGCATCTCGTCTTTCCGGTCTGTTGGCCGAAAGGAACAAATGGCACCGTCAGGCTCCCGTTGGAAGATGCGGAGGTCGAAAAAATCCGTGTACCAACGATCGGCAGAGCATCGCGGCGAATTGACGCGCCTGTGCATCTAAGCTGCTGCTGCTGCTCCGAATTTCGATGCCGAATACTTGAGTCCGGTCGGGCTTATGTCTTTTGATCGCTGGCGACGTCTGAGGGCAGCCGACACAATTCACCCAACAGCATCAGCAGAGCCGAAGGGCGATCGCCCGCAAGGCTCTGGGCAGGCCGGCAAACGGCCGCCCGTTCCGGAGGAAACGACCATGACCACGCTTTACTGCGCCTGCTGCGGCAGGCCCTTCGTCCGCACGTCCGCCCGCGGTCCGGCGCCCTTCTATTGCTCCCAGGATTGCCGGCTTCAGATGGCGATCCGCCGGCGCGCCTGGAGCGATCGGGTGAGCAACGACAGGACGGCCACCCGGCAGACCGTCGAACGGCACGAGGTGGAGCCGGCCCCCTTCGCCCGCCTCCCCGCCACAGCGGGCGGACAGCGGGCCGCAGCCTCCTGGAGGTGAAACGCACCACCCCCGGATCAGCGGCAAGACGGCGGTAAGACGGGGGAGGAATGGCGGAAAAATGGAACTGGCCCCTCTTGCAGCGGACCGCGCCCGACCTCATGTGGTCGCGGTCACGCTGGTGCCCTGCGGTGCCGGCGTGCAGCCTGTCGACCGCCCCCATTTGACCGCCGGAGCCCCGCCCCTTCATGCTCGACCTGCTCGCCGACCCGAATGTCTGGGCCAGCCTTCTGACGTTGACCGCGTTGGAGATCGTGCTGGGCATCGACAACATCATCTTCATCTCGATCATGGCGTCGAAGCTGCCGCCCGAACGGCAGCACAGCGCGCGCCGCGTCGGCCTGGCGCTGGCGCTGCTGACCCGCCTGGCCCTGCTGGCCTCCATCGCCTGGGTGGCGCAGCTGACCCAGCCGCTGTTCACCGTCGCCGGCTGGGAGGTGTCGGGCCGCGACCTGATCCTGATCCTGGGCGGCCTGTTCCTGCTGGCCAAGGGCACGCTGGAGATCCACCACACCGTCGAAGGCCATGAGGAGAGCGGATCGGCGCCCAAGCACGCCACCTTCACCTCGGTGGTCGTCCAGATCATGTTCCTGGACATCGTCTTCTCGCTCGACAGCGTCATCACCGCCGTCGGCATGTCAGACCATCTGCCGGTGATGATCGCCGCCGTCGTCATCGCCATGGCGGTGATGCTGTTCGCCTCCGGCCCGGTGGGCGACTTCGTCAACCGTCACACCACGGTGAAGATGCTGGCGCTGTCCTTCCTGCTGCTGGTCGGCGTGGCGCTGGTGGCGGACGGCCTCGGCTTCCACATTCCCAAGGGCTACCTGTACTTCGCCATCGCCTTCTCCGCCCTGGTGGAGGCGCTGAACCTGATGGCCCGGCGCAAGCAGAGCCCGGGGCACTGACGGCAAAGAGGGGCGCCCTTCCCGGCGCCCCTTTTCCCTCACGCCTCGGCGCGTTCGGCCATCAGATGTTCGTAGGCGACCTTGAACAGGTCGCGGATCGACACGATGCCGACCGCGCGCTTGCCCTGGGTGATGGGCAGGTGGCGGTAATGCTTGTCGTGCATCAGCTTCAGCGCGTCGACCGCATCGGCGTCGGGCGGCAGGCTATCGGGGTTGCGGGTCATCACCGCGCCGACCTCCACCGCCGACGGGTCGAGATCCTTGGACAGCACCTTGTTGTTCAGGTCGCGCTCGGTGACGATGCCGATCAGGGCGCCGTGATCGACCACCAGAACCGCGCCGATGTTCTTTTCGGCCATCATCTTCGACACGGTGGCGACGGAGGTATCCTCCGGCACCAGGATCAGCTCCTGCGACTTCACGACGTCCGGAACCAGCTTGCGTTTCATGACTTCCCCGAGGATCTGGTTGTTGTGGACCAGACTGTAGCCAAAGCTGACGATCGGGGAGAACAACGGCATCGCAGCAGAAGCGGCGCCGATTGTCGCAGGCAGACCTTACGAATACTTACTAAGCTTTTGGGGCCGAAGCATTGGGCGTCGCCATCGCCGATCCCGCCGATGCCCGCCGCCCGGCGATCACCATGCCCAGCACCAGCAGCAGCGTGCCCAGCACCACCGCGGCGGCGGCGCCCAGCAGCGCGGCGTTGAAGCTGCCGGTGCGCGTCACCACCAGCCCGGCCGGCAGCGGCCCGATGATCTGCCCCAGCCCATAGGCGGCGGTCAGCGCCCCGACCACCCGCGCCGACGCCCCGGCCGACAGTTGGCGCCCCAGCGCGAAGGCCTGCGACACGATCCCGACGAAGGTGCCGCCGAACAGCAGGGCCGAGACCACCGACGCGGTGGGCGATCCGGTCATCGGCAGCAGGATGGCCACCGTCTGCGTCAGATGCGCCAGGATCAGCGACCACCAGCTGTTGGTGCGCCGGGCGACCGCCGCCCAGAACACCCCGGCGCCCATCGCCCCGATGCCGACGACCATCCAGGCGGCCTCGCCCACCGCGGCGGTGCCGGGATCGGTCTTCAGGATCGACACCAGGAAGGTGGCCGACACGATGTACCCGCCGCCCTCCAGGAAATAGGCGAGCGTCAGCAGCAGCGGCGCCGACAGCCCGCCCGCCCGTGCCCGGGCGGCTCCCTCCGCCTTGACGGCCGCCGCGTGGCTTTGCGGCGCCGGATCGCGCACCCAAAGGCCGGGCATCAGCCCCAGCACGGCGCAGATCGCCCCCAACGCCAGCCAGTCGCCGGACCAGCCCAGCCGCCCGCCGAACAGCGCGACGAACAGCCCGGACGCGGCGATGCCCACCCCGATCCCGGTGTAGAGCCAGCCGGCCAGCCGCTCCCCGCCGCCGCGGGTCAGCGTGTCCAGCACCATGGCGATGCCCAGGATGAAGATGCCGGCGCTCGACACCCCCGACAGGAAGCGCAGGACCAGCCAGACCGGCATCGCCTGCCCGGCATCCCCCAGATCGAGCCCCATCGCCGCGGTTGTGGCGACGCTGACCAGCAGCGACAGCCGGAACACGGCGGTCCGCGTGGCGCCGTGCGGCACCAGACCGGCACCCAGCGCCCCGACGAAATAGCCCAGATAATTCAGCGAGGCGAGCAGACCCGCCCCGTCGGCCCTCAGCCCGGTGGCCTCCTGCATCGCCGGCAGGATCGGGGTGAAGGCGAAGCGCGCGACACCCATTGCGATGGCGAGCCCGATCAGGCCGCCAACCAACACCCGAACCATGATCCACGCCCTCTCGGTGTTCGGCCGGCTCGTTGAAACAGGAACCGTTCGGAAAAGCGAACCGTTCGGCCGGCCGATTGATTTGTGGGTCATCATGGCTGCGGCACTGCCCTCATTTCCAATGAATTGTTCTGATGATAAGCTCCACTTTCAGTGATGGGTGCCATGCATTGGCGGTTGGGGAGATGTTGCCATGGATCTGGCCGGTTTGCGGGTGGTGAAGGCGGTGGCCGACACCGGCAGCGTCAGCCGGGCGGCGGAGGCGCTGAACTGTGTGCAGTCCAACGTCACCGCGCGGATCAAGCGGCTGGAGGAGGATTTGGGCGTCGACCTGTTCCTGCGCCTCAGCCGCGGGATGGAGCCGACGCCGGCCGGCCGGGTGCTCAGCGGCTATGCCGACCGGGTGCTGCGGCTGGTCGCCCAGGCCCGCGACGCGGTGGCGGAGGCGGCCGGGCGCGGCGGACGGCTGGCGGTGGGCAGCATGGAATCGACCGCCGCGGTGCGGTTGCCGCCGATCCTGGCCCGTTTCCACCGCGACCATCCCGACGTGGAGCTGACCATCACCCCCGGCCCGACCGAGACCCTGCTCGGCGACGTGCTGGCCGGACGGCTCGACGGCGCCTTCGTCGGCGGCGAGGTGGCGCATCCCGACCTGACCGCCCGGCGCATCTTCGACGAGGAGCTGGTGCTGGCCGAACCGGCCGCCGGGCTGACCACCGACAGCGCGCGCCGCACCCTGATCGCCTTCGGCCGGGCCTGCGCCTATCGCGGCCGGGCGGAGATGGCGATGCGCGAGGCCGGGCGCGTGCCCTTCCGCGTCATGGAGTTCGGGGCGCTGGACGCCATCCTGGGCTGCGTCGGCGCCGGCATGGGGGTGACGGTCATCCCACGCTCGGTCGTGGAGCGCGATCCCTGGCGCGAGCTGCTGGTCGCCCGGCCGCTGCCGCAAGCGCTGGGCCGCATGCCGACGCAGTTCGTGCGCCGCACCGACGCCATCGAGACCGCCAGCCTGCGTGCCTTTCTCGAGGCCTTCTCAGGGGACACCGCTTCCGTTGCCCATTCGAAAGAGGTCGCCACGGGTGCGACAGGGTCGCCCACATCACGCGCAGGGTTGAACGGCTCGTCTGCGGCATGCTAGGCAGGCGCGGGTTGGCCATCCGGCCCGGTGCCATGCGCGTGCCCAGTCCCGCCGGCACCGCCGGCCGGAACAGCGGAGAAGAGATCATGCCCTACGTCGTCACCGACGGCTGCATCAAGTGCAAGTACACCGACTGCGTCGAAGTCTGCCCCGTGGATTGCTTCTACGAGGGTGAGAACATGCTGGTCATCCACCCTGACGAGTGCATCGACTGCGGCGTGTGCGAGCCGGAATGCCCGGCAGAAGCGATCGTCCCCGATACCGACGACCGCGCGACCAAATGGCTGGAGATGAACCGCGACTATTCCGGACAGTGGCCGAACATCACCCGCAAGAAGGACGCGCCGCCCGACGCCGACGAGTTCAAGGGCGTCGACGGCAAGTTCGAGAAGTACTTCTCCCCGAAGGCGGGCGGCTGAGGCCGGACCAGCGGATGCGGCCCGGCTATTCCGAGTCGGGCTGCATCAACCGATTGAGCCCGCCGATGTTGCTATGCAAAATCGACGGGGCGGCCATGGCCGGGCGATGGACGATTTCCGCCCGGTAGATTGCGCGTTCCCTTTGTAACTCGGGCGTAACATCGCTATAATGCGCGACCGGAGCCGGCCTCCGCGCCATTGCCGGTTTTCCCTATGTTCCAGGACCTGTGGCTTTTGTGATCGTCGTGGATGGGTCCCATCCCCACGGCGCCATAACTGTCCGGGGTCCTTTTTCGTCCCTTCCACCGGGGCGGCAAAATGGCGTGATCGCGAGAAGTGAGAGCCAATCCAAATGTCGAACAAGCTTGACTTCGAAGCCGGTGACTTCGTCGTTTATCCGGCTCATGGCGTCGGTCGGGTCGAAGGGATCGAGACCCACAGCATCGCCGGACTCGAGGTTCAACTCTACGCGATCACGTTCGAGAAAGAGCGCATGACGCTCAAGGTTCCGGTCACCAAGGCCCGCAACGCCGGCCTGCGCCGCCTGTCCTCCAAGGACCGCATCAAGGTCGCACTGGAGACGCTGCAGGGCCGGTCGCGCGTCCGCCGCACCATGTGGAGCCGCCGCGCCCAGGAATATGAGGCCAAGATCAACTCCGGCGATCCGGTGTCGATCGCCGAGGTGGTGCGCGACCTGTACCGCGGCGCCGACCAGTCCGACCAGTCCTACAGCGAGCGCCAGATCTATCAGGCCGCCCTGGAGCGTCTGGCCCGCGAACTGGCCGCCGTCGAGAAGATCGACGAGACCAAGGCGACGGAGCGTCTGGAATCGGTGCTGTCCAAGGCCGCCTGAGTCCAGGGCCTGGGTTCCGGGCTCCTCCTATACGTCCGTGACACGAACGGGCGCGCGGCTGCTACGTCACGCCGCGCGCCCGTCTCGTTTTTCGCCTTTGTTTCCGTGGCATGACACGCCTAAACTCCCGCCGCCTTCCGGCAGACGCCGCCGGAACGACTTCGCGACCGACGTCGAAGGGAATCCAGTTTGGGTCTGCCGCCGCGCCTTGCCCTTCCCAACCATCAGGCCAGCCGACATGCCGCGAGCATCGTCGGCGCCGTCGAAGACGGCAGTCGTTTCGCCTCGCTCGGCCGGCCGCGCCGCGTCTGGGCCATCGGCGCCATCCATGCGCAACCCGACCGGCTGGATTTGATCCATCACGCCATCGGCCAGCGATTCCGCCCCGGCGACCGGCTGGTCTATCTCGGCAACATGATCGGCTTCGGCGACCGCGTGGTGGAGACCGTCGACCGGCTTCTGGCCTTTCGCATCGCCCTGCTGGCGATGCCCGGCATGATCGCGTCGGACATCGTCTATCTGCGCGGCCAGCAGGAAGAGATGTGGCAGAAGTTGCTGCAACTCCATTTCGCTCCCGATCCCCGCACCGTGCTGGACTGGATGCTGCGCCAGGGCGTGGCGCCGACGCTGGCCGCCTATGGCGGCAACCTGGATGCCGGGATGGCGGGGGCGCGCGGCGGTGCGGTGATGCTGGGCCGCTGGACGCGCGAGTTGCGGCAGGCGGTGGCCGCGAGGCCGGGGCATGAACAGCTGTTCAATGCCCTGCGCCGCGCCGCCTACACCGGCGGGCCTGCGAATGACACTGCCGCAAATGGCGGGGCCGCAAATGGCGGGGCACCCGATGGGGCTTCCGACGGCGATGGCTGGACCGGCAACAGCCGGGGCGGCGGAAGCCTGCTGCTGGTCAGTTCCGGCATCGATCCCCGGCGCCCGCTGACCGGCCAGGGCGACGCCTTCTGGTGGGGCAGCGCCGGCTTCGGCCGGCTGGAGCAGCCCTATGGCGGCTTCAATCGTCTGGTGCGCGGCTATGATCCCGGCTGGACGCCGGAAAGCCCCGGCGTGGATGTCGGACCGGTGACGGTGACGCTGGACGGCGGCTGCGGCCGCGGCGGCCACCTCGTTTGCGCCTGTTTCGATTCTTTCGGCGAAATGCTGGACCTTTTCCAAGCGTGACCCAACCTTAGGTCCAGCCTGACCTTTCAGCCCGTCCGCCCCCTTCCTTGGTACAGGTCCGGCAATCCTTCCGGCAGCCATCCCATGGGCCGCCGGCAAAAATCCTCCGTCCCTTGTGATCCGCTCCCCCTACACCTGCGTATGATTCCGCAACAGGGCGCGCTCATGCTTGTTGTCTAACCCGACGGCATCGGCCGGGGGCAGGCGGCAAAGCGGCGAAGACCCGATAGTACGGGGATATGCGAAGGAACACGATGCCGCCCAGACGGGAAGGAAGGGACGGATGGCATACATCGACGATCCGGAGACTCAGCGTGCTAATCTGAGCTTCATCAAGGCATCCATGCGCGAACCGTTGCTGTCGCGCGACCATGAATTCGACCTCGCCCGAAAATGGCGTGAGGGCCATGACGAACGGGCTCTGCATCAGCTGGTCCGGGCCTATACCCGTCTGGTGGTGGCCACCGCGTCGCGCTTCCGCAATTACGGCCTGCCGATGGGCGATCTCGTCCAGGAAGGCAATGTCGGGCTGATGCAGGCGGCCAGCCGCTTCGAGCCCGACCGCGAGGTACGTTTCTCCACCTACGCGGCTTGGTGGATCCGCTCGGCCATGCAGGACTACATCCTGCGCAACTGGTCGATCGTGCGGACCGGCACCACCGCCGCGCAGAAATCCCTGTTCTTCAACCTGCGCCGCCTGCGCGCCAAGATCGACAGCGCCACCCAGAACGGCAGCGGCGCGCGCCTGACCAAGGAAGGCCGCGAGTGGATCGCCGGCGAACTGCAGGTCGAGGTGTCGGAGGTCGAGGCGATGGAGATGCGCCTGTCCGGCTCCGACCAGTCGCTGAACACGCCGGTGGCCGACGGCTCCGACGACGACTGGCAGGATTTCCTGGCCGACCAGCGCCCCTCGCCGGAGGACGTGGTGATCGGCATGCGCGACGCCAACACCCGCTCGCAATGGCTGGCGGAAGCGCTGGGCGAACTGAGCCCGCGCGAACGCACCATCATCCGCGAACGCCGCCTGCGCGAGGAAGGCGCCACGCTGGAGGAACTCGGTCGCGAACTGGGCGTCAGCAAGGAGCGCGTGCGCCAGCTGGAACATCGGGCGCTGCTGAAACTGCGGCAGTCGATGCTGAAGCGGGTCGAGGATTCCGACGACCTGCTGGCGGAGGCGTGAAGTCCAAGCGTCGCTCGCCCCCTCCCCATCCCTCCCCCGCTTCGCGGGAGAGGGGGCAGGATTCTTGGCGGCGTGACATAAGTGTCGAAGCTGCGGCAGTCCCCTCTCCTGCGAAGCGGGGGAGGGTTAGGGAGGGGGCAAAACCAAGTGCCCCCACCCCTTCACCACTTCAATGCCGGAAGTGCCGCATTCCGGTCAGCACCATCGCCAGACCCTTCTCGTCCGCGGCGGCGATGACGTCGGCGTCGCGGATCGAACCGCCGGGCTGGATCACCGCCGTCACGCCCGCTTCCGCGGCGGCCAGCAGGCCGTCGGCAAACGGGAAGAAGGCATCCGACGCAACCACCGACCCCTTGGTCAGCGGCTCCGACAGGCCGGCGGCCTTGGCGGCTTCGGCCGACTTGATGGCGGCGATGCGGGCCGAGTCGACGCGGCTCATCTGGCCGGCGCCGACACCCACCGTGGCGCCGTTCTTGGCGTAGACGATGGCGTTCGACTTGACGTGCTTGGCGACGCGGAAGGCGAACAGCAGGTCGGCCAGTTCCTGTTCGGTCGGCGCGCGCTTGGTGACGACCTTCAGCTCGGCCGGGTTGACGCGGCCGCTGTCGCGGTTCTGCAGCAGGAAGCCGCCCGACAGCTGCTTGATCATCATGCCGGGCTCGGCCGGGTTCGGCACGTCCTTGGTCAGCAGCACGCGCAGGTTCTTCTTGGTCGCCAGCAGCGCGCGGGCGGCCTCGTCGGCGTCGGGGGCAATCACCACCTCGGCGAACAGCTTGGAGATCTCCTCGGCCGTCTCGGCGTCCAGGCTGCGGTTGACGGCGATGATGCCGCCGAAGGCGCTGACCGGGTCGCACAGCAGGGCCGACTTGTAGGCCTCCAGCAGGTTCGCACCCTGGGCCACGCCGCAGGGGTTGGCGTGCTTGATGATGGCGACGGCCGGCTGCTCGAACTCCGCCACCAGCTCGAAGGCGGCGTCGGTGTCGTTCAGGTTGTTGTAGGACAGCTCCTTGCCCTGCAGCTGCACGGCGGTGGCGACGCCCGGACGCTTTTCGCCGGTGACGTAGAAGGCCGCCTGCTGGTGCGGGTTCTCGCCATAGCGCAGGGTCTGGGCCAGCGATCCCGACAGGGTGGTGCGCGGCGGGAAGGTCTCGCCCAGCTGGCCGGCCAGCCAGGTGGAGATGGCGGCGTCGTAGGCGGCGGTGCGGGCATAGGCGCGCTGCGCCAGCTTGCGGCGCAGGGCCAGCGTGACGCAGCCGTCATGGGTCGCCAGCTCGTCCATCACCGCCTCGTAATCGGACGGTTCGGTGACGATGGCGACGAAATCGTGGTTCTTGGCGGCGGCGCGGATCATCGCCGGCCCGCCGATGTCGATGTTCTCGACGCAGTCGTCATAGGCCGCGCCCTTGGCGACCGTCGCCTCGAACGGATAGAGGTTGACGACCACCAGGTCGATGCCGGGGATGTCGTGCTGGGCCATCGCGTCGGCATGGATGTCGCGGCGGGCTAGGATGCCGCCATGGACGCGCGGATGAAGCGTCTTGACGCGGCCGTCCATGATCTCCGGGAAGCCGGTGTGGTCGGAGACCTCCTTCACCGGGACGCCGGCCTCGGCCAGTCGCTGGGCCGAGCCGCCGGTCGACAGGATCTCGACGCCACGGGCGGCGAGCGCCTTGCCCAGTTCCACTAGGCCGGCCTTGTCGGACACGGAGATCA
This sequence comes from Azospirillum oryzae, assembly GCF_008364795.1. Lineage (GTDB taxonomy): Bacteria > Pseudomonadota > Alphaproteobacteria > Azospirillales > Azospirillaceae > Azospirillum > Azospirillum oryzae. The sequence continues at coordinate 102,199 of NZ_VTTM01000002.1, read as the reverse complement.
GGGCGCGGGTGATGCGGACCTTGTCGGGGGCGGGGGCGTGGTTGGCTTTGGGCGGGCTCATGGCGTCATCCTGATCGCTGCGGGTGGTGCGTTTGGCCGCAGGCAACCGGGGAGACCCGGACAAGCACGGAAGAAGAAGAAAAGCACGGACGGCCACGGAAATTCCGCTCGGCTGTGCTTATCCGCGTCCGCCCACCCGCACATTACCGGTCCGGACGGACATGGATAAGCACGGCGAGACGAGTCCCGTGGTCGTCCGTGCCCCAAATCCCGTGTTCATCCGTGTTTCCACGCCCATTCCGAAAGGAATAGGCCCGGCCACCGCGGATGGGCGCGATTTACGCCGCCTTGCGCTCGCGGCGCAAGGCCCATTTCACCGTCAGCCCTTCGGGGCCGCATTGTCCCTGCATCATGATCTGCCGGCTGCGGCGCGGCTCGTCCCCGCTGCCGAGATAGACGCTCTCCGCCACCTCCAGCACGGCGCCGGTCACCCGCATGCGCCAGGCATTGCCGCTCGGCAGGCGCAGAAGCACCTGATCGTTGCCCTGCACGGGAACCACCTGGACGTTGGGATGCAGGTGGAATCGGATGGCGTAGGGCTGCGGCTGCGGCGTGGCGCCGATCACCGGCTCCAGCGTGTCCTCGCCGCGCAGGTCCTCGCCATTGTCGGCCAGATAGACGCGGCGGCGGTGCAGAAGGCCGAAGCCCTTGCTGTAGCCGTTGTGGCTGGCGACCACCAGCATGGCGCCGTCGGATTCCTGCCGCTCGCAGCTGACATTCGTCGGCCGGCGGCCCAGCCCGCCCTTCTCCAGCACTTCCGAGGAGTTGGTGTCGGCCACCACCATGGTCGAATGGGCGGACGTCCCGGCCAGCGCCGCGCGCCAGGGACCGCGATGGGACGGATGGCTGCCGCAATTGACGATCAGCCGCTCCTTGTTGACGGAGACCTCCATCGACAGGGTGCCGGCATGGGCGGTGCGGTCCAGTCCGGCCGGCGGCGGCGCACCGGTGTCGAGCAGCACCAGCGTGCGCCCGGCGAGCAGCCGCTCGAAGCCGGTGTGCGGCGCGCTTTTCAGCGGACGGCCGCGAGCGTCGGCCTGGGCCAGCACCGTGTCGATCAGCGCCGGCTCCTCCTCCCGCCCGCCGTTGAACAGGGCGAGCCCGCCGTCGACATGGCGGAAGAAGCGCAGGGCCGGGGTCATGCGGTCGATGGCGTGCTGGAGGGTTTCCGGCACCTCCTCCTTCGCCACGCGCAGCACGGCGCGCATGTCGATCAGGTCGCGCAGAACCCGCATCTGGATCGAAGGGTTGCGCTCCACATGGCCGCCGTCGGGCAGGATCTGGCGCGGCAACTCCTTGTCGAGCAGGCGCAATGCCTCCCGCGCCGCCTTGTCCTGGTCGGGCAGGCAATAGCCGCCATAGAGCAGACCCTTGATCGCGCCGATCAGCCGTTCGCCGTCCAGCTTTGCCGGCGCCACCCGCAGAAGATGGCGAAGCTGGCGGGCCATGCTCTCGAAAACCCGCGCGCGGAACTCGTCATCGGCGGACGCGCAATAGAAGTCGTGCAGACCGATCCAACTGGCCAGCCGCACGCCCAGCACGTCGGGCGCCCAGCTCTGCGCGTGCCAGCTGCCATTCTGGTCCAGCCACGACCACACCAGCACCCGCGCCCGGCGCCGCGCGGTGTCGCCGCCGACCGCCCGCAGGTCGCGCAGCCACTCGAATCCATGGGCGGCGCGCAGCCAGCCGACGCTGGCGCCCTGGGGCCGCCAGTTGGGAGCCCCGTTGGGATCGACCATGATCGGCTGCCCGGCGAAGTTCATCCGCCCGGCCAGCATGGCGTTGCCGTTGTCGGTGTCGCCCGGCCAGGGATCGGGCGGGATCACCGCCAGCGCCCCCGGCGCCTTGCCGCCCAGCATCAGGGCGTAGAGTGGATTCCCATAGGCAAGGCGTGCCATGCCGCTGCGAAACCGTCCGTTCCCGTCGCCCATCTGCGCCGACTCCTTCAGGACCGCGAGCGGCGTCGGCGGCCGGCGGAGGGTGATGATGCGGTGCGGGAGAACGCGGACGGAAGCATGGGTCGTGTCGTATCAATTCGCCGCCCGCACCGCAAGACGGGCCTGGGATTTATCCCGCGGTGCGGACCGCATAAAGCTTCAGTCCAAACGACGGCGCAGCCGCGCCACGAAGAAGCCGTCGATCCCGCCGAGATCGGCCAGCATGCCCGGAAGGCTGCGGACCTCCCCCACCTCGTTGATCGGCTCGGACAGGCCGCCGAGTTCGTCGGCGGTCACAGGCCAACGCTCCACCCGCCTGTCCTGTTCCAACAGGCGGGCGACCTGCGCCTCCCCCTCCTCCGGCTGGATCGAGCAGGTGCAGTAGATCAGCGTGCCGCCGGGCTTGACCAGCTCGACCGAGCGGGCGAGCAGCCGCGACTGGGCGCGGGCCAGCTTGGCGATGTCGTCCGGCGTCTTGACCCGCAGGATGTCGGGATGGCGCCGGATCGCACCAGTCGCCGAACAGGGTGCGTCGAGCAGCACGGCATCGGCCGGCTCCTCCGGCTCCCAGGTGGCGGCGTCGGCGGCCAGCACCTCGGCCTCCAGCCGCAGGCGCTTCAGGTTCTCGGTCACCCGCTCCAGCCGGCGGGCCGAGCGGTCGATGGCGGTGACCTGCGCGCCCTGCACCACCAGCTGCGCCGTCTTGCCGCCGGGGGCGGCACACAGGTCGAACACCCGCTTGGCCCGAAGATCGCCGAACAGCTTGGCCGGCAGCGAGGCGGCGAGGTCCTGGATCCACCATTCGCCCTCGTCGAAGCCGGGAAGCTCGATCACCGATCCGCCGGGCGGGCGGCGCAGCGAGCCGGTCGGCAGCAGGGTGGCGCCCAACCGCTCCGCCCAGCCCTCCGGGTCGGACTTCACCGTGATGTCCAGCGGCGCCTCGTGCAGGTGCGCCTCGACGATGCCGCGGGTGCGGGCGGTGCCATAGGCGGACCGCCAGGATAGCCACAGCCAGTCCGGCGTGTTCAGCCGCCCGGCATCCTGCCGCGCCGCCATCTCCGCCCCCTCGCGCCCGATCCGGCGCAGCACGGCGTTGATCAGCCCCTTGTAGGGAGCCGCGTTGCGCGCGGCGGCCAGCTCCACCGCGGTATCGACCGCGGCATGGGCGGGGGTGTTCAGGAACACCAGCTGCGCCGTGCCCAGCCGCAGCATGTCGTGGATGGCCGCCTTGGGTAGCCCCGGCTTGGCGAGGCTGGCCTGGATCATCTCGTCGATCTGGCCCAGCCGGCGCAGGACGGTGGCGACCAGCAGGCGGACGAAGCCGCGGTCGCGCGGCTGCAACGCCGCCAGTTCGGGATGCGCGTCGAACGCGTCGTCGAAGGGAACGGACTTGCGCAGCACGTCGCGCAGCAAGTCGAGCGCAACGCCGCGGGCGGCGAGGGAAGTGTCGGTCATGACTATGGATCTAGCGCGCCGGACGGCCAGTGTCGATAAGGGATGCCCGGTGTTTCCAAGCTATGGAGCGCGAAAACGCAGGGCCGGAAAAAGCGAAGGGCCGGTGCGTTGCCGCCCGGCCCTTAGGTCTTCGCTTCTCTACCGGAGAACTGGAGCGGGCGAAGGGATTCGAACCCTCGACCCCAACCTTGGCAAGGTTGTGCTCTACCCCTGAGCTACGCCCGCGCTCCCGTCGTCCGGGAGCCGCTTTCTACGGAAACGCGGCCTCCGCCGCAAGAGGAAAATTCACCCTCTCCTCACTTTTTTCGCGACAGCCTTCCACACCCCTGCTGCGCTGCGGCACCGGGCAGCTTGCGTCCCGGCGGGGGCGCGCTATGGTACGCAACCATACGGCAACGGATGGAGAGTGCGGCATGGCCGGCACCATCACTCTGACCCGCGATGGAGCGGTCGCGACCCTGACCCTGTCCAACCCGGACAAGCTGAACGCCTTCGACAAGCCGATGTGGCACGCCCTGATCGGCCACCTGACCGCGCTTGAAGCCGAAGAGGGAACCCGCGTCGTGGTGATGCGCGGCGGCCCCGGCGCCAACGGCTCCCGCACCTTCTCCCCCGGCGCCGACATCTCGGAGTTCGAGAGCGAGCGCAACAGCCCCGAACAGGGCGCCAGCTACGGCGACCTGATGGACGAGGGGCTGGACGGCCTGCGCGCCTTGCGCCACCCGGTTCTGGCCGCCATCGACGGTCCCTGCTGCGGCATCGGGCTGGCGGTGGCGCTGGCCTGCGACCTCAGGGTCTGTTCGGAGAGCAGCCGTTTCGGCGTGCCGGTCAGCCGGCTCGGCATCTCGATGGGACCGACGGAACTCAAGCTGGTCGCCGACGTCGCCGGCGGCCCGGCGGCGCTGGAGATCCTGCTGGAAGGCCGCGTCTTCGGTGCGGCGGAGGCCAAGGACAAGAATCTCGTCCACCGCGTCGTCGCGGACGAAGGCTTCGAGGCGGAGATCGCCGCCACCGTCCAGCGCATCGCCGCCGGCGCGCCGCTGGCCGCCACCCTGCACAAGCGCTATGTCCGCCGCCTGTCCGACCCGGCGCCGCTGACCGAGGCCGAGATCGCGGAATGCTACCGCTGCTTCGGCACCGAGGATTTCCGCGAGGGTTACCGCGCCTTCCTGGAGAAGCGGAAGCCGGTGTTCACCGGGCACTGATCCCTCGTTGATCCGTAGGGCAGAGCGCGCTTACGCATGGCAGGGCTTTCGCATGTGCGATGGTCAATGCGGCGGAACGTCTCACATTCGTAGGGTTCCGCTCCCTGCCTGACGGTCCGTCATGTCGCGCGTCACCCCGCTGATCATCGCCTGCGCCCTGTTCATGGAGAATCTCGACTCGACGGTGATCGCCACCGCGCTGCCGGGAATCGCGCAGTCGATGGGCGAGGATCCGCTGCGGCTCAGTCTGGCGATGACCTCCTACATGCTGGCGCTGGCGGTGTTCCTGCCGGTCAGCGGCTGGGCGGCCGACCGCTATGGCGCGCGCACCGTCTTCGCCAGCGCCATTGCCGTCTTCATGGCGGGGTCCATCGCCTGCGGCCTGTCGAACGGGCTGGCGGAGCTGGTGGCCGCCCGCATCCTCCAGGGCATCGGCGGCGCGATGATGGTCCCGGTCGGCCGGCTGATCCTGCTGCGCACCGTGCCCAAGGACCAGTTGGTGACGGCGATGGCGCGGATGACCCTGCCGGCCCTGATCGGGCCGGCGCTGGGGCCGTTGGTGGGCGGCGCGATCACCACCTATGCCTCCTGGCGCTGGATCTTCTTCATCAACGTGCCGATCGGGCTGGTCGGAATCGCGCTGGTGCTGGCGCTGATCCCCAACCTGAAGGAGGAGCAGCGCGACCCCTTCGACTCCCGCGGTTTCCTGTGGAGCGCCATCGCGCTGGCCGCCTTCATGTTCGGCTTCGAGAATGTCGGGCGCGACCTGCTGCCGGCCACCGCGGTGGCCATCCTGCTGGCGGTGGCGCTGCTGGCGACGCTGGCCTATCTGCGCCACGCCCGCCGGGTGCTGCGGCCGGTGCTGGATCCGTCGCTGTTCCGGCTGCCGACCTACCGCGCCTCGGTGCTGGGCGGCACGCTGTTCCGCATCGGCAACGGCGCGGTGCCCTTCCTGATGCCGGTGATGCTGCAGATCGGCTTCGGCCTGACCGCCTTCGAGTCGGGCGCCCTGACCTTCGCCGGAGCGGCGGGAGCGCTGACCATGAAGGCGCTGGCCGGCCCGATCCTGCGGCGCTTCGGCTTCCGTCTGGTGCTGACCCTCAATTCGCTGGTCAGCGGCGCGATCCTGGCCAGCTACGGCGCCTTCCGCCCCGACACGCCGCATCTGGTGATCCTGGGCGCGCTGCTGCTGGGCGGCTTCTTCCGGTCGCTGCAGTTCACCGGCATGAACACGCTGAGCTATGCCGAGGTGCCGCAGCCGATGACCAGCCGCGCCAACACGCTGGCCAGCGTGATGCAGCAGCTGTCGCTGAGCCTGGGCGTCGCCGTCGGCGCCACCGCGCTGCACCTGACCACCCAGTGGAGCGGCGGCGTCCTGACCCCCGCCACCTTCGTTCCCGCCTTCCTGACGGTGGGGCTGATGGCCTGCGCCTCCAGCCTGCCCTTCTGGCGCTTGGCCGCCGATGCCGGTGACGAGATCAGCGGGCATATCGGCAGCCCTCGCCCGGAAACAAACCCAGAAACGCAGCATGACGCCGCCCGCAGCGCGACGGTCAAGGCCGCTGCCCTGACCGACGCTGCGGATTAGCAAAGACGGGGGCGAAGTGCCGCCCTCCCGTTTCCGAGCATCGGAAACACCCCTATCCATTATACGGATATGCCCGGATCGCTGTGACTTCGGATGAGAATAATTCCGGCGATCATGATTAATTTTCGTGCGAGTCGCTTTTACTAGCGCGTGCGTTCCGGGCGCGTTCCCGCTATAAACATGCATGGCGGCCATGCGCCGTCCTCAAGATAAACGGGAGGCTCCGGGCGGCTGCGCATCGGGGCGGGACAGCATGATGGATTGGGACAAGCTGCGGGTATTCCACGCGGTTGCCGAAGCCGGCAGCTTCACGCATGCCGGCGAGACGTTGAACCTCAGCCAGTCGGCGGTCAGCCGCCAGATCAGCGCGCTCGAGGAAAGCCTGGGCGTTCCGCTGTTTCACCGCCACGCCCGCGGGCTGATCCTGACCGAACAGGGCGAGCTGCTTCACCGCACCGCCCGCGACGTGTTCGCCAAGCTGTCGATGACCGAGGCGATGCTGACCGAAAGCCGGGAGCATCCCAAGGGACCGCTGCGGGTGACGACGACCGTCGCCTTCGGATCGACCTGGCTGACGCCGCGCATCAACGAATTCATGTCGATCTACCCCGACATCCAGCTGACGCTGCTGATCGACGACGACGAGCTGGACCTGGCGATGCGCGAGGCTGACATCGCCATCCGCATGAACACGCCGCGCCAGCCGGACCTGATCCAGCGGCACCTGATGTCGATCCGCTTCCACCTCTATGCCAGCCAGAGCTACCTGAAGAAAAGGGGCACGCCCAAGACGGCGGCCGAGCTGGACAATCACGACCTGATCACCTATCCGCCCGACGTGCGGGCGCCGATTCCGAACGTCAACTGGATCATGGAGGTGGGCGACCCCTCGCCCAACCGGAAGCCGATCCTGCAGGTCAATAGCGTCTACGCCATCTATCGCGCGGTGGAGAGCGGGCTTGGCATCGGCGCGCTGCCCGACTTCCTGGTCGACAGCTTCTCCAAGGATGTGACCCGGATCCTGCCGGACGTCGACGGGCCGAAGGTCGACGCCTATTTCGTCTATGCCGAAGAATTGCGCCATTCCAAGCGCATCGCGGTCTTCCGCGACTTCCTGGTTAAAAAAGTGGCAGAAACTCCGTTCTGACCCCAAACATTTTCAGTGATCGCGTAAGAGAATTGCCGAAATCGACGATGTCCTTCCGACTTTCCGGAGCGGCACCGTCGATTTCGGCATTTTTATTAGCCTTCTAAGGATATTTTGAAGCCATGCGCGTCTTGCATGGTAGATTTATACATTTGTGCCTGGAAAGTTGGCAGCAGAATGGTCAAATTTTGACCGTTGGATGTTGCGACGCAGCATCCGATGTTTCGTCCCGGAGGTCTCCCCTCCGGGGTTGGGTCCTCGGACCCAGCGTCTCCCAGACGTGAAGCCTCCCTGTTCAACTCGCCGCTAATCCAATGGGTTAGCGGCGGTTTTTTTATGTGGGCAGGGGCTGGGGCCTCACCGGGGTCTCAGGATTGCTTGGCTTGGTGAACTGGCTCTCCTCGGCGTGATCGGCAGACCCGGCACGAGCGGGCGCTCATCCACCTGCAGATCATGACACCACTTGCCAATGGACCGGCCCCTTGCCGGCGGCGTCGAACATTCCGCGGTGCCAGGAGGCTCGCCCCCCAGCAGCCGGCAGCGGCAGAACCACAGCGCGCCCCCACCGCAAAATCACCGCGGCGACGCCGGCTGTTTCAATCGGCTGGCCGAGTTTATGGAGGTGTGAGGCGGGTTTGACCGCTCCTGCACCGTCAGCTACGCTCCGTCGATCATTGGCGGGGACAAATTCCGTGGCCGACTTGATGGAAGCCCTCTGGGACATCCTGCTCGAGAACCGCCTTCTCCGGTGGTTCTTCATCGGCCTTCTGATTGGATTGGTCCTGATCGGCTACATGATCTGGTCCGGCTCCGATATGGATGCTGCGGATGCCCTGATGGGGATCGTCGTCAGCGGCATCCTCGTGTTTGGACTGCGTTTCCTTCTTTGGTTCTTTAACCATTGAGGTTCTACGGACAGATCATCACCGGTCGCGCCAGGAAGCGCGTTCGGACCGAGGGCGACACGCTGAATGCCGCCGGCTGGCTCAACCGGTTGGCAGAGTTCATGGAACTCCGACACACCCCATCTTGACCTTCACGCCTCGTCGTACCCCTGCTCTCGCGTCTGCCCTTCGCGGTCGTTGGCCTTCTCCGAGGCGGGCCGCCTTACGCCGTTCCCATTCGGCTCCTTCTCCGAGCGGATCGACGGCACGTCTGGTGCCTGCTTGTTGACCTCACCCTGCACAGGCTGGTCTTCGGCTGGCTTGTCACTCATAACGCTCTCCGATGTCGGTTGCCGGACTCCAACAGCCGCTATCCGAATTCATCTCCGCCCGCGCCATCCCGGCTGCGGGCTTTTTCATGCCCGAACCGGAGGCACCCATGGCCGCGTGGTGGCGGCGTCGCCCGCCGTAACCACGGCTACCGACGGCTCGTCGACGTCGCCTGCTGCGGGCGACTTCAAGGCGACCGCCAGTACGGTCCAAATCGGGACGCTGGAACTTCAACACGAAGGAATGCAACGGACCTGACGGTCGTCGTCAAGCCGGCATTGCTGCAGTCTCCGCTGGCGGTTCGGTGATGGCGACGGTGACCTATCCCAGGTTTGGTTCATCAGACGGCGATTCTGACAGCCAGTGCGATAAGTCGGTTTCCAGCAGCCGGCCCAACGCCACCACCGAATCACTGTACTGGTGTATAAGAGCGTGGCGAAGCCGGGGAGGCAGGGAAGCAGAAGGCCCCTGAAACACAGGTCGGCGCAACACTTCATCCGGTATCGTGTCGTAGAAGCGACCGTCGACGCCGATATGTTTGCACAGTTTCGATAGGAACGCTCTTGGTTCTGCCAGCATTTCTTCGAACAGTCCGATCATCAGCTGCTCTGCCGGGAATATGGACTGCCAACGCAGGATCGCCTCCGCATAAGCCCCACGGCGCCTCGAGCCGGCTGAGCGGAAATGATCGAGGAACCATTGTTCAGAGGCTTCCTCCACCGTCATTTCCGCGCGAAGCACGGCCATGCGGGCGGCGGACCAAGCCCGCTCGATGGGGTTGCGCAGCACATAGAACAGACGAAGGTCCGGACACAGGCTGTAAAGCTCACGGATCGCATCGGCGGAAATGATCGCGTATGCGGGCGTTATCTCGCCGGTGCGGATGCTGGGCGCATGTACATCGGCGGTGTCGTCGGGGGCGGCGCCGAATTGGCTCAACCACCAGCTGACACCCATGTCCCGCCGGGCGTCCCAAAAGTGAATTTCCTTTCCAGCAGGGAAACGGATGTCGGGATGAGAAGACAAAGTTTCGTAAATCCAGGTCGTCCCGGATTTCTGCGCCCCAATTCCGATGAAATCCGGTCGCATTCTCCGCAATCCCGCTCATGTTCCGCCATTCGGCCAACGGTATAGAAAGGGCGTCTGTCCTGTCAAATATGGTGGCGGCCCCGGATTTCCTGCGGCAGTGGGTGCCGCTGACCGCAAATAGCGGGCCCGCAGTTGCGCCGGATCATCACTGGCATTCCCCGGGTGCGCTCAATGCGGAGAGAACGCTTGCCGTGTTGTTTGAACGCGTGATAATGCAGTTACTAACCGGTGTAGACGGTCAGCGTCAAAATCCTTCGTACGAATCTTGCCTCTAAATGCCGAGAAACAGAGACAAAAAATCAATTGTTACGGCGTGCTTTACCGATGACGCCGGCTGGCTGGTCATAGTTTTTGTCTCTAACGGCGCAGGTGCACTTTTCTTGGAAGATCTGTCCCTGAAAACGAGCCGGAGACAGTTCAACCACATACATGCAGCGTCTCTCTCGATCAAGAATCACCCGTTCGCGCCCTTCGTATGTACGATCCTGCCACTTTTGCGGGAGGAGATCGACGCAGGATGGGCGGAGTTTCAGGTGCTGCACGGCGATGGCTGGACCGAAAAGGTCGAGATTCGAATCGACGGATCCCCGACTGCGGCGCGGTCGCCCACCGCCTTTTCGGAGGAAGCGCTGCGGCAGAGCATCGAGCATTTCCGTGGGATGGGACTGCCGTTCGCTCGCGCGCTCGCTTTCGGGCACGCCATGGCGATGGCTGATCCCTCGGCCGGTCAGATGGTGCAGGTGGCGCGGCCGGACAACCGGGATGACGCCCGGGGCGAGGTGACGGCCGAAGAAATCGCCGCGGTGGTCGCTCCGTATTTCGACCCCACCTACTACCGGGCCACCTATCCCGATCTTGCTGCGATCGGCACCGGGACATCGGATTCCGCTCTGTTGCACCATTTCTGCCAGATCGGGTGGCGCGAGGGACGGAATCCAAGCCCGGCTTTCGACACCCTCTATTACGCGGCGGCGAACCCGGATGTGACGGGAGCCGGGATCAATCCCTTCTGGCACTACGTCGTCGCCGGCATGGCCGAGGGCCGGCGCGCCCGGCCGCATGACGGGCGCCGGCGCGCCATCCTGCGGAGCCTTCCGCTGGTGCCGACACGGCGCGAAGCCGCCGTTCCGAACGCCGTGACCCGCCTGCACCGCGAGCGCCTCGCCGAAGCGCTGGCCGCGCGATCGTGCATCCGCCCCGGCGCTCAGCGGCACGGACGCCGGGGTGTCGTCCTCTCCGTCAGCCACGACTGCTACATCCGCTCCTTCGGCGGCACGCAGATCGTGATCTCGGACGAGCAGGAGCGCTTCAACGCACAGGATTACATCTACATCCACATTTCCCCCAGCCTTCCGGTGCTGTCGATCGACCCGGAGGGTCCGGGCGCGGATCTTTTGGAGGTGGTGGTCGACGGCGTCCATGTCGGGACATCGAACCATGACGACCTCGCCTGGGCTCTCGCAAAGTGCTTCGATGGCCGCGCTCTCGACCGCCTGTTCACGGTCCACTGCGCGCTGGGCCACCGGGTGGACGGGCTGGTCGCGCTGCAGCGCGCGGTGAAATCGTCCCGCAACTGGTTCTGGGTGCATGATTTTTCCTCCCTCTGCGCCAATCACACCCTGCTGCGGAACGATGTCTCCTTCTGCGGGGCGCCGCCGCCCGACAGCACCGCCTGCGCCATCTGCATCCACGGCGGGGAGCGGAGCCGCCATCTCCGCAGCATGGAGCGGCTGTTCACCGAAATCCGCTTCCATGTGCTGGCGCCGTCGACCAGCGCTCTGGGCCTGTGGCGCCATGGGTCGTGGCTGCCGGCTCTGTCGACCGACGTGCTGGAGCATTGCCGGTTCGTCGAGAGCGGCTTGCGGCTGTCGGCCGGCGATGGCTCCGGCCTGGGGACGCCCGGAAAACCGGTGCGGATTGCCTTCGTCGGAAGCCCGACCTTCCACAAGGGCTGGGGCCTGTTCGAGGATCTGGTCGACGCATTGCGGGGCAGCTTCAGCTACCGGTTCCACCATTTCGCCGCACCCGGACTACACCGCGGTCTGCCGGGCGTGGCGGAGGTCGCGGTAACCGTCACCGCCACCGACCGCCACGGCATGGCGGAGTCGCTGGCGGCCCATGCCATCGATCTGGTCCTGGTCCCGTCCGTCTGGCCGGAAACCTTTTCCTTCGTCACCCACGAGGCGTTGGCTGCGGGAGCCGACGTGGTGGCGCTGGAAGCCAGCGGCAACGTTGCCGCGACGGTGTCCCGGCTGGGGCGCGGCCATGTTTTCCGCAGCGAAAGCGACCTTCTGGAATTCTTCACCAGCTTCGCAGCGGTGGAGCATGTGCGCGACCGCCTGCGGAAGGGGATCCCGGCCGGCACGCTCGACCATTGCGGAACGACGGCTGCGCTCGTCGAACGGACGGAGGCCAGGACTTGAGCGGCGTGCACTGTTTCACCAGCTTCACCTACAGCTACCTGTCGCGGGCGCGCGTGCTGGCGCAGACGCTGCGCCGCGTGCATCCCGATTGGACCATGTGGGCGCTGATCGTCGATGAGTTGCCGGACGGCGTGTCGGCGGCGGAGGCGCATGCCGGCTTCGACAAGGTGGTCTTCGCGCGCGATCTCGGAATCCCGCACTTCGACAGCTGGATCTTCGGCCACGACATCGTGGAAGCCTGCACCGCGGTGAAGGGGCGCATGCTGGCGGAGATGCTCCGGCTCGGCTGCGAGACGGTGGTCTATCTCGATCCCGACATCGCGGTGTTCTCGTCGCTCGATGAGACGCTCGGCCGGCACGACGACGGGGCGATCCTGCTGACGCCGCACCAGATCGACCCGAACGACACGCTGCCCGTCATCGCCGACAACGAACTGGGATCGCTGAAATACGGGACCTACAATCTTGGTTTCATCGCGGTACGCAACGTGGCGGAGGGGCGCCGGTTCGCCGACTGGTGGGCGGATATGCTGCACATCGCCTGCTACGACGATCCGGACAACGGGATTTTCACGGACCAGAAATGGTGCGACCTGGTGCCGGCCTTTTTCGATGGCGTGCGCATCCTGCGTGACCCGGGATGCAACGTCGCCAGTTGGAATCTCAGCCGGCGGCAGGTCGAGATCGGGCATGACGGCGGCATTCTCGTCAACGGCAGCCCGCTGAAGTTCTATCACTTCACCAAGATCAATTCCGTCGGCGACGTGATGACCGAACGCTATGCGGACGGCAACATTCACGTCCACGAACTCTGGCACTGGTACAAGCGGGCCATCGCCGCTCCCGCTGGCCCCAACATCCCGCGCGACTGGTGGGCCTATGGCCGCTTCGACAACGGCGTGCCGGTCTCGCGGGAGATGCGTCTCCTCTTCCGCGAGAACCCGTTGCTGGCGACGGCGTTCCCGACGCCCTTGCGCACAATCGGAAGCTGCTTCTTCGACTGGCTGGGCCGGGAGCGGCCGGAAATCCTGAAGAGCGGCGCCGTCGGCTTCGTGGTCCTGGGCATGCACCGCAGCGGCACCTCGGCGCTGGCCGGCTGGTTCGCCAAGCGCGGGGTCTGCCGCGGCGACCGCTTCATCGGCGCCGACGATGGCAATCCCGACGGCTACTGGGAGCATGAGGAACTCGTCACCATCAACGAGCGGCTGCTCGCCGCGGCCGGCGGCGGCTGGGACACGGTCGACATGGCCGTGCCCGAAAACAGTCAGGCTGCCGACGGAGCGCTGTCGAAGCGGGCGCAGGCCTTCCTTTCGGATCTCGGCCGCGACCGGCGCCTCTGGTTCCTGAAGGATCCCCGCCTTTGCCGAACGCTGTCCTTCTGGATTCCGCGTCTGGAAGCCCTGCCTGCGCGCATCAAATACCTGCACGTCGTCCGCGATCCCTGGTCGGTGGCGCGATCGCTGGCGCGACGCGACGGGCTCTCCGCCGAGCACAGCCATCTGCTCTGGGCACTGCACAACCTGGAGGCGGAGCGGCAGACACGCGGGCGTCCGCGCGTGTGGCTGGAGTTCGACACCATGGTCGCCAGCGGCGACGAGGCCGTGCTCGCCGCCATCCAGGCCCAACTGCCGGACGGCGCGTTGGATGACCTCACGGTCGATCTGGAGCACGACGCCATTCATGCCGACCGGGTTCGCTCGGCCGGTTCGCGTAGCGGAGTCGGCGACGACGGTCTGTTCGACGTCGGGCGCCTGCATGGTCTCTTGACAGCTCTGCGCGAGGACGATGGCCGAATGTCCCTCATGGCGGAGATCGATGGATGCCGTGAGCGTCTCTTCCACCAAATCCGCACATATCGTACGCTGCTGCTCGATCAGGAGCGCGAGGCGTTGCGGGCAAGGGCGGAAACGCTGGCCGTCAAATCGCAGGAGCGGCTGGACATGTGGCGACAGACCGACGAGCAACTGCGGGCGATGACCGAGCAGCGCGACCGGGTTCTGCGCCTGCTGCAGGAGCGCGCGCCCAATCCCTTCGGCCGCTCGCGTTGAGGCGAGGCGATTACCGGTCAGCCGGCGTGGTGACCTGGAATTCCAGCAGCGCGCCTTCCGCGGAGGATGCGGGCAGCAGCAGCCCGGCCCGTCCGTCGCGGATGAGGGATCGATCGATGCAGAGACGGATCCGCATCGCGCCGTCGGCTGAGGAATTGGCATCCTCCAGCGGCAGCGGACTCAGGGCTTCATCATCGCGATAGCCGGCCGGGATGCGGGTGGGCAGGCGGAGCACGACGTGCAATGGACCTTGCCCCGTCATGCTGTCCGATGGAACGGTAAAGCGCACCAGCCGGTGGCGGACGCAGATGAGGGAAGAGAAGACCGGGTTCGGTCCGACAACGTCCACCGTCATCCAACCGCCTTCCCGATCCAGCGCCTCCAGCATCACGCCATGACCGTCCATCGCTCCGTCGTCGATCGCAAAAGCCGCGCGAAAGCGGCACTGCGCGGGCATGGCAGCCCCGGCGTCGGGAGGGTCAACACGGGCGACCTCGATGGGATCACCGGTCAGATGGGCACCGATCAGGACGCCACCGACGCTGCACCGCAGTTGCAGGGGCTTGGCGATGCGGGACAGATCGACGACGCCGTCGAAGACCAGGACGGAGCGTCCCTTGTCGATGGTCCCGCAGACCTCCCGCATCGGCCCGTCCGGCGGCGGGCTCGAACTGCCGTCGCTTTCCGTATCGACCAGCCAGGGCGGGCGGCCGGTGGCGTCCTGCACCAACCTTCCGGAGCGGAAAAGCGGGTTGGCCCGCGTCCGCAAGCCGGCCCAGAGATCGAACACCGACCCGATATCGATCGCGACCGCGCCGACGGATTTGGCCCAGCAGCAGTAAACCTTGCCGAGAATTCCCGCGCCGACCAGGACGGGCACGCCCGGCCGACGCCGGACATGGTCGCTGATGAAGGCGCCGACCTCCAGATAGCGGGTGGGGAAATGCGGGTTGAGCAGACACTGTTCCAGCTTTTCCGCCTGGGGAAGGTCGGAGTAATGCATCTCCGGCGGTATCAGGAAGGGAGTGACCTTTGCGATGCCGAAGCGGTCGGCGACGATGCCGGCGACATCGCGCGAGGTGATCAATACCACCTCGTCCAATCCACCGAGCAGCCTGTCGTAGAGGCCTTCCCGCTCCAGGTTGGTGTGGATGCCGGGAGAGGTGAGCGCCGTGCCATCGGCAAGATATCCGAATTCCCGCACATAGAGCGCGGCGGCCTTGAACGGATCGGTCCGGTCGGCATCCGTCACGGTGTCCGGGTTGGGAAGCCCCAGGATATCGGCGGTGAGGCAAGCCATCCTGAGATCGGCCTGGATTTGCTGGACGGCGGCATCCGGAAAGAATGGATGACCGAACCACACCTTCATCATCTCGGAAACGGACAGCCAGTTGGTGTGGACCGGATACCCCATGATCCGGGCTTCACCGTCACCGAGCCGGATCAGGGAGAAGGGGCGCTTTTCCGAGATCGCCGAATGCAAAGCGTCGGCGACGTCGGGATATTTCAGGTAGCGCTGCATGCCGCCCACCCTGCGGGGCTTGTCCGGAAGTGGCGCGTTGTAGCAGAGCGGCCGGGGCGTCGCAAGCGACCGGCCCGACGGACCCGGCCCAACGGACCAAGCCGATCCCGCTCGGGCCATGGGGCGGGGCCTGATTCCAAGCTCACCCAACGGTCGGGCCGCATTGCCGATCACCTGCGGAGACGAACACATCACGGCCAAGGCGCCGATGCACAAAGGGCCGCCCATGGGACGGCCCCCTGTTCATGCCCGACAGCCCGCCACACAAGCGAGCGTGGGTTGGCCTCAAGCCACTTCGGCCACTTCGATCTGCCCGGCGCGCTCATTCAACTTGGTGCGGATCCGCTCCAGCGCATCCACGGGGATGTCGATCTTCACGCAGGGCTCCTGAACGCGCGGATCGTCTCCCGGATACAGCGCCTCATATTCGGCGGCATTGTCGTAGGCCTGGCGGTTGTCCGCTTCGAGATAGGTCTCGACCGGCAGCCCCTCGGCATACATGCCGTCATGGCTGTCGAGTTCGATG
This sequence comes from Azospirillum oryzae, assembly GCF_008364795.1. GTDB lineage: Bacteria > Pseudomonadota > Alphaproteobacteria > Azospirillales > Azospirillaceae > Azospirillum > Azospirillum oryzae. Next base: position 85,985 of record NZ_VTTM01000002.1, on the reverse strand, counting down.
TGGAAATATTCGATCTCCTCCATCGCATCGACTTGCCGAACCGACGAACCGTTGATCAGCAGGCGGGCCGAGACACCATACTGGCCGATCAGCAGGGCATGACCGGGGGAGATGTAGAGGTCGCGGGCGGGCAATCCTTGGGCGATGGCGCCGCGGGCGATCCTGACCGGCAGGTGAATCTTGCGCAGATGCTCGGTGTCGAAGGACGACCCCATCAGCAAGCGCCGGCCGATCCAGCGGATCGAACGGAATTCGCCGGTCATCGACGACTGGATCAGATCGCCGATCTTCAGGCTTTCGACAGGCACGTCGCCGGACATGGAGCGGACATAGGTGCCGCGAAGGATGCAGGTCGGAGCAGGAAGGGTCATTTTAGGAGATGCCCAATGTCGTTTTGAGGAGTTCTCCACCGGCCGTGCGGAGGTTTCCGATGTCCGGCACGGCGATGGCGCACTCCGAAAAGGTTACTCCTTTAAGCAATCCGCGGGGCGGCGAAGTTGTGCAGATTTACGACTGCCGGTGACCAATTGTCTCAGATGCGCCGGTGGACGACTGCGGCATTTCGTCCGGTTCCTGCTCCTCCAGCGCCGCCCGCGCAAGGGCGAGGATATTGTCCAGCCGGATCACCAGTTCATTCTCGCACAGGGCTGAACGTGCTGATGCGGCTTCGTTTATGATCGCCCGCAAGGCGTCGCTTTGTGTCATGTCGACCTCCGATCTCGTGGTGCCCGCCTGTCCCTTCGACAGAACTCCACCCGGCAGCCCCATTCCCTGTGAAAAACTTCACAGCACGCATCCCGCCGTTTCGCATACCCATTTATGCATCAGCAACGGAGGGCTCTCCCATGCACATGCGCAACATCAGGGTGAACGGCAAGCGGACCAGCATGAAGCTGATGCCGGTGGAGTGGGAGTCGCTCGAGGAAATCTGCGCCCGCGAGAACATGACGATGAGCGAACTGGTGTCGAAGATCGATGCCGAACGTCAGGACTGCGACAATCTCACCGGCTGCGTCCGCGTCTATGCGCTGTGCTATTTCCGCAAGGCCGCCAGCCTGTCGGAGCCGATGCCCCGCCACCGCGCGCCGACGGCCGTTGCCTTCGCGGCGGAATAACCAGCCGGCCCATCCCGCATAAAGTCTATCCCGCATAAGCGGTTCGCCGAAGCACCGGCCGCCGGGGTCCGACCATCGGACAGGACCCGTGGCGCCGCCGCTGCCGGCACACCATGTTCGACGCAGGCGCCGTTCCGGCGGCCGCCCACCTTGCGTCGACCAAGATGGTGTGCCGATGCCGGATGTCGACCAGTTTCCCGTCTACAGCGCCGCCGAGCGGCGGGCGGATGCGGCCGTCCACGCAATCGGGGTGACGGCGGGCGTCGCCGGATTCGTCTGGCTGCTGAATGCGGGCGTGTTCTCCGGCGCGGTTCCGGTCCGTACGGCGCTGGCGCTGGTCGTCTACGGTTTGGGGCTGGTGGGAATGCTGACGGCGTCGGCCGCCTACAACCTCGCCCCACCCGGCCTGGGCAAGGCGCTGCTGCGGCGGATCGACCATGCCATGATCTTCGTGATGATCGCCGGCACCTACACGCCCTTCACGCTGGGGCTGGGCCAGGGGATAGGGCTGGGCGGCGCCGTGTGGGGCGGGGCCGCCTTCGGCGCGGCGCTGAAGCTGCGCTTTCCGGGGCGCTTCAACCGGCTGGGGCTGGCACTCTATCTCGGGCTCGGCTGGGCGGTCGTCACCGCGCTGGAACCGTTGGGGACGGCATTGTCGGCCCCCGCCCTGTGGCTGCTGATTGCGGGCGGGCTGGTCTACACCATCGGCGTCGTCTTCCACCTGATGGAGCGGATGCCCTACAACAACGCGGTCTGGCACCTGATGGTGCTGGTCGCCGCCAGTTGCCACTTCGCCGCGATCACGATGGCGTTTCTCTGAATGGCGTTTCTCTGAATGGCGTTTCTCTGACTGGCGTGTCTCTGAAATGCCGGGGCCACACGGGACAAGCGGCTGCCGATTCCGTATCTTCCGCGGATCACCATCCAAGGGAGACATGATGGGCCGGGCAGTGATGGGCCAGAGAGACAACGGAAGCCGATCGATCGGCCGTGCGACGTTCGTGGGAGCCGCGCTGGCACTCTCGGTCACGGTTGCAGTCGGCACCGCGCGGGCCGAGCCGTCCTTCGATTGCAAGGCGGCCGCCACGCCGGTTGAAAAGGCGATCTGCGCCGATCCCAAATTGGCCGATGCCGACCGCGAGATCGCCGACGCCTACAAAACCCTGCAGGATCTGTCGGGCACCGCCGACCGCGAGCGGCTGCGCACGGAGCAGCGGGCATGGCTGGCCCAGCGCAACCAGTGTGCGGCGGCCCCCTCCCCCGTCGCCTGCCTTGGTCCGGTGCTGGACGCCCGGCGGACGGCCCTGTCCGAGTCGGCGCCCAAGGCGGTCGCCGCGCTGACCGCCATCGTCGACGGCATCGCCACCGACCCGGCCGGCGCCGCCAAGCGGCTTGCCGAGATCCGCGGCGGGCCGGGCAAGGGATGGAGCGCCTATCTGCTGCGCTTCGGCCCCTCCCCCGACCGCGCCAGGGCCGAGGCGCTGCTGCGCGAGGCCATCGCGGGCATCGACGATTCCTATGCTCGTGAAACCGCGTCGGGTGTCGACCTCGCCACCGACGAAGGCTTCCTCACCGCGCTCCGCGTCGTCAGCGACGATGTGGAGATGGCCTGGCCCTGTTCGGTGATGGAAAAGCGGGGGGCGGCGGCCTGGAAGGCGATGGAGCCGCTGTACGGCAGCAATCGCGACAATTTCGGCGCCTATCCCGCCTGCCCCGACGGCAACGCCCTGCTCGCCTCCCCGGAGTGGAAGGAGGTGGACGACCTGTTCGCGCCGATGCTGGAGGCGGCCTCCAACCGCACCGGCACCATCCGCTTCGCGACCTACCGCCAGATGGGCGTCGACCGCTTGAAGTCGGCGGTCGATCCGCGCCTGTTCGTCGCCGACGCGCCGCAACTGGCCGCACTGCTCAAGGATGCCGCCGGCTGGTCCAACCCGCGCTGGGTCGCGCCCGGCTGGGGCGACCGCCTGCGCAAGGCGGTGGACGCGGCGGTGGTGGCCTGGACGCCGCAGATCGCCGACCGCTACGGCATGGCCAAGCCGGAGGCCCGCCGGGTGGCGGAGGCGGTGGCCGCGCAGGGGCTGAGCGGCAGCGTCGGCCTGATCACCGACAATCTGGAACTCCAGAAGGACACCCGCCTCCCCGACTGGCTGCGCGGCAGCTGGAGCTGGAACGGCGGCGGGTCCGAGGACACGCCCTTCACCGGTCCCGCCGGAAAGGCGCGCATCGACGAGACCTCCATCTGCGTCGGCAGCGAGTGCGGCGGCTATGACGTCGCCGGCCAGGGAGAGGACGCCCCCTTCGATCCCAAGGAGGTGCCGAAGGACGTCAAGCCCGCCCCGAATGCCGCCCGCCAAGCGGTCAGCCTTGCCCCGGTGTCGGCCGGCTCCAGCCTGACCATCGTCCCGCTCGCCGGCGGCAATCTGCTGGTCACCGGTACGGCCAAGCCGGTGGTTCTGAAGCGCGAGGGGAAATAGACCGGCTCCGGCGCCGGCCCTTCTCCCCCCGGGGAACGCGAAAGTCTCGAACGCGAAAGTCTTGCCTGCATCGTTCGGGTAGGCGACACTTCGCGGCGCGTGCTGCGGTTGCGGAACCGGGCGCGGCTTTCCGGGGGGAGGCATGGCACGGAACCTCAAGGCGCTCGGGTTGTGGCGCACCGCGCTGGTCGCCAGCGTCCGCAAGGACGCGCCGGACCTGTCGGCGCGGCAGCTGGCGATCCTTCTCCAGGTCTATCTGACCGATCCGCCGCACACGGTGCGCGGTCTGGCATCCCTGCTGAACATTTCGAAGCCGGCGGTGACCCGCGCGCTCGACCGCCTGTCGGTTCTGGGCTTCGTCAAGCGCAAGCGCGATGCGGAGGACAAGCGCAACGTGCTGGTCCAGCGCACCGTGAAGGGCAGCGTCTATCTGTCCGATTTCGCCGAGCTGGTGATCGCCGCCGGCGCCGTCGCGCCGGAGGACATGGCCCGCATCCAGGCCGACGAGGAACTGGCCGCCGCCGCCAAGGCAAGGCTGGAGGCGGCGTTGCAGGACGTGCCGACGCGGGAGGCCGCCGCACTGGAAGCCTCCGCATCCTGAGCGGTCCTTTCCCCACTCCGGACACCGTCCGAGGGGGAAGGAATCCCTCCCTTACAGCAGCGCTTCCAGCACGCGGTCGGGCGGGGCGTGGCCGTCGGTGAAGGTCTTGATGTTGATCACCACCTTCTCGCCCATGTCGATGCGGCCCTCGATGGTGGCAGAGCCCATGTGCGGCAGCAGGACGACATTGTCCAGCCGCAGGAGCTTCGGGTTGACCGCCGGCTCATGCTCGAACACATCCAGCCCGGCACCGGCGATCTCGCCCTTCGACAGCATGCGGGTCAGCGCCACCTCGTCGATCACCTCCCCGCGCGAGGTGTTGACGATGTAGCAGTGCGGGCGCAGCAGCTTCAGCCGGCGTTCCGACAGCAGGTGATAGGTGGCCGGCGTGTGCGGGCAGTTGATCGATACGATGTCCATCCGCGCCAGCATCTGGTCCAGGCTGGACCAGTAGGTCGCCTCCAGCTCCTGCTCCAGTTCCGGATGGACGCGGCGGCGGTTGTGGTAGTGGATCGACATGCCGAAGGCGCGCGCCCGCTTGGCCAGCGCCGAACCGATGCGGCCCATGCCCAAGATGCCCAGTCGCTTGCCGCTGATGCGGTGGCCCAGCATGGTGGTCGGCCCCCAGCCGGTCCATTGGCCGGAGCGGACCAGCCGCTCGCCCTCCGCCACGCGGCGCGCGGTGGCGAGCAGCAGCGCCATGGTCATGTCCGCGGTATCCTCGGTCAGGACGCCGGGGGTGTTGGTGACGACGATGCCGCGCTCGCGCGCCGCCTTGAGGTCGATGTGGTCGACGCCGGTGCCGAAGGAGGCGATCAGCCGCAGCTGCGGTCCGGCGGCTTCGATCAGCGCGCGGTCGATGCGGTCGGTGACGGTGGGCACCAGCACCTCGGCGACGTTCATCGCATCCTGCATCTGTGCCGGGGTGAGCGGCACGTCGTCCGGATTGAGCCGGGTGTCGAACAGCTCCATCATCCGCGTCTCGATGACGTCCGGCAGCTTGCGGGTGACGACAACGAGCGGCTTCTTCTTGTCGGTCATCGGTGCTGGTCCTCCCTTGCCCCGGCCCGCCCGCATCGAGGTCCCGGCACGGGCTGCTCCGGTCCATGGTTGCCATACCAAGCGGTCGTGGGACTGTCCAGAAGTCCGTCGCGAAAGCCCGACCTGCGGCGGGGAGATTGCAGCCTTGGACCGGGGTGGCGGACCGGGGTGGCGGCGCTTGCCCTATCGAACGGGTGGTCTCTATAGTGCGGCCCGGTTTTTCCCCCTCGTCAGCTCCGGTGCCGCCATGCCTGTCCGCCGCTCCGTCCTCCCCTCCCTGGCCCTGATCCTGGGGTTGGGCATGGGGCTTGTCGCGGGCGGCGCAATTCCGGGCACGGGCGCGGCGTTCGCCGCGGAGAGCAAGGATCCGACCCATGCGTCGGGCCTGCCGATCCCCCGTTTCGTCACCGTGCGCGTCGGCGAGGTGAACCTGCGCTCCGGCCCCAACGGCAGCTATCCCATCGAATGGGTCTTCAAGCGCAAGGACATGCCGGTGGAGATCATCCAGGAATTCGACACCTGGCGCCGCATCCGCGACTGGGAGGGGGCGGAAGGCTGGGTTCACCAGAGCGCACTGTCCGGCCGCCGCGGCATCCTGATCGTCGGCCAGACCCGCGCGATCTTTGAGTCGCCGCGCGGCGACAGCGCGGTGGTGGCGCGGGCGGAGCCCGGCGTCGTCGGGTCGCTGAAGAAGTGCCGCGACGAGTGGTGCGAGGTCGATGTGAAGGGTTATCGCGGCTGGATGAAGCGCACCGATTTCTGGGGCACCTATCCCAGCGAGAAGATCGAATAGCGGACCGCATCGTTCGGTAATCATCGCGTCGGCGGTCCGGCATCCGGCACCGATACCAGCGTTGACAGCAACCGGTTGCAGGATCACCAGTCGGGAGATGCACAGTTCCGTGCTTCTCCCGATTCCGGCGATGCGATGCTGAAGCTTGCGTTTCTGCTGATCGGCCCTCGGGCCTTCCGGTCCCACTGGTACGTGATCGCCCTGCTCGGCCTGCTGTCGATGGGGTTGGGGCTGGCGCTGGCACTGAATGCGTCCGTCGGACTGACCCAGGTCATCTACAGCTTCCTGGGACTGGTCTTCACGGCGGCCGGCGCCGTAAGCCTGCTGATGGCCCTCTCCGCCTCCTTGGGGGCCAACCGGCGCTTCGCCCTGGCACGGTCGGTGCTGGCGATCCTTGCCGGCGGATTGCTGCTGGCCTCGCCGCTGTTGAACGGCTGGGCGCTGGCGTTGCCTCTCGCCATCGTCCTGGCGCTCGACGGGGCGAACCGGGCGGCTGCCGCAGCGGTGTTCCGCGTGCGGAACTGGCGGCTCCTGATCCTCTGCGGGCTGGCGGAACTGGCGCTGGCGGCGATGATGATGACGGAATGGCCGCTGCCCTCCGACCGCAACACGCCTCTGTGCATCGGACTGTTCATCGGCCTGTCGGGCTGGCTTCTGCTGCGGCTGGGGGTATTGCTGCGCAACCTGGAGGACGAGGCGGCAATCCTCAACCTGCCGATCTTTTCCGGCCGCGGCTGGTACGACAACGCCCCCGTTCTGGTGGGCGACAGCCCAGAGCCGGCCGGTCGTCACGATCGGCCGCTCGTGGTGCGGGTGTGGACCCCGGTCGCCTCCGCCACTGCGCCGTTGGACAGGCGGCTGGTGATCGACCGCTACATCGCCGCCATCGACCGCAACGGCGTGGTGTCCACCGGCCACTCCGCGTTGGAATTGGCGCCCGATCTGTATATCAGCCACTATCCGGCCAACGAGATCGACCAGTCCGGCGTCAGCTTCGTGACCGCGCTGCGCAGCGGAGCCGAGAACGACGTGCCTGGCCGCTTCCTGCCGTCCTACGAGGAAGAGATCGCCGACTGGTGCCCCGCCGATTCGACCGTGGAGCTGTGGACCTACGATCGCTGGCGTCTGCGGGCCTTCTGGGCCGGATACCGGCAGGACAGCACCTACAACCTCTCCAACCGGAACTGTTCGGTCGTCGTCGCCGCCGCATTGGACGCGACGCTGGAAGGCGCCTTGGCCAGCCGCTTCCCCTGGGTGCGTCTGCTGCGCCTGCTGATGGATCCCGATATCTGGGTCGCCTCCCTGATCCGCAGCCGTGCCGATGCGATGAGTTGGACGCCGGGTTTCGTGCTGGATTACGCGGCGGCGCTGGCCCGCGTCGTCGACCGCCCCGACCGGTCCTGGCGCCACGGCCTCGGCGACTTTCTCGGCCAACTGCGCAGCACCGCCCGTCCGCCGGAAGGCGGCTTGGACGGCGGTATGGATGGCCGGCCGGATACGCAGCCGTCATGACCGATACCCAATCACCTTATGGAACAGGAGCAGGCATGACATCGGAGCCGACAGCGGATGACGGCGGCCTGCTGTCGCGCGCCGCGGTGATCGCCACGGCGATGATGTTCGGGCTGACCTACAGCCTGAGCGCCGCCCTGATCGCGCTGGACCTGTCGCGGCAGAATCTGAGCGACCTGACCATCGGCGCCAACGCGGCGATGCATGCGCTGGGCGTGCTGGCGATGGCCGTGCTGCTGCCGCGGATCGTGGCGCGGCTGGGCATCCGCCGGCTGGTGATCGTGGCGCTGGCGGGGGCGGCGGTTCTGCTGGCCCTGTTCCCCGCCACCCCGATCTGGATCTGGTTTCCCCTGCGCATCCTGCTGGGGGCCGCGTCGGAAACCCTGTTCGTCCTGTCGGAGACCTGGACCAACAGCCTGAGCAGCGAGGCCACCCGCGCCCGCGCCATGGCGGTCTACACCGCGGCGCTGTCGTCCGGCTTCGCGCTGGGACCGCTGATGCTGTCGCTGCTGGGCTCCGGCGGGGCGCTGCCCTATCTGGCCGGCGCCGGTGTCGCCGCCGCCGCCGCTCTGCTGGTCGCCTCCCCCCGCATCCGCGCGCCGGAGTTCGAGCGGCCGTCGCGCGAAGGGCCGCTGCATTTCATCCGGCTGGCTCCGGTCGCCATCGGCGCCATCGTGCTGAACGCCGCCATCGAGACCGCCGGCCTGTCCTTCCTGGCGATCTACGCCACCAAGCTCGGCTGGTCGGAGACCGGAGCGACCAGCCTGATGTCCTGCATGATGATCGGCGCCATCCTGCTGCAGCTTCCCATCGGCTGGCTGGGCGACAAGATGGACCGGCTGACGCTGGTGATCGGGCTGGCGGTCTGCGCCGCGCTGGGGGCGCTGGTCTGGCCGGTCGCGCTGATGAGCGAGGTCGCGACCTACGCGCTGCTGTTCGTCTGGGGCGGCGCCTTCGTCGGCGTCTACACCATCATGCTGGCCATCGTCGGCAGCCGGTTCCAGGGATCGGAACTGGTGGGGATCTATGCCGCCATGGGGCTGATGTGGGGCGTCGGCGCGCTGGCCGGGCCGGTGCTGGCCGGTGCGGCGATGGAGCTGACCCGGCATGGGCTGGCCTTCTTCGCCGCTGGCGCCTGCCTGGCCTTCGCCGCGTCGGCGCTGCGCCATAGGACGGCGGAAGACCGCCCGGATGGCACCCAACCGGGCACGGGGGCTTGAAGGCGGGCGGGAAAGGCCGTACGGTCGCCACCTTACCTTTCTCTACTGCAAGAGCAGTCCAATGAGCGGCGCGTCCGGCAAACAGATCAAGAAAGTGGTGCTCGCCTATTCGGGCGGCCTCGACACCTCGGTCATCCTGAAGTGGCTGCAGGAAACCTATTCCTGCGAGGTGGTGACCTTCACCGCCGACCTCGGCCAGGGCGAGGAGTTGGAGCCCGCCCGCAAGAAGGCCGAGCTTCTGGGCATCAAGCCGGAAAACATCTTCATCGACGATCTGCGCGAGGAATTCGTGCGGGACTTCGTCTTCCCGATGTTCCGCGCCAACACGCTCTACGAGGGCACCTACCTGCTCGGCACCTCGATCGCCCGGCCGCTGATCGCCAAGCGCCAGATCGAGATCGCCAACATGGTCGGCGCCGACGCCGTCGCCCATGGCGCCACCGGCAAGGGCAACGATCAGGTCCGTTTCGAGCTGGGCTATTACGCCCTGCGCCCGGACATCACGGTCATCGCGCCGTGGCGCGAATGGACCCTGAACAGCCGCACCACCCTGCTGGACTACGCCGAGAAGAACCAGATTCCGATCGCGAAGGACAAGCGCGGCGAGGCCCCCTACTCCACCGACGCCAACCTCCTGCACATCTCCTACGAGGGCAAGGCGCTGGAGGACCCGTGGGTCGAGCCGGACGAGGACATGTTCACCCGCTCCGTCGCCCCGGAGAAGGCGCCGGACACCCCGACCTACATCGAGGTGGAGTTCAAGAACGGTGACGCGGTCGCCATCGACGGCAAGGCGCTGTCGCCGGCAGCATTGCTGACCGAGCTGAACCGCCTGGGCGGCGAGAACGGCATCGGCCGCCTCGATCTGGTCGAGAACCGCTATGTCGGCATGAAGTCGCGCGGCGTCTACGAGACCCCGGGCGGCAGCATCCTGCTGGTGGCGCATCGCGCGATGGAGAGCATCACCCTCGACCGCGGTGCCGGGCACCTGAAGGACGAGCTGATGCCGCGCTACGCCGAGCTGATCTATTGCGGCTATTGGTGGAGCCCGGAGCGTCTGGCCATCCAGGCGCTGATCGACCAGACCCAGTCGCTGGTCAACGGCACCGTCCGTCTGAAGCTGTTCAAGGGCAACGTCACGGTCGTCGGCCGCAAGTCGCCGAACTCGCTGTACCGCATGGACTATGTGACCTTCGAGCAGGACAGCGTCTACAACCAGAAGGACGCGGAAGGCTTCATCAAGCTGAACGCGCTCCGCCTGCGTCTGGGCGCCATGGCCAAGCAGAAGATCGGCTGATCCGGGGACCGGCTCCACCGCCCGCCGGTCGGGCGGTGGAGCGTTCCTCCGTCTACTGTGCCGCCAGCATGTCGCGGCGGATCTCCACGGCCCGGTCGGCCGCCTTGCCGACCACCTCCTGGAGCCGTTCGAACTCGGCGCTGTAGCTGCCGACGCCGAAGGTCAGCGAGCGCAGCTCCACGATCAGATCCTGCATGTCGGCCTGCGGCATGCACGCCTTCACCTCGTCCCAGCCGGGCCAGCCCGGCCGCGCATCGAAGCCCAGAAGCTGGCCGCGCCGGCCGCTGACCAGACGCTGCACCTTCGGCGTGAAGGTGCTGGGCACCGCGATGGTGACGGTCAGGATCGGTTCCAGCAGCACCGGCTCGCAGGTCGGCAGCGAGTCGGCCATCGCCTGCCGCGCCACCGTCTTGAACGCCATGTCGGAACTGTCGACGGCGTGGAACTGGCCGCCGGTCAGCGTCACCGCGAAATCCACCACCGGAAAGCCCAGCGGCCCGCGCACCGCCGCCTCGCGCACGCCGGCCTCCACCGCCGGGATATACTGGCGCGGCACCGCGCCGCCGACCACCGCATCCTCGAACTGGATGCCTGATCCGCGCGGCAGCGGCCGGACCTCGACATGGATGTCGGCGAACTGGCCGTGGCCGCCGGTCTGGCGCTTGAAGCGGGCGTGGTGGCTGGTGCCCTTGCGGATCGTTTCCTTGTAGGGGACCTGCGGCGGCTGGCCCTTCACCGCGACGTTGAAGCGGCTGCGCAGCCGGTCCATCGCCAGCTTCAGATGCACGTCGCCCTGGCCCCACAGCACCAGTTCGCCGGTCTCCGCCGACTGGTCGAGCATCAGGGAGGGGTCCTCCTCCCGCAGTTTCTGCAAAGCGGCGGACAGCTTGACCTCGTCGTTGCGGTTCTCGGCGCGGAGCGCCAGCCCATGCACCGGCGGGGCGGCGGCCGGCCAGTCGTCCGGCGGGCCGAGATTGGCCTTCTCGGTCAGCCGGTCGCCGGTCGCCGCCTTCTCCAGCCGGCCGAGCGCCACCAGATCGCCGGCGGCGGCCTGCGGCACCTTGGTCTGGTCGCGGCCGAACAGCTGGAAGATTCCGGACACCCGTTCGCCGCCCAGGGTCATGCCGTCGGTGACGGTGCCGCGCCAGACGCGGGCGAGGCTGAGCTTCCCGGCATGGGAGCCCATCATCGTCTTCACCACCTGCGCCGCCACCGCCGTATCGGCCGGGATGTCGATGCGGGCGGCCGTGGTTGAAACCTCCGGCCCCTCGTGCCGCAGGGCCTTCAGCAGGCGGCGGATGCCGTTGTCGTTCTCCGCGGATCCGAAGAAGACCGGCACGATCAAATCGTCGGCCAGCTCGTGCGCCAGCGTCTCGTACAGCTCGGCGCTGTCGGGGGCCATGTCCTCCAGCAGCTTTTCCAGCAGGCCGTCGTCGAAATCGGCAGCCGATTCCAGCATCGCCTGCCGCGCCTCCGCCTCCCAGTCGCGGGCGCCGTCCGGCAGGGCCACCAGATCGGACGGCTTGTGCGGGTTGAAGCGCCAGGCGCGTTCGCTGACCAGATCGACCAGCCCGGTGATCTGGCCGTTCTCGCGCAGCGGCACTTCGCGCAGCACCAGCTTGCGGGTCGAGACCTCCTGATAGGCGGCGACGACGTCCCGCACGCGCAGGTCGCCCAGCGAGTCGATCTTGTTGATGAACAGCAGATGCGGGATGCGGTGGTCGTCCAGCATCTTGAACAGCGGGGCCAGCAGCACCGCCTTCTCCGGCGCAGCCTCCGCCACCACGACGGCGATGTCGGCGGCCATCAGGGCCGCCTGCGCCTCCCCCGTCAACTCCACCGAGCCGGGGCAGTCCAGGATCGACCAGCGTTCCCCCAGGTAATCGAAGGAGGCGACGTTCAGCTCGGTGCTCATCGACCGGGCCTTCGCCTCCGGCGAGTTGTCGCCCACGGCATTGCCGTCGCGCACGCTGCCCTTGCGGGTGACGGCCCCGGCGGCGAACAGCAGGCTTTCCAGCAGCGTCGTCTTGCCGGCGAGATAGGGGCCGACCAGCGCCGCGCAGCGCGCCGTCCGGATTTGCGTATGCGGCATTCACACCTCCCGTCGAAGCTTCGGGCTGTCGTGACCGGGGACGGGGCCTGGGCCGGAGATGGGCCGCCGGCGCCGGCCGCCGGGGCGGCCCGTTCGCGTGTGGCTCTTCAGACAAGTCCGTTTGAAAATGGCACTTCCGGAAAACGGGCACGTCCGGATCGGGGGGCGGCGGACACGTGGCGGAAACGCGCATCGAATCCGGGGCCGGCGGAGCGCCCGCATCGGACCTCCGATGCTCCTCCCGAACGGCGCGGCTGTCGATGGAAAAAAGGGGCGGCAAACCGTCACGCGCGAAGCGGTCGTGCGGCCAATGCGTCGATTGGCCGCATCGGACGGCGCCCGGCCCATTCGCCCGCCTCCGACAGCGCGAACCAACCGTCTAAGGCTTTCAAACTGAACGGAATACCTCCTGCAGCTGCGGCATGCGACAAATCGTTCGTGATATTGCTATGTTGCAACGCAATATGAGCGCGCCGAAATGTGGCGGACAAACGCATGAAACCTTCTGCTAGTAGCCTCCGGTGATAATGGCCGCGCGATCAAGGCGATAACGGCCGGATAACAATCGATGGGGCGCCCGGCGTCCGCCGACCGCCCCCACTGCTTGGGGAAAGAGCACATGCGCTTGTGGTTTCGTTTGCTGGCGGTCGCCCTGATTGCCGTCGGGACTGCCGTTTCCGTCCCTCTGCCCACCCCCGCCGTCGCCCAGGAGGCCAAGCCGACGCAGGAGGACGCCAAGTCGATCACCCTGAAGGCCGCCGACCTGATCGCCGCCCAGGGCCTGGACGAGGCCGCCAAGGCCTTCAACGCCGAAGGCCCGTTCAAGCACGGCGAGATCTACGTCAACGTCATCGACTTCGCCGGCGTCTGGAAGGTCTATCCGCCGCGCCCGGCCGGCGTCGGCCAGAGCGTCATCAACGTCAAGGATCCGGATGGCCGCTTCATCGTCCAGGACGTGCTGGCCGTCGCCAAGGAGAAGGACGAGGGCTGGGTCGAGTATCGCTGGCTGAACCCCGCCAGCAACAAGATCGAACCGAAGGTCACCTACGTGAAGCGCGTGCCCGGCCAGGACCTGGTCGCCTATGTCGGCATCTACAAGTGACCGCTGCCGCGTGAGGCGGTGATCGGCAGGTGGAGCCGTTGGGGGTGGAACTGTTGGGGGTGAGCATGAACGGCGGTGTCTTTGCGCGTCTGTCGGGCCTGTCGGTGGCGGGCCGGGTCTTCGCGGCTCCCCTGATGGGGATCGTCCTGACGGTGGCGGCGCTGGCGCTGGCCGACCGCCAGTCGGAGCAGGCGCTGGGTGCCGTGGACGGCATCCACCGCGAGGCGGCGGAGCGGCTGGGCCGGATCGACCGGCTGGTCGCCATCGCCTATGTCATCCACAGCGACGTGTCGCGGCACCTGGCCTTGTCCGGCTCCGGCATCGAGGAGGCGAAGCTGCAGGCCATGCGCGACGCCATCGCCGCCAATTTGGGCAAGGCGCGCACCGCCATCGCGGAACTGCGCGCCATGCCGCTGGCCGAGTCGGAGCGGGCGATGCTGGACGAGGTGTCGGTGCGGATCGGCGCCTATGCCAAGGCGGTGGACGAGATGAACCAGATGGCGGCCATCGACCGCCTGATCGGCATCCCGATGATGGCCCACACCGACGACCAGTTCGCCGCCCTGACCGCCAAGGTGATGGAGACGCAGGAGGCCATCGGCCGCTCCACCGCCGCCGCCACCCAGGCCACCCGCGATGCCGCGGCCACCGCCCGCCGCGACTTCGCGCTGGTGATGGCCGGCCTGCTGGCGGCGATGATGGCGGCCGGTCTGCTGCTGGCGCGGTCGATCACCCGGCCGCTGCAGCGACTGTCCAGCAACACGGCCGATCTGGCCGCCGGAAAGCTCGACACCGCGGTCGAGGGCGGCTGGATGCGCAACGAGATCGGCGCCATGGCCCGCGCGCTGGAGGTTTTCCAGACCAACGCCCGCGAGGTGGAGCGGCTGACCGCCGACCAGCAGCGCCAGAAGGCGGAGGCCGAAGCGGAGAAGCACCGCGCCATCCGGGAGCTGGCCGACCTGTTCGAGGCCCGCGTGGCCGAGGTGGTGCAGCAGGTTGGGGCCGGCGCCCATCAGGTGCGCAGCAACGCCGCCGGCATGCTGGAACGCGCCAACAGCGCCAACCGGCAGGCCGCCACCGTCGCCGCCGCCAGCGCCCAGGCCGGCGCCAGCGTGCAGACCGCCGCCGCCGCGACGGAGGAGATGTCGGCCTCCATCGCCGAGATCGGCGGTCAGGTCCGCCGCTCCTTCGACATGGTGCGCGGTGCCGTGCGGGCGGTGGAGGAGACCAACGCCCATGTCGTCGGCCTGTCCGACGCCGCCAACCGCATCGGCGAGATCGTCGGCCTCATCAACTCCATCGCCGCCCAGACCAATCTCCTGGCGCTGAACGCGACCATCGAGGCGGCGCGGGCGGGCGAGGCCGGCAAGGGCTTCGCCGTGGTGGCGAGCGAGGTGAAGAGCCTCGCCACCCAGACCGCCAAGGCGACCGAGGAGATCGGGACCCAGATCACCTCGATGCAGCAGGTGACCGGGGCCGCCGTCGCAGCCATCAAGGGGGTGGGCGAGACGGTGGTCGGCATCGACGAGATCGTCGGCTCCATCGCCGGCGCCATGGAACAGCAGGCCGCCGCGACGGAGGAGATCACCCGCAACGTGCAGGAGGCCGCCGCCGGCACCGCCGAGGTCTCGCAGACCATCGCGACGGTGTCGACCAGCGCCGGGGAGACCGGCACCGCGGCGGGCGAGGTCCTGCGCGCCGCGGAACTGCTGGACGGTCAGGCATCGACGCTGAACCGCGAGGTGACCCACTTCATCGGCCGGCTGCGGGCGGGCTGAGGGGGCGAGTTGGGCGGCAGATACGCTGGCGCCTCATCACCCATTCGCGAGGCTTGGGCGCGAAGTTTAGTCGCATCAGACTTGAAACGATCCGCCTGCGCCCAAGCTGTTGTCCCGGGACCGCGGGGCGGCGGCCGCTGACGGCTGCGCCAATGCCGGGGCATAATGCAGGACCCAACAAAAAGGATCGAAGAATGAAGATCGACATCGGGATCTCGGACGCAGACCGCAAATCCATTGCCGAAGGGCTGAACAAGGTTCTGGCCGACACCTTCGCGCTCTACATCAAGACCCATTCGTTCCACTGGAACGTCACCGGGCCGATGTTCAACACGCTCCATACCATGTTCATGACCCAGTACACGGAGCTGTGGACCGCGCTCGACGAGATCGCGGAGCGCATCCGCGCGCTGGGTTATCCGGCGCCGGGCAGCTTCTCGCAGTTCGCGCAGCTGGCCTCGATCAAGGAAGAGGCGGGCGTTCCCAAGGCGAACGACATGATCCGCCAGCTGGTCGAAGGCCACGAGGCCGCCGCCCGCACCATCCGCAGCGTCTTCCCGCTGGCCGAACAGGGCAGCGACGAGCCGACCGCCGACCTGCTGACCCAGCGCCTGCAGATCCACGACAAGACCGCCTGGATGCTGCGCAGCATGCTGGAATAGTCGCGGAACCGGCCGCAAGGCGCGGTTTGCGACGCAGGGTCAGGGCCTCCCCGTCCGGCAGGACGGGGAGGCCCTTTCCGTTTCAGGCGGACACTTCAGGCGGATGCTTCCCTAGGCCGCCGTCTTGGCGCGCTGGCGGGCCGGCTGTTCGGGAATGGTCAGGGTGAAGATGGTGCCGCCGTCGCGCTCGATCTTCAGCGTGGCGCCGGCCTGATGGGACAGCGCCTGCACCAGGTTCAGGCCGAGCCCGCTGCTGGAACCGCCACGACCTGGGCGCTTGTGCTGGCTCGGCATGCCAGCGGGCAGTCCGACGCCATCGTCGCGCACGATCAGCCGCATGCCGGCCCCGTCGCGCTCCAGCATCACGCGCACGGTGCCGGGATGCCCGTGCGGGAAAGCATGCAGCAGAGCATTCGACACCAGTTCGCTGGTGGCGATGGCGAGCGGCGTGGCGCGGTCGGCGTCGACGATCCAGTCCTGCGCCTCCAGTTCCAGCCGGGCGGCGGTCGGATTGTCGGAGCGGACCAGCCCGTCGCACATCTGGCGCAGCGCGTCGGCGAAGTTGATGTGCGCCGGCTCGTCGGAGCGGTGGAGCAGTTCGTGCAGCAGGCTCATGGTCTGGATGCGGCGCAGGCTCTCGTCGAAGCCGCGGCGGGCCTGCTCGTCGATCCTGGCCGCCTGCAGACGCAGCAGGCTGCAGATGACCTGCAGATTGTTCTTCACCCGGTGCTGCACCTCCTTCAGCAGGACCTCCTTGTCGGTCACCGCCGCCTCCAGTTGGGCATTGGCGCGCTCCAACTGGGCGGTGCGCTGGTGGACATGCTCCTCCAGCGTGTCATAGGCGTGCTGCAGGGCGTCCTCCGCCTCGCGCTCGCGCCGGGCGCGCTGGATGGCGAGGGCGCCGATCACCGCGACCGTGGCGCAGGCCGCGGCGGCGAAGGCGGCGTAGATCCACAGCCGCTCGCTCCAGCGGTGCAGAACGCTGCCGGTGGCGATGGTCACCATGGCCGACAGGCCGGTGTCGCCCACCGGGCGGGTGACGACGATGTCGTCGGCATGACTGGCGGTGTCATCGCCGGCATTGCCGCCCATGATGCCGCCGTCCTCCGGTTCGCGCAGCAGCGGGGTGCCGTCCGGCTGCAGGATGGCGATGCTGTGGCCGTAGCCGACGTCGAGCGAGCGGTAGACGTCGCGGAAGGCCCGCGCGTCCAGTCCGGCCACCGCCCAGCCACGTGGCGCGCCGCCTGCCGCACCCGGCAGGGGTTGCGCCAGGGTGATGACCGAACGCCCCCCTGGTTTGCCCTCCATCCGCCCGATGCCGATGGCCATGCCGTCCGGCTTCAGTGCCGGCCGGGCGCCGCCCGGTGCCGCCTCGGGCAGGCTCGACAGCAGCAGCGCTCCCGACGGGTCGCGGATCTCCAGCCCGACCACATGGGGGGCGCTGGCCGCCAGCAGGGCCATGCGGTCGCGCGTCGCCGCATCGTCGGGCAGCGGCGTCCCGGCCGGACCGGCCAGTGTCGCCGTCTGGGTCAGCAGCAGGTCGCCCGACTCGATCAGCCGGGCTGCATGCTCCGCCGCCAGCAGTCCGATGTTGCCGGCGACGCCGGTCGCCTGCCGGACCGCCTCGTCGCGGTCACGCCAAGCGAAGACCGCCGACAGCCCGATGGTCAGCAGAACCGCGGCGGTGCAGGCAATCAGGACCAGCGCCGAACCGGGCAACCGGTAGAGCGGGGAGGGATGGGAACGCAGCGCGCGCAACGGCATCGTTTCGGAAACCATGTGGGGATACGGCCACTTCTTGCTTAGCCGGAAACGGTAACACCGCCCGGCGGGTGACGGTTCCGCCGAACGCTACCCGTGTTCAAGCGGCAGCGGCCACCACCTATTGTGGGGTGCCGACAAAGTCATCCCGCGTTGGTAGGGATAGGGCGACGCTTGGAACGGCAAGGAGGGGTAGGTTTTATGCGGATCGACGGCATGGCCTCTCTCACCATCAGGCCGAACGGGGGCATCGCCGCCAACCACGCCTTAGACATCACGCCGGCCCGACGGGTGACCGGATGGCCGGTGCTGTTTCCGAAGCGGGGCCGAGGGGGGAGAACGGTCAGGGGCGACGGTCGGACAACAGCCGCCGCCACAACGGCCGGCCCAGCAAGCGTGGCCTGTCTTCCGCATTCTTGGCGTCAAGCCACTGGTCGGCCAATTCACGGACCTGCCAGTCACCGAGAAAACGGTCGCAGTCGATGGCGGTATAGAGTCGAACCCGCTCTTTTCCCAGCCTTTCGAAATAGGCAAGCGTTCTTTGGCGGTCGATGTCTTCCATAGGCCCCAATGAAACGGAGATTGCAGAACGCCCAGTCCTGGCGGTCGCCGATCCATCGGATATTGGAAGAAGCCTGTCACCCGCGCAACTGTCCGTTCGTCGCGTTCCCATCCCCCGGAAGGAGAATGGCCGTCCGCCTATCGCCGGTCGGAACCGAGTCGGCCGGTGTGGATGATGATGTCGGACAGTTGCACGCCGGCCTGTGCCGCCGCGCGTTCCAACGAAGCGCGGTCGGGCCAATAGAGCCGCCCGCCGACCTCCGTCAATGCCCCCTGGCGCCGGATCACCCACAAGCCAGTGAACGCCATTTCGATGATCCGTCCCAATTGCGCATCGGGCGGCGGCGCGGATGGCAGGCGAGTTGGTCCGTCCCTGTCCAAATCCCTGTCTTTGATCGTCATCTCTGGTCTTCCCTGTGCCGGCCTTTCGCCGCGGAGAATCCATGCACCCGCGGCAACGGCCGATCTCTGTTTCCCGGAAGCATGAAGCTTCGGGACCGAAAGGATGTCCTAGACAAGCCACAAGGATTTTTCATCGGGAATCTTGCGACTCTTTGTAATCGCTCGTACACAATCGACGTGGTCTTACCACACAATTCGGTAACCATATTGGAATGAAGGAAATTTGAGCCCGCCGACATTGGTCGTCCCGGCCGCCGGTCCCCCGACCTTCGCCGCCATCTTCCGCGATCTTGAAATACCGAATGGGGTGTAATGCCCCGGCCGGCTAGGGCGGATACCCCGAAATGGTCACAGCACCGGACGGCGGCACTCACCAAACATAAGCTTGACCGCCCAGCCTTGCCCGACGACGCGGCATCGGCGGCGGTCCCTCATGTTGCCGTGCCTATGCTTGAAGGAAGAGACCGATGAAGACCACCATGCGGACATTCACCACCGGGGCGACGGCGCTGCTGATCGGCGCGACGCTGCTCGGCGGCTGTTCGAACCTGAATCATCGCGAGAACCGCGCGCTGACCGGCGGCGCCATCGGTGCGGCCGGCGGTGCCGCCATCGGCGCCGTGACCGGCGGCAGCGCGATCTACGGCGGCCTGTTGGGCGGTGCCGCCGGCGCCGCGGTCGGCGCATTGACGGCGGACGAGGGCAAGCACCGCCGGTAAAAAGCGGCCGGTGGGAGGAAATGGGGGCAGGTCAGTCGATCCGGCCCCCTCCCTTTCCTATTCCTCCTCGTCGTCCTCGAACTGGTCGAGGCTCAGCGAACGGACTTCGGTGCTGGGGTTCGGCGCCGGTGGAGCGGGCGGCGGCATGTTGGCCGGCCGAGCCGCAGCCGGTCGGGCGGCGGCGCGGCCGGGCGGCATATGGGCGTTGGGCCCCTTCAGCGGACTGTTCAGCGTGCCGCGCGGGCCGATGCTGGGTTCGTCGCCGAAATCGGGCAGCGGCGGAATGCGATCCATCACCCGGCGGATCAGCGCGGCGATGCGGTCGGCCTCGGCGCGCAGGGCCTTTCCCCGCTCCCCCTCATAGAGCGGGTCGTCGAGGAACTTGCGGATCTCCAGCACACCGCGCAGTTCCACCCCGCACATCTCGTGGGTGCCGATGGGCAGCGCCTTCACCCGCGCGAAGCTGGCGAAAAAGCCGGCGCTGCCCTCCACGAACTGGACCACCATGCGGGCGTGCAGACGCTCCAGCGCGGTGGTCATGGGATCGATCAGATCCTCCATCTCCTCCGGCGCCGCATCCAGCCGCTCCTGCGTCAGTGCGGCCAGCGCGAAGAAGTCGCGAACCCGCCGGCTGAAGCGGCGGTAGCGGGCCAGCCCGCCGACCGACACCCGCTCGCGCGCCGTCTGCGCCAGCTCCGCCGACTGCTTGAGCATGGCGTCGAGCCGCATCAGCAGCGTCGCGATCTCGCGCTGCCGCTGGGCCGCGCTGCGGCCGGGGTTGGGCGCCGGCGGGGCGGCCGGGCGGCGGGGTGGGTTGGAACGCATCATGCCGGTACGGGGTGGCTCCTCGATGGTCGGCGGGTTCGGTCAGCGGGCGGTACGGACGGTGACGGACTTTTGCCCGCCCTCGCGCATCACCGTCAACTGCACCGGCGTGCCGACGCGCAGAAGGCCGATGCGGTTGCGGAAATCGGTGGCGCTGCGGATGGGACGTCCATCGACCGCGATCACCACGTCGCCGCTGCGCAAGCCGCCGCTGTCGGCCGGCGAGCCGCGCTCGATCTTGGCGATCAGCGCGCCCTCGTCGCCTTTCAGGCTCATGCTTTCCGCAAGGTCGGGCGTCAGGTCCTGGATGGCCACGCCCAGCCGGCCGCGCCGCACCTCGCCATATTCGCGCAGTTGTTCCATCACCGAACGGACGATGCTGACCGGCACGGCGAAGCCGATGCCGACAGACCCGCCGGCGGGGCCGATGATGGCGGTGTTGATGCCGATCAGCTCGCCCTGGAAATTGACCAGCGCGCCGCCGGAGTTGCCGGGATTGATCGAGGCGTCGGTCTGGATGAAATCTTCATACCCCTCGATCTTCAGCCCGCTGCGGCCCAGCGCCGAGACGATGCCCGAGGTCACCGTCTGCCCCAGCCCGAACGGGTTGCCGATGGCGACGACGAAGTCGCCGACCTGTGAGCGGTCCGAGTCGCCGAGCGGCAGCGCGGTCAGCCCCTCCGCCTTGATCTGCAGCAGGGCGATGTCGGTGGCGGCGTCACGGCCGATCAGCTTGGCGCGCAGGCGGCGGCGGTCCTTCAGGGTGACGGCGATCTCCTGCGCGTTCTCCACCACATGGTTGTTGGTGACGACATAGCCGTTGCGGGCGTCGACGATCACGCCCGACCCGGCGCTGACCTGCGGACGGGACTGCGGCATTTGGTCCGGCAGGTTGAAGAAGCGGCGGAAGAAGGGGTCGCGCAGCAGCGGGTTTTCCGCCTGGGGCGCCTGGCTCAGCACCGAGATGTTCACGACGGCCGGCGTCACCTGCTCCAGCATCGGGGCGATGGTGCCGCCGCCGACCGCGCCCAGAGGAAGTGCCGCCGCCGCGGGCGAAGCGCCGAGGCCGATGGCGGAACCCAAGCGGCCCAGCGCCGAGTCGGCCGGCGCGACCAGCGCGCCGCCGGTCAGCGCCGCCAGTCCGACCGCCACAGCAAACACCACCGGACGCACCGCCCTCTTCATGGTCATTTCCTTTCTTGCTGGGAATTTCTTGTCGCGATCGTCGCCAGATCGGGCTGATTTGGGACAAAAAAGAAGTCGGTTCAAGGTTGTCCACCCTCTGGCCGCCCTCCGGCCACTCCATTGCGGCGATGATAGCGCGGCGGCGGCGGAAACTCCCGGTAAAGAAATTGGGTGGTATAGGACAGGGTCGGCGCAGCCCCGGACATGCCGGGGCGGCGCGGCTGTCGAAAACGGGTTGAGCGCTATGAGCGGCGGGTCACTGCTCGAACTGACCGAGCAAGAGTATCTGCAGATGGAGGAGGCCCTGTCGCAGACGGCGCGGGGGCGGGCCTTTCTGCGCATGCGCGACCGGCGCAGCCGCGTCGTCGCCTCCGACGAGTTCCACCGGCTGGTCGACAGGCTGGAAGGTCAGGTCGACCGGCTGAGCGGCACCTCGTCCAGCGCCTTCACCTCCTTCGTCCCCGGCGAGGACCCGCGCATCCAGCAGGAGCTGACCGCCATCACCCAGGTGGTGCGCGAGGCGCGCAGCGACATCGCCGCGCTGAAGGCGACCGACACCGGGTCCAACCGCATCGAGGCGGCGACCGGCGAGTTGGACGAGATCGTCGCCGCCACCGAACGCGCCACCACCGACATCCTGAACGCGACGGAGAAGATTCAGGAAATCACCATGTCGATCCCGCGCGACGACGACGATCTGGCCGAGCGGATCGACGCGATCGAGGCGTGGTGCATCGAGATCATGACCGCCTGCTCCTTCCAGGACATCACCGGCCAGCGCACCACCAAGGTCGTCAACACGCTGCGCTACATCGAAGAGCGCGTGAACACGATGATCGAGATCTGGGGCGTCGAGCGGCTGACGGCCGCCGACCCGCAGCATCACGCGCCGGGCGAGGTCGCCTCGCACCGCAAGCTGGGCGACACCCGCCCCGACGCCCATCTGCTGAACGGACCGCAGCTGGGCGGGCCGGAGGTCAGCCAGGACGCCATCGACGCGCTGTTCGACAGCGTGCCGGAGGTGGCGGAACGGGCGGAACCGCTGCCGGCCGACGTGGCGCCCTCCCCGCCTCCTCCGCCGCCTCCCCCTCCGCCTCCCCCCGTCGCGAAGCCGGCCCCGCCGCCGCCCGCCGCCCCGGCCGGCGGCGACGGTGGCGTCGGGATCTCCCAGGCCGACATCGACGCCCTGTTCGCGTGACCGGCCATGGCGCAAGACGGCAAATCCCGCATCCGCCTGACCCAGGACCAGCTCGACCGCGTGTGCGAGCGCCATGTCCGTTTCGCCGAAGGACGCCCGAACGGCGCCCGCGCCAACCTGCCCTTCTTCGACCTGTCCGGCCTGTCGCTGGCCGGCCGCAACCTGACCGGCGCCCATCTGGCCGGCGCCATCCTGCGTGACGCCGACCTGCGCGGCGCGGTGCTGGACCATGCAGACCTCTATGGCGCCGACCTGCGCGGGGCGGACCTGTCGGAGGCGCGGCTGTTCCGCACCGACATGCGCGGCGCCAACGTCCGCGGCGCCCGGCTGGACGGCGCCACCATGGTGGAGGTCGACCTGCGCGACGGCAGCATGGTCAACCGCAACAGCGCGGGCGAGCTGAAGGTGGTGGGCTTCGACCCCGGCCCGGCCGACATGGCGTCAGCGAAACTGACCAACGCCGACATGGCGCGGGCCAAGCTGTCGGGCAGCTTCGCGCGGGCGGCCGATTTCACCAACACCCGGCTGGCCGGCGCCCGGCTGGACCGCACCGACCTGCGCGACGCCAATTTCTCCGGCGCCGACCTGCGCGGTGCCGACCTCAACGGTTCCGACCTGCGCGGCGCCATCCTCGACGGAGCCAGCCTGGATCAGGACGGGCTGGAACAGGCGATCCGCACCGACGAACAGGCCGCTGCCGCCCGGCAGGCACCGCCCCAGGCTCCGGCGCCCGAGCCCGAACCCGAGGAGACGACGGCCATCGAGTTGCCGGCCCTGCCGGTCGACCAGCTGGACAGCATGCTGCGCCAGCACATGATCTGGCTGGGCACCAGCGGCAAGCAGGGCTGCCAGCTCGACCTGACCGGGCTGAACCTGGAGGGGGCCGACCTGACGGGCAAGATCCTGACGTTGGCCAAGGGCAGCGGCGCCCGGCTGCGCCATGCCCGGCTGAACGGCGCCCAATTGCAGGCCGCCCAGTTCGACGGCGCCGACCTGCGCTCCGCCGATCTCAGCCGCGCCGACCTGCGCGGGGTGAAGCTGGATCGCGCCATCCTGATCGACAGCCGGCTGGACGGCGCCAATCTCGGCATGCTGCTGGTCAGCGCCGGGGCCAAGGTGATGCGCGCGTCGCTGGTGCGGGCGCGGCTTGCCGGCGCCTCGCTGACTGAGACCAACCTGAAGGGCAGCGACCTGACCCTCGCCGACCTGACCGGCTGCGACCGCTCTTCGGCGGTGCTGGAGGGCGCGATCCTGGAGGGGACGCGGCTGGGAGGCGCCTGAGCCCGCATCGGGTTTTCTTTCGCGAAGCCGTTGATTGCTTTCAAATTTCCGTCACGATCCATGCCGGAGATTGCCGCGACCCCCTTCGGCCGGTTTGCGGAAATCAGGCGGCAATCCACTTCCACCGTCCGGAAAAACGATTGTGTCGTAACGGCTTAGCACGGCGGGTGGGGCTTGACGCCTCATGCGGCCGGTGGCACGCTGCTGTCCAAGCGAGGCGCGGCCCGACCATAAGCGCCCGCATCGAATGGGGGAACGTCAACGATCATGACCAAGTCGGAACTGATCCAACGGCTGGCGGAGCGGAACCCGCACCTGTACCAGCGCGACATCGAGAAGATCGTCGGCACCATCTTCGACGAGATCACCGAAGCGCTGGCGCGCGGCGACCGGGTGGAACTGCGCGGCTTCGGCGCCTTCTCCATCAAGAAGCGGGACGCGCGCACGGGTCGCAACCCCCGGACCGGAGAATCGGTTGACGTCGGCGAGAAATGCATTCCTTTCTTCAAGACCGGCAAGCAGCTTCGCGAGCGCCTGAACACGGAGTGAGCGCCGGCCCGGCCATTCTCCCTGCCGTATCTCTCGCCGTATCTCTCAAGGAACCTTCGCCTTGCGCCATATTTCCTGGATCGTCACCATTCCCGTGGCCCTCGTCGCGATCCTGTTCGCGATCTCCAACCGCGGGATCGTGACGCTGTCGCTGTGGCCGCTGCCCTTCACGCTCGCCACGCCGGTCTATCTGGCCACGCTGGTGGCGCTGGTGGTGGGCTTCCTGGCCGGCGGTTTCGTCGTCTGGAACAGCCAGCGCCGCCATCGCCGCCGCGCCCGCCGCGAGGGCAACCGCGTCCTATATCTGGAGCGTGAACTGAAGGAGGCGCAGGCCCGCGCCGCCGCCGCCGAAAAGCGTCTGGCCGAGAGCACCCGCCCGGTTTCCGGCCCGGTCTCCGGCACGCTGCCCGGCTCCACCCTGCCGGTCCCGGCCGCCGAGAACAACGCGCCGACCGTCCACTGAGCGTCGCCAGTCGCAGGGCTCCCCTCCCCGTCCTTCTACAGTCCGGGGCAGGGCAGGATGCCGGTCGGCGGAAGGGGGTTCCATGCGCACCGTCAGCGGCGCCGAGCTTCGATCCGTTCTGCACCACCGCATGCTGATCGAGCGCCTGCGGCAGACCTTCCGCGCCGGCGTGGAATCCCCGCCGGCCCATCGGCACCGCGTCGAGACCTACGGCACCGGTGACGCCGCACTGCTGATCGCCCCCGCCTGGGAGGTGAATCAGGCGATCGGGGTGCGGATCGACAGCGTCTTTCCCGACAATGCCGGCAGCGACCTGCCGCAGACCCAGGGCGTCTATCTGCTGGTCGACGGCAAGACCGGCGTGCCGCAGGTGCTGATGGACTCCTCCGCCGCGCTGGGCCGGCGCAGCGGCGCGGCATCCTCAGCGCTCGCCGCCTCCTATCTGGCAAGGCCGGATGCCGAACGGATGCTGGTGGTCGGCACCGGCCCGCTCGCCCTGGAACTGGTGGAGGCCTACACCGCGGTGCGGCCGATCCGCCATGTGCTGGTCTGGGGACGGGATCCGCAGAAGGCGCGCAAGCTCGCCGCCCGTTTCCACCGGCCGAAATTCCGCATCGAGGCGACCGCCGACCTGGAAGGGGCCGTGCGCGGCGCCGACATCGTCGCCTGCGCCACCACGGCGCGCGAGCCGCTGATCCGCGGCGACTGGCTGCAGCCCGGCCAGCATCTGGACCTGCTGGGCGGCGTGACGCCGGACATGCGCGAGGCCGACGACGACTGCATCCGCCGCGCCCGCGTCTTCGTCGACAGCCGCGACCGCACGCCGGCCGAGGCCGGGGACATCGCCCAGCCGGTGTCTTCCGGCGTGCTGAACCCCGACGACATCGCCGGCGACCTGTTCGAATTGGGCCGTGGTGAGCGGGCGGGCCGGCGCTTCTACGACCAGATCACCCTGTTCAAGGCGGTCGGCACCTCCCTGGCCGACCTGTGCGCCGCCCGTCTGGCGACCGAGATGGTGCTGCACAACGACTCGATCCGCTGAGTCGGCCCGATCAAGCCCGCCCCAAACGGTTTCATATCGGTCGAGCCCACACGCGCCATAAGGGAGTATGCCGCGTTTCTTCCCGATATTTTACTTGCGTCCTTGTGATTTTCTCCAGAGGATCATCGCGGCCTCCGCACCGGCCGCCGGTGTTCCGAACGGCTTGATGTTTGCGCTAACGCCACAGGCAACGCGCTGGACCGGATCATCCGCCAACGGCTTGTCAGGGACGATTGATCGTGACCGTCACCTCCCCCATGGACGCCGGCCCGCGTCTGCGTGCACCGACCAACCAGCTTCTGGCCGGTGCCGGATACATGCTGCTGTCGGCGCTGCTGTTCGGGATCGGCAACACTGCCGTGCATTGGGCCGCGACGGTGATGGATCCGCTGGAGGTCGTGTTCTTCCGCAACCTGTTCAGCCTGATGTGGATGCTGCCCTGGGCACTGACGGCCGGGGCGCCGGCCTGCCGGGCGGTGCTGGCGGAACGGCGGCTCGGGCCCTATGTGACGCGGGCGCTGACCACGCTCTGCGCCATGAGCGCATGGTTCTACGCGATCTCCCGGATTCCGCTGCCGACCGCGACGGCGGTCAGCTTCGCCATCCCGCTGTTCGTCGCGGCTGGGGCGGCGCTGATCCTGCGGGAGCGGGTGCGGCCACGGCGCTGGGCCGCGATCTTCGTCGGTCTTGCCGGGGTGACCATCGTGCTGAGGCCGGGCGCGGCGCCCATCGATCTGGCCTTTCTGGCGCTGTTCGTCCATTGCGTCGCCGCCGCCGGCACCATCCTGCAGATGCGGCTGCTCAGCCGGCGGGATAATGCGATGGTGATCGTCACCTTCCTGGGGCTGCTGGTCACCCCGATGGCGCTGGTGCCGGCGCTGTTCGTCTGGACTTGGCCGAGTTGGAGCGTTCTGGGCGGGCTGGCGCTGCTCGGCGGCCTGCTGACGCTGGGCCAGTTGGCAATGACGAAGTCGCTGTCGCTGGCCGAATCCTCGGCGATGATGCCCTATGATTATGCCCGGCTGCCCTTCACCGCCGTCGTCGCCTGGATCGCCTTCGGCCAGACGATGGATCCATGGGGATGGGTTGGCGCCCTGGTGATCGCCGGCTCCGCCCTCTACACCATGCACCGCGACGCGGCCGACGGACGCAAGACAGCGCTGGAGCAGGCGCGGCGCGCCTAGCCCGTCGTGCCTGCGTCGCCGGCACCGGTTTCGGCGCGCAGAACCTCCTTCGCCCGCCCCCAATGGGCCGGGGTCAGATTGGCGCGCACCGTCTGCACGGCGGCGGCGAGCACCGCGGCGTCATCGGTGAAGCCGGCAATCAGCAGCCAGTCGGGCACCGCATCCATAGGCAGCACGAAATAGGCCAGCGCCCCCAACAGGATCGCTTTCGCCCGGTAGGGAGTTGCCGGATCGGTCGCACAGAAATAGGCGGCCAGCAGGTCTTCCAGGAAAGGAATGCGGTGCAGGTTGGCGCGCAGCTTCTGCCAGAAACGGCGGCGGACCAGCCGTTCGTCACGCTCGACCCGGTCGGGATCGGGAACCGCCAGTGCGGTGCCGGTGCCGAGGGAGGGGCCGGGGGAGGAGACGGCGGACGGTGCTGTCATGGACGCTGAAACCCTTTCGGAAGACGGTCCCATTCGGAAAAATCGGCCGGCGGCATCTTCGTCGGCATGATGGCCCCCACCATACGGTGTGGTATGGTGCGCCGGCCATCTGGTAAACAACAAGTGCGATCGCATCCTGTTGGACACAAGGCCGGCGCCATGCGCGGACCGGTCGCAATTAAGGAGGAGATGCCATGAACATCCAGGGTCTGTCCGCCATCGTCACCGGCGGCGCCTCGGGCATGGGGGCGGCGACGGCGCGCCATTTGGCCGGTCTCGGCGCCAAGGTGACCGTGCTCGACGTCAACGAGGACGCGGTTCTGAAGACCGCGCACGAGATCGGCGGGCTGGGTCTGGTCTGCGACGTCACCGACGGCGCCTCCGCCGAGCGGGCGCTCGATCAGGCGCGTTCCGCCCACGGCCCGGCCCGCATCGCGGTCAACTGCGCCGGCATCGCCCCGGCCCAGCGCATCGTCGGCCGCGACGGCCCGATGCCGTTGGAGAATTTCCGCTCGGTGATCGAGGTCAACCTGATCGGCAGCTTCAACATCCTGCGGCTGGCCGCGGCCGACATGGCGAAGCTGGACCCGCTGGACAGCGGCGAGCGCGGCGTGATCGTCAACACCGCCTCCGTCGCCGCCTATGAGGGGCAGATCGGGCAGGCCGCCTATGCCGCATCGAAGGGCGGCATCGTCGCCCTGACCATCTGCGCCGCCCGCGACCTCGCCCGCCACGGCATCCGCGTGATGACGGTGGCCCCCGGCCTGATCGGCACGCCGATGCTTCTGAACATGCCGCAGGAGGTGCAGGACAGCCTCGCCGCGACGGTTCCCTTCCCCAAGCGTTTCGGCAAGCCGGAGGAATACGCCCGCCTCGTCCAGCACATCCTGGAGAACGAGATGCTGAACGGCGACGTCATCCGCCTGGACGGCGCCATCCGTATGGCGCCGCAGTAAGGACGTCATTTCTGCCAGGGGCGGCTCCAATGCCGGGGCCGCTCCCGCAGCTTTCAGGCTTCGGCCATGGCCGCTTCGTCCGCCCGCTCCGCCTCGCCCAGCAGGTCGATCAGCAGAGTGGTGCAGTGCTGAAGCCGCTGGTCCGCGGTGGCCGTCGCCATGTCGCGGCCGGTCTGCTCCTGCCATTCCTGCAGCATCAGCGCCAGATGTTTACGGACGTGGTCTTCCCGGTCCAGTCGCCGCGTCGCCATGTTGCCTCCCCTATCTCCGATCCACCCACATATAAGGCCAAAATCGTTGGACATGCCCGGTTGCGCGCACCATCCTTTGTGTACCCTCTAATTAGGTAGCCGTCCCCTCCGTCAACAGTCGGATCCCAAGATGGTCACAGCCGGACCGGACGCTCACGTCGGGCCTGCCGTATCGACAATACGGCCATGACCGGTTGGAAAGCCGGGCCTGGACCGACCATGTCAGCACCATCGGATCCAGTGCCGGGACAAGGGTGGGCGGCGGCCCCGCAGGAATAACCGGCGGAAAAACCCGTCGAAAGCCCCCCGCGCCCCCCCCCCCCGCGAAAACGGAAGAAAGGCAACCGCTTCATGACCGACGCAACGGTGCGTGCCAAACTGCTGGGCCTGCCCGGCAGCCTGCGCAGCAACTCCAACTCGCTGGCCGTGCTGCGCGGCTTGCAGGATGCTCTGCCGGCCGGTGTCAGCATGGACATCCGCGACCTGCGCCTGCCGCTCTACGACCAGGACATCGACAATCCCGACGCCCCGGCGGAGGTCCATGCCCTGCGCCAGGCCATCGCGGAGGCCGACGGCGTCGTCATTGTAACGCCGGAGTACAATTACGGCATGCCGGGCGTGCTGAAGAACGCGCTCGACTGGGCCTCGCGCCCCTATGGCAAGTCGGCGCTGATCGGCAAGCCGGTGCTGGTCATTTCCAGTTCCCCCGCCTTCACCGGCGGCGTGCGGGCGCATCAGCAGGTGAACGACACGCTGCTGGCGCTTCCCGCCAGGCTGACGGCCGGCCCGCAGGTCGTCATCGGCGGTGTCGCCGACAAGATCAAGGACGGCAAGCTGGCCGACGAAGCGGTTCTGAAATTCTCGCTGGGCGCCATCGACCGGATGCTCGCCACGAAGTAACGCACGACAAAGGAAAAGGGCCGGCACCCCATGGGATGCCGGCCCTTTTCCTTACTCGGTAGCCGCGGCGATCAGCGCAGGTTGCCGCAGGCGCGCTGGATGCGCTTGCACGCCTCTTCCAGCGCTTCCGTCGAGGTCGCGTAGGAGATGCGGAAGTGCGGGGCGAGGCCGAAGGCCGAACCCTGGACGACGGCGACGCCCTCCGACTCCAGCAGGTAGGTGACGAAATCCTCGTCGGTCTCGATCACCTTGCCGTCCGGGGTGGTCTTGCCGATGGTGCCGGCGCAGGACGGATAGACGTAGAAGGCGCCTTCCGGCTTCGGGCAGCTGATGCCGTTGGCCTGGTTCAGCATCGACACCACCAGGTCGCGGCGCTGGCGGAAGGCCTCGCCACGCTCCTTGATGAAGTCCTGCGGGCCGTTCAGCGCCTCGACGGCGGCGGCCTGGGCGATGGAGGTCGGGTTGGAGGTCGACTGACTCTGGATGACGCCGATGGCCTTGATCAACTCCTTCGGGCCGCCGGCATAGCCGATGCGCCAGCCGGTCATCGCATAGGACTTCGACACGCCGTTGACGGTCAGGGTGCGGTCGTACAGCGACGGCTCGACCTGGGCCGGGGTGACGAACTCCAGGCCGTCATACAGCAGGTGTTCGTACATGTCGTCGGTCATCACCCAGACATGCGGATGCTTGACCAGCACGTCCGTCAGCGCCTTCATCTCGGCGCGGGTATAGGCGGCGCCCGACGGGTTCGACGGCGAATTCAGGATCAGCCACTTGGTCTTCGGCGTGATCGCCTTCTCCAGATCGGCGGGCTGCAGCTTGAAGCCCTGCTCGGCCGGGCAGGAGACGAAGACCGGCGTGCCTTCCGCCAGTTCCACCATGTCCGGATAGCTGACCCAGTAGGGGGCCGGGATGATGACCTCGTCGCCCTGGTTCAGCGTCGCCATCAGGGCGTTGTACAGCACCTGCTTGCCGCCGACGCCGACGGTGATCTGCTCCGGCGTGTACTTCAGGCCGTTCTCGCGCTCGAACTTGGCGCAGATCGCCTTCTTCAGGGCGGGGGTGCCGTCCACCGCGGTGTACTTGGTGTCACCGGCCTCGATCGCCTTGATGGCGGCGGCCTTGATGTTGTCGGGGGTATCGAAATCCGGCTCGCCGGCACCCAGGCCGATGACGTCGCGACCGGCCGCTTTCAGCTCGCGGGCTTTGTTGGTCACGGCGATGGTCGGCGACGGCTTGATGCGGGACAGGCGGGACGCGATGATCGACATGGCGATGGGCCCCCTCAGGGCTATGGAGACGGTGTGGCGGAGACGTCGTTGAGACGCCTGCCCCTCCGGGTGGAAGGCGCGAGGCGGGACCTTACTTCCGCTCCACCCCGGTTGCAAGGCCGCTCGGCCGGTGAAAACCGCGGGGATCGGCGGTTTTTCCGCCCTGTGGCGGCGCCGTACCGGGCCGCAGTCTTCGGCGTTCCCAACCATTCGAGGGTCGAGATGTCGCCCCCGGCAAATCCCGAATCCAGCCCATCGCAGCATTATTTCTTACAACACAAATGAACGCCATGACGGTGCGGCATCGTCACCCCCACTTCACTTGACAGCTTCAGCATGGCGGTGTGTAACGTCTGGCGTGGGGGATAAAATTCAAAGAAGGGATGAGAACCGTGTTTTCCCGTATCGTGCTTGCGGCGTCGGCCGCGCTGATGCTGACCGGCGGCGCTGCTCTGGCCCAGGACGTGATCCAGACCCGCAAGGCCGGGTTCGAGGACTATAAGAAGGCGATGGGCGAGATCAAGGACGCGGTGGGCAAGGGCGACCTCGCCGCCATCGGCCCGGTCACCGACCGCATCGACGCCTTCGCCGCCAAGATCCCCACCCTGTTCCCGCCGGGTTCCGACAAGGGCAAGACGGCGGCCAAGGAAGTGATCTGGGCCAACTTCCCGGATTTCACCGCCAAGGCGCATGACCTGCAGGCATCCGCCAACGCGCTGAAGGTCGCCGCCGCTTCCGGCGACAAGGCCGCGACGGGCAAGGCGTTCGGCGCCATGGCCGACAGCTGCAAGGCCTGCCACCAGCGCTACCGCTCCGAATAAGCGGTTGGCCTGACGAAGGAAGCCCTTCCCCACCGGCGTGGGGAAGGGCTTTTTCTTGTTCAGCCGGCGGCGCGCAGCACCAGGAAGACCAGCCCGGCGGTGGCAGCCAGAATCGCCAGGGCCAGCGCCGCCGGGGCGCGCCGCGGCTCCGTCGCCGCCAATCGCGCCGGCAGGATCTTGCGGCCGGTGACCATCGGGCGGATCAGATTGTCCCGCTTGACCAGCAGATAGAAGAACACCGCGACCACATGCAGTCCGACCAGCACGAAGATGCCGTTGGCGAGCAGCCGGTGCAGCGAACTCAGCAGCGCCACGGTGGCGCCGGAGACCAGCGGCACCAGCGGCCCGTCGACCAGGATATCGTCGCTGGTGAACAGCCCGCTGCCGGCCTGGACCAGCAGGACCAGCAGCAGAGCCACCACCATCAGCGCGCCCAGCGGGTTGTGGCCCAGGGTAAGGGCAGCCTCCCCGCCCGTCCGCGACCGCCTCAGATAGTCGCGGATGGCGCCCGGTCCCTTCACGAAATCGGCGAAGCGCGCGGTCTGGCTGCCGACCACGCCCCAGACCAGCCGGAACAGCACGAGAATCAGAACTGTTTCACCCGCCAACATATGAACATCAAGCACACCAAGCTCAGCCGACAGAATCGCGACCGCCACCGTGGCGACCAGCGCCCAATGAAACAGGCGGGTCGGCAGGTCCCAGACCCGCAGCTCGCGCCCATGTTTCTCCCGAGTCGCGGTATGACCACTTGGCATCGCTCGATCCTCGCAGTGTTCGGCAGTGTCTTCGGCGTCCGTCATCTGCGGCAAATGGACGGATTCTTTGTGCTGATCCTGAAAACGCCGCGGTTCCGTGGTGGCAAAGGCCGGTGAACCTGTCAACAGGCTTGAAGCGCCGCCCGGACGGCGGATATGAGAATGCGACGCATCAGCCGGCCTGCCGGCGCAAAGACAGCCATAACTCCCCAATCACTCCCGGCTACAAGGACAAAGGTCATGCCCGACAAACAGCTCCTCCATCTCGTGTTCGGCGGCGAACTCGTGCGTCCGGATTCGGACCAGTTCGTCGATCCGTCGAAGCTGCACATCGTCGGCATCTTCCCGAGCTATGAGGACGCCTACAAGGCATGGCGCGGCGCCACCGGCCAGACCATCGACGACGCCCACACCCGCTATTACATCGTCCATCTGCACCGCTTCCTCGACCCGGCGGCGGACGACCACAAGCACTGAGCATGGGGCGGCCGGCGCGCCCAAAGCGGGATCCCGGTAAGGGAACAGCCCACGGCGCGCCGGCGTTGACCGGTCGATGACCGTATACTTCACCTCCGACACCCATTTCGGCCATGGCGGCGCCCGCGGCCGTTTCCGCCGCCCCTTCGAGTCCACCGCGGAGATGGACGCGGCGATGGAGGCGAACTGGAACGCCACCGTCGGCCCCGGCGACGAGGTCTGGCACCTCGGCGACTTCGCCCTGCATATGAAGCCCGACGCCATGGCCGCGCTGCTCGGCCGGCTGAACGGCACCAAGCACCTGATCGCCGGCAACAACGACGGCCCGGCGACGCTGGCGCTGTCCGGCTGGGCCAGCGTCGGGCATTACGCCGAACTGACGCTGGACGGCACCGATCTGGTGATGTGCCATTACGCCTTCCGCACCTGGAACGGCATGCACCGCCGGGCGCTGAACCTGCACGGCCACAGCCACGGCCAGTTGAAGCCGCAGCCCCGGCAGATCGACGTCGGCGTCGATGTCTGGAATTTCCGCCCGGTCACGCTGGCCGAACTGACGGTCCCACGCCCACGGCGGAAGACGATCCCGGCTTCGGGCCCGGCTTCAGGCGGCGCGTCAGGCAGCCCCTAACGCCGCCTGCCGCAGCCGCTCCATCAACAGGCGGCAGGCGGCCTCTGCCGGCACCGGTCGGCCGGTCAGCCAGCCCTGGACCTGGGTGCAGTTGTGGTGGCGCAGGAAATTGGCCTGCTCCGTCTTCTCCACCCCCTCGGCGACCACATGCAGGCCCAGCATGTCGGCCATGGCGATGATGGTGGAAACGATGCCGGCGTCCTCGCGCTCGTTCGGCACGCCGTTGATGAAGGAGCGGTCGATCTTCAGCGTGGTGATCGGCAGCCGCTTCAGATAGCTCAAGGACGAATGCCCGGTGCCGAAATCGTCCACCGCCACCCGGATGCCCATCGCCTTCAGCGACGCAAGAACGCCCAGCGCATGGTCGATGTCCTGCATCACCGCGCCCTCGGTGATCTCCAGCTCGATCAGGCCGGGCGGCAGGCCGTGGCGGTCGATGATGCGCTGAAAATCCCCGGCGCTGCGGTTGCGCAGATGCTTGGGCGAGATGTTGACGGCGACCGGCACCGGCTCCATTCCCGCATCCAGCCATTCGCGCATCTGGCGGCAGGCCTCGTCCAGCACCCAGTCGCCCAGCGGCACGATGAAGCCGGTCTCCTCCGCCACCGGGATGAACTCGCCGGGCGGGATCATGGTTCCCCGCTCCGTCCCCTCCCCCGGCTTCTCCCAGCGCAGCAGAGCCTCGAAGCCTTCCAGCGAGTAGTCGATCAGCGATACCTTGGGCTGGTAATGCAGGCGGAACTGCTTCAGCGCCAGCGCCGCCCGCAGATCGCCATCCAGCGCCAGCTGGCGCCGCGCCTGTTCGGCCAGTTCGGGGCGGAAGAAGGCGTGGCGGCGCCCACCCATCCGCTTGGCGGCATAGAGCGCCGTCTCGGCCGAGCGCAGGAGCGCCTGCGGGTCGCCGCCATCCCAACGTCCCTCGGCGGCCCCTTCCCCGGCGAGATCGGTCGGATAGACGGCGATGCCGACCGCCGGACGGACGTAATGCTCGCAGCCCGGCAGGGTGACCGGCGCGTCGAAGGCATCCAGGATGCGACCGGCGATCGCCGCCGCCTCGTCGGCATCGCGGATCTCCTCCAGCACGACGGCGAAGTCGTCGGTGCCGATGCGGCCGACCAGATCGGCGGCGCGCACCGAGGCTACGATCCGCCGCGCCACCTCCTGCAGCAGCGCGTCGCCGGCCTGATGGCCCAGCGTGTCGGTGATCAGCTTGAAGCGCGACAGGTCGAGGCACAGCACGGCGAAGGGGCGCCGGTAACGGCGGCTGCGCTCCACCGCCGCCTCCAGCAGCGATTCGATCATCGCGCGGTTGGGCAGGCCGGTCAGCCGGTCGCGGGTGGCCAGACGCATCAGCTCGCGTTCATGGCGCAGCCGGTCCGTCACATCGGCCAGCGCGCAGACGAATCCGCGCCGTCCCCGCACCACCAGCGGCGACACGCTGAGCGAGGCGTCGATCAGTTCACCGCTTCCCGCGCGTTCGATCCCCAGCGCCTCCTCCCGCACCGGCCCCTGAACATCCGCCTCCGCCGCCATGCCGGCCAGCAGCGCATCGATCCGCGCGCGGTCGGCGGCGGCGAACAGCGCGGACAGCGGCCGGCCGCGCAGATCCCCCCCGGCAGGATCCCCGGCAGGCGCGCCGAACAGCGCCACCGCGGCGGGGTTGTACTCCTCGATCCGGCCGCGGTCGTCGACCAGCAGGATCGCCTCCCCGACATTGTTCATGATGCCGGCCAGCCGCTCGTCCCGTTCGATCAGGGCGATGGCGGCGCGGCGGAAGAACTCCATGGCGCGGGCCATCGCGCCGAATTCGTCGCGGCGGTCGCAACCGGGAATGTCGACGTCGGTCCGCCCTTCCGTCAGCAGGCGCATGCGGTCGGACAGCGCTTCCAACGGCCCGACGACATGCTGCGACAGGAAGCGCGACCCCGGCCAGCTCAGCACCAGCAAGGCCGCAAGGAACAGCAGGAATCCCGACGCCTCGATAAGGAAATCGCGGTCGAGGTCGCCGATGTCGCCGGCGGTGGCGATGGCCCAGCCCCAGGGCTCGAACCATCCCTGCGCCGTCACCGCGCGGTCGATGGCCGGCCAGCCCGGCGGAACGATGCCGTCCGTGAAAATCCTGACATGAAAGGGCTTGGCGGACAGCGCCTGCAAGGCCGTCCTCGCGCGGTCGCGCGCCTCGTCGCCGGAGATCGCGCCGGAGGACGCCGACCGTTCCAGATCGCGCAGCAGCAGGCCGGCCGATTCCACCAGGGCGGCAGCGACCTGCCCCCGCTCGGCGATCATGCCCTGCCGCAGCAGGTAGAGCGCGGGAATCGCCGCCATCAGGCAGCCGATCAGGCCGATCCAGGTCAGCCAACGAATCTTGCGGCGCAGCGTCATCGGGCCCGGCGTCGCTCTCTTGTCCGTTCGGTAAACGGACGGTTGGTCATGCAGAGGGAAAAGTGACGGCTTCGTTTCAGCCGTGCAATGCAATTTTTCTTCGCACGCGCAACAGATGCCTGTCCAACCCATACGAAGGTTGCATGCTGCGGCGCTTTGTCCCTGCACCGTCCTTCGGGTCGGCCGCCACTCGCCTTGCGTCGGCGGGGATGGCGGCCGACGACGGTTCAACTCAGCGCTGGCCGGGATAGAGGCGCTGGAACCCTTCGGTGACGCGGGCGATCACCGCCGGATCGCGGTCCCGCCAATAGCGCGGGTCGCGCATCAGGGTTCGCAGTTCGGCCTCGCCCTCGTCGCCGGCCGGGCGGTTGCCCGCCATCGACAGGGCGGCGGGCTCGCTTCCGGTCATCATCGCATAGAGCGCCATGACACCTTCGTAGGTGGTCGCCAACCCCTCCACCGCGGCCGGCGGCAGGGTCTTTCCGGCCCAGGCCAGCAGTTGCCGCGACACCTCGCGCCAGCGCTCCTCTCCGCCGAACCGGGCGACCAGCCGCTCGACCTCGCGTTCGGCCTGGAACTCGGCGGCCATGGTCTGGATCAGCGGGATCATCCGCTCGGCGGCGAGATCGTAGAGAAGCTGCGCCTGGTTCGGGGTATAGCCGGCCTCATGCAGGCGGCCGTTGATGTCCGGATCAGGCTGGAACAGGCCATGGTCGCAGGCGATGCTGTAGCCGTCCGGCGTCTCCGGCGCACCCAGCAGCCGGCGAAGCTGCGCCGGGTCGAGGCTGGCCGGATCGAAGGGGGCCGGATCGACGGGAGTGGGAGCGGCTTCGGAAGCCGACCCGGTTGCGCCGTCCGGCGGCGCCTGTCCGGACCGCCCCTGCGACGACAGGCGGCGTTCCAGCTCCAGATAGGATTTCAGCAGAGCCTCGACGCGCAAGGCGCCGGTCTTGGGATCGCGGAACTTCTCCGGAATCGGCAGCGGCGGAGCGCCATCGATTGCGGCTGCGGATTCGGTCAGCAGAGTGTCGGCCATCATCAGCTCCTGCAGGGAAGGGAAAGAGGAGAGCGGCAGCCCCGCCGGTCAGCCCGCCCGCCCACGCGCGACCAGCGCGAGGATGGTGGCGACCAGCTGGCGCTGTCCTTCGAGGTGGCGCAGCGCCGTTTCCGGCGCGTCGGGACCAAGCGCGCGGTCGAGCGTCATCGCCCGCAGCACCGCCAGAACCCGCAGGCCGTCACCCCCGGCGAAGCAGCGGGCGAAGCTGGGCGCTGGATCGGCCTCGGATGCCACGGCAGGGTCCGGACCGGCGGAGGCCGGCGCCTCCAGCCAGTCCCAGCCGGCCTGTTCGCCGGTGGCTCGCTCAGCCATTGGAGACTCCGACATCGGCCGTCGCCACGGGTAATTCCGGCGAAGGCGGCGTGGCCGCAGGCGCGGCGACCTCCGCCCGCATCAGCTTGGCCGGCACGCCGAAGGCCTCGCCAAGCCAATGGGCGGTCGCCGCCGCGTCCACCGTCGCTTCCGCCTCCGGCCCCAGCGCCTTGACGCTGTCCAGCCAGCGCAGCGCCGCCTGCACGTCGCGCTGGGCCTGCGCCTGGGCGAGCGGGGAGCGGTGCTGCAATTCCACCAGCCGGCCGTCCACGGTGATGTCCGGGATCTCGCCGCGCCGGCGCAGGATCGATACCGCCCGCAGCACCAGCGGCGTCATCAGCTCCGCCTGGAGACGGCCATAGGTGGCGCCCAGCAGCCGGGCCATCTCGACCGAACGCTCCAGCACCTCGGTCGCGGTCATCCGCGCCGACTCCACCGGCCCCAGACGGTCGACCAGCAACGCGTGGCGGATGCGCCCGCGCAGATCGTCCAGAACCAGTTGCGACACGTCGAACCGGCCGGGGTTGGCCAGCGGCGTCAGCCCGGCCGATCCCACCGCCTTGGGGATGATGGTTCCGGGCACCAGCCGGATGGTGGTGGGGTTCAGCACTCCGTCATCGTCCGCCTGCCAGATGCCGGTGACGGCGATGGAGGCGTTCTTCAGCACCAGTTCCACCACCTTGTTGGCGGTCTTGATGTCGGGCAGCGCCTTCATCACCGGCGAGCGGCCATAGGTCTCGCCCGGCGCCTTCAGCCAGCGGAAATTGACGAACGGAGACTGGGCGAAGCGCCCCTGCGCCAGCCAGGACGGTTCGGCCAGCCCGCTGTCCAGCACCACGCCCCAGCGATAGGCCGCACCGTCGGGCAGCACCGCCTCGACCAGGGGAAAGCGGCTGTCGGGATCCTCGGCGGCTCGGCCGCGCAGTTCGTCGGGCAGGTCGCCTCCGGGAAAGCGCTGGAGGATCTGCGCCAGCGTCGCCTCGCTGCGGCGGAAGGTGGCGTCGAGCCGGCCGTCCGGCCCCTCCTCCAGCACGGCCTCGGCCAGCGGCACGGCGGTGAAGCGCAGGCTCGACGGCGCGCCGGGGGCGGCCTCCTCCATCAGCAGGCTGGCGGTGCCGACGGTGACGAGGTCGAGGAAGGTCTGGTGGATCTCCACCGCGAAGTTGGAGCGGTCGAAATGGGCCTGGACGATGCCGGCGGCGCGGTCGAGCAGCGGGGCGACACGGTCGCGTTCCGCCCCGGTCAGGGTGGGGCCGGGCTGGAAACCGAACCAGCGCGACCAGGGCGGCGTCAGTTCCGACAGCAGGCTGGCCGCCAGTTGCTCCACCGCATCGGGCGCGGTGCCGTCGAACAGCCGGTCGACCCGGCGTTCGCCCGGCGTGCCGCCGCCGCGGAAGGGCCGGCCGTTGGGAAGCGCATGGTCGTAGCAGTCCTGCCAGTGGCTTTCCCACACGCTGCGCCGTTCGCGGGCGGCACGGTAGCGCTCCAGCAGAGCTTCTGGTTCCGATAGGTCGCCCTTCCGGCGGGCGGGCGGCTTCACGGCTGCGGATGCGGGCATTCGCGGTTTCCTCCGGTCAGGTGGCGGTGCAGTTGCCAGGGGGTCAGCACCCGGCGGTCGCGCAGGCCGATCAGGCGCTTGACCGCCTCGACGCAGGTGAAGGGCCCCCAGGGGGCGGGGCCGGCCGGGCGGCGCAGCGGAGCGGCGTCCACCGTCAGCCCCTGGGCGCGGTACCAGCCCGGCAGGTCGAACTCGGCCGGCAGTTCCAGAACGGCCACGTCGGTGAAGCCGGCCAGCGGATCGACCGCCACCCAGCGCCGCCCGTCGGTCAACAACGCCAGACAGTGGCGGAAGCCCGGCTTCAGCAGGCGCAGCCACCACAGCGGCGCCTCCCCGCGATAGACCACCCAGGCCGCCGTCCAGGGGGTGGCGGTCATCGGGCGATGCCCCGGACGATGCCCTTGTCGCGCAGGGCGGGGGCGATGGCGGCGAAGGCCTCGGTCCAAAGGGAATGGGCGCGCTGTTCACGGAAGCGCTCCGGCTCCGGCGCGCTCTGGCGGCGGCCGTAATGGACCAGCACATGCAGATGGTCGCGCATCAGCTTGCGCATCCGGAACAGCCGGTCGACCACCCGCAGCACGTCCTGCGGTTCGCAGGGCCGCGCCACCTGCCCGCAGCCGGCGACGACCCGCGCCCCGGCCGCCTTGGCGTCATGCGCCTGCACCGCCCAGAACCACGCCTCTTCCGCGCCGGCAAAGGGTTCGCCGTCGACACTGTAGGGCTCCGCCTTCAAGGGCACGACCTGGGACAGGCGGGCGGCGGACAAAGCGGGGGCGGCCGGACTCAGCATGCTGGTCTCCTTGCGGCTTCGGATTTTTGAAAGAGCGGGCGCCGGGCCTGGGTTGTGGCCGCGCCGTCCGTTTGCGTTATGTTCCGCCCAGCGCGTGCGGTCAACAGGTTTATGAAAAAGTTCCTAGGGACGCTGTCGCGGCTTTATGA
Source organism: Azospirillum oryzae (assembly GCF_008364795.1). GTDB lineage: Bacteria > Pseudomonadota > Alphaproteobacteria > Azospirillales > Azospirillaceae > Azospirillum > Azospirillum oryzae. Next base: position 46,384 of record NZ_VTTM01000002.1, on the reverse strand, counting down.
GATTATCGTCCCATGCTGAAACACACGGACATCTGGCGGGCCATCGACCGTCTTGCGGCGCAGCACGGGCTCTCCGCCTCCGGGCTGGCACGGCGCGCCGGACTGGACCCGACCACCTTCAACAAGAGCAAGCGCACGACCAACGACGGCAAGCTGCGCTGGCCCTCGACGGAAAGCATCTCCAAGGTGCTGGACGCCACCGGCGCCTCGCTGTCGGAATTCGTGTCGCTGGTCGGTGACGGCGCCGGCACCACCCCGCTGCAGCGGGTTCCGGTGATCGGCTATGCCCAAGCCGGCTCGGCCGGCTATTTCGACGACGCCGGCTTCCCTGCCGGCAGCGGCTGGGACGAGCTGCTGTTCCCCAGCCTGGGCGACCCTCACGCCTACGCGCTGGAGATTTCCGGCGACAGCATGGAGCCGGTCTATCGCGACGGCGACACCATCATCGTCTCGCCCGCCGCGCAGATCCGCCGCAACGACCGCGTCGTCGTCCGCACCAAGGGCGGCGAGGTCATGGCCAAGCAGCTGATCCGCGAGACGGCGACCAAGATAGAACTGCTGTCGATCAACCGCGCCCACCCCGACCGCAGCATCCCACTGTCGGACGTCGCCTGGATGGCGCGGATCATCTGGGCGAGCCAGTGAGGGTGAGGGAAAACACCTTCCGGCCCGGCGCACGATCCTAGGAAAATTTACCTTTACCGCCATCCAGGCAGGCGCTACCGTCCATTCCATGGACCGAGCCACCCGCCTGGACAGCCTTCACCGCACCCATGACGGCCCGACACCGAAGCCCGAGCTTCGCACCGCCCTGCTCGGCGGCGCGGCCCGCGCCAACGCCGTCAAACGCGCCGCAACGCTCCGCCTGCACAGCGCGCTCGCGGCTGAAGCGCGCCTTGCCGCCGCCCGGCGTCGCGGCACACTGACCGCGACCGCCTGCCGGACCGATGCGTGGCTGGTCCGCTTGACCGCCACGCTGGCCCATCACCGCCGGGCGGCGGTGGCGCTGCTCGATCAGCGGAACGCGTATTCCCAATAAAGCGCCCGCGCCCGCTGGAAGATCGGACCGGCCGCGAAGCTGCGGTCCTCCACCCTGGTTACCGGCACGCATTTGGCGTGGTTGCCGGTCGAGAAGACCTCGTCGGCCTCCAGCACATCCCGAGGGGTCAGGGTGCATTCCTCCACCGTCACGCCGTCGTTGCGCAGCAGGGCGATGACGCGCTGACGGGTGATGCCGTTCAGAAAGCAGCCGTTCGGCACCGGGGTGCGCACCACGCCGTCCTTGGCGATGAAGATGTTGGAGGTGGCGAACTCCGCCACATTGCCGATGACGTCCAGCATGATGGCGTTCTGAAAGCCGCGCTTGCGCGCCTCCGTCAGCGCCATGCCGGCGTTGGGATAGAGGCAGGCGGCCTTGGCCTCGGTCGGGGCCATGGTCGGGATCGGGCGGCGGCGGGTGGAGATGCAGGCGGCGAAGCCCGTCGGCTGCGGCAGCGGGTCTTCGTAGATCGACAGGACGAAGCGCGTGCTCTCCGGCGCCGGGGCGACGAAACCGTCATCGGCGTAGAACATCGGGCGGATGTACAGTTCCGCCTCCTTCGGGAAGCGGCGGATGCCGTCCCAGCACAGCTCCTCGATCTCGCCGGCGGTGACCATCGGCTCTAGCCCCATCACCTGGGCGGAGCGGACGGCGCGGGCGCAATGCAGGTCGAGGTCGGGGGCCACGCCCTGGAAGGCGCGTGCGCCGTCGAAGACCGTCGAAGAGAGCCACAGCGTGTGGGACAGCGGTCCGACGATGGGCGGATTGCCCTCCATCCACTCGCCCTGGATCCAGCTCCACGCCTGGCCTGCCATGCCGCCCATGATTGGTCCTTCCCTAGAAAAGAAAATGTGTCCATTCGCTGGGCGCCGCCGGCCGGCATCGCCCATTCGTGGTTCGTCGTCGTTGGTGATCTCCCGAAGAGCATACCCCCTCGCCGCCGCCGGTCAACCGGTCCGCATGCAATCGTCCCGTGCGATGGAGCGGATTGCGGACTCGGCCGTTGATACAGAGGAGCGCACGAGCGCAAACGATCAACAGAGGGGAAGCACTCCATGCCGACCACCGCCCCCGGCCTCAGCGCCGCCCCACCCAACCCTTTCCCCGGCCCGCACGAGGATGTCCCGATCGTCGACCTGCCGAGCACCGACAATCCCGACCTGCCCGATCCCGGCGGCCCCGGCACCACCGACGCCCCGGCACCCGGCAATGACCTGCCCCCGTCGCGGCCCACCGACCCGGACTTCGTCTGACCCCGCACAAACGAAAAAGGCGCCCCCGGAGGGGCGCCTTTTTCCTTGTCGCAAACGCTCTCCGCGGTCAGCGGAATACGACCGCTCTTCGCGGTCAGCGGCGCACGACCATCAGCTTCTTGATCTCGGCGATGGCCTTGGCGGGGTTCAGACCCTTCGGGCACGCCTTGGTGCAGTTCATGATGGTGTGGCAGCGATAAAGACGGAACGGGTCCTCGAGGTTGTCGAGGCGCTCGCCCGTCATTTCGTCGCGGCTGTCGGCGATCCAGCGATAGGCCTGGAGCAGGATCGACGGGCCGAGATAGCGGTCGCCGTTCCACCAGTAGCTGGGGCAGGAGGTCGAGCAGCAGAAGCACAGGATGCACTCGTAGAGGCCGTCCAGCTTGGCGCGATCCTCCGGCGACTGCAGGCGCTCGCGGCTCGGGGCCGGCGACTGGGTCTGCAGCCACGGCTTGATCGAGGCGAGCTGGGCATAGATGTGCTTCAGGTCGGGGACCAGATCCTTCACCACCGGCATGTGCGGCAGCGGGTAGATCTTGACGTCGCCCGGAACCTCGTCGATCGCCTTCAGGCAGGCCAGCGTGTTCGTGCCGTCGATGTTCATCGCGCACGACCCGCAGATGCCCTCGCGGCAGGACCGGCGGAAGGTCAGGGTGCTGTCGACCTGGTTCTTGATGTAGATGATCGCGTCGAGGATCATCGGCCCGAACTTGTCGAGGTCGACCACATAAGAGTCGACGCGCGGGTTCTGGCCGTCCTCCGGGTTCCAGCGGTAGATCTTGAAGGTCTTGGCCCGCTTGGCGCCGTTCGCGACGTTGACGGTCTTGCCGACGCCGACCTTGGAGTTGGCTGGCAGGTTGAATTCAACCATGGCTGATTTCCTTTATCCGGCGGGCCTTAGTACACGCGGGCCTTGGGCGGGAAGACCTCGACCTCGTCGGTCAGGGTGTACATGTGGACCGGGCGGTAATCGATCTTCGTCTCGCCGTTGTCCGCGACCCAGATGACGGTGTGCTTCATCCAGCCTTCGTCGTCGCGGTTCGGATAGTCCTCGCGGGCATGCGCGCCGCGGCTTTCCGGACGGTTCTGGGCGGAATGCAGGGTGGCGACCGCCTGGCCCAGCAGATTGTCCAGTTCCAGCGCCTCGACCAGATCGGAGTTCCAGACCAGCGTACGGTCGGAGATCGCCATCTCGCCCTTCTTGGCATAGACGGCGTCGATCTTCTTCACGCCCTCGTCCAGGACCTCGCCGGTGCGGAAGACGGCGCAGTTGTTCTGCATCGTCCGCTGCATTTCCAGCCGCAGGTCGGCCGACTTGATCGTGCCCTTGGCGTTGCGGATGCGGTCGAACCGCTCCAGCGCCTTGTCGCAGCTGTCGGCCTTGACCGAGGTGGCCTTGCCCGGCTTGACGACCTCGGCGGCGCGGATGGCGGCCGCGCGGCCGAACACCACCAGATCGAGCAGCGAGTTGGAGCCCAGGCGGTTGGCGCCGTGGACCGACACGCAGGCCGCCTCGCCGATCGCCATCAGGCCCGGCACCACCTGATCGGGGTTCGAAGCCGTCGGCGACAGAACCTCGCAGTGAACGTTGGTCGGGATGCCGCCCATGTTGTAGTGGACGGTCGGCAGAACCGGGATCGGCTCCTTGGTCACGTCCACGCCGGCGAAGATCTTGGCCGTCTCGGCGATGCCGGGCAGGCGCTGGTGGATGATCTCCGGCGGCAGGTGCTCAAGGTGCAGATGGATGTGGTCCTTGTGCTCGCCCACGCCGCGGCCTTCGCGGATCTCGATGGTCATCGAACGGGACACGACGTCGCGCGACGCCAGATCCTTGGCCGACGGGGCATAGCGCTCCATGAAGCGCTCGCCGTTGGAGTTGGTCAGGTATCCGCCCTCGCCGCGCACGCCCTCGGTGATGAGGCAGCCGGAGCCGTAGATGCCGGTCGGGTGGAACTGCACGAACTCCATGTCCTGCAGGGGCAGGCCGGCGCGCAGGATCATGCCACCACCGTCGCCGGTGCAGGTGTGGGCCGAAGTCGCCGAGAAGTAGGCGCGGCCGTAGCCGCCGGTCGCCAGTACGACCATCTGGCCGCGGAAGCGGTGCAGCGTGCCGTCGTCCAGGTTCCAGGCCAGCACGCCCTTGCAGACGCCGTCCTCCATGATGAGGTCGAGCGCGAAGTATTCGACGAAGAACTCCGCCTCATGCTTCAGCGACTGTTGGTAGAGGGTGTGCAGGATGGCGTGGCCGGTGCGGTCGGCGGCGGCGCAGGTCCGGTAGGCCTGGGTCTTGCCGTACTGCGCGGTCATGCCGCCGAAGGCGCGCTGGTAGATCTTGCCTTCCGGCGTGCGCGAGAAGGGCACGCCGTAGTGCTCCAGCTCGATGATCGCCGGGATGGCCTCGCGGCACATGTACTCGATGGCGTCCTGGTCGCCCAGCCAGTCCGACCCCTTGACGGTGTCGTACATGTGGTAGCGCCAGTCGTCCTCGCCCATGTTGCCGAGCGCGGCCGAGATGCCGCCCTGCGCCGCCACGGTGTGGGAGCGGGTCGGGAACACCTTGGTGATGCAGGCGGTCTTCAGGCCCTTTTCGGCCATGCCGAAGGTGGCGCGCAGACCGGCGCCGCCGGCGCCGACGACGACGACGTCATAGTTGTGGTCGATGATGTTGTAGGCGGTCGCCATGGTCGTCAGGCTCCGATGAAGATCTTCACGACGGCCAGCACGCAGGCCGCCGCCAGGGCGAAGGACAGGAACTTGACGCCGATGATCAGCGCCATCTTCTGCCATTCCACATGCACGTAGTCCTCGATGACCACCTGCAGCCCGGACTGGGCGTGGTGGAAGACGACCACGGCGGTGAGGACCATCATGACGGCCGAGAAGGGCGACTTCATCCAGGCGATGAACCCGGCGTGATCGGCACCGAGATGTCCGATGACGCCGAAGACGAACCAGACGGTCAGCGGGACCAGGGCGATCGCGGTCAGACGCTGCGACCACCAATGTTCGGTGCCATGCTTGGCGGAACCCAGACCGCGCGCGACCTGAAGCGGCGAACGGAGGGTCTTGCTATTGGACGCCATGTCTTATCTCCTCACCACACGGCCAAGCCGACGATCCAGGTCAGCACGGTCAGCACCGCCGTCGCGCCGAGGACCACCTTGTTGTTGCGGTCGGCATCGGTCAGCTCGAACGACTTGCCGGCGTCCCAGACCAGATGGCGGATGCCGTTGCACAGGTGGTAGTACAGCGCCGCCGACCAGCCGAACATCAGCAGCAGGCCGAAGAACGACCCGATGAAGCCCTGCGCGCGTGCGAACGCCTCCGGACCGGCGGCGGCGGCGACCAGCCACCAGACCAGCAGGAGCGTGCCGACAGCCAGCCCGACGCCCGTGATGCGGTGCGTGATGGACATGACTGCGGTCAACGGGAGTTTGTAGACTTGAAGGTGCGGGGAGAGCGGCCGACCGCTGCCGTTTGCCATTGCGTCGTCCTCTGTTCGCGGCCGGACGCGGCGCAACATGACGATTGCCGCGGCGGCTGGGTGGTGCGTGCCCTTTTTAAGACGGCTGTCCCGTCCTATTGGTTGGCGCAATGAATTACGCTCCCGCAGCAGCCGAGTCAACGGCGGGGGGTGGCCGAAAGTGCTGGTGTGACGATTTTGGCGCAGCGCGGGAAGTGGCTGAAAAGAAACGGCCTTCGGGTTCCGTGGTATTACCAGCGAAAGAGGCCAGTCCGGGACCGCCGCGCCTGGCTCCCCGCTACTTGTCGAAGCGGCGCACGTTCTCGACCATCATCGAGTACATCTGCGTAATCAGTTCCGCGGGCCTAAGACGGCCGAACGGAATGTTGTCCTTGGCCCATTCGACCAGACCGGGCGGCGGCTTCACCGGCGCCACCTCGTACCCCGCCTTCTTCAGCGCGGCGGTCACGGCCTTCGCCTGCTTGGCGTAATCCTCGTTGAAGAAGGACTTGTCGGCGTCCTTGATCGCCTTGGCGATGATGTCCTCGATGGGGGCGGGCATGCCGATGCTGGAACCGGGTCTGTTTGGCGAAAGTGCCGACACCCTGTCATAGGCGGCGGGCATGGTGCAATCCGGTCGTGGCGCCGGTCAGGCCGGTTTCTCTCCCGCCTGAAGCCTGCCGAGGATCTCCTGATGATCGTGCAGGGCGTGGCGGAAGGGATGGCGCATATGGTCCGACATCCGCTCCATCGCTCTGGCATGAAAGCGATCCGGATCCCCGAGCAGGTCGGCCAGCGCGCGGATCTCGGCCATGCCATAGGCACAGCGCAGCGGCCTGGCGCGCAGCAGGAAATGCATCGATCCGGCGGTTATCAGGCCGCGTCCATGACGGCGGGCGATCAGTTCCAGCGCCTTGCGGGTGTAGAAGAACACGTGCTGGCCGTTGTCCTCGCCGAAATAATACCAGCTTCGGTCCTGCCCGGCGTAGAGTTCGGTCGTCACGATCAGGATGTCCGGATCGAAGGCGAACAACGCCTCGGTATCGCGCGCCGGTTCGGGAAGATGCTCCAGCACCTCGAAGGCGGTGACGACGTCCGCCCGCTCCAGCCCGGCCAATTCGGCGGAATGGAACGGTACGTAGAAATTGGGCGTGTAGGGCTCGTGCAGGAAGACGTTCCAGCCGCGGTCCCGCATCATCCTGGCGAACAGCCCGTTGCCGCCGGCCCAGTCGAGGCAGAGGGCGTCAGCGCCGACACCGAGCATCGACAGGATCAGGTCCACCCGCATCGACAGATCCATGTTGCGGGCGACGATGCCGACATCGGTCAGCGGACGGGGGTCGGCATAGGCCTCGGCCAGCCAATAGGGCTGTTCCGTCTGCATCGATCCGCAGCCGGTGCATTGGAAGAAACCGGCCTGATGACGCCCCATCAGACGCAATTCGAACATCGGCGTGCTGTCGGCCCCGCACAGCCGGCAAGGCACCGGTGCCCGGATGCCTTGTCCGATCCCCCCTGCGTCGCCGTCCGTGACCATGGTCAAGCGCCCTTTCCCGGCGTCCCGCAAGCCGCCCTCACGACGCCAGCGCCGCGTCCTTCTCCGCGATGACGTTGGCGATGGCGGCGCGTTCGGCGGCGGTCAGGCGCAGGCTGGCGCTCTTCAACTGGCCGCAGGCGGCCATGATGTCCTCGCCGCGCGGGGTGCGGACGGGGCTGGCGTAGCCGGCGTTGTTGACGATGTCGCCGAAGACCTGGATCGCCCGCGCGGTCGACCGCTCGTAGGGAGCGCCCGGCCATTCGTTGAAGGGGATCAGGTTGATCTTGGCCGGGATGCCTTCCAGCAGCTTCACCAGCGCCCGCGCATCGGCCGGCGTGTCGTTGATCCCCTTCAGCATCACATATTCGAAGGTGATGCGCCGGGCGTTGGACAGGCCGGGGTAATTGCGGCAGGCCTCCATCAGATCCCGCAGAGGATATTTGCGGTTGATGGGCATGATGATGTCGCGCAGCTCGTCGGTCACCGCGTGCAGGCTGACCGCGAGGTTGACGTTCAACTCCTCGCCGCAGCGCTCCATCATCGGCACGACGCCGGAGGTCGACAGGGTGATGCGCCGCTTGGAGATCGAGATGCCGTCGCCGTCCATCACGATCTTCAGCGCCTTGGCGACGTTGTCGTAATTGAACAGCGGTTCGCCCATGCCCATCATGACGATGTTCGACAGCATGCGCCCGTCGGGCGGCGCCGGCCATTCGCCCAGCATGTCGCGCGCCAGCATGACCTGCGCCACGATTTCCGCCGAATCCAGGTTGCGCACCAGACGCTGGGTGCCGGTGTGGCAGAAGCGGCAGGTCAGCGTGCAGCCAACCTGCGAGGAGACGCAGAGCGTGCCGCGGTCCTCCTCGGGGATGTGGACGCTCTCCACCTCCTGCCCGTCGGGCATGCGCAACAGCCACTTGCGGGTGCCGTCCGCCGACTTCAGATCCTTCACCACCGTCGGCCGCGCCACGATGTAGAGGTCGGCCAGCTTTTCCCGCACCGGCTTGGCCAGCGTGGTCATCTCGGCGAAATCGGTGGAGCCGCGGTGGTAGATCCAGTGCCAGAGCTGGCGCGCCCGGAACTTTTCCAGGCCGACGGCCAGCATCTCGGCTTCCAGCTCTTCGCGGGACAGGCCGACAAGGTTCTTGCGTCCGTCGGCATCGGTCGCCGGCGGAACGAAGGCGGAGGCATGATTGGAGGCGCTCATGGCCCCACTACATAGGGCCATGAGCGCGCGGAGTCAAAAGACTCGAGGGGAAAAAGACCGAGTAGATCGCTGCGGCGATCAGCGCTTCACGCCGCAGGCCTCGTTGATGGCGTCATAGGCCTGCCCGACGCCGGCCAGGCTGTAGGTGTCGGTCGTCTTGGTGCCACGGCCGGACACGCCCTTCACCACCATCTGCTTGCCGTTGCGCAACGCCGTGGTCACGGCGCGGTCGCCGTCGGCATCGCGGGCCCAGCCGGTTTCGCCGTCGGTGAAGAGCTTGAAGTCCTTGCCGTCGATGATGACCTCGGCCTCGCTGCCCTTCTTGAACGGATAGCCGACGATGACGCTGACGACGTCCAGGGCCTTTTCAGCCGGGCGGTGGGTGACCAGCGTATAGATGTCGCCGCGCTTCGCCTTCGGTTCCGTCTTCTTGGGCTGGCTGGAGATGTAGCAGACCTTCTGCCCCTTCTCCTCGAACACGAAAGCGTTCCAGTCCTTGAAGGTGCCGAGATGGCGCGGGTCGGCCGCGGCGGCCGGCGCGGCGGTCAAGCCGGCCGAGAGAAGCCCGGCGGCGAAAACGGTGGACAGGACAGAACCGGCAAAGGCGGCCCCGGCAATTCGGCGGACGGCGTTGGGAAGCAACATCGGTCTTGCGTCTGCTCGTTGTTGGTCCGTGGGGTGCGGGCGGACACTACCCCAAACGGACAACCCATTCCAAGGCCGGCGGACCGGAACCGGCCTGTTTCTCACAGCGCGGCATCCAGATGACGGGAACTGGGCGCCACGTGACATTTTGACACGCGGAATGGCTCCCGTACTATTGACTAGGACCTCTGGCTTATGCCGAAGTTCAGGCTATATCTGCGCGCGGCATCCAAATGACTGGAACTGGGCGACGGGAACTGGTATGGCCAAGCTGCTTGTGGTTGACGACGATCCGGTCACGCGCAACCTGATCCGTGCGATCCTGACGCGCGAAGGGCATGAGCTGACCCTGTGCGCCGGCGCCACGGAGGCCATCGGCATCCTGTATGTTCAGAAATTCGACCTTGTCCTGACCGACATCATCATGCCGGATCATGATGGATTCGAGGTGATCAAGGCCGCCCGCTCGCTGCGTCCGGAGATGCCGGTGGTCATCCTGTCGGCCATCGACGACAAGGTGCCGTCCCAGCTGACCTCAGCCGCCTTCGCCAAGCTGGGCGTGACCCGCGTCATCGCCAAGCCGGTCAACCCCAGCCTGCTGGCGTCCGAAGTCCTGGCGGCGCTCGTCGCGGGCTGAACCACCGTAGCGGCGGCCTCTGCCGACGAGAGCGCACCGCTTTGGCAAGATCTTCACGCCTGTCGGCATTCACGCCACTCACCGGCCGCCGAAAGTCCCGCTATCCTCCATGGCGCATCCCTGAACCGGAGACGACGCCATGCTCGACCTGCGCCCCAACTGCGAATGCTGCGACCGCGACCTGCCGCCCGAGGCGCCGGACGCCTATATCTGCTCCTTCGAATGTACCTTCTGCGCCGACTGCCGCGCCCGGCTGCCGGGGGAACGCTGCCCGAACTGCGGGGGCGAGCTGGTGCGGCGGCCGATCCGCCCGGCGTCGAAGCTGGCGGCCAACCCGCCGTCGACCATCCGGATCGTAAAGCCCGACGGCTGCGCCGGGCTGTTCCGCGACGGCGGAGCCACGACGTTCCCCGACGGCGGCGCCGCACCATTTTAAGTCCCGGAATTGCTCTTTGCTGTCGCTGGCGTTCGCCACACAAATCGGCCAGACTGGCGCCGCCAGATCCGGGAACCCGCGCCGATCTGGCCGGTTCCGGCCGAACGCCCATCTTCCTTGCCTGCCCACCTTCTCCCGCCGGTTCCCCCGAACGCCATCCAGCCATTCCAACCAGACGTTAGAGACATGCCGATCAACAACCGCATCGCCGCCTTCCAGGACGACATGACCGCGTGGCGGCGCGATATCCATGCCCACCCGGAACTGGGGTTCGAGGAGGAACGCACCTCCGACATCGTCGCCGCGAAGCTGGCGGAATTCGGCATCACGGTGCATCGCGGCCTGGGCGGGACCGGGGTGGTCGGCACCCTGGAGGGACTCGGCACCGGCAGCGGCCGGACGATCGGCCTGCGCGCCGACATGGACGCGCTGCCGATGCCGGAAGCCAACGAATTCGACCATGCCTCGCGCCATGCCGGCAAGATGCACGCCTGCGGCCATGACGGCCACACGACGATGCTGCTTGGCGCCGCCCGTTATCTGGCGGAGACGCGCAACTTCGACGGCACCGTCCACTTCATCTTCCAGCCGGCCGAGGAAGGGCTGGGCGGTGCGAAGCGGATGATCGACGACGGGCTTTTCCGGCAGTTCGACTGCGAGCAGGTCTATGGCCTGCACAATTGGCCGGAACTGCCGGCCGGCCAGATCGCCGTTCATCCCGGCCCGGTGATGGCGGCTGCCAACCAGTTCGAAATCCATGTGACCGGCCATGGCGCCCATGCCGCCATGCCCCACCGCGGCATCGACCCGGTGCTGGTGTCGGCGCACATCATCACCGCGGCGCAGAGCCTGGTCAGCCGCGGCACCAACCCGGCCGACAGTGCCGTGGTGTCGATCACGGTGGTGGAGGCCGGGACCGCGGCCAACGTCATCCCCGACAGCGCGCGGATGCTCGGCACCATGCGCACCTTCACGGAAGAGAACCACCGCCGCATCCAGGAGCAGTTCGCCCGTCTTGTCTCCAGCATCGCCGAGGGGCTTGGCGCCAAGGCCGAACTGCGTTTCCGTCCCGGCTATCCCGCCACGGTGAACAGCGAGCCGGAGGCGCGCATCGCCGCCGCAGCAGCAGCCAAGGTGGTGGGCGAGGAGAATGTGGTCTGGGCCCCCGACCCGACCATGGCGGCGGAGGATTTCGGCTATATGCTGAAGGAGCGGCCGGGCGCCTACATCTGGCTCGGCCACGGCGGCCATCGCGGGCCGTCCTGCCGCCTGCACAACCCGCATTACGACTTCAACGACGCGATCCTGACCACCGGCGCCAGCTATTGGGCGTCGCTGGTCGAGACGATCCTGCCGCGGAGCGCCTGACCGTCCCATGAAGATGCCGTTCCGTCTCCGCCTGATCCCGCTGCTGTTCACGCCCGCGCTGCTTCTGGCTGCCTGCCAGGGCGGCAACGACCGTGCCGACGGCAATCTGCTGCCGACCCAGGCGGAGGCCGGGACAGGGTGGCAAGGCGACCACAGCAGCGCCGCCGAACGCGCCTATGTCGTCGCCCGCGAGGCCGGCGAATGGTCGGCTCTGTGGGCGCGGGTCGGCGAGCCGGCCCCGTCCTCTCTGCCCGGCGGCCGGATGGCGGTGGCGGTCTTCCTGGGGCCGCGCGATACGGCCGGCTATGGCGTCGCCATCGACAGCGTGCAGCAGAAGGGCGCCGACCTGATCGTCGGCTATCACGAGAGCGTGCCGGGCCCGGCCCAGGCGGTGGCGCAGATGCGCACCAGCCCCTACGCCATCCGCCTGCTGCCCAGCGCGGCGGGTACGCCGAAGTTCGTCCGGGGGAAGTGAGCCCGAGGGGCGGCGGCGTCAGGCCGCCGCCTTCACCGCGGCATCTGCCACGGCAATTCCCCGCCGACCAGCTTCCCCGCCTCTTCCGGCGGCAGCGGGCGGGCGAAGTGGTAGCCCTGGCCGTAGTCGCAGGCCAGTGCGCGCAGCAGGTTGGCGTCGGCGCTGGTCTCGATGCCCTCGGCGATCACGTCGAACCCCAGCAGGCGCGCCAGGTCCATGATGATGCGGACGATGGCGCGGTTTTCCTCCGACTGGTGCATGGCCGAGACAAAGGAACGGTCGACCTTCAGGCTGTCGATCGGCAGCTTGTGCAGGTAGGACAGCGACGAATAGCCGGTGCCGAAATCGTCGATCGACAGCTTGATGCCCAGCGCCCGCAGGTCGCGCAGCAGGCGGATCGACTGTTCCGCCTTGTCCATCACGGCGCTTTCCGTCAGCTCCAGCTTGATCCAGGACGGCTCCACCCCGGTTTCGCGCAGAACCTCGCGCACGACCTGGACGAAGTTGGGGTCGGACAGCTGGTGGCTGGACAGGTTGACGCTCATGAACAGCGGGGCGGAACCGGGTTCGCGGCGGTCCTGCCAGTCCGCGATCTGCTGGCAGGCCTGCCGCAGGACCCAGGTGCCGAGCGATACAACCAGACCGGTGCTCTCGGCGATCGGGATGAAGATGCCGGGGGGAATGTTGCCGCGTTCGGGATGGGTCCAGCGCATCAGCGCCTCGAACCCCGCAAGACCGCCGGTCACCATCTCCACGATCGGCTGGTAGGCGACCCACAGGTCGCTGCCGCTGTCCAGCGCACCGCGCAGATCGTGTTCCAGGCGCACCTGCTCGACCACATGGGAATGCATCGCCGGATCGAACCAGGCCTGCCGGCCGCCACCCTGTTCGCGCGCGCGGGCGGTGGCGATCTCGGCATCGCGCAGCACGTCGTCGGGGCGCTCGTGCGTCGGCATCGAGACGGCGACGCCGATACTGGCGGACAGGAACACGGTGCCGCCGGAGCTGGAGCGGGCGGAGCGCACCACCGCCGCCAGATCCTCGACGGCGCTTTCCAGCGCCGGCCGGTCGCAGACGCCGCCCGCCAGCATGGCGAAGGCATGGTCGCTGACGCGCGCGATCAGGTCGAAGGCGGCGGCCTGCGCCGCCATCCGCTGCGCCAGACCGTCCAGCAGCTCGTTGGCGAAGCCCTGCCCCATGCTGCTGCGGATTTCGGCGAAGCGGTCGATGTCCAGGATGACGAGCGTGAAGGGCTCGCCCATATTGCGATAGTCCGCCATGTGCTTCAGCAGCATCAGGCGGTTGGCGAGCCCGGTCACAGGGTCGTAGTAGGCGAGGCGGAACAGGTCGTCCTGCACCTGCCGGCGCTCGGTCATGTCCTGCAGGATCACGAAATAGCCGGTGATGGTGCCGTCTTCGGCCCGGTGCGGCGCGTGCAGCCGCATCACGTAGCGCTGCTGGCCGTCCGCCTGGGTGATCCAGCCTTCGGTCTGCACCGTCTCGCCCGCCAGCGCACGTTCGGCGGCACCCTGCGTGTTGCGCAGGAGATCCTGCCCCAGAAGTTCGCCGATGGTGCCGCCGACCGCCTTGTCCAGCGTCGTCCCCATCATCTCCAGATAGGCGCGGTTGGCGTAGATGTGCCGCCGCCGCGGGTCCATCAACGCGACCTTCACCGTCATGGCGTCGAGAATCTGACGCAGGGCGTCAAGCCCCGGCGCACCGGAAGCGGCACCCGATAAAGCGTCGGCCAGCGCGGAGATTCGGGGATCTGGACTCATGGCGAGGATAGAGCGGGGTACTCATCAGGAAATCGATACCCAACACTTACGCGAAGTATCACCCACGCGTCAAAACCAAAGCTGCCATAGTGCAACAGAGCTTGGACATTTCTACAGGCGATGCAACGGAGACACATGGGCATGATCATGGGCATATCATAGTATTCATTCAAGCCGAGGTTGCAGCGAAACACAGCACACAATCCGGGTTTTCTGTTCCGTGGAGAAAGAACGATGAAATTATCTCCGTTCTTTGTCACACCTCTTGCGGCCTGAGATTGCATCCTTGACCGGAAGTCCGACCGCTGGTCGTTTTTGTGCGGTGCAGGAACGCGGCGAGAACATGGCTGTGCCCTGGAAAGGAAAGGCGGCGGCTGGGCCGGTCGGATTTATACTGCCAATACAAGTGGGGCCAACGCGGCTGGGGATGTCGCCCCGATCGGCACCGCATGGTCGTACACCCCCCGACGATAACGGCAACGATCACAATTTGGGCAGGAATTACGCCATGGCTCTCAAGGACTTCCTGGTCGTCGTCGATGATACGCCCGCGTCCGCGGCACGTCTCGACCTTGCGGCGCGGCTTGCGACCCGGTGCGATGCGCATCTGACCGCGCTCTATGCCTTCACCGACATGGTGTTCCCCGGCTATATCGAAGCCGAAATCCCGCAGGAGCTGCGCGAAAGCCGCCGGCAGAGCCTCAAGGACCAGACGGACCGTATGGCGGCGGTCTTCGACGACGCCATGCGCCTCCATGGCCTGACCGACCGCTCCGAATGGCTGGCGCAGGAAGGCGATCCGACCATCACCGCCGCGGTGCGCGGCCGTTATGCCGACCTGATCGTGGTGGGCCAGCCCGATCCGGAGCGCGACCGCGACCAGCCCGTCGCCCAGCCGGCCGACCTTCTGTTCGAATGCGGCCGGCCGCTTCTGGTCGTCCCCTATGCCGGCCGCTTCGCCACCATCGGCGAGCGGGTTCTGGTCGGCTGGAACGGCAGCCGCGAGGCGGCGCGCGCCGTCGGCGACGCCCTGCCCCTGCTGACCACCGCCAAGCGCGTGGTGGTGATGGCCGCCAATCCGAAGCCCGGCCTGGACGGTCTGGGCGACGAGCCTTGCGCCGACATCGCCCGCCACCTGTCCCGCCACGGCTGCCGCGTGGAAGCCACCCATGTCGCCACCGACGTGGTGGAGCCCGGCGACACCCTGCTGAACATGGCCGCCGACGAAAGCTGCGACCTGCTGGTGATGGGCGCCTATGGCCGCTCCCGCTTCCGTGAACTGGTGCTGGGCGGCATGACCCGCTTCATGCTGCGGCACATGACCGTTCCGGTGCTGATGAGCCATTGAGCGGGTGGTGGAGTGTCAGCTTCGATGCCCCCACCTAACCTCCCCCGCTCTCAGCGGACCTACGGTCCGCCTGCCGCGTCAGCACAAAGCAAAGCTTTGTGCGAGAGCTGGGCGGGGGAGGGACTGCCGCCGAACGTCAACAAAGCTCCAGTCCCCCTCCCCCGCCCAGCGGGGGAGGGTTGGGGTGGGGGCATTCGAAGCCAACACTCCAACCATTCGCCCACCCGTGGGGTTAAGCGACCGCCCCGCTGCCCCCGAGTCCCTCCGCAACCACCGCGAGTCGCCGCTTGCGGGCCGTGGGGAAAAGCGACCGGCACCCTTTTTCCACCCCGTCCCCCGTGGGGAAAAGCGTCGGAATAGTGGGGAAAAGCGGCGCGACTCGGGCTTTCCCCATGGGGATAAGCGGCGACTCAACTAATAAGTCTAACAACTAACCGTCAACTAGCACGGTCGCCTAACCCCACGTTGACTCCACCGCCCGCCGCTCACCAGGATGCCACAACATCCGGGTGAGGCTGCCATGGGCGACATACACAGGCTGGTGATCGAACATGGCCGGGACAAGGCGCGCGCCCTGGTCCGGCCGGAGGAGCGGACGCTGGTGGACATCGCCGCCGACATCCTGGCGGACGAGAACCAGCATCTCGGCATCACCTACAGCGGCTTCTGCCTGACCAGCCTGCCGCACAAGAAGCTGGCCGACGACGTGCCCTGGGAAAAGCGCGGCCATCAGGTGACGCTGCTGGTCGAACCGGGCCGGTTGAAGGTGAACGGCAAGATGAAGCTGTTCGGCGTGCCCTATGGCGCGCGGGCGCGCATGATCCTGATCTATCTGCAGACCCAGGCGGTGCGCACCGGCCGCCGCGAGGTTGAACTGGGCCGCTCCATGCGCGACTGGCTGACCCGGATGGGGATCAGCGTCGGCGGCGAGACCTTCCGCGGCTTCCGCGAGCAGTCGCTGCGCATTTCCGCCTGCACCTTGAAGTTCTTCTGGGACGGCGAGGACGCCGACGTGTTCGAGAAGGGCGGCATCGTCAAGCGCGGCCTGATCTTCCACGACGATCTCGGCGACGACCGCCAGGGCACGTTGTGGAACGACGTGGTGCAGTTGGACGAGACCTTCTTCCAGGCCCTGCGCGACCACCCGGTGCCGTTGCTGGAGGAGGCGGTGCGGCAGTTGAAGGACCGTTCGCTCAGCCTCGATCTCTATGTCTGGCTGGCCTACCGTCTGCATTCGCTGAGCCGGCCGCAACCGATCTCCTGGCCGTCGCTCTATGCCCAGTTCGGCGCCGGCTACGACCAGATGAAGCATTTCAAGCCGCGCTTCGTCCAGGCCCTGCAATATGCGCTGGCCGCCTATCCGGATGCGAAGGTCGAACCGGCCGACGACGGCGTCGTCCTCCACCCCAGCCGCCCGCCCATCGCCCGCCTGCTGGCGTGAGGGGTGTGGGGTTAAGCGACCGACACGGAAAATGGGGTGGAGCCATCCCCGGTCGCTTTCCCCCACACCCCCGAAAGCGCGCCTCCACCATTGACGCACGTCATTGGGCCGCCCTCCCCCTCCCCCTATGATCGCCGCCAAGTTCCCGAACCGGAGAGGCCTTGCCTTGGACGCGCTGTCGCTGCTGGACGCCGGACTGAACCAGTGCGCCGTGGTCATCGACCGCGACGGCGGGCTGTTGCTTGCCCTGCTGACCGCCGGGCTGGTCGGCGGCACCACCCATTGCACCGGCATGTGCGGTCCCTTCGTGCTGGCCCAGGTCTCGGCCCGGCTGGAGCGGGTGCCGCTGTCGGCGATGTCGGAGTTCCGGCGCCTGACCGGAGCGGCGGTGCTGCCCTACCATGCCGGCCGGGCGACGACCTATGCGCTGATCGGCGCGCTGTCGGCCTCGGTCGCCGGCCATGTCGGGGCGCTGCCCGGCCTGCGCTGGCTGTCGGTGGCGCTGCTGGCGCTGGCGGCGCTGTTCTTCCTCGGCTATGCCGTGCGCAACGTCCTGTCCTGGCTGCCCAGAATGCCGTCCTTGGGCGGCAACGGGCTGCAGCGCTGGTGGGGCGACCGGGTGTCCCGGCTTGCCCGGCCGCTGTTCGGCAACCCGACCGGCTGGCGCGGCTATGGGCTGGGGGTGGCGCTGGGCTTCATTCCCTGCGGGATGCTCTATGGCGCCATCGCGGTGGCGGCGGCGAGCGGCAGCGCGCTGACCGGCGCGCTCGGCATGGCCGCCTTCGCACTCGGCACGGTGCCGAGCCTGCTGGCGGTCGGTCTGGCCGGCCACATCGCCGGCCGCACTTGGCGGACCGCCGTCGCCCGCGTCGCCCCGGCGATCATGCTGGTGAACGCCGGGGTTCTAGGTTGGATGGCGTGGAAGCTGGTTGCGTAAGCCCCGGCCCCAGCCTCCTGGCTCAATGCAGGCCCTTGCCCTTCAGCGCGTCGCCCAGCGGGATCTGTCCGCTGCCGGGCTTCAGCGGCTGCTGCTGGCTTTCATGCGGCGACCAGCCGGCGAGATAGAGCACCTCGAAGGTCACTGGAATCCGCCCGTCCGGCTCGGCGTAAAGCCGGGCATAGCGCTGGGCCGCGTCGAACAGCATGGACCGGGTTGCCGGAACCTTGCGACGCGCCAGCACGGCGTTGGTCTCGCCCATGCCGCGCAGCTCGCGCATCAGGGCAAAGGCGTCGGAATAGGTGACGGTGATGACGTCGCTGTCGACCACCGGCAGGGCGAAACCGGCGCGTTGCAGCAACCCGCCGGCATCCTTGATCTCGGCGAAGGGCGACACGCGGGGGGAGACGCCGCCCGACACCTCCATCTCCGCCTCGAAGAGGCAGCGGCGCAGTTCGGCCAGCGTCTGGCCGCCGAGCATCGACGCGCAGAAGAACCCATCCGGCTTCAGCGCCTGCCGGATCTGCACCAGGGCACCCGGCAGGTCGTTGACCCAGTGCAGGCTGAGATTGCTGACCACCAGATCGAAACTGCCGGGGGCGAAGGGCAGGAACTCCTCGTCAGCCGCGACGGTGGGGTTGCCCGGACCGCCGGCGGCGCGCGCGAAGTCCGGCGACAGGTCGCAGGCGACCAGCCGTTCGATCCCCTTGCGGCCTTTCAGGATGCGCCCCATCGCCCCGTCGTGGCAGCCGACGTCGAGCGCCAGCGGGAAGGGACGGATCACGTCCTCCAGCCGGTCGGCCAGGCGGTCGGCGATCTCCTCGAACAGGAAGGCGTGATCGGTGAATTCGGCGACGGCGCGGTCGCGGCGGCGGCGGACCAGCGCGCGGTCGAAGACGGTCATGCTGTCGGGGCTTGTCATGGCCGCACTATACCCCAGCCCGCCGGCACGACAACCGTGCTACACTCGCAGCCCAGATACCTTCTTCAATTCACCTTCGCCACGCCACCCCACGCACAGGCATTGGAATGGGCATCGACGAAGCAATCGCCGTCAGCCACGAAGCGCTGATGGTCATCCTGAAGATTTCGCTGCCGCCGCTGGGCATCACCGCCCTGCTGTCGGCCGGGCTGATGCTGTTCCAGAGTGCCACCAACATCAACGAGTCGTCGCTGCAGCAGGATGTGAAATTCTTCGCGACGCTGGTGATCCTGTTCGTCACCGGCCCGGCGATCTATCTGGCGCTGCGCGACTACACCGGCGTGATATTCGAACGCATCGCCATGCTGCAGTGACCGGGGCGACAGCGATGCAGCCATCCGCGATCCTGTCCGGACTGGGCCGCACAGCGGCCGGCGCGGCGACCCTGCTGCTCGACGCCCTGCTGCCGCCGCGCTGCCTCAGCTGCGGCGAGGCGGTGGACCGTCAGGGCGGCCTGTGCGCCGCCTGCTGGGTCAAGCTGAGCTTCATCGCCCCGCCGCTGTGCGCCTGCTGCGGACTCCCCTTCGAATACGAGGCGCAGGAGGGCACGCTGTGCGGCGCCTGCATGGCCTCCCCGCCCCCCTTCGCCCGCGCCCGAGCGGTCCTGGCCTATGACGACGGCAGCCGCCCGCTGGTGCTGGGCTTCAAGCATGGCGACCGCATCCATGCCGCCAAGGCCTACGGCGTCTGGCTTGCCCGCGCCGGTCGGGAGTTGCTGGAGGATGCCGACCGGCTGCTGCCGGTGCCGCTGCACCGCGCCCGCCTGTTCCATCGCCGCTACAACCAGGCGGCGCTGCTGGCGCAGGCGCTGTCGCGCCACTGCGGCGTTCCCGCCACTCCCGACCTGCTGCAACGCCGCCGATCCACTCCGACCCAGGGCGGGCTGGACCGCCAGGGGCGCCATCGCAACGTCAAGGGCGCCTTCCGCCTGCGGCCGGGACAGTCGGTGACTGGTCAGCGGCTGGTGATCGTCGACGACGTGATGACCACCGGGGCGACGCTGGCGGAATGCGCGCGGGTCCTGCTGCGCGCCGGGGCGGCCCGGGTCGACGTGCTGACGCTGGCGCGCGTGGTGCATCGCTGACGCTTGAAAAGGGGCATGCCCGGCGACGCTGACCGGCGTTCGGCGCGGGTTGCAACGTCTGGCGCCTCCCGCAGGTTGATCCTATAATTTCTACACCTGCAACAGGAGCCCAGTGGCATGGCCGACGTCGTCATCTACACCACGCCCTTCTGTCCCTACTGCATGCGGGCCAAGAGCCTGCTCGACGGCAAGGGCGTGAAATACGAGGAAATCGACCTCTACGCCCATCCGGGCCGCCGCAGCGAGATGATCGAGCGGTCGGAGGGCCGGACCACCGTCCCGCAGATCTTCATCGACGGGAAGCCGTATGGCGGCAGCGACGATATCCACGCGCTGGACCGCGCCGGCAAGCTCGACCCCCTGCTCGGCATCGCCGCATGAGCGGCGGCGCGACTGGCATTCTCAAGGCTGCCTGCGTCCAGGTGAATGCGGGCACGGAGCTTGAGCCGAACCTGCGGGCGGCGGGCGACCTCGTCCGCCGCGCTCGCGACGCCGGGGCGGATTTCATCGCCCTGCCGGAGAATGTCGGCTGGATCGTCCAGGGCCGCGCCAAGACCATGGAGCGCGTCCGCACCGAGTCGGAGCATCCCGGCATCCCCTTCTTCGCCGATCTGGCGCGGGAGACCGGAGCCTGGATTCTCGGCGGCACCCTGCATGTCCTGCTCGACGACGGGCGCGCCGCCAACCGCAGCTATCTGTTCGACGCGAATGGCGGGGTCGTCGCCTCCTACGACAAGATCCACATGTTCGACGTCACGCTGAAGGACGGCGAATCCTACCGCGAGTCGGCCACCTTCCAGCCGGGCGGGCGGGCGGTGGTGGCGGCCAGCCCGTGGGGCGGCATCGGCATGACCGTCTGCTACGACGTGCGCTTCGCCTATCTGTACCGGGCGCTGGCCCAGGCGGGGGCGTCGATCCTGACGGTGCCGGCCGCCTTCACCGTGCCGACCGGCCGCGCCCACTGGCACACGCTGCTGCGCGCCCGCGCCATCGAGACCGGCTGCTTCGTCGTCGCCCCGGCCCAGACCGGCAGCCACGACCAGGGCCGCCAGACCTACGGCCATTCCCTGCTGATCGCCCCCTGGGGCGAGGTGCTGGCCGACGCCGGCACCGATGTCGGCTTCATCACCGCCGACCTCGACCTCGACCGCGTGGCGGAGGCCCGTGGCATGGTCCCGTCGCTGACCCACGATCGCGACGTTGCGGTGGAGCGCATCGGGTACTGATTTCCCAGTCTCCGGCCCCTCAGCGCCCGTCCTGCGTCAGCCGAAGCCACGCCATGGCGGCGGTCAGCGCGATGCCGAAGGCGTCGTCGGGCCGGACCGGCAGGTCGAGGTCGCGGATCATGCTGTCCAGCCGCAGATCGACCGCCTGTTTGGACATGCTGCGGATCTTTCGGGCGTAATAAAGGCTGGACACCTCCGTCCGCTCGTCCGACAGCGGCCGCCCGGTCAGGCGCTCCGCCATGGCGACGGAGAAGTCGAGATAATAACCCACCAGCGGACGGTCGCCGATGAAGGCGTGCAGCAGGTCGCCGGCCTCCGCAAGGCCGGTGTCGCTGCCGGGATGGAGCAGCAGCGCGCTTCCGGTCAGGATGCGGGGGCCGCGGATGCGGATGGCGGCGAAGGCCAGAGGCGTTGCGGCCTCCGGATCGAAGCTGGTCGCCTCGCAATGGATCGCCACGCGTTCCCTGCGGTCGGTGTCGCCGTGATCGGGATATCCCATCGTCGCCGCCTCAATGATTCAGGCGGAAATGGTGGGCGATCAGCTCCTTGAAGCTTTTCACCAGCGCCAGGCAGTCCTTGAACTGGTCGCGGTCCAACTTGCCCAGCCGGTCGGGGTGGACGAGGTTGTCGATCGCCAGTTCCGCCCCCTCCTCCCCTCCTTCATTTTCTTCCGGCAGATCGACGCGCGCCTTCAGGCGGATGGTCGACAGGATTGTGAAGGCCTCCACCAGATCGGCGGCCATCTTGCGGTCCAGCGCCCCCAGTTCGGCCAGCACCTGGATGCGCTCCACCGTGTTGGTCTCCGCCCGGTGCTTTTCCAGCGCCAGCGCGCGCACGCCATGGACGATGGGGAAGATGCCGGCCTTCTTGATGTCGACCGGCTCCGCCCGGCGCCGTTCGAACAAGGATGCGAACAGGCCGCTCGGCGTGTCGAAGGACAGGGTCGGCCGGGCGAATTGGGTGAAGAACATCTGGTTGTCCTGCAGGCGGCTCAGCAGATAGTCCTTCGCCTCGGCCAGCAGGGTGGCGTCGCCGGCCACCGGAGCGGCGTCGTAGAAGATGGCGAGGTTCATCTGCGCCGCCTCGTCAGGGCGGTGGACCCAGTTGAACAGCGCGTCCTTGTAGCCGGCGAGCGGCCGGGTCCACTCCGGGTTGGAGACCATGATGTTGCCGGGACAGGGCGGATAGCCGAACTCGACCAGATGGCGGGTGAAGTCGGCGGCGATCCGCGGCAGATCGGGGCAGTCGAAGCCGTCGCGCAGGATCAGGCCGTTGTCCTGGTCGGTCTTCAGCAGCTGTTCGCCGCGCCCCTCGCTGCCCATCACGATCAGGCAGCTGTTGGCCAGAAGCTCCGGCGGGGCCAGCAGTTCGAACAGCTTGCGGAAGATGCGGCGGTTCAGTTCGGTCACCAGATCGGCGATGAAGGCGACCTTCACGCCGGTGGCGTGCAGGGTGCGGATCAGCTCGACGATGGAGCGGCTGGCCCGGCGCAGGTCGGCGGGATCGGTGGCATGCTCCACCTGCAAGCCGATGACCTGGGAATGGTTGGACAGCACCGCCAGCAGGTCGCTTTGCCCCAACAGCCCGACGATGGCGCCATTCTCCGTCACCACGATGCGGCGCACCGCATGCTTGGTCATCAGCACCAGCGCGTTGAACAGCAGATCGTCGCGGTCCAGCGTCAGCAGACCGTAGCGGGCGAGCGGCCCGACCGGGTCGGTCACCGGCCGGCCGTCCAGCACCACCAGATCGCGCAGGTCGGTGCCGGTCAGGATGCCGGTGGTGCCGCCCATGGCCCCATCCGCGCCGCGCACCAGGACGCTGCTGGCGCGGTTCTGCCTCATCGCCTCGGCCGCGTCGCGCAGGCTGGCGGCGGCGTCGACGAACAGCGGCGGGTGAAGATAGGCCTGCCGGATGCGCGCCATGGTCAGCGCCGCCATCTCGCGGTTGGAGCGCAAGGCGGCCAGATCGCGCATGCGCTGCGCGAAATCGCCGAGAATGGCGGCGCCGAACGCCGGGTTCTCGGCGGCCAGCGCCTCCAGCGCCGCGCGCGGGATCAGGTGGCAGGCACACTCCTCCGCCGCGACGAAGCGGCGGGCGCCGGTGATGCCGGCTCCGCCGCCCGCGGTGGCATACAGCGCCTGCAGGCCGAACCGGTCGCCCGGACCATGGACCGCCGCCACCTCGCCGCCGCGGCGTTCCTGCACGGTGCCGCGCAACACGACATACAGCGCGTCGGCCGGCTCCTCCCGGCTGAGAATGACGGTGTCGCGCGGATAGAGCGCGATGTCGAGCGCGCCGGCCAGCGCCGCGCGCTGCCCCTCCGTCAGCAGGTCGAAGGGCGGACGCCCGAAATCGAAGTCCGGAGAAGCGGTCGGCATCGCATGCTGCACGGGCGGACTCCGTCGGGAGATGGCAGGGTCGGGAGATGGCTGATCATGAAAAAAGCGCCCCCGGATCGGGTCCGGAGGCGCTTTTCAGGATACACCCGCCGGGCACGAGGCCGGAAGCGGGTGCGACATTTGGCGGCGTGGTTCGGTCACCGCCCGGTCTTGGTCCCCCGGGTTCAGGCTTGCCCGAGGGGGGAAGGGATGCGGTGCGAGACGCGATCCCTTCCTTCGCTCTTGTTTGATGAGCGGTCTTGTTGGTGGGCCGTCTTGTTAGTGGGCGGAGGCACCCTCGGCACCCAGGCCGGTCTGCGACCGGATGTACTGGGCTTCGAAGTCCTTGCGCTCCTTCTGGGCCTGCGCGCTGTTGTCGGTGATCGAGAAGAACCAGATACCGACGAAGGACAGCGTGATGGAGAAGAGGCCAGGGTTGTCGTACGGGAAGATGGCGGCCGGGTTGCCCAGCACGGCCTTCCACACGGTCGGGCCCAGCACCAGCAGGACGATCGCCGAGATCAGGCCCAGGCCACCGCCCAGAACCGCACCGCGGGTGGTCATCTTGCCCCAGAACATCGACATCAGCAGGATCGGGAAGTTGGCCGAGGCGGCGATGACGAAGGCCAGACCGACCATGAAGGCGACGTTCTGGTTTTCGAAGGCGATGCCCAGCACGATCGACAGGATGCCGATGGCGACGGTGGTGATCTTCGACACGCGGATTTCGTCGGCCTCGTTGGCGCGGCCCTTGGCGAAGACCGAGGCGTAGAGGTCATGGGAGACCGCCGAGGCGCCGGCCAGCGTCAGACCGGCGACCACCGCCAGGATGGTGGCGAAGGCGACCGCCGAGATGAAGCCGTAGAACAGGTCGCCGCCGACCGCATGGGCGGTGTGGATGGCCGCCATGTTGGTGCCGCCGATGACGTTGGCGATCACCGCCTTGGCGCCGGCCGCCGGGGCCGCCGTCAGGAAGGGATAGGCGCCGGTGGCGTCGGGGGCCAGGATCATCAGGATGGCGCCGAAGCCGATGATGAAGGTCAGGATGTAGAAGTAGCCGATGAAGCCGGTGGCGTAGAAGACCGACTTGCGGGCTTCCTTGGCGTCGGCGACGGTGAAGAAGCGCATCAGGATGTGCGGCAGGCCGGCGGTGCCGAACATCAACGCCATGCCCAGCGAGATCGCCGAGACCGGATCGGTGACGAGCGCGCCCGGCGACATGATCGCCAGACCCTTCGGGTGGAGTTCGACGGCGGCCTTGAACATCGCCTCGGGGCTGAAGCCGAACTTGGCCAGGATCATGAAGGCCATGAAGGAGGCGCCGGACAGCAGCATCACCGCCTTGATGATCTGCACCCAGGTGGTCGCCAGCATGCCGCCGAAGGTGACGTAGCCGATCATCAGCACGCCGACGATGATGACGGCGACCAGATAGTCGAGGCCGAACAGCAGCTGGATCAGCTTGCCGGCGCCCACCATCTGGGCAATCAGGTAGAAGGTGACGGTCGCCAGCGAGCCGCAGGCCGACAGGGTGCGGATCGGCGTCTGCTGGAAGCGGTAGGAGGCGACGTCGGCGAAGGTGTATTTGCCGAGGTTGCGCAGCCGTTCAGCGATCAGGAACAGTACGATCGGCCAGCCGACCAGCCAACCCACCGAATAGATCAGCCCGTCGAAGCCCGACGCGTAGACCAGACCGGCAATGCCGAGGAAGGACGCGGCCGACATGTAGTCGCCGGCGATGGCGAGGCCGTTCTGGAAGCCGGTGATGCCGCCGCCGGCGGCGTAGAAGTCCTTGGCCGACTTGGTACGGCGGGCGGCCCAGAAGGTGATGCCCAGCGTGAGCAGCACGAAAATCAGGAACATGACGATGGCGGACCAGTTCGTCGCCTGCTTCTGCACGGCGCCGCCGATGGCGTCGGCATAGCCGTAGGCGGGAACCAGCACACCAGCCGCAGCGGCGGCGGCAGCGGTAAGACGGGTGGTGGCGGCGCGCATCACTTCGATTCCTCCAGGATCTGGCGGTTCAGCTCGTCGAATTCGCCGTTCGCCCGGTAGACGTAGATGCCGGTCAGGATGAAGGCGGACACGATGGTGAAGACACCGACGGGAATGCCCCAGGTCGTGACGCCGGAGCCGATCGGCGTGCCCAGGAACGACTTCCCGAACGCCACCAGCAGGATGAAACCGAAATAAATGACCAGCATGGCAATCGACAAAGTCCAGGCGAAGGCGGACCGTTTCGCCACCAGCTCCTGGAACTTCGGATTGTTCACAATCCGTTGTGCGTTTTGATTCATGTGCGTCCCCTCATCGAGTGCCGGCGATTGCCCGGCTGTCCTTCAGACACCGTCTGCGGAACATTCCGGCATTTGCCGTCCGGGCGGTCGCGTCCGGGTTTCTTCCCGTAATTCGTACGCCCTTGACCTGCCCAATTGTTTGATACAGATCATTGTTTGGCGCACCCCCTACCTTGGTCGATGGGGCGGCGCGCCGGTCAGGGACGATCGCCGGGAAACACAGGCCCCGGCAGCGCAGCGGCTGCATACGAGAAAGGCGCCCCCGTTACCGGGCGCGCCTTTCAAACAGTCAGTTTTTCAAATGGTTTCGTTCGGAATCAGTGGCGTCGCCGCATCCTGCACGGCCCCGGACTCCTCAGGAGTCGCTCCGTGGGATCCACGGAATGCGGTGAAATGTCACACCCTCCTCGTGCAGTTCGGCGACCTCGTCGTCCGACGCCTCGCCATAGATGCCGCGGGGGTCGGTCTCGCCGTAATGGATGCGCCGCGCCTCCTCGGCGAAGCGGTCGCCGACATAGTCGCAGTTCTTTTCCACGCTGCGCCGCACCTCGGTCAGCTGCCTCATCACCTCCGCCACCGCCTCGCGCTGGGCATCGTTCAGGCTGGGCGGCAGGGCGGCGACGACGTCGGCGGCGTTCGGCAGAGGGACGGGTGCGGGGATCGGCGCGGGAAGGGCCGCGGGCGCGGCATTGGACGGGGCAGCCGGGACAGCGGACGGCGGGGCATTCGCCGCCACCGCTTCGGCCTGTTCGCGGGCGCGGTCGGCGGCCCTGGCGACGCCCTTGGCGATGCGCGGAGCCATCGGCGCCTTGCCGACGACGGTGTCGCCGCAGATCGGGCAGGCGATCTGGTGCGCCGCCGCCTGTTCGTCATAGGCGGCACCGTTGCGGAACCACGCCTCGAACTGGTGGTCTGCCGAGCATCTCAACGCGAAGAGGATCATATCCCCACAAGCCCCAAACTAACCCGCAGCAGGAAAATCAGGCCCGGGCACGCCGATCCGGGTTGCGGCGCGACTCGGGAAGCGCCCTAATTCAGCACGGCCGGGCCGCGCCGTCAAACATCGGACGGGCCGGTCGCGCGTACCTCCTGTGATATCGTTCCCGCGGCCGTCGAAAAGAAGTCTGGAAAAGGAAAATCCTCCATGCCGACACCGCATCCGCAGTCGCCGCCCTCCGCCTGGGTGGAGCGATTCGCTCCGCTGGTGCGCGCGGACGGCCCGGTGCTCGACCTCGCCTGCGGCGGCGGGCGGCATCTGCGGCTGTTCCACCGGCACGGCCATCCGGTGGTCGGGCTGGACCGCGACCTCGGCGGCGTCGCCGACCTGGAGGGCACCGCCGGCGTCACCCTGATCCAGGCCGATTTGGAAACCGGCGATCCGGCAGGCCGCATCGGCCCCCTGCCCGCCGACGCCCGCTTCGCCGGGATCGTCGTCACCAACTACCTGCACCGCCCGCTCCTCCCCGCCCTACTGGCGGCGCTGGAGCCGGGCGGCGTTCTGATCTACGAGACCTTCGCCGACGGAAACGCCCGCTTCGGCCGCCCCTCCTCCCCAGACTTCCTGCTGCGCCGGGGCGAGTTGCTGGAGGCCGTGCGCGGCAGGCTTCAGGTGGTGGCCTTCGAACAGGGCGAGGTGTCGGCACCCAAGCCCGCGGTGGTGCAGCGGATCTGCGCCGTCGCCGGGGACGATCCGCTGCCGCTCTGAGCCGTCTTCACTCGTCGCCGCCCTTACTCGTCGCTGTCGTCCGCAACCGGCTTTTGCTCTCCACGGATGCGGCGGCGGCGGTCGGCGTTGCGCATGATCTGGCGGCCGTGCCGGTGCTGGGCCGGCGCCTCCAGCGGGCCACCGGGGCGGACCGGGCGCTCGGCGAAGCGGCCGAGCGAGATCATGCGGTCATACATCACCAGCGCCCCGGCAACGCCGACATTGATGCAGAAGGACATCGGGATCTTCACCACATGGTCGCAGCGCGCCAGCAGGGCGGGAGACAGGCTGTCGCGCTCCGGCCCCAGCACATAGGCGGCGCGCGACGGGTGGCGGAAGCTCGGCAGTTCCACCGCGTCGTCGGTCAGTTCCACCCCGACCAGCATGCAGTCCCTGGGCAGGGTGAAGTCGGCGACCCGCTCGTGGATATAGAGCGGCAGGTGCAGCGTGGCGCCCGAGGTGTCGACCAGCTTCGTTTCCCGCAGATCCGGTTCCGGATCGATGGCGAAGAAGAAGGAGGCGCCGAAGGCATGGGCGGTGCGCATCAGGTTGCCGACATTGCCCGGCTTGCTGATCCGCTCCACCCCAATTCCGAAATAGCCACGCATGAAGAACCCGCTGCTCCAGGTAAGGATATGACCGGGCGGGAGCTTGCCGCCGCTGCCCGCCCGAGGCAAGCTTGCCGGCATGAGCCAAGACCATACCCCCAAACACCCCCACGGCCATTCCTCCTCCTGCTGCGGCGGCGATCACAACCACGGCCATGCGCATCATCAGCCGTCGGAAGGCCGCGCCGACCTCTCCGGCCCGGCGGAAAGCCCGATCGTCGTCGAGGTGACGCGCGGCAGCCTGGTGGAGTCGGTCCACCGCGCCCGCGCCTGCATCGTCGATGCCGGCGGCCATGTGCTGGCGCGCTGGGGCGACATCGACGCCCCCGTCTACCCGCGCTCCGCCATCAAGTCGCTTCAGGCGATCCCGCTGGTGGAAAGCGGCGCGCTCGACGCCTTCGGACTGGGGGACGAGGAACTGGCGCTCGCCTGCTCCTCCCACAATGGCGAGGCCCGGCATACCGAACTGGCGCGCTCCTGGGCCGAACGGGTCGGGCTGACGCTGGACGATTACGAATGCGGCGCGCAGATCCCCTACGATCCCGCCACCGCCGAGGATCTGGTCCGCCGCGGCGAGGCGCCGACCGCCTTCCACAACAACTGCTCCGGCAAGCACAGCGGTTTCCTGACCACCGCCAAGCACAAGGGCGAGCGGCTGAAGGGCTACGTCCGCTATGAACACCCGGTACAGCAGCGCATCCTTGGCGTGATGGAGCAGATGACCGGCCAGGACCTGTTCGGCGCGCCCTGGGGCGTCGATGGCTGTTCCATCCCCACCATCGGCATGCCGCTGGGCGCCATCGCCTATGCCATGGCCCGCATCGCGGACCCGGTCGACCTGCCGGACGCGCGGGCCGAGGCGGTCACCCGCATCGCCGCCGCCTGGGGCAAGCACCCCTTCCTGATCGGCGGTACCGGCAGCTTCGACACCGCACTGATGGAGGCGGCCGGCGGCGCCGTTCTGATCAAGGGCGGGGCCGAGGGGGTTGGCTGTGCCGTGATCCCGGAGCAAGGCATCGGCATCGCGCTGAAGATCGAGGACGGCGCCGCCCGCGCCCGCGAGGTGGCGCTGGCGGCCCTGGTCCGCTCGACCCGGGCGCTGACCGACGCCCAATGGGCGCGCGTGCCGGACCTGCTGACCGCGCCGCTGCTGAACCGCGCCGGCGCGCGGGTGGGCGAAGTGCGCGCGGCGACGGGCTGGCCGGCGGCTTAACTCCGCAAGCGCGATCAAGCGGTTGCCGGCTAGCATCGGCGGGACTGGAGGACGTCACGCCATGACCAACGACAGCATCTCCGCCGACGCAATGGCAGCTTGGCCCGTGCCGTGTTCCGCGGTTGCGGCAAAGCCCGGTACGCGGCTCGATTACGGCGACCGGATCGAACGGGTGGTGGCCTTTATCGCCATCCATCTGGACGAACCGCTCGACCTCGACCGGCTGGCGGAGGTCGCCTGCTTCTCGCCCTATCACTTCCACCGCGTCTACCGGGCGATCACCGGCGAGACGGCGGCGGAAACCCTGCGCCGGCTGCGCCTGCACCGGGCGGCGGGAGATCTGGTGCGCGACAGCATCGCCATGCCGACCATCGCCCGGCGGGCGGGTTATGGCAGCGTCGAGGCCTTCACCCGCGCCTTCGGGCAAAGCTATGGCGTGACGCCGGCCGCCTACCGCAAGCGCGGTCGGATCAATCCTCCAGTCCCAGCCGGCCATCGATTGGCCACCCATCGAATGGAGGACAGCATGCACGAGGTCGAAATCCGCGATCTTCCCGCCTATCGCATCGTCGGGCTGCCGCACACCGGCCCCTACATGACCATAGGCGTCAGCTTCGACCGGCTCTTTGCCTGGGCATCCAAGCAGGGGCTGGCCGGTCCGGGCACCCGCAGCTTCGCCATCTATTACGACGACCCCGAATCGGTGAAGCCGGAGGAACTGCGCTCCTTCGCCGGGCTGATGCTGAACCTGGGTGTCGTGGAGGACGGGGCGATCCGCGTGGTGGACATCCCCGGCGGGCGTCATGCGGTGGTGCGGCATCGGGGCCCCTATGCCGAACTGGGCGCGGTCTATCGCTGGCTCTACGGCGAGTGGCTGCCCAACAGCGGCCATACACCCGGCAACACCCCCTGCTACGAGGAATATCTCAACAACCCCCGCGCCTTGCCGCCGGCCGAGTGGCTGACCGAGATCTGCGTTCCGCTGGCGGACTGAGATCGGCCGAGTCCTCCGCCACCGAACGGCTGCGATTGGGCAGGCACGGTGCTATGGTCGCCGCGCCCGTCCCTTATGAGCAGTCCCCCATGAGCATCGACGACCTGCGCGCCCAGTACGAAGCCTACCCCTACCCGGCGCGCAACCCGGCCGACGAGGCCGAACGGCTGGTCACCGGCTCGCCCAGCCATCTGGACGAACTGGTCCAGCATGTCTTCGGCGGCCGGATCGACCATGGCAAGCCGCTGCGCGTGCTGGTGGCCGGCGGCGGCACGGGGGACGGCACCGTCATGCTGGCGCAGCAGATGGCCGACGCCGGCAATCCCGGCCGTATCACCTACATCGACCTGTCCGACGCCAGCCGCGCCGTCGCCGAGGCGCGGGCCAAGGCGCGCGGCCTGACCAACATCGACTTCCGCCGTGGCTCCCTGCTTGAACTCGACGGGATCGTGTCGGACGCCGGACCATTCGACTACATCGACTGCTGCGGCGTGCTGCACCATCTGGACGACCCGTCGGCCGGCCTGCGCTCGCTGGCCGGCGCGCTGGCACCCGGCGGCGGCATCGGCGTCATGGTCTACGCCCCCTATGGCCGCACCGGCGTCTATCCGATGCAGGAGGCGCTGCGCGGCATGACCGACGGGTTGCCGCCGGCCGAGAAAGTGGCGCTGGCCCGCCGGCTGATCCAGGCGCTGCCGCCGACCAACTGGCTGTTGAACAATCCGCACATCAGCGACCACCGGCTGGCCGACGCCAACCTCTACGACCTGCTGCTGCACAGCTGCGACCGCCCCTACAGCGTGCCGCAGTTGGCGGAACTGGCCGACAGCGCCGGCCTCGCCATCGCGACGCTGATCGACCCGCTGCGCTACGAGCCGTCGCTGTGGGTCAAGGACGCCCGCATCCTGAAGCGGCTGGCGGGGTTGAACATGCTGGAGCGCGCCGCCTGGACCGAGCGCATCACCGGCGCCTTCACCAAGCACATCGCCTATCTGCTGCGCCCCGCCGATCTCGACGGCGCCCGCATCCAGCCGAACGAGCCCGACGTGGTGCCGGTCCTGCGCGACATCGACGGCAAGACCGTTGCGAAGGCGGTGCCGCCGGGCGGCAGCCTGGAGTTCGACCTGATGGGCAGCGTGGTGGCGCTGCCCCTGCCCCGGCTGGCCGGCCCGATCCTGTCGCGGATCGACGGCAAGACCAGCCTGGGCGCCCTGCACGCCGCCATCGAACCGACCACGAAGGTCACCTGGGACCAGTTCCTGGTCCAGTTCCGCCAGCTGTTCGACGCGCTGGGCGGCCTGGGCAAGATGCATCTGCGGCGGGGATAGGGCGCGACGTCCCAACCCCCTCCGCAGATGCTTACCCCCGCCCTTACCCCCGCAGAACCGGCACCGCGCCGTCGAGCGCCTTGGTCAGGCGGTCGAAGGTCTCGTGGATCTCCGCCTCGGAGATCACCAGCGGCGGGCAGAGCGCGATGGAATCGCCCATGGCGCGGACGATCAGACCGTTGTCCTGGGCCAGACCATTGACCAGCGCGCCGGCGCGGCCGGGCGGGTCGAACGGGGCCTTGGTCGCCTTGTCGGCCACCAGTTCCAGCGCGCCGATCAGGCCGATGCCGCGGGCCTCGCCGACCAGCGGATGCCCGGCCAGCGCCTTCAGCCGCGACTGGAAGGCCGGGGCGACCGAGCGGACATGGCCGACGATGTCGCGTTCCTCGTAGATGTTCAGCGTCTCCAGCGCCACCGCCGCCGCCACCGGATGGGCGGAGTAGGTGTAGCCGTGGCCGAAGGTGCCGATCTTCCGGCTCTCCTCGACGCAGGCGCGATAGATCGCGTCCGTGACCATGACGGCGGAGATCGGCAGATAGCCGGACGACAGCTGCTTGGCGCAGGTCAGGATGTCCGGCTGCATGCCCATGGTCTGGCTGCCCCAGAAATTGCCGGTGCGGCCGAAGCCGCAGATCACCTCGTCGGCGACCAGCAGGATGTCGTATTTCTTCAACACCGGCTGGATCTTGGCGAAATAGGTCGCGGGCGGCACCACGACACCGCCGGCGCCCATCACCGGCTCGGCGAACATGGCGGCGATGGTGTCCGGCCCCTCGGCCAGGATCAGCGCCTCCAGCTGTTCGGCGAGGCGGGTGGCGAAGGCCTCCTCGCTCTCGCCCTCAAGCGCGTTGCGGTAATGGTGCGGGCAATCGCCATGGATGATGCGGGCGATCGGCAGGTCGAAGTCGCGGTGGTTGTTGGGCAGCCCGGTCAGGCTGGCGGTCGCCACCGTCACGCCGTGATAGGCGCGCTGGCGCGAGAGGATCTTCTTCTTCTCCGGCCGGCCGAGCGCGTTGTTGTAGTACCAGATCAGCTTGATCGCGGTGTCGTTGGCTTCCGAGCCTGAATTGGCGAAGAAGACCTTGGACATCGGCACCGGCGCCAGCCCGATCAGCTTTTCCGCCAGATCGATGCCCGGTTCGTGCGACTTGTGGCCGAAGATGTGATAGGTCGACAGCTGCCGCATCTGCTTGGTCGCCGCCTGGACCAGCCGCTCCTCCCCCCAGCCGAGCGAGACGCACCACAGGCTGGCCATTCCCTCGATGTAATCCCGGCCGCCGTCGTCGAAGACGCGGATGCCTTCGCCGCGCTCGATGATCATCGGCCCCTGCGTCTCGTGGACATCCAGGTTGGTGTAGGGATGGAGGACGAAGGCCTTGTCGCGGCTGGCGGCGGAATTGCCGGCGGTGCTGACGGGAGCGGTCATGGAACTGGGCTTCCTGTTCGGGCGTTCGGGGGCACTGCCCGCCGTCCGCGAAGGATCGGCGGAAACTGTTCGATATGTTAAACAGTTCCGCCGATCATACGCACAGTTCAGCCACCCGACAAAGCCGCATCGCAGTCATCGGTGCAATGCGGCCGGCACAGACGTCAGCCCTTGCGGACCAGCCCGCTCACCGGCTGGCCGTCGATGGTCAGGGAGCCGCCTTCCGCCCCGACCGCCACCGTCTGGCCGTCCTTGATGCGGCCTTCCAGGATCAGGGTCGCCATCGGGTTCTGCAGTTCGCGCTGGATGACCCGCTTCAGCGGACGGGCGCCGTACACCGGATCGTAGCCGGCCTCGGCCAGCCATTCGGTCGCGGCCTCGTCCACCGTCAGCGTGATCTCGCGGTCGGCGAGCATCTTGGTCAGGCGGCCGAGCTGGATTTTGACGATGCCGCCCATATGCCGGCGGTCGAGCCGGTGGAACAGCAGGATCTCGTCCAGGCGGTTCAGGAACTCCGGCCGGAAATGGGCGCGGACGGCTTCCATCACCTCATCACGGACCGCGCTGCTGTCCTCGCCCTCCGGCTGCTCGGCCAGCGCCTGCGAGCCGAGGTTGGAGGTCATGATGATGACGACGTTGCGGAAATCGACCGTGCGGCCCTGCCCGTCGGTCAGCCTGCCATCGTCCAGCACCTGCAGCAGCACGTTGAAGACGTCGGGGTGGGCCTTCTCCACCTCGTCGAACAGCACGACCTGATAGGGCCGGCGGCGCACCGCCTCGGTCAGCGCCCCTCCTTCCTCATAGCCGACATAGCCCGGAGGCGCGCCGATCATGCGGGCGACGGAGTGCTTTTCCATGTATTCCGACATGTCGAGCCGGACCATCGCCGTCTCGTCGTCGAACAGGAACTCGGCCAGCGCCTTGGTCAGCTCGGTCTTGCCGACGCCGGTCGGACCGAGGAACAGGAAGGAGCCGATCGGACGGTTCGGGTCCTGCAACCCGGCCCGTGCCCGGCGCACGGCGTTGGACACGGCGACGATGGCCTCGTCCTGGCCGATGACCCGGCCGCGCAGCTTCTCTTCCATCGCCAGCAGCTTCTCGCGCTCGCCGGCCAGCATCTTGTCGACCGGCACGCCGGTCCAGCGGCTGACCACCGCGGCGATGTCGCTGTCGCGGACCTCCTCGTTCAGCATGCGGCTGCTGGCATGCTCCTCGGCATCCTTCAAGGCCTTCTCCAGGCCCGGAATGACGCCATAGGCCAGTTCGCCCGCACGGCCCCAGTTGCCGTCACGCTGCGAAGTCTCCAGTTCGGTGCGGGCCTTCTCCAGATCCTCCTTGATCTTCTGCGCGCCCTGGAGCTGGTCCTTCTCGGCCTGCCACTTGGCGGTCAGCTCGGCCGATTCCTGCTCCAGGTCGGACAGCTCGCGCTCCAGGTTGGTCAGCCGGTCGCGCGACGCGGCATCCTGCTCGCGCTTCAGCGCTTCGCGCTCGATCTTCAGCTGGATGATGCGGCGGTCCAGCTCGTCGATGGCCTCAGGCTTGCTGTCCACCGCCATGCGCAGGCGGCTCGCCGCCTCGTCGATCAGGTCGATCGCCTTGTCGGGCAGGAAGCGGTCGGTGATGTATCGGTTGGACAGGGTCGCCGCCGAGACGATGGCGCTGTCGGTGATGCGCACGCCATGGTGGACCTCATAGCGCTCCTTCAGGCCGCGCAGGATGGAGATGGTGTCCTCCACCGTCGGCTCCGACACGAAGACCGGCTGGAAGCGCCGGGCCAGCGCCGCGTCCTTCTCGATGTATTTGCGGAACTCGTCCAGCGTGGTGGCGCCGACGCAGTGCAGCTCGCCTCTAGCCAGCGCCGGCTTCAGCATGTTGGAGGCGTCCATCGCGCCATCGGACTTGCCGGCGCCGACCAGCGTGTGCAGTTCGTCGATGAAGACGACGATCTCGCCGGCCGCCGCCTGGATTTCCGACAGCACGGCCTTCAGCCGCTCCTCGAACTCGCCGCGGTACTTGGCGCCGGCCACCAGAGCGCCGAGGTCGAGCGACAGCAGCTGCTTGTTCTTCAGGCCTTCCGGCACGTCGCCCTTGACGATGCGCTGGGCCAGCCCCTCGACGATGGCGGTCTTGCCGACGCCGGGCTCGCCGATCAGCACGGGGTTGTTCTTGGTGCGGCGCGCCAGGACCTGGATGGTGCGGCGGATTTCCTCGTCGCGGCCGATCACGGGGTCGAGCTTGCCGTCGCGCGCCGCGGCGGTCAGGTCGCGGGCGTACTTCTTCAGCGCGTCATAGCCCTGCTCGGCGCTGGCGCTGTCGGCGGTGCGGCCCTTGCGGATGTCGTTGATGGCGGTGTTCAGCGCCTGCGGCGTCACGCCGGCGGACTTCAACGCCTTGCCGGACGGGGTGCCGTCGGCCATGGCCAGCGCCAGCAGGATGCGTTCGGCGGTGACGAAGCTGTCGCCGGCCTTCTCGGCGACCTTCTCCGCCTGTTCGAAGACGCGGGAGAGTTCGGGCGTCAGATATAGCTGACCGGCGCCGCTGCCCTCCACCTTCGGCAGCTTGTCCAGTTCGGCGTCGACCGCCGACAGGGCCGCCTTGGGGTCGCCGCCCGCCGCACGGATCAGGTTGGCGGCAAGGCCTTCCTTGTCGTCCAGCAGGGTCTTCAGCAGATGTTCCGGGGTCAGGCGCTGATGCCCGCGGCGCACGGCCAGGGTCTGCGCAGCCTGAATGAACCCGCGGCTGCGCTCGGTGTATTGCTCGAAATCCATGATGATCCCCTTCTCCTGTCGACCGTCCGCGAGGCAGCCCGGTCGACTCGATCCACGCAACTGTGCGATCCGCAAGGATGCTGCCGAAGATGTAGGCAGGGCAAAGGGCCATGCAAGACCATCGGCACAGAAAGGTTATCGCTGGAGAAACGCTGCCACGGCCCTCTCCGCCGGACCGCCTAGGACCGGGGAAAAGGGGTAGCTCCCGCCCCGCCGATTGCCCCCCTACACGGCACGCGCCCGGCCCGGCTAGACTTCCGCCCGCCCGCCGTTCACGGGTCCTTCCGGATTTCCATCATGACCGACTTGGCCGCCTCCAGCACCAGCACGCGCACCGCCGCCCCCACCACGAAACCGTCGCCGGTTCCCGCCCACCACGCCATGCCACGGACCATGACGGCCCGCCTGCTCCGCCTCGCCTGGACGCTGCGCGGGGTCTGGCACCGGATCGCCCGGCCGCTGACCATGGGGGTGCGGGCGATCATCATCGACGACTCGGACCCGGCCGCACCCTGTGTTCTGCTGATCCGCCACAGCTACGTCGATGGCTGGCACCTGCCGGGCGGCGGCGTCGGCCGCGGGGAGACGCTGGTCGACGCCATGCGGCGCGAGGTGCGGGAAGAGGTCG
This sequence comes from Azospirillum oryzae, assembly GCF_008364795.1. Classification (GTDB taxonomy): domain Bacteria; phylum Pseudomonadota; class Alphaproteobacteria; order Azospirillales; family Azospirillaceae; genus Azospirillum; species Azospirillum oryzae. Next base: position 10,180 of record NZ_VTTM01000002.1, on the reverse strand, counting down.
GGTTGATCGCCGACCGCCCCGCTCAGCCTTTCGGAATCTACGCCCGCTTCCGCAACGGCGCGAGCGACCATGTGGCGGTCTATGTCGTGCACGGCTGGAGCGGCAGCCCCAAGGCGGACGGGGTCGAGATCGTCGAGACCCGGTTCTTCCCGCTCGACCGGCTGCCGGCTGGGTTGTCGCCGGCCACCGGCCGGCGGCTGGAGGAATTTCTCGGGCGTCGCCCGGTCGCCGAACGCTGGTAAAGGCACCAGATTAGGGGGTGGAGCGGGCAGTTTGGGCGATCCGGCCTGCCATACCCCAGCCGCAGCGTGAGAAACAGGCACCGCATCGGTTGACAGGGACGCTCCAGCCCTTTCATTGTGCAGTGCAATGGACGCCACACTGACCGCCATCCGCCGCTATCCCGTCAAGGGCATGAGCGGCCAGGACCTTCCCGCCACCGACCTGACCGCCGGCCAGGCGATCCCGCTCGACCGCCGTTACGGCCTGCTGCACGGCCCGGCGGCGCTGGATACCGAGACCGAGGGCTGGCGCCTGCCGTCGGACTTCTTCACGCTGGACCGCACCGAAAAGCTGGCGGCGCTGCAGACCGAGTTCGACGAGGCGACGCGGGCGCTGATCATCCGCCGCGGCGGACGGCAGGTTTCGCGCGGCCGGCTGGACCAGCCGATGGGCCGCACGCTGCTGGAACAGTTCTTCGCCGCCTATCTGGCCGGCATCGTCCCCGGCATGCCCCGTCTGATCGAGGCGCAGCACGGCGCCTTCGGCAACAGCGAGGAACCGTCTGTCACGCTGCTGAACCTCGCCAGCCTGCGCGATCTGGAAGAGCGGATCGCCAAGCAGCCGGTCGATCCCCGGCGCATGCGGGCCAACCTGCTGGTGGACGGCATCGATCCCTGGGCGGAACGCGGCTGGATCGGCCGGACTCTGACCGTGGGTGCCGCGACGCTGGAGGTGGTGGAGGCGCTGGACTGCACGCCCGGCAACGACGTGAACCCGGACAGCGGCATCGCCGACCTCAGCCTGCCGAACATCCTGGAACGCGGCTATGGCCACAGCCAGATCCTGCTGCGCACCCGGGTGATCGGCGGCGGCCGGATCGCGCTGGGCGATCCGGTCACTCCGCTCGAATAAACCACAGGCCTCAGGCGTTGACGGCCGCCCGTTCCTCGCCGTCGGTCTCGTCCTCGCCGCCCTGGTCGTCGTCATCGCCGGCATGCGAGGCGCTCTGCGACTGATGACCATGCCCGTTGCCGGGCTGGCCGCCGCGCTGGCGGTTTTCCGATTCCTGGATCTGATTGATGATGCGGAGATAGTGCTCCGCATGCTGCAGGTAGTTTTCCGCCTGCACGCGGTCGCCGGACGACATCGCGTCGCGGGCCAGCGCCTGATATTTTTCCTGCACCTGCCACGCATTGCCGCGGATGCGGACGTCGGGGCCGTTGCTGTCGAAGGTCTGATGACGCAGCGGAACGTTCTGGCGCCGGCCGGCACCGCCGCCCCCGCCACCACCGCCGCCGCTGCCCCCGCCGCCGCTGTTGCCACGACCACGCGAACGCCTGGAGTTCGGTCCCTGTCTCATTCGGCTCTTAAGGCCCCATGCAAGAGAAGTGCAGTCCCCGGAACGCTCCGGCGGCCATCCGGCCTTCCGGCCCGGCCACCGAGCCCGCCATGGACGATTTCCATGGGTCGCTCACGGGGTTCAAACGACGCGTCCGCATCGCGTGCGGCAGGCCATGGCGGTCAGCGCTCGGCAGAAAACCATCCGAGATTCTTGCTCCGCAGGCCGTAGGTTCGCGGTCGTGTACCGCACACTACCCGCCAAAGCCTGCCGATCCAACCGTTTTTTTGGATAAGCGGCCGACTCACGGCCCCTTTCGTGCCCTGACGCAACGCTTTACCCCACCAAGGTCACACAGGATCGCGGTCTCCCCGAGCCCCTGCGCCTCGACCAGCGCCGCCACGTCCTCCGCCTGGCCCTGCCCGACCTCGAAGGCGGCCAGCCCTCCCGGCACCAGCAGGCGCGGCAGTTCGGCGGCGAGGATGCGGTAGGGCTCCAACCCGTCTGGGCCGCCGTCCAGCGCACGGAGCGGATCGTGTTCCCGCACCTCCGGCTCCAGCGTGGCGATATCGGCGCTGGGGATGTAGGGCGGGTTGGACACCACGATGTCGAAACGATCCTCGATCCCCTTGGCCCAATCGCCGGTCTGGAACCGGGCGCGCGCCGCCAGCCCGTTGCGCTCGGCGTTCCCGGCCGCCGCCTCCACCGCCAGCGGGCTGAGATCGACGCCGAGGCCGGTGGCGTTCGGCAGTTCCGACAGCAGCGCCAGCAGGATGCAACCCGTTCCGGTTCCGAAATCGATGAGCTTTAGATTGGCCCTTCGGTCGGGGATGGCGGCGAGCACCGCCTCCACCACGGTCTCGGTGTCCGGCCTGGGTTCCAGCGTGTCGGGGTTGAGGGCGAGGTCAATGGTCCAGAACTCCCGGTGCCCCAGGATGCGCCCCACCGGCTCCCGCGCGGCGCGGCGCTCGACCAGCGCCAGGGCGCGGGCGGCATCGGCGTCGGGGATCGTCTGTTCCGCCTTCGTAACGAAGTCGGTGCGGATAAGCGTCAGCGCATGTTCGAGCAGGTAGCGGGCGTCGAGGTCCGGCGTATCGACGCCGGCCTCGCGCAGCCGCGCCTCGGCCTGGGCGCGCAGGGTGCTGAGGTTCATGGATGCGACCTTTCTACACCTTCCTCAACCACACATACGTACTCAAACTCGCCCCAAGTTTCCTCTCCCGCGAAGCGGGGGAGGGTTAGGGAGGGGGCATACGCCGACACCACATGCCACGCGCCAAGAAATCCGCGCTCACCCAGGCACGCGGCATGCGCCGCATTCCCACCGACGCCGAGCGCAAGCTTTGGAGTCTGCTGCGCCGCCGCCAAATCCGCGGATGGTACTTCCGACGCCAACACCCGATCCCGCCCTATATCGCCGACTTCGCCTGCATTGAAGCGAAGCTCGTGGTCGAAGTCGATGGCGGACAGCATAACGGGTCGTCCTACGATGCCGCGCGCGACCGGCGAATGAAGAATGCTGGCTGGCGGGTGATGCGCTTCTGGAACACCGATGTGCTCAGCAATCCCGAGGGAGTGGCGCGCATGATCTGGGAGGTGCTCGGCCCCCTCCCCGACCCTCCCCCGCCTTCGGCGGGAGAGGGAGATTGGGGCGTCGGCGTGTGAAGGCTCACCCCAACTCCGCCAGACGTGCCGCCTCGTCCTCGGCGATCAGCGCGTCGACCAGTTCGTCCAGCGCTTCGCCGGCCATCACCTTGTCGATCTTGTAGAGCGTCAGGTTGATGCGATGGTCGGTCACCCGGCCTTGCGGGAAATTGTAGGTGCGGATGCGTTCCGAGCGGTCGCCGCTGCCGACCTGGTTCTTGCGGTCGGCGGCGCGGACGGCGTCCTTGGCGGCGCGTTCCATGTCGTACAGCCGGGAGCGCAGCACCTTCAGCGCCTTGGCCTTGTTCTTGTGCTGCGACTTCTCGTCCTGCTGGCTCACCACCAGCCCGGTCGGCAGGTGGGTGATGCGCACGGCGCTGTCGGTGGTGTTGACCGACTGGCCGCCGGGACCGGAGGAGCGGAAGACGTCGATCCGCAGATCCTTCTCGTCGATGTGGATGTCGACCTCCTCCGCCTCGGGAAGCACGGCGACGGTGGCGGCGGAGGTGTGGATGCGGCCCTGCGCCTCGGTCGCCGGCACGCGCTGGACGCGGTGGACGCCGGACTCGAACTTCAACCGGGCGAACACGCCGCGGCCGGTGATGTTGGCGGTGGCCTCCTTGTAGCCGCCGATGCCGGTCTCGCTGACGTCCATCGCCTCGAAGCGCCAGCCACGCAGGCCGGCATAGCGGCGGTACATCTCGAACAGCTCGGCGGCGAACAGGGCGGCCTCGTCGCCGCCGGTGCCGGCGCGCACCTCCAGGATGGCGTTCTTCTCGTCCGCCTCGTCCTTCGGCAGAAGCGAGATCTGCACCTTGCGCTCCAGTTCCGGGATGCGCTTGGTCAGGACGTGGAATTCCTCCTCCGCCATCGCCTTCATCTCGGGGTCCGCGGAGGCATCTCCCATCATCGCCGATATCATCTCCGCCAGATCGGCGGCCTCGGCACGGCCCTTCTTCAGCTCCGCGATGGCCTCGGCGATCGGGGTGAGGTCGGCGTATTCCTTGGACAGCCGGGCGAAGTCGCCGGACTCGGTCAGGCCGGCCGCAAGCGTGTCGCGCAGCTCGTCGTACCGGGCCATCACCTTATCGAACTTCTCGTCCAGGCTCACGTCGCTCGTCCTTATCCCGTTCAGTCTCTTCCAGTGCCGCCCCGGTCAGCCTGTCCAGCCCAAACAGGCGGAACATCAGCCGCTCGGCCGCGGCCCGTTCGGCCAGCCCCTCGCCGCTGCCGTCGGCGGCCAGAGCCCGCAGCGCCTCCGACGGGGCGTGCAGCAGCCGGTTGACCAGCAGCCGCGTCGCCGACGCCGCGTCCAGATCGGCATGCCCGGCCAGCAGGCGCCGCCGCTCCGCCTCGAAATGCGTGCGGAGCGCTGCCACGGCAGGCACCGCGGCACGTTCCGCACGGTCGCGGGCGAAAGCGGCCACCGCCTCGTCCACGATCATCCAGGCCGCCTGGGTCGCCGCCTCGCGCCCGACCCGGCCCTGCAGCGCCACCCGCTCCAGATCGGCCAGATCATAGACGAAGGCGCCGTCCATACCCGCCACAGCCGGATCGACGTCGGCCGGAATGGCGGCATCGACCACGAAGACCGGCCGGCGGCGGCGGCGCTTCAACACCGCCTCCATCATCGGGGCGGTCAGGATATAGCGCCCAAGACCGGCCGCGGTCACCAGGATATCGGCGCCGGTCATCGCCGCCTCCAGATCGGCCCAGGGGGCGAAGTGCCCGTCGAGCCGCCGCGCCGCCGCTTCCGCCCGCCGGTCCACCGGCGCTGCGACGGTCAGCCGCGGCATCCCGGCCTCGCGCAGCCCCTCCAACACCAGGGCGCCCATGTCGCCCAAGCCGACCAGCAGGGCACCGCAACGCCTGATGTCGCCGTGCAGGTCGCGCGCCACCTGGATGGCGGCGGCGGCCAGCGAGGTGGCCCCCTCCGCGATCGGCGTCTCGCTGCGCACCCGTTTGGCGGCGGCATAGGCGGCCTGCAGCACCGCCTCCAACTCCGGCCCGGTCATGCCGGCGCCGGCGGCGCTGCGGTGGGCGGCCTTCAACTGGCCCAGGATATGCGGCTCTCCGACGATCTGGCTGTCGAGCGAGCAGGCCACCGCGAACAGGTGGCGCACCGCGTCGATGCCGGTGCGGGTGTAGAGCTGCGGCGCCAGGTCGGCGGTGGGCAGCCCGGCACGGTCGGCCATCGCCTCGGCAATCGCCAGCGCCGCCTCGTTCGGGCGCTCGTGGACCGCCTGCACCTCCACCCGGTCGCAGGTGCTGAGCCACACCGCCTGTCCCACCCCCGCGGCGCGCAGCCGATCCAGCATGCCCGCCACTTCCGCCTCGTCGGTGGACAGGCGGTCGCGGACGACGCCGGAACAGGTCCGGTGGCTGGCGCCGATGACGAGGTAGGAGGTGGTGGTCACGCCTAGGGTCGCTGTCCCTGCCCGAATTCCGGGCAGCTTACTCCGCGGCGGGGGCCACGTCTCGCTTGGTTTCTCGGGCGGTTTCGGCTTCGGCGGCTTCCGCCGCGGCCTTCGCCGCCTCGATCTCCGCCGCCTTCTTCTCGACCAGCCCGACCAGATGCTGGACGATGTCCTGATCCTTCAGCCGGTGGTCGGTGACGCCGGACAGATAGACCTGATGGGTGTTGTTGCCGCCGCCGGTCAGGCCGATGTCGGTCTCCCGTGCCTCGCCCGGGCCGTTCACGACGCAGCCGATTACCGACAGGGTCAGCGGCGTGGTGATGTGGGCCAGCTTCTGCTCCAGCAACTCCACCGTCTTGATGACGTTGAAGTTCTGCCGGGCGCAGCTGGGGCAGGAGATCACGGTGACGCCGCGGCGGCGCAGGCCCAGCGACTTGAGGATGTCGTAACCGACCAGAACCTCTTCCGCCGGATCGGCCGACAGCGAGACGCGCAGCGTATCGCCGATGCCCGACCACAGCAGCATGCCCAGCCCGATGGACGACTTCACCGTCCCGGCGCGCAGGCCGCCCGCCTCGGTGATGCCGATGTGCAGCGGGTAGTCGCAGGCATCCGCCAGCCCCTGATAGGCGGCGACGGCGAGGAAGGCGTCCGACGCCTTCACCGAGATCTTGAACTCGCGGAAATCGTTGTCTTCCAGGATCTTCGCGTGGTTCAGCGCGCTCTCGACCATCGCTTCCGGGCAGGGCTCGCCGTATTTCTCCAGCAGGTCCTGCTCCAGCGATCCGGCATTGACCCCGATGCGCATCGAACAGCCATGATCCTTGGCCGCCTTCACCACCTCGCGCACCCGCTCGGCCGAGCCGATGTTGCCGGGGTTGATGCGCAGGCAGGCGGCGCCGCTCTCCGCCGCCTCGATGGCGCGCTTGTAGTGGAAATGGATGTCGGCGACGATCGGCACCTTCACCTGCCGCACGATGTCCTTCAGGGCCAGCGCCGACTCGCGGTCGGGGCAGGAGACGCGGACGATGTCCGCCCCCACCCGCTCGGCCGCCTGGATCTGCTCCACCGTCGCCTTCACGTCGGTGGTCGGCGTGTTGGTCATGGTCTGGACCGAGATCGGCGCGTCGCCGCCGACCAACACGTTGCCGACGCGAATCTGGCGCGATTTGCGGCGAAGGATCTGGCGGTAGGCGCGCACGGTCATCTCAGGTCAGCCTCTGGACAGCGAAATGCAATACCGGATGCCGCATCCTAGCGCAGCCGGCGTCAGGCCAGAAGTGCGCTCCGGCGCCCGGGATTCAAGGGCCGGGCTTCAAGGCCCCGGATTTAAGGCCCCGGATTTAAGGCCCCGGATTTAAGGGAGGACGGTGGTGGGGCGCCACCGATGCATGGCTGGTGCCCCCAAACCGTCGCCCCGAATGGTACGTCAGCGCCGCACCACCCCGTGGGCGTCGATGGTGACGTCGCGCAGAACCTGCCCGACGGACCCCAGCGGCGGGCTTTCGCCGCCGTCGGCCATCACCACCAGCCCGCCGGCGTTGCCGGTGCGGATCTTCACGTTGGGCTTGTCGGGAACGCGGAAGGTGTCGCCCGGCTTCAGAACGCGGGTGAAGACGATATCGCCGCCGTCTCGCACCTGCAGCCAGCTCTCCTGCGTCGCCTTCAGGATCAGCTTCGCATTGGTGTTCAGCGTGCCGTAGACCTTGCCGTTGGCCGGCACCGTCGCCGTCGGGGCGGCGGGCGCGGCCGGAGGCGCCGTCGCGGCGTTCAGCGGCGTCGGGTCCTGCGGCGAGGCCTCGTCGTCGTCCTCCGCCGGCGGGGCCGGCACATTGACGATGCCCTGCCCCGCGGCTGCCGCAGCGGGCGCGGACGCGGCCGGAGATTTCGCGGCAGGCTGCCCCGGCGGCAGTGCCGCGGGCGGCGCCGACGCGACGACCTGCGGATTGCCGGCGGTTGGGGAAGCGGTGGAGGACGGCGCGACCGGAGCGGTGCCGGCGGACGGCGGAACCGCAGCGGGAGGGACCGGTGTCGACGAAGACGGAGCGGATGCGATGACCGGCGTAGGCGCCGCGGGATCGGCTGCCGGCTGACCCGGCGCGGTGGCGGACTGGTCCGGGGCCTGCTCCGCCGGCTTGGCCGGCACGCCGTCCAGCAGCGAGACCAAGCGGTCCGGCAAGACCGGCACGAGATCGGCCACCGACCGGTCGGTGGCCGACAGATAGTACCAGCCGCCATAGACGATGCCGGCCAGCACCAGCGTGCCGAGCAGCAGAGTTCCGCCGGAGGCGCGCCCTTCGGCCGCCGGTGTCGGCAGATACAGTTCCTGCCGGCGGACGGTGCCGGCCGCCTCCTCCTTGTAGCGGGTGACGACCATGTCCGGGTCCAGCCCCAGGCATTCGGCGTAGGAGCGCAGGAAGCCGATGGCATAGGTGCTGCCCGGCAGTTCCTGGTACCGACCTTCCTCAATCGCCAGCAGGTAAGGATAGCGGATGCGCAGCATCGTCGCGACGTCGCGCAGGTCGTAACCGTGCGCCATGCGCGTCGCGCGCAGAGTCTCGGAGACGGAGGGACCGGACGGAGCCGGATCGAAATCGTCGAAAACCTTGCGCTTGGCCATGGGCTCGCCATCTGCTCGCAACTTGCCCGCACACCCAAAAAGCATGCAAAGCGGGGGCATCCGTGTGGATGCAACTGGCGAAATGGGTACGACATGCCGCCCCCATGGCGCAACCGCAATGACCGCAGGGCCTGGGGTGCGGGTCGTGACAAACGGCGCAGTCCCATCGGCGCAGGTCGCCACCCGGCCGGAATGATGTCAGCCTTGGCTGATGTCGGCGATGGATCGGGTGCGCCCGCCCGGACGTCGCTGCCTTCAAGCCTGCAACTCCACCGGGAGGCGCAAGATGAAACGAGCAATCGCGGCGGCATTCCTGCTCGCAGGTCTTTTGCCGGCATCGTCTGGCAACGCGACCGATCTTCACCGGTTCTGGGAGCAGACCTGCGGGGACTGCCACCGCCATGCCGGCCCCTTCGCCCGACGGTCGCTGACCGTGACCGATGGAAAGCTCCAGGGCGTCCATCACAAGGACGATCTGCTGGTCTTCCTGCGCAACCACCATCTGCCGGAAAACCTCGTTCAGCCGATGTACGAGATGCTGCTCGCCCAAGCCAGCACGGCACCGCGCTTTCAGGAGCGGTGCGGGCGCTGCCACGAGTCCGCGGCCGATCTGGTCCGGGAGTCGCTGGTGGTCCGCGACGGCGTGCTGCAAGGGCGGGAAAGCGGCCGGCCGGTTGCCCAGTTCCTTCCCCGCCATGCCAAGCTGGGTCTGACGCCGGAGGAGCTGACCTTCTTCACCGACCTGCTGACCCGCGTCGAACGGGAGGTTCATTGACCGCCGAGTCAGGTCGGCGTCCGCCCGACCCGGCCGGCCATTCAGTCCCGATTCCGCAGAACGTTGTGGATGGCGGTGGCGGCCATGGCGGCCTCCCCCATCGCTACGGCGATCTGGTTCAGCGTTGAAACGACATCGCCGGCGGCATAAAAGCCAGGAATGGAACTGCACTGGTGCCGGTCGACGACGAGGCGGCCGTCCTCATTCATGGCGGCACCGAGCCTCTCCGCCAAGCCCGAGCGCGCGGTGATGCCGAGGGCGGAATAGAGCGTGTCGAAGTCGAGGATGTGGCCGTTCTCCAGGGTCAGGCGGGTGCTCATGTCCTCCCCGGCGGCGACGGCGGTGACCGGCTCTTCGATCACCGCGATGCCGGCGGCATCTAGTTCGCCCCGTTCCTCCATCGGCAGGACCATCGGCTCGCCCAGCGTCAGCAGGGTGACATAGGGGCTGTAGGTGCGGATGAAACGGGCTTCGCCGACCGCTTGAGCGCCGTGCCCCAGAACGGCGATGCGCCGGTCGATCACTTCATACCCATCGCAGATCGGACAGACGCGGATCAGGCCGCGCTGCATCGCCTCATAGAGATAGGACATCCGCGGCTGGCCATCGATCACGCCGGTGGCGAGCAGCACGGAAGCGGCATCGATCTCCCGGCCATCGCCCAAGCCAGCACGAAAGCCGCGACCGCCCGGTAGCCGCTTCAGCGTCGCAACCGACCCCGCCTCGATGCAGGCACCGTAGTTTTCGGCCTGGGCGCGGATGCGGGCCAACAGGTCGGTGCCGCGGATGCCACCGGTGAACCCGGCGAGATTGTGAGAGTTCGGAATCCAGGCGCAGCGACTTTTCGCCTCGTCCACGACCAGGGCGTTTCGGCGATAGCGCGCGAGATAGATGGCGGCGGTCAGCCCGGCGGGACCACCGCCGACGATCAGGCAATCGAGCATCGACGGCATCACGGTCCTTGTCCTGGACAGGGCCGGCAAGTGGCACCCGTGTTCCTAGACAAGCGGAGCAGCCGGACATCACGCCCCCCGGCCAGAAAAATGCGGACAGCAAAAAGCCCGCGCTCCGGATGGAGGCGGGCTTTTTTTCTGATTTGGTTGCGGGGGCAGGATTTGAACCTGCGGCCTTCAGGTTATGAGCCTGACGAGCTACCGGGCTGC
>NZ_VTTM01000029.1 GCF_008364795.1 Azospirillum oryzae | reverse complement strand
AGCTGGGCGATGCGGTAGCCCGGCATCCGCTCCAGCAGGAACTCCTTGCCCTGCGGGTGGCGCAGCGTCAGCCGGCCGACCGTGGGGGTGTAGAAGCCGGTGACGCAGTTGAACAGCGTCGTCTTGCCGGCGCCGTTCGGGCCGATCAGCGCGGTGATCTCGCCCGCCCGCGCCTCGAAGGACACGTCGTTGTTCGCCACCAGACCGCCGAAGCGCATGGTCAGGTGCTCGACGCTCAGCAAGGGCTTGTCGTTCATCGTGGTGTGGGGCATCACGGCGCTCATTTCGCGGCTCCCGTCGCGGCGGGGGTCTTGCCGCCATGCAGGAGGATGGTCGGGTCGCGGTGGGCCAGCAGGCCGCGCGGACGCCACAGCATGATCACCACCATGCCGGCGCCGAAGGCCAGCATGCGGTAGTCGGCCAGCTCGCGGAACGCCTCCGGCAGGCCGATCACCAGCAGCGTGGCGACCACCACGCCGATCTGGCTGCCCATGCCGCCCAGCACCACGATGGCCAGGATGATCGCCGACTCGATGAAGGTGAAGCTCTCCGGGCTGATGAAGCCCTGGCGCGTGGCGAAGAAGGAGCCGGCGAAGCCGCCGAACATCGCGGCGATCGCAAAGGCCGCCAGCTTCATGTTGGTGCGGTTGATGCCGAGCGAGGCGCAGGCGATGTCGTCCTCGCGCAACGCTTCCCAGGCCCGGCCCAGCGGCAGCTTGCGCACCCGCAGCGTGAACAGGTTCACCACAAGGGCGAGCGCCAGGATGAGGTAGTAGAGGAAGACGATGCGGTGGAGCGGCGAGAACTCCAGCCCGAACAGCTCGTGGAAGGCGGCCATGCCCTCGGCCGGGGTGCGGCTGAAGTCGGCGATGCCGAAGAAGCTCGGCCGCGGGATGCCGGAGATGCCGTTGGGACCACCGGTGAACTGGTACCAGTTGACCAGGATGATGCGGATGATCTCGCCGAAGCCGAGCGTCACGATGGCGAAATAGTCGCCGCGCAGCCGCAGCACCGGGAATCCCAGCAGCACGCCCGAGCAGGCGGCGAGCAGGCCCGCCAGCGGCAGGCAGACCCAGAAGCTGAGGCCGAAGTAATGGGCGAGCAGCGCGTAGGAATAGGCGCCGACCGCGTAGAAGGCGACATAGCCGAGGTCGAGCAGGCCGGCCAGACCGACGACGATGTTCAGGCCCCAGCCCAGCATGATGTAGGTCAGCAGCAGGATGCCGATGTCCAGCAGCATGCGGTCGGCCAGCGGCGTCATCGGCAGGATGGCGGCGAAGACCACGGCGACCGGGCCGATGTAGCGGCTGGCGTGCTGCACCTTGGCGGCGATGCGGTCCATCCGCTTGTCGCGGTCGGC
>NZ_VTTM01000028.1 GCF_008364795.1 Azospirillum oryzae | reverse complement strand
GTCCACATGCCTCCTATCGACGTGATGGTCTGTCACGGCTCTCAAGGGAGCTCTGGTTTAGAGGTGGGTTTCCCGCTTAGATGCTTTCAGCGGTTATCCCGTCCATACTTAGCTACCCGGCCATGCCACTGGCGTGACAACCGGTGCACCAGAGGTATGTCCATCCCGGTCCTCTCGTACTAGGGACAGATCCTCGCAAAACTCCGACACCCACGGCAGATAGGGACCGAACTGTCTCACGACGTTCTAAACCCAGCTCACGTACCACTTTAATCGGCGAACAGCCGAACCCTTGGGACCTGCTCCAGCCCCAGGATGTGATGAGCCGACATCGAGGTGCCAAACGACTCCGTCGATATGGACTCTTGGGAGTCATCAGCCTGTTATCCCCGGCGTACCTTTTATCCGTTGAGCGATGGCCCGTCCACGTGGAGCCACCGGATCACTATGGCCGACTTTCGTCTCTGCTCGACTTGTCAGTCTTGCAGTCAGGCGGGCTTATGCCATTGCACTCGACGAGCGATTTCCGACCGCTCTGAGCCCACCATCGCGCGCCTCCGTTACACTTTGGGAGGCGACCGCCCCAGTCAAACTACCCGCCATGCAGGGTCCCGGACCCGGATCACGGGCCACGGTTAGATGCCAGAGACTTCAAGGGTGGTATTTCAAGGTTGGCTCCACACGAGCTGGCGCCCATGCTTCCAAGCCTCCCACCTATCCTACACATGAAGTCCCTAGCACCACTGCAAAGCTGTAGTAAAGGTGCACGGGGTCTTTCCGTCTGACCGCGGGAACTCCGCATCTTCACGGAGAGTTCAATTTCGCTGAGTTGGTGTTGGAGACAGCGGGGAAGTCGTTACGCCATTCGTGCAGGTCGGAACTTACCCGACAAGGAATTTCGCTACCTTAGGACCGTTATAGTTACGGCCGCCGTTTACCGGGGCTTCAATTCAAGGCTTGCACCTCTCCTCTTAACCTTCCGGCACCGGGCAGGCGTCAGACCCTATACGTCGCCTTGTGTGGCTTCGCAGAGCCCTGTGTTTTTAGTAAACAGTCGCTACCCCCTGGTCTGTGCCCCCCACAGGTGGTTGCCCACCCATAGGGCCCTCTTCTTCCGAAGTTACGAGGGCAATTTGCCGAGTTCCTTCAACACCATTCTCTCAAGCGCCTGGGTATACTCTACCAGTCCACCTGTGTCGGTTTGGGGTACGGTCTATACGGCGGGGCTGTTTCCTGGAACCGGTCCACAGCATGTCCAATCCGATAAGGACATACACGCTTTCCGATCCGTCACCTCCGCCAGGCCCACGATTATTAACGTGGTTCCCATCGACTACGCCTTTCGGCCTCGCCTTAGGGGCCGGCTCACCCTGCGTGGATTAACCTTGCGCAGGAACCCTTGGACTTTCGGCGACAGTGTTTCTCACACTGTTTGTCGCTACTCATGTCAGCATTCTCACTTCCGATACCTCCAGGCGGCCTCACGGACACCCTTCGCAGGCTTACGGAACGCTCCGCTACCACGTGATCAAAGATCACATCCGCAGCTTCGGTACACGGCTTGAGCCCCGATACATTTTCGGCGCAGGCCGGCTTAACTAGACCAGTGAGCTATTACGCTTTCTTTAAAGGATGGCTGCTTCTAAGCCAACCTCCTGGTTGTCATGGCCTTCCCACATCCTTTCCCACTTAGCCGTGATTTGGGGACCTTAGCTGGCGGTCTGGGCTGTTTCCCTCTCGACGATGGACCTTAGCACCCACCGTCTGTCTGCCGGACTGCACTCTGCGGTATTCGGAGTTTGGTTAGGTTTGGTAAGGCTCGCGCCCCCCTAGCCCATCCAGTGCTCTACCCCCGCAGGTGATATCCGACGCGCTACCTAAATAGCTTTCGCGGAGAACCAGCTATTTCCTGATTTGATTGGCCTTTCACCCCTAGCCACAGGTCATCTCCGACTTTTTCAACAGGCGTGAGTTCGGTCCTCCAGTGCGTGTTACCGCACCTTCAACCTGCCCATGGCTAGATCATCAGGTTTCGGGTCTAAAGCATGCAACTCGGTCGCCCTATTCAGACTCGCTTTCGCTGCGCCTCCACCTACCGGCTTAAGCTCGCTGCATACTCTAAGTCGCTGACCCATTATACAAAAGGTACGCCGTCACCCCATGAAGAGGCTCCGACTGCTTGTAGGCATCCGGTTTCAGGAACTGTTTCACTCCCCTTGTCGGGGTGCTTTTCACCTTTCCCTCACGGTACTGGTGCACTATCGGTCACTGAGGAGTACTTAGGCTTGGAGGGTGGTCCCCCCATGTTCAGACAGGGTTTCACGTGCCCCGCCCTACTCGAGCAT
>NZ_VTTM01000027.1 GCF_008364795.1 Azospirillum oryzae | reverse complement strand
CGCCGGATCAACCGAGGTTGATGTCGGAGAGCGAGAGCACCGTGCTGTTGTAGACGCCGAGCAGGCGAACCTCGGACGAAGCCACCTGGCCGTCGCCGTTGGTGTCGACCACCTGGTACAGAGCGGAGCTGGTGCCGTTGTTGGCCAGAACCAGCGTGCTCGCACCAGCCGACGAGTTCGTCAGCGTACCCAGAGCCGTGCGGAAGTTGGCGAGGCTGGTATCCGTCAGGCTGCCGCTGACCGCCGAGGACAGGCTGACCAGTTCGTTGGCCATGCTCACCCCGTTGGTCGCCGCGGTCGCCGTGGCCAGAGCCGCGTCGCCGTTCTTGTCCGCCGTGGTCCGGGCCGTATCGGTCAGCTGCACCTTGTCGGTGCCCGACTGGAAGTTCGACACCGAGATGAAGCCGGTGTTCGCACCCAGCGACGCGATGTCGCTGAAGGACGAGTACACCACCGTATCCGTGCCGCTGCCCGACGCCAGGCTGATGCTGTCGCCAGTACCACCCTGGAAGCGGATCGACCCGCTGGTCACCGTGATCGCATCGGTGCCCGAGCCGCCGACCAGCGTCTCGATGCCCGAGACCGACATGGTCACGCCGGTGTTGCCGGTGGTGATCACGTCGTTGCCCGTGCCGCCGACCAGGGTCTCGATGCCGCGCAGCAGAACCGTCGAGCCGCCGTCGCCGAGGCTGACCACATCCGTGGCCGCACCGCCGACGATGATCTCGATGCCGCTCTCGGCCCGCATGGTCACGCCGGTGTCACCCAGCAGGACCAGGTCGCTGCCCGCACCACCGATCATGGTGTCGATGCCGCGGGTGATGACGGTGTTACCCGACGCACCCAGGGTCACGACGTCCGAACCGGTGCCGCCGACCAGGAACTCGACGCCCGAGGCCAGCATCGTCACACCCGCCGAGGCGGTGAAGACGATGTCGGTGCTCGCACCGCCGGTCAGGGTGTCGACGCCCGACACGGTGATCGTGTTGGCCGTGTCGCCCAGCGTGATCACGTCGGTGCCGGCCGCGCCGATCAGGGTCTCGACCGCGCGGGTCAGCAGGGTGCTGCCCGACGTGGAGAGGCTGACGACGTCGGTGGAGGCGCCACCGATCAGCAGTTCGATGCCCGAACCCAGCGCCATGGTGACGCCGGTGTCGCCCAGGAACACCCAGTCGGTGCCCGCACCGCCCGACAGCGTGTCGATGCCGCGGGTGATGACGGTGTTGCCCGAGGAGCCCAGGGTGACGATGTCGGTGCCCGTGCCGCCGACCAGGAACTCGATGCCCGAAGCGGTCATCGTCACGCCGGCCGAGCCGGTGAAGACGATGTCGGTGCTCGCACCGCCGGTCAGGGTGTCGATGCCGGTGACGGTGACCGTGTTCACCGTGTCGCCGAGCGTGATCACGTCGGTGCCGGTGTTGCCGATCAGGGTCTCGATCGCACGGGTCAGCAGGGTGGCGCCCGAAGTGCTGATGTTCAGCACGTCGGTGGCCGTGCCGCCGACCAGAACCTCGATGCCGGTGCCGAGCGTCATCGTGTTGCCGGTGTCACCCAGGAACACGACGTCGGTGCCCAGGCCGCCGATCAGCGTCTCGATGCCGCGGATCGTCGTGGTGTTGCCGGCCGAACCCAGGGTCAGGACGTCGGTGCCGGCGTTGCCGATCACGTAGTCCGCGCCCGAGACGGTCAGGGTCGCACCCGCCGAACCGGTGAAGATCACCTCGAGGCCCGTGCCGCCGATCAGCGTCTCGATGCCGAGAGCCAGCAGCGTGCCGCCGGCGGTGCCGATGGTCACGATGTCGGTGCCCGTGCCGCCGACCAGGGTCTCGATGCCCGACACCACCAGCGTGTTGCCGGCCGTGCCCAGGGTGACGATGTCGGAAGCCGAACCGCCGGTCAGCGTCTCGATCCCGCTGACGAGCAGCGAGTTCGCGGTGTTGCCCAGCGTGACGACGTCGGTGCCCGTGCTGCCGGTCAGCGTCTCGATGCCGCGCAGCAGCACCGTGTTGCCGGCCGTGCCCAGCGTGACCACGTCGGTGCCGGTGCCGCCGATCAGGATGTCGATCGCCGAAACCAGGGCCGTCGTGCCGCCCGAACCCAGGAACACCAGTTCCGAACCCGTGCCGCCGGTGATCGTCTCCAGCGCATTGGCCAGGAAGGTCGAGCCGACCGTGCCGATGGTGATGACGTCCGTGCCCGTGCCGCCGGTCACCGTCTCGAGCGCCGAAACCAGCATGGTGGTGCCGGCGGTGCCGATGGTGATGACGTCGGTGCCGGCGCCGCCGGCCAGGGTCTCCAGCGCCGAGACCAGCATGGTGGTGCCGGTGTCGCCGATGGTGACGATGTCGGTGCCGTTCTGACCCGTCAGGGTCTCCAGGCCGCGCAGGATGACCGTGTTACCGGCCGTGCCCAGCGTGACGACATCGGTGGTGGTGCCGCCGACCAGGATCTCGAGACCCGAGGCCAGGACGGTGTTGCCCGAGGAGCCCAGGAACACGAGGTCGGAGCCCGTGCCGCCGGCGATCGTCT
This sequence comes from Azospirillum oryzae, assembly GCF_008364795.1. Classification (GTDB taxonomy): domain Bacteria; phylum Pseudomonadota; class Alphaproteobacteria; order Azospirillales; family Azospirillaceae; genus Azospirillum; species Azospirillum oryzae. The sequence goes on along the minus strand of NZ_VTTM01000027.1, from coordinate 229 downwards.
CGATGGAGTTGGCGAGCAGCGTGCTGCCAGCCGTACCCAGCGTGATGACGTCGGTGCCCGTGCCGCCGGTGACCGTCTCCAGAGCCGAGACCAGCATGGTGGCGCCGGCCGTGCCCAGGGTGACGACGTCGGTCGAAGCGCCGCCCGCCAGGGTGTCGATCAGGGTGGCGAACAGCGTGTTGCCGGTCGAACCCAGGGTGATGACGTCGGTGCCCGTGCCGCCGGTCAG
>NZ_VTTM01000026.1 GCF_008364795.1 Azospirillum oryzae | reverse complement strand
TGCAGATTCCGATGAAGCCGGCCGGGTATTCCGATTTGAAAGCGGCCACTGTTCCGAACTGAAGCCGGCCAGCGTTCCGAAGGAAAGCGGCCGGGGTGGCGTATCCCCGCGAGGCGTTTTTCGTGTCGCATGAGCATGGCGTCGGGTCAAGCCGCCATGATCATGTCGAGGTGGAGGGCGTCCCCGGAATCCATAGGAGGGCCCCGGGCAAGCCGGTCGCGAGCGCGCCTCATCACGCTGGAGAGCGGCCGGCTTGCCTGGGAGGTGCCTGTGGAGCTCCGGGGGCGCCCGGCGGTCTCGTCACTCTCCGTCGGACAGGGCTGGCTGGCGTCGCGGCTTGCGCATTGAGTCTCCGGTGAGGTCGATGCGGTAGGCGTTGTGAAGAATGCGGTCCAAGATCGCGTCCCCGAGAGTCGGATCCCCAATGAGTTCGTGCCAGCGGTCCGTGGGGATTTGGCTGGTGATCAGCAGAGAGCCGGCGTTGTAGCGGTCCTCTACGATCTCGAGCAGGTCGCGGCGCTGCTCTGCGTTCAGCGGCTCTGGTCCCCAGTCGTCCAAGATGAGAAGTCGCACGCGGGCGAAGCCACGCATCAGGCGGGCGTAACGGCCGTCGCCATGTGCCAGGGCCAGGGTCTCGAACAGCCGGGGCATCCGCTGGTAGAGTACCGATAGGTTTTCGCGGCAGGCACGGTGGCCAAGCGCGCAGGCCAGCCAGGATTTGCCGATGCCGGTCGGCCCGGTGATGATCACGTTCTGGTGGTCGTGGATCCATCGGCAGGTCGCCAGCTTCTGGAACAGCGCGCGGTCCAGCCCACGCGGCGCCCGGAAATCAACATCCTCGATCACGGCGGGATGGCGCAGCCGGGCGCTCTTGGCGCGCGCTTCGAAACGTTTCTGCCGCCGCAGCGTCACCTCGTGATCGAGCAGCACACCCAGCCATTCCTCATGGCTGAGGGTGCCAGCCTCGCGGTTGGTCTGCATCTCGCGCAACGCCTTGGCCATGCCGTGCAGCCCCAGGTCGCTGAGCTGGTCGAAGGTGGGATGGGAAAGCATGGTGGGCTCCTAATGAAAGTACCGCGAGCCGCGGATGTTGGCGTGGTCCAGCGCCGGCGCCTCAGGGCGGGCGGTGGAGCGAACCCGGTCCAGGTTGTTGCGTAGGATCGAGGCGATGCTGTCGGCGGTGGTGGCGCCGATCTCCAGCGCCCGGGCACTCACCGCCTCGGCGCGGGCCCGGTTGGGGCCGCGAAACAGCTTCAGCACGCCACGGCAGGTGCGGAAGCCCTGTTCCGGGTGCGGCCGGCTGGCGAGGATGGCGCGGATCAACGCCACAGTGTTGGGGCCGAGGTCGCCGGCGTCCCGCTCGAAACGTTCAGGGCTCCACTCGGCGTATCGGCGGTGTGCCGCCGGCATGTGCTCGGGCACGGTGCTGTGGCGCTCGCCGCCGTGTCGGCGGGCATGGGCGGCGACCCGCTGGCCGCGGTGGAAGAACTCCACCGTGGTGGCGGTGAGGCGTGCGTCGATCTGTTGGCGGATCAGCGCCGCCGGTACCGAGTAGTAGAAGCCGGCGACCTCGACATGGTAGTCGGGGCCGACGCGCACGAGCTTCCACTCCGCGTATTCGTAGGGCGTGTCGGGTAGCGGCCGCAGCGCCGGCCGATCAAGCTGTTCGAACAGCTCCCTGCGGCTGAGCCCAAGGCGACGCTGGGGTCGTGTGTTGAGGTCTTCCAGCACCCGGTCGATCGCGCCATTGGCTTCGGCCAGGGAGAAGAACGGCAGATTGCGCAGCCGGCCGAGGATGAAGTATTGCGCAATGCGCACACCGGCTTCCACCTTGGCCTTGTCACGCGGGCGACGCGGACGCGCCGGCAGGATGCCGACGCTGTAGGCGTGCGCCATGTGGGCATAACTGCGGTTGAGCTCCGGGTCGTAAAAGGAAGCCTTGAGGACGCCGCTTTTCAGGTTGTCCGGCACGATCAGACGCGGGCAGCCCTGAAACGCTTCCAGCATGCGGACATGCGCCCCGATCCAGTCGGGCAGCGTCTGCGTCCAGGTCGCCTCGGCGTAGGTGTAGTTGGAGGCGCCCAGCACGGCGATGAAGAGCTGGGCGGGCCGCACGGCGCCGGTGGCGGGATCGCGGATGGGCAGCGTCTTGCCGGAGTAGTCGACGAAGACCTTGTCGCCGGCCAGGTGGGGCTGACGCATGCTGGGGGCGAGCCGCGCCTCGAACTCCCGGTACAACTCGCAGAAGCGGCTGTAGCCGTAGCCGTCGGGATGAGCGGCGCGGTACTCCTCCCACAGGATCATCAGCGTGACGCCCGGGCGTTTGAGTTCGCGGTGCATAGCCGCCCAGTCGGGTTCCGGACGCCGGCGGGCGCCGGGGCGAATGTTCGGACGGGCGAACAGCCGCTCCTCCAGCTCGGCATCGCTGAGGTCGGGGGGCAGTGGCCAGGACAGGCCTGCGACATGGGCGCGCTCCAGGTACTCCGCCACGGTGCTGCGCGCGACACCGAGCTGGGCTGCGATCTGGCGATCGCTGGTCGGCAGCAGGCTGCCGAACTTCAGGCGAAACAATTCACGGATTTGCCGCATGGAAAGCCTCAAGGCTGGCATCCGCTCCTCCTGTCGGTTGGATCAGGAGGCGGTGCTTGATGGAAGCTCTCCTCGCAGGGAAGACACCATCATCATGCCGACGATGATGCCGGCCGCCTTCACGGTGGAAGGGGGGCCGGCTTCATGTCGGAACGGTGGCCGCCTTCAAATCGGAATGCCGGCCGGCTTGCGATCGGAACACTGGCCGCTTTGGCGTCGGAAACCGTGGCCGCTTTCAGTCGGAATCTGCA
>NZ_VTTM01000025.1 GCF_008364795.1 Azospirillum oryzae | reverse complement strand
CGCCCAAAGGGCGTCGGATACGAGAGGTGAAGCCATACACCTCTCAACAGCCCAAACGCCCTTTTGTTAGGTGCTCTTAGCCCCGCCCTCTTTGCTCGCTCTCAGGGTCCGGAGAGGGACCCCGCCGTCTCCCGTGAGACAACGGTTAAAAGTGTCTCAAACTTAGGATTCGGTTTCTCATCTTTTGCTTAACTGACCACCAACTGGTCGATATCGCAAAAAATGAGAGGGAAGCATTACTGAAATCAATGGGTTGTGCGTTTCAATAAAGGAAAATCTGATACGGTGTTAAGCAAAAGATGAGAAAGTGTGGATCTTTTTGCGCAAAGATTGACAGGCGGCTGTCAAAGGATGCCGATCAAACGGATATCCATCCTTGATCGCTGAGAAACGCTATCCCATCTCATTCTCAGATGGTCTGTGAAGATCGTGACCTTGCCAGCGATATCATCAGCTGGTCTTGGTCTTTCTCTGACTGCTTAGAACTGGCCCTAGCAAAGCGATTCGTTAAACGGCGGATCGCATCACTCCGACTTCGGTCAGGGGCTTCGCGCCCTGACCGAACCCACTTGAGTGTCATTGGGGGCTCTAACAACGATGGATATAAGAGGAGGGGTGATGGGGAGTCGCAACGATCATGCGATCCCCAATCATCTCGTCATCCGGAGTAATCCAGTTCCTGGTGAGAGTATGATCGGGTATCTTCGACGGCTGTGTATTGCCAATGGGTATGACACATTGCAATGGGTATTTCATAAGAATATTCGGTTTGCAGATGAGCTTTTCACAGAAGAAAATATGTGGGAAATTTCTGATGTGACAGGATGTGATTGTAAAATCATAAGGCGTAACAGCTATTGTATTAATGGTTGGCATGGCAGTTCAATTAATTTCCATGGTATAAAAATAGACAGAGACCGAATTGACATAAAATACTTAAACATATGCCCGGATTGCTTATTGGAGAGCCCTATAATTCAGTCTATCTGGGATCTTGTTGATTGTACGGCTTGCCCAAAACATGGGACGAATATAGTCAACAGGTGCCCAGCATGCCGTAGATTTTTTTCGTGGATGAGAGCAAGCAACACGTGTGAATGCGGTATGGTTGAATACGATGACTATTTTACAGGGTTTTCCAGTGAGAATGAGGTCGCTTGTGCAAAGCACATCTCCTTCCTTCTGGGAAACAAAGTAGAAACTGAAGCAGTTCCAGGAATGACCGAAAACATAAAACGGTTGAGTTTGGAAGATTTCTTGTACTGCGTTAATAGAGTTTATTCTATTCCGGTTTATGAAGATGAAAATAATTGTCGCGTTAAAGTAGAGATGGCGTTTCCTGATAAGAGAATATGTGTGAGTTATTCTATGGGAATACTCATGGATTGGTCCGCGCCATTTTACAACCACGTTGAAAAAATAAGTAAATTTATCATAGGATATGGTGGCGTTCATAGAGTAAAGAAAAGAGCGGAAAGGAATTTTTTGCTTGCATCGTTTTTAGGAATGATGGGCGAGGTGGCGAGTAAAATCGACGGTACGACAGAGATTTTTGATAGAAAATGGTTTGATATAAATAAAAGTAATAATCTAATCTAGTGGTTAATTCCATTAATTTCCGTGGTATATTTTCTTACCTCCTCTCGACGCCAAACTGCAGAAATTCCTTTGCGTTTATCCGGTTCTATGAACGGATACACTGACAACGCTCTGAGCGCAGAGATGACGGTTCGGGAGCTTTTTCCATTGAAGTACAGCAAGTCGCGTGAAAAGCAGAAACTGCTGTGAAATTCGGCGATGGCGTGTTCCGAGAGTCCACATTTCGTCATCCGTCCCGTGTGCGGACGATTGTTCTGGAAGCAACCCGCTACCACCAACGCATGCACCATGCGCACGGACACGCCAAGAGACTTGGCTGCCTCCCGCACCCCCAGACAACGGTCGCCCGAGGGACGTACAGTATGGCCGAACACATCGTTTTTCCGGACATACAGACTGCGCAGACTGCACTCCTGTGGAGATGCCGCCCTGCGCCAGAGGGGTAGCCGATTGGCAAGCGCTTCCCGTAAGACACTTGGCAGCGAGAGCCGCCGGTGGAGCGGCAGGTCAGCGAGAGACACCATGTCGACGCCGGCCCCGGTCATGACGGTGGCATTCTGAAGCAAGGTGTCGGCAAGCCCTTCCAGGGACGTGCGCTCGTACCTGTAAGCGCCACCTACCTTGACCGCCTCGTCCAAAATCCCCTCGCGCCGAAGCTTCTCGATCTGGGAGCAGGACGTTCCGAGGCATTCGGCCGCCGCCTCGCAGGGCAGCGACCCATCCGTGCGTTCCTGGAATTCCTGCACGCTGGTGGGGTCGACCAAGATCTGGCGCCGCCGCCCCATGTCCCGGAGTTGGCCCTTCAAGGTTCCATCTCCGACCATGCGGGCAATGCTCGCGCTCGTCATTCCCAGGAGCTTTGCCGCTTGCGAGCCTGACAGGTGACGGGGGGCATCGGGTGGGGTATAGAAGACCGACTTGGGCTTGACGAAGCCGTTTCCCCAATGGTCGGCGAAGTAGCGTCTGACCTCGGAGAACAGGAAAGCGAAGGGCTCGTCGCCGAAGAAGGCCCGGAAGCGCGGAAGGCAATGCCCATATTCGGCCACCAGCCCGACCCGGTGATCGGAGGACCGGGCACTGTTTTCGAGCCAGTCATAAAGGCTGAATGGCCAATCCCGCAGAAGACAGGCCGCGGCTTCCACCGTCTTGCGATCTGTGGCCAACCCGGCCTTGGTCATGGTTGAGACACGCCAGTTGGGGGCGGTATGATCGGAGCCGAAGAAGGCGATGAAGCGCACGGCCATGTCGAGGGTCTGCAGGGCGCCGGCCGGTAGAGTTGGTGGTGCCGACGTCGGCAATGACCGAGTCGCACGCTCCTCCAGCAGGGCCGCAATCGAGAGTGCCGACTCGGACGCTGGAGTGGTGGGCGCATCGGTCCAGGCGCGTCGGCACCGGCAGAGCCCAATGCCTGGACGCAGCCAACTCAGGCGGTTCAGGCAGTAAGGGCAGCGGTCGACCAGCCAGCAGCGGTGCACCGGGCACGCGACATAAAAGGTCAGATCCCATATCCGCCGCACGCTGCCGCGTTCGCGGATGCATCTTGGACAGGCGCGGGGGTGGATGAGGTCGAGTGCAGCGGCCGGCAGCGACCCGTTGCCGAAGCGCACCAACCGCGTGCGCTCCGGAACGGGCCAATTGGCCAAAGCCTCCAATTCGATGCGGGCGACGTCAGTAATGCTGGACAGCGTCGCCAGATCGCAGGGTGTTCCGGCGACCGCAAGACGCAGCCCGGCTGCGTCCAGCAGCCAACGGATGTCTGGATGGCCATTGGCTTGGGCCAGACGCAGACCGTATCCCTTCAGGCTTTCATCTTCCAGGGGAGGACTGCGAACGGTAAGGCGGTTTTCCATCGGCAGGTGCCGTTCACCGTTTGGTCAGCGCCTGGTTCACCGTCTCCTTGCGCAGGCGACGCTTCTTGGCGCCTCGCCGTGCTGCGACGTCCGGACGCGGGAGCGAGTCATCCTCGATCGGAGGGGGCAACTGCCCGGCATAGGTTGAGGAGAATGGGTTGATCATCCCGTGCGCCTCCTTGCGGAAGGCCAGGTCGAAAGCGTCTTCGAGAAGTTCCAGGGTGATGCGGCGTGGTATTGCGGAATCTCGCGCGACGATCCTCACGCACCTCTTCAGCAGCTTCTTCAACGCGCCGATCACGCCGCGGCTGGCGTAATAGAAGCGAAGTGCGATCCGATCCTCCGTGACGTCGACATCGAACGGCATGGGCGACAGTTTCTGAAACGCCAGCAAGGTTCCGATGAACTGCGCCTGATCCTCCAGGTCGTCCATGCCGTCACCCGTCCGCCACCGATAGGGCGGCATGCGGAGTTCGGCGTCGCAACGCCGCTCGTGCTGGCTGTCCTGCTCGAACAGGTAGCTCAAACGACCGAGACCGAGGAAAATCAAGCACACGTTGTTTTCATCGTGCCGGGACTTGAACCAGTCCGCCAGTTCCTCAGTCACCACCACGCCGTTGCGGTCGACCGCGCGCTGAGCTTCGTCGATGAGGATACCGACTGTCCCACATGCCGCGACCAGCGTGTCTACCCTTTTGCCGAAGGAATATTTGTCGCCGCGATACCAAGCTGGATCACCGAACATCCGCAGCATCTCCATGCCAACCGATTTGACCGTGGGGCCTTCCGGCATAACGAACTGGAGCAGCGGGATGTGGTCCGCCGTCATGACCGGATAGGGTGGCTCGTCAATCAAGCGGCCATCAGGAACGGCTTTGTATTCCCGAGCCAGCTTCTTGCGCAGCGTCGACTTTCCGACTCCGGAAGGGCCGCTCACCTGCAGACAAGGGGCTTCGTCATCGCAGTCCTGAAGGCTCAGGATCAGTCGAACCTCTTCCATGGGCTCTGTTGCAAAGTTTGAAAGTAGGCGCGAGGTGATGGGTTACGGGCATCACCGCCGACGCTATGCGTCCTGGAG
>NZ_VTTM01000024.1:1810-11231 GCF_008364795.1 Azospirillum oryzae | reverse complement strand
CAAGGCGATGGACTACATGCTGACGCGCTGGGACGGCTTCACCCGGTTCCTCGCCGATGGCCGGCTCTGCCTGACCACGGATGATGTTGAGAACCTCCAGTTGGACATTGGACCGATGCGGTCGGTGCAAGGCATCGACCGCATGGATACCCAAGGCCGGATGATAAAGCCCGGGTCAAGGCCGCAGCCGCGCGGAGCGCGGGGCCGCGAAGCGGTCGCCTTGAGGCGGACTTTATCATCCGGTACCCACCGGCCCCGCCGTCTTCCACGCCTCGACCATTCGCTCATAGACCCGCTCGGCCTGTTCGACATACTCGGCCTCACGTTGTCGGATTTCTTTGATCCAGTAATCGTGAGCGGTGCCGGCATGGCCGTATTCCCGGGGAGCGCCAGCCTTGAGCGCGGCCCTGCGGAGCTTCATGGCTGTGAAAGCCGGCCGGGCAAACAGGTATTCCGTCCCTTCGGACAGCAGGTGCCAGATCAGGATCGCCAGTTTCCGGGCGGTCGCCACCGCCGCCGCCGGCGCTCCCGCCTTTTTCTGTACACGGGTGAAGAACGCCCGCAGCGGTCCAGGCGCCTTTTTCGCCGACCAAGCCGCCTCGACCAGCATCTTCCGGGCGGACGCATTTCCCTGCTTGGAGATACGGCCATGGCGTGGGGGATGATCACCGGACTGACGGGTGGTCGGGGTCAGGCCGAAGTAACACGCCAGCTTCTCGGCTGTCGGAAAGCGGGCGATATCTCCGATCGACGCCAGGACGGTGGTGGCGACGATCGTGCTGATCCCCGGAATCGTCATCAACCGTCGAGCCCGCGGATCATCCAATGCCTGCCGGGCCAGGTTGATGTCCAGTTCGCGAAGCTGCCCGACAACCCGTTCAAGATCAATCAGCAGGCGTTCCAGGATCCGCCGTTCATCGGGGGGAACCGGAAGTTCCGCCAGCCATTCCCGGCCGGATTTACCGAACAGGTCACCGTCGTATTTCGGGAGCAGGTTGCCGTGCAGGATGGCATGGACCCGGCTCTTGAGCCGCACCATCTGGTCGAGCACGGCCATTCGCTCCGAGATCAACCGCCGCCGATGCAGCGTGTCGTCATCCGGAGCCCAGACCTCGGGCAGAAAGCCCGAGGCATAAAGCCGGGCCAGGATGCCGGCGTCGATCTTGTCGGTTTTCACCCGGGCGAAGGCGATGGCCCGCACCAGCCGGGGATTGGCGATGGCCACCTTCGTCACGAAGGGCCGGAGCAATTTTTCAACCGCAGCGCTGTTTCCGGTCGCCTCGATGACCACCACATCGGCTTTCTCGAGAGTCCGGGCGAACGTAAGAAAGCGCTCGTTGGTCAGCTCAACGCGAAGTTCCTGTTGTATCTGGCCCTCGGCGAAGATGGCGACCTGCGCGAAGGACCGATGGATGTCCATCCCGATGATACGCATGCTCCCTCCTGTTGTCTTCTCGGGAGCCAGCGGGCTTGCACGACATCTACGGATTCGCGCTCGCAGCGCAACCGGGCAAGTCGTAGGGGGCGGCCACGTAACAACGCGAGCTCACAGCTCATGGTTAAGGACGGCCTGCCGCCGTTTCATGCTCCCGACGCCCCTATCCCGGTAAGCCGAACTTTACCAGAGCGCGGCCCTGCCCAGGAAGGCGCCAGAAACAGCATGCCCTTTAACAACGCCGCCGAACGCGGCCTGCGCGGGATCGCCCTCGGGAGGAAGGCGTGGCTCTTTTGCGGCTCCGATCGCGGCGGCCAGCGGGCGGCGATCATGTACGGCCTGATCACCACGGCGAAGCTCAACGACGTCGATCCCCAAGCGTGGCTCGCCGACGTGCTGGCCCGCATCAACGACATGCCCCAAACCCGCCTGCGCGAACTCCTCCCCTGGGAATGGAAGGCAATCCGCGAGCAGACGAAAGCGGCCTGACCGCGGCTCTCAGCGGATGCTTACGCACAGACGCCGGAAAGGACGCTCTGATCCTGTTCCATGAGCATGAGCGGATGGTGGCGGAGCAGTTGGCCAAGCTTGAGGCCGATCATTTGGCTCGGAGCAAGACGCAAGACATGGGAAAGCAGCGGACCCGGCGCTAGGGTTCGTCAGCCCATCGCCCCATGACCGCCGCCGTCTGAGCCTGACGGCAAAAGGTACTTGCGGGTGGCGCCGAGCCGGGCGAGGAAGAGACGCGTGCTATGTGCTAGCCTCGGCAACTGGCGTTCACCGTTATTCGGCAGAGCGCGTTCAGTTCACCCCAAGCGCCTCATCAAGAAGAAGCTGCGGGCCGTCGGCAAACGGATTGATGATGGTGACCCCACCCAGCGTACGACCGGCCTGACCATCTTCCGAAAGGAGGAGACGGCACCCGTGACGCTTGGCGGTCGCCCAGATCATCGCATCCCAGAACGACCAACCGTGATGGGTGACTGCGTCCATTGCATCGGTGAGGCACGCGTCGTCCGCCGCCACTACCGGCAAGATGTCGCGCCACTGCTGGATAATGTCTGTCGCTCGCTCCGGCGCGATGCCCTGCTTAGCGCTCGTGAGGGTGCGGAAGAGTTCCGCAAGAGATTGGAGCGTCAGCACGCAGTCCCGGCCGGGGAGACGGTGGATCAGGGCAACTGCCTGGTGGTGCCGCTTCCCCGCGGCCCGGTCGACCGCATAAACCAGGATGTTCGTGTCGAGCGTGAAGCGCATTGCTGTTACCGGTCATAAAGGGCGTCACGGTCAAACCGCTCGCCCCCGAGGTCCACGCCATCTTCCAGCGTCTGGAACAGACGGTTCCAAGCCGAGCCGCCATCGGTTTTGGCGGCAGATCGATCATAGGGCGCCAACTGCGCCACCGGCTGCCCGCGCTTGGTGATGATCACGGTGTGTCCACTGGTGGCCTGTCCGAGGATCTCAGAGAATTGCCGATTGGCGTCGGCTGCAGATACGGTGCGATGCATCTCAGCTTCCTTGTAGTGATCTCACTACTATAGGAGCGGGGCTGGCTTGGGTCAATGATCGTGTAGTGTGTTCATTAACATCGGGCAATCCGTCCTGGCTGCTCAGCCCTGCGAGACAGCGCTGGTGATCGTCGCAATCTCAACGAGCTGCACGATGTCCAACTTGCCCAATAGCCTTAGCTGCTCCAGCCGACCGGCGTTGTTGCGCAGCACCCCGGTACCGGCGGCTGTGCGCATGTAACAGTCGCTGAACCGAGCCCCCTCCCGCTTTACCAGCAAGAGCCGTTCGAGGCGGAGCAGCGCGGCAGGTCCGATCCCCCGCGGCATGTCGCGTACCCGCCTGCGGTCCACCTCAGACAAGGAAGAAAGAGCGATCAGATCGTTGTCGGTAATGGCCATGTCGGACAGCCTCTTGGCGACGGGGGCTCCTGGATCAGGGGAGGGGCTTGGCGCCAAAGACCGAGCGACGAGCGCACACCCATGGGGGGGTGTGGGGGCTCAGCGGATCTTCTCGACGGCCTTGATCATGGCCGACTTGGCGGCATCTCGTCCGACGGCACGCTGTGCACTCTCGAACGCGGCGGCAGCACTCACCACGGCGTCGGCGTGTTCAGCCGGCACCCATCCCCGGGTCACCAAGTATGCGGCAAACGACTTGTAGCCGGTGGTGAAATCGTTGCTGTCGTGCTTGCTCATAGATGGTGTCCTAGTTTGTGGCCGCTGGTGGATGGGTCAGGCTTCGCGTGCAGCCCAGTTCCTGAACGCCGAGAGATACATCGAATACTCGCCCGGCTCCTTGTATACGGTCTTTCCGTTCCTGACTTGGCGATAAAGCACCGCCGGCTCGCCCCTGGGCTCTGTTTCCGGACTTCCGAGCCATTGGACCGGGACGTGGTGGCCGACCTCAACAACCAGACGCTCCGTGCGTCCCGACTTGTTGACGTAGCTGCGGCCAGCTGTGATCTCGATCTTACTCATTGTATTCTCGCTTCTGGGGGAGCTGCTTGACCAAAGGAGTCGGCGGAGCCGCCTCCCGGTCTGGCGCATCGCGCCGTGTGCATGCTTGTATCGTGCATCATTCTGTGCGACAATTCAAGCGCGTTCTGATTGATGTACGAGAAAATGGAAGCCGCACGAGGTCGGGATAGGGGCTACATTCGGCAGGGCCGCGGCCTGCCGAGCGTGGGCGATCAACTCGCCGCCCTCAAGGCGGCCGGCGTGCTGGAACGCTATGTCTATATCGACCGTATGCCGGCGGGCGGGCGACAAGCCACGCGACGGCGCCCCTCGGACCTCGTCGAGCGTGAGGCAGTCTTGGCCGATCTCCGGAGTGGTGTCCGGCTGGTGGTCGCCAGCCTGAGCGTCATTGGCCGATCCGAGCAGGACATTGGTGCTACGGTCTGGCAGGTGCTGGCCGCCGGCGCCTCGGTGTATGCTCGCGAGCGGGACTTGACCATCGACGTGGAGACCGGCCGGGAGATCGTCAAAGCGGAGATTGCGGCGGCGGCCAAGGCGCTGATGCGGTCGCGGCCGGATGAAGCCCGGAAGGTGCTGTCAAAGCTGGTCGAGGGCGGCGCCGTCAAGGTCGGCCGTCGGCCAGCAGTGCAGGCGCTCCCACCGGAGAAGCAGGAGGCAGCCCGTCAGGATTGGCTGACCAATCGGGCGCTGTCCCGTGAACAGGTCGCCGAGAAATACGGCGTCAGCGCGGGAGCCCTGAAAAACGCGTTTGGGAACAGGCTCATGCCGCGTCGGCGGCGTGAGCGGTCTACAAAATAGGAGCCCCGCTGTGCGAACCATGCACCAAGAGGTCATGCGCGAAGCTGCTTCGTCCGAGCAACCGAAGTTCCGACCGACGCAGTCACAGATCGCGGCCATTCGGAAGGCGGCGAAGCGAGACTGGCCTGCCGGCGAGCCTCGCATTGACTGGATCAACAAGGCGACCGCACAGGTCCTGCTGCGCGAGGGCATCATCGTCGAGCGGCCGGATAGCGCGTCCGGAAGCCGCGGGAACATCATCGACCTAACGCCGGCCGGCGAAGCGCTGCTGGCGTCTATTTAAGGAGGAGTGCGCAGTGATGGGCGAAGCCAAGCGGCGCAAAATGGCAGAGCAAAAAGATAGCGTGGCACCCGACGTATCCGGTCTAGCGGGCGATGTGAGCAATCATAGCCCCTGGGCGGATGACAGCGAGAATTGGGAGCCGGAAAAGCATCCTGATTACAATTATTTGATGCCATTGCGCTGCGCTGCTATCGAAGCGAGGCTCTTGGCCGCAAGCGATGCTGATAAGCGAGCTTTTCTTGCAGACACTCGGCCTGTGCATGCTGAGCTTTATGACGGCTTAACTCCGCTCGGCCGGGCAGAGTATGCCGGAACTTACAGGGGAACAGCTAACTCATCTATTGAACATTACTGGCCAGCTATAAACCTAGTCATAAATGGCTCCGAACAGCCTCCGGTGGTGACTGCCCATCCGCTGGAGGTGGACGGGAAGATGAATGCATATGCAGCGAAAATTAGTACGCTCCAAACGGGTAGGGATAAGAACACTACCTACGCTGCTATTGTCGCTAGGTGGCTTGAGTTTAACCAAATTCATCCGTACGCCAACGGTAATGGTCACATTTCGCGTCTTATGGTCACGGTTATGGGCGCGTTAACGGGCCACCCGCTTGCGAACACATGGACAATTCATCCTTCGCCGTTGACCGATGACGCGAAGCTCGCTCTTGCCAACTCAAATACGCGTGAGGGATTATTGAGTTTGGCAAGATTCATTCTCGCTCATTCCTTGTAATAGACGTTGCGATAGGCTGCCAGAAATAGAAGGTAGATCGTGAACTGGTTTCATCCTACCCGCCCATATTGCCTAATGCTAATCGCATCGATGACCGCGACGCCGACCGTATCATGCGTATTTGCGCTGTTCGGTCATCATTACGGGGCCACCGTTTCGACATGGGTCTGCATCGGGGTTAGCGTCGGTCTATTGCTACCGTATATCGGCTACACGATCAATTTGATGACGTGTTCGCAGCATACATCACCGGCGAGTGAGTCGTAGGAAATAGGAGTGAATTCAGGTGGCGATTATTCAGGTTCTAAACTTCATGTCAGCCGGCAGTGCTTTTGTCGCAGCATTGTTCTGGTTTTTGTCGGCCAGCGGTAAAGCGCCCGACCCGCCATTCGGAGCGCTTAGTGGTGCTGCGAACGACGACCCTTATTTCACCCATGCCCAACGGGTGGCCCGACTAAACCAAGGTGGAGCGGCATTCGCCGGGCTATCCGCTTTATTGATGGGTGTTGCGCTGCTTATTGCGCCGGGTTCCTAAAATTGGAAAAGTCTATCAAAGGAGCGTGAACGTGGCCGATACCCGCATCCAACTTGAAGTGGAGGATTGGGTCCGCAGGAACTGGCTGGCCGCTCGCTTCAGCGAGCCGTTCAGCCGCGAGCGCATGAAGCTCGTGACTGGTGGCGTATTTGATTTCGATGCGGTCAACCAGAGCGGCCAGACCGTCGCCTGCATCTCGACTAGCGGCAGCCGGACTGCCGGCGGAAAAGCCGCGGTTGGTAAACTGCTAAAGATCCGCTCCGATCTGCTCTTCCTGAGCATGGCCGCCGACGTTCGTGTCCGTCTCCTGGTACTGACCGAGGCGGACATGCTCGATACGTGCCGGCGCGAGAAGGTCAACGGGCGCGTTCCGGACGGGATCGAGTTCCTGCTCGCCGAGATCCCTATGGAGCTTCGCGAGCGCCTTCAGGCGGCACGGCGACGCGCTTCCCAGGAGATGACTGCTGACGCTATCGAGATGCTTCCCGATGAACTGGTACTGGGCGCAACCCAGACCGCCAGCATCTAGGAATGGAGCGCAGTCATGACGGATGAGGAGTTTGACACAGATGCCCTCTACAAGCTCCGGCAGGGTATCCAGGGCATGGAGGATCGTGTCCGGATCGTCGACACCGGTCGGCCTGGCCGGATCGGTGCTCCGCGCCATCGGCTGCTTCCGGTGGACATGACCGAGCCGGCCGGTGCCGCGGTCAAAATCGACACCATCTCCAGAAAGTGAGGATGAAATGAGCGTGAAGTTTTTCGTTGCGATCACTCTGCTTTCTTGGATGTTTCTGTACTTCTACCTGTCTGGCATGGGCATGCTCCCTTCTGGGCTGTCGTGAAAGGGAGGACAAAGACATGGAACTGCGTGTTGGGAAGTTAGGGAACCGAGCCGGCTTGACGGAAAGCGTCTTCGTTGAGGAAGGCAATCATGTCGTCGTGCTGGGCACGGTTGGGTATGGCAAGGGTGTGGATGCGTCGAGCATCCCGGAGGCGAACAAAGTTGCGGTGACCCTCGCCGCGCTGGTCGAGGGCGACGATCTGCGCTCAATGCCCAACGAAGACTGACACTTCGGAAAAGGAGCGCTCCATTGGTTGAAGTGATCCGCGCCCGTCCGGCCGACAACGAGCACCAGGTCGTGACCCTTTCCGGCTGCGACGGCCGCTCCTACCGCCGCAAGCCGTGCCCGCACTGTCCATGGCGCATGGACCAGCCGACAGGCCGGTTCCCGGCCCAAGCTTTCCGCCATTCTGCCGAGACGGCCTACGATATGAGCGATCACCGTTTCGGCTGCCACATGAGCGGGGCCAAAAAACCTGAAACCTGCGCAGGCTTCATCCTGCGCGGCGCGACCCACAATGTGGGCGTCCGCCTAGACTTGATGCGAGGCCGACTGGACCTGGATGAGGTGTCCAGCGATGTGCCGCTCTACAGCAGCTACCGCGCGATGGCCGAGGCGAACGGTGTCGCCCCGGATGACCCGATCTTGGCGAATTGCAGAGATCCAGATTAGGAGCATCTAATATGATTGAGTTTGCTGGACAAACCTATCCCGACACCGCAGCACTCGGCCGGGAAGGGCGCAAGGCTGCCGCCGCTGTAATCCAGGCGAACGGCGATCCGCTCGGTGCCGCCGCTGATCTGGCCGGGGCGGTGTTGCCCCTCATACCCTCGGCCGACACGCCACATGCCGATCTGCCGAATCTGCTGCAACTGGTGTCACTCGTCCTCCAAGACGGCCTGGCTGCTCACAACCGTCGGCGCGGCATCGCCGCATAGCGTCTAGAAAGGGAGGCATTCACAGTGCCGCTACCGCCTCGCGAAGCTAGAGCGTTCTTAGTAGAGGACGAAGTCTCATTCTTCGTCGCCAGTTATCTTGAGCGCAAAGGCGGAAAAATACTACAGCTGTTGACTAATGGCCGGTCCGGCGCCGACATTATCGTTGAGTGGCAAGGAGGCTACTTGGTCATCGAAGCAAAGGGTGGTGGTTCGCAGAAACCAACTTCTGCAAAGTATGGTCAGGCGTTTGATCGCTTGCGTATGCAGCAGAGTTGGGATGCCGCTGTTGCGCAGCTTCCGCAACTCGAAGGTGGCGAAAAGGCAGTCTACCTGCATGGACGAAAAATCCAGCCGGACTATCTCGGCATCGCGGTCCCTGATACGCCGACGTACAGAATGATGTTCGGTTGGTGCAGTCGACGCTTGGACTTCTTGGGTGACGGTGTCTGGTTTGTCAACCAGGACGGGACTGTCCATGAAGAGCTAGAGCCGCGTCCTATTCCAGCCGTGAGGCGCGGCATCACGTCGAAGGGCAGGTAGGTCAGCACCAAGGAGGTGCGCTCTCGACTTGAGGAGATCGAGCGGCACTTGATGAACGCTACACTCGGCCCCAATCGGCGGGACTGCGCCGGTGTTTAGTCCCGGCATTTGATGGTGCATCCTACGTGCAGGAATGGAGGAGCTAGTGGATTGGCGTGAAGCATTCTTTAAGTATGACTACGGCGAGACAAAAGATCTCTTAAAATCTTTTATAACTCTTGTATCTGCAACACTCGTGCTTTCTATTACATTCTCCGAAAAAATCATTGACATTCATAAAGCGATATTGCGCGTAAAGCGCATGATGGTCGCGGCATGGGTGTTCTTCATCGTGGCATTGATTGTAAGTGGCGCTTCTATGTGTTTTATCGCGGCGGAGGCCGGATGCGTAATATACGGCCAAATACCGGTTTTTGCCTGCAGAGGAGGCTTATATGCTCTCATATCATGGGCGTTAATAATAATTTCCGGCGGATGTTATGTGATCGGGCTTGTTCTTATGGCGCTTTCAGCGCGCGCGAAAATTATGGAGTCGGAGCATAATGAATAAACTGTAGATAGGTCGCGGACCGGCAGCATGTCGGCGAAGCCAAGCGCGCTGACCCGGTCGGCCGCCGCGGTGGTGGAGCTGGCCGCGCGCCCGGCGCGCTGCCCTCCACCAGCAGGCCCTGCGCGTCGATGGCGCCGATCAGCAGCAGCAGGATCGCCGGCAACCCGGCCGCCGCGGTGGTCGTAGTGGGCGAGCGCCCAGCGCTGCCCTCCACCAGCAGGCCCTGCGCGTCGATGGCGCCGATCAGCAGCAGCAGGATCGCCGGCAACCCGGCCGCC
>NZ_VTTM01000024.1:0-1711 GCF_008364795.1 Azospirillum oryzae | reverse complement strand
GGTGGTCGTAGTGGGCGAGCGCCCAGCGCTGCCCTCCACCAGCAGGCCCTGCGCGTCGATGGCGCCGATCAGCAGCAAAAATTTTCGCGCATGGCGAGCATGCGCGCGGTAGACTCCTTCAGCATAAAAAGCGAGGCCTCATGAACCGCCGCCTGCCATCCTTCCAAGATCCTGAAATGAGCGACAGGCGCCGCCCGGCAGATGCCGAGCCTCCAGAGGCTCTTGATCCCGCCGCGGCATTCGCATTGGGACAATGGGGCATGGCGAAGCGGCTGGCCCAGCCTGGTCGATCGCCACGCCGGCGCTGAGTGTCCAAGCTGGCGTTGACCTGCTGCGGTCTATCAATGGAGGAAGCGGTGCATAGCGGGGAGTGTGTTCGGGTTGATATCGTCCGCGTATTCTCCGACGCTTCCGCGCAACCGCATCATAGAGGCTGGGGCGCAGTTTTGGTGGCGGACGGTCGCAAACCGCACATAATGGGGGGGGCGATCCGAGGCAAGCGCCGCACCAGCACGGGCTTGGAGGCCGTGGGCATAATTTTGGCGCGGGCCGCCGCTCAACGGTATTTGAAGCGGCATGGGCTGCGTGTCGAGTTGCTGGTCGTTCATACCGACCATCAAGATATTGCTTGGACTTTTCAGGAACGTGAGGGCACGGCCAAGCTAACTTATAGATGGATCGCGCGAGAGCACCCGATGATGCGCTGGGCTCACCGCCGTGCTCGTATGCTTTAAAGAGCCTGTCGCGATAAGGAGTGCTGAGTATGATCATGCTGTTCTGGCTGTTCGTGACATCGTCTATGTTATTCCTTGTGCTCGCCGCCACGTCGGGCTCTCCACCGCCGGTCTCGGCCGGCCCCAATCGCTGGCTCATCCTGGGGTTGCGCTTGCGTCGCTTGTCGGGATCGCAAACCGCCTGCCTACTCACAGGCCTAATCGCTCTCGCCACTCTCCTCGCGTTGCTCGTAGCTGCGGAAGTGGGTATGGGCGCCTGATTGCGCTCAACTGACATCAATCTGCGGCAGGCCCTCATGGTGTAGCAGCACGACACCGGTGCTCGCGGCCAGATCACGGGCGGTCGGGGTGAACCCGAGCAGGGCGACGACAACGGCGTGGGTCACCGCCAGCGGGCCATGCGAGCCGACCGCGCCGACCTGCAGGACGGCCGACTGCCTTAAGTTGTCGATTAAGGAGTTTGCGGCTAGGGTGCCTCAATAGAACCGGCACCGTACAAACCCGCCGTCTACCTCCGACAGCGGCGTCACCTGAGGAAAACTATGACGCGTAATGAACGACTTGCGACTGCTTTTACTGCCATGAATGAGGCATTCGAAGTGCTGCGCCCTCTCGCCACCGGCGGCAGCGAAAAGGGCCCTGCAAGTGAGCTGGTCGCGCAAGTGTTGGAGAGACTCTATAACGACATGGACGCTCTTGTTGAGGTCATGGCTAGTCCGGCAAACGACGAGCAAGCGCTGAATAGGCCGAACTGACCCGCACCCGCCCGCTCTAAGCCTCGACCGTCCTCTCCGGTTTGGTAATGTGGGCTGGCAGTCTCCTCCGTAGATTCCCCACAGCGCTGATAGGCGCCAGATGTGGACTGGCTATCGACAAATCGCACCTGAGGCTCTGATGCACCGTACGCCTCCGGTGAGCGCCGCCTTGGCAAAGTAGGGTCCGACGTCTGAGGTTTGCGTGGCGCGTCATCGCGCGGA
>NZ_VTTM01000023.1 GCF_008364795.1 Azospirillum oryzae | reverse complement strand
CAGCCCGGTAGCTCGTCAGGCTCATAACCTGAAGGCCGCAGGTTCAAATCCTGCCCCCGCAACCACCGACACTTGACGCCCCGGTTCGAAAGAGCCGGGGCGTTCGTGCGTCTGGGTTTTACCCATCTGAGCGGCGCCCTCGCAGACCGCCAGCACGCCGGCCAGCTCGCCGTGCAGGTCGGCGTTCAGCCCGGCCCCGGCAGGGGAGGGCGTGAGGACGACGCGGTCGATCATGACGCGCACCATCTCCATCGCCTCGGCGCTGTCCTCGCCGCCAGCGAGAGCCGCCTCCAGTGCTTCCACCTTGCGGCGGTAGAGGTCCGCCAGATGGGGGTGCAGCAGGACCGACGGCAGGTCCGCATCGGGCTCCTCAGCCTCGGCGAGCAGCCGGGCCTTGTCCGCCTCCAGGATGGTCAGGCGCTCTTTCATCGACTCGTGGTACAGCCCGTCCTCGATCGCCTTGAGGATGGCGGCGATCTTGCGCTCGACCGCGGCCAACTCGCGCTCGCGCGTGCGCCGGTTGGCTTCGCGGTCGGCCGTTGCCGCTTCGACGCCGGCACGGAAGCTGTCGACGAACTCCTGGACCAGCTCAGGCGCCAGCAGGCGCTCCTTCAGACCGGTGAGGACCCGCCGCTCGATGTCGAAGCGGCTGATGGTGCGATCGTTGGTGCAGGTGCCTTTGCTGCGGTGGGCGGCGCAGCCATAGCGGTCCTTCGCCATGATGGTGTAACCGCCGCCGCAGCACCCGCAGGTCAGCAGCCCCGACAGCAGGAACTTGCGCCGGTGCGCCCGGTTCAGGGCGTTGCCCTGGTCGTCCCGTCCCATGGTGAAGCCGATCGATGCCTGCCGGGCCTTCACCCGCTCCCACAATGCGGCATCTACGATGCGCAGCTCCGGCACCTCCACCACCTCCCATGCCTCCGGCGGGTTGGGCCGCGCGACCCGCTTGCCGGTTTCCGGATCCTTGACGTAGGAGCAGCGGTTCCATTCCAGCCGGCCGGCATAAATCGCGTTGTTGAGGATGCCGGTGCCGCGCTCGACCTGACCGCGGATGGTGGTGTCCTGCCAGAGTCGGCCCTCTGGGCCGGGTACCCCGTCGGCATTGAGGCGCTTAGCGATGGCGCGCGGGCTGGCACCGTCGGCGAACAGGCGGAAGATGCGCTGGACGACCGCGGCTTCCGCCGGGTTGATCTGCCGCTTGCCGCGCCCCTCGGTGTCACCCTCCAGCACATCATAGCCGAAGGCCTTGCCGCCCGGCATCCGACCAGCCATGGCGCGACCGAGCTGACCGCGGCGGGTCTTGTCTGCCAGGTCTTTCAAGGCGACCTGCGCCATCATGCCCATGACGGCGACATGAATGGTGGTGATTTCGCCGAGCTGCGGGGTGAACAGCCGGACGCCGTGGAAGGCGAGGCGGTCCTGGAGGTCGGCAGTGTCGGCGAGACGGCGGCCGAGGCGATCGATCGCCTCACACAGCACGATGTCAAAGCGGCGCTGTCCGGCCTCACGCAGCAGCTTCTGGAACGCCGGACGGTGACGGCTGGCGCCGCTGAGGGCGGCATCGCTGTAATGGTCGACGACAGTCCAGCCCTGGCGCTCGGCATAGCGCCGGCACACCTCGATCTGGTCGGCAATGGAGGCTTCGCGTTGCTGGTCGCTGGAGTAGCGGGCGTAGATGACGGCACGCATCATGGGCTCCTACGGGCGCTCGCCGCGGACGGCGCGGCGGAGGCGGATGATGTGGTCGGTGAGGGTCGCCTGATAGCGGCGGCTGGCTTCCAGTCCCTTGGCCATCGTGTAGTGGCGCTCGCTGGTCCGCAGCGTGCTGTGGCCGAGCAGCGCCGCCGTCAGACGGGCACCCTGCGGGTCGTCGAGGGCGATGCTGGTCGCGGCGCAGTGGCGCAGCAGGTGCGGGTTGATCTGCTCGCCGAGGACGGCCGGGGTGGCGCGCTCGAAGCGGCTGGAGACGCCGTTGAGGGTCATCGGCAGCCCCTCGCGGGTGATCCACAGGGCATCATGGGCGTGGCCCTGCAGCAACCGCGGCCGGTGCTGGTCGAGATAGCGCGCCATGTGGGGCACCAAGCTGGCGGGCAGCGGGAAGCTCATCGGACCGCCGCATTTGAGATCCTCGCGTTCCAGCTGGATCAGGAAGCCATCGGAGGTCGGCCGGAGATGGTGGCCCACCCGCAAACCCGCCAAGGTGCGGCGGCGGATCGGTCGGGCGACTGTCAGGGCAATCATCAGGGCGTCGCGGAAGGCGGTGGCATGGGCGAACGGCCGGGCTTCGGGCTTGTCTCCGATTCCGTCGAGGGCGGCGAGGGCGCGTTGGTAGAGGTCGGCGGCGTTGCGGATGCGCGGCACGACCGGACGCTGGTTGGCGGCGCCCCGCTTCAGGCGACGGGCGGTGCGGCGCAGCCACCCCCAATCGACGTCGGGGGCCAGGGCCGGCATGATGGCGGCGAGCTGGTCGATGGTGGTCCACAAGGACAGCGGCGCCAGGGTCGGACGCAGAGCGTCGATGTAGCGGCGCACCACGTCCGGCGTCACGCGATCGCCAGGAGCGGCATCCGACGTGAGCAGCCCCTGCTGGCCGAGGAAGGTGAGCCAGCGGCCGTAGTTGGCGGCGCGGCCGCGACGGGTGGCCGGCGCCCAGTCGGCGGCGGCACCGGCGTCGTCCAGCGGTCCGCCGGCTTCGCAGGCGGCTTGCCACAAGGCGCGGTCCTGCTCGGGCCAAGCGCTGACCGGCAGGCTGCGGCGGTCGATGGTCGGGGAGGTCTTGTCCATCACCTCAGCGCCCCACGACGTTGCTGCGGAGCGAGCGGGCGCGCTCCAGGATGTTGGCGTCATAGCGGGCGACCGCGGCGGCGGTGTCCTTGTTATCCTCACAGCGAGACATCTCAACAGGCACGGACCCCATTTGTGGCGCAAGGTGAGGTGCGAAGTGTAAGACGCCCGCCCCTTTGGGGCGGGTGGCTCACTTCGCGCCGAGCCGCGCGCAAAATAACTGCTCGTTACTGAGGCGGATGATCAGATACCAAGGGTCCTGATCTAACAGTAGCTCGTCAACGAGTTGGCTCGGCAGAGTTTTCATTTGTGTATCTCGGGAAAAGCGCTTCAAGCATGGCGACGCTTAATTTGCGTAAGCACCAAGCGTTGATCGAGTCCTGAGTTCGACCAAGACCACGCCCTCCCTCCAGCGCGGCGGGCGGAACTGGAGGCCACCATCAGTAGCTACTGGCAGGTGCTGGGGTTACTACACGAAAGTGCGCAAATTGTCCGGGATCTGAGAGTCGGACTCGGAATCGGCATGGCTGTGGCTATGTCCGGGCCACCCGTCTTGAGAGCAGTTTGACGCTGGCGATGAAGATCCAGGCGACGGCACTCTCGACGGTGGCCTCGAAGTCCTTGGCGAGGCGGCGATTGCGGTTGAGCCAAGAGATTGTACGCTCAACCACCCAGCGCCGTGGCAGCAGTTCAAATCCTTTGGCAGCGTCGGACCGCTTGACGATCTCCAGGGTCCATGTCCCGATCTGGGCCAAAGCGGTTTCCAACTTGGGTCCAGCGTAGCCGCCGTCCGCGAAGACGTGGCGAAGCCAGGGAAAGAGCGTGCGAACGGAGGCGAGGAGCGCCGGGGCACCATCACGGTCCTGGATGTCGGCGGCATGAACGATGGCGGCGACCAGCAAGCCATTGGTGTCGGTCAACACATGCCGCTTGCGCCCTTTGATGCACTTGCCCGCGTCGTAGCCACGGGGGCCACCTGCTTCTGTCGTCTTGACCGATTGGCTGTCGATCACCCCCGCTGTCGGGCTGGCCTCCCGTCCCATGGTTTCCCGAACCATCGCCACCAAGGCGTGATTGATCGTCTCCCAGGTTCCATCGTCGCGCCAGCGGTAGAAATAGCGCTGGACCGTCGTCATCGGCGGGAAATCCTTCGGCAGTTGCCGCCACTGGCACCCAGAGGTCGCCAGAAAGAGGATGCCGTTCACGATCTCGCGCACGTTGACCGTTCGCGGCCGTCCCAAGCGTCGAGCCGCCGGGAGGAGTGGTGCGAGCACCGCCCACTCCGCGTCCGTTGTGTCGCTTGAATACCGCAATCCTTTCCGCCGATACTGCGCTCGGGTGATTTCAGTCCACATTGTCTTGTCATTCGTCATGCTTCGCAACATCGATCGAATCGCAAGGGACTGAAATCACTCAATTCTTTTCGGGTCAGGCTCTGAGAACGCGGCGCGAACGTGAGCTCAGCCGTGCTTCACCTCTGCTCGTTGCCCGCTTCCGAGTTCGTCTAGAACATGCTGCTATTCGCCGGGCGGCAGGGCGCGCGCATCCTCGGCCATGTGCCGTAAGGCAGCGAGACCGGCCTCGGTAAACCGAGCCCGCAGCCAATGGCAACAGTCATCCCGCAACTCCAGCAGCCCACGGTCCAGCTTCCTCTGAATGACCGTTCCCGGCTTCGGCTGACCCTTGTTTGGCCCGGTGGCCCACCGTTTCACGAGAATGCCGCTCTCCAGCCGCAGTGCCTGCCCAAAGCGCACCATGAATTCGTTGCGGACCAAAGCCCGCTCCCGCGGCGTCAAGGTGATGTCGCTCACCAGTTCATTCCCCTCAATCCTCTCCCCGCGATACGCGGAACCAATGCTCGGCATACTGCCGACACAGTTCAGCCTCGACGCCATCTCCGGTGCGTTCCGCATCGGCTGCGCGGGCGAGCCATTGAGCTTGTTTTTGAAGCGCTGATCCGTTCACACGGGCGGGCGATGGTCGAACTCCGGCCGAGGTGGCAGTGGTGGGACGGGACTTGCTGAAATTCGGTCGCGGGACTGGTACGCGGGGCCTGGAGGGTGGCATTGGGCCTATCGACTTCCTTGAAAGAGTGGAGGGTTATCCTCTGACTTGGCGGAGTCTACGCCTCGCATCGTCGGATGCGCGGAATTTTTCATCGCCGCCGGCCTGTCGGTGAGGAGATGGCCAACCCGGGTTGGCGCCGACGGCAGCCCAGCTGCAGGACCTGGAGGATGCGGCCGGGCCGGTGCTGGTCAGCTGATCGCCGCCGGCGGGGTGCGGCCATGGCCCCTTACGCCCCCACAACCGCTATCCACAAGGGACGTTATGGACCATCTCCAGCAACAGCATCTCTTGCCCCTCGTCGACCAGTTGATCACGGAACTCGCTCAGCACGGAAAAATCGAAGCCCGGATCCGTGAGGTCCAGGCTGAGAGCGTACTTCCAGTCAATCCGCCCCTGCACGGCATCGGCCGCCTGCGGGTCGGGCAGCTCTTCCAGAAACTGCAGCACCGAGACCAGCGCCAACCGCCACGGCGCCGCCGCCGGCTGGCCCCGCTCGGGGTACAAGGCGGCGAGCAGTTCGTCCTGTTAGATTGTCCCCAACTCGTCACGGAGGCGGAGAACGGGGGCGCCCTTGTGAAAGGCGTCCCGCGCGACGGTCGCGGTCGTCTCGGGGACCGTCGGAATGGTCTGCGGCTTGAGCGACATGATTGGCCCCCTGCATTGAGGATGTCTCCTCAACAGCGCCATTCCCGTACCGTAACGAGGCCCCGGATTTCGCCAACAGTGTCCGTTGCTACTCGCCCCCCTTTCGCAGTAATAGCTTGGAGCCGAAATTCGGCGCTGACTCGCCGCCATATCGCTATTAAGTTGCGTAACTGCTTTTCATATCGGATAATACCCTTGAGATTGGGGGCGGCATGTATTTGAAGACGATTTTTCTAAGAAATTTTCGCTCCTTCGAAGCGGGTGAGGTGGAGCTTCAGAAAGACCTCACTGTGTTTGTCGGTGAGAACAATGGCGGCAAGAGCAACGCCATTGACGGCATCCGGCTTCTAACCCAGCCGCTGGGTGGACGGCGAGAAATATATTGCGAGCCGACCGATGTCCGCTTTCAAAGCCAGACCACAGGCTTTGAGTTGGAAGGTGTCTTCACCGATCTGAGTACAGGCCAGCAAGGACGTCTGATCTCGGCAAGTACGGACGCTACGCTGTCCGAAGCCCGATTTGGCCTCCGTTGCAATGGCGGTCCCAGTGATCGGCCGAGCCTTTGGGCGGGCAAGCCGGGCAACCTAGCCGAACCTGGCTGTTACGACATGGTCCGGCATGTCTATTTGCCGCCTCTCCGCGACGCCAAGCGTGCATTGGCCTCCGGGAATCCCACCCGGATCATGGCTCTTCTCAATCACTTTCTAGGCGACGTTTCGGCGTCAGATCTGGCCCGTGAGTTGGCTAGGCGGGCCGATCATTCGGTGCTCTCCAAAGTAGATCAGGCGGTTGCCAAAGGCCTTACGGCCCTGACTGCTGGTGTGCGACCCCAGGCGGCGGCCCTAGGCTTTGCTTCGCAAGAAGCTCTGGTCGACATCGCGCGAGACCTGAGGTTCAAGCTTGCCGACCATGGTGTTCACCCGGAAGACTTGCGATACTCCGGCCACGGCTACGCCAACCTGCTGTTCATGGCGACTATCGCCGTCGAGTTGGAAAAGGTGCGCAATTCTGACCTGACCCTGTTTCTGGTGGAGGAGCCCGAAGCGCACCTGCATCCGCAGCTACAGGCGGCGGTCCTGGCCTTCCTGAAGGACCAAGCTGTCCAGTCTGCCGTCGACAAACCGGAGAATGGGCCGGCCGGCCAAGTGCAAGTCGTCGTCGCCAGCCATTCGCCGAACTTGTCCGCCTGGGTCAGCAGTAAGCAGTTGGTGGTCTTCAAATCGGTTGTCCCTGAACTCTCGGCGAAATCCGACAAACCCACCGACGCGGAATCGCCGGCCGTCGCCGACGCAGCTGTCATCGAAACCGGGATCGCGGAGGGCACTGGTGTCCCGGCCGACCCCGTCGAGGGGCTGGTGACGACCACCGCCGCGGCCGCACTCCGCCGATCAACCCGCTGTATTCCCCTCGCCCAAATCAAACTGAGCGATCTTGAACGACGTAAGATCGACCGTTATCTCGACGTGACAAAAGCGGCTTTGCTGTTCGGCGGCCGCATCCTTCTCGTCGAAGGTATCGCCGAAGCCCTGCTGCTCCCGGTGATCGCCGAACACTTTACCCTCAAGAATGAGCCTGAGAAACTCCGCCTCTTCCGATCCGCCGTCTTTGTTCCAATCGACGGTGTCGATTTCACCCCCTATGCCAACCTTCTGACCTGCACAATCAACGAGGCGCGCATTGCCGAACGGGTCGTGGTTATGACCGATGGTGACCACGGGGCCGCCCAGGAGAATGAGGTCAGAGATGACGATCCCAGTGTTGGTGAAGACCAACCAGGGGAGGAGGTGGCCTTGGCGACAAAAAAGGAGGTGATCATCCCCGGAGAGCAGCGCAAGCGCGAACTGGATGCACTCGCAAAGGCAAATGGTGCATCCGCGGTCTTCGCTGCGATCACCTCACGCTATTCTCTCGAAAGCGAACTGCTGGAAGCTGGCAATGGCACCATTCTCCGCGCCGCCTACGTCAGCTTGCACCCAAGGTCTGGCAAGAAGTGGGACAAGGCCGCGGCTTTGGAGGGAGATGAGCGGGCTAAGGTCATCGGAGCCATTTTCAAGAATGCGCGTAAAGGCGATTTCGCCCAGACCTTGGCTGCTCTGATCGAGGAGAAAGAACACACTTTCATTGTTCCTACCTACATCGAAAAGACCATCCGCGAGGTCGTAGCGTGACCGTTGACATGTTTCTGCAGACCAACGAGCAGAAGGCAATCATCGGACACGAAGGCCATGCTTTTGTGCAGGCCTGTCCTGGCGCCGGGAAGACGCGAACCATGGTCGAGCGGGCTCGACATCTTCTCTCGAACCCCGCCGACCGGCGCGGAGTCGCTTTCCTGTCATTCACGAACGCTGCGGTCGAGGAGTTGGAGGCGCGGTTACACAATTTTGGCATCCTGCCGTCGCCGTTGTTTCCAAGCTTCATCGGCACGTTCGACCGCTTCCTTTGGCAGTTTCTAATCGCGCCATTCGGTGCCGAGGGATGCGGCCAAGTCCTAAGGCTCGTTCCCGACAAATCCGATTGGGAGGTCAAGCCTTTCGATGCAGCGCAACCGCTCAAGCTGAAGCATTTCGATCGGGCGACAGGTGTGTTACTCGCCGACAAGGCAGTGGAAGAAGGCTTTGCTCCAAGAAATGGTCCTGGCGCGTGGGAAACACATGCGCGCAACATGATCGCGCGCGCGTTATCCAACGGGTATTTGGATTTCGAGGACGTCCGCGACTGCGTCGCTAAGCGCCTTGCCGACCCGGCTTTCTCGGCCCGGCTAGGTCGGGCGCTCTCCGGACGGTTTCGGGAAATTGTTGTCGACGAGGCGCAGGACTGCAATCCCGGTGACCTCGCGATTATCGAATGGCTCCGCGTATCGGGCATCAAGGTCAAGGTCGTCTGCGACCCTAACCAAGCGATCTACGGCTTCCGGGGTGGCCTAACGGATGAGCTTCTGAGGTTCGCGACTACATTCGAGGGCGTTGAACAACTGCCGTTGAGCGGCAATTTCCGCTCGTCCCCTGCGATCTGTGCGGCTATCTCCCAGTTGCGGCCGCCCGCGTCGCGCGGCCCGATCGACCAGCCGCTAGGACCGTACAAGGACGAAACCTCACCGGTCTACATCCTGACCTATGGCGGAACGGCTGTCCCAGCCATGATCGGCACTCGATTTCAAGTGATGGCGGCGGAGCTCGGTATTCCGCCGGCACAGGCACCTGTGCTCGCGGCAACCTGGGCCAGTGCTGGGAACGCGGTTGGTCGGGCAATGCCGGACGCGGGCAACGACAAGACGCTGCTGCTGGCCGAGGCCGTCATGGGCTTCCACTTCGCCTTTGCGGCCGGCAACCGCCGGGAAGCGTTGGCCCGTCTGCATCGAGTGGTTCTCCAGATCCGGGGAGAAATCTCTAACGCCGGTGCCTATGCCACCTATGTGTCAACCAGTGGCCTGGATGATGAGCGTTGGCTTCCGGAGATCATCGCTGTTGGTCAAGCACTGAAGGTTTATGCGGGAGAAAGCGCCGAGAATTGGCTCAGGCGGGCTCGGGCTTTGCTGAATTCAAATCTTATCGGCACTTCCAGCATCGGCCAGCGATTGCGATCCAACGATAAGCTGGCAGCCGTGCTTGCGGAGGCGTCACCAACGGCCCTGCCGGCAAAGGCCATCCATGCCGTCAAGGGGCTGGAGTTTCCAGCGGTCTGTGTCGTGCTCACCGCGAGAACGTCGGGAGATATCCTGAATGTCCTGACTGGCGTCGAGAGCGCCGCTAAGCCGGTCGAAGAAGCCCGGAAAATCTACGTCGCCGCATCACGCGCCGAGCGGCTGTTGGCGATTGCTGTCCCAAAGAGCCGTGCCGCTACGTTGAAGGGGATCCTCGACGCAGGTGGTCACACCACGCAGATCGTGCCACTTTGAATTGTGATACAGCGCGCAGGCGGGATCCCAGAGTTTCAATTACTATCAATGCGTTTCCGTGCCGATCGGCATCAGACTCCCATGCCGATCCACGACCTGATCGGAAAACGCTCTAGAGACTCGGTTCCGTGCGGCCAAACAGCAACTCCCGCAGCTTCGACCAGCGGCATCCCTCATCGGACGTGCGAACGGCCAGAGCCAAAGCCCGCTTCTGGCCGACCAGCACCACCAACCGCTTGCCGCGGGTGATGCCGGTGTAGATCAGGTTCCGCCGCAGCATCATGTAGTGCGTCATCGCCACGGGGATGACGACGGCCGGATACTCCGATCCCTGGGATTTATGGATTGTCGTCGCGTAGGCCAGCGTCACCTGATCCAACTCGCCGAAGGGATAGGGGATGAGGCGGCCATCGAAGTCGATGGCCAGTTCGCCCTCCTCGGCATCGAGGCCGACGATGGTGCCGATGTCGCCGTTGTAGACCTCCTTTTCGTAGTCGTTCTCGATCTGCATCACCTTGTCGCCGACCCGGTAGGTCCAGCCGAACTTCTCGATGGACGGCTTCGATCCATCGCCGTTCAGAGCCTCCTGGAGAGCAAGGTTTAGCCCACGCGCGCCGAGGAGGCCGCGCTGCATCGGGGCGAGGACTTGAACGTCGCGCACCGCATCCAGGCCGAAGCGCCGCGGAATACGGTCACACACGATCTCGACCACCTTGCGGGCGCCAATCTCTGGATCGTCGGCGGCGACGAAGTAGAAGTCGCTATCGCCGTCTTTCGGCACCTCCAGATCGGGCATACGGCCTGCGTTGACGCGGTGAGCGTTGGTGACGATCCGGCTTTCCGCCGCCTGCCGGAAGATCTCGGTCAGCCGCGCCACCGGAACCGCGCCCGAGCCGATGATGTCGGCCAGCACCTGGCCGGCGCCCACCGAGGGCAACTGGTCGACGTCACCGACCAGCAGCAAGGCGGCCTGACGCGGCAGGGCGCGCAGCAGCGCCGCCATCAGCGGGACATCGACCATCGAGGTTTCGTCCACCACCAGCAGGTCGCAGTCGAGCGGCGCCTCGGCGCCACGCTTGAAGCCGCCGTTGGCCGGGTCGGTCTCCAACAGCCGATGGATCGTCTTGGCTCCCAGGCCGGTGGTCTCCGACAGTCGCTTTGCCGCCCGGCCCGTTGGGGCGCAGAGGGCGACCGTCACTCCCTTGGCGGCGAGGATCTTTAGGATCGAGCGGACGATGGTCGTCTTGCCGACGCCGGGGCCGCCGGTCACCACCAGCACCTTGGAGACCAACGCTTTGGCAACCGCCTCCCGTTGGCTGGTCGCGAGCGCGATGCCGAGTTTCTCCTCGACCCAGGGAACGGCCTTGCCGCTGTCCATCAGCCCCCAGGACGGTTCCCCCTCGGCCAGCACTGTCAGCCGGTCGGCGATCTCCCGCTCGGCATGCCACAGGTGCATCAAGAAGATGCAGCGCCGCTCCCTGACCGTGTCGGCAACCACGCTGCCCTCCTTGACCTCCAGCAGGATGGCTTCGACCAGCGTCGGCTGCGGGATGTCCAGAAGCTCCTCGGCCAGTTTGAGCAAGTCGTCCTCGGGCAGGCCGCAATGCCCGTTCGACACCGCCTCCAGCAGCGCGTAGGAGACACCCGCCCGCGCCCGGATCATCGAGTCCTTCGGGATGCCCAGCCGCTCGGCGATGGTGTCGGCGGTCTTGAAGCCGATGCCGCGGATGTCGCGGGCGAGACGGTAGGGATTCTCCGTCACCAGCGGGATGGCGTCGGCACCGTAGGTCTTAAAAATCCGCACGGCGCGGGAGGTGCTGACGCCGTGGCTTTGCAGGAAGACCATGATCTCCCGGACGATCTTCTGCTCGGCCCAGGCGCGGGTGATCTTGGCGATGCGCTTCGGACCGATGCCGGGGACCTCGATCAGGCGCTGGGGCTGGGTTTCGATGACGTCGAACACGCGCTCACCGAACGCCTGCGCCAGCTTCCTGCCATAGACCGGGCCGATGCCTTTGATCAGGCCGGAGCCAAGGTACTTCTCGATGCCCTCCAGAGTGGTCGGTGGGGCCGAGCGCAGGAAGGTGGCGCGGAACTGGGGCCCGTGTTCGCGGTGCTGCTCCCACAGACCCGATGCATGGACATGCTCACCGGGCGACACGGAGGCGGCATGGCCAACCACGGTGACCAATTCCTTGTGGCCACGGACCTTGACCCGAAGCACGCAGTAACCGTTCTCGGCGTTGTGGTAGGTGACGCGTTCCACCAGCCCGGAGAGTGGCTCACGGTTTTCGGCGGTCGGACGGGTTTGGGCAGACGGCGATGGGTTCGGCATGCCCATCAAAGATGGAGCACGCCGAACGGCTTGTCATCGGCGAAGGGTGCATCGGCTGGCGGCGCGGGCATCCTCCTTGGTTTCGGTCCACGTCGCGGCATCGTTCAGGATGCGCGGAGGCCGGCCCCTCTGCGTTCTCACAAGCGGATCATGGTCAAGCTCGCTTCGCCCCGTTGTGGTGGGACCGTCTGGTCTTGCCGTTTGGAGTGACGAGTCCTGCGCGCTCCGCGCGATCCAGCAGCGCCTTTCCCTGTGGCGTCGAGGTGTCGATCGGATCGCGCAACGACTTGAAGTGGGCGCCGACGGTCTCCAGCCCCTCGATCACCTCCAGCAGGTGGGAAAGCGAACGGGCCAGTCGGTCGATGCGGCTCCCGGCCGCTCCCTTTCGCTACAGCACCCGGCGATCGTGACCGCCATTGTCGCCCAGATCATACTGGACCGAAACACTGCCTCGCCTAGCGGCTCAGGAACTTCACCATCAGGAGTTCATCGATGTAGATGCCGTTGACCATCAGCGCCCTCGGCTCGGTCCCGTACGGCTGAAACCCCAAGCGCCGGTAGAGGTTGATGGCACGTTCGTTGGCGGCGGCGACGGAGAGGTGGACCTGCTCGACCCGCGTTCCGGCATGTTCGAGAACGACGTCCATCACCGCTTCAGCAAGGCCGCTGCCCCGCCGGCATTCCCGGACATAAACGCCCCAGAGCATGCCTTTGTGCATCTGCTTAGCCGTCCTGGGAATGGATAGGCCGGCCATCGCGTCGAGCTGGTTGTCGACAAACCCACCCGCGATGAAGCCGCCCGTGGTCCATGCCGCGAACGCATCGACGGAGCGGGCACTCTCCTCGGCATGGCTCGATCCGAATGCCTCCGGATGCGACTCCAGGGCTTCAAGACGGAGCATCCGCAAGGCCTCGGCATCGTCTGGCACGAGTTGTCTCACCAAAGCCATCCGCCATAGTCCCTTTCGCGACATCGGTTTTCAGCGACTGATTTTACGCCGCGCCGTCGGCGCCGGACAGTGGGCACCAAGCGCCGGGCCTAGACATCGACGTGCTGGCGGCTTCGGTGGAGATCGAGGAACCGGCCAGGCCGGTGCTGGCCCCGGCACCGACTGCGTGGAACTGTCCTATTCGATCCGCTCTGGTATGCATGCGGCGATTTGATGCTGGTCGTCAGGGCAGGGGCTGCACCCGTCTCATGAAGGGACGAACGTGACGAGCAGTTCGTTGGTGCCTTGGTCTCTTACCCACCGCGAAATGCGATTGCCCTCGCTCAGTCCATCGCCAGGATCAATCAGAAAAATAAGATTAAGCGAGCGATTTAGATTAAGAAAGTGACGATATCCCAAGATTATTAATATCATCGGTGTGGAAATTATCTTCAATTCTGTGCAGGAAATATGTCCTTCTCTTCCGTGGATTATTTCACCGCATTAACATGCGCAGACTTCATCGAATGCGCGCACGATGGAAATCTGAGTTCTGGCTCGTGAGTACTTCTTAGGAGAGAGGAGGGGCGGGATCTCCGATACTATAAAGTAATAGCTTTCCCAGGTTACTTGAGGAGGTTCTGTGAGCTGTGGGGCGTGACGTGGTTGTCGCGGTTGGGGCGGCGGCGAAGTGTCAACTGGAAGTCATGGCGGAGGCTCACGGTCGCCTCGGCCGCCCCTCCGCCAAAGCTTCCACCTGTCGCACTGCGATTTCCAGGTCGGCGTCAGCGAGCCCGTCAGCGAGGGCGAGTAGCCGGGCGCGCAGTTCCGCACGCCGGGACGACACAGCCGCTGTGCCTACTTCTCCGAACAAATTGCCGAGCGGCAGGTCGAGCACTCGGCCCAGCTGCTCCAACGTATCTAGGCCGGGGAAGGCCCTACCGCGCTCGAGGTTCGACACTGTCTCGACAGTGCGAGCAATAGCCTCGGCGACCTGCTCCTGCGTCAGATTGAGGGCTAGGCGGCGGGCGCGCAGCCGCGCGCCAAGAAGTTGCTTCAGGTCTCGCACCATAACCCGAACTGTCCTTTCGGGCACCGCACTTGACCATAGGCTCAATTTTCGGCTTATGTACTAAACCCGAAAAATAGAGTCGGGTAAGCGGCTCCTGCGTGCGCTGTTCGCCGAAAAATCCCGCTTGCCCGTACAGGAGGCTTAGATCGGTATGCTTGTGACGGAACAGTTTCAGGCCGCATGGGACCAAACGCTGGCGTGGCTGAAGCACAGCGACCGGCCGGCCTGGGACGGGTATGAGGTTGGACAACTGTTGCAGCGGATCGGGCACAAATACAATTGGTATCTGATCACTCAGACGGACGGCAACGGTGAACGCGAATGGCGTGAACTCCACTTGGCGTGGGCGGCCAAACTGGCGGCTCTTGGAGCGCCTGAAAGCCTGCTTGCGACCGTCCGTGCAGTCGAGTGAGGCGCTGCGACCAAGCCCGTGGCTCCGTTGGCAGCACGGTGTTATTCATGGGTGCGCCAGAGTTCGACCGCGGTTTGAAGGGAGAGCACGAATGCTTCGATCGCCCATGCGCCGGGTCATTCACCGTTTGGCAGCGATCAAGCCCACTTTGGCTGAGCGCGATCGCTGGCTCTCGCAAGCTATTGTCGTCTCCCCACTAGATGTTTAGTCCCGGCATTTGATGGTGCGGGTTTTCGGTGAAGCTTGAGGGGTCTTTGTGCCAAGCTCTGCAGACGAAC
>NZ_VTTM01000022.1 GCF_008364795.1 Azospirillum oryzae | reverse complement strand
CGCTCGAAGGCGGTGATGGACCGGCAGCGCAAACAGAAAGGGCGGAGCCTTGTGGCCCCGCCCTCTTTGCTTGCTCTCAGGGTCCGGAGAGGAACCCCGCCGTCTCCCGTGAGACAACGGTTAAAAGTGTCTCAAACATAGGATCCGGTTTCTCATCTTTTGCTTAAATGACCAACACACCAATCACACGTCCAGGTTCGACACCTTCAGCGCGTTTTCCTGGATGAACTCGCGGCGCGGCTCGACGATGTCGCCCATCAGGGTGGAGAAGACCTCCTCCGCCTGATCGGCGTGGCTGACGCGGACCTGCAGCAGCGAGCGCTTGGTCGGGTCCAGCGTGGTTTCCCACAGCTGGTCCGGGTTCATCTCGCCCAGGCCCTTGTAGCGCTGGATGGTGACGCCGCGGCGGCCCAGTTCCATCACCGTGTCGAACAGGGCGACGGGGCCGGTCAGGGCGCGGGTTTCCTTCTGCTTTTCGAAGGCCTTGCCGGCGGTGCCGAACACACGCTTCAGGTCGGCGGCCAGCCCGTCGAGACGGCGGGCCTCGCCGCTCTTCAGCAGGTCGGCGTCGAACAGGTGGCGGTGGGTGACGCCGCGCCGGGCGCGGATCACGGCATAGCCGCCCTGGGGCAGGGCCTCGCCGCGCCAGCCGCCGTCGGCGTCCATCGTGTTCATCCGCTCGGCCACCGCCTTGGCTGCGGCCTCGGCCGCCGCCTTGTCGTCGGCCAGGGCGCCGGACAGGGCGCCGGCGACCGCCGC
Organism: Azospirillum oryzae; assembly: GCF_008364795.1. Taxonomy (GTDB): domain Bacteria; phylum Pseudomonadota; class Alphaproteobacteria; order Azospirillales; family Azospirillaceae; genus Azospirillum; species Azospirillum oryzae. The sequence continues at coordinate 37,729 of NZ_VTTM01000022.1, read as the reverse complement.
CTGTTCCACCACCATGGCGTTGCCGACCTTCCGCGACAGCGTGTCGATCGCCGGACGCGCGGTGCGGGCCTGATCGACCAGACCGGACAGTTGGTCGCCGATCAGCAGGGTGCCGTCGGACAGCTGGACCGACAGGTCGCTCAAAGCGGCCTCGACCAGATACTCTTCGAGCGCCCGGTCGTCCTTCAGGTAGCGTTCCTTGGCGTTGCCGCGCTTGATGCGGTAGAGCGGAGGCTGGGCGATGTAGAGATAGCCGCGCTCGATCAGGTCGGGCATCTGCCGGAAGAAGAAGGTCAACAGCAGGGTGCGGATGTGGCTGCCGTCCACGTCCGCGTCGGTCATGATGATGATCTTGTGGTAGCGCGTCTTGTCGGCGTTGAACTCGTCGCGGCCGATGCCGGTGCCGAGCGCCGCGATCAGCGTGCCGATCTCCGCCGAGCCGAGCATCTTGTCGAAGCGCGCCCGTTCCACGTTCAGGATCTTGCCGCGAAGCGGCAGGATGGCCTGGAACTGGCGCGAGCGGCCCTGCTTGGCCGAGCCGCCGGCCGAGTCGCCCTCGACGATGAACAGCTCCGACGACGCCGGGTCGCGTTCCTGGCAGTCGGCCAGCTTGCCGGGCAGCGAGGCCATGTCGAGCGCGCCCTTGCGCCGGGTCAGCTCGCGCGCCTTGCGGGCGGCCTCGCGGGCGGCGGCGGCCTCCACCACCTTCTGGACGACGCGGCGGGCGTCGGCCGGATGCTCCTCGAAATACTGGGCCAGCGCCTCGCCCACCACCGCCTCGACGACGGGACGGACCTCCGACGAGACCAGCTTGTCCTTGGTCTGGCTGGAGAATTTCGGATCGGGCACCTTCACCGACAGGACGCAGGTCAGGCCTTCACGGGCGTCGTCGCCCGACAGGTTGACCTTCTCCTTCTTGGCGATGCCGGATTCATTGGCATAGTTGTTGATGGCACGGGTCAGCGCCGCGCGGAAGCCGGCGAGGTGGGTGCCGCCGTCCTTCTGCGGGATGTTGTTGGTGAAGCAGAGCGTCGTCTCGTGGTAGCTGTCGTTCCACTGCAGCGCGCATTCCACCGTCACCACGCCGCCATGCTCGGTCGGGCGCTCGTTCTTCAGGGTGATCGCCGGCTTGTGCAGCGGCGTCTTGGAACGGTCGAGCCAGTTGACGAAGGCTTCCAGGCCGCCTTCGTAATGCAGGTCCTGCACCTTCGGCTCCACCCCGCGCGCGTCGGTCAGAACCAGACGGACGCCGGAGTTGAGGAAGGCCAGTTCGCGCAGCCGGTGTTCCAGCGTGGCGTAATCGAATTCGATGTTGGTGAAGGTCTCGGCCGAGGGCATGAAGGTGACTTCGGTGCCCGACAGCTGCTTGCCCTTCTCCGGCACCATCGGCGCCTCGCCGACATCGGCCAGCGGCGCCTCGGCGACGCCGTGGCGGAAGCGCATGGTCCAGGTGCGGCCGCTGCGCCAGATGCGGAGGTCCAGCGTTTCGGACAGCGCGTTCACCACCGACACGCCGACGCCGTGCAGGCCGCCAGAGACCTTGTAGCTGTTCTGGTTGAACTTGCCGCCGGCATGGAGCTGGGTCATCACGACCTCGGCCGCCGAGACGCCTTCCTCCGAATGGATGTCGGTCGGGATGCCGCGTCCGTTGTCGCGCACCGTGACCGATCCGTCGGCGTTCAGCAGAACCTCGACCTTGTCGCAATAGCCGGCCAACGCCTCGTCGATGGCGTTGTCGACCACCTCGTACACCATGTGGTGCAGGCCGGACCCGTCGTCGGTGTCGCCGATGTACATGCCGGGGCGTTTGCGCACGGCATCGAGCCCGCGCAGAACGGTGATCGACTCCGCCCCATAGTCCGCCTGTTGGGGCTCCGACTGCGGGAGGTCGTTCTTCAGTGCTTCCTGTGCCATGCGTCGACTATAACAGATTCGGTTGTGGATTCGGCGGTTTAGCGTGCGTGAACACGGCTTTTTTTTGGGTCTTGGCCCGAATTTCCACCCCTATCCGGGGCGGATGTGGGCGTCTTCGATGCGGAACCGGCGGGCGTCCTCTCCAAGCGGGTCGAAAACCCCTTCGTCGGTGCCGGTCATCCAGGCCTGGGCGCCCAATGCCAGGATTTCGCCGAACAGCGCGGTGCGCCGTTCGGGGTCGAGATGGGCGGCCACCTCGTCCAGCAGAAGGATGGGTGCCGCCCCGCGTTCGGCCGCCAGCAGCCGGGCGTTGGCCAGCACGATGGCGATCAGCAGGGCCTTCTGCTCGCCGGTGGAACAGAGCGCCGCCGGCATGTCCTTGGGGGCATGGCGGACGGCGAGGTCGCTCTTGTGCGGTCCCACCGTGGCGCCGCCGCCATCGGCATCGGCGCGGCGGCCCATGCGCAAGCTGTCGCGCAGCGCATCCTCCGCCGCCAGCGCCGGACCTTCGTCCAGCCAGCGTTCCACCGTGCCGGCGACGGCGAGGTCGGCGCCGGGGAAGGGACCGACCGAGCGGGCGCAGGCGGCGCGCAGCCGTTGCACCACCTCGCGCCGCGCCGCGGCGACGGCGATGCCGGTGGTCGCCATCTGGTCCTCCAGCGCGCCGAGCCAGCCCTCGTCGAAGCGGCCGTCGCGCAGCAGCCGGGCGCGTTCGCGCAGCGCATGTTCATAACGGGACAGCCGCCCGGCATGGGCGGGGTCGAAGCCGAAGACCAGCCGGTCGAGGAAGCGCCGCCGTCCGCTCGACCCTTCGAGGAACAGGCGGTCCATCTGCGGGGTCAGCCAGACCATGGCGACATGGTCGGCGAGCGCGGTCTGGCCCTTGGCCGGATGGCCGTCGATGCGGACCAGCCGGCGGTCGCGGTCGGAGGTGCGATTGCCGTCATGGGGTTCGCGGCCGGTGCCGATCTCCACCGGACCCATCGGGGTGTCGAGCATCGCCGCCACCGCCCAGCCGGCGCCGGGGGGCGAGCCCAGCCGCTCCACCTCGGCCAGCCGGGCCCCGCGAATGCCGCGGCCGGGGGCGAGGAAGCTGACGGCCTCCAGCAGATTGGTCTTGCCGGCCCCGTTCGGGCCGATCAGGGCGACGGGGCGGCGGTCGGGTTCCAGCCGTGCGGAGTCATAGCCACGGAAACGCGTCAGCGTCATCCGCCGCACCGCAAGAGCCGGGGCCAAAGCCGTGCCCAAAGCCGAATTGGGGGCGGACACCGGGGTACCGCCGCTCATCGAAACTGCCGTGTGCTGCAACTGGTCCGTTCCGCCTGGGGCGGGGAGGATCCCCGCAGCCCCATCACACACGCATCGGCATCAGGACATAGAGCGCGGTGGAGTCGGCAACGTCGCGGATGATGGTCGGCGACGCGGCGTCGGCCAGCGTGAACTGGGCGCCCTCGCCCTCGATCTGCTGCGTGATGTCCAGCAGATAGCGAGAGTTGAAGCCGATTTCCAGCGGGGACTCGGCGTAATTGACCTCCAGCTCCTCGGTGGCGCTGCCCGATTCCGGGCTGGTGGCCGACAGGGTCAGGGCGCCGCGGACGAGCGACAGCTTCACCGCCCGGCTCTTCTCGGTGGAGATGGTGGCGACGCGGTCGACGGCGGCGGCGAACAGCTTGGCGTCCACCTCCATCACCTTGTCGTTGCCGACCGGGATCACCCGCTCATAGTCGGGGAAGGTGCCGTCGATCAGCTTGGAGGTGACGACGACGCTGTCGAAGCCGAAGCGGATCTTGTTGTCGGACAGCGACAGCTCGATGCGGTCGGCGGCCTCATCCACCAGCTTGCGGATCTCGGTGACGGTCTTGCGCGGGATGATGACGCCGGGGATGCCCTCGGCCCCGTCCGGCAGCGGCATCTCGACCCGGGCCAGCCGGTGGCCGTCGGTGGCGACGGCACGCAGCACCGGCGTCTCCAGGCTGCCCATCTTGCTCTTGGCCGCGTGCAGGTAGATGCCGTTCAGGTAATAGCGCGTCTCCTCGGTGGAGATCGCGAAGCGGGTGCGGTCGATCAGCCCGCGCAGGTCGGCGGCGGCGACCGAGAAATTGTGCTTCAGCTCGCCGCTGGACAGCTGCGGGAAATCCTCCACCGGCAGGCAGGACAGCTTGAACTGCGACCGGCCGGCGCGCAGCGTCAGGATGGTGCCGTCGCCGCCGATGTCCAGCTCCACCTGGCTGCCGTCGGGCAGCTTGCGGACGATGTCGAACAGGGTGTGGGCGGGGGCGGTGGTGCCGCCGGGGCGCCCGACCGTCGCCGGGACGGTCTCGACGATCTCCAAATCCATGTCGGTGGCGGCCAGCGACAGTTCGCCGTCGCCCGCGCGCAGCAGGACGTTGGACAGGATCGGAATGGTGTTCCGCCGCTCGACCACACTCTGCACGTGACCCAGGGAACGGAGAAGGGCGGCGCGTTCGATGGTGATGTTCATGCTGGCGTCGTCTCGGCGGGAGGAGTGACTGAAAAGCGGGACCACCGGGGTTGCGGGCCGTTGTCCGGCCGTCCCGCCCCGAGCGGGCGCGCATCATACCACATCGGTGGTTGCGTCGAACCACTTTGTTTGGGTTGGGGACATCGGCCGAAGAGCGATCACTCCCCCCGCCGCCTGCCCTCATGCAGCCGCAGAATGTCGACGAAGTCCGCGCTCTGCCAGTTGCGCGACCGGCTCAGTTCACTGCGGACGCTGGCGACGAAGGCGTTGATCACCGCCCATTCGTCGTCGGCGATCTCCCCGACATCCTCCAGATAGCGGAAGACGACCCGGTGCAGGCCCTGGCTGACCGGGCTGATCCAGCCGTCCACCGTTTCGCCCATCGCCGCCATCAGCCGGCGGATGCGCAGCATGTGCGCCATCCGGTGGGCCGGCTTCTCCTGGGGTTCGGCCTTCATCGCCTGGATGAAGGCGAGGCGGCCGGTCTCCACCGCATAGAGGCGCAGCGACTTCAGCTCCGGGTTGGCGTAGCCGGCATTGCCGAGATAGCGGCCCCAGCGCCAGACCAGTTCCAGCAGCCAGACGATGTCCTCATGGTCGGGCACCGGGGCGTGGCGGGCGTTCATCGCCGCCTGCAGCCGGGCGGCCAGCGCCGGCATCACCGTGCCGGTCAACTCGCGGCTGACCGCCGCCAGTTCCGCCCGCAGTGCCGGGCCGGTGGAGCGGCTGGCGAGGAAGCCGGTGCCGGACAGCGCCGTCAGCGCCCGGTCGAAGCGCTCCACCGCCTCGTGCAGCAGGGCGCGGGTCGGGGCGGGGGCCGACAGCACGCCGCCGTCCTGAATCTCCATATCGCCGAACATGCCGTCCACCACCTCGCGGATGGTGATGCAGGCGGCGTTGAAGTGGCAGAGCAGGGCGCGCAGCAGCGGGTGCGACTCCCGCACGGCCGGGCCACCCGAACCGACATGTTCGCGCACATGGCGGAGGAACACGTCGTAACGCCGCTTGACGTTCAGCCCATAGAGCGGGGCGAACCAGGCCAGCACCTGCGACTGGTCGCGGAATGGCAGGCCGAGATCGCGCACCCGGCGGACGAAGCCGACCATCAGCGCCGACTGGCAATCGACCTCGGCGGACCGGGAATCGCCGGCGCCCTGCATCTCTTCAATATCGCGGCGCATCCGCTCGGTCAGCGGCACCAGCACCTCGTTGTGCTCCAGCAGGGCGCGGACGAAGCCCAGCAGGTCGCCGTCGACCGGCGCCTTGCGGCCGAGATACTGGGTGCGCAGCCGGGCGTCGTGGTGCGCCTCCTCGTTCGCCAGCGCCAGGAAGCGGTCGGTCAGCTTGCGGTCGCCGACCATGGTGTAGAGGAAGTCCAGCGCCTCTTTCCGCATCAACTCGCGCATCACCATCGCGTCGGGGCTGGCCAGCACGGCGTCCAGCATCGCCTCGCGCGCCATCGCGTCCAGCCGGCTCTGCACCTCCGCCGCAAGGCCCGGAAAGGCATAACGGGTCAGCGCCGCCCAGATGCCGCCCATGTCCACCCGCTGGATCAGCGCCGGCACCGACTCCGGCGAGCGGTAGAGGATCGGGTCGTCGACCAGGAAGGGTTCGAACAGGCTGGTGAACAGCCGCCGCGCCTTCATCGGCCGCAGCCGGTTGAAATGGTCGACCAGCGCGTCGCGCAGATGCCGCGCCCGCTCGCCGTTCGGGCTGGGCGCCCCTTCCACCGCGTCCAGCACCGACCGGATGGCGTGCATGGGGATGCGGGCGACGACCTCGTCCATCTGGCGGCGGAAAGCGGTGGCATCCATCATGTCCCTGGCCACCATGTCCTTGGCCGCCGGAAGACCGGCGGAGGGGAGGGAGGTTGTGACCGTCGGCGTGCTGCTCATGCGCCCAACACCTCGCAGGATCGTCGTCGCCTGGACGCTCATGATCCCGGGAGATTATTAAATAACCTTTGCTATTTCCATGCGTGTCTTCGGCCGGGTTTTATGATTATCGGAATATGACTGACAATTGCTTTGTAATCTTAGGTTTACTTTTTGCCCGAGTCTTCGGCTATAGCCCCGCCGCCAGCTGTGCCTCCAACCCGGCGCGGTAGTCGGGATAGGTCAGGGTGACGCCAAGCTGGCGCTTGATGCGGTCATTCTTCACCCGGCGGCAATCGGCGTAGAAGCTGGCGGCCATCGGCGACATCTCCGCCTGATCGAAGGGCACCAGCGGCGGCGGTTCCACACCCAGCAGGCGGCAGGCGTATTCCACCACCTCGTGCGACGGGCTGGGCAAATCGTCGGCCACATTGTAGATGGCGCCCAGCGTCGGCCGCGCCATCGACGCGCGCAGCGTGTTGGCGATGTCGTCGACATGGATGCGGCAGAAGACCTGACCCGGCTTGTCCACCCGCTTGGCGATGCCGTCACGCACCGAATCGATGGCGCTGCGGCCGGGGCCGTAGATTCCGGCCAGCCGGAACAGATGCATCGGCACGCCATACTGGCGGTAGAGGTTCAGCCAGCCGCGCTCCGCCTCCACCCGCCGCTTCTGCCGCTCGCCGGTCGGCTTCAGCCAGGACGCCTCGCTGACCCACTCGCCGCCGGTGTCGCCATAGACGCCGGTGGTGGACAGGTAGCCGGCCCAGTCCAGCGTGCGCAGGTCGGCCAGATCGCGGGCATGCTGGTCCAGCACCGGGTCGCCCTTGCCGTCGGGCGGGATGCTGACCAGCAGATGGGTGGTGTCGGCCAGCGCCGCCTTGGCATCGGCCAGCGGCCGGCCGCGGTCGAACAGGAAGGCCTCGATGCCCTGGGATTCCAGCGCCGCCTTCTTTTCCTCGCTGCGGCAGGTGGCGGCGATGCGCCATCCCTCGGCGCGCAGCCGGTCGGCGAAGACGCGGGCGGTGTAGCCGGGGCCGAAGACGAACAGGCGGGGATCGGTCATCGCGGGCGTTCCGGTTGGGGCGGTAAACGGTGTAACGCCGGGCTCGGCCACCGGATTGGTGTGGGGGGCTTGCACCCTGCCCGGCGATGGCGGAGTGTAAAGGCACCATGACCCGACGCAATCTTTACCTTTCCGCCGCCCTGGCGCTGGGGCTTCTCGCCGTCCTGCCGGCTCCCTCGCGGGCAGCGCAGGCGGCCTCCACCGGGCCGTCCTCCGGGCCGCCCTCCGGCCTCGACCGCAACCGCGAACTCCAGGCCTGCGCCGCCAAGGCGGAGGCCAACCCCGACGGCGCCAAGGCCGACGCGATGCGCTGGCAGGAGCAGGGCGGCGGCGACTTCGCCAAGCTCTGCTACGCGCTGGCGCAGTTCCATGCCGGCGAGTTCAAGGCGGCCGGAACCCAGATGGAGGCGCTGGTGCCGACGCTGGGCAAGGACGACCCCAGGGCCGCCGCCTCGCTGCTCGGCCGGGCCGGCTGGGCGTGGCTGCGCGCCGGCGACCAGGGGCGGGCGGAACGGCTCTACAGCGCGGCGCTCGACAAGACGCCGGGTGACGTCGACCTGCTGATCGACCGCGCCTTCGCCCGCGCCGAGGGTGAACGCTTCTGGGACGCCATCACCGACCTCGACGCGGCGCTGGCCCGCGATCCCCGCCGGGCGGACGCCTATCTCTACCGCGCCACCGCCCAGAAGGCGCTGTCCAACTACCGGCAGGCACTGGCCGACATCGACCATGCGCTGGAACTGAAGCCCGGCGACCCGGAAGCGATCCTGCTGCGCGGCAACGTCAAGGCGCTGGGCGGCAACCTGCCGGCGGCCCGCGACGACTGGTCGCTGGCCCGCCGCGTCTCCCCCGACAGCGAATGGGGCCGCGCCGCCGCCGACAACCTCGCCCGGACGGCGGAGGTCGCCGGGGGCAAAGGCAAAGACGCAGGTAAGGATACGGCAAAGCCGAAGTCTCCCTGATATGAAGTCTCCCTGGTAAGGGGGCATCTGCGGAAAACGGATGGCCTCAAGGCTTTTCCGATGCAGGCACGGGCTGCCGGAGTTTCTCCGGCGGCCCGTTTCGCCGTTTGGCCTTCTGCCGTCCTGACCAGGACCGTGGGAGGAACCCCGCCGCCCATGCCGCGGTTCTCCCAGGCACAGCCGGGGAGGGCGCGATGTTCGAAGGATTCACTCTGGAGACCGTTGAACTGCCGGATGCGACCTTGCGGGTCCGTCATGGCGGGCAGGGCAGTCCGGTCCTGCTGCTCCACGGCCATCCGCGCACCCATGCGACTTGGCACCGGGTGGCGCCGCTGCTGGCGGCCTTCCACAGCGTGGTTTGCCCCGACCTGCGGGGGTTCGGCCAATCGTCGAAGCCGGCGGACCGGCCCGACCATGCCAACTCGTCCAAACGGGCCAAGGCGCTGGATTGCCTCGCCCTGATGCGGCACCTCGGCTTCGACCGCTTCGCCGTCGTCGGCCACGACCGCGGGTCCTACACCGCCTTCCGTTTGGCGATGGACCATCCGGCGGCTGTCACCCGTCTCGCGCTGCTCGACAGCGTGCCGATCCTGGAAGCTCTGGAGCGGTGCGATGCCCGCTTCGCCCAGGCATGGTGGCACTGGTTCTTCTTCGCCCAGCCGGACAAGCCGGAGCGCGCCATCCTGGCCGATCCCGACGCCTGGTACGGCGGATCGGCGGAGGCGATGGGGGAGGAGGCCTACCGTGATTTCCGCGCGGCCATCCACGATCCGGCCACCGTACATGGCATGCTGGAGGATTACCGCGCCGGGCTGGGCATCGACCGCGACCACGATGCGGCGGATCGCGCGGCCGGCCGGCGGCTGAACTGCCCGGTGCTCGCCTTATGGTCGTTGCGGGACGATCTGGAGGAACTTTACGGCGATGTCCTGGCGGTCTGGCGACCCTGGGCGCCGGATCTGCGCGGGCGCGGCCTGGATTGCGGCCATCACATGGCGGAGGAACTGCCCGAAGAGCTGGCGCGGGAGCTTCTGGAGTTCCTCAGCACCCAGCAGGACACATGAAAAAGCCCCGCCGCGGTGACCGCGGGCGGGGCTTTTCCTGAACCTGGACCAGTCGGACCGCTTACAGCGCCGAGTCGACCCACTGGAACAGCGCACCCTTGGGCAGGGCGCCGATCTTGGTGGCGGCAACGCTGCCGCCCTTGAACAGCATCAGCGTCGGAATGCCGCGCACGCCGTACTTGGTCGGGGTGTCCGGGTTCTCGTCGATGTTCAGCTTGGCGACGGTGACCTTGCCGTCATACTCGCCGGCCAGCTCGTCGAGCGCCGGGGCGATCATCTTGCAGGGGCCGCACCATTCCGCCCAGAAATCGACCAGGACCGGGCCGGTAGCCTTCAGGACGTCCTGCTCGAAGCTGTCGTCGGTAACCTTGATGGTGGTGCTCATGTGACCTCGTGCTTTGAGTCGGAAGCGCCGCGGACCGGTTGTGAAAGGCCGGCGGGCATCGCCCCGTCAGTGGAATTGAGCAAAATGTAGGGCGGAGGCGCCCGGCCGGTCAAGTCACCCCATCTTTCGGGTGACCCGCCGGCCCTCCCTCACCCCGCCCGCGGGGCCAGTCCCGCCGCCGCCGCGTCCAGCACCGATGGCGGCAACTCCATGGTGTAGGGACCGTCGGTCCACAGCAGCACGCAACGCACCCGGCGCCCCGGATAAACGGCGCGCAAGGCCTCGCGGTAGGCCGCCATCTGGCGCCGGTAAACCATTGGCACGTCTTCCAGATCCCGTGGCGGCGGCCGGTTGGTCTTATAGTCGACGATCCACACCGTATCGCCGGTCAGCGCCAGCCGGTCGATGCGGCCCTGCAACGTCCGGCTGGCTTCGCCCAGCGCCACCACGCCGACCAGGGGAACCTCCGCCCGCGAGTCCGGGCCGAACAGATGCGCGAACTCCGCATGGCTCAGCACCGCCAGTGTCTCCCGCGCGATGGCGTCCTGCTGCTCCGGCGTCAGCTTGTGCGCCGGGCGGGCCAGGAAACGGCGGCAGGCGGCCTCCCGTGCCTCCTCGGCCAGACTGGGCAGCGTCTGCAACAGCCGGTGGACCAGCAGGCCGCGGCGGAAACGCTGGCCGTCGTCGTTGCCAAGCGGGGAGCGCACCGCCGGCTCCTCGCCATCGGGGCGCGACGGGGTCAGCGGGCGCGACGGTTCCGGCTCACCCGGCGCCGGTTCGGCGATCCAGGGCGGCGGCGGCTCGGCCGATGCGCTCTCCTCCGTCTCGACATGGCGCGGCACCACGGCGGTCTGGGGACCGATCAGCCGCCAGCCGTCGCCGGCCCAGCCATGCGGGCAGAGATCGGTGAAGTCGAAGCTGTGCGGCACGCCGTTCTCGCGCATCGCCTCCTCGACCAGCCGGTACCAGCAATCGTCGGACGGTTCACGCTTGCCCTGATGGCCGCAGATGTAGAGCCGGTCCTCCGCCCGCGTCAGCGCGACATACAGCAGCCGGCGATATTCCTGGTCGCGCCGCCGGTTGGCCCGCGCCCGCGCCTCGGCGCACAGCCCGTCCTCCTGGCTGCGCCGGGCGGCGAACAGCGGCACCGGGCAGTTCTCGTCCGGCCACAGGATCGGCGGGCTCTGGGTCGGGCTGCCCAGCGTGTCGGGCAGGAAGACGATGGGCGCCTGCAACCCCTTGGAACCGTGGACGGTCATGATCCGCACGGTGCCGCCGCCCTGCTCCAGCTCGCGCTTGATCTCGGCGTCGCTGGCCGCTAGCCACGCCAGGAAATTCTGCAGGGACGGCGGCTCGGTCTTCTCGAAGGCGAGGCAGACGGCCAGGAACTCCTCCAGCGGGTCCTGCGCGTCGGGGCCGAGCCGCTTCAGGATCGCCCGCCGCCCCGACCGGCCGTCGGCCGGGCAGGGCCGGTTCAACAGGCCGGCGAACAGCTCGTAGGGGGCGGAGAAGTCGGTGCGCGCCAGCAGGTCGCCGAGATAGCGCCGGGCCGGGCGGAAGTCCGGCTCCGTCTCCGCCAGCGCCACCAGAGAGCGCCACAGCGTGCCGCGCCGGCCGTGGGCGACGCGGAACAGCTCCTCCTCGGTCAGCCCGATCAGCGGACCCTTCAGCACGGTGGCGAGCGTCAGATCGTCGTCGGGGAGCAGCAGGAAATCGGCCAGCGCCACCAGATCCATCACCGCCAGCTGTTCGGTCAGCACCATGCGGTCGACACCGGCCACCGGCACGCCGCGGTCCTTCAGCGCGCGGACCAGTTCGGTGACGAAGGCGGTGCGGCGGCGGACCAGCACCATGACGTCGCCCGGCTGCACCGGCCGGCCCTTGGCCTCCAGCGTCTCGCCGCTGTCGATCCAGCGATGCACCGTCGCCGCGATGACCGAGGCGAGGCGGGCCGACGGCGAATCGGCGGACTCGCGCGCCACCGGCGGCGCCCAGGCCGGCGTCTCCGTCGCCTCCACCGGCTTCACCGGCGGCCACAGTTCGACCAGACCGGCCTGCCCGCGGCGGAAGGCGCGGTGGCGGATGACCGGGCTGGCGTCGGACGCCACGCCGTCGCGGGCGCGGTCCTGCGCGAAGACGGCATCCACCGTCTCCAGCACCGCGGAGGTCGAGCGGAAGGAGATGTCGAGGTCCACCCCGGCCCACAGCCGCTCCGCCGACTCCGCCTTGTCCTGGAAATGGCGGCGCATGCGGGCGAATTCGGCGGGATCGGCGCGCTGGAAGCTGAAGATCGACTGCTTCTCGTCGCCCACCGCGAAGACGGTGCGGATCTTGCCGTCCGGGGCGGCGGCCTCCAGTTCGGCGAAGAACTCGCCGGCCAGGGCGGCGACGATGGCCCACTGGTCGGGGTTGGTGTCCTGCGCCTCGTCGATCAGGATGTGGTCCAGGCCGCCGTCCAGCTTGTACAGCACCCAGGGCACCCGCGGCGCCTTGCCGTCGCCGCCGCTCAGCAGCCGGTTGGCCGCCAGGATCAGGTCATCGTAATCCAGCAGGGCGCGCGCCGCCTTGCGCTCGCGGTAGGCATCGAGCATCGCCTGCGCCAGCGTCAGCAGCGCGGTGGTCGATGCCGCGACCCCGGCGGCCTTCACCCGCTCCGATATCTCGACCAGCCGCTCCGCCTCCTTCTGCAGGGACAGCAGAGCCTGCGGGTAGGCGGTGGCCGGCTTCTTGGTTATCAGGGTCTTGCGCGGGCTTCCCTCCGCCGTCAGGAACAGGCGCTTGTAGGCCTCGAAGGCCCGCACCCGGCGGTCGGCGGCGTCCAGCCAATGCTGGATGGCGATGCCGCGCTCCTGGTCGCCGGCGCTGCCGCCCGACAGCGCCCGGCAGGCTTCGCGCAGGGCCGGCGGGTCGCAATGGTCGTCGTGGCAGGCGTGGGTCAGGATCGACTCCTCGGTCACGCCCGCCGGCACCCCCAGCCGGTCGTGGATGGCGTCGATCAGCCCGTCCAGCCCATGGAAGTCCTTCAGCAGCCGTTCCACCTGCCCGCGCTGGCTGGCCAGTTCCGCCAGCAGTCCGGCGAAATCCTCGGCGTTCAGGTCGCCGGTCAACCGGTTCATGGCGCGGCCGAGCGGGCTGTCGGGCTCGGTCCGGCCGGCATGCAGCACGGCGTCGCGCGCCTCGGTCAGCAGCCCGTCGGCGGTGCGGTCGTCCATCACGTCGAAATGCGGCGCCAGCTCGGCTTCCAGCGGGAAGCGGCGCAGCAGCGACTGGCAGAAGGCGTGGATGGTCTGGATCTTCATGCCGCCGGGGCAATCCACCACCTGGGCGAACAGCCGCCGCGCGTTCAGCCGCGCCTCCATCGACGGGCGCTCGCCGCACAGGTCGGCCAGCCGGTCCTCCAGCGCGTCGTCGGGCAGGGTGGCCCACAGGCCGAGCGTCCGGTTGATGCGGATCGCCATCTCCGCCGCGGCGGCCTTGGTGAAGGTCAGGCAGAGGATGCGCGCCGGCGGCGTGCCGGACAGCATCAGCCGCAGCACCCGGTCGGTCAGCACCTTGGTCTTCCCCGACCCGGCCGACGCGCCGACCCACACCGATGCCGTCGGATCGGACGCCCGCCGCTGCGCCACATTGGGATCGAGCGGCAGAGTACGGGGGGACAGGTCGGTCATGGTCATGAACGGGGCTTCCGGTGCCGGGGCAGGGCCGGATGCTGGTCCAGATGCCGGGGCCAGGGCAAGGGCGAAAGATCAGGTGAGCGGGTCGGACCAACCGTCACTTCGACAGACCAGCCACTTGGCGCAGCGCGGCGTTGATGCGGGTCTGCCATCCCGGCCCGGTTTCCCGGAAATGCTTCAGCACGTCGGCGTCCAGCCGTAGCTTGATCGCTTCCTTGGGCGCATCGGCCGGCGGGCGGCCGCGACGGGCCGGCTTGCCGCCGTCCATCACCGTGCCGCGTGCGAACATCTCGTCCGTGATTTCCGGGATTTCGTCGTATTCCTCAGGCTGGATGACGTGTTCGTCAACCTTCACCAAGTCGCTCATCACAGAGTCTCTGCCCAAAGCGCGTTTGCTCCCGGTCAGTGGCCTTCCTCATCGAAATGATGCGGCGAGCGTCTTCCGCCTGCGTCCAGACCACGATCACCATCCGCCGTCGCAGATGCCCGACCGATATGATGCGGGTCTCGCCATAGTCGAACCGCTCGTCCGGAATATCGATCGTTCGGCCAGCGAAAACCTCGGCCGAGTCGGCGAAGTCGAGGCCACGCTCACACAGGGTCCGGTCACGCTTGGCGGGATCGAATGTAATCTTCAGGAGAATTATCGTACCCCCGCAAAATCCCGGCAACAAGAGATTTTATGGGGGTACGATAAATCGGGTTGCGGCAACCTCTCTGACGCCGTCACGGTCGGTCATGAGATGCCTTACTCCGTCCCCCCGGTCCGGTCGATGTGTTGCCGGAAATTGAAAGACCACGTGCAAGTGTATGGAACCGGGAAGGAGACTGCAATCTTCAGGTTGATTTATTGATGACTTACTCTCCCTCCCCGCCGCCCGACGACCATTCCTGGACGCGGGCGAGATGGGCGTAGTCGGTATAGCGCGGCGCCATGGCCGGCCTTGGACGCGAGCGGTAGGGCGTGTTCGGGTTGTCGAACTGCGCGATCAGCGCCTCCAGCCCGGCCCGCGCCTCCTCGCCCAATGCCGCCGGGTCGCCCTTCACCGGCTTCTCCTCGCCGGCCGGGTCGCCGCCGGACAGGCGCCAGAAGGTCAGCTCGGCCACCGCGCCCTTGTCCACCCCGCTGAACCCGCCCGCCGCCGCGATGGCGGCCTCCAGCGGCAGCTGAGGGGCGAAGCCAAGCTCGATCTCGCGCGTGCTCGGCGGGGTGCCGGTCTTGTAGTCGATCACCACCAGCCCGTCGGGACCACGGTCGATGCGGTCGGCCTTGGCGGTCAGGGTGAAGGGGCCGCCGGGGCCGGACAGCTCCAGCCGGCCCGGCACCTCGGTCGCCAGCGGGCGGAGGCGGGGCCGGCGCTCGCGCTCCAGATCGACGAACCAGCCGGCCACCCGCTCGAATCGCGGCCACCAGAAGGCCCAGACGTCGGGATGGCTGCGCAGCAGCGGGCCGAAGCGCTCCCGCCCAAGCGCGATCAGCCGGTCGAGCGCGTCGGGAGGCAGCGGCCCCGGATATTCGCGAACGAAGGCGTCGAGCGTATCGTGGATGATCTGCCCACGGTCGGACGCTCCCGGATCGGCGGCGATGGGGTCGAGCTTGTTCAGATCCAGGGTGTAGCGCGCATAGATGGCGTAAGGATCGCGCATCCAGGTTTCCACCGCCGTCACCGACAGCTTGCGCGGACGGGCGGTCAGCGGCGGGCGCGGTTCGGGTGCCGCCACCGGCTGCACCCGGTCCGGCTCGTCCAGCCCGCGCGCCCAGCCGAGCCAGCAGGCGCCGCGCTCCTCGATCACACCGTCCAGATCCACCGCCTTCAGCACGGTTTCCAGCCGCAGCAGCCAGCGCGACGGCACCGTCGGCGTGCCCTCCACCCGCGCCGCGCGGGTCAGCACCACCTCCGGCGCGCCGCAGGCGTGGGCGAAGTCGTGGGCCGACATGCCGACCAGCCGTTCCGGGCTGGGCAGGCCGAAATCGCGTCGCATCGGCCGCGACATCCATGGATCGGCGGATGCCGCCGGCGGCCAGGTCCCCTCGTTCAGCCCGCCCAGGATGGTCAGGTCGAGATGCTGGAGGCGCGCCTCCATCGGACCCAGGATGAACAGGCGCGGGTGCAGGCCGTAACGGGGGCGCACCGCCCGCGCGCTCATCAGCGCATCGAGCAGCGCCGGGTAATCCTTGGCCGGGATCGCCGGGAAGCCTTCCGCCGCGTCGAGCAGATCATGGACGAAGCGCGCCGCCTCCTCGCCGTCGTCCTGCCGCCACAGCCGCTCCGCCCCGGTCAACTCGTCGTCGGCGGCCAGCGATTCGCAGAAGGCGACATGGGCGCGCACGAGGTCGGCCAGCGGCGTGTCGGTGGTCAGCGCCTCCAGGAAGGGGGCGGCGCGCTGGCCGATATCGACCAGCCAGCCGCGCAGGAACTCCTGCTGCTCCTCATGGTCGAAGCGCTCGGCCTGCTCCAGCGCCGCCAGCACGCCGTCGAACCCCTCGGCCGGGCGCGGGCCGCGCAGCACGACGCGCTCCAACGCGCGGGCGGCGGCGCGGAAATCTCCTGAGTCGCGGCCGCCCGCCGCCATCGGGTGCTTGGCCAGCGCCAGCAGGGCCAGCGGATGGACGCGGCTCGCCACCAACTCCGCCGTCAGCCGCAGATAGGTGCCGACCGCGGTGTGGGCGAGCGGCTGGCCGCCCGAGTCGTTGACCAGGATGCCCCAGCGCGCCAGCGCCATGGCGACCCGGCGGCCCAGGTTGCGGTCGGGGGTGATGAGGGCGGCGGTCTTGGTCGGCGTTTCCAGCGCATGGCGCATCAGCAGCGCGATGACCTGCGCCTCTTCCTCTGACGTGGCGGCGTCGATGCGGGTCAGCCCATCCAGCGCCGAGGCATCCACCCCGGACAGCTCGCGCCAGCCCTCGGTGGTCGCCGCCGGACGCATCGCCTCCGCGATCAGGCGGGCGCGGGCGCCGCGCGGCTCGGTCGCGTCGGTCCAGGGCCGCACCTCGTCGCGGGTAACGCCCAGCAGGCGGATCAGCTGCGACAGGCCATGCTGCGGGTGGGATTCGTCTTCTGCGATGGCGTCCCAGATCGTGTCGTCGGCCCCGGTGTCGAGGCCGGGCAGCACCACCGCCCCCTTAGGCAGCCGGGCGATGACCGCCAGCAGTTCCGTCGTCGCGGCGATGGAACCGGTGGAGCCGGCGGCGATCACCATGCCCGGCGGCGGGGCCGCCTGCCAGAGAGCGGCCTGTGTCTCCAGCGCCAGATTGCGGCGCTTGGCCGGGTCGGTCTCCCCGGTCGACTCGAGGATGGCGGGCCACACCTCGGTGATGATGCGCAGGAATTTCAGGGTGACCTGCCAATGCTCGGCATAATCCTCCGGCACCAGCGACTCGAGCTTCTCGAACCCGGCGCGCTCGGTCCACACCGCGTCGATCAGCCGGCCAAGGTCGGCGCCCAGCCGCACCGCTTGCGCCGTGGTCGCCGACAGCCCGTCGGCGCCCAGGATCAGCCGCGCCAGCGTCATCTGCCGATTCAGCGGCGAGATCGCCTCCGGCAGGTCGAGCGGGACGTCGGGCAGCTCCTCCTCGGTCAGGCTGAGGTCGCCGGCGTCGAGTTCGCCAAGCGGCGCCATCCGCGGCAGCAGCGTCGGCTGCCCGCCGGAGCGCCGCAGGAAAGCCGCCTGCAGCGCCCGGCAGGCGCGCCGCGTCGGCAGCAGCACGGTGACCCCGGCCAGCGCCATCGGGTCGCCGCCCACCCGCTCCATGATGCCCGCCGCCAGCATGTCGACGAAGGGCGCACCTGCGGGGATGCTGTAGACTTTGGGGTGGGTCATGGACATGCGATCAGTTCCAAGGGCGGGCTACTTCCCGTTGAGTATAGCTCGGCTTGAGTATATCGCAGCCCAGCCCTCAATGCGCCACCGCCCGCACGCCGCCGATGGCCAGCAGATCCTCCGCTTCCCGAAGTCCGGCGGGCGTGCCGATGTGGAACCACAGGCCGTCATGGGCAAGGCCGAACAGCCGCCCCGCCTGCTGCGCGCGGTCCCAGATCAGGTTGGTGGAGAAGGCGCCGTCCGGCGTGTCCGCCGCGAACAGTTCCGGTTTGACGATCTGCACCCCGGCATAGACGAAGGGCGCCAGCTCGCGCTCGCCGCGACGGGTCAGGCCGCCCAGCGGGTCCATGTGATAGTCGCCGAGCCCGTCATAGCCGACCGACTTGGTCGTCGCCATCAGCAGGAGCAGCGCATCCATCTCCGCCGGGTTCCAGTGCGCGGCGAGGCGGCGCAGGGCCGGCACCGGCCCGTCCAGCCAGAAGATGTCGGCATTCACCGTATAGACCGGCGCCGTACCCAGATGGGGCAGGGCCTTCTTCACCCCACCGCCGGTCTCCAGCAGCGTGTCCTCCGGCGACAGGGTGATGGCGGGGGATGTCCGGCCCTTCAGATGATCGCCGATCATGGCGCCCAGATAGTGGCTGTTGACCACCGCCCGGCCGACGCCGGCCGCAGCCAGCCGGTCCAGCGCATGGTCCAGCATCGGCTTGCCCAGCACCGGGATCAGCGGCTTCGGCATGTGGTCGGTCAGCGGGCGCATGCGCAGGCCCTGGCCGGCGGCGAGCACCATCGCAATCTGGGGCGCGGTATCGGGAATGGTCACGGTCATCTCAGATCGTCTCCGGAACGACGAAGGCGGCACGCGCCTCGGGCGGCAGATGGCGGTCGAACCACGCGGCGACCGGCGCCAACTCCGGCTTCGCCAACTGGGCCTCCAGCAGGCGCCAGACCCGCGGCAGATGGACAAGGTAGGACCGCCGCCCCTGGCTCAGCGCCAGACGGACGAAGATGGCGACGATCCGCGTGTGGCGCGCCGCCCCCAGCACCGCCATGGCACGGCGGAAGGCGGCGGCATCGGTGTCGGGGAAAGCGGCGAGATAACGCGCGACCATCGCCTCGGCCAGATCGGGCGCCACGTCGCGCCGCGCGTCCTCCAGCAAGGAGACCAGATCGTAGGCCCGCGGCCCCCAGCCGGCGCTCTGGAAGTCGATCAGCCCGGCGGCCTTCACCCCCGGCCGATCCAGCCGCATCAGGTTGTCGACGTGATAGTCGCGCAGCAGAAGCGACGGCGCGACGGCGCAGACCGGCTCCAGCACTGTCCGCCAAGCCATATCGAAATCGGAACGATCCTCATCGCTTAAGGTCTTACCCAAAACCACCGGCACATAGGCGTCGATGAACAGCCGGGTCTGCGCGATGAACAGCGCCGGATCGTAGACGGGTAGGGCCAGCCGCCGCGCCGCCCCGTCCGGCCAGCCGCGGTGGATGACGATCAGCGCGTCGGTCGCCATCTGATAGAGCGGTTGCGGATCGGCAGCGTCGGCCAGCAGGCGGGAGAATGTTTCGCTTCCGAAATCTTCCTGGATCGCCAAGCCGCGTTCCACATCGGAGGCAAGCACGGTGGGGACGGACAGGCCGATGGCCGCCAGTTCGGCGCCGATGGCGATGAAGGGCACGAGATCGTCGGCGGGGGCGGGCGTGTCCACCAGGATCAGCGTGCCGCCATCCGCCTTGCGAAGGCGCTCATACCGGCGGGCGGAGGCATCGCCGGCCAGCGGCTCCCGTGCTGCATCGGACAGGCCGTTGGCAGCGAGGAAGGCGGCGATCTCGTCTTCCCGCGCGGCAGAAACGACGGACATGACAGGAGCCATCACAGTGTCCAGTCGGCGGCGGCCACCCGTGCCGCCAGCGCGCCATGGCCGGTCAGCGTGGCGCGGCGGGCGTCGGGGCCGTCATGCTCCATCGTCACCTCGATCCGGTCGGGCGGCAGCAGCGGACCCAGCCGGTCCGGCCATTCGACCAGCGCCACCGCCTCGGCCCGCGCGTCTTCCCAGCCCAGCTCATACACCTCGTCCGGACCCGACAGGCGGTAGAGGTCGAAATGCCAGACCGGGCCGATCGCGGTGTCGTAGGTCTGCACCAGGGTGAAGGTGGGGGACGGCACCTCGGCGTCCTCATGGGTGACGCTGCGGATCAAGGCCCGCGACAGCGCCGACTTGCCGGCGCCGAGATCGCCGCGCAGAGCCACGAGGTCGCCCGGCCGCAGCAGGACGCCCAGCCGGCGGCCCAGCGCCGCGGTGGCGGCCTCATCCGGCAGCGGGAGGGTGACGGTATGGTGGGGAGTGTCCGACATGGCGCGGATACTGTGCGAAGCCGCCGCCCGCCCGCAAGCCGGAAAGAAGGGTGGGTCAGCGGCCGATCCGCCGCTTGGGCGACATCCGGTCTGCCGCCGCCCCCTCCGCCGCGCCGGCCACCACCAGCCGCGGCGCCTTGTTGAAGTTCATGGTGATCATCAGCGTCAGCGCGCCGTTGATCAGGTGCAGCATCTTGTCGGACGCCACCGGCAGGGGGATGCGCCGGCCCATGCAATAACCGACCAGCGCCGCCGTCACCTCGGTGTCGGCCAGCGCCAGCTCGGTCACCGCGCCGTCGTCGTCGGTGATGCTCAGGCGGGTTTCGATGCCCTCCTGCTCCGGCCCCTCGTTGCGGTGATAGACGATCCTGGACACGGTACCGACCGGCAATGTGTCCTTCACCCGCCGCCGCCGGTCCAGTACGGCCCGCACCACTTCCTGGTCGGTGAAGACCAGACACCGAAGTTCCTTCATTCCGGGCCTCCACCCGACCGGCCTCCAGGCAAGGAAAGCCCGGCCATCCGCCGCCGACCTTCACTTTCCGCCTCGCCACCGCCGCGTGCAATCGACAAATTTAAGCGAATTTATGCGAAATTGTTGCTCGACCTCGACGGTCAGCCGCCCCGCCTCGCACGCGACACAGGACCGCTTTCCCCTTGCGGGGGGTTGACCCGGCCGGGAAATGCGGACAATGGAAGGACCGTTCGCCGACCCCTCCGCATCATCCTCCAACCGGCACCCCGTCTCAAGGAATTGGCTTTCATGTCGCAGACCGCCTCCAGCCACGATGTCCTCACCACCGATGTCGTCATCGTCGGCGCCGGCCCCGTCGGGCTGTTCGCAGTGTTCGAATGCGGCATGCTGAAGATGCGCTGCCATGTGGTGGACGCGCTGGACATGGTCGGCGGCCAGTGCACGGCGCTCTACCCGGAAAAGCCGATCTACGACATCCCGGCCCATCCCTCCATCGAGGCGGCCGACCTGATCGACCGGCTGGCGGAACAGGCCGCCCCCTTCTCGCCCACCTATCACCTGGGCCAGCAGGTGGAGAAGCTGACCCGCCAGGACAGCGGGCGCTGGCTGGTGGAGACCAGCATCGGCACGAAGATCGACGCCCAGGCGGTCATCATCGCCGCCGGCAGCGGCGCCTTCGGCCCCAACCGCCCGCCGCTCGACGGGCTGGAGGCGTATGAGGGCAAGTCGGTCTTCTACATGGTGCGCCGCCGCCAGGACTTCGCCGGCAAGAAGGTGGTGATCGCCGGCGGCGGCGACAGCGCGGTCGACTGGGCCATCTCGCTGGCCGACGTGGCGGAGCGCGTCTATGTCGTCCACCGCCGGCCGAAGTTCCGCGCTGCGCCCGAAAGCGTCGCCCGCATGGACGCCCTGGTGCGCGAGGGGCGGGTCGAGATGGTGGTGCCCTATCAGCTCTCCGGCCTGGACGGCGAGAACGGCCAGCTGACCGCCGTGCGCGTCGCCACGCTGGACGGCGAGGAAAAGGCGCTGCCGGCCGACGCCCTGCTCGCCTTCTTCGGCCTGTCGATGAATCTCGGGCCCATCGCCGACTGGGGCCTGGACCTGGAGCGCAGCCACATCGCGGTGGCGCAGCCCGGTTGCGCCACCAACGTTCCGGGCGTCTTCGCCATCGGCGACATCGCGACATATCCCGGCAAGCTGAAGCTGATCCTCTGCGGCTTCGCCGAAGCAGCGCAAGCCGCCCACGCCATACGCCCGCTGGTCTATCCCGGCGAGGCGCTGCACTTCGAATACTCGACCTCGAAGGGCGTCCCCGGCGCGGCGTGAACAAAAAGCCCTCTCCCGGTGCGGGAGAGGGCGCTCTACTCCGCCTTCACCCCGTTCACCGGGGCCCGCACCGGCATGATGCAGCGGACATGGGCGCTGCGGTAGACCCCGGCGCCGCCGGTCTCGTCCAGTTCCAGCCGGCCGCCGTGCAGTTCCACCACGTTGCGGGCCAACGACACGCCCAGCGCCGCCGCACCCTGCGGGTCGGCGTCGGGCGCGGCGGCGCCGCTGACCGACAGGGTGATGCTGCCGTTCAGCCGCTCCCCGGCCAGGCGGATGCGGCGGTCGGACGGCGGGTTGCGGATGGCGCCTACCACCAGGGTGAACAGCGCCTGCTTCAGCCGCTTGCCGTCACCCTCCATCTCGCCCAGCGCCTCCGGCGCCACCACCTCCAGCCGCAGCCCCTCGCGCCGCGCCCAGTCGCGGGTCAGGCCGGCCACCGACTCGAGCAGGTCGGGCAGGTTGACCGCGCCGCGGTCCAGCGTGGTGACGCCGGCCCCCAGGCTGGTCAGGTCGACCACGTCGTCGATCAGTTCCAGCAGGCGCTGGCCGGCCGTCAGCATGCTGCGCACATACTCCATCTGCCGGTCGTTCAGTTCGCCGAAATACTGGTTCGCCAGCATCTCGGCGAAGCCGATGATGCCGTTCAGCGGCGTGCGCAGATGGTGGGAGACGTTGGCGATGAACTCGCTTTTCAGCTGGTCGGCGGCCTCCAGCGCCGCGTTGGAGGCGCGTAGCGCCGTCTCCAGCCGGGCGCCGTCGGTGACGTCGAGATAGCTGTTCAGCACAGCCCCGTCGGGCAGCGGCAGGGTGGAGAACTCCACCACCGACCCGTCGCTGCGCTCCACCCGGCCGGAGCGGACGCTGCGCTCCAGCGTGGCGCCGATCAGCTCCTCCTTCACCGCCTCCCAGGTGGCGGCTTCGCCCGGCCTGTCGGCGACCTTTTCCGCGATCTTGTCCGCCAGCTGCATCTCCAGCAGCGGGCGCATCCGTTCGATGACGTCGGCGATGTGCGGTTCGCCGTGCAGGTCGCCGTCGGCCAGATCCCAGATGCGGGCGAAGGCCGGGTTGGACAGCTTCAGCCGGCCGTCGCCGCCGAACACGGCGATGCCCTCCGCCAGATTGTCCAGCGTCTCCTGCTGCACCGCCATCAGCGTGTTGTAGGAGGATTCCAGCGCCAGCGTGTTGGTCACGTCCTCCAGGATGGTGATCAGCCCGCCCTGCGGGTGCGGCGCGGCCAGATGGCGCAGCGTCGTGCCGTCCGGCAGGTGCAGCATCTCCTCCACCGGTTCCACCAGATGGGTGTAGCGGGTCAGCCGCTCGCGCTTGAAGGTCTGGTAGTCGGCATATTCCGGCAGGCGGCGGCGGGCGCGCAGCTCCTCCAGCAGTTCGGCGTTGGTCGGTTCGGTGCGCAGCCACGCCTCGTCCAGCTCCCACAGCCGGGCATAGGCCTGGTTGAAGAAGGTCAGGCGGGTGTCGGGGCCGAAGATGGCGATGGCGGTGCCCAGCCGCTCCAGCACCTCCGCATGGGCGGTCAGGTGGCGGTCCAGCTCGCCGCGCAGTTCCTCCAGCGGGGTCAGGTCGAGGGCATAGCCGACCACCAGCGTGCCGCCGCCGTCGGTCAGCGGCAGCGGCGCCTCCGTCACCTCCAGAAGGCGGCGTTGGGTGCCGATCACCACGGGGGCACGGTCGGACTGGGCGAAGCCGCCGCTGCGCGCCCGTTCGGCCAGCGCCCGGCCGGCGGCGGTCAGCTCCCGCCCCTCCGTCACCACCGTGTCGGGATCGCCGTCGACGGCGCGGGCATAGGCGCGGTTGCACCAAGACAGCCGCAGCGAGCGGTCGCGCATCCACACCGGCACCGGCAGCGCATCGGCCATCGCCTGCAACTCGGCAAGGCGGGAGCGCGCGGCCCCCGTCGCCTGCTCCTGACGCCGCGTGGCATCGCTGGCGGCGTCGCGGGCGACGGTCACATCCTCGATCCACACCACGTCGCAATGGGTATCGCCGGCCCGTCCGCGCCGGCCGGTCAGCACCAGCCGCCGCCCGTCGGGCGCCGCCGCCTCGCAGCGGAAGGGTTCGCCGTCCCGGCGCAGGCGGGAGAGTGCGGGGGCGAGGTCCGGCACCGTCAGGCAAGCGGTCAGGTCATCGGCATTGCAGATGCCCAGAAGGGCCGCGGCGTCGTCCGATAACGCGCTCTCGCCCTGGTCCGTCCAGACGCACCAGGGGTGCGGCGCGGCGGCCAGCATGGCCCGCCATCGGTCACGGTCTGCAGCGGCGTGATCGGCTTGGCGCCGGGATTCCTTGTTCCAAAAGAAGCCAGCGAGACCGACCACGCTTTTCACCCCCGGGACCGCCGGGCTTTTCGATGGCCCGGCCGAATCTGTCGAAATGAATCAAGAAGCGCAGAGTAGTTCAGCCCTCTCCCACCGACAAGCGAACAGCCGTCCGCTTTGCGCATTTCCGAGATTCCCTTCCCGCCCAGGTAGTTTTTGCTCCGGCACGTCCGGTTACGCCATGGTCTCTTCCGGGCTGGGCACCGTCTCTTTCGTGTGACGCAGGTCATGAATCGCCTTTTCGACCTTCGGGAAGGCGGCGGCCATCACACCGGCGTGCCGCTCGACATCCGGCACGCGCGCCTCGACGATGGCGCGTTCCAACGCGGTGCAGGCGGCGGCCAGCGCCCGCGCTCCCGCGGTCCGCGCCGCTCCCGCGGCCGAATGGGCCGCGGCCCGCGCCTCCTCCATCTCCCCGGAGTCCAGGGCCTGCCGCACCCGCTCCAGCGTGGGCCGAGTCGTCTCGATGAAGAAATCCATCATGTCGAGCGTGCCGGCATCCAGGCCGTCCCCCTCCATGCCGCCGCCGCCCGTGCATCCAAAGGTCTCGCGCACATGGTCGAGGTCGAGCACCGGCAGCGCCTCCTCCTCCATCGGCGCCGGCTGCGGCTCCGGCGTCCTCACCTCCGGGACCATGCGAGGGTCGAGCCAGCGGGCGAGCACGCGCGAGAGCTGGGCCAGCGTCACCGGCTTGGCGAGGTAATCGTCCATGCCGGCGGCAAGGCAGCGTTCCATCTCGCCGGACAGGGCGTTGGCGGTCATGGCGACGATGGGGGTGTGCCGCTGCCCGCCTTCCCGCTGCCCGCCGTCCTCTTCCGCCCGGATGCGGCGGGCCAGTTCATAGCCGTCCATCGCCGGCATGTGGCAGTCGGTGATGACCAGCCGGTGCCGTCCACGCCGCCATGCCGCCAGCGCCTGCTCGCCATCGGCCGTCAGCTCCGCCGCATAACCCAGCCGGCGCAGCTGGCGCAGCACCACTTGTTGGTTGGTCGGGTGGTCTTCCGCCACCAGGATCGGGCCCGATCCGGGCGGGCGGGCGGAGGGAACCGGCCAGCCGTCCGTATCGGGGCCGTCCGTATCGGGGCCGTCCGTATCTCGGCCGGCCGGAACCGGCGGCGGCAGGCAGGGAGCCTCCGCGGCGGGGCCGGCAGCCTCGGGCGCGCTGCGGCCGGTCAGGATCGCGGCGGCGCGGATCAGGGCGGTGCGGTGGACCGGCTGCACCAGCCCCGCCGTCTGGCCTGATGCCGCCCGGCCTGATGCCGTCTGCCCCGAGGCCGTGTGGGGAGAGGCGACCGTACCGCCGCCTGCCCGCCCATCGCCCAGCAGAAGCCGCGGCAGGCCGGGACAGCGGGCGCCGGCCAGCGGCTCCAGCCGCCCGGCCAGCGCCGTGGTGGTCACCAGCAGCCCATAGCCGCCGCGTCCCAGCTTCGATGCGGCATCGGCCATCATCGCGGCGGTCGTCACGGTCGCGCCGCCCTGCTCCAGATAGCGGGCCAGCACAGCGCGCTGCACCTCGTCCTCTTCGACGACCAGAACGGACAGGCCGTCCAGCGGCGCCGGAGCGGGTGATGAGGCGGGCGCCGACTCTCCCGCGCGCGGCAGGTCCACCGTGAACCAGAAGGTCGACCCGCGGCCGGGCACCGAAGAGACGCCGATCCGCCCGCCCATCCGTTCGACCAGCCGGGTGCAGATCGCCAGCCCCAGCCCGGTGCCGCCGAAGCGCCGCGTGGTGGAGCTGTCGGCTTGGCTGAAGGGCTGGAACAGCCGGGCCTGCCCCTCCGGCCCGATGCCGATGCCGCTGTCCTCCACCGCGACATGCAGGCGGACATGGTCCGGCCCTGCCGGGTCGGAAAGGGTGGAATCCGCGGCATGGACGCGCAGCACCACCCGGCCGCGGTCGGTGAACTTGATGGCGTTGCCGGTCAGGTTGAACAGGATCTGGCGCAGCCGGCCGGAATCGCCGCGCAGCCGCTCCGGCACCGAGCGGTCGATGTCGCAGATCAGCGCCAGCCCTTTCTGGTGGGCCTGGGGCGCCAGAAGGTCGGCGACCCCCTCCACCAGCTCCGCCGGACGCAGGTCGAGGTCCTCCAGCTCCAGTTTCCCCGCCTCGATCTTCGACAGGTCCAGGATGTCGTCGATGATCCGCAGCAGCGCCACCCCGCTGTCCCGCATGGTGGAGACCAGCGTGCGCTGCTCCTCGTCCAGCGGGGTCAGCGCCATCAGTTCCAGCATGCCCAGCACGCCGTTCATCGGCGTCCGGATTTCGTGGCTCATCGTCGCCAGGAATTCCGCCTTCGACCGGGCGGCGATCTCCGCCTGCTCCTTGGCGGCGCGCAGCGCCTCCTCCGCCTGCTTGCGCGCGGTGATGTCGTAGCTCCAGGCCAGCACCGCCGGTTCGCCTTCGAAGCTGGTGCGCTGGAGCGTCTTCAGTGCCCAGACCCGGCTGCCGTCGGGGCGGTCCACCGCCGCCTCGGCATCGCGCACCAGCACGCCGCCGCTCTCCGGCTCCCGGCCGCTCTGGCCGATCGCCCCGGCGGGCAGGACCGGCGCGTGGCGGCTGCCGACGAACTCCTCCAGCGGCCGGCCGGCCAGTTCGGCGGCGCGGGCGTTGGCGAAGGCGACGGTGCCGTCGGCGCGGCGGATGGAGACGCCGACCGGGCTCTGCTCCAGGATGGTGCGCAGCCGGCGCTCGCCCTCGGCCAGCGCGCTCTCGCGGGCGCGGATGGCGGTGACGAAATAGGCCAGCGCGCGGGCCATCTCGCCGATCTCATCCCCATTTTCGGCCCGGCTGCCGGCCGGGGTTACGGCGGGCAGGTCCAGATCGGGCAACGGATCCGACATCCCTGCCGGTTCGGCCGTCTCCACCGCCTGCATGGCGCTGCGCAGCCGGCGCAGCCGCGCCACCACGTTGCGGTGGATGTAGGCGAAGATGGCGGCGGCCCCCAGGATCGACAGCACCGCCATGGCGATCACCGCCCGCTTGCCGTCGCGGATCACCCGCTCGAACTCGGTCGACCGGCGGGCGACGTCCTGCTCCACCGCCAGGAAATAGTCGGACACGATGCCGACCAGCTGGTTGGAAACCGCCTGGTTGCGCGCCGCCGACCGCTTGATCGCCCGTTGCAGCGACAGCTCCGCCTCGCGCAGGGCGAACAGGGGGGATGGACCGAAGGCCTGTTCCGCCACCTCGCGCTGCAGAGGTTCCAGCCGCGCCGCGCGCTCGGCCGGCAGCAGGGCCAGCGCCTCGGCGGCAGTGTCCAACGCGGCGCGGGTGTCGGCCCGGAAGCGGTCGAACTGACCGTCGCGGTCGCCGTCGCGCTCTGCCTGCAACGCCGCCAGCAGCGTGGTCGCCGCCCCGGTCAGTTCGCGGCGCCAGCGCTCCAGCGCCTCACGGCTGCGATCCGCCGCCTCCGCGTCCGGCAAGCCGGCCCGCAGCTCCATCGGCCAGGATGCATCGGCCTCCCGCGTGCCGGCCGCCGCCAGCCGGGCGGTCAGGGCGGTCAGCGCCTGGGCGCGGGCGCCGGTCTCGGCGCTCAGGGACAGCTGCTGCCGGACCTGGGCGTTCAGGGTCAGCAGAGTGCCGACCAGTTCGTTCTTGCGGCGGTCCAACTCGCCCAGATCGGCCCTGCTGCTCTCGGCATGGCCGTTCCCGGCCCGGTCGGCACGGCGCAGGGTGCCGCCCCCGGTGCCTCCAAGAGCGATCAGCCGGGCCGTCAGCTCCTCCAGCCGCGCCAGCTGCCCGTCCATCCGCGCCATGACCGCGTCGCGCGCGCTCTGGTCGGGGGCGGCGACCAGGGCCGGGGCGATGGCGGCCACGGCGCCGCTCTGCTGCACCAATTGGGCGGCGGCGACCAGCCCCGGCACCTTGGCGGTGGCGATCTGCTCGTATCCCTGGTGGAAGCGCGAGAACAGCGAGACGGCGACGACGCCGGTCGCCGCGGCCAATCCGCCGATCACCGTCAACCCCGCCAGGATGCGGAACGCCACGCTCCGCCCCAGGGGCCGCCCCGGTTTTCGCCCCAGGTTCCGCCGGGGACTCCGCATGCCCACTCCCTCGCCCGCTGCCGTTCCTACCCCGATCGGCTGGGCGATCATGCCATATAAAGCGCGGCGGGGGAGGGGGAAGTCAGGCGACGCCGGTGGAGCCGAAGCCGCCCGCGCCGCGCGCGGTCTCGTCCAGCGAAGCGACCTCGATCAGCGCCGCCTGTGGCGCCGGGGCGATCACCGCCTGGGCGATGCGGTCGCCGCGGGCGATGGTGAAGGGCTCCCCGCCCAGATTGATCAGGCAGACGCCGACCGGGCCGCGGTAGTCGCAATCGACGGTGCCCGGCGTGTTCAGCACCGTGACGCCGTTCTTCACCGCCAGCCCGGAGCGCGGCCGGATCTGCATCTCCCACCCCGCCGGCAGCCCGACGGCGAAACCGGTCGGCACCAGCACCCGCTTGCCGGGATCGAGCACGAGGGGAGCGTCGGCCGGCACCGCGGCGCGCAGGTCGAAGCCGGCGGCTCCCCCGGTAGCGTAGGAGGGCAGCGGCAGGTCGTCGTTGCCGGGCAGGCGGAGGAAGGCGACGGTGGGGGACATGGGGGGTTCCTGTGGTTGGTGAGGTCCGGGCTTACGAACGCCCCCTCCCTAACCCTCCCCCTCTTCGAGGGAGAGGGAACTCCGCCGCTTTGGCGCCTGACTCCCTCTCCCGCGTAAGCGGGGGAGGGTTGGGGAGGGGGCACCGCAGAGTGGGGGCTCTAAGTAGACGCTACTTCCCCTCGAAATACCCCGCCACCGCTTCGGCCAGCCGGGTGGCGACGGCGTCCTTGGGCATGGTCGGCCACGACTCGACGCCGTCGGCGCGGATCAGGTGGACGGTGTTGTCGCTACCGCCGAAGGTTCCGGTGCCGGGCGAGACGTCGTTGGCGACGATCCAGTCACAGCCCTTGCGGGCGCGTTTGGCGGTGGCGTAGGTCAGCACGTCGCCGGTCTCCGCCGCGAAGCCGACCACCAGCGCCGGGCGGTGCTCGCCCGGCCTGGACAGGGTGGCGAGGATGTCGGGATTCTCGGTCAGGGCCAGGGCCGGCGGGCCGCCGCCGTCCTTCTTCAGCTTGCGGTCGGACGCACCGTCGACTCGCCAGTCCGCCACCGCGGCGGCGCAGACCGCGATGTCGGCCGGCAGCGCCGTCTCGCAGGCCGCCAGCATCTCCCGCGCCGTCTCGATATGGACGACCTTGCAGCCGGCAGGGTCGGGCAGCCGGGTCGGGCCGCTGACCAGCGTCACCTCGGCCCCCAACGTCGCCAGCGCCGCGGCGATGGCGTGCCCCTGCTTGCCCGACGAGCGGTTGGCGATGTAGCGCACCGGGTCGATCGGCTCGTGCGTCGGGCCGCTGGTGACGATGGCGCGGCGGCCGGCCAGCGGACGGTGGGACTCCGCGGCGAAGAAGCCGGCGATGGCGTCGA
Source organism: Azospirillum oryzae (assembly GCF_008364795.1). GTDB lineage: Bacteria > Pseudomonadota > Alphaproteobacteria > Azospirillales > Azospirillaceae > Azospirillum > Azospirillum oryzae. The sequence goes on along the minus strand of NZ_VTTM01000022.1, from coordinate 8,553 downwards.
CGATCTCCATCGGCTCGGCCATGCGGCCGGGGCCGTATTCGTTGCAGGCCATCACCCCGTCGTTGGGGCCAACGCGCAGCACGCCGCGGCTTTCCAGCAGCGCCATGTTGGCCTGGGTCGCGGCATGCTGCCACATGCGCACATTCATGGCGGGGGCGACCAGCACCGGCTTGTCGGTGGCCAGCAGCACGGTGGCGGCCAGATCGTCGGCCATGCCGCCGGCCATGCGCGCCAGCAGGTTGGCGGTGGCCGGCGCCACGACCAGCAGGTCGGCCTCGCGCGACAGGCGGATGTGGCCCATTTCCGACTCGTCGGTCAGCGACCACAGGTCGCGGTAGACGGTATCCTCGGTCAGCGCCTGAACCGACAACGGGGTGACGAAGCGGGCCCCGGCCTCGGTCAGCACCGCGCGGACCGTCACGCCGCGTTCGCGCAGGCGGCGGATCAGCTCCAGGCTCTTGTAGGCGGCGATGCCGCCGGCGATGACCAGCAGAACGCGCTTGCCGGCCAGAATGGCGTGATCGGCCATGGCGAACCCCCTCTATCCGACGCCTGATTTCCGATGCCTGTTTCCCGACATCCCATGCCCGCTGCTGATAGTTCATCGCGCCGCCCCCGGCAAGCGGCGCCGCCGCGACACATTCCGTCCGACGGTGATTTCGATGTGTTCGCGCTGCCGGCCATGCGCGTAAAGGTGGGATTTTCGGAATTATCTGTTAGACAATAGGAGCTGTTCCGTCTCCACCCTTCGCGTGTCACCCACAGCATGCCGCCAGGTTCCATTCCCGTCCTGCTGATCGAAGACACGCCGTCGCTGGCCCGTGTCTATGCGGAATACCTGAAAAAGGAATCCCACGCCGTCATCTCGGTGGAGACCGGGGCCGACGCGCTGGCGCAGCTGAACGACGGCGCGCCGATGGTCGTGCTGCTGGATCTGCAGCTGCCGGACATGAACGGGATGGAGGTGCTGAAACGCATCGATGCCCAGGCCTTGCCATGCGCCGTCATCGTCATCACCGCCCACGGCTCGGTGAAGGCGGCGGTGGAGGCGATGCGCTACGGCGCCTATGATTTCCTGGTGAAGCCCTTCTCCGCCGACCGGCTGGTGGTGACGGTCCGCAACGCGATGGAGCGGCTGCGGCTGGCCCAGCTGGTCGACACCTTCGAGAAGGACCTGAACCGCGCCCGCTATCACGGCTTCATCGGCTCGTCGCTGGCGATGCAGGCGGTCTACCGCATCGTCGACAGCGCCGCCTCTTCGCGCGCGACCGTCTTCATCACCGGCGAATCCGGAACCGGCAAGGAGGTCTGCGCCGAGGCGATCCACCGCCAGAGCCAGCGCGCCTCGCGCCCCTTCATCGCCATCAACTGCGGCGCCATCCCGAAGGATCTCATGGAAAGCGAGATCTTCGGTCATGTGAAGGGCAGCTTCACCGGGGCGGTGTCCGACCGCGAGGGCGCGGCGGCGCGCGCCGACGGCGGCACCCTGTTCCTGGACGAGATCTGCGAACTGGCGCCCGACCTGCAGACCAAGCTGCTGCGCTTCATCCAGACCGGCACCTTCACCCCCGTCGGCGGGTCGAAGCTGGAGAAGGTCGATCTGCGCATCGTCTGCGCCACCAACCGCGACCCCCTGCGCGAGGTGGAGGAAGGGCGGTTCCGCGAGGATCTCTATTACCGCCTGCACGTCATCCCCATCCATCTGCCGCCGCTGCGCGAGCGCGAGGACGACGTGCTGGAGATCGCCCGCCACTATCTGGCGGAGTTCGCGAAGGAGGAGAAGAAGGGCTTCACCCGCTTCTCGCCCGAGGTGGAGCAGGCGCTGCGCCATTATCACTGGCCGGGCAACGTCCGCCAGTTGCAGAACGTCGTGCGCATCGTCGCCGTGCTGCATGACGGCGACACGGTGATGCCGGAGATGCTGCCTCCGCCGCTCGGCACGCCGCAGCCGGTGTCGGTCCATGCCGCCACCGCCGCCGCGCCGGCCGGCGCCCTTCCGGCCCCGCGCCCGCATGTCCCGCCTTCCCCGGACTCCATCAAGCCGCTGTGGGAGGTGGAGAAGGACGCCATCGAGGACGCCATCGCCGCCTGCGACGGCAACATCCCGCGCGCCGCCGCCCTGCTGCAGATCAGCGCCTCGACGATCTACCGCAAACGCTTGGCCTGGCAGGCCGAAGGGAAACTCTAAGCCTTTATTTCGGCAAGGATTTCTCGCTTCCCCGCGCAGACATACAAGAAGCGGGCTAATACCCTTCGACAAAGCGTTGCCGCCTTGGTCGTAATTCGATTCTGAAGTCGGCCTTCGTTGGTCCTATGCCGTGAGATGGAATTGCCCGCAACCACAGCATGCGGCTAGCCTCCCCGCACAATGTCTTGGTTCCGCTTGCCCGGCAGGCCTCACGGCGCGGCCGATGCCGGCGATCCCGGACCCATGTGCTTTGCAAAGACCAGCTTCGCAGTGACTAGGGGGAGGCCCATGACAAACGGCACCGTCAAATGGTTCAACACCACCAAGGGATACGGCTTCATCGCGCCGGAGGCCGGTTCGAAGGACGTGTTCGTTCACATAACCGCGGTCCAGCGCTCCGGCCTGCATGCCCTGTCGGAAGGCCAGCGCGTCCAGTTCGAGGTGGAGCGGGGCAACAACGGCAAGGACTCGGCGGTGAACATCAGCGTCGTCGAGTGACGAGCCCGCGCTGACTCAGACCGGATATCCGGCGGCGCGGTAGGCCGCGATGGCGTCCCCGGCCAGTTGGGGAATCTCGCCGCGCAGCCTCTCCACCGCGTCCGCCGTCCCGTCTCCCTTTACCCCCTTCGGTTCCGCGACGGATGCCCGGCACGCCATCTCCAGCGCGCGGGCGGCGCTGCACAGGGCGCGGGCGCCGAAGGTCCCGGCGGTGCTTTTCAGCGTGTGCGCCTCGCGCGTCAGGACGGCGCGGTCGGTCTCCCCGGCGATGCGCGCCACCCGTTCCCGCGTCTCCTCCACGAACTGCCGCAGCACGTCGCTCAGCAATTCCGCATCCAGATCCTGGGCCAGCTGCGCCAGCACCTCGCGATCCAGCACCTCGCCCACCACCGTCGGCGCCGCCGGGGCGCAAGCGCCGAAGCCGGCCGACCGGACCGGCGCCGACGCCGCCCGCAGCCACTTCTCCACCGTCTCCAACAGCAGCACCCGGTCCACCGGCTTGGCGACATGGTCGTTCATGCCGGCGTCCTGGCAGCGGACACGGTCGGCCTCGTCGGTGTCGGCGGTCATGGCGACCACCGGAACCCGGCCGGCCGGTCCCGGCAGGTCGCGCAGCAGCCGGGTGGCGGTCAGCCCGTCCATTTCCGGCATCGACAGATCCATCAGGATCAGGTCATAGCCGCCGGCCTGCGCCGCCATCACCGCCTCCAGACCGTTGTTCGCTGTGTCGGCGCGGTGGCCGGCCTGGGCCAGGATGGCGGTGACCAGCATCTGGTTCAGCGGACTGTCCTCCACCACCAGAATCCGGCGCGATGCCGGCTGAAGGCCCATGGGCTGGACATCCGTGGGGAGAAGCGACGGCGGCGTCCGCTGCGTCATCGGAAGAGGCTCCGCAATAAAGGAAGGGCCAGTGTAAGGGCGCGGCCTTGCCGCTGCAAAGCCCCGCTCCATGTATGCGGACGGGTGGATTTCGCGGATCTCCGTGGCCCGGCGCTTCAAATCGGCGCGTCCCGCCGGTATGGTGTCGCGCTTGGCCGGCGTCCGGACCGGATGTGCCGCCCGCCCGACACCAGCTTCCCTTCGACTTCAGGCAGTGCCGCAGACGATGACCAAACTGAACACCTACCGCTCCGGTCCCGACGAGCGCGGGCATTTCGGAATCTTTGGCGGCCGCTTCGTCGCCGAGACGCTGATGCCCCTGATCCTGGAGGTCGAGAAGGCCTATCGCGAGGCGCGTGCCGATCCCGCCTTCGAAGGCGAGATGCGCCAGCAGCTGAAGCAGTATGTCGGCCGGCCCAACCCGCTCTATTACGCGGAACGCCTGACCGAGCAGCTGGGCGGCGCCAAGATCTACTTCAAGCGCGAGGAGCTGAACCACACCGGCGCGCACAAGATCAACAACTGCATCGGCCAGATCCTGCTGGCCCGGCGCATGGGCAAGACCCGCATCATCGCCGAGACGGGCGCCGGCCAGCATGGCGTGGCGACCGCGACGGTCTGCGCGCTCTACAACATGCCCTGCGTCATCTACATGGGCGAGACCGACATCGCCCGCCAGCAGCCCAACGTCTTCCGCATGAAGCTGCTGGGGGCCGAAGTCCGCCCGGTGACGTCGGGCAGCGGCACGCTGAAGGACGCGATGAACGAGGCGCTGCGCGACTGGGTCACCAACGTCGCCGACACCTTCTACATCATCGGCACCGCGGCCGGCCCGCACCCGTATCCCGCCATGGTCCGCGACTTCCAGTCGGTGATCGGCGACGAGGTGCGCACCCAGATGCAGGAGCAGGAAGGCCGCCTGCCCGACAGCCTGGTCGCCTGCGTCGGCGGCGGGTCGAACGCCATCGGCCTGTTCCACCCCTTCCTGGACGAGCCGACCGTGCAGATGGTCGGCGTCGAGGCCGCCGGCCGCGGCATCGAGAAGGGGCCGCTCGACCATGCCGCCTCGATCAACGGCGGCCGCCCCGGCGTGCTGCACGGCAACCGCACCTATCTGCTGCAGGACGAGGACGGCCAGATCCTGGAAGGCCATTCGATCTCCGCCGGTCTCGACTATCCCGGCATCGGGCCGGAACACAGCTGGCTGCATGACGTGGGCCGCGTCGAATACGCCTATGCCACCGACCAGGAGGCGCTGGACGCCTTCCAGCTCTGCGCCCGCACCGAGGGCATCATCCCGGCGCTGGAATCCGCCCACGGCCTTGCCGAGGTGATCAAGCGCGCACCGAAACTGCCCAAGGACCACCTGATGGTGCTGTGCCTGTCGGGCCGCGGCGACAAGGACATCTTCTCCGTCGCCAAGCATCTGGGAGTGGAACTGTGAGCGCCGTCATGAAGAGCGTGGACGTCCTGGCCGACAGCCGCATCGCCCGCCGTTTTGCCGCGCTGAAGGCGGAGGGCCGCGCCGGTCTGGTCACCTTCATCACCGCCGGCGACCCCGATCCCGCCGTCTCTCAAGCGGTGCTGAACGGCCTGCCGGCCACCGGCGCCGACCTGATCGAGCTGGGTATGCCCTTCACCGATCCGATGGCCGACGGCCCGGCGATCCAGGCCTCCTCGCTGCGCGCGCTGAAGGCCGGGATGACGGTGCGCAAGACGCTGGAGATGGTCCGCGGCTTTCGCAAGCAGGATGCCGACACCCCGATCATCCTGATGGGCTATTTCAACCCGATCCACGCCTATGGGGTGGAGCCCTTCCTGGCCGCCGCGCGCGAGGCCGGGGTGGACGGCCTGATCGTCGTCGACCTGCCGCCGGAAGAGGACGAGGAGCTGTGCATCCCGGCGCTGCAGGCCGGCGTCAGCTTCGTCCGCCTGACGACGCCGACCACCGACGAGGCGCGCATGCCCATGGTGATGCGCAACACCTCCGGCTTCGTCTATTACGTGTCGATCGCCGGCATCACCGGCACCGCCAGCGCGTCGAACACCGCCATCGACGCGGCGGTTGCCCAGCTGAAGCGCCACACCGACCTGCCGGTCGCCGTCGGCTTCGGCATCAAGACGCCGGACCAGGCCGCCGAGGTCGCCCGCGTCGCCGACGCCGCCGTGGTCGGCTCCGCCATCGTCACCCGTCTGGCCGATGGGATCGACGCGTCCGGTGGTGTCAAGCCGGGGACGGTCGAGGACGTGCTGGGCTTCGTCGGCGAACTGGCCGCCGGGGTGCGTGCGGCGCGGGGGTGAGGGACGGACGGTTTACAACGGCGGCAAACCGCTTTACGACACCTGCAACACGATCGCTCATGGCGACGAACGGCTGAAGAGCCCGGTGCGGCAAGGACCCGATGTCCAGCCGGCGCCGGGCTTCGGCGTACCGCCATGTCGTTGAAAGGCGTTCCATGAACTGGCTTACCAACTACGTCCGTCCCAAGATCCGCGCGCTCTATGCCCGCAAGGAAGTGCCCGACAACCTCTGGCACAAGTGCCCGAGCTGCGAGTCGATGCTGTTCCACCGCGAGCTGGAAGAGAACCTGCACGTCTGCCAGCATTGCGGCTTCCACATGCGGCTCGACCCGGTCAAGCGGCTGGAGTCGATGTTCGACGACGGTGCCTACGAGGCCGTGGAACTGCCGAAGTCGGTCGCCGACCCGCTGAAGTTCCGCGACCAGAAGCGCTACACCGACCGCCTGAAGGAAGCCCAGACCAAGACCGGCCGCACCGACGCCATCGTGGTGGGTGAAGGCCGCATCGGCGGTCATGCCGCCGTGGTCGCCGCCTTCGACTTCGGCTTCATGGGCGGGTCGATGGGCATCGCCGTCGGCGAAGGGCTGCTGACCGCCGCCCGGCTGGCGGTGGCGAAGAATGCCCCGCTGATCGTCGTCCCGGCGTCGGGCGGCGCCCGCATGCAGGAAGGCATCCTGTCGCTGATGCAGATGCCGCGCACCACCATCGCGGTGGAGATGGTCAAGGAAGCCGGCCTGCCCTACATCGTCGTGCTGACCGATCCGACCACCGGCGGCGTCACCGCCAGCTTCGCCATGCTGGGCGACATCCACATCGCCGAGAAGGGCGCGCAGATCGGCTTTGCCGGCGCCCGCGTGATCGAGAGCACGATCCGCGAGACCCTGCCGGAAGGCTTCCAGCGCTCCGAGTACCTGCTGGAACACGGCATGGTCGACATGGTCGTCCATCGCCGCGACCTGCGCCCGACGCTGGTCCGCACCATCGGCCTGCTGATGACGCCGCGCCTCGACACGGTGGTGGAGGACATCGACCTGTCCGCCGCCCAGGCGGCCGACGGCGAACCGGTCCAGTTGCCCCAGCCGGTCACGCAGCCGGCCACACAGGCGACCGCGGCCCAGCCGATGGCGACGCAGCAGGCGTCTTCCCAGCAGTCGTCTTCTCAGCCGGCGGCTCCTGTCCAGGCCGGCGACGACTGACCGGCACCCCCCGTCCATCCGACCAGAGACGATCATGATCGATGCCGCCCTTCCACTCTCCCGCCCAGCCGCGACCCGTTCCGACCCGGTGCTGGACCGACTGAAGGGGCTTCATCCCAAGGTCATCGACCTGTCTCTGGACCGGGTGCGCCGTCTGCTGGCGGCGCTGGACCATCCGGAGCGCAAGCTGCCGCCGGTGGTCCATGTCGCCGGCACCAACGGCAAGGGATCGACCGTCGCCTTCCTGCGCGCGATGCTGGAGGCGGCCGGCCACCGCGTCCATGTCTACACATCGCCGCACCTCGTGCGCTTTCACGAGCGCATCCGCCTGGCCGGCCGGCTGATCGACGACGACCATCTGGCCGCCCTGCTGGAGGAATGCGAGGTTGCCAACGCCGGCAATCCGATCACCTTCTTCGAGGTGACGACGGTCGCCGCCTTCCTCGCCTTCTCCCGCGTGCCGGCCGACGTGGTCCTGCTGGAAACCGGGCTGGGCGGGCGGCTGGACGCCACCAACGTGGTGGACAAGCCGGCAGTGACGGCGGTCACCCGCATCTCCTACGACCACCGCCAGTTCCTGGGCGAGTCGCTGATGGAGATCGGCAGCGAGAAGGCCGGCATCTTCAAGCCCGGCGTCCCGGTGGTGCTGGCCCCGCAGCCGGAAGCCGACGCGCTGAAGGTGCTGAAGCTGCGCGCCAATGCCATCGCCGCGCCCATCCAGAGCTGGTCGGTGGAAGAGCGTCCGGACGGCTTCCGCTTCGAGAGCGCGAAGCGCAAACTGGACCTGCCGATGCCGGGGCTGGCCGGCGTCCACCAGATCACCAATGCCGGCGTCGCCATCGCCTGTCTCGACCACCTGCCGCTGGCGGTGGACGACGACGCGGTGCGCCGCGGCCTTGCCACCGTCGAGTGGCCGGGGCGTCTGCAGCGCCTGACCCGCGGCCCGCTGGCCGAGAACCTGCCGGCAGGTTGGGAGCTGTGGCTGGACGGCGGCCACAACGATTCGGCCGGCGAGGTTCTGGCCCGTCAGGCGGTCGACTGGTCGCGTGGCCAGCCCGATGAGGGATCGGGGAGCGGCCCCGCCCTGCCGCTTCTGCTGATCTACGGCATGCTGTCCAGCAAGGACCCGTTCGAGTTCCTGGGTCCGCTGGCCCCCTTCACCCATGCCCTGCGCGCGGTGGCGATCCCGGGCGAGGAAGCCAGCTTCACCGCCGAGGAATCCTGCGAGACCGCCAAGCTCTGCGGCATCCGCGACCATGGCGCCGCCGACGGCGTGGACGCCGCCCTGGCCGATCTGGTGGCCGGCCGGCAGACCCCGGCGCGCGTGCTGATCTGCGGCTCGCTCTACCTCGCGGGCTCGGTGCTGGCGGAGAACGGCTGATCATCCCCATGTCTGGGATTGCTTCTCGCAGAGTGTACACGATCTGGTAAAGTGGCCCGATCATTACGCACCTCAAAAGCGATTCCGGGCCGGTGATGACTATTCCTGAT
>NZ_VTTM01000021.1 GCF_008364795.1 Azospirillum oryzae | reverse complement strand
TCACCGCCTTCCATCATATCGCCGCAAGCCTCATCTGCTGGCGATTCGTCCAGAGATGGTTCTGTTAGGCGCTCTTAAGCGACCCGCATCACCGCAGCCCCGCCGTCAGGTCCTGAGCGCCACCACCTGACGCAGGGCCTGTTCGGCGGCGGCGAACACGCTGTCCCAGTCGCCGGGCGTGGTCTGGCGGAACAGCCGCATCGACGGATACCAGGGGGTGGTGTCGCCCTTATCGCCCCCGCCGTCGCCATAGACCCAATAGGGCATGAACTGCAGCAGGTTCCACACCGGGCGGCCGAGCGAGCCGGCCAGATGCGCCACCGAGCTGTCGGTCATGATCACCAGATCGAGCCGTTCCAGCACCGCCGCGGTGTCGGCGAAGTCGTTGAAATGCGGCCCCAGCGGCGTGATGAGGGTCGAGGTGCCGAGTGTCGCCAGCTCCGCCTCCGGCGGTCCCTTCTGGATGCTGTAGAACCGCACCTTCGGCACGTCGAGGAAGCGCAGGAAGCGGCTGAGCGTGGTGGCGCGGCGCGCGTTGTCCTTGAAGGTGACGCGGCCGGACCAGATGATGCCGACCTTGACCGTGCCGTCATTGCCGGGCACCAGCCGGGCGGCCTTCTCGCGCGCTTCGGCCGGAACGGTCAGGCGGGTGGGCGGCGGCACCGTCTCGATGGTCGTGCCCAGCCGGTGCGGCAGGCTCATCAGCGGGCAATGGACGTCGTAGGCCGGGTAGGCGGTGCCGGCGCGCACGAAACCGTCGATGCCCTCCAGCCCGGACAGCAGCCGCTGCAGTTCCGGATGGCATTCCATCAGGACCCGGCCGCCGCGCGCCTTGACCATCGGCACATAGCGCGCGGTCAGCAGCACGTCGCCGAAGCCCTGTTCGGTGGTCAGCAGGATGGTCTTGCCGTTCAGCGGCCCGCCGTCCCACATCGGCCCTTCGGCGATGCGGTTCTGATAGGCGGGCAGCGACAGGCGGGAGTCGTAGTCGCGGAAGCCCTCGGCATAGCGGCCGACCTGCAGCAGCGTCAGGGCGCGGTCCCACCGCAGCGACGGATCGTTGGGCTTGGCGCGCAGGGCGACGTCCAGGATCTCCAGCGCGCGGTTGAACCGGCAGCCGTGGCGCAGCGCCACCACCAGATTGGACAGCAGGCTGGCATTGCCGCCCGACAGCACCACCGCATGCTCCTGCGCGGCGATGGCCTCGTCATAGCGTTCCACGTCGCCCAGCACGTTGCCCAGATTGGTCCAGGCGCCGACATGGCGCTGGTCGAACTCCAGCGCGCGCCGCTGGCAGGCGATCGCCGCCTCCGGCTTGCCGGCCTGCCGCAGCAGGGCGCCCAGCGCGCTCCACACATTGGGGTCGTTGGGCTGCTGCTCCAGCATCCGTTCCAGCATGTCGATGCTGAGGCCGTGGGAACCCTGAGGCTGGGCAGGTGCCGGAGCAGGTGTCGGGACGGCAGACACCGGACGGGGCGAGGCCTGAAGGGGCGAGGCTGCCGGGGAGGATGGCGCCGGGGCGGCCTGGGTGATGTTTGCCTTCATCTCTCGTCGTCGCTGGTGGTCTGCAATCGGTTTGGAGCAGGAGCAGAGCGCGGGTAGGGCATAGACGGCTCCTTAAGGAGAGTCAAACCGTCCCTTCGGCCGCACTTGTGCGTTTCCTGGGGCAGGCTCAGCGCCGCCGCAGGTCCTGCAGGTCGATGTCGTCGATCCGGAAGCCGGCCTGCCGCAGGGCCTTCAGCACGATCACCTTCTGGGCGGTGCCTTCACGTGCGGCGGCCTGCCGCAGCTCCTCCACCAGATAGTCCGGCAGCATCGCCTGCCACGGCCGGGTCGGCGCCGGACGGACGATGGTGGGGGCCGGCGCCGGCTGGGGCTGCGGAGTGGGGGCCTGCGGATGGGAGGGAGCCGCGGACGGCTCCGTCTCGGTCGGCAGGAAGCCCTTGCTCAATCCATATTGGCGGATCGGGTCGACATCGTCCGCCCCCAGCCCGCCGATTCCGATCCCGCCCAGCGGAGGACGGGCCGGCTTGGCCGCAGGCTTCAGGGGGGGCTTGGCGGGGCTTTCGGTCGACATGGGCACTCCGGTCAGGGCGGCACCGGCTTGGGCCGGCTGGATAAGCCATGAAGCAATATCATGACTTTCTGCCCTGTCTTTGCGACATGTGGCGGGTGCGAAGCCTGCCATGACGGAAAGCCGGCCGGCGTGGCGCGGGAAACACAGGGGGGATGGAGGGGATAATGTGTTGGAGAAATGTCATGAAATAAGGGCATGAGATGATGCGCGCGGTCGGCAGAGCGATCCGGGGGTGGTGCAATCCGCGTGGCTGGGCGTCCGATGGGATAAAGCCATGGCACATTATCGAGAAAAGAAATCATGAAATGAGATTGTGAGGTGATTGACTTTCCCTGTGTGGCTGCCTCACCCTTGTGCTGCGGGCGTTTCGCGTCGACGCTTGCTTGCCCGCCCATCTTGGCCTTCCGGCCCGAGGGGGCATGGCGTGGGGACGGAGGTGCTAGGAAAAGCATCGCTCCATTCCACCGGGGTTCCAGCAAGGAGTCATCTAAAATTTTCATGTCCTGTTTTCATGATTAATGAGCATGAAAACAGGACATGGCTAACGGATGGCCCCTGGTCAGCACCGGCATGCGAAGGAGCGCCCCGGTCGGCGCGACCTCCCAGTCAGAACGGTCAAGACAACCGGCCCACTCAACCCGGCTCCAGCCCCTTCGCCCGCTCGAACCACTCCTGCGCCTCCTCCTCCCGGCCCAATCGGGATAGGCAATGGCCCACAGCTTCGAGGCTGAAGCCGAGGCTTTCGTGATCAATGCGTTGGTGGATGTCGCCCTTCTGCCCCGCGTCGACCGCCTTTTCGAACCAGGGCTGCGCTTCGGCGAAGCGGCCTTGTCGGTACAGGCAGTTGCCGATCTGATACTGGCTAGTGCCGAGGCTTTGGTGATTGATGCGTTGGTGGATGTCGCCCTTCTGCTTGGCGTCGACCGCCTTTTCGAACCAGGGCTGCACTTCGGCGAAGCGGCCTTGATGGAACAGGCAGCTGCCAATCTGATGCAGACTGGCGCCGAGGTCTTGTTGATTGATGCGTTGGTGGATGTCGCCCTTCTGCTTGGCGTCGACCGCCTTCTCGAACCAGGGCTGCGCTTCGGCGAAGCGGCCTTGGTTGAACAGGCAGTTGCCGATCTGATGCAGGCTGACGCTGAGGCTTTCGTGATCGACGCCCTCTTCCGCCCCCTCCTGCTCGACGGCGTGGACCGATCGTTCGGCCCAAAGCTGCGCAATTCCGAATTGGCCGGTTTCCGAAAAGGCGCGGTAGACAATCCGGTATTCCAATGCCGAACCGGTGACGCTACAGCCATCCCACAACGCGGGATCGGTCAGGAAGCCCAGCATGCCCGCCGCCAACTCCATCCGGTTGGGGGCGGCGGTAAAGGCTGTGGCGCTGTCCACCAGCCGCCTCCACTGCGCCTGCCGGATCCGCGCCAGGGTTTCGCCATGACCGTCCGGGGTGGGCTGGTCGCGCAGGAAGGCGGCGATCAGCTGATGCATCCGTAGCGTCTCGCCGCCGCTTTCCAGCAGATGCAGGTCCAGGCAGGCGTCCAGATGCCGGTCGAAGCTGTCCTCGTCCCAGCCGGTCGCGTCGGCCATGTCCTGCCGGAGATCGTCGGCCGTCAGGGCCATGCCGTTGCGCAGGGCGGCGGTCTGCAGGATCAGGCGGGAGTCCGGCGGCAGCAGCTCGTAGACCGGCCGGAAGCTGTTCTGGGTTTCCGGCTCAAGGCGCAGCTTGGCGGCTCCGGCCCTGCCGCGGCGGCGGGCGCGTTTCAGGGCGGCGGCGGCCGGCACAAGCTGGACCGGCAGGCCGCCGGCCCAATCGACCAGCGGCAGATCGCTGTCGCGGCAGGCATCCTCGCCGGCGATGGAGGCGACCAGCGCGACGCTGTCGTCCCGGTCCAGCAATTCCACCGGGAAGGCTGGACACAGGCCGTCCCACGGATCGAGCACGCTGGTCATGACCACATGGCAGGGGGTGCCGTGGGGCGGCAGCCAGGGTCGGATCGCGTCCGCCGAGCGGACATTGTCATAGACCAGCAGGACGGCGGATCGGGTCAGCCGGTGGAAGGCGGCCTTGCATCGATCGACCATCGACAGGTCGCGGAACGGTTCCGGCCCGAAGAGCAGTTGGCCGATCTCCGCCAGCTTCACCGGGGTGTCGCCGCCGGCATCCAGGGTAAAGCAGCCGGCGGGATAGCGTCCGGCATGGCGCCGGGCATATTCATGCGCCAGTTCCGTCTTGCCGACCCCCGGCGGGCCGTGCAGCGCCACCACCGACGGACGCTGCGGGTCGTCCAGCGTTTCGGCGATGGCGCTCAGCAGGTCGGCGCGCCCGATGAAGGGCCGGTCATAAAGCACCGGGACGTTGCAGCGGGGACCGGCCGTCGCCCCACCCTCCGCCGCCGGAGCGCCCTGATAGACGTTCACGGTTCCGGCGGCGAAGGTCCCGGCCGAGACCCCGGTGTGCTGTGTGCCGGCGGCGGCGGGCTGCACGGAATACCCGGCGCCGCCGTCAGTGTTTTTCCGGCTCTCCACTGGACTGCCGGCTCCCGCTCTGCTGGACGCCGCGGAAAACGAACTCGCCCTCGAAACGGGCGCCCTTCGCCCGCAGCACGGTGCCGGCGGCCTTCACGTCGGAGATCTCGAAACGCTGGGCGGCGACCAGCCTGTCGAAGTCGAGCAGGGGCGGCGGTTGCGGCTGGTCGCGCAGGGCCAGCAGGGCAGCCAACAGATCCTGCGCGGTCTGGCGCAACTCCTCGTCACCCGCGGCACCCGCCTCCGTTAGGCGGTCGGCCAGGGCCAAGCGGGGAGCCTCGCTCGCCGGTGTGGCCTCCAGTTCCAGCAAGGCCGGTTCGGCGGCGGCGAAGCGGCGGCGGACCACCGCCTTCAGCCGCTTGTAGGCGTCCTCGCCGGCCGCGGTGACGAAGCCGCTGCCTGCTATCCCCGCGATACCGATGGCGGCGGTAATGACCGACATGATGATGGGGTCCATCCAGAAAGCATCCTCCTGGTTGGAAAAGAGGATGCCCAGGCGTTTCCGGGCGTGCAAGCTCCTCGCCGGTCGGGAGCCTGCGGCAGGTTGGCCGAACTTATATTCATGAAATCATGATAAAAAATCTTGTTCGGAAATCATGATCCCATGCCATGAAGCCCCGCCCGCCTTACCCCCGCGGGATCAGCGGGTTGGCCGGGGAGGCTTCCAGGAAGGCGACGAACTCGTCGGTCAGGGCGCGGACGTTCAGGTCGGCGTTGCTGTTCGGGTTGACCTCGCCCGGGCCGTGGCCGGTGTAGGTCATCTCCTTCAGCAGCGAGCGCTCGATCAGTTCGGTGCGGAAGGCGGGGACGCCATGCTCGTCCAGCAGGCCGCGGGCATGGCGGTCGACGCGGGATTCGATGGCGGCCTGGGTGCGGACGATCACCACGCTGGAGGCCGGCGTGTGCTTCAGCACCCCGACGGAATCCGCCACCACCTTGAAGGTGCGCACCGTCTCCTTCACGTCCATGAAGGATTGCTGGGTCGGGATCAGCACCCCGTCGCTGACCGAGAAGGCGTAGAGCATGGTCAGGTTGCCGAAGCCGGCAAGGTCGATCAGCGTGTAGTCGAAGCTCGGCGCATTCTCCTGCACCGTCTGGCGGACGTTCGATTCCGTGATCTCGTCCAGCACCCGCACGCCGGCATCGTTGCGCCGCCGCGCCCATTCGGCCAGATGCCGGTTGGGGTCGCAGTCGAGCAGAAGCACGCTCGCCTCGCGCCGGCGCAGTTCGGAGGTGAGCGCCATGACCAGACTGGTCTTGCCGACGCCGCCCTTGGTGGAGGCGAAACTGATGATCCGAGCCATGCGGTGGTTCCCGGTAGCAGAGGATGGAATGCGGGCTGACCCGAGCGGGAGCTTCGCGGATTTACACGCAAGATCAGGAAAGAGGGAAGTGGTTTCACGTCATGAAGAAGAAGCATGAAATCATGATTCATGATTTCATGACCTGTGATCATACCCGTCCGCCACGGGCGGCCTCAGCCTGCTTTCACGTCGGCGCCAAGTCGGCGGTGGTGCCGGCGCGGCGCTTCAGCCGGTGCACCGCATGCTGGCCGCCGCCGGTGGCGCGGACCGAATAGAAATAGGCACTGTCGTCGGTCCAGTACCGGCCCTCGCCGTCGACCATCACCGTGCTGCTGTGGATGTCGGCCGGATAGATGGTCAGGCGCGGTGCCGCCTCCGCCGTGAAGCCGGCCAGATGCACGGCGGCAAGCGCCGCCTGGTCAAGGAACCAGACGGGCAGGCCGCGGTCGAGGAAATGGCGGATGTAGCGTCGGGTCAGGTCGAGGAAGCGCAGCGCCCCCGTGGTCGGCCGGATGTGCAGCACGTCGGCATAGAGCAGGCTCCAGATGTCCAGCCGCTTCAGCGCATGGCTCATCATGCCGAGGTCGGAATGGGCGGAGGTCGCCAGCAGCGGGTTCAGGTCGCGGATCGCCAGCAGGTCGACGTCCAGCATCAGCACCGGCCGCTGCCAGCGGATCAGCAGGTCGGGCAGCACCAGGAAACGGCTGCAGGCGTAATAGGTCTTGGCATTGTCGCCCAGCGGCGACAGGTCGATGGTCTCGCGCAGGATGATGAAGCGGTCGGCGCCGTGGGCGGCGGCCAGGACCGCCACCGTCGCCTCGGCCTCCGCATCGGGATTGACCAGATGCAGGGCGATGGCGCAGTCGAGCCCGCTGTCCTCGGCGATGGAGCGCACCATGGTCGGCAGGAACTTGCGCGCATAGACCGCGTCGCAGCAGGCGTAGACCACCAGCGGCCGGGCGGCGGCCCCGGCGCCTTCCTGAATGGTGGCGCGGATACCGGCAGGCGGTGGTGCCTCGCGCAGGGCCCGCAGGAAGGCCGGGTCGGTGCGGGTGACGGCGTCGCGCCCGCCATGGCGCTCCGCCGCCTGGGCGAACAGGGCGTCGGCCTCCTCCAGCCGGTGCTGTTCGGCGCACAGGCAGGCCAGCCGGCTCAGCGTGAAGGACACCTCGGGATAGAGTTCCAGGGCCCGGCGATAGGCCCGCTCCGCCCGCAGCGCCTGCCCGTCGCGGCGCAGCGCGTTGCCCAAAGCCACCAGCCCGACGCAGTCCTCCCGCCCCTGGAAGCGGGCGACCTCGCCGGCCTCTCCCAGATGGGTCAGCAACTGCCACAGGTTGGACCGGCGAGTCGGATCCTGGGGCGTCAGCCGCCAGGCGGCGAGCGCATGGTCGGCCGCCGCCGCCATGTCCTGGCCGACCAGAATTCTGGCGAGCGCGTCGTGCGCCGCCGGCGCCTGCCGGCCGGTGGGAGCCTGCTCCAGCAGCCGGAGGCAGAGCGTCCTTGCGGTCTCGCGGTTCCCCGCCCGTTCGGCGTCGAGTGCGGCCTGGAGGGTGGCCTGAAGGGCGGCGTCGGAAGCTGGACGTGGCATGGGCAAACCGGTCGGCGAAAGGGGGCGTGGCTTCATCCCATGGCATCCCCGCCGCTGGCAAGCGGAGCCTCCCGTCCCTTCCTCCGGCCATCTCGAGTCGCGGCCGGCGGTCCCGCGCATCCCCGCTTTCGGGCCGGGGCGGTGCCCGGAAAAAGCGCGCAGGCACCGGCTTGCGGAAAATGCATGGCCGGCGAAGCGGAAACCTGACCGTTTCCGAAGAACGCGCTTGAACAAATGGGCAAATATCATCAACTGTTGCTATGGACCCGGGAAAGGGTTCCAGCCGAAACTGTGCCGCGCCGGTCCGTCCGGCGCGGCACTTTTATAATCAGCCATACAGTCGCCGCCGCGCGAAGCCCGGGCGGTCGCCAGTCCGGGAGACCGCTACGCCGTGAGCATCGCCGACGGCCTCAAGATCGCTTTCGATGTCCATCTGTCCGGCGACCTGGAACGGGCGGAGGAGTTCTACCGCGCCATCCTGCGCGTCAGTCCGACGGACCCGATGGCGGTGACCCTGCTGGCGCTGATCCGGTCGCAACGGACGGCGATCCGCCAGAGCAAGCACAAGACGCTGACGCTTCTGCGCGCGCGTGGGTTCGCCCCCGCCACGGTGATCGACGTCGGCGCCCAGACCGGTACCCCGCCGCTCTACGAGGTCTTTCCCGAAGCCCACCATGTGCTGATCGAACCGGTGGTCGAGAACGAGCCGGCCCTGCAGGCCCTGTGCGGGCAACTGCGCAGTGCCGAATACCACATCGCCGCCGTCGCCCGCCGGGACGGCACGGTTCCGCTGGCGGTGTCCGACGACCGGCTCTATTCCTCCGTCATTCTGGAGGGGGAGACCCCGGACAGCACCCTGCCCGGCCTGCGCACGGTGCCCGCCATCTCGCTGGACGGCCTGTGTGCCGAGCGCGGCTATGCCGGGCCGATGCTGGTGAAGATCGACGTCGACGGCCTGGAACTGGAGGTTCTGGCCGGTGCCTCCACCCTGATGCAGCCGGACGCCGTCTTCGTGATCGAGGCGACCGTCGCCGGCGCGGATGCCCGCCTGCCCCGCATCATCGCCGCCATGGCGCCCTACGGCTTCCAGGTCTGGGACATCGTCGATCCGCTTTACCGTCCGAATGACGAGCGGATGTGGCAGGTCGATCTGGTGTTGGTCCACCGCGACGGACCCTACGCCGCGCTTTGATCCTTTGCGGCGGCGCGGCTGCGGAGCGCGTGCTCCAGCCGGTCCATGGCGTCGTCCCAGGAGCCGGGGCGGTCCTGCCGGAACAGCCGCATGGTCGGATACCAGGGGCTGTCGTCGCGGTCGAGCATCCAGCGCCAGTCGGGGGCGAAGGGGACCAGCACCCAGACCGGGACGCCGAGCGCACCGGCGAGATGGGCGACGGAGGTGTCGACGCAGACCACCAGATCGAGGCCGGCCATGATGGCGGCGGTGTCGGCGAAGTCCTTGATATCGGGCGACAGGTTCAGCAGGGGGAAGCCGCCGGGCGGGTTGGCCGCCTGCCCCTCGGTCGGCCCCTTCTGGATGGAGACGAGGCTGACGCCGGGGATGGCGGCCAGACGCGCGAAGGGGGCCAGCCCGATGGAGCGGTTGCGGTCGTTGCCGTGGGTGGGCGCCCCCGCCCAGACGATGCCGACCTTCAGGCCGCCCCCATCCTTTGCCACCTCCTTCAGCCGCTCGCCCCAGCGCGCCGCCAGATCGGGTTCCGCCGTCAGGTAGGGCACGCGCGACGGCACGGTTTCCAGCCGGGTGCCGAACAGCGCCGGCAGGCTCAGCACCGGGATCTGGACGTCGAAGTCGGGCAGCGGCCCGCCGGTTTCCACCGCGATGGTGCCGGGCAGGCGGCGCAGCACCGGCAGCAATGCCCGCTGGCATTCCAGATAGACCGGCTGCCCCCCCGTTCCTCCCCCGGCTGTCCGGGCCAGCAGCGGCAGGTAGCGCACGAACTGCAGCACGTCGCCGAAGCCCTGCTCCCAATAGACCAGCAGCCGCCGCCCCTGCAGCGGCGATCCGTCCCAGCGCGGCTGGACGAAGCTGCGCTGCGGCGAGGGCAGCCGGCCATGCTTCCAGCGCCATTCATAGCCGCGCCAGCCCTGGACGAAATCGCCCAGCAGCAGCCGGACCAGACTTTCGTTCCAATGGGCGCCGGCGAAGTCCGGGTCCAGCCGGGTGGCCCGCCGGAAGGCCAGCAACGCTTCCCAGAAGGCGCCCTTGTCCTTCACCGTGGAGCCCAGGTTGCTGTAGGCCCCGGCATAGTGAGGGTTCAGCGCGATGGCGCGGCGGAAACGTGCCGCCGCCTCGTCCAGCCGGTGGGCCATGCGCAGCATGGCGCCGTGGTTGTTGGCGATCTCGGCATCGCCGGGGGCCAGGGCCGCCGCGCGGGCGAAGGCGTCGCAGGCTTCCTCGGGCCGTTTCAGCCGCTCCAGCTGGATCCCCATCTCGTTGAGGGCGGCCGGCTGGTCGGGCTTCAGCCGGATCGCGGCGCGGTAGGCCCGCACCGCCTCCTCCGGCCGGCCGAGCCGGACCAGCAGCGCCCCCAGGTTGTTCCAACCGTTCAGCGAGTCCGGCGACAGGCTCAGGGCGCGCCGGAACAGCGCCACCGCTTCCATATCGTGGCCGGCGTTGGCGCGCAGCAGACCCAGATTGTTGACGGCAGGGGCGAACAGCGGGTCGGCGGCGACGATCTCGCCATACAGCCGGGCGGCCTCCCCGGTTTGGCCGCTCTGCTGGAACCCGAGAGCCGTGGCGAAGGCTTGCTGGATGTTCATGAAGGACCGCATCGCCCCGGTTGAGGAACTGGTTTCGAACAGCATCGGGAACCGGCGCGATCAGTAGCAGAGATGACCGGTGCTGCAAAGGACGGGGCGGTTGTCCGCTTGCATCGCCGCCCGTCCCCCCGCATCAATGGCGCTCGTCGAACGGGGAGCGTGGCGGGCGGCATGGCGCGGTTTCTGCTGATCAATTACGAATTTCCGCCGCTGGGCGGCGGGGCGGCCAACGCCACCGACAACACCGCGCGCGAACTGGCGGCATTGGGCGAGGAGGTGCTGGTGCTGACCTCGGCCTTCGGCGACCTGCCGCGGGTGGAGCGCCGGGCGGATGGGGTGGAGATCCGCCGCATCCCCACCCTGCGCCGCCGCCGCGACCGCAGCTCGGTGGTGGAGATGCTGGCCTTCCTCGCCAGTTCGCTGGTGATGGCGCCCTGGATCGCCGCCCGCTGGCGCCCGGACGCCACCATCGCCTATTTCGGCCTGCCCTGCGGTCCCGCCGCCTGGATGGTGAAGGCGCTGTCCGGCGTGCCCTATGCGGTCAGCCTGCGCGGCGGCGACGTGCCGGGCTTCCAGTATGACGGCATCTCGCTCTACCACCGGCTGGCCGGGCCGGTGATCGGCTGGCTGTGGCGCCGCTCCTCGGCCGTCGTCGCCAACAGCGAGGGGCTGGCCGATCTCGCCCGCCGCTTCGCCCCCGACCAGCCGATCGCCATCATCCCCAACGGCGTCGATGCCGCCCGCTTCTCGCCCGCCGATGCGGCGGATGCCGGTGACCGGCTCTCCCTGCTGTTCGTCGGCCGGGTGGTGCGGCAGAAGGGGCTGGACGTGCTGTTCGAGGCGCTCGCCTCCCTGCCGCTCGAAACGCGGAGCGCCATCGACCTGACCATCGTCGGCGACGGCCCTGTCCGGCCGGAGCTGGAGGAACAGGCTGCCCGGCTCGGCCTGTCGGGGCAGGTGACGTTCCGCGGCTGGCTCGGCCGGGACGAGTTGCCCGCCGCCTACCGCGCCGCCGACGCCTTCGTCTTCCCCTCGCGCGACGAGGGCATGCCCAACGTGGTTCTGGAGGCGATGGCCGCCGGCCTGCCGGTGGTGGCGACCCGCATCGCCGGCAACCGCGATCTGGTGGTGGAGGAGGAGACCGGCCTGATGCTGGACGCCGACGACACCCCGGCGCTTGCCGCCGCCATCGCCCGTCTGGCCGAAGACCCGGCCCTGCGCCGCCGGCTGGGCGAGGGCGGCCGGCGCCGGGTGGTCGAGCATTTCTCCTGGCGCGCCGTCGCCGCCGCCTACCGCGACCTGTCCCTCGCCGGCCGCGCGGCGTCGGGACGGGTTCCATCGACGCAGGCGGAGTGAGGCGTTCGGGCTCCTGCGCGAAGTGCAGGGGGGCTCACAAGATCTCCACGGATTTCGCGGATTGAGGCACGGATTTCACGGATTTTTCTGATCTTGGCGACGCCCCTGGCTTCCCCCGGAGCGACAGCCCCGCAACGCCACATCCGTGGAATCCGTGTCCTAATCCGTGACATCCGTGTTCATCTTGTCCGCCGGTCTCCGCCCTTCCAAGGATACACGCCGCGACGCCCCCGCTTGACGTGCTGTTGACATCCGGCGGCTTTCGGGAGCGTATGGCGGCGCGGCAGAGTGGGCTTGGACAGCAAGGGATCGGACAGCGTGGCGGAACCGGTGAAGACGGCGGAAGGCGGGGGCGGAACCCCGGCCGGCACTCCCGCCCTGGCCTTCGATTTCGGCGAGAACTGGGACCATTACTCGCGCACCGTGCTGGACGAGCCGCGGCTGGTGGCGGCCATCGACAGCCTGAAGGGGCTGGTCGGCACCGACCGGCTGAAGGACGCCAGCTTCTGCGACGTCGGGTCCGGCTCCGGCCTGTTCACCATCGCCGCCGGCAAGCTGGGCGTCGGCCGCGCGCTGGGCTTCGACGTCAACCCCACCGGGGTCGAGGTGGCGCGCCGCAACCTGGGCCGCTTCGCGCCCGAACTGGCCGACCGCATCGACTTCCGCCGCGGTTCGGCGCTCGACAGCGGCTTCGTCGGTTCGCTCGGCCGCTTCGACGTGGTCTATGCCTGGGGCTCGCTGCACCACACCGGCTCCATGTGGCCGGCGATCGAAACGGTGGCGCCGCTGGTGGCGCCGGGCGGCACCTTCGTGCTGGCGCTCTACAACCGCCACTGGACCTCGCCGATCTGGACCCTGATCAAGATCGTCTACAACCTGTCGCCGGGATTCCTTCGGAAATTCTGGGACTGGACGCTGGGCTCGCTGATGTTCCTGGCGACCTGGGCGATCACCGGCTCCAACCCGCTGCGCAAGGAGCGCGGCATGGAGTTCTGGGTGGACGTGACCGACTGGCTCGGCGGCTACCCCTATGAATATGCCAGTGCCGACGAGGTGCGGGCGCGGATGGACGCGCTCGGCTTCGACATGCTGGAGGTCCGTCCGCCGCGCGTGCCGACGGGCTGCAACGAATTCATCCTGCGCCGGAGGCCCGCATGAGCGACGACGCATTCAAGTCCGCCAACACTCCCCTTCCCGCAGCGGCGGCCGATCACCCGGGTGGCGTCGATTACGACGACAGCTGGGAGCGGCGCTGGAACGACATGCGCAAATACGGCCCGACCGGCCGGCATCTGCGCCGCATCGTCACCGAGATGGTGCGCCCGCTGAACTACGACAGCTTGGCTGACGTCGGTTGCGGCCAGGGCTCGCTGCTCGCCACGCTGATGCCGCTGAAGCCGCAGGCCAGCTACACCGGTCTCGACTTCGCCGCCAAGGCCATCGACGTCGCCCGCCGCCGGGCGCCCAATGCCGAGTTCGGCCTGCTCGACGTCGCCGCCGGCCATCTCGACCGCCGCTTCGACCTGGTGGTCTGCACCGACGTGGTCGAGCATATCGAGGACGATGTCGCGGCGCTGCGCAACCTCGCCGCCATGACCGGCCGCTACCTGCTGGTCTCCACCCTGCAGGGGCGGATGCGCGACTTCGAGCGTACGGTCGGCCATCACCGCAACTATGCCCGCGGCGAACTGCAGGCCAAGATCAAGTCGGTCGGGCTGGAGATCGAGCGGGTGGTGGAATGGGGCTTCCCCTTCTTCTCGCCGCTCTACCGCAACGTCCTGGGAGCCGCCAGCGGCCAGGGCACGGAAGGCGACTACGGCCCCGGCCGCCGCTTCCTTGCCGAGGCGCTCTATCACATCTTCCGCCTGAATTCCTGGTCGCACGGCGACTACATCTACGTGTTGGCCCGCCGGCCGGGATCGTGAGTGCACTCCCTCTCCCGCCTCTCGCACAAACTTCGTTTGTGCTGACGGCGTCAGGCGGATCGAAGATCCGCCGAGAGCCCCGGGAGAGGGCATAAACCCCTCACATCACTTCATGACTTCATGAAAAGGCATCTTTAAATGCGTCCCGGCCTGAAAGCCCTGGTCAGTGCGCTGCTGGTCGCCCTGCTGCTGTGGCGGGTCGATGTGGCGGAGGTCGGGCGGGTGCTGGCGGTGGCGTCGCCGGGGCTGATGGGGATCGCCGGCCTGCTGTTCTTCCTGATGCATGTGCTGAACGCGCTGAAGCTGCGGGTGCTGCTGCCGGAGCTGCGGGCCGGGCGGCTGCTCGCCTACACGCTGGTGGCGCAGCTCTATGCGCTGGTGCTGCCGGGCCAGCTGGCGGGGGAGGCGGTGAAGGCCTACCGGCTCAGCCGCGACGAAGGGCGCGGACAGGGGCAGGGCCAGGGTCAGGGCCAGGGAGAAATCGGCGGCGGACGCATCGTCTCGGCGGTCGCCTTCGACAAGGTGACGGGGATCGTCGGGCTGCTGCTGCTGACCGGCGGCGGGCTGGCGATGCAGTCGGCCCGCTTCGGCAACGGGTTGCTGGTCGGGGTCGGGCTGGTGCTGGCCGGGCTGGTCGCGGCGACGGTGCTGCTGGCCTGGGCGCCGGCCCGCGCCCTTCTGCTGGCCCTGCTCGGCTGGCGTGCCGGGCCGAGGCGCGAGGCCCTGCTGCTCGGCCCGCTGCGCCGCTTCCTGGAGGCCTGGCGCGACCAGACGCGCCGGCCGGGGCGGGCCCTGCTGTCGGTCGCCGGCGGGATCGCGGTGCAGGTGGCGGCGGTCGCCGGCAGTCAGGCGCTGGGGCTGGCGGTCGGCATCGACCAGCCATTTTCGGTGTGGGGTGCGGTGATCGGGCTGATGTCGGTGATCGTGCTGATGCCGGTCACCGTCGCCGGCATCGGCCTGCGCGAGGCGTCGCTGGTCGGCCTGCTCGATCTGGTCGGCGTGCCCCATGCCCAGTCGCTGGCGCTGGGCTTCGGCATCCTCGCCTTCCAGGTGATGGTGGCCCTGCTGGGCGCCGTCATCGACCTGACCGTCCTGCGCGAACGCCGCCCTGCCTGAATCCTCAACGCCTGAATTCGCAACCCAATTAGCCGTTGCGCTTGCCGGATCCAGCGGCCATACCATGGCCCGGCATCGCACCCACAGATGACCAGCAGCCTCCGGACCCGTTCGATGACCCTCCTGCTTACCCCCGGATCCGCCACCACGGACATGGGCACGGTTTCCGTCTCGGTCCTGATTCCGGTCTATAACGAGGAGGACAACATCGCCCCGCTGTGCGGCCGGCTGATCCCGGCGCTCGACGGGCTGGGGCGCAGCTTCGAGGTCATCTTCGTCAATGACGGCTCCACCGACGGGACGGAGGCGGAACTGCAGCGCGTGGCGTCGGACAGCCGCATCCGCGTCATCAATTTCCGCCGCAACGTCGGCCAGACCGCGGCGATGATGGCCGGCATCGACCATGCCCGCGGCGACGTCATCGTGCCGATGGACGGCGATCTGCAGAACGACCCGCAGGACATCGCCGGGCTGCTCGCCAAGCTGGACGAGGGGTACGACGTGGTGTCGGGCTGGCGCGCCGACCGGCAGGACGGCTTCCTGCTGCGCACGCTGCCGAGCAAGATGGCCAACAAGCTGATCTCGACCATCTCCGGCGTGAAGCTGAACGACTATGGCTGCACGCTGAAGGCCTACCGGCGCCAGATGCTGCAAGGCTACCGGCTCTATGGCGAGATGCACCGCTTCGTGCCGATCTACGCCCGCTGGCAGGGGGCAAAGCTGACCGAGATGCCGGTGCGCCACCACCCGCGCCGCCACGGCCAGTCGAAATACGGGCTGGAGCGGGTACTGAAGGTCGTGCTCGACCTCGTCGTCGTGAAGTTCCTGACCCAGTACGAGACCAAGCCGATCTACATCTTCGGCTTCGCCGGCCTGATGTTCATGGGGCTGTCGGTGCTGGCCGGCATCTATGCGATCTACCTGAAGCTGGTCGACGGCATCTCCTTCATCCTGACGCCGCTGCCGCTCCTGGTGACGATGGGGCTGGTCACCGGGGTGATGTGCATCCTGATGGGGCTGCTGGCCGAGCTGCTGGTCCGCATCTATTTCGAGAGCCAGGGCAAGAGCCACTATTCCATCAAGACCATGCTGAATTTCGACGAACCGCCGCCGGTGGACCGCAGCATCCGCGACTGACGGTTCCGATCAGAAAAAAAGGCCCCGCAACCTTCCCGGTGCGGGGCCTTTTTGCGTCACCGTCTCGCGTCAGGGCGCCGCCGCCACCACCCCGCCGGGGGGCGTCAGCTCCTTCAAGGCGCCGGAATGGGCCATGACGAACAGCCGGACCCGCTGGCCGGCGACCTCGGCCGGCAGCGGCAGGATGAAGCCGCTGTTGAGAAGCCGCTCCTCGTGGAAGGCGTTCACGACGTCGGACCGCGCGCTGCCGGTGGAGCCGGTGGCGACGATGCGGTCGCCGACCGCCGCCAGGACGAAGGCCGCCGGCGCCGGCACGGTCATGTCGGCGGCCCATCCCGCCAGGGCGAGCGGACCGTTGGGAATCCGCTCGATCCGGTCGAGGGAGCCGTTCACCCCGTCATTCGTCCCGGCCGGCCGCACCGCCATGCTCAGCCGCAGGGCGCCGGCCCCGTCATCGAGCGTTCCGTTGCGCAGAAGGGTCTGCAGGATCGGGCGTTCCGGCCGATTGGCCGCGTCGTTCAGGATCGGGGCCAGGAAGTCGGCCTTCAGGTCGTAGGCGGCATGCAGGAAGGGGGCGATGTTGCGCGGCGAGCTGGACGGGCAGACCAGCGGCTGCCGCCAGTCCAAGCCGTCTGCCGTCTGGCCCGGCGTCCGGATGGCCTGCAGGTGGCTGGCGATGCAGCGCTGCGCCTCGCTGTCGCGCTCCGCCATCATCCGGTTGAGGCCGGCGACCTCCCAATGCCGCAGCAGGGAGCCGCCGACGCTGTGGCCGAGGACGAGGAGGGCGGCCAGAAGCAGCCCGGCGGCGGTTCCCCGGTCCATCCTCGCGGTCCCGTTCCCCGTTGCGACCCCCGCCCGCCCGGCCATCAGCACCGTCCAGCCGGCGACCGCCGCCGGGAAGGCCAGCAGGACCGGATAGGCATAGCGCGGGGTGATGCCGCAGCGCATCGCGGCGGCGATGCCGTCGCCGCACAGTCCGGCCCGGCCCAGGGCGGTGGTCATGGTGACGATCACCGCCCCCGCGATCAGCGAGGCGATGCAGAAGACGGCGTGCCGCCGCTCGACGCCCGCCCGGCCGAAGGGCAGCAGCACCGCCGGGATCAGGCAGAGCACGAACGCCACGGCCCCCACCGCCAGGGACGGCGGCGCTCCCACCGTCTCCACCGGCAGGCCGGCGGCGGTGGCGAAGGCACCGAACAGGAAGGCCCAGAATTCCCGGTGCCAGGGCAGCACCAGCGGCTGGCCGGTGTGGTTGGCGTAGGAGCCGCTGAAGGTCATCCACAGCATCGCCACGGTCAGCAGCAGCCCGCCGCCGACCGCCACCAGCGTGCGCCCCTCCACCAGCCTCTCCCGCCAGTTTCCCTCCCGGCGCAGGGCCAGCACCGCCCCGACCCCCGCCGCTCCCAGCGCATAGCTGGCGCCGAACACCCCGGTGGAGCCGAAGGCCAGCAGGAACAGCGTGGCAAGCACCAGCCGGCCGCGGGCCAGCGTGTGGAGGAACAGGAACAGGCAGGTGAAGAAGATCGGCTGGGCCAGCCCCATGTGCTGGTAATAGAAATACTCGTTGTTCAGCGTGCCGGTCAGGAACAGCCCGGCCGCCACCACCGGCACCGCATCCCAGGCCGACCGCAAGCCGTCCCGCAGCAGGACCAGCGCGTAGGCGGCGAGCATCGCGGCGAAGGCCAGCCAGCCGACCAGCCGGAAGGCGATGAAATCGACGCCGATGGCATGCCACAGCCCGTGGGTCAGCAGCTTGAAGAAGGGCGCGACATGGTCGCTGTCCTTGGCGAAGATCGAATGGACGGTCAGCGGCTGCTGCACGCCCTGGGCGGTGCCGAAGAAATAGCCCCAGTCGTCCCAATAGGGCAGGCCGCTGCTCGCCTGCATGTTCCGGCCGAACTGATAGACGACGACCAGCGCCCCCAGCGCCAGCAGAAGCCGGACCAGGAGGCCGGCGAACGACGAGGCGCGGGAACCGGTGCGGGCAGCGTCGTGCATGTCCGCTCCCCCACGCGTCCCACTCTCATGCGTTTGGGGGAGCGGACGATCCAGGCTGTCTAAACTCATGCGGCGGTTTCCATCGGTGCCAGGGGCGGTGCCGGGGTTTTGGCCGGGCGGTCCAGCGCGGTGGCGAGTGCGGTCCAGGCCCACAGCAGGCCGCGGTGGTCGGCCCGTCCGCTGCGGTGCTCGTCCCAGCGGGCGGCCAGCCAGGCGCCGTCAACCCCGATGCGCGCCGCGGTCTCCAGCGGCGGCTGGGGCAGGTGGCGCAGCCAGCGGCTCAAGGGGATGCCGAAGCCCTTCTTGGGCCGCGACAGGATCGCCGGCGGCAGCAGCGGCGCCATCGCCTTCTTCAGGATCCATTTCCGCGTGCCGCCCCGGATGCCGTTCGGCTGCAGCTTCACGCCGGCCGGCAGGCGGCTGACGAAGGCGACGAGGTCGCGGTCGAGGAAGGGCGAGCGCGTTTCCAGCGAACAGAACATGCTGGCGCGGTCGGCCTTGATGAGAAGGTTCTCGCCCAGATAGAAGCGGCCGTAGAACTCGATGGAGCGGTCGACGTCGTGCCGGCTGGCGCCCGACCGCCACAGGGCGTCGGCCTCGTCATACAGTTCGTCGGCGGAGAGGTCGGTGCCGAACAGCCGCGACACCTCCTCCACCGAGGCCGGACCCAGCCACGCCGGCATCCAGTGCGCCGGCCGGTGCCCCAGTCCGCGCAGCGCCCGGCGCAGCTTGAAGTCGAAGCTCATGTTGCGGTCCGAGCGCGGCAGCCGGTGCGCCACCGCCTCCGCCAGCCGGTGCAGCGGGCGGGGGACGGCATGGTGGTAGAGCCGCGCCGTGCGCAGCGCGTCGAAGGTGTCGTAGCCGGCGAACAGCTCGTCGCCGCCGTCGCCGGTCAGCGCCACCGTCACCCGTTCGCGGGCGAAGCGCGACAGCAGATGCGTCGGCAGGATGGAGGGGTCGGCGATCGGATCGTCCAGCCGGCCCAGCAACTCCGGCAGCATCCCCGCCGCGGTGTCGAGGTTCAGCGTGCGGCAGGCATGGTCGGTGCCGTAATGGCGCGCCGCGTCGGCGGCATATCCGCTCTCGTCGAAGCTAGGCTCGTCGAAGCCGATGGTGAAGGTCTTCATCGACGCCGGGTCGCGGTGGCGTGCCGCGAGCGCCACGATGGCGGCGCTGTCGATGCCGCCGGACAGGAAGAAGCCGACCGGCACGTCGCTCAGCATGCGGCGTTCCACCGCGCGGTCCAGCAGTTCGCGCAGCTCCTCCGCCCACTGGTCGGGACCGCCCGGCGGCTGGTCGTCCACCACCATCCGGTATTCCCAGTAGCGGCTGACCGACAGCCGCCGGCTGGTCAGGTCGTAGACCATGCTGCAGCCGCCCGGCAGCTTGCGCACCGCGGCATGGGCGGTCAGCGGCGCCGGGATGAAGCCGTAGGCGAAATATTTGACCAGCGCGGTGCGGTCCAGCCCGTCCGGCACCGACGGGTGGGACAGGACGGCGGTGGCCTCCGACGCGAAGACCAGCCCGTCGGCGGTCTCGGCATAGAACAGCGGCTTCTTGCCGAAGCGGTCGCGGCCGAACACCAGCCGGCCCCGGCGGCGGTCGTGGAGGCAGAAGGCGAACATGCCGTTCAGCCGCTCCAGCATGTCCAGGCCCCATTCCCGATAGCCGTGCAGCAGCACCTCGGTGTCGGAATGGTCGGTGACGAACCGGTGGCCGGCCTGCTCCAGCGCACGGCGCAGTTCGGGCGCGTTGTAGATCTCGCCGTTGTAGACGATGACGAGGTCGCCGTCGGCCGTCGCCATCGGCTGGTGGCCGCCCTCGATGTCGATGATGGCGAGGCGGCGGAAGCCCAGATGGACCGGCAGCGCGCCGGCATGGTCGGCTTGGCCGCGGTCGGCATAGACGCCGTCGTCGTCGGGGCCGCGGTGGCGGATGATGCTGGTCATGACGGCGAGGTCGCGCTCGCCGCCGGGTCCGGCGAAGCCGGCGAAACCGCACATGGGGCTGCTCTCCCGAGGGGACTGCCGAAGGTGGCGACGGGGGCTAGGTGTAGCGCCTCCCCCGGTCCTGTGCCATGGCGAAATGCCGGAGATGCGGTGACGGGCCGCGTGGGCGGAAAGTCGCGCGGGTGGAAAGTCGTGGCGTCCGGTTCCGGCTTTGGATTACAGCAAGTGCCATGGGCTGTGGGGCCTGGATCGGGCAGGGCGGGGCAGGCAGGGTGGAGACGAGACCGATGATCGGCGGGCCGGTGGATCTGGAAGGCGGCTTCAACCGCATGCGGCCCTGCCGCCACGGGTTGATGGTCTACAACCGCAACGACCGGTATGTCGGCCGCTCCCTCGATCTCTACGGCGAATATGCCGAGCATGAGGTGGCGGTGTTCCGCTCCATCCTGCGTCCCGGCGACGTTGTGGTGGAGGTCGGGGCCAACATCGGCGCCCAGACCCTGCCGCTGGCCCGCATGGTCGGGCCGTCCGGGTCCGTCGTCGCCTTCGAACCGCAGGAGATGCTGTTCAACCTGCTCTCCGCCAATCTGGCCTTGAACGGCATCGCCAATGTGCGGACCCGGCGCATGGCGGTGGGGAGCGAGGCCGGATCCATCCGGGTGCCGACGCTCGACCCCAGCCGCTCCAACAATTTCGGCGCCCTCGGCCTCGGCGGCTGGGACCATGGCGAACTGGTCCCGCTGGTGACGCTGGACAGCCTCGACCTGCCGTCCTGCCGCCTGCTGAAGGCCGATGTGGAGGGCATGGAGGAGGCGGTGCTGCGCGGGGCCGGCGGGCTGATATCGGGCCACCGGCCGGTGCTGTATGTGGAGAACGACCGGCGCGACCGCTCGCCCGCCTTGATCGGGCTGATCCGGTCGATGGGCTACCGGGTGTGGTGGCACACCGCCCGCCTGTTCGACCCCGGCAACTTCGCCGGGAACCCCGACGACGTGTTCGACGGGGTGGGCGCCGTCAACCTCGTCGCCCTGCCGCCGGACAGCGACATCCACATTCCCGATCCCGAGATCACCGACGATCATGCCTGGTGGCGGTAAGGCAACTCTCCGCCGTGACCTTTGGAGTCCATGCAGGCTCCCGAGCGCCTGTGCTTGACCGTTTTTTCACAAATTGCTTAATACTCTGCCCTGGTCCACTCCTGAATTGGAAGAGCTGCAGGAAATGAAAGCTGTAATACTTGCCGGCGGCCTTGGAACGCGGCTCTCCGAGGAAACGGACCTGCGGCCCAAGCCGATGGTGGAGATCGGTGGCAAGCCGATCCTCTGGCACATCATGAAGATTTATTCCTCGCATGGCATCAATGACTTCGTCATTTGCCTGGGCTACAAGGGCTATGCGATCAAGGAGTATTTCTCCAGCTACTCCCTGCACAATTCGGACGTGACCATCGACTTGCGGACAAACACGGTCGAGGTCCACCGCCGCCTTGCCGAACCCTGGCGGATCACGCTGGTCGAGACCGGCGAGTCCACCCTGACCGGCGGCCGCATCAAGCGCGTGCTGCCCTATCTGGAGGGGGAGGAGGCCTTCTGCCTCACCTATGGCGACGGCGTCGGCAACGTCGACATCTCCGCCTCGGTCGCCTTCCACAAGGCGCATGGCCGCGCCGCCACCATGACCGTGGTGCATCCGCCCGGCCGCTACGGCGTGGTCGAACTGGAGGGCGACCGCATCTCTGCCTTCCAGGAAAAGCTGCCGGGCGACGGCGCCCGCATCAACGGCGGCTTCTTCGTGCTGTCGCCGACGGTCGGCCGCTATATCGACGGCGACGACACCATGTGGGAGCAGGAGCCGCTGCGCGGCCTGGTCGAGGACGGCCAGCTGCACGCCTGGAAGCATGACGGCTTCTGGCAGTGCATGGACACCATCCGCGACAAGCGTCTGCTGGAGGATTTGTGGACCGCCGGCAACCCGCCCTGGAAAACCTGGTGACCGCTCCGATGGCTGCGACTGCGTCGTTCTGGTCCGGCAAGTCGGTCTTCCTGACCGGCCACACCGGCTTCAAGGGAAGCTGGCTCGGCTTCTGGCTCTCCGCCATGGGCGCGCGCGTCACCGGCTATGCGCTGGAGCCGCCGACCACCCCCAGCCTGTTCGAGGCGGCGGCCTTGCGCGACCGGCTGCACCGCAGCGAGATCGCCGACATCCGCGACCGCGACCGGCTGGCGGCGGCGCTGTCCGCCGCCCGTCCCGACATCGTGATCCACATGGCGGCCCAGCCGCTGGTCCTGCGCTCCTACCGCGACCCGGTGGAGACCTACGCCACCAACGTCATGGGCACGGTGCATCTGCTCGACGCGGTGCGCCGGATCGACAGCGTGCGCGTGGTGGTCAACGTCACCAGCGACAAATGCTACGAGAACCGCGAGTGGGTCTGGGGCTATCGCGAGAACGAGCCGATGGGCGGCCGCGATCCCTACAGCAACAGCAAGGGCTGCGCGGAGCTGGTGACCGCCGCCTTCCGCCAGTCCTTCTTCCCGCCGGGGGACAGCCCGGTCGCCCTGGTGTCGGGCCGCGCCGGCAACGTGGTGGGCGGCGGCGACTGGGCGGAGGACCGTCTGGTCCCCGACCTGATCCGCGCCTTCCTGGACGGCCGTCCGGCGGTGGTGCGCAACCGCCATTCCACCCGGCCCTGGCAGCATGTGCTCGACCCGTTGCACGGTTACCTGATGCTGGCGGAAGCCGCCTGGACCGAGCCGGCGACCCATGCCGAAGGCTGGAATTTCGGCCCGGCCGAGGGCAGCGCCCGCCCGGTCCACTGGGTGGCCGACCGGCTGGCCTCGCTGTGGGGCGACGGCGCCGCCTGGGTCGACAACAGCGGCCCGGCCGGCCCGCACGAGAACCGCTTCCTGGCGCTCGACTGTTCCAAGGCGCGGCAGCGGCTGGGCTGGGCGCCGCGCTGGGATCTGGCGGAGACGCTGGCCCGCACCGTCGAGTGGTATCGCGCCTATGGCCGCGGCCAGGACATCCCCGCCCTTATGTCCGCCCAGCTTCTTGCGTATAACGAGGCCCGGCCGGCCGTCTGAGGCGTCCGGCGTCCTTTTCGCATCACCGTTTCTTCCGTGAGACCGTCATGACCTCCTCCCCCTCTTCGCCGGCCACCTCTTCGCCGGCCGGTTCGGCGGATCGCCGGGAAGACCTGCGCCGCCGGATCCTCGATCTGGTGGCCGAATATGCGGAGGTCGCCCATGCCGACCGCCCCTTCGACCCGGCGCGCTCGCCGGTCCCCGTCAGCGGCAAGGTCTATGGCGGCGAGGAGATGGCGCTGCTGGTGGATTCCGCCCTCGATTTCTGGCTGACCACCGGCCGTTTCAACGACGCCTTCGAAAAGCGTCTGGGCGAGTTCCTCGGCGCGCGCAACGTGCTGACGGTCAATTCCGGCTCGTCGGCCAATTTGCTGGCGCTGACCGCGCTGACCTCGCCGCTGCTGGGCGACCGCGCGCTGAATCCTGGCGACGAGATCATCACCTGCGCCACCGGCTTCCCGACCACGGTGAACCCGATCCTGCAGAACGGGATGGTCCCGGTCTTCCTCGACGTCGACATCCCGACCTACAACATGGACATGCGGCTGCTGGAAGAGGCGGTGACCCCGCGCACCCGCGGCATCATGCTGGCCCATACGCTGGGCAACCCCTTCGACCTCGCCGCCGTCACCCGCGTCGCCGAGAAGCACGGGCTGTGGGTGGTCGAGGATTGCTGCGACGCGCTGGGTGCCCGCTATGACGGCAAGCTGGTCGGCAGCTTCGGCGACGTCGGCACCCTCAGCTTCTACCCGGCCCACCACATCACGATGGGCGAGGGCGGGGCGGTCTTCACCAGCAACGCCAAGCTGAAGCGCTCGCTGGAATCCTTCCGCGACTGGGGCCGCGACTGCTGGTGCCAGCCGGGCCAGGACAACACCTGCAAGCAGCGCTTCAACTGGCAGCTCGGCGACCTGCCGCACGGCTACGATCACAAGTACATCTACTCCCATCTCGGCTACAACCTGAAGATCACCGACATGCAGGCGGCGGTCGGGCTGGGCCAGATGGATCGGCTGGAAGGCTTCATCGAGGCGCGCAAGGTCAACTTCGCCCGGCTGAAGGCCGGGATGGCCGAGTTGGCCGACATGCTGATCCTGCCGGAGGCGACGCCGAACAGCGACCCGTCCTGGTTCGGCTTCCCCATCACGGTGGCGGCCGACGCCCCCTTCAGCCGCGACGAGCTGACGCGCGAGCTGACCCGCGCCCGCATCGGCACGCGCCAGCTGTTCGGCGGCAACCTGCTGCGCCAGCCCTACATGAAGGGCCGCCCGCACCGCGTCGTCGGCGAGCTGACCAACAGCGACGTCGTCACCGCCCGCACCCTGTGGATCGGCGTCTATCCGGGCCTGACCGCCGCCCACATCGACTACATGCTGGACGTCATCCGCGGCTTCGTCCGGGCGCGGACGGCCGGCTGAGGGCCGCCGGGCGATGCGCGTTCTCGTCACCGGCTCCGCCGGCTTCCTCGGCGCCCATGTGGCCGCCCGCTTCGCCCATGCCGGCTGGACGGTGCTGGCCGCCGGCCGGGAGGGCAGCGACAGCTGGCGTCTCGCCCGCCTCGGCGTGGCGGCGGAGCCGGTGCGGCTCGACCTGACGGCGTCGGGGGATGAGATCGCGGCGGCGGTGGCCGGCGCGCGTCCCGACCTGATCGTCCATTGCGCCGCCTACGGCGTCGATTACCGCTTCCAGGACGTGGCGGCGTCGGTCCGCACCAACCTGGAGGGCACGCTGCACCTCGTGCGTGCGGCGGCCCAGGGCGGGGTGAAGCGCTTCATCCATGTCGGCACCTGCTACGAATACGGCCCCTCCGACCATCCGATCGCCGAGGACGCGCCGCCGGCCCCGCGCAGCCTCTACGGCATCACCAAGGCGGCGGCGACGCTCGCCGCGCTCGGCACCGCCGCGTCGCACGGGCTGGCGCTCGCCGTGGTGCGGCCCTTCGGCATGTACGGCCCGCTGGAGAACGACACGAAATTCGTGCCGATGATCCTGCGCGCCTGCCGCGACGGCCGGCGCACCGAGCTGACCGCCGGCGGCCAACTGCGCGACTACGTCTATGTCGGCGACGTTGCCGAGGCCTGCCTGCGGCTGGCCGAACTGCCGGACTTCCCGGCCGGCGAGATCGTCAATCTCGGCTCCGGCGCGCCGATCACCATCCGCGCCCTGGGCGATGCTGCGGCCCGTGCCGTCGGCCATGGCGGCGACGCCCTGGCCTGGGGCGCCTTGCCCTACCGTCCGGACGAGGTGATGAGCATCGTCGCCGACGCCGGCAAGGCCGCGGCAAGGCTCGGCTGGCGGGCGTCGACCCCGCTGGACGAGGGCATGCGGCAGACCCTGGCCTTCCTCGATCCCCCCGAAAAATTGCCCGAAAATACCGGAGTTCTCCCGTGCGCTACCTGATCACCGGAGGCTGCGGCTTCCTCGGCAGCAACCTCGCCGCCGCCGTTCTGGAGCGTGGCGAGGACCTCTGCGTCTTCGACAACCTGTCTCGCCGGGGCAGCACGCTGAACCTCGACTGGCTGCGCGGCCAGGGCGAGTTCGAGTTCCGCCACGGCGACATCCGCAATCCCAACGACGTGCAGCGCGCGGTGGCGGAACTGCGGCCCGACGTGGTCTTCCATCTGGCGGGGCAGGTGGCGATGACCACCTCGCTGGCCGACCCGCGGCTGGATTTCGAGGTCAACGCGCTGGGCAGCTTCAACCTGTTGGACGCGGTGCGCCGCTCGGCGCCGGACGCCCTGGTGCTCTACAGCTCGACCAACAAGGTCTATGGCGACCTGGAATGGACGCCGTACGAGGAGACGGAGACCCGCTACGTCGCCCCGGCCTTCCCCAACGGCTTCGACGAGACCGCCCCGCTCGACTTCCATTCGCCCTACGGCACCTCCAAGGGCGCGGCCGACCAGATGATGCTGGACCATCACCGGGTGTTCGGGCTGCGCACCGTGGTGTTCCGCCATTCCTCGATGTATGGCGGCCGGCAATACGCCACCGCCGACCAGGGCTGGGTCGGCTGGTTCTGCGGTCTGGCGGTCCAGGCCGGGCTTGGGAAACTGAAGGATCCCTTCACCATCAGCGGCACCGGCAAGCAGGTCCGCGACGTGCTGCACGCCGAGGACATGAAGACCCTCTATTTCAGCGCGGTGGAACGGGCCGACGCGGTGGCGGGACAGGTGTTCAACATCGGCGGCGGCATGGCCAACAGCCTGTCCCTGCTGGAGTTGTTCCGCCTGCTGGAGGAGCTGCACGGGGTGGAGATGCGGTTCGAGCGGCTGCCGCCGCGCATCAGCGACCAGCGCATCTTCGTCGCCGACATCGCCAAGGCCCGCCGCCTGCTGGGCTGGGAGCCGAAGGTCGACGCCCGCCGCGGCGTCTCCGACATGCTGGCCTGGATCGCCGGGCAGGGGTGACGCCGGGCTGCTGACGACAGGGCCGGGGCCGCGAAAGCCCCGCCCACTGAGGTTTGAGGACCGCATGCTGCATTTCTTCTGGACGCCCTACATCTTCCGCCGCGATAGCTACGACAAGTACGAGGCGAACAACGCGGAGATCTGCAAGCATGCGCGCCGCGTGCTCGGCCGCTTCACCGACGTGCATCTCGACAGCTTCAATGCCTCGCGCGTCACGCGGAACCCGGCGGACATCCTGCTGGGCCACACCAGCTTCGATTCCGTCGGCGGGCTTGCCGACGACTGGGTGCGCGACAATGCGCTGGAGCCCGGCCAGCCGGCCCATCCCAACACCTACCTGATGCTGCCGCTGCTGCCCGAACCGGTGGAGGAGCACAAGAGCTGGAGCCCCTTCATGGACAGCCAGCTCCGGGGCGCGCGGCTGATCTTCGGCATCTGCGGCGATCACTGGTACGAGCGCATCCAGGCCCTGCCGGCCGACGACATGCTGGGCCGGGTCAAGGACCGCATCGTCCGCATCGACATGGGCTGCGAAGGCCACCGCTTCGCCCCGCCGCGCGGCTATTCGCAAGCCAGCATGCGCGGCCTGCTGCACATGAGCGACCTCGCCCCGCACAAGGGATTCGACCTGCTGCTGAACAGCGTCGCCGGCACCGGCGCCGTGCTGCATGCCGGCAGCAGCGCGCTGCGCGCCCATCCCTACCAGCGCGTCCGCCTGAACGGGCACGAGTTCGTCTCGCTCGGCTGGGTGGACAACACGTCGGCCCAGCAGGACCGCTTCATCAAGGACAACTGCGCCTTCTACATCCACGCCAGTTCGCGCGACGCCCAGGCCACCGCCATCCTGGAGAACTGCGCCCGCGGTCTGGTGCCGATGGTCACCCCGGAAAGCGGCTTCCGCTCCCCCTACGCCATCGAGCTGACCCAGGACGCCGAGGCCAACCGCGCCATCATCGCCCGCGCCCTGGCGATGCCGCAGGAGGAGTATGAGCGGCGCAGCGCCGGCGTCGTCCGGCAGGTGCTGGAACAGCATTCCTGGGACCGCATCTTCACCGGCATCTGGGAGCGCATCCAGCAGGACATTGCCGGTCGCGCCGCGTGGGCCGGCCGCGCCGGACAGGCCGGCTGAACCGCCCGGCCCCCACCCCTGCCATGCCGATGACGAGCGCTGACGACTTCGTTTCCCAAGGGATGGAACGCTACCGCGGCGGCGACATCGCCGCGGCCGCGGCCGCCTACCGGCTTGCGCTGTGCATGGACCCGGCCAGTGCCAACGCCTTCCATCTTCTGTCGATCTGCGAAATCCAGCTCGACCGGATCGAGCCGGCGCTGTCCTGCTTCCGCCGGCTGGAGGCGGTCGGCCTGCGCCACGAGGCGATAGAGTCCAACCGCCGGGTCGCGGTGCAGAAGGCGTCGGCCGTCCTGGCCAGCTTGCCGCCGGGCAAGGCTTTGGCCGAGGCCGCATCGCTGGCCGGTGCCGTTCTGGCGCTCGATCCCGGCAATCCCGTCCTGGCTTTCCTGTTCGGCGGCGACGACATCGACCGAGGCTTCGTGCCGCGCGGGCTGCATCGGATCGCGGTGGTGCCTGCCGACCAGCGCCGCCGGCCGCCCCTGCTCGACGCCTACAACCGGATCATCGTCGCGGCCTACGATCATGGCGCCGGGTTGCTGAACGGCGGGAAGCCGGTGGAGGCGCTGCTGACCTTCGCCGCCCTGGCGGTCCTGGAGCCGGGCCATGGGCAGATCGCCTCGACCCTCGCCTCCGCCATCCGCCGGACCCTGCGCGAGGCGGTCGAACGGCACCAGTCGGCCGACCTGACGGGGGCCGTCGCGCTCTACGACGCCATCCTGGCGGCCGTTCCCGGCCATCCCGAGGCCTCGCACCTGCGCCGTCTGGCCGACTGGCGGCGCGGCTCCTGGCGCCCGGCGGGCCGGACCGAGCGGCCGGCCCCGTCAACAGCCCATCCGCCGGAAACCTCTCCGCCGGTCCTGACCATCTGCATCCCCACCTACAACCGTCCGGACGAACTGGTCTTCCAGGTCGAGAACCTGATGGCGCAGGTCCTGGAGACCGGACGGCGCGACATCCGCATCCTGGTGTCGGACAACTGCTCCGACGAGCGGGTCGAACGCTCCGTCCGGATCTTCGAACGCTGGAACCGTGCCGGGGCGGTCCTGTTCGAGTACCACCGCAACGCCCGCAATCTCGGCTATGACGGGAACGTCATGGCCTGCTTCGACCGCTGCGTCTCCGGTCATATCTGGATCCTGTCCGACGACGACTATGTCCTGCCGGGAACGGTCGCCCGGCTGTGCGCGGTGATCGACGCCCACAGCCCGACCCTGGTCTTCCTGAACGAGCCGAGGGATATGGGCGGGGTGGTGGGCGGTATGGCGTTCGACGGGACCCTGACCACCCCGGCCGGAACCATGGTCCGCCTGCCGCTGGGCCGGCCGCTGTCCCTCGACGCCGGGGACGAGCAGCTGAGAGCCGCCGTGGTGTCGCATTCCTTCTGGTTGTCGCGCTCGGTCTTCCGCAAGAGCTTCCGCGACTACGACGCGGCCGACCTGTCCGGCACCTCCGTCGCCCATATCGGTCTGGTCAACCTGTCGCTGGTCAATGACCGGCAGCCGACGCTGTACCTGACGGACCAGCCGATGGTGATGAACATGCCGCACAGCGTGTTCTCCCACAATTTCATCGAGGTCTTCGTCTCGGGCATGCACCGGCTCTACGGCTCGCCGACGATGAACTTCTCGCCCGGCGTCGTGCGGGCGGTGGCGCGCGAGAATTTCCGCTTCCTGGAGCGCTTCATCGACGGCACCCACCCGCCTCACATGACGATGCGCTATCGCCCGCGCTTCTTCCGGCTGGTGCGGAAGAAGCTGGAATATGGCGCCGGCATCGGCGAGACCCTGCGCTTTGCACGCGACCTGCTGAAATACCGGGCGTCCTTCCGTATAAGGGCCGGAACCGGTCAGCCGGCGAAATCGACCAGCATATGAGCGCCGCCCGGCCGCCGGGCGCCGCCAGTCGGGGAAGTGAAGATCCATGGCCGTTCTTGTGACCGGAGGCACCGGCTTCGTCGGTAGCCATCTTCTGAAGGGGCTGCTCGCCGACGGGCATGAGGTCATCGTCCTGAAGAGGAGCACGTCCGACCTGACGCGCGTCCGGCCGCTGCTCGGCGACCCCGGCCTGTCCTTCGTCGACATCGACCGCGACGGCATCGCCGGGGCCTTCGCCGGAGCGCCGGTCGAGGCGGCGGTGCATGTCGCCACCTCCTACGGCCGCGGCGGCGAGACGCTGGCGAGCATCCTGGAAGCGAACCTGATCTTCCCGGTCGAACTGATCGAGCTGTGCGTCCAGCACAAGGTCCGCGCCTTCGTCAACACGGACTCCTATTTCTGCAAGGAGAAGAAGTCCTATTCGGCCCTGCCGAACTATTCCCTGTCCAAGCAGAACCTGCTGCCCTGGCTGAAGAAGTTCTCCGACCGCATCATGCTGGTCAACGCC
This sequence comes from Azospirillum oryzae, assembly GCF_008364795.1. GTDB lineage: Bacteria > Pseudomonadota > Alphaproteobacteria > Azospirillales > Azospirillaceae > Azospirillum > Azospirillum oryzae. The sequence goes on along the minus strand of NZ_VTTM01000021.1, from coordinate 13,564 downwards.
TGCCTGGAGCATGTCTACGGCGCCCATGACAGCCCCACCAAATTCTGCGAGGACCTGATCCGCAAGGTGGCCCTGCAGCGCGTCGACTCCCATCCGCTGACCCACGGCCACCAGAAGCGCGACTTCGTGCATGTCGACGACGTGGTCCGCGCCTATGTCGCCATCGTCCGCCGGGCGGTGGGGACGGAGAGCGGCTATGCCGAGGTCAATGTCGGCACCGGGCGCAGCGTGGAGATCCGGGCCTTCGCCGAGACGGTGAAGCGGTTGTCGGGCAGCCCGACCGACCTGCGCTTCGGCGCCATCCCCTACCGCGACGACGAGATCATGAACTCCGTCGCCGATACCCGGGCGCTGTCGGCGATGGGGATCGAGCTGGGCATCGGCATCGAGGAGGGGATCGCCGACGTCCTGTCCCGCTACGGTGTCGGCCCCGCCAGCTGACGAGGCGGCCCGCTCAAGGCTCCACCCCGTAGGCCCGCAGATGGTCCTCATAGGGAATGACCCGGCGGGCGACGCGCACCTCCTGCCGCCACAGGGCGGCGGCGGCCAGCCGGGCGGGCGGCGGGGCCATCGGCGACTTCATGAACCACATCAGCGCGTGGTGGTAGCAGGTGAAGAAGCGCCCGTTCGCGATCAGGTCGGAGGTGATGCCGCCGCGCCGGAAGGTGACCAGCGGCTCGCCGACATAGGCGACATAGGGATAGCGGCTGGCGGCGATCAGATAGATCAGGCAGTCGGGGCCGGCGCCGTGCGCCTCGAAATCGGCGGCCGAGCTGCCCGCCGGGCCGGGGCCGAGATCGCTGACGATGCCGTCGCGCAGGTCGGCGGTGCGGAACAGGGCGGCGCAGGGTGACACCGGCAGGCCGCCGAAGTTCGACAGATATTCGAAGACGAAGGTGTCGGACGGGAAGGTGTCGACGAAATACTGGTGGATGACGCCGTGCGACGCACCCGCCTCGTCCACCAGCTTCGCGGGAGTGAAGACGAAGGCGACCCGCCCCTGCAGGCGGGGCAGGGTGCGTTCCAGATAGGCCGGCTCCAGCCGGTCGTCGGAGAACAGGATCTTGGAAACGGGCGCCCGCGCCTCGGCGACGCAGCGGCGCCAGTTGTTGACGGGGCCGATGTTGGCGTCGTTGCGGAACAGGCGCAGCCGCCCGTCCTCCGCCGCCAGCCGCTGGCAGATCGCCCAGGTGCCGTCGGTGCTGGCGTTGTCGACCACCACCACCTCGATGTCCTGCACCGTCTGGGCAAGCGCGGAGCGGACCGTCTCCTCGATCTCGCGCTCCCGGTTGTAGGCCGGGATCAGGATGCTGACGAGCGGGGTGGCGGCGTTCATGCCTGCGCCGCCTGGGCCTGCGCCGCTTGGCGCCGGTTGCGCTCCTGGATGTAGGCGTTGAAGTCGGCCACCGTGATCAGCGGGAAGCTGCCGATATACTGGACCGCCGCCTGCCCGATCTGCTCGACCAGGAAGGTGAAGACCGCCAGCTCGACCTGCCGGTCGATCCTGGTCAGCTCCGCCCCGCGCCTGGCGCGCAGGGTGGTGTAGATGCGGTTCAACTGGGCGGCACGGACTTCCGGCGACTTGCGGTAATTGGTCACCGCGCCGTTGCCGGTCTGGATTTCCCAGTTGTGCTCACCGTCGCGGATGGTGATGAGCGGGTCGAACAGATAGCCCAGCCGCTGGCCCGACAGGCCGAGATACCAGTGGGCGTATTCCTCCGACCCGCATTCCCAGGATTCGACCATCGGCGCCAGGAACTGGGCGGTGCGGTAGAGGCCGGTCAGGGTGTTGACGAACAGTGGCGGCGACGGCGGAAAATGCAGCGACACCGGGTTCAGGTAATAGCCGTCGATCACCGCCTCCATCCCCGGCCGCAGCGTCGTGTGGAAGGGCTGCGGGTGGGGGCGCCCGTCCATCAGGATGTGGTGGGCGTTGGAGAAGCAGGCGTTGACCTCCGGCACCCGGCGCAGCAGATCGACCTTGCGGCGCAGGTTGTCGGCATCCCAGAAATCGTCGTCGGCGGTGAAGGTGAAGAACTCGCCGGTGATGAAGCTGAAGGCGCGGCGCGCGTTGCCGTCCATCCCCAGATTGGTCTCGTTCTTGTGGTAGCGGACACGCGGATCGGCATAACGGGCGGCGACGAGGTCGCGCGTCTCGTCATTGTCCGAATTGTCGGTGATGATGACTTCGTAATTGCCGTAGGTCTGGGCGAAGACCGTGTCCAGCAGCTCGCGCAGCAGGTTCGGGCGGTTGCGGGTCGGGATGCAGATCGAGACCCTGTCTTTTGCACGCTGTTCCATGACGTCTTTCTCTGCCGCGTCCATCTTCGCCGTGTCTTTTCCAGACGGCGAAGCGATATCACCCCGAAACCGGCAGGGTCAACCGGACCCCACCCGTCATTCCCGGACCTTTCTCCTCAGGCCCGCGCCCGCACCCAGGCCTGGTACAGCCCGCCGAAGATCATCGGATGCTCCGCCTCCAGCCGGTCCCAGCGGGCGAGCGAGGTCATCGCCGGATCTTCGGGGAAGCGCTTGCGGTAGAGCGCCGCCACGGCGGGATCGGCCAGCCGGAAGCCCAGGAACTCCAGGCCCAGCGTCTCGAGCGCACCGGCCAGCCAGGGCAGGGTGACGTGCAGCTCGTGGACATGCATCAGCAGGTCGCGGCAGGCGCTGGTGCCGTAGAAGTCCGGGGAATGGACGACGGCGCGGGCCGGATGGCCGTCCGGCAGATCCTGGATGTCGCGGCGGACGCGGCGGATGCCGTCCAGGGTCGGCGGGTGGCCGCGCTCGGCGATGAAGGCGCGGGCGGCCAGGATCGGCCGGCGGGCGGCGGCGCTGTAGAAGCCCACCTCCATCACGCCATGCGGGCGCATCAGCCCGCGCAGCACGCGCAGGCCCGCCACCGGATCCTCCATGTGGTGCAGCACGCCGACGCTGTGGATCACGTCGAAGCGGCGGCCCAGCGTCCCCAGCTCCAGCAGGTCGGCCTGGGCGAACTCGATGCTCTTCAGGCCCAGCCGCCGGCTCTGCCGCGTGGCGTAGGCGAGGCTGCGGCGGCTGAGGTCGACCGCCAGCACCTTGGCGTTCTTCAGGGTGGTGGCGGCCCACACCGCCTCGCGCCCGGTGCCGCAGCCGGCGACCAGAACCTCCGGCGCCTCCCAGCCCGGCGCGTTCCAGGCGGGGGAAGCGGGCAGGGCGGCATGGGGGAAGAGCGCGTGCAGGAAGCGGGGCAGCGGCACCGGCTCCGGCAGCAGGCCGGTGGTCATCCAGCGCGGATAGGGGTTCTCCTCGTACTGGGCGCGCACGCCGACCGACACCGGGTGGCTGATCTGGGTCAGCGCCGGCAGCTCCGCCTGGATGGCGGCCTCGGCCAGCGGTTCGGCGACCTGCCGGTTCAGCAGCCGGGCGATCTCCTCGGGCCAGGACATGGCCTGCAGGGCGGCCGCCCGTTCCCAGCGGTAGAGCGGACGATAGGCGCCGAGCAGCGCGACCAGCACCGCCGGTGGCTGCTCTTTGCGGTCCAGCGCCGCCTCCGCCGCGCGGAGCAGCACCGCCAGGACCTGGAACTCGCCGTCGGTCTCGGCGAAGACATACTCGTTGAGGAAGCACTGTTCGGCGATGGCGGCGCACAGGGCGCGCCAGGACGGCCGGTCGGGCAGGCCGGGGCCGGTCAGCGCCAGCAGCAGCACCCGGCGCAGCCGGGTCAGCGCCCGTTCCAGCGAGGGGTCGCAGACCGGCGCGGCGCGCAGATGGGCCAGCAGCAGCGCATCCTCCGCCAGCCCGGCGAGCGAACCGTCGGCCAGCAGGGTCCGGCTGGCCTCGTCCAGGGCGGGGCCGTCATTCTCCGGCAGGGCGGCGAGGGTCCTGATGACGGGCGCGGCCATCAGCACGCCGGCGATGGCGCGTGCCAGCCCGGCGCCCTCCACCTCCGGCCGGCCGAGCGCGGCCAGCAGGTCGGCGCGCAGGCCCTCGTCAACGCCATTGGCGGGCTCCGGCGGCGTGGCGTCGCGCAGCGCCTCGGCGAAGGCGATCCAGTTGCGCGGTACGTCGGGGGCGAGGCGGATCGCCTTGCGGACATAGGGCAGGGCCTGGTCGCGCCAGCCGCCTTGCAGGAACAATGCTGTGATGCCGAAGCACAGCTCCGCGTCCTCCGGTGCGGTGCGGGCGATGCCGAAGGCTTCCGCCTCCGCCTCGGCGGTGCGGCCGGCGGCGACCAGCAGCGACAGCAGGGCGCGGCGCAGCGGCAGGGGAAGCGGCTGGTTGGCCGGCCGGCCGGCGGTGGCGCGGCGCAGTTCCTCGATGGCGGCGTCCGGGTTGCCGGTTTCCTGGTGCAGGCGGGCGAGGTTGTTGTGGACCTCCGGCAGGTCGGGGGACAGGCGCAGCGCCTCGCGGTAGGCGTCCAGCGCCCCGGCGGTGTCGCCGCTGCTCTGCAGGGCGGCGCCCAGATTGGCCAGCAGCGGCGTCCGGTTGGGGTCATCCGGGTTGGCGATGCGGGCCAGCCCGTCGCGGCAGACGGTGGCCGCCTCCTCCCAATGGCCGGCGACGCGCAGGCTGTCGGCCAGCCGCAGCCGGGCGTCGAGATGGCCCGGATCGACCGCCAGCACCCGGTGGAAGACGGCGATCGCCGATTCCTGCTGGCCGGCGCGGTGGTGCAGGGTGCCGATCAGGTGCAGGGTTCCCGCCAGACGCGGACGCAGCGCCACCGCCTGCTCGGCCTGCTCCAGCGCTTCCTCGTCGCGGCCCAGCCGGGCCAGCAGCGAGGCATGGTTGCCCAGGATTTCCGGCAGGACCGGACGGTGGGACAGCGCCCGGCGGAACAGCGCCTCGGCCTCCTCGGCCCGTCCCTCCAGCATGCGGACCAGCGCCAGGGTGCCCAGCGTCTCGGCCTGTGCATGACGCAGCGATTGTGCCGGCTGCGCGGCGCCGTCGGCAAGGCGCAGGGCCGCGTCGCAGGCGGCAGCCGCCTCGGCCAGCTGACCCAGTCGCAAGCGGGCGAGCGCCTGCGCGCGGTGGGCCTGGATGGCTGCCGCCCCGCTCTCCGTCCGCCGCAGCGCTTCGGCTGCCGCCGCATAGCCGTCGTCGGTGCGGCCGGCGGCGATGAATGCCAGGGCCAGAACGCTCCAGCCCTCCGCCCGCTCCGGTTGCGACCGAACCGCCGCTTCCGCCCAGGCGACGGCGTCGGCCGGCCGGCTCAGGATGCGGGCGGCCTCGGCCAGCGACAGCAGCCCGGCGGCATCCCGCGGCGGGTTGCCGCACAGGTCGCGGTAGGGACCCTCCGCCTCCTCCGGCCGGCCGGCCCGACACAGTTCCAGGACCTGACGTTCCAGGGCCTGCTGCTCCGGGGTGCTCTGGCCGGGCGGAAGGCCGGTGGTCCCGATTGCGGTCCCGGCGGCGGTGTCGGTGGTCATGGAGCGGAACCCTTGGGTTGGAGGGGGAGGAGGGCTGCCGGACCTCAATAGGCCTGGTAGGACTTTTCCTCGACCAGCTCGGAGCCGAGCATCTGGTTCAGGTCGCGCTTCAGCGCCGCGCGGCGGTCGTTGGTGTGATAGACCTGCCGGGCCAGTTCGACGAAGCGCGGGCCGAAATCCTTCGCGCGCTCGCAGTCGCGGATTTCGTCCTCGACCTCCCACAGGGTGGTGTTCACCGCGCGCAGATCGTCGATCAGCGCCGCCACCTCCGGCCGGGCGGTGTCGGCCTGCGCCGCCACGGCGACCAGCGCCTCGCGCTCGCGCCGGACATTGGCCAGCTTGTCGGCGTCGGCGATGCGCTCGGCCTTGATGTCGAGGATGGTGATCTTGTCCAGCAGTTCGCCCCAGGAAACGGGCGCCAGGATCGGCATGTCGGAAGGTCCTGTTCGGGTGTGGTTGACGTGTGTGGTTCGCTCGCGGAGCGCATGCTCGAGCCGGTCCATGGTGCCGTCCCAGGAGCCGGGGCGGTCCTGCCGGAACAGCCGCATGGTCGGATACCAGGGGCTGTCGTCGCGGTCGAGCATCCAGCGCCAGTCGGGGGCGAAGGGGACCAGCACCCAGACCGGGACGCCGAGCGCACCGGCGAGATGGGCGACGGAGGTGTCGACGCAGACCACCAGATCGAGGCCGGCCATGATGGCGGCGGTGTCGGCGAAGTCCTTGATGTCGGGCGACAGGTTCAGCAGGGGGAAGCCGCCGGGCGGGTTGGCCGCCTGCCCCTCGGTCGGTCCCTTCTGGATGGAGACGAGGCTGACGCCGGGGATGGCGGCCAGACGCGCGAAGGGGGCCAGCCCGATGGAGCGGTTCTTGTCGTTGCCGTGGGTCGGCGATCCGGCCCAGACGATGCCGACCTTCAGGCCGTCCCCGTCCTTTGCCAGCCCCTTCAGCCGCTCGCCCCAGCGGGCCGTCAGATCGGGCTCCGCCGACAGGTAGGGGACGCGGTGCGGGATGGTGTCCATCTGGGTCCCGAACACCTCGCCCAGGCTCAGCATCGGCAGATGCAGGTCGAAGGCGTCGGTGGGAAGCTGGCCGCTGACGAAGCGTTCCACGCCCGGCAGCCCGGCCATCACCCGCTGCAGCGGGGCCGGCAGGCCCAGGAGCACCCGGCCGCCGCGCGCCGCCACCAGGGGGACGTAGCGGCAGAACTGCAGGGCGTCGCCCAGCCCCTGTTCGCCATGCAGCAGGATGCGGCGGCCCTCCAGCGGCTCGCCGTTCCAGCGCGGCTTGGGCATGGCGGCGTGGGTGGGGGCGTCCTTGCAGCGCAGCCGCCACTCATACTCGCGCCAGCCCTCTTCGAAGCGGCCGGCGACGAGCAGGGCCATGCCGAGGTTGCGGCGGGCGTCCGGGCCGGCCGGGTCGATCGTCACGGCGCGGCGGAAGCCGGTGACCGCCTCGTCCACCCGGTTCTGGTTCAGCCGGGCGTTGCCATGGTTGGCATAGCCGCCGGCGAAGCCCGGATCGACGGCGACCGCACGGGCATGGGCGCGCGCCGCCTCCTCCAGACGCCCCTGCTCCTGCAGGGCAAGGCCGAGGCTGGTGTGGCCGGCGGCGAAATACGGATCCAGCGCCACGGCGTGGCGGTGACAAGCCATCGCCTCGTCCGCCCGGCCCAGCCCGCGGAGCGCGATGCCCATGTTGTTGCAGGCGGCGGCATGGGCAGGGTCGATGGCCAGTCCGCGGCGATAAGCCGCGACGGCATCGTCCAGCGCATCGCGTTCCTGCAGGACGTTGGCCAGTCCGTTGTGGCCTTCCGTCGCCATCGGGTCGACACGGATCGCGCGGCGATAGGCCCGTTCAGCCTCGGCGGAGCGGCCCTGCCCGCGGTGCAGCGCGCCCAGGCTCTCATAGGCGGCGGTCAGGCCCGGCCGCAGGGCGAGGGCGCTGCGGTAGGCCGCCGCCGCTCCCTGCCCGGACCCGAAGTCGCGCAGCATGTTGCCGAGATTGAGGCGCGGCTCCGCCATGGCGGGATCGAGGCGCAGCGCGCGGGCCAGCAGGCGCAGCGCGGCACCGCCCTGGCCGGCGCGCCGGACGGCCAGCCCCATCAGATGCAGGGCGTCGGTCTGGTCGGGTGCGATCTCGATGATGCGGCGGTAGATGCGGGCCGCAACGGCGATCTGGCCGCTTTGGTGGTGCCGCACCGCCGCGGCGAGTGCCTCCTGAATGGTCGCCATGCTTGATCGATCGTCCCTGTCGGTCCTGCGGCATCGGTTCTGCAGACTGCCGATCCGGCCGCCGGAACGGAATAGCGGGTGTTCCCGAATTCTCCAAGCGTGATCCTGGTCGCACAGGCATCCACGCTAGGCATCCACGCCGGGGCGGCGTCGGCAATACTGTGCATATTATGAAATTGTAACGATGATGACTGCAAAGGCTTAAGCCAGGCCGTGGCGGGTGAAGTGACGGTGACCGGGAAAGCTGTGTAATTGCTCGCCGTCGGAGACGCGAGTCGAGTGGGAATGAGCCCTGCACCGCGGCGGCGGCGGCGGCGAACTGCTGGACTGTGGGTACCCCCAACTTCAAACAGGCCTGTTGCGAATTGGCCATACCGGGTATTTCGACAGATTTTCCAGGCACTTGTCGGAGGGGTCGTAGGAGTGGGATATGGCCGTTATGGGGCTGCCCGTCCGGTCAGGCGTTTCGCCCTACCCACTTCGGTAGAAACGCGTTGCCTTGGGTCCATTCCTTCGGATAACAAGGGCACGGTGTGTTAGCTCGCGCTAGGACTGACTCTGCCTGCCATCAGCCGAGCGTGACGCGCGCCTTAAAGATGGTTCATCCGCCGGCGAACCAAACCTGAAGGGGATTAGTATGGCTGGAACCTTTAACGTAACGACGGGTTCAACCCTAACACTAGGACAGTTCTCTACAATCATCGGCAGCTCCAGTACTGACGTCATCACGCTCGGGACCTCCGGTAACACGGTGTCGATCTCGGCGCTGGAAACTCTGATTGGTACTGCGGGCACCGAACTCATCACGCTGACGGCCGGTTCCACCCTGCAGGTTTCGCTGCTGGAAACCCTGGTGGGCAGCAGCTCGACGGATGTGATCTCGGTCGGCACGTCCGGCTCCACGATGCTGGTGTCTTTGCTTGAGACGATCACCGGCGGCGCGGGCACGGATGTCGTCACGCTGGGCACTGCCGGCAACACGCTGCTGATCTCGACCATCGAGACGCTGACCGGCGCCGCGGGGACCGACATCGTCACGCTGGGCACCGCGGGCAACACCCTGCTGGTTTCGGCGGTCGAGACGCTGACCGGTGCCGCGGGCACCGACATCGTCACGCTGGGCACTGCCGGCAACACGCTGCTGGTCTCGGCCATCGAGACGCTGACCGGCGACGCGGGTACCGACATCGTCACGCTGGCCTCCGGCGGCAACACCATCCTGGTGTCGGCCCTCGAGACGCTGACCGGCGCCGCGGGCACCGACATCGTCACGCTGGGCACCGCGGGCAACACCCTGCAGGTCGTCGCGTTCGAGACGATCACCGGTCAGAACGGCACCGACGTCGTCTATCTCGGCACGTCCGGCAACACCGTCCTGCTCTCCGGCCTGGAGTCGCTGGCTGGCGGCGCCGGCACCGACATCGTCACGCTGGGCACGACCGGCACCACCATGCTGGTCACCGCGCTCGAGACGATCACCGGCCAGGGCGGCACCGACGTCATCTCGATCGTCGGCACCGGCGCCACCATGCTGGTTTCGGGGCTCGAGACGCTGGCTGGCGCCGGCGGTTCCGACATCATCACCCTTGGCACCTCCGGCAGCACCCTGCAGGTCTCGCTGATCGAGACGCTGACCGGCAGCACGCTGTCCGACGTGGTTTCGTTCGGCACGACCGGCACCACCCTGCTGATCACCGCGGTCGAGACGCTGACCGGCGCCACCGGCACCGACGTCGTCACCATCGGCTCGGCCGGCAACACCGTCCTGGTGGCCGGGATCGAGACGCTGACCGCCGGCGCCGGCACCGACATCGTCACCATCGGCACCACCGGCAGCACCCTGCTGGTTTCGGCGGTCGAGACGCTGACGGGCCAGGGCGGTACCGACGTCATCACGCTGGCCTCCGGCGGCAACACCGTCACGGCTTCGCTGCTCGAGACGCTGACCGGCGGCGCCGGCTCGGATCTGGTGTTCCTCGGCACGGCCGGCAACACGACCACCGTTTCGGCGATCGAGACCCTGGTCGGCGGCGATGGCACCGATGTCGTCACCATCGGCACGACCGGCAGCACCATCCTGGTTCGCGCGGTCGAGACGATCACGGGCCAGGGCGGCACCGACGTCATCACGCTCGGTAACACCACCAACACGCTGGTCGTGGGTGGCATCGAGACGCTGACCGGCGGCACCGCCAGCGACGTCGTCACCATCGCCACCACCGGCAGCACCCTGCTGGTTTCGGCGGTCGAGACGCTGACGGGTCAGGGCGGCACCGACGTCATCACGCTGGCCTCGTCCGGCAACACCGTCACGGCTTCGCTGCTCGAGACGCTGACCGGCGGCGCCGGCTCGGATCTGGTGTTCCTCGGCACGGCCGGCAACACGACCACCGTTTCGTCGGTCGAGACGCTGATCGGCGGCACCGGCACCGACGTCGTCACGCTGGGCACCATCGGCGGCACGCTGCTGGTTCGCGCGGTCGAGACGATCACGGGCCAGGGCGGCACCGACGTCATCACGCTGGGCGACACCGCCAACACGCTGGTCGTGGGTGGCATCGAGACGCTGACCGGCGGCACCGCCAGCGACGTCGTCACCATCGCCACCACCGGCAGCACCCTGCTGGTTTCGGCGGTCGAGACGCTGACGGGTCAGGGCGGCACCGACGTCATCACGCTGGCCGCTGCCGGCGCGACGATCCTCGCCAGCCTGGTCGAGACCATCACCGGCGCCGCCGGCTCCGAACTGGTGTACCTCGGCACGGCCGGCAACACGCTGACCGTTTCGGCCATCGACGTCCTGATCGGCGGCACCGGCACCGACGTCGTCACGCTGGGCACCGTCGGCAACACGGTCCTGCTGCGTGGCCTGGAGACCCTGACGGGCGCTGCCGGCACCGATGCCATCACGCTGGGCGATACCGGCAACACCCTGCTGGTCTCGGCTCTCGAGACGCTGACCGGCGGCGCCGCCACCGACGTCGTCACCATCGGCACTTCGGGCAACACCCTGCTGGTTTCGGGTCTTGAGACCCTGACGGGCCAGGGCGGCACCGACGTCATTTCGCTGGGTTCGGCCGGCAACACCCTGGTCGCCACCGCCCTCGAGACGATCGCCGGCGGCGCCGGCACCGATGTCGTCAACATCGGCACCTCGGGCAACACCCTGTTCGTCTCGGCTCTCGAGACGCTGACCGGCAGCGGTGCCGGCACCGACGTCGTCACGCTGGGTTCGGCTGGCAACACCCTGCTCGCCAACCTGCTCGAGACGATCGCCGGCGGCACGGGCTCCGATCTGGTCTTCCTCGGCACGGCCGGCAGCACGGCTCTGGTGTCGGGTCTCGAGTTCGTGATCGGCGGCACGGGCACCGACGTCGTCACGCTGGGCACGGCGGGCAACACCGTCACCGTGCGCGGCCTGGAGACGCTGACCGGCCAGGGCGGCACCGACGTCGTCACCATCGGCGACACCGGCACCACCATGCAGGTCGCCGCCCTCGAGACGCTGATCGGCGGCGCTGCCACCGACGTGATCACTCTGGGCACCTCGGGCAACACCCTGCTGGTTTCGGGTCTTGAGACCCTGACGGGCCAGGGCGGCACCGATGTCGTCACCATCGGCTCGGCCGGCACGACCCTGCTCGCCAATCTGCTCGAGACGGTCATCGGCGGCACGGGCTCCGAGCTGGTGTTCCTCGGCACGGCCGGTTCGACGGTCGCGGTGTCGGGCATCGACATCCTGATCGGCGGCACGGGCACCGACGTCGTCACCTTCGGCACGGCCGGCAACACGCTGCTGCTCCGCGGCATCGAGACGCTGATCGGCGCCACCGGCACCGACGTTCTGACGCTGGGCGACACGGGCAACACCGCGTCGGTCTCGCTGTTCGAGACGGTCATTGGCGGCACGGGCACCGACGTCATCGCCATCGGCACCGCCGGCAGCACCCTGTTCGTCTCGGGTCTCGAGACCCTGACGGGCCAGGGCGGCACCGACGTCGTCACCATCGGCTCGGTCCTCGGCAACACCATCCTGGTGACCGGTCTCGAGACGCTGACCGGTCAGGTCGGCACCGACGTCGTCTCCCTGGGCACGGTCGGCAACACCATCCTGGTGTCGCTGCTCGAAACCCTGACGGGCGGCACGGGCACCGACGTCGTCACGCTGGGCTCGGTCGGCGGCACGCTGCTGGCTTCGGGTCTGGAGACGCTGACGGGCGGCACGGGTTCGGACCTGGTCTTCCTGGGTTCGGCCGGCAACACCCTGCTGGCTTCGGCTCTTGAGTTCCTGATCGGCGGTGCTGGCACCGACGCGATCACGCTGGGCACGGCGGGCAACACCGTCACCGTGCGCGGCCTCGAGACCCTGACCGGCCAGGGCGGCACCGACGTCGTCACCATCGGCGACACCGGCACCACCATGCTGGCTTCGGCCCTGGAGACCCTGATCGGCGGCGCTGCCACCGACGTGATCACTCTGGGCACCTCGGGCAACACCCTGCTGGTTTCGGGTCTTGAGACCCTGACGGGCCAGGGCGGCACCGACGTCGTCACCATCGGCTCGGCCGGCACGACCCTGCTCGCCAACCTGCTCGAGACGGTCATCGGCGGCACGGGCTCCGAACTGGTGTTCCTCGGCACGGCCGGTTCGACGGTCGCGGTGTCGGGCATCGACATCCTGATCGGCGGCACGGGCACCGACGTCGTCACCTTCGGTTCGGCCGGCAACACGCTGCTGCTCCGCGGCATCGAGACGCTGATCGGCCAGGGCGGCACCGACGTCCTGACGCTGGGCGACACGGGCAACACCGCGTCGGTTTCGCTGTTCGAGACGGTCACCGGCGGCGCTGCCACCGATGTCATCACGATCGGCACCGCCGGCGGCACCCTGTTCGTCTCGGCTCTGGAAACCCTGTCTGGCCAGGGCGGCACCGACGTCATCACGCTGGGTTCGGCGGGTAACACGCTGTTCGTCTCGGCTCTCGAGACGGTCACCGGCGGCGCTGCTACCGACGTCGTCACGCTGGGCACCACCGGCGCCACCATGCTGGTCTCGGCTCTCGAGACGGTCACCGGCGGCACGGGCACCGACGTCATCACGCTGGGCACGGCGGGCAGCACGCTCACCGCTTCGGCGCTGGAGACGATCGCCGGCGGCACGGGCACCGATTGGGTCCTCCTCGGCGCGGCCGGCAACACCCTGCTGGTCTCGGGTCTGGAACTGCTGGTCGGCGGTGCGGGCACCGAAGTCGTCACGCTGGGCACGACGGGCAACACCATCCTCGTCCGCGGCATCGAGACGCTGACGGGCCAGGGCGGCACCGACGTCGTCACCATCGGCGACACCGGCACCACCATGCTGGCTTCGGGTCTGGAGACGCTGACGGGCGGTGCGGGCACCGACGCCATCACTCTGGGCACCACCGGCAACACCCTGCTGGTCTCGGCTCTGGAGACGATCACCGGCCAGGGCGGCACGGACGTCATCACTATCGGCTCGGTCGGCGCGACCCTCCTGGCCAATGCGCTGGAGACGATCACCGGCGGCACGGGTTCGGAACTGGTGTTCCTGGGTTCGGCCGGCAACACGGTCACGGTGTCGGCTGTCAACATCCTGATCGGCGGCGCCGGTACGGACGTCGTCACGCTGGGCACGGCCGGCAACACGGTGCTGCTGCGCGGCATCGAGACGCTGACCGGCGCTGCGGGCACCGACGTCGTCACGCTGGGCGATACCGGCAACACGCTGGCGATCTCGCTGATCGACACGCTGGTTGGCGGTGCGGGCTCCGACGTCGTCAGCCTCGGCACCACCGGCACCACCATGGTGCTGTCGGCGATCGAGACCCTGACCGGCGGCACGGGCACCGACGTCATCACCCTGGGTTCGACCGGCAACACGCTGTTCGCCACCCTGATCGACAC
>NZ_VTTM01000020.1 GCF_008364795.1 Azospirillum oryzae | reverse complement strand
GAGTACTTGGCCCATAGTGCATCCCTCCAGTCCTGCACGTAGGATGCACCATCAAATGCCGGGACTAAACATCTAGGTTCCGTTCCAGGACGTTGGTTCTTTGATTGCGGGCAGGGCAGGCAAGCCCTCAAGGTTAACAGAGCTGCCGAATGCCCGGCGCCGTGCCTCACTCGTACACGGCACCACGCGGGCCGGTATCTCCCAACGCCATTTTGACGAAGGCGTCAGCCGTCAGATCGGCGTCGAGCAGCGCGCCATGGTGGGCGAAGCGATCGCTCCGGTCGAGCCACAGCCGATCACACAACGCACCGAGCGAACCGGAAGCGCCGGGGAAGGCCGCGTGCGACATCTCCTTGGTACAGATGAACCGGTCTGCTGAAAACGTCTCGGCCCCCTATGCAGCGCGTCCGCAGCGCGCGAATTCGTAGTTCAGGAAGTCCATCTCGTTCTCATAGGCATGCGCAACCAGAAGATCCTCGCCCAGAAAGGCGAGAAGCGCGTCGGCCACCTCAGGAAAGCGGGGCGCCGTCTTCAGGTCGGCGGGCCGGATGCCGTGCACCTTGATGGCATCGGGATGGAGAGGGGCGTCGGGGTTGACCCGGGTCTCCCAGCTGCGCGCTTTCGTCCAGGTGTCGCCCTCACGGACGATCTCAAGACACCCGATCTCGATGATGATGCCGGGCTGACGCAGGCCCTTGGGCGCCTTACAGATGTCTTGGAGGCTCGGCAGGCGCCGTCCGGTCGTCTCGATGTCGACCGCGACCAGCCGGTCACGTCCTTCCCATGGCTGCATGCTCATTGAGATCCGATCTTTCATCAATGGAGCCGCCTGTGGAAAGGATGTGAAACAAGCGACTGTGTTTTTGGTCAAGCGGTTTTCCATGGGGAGGCTGTCTTGATGATGGCGTTCAGAATGGTGAGGAGATGGCGCATGCAAGCGACGAGGGCGACCTTCTTGGGACGCCCCGCTGCCACGATCCTGGTGTAATGGGCCTTGATGACGGGGTTCCAGCGGACCGCCGAGAGCGCAGCCATGTAGAGGGCGTTGCGCACGGCAGTGCGGCCACCGGCGATGGCTCTATGCCCACGTATTTGGCCGGAATCGCGGTTGACGGGTGCGAGGCCGACCAAGGCGGCGATGCGCCGGCGGTCAAGGCGGCCGAGTTCAGGCAGATCGGCGATCAACGTGCGCGCGGTGATGCCGCCGATGCCGGGTACTGAGGTCAGCAGGTCGTCGGCAGCCCGCCAGACGGGGGAGCCGCGCACGCTGTCGTCGATGTCCTTGTCCAACCCGACCAGCTGAGCCTCCAGGGTTTTCCGGGTGGCTTCGATGGTGCGGCGGACCCGTGGGCTGCGGGCCTGACGCAGGCGGTTGGCTTCCATGCCGATCATCTCGACCACTTGCCGACGCCGCGCCACCAGCTCAGTCAGCTTTGGCTCTCGGCGTCGGCGATCGGGCGCGGTTCGGGGCGGATGCGTTCGGCGAACTGAGCGATGATCTGGGCATCGAGCGCGTCGGTTTTGGCAAGCCGCCCAGTGGCGCGGGCGAAATCGCGGGCCTGACGCGGATTAACGACGGTCGGCGGCGGCCCGCAGGTCGGACAAGGTTGGACGAGCCTTGCGATGATGCCTGTGGCGAACAACTGTAGTGCGCATGGGACCACGCTCAACGCGCGGCTGGCGTGCAGCTTCGCTAGACGCCGTCGGAGTTCACAGTTGCTTGATGCCGTTCTTCGGCAACCGGAACCGTACGGTGTCAGGTGAGGGCTGAAAGCTCCCGGTCGATGTCGGCAACCCGGGCAAGAAGTCGCTGCTTTTCCGCTTCCAGCATCGCCCGTCGGTCGTTATCGCGCTGAGCGGCGTTCGTCCGGATGCGCCGTTTGAAAGCGACGATCTCGGTGCGGCGCATGTCGGGGCGGATCACGCCCTCGGCGACGGCCTGGGCACGCTCCGTGTCCGACAGCGTTGCGGCATGATAAACCACCGAATAGCCGGCTGCTTCGACGCCCGGCGGCAACAGGCCGGAGGTCACCGCGCGGTAGGCGGTCATGATCTGGCTGCGGACTACCTTGCCGAAGCGCAGGCGCTCGATCACCTGGGCAAACTGCTCCGCCGAAAGCTTCTTCTGCGCCTCGTCCAGATAGCGCCCGATGGCAAGGAAGCTTTTCTGTGCCTCCTCCCACAAGCGGTCGATGGTCTCGACATATTCGTCCGGGGTCGTGGGTTCCGGAGGCAGGGCGTCACCATGGCCGGAAGCACGGTTCGACGGCAGGCGTTGCGCCAGCGGGGCGATGGACCGCTTGATCTCGTCCGCGTCGAACAGCTTGAGGGGGGGCCGCTTAGCCATGCTCCGCCTCCATCAGGGACGCCACGTCGGCGGCGATGGCGCCGAAGTCTTCGCGTGCCTCAGCTGCTGCGAGCGGCGCGCCATTCCAGGAGGCCTGCTGGTATGCGGTGCGGGCCGGCAGGTCGGCGCTCAGCACCGGTACGCCCATCACCTCGAGCTGGGCCCGGGTGTGTCCGGTCACCTGGGCACGCCGGTTGACTTGGGTCAGCACGGCGGCGTGGAGGATTTTGCGGCGGACCATCTTGCCGGCCGATTCGATCAGTTCCTGGGTGCGCACCGCCTCGACCACGTCCTTCCGGTCGGTCTTGCACGGAATCAGCACGAAGTCCGCGGCGCTGATGGCGTACAGCATGCCTCTCTGCAGGGCGCCGGCGACATCGATCAGCACATACTCGGAGCGTTCGACCGCGCCTGCCACACTGTCGATCACCGCTTCCTCCTCGACCGGCGTGCACGGGATGCCGTTTCGCGGATCGGACAGCCAATCGTGAAGGTTGCGGTTGGGATCGGTGTCGATGCATTCCACGCTTCGGCCCTGCCTACGGAGAAGGTCGGCAAGGCCAGCCGCCAGCGTGGTTTTCCCCGAACCACCTTTGGTGGTGGCTATTGCGATTACGGGCACGATGCCGCTCCGAGTTTGACCGGTCAAACAGAGAGCAAGGTGCGGGAAAGCGGTGCCGGGTGTCAACCGGGCCGGAGCACGATCACTGCCGGAGATCGGGCATGCCGCAGGACAGGTGGCATGGAGGCAGAAAGCCCCATTCCGCCCCCGTCATCGGAACCGCCACGCGAAACCATCTCCGTCGCTGGTCACCCGTCCGGCCGAGCTTTCGGGAAAGTGGGCGGTGAACAGGGTCGTGTCCGTGTCGGCCACGGCATTCAGCACCGCCAGCCGCGACCTCCGTGCCTCGTCCGGATTTTCGCAGAATACGGAGTTCCAGTCGGGATGGTGGACCTGGATCGGGTGGTGCATCAGGTCGCCGGTGAAGAGCGCTCCAGTGCCGCAGCAGTCGAGCGCAATGCACATGTGACCGGCGCTGTGCCCGGGGGTGGGCTGAAACCGGAAGCCACCCGCGACCTCGGCCCCTTCCGGCGCCACGAACTCGGCCTGTCCGGCGGCGAGCACCGGTTCGACGCTGTCGCGGAACAGGGCGGCGCGGTCGCTGTCGGGCGCTGCCGCCACCATGGCTTCCAGTTCCACCCGCGGCATCACGTAACGGGCGTTGGGGAAGGTCGGGATCCAGCCGCCATCGGTCAGCCGTGTGTTCCAGCCGACGTGATCGGTGTGCAGGTGGGTCAGCAGAACCATATCGATGTCCTCCGGCTCCGCCCCTGTCCCCCGCAACCGCTGCAGAAAGGGGTCGCTCCGGCGGTGGAACAGCGGCTTGCCCGGTCGCTCCTTGTCCGCGCCGGCTCCGGTGTCGACCAAGAAGCGCCGGCCGCCCGTTTCGACCAGCCAGGCATGGACGCTGATCACCACGCGGTCCTGGGCCTCGTTCAGGCTGCCGGGCACCATCCAACGGGCGTGCCGGCGGCCCACCGCTGGGTCCCAGTCGGGCAGCAGGCGCTCCGGCGCGAAGGCGTCACTGGCGAATTCCTCGATGCGGGTGATACGGACATCACCGAGAATGTGGGGCGTTGAAGGGCTCAGCATGACGGTTCCTGGATTCTTGCGCTGGCGGACCAGGGTGCGCCGGCTGGCGGAGCGCGTCCAATGCCGATGCGGGGGGCGGCCGATGCCCCAGAGGCATCATAGCGGGCGCTTCCCAAAACGGGCCGATGCGTGTCATGGCTGGAACCGGGCCGGAAATGGGGCCGGCCCTTCATCACCTTCCCGCGCCACACCTATCCGGCCTATTGCGACCGCCTCATCGGCGCCTGCCATTGGCCTTCGCCTGCCTGGATGCTGCGGACAACCCGGCGCTTGCCCGTTTCCTTTGCGTGATCGACACCGCGCGCTGACGCTACAACGCGGGTCCGCCACAAAGCGGGTCCGCCACCCAGGGGCAGCGGGTGGACCTTTGCCATCGGCGATGCCTGTTGGGCATCAGTATGGCCACAAATCGGTATTCTCCAGCATTTCAACAATCCGTCACACTTCCAGACATGCGCCGCCCCGGGTGACCTCCCGAACGACTGTCGCGGCGCTGCGAAATTCCCATTTCCCGACAGGCGAGATCCGCATGACCACCGCGACCTCCCGCATCACGACCGACGTCGACTTTGAACGCGACGGCTTCCAGACCGGCACGCTGCGTGTTCCCCATTCCCATGATCGCTCCGCCTACGGACACATCGCCATTCCGCTGGCCGTGCTGAAGAACGGAGACGGCCCGACGCTGCTGCTGACCGGCGGCAACCATGGCGACGAATATGAGGGGCCGGTGGCCCTGATGAAGCTAATCAACCGGATGCCGGCGCTGTCGATCGCCGGTCGGCTGATCGTGATTTCGGGTTTGAATTTCCCCGCCTAATGAACGGGATCCGCACGTTCCCCATCGACAAGGGCAACCTGAACCGGATGTTTCCGGGTGCGCGCGACGGCACGCCGACCCAGAGGATCGCGCATTACATCGAAACGGTGCTGATCGCCGGGCGCCTGTATGACCCGCACGCACCCTGGCGCGAGCCGGTGGAACTGCGTTTCCGCAGGGCGGGCGTCGTCGTTTGCGTCCGCAGCTTCGCCCATGTCCAGCCCGGCGACTGTCTTGTCCATCTCGCATCCGATACCGCCCGGACCTGATCCCGTCCGTCAGCGACCGTCATCCAGACCGGAGCCCCGCCATGTCGACCGTCCACCGCCCATCCCCGCTCAGGCGCGCGATCCTTGGCGCCTTCGCCGCACTTCCGTTGCTCACCACCGGCGCGTTTGCCGCCGGCGCGCTTCCGACCACCTTGCGCATGGTGCCGCAGGCGGACCTGAAGATAACGGGTGGCCTGCCATCTCGCATCGTGAACCGCGTCGGCATCGGCGGCGGTCGCGTGGATCCTCAGCCGGCGGCGATCGCGGCCGCGAAGCTGCGATAGCTGTGCAGCGGGCGTCCCAGCAGGCCGGTCAGACGCTCGACGTCGCCGGCATTGGGGATCATGCCGTCGCTGACATAGCGCTCGGCCATCAGGCGCATCTCGTAGGCGGTCCATTTCGGCATGAAGGACGCCATGGTCTGCTCGAACCCGCTGGGATCGTCGCCGCCATAGACGACGGTGCGGCCCAGCAGATCGGACCAGATCGCCGCCACCTGCGGACCTGTCAGCGTGTCGGGACCGACCAAGTTGATCGTCTCGACCGGCAGCTTGCCCGGCGCCCGGTCACGGCGGATCAGTTCGATGGCCGCGACTTCAGCGATGTCCCGCGCATCGACCATGGCAACGCCCTTGCTGCCGATCGGCATCGGGTAGACGCGGTGATTGAGGACGACGTCCTTGATCATCACCTCGTTGTCGATGAAGTAGGTTGGGCGCAGGATGGTGGCGCTGAAGCCCATCCGGTCGAGCATGCGCTCGGCGCCGAACTTCACCGCGAAATGCGGCACGTTCACCGCACGGTCGGCCTCGAACACCGACAGATAGACGACCCGCTCGACACCCGCCTCGCGGGCGATGTTCAGGGTGATGATCGCCTGGGTGAATTCATCGCCGGTGACGGCGTTCAACAGGAACAGGGTGCGGACGCCGCGGAAGGCGGCACGCAGCGCATCGATATCCAGCATGTCGCCCTGGGCGACCTCCACCCCGGTGGGGAAGGCGGCTTTCGACGGGTCGCGGGTCAGCACGCGCACATCGGCGCCGCGCTTCACCAAATGCTCGACGACATTGCGGCCGACGCGGCCGGTGGCTCCGGTAACGAGGATGGTCATGGGGATTACTCCGGTTTCGGTGTCAGAAGATGTCCTTGACAATAGCGATCCACGGCAGGCCCGATAGCCGCTGGATTTGAACGGACCGTCTCACTGGT
The DNA here is from genome assembly GCF_008364795.1 of Azospirillum oryzae. GTDB lineage: Bacteria > Pseudomonadota > Alphaproteobacteria > Azospirillales > Azospirillaceae > Azospirillum > Azospirillum oryzae. The sequence goes on along the minus strand of NZ_VTTM01000020.1, from coordinate 37,863 downwards.
GGAACGGATGGACCTGCTTGCCCTAGCCGATTTCAATCTGGTCGCCCGCCATGGTGGGTTCGGAAAGGCCGCGCGTGCGGCCGGGCGCCCGAAGGCGACCCTGTCGCGACGAGTGGCCGAGTTGGAGGCGAGCCTCGACTTGCGTCTGTTCGAGCGGGGCGCCCGTTCGCTCAAACTCACGGCGGAGGGGAGGGTGCTGTTCGAGCGGACGGGCGCCTTGCTGACCGAACTTGACGAGACGGCGAAGGCGATTGCCTCCGGTGGCCAGAGCCCCCGCGGCCGGTTGCGGATCAGCGCACCGCTGCTGTTCTCGCAGACCGCCATGGGAAAACTGGCGGCGGGATTCATGCGCAAATACCCTGAGGTCCGGCTTGAGATCACCACGGAAGACCGCGCCGTAGACATGATCGAAGAAGCCTATGATCTGGTCATCCGCGTCAATCCGCCTCCCGATGCGAGCCTTGTCGGCCGTATCTTCCTTCGTGATCGGCTGGTCGTGGCGGCCAGCCCTGACCTGCCGCCCCCGGCGGGCCGCGATGCCGTTCCCGCCGTCACCCGCGGATCGCTGGGCCAGCCGGAACTATGGGAGGTGACGACGCCGTCGGGACCGTCTAGCATCGCGATCGAACCGGTCCTCAGCCTTTCATCGTTCGTCATGATCCGCGATGCGGTTCGCATGGGTGTGGGGGCGGCCCGCCTGCCGCTGTCGCTTGCCAGCCCCGATCTGGCCGCCGGCAGGCTGGTGAGCTGGGGCGATGTGATCGGGCATGAGACGGCGCTGTGGGTGCTCTATCCGACACGGCGGCTGCTCAACGCCCGCGTTTCCGCCTTCCTCGACCATTTGAAAGCGGCCTTTCCGCAAGGGATCGCCGACGAACTCGCGGTCTATGTCGAGGGGTGAAGGGGATTCTGTCCGGGCTTCGGTCCTTCACGGTGGCGGCGGATATGGTCGATCAGGGCGCGGAGCTTGGGCGTCACCGTGCGCCGGCTCGGGAAATACAGGAAGAAGCCGGCGAAGGGCGGTAGCCAGTCGTCGAGGATCGAGACGAGTTCCCCGCGTTCGAGATAGGGCTGGAACGTCTCTTCCATGCCGAAGGTGATGCCGGCGCCGGCGAGCGACGTGCGGAGCATCAGCAGCATGTCGTTGGTGGTGATCTGCGGCTCGACCGAGACGTCGAAGGCGTGCCCGTCCTTCTCGAATTCCCAGCGGTAGGGTGCGGTGTCCGGCTGCGGCCGCCAGCCGATGCAGCGGTGGCGGACGAGATCGCGCGGGTGCTCCGGCGTGCCGTGGCGCGCCAGATAAAGCGGCGTTGCCACCGCGATCTGGCGCTGGTCGCCGGTCAGCGGCACCGCGATCATGTCGCGCTCGATCACCTCGCCCAGGCGCACGCCGGCGTCGAAGCCGGCGGCGACGATGTCGAACTCCAGGTCCGTCACCGTCACGTCGAGCGTGACGCCGGGATACGCTTCGCTGAAGGAGGCGATCAGCGGTCCGGACAGGAACCGCTCGGCGATCGAAGTGACGGCGATCCGCAGCAGACCGCGGGGCTCATCCGCCGAACCGGACGCCGCGTCGATGGCGCCCGCGATCTCGGCCAGGGGGGTGGAGACCCGTGCCAGGAACCGCTCGCCGGCTTCGGTCAGACGCACGCTGCGGGTGGTGCGCAGGAAAAGCGCCTGCCCGAGAGCGGCCTCCAGCCGCTGCACCCCCTGGCTGACCGCCGAGCGCGTCACGCCAAGGCGGTCCGCCGCCGCACGGAAATTGCCGGTCTCCGCCACCGCGGTGAACAGGGTCAACAGGTTCAGGTCGATCTGCATTGGTTAGCCGCTCTAACCACACCGTTCAATTCTTAGCAAGTTATCTCGACAGCGGTCCAATGCCACCTTCCGGGCATGGACGGCGGGCGCACAAATCGCTCCGCCGAATTTATGGAGACTGTAATGACCAACCTGTCAAACGCCGCAAGCGCTTATGATCTGACCGGCAAGGTGGCGCTGGTGACCGGCGCCCGCCGCGGCATCGGACGCGCCGTGCTCGACCTGCTGCGGGCCCGTGGTGCGCGGATCGTCGCGTCCGACCTGTCCGACGAGGTCCGGTCGCTGGAATCCGCCGACATCGCCACGCTGGTCGGCGACGTGTCCGACGAGGAGCTTGCGCGGCGCTCGGTCGATCTCGCCCGCGAGCGCTTCGGCCGGCTCGACATCGTCGTCTGCAATGCCGGGCGGACCCTGAACAAGCCGCTGAGCGAGACCTCGGTCGAGGAATACGACCGCATCTTCCAGATCAACGCCCGCGGCGCCTTCGTCACCATCCGCGCCGCGGTGGCGCTGATGGAGGAGGGCGGCGGCGGCGCCGTCGTCATCAACTCCTCGCTGTCGGCGATGACGGCCTTCCCGACGCAGGCCGCCTACGCCTCGTCCAAGGCGGCATCGGCGCAGCTGGCCCGTATCGTCGCCGTCGAATACGGCCGCCGGGGCATCCGCTGCAACGTGGTCCTGCCCGGCGTCATCGACACCGACATCATGGAGGGCGTGGTCGAGAACGGCCGAGAGATGCTGCGGAGCTTCGGCGACGCCCACCCGGTCGGGCGCATCGGCCGTCCGGAGGAAGTGGCCGAGGCCATCGCTTTCCTAGCCTCGCCGGCCTCCAGCTTCATCACCGGCGCACAGCTCTTCGTCGACGGCGGCTACACGGCGCAGTGACCGCCGCAATCAACGAACCACAGGAGACCGCCGTGACCATCGACCGGATCGTTCTCATCACCGGCGCGTCCAGCGGCATCGGCGAAGCCACCGCGCGCGTCCTTGCCGAGGCCGGCGCCACCCTGATGCTGGGCGCGCGGCGCACCGACGGCTTGCGGCAGGAAAGCGAAAGGATCCGCACGACCTGCATCTATCCCGGCGTGACCCGCTCCGAACTCGCCGACACCATCACCGACGAAACGGCCGCACGGGCGATGGTGGAGTACCGCCGCAACGCGATCGAGCCGGAAGCAATCGGACGGGCCGTCCTCTTCGCCATCGAACAGCCGCGGGAGGTCGGGGTCAACGAGAGAGATCACCGTCCGCCCGGTAGCCCGACGCTAGGGGCAGGGCAGGCCGATTCACCAGCAACTCATCCCTGACGGGGCTCCGTCGTCCGTCCCCCGGCAGGCTGCGAGCACCTGTCCGCGCAGCCAGCGGTGGGCGGGGTCGGCATCCTGGCGCGGGTGCCACATCTGGGTCACCGTGACGTCCTTCATGGGCACCGGAAGCGGGAAGGTACGAACCCCGGTTATGCCGGAGGCGACCTGCCGCTCCGACACCAGGGCGACGAGGTCCGACGCGCGGACGATCGCCAGGGCGGCCGGGAAGCTCGGCACCACGGCGACCACCTTACGGGAGAGGCCGAGGGCGGCGAGGGCATCATCGACCTGATCCCTCGCCCGGCCGCTGCGCGAGGTGACCACATGGCCGCAGGCGGCATACCGGTCGGCCGTCACCGCCTCCCGCAGCATCAGCGGATGGCCGTCCCGTACGGCGCCGACCAGCCGGTCGCCGATCAGCTTCTGCACCTTCAACTCGGGCGCGGTTTCCGCATGGACGCCGATCTCCAGATCGATGCGTCCATCGCGCAGCGCCTGCGCATCCCGATCCGTCCTCGGCGCGAACCGCAGCAGAACGCCCGGCGCTTCGGCGGTGACCCGGCTGACCAGCCGGGCGGCGAAGACCTCGATGAAGCTCTCGCTGGCGCGCAGGGCGAAGGTGCGTTCCAGCCCGGCAATGTCGATCGCCGCCGCCGGACGCAGCGCCGCGCGCACTTCGTCGGCGAGATCATGCACCCGCGCCCGCAGCTGGATGGCCCGCAGCGTGGGGACCAGCCCGCGTCCGGCCCGGACGAGCAGCGGATCCCCGGTGGCGTCCCGCAGGCGCGCCAATGTGCGGCTCATGGCGGAATCGCTGAGACCGAGCCGCCGGGCGGCATTGACCACGCTGCCTTCCGCAAGCAGCGCGTCGAGCGCGACGAGGAGGTTGAAATCGGGATCGGCCATGGGTCCAAACGTTAACACATGGCGTTCCATGCAGGAATACTCTGCATAAGCTGCGTCTACCGCCATGTTGCGGCGTCGCCATACTGGTCTCCAAGACTTACCGGAGACATGCGATGCCCCAATCCACTGCCGCCCGGCCGGCCGCTTCCCCACCGTCGGAGGGGCTGTCGGGCTTCCGTCGCGTCGCCGCCGTCGCGTCCATCCTGACGGCGATCGTGCTCGTCGTGCTCGATGGCGCCGTCGTCAACATCGCCTTGCCGACCATCGCCGACACGCTGGGCGTCGCGCCAGCCGGGTCCGTCTGGGTCGTCACCGGTTACCAACTTGCGCTCGTGGTCGCGCTGTTGCCGGCGGGTGCCCTCGGCGAGAGCCTCGGATATCGGAAGGTGTTCGCCGGCGGCGTGCTTCTGTTCACCGCCGCTTCGGCCGGCTGTGCCCTGGCGCCGACGCTTCCCTGGCTGGTCGTCGCAAGGCTGATGCAGGGCCTGGGCGGCGCCGCGGTGATGTCGCTCGCCGTCGCCCTGCTGCGTTTCGTTTATCCGCCGCGGCTGCTGGGCGCCGCCATCGGCTGGAACGCCCTGGTCATCGCCCTGTCGTCGGCGGCAGGGCCGACCGTCGGGGCGGCCATCCTCGCCATCGCTCCCTGGCCGTTCCTGTTCGCCGTCAACATCCCGATCGGCGTCATCGTGCTGATGACGGCGCGCGCGTTGCCCGCGGTCGAGGGGGTGAAGCGCCGGATCGATCCCGTCAGCGTCGTCCTCAACGCCGGCTTCTTCGTGGCACTGGTGATGGGAGCCGAGACCTTCGCGTCACGGGTCGGGGCCGGCAGCGCGTTGCTGCTGGTCGCGGCGCTCTGCCTTGCCGGCCTGATCCGGCGGGAACACGGGCAGGAGGCGCCTCTGATCCCCCTCGACCTGCTGCAGGTGCGCTCCTTCCGCCTGTCGGTGGTCGCCTCCGTCCTCTGCTTCACGGGCCAGATGGCGAGCACCGTGGCGCTGCCCTTCTACCTGCAGAACGGGTTGGGGCAGGACGCCTTCACAGCCGGGCTGTTCATGGTGCCGTGGCCGCTTGCGACCGCCGTCGCGGCGCCGGTCGCGGGGCGGCTTTCCGATCGCCTGGCGACCGGCTGGCTGTGCGCCGCCGGCGGCCTGCTGCTCGCCGCCGGACTCGCCCTGTCGGCATTCTGGCCGCTCCAGCGCGACCCGCTGCCCCTGCTGGCCTTCATGGTGATCAGCGGCTTCGGTTTCGGCCTGTTCCAGACGCCCAACAACCGCAACATGCTGCTCACGGTGCCCAAGGCGCGCAGCGGCGCGGCCGGAGGGATGCAGGGCACCGCAAGGCTGGTCGGGCAGACCGCCGGTGCGGTGACCATGACGCTGCTCTTTTCCCTGGTTTCCAGCCCGGTGGACGCGCCCCGGATCGGGCTTGCCGTGGCGGCCGTCCTCACCCTGGCCGGCGGCGTCGCAAGCCTGCTCCGCGTGCCGGCGGACGTTGGAACGGCCCAGCCGCCTCTATCGGCAAATGTCGGCGTCAGAAGCCGAAATGGCTGAGACCGGGATGATCGTCGGGCCGGCGACCGAGCGGCCAATGGAACTTGCGCTCCGTCTCCGCGATCGGGTGTTCGTTGATGCTGGCGTGCCGGGCGCGCATCAGCCCGTCCTCGGCGAATTCCCAGTTCTCGTTGCCGTAGGCGCGGAACCACTGGCCGCTGTCGTCGTGATACTCATAGGCGTAGCGCACCGCGATACGGTTCCCCGCGAAGGCCCAGAGTTCCTTGATCAGCCGGTAGCCCAGCTCCTTGTTCCACTTCCGGGTCAGGAAGGCCTGGATTTCGGCGCGGCCGGTCACGAACTCGGCGCGGTTCCGCCACCGGCTGTCCTCGGTGTAGGCGAGAGCGACCTTCGCCGGATCGCGGCTGTTCCAGCCGTCCTCGGCGAGCCGGACTTTCTCGATGGCGGATGCTTCGGTGAAGGGGGGAAGCGGCGGACGGGACATGGCAGGTTCCTTGACGGTGGATGAGGAGAGGGCAGGAAATGGGTTGAGCGATCCCGTGGATGGGATGGTTCGCCATCGCCAGATTGCTGCATCCGCATGGCGGCGGGAATGACCGGCCTTGGCATTTCATTATTGCGTTGGATGAAATGATCCGCCCTGCCGATCGGCCATACGGGGAATCGCGTATTCCGGTGGATCGGCCGCTCCCCGATGATCGGTGACGACGAAGACGCGTGCCAAAACAATGCGGAAGCCGGTCGTTCCTCCTGCTTTCCTCACGCGCCGCCCCATGTCCCGTCACGCAGGGAGACCGAGATGATTCACGGCGATATCACCAGCAGCAACGACACCGTCGGCGTCGCCGTCGTCAATTACAAGATGCCGCGCCTGCACACCAAGGCGGAGGTGCTGGAGAATGCGCAGAAGATCGCCGATATGCTGATCGGCATGAAGACGGGTCTGCCCGGCCTCGACCTTGTGATCTTCCCCGAATATTCGACCCATGGAATCATGTATGATTCCAAGGAGATGTACGAAACCGCCGCCACCGTCCCCGGCGACGAAACGGCGATCTTCGCCGCCGCCTGCCGCAAGGCGAAGGTGTGGGGGGTGTTCTCGCTGACCGGCGAACGGCATGAGGAGCATCCGCACAAGGCGCCGTACAACACGCTGATCCTGATGAACGATCAGGGCGAGATCGTACAGAAATACCGCAAAATCATGCCCTGGGTGCCGATCGAGGGCTGGTATCCCGGCGACTGCACCTATGTGTCGGAAGGGCCGAAGGGGCTGAAGATCAGCCTGATCATCTGCGACGACGGCAATTATCCCGAGATCTGGCGCGATTGCGCCATGAAAGGGGCGGAACTGGTCGTGCGCTGCCAGGGCTACATGTATCCGGCCAAGGATCAGCAGGTGCTGATGGCCAAGGCGATGGCCTGGGCCAACAATGTCTATGTCGCCGTGGCGAACGCCGCCGGGTTCGACGGCGTCTATTCCTATTTCGGCCATTCCGCCATCGTCGGCTTCGACGGCCGCACGCTGGGCGAATGCGGAGAGGAGGAGTACGGCATCCAGTACGCCCAGCTGTCCAAGACGCTGATCCGCGACTTCCGTAAGAACGGCCAGTCGGAGAACCACCTCTTCAAGCTCGTCCACCGCGGCTACACCGGCATGATCGCCAGCCTTGACGGGGTGAAGGGCGAAGCGGCCTGTCCCTACGACTTCTATCGCCAATGGGTCAATGATCCGGAGGGTACGCGGGCCATGGTGGAGGCCTTCACCCGGCCGACGGTCGGCACGCCGGAATGTCCGATCGATGGCATCCCGACGACCGAGCTTCCCCGGAATTGACCGTCTGCGGCGGGGGAGGGGCTGTTCCTCTCCCGCGTCCGTTCGGATCATGCCGCACGGTGATCCTGATCCTGTCTACCGGCCGTTCAGCGCGCGCACCGCCATCGCGGCCGCTGCCGCCCGGTTCTCGACGCCGAGCTTCGAATAGATCTGCTCCAGATGCTTGTCGACCGTGCGTGGGCTGAGGCCGAGGATTTCGGCGATGTCGCGGTTGGGCTTGCCGTTGGCGACCCACATCAGCACCTCGGCTTCCCGTGGTGTCAGGGACAGCTTGTCCTTCAATTGTCTGTCCTCGCCGGCACCCGATTCCTCCGCCAGTTGCAGCAGGATCTCGTCGGGGCCGGTCTGCCCGACCGGGCTGAGGCGCAGGCGGCGGCCGTCGGCAAGGGTGGCGATCACCACGCTGTCCGGCTTGCGTGTGGCGCCGCCGGCCTGACGCTCCACCAGCCAGCGCCGCGCCTCCTCCGGCAGGGACACCCCGCTTCCCGTGTCATCGCCGAAGGCCGCCTCCAGCATGCGGGTGGTCTGCGGCGTGCACCACAGAACCTCGCCCTTGTGGTTGGCGGCCAGCAGGGTGCGGCCGGTGACGTCCAGCGCCGCCCGCGTGCTCTGCGCCACGCGGGCGTTGGCGAGATGGGCGTACATGCGGGCGATCAGCGTTTCCGCGACGATGGGCTTGGTGACGTAATCCACCCCGCCGGCGGCGAAGCCCTTCAGGATATGTTCGGTTTCCGTCAGGCCGGTCATGAAGATGACCGGCACATGCGCGACCTGGCTGTTGCGCTTCAGCTGGCGGCAGGTCTCGAAGCCGTCCAGTCCCGGCATGATGGCGTCCATCAGGATGACGTCGGGCGTCACCTGCTCCAGCAGCGCCAGCGCCTTGCGGCCGTCCAGCGCCACCAGCACGGTCACCCCGGCCTCTTCCAGCGCGTCGGTCAGGAAGCTGAGGGCTTCGGGCGAATCGTCGACGACGAGGACGACGTCACGCGGTCGGGCTGCGGATTTCATCGTCATGGCCCGATTCGTCATAGCTGGCTTCATCATGGCTGTCATCGCGGTAAACCGCCTCCAGCGCGGCCATATACTGGTTCAGGTCGTAATTGCTGACGAGCGCGCGCATGCGGCCGACGAAACGATCCAGCTCCGGATGGGCGGCGGCGATCTCAGCCAGCTTGGCCTGCATGCCGCGGACATAGCCGATGCGGCCGAGATGGATCAGCTCGGCGATGTGGTGCCGCGGCGGCAGTTCCGACGCGGTGAAGACCGGCGGGCCGTCGTCGGTGCCGGCGGGCGTCTCGTATTCCCACTCGATGCCGCGCAGCCGGCCGATACAGGCCAGCAGCTTCGGGATCGACACAGGCTTGGCGACGAAGCCGTCATGCGGCTGGCCGGGAACGGGGGCGGAGCGGTCCTCCCGCGTGTCGGCCGACACCAGGATGATGGTGGTGTCGCCGTGGCCGGTGGCGCGCAGGTGCCTGGCCACCTCCAGCCCGTTCATGCCGGGCATGGAGATGTCGAGCAGCAGGATGTCGGGCCGGTGCAGTTCCGCCAGGGCGAGGCAGCTCTGGCCGTCGGTCGCCTTGAACACGGCGAAGCCAAGCTCGGCCAGCAGATCGCCCAGCAGGTTGCGGTGGGCGAGGTCGTCGTCGGTGACCAGCACGGTCATACGCGGCCCGCGATAGCCGCGGATCGGATGGTCGGGCTGGGCGGCGGCGGTGGACAGCATCGCTGCCGACATCATCAGCCGCACCCGGAACAGGCTGCCCTTGCCGGGCGTGCTGGTCACGGTGATCTCGCCGCCCATCACCTCGGTCAGCAGCTTGGTGATGGTCAGGCCAAGGCCCATGCCGGGCACCAACGGATTGGCGGCCGACCCGCGTTCGAAGGGTTCGAAGATGCGGTCGAGATCGCCGGCGGCGATGCCGGGGCCGGTGTCCTCCACCTCGAACTCGGCGATCTGGCTGCGGTGGCGCACGCGCAGGCAGACGGTGCCGCTGTCGGTGAATTTGATGGCGTTGGACAGCAGGTTGATCAGGATCTGGCGGATACGGCCTTCGTCGGTGAAGACGACCGGCGGCAGGTCCTCCGGCGCCTCGAAGCGGAAAGCGATGCCCTTGCCGGCCGCCTGCAGGCGGAACATGCCGACCAGCTGGTCGAGCAGCTCGCCGAACCGCACTTCGCCCCGGTTCAGCTGCAGCCGGCCGCTTTCGATCTTCGACACGTCGAGCAGCCCGTCGAGCAGGCCGGAAAGATGCTCCGCGCTGCGCCGGATGACGCGGACGGCGTCGATGCGGTGCGGCGGCATGGCGGGATCGCGCTCCAGCATCTGCGAATAGCCGAAGATGGCGCTCAAGGGCGTGCGGAACTCGTGGCCGATGCCGACCAGATAGCGGCTCTTGGCGAGGTTCGCCGCCTCCGACGCCTCCTTCGCCTTCTGAAGCTGGGCGTCGGTGCGTTCGTGCGCCTCGATCTCCTGCATCAGCAAATCGGTCTGCCTGCGCGTCTCCTCCTGCGCCACCTTGCGGCTTTCGCGGGCCAGCACGAACAGCCAGGTGGCGACGCCGGCGACGATCATCAGGATGAAGAAGACCTTCCACAGCGTGCTGCGGATCAGCGCCTGCGCCTCGGCATTGACCGAGGCGACCTCGACATAGACCAGCGACAGCACGGCGCCGACCGCCAGCCCCAGCATCAGCAGCACCGCCAGATAATGGCCGAACCGCGCCTTCAGTGCCGTCGCGGCCTTCGCCGGCAGGACGGCGTCGAGCGCGTGGCGCAGCTGCACGCCGAGCCGGGCGTCGCGCTTGCAGCCGTCGCCGCAGCGGGCGTCCAGCGAACAGCAGAGCGAGCAGATCGCCCCGGCATAGACCGGGCAGAAGGCCATGTCGTCCGGTTCGAAGGCATGCTGGCAGATGCGGCAGCGGATCGCTTCCTCGCCGTTCCAGCTGTCGAAGGGGCGGCGGGCGATGTAGTAGTGGCCGCGGGTCGCCCAGGCGATCGCGGGCGCCGCGGCGAAGGCGGTGGCGAAGGCGAGGAAGGGCGCGCAGACCTTCAGCGTCGGCCCCAGCGCCCCCAGGAAGGCCAGCATCGACAGCACCGTCGCCAGCAGCATGGCGCCGACGCCGACGGGGTTGATGTCATAGAGGTGGGCGCGCTTGAACTCGACATGGCGCGGGCTGAGGCCGAGAGGCTTGTTCACCACCAGATCGGCGACCAGCGCGCCGATCCACGAGGCGGCGACACTGGAATAGAGCCCCAGCACCGGCTCCAGCGTCTTGTAGATGCCCAGTTCCATCAGCATCAGGCCGATGACGACGTTGAACACCACCCACACCACCCGGCCGGGATGGCTGTGGGTCAGGCGCGAGAAGAAGTTCGACCAGGCGATGGAGCCGGCATAGGTGTTGGTGACGTTGATCTTCAGCTGCGACAGCACGACGAACAGGCCGGTCAGGCCCAACGCCAGCTGCGGCGACGGCGTCACATACTGGAAGGCGACCAGATACATCCGCGTCGGCTCCGCCGCCAGCTCCAGCGGAACGGCGTTCTGCAGCGCCAGCACCACCAGGAAGGAGCCCAGCAGAAGCTTGATCGTGCCGATGACGATCCAGCCCGGCCCGGCCGCCACCAGCGCCGCCCACCAGCCCAGCTTTTTGCGGCCCGTCGCGCCGGGGTCGTAGGGCAGGAAGCGGATGAAATCGACCTGCTCGCCGATCTGCGCCAGCAGCGAGAACACCACCGATGCCGCCGCACCGAACAGCATCAGGTCGAAGCCGCCGTCACCCGTCTCCGCTGCCCGGCCGGAGAAGCGGGTCCAGGCGGTGAAGGCGTCGCTGTCCTGGATGGCGATGAACAGGAAGGGCAGGGTGTGCAGGGCCAGCCACAAGGGCTGCGTCCACAGCTGGATGCGGCTGATGACGGTGAAGCCGTAGGCGACCAACGGGATCACCAGAAGCGAGCTGACGACATAGCCGGCGGCCAGCGGCAGGCCGAACACCATCTCCAGCGCCGTTGCCATGATCGCCGCTTCGATGGCGAAGAAGATGAAGGTGAAGGAGGCGTAGATCAACGAGGTGATGGTGGAGCCGATATAGCCGAAGCCGGCGCCGCGGGTCAGCAGATCCATGTCCACGCCGTATTTGCTGGCGTAGTAGCTGATGGGAAGCGCGCTGGCGAAGATCAGGATGGCGCCGGCCAGGATGGCGAACAGCGCGTTGGTGAAGCCGTAATTCAGCGTGATCGCCCCGCCTATGGCCTCCAGCGCCAGGAAGGAGATCGAACCGAGTGCCGTGTTGGCAACGCGCGTCGGCGACCAGCGCCGTGCCTTGCGCGCGGTGAAGCGCAGCGCGTAATCCTCCAGCGTCTGGTTGGCGACCCACCTGTTGTAGGTCCGCCGCACCGCGACCACCCTCTGGCGCCCCGCCATCGGCCCCATTCGCCCTCCTGAAAATCAGCTGGTGTTACGTACAGTCCGTAAATTCCGTTTCTGTGACGCTTCCATAGTAAAGCCCATTCCTTCGTCAGTCTGTCAGGAATAAATCCGTCGAACAACAAAGCCAAAGGACTGGTGTTGTCTGCGAGAGAACACGCGTGTTCAACTCGCTCTCGGGTAGTTGCGAGTGGTGAGCCGAATCCAGACTGCCGTAAGTTTATAGCGATTTGCGCTCCGGCACCCCTATACGCAAATCCACGTATTGCTGCGCCGCACCGTTCGGCCAACCATCGGGTCGTCCAGTCGCGGATCGCTCCGCCAACTCCCCCCAAAAATACCGCCTTTCAAAAAGGCCGCGTCCGGATCGCGGACGGCTTTTGCAAGGCGACAATGGCCAACATCAGGAGGTTTCATGTCCTCTGACAAGATGGATGCGGACAAGACCATCGGCGGCGTTCCGTCGCCGCTCCGCCGCAAGCTCCTCCTTGGCATGGCGGCTTTGCCGGCCGTGGCGCTGCTGCCGCGCGGCGCGCTGGCCCAGGCGCTGCCGACCGACGCCGTCAACACCACGAAGCTGGCGGTCACCGACGGCACGGTGAAGGTCGGCATCCTGCATTCCACCACCGGCACCATGGCGATCTCCGAAACCGGATCGGTGCAGGCCGAAAAGCTGGCCATCGCCCAGATCAACGAAATGGGCGGGGTGCTGGGCCGCAAGATCGAGGTTATCCAGGAGGACGGCGCCAGCGACTGGCCGACCTTCGCCGAGAAGGCGCGAAAGCTGCTGGTCGAGGACAAGGTGGCGGCGGTGTTCGGCTGCTGGACCTCGGCCTCGCGCAAGGCGGTTCTGCCGGTGTTCGAGCAGTATAACGGCATGCTCTATTATCCGACCTTCTATGAGGGGCTGGAGCAGTCGAAGAACGTCATCTACACCGGACAGGAAGCGACGCAGCAGATCCTGGCCGGTCTGGACTGGGTGTCGAATGAGAAGAAGGCCAAGACCTTCTTCCTGATCGGCTCCGATTACATCTGGCCGCGCACCTCCAACAAGATCGCCCGCAAGCACATCGAGATGCACGGGCAGAAGGTGGTCGGCGAGGAGTATTTCCCGCTGGGCCACACCCAGTTCAATTCGGTCATCAACAAGATCAAGTTGACCAAGCCGGACGTGATCTACGCCTCGGTCGTCGGCGGGTCGAACGTCGCCTTCTACAAGCAGCTGAAGGCCGCCGGCATCGACCTGAACAAGCAGACGCTGATGACCATCTCCGTCACCGAGGACGAGATGCTGGGCATCGGCGGCGAGAACATCGCCGGCGCCTATGCCTGCATGAAGTATTTCCAGTCGCTGAAGAACCCGAACAACGAGAAGTTCGTCGCCGCCTTCAAGAAGATGTGGGGCGGGGAAAGCGTCATCGGCGACGTGACCCAGGCCGCCTATCTCGGCCCCTGGCTGTGGAAGCTGACGGCGGAGAAGGCCAAGAGCTTCGACATCGACAAGATCGCCGCCGCCTCCCCCGGCATCGAGTTCACCGGCGCGCCGGAAGGCTATGTCCGTATCCACGAGAACCATCACCTGTGGAGCAAGACCCGCGTCGGCCGCGCCCGCACCGACGGGCAGTTCGACATGGTCTATGAGACGGCGGACCTGATCGAGCCGAACCCGTTCCCGAAGGGCTACCAGTAAGGGGTGGAGCTAACGCCGCGTCGGTAGGCATTGCCCCCTCCCTAACCCTCCCCCGCTCTCGCGGGAGAGGGGACTGCCGCCGCTCTCGCGCTTACTCCCTCTCCCGCGAGAGCGGGGGAGGGTCGGGGAGGGGGCATCCGCTTCCGCACTCCGCCGCATCACCGCACAGGAGTACCCATCATGTTCGAGGGCTACAGCCTGGCCGAGCTCGGGTCGATCTTTGCCATGCAGGGATTCGCCGGTCTCATCCTGTTTTCCGTTTTCGTGCTGATGGCGCTTGGCCTCGCCATCATCTTCGGGCAGATGGGCGTCATCAACATGGCGCACGGGGAATTCATGATCCTCGGCGCCTATGTGACCTATCTCTGCTCGAATTTCATTTCCAGTTACGCGCCGGCGCTTTTCCCGGCTTATTTCTTCATCGCCATGGCGCTGGCCTTCGTCGCCAGCGGGGCGCTGGGCATGCTGGTGGAATGGGGGATGATCCGCTTCCTCTACCGCCGTCCGCTCGACACGCTGCTGGCGACCTGGGGGTTGAGCCTGATCCTGCAGCAGGTCTTCCGCTCCGTCTTCGGCGCCCGCGAGGTCGGCGTGGTGCTGCCCGACTGGCTGATGGGGTCGGTCGCCGTCACCGACACCATCGAGGTGCCGATCAACGGCCTGTTCGTCATGGGCCTGACCATCGCCATCACCGTCGTGATCTACGCCGTGATGTTCCGCTCGCGCTGGGGCCAGGGCGTGCGGGCGGTGATGCAGAACCGGGTGATGGCCGGCGCCGTCGGCATCAACACCGAGAAGGTCGACCGCTACACCTTCGGGCTCGGATGCGGCATCGCCGGGGTGGCCGGCAGTGCCTTCACCATGGTGGGCTCCACCGGCCCGACATCGGGCCAGCTCTACATCGTCGACACTTTCCTGGTGGTGGTGTTCGGCGGCGCCCAGAGCCTGATCGGCACCATCGCGTCCGCCTTCACCATCAGCCAGGCGCAGTCGACGATGGAGTTCTTCCTCAGCGGCTCGACCGCCAAGGTCCTGACCCTGCTGACCGTCGTCGTGATCCTGATGCTGCGCCCGCAGGGCCTGTTCGTCCTCAAAGTCCGCCGCTGAGGAGACAATCACCATGACGCGCACCCCTCAAAGCAACCTTTTCGGGCGCAGTTTCTGGCGCATCGACGGCGACATCGCGGGCATCCTGCTGCTGGCCGCCTTGCTGGTGATCGTCCTGCCGCTCGGCCTCGACATCTTCCGGCTGAACATGGTCGGCAAGTACCTGACCTACGCCTTCGTGGCGCTCGGCCTCGTGCTGTGCTGGGGCAGCGCCGGCATCCTGTCGCTGGGGCAGGGCATCTTCTTCGGCATCGGCGGCTATTGCATGGCGATGTTCCTGAAGCTGGAGGCCTCCAGCCCGGAAGCGACCAAGATCCAGTCCACGCCGGGCATCCCCGATTTCATGGACTGGAACCAGCTGAAGGCGCTGCCCTGGTTCTGGGAGCCGTTCCACAGCCTGTCCTTCTCCATCGTCGCGGTGGTGGCGGTTCCGGCGCTGCTGGCCTTCATCGTCGGGCTGGCGATGTTCAAGCGGCGGGTCGGCGGCGTCTATTTCGCCATCATCACCCAGGCCTTCGCCGCCATCCTGACCATCCTGATCGTCGGCCAGCAGGGCTACACCGGCGGCATCAACGGCATCACCGACCTGCGAACGCTGAAGGGCTGGGACATCCGCACCGACGACGCGAAGCTGGTGCTCTACTTCGTCAACGCGGCGCTGCTGATCGGCTGCCTGTTGCTGTGCCTCTACGTCCGCCGCTCCAAGCTGGGCCGCATCCTGGTGGCGCTGCGCGACAAGGAGGACCGGGTCCGTTTCTCCGGATATGACGTCGCCAACTTCAAGATCTTCGTCTTCTGCTTCGCCGCGGCGCTGTCGGCGGTGGGCGGGGCGATGTTCACGCTGCAGGTCGGCTTCATGTCGCCGTCCTTCGTCGGCATCGTGCCGTCGATCGAGATGGTCATCTACTGCGCGGTCGGCGGGCGGCTGTCGCTGCTGGGCGCGGTGTACGGCACGCTGCTGGTCAACTGGGCCAAGACGATGCTGTCGGAAAGCTTTCCGGAGCTGTGGCTGTTCGCCATGGGCGCGCTGTTCATCGGCGTGGTGATGGTGTTCCCCAACGGGCTGGCCGGCCTCTACCAGCAATTCATCGCCCCGCATCTGCGCCGGCTGACCGCCCGCCGATCGGGCGGAGCCGCCGCCGGCGCGCCGATCATCCCGCCCCACACCGCCGCCGACTGAGGAGGGACGGATCCCATGGCAAACCCCACCGATTACCTGCTGGCGGTCGAAGGGCTGACCGTGTCCTTTGACGGGTTCAAGGCGGTCAACGACCTGTCCTTCTACGTCGACAGCAATGAGATCCACGTCATCATCGGCCCGAACGGTGCCGGCAAGACCACGGTGCTCGACCTTATCTGCGGGCGGACCAAGGCGTCCGGCGGCTCCATCAAGTTCCGCAACCGGGAACTGACGGCAATGAAGGAGCATCAGATCGTCAAGGCCGGCGTCGGGCGCAAGTTCCAGAACCCGTCGATCTACGACGACCTGACGGTGTTCGAGAATCTGGAGATCTCCTACCCGCGTGGCCGCACGGTGTTCGGCGCGCTCGCCTTCAAGCGCGATGCCGCGGTGCGCGAGCGGGTGGCGGAGATCGCCGAGATGATCTTCCTGGCCGACCATCTCGACCAGCGCGCCGAGTATCTCAGCCACGGCCAGAAGCAATGGCTGGAGATCGGCATGCTGCTGATCCAGGACCCCGAACTGCTGATGCTGGACGAGCCGGTGGCCGGCATGAGCGTCAACGAACGCAAGAAGACCGCCGAACTGCTGAACCGCATCATCCGGAACCGCTCGGTGCTGGTGATCGAGCACGACATGAAGTTCGTCGAGGACATCGCCCACCGCGTCACCGTGCTGCACCAGGGGAAGATCCTGTCGGAAGGCAGCATGGAGCGGGTGAAGACCGATCCCAAGGTCGTCGAAGTCTATCTGGGCCATTGATTTATTTGGGCCATTGAGCGGGGGATCAACAGATGCTGTCCGTCAATCAACTCCGTGTGTCCTACGGCGAGAGCGAGGTCCTGCACGGGCTGGACTTCACGGTGGCGCCCAACGAGATCGTCGCCATCATGGGCCGTAACGGCATGGGCAAGACGACGCTGATGAAGTCGCTGATGGGGATCGTGCCGGCGCGCTCCGGCGCCATCCGCATCGGCGACAGCGAGATCACCGGCCTGAAAAGCTACGAGCGGGTGGCGAAGGGCGTCGCCTATGTGCCGCAGGGCCGCATGATCTTCCCGACCATGACGGTGCAGGAGAACATAGAGACCGGCTTGAGCGTGCATGGCGGGCGCAGCGTTCCCGGCGATCTCTACGAGCTGTTCCCGGTGCTGCTGGAGATGAAGGGCCGGCGCGGCGGCAACCTGTCGGGCGGCCAGCAGCAGCAACTCGCCATCGCCCGCGCGCTGGCGACCAAGCCCAAGGTTCTGCTGCTGGACGAGCCGACCGAAGGCATCCAGCCGTCGATCATCCGTGAGATGGCCCGCACGCTCCGCCGCATCCGCGACGAGAAGGGGCTGAGCATCATCGTATCGGAACAGGTGCTGAGCTTCGCGCTCGACATCGCCGACCGGGTTCTGGTGATCGAGAACGGCGAGATCGTCCACGAGGACAGCCGCGGCGCCATCGACGAGGCCAAGGTCGCCCGGCTGCTGTCTGTGTGATGCGCCGCTACTCCCACTCCCTTGAAATCAGTCCACAAAAAGGAAGAGCAACCCATGGCTGACACCCTGATCAAGGTCGATCTGTCACAGACTCCCTATGAAAACGACATGATCCACAACCGCTGGCACCCGGACATCCCGATGGCGGTGACGGTGAAGCCGGGCGATGATTTCATCCTGGAATGCTACGACTGGACCGGCGGCCAGATCAAAAACGACGACGATGCCGCCGACGTGCGCGATGTCGATCTCAGCCAGGTGCATTTCCTCAGTGGCCCGGTCGGGGTCGAAGGGGCGGAGCCGGGCGACCTGCTGGTCGTCGACCTGCTCGACATCGGCGCTTTCCCGCAGCAGCAATGGGGCTTCAACGGATTCTTTTCCAAGCAGAATGGCGGCGGCTTCCTGACGGAGCATTTTCCGCTGGCCCAGAAATCCATCTGGGACTTCGAAGGCATGTTCACCAAGTCGCGCCATATCCCTGGCGTGCGTTTTGCCGGGCTGATCCACCCCGGCTTGATCGGCTGCCTGCCGTCGCACGACCTGCTGGCCAAGTGGAACAAGCGCGAGCAGGCGCTGATCGACACCAACCCGACCCGCGTGCCCGGCCTCGCCAACCCGCCCTACGCGCCGACCGCCCATATGGGCCGGCTGAAGGGCGACGCGCGCGACAAGGCGGCGGCGGAAGGCGCCCGCACCGTGCCGCCGCGTGAACATGGCGGCAACTGCGACATCAAGGATTTGTCGCGCGGCTCGCGCATCTATTTCCCGGTCTATGTGAAGGGCGCAGGCCTGTCGATGGGCGACCTGCATTTCAGCCAGGGCGACGGCGAGATCACCTTCTGCGGCGCCATCGAAATGGCGGGCTGGGCGCATCTGAAGGTGAACCTGATCAAGGACGGCATGGCGAAATACGGCATCAAGAACCCGATCTTCAAGCCCAGCCCCATCGTCCCGACCTACAACGACTATCTGATCTTCGAGGGCATCTCGGTCGACGAGGCGGGCGAGCAGCATTATCTGGATGTCCATGTCGCCTATCGCCAAGCCTGCCTGAACGCCATCGAATATCTGAAGAAGTTTGGCTATTCCGGCGCCCAGGCCTATTCGATCCTCGGCACGGCACCGGTGCAGGGCCACATCAGCGGCGTCGTCGACGTGCCCAACGCTTGCGCCACCCTGTTCCTGCCGACGCAGATCTTCGACTTCGACATCAGCCCGAACGCCGACGGGCCGACGAAGTTCATCAGCGGCGACATCGACATGCCCATCGCACCGGACCGCGTGTAACCGCCAGGGGAAGGAGGCCACGCCATGCCGATGTACGACTATGAATGCCCGACCTGCGGCGACTTCACCGAAATGCGGCCGATGGCGGAAAGCAGCCTGCCGCAACCCTGTCCCTGGTGCGAGACTCCGTCGCGGCGGGTGATCCGCATGGCGCCGGCCTTCTCCACCCTGTCGGCAGCAACCCGGACGGCGCATTCCACCAACGAACGCAGCGCCGACCGGCCGAAACTGCTGTCGGAGGTCGGACCGGTGCACAA
This sequence comes from Azospirillum oryzae, assembly GCF_008364795.1. Lineage (GTDB taxonomy): Bacteria > Pseudomonadota > Alphaproteobacteria > Azospirillales > Azospirillaceae > Azospirillum > Azospirillum oryzae. The sequence goes on along the minus strand of NZ_VTTM01000020.1, from coordinate 19,050 downwards.
GCACGGCCCCGGCTGCGGGTGTGGCGGCGGCGGCGGCAAGAAGGAGCGATCGGTGCTGCGGACCGCGGACGGTGCGAAGGGCTTCCCCACCGCAAGGCCGTGGATGATCAGCCACTGACGTATCCGGGCGGCGAGGCCGAAGCGCGCCGGTCGAAAAGACGGCCATGAAGAACGGGTTGGAACCGGGCGACGCTCCCACACGGCGTCGCCCGGTTCCAGCCCGTTCTTTCTCCTGCATGCTTTTGCTGTATGATGCATCTTAATGATGCAGGGGATGGGCGAAGTCCAACTCCGGCCGCACCGCGTTTCCATATCCGACATCACCGCGCAGGAGAGTTCCCAATGCCGTCATCCCCGCCGCCGATCTCGTCCGTTGCTGTTCTTGGCTGCGGGCTGATCGGGCAGAGTTGGTCGGCGCTGTTTCTGGCCCATGGGCTGGATGTGGTCGCCTGGGATCCCGACGGCGGCGTGCTGGCCGCCCTGCCGGAACGCGTGGAGCCGTTGCTCGGGCAATTGCGGGCGCTCGGGGCCACGGCGGACCGGCCGGGCCGCCTGTCCGTCGCGTCATCGGTCGCCGAGGCTGTCCGGGGCACCGCGTGGATTCAGGAGAACGCGCCCGAGAAGGCCGCCATCAAGCATGCGCTCTATGCGGAGGTGGAGGCTGCGGCTGCGCCCGACGCGGTGATCGCCAGCAGCACCTCTTCACTGACCTGGACCGATCTGGCGGCGGGCGTGGCGCGGCGTGACCGTTTCATCACGGCCCACCCCTTCAATCCGCCGCATCTGATGCCGCTGGTCGAACTGTTCGCCGGCGATGCGGAGACGCTGGGCCGGGCCGAGACCTTCTACCGCAGCGTCGGCCGCGTGACGGTGACGTTGAAGAAGGATGCGGTGGGTCACATCGCCAACCGTCTGGCCTCCGCCCTGTGGCGCGAGGCGGTGAACATCGTCGCGGAGGGCATCGCCGATGTCGCCGAGGTCGATGCCGCGCTCGTGCATGGTCCCGGCCTGCGCTGGTCGGTGATCGGCGCCCACATGGCCTATCACCTGGGCGGCGGGCCCGGCGGCATCGCCCATTACCTCGACCATCTGGGGCCGAGCCAGGAACGGCGCTGGGCGACTCTCGGCACCCCGAGCCTGACGCCCGAAGTCTGCCGGCTGCTGGTCGACGGCATCGCGCGGGAAGCCGCCGGCCGCTCCGTAGCCACGCTGGAGGCCGAGCGCGACCGCGGGCTGATGCTGGCTCTGGCCGCCCGGCGGAAGGCCGGGGAGGGAGAGGGCGCATGACTGCGGAGACGACCATCCGCGCCCGGATGGCGGGGCCCCTCGCCCCGCACTGGAGAGGGGCCCCGCCACCGGTCACGCCACCCGCTTTTCGCGGAAGGCTTCGATGGTGCGCATGACGCCGCGCAGTTCGGCCAGACCCTTCAAACGCCCGACGAAGGAATAGCCGGGGTTCATCGTCTGGCCGATATCATCGCCCAGCAGATGGCCGTGGTCGGGGCGCATCGGGATTTGGGCGTCGGCACGGCCGATCTCCTTGCGGCGGGCCTCCTCGTCGATCATCGCCGCAGCCACGCCGATCAGGTCCGTGTCGCCGCCGAGATGGTCGGCCTCGTAGAAGGAGCCGTCGGGCTCGTGCGTGGTGTTGCGCAGATGGACGAAATGGATGCGCGGGGCGAACTCCTTCGCCATCGCCACCAGATCGTTCTTCGGGTTGGACCCGAAGGAGCCCGTGCACAGGGTCAGGCCACAGGCCTCCTGCGGCACGGCGTCGAACAGCGCCCGGACATCCTCCGCGGTGGACATGACGCGCGGCAACCCGAAGATGGGGAAGGACGGGTCGTCGGGGTGGATGCACAGCCGCACCCCTTCCTCTTCCGCGACCGGCGTGATCTCGCGCAGGAACTCGATCAGGTTGGCGCGCAGATCCTCCACGCCGATCTCCTGATACAGCTCCAGCATGCCGCGGAAGCTGTCGCGGTCATAGGCGAAGTCGCGGGCCGGCAGCCAGTCGATCAGGTTGCGTTCCAGTTCGGCGACCTGCTCGATCGTCATCGCCTCGAACCGCGCCTTGGCGGCGGCGATGTGCGCGGGGTCGTAGCTGGCCTCCGCATTGCGGCGCTTGAGCACGAACAGGTCATAGGCGGCAAAATCGACGCTGTCGTAGCGCAGGGCATAGCCGCCGTTCGGCAGCCGGTGCATCAGGTTGGTCCGGCTCCAGTCGGTGATGACCATGAAGTTGTAGCAGATCACCGGGATGCCGGCGCGGGCCACATTGCGGATCGACTGCTTGTAATTGTCGATCTTGGTGCGGAAGTCGCCGGTGCGGGTCTTGATCTCCTCGCCGACGCCGATGCTTTCCACCACCGCCCAGGTCAGGCCGGCAGCTTCGATCATGGCACGGCGCTTCTGGATTTCTTCAGGCGTCCAGACGCTGCCCTGATTCATGTGGTGCAGCGCCGTGACGATGCCGGTCGCACCGGCCTGACGGGCCTTTTCCAGAGTGACGGGATCGTCCGGGCCGAACCAGCGCCAGGTTTCCTGCATGATGGGGTCCTTTCAAATTCGGGTGCGTTGGCGGGGTTGATGGCCGCCGAAAGTCATGAGGCGGCGAGGAAGGCGGCCAGCGTCTTGGCGACGCCGACGCTCATCAGGCTGTCGAGATGCCGGACGACCGCAGTGCGGAAGGCGGCTTCCGCCACCAGTTCCGGTGCGAAGATGTCCTCGATGGCGAACAGGGCGGCCGCCAGAGCGCTGGCATCGCTGCGGTGGGCGCGGGCAATGCCGGTCAGGGCCGCTGCAAGCGGGTCGGCGACGGTGTAGGCGGAGCCGGCTTCGTCCTGTTCCAGCAGGAAGCGCATCCAGGCGGCGACGGCCAGCGGGATCACTGCCGGAACCTTGCCGGCGGCGAACAGCTCGCGCGCCGGCTCCAGCAGGCGCGGCGGCAGCTTCTGCGAGCCGTCCGACGAGATCTGGATCGTGCGGTGGCGGATGCCGGGGTTGCGGAAGCGCGCTTCCAGCGCCGCGGTATAGGCGGGGATGTCGGTTCCCGGCACCGGCGGCAGCGTGGGGATGAGGTCGCATTCCCACAGACGGCGCATGACGGCCGGCAACTGCGGGTCGGCCATGGCGTCGGCGATGGTCTCGATCCCGGCGATCACCGACAGGTAGGCCAGCAGCGAATGGGCACCGTTCAGGCAGCGCAGTTTCATCAGCTCGAACGGATGGACGTCCTCGACCAGGATGGCGCCGGCCTTTTCCCAAGCCGGGCGGCCGAGCGGAAAGCGGTCCTCGATCACCCACTGCTTGAACGGCTCGCTCACCACCGGCCATGCATCGCCGCAGCCGGTGGCTTCCTCCACCGTGACGCGGTCGGCGTCCTGGGTGGCGGGGGTGATGCGGTCGACCATCGTGCAGGGGAAGCTGACCTGCCCGGCGATGTAGGCGGCAAGCTCCGGATCGCACAACTCGGCATAGCGCACGACGATGCCGCGTACCTTGATGCCGTTCTGGGCGAGGTTGTCGCAGACCAGCACGGTGAAGGGTGGCACCCCGGCGGCGCGGCGGCGGCGGATCGCTTCTGCCAGCAGGCCGGGGACGCTGCGCGGGTTGGCGGGGTCGGCAAGGTCGGCGCGGACCAGCGGATGCGCCTCGTCCAGCGAACCGGTGGCGGCGTCCTGGCAATAGCCCTTTTCCGTGACCGTCAGCGTGACGATCCGGATTTCCGGCTTCGCCATCAGGGCCAGCACGTCGTCCAGCTGGTCGTCGGTCGCCAGCGCGTCGAGGAAGGAGCCGACGATGCGCAGCCGGTCGCGGTTCTCCTCGCGCACCAGCAGGGTGTAGAGGCAATCCTGCGGCTTCAGCGCGTCGCGGATCGCGGGGGAAAGCGGATCGACGCCGACGATGCCCCAGTTCCGGTCGCCGGTCGCCAGCACGTCATCGGTGTAGGTGGCGAGATGGGCGCGGCAGAAGGCGCCGAGGCCGATATGAACGATGCCCGGCGTCACCGCGGCGCGGTCGTAGGCGGGACGCCCGATGGCCGGGGCCAGGCGGTCGAGGCTGTCTGTGGATAGGCGGGTTCGTGAAGGACGGGCCGCCAGCAGGGCGGTGTTCGCGTCGGGCATGATGGGCTCCGGTTCGCTGCGGTCGCTGCGGTCTCCCTGTCCGCTGCCTCAAGGGGGCAGTGCGGGTGGCCGGTGCACCGTCATTCGGTAAGACTGTTGGTCGCTGGTGAGGACTCCGGGGCGGGGCGCCCCGGAGTGGTGAGGCGGAGTTCAGGCGAGGTCAGACTTCGATCCCAGCCGGGGTCTTGCCCGATCCGGTCTTCGGCAGGATCAGATGCATGATCGCCAGACCGACGAGGTAGAGCACCGACGCGATGCCGAACAGCACCTGATAGTTGCCGTTGGTGGCGTCCAGCAGGCGGCCGACGCCCATCGACACGAACATGCCGACGAAATAGGCGCAGAAGCCGCCGATGCCGACCACCGATCCCACCGCGTTGCGCGGCATGGTGTCGGACACGATGGTGTAGACATTGGCCGAATAGCCCTGGTGGGCGGAGGCGGCGATGCCGATCAGCAGAACGGCCAGCCACATGTTGGACACGGTCGAGGCGAAGAACACCGGCAGCACGCACAGGCCGCAGACTAGAAAGGTCAGCTTGCGGGCGCGCAGGGGCTTCACGCCGCGCTTGATCAGGTGGGAGGAGAACCAGCCGCCGCCGATGCTGCCGAAATCGGCCATGGTGTAGATGATGATCAGCGGCAGCATCGCCCCGAACAGGTTGACGCCATACTGCTTATTCAGGAAGCCGGGAACCCAGTTCAGGTAGAACCACCAGACGGGAGCCGAGAAGCAGGTGCCGGCGATGTTCGCCCAGGTGCCGCGATAGGTCAGCAGCTTGATCCAGGGAATGTTCTCCTGCGGCTCGACGGGATCGCTGCGGATATAGGCCAGTTCTTCGGCCGTCAGCTTCGGATGCTCCTCCGGCTTGCGGTAGATCAGCAGCCAGGCGATGACCCAGAAGAAGCCGATGCCGCCGGTGACCAGGAAGGCCGCCTGCCAGCCATAGAGGGCGAGCAGGATCGGCACCAGGATCGGCGCCACGACCGCGCCGACGTTGGAGCCGGCGTTGAAGATGCCGGTGGCGAGCGCCCGTTCCTTGGCCGGGAACCACTCCGACACCGCCTTGATCGAGGCCGGGAAATTGCCGCCTTCGGTCAGACCGAGGCCGGCGCGCGCCACCTTGAAGCCAAGGACGCTGCCCATCAGGGCATGGATGCAGGCGAAGAAGCTCCAGCCGGCGACGGCCGCCGGCAGGCCGATGCGGATGCCGACCTTGTCCATCAGCCGGCCGCAGCCGACATAGCCGAAGGCGTAGGCCAGCGAGAAGGCGGCGACGATGTCGCCATAGTCGGACTCGGTCCAGCCCATGTCGCCCATCAGCGTGGACTTCAGCAGGCCCAGCACCTGCCGGTCCATATAGTTGATGGTGGTCGAGAAGAAGAGCAGGCCGCAGATGGTCCAGCGGTAGCGGCCGATGGTCTTGCTTACCGTGACCGCCGCTTTGCCCGCCGCGTTGCCGAAGCCGCCGGCCTTACGGGCCGGTTCCGCCGACTGGCCGGGTGGGGCGTCGGCAATAAACTGTTCGCTCATGATTGGCATCTCCAGCCAGGACGCACGCCGCCGCCGGTCACTGCGCAGGATCTGCGCACCGGATTCGGTCCATCGAATGCCTTGGCCCAATGTTCGGGCGCACCGATGGCCGGGCGCGGGAATTGGTTATCCAGGATTCCCGCGGCACCACCGGGCGGCGGGCGCACGTTTCAGCACTGTTTCCTGGAGCAGTCCGGCCATCGTCGGGAGCGGTGCCGCTTCGGGACCGTTCGTGGCGTTGCATACTACCATTCCAGTTGCTGGTATGGTAGTTGCGCAGCCGGTTGACGGTCAACCGTGGCGTCTGCGGCATTTCGTCAGGTAAGGTCCCGCACGCCATCCGTGACGATGTCGATCAGCCTTTCCGCCACAGGATCGAGCGTCGCATCCTTCCGGTAGATCGCGAGGCTTATCGAGGGAAGCGGAGGTAGGCCGTTGGTCCCTTCCTCCAACACGCGGACGCCGGACGACAGGCCGATCGACGTTCGGAGGGTGAGTCCCAGCCCTGCTTCGACGCCGGCCCATAATCCTGAAAGGCTGGGGCTTGTCAGCGTGATGCGCCATGCCCGGCCGGCACGGTCGAGCGCAGCAGTGCCGACGCTCCGGAACCAGCAGCCGTCATCAAAGGATACCAGCGGCAGCGCTCCGTCCTCGGATGTTGGTATCGCCATGCCGGTGCCGGGCGCGATCCAGCGGACGGGAAGAGTGGCGATATCCGTCTTGAACGGCGCCGCCGATCCGTTGTCCCAGGCGAGGGCGAAGTCCAGCTGTCCCCGCGCCACCCGGTCGAGCAGGTCGTTGTTGCGGCCTAGGCGCGCCTCGATACGGACCTTGGGATGCGCGCGGGCAAAGCGGCCGAGCGCCGCCGGCAACAGCTTTTCCGCAAAATCCTCCTGCATGCCGACCCGCAGCCACCCTTCCGACGTCATGCCGTGAAGAGCGGTGACCGCCTCGTCATTGAGGTCGAGCAGGCGCCGGGCGTAGGCGAGCATGGTTTCCCCCGCCTCGGTCAGCGCAAGGCCCCGACCCGCCTTGCGGAAAATCGCCATGCCGGCCTGTTCCTCGAGCTTCCTGATCTGTGCGCTCACCGCCGAAGTCGAGCGGCCCAGCCGGTCCGCGGCCTTGGCAAAACTGCCGAGGTCCATGCCGGTGACGAAGCTGCGCAGCACGTCGAGATCGAAGATCACTTTGCTCACGGCCAACAATCCTGATTTTCGGGATCGAATGTATAGATAATCCTGATTATCAGAATGATTGTGACGCGGTATCAGCAAGGAGGCAAGCACAAGCGACATCGAGGCTTCCGGACATGACGACGACCAGTGACGAACGGGCCCGACGGGCCTCATTGCGAGATATCTGCGACAATGGCGCCGGCAGGGATTCCACCGACAAGGCCACCGGCAAGGACCCCCATCGCTGGAAGGTGCTGGGGGTTGGCGTGGCCGCCAACGGCAGCTTTGCCGCGGCCTTGACGGGACTTCCGGCGACAGCCGTTTCCATGCGGGCCGATTACGGGCTGGCGGCGACCGATCTGGGGCTGGTGATCGGGGCCATGGGGCTGGGGGTCGCCGTCAGCGAATTGCTGTGGGGGATGCTGACCGACCGCTGGGGCGACCGCAAGGTGCTGCTGACGGGGCTCGGCCTGACCGGTTTGGTGCTGGCGCTCATGGCGCTGCTGCTATCGCCGGTGCCGGGCCGCATTCCGTCCACAACGTTCCTCGCAGGCGCCTTCCTGCTGGTCGGCATGATCGGCGGCAGCCTGAACGGGTCGAGCGGGCGGGCGGTCATGGCATGGTTCGGTGAAGGCGAGCGGGGCTTCGCCATGAGTGTCCGGCAGATGGCATTGCCGGCCGGCGGTGCCGCCGGCGCGCTGATTCTTCCGCCGCTCGCCGACGGCGTCGGATTCCAGGGAGTCTACGGCACGCTGGCGGCGCTCTGCCTCGCCACCACGGGGTTCGTGTGGCTGTGGGTGAGCGAACCTTCTGTGATGGCGGCGACGATGCCGGCAGGGACCGCTTCGCAGATGTCCGGAAAGGGACCGCTGCGCAACGGGCAGGTTTGGAAAACGGTCTTCGGCGTCGGCGCGCTGTGCATTCCGCAGGTGGCGGTCGTGACCTTCGCGGCGATCTTTCTGAACGATGTCGGTCATCTCGGCACCGCCGCGGTGAGCGCCAGCATCGTGGCGATTCAGCTTGGCGCAGCCGTCGTCCGTGTTTGGAGCGGCCATTTTACCGACCGTCGCCGCAACCGGCGGCCGTTCCTCAAGGCATGCGCCTTGCTGACGGCCATCGTCTACTGCGTGCTGGCCGGCTTCGTCGCGATCGACACCGCCCTGCCGGAGTCCGGCGGAGCGCTTGTGGCGGCGGTGGTCGTCGCCCTGGTCGCCGGCGGGATCGTCGCGTCCAGCTGGCACGGCATCGCCTTCACCGAACTTGCCAGCATTGCGGGCATCGCGCACACCGGCACGGCTCTCGGCCTCGGCAACACCTTTGCCTTCGGCGCCTACTTCCTCGCCCCGTTGGCGATCCCTCACGTCCTGGAACGGGCGAACTGGAGCGGGGTGTGGCTGGCGGCGGCCGTGGCTGCGCTGGCGGCCTTCGTCCTGTTCCCGAAGGCGACGCCGGCGGCAGTACGCTGAAAGGCCGGAGCGAACGGCGCAATCACGGGCGACGCATGGTCACCACGAGAACGTCACGGAAGGCGGGCCGGTCCGGGTCGGCTGGCTCCACCGGCGTCACGCCATGGAACACCCGCGCGTCGTTCAGCACCGCCGACTCCAGCGGATGGCGCAGGGTGAAGCTTCCCAGCGGTCGGCCATCGAGGTCGTGGATCGTCGTGGTGCCGCTTGCGATGTTCTCGCGCCGGATCAGCATCACCAGGACCCAGTCGACACCGTCCCGATGCATGCCTTCGGGGGTCGGTTGGGCGGCCTCGCCCGCGCGCGCCTCGATGCGGAACTGATGAACCTCCGTGTGCCAGACGTCGGGACGGACGTCCGGCGGCGTCAACGGATCGAACAGGGCGAAGCTGGTCGCCAGGATCGCACGCAGGGCGGGGTGCGCCGCGATCCCGTAGGTGACCGGCTCGAACCAGCGTTCGATCCCGCCGTTGAGCGGATTGTAATCGCGGCTCTGGTAATGGGGCTGGTGCGGCTTGCGCCGGATATCCCCGGCCGAAAGGGCAAAGGCGGCATGGCGCCGCCGCCGGTAACGACCACCGTCCGCCATGTAGAGGTCGAGGCCCAGGTCGTCCCAGCTGCTGCTGAAGCCGTCCCAATCCGCCATGCCGGCCTCGCCGAGCAGAACCTGCATGTCGGGTGCCGCGATGAAGGAGAAGCCGCACGACGCGATCCCGTCCCGCACCTGTTGCATCAGCATATCCATGTCACCTCCCTGTCGCCGGCCTTGCAGCCCTGGCGAAACCTCAATTCGCATAGTGTCCGCCCAGGGTCTCGGACAGCCGGCGGCCGGCGGCCAGCAACAGGGGCGCCATCACCGCCACGCGTTCCTCGGTGAAGCGGGTCAGCGGACCCGACAGGGTCAGGGCGCCGATCAGCCCCTCCCGCTGGGAAAAGACCGGCACGGCGGCGGCCCCGGTTTCCGACTCGCGCTCGCCGAAGGAGCGCAGCGGAAGGGCGGCGAAATCGGCCGCCGACACCGTTCCGGCGAAGCGGGTGAGCACATGGCCGGCCGCCCCCCGATCCAGGGGCAGGCGGTCGCCTTCGTGGACATGGTCACGGATCGCCTGGGTCGAATCCTCGCGGAACGCGCAGATGCGCCACGCCCCTTCGCGCCGGAAGAAGGACGCGCTTTCCCCGCTTTCCCGCATCAGTTGGCGCAGTACCGGCCGGACATGATCCTCCAGCCGCAGCGAGCGCTGGTAGAGCCCCCCCAGCCGCATCAGTTCCGGGCCGAGCCGATAGGACTTGTCCTGGTGGCGGACGAGATAGCCGGCCTTCTCCAGCGACACGGTCAGCCGCAGGATGGTGCTTTTATATAGGCCGGTCCGCGCAGCGATCTCCGTCAAACTCAAGGCGTGATCGCCCGCCTGGAAGCAGCCGACGATGCTCAGCGCCCGGTCGACGGACTCCACCCCGCCGGAGGACGTGGTCGTCGTGTTGGCCTTCGCGTCGGTCATATCGCGTCCTTCATTGGCAGACGGGCCGTCATTGGCAGATGGGCCATGGGCATCTCCGGCGCGCATTTTTCCCCGACACCACCATCGTACGTCAAGGACGGCCGGTACAAGGCCCTGGCTGAAAAAAGTGGGGAGGCGAATGGTTAGGACTTGACGCATTTGGCGCACCTATGTTCTCTTAGATGAAACACGGTTCTATCTAACAGAACTTTTGCGAGGCCGAGGGTGGAACGCTACAAGCTGTTCATCGACGGGGACTGGTGCGATCCGGTTTCCAACGAGTGGTTCGAAACGACGGAGCCCTTTTCGGGGCGGGCCTGGGCGGAGATCCCGCGCGGCATGCAGGCCGATGCCGACCGCGCGGTGGATGCGGCGCACCGCGCCTTCCTGTCGCCGGACTGGGCCGGGCTGACCGCGACCCAGCGCGGCGCCCTGCTGCGCCGGCTGGCCGAGCTGATCGAGGCCAATGTCGACCGGCTGGGCGCCATCGAGCAGCGCGACAACGGGAAACTGATGGCCGAGGTCAGCGGGCAGGTGCGGAACGTCGCCCAGTGGTTCCATTACTATGCCGGGCTCGCCGACAAGGTTCAGGGCGCGGTCGTGCCGATCAACAAGGCCGACGTCTTCAACTATGTGAAGTACGAGCCGCTCGGCGTCGTCGTCGCCATCACGCCGTGGAACTCCCCGCTGGCGCTGACCACCTGGAAGATGGCGCCGGCGCTGGCGGCCGGGAACACCATCGTCATCAAGCCGTCGGAATACACCTCCGCCTCCATCCTGGAATTGGCGAAGCTGGCGCATCAGGCGGGGTTCCCGCGCGGTGTCGTGAATGTCGTGACCGGCTTCGGTGCGGAGGTGGGCGAGCCGCTGGTGCGCCATCCGCTGACCGCCAAGATCGCCTTCACCGGCGGCGACATCGGCGGCCAGCGGGTCAACGAGGCTGCGGCGCCGGGCCTGAAGAAGGTGACACTGGAACTGGGCGGCAAGTCGCCGAACATCGTCTTCGACGATGCCGACCTCGACCAGGCGGTGAAGGGCGCCATCTCCGGCGTGTTCGGCGCCTCGGGCCAGACCTGCATGGCCGGCTCGCGCCTGCTGGTGCAGAAGACCATCCACGATGCCTTCGTCGAGAAGCTGGTCGCGGCCACCGCCGAGGCGCGCATCGGCGACCCGTCGAAGATGGACACGCAGATCGGCCCCATCGCGACCCGTCCGCAATGGGAGAAGATCCTGCGGATGATCGACATGGCGAAGCAGGAGGGCGCGGTCTGTGCGCTCGGCGGTCATGCCCTGTCGGGGCCGGACTACGGCCAGGGACAGTTCGTGGCGCCGACCATCTTCACGCAGGTGCGCAACGACATGCGCATCGCCCAGGAGGAGGTGTTCGGCCCGGTCCTCTGCGTCATACCGTTCGAGGACGAGGACGATGCGCTGCGCATCGCCAACGATGTCGAGTTCGGTCTGGCAGCCGGCGTCTGGACGCGCGACCTGCACCGCGCGATGTACTGCGTCGACCGGCTGCGCGCCGGGACGGTGTGGGTGAACAATTACCGCTCCACCAGTTTCACCACGCCCTTCGGCGGCTACAAGCGTTCCGGCCTCGGCCGCGAGGGCGGAGTGGAGGCGATCAAGGAATATCTCCAGATCAAAAGTGTCTGGATCACCACCAAACCCAACCGCGCCAACCCCTTCGTGCTCGGCTGAGGCCGGGCCTGCGAAGGGAGTCCTCCGGGAGCATTCCCATGTCCGAAGCGACCATCGACAGCGCCACCGGCTGGTGGCGGACGTCGATCATCGACATCCATCCGGGCTCGATCCGGGTGCGCGGCTACGCCATCGAGGAACTGATCGGCACGATCGGCTTCCCCGACATGGTCTGGCTGATGCTGCGCGGCGAGTTGCCGACACCGGCGCAGGGCCGGCTGCTGGGTGCAGCCCTGGTGGCGGCGGTGGACCACGGGCCGCAGGCGCCGTCCATCGCCACCGCCCGCATGGCCGCCACCTGCGGCGTCGGGCTGAACAACGCCATCGCGTCCGGCATCAACGCGCTGGGCGATGTCCATGGCGGTGCCGGCCAGCAATGCATGGAACTGTACGCCGCCGTCGCCGCCCGCCTGGCCGATCACGTGGCGGACGGCATGTCCGTGGCCGGGGCGGCGGAGAGCGAGATCGCCGCCCGGCTTGAGCGGCGCGAGCATATCCCCGGCTTCGGCCATCGCTTCCACCCCGTCGATCCCCGCGCCGGCCGGCTGCTGGCCCTGGTCGATGCGGCGAGAGGGGAGGGCGCCGTGACCGGAGAGGCCGCCGTCATCGGCCGCGCGGTGGAGGATGCGCTTGCAGCGCGCAAGGGCAGGCGGCTGCCGATGAACATCGACGGCGCCACCGCCGTGGTGTTCGCCGAACTCGGTTTCCCGTCCGGGCTCGGGCGCGGGCTGTTCGTGCTGTCGCGCTCGGTCGGCATCATGGCCCACGCCTGGGAGCAGTCGCAGCAGGGCGGCCGCATCAAGGGACCGATGCCGCCGTCCATTCCCTACCGCTACGACGGGGCCCCACCGCGTCCGGTTTCAGGAGACGGAGCATGAGCGACCAACCTCCCGTTCAATCCCCGGACAAAAAGCTCCCCCTGGCCGGCGTCAAGATCCTCGATTTTGGCCACACGGTGATGGGGCCGTCCTGCGCGATGATCCTCGCCGACCTCGGCGCCGACGTGGTGAAGATCGAGCCGGTGCCCAACGGCGAGCCGACCCGTCATCTCAAGGGTTTCGGCACCGGCTATTTCGGCTATTTCAACCGCAACAAGCGCTCGGTCGCCGTCGATCTGAAGACGGCGGAAGGCCGCGACATCGCGCGCCGTCTGGTCGCCGAGGCCGACGTGCTGGTGGAGAATTTCGCCCCCGGCACGATGCAACGGCTGGGGCTGGGTGCCGAGGCGCTGGCCCGCGTCAACCCGCGCCTGATCTATGCCAGCCTGAAGGGATTCCTCGACGGCCCCTATGCCGGCCGCCTTGCGCTGGACGAGGTGGTGCAGATGATGACCGGCCTCGCCTATATGACCGGACCGAGCGGCCGGCCGCTGCGGGCGGGCACCTCGGTCGTGGACATCACCGGCGGCATGTTCGCGGTCATCGCCATCCTGGTTGCACTGCGCGAGCGTGAGCGGACCGGCAAGGGCCAGACCATCGAAACAGCCCTGTTCGAGACCACGGTTTTCCTGATGGGGCAGCATCTCTGCTATGCCGCCCAGTCGGACGGGCCGATCCCGCCGATGCCGGAGCGCGTGTCGGCCTGGGCGGTCTACGAGACCTTCCGCACCGCCGACGGGCGGCCGATCTTCGTCGGCATCACCACCGACAGCCATTGGGAGCGCTTCTGCGCCGTCATCGACCGGCCGGACCTGCGCGACGATCCGGACTTCCGCACCAACAACGACCGCATCGCCGCCCGGCCGCGTCTGCTGCCGCTGCTGACCGGTCTGTTCGGCAGCCTGTCGATGGACGAGGCGGTGTCGGTGTGCGAGCGCGCCCGCATTCCCTTCGCACCGATCGCCCGGCCCGAGGATCTGTTCGATGACCCGCATCTGCGCGCGACCGGTGGGCTGATGCCTACCACCCTGCCCAACGGGGTGCGGACCGCCCTGCCGCGGCTGCCGATCCATGTGGCGGACGCCGATCTGGCGATCCGCCGCGATCCGCCGCGGGTCGGGCAGGATACGCACGCGGTGCTGGCCGAACTCGGTTACGGTCCGGCGGCGATCGAGCAGCTGACGGAGGCTGGAATCGTGGTGGCCGACAGCGAACCCGGCAGCGACCGGGAACGCCTCGCAGGATGATGCGGGACAGGTCGGAAGATCAATGAAATGACGGAGGAAACACGGATGTCTGATTACGCCATCAGCGATCTGGTCATCGTCGGCTGCGGCATCGCCGGGCTTTCGGCGGCGGTGACGGCGCTGCAGGCCGGCCTGTCGGTCACCCTGCTGGAGCGGGCACCCGAGGAGGATTTCGGCGGCAACTCACGCTGGACCGAAGCCTATATGCGGATGAAGAACGATTCCGAGATCGCCGACGATTTCGAGGAGCATTTCGCCGCCAACGCTGGGCTGAACATCGACCCCAACGTGCTGGCCGCCGCCTCCGAACCCTACGAGCATTGGCCGGACTATGTGAAGGCCCACCCCTTCCCCGATCCGGAGGTGATCTCCCGCTTCGCCGAGCGGGTGCCGCCGACCATCGCCTGGTTGAAGGGCTTTGGCCTGCGTTTCGAACCGCAGCCCATCTATCTGCTGACCCAGAACACCCAGCGCATTGCCGCGCAGGGCGGCGGCCTCGCGCTGATCGAGCGCCTGATGGCGGAGGCGAGGGCACTGGGCGCCCGCGTGCTCTACCGCACCACCGCGCTGGAACTGCTGCGCGACGACCACGGCCGCATCGGCGGCGTCTATGCCACCGGGACCGACGGCCTGCGCGTCGCCATCCGCGGCCGTTCGACAATCCTGGCGTCGGGCGGCTATCAGGGCAATCCGGAGATGATGACCCGCTACATGGGCCAGCGCGCCAAGCATGTGCGGCCGGTGGCGCGCGGCGGCTACTACAACCGCGGCGAGGGCATCCGGATGGCGCTCGATGCCGGGGCGGCGGCGGCCGGCGATTTCGGCTCCTACCATGCCGAGCCGGTCGATCCGCGGTCGCGCCAGCCGGAAGCGGTGATCTTCATCTGGCCCTATGGCGTGCTGGTCAACAAGCGCGGCGAGCGCTTCCTCGACGAGGCGCCGGGCACCGCCGATGCGACCTATGATGCCATCACCCGTGTCGTCGCCGACCAGCCGGAGGGGATCGCCTATGTCCTGTTCGACGATCAGGTGGAGGACATCCCGCGCTGGCGCGCCAGCATCCGCAGCGACGTGCCGGCCATCGAGGCACCGACGCTCGAAGCGCTGATCGACAAGCTGGGTCTGCCGTTGGACGCCACGCTGGCGACGGTCACCGCCTACAACGCCGCCTGTCCGGCCGATGCCTCCCGCTTCGACCCGACGCGGGTGGACGGTCTGGCGACCACCGGGCTGAGCCCGGCCAAGACCAATTGGGCGCGCCCGCTGGTCAAGGGGCCGTTCCGCGCCTTCCCCATCGTCTCGGCCAACTGCTTCACCTTCGGCGGATTGAAAGTGGACGTCGATGCCCGTGTGCTGGACGGCAATGGCCAACCGATGCCGGGACTCTATGCGGCGGGCGAGACGGTCGGCCTTTACCACCAGGTCTACACCGGCTCGACCTCGGTCCTGCGCGGCGCCGTGTTCGGCCGGCTGGCCGCCCAGCATGCCGCCGCGTCGAGGGACGCCGGCTGAGCATCCACAACGCTGACCATCCATAAAAATACCCTAGGGAGGAACTGATGAACCATTACGCCGTAACGGCGGCCGTCGCCGCCTGCCTGTTCGCCCAGACCTTGTCCCAGCCGGTACTCGCGCAAAGTGCCGCCTACAGCGACGGAAAGATCAAGATCGGCGTCCTGACCGATCTGTCGGGCCAGTTGTCCGACAGCACCGGGCAAGGATCGATCGCCGCGGCGCAGATGGCGGTGGAGGATTTCGGCGGCTCCGTCAACGGCACGCCCGTCGAATTGATCTTCGCCGACCACCAGAACAAGGCCGACGTCGGTGCCTCGACGGCACGGCGCTGGTACGATGTCGATCAGGTCGACGCCATCATCGACGTGCCGAACTCCGCCGTGGCGCTGGCGGTGCAGCAGATCACCAAGGAGAAGAACCGCGTCGCCATCTTCTCCTCGCCGGCCAGTTCGGACCTGACCGGCAAGGCTTGCACGCCGAATGGCATCCACTGGACCTACGACACCTATGCGCTGGCCCATGTGACCGGCGAGGCGGTGGTGGCCTCGGGGCTCGACAGCTGGTACTTCCTGACCTCCGACTATGCCTTCGGCCATGCGCTGGAGCGTGATACCGGCGCCGTCGTCGAAAGCCAGAAGGGCAAGGTGGTGGGAAGCGTGAAGATGCCGGCCAACAATGCCGACTTCTCCTCCTTCCTGCTCCAGGCCCAGGCGTCGCCGGCCAAGGTCGTGGCGCTCGCCACCGCCGGGGCCGATACCCAGAACGCCATCAAGCAGGCGGCGGAATTCGGGCTCGGCCAGTCGGGCAAGAACATCGTGGCGCTGCTGCTCGCCATCAGCGAGGTCCACGCGCTGGGCCTGCCGGCGACCCAGGGCATCATGCTGACGACCCCCTTCTACTGGGACATGAGCGACGAGACGCGCGCCTTCTCCAAGCGCTTCTTCGAGAAGCGCAAGGCGATGCCGACCTTCTATCAGGCCGGCGTTTACGGTGCGGTCAGCCATTATCTGAAGGCGATCAAGGCCGCCGGGACCGATGCCGCCCCCACCGTCATGAAGACGATGAAGGAAACGCCGGTGAACGACTTCATGACGAAGAACGGCACGGTGCGCGAGGACGGCCGGGTGCTGCGCGACATGTATCTGTTCCAGGTCAAGACCCCGGCCGAGTCCAAGGCGCCCTGGGACTATTACAAGCTGGTCCGGAGCATTCCCGCCGAGCGCGCCTTCCGGCCGCTGTCGGAAAGCGAGTGCCCTCTGGTCAAGAAGATGTGATGGGCGGCGTGCCGCCGACCGGCCTCAAGACCGGGAGAGGACAGGAATGACCACCCGACCCACCGACGACATCATCCTGGAAGCGCGCAACCTGACGAAGGAGTTCAAGGGGTTCGTTGCGGTTCGGGATGTGAACCTGCAAGTGAAGCGGGGCACCATCCACGCGCTGATCGGCCCGAACGGCGCCGGCAAGAGCACGGTGTTCAACCTGCTGACCAAGTTCCTGACGCCGACGCGCGGCCAGATCCTCTACAAGGGCCGCGACATCACCCGCACCAAGCCAGCCGACATTGCGCTGATGGGGCTGGTGCGCTCCTTCCAGATCTCGGCCGTCTTCCCGCACCTCAGCGTGCTGGAGAATGTCCGCGTCGCGCTGCAGCGGCCGCTCGGCACCAGCTTCCATTTCTGGAAGTCCGAATCGTCGCTCTACGACCTGCATGACCGGGCGCTGGAACTGATCGAGGCGGTGAACCTCACCCCCTGGGCCGGCCACACCGCCGCCGAGCTGCCCTATGGCCGCAAGCGCGCGCTGGAGATCGCCACCACGCTGGCGCTCGACCCGGAGGTGATGCTGCTGGACGAACCGCTGGCCGGCATGGGCCATGAGGACATCGAGGGCACGGCGGCGCTGATCAAGCGCGTCGCCGCCGACCGCACCGTGCTGATGGTGGAGCACAATTTGTCGGTCGTCGCCCACCTGTCGGACACCATCACCGTTCTGCGCCGCGGCGAGATCCTGGCGGAGGGGCCGTACGAGGTCGTCTCCAAGAACCCGCAGGTGATGGAAGCATATATGGGGACCGGACATGCCTGACGGCGCGATGACCAAAACGGCCCAGACGGGGACGGCGATGCTGGAGATCGCCGACCTGCACGGCTATTACGGCGAGAGCCATGTGCTGCACGGCGTCAGCCTGGAGGTGCGCCAGGGCGAGGTGGTGACGCTGCTGGGCCGCAACGGCGCCGGCAAGACCTCCACCATGCGCGCCATCATGGGGATCATGGGCAAGCGCACCGGCTCGATCCGCTTCCAGGGCACCGAGCTGATCGGCATGGCCCAGCACAAGATCCCCCGGCTCGGCATCGGCTATGTGCCGGAAGAGCGCGGCATCTTCTCTTCGCTCAGCGTGGACGAGAACCTGACGCTGCCGCCGGTGGTGAAGGAAGGCGGGATGACGGTCCCGCAGATCCACGACCTGTTCCCCAACCTGAAGGGCCGCGGCTCGACCCAGGGCACGCGGCTGTCGGGCGGCGAGCAGCAGATGCTGGCGATCGCCCGCATCCTGCGCACCGGCGCCACCCTGATCCTGCTGGACGAGCCGACCGAGGGGCTGGCCCCGGTCATCATCGAGCAGATCGGCGTCGCCGTGCGGGCGCTCAAGGCACGCGGCTTCACCATCATGCTGGTGGAGCAGAACTTCCGCTTCGCCGCCATCATCGCCGACCGCCATTACGTGATGGAGGAGGGCCATGTGGTGGACATGATCCCCAACGACCAGCTCGACGCCAACATGGACAAGCTCCACACCTATCTCGGCGTGTGAGCGGGAGAGAGACGCCCGATGTCCCAACTGCTCGGCATTCCGCCGCAGGCCCTGTTCGGCCAGCTTCTGCTCGGCCTGATCAACGGCTCCTTCTATGCGCTGCTCAGCCTGGGGCTGGCGGTGATCTTCGGCATGCTCAACGTCGTCAACATGGCGCATGGTGCGCTCTACATGGTCGGCGCCTTCGTGGCGTGGCTGCTGCTGAGCTATGCCGGCGTCGGTTACTGGGGGGCGCTGGTGCTGGCGCCGCTGGTGGTCGGCGCCGTCGGGCTGGTTCTGGAGCGCACCATGCTGCGCCGTCTCTACAAGGTCGACCATCTCTACGGACTGCTGCTGACCTTCGGGCTGGCGCTGATCTTCGAGGGCGCCTTCCGCCACCAATACGGCGTGTCGGGCCAGCCCTATCCGATCCCCGACCTGCTGAAGGGCGGCACCAACCTGGGCTTCATGTATCTGCCGACTTACCGCGGCTGGGTGGTCGCGGCGTCGCTGCTGGTGTGCCTGGGCACCTGGTTCGCCATCGAGCGGACGAAGCTGGGCGCCTATCTGCGCGCGGCGACGGAGAACCCGACGCTGGTCCAGGCCTTCGGCATCAACGTGCCGGTGATGGTGTCGCTGACCTACGGCTTCGGCGTGGCGCTGGCCGGTTTGGCCGGGGTGCTGGCGGCACCGATCTATCAGGTGTCGCCGCTGATGGGGTCGAACCTGATCATCGTGGTATTCGCGGTGGTGGTGATCGGCGGCATGGGGTCGATCCTGGGCGCCATCGTCACCGGCTTGGGACTGGGGCTGCTGGAGGGACTGACCAAGGTGGTCTACCCGGAAGCCTCCAACATCGTCGTGTTCGTGATCATGGCCGTGGTGCTGATGATGAAGCCGGCCGGCCTGTTCGGACGGGAGAGATAAGCCATGACCATGCAAACCCGCGACACACTGCACGAAGGTATCGTCATGTCCGGCGGCTCGCCGAAGATCCTGCTGGCCGGGGCCGGGCTGCTGCTGGCGGTCCTGGCACCCTTCGTGCTGTATCCCGTCTTCCTGATGAAGGTTCTGTGCTTCGCGCTGTTCGCCTGCGCCTTCAACCTGC
>NZ_VTTM01000001.1 GCF_008364795.1 Azospirillum oryzae | reverse complement strand
AGCGGGAAACCCACCTCTAAACCAGAGCTCCCTTGAGAGCCGTGACAGACCATCACGTCGATAGGAGGCATGTGGACCGGCAGCAATGCCTGAAGCTAAGCCTTACTAATCGCTCGATCGGCTTGATCTCACCCCCACAAACCGCGCCATGCGCAGCAGCAAGCCTGCTTGACGCATAAGCCGCAGTTCGATACATCCTCATCCTCACTTGCACTGAACAAGCTTAGCGCTTCGGAAAAAGCGTCGGTCTTGAGCCTGGGTGACCTGGTGGTCATGGCGAGGTGTCAAACACCCGATCCCATCCCGAACTCGGCCGTGAAAAGCCTCCGCGCCAATGGTACTGCGTCTTAAGACGTGGGAGAGTAGGTCGCCGCCAGGTCACTCAGACTCAAGAGACCCTCAATCCAAAGCACAAGCTTGCATCTTCACCCTCCATCACCCCATATCAAGGACATCCGCGGGGTGGAGCAGCCCGGTAGCTCGTCAGGCTCATAACCTGAAGGCCGCAGGTTCAAATCCTGCCCCCGCAACCAAATCAGAAAAAGTCCGCCTCCATCCGGAGTGCGGGCTTTTTGCTGTTCCGAGATCCTTGTCTACCCGACCGCGACGTCCGGCCGCAAACGCATTGCATGGTTTCAAGTGAAACGATATGGTTGGCCCAACCGATCAATGACGGCCGCGCCACCTTGAGGGTTGGGGGCGCCGGCCGCGCCTGTGGAGAAACCGGATGTCCAAGAACTTCGCTTCGCACGCCGACCTGGACGAGAAGACCGTCAGCTTCGACAAGCTGTCGGACAACGCCTACGCCTACACCGCGGAGGGCGATCCCAACACCGGCATCGTCATCGGCGACGATGCGGTGATGGTGATCGACACCCAGGCGACGCCGGTGATGGCGCAGGATGTCATCCGCCGCATCCGCGAGGTCACCGACAAGCCGATCCGCCATGTCGTGCTGTCGCATTACCATGCGGTGCGCGTTCTGGGCGCGTCGGGCTACGCGCCGGAGCAGATCATCGCCAGCGAGGACACCCGCGACCTGATCGTCGAGCGCGGCGAGGCCGACATGGCGAGCGAGATCGGCCGCTTCCCGCGCCTGTTCCGCGCCGTCGAATCGGTCCCCGGCCTCACCTGGCCGACCATCACCTTCAGCGGCAAGATGACGATGTGGCTGGGGTCGCTGGAGGTGCAGTTGCTGCAACTCGGCCGTGGCCACAGCAAGGGTGACACCGTGGTGTGGCTGCCGCAGCAGAAGATCCTGTTCTCCGGCGACCTCGTCGAATATGGCGCCACCCCCTATTGCGGCGACGCCTATTTCACCAACTGGCCGGCGACGCTCGACGCCATCGCCGCGCTGAAGCCGGAGAAGCTGGTGCCCGGCCGCGGCGCCGCCCTGACCACGGCTGAGCAGGTGCAGGAGGGGCTGCGCGGCACCCGCGCCTTCACCAGCGAATTGTTCGAGCTGGTCAAGCAGGGTGTCGCGGCGGGGAAGGACCTGCGGGCGATCTACAAGGACACCTACGCCGCGCTGAAGCCGAAGTTCAGCCATTGGGTGATCTTCGACCATTGCATGCCGTTCAACGTCACCCGCGCCTATGACGAGGCGACCGGCCACGTCGATCCCCGCATCTGGACCGCCGAGCGCGACATGGAGATGTGGCGCCAGCTGGAGGGCTGACGCCACCGCTCCCGATCAGGCGGTAACGATTAGGCGGACATGGCGCTTGCGGCCGGCCGACAGCGTGGCCGGTGCGGTGAGCGTCGCCGCCTCGTCCGTCACCGGCTGGCCGTCCAGGCGGGCGCCGCCTTCGCGGATCAGGCGTCGCGCCGCCCCCTTGGAGGGCGACAGGCCGGCCGCCACCAGCGCATCGACCAGCGGCACGCCATCGGTCCCCTCTGCAAGCCGCAGCGTGACCTCCGGCAGACCGTCGCCGTCGGAGGCGAAGGGGCTGCCAGCGGCGGATGCCGCCCGTTCGGCCTCGGCAGATCCATGGCACAGGCGGGTGGCCTCCGTCGCCAGGATGATTTTCGCCTCGTTGATCTCGGCGCCTTCCAGCCGCTCCAGCCGGGCGATCTCCTCCAGCGGCAGTTCGGTGAACAAGCGCAGGAAGCGGCCGACATCGGCATCCTCGGTGTTGCGCCAGAACTGCCAGAAATCGAAGGGGCGCAGCGCATCCGCGTTCAACCACACCGCACCGCCGGCGGTTTTGCCCATCTTGGTGCCCGACGCGGTGGTCAGCAGCGGCGTGGTCAGGCCGAACAGCTCGCGCCGGTCGACCCGGCGGGCCAGCTCGATGCCGTTGACGATGTTGCCCCACTGGTCCGATCCGCCCATCTGCAACAGGCAACCGTGACGGCGCGACAGCTCCAGGAAATCATAGGCCTGGAGGATCATGTAGTTGAATTCCAGGAAGGTCAGCGGCTGTTCGCGCTCCATCCGCTGGCGCACCGACTCGAAGCTCAGCATGCGGTTGATGGTGAAATGGCGGCCGACGTCGCGCAGGAAGGGCACGTAATCCAGCCCGTCCAGCCAGTCGGCGTTGTCCACCATGACGGCGTCATTGGGGCCGTCCCCGAAAGTCAGGTACTGGCCGAAGACGCCGCGCAGGCCGGCGGCATTGGCGGCGATCTGCGCGTCGTCCAGCATCGGGCGCGTGGTGTCGCGGAAGCTGGGATCGCCGATCCTGGTGGTGCCGCCGCCGATCAGGACGATGGGGCGGTTGCCGGTGCGCTGAAGCCAGCGCAGTGCCATGATCGACAGCAGGTGCCCGACATGCAGGCTGGCCGCCGTGGCGTCGAAGCCGACATAGGCGGTCAACACCCCGCCCGGCACCGCGGCGGCGAGGCCCGACAGGTCGTCGGCCGGGTCGCTGCATTGATGGAGGAAACCGCGCTCGCGCAGGATGCGCAGGAAGTCGGCGCCACTGGAGTTGGTCGGCATCAGGACGTCTCTACGGTTGGCCGGGCCGTCCGGAGACTGTCTCTATATGGGGAGAGAACCATGGCCGCCGGACTTGCGACGGCATGGTTTCGGGTATGACCGATCGACGCCGCGCTATGTGAGCGGCAGATAATACATCGGGGAGGTGAGGGCGATGCGGTCGGTCATGGCGCTTTCCCTACACCGGTATGCCGGTAAGGTCCAGTCTCACTTCCGTCCCAGCAGTTGGCGGCGGGCGAGCGCGCGGTGCAGTTGCATGCGCTGGGACACGGTGCGCAGGCGGGTGCTGCGGGCACCGGGGGCGAACAGCCCGTCCAAATTCTGGCCGAACATTTCCCAGCTGCGCAGCGGGCCGGTGTCGATGTGCAGGAAATGCGAGCGCGGATACCAGCCGACGCCGCCGCGCTTGAGGTCCAGGGCGCTGCGGTGCGCGTCGGGCAGTCGCGACGACAGGGTGACGTCCAGGGCGCGGCCCAGCAGATGCTGGCTGTGCTCCGCCACGCCCAGGCTGCGGGCGGCCAGCATCGCGTTGGTTTCCGGCGTGCGGAAGGCGGACAGAACGGTGGCCTTGGACTGGCCCACCGCCTCCAGGATGTCGGCCAGGAAGTCGAGCGTCCCGACGTCGACCGGTCCTTCCTTGTTGGCGCGGTGGTCGCGCAGGAACTTGGCGAGGTCGGCCATCGCGTCCGGCAGCGGACCGTCGGCGTCGCGATAGGGGCCGTCGAAGGTCTCGCCGGTGTTCTGGTTCCTCAGGCTGAGACGGCGCGGCGCGGCGGGGGCGGCCAGCGCGCGGTCGGACATCAGAACCAGCGCTCCGCACCCGATCAACAGGCTGCGGCGCTTCAGGGATAAGGGCGAGGAGGACATGCGGTCGGTCGATTCCTTCGGCGGGGCACCGTCAGGTCAACAAAATGGCGACCGATTCGCAAATGCAAAGTGGCGGCGCATGGCGCGGCTGCATGGGAAGCGGGAGAAGGGGGAAGCGGGAGAGCCGGGCTTTCACAGCAGGCGTTGCGCCTTGAAGCTGGTATGACGGCCGCCCTTGCCGATCACCAGATGGTCGTGGACGACGAGGCCGATGGCGTTGCCGGCGCGGACGATCTCCTTGGTCATCTCGATATCGGCGCGGCTGGGGGTGGGATCGCCGGAGGGGTGGTTGTGCACCAGGATCACGGCGGCGGCCGACAGCTCCAGCGCCCGCTTCACCACCTCGCGCGGGTAGACGGGAGTGTGGTCGATGGTGCCGCGCTGCTGCACCTCGTCGGCGATCAGCTTGTTCTTGCGGTCGAGGAACAGCAGGCGGAACTGCTCCGTCGGTTCATGCGCCATGGCGGCGGCGCAATAGTCGATCAGAGCCTGCCAGGAGGCGAGCACAGGCCGATCGATCACCCGCTGCTGCAGGGCGCGCAGGGCCGCCGCCCCGACGATGCGCACGGTGGCGACGGCGTTGTCGGTGCCGAGCGACACGCCCTCCGCCTTCAGGCCGCGCAGTCGTTCGGGCGGGGCGTTGACCACCCCCCACAGGTCGCCGAAGGTCTGGATCAGCAGCTTGGCCAGCGGTTTGACGTCGCGCCGCGGGCTGGCGGCGAACAGCACCATCTCCAGCAGTTCGTAATCCTCCAACGCGTCGGCGCCGCGGTCGAGGAAGCGTCGGCGCAGGCGGTTGCGGTGGTCGAGATAATGGGGATCGCCATCCTCCGCCCCGTCCTCCGTCCCGCCGTCCGGAGCGGGGGGCAGGGAGCCGGCAGTGGCGGTATCGGTGGCGGTATCGGCGGCGGCATCGATCTGGGACGACAGCAGGTCCGGAAGGGGCAGGAGGCCGGCGGTCAGGCCGCCATCGTCCATCTGCGCGCCGCCGTCCCTGCCCGCCGTTCCGCGGGTACTCCGGCCGCGTCCCCCCGAAGCTTGTCCTGCCGTCCTGCGTCCTGCCATCGGTCATCGCCATGCATATGTATGGGGACGACTATAGCGTCTGATCGCGCGAGCGCACAGGGGTCGTGCTCGCGCGGGTGGAGAAAGCCGTCGAGCGCCCCAGGTTCAGTCGGCCCTGGCTCAGTCGGCCCCGGTTCAGTCGGCCCCGATTCAGTCGGCGAGGCCCGGCTGTTCGTTGCCCCGACCGGGCAGCATGCGGGCCAGGACGCCGTCGCGGCGGACGAAGTGGTGCCACAACGCCGCCGCCGCATGGACCGCGGCGAGCGCCAGGATCAGGTTGGCGCCAAGCTCGTGGATCTCCTTCACAGAGCGGCCCAGCGTGCGGTCGGCCTCGACCGGGGAAGGGATGGTGAACAGGCCGAAGAAGGACAGCGTGTCGCCGCGCAGCCAAGTCAACACCACCCCGACCAGCGGGATGCCCAGCATCAGGAGATAGAGCCCGAGATGGACGGCCTGGGAGGCGCCGCGTTCGACCGGCGTCATCTCCGGCGGCAAGGCGGGCGTGCCGCGGGTGAAGCGCAGCCCGATCCGCGCCAGCACCAGCCCCAGCAGCAACAGGCCGAAGGAGATGTGCAGCCACCAGATCGTGGCGCGCATCGGATGCCCGCGTTCATAGAAATCCTCGCCGAAGGTCAGCAGATAGACGCCGACGATCAGAAGGGCGATCAGCCAGTGCAGGGTTTTCTGGGTTGCGCTGTAGGTGTTGGGCATCGGACGGACTCCGGTGGAAAGGCGGCGGCGGTCGCGCCTCCGTTCAAGCGGTGATGTTCAGGGTGCGGCCACGGTTGGGGTCGGCCGGCAGGCTGGGGGCGGAACCGCGCGACTCGGCAGCCTTGGCGGCGGCGCTCTCGGTCGTGTCGTTGTCCCGGTCGCCGTCGCTGTCGATCCCGGCGGGAGCCGGCATAGACGCCGGGCGGCTCTGCAGCGGCGACGGCATCGACGGCAGGGAGGCGGAGGACGTGGCGGACAGCATCGGCGGTCATCCTGGCAAGAGTGGTGGGGTAAGTGCGGTGAGTGCCGGCGCCGGTCGCGCCGGCGCGGCTCAGGGAGAGACATTCCCCACCGGTCTATCCTGCCAAGCTTACATGTGGCTTACGGGGCGCCGGAGACAGCGGGGATCGGGCGTCCTGCGTCGGTTCGCCGCTGCATAGGCGGAAAGTGCAGGGTGAAGCTGGCGCCGCCGCCGGGAGTGTCCTTGACCGAGACGCTGCCGCCATGCGCCGCCATCGTGCGGGCGACGATGGACAGGCCCAATCCGGCACCTTTGGAGCCGTCGGCGCGGTCGCGGCCGCCCTGCCAGAAGCGTTCGAAAACATGGGTGCGCATGTCAGGCGGAATGCCGGGGCCGCGGTCGATCACCCGCAGCACCGGCGCACCCGTGGCCGATACCGCCAGCTCCACGCTGACCGTGCTGCCGGCGGGAGCGTGGCAGACGGCGTTCTCCACCAGATTGCGCAGGGCGCGGAACAGCGGATCATGGGCGCCGCGCACCGGCAGCGGCCGGTCGTCGCCGACCACCTCGATCAGGCGCCCCTGCCCGAGCGCCAGCGGGGCAAGATGGGCCGAGACCTCCACCGCCAGCCGGGCCAGATCGACCGTCTCGTCGGGGGCGATGCGCAGGGCGTCCAGCCGGGCCAGGTCGAGCAGCTGGTCCACCAGCCGGGCCATGCCGGCGACATCCTCGCGAATCGGGGCGCCGGGTGTGCCGATCAGCGCCAGATGGGCGTCCAGCACCGCCAGCGGCGTGCGCAGCTCGTGCGCGGCGTCGGCGATGAAGCCGCGCTGCGCCTCGTATCCGGCCTCCAGCCGGTCCAGCGCCTGATTGACGGCGCGGACCAGCGGCAGGACCTCGCGCGGCATGTCCTGTTCCGGCAGCCGTTCCGACACGCTGTCCGGTCCGATCTCGGCGGCGCGGGCCGAGGCGCGGCGCAGGGGGCGCAGGCCGCGATGGATGATGACGAGGTTGACCAGGATCAGCACCAGGGCGAAGGGCAGCCAGATCCAGCCGAAATGCTCGACGAACTCCTCCAGCAGCCATTCGATGTGCAGCTCCTCCTCGCCGGAGGCCACCTGGATCCAATAGGGCTGGCCGCCGACGGTGATGCGGTGGCTGAGCCCGTAGAGCGGCGGTTCTCCATTTTGCGCCGGCATGCGGAAGACGTTGTGCGGCCGGTCGGTGGCGTTGGGGTCGAGCGGGCCGTCCACCCCGTCGGAGCCGAGCAGCAGCCGGCCGTCCCCGTCGACCACGGCGAAGGAGGCGGCATTCACCCGCAGCATCGCGCGGACCGACTCGGGCAGGTCGGTGTTCAGCCGGCCATCCTTCTTCTGGTCGTCGGGGCCGCGGACCGCCTTCTCGATCACGCGGGCGACGCCGGACAGGGTCCGCTGGCGCATGCGGTCGTGGGTGCCCTTGAACTCGACATAGAGCAGCAGCGCCGTGGTGGCGACCGCCAGCAGCGTGACCAGCACCAGCCAGCGGGCGATGGCCGCCAGCAGGGACGGCGGGCGGCCTGCCTTCGCGCTGGCGCTCATTTCCCGGTCTCCCCGCCCCCGTTCTGCCCATCAGCCTCCGCCGGGGTTTCGGTCAGGATATAGCCGATGCCGCGCAGGGTCTGGACGCCGGCCGTCGCACCGGCGGCCTGCAGCCGCTTGCGCAGCCGGTGGATCAGCACCTCGACCGCGTTCGACCCGACCTCGTCGCCGAAGCCGTAGAGGCCGTTTTCCAGCGCCGCCTTCGACACCACCCGGCCGGCGCGGCGCAGGAGCAGTTCCAGCGCGTCCAGCTCGCGCCGGCTGAGGTCCAGCGGCCGGCCGGCGACGGTCGCCAGCCGGGCGGCCGAATCGAAGGCGACATTGCCCTGCTGCAGCACCATGCCCAGCGCCGCCCCCGGCCGGCGCAGCAGGGCGCGGATGCGGGCCACCAGCTCCTCCAGCGCGAAGGGCTTCAGCAGATAGTCGTCGGCACCCAGGTTCAGGCCCCTGACCCGGTCGTCCACCCCATCGCGGGCGGTCAGGATCAGCACCGGGGTGTTGTCGGCCCGCGCCCGCAGCGCCGACAGCAGGGTCAACCCGTCGGCATCGGGCAGGCCGAGGTCGAGCAGGACCGCATCGAAACCGGCGACCGCCAGGGCGGCCGACGCATCCTCCGCGCTATGGACGAGGTCGACGGCGAATCCGGCCTTGCGCAGCCCCTCGGCGGTCAGGGACGCCAGCCGGCGGTTGTCTTCGATCAGCAGCAGCCGCAAGGGGAGGTTCCGGAGCCGTGGGCGGGATGCGGTGGCCGCGACTCTCCGCCTTTTGCCCGGCGACTGCAAGCGAGGCAGGGCGAGGGCTGGTCCGGGGCGGCGCTCACCTCAGCCAGGGTGCGGTGGCCCACAGTTCGCGCAGGGCCTTGGTCGATTTGGTCAGTTCGGCGGCGTACTGGTCGGGAGGCAGCAGCCGAAGCTGCTGATACAGCTCCTTCATCCTGGCCTGGAAGTCCGGATCCTTGGCGGCGCCGGCCAGCGCATCGATCAGCTTTGTCCGCACGTCGGGCGGCAGGCCCCGCGGGGCGGCGATGCCGCGCATCGACGACATCAGCGTGGGGAAGCCCTGCTCCGCGAAGGTGGGAATGTCCGGCACCTGCTCCTGCCGCCGCTCGGTCATCACGCCCAGGATGCGGATCCGATCCTTCTTCTTGTACTCCATCGCCTCGCCGACATTCACGGCGCTCAGTATGATCTTCTTGTTGGCCAGCGCCACCTCGTTGGCGGCGGAGCCCTGGAAGGGCACATGGGTGAAGGTCACGCCGGCCTGACGCTGGAACATCAGCATCGCGAGATGGTCGTCTGACCCGATGCCGGTGGTGCCGACCGTCACGCTGTCGGGGTTGTGCCTGGCGAAGGCGGCGACGTCGGCCAGCGAGCGGAACGGGCTGTCCTGATGGACGGCGAAGGCGCCGGGATCGTCCACCAGATTGTAGAGCGGGTCGAGCCGGTCCAGCGAATAGCGGGCCTGGCGTTCGATCGGGATGGCGTTGACGTTGGGCGAGTTGATGGCGCCGATGGTGTAGCCGTCGGGAGCAGCGTCGGCGATGGCGGCGAAGCCGATCTCGCCGCCGGCGCCGGGCTTGTTCACCACCTCGATCCGGGCGCCGTTGCCCAGATGCCGTTCGAGAAAGGGCACCAGCGCACGGACCAGCAGGTCGGTGCCGCCGCCCGTGCCGAATGCGACGATCATCGTGACCGGCCTCTCCGGATAGGCCGCCCGGGCATGCGTCGCCGACAGGAACAGAGCGCCGGCCACGGATGCCAGGGTCAGAGCTTTCCAGAACGTCATGGTCCCCCCTTCGACGATGCGCTGCGCTGGCGGGCCGGAGGCGGCTTACCGGGCGGCAAGGAGCGGCATCCGGGCCGATTCGGCACAAAACGGCAGCCATTCCGGCGGGTTCGCTGTAATCGCGCATGGCGACCGTCCGGCTGCCGCGGAATATCTGGGATTGTTCCTAATTCAGCAAGAACAATCCTTCAATGCTGAAGCATATGGTTTCGCATCATCGCGTCAATACACCGCAGAAATTCGGGTATGATTGATGACAGGGACGGGATTGCCCAAATATGTACTGTAGATATCCCGCGCAAGTCAGAAGACTTTGCTTTGCCGTTCCTGGCGGCGGGAAGTCCAGAATCATCGGCGGACAGTCGTCTTCCACCGCCCGGCCGCCGACGACCCTTAACGCAGAGTTGCAGGCACCCGATATGCTTTGGCGCCTTGCGGCCGGAGTTTTCCCTTTATTCGGGAGGGCGATGAAATCTTTATCGGCCTGTGATGTGCGGCGCATTCATCGGTACTCGCGGTCGTCGCGCTGGATGGGCGGGCGGCGGCGGAACGGGCGGCGGCAGGCCGATGGAAAAGGACGGCATTTCGGGCCGTTCCCGGGCGTTGACAGTTGGTGGGCACCGCACTATGGTGCGCGCCTTCAATCGAGCCGCCGAGCGTTCAGGAACAGCATCATGAAAATCGTCAACTCCCTGAAGTCGATGAAGACGCGCCATAAGGCCTGCCGCGTGATCCGCCGCAAGGGCCGCGTCTACGTCATTAACAAGCAGAACCCCCGCTTCAAGGCCCGCCAGGGCTGATCGATCCGCAAGGGTCGATCGACTGCGAGGCCGGGCATCGCGCCCAGCCTCTCCGTCATCGGGTGTTTACGCAAGAGCCGCGCCTTCGGGTGCGGCTCTTGCGTTTTGGGGCTTCGGAATCGGGGCCTCCGGAATCGGGAACGGCATCGTCTTGTATTAGGATCGCGGCGGATGGTACGTGTGGCGGACGAGTTCGCCGCAACGGGATAAGGACCGCCCGCCATGAAGATGCCGGTGCCGGACAGCGGGATCATCGCCCGCCGCCGGGAGATCGTGGAGGCGCTGCGCGCCATCGTTCCCGGCGAAGGCGTGATCGTCGACGAGAACGAGCTGCGCGCCTATGAATGCGACGGCCTGACCGCCTTTCGCCAGTTGCCGATGGTCGCCGTTCTGCCCAGCACGGTGGAGCAGGTGTCGCAGGTCCTGAAGGCCTGCAAGGCGATGGGGGTGAAGGTGGTGCCGCGCGGCGCCGGCACCTCGCTGTCCGGCGGCGCCCTGCCGCTGGCCGACGGCGTGCTGCTGGGGATGGGCAAGTTCAAGCGCATCCTCGACATCGACTATGCCAACCGCTGCGTCACCGTGCAGCCGGGGGTGACCAATCTCGGCATATCCAACGCGGTCGCGCATGAGGGCTTCTATTATGCCCCCGATCCGTCCAGCCAGATCGCCTGCACCATCGGCGGCAACATCGCCGAGAATTCCGGCGGCGTTCACTGCCTGAAATACGGGCTGACCACCAACAATGTGCTGGGACTGGAGATGGTGCTGATCGATGGCACGATCATCCGGCTGGGCGGCAAGCATCTGGACGCCGGCGGCTATGACCTGATGGGAATCATCACCGGGTCGGAAGGGCTGCTGGGCGTGGTGACCGAGGTCACGGTGCGCATCCTGAAGAAGCCGGCGACCGCCCGCGCGGTTCTGCTGGGCTTCCCCAGCAGCGAGCAGGGCGGCGACTGCGTGGCCGCCATCATCGCCGCCGGCATCATCCCCGGCGGCATGGAGATGATGGACCGCCCCGCCATCCACGCGGCGGAGGCCTTCGTCCATGCCGGCTATCCGCTGGATGTCGAGGCGCTGCTGATCGTCGAGCTGGACGGCCCGGCGGCGGAGGTCGACCACCTGATCGACCGGGTGGAGGCCATCGCCCGTGACAAGGGCGCCTGCTACGCCCGCGTGTCCAAGAGCGAGGAGGAGCGGCTGGCCTTCTGGGCCGGGCGCAAGGCGGCCTTCCCGGCGGTGGGGCGGATCAGCCCCGACTATTACTGCATGGACGGCACCATCCCGCGCAAGGCGCTGCCGCTGGTGCTGCAACGGATGCAGGAGATGTCGGACCGCTGCGGCCTGCGCGTCGCCAACGTCTTCCATGCCGGCGACGGCAACCTGCACCCGCTGATCCTCTACGATGCCAACAAGCCGGGCGAGTTGGAGGCGGCGGAGGAGTTCGGCAACGACATCCTGCGCCTGTGCGTCGAGGTCGGCGGCGTGCTGACAGGCGAACATGGCGTGGGCGTCGAGAAGCGCGACCTGATGACCGACCAGTTCGACGAGGCCGATCTGCAGCAGCAACAGCGGCTGAAATGCGCCTTCGACCCCGACGGTCTGCTGAACCCCGGCAAGGTCTTCCCCACGCTGCACCGCTGTGCCGAGCTTGGCCGGCTGCATGTCCACCAGGGGGAGCTGCGCTTCCCCGAAATTCCGCGCTTCTGAGGGGCCGCTGTTCGCCATGACCATCACCACCTTGAAGCCGGAAACCACCGCGCAGGTGACCGACGCGGTGCGCTGGGCTCTGTCGGCCGGCGAACCGCTGGAGATCCTCGGCATCGGCAGCCGCCGCGGACTGGGCCGCCCGGTGCGGGCCGGCCACGCGCTCGACCTGTCCGGCCTGTCGGGCGTCATCGCCTATGAGCCGGAGGAACTGGTGCTGACCGCGCTGGCCGGCACGCCGATGGACAGCATCCGCGTCCTGCTGGCCGACCGTGGGCAGCATCTGGCCTTCGAGCCACCCGAAGGGGGAACCTTGGGCGGTCTGGTCGCCAGCGGGCTGGCCGGGCCACGCCGCATCTCTGCCGGATCGGCCCGCGACCACACGCTGGGCATCGCCGGGGTCAGCGGCCGGGCCGAGGCCTACAAGGGTGGCGGCAAGGTGGTGAAGAACGTCACCGGATACGATGTGCCCAAGCTGATGGCCGGCTCCTTCGGCACGCTGACCGCGCTGACCGAGATCACGGTGAAGGTTCTGCCGGCGCCGGAGGACACCGCGACTCTGCTGCTGTTCGGGCTGGACGACGCGGCGGCGGTGGCGATGCTCGACCGCGCGCTGCGCAGCCCCTACGAGGTGTCGGGCGCCGCCCATCTGCCGGCGGGGACCGCCGCGCGGTCGGGGGTGGCCGACGTGGCGGGAGCGGGCGGGGCGGTGACACTGGTGCGTCTGGAAGGCTTCGGCCCGTCGGTCGCCGCACGCGTCACCATGCTGCGCGAGGAGTTGCGGGCCGACGCCGTGCTGGGCCGCGACGAGTCGCTGGCGCTTTGGCGCGAGGTGAGGGACGGGGCGGGGTTGGGGGAGGGCGCCGGTGGCGACACCCACCTCTGGAAACTCTCCGTCCCCCCCTCCACCGGCCCCGCCACCGTCGAGACCATCCGCCGGACTCTCGACGTCGAGGTCTTCTATGATTGGGGCGGCGGGCTGGTCTGGCTGACCGCACCGCCCGACTCGGCAGCAACCATCCGCGCCGCTCTCTCCGCCGGCGGCCATGCCACGCTGGTGCAGGCGCCGGAAGCGGTGCGCGCGGCGACCGATGTGTTCCAGCCCTTGCCCGACCCGCTGATGGCGCTCAGCCGCCGGGTCAAGGAGAGCTTCGACCCCAAGGGCATCCTCAACCCCGGCCGCATGTATGCGGGGCTGTAACGGGAAGACCGATCTCGATGCAAACGAACTTCTCGCTGGCCCAGCTGGCCGATGCCGCGATCCGCGAATCGGACCAGATCCTGCGCAAATGCGTGCATTGCGGCTTCTGCACGGCGACCTGTCCGACCTACACCATCCTGGGTGACGAGCTGGACAGCCCGCGCGGCCGCATCTACCAGATCAAGGACATGCTGGAGAAGGGCGGTCCGCCGCCCGACACCACGGTCAAGCACATCGACCGCTGCCTGTCCTGCCTGTCCTGCATGACGACCTGCCCGTCGGGCGTCCATTACATGCATCTGGTCGATCACGCCCGCGCCCATATCGAGGCGACGCACAGCCGCCCGCCGGCCGACCGTGCGGTGCGCGACCTGCTGGCGCGGGTGCTGCCGAATCCGCGGCTGTTCCGGATGGCCCTGTTGGGCGCCTCGCTCGGCAGGCCGTTCCGCGTCATGCTGCCGAAACGGCTGTCCGCCATGCTGTCGCTGACCCCGGCCAGCGTCCCGGCGCCGAGCTACAGCGACCGGCCGGGCGTCCATCCGGCGGAAGGGCCGCGCAAGAAGCGCGTGGCGCTGCTGATCGGCTGTGCCCAGCAGGTGCTGGCGCCGCAGATCAACGAGGCGACCATCCGCCTGCTGACCCGCCATGGGGTCGAGGTGGTGGTGTCCAAGGGCGCCGACTGCTGCGGCGCCTTGACGCACCACATGGGCAAGGAGGACCTCGCCCACGCCGCCGCGAAGAAGACCATCGACGCCTGGACGAAGGAGATCGAGGGCGAAGGGCTCGATGCCATCGTCATCAACGCGTCCGGCTGCGGCACCAGCGTCAAGGACTACGGCCACATGTTCCGCGAGGACTCCGCCTATGCCGCCAAGGCGGCGCGGGTGGCGTCGCTGGCCCGGGATGTCACCGAACTGATGGACGAGATCGGGCTGGTGCGCCCGGTGGTGGAGACGGGGCAGGCGGTCGCCTACCATTCCGCCTGTTCGATGCAGCACGGCCAGCGCATCAAGGAACCGCCGCGCGCCCTGCTGCGTGCCGCCGGATTCCTGGTGAAGGAGATTCCCGACGCCCATCTCTGCTGCGGGTCGGCCGGCACCTACAACATGCTGCAGCCCGAACTGGCGGGGGAGCTGCGCGACCGCAAGGTCGCCGCCATCGAAAGCACGCAGGCCCAGGCGGTGGCGGCCGGCAATCTCGGCTGCATCACCCAGATCGCCGGCGGCACCGGCCTGCCGGTGGTCCATACGGTGGAGTTGCTGGACTGGGCGACCGGCGGCCCGCTGCCCGACGCGCTGGCCGGCCGCGCCGCCTTCCGGCAGGGCGCGGCGCGGGCGGCCTGAGAGGCGGAGCAAGGGGAGGCGGACGGAAGGCGGCGGGAACGGGCGGCAAGGCGGCCCGGGCGGTGGCATAGGCGGTGCCGGGGGTTCCGTACCCCCACAATTCTGTGTTTATCTGCGTTCATCTGTGTCAGAAAATCCGCCCGCTTCTCCGCCCATCCTCCCAGCCCCGCCCCGTTCAGGTCATCACCTTGTCCTTGCCACCCACGGAAAACGTCCCGATGAGCGCCGCCTACGGAATCACCCAACGCCTGTCGGCCTGGGGTGTTCACATCTTCACGGCCAGCGGCGCCGTGCTGGGATTGCTCGGTCTGCTGGCGGCGGCGGCGGGCGACGCCAAGCTGTGCCTGATGTGGCTGGGCATCGCGCTGGTCGTCGATGGGGTCGACGGCACGCTGGCCCGCCGGGTCTCGGTCAAGCAGGTGCTGCCGGGCATCGACGGGTCGGCGCTGGACCTCGTCATCGACTACCTGACCTATGTCGTGGTGCCGGCGGTGTTCATGCACCGCTTCGGGCTGCTGCCGGAGGGGCTGATCAGCATCGCGCTGGCCGCCTGGATCCTGCTGACCGCGCTCTATTGCTTCGCCAATGTCGGGATGAAGAGCGGCGACAATTATTTCGTCGGCTTCCCGGCGATCTGGAACGTGGTGGCGCTCTATTTCTGGCTGCTCGACCTCAGCCCCTGGTTCAACGCGGCGGTGGTGGTGGTGCTGGGGCTGCTGACCTTCACCACGGTCAAGTTCCTGCATCCCTTCCGCGTCAAGGCGCTGATGCCGCTGAACATCGCGGTCACCACGGTCTGGCTGCTCTGCTGCATCGCGCTGGTGGTGATATGGCCGGCGCGGCCGGGCTGGCTGTTCGGCCTGTGGCTGGCGACCTCGGTCTATTACGCCGCGGTCTGCGCCTGGCGGACTCTGCGCGGTCCCTGACGAAGGCCTAAAGGGAGTCGCGGGGGAACCGGGACGGCCGGCGGACGTTGCTTTTGCGCAGTCCGGCATCCGATCCAGCGAAGGGTTCCCGTTTTGGCCGAAGGCTCCACCAAGGTCGTGCTCGCAGCGCTCGGCGGCAACCTGATGATCGCGCTGACCAAGTTCGTCGCCAGCGCGATGACCGGCAGCGCCGCCATGTTCAGCGAGGCGATCCATTCCGTCGTCGACAGCGGCAACCAGCTTCTGCTGCTCTACGGCATCCGCCGCGCCCGCCGTCCGCCGACGCCGCAGCATCCTTTCGGCCATGGGCGCGAGGTGTATTTCTGGTCCTTCGTGGTCGCCGTGCTGCTGTTCGGCATCGGCGCCGGCCTGTCCGTCTATGACGGCTGGCACGCCCTGTCCAGCCCGGAGCCGGTGGAAAGCCCCTGGGTGAATTTCACTGTTCTGGGATTCGCCGTGCTGTTCGAAGGCATTTCCTGGTTCGTCGCGCTGCGCGAATTCCGCCGCACCCAGAACGGCGTCGGCATCCTGTCGGCGCTCCACCGGTCGAAGAACCCGTCGGTCTTCGTCGTGCTGCTGGAGGACACCGCGGCGCTGGTTGGCCTGTTGATAGCCGGCATCGGCCTGTATCTGGGCGAAGTGACTGGCGATCCCATCTACGACGCCTATGCCTCCATCGCCATCGGCGTCGTGCTGGCCATCGTCGCCGCGCTGCTGGCCTACGAGTCGAAAGGGCTGCTGATCGGCGAGTCGGCCGACCGCCGCATCGTCGACGGCATCCGCCGCATTGTCGGCGAGGAGGCGCGGGTGAAGCGCCCGCTCGACGTGCTGACCATGCATATGGGGCCGGACGACGTGCTGCTGAACCTGTCGGTGGAGTTCCAGGACAGCCTGAACGCCCGCGAGGTCGAGGACGCCGTCTGCACCCTGGAAAGCCGCATCCGCAAGCAATACCCGATCATCCGCCGCATCTTCGTGGAGGCCGAGTCGCTGCGCGCCCGCCGCGGCCGCCAGGGGAATGACGGAACCGCCCCGGTGGTCCAGGGGGGGCAGGGGCTTCCCGCCGAGTGATGGCGACGGCGCACCCGATCCGCATTGGCACCGCCGGCTGGAGCATCCCCAAGCTCTCGGCCCCAGCCTTCCCGGTCGAGGGCACCCATCTGGAACGCACCGCCCGCGTCATGCCGATGACGGAGGTGAACAGCAGCTTCTACCGCCCGCACAAGCCGGAGACCTGGGCGCGCTGGGCGGCCTCCACCCCGCTCGGCTTCCGTTTCGCGGTGAAGCTGCCCAAGGCGATCAGCCACGAAGCCCGTCTCGTCGGCGCGGAGGCGGCGCTGGACCGCTTCCTGGCGGAGGCGGGAATGCTGGGCGACCGTTTCGGTCCGCTGCTGGTGCAACTGCCGCCCAGCCTGCGGTTCGACCGTGGGATAGCGGAGGATTTCTTCGCGTTGCTGCGCGCCCGCTTCGACGGCGACGTGGTGTGCGAACCGCGCCACGCCTCCTGGTTCACCGACGCGGCCGAAGCTTTGCTGGTCGCCCACCGGGTCGCCCGCGTCGCCGCCGATCCCGCCCCGGTGGCGGGCGCCGGCGAGCCGGGCGGCTGGGAGGGCTTGCGCTATTGGCGGCTGCACGGGTCGCCGGTGATCTACCGCTCCGCCTACGAACCGGCGATGCTGGACGCGCTGGCCGGGAGGTTGTCGGCGGAGGCGGCGCTGCGGCCGGTCTGGTGCGTCTTCGACAACACCGCCGACTTCCACGCCGTCGACGACGCGCTGGCGACGATGGCGCGGCTGGGAATGGAACCGCCCCGCGCCCGGCGCTGAGAAACGCTCGATCATCGGCGGACTCTCCATTGGGATGAGCCTCCAGCACGACCGAGACAGTGCATTGTTGCAAGGCTATGCTGCGGCAAAACGCCCCCGATAGAGGGGCAACGTCGCGCAGGCGGTGCGGTCATGGAGTTCGTCGTTCTACTGCTGATCTTCGGCTTCATCACCCACCGGCTGGACCGGCGGTTGAAGGTCCAGGCGGCTGAAATCGCGTTGCTGCGCGGCAGGCTGGACAAGGCGCTGGCAGGCGCCCTGCCGATCGCCGCTACCGAGGCCGCAGCCGCCGAGGCGCCGGTCCCGGAGGTCGAAGCGCTTCCCGAAGAGGAAATCGGCGAGCCGGTCTTCGCGTCCGAAGCGGAAGAACCGGCGGCCCCTCCGCCACCTCAGCCCGCCGCACCGGCCCCTATACGGACGGGCTGGCGAGAGTTGGAGGAATCGCTTGCCTCGCGCTGGCTGATCTGGCTCGGCGGCGGCACCATGGCGCTGGCGGCGGCCTTCTTCATCAAGCTGTCGGTCGACCATGGCTGGCTCGGGCCGAGCGTCCGCGTCGCGCTCGGGCTGCTTGCCGGCTTCGGGCTGATGGTGGGGGGCGAGTGGCTGCGCCGCCGGCCGATGCAGCGCGCCGTCGCCGCCCTGCAGCCGGATTACGTGCCGCCGGCCCTGACCGCCGCCGGCCTGTTCACCGCCTTCATCAGCGTCTATGGCGGCTTCGCCCTGTTCGGCCTGTTCGCGCCGCTGGTCGCCTTCGCGCTGCTGGCCGCCCTGTCGCTGATCGGCATCGGGCTGTCGCTGCTGCAGGGGCCGCTCATCGCGGCGCTGGGGCTGCTGGCCGGCTATGTCTCTCCCCTGCTGGTGTCGACGGGCGATCCCGACGCCTGGGGCCTGTTCGCCTATCTGCTGGCGCTGAACGGGGCCGGGATGGCAGTCGTGCTGTATCGCGGCTGGCGCTGGCTCGGCTGGGGGGCGCTGACCGGTGCGTCGCTGTGGCCGCTGCTCTGGCTGATCGACCCCTGGCGCAGCGGCGACGCGCTGCCGACCGGCCTCTATCTGCTGCTGACCTCGGCGCTGTTCCTGGTGCCGGCGGTGCTGGGCGTGCCGGACCAGACGCCGCCCGAGCCGGCTCCCGCCACCGGCTGGCGCCGCGCGCTGCCCGACTGGATCCGGCGCAAGCAGCGCCACCCCGCCGACCGGCTGGCGATGATGGCGATGCGGGTGTTCGGCCTGCTGGTCGCCGCCGTCACCTGGATCGACGACCACGGCTCCGTGTCGCTGATCGCGCTCGGCCTGTTCGCCCTGCTGGCGATGGTCGCCGGCCGGCGGACGGAGCGGATCGCCGGCGTCGCCTGGATCGCCGCGCTGAGCGTGCTGGCGTCCCTGGCGCCCTGGAGCCTGCCCTATGTCCCCGCCGGCCCGCCGCCGCTGAACGCGGAGGGCCAGCCGCTGATCGTCATCGATCCCGCCGGCTATCCGGCGGCGGTCGCGCATTTCCTGTGGGTGGCGGGTGGATTTGCCGCCCTGTTCGGCATCGGCGGCTTCATCGCCCTGTGGGACGCGCGGCGGGCGGCCCTGTGGGCGTCGCTGTCGGCGTTGGTGCCGCTGGCCCTGCTGACGCTGGCCTATGCCGTGGTGGCGCCGCCGGAGACCGCCATCGGCTGGCCGGTCGCCGCCCTTGCGCTTGCCGCCCTGCTGGTCGGCGCCACCACGCCGCTGGCCCGCCACCGCCACCGGCCGGGCGCCTCGCTGGGGCTTGCCGCCTTCGCCGCCGGAGCCACCGGCGCCATCGCGCTGGGCGCCACCATGGTCTTGCAGGAGGCGTGGCTGACGGTCGCGTTGGCGATGCAGGTGCCGGTGCTGGCATGGCTGGAGCGGCAGCTGAATCTGCGCGAGCTGCGCGGCGTCACTTTGCTGGTCGCGGTCGCGGTGCTGGTGCGGCTGGCGGTCAATCCGTATGTGCTGGATTACGAAGGCTATGGCTGGATCGCCTACGGCTATGGCCTGCCGGCGCTGGGCTTCCTGGCGGCGGCGCGCTGGATGCGGTCTGCGCCGGATGGAAAGGGCGACGATCTGGTGGTGATGGTGCTGGAGGCCGGCGCCCTGATCTTCACCACCCTGATGCTGTCGCTGGGCATCCACCGCTGGATGTCCGGCAGCCTGGAGGAGGCGCCGTCGTCCCTGGCAGAGGTGGCGCTGCACACGCTGTCCTGGCTGGGCCTCGCCCTGCTGCTGGCGGCCGACCGGCGGTGGAGCGCACGGCCCGTCGCGGTGTGGGGCCGGCGCCTGCTGATGCTGCTGGCCGCCCTGAGCGCGGTCTTCCTGCATCTGATGGCGCTGAACCCGCTGTGGAACGACGAATGGGTCGGTACCTGGCCGGTGGCGAACCGGCTGCTGCTGGCCTATGGCGCGCCGGCCGTGCTGGGGCTGGTCTATCTGTGGTACGACCCGCCGCCGTCGCGGTCCTTGCGCAGCGCGGCGCCGGTTCTGCCGCTGCTGATGATCGCCACCAATCTGGCGTTGGAGATCCGCCGCGCCTTCCAGGGGCCGATCCTGTCCGGCTACGAGATGTCGGACGCCGAATGGTACAGCTATTCCGCCGGCTTCCTGCTGTTCGCGGTGGCGATGCTGGTGGTGGGCATCCGCTTCGGTTGGGGCTGGATGCGCCATGCCGGGCTTGCCCTCGTGCTGGCGGTGGTCGCCAAGGTGTTCCTCAGCGACATGTCGGACCTGGAGGGCATGTACCGCGTCGCCTCCTTCCTCGGCCTTGGCCTCAGTCTGGTCGGCACCGGCTGGCTCTATCAGCGGCTGTTGCGTCCACCCTCCACCGGCACGCCGTCGGAGCCGGAGCCGCCGCTCCCGCCCACCCAGGTGCTGCCCACG
The DNA here is from genome assembly GCF_008364795.1 of Azospirillum oryzae. Classification (GTDB taxonomy): domain Bacteria; phylum Pseudomonadota; class Alphaproteobacteria; order Azospirillales; family Azospirillaceae; genus Azospirillum; species Azospirillum oryzae. The sequence goes on along the minus strand of NZ_VTTM01000001.1, from coordinate 1,217,582 downwards.
GAAGATCTGTTGGACCAACGGACTCATTGACAGGCCGGGCGCGGGACGCTCCCATACGGGCAAGGATGGGCCGGGGACAAACCCGGCCCGTGCAACCGGAGGAGCAGCACTCATGGCAAGCGACACGCACGGCAACGCCTATCCCATCCTGCCCGACGGCGAGGAGGGCTTCACCGTCGAGGCGGCGCGGATGAAGTTCGGCCCCGGCATGCTGGCCGAATTGGGTGGCGACGCGCTATCGCTGGGCATGACGCGGGTGGCGCTGTTCACCGACCCGAGGGTTGCCGCAACCGCGCCCTTCGCCATGGCGCTCGATGGGCTGAAGCGGGCCGGCGTCGATCCGGTGGTCTTCGACCGCTGCCGGGTGGAGCCGACCAGCGCGTCCTTCCTCGACGCCGCCGATTTCGCAAGGGAGGGTGGGTTCGACGGCTATGTCTCCATCGGCGGCGGATCGGTGATCGACACCGCCAAGGCGGCGAACCTCTACGCGACATATCCGGCCGACTTCCTCGCCTACGTCAACAAGCCGCTGGGGGAGGGCATCCCGGTCCCCGGCCCGGTCAAGCCGCACATCGCCTGCCCGACCACCTGCGGCACCGGCAGCGAGACCACCGGCGTCGCCATCTTCGACCATGTGGAAAAACAGGTGAAGACCGGCATCTCCTCGCGCTTCCTGCGACCGAGCCTTGCCGTCGTCGATCCGCGCACCATCGACAGCCTGCCGCCCGGCGCCATCGCCGCCACCGGCTTCGACGTGCTGACCCACGCCATCGAGAGCCACACCGCGCGCCCCTTCCGCTCCCGCCCGAAACCGGAGTCGCCGACGGCCCGCCCGCCCTACCAGGGCGCCAACCCGTGGTCGGACATCGGCAGCCTGCAGGCGATCCGCCTTGGGGGGCAATGGCTGGAACGGGCGGTCAACGATCCCGACTGTGCGGAAGCGCGCGACGCCCTGATGTTCGCGGCGACTCTGGCCGGTCTGGCCTTCGGCAATGCCGGCGTCCACATCCCGCACGCCATGTCCTATTCGGTGGCCGGGATGAACCACAGCTTCACCGCGACCGGCTACGAGACGGTCGACCCGATGGTGCCGCACGGCATCTCGGTGGTGCTGAACGCCCCCGCCGCCTTCCGCTTCACCGGCCCGGCGGCTCCCGAGGCCCATCTGCGCGCCGCCGAGGCACTGGGCGCCGACACGCGCGGCGCCTCGCCGGAGGACGGCGGCGAGTTGCTGGCGACGCGGCTGATTTCGATGATGCGCGCCACCGGCTTGCCGAACGGGTTGTCGGCGCTCGGCTATGGCGAGGCCGACATTCCGGGGCTGGTCAAGGGCGCCGCCGCCCAGCAACGCCTGCTGACCATCGCCCCGCGCCCGGTGTCGGAGGACGACCTGCGCGGGCTGTATGCGGACGCGATGCGTTATTGGTGAGCGGGGCCGCTATTCCGCCATCGTTTCGCCGGAGCCGCCGAACTCGGCTGGGAAGTCTTTCAACTTCGGCAGACCGTCCCGCATCGGCAGCACGGTCTCGGCATAGTTGACGTGAACGGCGGGGGTGAAGGTCAGGGTCGGCAGGGTCGCGGAGTAAACGTCCACGAGGCCGAGCGGCGGGTGATTGGTCATCAGATGCCCGCCGCACTTCGCGCAATACTGACGCTGGCTGAGCGGAGTCTTCTGGAAGGTCGCGAGATGTTCGGCGCCCGCAGTCACGCGCACCGCATCGGGCTTCCACAAGGTGAAGGCATTGACCGGCCCGCCGGACCAGGAGCGGCAGGACCGGCAATGGCAGTAACCCATGGCCTCCGGCAAGCCGGTGACCTCCAGCTCTACCGCGCCGCAGAAGCAGCTTCCCGTATGAGTCTCCGTGTTTGTCATGGCTTTCGACTTCATCTTTGTTGGCGGTGCGAACAATGAGACGCTACCACCGATAACAAGGATGTTCAGCCGGCCATTCGGGCCATGCTCATTCGATAGGAGATAATAAAGCTCTCCGAAAAATCGGGGGCTGTTGAGAGCCGATGGAAGGATAAGGGCGGGCGACGCTGAAAATGCCCCTCTCCCACTTGGAGAGAGGGGCTGAACACTTTGGTCAGAACTGCTCCTCGCTCAGCGCCATCACCGTGTTGCGGGCGCTTGCGATGGTCGGCAGCAGGGCGGGGGCGGTCGCCAGAACCTGCTCGGCGTAGAAGCGCGCGACGATCAGTTTGGTTTCCAGGAAGGAGGCGTTGGCGCCGGGCTGGCGCATGCCCTCCATCGCCTTCATCGCCGAGCGGGCGAGCATCCAGCCGCCGGCTACCATGCCCCACAGCTTCAGGTACGCCACCGCACCGGCGGCGGCCCCTTGCAGGTCGCCCTCGGCCTGGGTCGCGACCATCCAGTCGATGGCCTTGTCCAGCGCGTCCAGGCCGGCCGACAACTCGGTACGGATCACCGCCAGATCATCGCCGGGGGCGGACCCCAGCTCCTCCACCGTCGCCCGCATGTCGGCGACGAAGGCTCTCGCCGCCGCGCCCTTGTCGCGGCCGGTCTTGCGGAAGGTCAGGTCGTTGCCGTGGATGCCGTTGGTGCCCTCGTAGATCGGGGTGATGCGGGCGTCGCGGTAATGCTGGGCGGCGCCGGTCTCCTCGATGAAGCCCATGCCGCCATGGATCTGCACGCCGGTGGAGGCCACCTCACAGCCGATGTCGGTCGACCACGCCTTGACGATCGGGGTCAGCACATCGACCCGCGCGGTCGCGGCGGCGCGCACCGCCGGGTCCTCGTGGTGGCGGGAGATGTCCAGCTGCGTGCCGGCATAGAGCGCCAGCGCCCGCGCGGCCTCGGTCTTGGCGCGCATGTCCAGCAGCATGCGGCGCACGTCCGGATGCTTGATGATGGCGACGCCGGCCCCCTTGGGATCGGCCAGATCCTTGCTCTGCACGCGGGTCTTGGCGTAGTCGCGGGCCTGCTGATAGGCGCGCTCGGCGATCGCCACGCCCTGGATGCCGACGCCGAGACGGGCGTTGTTCATCATCGTGAACATGTATTCGATGCCGCGGTTCTCCTCGCCGACGAGGTAGCCGATGGCGCCCTCGTCGTCGCCATAGGCCATCACCGCGGTCGGGCTGGCCATGATGCCCAGCTTGTGCTCCAGGCTGGCGCAGCGCAGGTCGTTGCGCTCGCCCGGCGTGCCGTCGGGCTTGGGCAGGAATTTCGGCACGATGAACAGGCTGATGCCCTTGATGCCGGCCGGGGCGTCGGGCAGGCGGGCCAGCACCAGATGGACGATGTTCTCCGTCAGGTCATGCTCGCCATAGGTGATGAAGATCTTCTGGCCGGTGATGCGATAGCTGCCGTCGTCGGCCCGCACCGCCCTGGTCCGCACCGCGGCGAGGTCGCTGCCCGCCTGCGGTTCGGTCAGGTTCATCGTCCCGGTCCATTCGCCGGAGATCATCTTCGACAGATAGACCGCCTTCTGCTCGGCGCTCGCATGCTCGGTCAGCAGGTCCACCGCGCCCTGGGTCAGCAGCGGGCACAGGCCGAAGGACAGGTTGGCGGCCTGCCACATCTCGTTCACCGCGAAGGCGACGGTCCAGGGCAGGCCCTGGCCGCCATACTCGGGCTCGAAGGGCAGGCTGTTCCAGCCGGCTTCGGTGAACTGGCCATAGGCCTCCTTCCAGCCGGTGGCGGTGCGGACGACGCCGTTCTCCAGCTTCGCCCCTTCCTTGTCGCCCACCCGGTTCAGCGGGGCGAGCACGCCGGAGGCGAATTTGCCGGCCTCCTCCAGGATGGCGTCGACCAGATCGGGGGCGGCGCTGTCGCAGTGGGGCAGGGCGGCGATGGCGTCGAGGCCCACCACCTCGTTCAGGACGAAGCGCAGATCGTCGACCGGAGCGGTGTAGGTCATGGCGGGGCGAGTCTCCCAGGGAAAGATTGTTTGGTTTACCTATAGGTCAACATACAGCATCGGATGGCGCTTGGCGAGAGGGCGGGATGCCGCGTCGAGCAAGGCTAGGCCCGTCATGGGGTCTCATCAAGGCTCCACCCGACTGGCACGGCGTCTGCATAGGTAGGGCTGCCTCCCATCGGGGCCATCACACGGGGATCGACCCATGACCTATGCTTCCGCCCTCGGCAACCTCAGCAACGCAGCCACCCAGGCCGCAGGCGCCTCGCGCGGGCCGGCAAATGTGGAGGCCGCCGTGCGCAATGCCAGCGCGAAGACGGGGGTCGATTTTTCCTACCTCATGGAAAAAGCTGCCGTGGAGAGCGGGTACCGCACGGACATAAAGTCCTCCTCCTCCTCGGCGACCGGGCTCTACCAGTTCATCGACAGCACCTGGCTGCAGACGATGAAGGAGCATGGCGCCGACCATGGCTATGGCAAATACGCCAGCGCCATCCAGACCCGCGGCGACGGCCGGCCCTATGTCGCCGATCCGGAGATGAAGAAGGAAATTCTGGAACTGCGCAAGGACCCGACCGCGTCGGCCCTGATGGCCGCGGAATACACCCGCGACAACAAGGAGTATCTGGAGGAGACGGTGGACGGCAAGATCGGCTCGACCGAGCTGTATCTGGCGCATTTCCTAGGGGCCGGCGGCGCGTCGAAGTTCCTGAACGCGATGCAGGAGAACCCCGGCCGCACCGCCCGCGACGTCTTCCCCGATGCGGCGGCGGCCAACAAGAACGTCTTCTACGACAAGGCCACCGGCAAGGCGAAGTCGCTGAAGGAGATCTACGACCGCTTCGCCACCAAATTCTCCGAGAACCCGCTGGCCAACTTCGCCCCGGCCCAGGTGGTGAACGACGCGGTGCGCAAGCAGGACATGCCGGACGGCTTCACCACCCAGGTGCCGATGGCGCCTGCCAAGTCGCTGAACGGCACGCCGCTGTCGATCTATCAGGTGCTGGCGCTGAACGCGCTGGAGACGCCGGACGAGGTCGACAGCGTCAGCGGCCGGCCGGCCCGCCTGCGCGACAAGGAGCATCGCCGCATGCGTGACGAGCCGGTACGGACCGACCAGACCGCCGGAAACGGCGTCGCCGTGGGCTTCGGGCTGGGGCTTGGCCGGATCGTCGGGTCCGAATCGGCGACGCCGGTCGCCTCGGCCACCGCGGGCGCCGCCGGGACCGACGGGGTCGCCAAGGCGGCGTGACCGGGGCGACAAGTCCGCGGGCCGGGCGGGGTGGGGTCAAAATGCCCTACGCTGGCGCTTTGACTTGACGGCCGGATGGGTGCAAGGTCGCGCCGTTTTTTGGCGCTCACCCCTCAGGACCGATCATGAGCAACCAGCAGCCCGCCGTCACCTTCGAGGAAATCCGCGCGCTCGTGCGCAACCTGCCCGGCCCCGACCTGGAGGCCGGCACCGCGGCCCTCCAGCGCGAACGGCAGCTGACCAAGCCGGCAGGCTCGCTCGGCAGGCTGGAGGAGATCGCGCAGTGGATGGCGACCTGGCAGGGCCAGCACCCGGCCGAGGCCCGCCGTCCGCGTGTCGCCGTCTTCGCCGGCAACCACGGCGTCGCCGCCCGCGGCGTCTCGGCCTATCCGGCCGAGGTGACGGTGCAGATGGTCGCCAACTTCCAGAATGGCGGGGCCGCGGTCAACCAGCTCTGCGAGGTGGCCGACGCCGACCTCCGCGTCTACGAACTGGACCTGGACAACCCCACCGCCGACTTCACCCAGGGCCCGGCCATGGGTGAGGAGGAATGCTGCCGCACCATGGCCTACGGCATGATGGCGGTGGAGATGGGCGTCCAGCTGCTGTCGCTGGGCGAGATGGGCATCGCCAACTCGACCTCGGCGGCGGCGCTCTGCCTCGCCCTGTTCGGCGGCGAGGCGGCCGACTGGACCGGCCGCGGCACCGGCATCGACGACGAGGGCCTCGCCCGCAAGATCGCCGCGGTGGAGGCCGGCGTCGCCGCCAACCCGCAGGCCAAGGACGACCCGTTCGAGGCGTTGCGCTGTCTGGGCGGTTACGAGTTCGCCGCCATCGCCGGCGCCATCCTGGCCGCCCGCGTCGCCCGCGTTCCGGTGCTGCTCGACGGCTTCGCCTGCACCGCCGCCGCCGCCGTGCTCTACAAGGCCGACCGCCGCGCGCTCGACCACTGCATGGTCGCCCACCGCTCGGTCGAGCCGGGGCACACCCGCCTGATGCAGGCCATCGGCAAGGAGCCGCTGCTCGATCTCGGCATGCGCCTGGGCGAGGGCTCCGGTGCTGCGCTGGCGATCAACATCGTGAAGTCGGCCGTCGCCTGCCACGCCGGCATGGCGACCTTCGCCGAGGCGGGCGTCAGCACGCAGGGCTGACGATGACTGAGGGATGCCGTGAGGGCGGACCGCGCCCTCACAGCATCCCGATCACAACATCCCGTCCGCCAGATCGCTGATCGCCGCCGACAGGAACAGGTCCAGCATCACCAGCGCCGCCGCCGCCAGCCCCGGCAGAGACAGGGCCGTGCGCAGGACGAACCACTGGTAGGTCAGCAACGCCATCATCACGCCGAAGACCAGCGCTTCGGACACGCCCGACGGCAGCAGGCCGGTGGCAGACAGCACGATGGTCGGCAGGTAGATCGCCATCTGCACAACCGCCGACCAGTTGTAGGCGGTCAGCGCGCCGGGATAGAGCTGCTCCTTGCCCATCAGCGAGGCGATGCGGAACAGGGCCAGCGGGAAGGCGGTCCAGCTGACGACGTAGGCGATGCCCTCCACCGTCACCAGTTGCAGGATCGGCGTGCCGTCCAGTTGGTCCCACAGTCGGATCGCCAGCAGCAAGGCATAGGCCGGCAGAACCACCAGCGCGGCGTAGAAGGAGTTCACCGCGCCGTCCGGCGTGCGGTCGAAGAACTCCATCCCCGTCCGGTCGAAGCGGGCCAGCCGCCAGGCGCCGGTCAGGGCGGACAGGATGGCGGGGGTGGTCAGCGGCATCGTGGCGTCCCGGTTGGAGTCCTCACCCGGCGAGGCGCGTGAACACGCCCTTCAGGATGGACTCGTAGATGGCGGTCAGCTGGCGCAGATCCTCCACCGAACAATATTCGTCGACCTTGTGCATGGTCTGGCCGACCAGCCCGAATTCCACCACCGGGCAGACATTCTTGATGAAGCGGGCGTCCGACGTGCCGCCGGTGGTCGAATATTCCGGCCGGCGCCCGGTCACCCCCTCCACCGCCTCCGCCACCAACTCGGTCAGCGGGCCGGGCGGAGTGACGAAGCTGTCGCCCGAGCAGTAGACCTCAAGCTCATAGGCGCCGCCGACGGCGTCGAAGGTGCGGCGCAGCCACGCCTCGATGCCGGCCGGGGTGTGGGCGTCGTTGAAGCGGATGTTGAAGGTCGCCTTTCCCTGCGCCGGGATGACGTTGGTCGCCTTGTTGCCGACGTCGATGGTGGTCAGCGCCAGGGTGGAGGGCTGGAAATGCGCCGTGCCCTCGTCCATCGGATGCTCGGTGATGGCGGCCAGCATACGGACCAGCCGCGGCAGCGGGTTGTCGGCCAGATGCGGATAGGCGACGTGGCCCTGCGCGCCGAACACGGTCAGGAAGCCGCTCAGGCTGCCGCGCCGGCCGATCTTGATCATGTCGCCCAGCGCCTTGGGGTTGGTCGGCTCCCCCACCACGCAGGCGTCGATGCGCTCGCCGCGCTCGGCCAGCCAGTCCAGAACCTTGCGGGTGCCGTTGATCGCCACCCCTTCCTCGTCGCCGGTGATCAGCAGGCTGATCGAGCCGGCGGGCGGCCCGTCCTGCAGCCGGCGCGACACGGCGGCGACGAAGGCGGCGATGGCGCCCTTCATGTCCACCGCACCGCGGCCGAACAGGCGCCCGCCCATCACCTCGCCGGCGAAGGGATCGACCGTCCAGCCCTTGTCGCCCGGCGGCACCACGTCGGTGTGGCCGGCGAAGCAGAAGTTGGGTCCCTCGGTGCCGAGCCGGGCATAGAGGTTCTCCACCGGCTCCGTCCCCTCCTGCTGGAAGCGCAGGCGGTGGCAGGTGAAGCCCATCGGCGTCAGCGCCGCCTCCAGCACGCCCAATGCGCCGTCGTCGCGCGGCGTGACGCTGGGGCAGCGGATCAGGTCCTGGGCAAGGGCGACGGGGTCGAGGGTCATGCGGTATCCGGTTCGCAAGTCATGGTCCCTCTCCCGTCCCGGGAGAGGGAAGGGGCCCAAGCGCCGCTTGGGAAGGGTGAGGGGTAATCCAAGGATCAGAAATACATGTCCGCAATGCCCCTCACCCTCCCGCCTCCGGCGGGTCCCTCCCTCTCCCGGGGCGGGAGAGGGCTTAGTGGAGGATCAATCCCGCAGCAGGTCGTTGATCGCCGTCTTCGACCGGGTCTTCTCGTCGACGCGCTTGATGATGACGCAGCAGTACAGGCTCGGACCCGGGGTACCGTCGGGCAGCGGCTTGCCGGGCAGCGAGCCGGGGACGACGACCGAATAGGCCGGGACGCGGCCCATGAAGACCTCGCCGGTGTGGCGGTCGATGATCTTGGTCGAGGCGCCGATGTAGCAGCCCATGGAGATGACGGCGCCTTCCTCGACGATCACACCCTCGACGATTTCCGAACGGGCGCCGATGAAGCAGTTGTCCTCGATGATGACCGGGTCGGCCTGCAGCGGTTCCAGCACGCCGCCGATGCCGACGCCGCCCGACAGGTGGACGTTCTTGCCGATCTGGGCGCAGGAGCCGACGGTGACCCAGGTGTCGACCATGGTGCCGCTGTCGACATAGGCGCCGACATTGACGAAGCTGGGCATCAGGATGACGCCGGGGGCGACATAGGACGACTTGCGGGCGATGGCGCCGGGCAGGGCGCGGAAGCCGGCGTTCTGGAACTGGCCTTCGGTCCAGCCTTCGAACTTCGGCGGCACCTTGTCGTACCAGGACGAGCCGCCGGGGCCGCCGGGGATCATCTCGTTGGCGTTCAGGCGGAAGGACAGCAGAACCGCCTTCTTCAGCCACTGGTTGACTTTCCAGCCGTCCGGGGTCTTCTCCGCGACGCGCAGGTCGCCGGCATCGAGCGCATCCAGCGCCGCGTTCACGGCGTCGCGGACGGGGCCGGTGGTGGCGGTGGTGAGATCGGCGCGGTTTTCCCAGGCGTCGTCGATGGTGGCTTGCAGGCTGGCGTGGCTCATGGCGCGGTCGTTCTGCTGTCGATTGTCCAAGGGACGGCACCATGGAGCCGCATTGCGCCCGCTGTCAACCATACCCGCGGCCGGGATTGGCCGGTTTGCGACAAAGCTCTAGAGGCCAGCCACCGCGGCCAGCCAGGAGGGAAGATCGTCCACGGTGTGGTCGATGTGGATCCCGGCGCCGACACCGGCCTTCTCGTATTCCTTCTCGCCGCGGACCCAGGCGGTGGTCATGCCCAGCGCGTGGGCGGGGGCGAGGTTGCGGGCGATGTCCTCCACCATGCAGGCGTCGGCCGGGTCGACGCCGTGGCGCTCCACCAGCGTGGCGTAGGGGCGGGGATCGGGCTTCGGCACGAAACCGCCGGCGGCGATGTCGAACACCGCCTCGAACCGGTCGAGGATGCCGAGCCGGCCGGCGACATTCTCGGCATGGCGGACCGAGCCGTTGGTGTAGATGATCTTGCGGCCGGGCAGGCGGCCGAGCGCATCGGCCAGCAGGGCGGAAGGTTGCACGCCGGTCACGTCGATGTCGTGGACATAGTCCATGTAGGCGACCGGATCGACGTCATGCTCCATCATCAGCCCGCGCAGCGTGGTGCCGTATTCGCGGAAGAACTGCTTCTGCCGCACCCGCGCCTCGTCCATGCCGATGTTGAAATGGGTGGCGATGAACTCGTTGATCCGGCGGTCGACCTGGGAGAACAGGTCGCAGGACGCCGGGTAGAGCGTGTTGTCGAGGTCGAAGATCCACACGGCGCGGTCGCGCAGGGCGGCGAGTGGATCGGTCGCGGAGCCGGAAGCGGAGCCGGGCGCCGGTGCGGCGGCCTTGTCCTGGGGGGAGGTCTGGACGGTCATCCCCCAAGAATGGGGCCGTCGGCGTGCCGCTGCAAGGCGCTTCACATGGTCGCAGCGCCGGCCGTTCCCTTGGGTCGAGCCGCCGCCATGAGGAGTCCCCCGCTTCGTTGGTTGATTGAAGATTAACCCCTAAAGAGGTAGCATGGGCCGGACCTTATAACGGTTTGCAGCCTAAGGTTTTTCGCCCCGCCCGCCTCGTGGCTCGTCCGCCTCGTGGCCCGCCCATCTGGGATCGCCGTGGACCTTCTCCTGACCACCGGTACTTCCGCCCCGACCGCCGGTTCGACCGGCCCCGTGACGCTGGTCGCGCTGTATCCCGGCCCGGCTCTGCGGCTGGATTCGGCCCTCGCCGTCGCCGAAGCCAATGCCGAGGCGGAAGACATGATGGACAGCGACCCGCGCTGGCTGCCGGAGCTGCGCAACTGGCTGTCGGGGTCCAGCGTGGCGCCGGGGCTGCGTTCGGTGCCGGTGGAATCCCTGCGCGGGATCATGATCGTCGAATGGGCCGGCGTGCCGCTGCCCGACGGTGGTTTCCTGCTGCTGGGCCGCGATGACACGCTGGAACGGCAACTGCGCCACACGCTGACCGAATCGCGGCGGCGCTACAAGGATCTGGTGGAGGTCTCCTCCGACTTCGCCTGGGAAACGGGACCGGACGGCACCTTCGTCTTCGTCAGCCATAAGGGCGCGCTGGGCTATCCGGCCGACGCCCTGATCGGCCGCGACCCGCGCAGCCTGGCGCTGGAGGATGCGGAAGACCTGCCGATGCCGTTCGACTGCCGCCGCGCCGTCGATCAGTCCGAGCTTTGGCTGAAGAGCGCCGACGGCACGCCGGCCTGCATCGTCGCCTCCGCCCTGCCGCTGTTCGGGCCGCAGGGCGACTGGATCGGCGCCCGCGGCGTCTGCCGCGACGTGACCGAACAGGTGCTGCGCTCCAACGAACTGGCGCGCATCCGCTATCGCGAACGGCTGCTTGGTCACATCGTCCACACCCTGCGCGACCGGCTCGACGCCGCGGAAGCGCTGGTGGTCGCCGCCACGGAGACGGCGCGGGCGCTCAGCGCCGACGGCTGCCGCATCTACCGGGCGGAGGAGGGGGGCGGCAGCTCCGGCGCCCCGGGCGGCGGTCGTGTCGCCCTGTCGCTGGTGGCGGAGTTCGGCGCGGAGTTGCCGGAGGTCGGGACCGCGCTGCTCGACCGCATCGCCAACGGCGAAGGGCAGCTGGCCGACCGGCTGGGCGACGTGCAGCTGATCGGCGAGCGGACCGAATACCGGCAGGCGGTGAACGGCGCGCTTCTGGTCTGGCGCACCGGCGATTCGGAGCCCTGGGACGACGACGACCGCCAGCTGATGTCCGGCGTGGCCGACCATATCGGCATCGCGCATGCCCATCTCGCCTATCAGGAGCGGCTGCGACGCCTGTCGGAGCGCGACGGGCTGACCGGCCTGTTCAACCGCCGCACCTTCTTCGAACGGCTGGAGGAATCGATCTCGCGGCCGGACAGCGGGCCATCGGCCCTGCTCTATGTCGACCTGGACAATTTCAAGGCGGTCAACGACCTGCATGGACACCAGCAGGGCGACACGGTGCTGAAGGCCATCGGCACGCTGCTGACCACCGGGGTGCGGCCGGGCGACCTGCCGGGACGGTTGGGCGGCGACGAGTTCGTGCTGTGGCTGGGCCGCACCGACGAGGAGAAGGCGCGGATCGTCGCCGATCGGTTGCTGAACGGCATGCGTGACCTTGCCCACCTGTCGGCAAGCCCGGAGAAGCCGCTGGGTCTGTCGATCGGCATCGCCGTCCATACCCCCGGCCGCGGCGAGACGGTGCGCGAGTTGACCGACCGCGCCGATGCCGCCATGTACGACGCCAAGAAGAGCGGCAAGGGTCATTACGCCCTGGCGCCGGTCTTTCAGACCTCTTCGTCCAACATTTCCGCCGCGGAGCCCGCCCCGTGACCCCGCCTGCCTCCCCGCGACCCGAGATGCTGGACCCCGCCGATTACGAATCCGCCAAGCGGATGGTGCAGAGCGAGGACCCGGCGGTCCGCCGGAAGGTCGCCGAACATCCGAAGACCCGGCCGGAGCTGCTGTATTTCCTCGCCGCCGATGCCGCGGCCGAGGTGCGGCGCGCCATCGCCACCAATGCCGGCACGCCGCGGCAGGCCGACCTGCTGCTGGCCAAGGACCGCGAGGTCATGGTGCGGCAGGCGGTGGCGCGGAAGATCGCCCGCCTGCTGCCGGAGCTGTCGGCCGATCAGGCGATCCAGATCGAGCGGCTGACGGTGGAATGTCTGGAAACGCTGGCCCGCGATCAGGCGACGGAGGTGCGCGGCATCCTCGCCGAGGCGCTGAAGGACCTGCCCAACGCCCCGCACGGCGTCATCAACCGGCTGGCCCGCGACGTGGAGCTGTCGGTCTGCGCGCCGGTCCTGCAGCATTCGCCGATCCTCACCGAAGAGGATCTGACCGACATCATCATGAAGGGGCCGGTGCGGGGCGCGATGACCGCCATCGCCAGCCGGCAGAACGTCTCGGCCTCCGTCGCCGACGCAATCGCGCGTTCGGACGACGAGGCTGCGGTGACGGCGCTGCTCGGCAATCCGTCTGCCCAGATCCGCGAAGAGACGCTCGACCGGATCCTCGATCAGGCGCCGCAACACGAGCCCTGGCATTCGCCGCTGGTCCGCCGTCCGCGGCTGCCGGCCCGCGCGGTCGCGCGGCTGGCCAGTTTCGTCGCCGACAATCTGCTGAAGGTTCTGCAGGACCGCGACGATCTCGACCCCGCAGCGGCGCGCGGGCTGGTGGAGGCGGTGCGCCAGCGGGTGGGGCAGGCGGCGGCCGGCACGGCGCCCGGTCAGCCGCTTGGCCCGGTCGATTTCGGCGAGGAGGCGGTCGGCGGTGCCGCCGGGCCGGAAAAGCCGGTGGAACGTCCCAGCGACAAGGCGGCGCGCCTGAACAAGGAAGGCAAGCTGACCGAGAAGCTGATCGAGGGATCCATGGTGGAGGGCGACCGCGGCTTCGTCATGGCGGCGTTGGCGGAGCTGTCGCAGATCCCGCTGCCGGTGGTCGACCGCATCGTCGCCACCCATGCGCCGCGCGCCGTCACCGCGCTGGTTTGGCGTGCCGGGCTGACCATGCGCTTCGCTCGGCAGGTCCAGTTGCGGCTTGCCCAGATTCCGCCAAAAACGGCGCTTAATGCTCGTGACGGTACGCACTATCCGATGACCGATGAAGAGATGCGCTGGCAGCTCGAATTCTTCGGCGTCGAGGAGAAGGCGTGACGTTTCCAACCGTTTTCGGGTTTTCCCTGGCATGCGTGTCGCTTTCCTCGCCTTCTTCGTCGTCCTGATCGCAGCATCCGCCAGCTTCGCCGCCCCGCCGCGCGAAACGCCGGAGGAGCGCGAGGTCGCCGCGACCTTCGACGCCGCCCGCAATGCGCTAGCCGAAAAGCGGGGGTCGGCGGTGATCGGGCTGCTCACCCGCAACTCGGTCAAAGCGCTGGAGTCGGTGCGCGACGCCGCCCGCCAGCCCGGCGACGCGCCGCTGCAGCGGCTGGAGCCCGCGGAGCGCTTCGCCGCCATGGGCCTGCGCCGCTATCTCGGCCCGTCCGAACTGCGCCGCATGTCGGTTGGCGACATCGCCAACCATGCGCTGAAGGCCGGCTGGCTCGGCCCCAACGTCATCTCCCGCAGCTCCCTGGGACCGGTTCGGGTCAAAGGCGACCGGGCATCGGGCCTGCTGATGGTCGACAGCCGGCCGGCACTGGTTCCGGCCGACTTCGTGCGCGAAGGCGGGGCGTGGCGCATCGATCTTTCCAGCGTCTTCTCCTTCGGCAGTCAGATGCTGAAGGGCTTCGCCGCCATGTCCGGCAAGGACGAGACCGCCTATATCGACGAACTGCTCGACCGGCTGCCGGCCAAGCCGGGGGCGATGAGGACGCACTGAGCCGGCGTGCCGTACTCCGTCCGGCATTAATCCCCTTGGCCGCGTCCATCCGCGCGATTGCGGCGATTCAAGAGATTGCGTAGACTCGCGTCCGCTTCCACCAAGTGTTGGCGCCGATGATGACCGCACCGGAAGAGTCCAGTTTCCTGCCAGCCCCCGGCCGATCCGTGCCCTGCGGCGCGCATTTTTGTGCCGCGGTGCTGGAGCTTGCCGCCCGGCGCGGGGTCGGAGTGTCGGCGCTCGTGACGGCCGCTTTGCTGCTGGCGCCGGAGGGAGCCGCCGACCCCGGAATGCGCGACTCGGGCGGGGAAGCGGTGCTGGAGGTGGAGGGCGTGGAGTCCTGCGACGCGGCGATCCGCAGGGCGCTGGCCGCCGCCCTGGCGCTCGCCGATCCGGGCGCCCGTATCCTGCCGGCCGAAGACGTGCGCCGGCTGGAGGCGGCGGTGGAGACGCTCGGCTACCGCAACAAGACGCTGGCCCATGCGCTGCAGCGCCTGTCCTTCCAGCCGCTCGACGGTCAGATCACCGAAGTGCGTGACGCGGCGCAGCTGTTCGGTTTCGTCAATGAATGGTGTTTCGACGAGGATCAGGTGCGGCGGCGTTTCCGCGAACTGGCGCCGGTTTATCACCCCGACACCGGCATCGTTGCCTGCCGCGAGCGGATGGGCCAGCTGATCGACGCCCGCAACCTGCTGGTCCACCATGTCCGCAGCGTTTACAGCTCCGGCGACTGGCTGGCGAAGCGGGGCGGAACCCCGATCTGAGCCGAACCTGACCCTGATCCTGCCCGGACCGCGTCAGCCGGCCAGCCCGATCGCCTCCTCGACGATCGCCTGATCCAGCGTGGCGCCGTCCAGCACGGCCCCGGTCAGGTCGGCGCCGGTCAGATCGGCCTCGCTGAGATTGGCGCCGGTCAGGTCGGCCCCGGCCAGATTGGCGCCGGCGAGGTTGGCCTTGCGCAAATCGGCCTTGCACAGCAGTGCCATGCCCAGACGGGCACGTTGCAGGTTGGCGCGCCAGACATGTCCGCTCATCGTCTGGATATGGACCGGGCCGAGTTGGGCGCCGGTCAGGTCGGCGCCGGTCAGGGTGGCGCGTTCGAAATTCACCCCGCGCAGGTCGGCCTTCGACAGGTTGGCCTTGCGCAGGTCGGCCAGCGACAGGTCGGCTATCGCCATCGACGCACCCGACAGGTTGGCGCCGCGCAGCGCGATGCATTGCAGGATCGCCGCCGACAGGTTGATGCCGTCCAGCTTGCGGCCCGAGAGGTCCAGCGCCGACAGGTCGGCGCGCTTGCCGGCCTTGCCGCCGCTGTCGATCCAGGTCAGATGCTCCATCAGCATCTCGCGCAGGTCGTCTTCCGGGTTCTCCAGCGTCTTGGCCAGCACCGCCGCCTGCAGGTTGGGCGAGCGCATCTGGGCGGCGTCGAGGATCGCGCCGATCAGGGTGGCGCCGCTGAAATTGGTGCGGTTGATGGCGCAGCCGGTCATCACCGCCCCCGACAAACGGGCGCCCGACAGGTTGGCCTCCGTCAGGTCGGCGTCGGTCAGGTCGCAACCGGTCAGGTTGGAGCCGGTCAGGTTGGCCCGCATGAACTTCGTGCCGCGCAGGATGGCATCGGTCAGGTCGGTCTGCATGACGAAGGCGTTGGCGATCTTCGCCCGCGACAGGTCGGCGCCGCGGATGGTCGCCGCCGTCAGTTCCGACGTGAGGACCGAATCCTCATACTCTTGCGCGTACATCTCGCCGCTGGCGTCGTAATGCAGCAGCGTGCCGTCGCGCAGATCGACCTCCACCAGCGTCGCCTCGCTCAGCACCGCGCCGCGCAGGCAGGCGCCACGCAGGTCGGCCCGCCGCAGGTCCGCCTTTTCCAGATTGGCGAGCCGCAGGTCGGCGGCATAGAGGTTGGCGTTGGCGAGGTTGGCGCCGGTCAGCCGCGCGCTGAACAGCTTGGCGCCCGACAGGTCGGCGTCGGACAGGTCGATGCCGGACAGGTCGAGATGCGACAGGTCGCGCATCTTCAGGTTGGCGCGCACGCCGCCGGGCTGGCTTTTACGGAATGCCTGGTGCCGCAACAGGATCGCGTTGAGCTGGCTCTGTGTCAGCTTGGTTCGCGGACTGTTGGACCCAAAGCCTTGGGCGGACGACATCGCCGGCATACCTTCTGTATTTGGTAACCCATAATCCGAAAGAGTCGCCAAAAATTGGTTAAGGTCCGATCCTTTGTGACAAGATTGAGGCCGATAACCGCCTCCCCGCAAGGGAGACCTTCGGCGGGAGGCGAAAGGTCGCTTGCAACGGTTGACTCGGCCTGCCCGCTTCTCTATGGTCCGCCGACCTGTCTTCCGCCAAGTCGATAGACCGGGTACCCCGGCCCCATGCCGGGTATCTCCGCCAGTCCGCGAAATTCGCGCACTGGCGCTTTCGTGCTTGTGCGGGTGGCGGCTCTGACGCTGGACCCGGAACTGGGGAACGAGTAACGCATGTTCGAAGGCCTGACCGGACGCCTGGGCGACATCTTCGACAAGCTGCGCCGCCGTGGCGCGCTGACCGAGGAGGACGTCTCCGCAGCACTGCGCGAAGTTCGCGTGGCGATGCTGGAGGCCGACGTCGCGCTGCCCGTCGTCAAGCAGTTCGTCGCCCAGGTGAAGGAACGCGCCGTCGGGCAGGAGGTGCTGAAGTCCGTCACCCCCGGCCAGCAGGTCATCAAGATCGTCCACGACAACCTCGTGGAGATGCTGGGCGAAGGCGCCGAGATCAACCTGAACGCCGCCGCCCCGGTGCCGATCCTGATGGTCGGCCTGCAGGGCTCGGGCAAGACCACCAGCACCGCCAAGATCGCGCTCCGTCTGAAGACGAAGGAGCGCAAGAAGGTCCTGATGGCCTCGCTGGACGTCCGCCGTCCGGCCGCCCAGGAACAGCTGAAGGTTCTGGGCGAGCAGACCGGCGTCGCCACGCTGCCGATCGTGCCGGGCCAGGACCCGGTCGCCATTGCCAAACGCGCCATCGAGACCGGCCGTCTCGAAGGCTATGACGTCGTCATGCTCGACACCGCCGGCCGCCTCGCCATCGACGAGGAGCTGATGGCGGAGGTCGCGGCGGTCCGCGACGCGACCAAGCCGGTGGAAACCCTGCTGGTCGCCGACGCGATGACCGGCCAGGACGCCGTCACCGTCGCCACCAATTTCAACGACAAGGTCGGCATCACCGGCATCGTGCTGACCCGTATCGACGGCGACGCGCGCGGCGGTGCGGCCCTGTCGATGCGCCAGATCACCGGCAAGCCGATCAAGCTGCTGGGCGTCGGCGAAAAGATCGACGCGCTGGAGCCCTTCCACCCCGACCGCATCGCCGGCCGTATCCTCGGCATGGGCGACGTGGTGTCGCTGGTGGAGAAGGCCGTCGAGACCATCGACAAGGACGAGGCCGAAAAGCTCGCCCGCAAGATGGAGAAGGGCCAGGGCTTCGACCTCGACGACATGGCGATGCAGCTGAAGCAGCTCCGCAAGATGGGCGGCATGTCCGGCCTGATGGGGATGCTGCCGGGCATCGGCAAGATCAAGGACCAGCTGAAGGACGCCAACGTCGACGACGGGATGATCAAGCGCCAGGAGGCGATCATCTCCTCGATGACCAAGGCGGAACGCAAGAACCCCGACATCATCAAGGCTTCGCGCCGCAAGCGCATCGCCGCCGGTTCCGGCACCTCGGTGCAGGAGGTCAACAAGCTGCTGAAGCAGTTCGAGACCATGCGCGGAATGATGAAGCAGGTGCAGAAGCTTGGGAAGAAGGGGATGCTGCGCGGCGGCCTCGGAAATCTGCTGCCGAAGGGACTCGGCGGCTTCGGCGGGAAGGGGCCTTTCGGCTGACCTGACCGCCAATCGAAATCACCTGATACCTGTTTGACTTGAGAAGAGAAAGTTTCGACCAATGGCTCTGAAGATTCGTCTGGCTCGCGGTGGTGCGAAGAAGCGTCCGTTCTACTCGATCGTCATCGCGGACGCCCGCAGCCCGCGTGACGGCCGCTTCATCGAGAAGATCGGCACCTACAACCCGATGCTGCCGCGCGAGCACGAGCAGCGCATCATCCTGAACGCCGAGCGCGCCAAGCATTGGCTGTCGGTTGGCGCCCAGCCGACGGACCGCGTGGTCCTCTTCCTGGCCAATGCCGGCCTGGTCGAGAAGCCCGCCGTCCGCGAGACCCCGAAGAAGTCGGCTCCGAAGGCCAAGGCGCAGGAGCGTCTGAAGGCCGAGGCCGCCGCTGCCGCCGCCGCGGCTGAAGGCTGAGTTCAGGGTTGAGGTCGTGACGACGTGCCGGGTGCTCCTTCGATGACCGCCAAAATCTGTGTCGGCCAGTTCGCGGGATCGCACGGCGTGCGGGGGCTGGTGAAGCTGCGCAGCTTCACCGCCGAACCCGCCGACGTCGTGACCTATGGCCCGCTGTCGGACGAAGCCGGCGCCCGCCGCTTCACGGTGACGCTCCAGGGCATGGTCAAGGACAATTTCCTGGCCAAGGTCGACGGGGTGACCAGCCGCGAACAGGCCCAGGCGCTGGCAGGTGTGCGGCTTTATGTGGACCGCGACGCCCTGCCGGCGACGGAGGACGGGGACGAGTTCTACCACGCCGACCTGATCGGCCTGCGTGCGGAACTCGCCGACGGAAGCCTCTACGGCACGGTGAAGGCGATCTACGACTTCGGCGCGGGCGACGTGCTGGAGGTCAGGACCGCCGCCGGGCCGCTGGAGATGCTTCCCTTCTCCAAGGCCTGCGTGCCGGTGGTGGATGTCCGGGGCGGTCGCATCGTCGTCGATCTTCCGGCCGTGATCGAAGCCCGCGAGGGTTCCGATGACGAGGCGGACGAGGGCGAGGGGGAAGAGGGCGGAGACCAGAGCGGGGGAGCGGGGCCGTGAATCACGGCGCCGACGGTCCGCGGGTCTGGACGGCCAAGGTTCTGACGCTGTTCCCGGAAATGTTTCCGGGGCCGCTCGGCCACTCGCTGGCCGGCAAAGCGCTGGAAAATGGAGTCTGGGCACTGGAATCGGTGGACATTCGCTCGTTCGCGCGCGATAAACACCGCTCCGTCGACGACACCCCCTTCGGCGGAGGGGCCGGCATGGTCATGCGGCCCGACGTGCTGGACGCGGCTTTGACCGCGACGGCGGGACCTGTGGGGGCACCGGGACGCGGCCGGGCGATTTATCTGTCGCCTCGCGGACGGGTGCTGAACCAGGAACTGGTCAAGGAGCTGGCCGCCACCCCGGTGGTGACGCTGCTCTGCGGCCGGTACGAAGGGGTGGACCAGCGGGTCCTCGATGCGCACGGCCTCGAAGAGGTCAGCCTCGGGGATTTCGTGCTGTCCGGCGGGGAACTCGCCGCGCTCAGCCTGATGGATGCCGTGGTGCGCTTGCTCCCCGGCGTCATGGGCAACGCGGAGACGGCGGGCGAAGAGAGTTTCGAACGGGGGTTGCTCGAATACCCCCACTACACCCGGCCGGCGGTCTGGACCGACGGGCAGGGTGTGGAACGCGCGGTGCCGGAGGTTCTGCTCTCCGGTCACCACGGAAAGGTCAAGGCCTGGCGGCTGGCCGAGGCGGAGAGGATCACGGAGGCCCGACGGCCGGACCTGTGGTCGCTCTACCAGGCGAGCCGTCCGGCAGAAACTGTTACGAACAAGGGTCGGCGGCAGGCTCGCCGGCGCGACCCGAAACCGGAGTGACGGTCCGCCGCGAGGCGCGCCGATAGAAAAGGGGTAGTGCTATGAACCTGTTGCAGCAGCTCGAGCAGGAGCAGATCGAGAAGGCCCTCGGTGGCAAGACGATCCCGGAGTTCTCCTCGGGCGATACCGTCCGCGTGAACGTGAAGGTCGTCGAAGGCACGCGCGAGCGTGTCCAGGCCTATGAGGGCGTCGTGATCGCCCGCAAGAACGCCGGCCTGAACAGCTCCTTCACCGTTCGCAAGATCAGCTACGGCGAGGGCGTGGAGCGCGTGTTCCCGCTGTACTCCCCGCGCATCGACTCGATCGAGCTGGTCCGCAAGGGCGCCGTCCGTCGCGCCAAGCTGTACTATCTGCGCGATCTGCGCGGCAAGGCCGCCCGCATCGCCGAGCGCACCACCGGCCGCGGCATGGTCAACGGCCGCCGGGCTGCCGAGTAAGGCGCCTTTCGGTTCGTTTCAGGTTCATAGGTTCGGCGCCCGGCCTTCCGGCTGGGCGTCTTCTTCCCGTCACCATCAGCAAAGCTTAAGGAGTAGGCGCCATGAAGCGCACGTTCCAGCCCTCCAAAATCGTGCGTAAGCGTCGTCATGGCTTCCGCGCCCGTATGGCCACCGTCGGCGGCCGCAAGGTGATCGCCCGCCGCCGCGCCCGCGGCCGCAAGGTTCTGAGCGCCTGATCCCCGCGATGGCGGCGCCGGACCACGAGGTCGGGCGCCTGATGCGGCGGCCGGAATTTCTGGCCGTGGCCGGGACACGGCGAAAGCATGTGGCTCCCGGCCTGATCCTCCAGGTGCGCCGGCACGATGACAAGCAGCGGCCCGCCGTCGGCGGTCCGCCGATCCGTTTCGGTTTGACGGCGAGCCGCAAGGTCGGCAACGCGGTGGTGCGCAATCGCGCCCGCCGCCGTTTGCGTGAGGCCGCGCGGCAGCTTCTGTCCACCCATGCCGCTCCAGGCCATGATTTCGTCCTGGTCGCGCGTGGCGGTACCGCCGAACGACCCTGGACCGACCTGCTCGGCGACCTGACCGCCGGGCTGAAGCGCCTTGGCCTCTGGCGCGAGGCGGAAGGGTAGGAGGCCCGCGACGTCATGTTTCGCATCGCCGGCCTCAGCCCGCTCGCGCACCTGCTCCGCGCGCTCGTTTATCTCTATCGCTGGACCTTGTCGCCCTTCGTGGGCTGGCATTGCCGTTTCCAGCCGACCTGCTCCTGCTACGCCATCGAATCGCTGGAAAAGCACGGCGCCATCCGGGGGGGATGGTTGACGGTGCGCCGGCTCGGGCGTTGCCATCCCTGGGGCGGGTCGGGCTGGGATCCCGTGCCCGATCCCGTCCCGCAGGGGGCGCCGCAGGCGTCCCATCGCTGCGGCCTGCGGGAAAAGGGGCATGCGGCGGTTGCCCAGCCCGGCGAAAACCCGTAACAAGGCCGCGCACACGCCGCCCTTCTTCCAAAGGCCCCACGGCAACCGGGACGCCATGACCGACCAACGCAACCTCATCATCGCGATTGCCCTGTCGATCGCCATCCTTCTGGGCTTCCAGTATTTCTACGAGAAGCCGCGGGTGGAGCAGCAGAAGCAACTCGCCGCCCAGCAGGCCGCCCAGACGGAGCAGTCGGTGCCGGTGCCGGCCCCCGGCGTGCCCGCCCAGCAGCCCCCCGCCACGGCAGAGGTCGCGAAGGAGCGCCCCGCGCTGCTCGCCGAGCAGATGGCGGCCGGCACCCGCGTGAAGATCGACACGCCGGCCCTGCACGGGTCCGTCAATCTCGTCGGCGGCCGCATCGACGACCTGACGCTGGCCCAGTACCACGAGACCCCGGACCCCAAGAGCCCGGAGATCGTGCTGCTGGCCCCGGCCGGCACGCCCGCCGCCTATTATGCCGAGTTCGGCTGGGTGCCGCAGGGCGCCGGCATCGCCACCCCGACCGCGACCACCCGCTGGACCGCCGACGGCACCGCTCTCACCCCGGAAAAGCCGCTGACCCTGACCTGGGACAACGGCCAGGGGCTGGTGTTCGAGCGCAAGATCGCCGTCGACCCGGACTTCATGTTCACGGTGACGCAGACCGTGCGCAATACCGGCTCCAACCCGGTCACCCTGCTGCCCTACAGCCTGGTGTCGCGCAGCGGCACGCCGCAGACCTCGGGCTACTACATCCTGCATGAGGGCCCGCTCGGCGTCTTCAACGGCTCGCTGACCGAAGAGAAGTACGACGACGTCCGCAAGGCCGGGTCGATCGCCAAGGAGACCACCGGCGGCTGGGTCGGCATCACCGACAAGTACTGGCTGGTGTCGCTGGTGCCCGACCCGAACGAGAAGGTCACCGCGCGCTTCCTCTACAACCAGGTCGCCAACACCGACCGCTACCAGACCGACACCATGGGTGCCCCGGTCACCGTCGCGCCGGGTGCGTCGGTGGAGAACACCGGCCGCCTGTTCGCCGGCGCCAAGCAGGTGAAGCTGCTCGACAGCTACTCCGAAAAGCTGAACATCAAGAATTTCGACCTCGCGATCGACTTCGGCTGGTTCTACTTCCTGACCAAGCCGTTCTTCTACGCGCTGGATTTCCTGGGCCGCGTCATCGGCAACTTCGGCATCGCCATCCTGGTGCTGACCGTCTGCGTCAAGGCCGTCTTCTTCCCGCTCGCCAACAAGTCCTATCAGGCGATGAGCAAGATGAAGGCGCTGCAGCCGAAGATGCAGGAGCTGCGCGAGAAGTTCAGCGACGATCAGGCGCGCATGAACCAGGAGCTGATGGCGCTGTACAAGCGCGAGAAGGTCTCCCCGGTGTCGGGCTGCCTGCCGATCCTGATCCAGATCCCTGTCTTCTTCTCGCTCTACAAGGTGCTGTTCGTGACCATCGAAATGCGGCATGCGCCGTTCTTCGGCTGGATCCACGATCTGTCCGCGCCCGATCCGACCAACCTGTTCACGCTGTTCGGTGTCATTCCCTGGGACCCGCCGCACCTGCTGCATCTCGGCCTGTGGCCGCTGATCATGGGCGTGACCATGTGGTTCCAGCAGAAGATGAACCCGGCCCCGCCGGACCCGGTCCAGCAGAAGGTGTTCCAGTTCCTGCCCATCGTCTTCACCTTCATGCTCGCCGGCTTCCCGGCCGGTCTGGTGATCTACTGGGCCTGGAACAACACCCTGTCGGTCCTGCAGCAGTGGACCATCATGAAGCGCATGGGTGTGAAGGCCTGATCGGCCCGATCCCTCCTCTGCCCAGTTTCTGAGACCTGCCGCCGGCAAAGATCCTTGACGGGCCTTTGCCGGCGGTATGTTTTTCAGATCACCCCAACGAGAGCACCCGTCATGACCACTCCCGACACGCCGACCCCCAACACCCCCAGCATCGTTTCGGGCTTCGACGAGGCCGCGCTGGAGGCCGGGCGGCTGCTGTTCGCCAAGGAGTGCGACTTCGTCTGGGGCGCCAACGCGCTGAACCAGTTGCCGGAAGCTGACCTGCCCGAGGTCGCCTTCGCCGGACGGTCGAATGTCGGCAAGTCCAGCCTTGTCAACGCGCTGACCGGGCGCAAGACGCTGGCCCGCACCTCCAACACGCCGGGGCGCACGCAGCAGCTCAACTTCTTCAACCTCGGCAACCGGCTGAAGCTGGTGGACATGCCCGGCTATGGCTATGCCAAGGAGTCGAAGGAGAAGGTGGAGGCGTGGAACGACATGGTCCGCCGCTTCCTGCGCGGCCGCGTCACCTTGCGCCGGGCGCTCGTGCTGATCGATTCGCGTCATGGGCTGAAGCCCAACGATCATGAGATCATGGAAATGCTGGACCGCACGGCGGTGCCCTATGTCGTCGTGCTGACCAAGGCGGACAAGGTGAAGGCCGCGGATCTGGACAAGGTGCGCCGCGACACCCAGGCAGGGCTGAAGAAGCATCCCGCCGCCTTCCCGGACATCCATGTCACCAGTTCGGAGAAGGGCGACGGCATCGCCGAATTGCGCGCCAGCTTGGCCGCACTTGCACTGGCCGCCGACTGAAGCGGTCACGGCGATGGGCGGTGTCTCTCCCGCGCTCCTGTTCCTGATCCAGGCCCTGCTGCTGATCGCCGGGCCCTTTCTGCTTTGGCGGCTTGGCGGCGGGCGCCATGTCGCGCCGATGGTGGTGATCCAGATCCTGTTCGGGGTGGCGCTGGGTCCGTCGCTGCTGGGGCGGCTGGTGCCGGAGCTGTGGGGCGTGCTGTTCGCGCCGGCGGCACTGGCGCCGCTGTCCGGTCTGGCCCTGATGGCCGTCGTCTTCTTCGCCTTCCTGACCGGCCTGCATCTCGACCCCGCCGAGTTCCGTGGCCGGGGTGGAGCCTTCGCCACCGTCGCACTGTCCAGCATGCTGGTGCCGACCCTGCTGGGCGGAGCCTTGGGTTGGTGGCTCGCCGGCGCTTTTCCCGCCATGACCGGGCCGAACGCCACCCCCGGCCTGTTCGCCGCCGGCTTCGGCATCTGTGTCGGCGTTACCGCCCTGCCGGTGCTGGGCGCCATCCTGCGCGAGATGGATCTGCTGGGCGACCGGGTCGGGCGTCTGGCGCTGGGCTATGCCGCGGTCAACGACGCGCTGCTGTGGCTGCTGATCACCGCGGTTCTGGCATGGTCGACGGCCGATGGCGGGGACTCCTGGGCGGTTGCGAAAGTCGGGCTGCTCGGCTTCACCTATGTCGGGGTTACGGTCCTGGTCGTGCGCCCGCTGCTCGACCGCCTGCTGGAACGGGTGGCGCCGGACGGGCGGATGGGCGACACCGCGGTGGTGGTGACCTGTGCCGCGCTGCTGGCGTCGGCGGCGGTCACCGAACTGATCGGTCTGCATTATATCCTGGGCGCCTTCATCGCCGGCAGCGCCATGCCGCGCCGCTACGCCGCAGCGATACTCGACCGGCTGGAGCATTTCTCCACCCTGATCCTGCTGCCATTCTTCTTCACCCTGACCGGGCTGAAGGTGACTCTGACGCTCGACGACCCGGCGCAATGGACGGTCTTCGCGCTCGCCAGCCTTGCGACCCTGGCTGGCAAGATGGCCGGCACAGCGCTGCCGGCCCGGCTGACCGGAGAGACTTGGCCGGACGCGCTGAGGCTCGGCACGCTCATGCCCTGCAAGGGGCTGATGGAGGTTATCGTTCTGACCGTCCTGCTTGAAGCGGGCGTGCTGTCCGGCCCCTGTTTTTCGGCGATGGTGTTGATGGCGGTGGCCGTCACTGCGCTGACGCAGCCGATAACGCGGCTGGTCGGATTGTGGCATCCGGCCGGCAGCACGGCGGCGGCGAGCGCGGGTGGTCGGCGCGGGGGTATGTGACCGTTAAATTGCCCCCTAGGCAACTGGCCGGCCTTTCCGTTAAAGAAGCCCAACCGTCCACCCCGACAAAGGGCATCCTCCCGTGCAGACTCCCACCCGTGACGAGTGGCTCGCCAAGGCCCGTACCCTGTCCGAAGCGTTGCCCTACATGCGCCGTTATGCCGGGAGCACCTTCGTCATCAAGTACGGCGGCCATGCGATGGGCGACGCCGGCCTGGCGGAGCTGTTCGCGCGCGACATCGTCCTGCTGAAGCAGGTCGGCATCAACCCGGTGGTCGTCCACGGCGGCGGGCCGCAGATCGGCCAGATGCTGGAGCGGCTGAAGATCAAGTCCAGCTTCATCGACGGCCTGCGCGTCACTGACAAGGAGACGGTCGAGGTGGTCGAGATGGTGCTGGCCGGCTCCATCAACAAGCAGATCGTCGCCGCCATCAACAGCGCCGGCGGCCGGGCCGTCGGCCTGTCGGGCAAGGACAGCAACCTGATCACCGCCCGCCGGCTGGAGCGCGTGCAGCGCGACCCCGACAGCAACATCGAGCGGGTGCTGGACCTGGGCTTCGTCGGCGAACCCTACAAGGTGAACCCGGAGATCCTGCAGGCGCTTGCCAAGTCGGACATCATCCCGGTGATCGCTCCGGTCGGCTTCGACGTGAACGGCGACACCTATAACATCAACGCCGACACGGCGGCCGGTGCGGTCGCGGCAGCGGTGAAGGCGGCGCGCTTCTTCCTGCTGACCGACGTCGCCGGCGTGCTCGACAAGGAAAAGAAGCTGATCGAGAAGATGTCGCTGGAGGATGCCCACAAGGCCATCGCCGACGGCACCGCATCGGGCGGCATGATCCCGAAGATCGAGACCTGCATCGGCGCGGTGGAGCAGGGCGTCGATGCGGCTGTTATCCTGGATGGCCGCGTGCCGCATGCGCTGCTGCTGGAGATCTTCACCGAAGGCGGCGCCGGCACCCTGATCGGCAAGGCCTGACTCCATAAGCGGGGGACTGATGAGCGACCTGCGCAAGGACCTGCTCCGCCAGATGAAGGCCATCCGTGAGAAGATGGACCCGAAGTTGGTGGAGCGTGCCCGGCTGGCGGCGTTGGGCAAGGTCCCCTATGACAGCGACGCGGCGAAGGAGGCGGTCGGCCATTTCCTTGATGCCAAGCGGGATGGCGGCGCCTTCCGCCGCAAGCTGGAACAGGCGCTGAAGGCCGAGGGCGCGGCGCTGGACCTCGATGACGGGGAGAGGGCGCCGCCTGCGCAACCGCCCGCGAAGCCGAGACGCGGCGGCCGGGTGACGTAACGCCGTCTCGATTTACGCAAGGAGCACCGCCTTGCTGCATGTCTTCGTCAATGACGGCGGTCTGCTCCGCTGGGCCAGGGAGGCTGCCGCGGACGAGGCGGCGCCGCTGCCCGACTCCGCCGTGTGGCTCGACCTCATCAATCCGACGTCCGAAGAGTTGGCGCGTGCGGAGGTGCTGATCGGCACCGGCCTGCCCACCCGCGAGCAGATGGCGGAGATCGAGGAATCGAGCCGTCTGCGCATGGCCGGCGGCGCCTTGACCATGACCGTCACCGCGCTGGTCTGGGCCGACACCGACGAACCGCGCATCGCCACCGTCAGCTTCGTGCTGGCCGGGCGGCGGCTGGTGACCATCCACGACATCGATCCGCAGGCGCTGCTGGCCTTCCGCCGCCGCGCCACCCATGGGGAGATCTCGGCCGCCCGTGGCGAGGTGGTTCTGGCGGCGCTGGTGGATGGGATGATCGACCGGACCTCCGTCGTGCTGCGGCGGACGGGGGTGGAGTTGGATGCGCTGAACCGCCGCCATTTCCGCGGGCGCAAGCTGCGCTCGCGCGGCGAAACGCTGGACGATGCCCAGACGCTGAAGCGCATCGGCCATGCCGGGCATCTGATCGGCAAGGCGCGGGTCAGTCTGGCCAGCCTTACCCGCATGACCGATTTCCTGGCGCGCGGCGATGGCTGGAATTCGGGCAAGGCGACGCGGCGCTGGGCCAAGACCACGCTGCAGGACCTGCGCGGGCTCGACCAGTATGCCCGTTTCCTGGCCGGCAAGGTCGCTTTGGCGCTGGATACGGCGTTGGGGCAGATCAACGTCGAGCAGAACGAGATCGTCAAGATCGTGTCGGTGCTGACCGTCCTGCTCTATCCGCCGACCCTGGTCGCCAGCATCGGCGGCATGAACTTCACCGACATGCCCGGCAGCGATTCGCCCTTCGGCTATGCCAGCGCCCTGGGGCTGATGCTGCTGTCGGCGTTGCTGCCGATGGTCTATGTGCGGTCGAAACGCTGGATGTAACGCGTTTCCACAATATGGCAGGCGGATGGTCCGCGGCGCTTTCCTTTTGACAGGCGGGTCCGCCGGCGGCAGGATGGGCGCATTCCAGGGGGGTCCCGACAGGGGGCTGAGATACCAACGGCCGGACGGCGCCAAGCGTCGCTGGCAGCGTGGTGACCCTTCGAACCTGATCCGGGTCATACCGGCGAAGGGAGGGACCTCGTGACGGGCCGACCACGCCCCGTCCGGCCGTATCGGCCCCACATCTCTGGGGCGCATGGCCCGCACGAAGATACCGCACCTCCGTCCGCAGTCCCGGGTTTGTCCGCCCAACTCCGACGGAGAAACCCAATGCCCAAGGACTTCAACGAAAACGCCATCCGCATTTCGACCGGCCCGCTGCCGTCGTCGCGGAAAATCCATGTGCCCGGCACGCGTTTTCCCGATCTGCGTGTCGCCATGCGCGAGATCGCGCTGTCGGGCGGCGAGCCGCCGCTGACCGTCTATGACGCTTCCGGTCCCTACACCGACGGGTCGGTCGCCATCGACGTGCGGGCCGGCCTGGCCAAGCACCGCCGCGACTGGATCCTGGCCCGTGGCGACGTCGAGACCACCGGCAGCGGCGTGCTGCGCGCCAAGGACGGCGGCGCGGTGACCCAGATGGCCTACGCTCGTGCCGGCATCGTCACCGCGGAGATGGAATACATCGCGGTCCGCGAGAATCTCGGCCGTGCCGCCGCGTTGGAGGCAACGCGCGACGGCGAAGATTTCGGTGCCGAGATCCCCGACTTCATCACCCCGGAATTTGTTCGTGACGAGGTGGCGCGCGGGCGGGCGATCATCCCGTCCAACGTCAACCATCCCGAGTCGGAGCCGATGATCATCGGCCGCAACTTCCTGACCAAGATCAACGCCAACATCGGCAACTCCGCCGTGACCTCCTCGATCGAGGAGGAGGTGGAGAAGATGGTCTGGTCGATCCGCTGGGGTGCGGATACCGTGATGGACCTGTCCACCGGCGCCGACATCCACCAGACCCGCGAGTGGATCCTGCGCAATTCCCCGGTTCCCATCGGCACCGTGCCGATCTATCAGGCGCTGGAGAAGGTGAATGGCAGGGCGGAGGACCTGACCTGGGAACTGTTCCGCGACACGCTGATCGAACAGGCGGAGCAGGGCGTCGATTACTTCACCATCCACGCCGGCCTGCGATTGGCCCACATACCGCTGACGGCCAAGCGGGTGACCGGCATCGTCTCGCGCGGCGGCTCGATCATCGCCAAATGGTGCCTGGCGCATCACCGCGAGAATTTCCTCTACGACCATTTCGCCGACATCGTCGAGATCTGCCGCGCCTATGACGTGGCGCTGTCGATGGGCGACGGGCTGCGGCCGGGCAGCCAGGCCGATGCCAACGACGCCGCGCAGTTCGCCGAACTGGAGACGCTGGGCGAGTTGACCAAGATCGCCTGGGCGCGCGACGTTCAGGTAATGATCGAGGGGCCGGGCCATGTGCCGATGCACAAGATCAAGCACAATGTGGAGAAGCAGATCGCGCTGTGCGGCGAGGCGCCCTTCTACACGTTGGGGCCGTTGGTGACCGACATCGCGCCGGGGTACGACCACATCACCAGCGCCATCGGCGCGGCGATGATCGGCTGGTTCGGCACGGCGATGCTCTGCTACGTCACGCCGAAGGAGCATCTTGGGCTGCCGGACCGCGACGACGTGAAGGCCGGCGTCATCGCCTACAAGATCGCCGCCCACGCCGCCGACCTCGCCAAGGGCCATCCGGCGGCGCGGCTGCGCGACGACGCCATGTCGCGCGCCCGCTTTTCCTTCCGCTGGCGCGACCAGTTCGCCCTGTCGCTCGACCCCGACACGGCGATGGCCTACCACGACGAGACCCTGCCGGCGGAAGGGGCCAAGACCGCGCATTTCTGTTCGATGTGCGGGCCGAAATTCTGTTCGATGAAGATCACGCAGGAAATCCGCGACGCCGCGGAGTCCGGCATGGCCGAGATGTCGCAGAAGTTCCGCGAGTCGGGCGGGGAGATCTACCAGCCGGCGGCGGAGTGAGGGAGGGGAGGGGGCGGGCCGCCGCCCTCTCCGTCACCCTGCGTACCTGATTTCCAGCACTTCCACCTGTTCCGTCCCCGCCGGCGTGCGCACGTCGACCAGATCGCCTTCCCGCGCCTTCAGCAGGGCGCGGGCCATGGGGGAGATCCAACTGACATGGCCGCGGTCGGGGTCGACCTCGTCGGCGCCGACGATGGTGATGGTATTCTCGGACCCATCCTCGCGGGCATAGGTGACGGTGGCGCCGAAGAAAACCTGTTCGCGGTTCTTCTGGTCCTGCGGATTGACCACCACGGCCGACTCCAGCCGCTTGTTCAGGAAGCGGATGCGGCGGTCGATCTCGCGCAGGCGCTTCTTGCCGTAAAGATAGTCGCCATTTTCAGACCGGTCGCCGTTGCCGGCGGCCCAGGAAACCACTTCCACCACCTTCGGCCGTTCCACCCGCAGCAGGTGGCGCAGTTCCTCCTGCATGCGCTGGAAGCCGGGCGGGGTCATGTAGTTCTTGAAGCCCTGCGGCAGCGGTGCCGGTTCGTCGAGGTCGTCGTCGTCCGGCGTGTCGTTCTCGCGGGTGAAGGCCTTGCTCATGGTCCGACCTGTCCTGTGGCAGGGGTGATAACGTCCGGGAAAAGGAAAAGGCGCCTTGCGGCGCCTTTTCCCGTTCCAGAGGTCCCGGTTGGGCCGTTGGGCTTACCGCTTCCACCAACCGCGGCGCGGCTTGGCATTCGCCTCGTCCTCGTCACCGGCGGGGGCCGGCTCGTTGGCGGGCTCGGCGGCCGGAGCGGGCTGGGGCACCGGAGCCGGCGCGGCGGCAACCGGTGCGGCTTCGGCCGGAGCCTCCGCAGCGGCCTTGCGCTTGCGCGACGCCTTCTTGGCCGGCGCCTTGTCAGTCGCGACCTCTGCCGGGGCTTCGGCGGCGGCAGCGGCCTTGCGCTTGCGGCCCTTGGCCGGCGCTTCGGCAGCAGCCGGAGCGGCCACGGGAGCGGCCTCCACCGGGGCTTCGGCGGCAGCCTTGCGCTTGCGCGAGGCCTTCTTGGCCGGCGCGGTTTCGGCAGCAGCTTCCGCCGGCGCTTCGACCGCAGCGGCGGCCTTGCGCTTGCGGCCCTTGGCCGGGGCTTCCGCAACTGCCGGAGCGGCCACGGGGGCAGCCTCGGCCGGAGCCTCGGCAGCGGCCTTGCGCTTGCGCGAGGCCTTCTTGGCCGGGGCCTTGGCGGCTTCGGGCGGAACCGGAGCGGTGGTCACCGGCGGCTTGGTGGCGGGCACGGGAACCGGAGCTTCGTCGGCCGCCGGGGCCGTATCGCCGGCCAGGATCCAGTCGAGATCGCTTGCCTCGGCCGGAGTTGCCGGAGCCGGAGTGGCCTGAACCGGAGCGGCGGGCTGCTCGGAAACGGCGTCCTCGCCGCCCTCCAGGCCTTCCGCACCCTCGCGGCGCGACCGACGACGGCCACCGCGCTTGCCGCGGCGGCGCTTCTTGCGGCCTTCGCCGTTGCGCTCGCCGGCGTCGGCGCCGGTCTCGTCCTCGTCCTCGTCCTCGTCGTCGCCGTCGGCGTCAGCCGAGTCGGCGTCGGTGGCGGGTTCGGAGATGGCGGCACCGGGGATCGCCTCGGCGGCAACCGGCAGAGCGGTCTCCTCGGTCTCCTGACCGGCTTCGTCCGTCTCGCCCTCGCCCTCGGCGGTATCGCCCTCGGCCCGGCCTTCCTCGCGGTCACGGCCACGGCCGCGACGGCGGCGGCGGCGGCGGCGGCGGTCCTCGCCATTGCCGTCGCCGTTGGTCTCGGCACGCTCGGCGGCCTCCTCGACCTGGGCGGCTTCGACCTCGGCTTCCGGCTCCTCCACCGGCTCGACCGGTTCGGCGGCGAGCGCGCGGTCGGTCTCGGCCATCACGCGGTCGGCACTGACCAGCGGGCCTTCCTCGTCGGGCAGGCGGGCCTTGTTGCGCTCCAGACGGTGATCCGGGGCGATCAGCGTATCGTCGGCCTGGACCATGACGCTGAAGGCGTGACGCTCTTCGATCTTGGCCAGTTCACCGCGCTTCTGGTTGAGGATGTAGAGCGCGATCGAGGTCGGGACATAGATGGTGATCTCCGCCGACCGCTTGCGGATGCCCTCTTCCTCGATGGCGCGCAGCACGTGCAGCGAGGCGGATTCGACCGAACGGACAACGCCGGTGCCCGAGCAGTGCGGGCAACGTTCGAAGTTGGTCTCCAGCAGCGACGGACGCAGACGCTGGCGCGAAAGCTCCAGCAGGCCGAAGGCGGAGATGCGGCCGAGCTGGATGCGCGCCCGGTCGTTCTTCATCGCCTCCTTCATGCGGCGCTCGACGGCGGCGTTGTTCCGCGGCTCCTCCATGTCGATGAAGTCGATGACGATCAGGCCGGCCAGATCGCGCAGACGCAGTTGGCGCGCCACCTCGTCGGCGGCCTCCAGGTTGGTCTTGTAGGCGGTTTCCTCGATGTTGCGCTCGCGGGTCGATTTGCCGGAGTTGACGTCGATGGAGACCAGCGCCTCGGTCGGGTTGATGACGATGTAGCCGCCGGAGCGCAGCTGCACCACCGGGCTGTGGATGGCGTCGATCTGCGTTTCCACCTGATAGCGGTGGAACAGCGGGATCTGGCTGTCGCGGTACAGCTGGACGCGCTGGGAATGGCCCGGCATCAGCATGTCCATGAACTCGCGCGCCGTGCGGAAACCGGCCTCGCCCTCGACCCAGATCTCGTCGATGTCGTTGGAATAGAGATCGCGGATCGACCGCTTGATCAGGTTCGCCTCTTCATAGATGAGGCAGGGCGCCGACGACTTCAGCGTCTGTTCGCGGATGTCGTCCCACAGGCGCAGGAGATATTCCAGGTCGCGCTTGATCTCGGGCTTGGAACGCTCCAGCCCGGCGGTGCGCAGGATGACCGCCATGCCGTCGGGAATGTCGAGATCCGACAGGATTTCCTTCAGGCGCTTGCGGTCGGCAGGGTTGGTGATCTTGCGGGAAATCCCGCCGCCACGGCCGGTGTTGGGCATCAGGACGCAGTAGCGGCCCGGCAGCGACAGGTAGGTGGTCAGCGCCGCACCCTTGTTGCCGCGCTCTTCCTTCGTCACCTGCACCAGCATGACCTGCCGGCGCTTCAC
Source organism: Azospirillum oryzae (assembly GCF_008364795.1). Taxonomy (GTDB): domain Bacteria; phylum Pseudomonadota; class Alphaproteobacteria; order Azospirillales; family Azospirillaceae; genus Azospirillum; species Azospirillum oryzae. The sequence goes on along the minus strand of NZ_VTTM01000001.1, from coordinate 1,185,178 downwards.
CACTTCCTGGATCTTGTAGGAGCGCAGCGGGCGCGAGCGGCGGCGCTGGGTCTCCGCCTCCTCGTCCTCGTCGCCGCCCAGCGTGTCGGGGGCGTCGGCGTCCTGGGCGGCATTCTTGGCATCGGCCTGGGCGGCGCCCTCCGACGGGGCGGCCTGCTCATCACCGGACTCGGCGTCTTCGGCGCCGTTGTCGTCGCCGTATTCCTCATCCGACGCCTCGGGCGCGATGGGGGAGGGCATCGGCGACCATTCCTCGACCACCTGCTCGGGGCGGATCGGCTCGCCCATCACGGCGCCGTCGGCGGCGGCCTCGGCCCGGGCTTCCGCCTGCTCTTCCAGGCGGCGTTCCTCGGCCAGCAGCGCCTCACGGTCGGCGATGGGAATGCGGTAATAGTCGGGATGGATTTCGGAGAAGGCGAGGAAGCCGTGGCGGTTTCCGCCATATTCCACGAAGGCCGCCTGAAGCGAAGGCTCGACCCGCGTCACCTTCGCCAGGTAGATGTTGCCCTTCAGCTGCTTGCGGCTGGCGATCTCGAAGTCGAGTTCTTCCAGCCGGTTCCCATTGACCACGGCGACCCGGGTTTCTTCCGGGTGCGTGGCGTCCACCAGCATGCGCTTGGCCATATACGGTCCTCAACGGCGCGACCCAGGGAACCCGCGCGACCGGTCGGGCCGCCTGGACGCAGCGTCTGTTGTGGGCGAAGCATACGGCACGACGGACCGGAACCGCCGAACGGCGCTGACGAGAGCAGCCAGGACGGCCCGGTCGACACGCGCCGGGCTGCCGCCTTGCGGCCACAGCCAGCTTCGAGGTTTCGTCCTCTCACCGCCAACCCGAACGCGCCACCCCGCGACGTCCCTCCGGCGCGGATGGCCGGACAGGCGGTGTCGGGGGCGACGCCGCAGCCCCTTGGGTAAGCCCCGTGACCGGCGATCGGCTGATCCTGGGAGGTTGGTCCCGGCATCAGCGAATCGGCGCTCACCTTGGGAGTCCGACCCTGGTCTGGCGAATTGCGGTCTGTCGCAAAGATACCATAGACAAGCGATCCCTCTTGCACAACGCGGAAATGCGCCGATTCGGCGAACAAGTTCGTTGCGGGGAAGCGGCGGCGCGCGCTTCCACCGTGGCAGCCCGTCCGGACCTTCCGGCTGCCACGCTCATGCTCACTGTTGCAGGAACGGCACCCCCGTCCGGAATTGACTCGGGATCTGACGATCCGCGTTGAGAGCGTTGAATTGGCTAGGCTATAGCTGAGCGTCCACTGCCTTGTTTCGCGCCCCTTCAGCCGCCGAGGAGTCTCGATGCCACGGCCGCCCCGCCCGACCACAGCCGCCGCGTCCGCCACCGCTTCGGCGCGTTGCCTGGCGATGCGCGTTCTCGGATTGGTTCTGCCGGTGCTGCTGGTGTTGGGGCTGGTCGGTTTCGCTGCGACCGGGGCGGCGAGGGCGCAGACCACCGCGGCCCTGCCGTCGGCGCCGCCGCGCACGGCGGTGGTCGATGCCCGGCTTGGTATCCATCCGGACAAGACCCGCTTCGTGCTGGAGCTGAGCGACACGGTGTCCTTCACGGTGTCGATGGCCGCCGATCCCTACCGCGTCATCGTCGATCTGCCCGACCTGATCTGGCCCGGCGGCGCGCTGCCGGTGGAGGGCAAGGGGGTGGTCGCGCGCTACCACCATGCGGCGGGCGGCCCGCGCGGCACGCGCCTGACCTTCGAGACGGTCGGCCCGGCCCGGCTGCGCGACGGCTACATGATCCCGGCGCGCGACGGCCACCAGCCCCGCCTCGTGCTCGACCTGGAGAAGATCTCGGCGGCGGAGTTCCGGCAGCTCGCCGCGGCCGGGAAGGACGCCAAAGAGGTTACCGGCAAGAGCCCGTTGACGATGTCGTCCATCGTCTCGTCGGCGATGGCGGTTCCGGCGCCGGTTCCGGCTCCGCAGCCTTCGCCGCCGGCTGCCGAAACCAATGCCACCGTCTCGGCCCCGCCGCCCTTCGCGCCGCTGCCGCCGATCCCGCCGGCCCAATTGATCCCGGCCGCGCTGCCCGTGGCGCCGCCGCTGCCGGACAACAAGCCGCCGACGGTGGCGGAAAAGCCGCTGATCGTGCTCGACCCCGGCCATGGCGGCCAGGACCCCGGCGCCATCGGCGTCGGCGGCATCTATGAGAAGGACATCACGCTCGCCACCGCCAAGGAGGTGAAGCGCCAGCTGGAGGCGACCGGCCGCTACCGGGTGAAGCTGACCCGCGACAGCGACGTGTTCATCCGCCTGCGCGACCGCGTCGCCATCGGGCGGGAGGCCGGCGCCGACCTGTTCATCTCGCTGCATGCCGACAGCATCAGCAGCGGCGACGTGCGCGGCATGTCGATCTATACCCTGTCCGACAAGGCGTCCGACCGCGAGGCGGAGATGCTGGCCGCCAAGGAGAACCGGGCCGACGCCCTGGTCGGGCTCGACCTGTCGGGCGAGAACAAGCTGGTCGCCAACATCCTGATCGACCTCGCCCAGCGCGACGCCATGAACCATTCGAAGCGGTTCGCCACGCTGGCGCTGCAGAATCTTGGACGCGACGTGCCGCTGATCCCCAACCGGCCGCACCGGCAGGCCGGCTTCGCCGTGCTGACCGCGCCCGACGTGCCGTCGGCGCTGATCGAGATGGGATACCTGTCGAACCAGCGTGACATCAAGCTGCTGACCTCCTCCGGCCACCGGGAGCGTCTGGGCAAGGGGCTGGCCCGCACCATCGACGCCTATTTCCGCTGGCTGCACGGCACCCAACGGAGCTGAAACGGCGCCGGACCGCCGGAATACCCCCTTTGCGCCGACGCCTTCTTGCGGGCGCCCTCAGCGTGTCACATTTTCCTGACATGACGGGAACGGGGGCGGCACTTCGCACCGCGGCGGTGTAGGATGCGCCGCCCTGTCAGGCGCATCTGCGATCCGGATCCTTCGGGACCGGACCGCGGGCGCGCCGTTCGTCGTTTCTTGCGGGATCGGTCATGCGCCTTCTTCTGTCCTTGCTGATGGCCTTCGTGATGCTGGCTCTTGCCGGCGCCGGGGGGCTGGTCTTCCTGTTCGAGCATTACGACCACGACCTGCCCGACTACACCAAGCTGGCCAATTACGAGCCGCCGGTGACCACGCGCATCTATGCCGGCGACGGGCGCCTGATGGCGGAATTCGCGTCGGAACGGCGCATCTTCGTGCCGATCGACTCCATGCCGCGTCAGGTGATGAACGCCTTCATGGCGGCCGAGGACAAGAATTTCTACGCCCACCAGGGCGTCGATCCGATCGGCATCCTGCGTGCGGTCCTGACCAACATCGAGAATTTCGGCCGCGAGCGCCGGCCGGTCGGCGCCAGCACGATCACGCAGCAGGTCGCCAAGAACATGCTGCTGACCAACGAGGTCTCCTTCGCCCGCAAGATCAAGGAAGCGATCCTGGCGATCCGCATCGAGCGGACCTTCACCAAGGACCGCATCCTGGAGCTGTACCTGAACGAAATCTTCCTGGGGAACCGTTCCTACGGCGTGGCGGCGGCGGCGCTGAACTATTTCAACAAGGCGCTGGACGAGCTGAGCATCGAGGAGGTCGCCTTTCTGGCGGCCTTGCCCAAGGCTCCCTCCAACTACAACCCGGACCGTCAGCACGACGCCGCCGTCGCCCGCCGCAACTGGGTGATCGGCCGCATGGCGGAAGACGGCTACATCACGCCGGAGGAGGCGAAGGCCGCGCAGGGACGGCCGCTGGTCACCCGCAAGCGCGACGAGCAGGAGGTGGTGACCGCCGAGTATTTCTCCGAGGAGGTCCGGCGCGAGCTGGTGAAGCTCTACGGTGAGCAGGCGCTGTACGAGGGCGGGCTGTCGGTCCGCGCCTCGATGGACCCGGTGCTGCAGGTGACCGCGACCAAGGCGCTGCGCGACGGGCTGATCGCCTACGACCGCCGCCATGGCTGGCGTGGTCCCGTCGCCAAGATGGAGAATTTCGACAACTGGCCGAAGAAGCTGGCCGCCATGCCGCCGCCCGCCGGGTCGGAGGGTTGGAAGCTGGCGGTCGTGCTGAAGGACGATCAGGCGGACGGTCTGGACATCGGAGTGGCCGACGGCACCCGCGGCCGCATCCCGCTGTCCGAACTGCGCTGGGCCCGCGCCTCCAAGGACGGCGACGTCGCCGGTCCGGCGATCCGCAAGCCGTCCGACGTCGCCAAGCTGGGCGACATCCTGCTGGTCGAGCCGGTGAGCGGCCCGCCCGCCAAGGACGAGGACGAGAAGCCGGCGAAGAAGAACGACAAGTCGGCCGCCAAGGAACTGCCGCCGGGCAGCTACGGCCTGCGCCAGATCCCGCAGGTGCAGGGCGGTCTCGTGGCGCTCGACCCGCACACCGGCCGCGTGCTGGCGATGGTCGGCGGCTTCTCCCCCGCCATGAGCGTCTTCAACCGCGCCACCCAGGCGCTGCGCCAGCCCGGTTCGTCCTTCAAGCCCTTCGTCTACCTGACGGCCCTGAACCAGGGCTTCACCCCGTCGTCGCTGGTGATGGACGCGCCCTTCTCCTTTGACCCCGGCGGCGGACAGCCGGTCTGGCGGCCGGAGAACTACAGCCATGAGTTCTACGGCCCGACCCCGCTGCGCGTCGGCATCGAGAAGTCGCGCAACGTCATGACCGTCCGCCTTGCCCAGCAGATCGGCATGGACAAGGTCAAGGCGCTGGTCGAGAAGTTCGGCATCGTCGACAACCTGCAGCCCTACCTGCCGATGGCGCTGGGCGCCGGGGAGACGACGGTGCTGCGGCTCGCCACCGCCTACGCCATGCTGGACAACGGCGGCAAGCGGGTGGTGCCGACCTTCATCGACCGTGTGCAGGACCGCAACGGCAAGACCGTCTTCCGCCACGACAACCGCGCGTGCGAGGGCTGCAACAACGTCGCCTGGAAGGATGGGATGGCGGTGCCGGCGGTGCCCGACACCCGCGAGCAGGTGAACGACCCGCGCACCACCTACCAGATCGTCTCGATCCTGGAAGGCGTGGTCCAGCGCGGCACGGCCGCCGCGCTGCGCTCGCTGGGCAAGCCGCTGGCCGGCAAGACCGGCACCACCAACGACAGCCACGATGCCTGGTTCATGGGCTTCTCGCCCGATCTGGTGGTCGGCACCTACATCGGCTTCGACCAGCCGCGCTCGCTGGGCGGCCATGAGACCGGGGGGTCCGCCGCGGTGCCGGTGTTCAAGGAGGTCATGCAGGTGGCGTTGAAGGACAAGCCGGCGACGCCGTTCCGCGTGCCGCCCGGCCTGCGCCTTGTCCGCGTCAACCCGGCCAACGGCCAACTCGCACAGCCGGGCGACAACCGCGCCATCTGGGAGGCCTTCCTGCCGGGTACCGAGCCCAACCCCGACCAACCGCAGGTGGTGCTGGACGGCTCCTCGCAGGCGTCCGGCGCCATGTTGGGCGATCCGAACGCCACAGGCGGCTTCGGCTCGCAACAGCCGGGTGTGCCGGCTCCGCCGGCCGCGGCGACGCTGGGAACCGGTGGGCTCTACTGAGCCAAAAGAAGAGGGGCGCCCACTGTGGGTGCCCCTTTTTGTATTCGCTACGGAACGATGCTGTCGCGGTCAGTGCGTCGTGCCTGCGGCCGACAGCGAGGCCAGCGCGTCCACCGGGCAGGTTCCGAGCGGGCGCAGCGCCGGTTCCAGTGCGGCGAACATCGCGTGCACGCCATCCTCGTTGACGTGCAGGGCGTCCATGAACAGCTCGTCCTTGTCCACCGCGCGGCGGGCGTCGACCACGGTGACGCCGGCTGGCAGGCGGCTCTTCAGTTCGGCGAAGAAGGCGTCGAAATTTTTCAGCTTGCCGGCATAGGTCGGGAAATAGGGGGTGATGACCACCGCCACCCGGGTGCCGTGCGCCTGGGCGCTGCGGATGATGTGGTCCAGCGCCTGCCAGTTGGCGTCACTGGCGGTCATCACCTCTTCCGGCGCGGCGGCGAGCTGCGCCTTCATCGGTTCGGGGATGGCGCCCACCAGGGTGCGGTCGGCGGCGGGCTTCACCAGGCCGGCGATCAGCCGCATGGTCTGGTTGTTGTTGAAGGTCATCAGGTGGAAGGCGTGGTTGGCCATCCACAGCTCCTCGTTCTCCTGCCGGACGAAGGCGTCGATGCGCGGCGAGTAGTAGGCCAGCAGCGGCAGGTCGGCGAGGTCGTGCGGGTTGTCGACCACGCCGGTCGGCTCCAAAACCAGCAGGCGCGGCGCGCCGTGGCGTTCGACGTAGTCCTCCCACAGCAGGGCCGACAGCACGGTCGGCGCCCCGCCCATCCCCAAATTCAGTGCCCGGCCGCAGGTCATGTCCTGCAGGGCGGAGACGGGGAAATGATTGTCCGCCCGCGAGTTGCCGAGCACCAGCACGTCGGCGGGACCGGGGATCGGGCGCGGCTCCGCTTTCAGGGCGGCCTTCACCAGCAGGGGGCTCGGCTGCTGCCCCCCGTCGGCGGGCGGCTTGGCGGGCGGCTTGATGCCCGGCAATTCGGCTTCCGGTTCGAACGGGCGGTAAATCGCCATGAAGCGGTCGCTGGAGCGCAGCAGCAGGCCGCCCAGCGCCGATGCCAGGACCCGGTCCATCGCCGTGACGGTGGCGAGGATCAGCACGATGCAAGCCAGAAGGCGATACATGGGAAGGGGCTCCGTCCGGTCAGAACTGGAAGTAGATGAAGGCGTGGTTGGCGAAGCTGCCGAACAGCAGCATCACCAGGATCAGGGCGGAGCAGGCCATCGACCGCGCCACCACATTCATCCCGGCGTAGCGACGACCGGCTCCGCGCTCGATCATCGCGTCGACAATCAGCACGATCAGCCCGGTGACGGCGACGCGCAGAAGCGAACTGGCCTGCTGGTTGCCCTGCTGAAGCCCGAAATCGCCGTCGGCGATGATGCCCAGGATGGTCCAGACGGTGTGCAGGCTGTCGGCGCGGAAGGGAAGCCAGGTCAGCGTCACCACGGCGAAGACCAGCCCGACCATCACCAGCCGCCCGGCAGCCAGCACCGGACCGCTGAGCCGCACCGGGCTGAGGGCGGCCAGCCGGCGGGCGCCGTCCTCCACCAGCATCAGCCCGCCATGCAGCGCGCCCCACAGGACGAAGGTCCAGTTGGCGCCGTGCCACAGGCCGGAGATCAGCATGGTGATGACGACGTTGCGGATGCGCAGCCAGCGGGTGCGGCTGCCGCCCATCGGCACATACACGTAGTCGCGGAACCAGGTGGACAGCGAGATGTGCCAGCGCCGCCAGAAATCGCGCATGCCGGTGGCGAAATAGGGCCGGGCGAAGTTCGGGCACATGGTGTAGCCGAAGATCTGCGCCAGCCCGATGGCGATCAGCGAATAGCCGGCGAAGTCGCCGTAGATCTGCAGCGAGAAGCAGATCAGCCCGATCACATGCTGGAGCGCGTTGAAGAACTCCGGCTGGTGGAAGCGGGCGTCGACCACCACGGCGGCGTTGTCGGCCAGCCCGATCTTCAGGAAATAGCCCCAGATCACCTTCTCCAGCCCGGCGAAGCGCTCCTCGAACGGGATGTCGCGCGGGCGCTGCTGGATCTGCGGCAGCAGGTCGCGCGCCCGAACGATGGGGCCGGCCACCAGCTGCGGGAAGAAGGCGACGAAGCTGGCATAGCGCACCAGCGAGCGTTCCGGCTGCTTCAACTCACCGGTGTAGAGGTCGATGCCGTAGCTGAGATTCTGGAAGGTGTAGAAGGAGATGCCGACCGGCAGCAGGATGTCGAGCGTCCGCCGCCCGATCTCGATCCCCAGCGAGGCGAGCGCCACCTCGGCGCTGTCGGCGAAGAAATTGTAGTATTTGAAGAAGAACAGCATGCCCAGGTTGGTGCCCAGGCTGAGGAACAGATAGAATTTCCTGGTCTGGCGGTCGGTGGAATCGGCGATCTTCAACCCGCAATAGAAGTCGATGAAGGTGCTGAGCGCCAGCAGGCCGCAGAACCGGTAGTCCCAATAGCCGTAGAAGATGTAGCTCGCCACCAGCAGGAAGGGCGTGAAGGCGCGGGTGCGGGCCAGCGCCATGAAACCGGCGCTGAACACGGTGATGAACAGCAGGAAATTCAGGCTGGTGAAGCTCATCATGCCCCCGGCAGAGGTGGTCGCGCGTCCATGCATCCGCGCAAGAGAGGGCTCGCGCGGAAACGCGCAAAAAAGGCGCGGAACGACGGCGACCATAACCTTGATTTCGGGAATTCCCGGCCGCCGCGGTAGGGTTGTGCGGCCGGATTTGGGACGTACTCTGAAATGAACCGGGCCGATGATCCCAAACGGTTAGGACCTCCAAGCAGGGGCTGGGCCATACACGAAAGTGGCAAGCCTTCCCATTAGGGGCGTCCGGTCGTCCTGCCCGCGGTCATTAAGGGGGTGCAAGGCGGGTAACGAGCGGCTACATATGCAGCCGACAAACCCTTCAACTCTGGCTGACGAGGAGGCACCGCCATGCGGGCCGAGATCGAAGCGGCCGCCGGCGAGATCAGAGAATCGCTGGCGCTGCTGAGGAGGCATCTTTGACTGGGACAATGCACTGCGGCGTCTCGACGAACTGAACAACCTCGCGGAGGATCCCAAGCTTTGGGACGACCCGACGCGGGCCCAGACCATCATGCGCGAGCGCACCCAGCTCGACACCTCCGTCGCCGGTTATCGGGCGCTGGAGCGCGACCTGTCCGACAGCCTCGAGCTGATCGAGATGGGCGAGGCGGAAGGGGACGCCACCGTCGTCGCCGATGCCGAGGCCCAGCTCTACGGCCTGCGCGACCGCGCCAACAAGCTGCAGATCGAAAGCCTGCTGTCTGGCGAGGCCGATGCCAACGACTGCTTCGTCGAGGTGAATGCCGGCGCCGGCGGCACGGAGGCCCAGGACTGGGCGCTGATGCTGATGCGCATGTACACCCGCTGGGCGGAGCAGCACGGCTACAAGACGGAGTGGCTGGACGAGACGCCGGGTGAAGAGGCCGGCATCAAGTCGGCCACCGTTCAGATCAAGGGCCACAACGCCTATGGCTGGCTGAAGACCGAGGCCGGCGTGCACCGTCTGGTGCGCATCAGCCCGTTCGACAGCCAGGCGCGGCGCCAGACCAGCTTCGCCGCCGTCTCGATATCCCCGGTGATCGACGACAAGATCGACATCGAGATCAACGAGAAGGACTGCCGCATCGACACCTACCGTGCGTCGGGCGCCGGCGGCCAGCACATCAACAAGACCGACTCGGCGGTGCGCATCACGCACATTCCGACGAACATCGTGGTGAGCTGTCAGCAGGAACGGTCGCAGCACAAGAACCGCGCCAAGGCGTGGGACATGCTGCGTGCCCGCCTGTACGAGCGCGAGCTGAAGATCCGCGAGGATGCCGCCGCCGCGCTGGAAGCCACCAAGACCGACATCGGCTGGGGCCACCAGATCCGCTCCTATGTCCTGCACCCCTACCAGATGGTGAAGGATCTGCGGACGGAGGTGGAAACCTCGCAGAGTCAGGCGGTGCTGGACGGTGCGCTCGACCCCTTCCTGGAGGCGGCCCTCGCCTCGCGGATCAAGGGGCAGAGCGACGATGCGCACGCCGCCGGCGGCTGACGGATCGGAACGAAAAAAAGGGCGGCCGCTTGCGGCCGCCCTTTTTGATTCCCAGCATTCTGGAATGCAAGGCTGGGCTCGGCTGTTTCAACAGGCTGCGGCCCCAACGATCTGGAGCAACCGATCCATGAACCGACTTCTTCTTCCGGCCCTGTGCGGCGCCATGCTGCTGGCGACCCCGGCCTTCGCGGCCTGCGAGACCGACAATCTGCCGGACGAGATGCGCCGGGCCTTTATCTCCGGCGCGCAGGAGGCGTTGAACGAGCACGGCTTCAACGCCGGAACGGTCGACGGCAAGATGGGATCACGCACCCGCACGGCCATCCGCTCCTACCAGCGCGCGGCGAAACTGCCGGTCGACGGCTGCGCCACCCAGGGGCTTCTCGACCACCTGAACTTCAGCCAACCCAAGATTTACGGCCCGAACAAGCCGCGCTGATCCGGGTTCAGGGTCTCAGGCCAGCATGTCGAGCAGGCGGCGGCTGTTCTCCTGCGTCGCCTGCAGCACCTTGGCGTTCGCGGCGAAATCCACCTGGGCGGAGGTCAGGTCAAGCACCACCGCCGGATCCAGGTTGCCCGCCGCGATCTGCTCCGACGCCGCGTCGGTCCGCGCCTGCGCGTCCTGCAATCCGTCGAGCGCGCCGTCGAGCGCGCTGGCCTGCGGCCGGTAGGGCGTGGCGGTGGTGCCCGGTCCAATGGCTGATCCGATGTCCATGACGCGCTGCCCGGCTGGTTGAGCGGTCAGGATAGCGGGCTGACGGTTTAGGCTTGGTGAATGGGGGCGAATTCAGCCCCCACCGGCCATTACCCCTCCGCCAGCCAGTCCGCAAGCCGCCCCAGGAACGCCGTGGCCTCCGCCGGATCCTGCAGGCTCCAGATCGCCGCGGTCTCCGCCGGGCTTTCCATCACCCGGATGCCGATACCCCGGCCGGCCAGCGCGCGGAAGGCGTCCTCGTCCGTCTCGTCGTCGCCGAGATAGATCGGCAGGGTGCCGTTGCCCTCCAGCCCCAGCGTCTCCAGCAGGGTGACCACGGCGCGGCCCTTGTCCCAGGGCAGGTTGGGGCGCAGCTCGAACAGTTCCTTGCCGCCGGTCATGCGCAGGCGCGGCTGGGCCTCGGCCACCACGCGGACGGCTTCGCCGACCTGCGGCTTGTCGGGCGGGGCGACCTGACGGGTGTGGATGGCGATGGCGAAGCGCTTGCGTTCCACCAGAGCGCCGGCGATACCGCCGAGCCGGTCGCGCAGAAGCCGTTCGGCCGCGTCGAGGTCGGGAACATACTCCACCCCCACCTGCCGACGCAGGTCCGGCCCGCGCAGGTCGAAGCCGTGGCTGCCGGCATAGACCAGCCCGTCCACCGCGACCATCGACATCAGGTCATCCAGATCGCGTCCGCTGACGAAGGCGACCGGGCAAAGTGCCGCCAGCCGCTGCACCACCGCGCGCGCCTCGTCCGGCATGACGGCCAATTCGGGGCGCGGCGCGATGGCGGCCAGCGTTCCGTCATAATCGAGGAACAGGGCGGGGATACGTCCGTCCAGCGCCGCGGTGAACGCGTCGAATTCCGTGAAAGCGGATGGTGGGATGAGGGTCAATGCTGGCTCCTCGCGCCGCTGCCTGTCGGGATGCGGCGGCTGACGGGAACCGGCACGCCGCAGGTGAGTAACGGGCGGGAGGGGAAAACGGCCAGCGTCCCGATGAAAGGAGCGGGCTTGATGTGGCCGATCGGCAACAGATCCCGCCAAAAGCTGCGGCCCCACGCAGGGGCCGGCTTTGGGGGTTGCAGGACCCCCGGGTTCTGATACTGTTGCAGTGCAGCAAGCGATTGCTGCTTCGCCCTTCTTGGGCGTTTCCTCCCTAAACTCAAGGCCGCTGACTTCAGCGGCCTTTTTCTTGCCAGAAAGCCCCCTGGGAAGGCAACCCCTGAAAAAAGTCATAGCGCTGCGGTTTTTCCGTCTGGAATCCGCAGTTTAAGGGGGGCGGGCCACCGCTCGGGCGTGGCCGGCCATTGGTGCGGGCGGTTCGGCTGCGTAGAAAACTCTTTTGCTTACAAAGAGTTGCGCTGATGGGCGACGGCCGTCCGAGGCCGGCCATCGGGTTTGGCGACCGTGGAGCCGCTCCGGATTCGGGCGTTGTCCGGACCATGGGCACCGTCCGTCCAGTGGAATTTTTTGTGCGGATCGCTTGTCAGACCGGTCCAGGGGGTGAAAAACCGCCGCAGGGGAACGGAAGCACTGCCACCGGCCGGCGAACTGTCGTATAGATCGACGTGAAACGCCCATCCGCCGTCATCCACAGGAGTCGTTCCCATGGACATCGCCATCATGGTCCTCGCCGTCGCTTTCTTCTTCTGGCAGACCATCACCGACTGAGCAGGCCACTGCCGTCGGACGAATGAAAAGGGCGGCCCTCGTGGCCGCCCTTTTTCATGTCGTCCTTCAATTCGCCGGCCGGCCTGTCGTCGGGTCAGTCGGCAGCGATCGGCGGTTCCAGCCGGGCATGGGTCGATGCGATCAGCTGCAGCGTCTCCATGATCGACCCGATCGCCTCGTGCAGGTCGGCCTGCTCGTCGCCGGGCAGTCTTGCCAGCACCGTCTCCAGTTCGACAGCCGCATTCTGCAGGCTTGCGCAGGCATGCTCCAGATGGCGTCCGGTGCCTTGAATAGCACCAGCGTCATTTGCAGAATGCAAACGCGCTGCCGGTTTTCCGGCCCGCGTCGCGTTCCGGTTTGCAAAATGCAAATGGACGCTGTTGCCCACAGCCCGCGTCCCCACTTTTTTCCGCATCATGGGCGTACCCCCGTTCGGTCCGGCAAAAGAATGCGCAAGTCCCGTGCCACTCCGTGACCGTTGGTTGCGGCTGCCGTCGCGAAGGTGGTGACGCTCAGTCCGGCCACAGGCGGGCGGCGCCGCGCATCCCGCTTTCGGCGCCATGACGGGCGACGGCCATCCGGGTGCGCGGAGCGGCCGCCAGCGTCCAGGTGCCCCAGCGCCGGGTCACCGCTTCGCACAGGCCGGGCAGGGCGGACAGGCCGCCGCCGACCACCACCATGTCCGGATCCAGCAGGTTCAGCACCGGGGCCAGCGCCCGGGCCAGCGCATCGGCATGCCGGGCCAGCGTGCCGGCCGCGGCGGCATCGCCGGCCAGGGCGCGGGCGGCGATCTCCGGCGGCTCCATCGTCTCGCCGGTCAGATGGCGGTGCAGGCGCGTCAGACCGGCCCCGCACAGCACGGTCTCAAGGCAACCGGTCTTGCCGCAGCCGCAGGGGACCGGCGGGCCGTCGGCCTCCTCGCGCCAGGGAAGCGGCGCATGGCCCCATTCGCCGGCCAGCCCGTTGGCGCCGGGCAGGATGCGGCCATCGATGACGATGCCGCCGCCGACCCCGGTGCCCAGGATGACGCCGAACACCACCGACGTGTCTCCGGCCGCCACTCCGTCCGTCGCCTCGGACAGGGTGAAGCAGTTGGCGTCGTTGGCGATCCGCACCGGCCGACCGATCCGCCGGGCCGCATCGTCGGCGAAGGGGCGGCCCTCCAGCCAGGGCAAATTCACCGCGCGCACCCGTCCGGCCGCGGCATCGACCACACCGGGAAGGCTGATGCCGACGCCGTGCGTTCCGGCCGGGTCGGCAGCGGGAATGAGGGCGGCCACCGTTTCGGCCAGCGCATCCAGCGTGGCGTCGTAGCCGCGCGGGGTGGGGCGGCGGTGGCGGGCGAATTCCGTCCCGTCCCGATCCAGCGCCACGGCGGCGATCTTGGTGCCGCCCAAATCGATTCCGAGTCGCATGTCTGCCGCCGTCCGGATGGGGGAAGATGACCAATTTTCGGGGGCAACCCTATACCGCTCCCCCGATCGGCGGGCCAGGGATGCTTTCGTTCCGGAAGGGTCAATCCACCCACCCCGGAAGAGAGGGGGTAACCGCCCTTTGCCCCGTCGGGGCTTGCGGGGGGCATCACTAGAGTCTCATGAGCGCATCCTTCACTGATCGGCGTCTTGAGATGTCCATGGACCGTTCTGCCCCGAAACATACTTCGCGCGCCCGGCGCGCCGCTCCGGGCCACCACGATCCCGTTTCCGAATCCGCCGGCGCCACGGCGGCCGAGATCCGTGATGGACTGGTTCTCGCCTTTTTGGCCCGCAAGAGGCTGCTGGTGCTGGTGGGCGATGCCGGGTCGGGCCGTCCCGCGCTGTTCCGTCAACTGGTCGAGCATGTCGAGGCCGACGGCGCCATGGCGCTGCCGGTCGCCGCGTCGCTCGGCGCGGAGCTGGAGGATCTGGTCTCCGCTGCCGGCACCGGTGCGCTGCCCGATCTTGCCGCCGGGGAGGACGGTGGCGAGGTCGATTTCGACGCCCTGATCGCCGCGTTGGAGGAAAGGCTGGAGCTTGCCGGTTCCGGGCTGCTGGCGGTGGAGAACGCCGCCGTGCTCGCGCCGCCGGTGCTGACCGATCTGGTCGATCTGACGCGGGCGGAAACGCCGTCGGGCCGCTTCATGCAGGTGCTTCTCTGCGGCACGCCCGAACTGGAAGGAACCTTGGCGCGGGCCGGGCTGACGGAAGTGCTGCGCGACATGGGCGTAATCTACCGGATGTCGTCCGCCGGAGGCTCCGCCGACGAGCCGCAGGATGCCGCCGTATCGCCGGCCGCGCGTCCGGTGCCGATCCTGACGCCGCCGCCCCAGTCAGCGGCAATTCCGCCCGCGAACGACTGGTCGGTGGGTGAGCGGCAGGAAGACCGGTCGCAGGATCACCGCTGGTCGGACGATCAGGCGTGGAGCGGCCGCGATCCCGGACCGATGGGCGGTGCGGAGGGGCCGGTCGCCGACTACCGTGGCCGGGGGTATCCGGGGTTCGGCCAGGGCCAGACGATGCGGGCGCCGCGCCGGACCGGGCTCTATGCCGGAGCGGCGCTGACCACGCTGGTCCTGCTGGGCGCCGCCGGCGCCGCCATCGCCACGGCCATGCCGGGGGCCTTCCCCGACCGGGCGCTGGCGATGGTGGAGGAGGGTTGGGTCCGCGCGCGTGATGCGGTCGAGCGGACGGTGCTGGGGCTGACCGGCAGCGAGGCTCCGGCCGTCAGCCAGCATGCCGCCGCCGATACCGGCACGGCCTCGCCCGGCGCCGCCCCGTCGGTTCCGGCAGCCTCCGTTCCTGTGGCGCCCGCCGCGTCGTCCCCGGCGTTGACACCACCCGCCGCGACCGCATCCGCTCCGCGTCCGGCCGCCACGGCCGATGCCCAGAAGACGCCGGCCCAGAGCGTGCAGCCGCCTGCGGGCGGCACCCAGACGGTGGCGAAGGCGGCGGTGCCCGCCTCGACCGCCACTCCGCCTGCGGCCGCACCGGTCGAGACCGCCGCGCTGCCGCCGGCCGGGTCGCAACCTCAGTCGCAGCCGTCAGCCGCCGCCAAGCCCTCCGCGTCGGGGGGCAATGCGGAGGCGGCGCCGGGCGTCGCCTCGCTGCCGCCGCTGGAGGACCCGTCTGCCACGCCTGCCGTTCCCGCCGTGCCCCAGGTCGCCGTTCCGGACGCCGACACGGCCCAGCGCGTGCGCAGCATGGTCGATCAGGCGCGCCGCCAGATCGCCGGCAAACGCCTGACCACCCCGCCCGGCGACAACGCCTTCGAGACGGTGCAGCGCATCCGCCAGATCGCGCCGACGGCGCCCGAGGTGGCGGAACTGCTGACCACCATGGAGGACACCTATCGCCGCTGGGCGATGCTGGCGGAGCGCGACGGCGACTGGTCGGAGACGAAGCGCTTCTACGAACGGGCGCAGATGATCTCGCCCGCCAGCCCCGATCTGGCTGAACGCATCCGCGCGGCGAGCGAGCAGCGTGCCTATAGCGGTCCGTCCACCGGCACCGCGTCCGGCACCAGCGGCGGAAGTTCGGCGGCGCCGGTGAAGGCGACTCCGGGTCTGGGCGACCGCGAATCGGTGTTGGCCCTGCTGCGCAACCCGGCGGAGCTGTCGCGCACGCTGCAGGCCGGGGCCAGTCCGGATACGCGGCTGGAGAATGGCAAGACCCTGCTGATGATCTCCGCCGAACAGGGGCTGGCCGACGCGGTGCGGGTGCTGCTGGACCGTCACGCCCGCACCGATCTGCGCACTTCCGACGGTGCCACGGCTGTGATGTACGCCGCCTGGGGCGGGCATGATGCGGTGGTCCGCGCGCTGGCCGACGGCGGCGCCGATCTCGACACCACCAACAGCGACGGCAAGACCGCGCTGATGGCCGCCGCCGCCCGCGGCCATCAGGACGTGGCGCGCACGCTGATCCAGCACGGGGTGATGGTCGACCGCACCACCGCCTATGGCTGGTCGGCGTTGATGTACGCCGCCAACAACGGGCACGAGGCGGTGGCCAAGCTGCTGCTCGACAGCGGCGCCAACCCTTACCGCATGGACGCCAACGGCAACTCCGCCCTGACATTGGGGGCGCTGCAGGGCCATCTGCAGGTGGTGGAGGCGCTGAAGCCGCGCTGATCCCCGCCCGGCCGCGGTCTTACCCGGCCGTGGTCTTACTGGTCCAGGCGGACGGAGCCGCGCCACAGGCCGGCGCTCTGTCCGCCATTGGCGTAGTGGAATACGCCCGGCCCGTCCGGCTGGCCGTCGCGGAAGCGCCCGGCGAACCGGCTGCCGTCGGTGAAGGTCATCACTCCATAGCCCGACATCAGGTCGCCCGACCATTCCCCTTCATAGGTCTGGCCGTTGGCGAAGTGGTAGACACCCGCCCCCTGGCGGATCGGCCGGCCTAGCCCCGAACCGGAGGACGGCTGCGCCCAGGTCCCTTCGTAACGGTCGCCGCCGGAGAAGCCGTAGCTCCAGTATCGGCTGTCGGGACGGCTGCGCGCCCGTTCCGCGGCGGTGCGGGCGTCGCCCAGCGCGCGCATCGCCTGCTGTTCCGCCTCGACCGCCGGGCCGTCCGGAACGGTGACGCCGGTGCCGGGCGGCGTGGACGGGAAGCTGCGCGGCTGCTCCGTCCGGATCGGATCGGAATTGCCGGTGGCTGGTGGCTCCACCCCTTGCTCCATGCCTGGATCGCCGAAGGAGGGGCCGGACTCCACCGGGCCACGGGCACGGGCGGCGAGCGGCGACGGGTCGGCCCAGCGGGTGGCCAGCACGCCGGCGGTGAGGTAGCCGGTCCGGCCGGCCGGGTCGCGCACGCGCAGCCAGCTTCCTTCCGGCACAGCCTCCAACACCGTCACCATGCTGCCGGCCGACAGCTGTGCGACGCCGCGCGCACCGACGGCCGGCCGGTCGAACAGGACGCTCGACTTCGCCATCTCGTACTCACCGGGCGGAAGGCTGGGGGTGGTCACCGCGGGCGGTTCCTTCGTCGGCGGCTCCTTTGCCGGAGATGTGGTGGACGCGGCCGGCGGGGTGGCCGGAGGTTTGGCGGGCGCCGATGCCACGGCCGGCACCAGCACCAGATTGCTGCCGAGCCGGTCCTGCAGCCAGGGCAGTTGCCGGCCGTCGCTGCGTTCGGCGACGGCACGCGCCACCTCGGCCAGCGAATCGCGGAAGGCGACGCCGGGCTTGACCATCTCGCGCGCCAGCGCGGCAGTGAAGGGATCGGGACCCTTGCCCGATTTGGGCGGCACCGGCGGCACGCCCGGACGGTGGGCGTAGACGACGAACAGGCCGTCCGCGTCCATCGGCGTGCCCAGCGCGCCGCCGCCGACCCGCTGGGCGAGGGCCTCGGCGATGCCGGGGTCGATCACCACCACCGCCTTGCGTCCGCTGTCCCGCAGGTCGCTCAACAGGGTATCGAGGTCCAGGGCGGCGCGCGGCAGGTCCTCCGCACCCGTTGGCGCGGCGTCGACCGGCAACAGGAACTCCCGCTCCCCCAGCCCGACGGCGAGGCCGGTGTAATAGACGAAGCCGAGGTCGGCACCGGACAGCGCCTCGCGGAAGCGTTCCAGCGCCGATTCCATGGCGATCCGCCCGACATTGTCGGCCCGCGTCACCGAAAAACCGGCGTTGCGCAAGGCCGACGCCATGGCCGAGGCATTGGCTGCGGCCTGGTCCGACCGGCTGTCGAGCGCCGTGTAGCGGCCGTTGTCGATGACCAGCGCCACGCGCTTTCCGTTATCCGCCAGCGCGCCGCCGAAGGGCAGGGCGGCCAGCAGCGCCGCCGTGAGGACGGTCGCTTCAAGGCGGCGCCTCCACCCTCCTGTCTTGCAGCGGGTGGCATGGCTTGCGGTCGGGGTCGCGGTCATCGTCACGGCGTTCCATCCTTCGTCTGCGCGGCAGCCTCCGGCACGGGCATGATCCTATGCGCCGCCCGTCGCCGGGCTGCGTACCGCCGCCGGGAGCATAGCCTTTTCCACCATTCGGGAACCCCGCTCTTTCGGGGCGGCGGACTGTGCCGGCGTTACCCCGCGTGGACGATGGGCGGAGCCGGAGCCGGTTCCGCATCTCCGGCGGGAAGGGGCCGATCCGGCGAGGTATCGCTTTCCCTTCGCGGCGAAGCCGCCTATATGACGCTCCTTCGCAGACAACGAGGTTCGCCATGCCGCCCGCCAAGCCGTCCGTCGTCCGGATGTCCGACACCGAAATCGCCCGTGTGCAGATGTACCTGCGCAAGACGCTGGGCAATCCGAAGATCGTGATCGAGCCGCCGGCCAAGGCCGGCCAGTCGGCCGAAGTGACGGTGGATGGCGAGTTCTTCGGCACGTTGAACCGTGACGAGGACGAGGGCGAGGTGTCCTATGCCCTGAACGTCGTTATCCTGGAGGAGGACCTGCCGGAGCCGCCGGCCATCCCGCGCCGCTGATCCCCGGTTTTTGTATTGCGACGCCCTAGCGGCTGTGAGCGCGAAGCTCCGCCGCCAGGGCGGCCAGCAGGGTCTGCCCGCCCGACAGGGTCAGGCCGCGCACCAGCACGATCGCCTTGCGCCCGCCGCGCCGGTGCATGACCAGCCGCACGTTGCGGCTGCCCGCCGCCTTCAACTCCGCCTTCACCGCATCGTTGGGCGCGACGTTGCCGGCGACGAGAGTCATCTCCGCTTTGTGGCCGTAATCGTGTGCCGGGTCGATCCAGGCGACGAACAGCGGTTTTCCGCCCACCATCGGGTAGAGCGCCAGATCGCGTATCGTCTCGTGCGGATGGATGCGTGAACCGTCCACCGTCAGCCCGCGTGCCGTTACGCCCAGCCGCACGGCCCGGCACTGGACCGTCTCGGTCAGCATCACCACCCACAGCAGCAGCACCGGAACCGCGCAGAACACCGCCAGCCATTGCAGCATGCCGGCCAGTTCGTCGGGCGCCAGACCGGCCCCGGCGATGAAGCCGGTCGCCAGCAGTCCCGCGATCAGCAGATAGCGCGTGCGGATCACCGGAGTCAGCACCGGCGTCGCCACGAACACGGCACCGGCCGCGCCGTCCTCGCGCGTGATCTCAAGGCTGGGGGGCGGCTTGGCGGCGGGCATGTCTTGAGGGTGTTGCAGGGAAGGGGCGTGATCCTGTTCCGGCATGGTGCCGTCCGTCCAGTTCTTTCGCCCATTTCCCTTCGATGGACGGCCGGCACCCGCGGAGCGTGCCGTGCTGGAACCGCCCATCGCCCGTGCCTTGAAAATGGCCGGAGGCGTGGTAATCTCGGGGGCAGGAGGTGACGCGAGCCGCTTCCTGAATGGCGGGACCGGTTTCCCGGCCCCACCACGTCTGGCTTTACCTGTCCTGGTCCGTGTTGAAGCCCGCTTCGAACTCGAACTTCAGCTTGAACCAGAAGCGGCCAAGCCACTTCAGGAATTTTCTCACTCGCGTCACCTCCTTTCGGTTGCCCTTCACGCATGGTGCGCGTCCGGCGGCGCGAGAATACCGTGCACGCATGTGCATGCCAATTGCACATCCTTTGAAATTTGCAGTTTGGCTGTGTCTTGACGCATCCGTCCAGGACGGTCGGACTTCTGCAACCCTGGTGCCGCAACCGGGGCGGTGATAGTTTGCCGACAGGATGATTTCCGGCCGATACGATAGGATCGGTCCCCAAAATCCGTGTTGTGAAGGACCGCCGCCCGTGACCTTCCCAAATCCGCCCGATATCCGGGAGGCGACAGCTGCCCGGCAAGGCTCCGACCCGGCCATATCGCCGGCAGCATCGTCGGTGGTCGTCGAGGCGCGCAAGCTTTCGCTGGTCTATCCCACGGCGGACAAGCCGGTCACGGCGCTGAGCGAGGTCGATTTGACCATCGCCCGGGGCGATTTCGTCTCTCTGATCGGTCCCA
The DNA here is from genome assembly GCF_008364795.1 of Azospirillum oryzae. Lineage (GTDB taxonomy): Bacteria > Pseudomonadota > Alphaproteobacteria > Azospirillales > Azospirillaceae > Azospirillum > Azospirillum oryzae. The sequence goes on along the minus strand of NZ_VTTM01000001.1, from coordinate 1,165,347 downwards.
GCGGGTGCGGCAAGACCACCTTGTTGCGGGTGATCGCCGATCTTGAGCGGCCCACTTCCGGCCATGTCGCCATCGAAGGCATGACGCCGGAACAGGCACGGCTGAAACGGCTCTACGGCTATGTCTTCCAGGCTCCCGCGCTCTATCCCTGGCGGACGGTGGAGCGCAACGTCATGCTGCCGCTGGAGATCATGGGGCTTCCCAAGGCCGAACGTCAGAAGCGCGCCCGCGAACAGCTGGAGCGCGTCGGTCTGTCGGGGTTCGAGCGCAAGTTCCCCTGGCAGCTCTCCGGCGGCATGCAGCAGCGCGTCTCAATCGCCCGCGCGCTGGCCCTGCAGCCCGACCTGCTGCTGATGGACGAGCCGTTCGGCGCGCTGGACGAGATCACGCGCGACCATCTGAACCTGCATCTGACCCAGCTGTGGCGGGCGACCGGCAAGACCTGCGTCTTCGTCACCCATTCCATCGCCGAGGCGGTGTTCCTCTCCACCCGCATCGTGGTGATGAGCCCGAGGCCCGGCCGCATCCTCGACGTCATCGACTGCGATTCGCTGCCGCGCGAGCGCACGCTGGACATCCGCGAGTCGCCGGAATTCGCCGCAATCGCTCACCGCGTGCGCGAGGGGCTGAAGGAAGGGCACAGCTACGATGACTAAGCGCGTGCTTCCCGTGACGGTGATGACGCTGCTTCTGCTGGTCTCGTGGTATGTCGGGGCGGCGTGGCTGAACTGGCCGCAGGCGGTGGAGACGCTGGCCCGCGCCGGCAACCCTGCCGGTTTCGGTGACGTGCTGGCCCAGGCCTATGCGATGAAGCGGCCGATCCTGCCCACCCCCGATCAGGTGGTGGTGGAGCTGTGGAATTCCCTGACCGGCTATGCGCCGACCAGCCCGCGCAACCTGCTGTTCCACACCTGGGTGACGACGGAGGCGGCGCTGACCGGGCTGGCGATGGGGCTGGTTCTGGGCATCCTGCTGGCCGCCGGGATCGTCTACACCCGTACGCTGGAAGCCAGCCTGCTGCCCTGGGTGATCGCGTCGCAGACCATCCCGATCCTGGCCATCGCGCCGATGATCGTCGTCATTCTCGGCAACATCGGGCTGACCGGGCTGCTGCCGAAGGCGGTGATCTGCATGTATCTGTGCTTTTTCCCGATCACGGTGGGCATGGTGAAGGGGCTGCGCTCCGCCGATCCGCTGTGGCTCGATCTCATGCGGACCTATTCGGCAAGCGGAATGCGCGCCTTCTGGTCGTTGCGGCTTCCGGCGTCCATGCCCTTCCTGTTCGCCAGCCTCAAGGTCTCGGTCGCCATCAGCGTGGTCGGCGCCATCGTCGGCGAGCTGCCGACCGGTGGGCAGGCCGGGCTGGGGGCGCGGCTGCTGTCGGGGTCCTATTATGGGCAAACGGTGCAAATCTGGGCGGCGCTGATCATGGCCTCGCTGCTGTCGGTGGCGTTGATCGGGGTGGTGCGCGGGCTGGAGCTGGTCCTGCTGGGCCGGGCGGACGGGCGATGAGCGAGGCTATGACGAACCCCTACCGCACCAGCCTGCGCAGCGCCGCCGATTGGGGGCTGGTCGCCGTGGCCCTGCCGGCGCTGGCGGCGTTGGCCCTGCCGCTTGGCAGCCAGGACGGTGCGCCGGTCGGCTGGTTTGGCGGAACCATGGCGCCGCTGTTCCTGATCGGCGTGGTTCTGGCGGTGATTGCCGGCCGGTCGGCGCCGAAGCGGGTCTGGGGAGCCTGGGCGGAATTGGCCGGCGTCACGCTGGCCTGGCTCCTGCCGTTTCACTTGCTGGAAGAGGGAATGGACCTGTCGGCCGGCTGGGGGCTGTGGCTGTTCCTGGTGGCGGCGACCTTGCTTCTGTGGCGGGTGATGGGGGTGCTGGCCGGGGTGCCGGGCTGGACCCGCTCCGTCATCGTGCCCGGTCTGTTCGGGCTCGGCCTGCTGGTGGGGTGGGAAGTGCTGGTGCGCGGTTTCCAGGTGCCGGCGATCCTGTTGCCGCCGCCCAGTCGCATCGCCGCGGCGCTGGGGGCCAACGCGCCGGTTTTGTGGGACGATTTCCGCCAGACGGTGCTGACCTCCGTCCTGCGCGGCTATGTGATGGGTTGCGGCGCCGGCTTCCTCGTGGCAATCCTTGCCGACCGGGTGCCGTTTCTTGCCCGCGGATTGCTGCCGCTCGGCAATCTCGCCAGCGCCATTCCTGTCGTCGGCATCGCACCGATCATGGTGATGTGGTTCGGATTCGACTGGCAGTCGAAGGCGGCGGTCATCGTCGTGATGACCTTCTTCCCGATGCTGATCAACACGCTGGCCGGACTCGGCAATTCGGAGCGCATCCAGTTGGACCTGATGCGGTCCTACGGTGCCGGTTATGGCCGGACGCTGGTGAAGCTTCGGTTGCCCAGCGCGCTGCCTTTTCTGTTCAACGGGTTGAAGATCAATTCCACCCTGGCGCTGATCGGCGCCATCGTCGCCGAATTCTTCGGCACACCGGTGGTCGGCATGGGATTCCGCATCTCCACCGAAGTGGCGCGGATGAACCTGGACATCGTGTGGGCGACCATCGCGGTGGCGGCGCTGACCGGCTCCGGCCTCTATGGCGCGTTGGCGCTGCTGGAGCGGCTGACCACGGCTTGGCACCCGTCGATGCGGCGGCGCTGAGTACCTCTGGCACGGCCGTTGCTTTCATCTTCGCCGTTCCAGCCGGCAGGGGAGGTGGACATGGCCGTCGTCGTCGTTCTGAAGCATGTCCGCCTGACGCGGGCGCTCCTGGCCATCGAAATGGCCGCGGCGTCGCTGGACGGCGAGCTTGCCGCCCTGAATGCTGCCGGTCAGGCGGGATTGCTGGGCAACCATGCCGAGGAAGCCACGCTTCTGCGCACCTATGTCCGCACCTTGCGCGTCCTGTTGCAGGCGATGACCCCCGACGAACTGGACGAAGCCGGCCTGAGCGAGCGTCATGGTCTGGCGGAGGCCGCCGTCGGCCGTTGTGCCACCGCCTTGCGGACATTGGAACTGCCGGCCGGTTCCGGCCCCGTCAGCGGCATCGCCTGACGAACCCTGTCGCGAAGCCGACAGCGCCTTGACGCCTTCCGGCCACTACCATACTGCCGTATGGCTGGAATGCGGAAAGCCTTTCCCCTCTCCAGAGGAGGAACGCCGCGCTATAGTGGCGGGCCCAACGAACAGTCGGACCCCGCCGACAAGGCCGCGGGCATAAAAGGGCGCGATGAGGCTTCTCGTTTCCGATCTGACCCACCGATATGACGATCTGACCGTCCTGGACGGCATCGACCTGACGCTGGCGGAGGGCGAAATCCTGGCCGTGATCGGTCCCAGCGGCTGCGGAAAGTCGACGCTTCTTGGCATCGCCGGCGGCATCGTCGCCCCGACCTCCGGCAGCATCCGGGTGGAGGGGGAGGTGCCGGACGGCTGCCTGAACCCGATCACCTTCATCTTCCAGGATTTCGCCCTGCTGCCCTGGCGCACGGTGGAGGACAACATCGCCCTGGTGCTGGAGCATCACAGGCTCTCCACCGCGGAGCGGCGCGAGCGCGTCGACAGCGGCCTGCGCCGTATGGGGCTGTCGGAGTTCCGCAACGCCCTGCCCAAACAGCTGTCCGGCGGCATGCGCCAGCGGGTCGGCATCGCCCGCGCGCTGGCGGTCCGCCCGGCGATGCTGCTGCTGGACGAGCCGCTGTCGGCGCTGGACGCCCAGACGCGCGAACTGCTGATGGACGATTTCCTGGAGCTGTGGCGGCGGGAGAAGACCACCGCGCTCTACGTCACCCACAATCTGGACGAGGCGCTGCGGCTGGCCGACCGTGTCTGCGTGCTGAGCCGCCGTCCCGGCCGCATCCGCGAACTGGTCACCATCGAGGAGCCGCGCGAACGCCGGCAGGAGCCGTCGGCGCAGGCCCATCTGGCCGAAGTGCGCGACCGCCTGTGGCACCTGATGAAGGCCGAAGCCCAGATGGCCGACCGGGAGATCGCCCGTGCCTGACAGCCTGAACCCTAAAGTCGCTCCCGCCGCCGCCATCGGCGAGCCTGTTCGCTTCCGCGGCGGTGGTTTTACCGTAAAGCGCCACTCCTGGGCGGCGCTGGCCGCCTTCGCGCTGCTGATAGCGGTGTGGGAGGGGGCGAGCCGCCTCGGTCTCGCCAGCCCGCTGTTCCTGCCGCCGCCGAGCGCCGTCGGCCACGCGCTGGCCGGCATGGTGACGGACGGCTCGCTCTGGCTGAACCTGAAGGCGTCGCTGGCGCGAATCGCCGTCGGCTGGGTGATGGGCACGGCGGGCGGCATGCTGGTCGGTTTCGCCATGGGCATCTTCTCCACCGCCCGCGCGGTGGGGGTGCCGCTGGTGTCGGCCTTCTTCCCGATTCCGAAGATCGCGCTGCTGCCGCTGTTCATCCTGTGGTTCGGCATCGGCGAGCCGTCGAAATTCGCCACCATCGGCTTCGGCGTCTTCTTCCCCACCGTCATCGCCACCTACAGCGCCATCGATTCTGTGCCGCGCAACCTGATCCGCATGGCGCAGAGCTTCGGACTGCCCTGGCGGTCGATCCTGCGCTCCATCGTGTTGCCGGGGGCCTTGCCCGGCATCCTGGCCGGCTTCCGCATCACCGCGTCGATCGCGCTGATCCTGGTGGTGGCGGCCGAGATGATCGGGGCGGAGTACGGCATCGGCGCCTTCGTGCTGATGGCCGGCAACCTGATGCAGACCGATACGCTGCTGGCCGGCGTGCTGGTGCTGTCGCTGCTCGGGCTGGCCATCGGCACCGTGCTGTCGCAGCTCGAGCGACGCCTGCTGAACTGGCGCTGACCGGCATTCTTCACAAGAAACCTGAACCATCCATCGGGAGAATTTCCGTCCATGACCGCCGCCACGACCGTTGCCCGCCTCACCCGGCGCGCCGTGATCGCCACAGCCGGTGCCGCCTTCGCCGCCGGCACCCTGATGTCCGCCGCGCTGGCGCAGCCGCTGGAGAAGGCGACGGTCGGTGCGCTGGCGCTGTCCTCCTCCGGCCCGATCTTCATCGCCAAGGCGAAGGGCTATTTCGAGAAGGAAGGGTTGGACGTCGAGCTGAAGATGTTCACCTCGGCCCAGCAGGTTCCGGTCGCGGTAACCTCGGGCGACGTCGATTTCGGCGTCACCGGACTGACCGCCGGCTTCTACAACCTCGCCTCCAAGGGGGCGGTCACCATCATCGCCGCGCAGAGCCGCGACGAACCGGGTTTCCCCTTGAGCGCCTATATGGCGACCAACGCCGCCTTTGAGGCCGGGCTGAAGACGCCGGCCGACCTGAAGGGCAAGCGGATCGCCATCACCACCGTCGGCTCGACCTTCCATTACATGATCGGCCTGCTGGCGCAGAAGCACGGCTTCACGGTCAAGGACGTGACCATGGTGCCGCTGCAGGACGTGCCGAAGATGGTCGCCGCCTTCAAGGGCGGGCAGGTCGACGCCATCATCGCGCCGTCCACCGTGTCGCGGCAGCTGGCGACCGACGGCGCCGGCAAGATCCTGGGCTGGGTCGGCGACGAGACGCCGTGGCAGCTCGGCGCCCTGTTCACCGCACCGAAGACGATGAAGGACCGCCGCCCGCTGGTGGAGAAGTTCGTCCGCGCCTACAAGACCGCGCTGGCCGAATACCACGCCGCCTTCAACGGCAAGGACGCCTCGGGCGCTCTGGTGAAGGGCCCCGGCTATGACGAGCTGCTGGGCATCATCGCCGACGCCACCAAGCAGAAGCCGGAGATCGTCGCCGCCGGCCTGCCCTATGTCGACCCGCAGGCCCGCCTGCTGGTGGACGACATCGTCAATCAGGTGAAGTTCTGGCAGTCCGAAGGGCAGGTCGACAAGGCGCTGGACCCGAAGTCGGTGATGGACCTCAGCGTCGCGGGGGAGTGACCATCCCTTTCCCGGGGCGTGATCAAACTGCCAGATAGGCCGCCCTCACCCCGTCATCGGCCATAAGCTCCGTCATCGTGCCGGTCCAGCGCAGGCGGCCGGTCTCGATGACGCAGGCGCGGTCGGCGACGGCGGAGGCGAAGGACAGGCTCTGTTCGGACAGCAGGACCGACAACCCCTCCGCCTTCAGGCGCCGCACCGCGTCGGCCATCTGCCTGACGATCAGCGGCGCCAACCCTTCCGACGGTTCGTCCAGCAGAAGCAGCGACGGGTTGCCCATCAGCGTGCGGGCCAGCGTCAGCATCTGCTGCTCGCCGCCGCTCATCCGGGTGCCGCGGCGGCCGCGCATCTCCGCAAGGTTGGGGAACAGCGCGAACAGCTTCTCCGGTGTCCAGACGGGCGCGCCGGGGCGGGGCGGCTGGCGGCCGACCTCCAGATTCTCCTCCACCGTCAGGTCGGCGAAGATGCGGCGGTCCTCCGGCACATAGCCGACGCCGAGCCGGGCGATGCGGTGGGTGGGCAGGGCCGACAGGTCGCATCCGTCGAGGCGCAGGGTCGCGGCGCGGCGCTCCACCAGCCCCATGATCGCCTTCAGCGTGGTGGTCTTGCCGGCGCCGTTGCGCCCCATCAGCGCCACCACCTCGCCTCGCCCCACAGTCAGGGCGATGCCGTCGAGGATGTGGGCGCGGCCGTACCACGCCTGGAGACCGTCCACCGTCAGCAGAGCTTCGCTCATGCCTCGCCTCCCAGATAGACGGACTGCACACGCGGGTCGGCGCGCACCTGATCCGGCGAACCTTCCGCGATCAGCCGGCCGCGGTCGAGCACCAGCACGCGGGTGGCGTGGCCGAAGACGGCGTCCATGTCATGCTCGGTGAACAGCACGGCGAGGCCGCGCTCGCGCACCAGCTCCGCCGTCAGCGCCATCAGGGCGAGGCGTTCGGCCGGGGCCATGCCGGCGGTCGGTTCGTCCATCAGCAGCACCGTCGGTTCGCTCGCCAGCGCCATCGCCAGTTCGACCCGCTTGACGTCGCCATAGGCCAGCACGCCGCAGGGGCGGTCGGCCTGGGCGGCCATGCCGACGCGGTCCAGCAGGGCCAGCGCCGGTTCGCGGAACTGCGTGGCGGCCGGGCGCCACAGCCCGAACAGCCGGCGGGCACGCGACAGCAGCACCATCTGCACATTCTCCGCCACCGTCATCGAGGCGAAGGTCGCGGTGATCTGGAAGGTGCGGCCGACGCCCAGCGCCCAGATGCGCCGCGGCGGCAGACCGACCAGTTCCGTCCCGTCCAGTCTGACCGAGCCCGAGTCGGGCCGCAGCTGGCCGTTCAGCAGGTTGAAGCAGGTGCTCTTGCCCGCGCCATTGGGGCCGATCAGCGCCAGCAGGTCGCCGGAGCGCAGGGTGAAGGACACGCCGCCCACCGCCTGCACCCCGCCGAAGGAGCGTTGCAGGTCGTGCACCACCAGCTCGGTCATGCCCGCCTCCGCCCAAAGGAAGAACGCAGGCCGGACAGGAAGCCGACGATGCCCTTGGGGAAGACCAGCACCAGCGCGACGATGATGAGACCCAGCACCAGCCGCCACCAGTCGGTCATGCTCATCACTTCCGACTCCAGCAGGTGGAAGACCGCGGCGCCGGCAAGCGGCCCGGCGACGGTCTGTATGCCGCCCATCAGCACCATCACCAGCGCATCGACCGACTGCGGTACCGCCAGCAGGGTGGGGAAGACGCTGCCCTTGGCGAAGGCGTAGAGGCCGCCGGCCAGACCCGCCGCTGCGCCGGCCAGCACGAAAGCCATCCACTGGAAGCGGCGCACGTCGATGCCCACCGATTCGGCGCGCAGCCCCGAGTCGCGCCCGGCCCGCAGCGCATAGCCGAAGGGGGCGAACGCCGCCCGGCGCAGCAGCCACAACGCTCCGCCGCACAGCGCCAGCGTCAGCCAGTAATAGGCCGCCTTGCCCGCCGCCCAGGCCGATGGCCAGACGCCGAGGATGCCGTTGTCGCCGCCGGTCACCGCATACCATTGGAAGGCGATCGACCAGACGATCTGCGCGAAGGCCAGCGTCAGCATGGCGAAATATAGCCCCGACCGCCGCACGCAGAACCAGCCCGCCACCAGCGCCCCCAGCCCGGCCAGCACCGGTGCGCCGGCCAGCGCCAGCGGCATCGGCGCGTCCATGTGCTTGACCAGCAGGGCCGAGCCGTAGGCGCCCAGCCCGAACCACGCCGCATGGCCGAAGGACACCAGTCCGCCCAACCCGATCAGCAGATGCAGGCTGGCGGCGAACAGGGCGAGGATGACGACCTCGGTCAATAGGATCAGCGCGTAATCGCCGGCGACCAGTGGTGCCGCCGCCATCACCGCCAGCAGCGCCAGCGCCCAAACCCCGGCGTGGCGTCCGCGCGACAGCGGCACGGTCACCGTGGCGGGTGCGGTCGGCGGCATCTCCTCCGCCCGGCCGAGCAGGCCATGCGGGCGCAGCACCAGCACCACCGCCATGAACAGGAAGACGATCACCAGCGTGATCTGCGGGAAGACCAGGATGCCGAAGGCCTGCAACTGCCCGATCAGCAGCGAGGCCAGGAATGCGCCGGTCAGGCTGCCCATGCCGCCGACCACGACGACGACGAAGGCCTCCACAACGATGGCAACGTCCATCTGCAGGGTCACCGCCTCGCGCGGGACCTGCAGCGCGCCGCCGAGCCCGGCCAGCGCGCAGCCCAGGAACAGCACGCCGGTGAACAGCCGCGCCGGATCGACGCCCAGCGCGCTGGTCATCTCGCGGTCCTGCGTCGCCGCGCGCACCAGCGTGCCCCAGCGGGTGCGGTTGAACAGCAGCCACAGCAATCCCAGCACCAGCGGCCCGAGGCCGATCAGCACGAGGTCGTAGAGCGGGAAGGGCTGGTCGAGGATGTCGATGGAACCCTTCAACCCCGACGCCCGGCGGCCCAGCAGATCCTCCGGTCCCCAGGCCCAGGCGGTCAGGTCCTGCACCACCAGCACGACGCCGAAGGTGCCCAGCAGCTGGAACAGCTCCGGCGAACGGTAGAGCCGACGCAGCAGGCCGATCTCCATGGCGGCGCCGAGGACGCCCATCGCCAGCGCCGCGGCGGCGACCGATCCCCAGAAGCCGGCCGGCGTGCCGCCGAACCGCTCGATCAGCGACCAGCCGGCATAGGCGCCGACCATGTAGAAGGAGCCGTGCGCGAAATTCACGATCCGCGTCACGCCGAACACGATGGTCAGCCCCGACGACACCAGGAACAGCGTCGCCGCGGTCGCGAGCCCGCTGAGGGCCTGGACGAGGAGGAAGGACATGGATTCGTCGTTTCGGTGCGGACTCTTGCCCCCTCCCCAACCCTCCCCCTCTTCGAGGGAGAGGGAGTCAGTCGCAGAGCGGCGGCAGTCCCCCTCTCCCACCGAAGGTGGGGGAGGGTTGGGGAGGGGGCAATCGAAGCCTACAACTTTACTCCGCCGGCCGCATCTTGCGCGCCACGTCGTCGGGCGGCAGGTAGTTGGCGCCGTCGGCGTAGTGCCAGTCCTTCATGGTGCCGCGACCGTCCTTGACGGTGGTGGTGCCGACATAGGTGCCCATCGTCGCCTGATGGTCGGAGGCACGGAAGGTCACCGGGCCGACCGGGCTGTCGAAGGTCAGGCCGGCCAGCGCATCGACGATCGGCTCGGCGTTGCTGGATTTGGCCTTGGTGATCGCGGCGGCGACCGCCTTCATGGTGGTGTAGCCGACGATGGAACCCGCCTTGGGCGATTCCTTGAAGCGCGCGGTGTAGGCGGCGACGAAGGCCTTGTGGGCGGGCGTGTCGATCTGCTCCCAGGGATAGCCGGTGACGATCCAGCCTTCCGGCGCCTCGTCCTTCATCGGCTCCAGATATTCCGGCTCGCCGGTCAGCAGGCTGACGACCTTGCGGTTGCGGAACAGGCCGCGGCCCTCGCCCTCTCGCACGAACTTGGCGAGATCGGCGCCGAAGGTGACGTTGAAGATCGCGTCGGGCTTGGCGGCGGCCAGCGCCTGGACGGTCGGGCCGGCCTCCAGCTTGCCCTGGGCCGGCCATTGCTCGGCCACGAACTCCACGTCCGGGCGCTTTTCCTTCAGCAGTTGCTTGAACCACGCCACCGCCGACTGGCCGTATTCGTAGTTGGGGGCGACGGTGGCCCAGCGCTTGGCCGGCAGCTTCGCCGCCTCTTCCACCAGCATGGCCGCCTGCATGTAGGTGCTGGGACGCAGGCGGAAGGTGTAGCGGTTGCCCTTGGCCCAGGTGATGGCGTCGGTCAGCGGCTCGGCCGCGACGAAGGGTACCTTGTTGCGCGCGGCGAAATCGGCGACGGCCAGACCGATGTGGGAGAAATAGGTGCCGGCCAGCACGTCCACCGCCTCGTTCGTCACCAGCTCCTGCGCGACGCGCACCGCGTCGTCGGGCTTGCCGGCGTCGTCGCGCGAGACGACCTGCAACTCGCAGCAGCCGATCACGCCGCCCTGGGCGTTGATCTCCTCCAGCGCCAGCTGCCAGCCCTGGCGGTAGGGGATGGTGAAGGCGGGCAGCCCGGTGTAGCTGTTGATCTCGCCCACCCGCACCGGCGCGCCGCTGAACTTCACCGGCTCCTTTGCGGATTCGGCGGCGGCGGGGCCCGTGGTCAGCACGGCGGCGGCAAGGGCGGCGGCAAGGGCGGCGAACAGAGCGGCCGAAAGAAGGGACTTCGCCGTCGGCGAGGCGGTCGGGTGGCGGTGCTTCATCCTGCGGGGACCCCGGTTCGTGAGAGACCAGCGGCGTGTCCGGGTCGCGGTGCGACGCAACACACCGCGTTCATAGCAAACCCCGCGCAAAAGTCACCGCCTGATCGGGATTTTCCCCGTTCGGCCTTTCCCGACGGCCTTTCTCAAACCATCAGGCGATGCCGCCTACATCAGGCGGGCCAGCAGGGCCATGAACTGCACCCGCTCTTCCTCCGACAGCGGTTCCAGCGTGCGTTCGTGGGCGGCGGCAGCGTTGGCCGTCAGGTCGACGACCAGCGCCTGGCCGATCCGCGTCAGGCGGACGCTGGTGCGGCGGCGGTCCTGCGGGTCGGGCTGGCGTTCGACCAGATTGCGCTCCACCAGCCGCAGGATCACGCCTTGCGTGGTCGCCGGATCCATGTAGGTCAGCCGGCCGAGCTGGTTCTGCGACAGCGGACCCTCGGCATACAGGGTGGCCAGGGCCGCCCATTGGGTGGGGGTCAGAAGCGAATCGCCGATCAGGTCGATGAAGATCGCCGACGCGCGCTGATGGGCGCGGCGCAGGCGGTGGTGAACCTGGCCGGCCAACTGGTAGTCGTCGGGAGGCAGTCGTCCGAAGTCGTCCATGGCAACGGGCCCGTGGTTCGCGCCCGCCTTCGGTCCGGGGCGAAGGCTGGGGCGGGCACGGACCGCCGCTCCCGGCTGCGTGGGCAGCGGTGGCCCGGCGTTTACCGCCTGTCGCCACCCGATGCATCCATTATGCGTTCCTCATGGAAAGGGTAGAAAACACAATGGCAGCAGTGCAACCTTCGCAGATGCGTCATAGAGCCACAGGAATGTAAACGTCACCGGCAGCGCAACAAAAGAAGCGGCGCAAGTTCGAAAACAAGGCAAGCGCCGCTTCTGCCGCAATTCGGGTGAAACCGATCGCTGATTCATGATGCCGTCGCCAAGAGTCGCTTCGGCGGACGCCGCTTCTCACCGCCTGTTCTTCGTCAGGGTTTCCGCTTGGGCGGATAGCTGTCGGGCGGGGCGGTCTTCTCGGCAGGACTGGCTGGACCCTCGCCATCGGGGGGCGTCACCCCGCCCGGCGTGTAGGGCGGGGTGGTGGAGTCGGGCGGGCGGTTGGTCGAGGGCGGAGGCGGCGGCATGTCGAGTCGGCGTGTCATACGGCACCTTTCCTGGTCAGGAATCGTTATGAACAACCCGGTGCGGGGCGGACGGTTCCAAGTAGGGGTGGGGCAGGGGCGGGGGAGCATCGCCAGTTCTGCCGACCGGTGGCTATGACCTTCATCTTACGACCATTTGAAAAAGAGACTGGAATCAAGCGAATCATTGCCACCGCCGGGCTTGTCTCATTGCCGACCTTTTGTTGCGGCCACACCACAGGACCCGGCAAAAGCGGCGGCGGCCGGGCTTCACTGTTGCGGAAGGAGCACGGTTTGTTGTGTCTTTGCCGAGGATGCGTCCGCATCGGTTTCCGCCGGAAGGCGGCGCCTGGACGAATCCCACCAAGGGGCCGGCCCCCGGCCCGATGAGCCGACCGAACCCAGAGCCGACCGAACCCAGCCAAGCGCGGTGACTCCATGAAGACCAGCACCCTTTCCCTCCTCGCCCTCGCTCTCGCCTCGACCGGGCTGACGTCGCTTCCCGCCGCCGCCCAGGACGACCTGCAGCGTGGCGAAACCGTGCTGGAGCGCCGCCGGCCGGAGCTGGAGCAGCTTGGCGTCCGCGCCGGCTCCTTCCTGTTCCTGCCGCGGGTGGAAGCCGGCGCCACCTATGAGACCAACGTCTACGCCACCCGCGACAACCACGAGGACGACGTCATCTGGACCGTCCGTCCGCGGCTCGACATCAAGTCCGACTTCGCGGCCCATGCGCTGAACTTCTCCGCCTCCGCCGATACCGGCCGCTACAGCGACCATGCCGGCGAGAACTACACGGACTATGCCGCGCAGGCCGACGGGCGCTTCGACGTGAACAAGGGCGGTGCGCTGGACGGCCGGCTGTTCCACCGCCGCAACCACGAGGGCCGTGGCGACATCAACAGCCTGCAGGGCTATGCCGAGCCGGTGAAGTATTTCACCAGCGGCGGCGAGGCCGGCTATTCCCAGCGCTTCAACCGCCTGCGCGCCCGCGTGTCGGGGTCGGCCCAGTACATCTCCTATGACGACGTCGACCTGATCGGCGGCGGCGTCGCCCGCCAGGGCGACCGCGACCGCTGGGAATATGCGACGGTCGGCCGCGTCGGCTACGAATTCATCGAGGGCTATGAGGCCTTCGTCCAGGGCACCTATTCCTGGACCCGCCACAAGAACGACCGCGACGCCTTCGGCCTCGACCGCGATTCGGACGGGTATGAAGTGGTGGGCGGCGTTGCCAGCGAACTGACCGGCCTGGTCACCGGCGAGCTGTTCGCCGGCTATCTCGTCCGCAACTACAAGGACTCGCGGCTTGAAGATTTCAGCGGCCTGTCCTTCGGCGGGCGCCTGAACTGGGCGGTCACCCAGCTGACCGGCATCAGCGCCACCGCCAGCCGCCAGGTGCGCGAGACCTCGTCAAGCCCGGGCTTCGGCACCGCCTCCAGCTACACCCGCACCCTGTTCGCCTTGGGCGTCGATCACGAGCTGCTGCGCTCGCTGGTGCTGAACGCCCGGCTGCAGTACCGCCAGGACGACTTCAACGGAAACGACCGCAACGACAAGGTCTATACGGCCAGCATCGGCGGCACCTATCAGATGAACCGCTACCTGTATCTGACCAGCGGCTACACCTATGAAAAGCGCAACTCCAACCTGAGTGCGGCCGAGTACAGCGACAACCTGATCTACCTGCGACTCGGCGCCCAGATGTAATCCAGGCTGTAATCCGCCGAATCCGGATCGTCCGTCCGGGAAGGTTTCGGCCAAAGGTCCTAAAGGTTTTTCTGAACAGGGCAGGGCGTCCGTCCTATGACGGGCGCCCTTTTCTTATGCCTGCTTTTATGGCCGGTGGCGATGTATTGGGGGGATCCGAAGGCGGTAATTCCTCTCCACTTTTTCCCAAGCGCTTGCGAGTTGCTAGTCTCCACCCGAATTCAGGTGCGTGACCAAAGGGCGCCGCTGCAAGGCGGTCGGCGGATGGGCGGTTCCAAGGAGCCGTTCCATCCATCCGGGCCAACCGGGGACCGGCGATCAGGACCGGACCGGCGCTGCGGCAGGCATCCACCAGCCAGGGAAAGGGTTTAGGGATGAATCGACGTCATGTGTTCCGTGCGCTGGGCCAGGGGATCGGGTTGGCCGCGCTCGCCGTTGCCATGGTCGGCTGTGCCGGCAACGACGCGCCGATGGAGACCGCCGGCGCCGGTCAGATCGGCGAATACCATCTCGGCCCGGGCGACGCCTTGCGCGTCATCGTGTTCGGTGAGGAACAGCTGTCCGGCGAGTTCCGCGTGGACGGCACCGGCAAGGTCGCCATGCCGCTGATCGGCGAGGTCTCGGCCAAGGACCGCAGCACCCGCGACCTTGAAAAGGAAATCACCACCCGTCTATCCGCCGGCTATGTGAAGGACCCGAAGGTCAGCGTCGAGGTGCTGAACCACCGGCCCTTCTTCATCCTGGGCGAGGTGCGCAACCCCGGCCAGTACCAGTATGTCAACGGCATGACCGCCCTGTCGGCCGTGGCGATGGCCGGCGGCTACACCTACCGCGCCAAGGAGGATTACGTTCTCATCACCCGCGGCGCCGATCCCAAGAAGGAAATCCGCAAGGCTCCGATCACCACCTCGGTGATGCCGGACGATGTTGTCCGCGTGCCGGAGCGCTATTTCTGAGCCTGGGCTTCCGACGGTCGATGGCGGGATGCCTGACAGCAAAAAAGCCCGACCGGGATTCCCGGCCGGGCTTTTTGCCCTTCTGAACCTCCCGCAATCAGGCGGTCAGGTGTCGAGCGTATCGCCGCCCTTCTTCTGGCCAGGCGGGATGCGCTGGTCTTTGGGAACGATGGGATCGCGCGACGGGCCGTGCGGCGGCGTGGTGCCGGCCGCCTCGTCGTCGGTGCCGAGCGGAGCCGCAGCGGGATCGGTGGCCGGAACCTTGTCGCCGGTCAGCCCGCGGTCGATGTCCGCGCGCATCCGATGGGCCTCCGCGCTGGGAGTGGTGGGCATATCACCGCCCGACTCGGGGCGCTGGGGCTTGGTCATGGCCGGTCTTTCGCACAAGCTGGTGTCAGGGGGCATCCCAATGCCTCCTCCAACCGTGCTGCCGTCCAAGGGTTCCGAAGTGACAATACCGTCATCAGTGCGGCATCGGAGCGGCCATGGCCTTGAGCGAATGCCGCTCTGCCGGAACCGCGGCGCCGAGCCGGAACATCCCCAGTGCGCGGTGGTGCCGGATACAGGAATCGAACCCGTGACCTTCTGATTACAAATCAGCTGCTCTACCAGCTGAGCTAATCCGGCGCGCCCGTCGCTTGGCGGAGGCACACCTTAGCGTCCCTTTTCCGTGCAAACAAGCACTTGGCCGCGCCGGATCCACATCGCGGTCACTCGCGCAGACGGGCGACCTCGTACAGAGCCACCGCGGCGGCATTGGAAACGTTGAGACTGCCCACCGGACCGCCGGTCGGAAGGCGGGCGATGGCGTCGCAGCGCTCCATGGTCAGCCGCCGCAGCCCGCTGCCCTCCGCCCCCATCACAAGGACCGTCTTGCCCGTCAGATCCAGCTTCGCGAGAGTCGATTGCCCCGATTCGGCCAGCCCGACCGACCAGAAGCCGTTCTGCTGCAGGTCGGTCAGCGCGCGGGCGAGGTTGGTGACGCGAATCAGCGGCACCGCCTCCAGCGCGCCCGAAGCACTCTTCGCCAGCACACCCGTGGTTTCCGGCGCATGGCGTTCGGTCACCACCACGGCACGGGCGCCGAAGGCGGCGGCCGACCGCAGGATGGCGCCGACATTATGCGGATCCGTCACCTGGTCGAGGGCGACGATGACCACCGATTTCTCGGACTCCAACTCGTTGCACAAATCCTCGATGCCCAGCTCGGGCAGGGGAGAGGCGTCGACGACAACGCCCTGGTGGACGGCGCCCGGCGGCAGCATCCGCTCAAGCTCCATGCGGTCCACCGGCGAGGCCTCCGGCCGCTGCAGCCCCAACGCGCGCGCCGCCGCGAAGGCCGGCTCCAGCGCCGCCCGGCCCGAGTCGGTCGCCAACAGCCGATGGATGCGCCGCTCCGGGTTCGTCCAGGCAGCGGCGACCGGATGCAGGCCATAGAGAAGGACGCCCCGCGCGGCAGGAGGACGCCCACCCTTCGCCGGCCGCCGGCCGGCCCGACCGGAGTCGTCCGCCTGGTCCTGCCGCGGCGATGACCCGTGCTGCGCCTTGGCGCCCGAACGCTCGGCGTTTCGGTCGGAATTGCGGTCGGAAGAGCGGCTGGAAGCGGGGCCGGAGCCGGGATGTCTGGAGCGCGTCATGATACCCACGAAGAAGGGGAGGGGGCCGCAGCGGGCTGCGGCCGAATTTTTTCTGGTGTGAACCGCTTAACCCGTGTTGACAAGGTCTGAAAAATTCGCATATTGCCGAACTCCGCGGCGGGCACTGCCAGGCCGCGGACTGGAAGGGTGGCCGAGTGGTTAAAGGCAGCAGACTGTAAATCTGCCCGCGTTAGCGTACGCTGGTTCGAATCCAGCCCCTTCCACCACTACTTTCCACGGCTTGTCCGTGATCGCGTTTGCCCCGGACGGTCGCGCCGGCGGGATGGCTCAGGCGGGTGTAGCTCAATGGTAGAGCAGAAGCCTTCCAAGCTTACGACGGGGGTTCGATTCCCCTCACCCGCTCCAATCCCGCGTGCGCCACGGAAAACGGATCTCGGCCGGGCCATTGTGTGCGTCCGGAACGTCGGGAACGAAAGACCAAAGCGATGGCGAAGGCAAAGTTTGAGCGGAACAAGCCGCACTGCAACGTTGGCACGATCGGCCACGTCGACCACGGCAAGACGTCGCTGACGGCGGCGATCACGAAGGTGCTGGCGGAGTCCGGCGGCGCCACCTTCACCGCTTACGACCAGATCGACAAGGCGCCGGAAGAGAAGGCGCGCGGCATCACGATCTCGACGGCCCACGTCGAGTACGAGACGCAGAACCGCCACTACGCGCACGTCGACTGCCCGGGCCACGCCGACTACGTGAAGAACATGATCACGGGCGCCGCCCAGATGGACGGCGCGATCCTGGTCGTGTCGGCCGCCGACGGCCCGATGCCGCAGACCCGCGAGCACATCCTGCTGGCCCGCCAGGTTGGCGTTCCGGCCCTGGTGGTGTTCCTGAACAAGGTCGACATGGTCGACGATCCGGAACTGCTGGAGCTGGTCGAGCTGGAAGTTCGCGAGCTGCTGTCCTCCTACCAGTTCCCGGGCGACGACATTCCGATCACCAAGGGCTCGGCTCTGTGCGCCCTGGAAGACCGTCAGCCGGAGATCGGCCGGGACGCCGTTCTGGCTCTGATGAAGACGGTGGACGAGTACATCCCGCAGCCGGAGCGTCCGAAGGATCGTCCGTTCCTGATGCCGATCGAAGACGTGTTCTCGATCTCGGGCCGCGGCACCGTTGTGACCGGCCGTGTCGAGCGCGGCATCGTGAAGGTTGGTGACGAAGTCGAGATCGTCGGCCTGAAGGCGACGGTGAAGACGACGGTGACCGGCGTCGAGATGTTCCGCAAGCTGCTCGATTCGGGTGAGGCCGGCGACAACATCGGCGCGCTGCTGCGCGGCACCAAGCGCGAGGACGTCGAGCGCGGCCAGGTTCTGGCCAAGCCGGGTTCGATCACCCCGCACACCAAGTTCAAGGCCGAGGCCTACATCCTGACGAAGGAAGAGGGCGGCCGTCACACCCCGTTCTTCACCAACTACCGTCCGCAGTTCTACTTCCGTACGACGGACGTGACGGGCATGGTCTCGCTGCCGGAAGGCGTCGAGATGGTGATGCCGGGCGACAACGTCGCCATGGACGTGGCTCTGATCGCCCCGATCGCCATGGACGAAGGCCTGCGCTTCGCCATCCGCGAAGGCGGCCGCACCGTCGGCGCCGGCGTCGTTGCCAAGATCGTCGAGTGATGCTATAAGCCTGCCTCCCCCGCCGGGCTCCGGCCCGGCGGGGGAATCTTGTCTGGCTTCAGAGTACGGTTGGGCTTCCGGAAAGCCGTTCTAAAAAGTTATTCCGAAAGTCGGGTCGAAAGGCCTTGACACCGCCGCCGAAAGAATGCTTTAAGCGGCGTCCCACGCCGAAAGGTGTGGCCGGACGGAGATAGGAGTGTAGCTCAATTGGTAGAGCACCGGTCTCCAAAACCGGGGGTTGGGGGTTCGAGCCCCTCCACTCCTGCCATCCCGTCCCAATAACGGTTAGGGTAAAAGCGGCGCCCTCACAGTCGCTCCGGAGCTCGCACGGTTCGCACGATGGCTAAAGTCAATCCCGCAGAATTCGCGCGCGAGGTCCGCCGCGAGGTAGCCAGGGTCACCTGGCCGACCCGCAAGGAAACCGGCATCACGACCGCCATGGTGTTCGTCATGGTCGTGCTCGCCGCCCTGTTCTTCCTCGTCGTCGATCAGGTGCTGGCGGTTGCCGTTCGCTTGATCCTTGGGCTGGGAGGCTAAGACATGGCTGCGCGCTGGTACGTTGTTCACGTCTATTCGGGTTTCGAAAAGAAGGTCGCCCAGGCCATCCGCGAAAAGGCGGCTCAGAAGGGTCTGGAAGACAAGTTCGAGGAAATCCTGGTCCCGACCGAAGAAGTGGTCGAAGTGCGCCGGGGTTCCAAGATCAACACGGAACGCAAGTTCTTCCCCGGCTATGTCCTCGTCAAGATGGACCTGACCGACGAATCCTGGTCGCTGGTGAAGAACACGCCGAAGGTCACGGATTTCCTGGGCGGTGGCGGCAAGCCGCAGCCGATTTCCCAGCGCGAGGCCGAGCGGATCATCCATCAGGTGCAGGAAGGCTTTGAGCGCCCCAAGCCCTCGATCACCTTCGAGGTGGGCGAGCAGGTGCGAGTGAGCGACGGTCCCTTCACCTCGTTCAATGGTGTCGTCGAGGAAGTCGACGAAGAGAAATCCCGCCTCAAGGTGGCGGTGTCGATCTTCGGCCGCTCCACGCCGGTCGAGCTGGAATACACGCAGGTCGAAAAGATCTAAGCGCAAGGTTCCACAGTTTTTCGTGTCGGAGCTGCCGGTGCTTGCATCGGTGGCTCCATTCTGTTGCGGGAGGCTCGCCATGGCCGAACCGCAAAACCCCGCGACGCCGCGCCGGACCATCCGGTCGTAGGCGTGAGGTGTCGTCCCAGGAGGTTGTGAGATGGCGAAGAAAATCGTCGGTTACATCAAGCTGCAGGTTCCGGCCGGCAAGGCCAACCCGTCGCCGCCCATCGGCCCGGCGCTCGGTCAGCGCGGCCTGAACATCATGGAGTTCTGCAAGGCGTTCAACGCCAAGACGGCGGACCTGGAAGTCGGCATGCCGATTCCCGTGGTCATCACCGCCTATGGCGACCGCACCTTCACCTTCGTGACCAAGACCCCGCCGGTCAGCTACTTCCTCAAGAAGGCTTCGGGCAAGGACAAGGGTTCGACGACCCCCGGCAAGGGCGGTTTCGTCGGCCAGGTCACGACCTCGCAGATCCGCGAGATCGCCCAGAAGAAGATGGTCGACCTGAACGCGCACGACGTCGAAGCCGCAGCGACCATGGTCGCCGGCTCCGCCCGCTCGATGGGCCTCGAAGTGGTGGAGGGCTGATCCTATGGCGAAGCTGGGCAAGCGTCTGACCGACGCCTACAAGACCGTCAACCGCGACAACTTCTACTCGCTGGAAGAGGCCGTCACCCTGGTGAAGGGTGCTGCCAAGGCCAAGTTCGACGAGACCATCGAAATCGCGATGAACCTCGGCATCGATCCGCGCCACGCCGACCAGATGGTCCGCGGCGTCGTGAACCTGCCGAACGGCACCGGCAAGACCGTCCGCGTGGCGGTGTTCGCCCGTGGCGCCAAGGTCGATGAGGCCCTGGCCGCCGGCGCCGACGTGGTCGGCGGCGACGATCTCGCCGAACAGATCCTGGCCGGCAACATCAACTTCGACCGCTGCATCGCCTCGCCCGACATGATGGGCGTGGTCGGCAAGCTCGGTAAGGTCCTCGGCCCGCGCGGCCTGATGCCGAACCCGAAGCTGGGCACCGTGACCCCCGACGTCGCCGGCGCCGTGAAGGCCGCCAAGGCCGGCGCTGTGGAGTTCCGTGCGGAGAAGACCGGTATCGTCCACGCCGGCGTCGGCAAGGTCAGCTTCTCGGAAGAGGCGCTGGTCCAGAACATCCGCGCCTTCGTCGATGCCATCACCCGTGCCAAGCCGACCGGCGCCAAGGGCCAGTACCTGCTGAAGGTCTCGCTCTCGTCGACGATGGGCCCGGGCCTGAAGCTCGACCTCACCAGCGTGTCGGCTGCGGCCGGCGCCGCGGCGTAATCACCCGTCTTTCGCCGCCGGCACCTTCGGGTGCCAGCGGCGACCGGGTGGATGATCCAAGGGGGCCTGCCCCGGCGGACCGCCCACCCACCCCTGTCCGAGACCGCAGGTGTCCGCCCCTTCTCCGGAAGGTGAGGGCTTAAAATTCACCGGCGCAGACAGGAGTTGAACCCGTTGACCATTCCGGACCCCGTCAAGGCGGGACCACCGGATCAGGAACGGCTTGAACTTCTGGGACAGGTTCGCCGGACCTCCGGCCCGCAAGGGCAGGGGGTCCATGTAAACCTCTGTGCAAGGAGGCGATCCGTGGATCGTACACAAAAAGAAGCGACGATCGCGGCTCTGCAATCGAAGCTCCAGGACACGGGCCTGGTGGTGGTCACCCACCATCTGGGCCTGACGGTGAAGGAAGTCACCGACCTGCGTGCGAAGGTTCGGGCTGCTGGCGCCAGCTTCAAAGTGACGAAGAACCGGCTCGCCCGTCGTTCCCTTCAGGGGACGCAGTTCGAAGGTCTGGACGGTCTCTTCAAGGGACCGACGGCGATCGCCTTCTCGAAGGATCCCGTTGCGGCTGCCAAGGTGGTGGCCGACTACGCGAAGACCAACGAGAAGCTCAAGATCGTCGGCGCCAGCCTCGGCACCCAGATTCTGGACGCGGAGGGGGTCAAGGCCCTCGCCTCGCTCCCGTCGCTGGACGAACTGCGTGGCCGCCTCGTGGGCATGATCCAGACCCCGGCGACCCGTATCGCCGGTGTCCTCCAGGCTCCGGGTGGCCAGGTCGCCCGCGTGCTTGCCGCCTACGCGAAGAAGGACGACGAGGCAGCCTGAGCTGGCCCGCAAGGCCAACTCGACTCACTCGTTTTTTTCCATCCCCAGAACTCAAGTCGTTTGGAGTAGTAACATGGCTGATCTGCAGAAGCTCGTCGACGATCTGTCGGCCCTGACCGTCCTGGAAGCCGCCGAGCTGTCGAAGCTCCTCGAAGAGAAGTGGGGCGTCTCCGCCGCCGCTCCGGTGGCCGTTGCCGCCGCTGGCCCGGCCGCTGCCGCTGCCGCTCCGGCCGAAGAGCAGACCGAGTTCACGGTGATCCTCGCCGATGCCGGCGACAAGAAGATCAACGTGATTAAGGAAGTCCGTGCGATCACCGGCCTGGGCCTGAAGGAAGCCAAGGACCTGGTCGAGGGCGCTCCGAAGCCGGTCAAGGAAGGCGCCACGAAGGACGAGGCCGCCAAGATCAAGAAGCAGCTTGAAGAGGCCGGCGCCAAGGTCGATATTAAGTAAGACCTTGTTGCGTTACGGATCATACAGTTCCACGCCGGACGGCGGTCGGTTCCCCAGGGAACCTGCCGCCGCACGGCGTTTTCTGCCTTCCGCCGGACCGGGCTTGCCCGGCCCGGCTCTTTCCGTCCCCATCATGGGGATGGCCCGCGCGGGCGCCCTCGGGAGCGGTCGACACCAGTCGGCTTGATCCTGCGGTCGGTTGAACGGTCGGTATAACGCGCATCACGTACAGACGTTTGGGGACATCCATGGCCAAATCCTTTACGGGTCGTAAACGTGTTCGGAAGAGCTTCGGGCGCATCCCGGAAGTCACCCAGATGCCCAACCTCATCGAGGTGCAGCGCAGCTCCTACGACCACTTCCTGCAAATGGACATCGCCCCGGAAAAGCGGGCGAACCTGGGCCTGCAGGAAGTCTTCAAGTCGGTCTTCCCGATCAAGGACTTCTCCGACCGCGCGGTGCTGGATTTCGTCAAGTACGAGCTTGAGCAGCCGAAGTACGACGTCGAGGAATGCCAGCAGCGCGGCATGACCTTCGCGGCTCCGCTGAAGGTTACCCTGCGCCTGTCCGTGTTCGACGTCGAGGAGGACACCGGCCTCCGTTCGATCCGCGACATCAAGGAGCAGGACGTCTACATGGGCGACATGCCCCTGATGACGGCCAACGGCACCTTCATCATCAACGGCACCGAGCGCGTCATCGTCTCCCAGATGCACCGCAGCCCGGGTGTCTTCTTCGACCACGACAAGGGCAAGACCCACGCGTCGGGCAAGTATCTGTTCGCCGCCCGCGTCATCCCCTATCGCGGTTCCTGGCTGGACTTCGAGTTCGACGCCAAGGATCTCGTCTACGTCCGCATCGACCGCCGCCGCAAGCTGCCGGCCACCACGCTGCTGTTCGCTCTGGACGGCGCGGAGACCGAGGCGCTGCGCGCCGAGCGCAAGGCGAACCGCAAGGACCTGCTGCCCTACGAAGCGCAGGGCATGTCGAAGGAAGAGATTCTCAACTACTTCTACGACACCATCACCTACACCCGCTCCGCCGGCGGCTGGAAGACCCCGTTCAGCGCCGAGCGCATGAAGGGCGTCAAGCTGGTGTCCGACCTGGTCGATGCCGCCACCGGCGCCGTTGTCGCCGAGGCCGGCACCAAGATGACTCCGCGCGTCATCAAGAAGCTGGTCGAGGCCGGCCTGACCGAGCAGCAGGTCTCCACCGAGGAGCTGACCGGCCGCTACCTCGCCGTCGACATCATCAACGAGCGCACGGGCGAAGTCCTGTTCGAAGCCGGTGACGAGCTGTCGGCGAGCGACCTCGACAAGCTGGAGAAGACCGGCGTCGACGAGCTGCCGGTGCTGGCGATCGACCACCTGAACGTCGGCGCCTACATCCGCAACACCATGAATGCGGATCGGAACGCCAGCCGCGAAGACGCGCTGATCGACATCTACCGCGTCATGCGTCCGGGCGAGCCGCCGACCCTGGAGTCGGCCGAGGCGCTGTTCTCGGGCCTGTTCTTCGACAGCGAGCGCTACGACCTGTCGGCCGTCGGCCGCGTGAAGATGAACGCGCGCCTGAACTTCCAGACCGACGACCAGATGCGCGTTCTCCGCAAGGAGGACATCCTGGAGATCCTGAAGGTTCTGGTGAACCTGAAGGACGGCCGCGGCGAGATCGACGACATCGACCATCTCGGCAACCGCCGTGTCCGCTCGGTCGGCGAGCTGATGGAGAACCAGTACCGCGTCGGCCTGCTGCGCATGGAACGTGCGATCCGCGAGCGCATGAGCTCGGTCGAGATCGACACGGTGATGCCGCATGACCTGATCAACGCCAAGCCGGCCGCCGCCGCGGTGCGCGAGTTCTTCGGTTCGTCGCAGCTGTCGCAGTTCATGGACCAGACCAACCCGCTGTCCGAGATCACGCACAAGCGTCGTCTCTCGGCACTCGGCCCGGGCGGTCTGACCCGCGAGCGCGCCGGCTTCGAGGTGCGCGACGTGCACCCGACGCACTATGGCCGCATCTGCCCGATTGAGACGCCGGAAGGTCCGAACATCGGTCTGATCAACTCGCTGGCGACCTACGCCCGCGTGAACCAGTACGGCTTCATCGAGAGCCCCTACCGCAAGGTCATCGACGGCAAGGTCACCAACGAGGTGGTCTATCTGTCGGCGATGGAGGAGGGCCGCTACGTCGTCGCCCAGGCGAATGCCGAGCTGAACCCGGACAACAGCTTTGCCGCCGATCTGGTGTCCTGCCGCCAGGGCGGTGAATACCTGATGTTCCGTCCGGAGGCGATCGACCTGATCGACGTGTCGCCGAAGCAGCTGGTGTCCGTGGCGGCGGCGCTGATCCCGTTCCTGGAGAACGACGACGCCAACCGCGCGCTGATGGGCTCGAACATGCAGCGCCAGGCGGTGCCGCTGGTCAAGGCCGACGCGCCGCTGGTCGGCACCGGCATGGAGGCGACCGTCGCCCGCGACAGCGGCGTGACCATCGTCGCCAAGCGCTCGGGCATCGTCGACCAGGTCGACGCCACCCGCATCGTCGTCCGCGCCACCGACAGCTCGGACAGCACGGCGCCGGGCGTCGACATCTACAACCTGCTGAAGTTCCAGCGTTCCAACCAGAACACCTGCATCACCCAGCGTCCGCTGGTGAAGGTCGGTGACCGGGTGAACGCCGGCGACATCGTTGCCGACGGTCCGTCGACCGATCTGGGCGAACTGGCGCTCGGCCGGAACGTGCTCGTCGCGTTCATGCCGTGGAACGGCTACAACTTCGAGGACTCGATCCTCATCAACGAGCGCATTGTCAAGGACGACGTCTTCACCTCGATCCACATCGAGGAGTTCGAGGTCATGGCCCGCGACACCAAGCTGGGCCAGGAGGAAATCACCCGCGACATTCCGAACGTGGGTGAGGAAGCTCTGAAGAATCTCGACGAGGCCGGCATCGTCTACATCGGCGCCGAAGTCCGTCCGGGCGACATCCTGGTCGGCAAGGTGACGCCAAAGGGCGAAAGCCCGATGACGCCGGAAGAGAAGCTTCTGCGCGCCATCTTCGGCGAAAAGGCTTCGGACGTCCGCGACACCTCGCTGCGCCTGCCGCCGGGCGTCGTCGGCACCATCGTCGAGGTCCGTGTGTTCAGCCGCCGCGGCGTCGACAAGGACGAGCGCGCGCTCGCCATCGAACGCGCGGAGATCGAGAAGCTGGCCAAGGACCGCGACGACGAGCGCGGCATCCTGGAGCGCAGCTTCTACACCCGACTGAAGGAAGTGCTGCTCGGCCAGACCGCGCAGTCCGGCCCGAAGGGCATGAAGGGCGGCACGGTCCTGACCGAGGAGGTTCTGGCCGGCCTGTCGAAGGGTCTGTGGCGCCAGATCGCCATCGCCGACGAGCAGGTGATGGAGACGGTCGAGAACCTGGCCAAGGTGTTCGACGACTCGATCAAGGCCCTGCAGGACCGCTTCGAGAACAAGGTCGACAAGCTGCAGCGCGGTGACGAGCTGCCGCCGGGCGTCATGAAGATGGTCAAGGTCTTCGTCGCGGTGAAGCGCAAGCTGCAGCCGGGCGACAAGATGGCCGGCCGTCACGGCAACAAGGGTGTCGTCTCGCGCATCATCCCGCAGGAGGACATGCCGTACCTCGAGGACGGCACCCCGGTCGATCTGGTGCTGAACCCGCTGGGCGTGCCTTCGCGCATGAACGTCGGTCAGATCCTGGAAACCCACCTCGGTTGGGCGGCCTCGGGTCTTGGCCGGCAGATCGGTCGCGCGGTCGATCAATACCGTCTGGCGATCCGTCAGAAGGCCGAAGGCGCTCCCCAACTGGAGGCCCTGCGCAGCACGCTGAAGTCGGCGTACGGCGAGGTGACCTACAACGAGGACATCGCCGACATGACCGACGGCGAACTGCTGGAGCTGGGCGGCAACCTGCGCAAGGGCGTGCCCTTCGCGACGCCGGTCTTCGACGGCGCCCGCGAGGAGGACATCTGCGTCCATCTGGAGCGTGCCGGTTTCGACCGGTCGGGCCAGTCGACGCTGGTGGACGGCCGCACCGGCGAGACCTTCGACCGCAAGGTGACCGTCGGCTACATCTACATGCTGAAGCTGCACCACCTGGTGGACGACAAGATCCACGCCCGGTCGATCGGCCCCTACTCGCTGGTCACGCAGCAGCCGCTGGGCGGCAAGGCCCAGTTCGGCGGTCAGCGCTTCGGTGAGATGGAGGTCTGGGCGCTCGAAGCCTACGGCGCCGCCTACACGCTGCAGGAAATGCTGACGGTGAAGTCGGACGACGTGTCCGGCCGCACCAAGGTCTACGAGGCCATCGTCCGCGGCGACGACAACTTCGAGGCCGGCATTCCGGAGTCGTTCAACGTGCTGGTTAAGGAGCTGCGCTCGCTCGGCCTGAACGTCGAACTGAACCAGCGGTCCTACTGAGCCGATTTGACGTGACCAAACCCCGGAACGGTGCGAGCACCGCTCCGGGGTCATGCACTGCCCTTAACCGACAACGCGGCGATGCCAGCGGGAGACGGTCATGAATGAGTTGATGAACATTTTCGGCCAGGTCCAGGGGCCGCAGAGCTTCGATCAGATCCGCATCCAGATCGCGAGCCCCGAGCGGATCCGGTCCTGGTCCTACGGCGAGATCAAGAAGCCGGAAACCATCAACTATCGCACCTTCAAGCCGGAGCGCGACGGCCTGTTCTGCGCCCGCATCTTCGGCCCGATCAAGGACTACGAGTGCTTGTGCGGCAAGTACAAGCGCATGAAGTATCGCGGCATCATCTGCGAGAAGTGCGGCGTCGAGGTTACGCTGTCGAAGGTCCGGCGCGAGCGCATGGGCCATATCGAACTGGCGTCCCCGGTTGCGCACATCTGGTTCCTGAAGTCGCTGCCGAGCCGCATCGGTCTGCTGCTCGACATGACGCTCAAGGATCTGGAGCGCATCCTCTATTTCGAAAACTACGTCGTCATCGAGCCGGGCCTCACCCCGCTGAAGCTGCATTCGCTGCTGAACGAGGAAGAGTACCTCAACGCCCAGGACGAGTACGGCGAGGACGCCTTCACCGCGTCGATCGGTGCCGAAGCGCTGCGCATCATGCTGTCCGCGCTCGACCTCGACGAGGAGAAGAAGCGCTGCCGCGAGGATCTGCGCGACACCAACTCCGAAGCCAAGCGCAAGAAGCTGGTGAAGCGCCTTAAGCTGATCGACGCGTTCCTGGCCTCGCAGTCGCGTCCGGAGTGGATGATCCTGGAAGTCATTCCGGTGATCCCGCCCGAACTGCGTCCGCTGGTCCCGCTGGACGGCGGCCGTTTCGCCACGTCGGATCTGAACGACCTGTACCGCCGCGTCATCAACCGCAACAACCGCCTGAAGCGGCTGATCGAGCTGAAGGCGCCGGACATCATCGTCCGCAACGAGAAGCGCATGCTGCAGGAGGCCGTCGACGCTCTGTTCGACAACGGCCGCCGTGGCCGCGTCATCACCGGCGCCAACAAGCGTCCGCTGAAGTCGCTGTCCGACATGCTGAAGGGCAAGCAGGGCCGCTTCCGTCAGAACCTGCTCGGCAAGCGCGTCGACTATTCGGGGCGTTCGGTCATCGTCGTCGGTCCGGAGCTGAAGCTGCACCAGTGCGGCCTGCCGAAGAAGATGGCGCTCGAGCTGTTCAAGCCCTTCATCTACGCCAAGCTTGAGCTGTATGGCCTCGCCTCCACCATCAAGGCCGCCAAGCGGATGGTGGAGAAGGAGCGTCCCGAGGTGTGGGACATCCTGGAAGAGGTCATCCGCGAGCATCCGGTGATGCTGAACCGGGCGCCGACGCTGCACCGTCTCGGCATCCAGGCGTTCGAGCCGACGCTGATCGAAGGCAAGGCGATCCAGCTGCACCCGCTGGTCTGCACCGCCTTCAACGCCGACTTCGACGGCGACCAGATGGCCGTGCACGTGCCGCTGAGCCTCGAGGCCCAGCTGGAAGCGCGCGTCCTGATGATGTCGACCAACAACATCCTGTCGCCCGCCAACGGCAAGCCGATCATTGTGCCGTCGCAGGACATCGTCCTCGGCATCTACTACATCTCCATGGACCGCCCGAGTGAGAAGGGCGAGGGCATGGTGTTCGCCAACGTCTCGGAAATCGAGCAGGCGCTGAACGCCAAGGTCCTGTCGATCCATGCGAAGATCAAGGCGCGCTACGTCGGCGTCGACGACGAGGGCAACGAGCAGATCACCATCGTCGAGACGACTCCCGGCCGCATGCTCCTGTCGGAGCTGCTGCCGCGTCACCCGAAGGTGCCCTTCTCGCTGATCAACCGCGTCCTTACCAAGAAGGACGTCGGCAACGTCATCGACGCCGTCTACCGGCATTGCGGTCAGAAGGAGACGGTGATCTTCGCCGATCGCCTGATGAAGCTGGGCTTTGGCCACGCCTGCCGCGCCGGCATCTCCTTCGGCAAGGACGACATGGTCATCCCCGCCGCCAAGGAGAAGCTGGTCAACGAATCGAAGGAGCGGGTGAAGGAGTTCGAGCAGCAGTATCTCGACGGCCTGATCACGCAGGGCGAGAAGTACAACAAGGTCGTCGACGTCTGGTCGGAATGCACCGAAAAGGTCGCCTCCGAGATGATGAAGGCGATCTCGACCACCGAAGCCGGCAAGCCGGTCAACTCGGTGTACATGATGGCCCACTCCGGCGCCCGCGGTTCCGCCGCGCAGATCCGTCAGCTGGCCGGCATGCGCGGCCTGATGGCCAAGCCGTCGGGCGAGATTATCGAAACGCCGATCATCTCGAACTTCAAGGAAGGCCTGACCGTGCTGGAGTACTTCAACTCCACCCACGGCGCCCGCAAGGGTCTGGCCGACACCGCCTTGAAGACGGCGAACTCCGGTTACCTGACCCGTCGTCTGGTCGACGTGGCGCAGGACGCCATCATCGTCGAGCATGATTGCGGCACCGAGCGCGGCATCACCGTCAAGGCGGTGATCGACGGCGGCGAAGTCATCTCCCCGCTGGGCGATCGCATCCTCGGCCGCACCGTGGTCGGCGCGGTGATCGACCCGCTGAACGGCGAACTGATCGTCGAGGACGGCGGCCTGATCGACGAGCCGACGGTCGACCGCATCGAACGGTCGGGCATCGACTCGGTCAAGATCCGCTCGGTCCTGACCTGCGAGACCCGCGACGGCGTCTGCGCCAAGTGCTACGGCCGTGATCTGGCCCGCGGCACGCTGGTCAACACCGGCGAGGCGGTCGGCGTCATCGCGGCGCAGTCGATCGGCGAGCCGGGCACCCAGCTGACGATGCGTACCTTCCACATCGGTGGTGCGGCGCAGCGCGGTGCGGAGCAGAGCCAGATCGAGGCGGCGTTCGAAGCGACGGTGCGGATCAACAACCGCAACGTCGTCATGAACTCGTCCGGCATCCCGGTGGTCATGGGCCGCAGCACCGAAGTCATCCTCCTCGACGACCAGGGCCGTGAGCGAGCGCGTCACCGCGTGCCGTACGGTGCCAAGCTGCTGGCGGACGAGGGTGTGAAGGTCGAGCGCGGCGCCAAGCTGGCCGAGTGGGACCCCTATACCCTGCCGATCATCACCGAGCGTGCCGGTACCGCCCGTTACATCGACCTCGTGGAGGGCATCTCCATGCGCGAGGTGATGGACGAGGCGACGGGCATCAGCTCCAAGGTGGTGGTCGACTGGCGTCAGCAGCCGCGCGGCGCAGACCTGAAGCCGCGCATCGCGCTGGTGGACGAGCGAGGCGACCTGATTACCCTGCCGAACGGCCTGGAAGCCCGCTACTTCATGTCGGTGGACGCCATTCTGTCGGTGGAGAACGGTGCCGAAGTCCGGGCCGGTGACGTGCTGGCGCGTATCCCGCGCGAGTCGTCCAAGACCCGCGACATCACCGGTGGTCTGCCGCGCGTGGCCGAGCTGTTCGAGGCGCGTCGTCCGAAGGACTTCGCCATCATCTCGGAGATGAGCGGTCGCGTCGAATTCGGTAAGGACTACAAGACCAAGCGCCGCATCGTCGTCCGCAACGAGGAAACCGGCGACGAGAAGGAGTATCTGATCCCGAAGGGCAAGCACATCTCCGTGCAGGAGGGTGACTATGTCGAACGCGGCGATCTGCTGATGGACGGCAACCCGGTGCCGCACGACATCCTGGCGGTGATGGGTGTGGAGGCCTTGGCCGACTACCTGATCAACGAAATCCAGGACGTCTATCGACTGCAGGGCGTGAAGATCAACGACAAGCACATCGAGGTGATCGTTCGCCAGATGCTGCAGAAGGTCGAGATCACCGACGCCGGCGAGACCACCTTCCTGGTGGGCGAGCAGGTCGATCGTCAGGAGTTCGACGAGGAGAACGAGAAGACGGTCGCCGAGGGGCTGCAGCCGGCCCACGGTCACCCGGTTCTCCAGGGCATCACCAAGGCCAGCCTGCAGACGCGGTCCTTCATCTCGGCCGCGTCGTTCCAGGAAACCACCCGCGTCCTCACGGAAGCGGCCGTCGGCGGCAAGGTCGACAACCTGGAAGGCCTGAAGGAGAACGTCATCGTCGGCCGCCTGATCCCGGCCGGCACGGGCTCCGTGGTGAACCGCCTGAAGCTGATCGCCGCCGAGCGTGACCGCGAAGCGGCCCTGGAAGCCGGCGCTCCGGAGGAAACTCCGGCCCTGCCGACCCCGGGCGAGGAAAGCTCCGCGGCCTGATCCTTCGGGTCAAGTGAGTGGGGGAGGGGGCGCGTTCCGCAAGGGATGCGCCCTTTTCTTTTTGGCCTCGCGCACATGCAACGGGACCTTCCATGGGCAGAAAGCTCGCTTGACTCTCCCGCGACCTTTCCCTAAAGTCCGCGAACTTCAAAGGACGCCGGGGCTCTCCGTGCGTCCGGTTGAATCCACCGATCCCGCCGATCGGAGTCCTCCGGTCGGCTTTCGCTCATTCAGCCCGCTCGGAACGGCAACGTTTCGCAGGCGGGCTTTTGCTTCGTCCGGCTCGTCCGGCCGAGTGATCTTGAAGGGATGAAGGGCAGATATGCCGACGATCAACCAGTTGATCCGTAAGCCGCGCGAGCCGTTGGCCGCGCGCAACAAGGTTCCCGCGATGGAGGCCTGCCCGCAGAAGCGTGGCGTCTGCACTCGCGTTTACACCACCACCCCGAAGAAGCCGAACTCGGCGCTCCGTAAGGTCGCCCGCGTTCGTCTGACGAACGGCTTCGAGGTGACGAGCTACATCCCTGGTGAGGGCCACAACCTCCAGGAACACTCGGTGGTCATGATCCGCGGCGGTCGTGTGAAGGATCTTCCCGGCGTTCGCTACCACATCATTCGCGGCACGCTGGATACCCAGGGCGTCAAGGATCGTAAGCAGCGCCGTTCGAAGTACGGCGCGAAGCGTCCGAAGTAAGGAGAACTCACGATGTCCCGTCGTCATCGCGCCGAGAAGCGTGAAGTCCTGCCGGACGCCAAGTACGGCGACCGCGTCCTGACGAAGTTCATGAATTGCCTGATGCTGGACGGCAAGAAGTCGGCCGCCGAAGGCATCGTCTATGGTGCGCTCGGCCGTATCGAGGTCAAGACCAAGAACGACCCCGTTCAGGTCTTCCACGATGCGCTCGCCAACGTGAAGCCGCACCTGGAAGTCCGCAGCCGCCGCGTCGGTGGTGCGACCTACCAGGTTCCGGTCGAGGTCCGTTCGGACCGCGCCCAGGCTCTCGCCATCCGTTGGCTGATCAGCGCCGCCCGCGCCCGCTCGGAAAACACCATGACCGAGCGTCTGTCGGGTGAGCTGCTCGACGCTGCCAGCCAGCGCGGCACCGCCGTGAAGAAGCGCGAAGACACGCACCGCATGGCGGAAGCCAACAAGGCGTTCTCGCACTACCGCTGGTAAGGTTCACGCCTGTCCTGGTGATTTTGCATGCCCCGTTCGCACGCCCTCGACCGTTACCGCAACATCGGCATCATGGCTCACATCGATGCCGGCAAGACGACGACGACCGAGCGCATCCTGTTCTATACCGGCAAATCCTATCGCATGGGCGAGGTCAATGACGGCACCGCCGTCATGGATTGGATGGAGCAGGAGCAGGAACGGGGCATCACCATCACCTCGGCGGCAACGACCTGTTTCTGGCGCGACCACCGCATCAACATCATCGATACGCCCGGCCACGTGGATTTCACCATCGAGGTCGAGCGGTCGTTGCGTGTCCTGGATGGCGCCGTTGCCATCTTCGACGCTGTTGCAGGGGTCGAGCCCCAGACGGAAACCGTGTGGCGGCAGGCCGACAAGTACGGCGTGCCGCGCATGGCCTTCGTCAACAAGATGGACCGCGTTGGCGCCGACTTCAACGGCTGTGTCGCCATGATGGCCGACCGGCTGGGTGTCAAGCCGCTGGTTCTTCAGCTTCCGATTGGCAGCGAAGCCGGCTTTTCCGGCGTCGTCGATCTCGTCGCCATGCGCGCCACGATCTGGAAGGCCGAGACTCTCGGCGCCGACTTCGAAGATACCGACATTCCCGAGGATCTGGCAGAGACCGCCGCAAGCGCCCGTCAGGCGCTGCTGGAGGCTGTGCTCGATCTCGACGAGGCGGCAATGGCCGCCTATCTGGAGCGCGGCGAGGAGCCTGCGCCCAACGTCCTGCGCGCGCTGATCCGCAAGGGCACGATTTCCAATGCCGTGGTCCCCGTGCTTTGCGGATCGGCGTTCCGCAACAAGGGCATTCAGCCGATGCTCGACGCGGTGGTCCACTATCTGCCGGCGCCGAACGATATCGGCGCGGTGACGGGCCATGCCGTCGGCGGCGACCGTTCGGAGGAGCGCGCGGCAAACGACAGCGCCCCCTTCTCGGGCCTCGCCTTCAAGGTGATGAACGACCCCTATGTCGGGACGCTCACCTTCTGCCGCATCTATTCCGGCACCGCGAGCGTCGGCGATTCGCTGCTCAATCCGGTGAAGGGCGAGCGCGAGAAGATCGGCCGCATGCTGCTGATGCATGCCAACAGCCGTGAAGACATCGAGCACGCCCATACCGGCGACATCGTGGCGTTCGCCGGGCTGGAGCACACCGCCACCGGCGATACGCTGTGCGACCCCGCCAAGCCCATCGTGCTGGAACGTCTGGACGTTCCCGAGCCGGTGATCGAGATCGTGGTCGAGCCGCGCACCGACGCCGACCACGAGAAGATGGCGGCGGCGTTGAACCGGTTGGGTCATGAGGATCCCTCGCTGCAGGTCTCGGTCGACCGTGAAAGCGGCCAGACCGTCATTCGCGGCATGGGCGAGTTGCATCTCGACATCATTGTCGACCGCATGAAGCGCGAATTCCGCGTCGATGCCGCCGTCGGCGCGCCCAAGGTCGCCTACCGCGAGACGGTGCTGCGCTCGGCCGAGATCGACCATGTCCATGCCCGCCAGACCGGCGACCGCGCCCAGTTCGCACGTGTGACGCTGAAGCTGGAGGCGCTCGACCGCGGCGCCGGCTTCGTGTTCGAGAACCGCGCCGCCGGACTGGCACGTGAGTTCGTCGCCGGTGTGCAGAAGGGGCTGGAGGCTGCGAAGGACAGCGGCGTCGTCGCTGGCTACCCTGTGGTGGACGTCAAGGCGAGCCTGACCGGTGGTGAGGCGCATGACGTCGACTCCTCGCCGCTCGCCTTCGAGCTGGCGGCGCGGACCGCCTTCCGCGAGGCCATGACAAAAGCCGCTCCGGCGCTGTTGGAACCGCTGATGCGGGTCGAAATCATCACGCCGGACGACTATATGGGCGACGTCATCGGCGATCTGAACGGTCGCCGCGGACAGATCACCGGCATGGACCAGCGCGGCAACGCGCGAATCGTCACGGGACTGGTTCCCTTGGCGGCCATGTTCGGCTATGTGAACTCCCTGCGCTCCATGAGTCAGGGCCGCGCGCAGTACAGCATGCAGTTCGACCATTATGAGCCGGTGCCACAGGCCATCGCGGACGGCGTCCGCGCCAAGGTGGCCTGAAGACCGCTGGAACGATTGAGAAACGGAGAGACCACCCCATGGCGAAGGCAAAGTTCGAGCGGAACAAGCCGCACTGCAACGTTGGCACGATCGGCCACGTCGACCACGGCAAGACGTCGCTGACGGCGGCGATCACGAAGGTGCTGGCGGAGTCCGGCGGCGCCACCTTCACCGCTTACGACCAGATCGACAAGGCGCCGGAAGAGAAGGCGCGCGGCATCACGATCTCGACGGCCCACGTCGAGTACGAGACGCAGAACCGCCACTACGCGCACGTCGACTGCCCGGGCCACGCCGACTACGTGAAGAACATGATCACGGGCGCCGCCCAGATGGACGGCGCGATCCTGGTCGTGTCGGCCGCCGACGGCCCGATGCCGCAGACCCGCGAGCACATCCTGCTGGCCCGCCAGGTTGGCGTTCCGGCCCTGGTGGTGTTCCTGAACAAGGTCGACATGGTCGACGATCCGGAACTGCTGGAGCTGGTCGAGCTGGAAGTTCGCGAGCTGCTGTCCTCCTACCAGTTCCCGGGCGACGACATTCCGATCACCAAGGGCTCGGCTCTGTGCGCCCTGGAAGACCGTCAGCCGGAGATCGGCCGGGACGCCGTTCTGGCTCTGATGAAGACGGTGGACGAGTACATCCCGCAGCCGGAGCGTCCGAAGGATCGTCCGTTCCTGATGCCGATCGAAGACGTGTTCTCGATCTCGGGCCGCGGCACCGTTGTGACCGGCCGTGTCGAGCGCGGCATCGTGAAGGTTGGTGACGAAGTCGAGATCGTCGGCCTGAAGGCGACGGTGAAGACGACGGTGACCGGCGTCGAGATGTTCCGCAAGCTGCTCGATTCGGGTGAGGCCGGCGACAACATCGGCGCGCTGCTGCGCGGCACCAAGCGCGAGGACGTCGAGCGCGGCCAGGTTCTGGCCAAGCCGGGTTCGATCACCCCGCACACCAAGTTCAAGGCCGAGGCCTACATCCTGACGAAGGAAGAGGGCGGCCGTCACACCCCGTTCTTCACCAACTACCGTCCGCAGTTCTACTTCCGTACGACGGACGTGACGGGCATGGTCTCGCTGCCGGAAGGCGTCGAGATGGTGATGCCGGGCGACAACGTCGCCATGGACGTGGCTCTGATCGCCCCGATCGCCATGGACGAAGGCCTGCGCTTCGCCATCCGCGAAGGCGGCCGCACCGTCGGCGCCGGCGTCGTTGCCAAGATCGTCGAGTGATGACCGTCCGACGGCCACCGCAAGGTGGTCGCCGGAGGGAAGGGTAGGGCGACGGGAGAGCACCCCGCCGCCGGTTGTAAGAGACGGGCCGTCTTCTCCGCGCAAGCAGGGTGGGCGGTCCGCCCGGTTCTAGCCATCGGGCGTCGGCATTCGGGTCCGTCCGCCTGTCGATCCAGCTTCCTTCGATTGGGGGGAGATTCAGGATTGACACGCGGGCGCTGAACGCCTAGAGATTACGCCCTCTGGATTTTGGGTTGGTGGTAGGCAGCTTCGGCCTAGACGCAGCCCGAGACGAACGGCACGGCGCGCCTCCACGGAGGCGCGCCGTCTGCTGAACGGAACATCCCCTTCGCGCATCCGCCGCGGGGGATGTTCTTTTTCGTATCGGCCCGTCGCATCGGTCACAGTGTCGCCCGTCGACCCCGCTTCGGTGGTTCGGCGCGCGGCCTTGCGCTGTCGGCGAAGCCCCAAAGCAGCTCGTGGAGTTCCGGTGACGCGTCCGCGTCATCGCTAGAAGGTGCAAGGGACGTTTGGACATGGACAGCCAGAACATCCGCATCCGTCTGAAGGCGTTCGATCATCGCGTGCTCGACCAGTCGACCAGCGAGATCGTCAACACCGCCAAGCGGACCGGCGCGCGCGTGCGGGGCCCGATCCCCCTGCCGACGCACATCGAAAAGTTCACCGTGAACCGCTCGCCGCACATCGACAAGAAGTCGCGCGAGCAGTTCGAGATCCGCACCCACAAGCGCCTGCTCGACATCGTCGATCCGACGCCGCAGACCGTGGATGCTCTGATGAAGCTCGACCTCGCCGCCGGCGTCGACGTCGAGATCAAGCTCTGATTTTGGTTGGTAAGGGACCTCTCCGGTAAGCGGATGTCCCTGGTCAGGAGATAAAGAACAATGCGATCCGGTTTGATCGCGCAGAAGGTCGGCATGACCCGCGTCTTCACGGACGACGGCCAGCATGTTCCGGTCACTGTGCTGAAAGTCGACAGCTGCCAGGTCGTCGCCGTTCGCACCGAGGACAAGGATGGCTACACCGCCGTCCAGCTCGGCGCGGGCGCCATCAAGGTCAAGAACGTCAACAAGCCTGAGCGTGGGCATTTCGCCAAGGCGCGCGTGGAACCGAAGCGCAAGCTGGTCGAGTTCCGCGTCGATGCCGATGCCCTGATCGAGGTTGGTGCCGAGCTGTCGGCCGCCCACTTCGTCGCCGGCCAGTACGTCGACGTCACCGGCACCTCCATCGGCAAGGGCTTTGCCGGTGCGATGAAGCGCTGGAACTTCGGTGGTCTGCGCGCCACGCACGGCGTGTCGGTGTCGCACCGTTCGCACGGTTCGACGGGTAACCGTCAGGACCCCGGTAAGGTCTTCAAGAACAAGAAGATGGCCGGTCATCTCGGTGACGAGCGGGTCACGGTTCTGAACCTGCAGGTCGTCGCCGTCGACGAAGCCCGTGGTCTGATCATGCTCAAGGGTGCCGTCCCCGGCGCCGAGGGCGGCTGGCTGCGCATCCGTGACGCCGTCAAGAAGAAGGCTCCGGAAGGCCTGCCCTTCCCGGCCGGCATCAAGTCTGCTCCGGCGGCGGAAGCCCCGGCCGAGACGCAGGAGTGAGCGCCATGAAGGCCACGATCAAGAACCTGAACAACGAAGCCGTCGGCGAGATCGAGCTGTCGGACGCCGTGTTCGGCCTGCCGACCCGCACCGACCTGCTGGCCCGCATGGTGAACTGGCAGCTGGCCAAGCGCCGCTCCGGTAACCACAAGACCAAGGGCATCAGCGAGATCAGCGGCACGACCAAGAAGCCCTACTCGCAGAAGGGCACTGGTCGCGCTCGTCAGGGCTCCATCCGTTCGCCGCAGTTCCGCGGCGGTGCGACCATCTTCGGGCCGGTGGTGCGTTCGCACGCCCACGACCTGACGAAGAAGGTCCGCAAGCTGGCGCTCAAGACCGCCCTGTCGGCCAAGGCCGCCGAGGGCAAGCTGATCGTCCTGGAGGCTGCGGCCGCCGAGACGCACAAGACCAAGGAACTGGCGGCCCGTCTCGCCACCCTCGGCCTGACTTCGGCGCTGATCATCGATGGCTCGAACCTGGACGAGAACTTCGCCAAGGCTTCGCGCAACATCCCGCTGATCGACGTGCTGCCGGAGCAGGGTGCGAACGTCTACGACATTCTCCGCCGCGATACGCTGGTCCTGACCCGCAACGCGGTCGAGCAACTGGAGGCTCGCCTGAAATGAGCAAGCAGTCGAAACCTGCGGTGAGCCAGGAGCGGATGTACGACCTGATCCTCGCTCCCGTCATCACCGAGAAGTCGACGTTGGTGTCGGAGCATAACCAGGTCACGTTCCGCGTGCCGCTCACGGCCTCCAAGCCGGAGATCAAGGCCGCCGTTGAAGGTCTCTTCAACGTCAAGGTGACCGCGGTCAACACCCTGGTTTCCAAGGGCAAGACCAAGCGGTTCCGCGGCACCATCGGCCGTCGCTCGGACTTCAAGAAGGCCGTCGTCACCCTCGCCGAGGGTAACAAGATCGACGTGACCACGGGCATCTGAGCGGGAGTGTGATCCGATGGCTCTGAAGCAATACCGCCCGATTACGCCGTCGCTCCGCCAGCTGGTCATCGTTGACCGCTCGGAGCTGTGGAAGGGCAAGCCGGTCAAGACCCTCACCGAGGGCCTGACCAAGTCTGGTGGGCGCAACAACACCGGCCGCATCACTGCGCGCCGGATGGGTGGCGGTCACAAGCGCACCTACCGTCTGGTGGACTTCAAGCGTCGCAAGTTCGACGTTCCGGCCACCGTCGAGCGGCTGGAATATGATCCGAACCGCACGGCGTTCATCGCGCTGATCAAGTACCAGGATGGGACCCTGTCCTACATCCTGGCGCCGCAGCGCCTGAAGGTCGGCGACACGGTCATCTCGGGCGAACGCGTCGACGTGAAGCCCGGCAACGCCATGCCGCTGAAGAACATCCCCGTCGGTTCGATCGTGCATAACGTCGAGCTGAAGGCCGGCAAGGGTGGTCAGGTGGCTCGTTCCGCCGGCACCTACCTGCAGCTGGTCGGCCGCGACGGCGGCTACGCCCAGCTGAAGCTGCCGTCCGGCGAGCTGCGCATGGTTCGTGGCGAGTGCATGGCCACCCTGGGTGCCGTGTCCAACCCGGACCAGATGAACACCAACCTGGGCAAGGCCGGTCGCAACCGCTGGCTGGGCAAGCGTCCGTCGGTCCGTGGCGTCGCCATGAACCCGATCGACCACCCGCACGGTGGTGGTGAAGGTCGCACCTCGGGCGGCCGTCATCCGGTCACGCCGTGGGGCAAGCCGACCAAGGGCAAGAAGACTCGTCACAACAAGAAGACGGATGGCCTGATCCTGCGCCGCCGTCATTCGAAGTAAGGAGGTCGAACGATGGCACGCTCCGTTTGGAAGGGCCCGTTCGTCGACGGCTATCTGCTGAAGAAGGCGGACAAGAGCCGGGCTTCGGGCCGCAACGAGATCATCAAGATCTGGTCGCGTCGTTCGACCATCCTGCCGCAGTTCGTCGGTCTGACGTTCGGCGTCTACAACGGCCACAAGTTCCTGCCGGTTCTGGTTACCGAGCACATGATCGGTCACAAGTTCGGCGAGTTCGCTCCGACGCGGACCTTCTATGGCCACGCGGCGGACAAGAAGGCGAAGAGGAAGTAAGCCATGGGCAAGTCTGCCAATCCCAGCCGGATCGCGGAGAACGAGGCTCTGGCCCGCAATCCGATGATCCGCACCAGCCCGCGGAAGCTCAACCTCGTCGCCCAGCTGATCCGGAACATGGATGCCAGCCGCGCCGTGGCCGAGCTGACCTTCTCCAAGCGCCGCATCGCCGGCGAGGTGAAGAAGGTCCTGCAGGCCGCGATCGCGAACGCCGAGAACAACCACCAGCTCGACGTCGACCGTCTGTACGTGTCGTCGGCGACGGTCGGTCGCGCTCTGGTGATGAAGCGCTTCCACGCCCGTGCCCGCGGTCGCGGCGCCCGGGTCGAGAAGCTGTTCAGCAACCTGACGATCATCGTTCGCGAGCGTGACGCCGCCGTTGCCGAGGGGGCCGAGTAATGGGTCAGAAAATCAATCCGATCGGGCTGCGCCTCGGCATCAACCGGACCTGGGACAGCCGTTGGTTCGCCAAGCGCGACTACGCCAATCTGCTGCACCAGGACCTGAAGCTGCGCGGCTATCTGCAGGGTCGCCTGCAGCAGGCCGGTTGCTCCCGCGTCGTCATCGAACGTCCGGCCAAGAAGGCCCGCATCACCATCCACTCGGCCCGTCCGGGCGTGGTGATCGGCAAGAAGGGCGCGGACATCGAGAAGCTGCGTCTCGAGCTGTCGAAGATGACCGGCAGCGAGGTGAGCCTGAACATCGTCGAAATCCGCAAGCCGGAAATCGACGCTCGTCTCATCGCCGAGAACATCGCCAGCCAGCTCGAGCGCCGCGTGGCATTTCGTCGCGCCATGAAGCGCGCCGTGCAGTCCGCCATGCGTCTGGGCGCCCAGGGCATCCGGATCAACTGCTCCGGCCGTCTCGGCGGTGCGGAAATCGCCCGCATGGAGTGGTACCGCGAGGGCCGCGTTCCGCTGCACACCCTGCGCGCCGACATCGACTACGGTGTTGGCACCGCCAAGACCACCTACGGCACCTGCGGTGTCAAGGTGTGGGTGTTCAAGGGCGAGGTCATGGCTCACGACCCGATGGCGCAGGACAAGCGCATGGGTTCCGAGCCGGTGTCGACCGACGGCGAACCGCGCCGCGATCGGCATGATCGTCGCGACCGTCGCGAGCGCTCCGAGCGCTCCGAACGCGAGTAAAGGGGCCGAGCGATGCTTTCTCCCAAGCGCACGAAATTCCGTAAGGCCCATAAGGGCCGCATCCACGGCAACGCCAAGGGCGGCACCGCCCTGAACTTCGGCTCCTTCGGCCTCAAGGCCCTGGAGCCGGAGCGCATCACCGCCCGGCAGATCGAAGCGGCCCGCCGCGCGATCACCCGCGCGATGAAGCGTCAGGGCCGCGTCTGGATCCGCATTTTCCCGGATCTCCCCGTCTCCACCAAGCCCGCCGAAGTCCGCATGGGTTCCGGTAAGGGTTCGCCGGAGTACTGGGCGGCCCGCGTGAAGCCCGGCCGCATCCTGTTTGAACTGGACGGCGTGCCGGCAGATGTGGCAAAAACCGCCTTCGCTCTGGCGGCCGCGAAGCTGCCGATCAAGGTGAAGCTGGTGACCCGCCTTGGCGGTGTCGAGGAGACCGCGGCATGAAGGCCGTAGACATTCGTACGAAGAGCGCGGATGAGCTGAACGATCAGCTCCTCCAGCTCAAGAAGGAACAGTTCAACCTGCGTTTCCAGAAGGCCTCCGGCCAGCTGGAGAACACCGCGCGGGTGAACACGGTGCGCCGCGACATCGCCCGCATCAAGACCATCCTCGGCGAGCGTGCCCGCTCCGCCGACGCCGGCAAGTAAGGGGGATCATCCATGCCTCGCCGCGTTCTGCAGGGCACGGTGGTCAGCGACAAGTGCGACAAGACCGTTACGGTTCTTGTCGAGCGCCGTGTCATGCACCCCGTGTACAAGAAGTTCATTCGTCAGTCGAAGAAGTACGCCGCCCACGACGAGGGCAACCTGTTCAAGGTCGGCGATACCGTTTCGATCATCGAATGCCGCCCGATCTCGAAGTCCAAGCGTTGGACGGTCGTGACGGAGTCCGCCGCCGACAGCGGCGCCGCGTGATAACGAAAGGTCGTAAACAATGATCCAGATGCAAACCAACCTGGAAGTCGCCGATAACAGCGGGGCGCGCCGGGTGCAGTGCATCAAGGTGCTTGGCGGGTCCAAGCGGAAGGTCGCGACCGTGGGCGACGTCATCGTCGTCTCGGTCAAGGAGGCCATTCCGAAGGGCCGCGTCAAGAAGGGCGACGTGCATCGCGCCGTCATCGTCCGCACCGCGAAGGAACTGCGTCGGGAGGACGGGTCGGCGATCCGTTTCGACCGGAACGCCGCCGTGCTCATCAACAAGCAGGGCGAGCCGATCGGCACCCGTATCTTCGGGCCGGTCACTCGTGAGCTGCGCGGCAAGAAGTTCATGAAGATCATCTCGCTGGCGCCGGAGGTGCTGTAATGGCCGCCAAGATCAAGACCAAGGACAAGGTCGTTGTCCTGACCGGCCGTGACAAGGGCAAGACCGGCGAGGTGTTGAAGGTTTTCCCCAAGGAGAACCGTGCCGTTGTGCAGGGCGTGAACGTGGTGAAGAAGCACCAGCGTGCCAGCGCCCGCTCGCAGGGTGGCATCATCGAGATGGAGGCGCCGATCAACGTCTCCAACCTCGCTCACGTCGATCCCAAGGATGGCAAGCCGACCCGCGTCGGTTTCAAGATCCTTGAGGATGGCCGCAAGGTGCGTGTCGCCAAGCGGTCCGGCGAAGTCATTGACCTGTGAGGACCCGGGCATGACCGCACGTCTGAAAGAAGTTTACGATTCCAAGATCCGCGCCGCTCTGAAGTCGGAATTCGGCTACAAGAACGACCTGGAAGTTCCGCGGATCGAGAAGATCGTGGTCAACATGGGTGTCGGCGAGGCTGTCGCCGACTCCAAGAAGATCCAGCTCGCCGTGGCCGAGATGGCCGCCATCACCGGTCAGAAGCCGGTGGTGACCAAGTCGCGCAAGTCGATCGCCCAGTTCAAGCTGCGCGAAGGCATGGCGATCGGCTGCAAGGTCACGCTCCGTCGCGACCGCATGTACGAGTTCCTGGATCGCCTGGTGACGATTGCGTTGCCGCGCGTCCGTGACTTTCGCGGTATCCCGGGTGACAGCTTTGACGGTCGTGGCAACTACGCCATGGGCGTCAAGGAGCAGATCATTTTCCCGGAGATCGATTACGACAAGATCGATCAGATCCGCGGCATGGACATCATCATCGTCACTTCGGCGAAGACCGACCAGGAAGCCAAGGCTCTCCTGAAGGGCTTCGACATGCCGTTCGTGAGCTGAGGCTGGAGCACGACCATGGCTAAGACCAGTGCCATCGAAAAGAACAAGCGT
The DNA here is from genome assembly GCF_008364795.1 of Azospirillum oryzae. Lineage (GTDB taxonomy): Bacteria > Pseudomonadota > Alphaproteobacteria > Azospirillales > Azospirillaceae > Azospirillum > Azospirillum oryzae. The sequence continues at coordinate 1,123,680 of NZ_VTTM01000001.1, read as the reverse complement.
CGCGCCAAGCTGGCCAAGCAGTACGCGAACAAGCGTGCGCGCCTGAAGGCAATCGCGAACGACAAGACCCTCCCGCCGGAAGAGCAATTCGCTGCCCGCCTCAAGCTGGCCGAACTGCCGCGCAACTCCTCGAAGGTGCGCGTCCGGAACCGCTGCGAAATGACCGGGCGTCCGCGCGCGTTCTATCGCAAGTTCAAGCTGTCCCGCGTCACGCTCCGCGAACTGGCCTCGACCGGCCAGATTCCGGGCATGACGAAGTCGAGCTGGTAAGGAGGGTCCGAGAATGTCTTTGAGCGATCCGCTCGGCGATATGCTGACCCGCATCCGCAACGGTCAGCACGCCCGCATGTCCGTTGTGGTTTCCCCGGCGTCTAAGCTGCGCGTCAACGTCCTGGAAGTTCTGAAGCGTGAAGGCTTCATCCGCGGCTGGTCCGAGGAAGAACTGCGTCCGGGCGTCAAGAACCTGAAGATCGAGCTGAAGTACCACGAAGGCGAGCCTGTCATTAAGCAGATCGCCCGTGTGTCGAAGCCCGGCCGTCGCGTCTACTCGAAGATCGCCGACCTGCCCCGTGTTTACAACGGGCTGGGTCTGTCGATCCTGTCGACCCCGCGCGGCGTGATGTCGGACAATGAGGCCCGCTCCGCCAACGTCGGCGGCGAAGTCCTCTGCCGCGTGTTCTAAGGGGGATTGGCAGATGTCGCGCATTGGCAAGCATCCCGTGCCGGTCCCGGCTGGCGTCGACGTGAAGGTCGACGGTCAGCAGGTCACGGCCAAGGGCAAGCTGGGGCAACTCAGCATGACCCTGATCGACGACATCACCGCCTCGCTGGAAGACGGCAAGGTGGTGGTGAAGCCGGCAAACGACAGCAAGCGCGCCCGCGTCATGTGGGCGACCTCGCGCACCCTGATCAACAACATGGTCACCGGTGTCAGCCAGGGCTTCACGATCAACCTGGAAATCAACGGCGTCGGTTACCGCGCGGCCGTGCAGGGCAAGGAGCTGGTCATGCAGCTCGGCTTCTCGCACGACGTGAAGTACCCGATCCCGGAAGGCATCACGATCAAGTGCGACAAGCCGACGGCCATCTCGGTCAGCGGCTACGACAAGCACAAGGTCGGCCAGGTTGCCGCCGAGATCCGCGGTTGGAAGAAGCCGGAGCCCTATAAGGGCAAGGGCATCAAGTACGAGACCGAAACCGTCCTGCGCAAGGAAGGTAAGAAGAAGTAACCGCCATGCTGAAGCCAAAGCAACTCCACGAGCGCCGCAAGCAGCGCGTGCGCGCGCAGATTGCCAAGAAGGCCGGCGGGCGTGTTCGCCTCTCGGTCTTCCGGTCCAATCTGCACATCTACGCCCAGATCATCGACGACGAAAACGGCAAGACGCTCGCGTCCGCCTCGTCGCTCGAGAAGGAGCTGCGCGAGCAGCTCAAGCACGGCGGCAACGTCGATGCTGCCAAGCGCATCGGCGAGCTGATCGCCGAGCGCGCCAAGGCCGCTGGGATTACCGAGGTCGTGTTTGACCGCGGTGGTTACATTTACCATGGCCGGGTCAAGGCCCTGGCCGACGCCGCCCGTGAGGGCGGGCTGTCGTTCTAAGGAGGCCCGGATATGGCACGTGAACGTGGGGAGCGGGACAACCGCGACCGGCAGCCGCGCGAGCGGGAAGAAAGCGAGCTGATCGAAAAGCTCGTCGGCATCAACCGCGTCGCCAAGGTCGTCAAGGGTGGTCGTCGCTTCGGCTTCGCCGCTCTGGTCGTCGTTGGTGACGGCAAGGGCCGCGTCGGCGTCGGCTCGGGCAAGGCCCGTGAGGTCCCGGAAGCCATTCGCAAGGCGACCGATCAGGCCAAGCGCGGCATGATCCGTGTTCCGCTGCGCGAAGGCCGTACGCTGCATCATGACACCAACGGCCACTTCGGTGCCGGCAAGGTCGTGCTGCGGGCCGCTCCGGCCGGTACCGGCATCATCGCCGGTGGTCCGATGCGCGCGATCTTCGAGGCTCTCGGCGTCGCTGACGTCGTGACCAAGTCGATCGGCACGTCGAACCCGCACAACATGATCAAGGCGACCTTCGACGCCCTGACCCAGGTCACCAGCCCGCGGTCCGTCGCGGCGCGTCGCGGTCGTCGCGTGAGCGACATCCTCGGCCGTCGTGAGGCCGGCGCCGGACAGGAGGCCTGATCATGGCGGAGAAGAAGACCGTCGTCGTGACCCAGATCGGCAGCCCGATCGGCCGCAAGCACGACCAGCGCGAGACGCTGGTCGGTCTGGGTCTCAACAAGCTGCACCGGACCCGCGAGCTGGAGGACACTCCGGCCGTGCGGGGCATGATCGCCAAGGTCGCGCACCTGGTCCGCGTCGAGAACGAGGGCTGAGATCATGACCAAGCTTAATGACCTGCGTGACAACGCCGGTGCCCGCAAGGCGCGCATGCGCGTCGGTCGCGGTATCGGTTCGGGCAAGGGCAAGACCGCTGGCCGCGGCGTGAAGGGTCAGACCTCGCGCACCGGCGTGGCGATCAACGGCTTCGAAGGCGGGCAGATGCCTCTGCACCGCCGCCTGCCGAAGCGCGGTTTCCGGAACATCTTCGCCAAGGAATACTCGGTGGTTAACCTGGGCATGATCCAGAAGGCCATCGACCTGGGCAAGCTGAACGCCGCCGAGACCATCGATGCCGCGGCGCTCAACGCCGCCGGTGTCACCGGCAAGCTGAAGAAGGACGGCGTCCGTCTCCTGGCCAAGGGCGAGCTGACTGCGAAGGTTTCCTTCACGGTCGCCGGTGCGTCCAAGTCGGCCATCGAGGCGGTCGAGAAGGCTGGCGGCAGCGTCACGCTGACCGCTCCCGCCGCCGAAGCCGCCGAGTAAAGTTCCGCGACAAGCCCGTGCTTGCGTGCGGGCTTTCGTGGCACTACAAAAAGCGAAGTCGCGAGGGGCGGCCTGCGTCATGCAGTGCCGCCCCGTTCGCGCTTACGGGACAGGGATTGGACCATGGCATCAGCGGCCGAGCAGCTTGCCGCCAACATCAATTTCGGGGCTTTCTCCAAGGCGACCGAGCTGAAAAAGCGGATTTGGTTCACCTTGGCGGCCCTGATCGTCTACCGGTTGGGCACATACATCCCGATTCCGGGCATTGATCCGCACATTCTGCAGGACGTGTTCAAGCAGCAGGGCAGCGGCATCCTGGGCATGTTCGACATGCTGGCCGGCGGCGCGCTGCACCGCATGACCATCTTCGCGCTCAACATCATGCCGTACATCTCGGCGTCCATCATCGTGCAGCTGCTGACCGCCGTGTCGCCGCAGATGGAGGCGATGAAGAAGGAAGGCGAGGCCGGGCGCAAGAAGCTGAACCAGTATACCCGATTCGGCACGGTGGCACTCGCCACGGTGCAGGCCTACGGCCTTGCGGTCGGTCTCGAGTCGATGCGCGGCTCCACGGGAGCGGCGGTGCTCGATCCGGGCCTGTTCTTCCGCGTCGCCACGGTCATCACGCTGGTCGGCGGCACCATGTTCCTGATGTGGCTGGGTGAGCAGATCACCGCCCGCGGCATCGGCAACGGCACCTCGCTGATCATCTTCGCCGGTATCGTCGCGGAACTGCCGCGCGCGCTGGTCAACACGCTGGAACTCGGCCGTCAGGGCGCTCTGTCCACCGTCTTCATCATCCTGATGCTGCTGATGGCCGTGGGCGTGGTGTTCTTCATCGTCTTCATGGAGCGCGCCCAGCGTCGTCTGCTGGTGCAGTACCCGAAGCGACAGGTCGGCAACCGGGTGTTCGGCGGCGAAGCGTCGCACCTGCCGCTGAAGATGAACACGGCCGGCGTCATTCCGCCGATCTTCGCGTCGTCGCTGCTGCTGCTTCCGCTGACCGCGGTGGGCTTTGCCGGCGGCGAGGGTCCGGAGTGGCTGCAGGCGGTATCGCGCTACGTCGCGCACGGTACGCCGCTCTATATGCTGCTGTACGCCTCTTTGATCGTGTTCTTCTGCTTCTTCTACACCGCCATCGTCTTCAATCCGACGGAGACGGCCGACAACCTGCGCAAGTATGGCGGCTTCATCCCGGGCATCCGTCCGGGCAAGAACACCGCCGACCACATCGACTATGTGCTGACTCGGCTGACGGTCATCGGCTCCGCCTACCTTGTGGCGGTTTGTCTCCTCCCCGAAATCCTGATATCCCAGCACTCGGTTCCGTTTTATTTTGGCGGCACCAGCCTGCTGATCGTGGTCACCGTCACGATGGACACGGTCGCGCAGATTCATTCCCACCTGCTGGCTCACCAGTATGAGGGATTGATCAAGAAATCTAAGCTTCGGGGGAGAAAGTAATGAACCTTATACTGCTCGGTCCGCCGGGCGCCGGGAAGGGGACCCAGGCGCGCCGTCTGGAAGACACTCGTGGTCTGGTGCAGTTGTCGACCGGCGACATGCTCCGCGCCATGGTGGCGGAAGGCGGGCCGCTCGGGCAGCAGGCGAAGGAGATCATGGCCGCCGGCAAGCTGATGCCGGACGAGCTGATGGTCAGCATGATCGCCGAGCGCATTTCGAAGCCGGACGTGAAGAACGGTTTCATCCTCGACGGCTTCCCGCGCACCGTGGCCCAGGCCGAGGCGCTCGACAAGATGCTCGACGAGAAGGGCCTTAAGCTCGACCATGTGATCGAGATGCGGGTGGTCGACGACGTGCTGGTGGAACGCATCACCGGCCGTTACACCTGCGCCAAGTGCGGCAAGGGCTATCACGACAGCTTCGAGAAGCCGAAGGTCGAAGGCGTCTGCGACGTCTGCGGCAGCACCGAGTTCAAGCGGCGCGCCGACGACAATGCGGAGACGGTGACCACCCGTCTGGCCCAGTACCATCAGCAGACGGCGCCGATCCTGCCCTATTACCAGGGCCGCGGCGTGCTGAAGGTGGTGGACGGCATGGCCGACATTGATGAGGTGACCAAGGAGATCGGGACGATCCTCGTCAGTTGAGGATCGTCGCCGGTCGGTTATCAAAAGGCCGCAGTCTCCTTCGGGAGGCTGCGGCCTTTTTCGTTATCAGGGGCGGATTTCGGAGATCAGGCGCCGGTGGCGTCGGGGGAGGGCGTGGCGTTCGACCGGACGGTCGGTTCATCGGTCATGGTGCGGTAGCGCGCCAGAATCCAGCCGAGATGGGCGGTGACTGCGTTGGCAGCACCATCGGGATCGCGCCGGGCGATGGCCTGATGGATGGCACGATGGTGGTCGATCATCAGCGCTTCATGATTCTCCATGAAGGGCTCGGTGTGCTTCATTTCGACCATGTTGCCGAGGATGTCGCGGATGGTCGACAGCAGGTGGAGATAGACCGGACTGCCGGACGCCTGGGCGACGGCGACGTGGAAATCCATGTCGTCGGCGGCGCGTCCGCCGTCGCGGTTCGTCTCGCTCATCGCCGCCAGGATGCGGCCGATGGTGTCGATCTGCTCCTGCGTCGCGCGTTCGGCTGCGCGGCGGGCCGCCCAGCTTTCCAGCGCCATGCGGATCTCGACAAGATCGCAAAGATTCTGATGGGTGCTGCGCACCATGGTGGTCAGGGCGCCGTCCATCACGCCGGCCGAGGACACCACGCGGGTGCCGCCGCCCTGGACCGCGGTGAGGAATCCCTGGGTCTTCAACTTCTGCAGGGCGGCGCGGACGGATACCCGGCTGACGTGCAGCTGTTCGGCCAACTGGCGTTCGCCCGGCAGGCGCTCCCCCGGCACCAGCTCGCCACGCGCGATGCGGTCGAGAAGCTGTTGGGCCACCCACTCCGATATGCGTTGCGAGGAGGAGGGGACGTGAGCGCTGTCGTCGGTGCCGGGCACGGTTTGTTCCCCTTTGATCGGAAGGCGGTTCATCGATGGTTGGTCATACCGGTAACGGTCCCCGCGGGCGCGGTCAATGGGGCACAGCCACGCTGCGGCGCCTTGCCCGCGGGATGGAAAAACAGAGCGGCGGTGACACGAAGACGGTGTCTCAGCGGCTGCCGCGGCGAGCCATCAGGATGCCCAACAGGATCACTGCGGCGCCGACCGCCTGCAAAGGTCCCAATGGTTCGTTCAGCAGGATCCAGGCGAGGATCGCGGCCGCCGCCGGCTGCAGCAGCAGGCTCACCGACGAGAAGGACGCCGGCAGGTGTGCGAGGGCATAGGCGATCAGGCTCTGTCCGCCGGCATGGCTGAACAGGGCGAGGCCGGCCAAAACGGCCCAACCGGCAGCGCTCTCCGGCAGCATCGCCTCGCCGTCGGACAGTCCCAGCGGCAGCAGCACGACAGCGGTGATGGCCCCGCTCCAGGTCATGATGGTCGCGGTGGAGAATTCGGCGCGCAGGCGCCCGACCGACAGGATATAGCCGGCATAGAAGGCGGCGGTCAGCAGGCCCAGCGCGTCGCCGAACAGGTGATCGGCGCCGAGTTGGAAACTCTGGCCCATCAGCACGACGGCGCCGGCCAGCGCCAGCAGCATGCCCAGGACGAACCGGCCGGTTATCCGCTCCTTGAACAGGAACCATGCGGCCGGCGCCACGAACAGCGGGGCGAAGTTCGCGAGCAATGTGGAGTTTGCGACCGAGGTGTAGCGGATCGACGTGTGCCAGATCGCAAGATCGCCGGCGAAGAACAGCCCTGCCAGCGACAGCCTGCCATAGTCGGAGAGTGAGGACGGGCGGCGGCTGGCTCGTCCGCCCCGCTGCCACGATTCGCTGCCCATCCACAGCGCCAGGACCGGGGTCGCCAACGCCGTGCGCCAGAAGCCGGTGGCGACCGGACCGACTTCCGACAGGCGGACGAAGATGGGCGCGAAGGCGATGCCCAAGGCGCCGATCAGCAGCGCGATCAGGGCGATGCGCTGCGTCCGGTACAGATGGTCGGCGGTGAGGGCACTGGCGTCTGGCATGGACCGCTTATATCCGCGGTCCCGCCACCGGGCCAGCGGGATGCAAGTCATGGCTGCCGTGCGCCTCGGCGGTTCCCCCGGAGGATGCCGGATGGGCGGCCAGGCCGGCCTTTTCGGCCGGGATGCGGATCAGCGCGGCCGGATGCGGCGAAGCGACACCGCCTCGTCGTCTTCGGTGCTGTACTCATCGTAATGGACCGGGCAGCGGCCGTCCTTGCGCGGCTTGTCCTTCACCGTCGCCGGATACCAGTCGCCTTTCCACTGGACTTCCACCCGCATGCCGGGCTGGCACAGCGACGCACCGGCCTGATAGCCGGCAGCGGGGGCGGTCGCCATCGGGCTTGGGGAAGCGCCCGGCGGGATAGGGCTCAGCATCGGCGCCGCCGCGGGTGCGGGGGCCGGCTTCTCCTGGTCGCAGAAGGCGGTGCAGACGCGCTTGGCGATCACCTGCCCGCCGCAGCTTCCGCCGAAGCAGTCGCGATAATCGGCCTCGCACCGCGCTTCGCAGCTGCTGTTGCCGCAGGAATAGGAGCGGTCGAAATCGCTTACCGACTTCTTGATCGGCTTCTTCTCCGCCTGCTGGCGGTTGACATAGGACTGATACTCGTAGAGTGCCCGCGACCGCGCCTCGTTCACGCAGGCCTGCTGTGACATGCCGCAATTCTGGCGGCAGTAATTGCGGTTCTGCTGGCACTGGTTGACGCAGAGCCGGCCTTCGGCCGAGCTCGGCGGGACGAGGCTGTATTGCGTCTCGTAAACGGGTCCGCAAGCGCTGAGCAGCGCCATCACGGCAAGGCAGAGGGTGAGCAGGCGGAGCATGCGGGGTGTCTTCCGGGTGGGTTCGCGCGGAGAGGGAGTCGGAGCCTATCAGCTTGCCGTTCGGGCTACCACCATCGGCCGCGCTTCCGCCCGGCGCTGCGGTTGCGCTAGTGTGGCATATGGCCTCATCACCTTCCGAACATCGCCAGCCCGTCACCGCTCCCGCACCGGCGCCCCGTGCGACAGCGCCGCTGTTGGGCCCGAACGATCCGCCGCCGGCCACCACGCTGAACCCGGATGCCGGCGGGCCGCTGCTGCTGGTGTGCGACCATGCGTCGCGCGCGATTCCCGCCCTTCTCGGCGACCTGGGTTTGCCGGAGGAGCAGCTCTGCCGTCACATCGCCTATGACATCGGGGCGGCGGAGGTGACGCGGCGGCTGGCAGACCGCTTTGGCGCCACCGCGGTTCTGTCCGGTTTCTCCCGTCTGGTGATCGACCCGAATCGCGCGATCGAGGATCCCACGGCGATTCCGGTGGTCAGCGATGACGTGGTGATCCCCGGCAATCGCGCGCTGGATGCCGAGGCACAGGCCCAGCGGGTGGAGGCGCTGTTCAAGCCCTATCACGCCGCGGTGGCGGCGGCCGTCTCGACGATCAGCGCCCGCGGACAGGTGCCGGTGATGGTGTCGGTCCACAGTTTCACCCCGGCGATGCGCGGTGTGGCGCGGCCCTGGCACATCGGCGTGCTGTGGGACAACGATCCGCGCTTGCCGGTGCCGCTGATCGAGGCGCTGAAGTCCGATGGCCGCTGGTGCGTCGGCGACAACCAGCCCTATTCCGGCCGCGGCACGCTGGGCGGCACGGTGGAGACCCACGCGACGCCCGCCGGATATCCCAACGTCCTGCTGGAGATCCGGCAGGACCTGATCGCCACGCCGGAGGGCGCCGAGTTGTGGGCGCAGGTGGTCGGCGATGCGCTGGAGCCGTTGCTGGCCCTGCCGTCGCTGGCGACCATCCACCATTATCCGCGGGCCTGAACACCGAATGGAAAGTACCGTGTCAATGGAAAGCGCCGTAAGCGAACCGACCTTCACCCTCGGCCTGGAAGAGGAATATCTGCTGGTCGACCGCGGCACGCGCGACATCGTGCCCAGCCCGCCCGACGAGATGCTGGAAGCCTGCCAGGAACAGGCGCCGGGCCGCATCCACCCGGAATTCCTGCGCTGCCAGATCGAGGTGGGGACGCCGGTCTGCAGAACGCTGGACGAGGCGCGGACCGAGTTGGCGGCGTTGCGCGCCACGGTGGCCGGGGTGGCCGACCGCTATGGGCTGGCGCCGATCGCCGCCTCCACCCATCCCTTTGCCGCATGGGAGCCTCAGAAGCACACCAACCGCGACCGCTACAACATGCTGGCCCGCGACCTGGGGGCGCCGGCCCGCCGGCTGATGATCTGCGGCATGCATGTCCATGTCGGGATCGAGGACGACGACCTGCGCATCGACCTGATGAACCAGGTCCGCTATTTCCTTCCGCATCTGCTGGCGCTGTCGACCTCCTCGCCCTTCTGGCGCGGGCGTGACATGGAGCGCCGGTCCTACCGGCTCAGCGTCTGGCACGAACTGCCGCGCACCGGCATGCCCGCCGGCTTCCAGAGCTTCGGCGAGTATCAGAGCCACGTCGCGGTGCTGGTGAATGCCGGGGTGATCGAGGACGCCAGCAAGCTGTGGTGGGACATCCGCCCATCCTCGCGCTTTCCGACGCTGGAGATGCGCATCACCGACATCTGCACCCGGCTGGACGACGCGGTGACGGTGGCGGCGCTCTATCGCTGCCTGCTGCGCATGTTGTGGCGCTTGAAGGCGCGCAACGTCACTTGGCGGCCCTACAAGAACCTGCTGATCGAGGAAAACCGTTGGCGCGCCCAGCGCTATGGGCTGGACAGCGGGCTGGTCGATTTCGGGCAGGGGCGCATCGTGCCCTATGCCGACCTGTTGGACGAGATCATCGACCTGACCCGCGAGGATGCCGAGCATTTCGGCTGCACCGCCGAGGTCGAGCGGGCGCGCGAGATCGTCAAGCGCGGCACCAGCGCCCATCGGCAGATCGCGATCTTCCAGGCGGCGCTCGCCGACGGTGCCGACGAGGACGAGGCGCTGCGCCGGGTGGTGGACTGGCTGGCGGAGGAGACGATGGTGGGGGTCGCGACCTGAAGGATTCGCTTCGGCGCAGCGCCTCCCAACCGCCCCCTCCCAACTGCCTTGACGCGCGCGTCATGTCTCCATACGCTTCCGCACCGTCGATGCCGCTGGAATGCGGGTTGAACAGGGCTGGCAAATAAAAAGCTGAAAAGCATAGAGGGCCGCTCGTCGTTGGCGGCCCTCTTCCAACATCAAGGGGAGGGAGGAGCATGGCCGGCGCCAAGTTCCTGAAGTTCGATACGCAGAGCCTGCATGCGGGGCAAAGGCCCGATCCGGCGACCGGGGCGCGGGCGGTTCCGATCCATCTGACCTCCTCCTACGTCTTCAGCGACGTCGATCAGGCGGCGGCCCTGTTCAATCTGGAACGGCCGGGCCACATCTATTCGCGCATCTCCAACCCCACCGTCGCGGTGCTGGAAGAGCGGTTGGCGACGCTGGAGGGCGGGGTGGGCGCGGTCTGCACCGCCAGCGGACAGGCGGCGCTGACGCTCGCCATCATGACGCTGATGGGGGCGGGCGGGCACATCGTCGCCTCCTCCTCCATCTATGGCGGCAGCCGCAACCTGCTGGCCTATACGCTGCCGCGGTTCGGCATCACCACGACCTTCGTCCATCCGCGCGACCTCGACGGCATCCGCGCGGCGATCCGTCCGGAGACCGGGCTGGTCTTCGGCGAGGTGCTGGGCAATCCGGGGCTGGAGGTGCTGGACGTGCCGAAGGTCGCGGCCATCGCCCATGAGGCCGGCATCCCGCTGCTGATCGACTCGACCTTCACCACCCCTTATCTTTGCCGCCCGTTCGAGCATGGCGCCGATCTGGTCATGCATTCCTGCACCAAGTGGCTGGGCGGGCACGGTACCGCCATCGGTGGCGTGGTGATCGACGGCGGCCGCTTCGACTGGGAGGCGTCGGGCAAGTTCCCGACACTGACCGAGCCCTATGCCGGCTATCACGGCATCGATTTCGCCGAGGAATACGGCCCGGCCGCCTTCATCGCCCGCGCCCGTGCCGAAGGCTTGCGCGATTTCGGCGCCTGCATGAGCCCGATGAACGCCTTCCAGATCCTGCAGGGGGTGGAAACGCTGCCGCTGCGGATGAAGGCGCACATCCACAACACCCGCAAGATCGTCTGCTTCCTGGAAGGGGAACTGAATGCGGAGAAGGGCGCCGTCGCCTGGGTCTCCTATCCGGAGCTGGTTGACCACCCAGACCATGCCCTGGCCGCCCGGCTGCTGCCGCATGGCGCCGGCTCCATCATCTCCTTCGGCATCCGGGCCGGCGCGCATGGCGGCCGCGAGGCCGGGCGCCGTTTCATCGAGTCGCTGACGCTGTTCTCGCACCTCGCCAATGTCGGCGACGCCAAGTCGCTGGTCATCCATCCCGCCAGCACCACCCACGCCCAGCTCGATGCCGAAGCGCTCGCCGCCGCCGGGGTGGGGGAGGACATGATCCGCCTGTCCATCGGGCTGGAGGATTGCGAAGATCTGATCGACGACCTGAAGCAGGCGCTGCGCGCCGCCACCAAGGGCTGAGGGCCGCGCCATGCAACTGACCGTCAACGGAACCCCCGTCTTCGTCCACACCGGCGGCCGGGAGATCGACCCCGCGCGGCCTGCCGTCGTGCTGATCCACGGCGCCGGCATGGACCACAGCGTGTGGAGCCTGCAAAGCCGCTATCTCGCCCACCATGGCCGCTCGGTGCTGGCGGTCGACCTGCCGGGGCATGGCCGCTCCGGCGGGGAGCCGCTGGGCAGCATCGCCGCCATCGCCGATTGGGTGATCGCCCTGCTGGATGCCGCCGGGCTGGAACGGGCGGCGCTGATCGGCCATTCCATGGGGGCGCTGGTGGCGCTGGACGCCGCCGCCCGCCATGGCGCCCATCATGGTGGGCGGGTGGAGGCAATCGCGCTGCTGGGCATCGCGGAGCGGATGCCGGTCCACCCCGACCTGCTGGCCGCCGCCCATGCCGGCGAGCAGTCGGCCATCGACATGGTGGTCGGCTGGGGCCACGGTCCGCGCGGCCATGGCGGCGCCCAGGGCGGCGGTTGCCCGACGCCGGGGCTGGCGCTGATCCCCGGCGGGCGCCGGTTGATGGCGTCGGTTCGTCCGGGCGTGCTGGGTGTCGATCTGGCCGCCTGCAACGACTATGGACAAGGGGCCGATGCCGCGGCGGCGGTCGACTGTCCGGCGCTGTTCCTGCTGGGCACGCTCGACAAGATGACACCGGCGAAGGCCGGGCGATCGCTGGCGGCCCGCGTTAAGACTTCGCAGGTCGTCGTCCTGCCGCAGACCGGACATATGGTGATGACCGAAGCCCCCGACGCAGTGCTGGAGGCGCTGACTTCCTTCCTGTCCTTGCGCCGGGGATAAGGACGACGGGATAAGTGTTTCAGTGCCGAAATCAATGGCCCGGAGTCGGGTTAGTCCTGACATGAACCATTGATGACCCCTCATTACTCTGCATGACGGGATCGAAGCCATCCCGCCGTTCGCAGCAGGTTCGGGGGGTATCATCTTGCAGGATGGCGAGCATCGCGCGACCGCACTGGCTGTCGGCGCCCTGTTCCGTGATTGCCGGGAGGTCGTCGCGCTGTTGTCGGCCGATGGGCGCGTGCTCCGCATCAGCGACGCCGTCGCAGATCTGCTGGGCCACCCATCGGATAGGCTGACCGGCGCGTCGTTCGACGGCCACATCCATCCCGAGGATGTGGAGGAGGCGAGGCGCCGGTTCCAACGGCGCGCGGCGGCCCCGGCCGGCAGCAGCGGCCGTGCCGTTTTCCGCTTCCGCCATGCCGATGGCGGCTGGCGTTGGCTGGAGGTCACAACCCGCAACGAGCTGGCCGATCCGGCCATCGGCGGACTGGTGCTGACCTTCCGCGACATCAGCGACCACATCGCCTTGTCGGAACGCCTGCGGGCCAGCGAAGCGCGTTACCGCACATTGGCGGAGGCGGTGCCGGTCGGCATCCTGCAGGCGGATGCCGACGGCCAAGTGCTGTTCGCCAATGCCCGGCTTGCCGGCATCACCGGGTTGGAGCCCGACCGGCTGCTCGGCGGCGGCTGGCTCGATGCCGTCCATCCCGACGACCGGGCGCGGGTCGCGGCGGACTGGCGGCTGGACGCGGCCGGCGATCCGCCGCCGACCGATTTCCGCTTCCACGACCCCGACGGGGCCGGCGCCGACCGGCGGGTGCTGTGCCAACGCATGCCCCTGGAGGATGGCGGCACCATCGCCACCATCACCGACGTCAGCGAATATGTGTACACCGCCAACGCCCTGCGCCTGTCGGAGGCGCGCAACAAGGCGATCCTCGACACCGCGGCCGACGCGATCCTGACCATCGACGAGGCCGGTGTGATGCACAGCTTCAACCGGGCGGCGGAGGCGATGTTCGGCGTTTCCGCCGGGGACCTGCTGTGGCGCCCGCTCGACCGCCTGATCCCGCTGGCGGACCTGCGGGAGGAGGGCGGCGTCCGGCTGGAGTTCGCGCCCGGCCAGACCACGGCGCTGATCGCCCGCGACCGGGGGGCCGAGGCTGAGCGCGCCGACGGCACCCGCTTCCCCGTGGAACTGTCGGTCAGCGCCAGCGAGGTGGAGGGGCGCAGGCTCTACACCGCCATTCTCCGCGACGTCACCGAACGCCGCCGGGCGGAGGCCGAGTTGCTGGCGGCCAAGGCCGCGGCGGAGGCGGCCGACCGCGCCAAATCCATTTTCATCGCGGCGATGAGCCACGAACTTCGCACCCCGCTGAACGCGGTGATCGGTTTCTCCCAGCTTTTGGAGGCGCAGGCCGGGCGAACGGTTGGCGACGCGCAGCGGACCTATCAGATGCGCGATTGCGTCGGCGCGATCCGTCAGGCCGGCGAGCAGCTGTTGGCGATCATCGACGACATCATCGACATGGCGCGCGTCGATGCCGGCGGGCTGTCCTTGACCGAAGGACCCGTCGATTTGCCGGCGGTCGCCGAACGGGCCGTGGCGAACCTGCACTTTCACGCCACCCGCCGGAGTGTGACGGTCGAAGTGATGGCCGATGGCGAATTGCCGCCGATGCGGGGCGACGAACGGCGCCTGGTCCAGGCGCTGGGCAACCTGCTGTCCAACGCTATCAAATTCAGCCATCCGGGGGATGTCGTCACCCTGACGGCGGCATTGGCTGCCGACGGCTGGGTCGCGCTTTCGGTGCGGGATCGTGGCGTCGGCATGCGGACGGAGGACATCGCCAAGGCGATGGCCCCCTTCGCCCAGATCGACCAGAGCGCCACCCGCCATCACGAGGGCGTCGGGCTTGGCCTGCCGCTGGCGCTGCGTCTGGTGCAGGCCCATGGCGGCATGCTGACGCTGGACAGCGCACCGGGGCAGGGCTGTACCGCCACGATCCGTCTGCCGCCGTCGCGGATCATGACCATCGAAGAGATGTTGGTGACCATGTCCTGATCTGGCCTGCGCCGGCCGGATGTGTCAGAAGCTGTCGCAGAGGGTCCGCCCGGCGGACGGTCGGCTTTTGAAAGGCAGGTGTGCGATGGCGGCTTTGGGCGAATCCAGGCAGGCGGTGGTTCTGGTCAGCGGCGGTCTCGACTCGACGACGGTGCTCGCCATCGCCAAGGCCGAAGGCTACCGGGTCAACGCCCTGAGCTTCCGCTATGGCCAGCGCCATTCGGTGGAATTGGAGGCGGCACAGCGGGTGGTCGCGGCGATGGGGGTGGAGCGGCATGTGATCGCCGATATCGACCTGCGCGCCTTCGGCGGCTCCGCCCTGACCGATTCCATCGACGTGCCGAAGCACGACAGCGCCGCCGATCTGGCGGCCGGGCTGGGGGAGGGCATCCCCGTCACCTATGTGCCGGCGCGCAACACCGTCTTCCTGTCCTTCGCGCTGGCCTGGGCGGAGACGTTGGGGGCGTCCGACCTGTTCATCGGCGTCAACGCGCTGGATTATTCCGGTTATCCCGACTGCCGCCCCGAATACATCGCCGCCTTCGAGACGCTGGCGAACCTCGCCACCAAGGCGGGGGTGGAGGGCACCAGCCGGTTCAGGATCCATGCGCCGCTGATGCGGATGGACAAGGCCGCCATCGTCCGCCGCGGGCTGGAACTGGGGGTCGACTACAGCCTCACCCACTCCTGCTACGATCCGACGCCGGAGGGGCTGTCCTGCGGCGCCTGCGACAGCTGCCTGTTGCGCCTGAAGGGCTTTTCCGAAGCCGGAACGACCGATCCGATCCGTTACGCCAACGGAACGAACA
The DNA here is from genome assembly GCF_008364795.1 of Azospirillum oryzae. Classification (GTDB taxonomy): domain Bacteria; phylum Pseudomonadota; class Alphaproteobacteria; order Azospirillales; family Azospirillaceae; genus Azospirillum; species Azospirillum oryzae. Next base: position 1,108,578 of record NZ_VTTM01000001.1, on the reverse strand, counting down.
AGTAATCCCTTACGGCCGCTTCCGGTACGCCGCAGTGGAAATCTCGACTTGCCGAACAAGATAAAATTTTATATAAAAGCATATAGATTTGTTCGGGAAGCTGAGGGAGCGCATCATGGCTGCCACCTCCTGGATGGGACCGCGCCTGAGCGGCCGGGCAGCGCGGGCGGTGCTGAGCGAGCATCGCCGCGCCAACGCCCGCAAGCGCGGCTGGTCGCGTGACATCGCCCGCTTGATTCTGGTCGCCTCCGTCCTGGTGCTGGGCGTGCTGGCGGTGGAGATCGGCCGCAAGGCGGTCACCATCCTCGGCCACAGCGCCGCCCAGCATTCGGTCGAGATCGTCGGCTGAAGGCTTGGGCTGAAGGCTTGGACTCAGGGCAGGACCACCACATAGCGTTTGGTGGTGGCCGCAACCACCGTCCAGCTTCCCGTGAAGCCCGGTTCGATCACGAAACGATCCCCAGCCTTCAATGCCCAGGAGCGCCCGTCGTCATGGGTGACGACGCTCTCGCCCTCCAGAATCTCGCAATATTCCCACTCGTCATAGACGATGCGCCAGGATCCGGGCGTCGACCGCCAAGTGCCGGCGAACCGCTTGCCGTCATGCGATTCGTAGCCGTTCCAGGTGGTGAAGACCGGTGACCCGGCCAGGATGCGGTCGGCGGCCGGCGCGCCGGTTTCCGGCGTGATGCCGTCGGGAATGGGCAGCATGGACAGGGTCATCGATGGTCCTTCTCACCAGTCGGCCAGCAGCGCCGGCAGGTCGTGGATCGAGTCCAGCCGGCGATAGTGATGGTCGGGCACCTCCGCCTCCTCATGCGCCCAGGTGATGGCATAGGGGATGTGGACGGCATGGGCACCGGTGGCCAGCACCGGCAGGATGTCCGAGCGTACCGAATTGCCGACCATCAGGAAACGGGCCGGATCGATGCCGTGGCGGTCCATCACCCGCCGGTAGGTGGCGGGGTCCTTCTCGCTGACGATCTCCACCGCATGGAACAGCTCCGACAGGCCGGAGCGCGCGATCTTGCTCTCCTGGTCGAACAGGTCGCCCTTGGTGATCAGAACCAGCCGGTGGTGGTCGGCCAGCGTCTCCACCACCTTTGCCACGCCGGGCAGCAGTTCCACCGGATGCTCCAGCATCGCCTTGCCGAAGTCGATCAGGCTCTGCAGGTCGCGGGCCGGGACATGGCCGTCGGTGACGGCGATCGCCGTCTCGATCATCGACAGCACGAAGCCCTTGATGCCGTAGCCATAGACGCGGAGGTTCGCCCGTTCCGCCTCCAGCAGGCGGCGGTCGAGGTCGGTGGGATCGGCGGCATGGGCCAGCAGGGCGCGGAAGCGGTCCTGCGTCATCGAAAACAGCGATTCATTGTGCCAGAGCGTATCGTCGCCATCGAAGCCGATGCTGTCGAAGGTCTGGCCGGCGGGGGTGAGGGGGCTGTTCATGAACCTGTCCACTGGTCCGCTGAATTGATCCGTAAGTAAAACAATACATCGCCCAAGTGGGGCGGCCTTGTCCAGGGGGCGTCGTTGCAGGGGTCCATTATTGTCAGCATGGCGAACCGTAAGTATCCGCAATGACGCTTTTGCCACAGATCGGTGACATTCCATGGCGAGTTCTTCGCTGCCTGCAAAGCGGGCATGTTGCCGTCGGGGGTGGCAACATGGCTCGAAGAAGCATAATTATATTTCCACACAAGGAGAACGTGATCGCCGACCGGCGGACCCTCCATAACAAGACATCTCAGGAATCTCCATCATGGCAACCCTTCTTCATTCGGCCGAGACCGGCCACAGCACTTCCACCTTCGCCCATGTCGTCGAAGTCGCATCGAACCTGCTGGGCCTGTGGCGCCAGCGCATCGTGACCCGCCGTGAACTGGGCTATCTGGACGACCGTATGCTCCAGGACATCGGCTTCAGCCGCCTGGACGCCGAGCGCGAGATGTCGAAGCCGTTCTGGCGCGAATGAGCGCCTGCACGCCGGCCGGCGAACGCACAGGAAAAGGCCGCTTCCGTTGATCGGAGGCGGCCTTTTTCTTTGTTCGATACTTGGTGTGCCCAAAAGTTAGGCTGCACAGAAAAGCGGCTGCCGAAAAAAGAAAAGCCCGCCGCCGGAGAAACCGGCAGGCGGGCTTTTTCTTGGGCGAACCGAGATGACGGGCAGGGCGTCGCCCCGCCGCCTCCTCAGATGCAGTAGTGGTGCAGCGGCGCGAAGCCGTTGAAGCAGACGGCCGAGTAGGTCGTGGTGTAGGCGCCGGTGGCATGGATGCGCACGCGGTCGCCGGCCTTCAGACCCATCGGCATCTTGTAGTCGGCACGCTCGTACAGCACGTCGGCGCTGTCGCAGGTCGGGCCTGCCAGGATCACCGCCTCGCGGTCGTCTTCCTGCTCATCGCCCAGCACCTCGATCGGGTACTGGATCGCCTCGTCCATCGTCTCGGCCAGACCGCCGAACTTGCCGATGTCCAGATAGACCCAGCGCTTGGGATCCTCGGCCGACTTGCGCGACACCAGGACCACTTCGCTCTCGATGATGCCGGCGCTGCCGACCATGCCGCGACCCGGCTCCACGATGGTCTCCGGCAGGTGGTTGCCGAAGTGGGTGCGCAGCGAGTCGAAGATCGCCTGGCCGTAGGCGGTGCATTCCGGCACGTCGGTGCGGTAGCGGGTGGGGAAGCCGCCGCCCAGATTGATCATGCCCAGATCGACGCCCAGCACCTCAAGCTCGCGGAACAACTGCGCCACCTGGAAGATGGCGTGGTCCCACTGCATCAGGTCCTTCTGCTGCGAGCCGACATGGAAGGACACGCCATAGGGCTGCACGTCCATGTCGCGGGCCTTCAGCAGCAGGTCGCGGGCCATCGGCAGGTCGCAGCCGAACTTGCGCGACAGCGGCCATTCGGCGCCCTCGCCCGAGGTCAGGATACGGCAGAACACGCGGGCGCCGGGGGCGGCGCGCTCGATCTTCTCCAGTTCCGGCTCGCTGTCGAAGGCGAACAGGCGCACGCCCAGCTCATAGGCGCGGCGGATGTCGCTTTCCTTCTTGATGGTGTTGCCGAAGGAGATGCGCTCCGGGGTGGCGCCGGCGGCCAGCGCCATCTGGATTTCCGGGACGGAGGCGCAGTCGAAGGCGGAGCCGAGACGGGCCAGCAGGCTGAGGATTTCCGCGGCCGGGTTCGCCTTCACCGCATAGAAGATGCGGGCGTCGGGCAGGGCGTCGTGCAGATCGTTGTAGTTCTGCTCGACCACGTCCAGATCGATGACGAGGCAAGGGGTCTGCGGGCGCTGCTCTTCGAAAAAGCGCGCAATCTTCTGGGTCATCTCAGTCTCCTGGGACGCAAGATGATGGAACGGAAAGGGCGAAGTCGGGGGAACGGAGCGGCCGGGCGGGCCGATCAGCAACTGAAAAAGCTGATCAGGCGCTCAGGCCGCCAATACTGGATTGCCCCGTACAGAACCCTGTTCTGTCCGTATGGTCCAGGAGCGGCAAATTTCGGAGACGGGTGAGCACGCGCCCACCCACAACAACATCAACCATCGTAACCTCCAAGTCGCCGCCTTGTTTAAGGGACGGTCGGGGATCACGCGTTACGTCGTTGCATAACCACATCTCGGAGACGCCGAGGGGCGGGCCAGCGGCACGTGCGCTTGCGAGTTCGCGTTACATAGATCCAACGCGATCGAATGCAAAGTGAAAAATGCGGTGCGTCCCAAAAAAGTGGCAGGCCGTTTGGCAGGCTGAAAAACCGGAGTGATTTCATGGGCTTGACCGAGGCTCTGACAACGCAGGAGATGGGATTGCGGCTGCTGGCGGCAGCCTTTTGCGGTGCGTTGCTTGGACTCGACCGTGAAATGCGGGGCAAGGCGGCGGGGCTGCGCACGCATACGCTGATCTCCATCAGCTGCGCCCTGACCACCTTGGTCGCGCTGGAGCTGTTCACCGGCCTGCGGACCAGCGGCGACGAGCGGCCGAGCGACCCGGTGCGCGTCATCCAGGGCGTGGCGCAGGCGGTCGGCTTCATCAGCGCCGGCGTTATGTTCCGGTCGGGCGACAGCGTGCGGGGGGCGACGACCGCCGCGATCATCTGGGTGGCGGGCGGGCTGGGCATCGCCTGCGGCGCCGGCTATTACGCGCTTGCCGGCATGACGCTGGCCCTGTGCCTGATGGTGACCATTCTGTTCACCGTCCTGATGGACCGCTTCCCGCAGTTGGGAGCGGCGGAGACCGGGGCGGACGCGGAGGATGGCGACGGCAAGGCGCGGGAGCGGCGTCGCTCCTCCTCCCGGCAGGGCCGGATCAGGCGGATCGCCCGCCACGCGCCGCGGGGATGACCAGCAGCCGGTGCGCCAGCAGGGCGCCCAGCCCGACCAGTCCGATGGCCCCCATCATCGGCAGGGCGGTGCCGTCGTTCAGATGGCCGACGACGATGCCGACGACCGCGGCGATGGCCATCTGCGCGAAGCCCAGCAGCGAGGACGCCAGCCCGGCCATGGTGGGGTAGGGCCCCACCGCGTTGGCGGAGGCGTTGGGCAGGGTCAGCCCGGCGCCCAGGATGAACAGGAAGACCGGCACCACGATGGCCAGCAGGTGCAGCACCCCGGCCAGCGCCAGCACCCCGCCCACCAGCCCGCCGCCCAGCGACAGCAGCGTGCCGATGCGGATCATCCGCGCGCCGCCCAGCCGCGGCGTCAGCCGCCCGGCCAGGAAGGTGCCCAACATATATCCCAGAACCACGGCGCCGAAGCTGGCGCCATACTCCGCCGGGGTCAGGTGCAATTGCCCGATCAGCACGAAGGACGAGCCGGAGATGAAGGAGAAGATGCCGCTGTAGGAAAAGGCCACCACTAGCACATAGCCGACGAAGCCGCGGTTGCGCATCAGCATCAGGTAATTGGCGGCGAGCCGGCCCGGCCGCAACGCCTCCTCGTCGCGGTGGGCGTTGGTCTCGCCCAGCATCGACCACACCGCGGCCAGGATGCCGCAGGCGAACAGGGTCAGCAGCATGAAGTTGGCGCGCCAGCCGAACCACTCCGTCAGGACGCCGCCCAGCATCGGCCCCACCGCCGGGGCCAGCGCCATCGCCATCGACATATAGGCCAGCACCGTCGCCGCCCGGTCGCGCCCGAACACGTCGCGCACCACCGCGCGCGCCACCACCGGACCGCAGCAGGCGCCCAGGGCCTGGAAGAAGCGGGCGGCGATCAGCGCGTCGATGCTGCTGGTCATGGCGCAGACGGCGCTGGCCGCCAGATAGATCGTCACCCCCACCAGCAGGGTCGGGCGCCGGCCGAAGCGGTCGGACATCGGGCCATAGACCAGCTGCGACACCGCGAAGCCGACCAGGAAGATCGACAGCGTCAGCTGCACCGTGGCGACATCGGTGTCGAACACCCGCACCAGCGTCGGCAGCGACGGCAGGTACAGGTCGGTGGACAGCGGGCCGAAGGCGACCAATGCCGTCAGCAGGACGCGGATGGACAGGGAATCGGGACGGGGCATGGAACGGCTATGGAGCGAAGCGGAGACGGGGCGGCACTGTATCAGATGAAACCACCGCCGCCAGCGCGGATCGCTTGCAACCCTGTCACTTGGCCGGCAGCACCATGCGGATGCAGCGGGCCAGCACGGTGTTGCCGGTCATCTCGCGGTAATTCTGGATGATGATCGGCTCGGCCGCCTTGCATTGCTCCAGGCTGGCGAACTCCAGCGTGGTCGGGCCGCCCTGGTTCAGCATGAACAGCAGCATCAACACCCGTTCCATTCCCGCCCCTCCGGTCAGCCGGCCGCCAGCACGGCGCGGGCGGCGGCGGCGTCCTTCACGATCTGGTCCTTCAGCACGTCGAAGCTGGGGAACTTCATCTCCGGCCGCAGGAAGTCGATCATCTGGACCCGCAGATGCAGATCGTACAGATCAAGGTCGACGTCGAACAGGTGGGCCTCCAGCCGGGCGACCGTGCCGTCGACGGTGGGGCGGGCGCCCAGATTGGCCACACCGGGCAGCCAGACGGTCTCGCCGGCGCGGTCGATGCCGGCGCGCACCGCATAGACGCCGAAGGCCGGGCGCAGATACTCGCCCAGCTCGATGTTGGCGGTGGGGAAACCGATGGTGCGGCCGCGCTGGTCGCCATGGACGACGCGCCCCTCGATCTCCCACGGATGACCCAGAACGAAGGCGGCCTCACGCGGCCGGCCGGCGGTCAGCGCATCGCGCACGCGGGTGGAGGAGTAGACGCCGCCCTGTTCGTCGGACACCGGCCCGACCTCCGTCACGCCGAAGCCCTGGGCCCGGCCGGCCTTCAGCAGAAAGGCGGGATCGCCCGACCGTTTGTGTCCGAACAGGAAGTCATAGCCGCAGACGACGTGCCGCACACCCAGCCCGGCGACCAGAATCTCGTCTACGAAGGCTTGCGCCGTCTTGTGGCGGAAGCTGTCGTCGAAATGGCAGACGATCAACTGGTCGACGCCCAGCGCCTCGATATGGCGGGTCTTGACGCGAAAGGGCGTCAGGCGGAAGGGCGGGTCGTCGGGGCGGAAGACGCTGCGCGGATGCGGCTCGAAGGTGACGACGGCCGACGGCACGCCCATTTCCGCCGCAAGGCGCTGGGCGGTGCCGATGACAGTCTGATGTCCGCGGTGCACGCCGTCGAAATTGCCGAGCGCAACGACGGCGCCCCGCTCTTCGGCCGGCAGGTCGGCGGTGTGTCTGTACAGTCGCATGCGCGCCCCGGTGCTGTGGGCGGACCCTGGCGGGTCCGCTTGCTCGGGCGTCTATATAGACCGACGCCGGCGCGGGGTAAACGCGCCGGCGTGTTTTACGATCGCAAGCAGGCCGATCAACCGCGGCCATTCAACCGCGGCCATTCAACCGCGGCCATTCAACCGCGAGAGGGGACCATCAGCAGCGCCTCGCCCTCGACCACCACGGTCTCGCCGACGGTGCACACCGTCTTGATGACGCAGCGGCGCTTTTCCGGGATCAGTTCGGTGATGGTGGCGCGGGCGGTGACGGTGTCGCCGGCGCGGACCGGCGCCTTGAACTTCAGCGTCTGGCTCATGTAGATGCAGCCCGGCCCCGGCAGCTTGGTGCCCAGCACGGCCGAAATGAAGCCGACCGTCAGCATGCCGTGGGCGATGCGGCCCTGGAACATGGTGGTGGCGGCGTATTCCTGGTTGATGTGGACCGGGTTGGTGTCGCCGGAAATGCCCGCGAACAGGACGATGTCGGCTTCCGTCACCGTCTTGGCGAAGCTGGCCGTCATGCCGACGGACAGGTCTTCGATGCAGTAGCCTTCGATATCCTTGCGGACCTGACGCACGTCGTCCATCGCAGCAATTCCTCTTTCTCTCGGTGCCTGTTCCGGCGTCTGACGCCTGGGCGCCGCGCCGTTCGCTGCAATGCGTCGTGTGCGCCGCAGCGATGGGAATGGCACCACGTCTCCTCCAAAAATGCAAAAAAATCTCTAACGTTCCGCACAAGTCCGCAGGAAAGACGGCTGTCCCCTTCGGCAGGCTACGGCGCAATGGAAGCCGTTGTGGTGCCGGTGGATTACTTTGGTCCGAAGGTATAGCGATGGGAATGGTGCCGGATCAGTGGCTTAACGGTAAAAGTCACGGCTCTGGGCCGGCTGCGGCGGCGTTGGTGCGACTTTGGCGTCGCCCTGTCGTGTCCTGGCGGCAAAGTCCGTTTCTTTTCAGAGGCCTGACCATCCGGTGACTGTTGGTTCGGCGATTGAACGGAAAGCCGGCGGCGGATGCGGCGAATCGGAAGCCCTCTTCGCCGCATCGCAGCATTACTTGCCGGACCCGGAGTGCGACATTGTGTCGCTCTTGCCTCCCCCGCTGCTGCCGTTTCGCCGGGTGTCCCCCTGGGCGAACTGGCTGTCGGGGGTAAGCTGGTCCACCTTGTCCTCCACCTTTTCGCGGGCGGTCTCGGACGGCTGCTCCGACGGCTTGACCTCAACCTTCACCGGCGCGGTGCCGTCGTCGATCATGTCCAGCTTCTTGGCGGCAGACCGCGACAGGTCGATCACGCGACCATCGACATAAGGGCCGCGGTCATTGACGATGACGTCGACGCTCTTGCCGTTCTCCTCATTTGTTACGGTCGCCTTGGCGCCCAGCGGCAGGGTGCGCGAGGCGGCGGTGGCCTTGTTCTGGTTCATCGTTTCGCCGCTCGCGGTGGTGCGGCCATGGAATTTCTGGCTGTAGAAGGACGCTTCCCCCTTGTGGACGAGGATCTCCTCGCCATCCTCATGCTCGACATGCACGGGCGGAACCTTGGCCTTTCCATTCGCCAGCGCGGGGACTGCAGTCCCACTCAGGGTCGCGGCGGCAAGCGCCAGGACGATCATGCGTGTTGTCTTCATCGGTTCACCTCCAACGGCGGACCAACGGTATTCAAGGAAAAGAGTTCCCTCTCACGGCCGATGCAAGACGTCGTTACTATTTCTGGTTTTCAATATCTTGACGATTTCGAAGTGGGTGGCCCCTCCGGTCGCTCTTCCAGTCTGCAACACAACGGTCAGGGGAGAAAGCATGGCCGACGATGCCGCTTGGACTGCATCCGAATACACGGTGAAGCCTGCCGGTGAAACCGCTGCCGGCCCGGCCTCCGGTTCCGTGGAGATGCGCTTCGTCGCGATGCCAGATGGGGCCAAGCTGCGCGTCGCCGTCTGGCCGGTGCCGGAGCAGGTTCGCGGCACGGCGCTGGTGCTGACCGGCCGGGCGGAGTTCATCGAGAAATATGCCGAATCCGCGGAGGCGCTGGCCGCCCGCGGCTTCCGCGTGGTGGCGCTCGACTGGCGCAACCAGGGGATGTCCGACCGGCCCTTGCCCAACCGGCAGATCCACCATCTGACCGACTTCGCGACGCTGGTGGACGATCTCGACGAGATTCATCGGCAGGTGGTCGCGCCGGTCGCCGCGGAGACCGGCGGGCCGGTGATCCTGCTGGCCCACTCCATGGGCGGGCTGGTGGCGACGCTGGCGCTGGCCCGCCATGCCGACGACGATCCCGACCGCTATGCCGCCGTCCTGCTGTCGGCGCCAATGTACGCCATCCACAGCGGGCCCCTGCCGCGCTGGCTGGTGCGGGGGCTGGCCGGTCTGGGGCATGCCTGCGGATTGGGTGCCCGCTATGCGCTGGGGCAGGGCGATTACGACCCGGCGGAGGGGCGCTTCAGCCTGGACAACAAGATCACCGCCGATCCCAAACGCTACGCCGCTTTCCACACCCCCTATGCCGAGCGGCCGGAATTGCGCGTCGGCGGCGTCAGCTTCGCCTGGGTCGCCGCCGCCCTGGATGCGGAGGATGCGCTGCGCCATACCCTGCCGCTGGAGCGGGTGCGGACGCCGGTGCTGCTCTTGAGCGCGCCGGACGACCGGGTGGTGCGTGCGGCGGCGCACCGCGCGGTGGTTGCCCGCCTCGGCAACGCCCGGCTTGCCGACTATCCCGGGGCACGGCACGAGTTGCTGATGGAATGCGACGCCATCCGCGACCGGGTGTGGGCGGACATCGACGCCTTTCTCGACAAGACTCTTGCGCCGGGCGACGGCTCTGTCGTCGGATAGGCGCCTTCAGGACCAAAGGTGCCCAGCAGCATGACCGATTTCTGGACGGCGTCCGGTTTCCACCTGTTGACCCGCGATGCCGACAACCATCTGGCGGTGACGCCCGATTTCCTGCGCGCCTACCTTCTCCGGCCCGAAATACGCCCGCCGGAGGAGGCCTGCGATGCCGAACGCATGCTGCACGCGGCGTTGCTGGACGATCCGGCGCGGACGGTGCCCGCACCGCTGCTCGACGCCATCGCCGACCCGGATGCGCGGGAGAATTTCCAGGTCTGGCTGGCCTTCCGCGACCGGCTGCTCACGGCCGGAACGCTGGAAGGCTGCTACATCCGCCTGTTCCGCGAGGGTGCCCGCGGGGTGCCCGCCCTGTTCATCGACCAGCTGGTCCATGCCATCCTGCGCGGCATCCTGGATGAAACGCCGTCGGGCCTGCGCGCGCGGGCCGGGGAACTGTTCTTCCGCGAACAGACGGTGTCGGTGGAGGATGGTCGCGTCCGCGTCGCCGATTCCGAGACGGTGGAGACGATGGCGGCCTCCGGCGGCTTCGGTTCGCTCGGCCGTCTGGTGGTGGAGGCCGGCACGGCGCCCCGCAGCGTCGAACTGGACATCCTGGACGAGACCAACCACCCGCTCTATTGGGGCCGCGACGCCCGGCACGACACCGTGCTGGACATCACCTTCGCCGCCGCCGGGCTGGACGCGCTGGCCCGCGTGCTGGAGGCGTGGGTCGGGCATTTCCTGGGCGTGACGGTCGGCATCCAGCCGGTGCAGAACATCCGCGACGACCGCTGGGTCTGGCATGTCGGGCTCGACAGCGCAGCATCCGCGATCCTCAACGACCTGTATAACGGCGTGGAGGTGGGGGAGGACCGGCTGGCCCGCGTCCTCGCCCTGTTCCGCCTGGACTTCGCCGACCCCGCCGCCATGCGTCCCGACCTCGCCGGCCGGCCGGTCTATCTGGGGCTGGCGATGACGGAAGGGCGGCGGCTGAAGCTGAAGCCGCAGAACCTGCTGGTCAACCTGCCGCTGGCGTCAATGGCGTGAGGACGCGAAGGCGTCCCTCAATCCCCCAGCAGCGCGCCCACCGGCTTCAGCGGCTCGTGCGCGTCGAACAGGATCTTCAGGATCGCCAGGATCGGCACGGCCAGCAGCGCGCCGGGAATGCCCCACAGCCAGCCCCAGAACAGGATCGACACGAACACCGCGATGGGGTTCAGCGACAGCCGGCGGCCGACGATCATGGGGGTGAGGAAATTGCCCTCGATCGTCGTCAGCGCCACGAAGGACAGGGGCGGCAGGATGATGGTGCCGAGGCTGTCGAAGGTCAGGACCGACACCAGGAAGAACACGCCGGTCATCACCGCCGGGCCGATGAAGGGGATGTAGTTGGCCAGCGCCACCATCACTCCCCACAACGCCGGGTTCGGCAGCCCCCACATCCACATCACCAGCCCGGTCGCCAGCCCCAGCACCGCGTTGATGACGGTGATGGTCAGCAGATAGGCGGCGATGTTCTGCTGAAGCGTCGCCGCGACCATGGCGTAATGCACGCGGTCATCGACGTTGCGCATGGTGCCGATCAGCGCCTCCAGCGAATGGCGGCCACGGGCGAGGAAGAAATAAAGCAGCACCAGCAGGATCACGACATTGGCGAGAACCGATTCGACCTGGCTGACCGCCTGTTCCATCAGGGTCGGACCGCGCACCACCACTTCGCGCACCGGCCCGTCGCTGCCGGTTTCCTTGGTGATCTGCTCGATCTGCCGGGAGGCTTCGCGGGCGCGGTCGATGCCGGCGCGGATGTCGCCCAGCTTGAACTCCAGCTCATGCAGGACCCGCGGCATGCGGTTCACCCACTCCGCCGCCGGGGCGGACAGGGTATAGACCGCCAGCAGCACGCCGCCGAACAGCATGACGACCATGACGGCGGCGCCGATCCCCTCGGGCATACCGACGCGATAGAGCGCGCGGACCAGCGGGCGCAGCAGGAAGCTCAGGATCAGCGCCAGCATGATCGGCAGCAGGACGTCGCGCCCGAAATAGAGCGTGAACAGCACGGCGATGACGAACAGGCCGACGGCGGCGATGGTCAGCGGATCGCGGCGGTGGCCGGGTCCGGGCAACGGTTCGGTCGCCGGTTCCGGCGTGCCGGCAAGCGGGGCCTCGGGGGCGGGGGGAAGCGAGGCGAGCGGGCTGCGGTCTGTCATCGCGGTGGCCGGACCTCCGGAGGGAGGCGCTTGACGGCGGCGCCCGACCCTCCGATCTAGGGGAGTGTTTTTCGGGCCGCGCATCCTGCGGTCCCCGCCCGTCCTTGCCGGAGACCCGATCGAGATGCGCAGCCCGTTTCCCCTGATGAACGCTTCCGCCGGCCTTTTGGTTCTGGGCCTGCTGACCGCCGCGCTCCCGCTGCGCACAGCGGCGGCCGACGAGGTGGTCGGCCGCTTCTCCAACGACTGGACCGGCAACGGGTTGGAGATCCAGGCGATCGAGGATCCCAAGGTGAAGGGAATCACCTGCCATCTGGTCGATTTCGACCGCAGCCTGATCGACCGGCTGAGCAAGGGCAACTGGTTCGAGGACCCGTCCAACGCCTCCATCGCCTGCCGTCAGACCGGCCCGGTGACCGTCGGCGACATCGAGTTGTCGCAGAAGGGGGAGGAGGTCTTCTCCGAACGGAAGAGCCTGATTTTCAAGTCGATCGCCATTCGCCGCATCTACGACCGGCCGAACGACACGCTGGTTTATGTGGTGTACAGCCGACAGGTGAAGGACGCCTCGGCCAAGACCTCGATCTCCACCGTGCCGCTGTTCGCCGCGAATGCGACCTGGACGAAGGGCAAGCCGGCGGCGAAGTGAGGGGGCGGGCGCTCACCCCGTCCGCACTCCCATTCGTTAGCCCCACCGCTTAGCCGACGATCCGCCCCAGCCGCACCGCCGTCTGGCCGGCTTTCACCCGGCGGGCGGGCATGATGAGGACGCAGTCGTCATAGGGCGTCAGGATCGCGCGCCCGTCGTCCCAGCCGATGACGGTGCCGGCGCGGCCGATCACCTCCATGCCGACGAAGGGGGCGGTGAAGCGGAACCGCTCGCTGGACGCGGTGACGGCGTCGGTGACCTCGACCACCCGCTGCGGATCGGCGCGCGGGCGCAGGCGGGGGCCGTTCAGTGGCGGATCGATCATCTCCAGTCCGAGAAGCAGGCGCAGGCAGCTTTCCAGCGCGACCGTCGCGGTCTCGGTCCGCCAATGCTGGCCGCATTCGACCAGGATGGCGGTGTGTGACCCCTCCGGCTCGGCGAAGCTGCCGTAATCGATCAGCCGCTTGCCCCCGGCATGGCCGCCGTCCGCCACCACCCAGGCCGGATAGCCGAGGCCGAGCGCAAGGTCGCGCCCGCGCGTGGTCCGGCCGCACAGGGTCAGCGGCGCGGTGTCCGCCGTCATCGAATGCAGGTCGAGCAGCAGGTCCGCCGACTCGTAGACCGGTCGCAGGACACGGGCGCGCCGCAGTTCCACGCTGTCGCGCCGGCCGTCCAGATGCTCCGGCGACCACAGCCGGTTGAAATCCTCGTCCAGATAGCGCGAGGCATAGGGGTTCTGGCGGTCGAAGGTGGCGTAGGCGGCGGTGTTGGCGAAGACGAAGGTCAGCCGTCCGCGCGTCGGCCGCAGACCCATCCGCAGCAGCGCATCCAGGGCGATGGCGCCGCACAGCTCGTTGCCGTGGACGAGCGCGTTCAGCACCACATGCGGCCCCGGCTCTGCCGCCGACAGGCTGGTGACGTGGTCGATGCCGGTGTTGCCGCGCCGGTGGGGCGCGATGTCCGGCGGGGAGAGTTCGACGGGGGCGAAGAGCGGGTCGGTCAAGCGGCAAGCTCGCCAGCGGTGGGCGCTCCAATCAGTATGACGAACCAAGCGAGTCCGCGCCAGTGCGGGCCAGTTGGGTAGGGCGGTTTTTTTGGCTGATGCGTGTGGTGCGATGTTGCGGCGGCATGGCAGGATCATGACGAATTGCCGTCGACTGAGGCTTGACGCATGGGTTATAGGATTGTCTGGCTTGATAAGGTCGGCGGTTGAACTTGCGGCAATTTAACTGGCGGGAATCGAACTTGCCGATGTCTCCATCGGGGCGTCTGGCCGGGGCCGGTCGATGAGCTTCGTGATCGATGACGTTCTTGTCCGCAACGACCCGGTCGGCCGGCGCCTTCCGGTGCTGTTCGATTCGCCGCACAGCGGCAGCCTCTATCCCGCCGATTTCCGGGTGATCTGTCCGCATCCCCTGCTGCGCCAGGGTGAGGACACCCATGTGGAGGAGCTGTTCGCCACGGCGCCCGACCATGGCGCCACCCTGCTGTGCGCGCTGTTTCCCCGCACCTGCATCGACGTGAACCGCGCCGTCGACGACATCGACCCGGCGCTGATCGACGGCGACTGGCCGGCGCCGCTGCGGCCGACGCCGCGCAGCACGCTGGGCATGGGGCTGATCCGCAGCATGCTGCGGCCGGGCGTGCCGCTCTATGACGGGAAGCTGCCGGCGTCGGTGGTTGCCGACCGCATCGACCGCTATTACCGGCCCTACCACGCCCAGATGCGGCTCGCGCTGGATGGTCTGGCGGAGCGGTTCGGCGCGGTGTGGCACGTCAACTGCCATTCCATGCCGTCCTCGTTGCGGCCGGACGGGCGCGACCCGCTGGCGGTGGATTTCGTCATCGGCGACCGCGACGGCACCACCAGCGAGCCGGGATTCGTCCGGCTGGTGGCGGAGACCCTGCGCGGCTTCGGGCATCCGGTGGCGATCAACGATCCCTATAAGGGGGTGGAACTGCTGGCGCGCTACGGCGATCCGGCGCGCGGCCGTCATTCGATCCAGCTGGAGATCAACCGCCGCCTCTACATGAACGAGGAGACGCTGGAACGCCACGACGGCTTCGCCCGGCTGAAGGGCGAGATCGACACGCTGATCCGCCGCATCGCCGATTATGCGGGCCAGCGTGTCCTGCACCGCGCGGCGGAGTAGGCGGCCCGCCGCAACGGCGTGTGGCGGCGGGTCCGCGAGGACCGCGACAAAGGCGGCCTTGCTATTCAGGCCCGATGGATCTGCTCGCGCGCGACGTCCAGGAAATGCGCCATCTGCTTTTCCACCCGGTGATCGGAGATGTCGACTCCGCGGGCGTGCAGGTCGGAGCACAGCTTGTCCCGGATGTCGTGCGGTCCGAGGGTGGCTATGTCGGTGTCCACGATCTGGCGGGCATAGGCCTCGGCCTCCGCTCCGGACAGCCCCATCAGGTCGGCGGCCCACTCGCCGGCCAGCCGATCGCGCCGGGCGCGGATGCGGAAGAGCAGGTCCTCGTCGTGCTGAAACTTGTTCTCGAAGGCCTTTTCGCGGTCGTCGAAGGTCGTCATGGGGACCCAGGCTCCTTATTGGTTTCGCTCCCGTTTACAATGATTATATAGCCCGGAAGCGGTTGTCGTCACTGCCCCGCCGCATCGCAGCCGCGGATATTCTGCAGAGTTTCCTCGGGCGGCGGGATACCCTTGGGCACCACAAAAGACAAGGCATCGCATGTGCAGCGTGATCCTCCTGCGGCGACCCGACGCAACCTGGCCGCTGGTCGTCGCCGGAAACCGTGACGAGATGACGGGACGCCCCTGGCTTCCGCCCGCCCGCCATTGGCCCGACCGGCCGAATGTGGTCGCCGGACTGGACGAGCTGGCCGGCGGCTCCTGGATGGGTCTGAACGACGAGGGTGTGGTGGCGGTCATCCTCAACCGCTTCGGCACGCTGGGGCCGGAGGCCGGCAAGCGGTCGCGCGGCGAACTGGTGCTGGACGCGCTGGACCATGCCGACGCCGCCGATGCCGCGCGCAGCTTCGCCGATCTCGACATCCGTGCCTATCGCCCATTCAATCTGGTGATCGCCGACAACCGCGACGCCTATCTGGTCGTCCACCGCGGCGCCAACCCGCGCCACCGGCCGGAGGTGTCGTCGATCCCCGCCGGCGTCCACATGCTGACCGCCTTCGAACTGGACGACCCGCAGGACCCGCGCACCGCCTTCTACCGCCCGCTGTTCGAGCATGCGGTGCCTCCGACAACCGACACCCCCGACGCGGAGTCCTTCGCCTGGGGCGGCTGGCCGGAGTTGATGGGCAGCCGCATCTGGGAGGGCACGCCGGACGAGCGCGGCGCCATGGACTTCCTGCTGCCGAGCGGCTTCGGCACCTCGTCCAGTTCCCTGCTGGCGGTGCCGCGGGTGGAAAGGCCCGACCTGAACCCGATCTGGCACTTCGCCCCCGGCCGCCCGCATGCGGTGGACTATGCGCCGGTGGAGCTGTGAGGAGGCGACCGCACAATCCTGCCCTCCCGCCCCCGTCGTTGTGTTCGTGCACCCGGCTTGCTATATCACTCTGGCACATTCCTGGGCCGGCAAGCTCGCTTGACCGGTCCTTACGTATTTGGACGATCATGCGATGACACGACGCCGGCGCATCTACGAAGGCAAGGCCAAGGTACTCTTCGAAGGGCCGGAGCCGGGCACCCTGGTGCAGTACTTCAAGGACGACGCCACCGCCTTCAACAACCAGAAGAAGGGCGTCATCACCGGCAAGGGGGTGCTGAACAACCGCATCTCCGAGTATCTGATGAGCCGGCTGTCCGAGATCGGCGTGCCCACGCACTTCATGCGCCGCCTGAACATGCGCGAGCAGCTTGTGCGCGAGGTCGAGATCATCCCGATCGAGGTCGTCGTCCGCAATGTCGCCGCCGGCAGCCTGTCGCGCCGCTTCGGCATTCCCGAAGGCACGCCGCTGCCGCGGTCGATCATCGAGTATTACTACAAGTCGGACGAGCTGAACGACCCGATGGTCTCGGAGGAGCACATCACCGCCTTCGGCTGGGCGGCTCCGCAGGATCTCGACGACATGGTCGCGCTGTCGCTCCGCGTGAATGACTATCTGTCCGGCCTCTTCCTCGGCATCGGGCTCAAGCTGGTGGATTTCAAGCTGGAATTCGGCCGGCTGTGGGAGAACGAGGAGATGCGGATCGTCCTGGCGGACGAGATCAGCCCCGACAATTGCCGCCTGTGGGACGTCAAGACCAACGAGAAGCTCGACAAGGACCGGTTCCGTCAGGATCTGGGCCGTGTCGAGGAGGCCTATCAGGAGGTCGCGCGGCGCCTCGGCATCCTGCCGGAAGGCGGGCCGAGCGACGTCAAGGGTCCCAAGACCATCCAGTGACCCCCCTACAGCAACCACCCCCTCCACCCAACACCGTAAAGCGAGCGGACATCCGATGAAGGCCAAGGTTCACGTCACCCTCAAGCGCGGCGTTCTCGACCCCCAGGGCAAGGCCATCGCGCACGCGCTGCACACGCTGGGCTTCGACGGCGTCGAGGACGTCCGCGCCGGCAAGGTGATCGAGCTGCAGCTCAAGAGCACCGACGAGGCGACCGCCCGCAAGGAGGTCGAGGCGATGTGCAGCAAGCTGCTCGCCAACACCGTGATCGAGGACTACGCCATCGAGCTGGTGGCCTGATCCACCGGCAGCCTTGATTGAGCGTTTTTTTGGAGTGGAGCGCGGCCGATGAGCGTTGAACATCTGGCTGCGCTCGACCCCATCTTTGCCGAATGCCTGCGCGTCGGCGGCCCGGTGATCCGCGATTTCACCCGTCCGACCGGCTTCGTCGGCCTGCTGCGCATGGTGATGGAGCAGCAGCTCTCCACCAAGGTGGCGCTGGCCTTGTGGGCCAAGCTGCAGGACCGGCTGGGCGGCGTGGTTACGCCCGACACCATCCTGGCGCTGGACGACGAAAGCTTGCGCGCTTGCGGCTTCTCCCGCCAGAAGATCGGCTATGCCCGCGGCCTCGCCGAGGCGGTGGCGAGCGGCCGGCTCGATTTCGACATCATCCATGACCTGTCCGACGAGGAGGCGATTGCCCAGCTCGTCGCGCTGAAGGGCATCGGCCGCTGGAGTGCCGAGGTCTATCTGATGACCACGCTCGACCGGCCGGACATCTGGCCGATCGGCGATCTGGCGATCCAGCTTGGCGTTCAGCGGCTGAAGGGCTGGGCCGACAAGCCGACGGCGAAGCAGCTGATCGAGGTGGCGGAGCCGTGGCGGCCCCACCGCTCGCTGGCGGCGCGGCTGGTCTGGCACCATTACGTCGCGTTGCAGGAGCAGGCGAGGGCGGCGAGGGGCCTGCCACCCTCACGGTGATTGGCTCTCATCCCGCCAGCACCGGCAACCGCCACCCCGCCAGCGTGATCTCGACAGGCAGCCGCGCCAGCACGTCGCCGTCGCCCTGCACCGCGTCGGCGAACAGCCCGTCGCCCGCCGGTCCTTCGATCCGCACCCGCTTCGCCGTCACCACGCGATACTCCGGAAAGCGGGCCAGCCGTCCGGCGGTGACGCCCCAGACATAGCGCAGCGCGTTCAGCCGCCCGCCGCGCGGGAACAGGCAGACATGCAGCTCCGGTTCCGTCAGCCGCGCATCCGGCGCGCAGATGAACCGGCCGCCGTAGAAATGCCCCTTGGCGACGATCACAGAGGCCACCTCCTGCGGATCGTCCCAGCCGTCGCCCTCGTCCAGCGTCACGCGATAGCGGTGGTCCGGCCGCGTCGCCAGCTGCACCAGCGTTTCCGCCACATAGGCGCCTTTGCCGATCAGCCGCTTCACCCGTGGGTCGACCCGCTCCACCACCCGCGCGTCCAGCCCGACCCCGGCCATCAACGAGAACACCCTCCCGTTCGCGAGCGCCGGCCAGATCATCGTCCGCCGCCCGCCGGCGATCGCCGCGGCGATGCGCTCCGGGGCCATCGTCAGGCCCAGCTCGGCGGCCAGCACGTTGGCGGTGCCCATCGGCACGATGCCGAGCGGGAGCGACCGGCCCGCGTCGGCATGGACCGCCAGCCCGTTGATGACCTCGTTGATGGTGCCGTCGCCGCCGGCCGCCACCACCGCATCGATGTCGGCGGGATCGGCCTCGCGGGCGAAGGCCTCGGCATCGCCGCGCTTGCCCGTCGGCCTGACGGCGACGCTCACCCCGCGCGCCTCCAGCCGGGAGACCACCGCGCACAGCCGCCGCGCCCGCCGCCCGCCGGCCGTCGGGTTGTGGATCACCAGCAGCCGTCGCACCTCGATCGCCGCGCCCTCGCCATCGCCGGCGCCAGCCGCCGGGCTCTCGTCCATCAGCACCGTGTCGCGCACCGATTCGCTCTCCCTGACCGGCGCGTGAGGCGCCTTCTGTTGCAGAACCGTGAAGAATTAACGGCGGTTCCGTTTCAATAAAAATGAAGAATGATGACGGTAGGCAAAATATCCGTGACGAATAGGTGCGGGTGTTCCAAATCATTGTCAAGGTATGCCGCTTTCCTTTATACGGCAGTTGTCTTGATGGCCACCGGCCATGGCGACGACGGAGCGGAAGATGGACGCCGTCCCAGCGGTCAAGCGCTACCGCAGCATTTGGATATCCGACGTTCATCTTGGAACGCGCGGCTGTCAGGCGGAGCTGCTTCTCGATTTCCTGAAACACACCGAATCGGATCACCTGTTCCTGGTCGGCGACATCGTCGACGGCTGGCGGCTGAAGAAAAGCTGGTACTGGCCGCAGGCGCACAATGACGTGGTGCAGAAGATCATGCGCCGCGCCCGCAAGGGTGTGGAGGTCTATTACATCCCCGGCAACCATGACGAGGCGGCGCGCGATTATGTCGGGCTGCAGTTCGGCGGGGTGCATGTGGTGGACGAATGGGTCCACACCACCGCCGACGGCCGGCGCCTGCTGATCACCCACGGCGACAAGTTCGACGCGGTGGTGCGCTACGCCAAGTGGCTGGCCCTGCTGGGCGACCACGCCTATGTCACGCTGCTGCACGTCAACACGCTGTTCAACTGGGTCCGGCGCAAGCTGGGCTTCAGCTACTGGTCGCTGTCGGCCTATCTGAAGCACAAGGCCAAGACCGCGGTCGAGTTCATCGGCAAATACGAAGAGGCCCTGGGCGAGGAAGCCCGCCGCCGCAAGGTCGACGGGGTCGTCTGCGGCCACATCCACACCGCCGAGATGCGCGATATCGAAGGAATCCTCTATTGCAACGACGGCGATTGGGTCGAGTCCTGTACCGCCTTGGTCGAGCACGACAGCGGCGCGCTGGAGATCATCCACTGGACGGAGGTCATGGCGCAGCGGCTGCCGGCCCCTGGTCCCAGTGCGGGCAAGGTCACGGCGAAGGAACGGGAAGCGGCGTGAACATCCTGATCGTCAGCGACGCCTGGCACCCGCAGGTGAACGGCGTCGTGCGCACCATCGGCACCGTGCGCGATGAGCTGGAGGCGATGGGGCACAGCGTCGAGGTGATCGGCCCCGACCGCTTCCGCACCCTGCCGATGCCGACATACCCGGAAATCCGGCTGGCGCTAGGGGCGAAGCGGCGGCTGTGGGCGATGATCGAGGGCATGCGGCCCGACTGCATCCACATCGCCACCGAAGGGCCGCTGGGATTCGCCGCGCGATCCTATTGCCTGAAGCATGGCAAGCCCTTCACCACCGCCTACCACACGCGCTTTCCCGAATATGTGCGCGACCGCGCGCCGATCCCGCTGGCCTTGTCCTATGCGGTGGTCCGCCGGTTCCACAAGCCGTCCTCGGCGGTGATGGTGGCAACCCAGACCATCGAGGACGCGTTGACGCACCGCGGCTTCGCCAACATCCGCCGCTGGACCCGCGGCGTCGATACCGAGCTGTTCCGGCCCCGCGACAAGGGCTTCCTCGATCTGCCGCGCCCGGTGTCGATGTATGTCGGCCGCGTCGCGGTGGAAAAGAACCTGGAGGATTTCCTGCGCCTCGACCTGCCCGGCACCAAGGTGGTGGTCGGCGACGGCCCGGCGCGGGAGGAGTTGCAGCGCAAATACCCCGGCGTCCACTGGGTCGGCGCCAAGCATGGCGAGGATCTGGCGAAGCATTACGCGGCGGCCGACGTCTTCGTATTCCCGTCGCGCACAGACACCTTCGGGTTGGTCCTGCTGGAGGCGCTGGCGTCCGGCGTGCCGGTGGCGGCCTATCCGGTGCCGGGACCGCTGGACGTGGTCGACGGCTCCGGTGCCGGCTGCCTGGACGAGGATCTGAAGCGGGCGGTGGAAGGCGCGCTGGCGATCCCGGCGCAGACCTGCCGGGACTATGCGCTGGGCTATTCCTGGCGCCGGTCGGCCGAACAGTTTTTGTCGAACCTACGGCCGTTTACGTGAAGGGGTGACAGCAATCCGCTTGGCGAAGGACGGGTGCCATGGTTCCATTTCGCCGGATCGCCACTCCGACGCGAGGTTCCCGACCATGACCCCCGAATTCCTCATCACCTCCCTGATCGTCGTCGCCTCGCCCGGAACCGGGGTGCTGCTCACGCTGGCGGCGGGGTTGTCGCATGGCGCGCGGGCCAGCGCGGTGACGGCCTTCGGCTGCACGCTGGGGATCGTGCCGCACATGGCGGCGGCGGTGCTGGGGTTGGCCGCCCTGCTGCACACCAGCGCGGTGGCGTTCCAGGGGCTGAAGATCCTGGGCGTGCTCTATCTGCTCTACATGGCCTGGGCGACGCTGAAGGAGCAGGGGGCGCTGAGCGTCGAGACGGACGAGACGGCGGACAGGACGAAGCGTTCAGCCGGGCGGATGATCCTGCGGGCGGTGCTGGTCAACGTGCTGAACCCGAAGCTGTCGATCTTCTTCCTGGCCTTCCTGCCTCAGTTCGTCAACGACGCCGACCCGCAGCCGCTCGCCCGCATGCTGGAACTCAGCGGCGTGTTCATGGCGCTGACCTTCGCGGTCTTCGTCGTCTACGGCCTGTTCGCCGCCGCGGTGCGCGATCAGGTGGTCTCCCGCCCGCGGGTGATGGCCTGGATGCGCCGCAGCTTCGCCGCCGCCTTCGCGGCGCTGGGCGCCAAGCTGGCGCTGGCGGAGCGGTAAGGAGGGACGCGGGTTCCACCGGCCCCTGTTACGGAATGGTTGCCGCGTGCTAAGGTGCCGCCGGGCGCGTCGCCGGTGTTCCGTATCAGGGGGACCGGCAACGCGCCCGTTGTCGTACGTCTCCTGTTTTGGGCCTCGATGCTGCAATCCCTCTACCGTGGCCTGACGACCGTCGCCGGGCCGGCGGTGCGCCTCTATCTCGACCGCCGCCGCGCTGCCGGCAAGGAGGACCCCGCCCGTCAGGCGGAGCGGTTCGGCATGGCCTCGCGCGCCCGGCCGGCCGGTCCTCTGGCCTGGATTCACGCGGCCAGCGTGGGGGAGGCGAATTCGGTCCTGGTGCTGGTCGGCCGGCTGCTGGACAGCGCGCCCGACCTGACCGTGCTGATGACCACGGGCACCGTCACCTCGGCCGAGCTGATGGGGCGGCGGCTGCCGGAGCGCGCCATCCATCAATATGTGCCGGTCGATCTGCCGGGTGCGGTCGACAGCTTCCTCGACCATTGGCGGCCCGACGCGGTGCTGTGGACCGAATCGGAGATCTGGCCGAACCTGCTGGCCGGCATCCGTGCCCGCTCGATCCCGGCCGCGCTGGTCAACGCCCGCATGTCCGAACGCAGCTTCTCGCGGTGGCGCAACGCGCCCGGCCTGATCGGCGGCCTGCTGTCCACCTTCCAGGTCACGCTGGCACAGACGGAGGGCGATGCGGAGCGACTGCGCCGGCTGGGGGCCTCCGGCGTCGCCAGCGTCGGCAACCTGAAATTCTCCGCCGAGCCGCCTCCCGCCGCGTCCGACGTGATGGAGCCGCTGCGGGCATCCCTGGCCGGCCGCCCCGTCTGGCTGCTCGCCAGCTCCCACCCGGGGGAGGACGAGATCGCCGCGGCGGTCCATGCCGCGCTGGCGCCGGCTCTGCCCGGCCTGCTGACCGTCATCGTGCCGCGCCATGCCCATCGCGGTGACGCCATCGCCGAGCTGATGCGGGCGCGCGGATTGACGGTTCTGCAGCGCACGGCCGGGCATCGGCTGCCGGGACCGGAGCATGCCGTCTACATCGCCGACACCATGGGCGAGCTGGGGTTGTTCTACCGTGCCGCGCCGGTGGTGTGCATGGGCGGCTCCTTCATTCCCCATGGCGGGCAGAACCCGGTGGAGCCGGCGCAGTTGGGCTGCGCGGTGCTCTACGGCCCGCACATGTTCAATTTCGGCGAGATCACCCACATGCTGGAGGCCGCCGGCGGCGCCCTGCCGGTCGCGGACGGCGATGCGCTGACCCGCGAGGCCCGGCGGCTGCTGACCGACGACCGGGCGCGCGAACGCATCGTCGCGGGGGCAGCGCGGGTGACGGCGGACAACCGGCGGATCATCGACCGGGCGTTGGGGGCGCTGTCCCCGGTGTTGGGCGCCGCCGGCATCCGAACCGCCGCCTGAGGGGACGCGGAGCCGTGAAGACCCCTGCCTTCTGGTATCGGCCGCCCGGCCTTGCCTCCACCCTGCTGGCGCCGCTGGGGGCGCTCTATGGGCTGGCTGGGCGGCGGCGCATCGCCGGAACGGTTCCGCGCCGGGTCGGCGTTCCGGTGGCCTGTGTCGGCAATCTGGTGGCGGGCGGCGCGGGCAAGACGCCGGTCGGGCTGGCGCTGATCGCGGCGCTGCAGGCCCGCGGGATCGCCGTCCATGCGCTGACCCGCGGCCATGGCGGTCGGGAGGCCGGTCCGCTGGCGGTCGACCCCGGCCGCCACGGTGCCGCCGATGTCGGCGACGAGGCTCTGCTGCTGGCGGGGGCGGCTCCCTGCTGGGTGGCGCACGACCGGCTGGCGGGCGCCGAGCGCGCGGTGGCCGCCGGGGCCGGGGCCATCGTCATGGATGACGGGTTCCAGAACCCGGCCCTGCATAAGGATCTGGCTCTGATCGTCGCCGACGGCGCGGTCGGTTTCGGCAACGGCCGCCTGGTGCCGGCCGGTCCGCTGCGCGAGCGGGTGGCCGACGGCCTCGCCCGCGCCGACGCGCTGGTGATCCTGGGCGAGGACCGCCACGGTCTGGCGGCGCTGGCCGGCGGGCGGCCGGTGCTGGCGGCGCGGCTGGAGCCCGAACCCGCAGCCGCCGCCCGGCTGGCCGGACGCGACGTCCTGGCCTTCGCCGGCATCGGCCGGCCGGAGAAGTTCTTCGCCACGCTGGAGGCGCTCGGCGCCCGCGTGGTCGGGCGGGTGTCCTTCGCCGATCACCACCCCTACCGTCCGGCCGAGGTGGCGGCCCTGATCGACCGCGCCGCGGCGCTGGGCGCCTTGCCCGTCACCACCGCCAAGGATGCCGTGCGCCTGCCGCAGAACCTGCGGGCGATGGTCGCCGTCCTGCCGGTGTCGGTGCGCTGGGCCGACGAGCGGGCGCTCTCCACGCTGCTGACGCATCTGTTGCAGAAAGGAAGCCCAGATGGCCAAGCCGCGTAGCCCGTTGCAGCGATGGCTGACGCGCCGCATCGGCTATCCGCTGGAGGCGGTGCTGGTCTACGGCGTCTGCGGGCTGTTCCGCGCGCTGTCGCTGGACCGCGCGTCGGCGCTCGGCGGCTGGATCGGACGGACGGCGGGCCCGTGGCTGCCCAACAGCGCCCGCGCGCGGCGCAACCTGACGCGGGCCTTCCCGGAGAAGGGCAGGGCGGAGATCGACGCGATCCTGCGCGGCATGTGGGACAATCTGGGCCGCACCATCGCCGAATACCCGCATCTGGAACAGATCGGCCGCGAGCGGGTGGAACTGGTCGGGATCGAGCATGTCGACGCACTGCGCGAGGACGGCAAGGCCGGCATCCTGGTCTCCGGCCATCTGGCGAACTGGGAGGTGCAGTCGGTCGTTGCCCGGTTGCTCGGGCTGGAGGTGGGCGTGGTCTATCGTGCGCCCAACAACCCGATCGTCGGCGACCTGCTGGTGAAGTTGCGCGGGGCGGCGACCGGCATGCAGATCCCCAAGGGGCCGGACGGTGCCAGGATCCTGCTGCGTCACCTGACCAAGGGCGGCCATGTCGGCATGCTGATCGACCAGAAGATGAACGACGGCATTCCCGTCCCCTTCTTCGGCCGCGACGCCATGACCGCGCCGGCCGCCGCCGTCCTCGGCATGAAGATGCAGTTGCCGCTGTGCCCGGCACGGACGGAACGGCTGGAGGGCGCGCATTTCCGCGTCACCGTCCTGCCGCCGGAGGAATACCCGACCAGCGGCGATCGCAATGCGGATGCGCGAATTGTGATGGAACGGCTGAACCGTCTGTTGGAGGATTGGATCCGCGACAAGCCGGCGCAATGGCTGTGGATCCACCGCCGCTGGCCGGATTGAACGCCCGCTCCACCGTCCTTCAAGGTTCGCCCGCGATGGCCCTGCCGCTCGACCTCCATCTGCTGCAACTCTATGTGGTCGCCGTCTGCGTCCTGGTTCTGGCGCCGGGACCGGACTCGCTTCTGGTGCTGACCCGCAGCATCGCCGACGGCCGGCAGGCCGGGGTGGTGGCGACGGTGGGCATCTGCGTCGGCAACACCGTCCATTCGCTGCTGGCCGCCGCCGGGATCTCCGCCCTCATCGCGGCGTCGGCATCGCTGTTCGATCTGCTGCGCTATGCCGGCGGTGCCTATCTGGCCTGGATCGGTTTGCGGTCGCTGTGGAGCGTCTGGACCAGCCGCGCCGCCGAGCCCGCGGTCGTGGTCGAGGCTCCGGCCCCGGCGCCTGCGGCCCGCGTCTTCGTCCAGGCGTTGCTGACCAACCTGCTGAACCCGAAGATCATCCTGTTCCAACTGGCCTTCGTGCCGCAGTTCATCGCCCCGCACTTGGGCCATGTGGCGCTGCAGACCTTCATCCTCGGCAACATCATCTCGGTGCTGGGCGGCGCCTATCTGGTCGGCATCGCCGCACTCAGCGCCGGGGCCGCGCGGCGGGTGCTGTCCAGCCCGCGGGTGCGGACGGTGATGGACGGCATCGCCGGCGTGCTGTTCCTCGGCTTCGCGGTGCGCCTGCTGTTGACCGACCGGAAGTTCGCCTGAAGGGTGGGGGCAGCCGCAGCGCCCTCACCACAAATCGTCCTCATCCTCCGCCCCGGTGTCGACGTCGAAGGTGGCCGTCTGGCGGACGACCGGGTGACTGTCCTTCCAGTCCTCGAAATCGGACACCACCGCCGGGCGGATGCCGAGCGCCAGCACCGGGCAGCCGCCGCCGCGGCCGGCGTCCAGGCGGTAGAGCAGTTTCTTCATCCAGGTGGTGCTGGCGCCGTATTTGTTCTGGAAGTTCTTCATCTCCACCCGCCGCGCCACCTCGGTGAACAGCGGGATCAGTTCGGCGCTGCGGGTCAGCAGCACGCCGGCATTGATGATGCCGCATTCATAGAAGGTTCGGGCGGCGTAGAGGTCGCGGTCGAAGGTCTGGTCCTTGCTGTTCCATTCCAGGTCGAAGGACACGCGCTCCTTCACGAAGTCGATCTTGTGCCCGTCGATGAAGCCGTTGACCTTGTACAGCTCCTCGCGCTGGCGCTGTTCGGTCACCGTCTGGCCGCGGTTCTTGCCGGCGACGCGGCGTTTCTCCTCGTGCGTCACGATCATCTTGGTGATGAACAGGTCGCCGCGGATGCGCGTCTCGTTCCAGCCCAACGGGTTCAGCATCCGCTCCATCGTCTTGGCGATCTGCGACTTGTTGCCGCCCGACGCCACGATGTCCTCGGTGCGGATGCGGAACTCCATCAGCCGTTCGGTGATCTCGCGGAACTCTGCCGTGCAGGCATGGGCCAGGATGCGCGCCGCATTGCGGTAGCTGTGCACCTCGTACAGGTCGAGGAAGCCCGGCGGGAACAGGTCGCCCAGGTCGGGATCCCGCGCCTCGATCAGCGGGGCCTTGTCGTGGATGCAGGCAAGCAGGTTCATGACGGCACATGCGCGATGGAAAACGGCGCCACCATGGCGGCTGCCGCCCGGCAAATCCACCCTTTCCACCTGTAGGCATCACCTGATGGTGCCTGCCGGGGGCCGAACTGGCGGCCATTCCCCGACATATGGTAAGGTCGCCCGCGCGCCGGGGTGGAAAATGCGTGGTTGTTTCGCCGGGGGACCGTGATGAGCGACGAATTCCTGTTCGCGGAGGAGGAACCCGCCGTCGAGATGGCGGCCGAGGCTGCCGAACCGGTCGAACCCTGGCTGATCCTGATCGTCGACGACGACCCCGCCATCCACGCCACCACCAAGATGGTGCTGCGCGGCTTCGCCTTCGAAGGTCGTCCTGCGCAGTTCCTGTCGGCCGCCACCGCGGCGGAGGCGCGCGGGGTTCTGCGCGACAACCCCGCCATCGCGGTGATCCTGCTGGACGTCGTGATGGAATCCGACGATGCCGGCCTGCGCCTGGTCCGCTACATCCGCAATGAACTGAGCAACCGCCGTGTGCGCATCATCCTGCGCACCGGCCAGCCGGGGCAGGCGCCGGAACGCGACGTCATCCTCAGCTACGACATCAACGACTACAAATCGAAGACGGAGCTGACGGCGCAGAAGCTGTTCACCTCCGTCGTCGCCGCGCTCCGCGGCTACCAGGACATCACCGCCATCGAGGACCACCGCGAGGGGTTGGAGCGCATCCTCGATTCCTCGTCCACCCTGCTGGGCAAGCGGACGATGGCGGAGTTCGTGCGCCATGCCGTGGCGCAAATCGTCGGCGTCTGCCCGCCCGGCGATGGTGTGGCTCTGGTCAGCCGCCTGACCGACGGGCCGCGGCCGGCGGAGCCGCTGGTGCTCGGCGGCGCCGGCTGCCATGTCGGGATGGAGGGGACGCCGCTGTTCCTCGCCCTGCCGCCCGACGCGGTCCAGGCGGTGACGGCGGCGCTGGCCGACGGACGCAACCGGTACGAACGCGGCCACAGCGTTCTGGTCTTCCGCTCCGCCACCCGGCACCACGACACCGCGGTCTATCTCGGCCATGGGCGGGCGCTGACGGCGGACGAGCGTCGGCTGCTGGAGGTGTTCTGCGCCAAGGTCGCCATCGGCTTCGACAACGTCCACCTGTACGAGGAACTGACCGAACTGAACCGCAGCCTGGAACGGCAGGTGGCGGAGCGCACGCGCGACCTCGTGGCGGCGCGCGAGGCGGCGGAGACGGCGCGGTCGGAGGCGGAGGCGGCAAACCAGGCGAAGTCGCTGTTCCTGGCAACGATGAGCCACGAGATCCGCACGCCGATGAACGGCATCCAGGGCATGCTCGAACTGCTGGAACACACCAGCCTGACCGGCGACCAGCGCGAACTGGTCAGCGTGGTGCGGGAATCGGCCGGCGCGCTGCTGACCATCATCAACGACATCCTCGATTTCTCGAAGATCGAGGCCGGGCGGCTCGACCTGGAGCGGGTGCCGGTCTCCCTCGCCAATGTGGTGGAGGGGGTGGCGGAAACGCTGGCGCCGGGCGCGCGTGGCAAGGGGCTGTCGCTGGTCACCTACATCGACCCCGATCTGCCGGGGGAGGTCGTCGGCGATCCGGTCCGCATCCGGCAGGTGCTGTTCAACATCGCCGGCAACGCGGTGAAGTTCACCCAGTCGGGTTCGGTGACCATGCGGGTGGAACTGGCGCAATTCGACGGCGACCGCGTCACCATCCGTGTCGCGGTGACCGATACCGGCATCGGCATCTCCAAGGAAAATCAGGTTCGCCTGTTCCGCCCCTTCACCCAGGCGGAGGCATCGACCACCCGGCGTTTCGGCGGCACCGGGCTGGGGCTTTCGATCTGCCGGCGTCTGGCCGAACTGATGGGCGGTGACATCGGCGTCACCAGCGAGGTCAATGTCGGCTCCACCTTCTGGTTCACCTTCGCCGCCGATCTGGTCCCGGCGGCCGTCGAGCCCACCGCGACGCAGCGGGCGCCGCTGCAGGGGGTGACCGTGCTGCTTCTGGCGGCGGATGCGCAGGAGCGCGGCTTCCTCGCCCGTTATCTGAACGCCGACGGGGCCCAGCTGGTGGAGGCGGCCGACGCCGGCGCGGCCTTGCGCACCCTGCTGCCGACCGCCGCCTGCGACGTGCTGGTCTCCACGCTGGGCACCGACATTGCTGCGCTGGACAATGACCCACGCGGCCGGGTGCGCGGGCGCGTGCTGATCGGCGGGGACGCGCTGACCGCGGGCGACGCGGCGGAACTGGGCGCGTCCGGCGCCGGGACCGTGGTTCTCGGCCGGCCGGTGCGGCGGGTCGGGCTGGTCCGTGCCATCCTGGCCGCCGCCGGGCGGATGGCGGCGGGGGAGGGCGGCCGTACCGATCGCGATCGCGAACCGGAACCCGCCACCCTGGCAGCCGACCGCCGCCGCCTGCCCACGGTGGAGGAGGCGCGGGCGCAGGGCCGGCTGATCCTGGTGGCGGAGGATCATCCGACCAACCGTCAGGTCATCCAGCGGCAACTGACCCTTCTCGGCCATGTGATGGAAACCGCGGAGGATGGTGTCCAGGCGCTGGCCATGTGGCGGGCCGGTGGCCATGGCCTGCTGCTGACCGACTGCCAGATGCCGGAGATGGACGGCATGGAACTGGCCCGCAGCATCCGCGCCGCCGAGGCGGCGGCCGGCACCCGCCTGCCCATCGTCGCCATCACCGCCAACGCGACGGAGAACGAGGCGCAGTTGTGTTTGGCGTCGGGCATGGACGACACGCTGGCCAAACCGGTCAGCCTCGCCGACCTGCGCCGGGTGGTCGACCATTTCCTGCCCCCGGCGGATGGCGAAGTCCGGGTGGGGGAGGAGCCGTGCAAACCTTCGGAAAGCACGGAAGCGGTGACCGCCGGGTTGCAGCAACCCGACCCTCGGCCGGCATCTCCGCCAACCCCCGCGGTCGCCGACCTGCCGCCGCTCGACCTGGAGGCGCTGACGGCACTGTTCGACGGCGACGGCGAGTTCGTCCGGCATCTGCTGGGCGAGTTCGTCACCTCCAACACCGCCTCGCACCGCTGGCTGATGGACGCGCTGGCCGGCGAGATCTGGGACGAGGTGCGGCAGGCCGCCCACAAGCTGGCGGGGTCCTCGCGCACGGTCGGTGCCCGCGACCTCGCCGCCGCCGCCGATGCGGTGGAACTGGCGGTGATCGACCACCGGCTGGAGGGCATCGCCTCCCTGGTCGCCCGCGTCGGCATCGAGCTGGACCGCGTCATCGCCCACATCGAGGCGGTCTGATCCTGCATCCGCAGGGGCTGTGGTCGAGGCTGTAGCAGAAGCTGTAGCGAAACCGACATGAGCGTCTCCTTGTCGCCTTTGCGACAAGGAGACGACGCATCCCACTCTTCAGAAAAGTCCAGTATTTCCCGTGACTTGGCCGACATCCGCCGGCTGGCACGCCGCTTGCTGTTCTGGGTGTATCCCGGCCCGGTGCCGGCCCCAAACCCACATGCGCGTCACAGCGAGAGCGGAAGCCAAGGAGAACGGGATGCACATCGTCGTCTGTATCAAACAGGTGCCCGACAGCGCCCAGATCCGCATCCATCCCGTCACCAACACCATCATGCGGCAGGGCGTGCCCGCCATCATCAACCCTTTCGACCTGTTCTCGCTGGAAGAGGCGCTGCGGCTGAAGGACAAGGTGGGCGCCCGCGTCACCGTGCTGACCATGGGGCCGCCGATGGCGGAGACCTCGCTGCGCAAGGCGCTGTCGCTGGGGGCCGACGACGCGGTGCTGCTGACCGACCGCAAGTTTGCCGGCTCCGACACGCTGGCGACCTCCTACGCCCTGACCTCGGCCATCCAGAAGCTGGCGGAGGAGGATCCGGTCGACATCGTCTTCTGCGGCAAGCAGACGGTCGACGGCGACACCGCCCAGGTCGGCCCCGGCATCGCCACCCGCCTGGGCTTCGAGCAGCTGACCTATATCACCAAGATCGAGGACCTGAACACCGCGTCCAAGGAGATCGTGGTGCAGCGCCGTTCCGAAGGCGGCGTGCAGGTGCTGAAGACCAAGCTGCCCTGCATGATCACCATGCTGGAAGGCACCAACACCATCCGCTTCGGCAAGATGGACGACCTGTTCCGCGCCGCCCGCTACGAGCTGAAGACCTGGAGCCGCGACTTCACCGGTGCCGAGGAAGGCCGCGTTGGGCTGAAGGGCTCGCCGACGGTGGTGTCGAAGGTGTTCGTGCCGAAGCCGCGGGCGGAGAAGGCCAAGATGATCGAGGCCGCATCCGACACCCCCGACGCGATGGCCGCCGCCGCCATCGACGCCATCTTCGCCGCCCAGCCCAAGCTGGCCGACGATCTGCTCGCCCGCGCCGCGGCCGGGCTTTGACGATCCATCCGCGGGAGACCCGACGATGAGCGAACCGAGCAAGCCCCAGGGCCGCAAGTTCCAGCTTCCCGAACACCTGAAGGTTTACAAGAACGTCTGGGTGATCGTGGAGCAGGAGCGCGGCATCGTCCACTCCGTGTCGCTGGAACTGCTGGGCGAAGCCCGCAAGCTGGCCGACAAGCTGGGGGTGGAGGTGGGTGCCGTGGTCCTGGGTGCCGAAAGCCCCGACCTGAACCGCATCTGCGGCGACGCCATCAGCTATGGCGCCGACATCGTCTACAAGGTCACGGACCCGGCGCTGGCCGACTACCGCACCGACCCCTATTGCCGCGTCATGACCGAGGTGGTGAACACCCATAAGCCGGAGATCGTGCTGCTGGGCGCCACCACGCTGGGCCGCGATCTGGCCGGCGCCATCGCCACCACGCTGGCGACCGGGCTGACCGCCGACTGCACCGAATTGGACATCTACGCCGACAACCGCTCGCTGGCCGCCACCCGGCCGACCTTCGGCGGCACGCTGCTCTGCACCATCCAGACGCTGGCCTACCGGCCGCAGATGGCGACGGTGCGCCCGCGCGTTATGGCGATGCCGGAGCGCGACGACGCTCGCACCGGCCGCGTTGTCGAAATCCAGCCGGATCTGCGGGAAGAGGACATCGTCACCAAGGTCCTGAACTTCATCGCCGACCGCGAGCAGAACGAGGCGCAGCTGGCCTTCGCCGACATCATCGTGTCGGCCGGCAAGGGGCTGGGCAAGGTCGAGAACATGAAGCTGGTCTTCGACCTCGCCCGGGTCCTGGGCGCCGAGGTAGGGGTGACCCGCCCGCTGGTCCAGGCCGGCTGGGCCACCAACGACCGTCAGGTCGGTCAGACCGGCAAGACGGTGCGGCCGAAGCTCTACATCGCCGCCGGAATCTCCGGCGCCATCCAGCATCGGGTCGGCATGGAGAAGTCCGACCTGATCCTGGCGATCAACACCGATCCGAACGCGACGATCTTCGACTTCGCCCATCTCGGGCTGGTCGGCGACGCGCTGAAGATCCTGCCGGCGCTGACCGACGCCTTCGGCCGCCGCCTGTCCGTCAACCGCATGGCCGGCTGACCGCCGGACGAGAAAGGAGCCTGTCGACATGGTCGAAAAGTTCGACGCCATCGTCATCGGTGCCGGCCCGTCCGGCAACGCCGCGACCTACACGCTGGCCAAGCAGGGACTGAAGGTCCTGCAGCTGGAGCGCGGCGAATATCCCGGCGCCAAGAATGTCCAGGGCGGCATCATGTATTCGCATGAGCTGGAAAAGATCATCCCGGATTTCCGGGACGATTGCCCGACCGAGCGCCACATCATCGAACAGCGCGTCTGGCTGCTGGGCGACGACAGCTATGTCGGCACCAACTACCGCTCGGAAGCCTTCAACAGCGATAAGCCGAACCGCTACACCATTATCCGCGCCAACATCGACAAATGGTGGGGCGAGCAGATCCGCAAGGTCGGCGGCCTGCAGATCTGCGAGACCACGGTGACGGAGCTGATCCGCGACCCGTCGGGCAAGGTGATTGGCGTGCGCACCGACCGCGAGGGCGGGGAAATCCACGCCGACGTCGTCATCATGGCCGACGGCGTCAACGCCCTGCTGGCCAAGCGCTCCGGTCTTCAGGTGGAGGCGGCGCCGGAGAACGTGGCGCTGGCGGTGAAGGAAATCCTCTTCATCGATCCGGAGCTGATCCAGCAGCGCTTCGGCATCAAGGAGGACGAAGGCGTCGTCATCGAGATCATGGGCAAGGTGACCAAGGGGATGGTCGGCACCGCCTTCCTCTACACAAACAAGGAATCGCTGACGATCGGCATCGGCTGCCTGATCTCCGACTTCAAGAACGGCGACTGCCCGCCCTACAAGATGCTGGAGGATTTGAAGAACCATCCCGTCATCAAGCCGCTGATCGAAGGGGCGGAGATGAAGGAATATGCCGCCCACATGATCCCGGAAGGCGGCTACAAGGCGGTTCCGCAGCTCTATGGCGATGGCTGGATGGTGGTCGGCGATGCCGCCCACTTCAACAACGCCGCCCACCGCGAGGGCTCCAACCTCGCCATGGCGTCCGGCCGGATGGCGGCGGAGACGGTGATCGAGCTGAAGGCCGCCGGCAAGGGCTATAGCGCGTCGAACCTGGCCGCCTACAAGAAGAAGCTGGATGACAGCTTCATCATGAAGGACCTGAAGAAATATCGTGAGCTGCCCGGCATCATGCACGGCAACAAGCAGTTCTTCGGCGCCTATCCCGACGAAATCACCGCGGCGGCACACAATTGGTTCACCGTGGACAGCATCGACAAGAAGTCGAAGGAAAAGCAGATCATGAAGTCCTTCATCAAGCGCCGCTCGGTGATGGGACTGGTCGGTGACGCAATCAAGCTGGTGAGGGCCGTGCGATGAGCATCATGGTCAAGGTCGAAGAGAAGCTTTATCAGAACCGCTACATCGTCGATGAAAGCCGGCCGCACATCCAGATCAAGAGCGCGGAGGCCTGCCAGAGCTGCGAACGCCAAGCCTGCACCTTCTGCTGTCCGGCCGCCTGCTACAGCAAGAACGAGACGGGCGGCGTGACGCTGGTGACCGACGGCTGCCTGGAATGCGGCACCTGCCGCGTCGTCTGCCAGGACAAGGGCAACATCGCCTGGGACTATCCGCGCGGCGGCTACGGCATCAGCTACAAGTTCGGCTGATCTGGTCTGTTCGGTGTCTTCCCCCGGAACTCGATGGCCTCCGCGCAATCTTGCGCGGGGGCCGACTTGTTTGGTGGGGGCAGGTCAGCGTCCCCTCAACACTTCCGCCGCCTGTCCCAGCGCCCGCTGCAGTTCTGCCGGGAAGTAAGGCTTGCGGACGAAGCCGAAGGGCTGGCACTCCGCGGCGCGGTGGCGGGTCTCGGGGTCGCCGAAGGCGGAGGTGAAGATGCAGCGGATGCCGGTCCGCGCGCGGATCGCCGCCGCCGCCTCGATCCCGTCGCGGGGCCCCAGCAGGCGGATGTCCATCATCACGACGTCCGGCCGCAGCCGTTCGGCCGCCTCGACCGCGTCATCGGCATTGTCCTCGATCCCGACGACGGCGAATCCCAGCATCCCGAGAATCTCCTCCAATGCCATCGCGGCGAGGCTCTCGTCTTCAATGATGAGGATGCGCAGGGGAGCGTCGGAGGCAGGCGTGAGATCTGTCATCGTGATCGCTTAGAGGCTGTCACAGCGATTTTACAGGAGCCGAGTGATCGGCAAACCAAAAAGCGCAGGATTATGACCAATGGCGCAGCCTGCGCCGGATGCATGGGTGACGGTGCGGAAGCGTCGCAGGATGTCGCCGCACCCTTGTTTTTTACCTGTGGGACGCACCATCTCTGTCCAAGGGCTGTTTTCACCAGCGAGCATTGCGGACCCGTGCCTGTCCATTTCGGATGGTCGGCGGGGCCGCTCCCTTTTCCATGAGGAGACCGGCGATGGACCTGCGAGTCTGTTTCGAAAACATGGAAAGCGTCAACGTCAACGACGCGGCGATGATGAAGCATTACACCAAGAGCTATCTCGCGGATTTCGACCCGGAATGGGCCGGCTTCATCATGCTGCCGCATGACGAGACGCAGCGCGCGACGATGGAGCCCGCCTGGCAGGTGCTGATCCGCGACGCCACGCCGCGGACGGAGCAGGAGCTGCTGCGCTACATCGACGAGAACCCGATGGCGGCCTATCACGTCCATGTCTATCGGCGCGACGGCGGCCGGAACGAGAGCAAGATCCACTGACGGCAAAGGGGGCGCCGCAAGACGCCCCCTCCGTCAAAGTCATGTGCCGGCGGTTCAGCCGACCGGCGATCCCAGCAGGCTGTCCAGCGGGACGAAGCGGTCGGCCATCTTGCGCGCCTCCTCCTTGTGGACCTTGAAGGTCTTCTCCGCGATGGCGTTGGACACCACGAAATCCTGATAGGCGCGTTCCAGATGGAAGCGGTAACGCGACGACATGCCGTCGTCGTCCAGCCCCTCCATCCCATTGTCCGCCGACAGGTAATCGTGGAAGCGCTGCAGGATGTGCAGGCGGTTCACGTTGACCACGCGCTGGTCGTAGGTGACGTGGAAGAAGCGCAGGAAGTCTTCCGCGGTTTCCAGATCGTCGAGGTCGTCGGTGAAATCGCTCATCGTCGAAGGCTCCTCACGCATGCTGCTGGGTGGAAGGGGAGGGGCCGCAGCCCTCCTGGTCGCAGATGTTGCCACAGGCGCTGCAGGCGACGCCGTCCAGACGGACATCGCTATGCAGATCGCCCAGCCGAATTTCCGACAGGCGGATGTTCTTATCAGGAATCTGTGACGGTACGGTTGCGGTGTGAGCATCCAGCCGCGCTTCGATGCGGTTGATGTGCTCGATCAGGCAGGCGATGGCCTTGCCGACCGGGTCCGGCATCAGATGATGTTCCAGGTCGATGCCATGCCCGGAAAGATTGCGGGCGGAAAGCTGCCGCTGCGTTTCCGGCCGTACCACCCGGCCGGGGATGCCGACCACGGTCATGCCATCCGGCACCGGCTTGGTCACCACGGAATTGGCGCCGACCCGCGCGTTGGCGCCGACGGTGATCGGCCCCAGGATCTTGGCGCCGGCGCCGACCAGCACGCCGTCCATCAGCGTCGGGTGCCGCTTGCCCTTGGTCCAGGAGGTGCCGCCCAGCGTCACCCCATGGTAGAGCGTCACGTCGTCGCCGATCTCCGCCGTCTCGCCGATCACCACGCCGGCGCCGTGGTCGATGAAGAATCGGCGGCCGATGCTGGCACCGGGATGGATGTCGATGTTTGTTACCGCGCGGGCGACATAGGACAGGAAGCGCGCCGGCCAGCGCAGTTTCCGCCGCCAGGCTGCATTGGCGAAGCGGTGCATCACCAGCGCGTGGATGCCGGGATAGCAGGTCAGCACGTCGAAGACGTTGCGCGCCGCCGGGTCGCGGTCGAACACGCAGGCGACGTCCTCGCGCAGCAGGGCCAGAATGCCCGGAGAGCTTTTGGGTCGGGTCATGTCGCCGCCTCCAGGAAGGCGTGCAGCTCCTCGGGCGTCGGCGGCCGCTTGGCGCGGGTCGCCAGCGCGCGGACACGCGGCAGCACCGCTTGGGCCGTGGCGTCGTCGCAGGCGATGCCCAGCCGCTCATAGGCCAGCTTCACCGCCGCGGTGCCGGAATGCTTGCCCAGCACGATCCGGTGTTCGCGCCCGACCTCGGCGGGGTCGAAGTTCTGGTAGGTGGCGCGGTCGCGCAGCAGCCCGTCGACATGGATGCCGGCCTCGTGGGTGAAGACTGCGGAACCGACGATCGACTTGTTGACCGCCACCGGCCGGTTGGAGGCCCGCTCCACCAGATCGCTGATGGCACCGAGCGACCGCGTCTCCACGCCGCTGTCGATGTGGTAGAGGTGTTTCAGCGAAACCACCACCTCCTCCAGCGGGGCGTTGCCGGCGCGCTCGCCCAGTCCGTTCACCGTGGTGTTGACGTGGGTGGCGCCGCCCAGCACCGCCGCCAGTGAATTGGCATTGGCGAGGCCCAGATCGTCATGGGCGTGGATCTCGATCTCCAGGTCGGTGGCCCGGCGCAGCCGTTCGATGCAGGCGCGCGTCTGGAAGGGATCGAGCACGCCCAGCGTGTCTGCGAAGCGGAAGCGTCGGGCGCCCGCCTGTTGCGCCACCGTGGCGGCAGCGATCAGGAAATCCATGTCGGCGCGCGACGAATCCTCGCCGCCGACGCTGACCTCCAGCCCATGGTCGCGCGCCTGTTTCACCCGGCGCTCGATCTCTGCCAGCGCCCAGGCGCGGCTGCGCTTCAGCTTCTTCGTGATGTGGATGTCGGACACCGGCATCGACAGGTTGACGAAACCGACATTGCAGGACAGCGCCGCCTTCAAGTCGGTGTCGTGCATGCGGCACCACACCATCAGCCGTCCGTTCAACCCCAGCGACGCCACGGCGCGGATGCCCTCGCGCTCCTCCTCGCCCATGGCGGGGATGCCGACCTCCTGTTCCGGCACGCCGGCGGCATCGAGCGCGCGGGCGATGGCGATCTTCTCGTCGAGCGTGAAGGCGACGCCGGCGGTCTGCTCGCCGTCGCGCAACGTGGTGTCGTTGATGGTGGCGAAGGTGGTGGGCATGGGGGCACCTCGCGCGCGGGGACCACCTGTCCCCTTTGAAAAGTGTCGCAGGCCGGGCCGGGGACCCGCCCCGACGGGGTGTCGTCGGGCGGGGTGCCGGGACGGGCCATCGACCCGGCCTGCGATTCCGGTGTTACGAATAAACGGGTGCGAATTCCTTGGGCTTGCCGGCTTCCTGCTGCCAGTAGGGCGACAGGCTGCGCAGCTTGGCGATGATGCCCGGCACCACGGCGATGACCCGGTCGATCTCCTCCTCCGTCGTGTCGCGCGACAGGGAGAAGCGGGTGGCGCCATGGGCCGCGGTGTAGGGCACGCCCATGGCGCGCATGACGTGGCTCGGCTCCAGCGAGCCCGACGTGCAGGCGGAGCCGGAGGACGCGGCGATGCCGGCCTCGTTCAGCAGCAGCAGGATCGCCTCGCCCTCGATATATTCGAAGGCGATGTTGCAGGTGTTGGGCAGGCGGTTGTCCGGGTTGCCGGTGACGAAGCAGCTCGGCACCGCCGCCAGGATCGCCTGTTCCAGCTTGTCGCGCAGCGCCTTCACCCGTGTGTTCTCGTCACCCATATGGACCAGCGCCAGTTGGGCGGCGGCGCCCAGCCCGACGATGCCTGGCGCATTCTCCGTCCCGGCGCGGCGCGAGCGTTCCTGATGGCCGCCGCGCAGCATCGGGCGGTAGCGCAGGCCGCGCTTTACGTAGAGCGCGCCGATGCCCTTGGGGGCGTGCAGCTTGTGGCCGGACAGCGACAGCATGTCGATGGCGCTGTCCGCCAGCTTCATCGGGATCTTGCCGACCGACTGCACCGCGTCGGTGTGGAAGAGGGCGCCGGCCTCCTTGGCCATGCGCGCCAGCTCCTCCACCGGGAAGATCGTCCCGGTCTCGTTGTTGGCCCACATGATGGAGACGATGGCGACCTGATCGGACAGCGCGGCGCGGTAGGCCTCCATGTCGAGGTTGCCGCGCTTGTCCACCGGGATGCGGTGGACCTTGCAGCCGCGCTTCTTCTCCAGATACTCGCAGAGCGCCAGCACGCCGGGATGTTCGACCACGCTGGTGACGATCTCGCGCTTCTTCGGATAGGCCTCCAGCGCCGACAGGATAGCGGTGTTGTCGCTTTCCGTCCCGCCGGAGGTGAAGACGATCTCGCTGTCATGGGCGGCGCCCAGCAGGGCCTGGACCTGCTTGCGCGCCCATTCGATCTTGCCGCCCACCGCGGCGCCGAAGCCGTGCATGGAGGACGGGTTGCCGAAATGCTCGGTGAAGAGCGGCAGCATCTCCTGCAGCACTTCCGGATCGACGCGGGTGGTGGCGTTGTTGTCGAGATAGATTCCCTGGCTCATGGCTTGGTGCTCCCCTTAGCCCGCGTGGGCCGGCATGAGGGACGCGGGCTTGACCCGCACGAACTCGCCGAGCTTCTCGACCAGCTTCATCTGCACGCCCATCATCGTGCCGGCCGACTGCGAACAGCCGGAGCAGGCGCCGGAGAGCCGCACATAGATGTCCTTGCCGTCGATGTCGACCAGTTCCACATCGCCGCCGTCGCGCTGGATCTGCGGGCGCATCTCCTCGATGGCGCTCATGATCGCCTGCATGCGCTGGACGTTGGTCAGCTTGGGCGCTGCCGCCGGTTCGGCCTTCGGTTCCAGTGGCTTGATGGCGTCCAGCCCGACGGTGCCGGGGGTATGCTTCTTGGCGGGCTTCAGGGCGCCGGTCTTGGCCAGCACCTCTTCCAGCACCTCCTCGATCTTCTCGTGGCAGGTCTGGCAGGAGCCGCCGGCCTTGGTGTAGTGGGTGACCTCCTCCAGCGTGGTCAGGCCGTTCACGGTCACCGCGCGCTCGATCATGGCGGCGTCGATGCCGAAGCACTTGCAGACCAGCTCGCCTTCCTCATGGTCGTCTTCCCACGCCTCGCCCTTGTAGTTGGCGATGGCGGCGCGCAGAGCCTCCGCACCCATGACGGAGCAGTGCATCTTCTCCGGCGGCAGGCCGCCCAGATACTCGGCGATGTCGCGGTTGGTCAGGGTCAGCGCCTCGTCAACCGTCTTGCCGATGATCATCTCCGTCAGCGCGGAGGAGGAGGCGATGGCCGAGCCGCAGCCGAAGGTCTGGAACTTCGCGTCCTGAATGATCTGGGTGTCGGGATCGACCTTCAGCATCAGACGCAGCGCGTCGCCGCAGGTGATGGAGCCGACCTCGCCGACCGCGTTGGCGCTGTCCAGGACACCGGAGTTCTTCGGGTTGAAGAAGTGTTCCTTGACCTTGTCGGTGTAGTTCCACATGTCGCTGCTGCCTTTCCGTGGGGTGCGCGCCTAGGGGAAGAGTGTCCGGGGGCGGTGTCAGTGGCCCCGATCAGTGAGTCGAATAGGGGGCCGACGATCCGCAGCTGGACGAGGAGGTCGAGCAGGAGCCGCCACCCCCTTCACCGGCTGAGAAGGACTTGCCGCAGCCGCAGCTGCTGGTCGCGTTCGGGTTGTCGAACTTGAAGCCGGAGCCTTCGATGCCCTCGACGAAATCGACCACCACGCCGCTCAGGAAGGGTTGGCTGTTGGCGTCGACGAAGATGGTGACCGGGCCGAAGCTGAGCACCGCATCGTCGTCGCCGGCCGCCGCCTCCAGGCCCATCTGGTATTTCAGGCCGGCGCAGCCGCCGTCGGTCACGGCGATCCGCAAGCCGGCGGCCGCACCGCCCGACTTCGCCAGGACCTGTTCCAGGGTGGAAACCGCCGCATCCGTCAGAGTCACCATGTCCCGCCTCCTCAAGCCGCGTTGCCGGGGATGCCGGCCGATCTGACGGGAAGTGAAGCAAGGACCGTGCCAAGACGGCAAATGGTTGATTTTAAAGGATTGTAAGGCCGAAATGGCGTGGCGAGAGTCCGACAATGTTTCGTCTTCCAACGTTTTTGTCGGGTTTGGTGCGTGTCGCCTTTGCGACAGCCGCGACACTTCGCCGCACAAAAATAATATGGTCTTTCCCCGCGCCTGCGCGCGTACCATGGGACGTCGTCGGTGCGTCGGATGATTGATTGCGTCAGCAGGAAATACAGGCGAGGGAAGCGATGAGCGACGAACCGATCGAACTCAGGATGTCGAACGGCCGCATGGCCTTCGGCGACGTGCCGGAACAGATCGACGAACTGCTGCGGGAAGCGGTGAAGGCCCGCGACGTGCCCGACGCCTGCGAGGCGTTGTTGTGGGAGGCTCACCGCAAGGGGCCGCGGGTGCTGCCGGTCTTCTACGCGCTCTACAAATTCTACTTCAACCGCAAGAAGCTGGGGGAGGCGGAGCGGGTGGCCCGCATCGGGCTGGATGCCGCCGCGCTCCACGGCGGCTTTCCCGCCGACTGGTCGCAGCTGACCGCCGGCTCCACCGACTGGACGGCGGCCGGGCCGGCGCGCTTCTTCCTGTTCACCATGAAGGCGCTGGCCTTTATCGAACTGCGCCGCCACAACCGCGACAGGGCGCTGGCGATCCTCGCCAAGATGGCGGAGATCGACCCGGCCGACCAGGTCGGCTACGGCACCATCGCGGCACTGGCACGCGGACTGGACAATGGGATGGATGGAGAGGGCGGGGCGGCATAGCCACCCGGTCCGATAAGGCTGCTCCCAAAAAAAAGCCCCCCGGCCCAGGGGGGAACCGGGCCGGGGGCAGCGGGGATTTGCGTCTCACGACGCTCTCACGACGCGCTCTCACGTCGAGAGGAATTGCGGCCCCAATTGGGGATTCGGGGCCGCAAACTCGTCAGGCGGCGACGGATTCCAGCGCCGGGTAATCGGTGTAGCCCTTGGCGTCGCCGCCGTAATAGGTGGTGCGGTCCGGCTCGGCCAGCGACGCGCCGGCACGGAAGCGCACGGGCAGGTCCGGGTTGGAGATGAAGGCCTCGCCGAAGCTGACCGCATCGGCCTCGCCGTTGGCGAGTGCGGCATCGGCGTCACCGCGGCTGTAGCCGCCGTTCAGGATGAACGGACCCTTGAAGGCGGCGCGCAGGGCGGATGCCACATGCGGCGCGCCCTCCGGCGGGGCCATATGGTGGCCGGGCCGGCCCTCGATCACATGCAGATAGGCGAGATTGAAGGGGTTCAGCGCCTTGGTGATCGCCAGGAAATGCGGCAGCGGTTCGCTGTCCGTCATGTCGTTGAACACGCCGGTCGGCGACAGGCGGACACCGATGCGGTCGGCGCCGACGGCATGGGCCGTGGCCTCCAGGATTTCCAGCAGGAAGCGGCAGCGGTTCTCCACCGTCCCACCATACTGGTCGGTGCGGGTGTTGGTGCTGTCGCGCAGGAACTGGTCGATCAGATAGCCGTTGGCCGCGTGAATCTCGACGCCGTCCAGGCCGGCATCGAACACCGCGCGCTTCGCCGCATCGGCGAAGTGGCGGACCAGCGCTGGGATCTCGGCGGTTTCCAGGGCACGCGGCACCGGGAAGGGCTCCATGCCGGCGCCGGTGTAGAGCTGGCCCTTCGCCGCGATGGCCGACGGGGCGACCGGGGCGGCGCCGTTCGGCTGGAAGCGCGGGTGGGAGATGCGGCCGACATGCCAGAGCTGGGTGACGATCCGCCCGCCGGCGTCATGCACGGCGTCCGCGACCGCGCGCCAGGCCAGCGTCTGGGCGTCGGTGTGGATGCCCGGCGTGTTGGGATAGCCCTGGGCGGTGTCGCAGACCTGCGTCGCTTCGGTGATGATCAGGCCGGCCGAGGCGCGCTGCGCATAATATTCGGCGGTCAGCGCGGTCGGGCAGTTGCCTTCGCCGGCGCGGCTGCGGGTCATCGGCGCCATGACGACGCGGTTCGGCAGCTCGATGGCGCCAAGGCGCAGCGGGGTGAACAGGTCAGGCTTTGCAGTGCTTTGCGGCATGGCGGGACTACTCCCTATTGGCCCCTGTTGGGCAAATCGGCTTGTATGTATGTGAGTACATACTTGAACCGGCGCCCGCCGCTTGTCAAGTATGTATCTGCATACTTATTATGAAGCTGACGGGACGCACGGGAGAGGGACGGGCTTTGGACGCAAGCAAGGACGATGGCGGCTGTTGCCCCGGCAACGGCACCGAGGGAGCCTGCGAAGGCGGGGGGCGCAAGCGCGACCGCGCCGCGACCGAGGGCGCGCTGCTCGATGCCGCCAAGCTGGTGTTCGCAGAGCGTGGATTCGATGCGGCGACGACGCGCGAGATCGCCGGGCGGGCCGGTGTCAACGAGCAACTGATCCAGCGCTATTTCTCAGGCAAGAGCGGTCTGCTGCTGGCGGTGGTGGAGCGCTATTGGCGCGAGGAATCGGGCGGCTGCGATCTGCCGCCGCCGCACGAGGATCTGGAGACCGACCTCGCCCGCTTCCTGCATGCCCAGTTGAAGCACAGCTGGGCATGCCGCGACTTCACCCGCGTGGTGCTGGCCCGCGCCCTGGTCGATCAGGCGGTGGCGGACGAGATGGCACGCACCCTGTCGCAGAGCCGCATCCCCTGCCTGCTGAGACGGCTGGAAGGCTTCCGTGCGCGGGGCGCCATCGCCGCCGACGCCGACCTCGCCAATGTGGCGGCCGGCATCGCGACGCTCAGCTTCGGGCTGGGCTTCCTCGATCAGGTGGTGTTCGGCCGCGACGACGCCGGCATCTGCGCGATGGTCGGCACGCTGGCCCACACCATCGCCCATGGCCTGACGCCGCGGTAAGCCGTGGTCACTCCGCGGCGGCGGCGGCCCGGTTGCTGCTGCGGTGGCTGTGGACCGCGTCGGCGGTGAAGACGGCCAGCGCGACCCAGATGCAGGCGAAGGTGATGGCATGGCTGCGGGTGAAAGCCTCGCCATAGACCAGCACGCCCAGCAGAAGCTGCCCGGTCGGCCCGACATATTGCAGCAGCCCGAGCGTGGTCATGGTCAGCCTCGTCGCGCCGATCATGAAGAGAACCAGCGGCACCGCCGTCATCGGCCCGGCCAGCACCAGCAGCGTGCTCTCGCCCCAGCCATGCCCGAAGGCGCCGTCGCCGCCCAGCCACAGCAGATAGCCGAGCGCCGCCGGGAGCAGCAGGGCGGTTTCCACCAGCAGCCCGATCACCGGGTCGATCGCCGCCTTCTTGCGCACCAGGGCGTAGAAGCCAAAGGACAGGGCCAGCGACAGGGCCACCCAGGGTACGGTGCCGTAGCTGACGACGAGGCTGCCGACGCCGGCCGCGGCGATGGCGACCGCCAGCATCCGGCCGCGGCTGAGCCGTTCGTTCAGGAACAGCACGCCCAGCAGCACATTGACCAGCGGGTTGATGAAATAGCCCAGGCTGGCCTCGACCAGGCGGCTGTTCACCACCGCCCAGATGAAGACGGTCCAGTTGACGGTGACCAGCAGGGTGGTGACCACCAGGATGCCAAGCCGGCGCCAGTTGCCCACCGCGGCGACGACGGCCGCCGGCCCGCGGGTCGCCAGCACGCCGATGCCGACCAGCACCACCGTCCACACGACGCGGTGCGCAACGATCTCCACCGCCCCGACATCGCCCAGCGATTTGAAGAAGACCGGGTTGACCAGCCCCCAGATCAGGTATGAGGCCAGCGCCGCGACGAACGCCGCGGTTGTGGAGGTCGGGGCCTTGGCGGGCGACGGGGTCTGAACCATACCGTCCGTTTAGCACATTGTTTGTGCAATCCGGCAGCGGGTGGACGAACATGGCCGGGCTGCGCAACCGGCATCACTCCCGCCTCGCGTCCCATTTACGCAACAAAAAACCCCGCTGGAGCGGGGTTTCTCGTTTCGGTCCCTAAAGGCCGCAGCCATATCAGGCGGCGGTGGCGACGCCCTTGTCGGCCATCAGGGTCTGCAGCTCGCCCGACTCGTACATCTCGCGGACGATGTCGCAGCCGCCGACCAGCTCGCCCTTGACATAGAGCTGCGGGAAGGTCGGCCAGTTCGAGTATTCCTTCAGACCCTGGCGCAGACCCGGATCCTCCAGGATGTTGACGCCCTTGAACTTGACGCCGGTGTGGCTCAGCACCTGGACGACGGCGGCGGAGAAGCCGCACTGCGGGAACACCGGGGTCCCCTTCATGTACAGCACGACATCGTTGTTCTTGATGTCCTGCTCGATGCGCTCGACGACGTTCTGATCGACCATGACTCGATGACCCTTCCGATTCGGCCCGGCTGTGCCGGG
This sequence comes from Azospirillum oryzae, assembly GCF_008364795.1. Classification (GTDB taxonomy): domain Bacteria; phylum Pseudomonadota; class Alphaproteobacteria; order Azospirillales; family Azospirillaceae; genus Azospirillum; species Azospirillum oryzae. The sequence goes on along the minus strand of NZ_VTTM01000001.1, from coordinate 1,064,504 downwards.
ACCTAGTCCAATGTGAGATAAAGTCAGGCGCCTTCCGGCACCGCGGTGGTCAGCGCCAGGGCGTGCAGTTCGCCGCCCATCTTGCCCTGAAGGGACGCGTAGACCATCTGGTGCTGCTGCACCCGGCTCTTGCCCTTGAAGGCGGCGGAGGTGACGAGCGCGGCATAGTGGTCGCCATCGCCCCGCAGGTCGGCGATCTCCACGACCGCGTCGGGGATGCCCTCCTTGATGAGCTTTTCGATCGTGGCGGCTTCCATCGCCATGGGTCCAGTCCTCGCTCTGTTCAGGATTGCCCCGCCCGGGCACGTGCTTCTCGAGATAGATTAGGTGCGGCCGGGCCGTTTGTCATCCACCGGCAAGTATTTGCCGCCCTGCGGAAGACGCGATAACGGCCCGGATCCTCAGCAGGTCATTCGCCGAAGACGCGCTTGAACACGGTGTCGACATGCTTGGTGTGGTAGGTCATGTCGAACATCGGCTCCAGCTTGTCGCGGCCGATGTGCTTGGCGATGTCGGGGTCGTTCGACAGCAGGTCCAGATAGTTGCCGCCCTTCTCCCACACCTGCATGGCGTTGCGCTGCACCGCCTTGTAGCTGTCCTCGCGGCTCATGCCGGCCTGGGTCAGCGCCAGCAGGACGCGCTGCGAGAAGACCAGACCGCCCAGGTCGTCCAGGTTCTTCTGCATGCGCTCCGGATAGACCACCAGCTTTTCCATCATGCTGGTCAGGCGCACCAGGGCGAAGTCCAGCGTGACGGTGGCGTCGGGGCCGATCATCCGCTCGACCGAGCTGTGGGAGATGTCGCGTTCGTGCCACAGCGCGACGTTCTCCAGCGCCGGGACCACGGCGGAGCGCACGATGCGGGCCAGACCGGTCAGGTTTTCCGACAGGACCGGGTTGCGCTTGTGCGGCATCGCCGACGAGCCCTTCTGGCCGGGGTGGAAATACTCCTCCGCCTCGCGGACCTCGGTGCGCTGCAGGTGGCGGATTTCCGTCGCCAGATTCTCGATGCTCGACGCGATCACGCCCAGCACGGAGAAGTAGAAGGCGTGGCGGTCGCGCGGGATGACCTGGGTCGACACCGGCTCCACCGACAGGCCCAGCTTGGCGGCGACATGCTCCTCCACCCGCGGGTCGATGTTGGCGAAGGTGCCGACCGCGCCGGAGATGGCGCAGGTGGCGATGTCCTTGCGCGCCTGGACCAGACGCTCGCGCCCGCGGACGAAGGCGGCGTAATGGCCGGCCAGCTTCAGGCCGAAGGTCGTCGGCTCGGCATGGATGCCGTGGCTGCGGCCGATGGTGACGGTGTTCTTGTGCTCGTACGCCCGGCGCTTCAGCGCGGCCAGCAGGGCGTCCATGTCGGCCAGCAGCAGGTCGGCGGCCTGGGTCATCTGCACGGCGAGGCAGGTGTCCAGCACGTCCGACGAGGTCATACCCTGGTGGACGAAGCGGGCCTCGGGGCCGACATATTCGGCGAGGTTGGTCAGGAAGGCGATGACGTCGTGCCGGGTCTCGCGCTCGATCTCGTCGATGCGGTCGATCTCCCACTTGCCGCGCTCCCACACCGCCTTGGCCGCGTCTTTCGGGATCACGCCCAGCTCGGCCTGCGCATCGCAGGCGTGCGCCTCGATCTCGAACCAGATGCGGAAGCGGTTTTCCGGCTCCCAGATGCGGGCCATTTCGGGGCGGGTATAGCGGGGGATCATCGGCACTCTCCGGAAGATGCGGGCGCTGGGTCTCGGGCGCTGGTTCGGGGGTGGCTTGCGGGTCTCAAAGCCACGCGCGCGCGACCATAGCCGTGCCGGGGGGCGTTTTAAAGCCTCACGATGCGCCGTGCCCGACCCGGCCCCGACCCAACCCCCGACTTGGCCCCGGCGGCGGCCGGCGGCGTCATTAATCTTCGCGGTCGAATCGTTGCCGGCCGAAGGGAATCCGCGCCTAAGGTTCAGTGGACCGACTTTCCGCCAATTCCCTGTCGGTTCGCCGAAGCGCCACCCCGTGGCGATCCAGGGGAGAGGAAAACAGTCAAAGAGTCGCGCCGCAGTGGATTTGATTCGCTTGCAGTTGAATCGTTGCGAGCATTAAGCAACACTTGCACAGCGCATCGGGGCCGGCCCAAGCCCGCATCCGGAAAGCCCATCCGAAGGGAGCCCTTCTTGTCCGACCCCGTCGTCGAACTGGTCCGTGCGCCGTCGCGCTCGTCCGACGAGGCCCGGCTCTACCGCCTGCAGTTCCTCGCGTCGATGGCGCTGGTGTCGGCGCTCGTCCTCGGGCTTGGCTTCTATTTCGTCTGGCAGCATTGGGCGGACCTGGAGCACGACCTGCGCCAGAGCGAGGCGCGCTATCTCCAGGAGCAGCGTCAGACCCTGGTGCAGGAGGTGGAGAACGCACAGTCCTATCTGGCCTACATGCGCTCGCGCGTCGAGCCGCTGCTGAAGGACCATCTGCGCACCCAGGTGAACGAGGCCTATGCCATCGCCCGCAGCGTCCATGACCGCGAACGGAACATCCTGCCCGAAGCGGCGGTGAAGGAATCGATCAAGCAGACCCTGCGGCCGCTGCGCTTTTCCGGTGGACGCGGCTACTACTTCATCCACGACATGAACGGCAGCTCGGTGCTGATGCCGGTTGACCCGTCGAGGGAGGGGGCGCCAAAGGACGGGACGTCGCCCACCGCCGCGCCCGACACGACGGAGGATTCGGTCGTGGGCGAGCTGATGCGGGCGGCCCATGATCCCAACCGGCGCGGCTTCGCCCGCTATCGCGTGAGCCAGTCCGACGATCAGACGCAGACCGTCGACAAGTTGGCCTTCGTCCGCCTGTTCGAACCCTATGACTGGCTGATCGGAGCCAGCGATTCGCTGAGCGCCGTGGAGACGCGGCTGCAGCATGAATCGCTGGATCGCCTGCGCTCCTTCCGGTTCGGCGAGACCGGCTTCATCGGCGTGTTGCGCCAGGACGGGCAAGTGCTGCTGTCGCCCACCGCCCCGGCATCGGAGGGAATGAGCGCCCGCGACCTGCCGTGGAAGACGGAGCGCGACATCGTCACCCGCATGCTGGACCTCGGGCGTCAGGGCGGCGGCGAGCTGCGCTACGACTGGATCCATCCGGTCTCGGCGCGGCCGACGCCGAAGATGGCCTATGTCTCCGCCCCCAACGTCTGGGGGTGGATCCTGGTCGCAGGCTCCTACATCGACGATGTCGGCCGGGAGATGGAGGCCCGCCGGGCGGAGATCAGCCGCGGCGTCAACCAGCGGGTCTGGACCACGGTCGCCGTTCTGGGCGTGGCGCTGGCGGCCTCGGTGGGCGTGTCGTGGCTGGTCACCGGCTGGATCCGGCGCATCGTCGGCAGCTACCAGCTGCGGGTCCGGCACAGCGACAGCATGCTTCGCGAACGGGCGCGCCAGCTCTATCTCGCCAACTTCTTCATCGACCATGTGTCGGAGATCGTCGTGCTGGCCGACGCCGGCCTGCGCATCGCCTATGTCAATCCCTTCGGCTGCAAGGCGCTGGGCGGCAGGCTGGACGATCTGGTGATGGGGCAGGCCGACCTGCTGAAGCGCTTCGCCGCGGAGGGGGAGGACGCGGCCAGCCATTACGAGACCGCCTATCTTACCGCGGACGGCCGCATGCTGGAGCTTGAGGTCACCGCCAGCCGCATCACCTACGAGGGCGACGTCTATTACTCCGCCATCGCCCGCGACATCAGCGAGCGCAAGCGGGCGGAATGGCAGCTGCGGCTGTCGGCCAAGGTGTTCGACAACGCGGCGGAGGGCATGTTCGTCGCCAACGAACACCGGCAGATCGTCGCCGCCAACGACGCCTTCTCCCGCATCACCGGCTTTGGGCGGGACGAGGTGCTGGGCCGTGGCCCGGAATTCCTGCGCTCCGACCGCAACCCGCCGGAATTCTATGACGAGCTTTGGGCGCAACTGCGCACCGAAGGCCATTGGGCCGGCGAGATCTGGAGCACCCGCAAGAACGGCGAGGTGTTTCCGGAATGGCTGAGCGTCAAGCTGGTGAGGAACGAGGACGGTGCCGTCGCCAACTACATCGCCGCCTTCACCGACATCACCGAGACCCGGGCGCAGGAAGAGCGCATCCGCCATCTGGCCCAGTTCGATTTCCTGACCGACCTGCCCAATCGTTTCCTGCTGCGCGACCGGCTGCAGCGCGCGATCCTCGCCGCCGGGCGCCACGACACGAAGGTGGGGCTGCTGTTCGTCGATCTCGACCGCTTCAAGACCATCAACGACAGCCTGGGCCATCAGGTCGGCGACGGCCTTCTGCGCGAGGTGGCGGTGCGGCTGACCGGCACCGTGCGGGCCAGCGACACGGTCAGCCGGCAGGGCGGCGACGAGTTCATCATCCTCATCAGCGACATGGACAGCCCCGACGCCGCCGACATCGTCGCGCGCAAGGTGCTGCACGCCATGTCGGAACCCTATCTGATCGACGGACACGAGCTGCAGGTCACGCCGTCCATCGGCATCGCGGTCTATCCCGACGACGGCACCGGCATCGACGCGCTGCTGAAGAGCGCCGACATGGCGATGTACGCCGCCAAGGAAGCCGGGCGCGCGACCTACCGGTTCTTCACGCCGGAGCTGAACCGCCGCGCGTCGGATCGCATGTGGACTGAAAACAACCTGCGCCGCGCCATGGCCAACAACGAGCTGGAGCTGCATTTCCAGCCGCAGTTCTCGCTGGACGACCGCCGGCTGGTCGGGGCGGAGGCGCTGGTGCGCTGGCGCCAGCCCGACGGCACGCTGATCATGCCCGGCCAGTTCATTCCGGTGGCCGAGGATACCGGCCTGATCCTGCCGCTCGGCGACTGGGTGCTGGGCGAGGCCTGCCGCCGGGTGTCGGAACTGCTGCGCCACCGCGACCTGCTGATCGCCATCAACCTGTCGGCGGTGCAGGTGCGCCGCCCCGGACTGGCGGAGCGGGTGGCGGGCTGGCTGTCGGCCTACGGCATCCCGCCATCGGCGCTGGAGCTGGAGGTGACGGAAAGCGTCCTGATGGACGAGTCCGACGTGGTGTCGGAAACCTTCTCGCAACTGCGCGAAATGGGCGTGCCGCTCGCCATCGACGATTTCGGCACCGGCTATTCCTCGCTGGCCTATCTGAAGCGCTTCCGGGTGGACAAGCTGAAGATCGACCGCAGCTTCGTCAGCGGCCTGCGCGCCGACGACCCGGACAGCGGCGCCATCGCCGAGGCGATCATCGGCATGGCCCGGTCCTTGCGCATGCAGACGCTGGCCGAAGGGGTGGAGACGGAGGAGCAGTACAACTGCCTCGCCGCAATGGGCTGCGACCAGTGCCAGGGCTATCTGCTGGGCCGCCCGATGCCCTACGAGGATTTCCTGGAGTTCGTCCGCCGCGATGTCGCCACGGCCGAACTGCGGGTGGCGGAGGTGGTGGACTAGAGGGCGCCCTCCACCTGTATTGCCATCACCCGTACCGCAGCAGCCTTGTCCCGTTCGCCTTCAGCCATGCCCGCGGCCACTCCACGCCGCTGCCGTCGGTCAGGCTGGCGCACAGCGCCCAGAAGCGCGGGGAATGGTTCATCTCGCGCAGATGCGCCACCTCATGCCCGACGACATAGTCCAGCACCGGTTCCGGCGTCAGGATCAGGCGCCAGGAGAAGGACAGCCGGCCGGTGGACGAGCAGCTGCCCCAGCGGCTCTTGGTGTCGCGGATGGTGACGGCGGCGACGCGGGCGCCGATGGTCGCGGCCTTCAGCCGGGCGCGGGTCGCCAGTTCGCGCTTGGCCTCGGCGGTCAGGAAATCGCGGATGCGGCGGGCGATATGCTCCGGCTGGCCACCGACCAGCAAGGCGCCGTCCTCGATCCTGGTCGCACCGCGCAGGGCCGGGTCGTGCCGGATGACATGCTCGACGCCGAGATAGGGGACGCTGGCGCCGTCGGCGAAGGGAAGGGAGGGCGGCATCGCCGCCAGCCGCGCCCGCAGCCAGCCGTCATGCCGGCCGACGAACTGGCGGGCGTCGGTTTCCGACACGCCGACCGGCACCACCACCTGGACCAGCCCGCGGCCGGGATCGACGCGCAGGGTCATGCGGGTCGCGCGTGCGCTCTCCCGCAGCTCCAGCGGCATCGGCAGGCCGGAAATCTCCAGCGCCCGCGGCGGCTGGGGCGGTCGGGCGGCGGATCGCTTGCGGCGACGGGACGGGGCGGGGCGGCGTTGCACCATGGGCGTCTTATAGCGCGGCGGACGCCGGATGCGGAAGCGTCCTCCTCCCTTTGTCGGAATGGCGCGGCGGCCCGGCTTCTGATCTAAGTCTTAAGGCTTTCGAACGAACTTAGGCCATGGGGTGGACTGAGGTCACATTTGACACGATCGATTGGAGCACAAGATAAAGCAGAGGTAACGCGGTGGTCTGTGGACCTCCCTTTTATCGCCGGTCCTGCCGCCCGTTTTCCTGTTGTTGATCTTTCCCGTAGCCTTGCCGAGTACATGCCGATGCCTCTCATCCCAGAACAAATGCCGACACGCGAGGATTGGTTGGACGCCCTGCTGTCGGCCGGCGGATCACCCCAGGCCCTGCTTGGCGAGGATGGGCGCGTGCTGGTGGCGAATCGTGCCTTCGCCGACGCTCTCGGCTGCCCGCCGGACGCGGCGGAGGGGAGGACCCTGGCGGAGGCCGGTCTGCCCGCCGGTACCGCCGACGGGATCGAGCGGTTGCGGCGGCAGGTGATGACCACAGGTATGCCGGCCGGCATGGCGGCCGGCGCAGACGGACCGCTTCCCGGCCTGCCGTCCGCGCTGGCGCTGACCCCGGTGGCGGATGCCGGCGGGCGGATTCGCGCGGTGGCGCTGAGCGCCGATGCCACCACTTCCGATGCCCTTGCCGCCGCCTTGGCCGAAGCGCGGGCGGAGACCGCGCAGGCGCGTGCCGATGCCGAACGCGCCCGCACCGCCAAGGGCAAGTTCCTGTCCGCGGCCAGCCACGACCTGCGCCAGCCCTTCCAGGCGATGCACCTGTTCCACCATCTGCTGAGCGGCCGGCTGACCGATCCGGCTTCCATCGAGCTGGCGAACAAGCTGGAGCAGGCGATCATCGGCGGCGAGACCCTGCTGCGCGCCCTGCTGGAGGTGTCGGCGCTGGAAGCCGGGCTGGTCACCGCCAATCCGCAGACCTTCCCGGTCGACGAACTGCTCGCCAAGATGCTGGAGGAGTTCGGGCCGGAGGCGGAGGCCAAGGGGCTGCGCTTCAATGTCCACCCGCTCGACGCCCAGGTGACCAGCGATCCGGTGCTGATGGAGCGGCTGCTGCGGCCGATCATGGCCAACGCGCTGCGCTACACCCTGAAGGGCGGCATCCTGCTGGCGGCGCGGCGGCGCGGTGCGAACCTGCGCATCGAGGTGTGGGACACCGGCGTCGGCATCGACCCCTCCAACCAAACCGTGATCTTCGAGGACTTCCACCAGCTCGGCAATCCCGGACGCGACCGCAAGCAGGGGCTGGGCCTCGGTCTCGCCATCGTGCGGCGGCTGGCGCAGGTGCTGGGGCATCCGGTGACGGTGCGCTCCAAGCCCGGCAAAGGCTCCGTCTTCGCGGTGGAGGTCCCGCTGGCTGGCAATGACGGCGACCGGTCGGACGACGGGTCCGCCGACAGCGACCCTGACCCGGCGGTCGGCCAGTCCGCTTCCGCCGCCGCTTCCTCGACCGCCGGCACGGTGCTGGTGATCGAGGACGACGCGATGCAGCTGGAGGGGATCGGGCTGCTGTTGCAGGGCTGGGGCTATGCCGTCATTCCCGCCCGCGGCATCGACGAGGCCTGCGCCGGGCTGGATGGGGGTGTCGCGACCCCCGATCTCGTGCTGTCGGACCTGCGGCTGTCGGGGCCGGAGACCGGCATCGACGCCATCCAGGCCGTGCGCGCCCGCTGCGGCCGGCGGGTGCCGGGCGTCATCGTCACCGGCGACACCGATCCCGACCGGCTGCGCAGCGTCGACCGCAGCGGCTTTCCCCTGGTCCACAAGCCCTGCGACCCCGCCGCCCTGCGCCGCCTGCTCAGCAGCAGCCTGAAGGCCGGAAGGGGAGCCCTCCTGGCCGGTGGCCGGCGGCCCGATACCGCCTGCAACAGCGCCCGCCCGCGTTAGGCATTCCGCGCCCGCGCATTTTCGCTCCGCAACATTTCACCGCTGGGGTTTTCACGTCATAAAACTGTAATGCGGCGTCTTGACAGACCCTGGTATGCGTGCGCAGTGTGACGCTTAGAGCAACCAAACAGTTTCGATAGCGATCATCCAGCAGCCGGTCTTTTTCGCAAGCGCATATATCGCCCCCAAACATTGCCTTAAGCGTCTGCCACCAAAACTTCACGAAAGCGTCGCGGGACGGCAACCCGATGCCCTCATGACAACCGCGCACCATACCGGGATAGGGAGACCCACCGCATGTTGACCCGCCGCAAGCTTGCCCTCCTGACGGGCGCCGCCACCGCCACCGCGCTGCTGTTCGCCGCCGCCCTGCCGGGCACCGCGCTGGCGCAATCCAAGACGGTGATCGATTTCTGGCACGGCCTGCCGCAGCCGCTGGGCGGCCAGCTGGAGCAGATCGTCAAGGACTTCAACGACAGCCAGCAGACGGTCCAGGTCAACGCCTCCTACAAGGGCAGCTATCCGGAGACGATGCAGGCGGCCATCGCCGCCTTCCGCGCCGGCAACGCGCCGCACATCGTGCAGATGTTCGAGGTCGGGACCGCGACAATGATGGCCGCCGGCCCGGCGGTGAAGCCGGTCTATCAGCTGATGCAGGAAACGGGCGCGTCCTTCGACCCCGATGCCTATATCCCGGCGGTCAAGGGCTACTACTCGTCCAAGGACGGGAAGATGATGGCGCTGCCGTTCAACAGCTCCACCGCCATCATGTTCTACAACAAGGACGCCTTCCAGAAGGCCGGCCTCGACCCTGCCAAACCGCCGGCGACCTGGCCGGAACTGATCGATGCGGCGAAGAAGCTGAAGGCGTCGGGATCCAGCTGCCCCTTCACCACCTCCTGGCCGACCTGGGTGCAGCTTGAACAGCTGGGCGCCATCCACAACACGCCCTTCGCCACCCAGGCCAACGGCTATGGCGGGCTGAACGCCGAACTGAAGATCGATGCCCCGCTCTACGTCAAGCATGTGCAGACGCTGATCGACATGCAGAAGGACGGGCTGTTCAAGTACGGTGGCCGCGACAATAAGCCGGACGCGCTGTTCCCGTCGGGCGAGTGCGCGATGATCCAGGGGTCGTCCTCGCTGCGCAGCCGCATCCTGAAGGAGGCGACCTTCGCCTGGGGCGCCGCGCCGCTGCCCTACTGGCCGGAATTCGCCAACAACGACCCGAAGAACGGCATCATCGGCGGCGCCGCCTTCTGGGTGATGACCTCGCCCAAGCGTACGCCAGCCGAATACAAGGCGGTGTCGCAGTTCTTCACCTATCTCGCCAAGCCCGAGGTCGACGCCAAGTGGCACATGGACACCGGCTATGTCCCGGTGACGCTGAAGGGCATCGAGATCGCCAAGGCGCAGGGCTATTACGAAAAGAACCCCGGTGCCGACGTGCCGGCCGCGCAGCTGACCCGCACGCCCACCACCGAGAACAGCATGGGCCTGCGCCTGGGCAACCTGCCGGAAATCCGCAACATCATCCAGGAAGAGCTGGAGAAGGCCTTCCAGGGCCAGCAGGACGCCCGCCAAGCATTGGACGCCTCGATCAAGCGCGGCAACACCGTGCTCCGCAACTTCGAGCGGGCCAACAAGGGCTGAGATCGCCCGTAACATCCCTCCCCCCGCCCAGTGGCGGGGGGAGGGGCTGCGCCGATTACCATTCACGAAAGACCATCCTTTGCAGCGTCGCGTCACCTTCGACAGCCGGCTGTTGCCCTATCTGCTGCTTGCGCCGCAGGTGGCGGTGACGCTGGTGTTCTTCATCTGGCCGGCAGCCAATGCGATCTGGCAGTCGGTGCATCTGCAGGACGCCTTCGGCATCCGCAGCGAGTTCGTCTGGTTCGAGAATTTCACCCATGTGCTGGGCGATCCGAACTATCTCGACACGCTGAAGACCACGGTGATCTTCAGCGTCGCGGTGACGGTGCTGGCGATGGGCGTGGCGCTGCTGCTGGCGGTGCTGGCCGATTCGAAGATCAAGGGCGCCAGCGCCTACAAGACGCTGCTGATCTGGCCCTATGCGCTGGCCCCGGCCGTCGCGGCGGTGCTGTGGATGTTCATCTTCAATCCCGACATCGGGTCCTTCGGCCGGGCGCTGCGGGCGCTCGGCTTTGATTGGGACTACCGGCTGAACGGCGGGCAGGCGCTGCTGATGGTGATCCTGGCGGCCAGCTGGAAGCAGGTGTCCTACAACTTCATCTTCTTCCTGGCCGGGCTGCAGGCGATCCCGCGCTCGGTGATGGAGGCGGCCAGCATCGACGGTGCCGGGCCGGTTCGGCGCTTCTGGACCATCACCTTCCCGCTCTTGTCGCCGACCACCTTCTTCCTGCTGGTGGTGGACATGGTCTACGCCTTCTTCGAGACCTTCGGCACCATCCACGCCCTGACCCAGGGCGGGCCGGGCAAGGCGACGGAGACGCTGATCTTCCGTGTCTACCAGGACGGCGTGGTCAACAACGACCTTGGCGGGTCGTCGGCACAGTCGGTGATCCTGATGGTGATCGTCATCGCGCTGACCGCGGTGCAGTTCCGCTTCGTCGAGCGCAAGGTCCACTACTCATGAAGCAGACCCGTTTCATCGATCTGGTGCCGCACATCGTCCTGATCGCCGGCGTGCTGATCTTCGCCTATCCGATCTACGTGACGCTGATCGGTTCCACCTGGGACGCCGGCACCATCGGGCGCGGCGGCCTGCCGCTGTGGCCGGGCGGGGAGGGGGCGGCCAACTACGCCCAGGCCTGGGTTGGCGAGGCGGGCGAGCGCGCCATGTACACGCCCGTCCGCACGATGATGCTGAACAGCCTGGTGATGGCGCTGTCCATCGCGCTGGGCAAGATCGCCATTTCCATCCTGTCGGCCTATGCGGTGGCCTTCTTCCGCTTTCCGCTGCGCATGGCCTTCTTCTGGCTGATCTTCATCACGCTGATGCTGCCGGTGGAGGTGCGGATCATCCCGACCTACAAGGTCGTCGCCGATCTGGGCCTGATCAACACCTATGCCGGGCTGGCCATCCCGCTGATCGCCTCGGCCACCGCGACGCTGCTGTTCCGCCAGTTCTTCCTGACCATCCCGGACGAGTTGCTGGAAGCGGCGAAGATCGACGGCGCCGGGCCGGTGCGCTTCTTCATCGACGTTGTGCTGCCGCTGTCGCGCACCAACATCGCGGCACTGTTCGTCATCCTCTTCATCTATGGCTGGAACCAGTATCTCTGGCCGCTTCTGGTCACCAGCAGCGGCGACATGGAGACCATCGTGACCGGCATCACCAAGATGATCGGCACCGGCGAATCGGCCAACGACTGGCACATCATCATGGCGACCACGGTTCTGGCGATGCTGCCGCCGGTGGCGGTGGTGGTGTTCATGCAGCGCTGGTTCGTCAAAGGCCTCGTGGACAGCGAAAAGTAAGCGCGGGCGAAGGGAAAGAAAAACAATGGCAACCGTTGAAATCCGCAACGTCCGCAAGTCCTACGGCCCGGTCGAAGCGATCAAGGGCATCGACATCGCAATCCAGGACGGCGAGTTCCTCGTCCTGCTCGGCCCATCCGGCTGCGGCAAGTCTACCCTGCTGCGCATGGTCGCCGGGCTGGAGGGCATCACCGGCGGCGAGATCGCCATCGGCGGGCGCGTGGTCAATCACCTGGACCCCAAGGATCGCGACATCGCGATGGTGTTCCAGAACTACGCGCTCTATCCGCACATGACGGTCTTCGACAACATGGCCTACGGCCTGAAGATCCGCGGAATCCCGAAGGCGGAGATCCGCGCCCGCGTCGACAAGGCGGCGAACATCCTCGAACTCGGCCGCTTCCTCGACCGCCGGCCGAGCCAGCTGTCGGGCGGCCAGCGCCAGCGCGTCGCCATGGGCCGCGCCATCGTGCGCGAACCGGCCGCCTTCCTGTTCGACGAGCCGTTGTCGAACCTGGACGCCAAGCTGCGCACCCAGATGCGGGTGGAGATCAAGCGGCTGCAGGACCGGCTCGGCATCACCAGCCTCTACGTCACCCACGATCAGGTGGAGGCGATGACGCTGGCCGACCGCATCCTGGTGATGAACCATGGCGTGGCCGAGCAGATCGGCACGCCGCTGGAGGTCTACCAGCGCCCGGCCAGCCTGTTCGTCGCCGGCTTCATCGGTTCCCCGCCGATGAATGTGCTGGACGGCCGCATCGACGACCGCGGCGAGGCGGTGCTGCTGCCCGGCGGTCAGCGTCTGCCCCTGCCGCGTCCGCGTGCGACCGACGCGGGCCGGCCGGTGAAGCTGGGCATCCGGCCGGAGCATATGGCCGTCGCCGCGGACGGCTTTTCCATCGAGATCGAACTGGTGGAGGCGCTGGGGGCCGACACGGTGGTCTATGGCCGCCTGCCGGACGGCGAGACCCTGCTGGTCCGCATGGCCGGAATCCCCACCGTGCGCGAGCGTGACCGTCTGACGGTCGCCCCGCAGGACGGCGCCCTGCACCTGTTCGACGCGGTGACCGGGCGCCGGATGGAGTGACCGGGTGGAGTTGATCTCCGATCAGAAATCCGAACAGCGCCCCTTGAACTCCCAGTCGCCGTAGCGGGTCGGTTCCGGCCCCTTCGGGCCGCCGATCTCGCCGGGCTTCTGCTCGGGGCCCTTGGCTTCCGTCCCCTCGGTGGCGGTGTTTTCAACTACCGCCTCGGCGGCGTCCTGCTGCGGTTTGGTCGGCTCGGTCATCATATCCATCGCACTGCTGCGGGCATCTTGAACGGGGGCGCGGATCGGGCCCATATCTCGGATCAGGGCGGGTTACCCCGCCTCGGCCCATCCTGAACCGATATGGCGATCATGACCAGCTATCTGAAGACCACCATTCTCCTTGCCGGCCTGACGGCGATCTTCATGGCGGTCGGCTTCCTGCTGGGCGGCAAGACCGGCCTGATCATCGCCTTCGTCTTCGCGCTGGGCATGAACCTGTTCAGCTATTGGAATTCCGGCGACATGGTGCTGTCGATGTACGGCGCCCGCGAGGTCGATGGTTACTCGGCCCCCGAATTCCACGGCATCGTAGCCCGGCTGGCGGAGCGCGCCGGCCTGCCGATGCCGCGCGTCTACATCATCGAAAACGACCAGCCCAACGCCTTCGCCACCGGCCGCGATCCGGAGCATGCGGCGGTCGCCGCCACCACCGGCCTGCTGCAGCGCCTGACGCCGGAGGAGATCGCCGGCGTGATGGCGCATGAGCTGGCCCATGTGAAGAACCGCGACACCCTGATCATGACGATCACCGCGACCATCGCCGGTGCGGTGTCGATGCTCGCCAATTTCGGCCTGTTCTTCGGCGGCTCTAGCAATGACGAACGCGGCGGCAACCCGCTGGGCATGGTCGGGGCGATCCTGGCCGCCATCCTCGCCCCCATCGCCGCGACGCTGGTGCAGATGGCGATCAGCCGCACCCGCGAGTTCGAGGCCGACCGCATCGGCGCCGAGATCTGCGGCCGTCCCAACTGGCTGGCCGATGCGCTGACCAACATCCACAACAGCGCCAACCACATCCCCAATTATCAGGCGGAGGCGCACCCGGCGACCGCCCACCTGTTCATCGCCAACCCCCTCAGCGGCGCCAGCATGGCCAGCCTGTTCTCCACCCACCCCGACATGGGCGAGCGGGTGGCGCGGCTGCGCGCGATGGCGCCCCAGACCGGCAGCTTTACCGGCGGGTTTGGCGGCGGCGGCTTCGGTGGCGGCCAGACCACCCCGCCGCGCGACGGCCGTTCGCCCTGGGGGGCGCCGCCACAGGGTGGCAATGGTGGCAATCAGGTTGGGCAGGGCGGCTTCATGCCGCAGAACCGTCGCGGCCCGTGGGGCTGATCCGGGGCTGATCTCCGCGACGGACCTCTGGTAAAGCATTGCGCGCCGAAGGGGTAGGCGACTACCCTTCCGGCACGCGCTCAACCATGACGGTCGCCAGGGGAAGCTTGCATGTCCGACGCCGCGAAATACCGCCTCGTTACCCGTTCCGATTTCGACGGGCTCGTCTGCGCCGTCCTGCTGAAGGAGTTGGGCATCCTCGACGAGATCAAGTTCGTCCATCCCAAGGACATGCAGGACGGCAAGATCGAGATCACCGGCCGCGACATCACCACCAACCTGCCTTATGTCGAAGGCGCCCATCTGGTGTTCGACCATCACCTGTCGGAGACCATGCGCGTCGGCGAGAAGCCGAACCACATCATCGACCCCAAGGCTCCGTCGGCCGCCCGCGTCGTCTATGATTACTATGGCGGGAAGGAGCGCTTCTCCACCATCTCCGACGAGATGATGCAGGCGGTCGATCAGGCCGACTCGGCACAGTACCAGCGCGACGACATCCTGAACCCCACCGGCTGGACCCTGCTGAACTTCATCATGGACGCGCGCACCGGCCTGGGCCGCTTCCGCGAGTTCCGGGTGTCGAACTACCAGCTGATGATGGACCTGATCGACTACTGCCGTAGCCACACCATCGCGCAGATCCTGGAGCTGCCCGACGTGAAGGAGCGGGTGGAGCTTTACACCCAGCATGCCGAGCTGTTCGTCGATCAGCTGAAGCGCTGCGCCACCGTGCGCGGCAACGTCGTCGTGCTCGACCTCCGCAAGGAGGAGACGATCTATGCCGGCAACCGCTTCATGATCTATGCGCTGTTCCCCGACACCAACGTGTCGATCCATGTGCTGTGGGGCCTGAAGCAGCAGAACACCGTGCTGGCCTGCGGCAAGTCGATCCTGAACCGCAGTTCGAAGACGGACATCGGCCCGCTGATGCTGCAATATGGCGGCGGCGGCCATCAGGCGGCCGGCACCTGTCAGGTCGACAACGACCGGGCCGAAGAGGTATTGGAGGCCATCGTCGCCCGCATGCGCGCGGACGGCTGACACGCCACCGACCGGATCCTGAGCGATTGAGCGCCTTTCCTCCCTTCCCCGACGGCACCCTGTTCGACGCCGGCTGGCTGTCCGCCCTGTCCGACGAGGTGCCGAGGGATGAGGCGCTCGACCGCGCCCGCCCGGTGGTGGCCGACGCCATCGCCCGCACCGATGCGGCGGGGGCGACGGCGCTGGCGCGCATCGACGCGCTGGTGAGGGGGGCGGCGCTCGACGCCATCCCGGCCCTGCTGGCGGCGGAGACGGTGGAACTGCCCGACGCCGCCGCGACGGCCGAACGTTCGATCCACGACCTGATGAGCCGCGTCGCCTACAAGCGGCGCGAACTGATGCCGCTGTTTCCCGACCTGATCGAGTGTGTCGCCGCCGTCCATGCCGCCGCGGTGCAGGCCTGCGGTATCGCGCGCTGGCGCCTGATGGCGGCGCGGGCGCGACTGAAGCCCGGCCGGCCGTCCAGCCCGATCCAGGGTGCCGGCACCCGCTATGTGAAGAGCGACCGTTTCGACGCCCGTGCTGCCGAGAGCCTGCCCGCCATCGACCGCACCCGCGCCGACCGCATCCTGAAGCGGCTGAGCGAGGCTCCGGTGCCGGACGAACTGGAGCTTCGTCCGCTGGATGACGGCGACGATCTCTGGACCATCAAGGCCGGCGGGATCAGCCGCTTCATCCTGCGGGTCGAGCGCGACCGGCGGGGGCCGTTCTTCATGGTTGAGGATGTCGGGCCGCAGGCGGCCGGCTGACTCCGTCCCTAAATCCCCGCCACGCCCCACAGCAGCAGCGCCACCAGCCCGACCAGCAGCAATGCCGCGACGGCGGACAGGGCGAGTGCTCGCCCGATGTCGGCGGGGGTGGCGCGGGCGCGCCCGTCGCCGATCCAGTTCTCGGTGATGACCACGCCGCCATCGCGGTGCGGTCCACCCAGGGCCAGACCCAGGGCGCCGGCCATCGCGGCAATGGGCCAGCCCATGTTCAGCGACGGATGCTTGCGCGCGTCGCGGCCCAGCGCACGCAGGGCGGCGCCGGCCTTGGCGGTGCCGATGAAGGGCGCGGCCAGCGCCAGCAGCAGCCCGGCCAGCCGGGCGGGCAGGGCGTTCAGCGCGTCGTCCAGCGTCGCCGCGGTCGATCCGAAGCGGCCATGGCGGACGCCGGGACTGCCCAGCGCGGCGTCGGCGCCGTCCATCGCGGTCCAGACGAACAGGCCGGGCACGCCGAGCAGGGCATAGCCGAAGACCGGCGCCACCAGCTTGCGGTCGAAGGCGCGGGCGGCGGCCTCCACCGCAGCACGGGCGATGCCGTGTTCGTCAAGGCCATAGACATGGCGGCGGGTCAGCGACTGGATCGCCTCCTGGCCGGGCACCACGCCGCCGCTTTCCAGGGCGCGGCGCACCGCGCGGATGCGAGTCCAGGCGGCCCGGCCGCGCAGGCCGCAGAGCAGGGCCAGCAGTTCCACCATCCAGCCGCGGCCGATGGAGCCGATCCACTCGACCAGCAGCCCGGCCGCCACCGCGATCAGCACCAGCGCCAGCACCACCAGCGCCCCGCGGATCACCTGGGCCGACTTGCCCCGCTCCGCCCGGTTCAGCCGGGCGTCGGCGGCGTTGCAGAATCGCCGCGCCAGCCCCGCCGGATCGGGCAGGATGCGGTCCAGCCAGTCGCCGAACAGCGCGTCGATCCCCAGCGCCAGCAGCAGGAGCAGCAGCGGGCCGGGACCGCCGAAGGCCGAACCGAACATGAGGTCTCCGCGAAGTAGGGTCCGACCGCCAGCGGACGGGAATCAGCGCGCGCCGGCTTGGCGCAGCAGGGTGCCGACGCGGGCGTTGCGGCTGTCCTGCGCCCAGTTCAGCGCGGTCCGGCCGGTGAAATCGGAACGGTCGACCTGCGCCCCGGCCTTCAGCAGCCGGTCCACCACGTCGGCCCGGCCGTTGCGGGCGGCGACCATCAGCGGGGTCATGCCCTCGCGGTTCTCCATGTCGACCTTGGCGCCCTTCTTCAGCAGCAGGTCGATCAGCTCCGGATTGCCGTTCTCCGCCGCGGCCAGCAGCGGGGTGTTGCCGGCCTTGTCGGCGCGGTTGACGTTGGCGCCGCTCTCCAGCAGCAGCTTGGCGATGGCCGGGCTGGAGCGGTCGACGGCGGCCAGCAGGGCGGTCTTGCCGTGGATGTCGGCCTGATTGGGGTTCTCGCCCCGCAACAGGGCGCCCTTCGTCTTGGCGACGTCGCCGTCATTGACCGCCTGCATCAGCCCGGTGTCCTGGAACAGGCTGATCTGGGCGAGGGCCGGGGCGGCGGAACCGGCGGACAGGCCGGCGGCGAACAGGGTGGCGAGCAGGAGCCGCTTCATGGCGGGTATCCTTCCTTGACAGCAGGGGTGCCGGATACTAGCCAAAAGACGGGTGCTTTTGCCAGATCGGCATTCATCTCCAAGCCTGCTGCATCGACAGGTTGAAGCCCATGCTCCGCAATCCGCTGGCCCGCCACATCGCGCTGTTCCTGCTGGTGAAGGCCGTGCTGATCGGGTTGGGCCTCTGGTGGTTCCTGGGCGCCATGCCGGAGCCGCGCGGCATGGTGCCCTCGCCGGCCGCATCGCCGACCACATCATCGCGACCCTGAGCGGAACCTTGCGCCCGATTTCCGGTTGGATCCGGATTGTTCGGACTTCCTGCGAAGCGAAGGGGTGGAGGCATGATCGAGAGCCGCGACCAGAACCCGACCACGATCGATTCCAGTGCCTGGACGGGAGACACCGGAAGCACCGATGCCGCGGTGCGCGAGGCCGTGGCGGTCTTCGACAGCCGCGAGGCCCTGCAGAGCGCCATCGACGACCTGAGCCTGGCCGGATTCCAGCGCCACGAGCTGAGCGTGCTGGCCAATGACGAGACGATCCGCGACCGTCTGGGCGGCGTGCCCGGCGATGTCGGCAGCCTCGCCCACGATCCCAACGCGCCGCGCCAAGCCTATATTTCGCCGGAGGATGTCGGCAGCGGCAAGGGTGCCGCGGTCGGCTTCCCCGCCTATGTCGGGGCGATCATCGCCACCGGCGCGGTGCTGGCCACCGGCGGCACGGCGCTCGCCGCCGCCGCGGCTGCCGCGGCCGCCGGGGTGGGCAGCGGCGCGGCCGGGTCCTTCCTGTCGCAATGGATCACCGACAAGCGCAACGAGCCGATGCTGCAGCAGCTCGACAAGGGCGGCATCCTGCTCTGGGTCAATGTCGGCGACGCCGCGCGCGAACGCATCGCGCTGGAGGTCCTGAACCGCCACGCCGCCCATCCGGCCGAGGTCCACCAGGTTCGCCAGACCGGATCCGAGTGATCGTTTCGGAGTGAACGCGCCGGGGATCGGTCAGCCCCGCCGGCCGCGGCGGACCAGGGCGTCGGGGGTGAAATCCTGCGGCGTCAGCGGCGCGCCGAACATCGGCGGGGGCAGGCCGTTGTCCAGGCCACGGGCGGTGTAGCGGTCGGCGGTCAGATCGAAGGCGAACTCCACCGCCGGCACCAGGGCGGGGACCTGCCAATGCTGCACCGGGTGCGCCTCGGCGTAACGCAGCAGGTTGCCCTTGCCGTCGTAATGTTCCGACGCCAGGATCTGCCAGCTGTCCTCGTCCAGGTAATAGGTGCGGTCGGGCAGGGTGTGCTGGAAATTCGACTTCAGCCGCGCATCGACCACCCAGACCCGGTGCATCTCATAGCGCAGGAACTGCGGGTTGGGATGCCGCGGCCACAGGATGTCCCGCAACGTCAGGCCGGGGTTGGACAGCCGGTAGGCGTTGTAGGGCATGTACATCTCGCGCCGCGTCACCAGCGTGTAGTCGAAGCGGTCGAGTGCGCCGCTGAACATGTCCAGCATGTCGGCGGTGCAGATGCCGCCCGTCACCGGGTCCGGCGTGTCATAGGCGAAGTCCGGCGCCCTCACCACGCGGCCACGCTCCCCCTCCCGCGCCCAGGCATGGGTGCGCGCGGCGATGGGGTCGAGGGTCCCCTGCAGGATCAGGCTGCTGCCGGACTGCTCCTTCGGTTCCAGGATGGTGCGGCGATAGAGCAGCGGCGGCGCCGCCATGTCGCCGTCGGCATAGGGGGAGGCGAACTCCTCCCGCAGCTTCGTCATCGAACGGCTGCCGTCGCCGGACTGGACCACGGTCAGGCTGGTGCGCGACACGCTGCCGCCGCGCCAGCGCAGCTTGTGGTTCCACATCGCCTGCACGCCGTTGGCGGGGATGGGGAAGGGCACGCCGACCGACGCATCGCGCAACGCCAACCCGTTTCCCTCCAATCCGGCGCGGTCGGCGTTCGCAAGCGTGGCGTCATAGATCCGCTGCGGTGCGGCGGCACTGCGGTGGCAGGGGAACAGCGCCAGTTCGAAGCTTTCCGGATATTTCGTCAGCAGCGCCTGCTGGCCGGCGGTCAGCCGGACCTTGTAGCGCTCAACGTCGGCGGCGCCGACGGTGAACCAGCGGACATCCTCGATGTAGGGATCGGGCGGCGGGCGGCCGGGCACATAGCCGCGCGGCGCCCCGGTCAGGCCGCCGGTCCAGGGCGGGATCGCCCGCGTGCGGTTGCCGGCCCGCACCGCGCCGAAGGGCGTCAGCTCCTCGCCGAGCCGCGGCACGCCGACATCGGGCGGAGCGACATCGGGCGGAGCGCCCTGGGCGAAGGCGCGTGGCGCGGCGGCCGTGGCGGCAGTCCCCAGCAGCAGGCCGAGAGCCTCCCGCCGACCGGGCCGGAAATCCCTCGGATCGCTCATGCCGTCGACTGCTCCGTTCCGGCAAGTTCCTGTTCGATGGCGTCGCAGGTCGCGGCGAAGCTGTCGCGAAGCCGGTCGGCCGCCTCCGTCAGCCGGTCGGGCGGGGCGCCTTCGGTGGCGGCCTGTTCCAGAAGCCTGGCCGCCTCCGCCAGCGGCTTGGCGCCGGCGTTGCGGGAGGAGCCCTTCAGATTGTGGGCGCAGGCCCGCACCCAGTCACGGTCGCCGTTGCCGAGCGCCGTCCCCAGGTCGGCAAGCACGCCCCGGCCGATGGTGACGAAATCGTTCAGCAACTCCGCCAGCATCGCCGCATCGCCGCCGCACAGCGCGCGCAGATTGCCGAGATCGACCAAAGCGCCGCTGCCGGCCGCGGTGGCGGTGGCGGCGGTGGCGGCGGTTGCGGCGGTGGCGACAGGCGGCGTCATGGCGGCGTCGGGCATGGGAGCATCGGGCATGGCGGCATCGGCGGGGGCCGGCGGCATCCAGCGGGCGAGCGTCACCGCCAGTTGCGACAGTTCGAGCGGCTTGCTCAGCACATCGTCCATGCCGGCTGCGCGGTAGCTCTCGATGTCGGCCGGTGCGGCGTTGGCCGTGATGGCGACGATGGGCAGGCGGTTGCCCGCGCCGGCCGACGCCTCGCCGCTGCGGACCTGACGGGTCAGTTCGAACCCGTCGATCTCCGGCATCTGGACGTCGGTCAGCAGCATGGCGTAGCGGCGCCGGCCCTGCCGCATGGCGTCCAGCGCCGCCAGCGCCTCCGCCCCGCCCGGCGCCATCTCCGCGGCATAGCCCAGCGCCTGCAGCTGCATCTGCAGGACCTTGCGGTTCACCGGATTGTCTTCCGCCACCAGGATCAGCCGCCCCTGGGCCATCGCCTCCTCGACGCCGGGCGCAGCCGGGCCGTTGGCAGAGCCGGCTTGGCCGCGCCCGGCTCTGTTCGAGGACTGTGCCGTCGCGGGACGGTGGGAACTGGTTTGGGCCGCCGGCTGGGAAGGGCACAGACGCCCCGCGGCGACGGCCACCGCGCGCAGCAGCACCAGCCGGCGCAGCGGCCGGCTCAGCACCATCGTGCCCGGCTCCGCCCCCCGCGTGCCGGGGAGGGAGTCGGGACCGGGCTTTCCGCCGGTTTCGTGGCAGAGCAGGACCACCGGCGGCCGGGCCTCGCCGATGCGGCGGCCCAACTCCTCCGGTGCGCAGGCGGCGGCGGGGATGTGCAGAGCCTCGTCGATGGTGACCACGCCGACGGCACAGCCGGCCTCGCGCGCGATGCGGGCCTGGGCCGCCAGTTCGGGCGGCGAGGCGGCGGGCAGGACGCGGGCACCGGCCTGCTCCAGATAGCGGGCGAGGAAGCCGCGCTCCATCTCGTCGGGCACGCCCAGCAGGACCGTCAGCCCGTCCAGCCCGATGGCGTCCTGGCCGTCCTCCGCCGACGCCGGACCGGCGGCGCGGTCCAACGGCAGGCGCAGCCAGAAGGTGGAGCCTTCGCCGGGCTTGCTTTCCACCCCGATCTCGCCGCCCATCAGCGCCGCCAGCCGCCGGCTGATCGACAGCCCCAGTCCGGTGCCGCCGAAACGTCGGGTGGTGGAGCTTTCGGCCTGGGTGAAGGGCTGGAACAGGCGCTGGCACGAGGCCTCGGCGATGCCGATGCCGGTGTCGGACACGGCGATGCGCAGCAGCGGCCCGGCGTCGCCCCCGTCGTGCTGGGCGCCGGCCGGCTCCAGCTCGGCACGCAGCACGACGCGGCCCGCCTCGGTGAACTTGATGGCGTTGCCGGCCAGATTGAACAGGATCTGGCGCAGCCGCACCGGATCGCCCAGCACCGACTGCGGAATTGCCGCGTCCACATAGGTCAGCAGCGTCAGTCCCTTGGCCCCGGCGGCCGGCGCCAGCGTTTCCGCCACCCCTTCGACCAGGGCCGGCACCGACAGCGCCACCCGCTCCAGATCCATCTTCCCGGCTTCGATCTTCGAGAAGTCCAGGATGTCGTCGATGATGCGCAGTAGGGCGTTGGCCGATTCGCGCATGGTGCCGACGGTATCGCGCTGCTGCTCGTCCAGGTCGGTCCGTTCCAGCAGGCCCAGCATCCCCAGCACCCCGTTCATCGGCGTGCGGATCTCGTGGCTCATGGTGGCGAGAAAGGCGGATTTGGCCCTGGTCGCCTCTTCCGCCTGCTCACGGCTCTCGCGCAGCTCGCGCGTGCGCTCCGCCACCCGGGTTTCGATCGACTGGATCTGGTCGAAGGCGCGCAAGGCCGCGATCACCGCGGTGAACAGGCTTTCGGCCGACAGATCGGCCTTCGGCTTGTAGTCGTTGATGTCGTAATCGACGATCACGTCGCGCTGCGGCGCCTGTCCGGGCTGGCCGGTGCGCAGAATGATGCGGATGTCGCGGTTGCCCAGCTCGTCACGGATCCAGCGCACCAGCTTCAGGCCGGAATCGTCCTCCTCCATCACCACGTCCAGCAGGATCACGGCGATGTCGCGCCGGTGTTCCAGCACGTTGCGGGCGTCCGCCGCGGTGAAGCTGCTGATCAGGTCCAGCCGCCGCCGCTGGAAGGAAACGTCGGCCAGCAGCAGTCCGGTCATGGAGTGCACGTCCGACTCGTCGTCGACCACCAGGATCGGCCAGGGCGGTGCCGCCGGGTCGACGATGGCCGCGCGCGCCGCCACCGCGTCATGCCCGGCCGCGGCGCCGTCCGCCTCTTCGTCGGCGAACAGAATCTCGTCGTCGTCGTAGGCGCCGCTGCTCATGCGGGTTCCTTCTCCAGCGATACGGGCGTCGTCGTGGGCGAGGCGGTGGGGGGGGCGGCCGCGGTCGAGGCGGTTGCCGCGGTCTTCGGGATGCGCAGGGTGAAGGTAGTTCCATCGCCGGGAACGCTGTCAACCGAGATCCGCCCGCCCAGCGACTGCGTCACCAGATTGAAGACGATGTGCAGCCCCAGCCCGCTGCCGCCCGACCCGCGCCGCGTGGTGAAGAAGGGCTCGAACACCTTCGGCAGGTTCTCCGCAGGGATGCCGACGCCGTCGTCGGCGAAACGGATCTCCACCTCGCCGTCCGCCGTCTCGTCCACGTCGATGACC
Organism: Azospirillum oryzae; assembly: GCF_008364795.1. Classification (GTDB taxonomy): domain Bacteria; phylum Pseudomonadota; class Alphaproteobacteria; order Azospirillales; family Azospirillaceae; genus Azospirillum; species Azospirillum oryzae. The sequence continues at coordinate 1,041,627 of NZ_VTTM01000001.1, read as the reverse complement.
ATGTGTCCCTTGCTGTCGGCCGGGAAGGCGTGGGTCAGCGCGTTCATCACGAGATTGGTCACCACCTGGCTCAGCGCACCGGGAAAGCTGTCCATGACGATGCCGGGCGAACAGGCGATGGCGACCCGATGGCGGCTCTTGCGCAGGGTGGGGCCGAGCGAGGTCACCACCTCCTCCAGATAGGCCAGCAGGTCGAAGCGGCGCCGCTCCTCGCTGGTCTGATCGACGGCGACGCGCTTGAAGCTCTGGATCAGCTCGGCCGCGCGGGTCAGGTTCTGTTCGATCAGGCGGGAGGATTCGCCGGCGGTGGCGACATAGGCGGCGAGTTCGGACTTCCTCATCGTGCCGCTTTCGAACGCCTCGGCCAGCGTCGAGGTCCGCCCCGACAGGTGGGTGGCGCAGCCGAAGGCGATGCCGATGGGGGTGTTGATCTCGTGCGCGACGCCGGCGACCAGCAGGGCGAGCGAGGCCATCTTCTCCGCCTGGACCAGACTGGCCTGGGTTTCCTTCAGGTCGGCATAGGCGCGTTCCAGCTCCTGCATCGCATTGAAGATCTCCTCGGCCGAGCGCGCCTCCACCGTCACGTCGGTCAGGGTGCGGACGAAGCCGCCCTCAGGCAGCGGGTTGGTGCGCACCTCGACGATGCGGCCGTCGGGGCGGCGGCGCTTGAAGGTGAAGGGCTGGTCGATCATCCCCGCCGGCTCGCCCAGCGGGATCCCGAACTCATCGTCGGGAGCCGCTCCGGCGGCGGCCATGCCGGCGCCCCCCGGGCCGGTTCCGAAACTCAGATACAGGTCGGGATCGTCGCCCATCTCGCCGAATTCGCCCTGGCGGCGCTGGATCGCCACGATGTCGGCGAAGCGCGGATTGCCGGACAGCACCTCCGGCAAGATGTTCAGCAGTTCCGCGGCCCGGCGGTTCGCCGTGACCACCCGCCCGTCGCCGTCGACCTTGATGATTCCCTGGTCGGTGTTGTCCAGCGTCACCTGCAGCACGTTGCGTTCATGCGCCAGATCCAGCTCCGCCCGCACCCGTTCGGTGACGTCGGACATCGTTCCGGTCAGGCGCAGCGCGCGGCCGTCGGCGTCGCGCTGGGCGGTGGCGCGGTCCTCGATCCAGGCCCATTGCCCGCCGCGCCGCCGCATGCGGTAGACGGCGGTGTAGGCCATGGCGTGATCGCGCAGGCGCCGCCGCGATTCGGCCATCACCCGTTCCGCCTCGTCCGGGTGCAGCAGCGAAGACCAGGTCTCCGCCGTCATCGGCAATTCGTTGGAGCCATAGCCGAGCAGGGCGGGAAACTCCTTCGACCACCAATAATGCCCGGTGTGCAGGTCATAATCCCAGACGGAGGACCGGGTCGCGGTGATCGCCAGCGCCAGTCGCTGCTCGCTCTTGCGCAGGGCGGCCTCCTCCTGTCCCAGCCGGGTGAGCATCGCGTTGTAGGCCTGGATCACCCGGCCCAGTTCGTCGGCGGCACCCCAGTTCACCTGTTTGTGGCCGCCGCCGCGTTCCGCTTCCAGGATGGAGGCGATCAGCCGCCCCAGCGGCCGCCCGACCGTCAGCCGCAACGCCGCCAGCGCCGCCGCGATGGTGCCGGCCAGCATCAGCAGAAGCAGCGCCGCTGTGTTCACCACCTCCTGCCGCAGCTGTTCGCGCACGACGTCCTGGCTGTAATGCAGCGTGAGGGTGCCGACCTGGAGGTTCTGCACCCGGATCACACGGCGCTCGACATGGGAGTCGTCGACGGAGGGGCAGCTCGATCCCGGCCAGACGAACCACCCCTCCGCCAGATCGTCGCTGACCTCGACGCAGACCAGTTCGCGGTTGGCGCCGATGGCCTGGATGACGTTGCGGATCGCCGGGACGTCGAAGGTCCACAGGCTGTTGGTCAGCGCCGCCGCGTTGACGTCGGCGATGGCCGCCACCTTTTCCCGCAGCCCTGCCTGAAGATCCTTGTAGCGGTCGTAATAGAACAGCGCGGAGCACAGCGAGACGGCGACCACCAGACTCGGCACGAGGATCAGAAGGAACTTGGCCGATACCGTCGGGACACGACGCCACGCCTCAGCGATCCTGGTCATGCGTTGCCGTTCCGGAGGTTCTGGGTAAGGGCGGTTGGACGGGACGTGCGGAATGGGCGGGGCCCGGCGGTGGACGTCCGCGACCGGTGCCCATCGAGCCGGCGCTGCCGGTTCGACACGCGGCGCGCGTGCCTTCCCGGATATGTTCTACTCCGTTGCGCGCAACCCGTCCATGGGGGTGAATCCCGAGGTCGATCATGGAAGCAGCGTCGCAGTTCCGGGAAATACTGCGTAGCTGCAGCATCGGCACTTGAGACAAGGCGACGGAATGCACTACTGTGCATAAGCAATATGCCTAGGTTTCGCGCGCATTCGTATGGATGCGACCAAGGCTGCGGACCGGTTGAGAGGATTTATGGATTTCAAGACGACCAATACAGGCGATGCGACCGAGGTCAGGCTGGCCGGCCGCCTGGAGTTCACCGACCACGACAAGATACCCGGCATCATCGAGATGCTGGACCCGATGGCGCAGACCGGCAGGCGTCGCTTGGTCCTCGACATGTCGGCGCTGGAGTTCATCGACTCCGCCGGTCTCGGCATGCTGCTGATCCTCCAGGAAGAGGCCGAGAACCACGAGATCAAGATGGTGGTTCGCGGCCCGGCGGGAGATGTCAGGCGGTCGATCGAACTCGCGCGGCTGAGCGAGATCATCACCATCGAGCCCTGAACGGCCGAATTCGAACCGCGGGACCGGCCGAGCCGATCCCGCCCGCCTGCCGGTTTCCGTCCGATGGGAGTTTGCCGCATGGACGCCGTCCACCACGACCGCAGGGCCGAGCCTCCGGCCGAAGCGGCTTTGCGTGGCTTCAGCCTGCTGCGCGACCGGGTGCCCGCCGATATGGCCGCCCGCGTCCTTGCGCGCTTCTGTGGAACGGACCAGCAGCCGGGCGACGGTCCCGCGTCACAGGACGCGCGGCCAAGCGGGCGGCCGGGGGAACGTGTGGTGGAAACGCTGCTGATGGAGCGGGCGGACCGCGACCGGCTGCGCGCCGCCTTCGACCGCGGTCCGTTCCTGACGGTGGAGTTGGGTGAGGGCGCCGACGAGGCAGCGGCCCTGCTGGACGACTGGTCGGGCGCACCGGCGGCGGACAATCCGGACCTGCCCGGATTCTATCTGTCGCTGACCACGGGCACCGCTTATGGCCTGCAATGCCCGGTGCTGGTCTGCGACGAACTGGCGCGGCGCGGCGTGCTCGACCCGCAACGCCGCTCCAATGTTGAACTCTGCCTGCACGAGGCGGTCGCCAACGCCATCGTCCATGGCAACCTCGGCCTTTCCAGCGCGGTGAAGGGGGAGCCCGGCGGCCACCGCCGCTTCAGCGAGATGATGCGCGACCGGCTGGGCGATCCTGCCGTGGTCCGGCGGCGGCTGGACATCTTCTGCCGCTGGAGCGAGCGTAGCATCGCCATCGCGGTGGTGGATCAGGGCGGCGGCTTCGACACCGAACTGGCTCCGCCGATCAGCGGCAACAAGGCGCGTTCGGGCCGCGGCTTCGTCTTCATGCGCACGCTGGCCTCGCGGGTGACGGTGACCGATGGCGGGCGCTGCACCGTCCTGCAGTTCGACCGCTGACGGAGCGTCCATGGCCGGGCCCGCCCTGTCGCTGTCGGACTGCCGTGTCCTGATCGTCGACGACAACGAATTCAACCGCAAATCCCTTGCCCTGGTGATCCGCCGCGCTGGCATCACCGACATCGCCTTTGCCGAGAATGGCCGGGAAGGGCTGGCGGCCGTCGACCGCTTCCGTCCCGACCTCGTCCTGCTCGACGTCGACATGCCGGTGATGAACGGCTGGGAAATGTGCGAGGCGCTGCGCCGCAACGCCACCCATCTGGAGCTTCCGGTGCTGTTCCAGACGGCGCTCGACAGCGACGAGGAGCAGGTGCGCTGTTTCGAGGCGGGCGGCAGCGACTTCATCTCCAAGCCGATCAAGCCGGGCGAATGCGTGGCCCGCGTCCGCCACCAGTTGGAGAAGCGCAAGCTGTACGGCGACCTTGCCGCCTTCCGCGAGCGGGTCCAGCGCGAGCTGTCGCATGCCCGCGCCATGCAGACCTCGCTTCTGCCGGAGAACCGCCGGCTGGCCGAGGTGGCCGACCGCTACGGCCTGACGCTGGATGCGCATTTCGAGACGTCGTCGGAACTGGGCGGCGATTTCTGGGGCCTCTATCCGCTGGGCGACCGCCGGCTGGGACTGCTGATGGTCGATTTCGCCGGGCACGGCATCACCGCGGCGATCAACACCTTCCGCCTGCACACGCTGATCGACCGCTTTCCGATGCAGCACATGGCGCCGTCGCAATGGCTGGCGCAGTTGAACGCCGCCTTGAAGGACGTGTTGCCGACGGGGCAGTTCGCCACCGCCTTCTTCGGCATCCTCGACCTCGCCATCGACACGCTGACCTTTGCCGCGGCGGGTTCGCCCAACCCGGTTCTGGGAACGCCGTCCGCCACAAGGGGGAATGCACCGGATATCCGCCTGCTCGATTCGGCGGGGCTGGTGCTGGGCGCCTCGCGCCGGGCGCAGTATGTCGACCAGAGCCATCGCCTGCCGCGCGGCGGCTTCCTGTTCCTGTACAGCGACGCCCTGATCGAATGCGGTGGAGAGGAGTGCGGCCCGCTGGGGCAGGACGCGGTGCCCGACTTCGTCCGCGACGGGCTGGCCCGTGACCGTCAGCATCCGCTGCGCCCGATGATGGACAGCTTCTATGCCCGCACCAACCTGCCGCTGCGCGACGACCTGACCGCCGTCTGGGTCGCCAGACGGGCATAGGGGCCGCGCGTAAGGAGCGGGCGTCGGCCGCGTCAGGGCGCGAACTGCTCCTTCAGGATGCGTTCCTCGAAATTCAACTCGGGGTCGAACAGCAGGGTCAGGCCGACATCGCGGCATTCCTGCACCTCGACCCGCAGGACCTCGCGTACTTCGGTGAAGTCGGCGACGGCGCTGACCGGGCGCTTGGTCTCCTCCAGCACGTCGAAGCAGATGCGGGCGGCATGGGGAAGCAGGGCGCCGCGCCAGCGCCGCGGGCGGAAGGCGCTGATGGGGGTCAGGGCCAGCACGCCGGCGTTCAGCGGCACGATCGGGCCATGGGCCGACAGATTATAGGCGGTGCTGCCGGCCGGCGTCGCCACCAGCGCGCCGTCGCAGATCAGCTCCGGCAGCCGGACCACCCCGTCGATGGTGATGCGCAGCTTCGCCGCCTGCCGCGTTTCACGCAGAAGCGACACCTCGTTGATGCCCAGCGCCTCCACCCGTTCGCCGTTGACCCGTGTGGCCACCATGCGCAGCGGGTGCAGGCGGACATGCTGGGACGCGACGATGCGCTCCGCCAGATCCTCCTCGCGGTAGACATTCAACAGGAAGCCGACCGACCCGCGGTTCATGCCGTAGACCGGCGTCGGCCGTTGGCGGTCGCGGGTCAGCGCCCGGTGCAGCGTTTCCAGCAGGAAGCCGTCGCCGCCCAGCGCGACGATCACGTCGGCCTCGTCCGCGGTGGCGTTGCCGTAGCGATGGACCAGCCGGGTGCGGGCTGCCCGCGCCTCCTCCGTGTCTGCGCAGGCGAAGGCGATGCGCAGCGCGTCTGGCGCGGGCATCAGGGGCGCCTGCGCGTCGGCGGAGTGGGGAAGGGCGGGCGCAGCGGCGGGCTGCATGGCGACGGGATCGGTCATGCCGCGACCATAGCGCAGTCCGGCAGTCGCGCAAAAGTTTCGCGCGGTGACGAAGCGATGCAAAAGAGCGCATCCGCCTGCCGCACAACGAAAAAGGAGGCCGCGGACGGCCTCCTTTTTTACGATACGGAACGCATCGGCCGAGGTTACTCGACCATCTCCGACACCATCTCCTCGTCATCGTCACCGGAGGTACGCTTCGGCCGGTTGCCTTCGGCATAGTCGAAGGCCGGCTTGTCGTCCTTGACGGTGACCTTGACCAGACCGCCCTTGCTGAGCTTGCCGAACAGCAGCTCTTCCGCCAGCGGCTTCTTGATGTACTCCTGGATCACGCGGCCAAGCGGGCGGGCGCCATAGAGCGGGTCGTAGCCCTTCTTGCCCAGCCACTCGCGCGCCTCTTCGTTCAGCTCGATGGACACGCCGCGGTCTTCCAACTGCGCTTCCATCTGCATGATGAACTTGTCGACGACGCGGTTGATCACCTCCTGGGTCAGCGGCGCGAAGGGGATGATCGCGTCGAGACGGTTGCGGAACTCCGGCGTGAACATCTTCTCGACCGCTTCGATGTCCTCGCCGACCCGGCGGTCACGCTCGAAACCGATGGCGGGCTTGGCCATGTCGGCGGCCCCGGCGTTCGAGGTCATGATCAGGATGACGTTGCGGAAATCGACGATCTTGCCGTTGTGATCGGTCAGCTTGCCGTGGTCCATGATCTGCAACAGGATGTTGAACAGATCCGGGTGGGCCTTCTCGATCTCGTCCAGCAGCAGGACGCAGTGCGGGTGCTGGTCGATGGCGTCGGTCAGCATGCCGCCCTGGTCGAAGCCGACATAACCCGGCGGGGCGCCGATCAGCCGCGACACCGTGTGCCGCTCCATGTACTCGGACATGTCGAAGCGGGTCAGCTCGATGCCCAACGTCATGGCGAGCTGGCGGGCCACCTCGGTCTTGCCGACACCGGTCGGGCCGGTGAACAGGTAGTTGCCGATGGGCTTCTCCGGCTCGCGCAGGCCGGCGCGGGCCAGCTTGATCGCGGAGACCAGCGCGTCGATCGCCTTGTTCTGGCCGAAGACCATGGTCTTCAGGTCGCGCTCGAGGTTCAGCAGCGTTTCCTTGTCGTCGCGGCTGACCGACTTCGGCGGGATGCGGGCGATCTTGGCGACCACCGCCTCCACGTCCTTCACGCCGATCTTCTTGCGGCGCTTGTTCTCCGGCAGCAGCATCTGCGCCGCACCGACCTCGTCGATGATGTCGATGGCTTTGTCGGGCAGCTTGCGGTCGCCGATATACTTGGCCGACAGCTCCACCGCGACGCGGATGGCGTCGTTGGTGTAGGTGACCTTGTGATGCTTCTCGTAATAGGGCTTCAGGCCCTGCAGGATCTTGATCGCATCCTCGACCGACGGCTCGTTGACGTCGATCTTCTGGAAGCGGCGGACCAGCGCCCGGTCCTTCTCGAAGTAGCTGCGGTATTCCTTGTAGGTGGTCGACCCGATGCAGCGCAGCGAACCGGAGGCCAGTGCCGGCTTCAGCAGGTTCGAGGCGTCCATCGCTCCGCCCGAGGTGGCGCCGGCGCCGATCACCGTGTGGATCTCGTCGATGAAGAGGATGGCCCCCTCCGTCGCCTCGAGCTCCGACACGACGGCCTTCAGCCGCTCCTCGAAATCGCCGCGGTAGCGGGTGCCGGCCAGCAGCGAGCCCATGTCGAGCGCGAAGATGGTGGCGTTGCGCAGCACCTCCGGCACTTCCTGCTGGACGATGCGGCGGGCGAGCCCCTCGGCGATGGCGGTCTTGCCGACACCGGGGTCGCCGACGTACAGCGGATTGTTCTTCGACCGCCGGCACAGGATCTGGATGGTCCGTTCGACCTCCTGCTCCCGGCCGATCAGCGGATCGATCTTCCCGCCGGACGCCTTCTTGTTCAGGTTGACACAATACGCCTCTAGCGCTTCGCTGCCTTTTTTCACGACCTTCTCCGCCGCCGCCTCGTCGTCAGCGCCCGAGACCCGCTTGGTTTCCGAGCGGCCCGGAGCCTTCGCGATTCCGTGAGAGATGTAGTTGACCGCATCGAACCGGGTCATCTCCTGCTCCTGCAGGAAATAGACCGCGTGGCTCTCGCGTTCAGAGAACAAGGCAACGAGCACATTTGCTCCCGTCACCTCCTCACGTCCCGACGACTGGACGTGGATGGCCGCACGCTGCAGAACCCGTTGGAAACCAGCCGTCGGCTTGGCATCATCAGGCCTGTTCGTGATAAGGTTCGCCAGTTCGTTGTCGAGGTAATCCGACAGTTCAGCGCGCAGACGGTCGAGGTCGATCCCGCAAGCGCGCAAGACGGCAGTAGCATCGGAGTCTTCGGTCAACGCGAGCAGAAGATGTTCGAGCGTCGCGTATTCATGCCTGCGCTCGTTCGCGTGGGCCAGGGCTCGGTGCAGCGTCTGTTCCAGGTTACGCGACAGCATGTGTGGGTCTAATCCTTTTCTAACGTGCATTGCAGCGGATGCTGGTGCTGGCGCGCAAAGTCCATCACCTGCGTGACTTTCGTCTCCGCCACCTCGTAGGTGAACACGCCGCACAACCCCACACCCCGCCGGTGCACATGCAGCATGATCTGGGTCGCTTCCTCCCGCGATTTGCTGAAGAAGCGTTCGAGAACGAGAACGACGAACTCCATCGGAGTATAATCGTCGTTCAACATCAAGACCTTATACATCGACGGCTTTTTTGTCTTTGGCTTGGCCTTTACGACCACGCCGCTGTTCGTGCCGTCGTTGCCCTGCTTGTCAGAGTCGGCCATGGTCCCAGTCGAATGTCATCGCGATGCACTGTCACTGTGAATGATATGGTCATTTCGGGCGCGGTGGGAAGGGGCCGTTTTCGGTCTCCCTCCATTTGGCAGACCCTCCTTTGGTCCGGTCGGCCTTCCGATACCCCTAAATAGGAGACACCTCTTGCCTTTGGGCCGCAATCGGCGGGAAACCCTAAGCCGTTGTGCGGCATCGCCAGGCAGGGAGCCAGGGCAGGGGCCATGCCAGGATGGCTTCCGGACGCAAAACGGCCCGGCATCCCTCTGCGGGTTGCCGGGCCGCTGCGATGCGGTCGGTCGGGTGGGCATAGGATGCCCGCCGATCAAGCCGTGAGGCTCAAGTCCCGGCGCGCGGGCGCCGATCAGGCGGCGATCGGCTTCTTCGACAGGACCTCGACCGTGGCGTTGACACGGGCGCTCAGCGGAGCCAGCGCCTCGTTGGCGACCTTGACGGTCAGCTCCTGCAGCTTGGTGCTCTCGGACACGAAGGCGTCGAGGCTGGCCTTGGTGTAGGCCTTCTGCAGCTCGACCAGCTCCTGGATCGTCTTCACCGCCAGCATGGACTTGGCGTTCGACACGCCCTTCTCCAGCGAGGACTGGGTGAAGGCGGCGACCTGCTTGCCGGCCTCTTCCGCGCCCTTGGCGACGACGGTGCCGGACTGCACGAACGCGTCGACATTCCCCTTGGTGAGGGCGGTCAGTTCCTCATAGCCCTTCATCACCTGGGCGGAGGCCTTTTCCATCTGCTCCTGCTGGGCCTTCACGAGGCCTTCCAGGTTCTGCTTGGCGGTGGCGATGGCGTCTTCGACGGACTTGGTGACGGCGGCGATCTGGTCGGACATGGCTATGCTCCTCGCGCTCTCAGGGGTCAACCGCGCGGCCCCGACGATGCGGCGACCGGGCGCGGAGTGGGTTGAAACCCTCGGACCCCGAAGAACCGGGCGCCCGAGATATGCTGCACTGCAACATGAGCAGAATGTAGGGAAATCCGGGCGCGGAGTCAATGGATATTGTGCGCTGCACAAAAGCCGGCGGCGGGCAGGTGCGGAGCCCGGAACGCAAAACGGCCCGGCAACCGCGTGGAGGTTGCCGGGCCGTCTGCGGGGCCGGGGTCCATGTCCGAACCCCGGCCGTCAGGTCTCGTCCAATCGGGCCGATCAGGCGGCGATCGGCTTGGAGAAGGTCTCCACCGTCGCGGTGACGCGGGCGTTCAGCGGGGCCAGCGCCTCGTTGGTGACCTTGCTGGTCAGCTCCTGCAGGCGGCTGGTTTCGGCCAGCATCGCGTCGAAGCTTGACTTCAGGAAATCGTTCTGCAGCTCCACCACTTCCTGCAGGGTCTTGGCGGCCAGCAGGGCCTTGCCGGTGGTGATGGACTTGTCCAGCGCCGACTGGCCATAGGCGACGACCTCGCGGCCCAGATCCTCGGCGCCCTTGGCGGCGATGGTGCTGCTGGCGATTAGCGCCTCGACATTGGCCTTGCCGGTGGCCTGCAGGTCCTCATAGCTCTTCAGCAGCTGGGCGGCAGTCTTCTCGAACTGCTCCTTGGCGGCGGTCGCGGTCTGCTCGAACTGCTTGACCGTCTGCTCCTGGCCGGCCTTCACCAGACCCTCGTACTGCTCCTTGGCCTGGGCGGCGACGGTCTCGAGCGACTTCGGCGTAAACTGGTTCATGACGCGCGTTCCTTCCTGGCTGATGCCGGCGTATGGAGAGTGGACCCAGCCGCCGCAAAGCGTGGCGCGGGGCCGGCCGGCAGCGGTGTATGTTGCGTTTTTACGTTGTGCAGCCGTTGTCACGGTTTTCCCGGCGGCCGTTGATCGGCACCGGAAAATGCTGCACTGCAATATAAGGGTTTTATGGGCTAAGCACTGCGCGGTGTCAACAGTCCGTTCGGCGGGTATGCGGCTTACTCCCTTGTGCCGAGCCTTACCCCGAAAGCGTGAATTTCCTGTGACGCCATAGCCGCCTTCGTTGCGGTCGGAGCGGCGGTCGCGGAAGCGGCGGCAAGTCTCCGATGGAGACTGTCCTTAACGAAGACTTTACCGGCGCTGGGACAAGTGTAGCGTGGCCGTGGAGGGGATTCGCCTCGGCCATTGGTCAGGTGCGGCGCTTGGACGCGGCGCGCCGGGCCATCCCTTCATCAGGCCGCATCTTCGGGACCATTTCGACCATGACCTATTGCCTTGGCATCAAGACCCGCGACGGCCTGATCGGTCTGTCGGACGGCCGAATCACCAGCGGATCGCAACTGTCGTCGGCCCGCAAGGTGACGATGATGGGCAGCGGCGGCGACCGCTTCTTCATCATGAACTCCGGCCTGCGCAGCGTCCGCGACAAGACGCTGGCCTATCTGCGCCGCGACATGCAGAAGCGCCGGGGCGAGGCCTATGCCACCATGCTGGACGCGGTGTCGGCCTTCACCACCTGCCTGCGGCAAGTCGCCGCGGAGGACCGGGAGTCGCTGGAGGCGTCCAAGCTGCACTTCAACCTGCACGCCATCATCGGCGGCCAACTGGCCGAGGACCGCGAACCCTACATGTTCCTGGTCTATCCGGAGGGCAACTGGATCGAGGTGGACGAACGCACGCCCTACCTGTCGATCGGTGCCACCGCCTACGGCAAGCCGATCCTGGACCGCGCGCTGACCTACGGCACCGACATGCAGACGGCGCTGAAGCTGGCCTATCTGTCCTTCGACAGCACCCGCTTCTCCACCAACGACGTCGGCTTCCCCATCGACATGGTGTCCTACCATGCGGAGTCGCGCAGCTGGCGCCAGTCGAACTACGACTATGACGATCTCAGCGAACAGCGCCAGTGGTGGAACCGCAACCTGACGGAGCTGGCCCGCCGCATGCCGGACGGTCCCTGGGTCGAGACGCTGGTCCCGGAAGAGATGCGTCCGCGCCAGCCCGCCGAAGAGGCGGTCTGAAAGGACGCGGCCCGACCGGCGATCAGTTTCCCGGAAGGGCGCTCAGCAGCAGCGCCCCGAAGGGGGCGGTCGGGCCTACCAACCCATCCCGGCCGACCTGAATCTCGAAGAACACCCCGCCGTCGGCCAGCTGGCCGGAAGAGGGCAGGCTGCGCGGCGCGTCGTCGGGTTCCGGCAGGCCGGGGAAGGCGACGCCGGTCGGGTCGAGGCCGCGCAGAAGCTCCGGGAAACGGGCGTCGGTGAAGCGGCTGGACGGGTAGGGAAAGGCGGTGAAGAACCACTGCCCGGCGCGGCAGCCGTTGATCAGCCAATAGAAACCGTTGGACGGCAGCCGCAGCCCCTGGGGCGGCGGGTCGAACGCCCCGTCGTCGCGCAGGCGGCCGATGAATCGTTCATACTGCGCCGCGGTCAACTGCAGGGTCGCCGTGCGGCCGCGCGCCGCGGAGAAGGGGTCGGTCAGCGTCATGCGGGCGAGGTCCGTCGCCTCGATCACATGCGCCTCCACCGCCGCGCCGCCGCGGTCGGCGTCGCCGACGACGTCATAGGTGCGCACGTGCCGGTTGTAGTCGGCGTTGAAGATCAGGCGGAAGCGGTCGGCGCCGTCCTTGCCGCAGCGCGACCGCAGATCGTCGCCGTTGAGATAGCTGAACCAGGTCAGCTTGCGCGCCAGCGGATTGTCGGTCGGCCCCACCGAGCCGCAGCCGGCGAGCGCCAGCAGGGAAACGGCCATGGCCGCCGCCTTAGCGCCGCGGGCCAGGCCATGGCGGAAAAGGGTGGCCGGAACGGTTCTTTGATGACCACGACTCATTGTCGCTTGCCTCGCGTCTGCGGCCCCTGGTAGGTGGAGAAGAAAGGGCGCTGCGGCAAGCCCCGGATGGCGGGCTTCGGCCTGTCGGATGGCGCCGGTAACCCGTCTGCCCCCTGCCGTAACCCTTCCGCCGTGCCCTTGTCCGCCGTTCCTTTCCCTCGTCATGCAGGACCCGCAATTTTGGCCACAGAAACTGCGAAAAGCCAAAGCAGTAAATTAACGAATTCATGCTAGACACTGATTTCGCACGAATTTACCATTGAACCAAGCACCAGTATCTAGCGGTTGGCGGGGCCATCATGAGTGTAACGCGCAACACCGTTCGTAACGGATTGTTTCCGTTCGCCTTTCGCGCGGCGGATACGAACGGGGGGCGGAGTTCGGCGGGTGTGGGTCGCAATTTGTTCGCGGCTGCGGCGCTGCTGGGAATGGTGGCGGTCGGGTCCGGCCTGTCCGCGGCCGAGGCGCTGGCGGCAAAGGCCGCGGCCATCGTCGTCGATGCCCGGACCGGGCAGGTGCTGATCGACCAGGACGCTGACGCGATCACCCATCCGGCGTCCCTGACCAAGATGATGACCCTCTACCTGACCTTCGACGCGCTGGACGACGGTCGCCTGACCCTCGACCAGCAGTTGCCGGTCTCGTCCTGGGCGGAGAGCATGTCGCCGACCAAGCTGGGCCTTCGCGCCGGCCAGACCCTGAAGGTGGAGACGGCGATCCTCGGCCTCGTCACCAAGTCGGCCAACGACGCCGCGGTGGTGCTGGCGGAGGCGCTGGGCGGCACCGAGTCGCGCTTTGCCGAGATGATGACGCGCAAGGCCCGCGAAATCGGCATGCGCCACACCGTCTACCGCAACGCCTCCGGCCTGCCGAACATGGAACAGGTGACGACCGCCCGCGATTACGCGATGCTGTCCCGCGCGCTGATGCGCGACCATGCCAAATATTACCCCTATTTCAGCCGCCGCAACTTCGTCTATGGCGGCCGTACCCTGGCCAACCACAATCACCTGATGTCCCGCTACGAGGGCATGGACGGCATCAAGACCGGCTATACCGTCGCGTCCGGCTTCAATCTCGCCGCCTCGGCGGTTCGGGATGGCCGTCGTCTGGTCGGCGTGGTGATGGGCGGAAAGTCGGCCGTGTCGCGCGACAACAAGATGGCGGCCCTGCTCGATCAGGCCTTCGGCCGGCCCGGCCGGGGGCACGAGGACGGGCCGGTTATGGCGAGCCTCGACACCACGCGCTCCGACGCAGTCGACGGCGAGGGGGACGACGATGAGGAACCGGTGGTGAAGGCGAAGCCGGTCCGTGCGTCGCTGCAGACGGCGGCGATCCCGGTCGCGCCCGCGAAGGAGGAGAAGGCGAGTCGAGGCAGTGCCTCTTCGCATTGGGGCGTCCAGGTCGGCGCCTTCTCCAGCAAGGCGGCCGGCAACAAGGCGGTGAGCCAGGCGGTCAAGCAGGCGCCTTTCCTGCTGCGGACGGCCAAGCCCAGCGTCGTGCAGGCGAAGACCGGCAAAGAAACCGTCTATCGTGCCCGCCTGATCGGGTTGGACGAAAAGGACGCCCGCAAGGCCTGCGCCGTTCTGAGCAAGCACGGCCACCATTGCGTCGCCGTCTCGCCGGGCGAGCGGGGCTGACGACGGCAGCCGCCGGCGGCCGGGCTCATTCCCGCGCCGCGGCAGCGCTCCGCTTCAGGAAATCCAGGGCCGGCGCCAGAGTGCCGGCCAATTCGACGGCCAACTGCCCCTGATCGGCGCCCGGCTGCTCCAGGCCCGCCTCCAAAGCGCGCGCCGCCCGGCGCACGGCCAGACAGCCATATTGGCCCGACACGCCGGCGATCTTGTGGGCCAGCGCCCCGGCCGTCGCCCGGTCCCCAGCCTTCAGCGCCGCGGCCAGCGCCTGCCCATGCTGGTCCAGCACCGCGGCCGTCCGGTCGAGAAGTTCGGCGGCGCGGGCGGCGGGCAGCATTTCCCGCATCGTCCGGAGGGCCCCCTCGTCGAAGGCGGGCCCGGCTGACGACCGTGCGGCTGGCGGTCCGCCACCGGGTGTGGAGGACAGGGCGTCCAGCCGCAACGGCTTGGTCAGCATGCCGTCGGCGCCGCAGTCGGTGCAGCGGGCGCGCCCTTGCGCGGTGGCGCTGGCGGTCAGCATGAGAATGCGCGGGGCGGCGCCGTTCGGCTGCCGGCGGATGTCGCGCACCGCCTCGTCTCCGGGCAGGCCGGGCAGGTCCAGATCCATCAGGATCAGGTCGAAGCCGCCCTGCGCAGCCGCCGCGACGGCGGCCGGTCCATCCTCCACCGCCACCACCCGATGGCCGGCACGTTCCAGCAGGGCGCGGGCGGCAAGGCGGGTGACCGTCTCGTCCTCCGCCAGCAGGATGTGCAAGGGGGGTGCTCCGCCCGTCCGGTCCGCCGTCATGCCGGTCCGCTCTCCCTGGTTGATATGGTCGCCCAGTCTACCCGGTTCCGCATCGTCGCGCACCGGCTACAGCGTCGTGCGTTTAATATGAAACGCACGACGCTGTAGCATTATGGTTGGCGATCGGATTCACGCTCCAAATCGATTCCGATTTTACGCGATCCGATCTAGGTCAGGTGGGCAGCGGGATCAGACCGTTGGCGACGCCTGGGTGAACATCGGATCCTCGATCCGGTGCAGGCGTCCGGCGCCGGTCATCGCGGCGCGCAGCAGCAAAGTCTTGCGGCGGGCGGCGGCCAGCTTGGCGACCGGCGCCTCGCGCAGGACCTCCGCGCCATAGGCGTCGGCGACCATCAGCCCGCAATCCTCCGGGATCAGTTCGGTCGGGAACCCGTCGTCGACCGCAAAATAGAAGGCGTCGCACCAGTCGCGATACTCCTGCCATTTCTGGTCGGAGCGGAAGTCGGGAACGCCGCTCTTCACCTCGACGATCAGGATGCTGCCGGCCTCGTCGATGGCCAGCACGTCGGCCCGCCGGCCGCTCGCCAGCCGGAATTCGGTCAGGGTCGCATAGCCGCGCAGAGCAAGCGCCCGCCGCACGCCACGGAAGATCGGCGGCGCACCCCCGGCCGGGAGACCGGAATCGCAGTCGGAAACCGGAACGGCAATATCGTCGCTCATGGCGCGGTGCCACCATCGAAACGGGAACGGGTAGGGAACATAACCCCACAATGACCGGTCGGCGCGTTGCCGCCAAGGGACAAAAGCCCGCCAATCGGCAAAAATTCGGTCGCGATCAGGCCGTCCGGGCCAGTCCGCCCCAATCAGTCCGCCCCAATCAGCTTGGCAGGATGACCGGGGGCAGGGGAGCCGGACGGCAGCGGTCGCGCGGAAGGCTGCGCTCGGCGGGGAAGATCAGCACCACGGCGGTGCCGACCCCCGGTTGGCTGGTCAGCTCCAGCCGCCCGCCATGCATCTCCACCAGCCGCTTGACGATCGGCAGACCCAGCCCGGTCCCGCGGGAGTTGCGGGCGATGGTGGAGTCCGATGGATCGAAGGGGTGGAGGATGCGGGGAAGGTCGGCGGTCGGGATGCCGACGCCGGTGTCGGCCACCATCAGCCCAAGCCCGCCGTCGGGCATCAGATGCACGGTCAGCACCACCTCGCCGCCGGGACGGGTGTGGGTGACGGCGTTCGACAGCAGGTTGGTCAGCATCTGGGTCAGCGCCTGGGCGTCGCCCTGCAGCAGCGGCAGGTCGGCCGGCACCTCCCGGCGCATGCGCACGTCGCCTTCGGCCGCCACCTCATTCAGGGCGGTGACGACCCGCAGCGACAGCGTGTCCAGATCCACCCCTTCCTCCGCCATCGCCATGCCGCCGCTGTCCAGGCGCGACAGCTCCAGAATGTCGTCGATCAGCGCCAGCAGATGGGTGCCGGCATCACGGATGTCGGTGGCATAGCTGCGGTAGCGCGGATTGCCCAGCGGCCCGAACGGCTCCGTCAGCAGCATTTCCGAGAAGCCCAGAACCGCGTTCAGTGGTGTGCGCAGTTCGTGGCTCATCTGGGCCAGGAAGGCACTCTTGGCGCGGCTGGCGTTTTCCGCTTCCGCGCGGGCGGCGCGTGCCTCCGTCTCGCGGATACGCAGCCGCTCCTCGTTCAGCTTCAGCGTGGTGACGTCGGTGTAATGGACCAGCACGCCGCCCGGCACCGCATGCTCGCGGCTGAGCAGCCAGCGCCCGTCGGGCAGCGGCACCACCACCGGCGGCTCCAGGCGGCGATGGCGCTCCAGCCGCGCCGTCATCCAGGCCGCACGCTCCTCGTCGGTGGTCAGGCGCGGATCGGACGAGGCGAAACCACGGGCCAGCTCCTCGAACGGCACGCCGGGAACCAGCCGGTCGGCCAGCGCGGGCAGGTCCCTCTTCAGCCGGCTGTTGGCGTGGACCAGCCGGTCCGCGTGATCGAACAGGGCGAAGCTTTCGGCGCTGTGTTCCAGCGCCGCGGTCAGGCTTTCGGCCAGCGCCTCGGCCACGGACGGGTTCTCGGGGCCGAGATCGGTCAGGATGGCGCACAGCCCGCCGGGGACCGGTCCGGCCGCAACCCGCCAGCGCACCGGCGTCGTCCCGCGCCGGGCGGCGACGGTGCGCTCCACCGGACCATGCAGGGCGTCCGCCAACGCGGCGAACAGTCCGGGGCAGGCGGCATCGGTGCCACCCCCGCGCAGCCGCCTGCCGGTCAGCGGGGCGACGCCCAGCAGCCGCTCCGCCACCGGGTTCGCCAACAGCCATTCCAGGTCCGTCAGCGCGCCGGTGCAATCAATGTGCGGTTTGAAGAGCGCAACGGCGTCCGGTAGTTGCAGCATGGCGAACAGCAGCGGATCGACTGACGGGAAATTCCCGGCCTCGGCCCTGTCGTGCCCACCGTCGGCACAAGTCTGCGCATCGCAATCCATTCCCCCATCATTGCGGGCCATTCCTAAAAAACACTGAAGGCCAGGCTTGGAGGGCCATCGAATATTTGTCGAATTGTAACAGGGCGGGTTGACTGCTCGAGCAATGCTGTGGATTTGCCGAAAAAGCAACGAAAGGTTTGATTGAGGATATCGTTATGATCTTCGCGTGGAGTCTGCCGAATGGCGGGCTTTGCAACGGGCCGCGCCTTCCATAGTGTTGAGTCCTATCGGAACATGAGGCATGAGATGCAGGTGTGACCGTGAACGGCAGCCAAGACGACGCCGACGGTACTGTGCCGGCCATTCTGGTGTTCGGTGCCAACGGACTGCTGGCCGACTGGACGCCCGCGGCAGCGGACCTGCCGGCGTTCGCCGGCCGCCTGATCGCCGGTCTGTCGGCCGACGATCTGTGCGCCCACCTCTCCGCCGGCGCAGATACCGGCGTGATGCAAGCCGACATGATGCCGGAGCACACGGTCCTGCCGCTTGCTGGCGGCGGCATGGTGTGGCGGTTCGACGGATCGCCTCCGTCATCGAATTCCCGCAAGACTGCGGCCACGCCGATGGGCGATCCCGCAGGGCGCCTGTTCGCCGCCGCGAGCCATGACCTGCGCCAGCCATTGGCGGCGCTGTCCCTGCTGATCGGCACGCTCGAGGGCCGGCTGGGCGGCAGGCTTGATGACCGGCCGGATCACGATTTGCTGCGCTCGATGGCCCAGGCGGTGGAATCGATGCGCAGCATGGTCGACGGCCATTTCGACCTTGTCCGTCTGGAGAGCGGACTGACCGAACCGGACATCCGCACCCACGCGGTCAACGGCGTGCTGATGCGTCTTGCGATGGAGGTGGCGCCTCGCTTCGCCGACCGTGGGCTGCGCTTCACCGTGATGCCCTGTTCCGCCATCGTGCGGACCGATTCAGCGCTGCTCGAACGTCTGCTGCATGGCCTGATTGCCAACGCCCTGCGCGGGATGATCCGGGGCCGTGTCCTGCTGGGCTGCCGCACGCGCGGCGATCATCTGCGCATCGAACTGTGGGACAGCGGCCGCGGCCTGTCGCCGCAACGTCTGGCTTCCCTGCGGGCGGAACTGGCGAAGCCGGCCGGGGAAGGGGCGGGGTCCCTGGGGCTGGACCTGACCCTGGTGCGCGGCCTCGCGCGGAAGCTCGGCCTTGGGCTGGAAGTCTGCGCGGAGGAGGGGCGGGGCACCGTCATCGCGGTCTTGGTTCCCCTCTCCGTCGAAACGGGCGCCGACCTGACCGATGCCTCCGGCCGGGAGGAGGCCGTCACGGCCCCGGCGCCGGACAGCAGCACCGCCGACATCAGCCGCACCCGCATCCTGGTGATCGAGGACGATCCCATGGTGCTGGCCGCCTTGGAGGCGCTGTTGGGGCAATGGGGGTGCAGCGTCGTCGGGGCGGAGTCCTACGACATGGCCGCCGAACGGCTCGGTCCTGCCCCGGAGCCTTGCGACCTCATCATTTCCGATCTGCGGCTGAAGGGAGCAGCCAACGGCATCGTCGCGATCCGGCAGATCGCCAAGCTGTTCGAGCGTCCCGTGCCCGGCATGATCCTGACCGGCGATACCGACCCCAAGCGCCTGCGCGAGGCACGATTGTCCGGGTACCCTCTGCTGCACAAGCCGGTCGCGCCGCTCGCCCTGCGTGCCGCCGTCGTCCGCCTGCTGGGACATGATCCCCTTTGATAACAAAGATTAAGTTCGGGCATCGGGTCTTAGGGGAAATGCGTGCCTAATATATAGAGTCGCATCTTTCGGCCCCTGCCGCAGTGCAGTGACAACTCTGAAACAGAGGCGGGATGGATGCGGCAAAATGCAACAAGGTTGCGACGATTATTCGCAAGGCAAGCTCATTTCTCTCCTCCTATTGGTGGAGTGAACTCTTCCTTTGGTTTGATGGTAAACTTAAACATACCCATTTATGCTTTTCCTTCGTTATGATCCGGTTTGAACATCGACTGTTCGAACGGGTTGGGTGGAGGGCGTTCGGATGAATCGGCAATATCGGGCGGGGGGAAGGACGGCGGCGCTGCCGGTGATCGTCATCGCCGGGCTGTTTCTATCGCTTTCGGCCTTTCTGCTGATCCGCAGCGCGACTAGCCAAGCCGAACACGCCCTGGCCGACCGTCAGGCGATCCAGCTCCACGACGAACTGAAGTCGGGACTGGAGCGCCAGAGCGTGCTGCTGCGTGCGCTCAGCGGTCCGCTGGCCGGTCCTGCCCCGGTGACGGAGGCAAGCTTCGCATCGGCGGCCGAACCGCTGCTGCCGCTTTATCCCAATCTGCGGGTGGTCGCCTGGGCGCGGCGGATTTCCGAACGGAACGCGCCGCTGCTGGAGCGGGCGATGCACTCGGCGGGCTACACCTCGTTCGCGGTTCGCGATGCCGGTGGGGGAGGCGTCAGGGAACACGGCGCCGCCGGAATGGCAGCCGACCGGTTCGTAAACGTGCTGGCCGAACCACAATCCGCCGCGGGGCTGATCGGCCTCGACATGGGCAGTCTTGCCGGCCAGCGCGACCTGCTGGTGCGGTCCTGCGCCGCCAATCGTTTGGTCGCGGCCGAAGGCGAGCCGTTGCGGGCGGAACTGGGCGAGAATTCCGTGCTGCTCTACCTGCCGGTCTATAGCCGCGAAGTCGAAGATGATCCGGGCCGGCTGGTCGAGCCCATCGTCTGCGATCTGCTCACCGGTTTCCTGTGGACCAGTTTCGATATAGGGCAGTTGCTGCGGGATGCGGTGCGGCGGGTCAGCCTTTCCATCGGCGACGTCTATCTTCTGGAGCCGCCGGTCCGGCCGGATATGGGCGCGCCACGGATGCTGGCCGCCGAAGGGATGATCGGCCGTCCCGGGGAACTGCCCCATCCGCCGGTCAACCCCCTCACCGTCGAGCAATTGACGGGCGCCATGGCGCCGCACGCCATCGTCCGCGACATCGCCTTCGCCGGCCGGGTGTGGCGGCTCTATGTGCTGCCGGACGCGGCGCATCTGTTCAGCGCGGACGACCGGTTGGCCTGGACCATGATGATCGGCGGGATTCTGCTGACCGCGGGCGTCGCGGCCTATGTCCTGCGGGAAGCGCGCACCAAGCGCCTGCTGCGGACCGAGGCGCGGGCCCGTGCCGCCATGGCCCGCGCCCTGCGCGAGAGCGAGGAACGCTTCCGGCTGGCGTTGCGCTATTCCAAGGTCTCGCTGTTCAGCCAGGACCGCAACCTGCGGCATCTTTGGATTTATTGCCCACGCACCGACCTGCATCCGGAGCGGATGATCGGCCGGACCGATGCCGAGCTGTTTCCGGCGGACGAGGCGGCGCGGATGTCGGCCATCAAGCGGTCCGTGATTGAAAGCGGCACCGGCACCCGGTGCGAGTTGGAGGTGACCTTAGGCGGCGACCGGCGGGTGCTCGACCTGTCGGTGGAGCCGATGCGCGACGAAACCGGGGCGGTGGCCGGCGTCGTCTGCGCCGCCATCGACATGACGGAATCGGTCGAGATCCGGGAGGCGCTGTCCCGCGCCCATGCCGAGGCGGAGCGGGCGAACCAGGCGAAGAGCCGATTCCTGGCCGCCGCCAGCCACGACCTCCGCCAGCCCTTCCAGGCGATGAGCCTGTTCCACCACATCCTGATGAGCAAGCTGGACGATCCCCATCAGGTGGAGGTGGCGAACAAGCTGGGGGAGGCGCTGACCGCCGGCAACACGCTGCTGTCCACCCTCCTCGACACCTCCGCGCTGGAGGTCGGCAACGTCAAGCCGCGGGTCGCGGAGTTCGACGTCCAGGACATCCTCGCCCGGCTGTCGCTGGAGATCGGCGATCAGGCGATCGACCGCGGGCTGCAACTGCGGACTGTTTACTGTTCCGCCCGGGTGCAGAGCGATCCGATCCTGCTGGAACGGATGGTGCGCAACCTGCTGGTCAACGCCCTGCGCTACACCACGGAGGGACGGATCCTGCTGGGCTGCCGGCGCCGGTCCGACGCCGATGGCGGACTGCGCCTGTCCATCGAGGTGTGGGACACCGGCCCCGGCATCGCCGAGGCCGAAATGACCGCGATCTTCGAGGATTTCTACCGTTGCGGCACCGACCAGCGCGACAGCGGCCGGGGGCTCGGCCTTGGTCTGTCCATTGTGCGCCGCATGTCCCAGATGCTCGACCATCCCGTCACCGTGCGGTCGCAGGTGGGGCGCGGCACCGTCTTCGCCGTCAGCGTGCCGCTGGTCGAGCAGCATTGCCCCTGCTGTGCCGCAGCGGAGTGAGCGGCCGCCCCTCGTCGCCCATCCCGGTTCCCCCTTGCCGCAGCGCGCAATGGTGGCAGTCCTGCCGGCGGGTCCGCTTTTCCCGTCCGCGTCCGCGCAAGTTTCGGTTATGCTGCGGCTGCTCACTGCACCGAAACGATCCCAGTAACCCAGCTGCAACAATAGCTTGGCGACTTTATTGATGTAGGTCATTGGGGCCCCTCGCCATAGGGGCTATTGCTTTCGCACAAGCACACTCCTTGGATAATCCTTGGAGAGCGAAGGTTCCGCTTCGAAGGAACCCAACAAGACGGAGTCCGGCCCGTCGCCATGGCTTGCCCCTGAAGGGCGCCGACGGCAACGGGAACCGGGCTTGGGAGGATACGGCCTGCCGCCGCGACGGATGCTCCGGCCCAACGGGGCATCCGTTCCGGTCACCGGCATTCGGGCTTCCGCCGCCTCGGGGCGGGGCCCGTTGGTCGGGCGCCGCGATCCTTTTCAGGAGCATTCTAGTATGGACACCGCCATCGCCGCTCTCTCCGCCGCCCCGGCGGGTCGCAGCGGCCTCGTTCCGACCGGCAAGAACGGCAGCCCCATGATCGAAAACGTCACGTTCGAGGAAATCCACATCGGCCAGCAGGCGAGCCTGTCGCGCCGCCTGACCATGTCCGACATCGAGCTGTTCGCGACGGTGTCCGGCGATCTCAACCCGTCCCATGTCGACGAGGATTACGCCGTCGACCACAAGGTGGTCGGGCATGGCATGTGGTCGGGCTCGCTGATCTCCGCCGTTCTCGGCACCCTGCTGCCCGGCCCCGGCACCGTCTATGTCGGCCAGGATCTGCGGTTCGAGCGTCCGGTCCTGCTGGGCGACATCGTCACCGTGACGGTCACCGCCAAGTCCAAGGATGCGGCGCGCAAGACGGTCGTCTTCGACTGCCTCGCCGCCAACCAGGACGGCAAGACTGTGGCGACCGGCATCGCCGAGGTGATCGCCCCGACCGAGAAGGTCCGCCGCGCTGCCGCGGAACTGCCGCAGGTGCAGGTGATCCGCCATGACGGCCACGAGTTGATGCTGAAGAAGTGCGAGTCGCTGCCGCCGGTGCCGACCGCCGTCGTTCATCCCTGCGACGAAAGCTCGCTGCGCGGCGCCGTCGAGGCGGCGGAAGCCAACCTGATCGACCCGGTTCTGGTCGGTCCGGAAGCCAAGATCCGCTCCGTCGCCGAGACCTTCGGCCTGGACATCTCCCGTTACCGCATCGTCGACGTCGCCCACAGCCATGCCTCCGCCGAGACCGGCGTGCGGCTCGCCC
The DNA here is from genome assembly GCF_008364795.1 of Azospirillum oryzae. Lineage (GTDB taxonomy): Bacteria > Pseudomonadota > Alphaproteobacteria > Azospirillales > Azospirillaceae > Azospirillum > Azospirillum oryzae. The sequence continues at coordinate 1,018,905 of NZ_VTTM01000001.1, read as the reverse complement.
GCATCGGCGAGTGCGAGGCGGTGATGAAGGGCAGCCTGCACACCGACGAACTGATGGGCGAGGTCGTGCGGAAGGAGACGGGCCTGCGCACCGGCCGTCGCCTCAGCCACGTCTTCGTCATGAACGTCCCGACCTACCCGCGTCCGCTGCTGATCACCGATGCGGCGATCAACATCTACCCGACGCTGGAGGACAAGGTCAGCATCGTGCAGAACGCCATCGACCTCGCCAAGGTGCTGGGGGTCGAGGTGCCGCGCGTCGCCATCCTGTCGGCGGTCGAGACCATCAACACCAAGATCCCCTCGACGCTGGAAGCCGCCGCGCTGTGCAAGATGGCCGATCGCGGCCAGATCACCGGCGGCATCCTCGACGGCCCGCTGGCCTTCGACAACGCCATCAGCCGCGAGGCCGCCATCACCAAGGGCATCAAGTCCGAGGTGGCCGGTCAGGCCGACATCCTGCTGGTCCCCGACCTCGAAGCCGGCAACATGCTGGCCAAGCAGCTGTCCTTCCTGGCCCATGCGGACGCCGCCGGCATCGTGCTGGGCGCCCGCGTGCCGATCATCCTGACCAGCCGCGCCGACAATGTGCGCACCCGTCTGGCGTCCTGTGCCGTGGCCGTCCTGTCGGCCGCCGCCCGCCGCCGTGGCGCCGCCGCCGCGGCCGAGTGAGAAAGCCCGACGCCATGTCCAACGCGATCCTCGTCATCAATGCCGGCTCCTCCAGCCTGAAATTCTCGGTGTTCCGGGATCATGGCGGCGGGGATCCGGTGGTCACCGTCAACGGCCAGATCTCGGGCATCGGCACCCAGCCGGAGTTCGAGGCCAAGGATGCCCAGCGCCGCCCGCTCGCCGAGAAGAGCTGGGGCGCTGGTGAACCCAGCGACCGCACGGCGTTGCTGTCCTACCTGCTCGACTGGATCGAGGAGAGGCTGGAGGGGGCGACGCTGATCGCCGCCGGCCACCGGGTGGTGCATGGCGGCGTCCGCCACGCCGCCCCGGTGCTGCTGACTTCCGCCGTGCTGGACGAGCTGGACGGTCTGGTGCCGCTGGCTCCGCTGCACCAGCCGCACAACCTCGCAGCCATCCGCGCGCTGGCGGAGGCGCATCCGGAGCTGCCGCAGGTCGCCTGCTTCGACACCGCCTTCCACCGCAACCAGCCCTGGCAGGCACAGACCTTCGCCATCCCGCGCGAACTGACGGAGGAGGGCGTGCGCCGCTACGGCTTCCACGGCCTGTCCTACGAGTACATCTCCCGCCGTCTGCCGGAAATCGCGCCGGAACTGAGCGACTCGCGGGTGGTCGTCGCCCATCTCGGCAGCGGCGCCAGCATGTGCGCCATCCATGGCGGGCGCAGCGTCGACAGCACCATGGGCTTCACCGCCCTGGATGGCCTGCCGATGGGCACCCGCTGCGGCACCATCGACCCCGGCGTGCTGATCTACCTGATGCGCAAGGGCATGGATGCCGGCGCCATCGAAAAGCTGCTCTACAACAAGTCCGGCCTGCTCGGCGTGTCCGGCATCTCCAACGACATGCGCGCCCTGCTGGAGAGCAGCGACCCGCATGCCCAGGAGGCGGTGGAGCTGTTCTGCTTCCGCATCGCCAAGGAGACAGGCGCGCTGGCCGCCTCGATGGGTGGGGTGGACGCCGTGGTGTTCACGGCGGGCATCGGCGAACGCTCCGCCCCGGTGCGGGCGCGGGTCGGCGACAAGCTGGCCTGGATGGGTGTCGAGATCGATGCGGCGGCGAATGAGGCCAACGCTGCGAAGATTTCGGCCCCCGGCAGCCGCCTGCCGGTCTACGTCGTCCCGACCGACGAGGAACGGATGATCGCCCTGCACACCCGCAAGGTGCTGACGGGGCGGTGAGTGTTTTTGGGTGGGGGTATCGGCTGACGATGCCCCCACCCTGACCCTCCCCCGCTGGGCAGGGGAGGGGATTGGATTTTTTGTCGGCGTTCGGCGGCAGTCCCTCCCCCGCCCAGCGGGGGAGGATGGGTGGGGGTCTAACTCATCCGCCCTCACATCCCCCTGGAGCCCACCCCCCATTCAGTGCTAGCACGCCCCCAGACACCCAGCATTCGTCCGGGGAGCCCGTGGTCCGCCCCTATCTGCCTTTGAACGCCCTGCGCGCCTTCGAGGCGTCGGCGCGGCACCTCAGTTTCACCCGCGCCGCCATCGAGCTGTGCGTGACCCAGGCCGCCGTCAGTCATCAGGTCAAGCTGCTGGAGGAGCGGCTGGGCGCCAGCCTGTTCCACCGCCTGCCGCGCGGCCTCGCCCTGACCGACGAGGGGCGGGCGCTGCTGCCGACGCTGGAGGAGGCGTTCGACCGCATCGGCGGCTTGCTCGACCAGTTCGAGGGCGGGCGGTTCCGCGAGGTGCTGACGGTCGGCGCGGTCGGCACTTTCGCCGTCGGCTGGCTGCTGCCGAGGCTGTCTCGCTTCCGTGAGGCGCATCCCTTCGTCGACCTGCGCCTGTCCACCAACAACAACCGCGTCGACATCGCGGCGGAGGGGCTGGACTACGCCATCCGCTTCGGCGACGGCGCCTGGCACGGCACCGACGCAGTCCGGCTGTTCGACGCGCCTCTGTCGGTTCTGTGCGCGCCGGAGATCGCCCGCCGCCTGCGCGAACCGGCCGATGTCGGGCGCGAGACCCTGCTGCGTTCCTACCGGTCGGACGAATGGCCGGGCTGGTTCGCCGCCGCCGGGGTCGAGCCGTCGGCGATGCCGCCGGTCAAGGGGCCGGTCTTCGACTCCTCCTCGCTGATGGTGGAGGTGGCGATCCAGGGGGCGGGGGTGGCGCTGGCCCCTGTGTCGATGTTCCGCCGGCCGCTGGCGCTGGGCCTGATCGAGCAGCCCTTCGCCGTCACCGTCTGCAAGGGCGCCTATTGGCTGACCTCACTGAAGTCGCGGCCGGAGACGCCGACCATGCGCGCCTTCCGCGACTGGCTGTTCGCCATGGTCGCGGAAGATGCGGCAGCTTGAGAGGGCAGGGTGAAAGCACGACGTCGGACTACAGCCGACGTCGCTCCCGGCCGCCCTGTTTTATTGGCTACCGGTGCCGCTCTCGGCCAAGCCGGGCAAGTAGCGGCCGACCGCCTTGACGATTGCCAGCGCTGAAGTCGCGAAATCGTCCATACCGACGGAACGGATCGCGGCGGCGACTCTCGCGTTCTGCCCTGCGCCGCCATCGGTGACCGCGAACATGCTGGCATCATCTCCGCCGTTGGGCGACAGCAGCTTGGCCAGCGCGCCGCCATTCCGCGGGTCATCAAACCGTACCAGCGTCATGGACTCCGGTGCGATTCTGGTGGAACGGTTGAACGCGACATCCAGCTTTTGGCCAAACCGTGGATCCTGCCGGTCGGTGATGCTCAACCCGATGAAGCCTGTATCAGCCTTGCGGTCCTCTGCAGTTGCTCCCGCCTCGCTCTCGCCGGCCTCTGCCAGCACGGACGGCAGTTTGGGCTTGGCGATTCCCCGGCTGGTGGCGACGGCGTCCATCATGGCCGTCCCTGCCCCGACGGAGGTGATCGAGATGCTGTCGGATAAGCCGAAGGCGGCGCGAAATGCGTCGGCGGCCTTTCCCATATAGTCGCTTGTCTCACTGGCCCAATCCGACATTGCCGGAATTGCGCTGCCGACGCGTCGGATCTCCTGATCACGTTCCGCCGATAGGGCTGTCGGTTGTTCACGCCCCATTGTTCGGCGCGCAGCATCGGACAGATCCACGATATCCATAAGGGGCGGGCGCGGGGGAGCCTGAGAAGCGACGGTGGACGAAGCGCGCGCAGGTAACTCGGTGGGCTTGACCATGCCGGTGGTTGCGTCGAGCAGAATCTGCGACCCAATGATCTTCGTCATCTCACAGCCTCTCGGTGCGTCATTCTAATGGTATGCACGAGAAGCTGGTGCAGCAAGAACTTTGCGCATCTTTATGACAATATTGCTTTGATAAGTTAGTCTTCTAAGCTTGCTTCTTAACCCAATATACTTTCAAAGGTTCGGATATTTGCCTATTCATCAATTGTTTGGGAGCCGATGCATCGGCCACCACACCGTTCTTCCGCGACCGGCTGTTCGCCATGGTCGCGGAAGACGGCACCGACCGAGGGGTCAGGACAGCGTGACCCGGCGCGGCGCCTGCTGCCGCTCTTCCCGCCGCTGCCAGAAGCGCAGGCGCAGGCGTGGGGCCATGAACCAGGCGATGGGGGCCGCCAGCAGGATGCTGAGGATCACCACGGTCGGCATCAGCGTCATCGCCCGCTCGGAAAAGCTGGGTATGCCGAGGACCAAAACGGTGCCGATGCCGAAGACCACACCCTGGATCATGCCGTAGATCAGGATGGAGAGGCGCAAGCGTGTGGACATTGGGTCGCTCCGGTTGTGAGGGTTGGTGCAAAGACCGTTTCCCTCTTCAACCGTGGCGTGGCGGCGATGTTGCGAACGCTATCGGGGGAAGGCTATCCCGCCCGATTGCGTTCGCACACATACAATTATTCGGCGTAAGCTGCGCCGTTCCTCAGCGGTGCGCCCGCCACCACGCCATCAGCCCGGTGGTGGAGCTGTCATGCGCGCCCTCGGCCGGGCCGCTCTCCATCTCCGGCAGGATGGTGTTGGCCAACTGCTTGCCCAGCTCGACGCCCCATTGGTCGAAGCTGTTGATGTCCCAGACGATGCCCTGGACGAAGACCTTGTGCTCGTACAGCGCGATCAGGGCGCCCAGCGTCGCCGGGGTCAGGCTCTCGATCAGGATGGTGTTGGACGGGCGGTTGCCGGGGAAGACGCGATGGGGGACCAGCGCCTCCACCTCGTCCGCCGGCTTGCCGGCTTTGGTCATTTCCGCCCGCACCTCGTCGGCGGTCTTGCCGCGCATCAGCGCTTCGGCCTGGGCGAAGACGTTGGACAGCAGGATGCGGTGATGGGCGCCGGCCTCCGCCCCGATCGGGTTGTGGGTGGTCGCCGCCGCGATGAAGTCGCAGGGGATCAGCGAGGTGCCCTGGTGGATCAGCTGGTAGAAGGCGTGCTGGCCGTTGGTGCCGGGCTCGCCGAACAGCACCGGGCCGGTCTGGTAATCCACCGGCTCGCCGCCGCGGGTCACCGACTTGCCGTTGCTCTCCATGTCCAGCTGCTGGAGATAGGCGGGGAAACGATGCAGATACTGGTCGTAGGGCAGCACCGCGTAGGAGGAGGCGTCCCAGAAATTGCGGTACCAGACGCCGAGCAGCCCCATCAACACCGGCATGTTGCGCTCCAGAGGCGCGGTGCGGAAATGCTCGTCCATCGCATGGGCGCCGGCCAGCAGCTCGGCGAAGCGCTCCGGCCCGATGGCGATCATGATCGGCAGGCCGATGGCCGACCACAGCGAATAGCGTCCGCCGACCCAATCCCAGAAGCCGAACATGTTGGCCGGGTCGATGCCGAACTTGCGCACCTCGGCCTCGTTGGTGGAGACGGCGACGAAATGCTTGGCGACATGCGCCTCGTCCTTCGCCGATTCCAGGAACCAGCGGCGGGCGGAATGGGCGTTGGTCAGCGTCTCCTGCGTCGTGAAGGTCTTTGAGGCGATGACGAACAGCGTCGTCTCCGGATCCAGCCACTTCAGCTGTTCGGCCAGATGGGTGCCGTCGACGTTGGAGACGAAATGCAGCGCCACATGGGCATGGGCGAAGGGCTTCAGCGCCTCCGTCGCCATCACAGGCCCGAGGTCGGAACCGCCGATGCCGATGTTCACCACGTCGGTGATCGGCTGGCCGGTGTAGCCGCGCCACTCGCCGTCGCGCACCGAAGTGGCGAAGGCGTCCATCCGCTCCAGCACGGCGCGGACGGCCGGCATCACGTCGCGGCCATCGACCGTCACGGCGCGGTCGGAGCGGTTGCGCAGCGCGGTGTGCAGGACCGCGCGCTTTTCCGTCAGGTTGATCGGCTCGCCGCCGAACATGCGGGCGCGGGCGCCCTCCACATCCTGCTGGCGGGCAAGGTCGAGCAGCAGGCCGACCGTGTCCTGGGTGATGCGGTTCTTCGAATAGTCGAGGAACAGGCCCGCGGCCTCCATCGAGAAGGCTTTGAACCGGCCGGGATCGGCGGCGAACAGGTCGCGCATGTGCGTGCCGGCCATATCCTGGCGGTGGCGGGCGAGAGCGGCCCAGGCGGGGGAGCGGGTCAGCGCGGTCATGATGCTTTGGACTCCTTGACGTCAGCGGTCCTTTGACGCGGCCCATCTGCGGGGCGTGGGGAGCCTAACACCGACCGTCGGTGACGGCCACGGGCCAAAATGCGGCGGTTGGTGCAGCTTATCGGCCTATGCGGGGCAGCCAGAGGTGCAACCGGACGGCGGACGGATTGTTGTGACTGTCAGGAAACGCCACAGGAGGAAGCCATGTCGGACAAGCCGATTACTCCGCCCTTGGAAGAGCGGGAGGAGCAACGCGACCGCGACGACGCCGCGCGGCCGGATCAGGTCGGGATCATTCCGGGCAAGGTGCCGGGGCATCCCGTCGATCCTAGTGATCCGCGCTTTCCGGGGAGCCAGCCGGATTTGGCGTGAGGTGGGAAAGTTAGACCCCCACCCTGACCCTCCCCCGCCCAGCGGGGGGAGGTTAGGTGGGGGCACTCGAAGCCTACACTCAACTCCCGCCGTCGATCGTCCGCGTCGGCGAGACGCCGTCCGGCTTGCCGACCAGCACGGTCAGCAGCTTGGCCGGGTCGAGCAGGCGCTGGGCGACGCGCTTGATGTCGGCCTGGGTCACCGCGTTGATGTAGCGGTCGCGCTGGTTCAGGTAATCGATGCCCAGATTGTCGCGCTTCACCTGCAGCAGGATGCGGGCGATGGCCTGGGTCGAGCCGAGTTGCAGCGGGAAGGAGCCGGTCAGGTAGGTCTTGGCGTCGGCCATCTCCTGGTCGGTCAGCCCGTCCTTCGCCATGCGCGCCCATTCCTGCCGCATGATGTCGAGCGCCTGACCCGCCTTGGCGTTCACGGTGGAGCCGCTGGCCATCACCAGCGCCGCATGGTCCATCGGGATCAGATAGCTGTAGACGCCATAGCTGAGGCCGCGCTTCTCCCGTACCTCTTCCATCAGGCGTGACCCGAAACCGCCGCCGCCCAGCACGTAATTCATCACCGTGGCGGCATACCAGTCGGGATCGTCGCGCTTCACCCCCGGCTGACCCATCAGCATCACCGTCTGGGCGGTCGGTCGCGGCAGCAGGATGGTCTGGCCCAGACCGGACATCGTCACGTCGGGAATGGGCGGCACCTCGGCCTTCGCCGGCAGGCCCCCGAACACCTTGTCGAGCGCCTTGCCGAGATCCTCCGGCGAGATGTCGCCGGTGGCTGCCACCACCAGCCGATCGCGGCCGAACTGCCCCTTCACGAAGCGGCGGAGGTCGTCAGGCGTGATGGTCGGCAAGCTGTCCAGCGTGCCGCGGATCTCGTCGCCATAGGGATGGTTGGGGAAGGCGGTGGCGTAGAACTGGCGCCGTGCGACGTAGTTGGGGTCGGCGAGATCGCGCCTCAGGCTGGCGGTGATCGAGGCGCGCATGCGGTCCAGGGACTCGGGCGCGAAATGCGGGTCGGTCAGGGACAGGCGGGTCAGTTCCAGCGCCTCGTCGCGGTGCTCGGTCAGGGTGCGCATCGACCCGCTGAAGCCGTCGCGCCCGGCATCGAAGCCAAGCGCGATGGCTTTGTCCTGCAGCCGCGCCTGGAACGCCTGCGAATCATACGGCCCGGCCCCCTCGTCCAGCATCGTGGAGGTCAGGTTCGCCAGCCCCTCCTTACCCTTGGGGTCGATGCCGCCGGCGCCTTCGAAGGCCCATTCCAGCGCCAGAACCGGAACCTTGTGGTCCTCGACCAGCCACGCCTCGATCCCGCCGGGGCTGACCACACGCTTGATGTCCATCGCGTGGGCAGGCAGGGCGCCAGGGAGGGCGACGGCGACAATGGCGAGGAAGAACGCGGCGATGCCCGACCGCATGGAAATGTGACGCACGCTCATCCTCAACTGTCCTTTCCGGTCGGGGGCAGCAGCAGGCCGGTGACGTGGTTGGTCTGGCTCAGCACGGCGCGGGCGGCGGCGTTGACCTGATCGGCGGTGACGGCGTCGATGCGCACCGGCCAGCTTTCCACGTCGTCGATGCTCTGGCCGGTGGCGAGCGCCGCGCCCAGCGTCTGGGCCGGCCCGGTCAGGCTGTCGCGGGCATAGGCCGCGGCGGCCAGCATGCGCTTGCGGGCGGTGGCGACCTCCTCCTCCGTCACGCCGGACTTCATCAGCTTGTCGATTTCCGTCCACAGCGCCGATTCGAGCTTCTCCATCGGCACCCCGGCGGCCGGGCTGGCGCCGACGCTGAGCGTCGCCATGTCCCAGGCGGTCGGGCCGTAGCCGAGCCAGGCCGAGGTGGCGAGCTTCTGGTCCACCACCAGACTGCGGTAGAGGCGCGACGTGGTGCCGCCGCTCATGATCTCGGACAGCACCTGCAGTGCGTAAGCCTGATGGTCGGGATCGAGGCGGTAGGACGGCGCTGTCCAGATGCGACGGACCGACGGTTGCCGCACCTCCTCGTCACGCAGAACCACCTGCCGGGAGGAGGTGAGCGGCGGCTCGGTCACGCGCTTGCGCTCCGGCACCGGGCGGGCCGGAATGGCGCCGTAATAGCGTTCCGCCAGCGGCTTCAGCTCCGCCGCCGTGACGTCGCCGGACACCACCAGGATGGCGTTGTTGGGCGTGTACCACGTCTTGTAGAAATGCTCCGCCATCTCCCGCGTCAGGGTCGACATCTCCTGCGGCCAGCCGATCACCGGGGTGCCGTAGGGGTGATGGACGAACATGGTGGCGTTGATCTGCTCGCCGATCCGGTCGGCCGGTTCGTTCTCGATGCGCTGGCGCCGCTCTTCGATGATGACGTCGCGTTCGGGATAGACCACCGCGTCGGTCAGCTTCAGGTTGGCCATGCGGTCGGCCTCCATCCGCATCACCATCTCCAGCCGGTCGCGGGCGACGTTCTGGTAATAGGCGGTGTAGTCGTAGCTGGTGAAGGCGTTGTCGCGCCCGCCATTCTTGGCGACGATCCGGCTGAACTCGCCGGGCGGGATGACGTCCGTTCCCTTGAACATCAGGTGTTCCAGGAAGTGCGCGATGCCGGATTGGCCGCGTTCCTCGTCGGCGGCGCCCACCTTGTACCAGACCATGTGGGTCACGACCGGCACACGATGGTTGGGGATCACCACCACCTGCATGCCGTTGGACAGGCTGAAGCTCTCGGGGAAGAACACCCCCTTTTCCGCCGCATGGGCGGACAGTGCGGCGAGTGGCGTCGGCGCCAGAGGGGCCGCGACGGTCATCGTCAGGGCCAGGAGACCAGCCGCGGCAAGGCGGCGGGCGGATAGGACGGCAGGCATGAGGGCTCCCGGATCAGGAGGTCCGAATCGAAAGGGCGCCCTTCGTTGGGAAGGGCGCCCCCGGAAACTGGTGTGATGTCGTGCCTTGGACAAGGCTGAAACAGCGGTCCGAATGGCCGTCGCTTAGAACAGGCCTTCCAGCGGCGCCTTGCGCTTGCGCTCGATCGTCGGGGTGGCGGCACCGTCCAGCGACTTGCCCTGGGCCTGGGCCTCGCGCAGGCGCTGCTGCTCCTTGGCCGGGTCGACCAGCGAGTAGGGCTGTTCCTGCTTCTGCCAGAACAGCAGCGAATCGATCCAGCTCTTGTCGGCGATGATCAGCTGGGTGGTTTCCTGATCGACCTTGGCGCGGATGTTCGGGTCGATGCCGTCGCGGGACGAGGCCTGGGCGACCAGCGAGCGTTCGCCGGTCGATTCGCCGGCCGCCTTGCCGGTGCGGCGCGCGGCGCCACCGAACACGGCACCGGCCGCCGTCTGGGTCGGCGTGCTGTCCTGCGGGCGGGCGGCGCCGGGGCGCGGCTTCGGCAGGTCCTGCATGCTGGGCGGCAGGGTCAGCGGAGCGCGGGAAACGACGGCGAATTCGTCGGGGCTCTGGCGGTCGAGACCGATGGACCGGCGCACATCCGAGCAGCCGGAGAGGGCCATCGCCGCAAGCGCCAGCCCGATGAGCGGAAGCCGCACCACGGGAAGCCGATTCCGGGTGGAGGAGAGGGCGGAGGAGATGCTGGTCACGTTCGGAAGATCCCGTCGTCTGTCACGTCGTAGCGACCCGGCCCGAAGGTCGGGACCGCATGGTCAGCGCTCGCCGGCGGTTATAACGCCACCGGCGACGGAACTCTTACGACTTTTCGCGGCCCGCGAACAGTCCGTCGATCAACAGCAGCACCACGCCGACGCTGATTCCGCTGTCGGCCACGTTGAAGGCCCAGAAATGCCAGCCGGCGAGATGGAAATCGAGGAAGTCGACCACCGCGCCGTGCATCAGCCGGTCGACGACATTGCCCACCGCCCCGCCGATGATGAAGCCGAGCGCCAGCGCGATCAGCCGCCGTTCGGCCTGCCGCAGCCAGAAGACCAGGCAGACGGCGATCACCGCGGCGATGGCGCTGAGGATATAGGGCATCAGCGCCCCGCCGCCGGCGAAGGTGCCGAAGCTGACGCCGTAGTTCCACACCAGCACGAGGTTGAAGAAGGACGTCACCTCGATGACATGCGGCACCGGCTGCATGACCTGTTCGAGGATCCACCATTTGCTGCCCTGGTCGAGCACGACCACCACCACGGCGACGATCAGCCCGAACAGCCAGTAGGAGCGGGATTGGTTGGCGACGAAGGCGTTCATGCGGCCACAGATCTTTCCTCTCCCCTCTGGGGAGAGAGCCGGGGTGAGGGGGATGCGCGGCGAGGGGCGTCCGGCAGGCGGAACCCCCTCATCCTAACCCTCTCCCCGCTTTCGGCAGACCGGAGGTCTGCCTGTCGCGTCAGCGCAAACGAAGTTTGCGCGAAAGCGGGGGGGAGAGGGGATAGGACCGCAATTGTGACGGCTGGCCTCATGCCACCGCGTCGGAGCAGCGGATGCACAGCGTCGGGTGGTCGGCGACCGTGCCGACTTCCTCCAGGACCTTCCAGCAGCGCTCGCACTTTTCGCCTTCGGCCAGCGCCGGGGCGACGGCGATGCCGGGGATGTCGGGCAGGGTGAAGGCACCCTCCGGGGCCGCGGCGTCCGTCACTTCGATGGCGGAGGTGATACAGACGTCCTGGAAATCCACGTCGGCCAACAGGGCCTTGGTCGCCGAGTCGACGTAGACCGTCGGGTCGGCCTGCAGCGACGAGCCGATGGTCTTGTTGGCGCGCTCAAGCTCCAGCGCGCCGGTGACGACGCGGCGGACGTTGCGCACCGACTCCCACTTCGCGGCGAGAGCGTCGTTGCGCCATTCCGCCGGGACCTCCGGGAAGCCGCGCAGATGCACGCTTTCCTCGGTCCAGCTGAGACCGTCGGGACGGGCCAGCCAAGCTTCCTCGGCGGTGAAGCAGAGAATCGGGGCGAGCCAGGCGGTCAGGGTGGAGAAAAGATGCTCCATCACCGTCCGCACCGACCGGCGGCGCACCGAATCGACCGGGTCGCAATAGAGGCTGTCCTTGCGGACATCGAAGTAGAAGGCCGACAGTTCCACCGCACAGAAGTTGTGCAGCGCCACGAACAGGGCGTGGAAGTCGTAGGCCTCGACCTTCTCGCGGACCAGCGCATCCAGTTCCGACAGGCGGTGCAGGACCCAGCGCTCCAGCTCCGGCATCTGGGCGGCGTCGATCCGCTCGGCCGGGGTGTAATCGGCCAGCGCGCCCAGCAGGTAACGCAGCGTGTTGCGCAGGCGGCGGTACAGGTCGGCCTGGGTCTTGATGATCTCCTTGCCGATGCGGAGATCCTCCGAATAGTCGGAGTTGATGATCCACAGGCGCAGGATGTCGGCGCCATACTGGTCGCAGACCTCCTGCGGGGCCACCACGTTGCCCAGCGACTTGGACATCTTGCGGCCCTGCTCGTCGAGCACGAAGCCGTGGGTCAGCACCGCGTTGTAGGGCGCCCGGCCGCGCGTGCCGCAGCTTTCCAGCAGCGAGGAGTGGAACCAGCCGCGATGCTGGTCGGAGCCTTCCAGATAGAGGTCGGCCGGCCAGGCCAGCTCCTCCAGCCGCTGCTCCAGCACGAAGGCGTGCGAGGAGCCCGACTCGAACCAGACGTCGACGATGTCCCGGACCTGCTCGAACTCGTCGGCGGAGTAGGCGTTGCCGAGGAAGTCCTGCGGGTCGCGGGCGAACCAGGCGTCGGCACCCTCCTGCTGGAAGATGTCGGCGATGCGGGCGAACACCGCCTCGTCGCGCAGGATCTCGCCGGTCGACTTGCGGACGAACAGCGCGATCGGCACGCCCCAGGCGCGCTGGCGGCTGATGCACCAGTCGGGGCGGCTCTCGATCATCGAGCGGATGCGGTTCTCGCCCTGCGTCGGGACCCAGCGGGTGTCGGAGATCGCCTGCAGCGCCACCTTGCGCAGATCGTTCGTCTCCATCGAGATGAACCACTGCGGCGTGGTGCGGAAGATCAGCGGCGCCTTGGAGCGCCAGCTGTGCGGATAGCTGTGCTTGATCCGGTTGCTGGCGAGCAGCGACCCGGCTTCCTCGAACGCTTCCAGCACCGCCTTGTTCGCCGGACCGGGCTTGCCCTGGTCGGTGTAGACGGCCAGCCCGGCGAACAGCGGCACATGGGCGTAATAGCGCCCGTCCTCGCCCACCGTCTGCGGCACCTCGATGCCGTTGGCCTGACCCAGACGGAAGTCGTCCTCGCCATGGCCGGGGGCAATGTGGACGAAGCCCGAACCGGCGTCGGTGGTGACGAAGTCGCCGGCCAGCAGCGGCACCTTGAAGTCGTAGCCCTTGCCGTTCAGCGGATGGCGGCAGTAGGTGCCGGCGAGGCGGGAGCCGGGGAAGCGGTGCAACTGCTTCCACTCGGTGACGCCGGCCTCCTTCAGCACGCCCTCGGCCACGCCGGTGGCGAGCACCAGACGCTCGCCGACCACGGCCTTGCTGCCTTCGGCGACGGCGGTCACCTTGAAGGTCGCGTATTCGATCTCGTCGCCATAGGCGATGGCGCGGTTGGCCGGCAGGGTCCAGGGGGTGGTCGTCCAGATGACGATGCTGGCCTCGTCCACCTCCGGCGCCGACGACCCCCAGACGGGGAAGCGGGCGAAGACGGTGGTGGAGGTGTGGTCGTGGTATTCCACCTCGGCGTCGGCGAGCGCGGTCTTCTCGACCACCGACCACATCACCGGCTTGAAGCCCTTGTAGAGGCCGCCGTTCACTGCAAACTTGTGGATCTCGCGGACGATCTGCGCCTCGGCCGGGAAGGTCATGGTGGCGTAGGGGTGCTTCCAGTCGCCTTCCACGCCCAGACGGCGGAACTCGGCGGCCTGGATGCCGACCCACTCCTCGGCGAACTGGCGGCATTCAGCGCGGAACTGGATGAGCGGCACGTCATCCTTGTTCTTGCCGGCCTTGCGGTACTTCTCCTCGATCTTCCACTCGATGGGCAGGCCGTGGCAGTCCCAGCCGGGGACATAGTCGGCGTCGAAGCCCTGCATCTGGCGGAAGCGGACGATGACGTCCTTCAGGATCTTGTTGACGGCGTGGCCGATGTGGATGTTGCCGTTGGCATAGGGCGGGCCGTCGTGCAGCACGAACTTCTTCCGGCCCTTGGCGGCGGTGCGGAGCTTGCCGAACAGGTCCATCTCGGCCCAGCGCTTCAGCAGCTCGGGCTCCTTGGTCGGCAGGCCGCCGCGCATGGGGAAGTCGGTGCGCGGCAGGAAGACGGTCGATTTGTAATCGCGGGTCATATCGGATCCCTGGGGGAAGGCGTCACCATCGGGCGGCTGGTTCCTGCCACCCGACGCACATAAGGTCTCGATCCCGGCCCTCCTCAGAGAGCCGGGCCGGTAATTCGCGCGCGATGCGCCGGTGCGCGCATCATCATCGGGATCCGTACAGAGACGTCCATGGCGCGGGATATTAGCGGCGCGGGCCGTACGGTCAAGGACCGCTCACATGCGCCCTGTGCAACTGCGAAACCGCTTCGCCGGTCAAATGCCGCAAGACGGTTCCGAAAATAGCGCTGGCAAGCGGGCTGCGGCAAACTTACGGTGTGGCCGCCGAGCTTGTCCGAGGCAAGGGGCCGCTCGCGGAAAGCAGTGCGTGCGGGAGCGTCCTGGGCATGATCGATCAGCGGACCAGCGATTTCCTTTCGGAATTTCTGGCGTCTTCCCATCAGGATCCGGCGCGTCTCGACCGTTTTCTTCTGCATGGGCCGGACCGCGGCGGGCGCGGATTTAGGCCGCGGCTGAAGATCGCCTTCTTCGATTTCTGGCCGGAGTTCGATCCGGCTGCGAACTTCTTCGTGGATATCCTGTCCGCCCGCTTCGACGTATCGGTGGTCGACAACGACTGCGATCTCGCCATCGTGTCGGTGTTCGGCACCCGGCACCGCGAGGCGCGGACGGCCCGGTCGATGTTTTTCACCGGCGAGAATGTGCGACCGCCGCTCGACGGCGTCGACATGTCGGTGTCGTTCGACCGCACTGACGATCCCCGGCATTACCGCCTGCCGCTCTACGTCATGCATGCCTGGGACCACAGGCGCGAGGGGGCGACTCCGCATTTCTGCCATCCCGTCCTGCCGCCGGTGCCGCCGACGCGGGAGGAGGCGGCCAAGCGGAAATTCTGCGCCTTCCTCTACAAGAACCCCAACTGCGCCCGGCGCAACGACTTCTTCCAGATGCTCTGCGCCCGGCGGCATGTGGAGTCGGTCGGCTGGCTGCTGAACAACACCGGCAGCGTGGTGAAGATGGGCTGGCTGCCGAAGATCCGGGTCTTCTCCCGCTACCGCTTCGCCTTTGCTTTCGAGAATGCGAGCCATCCCGGCTATCTGACGGAAAAGATCCTGGACGCCTTCCAGGCCGGCGCCGTGCCGCTTTACTGGGGCGATCCGGGGGTCTTGCGCGATGTCGCCGCCGGCAGCTTCATCGACGTGTCGCGCTACGCGTCCGACGAGGAGGCCGTCGACGCCATCCTGGCCGCCGACGACGACTACGACACTTACCGCCGCTATCGCAGCACGCCGCCCTTCCTCGGCGCGGAGGATTTCTATTTCGACGCCTTCCGTCTGACCGAATGGATCGAAAGCCGACTTTGAGCGGCGGGAGGACGGACGATGAAGCGGGTGCTGCTGAACTATGCCGACGGGGCCTTCACCACGGCGCAGAAACACAATGCGCAGACCGGCCTTGCCGTCGGCGGCTTCGACGGCGTGGCCATGATGGGGCGGCAGCACATCGACGCCACCTTCGCCGCACGGAACCGGCATATCCTGGAGCAGCCGCGCGGGGCCGGTTATTGGCTGTGGAAGCCCTATTTCATCGATCTCATGCTGCGGGAGCATCTGCAGGACGGCGACATGCTGTTCTACTGCGACAGCGGCGCTCATTTCGTCCACAGCGTCGATCCGGTCATCGAACTCTGCCGCCGGCGGCGCGACCTGCCGGTGCTGCTGTTCACGCTGGAGGATCAGCACAGCAACCGCGTCTGGACGAAGCGCGACTGTTTCCACTTCATGGGGCTGGACCGGCCGCCCTTCATCGACGCGCCGCAGATCCTCGCCAGCTTCATCGTCTGCGAGCGCGGGCCGGAAAGCAGGGACTTCATGTCCCGATGGCTGCGCTATGCCCAGGACGCCCGGCTGATCACCGACGCCCCCAACGAATGCGGCCTGCCGAATTATCCGGAGTTCCGCGACCATCGCCACGATCAGAGCATCCTCAGCCTGCTCGGCCGCCGCTATGGCGTGACCACGATGCCCGACATTTCCAACTGGGGTGATGCCAGACGTCCGGCCGGGATCCCCCGCATCCTGGAACACACGCGCTGGCGCGGCTGAGGGTGGCTATGGCAGACAAAAGTCCATCGGCCAGCTTCATCCGCGCCATGGCGGCGGAAAAGGCCGGCAAACCGGAGGAGGCGAGGGCCCGTTACCTCGAAGCCCTGCAGGCCGAGCCGCAGAACCCGAAGACCCTGCACCGGCTTGGCGTCGTCGAGTTGCGGCTGGGCCGGGCGCGCGAGGCGGTCGTTCTGTTCCAGAAGTCGTTGGCCATCGCCAAGGATCCGGAGGTCTATCTCGATTTCGGTGCGGCGATGGCCGGCATGGCCCGTTGGGACGCGGCGGCGACGGTCTATGCGGCGGCGCTGCGGGTCGCGCCCGATTCGGTCGACGCCCATTATGGTCTGGCGCTGGCCCTGCACAGCCAGGGTCGGCCGCAGGACGCGGAACCCCATTACCGCAAGGTTCTGGCGACCCATTCCCATCTGGGAGAGGTCCACAACAATCTCGGCGTCGCCCTGCAGGATCTCGGACGCTTCGCGGAGGCGGTGGCCGCGCACCGGGAGGCGGCGCGGCTTTCCCCCGCCGACGCCTCGGCGCTGTCCAGGCTGGGCGTGGCGCTCCATCACCTTGGCCATGATGCGGAGGCGGAAGCGGCTTTTCGCAAGGCCATCGGGCTGGCGCCCCTCGACGCGAACATCAGGCACGACCTGACCTGCCTGCTCCATGCCGTCGGCCGGCCCGCCGACGCGGTCGCTGCCGGCCGTCCCGCGGTCGCGCTCGATCCGTCGAGTGCGCGGAACTGGCTGGCTTTGGGCAATGCCGCACATGCGATGCGCCTCCGTGAGGACGCCTGGCGCGCCGCCGCCGCCGCGGTCCGGTTGGAGCCGTCCGATCCGGCCGCGCACAACAATCTCGCCAACGCCCTGCGGGAACTCGGCCGCCTGCGCGAGGCCGTCGCCGGGTATCGCGCGGCCTTGGACCTGCAGCCCGATTTCCCGACGGCGGAGATCAATCTGGCGCAGATCCTGTCGATCCTGCGCGAGTCCAACGGCGCGCTGGCGATCCTGAGAAACCTGCTCGCCCGGCAGCCGCTGAACGTCGAGGCATGGCGGCGGCTGGCCGGTATTCTGGCGGAGGCATTCCGCCCCGATCTTGCGGTCGCCGCCCTGCGCAAGGCCGTCGCCGTGGCTCCCGACGATGCGGATGCCTGTGCCGATCTGGCGATGGCCGCCGCGATGAGCGGCTGGAGCGCGGTGTCGGTGGTGGCCTGCCGGAGGGTGCTGCGGCTGGTTCCCGGCCATGGCGCCGCCCTGGGCCAGCTGGTTCACCAGCAGAGGCTGCTTTGCGACTGGCGTGACCTGGACGGTCTGGAGGCGCTGCTTCTCCGACGGGTGCGGGAGGGGGGGGAGGGCGTATCCCCGTTCGACGTCCTGTCCTGCGCCTCGACCCTTGCCGACCAGCAATCGGCCGCGACCCGCTGGGCGGCGGCGAAGGCCCGCGGCACCATTCCCGTCCACCGTCCCGCTGCTCTTCCGCGGGATGGCCGTCTGCGGATCGGCTATCTGTCGTCGGATTTCCGGGAACATGCGATGGGCCACCTGATGGTGGATGCCCTGGAAACGCATGACCGGTCCCGTTTCGCCGTCACCGCCTATTCGACCGGCGCCGACGACGGCAGCCCGCTGCGCCGTCGGTTCGAGCAGGGACTCGAACGGTTCGTCGACCTGTACCGCCATGGCGACACCGATGCGGCGCAGGTCATCGCGTCGG
Organism: Azospirillum oryzae; assembly: GCF_008364795.1. Taxonomy (GTDB): domain Bacteria; phylum Pseudomonadota; class Alphaproteobacteria; order Azospirillales; family Azospirillaceae; genus Azospirillum; species Azospirillum oryzae. The sequence continues at coordinate 1,001,323 of NZ_VTTM01000001.1, read as the reverse complement.
ACGGTATCGACATTCTGGTCGATCTGACAGGCTTCACCACCTTCTCGCGGACATCCATCCTGGCTGCCCGTCCGGCTCCGCTGCAGGTCAACTGGTTGGGTTATCCGGGCACGCTGGGGGCCGGCTATGTCGATTACATCCTCGCCGACCCCGATGTGATCGCGGAGGGCGAGGAGGCATTCTTCACCGAGCGGGTGGTGCGGCTGCCGGATTGCTACCAGCCCAACGACCGCCGCCGTGCCATCGCCACCACCACCCCGGCGCGCGCGGACTGCGGGCTGCCGGCCGATGGATTCGTCTTCTGCTGCTTCAACAGCGCCTACAAACTGACTCCCGCCTTGTTCGACGGCTGGGCGCGCATCCTCGCGGCGGTGCCGGGCAGCGTTCTGTGGCTCTATGCCGGGAATCCACAGGTGGCGGCCAACCTTCGCCGCGAGGGCGAGGCCCGCGGTCTCGATCCCGGCCGTCTCGTCTTCGCCGGCCCGATACCCCATGCCGAGCATCTGGCGCGCCACCGGCTGGCGGACCTGTTTCTCGATACGCTTCCCTACAACGCGCACACCACGGCCAGCGACGCGCTTTGGGCGGGGCTGCCGGTGCTGACGCGGCGCGGCACGACCTTTGCCGGGCGCGTGGCGGCCAGCCTGCTGCGGGCCGCCGGGCTACCGGAACTGATCGTCGACGGGCAGGAGGCGTATGAGGCGGCGGCGGTCGATCTCGCCCGCTCGCCCCAACGGCTCCGGGGCCTGCGGGAACGGCTGGTGCGCAATCGGCAGAGCTGCCCGCTGTTCGATACGCCACGATTCACCCGTCATCTGGAGGCGGCCTATCGGGCGATGTGGGACATTCATCTTGCGGGCGGACAGCCGCGCGCGATCGCAATCGCGGCCGAGGGAGGCAGCGGTCTGCCATCCGCCGCACAGGAAGGGAATGACTGACATGACGACCGGCGACAGCGCGGACGCGCGGCTCCACATCGTCGTCCCCTACCGGGATCGGGAGGACCATCTGCGGCAATTCGTTCCGTGGGTGAGCGCCTATTTCGACCGGCTCGTGCCGGGGATCGACTATCGCGTCACCATCGTGGAGCAGGAGGCCGGCCTTCCCTTCAACCGGGGGGCGTTGAAGAATGCGGGCTTCCTGCTGGGCGAAGGGCAAAGCGACTACACCTGTCTGCATGACGTCGATTACCTGCCGGTCGATGCCGACTATTCCTGGGCCGACTGCCCCACCCCCATCCTCTGGTTCGGGGCGGAGCAGCGGCCGGTGGCGCCGGGACGCTCGGATCGCACGGTGACCACCAACCTGGAAAGCACGATGGGCGGCGCGCTGCTGATGCCGAACGGCGTCATGCGGCAGGTCGACGGTTATTCCAATCTGTTCTGGGGCTGGGGCTACGAGGACTTCGACTTCTCGCTGCGCATCCGGGCGCGCCGCATCCCCACCGGCCGGCGCAAGGGCCGTTTCCAGCCGCTCGACCATGACAATGACGGTTTCACGCCGGATGCGGCGCCGTCGCCGATCTCGCTCGTCAACCGCCGCGTCTTTCAGGAGCTTTGGTCCACCGGGAAAATCCCGGCCGGCGACGGGCTGTCGACGCTTTCCTTCGACGTGCTGGACCGCCGCCCCTGCGACGGCGGTGTCCCAGGGGCGCATGGGCGGTGGGAAATCGTCCGCGTGCGGCTCAACCACCGACCCCGGCCGGACCAGGAAGCCGCCACCGCTGCGCACTGAAGCTTCGGTGGGAGGCGGCGGGCAGCATGCGAGGCCGCTTGTCATTTTCGCCGACAGCGGACCTTATGATCGTTCCCGTGTCCGGCCGACCATGACTTCGGCAAGAAGACCGATGATTTGGAGATGAGACGAGCATGAGCGCTGCGCCGGTGAACACCCTGCTGGAGAATTTCCTGACGGGGCGCGTCACGCTGCTCGCCGCCGGGCAGGGAGCGGAGGAGTGGTCCGACGGACTGAAGTCGGAAGACCGGATCGTCATCGCCGGGGATGCACCCGGTCCGGTGGACGACTGGTGCGCCACGCTTGGCCTGCGGCATGTCGATTGGCTGATGCTGCATCGCGTTGGCGGTGCACTGCCGGTGTTGGAAAGCGCCGGAGAGATGCTGCGGCTTCGCCGCATCGATTTCGTGCAGTTCGACGGGGACGGTGATGGGGCGGCCGGCGACCTGTCGGCGCTCTATGCCCTGTTGCAGCGCCATCGCTATACGATGTTCCGTTTCGACGGCCGGACCTTGCAGCATTGCACGCAACCTTCGGCGGAAGACGACGCCTGCACCCATCTGGCGGTCGCGCCGCGCCATGTGCAGCGGCTTTTCACCCTCGACCGCAAGATGTTCCGCTATTCCGACCTGTTTCCGCGGTATGGCGTCGTCCCGCGCGGGATCGTCCATATCGGCGCGCACGAGGGCGAGGAGTATCCCCAGTATGTCGAAGCCGGCTGCCGCCGGGTCCTTTTTGTCGAGGCTGATCCGGACACCTATGGCCGCTTGGTCCCCCGCTTCGTCGGCAATCCGGATGTCGTCTGCATCAATCGCGCGGTGTCGGACCGGGTCGGACGGCTCCCCTTTTCCCGGATGAGCGGCAGCCAGTCCAGTTCTCTGCTGCCGCCGAAGGAGCATCTGGACGTCTATCCCGGCATCACCCTGACCGGAACCATCGAGGTCGACGCGGCCCCGCTCCCCCACATACTGGCGGAGTTCGGTATCGATGCCGACGGCTACAATGTGCTTGCCATCGACACCCAGGGCGCGGAGCGCATGATCCTGGCCGGCTGCGGGCCGCTGCTGGGGCGTTTCGACGCCGTGGCGGTGGAGGTGAATTATGCCGAGCTTTACCAGGGCTGCGGCCGGATCGCCGACATCGACGATCTGCTGTTCCCCCACGGCTTCGAGCGGGTCGAGGAAATCAGCCCCTTCCATCACAGCTGGGGCGACGCCTTCTACGTCCGCCGCGGCTGAGGGAACGGCGTCAAGGGGGCGGTACGCACCGCCCCCATTGGCATTACATGCTCGACTTGCCGCCGTGGGCCGACGACCAGCCGACCGGGTCGTTCAGGAACTTCTCGACCTCCGACAGGGTGTTCTCGTCGAAGTAGCGGTTGTCACGGGCGACCTTCAGCACGTCCCACCAGGTGCACAGCGCGTGCAGACGGACGCCGATGGCGTCCATGTTGACCTTCGACTGCGGGAAGATGCCGTAGTGGAAGATCACGAAGGTGTCGGTCACCTGCGCGCCGCCGTTGCGCAGCGCGGTGACGAAGTTCTCCTTGCTCTTGCCGTCGGTCGCCAGATCCTCGACCAGCAGGACGCGCTGACCCTCGGTCAGCAGGCCTTCGATCTGGGCATTGCGGCCGAAGCCCTTCGGCTTCTTGCGCACATACTGCATCGGCAGTTCCAGCCGGTCGGCGATCCAGGCGGCGAAGGGGATGCCGGCGGTCTCGCCGCCTGCAACCGCGTCGATGGCCTCATAGCCGATCTCGCGCTCGATGGTGGCGACGGCGAAATCCATCAGCGCCTTGCGGGCGCGCGGGAAGGAGACGATGCGGCGGCAGTCGGTGTAGACCGGGCTCGCCCAGCCCGAGGTGAAGATGAAGGGCGTCTCGGCGTTGAAGTGCAGCGCCTTGATCTCCAGCAGGATCTTGGCCGCGGTGGCGGCGATGGTGGCCTGATCGGGCAGGGTCGACATGGAAGAACGCTCCGGAAAACGGGATGGCTCGCGCGGATGCCCACTGTGTAGCGGCGGTTCCGGCGAATCGCAACGGCAGGCGGTCCGGATCCCGCCCATGCGGGGTGGGAATCAGACGGGAATGTCGCCGAACACCCGGCCGTCGGGTCCGGTCGGGCCCCCATGGGCAGTGCCGGGCGCGATGCCGTGGGCGGTGCCGGGCGCCATGGTGCCCTTCAGCCAGCGGGCGAATTGGCGGTCGGCGGTGTTGATGTGCAGCATCAGCCACTGCGGCAGGAATTCGGCCAGGCTCCGCCGCATCTCCTCTTCGGCCAATTCGCCGGCCCCCTCACCGGAGGCGAAGGCATGCACCCGGTCCCAGGCGAGTTGGTGCTGGCCGATATGGTCGTCGAGGAAGGGATAGCCCGCCTCCTCCATCACCTGCTGCTCGTCGGCGAAATGCGACTCGGTGTAGGCGACGGCGGCGGCCAGGGTGCTGCGCATCTCCTCGGCCGGCCGTCCTTCGGTGACGGCGCTTTCGAAGGCCTGGACCAGCGCGATCCATTCGCGATGCTGCTCGTCGATGGAGTTGACGCCCAGGACCAGATCGTCGCTCCAGACGAGGCGGCCGTAATCGACGGTGTCGTTGCTCTCGCTGTCGATCATGACGGGCCCAGTAGCGGTCAAGGGGGGCGGCGGTCGAAGGGTGCATCCGGCCGATGGCACACGCAGAACCTGCGGCGACCGAAGATTTCCTAGTATCCCCGGCCGCAACCGGCAAGCGCAGGCTTTGCTACCTTTTGCCCCACCCCATCCTGGACGCTTCAGACCGCGCCGGCCTCAGACCTTGCCGCGCACGCTGCCGAGGAAGCGGTCGACCTGCGCGTGCAGCAGTTCGGCCTGCTTCGACAGCTCCCCGGACGAAGAGAGCAGGCGGCTGGCGCCGCTTCCGGTCTCCGACGCCGCCTGCAGGACGCCGCCGATCGAGGAGGAGACCTCGTTGGTGCCGGCCGCCGCCTGCTGGACGTTGCGGGCGATCTCCATCGTGGCGGCGTTTTGGCCGTCGACCGCCTGGGCGATGGTGCCGACGATGACGTTCACCTCGCCGATGGTGGCGGCGATGCTCTGGATCGCCTGGACCGCGTCGGCGGTCGCCGTCTGGATCTCGGCGATCTGCTGCGAGATGTCGCCGGTCGCCTTGGCGGTCTGGTTGGCCAGGCTCTTCACCTCGCTGGCGACCACCGCGAAGCCCTTGCCCGCCTCGCCGGCTCGCGCCGCCTCGATGGTGGCGTTCAGTGCCAGCAGGTTGGTCTGCCCGGCGATGGAGCTGATGAGGTTCACCACGTCGCCGATCTGGTTCGCCTTGGACGACAGGCCGTCGACGATGCGGTTGGTGCCATCGGCCTGATCGGAGGCCTGCTTTGCCTTGCGGCTGCTCTCGCCGATCTGTCGGCCGATCTCGGCGATGGAGGCGGCCAGTTCCTCGGCGGCGGCGGCCACGGTCTGGACATTGACCGACGCCTGTTCCGATGCGGCGGCGACGGTGGTCGCCTGCGTTTCGGTATGGTCGGCGGTCGTCGCCAGCGACTGCGCCAGCGACCGCACCTCGGTGGAGGAGGAGGCGACGCTGTCGACCACGCCCTTCACCTCGCTTTCGAACCGGTCCGCCAGCGCCGCCATCTCGGCATGCTTGCGCTCCTCGGCGACGCGCTCGACCTCGGCCTGACGGCGACGGAAGGCGTCGGCCTCCACGGCGTTGGCCTTGAACACCTCGACGGCGCCGGTGATCTGCCCGATCTCGTCCTTGGCCTCGGATGGCGGCACGGCGACGCTCAGGTCGCCCTTGGCCAGCATCAGCATCGCGTCGGTCAGCCGGCGCAGCGGGCGCAGGGCCGCCACCGTCCACAGGCCGAAGGCGCCGGACAGCAGCAGGGCGGCGGCGCACAGCGACAGCATCAGCGTCTGGAAACCGCTGGCGACGGTGCGGGTGCGGGCGGCGATCTGCTGGTTCTTGTGTTCCTGCAGGTCGATGAATGCATTGATGCGCTTCAGCCATTCGGTGAAGGCGGGACGGGCGTCCTGCATCAGGGCCTTTTGCGCCGCCGCCATGTCACCAGCCTTGCGCGCGGCGATGACCGACTTGAGCGCCGGCAGGGTCTTCGCCTCGATCTCCTTGATGCCGGCGAGCATGGCCCGCTCTTCCGGCTCGATGTCGGTCATGGTCGCGAACATGGCGTCGAGCGGCTTGGCGGCCTGGTCATAGAAGGCGGCCAACCGGTCGATGTCGGCCAGGACGGCGGACAGGGTCGTCGCATCGCTCGTCAGCACCACGTCGCGGAGCGCGATCGCGCGGTCGTGCACGCTGCCGCGGAAATTGATGGCATAGCGCTGCTTGACGCTGTTCACGTCATTGATCCGGGTGAGATCGGCATCGATCTTCCTCACCTCGCGGACCCCGATGACGGTCAGGCTGATCAGAAGCACAAGCACCGCGCCGAAGCCGAGGAACAGCCGTGCGCGTATGGTGGCATGCCGTGGTAAGAGCATGTCGGCGGGATCCCGTCAAAGTTGGCCCGGATGGGCAATGAAAGAACTCTAACCCGGAAGATGTTACCTTTTCGGGTTAATCAGTTTGTATCACGCAGCGCAACCGGCAAGTCCGGCGCCGCGCCGGCGCCGGAAAAAATATGTCCTGAAAATGGCACGGGAATCGGGGCCGGTTGCGGATCGCGGGCGGGGCCGCAATATGCGGTGGCTGGAGACCGCTCCGCAGAAACTGTCTTGGATTCCCAGATGCCGCTCCTGTCCGCGCCTTCCCGCTCCCGCAGCCTGTCACGTCTGTTGGCGATGGCCCTGCTCCCGGCCCTGCTGATGCCGCCGTTGCTCCCTGGTGCCGCCGCTGCGGCGGACCGGCCGGAAGGCGGCGCGGCCGAAGCGGAAAAGGCGGATGCGGCGAAGCCGGCCGACCAGAATTCGGAGGGCCATAAATCCGAAGGCCGCAAAGCCGACAGCCCCCAGGGTTTCGACCCCCAGCGCAGCGTTACCCGGCACAGCCTGCCGCTGCCGGGCGGGGCGCTGGCCTATAGCGCGACGGCCGAGTTCCTGCCGCTTCGCGACGGCGCTAAGGAGGAATTGGCGGCCCGCATCTTCACGGTGTCCTACACCGCCGAACCGGCCGAATCGAAGAATCCGTCCGAGGACCCGCGTCCGGTCACCTTCGTCTTCAACGGCGGACCGGGGGCGGCATCGGCCTATATGCATCTGGGCGCCGCCGGTCCGAAGGTCGTCGCCTTCGGGCCGGACGGAACCCTGCCGCGTCCGCCGGCATCGCTGGTCGACAATCCCGACAGCTGGCTGGCCTTCACCGATCTGGTCTTCATCGATCCGGTCGGCACCGGTTACAGCCGTGCGCTGAAGCCCGACGAGGCGGAAAAGCGCTTCTGGTCGGTGGAGGGCGATGCGCGGTCGATGGCGGAGATCGTCCGTCTGTGGCTGACCCGCAATGGCCGCTGGTCGTCGCCGACCTTCCTGGCGGGAGAAAGCTATGGCGGCTTCCGCATCGCCACGATGGCGGACGAGCTGATCGAGCGGGTCGGGCTTGCGGTCAACGGCCTGATCCTGGTTTCGCCGGTCGTCGATTTCGCCGCCATCGACGAGGACGGCATCCTCGGCCCGGCCCTGAAGCTGCCGTCGATGGCCGCCTCCGCCGCGGCGCTGGGGCGCACGGCCGGCACGCCGGAACAAGCGGCCGAGACGGCGGAACGCTTCGCGCTCGGCCCTTACCTGAGCGGACTGGCCCGGCTCGACTACGGCCGGCTCGACGCGGAAAAGGACGTCTTCACCGAGGTGGCGCGCATCACCGGCCTGCCGGTGGAAACCGTGCGGCGCCAGCGCGGACGCGTTCCGATGGGCGTCTTCACGCGCGAACTTCTGCGCGACCGGGAACGGATCCTCAGCATCTATGACGGCACCTTCACCGCGCCCGACCCCGATCCGGGAGCGCCGCGCGTGCCGTTCGACCCCTTCCTGAAGGGCACGATCCCGACCTATACCACGGCCTTCGCCGCCTATGTCCACGACGCGCTCGGGGTGCGGACGGACGAGCCTTACCGGCTGCTCAGCGACCGGGTGAACCGGAACTGGGAATGGCCGCGCATGACGGTGCCGAGCGCCGTCGACGCGCTGCAGACGGCATTGACCCTGCAGCCGGCGCTGCGCGTGCTGATCGTTCATGGCCGCACCGACCTGATCACGCCCTACATGGCGTCGCGCTGGGTCGCGTCCAGGCTGGAACTGCCGGAGGGGGAACGCGGCCGGGTTTCGGTGACGGTGCATCCCGGCGGCCACATGATGTACACGCGGGGCGACGGCCGGGCCGCGCTGGCCGACGACGCCCGGGCGTTGATCGCGGAGGCCCTGCGGCGGCGCTGACCGGCGCCAAGCCGATTGGGGAAGTCCACAAATGGAAAGGGGCGCCCCAGCGGGGGCGCCCCTTTTCGTGTGCGTGGCTGCCGTTCCGGATCAGAACAGGCGCAGGATCGACTGCTGCGACTGGTTGGCCAGCGAGAGGGCGATGGTGCCCAGCTGCTGCCGGGTCTGCAGCATCAGCAGGCTCGCGCCTTCCTCGTTCTGGTCGGCCAGCGTCAGCTTGCTGGCACCTTCCGTCAGCACGTCGCTGAACTCCTTGGTGAAGCTCTCGCGGGTCGTGATGATGTTCAGGTTGGTCGACAGGTTCTGCGAAGCGGAGCGGATCGTCGCCTTGGCATGATCCAGGCCGGCGACCGCCTTGTCGATGTCGGCGCGGTCCATCCAGCCGTTCTGCGCCGCATCCATCTGCAGGCCCTGGCCGCTGGTCGACAGGTTGACCGCGTTGACCGTGATCGAGTTGGTGTTGCGTTCGTTCAACTGGACGGTGATGTCGTTCGACGTGTTGGCGTCGGAGATCTGCTTGGTGACGATGTTGGCCGAGCAGTTCGCCGAGGCGGCCTGCTTGATGGTCTTGGCATCGACGTTCAGGCGCACCGTGCCGCTGTCGAAGGTGAAGGACTGCTCGCCGTTGTCCAGCTTGCCGTCGCCGCGGCCGTTCATGCCATCGCGGGTGACCTGGGCGCCGTTGGAGTTGGTGACCTGGATTTGCAGGTCGACCTTCTTCTCGATGGTCGAGATGCCGTTGCCCTGGTTGTTCGCCGCTTCCAGCAGGCGGCGGTCGACCGTGAAGGACACGATCGTGCCCGACGCGAAGCTTTCGGAGATCTTCTTGGTCAGCGCGTTGGTGGCGCTGGTCGTCACCGTCATCTCGCGCACCACGCCGGCCGTGGTGTTGCCGGTCAGGGTGATGGTGCCGCTGGAGCCGACGGAGGCGGTGGCGACATCCTTGCCGGCCAGACGGCCGCCGGTGGCGATGGCGCTGGTGATCGAGGCCTGCAGCCGGGTCGCCACGTTGGCGGCGGCGTTCTGGCCGACGGAGACGTCGCCGCTGGTGGCGGTGTAGCTGAAGGATTGGCCTTCCACCGTGATGGTGAAGATGTCGCCTTCCTCGATGGTGCCGCTGACGTTCACCGTCGACACCTGTGCCACGCCCGAGGTCGCCGCCGTCTGCAGTTTGGCTTCGATCGTCTGGGTGTTGTCGAAGTAGGAGATCGTGCGGCTCTCGTCGCCGTCCTTGACGATGAAGTCACGGGTGCGGCCGTTGGCGCCGCGCACTTCGATCTGGACGTCGGAGAAGCTGCCCAGCGTGCTGGACATCGTGCCCGACAGCTTCAGACCGACGAGGCCGTGCGCGTTCTCCGCGGTGGAGATGTCGGCGGTCTTGCCTTCGACCGAGCCGTCGCCCTTGATGCGGATCGCATAGGTGTCGGCGGAGATGACGTTGGTGACGCGGGCGTTGTCGACGCCGACGATGGTGTTGACGGCGGCACGGGACGCGCTGGTGCTGTCCATGCTCATGCCGTTGCCGTTGATCAGGTTCTTGCCCTGATAGCCGCTGTCGGCGGCCAGCTTGTCGATCTGGTCCTTCAGGGTGTTGAACTGCGAGGCCAGCGACTTGCGGGTGGCGATGGAGGCGGCGTCGTTGCCGAGCGCCGCATAGGCGGCGGTGGTCAGGCCCTTGGCCTGGTCGACCAGCGAGTCGATCGAGGTCAGGCCCTTGTCGGCCGCCTGGATGGTGCTGATCGACTGACCCATCGCGTCCTTCAGCGACGTCAGGTCGCCGGCGCGCTGGTTCAGACCCTTGGCGGCGAAGAAGGAGGTGGGACCATCGAGAGCCGAATTGATCTTGTTACCCGTCGACAGGATGTTCTGCTTCTTGTCGATCTGCGACTGCGTGCTCTGCAGCTGCAGCAGGTTGGTGCGCATCGAGGCGGTCAGGGTCACATTTCCGGCCATGGTCCTAGTCTCCTTCTGAGGCTGTCCCCGCCCCTGGTCATTTGACCGGCGAGGCAACGTGCGTTTTCCTGACACCACTATTTCAAGCGCCGTGCCAACTGCGCAGGAATGCCATAAGTGACTGATTTTGCTGTGAAATAAAAATAGGTCGGCAAAAAGGGCAGGGTTGGGCCGAAGCATTCGGGCCCGCCGGCCGCAATAGTTTCCCGGAATCTTTTGCCGGTGATGGACGGTTCTGCCGATGCCGGGGGCGGCAAGAATCTTCCCACCGGCCGACATGGGCGGCTATGGTCGGGCTCCAAACCACGTCCCAAACATCGAACGCATGGCCCCGACGCGGGCCAAAGCAGGGAAGGGAGAAGCATCATGACCGGTCGGATCGACGCACGCCTGGCGGAGCTGGGCATCGAGTTGCCGCAGGCTGCCGCCCCGGTGGCCGCCTATGTGCCCTACACCCGTTCGGGCAACACCCTCTACATCTCGGGCCAGGTGACGGTCTGGAACGGCGAGCGCAAGTTCGTCGGCAAGGTCGGCCAGGACTTCACGGTCGAGCAGGGCAAGGAAGCCGCACGCCTGTGCGCGCTGAACATCCTGGCCCAGGCCAAGGCCGCGCTGGGCGGCGACCTGGACCGCGTCACCCGCGTGCTGCGGCTGGGCGGCTTCGTCAACTCCGGTGCCGACTTCCACGACCATCCGCTGGTCATCAACGGTGCGTCGGAGCTGATGCGCGACGTCTTCGGCGAGGCCGGCCAGCACGCCCGCGCCGCCGTCGGCGCCCCGTCGCTGCCCGGCAACGTCGCGGTCGAGGTCGACGCGATTCTGGAAGTGGCCTGAGGGAAGCGCCCTGATGGATTTACGGCGGTGACGGCGTCTTGCTGTAGTGCGGCATGAGGCCTACCTCCTTGCCAGTGTTCAAGGAGACGCATGCATGCCCGACGGCAACGATGCCATCACCGTCAAGGTTCTGACCGGGATCGGCGAGGCGGACCAGCAGGGCTGGGACGCCTGTGCCGGTCCCGGCAACCCCTTCCTCTCCCACGCCTTCCTCCTGGCGCTGGAGGAGTCGGGATCGGCGGGCCGCAAGTCCGGCTGGCAGCCCAGCCATCTCGCCGCCTATGACGGCTCCGGCCGCATGGTGGGCGCGGTGCCGGCCTATCTGAAAAGCCATTCCTACGGCGAGTATGTCTTCGACCATGCCTGGGCCAACGCCTATGAGCGGGCGGGCGGCAGCTATTACCCCAAGCTTCAGGTGGCGGTGCCCTTCACGCCGGTGCCGGGGCCGCGGCTGCTGGTGGCGCCCGGTCCACGGGCCGATGCCGTTGTCGACGCACTGATCTCGGCGCTGGAGCAGGTGGCGGAGCGTTACGGCGTCTCCTCCGCCCACGTCACCTTTCCGGAGCGCGGGGAGTGGGACCGGTTGGGCAAGGCCGGCTGGCTGAAGCGGCTGGGCGTGCAATACCATTGGCACAACCGCGGTTACGGCAGCTTCGACGAGTTCCTGGAGGCGCTGAACTCCCGCAAGCGCAAGGCGATCCGCAAGGAACGGCGCGAGGTCGCGGAGAGCAGCGTGCGCCTGCACACCCTGACCGGCGACGAGCTGAAGCCGGAACATTGGGACGCCTTCCACCGCTTCTACCTCGACACCGCCGACCGCAAATGGGGCGGCGGCTATCTCAACCGCCGCTTCTTCGACCTGCTGGGCCGGACCATGGCCGACCGGGTGGTTCTGGTGATGTGCGAGGATGGCGGGGAATGGGTGGCCGGCGCGCTGAACCTGCTGGGCGACGATGCGCTGTACGGCCGCAACTGGGGTTCCGACGGGCGTTACCGCTTCCTGCATTTCGAGGCGTGCTATTACCGCGCGCTGGACTTCGCCATCGAACGTGGGCTGGCGCGCGTCGAGGCCGGCGCCCAGGGAGAGCACAAGATCCAGCGCGGCTATCTGCCGGTGCCGACCTACAGCGCCCATTGGATCGTCGACCCCGGCTTCCGCCGCGCGGTGGAGCGTTACCTTCAGCAGGAGCGTCCCGCCGTGGAAGCCGAGATCGAGGCGCTGGACGAGGAACTGTCGCCCTACCGTCGGGAGGGCTGAGGCTTACTCCCAGCCGGCCAGCACTGCCGCGGCGTCGCTTTCCCGCAGGGGTGCGCGTGCCGGCGGCGGGGCGCCGTCGACGCGCAGGCCCATCAGCGTCTCCACCAGCGGCTCCGGGCCGGCTGAGACGCGGACCTGCCCGCGGGCGGCGATGTGCGGGTGGTCCGACACCTCCGTCAGTTCGGGCAACGCCTCGAAACAGCAATCGACCGGATCGAGCAGGGCTTTCCACTCCGCCAGCGTCCGGGTGGCGAACAGGGCGTCCAGTTCCGCCGTCAGTTCGGTCTGGGGCAGGGGATCCTCCTGCCGGGCGATCCAGTCGGGACGGCCGACGGCCTCGCAGAAGCCGGCCCAGAACTTGGCCTCCAGCGCCGACAGGGTGACGAAGCGGCCGTCCGCGGTGCGATAGATGCGGTAGCAGGCGGCCCCGCCCGACAGAAGCGCCTCGCCGCGATTGGGCATGGTGCCGCGCGCCGCCGCGGTCAGGGTCAAGCCCTGCCAGCCCAGCACCGATTCCATGATCGACAGGTCGAGGAAGCAGCCCTCTCCCGTCCGTTCGCGCCCCAGCAGCGCGCCCGCCACCGCCAGCGCCGTCTGTTGGGCCGAGGCGAAATCGGCCACCGGCAGATAGCTGATGACCGGCCGGTCCGGCAGCCCGGAGGCATCCAGCCCGCCGCCGACCGCCATGTAATTCAGGTCGTGCCCGGCCCGCGTCGCATAGGGGCCGTCATAGCCCCAGCCGGACAGGCTGGCATGGACCAGCCGGGGGTTGATCTCCCGCAGCCGCTCGCGCCCCAGCCCCAGCTTGTCCATCACGCCGGGGCGGTAGCTTTCGATCAGCGCGTCGGCCTTCGCCAGCAACCCTTCCAGCGCCGCGCGCCCGTCGGCCGATTTCAGGTCGATGCGGATGACGGTCTTGCCGGCATTCAGCAGCTTGTAGGCGGCGGTGGTGCCGTCGCTGTCGACGGGACCCAGCCGGCGCAGCGGATCGCCGCCCGGCGGCTCCACCTTCACCACCGTGGCGCCGAGGTCGCCCAGCAATTGTGCCGCATAGGGGCCGGGCAGATACTGCCCAAGGTCGACGACGCGCAATCCGGACAGGAAGGGCAGGGGCATGGCGGTGCTCGCTCTTGGTTGGTTGCCGGGGAGGGGGTCTGATGCCCCCCGATCTCACCCCCCCGTCACACTCATATGCCGACCGACGGCCGGACCCTGGTGGCGGCGGTCGATGATGAAGTCGTGGCCCTTGGGCTTGCGGGTGATCGCCTCGCGCACCGCGTCGACCAGCGGGCCGTCCTCGTCGCTGACGCGCAGCGGCGTGCGCAGGTCGGCGGCGTCCTCCTGGCCCAGGCACATGTAGAGCGTACCGGTGCAGGTCAGCCGCACGCGGTTGCAGCTTTCGCAGAAATTGTGGGTCAGCGGCGTGATGAAGCCGACGCGCTGGCCGGTCTCCTCCACCCGGACATAGCGGGCCGGGCCGCCGGTGCGGTGGTCGCTCTCGGTCAGGGTCCAGCGCTTCTGCAACTCGGCCTTCAGCATGGTCAGCGGCCAATACTGGTCGAGCCGGGCGCCCTCGCCGATGTCGCCCATCGGCATCACCTCGATGAAGGTCAGGTCGAAGCCTTCCTCGCCGCACCACGCCACCATGCGGTGGATTTCGTCGTCGTTGACGCCCTTCAGCGCCACCGTGTTGATCTTGATCTTCAGCCCGGCGTCCTTGGCCGCCTGGATGCCGCCCAGGATCTTGTCCAGCTTGCCCCAGCGGGTGATCGCCTGGAACTTGTGCGGGTCGAGCGTGTCCAGCGACACGTTGATCCGCCGCACTCCCGCCTCGTACAGCCCGGCGGCGTGCTTGAACAGCATGGTGCCGTTGGTGGTCAGCGTCAGCTCGTCCAGGTCGCCCGATTCGATGTGGCGGCCCAGCGAGCGGATCAGCCGCATCACGTCACGCCGCACCAGCGGTTCGCCGCCGGTCAGCCGCAGCTTGCGCGTGCCCAGCTTGACGAAGGCGGTGCACAGCCGGTCCAGCTCCTCCAGCGTCAGCACCTCCGCCTTCGGCAGGAAACTCATGTCCTCCGCCATGCAGTAGACGCAGCGAAGGTCGCAGCGGTCGGTCACCGAGACGCGCAGGTACTCCACCTTGCGGCCGAACGGGTCGACGAGCGGGGCGAGGCTGGCCGGCGACTGGGCTTGGGACACGGGATCGATCATCGCTGTACTCCACGGGCGGCCCTTGCCGGGCGATCACAGTATATGTTCGCCACACGCACGATGTGCAACGGTAACGGGACCCTATTCCACATCACGGTATGCCGACTTTGACTGCGATCAAGAGGGACCGGCATCAGATCAGCTTTTGTCGCACGGCCGCCAGTTGTGCTTCCCGTTCGGCTTCCTCGCGTTCGCGCAGGTCGTCGTCGGTGGTGCGCGGCACCGGCGGGCGGCCCAGGGAGAAGGGCTCGTTCCCGCGTTCGAACTGGTCGCGCACGCGGCAGTCCTCGCACATGCGGATGCGGTTGGCGGCCTCCGGCGTCGCGAACATCCAGTGCTTGCCCGCCAGCGTGGTCACGATCTTCTCGATCGAGGACTTCGTGGCGAAGGGCTTGCCGCAGGACACGCAGCAGAAGGGTTCCTCCTCCTTCACCACCGTCGCACCGCGCGCCTGATCGCGGAAATCGATCTCCGGCACCAGCGAGATGACCTTCTCCGGGCAGGTGGTCTTGCACAGGCCGCACTGCACGCAGGCGTCCTGGGCGAAGGACAGCATCGGCTTGTCGGCATTGTCGAGCAGCGCCCCGGTCGGGCAGGCGCCGACGCAGGAGAGGCAAAGCGTGCAGCCCGCCACATCCACCGACACACGGCCGAAGGGAGCGCCCGGCGGCAGCGGCAGAACCTCCACCGGTGCGGGAGCGACCTTGTGCAGGTGGCGCAGCGCCAGCATGGTCACCGTGCGCTTCGGCCCCATCGGCAGGAACATCCCGGCCTCGACGGTGTCCGCCGGCAGGCTCCAAAGCTCGTCGGCCACCGCGTCGGGATCGGCGGCGTCGATCACCGCCACCCGGCCGGAGCCGTAGCCCAGCCCGCTGAAGGCGGCCTCCGCCAGCCCGATCTGGTTGGCGAGGCCGGCGGTCTCCCCCTCGTTCTCCGGTCCGGTCAGGATGCGGACATGGGTGCAGCCATAGGCCAGCGCCAACGCGAACAGGTCGAAGCCGACCTGCGTCACCTCGTTCAGCGCGAAGGGCAGCACGCGGGCCGGCAGGCCGCGGCCATGCCGAGCCATCATGCCGACCAGCGCATCGCCGTGGCGCGGGTCGTGGATCAGCAGGGCGGGGGCGCCGCCGCCGGCCTTCCGGTAGGTGCCCAGCAGCGTGCGCAGCCGCTCATAGACAGTGGCGGCCGGCGGCAGGGCATAGGTCGCAGCCCCGGTCGGGCAGACCGCGGCGCAGGACCCGCAGCCGGCGCAGACATGCGGATCGATGGCGACATGGTCGCCGTTCGGCGTGATCGCCCCGGTCGGGCAGACGTCCAGGCAGCGGGTGCAGCCGGTCTTGCGGCTGCGCGAATGGGCGCAGAGATCGGCCTTGAAGTCGACGAAGCGCGGCTTCTCGAACTCGCCGACCAGATCGGTGATCTCCAGCAGCGCCTTGGCCACCTGGGTCGGGCTGTTGGGGTCGGGGCGCAGGTAGCCGTCGCGGCGCTTGTGATCGGGAAACAGCGGCGTGCCGCCGGTCAGGTCGAGGATCAGGTCGCAGCGGGCCGACGCCCCCTGCCGCACCGGCTCGAACCCCAGCGCCCCGCGCGAGGAGGGGAGGGCGGGAGCGTAATCGTCGACCACGATCTCGAAGGCGCCGACCCAGCCGCGGGCGGCGCGGATGCGGCCGCGGAAGATCGCTACGTCCATCACCGGCGGCGGCGCGATGTCCTTGGGGCTGGTCAGCAGGACCGTGACGTCGAGCCGCTTGGCCAGTTCCCGCCCGGCCTCGATGGCGCGTTCGTCATTGCCATAGACCAGGCAGGTGCCCTGCGAGGTCAGGGTCAGGGCACCGGTCGGTGGGATCGGCAGGGCGGCCTCGGCCAGCAATGCCGCGATCTTCGGCAGCGCCAGTTCGCCCTCGTCCGACCAGCCGGCGCGCTCGCGGATGTTGGTGAAGGTCAGGGACGTATCGGGCGCCACCTCCGCCGCGACTTCGCTGAAAAGTGGCGCTTCCTGGGTGCAGGCGACCAGCAGCGGCTGCCCGGTGGCGACCGCCGCCTCGAATCGGTCGAGCTGCGCCCGGCACAGCTGGGTATGCACGGTGGGAACGCTGCCGTCGCCGCATGCCTTGCCGAGCGCCGCCCCGTCCAGCGCGATGCTGTGCGCACAATCGCAGGCGAGCACCGTCCGATCGCCGATCTTCATCGTCCCCAAAACTCCCGTCGCTTGGGGCTGACGCCCCTGGCCTGAGGACACTCATATGGGGGAATGCGGCGCGATGGGAACGGGAATCTTATTGGGGCCGGTCCGGATAAACGCTGACTGGACAGTTCCTGCGACCCTACCGGACAGCGGGATCGCAGGAACCCGCCGCTCCTTACGCCCCCGGCTCGTTGGCGTTGGGGAAGAACAGCTGTTCGCCATTGATGGTGTAGTCGGCGATGGCCTTCTGGCCTTCCGCCGAGACCAGCCAGTCGACGAAGGCCTGACCGTCGGCCGCCTTGACGTGGGGGAACTTGGCCGGGTTGACCAGCATCACGCCATATTGATTGAACAGGCGCTTGTCGCCCTCCACCAACACCGTCAGCGGGCCGCGGTTCCTGAAGTTCAGCCAGGTGCCGCGGTCGGTCAGGGTATAGCCGTTCATCGCCGCGGCGGTGTTCAGCGTCGGACCCATGCCCTGGCCGATGGAGCGGTACCAGCCGCCATCCGCCTTGGCAGGATCGAGATTGGCCGTCTTCCACAGGGCGAGTTCGGCCTTGTTCGTGCCGCTGTCGTCGCCGCGCGACACGAAGGGGGCCCTGGCCTCGGCGATCTTCGACAGCGCCGCGGCGACGTCCTTGCCGCCCTTGACGCCGGCCGGGTCGCTGGCCGGGCCGACGATGACGAAATCGTTGTACATCACCGGCTTGCGCAGGGTGGAGAAGCCCTCGGCGACGAACTTGTCCTCCGACGGCTTGTGATGGACGAACAGCACGTCGGCGTCGCCGCGCTTGGCGAGGTCGATGGCCTGACCGGTGCCCTTGGCGACGACCCGCACCTCGATGCCGGTCTTGGCGGTGAATTTCGGCAGGATCGAGCCGAACAGTCCCGAATCCTCGGTCGAGGTGGTGGAGGCCACCGTGATGAAGCGGTCGGCGGCCGACGCCGACGGCGGGACGGCTGCCTGGATCAGGCCGGTCAGGGCCGCGGCGGCAACCCCCAGCACGAATGAACGGCGCAGCATCGCGTCACTCCTCCCTAAAGGCGTTGTTGCCCACGAGGCATATCGTATGCCGGCAATCCCTGCAAAGCCTTGCCGGGTTCCCGTCGATTTTGCCGCATGGCGGAAAAACCGGCCCCCCGGATCAGGCCGGCCTGTCTCCCGCCTCCTTCAGCAGCGATGCGGCGAGGTTGACCGCCAGCGACAGGGTCATCAGCACCATGCCCAACCCCAGCGCCATCGGCAGGTCGCCCTTGCTGGTCTCCAGCGCGATGGCGGTTGTCATGACGCGGGTGACATGCTCGATGTTGCCGCCGACGATCATCACCGCCCCGACCTCGGCCGAGGCGCGCCCGAATCCGGCCAGCACGGTGGTGACGAGGCTCCAGCGCGCTTCCGACAGCAGGGTAACCAGCCGGCGGATCGGCCCGGCGCCGGCGACGCGCAGCAGGTCGTCATACTCGACCAGCAGATCCTCCACCGTCTGGCGGGCGAGCGAGGCGACGATCGGCACGATCATCACCGTCTGGGCGACGATCATCGCCGCCGGCGTGAACAGCAGACCCAGCACCCCGAACGGGCCGGAGCGCGACAGCAGCAGATAGACCACCAGCCCGACCACCACCGGCGGCAGCCCCATCATGGTGTTCAAGGTGATGGCGACGGCGCGCCGGCCGGGAAAGCGCAACGCCGCGACGGCGGCGCCCAGCGGCAGGCCGATCAGCGTGGCGATGGCGACGGCGGTCAGGCTGACCCGCAGCGACAGGCCGATGATCCGCATCAGCCCGTCGTCCATCGATACGATCATGGAAAAAGCGACGGCGAGGGCTTGGGAAAAATCCTGCATTCAGTCCAAATCACTTTTCAAATCGTTCCGGCGGGGGCTTGTCCGATGGACGCCGCTCGCCCACACTCGCGCGCATGAGCCCGACCATGAGCCTGAAGACCTTCACCATAGCGCCGGATCCGGCGAACCCCAAGCTGACCGAGCGCGTCCGCGGCCTCGACCAGGACGGCCGCGAGATCGAGACCTCGGTCACGGTCGAACGGCCGCTGACCCTGTACCTGAACGGGCAGGAGATCGTCACCATGATGACGATCGGCGATTATCCGGACTGTCTGGCCGTCGGTTATCTGCTGAACCAGAACATGCTGCGGCGCGACGACCGCATCACCGGCATCGACGTGGACGAGGAAACGGACACCGTCGTCGTCCGTACCGAGCGCGCAACCGACTATGAATCCAAGCTGAAGAAGAAGACGCTGACCTCCGGCTGCGCCCAGGGCACCGCCTTCGGCGACGTGATGGAGACCTTCGAGTCCGTCAAGCTACCGGCCGACGTCCGGCTCCACACCTCGTGGATCTACGCGCTGTCCAAGCAGATCAACCTGCAGCCCAGCCTGTATCTGGAGGCCGGGGCCATCCACGGCAGCGTGCTGTGCCAGGGCGACCGGCCGCTGGTCTATATGGAGGATGTCGGCCGTCACAACGCGGTGGACAAGGTCGCCGGCTACATGCACCTAAACGGCATTTCCGCGTCGGACAAGATTTTCTACACCACCGGCCGCCTGACATCCGAGATGGTGATCAAGACGGTGCAGATGGGCATTCCGATCCTGGTCTCGCGCTCCGGCTTCACTGCCTGGGGCGTGCATCTGGCGCGGCAGGCCAACCTGACGCTGGTCGGCCGGGCCAAGGGCAAGCGCTTCATCGCGCTGGCCGGCACCGACCGGCTGGTCTTCGATGCCGATGCCGCCGGAACAACCGACGAGGATGCCCGGCATGGACGCAAGGGAAGCCGCGATGACGACTAACTCCGTTCACCCCGACATCGGCGGCGTGCTGCTGGCCGGCGGGCTGTCGCGCCGGATGGGCGGCGGCGACAAGTGCCTGCGCCCGCTGGGCGACCGCAGCATCCTGGAACGCATCGTCGCCACCGTCCGGCCGCAGGTTGGGCCGCTGGTGCTGAACGCCAACGGCGATCCGGCCCGCTTCGCCCATCTCCACCTGCCGGTGGCGGCGGATGTGGTGGAGGGCTATGCCGGCCCGCTCGCCGGCGTGCTGACCGGCATGGAGTGGATGCGCGGCACGGCGCCCGGCATCGCCTGGGTCGCCAGCTTCGCCACCGACGCGCCTTTCATCCCGCGGGATCTCGTCACCCGCATGGTGGCGGCGCTGGAGCATGAGGGCGCCGACCTCGCCTGCGCCCGCTCGGGCGGGCAGGACCATCCGGTCTTCGGCCTGTGGCCGATCCGTCTGGCCGGCGACCTGCGCCGCGCCATGGTGGAGGAGGGCGTCCGCAAGGTCGATGCCTGGACCGCCCGTTACCGGCTGGCCGTCGCCGACTTCGCCGTCGATCCGGTCGATCCCTTCTTCAACACCAACCGGCCGGAGGATCTGGCCGAGGCGGAACGCCTGCTGGCTGCGGGACATGCGTCATGACGGACAAGCCCGTTACCCAATCCCTTGAGCGCATCGAGACCATGCCGCTGGGCATCGTGGTGGAACGCCGCCGCGGCGTCACCGCCTGGGCCGACTGGAGCTGGCGCCCGGTGTCGGTCATCCCCGGCGCCGGCCCGGTCGATCCGCCCGGCCGGGTGCTGATGGAGGGGGAGGGCTGGACCCACAGCCACGCCGCCACCCTGACGCTGGAACTGTTCCGCACCGATACCGAAGGTTACCGCCTGAACCTGTCGCAGGATCCGCCGCGCCTGTGGGTGGTGATGCGCCCCGGTGTCGGCCCCGGCACGGATGGCGAGGAACTGGTGCCCTTCACCGTCACCGCATCCGCCCATGAGGGGGAGGGCTATCAGGTCGGTGCCGATGTGGTGGAGACGGTGCCGATGCCGGCGGAGGTGATCGCGCTGGTCCGTGATTTCGTCGAGCAGCATCATGTCGATGTCCCCTTCCACAAGCGCGAGCGCAAGCGCCATTTCGAGAAGGAGGACCGGCAGCGGTGAGCGACGAAGCCTTCCTGTCGCGCTGGTCGCGTCTGAAACGGACGGCGGTCAAGCCGGAGCCGACTCCCGTCGAGGTCCCGCCGGTCGACGAGACGGCGGAGCTTCCCGTCGTCGTCGCCGATGAAATCCCGGTCGATTCCGCCCAGCCGGATGCGGAACCCGAAGACCCGTTGAAGGACCTCCCGCCGATCGAGGAACTGACCGGCGAGTCCGACTTCACCCCCTTCCTGCGCGCCGAGGTGCCGGAGGACCTGCACCGCCAGGCGCTGCGCAAGCTGTGGACCTCCGACCCGATCTACGCCAACGACGACGGGCTGAAGGACTACGCCGACGACTACGCCAGCCTGTTCACCGGCGGGGTGCCGGTGAAGACGCTCTACCGTGTCGGCAAGGGCTTCCTCGACACGCTGGACGAGGTGGCGGAGCAAGGCGGGCCCTCTCCCGTCCCGGGAGAGGGAGGGGACCCGCAAAGCGGGGAGGGTGAGGGGCAGTCCAAGAGTCCCGAACCTGCCTGATCCTTGCGCCACCCCTCATCCTTCCCTCTCCCGGGGAGGGAGAGGGAGCTTCCCCCTCGCAAAACGACTTTCAAATTGCGACGGATCGTCGCGCCAGTGCGGACCCCTTCAAAGCACAGGGGCGCTCTGACAGCGCGAACATAGCGCCGCGATAAAGTTTCATTTGTCCCCACTTTCGGGCGCGTCCTTGGTTGACAAAAGAACAGGTTCAGTCCTTCTATTATTCATCTGCCGAACGCTAAGCCACTGTAAGGCAACGGCTTTTCGCAGGTGCATCAAAAGGGGTGCAGGACCTTGGGTCCAAGGACGGCGCGCGGCGGGACCGTGAACGCCGATGCACCCGTCTTGTGTCCGGGAGGAGTTTGCGGCGCGTGTCCAAGGCCGTCGATCACACCGTTTCTCCCGCGGTCGCGGAGGAGGAACTGCTTCGCGCGCAGGTCTATGCCCTGCTGGCGCGCCTGCTGGCGCGCGCGCCCGATGCGGCGTTTCTGACGGTGCTGAGTGAACTGGTCGGGGAGGGCGGCGACTTCGGCGCCGCGCTCGACCAATTGGCCGATGCGGCGCGCGGCAGCGACCCGGCGGCGGTGGAGGAGGAGTTCACCACCCTCTTCATCGGTGTCGGCGGCAGCGAGCGCACGCCCTACGGCTCCTTCTACCTGACCGGATTCCTGAACGAGAAGCCGCTGGCGGAACTGCGCGCCGATATGGCGCGGCTGGGCATCGCCCGTGCCGATGGCGTGACGGAGCCGGAGGACCACATCGCCGCCCTGTGCGAGATGATGGCCGGCCTGATCGCCGGCGAGTTCGCGCCGGAGGAGGGCGGGACCGCCGGCCTCGATGCGCAGCGGGCTTTCTTCGACCGCCACATCGGCTCCTGGGCCGGGCGGTTCTTCGCGGATTTGGAGACCTCGCCGTCGGCCCGCTTCTATCGGGCGGTCGGTGCGGTCGGACGGAGTTTTCTGGCGGTCGAGGCGCGCGCCTTCGACCTTGCGGCGTAAAGGTGAGGAGCGAAGCCATGACGCGGAACGCGGTCAAAGCCACGGACGAAGCAGCAAAGCAGAACACGGACATTCAGGGCACGGACGCTCAGAGCACGGAAAAGGGGCTCGCCCGGCGCGACCTGTTCCGCGTCGCCGGTCTCGGCGTCGGCGCTCTGGGTGCCGTCGCGGCCGGCGTGACCGCCACGAGCGGAACGGCCGAGGCCGCCCCGGCAGAGACGACCTCCACGGGCTACCGCGAGACCGACCATGTCCGGAAGGTCTACGAAGTCAGCCGCTTCTAAGAGGAACGCCCCGATGCTCATCAAGAAAAGCTCGGCCACCTCCGGCGGCCGCCATCTCGCCCGTACCCTCACCCAGACGCTGGCCTCCGCCACCGGCGTTACGGTCGACCGCCGCGCCTTCCTGCGCACCTCCGGCATCGCCGCCGGCGGTGCCGCGCTGGCCTCGGCCATGCCCTTCGGGATGGTGAAGAAGGCCGACGCCGCCACGGCCGCCGCCGTCGCCGGGGCACCGGTGAAGCAGATCAAGACGGTCTGCACCCATTGCTCGGTCGGCTGCACCGTGGTCGCCGAAGTGCAGAACGGCGTCTGGATCGGCCAGGAGCCCGGCTTCGACAGCCCGATCAACCTCGGTTCGCACTGCGCCAAGGGCGCGTCGGTGCGCGAGCACGCCCATGGCGAGCGCCGCCTGCGCTATCCGATGAAGATGGTCGACGGCAAGTGGACCCGCATCAGCTGGGACCAGGCGATTGAGGAGGTCGGCTCCAAGCTGCTGTCGATCCGCGAGCAGTCCGGCCCGGATTCGGTGTTCTGGCTCGGCTCGGCCAAGCACAGCAACGAGCAGGCCTATCTGTTCCGCAAGTTCGCGGCGCTGTGGGGCACCAACAACGTCGACCATCAGGCGCGAATCTGCCACTCCACCACGGTGGCCGGCGTGGCGAACGTCTGGGGTTACGGCGCCATGACGAACAGCTACAACGACATCCAGAAGTCGCGCGCGCTGTTCTTCATCGGCTCCAACGCCGCCGAGGCGCATCCCGTCGCCATGATGCATGTGCTGAAGGCGAAGGAGCAGAACGCGGCCCCGCTGATCGTCGCCGATCCGCGCTTCACCCGCACCGCCGCCCACGCCAACGAATACATCCGCTTCCGTCCCGGCACCGACGTGGCGCTGATCTGGGGCATCCTCTGGCACGTTCTGCAGAACGGCTGGGAAGACAAGGACTACATCGCCAAGCGCGTCTACGGCTTCGACGACATCCGCGCCGAGGTCGCCAAGTGGACGCCGGAAGAGGTGGAGCGCGTCACCGGCGTTCCGGGCTCGCAGCTGCACCGCGTCGCCCGCACCCTGGCCTCCAACCGTCCGGGCACCCTGGTCTGGTGCATGGGCGGGACCCAGCACCACATCGGCAACAACAACACCCGCGCCTATTGCGTGCTGCAGCTGGCGCTGGGCAATGTCGGTGTGTCGGGCGGCGGCACCAACATCTTCCGCGGCCACGACAACGTCCAGGGTGCGACCGATTTCGGCGTCACCTCGGACAGCCTGCCTGGCTATTACGGCCTTGCCGAGGGCGCGTGGCGCCACTGGGCGCGCGTCTGGGATCTCCCGTATGACGACATCCAGAAGCGCTTCGGCTCCAAGGCGCTGATGGAGAGCACCGGCATCCCGGTGTCGCGCTGGTTCGACGGCGTGCTTGAAGCCAAGGAGAACCTGGACCAGCCGAACCCGGTCAAGGGCATGGTCTTCTGGGGCCACGCGCCGAACAGCCAGGTCCGTCTGCCCGACATGAAGAAGGCGATGGAGAAGCTGGAGCTGCTGGTCGTCGTCGATCCCTATCCGACGATGACGGCGGTGCTGCCCGACCGCAAGAACGACTTCTACCTGCTGCCGGCCGCGACCCAGTTCGAGACCTCCGGCTCCGCCACCGCGTCCAACCGTTCGGTGCAGTGGCGCGACAAGATCGTCGAGCCGCTGTTCGAGGCCAAGACCGACCACGAGATCATGTATCTCTTCGCCAAGAAGTTCGGCTTCGCGGCGGATCTGGTCAAGAACATCAAGGTCAACGGCAACGAGCCGCTGGTCGAGGACATCACCCGCGAGTGGAACCGCGGCATGTGGTCGGTCGGCTACACCGGCCAGTCGCCGGAGCGGCTGAAGCTGCACATGCAGCATCAGGGCACCTTCGACAAGACGACCCTGCGCGCCGTCGGCGGTCCGTGCGACGGCGATTACTTCGGCCTGCCCTGGCCCTGCTGGGGCACGCCGGAGATGAAGCATCCCGGTTCCGCCAACCTCTACGACACCTCGCTGCCGGTGGCCGAGGGCGGCGGCGCCTTCCGCGCCCGCTTCGGCGTCGAGCGCAACGGCGTGACGCTGCTGGCCGAGGGCTCCTATCCGGAAGGGTCGGAGATCAAGGACGGCTATCCGGAAGTCACCATGGCGATGCTCCAGAAGCTGGGCTTCGACAAGGACCTGACGGCGGAGGAACTGGCGGTCATCCAGAAGATCGGCGGCGAAAAGATCGGTGCGGTGTCCTGGACCACCGACCTGTCCGGCGGCATCCAGCGCGTGGCGATCAAGCATGGCCTGAACCCGCCCGGCAACGCCAAGGCGCGCTGCGTCGCCTGGAACTTCCCGGACCCGGTTCCGATCCACCGCGAGCCGCTCTACACCCCGCGCCGCGATCTGGTCGCCAGCTATCCGACCTACAAGGACACCAAGTCCTGGCGCGTGCCGACGCTCTACAAGTCCATCCAGGACCGCGACGTGTCGAAGGAATACCCGATCATCCTCACCTCCGGCCGTCTGGTCGAGTATGAGGGCGGCGGCGACGAGACGCGCTCCAACCCCTGGCTGGCCGAGCTGCAGCAGGACATGTTCGTCGAGATCAACCCGTTCGACGCCAACAATGCCGGCGTCAAGGACGGCCAGCTGGTCTGGGTCGAAGGCCCGGAGAAGGGCAAGGTGAAGGTCAAGGCCATGGTGACCGAACGGGTCGGCCGCGGCGTCGCCTTCATGCCCTTCCATTTCGGCGGCGTGTAT
The DNA here is from genome assembly GCF_008364795.1 of Azospirillum oryzae. Lineage (GTDB taxonomy): Bacteria > Pseudomonadota > Alphaproteobacteria > Azospirillales > Azospirillaceae > Azospirillum > Azospirillum oryzae. Next base: position 976,251 of record NZ_VTTM01000001.1, on the reverse strand, counting down.
CAGGGGCAGGATCTGCGCTCCAAATACCCGGCCGGGGCCGACCCGATCGTGCTGGGCGAGGCCGCCAACACGGCGACCACCTACGGCTATGATTCGGTGACCCAGATGCAGGAAACCAAGACCACCCTTTGCCGCATCCAGGCGGCCTGACGCGCGGGAGTTTGAACCATGGCCCGGATGAAATTCCTGTGCGACGCCGAGCGCTGCATCGAGTGCAACGCATGCGTCACCGCCTGTAAGAACGAGAACGAGGTGCCCTGGGGCATCAACCGCCGCCGCGTCGTGACCATCAACGACGGCCGGCCGGGGGAGCGGACGATCTCGGTCGCCTGCATGCATTGCTCCGACGCGCCCTGCAAGGCGGTCTGTCCGGTCGACTGCTTCTACCAGACCGACGAAGGCGTGGTCCTGCACAACAAGGACCTGTGCATCGGCTGCGGCTACTGCTTCTACGCCTGCCCGTTCGGCGCGCCGCAATACCCGCAGGCCGGCAATTTCGGCACCCGCGGCAAGATGGACAAGTGCACCTTCTGCTCCGGCGGTCCGGAGGCCGACAATTCGGAGGCGGAGTTCAAGAAGTACGGCCGCAACCGTCTGGCCGAAGGCAAGCTGCCGCTCTGCGCCGAGATGTGCTCGACCAAGGCGCTGCTGGCCGGCGATGCCGACAAGGTGTCGGACATCTACCGCGAGCGCGTGGCCGCCCGCGGCTTCGGTTCCGGTGCCTGGGGCTGGGGCACCGCCTACCAGACCAAGTCGGGTCAGGAGCGCGGCCAGCCCGGCGGCTCCCTGTTCCAGGGCACCGGCGGTCCGGCCGGCGGCCTGCCTGTGCAGAAGCAGGGGCTGTGACGGTGACGCGCCTCGTCCTGCTGGCGTTCGGCGCCGCTGTCCTGCTGGCCGGTTGCCAGGAGGACGGGGCGCCGCGCCCGGTCCATCTCGACAAGGGCGTCTACCAGGGTGCGGCCGACACGCCGTTGACCGCCGAGCAGGTGCGGGCGCTGCAACAGCGCACCGCCTATCAGGCTGTGCGATAGGGAGCGTCCGATGGAAGGTCATCGCATGAAGTCGGCTCTTGCCGCTCTGCTGCTCGGGATCGGCTTTGCTGGCGGCCTCACGCTGCCGGCAGCCGCCCAGTCCAGCGTCCGCGTCGGTGGGCCGGTGGCGGAGCAGCAGATCGACCGCGACGCTCCGCCGGTGCCGACCCAGATCCCGGGGCAGAGCCGTGCCGACACCTGGCACGGCATCCGCCTGGGGGAGCAAGGCACCGTCTCGATCCCCAACAAGCAGGCCGGTGTCCTGATCCAGTCGGAAGGCGAGGCGTGGCGCGCCGTGCGCAACGGCCCGCTCAGCCAGTATGGTTCCTGGGTGCTCGGTGGCATCCTGGCCCTGCTGGCGCTGTTCCTCCTGGTCCGCGGGCGTATCCGCATCGACGGTCAGAAGACCGGCCGCACCATCCAGCGCTTCAACGCCTTCGAGCGTGGTGTGCATTGGATGACCGCCGGCAGCTTCGTCGTGCTCGCCATTTCCGGCCTGAATGTGCTGTACGGCCGGCACACGCTGCTGCCGCTGATCGGGCCGGAGCCGTTCGCCGCCCTGACCCATTACGGCAAGCTGGCGCACAATTTCCTCGGCTTCGCCTTCATCCTGGGCGTGGCGCTGATCTTCGTGATGTGGGTCGGGCACAACATCCCGTCGCGCCATGACCTGACCTGGTTCCTGAAGGCGGGCGGCCTGTTCTCCAAGGGCGTCCACCCGCCGGCGCACAAGTTCAACGGCGGTCAGAAGGTCATCTTCTGGGCCACCGTGGTCGGCGGTGCCGCGCTCGGCTTCACCGGCGTGCAACTGGTCTTCCCCTTCAGCTTCGCCACGCTGGAGGAACTGCAGCTCTACCAACTGGCCCACGCCGCGATCGCCGTGGTGATGATCGCCATCATTCTGGCGCACATCTACATCGGCTCCGTCGGCATGGAAGGCGCCTTCGCCGCCATGGGCGACGGTCAGGTCGAACTGCAATGGGCGCGCGAGCACCACTCGCTGTGGGTCGAGGAAGTCACCGGCGAGAAGGTGCGGCACGGACACCATCGCGGAACGCCGGCGGAGTAGGGAAGGCGTTCCTTCATCAGCATTTCTCCCCTCCCCCGCCCAGCGAGGGAGGGTTAGGGTAGGGGTTACCCACCACCCCGGACGCTGCCGCCATGACCAGCCACCTTGCCGAACGCCAAGCCTTGATCGACGGCTGCCTCGCCATGAACCGGCTGGGCGTCAATCAGGGCATGTCGGGGAACCTGTCGCACCGGATCGACCGCGGCTTTCTCGTCACGCCGACCAGCATGGCCTATGACGCCATGGCTCCGGACGACATCGTCGAAATGGGCTTCGACGGCACCTATCTCGGCAACCGCCGTCCCTCGTCGGAATGGCGCATCCACCGCGACATCCTGCGGGCACGGCCGGACGTGACGGTCGTCCTCCACGCCCACCCGACCTTCGCCACCGCGCTGGCGGTGCATGGCCGCGGCATCCCGTCCTTCCATTACATGGTGGCGCTGGCCGGCGGGGATGCGATCCGCTGCGCTCCCTACGCCACCTTCGGCACGCAGGAGCTGTCAGATCACGCCCTGACGGCGCTGGAGGGGCGGCTGGCCTGCCTGCTGGCCAATCACGGTATGATCGTGCTGGGCACCACTGTGCAGTCCGCCCTGTCGCTGGCGGTCGAGGTGGAGACTCTGGCCCGCCAGTATCTCTACGCCCAGCAGTTCGGTGAACCGGTGGTCCTTCCGGCCGACGAGATCGCGCGGGTGGCGGAAAAGATGCGTCGGATGAAATACGGCCAGCCGATCGACGACGGCGACGCGCCGGAAGACACCGCACGCCCCCGCTACTGACCCGCGCTCCCGATTACGGCCCGATCTGCGTCATCGACGTGCTGCTGGCGAGATGCCCGGCCGGCTTCAGGGAAGCGACGCGCAGCAGCGGCTTGGCGTTGCCGACCGCCTCCACCTGCAGGGGGCGCTCTTCCGCCGGCGGTTCATAGACGGCGGGCAGGGCGATGGTGATGCGGGTGCCCTGGCCGGGCTCGCTCGCCACTTCGATGTCGCCGCCCAGCATGGCGGTGTAGTGCCCGACCAGCGTCAGCCCAAGCCCGGCGCCGCGTGGCTTGCCCTGGCCGCGGGTCGCCACCGCACCGTTGCCGGCGCCCTGGACGAAGGGCTGGAACAACCGTCCGGTCTGGGCGGTGGGGAAGCCGCGTCCGGTATCGGCGACCGTGAAGCGGTACCAGCGGGCGCCGTCGCGCTCCACCTTCTCCGCCGCCAGGGTCACCGTCCCGTCCTGGGTGAATTTGCAGGCATTGTCCAGCAGGTTCAGCAGGGTCTGCCGCACCTTGGTGAAGTCGGAATGCATCTGGCCCAGCCCGGCCGGCGCCGACAGGTCCAGCGCGTTGCCGTAAAGGTCGGCGGCGGGCATCGAGCGCTCGCGCGCCTCGGTCAGCAGCCGGTTGATGTCGAAATCCTGCAGGCAGACGTCCATCGCCCCGGCCTCGACCTTGGCGTAATCCAGGATGGCGTCGACCAGGGTGGTCAGCTGCTCGCCGGTCCACTGGATATGCTCGACGTCGGTCGCCAATTCGTCCACGCCCAGCCGGTGCAGGTCGGTCATCAGCGTCTGGCTGGCATTGACGATCTCGGTCAGCGGCCCGTGCAGTTCGTGGCCCATATTGACAAGGAAGTCGCTCTTGGCCCGGCTGGAGGCCTCGGCCATCGCCTTTTCGCGCAGCAGGCGGGTGTGTTCGACCTCCGCCTCGCGACGCTCGCGATCGGTGTCCTCGGCGTTGCCGCGCAGCACTTCCACCGCGCGGGCCATGGCGGCGATCTCGTCCTGGCCGGTCAGCGCCGGCAGGGTGATGTCGGTGCGGCCGGCGGCCAGCGCCGTCACCGCGTTCGCCATCGTCCTCACCGGAACCGCGACGCTGCGCTGGACCAGCCACAGCGCGACGAGCCCGGCCAGCAGGATCAGGCCGCCGATCCACAGCGCGACGTTGGTGTAGCCGGACAGGCCGTTGCCCAGCGTGCCGCGCAAGGCCTGGGTCCCCGCCTCCGCCCGCCGCCGGATCTCGCCCAGATTTGCGGCGATGCCGGCCGCGTTGGCGGCCATCGCCTCGGCGCGCAGATTGTCCTCCTCGACCACCGACGATTCGATCGCCGTCAGCACGCCGCCCGCCTTCGCCAGCAGGGCAGTCACCTCGTCGATGGCCTGCTTGGTGCCGGGCACCCACAAATAGCGGTTCATTTCGGCCAGACGGTCGCGGGCGACGGCCAGCTGGGCGCGCATCGCCTCGGCGTCCTGCGGATCGCGACGGTCGATATAGCGGGTCAGATGCTCCTGCATCAGCAGGGTGGCGATGGCGGCGTCGCTGGCGAGCGCGGTCGAATCGACGCCGCCGGCATTCTTGAGCTGGTTCAGCTTCTGGCGGGTCTGAGCGACCAGAGGTTCCAGCACGCCGGTCATCTGGCCGTTGCGGTCGCCGCGCAGGGCGATCAGCTTCTGCACCGCCGCCCAATAATCCTCCAGCGATGCATGGGCCTTGTCCACCGCCTGCCGGTCAGCCGTCTCCACCACGCCCTTGGCCAGCGCATCGAGCCGCTCGCGCAGCGTGTCGTGCCGCCAGGAGGCGTCGAGAAGGCTCTGGTCGTCGCCATAGGTCAGATGGTCGCGCACCGCGACCTCCAGGTCGCGCAGGCTGACGTCGGCGTCGGCCGCCACCTGGGACAGGTCGGCGCGGCCGGAGAAGGCGCCGATGTCGCGCGACACCGCGTAGAACCAGCCAAGCCCGACCAGGGCCAGCAGGACCACCAGCCCAAGGGCGATGCCGAAGCCGGCGCCCACCCGCGCCGACACGGTCATGTCGCGGAATCGGGTCCGGCGGCCGCTCCGGGACAGAATGCCGTTCCGCTTCACACCGACTCCCGCTCGCGCTGTGCCTGACGATTCCCGCGTCCGACCGGCCACAACCAATGAGCGGCCGGTCGCCGCGCGGCGCGGATTGTAGCTTGGCTATCCCCTCAGGCAAACAGACAAGTGTGCGACGGAGTACCGCCAAAGATCAGGTGGAATCGGCGTCCCTGGCGGGATCCGTGTCGGCGGCGGTGAACGCATAGGCGTGCATGCCCAGGCTGCCATGTTCGAAGCCGGCATGCAGCCGCTCGGTCCTCGGCCGAGGACCGGCGGCACCGAGCGCTACCGGCAGCGGCAGGAAATGCTCGTCCGTCGGGTGGGCACGGCGGGCGTCAGGACTGGCGTCGAGCCAGTTGCCGAGCGCATCGGCATCGCCGGCCTCCAGCGTCCGGTCCAGCCAGCCGGCGAAGCCGGTCGCCCAGGGGGCGGCGCTGGTGCCGCCGAAGCGGAACTCCCGCAGGTTGTGCACGGCGCCGCCGCTGGCGAGGATCAGCACGCCGTCCCGCCGCAGGGGTTCGAGCGCCCGGCCGAGCGCGATGTGATCGGCGGCGCTGCGGCGGGGCATCACCGACAGCTGCGCCACCGGGATGTCGGCCTCCGGATACATCAGCATCAGCGGGACCCAGGCGCCGTGATCCAGCCCCTGCGACGGATCGACGACGGCTCCGGCCAGGTCCGCCACTCGCCCCGCCAGTGCCGGCGCGCCCGGTGCCGGGTAGCGCATGCGGTAGAGCGCATCGGGAAAGCCGTAGAAGTCATGGATGGTTTCCGGCGCCTCCGCTCCGCTGACTGCAGGCACGCCAGTGGTCCAATGGGCCGAAACCGCGAGGATCGCGCTCGGCCGTCCAAGCCTGCGGCCCAGCCCGGCAAGGAAGTCGCGTCCGGCGCTGGGTTCCAGGATCAGCGTGGGGGCGCCGTGGGAGACGAATACGGATGGGAGCGGGGTGATATCGGACATCGGTGAACGGAACTCCGGCCGGGCGGTAGGGGAGGGCAGATGAGGACTGGCGACCGTTCCATTCCAGCAAAGAAAAACCCCGGCGCATAGGCCGGGGTTTTTCCAAAGTCCGTTGTTCACGCCGCAACAATCATTGCCGCGGAACCCGGCTGATCGATCGGGGGAACGATCAGTGCAGATGCTTCGGCAGTTCGCTGATCGACTGCTCGATCAGCTTGTCGGCCTGGGCGGCGGGCAGGCCGCCGGACAGGACGCGCTTGCTGGCGCCGATGGCGATGTCGACCGTCAGGTTGCGGACCTCGGCCAGCGCCGCGGCTTCCGCCTGGGCGATGCGGTCCATGGCCTGCGCCTCGCGGCGCTTCAGCGACGCTTCGAGGTCGCTGCCGGCCTGGCTGCGCAGGCGGGCGGCTTCCTCGCGGGCATGGGCCAGAACGGCCTCCGCTTCCTTCTGGGCGTCGGCCAGACGGCTCTGGTAGCCGTTCAGCAGGGCCTGTGCGTCCTTGTGGAGACGCTCGGCTTCGTCCAGTTCGGAGCGGATGCGCTCGGCGCGGCCATCCAGCATGGTGCCGATGGCGGCCGACGCCTTCTTCCAGACCAGGGCCACGAAGATGACGAAGGCGACGAAGACCCAAAATTCAGGTGCGTTCATCCCCGGCGCTCCTCAAGCACGGCCGCGACGGCGGCATCCGCCTGGGCCTGATCGACCTCGACGCCGGCCAGACGGCCGGTGATGTCCTGGACGATGCCGGTCGACTCGGCGCGGATGTTGGCCAGAGCCTGTTCCTTCGCCGCGGCGATGGAGGCTTCGGCATTGCGCAGGCGTTCGGAGATATCGGCGTTCAGCTGGGCCTGACGGGCCTGGTTGTTCGCCTCGATCTCGGCGCTGGCCTCGGCGATGACGCCTTGGGCCTGGCTGCGGGCGCCGGCGAGGGACTTCTCGACCTGGGCCAGGATGGCCTCGGCCTCTTCCTTCAGCTGGGCGGCCTTGGCGAGGTCGCGCGAGATGCGCTCCTGCCGCGCTTCCAGAACCTCGGCCACGCGCGGAAGCGCCTTCTTGGACATGAGGTAGTAGAGAACGCCGAAGGTCAGAGCCAGCCAGAAGATCTGGGTCGGGAAATTGGCGGGATTGAGCTGCGGCAGGCCGCCGGAAGCGTGCTCGCCGCCGTGCGCCGCGTCCGGAGCGTGCTCCGCCGCGGCCGCCAGGACGGTGCCGGCCATCGTGGTGAGGGTAGCGAGCGAAGCGCCCGCCACTCCCGACCAGCGGGCCAGCCGGCCTTTGGCCAACAGGTTCGGCATGATCGGTCCCCCTAGGCAAAGGAGCGGCGCCGAAACTCCGATCAGGAAGCCCGGCGCCGCGTCAGAGCTGTTTTTTTGAAAAGCCGCTCTGGCCTTAGGCGAACAGGATCAGGAAGGCGATCAGCAGGGCGAACAGCGCGACGGCTTCCGTCAGCGCGAAGCCCAGAATGCCGATCGGGAAGACCTTCGGCTGGACGGCCGGGTTGCGGGCGATCGAGCCGATCAGCGTCGAGAAGATGTTGCCGATACCCAGGCCGACACCGGCGAGGGCGATAACGGCAAGACCGGCACCGATGAACTTGGCGGCTTGAGGATCCATAGTACTCTCTTCCTCTAGGTAAGGGTGAACTTGTTGGAACTGTTGGTGAACTAGGGTCCGGCGATCGTCAGGCGCTGCTTAGTGCAGTTCCAGGGCGTCGCGGATGTACAGGCAGGTCAGGATCGAGAAGACGTAGGCTTGCAGGAAAGCCACCAGGAACTCGAAGCCGGTCAGGGCGACGTTGATCGCCAGCGGGACGAGGCCGGTGACGAAGCCCAGCGCGCCCATGCCGCTGATCATCATGACCGTGAAGCCGGCAAAGACCTTCAGCATCGTGTGACCCGCCATCATGTTGGCGAAAAGTCGGATCGAGAGGCTGACGGGGCGCATCACGTAGGAGATCACTTCGATCGGGATGAGGATCGGAGCGAGCGCGATCGGAGCGCCATGCGGCATGAAGAAGGAGAAGAAGTGCAGGCCGTGCTTCATCAGGGCCAGGATGGTCACGAACACGAACACCGTCGCCGCCAGCGCAAACGTCACGATGATGTGGCTGGTGAAGGTGAAGGTGTACGGGATCATGCCGATCATGTTGCCGATCAGCACGAACATGAAGATCGAGAACACGAACGGGAAATAGGGGCGGGCGTCGTGGCCGGCGTTGTCGCGCACCAGGTTCGCGACGAACTCGTAGAACATCTCGGCCAGCGACTGCAGGCGGCCCGGAACCATCGACTTGTTCGCCACGCCCATGACCAGCAGGGCGTAGATCGCCGCCACGGCCACGACCATGAAGAAGGCCGAGTTCGTGAAGGACACGTCGTAGCCGCCGAGCACGATCTGGAACAACGGGTTGATTTGGAACTGGTGCAGCGGATCCAAGGTCGTCCTCGCTCAGTGTGCGTCGCCGTCTTGGCGCTCGTTGTCGTCCCCAGTGGGCCGGCGGTAGCCGGCGGCGATGCCGAAGCCTGTGACGGCCCGGTAGACGTTCAGGACTCCCGCCGCAGCCCCCAGGAAGAACATGACGATCAGTCCCCAGGGCGCGGTGCCGAGCCAGCGATCGAGCAGAAGCCCGCCGCCGACGCCGACGATCATGGCCGCGACCAGTTCGGTCCCGATGCGCCAGGCGGTGGCGAGAGCGCCCTGCGGCGGACGGTGGTATTTGCTACCGGGTCCGCCCGACCAGCCGCGTTGTCCCTCACGCGCCTTGCGCAACCGGGCTTCGAGATCATCCAAGGGATCGGGGGGCGATTTGTTGTTCATTCCGCCTCTCAATCACTCTTGGCTCGCAGCCATGCGAAAGCGGCGAGACCATACGGGCGGGGCGTTACCCTGTCAAGTCGCAAAACCTGTAGTGTAAGTCGTTGAAAAATAAAGAAAAGAGCCGAAAACTCGCGGATTTTGCCGCGCTGCGGCGCGTTGTCCCGCTCCAGCATGCGAAAAAACCCGGTGGTATGACCGCTTTTCAGGGTTTTTTCGCCGCTTTTCACCCGGTCCGGGGCCGGTCCGCCCCACTCAGCCCGCAATACGGGGCGACAGATCCTGCGCGATCTTGTCGGCGGTGGTGCCGCCGGGATACACCCCGACGAACTTCCCGTCCGGCCCCATCAGGTAAATAAAGCTGGAGTGATCCATCAGGTAGTCGTCGGCTTTTCCATCCTTTTGCGGTGCTTTGGCATAATAGACGCGATAGGCGCGCGCCGCCTCCCGCACCTGCTCCGGCGTGCCGGTCAGGCCGACGAGCCGGGGGTGGAACAGGCTCACATAGTCCTTCATGTGCGCCACAGTGTCGCGGTCCGGGTCGATCGTGATGAAAATCGGCTGGACCTGCTCCGATTTCGGCCCCAGCTGGTCGAGCGCCTGGGTCATCACCCCAAGTTCGGTCGGGCAGACGTCCGGGCAATAGGTATAGCCGAAATAGATCAGCATATACTTGCCGCGGAAATCGGCGTCGGTGATCGACTTGCCGGTTTGATCGGTCAGCGTGAAGGGACCGCCGATCGGCACTGCGGACTTCGTTCCGCTTTCCACCGTGGTGGCGGCGTTGCGCACCTGCCACCAGGCGATACCGGCGGACACGGCGATGGCGAGGACGGAGGCGGCGGCGATGCGCAGGAGACGTGTCTTCATGGTCCGTCAGGAATGGGGCCGTCCGCGACCCAGGTCAAGGGGCGAGGTCAAGGGGGCGCGGCGCCATTGCGCAGCCGATGCCCCGGTCAGGCCGCCTTCGCCGCCACCGCCGTCGTCGCCTTTGCCTCCATGCTGCGGCCCGTTGCCGCCAGATGCTCGCCGATCCGCTTGTCGGCGCGCTGGATATGTTCGAACAGCCATTCGCGCAGCAGCGCCAGCAGTTCGTCCGCCACGGAGTCGCCGGCATCCAGACGGCGGCGCAATTCGCCGGCACGGGTGCGCAGCGCCTCATGCTGGGCCTTGTGGGCCGTGGTGCCGGGATAGCCGCACTGGTCCATCAGCCGTTCCTCCTGCTCGAAATGCAGGACGGTGTAGGCCAGCAGCCGGCCGACGGCCTCGCCCAATGCCCGGCGATTGCCGCCCTCCCGCCCCGCCGGTGCGGCCTTGGCCTGCTGGGCGAGAGCGGCCGCCTCGTTCATCAGCGCGATCAGGATCATGTGGTCGGTGTCGATCGCCTCCTCACCCACCGCAAGGCCTTCCGTCCAGGGCATGAACAGCTCCGACCCTTCCGAAGGCGCGTCATGCAGGGCGGTGAGCGGCGCGGAGTTGATCGCCCCGACATTGACCAGGAAGGCATCGACCATGCCGCGCAGCCCCTGTGCCTGCCGCGACAGACCTCCAGCGGCCTCCAGCAGGGCGTCGGCCGACCGTTCGGTCTCCAGGGCCGCGTCGGAAACCGCGTCGATGCTGCTGGAAACTTGCCGGGTGCCCTCCGCCGCCTCGCCGGCGCTGCGGGCGATCTCGCCGGTGGCGGCGCCCTGCTGCTGGACCGCGGTGGCGATGGAGGTGCCGATCTCGTCGCTGCGGGCGACGATGGCGCCGATCTCGTGGATCGCGGCGACGGCGGCACGCGTCGCCTCCTGCACGTCGCCGATATGGCGGGCGATCTCCTCGGTGGCCTTGGCGGTCTGGTTGGCCAGCGTCTTCACCTCGCCGGCGACCACGGCGAAGCCCTTGCCCATCTCGCCCGCTCGCGCCGCCTCGATGGTGGCGTTCAGGGCCAGCAGGTTGGTCTGCCCGGCGATGCCGGCGATCAGGTCGGCGACCTCGCCGATCTTACGGGCGGCCTGACCCAGCCCGTCGATCCGCTCGCCCGCCTTCTGCGACGCCTCCACCGCCTGGGTGGAGATGGCCGAAGAGGTCACCACCTGCTCGCCGATCACGGCGATGGAGCCGGTCAGCTGCTCCGCCGCCGACGCGACGGTCTGCACGCTGCTGGAGGCCTGCTGCGAGGCGCCGGCGACGGAGGTCGCCTCGCGCCGGTTGCGGTCGGCGGTGGCCGACAGGGCGCGGGCGGTGGTCTCCAGCGTGCCGACGGCGCTGCCGACGGTGCGGATCGTCTCGGCGATGGTGGCGTCGAAGCGGTCGGTCAGCCGTTTCAGCGCCTGGGCGCGCTGATCGGTCACGCGATGCTCGATCTTCTGCCGGTCCCAATGGCGGGCGAGGTCGATCTGCTGGACCCGGAAGACCTCGACCGTGCGGGCCATCGCGCCGATCTCGTCGCCGCGGTCCAGGCCGGGCACGGCGACCGCGCTGTTGCCGCCGGCCAGATCCTGCATGACGCGGCCCAGCCCGTCCAGCGGCCGGACGATGGCGCGGCTGACCAGCAGGGCGAGCAGCACGGCGGCAAGCGCGATCAGCAGCCCGGTCCCGGCCAGCCGCAGCGCGGCCTGGCGGAAGGCGACGTCGACGTCGTCGATGTAGATGCCCGACCCGATCAGCCAGCCCCAGGGGGTGAAACCCTTGACATAGGACAGCTTCGCCACCGGCTGTGCCGATCCCGGCTTGGGCCAGAGATAGTCGACGAAGCCGGCGCCGTCGGCCTTCACCACCCGGACGAACTCCTGGAACAGCAGCTTGCCGTTGGGATCGGCGTTGCGCGACACGTCGGTACCGTCCAACTCGGGCTTGATCGGATGCATGATCATGCGCGGGGCGAGGTCGGTGATGAAGAAATACTCGTCGCCATCGTGGCGCAGAGCCTTGAGGGCGATTTTCGCCTGTGCCTGAGCCGCGGCACGGGGAAGGGTGCCAGCGCGTTCCTGCGTCTCGAAATGGGCGATCAGGCTGTGGGCGACCTCGACGACGTTGCGGGTCTTGTCCTGGCGGTCGGCCATCATCTCGGCGCGCAGGCCCATCAGGCTGACCGCGGCGACCAGAACCAGCCCGAGGCCGGCCGCGGCCAGGATCAGTGCTATCTTGCCCTTGATGCTGATGCGTTCGAACAAGGCAACGGTCACGGCGGCAACCCCTTCGGCAACGAAACGGCGATGTCCATAAAATTTTCGGGACTTTTTGCCGGGCCGGGGCTGCTCGTCAAGTGCTAATGTTCGTATATCTTACGTTTCGCTCAACGGAATGTCATTATTGCAACCATAGTGGGGTGTGACCGGCGAAGGCCGGCTTGCAGGCTGCCGGGAGATGCGGTGACCGCAACTCCCGCGCAACCACAGGACGATCCCGGAGGATCAGAGGACCGTCAGCATGCTGGCGACCAGCGGGTGGCGGACGATGTCCTTTTCCGTCAGGCGGGCGACGGCGATTCCCTCCACCGCCTCCAGCCGGCGGGCGATGTCGGCCAGCCCGGACAGGTTGTCCAGCAGGTCGGTCTGGTCGGGATCGCCGGTCAGCACCATGGTGGAATGCCAGCCCAGCCGGGTCAGCAGCATCTTGATCTGGGCATAGGTGCAGTTCTGCGCCTCGTCGATCACCACGAAGGCGTTGTTCAGGGTGCGGCCGCGCATGAAGCCGACCGGGGCGATCTCGATGGTGCCGTCGGCCATCATGGTGCGCAGCCGCTTGGACCCCAGCCGGTCGGTCAACGCGTCGTAGAGCGGGCGCAGGAAGGGCGCCATCTTTTCATGCATATCGCCGGGCAGATAGCCGATGCTCTCTCCCGCCTCGATGGCCGGGCGGGACAGGACGATGCGGTCGACGCTGCCGGATTCCAGGGCCTCCACCGCCGACGAGATGGCGATGTAGGTCTTGCCGGTGCCCGCAGGGCCCAGCGCCACCACCAGATTGTGCGTCTTGATGGCGTCCATCAGAAGCTTCTGGTTGGGGTTCTGCGGCTTCACCTTGCGGAGATAGCTCTGGTCGCGGCGATCCTCGTTCCCACCGAGCGGGTCCCAGCCGAAAGCGGCGGGGGCGTTCATACCGGGGAAAAGCGGGTGGACGGTGGAGTCGTCCGCCGCAGCGATGCCTTTGCTCGAACGCTTGGCCATGTCGCATCTCCTCGAATGGTGGGGGTGGAGCCAAACCCCGGAATGGGGTTTCCGGGCACAAAAAAGCCTCCCGCAGGGGGGAGGCTCGATCGGTCGCATGGATGCGCGGTGATGGGTGCTTCGCCGGGCACTGCGGCCGGATGGCGTGCCGGGTCCGGACATGCCGGTGCGGGCCGACGGGGGAGGTGCTCTATGGGCGAAACAAGGTGCAAGAGAACCTCGTCGTCGGTGAAAGCCACGCAACCTGACTGTACCGGTCATAACGCGCGGCGTCAGGCAAAATTGCGGCCGACGCAAAATATTCATACCAGATGTGGTGTGGGTGCCGCAGGAAAGCCGCCAGAGCGGGCTTGGTAACCCTTTCCGCCGAGCCGGACCGGCCGCGGGATAGCCTTCCGGCGGAGGCGGCCGAAAGGCTTTGCCGCTGTCGCGGGCTTTCATTACTATGGTCGGTCACGGGGGAAATCGAAAGTCATGTTGCAACCCTGGCCTGTCCACCGCGGTGGCGGGCTGCGCTTCCGGATCGTCGCTTCGGGCGACAGTCGGGGAGGGTGGGCGTTTGTCCCGCGGCAGGCGGCAGCGCGGCTTTCGATTGTCATCCCGGTGGACGGGGAAACTCTTGAATCCGACCGGTGTGGACGGCTAGAAGGCGCTGATTGGCTGGCTCGATGCCGGTGCTGCGCGACGGCGGCTCTGGGGCGGTTGCGGGCTACGGGTGAACCGGAAGCACGGCACGAGGCGGCAGGAACGAACGGGAAGGCTACGGTGAGCAGCGCCAGTCAGGTCGCCGAACGGGATGCGCCGTTCCAGTTGCGTGGCAACTCCTTCACCATGATGGTGCTGAAGGTTTTCGCCCCGACATCGCCGGATTTCTTCACCCAGCTGAACGTCAAGGTGCGGCAGGCACCCAACTTCTTCCGCAATGCGCCGGTCGTGCTGGATTTCGACGACCTGCCGGAGAGCATCGTCTTCGATCTGGGCGCCTTCGTGTCGCAGGTGCAGGCGCTGCATCTGCTGCCGGTCGGCTTCCAGGGCGGGCCGCAGCCGGTGCGCGAGGCGGCGATGACCGTCGGGCTGACGCCGATGCCGTCGGGCCGCGCCGCCAAGCTGGAAGAGGTCGTGAAGGCCCCCGATCCGCGGCAGCAGGATCCGCACCAGCAGGGGCAGACGCCGATCCCGGCGCCGCAGGTGCTGATCGAGGTCGTCCACCGCCCGACCGTGGTGGTGACCGAGCCGGTGCGCTCCGGCATGCGGGTCTATGCCGAGAAGACCGACCTGATCGTCACCAGCTCCGTCTCTCCGGGGGCGGAACTGCTGGCCGACGGAAACATCCATGTCTACGGCGCGTTGCGCGGCCGGGCGCTGGCCGGTTTCTCCGGCGACGGCAACGCCCGCATCTTCTGCCACAGTCTGGAGGCGGAGGTGCTATCGGTCGCAGGCAATTATCGTGTCAGCGAAGACATCGGCAGTGACTTTTACAAGAAAGCCGTGCAGGTTTTCCTGCGCGACGGCGTCCTCAGCATGGACCTGCTGAAGACCGCCTGAAAGCTGAAGCGACGGAATCTTGTCCGGAGACGACAATCTTCGGACGGTGTTTGGTATCGGTGACGGCAACTTTGGGATTATGGGAGAGGCTCCGTTGAGCAAGATCATCGTCATGACCTCCGGCAAGGGCGGTGTCGGCAAGACGACCTCGTCCGCGGCCTTTGCGACCGGGCTGGCGCTTCGCGGCTTCAAGACGGTCGTCATCGACTTCGACGTTGGCCTGCGCAACCTTGACCTGGTGATGGGTTGCGAGCGCCGGGTGGTCTTCGACTTCATCAACGTCATCAACGGCGAAGCGAAGCTGAACCAGGCGCTGATCAAGGACAAGCGGATCGAGAACCTGTACATCCTCCCGACCTCGCAGACGCGCGACAAGGACGCGCTGACCCGCGAGGGGGTGGAGAAGGTGCTGAACGAGCTGTCGAAGGAATTCGACTACATCCTGTGCGACAGCCCGGCCGGCATCGAGCGCGGCGCCCTGATGTCGCTCTATTTCGCCGACCACGCGATCATCGTCACCAACCCGGAAGTCTCGTCGGTGCGCGACAGCGACCGCATCCTGGGCGTGCTGAACTCGCGGTCCCGCCGGGCGGAACAGGGGCTGGAGCCGGTGACGCAGCAGCTGCTGCTGACCCGCTACGACCCGGAGCGCGTCGAGCGGGGCGAGATGCTGAAGGTCGACGACGTGCTGGAGATCCTGGCGATCCCGCTGCTCGGCGTCATTCCGGAAAGCCAGGCGGTGCTGCGCGCCTCCAACGTCGGCATGCCGGTGATCCTGGACGAGGTCTCCAACGCCGGGCTCGCTTATTCGGATGCGGTCGGCCGCTTCCTGGGCGAGGACATCGAGCATCGCTTCGTCACCCCCCAGAAGAAGGGCCTGTTCAGCCGGCTCCTGCGGAGGAGCGCATGAGCATCTTCAACTTCTTCCGCGCGGCCCCGCGCGCGTCGGCCGTCCAGGCCAAGGAGCGTCTGCAGATCGTCATGGCGCACGAGCGCGCCGGGCGCAGCGGACCCGACTATCTGCCGATGCTCCAGCAGGAACTGCTGGCGGTCATCGCCAAATACGTCAACATCGACGAGAACAAGGTCGAGGTGAAGCTCGACCGCGGCGGCGACTGCTCGACCCTGGAGGTCAACATCGAAC
This sequence comes from Azospirillum oryzae, assembly GCF_008364795.1. Classification (GTDB taxonomy): domain Bacteria; phylum Pseudomonadota; class Alphaproteobacteria; order Azospirillales; family Azospirillaceae; genus Azospirillum; species Azospirillum oryzae. The sequence goes on along the minus strand of NZ_VTTM01000001.1, from coordinate 960,685 downwards.
TGCCGGCCCGCGAGCAGGCCAAGGCCGCGGCGGCCGCCAAGTCGGCGGAAAAGCCGGCCGGCAACGACGATGCGGCGGGCAAGCGTGCGGCCGGCAATGCCGGCGCGAAGAAGCGCATTTGAGCGGACCCGGCGTTCGTCTCCCTGAAATTTCCTTGGCCAAATCCCTCCGGCGTCACCGCGCCGGGGGGATTTTGCTTTCCGGGGAGACGTTGGTGCGGCGTGGAGCCGCGATGCGGCATCGGGCATAGGCCGTCCCTGATCCTCCGTCCGGGTTTACGGACGGGCGGGGACGGGGTATCAACAGGGATACACCGCTCGAAAGCCCAATGGCTCCAAAGGCCTGTTGCGGGCGGCGAGGGTGGACCGACCACGGGACAAGAGGGTGCATATGTTCCTCGATTGCTCGTCGCTGCTCGCCGAGAACCCGCCGCGGCCGTCGAACGGGATTGCGGTCACGGACATCGACGGCGACGGCGCCTTCGAGTTGGTCGTGGCCGGCTACCGCACCGCCAACCTCGTCCTGAAATGGGTCGACGGCCGTCTGGTCGACATCGCCACCCCGCTGATCGCCGATCCCTCCAGTCCCGCCATGGGGCTGGCCGCCGCCGACATCGACGGCGACGGGCGGGAGGAGCTTTACGTCGTCAACTGCGACCGCGTCACCGGTGCCAAGGACATGGCCGATCGGCTGTTCGCCTGTTTCGGCAAGCATTGGCTCGACCTGTTCGCCCAGGCGGAGAATGCCGGTGCGGCCAACCACACGGCCGCCGGCGCGGTGGCGGCGCTCGACCGCTGGGGGCATGGCCGCTACGGCTTTCTGGTGGCGACCGACGGCGGGCCGTTGCGCCTCTATGAGCTGACCCGGCGCGGCCGGCTGGAGGATGGGGCGGAGGAGGCCGGTCTGGACTCCATCGGGGCGGCCCGCGGCGTCACCACCCTGCCCATCGTCTCAGACCATATGGACGTGGTGACGGTCAACGACTGCGGGCCCAACCAGCTGTTCCGCAACCTGGGCGACGGCAATTTCGAGGAGATCGCCGAGGAGCGCGGCATCGTCGATTCGCGCCCCTCCGGACGCGCGGTCGTGGCGCTGGATGTCGACGGCGACGGGCTGTTCGATCTGGCGGTCGGCACCTGGGATGGGGCGCAACGCCTGTTCCATCAGCGCATGGGCGGCGCCTTCGTCGAGGCGGCCGGCGCCGATCTGTCGATGCCCGGCCGCATGTTCACCGTCGTTGCCGCCGATTTCGACAATGACGGCTATGAGGAGCTGTTCTTCCACGCCCATGGCGAGCCCAACCGCCTGTTCGGCTGGCGCAACGACCAGTGGCAGGAGCTGGAGTTGGGCGACGCGGCGGAGCCGAAGGGGCTGGGCACCGGCGCGGTCGCGGCCGACATCGACGGCGACGGCCGGCTGGAGCTGGTGCTGGCGCACGGTAGCGCCCATGGCGGGCCCGATGCCGTGGCGCAACCGCTGTCCATCTACCGCCCGGCAGCCTCGCACAATGGCTGGTTGCGCGTGCAGCCGCTGACCCCCTACGGCGCACCGGCCCGTGGCGCCGTGGTCAGCTTGACCGCGGGCGGACGCCGGCAGCGCCGGGTCGTCAGCGCCGGGTCCGGCTATCTCTGCCAGGGCGAGCCGGTCGCGCATTTCGGGCTGGGCGCGCTGCATGAGGTGGAGCAGGTCGAGGTGCGCTGGCCCGACGGCACGGTGGTCACGGTGGACAACCCGCCCGCCGGCCGGCTGCTGACCATCCCCTATCCGCCGGAGTAGGTGGATTTCATCCGACCGGATGATGGTCACCCAAATATTTCGGCACCGCAATGGGTAGGGTCTTTCCTGATAGCTTCCGTCACATTAAAGTGCAATTCGTTGCGGTACTCGCAGTGCGGGAGATCGCGCGGCATGTCGATCCGGAAATAATCCGGTTCTGCCGCCCGGTCCGCGCCGCAAGCGGACGCATGCAGGACCGCGCGGGTCCGGGAAGCGGGAGACCGGAAGGCACATGGCACGACGCGACGTCCCCCTGACGGGGGTGGAACGCTTCTTCGACCCGGATGAAGTCATCGTTTCCAAGACCGATCTGAAGGGTCGGATCACCTACGCGAATCGGGTTTTCCAGCGGGTTGCCGGCTATGAGGAGGCCGACCTGATGGGCGCCCCCCATTCCATCGTCCGCCATCCCGACATGCCGCGCTGCGTGTTCAAGCTGCTGTGGGACACGCTGGCGGCGGGGAAGGAGATCTTCGCCTATGTGGTCAACCGCGCCCGCAACGGCGACCATTACTGGGTCTTCGCCCATGTCACGCCCAGCTTCGACGCCGAAGGTCGGGTGATCGGCTATCACTCCTCCCGCCGGGTGCCGGAACGGTCGGCGCTGGACAAGGTGATCCCGCTCTACCGCCAGCTTCTGGACATCGAGAACAGCCATGCCGACCGCAAGAAGGGGATGGAGGCGGGCTTCGCCGCCGTCCTCGCCCTGCTGGCGGAGAAGGGGATCGGGTATGACGAATTCGTCTTCTCCCTCTAAGTCGTCCTCTCCCAAGGCGTCTTCGCTGACGCGGGCCGGCTGCCTGGCGGTGCTGGGCGGGGTGGCGCTGGCGGCGTTGCTGACGGTCGACCTGCTGGGCATCGGCGGGATCGCCCTGCGCGCCGGGCTTGCCTTGGCCGGGCTGGCGGCGCTGGGCGGGGCATTGCTGTTCCTGCGCCGCGCCTGTGCGGTGGTGGAGCAACTGACCCGGGTGAACCGCGCGATCTCCGCCGGCGATTTCGAGGCGCGGGTGATCGGCATCCGCGAGGGCGGGGCGCTGGGCGAGCTGATGCACGTCACCAACGACGCCATCGACCGCACCGACGCCTTCGTGCGCGAGGCGACCGCCTCCATGCACGCGGTGTCGGAACACAAATATTTCCGCCGGATCGTTTTCCGCGGCATGCAGGGCGGCTTCCTGCACGCCAGCCGCACGATCAACGCGGCGACGGAGAGCATCTCGCAGAAGGTGGCGGGCTTCGCCGGCGTGACCCAGCGATTCGAAGGCCAGATCCAGAGCGTGTGCAGCGAGGTGGCCGACACCGCCCACCAGCTGGAGGTCTCCGCCCGCACCATGGAGACGGACGCGACCCAGGCCACCGGCAAGGCGTCGTCGGTCGCGGCGTCCGCCGCCCAGACCGGCAGCAATGTCGGCAGCGTCGCCGCCGCGACGGAGGAATTGTCCGCCTCCATCGCCGAGATTGCGCGCCAGATCGGCGAGGTCGCCCAGGTCGCGGAAAACGCGGCGGGCGAGGCCGAGCGCTCCAACGCGCTGGTCGGCAACCTGTCCGGCGCCGCGCGGACGGTGGGCGACGTCATCACCCTCATCAACGACATCGCCAGCCAGACCAATCTTCTGGCGTTGAACGCCACCATCGAGGCGGCCCGCGCCGGCGAGGCGGGGAAGGGATTCGCCGTCGTGGCGCAGGAGGTGAAGCGGCTGGCCGACCAGACCGCCAAGGCCACCGGCGACATCGCCGCCCAGATCGCCGGCATCCAGTCCTCCACCGACGAGGCGGTGGGCGCCATCGTCGGCATCGGCCGCACCATCCAGTCGATCAACCAGATCGCCGCCGGCATCAGCGCCGGGATCGAGCAACAGGGCTCCGCCGTGCGCGAGATCGTCGTCAACATGGAACAGGCCGCCGCCGGCACCCGTGCGGTGTCCGACGACATCCGTGAGGTCACCGATGCCGCCGGCCGCACCAGCGGCACCGCGCACGAGGTGTTCGCCGCGTCCGAACGCATGGCCGCCGAGGCCGACCGCCTGACCCGCGAGGTCCAGCGTTTCCTGGACGAAATGCACCGCGTGGCCTGACGGCTTTTCCGTGGTGCATTTCCCGTGGTGCAGTGATGCGCTCCGCATCAACTGCCCGGCGAATGTGCACAGCATGTGCATGGGATTTTGCAATGCGGAATTGATCTGGCGTGTTGCTGCTCAGATAAGAATTTTTATTGCGAATTTGCGGAGAATTCGTGTTACGTGTCCGCAACATGGATGCCGCGCCCATGGCAAGTTCGCAACCTGTTGAGCAACCCGTCGCCAGCATGCCTGCTGTTTCAGCAGCTTAACCGTACAACTCCCCCGAAATGCCGGATGGCGTCATGCCCTCTGCGGCCAAGCGCCGCGGAAACCGGGAGGGTGGGCCGTTCACGGGGCGTCGGCGACCGTTGGCACGGCTTTTGATTTGGAGGATGCAGGGACGGTCATGACGGGGGACAAGACGATGAGCATGGCGGGCACCGATCTTTTCGAGCTGTCGCGGGGCGTGCTGGATGTTGCGTCGAAGAAGGTGTCCTTGATCGAGGACATCACCCGGCGCACCAAGATGCTGGCCATGAACGCCCTGATCGAGGCGGCTCGGGCCGGCGACGCCGGACGCGGCTTCGCCGTCGTCGCCAACGAGGTGTCGGAGATCTCAACCCAGGTCAACAGCATCACCAAGGAGTTGCGGTCGGAGATCGTCGCCCGCGTCGACCATCTGACCACCACCGGCAGCGCCATGGTGCAGGAGATGCACGGCAAGCGGCTGGCCGACCTGTCGCTCAACATGATCGAGATCATCGACCGCAACCTGTATGAGCGGTCCTGCGACGTGCGCTGGTGGGCGACCGACAGCGCGGTGGTCGATTGCGCCGCCGACCCGACGGAGGAGGCGCGCCGCCATGCCTCGCGCCGGCTGGGCGTGATCCTGGAATCCTACACCGTCTATCTCGACCTCTGGATCGCCGACCGCAACGGCAACGTCATCGCCAACGGCCGGCCGGACCGCTATCCCGGTGCGCGCGGCGCCAACGTGTCGGACGAGCCGTGGTTCCGGCAGGCGCTGGCCACCCGCAACGGCGGCGAGTTCACCGTCGGCGACGTCGCCCGCAACCGCAGCCTGGACGACCGCGTCGTCGCCACCTATGCGACCGCGATCCGCCGCGACGGCGAGGCGGACGGCGACGCCATCGGCGTGCTCGGCATCTTCTTCGACTGGGAGCCGCAGGCCGCCGCGGTGGTCGAGGGCGTGCGGCTGGAAGCCGGGGAGCGCGAGAAGTCGCGGTGCCTGCTGCTCGACGCCCGCCATCGGGTGATCGCCTCGTCCGACGGCCGCGGCCTGCTGACCGAGACCGTGCCGCTGCGCCGCAGTGCCTCCACCATGGGCCACTACATCGACGACAAGAACCGGCTGGTCGGCTATGCCCTGACCCCCGGCTACGAAACCTACAAGGGGCTCGGCTGGTACGGCGTCATCATTCAGGACCGGTGATCCTGCCGACTTGACTGTCGCCTTCGGGAACGGGGCCGGGATACACTCCTGGCCCTGTTCCGTTTCGGGGTTCGCGATCATGTCCGCCCAGCAACTCACCGTCCGTCGGGAGACCTTTCCCATCCGCGGCGCCTTCCGCATCTCGCGCGGGGCCAAGACCGAAGCCGCGGTGGTGGTGGCGGAAGTGACCGACGGCCCCCACCGCGGCCGCGGCGAATGCGTGCCCTATGCCCGCTATGGCGAGAGCGTCGACGGGGTCATCGCCGCGCTGGAGGCGATGGCCGACACGGTGGCCGGCGGACTGGACCGCGACTCGCTGGCCCGGCAGATGCCGGCGGGCGCCGCCCGCAATGCGCTGGACTGCGCCCTGTGGGACCTGGAGGCCAAACGCAGCGGCGTGCCGGCCTGGAAACTGGCCGGGCTGACCGAACCGCCGGGACCGCTGGTCACCTGCTACACGCTGAGCGTGGACGAACCCGAGGCGATGGCCGCCGCGGCCCGCGAGCGGGCGCCGCGCCATCCGCTGCTGAAGATGAAGCTGACGGGGGAGGGCGATCTCGACCGCGTCCGCGCCGTCCGCGCCGCCGCCCCCGCCGCCCGGCTGGTTGTCGACGCCAACGAGGGCTGGACGCTGGACCAACTGCACCAGTTCGCCCCGGTGCTCGCCGGGCTGGGCGTCGAGATGATCGAGCAGCCGCTGCCGGCCGGCCAGGACGAGGCGTTGCGCGGTGTCGACTGTCCGGTGCCGCTGGGCGCCGACGAATCCTGCCATGGGCTGGAGTCGCTGGAGCGTCTGCGCGGGCTCTACCGGGTGGTGAACGTCAAGCTCGACAAGACCGGCGGCCTGACCGAGGGGCTGGCGATGACCCGCGCCGCTCACGCCATGGGCTTCGAGGTGATGGTCGGCTGCATGGTGGCGACCTCGCTCGCCATGGCGCCGGCGATGCTGGTGGGGCAGGGCGCGCGCTACGTCGACCTGGACGGCCCGCTGCTGCTGGCCCGCGACCGCGAACCGGGGCTGGTCTATGACGGTGCGGTGGTCCAGCCGCCGGTCGCGGAACTATGGGGGTAGGGGGCCCGAAGCCTGTTCCCTCACGCCCCCTGCACATAAGGCGGCGGCGGGGTGCCGACCGACGCCGGCACATAGGGCGCATCGGCCATCCCATTCACCTTCGCGGCCATGACGAAGTCGTTCTCGTGCAGGCCCCTGATCTTGTGGGTCCAGAAGGCGACCGAGCAGTGGCCCCAGCCGTAGCGGATCTCCGCGTGATGGCCTTCCGCTTCGCAGAGGTTGCCGACCTGAACGGCGAAGGCCTGGGCCTGGGCGAAGTCCGGAAACTTGAAGTCGCGTTCGATGCGGTCGGGATCCTCCTTCAGGACCCAGCCCGGCACCTGCACCAGATAGGAGGCGGCCATCGCCCGGTCCATCGGCGGTATCCCGCCGCGGCAGGGCTCGCAGGTCTTGCCCGCCAGTTCCTGCGTCGTCGGTGCTTGCGGTGTCATCCCGATCTCTCCCTTGTTGTTAGGCTGGTGTTGGTGGGCTGGACGGACTGGGCTAGAACCTCACCGCCTACAAGCTTGGGGTCGGGCCGATGCTACGGCAAGCCCGGCTCCCCGACTGCACCCATCGCCGGGAATTTGGGAAGCGATCCGATGACTGAGCTGCGCACCGACATGCCCTTCGCCGACTATCAGTATCCGACCAAGCCGGTGGACGGACCACGGCTCGCCATCGTCGGCGAGTCGCCGGGGGCGGAGGAGGCGCGGCAGGGCACCCCCTTCGTCGGCCGCAGCGGCAAGCTGCTGGACGAATCGCTGGCCGCCGTCGGCATCGAGCGGGCGGAATGCCTCGTCGCCAACGTCTTCCGTTACCAGCCGCCGGGCAACAAGGTCGGGCATTTCTTTTCCTCGCGCGCCCGCGCCCGCAAGGAGGGTCGGAAGATCGACGAGAGCTGGGGCGCCTTCGGCACATCCGACCGGCTGCTCGCCGAATTCGCCGGCGAGATCGAACATCTGCGCGCCACCCTGGCCGACTACCGCCCGTCGGTGATCGTGGCGCTCGGCCGCACCCCAACCTGGGCGCTGACCGGCGAGAACGGCATCCTGCAGCTGCGCGGCAAGGTGCTGCCCTGCCGCCTGCTGGAGGGGGTGGAGGTGGTGCCGACCTTCCACCCCAGCTATCTGCTGCGCGGCCAGCTGGTGGAGCAGCCGACCTTCCTGGCCGATCTGCGGCTGGCCGTCTCGCGGCTCACTCGTTAGGAAGCAGCCGCCAGATCGCCGTTTCGCGCGCCTCCCGGTCCTCCAGCTCCAGCGAGGTCGGGACGGTGTAGGTCGCCACCTTCTCGATCCCGCCGGCGGGGGCATAGGCGCGGCCGGGATCGCCCAGCAGCACCAGCGTGCCGGTCGCGGCGACCTCGCGCAGCCATGCCGTGACCCGCTCCGCCATCGGCTTCTCGTAGCAGACGTCGCCGGCCAGAACCACGTCGATGCCCGGCAGGGGGCGGCCGACCAGATCGGCGCTGACCGGCTTGACCTCCACCCCGTTGGCCTCGGCGTTCAGCGCGATGGCGGCGAGCGAGAAGCGGTCGATGTCGCAGGACTGCACCCGCCCCGCCCCAGCCTTCATGGCGGCGATGCCGACCAGCCCGGTGCCTGCGGCAAAATCGAGCACGGACTTGCCGGCCACCAGCTCCGGCCGGTCGAGCAACAGCCGCGCCACGGCTTGTCCCCCCGGCCAAGCGAAAGCCCAGTACGGCGGTGGCAAATTCGTGGCGGCCAAGGTCTCCTCGGTCGCCTCCCAGAGTGGCGTGACCTCGGTGGCAAGATGAAGCTTGATTTCCGGCAACAGCGGAGTGGTCGTCAGCGTCGTGTTGTCGCGGACGAAATCTGGCGGGGATGCATTGTTCATACGAGGATTCCCAAGGGACTCCGCTGTTGGGGGGAGGGCGGTCGATGGCTTTTGAATGTTACATAATTCAAACGGTGTAGACACAGCTGCGAACCCGTGTTACCCGTTCTGCCAAGGGGAAAACAGAGGGATTGGGGGAGTCATGCGGCAGAGGGGAACCGCCATCGGCCTTTCGTTTGCGGCTTTGATCGCGCTCAGCCCCCTTACCGTGTCGACGGCTGCCGCACAAGACGGCGATTGCGTGCGTACGGTCCGCTCCATTTCCGATTTCACGATTCGCGGCGATGCCTGGACCTGGTGGGATCATGCCGCCGGCCAGTATGACCGCGAACACCGTCCCGCCGTCGGCTCCGTTCTCGTCTTCAAGCGCACCGGTCACATGCGCCGCGGCCACGTCTCGCTGGTCAGCGCGGTGATCGACCGCCGCACCATCGAGGTCGACCACAGCTGGCTGGATGGCGATGGACTTCGCCGCGGCATGCGGGTGGTCGATGTGTCCCGCAACAACGACTGGTCCGCCGTCCGCGTCTGGCACGAGCCGACCGACCAGCTCGGCCTGCGCGTCTATGCCGCCTACGGCTTCATCATGCCGGAAGGCGAGGAAGCACCGCGCGGCGGCCGGATGCTGGATGCCGGCGACCGCGGCATGGACCAGGGCTTCGCCAGCAGCCCGCGCGGCCGCGGCAAGGCCACCGGCCCGCGCATGCTGGAAGCGTCGCTGCACCCGCAGAAGGGCCAAGCGGTCTCGGTCCCCGGCCGCAAGCCGCAGAGCCTCCCGGCCACCGCCGTCGCTTCCCTCACCCCGCAGAAGCCGCAACGCATGGATGTCGCCGTCCTGCCGTCCCGCAAGCCGGCCGGCGCGCATGCCGCTCCGGCCCCGGTGACGGTCGCCGAGGTCTCTTCCCCCGGCAGCCGCCGCATCGTCGCCCCCGGCCGCAAGCCCGGTTCCGGCAACTCCGTCGCCCAGCTGGCCGAGACCAGCGGACGCTGATCGGCGCGGATTTCAGGTTTGCAGGGAGGGCGGGGCTTGGCTCCGCCTTTTTTGTTTGTGCGGGAGGAGCGGCTTTCATTCCGCCGCTCCCGATCCGAGTCCCTAAATCTTCCGCCTCAAATCTTCCCGGCCAGGATCGCCGCCAGCACCAGCCAGCCGAACCAGCGGTTGGACTTGAACTTGTCCAGGCAATCGCCCTGGTCGTCCGGCCGCCACGTCGCGACCTGCCAGGCCAGTTGCAGGGCGGCCAGCGACAGCACCGGCAGGAACAGCCCGCCCAGCCCGGCCAGACGGCCGGCGACGCCGATGCCGACATAGGTCAGGGTGTAGAAGCCGTAGATCCAGATCTTGCTCTGGTCGCCCAGGCGCAGCGCGGTGGACTTCACGCCGATACGGGCGTCGTCCTCCTTGTCCTGATGGGCGTAGATGGTGTCATAGCCCAGCGTCCAGGCGATGCCCGTTACATAGAGCGCCACCGCCGGCCAGCCGACATCGTTCTGCACCGCCGCCCAGCCCATCAGCGCCCCCCAGTTGAAGGTCAGCCCGAGAAAGGCCTGCGGCCACCATGTGATCCGCTTCATCAGCGGGTAGGTGAAGACCAGCAGCAGCGACAGCACGCCCAGCCCGATGGCCGTCGTCCCCAACTGCACCAGAATCAGCAGCGACACCAGAAGCTGGGCCACCAGGAAGGCCAGCGCCTGACGCACCGACACCTGTCCCGACGGGATCGGGCGGGAGCGGGTGCGCTCCACCATCGCGTCGAACTTGCGGTCCAGGATGTCGTTGACGGTGCAGCCCGCGCCGCGCATCAGTACCGCGCCGATCCCGAACAGCGCCATCAGCCAGAGCTGCGAGGGCCAGTCCCGGAAGGGCTGCGGCATGGCCAGCGCCACGCTCCACCAGCAGGGGAACAGCAGCAGCCATGTCCCGATCGGGCGGTCGAGTCGCGCCAGCGTGACATAAGGGCGCAGCCGGGCGGGAATCCGGCGGGTGACCCAGCCGTCCCGACGGATGTCGGTGAAACCGGAGTCGGGAAGAGTCGGGCCGGTGGAAGCAGTGGGCATGACGGCGGTGTTTCCGCTGTGCTATGGAGATGTCTGAACAGCAATCATGGCGAAGGTATCGGGCTGCCGCCCGTGCGGCAAGTGCGGCGCACCGCGTGGGACCGGAGTGAAGTCCGGCAACGATGCGGCCAAACACCCGGGCTCAAGCTATGAAAAATTGCAGTTCCAGGACTTGCGCGCGCCAAAATCGCACCAATACTGTTTCTTTATCAAAACTTCAGCGGCCTGCAATCGCAAATGGACATGAGCACAAAACCGGACCGTTTCGCCGTCGTCATCGATGACGAGTCGATCATCTTGGCCGGGATGGAGATCATGCTGGACACCTGGGGCTATCAGGTGCTTGCCGCAGAGGATGTGGAAACCGTCCTGGCGAAGCTGCCCGGCTGTCCGGCGCCGGACGTGATCCTATCCGATTACCGGCTGCGCGACGGCTGGTCCGGCATCACCGCGGTGAGGGCGGTGCGCGAGGCCTGCGGAGCCGCCGTGCCCGCCATCATCCTGACCGGCGACACCGGGGCCGAACTGATGGCCGCCGCCAAGGCGGATCAGATCCGCATCCTGCACAAGCCTGTCCAGCCCAACGATCTGCGCCGCCAAATCGACGCCCTGATCTCGACGCCCTGATCTCGACGCCCTTATCTCTGCCGCCGGTCGGCGTGACCGGCTTCTGGCCTGCTGACTTGCATCCCCGCGGCCGGCTATAGTCGGCGCCGCCCCGCGGAGACGAAAATCATGGCCGACCCGATCAAGACCCGCCTGTTTGTGGACAGCCCGCTGGCCGAAGGCCAGTCGGTCGGGCTGGATCATGAGCGCGCCCATTTCCTGCGCCATGTCCTGCGGCTGGACCGCGGCGACCCGGTTGCCGTCTTCAACGGCCGCGATGGCGAATGGCGGGCGGTGATCGACGGTTTCGGCAAGGGCTGGTGTTCGCTGACCGTGGCCGAGCAGCGGCGGGAGCAGGACACGACTCCCGACCTCTGGCTTCTCTTCGCCCCGCTGAAGAAGGGCCGCATCGATTTCGTCGCCGAGAAGGCGACCGAGATGGGCGTTTCGCGGCTGTGGCCGGTCTTCACCCGCCGCACCGACCCCAACCGCGTCAACCTCGACCGGTTGCGCGCCAACGCGGTCGAGGCGGCCGAGCAGTGCGAGCGCCTGAGCGTGCCGGAGATGGGCGAGGCGTTGCCGTTGGACCGCGCGCTGGCCGGCTGGCCGGCCGACCGCCGGCTTTACCTGTGTGCCGAGGCCGGTTCCGCCCGCCCAATCGCCGAGGTGCTGCGCGATGCCCCTGCGGGCCCTGCAGCCCTGCTCATCGGGCCGGAGGGCGGCTTCGACCAGTCGGAACTTGACGAACTCGCCAAACTTCCCTTTGTTGTTCCGGTGGGATTGGGTCCGCGCATTCTGCGGGCCGACACGGCGGTGGTGGCGGCGCTGGCTTGCTGGCAGTCCTTGACCGGGGATTGGACTGCCGGGGGAAGCGACCGGCGTCCGCCTTTCCGCGCGCCGATCCCGTAACCGGCCGTCACCCGGCCGATCCTCCGTCCACTTCCCGCGAGAGACTTCATGTCCGCACCCCCGACCACGCGCGGCGAACCCATCACCGACCGCCGCCAGCTTGCGGCCTATCTCGAATCCGGCTGCAAGCCGGCGCCGGACTGGCGCATCGGAACCGAGCACGAGAAATTCGCCTACCGCACCTCCGACCTGCGGCCGCTGCCCTATGACGGGCCGGACGGCATCCGCGAGCTGCTGACCCGCATGACCCGCTTCGGCTGGCAGCCGGTGGAGGAGAAGGGCAACATCATCGCGTTGGTCCAGGACATGGCCAACATCACGCTGGAGCCCGGCGGGCAGGTCGAACTGTCCGGCGCCCCGCTGGAGACCCTGCACCAGACCTGTGCCGAGGTGCACCGCCACCTGCGCCAGGTGAAGGAGGTCGGGGCCGAACTGGGCATCGCCATGATGGGGCTGGGCTTCCAGCCGAAATGGAAGCGCGACGACATCCCCTGGATGCCGAAGGGCCGCTACAAGATCATGCGCGACTACATGCCGAAGGTCGGCTCGCTCGGCCTCGACATGATGACGCGGACCTGCACCGTTCAGGTGAACCTGGATTTCGCGTCCGAAGCCGACATGGTGAAGAAGTTCCGGGTGTCGCTGGCCCTCCAGCCGATCGCGACGGCCCTGTTCGCCATGTCTCCCTTCACGGAAGGCAAGCCGAACGGCTTCCAGAGCTTCCGCAGCCATATCTGGACCGACACCGATCCGGACCGCACCGGCGACATCCCCTTCGTGTTCGAGGACGGCTTCGGCTTTGAACGCTATGTCGACTATCTGCTCGACACGCCGATGTACTTCGTCTACCGCGACGGCGCTTACATCGACGCGGCCGGCCAGTCCTTCCGTGACTTCCTGGAGGGCAGGCTGCCGGCGCTGCCGGGCGAGCTGCCGCTGATCACCGACTGGGCCGATCACACCACCACGGCCTTCCCGGAAGCGCGTCTGAAGAAGTATCTGGAGATGCGCGGCGCCGATGGCGGCCCGTGGCGCAGTCTGTGCGCCCTGCCGGCCCTGTGGGTCGGGCTGCTCTACGATCAGGTGGCGCTGGATGCGGCGTGGGATCTGGTGAAGGACTGGACGACGGCCGAACGCGGGCATCTGCGTTCCGATGTGCCGCGCTCGGGCCTGCGCACCAGCTTCCGCAGCGGCAACGTCCGCGATGTGGCGCTGGAGATGCTGGCGATCGCCCGCGACGGTCTGGCCCGCCGCGCCCGCAACGACAATTGGGGCGACGACGAGACCCACTTCCTCGACACGCTGCAGGTCATCGCGGAGACCGGCCGCAGCCCCGCCGATGAACTTCTGGAGAAGTTCAACGGCCCCTGGGGCGGTAGCGTCGATCCGGTGTTCAAGGAGTATGCGTACTGAGGGGGGTGGTCTCTCGTAGGTCGGCGTTAAACCCCCACCTTAATCCTCCCCCGCTGGGCGGGGGAGGAAACTGCCGCCGAACACCGACAAAGGTCCAATTCCCTCCCCCGCCCAGCGGGGAAGGGTCAGGGTGGGGGTCTAACTCCTACAACTCAAGCCGCAACCGGCGCATGGGTGATGCAGCTCTTCGAGCACACCTTGGAGCAGCTTTCGCAGCCGATGCAGTTGGCCGCTTCCTTGACCGTCATGATCTTCTTCTCGGCCTCGTCGTCGAAGGCGTCGACGATGTCGCCGTCCTCGGTCAGGCCGATCATGTCGAGCACGCCGCGCCCGCACACCTTGAAGCAGCGGCCGCAGCCGATGCACTGCTTCCGGTCGATGGATTGGACGAATTTCGGGGTCCAGCTCTGACCACCGCGGGTGGTGCCGGTCAGGAACTCAGCCATGGGAATGCTCCTCTCGGGAAAGGGTGCGCCTAAGCCATTCTTGAAAAAATGGAGGGGTTATGCCGTCTCCAGCGCCTTCAGCGCCGCCCGCTTCTCGGTCAGGATCTTGAAGGCGTCATAGGTTTCCTGCGCCACCGTCAGGATGGTCTGCCAATTCTGCGGAAGCTCTTCCGACAAATCGTGCAGATCCATCTTCTTCTGGGTGGCGCGGGCGTTCAGCTTCTTGATTTCGTCCTTCAGGGCGTCGATGTCGCTCATGGTCGTGCTCCAAGGGCTCAAGGATCCGGCTCGAAGATCCGGCTCAGAGGTTCGCGACCTCGGGGTATTCCCGGATCAGCGCCACCGCATCCTCGACCAGCTTGGCGCCGTCGGCGGCCAGCTTCTCCAGGCTGGGGAAGCCGAAGCGGTGGACGTCGCGCAGAGTCTTCGACACCACCACCAGCCGGCCGGTGGTCAGGATCATGCGGCCGAAGCCCTCGTGGCTCATCTTCATCATCGGCGAGGCCATCATGCCGGTCTGCTTTTCGACCGTGACGCCGACCGCCTTGTAGAACAGCTCCAGCCGCCACAGCGTGTCGGGGTCGGGATCGCCGATGATCGGGATGGCGGCGCGGGCCTCCTTGTCCAGGATGAAGGGGGCGAGCAGAGCCTCGTCCGGCTTGCCTTCCCAGGCGCCATAGCTGTCCTCGGCACGGAACAGCAGGACCAGCGTCTTCACGAACTGGTCGGCGACGGACACTTCAGCCACATCAGCGCTCTCTGCAGCCATACTCAGACCTCCTCCTCGTCGAAATGGAATTGCGGCGTCTCGCCCATGGCCTTGCGCAGCCAGGGCGGCGGATTGCCGTTCAGCGTCTGGACCAGCTTGTCGAGCAGGGCCGGGATGGTTTCGGTTACCTCGACCTTCACCGGATGGATCTTCTTCGCCACCACGCGGGCGGCGGCCGAGGCGCCGATGGCCGACAGATAGACGATGGCGACGTCGGCCAGCGCCTCCAGCTTGGGCACCAGCTTGTCCTCGTTGCCGTCCTCGAACATCGAGCCGCCGAACTGGAAGGTCTCCAGAAAGGCATGGCCCTGGCGGTCGACCTGATAGACGGCGATGTTCTTGGCCCAACCGAAATGCGCATCGACGTGCTGCATGTCCTGGGTGCAGAAAGCGACCTTCATCGATCCTCCTCGTGTCGCATCGTGTGTCGGGCGTGGGTCCTGCACCACGCTCAGACGGCGTTGCATCCGCATGATCCGCCTCCGCAGCCGTGCGATTCTCCCGCTTCGTCGTGATCCTCGTGGTCCATCTCGCGGGCGAGGAACAGGTTGCCGATGTCGCACAGCAGTTCGCGCGTGCCGCGGTAGCCGACCTGGACGCGCAGTCCCGCCCCCAGACGGTCGAACATCGGCAGGCCCATGCGGTGCAGCGGCACACCGATCCGTGCCGCCCCCTGCCTCCCATGCGAGTTGGAGACGATCAGGTCGGCGTCGCGGGCCAGCGTCTCCACGTCGGAATGGTCGCCGACCATGATGGTGGCGGCCTTCAGCCGCTCCAGAACCGGGCTTTGCGTCGGCGACACCGCGGCGACCACCTCGGCCCCCATGTCGGTCAGGAAGCCGGTGACGGCGTAGAGCAGGTCGGGTTCCAGCGCCACGGCGATGCGCTTGCGGCTGTAGAAGAAATGCCCGTCCAGCATGGCGTCGACCAGGGCTTCGCGCTGGCGCCGCAGCCGGGCCGGCGCCGGCTTGCCCGACAGCTCCATCAGAAGGCGGACCAGTTTGTCCGTCGCCTCCAGCCCGGTCAGGCGGCTGAAGAAATGGCTGGGAACGTCGGTCTTCAATTCCAGCGCGTTGCCGGCGACCCGCATATGCTCGCCGACCACGATGGTCGCGGCCGAGGCGCCCATGGCGCGGATCTGCTCCACCGTCACGCCGCCCAGCGAGGTGGCGGTGAAGTCGGTCGGCTGGCGGCCGGACATCGACAGCGACAGGTCGGGCAGCATGATCGGCGACAGGCCGAAGCCCTCGATGATGTCGCGCAGTTCCTCGACATCGCCGGGTGACAGGTGACTGCCGGCCAGCACATTGACCTGGGTCGGGATGCGCACCGGTGACGGTTCGACCAGCCGTTCCACCATTGCGGTCACTGCGGCGGCGAAGCCGTCCTCGAAACCGCCGGCGAAGTCGGGGGTATTGGCGAAGACCAGGGCGGTGCCGGCCATGTCGGGGTTGCGCTGGCGGAACAGCGTGTACTGGCCACCCATGTCCTCGCCCTTGGTCTCGGTGACGCCGGTGGTGGCGACGCCGATCATGGCGGGCTTGTTGCGCTCCACGATGGTGCGGATCGCCTGTTCCAGATTGTCGTAGCCGCCCAGGATGGTGGAGACCTGATCCATCGCCGTGGTCTGCAGCGGGATCGCCTCGCGGAAATGGCGCACCAGCAGGACCAGCCCGAAGGCGGTGCAGCCCTGCGACCCATGGAACAGCGGCAGGCAGCGGTCGACGCCGAGATAGGCGAGCGCCGCGCCCAGCGGCTGGCTCATCTTCAGCGGGTTGGTCAAGGCGGCCTTGGCGGCGGAGGGGAAACGCTGGATGTGGGACATCGGCCTCACTCCGCAGCCATCAGGGTGGAGGACGGGCCGCTTTCCCACGGCGCCGGCTGGCGGACTTGGCCCCAGATCGGATTCGACAGCGTCTTGTCGATCTCCTCGCACAGATTGACGATGCCGTCATAGCCGGCATAGGCGTGGTGGCGCTCCTGGTTGATGTCGAGCCAGGGAACCTTGGCCTTCAGGGAGATGAACTGCGACCGGCCGCCGGACATCATGATGTCGGCTTGGTTGTCGGCCAGCATCTTGTAGATGTCGCGCGGCTTCAGGTCGTCCCACTGGTGGAACTCCTCGCCCTTCATCTTCTTGATGCGCTCCTTGTCCTCCTTGGTCGATTTCTTGGTGGAGGTGCCGAGGATGGTCAGCCCGGCGCCTTCCAGCGCGCTGACCATCGACCAGCTCTTGACCCCGCCGGTGAAGAGAAGGACGCGCTTGCCGTCGAAGCGCGGCTTGTAGGGTTCCAGACGGCGCCAGACCCTGCTTTCCTCCCGCGCGATGACGCCTTCCGCCCGGTCGATCAGCGCCTTGTCGGCGCCGCGCTCCACCAGCATGCGGGCCATGGTGCGCAGTGTGTCCGACATGTCGGAGACGCCGTAGAAGGAGCCCTCGAAATAGGGGATGCCGTAGCGTTCCTGCATCTTGCGGCCGACATTCACCAGCGCCTGGCTGCACACCATCATGGTGACGCGGGCGCGGTGGGCCTGGGCGACCTCATTGTAGCGGCCGTCGCCGGAGATGCAGGACAGGAGGCGGATGCCGATCTCGTCCAGCAGCGGCTTGACCAGCCACAACTCGCCGGCGAGGTTGTATTCACCGATGATGCAGATGTCGGTCGGGGTGGTGTACTCGGGTTCGACCGTGCCGATGACATGCTCCAGCAGGGCTTCGCCGGCCAGCTTGTTGCCGAGATTCTTCGATCCGACGAAGCCCGGCGCCTCCACCGGGATCACCGGCTTGCCCAACTTCTGCGTCGCGAACTTGCAGACGGCGGCGATGTCGTCGCCGGTCATGGCGGGCACGCAGGTCTGATAGACGAAGACGGCCGGCGGGTCGTATTGCTGAACGATCTCCTTGATGGCGCGGTACAGCTTCTTCTCGCCGCCGCCGATGACGTCCAGTTCCGACAGATCGGTGGTGAAGCCGGTGCGGTAGAGCTGCGGACCGGAGGATTGCGAGCCGCGATTGTCCCACGAGTTGCCGAGGCAGGCGATGGGACCATGGACCAGATGGGCGGCGTCGGCGATCGGCTGCAGCACGATCATCGCACCGTCATAGGCGCAGCCGCCGGCCGCGGCCCCCGGCTTCAGCGACTTGGTGCAGCCCTTCTTCTTCTCCTTGGCCGACTTGGCCTGGTTGGTCGCGCAGCCCGGTTCGTTGAAGACGTCCTGGATCTTGTCCTGGAGCATGCCCGCTCTCCCATCCTGGCGCCGGAAATGGCTCTGCATCGGTGTGATGCAGGGGGCGTGCCAGTGGATAAGCTATTGATAAATATGCATTGTCATCTTTCCCATCGCTGTCCGATAGCTGACAATCGCCCATTGCCGGCCACGGCTTGTCGGGTGTCGCACAGCACTCGGCGGGCGGTACGCGCAGGGACGCGATGGGGACGGCCGTATCAGGACGGTTCGCGGGAATGGAATGTCATGATGGTACGGTTCGAGCGGCGCGGCGGCCGAGGGATGATGAGCGGAATGCTGCTGGCGCTCACGGCATTGCCGACCCTGGCCGCGCAGAATGCATCGGTGATCCAATTGGCGACGGAGCCGGGGCATGAGATCGGCATCGCCTGCCGTTTCCTCGACCCCGACCAGCGCCCGATCCCGCCGGAGGCCGAGACATTGTGCGCAGCCGCCGCCGATCTCGTCGCAGGCAAGGCCGCCGGCCATGGCAAGGCGGTGGTGCGTCTCGGCCTGCGTGCCGTGGCGCCTGACGACGGGGAGGCGGAGGAGACGCCGCCCGTAGTCGATGGCCCGATCCTGCTGCTGGTCCTGGAAGGTCGTCAGGATTGGAGCGGCACCGCCCATCCCCGCTTGCTTCTGCGCGCTCGTCCAGTCCGCGACGGCATGGCCGCCCCGTCGGTCGGTCTGCCGC
Organism: Azospirillum oryzae; assembly: GCF_008364795.1. Lineage (GTDB taxonomy): Bacteria > Pseudomonadota > Alphaproteobacteria > Azospirillales > Azospirillaceae > Azospirillum > Azospirillum oryzae. Next base: position 942,368 of record NZ_VTTM01000001.1, on the reverse strand, counting down.
CGGTCTCGGTCGAGCTGGGGGGAGAGAACTGGCGGGCGGCTGCCGGCCTTGCGCTGGAGCGGGTGGTCGGCTTTGCCATTCGGGGCAGTTGAGGCGGGTTGGCCGAACTCCGCCGGACCCGGTCAGCGGGCGAGCACTTGCGCCGCTTCCTTGGTCGAGGCGATGGCGGTTCCGACCTGCGCGAAGGCGGTGGAGATCGCGGTGATGTTCCGGTCCACCACGGCCACCGAGGTCGATGCTCCCTGCATGTTGGCGGAGATGCTGGCGGTGACGGTGGTCTGTTCCTCGACCGCGCCGGCGGACATGACGACGAATTCGCGCAGATTGGTCATGGCCGTGCGAATCGCCGACAGGGAGGATACGACATCGCTGGAAACGGATCGCATTCCCTCGATTTCGTGGGAAATCTGGGCGGTCGCGTTCGCCGACTGGTTCGCCAGATTCTTGACCTCGTTGGCAACCACGGCGAATCCCCTGCCGGCTTCACCCGCCCGCGCCGCCTCGATGGTCGCGTTCAGCGCCAGCATGTTGATCTGTCCGGCGATGGAGCGGATCAGTTCGACGATGCCACCCATCGCCTTCGCCACCTCCGACAAACGGGTCGCCGCGCGGTCGGCGTTGTCGGCCTCGCTCACGGCGGCATCCGCCGCCTGCTGCGAGCGCGACATGCTGTCGGCGATCTCACGGGCGGCGGCGGCCAGTTCCTCCGCCCCGGCCGCGATGGTCTGCACCGTTCCTCTGGTCTCCGACGATGCGGCGGCGGCGGTGTCGGCCTGCTGGTGGGCCCCGCTCATCGCCTGTTCGATCTCGGTGAAGTTGGTGTCGATCAGGGACTTCAGGCGGTCCAGCAAGTTGATCTGCTCTGTGATGTCGGTCGCGAACTTCACGACCTTGCACAGGCGGCCGGCACCATCGAAAACCGGGTTGTAGGAGGCCTGGATCCAGACGACGCGACCGCCCTTGCCGATGCGCCGGTATTGGGCGGCTTCGAACTGGCCCTTGTTCAGCCGGTGCCAGAAATCGCGATAGGCCGACCCCTTGCGCTCCTGCGGATCGACGAACATGCTGTGATGGCGTCCGCGAATCTCGTCCAGACTGTAGCCGAGCACCTTGAGGAAATTCTCGTTGGCGGTGATGACGGTGCCGTCCGGATTGAATTCGATCACGGCCTGCGAGCGCGAAATCGCATCGACCTTGCCCCGCATGTCGGCGTTGATGGCCTGTCTTTCCGTGACGTCGGTGGCGATCTTGACGACTTTGCACGGACGGCCGGCGGCGTCGAGGATGGGATTGTATGTGGCCTCGATCCAGACCTCGCGACCGTTCCTGGCGATGCGCCGGTACAGTGCCCGCTGGAATTCGCCGCGCTTCAGGCCATCCCAGAATTCCCGATAGGCCGGACTGGCATGTTCGGACGGGTCGATGAACATCCTGTGATGCTGTCCAACGATTTCCGGCAACGAATAGCCCATCACCGCCAGAAAATTCGCGTTGGCGGTCAGGATCGTCCCGTCCAGAGAAAATTCGATCATCGCCAGGGAGCGGTCCAGCGCGGACAGCACGGATTGGCCTTCAGCGCCCTTCCCATAGATCGACTGAATGAACCCGAACATCTCCGTCCTCCCGCCTTGCGATATGCCTGAATATTTGCTGATTATGCATTATCAGAGCGCAAGAGATGACGTTAGTCAATAAGTGGCAATCCTAAGGCGATGGGTGTGTAGTTCAGAATAAAACAACGGGTCGATGCATTTTCGGAAAAAATTCGCATTTTGCAATTCGCGTCTAAACATTCTATCAACGATATTACCATAGCCATTTTTAATCTATGGGATTGAGGCCCGAGCGCTTTCCAATAGTTCTCTGACTTAAGCAAAAGAACCGACACCGGTCCGCCCTGTCTTTATCGATCCGATGTGATCCCCGGCATTCGCGCAAACGAAAATACCCGGAGCGTGCCGTCGCCGGCGCTCTCCGGGGTGGGGAGGTTGCCGCCGGGCCGGGGGGATGGAAACCCCGGCCCGTCGGGTAGGCTGGAACCGATGCCTTGAACCGATGCCTGGATCGCCGCCGGCCTGCCGGCCGGCGCACCGATCAGCGGATCAGGTCGAACGAGTAATCGGTCTGCCCGACAATGTTGGTGTTGGCGTCGATGTCTTCGAAGATCCGGTCCAGGATCCGCACCAGCACGTTCAGCGCGCCCTGGTAGCCCCAGGTCGGATAGCGGTGGTGGTGGTGGCGGTCGAAGATCGGGTAGGTCAGGCGGATCAGCGGAACCTTGGTGTCGCGCTCCAGATACTTGCCGTAGCTGTTGCCGATGATGTAGTCCACCTTGTCGGTGAAGATCAGCGAGCGCAGGTGCCACAGGTCCTTGCCGCCGTAGGCCACACCGGACTTGCCGAAGGGCGAGCCGTCCAGCACCTTCTGGACCTGCTTCTCCCACTTCTTGGAGCCGGAGGTCGACAGGATGTGGACAGGCTCCGCACCCAGTTCCAGCAGGAACTTGGTCATGCCCAAGCAGAAGTCCGGGTCGCCGTAGACGGCGAAGCGCTTGCCGTGCATGTGGGTGTGGCTGTCGGCGATGGCGTCGACCAGACGGCCGCGCTCCAGCTTCAGGCTGGCCGGCACCGGCTTGCCCGACAGTTCCGCCAGCTTCAGCAGCAGTTCGTCGGTGGCGGTGACGCCCATCGGGTAGTTGAACTTGGCGACTTCCTGGCCCTTCTCCTTGCAGAACTGCAGGGTCTGGGTCGTGTTGTACTCCTGCATGGAGATGGTGGCCTTGGCGTGCAGGGCCTCCTTGGTCTCCTCGATGGTGGTGCCGCCGTCATACATGCGGTACTCGCCATCCATCGGCGTGTCGAAATTGTCGGACACGTCGGACAGGATCTGCAGCTTCAGGCCGAATTCGCCGGCGATGCGCTTCAGTTCGCGGTTGTTGCCGACGGCGAAGCCATCGAAGCCCGGGATCAGGTTGATCTGCTCGGTCTTGGGCGTGTCGAAATTCTCCGACGTGCCCCAGAAGTTGCTCAGGATCCCCTTGATCATGTTGTCGTAGCCGACGATGTGGCTGCCGACGAAGGCCGGGGTGTGGGCGTAGGGGACCGGGAAATCCGCCGGAACGCTTTCCTTGTTCTTGGCATTGGCGATGAAGCCCTGGAGGTCGTCGCCGATGACTTCGGCCATGCAGGTGGTCATCACCGCGATCATCTTCGGCTTGTAGAGCGAATAGGCGTTCGCCAGGCCGTCGATCATGTTGTTCAGGCCGCCGAACACCGCCGCGTCTTCCGTCATCGACGAGGAGACCGCGCTGTTCGGCTCCTTGAAGTGGCGGGTCAGATGGGTGCGGTAATAGGCGACGCAGCCCTGGGAGCCGTGGACGAAGGGCAGGGTGCCTTCGAAGCCCTGGGCGGCGAACATCGCACCGATCGGCTGGCAGGCCTTGGTCGGGTTGATGACGACCGCTTCACGGGCGAAGTTCTTCGCCTTGTATTCCTCGGACTTGGTCCATTCGGAGACGCGGGCGACTTCCTCGTCCGAATGGCCGTACTCGAACTCTGTCTTCTTCTTCTCGAACATCGCCGCGTATTCGGGCTGCCGGAAGAGGGTGTAGTGGTCGAGGACCTTGTCGGCGCTCTGCGAAAGCTTGTCGGTCATTCTCAAATTCTCCTGTTCCAGAGGCCGATGGTCAGAACGGGGCCTTCATCACGCCCCAGACGGGGTTGTTGATGGCCAGGTCCATGTCGCGGGCGAAGATCGCGAACCCGTCATAGCCGTGGTACGGGCCGGAATAATCCCAGCTGTGCATCTGGCGGAACGGCAGGCCCATCTTCTGGAACACGTACTTTTCCTTGATGCCCGACGCGACGAGGTCGGGACGCATCGCCTCGACGAACTTCTCCAGTTCGAACGCGGTGACGTCGTCGTAGATCAGCGTGCCTTCCTTCACGTAGTGGGGCGTGCGCTGATAGTCGTCGTTGTGGGCGAACTCGTAACCGGTGCCGATGATCTCCATGCCCAGGTCGTGATAGGCATCGACGACGTGGCGGGGACGCAGGCCGCCGACATAGATCATGACCTTCTTGCCGTCCAGCCGCGGCTTGTACTTGGCGATGACCGCATCGACCATCGGCTGGTAGCGGGCGATGACCTTCTCGGCGTTCTCCTTGATCTTGTCGTCGAACAGAGCGGCGATCTTGCGCAGGGATTCGGCGATCTGGCTCGGACCGAAGAAGTTGTATTCCATCCACGGAATATTGAACTTCTCTTCCATGTGGCGCGCGATGTAGTTCATCGAGCGGTAGCAGTGGATCAGATTGACCTTGGCCTTCGGCGTGTTCTCCAGCTCGGCCATGGTGCCGTCGCCCGACCACTGGGCGATCACGCGCAGGCCGATCTCCTCCAGCAGGATGCGGGACGACCAGGCGTCGCCGCCGATGTTGTAGTCGCCGATGATGGTGACGTCATAGGGGGTGGAGACGAAGCCGGCCTTGGGTTCCGTCTTCTCGAACACCCAGTCGCGGATGGCGTCGTTGGCGATGTGGTGGCCCAGCGACTGGGACACGCCGCGGAAGCCTTCGCAGCGCACGGGGATGACCGGCTTGCCGATTTCCGCCGACTTGGCGCGGGCGACCGCCTCGATGTCGTCGCCGATCAGGCCGATCGGGCATTCCGACTGGATCGAGATGCCGTTCACCAGCGGGAACAGCTCGTTGATTTCCTCGATGACCTTGTGCAGCTTCTTGTCGCCGCCGAAGACGATGTCCTTCTCCTGGAAGTCGGAGGTGAAGTGCATCGTGCCCCAGCTGTCCACGCCGGTGTCGCCGATGTAGTAGTTGCGGCGGCCGGACCAGGAGTAATAGCCGCAGCCCACGGGCCCGTGGGAGATGTGGATCATGTCCTTGATCGGACCCCACACCACGCCCTTGGAACCGGCATAGGCGCAGCCGCGGATCGTCATGACGCCGGGGATGGACTTGACGTTCGACTTGACGCCGCAGTCCTTGGCCTCGGCCTCCAGCACGTTCAGGTGCTTGGCGCGGCGCTTGCGGGACTTTTCGGGATAGGCTTCGAGGACTTCGTTGACGAGGTTCTTGACGTCGACCGTGGTGTTCTCGGACAGGCTCATAGCCGGCCTCCTGCTTGAATATTCCGCGCCACTGCAGCGCGTGACCGAGCCCCTCCCTCCCACGCCGACGTCGCCCGGCCGGAACCGGTGGGCAGTCGTTGGGTCGACGTCGTGCGGGGCTGGGGAAAAGGGCCAGTGTTCAGGCGGTCCCCCCTGCGCGGGGGCAGGGGGGCCGGTAGGCAACCGTCGCTACGCCCGGGATCAGGCGCCGGCCTTCGCCGCTTCCTTGGCAGCCAGCTCGGCGAGCTGCTGCTCCTCGGTCTTCATGATGCCGAAGTCCATCAGCATCTCTTCCAGTTCTTCCATCGTGATCGGGGTCGGGATGCAACCCTGGCCCGAATTCGCGTGGATCTTGTTGGCGAGCGCGCGGTATTCGCCGGCCTGCTTGCTGTCCGGAGCGTATTCGATGACCGTCATGCGGCGCAGCTCGGCGTGCTGCACGATGTTGTCGCGCGGCACGAAGTGGATCAGCTTGGAACCCAGACGCTTGGCCAGCGCGTCGGCCAGATCCCATTCCTTGTCCGTCTGACGCTCGTTGCAGATCAGGCCGCCGAGACGGACGCCGCCGCTGTGGGCGTACTTCAGGATGCCCTTGGCGATGTTGTTGGCGGCGTACAGCGCCATCATCTCGCCGGACATGACGATGTAGATTTCCTGGGCCTTGTTCTCGCGGATCGGCATGGCGAAGCCGCCGCAGACCACGTCGCCCAGCACGTCGTAGGACACATAGTCCACGTCGTCGTAGGCGCCATTCTCTTCCAGGAAGTTGATCGAGGTGATGACGCCGCGGCCGGCGCAGCCGACGCCCGGCTCCGGACCGCCGGACTCGACGCACTTGATGTTCTTGTAGCCGATCTTGAGGACGTCCTCGAGTTCCAGATCCTCGACCGAACCGGCCTCGGCGGCCAGATGCAGGACGGTGTCCTGGGCCTTTGCATGCAGGATCAGGCGGGTCGAGTCGGCCTTCGGGTCGCAGCCGACGATCAGGATCTTCTGATCCAGCTCGACCAGAGCGGCCAGCGTGTTCTGAGAGGTGGTGGACTTACCGATACCGCCCTTGCCGTAAAAGGCGATCTGACGCAGAGGCGCTTTGGCCATGTGGGTCGCTCCTGTGCTTGGGTCGTTGGACTGTGCTTCGATCCGGTGCGGCCGGTTCGTGGCCGCTTCGGATTTCATGGATTGCACGACCCGTGCCAGAGCGGAAAAAATCATTAGATCGTTGTTTTAAAACGTAAAATTCTTGAAGCGGCGCTGCGTGCCCCTTTGTCGGGGTCCCGACACACACGACAAAGCCCGACATTTTGTCGGGTCTTTATGGCGGGGAGGATTTATGGGGAGGGAGCGCCCTCAGGATAACCTTACCGCCCTTCGCCCAACGCTTCCGCCGCGACGACGATGCGCAGCGCCAGCTCCTCCACCGCCTCGTCGCGGTCCATGTCGTAGAGAAGCTGCGCCAGCAGACGGCCGCGCGCCATCAGGCGGCGGGCGAGCGCCGGATCGGCGGGCTTGGCCAGCAGCGCCTCGACCAACCGTTCCCCGGTCAGGCGGGCCAGCGCGTCGCAACGGTCGACCAGCCGCTGCTTCAGCGTGTCCACGGCGGCGGGGCGGCCGGCATGGCTGAGGTCGGCGCAGAAGTGGTGCAGGCTGCGCAGCTGCCGCAGCAGGGCGGCGAACAGCAGGTCGTCCAACTCGCCGCCGGCCGCCGCCTTGCCGATCAGATCGAACAAAGTGTCGGAAAGCCGCCATGCCGCCGACAGCCAGTCGTTCATCGCCTTGCGGTCGGCCGGCTCGACGAAGGGGCCGGATTCCTCCTTCGTCTCTTCCTGGTCGTCCAGATTGCGCAGCGCGATGACGATCAGCCCGTCGGCCTGGGCCAGGGTGGCGAGGCTGGCGTGCAGCGTCTTCAGTCCGCGGTCGGCGACGAAGCCCTCTATCGCCTCCGTCGCCCGGCGCAACGAATAGCGGGCGAGCCGACGCGCTTGATAGACGACGTCCTGCAACGCGCTGCCGCCGCCCAATGCCTCCAGCACCATTCGCCGCACCTCGAAGCGCAGCAGGGCGCGGGCCAGCCGGTCGATGCCGCCGACGTCGATGGGGCGGGTGTCCTTGGTCAGCCTGTCGGCGGTGGTGCGGGCATCGGCCTCGATGGCGGCGATCACCGCCTGGAGATGGCCCTTGCCGCCGCCGCGCATCCTGCTGACCAGCGTCCGCATCGCCTCGGCAAGGTCGACGGCGCCCGGCAGGCTTTTCTCATGGTCGGTGCGGCCGGTCACCAGCCGGTCGATCAGATGGTCGCGCACTCCCGGCAGCAGCACGTCCGTGATGATCTGCCCGATCGGCCGCAGCAGCGCTTCCATCAGGCGGCCGGGCGGCTGCCCGACCAGTCCCGGCAGCGGGTTGATCGGCTTGGGCACCAGCCGCGGCCGGTGCGGCTCCAGCAACTCCAGCACGGCATCGCCGCGCAGGGGCGTGATCGACCCGCGCAGGAGCTGGGCGAGCCGCAGGGTGGTGCGCGCCTCCGCCATGCCGCGCGGCGGGCGGCCGTCGGGGGCGCCGGTCGCGGGTGCCGCGGGGTCGGCGGAAGGCGAAGGCCGGACAGGCGTCTGCGCGGGCACGGGCGGAGTGCGCCGGCGCCGGCTGTCGTCGTACTTGGTCGGCCAGAAGGCCATGCGGGTGCCGCCGGATCGTAAGCGTCGCTGTACTGAGTATGGGTACGGACCGTTCGGCTTCAAATGGACAATATTGCGACATGCGGCGACACGCCTCCGCCGGTTGCAGCGGGGAAGGCTTGGCACGCGCCGGCTTATGCAATATCCATATGAGAAGTAATGACATTCGGACGGAGCGGCTTGGCGTGACGGATGGGGCTCTGATGCGCGATGCGAATGGACGGACGGTGGAGGCCGACCCGCCGCCCGATTCTCCGCTGGCGTTGCGCGCCCACCGCACCAATCTCGTCAATGTCCCGGCCGCCGTGCTGTGCAGTGAAGCCTACAATGACGAGCCGCGGCGCCTGCGCATCGGCGCCACCCGCAGCGAACACGCCGCATTGTTCGAGGCGCTGGACGAAAGTTCCGACGCGCTGACCGCCTCCGATGTCTTCCAGCGCCATATGGCCGAGGTGTTCGGGGTCAATCCCGACTTCTCCGGGGCGGAGGGGCCGGACGGCAAGCGCCGTTTCCGCGCCAGCTACCTGCGCCTGCTGAAGGGCTGGATGTTCGACAGCAACCGCGCGGAAGGGGCGGTGCTGAAGGGCTGGGTGGAGAGCCGTTTCGGCCTGCTGCCGACCTTCCATGGCGAGCCGATCCACCGCTTCGCCTCCGACGCCTGGGCGGCCTATGGCGAGCAGAAGCAGTCGACCCGCTTCCACAACAACAACATCCACCTGCAGCTCGACCTTCTGTACGAGTTCTGCCAGTGGACGATCCGCCGCGGCTGGCCCGACGCGCCGATGCCCAACTGGGCCTCGCACATCCGGCTGTACCGCGGCGTCAACGATTTCGAGGAACACCACATCGTCGCCCGGCCGGACAAGCGCACGGCGGTGCTGCGGCTGAACAACCTGTGTTCCTTTTCCATCAACCGCGACATCGCCGGCCAGTTCGGCGACTACATCCTCGATGCCTGGGTGCCGCTGTCCAAGGTGGTCTTCTTCCGCGACATTCTGCCGCGCTACCCGTTCCAGGGCGAAGGAGAATATCTGGTGATCGGCGGGGACTATCGGGTGGGTGTGTCGCTTCTCTGACAACCTCACGCCGGGCGTCGGCTTGTGGCCGTTTGCCGGGCGCACCAGGAAGGGGCGGGCGCTTTGCCCGATGGCATGACCGATCCGACGATTCTGACACCCGAGATCCGATCCCCTGAAATCCGATCCAGGGCGCTCGGCGCCTATCTCGGCCTCGCCTGCGGCGATGCGCTGGGGGCGACGGTGGAGTTCCTGACCAAGGGCGAGATCGCCCACCAATATGGCGTCCACAAGCACATCAAGGGCGGCGGCTGGCTGAAGCTGCCGGCGGGGCAGGTGACCGACGACACCGAGATGTCGCTGCATCTCGGCCGCGCCATCCTGTCGGGTCCGGAGTGGGAGGCCCGCCGCGCCGCCGAGGAGTTCGCGATCTGGCTGAAGTCGGTGCCGGTCGATGTCGGCGACACGACACGGCGCGGCATCCGCCGCTTCATCATGCACGGCACGCTGGAGGAGCCGGAGTCGGAATACCACGCCGGCAACGGCGCGGCGATGCGCAACCTGCCGGTGGCGCTGGCGACGCTGGGCGACGACGCGGCGTTCGAGCGCTGGTCGGTGGAACAGTCGCACATCACCCACTGCAACCAGCTGTCCGATTCCGCGGTGATCGCGCTGGGCCGGATGGTGCGGCGGCTGGTTCTGGGCGGCGGCATCGTCGCCGCACGGGAGGAGGCGAACGCCCTGATCGCCAAACACCGCCAGTTCAAGTTCGAACCCTACCGCGGCCTGTCGACCGCCTTCATCGTCGACACGGTGCAGACCGTCTTCCACTATTACTTCCAGACCGATTCGGTCGAATCCTGCGTGGTGGAGACGGTGAACCAGGGCGGCGACGCCGACACCACCGGCGCCATCGCCGGCATGCTGGCCGGCGCCACCTATGGCGTCGAGTCGATCCCGCCGCGCTGGCTGCGCAAGTTGGACCGCGAAGTTTACGACGAGATTTGTCTGCAAACCGACGCGCTGCTGGCCCGCGCGCCCCTGTTCCGGGAGAAATGACGATGGCCGACGTGATTTTCTTCGAAAAGCCCGGCTGCGGCGGCAATGCCCGGCAGAAAGCCCTGCTGGAGCAGGCCGGTCACCGGGTGATCGCCCGCGACCTGCTGAACGAGCCATGGACGGCGGAGACGCTCCGTCCCTTCTTCGGCGACCGGCCGGTGGCGGACTGGTTCAACCGCGCGGCCCCGGCGGTGAAGGGCGGCGAGGTGGTGCCAGAGGCGATGGACGAGGCCACGGCGCTGGCCGCGATGGTCCAACGCCCGCTGCTGATCCGCCGCCCGCTGATGCAGGTCGGCGACCGCCGCGACTGCGGGTTCGAGACCGACCGGGTGGACGCCTGGATCGGGCTGGGGGGCGTAGCGGCAGCGGGCAAGATGGAGGGGTGCCTGCGGCCGGACATGCCGCCCTGTCCCAAACCATGAGGGCCGAAACCATGAAGCCCTAAACCATGAACGTCAGCGCGTGACCTTGCGCACCACCTGTCGTAGCTTGTCGCTCCCAAGGGCGACGACCAGCGGCAGACGAGGACACCATGTGCGAACTCCTGGGCATGAGCGCCAACGTGCCCACGGACATCTGTTTCAGCTTCGCCGGCCTGATGCGCCGCGGCGGGCAGACCGGTCCGCACCGCGACGGCTGGGGCATCGCCTTTTACGAAGGCAAGGGCTGCCGCACCTTCCACGACCCGTCGCCCAGTGCCGAGTCGGAGATCGCCCGGCTGGTCAGCCAATATTCGATCAAGTCCTGCACGGTGATCTCGCACATCCGCCGCGCCAACCGCGGCCGGGTGTCGCTGGAGAACACACACCCCTTCACCCGCGAACTGTGGGGCCGGGTGTGGACCTTCGCCCATAACGGCCAGTTGAAGGGCATCAAGGACCGCATCCTGACCTTCTACGAGCCGGTCGGCAGCACCGACAGCGAGCATGCCTTCTGCTGGCTGCTCGACCAGATCCGCATGCAGTATCCGGAGCCGCCGAAGACCACCTCCGGCCTGATGAAGCTGATCCGCCATCTTGCCGCCGATCTGGGGACGCTGGGCGTCTTCAACATGCTGCTCAGCGACGGGCGGTATCTGTGGTGCCATTGCGCCACCAACCTCGCCTGGCTGACCCGCAAGGCTCCCTTCGGCGCCGCGACCCTGCTCGATGCCGACATGAGCGTCGATTTCTCCAAGGAGACGACGCCCAACGACGTGGTCACCGTCATCGCCACCCGGCCGCTGACCAGGGACGAGGCCTGGACGGTGATGCAGCCGGGCCAGATGGCGGTCTTCCGCAATGGGGCGCTGGTGACGCGCTGACCGGCTCCGTCCGGGCTGATTGTTGCTTCTCCAGAGACGATCTTTCGCGCACAACCCGGCTTAACCGCTGGAAAACAAAGGGGCATCTTGGCTGTCAGAAACCGGCCGCACATGACGGCCGCAACAACCAAGAGGCTCCTTCCGCCATGACCACGATCCTGCATGTCGACTCCAGCCCGCTCGGCACCGCCTCCGTCACCCGCCAGCTGACCGCCTCCATCGTCGAGGCCCTGGTGAAGGCCGAACCGTCGGCGACCGTCGTCGCCCGCGACGTTGCCGCCAACCCGCCGGACCACCTGAACGGCGAGCTGCTGCAGGTCGTGAAGTTCCGCAACCTGGAAGGCCTCAGCGCGCGTCAGCGCGAAGAGCTGGCCCTGACCGATGCCCTGGTCGACGAGTTCCTGGCCGCCGACGTCGTCGTGATCGGCGCGCCGATGTACAACTTCTCCATTCCGACCCAGCTGAAGGCCTGGATCGACCGCCTCGCCCAGGCCGGCCGCACCTTCCGCTACACCGAGAAGGGCCCCGAGGGTCTGGCCGGCGGCAAGCGTGTGATCGTGGCGTCCGGCCGCGGCGGCGTCTATTCGACCAACCCGGCGCTGGCCGGCCTGGATCACCAGGAAGCCTATCTGCGCACGGTCCTGGGCTTCTTCGGCATCACCGACGTGACCTTCATCCGCGCCGAGGGCATCGGCATGGGTCCGGAGGCCAAGGAAAAGGCGCTGGCCGGCGCCGCGAAGGAGATCGAAGGGCTGCTGGTGGCCGCCTGAGGCTGACGGGGCGGGTTCCGTACCCGCCCCCTATACTCTACTGGAACGCCACTTCCGCCAGACTGCGCAGCTTGCGGGAGTGCAGCGTCTCCATCCCGTGCCCGCGCAGCAGTTCCATCGCCAGCACGCCGATCTTCAGATGCTGGTCGACCCGCTCGCGATAGAAGCGGTCGGCCATGCCCGGCAGCTTCAACTGCCCGTGCATCGGCTTGTCCGACACGCACAGCAACGTCCCGTACGGCACGCGGAAGCGGAAGCCGTTGGCGGCGATCGTCGCGCTTTCCATGTCCAGCGCGATGGCGCGGCTCTGGCTGAAGCGCATCAGCGGCTCGCGGTGATCGCGCAGCTCCCAGTTCCGGTTGTCGATGGTCGCCACCGTGCCGGTGCGCATGATGCCCTTCAGGTCGAAACCCGACAGCCCGGTCACCCGCTCCACCGCCGTCTCCAGCGCCCGCTGAACCTCGGCCAGCGCCGGCACCGGCACCCACAGCGGGAGGTCGGCGTCCAGCACATGGTCCTCGCGGACATAGCCGTGGGCCAGCACATAATCGCCCAGCCGCTGGGTCTGGCGCAGCCCCGCGCAATGGCCCAGCATCAGCCACGCATGCGGACGCAGCACCGCGATATGGTCGGTGATCGTCTTGGCGTTGGACGGACCGACGCCGATGTTCACCAGCGTGATGCCGTTGCCGTCCGGCCGTTTCAGGTGATAGGCCGGCATCTGCGGCATGCGCATCAGCTTGGCCGAAGCGCCATCCAATGTGCCGCCGAGATTCTGGTTGGTGGTGACGATGTCGCCCGGCTCGACGAAGCTGTCATATTGGCAGCGGTAGGCGGCCAGTTCGGCATCACCGGTCGGCTCCATGATCTCGCGCGACAGGCGGATGAACTCGTCGACATAGAACTGGTAGTTGGTGAACAGGACGAAGTTCTGGAAATGCTCCGGCGCAGTGGCCGTGTAGTGGCGCAGCCGATGCAGCGAGAAATCCACCCGGGGGGCGGTGAACAGGGCCAGCGGCTTCACCGCGTCCGGCCCGGTGTCGCAGGTGCCGTTGACGATGGTGTCGTCCATCCGCGCCAGATCGGGCAGATCGAACAGATCCGGCAGCTTGGTCAGACGGTCCGGCGGCAGATCGCCTTCCACATACATGCCGTTGGGAAAGGCGAAATGGATCGGGATCGCTTCTTCGCTGACACCGACCTCCAGCGGGACGCCGTGGTTGCGCAGCAGAAGCGTGAACTGTTCCAGCAGATAGCGTTCGAACAGGTCGGGCCGCGTCACCGTGGTGGCATGGACGCCAACCCCCTCGACGAAGCCGTAGGACAGCCGGGTGTCGACCGCGGCCCCCGACACGGCGGTCAGCCGCACATAGGGATAGTAGGCCCGGTTCCGTCCGCCTTCCTCCTCGCCCTGGGTGTAGGCGGCGAAGCGGTCGCGCAGATATGCGGTGTTGCGGTCATAAATATCCCGCACGCAGGCCAGTGCGGCTTTGGCATCGGTGAAACGCCCGGCCGACCCGGGCTGGAGCGGGGCTTTGTCGTTCATGTCGTCAAAGATGGGGTACGAACGACCGGCTGGGAAGGCCGAATTTCGGCCATCCTCCGGTGCGTACCCATCCGGCGATGACGATCCGGCCCCTGCCGCTCAGTCGGCGCTCAGCCCCATCAGCGACTTGGCGAAGGCATCCGCATCGAACGGGCGCAGGTCATAGACGCCCTCACCGACGCCGATGGCGTGGACCGGGATCTTGAACTTCTCCGCCAGCGAGACCAGCACGCCGCCGCGGGCGGAGCCGTCCAGCTTGGTCAGGATCAGGCCGTTGACGTTGACCATGTCGCGGAAGATCTCCACCTGGCTGTGCGCGTTCTGGCCGGTGGTGGCGTCCAGCGTCAGCAGGGTGGTGTGCGGCGCCGTCTCGTCCAGTTTCTTGATGACGCGAACGATCTTGCGCAGCTCCTCCATCAGGCCGGTCTTGTTCTGCAGACGGCCGGCGGTGTCGATCAGCAGCACGTCGACCTTCTCGGCCCGTGCCCGCTCCAGCGCGTCATAGGCCAGCCCGGCGGCGTCCGCCCCGGTGTCGCGGGCGACGACCGGGCAGCCGGTGCGCTCGCCCCAGATCTTCAGCTGGCTGACCGCGGCGGCGCGGAAGGTGTCGCCGGCGGCCAGCATCACGCTCTTGCCCTCCGCCTTGAACTGGCGGGCCAGCTTGCCGATGGTGGTGGTCTTGCCGGTGCCGTTGACGCCGACCACCAGGATGACGTGCGGCTTCAGCGCCGGGTCCAGCACCAGCGGCTTGGCGACCGGCGTGACGATCTTCGACACCTCTGCCGCCAGCGTCGACTTGACCTCCTCCGGCGAGACCTCTTTGCCGAACCGGGTGCGTGCCAGTTCCGCCGTGACCTTCGCCGCGGTGGCTGGGCCGAGGTCGGCGGTGATCAGCAGCTCCTCCAGTTCCTCCAGTGCCTCGTCGTCCAGCTTGCGCTTGGTGAAGATGCTGGTGATGCCGTCGGTCAGCTTGGACGAGGACTTGGACAGCCCTTCCTTCAGCTTGGCGAACCAGCCCTTCTTGGTCGGCGGCGCCTCTTCGGCAGCGGCAGCGACAGGAGCCGGAGCCGGTGCCGGCGGCAGTTCCGGAACGGGCTCCGGCTCCGGCATCGGGGCAGGAGCGGGCGGCGGCTCGACAGGTGCGGCAGCGGGAGGAGGGGTGATCGGAGTCTGCGCGACGGGAGCCGGCGGCACGGGGCGCTGCGGTTCGGCGCTCGGCGGAGCGGGCGCCAACTCCGGCACCGGCTCGGTTTCCTGCTTGGGCGCAGGCTGAGCGGCCGACGGCTCCGGTGTCTTTTCCGGCTCCGGTTCCGGCGCGGGGGTGGCGGACTCCAGGGTGATTGATTGGTCCTTCGCCGCCTCGTCCTTGGGCGCGGTCTCTTCGGGCTTCTTGCGGCCGAACCAGCGGAAAATCATGGAGTGTCCACTATGAAAGGGGTCAGAGCGGGGTGCCGGTCAGCACGCCGTCCTTGATGCCGGTGATGGCGGCGGGCACCAGCGAGCCGGGCGAAAAAATCTGGCCCAGGCGGATCGCGGCGAAATGCTCGGTGCGGCCCAGGTCGTCCTTCTCCACCAGCACGGTCGCGGTGCGGCCGACGAGGCTTGCCAGCGTGCGGGCCTCCGCCGCTTCGCCGACGGCGCGCAGACGGGCGGCGCGTTCCTTGCGGACGGCGCCGTCGACCTGGGGCATGCGCGCGGCCGGCGTGCCGGGGCGCGGGCTGTAGGGGAAGACATGCAGCCAGGTCAGGCCGCACTCCTCCACCAGCCGCATGGTGTTCTGGAACATCTCTTCGGTCTCGGTCGGGAAACCGGCGATGAAGTCGGCGCCGAACACCACGTCGGGACGGATCGAGCGCACCCGTTCGCAGAAGGCGATGGAATCGGCGCGGCCATGGCGGCGCTTCATCCGCTTCAGCACCATGTCGTCGCCGGCCTGGAGCGACAGGTGCAGGTGCGGCATCAGGCGCGGCTCGTTCTCGATCAGGCGCCAGAGATCGTCGTCCATCTCGATGCAGTCGATGGAGGACAGGCGCAGCCGCGGCAGTTCCGGCACCAGCGCCAGCAGGCGGCGCACCATCTGCCCCAGCGACGGCGAGCCCGGCAGGTCGGGGCCGTAGCTGGTGATGTCGACGCCGGACAGCACCACCTCGTTGTAGCCGGCCTTCACCAGCGCCTGCACCTGCTCGACGATGCCGCCAATGGGGACGGAGCGCGATGGCCCGCGGCCATAGGGGATGATGCAGAAGGTGCAGCGGTGGTCGCAGCCCTGCTGGACCTGGACGAAAGCGCGGGCGCGGTCCTCGAATCCGCCGATCAGGTGACCGGCGGTCTCCTTCACCGACATGATGTCGTTGACCAGCACCTTCTCGGCCGGCGGCAGGCCCCAGCTTTCCGGCTGCAGCTTTTCCTGGTTGCCCAGGACCTGATCGACCTCAGGCATCGCCGCGAAGCGCTGCGGGTCGATCTGCGCGGCGCAGCCGGTGACGACGATGCGGGCGTCCGGCCGCTCGCGCCTCAGCTTGCGGATGGTCTGCCGCGCCTGGCGTTCGGCTTCCGACGTCACGGCGCAGGTGTTGACGATCACCACGTCGTCCAGTCCGGCGCTGCGCGCATGGTTGCGCATCACCTCGGACTCGTAGGTGTTCAGGCGGCAGCCGAAGGTGACGATCTCGGGGCCGGTCTGCGTCGTGCTGTCGGTGCTGTCGCTCATTCCGAAACCAACTGGGCTGAAACCAGTTCAGCCGACAGCCGGCCGCTGAAGCTCAGCGCCACCGGGCCGGTCATCAGGACGCGGTCGTCCTCGGTCCATTCGATGGTCAGGGTGCCGCCGTCCAGGATGATGTCGGCCTTGCGGTCGGTCAGGCCGCGGCGGACCGCGGCGACCAGCGTGGCACAGGACCCCGACCCGCAGGCCTGGGTGATGCCGGCGCCGCGTTCCCACACCCGCATGCGGATGGCGGTGGGCGACAGCACCTGGGCGAATTCGATGTTGGCACGCTCGGGGAAGGACGGGTGGTTCTCGAAAACCGGGCCGACCTCGTCCAATGGCACCGCCTCGGCATCGTCGACGAAGAAGACGGCGTGCGGGTTGCCCATGTTCACCGCGACCGGCGCGGCGAAACCGCCATGCTCGACCGTTTCGACCCGCAGCGTGTCGCCGGGCGCGGCCAGCGGAATCGCCGCCCAATCGAGGCGGGGCGCGCCCATGTCGACGGTGATGCGGCCATTGTCGGCGCGATAGGCATGCAACAGACCCGCGGCGGTCTGGAAGCTGGCACGGTCGCGCCCGCTTTCCTCCATCAGCAACCAGCCGACGCAGCGCGACGCGTTGCCGCAGGCCGCGGCCTCGCTGCCGTCGGCGTTGCGGATGCGCATGAAGGCGTCGGCGCCCGGCGCGTCGGTCTGCTCCAGCACGATGAACTGGTCGCATCCGACACCCATCCGGCGGTCGGCGATGGCGCGCACCTCCGCGCCCGAGGGGCGGTAGGGTTCGGAACGGGCGTCGATCACGACGAAGTCGTTGCCGAGGCCGTGCATCTTCAGGAATTCGCGGGTCATGGCCGCCGTTATATGGCGAGCGGTGGGGATAAGTCCATAAGGCGCCGCGTTGACCGGTCAGGCATGCGCGCGTAGAAGGGTCGAACCGCTCTATCGAAAGGGGTAGGCGACTCCGCCATGCTTCATATCGCGCTCCTCAACAAAATGGACCGTGCCATGTGCGCGCAGGTCCTCTCCTACGGTGGTAGGGATGGCTGCGAGCATCTCAGGGCGTATGATCTGCGAAGCAATTGGGATTGCTACAGCGGCGGTCAATCGCCTGTCACCGTTGCAATCCCGGCCGATCTGCAGAACCGGCTCCGCGACCCGCTGGCCGAACTCTATATTCATCATAACCATCCTGCGAGCGTGAGCTTCAGTCCGGTCGATCTTGCGGTGGCTCTGGACGTCAACAACCGCGCCCGCGGCAAGCTTTATGCCCATGGGCACGACGGCTCCACCTATGGGGTTACGTTGGCGAATCGCGAGACGATAGCATCCCTGTACAAAAAGGCGGAGGCAGGCGCAGCGCAGCATCTCCGCTTTCTGATATCGATGAGCCATGTACCGTTCCAGGTGGCCAAGGCCCATTTCTCACACATCGTCTGCCAGGCTTTGGACATGGCGGGCGTCATGCACTACGAGTTTGCCATGTCTCAAACACGGATTGACGATTGGCAGCGTTGCGCCAACTATCTGAATGATGTCGTCGCCGCCGCCACCGACGCAGTTGGAAGGTGACCCATGCCTCGGTATTTGATCGAAGAGCCGAATCCCTTCGCCGACGCGCAGGAATGGCTGTATTTTCGCGAAGCGCTCGTCCGCCTTCCTGCGGATGATCCGGACGTGGCGGCTGCGCTGAGGCATGCCGACGAGGCGCTCGCCGCGCTGGGATTTGACCGGACGGCGGATCCGAACCGGCATAGGGACCTGTCGGCGTTTGTCCAAATGGCCGGTTAGGTCCGGCGCCTGACGGCATCCGGTTCGCGCCCCCGTCAGGCCCGCCGCACCGTCACGCTCCCTTGAACACCAGATGCTTCGACGCCGCGAAGTTGAAGAACATGCCGGCGATCGACCCGGCGGCCACCGCCAGGAAGGGATGCTCGGCGACCATCTGCACGGTCGATTCCAGCCCCACCGAAACGCCGTAATTCACCACGCCGCCGATGGCGTTGGCGGCGATGAACTTCGCCCATTGGCGATGCAGAGGCTCGCTCGCCGCGCCACGGAAGGTGAAGGCGCGGTTCAGCGCCCAGGTGGCGGTCGCCGCCGCGAAGAAGGACGGCACGCGGGCGGCGAAGAACTGCAGCCCCAGCGCCAGGCCGGCGTAGAGCACGATGGTATCCACCACCAGCCCGATGACGCCGACGACGCCGAACTTGGCGAATTGCACCCCCAGCCGGCCGAACCGGCTGTCCAGCAGGCTTGCGACCGATGCCATCACCGGCGCTCGTCACCGCGCACGCCGGCCAGCGGCGGGTGGTTGCCCGGCGCGCGCAACGACAGGTAGCTCATGCGCTTGGCCTCGCGGCGGCCATGGGTGACGGTGTCCAGGATCAGGCCGCAGGTCAGGCTGAGGAAGGCCAGCAGCATCAGTCCGGTGGCGAGCAGGGCGGTGGGGAAACGCGGGACCAGCCCGGTTTCGAAATAGGTCGCGATCACCGGCACGCCCAGGATCATCGACAGCAGGGCCAGCAGCCCGAAGGCGGCGGAGAAGAAGGGCAGCGGCCGCTCCTCCTTCACCAGGATGATGATGGTGCGCAGGATGCGGATGCCGTCGCGGATGGTGTTCAGCTTGCTGTGCGATCCGGGCGGACGGTCCTTGTAGGGGGTTTTGACCTCGGCGATCGGCATGCGCAGCTCCAGCGCATGGACGGTCAGTTCGGTTTCGGTTTCGAAACCGCTGGCCAGCGCCGGGAAGGACTTCACGAAGCGGCGGGAGAACA
The DNA here is from genome assembly GCF_008364795.1 of Azospirillum oryzae. GTDB lineage: Bacteria > Pseudomonadota > Alphaproteobacteria > Azospirillales > Azospirillaceae > Azospirillum > Azospirillum oryzae. The sequence continues at coordinate 923,397 of NZ_VTTM01000001.1, read as the reverse complement.
CCCGATAGCCCGACAGCATGTCGCCGATGCGGCTGCCGAAGATCTTGGCGACCATGCCGGTCAGCACGAGGTTGCCGAAGCGGTGGCCGGGGCGATAGGCGGCGACGATCTCCGTCACCCGCGCGCCGTTGACCATGTCCAGCTGCTCGTCCCACAGGCGCCTGACCAGTTCCGGGGCGCTCGGGGCATGATAGGTGTCGTCGCCGTCGACCAGCACATAGACGTCCGCCTCGATGTCGGCGAACATGCGGCGCATGACGTTGCCCTTGCCCTGCAGCGGCTCGCGCCGGACGACGGCGCCAGCGGCGCGCGCGACCTCCACCGTCCGGTCCTTCGAGTTGTTGTCGTAGACATAGACGATGGCGTCGGGCAGGGCCGCGCGGAAGTCCTGCACCACCTTGCCGATCGCCGCCTCCTCGTTGTAGCAGGGGATCAGCACCGCGACGGTGGGGGCCGGGCCGGCCTGCACGGCCGCCGCCGGCGTTCCGGAAGCATCGGCGGCCGGGGTGGAGGCGGGGCGGTCGGCAGGGCGGTCGAGGGTCGATACGGTCATGGCGCTGGCTTCTGGCTGGGGACGGGACAGGCACGGCTGTCAGCGGCGATAAACAGCACAAACCCGCCGATTATTCCACTGTCTCCCGATTGCCGTCCGCCCGGTCAACAGCGCAGAGGTTCAGCGTCTCGCCCAGATTGTTGGGAATCGGCCGGCAGCGTTGCGGGTCGAGCCGCAGGCCGAGCAGCTCTGCCGCCTTCGCCGCGCCGGCCGTGTCGGGGATGGTGCTCAGCATCAGGAAGGGGCCGCGGTGGGACGCCACCTTATCCTTCAAGATGGCGAGATAGCCGTTGCCGACCGAATCCGGCTGCAGGAAGTTTGACTGGATGCGCACGAAGGTGACGCGCGGCGGGAAGGACGGGATGACGTGCGAGATGGCCCAATAGCCGGCCATCAGCACCATGGTGTCGTCCGCATCCTCGATGGGCGGCACCTCCGCCTTGACCCACTGATCCGCCCAGGCGACCCGCCCCCAATCGGCCGGCTGCACGGTCAACTGGACAACCGCCAGCAGCGCCACCGTAAGCCCGATGCGCAGCCGGCGCGCCAGCGGCAGCAGCCCGACCGCCATCACCAACCCCAGCGGCGCCAGCATCTCCAGCGGCACCAGATAGCGGTAGATGCAGAACATCACCACCCACAGCGCGTAGGTGACGCTCAGTGCCGTCAGCAGGAACCGCGTCGCCGGGGCCTCGGTCAGCCAATCGTTCCGCTTCCCCATCGACCGGCCGGCAACCGCGCAGACGAATCCGACCGGGACCAGAACGAACAGCGCCAGCACCCGCAGGTCGAACCACGGCACCTCGCCCACCGTCAGGGGGTGGACGGTGAAGACGAAGGGGAAGAACAGCCGCTGCCACAGGCCGGGCGGGAAGAAGCTGACATTGACGTAGTCGGAGATGGCGGCGAAGGGTGACTTGAAGATGTGGTTCATGTGCGGGAAGACCGGGTTCCCGTAATCGTGCCACAGATGCGCCATCCACAGGCCGCCGCCCAGCGCCAGTCCCACCAGCACGCCGATGCCGAAGAAGAAGGCCAGCCACAGCCGCCGCCACGGCCGGGCGGGCAGGACCAGGAAGCCCAGGCACAGTCCGACCGCATAGATCACCGTCGGATTCTTCAGCCCCATCGCCGCGCCGGCCAGCAGACCGGCCGCCGCGACCCGCGCGAAGCTGGGCAGCGGTCGTCCGTCCAGGATGCCGGGCAGGCTGCCGGCGACCACCGCCGCCGCCCCCAGAACGCCCAGGCTGACCACATTGTCCTGAAAGGTGGTGCCGATCAGCCCCAGCGTCCCGCCGCCAAGACCGCCCATCACCGCCAGCGCAACGGCAACCAACGTCCGTTTCATTGCCGGAACGTTCCGCAGGCAAAATGATGCCAGCAGATAAAGCAGCGACAGGTTGATCCCCTGCAGCGTCCCCCACAGGAAGCCGGCCGCCCGCGCCGGCATGTGGGTGGCCAGCCAATAGAAAGGCACGTCGAGAAAGGGGCTGTAGAAGCTCGGCATCTGCGCCACGAGCAGATCGCGTCCGATCCGCCCGGTCAGCATCGCATAGCCGTTGTACCAATGGTAATTCCGCAGGTCCCAGTTCGCGTCCATACCGAAGGCCAGCGTCAGCAGACCATAGGCCGGCGGGGCCAGCAGAAGGAAGGCGATGCCGATCAGGCGGGAACGGCGATCCGGTGGGCCATCCGACGGGCGGTCTGACGGGCGGACTTCGCGGGAGGCGGCTATCGGCATCGGAACGGGACAACCTTGCTGTTGCGCGGTATTGTCCTTAGGTGGCGGTCGCGCTCTCCGCAAGGGGAATGCCGGTTCCGGCGCTGCGTTTCGGGGCCGGCAATCGGGCCGGACCGGGACGATCCCCGGCCATTCGCGCAACAAAGATGCGCAACAGTGCATTCGCGCATGCCTGTTCGCTCATTGCGTGCCGGGAAAAGGGCAAGCTTCCTCTGGCAATGGCTTGTTCGGTCTGCTATTCACCACGCTCTGCATGCGCACGCTTGCGCCTTCTTGCGCGACAGGATTTCTGGCGATGGAAAAGTTCACGGTTCTCACCGGCGTTGCGGCGCCGCTGCCGATGATCAATGTCGATACCGATATGATCATCCCGAAGCAGTTCCTGAAGACCATCAAGCGGACGGGGCTTGGCAAGCATCTGTTCGACGAGATGCGTTACACCCCCGACGGGCAGGAGATCCCGGACTTCGTCCTGAACAAGCCGGCCTACCGCAAGGCCAGCATCCTGGTTTCCGGCGACAATTTCGGCTGCGGCTCCTCGCGTGAGCATGCGCCGTGGGCGCTGGCCGACTTCGGCATCCGCTGCATCATCGCCCCCAGCTTCGCCGACATCTTCTACAACAACTGTTTCAAGAACGGCATCCTGCCGATCAAGTTGCCGAAGGAGCAGGTCGACCTGCTGCTCGACGACGCGTCGCGCGGGTCGAACGCCGTCATCTCGGTCGACCTTGAGAAGCAGACCATCACCGGCCCGGACGGCGGCACCATCTCCTTCGAGCTGGACCCGTTCCGCAAGCATTGCCTGCTGAACGGCCTGGACGATATCGGCCTGACGCTGCAGCAGGCGGCCCATATCGACGGGTACGAGGGCAAGCAGCGCGCCGGCCAGCCGTGGATGTGGGGCTGACCGCCCCCATCCTCACCCGATCTCCTCAACTTCTGTCTTCTTGACGTCTGATATTTGGGAGTGCGCCCGCCATGGCCGCCAATAAGAAGCTTCTGTTCCTCCCCGGTGACGGTATCGGCCCGGAGGTGATGCGCCAGGTTCGCCGGGTCATCGACTGGATGGATCGCAAGCGCAAGATCACCTTCGACGTGTCCGAAGGTCTGGTCGGCGGCGCGGCCATCGAGGCCCACGGCGTTCCGCTGTCCGACGCCACGCTGGCCGAGGCGCTGGCGGTGGACGCGGTGATGCTGGGCGCCGTCGGCGGCCCGAAGTGGGACAACCCCAGCGACTACACCAAGCGTCCGGAAGCCGGCCTGCTGACCCTGCGCAAGGAACTGGGCCTGTTCGCCAACCTGCGCCCGGCGGTGGTGTTCGACGCGCTGGTCGACGCCTCGACCCTGAAGGCCGACGTCATCCGCGGGCTGGACATCCTGATCGTCCGCGAGCTGACCGGCGGCGTCTATTTCGGTGAGCCGCGCGGCATCACCGACATCGGCAACGGCGAGCGTCGCGGCGTCAACACCCAGGTCTACACCACGTCGGAAATCCGCCGCGTCGCCCGCGTCGCGTTCGAGCTGGCCCGCAAGCGCGGCAACAAGCTCTGCTCGATGGAAAAGGCGAACGTCATGGAATCCGGCCTGCTGTGGCGGCAGGAAGTGACCAAGTTGCACGGGGAAGAGTTCCAGGACGTCGAGCTGAGCCATATGTACGCCGACAACGGCGCCATGCAGCTGCTGAAGAACCCCAAGCAGTTCGACGTCATCGTCACCGACAACCTATTCGGCGACATCCTGTCGGACGAGGCGGCGATGATGACCGGCTCGCTCGGCATGCTGCCGTCGGCCTCGCTGGGTGCTCCGGATGCCAACGGCCACCGCAAGGCCCTGTACGAGCCGGTGCACGGCTCCGCCCCGGACATCGCCGGCCGCGATCTCGCCAACCCCTGTGCGACGCTGCTGTCCTTCGCGATGTGCCTGCGCTACTCGTTCAACCTGGACGAGGACGCCAAGCTGATCGAACGGTCCATCCAGAACGTGCTGGGCGGCGGCATGCGCACGGCCGACATCATGGCCCCGGGCATGGCGCGCTGCTCCACCACCGTCATGGGCGATTCGATCCTGCGCGAGTTGGACAAGCTCGCGTCCTGATCGCCCAATCGGCAGTGCCTTGGTAAAAAGCCCCCGTCCGCAAGGACGGGGGCTTTTTCGTCTGCACGATCCATAGCGTTTCAATCGCCCCGGTCGGTCGCCGCGTCAGTCGCCGCCTGCCGGCCGGTCGGCAGACCGCCCGCCATGGCTCGCCTGTCCACCCTTGCGGCCGGCTTCCGCCGCCAGCGAGGGGTTCTTGGAGAAGCTGCGCGAGGAGGCGGGCACGCTACGCCCGCCCTTGCGCCCGGCTTCCGCCGCGAGTTCCGGGTTCTTTGAAAAGCTGCGTTTGTCGGCCGGTACGCTTTCGCCGCCCTTGCTGGCAATTTGGCGTTGCCGATCAGGGTCCATCGACGCGAAGCCGCGGCCCGACGTACGATTGCTCTCTTTCGAGGCCATAACCAACCTCCGACTGTGCCTTGTTGATTCGACAACCGGACAGCCGGGGGGTTGGTTCCAAATCACCGATAATTTCTGCAACCGGAATTGTCGGTGCGGCGATCATTTCGTTTTGGGAACGGTCTTGGCGCGGCTGTTGCCCACCCCGCTGGTCACCCCGGAGCTTGCAGCTTGGCGATGGCTTCGGCCAGAGTCACCAGCCGGCGGGCGTTCTCGACATGCAGGTTCTCCACCAGTTTGCCGTCGACCAGCACCACGCCCTTGCCGGCGGCGGCTGCCTCCGCATGGGCGGCGATGATGCGGTGGGCCTGGGCGATCTCCTCGGCATCCGGGGCGAAGGCGGCATTGCAGGCGGCGATCGTCTTCGGATGGATCAGCGTCTTGCCGTCGAAGCCCAATTCGCGACCCTGCCGGCAGGAGGCGGCGAAGCCCTCGTCGTCGTTCAGGTCCAGATGCACGCCGTCCAGCACCGCCAGCCCATAGGCCCGTGCCGCCAGCAGGCAGAGCCCCAGGCTGGTGATCATCGGCAGCCGCTGCGCCGTGTGGGCGGCGTGCAGGTCCTTGGCGAGGTCGGAGGTCCCGAGCACCAGCGCGCCGACGGCGGGGGAGGCCCCGGCGATCTCCTTGGCGTTCAGGATGCCCAGCGGCGTCTCCATCATGCACCAGATCGTCTGGCCGGCCGGCGCGCCGGCGGCGCGCAGCACCGCTTCGGCCTGCCGCACCGCGTCGGCACTCTCCACCTTCGGCAGCAGCACGGCATCGGCGCCGCTGGCCGCTGCCATGCACAGATCGTCATAGCCCCAGGGGGTGTTCAGCCCGTTGACGCGGACGATCAATTCCCGCCCGCCATAGCCGCCGGCCGACAGCGCGGTCGCGATGGTGTCGCGCGCCATCGCCTTGGCGTCGGGGGCGACCGCATCCTCCAGGTCGAGGATCAACCCATCGGCGGGCAGGCTGCGCCCCTTCTCCAGGGCACGGGCGTTCGAACCCGGCATGTAGAGCACGCTGCGGCGGGGGCGGACGGTCGTGGCCATGGCGGTTTCCCGGAAATGCGGATGGTTGGAGACGGCAGCTTTAGCCGCGGGGCGCCGCCCTGTCCATGGGCCAGGCCGTCACAGTGGCGCGTCCGAGCGGACCGGCGCATGGGCAGGCGCATGGCAGCCATGCCGCAAGCCCCGGCCATCGTCCCGGAGTCGGCGGCTTTACGCCCGGCGGACCGTCGCTTAGGCTTCTCCCCATGAAAAGCGTCCTCACCATCCAATCGCACGTCGCCTATGGCTATGTCGGCAACCGGGCCGCGGTGTTTCCGCTGCAGCGGCTGGGGATCGACGCCACGGCGGTGAACACCGTCCAGTTCTCCAACCACACCGGCTATGGCGCCTGGACCGGGCAGGTCTTCACGGCGGAGCATATCGCCGACATCGTCGACGGCATCGCCGCCCGCGGCGTGCTGCCGGCTCAGGACGCGGTGCTGTCCGGCTATATGGGCGCCGTCGAACTGGGGCAGGTGATCGTGGAGACCGCGGCGCGGGTGAAGGGCGCCAATCCGAATGCGATCTATTGCTGCGACCCGGTGATGGGCGATGTCGGGCGCGGCTTCTTCGTGCGGCCCGGCCTGCCGGAATTCATCCGCGACCATGCGGTGCCCGCCGCCGACCTGATGACGCCGAACCAGTTCGAATTGGAATATCTGACCGACCGCAAGGTGGAGACGCTGGACGACGCGCTAGGCGCCACCGCTGCGCTGCGCGCGCGCGGGCCGCGGCTGGTCCTGGTCACCAGCCTGACCCGCAGCGATGCCGATCCCGACAGCATCGAGATGCTGGCGGACGGCGCCGACGGCTCCTGGCTGGTATCCACGCCGCGCCTGACCTTCGATCCGCCGCCCAACGGGTCGGGCGACGCGGTGGCGGCGCTGTTCCTCGCCCATTACCTGACCGCCTTCGACCCAGCCGACGCGCTGGAAAAGGCGGCGGCGGCGATCTTCGCCATCTTCGAGACGACCAAGCGCATGGGCACGCGGGAGCTTCAACTGATCGCCGCCCAGGACGATTTCGTCAACCCGCCCCGCCGTTTCACCGCGACGCGCATTCGCTGATCTGCCTCTGTCGTACTTGCTGAGAGCGGCCTCCGGCCGCGTGCGTCCAGGCGGTCTCAGGCCGCAGGCGCGGCGTGGCTGTCCATCTTGATCGCGCGATCGATCACCCGTTCCGCCGGCAGCCAAACCGTCATCGCGGTCCCGGCCCCCGGCGCGCTACGGCAGGTCAGCGTTCCGCCATGCAGGTCGATGAAGTTCTTCGAGATCGACAGGCCCAGCCCGGTGCCCTCGTACCTGCGGTTCGCGGCATTCTCCGCCTGACGGAAGGGCTGGAACAGGTCGGCCATGAAGTCGTGCGGGATGCCGATCCCGGTGTCGGCCACCGTCAACGCGAAGCCGCCGTCCCCGTCCAGACCGGCGGTGATGGTGATGCTTCCGCCGCCGGGCGTGAACTTCACGGCGTTGGACAGCAGGTTCAGGATCACCTGCTTGAAGGCCCGGCGGTCGACCCACAGGGTTGCGACGGCGGCCGTCACCTCGTTGTGGATGGCGACCCCGCCGGCGGCGGCGCGGTCACGCACCATCATCAGGCATTGCCCGACCGCCTCATGCGCCTCGACCGCCTCCTCGCACAGCTCGAACTGGCCGGATTCCAGCTTCGACATGTCAAGCACGGCGTTGACGATGTCGAGCAGATGCCGGCCGCTGTCGTGGATGTCGGCGATGCAGGACTTCTGCCGCTCGTTGACCGCGCCGAAGAACTCGCTGTCCAACACCTCGGCGAAGCCGATGATGGCGTTCAGCGGGGTGCGCAGCTCGTGGCTCATGTTGGCGAGGAACTCGCTCTTCGCCCGGTTTCCCAGTTCCGCCTGCGTCTTGGAGGCGATCAGTTCCGCCTCCTGCTGTTTGCGGCGGGTCATGTCGCGGATGACGCCGACGTAGATGCGCGGTTCGTCCGGACGCAGCGCGCCGACGGAGGCCGGGTAGGAGGCCGCGGCGCAGGGGCTGCCGCCCAACCGCAAATCGCTGACGGTGAAGCCGACCGGAAAGGCATGGCCGTCGCGGCGCAGCGCGGTCAGGTCGCGGTCGTTGGCGCCGCCGCGGGCGTCGGGGATCAGCGCCTCGATCGGCTGGCCGATCATCTCGCGCTCCGGAACGCCGAACATCATCTCGGCCGCCCGGTTGAAGGTGACGATGCGCCCGGCGCTGTCGAAGGTCACCACCGCATCCAGCATGGAATCGAGGATGCCGCGGATCCGGCGCGAGGCGCGGGCCAGCCGGGCCTGATCCTCCTCCCGCCGGGCATGCTGGCGGACGACGAAGGCGGTCAGCAGGGCGATGGCGATGGTCATGACCGTGCCGATGGCGGTCCAGGCCGCCGTGTCGCGCCGCCATTCGGCCAGCGCCGCCCCCACCGGCAACGTCGCCACGATGACGAAGGGATAGCCCTGCACCCGCCGCACGCTGACCAGGCTGTCGACCCCGGGCTGCGGACCGGCGGCGTCTGAACCCGGCATGACGTCGCGGATGGTGGCCTCGTCATGCGCCGCCAACGCCTGCCAGACGGCCGGCCAGTCGGTCACCCGGGCCGGCGCATCGTGGCCCGGCGGCCGGTCCAGCAGGACCGTACCGTCCGCCAGCGCCAGGATCACGCTGCCCTTGCGGTCGATGTCCCGCGATTCCAGCGTCGCCGCCAGCCGGTTCGGGTCGACCATGGCGACCAGTGCGCCGCGGAAGCCGCCGTTGCGATCCGTCCAGCGCCGGCTGAAGGGGATGATCCGCGTCCCGGTCCTCACCCGGCTGGCGATGGGGGCGCCGACATGCAGCCCCTGTCCGGCGCCGTCGCGCGGCCCGGCGAAATAGGCGCGGTCCGACAGTGTGACCGTCGGCAAAGGCGCCTCGGCCGAATGGTGCAGGGCGAGGCCGTCGGCGCCGACCACCACCAGATCGGCCAGTTCCGCGAAGGAATCGCGCCGCTCGCGCAGATGGTCGTGGATGGCCGGGCTGCCGCGCCGGGTGCCGTCCGGAAGCGTATCGAGCGCGAAGGCGAGATCGCGCAGCAGTTGGTCGACCGAAAAGGCGGTGCGCAGTGTCTGCGATTCCAGCATGCGGGCAAGATCGCGGGTGGCGCGTTCCCCCGCATCCAGCGCCTCGCGCCGGCCCAGCAGCATGCCATAGCCGATCAGCGCGTTGACCACGAGGATGAAGGCGAGGCCGGAGGCGGTCATCAGGAAGCGCACCGACCCCAAACGGCCACGCAGCGCCTGCGCCAGACCGGCGGTGGAGCGGGGCAGCGGCGGAGAGGCGGACCCGGGGACGGGCATCGGCGTTGCGGCTTCCAGTGGGGGCTTGCGGCCGGACGGCCCGTGTTGACTAAATGAACCGTTACCCTAAAGAAAGTGTAATTGGACTGAAACATGGGGATTGCCGATGCGCGCAGATGCCGCGCCGCCGCGTTCCCGTCCCGGGGGCCGTCTCAGTGGCTTTCATGGCGCCCTGCGCCACCCTGCCATTCCCTTCCCGCCTTCCTGTCGGCGGTTGCCGGGAACGGCTCCATCCGCTAGGTAAGGGACCATCTTGGCAGCCGGATCGCCCATATTCCCATGACCGACGGACCGCTTTCGCTCTACCGCGCCCGCCGCGGCAGCGGCACGCTTCGCCCCGATCCCGACCAGGAACTGGCGGCGGAGAAGTTCCAAAGCCTGTATCAGGCGCTGAAGGGCTATCAGCCGCAATCCGCCGGCGACGACAAGCCGGCCGGCGGGGGATGGCTGGAACGGTTCGGTCTGGGCCGCCGCCGCGCCACGCCGCCGCCGCCGGACATCGCCTCCACCGCGCCGCAGGGGCTGTACATCTACGGCAGCGTCGGGCGCGGCAAGTCGATGCTGATGGACCTGTTCTATGAGACCGCCCCGGTCGACAAGAAACGGCGCGTCCATTTCCACGAGTTCATGCTGGAGATCCACCAGCGCATCCACGACCATCGCCAATCCGGCAAGGGAAAAGGCGACGGCCCGGACGAGGCGCTGCCCGAACTGGCCCGCGCGCTGGCCGACGAGGCGTGGCTGCTCTGCTTCGACGAGTTCCACGTCACCAACATCGTCGACGCGATGATTCTCGGCCGGCTGTTCACCAACCTGTTCGACCTGGGCGTCGTGGTGGTGGCGACCTCCAACTGGCCGCCGGACATGCTGTACAAAGACGGGCTCCAGCGCGAGCTGTTCCTGCCCTTCATCGCGCTCCTGAAGGAGAAGCTGGACATCCTGTCGCTGGACGGCCCGACCGACTACCGTCTGGACCGTCTGAAGGGCGTGCCGATCTACCACCACCCGCTGGGCGCGGCGTCGGACGCCGCCCTTGCCAAGGCCTTCTCAGACCTGACCGGCGGCGCGGCGGGCGAACCCTGCCACCTGACGGTGCAGGGCCGTCGAGTGGAAATTGCGCGCGCCGCGAAATGCGTGGCCTGGGTCGATTTCTGGGACCTGTGCGGCAAGCCGCTGGGGGCGGCCGACTATCTGGCTATCGCGACCCATTTCCACACGGTCCTGATCGGCCATGTCCCGACAATGAAGGACGAACTGCGCAACGAAGCCAAGCGCTTCATGACGCTGATCGACGCGCTGTACGAACACAAGGTCAACGTCGTCATCGCCGCCGAAGGCCCGCCCGAACGCCTCTACCCCGAGGGTACCCACGCCTTCGAGTTCGAGCGCACGGTGAGCCGGCTGATGGAGATGCAGAGCGAGGACTACCTGCAAAGGCAGCATTTGACATAGGTCTGGAGCGCTCGCACGCGCGCGGTGTCACAGCCGTGTCACGGCGGAGGAAGGGTGCCCCTCGCCGACGCCGGCGCACCCGCCTCTGATGCGCCGACCGTTCCGGCGCCGATACGACCCAACCACAGGTCGACGCCGCAAGGTGACAGGGTCCGCCATGACGTGTAAGCTTGAGCGCTTGCATGAGGTGAATGGTGAGCCGGTCAGCCAACTTCAGCTTCCTCGCGAAACACAGCGTCCAGCTTGAACGGCTTGGTGCGCTCGGTGAGCGCTTCTTCGCGGATGACGCCAACACCGCGATCCTCAAGATGCGGCAGTTCGCCGAGCTGCTGGCCCAGCTGACGGCCGCCAAGCTCGGCATGTGGACCTCGCCGGAGGAGACGCAGGACCAGCTGCTCCGCCGCCTGCGCGACCGTGGCGCGCTGCCGCGCGAGGTCGGCGACCTGTTCCACTACATCCGCAAGACCGGCAACGCCGCCAACCATGACCTTGGCGGCGATCAGGCGACAGCGCTGTCCTGCCTGAAGCATGGTCGGACGCTTGGCGTCTGGTTCCATCGCACCGTCACCGGTGACCGCGCCTTCAACCCCGGCCCCTTCGTGCCGCCGCGCGATCCGCGTGCCGAGAGCGCCGCCATGAAGGCGGAGCTGGACCGGCTGCGCGGCGAACTCCAGGCGCAGCAGTCGGCCCACGAGCGCATGGCGGCCGAAGCGCAGGCCGAGGCCGAGCGCCGCCTGACCGCGGAGGAACGCGCCGCCAAGGCCGAGGCGGACCGGTTGGAGTGGGAGCGGCTGGCCCAGCAGGTCGAGGCTGACCGTGCCCGCCTGGAAGCCGAGTTGCTGACCAGCGTCCAGGCGTTGGCCGCCGCCATGCCGGCGCACGCCATCCAGCAGACCGTCGAGCTGGCGCAGGAGGTCGGGCAGGGCATCGACCTGGACGAGCGCGAAACCCGCCGCCTGATCGACGCCCAGCTTCGCGAAGCCGGGTGGGAAGCCGACAGCGAAACGCTGAGCTACGCCGCCGGCACCCGCCCCCAGAAGGGCCGCAACCTCGCCATCGCCGAATGGCCCACGGCGGACGGGCGGGCCGATTACGCCCTGTTCGTCGGCCTGACCATCGTCGGCATGGTCGAGGCGAAGCGCCGCAACACCAACGCCTCCGAGTACATCGAGCGGGCGGCCCGCTACAGCCGCGGCTATGTCCGCCGCGCCGACGAGGTGCCGCCGGCCGAAGGGCCGTGGGGGGAGGGCGACGCGCTTTTCCCGGTGCCCTTCCTGTTCTCGACCAACGGCCGCCCCTTTCTGCGCCAATTCGAGGAGCTGTCGGGCGTCTGGTTCCGCGACGCCCGCCATCCGCACAACCATGCCAAGGCGCTCGACGGCTGGTACACCCCCGCCGGCCTGTTGGAGGCGCTACGCAACGATCCGCGGGCCGCGCAGGACCGGCTAGCCCGCGACCCCTTCGGCTATAACTTCCCGCTGCGCGACTATCAGGAGCGGGCCATCCGGGCCGTCGAGGCCGCCATCGGCGCCGGACGGCGCGACATCCTGGTTGCCATGGCCACCGGCACCGGCAAGACCAAGACCTGTATCGCGCTGGTCTATCGCCTGCTGAAGGCCCAGCGCTTCCGCCGCATCTTGTTCCTGGTCGACCGCACCGCTCTGGGCGAGCAGGCCGGCAACGCGTTCAAGGAAACGCGTATGGAGCAGCAGCAGGTCTTCGCCGACATCTTCCAGGTCAAGGAGCTGGGCGACATCGTCCCGGATGCCGAAACCAAACTGCACATCGCGACGGTCCAATCGCTGGTCAAGCGCATCCTGGGCAGCGACGCCCCGCCGCCGATCGACGAGTATGACTGCATCGTCGTCGACGAATGCCATCGCGGCTATCTGCTCGACCGCGAGATGGGCGACGAGGAGCTGAGCTTCCGCGACCAGGGCGACTACATCTCCAAGTACCGGCGCGTGCTCGACCGCTTCGACGCCGTGAGGATCGGCCTGACCGCGACCCCGGCCCTGCACACCGTCGACATCTTCGGCGAGCCGGTTATCCACTACACCTACCAGGAGGCCGTCATCGACGGCTGGCTGGTCGATCATGAGCCGCCCATCCGCGCCCACACCGCCCTGAGCCAGGAGGGCATCCATTGGGATGCCGGGGCCGCGGTGGACGTGCTGGACACTCGCACCGGCCAACTCGACCTGATCCACCTGCCGGACGAGGTCCGCTATGACGTTCAGGACTTCAATCGCCGCGTCCTGACCCGCGACTTCAACCGGGTCATCGCCGAGTGGCTGGCCGGCCACATCGACCCCAGCCTGCCGGGCAAGACGCTGGTCTTCTGCGCGACCGACCTGCATGCCGAAACCGTGGTCGGCGCCCTGCGGGCCGCTTTCGCCGACCGCTATGGCGGGATCGACAACGACGCCGTCGCCAAAATCACCGGCCGGTCGGACGACCCAATGCGGCAAATCCGCCGCTTCAAGAACGAGGAGCTGCCGAAGGTCGCCGTCACCGTCGACCTGCTGACCACCGGCATCGACGTGCCGGAAATCGTCAATCTCGTCTTCATCCGCCGGGTCAACAGCCGCATCCTGTACGAGCAGATGATCGGCCGCGGCACCCGCCTGTGCGAGGATCTGTTCGGTCCCGGCCGCCACAAGACCGCCTTCCGCATCTTCGACGCCGTCGGCATCTATGCGGCGATGGAAGTCATGTCGCAGATGCGGCCGGTGGTGACCAACCCGAACATCACCTTCGCCACGCTGATGGAGGAACTGGCCGAGGCGACCCGCACGCCCCTGCCGACGCAGGAGCCGCCGCCCCCGGCGCTTCCGCTGACCGGCTTCGCGGAGGAGGGGCAGGCCCCGTTCCTCGGCCCGGATGACGTGCCGGCACCCGCACCGGAGGACCCCCAGGCCGCCGAGCGGCGTCGGCAGCAGGCGCGCTGGCTGGTCGGCCAGATCGTCGCCAAGTTGCACCGCAAGCGCCGCCGGCTGACCGAGGCGGGCAAGCGCCGTTTCCGCGACCTTGCCGGCACCGACTCCGAAACTTTCGTCCGTCGCCTGCGTGATGCGGCGCCGGAGGAGGCCGCCCGCATCCTGATCGACCACCGGGCGCTGATGGATCTGCTGGACACCCGCATCGGCGACGACCCGATCCATGTCCCGCTCTATGACGGCACCGACGAGTTCCGGCACGAGGAAACCGGCTACGGCGCTAACATCACCCGGCCGGAGGACTACATCGCCAGCTTCCGCCGCTATCTGGATGAGAACATGAACCGGGTGCCGGCGCTGAATGCCGTCGCCAACGCCCCGCGCGAGCTGACCCGCGCCCAACTGCGCGAGGTCCGCCTGCTGCTGGAACGCGATGGCTTCGGCGAGGCGGAGCTGCGGGCGGCCTTCCGCGACATGGACAATGCCGACATCGCCGCGTCGGTGATCGGCTACATCCGCCGCGCCGCGCTGGGCGACGCACTGGTGCCCTATGACGAGCGGGTGGACCGGGCGATGCGCCGAGTGCTATCCAGCCGGCCTTGGACGAAGGCGCAGCGCGATTGGCTGGAACGGATCGCTCGGCACCTGAAGAAGGAAATCGTGATCGATCGCGATACGCTCGATCAGGGCGAATTTCGCCAGCAGGGCGGAGGGTTCTCGCGATTGGACCGGGTGTTCGAAGGAAATCTTGGTGAGTTGATACAGGTAATTCGAAGTGAAATTTGGGACAGCGCGGCTTAATCAATAGGAACATAATGATGAGCAGTGAAAGCAATGCCCTCTTGGGTATTTTGACATCAAAGCCAAGCAAGCAAATCATATTTATGATTCTTGTTCTTCTTGGGTTTTACGGTGTTGTAAACGGCGGAGCATTTTCTCGATCGGATAATCATTTTATAGTTATAAGTGTGCTGAGTCTGGTTTCGGCTGGCTTCGGCTTGGCCGGAATATTTTCGTCGTTAATCAAAGAAAGCACACTATCGCGCTCAAACAACAGTAGCATCTATATTGAAAACAACTATGCCGAGTTGTCGCGCGATCTTGAAGAAATCAAGGTGGCGATCAAGGAGATTGAGGCAAATAATGTAACCATACAAGCGGGTGACGGCGAAAATCTTTTGGAAATTATTAAAAAATCATTCGAAAGTACATTTTCGGCCGAAAGCAGAGATAATGTTGAGAATGCCAAAAAAAAAGAAATGGTTGATGTCTGTGTATTGCCCTTGCAAAATGCATCACGAAGACTTGCATTTGAAGTGAATAGGAGTGCTGGCCGTACGAGCACAAATCTGATATTTGGGTCTTTGGTGGCCATCATTGGAATATTTATTATTGGCTCTGCTGTTTTCGGTGGGCCTGACATGACTGATTTGGTCAGTCGAGATTCGACAAAAATTACTCCAGAAATAACAATCATTATTGCTTTTCTTCCCAAAACGGTCCTTGGGATTTTTGTCGAGGTGGTGGCGTTCTTTTTTCTTAAGCTGTACCGTCGAGGTTTCGACGAAATTAGGTACTTCCAGAATGAAATATCAAATTTGGACGCGCTTGCCTCAGCTCTTTCTGCATCGCTCATGTCAGGTAATTCTGATCTGGTAAAATCAGTTGCAGAAAAAATAGCTTCGATTGAAAGGAATTTCGTTATCGAAAAAGGGCAATCAACAATCGATTTAAGGCGTGAAGAAATGCATGTGGAAGGCGATCGACAAATGGTGGAGTCAATAAAAGGAATAATCAACTCCATTAGGAATGGAAAATGAACGCCACCAACGACATCGTCTCCAAGCTCTGGGGGCTGTGCCATATCCTGCGGGATGATGGCATCACCTATCACCAGTATGTGACCGAGCTGACCTACCTGATCTTCCTGAAGATGGCGGAGGAGACGGGGGCGGAGGAGCAGTTGCCGCCCGGCTACCGCTGGGGCGATGTCCGTGGCCGGCAGGGCGTCGAGCAACTGACCTTCTACAAGGAGATGCTGATCCATCTCGGCACCTACGGTTCGGCGCAGGTCCAGTCGATCTTTCAGAACGCCCAGACCAGCCTGCGCCAGCCGCGCATCCTCAAGGCGCTGGTTGAGGCGATCGAGGGGATGGACTGGTATTCCGCCCGCCAGGAAGGGCTGGGCGACATGTATGAGAGCCTGCTGGAGCGCAATGCGACGGAGAAGAAGTCGGGCGCCGGCCAGTATTTCACCCCGCGTCCGCTGATCGACAGCATGGTGGCGCTGGTCAAGCCGCAGCCGGGCGAGTATGTGCAGGATCCGGCGGCCGGCACCGGCGGCTTCCTGATCGCCGCCGACCGCTGGGTCAAGGCGCACACCAACGACCTGTGGGACCTGAGCGAGTCGGAGCAGTATTTCCAGCGCCATCACGCCTTCGTCGGCATGGAGCTGGTGCCGGACGCCCACCGGCTCGGCCTGATGAACCTGATGCTGCACGACGTCACCGGCGACCTTCAGCTTGGCGACGCGCTGTCGGAGCAGGGCGCGCGGCTGCCGAAGGTCAACGTCATGCTGACCAACCCGCCCTTCGGCACCAAGAAGGGCGGCGGCCTGCCGAGCCGCGACGACTTCACCTATCCGACCTCGAACAAGCAGTTGGCCTTCCTCCAGCACATCTACCGGGGGCTGAAGCCCGGCGGGCGGGCCGTCGTGGTGCTGCCGGACAATGTGCTGTTCGAGGACAATGCCGGCCGCGACATCCGCCGCGATCTGATGGACAAGTGCGACCTGCACACCATCCTGCGCCTGCCGACCGGCATTTTCTACAGTCAGGGCGTCAAGACCAACGTTCTGTTCTTCACCCGCGGCCGCAGCGACAAGGGCAACACCGGCGAGGTCTGGGTCTATGACATGCGGTCCAACATGCCGCAGTTCGGCAAGACCCGCCCCCTGACCCGCGAGCATTTCGCCGCCTTTGAGACAGCCTACGGCGCCGACCCGCTGGGCAAGGCGCCCCGCGTGGACGAAGGCGAACAGGGCCGCTTCCGCCGCTTCACCCGCGACCAGATCGCCGCGCGCGGCGACAACCTGGACCTCACTTGGCTGCGCGACGAGAGCGCCGAAGCCGAACTGCCCGAACCGGACGTGATCGCTGCCGACATCATCGACACCCTGCGCGTGGCGCTGGAGGAGATGGAGGCGCTGGCCGACTTGCTGGGTGGTGACGAGGAGGCGGATGGCGCCGTAGCGGAGGCGGCGGAATGAGCGGGCGGAATTTGCCAACGGGGTGGGAGACCGCCCCGATGAGCACTATTTGCGATAAGATTACCGATGGGACGCATCAATCGCCGAAGTTTGAGGCGGATGGTATCCCATTCTTAGTAATCAGCAACATAATTCGCGGAAAAATTGAATGGCAGGCGGTCAAGAAATGGATTTCGCATGATACCTATGCGGCATTAACCGCGCGTGTACGGCCAGAACGTGGCGACGTATTATATTCTGCAGTTGGGTCATACGGCACCGCTGTAGCGGTTGACGATGATCGACCATTCGCATTTCAGCGTCATATTGCTCACATAAAGCCGAATTCTAAGATTGTCGATGCGGAATTCTTGGCGCGATGGCTGAATAGCCCGGAGGCGCGTAAGAGGGCCGACGCTGTTGCCCGAGGTGTAGCGCAGAAAACGGTTACACTTGGTAACCTAGCGGAGTTTGAGGTGCCGTTGGCTCCTCTCCCCGAACAACGCCGCATCGTCGAGAAGATCGAAGCACTGGTGACCCGGTCGCGCCGGGCGCGTGAGGCGCTGGACACGCTGCCGACCCTGATTGACCGCTACCGCCAATCCATCCTCGCCGCCGCCTTCCGCGGCGATTTGACTGCGGATTGGCGGGCTGAGACGATCGGTACGGATGTGGAGGGGGAACTACGGCATCTTGCCGAGAAGCGCTCCGCTCGATGGCCGGAGTTCGGACGCGGTCCCTGCCGTGCTCCGCTTGCCGTTGAAGATCCGTTGCCGGTTCCTTCCGGGTGGGCAGTGACGACCCTGGACGCCCTGCTGGTCGGCATCCAGTCTGGAAAGAATTTCCGCTGCGAGGAACGGCCCCCTGCCGATGATGAAGCTGGTGTCATCAAGATCAGCGCGGTGACCTGGGGAAAGTTCGATCAGGATGAGAGCAAGACCGTTACCGACCGCGCCTTGCTGGACCCCGACGCGCGGATCGCCGAAGGCGATTTCCTATTCAGCCGCGCGAATACCATCGAGCTTGTCGGGGCATGCGTGATCGTCGATGAATTCAACAAAGAGCTGTATCTGACAGATAAGGTTCTCCGATTCATCTTTGCATCGGACGATGTAAAGCGGTGGGTTCTGTGGTTCCTGCGTTCGCCGGAAGGACGACGGCAAATCGAAGCGCGAAGCAGCGGCAATCAGATGTCGATGCGCAACATCGGGCAGGACAGCATCCGTCGTCTCTCCATTCCCCTTCCTTCCAAAGCCGAAATCGCTGCAATTCTTGCGGTGCTGGAGCGACGCCTTGCCGCCATAGAGAGCTTGAAGCGCATGGCCGGCGAACAGCGTGGCCGCCTTGCCACCCTCGACCAATCCATCCTCGCCAAGGCGTTCCGCGGCGAACTGGTGCCGCAGGACCCGAACGACGAGCCAGCCTCCGTCCTGCTGGAGCGCATCCGCGCCGAACGGGCGGCGGCCGGACCAGCCCCCCGCCGTGGGCGGCGGCCGAAAGTGGGCGGCGGCGGCTGACCGTATCCCGCCCGTCCTGCGCATCCCGTCATGTCTCCCGTCTGCAAGAGCCCCCGCATGCCTCCCAAGACCTGGATGGTCCGCGCCGGAAAGCGCGGTGCGCTGATCGACCGCTTCCGCACCGCCGGGCGGGTTGCCATCGGCTGGGCCGAACTCGGTTCGCTGGCGGCAGTTGCCGACCGGCCGGCAATGGTGGCGCTGGTGCGGACCCGCTGGCCGGACTGGAACGTCTATGAGGTCGGCAACAATGCCGGCCAGCTCCACCGCTTCCGCAGCGACATCCAGGTCGGCGACCGCGTCATCTCCTATGACCCCGACGGTCGCGTCTATCATGTCGGCACCGTGACCGGACCCTACGCCCATGAGCCGACCTTCGACCCCGATTACCCCAATGTCCGGCCGGTGACCTGGGGCGGGTCGGTTCCGCGGGATGTGCTGGGCGTCTCCGCCAAGAACTCGCTGGGATCGGTGACCACTGTCTTCCAGGTGCCGGCGGAGACGGCCGCCGAAATCGACACCGCGCTGGCCGGCCCGGACGCTCCGGCGGCCAAGCAGGCGGGTGGTGCCGTGCAGGACGGTGCCGACCTCGATGTCGTCACTATCGCCGACCCGACGGCGGAGGCCGCGGCCGAGCAGGACCTGTTCGAGGATCTGGAAGCGAAGGCGCTGGAGTTCATCAAGGACCGGCTGGTGAAGCTCAGCCCGCGCGACATGGAGTTGTTCGTTGCCGGCCTGCTGCGGGCGATGGGCTACAAGACGCGCGTGTCGCCGGTTGGCCCCGACCGTGGCCGCGACATCTTCGCCTCGCCCGACGGGCTGGGGCTGGAGGACCCCCGCATCTTCGTCGAGGTCAAGCACCGCTCCGGCCCCATCGGTGCACCGTCCGTGCGCTCCTTCCTCGGCGGCCGGCGCCCCGGCGACCGCGGCCTTTACGTCTCCACCGGCGGCTTCGCCCGCGACGCCAAGTACGAGGCCGACCGGGCGCCCATCCCCTTGTCGCTGCTGGACCTCGACGACCTCGTCGCCCTGGCGCTGGAGCATTACGACGGACTGGATGTCGACTCCAAGCGCTTGCTGCCCTTGAAGCGCCTGTACTGGCCGGCATAGGCGTCTGCCCGACGCCGCCTCCCGCTTGTCCCGCCGTCGCATACGCCGATATGTTTGCCCCTCGCCGGTCAGCCTTCGTGGAGCCGGCGGCGTGCAACATGCGAGGTATGGGGAATGGCGACACGACCAGACGACCAAGCTGCGGGCGGGGGCAGCCATGACCAGCAGGGTCGCGCGTGGGACAAGGTCATCGCCGGATGCGAAGCCGTTGTCGCCGCGGCGAAGGGCGAGTCGCTGACGGCTGTGGAGAAGGACATGATGGCCAAGGGCGTCGGCGAGGCGATCAACGCCTACAGAACCTCGCAGGAAGATCGCAGCGCCCACGACCGCAAGCGCCTTACGGAAGTGGCCGAACTGATTAAAAAGCTGCTCCCGCTGCTGTGCGAAATGCAAAACTCGATGGCCCTGCATCGGGTCGAGTTGGCGGAACGGTCGCAGGCGGAGGATGATGACAGCGCCGCGGATGACGTGAGCGCACCAAGCCGGTCTGCCTCATATCTGCGTACCGCGATCGAGGCGCTAAGTGACCTCCAAGCCCCTATGGCCGGTGCCATCGACGTGTTGGCCCAAGAAGCAGCGCAGAAGGGCCGCAAGCCGGATCACAGGTTCCTCATGCTCGTCCATTGCATGGCGGAGACCTGGGCGCAGTTGTTGCCGGGGCAGAAGGCGGGGACCAGTTCCATACCCGATTCCAACGACCGTGATGGCCCGTTTGTACGCTTCATCGCGGAGACGGTGCCACTGTTGGCCGGCTACGATGGGGTTCAGTTGGGCGGCAAAGTCAAGAATGCGCTGGAAGATCTGGCGAAATCAGCCCGGTAGGGGAGTTAATGGCTTCAAAATCGGGGAATTAACTCCCCGTCCGGCCGCCAGGAGGCGCCGGTAAATCATTCCTGTCGCAATTGGCGACCTCAATGAGACAGGAAGTTCCATGAACACCAAGATCTACATGAACGAGGAGGAGGCGGCCAAGCTGCTCGGCCTGTCGCGCCGCACCCTCCAGCGCTTCCGCACCGAGGGCAACGGCCCGGCCTTCCTCCGCGTCGCCTCCCGCCGGATCATCTATGCCACCTCGGACATCAAGTCCTGGACCAAGCGCTGCCGCCAGGGCGGCGTGGCGGCCTTCCGTGGGGAGGGCGCGTGATGACCTCTCAGGCTTTCGTCGCCGTGTGGGAATTCAAGACCACCGATAACGACGACGTGATCATCAACGGCAAGATGAGCCACCCGTCGTCGCGCCCGGCCGGCCAGGGCTGGGCCGAGAGCGAGGTCCGTATGCATACGACCGTCTGGGTCCGTAAGCGCTACCAGCTGCTGGAAGATGTGGGGAAGCCCTTCCCGGAAGAGTTGACCCATTTCGAACTGGCGCTCCTGAAATCCGATGCCGCCTACGCTCGGGATTTCGCCAAATGAGCCACGAGGCTTCCCACAACTTCATCGAGACGGCCGCCATCAAGGCGGCCGTTTTGCATCACGAGCACGCCGTCCTGGCCGCTCTCCGCATCAACTGGCAAGCCGGGCGTGGCTCGCACATCGACTGCCCCTACCCGGACCACGGCGGCAAGAATGATTTCCGCTGGGATGACCAGCAGGCGAAGGCGTTCTGCTCCTGCCGCACCGCCCACGACATCTTCGACGTGGTGCAGGGCATGAACGGTGTCGACTTCGAAGCCGCCAAGCACTTCGTCGCCGAAGCCATCGGCCGCTCCGACCTCATCCGGGGGAAGTCCGACCGTCAGGGCACCCATCGCCGCCGCGTTGAGGACCTCCTCGCCCCGCCGGACGGCAACCGTGACGACAGCTTGCCGTTGACCTATCTGGCGCACCGCCTCCATGTGCCGGCCGGCGACGTCCTGATGCCCTCCACGCGGTTCGCCGGCCACAAGGCGCTGGGCTACTACGACCCGCCGCCCGTCGGCAGCGCTAAGCCCGTCCTCGTGGCCCAGCCGCCCTGCGCGATCTACGAAACCGTCGCCGCTGATGGCCGCGTCCACGCGATGCGCATCTACCTCGCCGACGGCGGGCGCGGAAAGGCCGACTTGGACGGGCGCGATTCGAAGAAGTCGGTCCGCGTGCCGGAAGGCTCGGCCAGCACCTCCGGCTGTGGCGTCGTCTGGGGCGATGCGAAGGGCGCCGAGCACGTCTACGTGTGCGAGGGGATCGAAACCGGCGCCGCGATCGCCTACGCCATGACGCCGGCTGTCGGTATCGGCCATGTCGCTGTTGTGGCGGCCATCTCGGCCGGCGGCATGGAAGCGTTCCGGCCGTGGCCGGCGACCAAGCTGGTCACGGTGGCCGCCGACCGCGACGACGGGGCTGCGCCGGGCAAGCGGCCCAGCCACCGCGGAGAGATGGCTGCCCGCAAGCTCGGCCTGTCCTTGCGCGATCGTGTGCCGGTCAGCATCGCCCTGCCGGGCGGCGCTGGCGAGAAGGTCGACTGGCTGGACATCCATGTGCGGGATGGTGCGGATGGCGTGCGGCGCGGTCTGGCGGCGGCGGTGCCGTTCGTGCCGACCGCCGAAGAAGCGGGCATGGCGCCTCCTTCCAATCTGGAAGGGGCGCGGAACACGAAGCTGACGCGGTTCCGGTTTTCGGAGCTGCATGCCCGCATCGACACCGATGACTTTGTGCAGGGGCTGCTGACGACGACCGCCTTGTCGGTCTTCTACGGCGACTCCAATGTGGGCAAGACCTTCGTCGTCCTCGATATGGCCCTTCATGTCGCGCTAGGCTGGCCCTGGCATGGGCGACGGGTCGAGAAAGGAGGGGTGATCTACGTCGCGGCCGAAGGCGGCAGCGGCGCCCTCAACCGCATCGAGGCGTTCAAGCGCTATCACAACCTCGCGCCGGAACTTGAGGTGCCTTTCAGCTTGGTGCCCAGCTCGGTGAACCTGCTGGACCCTGAGGCCGATGTCGATGATCTGATCGCCCTCATTCAGGACGAAGCGGCCGTCTTGGGCGAGCCGGTTAAGCTGGTCGTGATCGATACCCTCTCCCGTGCGCTGGCCGGCGGGAACGAGAACGCCAGCGACGACATGGGGGCGCTGGTCAATAATGTGGGGCGCATCCGCGATGAGACGGGCACGCACCTGTTGCTCATCCACCATTGCGGTAAGGATCCGGCCAAGGGCGCCCGAGGCCACTCTCTTCTCCGGGCCGCCACGGATACGATGATCGAGATTGCCCGCTCCGAAAGCGCGAAGGGTGGGGCGATCACGGTGACCAAGCAGCGCGACCTCCCGATCCCCGTGCCGTTCGGCTACGGTTTGAAGACGATCGAGCTGGGAATTAACCGCCACGGGGAGGCGGTCACGAGCTGTGTCGTCGAGCCGTGCGACCATCAGGGCGCAGCCAGCAGTCGGAAGAAGAAGACCGACCTCGCGCTGAAATTGCAGGCACTCCGGAATGTCTTGTTCGATAAGGGAATCATTGTGACGAGCCGGGGAGTTGCGCCGGTGCCCAGCGTCCGGATCGCTGACTTCTACGAGATGTTGAAGTCTCAGGGGGTGATCGGTGCGGAGCGTAAGGACACGGAACTTAAGCAGGGGCAGCGCGTAGTTGCGGAGTTGCGTAAGGCAGCTTTGGCTGCTACCGGCAGCGATCGTATCTGGCTCTGCAATCCGGAAGAGCTGTCGGTTTAGGTCATCTTCAGTCGTAGTAACGGACATCAGGACAAGACGCGAAGAATGTCCAGTTGTCGTGATGTCGTCCCGCCGTCTTCCAGCGGAGGGATAGACGACACGACGACAGCACCCTAAGGGGTGTCGTCTTGTCGTTACCCAGATGGGACCTGCATCGGACTGGCATCCAACAGCAGGAACCACCTAAAAGCTGCTCTGGAATTTCACCAAAACAACACTGAATTAACGTTATTTTTGGCCGGATGCGCAACTGCACCGGTCGGTTGGCCGACAAAGCCGGCGGCAGGTCCCTGACGGGACAGCCATAGCTTCGCGGCCCTGTAAGTCCGCTGCCGTTTATGGCCCCGCAATTCCCCCTTACCGCCCGGTCAGCGCGACCACCTTGTCCGTCGCCTTCGCCGCTACCCGTGCCCTTTCCAGGATCCATGTCTCGGCGGTCGTAAGCGCTTCAAGCATCTGCTTTTGCCGGCGGCTGCGGTCATAGACGCGGCTGGTCACATCGGCGCCTGCATGGCCGAGGATGCGCTTCTGAACCGCCTCAACGACATCGCGCTCACCCAGGATGCTGGCCAACGTTCGGCGCAGATCATGCGTCGTCCACTTGCGCCCTTCCGCATCGCGATGGCCCAGCTTGTCGGCCAGCTGCGACGCGGCGTAGCCCAACCCGCTTACCGTCAGGCGGTCGACGGACTTCCCGCTCGGTGTTGGGAAAAGCTGACCGTGCTTCGCCTGTTTCTGACGGCGGCGGACGATGCTCAGGGCCAAGGGCGGAAGAGGGATGTCCCGGCGCGCTGCTGCAGTCTTGCCGCCGCGGGAGGCAATCCGCAGAATCGTCATCCCGGTCTCCGGATCGTCTACGACGTCCTCGCTCATAAGGGCCGTCGCCTCGCCACCGCGGAGCCCCAGCAGCAGCGCCAGCGCCATTGCGTCGAGGGTGCCCCTGTCGGACGGGCGATGGCCGTTGTCCTGCCGGTCGTAGAAGGTCTTCCCGTCCAGCAGGCCGAGGGCGAAGGCGACACTACCGAGTTCCTGGTCTGACAGCACGCGGTCGCGGGGCTGTTCCGCGCCCACCGATACCAGCAGGCGATCGGCCTCGCCGCGGCGGACCAGCCAGCCCTTATCCTCCAGGAACCGCCACATCGCCGTGATGACGCTGGCCAGCCTGCGAGCTTGGACCCCCTTCTGCTTGGCCTTCAACTGGCGCTTTGCCTCCTGCTCGACGACGGCCGAGAGCATGGCACGATCGACGTCCTGCGGGGACAGCTTGCCCAGCTTCGGCAGCAGGTAGAGGGTCAGGAGGCGGGAGCGTTCCGATACATAGCTCTTGGCCCGACCGCCGGCTTCAAGATGGTCGCTGTAGAGCTTCGCGGCAGCCGCGACCGTCTTGGGCTTCCCAGTCCCCAGGGAGGAGCGTGCCGCCGCAGCCTTCGGATCACGGCCGGTCCGCGCCTCCGAGCGGATGCGTGCCGCTTCAATGCGGGCATCGGACAGCGACACGGCAGGATAGGCTCCAAGCGGGATACGCCGCTGAAGGCCGGTCCCACCATCCTCGCTCTTGACCCGCACACGGAGATACCAGGACTTCACGCCCTTCGCCGTGACCTGCAGTTCCAGACCACCGCCATCGGACAGCACGAGGCGATCGCCCGTTTTGGCGCGCGCGTTGCGGATCATCGTGTCGGTAAGCAAGCCCATCGTCACCCCCCTACGCCCCCGTCTGTGACACGGGTCGTTCCGTGTCACAGGCGGTGTCACACCAGATATTGGCTGCACGCTTCCGCTTGTGGCGAGAGGTGTCATCTTGGGGCGCAGTATGGCGAGACGGTCAGGCGACTGTCAAGTGTCACAAAATCGAGTATCAGCTAGCAAAAGCAGCTATTTAGTGTCGAAGGTGTCGAAAAAATTTCAGGCTTGGTGCGGGATTGGGCATGCCGCGGAGCAGATCAAGAAATAGGTGGCATTACTGCTGGAGATGCAGAGCGAGGACTACCTGCAAAGGCAGCATTTGACCTGAGCGCGGATTTGCGCACTGCCTGGAAGCTGTAATCCGCTTCTGTCTGTCGCTTTTTGGGTGGCTTATTTCCGGGTAAGGTGCTGCTCTCGCGAAATCGGCCTATGACGTGGATTATTTTGTATCGGCGCCCTGTTCGTGTCGATTGAAAGTAATCCACGGCGGGGCATCCACGATGACGACGCGTTTTATTGTGCTCGGCTGCCTGCTGGCGGTCGGGATGGCTGGTTGCGGCCCACGTTTCGAGACGACGACGACCTATTTCTCGCCGGTCAGCGAGGCGGGAAAGCTCTGTGTCGCCCAATGCAAGCAGGCGCAATCCATCTGCGATTCGGCGAGGGAGCTGGCTCTTCAGACCTGCCGGGCCGAGGGGCTGACCCGCGCCCATGCCGATTATCGAGCCTATCTCAAATTACTGCCGAAGGATTTCAACAAGAAGAAGATGAAGACGCTCAGTGATTTCGAGCGGGAAATCAGCTGTTCCAGCAGTCTTTCCTGTGGAAGCGACTACGACGGCTGCTTCAAATCCTGCGGTGGCCGGATCGAGCAGCAGACCTATTGCGTCAGCGACTGCAAGCTGATGAAGCCGCCGCAGCCGGACGGGGTCGCGGTCGGGCCGAAGCGCGCGCTCTGATACCGGCGGTCCCGTCGAAAACCGCCGGGATCAGAGCGATGCTCAGCCCTTTGTCGCCGCCCGCCGCCGCAACTCCTCGAAGTCGCGCCCGGCATGGTGGGAGGAGCGGGTCAGCGGGGTCGCCGATACCATCAGGAAACCCTTCGCCCGCGCCACCGTACCGTAGCGCTCGAACTCCTCGGGCGTGACGTGGCGGGCGACCGGGTGGTGGTTGGGGGTGGGGCGGAGATACTGGCCGATGGTCAGGAAATCGACGCCCGCCGCCCGCAGGTCGTCCATCACCTGCAAGACCTCCGCCGGCTCCTCGCCCAGCCCGACCATGATGCCGGACTTGGTGAAGATGGTCGGGTCGCGGTCCTTAACGCGTTCCAGCAGGCGCAACGACCCGTAATAGCGCGCTCCCGGCCGCACATCGGCATAGAGCCGCGGCACGGTTTCCAGATTGTGGTTGTAGACGTCGGGCCGGGCGTCTGCCACCGTCTCCACCGCGCCGGCCTTGTTGCGGAAATCGGGGGTCAGCACCTCCACCGTCGTACTGGGGGCGGTGTCGCGCAGGCGGCGGATGCAGCGGGCGAAATGAGCCGCACCGCCGTCCGGCAGATCGTCGCGGTCGACCGAGGTGATGACGACATGGGCTAGGCCCAGTTCGCCCACCGCCTCGGCCAGCCGGTCCGGCTCGTGGGGATCGAGCGCGTCCGGCCGGCCGGTGGCGACGTTGCAGAAGGCGCAGGCCCGCGTGCACACGCTGCCCAGGATCATCACCGTGGCGTGCCGCTTGCTCCAGCACTCGCCGATGTTGGGGCAGGCGGCCTCCTCGCAGACCGTGTTCAGGCCGTGGCGGCGGACGAGCGACTGCGTGTCCTCGAACGCCGCACCGCCGGGCGCGCGGGCGCGGAGCCAGGCCGGCTTCTCGGCCCGATGCTCCGGGCGGGCGGGCTTCAGGTGCATCGCGGGCAGGGCCATCAGTGAACAAGCTCCGGCTGTTCGGCCGCAGCAAGCGCCGCCTGCGGCTGCACGATGATCTTCACGTTGCGGTCCTTGTGGGCGACCAGTTCCTCGAAGCCGCCGCTGACGATGTCGTCCAGCGTGATGCGGCCGGTGATCAGCGGCTGCACGTCGATGCGGCCGTCGGCGATGAAGCGGATGACGTCAGCGAACTCGCCATTGTAGGCGAGAGAGCCGATGACCTGCTTCTCGGTGGCGACGATCTCGAAGAAGTTGAAGGAACTCGGCTCCTCGAAGATGCCGACCAGAACGGTCTTGCCGGCCTTGCGGATCACGTCGATGGCGAGCTTCGCCGTGTCGCGGTGGCCGATGCATTCGAACGACACGTCGGCGCCGTAACCGCCGGTCAGCGCCTTCACCTCCGCCACCGCGTCGCACTCCTTGGGGTCGAGCACGATGCTGGCGCCGACCTCCAGCGCCTTGGCCTTGCGGGCGGCGGACATCTCAAGGACGATGATCCGCCCGGCTCCCGCCGCCTTCGCGCACATGATGGTGCACAGCCCGATGGTGCCGGCGCCGACCACCACCACCGTTTCGCCGACGATGCTGCCGGCCTTCTTCACCGCATGCATGCCGACCGCCAGCGGCTCGATCAGGGCGCCGGCCTCGGTCGGGAAGCCGTCGGGCAGCTTGTAGAGCAGCTCGGCCGGCACATTGACCAGGCTGGCGAAAGCGCCGTTGTTCATCAGGCCGGTGAATGCCAGCTTTTCGCAGATGTTGTACATGCCGTGCTTGCAGTAATAGCACTCGCCGCAATGCTGGCAGGCGTCGGCCGCCACCCGATCGCCGACCGCGAAGCCGGTGACGCCCTCGCCCAGCGTCGCGATCTCGCCGCTGAACTCGTGGCCCAGGATGCATTGGCCCTTCAGCCCGGTCAGCGGGTGGGGCGTATCGACGGGGATGAAGACCGGGCCGGCGACATATTCATGCAGGTCGGACCCGCAGATGCCGCACCAATGCACTTTGATCTGCACCCAGCCGGCGGGCGGCGCGCCCGGCAGCGGCACGTCCTCGACCCGGATGTCCTTGCGGCCGTGCCAGACGGCGGCCTTCATCGACGTGGCACTCATGGTGTTGTCCTCCGGTTTTATCGTTGTGAGGCGAGCGGTCGGGACGATCAGGCGAACACCATCCCGCCGTCGACCAGCAGGGACTGTCCGGTCATGAAGTCGCTGTCCGACGAGGCGAGGAAGCGGGCGACGCCGACCAGATCGTCGGGCCGCGACGGCCGGCCCAGCACGGCGCCGGCGGCGAACATGTCGAAGGCCTCGTTCTCGGACTTGGTGATGCCGGTGTCGCGGAAACCCTGGTCGATGATCTTCCACATCTCGGTCGCCACCACGCCGGGGCAGATGGCGTTGGCGGTGATGCCGTCCTTGCCGAAGCCGCGGGCGGCGGCCTGGGTCAATGCCACGACGGCGAACTTGCTGGCGGAGTAATGGGCCAGCGGCTCGTAGCCCTGCTTGCCGGCGATGGAGGCGGTGTTGACGATCTTGCCGCCGCCACCCTGCTTCTTGAACGTCTTGATCGCTTCCTGCATGCCGATCAGCACGCCCAGCGCGTTGACGTCGTTGACCGTGTGCCAGTCGTCCTCGGTGATGTCGAGGAAGGGCTTGGTCTGGGCGATGCCGGCATTGTTGAAGATGACGTCGAGCCGGCCATGGGCCTTCACCGTCTCGTCGATCATACGGCGGACGGCGGCGCGGTCGCGGACATCGACGGTGACGGCGATTGCCGCGCCGCCGGCGGCGCGGATTGCCTCGGCCACCTGTTGCGCGTCGGCCTCGGTGCGGTCGGCGATGGTCAGCCTGGCACCGTCGGCGGCCAGCGCCTTGGCGATGGTGGCGCCGATGCCGCGGCCGGCGCCGGTGACGATGATGCTCTTGTCCTTGAAATCAGGCATGAGCGGTCTCCTGCCGGCGCGCTGGCGGATAGCCTGCGCGCCGGTTGCGGGTGGATCGGGAACCGAAGGGCGGTTGGATTGGTGAGGCCGGTCGGGCCTCAGTCCGCTTTCGCGATGTGGTCCTTCAGCAGCGCGTTCACTTTGCCGGCCGCCTCCATCTGCACCATGTGGCCGGCGCCGGGGATGACGGCGACCTGTGCCGTGTTGGCCAGCGCCTGGGCGTGGTCGGCGGGGATGACGCGATCCTCCTCGCCCCACACGACCAGCGTGGGCGTCCTGGCATCCGCGATTCCGGAGGCGAGCACGCTGGCCTGCCGACCCTCGGCGAACAGCGACGCCGACAGCGCCCGCAGGGCCTCGTCCACGCCGTCCAGACGCTTGTACTTCAAGAGGTCGTCAACCATCTGGCGGCTGACAAGGCCGCGGTCGGCGAACAGCGTCTCCAGGACCGGTTTAAGGTCGCGGCGCGATGTCGCACCGATGAAGCCCTGGATATAGCCGTGGTCGATCTGCTCGCCGAGGCCGGCCGACGCGATCAGCGACAGCGACGCCACCCGGCCCGGCGCGTCGAGCGCCGTGCGCATCGACACCGCTCCGCCCATGGAATGGCCGACGAAATGGGCGCGCTCCACCCCGACCGTGTCGAGGAAGCCCAGCACCGCCTTCGACAGGCCGGACAGGCTGGCATCGGCGATCTGCTTCGTGGATTGCCCATGGCCGGGCAGGTCGAGCGCGTAGACGGTAGCCTTCTCCGCCAGAGCGTCGATGGTGAACAGCCAGTTGTCGAGATCGCCGCCGAAGCCGTGGACCAGCAGGATGGTGGGTCCAGTCTCGCCCCGCTTGGCGTAGCGGATGGTGCCGGCCGGCGTTTCGGCGGTGTGGTATTGCGGGCCGGCATCCGCCTCGCCGTCGCCTTCGGTGACCGGGACGGCATAGGCGTTGATGAAGGCGTCGATGTCGTCGTCCGGCACGTCGGGTTCGGCCAGCACGGCGATCAGCGCCTTGACCGGATAGACGGTGCCGGGCTCGCCCAGCACGCGGCGCAGGACGCCGGTCTCTCCCGCCTCGACCACGTTGGTGATCTTGTCGGTTTCGACCTCCAGCAACTCATCGCCGATGGAGATGGTGGACCCCGGCCGCTTCAGCCAGCCGGTGACCTTGCCCTCCGACATGGACAGGCCCCATTTCGGCATGACGATGGGCTTGATGCGCTCGTTCAACATGGAACTCGGTCTCCTGGGGGATTTTTTGTTTTGCTAGGGATGCCCCCTCCCCAGCCCTCCCCCGCTTCGCGGGAGAGGGTGCCTTACGCAAAGCGGCGGCAGTTCCCTCTCCCGCGCCAGCGGGGGAGGGTTAGGGAGGGGGCATTCAGGCCGGCGCCTACCTCACGCCGCGATGCTGCGCGCCCCCTTGGGCGACAGGGTGCGCTTCACGGCGCTGGCGATGCTGTCGGCGCTGGGGACGTACAGATCCTCCAGCGAGGGCGCGAAGGGCACCGGCGTGTGGGGCGCGGTCACCATCTGTATGCCGGCCTTCAACGCCCCGAAGGCGTTCTGGCCGACGAAGGCCGCGATGTCGGTGGCGAGGTTGCAGCGCGGGTGCGCCTCGTCCACGACCACCAGACGGCCGGTGCGCTCGACGCTCTCGACGATGGTGTCCCAATCGATGGGCGACAGGGTGCGCAGGTCGATCACCTCCGCCTCGGTGCCGTCCTTGGCCAGCGCCGTCGCCGCCTCCATCGCGCGGTGGACGGTCAGGCCATAGCTGACGATGGTCACGTCGTCGCCGTCGCGCAACACGTTCGCCTCGCCGAAGGGGATGGCGTAGCTCTCCGCCGGGACCTCGCACTCCAGGCCGTAGAGGTTCTTGTGCTCGCAGAAGATGACCGGGTCGTTGTCGCGGATCGACTGGATCAGCAGGCCCTTGGCGTCATAGGCGTTGCTGGGGCAGACCACCTTCAGCCCCGGAATGTGGGTGAACAGCGGGGTCAGCATCTGCGAATGCTGGGCGGCGGCGCGGAAGCCGGCGCCGACCATGCCGCGGATCACCACCGGCGTCTCCGCCTTGCCGCCGAACATGTAGCGGAACTTGGCGGCCTGGTTGAAGATCTGGTCGAAGCAGACGCCCATGAAGTCCAGGAACATCAGCTCCGCCACCGGCCGCAGCCCGCAGGCGGCGGCACCGACGGCGGCACCGATATAGGCGGATTCCGACAGCGGCGTGTCCATCAGCCGGTTGCCGTGCTTGGCGTACAGCCCCTTGGTGACGCCCAGCACGCCGCCCCAGGCGTCGTCCTCGCCCTGGGCGCCGGTACCGCCGACGATGTCCTCGCCCATGACGATGACGGTGGGGTCGCGGCGCATCTCCAGGTCCAGGGCCTCGTTGATCGCCTGCTTCATGCTGATCTTGCGGGACATGTGTTTCCTCCGCGTTTGGCGTTTCTTGAATGGGCTCAGTAGGAGACGTAGACGTCGCGCAGCAGGTCTTCGGCCACCGGCAGCGGGGCGGCCTTGGCGGCGCGCACGGCGTCTTCGATCAGCGCGTTCACCTCGCGGTCGATGGTCTGCAATTCGTCGCGGCCGATCACCCCGGCCTCGATCACCCGTTCCGACAGGATGGTCAGGCAGTCGCGCGTCGCGCGGATCGCCTCCAGCTCGCCCTTGGCGCGGTAGGTCTGGGCGTCGCCTTCGAAATGGCCGTAGAAGCGGACCATGTTGCATTCCAACAGCGCCGGACCGCCGCCGTCGCGGGCACGGCGGATGATCTCGCCCGCCGCCTCGTACACAGCGAAGAAGTCGGTGCCGTCCACCGTCACGCCCGGCATGCCGAAGCCGGTGGCGCGGTCGACGTAGCTGTCGCAGGACACCGCCCATTCCATCGCCGTGGATTCGGCATAGCCGTTGTTTTCCACCACGAAGACCACCGGCAGGTTCCACACCGCGGCGAGGTTCAGGCTTTCCAGGAAGGTGCCCTGGTTGGACGCGCCGTCGCCGACGAAGGTGATGCCGACGCCGCGGTCGCCGCGCACCTTGGCCGCCAGCGCCGCCCCGCAGATCAGCGGCGCACCGGCGCCCAGGATGCCGTTGGCGCCCATCATGCCCTTGGACAGGTCGGCGATGTGCATCGACCCGCCCTTGCCCCGGCAGGCGCCGGTGGAACGGCCATAGATCTCCGCCATCATCGCGTGGACGTCGACGCCCTTGGCGATGCAGTGGCCATGGCCGCGGTGGGTGGAGGCGATGCGGTCGTTGTCGTTCAGGTGCATCATGATGCCGGTGGCGCAGGCCTCCTCGCCGGCATAGAGGTGGACGAAGCCGGGGATGTCGCCCTTGGCGAAATCGACGTGCAGCCGCTCCTCGAACTCGCGGATCGTCCGCATGGTGCGGTAGGCCTTCAGCAGCTCATCCTTGCCGAGGGGGAAGGGATTCTGGGCCATGAGGTGTTTTCTCCCTGGTTGATTTGGGTTGTGGTTGTCAGAAGGCGGCGACGGGCACCGGGGTGCCGGTCAGCAGCCGGTTCTGGCCGGCGTGCCGCATCACTGCGGCGACGTTGACGGTGCGGAAGGCGTCGTCCCGGAGCGTCAGGGACAGACGGTCGCGTTCGGAGAAGGACAGTTCGCGCTCCCCATCCAGCGCGATGGAGCCGGCGGTGACCTCCGGCACGAAGGCCACGTCGGCCGGCATGCGGCGCCAGTCGGTGATGCCGACCCGGGCCATCATCCCCGGCGCGATGGGGGCGTGGAGCGTGGTGGCAGCCTTGCGGCAGTCGCCGTCCGGTGACAGCCGCACCATCAGGCCGCCGCTCTCGTCGCGGCCGACGGGTTCCAGCAAGCCGGCGATGGCCGACATGCCGATCACCTCCGGGTCGGCGAAGGTGACGTAGAGTTCGCGGAAATTCTCGGTCCGCCACAGGGCGCGGGCGCCGATGTAGCGCTCCGTCACCAATGCCACATCGACCAGCGCCATTTCGGTGACGGCGCCGCCGTTCGCCCCGTTGATGAGGGAGACGTCAATGCGCTTGTTGGCGGTGAAAGCGATGTGCGGCGGCACCCGGCCGGTGACCGCCAGCCCGGTGGCGAGCCCGGTGATCGTCGGCTCGCGGTGTTCGGGGAAGGCGTTGTTGGTGCCGGTGGAGATGCCGGCGATCGGCACCGTCCCGCATTCCGCCGCCACCGCCCGATGGGTGCCGTCGCCGCCCAGCACCACCAGGGCCGAGACGCCCGCCCGCCGCATCTCCGCGGTGGCGCGGTGGGTGTCGGCGACGGTGCCGGTGATCGGCATGGCGACCGGGTGGAGGGCAGGGTAGATGTCCTCGCCGCGTGAGCGGGCCCGCATCATGCCGCGTTCGACATGGGCGCGGATGCCGCCATTCTCCGGCATCATCAGAACGTCGCGGACGCCGCAGGCCTGCAATGCCGCCAGCACCCGCAGCAGGATGTTCGCCCGGTCGGCGATCTGC
Source organism: Azospirillum oryzae (assembly GCF_008364795.1). Taxonomy (GTDB): domain Bacteria; phylum Pseudomonadota; class Alphaproteobacteria; order Azospirillales; family Azospirillaceae; genus Azospirillum; species Azospirillum oryzae. The sequence goes on along the minus strand of NZ_VTTM01000001.1, from coordinate 890,337 downwards.
AGGCTGGTGGCGTTGGCGACGACCCGGCGGATGTCGCGGGCGGAAACCGGATTGGCGACGATGCCGACGACCGGAGCCAAGATTGCGCCTCCCCCTCGTTGATGCGCGCCGTTGATCGACGTGCGGTTCGAGGGAGTAAGAGCAACTGCCGTGCCAGATGGTCAGTTCAGCGGATTTTCTTGATTTTCAGCGGTTCGGGGTGGTGCGGCGGGGTGGGGCGTTGCAACAGGTGTTGCACGGACTGTTGCGCCGCCGGTGCAACAGGTGTGGCGGTTCGCTCATGGACTTGGAGCCAACCTGTGGCACTCCGGCATTCCACCCCTGCGCAGCGCCCGTCTTGCCAAGCACTCATCCGCCGCTTTAGCCTCGCTTGGTCATACCAATGAACCATCCCAATGAATCTTGGAGCGGGGAGGACAACACCCATGACCGTCATCGCCACCACCCAGCCGCGCGCGGCCCTGACCGAGGAGGCTCGGGCCGAGCTGACGGCTCTGCTGGGCGACCGGTTCACCACCTCCCTGCCGGTGCGCGAGCATCACGGCAAGGATGAGTCCTACCACACCCCCTGTCCGCCGGATGGCGTCGCCTTCGCCAACTCGACCGAAGAAGTCAGCGCGATCGTGAAGATCTGCGCGAAGCACAAGCTGCCGGTCATTCCTTTCGGCACCGGCACTTCTCTGGAGGGCGGCATCGCCGCTCTGGCCGGCGGCATCACCATCGACCTGTCGGGCATGCAGCAGATCCTGCGCGTCAGCCCGGAGGATCTCGACGTCACCGTTCAGGCCGGCGTGACCCGCAAGCAGTTGAACGAGCATCTGCGCGACACCGGCCTGTTCTTCCCCATCGATCCCGGCGCCAACGCCTCGTTGGGCGGCATGACGGCGACGCGGGCCAGCGGCACCAACGCCGTGCGTTACGGCACGATGCGCGAGAATGTCCTGGGCCTGACCGTGGTTCTGGCCGACGGCCGCGTCATCAAGACCGGCGGGCGGGCGCGCAAATCGGCGGCCGGCTATGACCTGACCCGCCTGTTCGTCGGCTCCGAGGGCACGCTCGGCATCATCACCGAGGTGACGCTGAAGCTCTATGGCATTCCGGAGGCCATCTCGTCGGCCGTCTGCGCCTTTCAGTCGATCAAGGGCGCCGTCGACACGGTGATCCAGACCATCCAGGTCGGCGTTCCGGTCGCCCGCATCGAACTGCTGGACGAGGTGCAGATCGACGCCGTCAACAAATACTCCAAGCTCGACTACGCCGTCGCCCCGACCCTGTTCTTCGAATTCCACGGCACCGAGGCCGGCGTGAAGGAGCAGGCGGAGATGGTCGCGGCCATCGCGCAGGAACATGGCGGCATGGAGTTCGCCTGGGCCACCCGGCCGGAGGACAGGTCGAAGCTGTGGCAGGCCAGGCACGACGCCTATTACGCCGCGCTGGCCCTGCGTCCGGGATCGAAGGGCTGGCCGACCGACGTCTGCGTGCCGATCTCGCGGCTTGCCGACTGCATTCTGGAGACCAAGCAGGATCTGGCGGAGTCCAACATGCTGGCCCCGATGGTCGGCCATGTCGGTGACGGCAACTTCCACCTCGTCTATGTCCTCGACCCGGAGAACCCGGCCGAGTTGGCCGAGGCCCAGCGCCTTGCCGACAAGATGGTGACCCGCGCGCTGGAGATGGGCGGCACCTGCACCGGCGAACACGGCATCGGCTATGGCAAGATGGCGTTCCTGGAGCAGGAGACCGGCGAAGCGTTCAACGTCATGGGCGACCTGAAGCGCGCCTTCGATCCAAACAACCTGCTGAATCCGGGCAAGGTGGTGCGGGTCTAATCACAAGCAAGTCTTCGAGTGCCTATGAATTACGCCTTATTTCTTAAGGCGTAGTCTTTCCTTGTGGGACTCTGATTATCGCTCTTACCATTGGCGATGCCGACTGTCGGCGCGGCGCGACCATTCCGTCGCGCCGCCCAATGTGGAGCCTGCTCATGAAGTTCGCTGTTTCTGCTCTCTCCCTCGCAGTCCTGTCCCTCGGTATTCTGGCGGTGGGTTCGCCGGCCATGGCGGACGACAACGCCAAGTGGGTGGCCCAGTGCATGAAGGACAACGCCGACGCCAAGGTGCCGGAGGCGGTGGTTAACAAATACTGCGTCTGCATGAATGAAAAGATGGACGACAACGAAACCCGGACCATCACTCAGTGGGAAAAAGCCAATCCCCAGGCCCGCAAGGCCTGCGAGAAGGCCGCCGGCTGGGAGTAATAATTTCCCCACAGTCTATCGAGGTCGTTCGGACAGAAAAATGGCCCGCATCAGAGCTGAGGCGGGCCATTTCTTTACCAATGGGGAATTAAACCGTCGCGAATGACCGATCCTTTGAGATGAACGCTATGGTTTATGCGCTCAATCAAAGGCATTCCGCGACAGCGGCATAGGTGTATCCGTTGTTGATCGGTCCCGTGTATTTTTCCATTTTCAGCGAGTGAATTTTGATTGCCGAACTGCAGGCCTGGACGAATATTCCTTCAATTTCTTGGCGGGCCTTCGCTTCGTCCGGCGTGAACTGAATGATGCCTCTCATCCCAAACCCGGGCTTGTTGTTGGGAAGCAGTGTTGGTATGGGCTTGTTCGACACTTGGTCCACCGCACAAGCCGAGAGGAAAATCGCGGTGAGAATCATCAAGCTGATTGTGCGCATGAGCAAGGTCCTGACTATTTAAAATAGTCACTAAAACTCCACAGGGTATCGTGGGCTGTCAAGTGCTGTAGAGCCCCATTCCACTGCCCCTTACCGGAACTTCGGACGGCGCCCCGCCTTCAGCGCCTGCACCGCCTGGTCCAGCGTCTGCAGGAACTGCGACTTGTCGCGCTGGCTCATCGGCGCGTTGCCGCCGCCGACCACGCCCATGTCGCGCAAATCCTGCATCAGTGCGCGGGTGGCGAGCGCCGAGCCGACGCTGTCCGGCGTGAAGGGACGTCCGGTCGGGCCGATCACCACCGCATTGCGCTTCACGCAGCGATCGGCAAGCTGGATGTCGGCGGTCACCACGATGTCGGTCGAATCCGCATGTTCGGCGATCCAGTTGTCGGCGGCGTCGAAGCCGTCGCTGACCACCACCAGTTCCGCGATGCACTCCGTCGGCAGGCGCAAGGGCGCGTTGGCGACGATCCACACCTTGCAGCCGGTGCGGCCGGCGACCTTGTAAATCTCGGCCTTGACCGGGCAGGCGTCGGCATCGACGTAGATTTCGACTTTGGGGCTGACCAATCCTTTTCCTCCTGCCTTTTTCCCGCCGATACCGCCCGATCCCGGCGGGTCGGCTCAACAAGGTTTCATGCACGGCCCTTATGCGCTAAAACCGGACCCTAGCGACAGGGTGCCGTGGAACCGCAAGGAATGGGCGGCGCCAATTCTCACATCTTTTCGGAAGGTCGGAGCGGCGCATGGCGTCCTACCAGTATGTCTATGTCATGAAGGGCCTGAGCAAGGTCTATCCTGGCGGCAAGAAGGTTCTCGACAACATCTGGCTGTCGTTCCTGCCGGGTGTGAAGATCGGCGTGCTCGGCGTCAACGGCGCCGGTAAGTCGACCCTGATGAAGATCATGGCCGGTCTGGACAAGGACTACTCCGGCGAAGCCTGGGCGGCCGAGGGCGCCAAGGTCGGCTACCTCTCGCAGGAGCCACAGCTGGACCCGACCAAGAACGTCCAGGAAAACGTCATGGAGGCGCTGAAGGAGACGAAGGCGCTGCTCGACCGCTTCAACGAAGTGTCGAACATGATGGCCGATCCGGACGCCGATTTCGACGCGCTGCTGGCCGAACAGGGCGAGCTGCAGGAGAAGATCGACGCGGCCGACGCCTGGGACATCGACCGCACGGTCGAGATCGCCATGGACGCCCTGCGCTGCCCGCCGGGCGACGCCGACGTGACCAAGCTGTCGGGCGGTGAGCGCCGCCGCGTCGCGCTCTGCAAGCTGCTGCTGGAAAAGCCCGACCTGCTGCTGCTCGACGAGCCGACCAACCATCTCGACGCCGAATCGGTCGCCTGGCTGCAGAAGCACCTGGAGGACTACAAGGGCACCGTCGTGCTAGTCACCCACGACCGCTACTTCCTGGACAGCGTCACCGGCTGGATCCTCGAACTCGACCGTGGGTCGGGCATTCCGTGGGAAGGCAACTACTCGTCCTGGCTGGAGCAGAAGCAGAAGCGCCTGGAGCAGGAAGGCCGCCAGGAGGAAGCCCGGCAGAAGCAGCTGGCGACCGAACTGGAGTGGATTCGGCAGTCCCCGCGCGCCCGTCAGGCCAAGAGCAAGGCGCGTATCACCGCCTACGAGACGTTGCTGGCCGAAAGCGCCAAGGAGCAGGGCGGCGAGACGCGGATCGTCATTCCGGTGCCGCCGCGCCTGGGCAACGTCGTCATCGAGGCGGAGAACATCGCCAAGGGCTTCGGCGACCGCCTGCTGATCGACGGCCTGTCCTTCCGTCTGCCGCCGGGCGGCATCGTCGGCGTCATCGGCCCGAACGGCGCCGGCAAGACCACGCTGTTCCGCATGATCACCGGGCAGGATGGGCCGGACGCCGGCACCTTCCGCGTCGGCGACACGGTGAAGCTGGGCTATGTCGACCAGAGCCGCGACAGCCTGGACGCCAAGAAGACGGTGTGGGAGGAAATCTCCGACGGGCTGGATCTGGTCGAGCTTGGCAAGAAGACCATGCCCAGCCGCGCCTATGTCTCCAGCTTCAACTTCCGCGGTCCCGACCAGCAGAAGAAGGTCGGCCAGCTGTCGGGCGGTGAGCGCAACCGCGTCCACCTCGCCAAGATGCTGAAGTCCGGCGCCAACGTCCTGCTGCTCGACGAACCGACCAACGACCTGGACGTCGATACGCTGCGGGCGCTGGAAGACGCGCTGCAGGCCTTCGCCGGCTGCGCCGTGGTCATCAGCCACGATCGCTGGTTCCTCGACCGCATCGCCACCCACATCCTGGCCTTCGAGGGCGAAAGCCACGTCGAATGGTTCGAAGGCAACTTCCAGGATTACGAGGCCGACAAGAAGCGCCGCCTGGGCGCCGACGCCGACCAGCCGCACCGCATCAAGTACAAGCCGCTGGTGCGCAGCTGATTGCAGGGATGATCCTGTAGGCTGAACGAGAAAGGCCGCCCCCTCCGGCTGGAAGGGGCGGCCTTTTTCTTGCCCGTGAACGGTCGGGACGGTCAGCGGGTCACGTCGTCCGACCGGTCGGTGCGGCGGTCGGGCTGGTTCTTGTCCCGCGTGTCCTCGATTTCCACCTCGGTGCGGCGGACGGTGTCGCGAACGCTCTGGGCGCGTTCCTCGACGTCCTTGCGGACCACGACCGTCTCGCGGACATGGGCGGTCTTGCTGACCACCGCTTCCTCGTCGGTCTCCGTCACCTCGATGGTGCGCTCGCGGAAGGCGTCGGCCGGAACGTCGGCGCTGCCCCCCAATCCGCTTGAGGCCATGCCGCCGGGGCGGCGCTCGACGGTGACCGTCTCGTCGCGCAGGCGCACCTGCTCCTCCACCGGCGTCTCGACGACATAGCTGCGGACGCGGACGCCACCGCGCTCGACGGTGCGCTTGCCGATGTTCACCTGCTCCTCGACGATCGGGATCTGTTCCTCGCGTTCGGAGGTGCCGCTGCGGGTGGTTTCGGTGTTCACGTCGCGCATGGCCGCCGCGGCGCCGGTCAGGCCGGCCGTCGTGTCAGTGGTGCGGCCCGGCGAATAGCGCAGCCGCTCCTCTTCGGCCGAGCGGTCGTCATAATAGTCGGCGGTCTCGTCGTAGCCGGTCCAGCCGGACTCGCGATAGGCGCTGCCGCGCTCCTCGACATCCACCACGTTGCCGCGCTCCAGCACCTCCATGGCGCGGTCGACATCGTCCTCGTCCAACCGGACTTTCAGCAGCGAGCCGCCGCGGCGAACGCCTTCGGCATAGACCTGCGCATCCTGGTTCGGCACGCCCCAGCCGGCAAGGCGGGTCAGCATGCCGCCCGAACCGGTGCCGGTCGTGGAGCCTGTGTAGCCCGTGCTCCCCGTCGCGGTCGTGCCGGTCCCAATGCCGCTGCTCCCAATGCCGCTGCCCGGCACCGTGTTGGGCGAGGCGACGTAGCCGGTGGACAGGTCGGTGCGGGCCATGCCGCCCGCCGCGCCCAGGGAGGCGTCGCCGGTGGTGGTATCGGTCATGCCGCTGCCCCAGTTGCCGCCGATCAGGTCGCCGTGCGACAGGATTTCGATGGCGCTGGATTCGAAGCCGGCGGCCTGCAGATCGCGCGAAGCGGTTTCGGCGTCGGATCGGTGGTCATAGAGTGCGATGATGGTCTTGGTCATCGGCGTTACTCCTCGGACATGTTCTGATTGGGGGACCGGACGGGTGCGGTCGGGGCTGTGACCCGCTCCACCACCGCCTCTTCGGAACGCAGGGTGACGGGCTGCTCGACCTCGACGATCTGCCGGGATTTGCGGATGTGCAGTTCTTCACGCAGAATCAGGCGGCGCTCCACCACCAGCACCTCCTCGACCAGTGGGATCACCGTCACGTCCCCCTCCTGGCGGATGCCGGGATGGGCGTCGATCTCTCGGTCGATCGGAACGCGGGTGACCGTGGCCTCTTCGTGCTCCAGCGCTTCGCGGACCATCTCTTCGCGTTCGGACACGCGCGTGGTGACGCGGACGCGGCTTCGTTCCACCCGCTGCTTGCCGACGGTCACCGATTCGTCGTGCAGGGGAATGACCGCATCGCCCTCTTCGATGGTCCGGGCGGGAGGCGGTCCGTTTTCGGCCGTCATGGCGGCGGGTGCCGCCGGGTCAGCGGAACAGGAGATAGAGGACGATCGCGACCACGATCAGGCCGATGATGATCCACATCCAGTTCATGCCCGAACTGCCGGCTCCGGTCACGGAGTCATACACACCAACTTTCCTGGGTTTCTGTTCGTCTGCCATGGGAGCCTCCTTCGGGTGTCGACCGGCGCGGGTCGTGCCCCCATCCGGCGTGCTCCCATCAAACAGGAGGCCCTTCGGATCGTTCCCCCTATTCGTTTCGGAGAATCAACGATCCTGTGTTTTCGAATGGTTCGGCGGAAGTCGGAGTGACTGCCGGCCTCAGCCCACCATCTTCTGGTGCTCCAGGAAGGCGGTCTTCAGCAGCATCTTCAGGTCGTCGCCATACTGATGGAAGCGGACGGACAGCTGCCCGCGCTCCTCATCACGATGCAGGACGACCAGGTTGGCGACGGCGGCCACCTCCTGCCGGTCGGCAAGAACGACGCGGGCCTGGAAGGTCTGGCCGCGCTGGTAGGGCTGGTTGACCGCCAGCAGGCACAAGCCCCCCACCGACCAGTTGCGGGCGGGGAAGCTGCCATGGTCGGTGTGGACGACCATGCCGGGCCGGACGAAACGCTTCTGCCGCCGCCGCTCCTCCGGTGGGGGAGGGGGGAAGGGGCTGGATGCGCCGGCGATGTCGATGCCGGAGCGGTCGGTCAGGGCATTCTTGAACACGGCACCGCGCACGATCGCCGGACCCATGGTGGAGTCGCGCAGGTCGGAGTCGGAGAAGTCGGCGCCTTCGAAATTGGCCGGCCAGTCGCGGCCGCCGGCCAGCGGCACCGGGCGGGCGTCCACCCCGGTCATCAACGTGTGTGCCAGATAGGCGCGGCGCAAGGTGGCTCCGCGCAGCACGGCGTCGCGCAGGTCGGCCTCGTCCAGGTCGATGTAGGACAGCTCCGCCATTTCCAGGCTGGCCTTGGTCAGGCGGGCGCCCGGCAGGCGGCAGCGGCGCAGCCGGGCCGCCGCCAGCGTCCGCCCATGCAGGTCCGCCCCGGCCACCGACACGAGGTCGAGGTCGAGCCGCGCCCCCTCCGCGCCGCCGCTGTCGACCCAGCGTTCGTGCCGCTCCACCAGTTCCAGGAACTCGGCGACCGGCATCGCGGTGTAGCTGGGCCGGACGATGGCGTCGGGGGGCAGGGCGAAGGGGATGAAGGTGCGGGTCAGGGTGGCATGGTCCATCACCGTGTTGCCGAACACGGCCCCGTCCAGGTTGGCGCCGCAGAAATCGGTGCCCATCAGCACGGCCGAGGTCAGCTCCGCCCCGGTCAGGTCGGCATCGTTCAGGTCGGCGCCGGTTAGGTCACAGCCGGAGAAATTGGCGCCGGCCAGGATCGACCGCTCCATCTTCGCCTCGGTCAGCCGGGTGGTGCCGGTGCCGCGGGCGGCCTTCGGCCCGCCATCCTGAACACCGCCGCTGTCCACCAGCTCGCCCGCGCGGAAATCGGCGCCGCGCAGGTTGGCGTCGGTCAGCAGCGCGCGGTGCAGGTTGGCTCCGCGCAGATCGGCGCCGGTCAGGATGGCGCCGGTCAGGTTCACCGCCTCCATATCGGCGCCGAACAGATCGGCCTGCGACAGGTCGGCCTTCACCATCCGGGTATTGCCGAGGTTGGCGCCGGCCAGCTTGGCGCCGGCCAGTGACACGCGCTCCAGGTTCAGCCGCGACAGATCGCGGAAACTGAGATCGGCGCGCCGGCCGCTGGACGGACGCTTTAGCCACGCCTGATGCGCCTGGATGATCGTCCGGAGTTCGTCGATCTCTTTCGGATCGCGTTCGGCCATGGCGTCGGGTTCCCGGATCCACCGTATGACGAAAGACAGCAGCGTCGGTGCAACGATAGCCCGTTCGGGCAGGCGCGTCACGGATTCTGAACGTCCGGCCAATGTCGGCACCGGCAATCCGGACAAGAAAAAGGCCGCGTCCCCTCGGGGAAAGCGGCCTTTCACGGATTGTTGTCTGCCTTGCCGCCCGGCTGTCAGCCGGCGCGGCCAACCTTCTGGCGCAACGCCTGGATCAAGCCATCGACGCGGCCGCCATTCTGTTCGATGACGGAGGCGAATTCCTGCCGCTGGGTCACGCCCATGCTGACATTCTCCACCACCACGTCGATGATCTTGTAGTCGGCGCCGACCTTGCGGACGCGCCAGCTGACATTCACCGGCGGGCCGTTGGGGCGGACGATCTGCGTCGTCACCATGCTGTCCGATTCACCGGCCGGGGCGACGCCGGTGATCTTGAAGGTCTCGCCCGAATATTCGACGAAACGCTCGGCATAGGTGTTGACGATCAGCTGTTCGAACAGCTTCTGGTACTCGGTCCGCTGCGCCTCGTTGGCGTTGTTCCAGTAGCGGCCCAGCACCCAGCGCCCGATGTACGGCACGTCGAAGCCGGCGTACAGCAGCTTGCGGAAGCGCTGGATCGCCTGATCGCGCGACAGGCTCTTGTCCGAGAAGGTTGCGATGGCGTCGTTCCCCAATTTCTGGATGAACGAGGCTGCCCCCTGGTCCGCGCTCTGCGCTGCGGCGGGGGAGATGAGAGTGTGGCCGGCCCAACCGCTCACCGCGAGCAGGGCAGCGCACGCGACAAACTGGCGGCGTGTCAGCATGATAGGGCGAAAAGTGGCTGTTGCGGCGACTTTGTCAACGGTCATCTGGCCTTTGGCGGCATCTGAACGCTTTTGGGGCGGCCTCTGCCGGTCGGCTGCCCGCGTCCGCGGGACCGGCCGCCGCTCCCGACCTGACGGACAGGGCACGGCGGTTCCGGCGCGACCGAAGCCTCAGGGCTTCGGCTGCTGAGTGGAGAAGTCCGGGAATTCCGGCGTGGCCGGCGCCTTGTTGTTGTTGATCGCCGCGCGGCGCTGCTGCTGGTACAGGCTGCGCACGGTGGCGTAGAAGTCCAGCGAGTTGCGGCGCAGGTCGTCGACCTCCTTCAGCACCTCCGACCGGCGGTCGATGGCGCTGACGATGCCGCGGGTCATGTAGGCGCCCTTGTGATCGGTGCCGTAGGCCCAGATGCGGACCGGGTCGCCGACGGTGTCGACGGCATAGCCAGCGGTGTCGCGCAGGTTCGACGGGCCGAGCAGCGGCAGGACCAGATACGGGCCGTCGCCCACGCCCCATACCGCCAGGGTCTGGCCGAAATCCTCCGGCGCATGCGGGATGCCGGCCTGGGTGGCGACGTCGGCGAGACCGCCCACGCCCAGGATGGTGTTGGTCATGAAGCGGCCGGTGGCGTTCGTCGCCCCTTCGACATTGCCCTGCAGCAGGTTGTTGGCGATGTAGAGCGGCGCCATCAGGTTGTCGATGAAGTTGTGGATCGCGTCGCGAACCGGATCGGGCACGATGCCCACATAGACCTCCGCCGCCGGGCGGATCACCAGGACGTCGGCCGCCTCGTTGGCGGCGAAGACGAAGCGGTTGGGGATTTCCAGCGGATCGCTGACCTGGTAGGCCGCATCCGAAGCACCCGAGTCGCCCGGATTGGTCGCGCAGGCGGTGGCCGTCAGGGCGAAGGCCAGGACGGTGGCCGAACGGAGGAGGGAGCGGGAAAGGCTGGCCAGCTTCATGTGCGACGGCTCTTTATCTGTGGGCTCGACTCAGGTGCGGGGCGTCGCATGTCCTGTCCACAACCGAAGACTCCGGTGGCCGAAGTCCTCAACCCTGGCAAGGTGGCTACGCGGTCGGGGGGAAGATTGGGCGAGATATCGCAGAATTTCCACCGTTTCCTGACCTAACACAGGCTTGGCCCTTTGACCAGCATGCGCGGGCCTGATCTCCGGAACGGCGCGACGATTGTGGCGGCTTTGCCGCAGAACCGCGGGAAAGTTTGCGCAGGCTCGGTTCGGACCGCGGAACTGCGCAGTGGAAGCGGCCCGGCGAGGCCGTTTCGCGGCCATTGCCGCTGCCGTTCGCGAAAAGCGGTTTACGACGCATAAAGATATCTTTATATCTGTATCAGGAGCGGCCGGGCATGGTGCATCGGCTGGCCACCACCCTCTCTGGCCCTTCCCCTGGCCCGAATCGGACGTGAGGCGATGGACGATCTGCTTGCGACGCTGAAGGCGGCGGCCGAAACGACCAGGCTCAGGCTGCTCGCGCTCTGCGCGCATGGCGAACTGACGGTGACGGAGCTGACCCAGATCCTGGGGCAGAGCCAGCCGCGCGTCTCGCGCCATCTGAAGCTTCTGTGCGACGCCGGCCTGCTCGACCGTTTCCGCGAGGGCACCTTCGCCTTCTACCGCCTCGCCGAGAAGGGGCAGTCGGCCGAGCTGGCGCGGGTGCTGGTCGCCGCCATCCCCGCGGACGATCCCACCCTGATCCTGGATCTGGAGCGGCTGGACGCCATCAAGCGCGCCCGGTCGGAGACCGCCGCCGCCTATTTCCGTGAGAATGCCGCGCGCTGGCACGAAATCCGCTCCCTTCACGTTGCGGAAGGCGAGGTCGAGGCCGCTCTGCTGCGCCTGTTCCCGAAGGAGGGGGTGGAGGAGCTGCTTGATATCGGCACCGGCACCGGAAGGATGCTGGAGGTGCTGGCCAGGCGCGTCCATCGCGCGATCGGGGTAGACCAGTCGCGCGAAATGCTGGCCGTCGCCCGCAACCGGCTGGAGGAGGCGGGCTTGCGCCACTGCCACGTCCGTCAGGCCGACATGTACCAGCTGCCGTTCCCCTCCGGCTCCTTCGACGCCGCGGTGATCCATCAGGTGCTGCATTACACCGAATCGCCGGCCGGCGTCCTGGCCGAGGCGGCGCGGGTCCTGCGCCCCGGCGGCCTGCTGCTGGTCGTCGATTTCGCCCCCCATCATCTGGAAGCCCTGCGCGAGGAGCATGCGCACCGCCGCCTGGGCTTCTCGGACGCCGAGGTCGCCGGCTGGTGCCACCAGTCCGGCCTGGACTGCGGTCCGGTGGTGCATCTGTCGGGCGACCCCCTCACCGTTTCGATCTGGCCGGCCACCCGTCTTGCGGCCGGTGTCCAGATTTCGTCCCCGCAAATCCAAAAGCCCGCCCACTCGCTCAGCGGAGTCCCGTCATGACCGCGCCCATTTCTTCGCTGCCCTCCATCAGCTTCGAGTTCTTCCCGCCCAAGTCGGAGAAGATGGAGCAGAGCCTGTGGCAGTCGATCCGGCGGCTGGCCCCGCTGTCGCCCAGCTTCGTGTCGGTGACCTACGGCGCCGGCGGCTCGACCCGCGAGCGCACCCACGCCACCGTCTGCCGCATCCAGGCGGAGACCGGCATCCCGGCCGCCGCCCACTTCACCTGCGTCGGCGCCACCCGCGACGAGATCGACGCCATCGCCCGCACCTATTGGGACGCCGGCATCCGCCATCTGGTGGCCCTGCGCGGCGACCCGCCGGAGACCGCCGGCGGTGTCGGCGGCCGGTACGAGCCGTTTCCCGGCGGCTATGCCTATGCCGCCGATCTGGTCGCGGGGATGAAGCGCATCGCCGACTTCGAGATTTCGGTCGCCGCCTATCCGGAATCCCATCCCGAGGCGCCGAGCGCCCAGTTCGACCTCGACAACCTGAAGCGCAAGGTCGATGCCGGCGCCACCCGCGCCATCACCCAGTTCTTCTTCGACAACGACGCCTATTTCCGTTTCCTCGACCGCTGTGCGGCCGCCGGCATCCATGTGCCGATCGTCCCCGGCATCCTGCCGATCACCAACTTCGCCCGCGCGGTGGAGTTCGCCGGCAAGTGCGGCGCTTCGATGCCGGCGAAGCTGGCCGAGACCTTCGAGGGCCTGGACGACGACCCGGAGACCCGCCAGCTCGTCGCCGCGACGGTGGCGGCGGAGCAGTGCCAGGCGTTGCAGGCGCAGGGCGTGAACGACTTCCACTTCTACACGCTGAACCGGTCGGACCTGACCATCGCCATCTGCCGCATGCTGGGCGTGAAGGCCAAGGCCGCGCCCGCCGCCGCAGCGGTGGCGGGGTAGGGCACCGGACGCCGCCCTGTGCTATGCTGGGGCGGCGAATTATCGCGGAAGGTCGATGCCATGGACAGCCGGATCGGACACGACACGGACTTCTACGCCTGGACCCAGGAACAGGCGCGGCTGCTGCGCGAAGCGGCGACCGAGCGCTCCAACTCGCCCATCGACTGGGAGCACATCGCCGAGGAACTCGATATCATGGGCGGTCAGGTCAAGGACGCGATCCGCAGCCATTTGGCGACGGTGATCGAGCATCTTCTGAAGATGGAGCATTCGCGCGATCCCTATCCGCGCCGGAAGTGGCGGTTCTCCGCGACCAAGGCCCGCCGCCATCTGCAGGACAAGCTGGAGGAGTATCCGAGCCTGCAGCGCTGGCCCGCCGAAATCCTGGAGAAGGCGTGGTTGGACGGCCGCGACGACGCCTGCCAGGACGACGGCATCGCCATTGACGTGCTGCCGAAGGAATGCCCCTACGCCTTGGAGGACCTGCGAAATCCCGACTGGTGGCCGATGAACCGCCATGGGCTGGAGGGCTGACGCCATGGACAGCCGGATCGGATACGACACCGACTTCCTCGCCTGGACCGAGGAACAGGCGCGCCTGCTCCGTGAAGCCTCGCGGGAGCGCATCAACACGCCCATCGATTGGGAGAATGTCGCTGAGGAGATCGAGAGCATGGGCCGGTCGGAGTTGCGCGCGGTTGAAAGCGCGCTGGTCCGTGTGATCGAGCATCTGCTGAAGCTGGAGCACTCTCCCGCAGCCGATCCGCGCGACGGATGGAAAGCGTCGGTGATCGAGCATCGCGGCCGGATCAGGCGCGACCTCAAGGCCAGCCCGAGCTTGCGTGGCAAGATCGACCTGCCGGACATCTTCGAAACCGCTCAGCCGGTAGCGGCTCACGGATTGGGGCGCGATGGTGAGGCCGCCGGAGCGCTCCCCATCGAATGCCCGTACTCTCTCGACCAGCTTCTCGACACCGGCTGGTGGCCCACCAACCGCCACGGCCTCACCTGACCACACTGCTTCTGCCCCGACCCCGCCAAATAACGGACAAGACGCATTCCCATGCCCCACATCCTCGACACCCTGCGTGACCGCGTTCTGCTTTGCGACGGCGGGTTCGGCAGCCGCATCCAGGCGCTCGACCTCGACGTCGAGAAGGATTACTGGGGGCACGAGAACTGCACCGACATCCTGCCCCTGTCGCGACCGGACATCGTCCGCGATATCCATCGCGGCTATTTCGAAGCCGGCGCCGACATGGTGGAGACCGACACCTTCGGCGCCTCGCCGGTGACGCTGGGCGAGTTCGGCATCTCCGAGAAGGCCTTCGAGATCAACCAGCGCGCCGTCGAACTGGCGCGCGAGGCGGCGGAAAGCTTCAAGGACGGCCAGCCGCGCTTCGTCATCGGCTCGATCGGGCCGGGCACCAAGCTGCCCAGCCTGGGCCACATCGCCTATCAGCCGGCTGAAGACAGCTTCTATGTCCAGGCCGCCGGTCTGATCGCCGGCGGGGCCGACGCCATCCTGGTCGAGACCTGCCAGGATCCCTTGCAGATCAAGGCCGCCGTCAACGGCATCAAGCGCGCGCGGGCAGAGGCCAAGTCCGACACTCCGGTCTTCGTCCAGGTGACGGTGGAGACCACCGGCACGCTGCTGGTCGGCACCGACATCGCCGCCGCCGCCACCGTCATCCAGGCGCTGGACGTGCCGCTGATGGGCCTGAACTGCGCAACCGGCCCGCTGGAGATGAGCGAGCATGTGCGCTGGCTGTCGCAGAACTGGCCGGGCCTGATCTCGGTCCAGCCGAACGCCGGCCTGCCCGAACTGGTGGACGGCAAGACGCATTACCCGCTGCGCGCCGACGACTTCGCCCATTGGCTGGAGCGTTTTGTGTCGGAGGACGGGGTGAACCTCGTCGGCGGCTGCTGCGGCACCAACGTGCCCCACATCGCCGCGGCGAACCAGATGCTGCGCAAGCTGGCCCCGGCCGGCTCGCACCGCCCGGCGCCGAAGGGCCGCACCGTCCATTGGGTGCCGGCGGTGGCCTCGCTCTACTCCCAGGTCACGCTGCGCCAGGAGAACGCCTTCTTCGCCATCGGCGAGCGCTGCAACGCCAACGGCTCCAAGAAGTGGCGCGAGCTGCAGGAGAAGAACGACTGGGACGGCTGCGTCGAGATGGCGCGCGAGCAGGTGAAGGAGGGCAGCCATTCGCTGGACGTCTGCACCGCCTTCGTCGGTCGCGACGAGGTGGCGGAGATGAACGCGGTGATCTCCCGATTCTCCGGATCGGTGACGGCGCCGCTGGTGATCGATTCGACCGAGTACAAGGTTCTGGAACAGGCGCTGGCGCTCTATGGCGGCAAGGCGATCCTCAACTCCATCAACTTCGAGGATGGCGAGGAGCCGGCAAGGCTGCGTCTGGCGCTCGCCAAGAAGTTCGGCGCCGCCGTCATCGCCCTGACCATCGATGAAGAGGGCATGGCGAAGACGCCGGACCGCAAGCTGGAAATCGCCAAGCGGCTCTATGATCTGGCGGTGAACGAGTACGGCCTCGCCCCGTCCGACCTGCTGTTCGACCCGCTGACCTTCACCATCGCCACCGGCAACGAGGACGACCGCAAGCTCGCCATCTGGACGTTGGAGGGCATCGAGGCCATCGCCCGCGAGATGCCCGGCTGCCAGATCATCCTGGGCCTGTCCAACGTCTCCTTCGGCCTGAACGCCGCGGCGCGCCATGTGCTGAACTCGGTCTTCCTCGACCATGCGGTGAAGAAGGGGATGACGGGCGCCATCGTCCATGTCTCCAAGATCCTGCCGCTGCACCAGATCCCCGAGAAGGAGGTCAAGACCGCCGAGGATCTGATCTTCGACCGCCGCGCCGAGGGTTACGACCCGCTCCAGGCCTTCATCGCCCTGTTCGAGGGCCGCAAGGCCGCCGACGCCAAGAAGAAGGCCCGCGCCGAGACGGTCGAAGAGCGGCTGAAGGAGCGCATCGTCGACGGCGACCGCACCGGTCTTGAGGACGACCTGGCCGAGGCGATGAAGACCCATCCGCCGCTGGAGATCATCAACACCTACCTGCTCGACGGCATGAAGGTGGTGGGCGAGCTGTTCGGCGCCGGCAAGATGCAGCTTCCCTTCGTGCTGCAGTCCGCCGAGACGATGAAGGCCGCCGTGGCGTGGCTGGAGCCGCACATGGAGAAGGTGGAGGGCCAGCAGAAGGGCACGCTGGTGCTCGCCACCGTGAAGGGCGACGTCCACGACATCGGCAAGAACCTCGTCGACATCATCCTGACCAACAACGGCTACAAGGTCGTCAACCTCGGCATCAAGCAACCGGTCACCGCCATCATCCAGGCAGCCAAGGAGCACAAGGCGACCGCCATCGGCATGTCCGGCCTGCTGGTGAAGTCCACCGTGGTGATGCGCGAGAACCTGGAGGAGATGACCCGCGAGGGGCTGGAGGTGCCGGTCCTGCTCGGCGGCGCCGCCCTGACCCGCGCCTATGTCGAGGGCGACTGCGTGGCCTCCTACGGCTCCGGTCGGGTCGCCTATGCCGGCGATGCCTTCGACGGGCTGACCCTGATGGACAAGGTGGTGGAGGGCAGCTTCGACCAGCAGCTCGCCATCCAGCAGGCCAAGCGCGCCGGCAAGGCGACCAACCGCCGCCGGGTCCTGGGGCAGGCGACCAGCGCCGCCACCGGCCCGGTGGACAAGGACGCCGTCCGCGCCCGCCGTCACCGGCTGGCCGAGGGCGTGCCGGTGCCGACCCCGCCCTTCTGGGGGCCGAAGCTGATCGACCATGTGCCGCTGAAGACGCTGGTCACCTATCTGAACGAGCGGATGCTCTACCAGCTGCAATGGGGCTACCGGAAGGACGGCAAGTCCTTCGAGGAATTCAAGGAGTGGTCGAAGAAGGAGCTGCGGCCGGTGCTCGACCGCATCCTCCAGATCGCGGCGAAAGAGGAAATCCTGCGCCCGACCGCCGTCTACGGCTATTGGAAGGCGGCGGCCGACGGCAACGACGTCATCCTGTTCGAGGAGGACGGGACCACCGAGGCCGCCCGCTTCTCGCTGCCGCGTCAGGCCAAGGAGGATGGCGAGTGCATCGCCGACTTCCTGCGCGACGTGACCGATCCTGAGCGCGACGTGATCGGCCTGCAGGTCGTCACCATGGGCCAGCATTGCGCCGAGGTGGCGCGCGAATGGTTCGCGGAGAACCGCTATCAGGATTATCTCTACCTGCACGGCCTGTCGGTGGAGATGACCGAGGCGATGGCGGAATATGTCCACGCCCGCATCCGTGCGGAACTGGGCTACGGCGCCGAGGACAGCCGCGACAAGGAGAAGCTGCTGCAGCAGTCCTACCGCGGCAGCCGCTACAGCTTCGGCTATCCCGCCTGCCCGAACCTGAAGGACCAGGAACAGCTGCTGAAGCTGCTCGATGCCGGCCGCATCGGCATCGAGATGTCGGACGAGGACCAACTGCATCCGGAGCAGAGCACGTCCGCCATCGTCCTGCACCACCCGCGGGCCAAGTACTTCTCGGTGTGACGCCCACTGTTTGAGCAATGATCCTCCGCCGCCCGTTCCGTGTTAGGATGGGCGACGGAGGATTTCCATGGGCACTGTCGACGCACGGAACGACGAAAAGCTGCAACTCCTGCTGGACCGCATCGTGCCGGCCCTGGAGCCGGAAGCCGTCTACCTGTTCGGCAGCCGGGCCCGCGGCGACTTCGACGAGGACAGCGATTACGACCTGCTGGTGATCGTCCCGGACGATGCGCCGAAGGAGCGGCGGTCGGCCGTGTTCGCCCATGCGGCCAAGTCCGGGACCGGTATTCCAGCAGATATCGTGCCATGCCGGCGTTCTTTTTTCGAAGCGAACAAGGATCAGGTCGGCACGCTGAGTTACAAGGCCACGCATGAAGGGGTGCGGGTCTATGGGGCTTAGGGTTGGGCCCGACGCATGGCTGGAATCGGCATCTGTCGACCTGCGTGCCGGCCGTGCTTGCCTGTCCGTCCCCAACCCCATCGTCACGGCTGCCACGTACCATTGTCAGCAGGCTGCGGAGAAGTTGGTCAAGGCGGTGTTGGTCTGGTTGAACCTGGACGTGCCCCGTTCCCACGATATCGATGCACTCGTCATGCGTATTCCGCGTGATCTGCCAATGCGACCAATCCTATCGACTCTCGGGCGCTTCACCGCCTTCGCCACTTTGTACCGATATCCAGGCGAAGCGGGCGACGTGTCCGATGAGCCGACTACCGCGGAGGTACTCGGGTGGTTGGATGAGATAGAATCGACGCTGCATAGCGTTTCTCTTTTCCTTTCAGCCGGTACCGGATCTCCTCCATGACCCCCACCACCCCCCTGACCCTGCACCGCGAGACCGTTCGCCCGGAGTGGATCGACTACAACGGGCACATGAACGTCGCCTATTACCTGCTGGCCTTCGACCACGCGACCGACGCCGTGCTCGACCGGTTCGGGATCGGCAAGGCCTATGTGGCGGCGGAGAACCGGTCGGTCTTCGTCGTCGATGCCCACCTGACCTACGCCCGCGAGGTGGCGGAGGGAACGCCGCTGCGCTTCGAGTCGCTGCTGCTCGGCGCCGATGCCAAGCGTCTGCACCTGTTCCACGAGATGCGGCATGCGGAGGAAGGCTGGCTGGCGGCGACGGCGGAGTTCATGCTGCTGCATGTCGACCTCGGCACCCGCAAGACCGGCCCGTTCCCGCCCGCCGTCGCCGCGGCGCTGGCCGAACAGGCGGCGGCCCATGCCGCCCGTCCCCGGCCGCCGCAGGCCGGACGGGCGGTGGCCCGGCTGGAGGGGCCATAGACCGGCCGATGGCGTCCGGGTGGTTGAGTTGACGGTTGCTGGCCCCATCTATCGAAGAATGAAGACCGCATCCGTCCAGCCGATCCGCCCCCGTCTCCGTTCCGGCATCCTCTTCGCCGCAGCCGCCGTCCTGGCCGTCCTTTCCGCCGGGCCGGCGCTGGCCGATTGCACGGAGGCGGCGAAGCCGAAGGTCAATTGGCGCCGCTGCTCGCTGGAGGGGCAGACGCTGAGCGGTGTCGACCTCAGCGGCGCCATGCTGCGCGATGCGACCTTTCAGCGTGCCACGCTGGGCGAGGCGAAGCTGACCGACGCCGACGGCTATCGCGCCAAGTTCATCAGCGCCACGGCCCCAGGCGCGGTGTTCGACAGGGCACGGCTGATCGAGGCGGACTTCACCCGCGCCGACCTGACCGGCGCCAGCTTCCGCGAGGCCGACCTGCGCAACGCCAAGATGGTGGGCGCATCGCTGGCGCGGGCCGACCTGACCGGTGCCAGATTGTCCGGCACCGACCTGCGCCATGCCGACCTGTCGGGCGCCCGCTGGACCGACGGCACGCACATCTGTGCGGAAAGCTCGGTCGGCCAGTGCAACTAATCGGATGATGTGCAATCAAACCGTTTGTATCATCTCATCGTGCCGCCAAAAACCTTCTTGCCGTAAGGGCTTGCGCCGCGTACCGTTCGAAACCGAATGATTTTTGAACGGACGGCAGTCGTGGCAACCGCGGAGGATTTCGAGCGTTCCAGCGGCCTCGCCGCAAAAGCCATGGAGCGGATGCTGTCCGACGGGCTGGCGCCCACCCCGGAAAATTTCACGCTGTGGTACGTCTATTTCAGCGGGAACAACCCCGATCTGACCCGCGCCGTCGATGTGGCGCGACGGGACGGGCTGGCCGTTTCGCAAACCCTGTGCGACGAGCTGTATAAGCGCTTCTTCGCCACCGATGCGGAAGCGCAGGCGATCCGCGAGACCTCCGACAAGGCGCGTTTCGCGCTGGGCCGCATCCTGGAACAGCTGGGCAATGTCGGGTCGGAGACGGAGCGCTACGGCAACGCCCTGTCCGGTTTCCGTGAAGAACTGGACCAGCCGCTCAGCTTGCCGGAACTGCGCGCCATGATCGCCGCCATCGCCGCGGAAACAAGGGAGATCGTCGACCGCCAGGCCGCCCTGCAGTCCCAGCTTCAGGAATCGAGCCAGCAGCTGGCGGAGATGCGGGTCAGCCTGGACAGCGCCAGGCGCGAGGCGCTGACCGACGGGCTGACCGGCATCGGCAACCGCAAGGCCTTCGACCAGATGCTGCAGGAGGCGATGGAGGCCTCCGTGCGCGACGAGCAGCCGCTGTCGCTGCTGATGGTCGACATCGACCATTTCAAGGCCTTCAACGACACCCACGGCCATCTGGTCGGCGACCATGTGCTGAAGCTGGTCGCCCGCATGCTGACCGAATGCATCAAGGGCCGCGACACGGCCACCCGCTATGGCGGCGAGGAGTTCGCGATCATCCTGCCGCGCACCAGCCTGGAAAACGCCATCAAGCTGGCGGAGCAGGTGCGGACCTTCGTCGGTGGCCGTCAGATCGTGAACAAGGCGCGCAACGCCAATTACGGCACCGTCGCCCTGTCGGTCGGCGTCGCCCAGTTCCGCCCCGGCGAACCGGCGATGACGCTGGTCCGCCGCGCCGATCAGGCGCTCTATGCCGCCAAGCGCGGCGGCCGCAACCGGGTGTCGGTCGAGGCCGGCTGAGCAGCCCCGCTCGACAGGCGGTCAGCCGGCCAGCCGCCGCCGTACCGCCTCGGTCCCGCGCAGCAGGTCGGCGACCAGTTCACCGGCCGGGCGCCGCCGTGCCAGCCCCAGCCCCTGGCCGGCCCACAGCGACAGGAACTCCGCCCGGCCGGCCTTGCCTGCGACGGTGCGCAGCGGCCGGGTCAGCGTGTTCTGCAAGGGAAAGGGCAATACCGCGTCGGGCGCGTCCGGGTCCTCCACCGCCTCCATGAAGCGGTTGACGATGCCGCGCGCCGGCCGGCCGGAGAAGGCGCGGGTGATGCGGGTCTGGTCCTCCCGCGCCGCCAGGATGGCGGCCTTGTGCGCCTCCGGAATGCCGGCCTCCTCGGTGGTCAGGAAGACGGTGCCCATCTGCACCGCCGTCGCACCCAACGCCAGCGCCGCCGCTATGCCGCGCCCGTCCATGATGCCGCCCGACGCGATCACCGGCACGCCCACCGCATCCGCCACCTGCGGCACCAGCGCCATCGTGCCGACCAGATTGGCCCCCCGATCCTCCCAGGCATCGCCCATGAAGCTGCCGCGATGCCCGCCCGCTTCTCCGCCCTGGGCGATCACCGCATCGACGCCGACCCGTTCGAGCGCCACCGCCTCCGCCACCGTGGTCGCGGTGCCCAGCACCCGTATGCCGCGCGCCTTGGCCGCGGCGACGCTGTCGGCCGGCGGCAGCCCGAAGGTGACGCTGTAGAAGGCCGCTCCGCTGTCCAGCAGGGCCGCCATCTGCCGGTCGAACGCATCGCCGGAGTAAGCGGGCTCCTCCGCCTCCGGCAACCCAAGCTCGGCGTGGAAGTCTGCCACGCGGGCCATCGCCTCGGCCATCATCGGCGCCGGTCCGGGTGCCGGCGTCGGCGCGAACAGGTTGATGCCGAAGGGCAGGGCGGTGCGGTCGCGGATGTCGCGCGCCCGCTCGGCGATCTGCGCCGGTGTGAGGTAGGCGGCGCCGACGAAGCCCAGCCCGCCGGCCTCGTTGACCGCCGCCACCAGCGCCGCCGTGTCGCCGCCCCCGGCCATCGGCGCCTGGATCACCGGCGACCGCAGCCCCAGCCGTTCTAGGGATTCCGTGTGAGAGGGCATGTCCGCCTCCGCTGTCTTGACAACGGAGGTGATGCTACGCCTCGTCGTCCTTCACGACCAATGACTTGTTCTGAAGGGGACGTTCACTTGGAGTGAAGGGAGAGCGCTGAACTTAACTCCGCAGCCCCGGCGCCTCCTGCCCGGTGCGCTCAACATATTCGGTGTAGCCGCCGCCATACTGGTGGATCCCCTCCGGCGTCAGTTCCAGCACGCGGTTGGACAATGCCGCCAGGAAATGGCGGTCGTGCGACACGAACAGCATCGTGCCCTCATAGGCCGCCAGCGCCTGGATCAGCATCTGCTTGGTGTCGAGGTCCAGGTGGTTGGTCGGCTCGTCCAGCACCAGGAAGTTGGGCGGGTTGAACAGCATGATCGCCATCACCAGACGGGCCTTCTCGCCACCCGACAGCACCCGGCACTTCTTCTCCACATCGTCGCCGGAGAAACCGAAGCAGCCGGCCAGCGCCCGCAGCGAGCCCTGGCTGGCCTGCGGGAAATGCGCCTCCAGCGATTCAAAGATGGTCTGGTCGCCGTCCAGCAGCTCCATCGCATGCTGCGAGAAATAGCCCATCTTGACGCTGCCGCCGACGGTGACGGTGCCGCTGTCCGGTTCGGTCGCGCCGGCGATCAGCTTCAGCAGGGTCGATTTGCCGGCGCCGTTGACGCCCATCACGCACCAGCGTTCCTTGCGGCGGATGGTCAGGTCCAGCCCCTCATAGATGGCGCGGCTGCCATAGCCCTTGTGGACATTCTTCAGAACCGCCACGTCGTCGCCGGAGCGCGGGGCCGGCGGGAAGTCGAAGGTCACCACCTGGCGGCGCTTGGGCGGCTCGAAGCGTTCGATCTTGTCCAGCTTCTTCACCCGGCTCTGCACCTGCGAGGCGTGCGAGGCGCGAGCCTTGAAGCGCTCGATGAACTTCAGCTCCTTCGCCAGCATCGCCTGCTGGCGTTCGAACTGCGCCTCCTGCTGCTTCTCCTTCAGCGCCCGCTGCTTCTCGTAGAAGCCGTAGTCGCCGGAATAGCTGGTCAGGGTTCCGCCGTCGATCTCGATGATCTTGGTGACGATGCGGTTCATGAACTCGCGGTCATGCGAGGTCATCAGCAGGGCGCCTTCGTAGCCCTTCAGGAAGCCTTCCAGCCAGATCAGGCTTTCGATGTCCAGATGGTTGCTGGGCTCGTCGAGCAGCATGGCGTCGGGGCGCATCAGCAGGATGCGGGCCAGCGCCACGCGCATCTTCCAGCCGCCCGAAAGCCCGCCGACGTCACCGTCCATCATCTCCTGGCTGAAGCTGAGGCCGGCCAGCACCTCGCGCGCCTTGCCCTCCAGCTCATAGCCGCCCAGCTCGTCAAAGCGGGCCTGCACCTCGCCGTAGCGTTCGATGATGGCGTCCATCTCGTCTGCGCGATCCGGATCGGCCATGGCGGCTTCCAACTCCGCCAGTTCGGCGGCGACGACACTGACCGGGCCGGCGCCGTCCATCACCTCCGCCACGGCGGAACGGCCGGACATCTCGCCGACATCCTGGTTGAAATAGCCGATGCTGACCTGCTTCTCGATGGCGACCTGACCGCCGTCCGGCTGCTCCTCGCCGGTGATCATGCGGAAAAGGGTCGTCTTGCCGGCACCATTCGGACCGACCAGCCCGATCTTCTCGCCGCGATTGAGCGCCGCGGAGGCCTCCAGGAACAGGATGCGGTGGCCGTTCTGCTTGCTGACGTTATCGAAGCGGATCATGGGGCGACAAGGGTCCTTGGAGGCATGGTGCTTGGGGGCGTGTAGGCGGCCCCTTATGCCACAGGATGTGCGCCGCGACAGAGTCCTGATCGCCACGACGGTCCCGCTACCGTCCGCTCTCCCGCGCCAAGTCGAGGAAGCCGGCGAGATAGTCCACCTCCTCCTCGCCGCGACGGATGCCCAGATGGATGCTCTTGCCGATGCCGTCGGCGCCCAGCCGCAGGGTACGCACGGGCAGGCCTTCGCCTTCCTCCCGTGCCAGCCAGTCCGGCAGGACGGTGACGCCGCGCCCGGCGGCGACCAGTTGCAGCATCAGCTCGGTTGTTTCCGCCGTCCGGTGACGGCGCGGCCGGCAATGGGCGGGCACCAGGAAGCGGGTGTAGATGTCCAGCCGTTCCAGGCTGACCGGCACGGTGATCAGTTCCTCATCCAGCAGGTCCCGCGGCTGCACCGCGCCACGCTCGGCCAGCGGATGCGCCTCATGTACGACCAGCACGAGTTCGTAATCGAAGACCGGGGCGAAGGTGACATCCGGCTGCTTCACCGGATCCGGGGTGATCAGCAGGTCGATCTCATTGTCCAGCAGCGCAGCGACTCCGTCATAGCGGAACGCAGTGCGCAGGTCGAAATCCACATCCGGCCAGCGAGCCAGATAGATGCCGGTCATCCGCATCAGCCAGCGTTCGCAGGGGTGGCATTCCATCCCCACGCGCAGGGTGCCGCGCCGGCCCGATGCGAAGTCGGCCAACACCCGTTCCGCATGGTCGAACTGCGGAAGCACCCGCTGTGCCAGCGCCAGAAGATGGCTCCCGGCCTGGGTGAAGCGCAGGCCTCGGCCCTTCTTCATCCAGATTTCGACACCATGGCGTTCTTCGAACTTGCGGATGGTATGGCTCAGCGCAGACTGGCTCAGGTTCAACCGGCCTGCAGCGGCGGTGACGCTGCCCGTCCTATCGACCTCGCGCAGGATCGCGAGGATCTGGCGATCGAGCATCCATGACTCCTGGTCATCAATCCATGAGGAGAAACCATTTCCGTTCATACTGCCGGGTCGCTACTCCTGCATCAATCCTTCCATGGCCGCCATCCGCCGCCCTATCGCCAAAGGATCCCATGTCGCAAGCCGAAGCCACCACCCGGACCGAAGCGGCCTCCGCGGTCCCCCAGGCGCATGAGTTTGGCAACATTGCCCGGCTGGTGATCGCCCAGGCGCTTGCCGGTGCCAACGCGATCGTCGTCTATGCGACCGGCGCCATCGTCGGCAACACGCTGGCCCCCAGCCCGGCGCTGGCGACCTTGCCGATCTCCATCTTCGTGGTCGGTATGGCGGTCTGCACCCTGCCGGCCGGGGCCATCGCCCGCCGCTTCGGCCGGCGAGCCGCCTTCCTGGCGGGGACCGGATGCGGCGTGCTGGTCGGGCTGCTGTCCTCGCTCGCCATCCTGTTCGGGTCGTTCTGGCTGTTCTGCGCGGCGATGATCCCCGGCGGGGCCTATGCCGCCGTGGTGCTCTCCTTCCGCTTCGCCGCCGCCGACTGCACCTCGGTGGAGCGCCGGCCGCGCGCCATGTCGGCGGTGATGGCGGGGGGCGTGGTCGCCGGGGTGGTCGGGCCGCAGTTGGTCACCCACACCATGAACCTGTGGCCGCCCCACCTGTTCGCCGCGACCTACATCGCACAGGCCGCCGTCGCGGCGCTGTCGGCGCTCGTCCTGATGGGCGTCCGTCTGCCCAAGCCGACCACGGCGGAGGTCGCCGGCGGCCGGCCGCTGGGCGCCATCCTGCGCCAGCCCCGTTTCATCACCGCGGTGATTTGCGGCGTGGTGTCCTACCTGCTGATGAACTTCCTGATGACCGCCGCCCCGCTGGCGATGCGGCTGTGCGGCCTGCCGCAGGAGTCGGCCAATCTGGGCCTGCAATGGCACGTCATCGCCATGTATGCCCCCAGCTTCTTCACCGGACGGCTGATCGGCCGTTTCGGCTCCCGGCGGATGGTCGCCGCCGGACTGGCGCTGATCGCCGCGGCCTCCGCCGTCGGGTTGGCGGGGCAGGACGTCGCCCATTTCTGGATCAGCCTGATCCTGCTGGGGGTGGGGTGGAACTTCGGCTTCCTCGGTGCCTCCGCCCTGGTGCTGGACTGCCACCGGCCGGAGGAGAAGACGCGGGTGCAGTCGCTGAACGACTTCCTCGTCTTCGGCACCATGGCCTTCGGCTCCTTCGCCTCGGGCAGCCTGCTGACGAGCTACGGTTGGGACGCCGTCCTGCGCATCTCCTTCGTGCCGCTCGCGCTGGCGACCGTGGCGCTGGTGGTGACGGCGCTGTATCGGTCGGAGCGGAAGGCGGCGTGAAAACACTTCGGGCGCGGTCTTTCCCCGCGCCCGAAGCCTCACGCCGTTACAGCCGACCTCAGATCACATAGGTCAGCTCTTTCTCCGACTTCAGGCTGTTCTTGCCCAAGGTCTCATCCACATAGTCCAGCAGCTGGGCCAGCGCCTCGCTGCGGCTCAGCGCGTCGGTGTCGATCACCAGTTCGGGCTGGTCCGGCGCCTCGTAGGGAGCCGAGATGCCGGTGAACTCGGCGATCTCGCCGGCCCGCGCCTTCTTGTAGAGGCCCTTGGGGTCGCGCTCCTCGCAGGTGGCGAGGTCGGCGGCGACATACACCTCGTGGAAGCGCTCGCCGCCGATCACCCGCGCCCGCGCCCGGTCGGACTTCAGCGGCGAGATCAGCGAGGCGATGACCACCATGCCGGCGTCGGCAAACAGCTTCGCCGTCTCGGCCACCCGGCGGATGTTCTCCGCCCGGTCGTCGGCGGAGAAGCCCAGCCCGGCGTTCAGGCCGTTGCGGACATTGTCGCCGTCCAGAACGAAGGTCTGCCAGCCGCGGTCGAACAGCGCGCGTTCCAGCGCCATCGCCAGCGTCGACTTGCCGGCACCCGACAGGCCGGTCAGCCAGACGATGCCGCCCTTGTGGCCGTTGGCCTGGGACCGCTCCTCCAGCGAGACGGTGTGCGACACCTCGGTGATGTTGGCCGCCGCGGCGTCCTCGATCTCCACCACCAGGCAGCCGCCGACCACGTCGTTGCCGTCGATCAGCGCGCCGCGCCCCGTGCGCGGCAGGTCCGACGCCAGATCCAGCGCGATCGGCGAGCGGGAGCGCAGGACGACCTCCGCCACCTCGTTGCGGCGGACCGCCTTGCCGGGAGTGCTGGACAGATCCTCCACATTGATGACCGCCGTCACCTGCTCCACCGTCACCCGGTGCTCAGCCGTCGCGATCTTCAGCGTGTAGGTCTTCCCAACCACCAGCGGGTCCGACACCAGCCAGAACAGCCGCACGCTCAGCCGGTGGGCCAGCGTCGGGGCATCGGCCTGATGGTGGGCGATGTGGCCGCGTTCGGCGAAGATGCGCTTGTCCAGCGTGATGCCGATGCTCTGCCCGGCCTGGGCCGACAGCACCGCCTCGGGATGGTTCCACGCCTCGATGCTGACCACCTTGGCGCTGGCACCCGTCGGCGAGAAGTGCAGGGTATCGCCGACGCGCAGCCGTCCGCTCTCGATGCGGCCGGCCAGGATGCGGCGGTCGTCCGGCTTGTAGACGTCCTGCAGCGGGAAGCGCAGCGGCTGGTCCGGCGAGGTCTGCTGCGGACGGAAGGCGTCCAACTGCTCGATCACCGTCGGCCCCAGATACCAGTCCGACTGCTCGCTGCGCGTGACGATGTTGTCGCCGTTGCGGGCGGAAACCGGGATCACCGCCTTGGGCTGCAGCCCCAGTTCGGCCAGATAGTCCTTGATCTCCTGCGCGACCACCTCGTAGCGGCGGCTGGAGAATTCGACCTTGTCCATCTTGTTGACGACGACCGCGACCTGACGCACGCCCAGCAGGTGCAGCAGGAAGGCGTGGCGGCGCGACTGTTCCAGCGCGCCCTCGTCGGCGTCGATCACCAGCAGCGCGGCGTCGGCCTGGGAGGCGCCGGTCACCATGTTCTTCAGGAACTCGGTGTGGCCCGGCGCGTCGATGATGACGTAGGGGCGCTGCTTGGTCTTGAAGTGGATCTGCGTGGTGTCGATGGTGATGCCCTGGTCACGCTCGGCCTGGAGCGCGTCCATGACGAAGGCCCATTCGAACGGCATGCCGCGCTTGCGGCTCATCTCGCGGACCTGCTCCACCTTGCCGTCGGGCAGGCTGCCGGTGTCGTTCAGCAGGCGGCCGATCAGCGTGGACTTGCCATGGTCGACATGGCCGACGATGACGATGCGAAGTTGAGAATGCGGCATCTTACATGTACCCCACGCTGCGCAGGCGCTCGAAGCTGTCTTCGGATTCGTTGTCCATCGCGCGGCCGGCGCGTTCCGGCACGCGGGTCACCTGAAGCTCGGCGATGATCTCGTCGATGGTCGACGCGGTGCTGTCGACCGGGAAGGTGATGTTCTTCTCGCCCAGCGAGCGATAGCGCTTGCCGTCACGGGCGAAGTACAGCGGGACGATGGGAATCCCCTCGCGCTGCGAATAGCGCCAGATGTCCAGCTCGGTCCAGGCCAGCAGCGG
Source organism: Azospirillum oryzae (assembly GCF_008364795.1). Lineage (GTDB taxonomy): Bacteria > Pseudomonadota > Alphaproteobacteria > Azospirillales > Azospirillaceae > Azospirillum > Azospirillum oryzae. Next base: position 862,595 of record NZ_VTTM01000001.1, on the reverse strand, counting down.
ATGGATGCGGACATGGACGCCTTCGGGGAAGCGCGTCTTGTAATGGTCCCAGAACTCCGCCGGCTGGTCCTTCACGTCCCAGTCGCCTTCCAGCGAGCGCGGCGAGAACACGCGCTCCTTGGCGCGGGTCGCCTGCTCGTCGCGGCGGATGCCGACCATCACGCCCTGATAGGCATGGTCGCGCAGCAGGTTCTTCAGACCTTCCGTCTTGCGCGCGGCGGCGCGGGTCAGCGGCGGCAGGGTCTGGTCCATCTCCTCCTCGGGCGGGCACTGCTCCACCTTCAGGTCGAGGTCCCATTCCTTGGTGATGCGGTCGCGGAACTCGTAGACCTCCGGCAGCTCCATGGCGGTGTCGAGCTGCACGACGGGGAAGGGGATGCGGCCGAAGAACGCCTTGCGGCAGAGCCAGAGCAGAGCGTTGCTGTCCTTGCCGATCGACCAGAGCATCGCCAGCTTGTCGATGCGGTTGTAGGCCTCGCGCAGAATATAGATGCTCTGGTTTTCGAGCTGGTCGAGATCGGCGCTCATCGGGCGATTCCAATCATGGTGGTGTGTATGCCGCATTCGGTCTTGGCGCTGCCGGCCCAACGGCCGGAGCGCGGGTCGGCACCGGGCGCCACTCGCTCGGTGCAGGTGTAACAGCCGATCGACAGGAACCCGTCGGCCTCCAGCGGGTGGCGCGGCAGGTCGCGCCGGGTGAACTCTTCCTCCAGCCGGTCCTTGTCCCAGTTGGCCAGCGGGTTGACCTTCACGCGGCCCCCCTCCGCCTCGAACAGGGGCAGGGCGGCGCGGGTCGCCGACTGGAAGCGCTTACGCCCCGTGACCCAGGCCTCCAGCCCGGCGGTCGCCAGCGCGCGGTCCAGCGGCACCGTCTTGCGCAGATGGCAGCAGGCGTCATAGTCGCGGTTGAACAGCAGGCCGTCCTTGTCGCCGGCGGCGAGGTCGTCGGCGGTCGGCCCGATCTCCCGCACGTCACGCAGACCAAGCTGCTTCACCAGCTGGTCGCGGTAGCGCAGGGTCTCGCCGAACAGCTTGCCGGTATTCACAAACAGAACCGGGAAATCCGGCGTCGCCTCGGCGGCCAGCGCCAGAAGCACCGCGGATTCGGCGCCGAAGGACGACAGCAGCGCGATCCGCCCGCCGAACACCTCATGCATGGCGGCCAGCAGGGACGCGCCTTCCAGCGTGCCGTAGCGGTCGGTCAGATGCTTCACCCGTGTTTCCGCGTCCATCATCGGCTGCCTTTCGCGGTGGCTCGTTAAATCTACTATTGAGGTAGGTAATGCGTTTGTGTTTGCACATTATCACCGGCGGAAAACCCGTGCAACGTAAATACATTCTCTACTTGTTTAATAGGCTTGTGCTTTGCTGCAATCGCTTGTGTGAAATATGTTGATTGTCGTGTGGCGGCTGGGCTAAATACCGCCATGCACAGCATCACCCTGATAGGCGGCGCGATCCGCCGCTCCATTCCGTCCAATCCGGCGGGGCTGCGATGATTCCGCTGGCGCTCGACCCGGCGCGGGTGGTGATCGCGCTGGCCGGCAACGGCCCGCTCGCGGTGCGCCGCCTGACCCAGCTGCGTGAGGGAGGGGCGGACCCGCAGGTCTTTTCACCGGAGCCGGATGGGGAATTCGCCGCACTTGCCGGCGACCGTTTGGTGCGCGCCTTGCCCGATGCCGCCGATTTGGACAAGGTCGGCGTGCTGTATGTCATGGGGCTGGGGACGGAGGCCGAGACTGCACTGGCGGAGCTGGCGCGTCAGCGTCGCGTGCTGGTGAATGTCGAGGACGTCATCCCCTTGTGTGATTTTCACTCGCCCTCCGTGGTGCGGCGTGGCGATCTGGTGATGACGGTCTCCACCGGCGGCCGCAGCCCGACTCTCGCCAGCCTGCTGCGCCAGCGGCTGGAGGCGCTGTTCCCGGAGGAGTGGGCGGAGCGTCTGCGCACCATCGCAGACCTTCGCAACCGTCGCCGGGCGGAGGGGGCGTCGATGTCGGATGTCGCCCGCGAGACCCGCGAACTGATCGACCGGGAGGGATGGCTGCCATGATGGCCGCTATCCCGCCGAATTCACTGCCGGACCTTCACCGGTTCGGGTAAGACACCACCGCTTTAGAGAACGACCAGCCAGGAGAGCCAGATGTCGGCCAAGGATCGATCGAAGGAAGGGTCGATGAAAGCCATCACCGCCAACCGCCTGCGCGACGGGGAAGTCGTGTTTCTGGGCGAGGGCGGCCGGTGGGTCGAATCCTTCGCCGAGGCCGCGCTGTTCCCGCGCGCCGAGGCCGACGACGTGCTGGCCCCCGCCAAGGAGAAGGCGGAGCGCGAGCAGTTCGCCGTCGACATCTACACCTTCGAGGTGGTGGAGCAGGATGGCGTCCCGGTCCCGGCGACGATGCGCGAGCGCATCCGCACCGCCGGCCCGACCGTCCGCCTGGATCTGGGCAAGCAATCTCTTGGCAAGCAGGCCGCCTGAGTTAACGCCAGATTTAATAAACGCTGGCCGTTCCGGCGGCCCTGAGGGCTTATCGACATGAACCACATCGCGCCCGGCGCCCGTGCCGGCATCTATCATTACGACGAGATCGACCGGCAGTTCGTCGCCGAGCGCGTCGAGCAGTTCCGCAAACAGGTCGACCGCCGCCTGTCGGGCGAGCTGACGGAGGAGGAGTTCAAGCCGATCCGGCTGATGAACGGCCTCTATCTCCAACTCCACGCCTACATGCTGCGCATCGCCGTGCCCTATGGCGTGATGTCCGCCACCCAGCTGCGCAAGCTGTCGGCCATTGGGCGCAAGTACGACCGCGGCTATGGCCATTTCACCACCCGCCAGAACCTGCAATACAACTGGATCAAGCTGGAGGACACCCCGGCGATCCTGCATGAGCTGGCCGAGGTGGACATGCACGCGCTGCAGACCAGCGGCAACTGCGTGCGCAACGTCACCACCGACCCGTTCGTCGGCGCCGCCAGGGATGAAGTCGTGGACGGCCGCGTCTATGCCGAGATCCTGCGGCAGTGGACGACGATGCACCCCGAGTTCACCTATCTGCCGCGCAAGTTCAAGATCGCCATCTCCGGCGCCGAGAGCGACCGCGCGGCGGTCCGCATCCACGACGTCGGCCTGCTGGCGCGCCGCAACGACAAAGGCGAGCCGGGCTTCTCCTTCTATGTCGGCGGCGGTCTCGGCCGCTCGCCCTTCGTCGGCAAGCTGGTGCGCGAATGGGTGGCCCAGGAGGATTTCGTCGCCTACCTGGAAGCCATCCTGCGCGTCTACAACCAGTATGGCCGCCGCGACAACATCTATAAGGCGCGCATCAAGATCCTGGTCCACGAGCTGGGGCTGGAGAAGTTCACCCAGGAGGTCGAGGAGGAGTTCGCGCGGCTGCGCGGCCCCAAATACCGCCTGGACCCGGAGATCGTCGACGGGATCCGCCAGCACTTCGCCCCGCCGCCCTTCGAGGAACTGCCCGACCATTCGGAAGCGCTGGAGCGCGCCCGTGCGTCCAACCCGGCCTTCGCCAACTGGCTGGCGGTCAATGTCGCGGAACACAAGGCGCCGGGTTATGCCATCGCCACCATCTCGTTGAAGCCGGCCGGTGGCATCCCCGGCGACGCCACCTGCGACCAGATGGACCTCGTCGCCGATCTGGCCGAGCGCTACAGCTTCGGCGAACTGCGCGTCACCCATGTCCAGAACCTCGTCCTCGCCCATGTGAAGAAGGATGAGCTGTACGATCTGTGGAAGCAGCTGGACGCCGCCGGTCTCGGCAGCGCCAATGCCGGGCTGATCGGCGACATCATCGCCTGCCCGGGGCTGGATTACTGCGCGCTGGCCAATGCCCGCTCGATCCCGCTGGCGCAGGCGATCTCGGCCCGCTTCGCCGATCCGGTTCGCCAGCGCACCATCGGCGAGCTGGGCATCAAGATCAGCGGCTGCATCAACGCCTGCGGCCATCACCATGTCGGCGCCATCGGCATCCTCGGCGTCGACAAGAAGGGCACCGAGTATTACCAGATCACCGTGGGCGGCGACCCGACGCTGACCACTGCCATCGGCGACATCCTCGGCCCGGCGGTGACGGAGACTGAAGCGGTGGACGCCATCGAGGCGATCGTCGACGTCTATCTCGCCAACCGGTCGGACGAGAGCGAGCGCTTCATCGACACCCTCGCCCGCGTCGGCCATGCCCCGTTCAAGGAGAGAATCTATGCCGCTGATTGAGAATGGGCGCATCGGCGAGGACGCCTGGAGCTTCATTCCCGACGGGGAGCCGGTCCCCAACGACCGCCCGGTCATCATCAGCTTCGAGCGCTGGCAGGCGGAGCGTGACAGCTTCGAGGGCCGCAACGCCCGGCTGGGCGTGCGGCTGAAGAGCGGCACGCTGGCGGGCGCCATCGCCGCCGACCTCGACCGCTTCTCGCTGGTGGCGGTGGAGTTCCCGAAGTTCCGCGATGGCCGCGGCTTCTCCACCGCGCGCGAGCTGCGGGAGCGCTACGGCTACACCGGCGAGATCCGCGCGGTCGGCCATGTCATCCCCGACCAGTATCTCTATCTGGTCCGCACCGGTTTCAGCTCGGTCGAGGCGCCGGAAGGCACAAATCCGGAGAGCTGGGCCAATGCGCTGACCGAAGTCACCATCGCCTTCCAGCCCAGCCTGGACGACACCGCGCCGCTGTCCCTGCTGCGCCGCAAGCTGAAGGTGGGGTAGGGCGGTCCTGCATAGGGACGCCTGCAAGGCGCCGTCTCCCGGGACGGCGCCTTTTTCATGTCCGGCCGACAGCGAACGGATTTCCGCAATGCGTGAGGTCTGGTGAGGCTTGTCGCGTTTGCGTTGCTCCGATTGTGCCGATACCCTCAAAACCGTGCATGGCTCGATGGTCCGCGCCGGTCCCGCAAGCGGCCGACGGCGAACGGAGCCGGGAACAGGGAAGACAGAGGGGCTTCATGGATATCGCGTTCTGGAACATTCAGCGCGCCTCGTCCTGGGGTACGTCGGACGCCGCCGCCCGTTACGGCCTGATGGCCGCCTGGGTCGACGAGATGGCGACGCGTTTCGACCTCATCGTTCTGGCGGAGGTGACGCAGAACGGTCCGGCGCTGGTGAAGGAGATGAAATCGACCAACATGTGGTGCCAGTTCGTGCCGGTGGCCAACAAGAAGGGCGGCGTCAGCCCCTGTTCCTTCATGGTCCTGTCAAAGGGCGTGAAGGTGGAGGCCATGGCGGTCGGCGACGGCAAGCGCCCGCTGATCTTCATCGATACCGGCGACATCCTTGTCGGCGCCTGCCACACCATCGCCACGCAGGGAGAGCCGTCCAAGGAGGAGATCCTGGACATGCTGGCCCATCTCGGCGGCACCGCCTCCACCCACAAGCGCAAGGGGGCCATCCTGCTGGGCGACATGAACTATGCCATCGATAAATGGAGTGTGTTCGATTCGGCCTACACCAAAGGCTGGACCCTCCGCGCACCCTGCAAGGCTTCGAACGCGGCGCAGGCGCTGTCGAAAACCCATCGGCTGGGGCGTGTGATCGATTATGCCTGGCTCGCCGGCATCGACGGCTCTGCCCGCGCGGCATCGGCGACCCATGACTGGACGGACTGGGACGTCATCGACCACACGCCGATCGGATTCCGCGTCGCCTGATCCAAGACGGGGAGCCTGAAACGTCGAAGGCCCCGGATGGGTGTCCGGGGCCTTCGACGTGGATCGCCATGTCGATACGCGCTCACCAATGGCGCAGCGGCCCGACGTCGACATGGACGAAGTTGCTGTCGGGGTAATAGCCGACACCGCCGCCGCGCAGGCTCAGCGCGGCCCGCTGCAGCTGGCGCGTCGGCATGTTCGGCACCCGCAGGTCGATGGCCATGCCGCGCATGTGGAAGCTGTTCTGGGCGACGCCGCTGTGGTCGGCCTCGCGCAGCAACGCGTTGGTCTCCGGTGAGCGGTAGCCGGACACGATCTCGATGGGGCCGCGGCGGCCGATCTTGCGGCTCAGCGCATGGACCAGATCCAGCAGCTTCGGGTCGATGGCGTGCACCGAGTTGTTGCGGTGGTCGCGCAGCAGATGGTTGACCGCCCGCATGGCGTCGCGCACATAACGGCCCTTCGACCAGTATTCGGCGTGGAGCTTCTCGCCGGTGTGCAGGTTCACCAGGGTCAGCACCCGCGGCGGGGCGCGCAGGGAGGCGGCCTCCGCCTCTTCGCCGGTGAACAGGGTTCCCCCGGCCGTGGCTGCCGCCGCCAGTCCCAGGCCGGCGCGCAGAAGATGGCGGCGATCGAGATGACGGCGTTCGGTGGCGTGGCTCTCGCCAGCGCTCGGGCGTGCGGTCGTGATCGACCGGGCGTCCGCATCCTTCATCATTCTTCCTTCATATCCCGTTTTTCCGCTCCGGCACCCCGGGATCCGTCCTCTGGAGCCCATCGTTCCGGTTACGGCCAAAGTCACACCCCGGCTAAGGTCAAGGCGCGCTGCGGTGCGTTATTCCGAAAGGTGGGACACTTTTAGGATGCCCGTGGCCTTTTCTGTCAAGAAACCATTGCTTAACCGATGCGGGTTTTTCGGTGACTCCAGGGTTTCCGCCTGCTCGGCCGTCGGTGGCCCCAGCAGCCGAGTCGAAGCTGTTCGCGACTCGTTCGCAGGTGGTTCGATTACAGAACCGTAACGTGCGCGACTCGGGGCAATTGCCGTATCATCACCGGCAGAAACAGGGACGGGCCTATGGCCGCACCTATGGCCAAGCGTCTGTTTTCCATATTCATCCCGCCGGACCCTGCCGCCGCATCGGCGGGGAGCCATAGCGGCGGGCAGCCGAAACGCATCCCCCGAAAGGGGGTGCGCAAAAGGGGGATTCATTCAGCCTTCGGTAAGGAATGAATCGCATGATTGTCGCGATGTAACCAATTTCACGGCGACAACTTGTCCGTGCCAACCACCACACCGACCGCCTCAACCGTGTCGTTCTTCCGGCCCGACCAACTGGCCGAGGTGCTGGACAGGCACGCCCGCTGGATCAAGGGCCAGCCGGGCGGTGCCCGTGCCAACCTCGCCATGGCCGACCTGGAGGGTGCGGACCTGTCGCAGCGTGACCTGCGCGGCGCACGTCTGGTCGGTGCCCGGCTGGCGCGCGGGCGGTTGAACGGCACCAATCTGGCCGGGGCCGACCTGTTCGGCGTCGATCTGCGCGATGCGGACATCAGCCGCGCCAACCTGATGCAGACCGATCTGCGCGGCGCGCGGCTGCGCGCGGCCGATTTCTCCAACGCTAACCTGAAGGGCGCCGACCTGCGCGCCGGCACGCTGGAGCCGGGCGGAACCGCGCGGCGCGGTGCCGGGCCCGATGCGCAGGACGCCGAAAGCGCCCGCCAGATCCACAAGGCGGCCCTGGCCCGCCTGCAGAACGGCCTGACGGTGGAAGGCGGCATTCCCACCGACCTGACCGGCGCGGTGCTGCGCGGCGCCAACCTGGCGGACGCCGACCTCAGCGGCGCGATGCTGCAGAACGCCGACCTGTCGGGGGCGGTGCTGAACGGGGCGGACCTGACGGGGGCGCGGCTGAACGGCGCCAACCTGTCGGGCGCGGCGCTGGACGGCACCCGCTTCGACAAGGCCGACATGGTCGGCACGCGGATGGCCGACTGCGACCTGTCCTCCACCCGGATCGCCACCGCGCAGATGACCCGCCCCATCGACAGCATGGGGTCGGAGATCCAGCGCGCCATCTTCGACCATGAACGCTGGATCGACAGCTTCGGCCAGCGCGGCCAGAGGGCCGATCTCGACGGCACCGACCTCAGCCGCGCCGATCTGCGCAACGTCAACCTCAGCGCCGCAAGCTTGCGCGGGGCGAACCTGTCGGCGGCGGCGCTGACCGGCGCGCGGCTGATGATGACCGACCTGTCCGGTGCCAACCTGGAGGGCGCCAACCTGATGGGCGCCGACCTGTCGGGCGCCAACCTCAGCTATGCCGTGCTGACCGGCGCCGACCTGACGCGGGTGCGGCTGGGTCCGGCGGCGATCAAGGATCCTTCGGGCCGCCCCACCGGCCGCTCCTGGGCCGCCAACCTGATGGGGGCGGACCTGCGCGGCGCCCTGATGGTCGGCACCTGTCTGGTGCAGGCCAACCTGTCCGACGCGAACCTCGACAGCGCCGAGATGGACGGCGCCGACCTTGCCGGCGCCAAGCTGCAGCGCGCGATGCTTCCCGGACGCCCGCCCCGCCGGGGGTGAGGCAAAGCCCTAAGGCAACCTGCCCTTACGGCAGCCTGCCCCTACGGCAGCTTGATGGTCACCGCGGTGCCGACGCCGGGGCTGCTGTCCAGGGTCAGGGTGCCGCCATGGGCCTCGATGAAACGGCGGGCCAGCGGCAGCCCCAGGCCGGTGCCGGCCTCCGCCTTGGTCAGGTAATTGTGGACCTGACGGAACGGCTCCATCGCGATCAGCAATTCGTCCGCGGTCATGCCAACGCCGGTGTCGGCGATCACGATGACCGCGCCCGTGCCGCCGGGACCGGGGGCCGCCTCAACCCGCACGGCGCCGCCCGGCGGGGTGAACTTGATGGCGTTGGAGAGGACATTCAGCACCGCCTGACGCATGCGCACACCGTCCACCGTGACCCGCAGGTTCTTCGCGATGGCGCCGCCGGTCAAGGTCACGCCCTTGCGCAGGGCCAGCGCCTCCACCAGCCCCAGGCAGTCGTCCAGCAGCTCGTCCAGCGCGACGTTGGCCGGGTACAGCTCCAGCCGGCCGGCTTCGATCTTGGCCATGTCCAGCAATTCGTTGACGAGATCCAGCAGGTGGCGACCGGACTGGTGGATCGCCGACAGATATTCGACATGCTTGGGCGGGGCTGGGCCGAAGATGCCGGACATCAGTGCCTCGGCGAAGCCGATGATGGCGTTCAGCGGGGTTCGCAACTCGTGGCTCATGTTGGCCAGGAAATCGCTTTTGGCCCGGTTGGCAGCCTCGGCATGCTCCTTCTCCGATTCCAGCCGGCGGCGCTGTTCGATCAGCACCGCCTCGCGGGCGCGGCGAACCTCCTCCTCGGCGCTGCGGCGGCGGCGGTAGGCGCGCGACACCAGCAGGGCCAGCATCAGCGTCGCCGCGCAGGCCAGGGCGCCGCCGCCGACCACCGTCATCCGGGTGGCGTTCAGCTTTCGCTGCACGATGTCGGAGGGCACGCCCAGCACCACCGACCAGCCGGTTTCCGGGGAGCGGTGGATGACGGAATTGACCTCCACCCCGTCCCTGGTCCGCCCGAGGAACATGTCGTTGCTGCCGGTCCGGATCCGTGCTTCCAGGTCCGCAAAGACCTTTTGGCCCAGATAGGCGGCGGCATCGCGCGAGCGGGCGGCGATCAGCATGGTCGGGTCGACCACCGCGACCGTCCAGTCCGGCGGAGTGTCGCGGGTCCGCAGCGCGCCGCTCAGCCCCTCCAGCCCGAGGGCCAGCGACAGGACATAGCGCACCCGGTCGCCTTGGCGCACCGGGTCGAATTGCATGATCGGCGCGCGCAGGATCAGAGACGGACGGCCCGGCGGCCCTCCGGGCGGCAGCACGCCGCCGATCACCGCCCGGTGGCTTTCGATCACATGGCGGGTGACCTCGTCCAGCCGCGGCGGCGGCAGGGGCTGGACCCCCAGCGGATACTGGGTGTGGAAGACGAAGCGGCCGGTGTCGGCGTCGATCAGCCCCATCGCCAGCCAGCCCGGCTGGCTGTGGCTGGCGGTGGTGGTCTCCTGATACAGGATGCGCAGGTCGTCGACATTGGGCTGAAGCAGTGACGTCAGCAGTTCCAGCGGCCGCAACTGGCTCGCCAGTTCGCGGTCGACCGCCAGGGACAGCGACTGCGCCACCGATTGCAGCGCGTCCTCCGTCTCCGCCCGCTCGCGCATGTCCAGCTGCCAGATCATAACGGCGCCGAACAGCAGCAGCGGCGCGATCACGGCAAGGCCGATGGCTAGGAAGGAACTGGGCAACCGAATGCGCAACCGCCGATGCTCCGAACCACTGGGAAGAACCACCGGGGTGGCAGGGCAGAATAGTACGTGATCCGTACCGGCTCCAGTGACGACCGCGCTCCTACCGGGTTTCCCCCAATCGCCGGGCGGCGATCGGCAGGTGGCGATCGGCAGGCGGCGATCAGGAGGCGCCGGACAGCAGCCGGGTCAATTCAACCGCCGTCTTCACCCGCATCTTCTCGAACACATGGCTGCGGTGGACCTCCACCGTCCGCATGCTGATGCCCAGTTCGTCGGCGATGACCTTGTTCAGCCGTCCGGCGACGACCAGTTCCATCACCTGCCGCTCGCGCTGGGTCAGGGTGGAAAGCCGGGCCGCCAGCCCCGCCTGTCCCGCCTCGCGCTCGCGCTGTTCGGCGTCGACGGCCAGCGCGTCGATCACCCGGTCGACCAGTTCGTTGTCGTTGAAGGGCTTTTCCACGAAATCACGGGCTCCCTTCTTCAGGGCGCCGACGGCGATCGGCACGTCGCCGTGGCCGGTCAGGAAGATCACCGGCATGCGGCAACCCTTGGCGAGCAGCCGGTCGAACAGCTCCAGCCCGCTCATGCCCTCCATGCGGATATCCAGCAGCAGACAGCCGGCGGTGTCCGGCCGCCACGACTCCAGAAAGGCTTCGGCGGACGGCCAGCCGACCACCGGGACGTTGCGTGACTGGAACAGCCAGCCCAGCGCGTCGCGGATGGCCTCGTCGTCGTCGACGATGTGCAGCGTGGTCATTCGGCGGCCTCGGCAGTGTGATCGGGGGCGGTGTTAGGAGAAGCGTGGCCGGCAAGACGGTTCGGGACCGGGGCATGAACGGGCAGGGTGAACAGGAAGCGCGCCCCGGCGGGAGTCGTCTCCGCGCCGTCCCCGTCCGCCACCGCCTCGAACCACAGCCGGCCGCGGTGGTGCTCGACGATGGAGCGGCAGATGTTCAGGCCCATGCCCATACCTTCGCGTTTGGTGGTGAAGAAAGGGGAAAACAGCCGGTCGGCGACATCCGGTGCTATTCCGCAGCCATGGTCGCGGATCTCCGTCAGCAGCACGCGGCCGTCCCCGTCTCCGGCCTGCCCGCCGTCATCGCCGCCGGCCAGACGGACGGTGACGGTCAGGCGGCGGTCGGCGCGCGGGGTGCGGGCCATCGCCTCGATCCCATTGCGCATTAGGTTCAGCACCACCTGCTGCAGCAGGATGCGGTCGCCGGTGACCGGCGGCAGGTCGGGCGGGGCGTCCAGCTCCACCCGCACGCCCAGCCGTGCCGCATCGCTGCCGGCCAGCCCGACGCAATCCTCCAGCACGCGGGCGAGCGAGCAGGGGGCGACTTTCGGATCGCGCTTGCGCACGAAATCATGGATGCGGCGCACCACCAGCCCGGCGCGCTTGGCCTGGGCGGCCAGCTTCTCCAGCGCCGCCGCCACCTCTTCGGTGTCGCAGCGGTCGGAGCGCAGGCGGTTGAGGCAGCCGGTGCAATAGCTGGCGATGGCCGACAGCGGCTGGTTCAGCTCATGCGCCAGGGTGGAGGCCATCTCGCCCATGGTGATCAGGCGCGAGGTCTGCTGCAGCCGCTCCTGCTGCTGACGGGCCAGTTCCTCGGCGCGCTTGCGCTCGGTGATGTCGAGGACGGAGCCCATCCAGCCGGTCTGGCGCCCGTTGGCGTCGATCAGCGGCGCCTCGTAGATCAGGGCGTCGAAGCGCTCGCCGTTGGGGCGCTGGAACCGCATTTCCAGCCCGTTCTCAGGCGCGCGGCCGGCCAGCACGTCCTGAAAGGCGGCCTCGGCCTGGTCGATCTCCTCCGGCAGCCAGTAGGGGGCCGGCGGGCCGCGTCCGATCAGGTCCTCGGCCTCCAGCCCGACCATCTTGCAGAAGGCCGGATTGACGTAGGTGATGCGCCCCTCCAGGTCGCGGGCACGCATGCCCACGGTCAGGCTGTCCTCCATCGCCTTGCGGAAGGCGTGCTCCTCGCGCAGCGCCTCCTCGGCGCGCAGGCGGCCGGCGATGTGGCGGCGCAGCGACCACAGGCTCCACATCGCCGATCCGGTCAGCGCGAAGATCGCCGCCACCAGCACGGTGCGCATGACGTTCGAATCGCTGGGATAGGCGGTGGCGACCAGCGCCAGCCCATGGCCGGGCGGGTCGAACGGGATGACGTGGCTGCGCGTCGGGTCCGGTGCCGGGCCGGCCATCGACCCCGGCACCGACATGCGGGACTTCGACCCCAGCACCGTCCCCCTCGCGTCGATCACCTCCAGCTGGTAGCGCTGGGCGAACCACCAGGGGACATGGTGGGTCAGCATCGCCTCGAACGAGAAGGCGCCGACCAGCGCGCCGGCGAACTTGCCGTCGCGGAACAGCGGGAAGGCGACGTCGAAGCCGTGATTGCCGGCGTCGACCCGATAGGGCGCGCTGTGGGCGCGCAGGCCGGAGGAGCGGGCGATGCGCACGGCGTCGGTCCGGTTCAGCCCGCCCAGTCGGCTGTCGTCCCCGTCCGCATTGTCCCCGGCCGTCGCGCCATTCCCCGGCAGCGGCGGTTCCGCCAGCTGCGTGCGCCCCTGGGCGTCCAGCCACAGCACCCTTTCGATCGCCGGGTTGGTATTCACCACCAGCCGGGCCATTGCGGCGAACTGCCGCATATCGACCTCGGTCCGGCCCAGCGTCTCCGCCAGCCGCTCCAGCTTGTCCTCGTCGGAGGCGAGCTGGAAGTGCAGGTTCTGCTCCGCCCACAGCGCGTCCTTGATCAGCGCCAGCGCCTGCTCGTCGCGTTCGTTGCGCTGAAGCAGCCACAGGAAGGCGCCCAGCAGCACCACGACCAGCACCATCGCCACCACCGGCATGGCGTGCGGCACCGCCCGCCCGAAATTGGTCGAGGGGGGACGGGCGGGGGAGGGGGAGGTGCCGGTGCGGAGCGGGTTCGACATTGGAATGGACACGAAAGTGTGGCGGCGGGGGATGGCGGGACCGGACGAAAGTGGGATAGGCCGACTCTGCGGATATCCACAATAGCCGCAATTCGTCCGATCATGAACAATGCGCAACAAGTACGGGGCGGAACATTCAGCTCTGTCGACAATCAACACCGGAAGGGGGACGCACCCATGAAATTCGTGAAGCTCCTGTGCGCGGCTGCGGTCGGCTGCATGATGGCGGCGCCGATGGCCATTTCGACGGCCTGGGCCCAGGACCAGATCGTCATCAAGTTCAGCCACGTCGTCGCGCCGGAGACGCCGAAGGGCAAGGGTGCCGAGAAGTTCAAGGAACTGGCCGAGAAGCTGACGGCCGGCAAGGTGAAGGTCGAGGTCTATCCGAACAGCCAGCTCTACAAGGACAAGGAAGAGCTTGAGGCTCTGCAGTTGGGCGCGGTGCAGATGCTGGCCCCGTCGCTGGCGAAGTTCGGCCCGCTGGGCGCCAAGGAATTCGAGGTCTTCGATCTTCCCTACATCTTCCCCAGCAAGGAAGTCCTGCAGCGCGTCACCAAGGGCGAGATCGGCAAGAAGCTGTTCCAGAAGCTGGAGTCCAAGGGCATCATCGGGCTGGCCTATTGGGACAACGGCTTCAAGATCATGAGCGCCAACAAGCCGCTCATCAAGCCGGAGGACGTGAAGGGCCTGAAGATGCGCATCCAGTCGTCCAAGGTTCTGGACGCCCAGATGCGCGCGCTCGGCGCCCTGCCGCAGGTGATGGCCTTCTCCGAAGTGTACCAGGCGCTGCAGACCGGCGTCGTCGACGGCACCGAGAACCCGCCGTCGAACATGTACACCCAGAAGATGCACGAGGTGCAGAAATACGCCACGCTGACCGACCACGGCTATCTCGGCTATGCGGTCATCGTGAACAAGAAGTTCTGGGAAGGCCTGCCCGCCGACCTCCGCGGCAAGCTGGAAGAGGCGATGAAGGAGGCGACCGACTACGCCAACGACATCGCCCAGAACGAGAACGACGTCGCGCTGGCCCAGATGAAGGCGTCGGGCAAGACCGAGTTCCACACCCAGACCAAGGAAGAGCGCGAGGCCTGGATCAAGGCTCTGAAGCCGGTCCACAAGGACGCCGAATCCCGCGTCGGCAAGGACCTGATCGAAGCGATCTACAAGGAAGCCGCCGCGGCCGGCTTCAAGATGTAAGGACTTGCGAGCGGGCGGCGTCTTCCCGTCGGACGGCGTCGCCCACCCTGACCTGACATGCGCCTTCCGGCCGTCATTCCCGCGAAGGCGGGAATCCAGCTTTCACGATCCATTCGCTGCGGCGCCTGCCTGGATCCCCGCCTTCGCGGGGATGACGGCCGGTTGAAGCGCTGGAATCGTGCTGCGGCTATCCAGCGTCCAAGCCCGTCTCCGAAGTCCATCTCCGCCGACCGGGAGATCCCCCGACATGTTCATGAAAATTCTTGACCGGCTTGAGGAGACGCTGATCGCGTCGCTCATGGCCGGGGCGACGCTCGTCATCTTCGCGTCCGTCGTCCACCGCTATTTCTCCGGCGTTCCCTACATTCAGGACTATGTGCTGCACTGGAACTTTGCCTGGGCGCAGGAGCTGTGCATCTACATGTTCGTGTGGATGGCCAAGTTCGGCGCCGCCTATGGCGTGCGCACCGGCATCCATGTGGGCGTCGACGTCATCATCAACCGGATGGAGCCGCACCTGCGCAGCAAGTTCGTGCTGTTCGGGCTGGGCGCCGGCGCGCTGTTCACCTTCATCGTCGGGTCGCTCGGCGCGCGCTTCGTCTACCACATCTCCGAGACCGAGCAGGTGTCGGCCGATCTGGAATGGCCGATGTGGATCATCTATCTGGCGGTGCCGCTCGGCTCCTACCTGATGTGCTTCCGCTTCCTCCAGGTCGCCTGGACCTTCGTCCGCACCGGTGAACTGCCCCACCACGACCATGCCCAGGTCGACGGCATCGACCCGGTCGAAGCCGCCAATGAAGGAGGTCCGGCATGAACGCCGCCATCATCTTCGGGCTTCTGCTGGCCCTCATGCTCACCGGCATGCCGATCTCGATCTCGCTCGGCCTGACGGTTCTGTCCTTCCTGTTCTTCATGACCGACGTGCCGATCGACGCCGTCGCCCTGAAGCTGTTCACCGGCATCGAGAAGTTCGAGATCATGGCGATCCCGTTCTTCATCCTGGCCGGCAACTTCCTGACCCACGGCGGCGTGGCGCGCCGCATGATCAACTTCGCGACGTCCATGGTCGGCCACTGGTACGGCGGCCTCGGCCTTGCCGGCGTGATGGCCTGCGCGCTGTTCGCGGCGGTGTCGGGCTCCAGCCCGGCCACGGTGGTCGCCATCGGCTCGATCATCCTGCCGGCCATGGTGGCGCAGGGCTTCCCGAAGAATTTCGGCGCCGGCATCATCACCACCTCGGGTGCGCTCGGCATCCTGATCCCGCCGTCCATCGTGATGGTGATGTACTGCGTCGCCACCACCGGCCACCCGCAGGCCGCCTCCATCGGCCAGATGTTCATCGCCGGCGTGGTGCCGGGCATCCTGCTGGCCTGCTTCCTCGGCTTCACCACCTGGTTCCGCGCCCGCAAGTTCGGCTATCCGCGCCTGCCCAAGGCCAGCTTTGCCCAGCGCATGCATGCCCTGCGCGAGAGCTTCTGGGGCCTGCTGCTGATCATCGTCGTGATGGGCGGCATCTACAGCGGCATCTTCACCCCGACCGAGGCGGCGGCGATGGCCGCGGTCTATGCCTTCGTCGTCGCGGTCTTCATCTACAAGGACATGCCGCTCAGCCGCGTGCCGAAGGTGCTGCTGGACAGCGCCAGCATGTCGGCGATGCTGCTCTACATCATCACCAACGCAGTGCTCTTCTCCTTCCTGATGACGTCGGAGCAGATCCCGCAGAACATGGCGGCCTGGATCCTCGACCAGAACATGGGCGTCTGGGTCTTCCTGCTGGTGGTGAACATCATCCTGCTTGCCGCCGGCAATTTCATGGAGCCGTCGTCCATCGTCCTGATCATGGCCCCGATCCTGTTCCCGGTCGCCATGAAGCTGGGCATCGACCCGGTGCATTTCGGCATCCTGATCATCGTGAACATGGAAGTCGGCATGTGCCACCCGCCGGTCGGCCTGAACCTCTACGTCGCGTCGGGCATCACCAAGATGGGCATCACCGAACTGACGGTGGCGGTGTGGCCGTGGCTGCTGACGATGCTGATCTTCCTCGGCCTCATCACCTATGTCCCGGCGATCACGCTGTGGTTCCCGCGCATGCTCGGTTTCATGTAAAGCCACAAGTCGTCAGGGGATTTTCTCGTCGAAACGGCAGGGGCCGCGAAGTCCGGAACGGGACTTCGCGGCCCCTTCGCGTGTCCGGCCCTTCATTATTGTACCCATACATTGTTGTGCATTGAAGCGGGCGCGCGGCCGGGCCTAAACTTCCACCTTCTCCCGCCGCCAGCCAGACCAGAGGTTAGCCTTGCCGGCCCAGTTCCTCCCCACCGCCTGTCCGCACGACTGCCCCAGCACCTGCGCGCTGGAGGTGGAGCGTCTCGCCCCCGACCGCATCGGCAAGGTGCGCGGCGCGGCGGAGAACAGCTACACCGCCGGCGTCATCTGCGCGAAGGTCAGCCGCTATGCCGAGCGGGTGCATTCCCCCGACCGGCTGAAGACGCCCCTGCTGCGCAGCGGCCCCAAGGGCTCCGGCCAGTGGACGGAGATCGGCTGGGACGAGGCGCTGGACCGCATCGCCGATGCCTTCCTGGCCGCCGAGCGCACGTACGGCGCCGAGGCCGTCTGGCCCTATTTCTACGCCGGCACCATGGGTCTGGTGCAGCGCGGCGCCATCCAGCGCCTGCGCCATGCCAAGGGCTATTCGCGCCAGACCAGCACGGTGTGCGACACGCCGGCCAACATGGGCTGGCTCGCCGGCTATGGCGACATCCGTGGCGCCGACCCGCGCGAGATGGCGGAGAGCGACCTGATCGTCAACTGGGGCGGCAACCCGGTGGCGACCCAGGTCAACGTCATGACCCATGTCAGCCGCGCCCGGAAGGGACGCGGCGCCAAGCTGGTCACCATCGACCCCTACCGCACCGGCACCGCCGAGGTCTCCGACCTGCACCTGATGCTGCGGCCGGGCACCGACGGGGCGCTGGCCTGCGCGGTGATGCATGTGCTGTTCCGCGACGGCTACGCCGACCGCGCCTATCTGGCCCGCCTCGCCGCCGGCACCGACCGGCTGGAGGCGCACCTCGCCACCCGCACCCCCGAATGGGCGGCCGGGATCACTGGCCTGACGGTGGCGGAGATCGAGGAGTTCGCCCGCCTCTACGGCACCACCAAGCGCAGCTACCTGCGCATCGGCTACGGCCTGTCGCGCGCCCACAACGGCGCGGCCCAGGTCCATGCCGTGTCCTGCCTGCCGGTGGTCACCGGGGCGTGGCAGCACAAGGGCGGCGGCGCGCTCTACTGCTCGTCCGGCATCTACAAGCTCGACAAGACCCTGTCGGAGGGGCTGGACCGCCTCGACACCGGGGTCCGCAGTTTCGACCAGTCGCGCATCGGCGCGGTGCTGACCGGCGACCCGCGCGACCTGACCAGCGGCCCGCCGGTGACGGCGATGCTGATCCAGAACACCAACCCGGTGACGATCTGCCCCGATTCCAACCGCGTCCGCCAGGGCTTCCTGCGCGAGGATCTGTTCGTCGCGGTGCATGAGCAGTTCATGACCGACACGGCCAAGCTGGCTGATCTGGTGATCCCCGCCACCACCTTCCTGGAGCATGACGACATCTACCGCGGCGGCGGCCAGATGCACATCCTGATCGGCCGCAAGGTGATCGAGCCGCAGTTCGAGGCGCGCGAGAACCACTGGGTCATCTCCGAAGTCGCCCGCCGCGTCGGCGCCGAGCATCCCGGCTTCGGCATGACCGCGCTGGAGATCATCGACGCCATGCTGAAGGCCTCCAACCTGGGCGACGCGGCGACGCTGACCGAGAACCGCTGGATCGACGCCCAGCCGGATTTCGAGACCTCGCACTTCCTCAACGGCTTCGCCCATCCCGACGACAAGTTCCGCTTCGCCCCCGACTGGGCGGCGCTCGGCCCTTATGGCGGCATGCCGGAACTGCCCGACCACATGCCCCCCGGCCGCGATGCCGACGCCGAGCACCCCTTCCGCCTGGTCACCGCCCCGGCCCGCCAGTTCCTCAACACCTCCTTCACCGAGACGCTGACCGCCCAGAAGCGCGAAGGCCGTCCGACCGCGCTGATCCACCCCGACGACGCGACGGGGCTTGGCTTCGCCGACGGCGACGCGGTGCGGCTGGGCAACCCGCAGGGCAGCGTGGTCGTCCATGCCAAGCCCTTTGCCGGCGTGCCGCGCGGCGTGGTGATCGTCGAAGGCATCTGGCCCAACAGCGCCTTCGTCGAGGGCATCGGCATCAACAGCCTGACCTCGCCGGAACCGGTCCCGCCGGCCGGAGGTGCTGCGTTCCACGACACGGCGGTGTGGATGCGGGCGGCGTAGGTTTGGGTACGTTAGACCCCCACCCCAACCCTCCCCCGCTGGGCGGGGGAGTGAGCAAGTGCTTGATCGGTAAGGCAGCGGCAGTCCCTCCCCCGCCCAGCTCTCGCACAAAGCTACGCTTTGTGCTGACGCGGCAGGCGGACCGATGGTCTGCTGAGAGCGGGGGAGGTTAGGTGGGGGCATTCGCCAGCCGACACCTCCCCACCCCCATATCCCACCCCTGCCCATACCCACCCGTGCGCCGCGCGCCCATCTCTGCTATGGCTGTGCCCCCATCCCAGCGACCGTGCAGCACCGCCATGACCGAGTCCGCCGCCTTCCTCAACGTCGCCAACTCCCTGTCCGGCAAGCGCTGGCAGGCGCGGCCCTGCGACGAGCGGCAGGCCCAGGCGCTTACCCAGGGGCGTGGGCTGCCGGAGATCGTCGGCCGGGTGCTGGCCGCCCGCGGTGTCACCGACGACACCTGCGACACCTTCCTCAACCCGACGCTGAAGGCGCTGCTGCCCGATCCCTCGCGTTTCCGCGACATGGACCCGGCGGCCGAACGCATCGCCCGCGCCATCCGCGACGGCGAGCCGGTGGCGGTGTTCGGCGATTACGACGTCGACGGCGCCACCTCCGCCGCGCTGCTGCGCCGGTTCTTCCGCTCGCTCGGCGCCGACATCCGCGTCTATGTCCCCGACCGCATCACCGAAGGCTACGGCCCGAACGCCGCGGCGCTGCTGCGTCTGAAAGGGGAGGGGGTGCGGCTGGTGGTGACGGTCGATTGCGGCATCTCCGCCTTCGCCGCATTGGAGGCCGCCGCCGACGCCGGGCTGGAGGTCGTCGTGCTCGACCACCACGCCGCCGAACCGCGCCTGCCGCCCGCCGTCGCCCTGGTCAACCCCAACCGGCTGGACGAGGACGGCGCGTACCGCACGCTCTGCGCCGCCGGCGTCACCTTCATCACCATCGTCGCCGTCAACCGCGCGCTCCGCCAGTCCGGCTTCTACCGCGACCGGGCCGAGCCCAACTTGATGGAATGGCTCGACCTCGTCGCGCTCGGCACGGTGTGCGACGTGGTTCCGCTGACCGGTCTCAACCGCGCGCTGGTGGCGCAGGGGCTGAAGGTGATGGCGCGCCGCGCCAACCCCGGCCTCGCCGCGCTGTCCGACGTGGCCGGCGTGAAGGAGAAGCCGGACGCCTACCATGCCGGCTATGTCCTCGGCCCCCGCGTGAATGCCGGCGGCCGGGTGGGCGCATCCGACCTCGGCGCCCGCCTGCTCTCCACCGACGACCCCATCGAGGCGATGGAACTCGCCCAGCGTCTGGAAGGTCACAACGCCGAACGCCGCACCATCGAGCAATCGGTGCTGGACGAGGCACTGGAGCGTGTCGCCGCCGAGGCCGGACGCGAGACCGATCTGGTCTTCGTCACCGGCGTCGGCTGGCATCCCGGCGTCATCGGCATCGTCGCCGCCCGCCTGAAGGAGCGTTACAGCCGCCCGGCCTGCGTCGTTGCCCTCGAGGAAACCGCCGATGGAACGGTCATCGGCAAGGCATCGGGCCGTTCCGTCCGCGGCGTCGACCTGGGTTCCGCGGTGATCGCCGCCCGGCAGGAGGGGCTGCTGCTGGCCGGCGGCGGCCACCGCATGGCGGCCGGCTTCACCGTGGCCGGCGACAAGATCGACGCACTGCGCGACTTCCTGCACAGCCGCATCTCCGAACAGGTGGCATCCGCCCCGCTGGTGCCGACGCTGGAACTGGACGGCGCCCTGTCGGTCGGCGGCGCCAGCATCGGGCTGGTGACGATGCTCGACAAGCTCGGCCCCTACGGCACCGGCAACTCCGAACCGCGCTTCGCCATCGCCGATGCCCGCGTCGTGCGCGCCGACGTGGTGGGGGCCAACCATGTCCGCTGCATCTTGCAAGGCAATGACGGCGCCCGGCTGAAGGCCATCGCCTTCCGCGCGCTCGACAGTGACATGGGGCAGGCGCTGCTGACCGGTCGCGGCACTCCTTTCCACCTCGCCGGCGTGCTGCGGGTCGACCGCTGGAACGGGTCGGAAGGCGTGCAGTTGCTGATCGACGACGCGGCGCCTGCGCGCTCCGCCTGAGCGCTTGCAGGACGCCGGGCGGGCAGGGCGCAAAAAAGTATCGGGGGATGCAAAAAAGCGCTTGCGCTCTCCGGCTCCGATCTTTAGAAAGCGCGTCACCGCGAACGACGTCCCCGTCGTCTAGAGGCCTAGGACACCGCCCTTTCACGGCGGCGACACGGGTTCGACTCCCGTCGGGGACGCCACCTCCTCCAAGGTGCGTGACAAGCTTAGAAGGCCCGGCTGCAAAGCCGGGCCTTTTGCGTTTGGCGAATTTTTGCCGGGCGGTTGCCCGCCGATCCGATTTCGCCCATCCTGATCTTTCCGGCTGCAGCAGAGCTTACCGCTATGACCGCTCCGAACCTCGCTCCCGCCTCTGGCCCCGCCATCCCCCTCAGCGTCGCCCCGATGATGGACTGGACCGACCGGCATTGCCGGTACTTCCACCGTCTGCTGTCGCGCTCGACCCTGCTCTACACCGAGATGGTGACGACCGGCGCCGTGCTGCATGGCGACCGCGAGCGGCTGCTGGGATTCGACGCGGCGGAGCATCCGGTCGCGCTCCAACTCGGCGGTTCCGACCCGGCCGACCTCGCCGCCTGCGCCCGCATCGCGGAAGAGTGGGGCTATGACGAGGTGAACCTGAACGTCGGCTGCCCCAGCGACCGCGTGCAGTCCGGCCGCTTCGGCGCCTGCCTGATGGCGGAGCCGGAACTGGTGGCGCGGCTGGTCGGCGCCATGCGCGAGGCCGTGTCGATCCCCGTCACCGTCAAGTCGCGCATCGCCATCGACGAGATGGAGGAGTGGCCGACGCTGGACCACTTCATCCGCACCGTCTCCGCCGCCGGCTGCACCCACTTCATCGTCCACGCCCGCAAGGCTTGGCTGAAGGGCCTCAGCCCCAAGGATAACCGGGACATCCCGCCGCTGCGCTACGACCTCGTCCACCGGCTGAAGGCGGACTATCCGCACCTGACCATCGCCATCAACGGCGGCATCAGGACGCTGGACGAGGCCGAGGCGCATCTGGGCAAGGTCGACAGCGTGATGATCGGCCGCGCCGCTTACGAGACCCCCTATCTGCTGGCCGATGCCGACCGCCGCCTGATGGGCGGGCAGCCCGGCCCCGACCGCCATGCGGTGATCGAGGCCGTGCTGCCCTACATCGAGGCGCGCATGGCGCGGGGCACGCCGCTCTCTTCCATCACCCGCCACATGCTGGGGCTGTTCCAGGGGCTGCCCGGCGCCCGCGCCTACCGCCGCCACATCGCCGAGAACGCCCACCGCCCCGGCGCAGGCCCGGAGGTGCTGGAACGCGCCGCCTCGCTGGTTCGCCGGCGCACGACAGACGAGGCGGCCGACGAAGCCGTGGAGGAGGCCGCGTGAGAGGCCAAGGCCCGGATTGAACAGTGAACACTCCCCGGAAGACTGTTTCACGGCGTTCCAAACGTTCCATCCAGAGCAGCCCGACGGCCCCAACCGGACGGAATATGCGCCGTGCGTCCCGCACCGCTTGCGTGCGGGCGGGGTCCTCGCTAACTATGCCCACTTCATCGGACGGAGTGTAAGCGGTGCGGTACGTCAGCACGCGGGGCGCGGCCCCGGTCTTGGGTTTCGAGGACGTCCTTCTTGCCGGGCTGGCGCGCGACGGCGGCCTCTATGTGCCGGAGACCTGGCCGCAGTTCACGGCCGACGACATCCGCGCCATGCGCGGGCTGCCCTACAGCGAGATCGCCGTCCGGGTGATGCTGCCCTTCCTGGGCGGTGCCATTGCGGAGGACGAGTTCCGCGCCATCGTCCGTGACGCCTATGCCAGCTTCGACCATGCCGCGGTGACCCCGCTGGTGCAGGTCGATCCGACCACCTGGGTGCTGGAGCTGTTCCACGGGCCCACCCTGGCCTTCAAGGATGTGGCGCTGCAGCTGCTCGGCCGCCTGTTCGACCATGTGCTGGCCAAGCGCGGGCAGCGGGTGACCATCGTCGGCGCCACCTCCGGCGACACCGGCTCGGCCGCCATCGAGGCCTGCCGCGACCGCCAGAACGTCGACATCTTCATCCTGCACCCCAAGGGCCGCACGTCCGAGGTGCAGCGCCGGCAGATGACCAGCGTGCTGTCGTCCAACGTCCACAACATCGCGCTGGACGGCACCTTCGACGATTGCCAGGACCTCGTGAAGGCGATGTTCAACGACGGCGCTTTCCGCGACCGGATGGGGCTGTCGGCGGTGAATTCGATCAACTGGGCCCGCATCATGGCCCAGATCGTCTATTACTTCACCGCCGCGGTGGCGCTGGGCGCTCCCGACCGCAAGATTGCCTTCACCGTGCCGACCGGTAATTTCGGCAACGTCTATGCCGCCTATGGCGCCCGCGCCATGGGACTGCCGGTGGAGACGCTGGTCGTCGGCTCCAACAGCAACGACATCCTGGCGCGCTTTTTCGCCAGTGGGAGCATGGTCGCGGCGCCCGTCGTCCCTACCTTGTCTCCCAGCATGGACATCCAGATCTCCTCCAACTTCGAACGGCTGCTGTTCGACCTGCTCGACCGCGACGGCGCCGCGGTGACGGAGGCGCTGAACCGCTTCCGCACCGAGGGCAGGTTCGCGGTGACCGACGCGCAGCTCGCCCGCGCGCTGGCGATCTTCTCCGGCCACCGGGTGGACGAGGCCGCCACCATGGCGACCATCGCCGACGTCTGGAAGGGCAGCCTCTATCTGCTCGACCCGCACACCGCGGTCGGCATCGGGGCGGCCAAGGCCGCGGTCGCGGCCGGCCGGGTCGATCCGTCCGTTCCCATGGTGGTTCTCGCCACCGCCCATCCCGCCAAGTTCCCCGACGCGGTGGAAAAGGCGACCGGCCGCCGGCCGGACCTGCCGCCGCGTCTGTCCGATCTTTATGTGCGCGAGGAGCGCCTGTCCGAACTGCCGAACGATCTGGCGGCGGTCCAGGACTTCGTCACCGCGCGCGCCCGCGCCGCCCAGGAGGCCGCATGAGTTCCATTCGTGTGACGACGTTGCCCAACGGGCTTCGCGTCGCGACCGATACGATGCCCGACGTGCAGTCCGTTTCGCTCGGCTGCTGGGTCGGGGTTGGTACCCGCAACGAGGCGGCGAGCGTCAACGGCGTCGCCCACCTCGTCGAGCATATGCTGTTCAAGGGCACCCGCCGCCGGTCCGCCTTCCGCATCTCCGAGGAGATCGAGAATGTCGGCGGGCAGCTGAACGCCTACACCACCCGCGAGCAGACCGCCTATTACGCCAAGGTCCTGCACGAGGATGCACCGCTGGCGCTCGACATCCTGTCCGACATGATCCAGCACTCCACGCTGGACGCCGAGGAGCTGGTGCGCGAGCGCACGGTGGTTCTGCAGGAGATCGGCCAGAGCGCCGACACGCCCGACGACATCATCTTCGACCATTTCCAGTCCACCGCCTATCCTGGGCAGGCGATCGGCCGTCCGGTGCTGGGCTCGGCGGAGATCGTCGGCGCGCTGCCGCGCGAGGCGCTGGTCGACTATATCGGCGGCCATTACGGCGCCCCCGGCATGGTGCTGAGCGCCGCCGGCCGGATCGAGCATGACCGGATGGTCGACCTCGCGTTCAAGGCATTCGGCGACCTGCCGAGCGGCGCCCCGCCCAAGCCGGAGTCCGCCAGCTACACCGGCGGCGACTTCCGCGAGGACCGCGACCTGGAGCAGATGCACCTCGTGCTCGGCTTCGACGGGGTAGGGGTCCATGATCCGGACTTCTACGCCCACTCCGTGCTCTCCACCCTGCTGGGCGGCGGCATGTCGTCCCGCCTGTTCCAGGAGGTGCGCGAGAAGCGCGGGCTGGTCTATTCCATCTACACCTTCACCGGCGGCTACCATGATGGCGGCCTGTTCGGCGTCTATGCCGGCACCGGCGAGGATGAGGTGGCGGAACTGGTCCCCGTCGTCTGCGACGAGATCGCCAAGGTCGGCGCCGACGTCACCGAGGACGAGGTCGCCCGCGCCCGCGCCCAGTTGAAGGCCGGGACGCTGATGGCGCTGGAAAGCACCATGTCTCGCTGCGAACAGCTGGGCCAGCAGATCCTGATCTACGACCGCCCGGTTCCGGTGGAAGAGATCGTGGCGAAGATCGACGGTGTCGACCGCGACGCCGTGGTCAAGGCCGCCTCCCGCCTGCGCGCCAGCCGCCCGACCGTCGCCGCGCTCGGCCCGATCGCCAAGCTGGAAAGCTACGACCGCATCGCGGAGCGTCTCGCCTGACGATGAAGACGGTGGCGGTCTCCATTTCACCCCCGCACTCGTCTCCCTCTCCCCCCCGGGGAGAGGGTTGGGGTGAGGGGGATGCATTGCGTGAATGGACCGGGATGCGGATGTCTCTTCTCCTGAAAGGGAGAGGAAGTGTGGTCGCACTATGATCCGCCTCCTCGGCAGCGGCCTCATCAGCCCGCCCGCGATCCGTCTCGACGGGCCAAACTGCTACATCCGGCCGCCTTTGCCCCGCGACTGGCGGGAGTGGGCCGACCTCCGCGCCGCCTCGCGCGCTTTCCTGACGCCCTGGGAACCCACTTGGCCGGCCGATGCTCTGACGCGCACAGCCTTCGCCCGGCGGCTGCGGCGGCAGGCGCAGGAATGGCGCGACGATCTCGGCTATAGCTTCCTGATCTTCGACCGCGCGACCGACGCGCTGGTCGGCGGCCTCGGCCTCACCAACATCCGCCGCGGCGTGGCCCAGATGGGGACGCTCGGCTACTGGGCCGGCCAGCCCTATGCCCGCAACGGCTATGTGTCCGGCGGTACCCGGCTGGTTCTGGAATTCGCCTTCGGGCAACTCGGCCTGCACCGGGTCGAAGCCGCCTGCCTGCCGACCAACCTGCCGAGCCGCGGCCTGTTGGAAAAGGTCGGCTTCACCCACGAAGGCTATGCCCGAGGCTATCTGCGCATCGACGGCGCATGGCGCGACCACGTCCTCTACGCCATCCTGCGCGAGGAGTGGCAGGGCTGACCCAGCCGGACCTTACCGCTGGTCCAGCTTGATCTCGATCCGGCGGTTCTTCGCCAACGCCTCGTCCGACGCGCCGGGGTCGATGGGCTGGAACTCGCCGAAGGCGGCGGCGGCGAGGCGTTCTGCCGGGATGCCTTGATCGATCAGAAACTTGACCACCGAGATGGCGCGCGCCGACGACAATTCCCAGTTGGAGGCGAACTGGAAGCGCACCGGCTTGATGTCGGTGTGGCCATCCACCCGCAGAACCCAATTGATGTCGGACGGAATCGCCTTGCCGATCTCGATCAGGGTATGGGCGAGGTCGGCCAGCCGTTGCTTGCCGGCCTCCTCCAGCGTCGCCGAGCCGGACGGGAACAGCAGTTCCGACTGGAAGACGAAGCGGTCGCCGACGATCTTCACGTCCGGCCGGTTGCCCAGCGCCTCGCGGACACGGCCGAAGAATTCCGACTTGTAGCGCGCGAGGTCCTGGACCTTGGCGGCGAGCGCCTGATTGAGCCGGGCGCCCAGTTCCGCGATCTGCACCTTCTGCTCGGCCGAGGACTTTTCCGACGCCGCCAGCGCCGCGCCGATGCGGGCGAGCTGTTCACGCAGGGCCAGAAGCTGTTGGTTCAGCAGGTCGATCTGCTGCTTGCTCTGGGTCCCCACCGCCTTCTCGCCGGTGAGGGAAGCCATCAGGTCGCGGATGCGGATGTCGCGCTGGTCGATTTCCTTCTGGGCCTGGGTCCGGCTGTCGGCCAGCTGCGACTCCATCGTCTTCAGCCGGATGTCGCGCTGGTCGATCTCCTTCTGCGCCAGCATGGTCTTCTCGTTGGCGGATGCGAGTTCCGATTCCAGCGCCTTGGCGCGGTCACGGGTGGTTCCGAGTTCGGCCAGCAGGGCTTGGCGTTGCTGCTCGGTCAGCTTTGTGGCGGCGACGGCGGCGGCAAACTCGCCCTCCAGCTTCTGCCGGGCCTCACGCAGGGCCTTGATGTCGTTCTGAAGGCTGATGATCTCCTTCAGCTTCAGGTCGAGCGTCTCACGGTCGACGCGGACATTGCGCTGCAGCTCTTCCAGCGTGCGGGCGGTGCGGTCGCGGTCCTCCTGCAACTGGCTCAGCGTCAGGGTCATGTCGTCGCGGGCGGCGACGGAGGTCTGCAATTCGGTCGACAGCTGGGTGATGTTGACGCGCAGGTCGGCGTTGGCATCCCGCTCCATTGCCAGCAGGTCGTTCATCTCCGCGATCTTGTGATTGAGCGCGGTCAGCTGCTCGTCCCGGCCGGTCAGGGCTGTGGCGAGGTAGAATTGTGCCACGACGAAGACCATCAGCAGGAAGATGACGACCATCACCAGCGACGACAGGGCGTCGACCCAGCCGGGCCATGCGCTGGCGTCGCGGTGGCCGTTGCGGCGGCTGATGCTGGCCATGGGTACTCCCGGCGTTGGCCTACGGTGTCAGAGTGTCAGCGCTGCTGCTGGTCGGCTTCTTCGGCCAATGCGGCGATGGTGCGGGCCAGCAGCTTGATCTCGCTGCGGATCTCCTGCACCGCCTGGACGCGGCCGTTGGAGGATTCCTCGACGATGCGGGCGAGATAGATGTCCATGTTGCGCAGATGCTGGCGCGAGGCGTCGTCGAAGCCGGCGCCGGCGTTTTCCGCCAGCCGGTCGAGCAGCCCCTTCACCTCCAGCTGGTTCTCGCCCAGCCGCAGGAGAAGCTGCTGTTCGGCCCGCATGTGGTCGGTCAGACTCGACAGCCGCTCGGTCAGCGCCATCAGGTTGGCGTTGGCGGCGCGCCGGCCTTCCTCGGCGGTGGCGACGGTGCGTTGGAGCGAGTCGAGGTTTTCGGCGGTCTGCTCCAGCAGGGCGGTCAAGTAGGCCGACGCCGCATGGTCGCCCGATTCGAGCCCGCCGGCGGCGGCGCTCGACAGGCGGGTGGCGCTGGACAGCCAATCCTCAAGGTCCTGGAAGAAGCGGTTGTGGGCTTGGCTGGCCTGGAGTTCCAGGAAGCCCAACACCAGGGACCCGGCGAGGCCGAACAGCGACGAGGAGAATGCGGTTCCCATGCCGACCAGCGGCGCTTCCAGCCCCTGCTGCAGGTGGGAGAACATGGTGCCGACGTCGCCGCCCTGGACCGACAGGCTGCCGATGACGCCGCCAACCGACTGCACGGTGTGCAGCAGGCCCCAGAAGGTGCCGAGCAGGCCGAGGAAGATCAGCAGGCCGATCAGATAGCGCGACAGCTCCCGCGATTCGTCCAGGCGCGAGGCGATGCCGTCGAGCAGGGAGCGCATCGACAGGGCTGACAGGGTCAGCCGGCCGCGCCGCTCGCCCAGCATGCGCGCCATCGGCGCGAGCAGCACCGGTTCCTGCAGCGAGGCGGGGGCGACGCCGCTCTGGTACTGCTCCAGCCACGCCACTTCGGGGCGCAGCATCAGGACCTGGCGGAAGATGAAGGCGATGCCGGCCAGCAGCGTCGCCAGGATGACGCCGTTCAGCGGCGCATTGTTGAGGAAGGCGGAGCGCAAGGCGGGGAACAGCAGGCCAGTCACCGCGCCGACCACCACCAGGAACAGGATCATCCGGGTCAGGAACCGCTCCGGGCGTGTCATGAGGGCGGATACCTCCAGCGGTCGGGTCGTCGGGGTTGTGGCGGTCATGATGCTCCGAAGGGGTGTTCCGATCAGACCTCGCGCACGGGTTGGGCGCTACTCATTCAGAAAGACAGCATCGATCCGGTCGGGTGGCCCGCCGTTGTCGTCGACGCCAAGCGCGCGGACATCGACGCGGGTGCTGCGGATCCCGAAGGCCGACAGCCGCTCGCGCAGAGCCAACGCCCGGGCCAGTGCCAGCTGTCGCGCCTCGCGCGCCGTATCGGCGGTGCCGCTGGCGTAGGAGCGCAACTGGAGCCTCGCGGTGTCGCTGGCGCGCAGCCGTTCGACGATCCGGTCGACCACGGCGTCTGCCGTATCCGGCAGATTGGTGGCGTCGGCCGGGAACACAAGGCTCAAAACGCTCGAAGGTGGCAGGTTAGCCGCAGGGGGTGCCGCGTCCGGGGGAGGGGGCAGCGCGGCCGTGTCGGTTCGCGGGGCGGTCGGCGTCCGATCGGGCGCCGGAGCGGCAGGTGCCTGGACGGCGGGCTGCTGCGGCTGCGCCGCCTTCGGGGCCGGCTCGGTACGGGCGGTTGCGCGGGGTGCCGGCTGGGCCGGACCTTCGGTCAGGACGGGCGGAGGCGGGGCCTCCAGCGGCTGCGGCAGGACGAGTCGCGGCGGTGCCTTGACCGGTGGCGGGGTGCGCAGATTGGGGCGGGGCGGCACGGACAGGGGAACCGCGTTTTCCAGCGTCAGTCCGGCGGGAGACGGCGCCGGGCCGTTGGCCGGTGCCGCTGCCGACAGGGCAGCCGGAGAGAGCGTCCAGACCGCGCACAGCGCGGCGGCGGCAAGGTGCTTGCGGTCGGCGTGTCCCCAGCGGCCCAAAACGATGTGTCCCGTTAAACCTTTGTCCTGCAAACCATAGCCTATCGATCGCTCCAGCCACAACCACCCATCCGCCTGTCCCGCACGGGAAGGCGGATGGGTGGGCAGGGCAGGAGGGGTCAGCCCTTGGCGGACTTCAACAGGCGGGCGACCGGGACCTGGAGATGGCTGTTGGCGGCGAGCACGTTGCCGGTGAAGACCGGGTTGCGGCCGCCCTCGATCTCGCCGACGAAACCGCCGGCCTCGGTGACCATCAGCACGCCGGCGGCGCAGTCCCAGGGGGCCAGGCCGCGTTCCCAATAGGCGTCGAATCGGCCGGCGGCGGTGTAGGCGAGGTCGAGCGAGGCGGCGCCGAAGCGGCGGATGCCCGCGACCTCCTTCATCACCGCTTCCTGTTCCTTCAGGAAGGTGGCGTGGTCGCCGCGGCCCTTGAACGGGATGCCGGTGGCGATCACGCAATCCTCCAGCCGCCGGCGTTCGGAAACGCGCAGGCGGGTGTGGTTGACGAAGGCGCCGGCACCCTTCTCGGCCCAGAACAGCTGGTCGCCGATCGGGGCGTAGATGACGCCGGCGACGATCTCGCCGTTGCGCTCGGCGGCGATGGAGATCGCCCAGTGCGGCAGGCCGTGCAGGAAGTTGGTGGTGCCGTCGAGTGGATCGACGATCCAGCGCGCCTCGGCATCGCTGCCCTTGGACGCGCCGCTCTCCTCCATCAGGAAACCGAATTCGGGCCGCGCCTTCTGCAGTTCCTCGCGCAGGGTGCGTTCGGCCTTCAGATCGGCGGCGGACACGAAGTCCGCGGGCCCCTTGCGCGACACCTGGAGGTGTTCGACCTCGCCGAAGTCGCGGACCAGACCGCGGGCAGCCTTTTCGGCGGCGCGGACCATGACGTTGATGAGAGCGGAGCGGGTGGCCATGGGTGTGGGTGTACCGTTTCGTGCAGGAACCAGAAAACAATACACCGGCCTCCGCGCATGGCGAAGACCGGTGATGGCAGAACCGACCTGGGAAGGATCAGTCCTTCGCGCGCTCGACGTATTCGCCGGTGGCGGTATCGACGACGACGCGGGTCCCGGCCTCGATGTGCGGCGGAACCAGGATCGACACGCCGTTCTCCAGCTTGGCCGGCTTGTAGGAGGAAGAGGCCGTCTGGCCCTTCACCACCGGGTCGGATTCGGTGATCAGCAGCGTGACCTTGCCGGGGATCTCGACGCCCAGCGGCGAGCCTTCATGGCTCTGCACCGTGACTTCCATGCCGTCCTGCAGGAAGACGGCCGGTTCGCCGATGATGTCGCGGGGGATGGCGACCTGTTCGAAGCTTTCCTTGTCCATGAAGGTGAAGCTGTCACCTTCTGCGAAGAGGAAGGTCATCTCATGCTCGTCCAGGCGAGCGCGCTCAACGGTCTCCTGGGTGCGGAACCGCTCGATCGACTTGTTGCCGGTGCGAACGTCCTTCATTTCCAGCTGGATGAAGGCGCCGCCCTTGCCAGGCTGGACGATGGCGGTTTTGGTGATGACCCAGAGCTTACCGTTGTGCTCCAGCACATGGCCGGGGCGCATCGTGTTGGCATTGACCTTCATGGCGTACTCGTGAATTCCAGAATCAGGGCGGCGCGGACCCTACCAGCTTGACCGCCCGTAGGCAACGGCGCGGAACGGTAACTGCGGGCGATCCGGGCGATTGGCGGACGATTCTTCGCCGTTTCGTAGCGTGGTACTTTAGAATTCCTCCAGGAAGGAGACGTTTGAAACAGTTTTCCGCCCCCTGTTCACTGTTCCATCCGCACATCCCGACGGTCGATCGCCGGCCCGGCGATTCTACCACGGGGCGGTCATAGACGGTAAGCGGGAGCGGTAAAACCGTTGGCCGGGCCGATGACGCTGTGACTATTGGCGACCCGGCTTGAGTACGCCGCCCGTGGGTGCTCTGATGCGGCCGCACCCCTTTCGACCGTCCATGAAGAGCGCGCCCGCATGTCCGCCCCGATCCGATCTGCCTCGATTCCCTCTGGCGACCTTCCTCCCTGGCATCCCGAGGCGCTTGCCCGTCGCCGGCCCTATCTGGCGGCGCGCGGCCGGGTGTTGAACGCTGTCCGCCGCGTGTTCGAGGACCTCGCCTTCGTCGAGGTCGACACGCCGGCCCTGCAGGTCTCGCCGGGGATGGAGCCGCATCTCCAGGCCTTCGCCACCGAGCTGCGCGGACCGCACCCGGACGACCGCCGGCCGCTGTACCTGCACACCAGTCCCGAATTCGCCATGAAAAAGCTGCTGGTCGCGGGCGTGCCGCGGCTGTGGCAACTGGCGCATGTCTACCGCAACGGCGAACGGTCGGGGACCCATGCGCCGGAATTCTCGATGCTGGAATGGTATCGTGCCGGAGACGGCTATCGCACGCTGATCGACGATTGCCGCGAACTTCTGCGCGCCGGCGCCGAAGCCGGCGGGCGGCGGACGTTCAGTTTCCGTGGGATGACCTGCGATCCCTTCGCGGTTTGGCGGGTGCTGACCGTGCCGGAGGCGTTCCGGGAGTATGCCGGCATCGACCTGATGGCGACCTATGACGGCAGCCACGATCCCGATCCGGCGGCGCTGGCGGCGGAGGCGGCGCGCATCGGGGTCGCGCCCCATCATGGCGACCGCTGGGAGGACATCGTCTTCCGCATCATGTTCGACCGCATCGAACCGCATCTGGGGGAGGGGGTGCCCTGCGTGCTGACCGACTATCCGCTGTGCATGGCGGCGCTGTCGCGGCCGAAGCCGGAGGACCCCCGGCTTGCCGAACGGTTCGAGTTGTATGCCTGCGGGCTGGAACTGGCGAACGCCTTCGGCGAACTGACCGACCCGGCGGTGCAGCGCGCCCGCTTCGAGGCCGACATGGCGTTGAAGGAGCGGCTCTATGGCGAGCGCTTCCCGGTGGACGAGGATTTCCTCGCCGCGCTGGAGCACGGCATGCCGCAGAGCAGCGGCATCGCCATGGGCTTCGACCGGCTGGCGATGCTGTGCAGCGGGGCCGAGAGCATCGAGCAGGTGCTGTGGCTGCCGGTCGCGGGGGTGTAGGGGGCTGGAATCTCCCTCTCCCCCCGGGAGAGGGTCGGGGTGAGGGGGATGCACTGAGTGCCTTTCCCGAGAATCCCCGCCACGCGTCCCCCTCACCCTAACCCTAACCCCCTCCCCGGGGGGAGAGGGGATTGTCAGGGGCGGGCGAGGGCAGATCACCTCACATCAGAACGTGAACTTCGCCTGCAGGCCGATCAGGTCGATGCTGCTTTTGTAGTCCACATTCAGGTTGCCGCGGCCGGCTTCGGCGCCGGTCAGGTCGTCGGTGAGGGCGACCGACGTCTTCGGGATGAAGACGTGCGAGTAGGCGGCATCGACGCGCAGGTTGTCGGTGACCTGATAGCCGGCGCCGGCCGACAGCCAGTAGCGGTTCTGCTCCGGGATGCGGGGGGTGCGGTACTCGACGTCGACCGAGCCCTTGTCGAAGGCGACGCCGGCGCGCAGCGTCAGCTTGTCGGTCACCTTGTAGGAGGTGCCGAGCGCGTAATACCAGGTGTCCTTCCAGTGCTCTTCCGTCACGGAATTGAGCGCCGGATTGGCGACGTTGACGCGCAGTTCGCGGAAGCGTGACCAGTTGGTCCATTGCACGTCGGCCATCACCGCCCAGCGGTCGTTGACCTCGTGGTACAGGCCGATCGAGGCGATGTCCGGCGTGGTCAGATCGGCGCTGATGCTCTGGGAGGGCAGGGCACCGGCGAGCGGCGCCGGCAGGCCGGTGAAGGAGATGGTGCCGGTCAGCGTGTGCTTGACCGCCGAGCGGTAGGCGAGGCCGACGCGGGTGCCCTTGACCGGTTCGATCAGGGCGCCGAGCGTGAAGCCCCAGCCCCAGTCGTCGCCGGTCATATCGCTCTTCACGTCGAGCGAGCCGGGACGGCCGAGGCGGCTGGCGCCGAAATCGGACGCCTGCGACAGCTTGGCCTTGGCATACTGGACCTGCACGCCGCCGCCGATGGTGATCATCGGGTTGATGCGGTAGGACACCGACGGCGCGAAATTGTAGGTGCGCAGGTCGGAGCGGATGCCGTGATAGCGGCCGATCCAGTTGTCGCCGTAATCGGTGACCAAGCCCCAGGGGCCGTTGGCCGACAGACCGACCTTCAGGTCGTCGTTGATCGAATAGACGAAGTAACCGGCCGGAACCAGCGCGTCCTGGGCGATGTCGCCGGGCGAGGCGTTGCCGCTGATCGCCGTGCCCCCCAGGCGCCGGGCGCGGGTGGCGCTGGCGCTGTCGACCTTCGACTTCACGATGACGCCGGTGGCGGTCTGCACCGCCTCGATGCCTGTCACCAGACCCATGGTCGCCGGATTGTAGAACATGGAGCTGGCGTCGCCGTTGCCGCCGGCGGTCACGCCGGCATAGGCGGTGCCCTGGCCCGATACGCTCTGCTCCTTCAGCGCGAAACCGGCGGCGAACGCGGTCGAGGCGGTCGCGATCGGTGCGGTCACCGCGATGGCGGCAGCGGCGGTCATCAGGCGTGTCTTGAGCGTCGTCGGAGACATTCGTTCCTTCCCCCAATTGTGTTGTTGACGCAATGATACACAAACTGACGCTTACGTAAAGGGCTGCCCACCACTTTTTGTTGGCTACACAAGCAGTGTTGCGGGCCTGCATCGGTTTCGGAAGTCGGAAAAGGGAGAAAGGGGTGCGGCGCGGCCACCGGAGGCAGCCGCGCTTTCGTCCCCGCCCCCGTCGCGGGGGCGAGATTATCCAGTGAATTCAGTGGAAAAAACGGCGCGATGGCCGCCGTTGCGGCCCGGCGCGGTCAGGCGATCCAGGCGGTGGCGGCGGTGAAAAGCTCGCGCAGGATGTTGTGCTCGTCGCTCCACACCAGCTTGGCGGTGATGACGATGGAGGCGACGACCAGCATCGGACGCACGACTCGGGCGCCGTTGCGGATCACCATGTGGGCGCCGGCCTGGGCACCGATATACTGCGCGACGCCCATCAGCAGGCCGACCGTCCACAGCACATGGCCGCCGGCGATGAAGAACAGCAGCGAGGCCACGTTGCTGGTCAGGTTCAGCACCTTGGTGTGGGCGGTCGCCTTGCGCAGGTTGTAGCCCAGCAGCGAGACGAAGGCGATGGCGAAGAAGGTGCCGGTGCCGGGCCCGAAGAAGCCGTCATAGAAGCCGATGCCGGTGCCGATGCTGAGCGCGAAGGCATGCTCGCCGATGCGCTGATGGGCATCGACATCGCCAGCCTTGGGCGACAGCAGCAGATAGATGGCGATGCCGATCAGCAGGATCGGGATGACGTCGCGCAGGAAGCTGGGATCCAGCATCTGCACCAAGGTGGCCCCGGCCCCGGCGCCAATGAAGGTGCAGAGAATCATCGTGCGCATGGACGCAGGATGGACCTCGCCCCGGCGGACGAACTTGATGGTGGCGGACAGCGAACCGAAGCTTGATTGCAGTTTGCCGGTGGCCAGCGCTTCGGCCGGGGACAGTCCGGCGGCCAGCAGGGCCGGGATGGTCAGCAGGCCGCCGCCGCCGGCGATAGAATCGACGAAGCCGGCCAGCAGGCCGACGGCGAACAGGATGCCCAGCGACTCGGGCGTCAAAAGGTCCATGATTATGGGGAAGTCCAGGTAATCGGCCGGCCTAGCCGGCGAGTGCGGCCTCGATGGCGGCGTTCAGCGCCCGGACTCCGGCGCCGGGACCCTGCGGATGACCCCAGACGGCGTTGACCACGGCCAGGAAATCGGCGCCCGCGGTGACCAGCGGCGCGCAATTCTCGGCGGTGATGCCGCCGATGGCGACACAGGGGACCTCCATCAGCTCCGACCACCAGCTCAGCAGCTCCGGCTCGGCCTTGTATTCGGCCGTCTTGGTGCTGGTGGGGAAGAAGGCGCCGAAAGCGACGTAGTCCGCCCCTTCCTCGCCGGCGATCATGGCGAGATGGCGGCTGTCGTGGCAGGTGACGCCGACGATGGCGTCGTTGCCCAGGATCTTGCGGGCATCGCGATAGGGCGTATCGGACTGGCCTACATGGACGCCGTCGCAGCCGGCCTCCCGCGCCAGACGCGGATGGTCGTTCAGGATGAAGGCAACCTCACGCTCCTGCGCGATGGGGCGCAGGACGTCGCAGGCGCGGCGGATGTCGTCCTCCGAGCAGTCCTTGAGGCGGAGCTGCACGCAGGCGACGTCGCCGGCATCCAGCGCTTCCTCCAGAAGCGGCGCGAACGCCGCCGGCTCCAGGGCCGGCGGCGTCACGAGGTACAGTCGGCAGGCGGCAGGTTCCGCCTGCGTCGGCTTTCCCTTGGCCAAGTGTTACTCCCGGCCCTGGTAGATCTTCATGATCCGGTCGAGCAGCTTGAGGGCATCCTCGCGCGGGCGCTGGAAGGCGTTGCGGCCGATGATCGAGCCGTTGCCGCCGCCGTCACGGATGGCGCGGGCGTCCTCGAACACCGCGTCCTCGCCCTTGGTGGCGCCGCCGGAGAAGACCACGATGCGGCGGCCGTTGAAGGCGCACTGCATGATGTGCTTCACGCGCTCGGCCTGGTTGCCGATGGCGATCTGCTTCGACTCGTAGACCTTCTTGGCTTCCGGCTGCTCCAGATGGGCCGACGGCAGCTTCACCTTGATGATGTGGGCGCCCAGCAGAGCGGCCATGTGCGCGGCGTAGCCGATCACGTCGATGGCCAGCTCGCCGTCCTTGGTGACGGCGCCGCCGCGCGGGTAGGACCACAGCACGGTGGCGAGGCCGTAGGACTTGGCCTCCTTCGACAGCTCACGGAACTCCTCGTACTGGGAGTACATGGCGTCGGAGCCGGGATAGATCGTGAAGCCGATGGCCGAGGCGCCGATGCGCAGCGCGTCCTGGACCGAGGCGGTGACGGCCTGGTCGGCGGCTTCCTTCTGGGTGGACAGCGAGTTGGCGCTGTTCATCTTCAGGATCAGCGGGATCGACCCGGCGAAGGTGCCGGCGCCGGCCTCCAGCGAGCCCAGGGGAGCGGCGTAGGCGTTGCAGCCGGCGTCGATGGCCAGCTGGTAGTGGTAGTGCGGGTCATAGCCCGGCTCGTTCGGGCCGAAGCTGCGGGCCGGACCATGCTCGAAGCCCTGGTCGACCGGCAGGATCACCAGCTTGCCGGTGCCGCCGAGCTTGCCTTCCATCAGGATGCGGGCGAGGTTCGCCTTGGTGCCGGGATTGTCGCTCTCGTAGTTGGCGAGAATGTCTTTGACGCGGCGCGTGAGCTTCATTGTGGCTCTTCCCCTGGGGCATTCTTGGAAATGGCGCCGTCTTAGCCCGTATTCGGCCGCTTTGCAACGGCGGGAGGGGCATAAAGCGGCCATTTGCCACGCCTGAACGGCCTAGGGCCTGCGGCGGGGGGAAACCCGCGGGGGGTGGAAAGGCTCGGCCGGAGGGGTTAAGGCAGAAGAGAGCTGACCACGGTGTAGAGGCCGTATCCGGCCCCACCCAGCACCGCCCAGGATCCGGCGGTCAGCCCGACCCAGACGGCGACCAGCCGCAGACCGCGTATCTTCTCCGGCCGGGGATCCGGGCTGTTCCCCATCCGGTCGGATGAGCGGCCGTTTGCGGCCTGCCCCGGATGGTGCGGCTGCGCGATGGTCTGATCCGGCGTGGTCAGGGAGGTGATGCTCATGGGTGGCTCTTCCGGCATCGGAGGGAGAGTGCGGTGTCACAAAAATATCCTTACGTGACGTTACACCACCTTTGCGCGGCGAGGCTGTGCGAAAAAGCGGTAGTCCGGACCTAAGCCTCGGCACGACTTTCGGCCCAACCGTTGGCCTGTGTCAGCCAGTCGCGGCATAGCGCCTCCAGCAGGACCGGCCGGGTGGAGCCATGACTTTCGGCGGCGAGGTCGAGCAGGGGCGGGCAGGCGGTCAGCAGCGCGGCGCCACGGGCCGTGGCGATGGCCGCCAGACGGCCCGCCGCCTCCGTCCGTCCGGTGAACAGCAGGGCCTGCACCCCGGCGGCCAGCGCCCCCTGCGCCTCGCCGGCGCGGTCGCCGCAGTCCAGCAGGCCGCTCACCTCCAGGCCGGGGTGGGCCCGGCGCACCCGCGCGATCAGGTCGAGGAGCCACAGCGCCCCGCCCGCCGGCGGCGCCATCAGGGTGAGGGCGGCACCGGCCGAGTCGGCGACCGCGGCGGCGGCCAGCGCGTCGGCGAGGCCGCGGACCAGGATGGGGCGGATGGGGGACGGGGGGAATTGCGGGGCGGCGGGCATGGGCGGCGGCGGGGCGGGGCAGGGTGGCGGCGGGTCGGACATTCTAGCGGTGGGTGCGATTGGGCTCCAGCCCTCAGCCGGTTGAGAGAATTGAGGCAGGTCAAACCCAGGGATGGCGGTCCCGGAGTATGGTCAGTCACAACGGACAGCAGGCCGGGGCACCGGCGTCCGTTTCATTGGAATACCTCCCCCGGGAATGCCGCGATGATGGAATACAAGGGTTACAAGGCCCAGATCGACTTCGACAACGACGCGGGCGTCTTTGTCGGCGAGGTCATCAACACCCACGACGGCATCACCTTTTCCGGCCGGTCTGTGGACGAATTGCGGGACTCCTTTCGGCGGGCGGTCGACGATTACCTCGATTTGTCCTGCGACATGGGGGGCGAGGGCGAACAGCCCTTCTCCGGACGGCTGGCCATCCGCATCAACCCGATCCTGCACCGCGCCGTCGCCGACTGCGCCGCGCGGGAAGGCAAGAGCGTCTCCGCCTGGATCGCCGAGTGCCTGGGCCGTGCCGCCGGCGTGACCGATGTCAAAGCCGGATGATTTTTCGCAAAACGCAACGCAGCTTGCGTTCGAAGGAGTGTGAGTTTGGCGAAACGCTTGAATTATGCATTCACGTAATCATAGCAGAGCAACGGCTCCATCCCGTTTTCCGATTGGCACCGTCCTTGCTGTGAAGTCTCCGATCTAAAGGGGGGGACTTCCTCATGAGCGGACTGAAACTGACTCTGCGAACGAAGCTGTGGACACTGGTTGCGCTGGCCGGGGCCGTCAGTATCGCGCTTGCCGCCGCCGCGCTGTGGTTGAACCAGCGCAGCACGCTGGAGGATCGGAAGGAAACCCTGCGCTCCGTCGTGCAGGCCGCCCATGGTCTGGCGACCGGTTACGAGGCCGAGGTCAAGGCCGGCCGGCTGACCCGCGATCAGGCCTTCGACCGGTTCAAGGCCAACATCAACACGATGCTCTACAGCGGCAAGGACTACATCTTCGTCCTCGATACCGGCTATCGCACCGTCATCCATCCGGTGCGGCCGGACGTGATCGGCAAGGATCAGCGCGACCAGAAGGATGCCAACGGCGTCTATTTCTCGCGTGAGATGGTCGACACCGCCAAGGCCAAGGGCGAGGGCTTCGTCTATTACAGCTATCCCAAGGCCGGCGGCAGCGAGCCGCTGCCCAAGCTCAGCTATGTGAAGATGTTCGAGCCGTGGCAACTGGCCATCGGCACCGGCGTCTATATCGATGATCTGGACGCCCGATTCGCCAACAGCCTGTGGACCATGGCGGCCTTTGTCGGCGGGTTGGTGCTGCCGGCGGTGGCGCTGATCGCGCTGGTCGGCAATTCGATCAGCCGGCGCATCCGCCGCCTGTCCGACGCCATGCGCTCGCTCGCCGACGGCAACCTTTCCGTCACCATTCCGGAGACTGAGGGCGGCGACGAACTGGGTGACATGGGCCGGGCGGTCCAGGTGTTCCGGGTCAATGCCGAGGCCGCCCGCCGGCTGGAGGCCGAACAGGCGGAGGCCGCGCGCCGGGCGGTGGAGGAAAAGCGGCAGGCGATGGACCGGCTGGCCGCGCAATTCGAGGGGACGGTGGGCGGCATGATCCGCTCCGTCTCCACCACAACCGACGCGCTGGGCCAGAAGGTTCGGGCGATGTCGCACGCCGCGGAGCAGACCAGCCAGCTGGCCGGGATCGTGGCGAGCGCCAGCGACGGCACCGCCGCCAACGTGCAGACCGTCGCCGCTGCGTCGGAACAGCTGTCCTGCTCCATCGTCGAGATCGGCCGGCAGGTGTCGGAAGCCAGCCGCGTCGCCGGCGAGGCGGTCGGCATGGCGCAGGAGGCCACCGGCCGCATCGGCAGCCTCGCCGAGGCGGTCGAGCGGATCGGTACGGTCGTCGGACTGATCAACTCCATCGCCGGACAGACCAATCTGCTGGCGCTGAACGCCACCATCGAGGCGGCGCGGGCCGGCGAGGCCGGCAAGGGCTTCGCCGTCGTGGCGAGCGAGGTGAAGGCGCTGGCCAACCAGACGGCCAAGGCCACCGACGAGATCGGCGGCCAGATGAGCGGCATCCAGGCGGTGACCGGTCAGGCGGTGACGGAAATCCAGAAGGTGTCGGCGGTGATCGAGCGGCTGAGTGCCATCGCAACGACGATCTCCGCCGCGGTCGACCAGCAGAACGCCGCCACCGCGGAAATCTCCCGCTCGGTCCAGCAGGCGGCATCCGGCACCGGCGAGGTGTCGTCCAGCATCTCCGGCGTCACCGCCGCGTCGGACGAGAGCGGCCGCACCGCCCGCGAACTGGTCGAGGCGCTGGGCAAGTTGACCAGCGAAGCGGCCGGGCTGAACGCGAAGGTCGGCGACTTCCTGGCGACGGTGCGGGCGGCCTGAAGGCCTGCGGCCACTGAAAAGAAAAAAGGCGCCTTCCCCACGGGAAGGCGCCTTTTTCTCGGGTAGGCGAGGCTTACTTGGCGTTCGCCATGGCGACGGCGGTGTCGCTCATGCGGTTGGAGAAGCCCCACTCGTTGTCGTACCAGGTCATGATGCGGACGAAGTTGCCGTCGATGACCTTGGTCTCGTTCAGCGCGAAGATCGAGCTGTTCGGGTCATGGTTGAAGTCGGTCGAAACCAGATCTTCGGTGTAGGCGGCCAGCACGCCCTTCAGCGGGCCGTTGGCGGCATCGGAGATCGCCTTGGTGATCTCTTCGACCGAGGTGGCGCGCTTGGCGGTGAACTTGAAGTCGACGACCGACACGTTCGGGGTCGGAACGCGCATCGCGGTGCCGTCCAGCTTGCCCTTCAGCTCCGGCAGCACCTTGCCGACGGCCTTGGCGGCGCCGGTGGAGGTCGGGATCATGTTCAGGGCCGCGGCGCGGGCGCGGTGCAGGTCCTTGTGGTTGGTGTCGACGATCCGCTGGTCACCCGTGTAGGAGTGGATCGTGGTCATGAAGCCCTTCTCGATGCCCACCAGGTTGTGGAGGACATGCGCGACCGGGGCCAGGCAGTTGGTGGTGCAGGAGGCGTTGGAGACGATCCGGTGCTCGGCGGTCAGCTTGTCGTGGTTGACGCCGTAGACGACGGTGATGTCCTCATCGGTGGCCGGGGCCGAGATCAGCACCTTCTGCGCGCCGGCTTCCAGATGCTTGGCGGCGTCGGCGCGCTTGGTGAAGATGCCCGAGCATTCCATGGCGATCTCGATGCCGAGATCCTTCCACGGCAGCTTGGCCGGGTCACGCTCCTGCACGACCTTGATGGAGTGGCCGTTGACGATCAGGACGCCGCCCCCGTCTTCAGATTGGGCGGTCTCGATGGTGCCGGGGAAGCGGCCGTGGACGCTGTCGTACTTCAGCAGGTGCGCGTTGGCCTTCAGATCGGCGAGGTCGTTGATCGCCACGACCTCCACGTCCTTGCGGCCGCTCTCGTAGATGGCGCGCAGAACCAGACGGCCGATGCGGCCAAAACCGTTGATCGCTACCCGTACAGCCATGACTTCCTCCAGTTGGATATGGGGCGCCCGAATTCTGCTGGACGCCCCTTCGGCTTCTCTCAGAGACGCGCCCTTACAGGCGCGCTTTAACGGCGTCCACGACCGCTTCGGCGGTGATGCCGAAGTGCTTGTACAGTTCCTGGTACGGCGCCGATTCGCCGAAGCCGGCCATGCCGACGAAGGCGCCCTTGTCGCCCAGCCAGCGGTCCCAGCCCAGACGGATCGCCGCCTCGACGCCGACGCGCACGCCGGTGCCGAGCACCGAGGCCTTGTACGCATCGTCCTGGCGCTCGAACAGTTCCCAACTCGGCATAGACACAACGGCGGTGCCGATGCCCTGGGCCTGCAGGGCCTTGCGGGCCTCCATCGCCAGCGACACTTCCGAACCGGTGGCGAGGATGGTCGCCTTGCGCTCGCCATCGGCCTCGGCCAGGACATAGGCGCCGCGGGCGGACAGGTTGTCGGCGGTGTGCTCGGTGCGCAGGGTCGGCACATTCTGGCGGGTCAGTGCCAGAACCGACGGGCTGCCGGTGGCCTCCAGCGCGATCTGCCAGCACTCGGCGGTCTCGACCGCGTCGGCCGGGCGCAGGACAAGCAGGTTGGGGATGGCGCGCAGAGCGGCCAGATGTTCGACCGGCTGGTGGGTCGGGCCGTCTTCGCCGAGACCGATCGAGTCGTGGGTCATCACGAAGACGGTGCGCTGCTTCATCAGCGCGGCCAGACGGATCGACGGACGGCAATAGTCGGCGAACTGCATGAAGGTGCCGCCGTAGGGGATGATGCCGCCATGCAGCGTCATGCCGTTCATCAGCGTCGCCATGCCGTGCTCGCGCACGCCGTAGCGGACATAACGGCCGGCGAACTCGCCCTTGCCCTTCACGTCGGCGGTGTTCTTGACCTTGGTGTTGTTCGACGGGGTCAGGTCGGCGGAGCCGCCGATCAGTTCGTGGATCGCCGGGACCAGGACCTCCAGCGTGTTGCCGGAAGCGACGCGGGTCGCCCAGCTCGGCTTGTCGGCGCTGACCTTCTGCTTGAAGGCGACGATGGTGTCGGCCAGGGCGGAGGGAACGCCGCGGCCGAAGGCCTCGTCGAACGCCTTGCCGGCGGCCTCGGTCAGGGTGGCGCGGCGGCCGGCCCAGGCGGCATAGGCGTCGGCGCTGCGGGAACCGGCGGCGCGCCAGGCGGACAGAACCTCGTCCGGAACGACGAAGGGCTCATGGGTCCAGCCGATGGCGGTGCGGGTCGCGGCGACCTCGTCGGCGCCCAGCGGCGAACCGTGGCAGCCGTGGGTGTTGGCCTTGTTCGGCGCGCCCTTGCCGATGATGGTGCGGCAGGCGATCAGCGTCGGCTTGTCGGTGGAGGTCCGGGCCTGGGCGATGGCCTTCGACACGGCGTCGGTGTCGTGGCCGTCGACGGCGATGGTGTTCCAGCCGTAGGAGCGGAAGCGCGCCTGGGTGTCGTCGGTGAAGCTGAGGTCGGTCGAGCCGTCGATGGAGATGTGGTTGTCGTCCCACAGCACGATCAGGCGGTTCAGCCCGAGATGGCCGGCCAGCGAGCAGGCCTCGTGGCTGACGCCCTCCATCAGGTCGCCGTCCGAGGCGATGACGTAGGTGTAGTGGTCGATCAGCTCGTCGCCGAAGCGGGCGTTGGTGATCCGCTCCGCCAGCGCCATGCCGACCGCGGTGGAGACGCCCTGGCCGAGCGGGCCGGTGGTCATCTCGATGCCGAGGGAGGGATCGACTTCCGGGTGGCCGGGGGTCAGGCTGCCCAGCTGGCGGAAGCGCTTGATCTCGTCGATCGTCATCCGCTCGTAGCCGGTCAGGTAGGCCAGCGAATAGATCAGCATCGACCCGTGGCCGGCCGACAGCACGAAGCGGTCGCGGTCGGGCCAGGACGGGTTCTTCGGATCGAACTTCAGGAACTGGGTGAACAGGACCGTGGCGACGTCGGCCATGCCCATCGGCATGCCCGGGTGGCCGGACTTCGCGGCCTCGACCGCGTCCATGGAGAGCGCGCGGATCGCGCTGGCCATCGTGTGGAGGGAGGGCTGGGCGGAGGCAGCGGACATCTGGCGTTTCCTGCGGAGTCGGGCGCGGTTGCGGCGTCGGCAACGGACGTTGCGCGGTCGCCTTGGAAGGCGCCGCGAAACGGGCGCACCATGCAGAACCGCCGTCCGCAGGTCAACATGGGAATGGGGTAGGAAATGGTATGGCAGAGGCCCCTCTTCCGTGTGGGATGCGCTCCGTCCGGCATTGTTTCGTCACTGTCGCATCCTCTGCGGCCTTCCGTCACGCCCCGGTATTCCGTATGGGCATTCGGTGGAAGAAGCCGTCGTGACGGTTGACGCGGTCGGTGTGCCGGCCCAACTCTAGGCGCTGCGATAAGGCAGCGGTTCGGCTTGGCGCAGCGCCGATCGAGCTTCTACGCCTAGAACATGACGTGCCCACAGGTCGAGGTTGACGTCCATGGATTCCCTGAAAGCCGCTCTCGACCGTCTCGGCCGCGCTGTGGACCGGCTGGAGCATGCCGCGACGGCCCGTGATGAGCGGGTGGTCCGGCGCGAACAGGACTTGTCGCAGGCGCTGGAAACCGCGCGGGCGGACCGGGCGACCGCCCAGGCCACCGCGGAGGCGGTATCCCAGCGGCTGGAGGTCGCCATCGCCCGACTGCAACAAGTGCTGGAGAGCTGACGCCATGGCCCAGGTCGACATCGAAGTGAACGGCCGCTTCTATCGCATGCTGTGCGAGGACGGCCAGGAAGCGCGGCTGCGGGAACTGGCGGCCTACGTCGACGAGCGTCTGCGCCGGCTGACCGGCGGCGGCCGCAGCGGGTCGGAGGCGCAGATGATGCTGATGACCTGTCTGGTGCTGGCCGACGAGCTGCAGGACGTGATGTCCGGCAAGGGCATCGCCCCTGCCGTGGACGAGGGCGCGGTGGTCGGCGAACTCGATCGTGTGGCAAAACGCATCGAAGAGGTTGCCGCGCGGCTCGAGCGCGCCTAGATTGGTACACGGAAGGACCGCTGCCTGGTTCGACAGGCTGCAATAATCCCCAGGGCCGATAACCTTGATCTCTAGGGAGCTGTCCCTGTCCGGCCCATAGGGCCGGGTATATGGCGCCCACCTGCTCATGCAGGCCATGGAGGATAGGCATATGGCCACCGGCCGAGGCGGCACCTTCCACCCTTTTCTTCCCGCACGCAGTCCGCGATGACCGATCCGCAAGCCAAGGACGCCGCCCGACGCGAGGCGCGCGTCCGGCGCGACGCCATCGCCGACTCCGACCGCCCCGCCGCATCCGCCGCCGTGCGCGACCGCATCGCCGAACTGGCGCAAGGCGGCCATCTGCCGCGCGGCGCCGCCGGGGGATATTGGCCGCTCGGCTCCGAACTCGACGCGCGGCCGGCTTTGCTCCATCTTAAAGAACTCGGTCATACGGTCGGGCTGCCGGTCTCGGGGCCGCGCGGCACCGCGCTCGTCTTCCGCGATTGGGATCCGCAGGCGCCCATGGCGGCCGGCCGTTACGGCATTCATGAGCCGGCGGAGGGGCGCGCGGTGCTGCGGCCGTCGCTGCTGCTGGTGCCGCTGCTGGCCTTCGACCGCTCGGGGCATCGGCTGGGCTATGGTGCCGGCTATTACGACCGGACGCTGGATGGCTTGCGCGATGGCGGGGCGGTGGTCGCGGTCGGCGTGGCCTTCGCGGCGCAGGAAATGCCGGCGGTGCCGGTGGACGGCCACGACGAGCGGCTTGACTGGATCGTGACGGAGCGCGAGACGCTCCGCGTTCGTAAGTAGTTATTCTGGAAGGTTGGGCGATGCGGATTCTGTTCTTCGGCGATGTGGTGGGCCGGGCCGGGCGCGAGGCGGTGCTGGCGCACATGCCGATGCTGCGCGAACGGCTGGACCCCGACCTGACCGTGGTCAACGGCGAGAATTCTGCCGGCGGCTATGGCGTCACCGTCAAGATCGCCGAGGAGTTCTTCGAGGCCGGCATCGACGTGGTGACGCTCGGCAACCACACCTGGGACCAGAAGGAGCTGGTCGGCACCATCGAGCAGCAGCCGCGCATCATCCGTCCGCTGAACTACCCGGAGGGCACGCCCG
Organism: Azospirillum oryzae; assembly: GCF_008364795.1. Lineage (GTDB taxonomy): Bacteria > Pseudomonadota > Alphaproteobacteria > Azospirillales > Azospirillaceae > Azospirillum > Azospirillum oryzae. The sequence goes on along the minus strand of NZ_VTTM01000001.1, from coordinate 817,754 downwards.
GCCGCGGATTCGTCCTGTTGCAGGCGCGCGGCGGGCGCAAGGTGCTGGTCATCAACGTGCTGCTCCGCCTGTTCATGGAGCCGATGGACGATCCCTTCGCAGCGGTGGACCGGGTGCTGAAGGCGCACCGGCTGGGGCCGGGCGGCGTCGATGCCGTGCTGGTCGACATGCATGGCGAGGCCACCAGCGAGAAGATGATCATGGGCCATTTCTGCGACGGCCGCGCCTCGCTGGTGGTGGGCACCCACAGCCATGTTCCGACCGCCGACCACATGGTCCTGCCGAAGGGCACCGCCTATCAGTCGGACGCCGGCATGTGCGGCGATTACGACAGCGCCATCGGCATGAAGAAGGAGGTGGCGCTGGCCAAGATGGTGCGGAAGCTGCCGACCGAACGGCTGTCCCCGGCGGAAGGGGAGGGCACCGTCTGCGGCTGCTACGTGGAGACCGACGACCGCACCGGGCTGGCGGTCCGCATCGAGCCGTTGCGCATCGGCGGGCGGCTGAGCCAGACTTTGCCGGAACGGATGCAATAGCCGGAGCGCAGTGTCATGGGCTTCCATGCGAAGCATGATGAGGATTTCTACGCCTGGGCGATCGAGCAGGCAGCCCGCCTGCGCGAGGCGGCAGCGTCGGGAACCAACCTGCCGCTCGACTGGGAGAACCTCGCCGAGGAAATCGAGAGCATGGGTGGGCGTGACCGCCGGGAACTTCTCAGCCGGCTGATACGGGTAATCGAGCATCTGCTGAAGCTCGAACTTTCGCCGGCCGAAGGGCCGCGCGAGGGATGGAAGCGGTCGGTTCGCCAGCAGCGCCTGTCCTTGGCACGGCTGCTGAAGGACAGCCCCAGCCTAAAGGCGCGCGTGGACGAGGTTCTGCCGGACGCCTGGAGCGGCGGGCGCGAAGAGGCGTTGATGGGGCTGGAGTGCGACGGGCTGTACGACCAGGATCTCCCCCGCGACTGCCCCTATGGCGTAGGGGAACTGCTCGATCCCGCATTCTGGCCTGCCAATGGGCATGGGCTGAGGTGACCTCGGCATAAAGTCTCTGCTGGGCTCCCAGCCGCGCCGCAATCTCGCCATATTGACTTTCTAATCCCGTGGGTGTCGTCTCCCGCGCCGAAAAGGTGCGGTGGGGCGGCAGACCTGTTACATGTGTCGTGCGCTCACCCCGCCCGATTGACCATTTTCCGTTTCGAGGCTCGTTCGACCCATGGCCGGTCATTCCCAGTTCAAGAACATCATGCACCGCAAGGGCGCACAGGACGCCAAGCGGTCCAAGATCTTCAACAAGCTCGCCCGCGAGATCACCGTGGCCGCCAAGAGCGGCCTGCCGGACCCGGCGGCCAACCCGCGCCTGCGCGCCGCCATTCTCGCTGCGCGCGTGCAGAACATGCCGCGCGACCGCATCGACCGCGCCATCAAGCAGGGCACGCCCGGCGGCGGCGACGACGCGAACTATGAAGAGGTGCGGTACGAGGGCTACGGCCCCGGCGGCGTCGCGCTGATCGTCGAGGCGCTGACCGACAACCGCAACCGCACGGCGGCGGAAGTGCGCTCCAGCTTCACCAAGTATGGCGGTAGCCTGGGCGAGACCAATTCGGTCAGCTTCATGTTCAACCGCATCGGCGCGATCTTCTACCCGGCCGCCGCCGCGGATGCCGACGCCGTGTTCGAGGTGGCGCTGGAGGCCGGTGCCGACAACGTCGAATCCGACGAGAACGGCCATGAGGTCACCACCACGGTCGAGAATTTCGGGGCCGTGCGCGATGCGCTGGAGGCCAAGTTCGGCGGTGCGGAGAGCGCGCGGCTGACCTGGCGCCCGCTGAACACCGTCGCACCAAGCGAGGATGCCGCGGCCAGCCTGCTGAAGCTGCTGGACGTGCTGGAGGACAACGACGACGTCCAGGTGGTCGAAGGCAACTTCGACATCTCCGACGAGCTGATGCAGAAGCTGACCGCGTAAGCTGAACGCTGGTCTTGCAGGCGGAGTGCGGGTGCCGTGTTTGCGCGGGCAGGACGAAGTGAGGCGGGGATGCCTTCGCCGGTGCGGTTGCTGGGGATCGACCCCGGTCTGCGCCACACCGGCTGGGGCATCATCGACGTGGCGGGCAACCGCCTGAGCCACGTCGCCGACGGCGCCGTGCATTCGGACGACTCCTGCCCGTTGGCCGAGCGGCTGGTCCAGCTCCACGACGCGCTGTCGGCGGTGGTGGAGCGCTACCGCCCCGACGAGGCGGCGGTGGAGGAGACCTTCGTCAACAGCAATGCGGTCTCGACGCTGAAGCTGGGGCAGGCCCGCGCCGTGGCCCTGCTGGTGCCGGCCCAGGCCGGGCTGGCGGTGGCGGAATACGCCAACAACATGGTCAAGAAGGCGGTCGTCGGGCAGGGCCGCGCCGAAAAGGCGCAGGTCCAGACGATGGTGCGCCTGCTGCTGCCCGGCTGCGAGATCGGCTCGCCGGACGCCGCCGACGCGCTCGCCGTGGCGATCTGCCACGCGCACCATCGCGCCAGCTGGACGATGTGGCGGCGGGGTGGCGACGCGGCGGGGAAGCAAACCCTCTCCCCCCCGGGGAGAGGGCAGGGTGAGGGGGGCGCATTGCGTGCCTCTCCCAAGACTTCACGCAGTGCCTCCCCCTCACCCCGACCCTCTCCCCGGGGGGGAAATGGAGATATGGCGAGCATCGCAAAGGCGAAGCCCACTGAATACATAACCGGGCGCGCGCACGAACTGCGGATGAACGCCACGGATGTGGAAAAGATCGTCTGGCAGAAGCTGCGCAATGCCCAACTCGGCGCGAAATTCCGACGGCAGGAGCCCATTCTTGGCTTCGTCGCCGACTTCGTCGCCCATGACCATCGCCTGATCATCGAACTGGACGGCGGCCAGCATGCCGAGCAGCGCGCCGCCCATGACGAAAGGCGGGCGCGGATGCTGGAGCAGGCCGGCTTCCGCATCCTGCGCTTCTGGAACATCGACGTGATCGACAACCTTGACGGCGTGCTGGAGACCATCCGCGCGCGTCTCGAAGAGACCCCCATTCTTCGCAGCCAGCCCTCGGGCCGGGAGTTCCCATGATCGCCAAGCTGACCGGCATCGTCGATTCCACCGGCACCGACTGGGTCGTGCTCGACGTGAACGGCGTCGGTTACCTGCTGTCCTGCTCCAACCGCACGCTGTCGCGCATGGCGGTGGGGGAGCGGGCGTCGCTGGTGGTCGAGACCTTCATTCGCGAGGAGCGCATCGTCCTGCACGGCTTCGGCGAGCAGGCCGAGCGCGAGTGGTTCAAGCTGCTGACCACCATCCAGGGCGTCGGCGCCCGGCTGGCGCTGTCGATCCTGGGCGTGCTCGACCCCGACCAGCTGACCCGCGCCATCGCCTCGCAGGACAAGACCGCGCTGGTGCGGGCTGACGGCGTCGGGCCGAAGGTGGCGGCGCGCATCCTGAACGAATTGAAGGACAAGGTCGGCAATCTGGCGCTCGGCCCCGCGGCGACCGCGGGCGCGCCGGCCGGCAAGGGCGCCCCCGCCGCCGTTCCGGGCGCCAGCCCGGCGCTGGCCGACGCGGTGTCGGCGCTGGTCAATCTCGGCTATGGCCGGTCGGAGGCCTTCGGCGCGGTCGTCGCCGCCGGGCGGGTGCTGGGCGATGACGCCGGCGTGTCCGATCTGATCCGCCAGGGCCTCAAGGAACTGAGCCAATGAGCGACCCCAACCACGACCGTCTGGTCCAGCCGGGCCAGGGGCAGGGCGACTCGGCCGAGTCGTCGATCCGCCCGCTGTCGCTCGCCGAGTTTATCGGCCAGCGCCAGGCGCGCGAGAATCTGTCGATCTTCATCCAGGCCGCCCGCTCCCGCAACGAGGCGCTGGACCATGTGCTGCTGTTCGGGCCCCCCGGCCTGGGCAAGACCACGCTGGCGCAGATCGTGGCGCGCGAGCTGGGGGTGGGGTTCCGCGCCACCTCCGGGCCGGTCATCGCGCGGGCCGGCGATCTGGCGGCGCTGCTGACCAATCTGCAGCCGCATGACGTCCTCTTCATCGACGAGATTCATCGCCTTAATCCCGCCGTGGAAGAGGTGCTCTATCCCGCGATGGAGGATTTCCAGCTCGACCTCATCATCGGCGAAGGCCCGTCGGCGCGGTCCATCCGGATCGACCTGCCGCCCTTCACGCTTGTCGGCGCCACGACGCGCAGCGGCTTGATCACGCGCCCCTTGCGCGAACGCTTCGGCATTCCCGTGCGGCTGCAATTCTACGAGCCGGACGAGCTGGAGCTGATCGTGCGCCGCGCCGCCGGCGTGCTCGGCATGGGCATCACGCCCGAGGGCGCCCGCGAGATCGCCAACCGCTCGCGCGGCACGCCGCGCGTGTCGGGCCGGCTGCTGCGCCGGGTGCGCGATTTCGCCGCGGTCGCCGGGGTGGAGGAGGTCGACAAGCGGGTCGCCGATGCCGCCCTGACCCGGCTGGAGGTCGACCGGCTGGGGCTGGACAGCATGGACCGCCGCTATCTCGGGCTGGTCGCCAACAACTATGGAGGCGGGCCGGTGGGCGTCGAGACGCTGGGCGCCGCTCTGGGTGAACAGCGCGACGTGCTGGAGGAGGTGGTCGAACCCTACCTGATCCAGCAGGGCTTCCTGCAGCGCACGCCGCGCGGGCGCATGCTGACCGACCAGGGCTTCCGCTATCTCGGCCTCAACCCGCCGAACGCGCCGCTCCGTCAGCTCGACCTGCTGGACCGGGTTCCCAACCCGACAGACGAGGGTGACGATGAGTGAGGCGACGATCTCCCTCTCGGGCTGGTTCGCGGATGACGGCACGCACCGCTATCCGCTGCGGGTCTATTACGAGGATACCGACGCCGGCGGCATCGTCTATCACGCCAATTACCTGCGATTCGCGGAGCGGGCGCGGACGGAGATGCTGTACCTGATGGGCTTCCGTCAGAAGGAAATGGCGGACGGTTTGGGCGATGTCACAGGTGTGTCATTTGCGGTACGGCGCCTGACCATCGATTTTGACGCCCCTGCCAAGCTGGAGGACACGCTTGAAGTGGAAACCCGAATCGTCGATATCCGCGGAGCCTCCTTCGCAGTTGCACAAGTCATCCGCCGCGACGGTCGCGTGCTGGCGCGCGCCGACCTGCAGCTGGTGACGATAAACCGGGCCGGGCGGGCCGTGCGCCTTCCCGAACCGGTGAAAGCGGCGATGGAGTCGCTGCATGCAAAGCAAAGCTCTTCTTCGTCTGCCCACCCTTGATCGACCGTTTCCCTTCCACATCCCCGTGCCAACAGCGCAACCGCGAGACTGACTGCGATGGACGCCCTGCAAACCGCCCAACTGGCCGGCAACGCCGCCACGACGGCACATGAAATCACGATCCTCGGCCTGTTCTGGCAGGCCGACGCGATCGTCAAGATCGTGATGATGATGCTCGTCGTCGCCTCGATCTGGTGCTGGGCGATCATCATCGAAAAGCTGATGCGGATCCGCCGCCTGAACGCCCAGGCCGACGCCTTCGAAGAGGCCTTCTGGTCGGGCGGGTCGCTCGACGCGCTGTACGACCGCATCGGCCAGACCCCTGCCGACCCGATGGCCGCGACCTTCGCCGCCGGCATGCGCGAATGGCGCCACGCCGCCGACCGCGGCATCGCCGGCACCATGAAGGGCTCGCTGCAGCAGCGGGTCGAGCGGGTGATGGCGGTGACCATCGGCCGCGAGATGGCGCGGGCCGAACGCTACATGACCTTCCTGGCCTCGGTCGGCTCGACGGCCCCCTTCATCGGCCTGTTCGGCACGGTGTGGGGCATCATGAACTCCTTCACCTCGATCGCCGGCTCGGGCAACACCAGCCTCGCCGTGGTGGCGCCCGGTATCGCCGAGGCGCTGTTCGCCACCGCCATGGGCCTGCTGGCCGCCATCCCGGCGGTGCTGTCCTACAACAAGTTCTCCACCGACCTCGGCCGCTACGCCGACCGGCTGGACACCTTCTCGGGCGAGTTCTCGGCGATCCTGTCCCGCCACCTCGAGGAGCGGGGAGCCGCCTGAACCATGGCCGGACAACTCGCAGGCAAATCCCACGGACGCGGCAAGCGCCGGGGATATCGCGCGATGGCCGAGATCAACATGACGCCGTTCATCGACGTCATGCTGGTCCTGCTGATCGTCTTCATGGTCGCCGCCCCGATGCTGACCGTCGGCGTGCCGGTCGACCTGCCCAAGACCAACGCCGCTCCGCTGGAGCAGCAGAAGGACCCGCTGTTCGTCACCGTGCAGACCGACGGCCGCGTCTTCGTCCAGGAGACGCCGGTCGAGCTGGGCAACATGGTGCCGCTGCTGATCGCGGTGACCAACAACAACCCGGAGGCCCGCATCCTGGTCCGCGGCGACGCCAAGATCGCCTATGGCAAGATGCTGGAGGTGATGGGCACCATGAGCGCCGCCGGCTTCAAGAAGGTCGGCCTGGTCGCCGAGATGCCGAACGGTCCGACCGCGTCCAGCGCGCGGGTCGGCGCCCCCAAACCGGCGCGTTGAGGCGGGCGGAACTCCCATGCGCAAGCCCCTGATCGCCTCGGCGGTGCTGCACGTCGCGCTGGTCGCGCTGTTCGTGCTTGGCCTGCCGCCCAGCGATCGCAAGCTCGAAATCGCCTCCTCGATCCCGATCGAGATCGTCGACATCGGCGAGGTCACCCAGGCCGCCCGGGTCGAGAAGGGCGAGCCCAAGCCGGCCAATGCCGCGCTGCGCCCGCCGATGCCCGAGGCCAAGCCGTCCCCGCCGGCGCCCGAGCCGCCGGACGAGGAGGACGAACCGCCGCCGCCGCCCCCGCCGCCTGCCAAGACGCCGGAGCCGCCGAAGGTCGCCCAGGTGCCGCCGCCCCCGCGCGAGCCGACGCCGCCGCCCAAGCCCGCCCCGACTCCGCCGCCTCCTCCGCCGCCACCCCCGCCGCCCCCGGATCCGGCGCCGTCGCCGACTCCGAAGCCGCCGGAGCCCCCCAAGCCCGAGCCGCCGAAGCCGGAACCGCCCAAACCGGAACCGCCGAAGCACGAGCCCAAGCCGGAGCCTCCTAAACCGGAGCCGCCCAAGCCTGAGCCTCCGAAGCCTGAGCCGAAGAAGCCCGAGCCGCCCAAGCACGAGCCGAAGCCGGAACCGCCCAAGGCGGAACCGAAGAAGCCGGAGCCGGCGAAGGAGGTCGCGAAGGCCGAGCCGAAGAAGGCGGAGACGCCGGCCAAGCAGCCGGAGAAGCCGTCGGCCAAGACCGACCCGCTGTCCGACCTGCTGTCGAACGTCGGGAAGATCAAGCCGTCGGACAACCCGAAGGCGGACGGCAAGGCATCGGCCAGCGCCAACAGCGACGCCAAGCCCAGCCAGAAGACCGCTTCGGCGGCACCGGCCGGTGCGGCGAAGGCGACCAACGGCCCCGACAGGCCGTTCAAGCCGTCGGGCCGCGCGTTGGACGCCATCCGCGGCCAGTTGAGCAAGAACTGGAACTTCGACAGCGGCCGCAAGGACGCAGGGTCGATGCAGATCGAGATCCACGTCGAGGTCGGCCGCGACCACAGCGTGATCCGAGCCTGGATCGACGAGAAGTACAAGTCGCGCTATCTGTCGGATGCCGCCTTCCGGGCGTCGGCCGATGCGGCGGTGCGCGCGGTCAAACGGTCCAGCCCCCTGGACCTGCTGCCCAGCGAGTTCACGTCGCAGACTTATGAAGACTGGCGCTTCATCGTGTTCAATTTCGACCCGAGGGACATGTTCTGACCATGACGACGAAGACGAGGCTTCTGTTGAAGCTGGCCGGGGCCACCGGCGCGCTTCTCCTCTCCCTCGGCGTTGCCGCTCCGCAGGAGGCGCGCGCCGAGTTGCGCATCGACATCACGCGGGGCGTGTCCGAGCCGCTGCCCATCGCGATCACCAGCTTCGCCGGTGCGGGCGGACGCGATGCACAGCTGGGCGCCGACATCTCCAAGGTCATCTCCGCCGACCTGGAGCGCTCCGGCCTGTTCAAGCCGCTGGACCCGCGCGGCTTCCTGCAGACGCCGGAGCAGCTGCGCAGCGGCGAGCCGCGTTACCCGGACTGGAAGGCGCTTGGCGCCCAGGCGCTGGTCGCCGGCAACACCACGACGGGCGGCGACGGCCGCATGAAGGTGGATTTCCGCCTGTGGGACGTCGCCGCCGGCCAGTACATGCAGGGGCTGAGCTACAGCGCCTCGCCGCAGGAATGGCGCCGCATCGCCCACATCGTGGCCGATGCCATCTATAAGCGCCTGACCGGCGAGGACGGCTATTTCGACACGCGCATCGTCTACGTTGCCGAATCGGGCCCGGCGAATGCGCGCAAGAAGCAGCTGGCCATCATGGACCAGGACAGCGCCAACCATCAGTTCCTGACCGACGGCCAGTCCCTGGTCCTGACGCCGCGCTTCTCGCCGACGTCCCAGGAAATCACGTACATGTCGTACTTCAACAAGAAGCCGCGCGTGTACCTGTTCAACATCGACACCGGCCGCCAGGAGGTCCTGGGCGACTTCCCCGGCATGACCTTCGCCCCGCGCTTCTCGCCGGACGGCAACAAGGTCATCATGTCGATGGCCCAGAACGGCAACACCGACATCTACACGCTGGACCTGCGCACCCGCCGCCAGACCCAGCTGACCGACGCGCCCGGCATCGACACCGGTCCCAGCTATTCCCCGGACGGCCAGAAGATCGTCTTCGAGTCGGATCGCGGCGGCACGCAGCAGCTCTATGTCATGGGCGCCGACGGGTCGGGCGTGAAGCGGCTGACCTTCGGCGAGGGCCGCTACGGCACGCCGGTGTGGTCGCCGCGCGGCGATCTGATCGCCTTCACGCGCCAGCGTGGTAGCAGCTTTGCAATCGGCGTAATCCGTCCGGATGGGACGGGGGAACGAATCCTGACCGAAGCCTTCCACGTCGAGGGGCCGACCTGGGCGCCGAATGGCCGTGTTCTTATGTTCTTCAAGGACTTGCCGACGGGTGACGGTCGTGGCCGCAACGCGCAGCTGTACAGCATCGACATCACCGGCGCGAACGAGCGTCGCGTGAGCACCCCGGTCGGCGCATCGGACCCTGCGTGGTCGCCCTTGATTCCCTAGTGGAGTAGCCCTATTTTGCGGCGGCGCGGGAGCAATGCTCAAGACAAAGGTCGGACGTCGTCTTTTCGTCGGGGATTGGCGAAAAGAAGCGGCTCTCGTGCTGACCAGTCCGGCCACTCAACAATTGTCGTTCAAGGGGTCCCTGAACATGCGTATGAAGTTCCTTGCCCTCGCCGCGGTCGCCCTGCTCGCCGCTTGCGAATCCACGCCGAACGACGCCGCCAACGGCGCCAACACCGGTGCCCAGCAGACCTCGGTCCGCCCGGGCTCGGCTGAAGATTTCGTCGTCAACGTCGGCGACCGCGTCTTCTTCGGCCTCGACCGCTTCGACCTGTCGCCGGAGGCTCGCGCCACCCTCGACCGTCAGGCCAAGTGGCTGCAGACCTACGGTTCGGTCACCGTGACCGTCGAGGGCCATGCCGACGAGCGCGGCACCCGCGAGTACAACCTGGCCCTGGGCGAGCGTCGCGCCAACTCGGTGAAGAACTACCTGGCCGCCAAGGGCATCCCGGCCAGCCGCGTCAACGTCGTGTCCTACGGCAAGGAGCGTCCGGCCGTGGTTGGCTCGAACGAGGCCGCCTGGTCGCAGAACCGCCGTGGCGTGACCGTCGTCAACTAATGACGCCGGTCCCCGCCTGACGGGGAAATGGGAAAAGGCGCCGCCACCGGGCAACCGGGGCGGCGCCTTTTTCTTTTCGGCGGGCGGTATTCCCGACTCTTTCGACGGCCGGAATTCCGGCGCCGCCGGGTTCTTTGCGCCGGTGCGCAAGTTCTGCTAAACAGCGGCCATCGCGTCGCCTTTTTCGTTCGCCATGGTCGCCGTGGGTGTTTTCCCCCGGCATCAGATCTCCTCAGGATCCCACGCGCATGACCAACATCCGTCCCGTCGCCGCCCTGCTGCTGGGTGGCATGCTCGCGGCAAGCCCCGCACTGGCCCAGTCGAAGGGGCAGATCGAGCGGCTGCAATCGCTGGAAACCCAGGTTGCGGCGCTGGGCGGTCCGGTGGAGGTGGCGCAGCTGTCGCCCTCCGTCGCCGCCGATTTCGAGATCCGGCTGCAGAACCTGGAACGCGCCATCCAGGACCTGACCGGCAAGTACGAGGAGTCGACCTATCAGGTCACCCAACTGCGCGAGCGCCTGGAGAAGGTGAACGCCGACGTGGATTTCCGCCTGAAGGAGCTGGAGAAGGGCGGCGGCGCCACCGGAGGGGCCATGGGCGGCGCAATGGGCGGCGCAATGGGCGGCGCCATGTCTGACGCCGCGCCGTCCAAGCCGTCGAAGGCCGCCGACGACAAGAAGCCCGCCGACAAGCCGGCGCAGACCGCCGCGGCCAATCCGCCCTCGACCGTCGGCCTGTCGCCGGAAAAGCAGTATGAGCAGGCGTTCGAACTGCTGCGCAACTCCGACTATGACCGCGCGGAGAAGGCCCTGCAGGAGTTCATCGCCAAGAACAAGTCCCACGCCTATGCCGGCAACGCGCAATATTGGCTGGGTGAGAGCTATTACGTCCGCAACCGCTTCCCGGAGGCGGCCCAGGCCTTCGCAGAGGTGCTGTCCAAGTACCGCACCAACCCGAAGGCGGCGGACAGCCTGCTGAAGCTGGGCATGACCCTGCAGCAGATGAACAAGAAGTCGGATGCCTGCACCGCCTTCGGCCAGCTGCTGACCAAGTTCCCCGAAGCCTCGGCCAGCGTGAAGCGCCGCGCCGATACGGAGCGCAAACGCATCAATTGCCCGGCCTGATGGGCGATACAGACGACTCCGCAACGGTTTCGGCGGAGGAGTTCGCCCGTGCGATGGCGGCGCTGGGCGGATTCGAACCGGCGCCGGCCGTCGCCGTCGGGATTTCCGGCGGCGGCGACAGCATGGCGCTGGTTCTGCTGCTGCGGCATTGGGTCGCAGAGCGGGGCGGACGTCTGCTGGCGCTGACCGTCGACCACGGCTTGCGGCCCGAATCGTCCGACGAGGCGGCGGCGGTCGGGGCGGCGATGGCCCGACTCGGTATTCCTCACCGCGTCCTTCGCTGGGACGGGGAAAAGCCCTCGGCGGGATTGCAGGCGGCGGCCAGGGCGGCGCGGCACCGGTTGCTGGCCGCGGCCTGCGACGAGTCCGGCATCCTGCATCTGGCGTTGGCCCACCATCGCGACGATCAGGCGGAGACGGTGCTGCTGCGGCTGGCCCGCGGCTCCGGCATCGACGGGCTGGCCGGAATGGCGGCGGCGCGCGCCGATGGGGCGGTGCGGGTGATCCGGCCGCTGCTGGGCTTTTCCCATGACCGGCTGCTGGCGACCTGCCGCGCCCAGGGCGTCGACTGGATCGAGGACCCCTCCAACCACAATCCGCGCTTCGCCCGCGCCCGGCTGCGCGCCGCCGTCGATCTGCTTGGGGGGGAGGGGCTGGACGCCACCCGGTTGGGCGAGGTCGCCCGCCGGGCCGGACGGGCGCGCGCCGTGCTGGAACAGGCGACCGCCGGGTTGCTTGCCGAGGCCGCGACCATTCATCCGGAAGGCTGGATCACGCTGGCTCCCGCACCGTTGCTGGGCGCGCCGGCGGAGGTTGCGCTGCGGGGGCTGGCCCAGGCGCTGACCGCGGTCGGCGGTCCGGCCCATCCCGTGCGCGACGAGGCGCTGGAGCGGCTGTTGGGCGCGCTGGCGGACGGGCAGGGCACGACCTTGGGTGGCTGCGTGGTGCGGCTGCGGCGGGGCGCGGTCATGGTGGCGCGCGAGCCGGTTGCAGCAATGGAGCGGCTGAGCGTGCCGCCGGGCGGGCGGGTGCTGTGGGACGGTCGCTTCGACCTGCGGGTGTCTCCGCGACATGGCAAGCCCGTCACGGTCGCGGCGCTGGGGGCGGCGGGCTGGCGCGAATGGGTGGCGCGGTTGGCGCCGGAAAAGGCGCCCGATCTGCCGGTACCGGTGCGGGAAACGCTGCCAAGCCTTTGGTCGGCAACGGAATTGCTTGGCGTACCAATGGTTGGCGGACGATACGGATTCGACGCGGATGGACAGGACCCGATGGACCGCGCGATCTTCCGTCCGCCTTCGTCGTTGGGAAGACCAGCTTTTACGGTTGTTTCGGACCGGCGCGGCATTATTTAATCTGGGAACGTGCCCGTAGGAGTCCGGGGTGCGGCCTTGTCGGCGCACCGCATGGCGATGGGTTCGCAGAAAGGCGTGTGACGTGAACAATTTCGGCAAGAACCTCGCGCTCTGGATCATCATAGGGCTGCTGCTCGTGGCCCTGTTCAATCTGTTCCAGAGTTCTTCCACCCGCAGCCCGCAAACGACCGTTCCGTTCAGCGAGCTTCTCGCCGAAGTGGACCGGGGCCAGGTTGCAGACGTGACGATCAAGGGCAACCAGGTTTCGGGCCATTTCTCGGACGGCCGCTCCTTCAGCACCTATGTCCCGCCCGAAGCGGGTCTGGTGGAGCGCCTGACCAACAAGAACGTCCGGATCAACGCGGTCCCCGACGACAGCAACGTGCCGTCGCTGTTCTCGGTGCTGCTGTCCTGGTTCCCGATGCTTCTGCTGATCGGCGTTTGGATCTTCTTCATGCGCCAGATGCAGTCCGGCGGCGGCAAGGCCATGGGCTTCGGCAAGTCGCGGGCGCGCCTGCTGACCGAAAAGGTCGGCCGCGTGACCTTCGACGACGTCGCCGGCATCGACGAGGCCAAGCAGGAGCTGACGGAAATCGTCGAGTTCCTGAAGGACCCGCAGAAGTTCCAGCGGCTGGGCGGCAAGATCCCGAAGGGCTGTCTTCTGGTCGGCCCGCCGGGTACCGGTAAGACGCTGACCGCCCGCGCGGTAGCCGGCGAAGCCAATGTCCCGTTCTTCACCATCTCCGGTTCGGATTTCGTCGAAATGTTCGTCGGTGTGGGTGCGTCCCGCGTCCGCGACATGTTCGAACAGGGCAAGAAGAACGCCCCCTGCATCATCTTCATCGACGAAATCGACGCGGTCGGCCGCCATCGCGGTGCCGGCCTGGGCGGCGGCAACGACGAGCGTGAGCAGACCCTCAACCAGTTGCTGGTCGAGATGGACGGCTTCGAGGCGAACGAGGGCGTGATCCTGATCGCCGCGACCAACCGTCCGGACGTTCTCGATCCCGCGCTGCTGCGTCCGGGCCGCTTCGACCGTCAGGTCGTGGTGCCGAACCCCGACGTGCTGGGCCGCGAGAAGATCCTCAAGGTCCACATGCGCAAGGTCCCGCTGTCGCCGGACGTCGACGCCAAGGTCATCGCCCGCGGCACCCCCGGCTTCTCCGGCGCCGATCTGGCGAACCTCGTCAACGAGGCGGCGCTGCTGGCGGCCCGCATCGGCAAGCGCGTCGTCGGCATGTCCGAGTTCGAGGCCGCCAAGGACAAGGTCATGATGGGTGCGGAACGCCGCTCCATGGTGATGACCGAGGACGAGAAGAAGCTGACCGCCTACCACGAGGCCGGCCACGCCATCTGCGCGATCCACTGCGTCGACAGCGACCCGGTCCACAAGGCCACCATCATCCCGCGCGGCCGTGCGCTGGGCATGGTGATGCGCCTGCCGGAAGGCGACCGCATCAGCCTGTCGCAGGCCAAGCTGCTGGCCGACCTGACCGTCGCCATGGGTGGCCGCATCGCGGAAGAGCTGATCTTCGGCAAGGAGCGGGTGACCACCGGCGCCTCGGGCGACATCAAGATGGCGACCGAGATGTCGCGCCGGATGGTGACGGAGTGGGGCATGAGCGACAAGCTCGGTCCGCTGCTGTACGGCGAGCCGACGCAGGAGGTGTTCCTGGGCCATTCGGTGACCCAGCACAAGAACATGTCCGACCGCACCGCCCAGCTGGTCGACGAGGAGATCCGCCGCATCGTGGACGAAAGCTACGATCGCGCCCGGACCATCCTGACCGAGAACATCGACCAGCTGCACACCCTCGCCAAGGGCCTGCTGGAGTACGAGACGCTGAGCGGCGACGAGATCAACCGTCTGCTGCGCGGCGAGCCGATCCTGCGCGACGACGAGCGCGAGACGATGCCCGTCCCGCCGCGTCCGACCACCGGCACCGGCCGCCGGTCCTCCGTTCCGCCCAGCACCGGGCAGGAAAGCGGCGGCATCGGTCCGGAACCGCAGGGCACCTGAGTTTTCAGGGATCCGACATGAAGAAGGCGGCGCTGCGAGGCGCCGTCTTTTTTGTTGGCCTTGCCGGTGCTCCGTGGCGGGAGATTGACGGCGTCCGACGTTGGTATCAGACTTTGCTACCGGGAAGTGGAGAGTTGTCATGACCGGCCGGAACTTCAGCCTAACAGACCGCTTGAGCGACTTCATCGATCAGCAGGTCGAGCATGGGCGGCATCAGAACGCCAGCGAGGTCGTACGCGAGGCGCTGCGCCGCTATCAGGACGATCTGGAGGCGGAGCAGGCGAGCCTTGCCGCCATCGGCGCCATCGCCCGCAATGGCATTGTCGCTGTCGAGCAGGGCGACTTCCGTCTGGTGCAGGGCGAGGAGGGACGGCGCGACCTGCTGGCGGACCTGAACCGCCGTGCCGCCATGCGTGCTGCCGCCAGACGGGGATGACGGTGTCTGCGTTCCGCCTTTCCGGTCCGGCGGAAGCCGAGTTGGAAGATATCCTGGACTGGAGCGAGCGGAACTTCCACGAGGTGGGCCGGATGCGCTATGCGGCACTTCTCGTCCAGGCGATGCAGGACATCGCCGACGATCCGCAGCGTCACGGCATCGAGTGGGTACAAGCGGCTGGGCTCCGGGTTGGGCTTTACCACAGCTGGCACAGTAGGACCCGCATCGCCGATCCGGCCGAGCGAATCCACGCGCCGCGCCATTTGATCGTCTTTCGGCTCGCAGCCGATGGCATTGTCGATATCTTGGGCTTCGTCCATGAAAGCATGCTGCGCGGCCGTGCGCTCGGCAGGATCGTTCGGGCGAATGGCTGACGGGGCTTCCGCCGCCTGATAGCCCCACAGGACTTCAGGCGGCGGAGAAATCCTTCAGAGCGAGCCCTTCTGCTCGCGGCGGCGGTCCAGTGCGACGTCGAACTGGCGCAGCAGCTTCTGCATGCCTTCGAAGTACAGCTTGCGCGACGGCGTGTTCTTCATGCAGCGGGCGTCCAGATGGGCGACGCTGGTCAGGGCCGAGACGCAGTAGCCGAGCAGCCAGTAGCGCGAGCGGATGCTGCGCAGGTAATCGCGGAAGGGCTCCGGCTGGCCGTTCATGAAGCTGCTGAACGACGTCTCGTAATCCGACAGGATGGTGCGGATGTCGAGCAGCGTCGTCTCCAGCAGCTTGCCCACCCGTTCGATGTGCATCAGCAGCTGGGTCTCGTAGGGCTTGTGCATGCGGATGTCGACCGGGATGCACTCGCGCGACTTCAGCCAGGTCAGGATGGTGCGGGCACGCGGGGCGATGCGGCGCAGCTGGTATTCGTAGAAGGTCGTGCCCTTCCACGCGCTGAAGATGGTGTCGGCCTCCGACCGCTCGATGCCGAAGGCGGAGACGAACAGGCCGGCCTCTTCCAGGTTGGGGTTCCAGATCGCCTCCAGGAAGCGCTCGATGCTTCCGGCGCTGCCCTGGCTGCCGGACAGCGCCTTGCGGACGATCGGCTCGATGCGGGCGCGGATCAGGCGGCGGAGCTGGTGGTCCTCCTCGTTGGAGATCAGCCAGTGGCGCGGATCGACGTTGACCTTCTCCGCTTCGAAGCAGGTCTTCAGCAGGAAGGCGTCGAGCGACGGCACGTCGTCGATCATCGACAGCATCTTCATGTCGCCGATGATGCCGTTCTCCTGCGGCCCGTGCTTCAGCCCGAACTGCTCTTCCAGCAGGGTCGCGCTGTTGCGGCCGCGCAGATAGATGGCGATGCCGCCGGCCTCCGGCGCCCGGGCGTTGTGCGGCACATAGATGCCGGTCTCCACCGGCCGCTCGCCGCCCTCCAGTTCCTCGTCCTCGGCGATCGGATCGCCGCCGTCGTCTTCGCGGTCGTCGAAGTTCGGGTATTTGAACAGGATGCAGTTGTTCAGGCCCTGGGCCTTGAACATGCGCTGCTCTTCCGGAATCTCGCGCGTGATGGCGATGAGATTCATCGACACGCTGGAGCCGCCATAGAGGATCTGCTCAAGGATCGGAGAAACCGAGTCCATTTTCTTGCGAGCGCGCATGAATATTACCCAAATCCGCGAATATTGCGCAAATCATAAACGCCGTTTTTGCAAACGCAAAGAGGGATCGGCGTACCGATCCCTCTCTTCGTCATGCGATTGCAGGCGTCGGTCTCCGGCTCGACCGACCGGCTTTCAGCCGGCCTTCGGCGTGCCGCCCAGCGAGCCCAGCAGGCTGGCGACCTCGGCCGCCTCGTCCACCGCGACCATGCCGACGGTGTGATAGCCGCTGTCGACATGCATCACCTCGCCGGTGACGCCGCTGCCCAGATCCGACATCAGGAACAGGCCGGCGCCGCCGACCTCCTGGATGGTGACGTTGCGCTTCAGCGGGGCGTTCAGCTCGTTCCACTTCAGGATATAGCGGAAGTCGCCGATGCCGCTGGCGGCCAGAGTCTTGATCGGACCGGCGGAGATGGCGTTGACACGGATGTTGCGGCCACCCAGATCGACGGCCAGGTAGCGCACGCTGGCTTCCAGCGCGGCCTTGGCGACGCCCATCACGTTGTAATGGGGCATGACGCGTTCGGCGCCGTAATAGGATAGAGTGAGCAGGCTGCCGCCGTCCTTCATCAGCGGCACGGCGCGCTGCGCCACCGCGGTGAAGGAGTAGCAGGAGATGTCCATGGTGCGCAGGAAATTGGCCCGCGTGGTATCCAGATACAGCCCGTCAAGCTCGCTCTTGTCGGAAAAGGCGATGGCATGAACCACGAAGTCCAGCCCGCCCCATTCCTTCTCGATGGCGGCGAAGGTCGCGTCGATGCTGGCCTCGTCCGTCACATCGCAGGGCAGGACGAGCTTGGCGCCGACCTGTTCGGCCAGCGGCTTCACCCGCTTCAGCAGCGCATCGCCCTGATAGGTGAAGGCAAGCTCCGCCCCGTGCTGGGCCAGGGTGGAGGCGATCCCCCAGGCGATCGAACGATCGTTGGCCACGCCCATGATCAGGCCACGCTTGCCGGCCATGAGCGGCATCGGATTGGACATCGGAACCTCGTGAACGACGGATGTGCTGCGGGTCGAGCCGCGAAAAGTGGGGCGCATCCTACACGAAAGCGCCCACCGGTCAAACCGACGCGGGTGGTCCCGCCGCAGGAGGCGTCGCATGGCTCACCCTAAGCACAGCGGTGGGCGCGAGGAGGAGGAGCGCAGCCGCATCCTGACCGGTCTGAGGGAGCTGAGCGGCTTCTTCGGCCATTCGATGCTGCGCTTCTACAACGACAACTGTTTCCAGACCGCGGCGGCGCTGACCTACACCTCGCTGCTGGCCATCGTGCCGATGATGACCATCGGCTTCGCCATCTTCTCCGCCTTCCCGGCCTTCAGCGCGCTGCAGCTGCGGATCCAGACGGCGCTGGTCAAGAATCTTGTGCCGGAGATCGGCGACGCGATCCTGGAATATCTCGGCCGCTTCATGGCGAATGCCGGGCAGATGCCGATCTTCGGCGTGATCGGGCTGGCCGTGTCGGCGGTGCTGTTGATCTGGACGATAGAGGGGTCCTTCGCCACCGTCTGGCGCGTGCGCGAGCCGCGATCCTACGTCACCCGCATCCTGTCCTTCTGGGCGGTGGTGTCGCTGACCCCGCTGTTCGCCGGCGCCAGCCTGTCGCTGTCCAGCACGCTGTGGACCGCGCTGGAGGTTGCGCATTTGGAGGGCGTGGTCCATCCGCTGGCGGGAATCGGCATGCTGCTGCCGTTCGGGCTGCAACTGCTGGGATGCACGCTGCTGTATCTGGTGATCCCGAATCGCGACGTTTTCTGGCTGGACGCGCTGTGCGGCGGCGCCATCGGCTCGATCCTGTTGGAGGGGTCGAAGGCGATCTTCGGCTGGTACATGCGCGAATATCCGGCCTACCAGACCATCTACGGCGCCCTGTCGGTGGTGCCGATCTTCCTGTTCTGGCTCTACATCGCCTGGTCGACGGTGTTGTTCGGCGCGGTGGTCGCGGCGTCATTGCCGGAATGGCGCGCCGGCAAGGTCACCCGCGGCGGCATGGAGGGGCTGTTGCCGGCCCAGCGGCTGGCGCTGGCGCTGGCCGTGCTTCACGAGCTTATGGAGGCGAGCCGGCTGGGCGTCGGCATGCGCCGCCGCACGCTGGTCGGCCGGGTGCCCGTCGGCACGCTGCTGATCGACGGCATCCTGGAACAGCTGCGCGACGCCCATTGGGCGGCCCACACCACCCGCGACGCCTGGGTGGTCACCCGCGACATGGGCGAGGCGACTTTGCTGGAGCTGATGAAGGCGCTGGGCATCGGCATGCGCGGCTCCGTCCACGGGCTGGGCGGGCTGGATCTGCCCTGGCAGGAACGCACCGCCCGCCTGCTGGACGCCGCCGAGGCGCGGCAAAGCGACCTTCTGAACGTGCCGCTGAAGACCCTGCTGAACGACGATCTGCCGCCGGAAGGCCAGCCGATGGGGCAGGGGAGTGCTGGGCCGTTACCGTTGCCGTTGCGGGCGGTGAAGAAGTGATGCCCTACTCCAGCCCGGCCTTCTTGCGGACGTCGTAACTGCGGGTCTTGGCCCACTGTTCCACGAACTTGACCAGTTCGGCGTCGGGCGGGTCGGGCAGGACGACCTTCAGCTTCACATACTGGTCGCCCGGCTGCTTGGTGGCCTGATTGACCACGCCCTTGCCGCGCAGACGCAGGACCGAGCCGGTGTTGGCACCGGGCGGAACCTTCACCGCCACCTTGCCGCTGATGGTCGGGACATTGACGGTGGCGCCCAGAACCGCTTCGTTCAGGGTGATCGGCACCTCGACATGGATGTCGCTGTCCTGCCGGGTGAAGAAGGGGTGCGATTCGACATGCACCTCGACGATGGCGTCGCCGTTGGGCATGCCGCCCATGCCGGGCAGGCCCTGGCCCTTCAGGCGCAGCTTCGTCTCGTTCTCCGTCCCCGGCGGGATGGCGACGTCGATGCTCTTGCCGTTGGACAGGTTGATCCGGCGCTTCGACCCGTTCGCCGCCTCGACGAAGGGGACGGTCACCGAATAGGAGATGTCGCTGCCCCGCACCCGCGGCCCGGCGGAGCCGCCGGCCCCCGCACCGGCCCCTGCACCCGGCCCTCCGGGGCGGCGACGGCCGCCGCCGAACAGGTCGGAGAACCAGTCGTCGCCGCCGCCGAAGAACGTGTCGTCGGCGGTGCTGCTGTAGGCCCGGCCGCGGCTGCCGGAGCGGCCGCGCGAGCCGAAGCCCGCGTGCCGTTCCTGCCCCGACGGGTCGATCTCGCCACGGTCGTAGCGGGCGCGCTTCTCGGCATCCGACAGCAGCGTGTAGGCGGCCGAGATTTCCTTGAACCGCTCCTCGTTGGCGCCGTCGCCCGGCTTCAGGTCCGGGTGATGCTGCTTGGCGAGCTTGCGGTATGCCTTCTTGATGTCGTCGGCACTGGCGGACCGGCTGACGCCGAGAACGCTGTAGGGATCGCGCGTAGCCACGGGCAGAGGGTTCCCGCCCCAGGGGGGCTTAGAGGTTGCGAGTGCGGGGTGCTGGTCGGCGAAGTTACGAGTTACCGATGATCTTCCACGTACCGTCGGCCTGTTTGCAAGCGGTTCCGTACGCCTGCTCCGTCCGGCCCTTCACGACGATGGTCTGCTGGAACTCGCGGCAATAGGTGCCGGCGCTGCTGTAACCGTCGCGGGTGGTGACGATCGTGCCGGAATTGCCCGACTGCGGGTTGTTCCAGTTGATGCGGTCGCCGACCGGGGCGGCGTAGGCCCGACGGGCGGCGGTCTCGGCATAGCCGGCATCGGCCTTGTCGAGCGAGCTGCCGACTTCCCTGCCGATGAAGGCGCCGAGCAGCGTGCCGACGCCGGTCGCCACCAGCTTGCCGGTTCCGCCGCCGATCTGCGACCCGATCAGGCCGCCGGCGACCGCGCCGCCCGCCGTGCCGATCGTTTCCTTCTGGCCACCCAGCTGGCAGCCGGCCAGCAGGCCGGCGACGATCATGGCCGGAACGACTTTCTTCACGAACATCCTTGCGCCTCGAAAAGGTTGGTTGCCGCGGCACCTTATCGGTGGCTTCGCGGTGGACAGTGATATAAGCGACCCTATGCTTGCTGTGAATTGTGATGAGGCTGTGACCCTTACGCTTTTGCACGGAAGCTCGCCCGCTCCCCTGGCCGCGCACCGCCCGGCCGGCGGCACGGGACCCATCGATACAGGACCACAGGCATGACGGACAGCACCGACCGCGACCCTTACGAACTCTTCGCCGAATGGATGAAGGAGGCGGAGCAGAGCGAACCGAACGATCCCAACGCCATGGCGCTTGCCACCGCCGACGCCAACGGCATCCCGTCAGTGCGGATGGTTCTGCTGAAGGGGATCGATCCGCGCGGTTTCGTCTTCTACACCAACACCGAAAGCCGGAAAGGCACCCAGCTGCTGGCGAATCGGAACGCCGCCCTGTGCTTCCATTGGAAGAGCCTGCGCCGTCAGGTGCGGGTGGAGGGGCCGGTGGAGGTCGTCACCGACGCCGAGGCCGACGCCTATTTCGAAAGCCGGCCGCGCGAAAGCCGCATCGGCGCCTGGGCCTCGCTGCAGTCGCGCCCGCTGGAAGGGCGGTGGGAGCTGGAGAAGCGCGTGGCGCAGTTCGCCGCCAAATACGCCATCGGCACCGTGCCGCGCCCGCCGCACTGGACCGGTTTCCGCGTGCTGCCCTCGCGGATCGAATTCTGGCGCGACCGCCCGTTCCGCCTGCACGACCGGCTGGTTTTCCAGCGCGCCGAGGGGACCGACGGCACGCAGACGGGTTGGACCACCGAGCATCTTTATCCTTGACCGGGGCACTGCGGGCGGAAGCCGGCCGTAAGCGAACTGTAAGGATGGGCCGCTACGGTCGCGCGCCGGCCAGCGCGGTCGCGCGAGCGGACGGGGACCCAAGCGGATGGGGGGAGCATTGAGCGACAGTGCGCAAAACGCGGCATCGGCGGACCGGCTGCGCCGCTATGCCACCTACGCCAGCGTCTCGGTGGCCTCCACCCTGATCGCGGCGAAGCTGGCCGCCTATCTGTTGACCGAATCGGTCAGCATCCTGTCGTCGCTGATCGATTCCTGCACCGACCTGATGGCGTCGGTGGTGACTCTGCTGGGGGTGCGCCACGCCCTGCGCCCGGCCGACGCCAACCACCGTTTCGGACATGGCAAGGCGGAGGCGCTGGCGGCGCTCGCCCAGGCCGCCTTCATCGGCGGCTCGGCCGTGCTGCTGAGCGTCGAGGCGGTGCGGCGAATTATCCGGCCGGAGCCGATCACCGAGGGCACGATGGGCATCGCCGTGATGCTTTTTTCGATCCTGCTGACCGCCGGGCTCATCACTTTCCAGCGCCGGGTGCAGGCGGCCACCGGCTCCGTCGCCATCGGTGCGGACCGGCTGCACTACTCCGGCGACCTGCTGATGAACAGTGCGGTCATCGTCGCCATCCTGCTGACCGAGGCGACCGGGCTGACCGTGGTCGACCCCCTGTTCGGCATCGGCATTTCCCTGTTCCTGCTGAACGGCGCCCGCGGCGTGGCGCGCGATGCGTTGGACGTGCTGATGGACCGCGAACTGGCCGAGGAGGAGCGCGAGCGCATCGCCGCGCTGGCGCGGGCCGAGCCGGGGGTGCGCGGTCTGCACGACCTGCGAACGCGCAATGCCGGCACCGGCTGTTTCATCGAACTGCATCTGGAGTTGGACGGCGGCATCAGCCTGACCGCCGCGCACGAGGTCGCTGACCGGGTGGAGCGGCGATTGCGCGAGGCCTTCGTCAACGCCGAGGTGATGGTTCACCAGGAGCCGGCCGGGCTGGCCGACGAGCGGCTGGATCACCGGATCGCCGGCTGAAAGCGGGGGTTGCAAGGCCTTGGCCTGGAAACCGATGCCCGCAAATCGAGTCCTGGCGATTGACGGTTGTGGGCGGTGCAGCTGGTGATACGGGTCCGTATTGCGGGATAACCCGCATTTCGCATCGAACGAGGGGTATCGCACAATCGCCGGGCGTGCCCTCCCCTTAAGGTATCCTACCAAAGGACAGGGGGGCCGGGCGCTGCCCTGGCACCCCCTTCATTGCGAATCTGTATCAAAAGCGCAATAATAGTACTTGGGAGAAAGCGCTCGGTTATAATTCAGCAAGAATGGTGGATATGATGGATGGTGGCTTTGGGCTTCGTCCGAATCTGATTGCGGACATCGCGCAGGAAGCAGGCAATCTCGGCATCGAGATCGCGGATATCGCCGGCCATATCGAGGATGTGAACGCCCGCGTCACCCACCAGTCGGAGGTGTTCACGCAGCTGCGCGATACCGGTGCCAAGATGTCGCGCAGCACGCAGCGAATCTCGGAGGCGTCGGCCGTAGCGCGCTCGGTCACCGAACAGGCGCGGCAGGAGGTCGACAGCTCCCACGACCGGGTGCAGCAGTCACTGTCCGACATCCATGCGCTGGTGTCGTCGGTGACGGGGATCGAGGGGCAGATCGCCGGGCTGCGCGAGGCGCTGGAGCGCGTCGGCAAGGTCGCCAAGGAGATCTTCACCATCGCCAAGCAGACCAACCTGCTGGCGCTGAACGCCACCATCGAGGCCGCCCGCGCCGGCGAGGCCGGGCGCGGCTTCGCCGTGGTGGCGAACGAGGTGAAGTCGCTGTCCACCAAGACAAGCGAGGCGACGACGGAAATCGACGCGACGCTGAAGGTGCTGAACGAGCAGGCCCAGCGCCTGATGACGGAGAGCGCCGCCAGCGCCGCCAAGGCCCGCGCGGTCAGCGAGGGCACCACCGCCATCGGCACGGTGATCGAGACGGTTGGCCGCGCCATGCGCGAACTGAACGGCGAGACCGACAAGATCGACGCCGCCTCCGCCGAGATCGGCGGCAACTGCGGCGAGTTGGAGCACGAGATCGCCGATCTGGCGGTGGGCGTGAAGCTGTCCAGCGACAATCTGGCGCAGGCGCGCGACCGGGTGAACAATCTGGTCGGCATGAGCGAGCGTCTGATCGGCATCACCGCCGAACTGAACATCGAAACGGTCGACACCCCCTTCATCGCCGCGGTCAAGGACGCCGCCATCAAGGTGTCCGCCGCCTTCGAGGACGCGCTGGCCCGTGGCGACATCAGCGAGTCCGACCTGTTCGACCGCAATTACCAACCGGTCGCCGGATCAGACCCGCAGCAGGTGCTGACCCGCTATACCCAGCTGTGCGACCGCGTGCTGCCCGGAATCCAGGAGCCTGTGCTGGCGGCCAACAGCCGCATCGTCTTCTGCGTGGCGATCGACGAGAACGGCTATCTGCCCACCCACAACCGTCAGTTCAGCCAACCGCAGGGCCGTGACCCGGTCTGGAACGCCGCCAACTGCCGCAACCGCCGCATCTTCAACGACCGCGTCGGCCTGGCCGCCGGGCGCAACACCAAGCCCTTCCTGCTGCAGACCTACCGGCGCGACATGGGCGGCGGGAAATACACCCTGATGAAGGACGTCTCCGCCCCCGTCATGGTCCGCGGCCGCCATTGGGGCGGGCTGCGGCTGGCCTACAAGGTGTGACCGGGAATATGTGAGAAAGCGCGCAAGCGCACGGGTTGCCGGACTTCCCTCTTGATCCGTATCAACGCATGGGATCAGCCTTGCGGGTGAAATGGCGGGGCAGAGGGAGCGACCATGAAGTATGTCGATGAGTTCCGCGATCCGGTGCTTGCCCGCAACGTCGCCGCCGCCATCGCGCGGGAGGTGCGGTCAGACCGCTCCTATCACCTGATGGAGTTCTGCGGCGGCCACACCCATGCCATCTCCCGCTATGGCATTCCCGACCTGCTGCCCGACAATGTGCGCATGATCCATGGGCCGGGCTGCCCGGTCTGCGTTCTGCCGGTGGGGCGGATCGACGACGCCATCGCGCTGGCCCGCCGGCCGGAGGTGACGCTGTGCACCTATGGCGACGTCATGCGGGTGCCGGGGTCCGGGCGGCTCAGCCTGCTGAAGGCCAAGGCGCAGGGCGCCGACGTGCGCATGGTGGTGTCGGCCGACGCCGCGGTACGCATCGCCGCGGAGAATCCGGACCGGCAGGTGGTGTTCCTCGCCATCGGCTTCGAGACGACGACCCCGCCCACCGCGCTGGCGGTGCGGGCGGCGGCGGCGCAGGGGCTGTCCAACTTCTCCGTCTTCTGCAACCATGTGCTCACCCCCTCGGCCATCCAGGGCATCATGGCGGGAGCGGACGAGGGGCTGTCGCTGGACGGGTTCGTCGGGCCGGCCCATGTCTCCGTCGTCATCGGGTCGGACTCCTATGCCCCGGCTGCAACGGATTACGGCAAGCCGGTGGTGATCTCCGGATTCGAGCCGCTGGACGTGCTGCAGTCGATCCTGATGCTTGTCCGCCAGATCAACGACGGGCGGGCGGAGGTCGAGAACCAGTATACCCGCGCCGTCACCGCCGACGGCAACCGCAAGGCCCAGGCGCTGGTGCTGGAGATCTTCGAGACCCGGCCGTCCTTCGAATGGCGCGGCCTGGGCAGCATCCCGCACAGCGGGCTGAAGCTGCGCGAGGCCTATGCCGACTTCGACGCCGAACGGCGCTTTCCCATCGCCGGGGCCAGCGTGCCCGACCACAAGGGCTGCGATTGCGGCGCCATCCTGCGCGGCGTGAAGCGGCCGATCGACTGCAAGCTGTTCGATACCGTCTGCACCCCGGAAAACCCGATGGGGTCCTGCATGGTGTCGGCCGAAGGCGCCTGCGCGGCGCACTACACCTATGGACGGTTCCGCGACGCCTGACCGGCTCCGGGCGGTGCGTCTCAGCCATTGCGACCTTTCACCGCAGGCTGGACGAAGGCTGCTGGACGAACGCCGCCCGGTTAAACATGATGCATATGAAACAATCCGTTGGGCCGGCCATCCACTCCATGGCATCCACCCCATGGCATCGGCCCCATGGAAAACGGCAGACGTCGCAAGACTTCGCATTTCATACCGGGAGGACCCGCATGACCTACAAGCACATCCTCGTCCATCTCGACAGCAGCCCGCATGTCGAGGCGCGACTCGAGGCCGCCATCGCACTGGCGCAGAGCCACGGCGCCTTTCTGCGCGGCCTGTTCGCTCAGGGCGACCGCAACGCCTCCAGCGTCATCGCCCGCCGGTCCAGCGACCATCTGGTCGAGGCGGCGGCGCGCAGCGAGGCGCTGTTCAACGAAAAGCTCGCCGCGTCCGGTCTGCAGGGCCATTGGCACGGGCTGACCCACGGCGAATACAACCATGTGATCCGCGAGGTCATCATCTGGTCGCGCTTCGCCGACCTGACGGTGCTGGGCCAGTATGACCGCGAGGCCGGATCGCAGGCCGCGCCGGAGGAACTGAACGAGCAGGTGGTGCTGAACTCCGGCCGCCCGGTGCTGGTCGTGCCCTATGCCGGCCGCTTCCCGGTGATCGGCAAACGCGTCGCCGTCGCCTGGAATGCCGAGCGCGAGGCCGCCCGCGCCCTGTCCGACGCCATGCCGATGCTGGAGAAGGCCGCCGAGGTGACGGTCATCACCGTGCTGACCCAGGCCTCGAACGCCGCGCCGGAAGCGCCGCGGGTCGGGCTGCTCGACCATCTCGCCTTCCACGGCGTGAAGGCGGAGCAGACCCACTTCACGGTCAACGACATCGGCGCGATGGACGCCCTGCTGGCCCGTGCCATGGATACCGGCGCCGACCTGCTGGTGATGGGCGCCCATGGCCATTACGGCTTCCCGTTCCTGCATCGCGGCAGCGGGACGCGCCACGTGCTGCGCACCTGCCCGGTGCCGCTGCTGCTGTCGCACTGAGGTTGGGGGACGTTAGACCCCCACCTAACCTCCCCCGCCCAGCGGGGGAGGGTTAGGGTGGGGGCCAACCTTCCCCTCATGCCGCCTTCACCCCGCTCAGGAAGCTCTCCACCTCCTGACGCAGGCGGGTCGATTCGGTGCTGAGGTGGTCGGCGACGTTGCGGACCTCGCCCGCGGCGCGGCCGGTGTCGCCGGCGGCGCGGGTGACGCCGACGATGTTGCTGGTCACCTGCTGCGTGCCCTGGGCCGCTTCCTGGACGTTGCGGCTGATCTCCTGGGTCGCCGCGCTCTGCTGTTCCACCGCCGAGGCGATGGTCGCGGAAATCTGGCTGATCTCCGTGATGATGCGGCCGATCTCCTCAATGGCGGAAACCGCCTCGCGGGTCGCGCCCTGGATGGTGGCGATCTGGCCGGTGATGTCCTCCGTGGCCTTCGCCGTCTGGTTGGCCAGGCTCTTCACCTCGCTCGCCACCACCGCGAAGCCCTTGCCCGCCTCGCCGGCGCGGGCAGCCTCGATCGTTGCGTTGAGCGCCAGCAGGTTGGTCTGCGCCGCGATGTTGTTGATGAGGTCCACCACCTCGCCGATCTTCTGCGCGCCGTCGGCAAGTCCGGAGACGACGCCGTTGGCCCGGCTGGCGCCGCTGACCGCCTGTTCGGCGACGCGGGTCGACTGAGAGACCTGACGGCCGATCTCGGCGATCGAGGAGGAGAGTTCCTCGGCCGCAGCGGCGACGGTCTGGACGTTGGCGGAGGCCTGCTCGGCGGCCGAGGCCACCGTGGTGCTCTGGCGGTTGGTCTCGTCGGCGGTGCTGGTCAGCATGCCGGCCGACTGCTGCATCTGGGTCGCCGCTCCCGACAGGCTCTGCACCACCGCGGTCACATTGCCTTCGAAGGCGCGCATCAACTCCTCCAGCCGGGCGGTGCGGCGGGCCTTGGCCTCTTCCTCGGCGCGCTGGGCGGAGGCGAGGCGGTCGGCCTCGATGGCGTTGCGCTTGAAGACGTCCACCGCTTCGGCCATGGCGCCGACCTCGTCCTTGCGGCCGACGCCGGGCACCTCGACCGCCCGCTCGCCGCCGGCCAGACGGCCCATGGCGGCGGTCATGGCGACGATGGGCGAGGCGATGGCCCCGCGCAGCACCATCCCGGCGGCCACGGCGACCAGGACGGAAGCCAGCGCGCCGACGATGGCGGTGAGATAGCCGGTGGAGAAGGCGGCCTTCTGCTCGTCCTTGCGCAGGGTCAGAAGCACGCGCTCCGCGTCCTCGATCTGCGCGACCAGCGCGCGGACATGGTCCATGGAGGCCTTGCCCAGCGCCTTCGCCTCCATCGCGCGGGCTTCCTCGCGCGATTCGGCCTTTGACATCAGGGCGATTTCCTTTTCGGCCACGGTCTGGCGCCAGATGGCGGCGTGTTTGCGCAGTTCCTCCAACCGGGCCTGCTGCTGCGGATTGTCGGCGGTCAGCGACTTCACCTCCGCCAGGGCGCGGTCGAACGCCTGTTCACCCCGACGGTAGGGCTCCAGGAAAGCCTGATCACCGCTGACCAGATAGCCGCGCACACCGGTCTCCTGGTCGACCATCGCCGCCAGCGCCGCGTCGGTGGTCTGGATCACGCGGTAGGTGTGGATCGTCCAGTCGATGGAGGATTGGATGGACGACAGCGTGGCATAATTGGCAAAGCTGATCGCGCCGATGATGACAATCAGAGCGGCGAATGCCGTCAGCAGCTTTCCGCCGATTCGGAGATTGGTGAACCAGGACATTTCTTGCGCCTCATGTGACCGGACGGGCTTGTGATTCGCGCGGACAGTCGCCTTGCCTCGCAGAGTCGCATCCGATCGGGTGAGAGTCTTACCCGTTCGAATGCGCCACCTGATACGGCAGGAAAATCGATTTCGATCATCGACAATTTTACGTATGGCGAAATCTTCTGTCTGTCACATAAGGCCTATACCCGCCTTGCAAACAAAGCGTTAACGTCCCAGCGATGTTCTACCGCCGGTAATTGTCCTGCGTGCTTTCATTGCCGCCGCGCGCATGCGGCAGGGTGACGCACCAACCTATGGGGATCGGATGGCGGCTTTGGCGGTCAGCGACGAAGCCGCATGTCGATGTGGGGAATGCCGAAGTCGTCGTAGGGTTCGGTGACAGGCACGAAACCGAAGCTGCCGTAAAAGCGCTCCAGATAAAGCTGTGCGCCGATCAGCACATCGCGGCCGGGCCAGCGTTCCGCCAGCACCGCCAGCGATTCCACGACCAATGCCCGCCCCAGCCCGGTGGAGCGTTGCGACCGGTCGACCGCCAGCCGGCCGAAGGAGACCGTCGCGTCCGGACCTTCGGAATCGGGGCCCTCGCGGTCCGGGCCGAGGCAGCGGGCACAGCCGACGATGGCGCCGGCGCCGTCCGCCGCGATCAGATGAAGCGCTCCGGGATCGCGGCCGTCGATGTCGGGATAGGGGCAGGACTGCTCGACGACGAACACACGGCTGCGCAGCGCCAGCAGGTCGTGCAGTTCGGTCAGCGACAGGGCCTCGAAGGCGACGCGGCGGATCGGTGGGCGGCGGATCGATGAGGCGGGCATTCCGGCGGACTGCTCAGGCAATCGCGTTGCGGATCATGTAGTCGGCGATGTCCTTGGGCTTGACCTTGACCTCGGTCAGCGGCTCGTCGGCGGTCATCGCCTTGGCGACCAGCAGGCTGTTCTGCACGTTGGTCAGGGTGATGCGGTAGACGCCGGCCGCCCCCTTCAGGCGCGGGTAATAGGTGGGGTCGATCACCTTCTCGCGCCGGCCGAGCCGGGCCAGCGCGCTGTCCTCGTCCAGATCGTCGATCTGTTTGGAATGGACGAGCTTCCAGTCGGATTCGCCACCCCAGCCGGCGGCGACGGCGGCCTTCACCGCGGCTTCGTCCTCCGCAATGCCCAGCTTGTAGATGTGCTTACCCTGTCCGACGTCGGACGCCCATTTGGTCAGGGCGGCGCTGCGCGCGACATAGACGACGGGCATGACGATTCGATCCTCCCGGCACAGGCTGTTGGAGCAGCGTTATTGCAGCGACGATTGGCGCGCGATGGGCGTGATCAGGATGCGGCTGACGACGTCCTTGCCGAACATGGCGACGACCGATTCGTCGATCCGGCGGCGCAGGGCGGGGACGTTCGCGATGTTGCCGCGGACGATCCATCCCTCGTCCACGCCCTTGTAGATGGCGGTCAGGATGGCGTCGTGCAGGCGGGGGATGCTCAACTGGACCTCGCCCAGCCTCAGCGCGTCGCCGATTTCCAGGTTCACTTCGACCTGGGTGTATTTCTCGATCCGGCCGGCATTCACCACCGGGACCATCAGCGGCTTGATCCGCACCGACGGGGGCAGGGCGCCCGGCGCCCCTTCGTTCGCGGCGGCCGGCAGCGCCGACGTCAAGGTCAGGAGCAGGGCAAGGCAGAGGGCAGGCAGAAAGCCGCGCATGGCAGAACACCGCGAAGGACCGGATGGCAGGGATGCTACCGGTCCGACGCGGTGGTTGCAACCGCGGCCCGGGTCTTTTGCCGACCCGGGGGCGATTGGTCACGGTTCGGCTGGGATCAGGCAGCCTTCTTGCCGCTGGCGGCGATCGCCTTCTTGTTCACGTCGCCGATGGCCAGCTTGTTCAGCAGCATGTCGGTGTCCTTTTCCTCCTGCAGCGTCTCGTTCAGCAGTTGCGCGACCTTGTCGAGGCCGCAGGCGGTGGCATAGGCGTGGAGCGTGCCGTAGCTGGCGATCTCGTAATGCTCCACCTTCTGGGCGGCGGCGATCAGGGCGGCGTCCTGAACCTCCGGCGCCAGACCCATTTCGAGGATCTCCTGTGCCTCGCTGATCAGCCCCTCCATCGCGTCGCAATGCTTGCCGCGGGGGCGGGTGTCCATTTCCTCGAACACCTGCTGCAGCCGTTCGATCTGGCCGTTGGTCTGTTCCAGATGGGTCTCGAAGGCCTTGCGCAGCTGGTCGGAGCTGGCGGCCCTCGCCATCTTGGGCAGGGCCTTCGCGATCTGCTTCTCGGCGTGGTAGATGTCGCGAAGATCCTCGATCAGGAGATCCTGCATCGTCTTGGCGGCCATTATGATGGTCCTTCCTCGCTGTGGGTTTTGGCGGAGCGGGGCTCCTGCGCGCCGAATGGCAGCGGGAACAACAGCGGCGGCCACCGGGCGTTGCGGTCTCGAACGGGGATTGGCTTTCGGATAGGGGAGGGGACGGATCATGACGGCAGCGGGCGGCGACGGCGAGGTGCTGTTCGAATTCCAGCGGGTCGGCAGCTATCTGAGGGTCACGGCCATCGACGCGAAGACCGGCGTCGAGGTGACGGTGGCCGGCCCGGCGACCGGCAGCCAGGAATTGCTGAAGCGTACGGCGATCAACAAGCTGCGCTTCGTCCAGACCAAGAGCGCGGACAACAGAGGCGCTTCCGGAAGCGGTTCTTCCGGGGGCGGTGCGGGCGGGGGACCGGCGAAGCCGGCGCCGAAGGGGCGTGGCGGCCTTTACTGACCGGCCGCCATCGACCGGTTGCCGGGGCCTGCCAAAGAAAACGCGCCGCCGGACGGGGCCGGGCGGCGCGGATCGAAGTCTGGCTTTTGCTGATGGTGAGCGCCGGCATGCCTCCGCCGGCAACCCCGCATGGGACATGGTCCCAGTCCGGATCGCCGGTCGTAGAGCGAACCGCTCGACCCAGACAGTAGACCTATGCCTGCCCGTTGGCACTGGCGCAGGGGGTGTAACGCTTGTAGAACCGCGCATCTCTGAACGAATGGCGCATAGAAAAGGCCCTTCTTCCACGCCGTCCGGGCGGGTAAGCGGAGAAAGGGTCCGGCCGTTGTCCGGCCGGCTTTCGCACAGAGGAACGAAACACCAGGGGAACGAGGCCATGGTCGGTGTGAGGGCGGTTCGTGTGACGGCTTTCCTGCGCGTGTCGGTGATGTCGGCGCTTTTGACGGCAACCGCCCTGGCGGCGGCCCTGCCGGTGCTGACCACGGCGCGGACGGCAACCGCCGCGACCTCGCAGAAGCCGGGTCACGGGACGCAGGATCATGGCGGCCGGTCTGCCGCCCCCGCTGCACCGTCACCGGGCGCTCAGGCCGGCGGAGCGGCATCGACGGCACCCCAGCCCACCACTCCGGCGGCGGGCTGTCTGAAGCCGGGCGTGCCGATGTGCATGGACGACCAGTCCACCTTCCTCAGCGCCGACAAGATGTCGTCCTGTCAGGGCGAGGTGAAGGAGTATGTCGACAAGTCGATGGCCTATCTGACCTGCCTGAACGAAGAGAATGTGGCGACCGGGCGGGAACTGAGCCGCAATGTCGACCGGTTCAACTGCCGCCTGTCGGGCCGGAAGGGCTGCGCCAACTGAGCTGCGCCAATCGGGGCTATGGCCGCCGGGAGGCGGTTGCGCGGTTGCGATGCCGGCGGTGGCCGGTTCGCCGTAACTGGCTTGCCGTAACTGGCCCGCTGCAACTGGCGGGGGCGACCGGCTTGCGTCTCGTCAACCAATCCGACGGCTTCGCCGTCATTCCGACCGCTTTGCCATCATTCTGACATGCACACGGGCCGAATCCCATGGGACCGGCCCGCGTTGCATACGGACTTTACACGATCAACCGGCCTTGCGGCGGGTCTGACGGCCGGAGCTGCGGCCGAGGCCGATGCGCTTGGCGAATTCCGAACGCTGCGCCGCGTAGTTCGGCGCGACCATCGGATAGTCGGGCGGAAGTCCCCAACGGGACCGATACTCGTCCGGCGACATGTTGTAGGTCGAGCGAAGGTGCCGCTTCAGCATCTTCAGCTTCTTCCCGTCTTCCAGGCAGACGATGTATTCGGGCGTCACCGATTTGCGAATCGGAACGGCAGGCTTCAGCGGTTCCGCCGCGACCTCGCGAGGCTGACCATTCAGGCCAGTCAGCGACGAGTAGACCGTATTGATCACATCGGGGATTTGCTGAGCAGGCAACACGTTCTTGCTGACATACGCCGATACGATGTCGGCGGTCATCCGCAGCAGCGCATTGTCCGGTACATCGGCGCGAAGCTGGTCGCTCATTGCACTGTGTCCTGGTATTTCATTTGTCCGTACGAACCAAGTTGCATACCGTGATTTGGGTGTCAATATAATTTCGGCAAGCTTCAAATTAGTTGCTCTTGGCTGCCAGAACAAAGGAGCGTGGTGCAAATCAGCCTTCGCTGAAAATCGTTGCACGGTTGTGGCTGTGCGGCGGCTTTAGCGGCGGTCTAGTAAGCAGGGGCTTGTGATTTTCCGCCGAGTCCGCCGCGGCAATTGGGCGTTTTCCCGCTCCTATAACGAATCGGCTATCTCCCTTGTTTCGGCTTCTCGGCAACGCAGAGGTGAAAACCGTCTCCAAACCTTCGCAGTGTCGGGGTGCCCCGGTTCGATGCGGGCGGGGAACCGCGAAGGACGGTCTGAAGGCAAGGCGTCGCCAGCCGAGGACGGGCCGGCCCCGGGTTTAGCTATGCATCCACGTCATGGTGTGGCAGTGGCGGTCTGCACCGACATCTGGTAGGGTGCGGGCGTCTTTCGCCGCATTGCCGGCGCTGTCGTCGCTTGTGCATCCGTTACCGCACGCACCGGAGTTTCCGCCGTCATGACCGTCCGCACCGTGGCACTCGCTTCCGATCACGCCGGCTATGAGCTGAAGGCCCAGATCGCCCGGCAGCTCGAGGACGCCGGCTACACCGTCCTCGACCTCGGTACCGACGGGCCGGCCTCGGTCGATTACCCGGATTTCGCCGCGGCGCTCGCCGCCGCCGTCACCGACGGCCGGGCGCAGCGCGGCGTGCTGATCTGCGGCAGCGGCATCGGCATCAGCATCGCCGCCAACCGCCACCCCGGCATCCGTGCCGCCCTGGTCCATGACGTCACCACCGCGCGCCTGTCGCGCGAGCACAACGACGCCAACGTGATCGCGCTCGGCGCCCGCGTCATCGGCCCGGAGATCGCCAAGGATTGCGTCGACGTCTTCCTGAAGACCGGCTTCGAGGGTGGGGAGCGTCACAGCCGCCGCATCGCCAAGATGGGCTGAGCGCGCCGTCGCGCCGCCTTTTCCAGGCCCGTTATTTGGCCGCCAAGGCCCGCAACCGGGACGCGACAGAACCCGGAAAGACCCAACGGAAGCCGCCTGACCGGGCGTCCGGCCGGCTTCGCGCCCTTCGATCGAGGAACCTTCCGCCATGACCAGCAGCAACACCGCCGAGATCGGCCGCTTCTTCGCCGCCTCGCTCGCCGAGACCGATCCCGAACTGGCCCGCGCGGTGCGCGACGAGCTGGTCCGCCAGCAGGAGCAGATCGAACTGATCGCGTCCGAGAACATCGTCTCGCAGGCGGTGCTGGAGGCGCAGGGCTCGGTCCTGACCAACAAGTATGCCGAAGGCTATCCGGGCAAGCGTTACTATGGCGGCTGCGAGTTCGTCGACATCGCCGAGAACCTGGCGATCGAGCGCGCCTGCAAGCTGTTCGGCTGCGATTTCGCCAACGTGCAGCCCAATTCCGGCTCCCAGGCCAACCAGGCGGTGATGCTGGCCCTGCTGCAGCCCGGCGACTGCGTGCTGGGCATGTCGCTGGCCGCCGGCGGCCACCTGACCCATGGCGCCGCGCCCAACATGTCGGGCAAGTGGTTCAAGGCCGTGCAGTACGGCGTTCGCAAGGACGACCACCTGATCGACTTCGATCAGGTCGAGGCGCTGGCCCGCGAACACAAGCCGAAGCTGATCATCGCCGGCGGCTCGGCCTATCCGCGCGTTCTGGATTACCAGCGCTTCCGCGCCATCGCGGACGAGGTCGGCGCCTACCTGATGGTGGACATCGCCCACTATGCCGGCCTGATCGCCGGCGGCGTCTATCCGAACCCGTTCCC
This sequence comes from Azospirillum oryzae, assembly GCF_008364795.1. Classification (GTDB taxonomy): domain Bacteria; phylum Pseudomonadota; class Alphaproteobacteria; order Azospirillales; family Azospirillaceae; genus Azospirillum; species Azospirillum oryzae. The sequence goes on along the minus strand of NZ_VTTM01000001.1, from coordinate 783,841 downwards.
CTATGCCGACGTGGCGACCACCACCACCCACAAGACCCTGCGCGGCCCGCGCGGCGGCATGGTGCTGACCAACAGCGAAGAGATCGCCAAGAAGATCAACTCGGCGGTGTTCCCCGGCCTGCAGGGCGGCCCGCTGATGCATGTCATCGCCGCCAAGGCTGTCGCCTTCGCCGAGGCGCTGCGTCCGGAGTTCAAGACCTACGCCCAGGCGGTGGTCGACAACGCCCAGGTGCTGGCCAAGACGCTGATCGGCGGCGGGCTGGACATCGTGTCGGGCGGCACCGACAGCCACATCGTGCTGGTCGACCTGCGTCCGAAGAACCTGACCGGCAAGGCGGCGGAAGCCAGCCTGGAGCATGCCGGCATGACCTGCAACAAGAACGGCGTGCCGTTCGACCCGCAGAAGCCGATGATCACCTCCGGCGTCCGTCTGGGCAGCCCGGCGGCGACCACCCGCGGCTTCGGCACCGCCGAGTTCAAACAGGTCGGCGAGATGATCGTCGAGACGCTGGACGGGCTGGCCGCCAGCAACTCCGGCGACAACACGGCGGTCGAGGCCGCGATGCGCGAGCGGGTGCGCGGCCTGTGCCGTCAGTTCCCGATCTATCCCACTCTCTAAGGCCCGACCCTCTGATCCGATAAGGTGATCGACAGATGCGCTGCCCGTTCTGCGGAAACGAGGATACCCAGGTCAAGGACTCGCGCCCGACCGAAGACAACTCGGCAATCCGCCGGCGGCGCTTCTGTCCCAGTTGCAGCGCCCGCTTCACCACCTTCGAACGCGTCCAGCTGCGCGAGCTGACGGTGGTGAAGAGCAACGGCCAGCGCGAACCCTTCGACCGCGAGAAACTGTTGCGGTCGATGAAGATCGCGCTGCGCAAGCGCCCGATCGACGCCGACCGCATCGACCGGGTGGTGAACAGCATGGTCCGCCAGCTGGAATCCTCCGGCGAGAGCGAAATCCCGTCGAAGCAGATCGGCGAGAAGATCATGGAGGCGCTGCAGACGATGGATCAGGTGGCGTATATCCGCTACGCCTCGGTCTACAAGGACTTCCGCGAAGCGTCAGACTTCAACGAGTTCGTGGAACAGCTGGCTCCGGAAGCGTCGCCGGGAATGTGAGTGTTCCGGTGCGGGGCAGGTGGTTGTCCTGCCCCGCACCGACCCTTCAGCTGAACTGCGCCAGGATGGCCAGCAGCAGGATCGCCACGATGTTGGTGATCTTGATCATCGGGTTCACCGCCGGGCCGGCGGTGTCCTTGTAGGGATCACCGACGGTATCCCCGGTCACCGCCGCCTTGTGGGCGTCGGAACCTTTGCCGCCGTGGTTGCCCTCCTCGATGTATTTCTTGGCGTTGTCCCAGGCGCCGCCGCCCGACGTCATGGAAATGGCGACGAAGATGCCGGTGACGATGGTGCCAAGCAGCATGGCGCCCAGCGCCGCGAAGCCGGCCGCCTGACCGCCGATGGCGGAAATGACGAAATACAGAACCACCGGTGCCAACACCGGCAACAGCGAGGGGATCACCATCTCCTTGATCGCCGCCTTGGTCAGCATGTCCACCGCGCGGCCGTAATCGGGCTTGGCGGTGCCCTCCATGATGCCGGGGATTTCGCGGAACTGGCGCCGCACCTCCACCACCACCGATCCGGCGGCGCGGCCGACGGCGGTCATGCCCATGGCGCCGAACAGGTAGGGCAGCAGACCGCCCACCAGCAGCCCGACGACGACATAGGGGTCGTTCAGCCGGAACTCCACCGGGATGTTCGGGAAGTAATGGCCAAGGTCCTGGACATAGGCGGCGAAGAGGACCAATGCGGCCAGACCGGCGGAGCCGATGGCATAGCCCTTGGTCACCGCCTTGGTGGTGTTGCCGACGGCGTCCAGCGCGTCGGTGGTGACGCGGATGTTGGCGGGCATGTCCGACATCTCGGCGATTCCGCCGGCATTGTCGGTGACCGGCCCGTAGGCGTCGAGCGCCACCACCATGCCGGCCAGCGCCAGCATCGTCGTCGCGGCGACGCCGATGCCGAAGACGCCGGCCTGCCCATGGGCGATCAGGATGCCGGCGCAGATGACGATCACCGGCAGGGCGGTCGATTCCATCGACACCGCAAGGCCCTGGATGACGTTGGTGCCGTGCCCGGTCTCCGACGCCTTGGCGACGCTGCGCACCGGGCGGTAGGCCGTCGAGGTGTAGTACTCGGTGATCCAGACCAAGAGGCCGGTGACGCCCAGCCCGACCAGGGCCGAGACGAACAGGTTGAATCCGGTGATCGTCATGCCGTCGGTCATCGGGATGGCGCGGGTGAAGCCGAACAGGATCGCGGTGACGATCAGGATCAGCACCAGCGACAGGCCCGCCGCGACGGCCAGCCCCTTGTAGAGCGCCTTCATGATGGCGTTGTCGGCGCCGAGCTTCACCGCGAAGGTGCCGGCGACCGAGGCCAGGATGCACACCGCGCCGATCAGCAGCGGATAGACCAGCATCAGTCGCAACACGCCGCCGGTAAAGAAAATCGCCGCCAACAGCATGGTGGCGACGATGGTGACGGCGTAGGTTTCGAACAGGTCGGCGGCCATACCGGCACAGTCGCCGACATTGTCGCCGACATTGTCCGCGATGACCGCCGGGTTGCGCGGGTCGTCCTCCGGAATGCCGGCCTCCACCTTGCCGACGAGATCGGCGCCGACATCGGCGCCCTTGGTGAAGATGCCGCCGCCCAACCGGGCGAAGATGGAGATCAGCGACGCGCCGAAGCTGAGCGCCACCAGCGCCTCCAGCACGGTGCGGACCTCGACCGGGTCGTTGACGTGGTAGACCAGCGTCAGGATGCCGAAATAGCCACCGACGCCCAGCAGCCCCAACCCGACCACCAGCATGCCGGTGATCGCCCCCGATTTGAAGGCGATGTCGAGCGCGGGAGCCAGCCCGCGAGTCGCCGCCTCCGCCGTGCGGACATTGGCACGGACAGAGACGTTCATGCCGATATAGCCGGCGCTGCCCGACAGGACGGCGCCGATCAGGAAGCCCAGTGCCACCGGAAAGCCCAGCGTGACCCACAGGATCAGCAGCAGGACGACGCCGGCGATGGCGATGGTGGTGTACTGGCGGTTCAGGTAGGCGCGCGCCCCTTCCTGCACCGCGGCGGCGATGGCCTGCATCCGGTCGGACCCCGGCGACGCGGCCATGACTTCTTTTCCGGTACGAAAACCGTAGGCCAGCGCGAGCAGGCCGGCGGCGATGATGACGATGAACGCTAGAGCCATCGCATCCCCCGATTGATTTTAAGGTCGCGCCCCGGAAAGGCTGGTCCCACCACGCGGATCAGTGGGGGAGAAGTCGGGCGCAAGTATTTTCACGAAAAGCATGCGCCCGGTCCCGCCGCTTTGCAACCGCCGCACGGGTCGACGCGACGCGGCGAAATGGCCGAGGGTGATCCTGACCTTTATGGGTAGTACAGGGCTTCTGCACCGTAAAATGGGTGCAAATGGCGGGTGTTGTGCAGTGCGGTCAGAGATTGCGTTGCGTAACCGCCTGAACCAGCACGTCATAGACCGCGTCCTTGCCCACCACTTTGACGGCGGCCTCCTTCAATTTCGCCTTTACGGCAGGAATATTGACCAAAGCACCGTTCAGGATCGACTTGTCGGCGACGCCGCCGTAGAGCGCGGTGAGGAATGCGTCGGTCAGGCGTGGCTGGTTGGCCTGGACCATCGGCTGCTGTTCAAGAATCACCTCGACCGCCACCACCACGGTGACGAATTGCTCGACTCGGGAAGGGCCGATCATCGGCACCACCAGCGGGGGCAAGCGGACGAAGGCGGTGGGCGGCTTTGGCGGCGGCTCGACCTTCTTCGGTTCTTCCGGGTGCGGGGTAAAATATTTCTGATAGACGAACCAGCCGCCGAAGCTGGCGCCGCCCAGCAGCACGATGCCGAGAACGAGGACGATCAGGGCCTTGACCACGGCGGCACACCTTACGCAGACGTAAATTCGCCGAACCCTGCGCCGGGGATGCTTTCGATTGTCTTAAATGCGCGGCGTCGTTGCAGACGCGTCAGAAATGGTCCCAACCGCGCCGGGTCAGCGGCAGGGGCGCGTCGGACGCATCCAGCACGGCGACATCACCGGGCGTGCCGGGGCGGAGTTCGCCGATTTCGGTGATCGCGACGCCGCACTCGGCCGCCAGGGCCGCCAGGGCGTCGCGGGCCGAGGGCGGGGCGGTGAACAGAAGCTCGTAATCATCGCCGCCGGTGATGGCAAGCGCCAGCCGGACCGGATCGCCGTCGATGGCGCCGCGCGCCGCATCCGACAGCGGCACCGCATCGGCTCTCAGCAGAGCGGCGCAGCCGGATTCCTCGCAGAGATGGCCAAGGTCGGCGACAAGACCGTCCGACACGTCCATCGCACCGCTCGCCAGCCCGATCAGCCGCGGCCCGACGCTTATGCGCGGGTCCGGCCGGCGCATCCGGCGCAGCAGATGGGCGCGGGTCTCCTCGTCCGGGACATCGAGGCGACCATAGGCGATCTCCAACCCCAGGGCGGCATCGCCGATGCTGCCGGTGATGAAGACGCGGTCGCCCGGCTGTCCGCCCCAGCGCGGCAGGGCGCAGCCGGTGGGGACCAGCCCGAAGGCGGTCACCGACAGGGTGATCGGGCCGCTGGTGGAGACCGAATCGCCGCCGGCCAGCGCGATGCCGAACCGGTGCTGTTCCTCGCCCAGGCCGGCTGCGAACGCCTCCAGCCACGACTCGTCCAGCCCGCGGGGCAGGGCGGTCACCAGCGTATAGGCCAGCGGCTCCGCCCCCATGGCGGCGAGGTCGGACAGGTTGCTGCGCATCAGCTTGGCGGCGATGTCGGCCGGCGCGTCGTCGGGGAAGAAATGCACCCCAGCCACCATGGCGTCGGTGGTGACCACCAACTCCCGCCCCTCCGGCACCCCGAACACGGCGGCATCGTCCCGCAACCCGCGGGCGCCGGGGAACCCGGCGGCCAGCGGCTTGAAGAAGCGGGCGATGCGGCCGAACTCGCCGAGGGGGTGGCTTTGAGACGTCACTCCTCGCCCGTGCCGCGGCCGGGGTCGGGCTTGGCGAGGTCGTCGGCGCGCAGTGCGCGGGCGACGTGGTCGAGAACGCCGTTCACCATCGCCGGCTCGCGGCCGGAGAAGAAGGCGCGGGCGACGTCGACATACTCGCTGATGAGGATGCGCGGGTGGGTGTCCATATGGACCGCGATCTCATAGGCGCCGGCGCGCAGGATGGCGCGCAGCAGCAGCTCCAGCCGGTCGAGCGGGAAGCGTGGGTCGAGCGCGGCGCCCAGCACCCCGTCGACCTCGGCCCGGCGGTGGACGACGCCGCGGACGATGTCGGCGAACAGCTGCGGATCGCCGGCGACGAACTTGTCGCCGTCGATCTCCTCTCCCAGCCGGTGGGCGACGAACTCGCCGACGACATTCTCGACCGGGGCCTGGGCCAGATCGATCTGGTACAGCGCCTGGGCCGCGGCCAGACGGGCGGCCTTGCGGCGCGCCTTGGCGGAGCCGCCGCCGGTCTTGTTCTTGCGGGACTTCGATTTGCCCTTGGAGTCGCCGCCCTTGGGGGCGTGATCGGGTGTCACGGGGCTGCCCGCGTCGTCGTTGCTCATGATCTGCAGTCGCTAAAAGAGAGGAGATGTCGGGGTCAGCGCGGATAGAGGCGGAATTTGCGCTTCAGGTCAATCATGTCAAGACAGGCCCGCGCGGCACGGCCGCCCATATTGACCGATCCGACATTGGCCCGCGCCCAGGCCTGCTCGCGGTTTTCCACCGTCAGGATGCCGTTTCCGACCGCCAGACTGTAACGCAGCGCCAGATCCTGCAAGCCGCGGGCGCTTTCGGCACAGATCGTGTCGTAGCGCGTCGTCTCGCCCCGGATCACGCAGCCGAGCGCGATATAGCCGTCGAAGCGCTTGCGGGCGGTGAAGAAATCCATGGAGCGGATGGCGTACATGATCGCCGCCGGAAGCTCCAGACAGCCGGGCACGCCATAGCGGATGTGCGTGGCGCCGGCGCGGTCCAGTTCCGCGACGGCGCCACGCGCCAGCTCATCGGCGATGTCCTCGTGGACGCGGGCGTCCACGACCATGATGTGGGGCGTGTCGGTCATCCGGCGGCGACCAGTCCCTTCCTCAGTCGTCGCCCGGGCCGGCGGCGCCCGTTCCATCGGCCGTGGGGCCGACCGCGCGGTGGCCGACCACGGTCAGGCCGTAGCCCTCCAACCCGATGATCGGCTTCTTGCGGTTGGAGATCAGCACCATCTTGCGCACGCCCAGATCCAGCAGGATCTGGGCGCCGATGCCATAGTCGCGCAGTTCCGGCACGCTGCTGGCCTGACCTTCCAGCCGGGCCTTCAGCGTGACCGAGAGGCCGTTCGGGTTCGGCTCGCGCAGAAGCACGACGACGCCGCGGCCTTCCTTGGCGATCAGCTCCATCGAGGCGTGGAGTTCGTTGTCGCGGCCGGAGTTGCGGTCGCCCAGCACGTCGTCCAGCACCGATTGGGCATGCATGCGGACCAGCACCGGCTCGTCGCCGGAGATGTCGCCGCGCACCAGCGCGATGTGCTCCGCATACTGGATCTTGTTGACATAGACATAGGACTGGAACCGGCCGCCGTAACGGCTGTCCAGCGTGCCGGCCAGCACCTGCTCGACGATGGTCTCGGTGCGGCGGCGATAGGCGATCAGGTCGGCGATGGTGCCCACCTTCAGCCCGTGGAACTGTGCGAACTGCACCAGATCCGGCAGGCGGGCCATGCTGCCGTCGTCGTTCATGATCTCGCAGATCACCGCCGACGAAGAATGGCCGGACAGCCGGGCGATGTCGACCGACGCCTCCGTATGGCCGGCGCGGACCAGCACGCCGCCGTCACGCGCCAGCAGCGGGAAGATGTGACCGGGGGTGGCGAGATCCTGCGGGCCGGACGCCGGGTCGATGGCGACGGCGATGGTGCGGGCGCGGTCGGCGGCCGAGATGCCGGTGGTCACCCCCTCGCGCGCCTCGATCGAGACGGTGAAGGCGGTCTGGTGGCGCGAGGCGTTCTGCTGCGCCATCAGCGGCAGGCGCAGCCGTTCGATGTTCGGCCGGTCCATGGTCAGGCAGATCAGGCCGCGCCCATGCTTGGCCATGAAGTTCACCGCATCCGGCGTGGCGCAGGAGGCGGGGATCACCAGATCGCCCTCGTTCTCCCGGTCCTCGTCGTCGACCAGGATGAACATTCTGCCCTGACGCGCCTCTTCGATGATCTCTTCGGCCGTCGACAGGTACTTGTGAAACTCGGACGTCATTCCTGCCCCGCGAGCCGGGCGACATAGCGCGCCAGCATATCGATTTCGAGATTGACCGGATCGCCCTCCCTCAGCCCGCCGAAGGTGGTCGCGGTCTGGGTGTGGGGGATGATGTTGACGCCGAAGCGGTTGCCCTCGACCTCGTTGACGGTCAGGGACACGCCGTCGATGGCGACCGAACCCTTCGGCGCGATGTATTTGGCGAGGGTGGCCGGCGCCTCGAAGGTCAGGCGCAGCGATTCGCCTTCGGGGCGGATCGACAGCAGCCGGCCGACGCCGTCGACATGGCCGGACACGATGTGCCCGCCCAGCTCGTCGCCGACCTTCAGCGCGCGTTCCAGGTTGACGCGCGTGCCGGGCTCCCACCCGCCGAGCGTCGTCTTCGACAGGGTCTCCCCCGACGCCTGGATGACGTAGGTCCCCGGTCCCTTTTCGATGACCGTCAGACAGACGCCGTTGTGGGCGATGGACGCCCCGATCGCGATCGTCTCCGTGTCGAAGGCGGTCTCGATGGTGAACCGGGTGTCGCCCTGCCGCTCCACGGCCTGGACGCGCCCGACATCGGTGATGATTCCGGTGAACATGCGGGGAATTTAGCAGGTTTCGCGGCCAGGGGAAGCGCGCGCGACACCGCGGACGGCGCAACGGTCTGTTGCGTCGGCTAGACCGATGCTTTGGCGGGGATCCGGCGGTAGCTTTCGGCGAGATCGGCGCCGGCACCGCGGACGGCGGCGCGTTCGAAGCGCGCCATGGCGGCCAGCGCCTCGACTCCGAAGCCGGCGACCGCCGGCAGCCCGTCGCCGCCGATCAGCGAGGCGGCGCGGAACCACTCCAGCCGGTCGACCAGCCCGGCGCCGAGCAGGGCGCCGGCGATGGACGCTCCGCCCTCCACCAGCACGCGGGTGATGCCGCGGGCGGCGAGGGCGGTCATCGCGGCGGCTGGATCGATGCGGCCGTCAGCGTCGGTGGCAACCGGGATCACTTCGACGCCGAGAGCGGTCAGCGCCTGGGTGCGGGCGGGATCGGCAGAAGGGCCGGTGACGATCCAGCTCGGGATGCGGCCGGCGCCGGTGGCGAGCTTTGCCGTCGGCGGCAGGCGCAGGCTGCTGTCCACCACCACGCGCACCGGGCTGCGGTCTTCCAGGCCGGGCAGGCGGCAGGTCAGTTCGGGATCGTCGGCCAGCGCGGTGCCGATGCCGACCAGGATGGCGTCGTGGCTGGCGCGCAGCCGGTGGCCCCAGGCGCGGGCGGTGGGGCCGGTGATCCACTGCGACTCGCCGGTGGCGGTGGCGATGCGGCCGTCCAGCGTGCTGGCGACCTTCAGCGTCACCAGCGGGCGGCCCAGCGTGATGCGGTTGAAGAAGCCCTCGTTCAGGGCCAGCGCCTCGGCCTCGCAGACGCCGGTGGTCACCTCGATGCCGGCATCGCGCAGCCGGGTCAGGCCACCGCCGGCGACCCGCGGGTCGGGGTCCTGGCAGGCGACGACGACGCGCGCCACCTTCGCCTCCACCAGCGCCAGGGCGCAGGGCGGCGTCTTGCCATAGTGATTGCAGGGTTCCAGCGTGACGTAGGCGGTGGCGCCTTCCGCCCCGCCGCCCTCTATCCCGCCGGAGAGGCTGCGGGCACGGGCCAGCGCCTCCGTCTCGGCATGCGGCCTCCCGCCGGGCTGGGTCCAGCCGCGGCCGATCACGGCGCCGCCGCGGACCAGCACACAGCCGACCGCCGGATTGGGCCATGTCCGCCCCAGCCCGCGCGCGGCGAGCGACAGGGCGGCGCGCATGTGGCGCAGGTCGGTGTCTGTATCGGGATGAACCGGCACGGAGGGCCTGGCTGGCGGCTAAGCGATCAGCTGCCGGGGCCCTTGCCCTTGGTGTCCTTGGCGGAGAAGCGGCCGACGTTGCCCATCATCTGTTCCAGGAAGCCCATCTCGCGGCCGGCGGTCGGGGTGGTGCGTTCCACCAGATCGACGTCCTGGCCAGCCGACTTGTCGAGCGTCTTGATCTCGCGCAGGACGCCGGTGTCGTCGAAATGGGCGACGACGACGCGGCGCTCCGTCACTTCCGGCTCGAAGAAGGCGGTCTTCTCTGTCTTCTGCCCGATATAGTACCAGACGTTCGGATCGAAGGTGCCGACCGAGGTCGGGGTGCCCAGCACCGCGGCGACGTCGTCGCGCCGGCTCTGGCCCGGCTGCAGCTCTGCCACCAGCTGCGGGTCCGTCAGGTTGCCGCGGGTGGCGACGATGGGCGAGCAGCCGGTCGCGGCGAGGCCGGCGAGCAGGACGCTGCCCAGCAGGGCGGTGCGAATGACGGTGCGGGGGGCGGAAAAGTTCGATCTGGTCATGGTGCTCGGGCTATGATGGAGCCGGCGGGGCAGTGAGGCCGTCCACGGCTGTGGACAGTCTCCGTGCGGGACAATCGCACCGGCTGCTTCGCCCTGTCAACGAGACTCCGAGTCGGGGAAGGGCTGCCGTTCGTGTCAGGAAGCTTTATCGGCCGTCTGCTGGCCCCTTTGATGTCCGGGATCGGCGGCGGCGCGCGTGCCCGCAACGCCACGGCGGTGGGCGGCCTGTTCACCGCCATCGTCGGCCGCGCCCGCGAGCCGGCCTTCTACAGTGCGCTCGCCGTGCCGGACACGCTCGACGGGCGGTTCGAAATGGTGGCGCTGCATCTGCTGCTGGTGATGCGCCGGCTGAAGGGGCAGGGCGCGGAGGCGGGCAAACTGTCGCAGCGCCTCTACGAGACGATGGTCGACGATTTCGAGAAGTCGCTGCTGGAGATGGGGGTCGGCGACAGCGGCATCGCCCGGCGCGTCAAGACGATGGCGCGCGGCATGGCCGGACGCATCCGCGCCTATGACGAGGCGCTGGCCGACTCCGACGACGGCAGGCTGGAAGTGGCGCTGGACAACAACCTCTACGGCACGGTGGACCCGGTGCCGGACGGGGTGCTGGTGACCATCGCCGCCTATGTGCGCGCCTGCGCCGCGGCGCTCGACGCCCAGCCGCTGGAGTCGCTGATGCAGGGGGAGGTCCGCTTCGCGCCGGTGCCGGCGTGAGCGTTGCACTATATTAAGGTGAGCGTTGAATCGCTCGCGGCCGGGCGGGCGATGCCCAGGGAGATGCCCTGGGAGATGCTTGAGGGCTTGCCTTTCCGGTGCGGCGGCTGCATGTGACTTGAGTGATGCCGGTCGCCCGTCGCGCCGGCCGTTCCGGTTTTCGATCAGAGAGTCTTTCGCCATGAGTCCTGCCAACGGTGCCCTGCCGGCCCCGGAATTCTCGCGCATCGTCCCTGCCGACGCTGTGCGCCGCGCCGACGTGATCGAGACCATCGAAGCGACGGAGACGGAGCGCAAGGCGCTGGCCGAACGGCTGGAGCTGGAGGCGATCGGCAGCCTGACCGCCACGGTGAAACTGCGGGCGGTGCGCGGCGGCCAGATGATCCGCGTCTCCGGCCGGTTGGAGGCCGACGTGGTCCAGACCTGCGTCGTCACGCTGGAGCCGGTGCCCGCCCATGTCAGCGAGAGCTTCGATGCGCTGTTCGCCCCGCCGTCGATGATCGAAGACCAGGGGCTGGAGATCGATTTCGACCCGTCCCTGTCGGACGAGGACATTCCCGAGCCGATGGACAACAACCGAATCGACATCGGCGAGTTGACGGCGCAGCACCTGTCGCTGGGCCTGGACCCCTATCCGCACGCCGAAGGGGTGGAATTCGAAGGCTATGACGAGGACCCGGTGGAGGAAGAGGTGGCGGAAGAGCCTGAAAAGCCCAATCCCTTCGCCGTTCTGCAACAGTTGAAGTCGCGGGACTGATCGGACTGTTGCTTTCCCCGCCGCGCCTTGTATAAGGGCCGGCATTTCCACCCCCACCAATGAGCGGCGCGGGGTTGCGAAATGGGGGTTGTTCGGGCTTGCCCTTTGGGGGCATTTGCCTTATTGAATGCCGCTCGCGCTGGGCGGCCCCTGTTCGGGCCGCCCTTTCCAATGAAGAGAGTTTACGGTCATGGCTGTTCCGAAGAAGAAGACCTCCAAGTCGCGGCGCAACATGCGGCGTTCGCACCACGCTCTGCCGACGTCGGCGTACAACGAGTGCCCGAACTGCGGCGAGCTGAAGCGTCCGCACCACGTCTGCGGGTCTTGCGGCCATTACGACCAGCGTGAAGTGGTTCAGAGCGGCACCGCGGCCGCTTGATCCGGATCGCGTTGTCTGAGGTCCCGATGACCGGGGGCGCTGGTCGCCCCTGCCGGGGTCCAAGCCGGGGAGCCTGTTCGCGGTGAGCCAGCGCCTGACCATCGCCCTGGATGCCATGGGTGGCGATCTCGGCCCCGACATGGTCGTTGCCGGGGCGGACATCGCGCGGGAGCGCCATCCCGACGTGCGCTTTCTGCTGTACGGCGACCAGCAGCGGCTCGAACCGCTGCTGAGCCAGCGGCCTGCGTTGAAGGCAGTGGCGGAAATCCGCCACACCGCCGACTTCGTGGCCGGTGACGCCAAGCCGGCAGTGGCGTTGCGCGCCGGTCGCCAGTCCAGCATGAGGCTTGCCATCGACGCCGTCGCGGCGGGCGAGGCTGCCTGCGTGGTGTCGGCCGGCAACACCGGCGCCCTGATGGCGATGGCGAAGTTCGTGCTGAAGACGCTGCCGGGCATCGACCGGCCGGCGATGGCCTCCTTCTTCCCGACGCAACGGGGCGAGAGCGTGATGCTGGACCTCGGCGCCAACGCCGAATGCCAGCCGGAAAATCTCGTCCAGTTCGCCGTGATGGGGGCCGTCTTCGCGCGCGCCATCCTGGGCCTTCCGGAGCCGTCGATCGGTGTGCTGAACATCGGGTCGGAGGACATGAAGGGCAACGAGGTGGTGCGTGCCGCGGCGGCCAGCCTGCGCGACATGCCGCTGCCCGGCCGCTTCCATGGCTTCGTCGAAGGCACGGACATCGGGCTGGGAACGGTGGACGTCATCGTCACCGACGGTTTCACCGGCAATGTCGCGCTGAAGACGGCGGAGGGCACGGCCAAGCTGTTCTCGGAGTTCCTGCGCCGGACCTTCGCGACGTCGTTCCTGGCACGGATCGGCTATCTGCTGGCACGCGGCGCCTTCAAGCGCTTCCGCGAGCGGATCGACCCGCGCCGCTACAACGGCGCGATGTTCCTGGGCCTGCGCGGCGTCTGCGTGAAGAGCCATGGCGGCACCGACGCGGTCGGCTTCGCCAATGCCGTCGCGGTCGCCGTCAATCTGGCGACGCATGGCTTCAACGAACGCATCAAGGAAGAGATGGGGCGCATAGCCGACGCGAACCCTCTTCCCGACACGAAGGCGGCGGCGGGCTGAACAATGGTCATGCGTTCCCGAGTTCTGGGTTGCGGTATCTTCCTGCCGTCCAATGTCGTCACCAACAAAGATTTGGAACAGCGGGTCGACACGTCGGACGAATGGATCGTCCAGCGCACCGGCATCAAGTCCCGCCACATCGCCGCGGAGGGGGAGAAGACCTCCGACCTCGCCATCGCCGCGGCGACCCGCGCGCTGGAGCATGCCGGCGTGCCGGCCGCCAGCATCGACTGTATCATCCTGGCCACCACCACGCCCGACAACACCTTCCCGGCCACGGCGACCAAGGTGCAGGCGGCGCTGGGGACCAAGGGCTTCGCCATGGACATCCAGGCGGTGTGCGCCGGATTCGTCTATGCCATGTCGGTGGCCGACAATTTCCTGCGCAACGGTCAGGCGCGCCGCGCCCTGGTGATCGGGGCGGAAACCTTCTCCCGCCTGCTGGACTGGAACGACCGCACCACCTGCGTGCTGTTCGGCGACGGCGCCGGCGCCATCGTTCTGGACGCCTATGAAGGCAAGGGCGATTCGTCCGACCGCGGCGTGCTGTCCACCCACCTGCATTCCGACGGCAGCCAGTACGACCTGCTCTACGTCGACGGCGGCGCATCGTCGACCGGCACCATCGGCCATGTCCGCATGCACGGGCAGGAAATCTTCCGCCACGCCGTGTCCAAGCTGTCGGCGGTGGTGGAGGAGGCTCTGGTCGCCAACGGCCTCGAGTCGACCGACATCGACTGGATGGTGCCGCACCAGGCGAACCGCCGCATCATCGACGGGCTGGCCCGCAAGATGAAGCTGTCGCCGGAGAAGGTGGTTCTGACGGTTGACCGCCACGGCAACACCTCGGCCGCGTCGATCCCGCTGGCGCTGGGCGAGGCGGTGGCCGACGGCCGCATCAAGCGTGGCGACCTGATCCTGATGGAAGCCATCGGCGGCGGCCTGACCTGGGGTTCGGCGCTGATCCGCTGGTAAGCCGCCGGCGTCCCATTCCACTCTCCCCGTTGCCATGCTGCGCTGCAACCCCGGCCGGACTTCGGCCGGGCCGTTTGCGGCTGCCAAGCTTTTGAATTGACGGACCTTCTTCCCCCGGATTACCGTCTTCGCAATGGTTGCGGGGGGAGGTCGAACAATGTCGCAAAACACCGTCACGCGCGCGCAATTGAGCGAAGCCGTCTATCAGGAGGTCGGTCTTTCGCGCAATGAATCGGCCGATCTGGTCGAAACCGTCCTGGACGAGATTTCCGATGCGCTCGCCCGGGGGGAGATGGTGAAGATCTCGTCCTTCGGCAGCTTTCAGGTCCGCCAGAAGGGCGAGCGAATCGGCCGCAATCCCAAGACCGGGGAAGAGGTGCCGATCCTGCCGCGCCGGGTTTTGGTCTTTCGCGCCAGCCATGTGCTGAAGAACCGCATCAACGAGGTTCAGGAGGGTGGGGCGCCGACGCCCGCGCGGGCGCTGTCCTGACGTTGGCCGTTCCCGATGATTCGGATGTCCCGTCCATCGCCGTGCCGTGCCGTCCCGCGGACCGCCGCCTTCGGTCATTGCCGGAAGGCGGCCTGATCCGGTCATGAAATCCGCCACGGCCTATCGCACCATCAGCGAGGTGTCGACCGACCTCAACGTGCCTCAGCATGTGCTGCGGTTCTGGGAGACGAAGTTTCCCCAGATCCGCCCGCTGAAGCGCGGCGGCGGCCGACGCTATTACCGGCCGGAGGATGTCGATCTTCTGCGGCGCATCCAGGCGCTGCTGTATGAGGACCGCTACACCATCAAGGGCGTTCAGCGCCTGTTGAAGGAAGGGCGGATGTCCGATCCGACGCCGCCGCTGCCCGAAGACACGGATGACGGCAACGAGGCGCCGGATGTCGAAGCTTTCACCATTGACGAACCCGATGACGGCGGCGAGGCCGGTGCCGACCAGCCGCCCCTGTCCGATGCGGTGCGTCACGAGATCACCATGGTGTTGGACGAGTTGAAATCGTTGCGATCGGTGCTGTCCCGCCTGTCCGAAATGGGGAGCAAAAAAAGCTGAAAATTCATCACGGGAGATGTTGCATCGGCAAAAGCCCGCGGCTATAGTCCCGTTCCCTTCCGGAGCCAAGCCGCAAGCACTGCGGTGAAGTTGACGGAGCGTAGCGCAGCCTGGTAGCGCATCAGACTGGGGGTCTGGGGGTCGCAGGTTCAAATCCTGTCGCTCCGACCAGTTCCGGAAGGAAAGAAAAGCCTTGGAACCCAACGGTTCCAAGGCTTTTTCTTTGCCCGCGTCATCGGGGGGCCGGTGCGTCATCTGTCGGCGCCGTGTGGAACTCTTGTGTGGAAGTCGGGCCGGTTCCCACACGCGGCGCCGCCATGGTCGCCCCCTCCGGCGCCAGATCCTGGTTGTGAGAGAGCGACGCCGGTCACGCGGCGCGGATGCCGCTCAGGAAGGTCTCCACCTCCTGCCGCAGCAGTTCCGACTGGCGCGCCAACTCGCCCGAGGCGCCCAGCACCTGACTGGCCGCGGCGCCGGTCTGGGCCGCCGCCTCGCTGACGCCGCCGATGTTGGCGCTGACCGACGCGGTGCCGCTGGAGGCCTCCTGAACGTTGCGGGCGATCTCGGCCGTTGCCGCGCCCTGCTCCTCGATGGCGGAGGCGATGGAGGTGGCGACCTCGCTGATCGTCGCGATGGTCCGGCTGATGCCGCCGATCGCCTGGGCCGCGCCGTTGGTGGCGCCCTGCATCGAGGCGATCTGGGTGCCGATGTCCTCCGTCGCCTTGGCCGTCTGGTTGGCGAGGCTTTTCACCTCCGACGCCACCACGGCGAAGCCCTTGCCCGCTTCTCCCGCCCGTGCCGCCTCGATGGTGGCGTTCAGCGCCAGCAGATTGGTCTGGGTGGCGATGCCGTTGATCATCTGCACGATCTCGCCGATGCGCTGCGCCTGCTCGACCAGCCCCTGGACCTGGGCATTGGTCTGCTGCGCTTCGCCCACCGCCTGATCGGCGATGGCAGTGGAGCGCGACACCTGCCCGCTGATCTCGGTGATGGAGGCGGTCAGCTCCTCCGTTGCCACTGCGACGGCCTGGACGTTGGATGAGGCCTCGACCGCCGTTCGAGCCGCCGCCGTTGCACGCGCATTGGTTTGGTCGGCGATGCCCGACATGCTGTGCGCCGTCTGGCTCAGTTCGGTGGCGGCGGACGACAGCGTGTGCAGGATGCCGCTGACGGTCGCTTCGAAATGGCGGACCAGACGCTCCACCTCGGCCGTGCGCCGTTCCTTGGCGGCGCGGTCGGCCGCCTGCTCGGCCTCCAGCCGGTCGGCGGTCTGCAGCGCGTCGCGGAAGGTGACGACCGCGGTGGCCATCGCGCCGACCTCGTCACCGCGCGCCGCATCCGTCAGGTCGACGCCGTAATCCTTGCGGGCAAGGCGTCCCATGCTCGCGGTCAGGCGGGCCAGCGGCTCCACGACGCTGCGGCGGGCAATCAGCAGGGAGAGCAGGGCGCCGGCGAGAATGCCGATAAGCCCGACCGCCGCCACGGCGACCTTCACGAAGCTCTCGGTCTCCTCCACCGCCTCGGTGAGTTGGGCGATCCGCTTCGTCCCAGTCTCGATGATCGGATCGGTCAGGGCCGAGGCCGCGCGCTCGCCGTTGCGCACATCGCTGCGGAACAGGGCGGCGGCGGCGGCGCGCTGCCCCGCCAGGGCGAGGTCCTGCGTCTTCGCCAGGGCATCCATCACCTTGACCTGCAGCGGACCGATTTGCCCGGCGGCCGGATTGCCCGACGCGGCGAGAAGCCGGTCGAGCCGGCGGTTGGTGTCCGCCATTTCATCAATTCGCGCGCCGAACCGTTCGCCGATCGCCGCCTGCGTCGCAGCGTCCTCGGAAATGAGGTTCAAGGCGTCACGCTGCAGGGACCTACTGATCGACCGCAGTTCCGATGCGGTGAGGACCATCCGATCCGTCCGGATCAGGGCTTGGTTGGCGGCGGCGATGCGGTTCAACCCCCATACCGAGGTGCCGCCGATGGCGGCCGACACGATGGAAAGGACCAGGACCGGCAGCAGGATCTTGTTGGAAAGTTTCATCGCACTCTCGGGGGGGGGCAGCGGAATGAGGGGCCGGAAGGTCACTCCGCCGGCACGAACTCGGCAGTAGCCCTAACTGGGTTAACAAATGGCAATACGCGGGTATGCGGGCCAACCCGCACCGGGCATTGGTCATCTGGCTCCAGGGCAGCGTCATGCGCCAAACGCATTGCACGCAATCAAATAGCGCACGATAAAAAGAGATTGCGTGCAATTCAATTGTGCGCAATAGTTCTTCTCACGAGATCGACGGGCGCCGGTTCAAACCGCCGCCCCGGAAACCCAGCCAATCCAATCTGTGAAGGAGCACACGCCATGAAGACCCTGTATTCGACCAAGGTGACCGCCACCGGTGGCCGTGACGGCAAGGCCGTCAGCGAGGATGGCCTGCTGTCGGTCGCGCTGGCCGCGCCGAAGGAACTGGGCGGCCAAGGCGGCGCCACCAATCCGGAACAGCTGTTCGCCGCCGGCTATTCGGCCTGCTTCATCGGCGCCATCAAGTTCGTCGGCAACCGCGACAAGATCGCCGTTCCGGCCGACCTGACGGTGAACGCCACGGTCGGCATCGGCGCCCGCGACGATGGCGAGGGCTTCGGCCTGACCGTCGACTTCGTGGTCTCGCTGCCGGGCATGGACAAGGCCGCCGCCGAAGACCTGCTGGCCCGTGCCCACAAGGTCTGCCCGTACAGCCACGCCACCAAGGGCAACATCCCGGTCACCACGACCGTCGCCTGACGATGGGGCTGAAGGCCGGATCTTGAGGGTATCGCCCGAGGCGTAAAGCCTTCGGCATTGCGCTGCCGGGCTGTTGCGCGCGATTGTGCGGGATGCACGATCGATCGACGCGCGGCATCCCGGCGGCGCGCCATCTTTTTCACGCCGCCTTCTCCGCGCCGTCTTTCCAGGGTTCACGCATCATGGCAGCCGACAAGGACGACCCGCTTCTGCTCTCCAACCAGGCATGCTTCGCGCTCTATTCGGCCAATCTGGCGATGAGCCGCGTCTACCGCCCGATGCTGGAGCAGCTTGGCCTGACCTATCCGCAGTATCTGATCATGCTGCTGCTGTGGGAGCAGGACGGACAGTCGATGAAGCTGCTGGGCGAGCGGCTGGGGCTGGACAGCGGCACGCTGACCCCGCTGCTGAAGCGGATGGAAGGGCAGGGGCTTCTCACCCGCGCCCGCGATCCGCAGGACGAACGGCTGATGCGCATTGGCCTGACCGCCGAGGGTGCGGCACTGCGGGCCAAGGCCGAATGCCTGCCGACGCGGATCGCCGCCGCCGCCGGCAATTCAGCCGAGGAACTGATGTCGCTCCGCGATGCGCTGCTGCGGCTGCGCGACGACCTGAACCGGGCCGCCGATCAGGGCTGAGCGGATTGGGGCCGAGCGGGTCGGTTCGCGCGAAAGGGGCTGGAAATCCGCGGCGGGAGGGCCTCTTCTATTCGGCCGCTCTCCTGATCGAAGGTTCCCGCCGTGAGCCCTGCATTGACTGACGACCGTCTCCGCATCCGCCCGGCCGATGCCGACGACGCACCGGAGCTGGCTCGGTTGATCGACATTGCCGGGGGCGGCGTCTACGAATTTCTGCTCGACGGGCTGATGCCGGGAATGACCGCGGCGGAGATGCTGGTTCCGGGATTGGCCGGGCGCAGCGGGTCGCTGTCGCACCGGCAAAGCGGAGTGGCGGAACTGGACGGGCAGGTGGTCGGCATCGCCCACGGCTATCCCACCGACTGGATCCGGACGGAGGATTACAGCGGCCTGCCGCCCGACCGGGTCGCCCATATGGCCGAATTTTCCGAAACGCTGGATTGGGGCAGCTATTTCCTGTCGGCGCTGGCGGTCGATCCGGACCGGCGGCGGCAGGGCATCGCCGGGCGGCTGCTCGGCTGGTTCTACGAGCGGGCGCGGACCGGCGGCTTCGACCGCGTCACCCTGCATGTCTGGGCCGACAACGAGCCGGCCCGCCACCTGTATGCCGGCGAGGGATTCGAGGAGATCGGCCGCGCCGACATCCCCTGGCACCCCCGCCTGCCGCACCAGGGCGGCAGCGTCCTGATGCGGCGCTATCTGTGAACGGAGACTTGCGGCGCCGCCTTTTCTGCTGACAACTCGTCGATCCGGCGCACCACCAGCTCCGGATCGGCGTAATGCACCATGTGGCCGGAGTCCGGTACCCAATGCAGGGTGCTGTCGGACAGGACATGGTGAAGTCGGCCGCTCTGTTCCTCCTGCTCGACGACGCGATCGCCATGACCGGCGAAGATCGCCACCGGGACCGTCACGTCGGCATAGCGGTGCTGCAGCCGTTCGGCGGCGGGCACCATGGTGACGCCGTCCTGGGCGTTGGCGCGCAGCTGGCTCGGCCGGATCGTCAGGGCGGCGGGAAAGCTGTCCGTCAGGTGGTCCGGCACCGGCCGCGGCGAGAACAGCGTCTTCAGCATCGCCGGCATCATCGCCTTGGCGAACGGCGGCGACAGCGTATAACGCAGCAGGTCGCCCAGCACCGGCATCGCCACCGGCGCCACCAGAGCCGCGTCCACCCGCCTGGTCGGGAAGTAGTAGCCGGCCATCAGCACCAGACCCTTCACCGCCCGGCGATGATCCAGCGCCAGGGCCAGGGCGACGAGCGTGGCGTAGGAGTGGCCGACCACCACGGCGTTCTCGATGTTCAGCGCGTCGAAGGCGCGGGCGAGCAGGTCGGCCTGATCCTCCGGCGTCCAGTCGCGGCCATGGGAGCGGTTTTTGGGACGGTCGCTGTGGCCCATGCCGGGACGGTCGAAGGCGATCACCCGGTGATTCCGCGCCAGCCGCTGGAACATGCCGCTCGCCAGCGAATCGCCGAGGGCGGAGACGTTGCCGTGCAGCAGCACGACCGGCGGGCCTTCGCCGGCCTCCATGTAATGCAGGCGGACGCCGTCGACGGTCAGGAAACGGCCTTCCGGCGGATAGCGGCGCTCGGCCGCCCGCGCGGCCAGCGTGTTGGCCACGGCCAGCCCGCCAAGCGCCAGCGCGGTGATGCCCAAGGTCTTGAGCATGGTGGAGTGGCGGTTGGTCATTGCGGTCGTCCTCTCGGGCTGGTGCTGCGGCGCAGCATCATGAGTGGACAACCGGGCGGCGGAGGAAGGGTTCCCAAGGGGGAGACGGTTGCGTCCCCCTCGGGCACTCCCCTCCCCCTATTCGGTCAGCGCTGCGACGGGAACAGGAAGCGCGCCTTCAGGGTGCCTTCGATGGCGCGCAGGTCGTTGGTGACCTCCAGCTCGTCGACGTCGCCGTTGACGTCCACCACCACATAGCCCAGCTCCGGATCGGTCTGGAGATACTGGGCGGCGATGTTCAGGTCGCGGCCGGAGAACACCTCGTTCACCTTGCGCAGGATGCCCGGACGGTTCTCGTGGACATGCAGGAAGCGGGTGCAGCCGGCCTGCACCGGCAGCGCCACCTGCGGGAAGTTGACCGCGCCGACGGTGGAGCCGTTGTCCGAATACTCGATCAGCTTCTGCGCCACCTCGGTGCCGATGTTGGCCTGGGCCTCCATCGTCGAACCGCCGATGTGCGGGGTCAGGATGGCGGTCTTGATGCCGCGCAGCGCGCTCTGGAACTCGTCCTTGTCCGAACCGGGTTCGACCGGGAAGACGTCGATGGCGGCGCCCAGGACGTGGCCGGTGTTCATCGCGGCGGCCAGCGCCTCGATGTCCACCACCTGCCCGCGGGCGGCGTTGATCAGGTGGCTGCCCTTCTTCATGGCGGCCAGTTCACGCTCGCCGATCATGTTCCGGGTCTGCGCGGTGTCCGGCACATGCAGGGTCACCACGTCGGACACCGACAGCAGCTCCTCCAGCGAGTCGCAGGCGCGCGCGTTGCCGAGCGCGAGCTTGCGCACGGTGTCGTAGAAGCGGACCTGCATGCCCATGGCTTCCGCCAGGATCGACACCTGGGTGCCGATGTGACCGTAGCCGACGATGCCCAGCGTCTTGCCGCGGATCTCGTAAGAATCCTTGGCCGACTTCATCCAGCCGCCGCCATGGACCAGCTGCGACTTCTCGAAGATGCCGCGCATCAGCATGATGATCTCGCCGATCACCAGCTCCGCCACCGACCGGGTGTTGGAATAGGGGGCGTTGAACACCGGCACGCCCTGGCGGCGCGCCGCCTTCAGGTCGACCTGGTTGGTGCCGATGCAGAAGCAGCCGACGGTGATCAGCTTGTTCGCCGCTTCCAGCACCTTGGCGGTCAGGTGGGTGCGCGAGCGGATGCCCAGGATGTGGACCGAACCGATGCGCTCCAGCAGTTCCGCCTCGTCCAGCGCGCGCGGCAGCCGCTCGACGGAGGCATAGCCGCCGCGGGCCAGCTCGTCGATGGCGTTGTCGTGGACACCTTCCAGAAGGAGGATGTTGATCTTGTCCTTGGAGAGCGAGAGCTTGGTCACGGCCGGCATCCGTATCTGGGCATCGGAACTGTTCCGCATGGCCCGCCCACCGGGATAAGGGCGCGCACGGGCCTTCGGAAAAGCGAGCGCGCAAAGTAATACCAAAGCCATCCCTTGTCACCTGAGGGATGTTGCGCCGCGGCGTCCGTTTCCGCATGCCGGATTGGCGCGGAGCGCGGGTTGGGTGTATCAGTCTGACCGCTCTTCAAACCGAGCAAGCCTGCCCAACCCTGGAAAGCCTACCATGAGCGACGTGACGATCTATCACAACCCGCGCTGCAGCAAATCGCGCGAGACGCTGGAGCTTCTGCGGTCGCGCGGCGTCGAGCCGACGGTGATCGAGTATCTGAAGACCCCGCCCGGCCCGGCGGAGCTGTCGGCCATCCTCGCCAAGCTGGGCAAGGGGCCGCGCGACATCACCCGCGCCAAGGAGGCGGCGGAGGCCGGCTTGCCCAAGGATCTGGACGGAGAGGCGCTGGTCGCCGCCCTGTCCGCCAATCCGGCGGCCATCGAGCGCCCCATCGTGGTGAAGGGCGACCGCGCCCGCGTCGGCCGTCCGCCGGAGTCGGTGCTGGACATCCTCTGACCCCTTTCCCGTTCCTGACCGGAGCCTGCGCCCAGTGACCAGCAAGCTGACCACCAAACACACCGCCGCGGCAGCCGCCGCCGAGCTGTCGACCATCCGCGATTTCCTGCGCTACGGCGTCAGCCGCTTCAACGAGGCCGATCTGGATTACGGCCACGGCACCACCACGGCCTTCGACGAGGCGGTGTTCCTGGTGCTGGAGACGCTGCACCTGCCGGTCGACCAGCTCGACCCCTATCTGGACTCGCGCCTGACCGCGGCGGAGCGCGAGGCGGTGGCCGGCATCCTCCATGCCCGCATCGACACCCGCAAGCCGGCGCCCTACCTGCTGAACAAGGCCTATATCCAGGGCATCCCCTTCTATGTGGACGAGCGGGTGATCGTCCCGCGCTCCTACATCGGGGAGCTGCTGTTCTCCGACCTGTTCGGCGGCGACGACTTCACGCTGGTGGAGGACCCGACCTCGGTGGAGCGGGTGCTGGATCTGTGCACCGGTTCCGGCTGCCTCGCCATCCTGGCCGCCCGCATCTTCCCCGAGGCCCAGGTGGACGCCGTCGACCTGTCGCCCGACGCGCTGGAGGTGGCGAAGCGCAACGTCGCCGACAGCGGGTTCGAGGACCGCATCACCCTGCATCAGGGCGACCTGTTCGCGCCGCTGAAGACGCGGAAGTACGACGTCATCATCACCAACCCGCCCTATGTCGACGCCGAATCGATGGACGCCCTGCCGCCGGAATTCCGGGCCGAGCCGGAGATGGCGCTGGCCGGCGGCGATGACGGGCTGGACATCGTCCGCCGCATCCTGAAGGAAGCACCCAAGCACCTGACCCCGGAGGGCGGCCTGCTGTGCGAGTTCGGCACCGGCCGCGAGATTCTGGAGGCGGAGTATCCGCACCTGGATTTCCTGTGGCTGCAGACCGCCAACAGCTTCGGCGAGGTGTTCTGGCTGACGCGGGAGCAGCTGAAGGCGGGGAAGTGAGGTTCGGGGGCATCGGCCGCCCTTCCATATCTCTTGTCGGCGAACGGTTTCCCGGTAACAGTGCTGGGATGACCGTTCGCCTCCTGTTCCTTTCCCTTTTGGGTCTCCTCCTTGCGGCGATGCCGGCCGCGGCGCAGTCCAATGGCTGCGGCGGCTTTCCGCCGACCAAGCTGACTCTCGACACCGTGCTGGCGCCGATCAAGCGCGACGACAGCCTGTCGATCGCCCAGCTCACCCGGCTTCCGGGGCGGACGCCGGGGCCGGTGAGCACCGCCGACAGCCATGTGCTGGGGCTGACCCAGGCGCGTTACGGCGAACAGTCGCAGGTGCAGGCGCTGTTCAAGTCGATGGGCGACGGCACCTATTGCGCGTCGGCCAGTTCGCTGACCATCAGCTTCGGCTTCCAGCAGCGCATCGTCCATGTCGCCGGCGAGATCCCCGCCGGGTCCTGCCTGCATGGCGAGGTTCTGGCCCACGAGATGCGCCATGTCGCGGTGGACGAGGCGCTGCTGAACGAGACGATGCCGCAGATCCGCAGCCGCCTGGAACAGGTGATCGACGGGATGGCGCCGGTGCGTTCGCGCAGCCAGGCCCAGGCGATGGCGGCGATCCGCCGGCCGCTCGAATCGGCGATGCGGCGGATCATGCAGGAGTTCGGCCGCGAGCGCGACCGCCGGCAGGCCAAGGTCGACACGGTGGAGGAGTATGAGCGGGTCAGCCGCGTCTGCAACGGCGAGGCCCGCGAATATCTGCCGAAGCCGGCCGCGCGGCGGGCGATGCAGCGGGGCTGAGGTCGGTCAGCGCTTGCGCCGCCGCCGGTCGGTGGCATGGCCGTCGACGAACTCCGGCGGCTTGCGGCGGACCCAGCGGATGAAGGCGGCGATGTCGGGATGGCCGCGCAGGGCCTCGATCTCGTGATAATGGTCGCGCAGCTGCTGTTCGGTCAGCACCGCGTGGATCTTCGCATGACAGATGCGGTGCATCGTCACCGTTTCCCGGCCGCCATAGGTGCGGGGGATCAGGTGATGCTCGTTCAGGCTGGCGCCCGGCACCATCGGCCGTCCGCAAAGCGGGCAGGCGGGGTTGTCGGGCTCCGCAGTCGGCGGAGGCTTGTGAGAAAACGGATGATCCGGAAGACGCATATCTGTTGGAACCGCTGACCGCTGCCCATGTTGGCAATCTAGGAGAGGCCATAATCGATATGGTCCGCAACCTCCAGGAGGCCACTGTGGACGATCCCAAATCAAAGCCTCGTGACCAGAAGCATGGCGGCGAAAAGGCGGCCGCTACCCCGACAGCCGCCGGCCAGACAGCCGATTGCACCCAGTACGGACAAGCCGTCGGATCACCCGGCGGGCGTGGCGGCACCAGCTGCTATGGCGGCATCCAGCGGGTCCAGCCGCGCACGGCGACCACCGCGACGCTGGCCCCTGACAAGGAGCGTAATGCCAAATAGGAAAAGGGGGAGCCGCGCGAACGGCTCCCCCTTTTTCATGACCTGCCGGCGGTCGGGCGTCAGGCCGCCTTCTTCTCGGCGATCAGCTGGACGAAGCGGTCGAACAGATAGTGGCTGTCCTGCGGGCCGGGCGAGGCTTCCGGGTGGTACTGCACCGAGAAGACCGGCTTGCCCTTCAGGCGGATGCCCTCGTTGGTGCCGTCGAACAGGCTGACATGGGTGACCTCGGCGTCGGCCGGCAGGGTCTCCGGAACGACGACGAAGCCGTGGTTCTGGCTGGTGATCTCCACCCGGCCGGAGGCGAGGTCCTTCACCGGATGGTTGGCGCCACGGTGGCCCAGCGCCATCTTGGTGGTCTTGGCGCCCAGTGCCAGCGACAGCATCTGGTGGCCGAGGCAGATGCCGAACATCGGCACGCCGGTGTCGAGCAGGCCCTTGATGGTCGGCACGGCATATTCGCCGGTGGCGGCGGGGTCGCCGGGGCCGTTGGACAGGAAGACGCCGTCCGGCTGGTGGCGCATCACGTCCTCGACCGAAGCGGTGGACGGAACCACCGTCACCTTGCAGCCGGATGCTGCGAGGCAGCGCAGGATGTTGCGCTTGGCGCCGTAATCGATGGCGACGACATGGTACTGCGGCTTGTCCTGGGTGGCGTAGCCGCCGCCGATGGTCCAGCCGGCCTCGGTCCAGTCATAGGTCTGGCGGCAGGACACGTCCTTGGCCAGGTCCATGCCCTCCAGACCCGGCCAGCCCTTGGCCTTGGCGACCAGCGCCTCGATGTCGAACTTGCCGTCCGGCGCATGGGCGACGACGCCGTTGGGCGCGCCCAGGTCGCGGATGCGGCGGGTCAGGCGGCGGGTGTCGACGCCGGCCAGACCGACGAGGCCGTAGCTCTTCAGCCAGTCGTCCAGATGGCGGGTGGAGCGCCAGTTCGACGGGTCGGTGATGTCGGCGCGCAGGATCAGGCCGCGGGCGGCCGGCGTGATCGTCTCGATGTCTTCGGCGTTGGCGCCGGTGTTGCCGATGTGCGGGAAGGTGAAGGTGATGATCTGGCCGGCATAGCTGGGATCGGTCAGGATCTCCTGATAGCCGGTCATGGAGGTGTTGAAGCACACCTCGCCCACCGAATCCCCCGTGGCGCCGATGCCTCGGCCGCGGAACACCGTGCCGTCGGCCAGGACCAGGACGCCGGTGTGAACCGCATTGTCGGAGGGGGGAGTGGCGAGAGTCATTCCTATGAACCTTCCCAAAAACCGCGGCCGGCGACGGATCGGGTGATCGGCGGAACGGCGACGGCCTAGCGTCCCGCCGGGCGCGCACACGCAACCGCTCGCACCCCATGTCCACCCTGGAGGGCGATGACGTGGGATCGAGTGGGCTGATCGGGTGGGCCGGACATCCTATATGACGATTGGCGGCCGGATTTCCAGCAATAGCTTTGCAAGGCGGCCCTGATCCGCGGACAAAGTCGGAGGGTTCCGTGGCGTCCATTCGCCGGATGGGGCTTTTGCCATGGAAATCGGCGGCCATTTTCGGAATAGTCGGCTGTCCGGCCGGAGCCTTTCGATCCCGGCCCGCTCCCGGCCCGACGAACCAAGGAAGACAGGACATGACGCTGCGCACGCAGTTCAACGACAGCCTCAAGGATGCGATGCGCGCGAAGGACCAGCGCGCGGTGTCCACCATCCGCATGATCCTCGCCGGCCTGAAGGACCGCGACATCGCCGCCCGCACCCGCGGCGTGACCGACGGCATCGACGAGGCGGAGATCCTGTCGTTGCTGCAGGCACTGGTAAAGCAGCGCAACGAATCGGCGGTGCTGTACGACCAGGGCGGCCGTCCCGAACTGGCGCAGCAGGAGCGCGAGGAGATCGCGGTCATCGAACGCTTCCTGCCCAAGCAGATGAGCGAGGAGGAGTCCGCCGCCGCCATCGACGCCATCGTGGCCGAGCTGGGCGCCGCCAGCATCAAGGACATGGGCAAGGTGATGGCCGAGCTGAAGGCCCGCCATGCCGGCCAGATGGACTTCGCCAAGGCCGGTGGTCTGGTGAAGGCCCGGCTTTCGGGCAAGTAAGGCGCGCTGGCTGCCGCGGGGCGACTCAGGCTAGGCTGATGTCTGATGCGCCCTGCGGCAGACGGGCAGGAGGACGGTGGAATGGTCGCGGTCCGCAAATCCAGCTTTTCGGGCATGACCGTCGCGGAGTTCCTGGACTGGAACGGCGACGGCACCGACACACGCTATGAACTGGTGAACGGCGAACCGCGCGCCATGGCGCCGGCGAGCATCACCCACGGCATCCTGCAAAGCACCGTCGCCCGCCTGATCGGCAACCATCTGGCCGACCGCGCGCCCGGCTGCCATGTCGTCACCGCTCCGGGCGTGCAGCCCCGCGTCCGCTCCAGCCACAACATGCGCATCCCCGACCTGGGCGTCACCTGCACCCCGGATGAACGGGGTCTGCGCACGCTGCCCGATCCGGTCCTTCTGATCGAGATCCTCTCGCCCAGCAACGAGGCCGAGACCTGGGAGAATGTCTGGACCTACACCACGCTGCCGTCGGTCCGCGAGATCCTGGTGCTGTGGACGGCCGGTGTCGGTGCGGAGCTTCTGCGGCGGCAGGGGGACGGAAGCTGGCCGGAAAGTCCGCAGGTGATCGTCGGGGACGAGGTGCTGACTCTGGACAGCGTCGGCTATCAGGCCCCCTTGCGCATGCTCTATGCCGGGACGCATCTCGTCAGGCAGCCGGACTGACGCACTCCACCCGTGCCATCTGCACCCTTGGGGCCGGCGGCGCTGGTTCCCATACTATGCCTCTGCTATAGCCTAGCGCCCATTGCCCCGCCCATTGCTCCGCCCATCGTCCTTCGTACCCCGGTGACCGTTCGACCATGGCTTTCCCGCCCCAATTCCTGGAAGAACTGCGCACCCGGCTGACCTTGTCGGAAGTGGTATCCAAGCGGCTGCGGCTGATCCGCGCCGGCCGCGAGTACAAGGCTCCCTGTCCCTTCCACAATGAGAAGTCGCCCTCCTTCTACGTCAACGACCAGAAGGGCTTCTTCCATTGCTTCGGCTGCGGCGCCCATGGCGACATCATCGGGTTCGTCATGCGCCACGACAATCTCGGCTTCCCCGATGCGGTCGAGCATCTGGCCGGCGAGGCCGGCTTGCCGGTTCCGCGCCCGACGGAGGAGGACCGGCAGCGCTACGAGCGGCGCAAGACCCTGCACGACCTTGTCGAACAGGCGGCGCGCTGGTTCGAACAGCAGCTGCACACGCCCGCCGGGCGGCCGGGGCTGGACTATTTCATGCGGCGCGGGCTGGACGGCGAGACCATTGCCCGCTTCCGGCTGGGCTATGCCCCCGGCGATTCGAACGCATTGCGCACCTATCTGGGCAAGCAGGGCTTTTCCGACGAGGACATGGTCAATGCCGGGTTGCTGAAGCGGCCGGACGACGGCCGGGCGCCCTACAGCTTCTTCCGCAACCGGGTGATGTTCCCGGTCACCGACCGCCGCGGGCAGGTGGTCGCCTTCGGCGGGCGCATCCTGGAAGGCGACGGGCCGAAATACGTCAACACCGCCGACACCCCGCTCTTCCACAAGGGCACGCTGCTCTACGGCCTGTCGCGGGCGCGGCAGGCGGCGGCGGACGGCAAGCCGGTGATCGTCGCCGAAGGTTATATGGATGTGATCGCGCTGGTCCGCGCCGGCTTCGAGGGCGCCGTGGCGCCGCTGGGCACCGCGCTGACCGAGACGCAGGTGCAGGAGCTGTGGAAGCTGATCCCGGCGGCGGAGAAGGTGCCCTTCCTGTGTTTCGACGGGGACAATGCCGGCCGGCGCGCGGCATGGCGGGCGGTGGAGCGCATTTTGCCGCACCTCGCCCCCGGCCAGTCGGCCCGCGTCGCCTTCCTGCCGGAAGGGGAGGACCCCGACAGCCTGATCCGCGCCAGCGGCGCCAAGGCGATGGGGGCGGTGCTGGAGGCGGCCATCCCGCTGTCCGACGCCCTGTGGCGGATGGAGAGCGAAGGCCGGCCGACCGACACGCCGGAGGCCAAGGCCGCGGTGAAGTCGGCGCTGGAGGCCCGCGTCGCCACGATCGCCGACCGCGACGTCCAGAGCTTCTACCGCACCGAGATGCGCCGCCGCGTCGACGAGGCCTTCGCCCCGGTGCGCCAGGGCTACAATCGCGGCCCCTGGGTGCCGGGGCAGGGGCGGGGCCGCTTCGGCGAGGCGCCGCGCCGCCATGTGCCGGGCACGCCGGGCCGCCTGACCTCCAAGCCGGTCGGGGAGGGGCGCGGCCGCGCCTCGCGCCTCGCCTCGATGCGGGAGCGGATCCTGCTGGCGACGCTCATCAATCATCCGGAATTGTTCGGCGAACTGGCCGAGCCGCTGGGGCTGTTGCCGTTCGGTGACCCGGAGCTGGAAAAACTGCGCTGGGCGGTCATTGAATGCCTTTCCGACGACCGCAATCACGACTCGACACTTGACGCCGCTGCGCTTTGTCGCCACTTGTCATCCGCCGGCCATGAGACCATGGTCGGTGCTTTGCTAGGCGAGTCGACCTATGTCCATGCCGGCTTCGCCCGTCCCGACGCCTCTACGGAGGACGCCAGGAAGGGATGGTGGCCTGCGTGGCGGCATCTGCATCACGAGCGGGTGCTCGACGATCTTAGGGAAGCGAAGGCGGCCCTGACCCGTGACAACAGCGAGGCCAACTTCGCGAGGGTCGTGGCTCTTCAGCAGGAGGTCATAAAGTCCGGTCTGGGTAATGCGGACGACAGTGACTTTGACGATGTCTGACGGTTGATGACTCGTATCATCGGCAATCGGGCATCGGTTGACGGGACACAGGGCAACAGGACGGGGCCGCATGACAGCTTCTGTGATGGCGGGTTCTGGGTAGATACATGGTTGGGGGTGGGGCGGACGGGCCGGGAAACCGGGACCGGGCGCTCCTTTCGTCTTTATTCACTGGGGTAATGCGGGGGCACCGATCGCATGGCCACGAAAGCTGCGAACAGCGTGGAAGTTTCCGAAACGCGGGAGGAATCCGCAGACGGTCCTCTGATGGACGGCATGGGTTTGGCCGTCAAGAAGATGATCGCCCGCGGCAAGGAGCGCGGGTATGTCACCTATGACGAGCTGAACGCAGCGCTGCCGCAGGATTCGTCCTCTTCCGAGCAGATCGAAGACACGATGGCGATGCTGTCCGAAATGGGCATCAACATCGTCGAATCGGAAGAGCAGGATTCGGAGAACAGCGGCGAGGCCGGCGGCGAGGGCGAAGGCCGCTCGTCGGGCAATCTCGACGACGACGACATCGGCCGCACCGACGACCCCGTGCGCATGTATCTGCGCGAGATGGGGTCGGTGGAGCTGCTGTCGCGCGAAGGCGAAATCGCCATCGCCAAGCGGATCGAGGCCGGCCGCGAGATGATGATCGGCGCGATCTGCGAATCGCCCCTGACCATCCGCGCCATCCTGGAGTGGCATGATTCCCTGATGGAAGGGAAGATGCTGCTGCGCGACATCATCGATCTGGATGCCACCTATGGCGGCGGTCCGGACGGTGAGGAGATTCCGGAGGGTCTGGCCGGGGTGGTCGAGGCCGTCGGTCCCGCCGGCACCGCCGGTGCGGCTCCCGCCGCCGAAGCGCCGGCCGACGAGGAAGGCGACGAGCCGCGTCCGCCGCGCGCCGAAGGCGAGGGCGACGAGGGCGAGGAAGGCGACGAGGGCGAGAACAGCCTGTCGCTGTCCGCGATGGAAGCCGCGCTGAAGCCGCAGGTCATCGAGACCTTCGAGAACATCAAGGCGACCTACGACAAGCTGCACAAGCTGCATGAGGCCCGCATGGGCGCGATGCAGCGCGGCGAGGATGTCGGCAAGCAGACGGACAAGAAGTACGACAAGCTCAAGACCGAGATGGTCGAGCTGATGAACACCGTCCGCCTGAACAACCAGCGCATCGAACAGCTGGTCGAGCAGCTCTATGGCCTGAACCGCAAGCTGACCGGCTTCGAAGGCCGCCTGCTGCGCATGGCGACCGAGTGCCGGGTGAAGCGCGAGGACTTCCTGAACCAGTATTTCGGCCACGAGCTGGACCCGAACTGGCTGGAGCGCATCCGCGGCCTGAACCCCAAGACCTGGGGCAAGTTCGCGGAGAAGTACGACAGCGACATCCGCAAGACGCGCGAGGCGATCTCCAACGTCGCCGACGAGGCGCGCCTGCCGATCAACGAGTTCCGCCGCATCGTCTCCACCGTCCAGAAGGGCGAGAAGGAAGCGAGCCGCGCCAAGAAGGAGATGGTCGAGGCCAACCTGCGTCTCGTCATCTCCATCGCCAAGAAGTACACGAACCGCGGCCTGCAGTTCCTGGACCTGATCCAGGAGGGCAACATCGGCCTGATGAAGGCGGTCGACAAGTTCGAGTACCGGCGCGGCTACAAGTTCTCGACCTACGCCACCTGGTGGATTCGTCAGGCCATCACCCGTTCCATCGCGGACCAGGCGCGGACCATCCGCATCCCGGTCCACATGATCGAGACGATCAACAAGCTGGTCCGCACCAGTCGCCAGATGCTGCACGAGATCGGCCGCGAGCCGACCCCGGAAGAGCTGGCCGAGCGTCTGATGATGCCGCTGGAGAAGGTCCGCAAGGTCCTGAAGATCGCCAAGGAGCCGATCTCCCTCGAAACGCCGATCGGCGACGAGGAGGATTCGCATCTCGGCGATTTCATCGAGGACAAGAACGCGGTCCTGCCGCTCGACGCCGCCATCCAGGCGAACCTGCGCGAGACGACGACCCGCGTCCTGGCCTCGCTGACGCCGCGCGAGGAGCGTGTGCTGCGCATGCGCTTCGGCATCGGCATGAACACCGACCACACGCTGGAAGAGGTCGGCCAGCAGTTCAACGTGACCCGCGAGCGTATCCGCCAGATCGAGGCGAAGGCGCTGCGCAAGCTGAAGCACCCGTCGCGGTCGCGCAAGCTGCGCAGCTTCCTGGATACCTGATCGGGAACGCCTGATTTTCCAGACGAAGCGGGGGCCGATCGGCCCCCGTTTTCGTTTTCGGGCTTCTGCGTCGGAACGATGAACGAGGGGTTGCATTTCCCCGAAGCTTTGTCGCAAAGTGCGCCCCGCGGTAGGGCCTGTAGTTCAGCGGTTAGAACGCGCCGCTCATAACGGTGTTGTCGTCGGTTCGAATCCGGCCGGGCCCACCACGCTTTTCCGGGGGTTTCCGACAGGCCGTCGGCCCCCTCGTCCCCGTCGCGGATCGCGTCGGATAAGACACGGCATCTCCTTGGACATGATCGGGCAGCCTTTCGGTTGGCCTGCGGCGCTTCGCCCCGCTGCGTCGGTGACTATCTCACCGACGCCGGCGCGTGGCGGGGTGTATCGTATCCGCAATGGGGAATGGGCGAAGGGAATCCGGACATGCGTCGGCTGCTGCGCCTCGGTCTCGCGCTGCTCCCGATCCTCGGTGTCCTGGCCGGCGGGGTCTGGGCGTTGTGGCTGCGCCCGCTGGCGCTGCCGGTCGCGGCGGCGGAGGACGAGGTTCCTTTGGAGGTCTACGGCATCGGCACGGTGGAGGCGCGGGTGCGCTCCGCAGTCGGGCTGGAGGTCGCCGGCACGCTGACGGAGCTGTTCGCCGACCACGGCGAACGCGTGCCGCAGGGCGCCGTGCTCGCCCGCCTCGACACCCGCCAGCAGGACGCCCGCGTTGCCGAGGCCAAGGCCGCCGTCGGGCAGGCGCGGGCGGCGCGCGCGAGGGCGGAGGCCACCATCCTCAAGGCGCACTCACTGCTCGACAAGCGTCGGCAGGCCGCTGGACGACGGCAGCAACTGCTGGCCAAGGGCAGCGTGTCGGTGGAGGTGGCGGAGGACAGCGCCGCAGACCTGCGCGTCGCCGAAGCGGAACTGACGGTGGCGCAGTCGGACCTCGCGGTGGCCGATGCCGCCCTTGCCGATTCCGAGGCGCGGCTGCGCTACGAATCCGCTCGGCTCGACCGCTACACGCTGACCGCACCGTTCGACGCATTGGTGATCGCCCGCCACAAGGAGTTGGGCGCCGCCGTCAATCCCGGCGAGCCGCTGTTCACCCTGATCGCCCCGGACAGCGTATGGGCGCTGGTCCACATCGACGAGGCCTCGGCCGGTGGTCTGGCGGAAGGGCAGGTGGCGACGGTGCGGTTGCGTTCGCTTCCCGGCGGGACCTTTCGGGCGCGCGTGGCCCGCATCGAGCTGGAAAGCGACCGTGTCACCGAGGAAAGGAAAGTCTATCTGAAATGCGAGGTCTGCCCGTCCCGCGTCTATCTCGCCGAACAGGTCGAGGCGACGATCGCGGTGGGCCGCCTGCAGCGCGCCGTGCTGGTGCCGCAGATGGCGATCGACCGCTTCGACGGACGGAGCGGTACGGTGTGGACCATCGAGGACGGCCTCCTCGCCCGCCGCGCGCTGAGTTTCGGCCGGCGCATGCTGGACGGCCGGCTGGAGGTGACCGGCGGTCTGCCCGATGGCGCGCAGCCGGTGGTCGCCGCCGCGTCCGGCCTGCGGGAGGGCCGGCGCGCCGATCCGCTGGGGGCGCCGCCATGAACCTTGCGTTGCGCGACGTCCGCCACAACCTCGGCCGCTTTCTGCTGACCTGCCTGGGGCTGAGCCTGCTGCTGGGTGTCGTGCTGTCGATGATCGGCATCTACCGTGGGCTGGTGGACGAGGCGCTGACCCTGGTGCGCGCCCCCGGCGCCGACCTGTGGGTCGTCGAATCCGGCACCCGCGGCCCGTTTGCCGAGTCCTCGCGCATTCCCGGCGACACGCGCGACGCGGTGGCGCGGTTGGCCGGGGTGGCGGCGGCGGGGGCGCTCACCTTCCAGTCGGTGGAAGCCGCACACCGCGGGCGGACGTTGCGCCTGTACGTTGTCGGCTACGAGCCGGGCCGGCCGGGCGAGCCGAAGCGCCTCGCCGCCGGGCGGCCGATCACCCGCAGCCACTACGAAATGCTCGCCGACCGCCGCGCCGGTCTGGAGATCGGCGAGCGGGTGCGGCTGGGGCGGGACTCCTACGAGGTGGTGGGGCTGACCGAGGGCATCGTCGCGTCGGGCGGCGATCCGGTGGTCCATCTGACGTTGAAGGACAGCCAGCGCCTCCAGTTCGAGCTGGACCCGCCCGCCGCCCGGCGCGAATTGGCACGCGGCGCCCGCCCGGCCGGTCTCGACACCGTGAACGCGGTGGTGGCGCGGATGCTGCCCGGCGTGCCGGCGGTCGGCGTTGAGGCGGAGGCGGCGCGCTGGAAGCATCTCGGGGCGCTGACGCAGGAGGACCAGGAAGGGTTGTTGCTGAAATCGGTGGTCGAGAAGGCGCGCCGGCAGATCGGTCTGTTCACGGGGATCTTGCTGGCGGTCTCGGCCGTGGTGATTGCGCTGATCCTCTACACGCTGACCATGGATAAGGTGAAGGCCATCGCCACGCTCAAGCTCATCGGTGCGCCCGACCGCACCATCGTCGCCCTGATCGTGCAGCAGGCGCTCGCCATGGGGATAATCGGCTGGAGCGCCGGCACGCTGCTCATTCTGCTCGCCAAGGATCATTTTCCGCGCCGCCTGCTGCTGCTGCCGGAGGACGCGCTGATGCTGGGCGTGGCGGTGCTTGTCCTGTGCGTGGCGGCGAGCGGGCTTGGCGTGCGCCTGGCGCTCAAGGTCGATCCGGCCACGGCGCTGGGAGGGTAGGGCGATGGCCGCGCCGCTCGTCGAGCTTCGGGGAATCGCCAAGACCTACGGCCGAGGCGAGACCGCCGTGCATGCGCTGAAGGACACCGACCTGCAGGTCTATCCGGGGCAGGTGGTCGGGCTGCTCGGCCCCAGCGGATCGGGCAAGACGACGCTGCTGAACCTGATCGGCTGCATCGTCGAACCGACGCGCGGCCGCCTGAACCTCGACGGCGAGACGGTCTACGACGGCCGCTGGCTTCGATCCGACCTGCGCCGGCTGCGGTTGGAGAAGATCGGCTTCATCTTCCAGTTCCATAACCTGCTGCCGTTCCTGACCGCCGAGGAGAATGTCGCGGTCGCGCTCGACCTTGCCGGCGTTCCCGGCGCCGAGGCGCGGCGCCGCGCGCGGGCTTTGCTGGACTATCTGGAGGTGGGGCACCGTGGCGCGACGCTGCCGTCGCGGCTGTCGGGCGGCGAGGCGCAGCGCGTCGCCATCGCCCGCGCGCTCGCCAATCGCCCGCGCATCATCCTGGCCGACGAGCCGACGGCGGCCCTGGACTCCGGGCGCGCCGGCATGGTGATGGACCTGCTGCGCCGGCTCGCCATCGAACAGCAGGCCGCCATCCTGGTCGTCACGCACGACGAGACGATCTTCGGCCGTTTCGACGGCACGGTGACGCTGCGCGACGGGCGGGTCGTCTCCAGCGGGTGAAGGATGCGGCATGTGCCACGCCCGCATGATCGCTGCCGCCGCGTGCGGCATTCCGTTCTCTGCCGGCCCGGCTCTGAAGCCTTTTCGGCACAAGCGTGGCCGTACCGCACAAATTTTGCTGCAAGCCCGACAAAGTCTGGAATAAAGGATGCGCGGCGCGCGTTCGCACCCATATGCATCGGGTCCCCATTTCGGCCGCAGGGTCGAGTGAGCCGGCCCGGCCCTGGAGTTGCGGCGCCCTCGTCGTCCCGTCCGGCCTCTCGCTGGAAGGGGGAGTCCATGGCGTGAGCCTTGGCGTTACCGGTAAGGAACGGGTGCGCGGTTGAGCAAATTCGGGGTCGATCTGGAAGTCCACATCGCGTCCTTGCGGCGCTACGCGCGAGCGTTGCTGCGCAACGGTGCGGATGCGGAGGATCTGGTGCAGGAGGCGCTGACGCGCGCGGTGGCGCGCGCCGACAGCTTCCAGGCGGGGACGAACCTGCGGGCATGGCTTTTCACCATCCTGCACAACGTCCACGTCAATCAGGTCCGTTCCAAGGCCGCCCGGCCGCAGGAGGTCGACGTCGCCGACGTCGAATCGAAGCTGGTCAGCCCGGCCCGGCAGGAAGAGCGTGTCGAGTTGCGCGAGATGATGCGCGCGGTCGACGAGTTGCCGGAGGAACAGCGCAAGGTGCTGCTTCTGGTGGCGCTGGAGGGCCTGAAATACGACGAGGTCGCCGACATGCTCGGCGTGCCGATCGGGACCGTCATGTCGCGCCTCTCCAGGGCGCGCGAGGCGGTGCGGGCGAAACTGGCGAACGAGGGTGGCGTCACCCTCCGGCGGGTGAAGTGATGAACGCGCATCAAGCGACTGGACGGGTCACGGAGGACGAACTCCACGCCTATGTGGATGGCCAGCTGGACGGCAACCGCCGCCTGGCGGTGGAGCGATGGCTTGCCGAGGATCCGGAGGCGGCGCGCCGGGCGGAGGATTACCGCGCCCAGGGGCTGCTGCTGCACGAGATGTTCGACGCCGTCCTGCGCGAGCCGCCGAGCGACACGGTTCAGGAGCTGTCCGACCGGCTGAAGGGCCGCATCGCCTTCAACGACAACCGTCCGGCGTGGCATGCCCGTCCGCTGGTGCGATTCGCCGCGGCGGTGATGCTGGTGGTCGCCGGTGCGGCCGGCGGCTGGATGGGCCGTGGCGCCGACCAGCAGGGCGCGGCCCCCGTCGCCCAGCAGCGCCAGACGCTGGCCACCTTCGCCCAGGAGGCGACGCAGGCCCACCGTTTCTACACCTCGGACGAACGCTTCCAGGTGGAGCTTGGCGCCGACAATCAGGACGAGCTGAACGGCTGGCTGTCCAAGCGGATGGGCCGCGACGTGTTCGGTCCTGACCTGGGCCGCGTCGGCTACCGGCTGATCGGCGGCCGGTCGCTGCCGACCGACCTCGGCGCCGGCGCCCAGTACATGTACGCCAACGACGCCAACAAGCGGATCACCCTGTTCGTCGGCGCGCCCCAGGGCGGCAACCAGTCCAACTTCAGCTTCACCCAGAACGGCGACGTCGCGACCTTCTATTGGGTCGAGGGTCCGCTGGCCTACGCGCTGGCCGGCCGCCTGTCGAAGGAGGAACTGCTGGAGATCGCCAAGGCGGTCTATCAGGACGTGAAGGCCGGCCCGCCGCGCCGCGAGCCGCCGCCGGAACAGCAGCCCCAGCAGCAACAGCCGCAGCCGCAACAGGATCATCCGCCGGGCGTGCAGCCGATCAGCGACACTCAAAAGGCGAAGGAAAGCTGAGGCGAAGGAAAGCCGAGGGGGCGTCTGCTCCCCTCTACTTCTTCAGCAAGTTTTCCTTCAGCCAGTCGCGCACCTCGCGGCAGACCGCCTCCGACGCCTCCTCCAGGGCGTGGCCGGTGCCGGGGACAAGGACCAGCTTCTTCGGCTCGCGCGCCTTGCGGTGGACGTGGATGGAGCAGCTGGGCGGCAGGATCTCGTCCGCCTCGCCGTGGACCAGCAGGATGGGGCAGGACAAATCGCCGACCGGGTCGGTGCCGTAGCCCTGGGTCGCCAGCGCCACCACCGTGCAGACGGCGCCGCGGTTCGACGCCGCCGCCTGGATGACCACCGCCCCGCCGAAGGAATGGCCGACCAGCGCCACATGGTGGATGCCCTGGCGGCCCAGGAAGCTCAGCCCGCACAGCAGGTCGTACACCGCCTCCTCCAGGTCGCGCGGATCGCGGAAGCGCAGGCGAAGCGAGGCGATGCGGTCGGCGGTCAGGTCGGCGGCCAGCCGGGGATAGAGCCCGCGCGCCGGCGTGTCGAAGCCGCCGCCGACCCCGCCGACCCAAATCACCGCCAGAACCCCGCCCGGCACCGGGTAATAGCGGGCCTCGATCGGGCCACGGTCGGTTTCCAGTGTCGCCGGCTGAAAGCCTTCGGCGTCGGCGATGCCCATGGTGGCGTCCAGAAGCGGCACGGCCATTCTCCCTTCCGATCTCGGCTGCTGAAGATGGTAACAGCGGGAACGGCCCGCGGTTGCCGCATACCGGGGCGGGCGAGGCAACGAAGCCGCAACCCGGCTGTTCTCTATCCAGAGACTTTGGCCCAGTGACTCTGGCCACAGGCATTGGACAAACGGGAAAGGAGCGGCGATGGCGTCGAACAGTTTGACCGGAGACGGCCGCTGGCCGCGGCCGGACACTTTCGGCTCGGGCTTGAGCCGGATCGGCGACCGCCTTGGGTCGGGCGAGGTCGCGACCGGCGGACGCTGGCTTGCCATGATGGGCGGCACCGCGCTGGGCGTGATGGGGTTGCGGCGGTCGGGATGGGGCGGGGCGATGCTGGCGCTCGGCGGCGCCGGCCTGTTCGCCGTCGGCGCCCTGGGGTTGGGTTCGTTCGGCGGACGGCCGCTGCGCACCGCGCCGAACCCCGGCTCCTGGCGCAGCCATGGCCTGGCCTCCCGCCGGCGGTCGTTGACGCCGGAGCGGAAGCAGGCCGTGGTCACCATCGCGTCCGAACCGGGGACGGTCTTCCGCTTCTGGCGCAACTTCGCCAACCTGCCGAAGCTGATGCCGCAGCTGGAGCGGGTCGACGTGCTGTCGGCCACCGAAAGCCGCTGGATCGCCAAGGCCGTCTCGGGCGGCGAGGGGCCAAGCTGGCGCTGCGTGCTCGACCGTGTCGACGAGGACCGGCTGCTGACCTGGCACACGGTGGGCGAGACGGCGCTGCCGCACCGCGCCTCGCTGATGCTGAGCCCGGCGCCGGGCGACCGCGGGACGGAGGTGCGGCTGACGCTGGTCTACCGGGTTCCGGCCGGCGAGGTGGCGGCGCTACTGGGCGTGACGCCGGAAGGGCAGGCGGAAGAGGCGCTGCGCCGGCTGAAACAGCGGGTGGAGACCGGTGAACTGTCGACCATCGAACGGCAGCCGCGCGGGGATGGGTCGGGTACTTTCCGGGAGGCGACGGAATGAAGGCGCTCTGCTGGAACGGAACCGACGATTTGCGGGTGGAGCGGGTGCCCGACCCGGTGCTGGTCAATCCGCATGACGTGATCGTCAAGGTGGCGCTGTCGTCGGTCTGCGGGTCGGACCTGCATCTGATCGACGGCTATGTGCCGACCATGCGGCCCGGCGACATCATCGGCCACGAGTTCCTGGGCGAGATCGTGGAGAAGGGGCCGGAGGTCCGCTATCTCAACCGCGGCGACCGGGTCATCACCGTGTCGATCATCGGCTGCGGCCATTGCGGGCACTGCCAGCATGGCGAAAGCTCGCTGTGCGACAACTCCAACCCGAATCCGGACTATGCCCGCACCGCCTATGGCCATTGCGGCGCCGGCATCTTCGGCTACAGCCACGCCTTTGGCGGCTACGCCGGCAGCCACGCCGACTATATCCGCGTGCCCTATGCCGACTTCAACGCCTTCCGCGTGCCGGAGGGGGTGAGCGACGAGAAGGCCGTCTTCGTGTCGGACGCGGTGCCGACCGGCTACATGGCCGCCGACATGGCCGGCATCAAGCCCGGCGACATGGTGGCGGTATGGGGCTGCGGCGGCGTCGGCCAGATGGCGATCCGCAGCGCCTATCTGCTGGGGGCGGAGCGGGTGATCGGCATCGACCGCTTTCCCGACCGGCTGCGCGCCGCCCAGATGAAGGTGGGGGCGGAGACGCTGGACTACAGCCGCGTCGACGTCTTCGACGCGCTGCAGGCGATGACCGGCGGGCGCGGTCCCGACGTCTGCATCGACGCCGTCGGCATGGAGGCCGACAGCGCGTCGAACGCGGTGGAGGATTTGTACGACCGTGCCAAGCAGGCGGTGGGGCTGCAGACCGACCGGCCGGCGGTTCTGCGCCAGATGATCGAGAGTTGCCGCAAGGGCGGCACCCTGTCGATCGTCGGCGTCTATGGCGGGGTGATCGACAAGTTCCCGATGGGCGCGGCGATGAACAAGGGCCTGACCTTCCGCATGGGCCAGCAGAATGGCCAGCGCTATGCCGGGCGCCTGTTCGAGCACATCCGCAACGGCGACCTGGACCCGTCATATCTGATGACGCACCGGCTGCCGCTGGACGATGGCCCGCAGGCCTACCGCATGTTCAAGGAAAAGGCGGACGACTGCATGCGCGTCGTCTTCGCCCCGCAAGGCTAGAGTGCGATCGGTTCAGACGGAATCGTCTGAAGCGTGAATCGCACGGCAAATCAAAAGGCTAGAGTCTGTCCGATGCTTCAATAAGCATCGGACAGACTCTAGAGCGAAAAGGGAGAGCCGCCATGGAGCTGGTCTATGCCTATCCCGCCGAACGCGGCCGGGGTGTGGAGGCCGAGATCGTCGGCAGCCTGCGCGACCGCTTCGGCGATGTCGTGCAGCGGGGGCGGGAGGAGCGCGACGCCGAACGCGGCGACCGGTCCGACGTGGTGGTGACGCTGGAGGTCACCGACGACAAGGTCGAAGCGGCGCTGACCGCGCTGCGCGCCCACCCGCTGGTGATCGACGCGGCGGCGCGGAGTTTTGGGGAGCGGGTGTGAGGGACGGGGGCGTCGAAGCGCGCTCCCTAAAACCCTTAGTCTCTGAAACAATTTTCAGCCTGTCTGCAACCACGCCGCCCAGCCTCTGTTGACCATTGCCGCAAGGCAAGTCCGCATCACTCGTCCCGGGGGGCCGTTGCCGTGAAGTTGTCCGCCGTCGTACCGCCTGTCGAGCAGGCGCAGGCCACCGTCAAACGCCGCTGGCCCATCGGTGTGGAGTTACTGCCCGGCGGTGCCCATGCGCGGGTCTGGGCGCCGAAGGCCGGGCGTGTGGAGCTTGTGGCCGAACCGGACGGGCGGGCGACGGCGCTGGAGCGCGAGGGCAACGGCTATTTCTCCGGCGCCGTGCCGGGGCTGGAGGCCGGCGGGCTCTACCGCTTCCGGCTGGACGGCGGCGACATGCGTTATCCGGATCCGATGTCGCGCTTCCAGCCGGAGGGACCGCACGGCCCGTCCCAGCTGGTCGATCCGCACCGCTTCCCCTGGACCGATCAGGACTGGCAAGGCCGCGCGATCAAGGGCCAGGTGATCTACGAGATGCACATCGGCACCTTCACGCATGACGGGACCTGGGACGCCGCGCTGCGGGAGCTGCCGGCACTGGCCGATCTCGGCGTGACGGTGCTGGAGGTGATGCCGGTGTCGGAGTTTCCCGGCCGCTTCGGCTGGGGCTATGACGGGGTGAACCTGTTCGCGCCGACGCGGCTCTATGGCGATCCCGACGCCATGCGGCGCTTCGTCGACGGGGCGCACCGGCTGGGGCTCGCCGTCATTCTCGACGTCGTCTACAACCACTTCGGTCCGGACGGCAATTACCTGAAATGCTTCGCCGATGACTACTTCACCGACCGCTACAAGAACGACTGGGGCGAGTCGATCAACTTCGACGGCCCCAACTCAAAACCGGTGCGGGAGTTCTTCCTCTGCAACGCCGCCTACTGGATCGCGGAATACCATCTGGACGGGCTGCGGCTGGACGCCACCCAGTCGATCTTCGACAGCAGCGAAGAGAGAGGAGAACCGCACATCCTGACCGAGATCTCCCTCACCGTGCGCAAGGCGGCCGACGGACGCGCCACCATCCTGGTGGGGGAGAACGAGCCGCAGCATGCCAGCATGGTGAAGCCGGCCGAGGAGGGTGGTTGCGGGCTGTGCGCCATCTGGAACGACGACCTGCACCATTCGGCCGTGGTGGCGTTGACCGGCCGGAACGAGGCCTATTACAGCGATTACCGCGGCACGCCGCAGGAGTTCGTGTCGGCGCTGAAGTACGGCTTCCTCTATCAGGGGCAGTGGTATCGCTGGCAGGGCAAGCGGCGCGGTATGCCGGCCCTCGCCATGCCGCGGCCGGCTTTCGTCAATTTCCTGCAGAACCACGACCAGATCGCCAACTCCGCCAGGGGCTCGAGGCTGCATGCGCTGACCGCGCCGGGGCTGCTGCGGGCGATGACGGCGCTGATCCTGCTGGGACCCGGTACGCCGATGCTGTTCCAGGGGCAGGAATTCGCCGCCGGCGCCCCCTTCCTCTATTTCGCCGACCACAAGCCGGATCTCGCCGTGCTGGTCGAGACGGGCAGGGCGGAGTTCCTGGCCCAGTTCCCCAGCATCGCCGAACCGGCGATGAGCGCCGGACTGCCCAAGCCGCAGGCGGAGGACAGCTTCACCCGTTGCAAGCTCGACCACCGGGAGCGGGAGGCCAACGCCGCGGTCTGGACGATGCACCGCGACCTGCTGCGCCTGCGCCGGGAGGACGCGGTGTTCGCCGCCCAGCGCGTCGGCGGGCTGGATGGCGCGGTGCTGGGCGAGGAGTCCTTCGTCCTGCGCTTCTTCGGGGAGGAGGAGGGCGACGACCGGCTGGTCCTGGTCAATCTGGGCCGCGACCTGACGCTCCGCGCACTGGCGGAGCCGCTGCTGGCCCCGCCGTTTGTGGATGGCGCCTGGACGGTGCTGTGGTCGAGCGAGGAGCCGGTCTATGGCGGCGGCGGCTCGGCGGCGGTGGAACAGCCGGACGGCGCATGGCGGCTGCCCGGCCATGCGGCTCTGGTTCTGGCCCCCGCGCGCGATTTTCCAAAGAAAAGCGACGGGGCCGGAGGCAACACAACCCCTGTCATCGTGGTTTCACATGGGTCGGAAACCGATTGCAGAGCATAGGTCCACCATGGCTGATTTCGTCCGCACCCTGTCGCGCGATGTCCTGAACACCGGTCCGAAAGGC
Source organism: Azospirillum oryzae (assembly GCF_008364795.1). Lineage (GTDB taxonomy): Bacteria > Pseudomonadota > Alphaproteobacteria > Azospirillales > Azospirillaceae > Azospirillum > Azospirillum oryzae. The sequence continues at coordinate 742,036 of NZ_VTTM01000001.1, read as the reverse complement.
GCGGAGACCCGTGAATGGCTGGTCGCCAACGGTCTCGGCGGCTACGCCTCGGGCTCCGTGTCGGGAGCGGTGACGCGGCGTTACCACGGGCTGCTGATCGCGGCGCTGCCGGCTCCGCTCGGCCGCGTGCTGATGCTGAGCCAATTGAGCGACGTGGTCATCGACGCCGACGGCCGGAGCTACCGGCTGAGCAGCCGCGACACCGGCGGCGATCCTGCGGGAGACGATTCGGAGGGCGGCGAAGCGGGGCAGGAGGGCCAGACCGCCGCCTTGCAGGAATTCCGCATGGAGTCGGGACTTCCGGTCTGGCGTTTCCGCGCCGGCGGGGCGGTGATCGAAAAGCAGGTCGTCCTGCCGCACGGCCAGAACATCGTCCATGTCACCTATCGGGTGATGGAGACGAAGGCGCCGGTGAAATTGCACCTGCGGCCGGTGCTGGCCTTCCGCACGCAGGAATCGGCGGTCGACCGGCCGCTCGCCGGGGACTATCGCATCACCGCGGCCGGGCAGCGTTACGAGGTTTCCGCCGGACCCGACCTGCCGGTGCTGCGCATGGCGATCGAGGGTGGCCATTTCCCGATGACGCTCGACGGCGGCATCCGCCGCGACGTCTATTACCGGGTGGAGGACGAACGCGGCTATCAGGCGCGCGGTTCGCTGTGGACGCCCGGCTATTTCAGCGGCGAGGTCGGATCGGGCCAGAGCATCACCTTCGCCGCGGCGACCGAGGACTGGTGGCGGCTGGAGGCGTTGCCGCCGCAGGACGTGCTGGTGTTCGAGACGGAGCGCCGCCGCCGCATCATCCAGAACGCCCATCCCGCCTTGCGCGACGGGGCGATGGCGGAACTGGTGCTGTCCGCCGACAGCTTCCTGTTCGTGCCGGCCGGCCGGGTCGCCGACCAGATGCGGGCGCGGGCGGAGGGCGACGAGGTGCGGACGGTGATCGCCGGCTATCACTGGTTCACCGACTGGGGCCGCGACACCATGATCGCGCTGGAAGGGCTGACGCTGGCCACCGGCCGCCATCTGGAGGCCGGGTGGATCCTGCACACCTTCGGCCATTACATCCGCGACGGCCTGATCCCCAATATGTTCCCCGACGGCAAGGATCGCGGGCTGTACCACACCGCCGACGCGACGCTGTGGTTCTTCCACGCGCTGCACCGCTATCTGGGAGCCACCGGCGACCGCGACACGCTGCGCCTGCTGCTGCCCAAGCTGACCGATGTGATCGACCACCACCGCCGCGGCACCCGGTTCGGCATCGGCGTCGACCCAAGGGACGGGCTGCTGCGCCAGGGGCAGGAGGGCTACCAGCTGACCTGGATGGACGCCAAGGTCGACGACTGGGTGGTCACGCCGCGCCGGGGCAAGGCGGTGGAGATCAACGCGCTGTGGTACAATGCCCTGCGGCTGATGGCAGGCTGGCTGCGCGAGGAGGACGGCGAGGCCGCCGCCCGTCCGCTGACCGAATTGGCCGATCAGGCCCACGCCTCCTTCAACGCGCGCTTCTGGTGCCCGTCGGCCGGCCATCTGTTCGACGTGGTGGATGGCGAGCATGGCGACGACATCGCCTGCCGGCCCAATCAGATCTTCGCCGTCTCGCTCGACCATCCGGTGCTGGAGCGCGAACGATGGGAGCCGGTGGTGGAAACGGTGCGCAGCCGTCTGCTGACCCCGCTGGGGCTGCGGTCGCTGGCGCCTGGCTGCCGCGACTACAAGGCCAAATATTTCGGCGACCTGCGGGCGCGCGACGCCGCCTATCACCAGGGCACCGTCTGGGGCTGGCTGATCGGCCCCTATGTCGATGCGTGGCTGAAGCTGCACCCGGAGGACAAGGCGGGGGCGCGGCGCCTGCTGGAGGGCTTCCTGCCGCATCTGGACGAGGCCGGCATCGGCACCATCAGCGAGATCTTCGATGCGGAGGCGCCTTTCACCCCGCGCGGCTGCATCTCCCAGGCCTGGAGCGTGGCGGAGGTCCTGCGCTGCTGGGTGAAGACGGAGAGCTGAAGGAATTCGGCGGTTGCGGAGACCCTGCCTCTCCGAAGGTCATAGGGCGGCCGATGAGGGCCGCCCCACCCGCAACGATGGTGGAATGCCCTTGGGAGCAGTTGTCAACAGGGCACAACAGGGTGTGAAATCGCAGGGTCGGGCGGAATGTGACAGATTTCGGTTGACACGCGGCCAGGGCTCCGAGAGCAGAAAAACAGGGTTTTCTTTTATAAATCAGGCGCTTGCGTTATTTGCCTGATTTTTGGGCAAACACCGTGGCCCCGTTGAATCGCCTAGCGCGAATCGGGACTGCCCACGGCTTGCCCACACAGTTATCCACAGCCTCTGTGGAGACCGTCGGCTTTGCCGGCGGCCATGCCTCCCGTCGTGCCTATGGGCCGGACCTGTACTTTCGATGCCTGTGCTTTGGGCCGAGGCAGGGGTGGGGCTCTGCGCAAGGGGGTAATCGTTTTGGATTTTAGCCAGACCGGAGAAAGCATCCTATAGTTCCCGCGCCGGTTCTCTCGGTACCCCGACTGGCGGTACTCCGGGCGGACCTTCGAAATGCAGCCGTACGGAGTGCGGAAGGACAGCCAGAGCGGAGGAGCCAATGCGGAGCGTTGTGCGGGGTGTCGCCGGCATGCCGTACCCGGCGGGCCGGTCGGGATGGGCGGCGGAGGATGCCGCCACGGCCGGGACCGCCGGACGCTCGCGGCGTGGCGCCCTTGGCCTGCTGCCGACCGTTGTCGGTCCTCTGCTGGCGGTGTCGGTGCTGGGGGCGCTGATCCTGCATCTTCTGGCCGGTCTGGTGGCCCGGCTTCCCACCTCCGATGCGCTGGGAGCCTTGTCGGTCATGGTCGGGATGGCGGTGGTCCTGGTGACTCTGCTGCCCTTCGCCTTGCTGTCCGTCAGGCGGGCGCAACGGGCCTGGGCCGCCATGCAGGAGTCCTTCCGCAGCTGAGGCCGCAGCTGAGGCCGCCGCAGAGATCGCCCGCTCAGGCTTTTCCCTAGGATTACTCCCGATAAGGATTCCGTTGCTCCGCGAGGCGCACCCGCGTTTAATCGCGGGTGAGGGCGGCATTCGCCCTTCCTCCCGGTGATCGGGGGCGGTTTTCCGGGGGCGCGGGATGGGGCTATTCGATTTCCTGAAGGTCGCGGTGAAGGACAACAAGGCGGCCAAGCCCGCCGGCCGCATACCGGTCAGCGTCATCCAGTGCGACGGAAAGAGCTTTCCCATCGTATCGCTGACGCCGAAGGGTTTCGTTGCCCGCGGTTTCGACGGGTCGCTGATCGTCGGTCAGAACGCCAAGGTGTCGGTGCGTGTCGACGATCCCGCCGGCAAGTTCACCTTCAACGCGACCGTCGCGGTGGTGGAGATCAAGGGCGACACCGTCGGCGCCACCTGGTCGATCCTGCCGACGGAAGTCGATGCGGTGATCCGCCAATACGCCCAGAACCGCAAGAAGCAGGACGGCAAGCCCGCCCGGTGAGGGCGCAGCCCCCTTACTGGCGATCCGTGGGCGTTCCGGCCACCGGCGAGGGGATGCCGGCGTTGACGATCTTCGGCAGTGCAAGGACGCGCGCCCGTTCCAGCCATTCGGACAGGGTGACGAACTCGCAGCCCTTGGCCCGCAGCTCCGCGATCACGCGGGGCAGCGCCTGCGCCGTGCTGGCATAGGTGGAGTGCATCAGGAAGACGTTGCCCGGCAGGCCGCCCAGCTTGATCTGGCTGACGATCTTGTCGGCATTGCGCACCTGCCAGTCGCGCGTGTCCACCGACCACAGGACGGAGCCCATATGCTCCTCCCGCGCGATGGTCAGCAGATCGTCCGAATAGCGGCCGTAGGGCGGGCGGAACAGCACCGGATTGGCGCCGAATTCGCGCAGGATGCGGTTGGTCTCGGCGATCTCGTAGCGGGCGCCGGCGGCGTCCATCTTGCGCAGGTCGGAATGGGTCAGGCTGTGGTTGCCGATCTCGTGCCCGCCGGCGACGAAGTCGCGGATCAGATCCCCCTGCCGTTCGGCGATGCGGCCGACCGGGAAATAGGTGGCGCGCACGCCCTCGCGGTTCAGGATGTCCAGAACCTGACGGGTGACCGTGCGGTGCGGCCCGTCGTCGAAGGTCAGGGCGCAGAGGTTCCAGTTCTCCCGCTTCAGCGTCGCCGGCATCACGTCGTAGCGCGAATCCGGCATCACCGAGCGCAGCCGGCCCTTGCGGCGGCTGTGCTGCTCGATGTCCGCCATGGTGCGGGCATCTTCCTCGTTGTAGATGACCAGACCGTCGGCCGGCGGCAAGGCTGCGGCGACGGACGGCGGCGGCAGCGGAGCGGCGACGGCGGAGCCGATCGGCGCCAGGACCGAAGTGGTCGTCGCCGTCACCGGCTCGCGCTCTACGGCCGGCTGCGGCGGCTTGCCGTCGGGCAATGGTGGGGCGACCGCCACGGTCACGGCCGGCGGCTTGGTCGCGGGCGACGGAACGAAGGCCGGCTCCGCCGGTGTTGCCGCCTGCACGGGGGCAACGTCGGGAACGGGCGCCGTCGCGCTCTTTTCGGGAGCAGCCTTTTCGGGGGTGGTCTTCGCCAGCGTGACGGGCGCCAGCGTGACGGGCGCCGGTGTCGCGGCCGGGGCCGGGCGGTCGACGACAAGGCAGCCGAAACCGGCACCGACGATCCGGCGGCACAGAGCCCGCGCGTCGGTGCCCTTGGCGACCTGGGCGTAGAGCGCCACGCCGCCAGCCTCGCTCTTGCCGTCCAGCAGCATGACCGAGGCGGTCATCCCGGCCGTCAGGTCGTGCTCGCGCCGCTGCAGGTTCTTCCAGCTCCACCAGGCGTCGCCGTCGCGGGAAAAGATGCCCAGTTGCAGGACCGGGCCATCGGCAGCGGCCGGGGCAGCGGCTGCGACTGGGGCAGCGGCCGGGGCCGGCGCCTTCTGCTCGACCTTCGCTGCGTGCTGGCGTTTGGCGGGCGATTCGGCAGCGTGGGAGGACAGGGCGGGCAAGGCGATCGCGCAGGCCAGCAGGGCGGCCTTGAGCAGTCCGCGGGAGCCCTGGCCGCACGCCGGCAGGACCAGCGCGAGGCCACGGCCCCGGAGGCTGTCGGCCATCCGATGGCTGGAACTGTGGGATGCGGCGTTCGGCCAGGAAATGCGCAACATATCGGTCCCGTCGCTTGGCCCAGCCACTATCTGCGGACCGCCGGTTGATGGCGGTGCAATATCATCCCGATGGGGTTAATTCAAACGACAAGCGGCGAAAATGTGGCGGCTCCGCCGCTTTTCACAGGGGCGTTGCCGTTCGGAAACGGTGCCGCGACTGGGCATGCCCGGGGCGGGGGCAAAGGCCTGTGAAGAGGCGTGTCGGAACCGGTGGGGGAGCGAAGGGGTTCATAAGGGGACTGGCGGAGCGGCCGGGCGCCGGAACGGGCGCCGCCGGCCGCTCCGCTTTCCCCCTTGGAAGGCCCACCCGTGAATGGAGACGACCCGTATGGCCGAGGATTTGGAAAGCCGCATCCGTCGGCGCGCGCATGAGATTTGGGAAGGCGAAGGCCGGCCGGAAGGCCGCGACGCCGCCCATTGGGAACTGGCCAGCGAGGAGATCGCGATCCAGGACAATTACCGCGACACGCTGAAGCCCAACCCGGCCGGCGGTCCGGAAGCGACCGCGATGCGGACCGAGCCGGTGGAGCCGGTGCTGAGCATCGCCAATCAGGGCGAACAGCCCGGCCTTGCCGACCAGGGTGAAGAGATGGGCATCCCTATGCGCGGCGACCGGGAGGTTTGGCCGACGCCGGAGGAAGCGGCCTCCACCGCCGTGCCGCCCAACCGCAGCAAGAAGACGCGTCGCCGGGGATAGCCCCTCAGACGCGGGACTTCTCCACCATACCGCCGGCCGTGCCGCTCGTGCCCTCGGGCATGGCGGCGCGGCCGGTGTCGGCCGGCGTCACTGCCGGGGTGGTCGCCGGGGCGGTCGCGGGCGCGACGGCCGGAAGCGAGCCGGGCGCCGGTTCCACCGCCGGGGCGGCTGCGCCGACCGGCACGTCGTCCAGGCGGTCGTAGATGTCCGGATGCAGACGGACGGCGCCGTCGGCCTCGACCGTGGCGATCCAATAGACGAACTGTACCGGCATCGGCGTGGGCAGCTTGACCCACTGCGGCTGCGGCTTGCTCAGCATGCGGTCGATCCGCTCCGGGGTCACGCTGGATCCCTGCAGCAGCAGCTCGGCCAGCCGGCGCGGGTCTTCCAGCCGGACACAGCCGGAGCTGATGGAGCGCAGCTCGCGGGCGAACAGCCGCGGCTCGTTGGTGCCGTGCAGATAGATGTCGTAGGGGTTGGTCAGGTTGAAGCGGAACCGGCCGAGCGCGTTGTGGTCGCCCGGCTGCTGCACGATGCGGACCCGGCCGGGCGTGACGTCGTGCCAGTCGACCGTTTCCGGCGCCACCTCCTGCCCATCGAGATAGACGATGGCATTCTGGATGCCGGGCACGCCCTTGGCCCGCAGCATCGGCAGCTTGTCTTCCTTCAGGACGGTGGGCGGCACGGTCCAGGTCGGGTTGACGATGACGTGGGTGATGCGGTCGGTCAGCAGCGGCGTCTCGCGCGATGGCCGGCCGACGATGGCGCGCATCGTCAGCTCCTCCTCCCCGCCGCGCACCAGCGTGGTGGTCTGGTCGGTCAGGTTCACCACCAGGACATTGTCGGGGGCGGTGTCGCGGAAGCTGCGCATGGCGACGGCACTCTGCCGCATCAGCGCCGCGGCCTCGGCCGGCGTGCGGTCCAGGGCGGCGCGGGTGCCGGCGCCCACCAGCCCGTCCTGCTTCATCCGCTGGGCGAGTTGGAAGGCCTTGACCGCACGGTCGATGTCGGCGGTGAAGACCTCCGACACCTTGTCCGCCGACAGCAGGCCGAGTTCGACCAGGCGCTGCGACAGCCGGCCGACGCGCTCGCCGCTGCTGCCGAGCTTCATCAGGCCGCCTTCGCCGATCCGGGTGGAGGGCTGCACCGGGTTGCGGTCCAGCTCCACGGCGGCGGCGTCCAGCCGGTCGGCCCATTGCGTCAGCGTGTCGCGGTAGGGCAGGGCGTCCGCGGGGCCGACGCCAAGCAGCGCCAGCGCCGATGCGGCAGCGAGCGCCAGCATGGCCAGCTTGCGGGGCTTGCGGAGGTCGGCGGAAACGGTCATGTCGGATACCCTCTGTCACAGTGGGCAGGCTGTGCGTACGAATGAACGCGCCGCCGCCCTTTCGAACAATTTATGCAACGCAATAATGGAAGGCGAGGCGTGCGGCGCGAAATTCCGTCGATCATTCTCCCGGTGTGATCTTCCTGCCGCCGTCCTATGACCTGCCTATGCAAGAAGGTCACAGTGCAAAATTTTTTGGTTGCCTCGACCGATGACCTTCCTTATACGGATATCCGTCCGGAGACGATTCACACCAGACGGGACGCTTCGGACCAGCGTTGGTCATAAGGTTATACCAGCCGCGGGCGCCACGCGACCCGCCAAACGCCGAACGGCCACAGCGTAGAACGGCCAAAAACGTAAAACGACGAGGTTCGGGGATGCATTTGGGGGATGACGAGCGTGCCGCTCCGGCCATCGGTCGGCGCGGGTTCCTGGGTTTTGCCGCCGCGGCGGTGACGTCGGCCCTTCCGGCCGCTTCGGGACTGATGACGGGGGTTGCCACCAGCGTGGCGACGGGTGTGGCGACGGCACCGGTCTTGTTGGGGTCGGGCAGCGCGGAGGCCGCTCCCCTTGCCGGCAGCGTCCGGCGGATCAGCCTGCACAACATCAACACGCAAGAGCGGTTCGACGGCGTCTATTGGGCCGACGGCCATTACAAGCCGGATGTGCTGCGCAAGCTGGACGTGCTGCTGCGCGACCATCGGGCCAAGCAGGTCTGCCGCTACGATCCGCGCCTGTTCGACCTGCTCGCCCGTGTTCACCAGAGCGTCGGGTCGGACGATCCGTTCGAAGTGATCTGCGGTTACCGCTCCCGCCGCACCAATGCGATGGCGCGGCGCCGGTCGCGCGGTGTGGCGAAGGAAAGCTATCACACCCGCGGGATGGCCATCGACATCCGCCTGCCCGACACCCAATTGCGCGCCATCTCGGAGATGGCGAAGGCGATGCAGTCGGGCGGCGTCGGTTACTACCCGCGCAGCGGCTTCGTCCATCTCGACGTCGGCCCGGTTCGCAGCTGGTAGGCATCCGTTCGACGGGTTGGCGGCCGACGGGACAGCAACCGACGGGTTGCCTGCCAGCCGTCACAGCCGTCACACTGGGTGCGTCATTTCATGCAAAAAGGCTCCGCATCGATCGATGCGGAGCCTTTTTGATGTGCGGATGACATGCTGGAGTCCTGTCGGTCGTCCTGTCGCCTTCAGCTTCGCGGCGATGGTTTGGTCGCACGCAGGATGTCGGTCGGATCCCAAACAGCGCCATGACGGCGGCGTGCCTTGCTCTCGCTGGAGCCGTCGGCGGAATTCACCGGCTTGATCCGCAGCGCATCGCTGCGGACCGTGCGGCCGGCCTTGCGGGCGTTTTCCCTCTCCGGGGCCACGGCGACGATTTCGCTGCCCGCCAGGCTGCTGCCGCCATCGGATGACTGCATCGGGTCCAGGGACGTCGATGAGTCGGGATCACCGTCCTCGCCCTCGTCGGGGCCTTCCGGCGGCTCCTTGATTTCCGGTGACAGGGCGGAGAGCAGCGACAGCATCTCGTCCGACACATGGGAGGGGGCGGCGCGCCATAGGCGCAGAAGCCGCGCCTCGCGCCGGCTGATCTGGGTGTCGTTGTCGTCCGACTCCTGAAAGCCGCCGCGCGAGCGGCGCAGGCCGTCGGCATCGCTGTAGGTGTCGAAGAAGAAGCTCACCGGAACATCCAGAACCTGTCCGAGGCGGTACAGGGTTCCGGCCGATATGCGGTTGGAGCCGCGTTCGTATTTCTGAACCTGCTGAAAGGTCAGGCCGATCGCCTCGCCGAGTTTTTCCTGGCTCATTCCCAGAAGGGTCCGGCGCATCCGCACGCGCTGCCCGACATGGGCGTCTACAGACCAGGATTCCGGCGATCCGCGTCGTCCTCTTTTGCGCGCCGTCGGTTCACTCATGTCCATTGGTCTCCGATGCCCAGTCTTCCGCAGCCTCTCTTTGCGAGAATGAAAAGATTGTTCACACATTCCTTGGGTATGTTCAAGAGAAAACTTTTGAATATTGGTGCGCGACCGCCATATTCCGATAGGCATCGATGGTGCCGCAGCATTCGCGAGAGTTGTGCTGTTACAGCTTTGTATTATTCCGCAGGCGATGAGGATCAAATGCCAGAAGGGCTTGTCCGATCCCTGCATTCAACCCTTTTGCGGAAATCCCGGAATCTTCCGGCTCGCCCAATGGTTGGGTCGACAGCTTTTTGTTTACAGGAATTCGACGATCGTGACCGGATAGGGTTTGCACTGCCGCAAATGGTGATAAGAAACCTTCTGGTTGTGGTAAATATTCGGGTGCTTGCAGAACAACTTTCTGTTCGACAGGCCGATACACCGCGTCACGCATCGGCGATCGGCTGTCGCGGCCCGGCAACGTTGGTCGGACCATCATTAATATATAATTAACTATATTCGGACGGCGCCGATCGGCGCCTGATACGGCGGATTCAGGGCCGCGGGGGCCGTGGTGCGTGACCGTCCGTATCGGCCTTGCCGCCACTCCCCTTCCGGGCACTGGCCCGGAACGTTGGCGCTGCTTCCCAGGGACCGCCGGCGGCCGCAAACCCCTCCACATGGTCGCGCAGCTTCTGAACCTGGGACGGGGTGACGCTGCGGCCGAAACGCGACTTCAGCAGGGCGGCCAGCGCGCCGCGTGTCGGGCGGACACCGTCGGCCGACAGGGTGCGGTAGGCGACGAAGGCCTCGGCATAAAGGCGGATGCGGTCGGGCCGCGCGCGCAGCTGCGCCGTCTGGGCGGAGGCGTTGCGGTTCAGGTGGTCGACCAGCCGCTCCGCCGCCTGCGCCAGTGTCAGGTCGGGCAGGGCGGCGGCCGGCTGCTCCGGCGGTTCGGGACGGCCGATGGAGTCGCGCAGGCGCCGCCGCCGCTGGCGCTCGCGGTCGCCGGCGCGCAGCCGCTCGGCATAGGCTGGGTCGGCGGCGCGGCGTTCGGTGCGGCTGCGGTTGGAGCGGGCGGCGCGCTCCGCCTCGCGCGCCTGCAGCATCGGGTCGCGCAGCAGGAATGCCAGTTCTTCGGCGGTCAGCCGATGCTCGGGCTCCGGCCCGGCGGGCACGGAGGCGGAAGGACTGTCGCGGTCGCCGTCGGTGTCGTCCATCGCGAGGGAACGCAAAGATCGCCCCCCTTGTTCCCGCCCCCCGCCGTTCCCCCGCCAAACGGTCCCCCGCCAAACGATCCGCCGAACGGCCCGGCCGGAGTCTCCGCATGGATGATGAGGGAGATTTCATGTCCGGTGCCGGTCCCGCCCGTGCTAGAGAAAGCCCGTCCTAATTCGGGCCGCCGTCCTCTTCCCGGCCCGTCTTCCCGGCCCGTGCAACAGTGGAATTCGCCCGCCCATGACCCCCCGGCAAGCCCTTCAGCAGCGCCTTGCGGCCTTGGATGCCCATCTGCGCGCGGAAAACCCCAACCTGCTGCCGGTCCTTCCGACCTTCCGCGCCTTCGACCGCATCCTGGCCGGGCTTGGGCTGATCGACCGCTATGAATCGCTCACCACCCGCATCCCCTGGTGGCCGATGGTCGCAGTGCTCGGCACCTTTTCGGCCGGCAAGTCGACCTTCCTCAACGGCTATCTGGGCGAGGTGCTGCAGAACACCGGCAACCAGGCGGTCGACGACAAGTTCACCGTCATCTGCCACGGGCCGGAAACCCGCAAGGAGGCGCTGCCCGGCACCGCGCTGAACGCCGACCCGCGCTTTCCCTTCTACCGCATCGCCGACGAGATCGAGAAGGTCGCGGCCGGCGAGGGCAAGCGGATCGACAACTACCTACAGCTGAAGACGCTGGCCGGCCCGCGGACCAAGGGCAAGATCTTCATCGATTCCCCGGGCTTCGACGCCGACGACCAGCGCCGCTCGGTCCTGCGGCTGGTGGACCATATCGTCGAGCTGTCGGACCTCGTGCTGGTCTTCTTCGACGCCCGCCATCCGGAACCGGGCGCCATGCAGGACACGCTGCGCCATCTGGTCGCCAAGACGGTCAACCGCGCCGACGCCCGCAAGGTCTGCTACATCCTCAATCAGGTCGACACCACGGCCAAGGAGGACAATCTGGAGGCGGTGTTCGGCGCCTGGCAGCGTGCCATCGCCCAGGCCGGGCTGGTGTCGGGCCGCTTCTACGCCATCTACGACCAGCGCTCCGCCGTTGACATCCAGGATGACGGCCGCCGCGCCCGCTACGAGGCGCGCCGCGACCACGACCTTGCCGAGATCCACACCCGCATCAACGAGGTGGAGGTCGCCCGCGCCTATCGCATCATCGGCTCGATCGACAGCCTGACCAAGGAGCTGGAGGGCGAGGTGCTGCCCAAGCTGCGCGAGGCGATGGCGACGTGGCGCCGCCGCGTGCTGACCGGCGACGCGGTCTGGGGGGCGCTGCTGCTGGCGTTGCTGGGGACGGTGGTGCAGACGGTCGGCGGCGGCTTCGGCGCTTTCGTCGGCTGGATGTTCGAGAATGCCGACGGCGGGCTGCCGCTGCACCTGATCGGCACCGCCGTGCTGCTGGGCGGGCTGTTCCTGGCCGGGCATTTCAAGATCCGCCAGTTCTTCGCCCGCCGCATCGCCTTGTCCTTGAGCGACCGCTTCGGCGACGTCGACCTGGACCTGAGGGCGGCCTTCCTGAAGAACACGCGCTTCTTCCGTTCGATCTTCGCCAAGCAGCCGGCCGGCTGGGGCGGGCGGGCGCGCAGGGCGATCTTCGCCATCCGCGAGGCGACGGCGGTGCATGTCCAGCGTGTCAACGACCTCTATACCGATCCCGCCGGTCGCCGCGCCCGGGAAGCCGCGCCGGGCCCGGCCGCCGCGGCGGAATGACCGCGGGCCGCATAGGACCTCGGCCGCCCTTTACAGCGCAACGGATGGGTCGTTAGATCTGCGCTCCACCGCCGGACGGCGGTGCGGGACCTAACCGGTGGGCGGCCAGTGGACTTGCGGGAATCGGCAGGCGGCATTGCGGGCGGGCGGGGGCGGACGGCGCTGGGCGCCGTCATCGCCGGGCTGCTGCTGTGCGCGGCGCCGGTTCGGCCATCGGCGCTGGAGGCGCATTCCCGCACGGGCTCCGACATGGCCCCGGCGCCGGCGCCCTACACCGGGCTTGATCTGGTGACCGGCAATGATTACGCCCCCTATACCGGCGAGGATTTGCCGGGCGGCGGTCTGGTGACGGAACTGGTCCGCCAGGCCTTCGCGGTCGGCGGACGCCGGTACGATGTGCGCTTCATGCCGTGGAAGCGCGGCTATGACGGCGTGGTCTTGGGCCGTTTCCTTGCCACTTTCCCCTATGTCCGCACGCCCGAACGGGAGCGTGAGGTGCTGTTCTCCGACCCGGTGGTCGAGGTGCGGCAGTTCGTCTATCTGTCGAGGCGGTCGGCGATGGAGTTCCATGGCCGCGGCGGCGCCGGCGGCGGCGGCTCCGACGGCGTGACGGACTTCCGCGGGCGGACGGTCTGCCAGCCGGTCGGCTACGCCCTGCCGGCCGAGTTGGAAGAGCTGGTGCAGCTGGGGCGGCTGACCCGTCACACGCCGTCGGACCTCGGCGCCTGCATGCGCATGGTGGCGGCCGGCCGGGCCGATGCCCTGGTGATCGACGAATACAGCGCCGCCGCGGTCATCGCCCGTGCCGGTCTGACCGAAGAAATCCGGATATCGGAGCAGCCCTTCGCCTCGGTGACCCTGCATCTGGTGGTGGGGCGCGCCACGCCGGGGGCGGAAGCGATGGTCGCCGCCTTCAACGACGGGCTGAAGACGCTGAAACAGCAGGGGGTCTACCGCCAGCTGCTGGCCGCCCACACGGTTCGGCCTCATCCCTGATTTCCCTCGGTTTCGCACGGTCTTTGGGGTGGCGGGGTGATTTTCCGGCCTGATGCCGCGCTTTTCCGCGCCATAGGCCCCCGTCGCCATGGACAGGACGGTGCTTCGTGCTATAAACGCGCGGTTTCGATCATGGAAAAGGGGCGCGGGCCGTGGCCATCGACGCGTCGATTCTGGTCCTCAACGGGCCGAACCTCAACATGCTGGGCGTGCGGGAGCCGCAAATCTACGGGTCGATGACCCTGGACGACCTGGAGGCCTCCTGCCACGAGCGTGCCGATCAGCTGGGTCTGACCGTGGATTTCCGGCAGTCCAACCACGAAGGCGAACTGGTCTCGTGGATCCAGCAGGCGCGCACGGAGAATGACGGCATCGTCATCAACGCCGGCGCCTACACCCACACCTCGGTCGCGATCATGGACAGCCTGATCCTGTCGGAGCTGCCGGTGATCGAGGTCCATCTGTCGAACATCTTCAAGCGCGAGCCGGTCCGCCATCATTCCTACATCTCGCCGGTGGCGAGGGGGATGATCTGCGGGTTCGGGCCGCACGGGTATCTTCTGGCGCTTGACGCCATCGCGAACATCATCGACCGCGATTAAGGAAACGGGAACGACTGACATCATGGCGAGCTTCGACATCGACGGCGATCTGGTCCGCAAGCTGGCGGACCTCCTGCGTGAGACGGGCTTGAGCGAGATCGAGTTCGCCGAGGGCGAAAAGCGCATCCGCGTCACCCGCCCGACCGCCGCCCAGACGGTCGCCGTCCAGGCAGCCCCGGTCCTGGCGGCCGCCCCGGTCGCCGCCGCGGCGGCTCCGGCGGGCAAGCCGGTGAACCATCCGGGGGCGGTGACCTCGCCAATGGTCGGCACCGCCTATCTGGCGGCCGAGCCGGGCGGCACGCCCTTCGTCCGTCCGGGCGACGTGGTCAAGGCCGGCCAGACCATCATGATCATCGAGGCGATGAAGGTCATGAACCCGATCAAGGCCCCGCGCGGCGGCACCGTCGCCGAGGTGTTGGTGTCCGACGCCCAGCCGGTCGAGTTCGGCGAAGTTCTCCTCATCATCGAGTAAGCGGGGCATTCCCTTGGCGATGTTCGAAAAGGTCCTGATCGCGAACCGTGGTGAGATCGCTCTGCGCATCCACCGCGCCTGCCGCGAGATGGGGATCCAGACCGTGGCGGTGCATTCCACCGCCGACGCCGACGCCATGCACGTCCGCCTCGCCGACGAAAGCGTGTGCATCGGCCCGGCGTCCGCGCGCGACAGCTACCTCAACATTCCGGCCATCCTGTCGGCGGCGTCGATCACCAATGTCGACGCCATCCATCCCGGCATCGGCTTCCTGTCGGAAAACGCCCAGTTCGCGGAGATGGTGGAGGAGCACGGCTTCACCTTCATCGGCCCGACGCCGGAGCATATCCGGATCATGGGCGACAAGGTCACCGCCAAGAAGACGGTGATGGAACAGGGGCTGCCGGTGGTGCCCGGCTCCGACGGTCCGGTGACGTCGCTGGAAGATGCGGAGAAGGTCGCCCACGAGACCGGCTATCCGGTGCTGATCAAGGCGGCGGCGGGCGGCGGCGGCAAGGGCATGAAGGTCGCCCGCAACCCCGACCAGCTGAAGGAAGCCTATCAGCTGGCCCGTGGCGAGGCGCGCGCCGCCTTCGGCAACGACGAGGTCTATCTGGAGAAGTATCTCGGCCACCCGCGGCACATCGAGATCCAGCTCCTGGGCGACACCCACGGCACCTGCGTGCATTTCGGCGAGCGCGACTGCTCGGTCCAGCGCCGGCACCAGAAGGTGATCGAAGAAGCGCCGAGCCCGGCGCTGAACGCCGAACAGCGCGCCTTCATCGGCGATCTGGCGGCGAAGACGGCGGCGGCCATCGGCTATCGCGGCGTCGGCACGATGGAGTTCCTCTACGAGGACGGGCAGTTCTATTTCATCGAAATGAACACCCGCCTGCAGGTCGAACACACCATCACCGAGATGATCACCGGCATCGATCTGGTGCGCGAGCAGATCCGCGTCGCCGCTGGCGCGCCGCTGGGCTACGGCCAGTCGGACATCCGCTTCGAAGGCCATGCCATCGAATGCCGGGTGAACGCCGAGAACCCGGAGACCTTCATGCCGTCGCCGGGCAAGATCGACGGCTATCACGCGCCGGGCGGCCTGGGCGTGCGCGTCGATTCGGCGCTGTATGACGGCTACCGCGTGCCGTCGCATTACGACAGCCTGATCGCCAAGCTGGTCGTCCACGGCACCACCCGCAACGAGTGCCTGATGCGCCTGCGCCGCTCGATCGAGGAATATGTGATCGGCGGCATCCAGACCACGCTGCCGCTGCACGACCGCATCATCGCCCAGCAGGCCTTCATCGACGGCAATTACGACATCCATTGGCTGGAACAGCTGATGGCGAAGTCCTGATCGCGCCGCGTCTATATTACATACCCGCAAATGCTGCGGCGAATTGTCGCAGTGTTGAAAGCCCCTCCCTCAAGTCGAGAGAGGGGCTTTTCTTTTATGAAGTTTCGCTGACGAAGCCGGTTCTATTCTCTGGCCGCCATCCGATCCTTTGCAATCTGGCAATCCGGTGGCTAACCCGCGCTTTTTCTCGCAAACTGCGACGCTGAATGCATATGACGCCGCCGGACGGCGGCAGCCCGCCGTCCCCTCGGGCGTTGCCGTCCATAGGGGTTATCCCGGAAGTCCACTTTTCGGCCGGCCGCGCGTGCATGGCACACCTCTTGCTGACTTGATCTGCATCAGTGCGGGGCGGTGCCTACCCAGAGTAGACGAAACTCCATTCCGTTAGCTGTGCCGAACCATGCCTTCCTTCCGGTGGCGTTGTGTTCCCCTGGTCCGCATCCCGGTGGCTCTCCCATTGCGCTGCCGAACCTGCCCCCTGCCCGACGAGGTTCCGTCCATGCGTCTCAATGAACCGATCACCGACCGCGAAATCGAGATGGAAGACGGCGTGCTGCTGGTGTCGCGAACCGACACGGGCGGCCGCATAACCTTCGTCAACAAGGCCTTCGTCGACATCAGCGGCTATGCCGAAGACGAATTGATCGGGGCTCCGCACAACCTGATCCGCCATCCCCACATGCCGAAGGAGGCTTTCGCCGACCTGTGGGCGACGATCAAGGACGGGCGGCCGTGGGAAGGGCTGGTGAAGAACCGGACCAAGACCGGCGACTTCTACTGGGTCCGCGCCAACGTCACGCCGGTGGTGGAGGACGGGACGGTGACCGGCTTCATCTCCATCCGCACCAAGCCGTCGCGCGAGCAGGTGGCGGCGACGGAACGGCTCTATGCCGACATCCGCGAAGGACGGGCGGGCCATGTGATGGTGCGCGACGGACAGGCGGTGGCGCGGGGCGGCGCCGCGAGGCTGCGGCGCTGGATGACCAGCATAACCGGGCGGCTGACCCTGATCTTCGCCTTCATGGTCCTGTCGATGCTGGTGGTTGGCGGCGTCACGCTGCGCGGCATGTCCGACAGCAACGCCTCGCTGAAGACGGTGTATGAGGACCGGACGGTTCCCGCCGTGCAGATCGGCGAGATCCTGGACCATATGCGCGACAATGTGCAGACGCTGCAGCACCTCATCATCGACGCCCGCGACGGCACCGATCCCAAGGTGATGGCCGGCCGCGAGCAGCGCATCTTCGCCAATGCCGCCACCATCGACCGGCTGTGGGCGGACTATCTCACCACCTACCTGACGCCCGAGGAGAAGGAGCTGGCCGAGCGTTTCGCCAAACAGCGCGCCGCCTTCTTCAACGACGGGCTGAAGCCGGCGGTCGAGCTGGCGCGCCAGGGCGATTCGCTGCGGCTGGAGGTGCTGGTCCGCGACCGCATCGATCCGCTGTTCGAGGCCGCCTTCCGGACCAACAAGGACCTGCTGCAACTGCAGCTGACCGTGGCCCGAACCGAATATGAGGGGGCGCTGGCGGATTTCCGCTGGCATCTGGTCTTCGCGGTGGCCGCCGGGCTGGCGGTGCTGGTGGCGGCCGTGCTCTGCGGCTTCATGCTGCTGCGCACCGTGCGGCGGCCGCTTGCCGACTTCTCGGCCGATTTCGACGCCATCGCCCGCAACGACCAGGCCCACATCATCGACCTGCCGGCGGCGGTCGAGTTCCATCCCATCGCCGGGCAGCTGCGCGGGTTGAAGGCCCGGCTGTGCTACGCCGTGCAGGAGCGCGTCGAACGCGCCCGCCATGCCGACGAGGAGCGGCGCCGCGCGCTGGAGGCCATGGCCTCCACCGTGGAGCGCGAGGCCGGCCGCGCGGTGGAGGAGGTGGCCCAGCGCACCGGCGCCATGGCCAATGACGCCGAAGGCATGTCCGGTTCGGCCGAGCGGGTCAGCATCAACGCCCAGACCGTGGCGTCGGCTGCGGGCCAGGCGCTGGCCAACGCCCAGACCGTCGCCGCCGCCAGCGAGCAGCTTGCCGCCTCGATCCGCGAGATTTCCTCGCAGATCGCCCATTCCAGCGCGGTTACCCGCCGTGCGGTGGAAAGCGGCCACCACACCCAGGCCACCATCCGCTCCCTGTCGGAGACCGTGGCGAAGGTGGGCGAGGTGGTGAACCTGATCCAGTCCATCGCCGGCCAGACCAATCTGCTGGCGCTGAACGCCACCATCGAGGCGGCGCGGGCGGGGGAGGCTGGCAAGGGCTTCGCCGTCGTTGCACAGGAGGTGAAGAACCTCGCCAACCAGACCGCCGCCTCCACCGAAGAGATCACCCGCCAGATCACCGCCATCCAGTCGGTGACCGATCAGGCGGTGCAGGCGGTGGAGGAGATCGGCCAGACCATCGCCGAAATCGACCACATCGCCGGCTCGATCGCCGCGGCGATGGAGGAGCAGTCGGCCGCCACCCAGGAGATCAGCCGCAACGTGGTGGAGACCTCCACCGCGGCGCAGGAGGTGTCGTTCCGCATCGCTGCGGTGTCTGAGGAGGCCGACCGCACCGGCGAGCAGGCGACGCAGGTCAAGCACGGCTCCGGCGACGTCGCCCGCTCCATCGAGAGTCTGCGCAAGGTGCTGGTCCGCATCGTCCGCACCTCCACCGGCGACGCCGACCGCCGGCGCAAGCCGCGCTATCAGGTGGACGAGACGGGGACGCTGCTGATCGACGGCGACCGTCTGGCGGTGACCGTGCGCAACCTGTCGATCGGCGGCGCCATGATCGACCCGGTGACGGCCACCGACGGCCGTTCCCTGGCGGGCGCCACCGGCAAGCTGCGCTTCGACCGCTACGGCGCCGAGGCGACGGTCGCGGTCAAGGCGGTGGAGCATAACCGCATCCATCTCGCCTTTGATGGCGAGACGATGTCGCGCGACTTTGTCCGGGCCGTCGAAATCGCCACGAAGGATCGTCCGCCGGTCGACGTGGCCGCCTGAACAGTTCCGGCAGTGTCCGACGCCCCACCAACAATGTTCGGCACGGAATTTTGCGTGTCTTCTCCATTCCCTAGGTTGAGGTGTGCTCCTCTGTGACAATTTTGCAAGGGAGTCCTTAGGGAGTGAAGGGGTGTTATTAGGCTTGTCGCCGGGATCCTGTGCTCGCTCACGTATCCCGCCGCTTGCACGGAATCGAGAGCCGGCCGCATCCATGGTCAACACCACAACCTTGTCCCCCCCGATGGAGTGTCCCGAGCAGGGCGCTCCCCGGTCGAGCCGCCTCCAGCCGGTCGCCGGCCCCTCCGATACCGGGTCGTCGAACGCCATGCCGGGGACCGGAAGGACGCTCCGTACCCGCCTGCGCTGGCGGCGCGGCCGGCAGGCATCGGCGGTTCCGCGCCTGTATCAGGCGACCGACGCCGCCGGCGACGGGCTGTGGGATTGGGACATGGCCAGCGGCGCGGTGTGGTACAGCCCGCGATGGCAGACGATGCTGGGCTTCACGCCGGGCGAGGTGCCGCCGCATGTCGAATTCTGGCGCTCCCGCGTGCATCCCGAGGACCTGCCGCTGGTCGAGTCCGTGCTGGCGGCGCATCTGTCCGGCGAGCGACCGGTCTATGAATGCGAGCACCGGGTCCGCACCAAATCGGGAGCGTGGCTCTGGATTCTCGACCGCGGCCGGGTGGTGACCTGGGACGAGGAGCGCCGTCCGTTCCGCATGATCGGCACCCATGTCGACATCACCGCCCGCAAACGGATCGAGGAGGAACTGGCCGAAAGCCGCCTGCAGCTGGACGCCATTCTCGACAACGCGCCGGTGGGCGTCCTGCTGGTCGACCGCGACCGGGTGATCCGCCGTGTCAACCAGTCGGTGGCCGCCACCTTCCAGCACCGGTTGGAGGACATGGTCGGCTGCAGCGCCCGCGTCATCTACGGCGACGACCGGGTGTTCGAGGAGTTGGGCCGGCGCGCCTATCCGTATATGCAGGCCGGCGGCCAGTTCGACGAGGAGGTGGTGATGCGCCGCGCCGACGGCGCCGACATCCGCTGCCGTCTGATCGGCCGATCGGTGAAGGCGGGCGATTCCGACCGCGGCTATGTCTGGGTGGTGGAGGACGTCACCGTCCGCTGGCGCGCCGAACAGGCGCTGAACGACCGCGCCGGTTTCCAGCGCGTGCTGCTGGACACGGTGCCGGTGCCGATCTTCGTACAGGACGTGATGGGCCATTACGTCGACGCCAACAGTGCCTTCGAACGCTGGATGGGCATCGACCGGCAGGCGCTGTTCGGCCGCACCGTCTTCGATCTCGCCCCGCCGCACATCGCCGAGGCCGACGAGGCGGTGGACAAGGCCCTGCTGGCCGACCAGAAGCCGCAGAGCTACGAGACGCAGCTGCGCTGCGCCGACGGGACGCTGCGCGACGTGCTGTTCTCCAAGGCGGTCTACTGCCGGACCGGCGGCAAGCCGGCCGGCATCGTCGGCGCCGTGATGGACATCAGCGAGCGCAAGCATGCCGAACAGGCGCTGCTGGAACGGCAGCAGCTGTTCGAGCAGATCTTCGTTGCCAGCTGCGCGGTCAAGCTGCTGGTCGACCCGGCCGACGGGCGGATCGTCGACGCCAACCCGGCGGCGGCGGAGTTCTACGGCTACCCGCTCGACCGGCTGCGCAGCATGCATGTCCAGGACATCAACGCCGCCCCGCGCAGCGTGGTGGAGCGGGACCTGCATCACGCGGGCAGCGCCGGGCAGCGGCATTTCCAGTTCCGCCACCGGCTGGCCTCCGGCGAGGTCCGCGATGTCGAGGTCTATATCAGCAACATCGTCGTGCATGGCCGCACCATGCTGATGTCGCTGGTCCACGACATCACCGAACGCTGCCTTGCCGCCGACGCCCTTCGCCGCAAGACGCGGGAGCTTGAACGCTCCAACGCCGAGTTGGAGGCCTTCGCCTACGTCGCCTCGCACGACCTGCGCCAGCCCCTACGCGTCATCACCAGCTACCTGACCCTGCTGGAGCGGGGATTGGGCAAATCGCTGGACGAGGAGGCGCGGGAGTGCATCGACTTCGCCCGCGACGGCGCCCAGCGCATGGATCGGCTGATCGTCGACCTGCTGGAATATTCGCGGGTCGGGCGCAAGGCCAAGCCTTTCCGGCCGGTGCCGCTGGAGGAGCCGCTGCGTCTCGCCCTGCTGAACCTGGAGGTGGCGGTGCAGGATGCCGGCGCCACGGTGACCGTCGATATGGCCGGCGACGGCGCGCCGCCGATGACGGCCGGAGATGGTGTGGCGCCGGCGGTGGCCGGCGACGACAACGAGCTGATGCGGTTGTTCCAGAACCTGATCGGCAACGCGGTGAAGTACCGCGCGCCGGGCCGTCCGCCCATCGTGCGCGTCGCCATGGCGGCGGACCGGCAGGACGGCGCCGCGGTCTGGCGGATCGACATCCGCGACAACGGCATCGGCATCGCCGCCGAGGACCGCGAGCGGGTCTTCGGCATCTTCCAGCGCCTGCACCGCCGTGACGAATATGAGGGCACCGGCGTCGGTCTGGCGGTCTGCAAGAAGATCGTCGAGCATCACGGCGGCCGGCTGTGGGTCGACGACCCTCCTGCCGATGAGGCGGACGACCTGCGCGATGAGGACGGGCGTCCCTGCGGCAGCCTGTTCCGCATGGTCCTGCCGGCCCTGGATGCACAGGGAGAGACGGGCGGGGAGGCGCCGAGCCCGCCATGACGGTGCAGCAATCGTCCGCCATGCGCCCGCCGCTTCCGGTCCTTCTGCGCCGGCTGCTGTCCGACGGACGGCGCATCTGGAAGCTCGCCGCCGTCCAGGCGGCGGTGACGCTGGTGCTGGTGCTGAGCTATCTCTGGATGGGCGACGTCTATGTCCGCGTCCTGGTGGCCGAATACCGCGCCAGCGCGGCGCTGACCGCCTCTTCGCTGGCCAGCACCCTGTCC
Organism: Azospirillum oryzae; assembly: GCF_008364795.1. Classification (GTDB taxonomy): domain Bacteria; phylum Pseudomonadota; class Alphaproteobacteria; order Azospirillales; family Azospirillaceae; genus Azospirillum; species Azospirillum oryzae. The sequence goes on along the minus strand of NZ_VTTM01000001.1, from coordinate 720,653 downwards.
AGCGCACTGAACGAGCGTCTCGCCCTGGTCCGCGGCCTGACCGCCTTCGTCGAGGTTGCATCGGGCGCCGGCAACTTCGCCGACCAGTTCCCGCGCTATGCGGAGAGCCTGCGGCGCTCGGTGGTGGGGGTGCGCAACATTTCCGCCGCCCCGGATTTCGTGGTCCGCATCGTCTATCCGGTCGAAGGCAACGAGAGGGTCCTTGGCAACGACCTGCTGAAGGACGCCCGTCCGGGCTTCGCGGAGACGGTGCAGCGGGCGATCATCAGCCGCGATGTGACCATCCACGGCCCGGTCGGCCTGCTGCAGGGCGGGCGGGGGCTGATCGCCCGCCAGATCGTCTACGGGCTGGATAAGGGGGGGCCGGCCAAGCCCTGGGGTGCGGTCGGGCTGGTGTTCGATGTCGACGCGGTTCTGAAGGAGGTGCGGTTCGACCGGGTGCCGCCGCATCTGACCTTCGCCCTGGTGACCGATGCCGGGCAGCCGGTGGCCGGCGATGCCCTGGCGTTGAGGAACGACCCGCTGGTCGAGGGGATCAACCTGCCGGAAGGCCAGTGGGATCTGGCGCTGGCTCCGCGCAGCAGCTGGGAGGGGCTCGCCCATGCCGACCCGGCCTTCCGTGGGTTCCAGGCCGCCTTCCTGCTGCTGGCCCTGCTGACGGAGGCGATCACCTTCATGGCGGTCAGCCGCCGGTATTCGCTGGAACGGCAGGTCGACCTGCGCACCGCCGAGCTTGGCCGCACCAAGAACGAGCTGGAACAGTTCGCCTATGCCGCCGCCCATGACCTGCAGGAGCCGCTGCGCGCCATCGCCAGCTATGCCCAGCTTCTGGAGAAGCAGCTGAAGGGCAGGCTGGACGACGAGAGCGAGGGCTTCATCCGCGAGATCGTCGAGGGTGCCGGACGGCTGAAGATGCTGCTGCGCGACGTCCAGCTGTTCCTGGCGGAGGACCGGGTGCCGCTGGGCGGCGGCGTCGCGGCGGCGGGCGACGCGCTGAAGGCCGCCCTGACGGCGCTGAAGCGGCGCATCGCCGAAGCGGGGGCCACCGTGACGGCGGCGGACCTGCCGGATGTGCAGGGCGACGAACGGCGCCTGCGCGAGATCTTCATCGTGCTGATCGGCAACGCCGTCGAATACCGCCATCCCGACCGCGCGGCGGAGGTGCATGTCTCCCACCGGAGGGTCGACGGCCATGACGTGATCGACGTGCGCGACAACGGCATCGGCATCGACCCGCGTTACCGCGACCAGATCTTCGAGGTGTTCCGGCGCCTGCATTCGCGGGACGAGCATCCCGGCACCGGCATGGGCCTGGCCATCGCCCGCAAGATGGTGGAGCGGCTGGGCGGCCGCATCACCGTCGTCTCCAGCCCCGGCCTCGGCAGCGTTTTTTCCATCCATCTGCCCACTCCCGCCTTCCGAGGATTCCCGTGATGCAGGACCTGACCACCCCCTTCGAGATCCTGCTGGTCGAGGACGATCCGGCCGACGCCGGCCTCGCCAAGCGCGCTTTGCGCGACGGGCGGATCCTGTGCAACGTCTCCCATGTCCGCGATGGGGTGGAGGCGATGGAGTATCTGCGCCGCCAGGGCTCCTTCGGCGCCGCCGCCCGCCCGGACCTGATCCTGCTCGACCTGAACATGCCGCGGATGGACGGCCGCGAAGTGCTGCAGGAAATGAAGGCGGACGACGAGCTGAAGACCATTCCGGTGGTGATCCTCACCACATCCGACGTCGACCGCGACGTTAACGCCAGCTATCTGCTGGGCGCCAACAGCTTCATCACCAAGCCGATGGACATGGACGCCTTCTTCGATGCGGTGAAGAGCATCGAGGAATACTGGTTCCGCGTCGTCCGGCTGCCGCGGTGAGGGAGGTCCGCCATGTCCATCGCCTTGTCCCGCAAGCCGCTCTTATCCAGCATGTCCGATCGGGAGGACGGCCGCACCGCCATCCTGCTGGTCGAGGATGACGATGCCGACGCGCGGCTGGTCACCCGGTCGCTGACGCCCTATGCCCGCCGCGCCAGCGTGGCGCGCGCCACCTCGCTGAAGGAGGCGCGGGCGTGGCTGCACCGCAACGCCTGCGACGTCGTGCTTCTCGACCTGTCGCTGCCCGACAGTTTCGGGCTGGAGACGGTGACCCGCCTGCATGCCGACGCGCCGTCGCTGCCGCTGGTGGTGCTGACCGGCTACGACGACGAGGATTTCGCACTGGATATCCTGGCCCACGGCGCGCAGGACTATCTGGTCAAGGGACAGACCGACGGGCCGCTGATGTGGCGCGCCGTCCAGCACGCCATGGCCCGCAAGCGGCTGGAGGAGGAGCTGCGCCTGTCGGAGGAGCGGCTGCAGGGCATCATCGGGCTGGCGCAGGACGCCATCCTGACCACCGACGCCAACCTGAACATCACCCTGTTCAACCGGGCGGCGGAAAGCCTGTTCGGCTATGACGCCGACGACATCCTGGGCCGTCCGCTGTCGCTGCTGATCCCCGAACGCTTCCGGCCGGACCATGACGCGCACATCGCCGATTTCAGCGTGTCGGAGCTTCAGGCCCGGGTGATGACCAACCGCCGGGAGGTCCTGGGCCTGACCGCCAACGGCCAGGAATTCCCGGCGGAGGTGTCGATCGCCAAGCTGCACCATGCCCACGGCCTGCTGTTCACCGCCGTGATCCGCGACGTGTCGGAACGCAAGCGGGTGGAGAGCGAGCTGCGCCGCATGGCGACCACCGATCCGCTGACCGGGCTGAACAACCGCCGCCGCTTCCTGGAACTGGCGGAGGTCGAGATGGCGCGGCTGCGCCGCTATGGCCGGGCGGTGTCGGTGCTGATGCTGGACATCGACCGGTTCAAGGCGATCAACGACACCCACGGCCATGCGGTGGGCGACCATGCCCTGGTCAGGCTGGCGGAGGTCTGCCGCGACGAGCTGCGCGACACCGACCATATCGGCCGGCTGGGCGGCGAGGAGTTCGCGATCATCCTGCCGGAAACCCCGCTGGCTTCGGCGGCGGAGGTGGCCGAACGGCTGCGCCAACGTCTGGCGCTGGCCGAGGTGCCGATCGTCCCCGGCGACCATGGGCACGGTTGCCTGCGCATGACCGTCAGCATCGGCGTCGCCATGTGCGGCGACGAGGATTCCAGCATCGAACGCGCGCTGGGCCGCGCCGACCGCGCGCTGTACGAAGCGAAGGCGGCGGGCCGCAACCGCATCGTCGTCAGCGACGGCTATCCGGGTCCGGCCTTCGCCTCCGCGTCCGGCCCCATCTCGATGGCGAGCTGACGGCATCTTCGAGGAAAAATGACCGAAGGACCCATGACCCAGCGGACGGCTGAAACGGCGGCTGTAACGGCGAAGACGCCGGAGCCGGTTCTTCTTGTGTCCTCGCAGGCGGCGCTTGCCCAGCGCTACGCTCCGGTCTTCGGGGCGCTGGCGCGGGTGGAGACCGTGGCCGCGGCGCTGGACCGCCTGCGCGGCGGCGGTGCGGCGTCGGGCGAGACGGTGGTGCTGCTGGACGCCCCCGCCGTGGCGGCGGTCGAGGCGCTGGCCCGGCTGGATCCGGCACCAGCGGTGGTGGTCCTGCTGCCGGACGGCGAAGGGGATGGTCAGGGAGACGCGTGGGGCCAGGACGTCGCCGGTTTCATCGCGGCGGGGGCGCAGGATGCCCTGCCGGCCGGCGATGTCACTGCCGGGTGTCTGCGGGCCGTGGTGTCGGCCACCCGCCGCCGGCAGATGCGGGAGAACCGGCTGCGGCTCGCGCTGGCCGAAGCGGAGCGGGCGCGGGGAGAGGCCCAATCGCTGCTCGACGCCGCAGGGACCGCGGTGGCGGCGGCGCTCGACCCGATGATGGCGCTGACCTCGGCCGCGCTGGAGTCGCCGCTGCTGCCGCGCCAGCAGGAGCGGCTGGTCGCGGTCCAGATGGCGGGGGCCGCCCTGCGCGCCACGCTGTCGGCGCTGCGACCGGTCGGGCGCGAGGCTGCCGTGGAGGAAAGCCTGACGCTCGCGGCGCTGGCGGACGGCGTCCGGGCGGCGAAGGTGGAAAGCGGGGCGGAGGAGTGCTTCACCGGCGATGCCGCGGCACTGCGGGCGCTGCTGTCCCTGCTGACGGCGGAGGCGGGGGCTTCGGTGTCACTGGCGTTGCGCCCGGCCGGCGACGACGCCGAGCTGTCGGTGCGGCGCCGGGTTGATGCGCGGCTGCGCCCGCTGCTGCTGGCGGCGATCCAGCCGGCGCTGCGGCGGCTGCGAGGGCGCCTGCTGCCCGAAAGCCCGGAGAGCGAGGCGGGGGAGGGGGTGGTCATCCGCATCCCCGTCCGCCGGATGGAGCGGCCGGCCGCCCTGTCGGTGCTGCTGGTGGAGGACAACCCGATCGGCCGTCTGGTCGCCGCCGGCTTCTTCAAGGCGCTGGGCCATGCCGTGACGACGGCGGACGATGGGGCGCAGGGGCTGGCCGCCGCGACGGACAAGCGCTTCGACCTGATCGTGATGGACATTCAGATGCCGGTGATGGACGGCCTTGAGGCCTCCCGCGCCGTCCGCGCCCTTCCCGGCGAGGCGGGCCGCGTGCCGATCGTCGCGCTGACCGCCGGCACCGATGCCGAAGACGACGCGCAATGCCGCGACGCCGGGATGGACGACTGCCTGCACAAGCCGCTGACCATGGATCGTCTGCGTGCGGTGCTGGAGCGCCTGTTCCCCGGCCGGGTGCAGGTCGGCGGATAGCGGTGTACGGCACAAATTGTCGAAAATTTTACAGAGACAAAACCATATTCCACTCCATGGTAACCGAGCATCGGTTGCCGGCCGCCGGTTCGGACGGTATCAGTGGAAAGCGGTGATCTGGCCGGAGGATTGGGGATGGACTTGCAGGCGATCGACTATTCCCGGCATCGTATCCTGGTCGTGGAGGACCAGCCCTTCGTCCGCCGCACCATCGTCCAGATCCTGGGCCAGATCGGTTTCCGCGACGTGGCGGAGGCCGAGGACGGTGAGACGGCGATGCGCGAATCGATCCGCGTCAACCCCGACCTGATCGTCTGCGACATCGACATGAAGCCGGTTTCCGGCCTGCAGTACCTGGCCCGCCTGCGCGCCAGCACGGAGGCCGCCAACCCGCGCGCCCCGGTGGTGTTCCTGACCAACCACACCGAATCGGAGATCGTGAAGCAGGCGATGGCGCTGGGCGTCAACGGCTTCGTGGTCAAGCCGCCCTCCTTCTCGGCGCTGAAGGAGCGGGTGGACCGGCTGCTGGGGGGACGGTGAGGTCCGCAATCCTGCTCGCCACGCTGCTGCTCGCCGCCTGCTCCGGCGAACCGTCGGAAGGCGACATGCGCAAGCTGGTGGAGGCGCACACCCGCCGCACGCTGGAGCGGCAGGGCAATGCCGGCTTCCGCGCCTTCGACGAATTCCGCAAGCAGGGATGCGTCGACGCGAAGCTGAAGGGCGGACAGGACAATGGCGGCCAATATGACTGCTATTACGCCGCCACCTTCGTGCCGCAGCCGGGACAGCCGCCGCTGACCGTCAACGGCAAGGGCCGCTTCCGCCGCACCGACAAGGGCATGACCTTCGAGGATCTGGGCGCGCAGCCGCGCTGAGACCTCTCAACTGCCCCCGATTATCCACCGCGCGCAAGGCGGGAGAGGGTGGACAGCGGATCGCCGGCCTCCTCGCCGAAACAGACCTCCACGTCGTCGCACACCTCGCAGTTGGGGGATTTGCACAGCATCAGCCCCTCGCGCTCGCAAAGCTGGCGATAGAAGAACTTCTTCCATTTCATGTCGCCGGCATTCATCGCCACCAGCGCCGGGAAATGCCGCCGGAACAGGAGGTTGAGTTCGCCGCGGTCGTGGAAGCCCATGTCCTGCCACAGATGGTTCGGCTCCAGCGACCGCCGGGCCAGGATGGCGGCGAGCCAGCGCTCCTCTTCGGCACCGCGCGCGCCATGCTCGGCCAGGAAGGCGCGCAGGTCGGCCTCCTCGATGGCGTCCTCGCCGGACCCGTCCCCGTCGGGCAGGGCGGCGACCCTATCGGCGACTTGCGGGGCGTGACGCGCGGCAAGCTCCGCCAGTTCCGCCTTGGTCAAGGCCAGCGCCTGGGTCATCGTCCGCACCGGATCGGCGGCGGCCAGCGCCAGGATCCGGCCGAAGATCATGCGATCGGCGGTGGCGTCATCCGGAGTTGCGGTTTGGGCAGGGGTTTGGGCAGCGGGCTGGGACAGGACCACTCGGCATCTCCACCGGCAAAGAGCACCCGCGACGCCTGCTATCCTGACCCATGATGCTGCAGTTGCGAAAGGCGCTGTTCGGCCGCCGGTACTGCGGCATTGCGCCGCATCAGCCGGCGCGGTCGCCGATCTCCGCCCTGATCTCCGCCGTGATCTCCGCCGCGAAGCGCTCGAAGAAGCCGGCGAGCACGCGGTCGGTCTTGGCCTGCACCAGCTTCACCGCCAGACGGCCGACGGCGCCGCCCAGCGCCACCGACAGGCTGTAGGTCAGCAGGGTGCGGCCGTCCGCCTCCTCCAAGACCACCAGCGCCTCGCCCTTCACCGCGCCGGCCAACCCGCCGCTGCCTTGGGCGACCAGCCGGTAGCGGTGGGCGCCGTCCTCCGGCTCCAGCCGCAGCCGGCCGGAGAAACGCGCCTTCATCGGACCGAGCGTGGTCCGCACCCGCGCGGCATAGTCGGTGGCGGACAGCCGCTCCATCTCTTCCAGGACGGGGATGCAGCGCATCAGCACCGCCGGATCGCAAAGCGCCGCGAACACGCGGTCGCGCGGTCCGGGGACGCTGTGGGTGCCGGTGATGTCCATGCGCGGTCTTCCTCCCTTGCCGTCCGGGTACAACAGTTTGGCCCAATAACAATTTGGACGGGCCGATTCATCCCGGCAAATCCGTTCGGGCCATGACATCTGGTATTGCTTGCCCGCGGAGCCAAGCCAGCGAAATACGAGGAGATCGAAAGCCATGCGACAAGCCGCCACGACGCTGACCGTCCCCACCCGCGGCGCCGGGCTGGTCGAGGTGACCGCCCAGGTGCGGCGCTGGGTGGCGGAGCAGGGGATGGACATCGGGCTGCTGACGGTGTTCTGCCGCCACACCTCGGCGTCCCTGACCATCCAGGAGAATGCCGATCCCGATGTGCAGGCCGACCTGCTGCGCTTCTTCCGCCGTCTGGTGGCGGAGGACCCGTCGCTCTATGCCCACACCACCGAAGGGCCGGACGACATGCCCGCCCATATCCGCTCGGCCCTGACCGGCGTCAGCCTGTCGATCCCGGTGATGGGCGGTGAACCGGCGCTGGGCACCTGGCAGGGCATCTACCTGTTCGAACACCGCGCCCGGCCGCACCGGCGCGAGATCGCCTTGCACCTGATCGGGGACTGAGCCGTCTCCTTGCCTGAAATATCTTTCATCCGGTCGCAAGGCGGCGGTGAAGGGCGGTTCCCTATGTTCACGACAACAGCGGCGAGGCGGCGCGGCGGTCTGAAAGGCCGGCCATCGCCTCCCGGAAGTCGGAATCGCCTGATTGGAGTGTCGCCGTCATGACCACCCTTCCTCCCACCAAGAGCCAGACCCCGAACCAGCCCCAACGTCCGGGCCGTTTTCGCCGGACCGTCGCCGCCCTGCTGCTGGGCTCCACGGTTCTGACGGCTCCGGCGCTGGCCGGCTGGGCGGCATCGCAGGCCCAGCAGAACGGCGCCACGCCGCCCGCCGTCACGATGACGCAGGACACGCCCTCCACCTTCGCCGACCTCGCGGCGAAGGTCAGCCCCGCCGTCGTCAACATCTCCGCCACCCAGGAGGCCAAGGCCGAGCCGCGGGCGCAGCGCGGCCCGCAGATCCCCGGCTTCCCGCCCGGCTCGCCGTTCGAAGAGTTCTTCCGCCAGTTCCAGGACCAGATGGGCCAAAACGGCGGCCCTGGCGGCGGCCCCGGTGGCCAGGATGACCAGGAGCAGGCGCCGCGCGGCAAGATGGGGGCGCTCGGTTCCGGCTTCATCATCGACCCGGCCGGTTATGTCGTGACCAACAACCACGTCATCGACGGCGCCAGCGAGATCACCGTCACCCTGCAGGACGGCACCGCCATGCCGGCCAAGCTGATCGGCCGCGACGCCAAGACCGACCTTGCGCTGCTGAAGGTGAAGTCGGACAAGCCGCTGCCCTCGGTCGATTGGGCGGACAGCGACAAGACCCGCGTCGGCGACTGGGTGATGGCGGTCGGTAATCCGTTCGGGCTGGGCGGCACCGTCACCAAGGGCATCGTGTCGGCCCGCGGCCGCGACATCCACAGCGGTCCGTACGACGATTACTTCCAGCTCGACGCCGCCATCAACCGCGGCAATTCGGGCGGCCCGACCTTCGACCTCAGCGGCCGGGTGATCGGCATCAACACCGCCATCTACTCGCCCAACGGCGGCTCGGTGGGCATCGGCTTCGCCATTCCCGCCAACCTCGCCAAGGAGGTGGTGGCCCAGCTGAAGGACAGCGGCAAGGTGGAGCGCGGCTGGCTCGGCGTGAAGATCCAGGAGGTGACGCCGGATATTGCCGATAGCGTGGGGTTGCCCAGCGCCAAGGGCGCCCTGGTGGCGGACGTCACCGCCGACAGCCCGGCCCAGCGCGCCGGCCTGCATCAGGGCGACGTCGTGCTGTCCTATGCCGGCAAGCCGGTCAACACTCTGCGTGACCTGACCCGCAACGTGGCGGAGACCAAGGCCGGCGATACGGTGGAGATGAAGATCCTGCGCGAGGGCCGGGAAAAGACGGTTCCGGTGCGGATCGACCGCCTGTCCGACCAGACGCAGGTCGCCTCGGCCGACACCGGCAGCGGCAACGGCTCCGCCGGGCAGGAGGAGGTCGCGCCGGTGAAGGGGCTGAAGCTCGCCCCGCTGGACCGGGCGGCGCGCAAGCGGCTGGGCATCGACGATGCCGTCCAGGGCGTGGTGGTCACCGGCCTGTCCTCCAGCGTCGATGTGCCGATCCGTCCCGGCGACGTGATCGAACGGGTCGGTGACAGCGAGGTGAAGAGCCCGGCCGACGTCCGCCACCGGGTGGCGGAGGCCGAGAAGGCGGGGCAGAAGGCGCTGCTGATGCTGATCAACCGGCAGGGCAACGAGTCCTTCGTCGCGCTGAAGCTGAAGGCGTGAGGCGACGCGCCGCTTGAGTGACGGAAAGTCCGGCCGGGCACGACACCCTCGTGCTTGGCCGGGCTGTTTTGGGAGGCTACACTCGTGCTCATGAAGATTCTCGTCATCGAAGATGATCGCCAGGCCGCCAGCTACCTTGCGAAGGGGCTGAAGGAGGCCGGCCATGTGGTGGACGTCGCCAACGACGGGAAGGAAGGCCTGTTCCTGGCCGGGGCCGAGCATTACGACGTGATGATCGTCGACCGCATGCTGCCGGGGCGCGACGGGCTGTCGCTGGTCCAGGTGCTGCGGGCGGCCGGCAACGACACGCCGGTGCTGTTCCTGTCTGCCCTGGGCAGCGTCGATGACCGGGTGAAGGGGCTGAAGGCCGGCGGCGACGACTACCTGACCAAGCCCTTCGCCTTCTCCGAACTGCTGGCCCGGATCGAGGTGCTGGTGCGCCGGCGCGGCGCCGGCCAGCCGCAGACCCGGCTTGCCGTGGGCGACCTGGAACTCGACCTGCTGTCGCGCAGCGTCAGGCGCGCCGGCAAGGCGATCGACCTGCTGCCGCGCGAGTTCTCGCTGCTGGAATACCTGATGCGCAATGCCGGCAGCGTGGTGACCCGCACCATGATGCTGGAGAATGTGTGGGACTATCACTTCGATCCGCAGACCAACGTAATCGACGTGCACATCGCCCGCCTGCGCCAGAAGATCGACAAGGACTTTCCCACTCCCCTGATCCACACCGTGCGCGGCGCCGGCTACAGCCTGCGCGCGGCGGAGGGGTAAGGGTTTCATCATGAAGCATCACGCATGAGACATGACGGCGCGGCCGCCGGCCTGCACGGCTTCGTCGCCGCGGGCTTTCGGCTGGTGCGGGCCACGGCGTTCCGGCTGGCGCTGCTCTATCTGGCGATGTTCGTCCTGTCGGTCGGGCTGATTCTCGGCGTCGTCTACCGCACCACGGCGGGCTTCCTCGAACAGGAGATCGGCGAGACCATTGCGCTGGAGGTCGCCGGCCTGCAGGACCATTACCGCAATTACGGACTGTCCGGCCTCATCGACGTGGTGCGGACGCGCAGCGCGGTCGCCAACAACAACTCCATCTATCTGCTGACCACGCCGGCCGGGACGATCCTGGCCGGCAACCTGTCGGGCTGGCCGGCGGCAGTGCCCAACGCCAGCGGTTGGACCCATTTCAAGGTCGCCGATTACGGCGGGGTCACCGACCGCCCGTCGACGGCGCAGGCCGTGACCTTCACGCTGCCGGGACAGTTCCGCCTGCTGGTCGGCCGCGACATGAGCGAGATCGACCAGCTGCGCACCCGCATGTTCCGCTCGCTGGGCTGGATCCTGGGGTCCACCGCCCTGCTGGGGCTGGGGGGCGGGCTGCTGATGAGCCGCGGTGCCATGCGGCGGATCGAGGCGATCAACCGAACCACCCGCCAGATCATGAGCGGCGACCTGAGCGACCGCGTGCCGCGATTCGGCGGCGGCGACGAGATGGACCGGCTGGCCGGCAACCTCAACGCCATGCTGGACCGCATCGAACGGCTGATGACCGGCATGCGTCAGGTGACCGACAGCGTCGCCCACGACCTGCGCACGCCGTTGACCCGCCTGCGCTCCCGCATCGAATTGGCGCTCCTGCATGAGACGGAGGACCCGGAGGTCTATCGCGGCGTCCTGCAGGACACCATCGTCGAGGCCGACCGGCTGCTCGCCACCTTCACCGCCCTGCTGTCGATCGCCGAGGCGGAATCGGGCGCCAAGCGCCAGGACTTCGTTCCGGTCGATCTGGCCGAAGTGGTCGAACTGGCCGCCGACCTCTACGAGCCGGTGGCGGATGAGCGCGGGCAGCGCCTGTCGGTGGTCATCCGCAGCAAGCCGACCGTCCGCGGCAACGGCCAGCTTCTGGCGCAGGCGGTGTCGAACCTGCTGGACAACGCCATCAAATACACGCCGGAGGGCGGCACGATCACGCTGGTGCTCGACGGGCCGGCCCCCGGCCGCGCCGCCAGCGTCGAGGTCGCCGACAGCGGCCCCGGCATCCCGGCGGAGATGCGCGACAAGGTCCTGCAGCGCTTCGTCCGGCTGGACACCGCCCGCGCCTCGCCCGGCAATGGGCTGGGGCTCAGTCTGGTGGATGCGGTGGCGACGCTGCACGGCGCCCGGCTGGAGTTGAGCGACAACGAGCCGGGGCTGAAGGTCACCCTGATATTCCCGCCGGAGGCGCGGCGGTAAGGGCAGAACGCCCGGCTGCGCAAAGGGCGGTCCCCAAAAAAAAGCCCGCCGGGTGGCGGGCTCTTCAAGTGACATCAGCGAGAATGACTCCTTGGCGTCACATTTGATATGGGGCCGCCTGCGGCACCTTCCATACCCATTTTCGGACTATCGCCGACGACCTAGCCTGCTGACTTTCCGCAACGTCGGCAGGATTGGCGCGTTCTCCCCCAGGGCCGTCCGTCCGGCGGCGCCAAGTGCGGGAGATTCGAAAGATGGCGATACCCAGCAGGCCAACCGCCCACCAGGCCGCCAAGCCGGGAGGCGGGGCGGTGCAGGACGAGCCGCCGGCGCGCGCCGGACGCGGGGAGCTGGCCGTCTTCACCTGGAAGGTCCTGATCGTCGCCGGGGTGGTGGCGCTGGGGATCTTCCTGTGGAAGGTGTCGGGCACGCTGCTGCTGATCTTCACAGGCGTGCTGTTCGCCATCCTGCTGCAGCGGCTGACCGGCTATGTGCGGCGGTGGACGGGGCTGGGCCATGGTCTGGCGCTTGCCATCGTGCTGCTGTTGCTGGTGCTTCTGGTCGGTGGGGGCGTCTGGCTGATGGGCACGTCGATGGCGGCACAGCTCGGCCAGTTGCAGGAGCAGGTGACAAAGGCCATGGACATGCTGCCCGACGGCTGGCGCCAGCGCATCATGGAGCAGGGCAAGGAGTGGCCCTGGATGAACCAGTTGAGTTCCTTGGCCTCCGGCCTTGTCTATGTCGTCGGCGATGCGGTGGTGGTGATGTTCGCGGCGCTCTATCTGGCGGCGTCGCCGGGGGTTTATCAGCGCGGCGTGGTCCTGCTGGTGCCGCCGCGCGGGCAGAAGCGGGCCTGCGAGGTGATGGAGGTGGCCGGCGACAGCCTGTGGAAGTGGCTGATCGGGCAGCTGGTGGCGATGGCGGCGGTGGGGACGATGATCGGGGTGGGGCTCTGGCTTCTCGGCATCCCGTCGGCGCTGGCGCTGGGCATGGTGGCCGGGCTTTTGGAGTTCATTCCGCTGGTAGGCCCCTTCCTGGCGGCGGTACCGGCCCTGCTGATCGGCTTCGCCCAATCGCCGCAGGACGCGCTGTGGGTCGCCGGGCTTTACCTCGTCATTCAGCAGGTGGAGGGAAACCTGATCACGCCGCTGTTGCAGAAGCGGGTGGTCGACCTGCCGCCGGTGGTCACCATCGGCGCCATCGCCGCCGGCGGCGTGCTGTTCGGCATCATGGGCATGTTCCTGGCGACGCCGATCGCCGTGGTCGTGCTGGTCCTGGTCAACCTGCTCTACATCGAGGACAGGCTGGGGGAGGAGCGGCATTTCCCCAGCGACAAGTCCTGACGCGGTCACTCCCGACCGGTCATCCCTTCGCCGCCGGGGCGCCTTTGGCACGGCCCGGATTGGCGGAACGCAGCGGCAGTTCCTTCAGGAACAGCGTCATCGCGAAGGAGACGACCGCCAGTGCCGCGGCCAGCAGGAACAGAGTGGCGAAGCCATGCTCCAGCGTCGCCACCACGCCGGCGCGGGCGGCCGGGGGCAGGGCGGCCAGGGCGGCGGCGCCATGGTCCAGCACGGCGCGGCCGGACAGGCCGGCGCCCTCCAGCCGGTCCGACACCACGGCGTTGAAGACGGCGCCGAACACCGCGACGCCGACCGACCCGCCGAGCGAGCGGAAGAAGCCGACCGACGCGGTGGCGGCGCCGAGGTCGCGCTGCTCCACCGCATTCTGCACGGCGACCGTCATCACCGGCATTACCAGCCCCAGACCCATGCCCAGCGGCACCAGGATCAGCGTCGACCACAGGCCGTCCGCGGCCAGTTCCGGCAGGGTGCCCAGCAGCGCGTACATCACGCCCGACAGCGCCAGCCCGGCCAGCGGGAAGACCTTGTAGCGGCCGGTCTTCGCGATCAGCCGTCCGCCGCCGACCGACCCGAAGGTCATGCCCAGCACCAGCGGCAGAAGCAGCAGCCCCGACACGGTGGCGCTGGTCCCCTGCACCAGCTGCAGGTGCAGCGGCAGATAGACGATGCCGGCGAACAGCACCATCGCCGACACGGCGACCACCGGCGTCGCCACCGCCACCACCGGGCGGCGGAACAGGTGCAACGGCAGGATCGGCTCCTCGATCCGGCGTTCGTGCCACAGGAAGACCGCCAGCATGACGAGGCCGGCCGCCAGCAGGCCGAGCGCCGCCGGGCTGCCCCAGCCCATGGCTTCGCCGCGGGTGGCGACGATCAGCAGGCTGGTCACCGCACCGGTCAGCAGCGCCGCCCCGGCCAGATCGATGCGCGGCTTCGCCCGGCCGGCGGGCAGGCGCGACAGGGTGCTGCGCGTCATGGCGAACGCAGCGACGCCCAGCGGCAGGTTGATGAGGAAGATCCAGTGCCAGCCGATGGTTTCGGTAAAGATGCCGCCCAGCAGCGGTCCGGCGACGCTGGCCAGCGCGAAGACGCCGCCGATCATCCCCTGGTAGCGGCCGCGTTCGCGCGGGGCGACCACGTCGCCGATGATGGTGAAGGCCAGCGACATCAGCCCGCCGCCGCCCAACCCCTGTAGCCCGCGGAACAGGATCAGCTGGGTCATGCTCTGCGCCATCGCGCACAGCAGCGAACCGGCCAGGAACAGCATGATCGCCGTTTGCAGCACCCGCTTGCGGCCGTAGAGGTCCGACAGCTTGCCGTAGATCGGCGTCGTGGTGGTGGAGGTCAGCAGATATGCGGTGACCACCCAGGGCAGCATGTCCAGCCCGCCGAACTGGCTGGCCATCGTCGGCAGCGCGGTGGCGACGATGGTCTGGTCCATCGCCGCCATCAGCATCGCCAGCGCCACCCCGCTGAACACACGCAGGATTTCCTGGTGGGTGAAGACGGGATGGTCGTCGGCGGCTTGCGACGGGCTGGCGGCGGTCTCTGTCATGGTCGATCGTCTCGGACGTTGAGGTCTTTGAGCGGGGATATCCCCCTCCCCGGGGGGAAGGGATTTGGTCCAGGCGCCTCTCACCGCTCCAGCGTCATCGCCGGCATGCGGGCCTGCACGCCGTCTGCCTGGGCGGCGGCGAGCAGGGGGCGCAGGTGGGCCAGCAGCGGGCGCAGCTCCGCCACGGCGGCGAGCGCGCCGACAAGCTCTCCCTTGCCGGCCACCAGATCCAGCAGCTGGTCCGTCATTGATTTCGGTGGCGGGTACGGGGCCAGCGTCACCGGGGCGTCGGGCGACAGGCCGGCGGCGGTGCGGGCCAGGGTCAGCGCCTGCTCCTGCCCGCCGAGATCGTCGACAAGGCCGAGTTCGCGGGCCTGGGCGCCGGTCCAGACGCGGCCCTTGGCGACGCCGCGTGCCTGTTCGGGCGTCATGTGCCGGGCCTCGGCCACCCGCTGCAGGAAGTTGGCGTAGGTGTCGTCGATGATGGCGTTCAGCCGTTCGGTTTCGCTGTCGTCGAAGGGGCGCAGCGGCGACCACATGCCGGCGTTGCGTCCGCCCTGCACCCGGTCCCACTGGATGCCCAGCTTGTCGGACAGGCCGCCGATGGCGAATTTGCCGGCGACGACGCCGATCGACCCGGTGATGGTGGCGGGGGACGCGACGATGCGGTCGGCGGCGAGCGCGATCCAGTAGCCGCCCGACGCCGCGGTGTCGCCCATGCTGGCGACCACCGGCTTGCCGCTCTGCCGCGCCCTGACCAGCGCCCGGCGGATCGCCTCGGACGCCGAGACGGCGCCGCCGCCGCTGTCGATGCGGAGCAGGATGGCGCGCACGTCGGGATCGTCGGCCGCCTCCTCGATGGCGTCGACGATGGTCTCCGACCCGGCGGAGGTGCCGCCCAGCGCCGGCTTGCCGCTCTCGCCGCCGGTGATGGTGCCGACGGCGTGGATCAGGGCGATGGTCGGCCCCTTGCCGTTCGGGTTGCCGGCGACCGACAGGTAATCGGCCGGCTCCATCGCCTCCGCCCCGGCGCCGGCGCGTTTCAGCGCCTCGTCGCGCGCCTCGTCGGCGTAGCCGAGCCGGTCGACGAACTTCTGGTCCAGCGCCTCCTTGCTCAGCAGCGGCGCCTTGTCGATGGCGGCCCTGACCATCGCGGGGGCGAGGCGCCGGCTCTTGGCGATGCCGTCGACCAGCTGGTTGCCGAGATCGGTGACCAGCGCCTCCATCATCTCGCGGTTGGCGGGGGTCATGCCGGATTTGGTGAAGGTCTCGGCGAAGCTCTTGTATTGCTCGCGCTGGGCGAAGTTCGGCTGCACGCCCAGCTGGTCGAGGGCGCCGCGCGCGAAGGGCAGCTCCGCCGACAGTCCGGTGATGCCGAGCGTGCCCATCGGCTGCAGCCAGACCTCGTCGAAGGCGCTGGCCAGCAGGTAGGAGCGGTTGCCGGCCCCGGCCCCGCCATATTCCTCGGCGAAGGCGACGGCGAACCGGCCCGACGCGCGGAACCGCTCGATGGCGGTCCGCAGTTCCTGCGTCTGGGCGAAGCCGATGCTGTCGTCGCCGAAGCGGGCCAGCACGCCCTTCACCCGCGGGTCGCGCCGTCCGCCGTCCAGCGCGTCCAGCACCTCGCGCAGGGTGGTCTGGTGTTCGAACAGGCTGCCGATCTTGCCGCTGTCGCTCTCCGCCAGCGGCTTGGTCAGGTCGAGGTCCAGCACCACCGCATCGGGCAGGGTGGGTTCATGTCGCACCACCAGCACCGCCACCGTCACCGCGCCGGCCACCAGAAGCAGGCCGATGAGCGCGAACAGACGGACGAAGAAACGGACGATCGCCATGATTCCTACCCTGTGTGGCCTCGACGAAGGCGATGAACGACCTCAACGATCCTGGCTGTGGTACTCGCGGTTCGGGATCATGTCCACCGCGGTCGCCAGACGGTTGGACATGTTGTAGAAGGCGGCCGTGTCGGCAATGTCGAAGATGTCCTCCGCGCCGAATCCGACGGCGCGCAGCGCCTCGCGGTCGGCTTCGCCCACCGACATCGGGTTCTCGGTCAGCTTCCAGGCGAAATCGAGCATGGCGCGCTGGCGCGGCTCCAGCGGGGCGACGCGGTAGTTGGCGACCAGCATCTCGCCCAGTTCCGGATCGCCGGACAGCTTGCGCACCGCCTGCCCATGGGCGACGAGGCAGTAGTAGCAATGGTTGGCGGAGGAGACGACGACGGCGATCATCTCGCGCTCCAGCTTGCTGAGACCGCTCTCGCCCAGCATCAGCTCGTTGTAGAGCATGGCGAAGTTGCGCAGCTTCTTCGGCCGCAGGCTGTAGGCCCGGAGCACGTTGGGCACGAAGCCCAGCTTCTCATCGCACTTGTCGAACAGGACCTGCATGTCGGGATCGAGGTCCGGCTTTTCCGGCAGGGGCAGGGCCATGACATGATCGGGTTGCGGCATCGGGCGGTTCCTCTCCTGATTGATTGTTGGGCCTTCCGGCGAGGGGAGGGTAACCGCGGCCGGCCGGTTTGTCTTCCGTTCCGCTTGCCGCTCGCCAATCGGGCGCGGTTGTGCCAGAAGTGGAATTTGAATGCGGCGATATGGCCCGGTTGCCGAAGCAGAGGGCGATGACCCAGCCGAAGCTCGATCTTCTCTCGGTCCTGGTGGTGGAGGACAGCGGCTTCATCCGCTCGGTCCTGACCGCCACCCTGCGCGCCATCGGCATCGGCCGGGTCGAGGGGGTGGCGAGCGGCGCCGACGCCATCCGCTGGCTGGAGGACCGCCGCGCGGCCCTGCCGCCGGGGACCGCCCCGGTCGACCTGATCCTGTCCGATCTGGTGATGCCCGAGGTGAACGGGCTGATGCTGCTGCGCTGGATCCGCTACAGCCCCAAGAGCCCGGACAAGTTCCTGCCGGTGCTGATGCTGTCGGGCGCCGCCGACCGTCAGTATGTGGAGCAGGCGCGCGATCTCGGCGCCACCGACTTCATCGCCAAGCCTTTTTCCGCCCAGACCATCGCCAGCCGGCTGCTGTTCGCCATCGCCCGGCCGCGCCGCTTCGTTCTGGCCAAGGGCTATTTCGGTCCCGACCGCCGCCGCGCCGACAAGCCGGTCGCCATGGATTGCCGGACGACCGCGCCGTCGGAGATCCTGGTGGTGCACAGCGCGTCGAAGGCGCGCGGCATCGACCGCTTCCCCGTGATCTATTTCGACCTGCCCAACCGGCTGGGCGCCAAGGTCGGCCTCGCCCCGCGCGATCCGGTGCCGACCCTGCCGCCGGAGGTGCTCGCCGCCGCGGAGGAGGAAATCCTGAACCGCGCCGGCGACTATGCCGTGTGGATCGGCGCGGAGGTGGAGGAGATGGGCCGCCGCGTCGACCGCCTGCCGCGGGAGCCGGACTCGGTGCCCGCCCTGCTGGCCCAGGTCAACCGCTCCGCCCACGAGATGCGCGGGCAGGGCGGCATCTTCGGCTATCCCCTGATCACCCACATCGCCAAGTCGCTCTACGAGGCCACCCGCAGCGGCCTGACCACGGTGACCGCCAGCGAGCATCTGCTGTTCAAGGCCCATGTGGACGCGATCAAGGCGGTGATGACCGGCCGCGTCAGCGGCGACGGCGGGGCGACCGGTCAGCAGCTGCTGGCGTCGCTGGAGGTGGCGAAACGGAAATACGCCAAAGCGACCGGGGTGGGGTGAGGGGCCGCGTTCGCCGCCCGCTTCAACCGCTCCCCAATCCCCGTCACGCCGCCCGGATCTTCCCGATGAAGTCGGCCACGTCGCCGCGCAGGCTGTCGGTGCTCCGTTTCAGCGCATCGGCCATGGTGAGAACCTCCTTCGCCATGGCGCCGGCGCGGCCGGCTTCGGTGCCGACCAGCGACGCGTTGTGGGAGACCTGGTCGGTGCCGTCGGCGGCCTGACGGACATTGCGGCCGATCTCCGCGGTGGCGGCGTTCTGCTCCTCCACGGCGGCGGCGACGGCGGAGATGTTCTCCTCGATGTGGGTGACGACGGTGCCGATGTCGCCGATGGCCTGGACGGTGTGGTCGGTCGCCGACTGGATTTCCGCGACCTTGGCGGTGATGTCCTCCGTTGCCTTGGCGGTCTGGCTGGCGAGCTGTTTCACCTCCTGCGCCACCACGGCGAAACCCTTGCCGGCCTCGCCCGCGCGGGCGGCCTCGATGGTGGCGTTGAGGGCCAGCAGATTGGTCTGGCTGGCGATGTCGGTGATCATGCGCACGATCTCGCCCACCTGCTGGGCGGCGCCGTTGAGGTCGGCGATGATGCCGGCGGTGCGGCGGACGTCGTTGACCGCCCGCTCCGCCATCTCGGTCGACCCCGTCATCTGCCGGCCGATCTCCGAGATGGACGCGGTCAGTTCCTCCGTCGCCGCGGCCACGGCCTGGACATTCTCGGAAGCACCTTCGGACGCGCGGGCAACCGACAGCACATGGTTTTCGGTTTGCGACGCGATGCTGCTCATCCGTTCGGCATTGCCGCGCAGGCCGCTGGCGGCGCCCGCCAGCTGTTCGGCGACCGTCTCGATGTGACGGTCGAACTCCGCCACCAGCCGTTCCAGCCGCTCGGCCTCGCGCAGGCGGTCCTCCTGGTGCTGCCGCTGTTCGGCGGCGAGCCGGTCGGCCTCGGCAAGGCTGAGGCGGAACTGGTCCAGGCTGCGGGCCATGGCGCCCAGCTCGTCGGCACGCCCGGCGCCGTGGATGGACAGGTCGCGTTCGCCGGCCTCCAGGCGCCCCATGTCGCCGTTCAGCCGGGCGATGGGCCGGGTGATGTTGCGGGCAACCAGATAGGCGATGAGCGTCATCACCACCAGAAGGGTGGCAAGGCCGGCGGCCACGCCGGTCAGCCGCGTCGTCGCATCCTCCGCGTCGCGGTTGGCGAGCGCGATCAGGTCGTCCGCCACATGGGTCTCGACGCTGCGCAGCATGTCGATGGTCACGGTGATGGTGTCGAACCACTTGCCGGCATCGACCCCCTGGTTGTCGGCCCCGCCATAGGCCGAAACGATGCCGATGCGCCGCATCCGCTCCACCTCGGCGATGGCCGGGCCGGCGACCGTCCGGTCGTAAAAACCCGCCTCTTCGGCGGTCAGCTTCGCCTTCAGGCCGGTCATCAGCGCCTTGTACTCGCCGGACAACTCTATGAAGCGCTCATGCGCATCGGCGGGAAAGCGGTCCTTGCGGAAGGCGCCGCCGCCGACGGCGCGCTGCTGGCCCAGCCGCTCCTTCGCTTCCGACAGGGCGACCATGGCGTCGGCGGCGCGCAGCTGGTCGCTGTCGTCGGACAGGGAGCGCGCCTGCCCGGTGGCATCCAGCAGCTTGCGGATCATCGCGCTGTAGCTCGCCACCACCTCCATGGAGGATTGGGCCGTGCTGTCCACCCCGGACCGCAGCCGCGACAGCTGCGACAGTGCGTCGCGGGCGCCGGCAATCGCCGCGGCGACATGGGGATCGCGGATGCGGACATCGGCGAACTGCCGGGTCAGGTCGGCCAGCTTCGCATCGGCGACGGCGCGCACGCCGTCCATGCGCCGGCGGTCTTCGTCCCGCTTGCCGCTGAGGTAGATGGAGGAGGAACCGCGCTCCTTCTGCAGTTCATGCACAAGGCTGGTCATGCCGACCGACAGGCGGGTGACGGACGCAAGGTCGGCGGCCCGGCGGCTGGCGTCGACCTGCTCCCACACCAGCAGGGACGACAGCACGACCACGCCCGCCATCGGGACCGACAGGGCAAGCGCCATCTTCCGCGCGAAGCGCATGTTCCCGAGCAGGCCGTCGGCGGCCTTCAGCAGCGATACCATCTCAACTCTCCAGCAAACGGAACCATCGGAGCCCGGCGGGTGGCTCCGGCATTGGAAGGTATGCAAGCTAATGAGTTAAGACACAGTTAGGTATAACCATGACGTGGTTGAGGGAATTGATTGGTCATTCAAGGAACGCGGCCGACCGCCGATCGCCGCCGGTCCGGGGGCAAAGCAGGGTTGCGACGGCGCGTGACGCGAAATTTGCCTCGCTTCCGTCGCGTCGCGGCGGTAGAACGTCAGTCCCGGTCCGCAGGTCTCTTGGGTTCGTGGCGTGACCGGAGCGGTCTTCCGGAGCGTCCATGTCGAACAACGAATTCCATCGCATCAAGCGCCTGCCGCCCTACGTCTTCGCCGAAGTGAACGCGATGAAGGCGCGAGCTAGGGCCAACGGCGCCGACATCATCGACCTCGGCATGGGCAATCCCGACCAGGCGACCCCGCAGCACATCGTCGACAAGCTGGTCGAGGCCGTGCGCGATCCGAAGACGCACCGCTACTCGAACTCCCGCGGCATCCCCGGCCTGCGCAAGGCCCATGCCGCCTATTACAAGCGCCGCTTCAACGTCGATGTCGATCCGGAGACGGAGTGCATCGTCACCATCGGCTCGAAGGAAGGTCTGGCGAACCTCGCCCAGGCGATCACCAGCCCCGGCGACATCATCCTGGTGCCGAACCCCAGCTATCCGATCCACCCCTTCGGCTTCATCCTGGCCGGCGCCTCGGTGCGCCACCTGCCGGTGGGCATGGAGAACGGGGCGTCGACCGACATCGACAGCTTCATGATCATGCTGGAGCGCGCCGTGCGCCACAGCGTGCCGAAGCCGCTGGCGCTGGTGCTGAACTATCCGTCGAACCCGACGGCCGAAGTGGTCGGGCTGGATTTCTACCGCCCG
This sequence comes from Azospirillum oryzae, assembly GCF_008364795.1. GTDB lineage: Bacteria > Pseudomonadota > Alphaproteobacteria > Azospirillales > Azospirillaceae > Azospirillum > Azospirillum oryzae. The sequence continues at coordinate 699,666 of NZ_VTTM01000001.1, read as the reverse complement.
ATCGTCGAGTTCTGCCGCAAGCACGGCATCTACATCCTGTCCGATCTGGCCTATGCCGAGATCTTCTTCGACAACGACCCGCCGCCCTCGATCCTCGAGATCCCGGAAGCGCGCGAGATCGCGGTCGAGTTCACCTCGATGTCGAAGACCTATTCGATGGCCGGCTGGCGCATCGGCTTCGCCACCGGCAACAAGACGCTGATCACCGCGCTGGCCCGCATCAAGTCCTATCTGGACTATGGCGCCTTCACGCCGATCCAGGTTGCCGCCGCCGCCGCGCTGAACGGTCCGCAGGACTGCGTGCAGCAGGTGCGCGACATGTACAAGCAGCGCCGCGACGTGATGATCGAGGGTCTGGCCGCCGCCGGCTGGGAGGTCCCGAGCCCGAAGGCGTCGATGTTCGCCTGGGCGCCGATCCCGCCGCAGTTCGCCCATCTCGGCTCGCTGGAATTCTCCAAGCTGCTGCTGCAGCAGGCGGAGGTCGCGGTGGCGCCCGGCATCGGCTTCGGTGAATACGGCGACGGCCATGTCCGTCTGGCGATGGTGGAGAACGTCCACCGCATCCGTCAGGCGACCCGCAACATCAAGGAGTTCTTCCGTTCCAACGCCGGCGGCGTTGCGGCGAGCAAGGACCCGGTGGCCCGCGCCGCCCTTCTGGAATCCGAGAAAGCGAAAGCCTGATGCCGAACGCCCAGCAAGCCCCCCTGAAAATCGCCGTCGCCGGCCTTGGTACGGTCGGCGCCGGTGTCCTGAAGCTGCTGGACGCCCAAGCCTCGCTGATCGAACAGCGCTGCGGCCGCCGGATCGAGGTGGTCGCGGTCAGCGCGCGCTCCAAGGGCAAGGACCGCGGCGTCGACCTGTCGCGCGTGCAGTGGTTCGACGATCCCGTCGCCATGGCCGCGCAGGCCGGCGCCGATCTGGTGGTGGAGCTGATCGGCGGGTCGGAAGGTCCGGCGCGCGACACCGTCGCCACGGCGCTGGAGACCGGCAAGCATGTGGTCACCGCCAACAAGGCGCTGCTGGCCGTCCATGGCACCGAGATCGCCCAGAAGGCCGAATCGCGCGGGCTGACCGTCGCCTTCGAGGCGGCGGTGGCCGGCGGCATCCCGATCATCAAGGGGCTGCGCGAGGGGCTGGCCGCGAATTCCGTGTCGGAAATCCACGGCATCCTGAACGGCACCTGCAACTACATCCTGACGGAGATGCGGACCACCGGCCGCGACTTCGCCGATGTGCTGGCCGATGCCCAGGCGCTGGGGTATGCCGAGGCCGATCCCAGCTTCGACATCGACGGCGTCGATGCCGCGCACAAGCTGGCGATCCTGGCCTCCGTCGCCTTCGGCACGCCGGTCGATTTCTCCGCCGTCTACATCGAGGGCATCCGGCAGGTCTCGGCAGTCGATTTCGACTATGCCGACCAGCTGGGTTTCCGCATCAAGCTGCTGGGCATCGCCCGGCGCACCGACAAGGGCGTCGAGCAGCGCGTGCATCCCTGCATGGTGCCGAAGAACGCGCCGATCGCGTCGGTGGACGGCGTGTTCAACGCCGTGGTCGCCCAGGCCGATTTCGCCGACCGCGTGCTGTTCGTCGGCCGCGGCGCCGGTGCCGGCCCGACCGCGTCGGCGGTGGTGGCCGATCTGATCGACATCGCCCGCGGGCGGTCTACGCCCACCTTCGGCGTTCCGGCCGATCGGCTGGGCGCGGCAACCCCGTCGCCGATGGAATCGCGCCGCGGGTCGTACTACGTCCGCCTGATGGTCGTGGACCGCCCCGGTGTGATAGCGGATATCGCAGCGGCGATGCGCGACCAGAACGTCTCCATGGAGCAGTTCCTGCAGCGCGGCCGTTCGCCGGACGAAGGCGTTCCGGTGGTCCTCACCACCCATGACACCGACGAGGCTGCCATGCAGCGCGCGCTTGCGACCATCGCGGCCAGCGACAACGTGCTGGAGCCGCCGCGGATGATCCGGATTGAACAGTTCTGATAGGCAGTTCTAAGCCCTTTCCCGAACAGGACAGTCCTGACCTGCCCCGTTTCCCACAATAACCAATATCAGCCTGATACGACCGAAGAGTCGGGGGGAGCACACGATGTCTACGCCGTCTACGCATGTCGATCTGTCCCATATGGACCGCAACCTCGCGCTGGAGGCCGTCCGCGTGACCGAGGCCGCCGCCCTGTCGGCCTCGCTGCTGATGGGCCGCGGCGACGAGAAGCTGGCCGACCAGGCCGCGGTCGACGCCATGCGCCAGGCTCTCAACACGCTCTACATCGACGGCACCGTGGTGATCGGCGAGGGTGAGCGCGACGAAGCCCCGATGCTCTACATCGGCGAGAAGGTCGGTGCCGGCATCGGCTCGGGCCCGAAGGTCGACATCGCGCTCGACCCGCTGGAAGGCACCACCATCTGCGCCACCGGCGGCCCGAACTCGCTGGCCGTGATCGCCATGGCGGAGGAGGGCGGCTTCCTGAACGCCCCCGACGTCTACATGGACAAGATCGCCGTCGGCGCCGGCCTGCCGGACAACATCGTCGATCTGGACGAGACGCCGGCCAACAACCTGAAGGCGCTGGCCGCCGCCAAGGGCACCGAGGTGCAGGAACTGCTGGTCTGCATCCTGAACCGTCCGCGCCATGCCGAGCTGATCGCCCGCGTCCGTGAAGCCGGCGCCCGCATCATGCTGATCAACGACGGCGACGTGTCGGGCGTCATCGCCACCAGCCAGGCCGGCACCGGTGTCGACATGTATGTCGGCTCCGGCGGTGCGCCGGAAGGCGTGCTGGCTGCCGCGGCCCTGCGCTGCATCGGCGGTCAGTTCCAGGGCCGTCTGCTGTTCCGCAACGACGACGAGAAGGCCCGCGCCGCCAAGTGGGGCGTCACCGACCTCGACAAGAAGTACAGCCTGCACGAGCTGGCGCGCGGCAACGTCATGTTCGCCGCCACCGGCGTCACCGACGGCGCCATGCTGAAGGGCGTGCGCCGCTTCCCGGGCGGCGCCTACACCCACTCGGTCATCATGCGCTCCAAGTCGGGCACGGTCCGCTACATCGAGGCGCACCACAACCTGTCGCGCAAAGTCAGCGTGAAGTAAACGGATCGACGCTTAAGCCGTTGTTCCGAAAGACGCGCGGGGGGAGCCCCCCCCCGCGCGTTTTTTTATGCCCGCGTTGATTTGCCCACGAATGTTCTATCGAATTCGCGCAGGTCTGCCGACGCCGGGCCGCAGAGGGCCGGCCATTGATTTCGCGGGTGCAAAAGGCAAAATAGGCTCATGTAATCAGCGCCAAGCGCAGGAGATCAACATGGCCTACTCTTCGATGCAGTCTTCGTCCGGTGAATTGTTTGCCGCCGGAACAAAGGAAAACACCCTCTTTCAACGGGTCGTTCATTGGGTCCGCGAACGGATTGAACTTCACCGTGCGGAAGATGAGCTGCACCATATGTCCGATGCCGAACTGTCCGACATCGGACTGACCCGCGGCGAAATCCACATGGCGGTCCGCCGGGGTTTCTGAGGTCGCGGCGTCAGCCGGCCCGAAAATCGGAAGGCGCGGATATCGAAAGGTTTGCCCATGGCGTTTGGCGCAGGGCGGCCGAACGAGTCCCGAATGCGGAAAGCCCCGGAAGAATGCCGGGGCTTTCGCATATGAACCACCATTAACCTTTTCTTCATGTACCCTGCCCATGCGGCACATATGCCTGGGAGGGGTTGCGCGCTGCAGCATGATTATGGTTAATGCAGTTTAACATTAACCCCGGTTCTGTTCGAAAATGGAAACGGGGCGCCTTCGGGAACCCCATCATCCTCCGTGAGAGCCGTGGACGAAGCATGAGTCTCATTCATCGCCTTCAGTCGCTGGAAGCGGAGCGCGATGCCGCCCGGGAGGAAGCCGAGCGCGCAAATCTCGCGAAATCGAAGTTCCTCGCCGCCGCCAGCCACGACCTTCGCCAGCCGCTCCAGGCCCTGTTCTTCCTGTCCGCCGCACTCGCCCGCCATGTCGGTGACCATAACGGGCGCGATCTGCTGTCCCGGCTCGACCAGGGGCTCGACACCATGAAGGGCCTGCTCGACGGGCTGCTGGAGGTGTCGCGGCTGGAAGCGGGCGTGGTGACGCCGGTGCTGGACACCTTCGAGATCAGCGAGATCACCGATGCGCTCGACGCCGCCTATGGCGAGCAGGCGACCGCCAAGGGGCTGGTCTGGCGGGTGGAGAGCTGCGAGGCGGTCCTGCGGAGCGACCGCGGCCTGCTGATGCAGCTGCTGCGCAATCTCGTCGACAACGCCCTGCGCTACACCGAGGCCGGCGCGATCCGCATCCGCTGCCGCATCGACGCCGCGCCGGACGGCGACCGGCTGGCGATCGAGGTGCAGGACACCGGCATCGGCATCCCGCCCGAACATCTCGACCGCATCTTCGAAGAGTTCCATCAGGTTAGCAATCCGGAGCGCGACCGGCTGCGCGGGCTGGGGCTGGGGCTCGCCATCGTCCGGCGGCTGTCGCAATTGCTCGACCATCCCGTCGAGGTCCGGTCGGTGCACGGGCAGGGGTCGGCCTTCCGCGTTCTGGTGCCGCTGGCCCCGGCCCGCTTCCTGGCCGGACGGCCGGGTGGTCCCGAACGGCCGCCGGCCATCGACCGGCCGCGGCTGGCGGTTCTGGTCGACGACGACGCGGTGGTGCTGCTGGGCTTGCAGTCGGTGCTGACCGAATGGGGTTTCCGCGTCGTCGCCGCGGACAGCGCCGACCGGGCGATGGACCGGCTGGAGTCGCTGGGGCGGGTGCCCGACATCGTCATCGCCGATTACCGCCTGCGCGAAGGGCGCGTCGGCACCGAGGTGATCCGCCGCGTGCGCGCACGCTATGGGGCTGAGGTTCCCGCCCTGATCCTGACCGGCGAGACCGGCGCCGATACCCTGGCCGATGCCTCCGCCCACGGCGTCGCCGTCCTGCACAAGCCCGTGACCCCGCGCCAGCTCCAGGCCGAGGTGGGCCGGCAGTTGCGGATCAAGCGCGGGAACGGCTTGGCGGAAGCGGCGGCACGATAGGCCGGACTTTCGGGCCGATTGCCACTTTTCTCTTTTAAATCAGCGCGCCTTGCCGCGCGTCGTCCTGCGGCTCCCCGACCGGGGTGGCGTCGCCGTGGCCATGGCCGTCCAGCGCCGTGCGGCCGGTTTCGGTCAGGCGGCAGACCAGCCAGTCGGGCTTCAGCGGATTGTCGAACCAGCGCTCCGCCCAGCCGGCCTTCAGGCAGGCTTCCACCGTCGCCTTCTTCACCCGCTGGCCGCGCTCGTCGAACAGCGGCAGCTTGCCGCCCGGCTGGTCCAGACCGCGGCGCAGCCATGCCCCCTGAACGTCGGACGGGGTGCAGCGGGACGAGGAACGGCGGGACTTGGCCATGGGACGGGCTGCTCTTGCGGATACGGGATCGGACAGGGGATTGCCGGCCCCCATGGGGGCTGTGGCAAAGTGCGGGCATCCTACGCGAAAGCGTCGCACAGGTGCATCGAAAAGGAGGTGGCTTTCCCCATGCCGGAAACCAGCCCAACGGCCCGCCCGGAAACCCATGACGACGATCTGGTCTTCGCCTACATCACCGCCGGTTCGAAGGAGGAGGCCCTGCGCATCGGCCGCAGTCTGGTGGAGGAGCGGCTGGCCGCCTGCGCCAACGTGCTGGACGGCATGACCTCCGTCTATCGCTGGAACGGTGCGGTGGAGCAGGCCGACGAGGCGGTGCTGATCGCCAAGACGCGATCCTCCCTGTTCGACCGGCTGGCCGCCCGCGTGCGCGAACTGCACAGCTACGACACGCCTTGCGTCGTCGAACTGGCGCTGGGGCGGGGCAATCCCGGCTATCTGGAGTGGCTGCGGGCCGAGACGGCGTAAATGACTGAATTGCCGCCATGTCCAAACAGAGCCTTGACGCCGATCAAAGTCGTGGGCTGCAGTTGGCGATAGGTAGGGCGCCGCCACACCTATTTTAAGGACACCGAGATCATGGACGATTGCTCCGCACACGGCCCCATTCCCCTGTCGCTGGACGAGGCGGTCGCGCGCGTCGCGCAGGGCTATGGCGCGGTGACCGGGACGGAGGAGGTGGCGCTGCGCCAGGCGCTCGGCCGCGTGCTGGCGGAGGAGGTGGTGGCCCCGGTGAATGTGCCGCCGGCCGACGTCTCCGCCATGGACGGCTGGGCATACGCCGCCGAGGCGGGGGAGGGCTTCCGGCGGCTGGCTGTCGTCGGGCGCGTGCCGGCCGGCTCCCGATTCGAAGGGACCGTCGCGGCCGGGACGGCGGTGCGAATCTTCACCGGCGCGCCGGTCCCCGCCGGGGTCGACACCGTGGCGATGCAGGAGGATTGCCGGACCGACGGCGACGCCGTGCTGGTCCCGGCCTCTCTGAAGCGCGGCTCCAATGTGCGTCCGGCGGGGGAGGACATGACCGCCGGTGCGGTGGTGCTGCATTCCGGCCAGCGTATGCGCGCGCAGGAGGTCGGGCTGGCCGCCGCGGTCGGCCGCTCCAGCCTGATGGTGCGCAAGCGGCTGAGCGTGGTGCTGTTCTCCACCGGCGACGAGCTGCGGGAGCCGGGGACGCCCAAGCCGGACCACGCCATCTATGACGCCAACCGCTACACGCTGGCCGCCCAGCTCGATGCGCTGGGGGTGGAGGTGCGCGACCTCGGCATCCTGCCCGACCGGCCGGACGCCACCCGCGCCGCCCTGGCCGAGGCGGCGGGCAACTGCGACCTGATCGTCACCAGCGGCGGCGTTTCGGTCGGCGAGGAGGACCATGTCAAGGCGGCGGTCAATGCGCTGGGATCCATCGATTTGTGGACGCTGGCGATCAAGCCGGGCAAGCCGCTGGCGCTCGGCCGGGTCGGCGATACGCCCTTCCTGGGGCTGCCCGGCAACCCGGTGTCGGCGATGGTGACCTTCCTGCTGGTCGGCCGGCCGCTGGTGCTGCGCCTGTCCGGCGCGACCGGCATCGCCACGCCGCGCAGTCTGGTGGTCGCCGACTTCTCCTTCACCAAGAAGCCCGGCCGCCGCGAGTTCCTGCGCGCCCGGCTGGAGCGCGGCGCCGACGGCCGTCCGGTCGCCGTGAAGTTCCCCAGCAACAGCTCCGGCGTGCTGACCTCGATGGTGGAGGCCGACGGGCTGGTCGACATGCCGGCGGAGGCCACCGCGGTCAATCCCGGCGATCTGGTCGATTTCCTGCCCTTCACCGGGCTGTTCGCGTGACGCTGGAACAGCTGCGCATCTTCGCCACGGTGGCGGAGATGCTGCATTTCACCCGTGCCGCCGAGGTGCTGCACCTGTCGCAGCCGGCGGTCAGCGCCGCCATCGCCGCGCTGGAGGCGGAGCATGGCCTGCGCCTGTTCGACCGCATCGGCCGGCGGGTGGAACTGACCGCCGCCGGCCAGCTTCTCCACGGACAGGCCCGCGCCATCCTGGCGAAGGTGGAAGAGGCCGGGACCATGCTGGCCGAGCTGTCCGGCCTGTCGCGCGGTGCGTTGCGGCTGGCGGCGAGCCAGACCGTCGGCAATCACTGGCTGCCGCCGCGGCTGCTGCGCTTCGCCGCCGCCTATCCCGGCATCCGCGTCGACCTGTCCATCGGCAACACCGAGCAGGTGGCCGAAGCGGTGCGCGACGGCCGGGCCGAGCTGGGAATCGCCGAGGGGGTGGTGACCGATTCGGCTCTGGTCAGCGAACCGGTCGAGGGCGACCGGCTGCGGCTGGTGGTGGGCGGCTGCCATCCCTGGGCCGGGCTTGTCCGGGTGGGGCGGGACGAACTGGCGGCCGGGCGCTGGATCCTGCGCGAACCCGGCTCCGGCACCCGCGCGCTGTTCGAGGCGGCGGTGCGCGGGGTTGGGCTGGATCCGGGCGGGCTGGATGTCGCCATGACATTGCCCGGCGGCTGCATCATCCGCGCGGCCCTGCTGGCCGGGGTGGGGGCGAGCGTGCTGTCGGACCTGATCCTGGCCGACGATCTGGCCACTGGCCGCATCGTCGCGCTGGAGGGGCTGGACCTGCCGTCCCGCCCCTTCCATCTGCTGCGCCACCGCGACCGCCACCGCAGTCTGGCGGAGCGGGCTTTCGTGCGTGTGGCAGTGGAAGCCGGACAACTCCCGGCTTCCCCCTAACTCAACGCGCGGTCAGGCCGTGCGGAGCGTGCGGACGCCGTAGGTCGCGGCCTCGATGACGGCGAAGACCAGCATCGAAATCCCGACCATCGGGAAGAACAGGCCGCCGGCGACCGCGATGACGATCAGCCCCTTCGGTACGCCGGCCCTGGCGGCAAGGCGCGGCGCGCCCAGGCTGCCGGTGGGACGGCGCTTCCACCACATCACCAGCCCCGACACCACCAGCCCGACCATCGCCACCAGCGAGGCAAGCAGCACCAGCTGGTTGGCCAGCCCGAAGGCCTGGCCCATATGGATGCTGACCCCCCATTCCGCCAGCCGGCCGAACAGGCCGAGATCCGTCAGCTGCATGTCGAACAGCACCTTGCCGGAATACTGGTCGAGATGGACGACCCGCTCCTTCGTGATGTCGTCCGGATAGACCGACGCGGTGAAGACGCCGTCCGGCTTGCCGGGAATGACCAGGGCATAGCCCGGCGCGATCCCCAGCCCCTCCACCGTCCGCACCACGTCGTCCAGCTTGGCCGGAACCCCGCTTGCGGCGGTGGACAGCGGCGTCGGCTGGTTCTCGACGATCCAGGGGGCGCGGTCGATGCTGTCCTTCAGCGGCACGGTGGAGACCGGATACTTGTCCCAGTAGCCGTCGGGCATGCCCATGCCGACCGCATAGGCGAAGCCGTAGAACTGCTTGCCCCAATAGCCGGACCAAGGCAGGCCGGTCATCGCCAGGAAGACGATGAAGACGCTGACGAAGACGCCGGTCACGGCGTGCAGGTCGCGCCAGAACAGGCGCTTCCCCGGCGCGCCGCGCACCGTGACGACCCCGCCCTTCCGGCCGCGCGGCCACCACAGGTAAATCCCGGAGGCGACCATCAGCACCATCCAGCCGGCGACGGCCTCGACGATGCGTTCGGCGAACCAGCCCGCATATTTCAGGCTGTGCAGCTTGCGCACCACATACATCGACGGCGATCCGGCGGCACCGCCGTCCCACAGGCTGCCCAGAACCCGGCCGCTGTAGGGATCGACATAGACGATGTCCTTGAGACCATCGGCACCGACGATCTGCACCCCGGCGGCGCGATCCGCCGCCTCCGGCGGACTGTAGCCCGTCAGCGTGCCGGGATGTGCCGACAGCGCCTTCGCCACCAGGGCGGAGGGCGCCAGCCGCTCGGTGCCCGGCGGCGCGACGATGCGCAGGTTGCGGTGCAGGCCGTCGTTGATCTCGTCCTTGAACAGATAGATGCCGCCGGTCACGGCGAGCAGGATGACGATGGGCGCGCAGATCAGCCCGGCGAAGAAATGCCAGCGCCAAAGCGCACGATAGAGCACAGAGCCGATGGCTCCGCCTTGCAGAGTTCCAGTCATGATGTGTCCATTCGGTCGTCGCGATACGGATCGCCCGGTCAAGCGGGCGGCTCAGTGCGTCGGATGACGACCGGATGGCGGGGCCTGGGACTGGAAGGGCTTCCGCTCCTTCGGCCGGTGGACCTCGTCGGGCTTCGCCGACTCCGACGCCAGCAGGATGCCGGCCGGAATGACCGGCAGCTGCAGGGCCGGCAGCAGCGCGATGTACTGGCCGAGCCAGCTGCAGGGCATATGCAGCGGGGAAAGCGGCTGCTTGTCGGCTTCGCCGCCGGGGGGAAGCGGGACGCCGTCCCGATCGACCGGCAGATAGACGATCTCGCTGCCGGTGCAGATCGCGACATAGCCGTCGCGGTCGGCGGCGCCGGCAGTGGGGGCGGCAACGCGCAGGAACAGGCTGAACGCCAGCGCGAGCGCAAGCGCCAGACCCCACCGTTGCTGCACTGTGCGGCAATAGGCCAGCATCCGATTGCGACCGCCTCGCAAGCTTTAGAAACGGATCGTTACCCGATCCGCGAGGGGCGAACAAGTGCGGCGGGATCTCTCTACAGCCGAACGGTGCATCGGCGGTTCGCCATATCGCCATGCACCGATTATCGGCGCTATAACCGGGGGCATTCCCGCTTCCGCTTGTAAGGCGACATGATGGCACGGCTGCTGACGCTGCTTTGGGTTCTGGTGGTGATGGTTTTCGCGGCCGGTCCGGTCCATGCCGACTACACGCCGCCGGGAGCGCTGTCGGACGCCACCGCCTATGCCAACGGGCTTCTGCTGAAATCGCCGCCGCAGCCCAAGCCGCAGGTGATCGCCGACCTGCTGAAGCAGGCGCGTGCCGCCCGCGACCGCAAGGACATGGCCGGCGCCATCCAGGCCTATGAGAAGACCATCACCCAGGGCGGCGGCTCGCCGTCGGTCTGGCTGGAGCTGAGCGCGGCCTGGATGGCCGCCACTCCGCCGAACAAGGACCGCGCGCTGCACAGCGCCGTCATGGCCGGGCAGTTCAACCCGAAGGACGAGGAGCGCGTCGCCATCCTCTGGCGCATCGCCACGCTGATGGACGAGGCGTTCGGCAAGCCGGACGAGGCGGTGAAGGCGCTGAAGGCGATCCAGGAAATCGCGCCGAAGATGGAGGTGGCGACGCTCGACACCCAGGCGCCGAAGCTGGAGGAGCGCATCGTCGCCATGCGCCGCAAGGCCGGTCTGGCGATGACCGGCGTCACCGTGAATGCCGAGGGCAGCAGCCCGCGCGTCTGCTTCCAGTTCAACGACCGGCTGAGCGGCAAGCAGGGCGTGCGCTTCGACGATTATGTCCGGGTGGAGCCGCCGACCAAGACCGCCATCGAGGCGCGCGAGAACAGCCTGTGCCTGCGCGGTGTCACCCATGGCAACGGCTACACCGTCACCCTGCGCCAGGGCCTGCCCGGCGAGGACGGCGTGGCGTTGAAGGCGGACGAGACGCAGCGCGTGCGCGTGCCCGACCGGCCGGCGATGGCGGCCTTCCGCGGGTCCGCCTACATTCTGCCGCGCAAGGGTGCCGACGGCATCCCGGTGGTCAGCGTCAACACCGACCGGCTCGACGTGTCGGTCTACCGCATCGCCGACCGGGCGCTGGTCTCCAACAAATATGACGCCAGCCTCTTCAGCGAGCTGACCGGCTATACCGCCGACCGGCTGGCCCAGGAGAACGGCGAGCTGGTCTGGACCGGCACGCTGGACGTGAAGGGCGAGCGCAACCGCGACACCACCGCCGCGATCCCCTTCCGCCAGGCGGTGGGCGACGATCCCAAGGCCGGCCTCTATGTCGTCACCGCCCGTCCGCATGACACGGAGGATGCCGACCGCTGGGACGCGCTGGCGACCCAGTGGGTCCTGCTGTCCGACATCGGCCTGACCAGCTTCCGCGGCGCCGACGGGCTGACCGTGTTCGCCCGCTCCTTCGGCAACGCCAAGCCGCTGCCGGGGGTGGATGTGGCGCTGGTCGCCCGCAACAACACCGAACTGGCGCGGGTGAAGACCGACGAGTTCGGCCGCGCCCGCTTCGCGCCCGGCCTGCTGAAGACCGGCGGCAACGCGCCCGAGATGGTGATGGCCTATCTCGGCACCGACTTCGCCATGCAGGACCTGACCGGCGCCGCCTTCGACCTCAGCGACCGCGGGGTCGGCGGGCGTCCGACGCCGGGGCCGATGGATGCCTTCGTCTATTCCGACCGCGGCGTCTACCGCCAGGGCGAGACGGTCAACCTGTCGATCCTGCTGCGCGACGACAAGACGGAGGCGGTCGACAATTTCCCGCTGACCGTGAAGGTCCTGCGCCCCAGCGGCACCGAGTATTACAGCGGTGCCCTGAAGGGGCAGGAGGCCGGCGGATTCTTCCTGCCGCTGAGCCTGACCCGCACCGCGCCGCTCGGCGGCTGGGAGGTGCTGGTCTATGGCGACCCGAAGGGCGAGCCGATCGGCCGCGGCGGGTTCCAGGTCGAGGATTTCGTGCCGATCAAGCTGGCGCTCGACGTGACCGCCAGCGCGCCGATCCTGGTGCCGGGCCAACCCTTCGAGGTGACGGCGCAGGGCCGCTTCCTCTACGGCCCGCCGGCCGCCGGGCTGGACGGCACCGCCGAGGTGGCGCTGAAGCCCGACCCGATGCCCTATCCAGCCTTCAAGGACTATCGTTTCGGCCGGGTGCAGGACAACCCGACCGAACGGCTCGACCCGCTGGAATTCCCGACCACCGACGAGCAGGGGGTCTCGCACGTCGCCGTGACGCTGCCGGAGGTGCCGGACACCAGCAAGCCGCTGCGCGCCGACATCCGCGTCACCCTGTCGGAGCCGGGCGGGCGCCCGGTGAAGAAGTCGGTTTCGGTCCCGGTGCGGCCCAAGACCTATGCGCTGGGCCTGCGCCCGCGCTTTTCCGACGGCCGCATCGGCGAGGGGGCGGAGGCCGCCTTCGACCTCGTCGCCGTGGCGCCGGACGGCAGCGCCATCGCCAAGCCCGGCGTCAAATGGGAGCTGGTGGAGGAACGGGTTTCCTTCGTCTGGTTCCGCCGCGACGGCCGCTACAGCTACAACGCCTCGGTGCGCGACGTGCCGCTGGCCTCCGGGACCGTCGATGTCGGCGCCGAAAAGCCGGCGCAGGTTGCGCTGGGCAAGCGCGACTTCGGCCGCTACCGGCTGGAGGTGACGGACAAGGCGGCCGGTGTCGCCAGCTCCTACCGCTTCTATTCCGGCTGGGCGAGCGGCGATGACACCGCCGACATCCCGGACAAGCTGGAGGTCTCGACCGACAAGCAGTCCTACAAGCCGGGCGAGACCGCCCGCGTCCGCATCGCTCCGCCCTTCGCCGGCGAGTTGCTGGTGACGGTGGCGACCGACCGCATCTTCGACGTCCGCACCCTGTCGGTCCCGGCCGAAGGGGCGACGGTGGAAATCCCGGTCGATGCCGCCTGGGGCCCCGGCGCCTATGTCACCGCCACCGCCTATCGTCCGCCGGTCAAGGGGCGGGAGCGCCAGCCGGTGCGCGCCATGGGCGTCGCCTGGGTCGGTGTCGATCCGTCGGTGCGCACGATGACCGTGTCGCTCGACGCGCCGCAGGTGATGCGCCCGCGCAGCCGGCTGGAGGTCGGGGTGAAGGTCGCCGCCGCCGATGGCGGGAAGATCGAGGACACCTATGTCACGCTGGCCGCGGTGGACGAGGGCATCCTGCGGCTGACCGACTTCGCCAGCCCGCAGCCGGAAAAGCATTATTTCGGCAAGCGCCGGCTGGGGTTGGACATCCGCGACGATTACGGCCGGCTGATCGACCCGCTCGACGGCCCCTATGGCGCCATGCGCCAGGGCGGCGACTCCAGCGGTGCCGGGCTGCCGGTGGTGCCCTTCACCGTGGTTTCGCTGTTCCACGGGCCGGTGAAGGTCGGCGCCGACGGCACCGCCCGCATCGGCTTCGACGTGCCGGACTTCAACGGCGAGCTTCGCCTGATGGCGGTGGCCTACAGCCGCGGCCGGGTCGGCTCCGCCGCCGGGCCGGTGACGGTGCGCGATCCGCTGGTGGCCGACGCCATCCTGCCGCGCTTCCTCGCCCCCGGCGACGACAGCCGCGTGACCCTGTCGCTGCACAATGTCGAAGCGGCGGCGGGCACCTACGAGGTGGCGGTGACCGCGCAGGACGCCGTGTCGGTGGAGGGCGGCACCCTCTCCGTCCCGTTGGCGAAGGGCGAGCGCAAGACGCTGGTGGTGCCGCTGAAGGGCGTCGCCGCCGGCATCGGCCATGTCGCCGTGGCGGTGAAGGGGCCGGAGAATCTGGCGCTGAACCACGACTACGGCATCACCGTCCGCCCGGCCCGCTCGGTGGAGACGCAGTTCCTCACCCGCCAGATCGCCCCCGGCGAGAGCGTCCGCTTCGACGGGGCGGAGCTGGCGACCTATCTGCCGGGGACGACCAACTGGTCGGCCAGCTTCACCACCGCGCCGCCCTTCGATGTCGGCGGCATCCTGCGGGCGCTCGACCGCTATCCGTTCGGCTGCCTGGAACAGACGGTCAGCCGTGCCCTGCCGCTGCTGGTGGTGCGCGACGTCGAACTGGCGCTGGGCAAGGACCGCAAGCCGGACGACGGCCTGGAGGCGCGCGTCCAGCAGGCGATTTCCCGCACGCTCGACAAGCAGCGCTTCGACGGCGCCTTCGGCCTGTGGGGCGCCCATGACGAGGCCGACGGCTGGCTGACCGCCTATGCCACCGAGTTCCTGGTCCGCGCCAAGCAGAAGGGGGAGGCGGTGCCGGACAAGCCGCTGACCGATGCGCTGACCTGGCTGCGCCAGCGCGCCATCGCCAGCGCGAGCGAGCCGGGGGATCTGGCAGTGCGCGCCTATGCCCTGCACACGCTGGCGCTGGCCGGCGTGTCGCTGCCGGGGCCGGCGCGCTACCTGCACGACACCGCGCTGGAGAAGCTGCCGACCCCGCTCGCCAAGGGACAGCTCGGCGCCGCGCTCGCCCGCATGGGCGACAAGGAGCGGGCGGCCAGCGCCTTCGACAGTGCGGTCGCCCATCTGGCGCGCGAAGAGTGGCATGTCGATTACGGCTCCACCGTACGCGACTCCGCGGCGCTGGTGGCGCTGATGACCGAGGTCGACATGGCGGGCACCCGCATCCCGGCGCTGATCGACCGGCTTCCGGCCTCCGCCACCGCCGCCGGCCGCACCAACACGCAGGAAAAGGCGTGGTCGGTCCTGGCCGCCGACGCCCTGCTGCGCGGCGCGCCGGCCAAGGTCGAGGTGACGCTGGGCGGTGCCAGGAAGGATGGGACGCGGGTCGACCTGACCCCGACGCTGGCCCAGCTGAAGGCCGGCATCCCGGTGGCCAATGCCGGCAAGGCGGCGGTGTGGCAGGCGGTGTCGTTGTCCGGCGTGCCGGTGGCGCCGCAGCCGGCGGCGCGCGAGGGGCTGCGCATCAAGCGCAACTTCTTCACCCGCAAGGGCGAGGTGCTGAACCTCGACAGCATCAAGCAGAACGACGTCTTCGTCGTCGTGCTGGAGGGCGAGGCCAACACCAAGCTGTTCCACCAGGGCATGGTCACCCACGCGCTGCCCGCCGGCTGGGAGATCGAGAACGCCAAGCTGGGCGGCGGCACGCCGGAGGAGATGCAGTGGCTGGGCGATCTCAGCTACACCCGCACGACCGAGGCGCGCGACGACCGCTATGTCGCCGCGGTGGACCTGACGGAGGACCAGCAGACCTTCAAGCTGGCCTTCATCGTCCGCGCCATCACCCCCGGCACCTATGAACTGCCGGGCGCCACGGTGGAGGACATGTACAAGCCGCGCTTCTTCGCCCGCCAGACCACCGGGCGGATCACGGTCCATCCGGCGGAGTGACGATTGGCGCGGGATTGGGTGCGTAAGCTTTGGGTGCGGCGGTCGGCGCTTGCCGCGGCGGGCGTCGCCGCCCTGATGGGGACGGCGCTGGCGCTCGACCGGCTGTTCCCGCCGCCGCTGGAACGGCTGGCCGACCTGTCGGTGACCGTCACCGACCGCAAGGGCCAGCCTTTGCGCATCTTCACCAACGGCGCGGGGGCGTGGCGGCTGCCGGCGACGGTGGACGACGTGTCGCCCCTGTTCGTCGAGCTTCTGCTGGCCTATGAGGACCGGCGGTTCGAAAGCCATGCCGGCGTAGATCCGCTGGCGGTGCTGCGGGCGGCGGCGCAGAATCTGGGAGCGGGGCGGGTGGTTTCCGGCGCCTCCACCATCACCATGCAGGTCGCCCGCCTGCTGGAGCCGCGTCCGCGCACCTTCACCGCCAAGCTGATCGAAGCGGCGCGGGCGGCGCAGCTGGAATGGCGCTTCGGCAAGCGCGACATCCTCGGCATGTACCTGACGCTCGCCCCCTATGGCGGCAACATCGAAGGGATCCGCGCCGCCTCGCTGATGCTGCTGGGCAAGGCGCCGGTGGAACTGGACGCGGCGGAGGCGGCGCTGCTGGTCTCGTTGCCGCAATCGCCCTCCCGCCTGCGGCCGGACCGCTATCCGGAGCGGGCGCAGGCGGCGCGCGACAAGGTGCTGGACCGGGTGGCGGAAGCCGGCGCGCTGCCGCCCAAGGCGGTGGCGGAGGCGAAGACCCTGCCGGTGCCGGCGGCCCGCCTGTCCCTGCCGGCCTCGGCCCCGCATCTGGCCGACCGGCTGCGCAACGCCGATCTCCACCGGCCGGTGGTCGCCACCACCATCGACGGCACGCTGCAGCACGCCATCGAAGCGATGGCCCGCCGGGCGGCGGAGACGCTGAACCCACAGGCCGGGTTGGCGGTGCTGGTGGTCGACAACCGCGACCGTTCGGTCCTGGCCTATCTCGGCAGTCCGGACGCGCTGGACGAGACCCGGCAGGGGCCGATCGACATGGTGCGGGCGGTGCGCTCGCCGGGGTCGGCGCTGAAGCCCTTCATCTATGGGCTGGGTTTCGACGACGGCATCATCCACCCGCTGACCCAGATCGCCGACGTCTCCACCCGCTTCGGCGACTGGGCGCCGCGCAATTTCGACCGCAGCTTCACCGGCGACCTGACGGTGATGGAGGCGTTGCAGCGCTCGCTGAACGTGCCGGCGGTGCTGGTGCTCGACCGCGTCGGGCCGCTGCGCTTCGCCGAGGCGCTGCGCAAGGCAGGATCCCGGCTGGTGCTGCCGAGCGGCACGGCGCTGCCGGGGCTGCCGGTGGCGCTCGGCGGGGCGTCGATCAGCCTGTGGGACATGACGACTCTCTACAGCGGGCTGGCGCGCGACGGGTTGGTGGCGCCGCTGCGTACCGTGGTGGAGCAGCAGGACGGGCCGGAGCGTCGGCTGCTGTCGGCGACTGCGGCGCAGCAGGTGCGGGCGATCCTGGAAGGCTCCCCGCCGCCGCCGGGCGTGGTGCAGGCGCAGGAGCTGCGCGGCAGCGGGCCGGTGGCGCTGAAGACCGGCACCAGCTATGGCTTCCGCGACGCCTGGGCCTTCGGTGTCACCGGGCGCTACACCGTGGGGGTGTGGGTCGGCCGGCCGGACGGCACGCCCAGCCCCGACCATTATGGCCGCAACACCGCCGCCCCGCTGCTGTTCGAGGTGTTCGACCTGCTGCCGGCCGAACGCGGCCGCCCCGCCGGGCCGGTGCGCAACGACGCGCCGCCGGAACTGCTGCGCCGCCTGCGGCCGGGCGAGGTGGAATTGGCGGGACCGCGACAGACTGACCGCCTGCGCCTGACCTTCCCGGTCAGCGACATGGTTCTGGAGGCGCTGGGGCCGGACGGCAGGGGGGAGCCGATGACCCTGACCGCCAGCGGTGGGCGGCGCCCTTTGTCCTGGCTGATCGATGGCCGGCGCATCGCCCAGTCCCCCATCGCGCGCGAGGTGCTGTGGCGGCCGGCGGGGCCGGGGGTGGTGCGGGTGACCGTGCTGGACGCCGACGGCCGCAGCGACAGCGCGACCGTCGAGATAAGATGAAGGGGCTAGGACGCGCGGCGCAGACCGAAGGGGGCGTCGTCGCGCTGGCTCCACACCCGCGTGCGGACCCGCATCTGCTTCTGGCAATCAACCGAGCAATAGAGCGGCGCCGGTCCCCGCGTGGACGGACGGACGAAGGGACGGCCGCAGCAGGCGCAATGCAGCTGGCGGGTCGCGGTGTGCGGGAAATTGGCCGGACGGGCGGGGGCGGACATCTGGAAGAGTTCGGGCTGGTTTCGGGTGAGCGCCAATATAGGGGCGGTGTGTTGCAGTTCCATGCTCGGGAAAGCGCCTAGGACCGAAGGGGTAGAGGGCTTGTCCTGCGGTCGGGGGTGGTTGACCGGTTCGGCCCTCGGGCCTATCTGAAAAGGCTGACAACAAGCGGGAGCGGTGCGGTGCCGATGCGCGTCGCCGACTGGATGCGGAGGTTGAGCGGTGTCGCGGGGGCGATGGTCCTCGTGATGCTCGGCCTGCTGCTGTGGTCGGGTGCCGCCGCCGCCGCGTGCCCGCACGAGCGGCCGGGTTCACCGGCTGCCGTCGCGTCTCCTGCCATGTCGCACGGCACGTCGCACGCGATGAATACGAACCGCATCGACCACGGCCGGCAGGCGCCGGGCCGGCCACACCATGCGGTGCAGCCCTGCTGCGCCGGAATGGCCTGCGCCGCTGTGCCGGTGGGGTTGCCGGGTGCCGAGATGGCGTCGCCGCTCGGATCGGCGGGACCGCGGTTGGTCTGGGCCGCCGGGCCGTTGCGCGAGGGGCTGGGCCGGCGGCCCGATCTGCCGCCGCCCCGGCTGGGATGATGTCCTTGCGTTGCTGGTCCTGAGCGGCGCCGCCATCCGTCCCATCTCCCCAGAACATCCGGAGTCCGTCATGACTCTCGCGCTTTCCCGCCGCCGTCTGCTGTCCACGGCGGCGGCCGGCGGCTGTGCCGCCCTGCTGCCCGCCTTTCCCCGCTCCGTCCTGGCTGCCGGCCCGGCTGTCGACCCTGCCGCCGGCCCCACCGCCGGCCCCACCGCCGGCGACGCCGTCCGCCTGACCGTCGAGCGCCGCAGCCTGGAGGTGAACGGCAGGGCCGCCAGCCTGTTCGGCATCCGCCAACCCGACGGCACGCATGGGCTGATCCTCGATCCCGGCCGGCGCTTTCTGGTCGACCTGACGAACAGGGCCGGGGAGGATACCGTCATCCACTGGCATGGCCAGACCCCGCCCTATGTCCAGGACGGCGTCGCCGACATGAACCGGCCGACGATCCGCGATGGCCTGACGGTTCGCTACGACTTCGCGCCGCGCACCGGTACCCATTGGATGCACTCCCACCACGGGATGCAGGAACAGCTGCTGATGGCCGCCCCGCTGGTGGTCCGCAGCGACGAGGATCTCCGCGCCGACGAGCAGGAGGTGGTCATCCTGCTGCACGACTTCACCTTCCGCGACCCGGCCGAGCTTCTGGCGTCGCTGGGTGGGCCGTCCGGCGGGATGGCGCATGGCGGGCATGGTACCGGCGGCATGGGGCAGGGGGCCATGAACCACGGTTCCATGGATCATGGCGCCATGAATCATAGCCAGATGAATCAAGGCCAAATGCCCACCGGCCAGATGAACCACGGTCAGATGAACCACGGTCAGATGAACCACGGCTCCATGGGGCACGGCTCCCCGGCACAGGGCAACGGCCATGACATGGCCGGCATGTCCGGCGGCATGGCGATGGACCTGAACGACATCGATTACGACGCCTATCTGGCCAACGACCGCACCCTTGCCGATCCGCAGGTGGTGCGGGTCGAGCGGGGCGGGCGGGTGCGGCTGCGCGTCATCAACGGCGCCACCTCCACCGCCTTCCATCTCGACCTCGGGCGGCTGAGCGGACAGGTGATCGCCGCCGACGGCAACCCGGTGCATCCGGTGCCGGGCACCCGTTTCGGCCTGTCGATGGGGCAGCGGCTCGACATCCGCCTGACCCTGCCCGCCGACGGCGGCGCCTTCCCGATCCTGGCTCTGCGCGAAGGGGCGGTGCAGCGCACCGGCATCATCCTCGCCACCCCCGGTGCGGCGGTGGAAAAGGTCGCGGACACCGGGCAGGCGGTGACCGACGCGCTGGACCTGTCACTTGAACGCCGGTTGAGCGGCGTGACGCCGCTGGCGGTGCGGACGGCCGACCAGACGCGGCGGATGCAGCTGACCGGGTCGATGATGCCCTATGTCTGGAGCCTCGACGGCAAGACCTTCGGCGAGCACCGGCCGTTGCTGGTCCGCCAGGGCCAGCGGGTGGAGCTGACCTTCGAGAATGCGTCGATGATGGCGCACCCGATGCACCTGCACGGCCACCATTTCCAGGTGGTGGCGATCGATGGCCGGCCGGTGGCGGGGGCGGTGCGCGACACCGTTCTGGTGCCGATGATGGCCAGCGTGACCGTCGCCTTCGACGCCGACAACCCCGGCCGCTGGCCGCTGCACTGCCACAACCTGCTGCACATGGAGACGGGGATGATGACGGAGGTGGTCTATGAAGGGTTCGTTTGAGGGGGGGTGACGTGCGGCGTTGAACCGCGAGCCCACTCCTCTCCCGGCCTGAACGCCGCGCCGGGGGAGGGGTGGGCGATCATCCTCCCCTCACAGGCTCTCCCCCGGCTCCCAGCCCTCCGGCGCCATCCTGAACCCGGCGAATTCGAAGGCCGGCGCCACGGTGCAGCTCACCAGCGACCAGCCGTCCGGCACTTCGGCGAGGCTCCGCGCCGCCTGCCACGCCCCGACCGGCACCACCGCCTGCGGCCGTTCGCCGCCGGCGAGGTCCATCCCCAGCCGTCGGCGCTCGACCGCGCCGCCCTCTTCGAAAATCGAAAGCTCCAGCGGCGCCCCGCCATGCCAGAGCCAGATCTCCACGGCATCCACGGTATGCCAATGCGACCGCTCCCCCGCCCGCAGCAGGAAATAGATCGCGGTGACCGCCCCACGTCCGCCATCCCCCGGCGCCCGATAGGTTTCGACATAGCAGCCACCTTCCGGATGCGGCTGCAACCCCAGCAATTCGATCAGCCGTTCGGCGGTCAGTGCGCCGTCCGTCATCGTACGCTCCGCGCCGCCATGCCCAGCCCTTCGCGCAGTTCGGGCATCAGCATCGCCCCCAGCATGGCGATCACCGGCAGAACCGCATAATCGCCGCGAGCCGCCGCGTCGATCAGTTCGCGCGCGCTGTGCAGTTCGATCCGCATGTCCTCCAGATCGCCATGATCGGGCTCCGCCACCTTGCGGGCGCCCTTGGCGTGGAACATGTGGCAGGTGCTGCCCTTGGAGTTCGCACCCACGACGAAGCCGCCCAGCGCCGTCCAGTCGTCGGCGGCATAGCCGGTCTCTTCCAGCAGTTCGCGCCTGGCGGCATCCAGCGGCTCCTCGCCGGGGTCGATGGCGCCGGCCGGGAAGGTCAGGCTGACGCGCCGCGCCCCATGCTTGTAGGTGCGCAGCATCACCACCCGGCCGTCCTCGGTCTCGACATACATCAGCGCGAAGTCGGGCTGGTCCAGCTGATAGAAATTCTCCACCGTCCGCCCGTCCGGCAGCCGCACCGTCTCCGCCCTCACCTTCAGGTATGGGCTGGCGTCCAGCAACTCGCGGCTGTCCAGCACCTCCCACGGCTTCAGTTCGTCACTCATGCGGCGTTCCCATAGGGCAGCCCATAAGGAGGTTGGGTGAAGCCGGCGGGGGAGAGGGTGAAGATCTCGCAGCCGTCCTCGGTGATGCCGATCTGGTGCTCGAACTGCGCCGACAGCGAGCGGTCGCGGGTGACCGTGGTCCAGCCGTCGGACAGGATCTTCACCTCCGGCCGGCCGGCGTTGATCATCGGCTCCACCGTGAAGATCATGCCGGGGCGCAGTTCCACGCCGGTGCCGGGCTTGCCGAAATGGTCGACATGCGGGGCGCCGTGGAAGACCTGCCCGATGCCGTGCCCGCCGAAATCGCGCACGACGGAGCAGCGGGCCGCCTCCGCCATCGTCTGGATGGCATGGCCGATGTCGCCCAGATGATTGCCCGGCTTGGCCTGGGCGATGCCGGCCATCATGCAGCGCCAGGTCAGGTCGACCAGCTTGCGCGCCTTCACGCCGATCTTCTCGCCGACGAAATACATCCGGCTGCTGTCGCCGTACCAGCCGTCGAGGATCACGGTGACGTCGATGTTGACGATGTCGCCCTCCACCAGCTTCTTGTCGTCGCTGGGGATGCCGTGGTTGACGACATGGTTGGGCGAGATGCAGCTGCTGGCCGGATAGCCCTGATAGCCCAGCGTCGCCGGAATGCCGCCGCGGTCGCGCTGGAATTCCTCGATCAGCTTGTCGAGCCGCCCGGTGCTGACCCCCGGCACCACGAAGGGCACGATGTAGTCCAGCGTCTCGGCCGCCAGCCGGCAGGCCTTCCGCACCGCCTCGAACCCTTCCGGACCGTGCAGCACGATCCGCCGTCCTTCCCTGTCCATCAGACCTTCATCCGTCACGTAAATCCTCTGACATTCTTCAACCGCTGCGCCCATCCGCAGACAGCGCGAGCAACCTATCACGGCGCCGGTCTGAAAAAAGCTCCTGCATTCCACCCCTGCAAGCGTAGGATTCGGCGGAACGGCTTGCTATATGTGGCGGGCCCTATCCCCATCGGACTACCAGACCTTTGGCGAAGCCCACCACCCGATATGTCTGCCAGGCCTGCGGCGCCTCCTTCCCGAAATGGGCAGGCAAGTGCGACGCCTGCGGCGAATGGAACAGCCTCGTCGAGGAGGCGGCGCCCGACAGCGCGCCCAAGGGGCTGGGCTCTGCGCGTGGCCGCCGCATCGACTTCGTCGGCCTGCACGGATCCAGCGAGGCGCCGCCGCGCCGCATGACCGGCATCGCCGAGTTCGACCGCGTCTGCGGCGGCGGTCTGGTTCCCGGCTCGGCCATCCTGATCGGTGGCGATCCCGGCATCGGCAAGTCGACCCTTCTGCTCCAGGCGATGGCCCGGCTGTCCCAGGACCACCGCTGCGCCTATGTCTCGGGCGAGGAGGCGGTCGATCAGGTCCGCTTGCGCGCCCAGCGCCTCGGCTGCGCCACCGCCCCCGTCGATCTGGCCTCGGCTACCAGCGTGCGCGACATCGTCGCCTCGCTCGACGACGCCAAGGGGCCGGAGGTGATCGTCATCGATTCGATCCAGACCATGTACATGGACAATCTGGACAGCGCCCCCGGCACCGTCGCCCAGGTCCGCGCCAGCGCGCAGGAGCTGATCCGCATCGCCAAGCGGCGCGGAGTCGTCCTGCTGCTGGTCGGCCATGTGACCAAGGAAGGCATGATCGCCGGTCCCCGCGTGCTGGAGCACATGGTGGACACCGTCCTCTATTTCGAAGGCGAGCGCGGCCACCAGTTCCGCATCCTGCGCGCGGTGAAGAACCGCTTCGGCCCGACCGACGAGATCGGCGTGTTCGAGATGGGCGACGCCGGGCTGGGCGAGGTCGCCAACCCGTCCGCCCTGTTCCTGGCCGAACGCCGGGGCGACGTGTCGGGTGCGGCCGTCTTCGCCGGGATGGAGGGCACCCGCCCAGTCCTGGTGGAGGTGCAGGCGCTGGTCGCCCCGTCGCCGCTCGGCACGCCGCGCCGCGCCGTGGTCGGCTGGGATTCGGCGCGCCTCGCCATGGTGCTGGCGGTGCTGGAGGCGCGCTGCGGCGTGCAGATCGGCGCCAACGACGTCTATCTGAACGTTGCCGGCGGCCTGCGCATCACCGAGCCCGCCGCCGACCTCGCCGTCGCCGCCGCGCTCGTATCGTCACTGACCGGGGAGCCGGTGCCGGCCGACGCGGTGGTGTTCGGCGAGATCGGTCTGTCGGGCGAGGTCCGCGCCGTCGGCCAGAGCGACACGCGGCTGAAGGAGGCGGCGAAGCTCGGCTTCTCCTCCGCCATCTTCCCGGCGCGGCGCACCGGCAAGAAGGGCAGCCGCGGCGACAACGGCCTGAAGACGGTCGAACTCCAGCAGTTGGGCGAGCTGATGCCGCTGTTCCAGCCGCAGGGCTCCTCCGGCCGGCCGCCCTCGCGGCGCCCTCACGACGACAACGACACGCGCCGCTGGCGCGATGACGAATTCATCTGACCGCACTTCCGTCATCAATCGGTACCTCATCAATCGGTACAGGCAATCGGCACAGGGACATGGATAATCTTCCCGTCAATCCGGTCGACATCGTCGTCATCGCCGTCGTGCTTCTGGCCGCGCTTCTGGCCTTCAGCCGGGGGCTGGTGGCCGAAGTGGTGTCGGTCGCCGCCTGGGCCGGCGCCGCGATCGTCACGCTCTACGCGCTGCCCCATGTCCTTCCCTACGCGCAGATCTATATCCGCTTCGAGATGCTGGCCTACGCCGCCTCGGCGGTTGCGGTGTTCATCGTCGCGCTGATCGTGCTGTCGCTGCTGGGCCGCAGCCTGTCGCGCGGGGTGCAGGCCTCGGCCCTGTCGGCGCTGGACCGCACGCTGGGCTTCGCCTTCGGGCTGGTGAAGGGCGGGGTGCTGGTGTCCATCGCCTATCTGTTCTTCCTGTGGCTGGTGCCCAACCCGGCCGAACAGCCGGTGTGGCTGCAGCAGGCGAAGACCCGCCCCCTCCTGGCCGCCGGCGCCGAGACCCTCTATGCCTTCGTGCCGGAGACCCTGCGCCGGGAAGGGCTCGGCCAGATGGACATGGCGCGCGACCGTGCGCGTCAGGCGATTGAGGCCAAGCAGGCGCTCGACCGCCTGTCGACACCGGTGCCCAGCCCCGCGAAGACCGGGGGTGCGCAGGCGCCCGATACCGGTTATAAGGACCGCGACCGCGCCGACCTTGAAAGGCTGATGCAGAACAACGCCCGCTGAGCTTGACCGCTCGGTTTCGGCGCTATCGACGTTTGTGGACCGTTTCTTTCCGTTGCATGTGCTGACGCGCGCCTCCGGCGCCTCTTGGACGAAGGACTTCTGGTGATGCTGACGACGCATCCGTTCGACGACGACAAGCTGCGCGAAGAGTGCGGCGTGTTCGGCATCTACGGCAACCCGCAGGCGGGCGCCATCACGGCGCTGGGCCTGCACGCCCTGCAGCACCGCGGGCAGGAGGCGGCGGGCATCGTCAGCTTCGACGGTGGGCGCTTCCATCTCCAGCACACGCTGGGCCTTGTCGGCGACCATTTCAGCTCCGAGGCGATCATCGCCAAGCTGAAGGGCGGCAGCGCCATCGGCCATGTGCGCTACGCCACCACCGGCGACACCTCGATCCGAAATGTCCAGCCGCTCTACGCCGATTTCGAGTTCGGCGGCTTCGCGCTGGCGCACAACGGCAACCTGACCAACGCCCAGGTGCTGCGCCGCCAACTGGTCCGCCGCGGCTGCCTGTTCCAGTCCTCCACCGACACCGAGGTGATTGTCCATCTGATGGCGACCGCCCGCGGCGGCTCGCCGGTCGATCGCCTGATCGAGGCGGTGCGGCAGGTCGAGGGCGCCTTCTCCCTGGTGGCGCTGACCTCCAAGGAAGTGATCGGCGTGCGTGACGCGCTCGGCGTCCGTCCGCTGGTGCTGGGCAAGCTGGGCGACACCTATATCCTGGCCAGCGAGACCTGCGCCTTCGACATCGTCGGCGCCGACTATGTCCGCGACGTCGAGCCGGGCGAGATGATCGTCATCGACGGCAGCGGCCTTCACAGCCTGCGTCCGTTCCAGCCGCAGCAGCGCCGCCTGTGCATCTTCGAATACATCTACTTCGCCCGTCCCGACAGCGTGATGGAGGGCACCTCCGTCTATCAGGCGCGCCAGCGCATCGGCCGTGAACTGGCCCGCGAGGCCGGCGTGCCCGCCGACGTGATCGTGCCGGTGCCCGACAGCGGCGTGCCCGCGGCGCTGGGCTACGCCCAGGAAGCCGGCGTGCCCTTCGACCTCGGCATCATCCGCAACCATTATGTCGGCCGCACCTTCATCGAGCCGACCGACCAGATCCGCCATCTCGGCGTGAAGCTGAAGCACAACGCCAACCGCGCGATGATCGAGGGCAAGCGCGTCGTGCTGGTCGACGACAGCATCGTCCGCGGCACCACGTCGAAGAAGATCGTCGAGATGGTCCGCGCCGCCGGCGCCGCCGAGGTGCACATGCGCATTTCCAGCCCGCCGACCTCGCACCCCTGCTTCTACGGCATCGACACGCCGGAGCAGGGCAAGCTGCTGGCCCACCGCATGACGGTGGAACAGATGCGCGAGTTCATCCAGGCCGACAGCCTTGCCTTCATCTCGCTCGACGGCCTGTACCGGGCGATGGGCGAGGAAAAGCGTGACCCGGCCAATCTCGGCTATTGCGACGCCTGCTTCACCGGCGACTACCCGATCCCGCTGACCGACGCGCTGGAAAATCCGCCGGTCGAGGCGAACGTCGCCGTCCGCGCCTGAGTTAACACCCTCTCCCGCCCCGGGAGAGGGTTTTTCGTATGTGAACGAATAATAATCCCAGGAAACGAGTCGTCACCATGTCCCGTCTCTCCGGCCGCATCGCCCTCGTCACCGGCGCCTCGCGCGGCATCGGCGCCGCCGTCGCCAAGCGCTTCGCCGCCGAAGGCGCCCATCTGGTCCTGGTCGCCCGCACCGTCGGCGGGCTGGAGGAGACCGACGACGCCATCCAGAAGATCTCCGGCCAGTCGGCAACCCTGGTGCCGATGGATCTCCGCGACTACGACAAGATCGACCAGCTCGGCCACGCGCTCTACCAGCGTTTCGGCAAGCTGGACGTCGTCGTCGGCAATGCCGGCGCGCTGGAGGCGCTCGGCCCGGTCGCCCAGTATGATCCGAAGCTGTGGGCGCGGGTGATGGACCTGAACGTGACGGCCAACTATCGCCTGATCCGTTCGATGGACCCGCTGCTGCGCGCGTCCGGCACCGGCCGCGCCATCTTCGTCACCTCGGCCGCCGCCAAGGCACCGCATCATTACTGGATGCCCTATGGCGCCAGCAAGGCGGCGCTGGAGATGATCGTGAAGACCTACGCGATGGAGGTCACCGGTTCGACCCTGCGCGTCAACCTGATCGACCCCGGCGTGGTGGCGAGCAAGCTGCGCACCCAGGCGTTCCCGGGCGAGGATCCGACCAAGGTCGCCCAGCCCGACGACGTGACCGAGCCGTTCGTGGAACTGGCCGAAGCCGCCTGCGAGCGGCATGGGGAGCTGGTTCAGGCGCAGTGATGGCTTGACTGCCCAAACTCCCCTCTCCCCCCCGGGGAGAGGGTCAGGGTGAGAGGGATGCATCTGCCGAACGTCTTCGGCTACGCCGAACCCCCTCATCCTAACCTTCTCCCCAGGGGGGAGAAGGGATCTCCGCGGAGAATCAGCGCAGCATCCCCCGCAGCCGATACAGCTCCTCCAAAGCCTGCCGGGGCGTCAGACTGTCCGGGTCGATCCCCGCCAGAGCCTCTTCCACCGCCGAAGGCCCTGCAGACGCGACCTCCGCCTCCACCTTGGGCGCCGGCCGCTTCAACGCCGCGCTGAACAGCGGCAGATCCTCCGCCAGCCGGTGGATCGTCGCGTTCTGGTCGCCCGATTCCAGCAGCTTCAGCACCTCGTCCGCCCGCCCGACCACCGCCGGCGGCAGGCCGGCCAGCTTGGCGACGTGGATGCCGTAGCTGCGATCCGCCGCCCCCGCCGTCACCTCGTGCAGGAACACCACGTCGCCCTGCCACTCCTTGATCCGCATGGTGTGGCAGGACAGCGCCGGCAGCTTCGACGCCAGCATCGTCAGTTCATGATAGTGCGTGGCGAACAGCGCCCGGCAGCGGTTCACGTCGTGCAGATGCTCGACGCAGGCCCAGGCGATCGACAGCCCGTCGAAGGTCGCCGTGCCGCGCCCGATCTCGTCCAGGATCACCAGCGCCCGCGCACCGGACTGGTTCAGGATCGCCGCCGTCTCCACCATCTCGACCATGAAGGTGGAGCGCCCGCGCGCCAGATCGTCGGCGGCGCCGACGCGGCTGTACAGCCGGTCCACCACCCCGATATGCGCATGCTCCGCCGGCACGAATCCGCCCATCTGCGCCAGCACCGCGATCAGCGCGTTCTGCCGCAGGAAGGTGGACTTGCCGGCCATGTTCGGGCCGGTCAGCAGCCACAGCCGGTTGTCCGGCGCCAGATCGCAGTCGTTGGCCACGAACGGCCCGCCATGGGCGGCGTCCAGCACCGCCTCCACCACCGGATGCCGCCCGCCCTTGATCGAGAAGGCGAGGCTGTCATCCACCAGCGGCCGGCTGTAGCGCCGTTCCTCCGCCAGTTCGGCCAGCGAGGTGGCGACATCCAGCGCCGCCAGCGCATGCGCCGCCTGGGCGATGGCGTCGGCCTTTGCCGCCACCGCCTCGACCAGCCCGCCGAACAGCTCCAGCTCCACCGCCAGCGCCCGGTCGGCGGCCTCCGAAATCCGCCGCTCCAGGTCCGACAGCTCCACCGTGCCGAAGCGCACGGCGTTCGCCATGGTCTGCCGGTGCATGAAGACCTCGCGGGCCCGGTCCGACATCAGCTTGTCGGCATGGGCGGCGGTGACCTCGATGTGATAGCCCAGCACGTTGTTGTGCTTGACCTTCAGCGACGGCACCCCGGCGATCTCGGCATATTTCGTCTGCAACCCGGCGATCAGCCGCCGGCTCTCGTCGCGCAGCGTCACCAGCTCGTCCAGCGCATAGCTGTAGTCGCGCGCGATGAAGCCGCCGTCGCGGGCCAGCAGCGGCAACTCATGCGCAAGCGCCTGGGTCAGCTGGTCCACCAGTTCCGAATGCGCGCCCAGCCGCTTGTCGAGCGCCGCCAGCCCATCCGGCAGCGGCATGGATCCTGCCAGCAGTTCGCGGATCAGACCTGCCTGCCGCAGCCCGTCGCGGATCGCCGCCAGATCGCGCGGTCCCCCGCGCCCCAGCGTCAGCCGCGACAGCGCGCGCTCCAGATCGGGGCAGCTGCGCAACGCCTGCCGCAGCTCACCGCGCAGCCGTTCCTCGGCCAGCGCGAACTCCACCATGTCCAGCCGGCGGCCGATGGCGGCGGGATCGGTCAGTGGCGCCGCCAGATGGGCGCAGAGCAGCCGGGCGCCGGCCCCCGTCACCGTGCGGTCGATGGTGGCGAGCAGGCTGCCACGCCGCTCTCCGCTCAGCGTCCGCGTCAATTCGAGATTGCGGGCGGTGGAGGCGTCGATCTCCATCACCGCGCCCGGCCCCAGCCGGCGCGGCGGCGACAGCCGGGGCACGCGTCCCTTCTGCGTCAGCTCGACATACCCCACCAGCGCGCCGGCCGCCGCGACTTCCGCCCGGCTGAAATTGCCGAAGGCGTCCAGCGTGCCGACGCCATACTGGCTCAGCAGGCGCTGCTTGCCGTTCTCGCTGTCGAATCGCGGGTTGGGTTGCACGGTCAGCCGCGACTTCCATTCGCCCCACAGCTCGAACAGCTCCGGCGTCTGCGACAGCTTCTCCGAGATCAGCACTTCCTGCGGATCGAGCCGCCCCAGCGCCGCCCCGAGCCCCGTCCGCTCCACCGGCTGCACCACCAACTCGCCGGTGGACATCTCCAGCCAGGCCAGCCCCAGCCCGCCCGCCGTCTCCGCCACCGCCGCCAGCCAGTTGGAGGAGCGGGCGTCCAGTAGGCTGTCCTCGGTCAGGGTGCCGGGGGTGACGATGCGGATGACGCCGCGCTTCACCACCGATTTCGCCCCGCGCTTCTTCGCCTCCGCCGGGTCTTCCATCTGCTCGCAGATGGCGACGCGGAAGCCCTGGCGGATCAGGCGCTGCAGGTAATTCTCGTGGCTGTGCACCGGCACGCCGCACATCGGGATGTCTTCGCCCAGATGCTGGCCGCGCTTGGTCAGCGCGATGTCCAACGCCGCCGCGGCGTTCACCGCATCCTGAAAGAACATCTCGTAGAAGTCGCCCATCCGGTAGAACAGCAGGCAGTCGGGATGCGCCTGCTTGATCTCCAGATACTGCGCCATCATCGGCGTGGCGTCGGGCGGAATGACGATTTCTGCGGTGTCGGACACGGGAACCACGAGGCCTTGGATGGGTGTTGTATCGGGAGCGCACCGTAGCACGGGATATGCGGCCGCGGGATAGGCGGGATGGCGGAGCATGGGACAACAGGACGCGCACGAACGACTCGAGGGTGCGTCCCCGTCGCCGTTGACGGGCACGCGCCGGCGGTCGCTACAATAGGGCAAGCTGAAAAATAGGGAGACGGCCATCATGACGCAAATGACCGAGGAAACCGTACCCGCCGAGGTGCGGGAGGTCGTTGCCCTCTTCTCCACCCGCGCCGGTTTCGACCGTGCAGTGGAGGCGGTGCTGGCGGCCGGCTTCGACCGCGCCGACCTGTCGGTCCTGGCCAGCCACGCCTCGCTGGATGTCGCGGATCCGAAGGGCAAGCCGCGGGACGAGGCGCTGACCGGTCTGGTGGGCGAACTGAAATACGCCTTCCCCCTGACCACCGCCGGCCTGATCGCCATCGTCGGCGGTCCCATCGAGGCCGCGCTGGCGGCGTTGGTCGCGGCCGGCGTCGGTGGTGCGGCCATCAAGGACTATCTGGACGAGTTGACCAGCCACCCCAAGCCCGACGAGTTCACCCGCGCGCTGGAAGCCGGCGGCGTCATCCTGTGGGTGCGCGTCGAATCGCCGGATCAGGAGGCTCAGGCCGCCGCGCTGCTGGAGCGCGAGGGCGGGGTGAATGTGCATGTGAGCGTGCGCGACGCGTGACGGAACCGGACGGGGCGGGAAGGGCGTAGGTCCGGGAAGGCGTCAGGCGGTCAAATTCATCACTGCGCCGCGCTTGGCGTCCTGCCCCGTCAGCTTCCGCTTCAGTTCCTCCGCGATCTCCTTTTCGATGGCTTCCCGCTGTTCCGGGGGCAACGCGTTCAGGTCGTCCTTCGTCATCTTGTGACGTGCGAGCCACTCGTCGCGAATCCGCTCGGCCGGCGACTTCTTCGCCTCCGCCAGGAAGTCGGCGACGGCGGTGGTGTCGGTGGTCGGCCCTGCGCTGCTGCCCCAGCCCTTGCGGGCGGTCGCCGTCTGCGGCTGGGTGTGGAGAGAGTTCGTATAGCCGCTGTAGCCGTTGATCTGCATCGCGGTAATCCCGCTGTTGGTTGCGCCTTCGCCCGACAGCAACTGCCGGCAGCGCAGACCGCGATGCAATTTCAACGCCGAACGGGAAGTCCTTCCGTTTCCGTAACTTGATGCGTCCGCCGGGGCGGTGGAGTCTGCCGCCGGGCAAGTTCTGCCGGCCTAATCCCTGCCGGTTCCCCCCTGTAAGTCAGGCTGCGGCGGCCTGCCGGCACTTCGGGGCGGCAGCCATCCGCAGCCCATGCGCCCTGTACTGCGCCTGGACGATGGACGCCCAGCCCATGCGGATCAGCGTCAGCTTCACGCCGTCCGACACGTCGTCGCCGGTGACGAGGTCGGTCACCTGCCACATCAGCGTGTCGTCCACCGACCGCGGGAACATCGCGGCGACCCGCAGCAGCCGCGCCATCAGCGCCGCCGTGGTCTGCCGCCCCAGCCCGCGTTCGGCCAGCGTCAGCGCGTCGTTCAGCGCCGCCAGTTCCCGCCGCCCCTTCACCGAAGCTTCACCCGCCGCGCGTCCCGTGATCGTCCGGCCGGTCATGGCCCATCTCCCGCAAAACCGTTCACAGGCACCAGTCTGGCCCCGCAAAACGGGAACCGCTGTGACGGCCGTCACAACCACAGGCACAAGCAGGCGGGGCGCACTGGTTTTCCAGTGCGGGCGTGCTACCTGAAGGCTTTACCGCTATAGTGCGGCCGTTGCGGCCATTCCGGATCGCCTGCACGCCGCTTTAGAAGCCGAGGTTTTCCCCGACCGATGCTGTCCCGCTCCAAGGCGCCGCCCCCGCCCGAGTCGCCCGCGCCCGCCATCCCGAACAAGCGCGCCATCATCTCCCGCCGGAAGCTGGCGGGGGAGCTTGAGGATCTGGTCGCCGAACACGGCACCGGCGACAAGCTGCGCCCGGCGCTGATCGCCTGCCTGCGCAAGGCGCTGGCCGAGGGCAGGGCGGAAGTCCGGCAACGCTTCGACGCCGGCGGATCGGGCGAGCAGTGCGTGCGGGAGAACTGCTATCTCGCCGACCGGCTGGTCGGCACGCTGGCCGACTTCACCGTCCGCTTCATCTTCCCCACCGCCAACCCGACCTCCGGCGAGGTGTTCGACGTGGCGGCCACCGGCGGCTATGGCCGTGGCGAGCTGGCGCCCTTCTCGGACATCGACCTCCTGTTCCTGCTGCCCTACAAGCGCACGCCGCGGGTGGAGCAGGTGGTCGAATACATGCTCTACATCCTGTGGGATCTGGGGCTGAAGGTCGGCCATGCCGTGCGCAGCGTGGACGAGTGCATCCGCCAGTCCAAGGCCGACGTCACCATCCGCACCGCCATTCTGGAATCCCGCTATCTCTGGGGTCCGGGCAAGCTGTTCGCCGAGCTGCGCAAGCGCTATGACAAGGAGGTCGTCGCCGGCACCGGCCCCGAATTCGTAGAGGCCAAGCTGGCGGAGCGCGACAACCGCCATCTGAAGATGGGCGACAGCCGCTATGTGCTGGAACCCAACCTGAAGGACGGCAAGGGCGGCTTGCGCGACCTGCAGACCCTGTTCTGGATCGCCAAGTATCTCTACCGGGTGGAGGGCGTCGACGAGCTGGTCGGCAAGAAGGTGCTGACGCCGGAGGAGGCGCAGCGCTTCGCCAAGGCGCAGAACTTCCTGTGGACCGCGCGCTGCCACCTGCATTACCTGACCGGCCGTCTGGAAGACCGCCTGACCTTCGACGTCCAGACCAGCATCGGTGCCGCCATGGGCTACACCGACCATGCCGGCACCAAGGGCGTCGAGCGCTTCATGAAGCACTACTTCCTGGTCGCCAAGGATGTCGGCGACCTGACGCGCATCTTCTGCGCCGCGCTGGAGGCCGAGTCGAAGCGCCCGCCCAAGTTCAACCTGCTGCGTCTGGCGTCGGTCGCCCGGCGCAAGGACGTGGACGGCTTCATCGTCGACGGCGAACGGCTGAACGCCCGCAGCGACAAGCAGTTCAAGGAACAGCCGATCGACATGATCCGCCTGTTCCACACCGCGCAGATGAACGACATCGACATCCACCCGGCGGCGCTGCGCTCCATCACCCGCTCGCTGACTGCCATCGGCCCGAAGCTGCGCAACGATCCGGAGGCCAACCGCCTCTTCCTCGACATCCTGACCGGCCCCAAGGATCCGGAGATCACGCTGCGCCGCATGAACGAGGCCGGGGTGATGGCCCGCTTCATTCCCGACTTCGGCCGGGTCGTCGCGCAGATGCAGTATGACATGTACCATGTCTACACGGTGGACGAGCACACGCTGTTCGCTCTCGGCATCCTGCACAAGATCGCGTCGCGCGAGCATGTCGACGAGTTGCCACTGTCCACCGAGGTGATCCACAAGGTCGTCTCGAAACGCGCGCTCTATGTCGCCGTCCTTCTGCACGACATCGCCAAGGGCCGCGGCGGCGACCATTCCGTGCTGGGCGCCCGCGTCGCCGAAAAGCTCTGCCCGCGTCTGGGCCTGACGGCGGAGGAGACGGAGACGGTGGCGTGGCTGGTGCGCTGGCACCTCGCCATGTCGCACACCGCCTTCAAGCGCGATCTGGAGGACGACAAGACCGTCCGCGATTTCGTGGCCCTGGTCCAGTCGCCGGAACGCCTGCGCCTGCTGCTGGTGCTGACGGTCGCCGACATCCGCGCCGTCGGCCCGCAGCGCTGGAACAACTGGAAGGCCACGCTTCTCCGCGAACTCTACAACCGCTCGGAAGAGCTGATGTCCGGCGGCATGACGGTGGAAGGGCGCGGCCGGCGCATCCAGTCGGCACAGGCCGCCTTGCGCGCCGAACTGACCGACTTCGACGAGGAGGCGTTCGAGCGTCACAAGAGCCTCGGCTATCCCGGCTATTGGCTGGCCTTCGACACCGACACGCTGGCCCATCAGGCCCGCCTCGTCCGCGAGGCGGAGCGGGAACAGCGCCCGCTGACGGTGGAGACCCGCGTCGACCGCGGCCGGGCGGTGACGGAGGTGACGATCTACGCCACCGACCACAGCGGCCTGTTCTCCCGCCTTGCCGGGGCGCTGGCCGCCTGTGGCGCCGACATCGTCGATGCCCGCATCTTCACCATGACCAACGGCATGGCGCTCGACGTCTTCTCGGTGCAGGACGCCGCCGCCGGCGGTGCGTTCGAGAGCGGCGACAAGCTCGCCCGGCTGTCGGTGATGATCGAGAAGGTGCTGTCGGGCCAGTTGAAGCCGCTGAACGACCTGTCGACCCGCCGCACCACCCAGGCCAGCCGCACCCGCGTCTTCCATGTGCCGCCGCGCGTGCTGATCGACAACAACGCCTCCACCACCCACACGGTGATCGAGGTCAACGGCCGCGACCGTCCCGGCCTGCTCTACGACCTGACCCGCGCGTTGTCGAACCTGACCCTGCAGATCAGTTCGGCCAAGGTCTCCACCTTCGGCGAGAAGGCCATCGACGTCTTCTATGTGAAGGACGTCTTCGGCCTGAAGGTGACGCATGAAGGCAAGCTGGCGAAGATCAAGGAACGCCTGCTGAGCGCGCTCGACGACCCCACCGGCGACGCCCCCCCGCCCACGACGGTGAAACGGACCCGGACGAAGGTGACGTAAAAGGCCCTCTCCTCAGAGCGGTAACCCTCTCCCCCCGGGGAGAGGGCTGGGTGAGGGGGACGCACATGCCGAACCTCCCTCGAAGTCCCGCCGCGCATCCCCCTCACCCTAACCCTCTCCCCGGGGGGGGAGAGGGGACAGCCCCCGGACAGGCGACCCTCAAGGCGCCATGAACACGCTGGCGTGCTTGCCGACTTCGCCGCTGGTCTGGTCCTTGGCGATCACCGCCACGTCGGTCGAGCCCGGCTTCACCGACGCCGCCGGCACCTTCACGAACACCCGGTAGGTCGCCACCGTGTCGGCATCGGCCTTCAGCGTCAGGCTGCCGCCGCTGCCGGCGGCTTCATCGCCGGCCACCGACAGATGCGCGTCGCGCAGGCCGTCGAACGTCACGAGATAGCTGCGGGCGATGTGCGTCTTGTTCAGCACCTTGATGGTGTAGGCGTTCTGCACCGACCCGTCGGACAGCGTCACGAACAGCGGCGCACGGTCGCGCAGCACGCTGACGTCCAGCGTCGGCCGCAGCATCAGCGCGATGCCCATGGCGCACAGCACCACCAGCATGATCAGCGAGTAGATCACCGTGCGCGGCCGGACCAGCTTCACCCGTTCCGGCTTGCCGTCGATCTTGGCGATCTGGTTCGACTGGGTGTCGAAGCGCACGAGGTCGATCGGCCGGCCGATCTGCCGCATCACGTCGTTGCAGGCATCGACGCACAGGCCGCAGCCGATGCAGGAGATCTGCTGACCTTCGCGGATGTCGGTGCCGGTCGGGCAGACATGGACGCACTGCTTGCAGTCGATGCAGTCGCCAAGGCCCGCCGCCTGCCGTTCCTCCCAGCTCTGCGACTTGCGCATCGGCCCGCGGCCTTCGCCGCGCCAGTCCTCATAGGTGACCAGGAAGGTGTCCTCGTCCACCATCGCCGACTGGAAGCTGCGCCACGGGCAGACATAGATGCAGATCTGCTCGCGCGCCCAGCCGGCGAAAAAATAGGTCGTGAAGGTGAACAGCGCGATGAAGGTGGCGACGCCGCTGGTGATCTCGCCATGCAGCAGGTCGTTCATCAGCGTCGGCGCGTCGTTGAAATAGAACACCCACGCCCCGCCGGTCAGCAGCGAGATGCCGACCCACGCCGCATGCTTGGCCGACTTGCGGGCGAACTTCGCGCCGGTCATCGGCGCCTTGTCCAGGCGGATGCGGGCGGTGCGCGGCCCTTCGATCTTGCGCTCCACCCACATGAACAGGTCGGTCCACACCGTCTGCGGGCAGGCATAGCCGCACCAGATGCGCCCGGCCAGCGTGGTGGCGAAGAAGATGCCGAAGGCGCCCAGGATCAGCAGGCCGGTCAGGTAATAGACCTCCTGCGGCCAGATCTCGATCCACAGGAAGTAGGCGCGGCGCCCGACCATGTCGATCAGCACCGCCTGGTCCGGAATCCCCGGCCCGCGTTCCCAGCGAAGCCACGGCGTGATGTAGTAGATCGCCAGCAGGACGATCAGCGCCGCCCATTTGATCTGCCGGAACCGGCCCTTCACGTCGGCTGCATAAACCTTGGGCCGGTTGACGAACCAGTGGCGTCCCGGCTCCTCATGCGGCTCTGCGTGGGAAGTGGCGGTCGCCTTGGCCGCTTGAGCGGGGCGGCGGGTGAGGGTGGTGTCTTCTTGCGGAAGGGACATGGCATCTTTCCTCGGCCGTCAGCGGCGCGGGTGGCGTCTCGTGTCGTCCCTTCTCCATAAGACTTCCGTGATGAAGCCGCATTGCGCGAAATCAATCCGCGGAGGATTACACCGCCTGCCCACGCAGTTCCGCCAGCCCGTCGTGATAGGCGCGGTCGAACAGAGCCTCCAGCCGGGCATCGACGCCGCGCAGCCCCGCGACCACTGCATGGGCCCATTCGAAATACTCGACCTTGCGCGACAGCGGCCAGTCGGCGGGCGGGCTGTGCGCCATGGAGCGCAGGTTCGACACCTTGTCGGCCAGCTTCACCAGCTTCGCCCGCTTTGATGCATGGGGAGCGGCGTCGATCTGGTGCTGCTTGCGCTCGGCCTTCGACATCCGCTTGTCGTCGGTGGTCTCGGCGACGACCTGCACCACCTCGGTGCCGAACAGCTCCTCGATCTCCTCATAGCTGGCGTCGGTGTCCTCCAGCGTGTCGTGCAGCAGGGCGGCGATCACCACGACCGGGTCCTTGCCCTCCGTCGCCTGGGCAACCAGGAGGGCCACTTCCGACAGGTGGTTGACGTAGGGTTCGGCCCGCACGCCCTTGCGGCGCTGGTCGATGTGCTTGTGCGCGGCGAAATCCAGCGCCCGTGCGAAATCCAGGAGGGGAGCGTTAGGTAGGCTCATGCTGTTCTCTCGGCTGGGGCATTGCATTATTCTCCGCCCTGGGGAACCCCGCCCTTGGGGAACCCCGATGCGAAGGACCGCGCCCATGTTCACGTCATTCTTCTTCGATCTGCGCAAGGCCGGCGTCCCCGTCTCGCTGACGGAGTACCTGACGCTCATGGAGGCCATGAAGCAGGGCACCGCGTCCTTCCGCGTCGAGGACTTCTATTATCTCAGTCGTGCATGCTTGGTTAAGGACGAACGCAACCTCGACCGTTTCGACCGCGTCTTCGGCGCCACCTTCAAGGGCCTGACCGACGAGACCCCGGCCGGCGAGGAGGTCCCCGTCACCGACCTGCCGGAGGAATGGCTGCGCAAGCTGGCCGAACGCTTCCTGACCGACGAGGAGAAGGCGCAGGTCCAGGCGCTCGGCGGCTGGCAGAAGCTGATGGAGACGCTGGCCCAGCGTCTGGCCGAGCAGAAGGGCCGGCACCAGGGCGGATCGAAATGGATCGGCACCGCCGGCACCTCGCCCTTCGGCGCCTACGGCTACAACCCGGAGGGCGTGCGCATCGGCCAGAAGGAGAGCCGCCACCGCCGCGCCGTCAAGGTGTGGGACCGCCGCGAGTTCAGGAATCTGGACGACCGGGTGGAGATCGGCACCCGCAACATCAAGGTGGCCCTGCGCCGCCTGCGCAAATTCGCCCGCAGCGGGGCGGCCAGCGAACTGGACCTTCCCGGCACCATCCGCGCCACCGCCAACAACGCCGGCTGGCTCGACCTGAAGATGGTTCCGGAGCGGCACAACACGATCAAGGTGCTGCTGTTCCTCGACATCGGCGGATCGATGGACGACCACATCCGCCTCGTGGAGGAGCTGTTCTCCGCCGCGCGCAGCGAATTCAAGCACCTGGAGCACTTCTACTTCCACAACTGCGTCTACGAGGGCGTCTGGCGCGACAACGCCCGCCGCCACACCGAGCGCCTGTCCACCTGGGACGTCCTGCACACCTATCCCGCCGACTACAAGCTGGTCTTCGTCGGCGACGCCGCCATGAGCCCCTACGAGATCGTCTACCCCGGCGGCAGCGTCGAGCACTGGAACGAGGAAGCCGGGCAGGTGTGGATGCAGCGCCTGCTGTCGGTCTACGCCAAGGCGGTGTGGCTGAACCCGACCCCGCCGCAATACTGGGACTACACGGAAAGCACCCGCCTGCTCCAGCGCCTGATGGGAGGCCGTATGTTCCCACTGACGCTGGAGGGGCTGGACGGGGCTATGCGAGAGTTGGGGAGGTGAGAAGCGTTCTAATTGTTTAGCCTATAAGGTCGGCACATATCCGAAAGTTTTTAGGTGCGGCAAGAGATAATCTTCTGTGGGTTTTCACGATAAATTTACGCTCTTAAATTATCTTTATAGTTCTATTGTTCGCCCTAGAGATGTGGTGATTAAGGTGACATCTATTAGAAGTGTAAGGCTTTCCGTCGATAAGAAGACTTGGAACCCACCTAAAACACCGACTTTCCCAACAGCGTTCAGTCCTGTGAATCGGATTATAAATTTAGACGTGCAATCCATGCTTCATAGGCTGGGACTGCTAACTACCCCCGTAGCAGCACTGGGAATGTCTCTTGCGGAACATTGGGCCTGGATAAGATACTTTTATGCCTTTACAGCAGCTCCTGTTGATAAGACGTTAACGTTAGCGCCAGAGTACGCTAACCTTGATCCTCATCAAAAAACGATTCTGAGTGATGATATTGGTGTTGCTGTACCTGTGCATTGGATAATGGATACTCTTAATATTAAAGAAATGCCAGTTGATGGCGTTTATTTTGTAAAAAGGATGGCTCATCTTTTGAATAAGCCTCTCCGGCGTACGAATAAAAGAGGCCCGTTAAAGACTCCTGATTTTGTAATGAGGGATATCAATGGAAAGTGGCATGTTCTTGAGTGCAAGGGAACTCAATCAAGCATATCTGCTAGAAACAAGCAACTGTCTCACAATACGAAGAAAGGTGCAAATGGAGCGGTTGTCCAGAAAACGATGATTGAGCTTCGTCCAGAAATTTCTGGTCAGAGGTTAGGGAGTGGATTATTTATTGGGATTCAGGGCGGGAAGGAGAGAAGTCATCTTAGGGTTGTTGATCCAGATTATGCTCCATTAATTGATATATCGAAAAGTGAAGAAGGTCTGTTGGAAGATGCAATTATTAGAAGTTCTGTATCTAAATCTCTGATTTTATCTGGAATGATCTCTGCCGGCTCGGCTTTTGGATCTCCTGAAGGTTTTCTTGAGTTTTTTGACGATGTATCTCCTATGAGGTTTCGCCCCCCCCATCAGACAGCGGACGCTTCGCTGTCAGGGAGGTGGAAGCTAGACAAGAATTGTCTGAAGTAAGGTCAGGTGAGACTGCTTTGATTAACAACGAGATGTACTATATATTGAGTAGAAATATAGAACTTCCGCGCCCGTTGAATTTTGGAGGGCGCATAGTTACTAATTTCTTAGTTAAAAATTATTTATCGAATACGGTGTTGGACGCTATTGAGGAAAGTGGATTTAAAGATGAACCAATTGAAGGAGGATCATCTGAATGGGGTGAAATGGTTGGTAAAACATCAGTTATTAGGAATGGAGGGGCGACTGAGCTATCGATCGGAAAAATATTTAAGACCAAATTGATTGCAATGGAAGGCAGCAAGGAAGCTGTTCCCGTTGACCAGTAGCATTTATGGCATTGATATAATTAAGCCGCCCGCGATTTCTCCAGCGCCCGCATCACCGCTTCCGGTTCATGCTCGATCACGGCCAGATAGGCCGTGGTCGCGGCGTCCGGCTTGCGGCGGCCTTGCTCCCAATCGCGCAGGCTGGCGGTGGGGAAGCCGAAGCGTTCGGCGAAGGCCGGCTGGGTCAGTCGCAGCCGTTCACGAATCGCTTTCACACGTTCGCCGAAGGTCGCCCGCTCCAACTCGGCGTCGGACAGGATCGGGGCAGCGTCGGGATTACCGGCCACCTGCCGCGCGATCTCTTCGTCGGTCGTGGCGTCAACGGCTGCCCAGTCAATCCCCCGGAGCGCGTCCGCCGCCATTTCCTTGGTGACCTTCACCGTAGCCATGTCCGTTGCTCCCTCTTGTTGGCTTTCCGCACCGAAATCAGTCGGTAGGTCTCGCCGCGCATCGTGTAGACGCAGATGAACAGCCGTCCGGCGATCATCCCGAACGCGAGGCGGCGGTATTCGGTCCCGAACTCCGTCGCATACTCCCGTGGGTCCGCGACATCGCCGACACGGTTCTCGAGGACGATCAGCCCGATGGCCAATGGAAAGCCGTGCTTGGCCCGGTTGATGGCGTCCTTCTCGGTGTCGAGTTCGATGTCCATCACTCTCAATATGCGGCATTGCCGTACCTTTGGCAACGGCCCTCAAGTGGCCCTGCCACAGTCCAAAGACCGCGCGCCTCGACCGCCGGGAGGCCACGCTAACACAAAATATGAAAATTATCCTACCAACCTGCCAAATTTCCCGCTGAAATAGGAGCGTCCGCCCACCCGATCCCGGAGACGCCCCATGCCCGACTGCCTGCCCCCCGCCAGCCGCCCCGACGACAGATTCCCGCTCTGGGCCGAGGAGCCGCCGGTCCCGCCCGAAGGTTCCCTCGTCCCCGGTTCGCGCTTCCACGAGGAACAGTGGGTCATGGCCGCCGGCATGCTGGCGCGCGGGGCCTCGTTCCAGCAGGTCGCCCGTGCCATGGGCTGCAGCCGCACCACGCTGTGGCGGGCCTATTACGGATCGCAGGCCTTCCGCCATCGCGTCTGGTGGGAGAGGCAGGCGCTGAACCGCGAATCGGACCTTCGGCTCGCCTCGCTGCGCGCCCTGGTGACGGAGCAGGTCGAGCGGCTGGTCTCCGCCGTCGATCCCTCCACCGTGCGCTGGCTGGCCGAGCGGCTCGGCCTGTTCAAGGACTTCGACTCCCAGCCGGGCATGGAGCGCAGGGAGAGCGCTCCCGCCGCCGCTCCTTCCGGCAAATCTCCGGACCTCCCGCCCGCCGATCCGCAGCCGGCGCCCCCGGCCGCTTCGGCCGGCCTTGCCGACGCGGCCGGGCCGTTCGACGACGACTCCGTCCCCGGCGCGCTGCGCGAGCGTACGCCGCCCGACCCGAAGGCGGTCGCCGCCATCCTCGCGCGGCCGGAAGCCGAAGGGCAGAAGGGCGTCTATCCCTGGACCTACAACCCCGACGATCCCTTCCCCAACCTCGGCTCTGCGCTGGAACGGCAGGGCGGGCAGGGCGCCTTCACCCGCCGCCGGTAAGCGGATGCAACGTTGGAACGTCGCCCGGAAAACGGTTCACGGCGTTTCAAACGTTCAATCCACCGCCGTCCGCCTCCCCGCCCCATCGGACCGGCCCATATGGGATTGCGTGTATAAACGTTGAAAATATCAATTATCAGGAATCATATTTTCGACCATAAGTCTTTTCGGATGGAGTAATTCATGAGGCATACATATTTGTTGGGCCTGCTGCTGCCCCTGGCGCTCGGCGGCGCGCCGGGCGCCATGGCGGCAACCGCGGCGGCGGCGAAGGACGCTGCGGAACCGGCCGGCGAGGCGTTCGGCAATCCGCCGGTCCTGACCAACTCCGAATCGCCGCGCGTCGGTTCGCTGCTGATGCGGCAGCCGCAGGCGACCGCGCGTCCGCACGCCGGGCAGGCACGCAATTACGACCTGTTCGTCTCCTTCACTGACGGCTATATCCGCAATCCGGCCCAGGGCCGTCCGGACGCGGTGCGGCTGCGCAGCTATCGCGGCACCAACGTCGACCCCGCCCATCCCTATGTCGCGCCGACCATCGAAGCGACGCCGGGCGACACCGTCCGCATCAAGCTGCACAACCAGCTGCCGGACGATCCGAACTGCGCCAATCAGGCGGCGGCGGACATCAACACGCCACACTGCTTCAACGGCACCAATCTGCACAGCCACGGTGTCTGGGTCAGCCCGACCGGCAACAGCGACAATGTGCTGGTGTCGATCAATCCGGGCGTCGATTTCGAGTATGAATACAACATCCCGGCCGACCATCCGGCCGGCACCTTCTGGTACCACCCGCACCGCCACGGCTCGACCGCCCTGCAGGTCGGCAGCGGCATGGCCGGCGCGCTGATCATCCGCGGCGACCGCCCGCCGACCCCCGACGCCAACGGCGACCTCGACACCCTGCTGAAGAGCCCCAAGGGCGTGCCGATGACCGAGCGGGTCCTGCTGTTCGAGCAGATCCCCTACGCCTGCACCAAGGACGGCCAGCTGAAGACCAAGTCCGACGGCTCCATCGACTGGAGCTGCGCGCCGGGCGAGGTGGGCGAGGTCGTGTCCTACGACCAGTTCGGGCCGGGCACCTGGGAGCAGTCCGGGCGCTTCACCACCGTCAACGGCCG
The DNA here is from genome assembly GCF_008364795.1 of Azospirillum oryzae. Taxonomy (GTDB): domain Bacteria; phylum Pseudomonadota; class Alphaproteobacteria; order Azospirillales; family Azospirillaceae; genus Azospirillum; species Azospirillum oryzae. Next base: position 657,776 of record NZ_VTTM01000001.1, on the reverse strand, counting down.
CGTGCGCCCGATGTTCGCCAACGCCAAGACCGGTCAGGCCGAACGCTGGCGCCTGATCCATGGCGGCGTCCGCTCCCCCATCACGGTGGAGTTCCGCAAGCTGGACCCCACCGGCTTCTTCCAGGCCGAAAAGACCCTGTCGGCCGCCGACCAGGACCGCTTCGCCAAGGAACGCTGCACCGGGCAGCCGGTGCCCTACATCCTGGCGGCCTCCGACGGCCTGACCATGAACGAAGGGCAGGTGCGCACCAGCGTGCCGATGCAGCCGGGCTATCGTGACGACCTGCTGGTCAATTTCCCCGAACCCGGCATCTACTGCGTCGTCAACAAGCCGGCGGCCGCCAACGCCAGCCCGGACCAGACCGCCACCGCCACCGGCGTGCTGGGCTTCGTCCGCGTGAAGGGCGACCGGGTGGTCAAGGACCCGGTGAAGGAGACCATCCGCCAGCTGACGGTCAACGCGACGAAATACGCGCCGTCGGTCGCCAAGGAGGTCATCGACGGGCTGACCGCGCGTTGCTTCGGTAAGACCATGGTCGAAACCCCCTATTGCCCGCGCTTCAGCAAATTCACCGCCCACCGGCCGATCACCGAGCATGAGGTGATGCATCAGCCCAAGCAGGAACTGACCTTCTTCATCAACCTGCCGCCGGAAGGGGGCAAGCGCACCAACCCGCTGTTCCAGGTCGCCAACAGCTTCGAGGTCGTGGAGAATCCCGACGGCACCTATGGTCCGAAGGGCGCCGCCGCCTACCAGCCGAGCGTGGTCAACCGGCCGGTGATCCTGGGCACCGCCCAGCAGTGGGAACTGGAATCCTACTTCGTCAGCCACCCCTTCCACATCCACGTCAACCCGTTCGAGATCATCTCGATCATCGGTCCCGACGGCCGCGACGTCAGCGAGCCCGGCTCGGGCGATCCCGACTATGCCGGCATGAAGGGCGTGTGGAAGGACACCATCTGGGTGAAGAGCGACAACGCCAACGCGCTCACCACCGCCCAGCCGCCGAAGGGCGTCTACAAGGTGACCGTCCGCACCCGCTACGAGCGCTTCATCGGCGAGTATGTGCTGCACTGCCACATCCTCGACCACGAGGACCAGGGCATGATGCAGAATGTCAGCATCGGCGTGCCCGACGGCCGCGGCGGCGTCGCCGGGGCTCACCACTGACCGGCGGCGCACTCCCTCCTTCCGTCAAGCCGGGAGGCAGGGAGTGCGCTCCGCCCGTTGCTGCGATCCGTCGCTGCCTCCAACCATTGAAAAAGGCCCCTGTTTGCGTCTACGGTCGCGCGTCCCCTTGGAGTGAGTGCATGCGCGATATCACCCCCGTCACGGTCGCACGCGGCGACGGCATCGGCCCAGAGATCACGGACGCGGTGCTATATGTGATGAACGCGGCCGGCGCGCGGCTGAAGGTGGAAGAGGTTCCGGCAGGCGAGGCCGTCTACAAGCGGGGCCATCCCGGCGGGCTGGACGCCGCCGGCTGGGGGTCGATCCGCCGCACGCGGGTCTTCCTGAAGGGGCCGATCACCATGCCCCAGGGATATGGCAACAAGTCGCTGAACGTGGTCGCCCGCACCACGCTGGGCCTGTTCGCCAATGTCCGTCCCTGCGTGTCCTACCACCCCTATGTGCGGACCCGGCATCCGCGCATGGACGTGGTCATCATCCGCGAGAACGAGGAGGACCTCTACGCCGGCATCGAGCATCGCCAGACCGACGACGTGATCCAGTCGGTCAAGCTGATCTCGCGGCCGGGGTCGGAGCGAATCGTCCGCTACGCCTTCGACTTCGCCCGCTCCAACCACCGGCAAAAGGTGACGGCCTTCGTCAAGGACAACGTCATGAAGATGACGGACGGGCTGTTCCTGAAAATCTTCTACGAGATCGCGGCCGATTATCCGGAGATCAAGGCCGATCATATGATCGTCGACATCGGCGCCGCCCGTCTGGCCGACCAGCCGGAGCGCTTCGACGTCATCGTCACCCTGAACCTCTACGGCGACATCGTGTCCGACATCGCCGCCCAGCTGACCGGCTCGGTCGGGCTGGCCGGTTCCGCCAACATCGGCGAGACCTGCGCCATGTTCGAGGCGATCCACGGCTCCGCCCCGATGATCGCCGGGCAGGGCATCGCCAACCCGTCCGGCCTGCTGATGGCCGCGGTGATGATGCTGGTCCATATCGGCCAGGGCGACATCGCCGCGCGCATCCACAATGCCTGGCTGAAGACCATCGAGGACGGCATCCATACCGCCGACATCTATGCCCGCGGCCTGGGCCGTGTGCGCGCCGGCACCGCCGCCTTCGCCGAAGCGGTGGTGGAGCGGCTGGGCCAGACCCCGGTCACCATGCCGCCGGTGGGCTATTCGACCGCGCGGCCGGCTTATGACGGCATCAACCGGCTCGCCCCGCGCGTGCGCGCGCTGAAGGAACTGGTCGGCGTCGATGTCTTCCTGCAATGGTCCGGCGGGCTGCCCGACGATCTGGCGGAGCTGGTGCTGCCGCTGTCCACCGACGCGCTGAAGCTGACCAGCATCTCCAACCGCTCGCAGCGGGTCTGGCCGGACGGCAACGCCGACGTCTTCTGCACCGACCATTGGCGTTGCCGCTTCCTGACGCAGCACGGCCCGGTGCAGCATGGCGCCATCGTCGATCTGCTTGGCCGGCTGGCGGCGGCCGGGATCGACTTCACCCAGACCGAAAACCTCTGCAATTTCGACGGCAAGGCTGGCTTCTCCTCGCCGGGCCAGTGAACCCATGGCGGCGGTGGGAATAAAGCGGCAGGGCAGGGCGTCATGACAGGTGACGACTCCTTGCCCGGACCCGACATGCCCCCCCCGCCAGACATCGACGACCGCGCCATCGCCGCGCATATTCCGCGGCTCCGGCGCTATGCGACCGCCCTGGTGGGCAACCGGTCCGACGCGGACGACCTCGTTCAGGACTGCGTGGAGAAGGCGCTGGCCAACCGCCATGCCTTGCGCGACCCGTCGAAGCTCGGCGGCTGGTTGATGACGATCCTGCACAACCTGCACATCTCCGGCCAGCGCGGCCGGCGCCGGCGCGGCGCGGAGGTGCCGGTGGAGGATCTGGCCGACGATTTGGCGCTCAGCGCCCCGCCGGCCGACCGCGGGGCGGTGCGCGACTTCGTCCGCGCCTTCGCCCAGTTGACCGACGAACACCGCACCATCCTGCTGCTGACGGGGATGGAGGGGCTGTCCTACCGCGAGGTGGCGGAGGTTCTGGAACTGCCGATCGGGACGGTGATGTCGCGGCTGGCCCGGGCGCGCGAGAAATTGAGGGTCCTGCTGGACGGTGGAACCCAGCAGGTCGTCAGGAGGATCAAGTGATGAGCGGCACCCGCAATCCCGTGACCGAGGCTGAGCTGCATGCCTGGCTGGACGGAGAGTTGCCGGAGGAACGGCTGGCCGACGTCGAGCGCCACCTTGCCGACAATCCCGAACTCGCCCAGCGCTTCGACCGCTACCGTGCCCAGCGCTCGCTGTTGGGCCAGAGCTTCGGCCCGCTGATCGACCAGCCGCTGCCCGACCGCCTGACCCCGCCCTTCACCGCGCGCGACCATGCCGCTCCGGTCCCGCAACGCCGGGGCAGGGGGGCCTGGTGGGGAACGGCGATCGCCGCCTCCCTCCTGATGTTCGTCGCCGGTGGCGCCGGCGGCTGGCTGTTGCGCGACCGCGTCGGTTGGCGGGCCGAGCCGCTGACCGCCGCCTTCATCGCCGATGCCGTCGCCGCCCACCGCGTCTTCTCCGTCGAAGTCCGCCATCCGGTCGAGATCGGCGTCGATGAGGAGGCCCATCTGGTGAACTGGCTGTCCAAGCGGCTGGGCAAGAACATGCGTTGCCCAAAAGTCACAAGAGGGGGCTACCAACTGATCGGCGGCCGGCTTTTGGCCGATTCCGCTGGACCTGTTGCAATGTACATGTACGAGGATGCGGCCGGGCGTCGCATCACGTTGTATATCCGCCCCTCTCCCAATACCTCCGGTTCAGCGTTCCGTTTCGCCCAGGATGGCGGTGTGCGCGCTTTGTATTGGCAGGACAATGGGTTGGCGCTGGCCGTCGCCGGAGAAGCCGATCGGGATACCCTGTCCGGCGTCGCCGAAGAGGTCTATGGCGCGCTGAATTCATGAGTCTGCCCACGGACTTATCAACAGGAATGTTGCCGCGCCCCCCTATCGTCTCCGGCCGTCATCTGGTAGCTTCTTCACCGGCTGGCACAAAATGTTGCGGCTTATGGAAAACGGCACTAGACCGTGACCTGTTTGCCACAGCATAACCGGACACCGGATCGGGAGTACTCGGGGATGAGTTGGACGGACGAGCGGATTCAACAGCTCAAGGATCTCTGGTCCCAGGGTTTGAGCGCGAGCGAGATCGCCGACATTCTGGGAGACATCACCCGCAACGCGGTCATCGGCAAGGCCCATCGCCTGGGCTTGTCCGGCCGGCCGTCGCCCATCAAGAAGAAGCCGACGCGCGGCGCCACCATCCTTGCTCTGACGGAGCGGATGTGCAAATGGCCGGTCGGCGACCCGAAGCACCAGGATTTCCATTTCTGCGGCAAGAACGCCTTGCCCGGCATGCCCTATTGCGCGGAACACGCTGCGCTGGCCTACCAGCCCGCCTCGGGCAGCAAGAAGCGTGAGGAAGATCGCAACGTCGGCGCCGCCTGACCGGTCGACAAGCCATTCAAAAAAGCCCGCTCTCGGGGGAGAGGCGGGCTTTTTTGTTGGCGAAATCCTGAAATCGGCTGCGCAGGGAAGGTCTCACGGCCCCTCGGCCGCATCGCGCAGCACCAGCACCATCCCCTTGTGTCCGGCGACCAGCATCGCCGCACCTGCCGGCCGATCGGGCCCCTCGACAGACCACAACGTATCGCCGACGAACACCCGTCCGTGTCCATTGACGATCGGCTCGCTCAGCGTCACCGCCCGTCCGACAAGCTGGCCGGCGCGGTCGTTGATCCGCGCGGCGTTGCCTTCCACCGATGCATTGCGGCGGCGTGAAAGGACGATGGCGACACCGATCGCCGCGCCGGCGGCGATGGTGAAGAAACCGGCCTCGTTGACCAGCCCCCAATCATGCCACAGCGCCGTCACCAGCCCGGTCAGCAGCGCAGCTCCGCCGAACCAGACCAGGAAGATGCCCGGGATTACCAGTTCCGCCGCGATCAATACGGCACCCAGCGCTCCCCACAGCAGCGGCGACATTCGTTCACTCCCCGTCCGACGCGGTCGTGGTGGGCGGCACCGACCAGGGATTGCGCGGGGCGGGTGAGGGCGAGGTGGCCGGCCGGGGCGGGGCGGCGTCGCGCACCAGATCGCCCAAGCCCGCCAGCGCACCGGCAACGCCGGCCAATTCCACCGGCAGGATCATGGTCTTCTGGTTTGGGGACGCGGCGAATGCCTTCAAGGCTTCCATGTATTTCTGGCCGAGGAAATAGCCCAGCGCCTGGTTCGATCCCTGTGCCACCGCCTCCGACACCAGCCGGGTGGCCTTGGCCTCCGCCTCCGCCAACCGTTCGCGCGCCTCGGCCTCCAGCTTGGCGGCTTCCAGCTTGCCCTGCGCGATGCGGATCTGGCTTTCCTTCTCGGCGTCGGCTTCCAGGATCTGGGCGCGGCGGAGGCGCTCCGCCTTCAACTGCCGGCCCATCGCCTGGACGATATCTTCGGGCGGGGTGATGTCGCGCAGCTCGATGCGGGTCACCCGCACGCCCCAGGAGGCCGTAGCCTCGTCCACCGCGCGCAGCAGGCTGGCGTTGATCGCCTCGCGCTGGCTCAGCAGCTCGTCCAGGTCCATGGAACCCATCACCGTGCGGGTGGTGGTCATCGCCAGTGTCTGGATCGCCCGCTGCAGGTCATTGACCTCATAGGTCGCCTTCATCGGGTCCAGCACTTGGAAATAGAGTACGCCGTCGGCGGTCACCGCGGCATTGTCCTTGGTGATGACGCTTTGCGACGGCACGTCCACCACGGTCTCGCGCATGTCCACCTTGGCCCGGACCGAGCTGATGACCGGGAAGATCACGTTGAAGCCAGGATGCAGCGTTTCCTGGTAGCGGCCCAGCCGCTCGACGATGAAGTTGAAGCCCTGGGGGACGATGCGGACGCTGGTGATCGCCAGGATGACGACCAGCACGAACGCCGCGATAACCAGAATGCCGAGTTCCATCGATGGCCGCTCCTGACATGGGGGGAACGCCGCACCGGGCGTCCTCTGCCCATCATGAGGCAATTCGCGGAGGCTGCAAATCCCGCCCCCGTCGCGACGATCCGTCTCAATAGTCCTGGGTGTCGTGCTTCAGACTGACCAGTTCGCCGTTCAGCAGCGACAGCATCAGCTGCACGACCATCTCATGGACGATCACCGTATGGTGGTTGCCGGTCTCCTGCATTGCCTTGCGCAGCGCATCGCGCACGGCCGGCACGCCGGTGACGTCGATCAGCACGTCCAACCGCTCGCCCAACTGCGCCAACTCGTGGAAATTGGTGGTGGTCTTCACGCCGCGGTGATTCGCAAGTTGCATGCCCGGCGCATCCGGATCGAGATCCGCCACACCCAGCAGCTCGACGAAGGGGGCGGCCAGCAACTTGCGCAGCAAGGGGGTTCCGGTCTCGCCGGCACCCACGACGGCAACACGGAACAGATTGTTGGGCATCGGGTTCGGTCCTTTCACGAATCGGGCAAGAAAAAAGCGGGGAGCCGAAACTCCCCGCCCGAACCCTAGCTGAGCCGCCGTCCGGTTTGACCCGGACGCGGCGTCGCACCCTGTGAAGTATAAGCGCTGGACAGAGACGGCGCCGGCCTTACGACCAGGCAGCCATCTTCTTTTCCAGGTTGTCCGACAGCTTGTCCAGGAACTGCTTGGTGGTCAGCCACGGCTGCTGCGGGCCGATCAGGATGGCGAGATCCTTGGTCATGAAACCGGACTCTACGGTCTCGACGCAGACGCGCTCTAGCGTCTGGGCGAACTTGATCACGTCCGGGGTGTTGTCGAACTTGCCGCGATAGGCCAGACCCTGGGTCCAGGCATAGATCGAGGCGATCGGGTTGGTCGAGGTTTCCTTGCCCTTCTGGTGCTCGCGATAGTGGCGGGTCACCGTGCCGTGGGCCGCTTCGGCCTCGACGGTCTTGCCGTCCGGCGTGACCAGGACCGAAGTCATCAGGCCGAGCGAGCCGAAGCCCTGCGCCACGACGTCCGACTCAACGTCGCCGTCGTAGTTCTTGCAGGCCCACACGAAGCCGCCTTCCCACTTCAGGGCCGAAGCGACCATGTCGTCGATCAGGCGGTGTTCGTAGACCAGACCCTTGGCCTTGAACTGGTCGGCGTAGGTCTCGTCGAAGACCTTCTGGAAGATGTCCTTGAAGCGGCCGTCATAGGCCTTGAGGATCGTGTTCTTCGTCGACAGATAGACCGAGTAACCGCGCTCCAGGCCGTACATGAAGCTGGAGTGGGCGAAGCCCTCGATCGAATCGTCGAGGTTGTACATGCCCATGGCCACGCCGGCGCTCGGGTAGTCGAACACCTCATGCTCGATCTGCTGGCTGCCGTCGGCCGCTTCCCACTTGATCGTCATCTTGCCCGGGCCGGGAACGACGAAGTCGGTGGCCTTGTACTGGTCGCCGAAGGCGTGACGGCCGATGATGATCGGCTTGGTCCAGCCCGGGACGTAGCGCGGAACGTTGGAGCAGACGATCGGCTCGCGGAAGACGGTGCCGCCCAGGATGTTGCGGATCGTGCCGTTCGGCGACTTCCACATCTTCTTGAGGTTGAACTCCTTCACCCGAGCTTCGTCCGGGGTGATGGTCGCGCACTTCACGCCGACGCCATACTGCTTGATGGCGTTCGCGGACTCGACGGTGACCTTGTCGTCGGTCTTGTCGCGGTTCTCGATGCCGAGGTCGTAGTACTTCAGGTCGATGTCGAGGTAGGGCAGGATCAGCTTGTCTTTGATGAACTGCCAGATGATGCGCGTCATCTCGTCGCCGTCGAGTTCGACGACCGGATTGGCTACCTTGATCTTGGTCATGGGTGCGAGATCTCCCCGAACGGGTAAGGGCGTTGTCATTCCTTGGGAGCCGGGCGCGTCGTCCAGCGGGCGCTTGTTGCCGGGGAGCATGCCGCTTGGGTGGCTCCCCGGTACCCCGGGCGGAAATCAATCGCGGTTATATAGCATCGCCCCGTGACGGAAAGGAAGGCGCGCCGGTGGCTCGGGCGTCGATGTCGCACGATTCCGCTTGCAACGCAGCCCCGCAGCCGGCCATGATGGTCAATTGGTATTACCGGTTGGTCGGATTGAGCCGCTGGCGGGGCGGAATGGCCGGTAGGAGCCTCAAATCCGGCCTCAGGAATGGTCAGGCCGCCGACTCCGGCGTACGCGAGGGCCGCAGTTCCGCCGATTGACCGTTCGATGCGCTGGCGAGGTCCCGTTCCGCGTTCAGCATGTAGTCGCGTGTCAGCGGCACGGCGCCCAGAGAGCGCGCGACCTGGACCTGGAACACCATATGGCCCTGCAGGCGGAAGGCCAACTCGGCTCCGGCCAGATAGAACTCCCACATCCGGCAGAAGCGCTCGTCATACAGCGCCTTCGCGTCCTCCCAATGGGCGGTGAAGCGGGCGCGCCAGTGGCGCAACGTCTCGGCGTAATGCAGGCGCAGAACCTCCAGGTCGGTGGCCAGCAGGCCGGACCGCTCGATGACCGGCAGCACTTCCGACAGGGCAGGGGAATAGCCGCCGGGGAAGATGTATTTGCGGATCCAGGGGTTGGTGCTTGCCGGACCATCCAGCCGGCCGATGGAATGGATCAGCGCCACGCCCTCGTCGTTCAGCATGTCGCGCACCGCGTTGAAGTAATTGCGGTAATGCGGCACGCCGACATGCTCGAACATGCCGACCGAGACGATGCGGTCGAAGGCCCCGCGATGGGCGGCGGCGAATTCGCGATAGTCGCGCAGTTCGAAGTTGACCCGGTCGGACAGTCCCGCCTCGACCGCCCGATGGCGGGCTACGGCGAGCTGTTCCGACGACAGGGTGATGCCGGTCACCCGCGCTCCGGTGTGCCGCGCCAGATAGAGCGCCATGCCGCCCCAACCGCAGCCGATGTCGAGCACCCGCATGCCGGGCACGATCAGTAGCTTGGCGGCGATGTGACGCTTCTTGGCCTCCTGGGCCTCGTCCAGCGACAGGCCGGGTTCCGCGAAGTAGGCGCAGGAATACTGCATGTCCCGGTCGAGGAACAGTTTATAGAACTGGCGTGACAGGTTGTAATGGTGCTCGACATTCTGGCGGGAACGCCGCATCGGGTTGTATTGCTGGGCGCGACGCAGCAGCGGCGACAGCGACTCCATGGCGCGGCCAAGGGCGCCCTGCACCTCGGCACCGCTCATCAGCATCGACAGCAGGTCGTAGATGCCGCCGCCTTCGATCGAAAAGCGGCCGTTCATATAGGCTTCACCAAACCGCAGGCGCGGATTGATGAGCAGGTCGCGTTCCACGGCGTGGTCGTGAAGGCGAAGGGTCAGGTTTGGTGACCCGGATCCGATCCGATGGTGTTTCCCATCGGCCGTAATGAGATTGAGGGTTCCGTCGCCCTTGGCGGCGGCAAGCAGACGAACCAGCAGCATGCCGAACTCCTTCCGCGGTGCCGTTCCAAGCATGGCGCGCAGGAAGGGGTGCGACAATTCGTCAATCGGTCAGAACTGCTACCCAATTGGGTATTGCGGACATATGCACGCAGTCATGTCCGCCGTCGCTGCGGCCCGCCCCGAAAGCGGAAAACCGCCCGGCCCCGGGTGGGGCGGGCGGTTTCCGGACGAGCGGTACGACGTGCCGCCAAACTCCCGAAGACGTCTTCGGGACTTCAGCCGCAGAAGGGCGATCAGCCCTCCTCTTCCTCGGTCGCGGTCTCTTCGACGTAGGTCTCTTCTTCTTCCTCGTCGCGCAGGTCGGCGGCGGTGATCATGCCACCACGCTGGGCCTGCAGCTCGGCCTCTTCGGCCGAACGGGCGACGTTGACCGTGACCGTGATCGACACTTCCGGATGCAGGACGACGCGCAGCTTGAACAGACCCAAGGTCTTGATCGGGGTGTCGATCTGGACCTGCTTGCGGTCGGTCTTGTAGCCGGCGGCGGTCAGCGCGTCGGAGACGTCGCGGGTGGTCACGGAACCGTACAGGACGCCGGTCTCGGCGGCCTGACGGATCACGACGACCGTCACGTTGTCCATCTTGGTCGCGACCTGCTCGGCGTCCTTGCGGCGCTCCAGGTTCACGGCCTCAAGGTGGGCCTTCTGCTTCTCGAAGACGGCCAGGTTCGCCTTGGTGGCGCGCATGGCCTTCTTCTGCGGCAGCAGATAGTTGCGGGCGAAGCCGGGACGCACATTCACGACCTGGCCCATCTGGCCGAGCTTCTCGACCCGCTCCAGCAGAATAACTTCCATCACTCGTCCTCCTGACCGGGGGCCGCGGGGGAAAACCGGCGGCGCAGCCCGATCCATTGCTCGATCATGCCCAGGCCGACCAAAAGCAGGATCGGCCACCCGAAGAGAAACAGCATCATGTAGAAGCCAACCAGGATCAGCGTGCGCGCCGATTTGCTGCTGGCGAATACATGGACCACCGAAAGCCCGGCAAAGGCGAAGGGTACCGCCAGGATCAGAGCCAGATTGACCGCCAGGAACCCGAAGGTTCCCGGTACGGCCGAAGCCGCCGCGACCGCCACCGCGAACAGCGGCGCCAGCCAATACGGCAATTCCAGCTCGGCCAGACGCATGGCAGGGCGCCGGTTGCGGCCGAACCGCATCAGCGCCCCCTGCGCCAGCACCGCGTTGACGATCGTCATGACAAGCCACGAGACCGCAACCAGCCCTGGCAGGACAGCCGCCACCCAGAATTCCTCGGGATCCGGGGCCGGCTGGCCCTGCGAACGGAACGCCGGCTCGACGACTCGGGCCAGGGTCTGCCGCATCAGCCCTTCCAACCCACCGGGCTGGTCGAGCGTCAGGATCACCGCGGCGAGCAGCGCCGCCACGCCCATCCCGGTCAGGCCGATCAGGACCCGGCCGGGGGGATACCATTCCAGGGTTCCATCCTCCCGCGTGCGCGCCAGCAGCGACTGCCGCACCACCAGGATCGCCGGGGCGGCCCCGGTCACCAAGTAGGACAGCGCCACCAGCGTGCTGCCGGAGGTGCCCAGCATCACCGCGGCGGCGCCGGCCAGACCGGCCAGCGTCACCGCCGGCGCCCCCAGCCACAATCCCGTCAGGAACAGGGGCAGGGGGGCCAGATAGCCAAGGATCAGCGCACCCATCCCGCCGAACGTGACCGACAGGTAGAAGAATGCGCTTGCCAGACCGCCGCCGACGGCGACCACCAGCGGTACGGCCGGACCCAAGGCCATGGAAACCCCTTGAAGAACCTTCACCGAAACAGTTCGGCCGTTGCCGGGCTTACTTCACCACGTAGGGGAGAAGGGCCAGGAAACGGGCGCGCTTGATTGCGCGGGCCAGTTCACGCTGCTTCTTCGTCGAGACCGCGGTGATGCGGCTCGGGACGATCTTCCCGCGCTCGGAGATGAAGCGGGACAGCAGCTTGACGTCCTTGTAGTCGATCGCCGGAGCATTCGCGCCCGAGAACGGGCAGGTCTTGCGGCGACGGAAGAACGGGCGGCGAGCGCCGCCGGTGCGGGCCGGAGCGCCCGTGGTCTGCTTGTCGGACATTTACGCGGTCTCCCCTTCGGCGGCGGCAACGTTTTCCTGGCGGCGCGGCGGACGCGGGCCACGGTCGTCGAAGCGACGCGGACCACGGTCGCCACGATCGCCGCGCTCACCACGCTCGTTGCGGCTCTGCATCATCGCCGACGGGTTGGCATCGAGGGCGTCGACACGCACGGTCATGAAGCGCAGCACGTCTTCGCTGATGCTCATGTTCCGCTCCATCTCGGCGACGGCGGCGGCCGGCGCGTCGATGTTGAAGAGGGTGTAGTGACCCTTGCGGTTCTTCTTGATCTTGTAGGTGAGGGTCTTCAGACCCCAGTATTCGCTCTTGGCGATCGTACCGCCGTTGTCGCGAACGATCTGGGCGAACTGTTCAGAGAGCTGCTCGGCCTGGGCGGCCGAAATGTCCTGGCGCGCGATCAGCACGCACTCGTAAAGTGCCATTGCACTCCCCATGGCTGTTCATGGTCCGGCGCTGTGCCCCATCCCTCATGGATCGGATCAGCTGCCCGGGCCTAGCCGACGGCGGACCGCCGGCAAGGAGTTATGAAGCGGCGCAGTATGCACAGGCCGGCGGTGGTAGCAAGTGGAAATCCGGCCCGGGATGCGCCGCCTTTCGGAAAAATCTATTCGCGTTATAGAGAGCTGGCCGGATGACCCCCGCTGCGCTGCTTTGGGCATGGGTTGGGCGGGGCGGGGCAGGGGTGGCTATCGCGCGGGACAAGCTCTGGCGCATTTGACCGAAGTGCATTGGATCGCTCCAGGCGCCATGTTCAGCCTGCCGTTTGCGGCGGAGTTCACGGTGCGTCGGTCGACCGAGCGCTCCGTCCGCGGCGCTGACAGCCCGGTGCCTGGAGTAGCGATGCGCAAGAACATGTTGCCGTATCATGTCGTGGAATTGAGGGGGCTGGCCTGCATCCTGCTGGTCGCCTACCACGTGGTCGGCATTCCCGGGGCCGGCATGCAGGTGGCGGATGGGTCGGTCTACCGCTATGCCACCGACAGCTTCGAACTGATCCGCATGCCGCTCTTCACCTTCATCTCGGGGCTCGTGTACGCCCTGAACCCGGCCAGAGGCGACCGGCTGAGCACCTTCTTCGTCAAGAAGCTGCGCCGGCTGGGCTTTCCGTTCCTGGTGGTGTCGACACTCTTCTATCTGCTGCAGACCCATGCGCCCGGTGCGAACGGGACCGCTGCCCCCGATTCGATGTGGCGGATCTACGTCTTCTCCTATGCCCACTTCTGGTATCTGCAGGCGCTGTTCCTGATCTTCACGGGCGTCGCGCTGCTCGACGCGCTGCACACGATGGACCGGCCGGGGGGCTTCGCGCTCGCCATGGCGGCTGCGGTGGCTGCGTGCCTGATGGTTCATGTCGATTCGAACGTCCTGTCGGTGAACGAGGCCTGCTTCCTGTTGCCGCACTTCCTGCTGGGGGTGGGGGTGACCCGCTTCCGCGCCATGGTTCCCCGCCAGGCGATGCTGGGCGCCGCCGGTGCCGCGCTCGCCATCGGCGTGGCCCTGCATCAGGCGTCGCTTTGGGGGCACCTGCCGCATTTTGGCTGGAACAGCGGCGTCGCACTGCTGTGCGGGATGGGCGGAGCGGTGACGCTGCTGCATGCCATGCCGCCGGGCCGGGTTTTCCGGATGGTGGGAGCCTCCTCCTACGCCATCTACCTGCATCACGCCCTGTTCGCCGCCGGTGCGAGGGTGGTGCTGCACCGGCTGAACGCCGCGGACGGCGTGATTTTCTGCGTGGCGCTGATTGCCGGCTTGATCGGCCCGATGGTGCTGGAATCGTTGGCGCGGATCAGGCCCTGGACCAGGGTGGCGCTGGTGGGCAAGGCATGACCGCGGCCCTATGATTTGCGCCGCAGCAGAAGGCCCAAGACCCACAAGACCCAATTCGCGGTACGTCTGGGTCAGCCCACGAACAACCCCTTCCGCACGGCGGTTTTTCGTGGGCCTTCTGCATCAATACGTGGCGTTTTATCGCACCATTGTCGCTTTGGTCATCGCGCGTCGCTTGACTTGCTAAAAAGTGAGGGTATGACTGTCGCCCAATCCATGGTGCCGCCGCAGGGGCGGGGCGCATTCATCCAGGGTTTCACCGAAGCATGACCAGGGCGTTCGTCTTTCCGGGGCAGGGCAGCCAGGCTGTCGGCATGGGCCGCGAACTCGCCGAAGCGTTCGAAGTCGCTCGTCACACCTTCGAAGAGGTGGACGACGCGCTGAACCAGCGGCTGTCGCGACTGATGGTCGAAGGCCCGGAGGCAGATCTGACCCTGACCGAGAACGCGCAGCCCGCCCTGATGGCGGTCAGCGTCGCGGTGATGCGGGTTCTGGCGAGCGAGGGCGGGGTCGACCTGTCCAAGCATGCCACCTTCGTCGCCGGCCACTCGTTGGGCGAATATTCGGCGCTCTGCGCCGCCGGCGCCTTCTCGCTGGGCGACACCGCGCGCCTGCTGAAGCTGCGCGGGCAGGCGATGCAGAAGGCGGTGCCGGTCGGCAAGGGCGCGATGGCGGCCCTGCTGGGCGCCGACCTGGATCAGGCGCAGGCGATCGCCGCCGACGCCGCCCAGGGCGAAGTGTGCAGCATCGCCAACGACAACTCGGTCGGGCAGGTGGTGATTTCCGGCAGCGCCGACGCCATCGACCGCGCCATTGCGCTGGCGGCGGAACGCGGGCTGAAACGCTCGGTGCGCCTGCCGGTGTCGGCGCCCTTCCATTGCTCGCTGATGCAGCCCGCCGCCGACGCGATGGCGGAGGCTCTGGCGAACGTCACGATTTCCGCCCCGGTGGTTCCGGTGGTGGCGAACGTCACCGCGTCTGCGGTGTCGGATCCCAATACCATCCGCCGCCTGCTGGTCGAACAGGTGACCGGCATGGTGCGCTGGCGCGAATGCGTGCTCTATATGAAGGAGCAGGGGGTCGAGCGGCTGGTCGAGGTCGGGTCGGGCAAGGTTCTCGCCGGGCTGACCAAGCGCATCGACAAGGATCTGGCGGCGGTGTCGGTCGGAACGCCGGCCGATGTCGAGTCGTTCCTGAAGACCCTGTGACCGCATCAGACCCGTGATACATCAGCCTCGTGAGGCCATCCATGTTTGACCTGACCGGCAAGTCGGCCCTCGTCACCGGCGCGTCCGGCGGCATCGGCGCGTCGATCGCCCGTGCGCTGCATGCCCAGGGCGCCGCCGTCGCGCTGTCCGGCACCCGCGTTGCCCCGCTGGAGGCCCTGGCCGCCGAGTTGGGTGAGCGCGCCTTCGTCGTGCCCGGCAACCTGTCCGAGGCCGCGGCGACCGAGCAGCTGTTCAAGGACGCCGAGGCGGCCCTGGGCAAGATCGACATCCTCGTCAACAACGCCGGGCTGACCCGCGACCAGATCGCGATGCGCCTGAAGGACGAGGACTGGCAGTCGGTCATCGACGTGAACCTGACGGCGGCCTTCCGCCTGTCGCGGGCCGCCATGCGCGGCATGATGAAGCGCCGCTGGGGCCGCATCGTCAACATCACGTCGGTCGTCGGCGTCACCGGCAATCCGGGGCAGGCCAATTACGCCGCGTCGAAGGCCGGTCTGATCGGCATGTCGAAGTCGCTGGCCGCCGAGCTGGCCTCGCGCAACATCACCGTCAACTGCGTCGCGCCGGGGTTCATTACCACGGCCATGACCGACGCCCTGAACGACGAGCAGAAGCAGAAGCTGCTCCCCGCCATTCCGGCCGGCCGCATGGGCCAGCCGGACGAGATCGCCGCCGGGGTCGTGTACCTCGCGAGCGAGGAGGCCGCCTACGTCACCGGCCAGACGCTGCACATCAACGGCGGCATGGCCATGATCTGATGAGGATCCGACGGGGCGGCATCGCCACGTGTGAAGAACGGCGCCAACCGGGCTCCCTCGCGGGTGCTGGTCAAGGCTGCTGAAATGTGTTATCGGACGGGGCTTTTCGCGGCAGGACGGCACGTTCTTCGCGTGTTGCTCCGACCGGATTATCCCGAGCGGTTTCAAGGATTGGAAGGTCTTAAAAGATGAGCGACATCGCCGAGCGCGTGAAGAAGATCGTTGTGGACCACCTGGGTGTCGAGGAGTCGAAGGTGGTGGAGAACGCCTCCTTCATCGACGATCTGGGCGCCGACAGCCTCGACACCGTCGAGCTGGTCATGGCCTTCGAGGAAGAGTTCGGTGTCGAGATCCCGGACGACGCCGCGGAGAAGATCCTGTCGGTGAAGGACGCCATCGACTTCATCAAGGCCAACGCCGCCGCCTGATCGGGCCGCGGGCATTGAGCCCCCGAGGGCCAGGCGAACCGCATTTGCGATACCAGCAGCGCGGGGCCTGGCCGTCGACGACCAGATCGTCGACAGTTTATTCGAGGAAAGGTCAAGGAACAGCCTCATGAGACGTGTCGTCGTCACCGGACTCGGTATGGTCACGCCGCTCGGCGTCGGCCACGCGCTGAACTGGGAGCGGCTGATTTCCGGAAATTCGGGAATCCGCGGCATCACGGGGTTCGATGCTTCGGACCTGGCCTCCAAAGTCGCCGGGCAGCTCCCGCGCGGAACGGGTGACGGCGAGTTCAACGCCGACTCCTTCGTTTCGCCGAAGGATCAGCGCAAGATGGATGATTTCATCGTCTTCGCCATCGCCGCGGCGCAGGAAGCAATCAAGGATTCGGGTTGGACTCCCCAGACCGATGAAGAGCGCGAGCGGACCGGCGTCATGGTCGGTTCGGGCATCGGCGGCCTTCCGGGCATCGCCGACGGCGCCGTGACCCTGCATGAAAAGGGTCCGCGACGCCTGTCGCCCTTCTTCATCCCCGGCTGCCTGATCAATCTGGCCTCCGGCCACATTTCGATCCAGCACGGCTTCAAGGGACCCAACCACGCGGTCGTCACCGCCTGCTCGACCGGCGCGCACGCCATCGGCGATGCCGCCCGTCTGATCATGTGGGACGATGCCGACGTCATGGTCGCCGGCGGCACGGAGGCGGCGGTCAGCCGTCTCGGCGTCGGCGGTTTCGCCGCCATGCGCGCGCTGTCCACCAACTTCAACGACACGCCCGAGAAGGCGTCGCGTCCCTATGACAAGGACCGCGACGGCTTCGTCATCGGCGAGGGTGCCGGTGTCGTCGTGCTGGAAGAGCTGGAGCACGCCAAGAAGCGCGGCGCCACCATCTATGCCGAGGTCGTCGGTTACGGCCTGTCGGGCGACGCCTACCACATCTCCGCCCCGGCGGAGGATGGCAATGGCGGTTTCCGTGCCATGAAGGGTGCGCTGAAGCGCGCCGGGCTGAACCCGTCCGACATCGATTACGTCAACGCCCACGGCACCTCGACGCCGCTCGGCGACGAGATCGAGCTGGGTGCGGTCAAGCGCCTGTTCGGCGACGCCATGGACAACTTGGCGATGTCCTCCACCAAGTCGGCCATCGGCCACCTGCTGGGGGCCGCCGGTGCGGTCGAGGCGATCTACTCGATCAAGGCGATCAATCACGGCATCGTGCCGCCCACGCTCAATCTCGACAATCCGTCGGAAAGCTGCATGGGCGTCAATCTGGTGCCGAAGGTCGCGCAGGAGCGCCGCGTGCGTGCTGCGCTGTCGAACTCCTTCGGGTTCGGCGGCACCAACGCCTCGCTGGTGTTCAAGGAATTCGCGTAAGCGAAGCTCCCACCGACGTTGCGGTCTGCAGTCTTCAAGAGGTGAGCGATGGGTTGGGGTCTCCGGATTTTCGCGGGGACGCTGGCCCTCGCGGTCGGTGCGGCGGGCGGAATCGGCGTCTGGGGTTACCAGCGCTATTCGGCCCCCGGACCGTTGGAGCAGGTCGAGACCGTCGTCATCCCGCGCGGCAGCGGGCTTGAGGCCATTGCCATCACGCTGGGCGAATCCGGCGTGATCGGCTCGCCGCTGGTGTTCGTCGCCGCTGCCAAGTTGTCCGGCACCTTCCGTGAGTTGAAGGCCGGCGAATACCAGTTCCCCGCGGGAATCAGCATCGAGGGGGTCTTGGAGCAGATGCGCCAGGGCCGCACCGTCGTGCATCGCCTCACCGTGCCGGAAGGGCTGACCTCGGCCCAGGTGGTGGCGCTTCTGGAACGGGAAGCCGTGCTGACCGGCGACCTCGCGAAGCCGCCGAAGGAAGGCTCGCTTCTGCCGGAGACCTACCACTTCGCCTATGGCGACAGCCGCACCGCCCTGATCGAGCGGATGCAGACGGCGATGACCCAGACCTTGGCGGAGGCGTGGAAGACCCGCGACCAGAACCTTCCCTTCGAAACGCCGCAGCAGGCGCTGACGCTGGCGTCCATCGTCGAAAAGGAGACCGGTGTCGCCGCCGAGCGACCGCGGGTGGCGGGGGTTTTCGTCAATCGGCTGGAAGCCGGCATGAAGCTGCAGTCGGATCCGACGGTGATCTACGCGCTGACCGATGGCAACGGCGAGTTGGGGCGGGCGCTCACGCGAAACGACTGGAAGTTCGAATCGCCCTACAACACCTATGTGGCGACCGGCCTTCCGCCGGGTCCGATCGCAAATCCGGGCAAGGCGTCGATCCAGGCGGTGATGAAGCCGGAGCGGCACGAGTTCTTGTATTTCGTTGCCGACGGCACCGGCGGCCATGTTTTCGCAAAGTCGCTGACCGACCACAACCGCAACGTCGCCAAATGGCGCGAGGTCCAGCAGGGCCGGCAGCCCGATCACGGCGAAACGTCATCGGAGTGAAGGCCGGGGAGTGCCGCGGTCTGCGGCGGAGGGCCGATAACGATCCGCTTGGTTGCGTGTAATTAACAAATTGTGCAGTCTTCGCATCGCAGCAAGCCCAACCACCATTCCCAGGGGAGATGTGATGAGCGTGGATGTCGAACAGCGCATCCGTGACCGCGCCTATGCGATCTGGCTGGAAGAGGGCCGTCCGAACGGCCGCGACGCCGACCACTGGTTCCAGGCCGAGCGTGCGATTCTGGCCGAGGCGGCGACCGTTGCCGATGTCGCCCCGGTCATCGCGATGGTGAAGGCCCCGCGCAAGACCACCAATGCGAAGCCGCGGGCGTTCGTGAAATCCGCCGAACCGGAACAGACGACTCCCGAGCCTCCCAAGGCGCGTAAATCACGCACCCGCAAGCCGGCCTCCGCCTGACCGGAGTTGGGCGGAACCCCCCGGGATCAGGCGGCGTTGGAGGCCTGCGGCAACTCCAGGTTCGAGACGACCATCACCCCGGCGGTCGTGCCGTAGTTCTTACGGGCGGCGCGCAATGCCTCCAGGGCTTCCGTCAGGCTTTCCTCGGCGAAGCCCGGTGCCAATCCGGCCAGTTCCCGCTCCGTCAAGTCGATGAAGGCGTCCAGCAGGCGCGCATGGATGCGGCTGGCCAAGCGGACTTCATCGGCGACCTTCTGTGCGGGCATGGGGAGCTCCATTGGTGTCGTGTGGGTCTAATGATCGGTAGAGCGTCTTCTCGGGATGAACGTCCCGCGAGGCCGATTAGGCGTCGAATAGGGTTAAAAGAACTTTAAATGCCAGATATCTCCGGCAGGGATTAAGAATTACCACTTCGGATTCTATCGAGGCGACGATTGCCGCCCGTATTTGGTGACCGGATCATGCCGCCGTTCTAACCGCCACCAAAGAACTTCAGTGACCGGCCCTGCTCGATGGCTCCGGCGGCCCGGGAATGTGCCGCGGACCGGCATTCTGTTGACCATTGCAACCAATGGGACGACCACCGTTCATGAAGTGGATTTCATGGACGAGTCAGGTTGGGGACAGGGCGGCCGGGCTATTGTCCTTCTTGTGACGCGGTCGGGCCAGCCCCCCTGAAACACCGGCCCGTCACGAATGAGCGTCTTCTTATCTGGTGTCTCTTCCCGATGGTCCCCTGCCATCGGACATGACCGTCCGGTTCTCCCGTTTGCCTCCGGATGGTACCTATCGGCGGAGCGCGTCCGCGGCCAAATCCAAGGCCGACGTTGCCCCCCACCATAGGCCCCTGGCCTCGGGTGCGCTCCGCCGTCCCTTCTTTTCTCCGATGCTGTTCAGTGGCCTTGACGTGGCTGGGTCCACCCGGCTTTCTGGAAGCCGTCGAAGGCTTTCCCGGTAGCGACCCGCCCGTGCGTCCCGCCATTCTTTTTCCGCTGTTCAAACCGGTCACGGCACTCCCCGGCCTCGGCCCCAGGCTGGGCAAGCTGGTGGAGAAGCTCGCCGGCGCCCATGTTGTCGACCTGCTGTGGCATCTGCCCTGCGGTGTCGTCGACCGCCGCTTCTCTCCGAAAATCGCGCAGGCGCCGCACGGGCGCATCGCCACCCTGACCGTGCGCATCGATTCGCACGCGCCGCCGGTGAACCCGCGCCATCCCTACAAGATCCGCTGCACCGACGAGACCGGCGTGCTGGAGCTGGTCTATTTCCATGTCCGCGGCGACTGGCTGTCGAAGCAGATCCCGGCCGGCACCACCATGGTGGTCTCCGGGAAGGTGGAGTGGTTCAACGACACCGCCCAGATCACCCATCCCGATGCCGTCGTCCCGGTCGATGCCAAGGAAGAACTGGAACTGGTGGAGCCGGTCTATCCGATGACCGCCGGCCTGCCGGCCAAGACCCTGCGCAAGGCGGTGCGCGCCGCCCTGGACGACATTCCGACGCTCGATGAATGGCAGGATCCGGCATGGCTCGCCCGTCGCCAGTGGCCTAGCTGGGCCGAGGCGCTGCGGCGTGCCCACACGCCGGAGGATGAGGGCGACCTTGCCGCCACCGCACCGATCCGCTGCCGCCTGGCTTATGACGAGTTGCTGGCGAACCAGCTGGCGCTGATGCTGGTGCGGGCGAGCCAGCGCCGGCTGGCCGGGCGCGCGACCGAGGGCGACGGCAGGCTCCGCCAAGCTGCGCTGGCGGCTCTGCCCTTCTCGCTGACCGGCTCGCAGGCGGCCTCGCTGGAAGACATCTACGCCGACATGGCCGCCGAGCGGCGGATGCTGCGGCTCCTCCAGGGCGATGTCGGCAGCGGCAAGACCGTGGTCGCGTTGATGGCGATGCTGAACGCGGTGGAATCCGGCGCCCAGGCCGCCCTGATGGCGCCCACCGAAATCCTGGCCCGCCAGCATGCCGAAAGCCTCGCACCGTTGTGCAAGGCCGCCGGCGTGGAGATCGGCCTGCTGACCGGCCGCGACAAGGGCAAGGCGCGTCAGGCCGTGCTCGACCGGCTGGCGTCGGGCGAGCTGCCGCTGCTGGTCGGCACCCATGCCCTGTTCCAGGAGGATGTCGCCTTCAAGGATCTGGCGCTGGCGGTGATCGACGAACAGCACCGCTTCGGCGTCCATCAGCGCCTCCAGCTGTCGGCCAAGGGCCGGGCGGTCGACGTGCTGGTGATGACCGCCACCCCGATTCCGCGCACGCTGACGCTGACCGCCTATGGCGACATGGACGTGTCGCGCCTGACCGAAAAGCCGGCCGGCCGCAAGCCGGTGCAGACCGTGACCATCGCGCTCGACCGGCTGGAGGAGGTGGTCCACGGCATCCAGCGCAAGGTGGCGGAGGGCGCGCGGGTCTATTGGGTTTGTCCGCTGGTCGACGAATCGGAACAGAGCGACCTTGCCGCCGCCACCGAGCGTCACGCCTTTCTGCGCGCCACCTTCGGCGACCGGGTCGGGCTGGTCCATGGCAAGATGCGTGGGCCGGACAAGGACGCGGTGATGGCCGCCTTCGCCGAGGGCAGTCTGGACGTGCTGGTCGCCACCACGGTGATCGAGGTCGGCGTCAATGTGCCCGAGGCGACCGTGATGGTGATCGAACATGCCGAGCGCTTCGGCCTCGCCCAGCTCCATCAGTTGCGCGGACGGGTCGGGCGCGGCGAGAAGCCGTCGAGCTGCCTGCTGATGTTCGATTCGAACCTGACGGAGACGGCGCGGGCGCGGCTGAAGACCCTGCGCGATACCGAGGACGGCTTCGTCATCGCCGAGGAGGATCTGCGCCTGCGCGGCGCCGGCGAGGTGCTGGGCACCCGGCAGTCCGGCCTGCCCGGATTTCGGATGGCCGACCTCGCCGTGCACGGCGACCTGCTGGCGGTCGCGCGGGACGATGCCCGGCTGGTGGTGGACCGCGACCCCGACCTTGCCAGCCCGCGCGGTCAGGCATTGCGGACCCTGCTCTACCTGTTCGAACGCGACGCGGCGGCCAAGACCTTGCGGTCGGGCTGATCGTCGCCGCCCTCTTGGTCGGGGCCGGGCGGCGGCTCCACCAGCGTAGGGCGCCGCTCAGGCGGGACGACGATGCCGCCGGACATCACCAGCTTCAGCCCGTCTTCGACGCTCATGTTCAGCACCGTCACCTCGCGGCGCGGCACCATCGCCAGATAGCCGGCGGTGGGCGGCGCACAGGGGATGAAGACGTTGACGAAATCGTCGGCGATGCCCGCCAGCTGCAATTGCACCTCCGGGTGGGCGGCGCCGGTGATGAAGCCCAGCGACCACACGCCGGGGCGTGGATACTGGATCGCCACCACCTCGCGAAAGGCATTGGATTTCTTCGCCAGCACGGTCTCGAAGATCTGCTTCACCCCGCCATAGACGGAGCGGACGACTGGCATGCGCCCGACCACCCCCTCGCCGACGCCCAGTACCAGACGCCCGACATAGCCGGCGGCGAAGGCGCCGATCAGGGTGACGGCGACGATGACCACCAGCACGCCGATGCCGGGAATCGAGAAGGGCAGGTAGTTTTCGGGATTGTAGGTGCTGGGGATCAGCGGGCGGATATAGCCGTCGATCAGCGAGACGAACCACCAGGCGATATAGACGGTGATGGCTATGGGGGCGGTCACCAGGATGCCGGCCAGGAAATAGGCGCGCAGCCGCCCCATGAACCCGATGCCCTCGCGGCGGTGCCGCGCCGGTTCTGCCGTCTGGGTCTTGGCCGCCTGGGCCTTTTGGGCTTTCACCTGACCCCTTCCGGCGACCTTCGGTTCAGTCTGATCTCCGCTCACGCCCGCCCATCCGCCGATCGTCTGTCCGCGCCATAGTGGGGCAAGCGCGGTCCTCTCTCAACTGCCGTTTGGCGGTGATGGGTCAGCCGACCAGCGATCCGGCGATCACACACATGAGGGTGACGGCCCCGGCGATTGCGGCGCCGTCGACATGGTTGGGGAAGGCGCGCCAGAACTCTTCGCGCGACATCGGTTCCGGCGCGTCGAACTCGTCCATGGACAGGCCGGCGGCCATGCCGCCGCAGGTGCGGTCGGCGATGGCGCCGGACAGATGGGCCATGGCGACGGCCAGATAGCAGAGCTTCACGAAATCCAGCAGGAAGCCCAGCGTGCTGTTCGCCTCGCCCAACGGGCTGGCGGTGAAGCCGGTGGCGGCGACCGTGCTCGCCATGGCGATGGCCGCGGCGAAGGGGATCAGGACGACCGACAGCAGCCGTTGCGAATCGACACGGCGGGCGGTGGGCACGGTGAACAGGCTGGACATGGTCGGCGCTCCGGCAACGATGAACGGGGTGCGGTTGAGGGACGGGTCGGCGAGGCGTCGTTCCCTTCTGCGCGTTCGGCGTTAACGGAGGGTTGACACCGGCCATTGGTCACAGCGCCTTCCACCTTTGCGCAGGTCACGCTATCCTTTGGCGCAACAAACAGTCCGGGGCGGCTCCGGAACTTCCCGTACCGAAGGCCGAAATGACCAATTCCGACAGTCTGCCCGATGCGCTGCCCGATTCACCGGCCGACACTCCGGCCGCCGGGCTGGACCGCATAGAGTTGCTGCGTCCGCTTTCCGCCGGTCAGCGCGCCGCGGTGGCGCGCCAATGCCGTTGGCGCCGCTTCGCTCCGGACGAGCAGTTGATCGACCATTGGGCCGAGACCCGTGACGTCGCCTTCGTGGTGGAGGGGCGGGTGCGGGTGCTCAGCCACTCGGCCGGCGGGCGCGAGATCAGCTTCAGCGATATCGATGCCGGGGAACTGGTGGGAGAGATGTCGGCGCTGGACGGCCGGCCGCGCTCCGCGTCGGTGGTGGCGCTGGAGGAGGGAGCATTGATCGCCTTC
The DNA here is from genome assembly GCF_008364795.1 of Azospirillum oryzae. Lineage (GTDB taxonomy): Bacteria > Pseudomonadota > Alphaproteobacteria > Azospirillales > Azospirillaceae > Azospirillum > Azospirillum oryzae. Next base: position 634,025 of record NZ_VTTM01000001.1, on the reverse strand, counting down.
CTGCCGGCGAAGCCCTTCCAGACCCTGGTGACCGCCCATCCGGAACTGGCGATGGCGATGATGCTGCGCCTGTGCGACAAGCTGCGTGGCGCCACCGACCGCATCATGGAACTGTCGACCCTCGGCGCCAACAACCGGGTCCATGCGGAACTGCTGCGCCTTGCCCGGCGCGCGTCGCGGCAGGGCGCATCCGCGGTCATAACGCCGATCCCCGTCCATTCCGACATTGCTGCACGCGTCAGCACCACCCGCGAGACCGTGGCCCGCGTGCTGAGCGACCTGACCCGTGACGGGATGCTGGAACGTCGCTCCGACGCGTTGGTCGTGCGCGATCTTCCGCGGCTGGAACTGCTGGTCGAGGATGTCCGCGGCGGCGCCTGAGGCGCAGGCCGAAAACGGACCTCCCAAAAAGAAAAGGCCGCGGCCGCCCGAATGGTTGGGCTGTGCCGCGGTCGCCTTTCAAACCCTCAGATTTTCTTGTTCTTGAGCTGTGATCAGCGGTGCAGGGACCGGAACAGGATCACCGCCGGGGTGGACTTCACCCATTCCGTCAGGAACGCACCGACCGGACGCAGCAGGATGGCGGCGGGGGTGGCTTCCAGCCAATCGGCGACGAAATCGCGGACCGGGTGCAGGGTGTGGATGTCGCCGTGGAGGCCGCGGTCGCTGTGATGAAGGCTGAGGATGCTCATGATCTACTCCGTTGATTTGGGGGTGACGAAGGCCGGGCGTCAGCGCTTCAGCAGGCTCAAGACGAAGCCGGCCGGGGTGGCGGCGGCCCATTCGCGCAGGAAGGCGGCGATCGGGCCAAGGACGAGATAGGCCGGGGTGGCTTCGAACCAGGCCACCGGGAATTCGGCGAGCGCGTGCAGGACGTCGTTCGAAGCGTGGTTGTCGGTGCCGGGCTGGAAAGTGGTGGTGGTCATTGTCGTCTCCATCGGGCTGTTGAGGAGACTATATACTGGTATACCCAATGCCAAATACGCTGCCTTTGCATTGCTGGCTGCTGCAAAAATTACAGCCATACAGAGATTTCCTTCAGCCAATGGTCAAACACCAAATCAATCAGTGCTACTGACTATCGCCGGTCGCCGGAAACGCTCTGATCCTCCAGTGGCGGCGGTGAAATGTTTGGTCGACCAATCAACGTCTTGACAGCACCGGTTTGAAAAACGATTTCAGGTACATGGTTCAATACATCGGTCCCGATCCGCTCCGCAGCCTGCACGAGGCCGTACAAACCCTGCGGCGCGAGCCTTCCTCCGTCCCCGAGGCCTCGCGCACGGCAAAGCTGCTGGCGCAGGGCCGAGCCCGCATGGCACGGAAGGTGGGGGAGGAAGCGATCGAAGTGGCGATCGAGGCGATGCGTGGCGACCGCGGCGCTCTGGTGATGGAAGCGGCTGACCTCTTGTACAATCTGGTCGTGCTGTTGGCCGACTTCGACATCGCCCCGGACGAGATCCTGGCTGAGTTGCGGCGGCGCGAACTGGCTTTCGGCATCGCGGAAAAGCTTCCGAAGTCCGAAGAACCGATCAATGGCCCGGCCGCGGAGTGTGGCAACGGCTCCACCAACGGTGTGGCGGCCAATTCTCCCAAGCCGGGCCCGGCCAAACGCTGCAAGCGCTGAAGTCTGTCAGAAGCTCATCGAAGCATTCGACAGTCTCTAAACGGCGTCGCTCTCCTGCGGGAAGACCAGATCGAACCGTGTGCCGGCGTCTCTGGTGAAGTGATACTCGCCGCGTATCTGCCGGGCGAAGGCCCGGATCAGGTCCATGCCCATCGACCGCCGTCCGGGGATTGAGGGGTCCTCGGGTTCGGGGGCGCCGGTGCCGTCGTCCTGGACCGTCAGATGCAGCGATCCGTTCTCCGCCGTCACCACGATGTCGATGGTCCCGGTACAGCGGCCGGTGAAGGCGTGCTTGAAGGCGTTCGACACCACTTCGTTCAGGATCAGGGCGAAGGGCACCACGCGATTGAGGTCGAGGCTGAGCGGTTCCACTCGATGCCTGATGGCGATGGTCCTGCCCGGACGGCTGTGGAAGCTGTTCAGATGCCCGGCCAGGGCCTCGATGAAGCTGTCGAGCGCGACCACGGATACGCCGGTGGCGCGGTAGATCTGCTCGTGGATCAGTCCCATCGTATTGATGCGGGTCAGCGCCTCGCTGAACGGCGCCTCCAGTTCCGGCGCGCGCTGCGCCTGCAGTTCCAGCAGGCTGAGGATCACCTGCAGATTGTTCTTCACCCGGTGATGGATGTCGCGCAGCAACACCTCCTTGTCGGCCAGGGCCTGATCGAGGTGCCGGGTGCGTTCGGTGATCCGGTCCTCCAGTGCTTCGTTGGAGCGACGCAATGCCTCCTGCGCCTCGGCGGCCTGACGTGACCGGTGCAGCGCGATGCCGCCCAGCAGGACAAGCAGCCCCAGTGCCGGGATCGCGAACAGCGCGTATGGTATCACCCTGTCGCGCCACGCCTTTTCGATCGACCCGACGTCGGTGCCGTAAACCACATATATCGGCATGTCCGGCACCTTGCGGCGGGCCAGCAACCGCTCGACCCCGTCGGACGGCGTCATCGCGCGGAAGACACCGTTCCTGTCGGGGATCGAGATCAGCTCCGGCAAACGTCCGATATCGGCACGGTCGGGCGGGGCGTCCGATGGGGTACGGACCAGCACCTCGCCGTCTTCACGCATCAGCAGGATCACGTCGCTCGATCCTCGCAAGACCGAACGGTAGAAGTCGGCGAAATAGCTGGGCAGGAGAGAGATCTGCGCCACCCCCTGGAACTGGTGGTTCGGCAGTTCCATGCGGCGGCTGAGGGTGAAGAAAAGCTCGGAGTTGATCTTGCCCTTTAGCCGCGGGCCGATGTGGATGGTGCTGCCCGGGTTCAGAAGGGCGAGGAAATATTCGCGGTCGCTCGCGGAGAGCGGGCGTATCGGCCATTCGAAGCTGCTGACGCGGACGCGTCCGCTCTCGTCGGTGATCCAATAGGACTGCACCTCCGGCGTCTGGGCCGCCATGGCTTTCAGGCGTTCGTGCAGCAGGGGAGAGCTGTCGATCCGGTCCCAACCCAGATCATCGACCATCCACTCCATATGAGACAGGGTGGCGGCATGGATCCCGAGAGTCTTGGCGGCATGCTCCTCCAGCACGCGGGCGATCGCGGCGCTGCGAACCTCCGCCTCGGCAATCACCTGGCTGCGGTATTGAAAGGCCGCAAACACCAGCAGGGCGGCCGTAAGGGCGAGGGCGACCGCCAGCAGCGCCAGAATCGCCGGTGAAGCGGCCTTGCGTCCCCCACGGACGGTGTCCGGGCTTCCTGCGGCATGTGCATCCTGTTCGAAGCCGGCAGGGGTCATCGGGGCGAGGTTATCCGTTGAGAGAGGGTGGCCAGGCTCAAGAATAGCGCAAAGGTCAACGCCCGTCACTCAACAACCATGTCGTGATAAAATAGCGTACAAATTCCCTGAATAGTCGGTGTCTCCCGTATCGCTTCGATCCTGGGCGTCGATCGACGACCCGATATCGATGCCCTTGAAAATGAGCATCCCGGTCAGTCGCAAAGGCAAGGCGGCCATAGTGGCACTGGCCGGGCAGGGACGCCGTGGTCGTCGACACTTCACACCCTTACTTTCCGGACTTTCCGTTATGCACTGTCGTAATAAAGCATTGCACAACATTAGCTTCGCCGTACATCACTCTTCGTTCATATGCGACAAATTGAAACGAATGCTGCCAATCCGACTTATCGGTCTTGGAAGCGGCACCGTACGGTGGTTCCATTGCGGCCGGGCATAGGCAATCGCGCATAGTGTGACGGGGGCGGCGGATGGCGGGCATGGACGGGGGGTTGGACGACGAACTGCTGTTCGGCCCGGAGGACGGCGCCGTGACGGCTGCAAGTTCTCAACGGCCGTCCGGTGCGCCCTGGCCCGTCCTGGTGGTGGACGACGATCCGCAGGTTCACGCCATGACCGCGGTGCTGCTGCGCGACTTCGACTTCGACGGACGCCCGTTCGAGGTGGTGAGCGCGCTGTCGGCGGAAGAGGCGAAGGCGGTCCTCGCCCAACGGCCCGACCTGCCCATCGCCCTTCTCGACGTTGTGATGGAGACGGAGGACGCCGGCCTGAAGCTGGTACGCCACATCAGGGAGGAATTGGGCAATCGCCGCATGCGAATCATTCTGCGCACCGGCCAGCCGGGTCAGGCGCCGGAGCGGGACGTCATCGTCGGCTACGACATCAACGACTACAAGGCAAAGAGCGAGCTGACAGCGCAGCGTCTGTTCACCACGCTGGTCAGCGGGCTGCGCGCCTGGCGCGACATCGTGGCGATCGAGCGAAACAGGCAGGGGCTGGAACGGATTCTCAGCGCCTCCGCCCCGCTGTTCGAGATGCGGCCGATGCGCGCCTTCGTCGAACGGCTGGTGGAGCAGATCGCCCGCGTCGTCGATCACGGCAGCGCGCCGGCGGTTCTGGCCTGCCGTCCGGTCGACCGCGCCGACGGCAGCCGGACGATCGCCGTGGTGGCGGGATTGGGTGTCTATTCCGGCCGCATCGGGCTGGCGGTGGCCGATATCCTGTCGGTCGGCGCGACGGCGGAAGTGGCGGACGCCCTGCTGACCCAGCGCAATCTCTATCACGACGACCGTTGCGTCCTGGTCTTCCGCACGCGCGAGCATGGCGTGACCATCTTCCGGCTTGAACGGGCGGAGCCCTACACCGCGGACGAGCACCGCCTGCTGGAGCTGTTCTGCAACCGTGTCGCCATCGGCTTCGACAATGTCTGCCTGTACGAGGAGCTGGTGGCGCTGAACCACTCGCTGGAGCAGCGGGTGGAGGAGCGCACGCTCGAACTGGCCGCCAATCAGAAGGCGCTTATCCTGGCCAAGGAACGGGTGGAGCGGGCGCTGGAGCGCGAACTTCTCGCCCGCGACCGGCAGCGCCAGTTCCTGGGCATGGTCAGCCACGAATTCCGTACGCCGCTCGCCATCATCGACAGCGCGGCGCAACTGCTGGCGATGCGGGCCGGGCAGGTGGAGCCGGAGATGCTGGAACGGTTGGCGGTGATCCGCGGCAGCGTCCAGCGTCTGACCGGTCTGATCGACGCCCATCTGACCGACGAGCGGCTGCAGACCAACGCCCTCGTGCTGGAGCGGGCCGAGGTCGACTTGGCCGACCTGATCGACAATGTCGTCCGGCCGTTCCGCGTCGCCTATCCCGACCGTGAATTCAGGATGACCCTGGCCGGTTTGCCGCGGCGGGCGGAGGTCGACGCCAACCTGATCGGGCTGGTCCTGAACAATCTCGTCAACAACGCCGTCAAATATTCCGGTCTGGGCGAAGCGATCCATCTACACGGCGACACCGACGGCGCCATGGCGGTGATCGAGGTGACCGACCATGGCCGCGGCATTCCCGAACCGGAGCTTCCGCGCCTGTTCGACCGCTTCTTCCGCGGGTCGGGTGCGTCCGGCGTGCCGGGCACCGGCATCGGTCTGCACACGGTGCAGCAGATCGTCCATCTGCATGGCGGCGCCGTCGCGGTCGACAGCACGCTGGGAAAGGGTTCGACCTTCCGGGTCGTGCTTCCCGTGTGATGCAGCCCGATGTCGCGGTCGCCGGAATGCCTGATTCCCGAAAGACTATGGCCCTTTCTCGTTGGAGATGACATAGTCGGCTGACTCCCGGCACCTGTGGAACGTCAGGCCACAACCATGCTCGCCCAACAGTATGCGTCGATTAAACGCGATCTCGACGAGAGGGGGATCGTGTTCTCTTTCAGCGGATACTTGTCGGAAGGGATACTTTACTCCCTCGGCGAAGCGCTGCGCGAGAAAATGGCGCTGGAGGAGGCCGATGGTCCCACCATCCGCCGCGTCTTCTCGGTCTTCGTCGAGCAGATGCAGAACATCATCCGCTATTCCGCGGAAAAGATGTCGGGCAGCGCCGGCCGCACGGTGGAACTCAGCGCCGGCATGGTCACCATCGGGATGGAGGGCGGCAAGGTCTTCATCGTCTGCGGCAACACCGTGCGCAACAGCGAGGTTCCCCGCCTGAAGGAGCGGCTGGACCATCTGAAGAGCCTGGATCGCGACGGCATCAAGACCTATTACCGCGAACAGCTTCGGGAGGAGCCGGACGACGGCAGCCGTGGCGCGACCCTGGGGCTGATCGAGATCGCACGGCGGGCCAGCGATCCCATCGACTATGATTTCGATGCAATGGACGCGGACCGCAGCTTCTTCTGCCTCAAGGTCCGCGTGTGAGCGGCCGAACCGAGCGATACGCCATGGACAGCCTGACCCTCCCCGCCACCGGACGCACGCCGGGCGTCTTCTTCGATTTCGCCGGCGGTCATTTACGCATGACCGGCGAATCGTACCCCGACGATGTCGCCGGTTTCTTCGGTCCGGTGTTCGAATCGTTGCGCGACTTTCTCGACCGTCCGGACGGCGGCGCCATCCGCTTCGATATGGAGCTTCTCTATTTCAACAGCTCCAGCGCCAAGGCGCTTATGAACATCTTCCAGATGCTGGAGACGGTGGCCCGGGGCGGGCGGCCGGTGACGGTGACCTGGTGCGTCGAGGAGAATGACGAGTCGATGCGTGAACTGGGCGAGGACTTCGCCGAGGATTTGCGGCATGTCGTCTTCCAAATGCGGGAGTTGCCCGCCGGCGGGGCCCCGTGACCTTCAACCTCTTCGCCGCGGAGGAGGAGGCGCTCGCCAAGGCCCGCGCGCTGGAGCAGAGGCTGGGCGCGCTGGCGCCGGAGTGCCTGCCGGAGTTCCGCGACCTGATCGCCGCCTTCGAACTCAGCACGCGGGAGCAGCAGCGCCTCGTGCGGGTCAGCGATCGGCTGCAGGCCCAACTGAGCGACGCCAATCACGAGTTGGAGCGGCGGCGCAGCGAGGCGGAGGCGGCGCTGGACAGGCTGCGCGAGGCGCAGGAGGCGATGATCCGGTCGGAAAAACTGGCCTCCCTGGGCGCGCTGGTCGCCGGTGTGGCCCACGAGATCAACACGCCGGTCGGCATCGCCGTTTCCTGTGCCTCGCATCTGGCCGACGCCACCCTGGCGATGCGCCGGCGGGCCACCGACGGCGAACTGGGCAAGGCGGAGTTCGCCCGTTATCTCGCCACCGCGATCGACACAACCGACCTGATCCTCGGGAATTGCGAACGGGCGGCACAGTTGATCGCCGGCTTCAAGCAGGTCGCGGTCGACCGTGCCAGCGCTGAGCGGCGCAGCGTCAACCTTGCCGCCTACATCCAGGACACGCTGGTCAGCCTGCAGCCGAAGCTGCGTCCATCGGGCCACGCGGTCGCGGTCAACTGCCCGGCCGACCTGGAACTGGACAGCTATCCCGGCGTGCTGTCGCAGATTCTGTCGAATCTGGTGATGAACGCGCTGACCCATGCGTTCGCCGACAGGCGGGCAGGGGACATGGCGATCACGGTCGACCGCCCCGATCCCGACACCGTCCGCCTGTGCTTCACCGACAATGGGCGCGGCATGATCGAGGAGCATCGCGCCAGGGCGTTCGAGCCCTTCTTCACCACCCGGCGTGGCCGCGGCGGCAGCGGGCTGGGGCTGCACATCGTCCACAATCTGGTGGTCGGAGCGCTGATGGGGTCGATCACCGTGGACAGTGCTCCTGATCGCGGCACCAGCTTCACCCTGCTGTTCCCCCGCCGCACGCCCGATCGGGCGTCGCCGGGCCAGGGATTGCCGGCGTCGGACTGACTTACCCCTGCGCGGCGCCCACCACCCGGATCGGCGCGGAGAAGACATAGCCGACCCCGTGCACCGACTTGAGCGGAGCCGGGCCGCCGATGGCGCCCTCCACCTTGTGGCGCAGGCGCCCGACGACGGTGTCGATGGAGCGGTCTTCCGGGTTCCAGCGGCGGTTGTACAGCGCCTGAGAGATCTGGTCGCGCGTCGCCGGCTTGCGGGCCTGGGCGGCCAGCAGGCTGGTCAGCTTCATCTCCATGCTGGTCAGGCTGATTCGGATCCCGGCCGGATTGGTCAGGCTCCATTCCGTGGGGTCCAGCGACCAGCGTGCCTCGTCGGCAGAATCGCCGGCCTCGCCGCCCGCGGTCCCGTTGGCGGCTTGGCTCGCCGTTTCCGCGGCGCGCTCGCTCAGACGGCGCAACAGCGATTTCACCTGCGCTTCCAGTTCGCGAAGCTCGACCGGCTTCACCAGATAGGCGTCGGCGCCGATCTCCAGCCCGACGACGCGGTCGACGGTGGAACTGCGGGCGGTCACCATGATGATGCCGGCGCCATGGCCGTCGCGCAGCCGGGCGGCGATCTTGAACCCGTCCTCGTCCGGCAGGTTCACGTCCAGGATGATGATGGCGGCGTTGCGGTTCCGCAGCAGCTGGTCCAGTTCCGCCCCATCGCGCGCGCCGATCGCATCGAATCCGCAGTTCGACAGATACTCGACCATGTCGGACCGCAGGGAATTCTCATCTTCGACCACGACGATCGTCGGACCTGCCATGCCGTGCTCTCCCCTGTCACCACTTCAGCGGGTGCAGCATACCCTAGGATGCCTAAATTTTAAAACAAACTCGAGGGGGTCCTGCCATCCGCGATGGATTGCCGTCACAACCTGTCACAGAAAATAGCATCTCTGTAACAGATTTGAGGGAGGGGGTCAGGAGTTTTACGCAGCGCGGCGGCTGGATCCGGCGCCGGAAGCGGCGGCTGCGTCGGTCAGCCGCACTCGGAAGCCGAACAGGGTGATGTCGTCCCGCTGTTCGCGGCTGCCCTGAAACCGGTCCAGCGAGCTTTCCAGGTCGGACTTCAGCCGGTCAAGCGGTCCGTCGCCGCCCTGGCTCAGCAGCTGGCGCAGCCTGATCCGGCCGAAACTGCGCCCGCGCTCACCGCCATTCTGGTCCACCAGCCCATCGGTGCCGATGAGGAAGGTCTGGCCGGGGCGCAGGGCGATGCTGTGGTTGGTGAAGGGCGACTCGGCAGTACCTGGGGCAGCACCCGGGGCGACGTCCCGGGCCGACCCGATCGCGGTGGGGCGATAACCCAGGCTGCGGCGATCGCCGCGCAGTTCCGTCACCTCGCCGCCGGTCACCATCAGCAGCGGAACACGGGCACCGGCGAAGACCAGCCGTCCTTCGGCCGGGCGGATGTGGCACAGCCCCAAATCCAGACCATTGTCGAAACAGTCCGTCCCGCTGCGCGCCTTCCCCTCCTGGTGCAGGGCGGCGCGGACCTTGCGGTCGACGGCGGCCAGCACCGCGGCCGGATCGTCCGCTCCCATCTGGTCCAGCACGTTGTTCAGCATCGCGCTGGCGGTCATCGTCATGAAGGCGCCGGGTACGCCATGGCCGGTGCAGTCGGCCACCGCGACGACGAAGCCGTCGGCCACCTCGCGGCAGACATAGAAATCGCCGCTGACCACATCGCGCGGGCGCCACAGCACGAAATGCTCGGTCAGCCCGGCCGACAGGGCATCGGCCGACGGCAGGATGGCGGACTGGATCAACTGGGCATAGTTGATGCTGTCCATGATGGCGCGGTTGGTGGCGGCCAGCGCCTCCGTCCGTTCGCGGACCCGGCTTTCCAGGGTGCTGGTATGGTCCTGCACCGTCGCCGCCATCCGGTTGAAGCCGTCGGCCAGCACGCCGATCTCGTCGCTCCGCCCGGCATCCATGCGGGCGCCGTAATCGCCGCGCGCCATGGCGCTGGCCAGCTGGGTCAACCGCCGCAGCGGCCGCAGCACCATGCGGTTCAGCGTCAGCCCCAGCGCCGCCATCGCCCCCAGCAGCGACAGCAGCAACAGCCCGGCCATCGGCGCCAGCGCGTTCAGCGTTGCCTGCCGCACCTCGGCCGTCGAATAGACGATGCGCAGATGCCCGACCGTCTGCACCCGTCCCTCACGCCCATGCAGGACGATGGGGCGCTCGACCGTGATGCGACCGGCGCCGTCCCCGACATCTCCCAAAGAGGTGCGTGCCAGCGGTTCATCGCGGTCGCTCTCGAAGACGGCGATGGAGCGGATGGCCGGATCGCGGACGGTCAGCGCCTCGATCATGCGCTCGGCGCTGCGGTTATCAAGTTCCCACACCGGGCCGCTCAGCGCGTCGGCCTGGGTGGCGGCGACCAGTTCCGCCCGGTGCAGCAGATCCTGGTGGCGCTGCCCCTCGACGATCCGCTCGGACAGCAGCATGGCGGCGGCACCGATGCTCGCCGTCGTCAGCAGGATGGCCCCGGCCACCCGCGCCAGCAGCGAGGATCGCCGCCTCACGCGATGATTCCGCTGCGCCGCCACAGGGCTTCCAGCCGTCCGTCTGCTTCCAGCCGATCCAGCAGCGCATCGAGCCAGCCGGCGGTGATCTTGCGGTCGCGCCGCGTCAGGATGGTGTGTTCGTAAATCTGGTCGGTGCGCTCGGACACCAGGACCTGCCGGGCCAGTTCCGGCTCGCGCTGCAGGAAGCGGGTCAGGAAGGAGCGGGTGACGATGGCGAGGTCGGCCCGGCCGGCGACGACGCTGCGGACATTGCCCTCATGCGTCACCGTGACACGGGTATGATGGCGCTGCTCCAGCAGCTTGGGATCGGCCTCGAATCCGGCGAAGGCGTAGTGATAGCCCAGCCGTCCGAGAATCGATTTGCCGTTCAGGTCGTCGAAATAGCGCTGGTCAAGTCCCGGCGCCGCCCTGGCGACGAACACCTCCGCATCGCGCAGGAAAGGCCGGGTGGCGTCGACCGGGCGATCCTGCCAGCCCCAATTGCGGCATTCGAAGGCGATCATGTCGAAGCGCCCCTGTTCCAGATCGTCATAGCGCCGCTGCGGGGCGGTCCTCACCGTGTCGAACCGGAATTCATCCTGCGCGGCATTGAACAGGTCCAGCAGGCCGCGCGTGACGCCGCTGCCCGAGTCGTCGACATAGGGCGGAAAATCATAGGCGCCGACACGGATGATGGTGGGGGGCGGGTGCGCCGCCGCCGGCCGGGAGGCCAGGAAGGGCAGGGCGAAAAGAAGAGGCAGCGTGGTCTGCAAAACCCTGCGGCGGGATAGCGGCCCCGTCATCGCGCCCCTCTCCTGTAACCCCAATTCGCGTGAGGGTCAGTCTACTCCCGTATGCACCCATGCCGCAACGCGGGACAATTCCCTATCGGGGGATAGTCTGGGAAACGTTCGACTGCCCGTACCCGACTTCAGGCCGCCTCGGTGGCGCGCTCCTGCTCGCGGTCGGCCAGTTCGGCGATCTCGCCGCCGCTCAGGGTCTCACGCTCCAGCAGGGCCTGGGCGATGCCGTCCAGCGCGGCGCGGTTGGTGCGCAACAGGCGGCGGGCATGTTCCATGCCTTCGTCGGTGAGCCGGCGGACCTCCTCGTCGATGCGCCAGGCCGTCCGTTCCGACCGCGCCCCCGGCTCAGCCGCCGCATGGGCGACGAAGCCGATCTCCTCGCTCATTCCCCAGGCGGTGACCATGCGCCGGGCCAGATCGGTGGCGGCGCGGAAGTCGGCCTCGGCCCCGGTGGTGACCTGATCGGGGCCGAAGGCCATCTCCTCTGCCGCGCGGCCGGCCATGGCGACGGCGATGTCGGCCAACAGTTTGGCGCGCGAGACCGAGACCCGGTCGCCCTCCGGCAGCCGCACGACCATGCCCAGCGCGCCGCCGCGCGGGATGATGGTCGCCTTGTGGATCGGATCGGCCTGCGGACAGCGCAAGGACACCAGCGCGTGGCCGGCCTCATGCACCGCGATCAGCCGCCGCTCGTGCGCCGTCAGGGCGAGGCTGCGGCGCTCCGTGCCCATCAGCACGCGGTCTTTGGCGGCCTCGTAATCCGCCATGGTGACGACGACGCGGCCCTGGCGCGCCGCCGAAAGCGCTGCCTCGTTGGTCAGGTTGGCAAGCTCGGCGCCGGAAAAGCCCGGCGTGCCGCGCGCCACCGTGCGGGCGCAGACGTCCGGGGCCAGAGTCAGCCGGCCGGCATGGACGCCCAGGATAGCCTCGCGCCCGGCCACGTCGGGCAGGCTGACATGGATGTGGCGGTCGAAGCGGCCGGGGCGCAGCACGGCGGGGTCCAGCATCTCCGACCGGTTGGTGGCGGCGATCACCACCACCTCTCCCCCCTCGACGATGCCGTCCATCTCGACCAGCAACTGGTTCAGCGTCTGCTCGCGTTCGGAATGGCTGGTCGATTCGCCGCGCTTGCCGGCCAGCGCGTCGATCTCGTCGATGAACAGGATGCAGGGGGCGTTGGCGCGGGCGGTCTTGAACAGGCTGCGCACGCGCGCCGCGCCCAGACCGACGAACATCTCGACGAAATCCGACCCCGACGCGGCGAAGAACGGCACGCCGGCCTCGCCCGCCGCCGCCTTGGCCAGCATGGTCTTGCCGGTGCCGGGGGGGCCGACCAGCAGGATGCCCTTCGGCACGCGGGCGCCGGCCATGGCGAAGCGGCGCGGGTCCTTCAGGAACTGCACCGTCTCGCGCAGTTCCTCCTTCGCCTCGTCCACGCCGGCGACGTCGGCGAACACCGTGTTGGTGTCCTCCGGCCGCACGCGGGTGGCGCGGCCCATGCCGAAGAACTGCCCGCCGCTCATCAGCAGCCCACCGATCAGCAGAGCCACCACCACGAAGGGCGCGGCGCGGTCCAGCACGCCCACCGTCTGCGCCATCAGCCCGCCGGGCCCCTCTTCGAAGGAGATGGCGACCGTGTGGGCACGCAGTTCCTTCAGCAGATCGTCGGTGACCGGCATGACCACGCGATAACGGCTGCCGTCGGCGGCGACCGCATGGCCGGTGCCGTTGGCAAAGGTGATGGAACTGATCTCCCCACGGCCTGCCTGCTCGATCAGCGCGCTGTAGGTGGCCGGCCGCTCGTCCGCCCGCTGATGGTGATCGTACCAGGCGGCGAAACCGAGCCACACGGCGAGCAAGGCGGCCAGGACGGCAAGTGCGATCAACGGGCGTTTCGGCAGCGTGGGCATATCGGCTCCGCGAAGGGAAAGGGACTGGCTTTCGATCTATGCCATTGATGGGACCATTGATGCTGGACGGCGGGCCGTCGCGGCAACCGATAAGGGCCCGCGTCCCTTCTTTGACACCGTAAGCGGTGCGTTTGCGGAATGGCTCCTTTCGGATTCCACGGAGATCTCAATCGGTTGCCGATAGGCTTCAGTTCGGACAGTATGGCATTCCAACCAAAGCGCATCGCCCGCCGAACCGCACCGCCAAAAAGATAAGGACCATACCGACATGGCCGAGGCCGCCGCGGCGCCCGCCCTCCAGTTGGAAGGCGTGACCTGCACCTTTCCCTCACCCGACGGCCGGGGACGTTCCTACACCGCCGTACAGGGCGCCAGCTTCACCGTCGCCGATGGGGAATTCGTGTCGATCGTCGGCCCGACCGGCAGCGGCAAATCGACAATGCTGAACGTCGCCGCCGGTCTGCTGAAACCCAGCGAGGGCCGCGCGCTCACCTTCGGGCAGCCGGTGACCGGCATCAATCCCAAGGCCGGCTACATGTTCCAGGCCGAGGCGCTGATGCCCTGGAAATCGGCGCTGGACAATGTCGCCGCCGGGCTGGAGTTCCGCGGAGTCTCGAGGGCGGAGGCGCGGGAGCGCGCGCTGCCCTGGCTGTCCCGCGTCGGGCTGGAGGGGTTCGGCGACCGATTCCCGCACCAGCTTTCGGGCGGCATGCGCAAGCGCGTGGCGCTGGCCCAGACGCTGATCGTCGATCCCAAAATCATCCTGATGGACGAGCCCTTCTCGGCGCTCGACGTCCAGACCCGCCAGATGATGGAGAACGAGCTGCTCGACCTGTGGGCGACGGACCGCAAGTCGGTGGTCTTCATTACCCACGATCTGGAGGAGGCCATCGCCATGTCCGACCGGGTGCTGGTGCTGTCCGCCGGGCCGGGGGCTCGGCTGATCGGAGAATACCGCATCGACCTGGACCGTCCGCGCGACGTGGCGGAAATCCGCATGACCCCGCAGTTCCTCGCGCTGCACCAGGAGATCTGGGCGCAGCTGCGCGACGAGGTGCTGAAGGGCTACGCCCAGACCAAGCTGCGGTGACGACATCATGAGATCCCACGCCAAACGCCTGCCCAGCCGTCCGGTCATCCTGCTGCTTCAGCTGGGCGTCCTGATCGCCTTCTTCCTGATCTGGCATGTCCTGACCGACACCAAGATTCTCAGCCCCTTCTTCTTCGGCACGCCGGGGGCGGTGCTGGCCCGCACCTGGGCCGATTTCGCCTCGGGCGTCATCTGGTACCATCTCGGCATCACGCTGCTGGAAACCGCGCTGGCCTTCGTCATCGGCACGGTGGCGGGAATCGCCTTCGGCTTCTGGTTCGCCCGCGCGCCGTTGGTCTCCATCGTCTTCGACCCCTACATCAAGGCGGTCAACGCGCTGCCCCGCGTCGTGCTGGCGCCGATCTTCGCGCTGTGGCTCGGGCTCGGCATCTGGTCGAAGGTGGCGCTGGGGGTGACGCTGGTCTTCTTCATCGTCTTCTTCAACGTCTATCAGGGTGTGAAGGAGGTCAGCCCGGTGGTTCTGGCCAACGCCCGCATGCTGGGCGCCAGTTCCCGCGACCTGTTCCGGCACGTCTATCTGCCCTCGGCCCTGTCCTGGGTCTTCTCCTCGCTGCACACAGCCGTCGGCTTCGCCATGGTCGGTGCGGTGGTGGGCGAGTATCTGGGCTCCGCCGCCGGGCTTGGCTACCGCATCCATCAGGCGGAGGGCGTGTTCGATACGGTCGGCGTCTTCTCCGGCATGTTGGTGCTGACGATCTTCGTCGTCCTGATCGACGCCGCCGTCACCATGATCGAAAAGCGGCTTCTGCACTGGCGTCCGCAGGACACCAGCGGCGGGCAGCACTGAAAATCCAACTGGGGGAGGAATCCAATGAAGCTCAAATCGCTGATCGCGGCCGCCGCGGTCGCCCTGACATTGGGAACGGCCGGACTGGCCGCGGCGCAGGACAAGCTTGAGAAAACCGACATCAAGATCGCCGTCGGCGGCAAGCCGCTGCTCTATTACCTGCCGCTGACGCTGGCGGAACGGCTGGGCTACTTCAAGGATGCCGGTCTGAACGTCGAGATCAGCGACTTCGGCGGCGGCGCCAAGAGCCTGCAGGCCCTGGTCGGCGGCTCGGCCGACGTGGTGACCGGCGCCTACGACCACACCATCCAGATGCAGGCCAAGGGCCAGCCCATCGTCGCGGTGACGCAGCTCGGCCGCTATCCCGGCATCGTGCTGGCCGCCGTCAACAAGGCCGGCACCGTCAAGTCGGTGAAGGACCTGAAGGGCAAGAAGGTCGGCGTGACCGCCCCCGGCTCCTCCACCAACTTCATGCTGAACTACGTCCTGACCTCGCTGGGCATGAAGCCGGAGGACGTGTCGGTCATCGGCGTCGGCGGCGGTCCCAGCGCCATCGCCGCGATCAAGCGCGGAGAGATCGACGCCATCGTCAACCTGGACCCGGTCATCAGCCAGGCCGAGGCTGACGGCGACATCACCGTGCTGGCCGACACCCGGACCGCCAAGGGCACGATGGAGGTCTATGGCGGCCCCTATCCCGCCGCCGTGCTCTATATGAAGCCGGACTTCGCAAAGGAGAACCCGAAGACCACCCAGGCGCTGGCCGACGTCTTCGTCCGCACCATGCTGTGGCTGAACAAGGCCAGCACGGAGGATGTGCTGAAGGTGCTGCCACAAGAATATTTCCTGGGCAACAAGGACCTCTATGCCCAGGCGTTCGAGCATTCCAAGCCGACCTATTCGCCCGACGGCCGCTTCACCCAGGACGGTGCCGAAGCCGCGCTGAAGGTGCTGAAGGCCTTCGATCCGGCGGTGGCGTCCGCCAACATCGACCTGTCCAAGACCTACACCAACCAGTATGTCGAGGACGCCCTGAAGCGCCTGCAGAAGTGAGCCTGACGGCCCCTTCGCAATACCCATAGAAAAAATGTGGGCGCGGCGGAATGTCGCGCCCTTTTTCGTGCTGCACCGCCGTTAGACTGGACGAAATCGGTCCTGATTGCTCCCCGGATCAGGATCCCCCATCCAGCAGCGGAGTGTCCCATGGCCGAAGTGATTTTCTACGGACTGGCCGGTTGCCCGGCGAATGCCAGGCAGAAGCAGCAGCTGACCGCCGCCGGCCACAGGCTGGTCGAACGCGACCTTGCCACCGCCGATCTGACCGCCGCCGATCTCCGCGCCTTCTTCGGCGACAAGGAGGTCGATTCCTGGTTCAACCGCCGCGCCGCCGCAGTGAAGTCCGGCGCCGTCAATCCTGCCGCCCTTGACGAGTCCACCGCGCTGGCCGCGATGCTGGCCGACCGCGACCTGATCCGCCGTCCGCTGATCCAGGTCGGCGACCGCCGCGAGGCCGGCTTCGACCCCACCACGCTGCATGCCTGGATCGGCCTGACCTCCGGCGAAAGCTGCGACGACAAGCATGCCCGCGGCCAGTGCGACCACGGCCATCAGCATTTCGTCAAGGCGCCGGGGGCCTGACGGTGCTCACTCCGGAGGCACTTCGCGCGGCTTGCGGTCCTCGCCGATGGCGACGTAGGTGAACACGCCCTCCGTCACCTTGATCGGGTCGGAGCCGGAGCGTTCGCGTCGCACCCAGGTCTCGATGCGGACGCGCAGCGAGGTGCGGCCGACCTTCTCGATGCGGGCGAAGCAGCTCACCTCGTCGCCGACGAAGACCGGCTTGTGGAAGGTCATCGCCTCGATCCCGACGGTGGCGACGCGGCCATGGCTGCGCCGCACCGCCACCGTCCCGCCGGCCAAATCCATCTGCGCCAGCAGCCAGCCGCCGAAGATGTCGCCGTTCGGATTGGTGTCCGCCGGCATCGCGATGGCCCGCAGGGCAGGGCCATTGTCGAAGTCGTATGTGTCCGCTGCGCTCATGCTTCCTCCGGCGTCACGAAAAATTCCTGCCCCAAAGCCTGTGGCACCGCACTATAAACGGCCCAGGACGCGCTTGCGCACCCCTGACGAAATTCCTATCATCCCGTCATGAGCGATCTTTTCGAGAACACGGCCCCCAAGGCCGACAGCTATTCCGCCCAGGACATCGAGGTTCTGGAGGGGCTGGAGCCTGTCCGGCGCCGTCCGGGCATGTATATCGGCGGCACCGACGACCGCGCGCTGCACCATCTGGTGGCCGAGGTCCTGGACAACGCCATGGACGAGGCGGTGGCCGGTCACGCCAGTCGAATCGACCTGGAGCTGGCCGCCGACTATACGGTGATGGTCCGCGACAACGGGCGCGGCATCCCCATCGACGACCACCCGAAATATCCGGGCAAGTCGGCGCTGGAGGTCATCATGACCACGCTGCACTCCGGCGGCAAATTCTCCAACAAGGTCTACCAGACCTCGGGCGGCCTGCACGGCGTCGGCCTGTCGGTGGTGAACGCCCTGTCGGACCGGCTGACCGTGGAGATCGCCCGCGAAAAGCAGCTCTACGTCCAGGAATACAGCCGCGGCCTGCCGCAGGGACCGCTGGGGCATCGCGGCAACGTCAACCGGCGCGGCACCACCATCCGCTTCCATGCCGACCCGGAAATCTTCGGCGAGACCGCTCACTTCGAGCCGCACCGGCTCTACCGGCTGGCGCGCTCCAAGGCCTATCTCTACCGCGGCGTCGAGATCCGCTGGAGCTGCGACCCGTCCCTGCTGTCGGTCGACGCCACCACGCCGGCGTCGGAGACCCTGCATTTCCCCGGCGGGCTTCAGGACTACCTGAACGCCGCGCTGAAGGACCGCAAGACGCTGACGCGCTTGCCTTTCGCCGGCGCGCTGGACTTCCCCAACGGCCAGGGCCGGGTGGAATGGGCGGTGGCGTGGCCCGACGACGACGAGGGCTTCTCGCACACCTACTGCAACACCGTGCCCACCCCGCAGGGCGGCACTCACGAAGCCGGCCTGCGCACCGCGCTGACCCGCGGCCTGAAGGCCTATGGCGAGCTGACGAACAACAAGCGCGCCGGGCAGGTCACCGCCGACGACGTGATGGGCGACGCCTGCGTCCTGCTCTCGGTCTTCATCCGCGAACCGCATTTCCAGGGCCAGACTAAGGAAAAGCTGGTGACGGCGGAGGCGCAGCGCCTCGTCGAGACCGCGGTGAAGGACCATTTCGACCATTGGCTGTCCGGCGACCCGCAGAGCGCCAACGGCCTGCTGGAACGGCTGATCGAGAAGGCCGAGGAGCGGGCGCGCCGCAAGCAGTCCAAGGAGATGACGCGCAAGTCGGCCACCCGCCGCCTGCGCCTGCCCGGCAAGCTGGCGGACTGCTCGCGCAACTCCCCGGAGGGCACCGAACTGTTCCTGGTCGAGGGCGATTCGGCCGGCGGTTCCGCCAAGCAGGCGCGCCAGCGCGAGACTCAGGCCATCCTACCGCTGCGCGGCAAGATCCTGAACGTCGCCAGCGCCTCGGTCGACAAGATGAAGGCCAACCAGGAGCTGAACGACCTGACCCAGGCGCTGGGGTGCGGCATCGGCAAGGACTTCTCGACCGACAAGCTGCGCTACGAGCGGGTCATCATCATGACCGACGCCGACGTCGACGGCGCCCACATCGCTTCGCTGCTGATGACCTTCTTCTATCGCGAGATGCCGGGCCTGATCCAGGAGGGGCACCTCTATCTCGCCCTGCCGCCGCTCTACCGCCTCAGCCACGGCAACAAGCAGGTCTACGCCCGCGACGACGCCCACAAGGACGAACTGCTGTCGAAGATGTTCAAGGGCAAGAAGCCCGACATCAGCCGCTTCAAGGGCCTGGGCGAGATGATGCCGGCCCAGCTGCGCGACACGACGATGGACCCGTCCAAGCGCTCACTCCTGCGCGTGGTCGTTCCCAACGCCGCCGATCCGGAGGAAAAGCCGGAATGCGAGCGCACCCGGTCCTTGGTGGAGGATCTGATGGGCAAACGGCCGGAGCTGCGCTTCAAGTTCATCCAGGACAACGCGAAGTTCGTAAAGGCCGACGACATCGACGTGTGACGGCGACGCTTGGCAGCGCCGGGATTCGAGATCAGCGGAGGCGCAGTGGAGCTGTCGAGGAACCTGCTGGAACGGGCATTTGAAATGATGGGTGACCTTGCCGCACAGGATGGCAAGGTCATCGACATCGCCGTCTATGGCGGATCGTGCCTTCTGCTCGCCGGCAACATCCGCGACGTGACTCGTGATGTCGATGCGGTGTTCCTCAGCGAACGAAGCCGCGGCTACGAGCTTGCCGATCTCGTCGGGCGTCGTCTCGGCCTTCCCGATGACTGGCTCAATCAGGCGGTAAAGAGCGTTGCTCCGCCGAAGGGCAATCCGCAGCCTAATCTGCTTCCATTTGGGGAATATCCCAGAAATGGGCAGATCGGTCTTCGCGTCTATCTGCCGACTCCGGAATACATGCTGGCGATGAAGTTGCTCGCCAACCGGCTCGACGACCCCGAAGGACTGGCCCGAGACAGGCGCGACCTCTATTTTCTGATGGATGTCACAGGCTTGGCTACAGCAGAGCAGCTGGCAGAGCTTGTGATGCTCTGCTATCCGCAGGTTCCCGGAATAAACGCGCGCATCGCCGCGAAGATCGAGGATACCGTCCAGGGTTATGCTGCCCGGGAGTGTGAAGATGACCGACGACCTGAACCATCGTCCTGGAACGCTGGCCGAGGCCATCCGACGCTATAAATCCGGACGGCAGACCTTCTCGGTGGCGTTGGGCGAGTTCCTCGACGAATTCTATATGGACGGTGACATGGGCAGGCGGTACGCCCGCGTCCAGGACTCTCCGGAGTGCGTTGGCGACAACGTCCTTGACGCCTATGCGGGCGCGGTCGGCGAACATCTGGTGCGCCGCTGGCACCTCGGCACGCCGCCGGAATGGACCGAGGAACCTTGCCGCTTCCTTCGCCGCCCTTGGTTCCCGCCCGGCGTGCAGGCGGAGAAGCCGATCCTTCTGGTCGAAAGCCCGATGGCCTTCCGCCGCAGGATGCTGTTCGTCGAGGCGGAGCCCTTGCGGCGGGCGCGGATGCCCCATGACGCGCGCTGGTGTGCCTACGAATATCTGCGCACGGGTTTGATGCCGGAGGAGGACACACTCGATCCGACCCCGGACGCCGCATAGGAATGGGTGGAAAATCCCGTAATTATTTCGCTGTTTTGGGGAAGGTGTCGCCTGGTCTATCATTCGGGATAGCGCCATTTCCGGGAGATTGTCTCGCGGACCATGGCCCGACCCGTAGGAGGCGTATGCACCCCTTGGCCTATCCCGGCGCCGACATTCCGGCCGATGCCATCCCGCCCGGGATGATTGCCGACGCGCTGTCGCCGTTGACCCCTTTCGTCACCGACCTCTTCGTTCCCCGCTATCAACCCTGCGAGGTCGGGCGCTGGCGTTTGCAGGTGGCGCCGATCCTGCTCAGTGCCGGCTATTGGAGTCCGGCACTGATGACGACCGATACCGCCGCCCTGATGCGGCGCGAGGCCGACGGCGAGTATCGCTGCTGGATGTCGATGACGCCGATGGAGATCGAAAGCCAGGAAATCGGCGTCCGTGCCGCCACCGGCCATACGGTGGTGATGGGTATGGGCATGGGCTGGGCGGCGGTGAACGCGGCCCTGCGGCCGGAGGTGACGCGGGTCACGGTGGTCGAACTGGATCCCGATGTGATCGAGGTCAACCGCAACGTCGGCCTGTTCGACCAGCTTCCGGCCGAGGCCGTGGCCAAGATTTCCATCGTCAATGCCGACGCGCTGGAGTTCCGCACCGACGAGCCGGCCGACACGCTGATGACCGACATCTGGCTGCCGATCAACGGCGACGAGCGGATGGAGCAGTCCCGGATCATGGCGCGCAACACCGGTGCCCGGCGGGGCTATGTCTGGGGCCAGGAACTTGCCATCGCCCGCCGTGCCCGTTCGCTCGGGCTGGAGTTGAATGAGGCGACGGTGGCGCGGATCGTCGCGGAATTCGATCTTCCGCTGATCGGGCCGGAGCTTCCCGACTATCCATCCCTGATCGGCCGCGCCGCGGACAAATGGCTGAAGGATGTGTGACGCCAGGGTCACGCGCTGCGCTGAACCTCTCGTCCGGCGCAGCGTTGCTCCCCATATCGGGAACAGCGACACCAACGGACGAACTGAAAATGCGCATGCTCCCGCCGCTCGCCGCCCTTTTGCTGGGCGCCTCGACCCTTGCCGCCTGCTCCAACGAGCGGGTGGTGGCGAGCGAGCCGGCCCCGGCCTACACGCGTAGCGAAGTGGCCTATGCGGCGGGCAACCGCGACCTGCGGGTGGTGCTGCACGGCGACCCCTTCGGTCTGCCGCCGGAGCGCTTCGCGGAGAAGGTGCTGCCCCAAATGCAGAACCGCGTCATGGGCGTGAAGACCAATTTCACCACCACGCCCAACGATACGGCGCGGCGCGACTACAAGGTGGTGCTGGCCTTCAATGTCACGGAAAACACGCTGAACTCGGAGCTGTGCACGAACGGCCCGATCCGGACCTCTCCACCGGGCGGGGCCATCGTCGTGCAGGGGGCGTTCTGCCGGTCGGGTGCCGCGCTGATCTCCGCCACCGGCTGGCTCGACCGGCCTCAGGGGCCCGACGATCCGGATTTCCGCAGCCTCATCAGCGACATGACCTTCTCACTGTTCCCCAGCCCGCGGGCGGATCTGTTCTGCAACGGATCCGACTGCTGAGTGGATCAGCCCCGCAGCAGCCAGTCGCGCATCAGGGCGGTGACCGCCTGCGGCTGTTCCATCGCCGACAGATGGCCGCAGTCCTCGATCAGCACCAGCCGGGCGCCGGGAATGGCCTCCGCCATCTCCTCATGCAGGGCCGGCGGCGTCAGGATGTCCTGGCGACCGCAGATCACCAGAGTCGGGCAGCGGATGGCGGCCAGTCCCGGCCGGCTGTCCACCCGGCCGATGATGGCCTCCTGCTCCCGCGCATAGCCGTCGACGCCCACGCGCTCCATCTGCGCCAGGACCGAACGGACAAATCCGTCGTCCGCCAAACGGTCCGGGTGGACCAGGCGGGGCAGGGCGGCGCGGATCACCTGTCCGTATCGCCCCTGCCGGGCGAGCGCCACCGCCTCCCGCCGGGTGGCCGTCGCCTCCGCCGTGTCGGGGCGGGCGTTGGTGTCGAGCAGGGCCAGCCGCTCCACCCGTTCCGGCGCGCGGCGCAGGATCTCCAGCGCGACATAGCCGCCCATCGACAGGCCGGCGACGGCGAAGCGTTCCGGCGCCTGGGCCAGCACCTTGTCGGCCATCGCCGCGATGGTCGCGCAGTCGGCCAGTTCGATCACCTTCGGGTCGGCGACCTCGCCCAGATGCCGGACCTGATGGTCCCACAGTGCCGCGTCCAGCGGCATGCCGGGCAGCAGGATCAGGGTGGGGCGGCTGGTGGGGTTCCCGGAGGGGGGCGGGGACATGCGGCTTCTCCTGCGTTCACTTCACCAGTGCGCTGACGACCTTGAAGACCGGCGTGCCGGCCCGTTCCATCCACTCGAACAGCACCATTTCGGTGGTGACGATGGTCACGCCGGCGGCGCGCATCCGCTCAAGCGCCATGGCGTGGTTGGCGGGGGTGCGCGACGATGCCGCGTCGGCGACCAGATAGACCGCATGGCCCTGCTGGCGCAGTCCCAACGCGGTCTGCATCACGCAGACATGCGCTTCCGTCCCGCACAGCACGATCTGCGGGCGGTTCAACGCCTCGACCGCCGCATTGAAGGCCGGCTCGCCGGTGCTGCCGAAGGTGATCTTCTCGATCACCGGTGTGCCTTCCGGCAGATGGGCGCGCACCGCCTCCACCGTCGGTCCCAGGCCGCGCGGATATTGTTCGGTCACCAGCACCGGCACCGACAGGGCGGCGGCACCCTTCAGCAGCATCGCGGCGTTGCGGACGACGCGCTCGGAGTCGTGGATGGCCGGCAGCAGCCGTTCCTGCACATCCACCACCACCAGCACCGATTCCTGGGCACGAAGAATCATCAAATGCTCTCGACCGTTCCATTTGAAGCGGACAGCCTCCGACCGGGGCGCCGGCAAGCGCCGCGACTCGCGGTACTGCCGGACGACAGCCTAGCGCAGAGTGCCGAATTCGCCAACGCGGCGTGTTTTCGCGCCAATTTTCGGTTTCGGAACATCGGATCTATTGACATGCAGCTTTGACTTCCTATTCTTCGGCCTCATCCAGGCATCGGGCGTCGAACGCTCGATTTCCGCACTCCAGAACAGAAACAGGTTGGATGCTTTTTTCGGAACTTGGGCTTGGCCCTGACGTCCTGCGCGCCATCGAGGACAAGGGTTACACCCAACCGACGCCCATTCAGGAACAGGCAATTCCCTGTGTCCTGCAACGCCGCGACGTGCTGGGCTGCGCGCAGACGGGCACCGGCAAAACGGCGAGCTTCACCTTGCCCATGATCGACATCCTGGCGTCGGGCCGTGCCCGCGCGCGGATGCCGCGGTCTCTGATCCTGGAGCCGACGCGAGAGCTGGCCGCCCAGGTGTCGGAAAGCTTCGAGACCTACGGCAAGTACCACAAGCTCAGCATGGCGCTGCTGATTGGCGGCGAGACCTTCACCGAACAGGTGAAGAAGCTCGACCGCGGCGTGGATGTGCTGATCGCGACTCCGGGTCGTCTCATCGACCTGTTCGAGCGCGGCAACATCATGCTGAACGACATCAAGGTCTTCGTCATCGACGAGGCCGACCGCATGCTCGACATGGGCTTCATCCCGGACATCGAGCGCATCGTCAGCAAGCTGCCGAAGAACCGCCAGACCCTGTTCTTCTCGGCGACGATGCCGCCGGAAATCCGCCGTCTGGCCGATGCCTTCCTGACCCAGCCGCTGGAGATCAGCGTCGCTCCGCCCGCCTCGCCGGCGGAGACGGTGACCCAGGCGCTGGCCCTGGTCCATGAGATGGACAAGCGCAAGGCGTTGCGCCATCTGCTGCAGACCGAGGACGTCAAGAACGCCTTCATCTTCTGCAACCGCAAGCGCGATATCGCCGTCCTGCAGAAGTCGTTGGAGCGCCACGGCTTCAATGTCGGCGCTCTGCATGGCGACATGGTGCAGTCCAAGCGCACCGAGACGCTGGAGCGGTTCAAGCAGGGCGAGATTTCGCTGCTGGTCTGCTCCGACGTCGCCGCCCGCGGCATCGACGTCCAGGGACTGAGCCACGTCTTCAATTTCGACGTGCCGCTGACCCCCGACGACTATGTCCACCGGATCGGCCGCACCGGCCGAGCCGGCAAGCAGGGCAGGGCCTTCATGTTGGCCACGCCGGACGACACGAAACTTGTCGGCGCAATCACGCGCCTCATCAAGCGGGAGATTCCCATGATCGCCATCGACGGCCTGGAGACGGCCGAGTTCGGCGAGGAAGACGGCAGCTCCCGCGGTCGCGGCCGTGGTCGTGGCGGCCGTGGTGCCAAGCCCGACAGCCGCTCGGAAGCCCGTCCGCCCCGCGGCGGCCGTGAGGAGCGCCCCCCGCGTGAGGAGGCAGCCGCCCCCCGCGAGGAGCGTCCGGTTCGTGAAGAGCGTCCGGTCCGCGAGGAACGCTCCGCGCGCGACGACCGTCCGGTTCGTGAGGAGCGCCAGCCCCGCGAATCGCTGGCCGCTGCCGAATCCCGACGCAGCAACGAGCCGCGCCGCGACCGTGATCGCGACCGCCGCCGCCGCCGCGATGACGATGACGATGACGTGCCGGTGATCGGCTTCGGCGATCACATGCCGGCCTTCATGCTGCGCTCGGCCCGCCCGCGTCCGTCCAGCGAAGCCTCGACCGAGGAGGGCTGAGCCCGTGCAGACCATCTTCGTCATGGTCAAATGCGATCTCGGTCGCGCCTATGAAGTCGCCGATCAGGCGGTGCAACTGATCGAACAGGTGTCGGAGGTGCATTCCATCTCCGGCCAGTATGATCTGCTGATGAAGTGCTACCTGAAGCAGGACGACGACATCGGCCGTTTCGTGACGGAGCATGTGCAGACGCTTCCCGGCGTTCGCGACACCTTCACGCTGATTGCCTACAAGGCATTCGCGTAGACGGTTCGCGGGGTTGGAAAATGAAAAGGCCGGGCAGTGTGCCCGGCCTTTTGCGTTTCAAATCGCCTGAGACGCAAGTCCCGCTCAATTCCCCGCTCAACTCCCCGGGCCACACCCCGGCCCCACCCCCGGATCGCCGGCAAAGCTCCCGTCGTCCACCTGCTTGTCCGCGCCGTAATCCGGGTTGATCCCCGCCGCCAGTGCCGCCAGCCGGTGGGCCGTCGCCACATGCGCTTCGCGCTCGACCGCGCGGTAATGGTCGATCACCTGTTCGCCAAACCCGGTCAGCACCGTGCCGCCGCCATGCTTGCCACCGACTGCCGCACTCACCACCGGCTCGCGGAAGATTCGGTTCAGGTCGTCCACCAGCAGCCATGCCCGCCGATAGGACATGCCCAGCGCCCGCCCGGCGGCGGAGATCGACCCGGTCTCGCGGATCCGCTCCAGCAGAGCGATCTTGCCGGGACCGATCGAGCCGCCGGTCTCGAAATCGATGCGGATCCGCATGCGGGTCATGGCCGCCGGCTCCCGGTCAGCGCCCGGCCGTTTCCAGACCATCGCCGCTCCAGGCACCGGTCCGGAAGAAGCCGTCGATCCGCTCGCACCACGGGTCGATGTCCAGCCCGTTGGCCTGCAGCCAATCGCGGTTGAAATAGGTCCCCATATAGCGTTCGCCGGGATCGCAGATCAGCGTGGCGACGCTGCCCTGCCGGCCCTCGCGCGTCATTTCGGCGATCAACTCGATGGAGCCCACCAGATTGGTGCCGGTCGAGCCGCCGCAGGCGCGGCCCAGCCTCTCGCGCAGGACCCAGACGGCGGCGATGCTGGCGGCGTCGGGGACGCGGATCATCCGGTCGATCACCGTCGGCTGGAAGGACGGCTCCACCGTCGGCCGCCCGATGCCTTCGATGCCGGACCCCCGCCCGACATTGGCCTTCGGGTCGTTGTCGCGGAATCCCGCGAAGAAGGCCGAATGCTCCGGATCGGCGACGCACACCCGTGTCGGCAGCCGGCGATAGCGCACATAGCGCCCGAAGGTGGCCGAGGTGCCGCCGGTGCCGGCGCCGCAGACGATCCAGTCCGGCACAGGATGCGGTTCCTGCGCCAGCTGTTCGAAGATCGACTGGGCGATGTTGTTGTTGCCGCGCCAGTCGGTGGCGCGCTCCGCATAGGTGAACTGGTCCATGAAATGGCCGTCGCAATCGCGGGCCAGCCGCTGCGCCTCGGAACAGACCTCCGACGCGCGCTCCACCATATGGCAGCGGCCGCCATAGAACTCGATCTGCGCGATCTTGGCCGGCGAGGTGTTGCGTGGCACCACGGCGACGAAAGGCAGTTCCAGCAGCTGGGCGAAATAGGCCTCCGACACCGCCGTCGATCCCGACGACGCCTCGATCACCGTCGTGCCCTCGCGCACCCAGCCATTGCAGATGGCGTAGAGGAACAGCGACCGCGCCAGCCGGTGCTTCAGGCTGCCGGTGGGGTGGGTCGATTCATCCTTCAGGTACAGCGTGATCCCTTGCGCCGCCGGGATCGGCAGCCGCAGCAGGTGGGTGTCGGCCGAGCGGTTCACATCCGCCTCGAGTCGGCGCAGCGCCTCGTCGAGCCAGCCCCGGCGGGCGACGGTAGGGAAAGCTGCGGCGGGGGAGGGGGTGGTCATGGCATCCTGTCCGGCGATTGGCAGAACCCATCCATAGCGCGGATTGTTGCCGATTGCATCCGGCGCCGCACCCGCTCCCCGCGGCAAGCCCCTCAGCCCTGGCGGATGCGGGCGACGAAGGCCGACACCTCGCCCAGCATGCGGTCGGCGCGCTCGCCCACCGCGCGGGCCGCGGCGGCGACCTCGACGGAGGCCTGGCCGGTGGCCGTGGCGTGGCTGCACACCATGTTCAGGCTGTCGGACACCGAACTGACGCCCTGCGCCGCCTCGTTGACGTTGCGGCTGATGTCGCGGGTTGCCGCACCCTGCTCCTCGATGGCGGCGGAGATACTGGACGCGACGCTGTTCACCGTCTCGATGGCGCCGCCGACGCCGCGCATCGCCTCGACCACCGAGGAGGTGGCGTCGGTCATGGCGGCGATCTGCGCCTGAACGTCGTCGGTGGCCTTGGCGGTCTGGTTGGCGAGGTTCTTCACCTCGCTGGCGACCACGGCGAAGCCCTTGCCCGCTTCGCCGGCACGGGCGGCCTCGATGGTGGCGTTCAGTGCCAGCAGGTTGGTCTGTTCGGCGATGGAGCGGATCAGGTCGACCACCTCCACGGTGCGCCGGGCAACGCTGTCCAGTTGCTCGATCAGGGCGTAGGTGCGACGCACATCCTCCACCGCGCGGGCCGAGCCGGTGGTCGATTCGGCGATCTGCTGGGCGATCTCGCGGATGGAGGCGGCCAACTCCTCGGTGGCACCGGCCACCGCCTGGACATTGCCGGAGGTCGTCCCCGCGGCGCGGGCGGCGCCGTTCATCAGCCGGGTGGTCTGTTCCGCCCCGCTGCTCATGGCGCCCGACGTGTGGGTCAGCTGCCCCGCCGACTCGGCGACCGAGCGGACCAGGGCGCCGACCGTGCTTTCGAACTCGTCGGCCAGCCGCTTCATGGTGGCGCGGCGAGCCTCATCGGCTTCCCGTTCCAGCGCGGCGTGACGGCGGCGCAAATCCTCCGCCTCGATGGCGCTGAGACGCAGGGTTTCCACCGAGCGGGCCAGCGCCCCAACTTCGTCGGTGCGGTCGGTGCCGGCGACCTGGGCGCCGAGATCGCCCTTGGCGATGCGGCCGGTGGCGGAGGCGATGCCGTCCAGACCCTTGCCGATGCGCGACACCAGTCGGAAGCCGAACAGCCCCAGCAGCAGCGCCGCCGCCAGCGTCGCCGCCAGCGTGTTGATCAGCGTACTGCGGAAAGCAGTGTCGACGTCGTCGATGTAGACGCCGGTGCCGATCATCCAGCCCCACGGTTCATAGATCGCGGCATAGGCCAGCTTCGGAAACGGTTCGGTGCCGCCGGCCTTGGGAAAGTTGTAGACCAGGGTGCCGTCGCCGCTGCGCGCCGAGTCGATCAGACCGCGGATCACCAACACGCCGTTGCTGTCCTTGAAATCGGCCAGCTTGCGGGTGCCGTCCAGATCGGGGCGGACGCCGTGGAACACGTTGGTGCCGTCGAACTCGTACCCGAACATGTATTCGTTGCCGAAGAAGCGCAGGGCCCGCAGCGTAGCCTTTGCGCGGGTCTGCGCTTCTTCCCGGCTGAACTCGCCCTTGGCGGCACGCTCGTCGTAGGACTTCATGATCGACAGCGAGGTTTGCACCACCGCCTCGATGGATTTGCGGTATCCCTCGACCATCGTCTCACGCTTCGAGGTCGCGGACCAGATGCCGGCCACCAGGATGGTGGCGAGGAACAGCCCCTGAAGGATCAGGAGCTTCGCCTTGATGCTGTTGAGTTTGTTGAACATTGCCGCACCCCACACGATACACGCGCCGCCGCCGCCCGCAGGCGCCGAATAATGCGCATCGCTAATTGAAATAATACTAATATAGAGTGTGACACATATTCGAGTATTTCGCGACCGGGAAACACATAACACCGGCCTAGGAGTAACCCGGATGGACAGGCGGCCGGTTGTGACCATCGCCGGCCTCCGGGTTACGCCCGATGGAGAAGTCTGGCAGGATGCGGCGCCATGACGCTGATCGCTTATCCGCTCTCGGGCGTGCTGCCCGACATCCGCCCGGCTCGTCCGACCCGCGACTGGATCGACGCCCTGCCGGAGCAGTACGGCTATCGCTGCCTGCCGCTGAACATCGCCAGCATGCATGGCTGGGAGGTCTGCTGCCCCGTGCGGGTGACGGCGGTGTGGGATGGCGGAATCGGTGTGGAGGCCATCACCGTCACCGCGGAGGAGCAGCACCCCCTGCTGCCCGCCAGCCATTTCGGCAGCGGCGTGCTGACCTTCCACGTCGCAGCGCTGTTCCGCACGCCGCCGGGCGTCAACCTGATGGTGACCGGACCGCTGAACCACCCGAAGCATGGGATCATGGGCCTGTCGGGGATCATCGAGACCGACTGGTCACCGTACCCATTCACCATGAACTGGAAATTCACCGCGCCCGGCGTGCCGGTCACCTGGGAGAAGGGCGAACCCTTCGCCCATCTGATGCCGATCCAGCGGGGCTTGGTGGAAAGCCTGACGCCGGAGGTCCGCGACCTCGACAGCGACCCGGAAACGGCGGCGCAGTACCGCGCCTGGGCGGCATCGCGCAGCCAGTTCAATACCGACCTGCAGACGCCGGGCAGTGCCGCCGCGCAGGAACGCTGGCAGAAGGGCTATTACCGCGGCAAACAGCCTGACGGCAGCGACGGCCCGCCCGGCCACGAGATCAAGGTCCGGGCGAAACCGTTTCCAGACAAGTAGTTACAGCGTGTCCTGAATGCTGCGCACGAATTCCGGCAGGCCGACCTGACGGCGGCGGCGCAGCCGTTCGGCGTGCAGGATCGCTTCCACCGCGGCGATGCTTTCATTCACGTCGCTGTTGACGATGACATAGTCGTATTCCGGCCAGTGGCTGATCTCGTTGGACGCCTTCGCCATGCGGTTGGCGATTACCTCCTCCGAATCCTGGCCACGGCCGCGCAGGCGGCGTTCCAACTCACCGACCGACGGCGGCAGGACGAAGACGCTGACCAGATCGTCGCGGGCATTCTGCGCCAGCTGCTGCGCACCCTGCCAGTCGATGGCGAACAGCACGTCGCGCCCGGCGCCCAGCGCATCCTCCACCGCCACCCGCGGCGTGCCATAGCAGTTGCCGAAGACGCGGGCATGCTCCAGCAGGTCGCCGGTGTCCGCCATGTGGTCGAAGCGCTGCTGGTCGATGAAGTAGTAGTCCAGCCCTTCGGCCTCGCCGGGGCGCATCGGCCGGGTCGTCACCGACACCGACATGGTGATGCCGGCATCGCGCTCCAGCAGGCCGCGGGCGATGGTGGTCTTGCCGGCACCCGACGGGGAGGACAGCACCAGCATCAGGCCGCGCCGGTGGATCAGGGAGGTGTTGGTCGCAGCCATGGCGCTCACTCGCTGTTGCCAGTTATTCGATGTTCTGGACCTGCTCGCGAAGCTGCTCGATCGAGGCTTTCAGCGACAGGCCGATGCGGGTCAGTTCGACGTCCGCCGACTTGGAGCAGAGCGTGTTGGCCTCGCGGTTGAACTCCTGGCACAGGAAGTCGAACCGGCGGCCGATGGCCCCGCCCTCCGCCATCAGGTCACGCGCGGCCTGGATATGGGCGCGCAGCCGGTCCAGCTCCTCGCGCACATCGGCCTTGCCGATCAGGATCGCCGCCTCCTGCGCCAGCCGGTCTTCCGACAGGGCGGGGAAGGAGCCGAGGATCGCGGCGACCTGGGCGCGCAGCTTCTCGCGCAGCGCTTCCGGTTGGGTGGAGGCGCAGGCCGACGCCGCCTCGACCAGCCGGGCGATCTCGTCGAGATGGCCGTTCAGAACCTCGGCGATGCGGGCGCCCTCGGCGAGGCGGTTGACCACCAGCTGGTCGATCAGCTTGGCCAGTTCGCCCTTCAGCACCGATTCGACACGCTCGCGCGCCTCGGTCTCGTCCTCTTCCACCGGCTCGATGATGCCGCGGACCGCCAGCAGCGAATCCAGCCGCGGCGGGGCGGCCCCGGCCCCCTCGATTTCCCGCGCGATCTCCAGCACCTGGGCGAGAAGCTCGCGGTTGATGCGCAGTTGGGAGACCGCCTGGGCGCGGTTGACGGTCAGCGTCAGGTTGACGTTGCCGCGGGCCAGCCGCTTCGGCAGCTCGGCACGCGCCACCGCCTCGACGCTGTCGAATCCAGATGGCAGGCGGCAGCGCAGATCCAGGCTGCGGCCATTGACGCTCTTGGCCTCGAAGGTCCAGGAATAGCCGTCGCCGTGCCCGTCGACGCGCGCGAAACCGGTCATGCTGGCAATGACGGGGCGATGGGCTGGCAAAGGCGGCCTCTTTTGAAAAGCGGTGTCGATTTGTGTCGTGCTTATAAACGCGACATCACCCTACAACAAGCTTCGGCGCCACACGGCAGCCGGCGAACAGGGCGGAAACTCCATGAAACAGCCGCGATCCATCGTCATCACCGGCGCTTCCAGCGGCATCGGCGAGGCACTGGCTGTCCTCTACGCCGCGCCCGGAGCAGCCCTCGCGCTGACTGGCCGCGACTCCGCGAGGCTGGAGGTGGTGGCCCAGCGTTGCCGCACTGCCGGCGCCGATGTGGAGACGGCGGTGATCGACGTGGCCGACCGCGCCGCCATGGCCAACTGGCTGGCGCGGGTCGATGCCGCGACGCCGGTCGATCTGCTGATCGCCAACGCCGGCATGTCGGCCGGCACCGGCGACGGCGGTGAGACGGAGGAGCAGGCCCGGCGCATCCTGGCGGTGAACATCGACGGCGTGCTGAACAGCATCCACCCGGTGCTTCCGGCCATGCGCGCCCGGCGGCGCGGCCAGATCGCCATCATGGCGTCACTGGCGGGATTTCGCGGACTTCCCGGCGCGCCGGCCTATTGTGCCAGCAAGGCGATGGTCCGGGTCTATGGCGAGGCGTTGCGCGGCGATCTGGCCGGGGAGGGGATTGGCGTGTCGGTGATCTGCCCGGGCTTCGTCAAAAGCCGGATGACGGCGGTCAACCGCTTTCCCATGCCGTTCCTGATGGAAACCGACGCTGCCGCCCGCGTCATCCGCCGTGGACTGGAACGCAACAGGGCGCGAATCGCCTTTCCCTGGCCGATGATGGCCGCGGTCTGGCTGCTGGCCCTGCTTCCCCCGGCCTGGACCGACGGTCTGTTGCGGCAGGCGCCGCGGAAGCCGTAACCCGCTGGCTTCAATCGACCTTGGCGTGCGCGATGGCCTCGCGGACACTGACGCCCTTGCGCATGATGTTGTCGACCGCGCGGCCCTGGACCAGATTGATCCCCATCTTGTGGGCATAGACCAGGCTGGTCACGCTGTCGCAGCGCGCCAGGATGAACTTGCAGCGGTCCTGCTCGGCGATGCGGTCGCGGAAATACTTCTCGAACTGCGGGTCCATCTCCAGCATGTCGTTGGACCAGAAGATCTTGGCATAGTCGGCGTTCAGATATTCCAGATCGAAGTTCGTCACCCAGAACGGGTTCAGCCCGTCCACCGCGATCTGGTACCGGCGGTCCTGCGCGAACTCCACCACCTCGTTGAACAGCGATAGATTCTCGATCAGGTCGCCCTTCGACACCTCCAGCACCACCTGCCCGCGGAAATCGATCGGCAGCCGCTCGTCGAATTTCACGAATCCGGTGGAGATGACGGTCGACAGGTTGATGTTGATGCCGATCCGCCGCCCGCGCATGAAGCTCAGGCCATGGTTCAACGCACGCAGAACCGACTGGTCGAGATTGGCGGTGAAGTAATTGAACAGCCACTTGTTGGCGGTGATGTCGTAATCGGGGCACAGCCGCTCCTGGAGCAGCTTGATGGAGATGTAGAGTTCATAATACTCCATCTCCGCATCGCCGCCGCCAATGTTGGCGATGCCCTGGTTGAACAGGAAGGGCGACAGATCGAACATCTGCATCGAGCGTTCGAGCTTGCCCAGTTCTTCCAGCGTGATCGGCGGCTTGGTCTCAGTGACGTGTTGCCCGGTTTCGCTCGCCTGCAGTTCTTCGATGAAACGGATGACGTTGATGAAGTTCAACGCCAGTTCCATGATCGAATAGAGCGAATATTCCTTGTAGGGGTTCGGCCCGGTCAGCGTCGTCTTCGACAGGAAGACCTGTTCCACCGTCTGGCAGACGTCGGTGACGCCCGTCAGCTTCAGCCCCTTGTAGAGGATGATGACGTCGCCGTTGGAGATGTTGAAGGACTGCAGATAGGACGCCTTGGTCGCCAGTTCCTGGATGATGGAGCGGACCATCATCTGGCTGGTCGGATCGCGGTCCTTCAGCAGCGACAGATGCATGTGGATCAGCCGCATGCCCTGCAGTTCGTTCTTCGCCGAGCGCAGCAGGTTCAGGAGCTTGTCGTTGTCGAAATCCGGCTTCTGGTCCTTGGCGGCGGCGACGGCGGCCTGCTTCTCCGTTGTGGAAAGCCGGACACGGTCCCGTCCAACCGGTGGTCTGCCGCCAAACCTGCTCATACCTTGCTCACTCCCACAACAAGCGTCGCGCCTGCCAACCACCCAGTCTCCGGCCGCTCGTTGTTCGGCAGCCTTTTTCTTTCCGTCCGGGCGTTTTCGCCCGGCCGACTCCGGCGGCCCGTGAACCGGCCGGGCATGCCCGATCCGTCCGATCCTACGAAGCCGAACCGATCTTAACGGTAACTTTCTTTAAAAAGCCCTTAAGGCTAAAGTCCGGGCGCAGGAGGCACCCGGATCGCCGCAAAAGGCGCCGCAATCATCGAAGCGACGCCATCCGAAAAGGTCAAGTTTCGGATTCGGCCGAATCGGTCGACTGGCGCGGTTCGCCAGCAGGAACGATGCGGACGCGACGGTCTATGACCGCAAGGCCGATCTTTCCGTGCTTCAGCGCAAGCGCATCATTGCCGAACAGTTCGCGCCGCCAGCCCTGCATCGCCGGAATCTCTGCCCGATCATCGGCCGCCAACGCTTCCAGATCGGCCGAGGACGCCACCAACTTCGCCGCGACATTGTTTTCGTCGCACTTCATCTTCAGAAGCACGCGCAGCAATTCGACGATCGGTTGCAATCCGGGCGGCGGTTCCTCGCGTGGTTCGACGCGGGGCAGGGCGCTGTCCGGCAGGTCCAGCCCGGCCTGTACCGCGGCCAGCACGTCGGCACCCTGGCGCCCCTCGGCGAAGCCGCGGCCCAGTCCGCGCGTGCGGGCAAGATCGTCGACGGTGGTCGGCGCATGGGCCGCGATCTCCAGCAGCGCCTCGTCGCGCAGCACACGGGACCGCGGCTGGTCGCGGCGCTGGGCCTCGCGCTCGCGCCATGCCGCCAGCTCCTTCAGGATGGCCATGAAGCGCGGCTTGTTGGTCCGCACCTTCAGCCGCATGTAGGAGCTTTCCGGATCGACCTGATAGGTCGCCGGGTCGGTCAGGATCGCCATCTCCTCTTCCAGCCAGTGCGAACGGCCGGAGCGGGCGAGGCGGCGCTTCAGCTTCTCATAGGCCGGGCGCAGATGGATGACGTCGGACAGGGCGTAGGTCAGCTGCCGGTCGGTCAGCGGCCGGTGCGACCAGTCGGTGAAGCGGCTGGACTTGTCGATGCGGGCGCCGGCCAGCTTGGTCACCAGCGTCTCGTAGCCGACGCTCTCGCCAAAGCCGCAGACCATCGCCGCGACCTGGGTGTCGAACAGCGGATGCGGGATCTGGCCGGACAGGTGCCAGAAGATCTCCACGTCCTGACGGGCGGCGTGGAACACCTTCAGCACCGACGGGTCGCTCATCAGCGCGAACAGCGGCGCCAGGTCGATGCCCTCGGCGAGCGGGTCGATTGCGACCGCGCCGTCGGGCCCGCCGACCTGCACGAGGCACAGTTGCGGCCAATAGGTCTTTTCCCGCAGGAACTCGGTGTCGACCGTGATGTACTCGGCCCCTGCCAGCGACTGACAGAAGGCCTGAAGGGCGTCGGTTGTCGTGATGAGCGTCATGGTTGCTTCATACACGACCAAACGGGTGCTTGAAAGTCCGCCGACGCGCGGAGGCGATGCGCGTTGCAAAAGGACAGGCCGGGCGGGCGGCCGGCCGGATTTTCCCGCTCCGCTTATCCCACGGCGACGGCGGTGTTAAACTGTGGTCCGGCAGCCGGCCTGCCGGCGGATTGAACGGTTGAACAGGGTGGCCCAGGATGTTTCATGCTGTTCCAAGCGTTTCATCCGGGCACCCGCCGCACTGCGCTGCACCCTATCGCGGCTTGACTTTCGCGCGCGTCCGGTGTGGTGTGTCGAACCGCTTTTTCCGCCGGAATCCGCCCTTTTCAAGGTGTTTCGACCCATGCACCCCTACCGCACGCACACCTGCGGCCAGCTTCGTGAAGAGAATGCCGGTGAAACCGTCCGCCTGTCGGGCTGGATGAACCGGAAGCGCGACCATGGACAGTTGCTGTTCATCGACCTGCGCGACCATTACGGCCTGACGCAGTGCGTGGTCGATACCTCCAACCCGGCCTTCGAGGTCGCCAACCGGCTGAAGCTGGAATCGGTCATCACCGTCACCGGCAAGGTGGTGAAGCGCACGGCCGAGACCATCAACGACAAGCTGCCCACCGGCCGCATCGAACTGCAGATCGCCGAGCTGACCGTCGAAGGCGAGGCGGAGCAGATCCCGCTGCAGGTCAACCAGGATACGGATGCCGGCGAGGACGTGCGCCTGCGCTACCGCTTCCTCGACCTGCGCCGCGAGCGCATCCACGAGAACATCATGCTGCGTTCGCGCGTGATCGCCTCGGCGCGCCGCCGCATGATCGACCAGGGCTTCACCGAGTTCCAGACGCCGATCCTCACCGCCTCCTCACCCGAGGGCGCGCGCGACTATCTGGTGCCCAGCCGCAACCATCCCGGCAAGTTCTACGCCCTGCCGCAGGCGCCGCAGCAGTTCAAGCAGTTGCTGATGGTCGCCGGCTTCGACCGCTACTTCCAGATCGCCCCCTGCTTCCGCGACGAGGACGCCCGCGCCGACCGCAGCCCGGGCGAGTTCTACCAGCTCGATTTCGAGATGTCCTTCGTCACCCAGGAAGACGTCTTCGCCGCCATCGAGCCGGTGCTGCACGGCATCTTCGACGAGTTCGGCGGCTTCCGGCGCGACTCGAAGCCGGCCATCGACGGCCTGCCGTTCCGCCGCATCTCCTTCGCCGAATCGATGCTGAAGTACGGCAACGACAAACCGGACCTGCGCAACCCGCTCGTCATCACCGACGTGACCGAGGTGTTCAAGCGCGACGACGTCGAATTCCGCGCCTTCAAGCAGACGCTCGAAAAGGGCGGCGTCGTCCGCGCCATCCGCGCTCCGAAGGTCTCGGACCGTCCGCGCAGCTTCTTCGACAAGCTGAACGACTGGGCTCGCGGTCTCGGCGCTCCCGGCCTCGGCTACATCGTCATGGAGGCCGGCGGCGGCAAGGGGCCGATCGCCAAGTTCGTGCCGGACGCCGCCCAGGCCGCCTTGCGCGAACTGGCCGGTCTCGAGGACGGCGACGCGATCTTCTTCGTCTGCGACCAGCCCGGCCCGGCGGCCAAGCTGGCCGGCCTCGCCCGCACCCGCATCGGCGAGGAGCTGGACCTGATCGAGAAGAACGCCTTCCGCTTCTGCTGGATCGTCGACTTCCCGATGTACGAGCTGGATGAAGAGACCAACAAGGTCATCTTCAGCCACAACCCGTTCTCCATGCCCCAGGGCGGCCTGAAGGCTCTGGAGACGATGAACCCGCTCGACATCAAGGCCTATCAGTACGATATCGTCTGCAATGGCGTGGAGCTGTCGTCCGGCGCCATCCGCAACCATCTGCCGGAAGTGATGTACAAGGCCTTCGAGATCGCCGGCTATCCGCCGGAGGAGCTGGAAGCCCGATTCGGCGGCATGCTGAGCGCGTTCAAGCTGGGTGCCCCGCCGCACGGCGGTTCGGCTCCGGGCATCGACCGCATCGTCATGCTGCTGGCCGATGAACCGAACATCCGCGAGGTCATCGCCTTCCCGCTGAACCAGCGCGCCGAGGATCTCCTGATGCAGGCCCCGGCGCCGGTGGATACCGCCCGTCTGAAGGAGTTGCACCTGAAGCTCGACCTGCCGAAGCCGAAGGTCGCCGCACCGTCCGCGCCGCAGGCGTAAAGGAACTTTCACCGGTCCTTGGCGGTTTGCTGAAAAGGCCATCCGGACGCTGGTCCGGGTGGCCTTTTTCCTTGTCAACATGCGCGTGCGGGGCTATGTAAGCGCCGTCGTCAAAACCTCACGCGGGCTGGCGGACCCTCGGTTTTACTCCGATGGCCCGATCCGGTGTCTTCAGCCATGGTTTCCATGCGCTGTCGACAATGCCCGCGGCGGAGCAACCGGAAAAAGGGATTTTTTCCACATGACCATGCCCACCTTCACCATGCGCCAGCTGCTGGAAGCCGGTGTCCACTTCGGTCACCACACCCGCCGCTGGAACCCGAAGATGAACCAGTACATCTTCGGCGTGCGCAATGGCGTGCACATCATCGACCTCGAGCAGACCGTCCCGATGCTGCACCGTGCCCTGCAGGCCGTGCGTGACGTCGTCGCCGGCGGCGGTCGCGTCCTGTTCGTCGGCACCAAGCGCCAGGCCCAGGAGCGCATCGCCGAGGCTGCCGCCAAGTGCGGCCAGTACTACGTCAACCACCGCTGGCTCGGCGGCATGCTGACCAACTGGAAGACGATCTCCCAGTCGATCAAGCGCCTGCGCGAGATGGAAGAGCGTCTGGGCGGCGACACCTCGGGCCTGACCAAGCGCGAAGTGCTGGAGCTGACCCGCGAGCGCGACAAGCTGGAGCGTGCGCTGGGCGGCATCAAGGAGATGGGCGGCCTGCCGGACGTCAT
Organism: Azospirillum oryzae; assembly: GCF_008364795.1. GTDB lineage: Bacteria > Pseudomonadota > Alphaproteobacteria > Azospirillales > Azospirillaceae > Azospirillum > Azospirillum oryzae. Next base: position 596,468 of record NZ_VTTM01000001.1, on the reverse strand, counting down.
CTTCATCATCGACACCAACAAGGAGTCGATCGCGGTCAAGGAAGCCAACAAGCTGGGCATCCCGGTCATCGCGGTCCTCGACAGCAACTCCGATCCGGACGGCGTGGCCTTCCCGATCCCCGGTAACGACGACGCCCTGCGCGCCATCGAGCTGTACTGCGACCTGACGGTCGGCGCCGTGCTTGACGGCTTGCAGGCCGAGATGAGCGCCGCCGGCATCGACGTCGGCGCCGCCGAGGACGCCCCGGCCGAACAGCTGCCGGAGGAAGAGACCGCCGCCGAGACCGCCCAGGCCTGACCCTGACGGTTCAAGGGCAGCCGGGCCTTATGACCTATGGCCCGGCTGCCTTTTTTATGGGTTGCCACCCGTTTTGACTTTGTGACTCAATCCGATCCGCCTGCCGGATCGCTTGGAAGGAAGAGGGCGCAACATGGCCGAGATTACCGCCTCGCTCGTCAAGGAACTGCGCGAGAAGACCGGCGCGGGCATGATGGACTGCAAGAAGGCGCTGAACGAGACGCAGGGCGACCTCGAGGGCGCCGTCGACTGGCTGCGCAAGAAGGGCCTCGCCGCCGCCGCGAAGAAGTCGGGCCGCGTCGCCGCCGAGGGTCTGGTCGCCGTCGCCACCGCCGGCACCAAGGGTGCCGTCGTCGAGGTGAACGCCGAGACCGACTTCGTCGCCCGCAACGACAAGTTCCAGGCTTTCGCCGCCAAGGCCGCCGAGCTGGCGCTGACCTCTGCCGGCGATGTCGAGGCACTGAAGGCCGCGACCTATCCGGGCACCTCGCACACCGCCCAGGACGAGCTGACCAGCCTGATCGCCACCGTCGGCGAGAACATGAACCTGCGCCGCGCCGTCACCCTGTCGGTCTCGGCCGGTGTCGTCGTCAGCTACGTCCACTCGGCCATCGCGCCGGGCCTGGGCAAGATCGGCGTCCTGGTCGCCCTGGAGTCGACCGGCGACACGGCCAAGCTGGCCGATCTCGGCAAGCAGATCGCCATGCACATCGCCGCCGCCCGTCCGGACGCGCTGGACATCGCCGATGTCGACAGCTCGTCGCTGGAGCGCGAGCGCAACGTGCTGGCCGAGCAGGCCCGCGCTTCGGGCAAGCCGGAAGCCATCATCGAGAAGATGGTCGAAGGCCGCGTCCGCAAGTACTACGAGGAAGTCTGCCTGCTGGAGCAGACCTATGTGATCGACGGCGAGACCAAAGTCCGCAAGGTGGTGGAGAACGCCGCCAAGGATATCGGCGCTCCGGTCAAGGTCACGGCCTTCACCCGCTTCGCGCTGGGCGAGGGCATCGAGAAGGCCCAGTCGGACTTCGCCGCCGAAGTCGCTGCCGCTGCCGGCGGTCAGGGCTGAGACCGGTAAGGTCGAACGCTTAGGTCCGCACGCCGCATTCCGAAACAGCAAGGGAGCGTTCCCCCCATGGTCGAAACCACCGGGACCACCGCGCCGGCCGAGGGCGTCCGCTATAAGCGCGTCCTCCTCAAGGTGTCGGGCGAAGCGCTGATGGGTCAGCGCGACTATGGTCTGGACCCGGAGATGGTGAACCGCATCGCCAACGAGGTGAAGGCGGTCATCGCACTCGGCGTCCAGGTCAGTCTGGTCATCGGCGGGGGGAACATCTTCCGGGGTGTGAAGGGTGCGGCGAACGGCATGGAGCGTGCGTCGGCCGACTATATCGGCATGCTCGCCACCGTGATGAACGCGCTCTCGATGCAGAGCGCGCTCGAACGGATGGGCGTCAGCACGCGGGTGCAGTCGGCCATTCCCATGTCGACGGTCTGCGAGCCCTATATCCGGCGCCGCGCCGTCCGCCACATGGAAAAGGGCCGGGTGGTGATCTTCGCCGCCGGCACCGGCAACCCCTTCTTCACCACCGACACCGCCGCGGCGCTGCGCGCCTCCGAAATGGGCTGTGACGGTCTGCTGAAGGGCACGCAGGTCGATGGCGTCTACACCGCCGATCCGAAGAAGGATCCGTCGGCCCAGCACTACGAACGCCTCACCTACATGGATGTCCTGACCAAGGACCTGCAGGTGATGGACGCTTCGGCGATCGCGCTGTCGCGCGAGAACCACATTCCCATTCTGGTCTTCTCGATCCACACGCCCGGCGCCTTCGCCGAAGTGATGCAGGGCCGTGGCAAGCACACCATCATAACGGAAGAAAGGGAGTAGGCCCGTGGCTGCGCCCGACCTATCGGATCTGAAGCGCCGCATGGAAGGCGCGCTTGACTCGTTTCGCAAGGAACTGGGCGGTCTGCGCACTGGCCGCGCCTCGTCCAATCTGCTCGAACCGGTGATGGTGGAGGCCTATGGCAGCCGCATGCACCTGCGCGAGGTGGCGACCGTCTCCGTTCCGGAGCCGCGCCTGATCTCGGTGCAGGTGTGGGACCGCGGCATGACCAAGGCGGTCGAAAAGGCCATCCGCGACAGCGGCCTGGGCTTGAACCCGCAGGCCGAGGGGCAGGTCATTCGTGTGCCGCTGCCCGATCTGACCCAGGAGCGCCGCGCCGAACTGGCGAAGGTCGCCCACAAATATGCCGAGCAGTGCCGTGTCGCCATCCGCAACATCCGTCGCGACGGCATGGACGGCCTGAAGAAGGCCGAGAAGGCCAGCGAGATCACCCAGGACGAGCACAAGGTCCAGGCGGACAAGGTGCAGGTGCTGACCGACCAGCACATCAAGCTGGTCGACGACTCGCTTGCGCAAAAAGAAAAGGAAATCATGCAGGTCTGATCCGGAATGCGCGACGCGGACGACAACCGGTCCAACACGGCCCCAGGGCATGTCGCCATCATCATGGATGGCAACGGGCGCTGGGCCAAGGCGCGCGGCCTGCCGCGCACCGCCGGGCACAAGAAGGGCGTGGACGCCGTCCGCCGCACCGTGGAGGCGGCGCGCGAACTTGGCATCGGCACTCTGACGATCTTCAGCTTCTCCTCGGAGAACTGGCGCCGGCCGGAGGAAGAGGTCAGCGACCTGATGGGTCTGCTGCGCTTCTACCTCCGCAGCGAAGTCGCCGAACTGCACCGGGCGGGCGTCCGCCTGCGGGTGATCGGTGACCGTACGCGACTGTCGGAGGACATCAACCGGCTGATCGACAATGCCGAGGGCCTGACCCGCGACAACCGGGTGATGACGCTCGTGGTGGCACTCAGCTACGGCTCGCGCCTGGAGATCGTCCATGCGGCTCGCCGGTTGGCGGAAGAGGTGGCCGCTGGGCGTCTGGCGCCCGAGGCCATTGACGAGGACGCGCTGTCGGCGCGGCTCTACACGGCCGACATACCCGACCCCGACCTGATCATCCGCACCAGCGGCGAGAAGCGGATTAGCAATTTCCTGCTGTGGCAGGCGGCCTATGCCGAGCTGGTCTTCGTCGATACGCTCTGGCCCGATTTCACCAAGCGCGATCTGGAGGCGGCGATTGAAGAGTTCCACCGACGGGAACGCCGCTTCGGCGCCACCACCGCCGGGTCCCGCTGACACGCCGGATTCGCTCGCAGTGCCGGCCAAGCCATCCAGGGCGGGGGACCTCAAGGTTCGCGTCCTGTCGGCATTGGTCATGGCGCCGGTCGTGCTGGGTGCCGTCTGGATCGGCGGCTGGGTGTTCCATGCCCTGATCGCCTTCGGATCGGTGGTCGCCGTATCCGAATGGACCAGCATCGTTCCGAGCGCCCGCCGCTTGCCGGCCCGCATCATGGCGGCGATCGGCATCATCGTCGCGTTGATGGCGCAGATCGCCGCCGGTCCGGCCGCCGGGCTGGGGGTGGCGGCAGCTTTTGCCGTTCTGACCGCCATAGTCGGTGGCGGCGCCGACCGCAACCTTCTCGGGTTTGGCGTGCTGTATGTCGCTGTCGGCATGGCCGGCCTGATGTGGCTGCGTGATCTGCCGGAGTCCGGGCTGTCTCTCTTCCTGTTCGTCCTCATCGCCATCTGGGCGACCGATATCGGGGCCTATGCCGCGGGCCGCAGCATCGGCGGGCCTAAGCTGGCGCCGCGCATCAGCCCCAAGAAGACCTGGGCCGGCCTGATCGGCGGCATGGCATCGTCGGCCCTGTTCGGCTGGCTGGTGGCTCTCGCCTTCGGAACGGCGCGTCCGGACATCGCTTTGGCGGTTGGCGCGGCCGTCGCCGTGGTCGGGCAGGCCGGCGACCTGTTCGAATCGGCGGTCAAGCGGCGCTACAATGTGAAGGACAGCGGCCAGCTCATTCCCGGGCATGGCGGCATCCTCGACCGCATCGACGGGCTTCTGGCCGCGGCCCCGGTGCTGGCCCTGTTTCACGCGGCCGTTGGATCGGTTCTGTCATGGTGGTGAAAGCGGGGGCGGGGCCTGATGCGCCGCGCAGCGTAACGATCCTCGGGTCGACAGGCTCGGTCGGAACGCAGACCGTGGACCTCGTCTCCCGCGATCCGGAGCGTTTTCCGGTGGAGGCGCTGACCGCCAACCGCAACGTCGCTCTGCTGGCTCAACAGGCCCGGCAACTGAACGCCCGATTGGCCGTGGTCGCCGACCCCGCAGCCTATGCCGAGTTGAAGAGCCTTCTCTCCGGCACCGGCATCGAGGTCGCGGCCGGGTCCGAAGCGGTTGCCGCGGCGGCGGAACGTCCGGCCGACTGGGTGATGGCCGCCATCGTCGGCGCCGCTGGTCTGGAGCCGACCCTTGCCGCTGTCCGGCGTGGCGCCATCGTCGCCTTCGCCAACAAGGAGGTGCTGGTCTGCGCCGGCGCCCTGATGATGGAAGAGGTGAAGGCCCACGGCGCGACGCTGCTGCCGGTCGACAGCGAGCATTCCGCCATCTACCAGGTCTTCGATTTCGACCGCACCGACAGCATCGCCCGACTGATCCTGACGGCGTCCGGCGGTCCCTTCCGCACCAGGGATCGCGCCTTCATGGCGGCTGCGACGCGGGAGCAGGCGGTCGCCCACCCGACCTGGGACATGGGCGCCAAGATTTCGGTCGACAGCGCGACGATGATGAACAAGGGGCTTGAGCTGATCGAAGCCCACTTCCTGTTCGGTATCCCGGAAGAGCGCATCGACGTGCTGGTCCACCCGCAGTCCGTCATCCATTCGCTGGTGGAATATGTCGACGGCTCGGTCCTGGCGCAGCTCGGCACGCCCGACATGCGCACGCCGATCGCCTATGCGCTCGGCTGGCCCGCCCGCATCGCCACGCCAGCGGAGCGGCTCGATCTGGTCAAGGCGGCGACGCTGACCTTCGAGGCTCCTGATCCCCAGCGTTTCCCCGCACTTCGACTGGCCCGGGCCGCCTTGCAAAGCGGGGGGGGCGCTCCTACTATACTCAGTGCCGCCAACGAGGTGGCCGTCCAGGCGTTTCTCGACCGCCGGATCGGCTTCCTCGACATCGAACGGATCGTCGAGGAGACGTTGACGGCGTTGCCCCACCGCCCGCTGCGCGATCTCGCCGCCGTGCGGGAGGCCGACGCGGACGCGAGGCGGGATGCCGCCGGCCGCGTGGCGGCGATCGGTGCGACGGCGGTTGGCAGCCGATGATCCGCGTTCGAGGCGCTGGAAGGCGCAAGGGTTGATATGGACGTTATCGGCGGTTTCTGGACCTCGGTGCTGGCCTTTCTGCTGGTCCTCACCGTGCTCGTCTTCGTGCACGAGCTTGGTCACTATCTGATCGCGCGCCGCAACGGCGTGCGGATCGAGACCTTCTCCATCGGTTTCGGACCGGAACTGTTCGGTTTCACCGACCGGGCGGGCACGCGCTGGAAGTTCAGCGCGCTGCCGCTCGGCGGCTATGTCAAGATGTTCGGCGATGCCGATCCGGCCAGCACGCCAGGCGCCCATCTGACCGCCATGTCGGCGGAGGAGCGCGCGGTGTCTTTCCACCACAAGCGGGTGGGGCAGCGCGCAGCCATCGTCGCGGCCGGACCGATCGCGAATTTCGTCTTCTCCATCGTCGTTCTATCCCTGCTGTTCATGACCGCCGGCCAGTCCTTCACCCCGCCGGACGTCGGTGGCATTCAGCCCGGCAGTGCGGCGGAACGCGCCGGCATCCAGCCGGGCGATCTGATCCTGTCGGTCGATGGTACCGGGGTTCAGCGATTCGAAGAGATCCGGCAGATCGTTTCGATCCGCCCGGGCGAACCGCTGGCCATCGAACTGAAGCGTGATGGGCGGGTGATGACCCTGACTGTCACACCGGAGTCGCAGACGGTCACCGACCGACTCGGCAATGCTCACCAGATCGGTCTGCTCGGGATCAGCCGCGGCAGCGTCGGCATGATGCGTCATGACCCCCTGACCGCCGTCTGGCAGGCGGGACGTGAAGTCGCAGGCATGATCACCGGCACCTTCACCGCATTGGGCCAGATGGTCCAGGGATCGCGCGGGACGGAGGAGTTGGGCGGCCCCCTGCGGATCGCCCAGATGTCGGGCGAGGTGGCGCAATCCGGCTGGTATCCGCTGGTCTGGTTCATGACTTTCCTGTCTGTGAACCTGGGCCTGATCAACCTGTTTCCGGTGCCGATGCTGGACGGCGGCCACCTGCTTTTTTACGGCATCGAAAAGCTTCTCGGCCGGCCGCTTGGAGCGCGAGCGCAAGAATACGGTTTCCGAATTGGATTGGCCTTGGTATTAACGCTCATGGTCTTCGCCACGTGGAACGACCTTGTTCAATTGCGCGTGGTCGATTTCTTCCGGGGACTGGTTTCCTAAAACCAGCCCCTTGCCAGGGAGCGTGATTTGCCGGTGTCGAGCAAAGTTCTGGTGGCGGGCCTGATGGCCGGCTGCGCCATGACGACGGTGTCTGTCGCCCTCGCCCAAACCGCCGCCTCGCCCGGTCGGGCCCCGGCGGTCACCGGGTCCACGGTCAGCCAGGTGTTCAGTGGCGGTACGGTGCGCGACATCCGGGTCGAAGGCACCCAGCGCATCGAACCCTCCACGGTCCGCTCCTACCTGACCGTCCAGCCCGGCGACCCGTTCGATCCCGACCGGATCGACCAGTCGCTGAAGTCGCTGTTCAACACCGGCCTGTTCGCCGACGTCGTGCTGAAGCGCGAGGGCGATACGCTCGTGGTCACGGTGGCGGAGAACCCGATCATCAACCGCATCGCGTTCGAGGGCAATCGGCGCATCGAGAAGGACACGCTGGAGAAGGAAATCCAGTTGCGTCCCCGCGTCGTCTATACCCGGACCAGGGTCCAGTCCGACGTCCAGCGCATCCAGGAGATCTACCGGCGGCAAGGCCGATTCGGTGCGACGGTCGAACCGAAGATCATCCAGCTCGACCAGAACCGTGTCGATCTGGTGTTCGAGATCAATGAAGGCGTGCGCACCGGCGTGCGTGGCATCACCTTCATCGGCAACGAGCATTTCTCCGACGGTACCCTGCGCGAGAACGTCCAGACCAAGGAATCCGCCTGGTGGCGGTTCCTGTCGTCGGATGACAATTACGATCCGGATCGCCTGAACTACGATCGCGATCTGCTGCGCCGCTTCTACCTGAAGGAAGGCTATGCCGATTTCCGCGTCGTGTCGGCGGTCGCCGAACTGACTCCGGACAAATCGGATTTCTTCATCACCTTCACCATCGAGGAAGGCGAGCGCTACAAGTTCGGCAAGGTCGACATCAAGACCTCGCTGAAGCAGCTCGACCCTGCGGTTCTGCAGAACAGCGTCACCACCACCGAGGGCGACTGGTACAATGCCCAGAAGGTGGAAGACACCATCACGAAGCTGACCAGCGCGGTCGGCGATCTGCAGTACGCCTTCGTCGATGTCCGTCCGCGGATTTCGCGCAATCGTGAAACCCACACCATCGACATCACCTACGAGATCAACGAGGGGCCGCGCACCTTCGTCGATCGCATCGATATTTCGGGCAACGTCCGGACGCTCGACAAGGTGATTCGCCGCGAGATGCTGCTGTCCGAAGGTGACCCCTTCAACGCGTCGAAGCTGAAGCGGTCGGAGCAGCGCATCAAGGATCTCGGCTTCTTCGAGCGCGTGAACATCACGACGTCGGAGAGCAGTGCGCCGGATCGTACCGTCGTCAACGTCGACGTCGCTGAGCAGTCCACCGGTGAAATCTCCATCGGTGCGGGCTTCTCGACCTCCGACGGTCCGTTGGGTGACTTCTCTATCCGCGAACGCAATCTCCTCGGCCGCGGTCAGGATCTGCGTCTGGGCGCCACGCTGTCCGGCCGGCGCCAGTTGTACGATATCTCCTTCACGGAGCCGTACTTCATGGACCGCGACCTGTCGGCCGGTGTCGACGTCTTCCGGACGCGCTACAACTACCAGGACGAAAGCTCGTTCAACGAGAAGAACACCGGCTTCGCCCTGCGCCTCGGCTATCCGCTAACCGAGCGCCTTCGCCAGCGCGTTTACTATCAGCTGCAGGACACGCTGATCGAGGAAGTGCCGACCACGGCGTCGAAGTACATCCAGGAGCAGCGCGGTGAACGTCTGACCTCGCTGATCGGACAGGAACTGACCTATGACGTCCGCAACAGCAAGCTGACGCCGACCGAGGGCTACTTCGTCCGTCTGACCAACGACATCGCCGGTCTCGGTGGGTCGGTGCGCTTCCTGCGGAACAAGCTGGCTGCCGGTTACTATCTGCCGCTCGGCGAGGACCAGTGGGTGCTCAGCACCACCGGTGAAATCGGCTACATCCACGGCCTCGGCAAGAAGGTCGATCTGGGCGACCGCTTCTTCATCGGCGGCGACACCCTGCGCGGCTTCAACACCGCCGGTATCGGCCCGCGCGACATTTCGACCGGCGACGCGCTGGGCGGCACGCGCTATGCCCGCGCCTCGGTGGAAATGAGCTTCCCCTTCGGCCTGCCGGAGGAATTCGGTCTGCTTGGCCATGCCTTCACCGATGTCGGCACGCTGGGCAAGGTCGATATCAGCGATCCGAACGTGAAGGATGACGAGAGCATCCGCGTCTCCATCGGCACCGGCGTGTCGTGGAAGTCGCCGTTCGGCCCCATCCGGCTCGATGTCGCCCTGCCGATCCGCAAGGAAGGCTACGACAAGAAAGAGCTTATCCGCTTCAGCTTCGGAACCAGGTTCTAAGATGCAATCCACCCTGTCGAAGACGCCGTTCCGCGTCGCCGCCCTGTCGGCCGTTACGGCTGCCGGTCTCCTCTTTGCCGCGACCTCGGCCATGGCCCAGGCGGCTCCGGCCCAATCGGCACCCAAGACCGACGCCCCGAAGGCCGAAGTCCCGGGTCCGGGTGCGGAGCTCAAGGCGCCTGTCATCGCCGTGATCGACGTCCAGAAGATCATGCAGGAATCCGCCGCGTCGAAGGGCATCACCAAATCCTTCGAATCGCTGCGCGATTCCTACCAGAAGGAAATTTCCGCGCTGGAGGACAAGCTCCGCAAGAACGAGGACGAACTGCGCAAGCAGCAGACCGTCCTGTCGCCGGAAGCTCTCGCCAACAAGCGCCGCGATTTCGAAAAGCAGGTCGCCGACGTGCAGAAGACGGTCCAGAACCGCAAGCGGGCCCTGGAGACCAGCCTGAACGAAGCGATGGCCGTCGTTCACAAGACGATGGTCGAGGTGGTCGCCGACATCTCCCGCGAGCGCGGCGCGAACCTCGTTCTGGCCCGCCAGCAGTTCGTTCTGGTCGACACGCAGCTCGACGTCACCGACGCGGTAATGGAGCGCGTGAACAAGAAGCTGCCGCAGGTCGCACTGAACGTCCCCAAGCAGTGATGCTTGTCTGAACAGGGCCGTCGCCGTCCCGAGCGGGGGGCGGTGACGGCCCTGTTCCGTTTCTGGGTTCGGCGGTTGCGGTCGCCGCGGAAATGGGGCAAGAAGGCGGAGCAAACAATAAGGCACCGGTGTTCCTTATCCGGGCGGCGGTGCCCGTTCCCCTGAAAACAGGGAATACTGAACTCTATCGGTTGGTGGAAAGGCGGGCGGCCGGGCAATGGACGTGACGGCGGACAACAACGCGCAAAGCAATAAGATCGACGACATCGACATCATGCGGATCATGAAGATGATCCCGCATCGCTACCCGATCCTGATGATCGACCGGGTGATCGATGTGACGCTGGGCGAAGGCGCTACCGGCGTGAAGAACGTCACGATCAACGAGCCTTTCTTCCAGGGCCACTTCCCGTCGCGCCCGGTCATGCCCGGCGTGCTGATCATCGAGGCGATGGCCCAGACCTCCGCCGTGCTGGTCGTGGCGACCCTGGGTCCCGACGCGGAAGGCAAGCTGGTCTATTTCATGACCGTCGACGAGGCGCGCTTCCGCCGCCCCGTCACCCCTGGCGACACCATCCACATCCACGTCACCAAGCAGCGTCAGCGCGCCAACGTGTGGAAGTTCAAGGGCGAGGCCAAGGTCAACGGCGTCCTCGTCGCTGAAGCCGTCTATTCCGCCATGATCCTGGACGAAAAATGACCGTGACCATCCATCCGTCCGCCATCGTCGATCCCGCGGCCAAGCTGGGGGAGGAGGTCAACATCGGCCCCTTCTGCGTCGTCGGTCCCGACGTGACGCTGGGCGACGGCGTTCGGCTGGTTTCGCATGTTGCTGTCGACGGGCGCACTAGCATCGGCGCCGAAACCGTCATCTATCCCTTCGCGTCCATCGGGCACCGGCCGCAGGATCTGAAGTTCCATGGCGAACCGTCGGAACTCGTCATCGGCGCCCGTAACCAGATCCGCGAACATGTTACGATGAACCCGGGCACCGAAGGCGGCGGCATGATCACCCGCGTCGGTGACGACGGGTTGTTCATGATGGGCTCGCACGTGGCCCACGACTGCATCGTCGGCGACCATGTTATCATGGCCAACAACGCCACTCTGGGCGGTCATGTCACGCTGGGTGACTATGTCATCATCGGCGGACTGTCGGCGGTGCGCCAGTTCGTGCGCATCGGCTCCCACGCCATGATCGGCGGCATGTCCGGCGTCGAGAACGACGTGATTCCCTTCGGCCTGGTCATGGGGGACCGCGCCCGCCTGGCTGGCCTGAATCTGGTCGGCCTGGAGCGCCGCGGCTTCAAGAAGGACGACATCCACGCGCTGCGTGCCGCCTATCGCATGCTGTTTGGTCCGGAGGGGACCTTCGCCGAGCGGGTGGATGAGGTCGGTCGCGATTTTGGCGGGCGTGCGCTGATTTCGGACGTTCTCTCCTTCATCCGGGCCAAGGAAGCCCGGTCTCTCTGCCAGCCGCGCGAGAGCTGAGGCGACCGGCCGATGGCCGATACCACAAAAGGCGCCGGATCGCCGCCAGCGGGTCCGAAGCTGGCGATTCTGGCCGGCGGCGGTACGCTTCCGGCCCGCATCGCCAACGCGGTGCGCGGGCAGGGGCGTGAGGTGTTCATCGTTGCCTTCGATGGACACACCGATCCCGAGACGGTTGCGGGAGTGCCCCATGTCTGGAGCCGCTTCGGTGCCGCCGGCACGATCCTGCGGCGTCTGCACGAGGAGGGCGTGGGGGAGGTCGTTCTCGCCGGGCCGGTAAAGCGTCCCTCATTCACCGAATTGATGCCGGATTGGCGCACCGCACGTTTCCTTGCCCGCGTCGGCACCCGTGCGCTCGGCGATGACGGTTTGCTGCGCGCCGTTGTGCGCGAAGTCGAGGATGACGGGTTCCGTGTGGTCGGATTGCATGACCTGTTGAAGGAACTGCTGACCGTTGCCGGACCGGTCGGCCGTCTCGCGCCCGACGCGGACGCGGAGCGGGACATCGCCCGTGCGGTCGAAGTCGCCCGCGCACTGGGCGCGCTGGACGTCGGGCAGGGTGCGGTGGTTCAGCAGGGAATCGTTCTGGCGGTCGAGGCAATCGAGGGAACCGACGCCATGCTCGCCCGCTGTGCCGCATTGGCGCGTCCGGGAACCGGTGGTGTTCTGGTCAAGGTCAAGAAGCCGAAGCAGGATCGCCGCATCGACCTTCCCACGATGGGTGTCACCACGGTGGAAAAGGCCGCGGCTGCCGGTCTGCGAGGGATCGCGATCGAGGCGGGCGGCAGCCTGCTGGTGGACCGCACTGCGGTGGCGGAGGCTGCGGATCGCCTCGGCCTGTTCGTTGTCGGTATCGAGATTCCGCAATGAGCGGCCCGCTTGCGGCCGACGGCGGTCCGACGCTGTTCCTGATTGCCGGCGAGCCGTCCGGCGACGCGCTGGGCGCCCGGCTGATGTCTGCGGCCAGGCGGCTGACCGGCGGAAAGGTGAGGTTCGTCGGCATCGGCGGAGAGAAGATGATGGCGGAGGGGCTGGTCAGCCTCTTTCCCATGGCGGAACTGACCCTGTTCGGCATCTTCGAACTGCTGCCGCACCTGCCGAACCTGATCCGTCGTATCGACCAGACCGTCGCAGAAGTCATGCGTGTCCATCCCGACGCCGTGATCGGCATCGATTCGCCCGGCTTTACCGTGCGCGTGGCGAAGAAGGTGCGTGTGGCGGCGCCCTCCATCCTATTGATCCATTACGTCGCACCGACGGTATGGGCCTGGAAGCCGAAGCGTGCGGCGAAATATGCCGCCATCTACGATCATCTGCTTGCCGTGCTTCCCTTCGAGCCGCCCTATTTTGAAAGGGAAGGGCTGGCCTGCACGTTCGTCGGCCATTCGGTGGTCGAGGGCGGAGCGGGGAAGGGCGACGGTGTCGGCTTCCGCAATCGTCATGGGATCGGACCGGCAGACCGCGTGGTCGCCGTTCTTCCAGGCAGCCGCAAAGGCGAAGTGTCGCGCTTGCTGCCGGATTTCCGTGCAACGATGGAGCGGTTACTCCCCTCCCACCCGAATTTGATGGCGGTGGTGCCGACAGTGGCCACGGTACGCGACCGGGTGGCGGCGGCGATCGCCGACTGGCCGGTCCGAACCGTGCTGGTGGAAGGCGACACTGAAAAATACGATGCCTTTGCCGCGGCGGAAGCGGCACTCGCCGCGTCCGGCACCGTTTCTCTGGAGTTGGCTCTCGCGCGGCTGCCAACGGTCATCGCCTATCGGCTCAACCCCGTCACGGTTGCGCTCTATCGTCGGTTGATCCGGGTGAAATACGTCAACCTCGTCAACCTGATGCTTGATCGGATGCTGGTTCCCGAACTGCTGCAGCAGGATTGCCGTCCGGATAGACTGGCCATGGAATTGGGTCGCCTGCTGGACGATCCGGCGGCACGTCAGGCGCAGATCGATGGCGTTGCCGAGGTGGCCCGCTGGCTGGGGCAAGGCGACACTCCCCCCAGCGAACGGGCTGCCCGTGCGGTTCTGGACGTCATTGCGGAGCGACGATTGAATGGGCCCCAAGAGGGCAAACCCTGAATGGGAGAACAGAGACCATGAGTGAATTTCGTCTGCTGCACACGATGCTGCGCGTGCTGGACCTGGAGAAGTCGCTGGACTTCTACACGCGGCTGCTCGGCATGAAGCTGCTGCGCCGCAACGACTATGAGGGTGGCCGCTTCACCCTCGCCTTCGTCGGTTATGGCGAGGAGTCCGATACCGCCGTTCTGGAATTGACCCATAACTGGGATCAGAAGGAGCCGTACGAGATCGGTACCGCCTATGGTCATATCGCGCTCGGCGTTCCGGACATCTACGCCACCTGCGAAAAGCTGGCGGCCGAAGGTGTCAAGATTCCGCGTCCGCCGGGCCCGATGAAGCATGGCACCACGGTGATCGCCTTCATCGAAGACCCCGACGGATACAAGGTGGAGTTGATCGAGAGGAAGTGAGCGGCCCTTCGGTCAAAGGTCGTGAGGAGGGGCGCGGTCGGTGATGACCGCGCCCTTTTTCATTGGCGCAGGCCCGGCCATATGGCGGAAGCGTTCGCGGTAATTGGCCGGGCTGAGCCCCAGCCTGCGGCGGAAATGGTGACGGAGGGTGGCGGCGGAGCCGAAGCCGGTCAGGGTCGCCACCTCCTCCACCGGCAGGCTGCTCGTTTCCAGGAGGTCACGGGCACGGCTCAGCCGCTCGGTCAGCAGCCAGTCGCCGGGCGTGGTGCCGGTCAGGGACTGGAACCGGCGCAGGAACGTACGGAGACTCATCCCCGCCCGCGATGCCATGCCGGACAGGCTGTGTTCTTCCGACAGCCTCTCCCGCAAATGATCGAGCAAGGGTGCCAATCGGGCTCCTTCGCGGGCGGTCGGCACCGGCGTTTCGATGAATTGGGCCTGTCCGCCCTCGCGGTGGGGTTGGACGACCAGACGGCGGGCCACGCTGTTTGCCGCCTCTGGTCCGAAATCGCGGCGGACCAGATGCAGACAGAGGTCGATGCCGGCTGCACTGCCGGCCGAAGTCAGGATGTTGCCTTCGTCCACATACAGCACGTCGGGCATCACCCGGATATCGGGGTAGAGTTCACCGAGCGTCGCGGCATATCGCCAGTGCGTGGTCGCCCGGCGTCCGTTCAGAAGCCCGGCGGCGGCAAGAACGAAGGCGCCGGAGCAGATCGACAGGATGCGCGTACCGCGTTTGTCGGCCCGGCACAGCGCGGCGATCAGGTCGCCCGGCACCGGTTCCCGTGCGCCGCGCCATCCGGGAATGATGATGATGTCGGCCTGGTCGAGCAGGTCGAGCCCGCCATCGGCCTCCACGCGGATGCCGCCCACCGCGCGCAGCGGTCCGGCATCGAGTGCGGCGACCGCGAAACGGTACCAATCCGGCCCGAGTTCCGGGCGCGACAGGCCGAACACCTCGACGGCGACGCCGAATTCGAAGGTGCAGAGGCCGTCATAGGCGAGGGCTACGACAAGCGGGGGCGTGGCGTTTGGCATGATCTGCACGATAGCTGGCAGTTACGCCACTTTCCAGTCGAAGGAGCGATTGGAATGATGTGGTCGTCACTTCCAACCAGACCCCAGCAACGAGGATCCCATGCCCAGTCTCGTCACCGAAAATCCTGCTGCGCCGTCCGAGTTGGCGGCGGCTCATTTTACGAAGCGGCTATCGCTGGAGACTGATTGCTGGGACGTTCATGAGACGCTGAAATCGGGAGCCCAGGACTTCATCCTGCTCGATGTGCGCGGCCCCGCAGCGTTCGCGCGGGGGCATCTGCCCGGAGCGCTGAACCTGCCGCATGGCAAGATCACCGAGCGGCGGATGGTGGATTGGCCGGACGGCACGCTGTTCGTGGTCTATTGCGCCGGACCCCATTGCAACGGTGCCGATCGCGCCGCCTTGCGGCTCGCGAGGATCGGGCGGCCGGTCAAACTCATGATCGGCGGCATCACGGGTTGGATCGACGAAGGTTTCGCACTGGAGTGCGAGACCTGAGGCGTCGCCTCAGATGAAGACGATCCCGGCGATCAGTGCCAGGATCAACAGGTAAACGATCAGCCGGCGGACGCGCCAGCCGAGCGGCGCCCTGTTGTCGTTGGCCGGCGGGCGCAGACGCACCCGCCGGGCCGGAACGATGTACGCAGTCGGGTCTTGGGCGGCTCCGTTGGAGCCGCCCATTCCCATGTGGGCTGTGGGCCGGTTAGCCACGCTCGGCCAGCGGCACGAACGGCCGCTTGGTGTCGCCGGTGTAGAGCTGACGCGGACGGCCGATCTTCTGCACCGGGTCCTCGATCATCTCCTTCCACTGGCTGATCCAGCCGACGGTGCGGGCCAGCGCGAACAGCACGGTGAACATGCTGGTTGGGAAGCCCATCGCCTTCAGGATGATGCCCGAGTAGAAGTCGACGTTCGGATAGAGCTTCTTCTCGATGAAGTACTCGTCCGACAGGGCGATCTTCTCCAGCTCCATCGCGATGTCCAGGAGCGGCTCGTCCTTGATGCCGAGCTCGCCCAGAACCTCGTGGCAGGTCTGGCGCATGACCTGGGCGCGCGGGTCGTAGTTCTTGTAGACCCGGTGGCCGAAGCCCATCAGGCGGAAGTTGTCGTTCTTGTCCTTGGCGCGGCGGACGAACTCGGGGATGCGATCCACCGAGCCGATCTCCTCCAGCATCTTCAGCACGGCCTCGTTCGCGCCGCCATGGGCCGGACCCCACAGCGAAGCGATGCCGGCGGCGATGCAGGCGAACGGGTTGGCGCCCGACGAACCGGCCAGACGGACGGTCGAGGTCGAGGCGTTCTGTTCGTGGTCGGCATGCAGGATGAAGATCTTGTCCATCGCCTTGGACAGGATCGGGTTGACCTTGAACGGCTCGCAGGGCGTTCCGAAGGTCATGTAGAGGAAGTTCTCCGCATACGACAGGTCGTTGCGCGGATACATGAAGGGCTGGCCGGTCGAATACTTGTAGGCCATGGCCGCGATCGTCGGCATCTTGGCGATCAGGCGGTGCGCGGCGATCTTGCGCGCCTGCGGATCGTTGATGTCCAGCGAGTCGTGGTAGAAGGCCGACAGGGCGCCGACGACACCGCACATGATCGCCATCGGGTGGGCGTCACGGCGGAAGCCGCTGTAGAACTTGGTCAGCTGCTCGTGCACCATCGAGTGGCGGCGCAGGATGTTCTCGAACTCCGTGCGCTCGGCCGCGGTGGGCAGATGGTTGTTGAGCAGAAGGAAGCAGACTTCCGGGAAGGTCGAATGCTCGGCCAGTTCATCGATGGCGTAGCCGCGGTGCAGCAGCACACCCTCGTCGCCGTCGATGTAGGTGATGCCCGATTCGCAGCTGCCCGTGGAGGTAAAGCCCGGATCGTAGGTGAAATAGCCGGTCGCGGCGTAGAGCTTGCGGATGTCGATCACGCTCGGCCCGACGCTGCCGTGCATGATCGGCATCGTGACCTGCTTGCCCGTCTTATTGTCGATGAGGGTTACGGTGTCCTTGCCGTCCTCAGTCTGGGTCATCTCGGCACGTCCTTATCGTTGAGGGTCGGGCTTGGCGCCCTTTTTTCGTCGGCGCAGCATAGTTCCAAGGCTGCCCGATGGCAACGCACGGAAGTGACCATTATGCTGCACCCGCTGCATCGCGAATGCGAGAAAGCGTCGCTTCGCGGCCCAGCAGTTCGGCCACTTCGAAGATCGGCGGCGACACCGTCGACCCGGTCAGCGCGGCGCGCAACGGCTGCGCCACCTTGCCCAGCTTTTCGCCCCGTGCCTCGGCGAAGGCGCGCACCTGCGATTCCAGCGCTGCGGCGGTGAATTCCGGCTCTTGGGCGAAGGCCGCCGCCAGTTCTTTCAACAGATTGCGGCCCTTTTCGTCCAAAAGCGCCGATGCTTTTTCGTCATAGCTGAGCGGCTGCGGCGCGACATAGAAGCGTGCGCTCTGCGCCAGATCGACCACGGTGCGGGCGCGCTGCTTCAGGCCGTTCATCGCCCGCGTCAGAAGGTCGCGTTCGGCGTCGCCCAGGCCGCGGCCGAGCTCCGCTTCCAAGCGCGGGGCGACCAGGCCAACCAGTCGGGAATCGTCGGCAAGCCGCATGTAATGGGCATTCAGATTCTCGAGCTTGGCGAAATCGAAGCGCGACGGCGAGCGGCCGATGCTCTCCAGGTTGAACCACTCGATGGCCTGTTCGGTCGAGATGATCTCGTCGTCGCCATGCGACCAGCCGAGCCGCAGGAGATAGTTGCGGACCGCCTCCGGCAGATAGCCCATGTCGCGGTAGGCGTCGACGCCCAACGCACCGTGGCGCTTGGACAGCTTGGCGCCGTCGGGGCCATGGATCAGCGGGATATGGCCGAAGCGCGGCAGGTCCCAGCCCATGGCGTTGAAGATCTGGATCTGACGGAAGGTGTTGGTCAGATGGTCGTCGCCACGGATCACATGGGTGACGTTCATGTCGTGATCATCGACCACCACAGCCAGCAGATAGGTCGGCGTGCCGTCGGCGCGCAGCAGGATCAGGTCGTCCAACTGGGCGTTCTGCACCGTCACCTCGCCCTGGACGAGGTCGTTCAGGACGGTCTCGCCCTCCTGCGGCGCCTTCAGCCGGATCACCGGCGCCACGCCCGGAGGGGCATCGGACTCAGGCCGGTCGCGCCAGCGGCCATCATAACGCATCGGCTGCCCGGCCGCCTTCTGGGCGGCGCGCATCTCCTCCAGTTCAGCCGGGCTGCAATAGCAGCGATAGGCCTTGCCGGCAGCCAGCATCTGGTGCGCCACCTCGGCATGGCGGTCCTTGCGCTCGAACTGGCTGACCGCATCGCCGTCCCAATCCAGGCCCAGCCACTGCAGCCCGTCCAGGATGGCGTCGACCGCCGCCTGGGTCGAGCGTTGCCGGTCGGTGTCTTCGATCCGCAGCAGGAACTTGCCGCCGGTGTTGCGGGCGTACAGCCAGTTGAACAGGGCGGTGCGGCCACCGCCGATGTGCAGAAAGCCGGTCGGCGACGGAGCGAAGCGGGTGACGACGGTCATCGGTCTCTCAATTTCCGGTTCGGCGCTGGTATGATGCGCCGGTGGTTCGACATCGTGGTTTAACACAGCCACCCGGCTTGGAGGCAATGCGATGCATGCATGGACGGTCGCTGAAGGGCCCGCGGGCGGCATCGCTGGGCCGGGAAGCGGCTGCCGGTGACTGCCGCCGGCTGGCCGGAGGAGACGGCGGACGGCCCACCGGCGCTCGGCGGACGGTGGCGGCGCCTGTTGGCGCGCGCGGGCGGGCGACTCGCGGCATTGGCAGGGGCCGAGGGGGAGCGTTGGGTTCTGTGGCTGCCTGTCGCTTTCGGAGCGGGGGTGTCGCTGTATTTCGGCTTGCGGCAGGAGCCGGTCTGGTGGGGCGGGCTCGCGGGTGTCGGCGGAGCGGTTGTTCTGCTGTTGGCGGTGCGGCGCTGGTTCGCATTGGCCGGAGTGGCGATGGCTCTGCTGATGGTGGCGGCCGGATTTCTGGTGGCGCAGGCGCATACGGTCCGCATGGCGGCGCCGGTCCTGACCCGAAGCATCGCTGGCGCCACCGTCACCGGGCGGGTGATGGCGGTGGAGCGGCGGCCGGGTGCCGTGAGGATCACATTGCGCGAGGCGACGGTCAGCAGACTGGCACCTGAACAGACGCCTGCCGCCTTGCGAATCCGCCTGTCCGACCGCAATCCCGCGCCCGTGCCGGGATCGGTGGTTCGGTTGCGGGCGACGCTGTTGCCGCCGCAGGCACCGGCCGAACCCGGAGCCTTCGACTTCCAGCGACGGGCCTGGTTCATGGGGCTGGGTGGAACCGGCTTCGCCACGGGGGCTGTAGAGCAGGTGGAGGCACCGCCGGTGACGGGCTGGAGCACGGTCGCCATCGCCTTTGAACGGGCGCGGGGAGCCATTGCGGAGCGCGTTGCGGCGGCGATCGGCGACCCGGTGGAGGCGAGCGTCACCACCGCACTGCTGAATGGCGAGGAGTTCGGCATTCCGGAGGCGACGCTGGACGATTTCCGCAACAGCGGGCTGGCGCATCTTCTGTCGATTTCCGGCCTGCATGTCGGCATCGCGGCGGGCATCCTGTTCTATGTGGTGCGGGCGCTGCTGGCGGCGGTGCCCTATATCGCGTTGCGATGGCCGATCAAGAAGATCGCGGCGCTGTTCGGGATTGTGTCGGCGCTCGCCTATACGCTGCTGGTCGGGGCGCCGTTGCCGACAGTGCGGTCGGTGCTGATGACCGGCATGGTGATGGGGGCGATCATGCTGGATCGTCATCCGCTGAGCATGCGGCTGGTCGCCTTCGCCGGTCTGGTCACCATCGCCATGGACCCGGAGGGGATGCTGGGGCCGAGCTTCCAGATGTCGTTCGCGGCGGTGGTGGCGCTGATCGCGGCGTTCGAGCGCGGCAGTGTCAGGCTGGCGGAGTGGCGGCGCGACGCGGGGTGGTTTGGGCGCGGGCTGTTCTATGTCGGCGGGATCCTGCTGACCAGCGTGGTGGCGACACTGGCGACCTTGCCCTTCTCGCTCTTCCATTTTCAGCAGATCGCCTTCTATGGCGTGCTGTCGAATCTGATCGCGATTCCCATCACGTCCTTCTGGGTCATGCCGTGGAGCCTGATCGCCTATGCGCTGCTGCCTTTCGGGCTGGAGGCGCCGGCGTTGATCGCCATGAACTGGGGCGATCGGGCGGTGATCTGGACCGCGGCGTTCTTCGGTCGGTTGCCCTGGGCCTCGCTGACGGTGCCGGCGATGCCGGTGGCGGGATTCGCGGCGCTGGTGGCGGGCGGACTCTGGCTGTGTGTGTGGAGGCGGCGGTGGCGCTGGTTGGGGATGCTCCCGATCCTGGCGGGGTTGGCCTCGCCGATGCTGGTGGAACGGCCGGACGTGCTGGTGGCGGGGGACGGGACGGTGGTGGCGGTGAGGCTGCCGGACGGGCGGCTCAGTGCCTCGGGCAAGGGAGGCGGGCGGGTGACCGAGACCTGGAGGGAACGCGACGGGGAGCGGACGACAGCGGATCCCTGGCCCGTGGCGGGGGGATGGAGCGAGGGTGAGCGGTCGCTGAGTTGCGATGCTCTCGGGTGTCTGTACCGGCTACGGGGGAAGATGCTGGCGTTGCCACGGTTGCCGGACTCGCTGGACGAAGATTGTGGAGCGGCGGATGCGGTGGTGACGGCGGCGGTGGCCCGGGGATGTCGGGCTGGCGTGGTCGTCGACCGATGGGCGCTGCGGCATGAAGGGGCGCATACGCTGACGGTGACGGCCGAAGGGATAAAGGTGGAAACCGTGCGGGGGCTTAGGGGAGACCGGCCTTGGACCGGGGGGAGATAGATGCGGGGCCGCTTGCCCCCACCCCGACCCTCCCCTGCTCTCAGCGGACCTACGGTCCGCCTGTCGCGTCAGCACAAAGCGAAGCTTTGTGCGAGAGCTGGGCGGGGGAGGGAGAATGGAGCTTTGCCGGGACGGCTTTCTGGAACTCAGTACTTGCGGACCAGACCGACCAGCTTGCCCTGCACGCGGACGCGGTCGGCGCCAAAGATGCGGGTTTCGTAGGCGGCGTTGGCGGGTTCCAGGGCAACCGTATTGCCCTTGCGGCGCAGGCGCTTCAACGTCACCTCGCCTTCATCGACCAGGGCGACGACGATGGTGCCGTTCTCCGCCGCGTCGCAACGCTGGATGATGATGGTGTCGTGGTCGAGAATGCCGGCCTCGATCATCGAGTCGCCGGAAACCTCCAGCGCGTAATGATCGCCGGCGGTCAGCATCGAGGCGGGGATGTCGACGAAGGCGCTGTTGTCGCGCAGAGCTTCGATCGGCGTGCCGGCGGCGATGCGGCCGTAGAGCGGAAGCTGAACGGTCTCGTTGGCGGCGGCGGGCGTCGCGGCGGAAGGCGTGGTGTCGCGGCCGGCAAAGGCGAAATCGCCCTTGATGACGTTGGGCTGGAACTTCGGCTTGGGCGCGGCGCTGCGGCTGCGGGCGGCGTCCAGGCCTTCCGGCAGGCGGAGAACCTCCAGCGCGCGGGCGCGGTGGGGCAGGCGGCGGATGAAGCCGCGCTCTTCAAGCCCGGTGATGAGGCGGTGGATGCCCGACTTGGACTTCAGCCCCAGGGCGTCCTTCATCTCGTCGAACGACGGCGAGACACCGCCCTGGCCGAGCCGTTCGTGGATGAACAGCAGCAATTCGTGCTGCTTGCGCGTGAGCATGGATGCCTCCCGGCCGTCGCCAGACTGAAGATGGAACAAAAACCAAACGTTGCCTCCATGTTCTAGTTTGGTTCTTGCCGCGCGTCAAGCCCCCCGTCGGCTTCTTTTAGAACTTGAACGGAACATTTGGAACGCCGTGAAACAGTCTTCGGGGTGGTGTTCAACTGTTCAATCCGCCGTTCGGCGGCATGTCGCCAAGTCTAGATGCTGAGCGCTCCATCGGTCAAAGAAAGCACTGTCACCATGGCGCCGGCCGGTTCCGGGTCGGCGTTGGGCGGACGGGGGATCAGGCAATCGGCCTGGGCGTAAAGCGTGGTGATGGCGCTGTCCTGCCGGGCGAAGGGGGTGACGGTCAGGACCCCGTCCGGGCCGGCGGCGAGCGTCGCACGCAGAAATTCCTCGCGCCGGTCGTTGGCCTTCAGTGCGGTGGTCAGACGGGCGCGAAGCGGCGGACGGTCGTCATCGGGTGGCAGCCCCTGCAGCAGGCGCAGGATCGGGCGCAGGAACAGGACGGCGGTGACACCGGTGGACACCGGGTTGCCGGGCAGGCCCAGCAGAGGCACCGACCCGACCCGGCCGAACATCAGCGCCTTGCCCGGTCGCATCGCCACGGTCTGCACCTCCAGGGCCACGCCGTTTTCGGCCAGTACGTCGCGCACGAGGTCGTAATCGCCATGGGCGGCGCCGCCGGTGGTGACCAGCAGGTCGCAGCCGGCGGCACCCTTCGCCAGGGCGGAAACGCTCTCCGGGGTATCCTTGGCGACGCCGAGATTGTGGGCGAGCCCGCCTTGCGCGGTGACCAGGGCGCAGAGGCCGAGTGCGTTCGTGCTGACGATCTGGCTCGGACCCAGCGGATCGCCGGGCAAGGCGATCTCGTCGCCGGTGGCGAGAATGGCGATGCGCGGCCGGCGGTGGACCGACAGCCAGGGCACGTTGCCGCCGGCGGCCAGCGCGATGTCGCGGGCGGTCAGGCGGCGGCCCTTCGGCAGAAGCTCCTGGCCCAGGGTGAAATCGAAGCCGGCTTCGCGGATGAAACGGCCGGCAATCACGGCGCGGCCGATGCGGACGATGTTGTCGTCGGCGCTGCAATCCTCCTGCATCACAACGGCGTCGGCACCGTCGGGCAGGGGGGCGCCGGTGAAAATGCGTACCGCCTCGCCCGGGCCGACGCTGCCGGTGTAGGCATGGCCGGCGGCGGATTCGCCGATACGGCGCAGCGGGATAGGAGCGTCAGCGGTCGCGGCGGCGATGTCGGCGGCGCGCACGGCCCAGCCGTCCATGGCGGCGGCGTGGAAGGGCGGCTGGGTCAGCCGCGCGACCACCGGTTCGGCCAGCACGCGGCCGAGCGCGTCGGGCAGGGCAACGGTCTCCGCCGGCAGAGGGGCGAAGGCCGACAGGATGCGGGCGCGCGCCTCGGCGACGGAGATCATCGACTTATCCTCCTGTGGACGGGGCGGCGGCGGCACCCCATTCGCCGCTCTTGCCGCCGGCCTTGTGCAGAAGGCGGACGTCGGTGATGGTCATGCCGCGGTCCACCGCCTTGCACATGTCGTAGACGGTCAGGGCGGCGACGGTGACCGCGGTCAGCGCCTCCATCTCCACGCCGGTCTGGCCCCTGAGCTTGCAGGTCGCGGTCACGTCCACGGCTTTGCGCGCGGGGTCGCAGGACAGGTCGACCTTGACCGAGGTCAGCATCAGCGGGTGGCAAAGCGGGATCAGGTCCGGCGTGCGCTTGGCCCCCATGATGCCGGCCAGCCGGGCGACCGACAGAACGTCGCCCTTCTTCACTCCGCCCTGCATGATGAGCGCCAGGGTTTCCGACTGCATCAGCACGGTGGCGGCGGCGGTGGCGGTGCGTTCGGTGTCCGCCTTGTCGGAGACGTCGACCATCACCGCCTTGCCTTCGGCGTCGAAGTGGGTGAAGCCGGTCATCGGACGGTCTCCAGCAAGCGTTTTTCCATGAAGACGCTGACGCCGTTGTCCGCGTAGCAGGCGTAGGGACCGCGGTCGGTGAAGCCGGCCTTGCGGTAGAGCGCCAGCGCCTCGTGCTGGTGGATGCCCGATTCGAGAAGCAGGGCGGTCAGACCCTCCGCCCGCGCCTGCTCCTCCAGCCGGGCGAGCAGGCGGTCGCCGATGCGGTG
This sequence comes from Azospirillum oryzae, assembly GCF_008364795.1. GTDB lineage: Bacteria > Pseudomonadota > Alphaproteobacteria > Azospirillales > Azospirillaceae > Azospirillum > Azospirillum oryzae. The sequence goes on along the minus strand of NZ_VTTM01000001.1, from coordinate 572,888 downwards.
GCCGCGGGCGGCGGCATCGACATACATGCGCTTCACCTCGCCATAGCCGGCGGAATCGACCCGCAGGGCGGCGCAGCCGACCGGAACGCCGTCCTTGCGGGCGACGAAAAAGCGCACGTCCGGCGCCTCCAGGGACTCGATGTCCAGCAGGTGGCAGGTGTCCGCCGGATAGAGGTCCAGCAGATAGCGGTCGAGCGCGGCGACCAGCGCGACCACCGCATCCTGGCGCGGGCTTTCCGCGGCGATCACCACATCGGTCATGGCATCACACCGGGGCCAGCAGGGCGCGGGTGGCGGCGGTCACGTCCGCCTGCCGCATCAGCGATTCGCCGACCAGGAAGCAGCGCGCCCCGACCTTCGCCATCCGGGCCAGATCGGCAGGTGTGTAGAGGCCGCTTTCCGCCACCAGCATGCGGTCGGCCGGCACATTGGCCGCCAGTTCCTCCGTCGTCGCGATGTCGACGGCCAGCGTCTTGAGGTTGCGGTTGTTGACGCCCAGCAGCGGAGTCTTCAGCAGCAGCGCGCGGTCCAGCTCGGCACGGTCATGCACCTCGACCAGCACGTCCAGCCCCTGGGCGATCGCGGCATCCTCGATCTCCGCCGCCTGGGCGTCGGACAGCGAGGCCATGATGATGAGGATGCAGTCGGCGCCCAGCGCGCGGGCCTCCACGATCTGATAGGGATCGACCATGAAGTCCTTGCGCAGCACCGGCAGATCGACCGCGGCGCGGGCGGCGACCAGATACTCGTCCTTGCCCTGGAAATAGGGCTCGTCGGTCAGCACCGACAGGCAGCTGGCGCCACCCTCGCGGTAGGCGCGGGCAAGGGCCGGCGGGTCGAAGTTGGCGCGGATCAGGCCCTTGGACGGGCTGGCCTTCTTGATCTCGGCGATCAGGCCATAGCGCCCGGCCTCCACCGCGGCGCCGAGCGCCCGGATGAAACCGCGCGGCGGGTTGGTCTCGTTGGCGGCCTTGGCAGCGGCCTCGACCTCCGACAGCGGACGGGCGGCCTTGCGGGAGGCGACCAGCGCGCGCTTGTCGTCGTTGATGCGGGTCAGAACGTCGCTCATCAGGCCACCGCCTCGTTGGTAATGGCGACCAGCCGGCGCAGGCGGTCGCGGGCGCCGCCGCTGTCGATGGCGTCGGCGGCCATGGCCACACCCTCCTTCAGCGTCGCGGCCTTGCCGGCCACATGCAGGGCGGCGGCGGCGTTCAGCAGGACGATGTCGCGGTAGGGGCTGCGCACCCCGTCGAACAGGGCGTGGATCGCCTCGGCGTTGACCTGGGCGTCGCCGCCCTTCAGGTCCTCGATGCGGGCGCGCGGCAGGCCGGCGTCCTCCGGCGTCACCTCGAACACCGTCACCTCACCGTCTTTCAGCTGGGCGACGGTGGTGGGGCCGGTGGTGGTGATCTCGTCCAGCCCGTCGGAGCCATGGACGACCCAGGCGGCCTCCGATCCCAGCCGTTTCAGCACCTGGGCCAGCGGCTCAACCCACTGCTTGGAGAAGACACCGAGGACTTGGCGCCTGGCGGTCGCCGGGTTGGCGAGCGGTCCAAGCAGGTTGAAGACGGTGCGGGTGCCAAGCTCGACGCGGGTCGGGCCGACGTTGCGCATGGCGAGGTGGTGGCGCGGCGCCATCAGGAAGGCGATCCGGGCATCCCACAGCGCCTTGCGCACCAGCGCAAAGTCGCAGTCGAGGTTGACGCCCAGCGACCCCAGCACGTCGGCCGCACCGGATTTGGAGGAGATGGCGCGGTTGCCATGCTTGGCGACCGGCACGCCGCAGGACGACACCACCAGCGCCGCGGCGGTGGAGATGTTGTAGGTGCCGGCGCCGTCGCCGCCGGTGCCGCAGGTGTCGATGGTGCCGGGAGGCGCCTCGACCGGGATCGCCTTGGCGCGCATGACGCGGGCGGCGCCGGTGATCTCGTCCACCGTTTCGCCGCGGACGCGTAGCGCCATCAGGAAGCCGCCCATCTGCGACGGGGTGGCGTTGCCGGACATGATGATGTCGAAGGCGAAGCCGGCCTCGGCCTCGGTCAGGGCGGCGCCGGTGGCGACCTTGCCCAGGATGGCCTTCATATCGGACAGATCGCCGCTCATGCTGCGCTCTCCAGGGCCGCGTTTTCCGGGCGGGGATGGGTCAGGTCCAGGAAGTTCTGCAGGATCTTGTGGCCGTGCTCGCTCTCGATGCTTTCGGGATGGAACTGCACGCCGTGGATCGGCAGCTCGCGGTGGGCCAGCGCCATAATGAGGCCGTCGGCGGTCTCGCCGGTCACCTCCAGACAGGCGGGCAGCGTGTCGCGCTCTACGATCAGCGAGTGGTAGCGGGTGGCGCGGAACGGGCTGGGCAGGCCGGCCAGCACGCCGCGGCCCTCATGCCGGATGTTGTCGACCTTGCCGTGCATGGGGACCGGCGCGCGGATCACCCGGCCGCCGAAGGACTGGCCGATGGACTGATGGCCGAGGCAAACGCCCAACAGCGGCAGGCGGGCCTTGGCGGCGGCGTCGATTAGGGCCAAGCAGATGCCGGCGCGGTCGGGGTCGCAGGGGCCGGGGGACAGCACGATGCCGTCGGGGCGCAATGCCATCGCCTGTTCCACCGTGAGGGCGTCGTTGCGGCGGACCTGCACGTCGGCGCCAAGCTCGCCCAGGTAATGGACGAGGTTGTAGGTAAAGCTGTCGTAGTTATCGATGAGCAGCAGCATGCGCCTTCCGCCTTCCACCTTCGCCCGGCCAACTTCGCCCGGGCAGTCTGGGCCGTTCCGGCCCTGTTCCAACGCGGGCCCGTTCCGGCCCTGTTCCAACGATGGACACCCTAGCGGCTGAGGGGGCGGATTTCCAGCCTCCGCGCAGAACTTCGCCGCTTCACCGGCAGTCGAGCTGCGGCGGCGTCTTCGGGTCGTCCAGGACGGTGCCGCGGATGTCGGTCGCCAGCGTCAGGGTGCAGCGCCGGATGTGGCGCGGCAGGTCGGCGGCGAGCGTCGCCTGGGTGTCGCGATAGCGGCAGACCAGGAAGACGTTGCGTTGCCGGGCGCCGGTGAACTCCCAGACCTGAACGATGCTGCGGCCGCGCCGGACCTCGCGGTCGGGGGCCAGGGTGGCGGGCGCGGCGCTGGTCATTTCGCTGGCGCGGTCGCCCTCGACGATGGTGATGCCGGCGAATCCGTGGCTGTCGCGGCCGGGGTAGGGTGACCAGCCGCCGGGGGCGTCGGGCTGCGCCTGGACCGTCAGGCTGGCCGGGCATTGCAGGCCGCCGGCGGCCTGCGCCGGGGCGGAAGCGGCCAGCAGGAGCGTTGCGGTAACAAAGATCGGACGCATCGGACGGACTCTTCTGGGTGGGCATGGCCGGGGAGCGCAGGGGGACTGCCGCTCCGGCCTTTTGCGCCGTTTGGGCGGTTGCGGCGACGACGACGGGGTGCCACTGTGCGGCGCCCCGGTCGCAGGATGGACATCGTCACCATGGCCCGCAAGGCGCCTTCTAAAGCCCGCAAGACTTCGCTTCCCCCCTTTTTGTCGAATCCCTTCGTTCTGGCTTTGGCTGCTGTCGCCGTGGTGTTCGCCGTGGCGATGGGCGTCGCGACTCTGACCGGTGGACGGTCCGGCGGCGGGCAGGCGCAGCAGGCGCCGGTTCAGCACGCTGCGGTGCCGCCTGCGCCTCCCTCCGTGCTGCCCGCGACGCCGCCTTCATCGCCTGCGGTCAAGGCCGAGTCACCGGCGCACGCGGCGGAGGGGCCGGAACATGCGGTGCCGGAAAAGCCGGCGCAGGACAAGGCCGAGGCGCGTCCACCCGCCACGACGGTGGCGATGCTGCCGCCGCCGGTTCCTCCCGCCCTGCCGCCGGTGCAGGCCCCAAGCGGCAATGCCGCGCTGTGGCGCAAGAACGCGTTGCCGGCCGAGGTGCCGCCGGGCAAGCCGATCATCGCCATCGTCATCGACGACATGGGGCTGGACCGCAAGCGCTCGGCGCGGATGGCCGGGCTCCATGGGCCGCTGACGCTGTCCTGGCTGCCTTATGCCCGCGAACTGTCGGCCCAGTCGAAGGCGGCCCGCGCCAACGGGCACGAACTGATGCTGCACATGCCGATGGAACCCAGCGTGAAGGCCGATCCGGGGCCGAACGCCCTGCTGGTCTCGCTGGACAAGGGCGAGATCGTGAAGCGGTTCCGCACGGCGCTGGACAGCTTCGACGGTTATGTCGGGGTGAACAACCATATGGGCAGCCGTTTCACCGCCGACCGGGCGGCGCTGACGCCGGTATTGGCGGAGCTGCACCGCCGCGGGCTGTTGTGGCTGGACAGCCGGACGACGCCCAACAGCGCCGGGATCGGGCTGGCGAAGGAGCTGAAGATGCCCTGGGTCGGCCGCGACATCTTCCTCGACAACGAAGAGACCGTGGCGGCGGTGAAAGCCCAGCTGGCGAAGACGGAACAGGTGGCAAGGCGGCAGGGCTATGCCGTCGCCATCGGTCACCCGCATGATGCGACAATCGAGGCTCTGGCGTCCTGGCTGCCGGACGTGCAAAAGCGTGGCTTCGTTCTTGTCCCGGTCAGCGCGGTGGTGCGGACGCACCATGCCGGCGGCTGACCCGACCGAAAAGGGGAGCCCCGTGACGATGGCCGATGCGTACAAGGTGGATGGAATGACCTGCGGCGGCTGCGCCCGCTCCGTTTCCAACGCGATCACCAAGGCGGCCCCCGATGCCGCGGTGACCGTCGATCTCGCCACCGGCACCGTGCTGGTCGATGGCGGCGTTCCCGCCGATGTGGTGCGGCAGGCGGTCGAGGCGGCCGGCTTCGATTTCGCTGGGGCTGCTGCCTGACCGATATGGGTGCGGCGCAACAAAACCATTTTCTTGATATGGATATTGCGGCATGCTCGGGGCGATGCGATCCGTTCCGCGAGGGTGCGATGCCGCTCTATTCCTACCGCTGCAAGGCCTGCGACCATGGGTTCGAGACCCTGGTGCGCTCCGGTGAGACTCCCGCCTGCCCGTCTTGTGGCAGTGCCGACCTGACCCGCCAGCTGTCGAACGTGGCGCCGGAAGGAAAGTCCGGCGCCGTCGTCCAGTCCGCCCGCCGGATGGCGGCCAAGGAAGGGCACTTCAGCAACTATTCCCGGTCGGAGCGGCCCAAGGCCTAGGGCGGCCTCAGGCCACTTCGGCGGTCACCGTCGCGGCGATCCACGCCTCTACGCGCTCGGCCGCCGACTGCCAGTCCTGCTCCAGCATCATCGCATGGCCCATGCCCGGCATGAACACCGGCCGGGTGCCCAGCGCGGCCGCGGTGGCGACGACCTCGGCACGGGGGAACAGCAGGTCTTCCTCCGCGCCCATCACCAGCATCGGCATGTCGCGCGGCGGCAGGACGGGGAAGGGGATCCAGCCACCGATGTCCAGCAGGACGCGGCGCGATTCCTCCTGCAGGCAGCTCTCGTACTTGGCCGCTTCGGCGCGCGGCATCTTGTCGGAGAACATGGCGCGGCGGATGGCGTCGGGGTCGATCGCCTTCTCGCCGAAGGTCATCAGCATCGACATCTGCTGGAACACATAGGGCGAGCGCCAGGCCAGCCCCATGGTGGAGGACAGCAGGCCATAGGGCGGTGCGGAAGCCATCAGCACGCCGGCCGGAAAACGGCGCTTCGCCAGCGCGCGCTGCACCACCATGCCGCCCATGGAATGGCCGATCAGCACCGGCGGGGACGAGAGGCGATCGGCCGCCTCCAGCACGTCGTCGACATAATCGGCGATGCCGAAATCATGCAGCCGGTCGCGTCCTTCGCTGTTGCCATGGCCGCGCAGCGAGACGGCATGGGCTTCCCACCCACGCGCGGCGAACCAGGGCAGGAACTTGGCATCCCAGATCCAGGCGCCGCTGAAGGCGCCGTGGACGAACAGGAGCGGCGGCATTTTCGGCGTGCCGGCGGGAAGGCGGCTTATGATTTCCAGGGTCGACATCGCATCGCAGGTTGTTGTTTTGCGTTGCAATAAGCATGGTGGGGGAGAGGCTGGCTGTCCAGCCATGGGGCGGTCAACCCTGCCCTGTAAGGGGACTTGCACCGTTTGACGCCGCAGGTGCGGTTTGCGACAGTCCGGACCCGCAATGCAGAACCGGAGACCGCCCGTGCCGAACCCGCCGGTCCTTGATCCCGCGACGCTGGCCGCCGAAACCGGCGCCACCGACTATCCGCAGCCGTTCCGGGCGCAGGTCGCCGGGCGGCACCGGGTCGTGCTGGGCGATCCGCTGGGTCTGAGCAATTTCGGCGTCAATCTGACCCGGCTGGCGCCCGGTGCGTCGTCCGCCCTGCGCCACTGGCACAGCAAGCAGGACGAGTTCGTCTATCTGGTGGAGGGCGAACTGACGCTGGTGACCGAGGCCGGGGAGACGCTTCTGACCGCCGGCATGTGTGCAGGATTTCCGCATGGCGTCGCCGACGGGCACCGGCTGATCAACCGCGGTGACCGCCCGGCCAGCTATCTGGAGGTCGGCGACCGCAGCGCCGGCGACGAGATCGACTATTCCGACGAGGACATGGTCTGGCGCGACGGCGCCTATCGGCATCGCGACGGGACCGACTGGGAATGACGGTCGGGGGAATGAGCGCCGACCTGACGCTGGTGCTGGGCGGCGCGCGATCGGGCAAGAGCCGCTATGCCGAGGGGCTGGTGACGGCGCTTGGGGGCCCGCGCGTCTACATCGCGACCTCGCAGGTGTGGGACGCCGAGATGGCGGAGCGCGTGGCGAAGCATCGCGACGACCGTGGCCCCGACTGGACCACGGTGGAGGAGCCGCGCGACCTGACCGGGGTCCTGCGTGCCTATGCGGCCGAGGGCTCCGGCGTCCTGGTCGATTGCCTGACTCTGTGGCTGACCAACCTGATGATGGCGGAGGCCGACGTCGCGGCGGAGAGCGCGGCGCTGGTGGAGCTTCTGCCGACACTGCCGGGTCGGGTGGTCCTGGTCTCCAACGAGGTCGGGATGGGCATCGTGCCCGACAATGCGCTGGCCCGCCGCTTCCGCGACCATGCCGGCCGCCTGCACCAATCCATCGCGGCCGTGGCGCCGCGCGTCGTGCTGACCGTCGCCGGTCTGCCGATGTTCGTGAAGGGAACCCCCGTATGACCGACTCCGACGAGATCAACCGCCGCCATGCCGAGAAGATGAAGCGGCGCAAGGCATTGCAGGAGCGGGCGCTCGCCTCCAAGACGGTGGAGAAGGGCCTGCTGATGGTCCACACCGGCAAGGGCAAGGGCAAGTCCACCGCCGCCTTCGGCCTGATGATGCGCGCGGTCGGCCACGGCATGCGGGTGGGCATGGTGCAGTTCGTCAAGGGCGCCTGGTCCACCGGCGAGACGGTGGCGCTGGAACGCTTCGAGGATCTGGTCGATTTCCACACGATGGGCGAGGGCTTCACCTGGGACACCCAGGACCGCGCCCGCGACATCGCCGCTGCCGAGGCCGCCTGGGCCAAGGCCAAGGAACTGATGGCCGACCCGCGCTATCGCCTGATCGTGCTGGACGAACTGAACATCGTGCTGCGCATGGACTACTTGGCCCTGGACGAGGTGCTGGCCACGCTGGCCGCCCGCCGGCCGGACCTGCATGTCTGCATCACCGGCCGCAACGCCAAGCCGGAGCTGATCGCCGCCGCCGACCTCGTCACCGAGATGACGCTGGTCAAGCACCCATTCGAGGCCGGGGTGAAGGCCCAGCCCGGCATCGAGTTCTGAGCCATGCAATCTCGGGCGATGCGGTCTCGGGCGATCATGCTGCAGGGTACCGGCTCCGACGTCGGCAAGTCGCTGCTGGTGGCCGGGCTGTGCCGGGCGCTGGTGCGGCGTGGGCTGACCGTCCGGCCGTTCAAGCCGCAGAACATGTCCAACAATGCGGCGGTGACGGCCGACGGCGGCGAGATCGGCCGTGCCCAGGCGCTCCAGGCGCGGGCCTGCGGCGTGGCGCCCAGCGTCCACATGAACCCGGTGCTGCTGAAGCCGCAGTCGGATGTCGGGTCCCAGGTGGTGGTGCGCGGCGTGGTGGTCGGGACCGCGCGCGCTGCCGACTATCAGGCACGCAAGCGCGAGCTGCTGGGCACGGTTCTGGACAGTTTCGAGCGGCTGCAGGGCGAGGCCGACATCGTGGTGGTTGAGGGAGCCGGCAGCCCGGCGGAGGTCAATCTGCGGGCCGGCGACATCGCCAACATGGGCTTCGCGACCGCCGCCGACGTGCCGGTCCTGCTGGTCGGCGACATCGACCGCGGCGGCGTGATCGCCAGTCTGGTCGGCACCCACGCACTTCTACCAAAATCTGAGCAGGAGCGGATTAAGGGCTTTCTCATCAACAAGTTCCGTGGCGATGTTCGCCTGTTCGATGAAGGGCTGCGGATCATCGAGAGCCATACCGGATGGCGCGGATTCGGCGTGGTGCCCTGGCTGCACGAGGCGGCGACACTGCCGGCGGAGGATGCGGTGGCGCTCGATCGGCCGCGAAGGGCCGGCGACGGGGCGCTGCGCGTGGCGGTGCCGATGCTGCCGCACATCGCCAACTTCGACGATTTCGATCCGCTGGCGCAGGAGCCGGGTGTCGCGCTGACCATGGTGCGTGCGGGCCAGCCGCTGCCGGGCGATGCCGATCTGGTGATCCTGCCCGGCACCAAGACGACGATTCCCGACCTCGCCTTCCTGCGGGCGCAGGGCTGGGATATCGACCTGCTGGCCCATTGGCGGCGTGGCGGGCGCGTGCTGGGTATCTGTGGCGGATATCAGATGCTGGGCCGGCGCATCGCCGATCCGGACGGCATCGAGGGACCGCCGGGAGAGGCCGCCGGGCTCGGCCTGCTGGATGTCGAGACGGTGCTGAAGGGGCCGAAGGTGCTGGAGGAGGCGCGCGGCACGGAGCGTCGCACCGGCGCTGCGGTGGTGGGGTACGAGATGCATATGGGCCGCACCGAGGGGGCCGACCGGGCGCGGCCGATGCTGGAGCTTACGGGCGGCGTGACGGACGGCGCGGAGTCGGCGGATGGGCGGGTTGCCGGCTGCTACCTGCACGGGCTGTTCGGCGCGGACGGTTTCCGTGCGGCCTATCTGCGCCGACTGGGCGGCGACGGGTCGGAACTGGCCTATGGCGTGGCGGTGGAACGGGCACTGGACGCCGTTGCCGACCGGCTGGAAGCGACGGTCGATGTCGACGGGATGCTGGCGGTGGCAGAGGGCGCCTAACTTTCCGGCCTTGCGCTTCGGTTGGGAAGACGGGGCGGCGGAACGTCGCCGCCCTCTCTCAACTTAGCGGGCGAGCGGAATATGCTCCCCGGCGCTGCGCGGAAGCACACCGTCCAGACGCGGGTCGCGGACCTCGCGGGCGACATGGCGGGTAGGGACGAAACCCATGCTCTGGTAGAGCGGCAGCGCCTTCGGATGGTCGAAGCTGCAGGTGTTGACGACCAGCTTTGTCGCGCCGCCCTCCCAGGCCTTGCGGATGATGGTGTCGAGCAGCCAGGGACCGAGCTTGTGGCCGATGAAATCGGGGATCAGGCCGAAATAGGAAAGATCGGTCTCCTGCGTCCGCCGGTCCAACTCGCCATAGCCGGCGGGCGTGCCATCGAAATACAGCACCCAGACCTCCACCAGCGGATCGTGGATCGAGCGCTCCAACTCCTTGCGCGGCAGGCGGCGGCGTTCGTGCCACAGCCAGGGTTCGCCCACCGTGTCGTACAGGTAGCGGTAGAAGGACCAGGTCGGCGGGTCTGCCCGCACCAGGGAAAGGTTGCCGGCCGGCTGGCGCACGGGCGCATGACCCGGCGGTGCGGTCATCTCCAGATAGGTGACGATCACCGGCAGATGGCCGGGCCGGCTGGCGGCGGGCACGGCGGGGCGGGTCAGGGAGAAGGGTTGGTCAGCCATTTCTGCATCATCGTGACGGGCGATTTGGCATAGCCCAGCCTTTCATAGAAGGCCAGCACCCGTTGGTTGGTCTCACGGACGAGGAGTTGGACCTTGGGCATGCCGGCAGCAGCCAGCCAGCCTTCGGCCTCCGCCACCATGCGGCGACCGAGCCCCCGTCCCTGCAAGGCCGGATCGACGGCGACATAATAGATCCAGCCGCGATGGCCGTCCTGCCCGACCATTGCGGTGGCGACGAGCCGGCCATCCGCGACCGCCGCCAGCACGGTCGAACCGGTCTTGGACAGAGCCAGCGCGAAGTCCGCCGCCGGGTCGTTCCACGGCACCACCAGCTCGCAGGCGGTCCACAGCGCCACGACGGCGTCGCGGTCCTCCGCCGTGCAGGGCCGGACGGTGATGGGGCCGGTCACGGTTTCCGCGCGTCGGTTTTCAGAGGTCCAGTTTCCAGCGGCAGATCCTCGCGCAGACCCCATTCCGCCCAGGAGCCGTCATAGATCGCCACGTCCGTCTTGCCGGCGGTTGCGAGGCCGAGTGCGATGACGCAGGCGGTGATGCCGCTGCCGCAGGAGGCGACGACCGGCCGGTCGAGGTCCAGCCCGGCGGCGCGCGCCTTCCCGGTGATGACCTCCGGCGGCAGCAGGGTCTTGGCCTCGGCGTCGATCAGGTCGGTGTGGGGCAGGTTGAAGCTGCCGGGAATCCGCCCGCTGCGTCGGCCGGGCCAGGGCTCCGCGACCGCGCCTTCGAAGCGCGGCTGGGCGCGGGCGTCCGTCACCTGATCGGCGCCGGCGTCGATGTTGGCGAGCACCTGATCGGCGCTGCGGATCAGCTCCGGCCGCTTGCGCACGGTGAAGGTTGCAGGCTGGACCGGGGAGGCCTCGCCCGATTCGGTCGGGCGTCCTTCCGCCAGCCATTTCGGCAGACCGCCGTCCAGCACCGCCACCCGGTCGAAGCCGAACAGCCGGAACAGCCACCAGACGCGCGCCGCCGCGGTGGCCATGCCGGCGCTGTCATAGACCACCACCGTATCGCCGTCACCGATGCCCAGTGCGCCGATCTTCGCGGCGAAAGTCGCCTCGTCGGGGGCCATGTGGGGCAGGGGGGCGGTGTTCGGCGCCGCGACCTCGTCGACATCGCACAGCCGGGCGCCGGGGATATGGCAGGCGGCGAAGTCCGCCCGGATGTCGCGCTTCAGGGCCGGCATATGCCAGGACCCGTCGAGAATCTTCAGGCCGGGCCGGCTCAGATTGCGGGCCAGCCAGTCGGTGGAGACGACGGGGCCGGTCAGCGATTCCACAGTGCTGTCGCTCATTCTGCGCGTCCTTAAATGGGGTCCGTCAGCTGGATCCGCCGGTCGGAAGATCGGGGGTGACGGGATCAGTCCTTCAGCGCGATGACGACGCGCCGGTTCTGCTTTCCCTTGTTTTCGATCTTCGTCACCTCGATTCCGCCGATCTCGCCGGTGCGGGCGACATGGGTGCCGCCGCAGGGCTGCAGATCGACGCCCTCGACATTCAACAGGCGCACCCGGCCGCTGCCGGTCGGCGGCTTCACCGACATGGTGCGGACCAGTTCCGGCTGCGCCGCCATCTCCTCGTCGGAGATCCAGCGGGTGTCGACCGCCGTGTCGGCAACGATCAGCCGGTTGACGGCCTCGGCGATGGCATCCTTGTCGAGGGATTCGGCGGGGACGTTGAAGTCGAGCCGGCTCTTGTCCGCTCCGATCTGGCCGCCGGTGACCGACCCCGGCACCACGGCGCACAGCAGGTGCAGGGCGGTGTGCATGCGCATGTGGCGATAGCGGCGGTCCCAGTCGATCTCCGCCTCCACCGCGGTGCCGGGGCCGGGCAGCTCCTGCCCGTCCTCCGGCACATGGATGACGTCGTCGGGGCCGCCGTCGCCCTTCACCGTGTCCTTGATGCGGACTTCGAACCCGTCGAAGCGCAGGACCCCGCTGTCACCCGGCTGGCCGCCGCCGGTCGGGTAGAAGACGGTGCGGTCGAGCCGGATGCCACGCTCGTCCACCGCCGTGACGGTGGCGATGCAGTTGCGGGCGTAGGCGTCCTCGCGAAAAAGCGCGTCCATATCCCCCTCGAGAAGAATCAGGCCAGCCAGTCTGGCACCGGAAGATTCTTCTCACGGAGGAAGTCAGGATTGAAGAGCTTCGATTGGTAACGCTGCCCCCCGTCGCACAGGATGGTCACCACGGTGTGCCCGGGGCCGAGGTCGCGCGCCACCCGCATCGCCGCGGCGATGTTGATGCCCGACGAGCCGCCCAGCACCAGGCCCTGGGTCTTGATCAGGTCGAAGATGATCGGCAGCGCCTCTTCATCCGGGATCTGCAGGGCATCGTCGATCGGCGCCTGTTCCAGGTTGGCGGTGATGCGGCCCTGGCCGATGCCTTCGGTGATGGAGCTGCCTTCCGACTTCAGCTCGCCCTTGGTGTAGTAGCTGAACAGCGCGGCGCCCATCGGATCGGCGAGGGTGATGCGGATGTTGGGGTTACGCTCCTTCAAGGCCATGGCGATGCCGGCCAGCGTGCCGCCGCTGCCCACCGCGCAGGTGAAGGCGTCGACCTTGCCGCCGGTCTGCTCCCAGATCTCCGGGCCGGTGGTGGTGCGGTGGCCTTCGCGGTTTGCGGTGTTGTCGAACTGGTTGGCCCAGACGACGCCATTCGGCTCGGTCTTCGACAACTCCTCGGCCAGCCGGCCGGAATAGCGGACGTAGTTGTCGGGGTTGGAATAGGGGACCGCCGGAACCAGCCGCAGGTCGGCGCCGATCAGGCGCAGCATGTCCTTCTTTTCCTGGCTCTGCGTCTCCGGCATCACGATGACGGTGCGATAGCCAAGCGCATTGCCGACCAGCGCCAGCCCGATGCCGGTGTTGCCGGCCGTCCCCTCGACAATGGTGCCGCCGGGGCGTAGCAGGCCGCGCTTTTCCGCGTCGCGCACGATGGCGAGAGCCGCGCGGTCCTTGACCGATCCGCCGGGATTCAGGAACTCCGCCTTGCCCAGGATCTCGCAGCCCGTCGCCTTCGATGGCCCTTCCAGGCGAATCAGCGGCGTGTTGCCGATGGCGCCGATAAAGCCGTTGCGGATGTCCAAGACGGGTACTCCCAAGGTCAGGTGTGGATTGCTGACGATACTATCAGGTCGGGGAGCGGCGGTTTCAAGGCGGCGGTGTGAAATGCAGCATTGAACGAGTTATGCATGTGAATTCGGTGATGGCGGGAGGACGTCGATTGCCGACGCCCGTCACATTCACCCCTGACCGAGCCAGCGCTTGCGCAAACCCTCGCGGTGGCGGGCGAGCCAGCCGACGGCGATGATGGCGACGGAGTTGCGCAGGCGGTTCTCGTCCATCAGGCGGATCGCCTCGTCGGCCGGCAGGGCGAAAATCCGGATGTCCTCATGCTCCTCCTCCAGGCCGCCGGTGGCGGCGAGGTTGCGGCTGTCGACCCGGCCGCAGAAGACGGTGACGACTTCGGTGAAGGCGCCTGGGCTGACGTAGTAATCGCAGATCTGCTCGATCTCCTGGATGGCGCAGCCGGCCTCCTCCAGCGACTCGCGGCGTGCCACCTCCTCGGGGCTCTCGCCCTCGCCGACCATGCCGGCGACGATCTCCGTCATCCAGGCCGGTCCGCCGGCCGCGGCGGAGCCGACGCGGAACTGCTCGATCATCACGACGGTGTCGAGATCGGGGTCGTACAGCAGCACGGCCACCGCCGCGCCACGGTCGCACACCTCGCGCGGCGGCAGCACGTCGGTCCAGCTTCCGTCGAACTTCTTGTGGCGCAGGCGGTAGACGTCGATGGTGAGGAAGCCCTTGTAGGGGGTCTTCTTGTCGACGATCTCGATGTCGGGATGGTTCATGGTCGGCGCGGTCCCACGGATGGCTGTTTTCGACAAGGTGCTACGCCGCCGCGCCCACCACAAGCGCCCACCCACAGGCGCAGGTGCGGGTGTCACAGCGTCGGGTTCAGCCGCAGGAAGCGCACGCGGTCGGCCGAGGTCACCGGGACGGGGGTCAGAGTGGCGCCGCGCATCACCTCCAGCGGCACGACGACGCCGGCCGGCCCCAGGCCCCAGAGCTTGCGGTAGAAATCCGCCAGTCCGCTGAAGCGCTGGCCGCCGACTCCGACGATCCAGTCGCCCGGACGCAGGCCGGCCGACTCGGCGGGACTGCGCGGCGACACCTTTTCCACCATCAGCCGGCCCAACTCCTCGCGCAGGGTAACGCCCAACCACGGCCGGGCCGGCTCCTGGCGGCGGCCATAGGCGAGCAGGTCGGCGAGGATCGGCTCCAGCGCCGACACCGGGACGAACATGTTGCCGGGCAGGCCGCGGCCCTCCACCGCCTCCATCACCAGAAGCGATCCGATGCCGACCAGCCGGCCTTCGCGGTTGACCAGCGCGGCGCCGTTGAAGGCGCGGATCGGCGGGAAGGTGAACAGGGCCTCGTCCAGCAGATATTCCCAGTAGCCGGCGAACTCGCGCTTGCTGACCAGCTTCACGGCGGTGGCACTGCGATTGTCGCCGCCGCTGAGCGCCAGCAGCGTGTCGCCTTCCTTGACCGCATCGGCGGTGGCCAGCCGCAGCCAGGGGGCCGTGAACCCCATCTCCGCCCGCAGCAGACCGAAGCCGCTGACCGGGTCGTAGGCGACCATGCTGGCGGGATAGCTGCGCCCGTCGGCGGCGGTGACCTCTATCTGCGAGGCCTCCATCACCGTATAGCCGATGGTCAGGATCAGGCCGGACCCGTCGATGACCACGCCGCTGCCCTCGCGGTCGGTTCCCAGCGTACGCGCGCTCTGGCTGTCCGGCGGCACCACGGCGCTGATGCCGACGACGGAGCGGACGACGCGATCCGGATCAAGTTGCTCGGGGTCCGCCGCCTGCGCCGGGCGGGCGCCGAGCACGCCCAACTGAATACCGACAAGGACAAGGATGGCGGCCGCCAACCGCGGCACGACCGGTGCTGAGATGACCCGCATGACACCGCACTCCCGCGCAAGGCAGGGCCAAGGGCACCCCCGCGGTCGCGCGGCCCTGTCCGTCGCGACTCGGGTGACACTGACATGACATTGCGCTCGAGTCGCGGCTCATCAAGCGGCTGGGAGGCGCTGGCTGGGCCTTCGAGGGAGGAAACATACCGCCGCCGGGCGGTGTTGTGCTGTCCGAGACCGGAATTCGGTCCGGACAATGAAGAGGAAAGGCGACAGCATGCCCATCAACAGCGAGCAGGAACTGGAACAGGCCGTCCAGGAATTCCAGCGCCTGACCGACGCTCCGGAGGGCTCGGAGGACGGACGCCGCCGCAGTGTTCTGGACGCGGACATCAAGGCGTATTACGCCAGATGCGCCGACACGATGCGGCCGGGCAAGCCGCCCTCCACCAACTGACGGAGGACGGGCGCGGATCCGGGTGGTCTGGCGGTGGAGGGCGGCCCAGTGGGGGGCGGCATGGCCGGCCGGCAGAAACGGCGATTATGAGGAGACCGGTCCGCGATGAAGCGACTCGACACCTGTTACACCTGCCGCTTCTGGGAGGGGCAGGGGCTCCGCCAGCGCGGGCCGAAGGGGACCTGCCGGCGCTATCCGCCGGTGGTGACCCCGCGCAGTCCCGAAGGCGACTTCCCCATCACCCTGTCCACCGACTGGTGCGGGGAATGGAAACGCGTGGCCGTTGCCGCGGTCGGGGGCGATCCGTCGGAGTCCGGCGATACCATCTATGACGATCTGGTGGAATAAGGCCGCCTCACCGCGGGTGGGGCGGAATTACCAGGACCGGGGTGTTCTCGTAGGCCTGCGGCCGGCTGTCGGTGGCCGGACCGTTCCAATCGGTGCTGAAAGCCAGCAGGGCGACAAGCACCGCCGCCAGGAACAGCAGGACCGCGGTCACGCAATCCACCGTCCGCACCGGATGGTCGTCGGGTTCGGGCGAACCGCGCCCGGTTCCGTCGACCGGTGGAGCGGTGCGAAGACGTTCTGACTGGAATGGCATAAGCACGGCGATCCTCCATGGCTGGAGACGCCCGGTCCAAGACTGGGTCCGGATTGTTATCAAGTCTAACGCCGTGCGGCCGGGGGCGGCATTTCGCTTCCGGCAAATCAGGATCGTCTTTTGGGACTAGTTCTTGTCACATTGGGCGACCGTCGGTCCTAGCCCGACTGCTTTAAACCGAATTCGGTTACTTAACCGCCACAGTCAAGGCGCAATGACGCGAAAAGAAGAAAAGGCCGGATGCGTGTGGCATCCGGCCTTTTCGATCTGGCTCCCGGTGCTGGACTCGAACCAGCGACAAGCGGATTAACAGTCCGCTGCTCTACCAACTGAGCTAACCGGGATCGGTGACTGACCTTTCGGCCGCCGCCGTTGTTGGCGTGGCGGGTGTATAGCCGAACCATCCGGCCCTGCCAAGCCAATTCCGACAGGAAAATGAATTTTCTTGCCGCAAGGATCGAAGGGGCGTGCGGGGGCAATCCGTCAACGAAAACAAGGCCCAAACGCAAAAAACCCCGCCGGGGGGGCGGGGCTGCGTTCGAACCGGTTGGTCGTCTGCCAAACTGTCGTCAGGTATGGAGGCACGGGCGGGAATCGAACCCACGTACACGGATTTGCAGTCCGCTGCATCACCACTCTGCCACCGCGCCATCCTGACCGGCACCGGCGCGCCGTTTCCGGTGCGCCCTCGGTGTGGAGCGGTGGTATAGCGGCACGGAACGGAGCGGTCAAGGCGAATGGTGACGATTTTTGAACATCATTGATCGGGCCGTCCAGGCAGCATCCTGCCGGGAGTTCGGCCGACAGTTTTCCCGGTACACGGCAAAGGCCGGACGCCCATCGCTCGTGGCCCCATCGCTCGTGGCGTTGTGTTCGCCGAGCCTTTGCGGCTATATACCGCCATGGCAGGAAGCCGTTCGCTGTTCGGCTTGGTGCCGGTGTCGTCACAACACATCAATAAGCGACCGCCATGACCGATTTCGCCGCCGCACGCTATTTCATGGTCGAGGGACAGATCCGCCCCAACAAGGTGACCGATCAACGTCTCGTCGATGTCCTGTCGGAGCTTCCGCGCGAAGCCTTCGTTCCTGAGACGGCGCGCGGCGTCGCTTATGTCGATGACGACCTCCCCATCGGCAAGGGCCGTTTCCTGCTAGAGCCGATGGTCTTCGCCCGCATGCTGCAGGCCGTCGCCGTGCAGGAGACCGACCGGGTGCTCGACGTCGGCGCCGCCGGCGGCTACTCCACCGCGGTGCTGGCCCGCCTCGCCTCGTCGGTGGTCGGCATCGACTGCGACGAAGGGCTGACCGCCGCTGCCACCGCCGCGCTGGCCGGGCAGGGCATCACCAATGCCAAGGCCGTCACCGGCCCGCTGGCGGAGGGGTACGCCCAAAACGCCCCTTACGATGTCATCGTCGTCGAAGGTACCGTGCCGGAGGTGCCGGCGTCGCTGACCGACCAGTTGGCGGAGGGCGGACGCCTCGTCGCCATCGTCCACGGCAAGGGCGCCGTCGGGGAGGTCCGCCTGTTCCAGCGGGCCGCCGGCGTGGTGTCGAGCCGCATCCTGTTCGAGGCCCAGCCGCATGCGCTGCCGGGCTTCGAAAAGAAGGCGTCCTTCGTGTTCTGACCGGATTCGCCGGTTGGACAGGTCTTGAACTGAACCGTGCAGTTTACCTCTGCGCGGTTCTGCGCTACCGTCGCCGTCGCCCTTGCACGAAAGTGAGCACCCATGGCCGCGCCGTTTGAGATCGAGGTGGAAGAGCTGGACCGCCGCCGCAAGGCCGGCGACGATCCGGTCGTCCTCGACGTGCGCGAGCCGTGGGAGTTTGCGCTGTGCGCCATCGACGACAGCCTGCACATCCCGATGAACGGGCTTCCCGGCCGGGTGGATGAGCTGCCGAAGGACCGCGACATAGTCGTCGTGTGCCATCACGGTGGCCGCAGCGCGCAGGTCACCATGTGGCTGCGTTCCAGGGGCTTCGACCGCGCCATCAACCTGGATGGCGGTGTCGATGCCTGGGCGCGCCGAATCGACCCGAACATGAAGGTCTACTGAACATGACCGTGCGAAGCCGTTTTGCGCGCCGCTGGCTGCTGGCGACGGCCCTGACCCTGACCGCCACGATGGGCACAGCAGTGACCGGCGGTGGTACGGCCCAGGCGCAGTCCCTGGAACAGGCCCTCGCCCAGGCCTATGCAAACAACCCGACCATCGGCGCCCAGCGCGCCCGTCTGCGCGCCGTCGACGAAGGCGTGCCGCAGGCGCTGTCCGGCTACCGCCCGACGGCCCGCGTGACCGCCGGCATCTCGCGCTCGACGGGCGAGAGCAAGTATGACGGCGGTTCGACGGGGTCCGAGAGCAATCCCAAAAGCGTCGGCATCACCGCCACCCAGCCGATCTACGACGCCACCGTCGCCCCGGCCGTCCGCCGCGCCGAGCGGCTGGTCGAGGCGCAGCGCGCCACCCTGATCGCGTCGGAACAGTCGGTGCTGCTGGCCGCCGCCCAGGCCTATCTGGACATCGTCCAGAACCAGGCCATCCTGCAGCTGCAGATGAACAACGAGCAGGTGCTGCGCCGTCAGCTGGACGCCGCCCGCGACCGCTTCCGCGTCGGCGAATACACCCGCACCGACGTCAGCCAGTCCGAGTCGCGCCTGTCGGCCGCCATCGCTTCCAAGATTTCGGCCGAAGGCACGCTGCGTGCCTCGCGCGCGACCTACGAGCGTCTGGTGGGCTCCGCCCCCGGCGAGCTGAAGGCGCCGAAGCCGGCCTTCCGCCTGCCGAAGAACCTGGACGAGCTGGTCGAGCTGGCCCGCGCCAACAACCCGAACGTCCTGTCCGCCTCCTATAGCGAAGCGGCGCAGCGCGAGGCGGTGGATCAGCAGTACGGCCGCCTGCTGCCGTCGGTGAACCTGTCGGCCTCCGGCAGCCGCACCTATGATCCCGGCCGCTCCTCCGGCATCGACCTGAACCGCTCCGACAGCGCGCAGATCACCGCCCAGGTGACCATCCCGCTCTATCAGGCCGGTCAGCCCGAAGCACTGGTCCGCGAGGCCAAGCAGACGGCCAATCAGGCCCGCCTGCAGATCGAGGAGGCCCGCCGTCAGGTGACCGAATCGGCGGTCAGCGCCTGGCAGTCCCTGCAGACCGCGCGCGCCAGCATCGAGTCCTACTCGGCGCAGATCAAGGCGGCGCAGATCGCCTTGGAAGGTGTCCGTCAGGAGGCGCAGGTCGGCTCGCGCACCGTGCTCGACGTGCTGAACCAGGAACAGGAACTGCTGAACGCCCGCGTTTTCCTGGTCCGCGCCCAGCACGACGAAATGGTGGCGGCCTTCAATGTTCTGGCGTCCAGCGGACAGTTGACCGCCGACCGGCTCAACCTGCCGGTCCAGAAATACGACCCGCAATCGAATTACGACAAGACGCGGGGCAAGTGGTTCGGAACTTCGGTGACCGAATGAACGAGACGGCCCGCGAAAGCGGGCCGTTTTTGTATTATGGCTTTTTTGTCAGCACTGCCCTAGGTTTGGGTCAGGTTGACGTCTCGGGTTGCCACGATGAGCGATAAGGGCCAGCAAGAACCTTCGATGGAGGAAATCCTCGCCTCCATCCGGCGGATCATTTCCGAGGACGGCGAGCCTGCCAAATCGGAAACCCAGGCGCCTTCGCCGCCTCCACCGCCGCCACCCCCTCCGCCGCCGCCTCCGCTACCCCCAATGGTGGAGGAGGACGACGACGTCCTGGAATTGACCCAGATGGTGGAGGATGAGCCGGACGAGCGGCCCGACTTCGGTCAGCAGGACCCCGACCCGTGGCCGGAGGAACCCGCCTTTCCGGAACCGTCGCCTCCGCCGCCGCCGCCCCGTTGGGACGAGCCGGAGCCCGAGCCGATGCCGCCGCCGCGTCCCGCCGCCCGGCGGCCGGCGCCGGTATTTGACGATTTCGAGGATGACGAGCCGCCCCCCCCGCCGCGGCCGCGCCGCCGCGTGGTCGATCCGGATGACGGGCTGATCTCCCGCCGGACGGCGGAGGATGCCTCGCACCACCTGACCCATCTGGCGCGCGAATTGGGCGACGACCTGTCCATCGGCCCGATGCCCATCGGCATCCGCACGGTGGAAGAGGTCGTGCGCGAGCTGCTGAAGCCGCTGCTGAAGGAATGGCTGGACGAGAACCTGCCGACGGTGGTCGAGCGGCTCGTGCAGCAGGAAATCGACCGCATGATCCGGCGGTCGCAGAAGTTCTGATCCTGTCTTCCTGAGCCCCGCCTTTTTGAGCCCCGGTTGAGACGTTTCTAGCGAAAGTTCGTGGTGATGTTGGAAAAGACGTACCGGCCCGCCGAGGTCGAGGAGAAGCACTACCGCCTGTGGGAAGAGTCGGGCGCCTTCGCCGCCCAGCCGCAGGGGAACGGCAAGCCCTACACCATCATGATGCCGCCGCCGAACGTAACCGGCAGCCTGCACATGGGCCATGCGCTGACCTTCACCATCCAGGACGTGCTGACCCGCTACAACCGCATGCGCGGCCGTGACGCTCTGTGGCAGCCGGGGACCGACCATGCCGGCATCGCCACCCAGATGGTGGTGGAGCGCAACCTGGCGAAGGACGGCAAGACCCGTCACGATTTCGGCCGCGACGCCTTCATCGACAAGGTGTGGGAATGGAAGGCCGAATCAGGCGGCACCATCACCCGCCAGCTGCGCCGCCTGGGTGCCTCGCCGGATTGGCCGCGCGAGCGTTTCACCATGGACGAAGGGCTGAGCCGCGCCGTCCGCAAGGTGTTCGTCGAACTACACCGCCAGGGGCTGATCTACAAGGACAAGCGTCTGGTCAACTGGGACCCGAAGCTGCACACCGCGATCTCCGACCTCGAGGTCGAGCAGAAGGAGATCAAGGGCAACCTCTGGCACTTCCGCTACCCGATCGACGGGGAGGAGGGCCGCTTCATCGTGGTCGCCACCACCCGTCCGGAAACCATGCTGGGCGATACCGGCGTCGCGGTGCATCCGGAGGATGATCGTTACAAGGACCTGATCGGCAAGATGGTCCGGTTGCCGCTGGTCGGCCGCCTGATCCCCATCGTCGGCGACGAATATGCCGATCCGGAGACCGGTTCGGGCGCCGTGAAGATCACGCCGGCCCACGACTTCAACGATTTCGAGGTCGGCAAGCGCTGCGGGCTCGAGCAGATCAACATCATGGACCGCGACGCCCGGCTGAACGACAACGTTCCCGAGGCCTATCGCGGGCTGGACCGCTACGAGGCGCGCAAGAAGGTCGTTGCCGAACTGGAAGCGCTGGAGCTTCTGGAGAAGATCGAGCCGCACACCCACATGGTCCCGCATGGCGACCGTTCCGGCGTCGCCATCGAGCCGTGGCTGACCGACCAGTGGTACGTCGACGCCGCGACTCTGGCCAAGCCGGCGATCGAGGCGGTGGAGACCGGCAAGACGGTGTTCGTGCCCAAGCAGTGGGAGAACACCTATTTCGAATGGATGCGCAACATCCAGCCCTGGTGCATCAGCCGCCAGATCTGGTGGGGCCATCAGATTCCGGCCTGGTACGGCCCGGACGGCACCTTCTTCGTCGAGGAGACGGAAGAGGAGGCCCGCGCCGCGGCCCGGACGCATTACGGCCGGGACGTCGAACTGACGCGCGACGCCGACGTGCTCGACACCTGGTTCTCGTCGGCGCTGTGGCCGTTCTCGACGCTGGGCTGGCCGGACCAGACGCCGGAACTGGACCGCTATTACCCGACCGACGTGCTGGTGACCGGCTTCGACATCATCTTCTTCTGGGTCGCCCGGATGATGATGATGGGCCTGCACTTCATGAAGGATGTGCCCTTCCGCACCGTCTACATCCACGCCCTTGTCCGTGACGAGAAGGGCCAGAAGATGTCGAAGTCGAAGGGCAACGTCATCGATCCGCTGGAGATCATCGACCAGTACGGCACCGATGCGCTGCGCTTCACCCTGTCGGCGATGGCGGCCCAGGGCCGCGACATCAAGCTGGCGGTGAACCGGGTCGAGGGCTACCGCAACTTCGCCACCAAGCTGTGGAACGCCGCACGCTATTGCCAGATGAACGGTTGCGAGCCGATCGCCGGCTACAAGCCGGTCGGGCTGACGCAGACGGTCAACCGCTGGATCGTCGGCGCGCTCGCCGATGCGGCGAAGAAGGTCGCCGAGTCGATCGACGCCTACAAGTTCAACGAGGCCGCCGGTGCCGCCTACCAGTTCACCTGGGGCACCTTCTGCGACTGGTACATGGAGTTCACCAAGCCGATCCTCGCCGGCACGGACGAGGCGGCGAAGGCCGAGACGCGGGCGACCACCGCCTGGGTGCTGGACCAGATTCTGCACATCCTGCACCCGCTGATGCCCTTCATCACCGAAGAGCTGTGGGAGCAGCTTTCTCCGGCCCGCGCCAACCGCCTGATCTCGGCGGAATGGCCGGAATTCGCCGCCGACGTCATCGATCCGGCGTCCCGCGACGAGATGGATTGGGTGGTGCGGCTGATCTCCTCGGTCCGCTCCATGCGGTCGGAGATGAACGTTCCGCCGGCAGCGCAGATCGAACTGAAGCTGAAGGATCCGAACGCGGTCAGCCTGAAGCGGCTGGACACCCACCGCGACCTGATCCTGCGCATGGCCCGCCTGTCGAGCGTCGATCCGCTGCAGGGCGACGTGCCGAAGAGCAGCGTCCAGGCGGTGCTGGACGAGACCACGCTGGTTCTGCCGCTGGAAGGCATCGTCGATCTCGACAAGGAGAAGGCGCGCCTGTCCAAGGAGATCGACAAGCTGACCGGCGAGATCAAGAAGATCGACGCCAAGCTGTCGAACGAGCAATTCGTCGCGAAGGCTCCGGAAGAGGTGATCGAGGAGCAGCGCGACCGCCGCGAGGCCGCCGACCAGGCCCGCGACAAGCTGCAGAAGGCGCTGGAGATGCTGGCTGGGTGAGTTTGGGGGGAGGGGGCGGCTTTGAACGCCCCCTCCCTAACTTCCTCGTGTTCTACAGCGTAAAGATCGCCAGCAGCACCAGCACCGCGATGACTCCGGCGATGCTGAGCTTCATGAACTTGGTAAAGGCGATCCAGTTCGCCTGATGTGCGCGGACGGTCTCTTCACTGACCGGGTTCGGACTGACGGCCGCCATTTCGATCAACCCTCCAACAGTTTCTTTTGCCCGCAATTTTTGACGCGGACGCACGGAAACGCAACAGATTCCGAGCGGAACCGTCAACTATGCCGGAAGAGGAATGATCGGAAGGAAGAGCGCGCCTAGAGCGGCGGGTTCACCACGGCCGCAAGGTCCGGAACCGTGCCTTCGATCCGCACCAGATCGCCGTCGACTCGGGCGCGGCCCTCGGCGATCAGACGAACGGCGTGCGGGTAGAGGCGATGTTCCGATTCCAGCACGCGGTCGGCCAGACGGTGGGCATCGTCACCGGGAAGGACCGGAACGGCGGCCTGGGCGATGATCGGGCCTTCATCCATCTCCGGCCGCACATAGTGCACGGTGCAGCCATGGAAACGAACGCCGCTGTCCAGCGCCCGCTGATGGGTGTCCAGCCCCTTGAAGGAGGGCAGCAGCGACGGGTGGATGTTGATGAGCGCGTTGTGCCACTGCCCGACGAACCAGGGCGACAGCAGGCGCATGAATCCGGCGAGGCAGACCAGATCGACACCCGACTCGCGCAGGGTGGCGTCCATCGCCGCCTCAAAGGCCGGCTTGTCGCCGGGATAGTCGCGGTGGCTGACCACCGCCGTGGCGATGCCGGCCTTGGCCGCCCGCTCCAGGCCGAAGGCATCGGCCTTGTTGGACAGGACCAGCGCGATCTCGGCCGGGAAATCGGGCGCGGCGCAGGCGTCGATCAACGCCTGCAGATTGCTGCCGCGCCCCGAGATCAGGACGCCGAGCTTCAACTTGCTCATCTAACGATCCTTGGGACTTTTCCGGGGGCGTCCCTTACGCGGTCCAGGCCGCGTCCATGCCATTGACGGTCACACGGGCCTCGCCGTCCTTCAGCGCGGTGACGGTGCCGACGGTGTAGACCGTCTCGCCGCCCTCGCGGAGGATGTCGATGGCATCCTGCGCCTTGTCGGCGGGAACCACGACGACCATGCCGAGGCCGACGTTGAAGGTGCGCGCCATCTCGTACGGGGCGATGCCGCCGGTCTTCATCAGCCAGGAGAAGACGGGGGGCAGGGTCCAGGTCGAGGCGTCGAGCACCACGCCCAGCCCATCGGGCAGGACGCGCGGAATGTTCTCGATCAGGCCGCCGCCGGTGATGTGGGCCATGGCACGGACCGTGCCGGCGCGCACCGCCTTCAGCGTGCTCTTCACATAGATGCGGGTCGGCGTCAGCAGCGCCTCGCCCAGCGTCTTCGACTCGTCCCACGGGCAGGCGGAGTCGTAGCCGAGGCCCGACTTCTCGACCAGCTTGCGAACCAGCGAATAACCGTTGGAATGCACGCCGGTGGAGGCGAGGCCGAGAACCACGTCGCCCGCCTGGACGGCGGAACCGGTCAGGGCATGCTGGCGTTCCACAGCACCGACGGAAAAGCCCGCGAGGTCGTAATCGCCTTCCGAATACATTCCCGGCATCTCGGCGGTCTCGCCGCCGACCAGCGCGCAGCCGGCCTGACGGCAGCCTTCGGCGATGCCGGCGACGATGTCGCGGCCGGCGGCCACGTCGAGCTTGCCGGTGGCGTAGTAATCCAGGAACAGCAGCGGCTCGGCGCCCTGCACGACCAGATCGTTGACGCACATGGCGACGAGGTCGATGCCGACCGTGTCATGACGGTTGGCGAGAATCGCTACCTTCAGCTTGGTGCCGACACCGTCGGTCGTCGCGACCAGAAGCGGATCCTGGTAGCCGGCGGCGCGCAGATCGAACAGCGCGCCGAAACCGCCCAGGCCCGCGTCGGAGCCTGAACGCGCGGTGGAGCGGGCAAGGGGCTTGATCGCTTCGACAAGCGCGTTGCCCGCATCGATGTCCACACCGGCCTGCTTGTAGGCGTCGGACATGTTATAGGACTGGGTGCTGATGGTATCCTCGCTTGGGCTGAGCTATATACCGGGCCTTGGGCTCGGGCCGAACATACTCGAATCGGAAGGCTTTGCAATGCTCCACCGCCGCCGCGCGCCGCTCCTCGCCGGTCTTGCTGCCATGTCCACCGCTCTGGTCCTGACCATGACCGGGCCGGCGGGGGCGCAGACCGGTACCCTGCCGCCGGCCGCCGTCTCGTCCGCCGCCGATCCCTTCGCCGTGTCCGGCGTGAATGTCGACATCAGCGGCGGCAATCCGACCACGATCCGCGATCAGGCGATCCGCGAGGCGCAGGCCAAGGCCTGGGCCGAACTGTACCGGCGCCTCGTTCCCGGCGGAGGCAATCCGCCGCGCCTGTCGGACAACGAGATCGCCAGGATGGTCCAGGGATTCGAGATCGACGAGGAGAAGGTGTCGGGCAGCCGATACGTCGGCGCCATCACCGTGCGCTTCCGTCCGAACGCGGTGCGCGACGCGCTCGGCCAGAGCGGCGGCGCCGCCCAATATGTCGAGCCGCCGTCGCGCCCGTTCGTCATCCTGCCGGTGACCCAGAGCGACGGCCGCACCATCCTGTGGCAGGACCGCACCCCCTGGCGCGCGGCATGGGAGGCGCGGCAGTCCGCCGCGTCGCTGGTGCCGCTGGTGGTGCCGGACGGCGAGCTGTCCGACGCCCAGGCGATCAGCGGCGAGGACGCGATCGCCGGCAATTCGGAAGCGCTTTCCCGCATCGCCCAGGCCTATAAGGCCGGCGGAGTCGTGGTCGCCCGCACCGACATGCCGGCGAACGGGCCGGACCCGGCGCGCGGCCTGACGGTGGACGTCACCCGCTATGGGCTGGACGGCACCCGCGACAGCCAGACGGTTCAGGTGAAGAGCGGCGGCAGTGCCGACGAGCTGATGAACCGTGCTGTCGCGGCGGTCGGTACCCAGATCGACGACTCGTGGCGGCGCCAGCACACCACCGCCACCGGGCCGGAGCAGAACACCATCGTCAGCGTTCCGCTGACCGCGGTGAACGATTGGGTGGAGACGCGTAAGCGGCTGTCCGCCGTTGCCGCGGTGAGCCGCACCAGCCTGATGTCGATCAGCCGCAACGAGGCGCTCATCACCCTGACCTATCGCGGCGATCCCGATCAGCTGGCTCAGGCGCTCGCCCGCCAGGATCTCGGATTCGCGCGGTCGGCCGCCGCGCCCGCCGGCTATCCGGGGGCGCCGCTGCCGGTGCAGTCGGCCGATTGGCAGCTGACCCTGCTGCCGCGCGGGTCGGGTGCGGCCTCCGCCGGTGCGGTTCCTTCCGCTGCCTCGCCGATGGCGTCGCCGACGTCGCTGGCGCCGTCGGCGCCGATGGATGCCGGCGGTCCGGCCACCATGGGCGCACCGCCGCGCAACCTGGGCACGCTGCCGGCCAAGAGCATCCCGTGAGCGTTCCCAACATCATCACGTTCCTGCGCATCGTGGCGGTTCCGGCCGCGATGTACATGATCCTGACCGGCAACATGGAATGGGCCTTCGCCCTGTTCGTCGCCGCCGGTCTGTCCGATGCGCTGGACGGCGCCATCGCCCGCATGTTCCGCGCGCGTACGGTGCTGGGGGGATATCTCGATCCGCTGGCCGACAAGGCGCTGATCGTCGGGGTGTATGTGGCGCTGGCCTGGGTCGGCGCGATTCCGCTGTGGCTGGCAATGATGGTGGTGTTCCGCGACATCATGATCATCGGTGGAGTCATCCTGCTGTTCACCCTGAAGGAGACGCTGGCGATGCAGCCGCTCTACGTCAGCAAGGTGAACACGGTGGTGCAGATCGCGCTGGCCGCCGCGATTCTGGCGCCGCCGGCGCTGGGGCTGCCGGACATCCGCCTGTACGGGTGGGAACTGGTCGATGTGCTGGTGTACGCCTGCACGGTGACGACGGTGCTGTCCGGCGTGCTGTACGCGCGGCGCGGCGCCCTGCTGTTCAACCGGCTCGGCGGCGTTCCGTGACGGCGGCCAAGCAGCTCCGCTTCTGGCTGATCGGGCTGGGGCTGTTCGTCCTGGCGCTTTGGCTGCTGTCGGACATGCTGCTGCCCTTCGTGGTCGGGCTGGCCATCGCCTATCTGCTCGACCCGGCGGTCGACCGGCTGGAGGCGGCGAGGCTGCCGCGCTGGCTCGGCACCACGCTGGTGCTGCTGGGATTCGTCCTGGTCATGGTGCTGATGGCCCTGCTCCTGCTGCCGCTGGTGCAGGGGCAGGTCTCCCATCTGCTGGAGGTGCTGCCGACCTACGCCACGCTGGTGAAGGAGCGGTTGATCCCGGCGCTCGACCGCTTCATCCACCGCCTGCCGGCCGACGATGTCGAGCGGCTGCGCGCCGCCGCCGGCACCTATGCCGGGGAGGTGGCCGGGCTGGTCGGCCGCATCGTCACCCGCATCCTGTCGGGCGGGCTGGCGCTGTTCGACATCGTCACGCTGATGTTCATCACGCCAATCGTCGCCTTCTACATGATGCGCGACTGGGACCTGATGGTGGGGAAGGTCGATTCGTGGCTGCCGCGCCAGCATGCCGAGACGGTGCGCGAGCAGGCGCGCGAGGTGAACGTCACCCTGTCCGGATTCGTGCGCGGGCAGGCGACGGTCTGCGTCGTGCTGGGCGTCTTCTATGCGCTGGCGCTGTCGGCGGCCGGGCTGGACTTCGGTCTGGTGATCGGTCTCGTCGCCGGGTTGCTGTCCTTCATCCCCTATGTCGGCAGCCTGTTCGGCTTCGTCGCCAGCACCGGTCTCGCCCTGCTGCAATTCGACGAGTTCTGGCGCGTCGCCATCGTGGTCGGCATCTTCCTGTTCGGCCAGACGGTGGAAGGCAATGTGCTGACGCCGAAGCTGGTCGGCGACAAGGTTGGACTGCATGCGGTCTGGGTGATGTTCGCGCTGCTGGCCGGCGGCAGCCTGTTCGGCTTCGTCGGCGTGCTGCTGGCGGTGCCGGTGGCCGCGGTGATCGGCGTGTTGACCCGCTTCGCGTTGCGACAGTATCTCTCGAGCCCGTACTACCGCGGCACCGACGCGGAACGCTGATGGGTGTGTCCGCATGAGCTTGCCGGCGCAGATACCGCTCGACCTCGGGCACCGGACGGCGATGGGCTGCGAGGATTTCCTCGTGGCGCCCAGCAACGCCGATGCCGTGGCGTGGCTGGACCGCTGGCCGTCCTGGCCGGCCCCGGCGCTGACCCTGTTCGGCCCCGCCGGCTGCGGCAAGACCCATCTCTCCCAGGTCTGGCGCGCCCGCAGCCATGCGGTGGTGACCCGTGGCGATGCCCTCGATTCGGGCGTTGTGCCGTCCCTGCTGGCCCCCGCCAACGCCGTTGTGGTCGAGGATGCAGACGCCGTCACCGGCAAGCCCGAGCGGGAAGAAGCGCTGTTCCACCTCTACAACCTCGCCCGTGAACAGCAGGGGCATCTGCTTCTGCTGTCGCGCAAGGCGCCGTCGCGCTGGCGCACCCGGCTGCCCGACCTGCGCTCGCGCATCAAGGGCGCACCGGCGGTGGAGGTCCGGCCGCCCGACGATGCGCTGCTGGCCGCGGTGCTGGTGAAGCTGTTCGCAGACCGCCAGCTGCGGCCGGGGATGGAGGTCATCACCTATCTGCTGGCGCGGATGGAGCGGTCACTGGATTTCGCCCGCCGTCTGGTGGCGGCGCTGGACCATGCATCGCTGGCCGCCCATCGTGGCGTGACCGTGCCGCTGGCGCGCGAAGTCCTTTCGGATCTGCAACGGACGGAACCGCAACGATCCGGTTCCAAAACGACCCTCTGATGCCAATAGGCCATCAGATTCAGTAAGGGAAGAGACGACCATGGATTTGGGAATCGCCGGCCGCCGTGCCATCGTCTGCGCCGCCAGCAAGGGGCTGGGCCGCGCCTGCGCCTTCGCGCTGGCCCGCGAGGGCGTTCACGTCACCCTGACCGCCCGCAATGCCGAGGCCCTGGAGGCGACCGCCGAGGATATCCGCAAGGCCACCGGCGTCGCCGTCACCACCGCCCCCGGAGACATCGCGACGGAGGAGGGGCGGGCCGCGGCGCTGGCCGCCTGCCCGGAACCCGACATCCTCGTCAACAATGCCGGCGGTCCGCCGCCGGGCGATTTCCACGATTGGGACCGCGACGACTGGATTCGCGCGCTGGACGCCAACATGCTGGCGCCGATCTTCCTGATCAAGGCGACGGTGGACGGCATGATGTCCCGCCGCTTCGGCCGGATCGTCAACATCACCTCCGCCGCGGTGAAGGCGCCGATCCCGATTCTCGGTCTGTCGAACGGCGCGCGCACCGGCCTGACCGGCTTCGTCGCCGGCCTGTCGCGGCAGACGGTGAAGCACAACGTCACGATCAACAACCTGCTGCCCGGTCCCTTCGAGACCGACCGTCTGCGCAAGACGATGGAAGGCGGAGCCAAGGCCGCCGGCCGCAGCATTGACGAAGAGATGGATCTGCGCCGCAAGACGAACCCGTCCGGCCGATTCGGCGATCCGGAGGAATTCGGGGCCGCCTGTGCCTTTCTCTGTGGCGCCCAGTCCGGATTCATGACCGGGCAGAACATCCTTCTGGATGGCGGAGCCTTTCCGGGCACCATGTAATCTGCCGGTTATTGCAGGCGGCGGGGGCCGGAACACCCCCGCGTCTCAAGTTTGTCCCTCCAATTCGCTACAAAATCCGCCCATCGTCACAGGCCATTAAGAAACGGCGACGGGAAGGGGTGTCGAGGCACCCTTTCCCCGGTCCGCCGGTCGGCAGGCACGGGACAGTGCCGCGCCAACCGGATAACGGCGTTTGCAAAGCATTTGGGCTTTTGCAGGCCACTGGCACAGGAATGATGAGCATGCAGCAGAGTGTGGCGGCCCCCGCGGTCTACACCGACCTTGGCCGCGTCATGGAAAGCATCACCCGGCGCTTCCTGGACGTGCTTCGGATGGAACTGGCCCGTATCGGCGTGACCGACCTCAGCCCGACGCAGGCGCTGATGCTGCTGCACATCGGAACCGAGGAGCTTTCGGTCCGCGACCTGCTGGAGCGCGGCTATTACCTCGGCTCCAACGCCTCCTACAATCTGAAGCATCTGGTGGAGGCCGGCTATGTCGACCGCAGCCCGTCCCAGCGCGACCGCCGGGCCGCCCGGCTCAGGCTGTCCGACCAGGGGCTGGCGACCTGCGAGGCGCTGAAGAAGCTGGAAGCGATGCGTGCCGACAGTCTTTTGCGCACCGACAGCGACGGTGCCGATTTCGAAACCACCTATCGCACGCTGCGCCGGCTGGAACGCGCCTGGACCGACCTGATCCGCTACGACGACGCCGATCCCGCCTGAAACTCCTCGCTTTCGACACGTAACTTTCTGACCACCTGTCCGTTCGATCTGTGTCCGGAATGGAACACCTGAGTCCATAACAGGAACATAGGCGGAACTGTGCGGTTGCCGTTCCGCGTCCGTTCTGGTAGCTCTATCGGAACAAGACGCGAACAATGGAGGGTGGCATGTCGGTTCTGGCTTTCCTGCGTGAGTGCGTGACTCTCGCCCTGTTCCTGGCGGTGCTCTATGGCTGGGCCACGGTCGGACCGATCCTGATCGGTTGAGGATGGTCGAAGCGCCCAATATGCGGTCCACGGCAGGGTGGGGCGGCGCAACCCTTCGGAAGAGGTCTCCGGACGGAGGATGCCGCGTCGGTATTATATCCGAAATCCCAGCCCACCCCGGCCGGCACAACGCTTACATCGGGAACACGCGGAACCGTCCCTGGCCCATCAGAGAAGCCGAAAGGGGGCCGGTTCCGCGAACGCCGACAACGCGTGGGGATTGGGACGGATGCGGAATTTCTTTCGAAAGCGTCGATCGGCCGCCATGGCGGACGAGCGACTGCCGGCTGCCGGCGCTGCCGGCATGGGTAGTCCCGGCATCACCGGCGGGGGTCTCGGGTCTGGCCCGTTGACCGGAGGACCCGGCATGACCGCCGGGAGTATGAACGGACCGGGAGCCGGCGGATTTTCCAACGCGCCGGGAATTGCCCGGCCCGGCGGGCTCCATCTGCGTCCGGTCGACGGCAATGCGGGTGGAAATCCTGTTGGTGGGCCTGTCGGTGGACGGGCAGGGTTCGAGGCGATGCGAGGCCCTGCCGCCCCGCGTCTGCCCGACGTCATCGACAACGAGGCCACCGGCGACCGCCGCGGCTACATGTTCCCGCAGCCCGGCGGCCGTGATGCCGACGGCGAGCACGACCTGCCGCGCTTCACCATGTCGGTCAATGGCGGCTACCGCGGCGGCTTCGGGGCCAATGGCGGCGCCAACGCGCCGGCGATGCTGAAGGGCCTGACGCCGGAGCTGAACGGACTTCTGCGCGAAGCCTTCACCCCGACCCGGCCGAAGCAGCAGCTGAACGGCCTGTTCATCGGCCGCAACGACACCCTGCGCCGCATCATCTCGGCCATCGAGGAAGAACGGGCGCACGTCATCCTCTATGGCGACCGTGGCCGCGGAAAGACCTCCGTCGCCAACGCGATCGAGAAGATCGCAGGGCAGGCGGGCTATCTGTCGCTGAAGCTGACCTGCAGCGGCGAACTGAGCTTCGAGGATATCTTCCGGCACTTCCTGAAGAAGATTCCCTCGACCTATTACCGCTCGGCGCTCGACAACCCGTTCGCGGCGCGGCGCAACTTCGCCAGCTTCAACGAGTTGCTGCCGGAGGGCGCCTTCAGCGTCACCGAACTGAACGAGGTGCTGTCGGGGATTCACGCCACCCATGTGCTGCTGATCCTCGACGAATATGACCGCGTCACCGACGAGGATTTCCGCAACAAGCTGGCGGAGCTGTTCAAGAACCTGACCGACAGTTCGATCCCCGTCACGCTGCTGGTGGTCGGCGTCGCCGAGAATCTCGACCAGCTGCTGGGCAAGCATCCGTCGATCCAGCGCTCCCTGGTGCCGGTGCATCTGCCTTTGATGACCGATCAGGAAATCGGCCGCCTGATCCAGGCGGGGGCGCAGAATGCCGGAATCGAGTTCGCCGCCGACGTGGTGCGGCGGATCGCCGAATTCGTGCGCGGCCTGCCGTACTATGCGCAGCTGCTGGGCCTGCATGCGGCGCGCAGTGCCGTCAGCCGCGGCAGCAAGCTGGTGGAGCGGCCGGATCTCGGCTACGCCGTCGCCCGCTGCCTGCAGGAGGCCGAACGCGGCATCGTCGAAAGCTATGCCCGCGCGCTGGCCGCCGACCGCCGGGCCGAGTTGGAGGATGCGCTGCTGGCTGCGGCGCTGTGCCCGGCCGACGCCTATGGCGTGTTCGATCCCAACGATCTGGCGGGCGACAGCGGCGAGTTGCCGAGCGCCGCGACGCTCGACCTGCTGAAGCGCCTGACGCGGGAAGACCATGGCGGCATCCTGGCCCCGGTGGTGGAGCCGGGACTGGAGCGCTACCGCTTCCGCAACCAGATGATGCGCCAATATGTCCTGATGCGTCAGGCCAGCGAGCGCGGCCAGATCTGATCCATCCCCGATCAGGCCGTCCTTCGGCCCTTCCCCGGCGACGGGGAAGGGCCACTCTTTGGTGGAAGCCGAACGGTCGAGTCGTGGGTGGTGTTACAGGTACGCCGCACGCCGCTGTCCGCTGGCCTTCTGCCACGCCCACTCGACGACGACGCTCAGCAGCCGCTCCAGCGACGGCTTCACCTCAGCCGCCAGATCGGGACGGAACTGATAGGGCGCATCCTCGTCCATATAAGTGGACTGGGTCAGTTCCAACTGGATGGCGTGGATGTTCTCTTCCGGCTGGCCGTAGCTGCGGATGATGAAGCCGCCGCGCAGGCGGCCATTCAGCGCGGCCGAATAGCGTTCCGACGCCGAAAGCACGTTCATCAGCCGGACGACCAGCGGCTGGGCGGTGCTGCTGCCGTCGCCGGTGCCCAGGTTGAAGTCGGGCAGGGTGCCGTCGAAAAAGCGCGGGACCCGGCTGCGCACCGAATGGGCATCGAACAGGACGGCGACGCCGTATCGGTCGCGGAGCGCACGCAGCTCGCTGCGCAGCTGCTCGTGGTAGGGGCGCCAATAGGCGCCGACCCGCCGGTCGATCTCCGCCTGGTCGGGTTCCCGCCCCGGCTGATAGATCGGCTGATGGTCGAAGGTGGTCAGCGGGCAGATTTCGGTCGGGTCGAGGCCCGGCTGCGCCATCGCACCGTCGGGGTCGCGATTCAGGTCCACCACGTAACGCGAACACAGCGCCGTCAGAAAACCGATTCCGAGCGCGGGGGCGAAGTGGTACAACCGGTCCAGGTGGCGGTCGACGTCGGGCTGGGTCAGCCCTTCCGGCGTCATCGTGGCTGCGATGTCCGGCGGAATCATCGTCCCGACATGCGGAATGCTGAGCAGGACCGGGGTTTCGCCCGGCTGGAAGCGAAAGGTTTCCATGGCTCGTCTCGTCATCGGAACGGCTTGCGCGGGACTGTGTGCAGTGCGGCACGGCCAGTGCTGGGACTATGGAGTGCGGTGCCGCACCCCGTCAAACAGATTGCGTTTTTTTGAATGCGCCGGGATAGCGTGCCGCGAGAAACCTGTCCTAACGCGCCTGTATTCCGCGAGCGTTCCAGAGAATTGCCGGTTGACCGCGGGCCGCGCTTGCCGGAGACTTTCGCGCAATCGGCGACCGCCCGGCAGAAGGCGTCGCCCCGCACCGGACAAAGCTGTTCCCTGGCGACCGGACCAAAGACTTCCACAACACACGGCGCCCCGATTTCGCAGCCCCGGTGACGAAGCAACGCAGCAGGGGAGAAGCGACCATGAACACCGCCACCCGTTTTGGTGCGGCCCTGGGCACGGCCATGCCCGGCCGGCGCCAGATTCTGTTGCCGCTTGCGCTCGCTCCCGTCGCCGGCTGGGCCGTTTGGGCCGCCGGATCGGCGGATGCGCCGAGCCATCCCGCCGGCCCCTTCCACCTGCCGCTGGACGAAACAACGGCGATCTGGCGCGATCTGGGCACCGTGCGGTTCGGCGGCCTTGCCGGCAATCCGCAATTTCCCGTGAAGGTTTCGGCACTGGACGGCCGGCCGGTCACCGTTCGCGGCTTCATGGTGCCGCTGACCGACGGCGCCACCCACAACCGCTTCATCCTGTCCGCCAATCCGCTGGGGTGTCCCGCCTGCGAGAATCCCGGGCCGGCGACCATGATTCACGTCCACACCGCCATCGCCCTGCCGGCGACGCGGGAACCGCTGACCCTGACCGGAACGCTGCGCCTGCGCCCGCAGGAAGGGCTGTTCTACCGCCTGGACCGCGCCGAGCAGCGCTGGGCCTGAGCCCACCAGGCTCTCGTTCCGGAGTCCAGTCGTGACGGTGGTCGCCGGCAGACTCGGCTCGCTGTCAATGGTGGCTGCCCTGCTGCTCTATGGCGGCCTCAGCGTGCCGGCGCCGCCCGCCTTGCGCGGGGTCGAACTGTCCATCGGCCTTCTGATCCTGGCCGCCGTCGGCTGGAAATGGCCGCTGGCGGTGGCGAGCGGTCATGCATTGCGGACGCCGTCGGGCGTCGTGCAGCCGGATGTGCGCTGGATGCCGGTGGCGGTCGCCGCGTTCACTTGGCTTCTGTGGGTGCCGCTGCTGCGCGGGGCGGCGCTGGGATGGGAGGCGGCCGACATCCTGCGTGACGTCGTGCCGCTGGTCTTTCTGTTCCTTCCCGTGCTTCTGGTGCCGGCATTGCGGAGCGGCGGCGACAGGGCGGTGCGTGCGCTGGCGGGCGGGCTGACCATGGCCGGGCTGCTGCTGGCCTTGCGCTGGTGGCGGCAGGCCGATTGGGGATTCGGCGCCATCGGACGGCGGGCGATGGCCGATGGCGGCGTCTATCTGCTGAACGCGCCGTCGGTGCTGTTCGCCGCGGTGCTGCTGCCTGCGTTGTCGTTGTCGCTGGTGGCCGTCGGCGGGCGGATCCGGTACTGGATGGCGGCGATTCCCTGTGCCGCCGGTGGTGCGCTTTGCCTTGGCGCGCTGGCCGGCGCGGTCCATCGCACGGCTTTGGGACTGGCGGTGCTGTCGCTCGCTCTGACGGCCCTGTGGTGGGCGCGGCGGCGGCCGTGGTTGGCCTTGCCGCTGCTGCTGGGATTCGGCTTGCTGACGGTGGCCGGCGGCGATGCCCTGGTCGGCGCATGGCAGCAAGCGGCGGAGAAGACGCGGCTGACCGGCGCCAATGCCCGTTGGGAGGAAGCCGCGGCGGTGATCGACCATGTCGTCGCCACTCCCTGGGCCCTGCTGTTCGGCGACGGCTGGGGGGCGCGCATCGCCAACCCGGCGGTGGGCGGCTGGCGGGTCAGCTACACCCACACGCTGGCCAGCTACAGCCTGCTGAAGACCGGGCTTTTCGGCATGATTGCCCTAGGGGCCTATCTGGCGGCGCTGGTCTGGCCCTGGTGCCGGCTGCTGGGGGCCGATCCGCCGCTGGCCCTTGCGGTGGTGCCGCCCCTGCTGATGGCGCTCTGCCTCCACACCAGTTTCAAGTATCTCGACACCGGCGTCATCCTGTCGCTGATGCTCGTGGCGGCGGAGTGCAGGAAGGGGTTGTCGGCGCCTTAGCGGATATGCATACTTTCGCGTGCAATTCACGCATCGGTGCGCCGTGACGTTCGATCCGCCGTCCATCCTGTTCGTCAACCGGGTGTTTCCGCCGGACCGCGGCGCGACCGGCCGTTGCCTGTCGGACCTTTCCGGCCGCATGGCGGATGCAGGCTGGCGGGTGACGGTGGTCGCGGACGGGGAGCGGTCGGACTGCCATGCTCCTGCCGGCGTAACGCTTTGCCGAACCGGTGGCATGGTTGCGGCCAGGGAGAAGGCGAGGGAGCGGCCGGATGCCCGCGCCTATCTCGATTCGCTGTGCCGGCTGACCGGCCGGGCCTTGCGCCTGCCGCGCCATGACCTTGTGGTGACGATGACCGACCCGCCGCTGCTGGCGCTGGCCGGTTCGGTTCTGGCCGCCCGGCATGGGGCGGCGTCGCTGCACTGGTGCCAGGACCTGTACCCGGACCTGCTGCCGGTGTTGGGCGTGCGGATGCCGGCGATCCTCCGGCGGATGGCCGGCCATGGCATGGCGCGGGCCTTGCGCCGGCAGGACGGGGTGGTCGCCATCGGGCGCTGCATGCGCAAGCGTATCCTGACGGCCGGCGTGCCGGCCGGCCGGGTGACCCTGCTGCCGAACTGGCCCGATCCGGCGATCCGCCCACTGCCGAAGGAGGGCAACCGCCTTCGCCGGTCGCTGGGCATGGAGGAGGGCGACGGCCGGTTCCTGGTCGCCTATTCCGGGACGCTTGGGCTTGCCCACCCGATGCAAGGCGTTCTGGAGGCCGCGGCCCGGCTGCAGGACAGCGATCCCGCCGTGCTTTTCCTGCTGGTCGGGGAGGGGAGGGGATTTGCCTCGGTAGAAGAGGCCGCGCGCCACCGGGGCCTGCGCAACCTGCGCCGGCATCCCTGGCAGCCGGCCGAGCGGCTGGCGGAGTGCCTGTCCGCCGCCGATCTGCATCTGGTGTCGATGGACCCGGCGGCGGAGGGGATGCTGGTGCCGAGCAAGCTGGCCGGAGTACAGGCGGCGGGGCGGCCTTGCCTGTTCCTGGGGCCGGCGGGAAGCGAGGCGGCGGCGCTGGTCGAGGGCTGCGGTCTGGTGGTCGATCCGTTCGACGGTCCGGGCATCGCCGACGCGATCCGCGCCTATGCTGCCGATCCCGGCCGTTGCGCGGCGGAGGGAGCGCGCGCGGCACGGCTGTCCGCCGCCTGGACCGCCGACCGGGGCACCGCGGCCTTCGTCGGGATTGCCGAACGCCTTGTGGCGGAACGCAAGCTTGCCCCGCCGGTGATGGGAAGGCCGCTGCCCCATGCCTGACGGCATCACCTCACCAAGCCAACGCCGGCCCCAGCCGCAGGCCCTGACCCTGGTCCTGCCCCCGTCGGGCGGGGAGGGCGACCTGCGCGCCTTCGTTCGCACCTTGCGGATGGGGTGGCGCTGGTTGCTGGCCGGCTGGTTGGGCGGGCTGGCGCTGGCAATGGCGGGGCTGTGGACGGTGACGCCGGCCTATACCGCGGCGATGGTGATCGGGCCGACGGCGCGAGTCGGATCGGCCGCGATGGGCGCCCGGGTGCCGACTCTGAGCGGCCGGGACTCCGCCGGTGTCGCCGAACCGGGGGCGGGTGACGAATCGCTGTCGGACTTCGCCCGCTATCTGGAATTGTTCGGATCGGGTCCGGTTGCCGAGCGTCTGGCGCGCGACCCCGACATCCTGCGTGCCCTATTCCCCGACCGCTGGGATGCGGAGGAGGGGCGCTGGCGACCGCCGCCGGGGCTGCTGCCGATGCTGAAGCGGGGGCTGCTGGCGCTGGTCGGACGCGAGGATTGGGTGGAGCCGGACGGCGACCGCGTGACGCGGGCCCTGCGCGAACGGCTGGTGGTCGACATGCTGCGGTCGGGGCCGATGCGGCGCATCACCTTCCGCCACGCCGACCGGGCGACGGCGGTCGATCTGCTGGGGCGGATCGCCGCGGCAACCGACGCCCATCTGCGGGCCGAAGCGGCCCGGCGCAGTGCCGCGCAGATCGCCCACATCAAGCTCCGGCTCGGCGCCGTCACCGTGGCGGAGCACCGGCAGGCACTGAGCGACCTGCTGCTCGACCAGGAGCGGGTGGCGATGATGATCGGCGTCGACCTGCCCTTTGCCGCGGACCTGATCCAGCCGCCGACCGCCGGCGCCCTGCCGGATTGGCCCAATCCTGCCGTCGTGGTGCCGCTGGCCGGGCTGGTCGGGCTGGTCGCCGCCGCCTTCGGCCTGTCGGCGCGCCAGGCGCTGAAGGACCAGGGCATCGGCGTGGAGGCGGTGCCGTGACGGCCATTCCGGTCTCCGCCATTCCGGTCTCGGTCGTGGTGATGACGCGCAACGAGGCGGCGAACCTGCCCGTTTGCCTGCCGTCGCTCGCCCTTTTCGCCGAATGCTTCGTGGTTGACAGCGGCAGCGGCGACGGGACGCCGGACATCGCCCTGTCCCACGGCGCGCAGCTGGTGCCATTCCGCTGGAATGGCCGCTATCCCAAGAAGAAGCAGTGGTGTCTGGACACTCTGCCCTTTGCCCATGACTGGGTTCTGTTCGTCGATGCGGACGAACGGCCGACCGCGGAACTGGTGGAGGAGATTGCCCGCCTGATGGCGGCGTCCTCAGCCGACGGACCGCGCCATGCCGCCTATTGGATCGACGGCCGGCCGGTCGTCCATGGCCGCCCCCTGCGGTTCGGCTGCTGGAACCGCAAGCTGGCTCTGGTCCACCGGCGGCGTGTGCGCTTTCCCGAACCGCCCGACCTGGATGTCGCGTCCATGTGGGAGGTGGAGGGGCATTACCAGCCGCAGGTTGCCGGCACGACCGGCCGGCTGCGCCAGCCGATGCACCATGACGACGCCAAGCCGCTCTCGGCCTGGTTCGACCGCCACAACCGCTATTCCGATTGGGAAGCGGCCCTGCGCGCCGATGGCCGGATGGAGCGGCTGATCGATGGCGAGCCGGACATCGCCCCGTCACGCTCCAAGCGCCTGTGCGGAATCGCGGGCCGGCGGGCACAGAAGCGGCTGTTCCAGCGCCTGCCCGGCCGGCCGCTCTGGGCCTTCCTGCATGCCTATGTGCTGCGCCTGGGGTTCATCGATGGCGCAGCAGGGCTCGACCACGCGCTGTCGCGCGCGTTCTACTATTGGCAGGTCGGGTTCAAGATGCGGTCGGCCGCACAGGTGCGGGAGGCGGCAGCCCGTTTCCCGTCGGTCGGTACCTTTCCTGAAAATCCACCGATCGTGCGACCGGGGAGCGATCCTTACTCCTCGAGCAATGCGATGCGGTCGCCGCCCAGCGCCTTCAGCAGGTCGAAGGTGCGCTTGCGCACGCCCGGATCCTCGATCCGGTAATAGGCCCGGACCAGTTCCAGGGTCTCGCGACGCGCCATCGATTCGAATTCGTCGGTCTCGCTCATGCTCTCGGCAGGGGACTCGGCGGTGATCTGGTCGGGCGACGGCATGTCGTCGAAAAAGTAGCTGACCGGCACGCCCAGGACCTGCGAAAGGTTGTAAAGGCGGCTGGCGCTGATGCGGTTCGACCCGCGCTCATACTTCTGCAACTGCTGGAAGGTGATCCCGACCGCCTCGCCCAGTTTCTCCTGACTCAGGCCGAGCAGGGTGCGGCGAAGCCGCAGGCGGGCGCCGACATGGATGTCGATGGGGTTGGGACCTTCGCCGCGGCGCGACAGGGTGTGGGCGGGGGCGAGTTTGGTCTTGGTCGCGCTCATAAGTCGTACCTCGAAGGGAAAGCCGGAGGGAAGGCGCCGCGAGAATGCTTAGTTCAGAAAGTAAATTCTATGCAACCATTTGTGCGTATCAATGGCCCGTTCGGGTGGAAGTGGAGGGACATATATAAAAGACGTTATGTTTCCGGGCGGCGGAAACGTAATTTCGCGTATGCTGAAGGGAAATGATGCCGCACTGCCAGTGCGACTCGCTGAGCCGCGGCGACGGCCGCCACGCCTGCCGCTCCACAGCGGTAATGGCGTCGGCGAATCGCGGACTGTTCCCGCCGGCCGGCGGCGGCATCGCGTTGCGACAGGCCGCCGGGGGCGAACAGGCAGACGGGCCAGCTCAGCCGCACCGCCTCGCCGAGGCCGAGGACGGCAAGCGTGAAGGCGTAATCGGCCGCGATCCGATAGCGGGGGTCGAAGCGAAGGTCAGCCAGAGCGGAAACCCGGTAGATCATGGCCTGATGGTGGGTGAACATACCCAGCGGCGCCCAGCGGTGTGACCGGGCGCGCTTCAGGAGGATACGTCCGTCCCCCTGCCGCTCCAGCGCATCGCCGTAGAGAAGGGCGCAGCCGGGGTGCCGGGCGATGACCCGCAGCAGGCGACGCGCGCTGTCCGCCGCCGCCAGCCGGTCGCCGGCGTTCAGAAACAGGGCATGGCTGCAGCCGAGCCGGCGGGCAGCGTCGAGCAGGTCGTTCATCGCGTCGTACAGCCCCGAGTCGGTGGACGACCGCCACCAGGTGGGAATATCGGCATGGGCGGCCAGCCACTCCGCGGTTCCGTCGGTGGAGGCGCCATCGGCCACCAGCCAGACGACATCGCGGTCCAACTGCCCACGCAGGCTGTCATAGGTGTCGGCCAGCCCGGCGCGGTCGTTGCGGACCACCGTCAGGATGGCGAGGCGGGGAGGGTTGGGCGCCATCATCGCGTGATCACCGAGATCGAGGCGGCGGTGATCGCCAGCTGGCTCAGGATGTTGCCGATCGCCTTGGTGGCGTCCAGCCCGTCGAAGGGGCGCGGATCGCGCGGCACCACCAGGATCGAACCCGGAGGAATCGCGTCGACCCGATGGTTCCAGGAGGACAGTGCCAGCGGCCGTGCCCGCCCGTCGGGAAGGACCAGGAAGCTGCGGCCGGTGTCGGCATCGCGGGTGGCGCCGCCGGCCTCGCCGAGATAATCCTCCGCCGTCTTGCCGCTGACGAACTGCGCGGCGGTGGGGTGCAGCACCTCGCCCGAGACCGCCACGGTCAATGGCCGTTTCGGGATCAGGATGCGGTCGTCGGGCTCCAGAAGAGGGTCCAGCTCCGGCCGGCCGCGAAGGACGGCGGGATCCGCCTCGACCACCACGCGGCCGAGCGGATCGGCGCCGCGGAGCTGGGCCGCGAGCTGGCGGGCCAGCGCGACATTCTCCGCCTTCACCGGCTCGCCTTTCTCCACCTCCAGCGCCAGCGTCCGTTCCAGCTCGCGCGCCTGCCGCTGGAACTGTTCCTTCTCGCGGCGGCGCTCGCTCTCGCGGGTCAACACCGCCCCGGCGGGATAGGCGTCGTCCAGCAGGCCGCCGGCCCGCGCGATCAGCGATGACAGCGTCTCGCCGCGTCCGATGTCATAGCGGCCGGGACGGCGCACCGCCCCTTCGATGGCCACGGCACGCGATTCCAGCGCCTGTGGCCGCGGATTGATCCGCAGCGCATCGCCGGGCCCGACCGATCGGGATCCATCGCGGGCGAGGTCGATGCTGCTGCGTGTGCCGTTGACGGCGGTCAGTTCCGCCACCGCCGGGTCGGCATCGGCGGACAGCCCGCCGGCGGCGGCGATCAGCGAGGCCAGCGGCGTGCGGTCGGCGACCGGGTAGCCGCCGGGATCGCGCACCGCGCCGCGCACCTGGACCGTCCGCTCGCCGACCACCGCGACGATGGCGGGATCAAGCACGGCCGCCAGCATCGGCGGTTCGCTTTCGCCGTTCGTCTTGTCGTCGGCCGCCGCCGCGGTCGGCTTTTCCAGGCTGCGGATGTCGTCGGCGGCGAACAGGTGGATGCGGTCGCCGTCGGCCAGTCCGCGGTCCGCCCGCCCGGCGGCAACCTCCTGCGGAGAAAAGGGCAGATAGAGCCTGGTCAGGGTTCGCCGGTCGTATCGCTCGACGATGCCCAGCAGCGGATAAACATCGCGCTTCAACAGCTTGCCGTCGGCCAATGCCTTGCGCAGCGTGGTTCCGGCGGACAGCCGGCGGGTGCCGGGGTGACGGACATGGCCGATCAACTCGTACCGCGGCGCCTCCGACTCGACGATGGTCTCGCGGGCGTCGGCGCCTTCCGTCCCGTCGGCCACCGGATAGAAACCGGGGCGCGGCACGCCGGTCAGGCGCAGAACCGAATGGCGCAGGGCCAGCGGCAGCAGGTCGGGCACCGCGGCGAACAGCGGCGGACAGGGCGTGCGGGCACCGGTCAGCGTGGCTGCGGCGCGTGCCTGCGGCCCGGTGGCGAGCGGCCCATCCGGTTCCGCCGCCAGCGTCCTGGCCAGCGCGACCAGTCCGGGGCAGGCATCCTGCGGCGGCTGCCGGTCGCCGCGCAGGATGGTCAGCACCGGCTCCGAGGTCAGGAAATCGACGTCCGCCGCCCCCAGCACATACAGCGTGTCGCCTTCGGCCAAGTCGCGGCGGTCCTTGCCATTCAGCACGGCGGACAGGGCGACCGGCCGCAGGGAACGCGCGCCGGTGGCGGGGATGGTGCTTTCCAGGGCGGCGAAGGGCAGATAGGGATCGGGACGCAGATCGGTTCGGGACATCAGTCCGGGCAACGTCTTCGCCCGGCTCCAGGCACGCGGTCCGGGCCGCAGGACATGCCCCTCCAGCCGCACCTCGCCACGGCGGTCCTCGCGCTGCGGGGCGAGCAGCAGCAGGTCGCCGTCACCGAAGCGCCTGGCGTCGGCGTCCGCGACCTCCTCCGTCGTCTCCTCACCGGCGGGACCGATGCCGAACCGGACGAGCCGCCCCTGGCCGGGCCGCAGCGAGCCGCCGGCAAGGTCGCGCAACTCCGTTGCGGACAGCGGGCCGCCGCCGGGCGGAAGTTCGTAGATACCCGGCCGCTTCACCGGGCCGGCGACAGCGACCGTGGCGCCCAGCGGCGGGACGAACAGGCGATCACCGTCGCGCAGCGGCAGGTCCGCATTGCCGGAGGCGCCGGCGATCTGCAGGGCGTAGAGGTCGATGGTCACGCTGCCGCCCGCCCGCATCAGCCGGACGGCGCGCAGGCTGCCGCCACGCTCCACCCCGCCGGCCGCGGACAGGGCGTCCAGCGCGGTGGCGAAGGCGCTGATTTCCTGCCGGCCCGGCCGGCGGACGGCGCCGGTGACCAGAACGCCGATCCGCCGCACCTCCGCCAGCGAGGCGAAGGCGTCGGTGCTCGGCCATGTGGCGGCAGTGGCGGCGGCAAGGTCCCGACGCAGGGCATCCAGCGTCAGGCCGGCGGCGGTCAGCGGGCGCAGGTCGTCCACCACCAGCTGACCGTTGCGGTCGACGGTGAAGCGCTTGCTGAAGGATTTCTGGCCGCGCAGGGTCACCAGGACTGCGTCGCCGGTGTTCAGCACGTAATCGCCCTGGATGGCGCCGGGGGCCGCGTCCGACCCCGCGGCATCAGTGCCAGGGACGAAAAGGTCATATCCGAATTGGCGCAGCGGCTCGCCGGCGCGGGACGAGAAGGCGGCTTCGAGGGGGGAAGCGGAAGAGCCCGCATGGAGGGAAGCCGGAAGCTGCGGCGATGGAGAATCGCCTCGCGTCGGCCCTGCGGCCAACACGGCGCACGTCCACAGAATCGGCACCGCCCCCGGCGCCAGTCGGGCGAATATCCTGCACGCAGCAGCCAGCATCGATGTCCAATAGCCCAATCCACCACTCGCACAGCGCGAGCGATAGGTAATGAACACTATTGTGTGTATTCGGCCGAAAGGCAATGGTCCGCATCCGGGTCGCCATGCAAAAGGGCATCATCCGCCGTCGCTTCGGCAGGGCTATGATGGACCGGACATGTGCCGGCCCGGACGGCTCCTGGCAGCGGAACAGTCGTGGAACAGTCAAGGAAACCAGTGGCGTGATCGTCATTCACAGCGAAGAGCATCGGCTGCAGGCCGGCCGGTCCGAACTAAACGACGGCCAGCTCGTCCCCTGCTACGAGAAGCCTGCCCGTGCCGATATCGTCCGGGCGCGGATCGAGGCGGTGGAACTGGGCCCGATCGTGGAACCCACCCGTCACGGCATCGGGCCGCTGGAACGCGTGCATGACGCCGGCTATCTCACCTTCCTGCGGACCGCCTGGGACGACTGGGTGGAGGAACATGGCGCCGACATCGACGCGCTGCCGCTGAACTGGGTGGCGCCGGGCATGTCGCGGCGCCGGGTGCCGCGCTCCATCGACGGGCGACTCGGCTTCTATTCCTTCGATGCCGGGACGCCGATCACCGCCGGCACCTGGAGGGCCGCCACCGCCGCCGCCGACAGCGCGCTGACCGGCGCCGACCGCCTGAGGGCCGGCGAGCGCAGCGCCTTCGCCCTGTGCCGTCCGCCCGGACACCATGCCGGCCATGCCTTCTACGGCGGCTATTGCTTCCTGAACAACGCTGCGATTGCGGCGCAGTCGCTGCGGGACGGCGGGGCCGCCCGGGTGGCGGTGCTGGACGTCGACTATCACCACGGCAACGGCACGCAGGAGATTTTCTGGGAGCGCGGCGACGTGCTGTTCGTGTCGATCCATGCCGATCCGGCGGACGAATTCCCCTATTTCTGCGGCCATGCCGACGAGACCGGAGCCGGGGCGGGGGAGGGAGCGAACCTGAACCTGACGCTGCCCTGGGGGACCGATTGGGACCGCTATGCTCAGGCGCTGGCTGCCGCGGCGGCGCGCATCCGCGCATTCGGTGCCGACGCGCTGGTGCTGTCGCTGGGGGCGGACACCTATGGCGGCGACCCGATCTCCCGCTTCCGGCTGTTGTCGGAGGATTTCCTGCGCATGGGGGCGGGAATCGCCGCCATCGGCCTGCCGACCCTGTTCGTGATGGAGGGCGGCTATGCCGTCGACGACCTCGGCGTGAATGTCGCCAACGTCCTGACCGGTTTCGAGCAGGGCTGAATAGAGCGGGGTCGGGGGTGGCAATCGCGGCGCAACGGCGGTCGCACCGTTGCCGGTGCGGCCGAATCGTCCTAAATTGAAGGGAAGTTCGGCCTTTTTTCTTGAGGGTGAGGGCGGTGGCTGCCGACCTGTCCATCACCAGCCCGTCCATCGGGACCTATGCCGCCCCACGCAGCCAGCCGCTGCGGCGGGATGGAAAGGACGCGTCGGGCGGCGGGAAGGGCATTGCCGAAGGAAAGGGCCAGGGCGGCGGCTCCACCGACACCGTCACCCTGTCCGACGCGGCGC
Source organism: Azospirillum oryzae (assembly GCF_008364795.1). Taxonomy (GTDB): domain Bacteria; phylum Pseudomonadota; class Alphaproteobacteria; order Azospirillales; family Azospirillaceae; genus Azospirillum; species Azospirillum oryzae. Next base: position 528,247 of record NZ_VTTM01000001.1, on the reverse strand, counting down.
AGCAGCAGGTCCAGAAGCTCAAGCAGGCCGACACCAGCGTCCGCCAGCACGAGGCGGCGCATCAGGCGGCCGGCGGCGCCCAGGCCGGCGGCTCCTCCTTCACCTTCACCCGCGGGCCGGACGGCAAGAACTACGCCACCGCCGGCGAGGTGCCGATCGACGTCAGCCCCGAATCGGAGCCGGCCGCCACCGTCGCCAAGATGGAGCAGGTGAAGGCCGCGGCCCTTGCCCCGGCCGACCCGTCACCGCAGGATTTGCGCGTCGCGGCCCAGGCGGACGCCGCGAAGCTGCAGGCCCAGTCGGAACAGCGCCGACAAGGTGGGGACACCGCCTCCGGACGGGCGGCTGCCGCCTATGGCGCGGCGCAGGCCCTGGGCAATTCCGCCGGAGCGGGGAGGGGGCTGACGGTCTGACGCCGCGCGGCGTCGGCACCGGCCGCCGTTCCAGATTCCCCCTCCCGATCCGATCAGCGACGCGGAGTCGTCTCGCCGTCTAGCGTCAGCAGGGCGCCGTACAGCTCGGGACGGCGGTCGCGGAAGAGGCCCCAGGAGGCGCGCTGTGCCGCGATCCGGTCAAGGTCGAAGGTCGCGGTCAGCACCGTCCGGCTCTCACGGTCGGCCTGCGCCACGATCTCCCCCTGCGGCCCGGCGATGAAGGACGAGCCGTAGAAGGTCAGCGCGCAGCTTTCCCCCTGCTCCACCCCGACGCGGTTGGAGGCGACCAATGGCATCAGGTTGGCGCCGGCATGGCCCTGCATCACCCGCGTCCAATGACCCTGGCTGTCGATGGTGGAATCCTGCGGCTCCGACCCGATGGCGGTGGGATAGAGCAGAACCTCCGCCCCCTTCAGCGCCATGACGCGGGCGGTCTCCGGGAACCACTGGTCCCAGCAGATGGCGCAGCCGACGGTGGCGTAGCGGGTCTTGAACACCTGGATGCCGGTGTCGCCGGGGCTGAAATAGAACTTCTCCTGATAGCCGGGGCCGTCGGGGATGTGGGACTTGCGGTAGACGCCCAGCAGGCTGCCGTCGGCATCGACCATGGCCATCGAGTTGTAATAGGCGTTGCGCGCCTTCTCGAAGAAGCTGACGGGAATCACCACCGACAACTCGCGGGCCAGCGCCTGCATCCGTTCGATCACCGGATGCCCCTCGGCGGGAGCGGCCAGTTCGAACAGCGACTGCTTCTGGTCCTTGCAGAAATAGGGGGTCTCGAACAGCTCCTGCGGCAGGATGATCTGCGCGCCCTTGGCGGCGGCCTCGCGAATCAGCGATTCGACGCCGTCGACGTTGGCGGCACGGTCCCAGCTGCAGGCCATCTGGGTGGCGGCGACGGTGACGGTACGGGACGAGGGAACGGTCGTCGAAGCGGTCATTGCGGGTTCGGGGCTCCTGTGGAAGACGGGTCGAGAGGTGTGTGACCAAAGGTCGCGGCGAATACAAGCAGTTGGAAGGGATTTATCAACAATTTAGCGAAATATTCACATTGCCGGGTCCGTGCTGCACGAACTGTCAAATAAAACCGATCCAATCGGCAATCATCATGTCGATCATCATATGCGGATATGGTGCCTGTCCACGGCGCCAAAAAGATGGGCGTGACACAAGGCGGCCATGCGAAGAGTCGGGCTGGAGGTTCTGTTTACGCTTACGGCGATTTGGCGCCTCCGGGGTGACATATCATTGCATGTCGGCGGTCACGGGGCGCGCAATTGATTTGCGCTTTGCACACAACACGTTATGATTGGATGACGCAGCCATGCCCGCTCGTGTCAAGGTGGTGTTACCAGACTGGCATGGACCCGACGGACACGATGCCGCAGCGTCGCCTCGACAGGTGACTGCCCGGCGGTCGGGGCCGGTCGGCGTGGATGGTTGCGGCCACGGGAACGACGGCAGAGAGATTGTCGGTATGGAGGCGTCTGTCAAGGGGTGGGGGCCTGAACGCCCCGGCGAGTCGGAGGACGCGGCCGGTTCGGCCGATGGTGCTTTATCGTTCGTCGTCCGGGAAGTGAATCGCGCTTTCGCCCGCGCCCTGCAGACGCGCATCGCGCGGTCGGGGGTCAGCATGGGGCAATGGTTCTTCCTGCGCGCCTTGTGGGAGGAGGACGGCCTGACCCAGCGGGAGTTGAGCCACCGCGTCGGCATGATGGAGCCAACCACCGTCACCGCGGTCAACGTGATGGAGGCGCAGGGGCTCGTCCAGCGTGTCCGCAACAGCCACGACCGCCGCAAGATGAACGTCTTCCTGACGGACAAGGGCCGGGCGCTGCGCGAGACGATGATGCCCAGCGCGTCCGAGATCGCCCAGATCGCCATCGACGGCATCGCGCCGGAGGAACTGGACGTGACGCTGGACGTGCTGCGCCGCGTCGGTGCCAACCTGAATGCCGCCTGCGCGGCCGCCCGCGAGAGCGAGGAAGGGTAGGGCCGGCGGCGGCAGACAGCCGTCGCCGCTTCGGCGGATCAATCGCCGTCCAGATCACACGCCGCCAGATCACATGCCGCCAGATCACATGCCGTCGGATCAATCGTCATCCGGATCCGGCGGCGGCGGCAGGCTGGCGCCGGTCAGGTTGGCGCCGGAGAACTTCGCGTCGCGGATGTTGGCGTCGCTCAGGATCGCCCCGGTCAGGTTGGCATTGCTGAAGTCGCAGTCCGACAGGTTGGCCCCGCGCAGGTTGGTGCGGACGCAGGAACTGCCGGTCAGCCGCGCTCCGGTCAGGTTCGCTGCCCAAAGTCGTCCGGTCGGCTGGCCGTCCGGTCCCTTGATGTCGACCCAGCCGACTCCCGCTCCGTCCAGCCGGATCCCGTCCATGTTGGCGCCGCGCAGATTGGCGCCGTCCAGGATCGCCGCGCTGAAGTCGGCGTCGGCCAGCACCGCTTCGGAGATGTCGCACATGATCAGCAGCGCCTCGCGCATCTTGGCGCCGCTGAGGTTGGCCCGCTTCAGGTTGGCGCCCGACAGGTTCACGCCCGTCAGGTCGATGTGGCTGAGGTCGGTGCCGGTCAGGTCGGCCCGCGCCCCCATGGTGCCGTTGGTGTTGATCCAGGTGTAATGGCTGTGCAGGGCCTGCTGGATCTGGACGGAGAAATTATCCGCCGACCGGGCCAGATTGGCGCCGGTGGTGTCGGCCCCGGCCAGATCGGCACCCTCCAGCTTGGCGCCCTGCAGATCGGCGTTGCGCAGGTTGGCGCCGGCCAGCATCGCGCCGGTCAGGTTCGCGTCGCGCAGCACCGCGCCCTGCAGGTTCACGCCGGACAGGTTGCTGCCGCGCAGGTCGGCGCGGGCGAGATTGCAGCTCTTCATGCTGGCGCGCATCAGCGTGGCGCCGGTCAGCAGCGCGCCCTCGCAATCCGCCCCGTTCATCGACACGTCGGTCAGGTCGGCGCCCGACAGGTTGGCGTTGGTCAGCGATGCGTCGTCGAAATCGGTTCCCGACAGGTCGGACCGGACGAAGTCCAGCCCCTTGCCGCTCTTGCCGCCCTGTCCGCCATACAGCAGGGCGCCGCCGCGCAGGTCGGCTTCGCGCAGGATGGCGCGTTTCAGCTTGGCGCCGCGCATGTGGGCGCCGCGCAAATCGGCGCGGTACAGGTTGCAGCCGGACAGATCCGCCTTCGTCAGATGGGCGGCGAACAGGTCGGCGGTGCTGAGATTGGCGTTGGACAGGTCGCAATGGGACAGGTTGGCGCCGGACAGCTTGCCCTGCGCCAGGTTCACCCCGGACAGGTTCGAGCCTTCCATGTTCGCCATGGTCAGGTTGGCGCGCGAACCGCCCGACTTGTTCTTCAGCCAGCGCTCGTGCTTTTCCAGCACGGCAACCAACTCGTGCGGTGTCATCGGTCCTGCCCGGTCTGCATGGTTGCGTGGTCCATCGATAGACCAGTGTCCGGAAATAATCTATGCCAAAGGTTAAAGTCGCCTCCAGTGCAGAGGCGGCTTGGCGCGGGCGGCACCGGGCCCCATCTGCGGGGCACCGGGCGCAGTACCGCCTGCAACAGCCCAGTCATATAGGGGAGTTGGGGATCATGTCGGGTGGACACACGCTTGCGGCTTTCGATACAGAACTGGCGGCCCTGCGCAGCGCCATCGACCGGATGGGCGAACTGGTGGAGCGCCAGGTCGGGCTGGCGCTCGATTCGCTGGCCGGTCCCGACGCCGAGATCGCGGGCGAGGTGCTGAAGGGCGACGCCGAGATCGACCGGCTGGAGATGGAGGTGGAGGCGATGACCGTCCGCCTGCTGGCCCTGCGCCAGCCGATGGCGAAGGACCTGCGCGAGATCGTCGCAGCGCTGAAGATCGCCTCGAACCTGGAGCGCATGGGCGACTTCGCCGGATCGGTCGCCAAGCGGGCGGTCACGCTGGCCACCCTGCCGGTGGCGCCGCCGGTGGCCTCGCTGGTCCGCATGGGCCGGATGGTGCAGGCGATGATCGGCGACATGCGCCGCGCCTACACCGAACAGGACGCCGACCTCGCCGCATCCGTCCGCGATTGCGACGGGGAGGTCGATGCCGCCTACACCGCTCTGTTCCGTGAATTCCTGACCTACATGATGGAGACGCCGGCGCAGATCACCGGCTGCACCCATCTGCTGTTCGCCGCCAAGTCGATCGAGCGCATCGGTGACCACGCCACCAACGTGGCGGAGAACATCAGCTTCCTGGTCAAGGGTCGCCTGCCGTCGGACGAGCGCCGCAAGGAGGATCTCAGCAGCTACGCCGTCGCCCCGCCGCGGGATGGAGCCTGACAGGGAATGCTTGACAGGCAACCCCGCCCTGTGGTGCGGTTGCAGCCATGAACATGTCCTCGCCCCTCCTGTCGCAGCATTGGTGGTGGCCCGTCTCCCACGGGCCGGCCTGGCAATGCGCGTAAGCGTGGATTGAGAACGAAAGGCCGCCCGGTGCATCCGGAGCGGCCTTTTTCCTGACCCGACACAGCGGGTCATCCAGCGGAAGAACGGACAGGCAGGCGGAAGCACCGGGTGGCGTCACCGACAAGACGCCCGAACCGGAGCACCGCCGTCATGATCCCGTCCCACCTGTTCCTCGCCGACCCCGCCTTCCTCGACCCCGTCGCCGCCGTCACCGGCGGTGGTCTTGGTCTGCGCCGCACCGCCGAGCCGATGGCGATCGCCGAGTCGGTCGATGCGCTCGTGACCGCGCTCGACGAGCGGCGCGGCCTGCTGCTGTCGGGCGGGGTGGAGGCGCCCGGCCGCTACCGGCGTCAGGCGCTGGGGTTCGTCGATCCGCCGCTGTCGGTGACCGCGCGCGGCCGTGCCGTGCGCATCGACGCGCTGAACCCGCGCGGCCGGCTGCTTCTGCCCGCCGTCGCCCGCGCTCTGGACGGGCACGAGGCGCTGGTCGGGCTGGAGGTCACCGCCGGGCGTGTCACCGCCCTGATACGCCGCCCGGCCGGCGTCTTCAGCGAGGAGGAGCGCAGCCGCCAGCCCTCCGTCTTCAGCGTGCTGCGTGCACTGATGGCGCTGTTCGCCTGCCCGGAGGAGCCGTTCCTGGGGCTTTACGGCGCTTTTGGTTATGATCTCGCCTTCCAGTTCGAGCCGATCCGCCGCCGGCTGGAGCGGCCGGACGACCAGCGCGATCTCGTGCTGTATCTGCCCGACCGGTTGCTGGTGGTCGACCATGCCGCCGGTGTGGCGCGGCGCTTCGCCTACGAGTTCGTGGTGGATGGCGTCTCGACGGAAGACGTTGACGGCGGCGGACGGGTGCACGGCTATCGCCCCGATACCAACGCCGCGGCGGAATGCGATCATGCCCCCGGCGAGTACCAGCAGGTGGTGCGGGCGGCGAAGGAGGCGTTCAATCGCGGCGACCTGTTCGAGGTGGTCCCCGGACAGACCTTCGCCGAGCCCTGCGCCGACAGCCCGGCCACCATCTTCCGCCGGCTGCGCGCCGCCAACCCGGCCCCCTACGAGGCGCTGATCAATCTGGGCGACGGCGAGTTCCTGGTCGCCGCCAGCCCGGAAATGTATGTGCGCGTCGGCGGCCGACGGGTCGAGACCTGCCCGATCTCCGGCACCGTGGCGCGCGGTGGCAACGCGCTGGTCGATGCGTCGCAGATCCTGACGCTGCTGAACTCCGCCAAGGATGCGGCGGAGCTGACCATGTGCACCGATGTCGACCGCAACGACAAGGCGCGGGTGTGCGAGCCCGGTTCAGTCCATGTGATCGGCCGGCGCATGATCGAACTGTATTCCCGCCTGATCCACACCGTGGATCATGTGGAGGGACGGCTGCGCGAGGGGTTCGACGCGCTGGATGCCTTCCTCACCCACAGCTGGGCGGTGACGGTGACCGGTGCGCCGAAGCGCTGGGCCATGCAGTTCCTGGAGGATACCGAACGGTCGCCGCGCCGCTGGTACGGCGGGGCCTTCGGCCGCATCGGCTTCGACGGCGGAATGGACACCGGGCTGACCCTGCGCACCATCCGCATGAAGGACGGCGTCGCTTTCGTCCGCGCCGGCGCCACGCTGCTGTCGGACAGCGATCCGGATGCGGAGGATGCCGAATGCCGGCTGAAGGCGTCGGCCTTCCTCGACGCCGTGCGTGGCGAGGTCGCGGGGCCGCGGCTGTCGGTGGTCCAGACCGGGGCGAAGAGGAGCGGGGAGGGCAGGCGGGTGCTGCTGGTCGATCATGACGACAGCTTCGTCCACACGCTGGCCGATTATTTCCGCCAGACGGGGGCCAGTGTCACCACCCTGCGCCACAGCCATGCGCGTGCGGCCCTGCGCAGCGACCCGCCCGACCTGCTGGTTCTGTCGCCGGGACCGGGGCGTCCGGCCGATTTCGATGTCGGCGGCAGCGTGCAGGCGGCGCTCGACCTCGGCGTGCCGGTGTTCGGCGTCTGCCTGGGACTGCAGGGGATGGCCGAGCATTTCGGTGCGGAACTGGAGCGTCTGCCGGAGCCGATGCACGGCAAGGCCTCGACCCTGCGTCACCAGGGTGGTGGGCAGCCTATCGGGCTGTTCGAGGGGCTGCCGCAGGGGATGCGGGCCGGCCGCTACCACTCGCTGGTGGCGCGTCGCGACAGCCTGCCGCCGGACCTGCGGGTGACGGCGGAGACGGAGGACGGCACGGTGATGGCGATCGAGCACCAGACGCTGCCGCTGGCCGCGGTGCAGTTCCATCCCGAATCGATCCTGACTTTGGACGGGGCGGCCGGTGGCGGTTCCGGATTGGCGCTTGTCGCCAACGTGATGGAACGGTTGGCCGGGCGCGTCGGCGCGGTGCCGGAACGCGAAGCGGCGGCCTGAAGGGGCCGCCGCTGCGTAACTCCGGTGAACAGGAGAGTGACGGGAAATCCGTCACTCCACCATGCCCAGCGCTTCCTTGTAGAGCTCCAGGATGGCTTCCTGCTCCTGGCGGTCGGCCTTGTCCATCTTCCGCAGGCGGATGATCTGCCGGATGATCTTGGTATCGAAACCGGTGCCCTTCGCCTCGGCGTAGACTTCCTTGATGTCTTCCTGCAGACCGCGCTTTTCCTCTTCGAGACGCTCGATGCGCTCGACAAAGGACTTCAGGCGATCCGCCGCGATGCCGCCGACGTCGGACATGGCAAAACCTCAAACGATGGGGGTGTTCGGGAACGGGGCGGGACAATATCGGCGGGCGGGGGGAATGGCAAGCCGGCGATGCGCCGCGGGCACGCACGGCAGAGGTCCGGCTGCGTCATCGGGTCGCGGCCATTCCTTAGTACAAGCGTGACCGTCGCCGGGATTTGAACAGCTCGTGGCTGATTTGTCTTATTGTATGAAACAATCGTACGATGGACCTAGGTAGCCATTCACTTTGTTGCGGCGCACCCAATAGGCTGGTATTACCATCGGTGGGTTCGGCTTCACAAAGACGCATGGATACGTCATGTATGCGCGTCGTCTGGGCCGATAACCCATGGGGGATGCCGGGATCGGCGTATCTGAGGCAGGGGAGTTTTATCTAATGAAAGTCGCCATTCCAAAGGAGCGACGTGCGGGCGAACTTCGCGTGGCCGCCTCACCGGAAACGGTGAAGAAACTGAAGGGTTTGGGACTGGACGTGGTGGTGGAGAGCGGGGCCGGTCTCGGCTCCAGCATCACCGACGCGGCCTATGAGGCGGCGGGGGCGTCCATTGCGGCCGACGAGGTGTCGGCGCTGGCCGATGCCGACATCGTGCTGAAAGTGCAGCGCCCGCTGATCGCCGGTGAGGGCGATGTGGACGAGCTGGCGCTGATGGCCAAGGGCGCCCTGCTGTTCGCCATCCTCAACCCCCACAACAGCCGCGACCATGTGAAGGCCTACGCCGATGCCGGCGTCAACGCCTTCGCCATGGAGTTCATGCCGCGCATCACCCGCGCCCAGGTCATGGACGTGCTGTCCTCCCAGGCCAACCTCGCCGGCTACAAGGCCGTGGTGGATGCCGCCAGCGAGTATGGCCGCGCCTTCCCGATGATGATGACCGCCGCCGGCACCGTGCCGCCGGCCCGCGCCTTCATCATGGGCGTCGGCGTCGCCGGTCTGCAGGCCATCGCCACCGCCAAGCGGCTCGGCGCCATCGTCTCGGCCACCGACGTGCGCCCGGCGGTGAAGGAGCAGGTCCAGTCGCTGGGCGGCAGCTTCGTCGCCGTCGAGAACGACGAGTTCAAGCAGGCGGAAACCGCCGGCGGCTACGCCAAGGAGATGTCCGACGACTACAAGCGCCAGCAGGCTGCCTTGGTCGCCGAGCACATCAAGAAGCAGGACATCGTCATCACCACGGCGCTGATCCCCGGCCGCAAGGCGCCGATCCTGGTGACGGCGGAGCATGTGGCGTCGATGAAGCCGGGCTCGGTCATCATCGATCTGGCGGTGGAGCAGGGCGGCAACGTCGAAGGCGCCAAGCTGGGCGAGGTGGTGACCACGGCCAACGGCGTGAAGATCGTCGGCCATGCCAACTACGCCAGCCGTATCGCCGAGAGCGCCTCGCTCCTGTACTCCAAGAACCTGCTGGCGCTGTTGACGTCGCTGCACGGGAAAGAGACCGGCGTGGCCGTCAACTGGGACGACGAGATCGTCAAGGCCATCGCGCTGACCCGCGACGGCGCCGTCGTCCACCCCGCCTTCGCCGGCTGACCGGGCGCCTGAGGAGACTTACCGCAATGGATCAGACCCAACTGTCCGCCCGTATTGCCGAGCTCAAGGCGAACCTCGCGGCGCTCGGCCAGCAGGCCGATCTGCTGGCCGCCCAGGTCGCGCACAGTGCGCAGCCCGTCACCGAGGCCGCCGGCGGTCACGGCAGCTTCTTCGTCACCGGCCTGACGGTGCTCGTGCTGGCCTGCTTCGTCGGCTATTACGTCGTCTGGCGCGTCACCCCGGCCCTGCATTCGCCGCTGATGGCCGTCACCAACGCCGTGTCGTCGGTCATCATCGTCGGCGCCCTGATCGCCGCCGGACCCGCGGGGTTCGACTTCTCCAAGGTCCTGGGCTTCCTCGCCGTCATCTTGGCGTCCGTCAATATCTTCGGCGGCTTCCTCGTGACCCAGCGCATGCTCTCCATGTTCAAGAAGAAGGGCAAGTAAGACCATGGAAACCTTGTCGGCCCTTCTCTATCTGGCAGCCTCCATCTGCTTCATCATGGCGCTGCGCGGGCTGTCCAGCCCGGAGACCTCGCGCCAGGGCAACATCTACGGCATGGTCGGCATGACCATCGCCATCCTGACCACGCTGGCCTCGCCCATCGTGCAGTCCTATTGGATGATCGTGCTCGGCATCGCCATCGGCGGCGCCATCGGCTACGTCGTCGCCAAGAAGATCGAGATGACGGCGCTGCCGCAGCTGGTCGCCGCCTTCCACTCGCTGGTCGGTCTGGCCGCCGTTTTCGTGGCGCTGGCCGCCTTCTACTCGCCGGAGGCCTATGGCATCGGCGTTCGTGGCGCTATCGCCAAGGGCTCGCTGATCGAGATGGCGCTCGGCACCGCCATCGGTGCGATCACCTTCACCGGCTCGCTGGTCGCCTTCGCCAAGCTGCAGGGTCTGGTCACCGGCAAGCCGCTGGTCTTCCCGATGCAGCATCCGCTGAATGCGGCGCTGGGCGTGCTGACCGTCATCCTGATCATCTGGCTGGTGCAGTCGAACTCGGCCGCCGCCATGTGGCTGATCATCCTGGTGGCGCTCGCTCTCGGCTTCCTGCTGATCCTGCCGATCGGCGGCGCCGACATGCCGGTGGTCATCTCGATGCTGAACAGCTACTCCGGCTGGGCGGCCTGCGGCATCGGCTTCACCCTGCAGAACAACCTGCTGATCATCACCGGCGCGCTGGTCGGCTCCTCGGGTGCGATCCTGTCCTATATCATGTGCAAGGGCATGAACCGCTCGATCTTCAACGTCATCCTCGGCGGCTTCGGCGGCGAGAGTGCCGCGGCGGGCGGCCCCGCCAAGGGTCCGCAGGGCTCGGTCAAGGCCGGCTCGGCCGAGGACGCCGCCTACATCATGAAGAACGCCCAGTCGGTCATCATCGTCCCCGGCTATGGCATGGCGGTGGCCCAGGCCCAGCATGCCCTGCGTGAAATGGCCGACGTGCTGAAGCACGAGGGCGTGGATGTGAAGTACGCCATCCACCCGGTGGCGGGCCGCATGCCCGGTCACATGAACGTGCTGCTGGCCGAGGCCAACGTGCCCTACGACGAGGTGTTCGAACTGGAGGACATCAACCGCGACTTTGGCACGGCGGATGTGGCCTTCGTCATCGGCGCCAACGACGTGACCAACCCGGCCGCCAAGACCGATCCGACCTCGCCGATCTACGGCATGCCGATCCTGGATGTGGAGAAGGCCAAGACGGTGTTCTTCATCAAGCGCGGCATGGCCGCCGGTTACGCCGGCGTCGAGAACGAGCTGTTCTTCCGCCCGAATACGATGATGCTGTTCGGCGACGCCAAGAAGGTCACCGAAGAGGTCGTGAAGGCGATGGAAGCCTGACCGGCATCCATAGCAGTTGACCGGAGCGGGCGCGGGAAGCAAGGCTTTCCGCGCCCGTTTCTTTTGGGCCGAAAAACGACAAGAGAGGATGCGGAAACCATGACCGCCTACATCATCGCCGACGTGCGCGTGACCGACCCCGTCGCCTATGAGGTCTACAAGTCGCTGACCCCCGATGCGATCGCCAAGAACGGCGGACGCTTCATCAGCCGCGGCGGCGAGACGGCGGTGCTGGAAGGCGACTGGCAGCCCAACCGGATCGTGATCCTGGAATTTCCGGACATGGCGGCGGCCAAGGCCTTCTACGACAGCCCGGAATACCGCAAGGCGCGCGAGGCGCGTCGCGATGCCGCCGATTTCAAGATGATCGTGGTCGAGGGTCTGTAACGGACAGCCGGCGCCGTTACCGTCGGTTACACAACATCGTCCACGGGACACACCGCAGCAACACGGCCCCGCTATCGCTTACCGTCACCGAGAGACGGCGGGTGGCCCCCCGCCGTCCTCCCCACAGTGACGGATGTCAGGCCATGGACGATGACGATCTCTGCGAACCGTTCGATTCGCACCTCACGCTCTGGACACGCATCGCGGTGGCGATCCTGTTGGTGGGGGTATCGCTCTGCGGCGTGTCGCTCTACCTGCTGACGGAGAGCTGACGCCGTACCGCCCAAGCCGCCCCGAACCCACAATTTCCGCGGCTTTTCGGCCGAAGCCGATGCGTTAATAACAAAATATTTATGTGTGATATTGAATTCCCTTTCCCAGTTATGTGGAAATCGCTCTTCTCCATCCGCGCAATCGTGCTAAATAGCCTCGGAACCCCAGTCGAGGATGATCCGATGCTCCGCACCACCCGCCGCTTCACCCTTGCCGCCCTGGTTGCCCTTGGGGCTGCCGCCGTGATGCCCGGCACCGTGCGCGCCGCCGATCCGGTGAAGCTGGAAATCGGCTATATTCCCATCCTGGCGGCGTCGCCGCTCTTCATCGTCGATGGGCAGGGCTGGGCCAAGGATGCGGGGATCGAACTGAAGCTGACCCGTTTCGAATCCGGCCCGCACGCCATCCAGGCGATGGCCGCCGGCAAGATCGACCTGCTCTATGCCGGTGTCGCCCCGGTGCTGGTCGCCCGCACCAAGGGCGCCGACATCTCGGTCATCGCCAATTCGGCGGTGGAGGAGATGGTGGTTGCCGCGCGCGGTCCCTTTGCCAAGGCGGTGGGCGCCAACCCGACCGCGGAATCCTTCAAGAAGTACGCCGCCGAAACCGGCCGCAAGCCGAAGATCGGCACCCAGCCGCCGGGCTCGGTTCCCGACACCGTGCTGAAGCACTGGCTGTTCAAGGTGGTGAAGGTCGATCCGGCCGATGTGGAGCTGGTGCCGATGGGCATCGAGAAGACGCAGCAGGCCCTGCTGGCCGGCGCGCTCGACGCCGCCACCATCCGCGAGCCGACGGTGACCGTCACCCAGCAGATGGACCCGAATGTCGTGCTGGTCGCCACCGGTGCCCAGATGTTCCCGGACCAACCCGGCACCGTGGTCTCCGCCCGTGCCGAGGTGCTGAAGGCTCATCCCGACGCCATCAAGGCGCTGGTCAAGGCCCACATCCGCGCGGTCGAGCTGATCGCCAAGGATCCGGCCGGTTCCGCCAAGATCGTGAACAACTATCTCGGCAAGGGTCTGATGGAGCCGGCGACGCTGGAAGCCGCCTTCAAGGGTCCGGGATCGAAGTTCGTCGCCGATCCGCATTCGGTCGTGCCGGCGGTGGAAAAGATGATGGCTTTCACCAAGGAAATCGGCTCGGCCAGCGAGACGGTTCCGGTGGCCGAGGCCTTCGATTTCAGCTTCTACGACGCTGTCGCCAAGTAAGCCGGCCGACCGATGCAGACCGACAAGCCGATGAAGTCCTATCAGAAAGTCGCCCTATCGGCGCTGGGCGTGCTCGTCTTCCTGCTGGCGTGGGAAGCGGTGGCGCGCAGCGGCGTCGTGCCGGCCCGGCTGCTGCCGTCGCCTAGCGCGGTGCCTGCCGCCTTCCTGACCGAGTTCAAGAGCGGCACCTGGCAGGAGATGGTGCTGGCCAGCCTGTCGCACTATCTGGTCGGGCTGTCGCTGGGTACCTTCCTCGGCGTGTCGTTCGGCACGGCGGCGGCGCTGTGGGGCAAGTGGGACGCCTTCCAGGCCTGGGTCGTGCGCATGCTGCGCCCGATCCCGGCCATCGCCTGGATCCCCTTCGCCATCATCTGGTTCGGCGTCAGCGAAGGGGCGGCGTCCTTCCTGATCTCGCTGACGGTGTTCTGGATCAACTATTACGCCAGCTACGCCGCGGTGCGCGGGGTGGACAAGGACCTGATCGAGCTTGGCCATGCCTTCGGGCAGGGCGGGCTGATACCGCGCCTGTTCAAGATCATCCTGCCGGGCGCCCTGCCGGGCATCCTGTCCGGCATGCGCGCCGGGCTTGGGCAGGGCTGGATGACGGTGGTCGCGGCCGAGCTGTTTGGCATCTCCGGCCTCGGCATGCGGATGATGGAGGCCTCGGGCCTTTTGGCGACCCACATCGTCGTGCTCTACATGGTCACCATCGCGCTGCTCTACGGCGTGTCGGATTTCCTGTTCATGCAAGTTCAGTCGCGGGTGCTCTCATGGCAGCGGTGACCCTTTCCAAGACCGCCGCCGCGTCGGTCATCGACCTCGAGGACGTGTCCATCGGCTATGGCAAGGACGCGCCGCCGGTGCTGGTCGACGTCAACCTGTCGGTCGAGCGCGGCAGCTTCGTCGCCATCGTCGGCCCGTCCGGCGTCGGCAAGTCGACGCTGCTGCGCGTCGTCGCCGGCCTGCACACCGCGCGGAGCGGCGGCGTCACCATCCACCAGGACCGGCGCCCCGGCCATCGCCCGGTCGGGCTGGTGTTCCAGGATTCCCGCCTGCTGCCCTGGCGCCGGGTGATCCGCAATGTGGAGTTCGGGCTGGAGGGCCTGCCGGTCAGCCGCGACGAGCGCCGCCAGCGTGCCGAGGCGGCGTTGAAGCTGGTGCGGCTCGACGGTTATGCCCGCCGCTGGCCCTACGAGCTGTCGGGCGGCCAGCGCCAGCGCATCGGCATCGCCCGCGCCATGGCGGTGGACCCGGACATCCTGCTGATGGACGAGCCGTTCGGCGCGCTCGACGCCATCACCCGCCACAATCTGCAGGACGAGCTTCGCCGCATCCATCAGGAGACCGGCAAGACCGTGCTGTTCGTCACCCATGACCTGGAAGAGGCGGTGCATCTGGCCGACCGCATCATCGTGCTGGGCGGCACCCCGGCCCGCGTGGTGCGCGACGTGCGCAACAGCGCCGGCCGGGACGGCTCGGTGTTCCGCGATCAGGTGGAACAGCTGCGGTCGGAGATCGCCGACAATTACAGCATCTGAGGGGTGGGGTTCCTACCCCACCTCCACCATCAGGCTGGTCGGATAGCCCGCGTCCTTCATCCGCGCGATCAGCGCATCGACATGGGTCTGGTTGCGGGTTTCCAGCACCACGTCCACCTCGGCCATCTTCACCGGCACATTGTGGAACAGGCGCTGGTGGTGGACCTCGACGATGTTGGCGCCGGCCTCGCCCAGCAGGCGGGTGACGCGGGCCAGTGCGCCGGGGGCGTCGGTGATGCCGATGCGCAGGCGGACGATCCGCCCCTCATAGACCAGGCCGCGCATCAGCACCTGCGCCATGATGCGCGAGTCGATGTTGCCGCCGGACAGCACCATGCCGACCTTGCGGCCGCGGTAGCGCTCCGGTTCCTCCAGAATGGCGGCGAGCGCCGCGGCGCCAGCCCCTTCGGCGACCAGCTTCTGCATTGTGGCGAGGCGGTAGACCGCCTCCTCCAGCCGGGCTTCGCCCACCTCCACCACATCGTCGACCAACGCGCGGATGATCGGCAGGGTCAGGGCGCCGGGCGCCTTCACCGCGATGCCCTCCGCCACCGTGGCGCCGCCGCAGGTGATCGGCTGGCCGGCCAGCGCCTGGCGCACGGCGGGATAGAGGCTGCACTGCACGCCGACGATCTCCAGGTCCGGCCGCAGCGCCTTGGCCGCCGTCGCCATGCCGGCGATCAGCCCGCCGCCGCCGATGGGGATCACCAGCACGTCCAGGTCCGGCACATCCTCCAGCAGTTCCAGCGCCGCGGTACCCTGGCCGGCCGCCACCAGCGGGTCGTCGTAGGGATGGACGAAGATCAGCCCGTCGCGCGCCGCCAGATCATGGGCGAAGGCGGCGGCCTCGCTCAGCGTCTCGCCATGCAGTTCGACGGTTGCGCCCAGATTCTCCGTCCGCTCCACCTTGGTGAAGGGGGTGAAGGCGGGCATTACGATGGTGGAGCGGATGCCCAACCGCGTGGCGTGGCAGGCCACCGCCTGGGCATGGTTGCCGGCGGACATGGCGATGACGCCGGCGCGGCGCTCGGCCTCGCCCAGCGACAGCAGCTTGTTCAGCGCGCCACGCTCCTTGAAGGAACTGGTGGCGTGCTGGCTCTCCAGCTTCACGTGCAGCCGGCAACCCGCCATGTCCCCCAGGCGGGGCGCCGGAACCGTGGGCGTTCGGGACAGATGCCCCGCGATGCGCGCCGCCGCGGCGCGCACGTCCTCCAGAGTGATGGTCATTTCTTGGTTGTCCCGGTGTTGCGTGGTGTGAGTGTCAGCACCTCCGCCCCTGCCGAGACCAGCGTGCCACGGTCGCCGGCCAGACGCAACGAGCCGCCATCGCGCCAGAGTTCGACCAGATCGCCCCAATGGCGGGACCAGATGTTGCCGGACTGGCCGGTGGCGATCACGAACCGGGAATTGTCCAGATCGGCCAGATCATAGACCGCGCGTAACCCGGCGCCATGGACATGGCGGAAGGGGTTCGCCGGATCGCGGGTCGAGGTCGTCCCGCGGTTGACGGTGAAGAAGCCGCCGTCCGTCTCCACCGACAGATCGGCGGTGCCGCCGATCAGCGGCAGGCGGCTCAGCATCCGGTGGACCAGCGCCGCCTTGTGGTCGTCGCCCCAGCGCCAGCTTTTCGGGCTGGAGCCGTGACGTTCGGCCAGCATCGCCACCGCCGCCTCCAGCGACCGGCCGATCATGTCGGCGCAGCTTTCCTTCTGCGGGGTGGTGATGTCGTCGCACCACTCCGGCCGCTCGCTCAGGACATGGCGCAGCGCCTCCGGACGAAGCTCCCAGTAGGAGGCGAAATCGGGGCCGAGTTCGTCGGCGAAGACTGCGCGGACCAGTTCGCGCATCCAGGCGGTGAAGATCAGCGGTTCCGGCCGGTTGCGGTCCATCTGGCCGTCCCAGCTGCGCAAAAGCGCCGCGGCATCGCTGGCGACGCCGGGCGGGGCCGGATATTTCAGCAGCTCGGGGAGGAAGTCGCGGGCGGGAATCGAGACGATGTCCATCTGCTGGCGCGCCACATCCTCGACGGAAAAGCGCCCGGTGCCCAGCATCTCGACGATGCGCTTGGCGCGCGACGGATCCGGCCATTCGGTGGCGAGGCGATAGGGATAATCGCGCCCGACCACCGCGTTGTTGGCGTTGACGAACTGCCCCGACGGCGGGTTCACCGACTGCGGCAGGGCGTAGTAGGGCAGGAAGCCGGTCCAGTCATACTCGCCGGTCCAGCCGGGAACCGGCACGCGGCCGTCGCCCTTGCGGCGGATCGGCACCCTGCCGGCGGAGATGAAGCCGACCGTGCCCGCCACATCCGCATAGACGACGTTCTGCTGCGGAGCGACATGCAGGCGCAGCGCCTCGCGCGCCGCCTCCGCCGATTCCGCATGGTTCAGGCGGTAGAGCGCCTCCGCGCTGGTGTCGTCGCCGGCAAGGCCGGGGAAGGACAGCGCCAGCACCGGACCGGGCGCGGTGCTGGCGGGCGCGATGCCGGCGGGCGCGGCGTCGAGGTCGGAGATGACCGGGCCGTGCCGCGTGCTGCGCACGGTCAGCGTCTGCGACGGCTCGCCGGCGATGGCGATGGTCTCGGCGCGCGTCTCGAAGGGCTGACTGCCGTCTGGGGCCAGATAGCGGGCGGGGTCCTGCGGGTCCGGCTTTTCGACGAACAGATCCTGGGTGTCGCTGTGGGTGGTGGTGAAGCCCCAGGCGACCTTGCCGTTGTGGCCGAGGATGGTCAACGGCACGCCCGGCACCGTGGCACCGGTGACGGTGAAGTCGGGCGTCACGATGCGGGCAAGATACCAGAGGATCGGCGCCTCAAGCCCCAGATGCGGGTCGTTGGCGAGGATCGGCTTGCCGGTGGTGGTGCGGGCGCCGGTCAGGACCCATTCGTTCGACGCGGTGTCGAAACCCATCTGCGGCAACGCCGCCAGGGTGCGGCGCACCGTTTCCCGCAAATCCATTCCGCGCAGGTCGGTCGCCAGCGTCGTGGGGGCGCCGGGGGCGTCGGGCGGGAACAGGTCGTCGACCTGGACCGGCGACAGCCGTTCCAGCACACGGGAGCGGAACAGCTCGTCGCGGTAGTTGGCGGACAGCTGCAGCGCCATCAGCTTGGCCCAGACCAGACTGTCGGCGACCGTCCAGGGCTCCGGCGTGTGGCGCAGAAGCTGGAATTCGACCGGCAGCGCCTCCGACCGCGTGGCGAGATAGGCGTTCACGCCCTCGGCATAGGCCTCGAAGGCGGTGCGGGCGTCCGGCGACAGGGTGGCTTCCATCGCCTCCGCCGAGCGGCGGACGCCCAGCGTGCGCATCAGCCGGTCGGTGCGCAGGGCAAAGTCGCCGTATTTGGTGCCGATCAGCTCGGCCAGCCGGCCAGCGCCGGCACGGCGCATCGACTCCATCTGCCACAGCCGGTCCTGGGCGTGGGCGTAGCCCAGCGCGCGGTAGGCATCGCGCTCCGTCGCCGCGAAGATATGGACGACACCTTGGCGATCGCGGACGATTTCCGCCGGGGCGCCGCCGCCGGGGATGGCTATGGTGCCGCTGGTCTGCGGCTGCTGCGCCCGCATCCACCAATAGGTGCCGACCAGCGCCACTGGGGGAAGCAGAACCAGCACGCCGGCGACGACCGCCACCTTGCCCCAGCGCCCGCGCGGCAGGCGGAATCGCGGGCGTCCCGGCGGCCGGCTGGAAGGCGCGGCTTGGGGGCGATGCTGCGGGGGCGGGGCGTAGGGGGGGACCGCTTGCGGCGGCTGCACGCCGTAGGGCGGCGCCGGCTGCTGCGGATAGGTGCCGGGCGGGTAACCGTCGGGCGGATAAACCGGCTGCTGCGGAGGCTGCGGGTAGGGTGCGCCGGGATATGCTGCGCCAGGGTACTGGACCGGTGGCTGCTGCGGGGGCGACGGATGGCCCGCATGTGGTGGTGCGGCAGGAGGAGCAGCAGGAGGGCCAGGGCGGGACAGCGCACGCGCCAGGGCGGCGCGGAGATGGAAAGCGCAGGTCTCGCCGGCGCGGATCAGGGAACGGCGCAGCATCACGGTCCGTGAGAGAGAATGGGGCGGCGACGGGCGGGGGCCGCCGGGGGGCTCGTTCGGGTGGCGGATGCTAGTCCGCCGGCCGCTGGCCCGTCCAGGGTTGCTTCGGTGGAGTCGGGCGCTTTTTCCGGCGGCGTCCAGCCTATGCTGCCGCGGTCAGGATCTCGCGCAGCATCGGGGCGGACACCGGCTTGTGGATCAGGCGGTGGCCGCTGCGCTGCACCTCGGCGATGCGGGCGGGATCGGTGTCGCCGGTCAGAACCACGGCGGGAACGCGCACGCCGCAGACTCCGTAGATGTCGCGGATCGCCTCCACCCCCGTCCGCCCTTCGCGCAGGCGATAGTCCGCGACGATCATCGCCGGCTGCCGGCCGAGATTCAGCAGCGACGCGATCGCCTCGTCGGCCGACACGGCGGCGACCACCTCGTATCCCCATTCCTCCAGCATCGCCCGCATGCTGAGCAGGATGATGGTGTCGTCGTCGACGACCACGATCAGCCCCTTGGCGTCCGGCAGTTCGGCCGGGCAGCGCACCGGTTTCGGGACTGGGCGGGGAACCGCCGTCGGCAGGTCGAGGAAGAAGCCGCTGCCGCGGCCGGGGGTCGAGCGCACCGCCACCCTATGCTCCAGCAGCCCCGCCAACCGCCGCACGATGGCCAGCCCCAGGCCTAAACCCTTGCGCCGGTCGCGCTCCGGGTTGGCCAATTGGGTGAACTCCTGGAAGATGTCCTCCGTCCTGTCGCCGGGGATGCCGATGCCCTGGTCGATCACCGCCAGCCTCAGCGTTCCGCCACGGTGCAGGCAGCCGACCAGGATGTGGCCGCGCTCGGTATAGCGGATGGCGTTCTCGATCAGGTTGCGCAGGATGCGCTCCAGCAGGGCGGGGTCGCTGCTGGTCCAGGCGGAGGTCGGGACATGACGCAGCGCCAGCCCGCATTCGGTGGCGCGGATCCGGTATTCCTCGGCAAGCCGGTCCAGCAGGGGCCCGAGCGCGAAATCGGTGACGCTGGGCTTCACCACGCCGGCATCAAGCCGCGACACGTCCAGCAGGCTGTCCAGCATCACCCGCAGACCGTTCAGCGATTCGGTCATGCTGGCCAGCAGCGGCGACGCGGGGTGGTCCTGCAGTTTGTCGGATAAGGCGTGGGCGAAGAAGAACAGCGACTGCAGCGGCTGGCGCAGATCGTGGCTGGCGGCGGCCAGGAACTTCGTCTTGGCGCGGTCGGCGCGCTGGGCGTCGTCGCGGGCCCGAACGGCCTCGATCCTTGCCGCCTCCGCCTCGTCGCGGGCACGCAGGATCGCGTCCTCGGCGGCCTTGCGCGCGGTGATGTCGCGCATGATGCCGGTGTACATGCGCCGCTTGCCGACATGCCATTCACCCACCGACAGGTCAAGCGGGAAGGTGGAGCCGTCCTTGCGCAGACCTTCCACCTCGCGGCCGATCCCGACGATCCGCCGCTCTCCCGTCCGGTGATAGCGGTCGAGATAGCCGTCATGGGCGCTCCGGTACGGCTCCGGCATCAGCATGTTGACGTTGCGGCCGATCACCTCGTCGGCGCGGTAGCCGAAGGTCTTCTCCGCCGCATGGTTGAAGGATTCGACCGTGCCCTGGTCATCGATCAGGATGATGGGGTCCACCGCTGTGTCGACGATGGCGCGATAGCGCGCCTCCTGCTCCGCCGACCGCTCGGCCTGCTGGCGGCGGTCGAGCAGCGACGACAGCATCGCCAGCGAGAGCAGAAGCAGCGTGCCCACCCCGGTCATGATCGCCAGCAGCGAGGGGGACAGCGCCATCCGCTGCCCGGAGGAGGTCATCACATGAGTCGGCATGGCGTGGTGAGTGCCCATGCTGTCGAGCGTTGCTGTGCTCACCTCCGTTATCGGCTCCATCCCGGCCGCGGCCATGCCGGTGTAGTGCATCGTCACCACGCCCAGGCCCAGCAGGACGGCGCCGGCGGCACGCTGCAGCGGGCGCCGGGTCCGGAAGGCCAGCCACAAGGCCGCGGTGGAGGCGACGATGGCGACGGCGACCGAAACGGCGACCAGAATGACGTCGTAGGACAGGTTCATGTCCATGCGCATGCCCGCCATCCCCACATAATGCATGCTGACGATGCCGAGCCCCGTCAGGGTTCCCGCCACCGGCAGGGTGTAGCGGCGGGGGCGGTTGCGGGCGACGGCGAACAGGCCGGCACCGGAAACGGCGACCGCCAGCACGAAGGACAATGCGGTAAGCCCGGCATCGTAGCTGATCGGTATGTCGCTGCGATAGGCGAGCATTCCGATGAAGTGCATCGACCATATCCCGGCCCCGAGGGCGAGCGCCGCACTCCCCAGCCGCCGGCCATCGCCCGGACCGCCGCCGGAGCCGTCGCGACGGTTGGGCGCAATGGAGTGGCTGGCCATGCCGTTGCCGCTGTGATGGGCGAGATCCAGCGCCACATAACCACCGAACACGGCGATTACGTATGACAACGCGACGAGGAGGGGATCGTAATGGCCGGGCACGGTGGGCTTTGCTGTTGTGGGACTACGTTCGGGGAAGGAGCAGACCTGATCGTGCGTGTACAGGAACAATTTGGGTGAAGGTGCCAGCCCCTTCCTACAAACGAAAGGCTCGCCTTGGTGGTAGACAGGGACCTAGGACGTCCGTCGGGATATTTCGAATGAACAGCAAGCTCCCGCCCGGCCCCATCCCAGGGGCAGACAAGCGTACCGCCTCGTCGGTTCGGCCGACGCAGCCGCGGCGGCTGTTGACCCGGCTGTTGCGTCCGGTCGCGTCCCTGCTCGCGGTCGGATATTTCCTTCTGGATGCGCTGGCCTACTGGGTGGTGCGGCCGGTGGTTCGTCGGATCGCCCGGCTGCCGCTGTTCGGGCGGATCGGCCACTGGGTCGCCGGTCTGGGACCTTACCCGTCGCTGATCCTCGTCCTGGTGCCACTGGCGTTGCTGGAGCCGGCGAAGCCCGTCGGGGCATGGCTGTTCGCCACCGGCCGGCCGATGGCCGGCGTGGCCGTGATCGTCGGGGCGGAACTTATCAAGATCACCCTGGTGGAGCGGCTGTTCCACGTCGCCAAGCCGAAACTGCTGACCATCGGCTGGTTCGCCTGGGGCTATGTTCGGGTGACGGCCTGGCTCGCCTGGCTGAAGGAGACCGCCCCCTTCCGCGCCGCCCGCCGTCTGCTGTACGGTCTCCGCCGCCTCGGCCGCCGCGTCCGGCGGCGGCTGTCACTGATGATGCGGCGGGTTGCGCGGGGGTGAATGCCTATCCCAGCGCCGCCAGCACCAGTGCCGAGGCGATCAGCAGGGCGCAGGCGCGGCGATAGAGCACCAGCGCGCGGCCGATGTCGCCGGGGGTGGCGGCGGTGCGGCCGGGGCCCAGCCAGACATCCTCGATCCGGGTGGCGCCATAGACCCGCGGGCCGCCCAGCCGCAGGTCGAGCGCGCCGGCCATCGCCGCTTCCGGCCAGCCGGCATTCGGGGAACGGTGGCGGTGGGCGTCCCGCCGGACCGACGCCCAGGCCTGCCCCGCGTCGGCCCCGCCGGTCATCCGGGCGGCCCCCACCAGCAGAAGGGCGGTCAGGCGCGATCCGGGCAGGTTGACCAGATC
The DNA here is from genome assembly GCF_008364795.1 of Azospirillum oryzae. GTDB lineage: Bacteria > Pseudomonadota > Alphaproteobacteria > Azospirillales > Azospirillaceae > Azospirillum > Azospirillum oryzae. The sequence goes on along the minus strand of NZ_VTTM01000001.1, from coordinate 506,253 downwards.
GTCCAGCCGCGCCGCCGCCCAGCCGAACGCTTCGTGGCGCGGGGTGCGGTGGCCGATCATGCTGTCCGCTGTGTTGACCGCCTTGTAGAGCGCCAGACCGGGCAGTCCGCCCACCAGTAGCCAGAAGGCCGGCGCCACCACCCCGTCGGAGAAATTCTCGGCGAGGCTCTCGATGGCGGCGCGGGCGACGGCGGGCTCGTCGAGCGTCGCCGGATTGCGGCCGACGATCATCGACACCGCCTTGCGCGCGCCCTCCAGCCCGCCGGTGCGGAAGCCCTTGGCAACGGCCGCCACATGGTCGTGCAGGCTGCGCTGGGCCAGCAGGGTGGAGGCCAATACCGCCTCGACCAGCCAGCCGAACGGCAGCAGCCGGCAGACCCAGGCCACCGCGACGGCGACACCGCCCACCGTCAGCAGAAGCACCACCACCGCCAGCACGCCGAACGCCTTGCGGCGGCCGAAGCCGTCGGTCTCATGGTTGAGCGTACGGTCAAGCTGGGCGATAAGCGCTCCGATCCACACGACCGGGTGACGGATGCGGGCGTAGAGTGGATCGGGATAGCCCGCCAGCGCTTCGACGATGAGTGCTGTGGCGAGCAGGAAGGGATGCAGCGGCACGGGTGGGACGTTCCAGGCAATGGGGCGGCCGCCGGCCGCGCGTCGGTGAATGAGGAAGAGGCACGATCATGGCCGAAGACAGGCCGGCGACCAAGCCGTGCGTGACGGACGAACGGCGGACGGGGCAGGAGGCCCCGGCGGGAGGCACCCTGCTGCATGGCGGCGACCTGGACGGCGCGCGCGCCGCATTTCCCGGCGCGCCGGAGCCGTGGGTCGACCTGTCCACCGGCATCAACCCCTGGCCCTACCCGCTGCCGCCAGTGCGGCCGGACGCCTGGAGCCGGCTGCCCGGCCGCGGAGAGGAGGCCGCGCTGCGGAGCGCAGCGGCGGCCTGCTATGGCGCGCCGTCGGCCGATGTGGTGGCCGCGGCGTCGGGATCGCAGGCGCTGATCCAGTTGCTGCCGCGGCTGCGCGCACCCGGCCGCGTCGCCGTCCTGGGGCCTACCTATGCCGAGCATGCCCGCTGCTGGTCGTTGGCCGGCCATGACGTCCGGATGGCGGAGGGGGTGGAGGAGGCCGACGTCCTGGTGATCGTCAACCCCAACAACCCCGACGGCCGGCGCTGGCCCGCCGTGCGGCTGCTGGAGCTTGCCGAAGCACAGGCGGCGCGCGGCGGCTGGCTGGTGGTGGATGAGGCCTTCGCCGACATGCGGCCGGAGGACAGCCTCGCGGCGCATGCCGGCAAGCCGGGGCTGGTGATCCTGCGGTCCTTCGGCAAATTCTTCGGGCTTGCGGGGCTGCGGCTGGGCATCGCACTGGCGCCGGCCGGATTGGCGGCGGCGCTGCGCGAGGCCATCGGGCCTTGGGCGGTGTCGGGACCGGGCCTGGCCATCGCCACGGCGGCGCTTGGCGACCGCCGTTGGATCGAGGCGACAAGGCGGCGGTTGGCGGCGGCGGCGGCGGAACTGGACCGACTGCTGGAGGGGGCCGGCCTGCGGGTGATCGGCGGGACCGAACTGTTCCGTCTCGTCGAGGACCCGCGGGCACCGGCGCTCTATCGCGCCCTGGGCGAGGCCGGACTCCTCGTGCGCCGATTCGAACAGCGGCCGGATTGGCTGCGCTTCGGGTTGCCGGGCGCGGCCGAGGACCGGCAGCGGCTTGATGTCGCATTGGCTGCGGAAAGAAGCCGGGCACTGCAACCGCGTGAAACGTCAGCGTCTTGAACAATCGGCGAAAATTTTATACACTCAACCGTTTTTAGAAATCCGGCTGTTATACTTCGACCCTGTCGGAAGTCGCCGGCGTTGCGGGGACATAAAATTCTATGAAACACTCTCGGCCATGCCGGTACCGGGTTGCATGGTGATGATCTCAGGCCGTGGTGTGGATGACGGGCGCGAAACCGCGTTTTCAGTCTTCGACCGTCTGCCGGTCGGGATTTGCCTCGTCACGGCTTCGGGGATCATCCACCATGCGAATCCGGCCCTGCATGACCTGCTGGGTTGCGAGGCGGGCGGCCTGCCGGGCCGCAGCCTGTGCGAATTCGCACTCGACCATTGTGGCCCCGGCGGCGCACAAGGTTCGGGAAAGCCGCTCCGCGTCCTGCGGAACGACGGTTCCACACGCTGGGTGACGGTGGCGGAAAAGCCATGGGACAGCGGGGCAGGCGGCGAGGACGGCATGCAGCGGCTGCTGACCGTGACGGACGTCGATGCCGTTTGCCGGCAGGCCGATGGGGTGAAGGACGACGCCCCACGCGCCGAGATGCCGGTGGTTGACGCTCTGCTGGAAGCCTCGCCGCTGCCGCTGTTCGTCAAGAACGCCGCCGGACAGTACATCGCGGTCAACCACGCCTTCTCCCGCCTGACCGGCATCGCCCGCGACGAGATGCTGCTGCGGACCACCTTCGCGCTCACCGGGCCTGACATGGCGAGGGAGCATGCCGGCCACGACCGTGACCTGCTGGAGCATGACGGCAGCGTCCAATACGAAGCGCCGATCTGCACGGCCGAAGGCGCGATGCGGACGGTCAACCTCACCAAGACCGCCTTCCACGACGGATCGGGCAAGCCGGCCGGCATCGTCGGCGCCATCCACGAACTGTCCGGATCGCGCCCGAACGAGGAGCGGCTGGAGGCCATCCTCGAACAGAGTCCGATCGGCGTTTCGGTGTCCAGGCGCGACGATGGCCGGATCATCTTCGTCAACACCCGCTTCGCCGAACTGATCGGCCTGCCGCGTGAAAAACTGATCGGCAGCCGCGCCCGCGACTATTACCTGGACAGCCACCAGCGCCTGCGCGTCCTGGAACGGCTGCGCGGCGGTGGCGGCGTCACCAATATGGAGGTCCAGTTCAAGCGGGCCGACGGCTCGCCCTTCTGGACGCTGTTCACGGTGAATCAGGCGGTGATCCAGGGCATGGAGGTCAATCTCGCCTGGATCTACGACTACACCGAGCGCCGCAGCATGGAAGAGGCGCTGCGCGACATGGCGTCGCGCGATCCGTTGACCGGCATCTACAACCGCCGGTCCTTCATGGACATGGCGCGCGCCCAGCTGGCCCGAGCCCACCGGTTCCACGAGCCGCTGTCCGTCTTCGTCCTGGACGTCGACCATTTCAAACGCATCAACGACACCTTCGGCCATGCCACCGGTGACGACGCGCTGCGCATGGTGGCGGCTGGCTGTCAGGCGATTCTTCGAGAATACGACATTCTCGGCCGGCTGGGCGGGGAGGAGTTCGTGGTGGTACTGCCCGGTGCGACCGCCGACGAGAGCCGGGTGGTGGCCGAACGGGTGCGCCGCCATCTGGCCCGCATGCCGATCGAGGCGACCGACGGCACATTCCGCCTGACCGCGAGCATCGGCATAGCCGGGCTGGAGGGGGCGACCGACACGCTGGAGCGGGCGATCCACCGTGCCGATCTGGCGCTCTATCGGGCGAAGCACCTCGGCCGCAACCGCGTCGCGGTGTTCGAGCCGGGAATGTAGGCCGGCAGCGTTTTCAACGGTGGATCTGGTGATGGACTATACGGTGCGCGACAACGGCGGCGTGCGCGAACTGGAACTGCGCGGGCAGATGACGTTCGAGGCCGACGCCGGGTTCCGGGAGATCCTGGCGGAGTGGGAGAAGGGCGGCGTCGCGGAATGCGTGCTGAACCTGTCGGCCGTCGAGTACATGGACTCCGCCGGGCTGGGGCTGCTGGTCCTGGCGAACAATGCGGCCAAGCGGACGGGGGTCGTCTTCCGCCTGAAGCATCCGCGCGGTCAGGTCCGCGAGTTGATCGAGATCTCGGAGTTCCACACCCTCATCCCCTGCGAGTTCTAGCCGGTGAGCGGCGGCCCGCCCGTCTTGATCGGCCATCCGCGTCCCCATGCCGCCGGGCCGTTGCGCGATGTCCTGGGCCGGTTGGGGGTTCGCGACGTCACGGTGGTCGACGGCGGCGGGCTGGCCGGGGCACTGGCGGCCGGGGCGCCGCAGATGCTGCTTCTGCATGCCGGCCTGCCGGGATTTGGGCCGCAGCTGATGGCGGAACTGCGGACAGAGGCACATCTGCGCGACCTGCCGATCCTCGCGCTCGGCCGCTTCCCCGGCGGGCGGGCGCGGGCGGAGCTGCTGCGGTCGGGCGCGACCGATCTGTTGGCGCGTCCGCTGACTTTGGCGGAACTGTCGGCCCGCCTGTCGCCGCATCTGGAAAACCGCCGGCTCGACCGCTCGCTGCAGGAGGTGATCCGCAGCCTGCGCAACCACCACAGCGACGCCGTGCAGCGGATGGCGCTGGCGCGCGACATGCAGTTGGACCTGCTGCCCGATGCCACGCTCTGCCGGTCGCTGGAGCGGCGCTATGGCATCGCGCTGGACAGTCATTTCGAATCAAGCTCGGAGCTTGGCGGCGACCTGTGGGGCGCGCGGCCGATCGACGATCGGCGCTTTGCGCTGTTCCTGTGCGATTTCACCGGCCATGGCGTGGCGGCGGCGCTGAACACCTTCCGGCTGCATGCGCTGCTCGCCCGCAGCGATCTGCCGGCCGACGACCCGGCCGAGACGCTGCGGGTCCTGAACGGCCTGCTGGTCGGGCTGCTGCCGGAGACGCAGTTCGCTGCGATGTTCTATGCCGTGGTGGATGTCGCCGCCGACCGGCTGGTCTATGCCACGGCCGCCGCGCCGAAGCCGCTGGTTCGCCGCCCCGATGGCGGGCTGGATGTGGGGCCGAGCTGCGGCCTGCCGCTGGGCGTCGCGGCCGAGGCGCGCTACCGCAACCAATGCCTGGACTTTCCGCCGGGCTCCGCCCTGGTCCTGTTCAGCGATGCCTTGTACGAGGCGCGCGGCTGGGACGGGCGGATGTTCGGCTATGGCGGTGTGACCGATCTGGTGCGCGGCCTGGAGGATGACGCGCCGGACCGGCCGCTGCGCTGCCTGCTCGACCGCTATTTCACGGCAATGCCGCGGCTGCTGGCCGACGACCTGACGGTGCTGTGGGTCAGTCGGACAGGCCGTCCGACGCCCGGTCCAGATTGACGATGCCGACCACCCGGTTGCCGTTGCCGACATAGGTCAACTGGTCGAATCCGACCATGCGGGCCAGCGCGATCCCGCGGCCATGGGTGGCGTTCGATTGGGAGGCATCGACCGACAGGTAACGGTTGAAGTCGAAACCCGCCCCCATGTCGGTCACGGTGAAGATCACGCGGCTGTCGCTGCGCTCCACATGCACGGTGGCGTATTTGTCGCGATGCTCGGCCGACGCCAGCCGCGCCTCGATCTCGCGCGCCAGCATGCCGCTGGCCTTCAGCCGGCCCTTCGCCTCGAACCCGATGCCGAGGTTGCCGTGCTCCACCGCATTCACCAGGATCTCCGACAGGCCGAAGGTCAGGCTGTGGGCGGTGGCGGCGACGGACGACAGGGTGATGGCGAGATTCTGTGCCTCCTGCAGGGTGCGGAAGCGGAAACGCCCGTCGCGCAGCAGCCCGATGGCGTCGGAGCGGGAGCGCAGATCGCCCTGCAGGCTTCTCAGCCGCCCGGTCGTCTCCTCCGCCGCACGGACGACGGAGCGCAGCAGCGCACCGTCATAAGGCTTGATGAGGTAGTAGAACACGCCGGCACGGATGGCGGCCGCGATCTCCGAACTGCTGTCGGAGATGGTCTGGACGATGACGGGGATGTCGGCCAGATGCGGTTCCTGCTTCATCCGTTCGTACAGTTCCAGCCCGTCGCCGTCGGCGAGCCGCCGGTCGAGCAGAACGACATGGATCGCTGACCCGCTGGAGGACAGGATTTCCCACGCCTGCGCCTTGGTCTCGGCCTCCAGCGTGCGGTAGCCGATGCGGGAGAGATAGCCGGCAACGATGGCGCGGGTCATTTCCTCGTCATCGACGACCAGAGCGGTGACGGCATCGGCCATGGTCGGCGTCTACTCCAACGGTTCGGGGAGCGGGATCGTAAAATCCGCGGCATTTTACTGAAACTGACGCTATTGCACAATCACCGGCGGCACTGCGTCGCAGCATGGGCGCCCGGCGACCCGGTCGGGGGCTCAGCCGACGGATGCCTCCAGTGCCGCCGCGGCCTTCCGTGCGGCGGACAGCTCTGCGGCGACCTGTTCGCCGGCGGTGGCGGTCAGGGCGTCAAGGTCGCGGTTGCGGGCCGCGGCGACCAGATGATGCGCGGTGGCGGCCAGCCGGTCGAACCCGACATTGGCGGCGGAACCCTTCAGGATATGCGCCTCCCGTTCGATGCCGGCGCAGTCGCCGCGCGCGATGGCGGCACGCAGCAGATCGAGATGCTGCGGGCTGTCGCTGAAGAAGGTTTCCAGCAGCAGCGCGAACCCGTCACCGCCCAACGCGTCGCGCAGCTCATCGATCTTTTCCGCATTGACGGTGGCCGGTTCCGGTTCGGACGGCGGCCGTTGCGGGGCGGGGGCTTGCCCGCCGCTGTCGGCAGCGCCGTCGGCGGCCGGAGCGACGAAACGGGCGATGGTATCCAGCAGCTTTCGGGCATTGATCGGCTTGGACAGATAATCGTCCATGCCGGCTTCCAGACAGATGGCGGCGTCGCCCTGCATGGCGTTGGCGGTCAGCGCCACCACCGGGATGCGCGCGGCGGGGCCGGACAGCCGGCGGATCCGCCGTGTCGCCGTCAGTCCATCCATCACCGGCATCTGCACGTCCATCAGGACGAGGTCGTAGGGCCGGGCCGTCACCGCCTCCACCGCTTCCTCGCCGTTCGACACCGCTTCCGCGCTGTGCCCGGCGCGGCGCAGCAGGGCCAGAGTCAGCTGCTGATTGACCGGATTGTCCTCCGCCACCAGAACGCGGGCGCGCGGCTTCGCCTCCGGCTGCGCGGCGCGCGGGGCGTCGGTCCCGACGACGGTCGACATTTCGGCCGGCCCGCGGATGGGGAGGGACGCGATTTTGGCGGTGGCCGACCCGGCATCCTGGCCGCTTCCCGGAAGCGGATGGGGCCAGGATGCGAGGCTATCCGCAGCCGGTTGCGGTTCCAGCAGCCGGGCGAGGCATTGGCACAACGTGCTGAAGCGGATCGGCTTGGGCAGGTGGGTATCGACCGGCGCCCGATCCGGCTCCTGTCCCTCCAGCCTCTGCGACGAGGCGAGCGCCAGCCGGATGCCGGCCAGTTCGGGAATGGACCGGATGCGCCGGGCCAGTGCGGGACCGGTCAGGCCCGGCATGCGGTGATCGAGGATGGCGGCATCGAAGGGCTTGCCGTTTCGGGCGGCGGCGATCAACCGGTACAGGGCCTGCTCGCCGTTCTCCGCCGTTTCGGTCACGATGCCGAAGCCGTCGAGTTGCCGGGTCAGCAGGTCGCGGTTGACGGCGATGTCGTCGACCAGCAGCAGGCGGCGCCCGGCCCAATCGCCGGCCGGCGTCGGCGGATGGGCGCTTCCCGCGCCGCGCTTCAGCGGGATGGTCACCCAGAAGGTGCTGCCCGATCCCGGCTGGCTGTCCACGCCGATCCGGCCGCCCATCAGTTCCGCCAGCCGCTTGCAGATCGCCAGCCCCAGCCCGGTGCCGCCATGGCGACGGGCGGGCGAGGAATCCACCTGGGTGAACATGGCGAACAGGCGTGGGCGCTCCTCCTCCGGAATGCCGATTCCGGTATCGCGCACCTCGAACCGGACGCAGACGCCGTCGGGTTCGGAACCGGCGGAAGCGGGCTCCTCGCTCAGCAGGATGGTGACGCTGCCGGTATCGGTGAACTTCACGGCGTTGCCGGCGAGGTTCAGCAGGATTTGCCGCAGCCGCCCGGCATCGCCCAGCAGCGGGCCGCGCAGGCCGGGCGGCACGTAGCTGGCGAGGTCCAGCCCCTTGGCCGCGGCGCGCGGCGCCAGGATCTCCGCCACGCTTTCGACCATCGGCACCAGTTCGAACTCGCCGATCTCCAGATCCAAACGGCCGGCATCGATCTTGGAGAAGTCCAGGATGTCGTTGATGATGACCAGAAGCGATTCGGCGGAATCGCGGATCGTCTCGGCATAGGTGCGCTGTTCGGCCTCCATCGGCGTGTCGAGCAGCAGCCCGGCCATACCGATCACGCCGTTCATCGGCGTGCGGATCTCGTGACTCATGGTCGCGAGGAATTCCATCTTGATGCGCTGGCCGTCCTCCGCCCGTTCCTTGGCGTCGCGCAGGGTATGCTCCAGCCGCTTCTCCTCCGTCAGGTCGCGCAGGATCGCGGCATAGAGCGGCCCGGCCCCGGTCCTGACCAGCGCCATCGAATAGGCCAGCGGGAAGCTTTCCGCCTCCCCGCTGCCATTGGGCGCCGACGGCCGCAGGGCGATGGTCTCGCCCCGCGCCGCCCGACCCATGCCGCGGCGGCCCTGTGCGATCTCGTCCATCGCACGGGCGGCATTGGTTCGCATGTCCGGCGGCAGCAGATCCAGCACCGACCGTCCGATCAGCCCGCCCGGCGCGCAGCGGAAGATGGCGTGAGCGGCCGGATTGGCCGCCTCGATCACGCCGTCCGGCCTTGCGGTGACGATGCCCTCCGCCGCGGTGTCGACGATGGCGGACAGGCGGGCGTTGGCTTCTTCCAGTTCCTTGCCCTGCCGGCGTTGCGCCGCCAGAGAACGGGCAAGCATCAGCCCGAACATCCCCAGCAGCACGATCATCCCGCCGGACAGCAGGGTCGCCGTCCACAGATTGTCGCGCCACCCGGCCAGCACCGCGTCCTTGCGCACGCTGACCGTCAGGACCAGCGGCCAGACCGGCGTCGTCCGGTAGGCGACGATGCGCGTGTCGGGACTTGCGCCGATATCCGTCCCGGAATGGCGGAACACGCCATATTCGGCCTGCGGCAGATGGCTTCGGAACAGCGGCGTCGCCGCGAAGGAGCGGGCGATCTCCTCCCCGGCCTGCGGCTGGACGGTCAGCAGGGTGCCGTCATAGCGGTACAGCGCGATGCGGTCGCCCACGCCGGTGACGCTGCCGCCGACTTGGCCACCGACGTGGCCGCCCTGGACCGCGCGGTACAGTCCCTGGAAGTAATCCGGGTTGACGGTGGCGACGACCACCGCCTGCAGCGTGCCGTCGGCGTCGCGCAGGGCGCGGCTCATCGGCAATATCCAGCGTCCCGAGCGCTCGCCCCCGTCGGCGCGGTCGATCAGGCTGCGCCCCGGGCGAGGATCGCCGATCACCAGCCCGCTGCCCTGGCCGGACGTTTGCAGGCGGAAGACGTCCAACTCCGTCAGATAGAGGCCGGCGGGACGCGTCCCCTCGGTGGTTGCGACGATGCGGCCGGTGCGGTCGAGCAGCGTCAGCCCGCGCAGGTGCGGCGAGCGGCGCAACCGGTCGGTCAGCATGGCGGTCGGGTCGGGATCCGTCGCCCCATCCTCGCCGGTCCAGCTTGCGTCGGACAGCGAATCGACGATGGAGGACAGGGTCACGTCCACCGACTGAACCGTGCGGGTGGTCGATACCTCGAGCGCCGCAGCGAGGCTCGACAGACTGGTCTCCGCGGAATCGAGCGCGGCCTGCCTTGCGGCGATCAATTGCTGGCCCTGGATTATCAGCAGGGCGAAGACCGCCAGCAGGGCGAAGGCGATGACGCCGCCCCGCTTTTCGAAGAGACCCTTCAGGTCCGCTTTGGCTGGGGACAGGGACAGGACTGCGTTCCGGACGGTCAGATGTGGTCGAGCGACCCGGCATGTTTCGCGGACCCGACCCACAACCGCCTCCGGATTGCAGTCGAATCAAGGCGCTGGACGTCGGCCGTGGTCGAAGTTTGTGTTCGGGATAATAGCAGGGACAGATGGCGGACGCCAAGCATTCGCTGCCGTCAATGCCCGTGTGATGCTAAGATATCAGCGCCGCTTTGCGGACTTGTGTTTGCGGTGTGAAGAACTGGGGCGGTTGGTTAACGAAAGGTGTGACATGTCGACGCGGGTCTCTTGGGCAATTGGTGCAGCAATTCTGTCGGTTTTATCGGCTTCCATCGCCGAACCGGTCATGGCGGCCGATGGGAAACTTCAGAAAATTGCAGAGCAGAAGCAACTTCGTGTCTGTTCCTGGCCCGATTACTATGCAATCTCGTTCCGGAATCCGCGCACCGGCGCGCTGGAGGGGCTGGATGCGGAACTGGCGCAGGCCTTCGCCGACGATCTGGGCGTGCGGCTGGCCGTGGTGGAGAGCAGCTTTCCCCGCTTCATCGACGATCTCCTGGCCGACCGCTGCGACATCGGCATGTTCGCTATCGGCGCCACCCCGGCGCGGGCGGAGCGCGTCGCCTTCAGCCAGCCCTATCTGCGCAGCGGCATCTATGCGGTGACCACCCAAACCAACGAGGGCATCCGGAAGTGGGAGGATCTCGACCGCGCCGGCAACGTCGTCGTGGTGCAGAAGGACACCTACATGGACGGCTACGCCCGCTCCGCCATGAAGGCCGCACGCATCGTTGCCGTCACCCGCCCGCAGGAGCGCGAGGAGGAGGTGCAGTCCGGCCGCGCCGACGCCTTCCTGACCGACTATCCCTATGGGCAGCGCATGCTGGCATTCCACCCCTGGGCGCGGCTGATCGTGCCCGACGTGCCGGTACAGCCGACGCCCTATGCCTACGCGGTGGCGCCGGGCGATGCGGCTTGGCTGGAGCGGGTCAACGCCTTCGTCGCAGCGATCAAGGCCGACGGCCGGCTGGAGACCATCGCCGCCCGCTACAAGCTGACCCCCATCGTGGCGCGGGACTGAGTCGCGTCGGACGAATGCGGCCACGGGACAAATCCGTATTAGGATTGGTGACGTCTTCCAGCAGTCAGCAGGGAAATCGTCGATGATCCTGATCGGACAGTATGACTCGCCCTTCGTACGCCGTGTCGCCGTGGCCCTGCGCCTCTACGACATGGCTTACGAGCACCGACCCTGGTCGGTCTTTTCCGACGCGGCGGAGGTCGCGCGCTTCAACCCGCTGAAACGGGTGCCGACCCTGGTGCTGGACGATGGCGAGGTGCTGATCGAAAGCGGCGCCATCCTCGACCATCTGGACGAGGTCGCCGGGCCGGATCGTGCGCTGATCGCCCGCCAGGGGCCGGACCGTCGCCGGGCGCTGAAGCTCTGCGCGCTTTCGACCGGATTTGCCGACAAGGCAGTAAGCCTCGTCTATGAGCGGGTGCTGCACAAGGAGCGGTCCGACCTGTGGGTGGAGCGCTGCACCGGCCAGATCGGCGCGGTCCTGGATGTGCTGGAGGCCGATCGCGCCGCCGCGTCCGGGCCGTGGTGGTTCGGCGAGCGGATCAATCACGCCGACATCGCCGCCGCCTGCGCCCTGCGCTTCGTCGGCGAGGCCCATCCGCAGGTGTTCGACCGGTCACGCTGGCCGGCGCTCGCCGCCCATTCCGACGCCTGCGAGGCTATGGCGGAGTTCCAGGCGGTGGTGCAGCCCTTTTCGGTGAGCGCCTGAGGCGGTGCCCTCTCCCATTCCCTGCCTCAGCAGCGGAAGGGAGGGGGCGGCAACCCGTCGCGTCACCTCACCGGTGCCCGCTGATCTCCGCGTGCAGCGGCTTGGTGTCCTCGAACGTCTTCTGCTGTTCGGGGGTGGCTTCCTTCTGGTGCTTCTGCTTCCATTCGGAATAGGGCATGCCGTAGACGGCGATGCGTGCATCCTCGTCCGACAACTCCACCCCGCGCTCCCTGGCCGCCGCGGCGTACCATTTGGACAGGCAGTTGCGGCAGAAGCCGGCGAGGTTCATCAGGTCGATGTTCTGCACGTCGGTGCGCTTGCGCAGATGCTCGACCAGGCCGCGGAAGGCGGCGGCTTCCAGTTCTATGCGGGTCTGGTGATCCAGATCGGCCATGGGGTCTCAACTCCTCCGGTTTTCTTGTTCAGTTAAGAATGGGGTGGCCGGTGCAGCGTGACCATCCGGCCATGGGGATGAAAATCGCGCGACCCGCCACCGCCGGCGATGGTGCGCACCACGGCCTCGCGGTCGACGGCGACGAAGCCGGCCAGCGAATGGACGCCGTAGTCAAACAGGCGCGGGGTCATTGGCGTGCCTGGGCCGATCATCGCCACCGTCGCGCCGGCCGAAACCCGCAGCAGGCGGGGCAGGGTACGGTTGGCGAAGGCGGACGCGGTGATGGCCACCGCCTCGGCGCCCGGCAGCAGCCAGTCGCAGGCGGCCTCCGGGTATTCGCCATCCTGCGGGTTCAGGTCGATCACCTTGGCGCGGGGCAGACGGCGGGCAAGCTGGGGGAAGCCGCCGATCACCACCACCCGGCCCTCCACCGAGGCGAACAGGTCGAGCCCGTTGCCGGGCACGCCGGTGACGTCCGGCCGGTTGTAATGCGCGTTCAGCGCCGCGACGCCGACGGCGATCTCCAGCGGATCCCAGGATTGGGCGGCCATGGCGGCCAGATCGCGCAAACCCCGGCCGGCCCAGCGCTGCGGATCGTCCCCGGCCGCCGGCGCCTGCCGTGCGGCGACGCCGAGGCCGTCGGCCGTCTCCACCAGCACCCATTTGTCGCCGGTGACGACGCGGTGCACCTCGGCATCGGCGACGCCCTGGACCAGATCCCGATACATCCGCTGCGGCCCCCACCAGCGCCACAGCGCGTCCGGCACCGGCGACAGCAGGTCGCAGAATCCGCCGGTGGCGGTCTGCCATTCGTTGAGATAGCGGCTGCCGACGCTGGTCAGCACGGGGATGCCTTCGGCGATGGCCGTCAGCATCTCGTCCGACAGGCCGTCGCCGTGCGATTCCAGTCCGGCGAACTTGTTGACCACCAGCAGGTCGACACCCGACGCGACGGCGGTGCGGATCGCCTGGCTGGCCTCGGCCACCCCCGTCGGGTCGACGCGGCAGGACTGCGATTCCCGCCCCAGCTTCTGGGTGATGTCGTAGGCGCGGCCGGTGGCGACATCGACCAGTTCCATCCGCTCGGCGCAGTCGTCGCCCGGCCCGTGGTTGCGCTGCACCAGCCCGCCGACACGAAAGCCGCGCCGTTTCAGTTCCGCCGAAAAGCCGTCCAGCAGCGCATCGACGCCGTAGGAGCCGGGGCCATGGATCACGGCACCGGGGCGCAGCGGCGGCAGGGAGGCGGGGGGAAGCGGCATCGGGATGGACCTTTCGCGGGACGGCGGGCGGGCGGCGACGGGCGCCTCAAACGCCGCGGCGGATGCGGTAGATGAAGACCGTCTTGTGGACCTCGTCCGGCTGGGTCTCGTGCGACAGCAGCGCGTTGTCGGTCGTGTTGCAGAAATGCCGGAAGTCGATGACGGAGGCCGGATCGGTCGCATAGACCACCAGTTCCTCCCCGGTCTCCATCCCGTTCAACAGGGCGCGGGTGCGCAGGATAGGCAACGGGCAATGCAGCCCCTTCACGTCAAGCTCTCTCGCCGGCACCGCGCCCGCTCCACGTTGATTGAGGACGAAATCCTTACCAGACCCGTGACTGTAGCGGGTTCGCGCCCGCTTCTCCAGACCGGCGGCCGAAAGGTCGCATCCGGGATTTTCGCCGACCGGCGCTGTTGTACGGCGCAATCGACGAAATCGGAATGAAAGGACGGCGGTCATGGCGAAGCGTTCCATCGACGACAAGGTGGTGGTCATCACGGGCGCCTCCAGCGGCATCGGTCGGGCGACCGCGCTGGAATTCGCCCGCCAGGGCGCGGCGGTGATCCTTGCCGCCCGGCGGATGGCGGCCCTGCACGAGGTGGCGGAGGAATGCGTCGAGGCCGGCGGCCGGGCCATGGTGGTGCCGACCGACGTGACCGACCAGCGTGCCATGCAGCATCTGGCCGACCGCGCCATCCAGGCGTTCGGCGGCATCGACGTCTGGGTGAACAATGCCGGCGTCATCGCCTTCGGCCGGTTCGAGGACATCCCCGACGAGGTGTTCGAGCAGGTGGTGCGCACCGACTTCTTCGGCATGGTCCATGGCTGCCGCGCCGTGCTGCCCCATTTCCTCGACCGTGGCGAGGGCGTCATCATCAACACCGCGTCGATGGTGTCCAACATCGGCCAGCGCTATGCCACCCCTTACACCGCGGCGAAGTTCGCGGTTCGCGGCTTCTCCGAATCCCTGCGGCAGGAGTTGGTGGACGAGCCGGACATCCATGTCTGCATGGTCATGCCGGCGTCCATCGACACCCCGCTGTGGCAGCATGCCGCCAACTACACCGGCAGGGCCGTGAAGCCGCTGAACCCGATCCATCAGCCGGAGGAGGTCGCCGCCGCCATCCTGTCGCTGGTCCGCAATCCGCAGCGCGAGCTGTTCGTCGGTGCCGAAGGCCGCCTCGCCGCGGTCGGCAACGCCATGGCGCCGCAGATGACCGAACGGGCGCTGGCCCACACCATCGAGCGCGACATGTTCCAGAACCGCTCTGCCCCGGCCACGTCCGGCGGGGTTATGACCGCCATGCCCGAGTATCAGGGCGCCAGCGGCGGCTGGATGGAACGGCGGCAGGAGCACGGCCGGGGCAGGGAGGACGGGCGGGAGCGCACCTTCTCCTGGGCCAACCTGTCCCTGTTCCTGCTGCCGGTGGTGCTGGCGAGCCGTCCGCTGGGTGCCCGGCGGATGCGCCACTCCTGGTGAAATTCAGGCGCGGTGCTTGATCCGGCGCTCGGGAGCCGTTATAGGCTCGCCCCTTTTCCGGTGCGGCGGGTGGCCGCACCGGTCATTCGGGCAGGAGGCGGGACATGACGGCGTGCGGGCTCGATTTCGGCACTTCGAACACGACGCTGGGCGTGCAGGACGCGGACGGCTTCCGGCTGCTGGCGCTGGACGGCACGCGCACGACCCTGCCGACCGCGGTGTTCTTCGACTTCGAGCATGACCGGACCACCATCGGCCAAGCCGCCATCGACGGCTATGTGTCGGGGGTGGAAGGGCGTCTGATGCGCTCCATCAAGTCGATGCTCGGCACCGACCTGATCGACGCCGACACCGCGCTGCGCAAGGGCCGCATCAGCTTCCGCGCGGTGATCGGCACCTTCCTCGATCTGGTGAAGAAGCGGGCGGAGGAGGCGATGGGCGGCGAACTGGGCGACGTGGTCGTCGGCCGCCCGGTCCATTTCGTCGACGGCGACCCGGCCGGCGACGCCGCGGCGGAAGAGACGCTGGGGCAGATCGCGCGGGCCGCCGGATTCCGCAACGTCTCCTTCCAGTTCGAACCCATCGCCGCCGCGCTCGATTACGAGCAGCAGGTCGCGGGGGAGGAACTGGCGCTGATCGCCGACATCGGCGGCGGTACCTCTGACTTCTCCGTCGTGCGGATCGGGCCGGAACGGCGCGGCAAGGCCGACCGGGCCGGCGACATTCTGGCGAATGACGGCATCCGCGTCGGCGGCACCGACTTCGACCGCGACCTCAGCCTCGCCACCGCAATGCCGGAGCTGGGGCTGGGCAGCGCCATGAAGCGCGCAGGGTTGCTGGCGCCACGCAGCATCTATTTCGATCTGGCGACCTGGGCGAAGATCAACTTCCTCTACACCGCCAAGGCGATGGCCGAATTGGAGCGCCTGCAGCGCGATTCCGCCGAGCCCGAGAAGATCGAGCGCCTGATCGGCGTGGTCGAGCACCGCCAGGGCCACGCGCTGGCGATGGCGGTGGAGCGGACCAAGATCGCCCTGTCCGACCATGAGACGGCGCAGCTGGCGCTCGATTGGGGTGACGGGGATCTGGCGCTGGCGGTGGACCGGGATGCGCTGAACCGCGCCACCGGATCGCTGGCCGCCCGCATCGGATCGCGCATCCGTGACTGTCTGGCGGACGCCGGAGTGACCGCCGACCGCATCGACGCGGTGTTCCTGACCGGCGGCTCCACCCTGCTGCCCCAGGTCCGCGCCGCGATCCTGGCCGAGGCGCCGGGCGCGCGGGTGGTGGAGGGCAACATCTTCGGCTCCGTCGGCCTGGGGCTGACGGTGGAGGCGCTGCGGCGGTATGGGTAAGGGGGACGGGGGTGGGATGTCATACCCACCCCCAAGCGACTACTGCACCACGATGCGCGGCGCGGCACGGCCGCCGGTGCCGCCGCCGATCTTCTCCCACAGGCGGGTGGCGATGCGGCGATAGGCCTGGGCGTGCTCGGAGTCGGGCTGCGACACCACGATCGGCTGGCCCTGGTCGGAGGTCTCGCGGATCGACAGGTGCAGCGGGATCTCGCCCAGGAACTCCATGCCGAGATCGTCGGCCTCCTTGCGGGCGCCGCCGTGGCTGAAGATTTCGGTGCGGTGGCCGCAGTTGGGGCAGCAGAAATAGCTCATGTTCTCGATGATGCCCAACACCGGGACATCGACGCGGCGGAACATGTTCAGGCCCTTGCGGGCATCCAGCAGGGCGATGTCCTGCGGGGTCGAGACGATCACCGCGCCGGCCAGCGGCACCTGCTGGGCCATGGTCAGCTGGGCGTCGCCGGTGCCCGGCGGCATGTCCACCACCAGGATGTCGAGCGTGCCCCAATTCACGTCGCGCAGCATCTGCTGCAGCGCGCTCATCACCATCGGACCGCGCCAGATCATCGGCGTGTCCTCGGCCACCAGGAAGCCCATGGACATCACCTTGATGCCGTAATTCTCCATCGGCTCCAGGCGCTTGCCGTCGGGGCTGTTGGGGCGGCCGGAGATGCCCATCATCCGCGGCATCGACGGGCCGTAGATGTCGGCGTCGAGCAGACCGACCTTCAGGCCGTTGGCGGCCAGCGCCAGCGCGAGGTTGGCGGACGTGGTCGATTTGCCGACACCGCCCTTGCCGGAGGCCACCGCGACGATGGCCTTCACGCCGGGGACAAGCGGCTTTTGCGGATCACCCTGCGGCGCACCGCCATGTGAATGTCCGTGAGAGTGACCATGCCCCGCATGCGAATGCCCCTGTTGCGGCGCACCCTGGGGCGCGGCGCGATGGGCGGTCAGCACCGCGGTGACCGACAGGACGCCGGGCAGGGCGTCGACCGCCTTCTCCGCCGCGTGGCGCAGGGGTTCGGCCTGGGCGCCGCGTTTCGGGTCGACTTCGATGGAAAAAGCGACATGGCCGTCGCGCACCACGAGGCCCGACAACATGCCCAAACTGACGATGTCGCCGCCCCGGTCCGGGTCGATGACGGTCTTCAGCGCCTGCATGACTTGAGCTTCGCTGATCTGCGCCATGGTTGAAAACTCCGCTGTCTTCCCGATATTGGCGGATATCCGTTGGTGGAATCCTTGCCGAAGGGTAAGGGGGACTATAGGACCGACGGACGAGATCGGTAAAGGGATGCGCGGGGCTTAAGCCATTGCGCTTCCACATGATGGGACGAATCGCAGAGGGGGACACAGTCGGATGCCGTGGAACAATCAAGGTGGGGGCGGCGGTGGCGGTCCCTGGGGTCCCCCGCCGGGCAACAACGGCCCGGGCAACCCGTGGGGGCGTCCCCAGGGCGGGGGAAATGGCGGCGGTGGCGGTGGCCCGCAGCCTCCCGACCTTGAGGATCTCCTGCGCCGCAGCCAGGATCGTCTGCGCCGCGCCATGCCCGGCGGCTTCGGCAGCGGCCGTGGCGTCGCGCTGGTCGCGGGCGTGCTCGGCCTGATCTGGCTTGCCAGCGGCATCTACCGCGTCGAGGCGGACGAGCAGGGCGTGGTCATGCGCTTCGGCCAATGGGTGCGCACGGAGCAGCCCGGCCTGCGCTACCGCCTGCCGTCGCCGATCGAAACGGTGCTGTTGCCCAAGGTGACGCGCGTCAACCGGATCGAGGTCGGTTACCGCTCCTCCGTCGGCGGCGGCCGCACCGACCGCGACGTGCCGGACGAGTCGCTGATGCTGACCGGCGACGAGAACATCATCGACATCGACTTCACGGTGTTCTGGGTCATCAAGGACGCCGGCAACTTCCTGTTCAAGATTCGCGAGCCGGAAGTGACGGTGAAGAAGGCCGCCGAAAGTGCCATGCGCGAGGTCATCGGCCGCACCGACCTGCAGCCTGCACTGACCGAGGCCCGCCAGCAGATCGAAACCTCGACCCGCCAGCTGCTCCAGACCATGCTGGACGAGTATCAGGCCGGCATCGAGATCACCCAGGTCCAGCTGCAGAAGGCCGATCCGCCGCAGCCGGTCATCGACGCCTTCAACGACGTGCAGCGTGCCCGCGCCGACCGCGAACGCGCCCGCAACGAGGCGGAAGCCTACCGCAACGACATCATCCCGCGCGCCCGCGGCGAGGCGGAGCGGCTGGTGCAGGAGGCCTCGGCCTACCGCGAGCAGGTGGTCAGCCTGGCGCAGGGTGATGCCGACCGCTTCCGCAAGGTGTACGAGGCCTATGCGCTGAACAAGGACGTCACCGCCAAGCGCATGTATCTGGAAACCATGGAGGAAATCTTCCGCGGCCGGAACAAGATCATCGTCGACGGATCGGCGCAGAACGTCGTTCCCTATCTTCCGTTGAATCAGCTCGTCCCGCACGCGGTGCCCGCGCCGCAGCAGCAGGCGCCGCGCCAGTCGCAGCCGAACCAGAGCG
The DNA here is from genome assembly GCF_008364795.1 of Azospirillum oryzae. Classification (GTDB taxonomy): domain Bacteria; phylum Pseudomonadota; class Alphaproteobacteria; order Azospirillales; family Azospirillaceae; genus Azospirillum; species Azospirillum oryzae. The sequence goes on along the minus strand of NZ_VTTM01000001.1, from coordinate 487,763 downwards.
GCAGCCAGGGCGGCGCACGGTCCGGCACGCAGACGCAGCCGCTGTCCTCGCTGCCCCAGAATCCGTCAATGTCCGGCCAGTGAGGAGGATCGCATCATGAAACGCACCCTCGCCATCGCCGGCATCGCCATCGTGGCACTCGGCGTCGTCGCGTCCTCCGCCCTGTTCACCGTCAACGAGGCCCAGCAGGCGCTGGTCCTGCAGTTCGGCGAACCCCGCCGGGTGATCCAGGATCCGGGGCTCAAATTCAAGATCCCCTTCATCCAGGAAGTCCGGCTGCTCGACCGCCGTGTGCTCGACCTCGACCCGCCGGTGGAGCAGGTCATCCTGGCCGACCAGAAGCGCCTGGACGTCGATGCCTTCGCCCGCTACCGCATCCACGATCCGCTGCGCTTCTACCAGACCGCCGGGACCGAGGCGGTGGCCGAAACGCGCCTGAACTCCATCGTCAACTCCGCGCTCCGTCGTGTGCTCGGCAATGTCACGGTGCTGGCCGTCCTGTCGGACGAACGCGCCCGGATCATGACCGACATCAAGGGGCAGGTGAACGACGAGGCCAAGCGCTTCGGCATCGAGATCGTCGACGTCCGCATCCGCCGCGCCGACCTGCCGGAGGAGACCAGCCAGTCGATCTTCGCCCGCATGCGCTCCGAACGCGAACGCGAAGCGTCGGAGGCCCGCGCCCAGGGTCAGGAACAGTCGCAGCAGATCAAGTCGCGCGCCGAACGCGAGCGTACGGTCATCATCGCGGAGGCCCAGCGCGATGCGCAGATCCTGCGCGGCGAAGGCGACAACACCGCGCTGAAGCTGATCGCCGAGGCAACGTCGCAGGACCCCGGCTTCTATGGCTTCTACCGGTCGCTCGAAGCCTACCGGAAGTCGCTGAACGGCAACGACACCACCATGGTGCTGTCGCCGAACGGGGAGTTCTTCCGCTACTTCAGCGGTCCGGGTCCGCAGGCGGGCGGTGGTCCGGCCGCCAATGCGGCTCAGGCTCCGGCCCCCGCGCCGGCCCCCGTGCCGGCGCAGTAAGCCCCCGCAACGCGGGATCGACGCGCTCTTGCGGCCGGGTCGGGGTCATCCCCGATCCGGCCGCAGGCATGTTCGGCAAGCCTGTATCCACGGCAGGCGGTCCGCAGCATTGTTTCAATGGAAATCCGAAGGCTTAAGATTTCCACTGGTGCCGACTGGACCGGCACGCCATCTTGCGGCCATACTCGTGGCCCAACACATATATGGCCCAGAACCGGGCGGCCGCTCCCGCCCACGGAATCGGCCGGACGTCTGGTAGGGAGAGCACGTTGATTCGCATACCCAACTTCGAACCCGCCACGCGCGGCGCCGTGGCCGAAGCCCGGCCTCGCAAGGCGGGCGTCCGGCCGCTGGTCGCCGCCATCGTCTGGGGCATGACCTCGGTCATGGCCGGCGGTGCCGTCATCGGCGCGCTCGCCGGTGCCGCCCCCGCCCAAGCCCAGGCGGCGACACCGCCCCGCAACGCGCCCGGAAGCTTCGCGGATCTTGCGGAAAAGCTGCTGCCGGCGGTCGTCAACATCTCCACCAGCCAGAACGCGCCGCAGCGTCCGCAGGGCCAGCGGCCGGAGATCCCGCAATTCCCGCCGGGTTCGCCCTTCGAGGATTTCTTCCGCGACTTCTTCGACCGCCAGCAGCAGCAGGACCAGCCGCAGCGCAAGGCGACCTCGCTGGGCTCCGGCTTCGTCATCGACGCCAAGAACGGCTACGTGGTCACCAACAACCATGTCGTTCAGGACGCCGACGAGATCACCGTCATCCTGCAGGACGACACCAACATCAAGGCGGAGCTGGTCGGCAAGGACAGCAAGACCGACCTCGCGCTGCTGAAGATCAAGACCAGCCACCCGCTGGTCGCCGTTCCCTTCGGCGACAGCGACGCCATGCGCGTCGGCGACTGGGTGCTGGCCATCGGCAACCCGTTCGGTCTGGGCGGTTCGGTCACCGCCGGCATCATCTCGGCGCGCCAGCGCAACATCGACGCCGGCCCATATGACGATTTCCTGCAGACCGACGCCTCGATCAACCGCGGCAATTCCGGCGGCCCGATGTTCAACCTGAACGGCGAAGTCATCGGCATCAACACCGCGATCTTCTCACCGTCGGGCGGGTCGGTCGGCATCGGCTTCGCCATCCCCTCCAACCTCGCCAAGCAGGTCGTGGCGCAGCTGAAGGAATACGGCAAGACCCGCCGCGGTTGGCTGGGGGTGCGCATCCAGGCGGTGACGCCGGAGATCGCCGAGAGCCTTGGGCTGCCCAACCACAAGGGCGCGCTGGTCGCCTCCGTCACGCCGGAAGGTCCGGCCGCCAAGGGCGGCATCCAGGCCGGCGACGTGGTGACCAAGTTCGACGGCAAGGAAATCGACGAGATGCGCCGTCTGCCGCGCGTCGTCGCCGAGACCGGCATCGACAAGGCCGTTCCGGTCGAGGTGTGGCGCAAGGGCAAGTCGCAGACCGTCCAGGTCAAGGTCGGCGAACTGGAAGCCGCGGAAGAGCAGGGTCTGCTCGCCGCCGGTCCGGATGAGAAGCAGCAGCCGAAGGACAAGGCCCCGGCCCAGAAGCCGACCGAAACGCTCGGCATGAAGCTGACCGCCATCACGCCGGAGCTGCGCCAGCAGTACGAGATCAAGCCCGACATGAAGGGCGTGGTCATCACCGAGGTGGCCGGCAACTCCACCGCGGCGGAAAAGGGCCTGCGCGCGGGCGACGTCATCATCGAGGTCGGCCAGGAAGAGGTCCGCAAGCCCGAGGACGTGACCGCCAAGGTCCAGAAGGCCAAGGAGCAGAGCAAGAAGTCCGTCCTGCTTCTGGTCGACCGCAAGGGCGACCTGCGCTTCGTGGCGATCCCGCTGAGCTGATCGGCCGCGGCGAAGGAAAAACGCTTCCGAACAAGGGCGTCGGCGGGAAACCGCCGGCGCCCTTTCTTATTGGGGCGGTAAGGAGTTGGGGGCGAGGACGCGGCTGAGCGGTGCTATGTCCGGTCCAGCAGCATCGCCAGGGCCACCGCGCCGGCCAGCAGTGCGCACAGGGCGGCGACGATGGCGAGGCTGCGCAGGAACTGACGGAACTCACCCTGCTTCCACGCACTGCGCCCCAGAAGCGCCAGATAGCCCGCCATGGCGGCGACGATGATCTGCCAGCCCATCCCGTCCTCGTCCTGTACCCGCCCCGGGCGGCGGAAGCCGGCAGAAATGCGCATGGGCGGCCAGGGCCGGTCAAGCGGTACGACCATGGCCGCAGCCGCGTCTATATCGAAAGTGTAGCCTCTCCATTCGGGTTATCTGTTGGCATCACTACGTCGGCGGCTGCGAATGCAACTTCGTGTGAGAAAATTGTGCCCTTCCTCGCTTAAGAGAGGCCGGCTTACGCAAATAAGTGGTGGTTAACAAAACAGTTAACGCCTTCGAGCGCGTCAATGTTCGCTACTGTGATATCTTTGGAACCGGCAATCTTGGAGAGGCTTTGCGCATATGCCCAATGCGTTCTTCTTTTAACTCCGGAGAGTGGTACCGTAGGACACGACACGGGGGTAACCTCCCCCTAAATAACGGCCTGCCGAAGCTATCCAGGGGTAATCGCCGAATCGCCAATGCGTCGGGACCTTCCTCTGTACGACGGCCTCCACCCTGGCCACGACGTCATGACGATCGACCAAAATTGCGGGAGCGGACGATGGACTCAGTGCGCGCTTTTCTTATCGACTCGAACAAACTGTTTCGCGAGGGGCTGAAGCGCCTTCTCGAAGATTCGCCTTTCCAGATCGCTGCCGAGGCGGGAAACCTGCGGGAGGCGCTGGGGTCGGTTGAAAGCGGCTTGCGGCCTCAGCTTGTTCTTCTGGATCTGCAGAATGGCGGCGACGAGGAAGCCGACGGGATGCGCCGCCTGCGCGCCCTGCTTCCGGAAACCCGCATGGTCATCCTGACCAGCGACCTGTGCACCCGCCGCCTTGCCAATGCGCTGGAAGCCGGTGCCGACGGCTACCTGATGAAGGATCTGTCGTCCGACGCGCTGGCCCAGTCGCTGAAGCTGGTGATGATGGGCGAGAAGGTGTTCCCGACCCATCTGGCGGCGCTGCTGATCTCCGGCCGCGTCAACGGCAACGGCACCGAGATGCCGGTGTCGCGCAAGGGCCTGTCGCAGCGCGAGGTGCAGATCCTGCGCTGCCTGCTGAACGGCGACAGCAACAAGATGATCGCCAACCACCTGAACATCACGGAAGCCACCGTGAAGGTTCACCTGAAGAGCCTGCTGCGCAAGATCAACGCCTCCAACCGCACCCAGGCCGCCATCTGGGCGCTGAATAACGGCATCGGCGGTGAACTGGCCGGCGCCAACGTGGTCGCGGCGGCGGCGAATCAGTAAAGACACACCCGTCCATTGCCCCCATCCCCACCTTGCCTGTCCGCAGGGAAGGTGGGATGAGGCCGTTGCTGCATGACATGAATTGCCCGCCTGAATGAAGGCGGGCTTTTTCATGGAATCACGTCATTGGATCATACCGGCAGCCGGATCACCGCGCGCAGGCCGCCATAGGGGCTGTCGTCCAGCGTTATGTCGCCGCCGTGGCCGCGCGCCACATCCCGCGCGATGGTCAGCCCGAGGCCGGACCCGCCGGTGTCGAGATTGCGGCTGCTGTCGACGCGGAAGAAGGGCTTGAAAACGTCGTCGCGCAGATAGGCGGGGATGCCCGGTCCATCGTCGTCCACCGTGATCTCGATCACGCCGTCCTTGCGCTCGGCCTTGACCCAGGCGGTGCCGGCATGGCGGCCGGCATTGACCAGCAGGTTGGCGATGCAGCGGCGGACCGCGTTGGGGCGCAGCGGCAGGGTCAGACCCTCCGGTGCGGTCAGCGTCACCTCGGTGCCCTCGCGGCGGGCGCCGGCGGCGACCTCGTTCAGCAGGCGGGTCAGGTCGGTCGGCTGCACCGCCTCCGTCCCCTCGCCGCGGGCGAAGGCGAGATAGCCTTCGATCATCTCCTCCATCTCGGCGACGTCGGCCTTCAGCTCCTCCACTTCGGGGTCGAGGTCGGGATCCTCGATCATGTCGAGCGCCAGCTTCATCCGGTTCAGCGGCGTGCGCAGGTCGTGGCTGACGCCCGCCAGCATCTCGGTGCGCTGGTTGATCTGGCGCTGGATGCGTTCGCGCATCAGCAGGAAGGCGGAGGCCGCCTGCCGCACCTCGGTCGCGCCCTCCATCTTGAAGTTGGAGACGTCACGGCCCTTGCCGAGCGCGTCGGCGGCGATGGCCAGCCGCTTGATCGGCCGGATCTGGTTGCGCATGAACAGGATGGCGACCGCGAACAGAACGATGGCCGACCCGACCATCCACAGGATGAAGATATAGCTGGTCGGCGTGAACAGCCGGCGTTCCGGCGACATCACCGACAGCACGCCGTCGGCCATCTGCACCCGGATCTCGTACCATTCATGGGCGACGCGGGTGTTGATGGTGAAGGGGCGGCCGACCCGCTCGTCCAACGCCTTGCCCAGCGTGCGTTCCAGCAGGCCACTCAGCTCTCGGCGCTGGTCCGGCAGGGTCTGGTCCGGCTCCACGGTGACGATCAGGTCCGTGGTGCGGGCGGCGGTGGCCAGCGTCCAGTCGCGGCCGTCCTGCGACGGGTCGCGCTCCAGCATGGCGATGACGGTGGCGATATCGCCGGCGACCGCATAGGCCAGCCGGTTGGTCACCGTGTCCCAATGGCGGTCGTAGAAGATCCAGGTCGCCACCGCCTGGGCGAGGATCACCGGCGTGACGATGATCAGCAGCGACCTGCCGAACAGGGTGCGCGGCAGGAAGCGCTTCAGGAACGGCGTACGCCGCCGCCGCCCGGCCGGCCGCCGCGCCGTCGGCGCCGGCCCGTCCGCTGCCGGTGGCGGTCACGGATCCGGCCTCAGCACATAGCCCTCGCCGCGGACGGTGTGGAGATAGCGCGGCTCGCGCGGGTCGGCCTCGATCTTCCGGCGCAGGCGGGTCACCTGGACATCGACGGTACGGGCGTTGCCGGCGACCTTGCTGCGTTCGGTCAGTTCGTCACGGGTGAAGGTCACGCCGGGGGAGGCGGCGAGGATGCGCAGCAGGCTGGCCTCGGCCGTGGTCAGGCGGATCACCTCGTCGCCGTGGCGAAGCTCGTCGCGGTCGGGCAGATAGATGAGCGGACCCAGCCGAACGGGAACCGCCGGCGGGGCTGCCGGCTCCGGCGGGCGCGTCGCCTGCCGGCGCAGGATGGAGTTGATGCGCAGCAGCAGTTCGCGCGGATTGAAGGGCTTGGCGAGATAATCGTCGGCCCCCGCCTCCAGTCCGGCGATGCGGTCGTCCGGCTCGTCGCGGGCGGTCAGCAGCAGGATCGGCAGGTCGCGCTCGCGCCGCAGCGATTCGGTCAGCGACAGCCCGGACTCGCCCGGCATCATGATGTCGAGCACCAGCAGGTCGAAGGCGAGCCCGCCCAGCTGCGCCCGCGCGTCGGCGGCGTCGCGGGCCGTGCTGACCAGAAAGCCGTTGCCGGCGAGATACTTGCGCAGAAGTTCGCGCAGGCGGGTGTCGTCGTCGACGACCAGGATATGAGGCTGATCTTCGGTCATGACAGGACTATAACGCGGGTCCCCGCAATCGACATAGAGGCGCCATGCGGGACATACCTAGGGTATGCATGGCGGGCAGGCGTGTAAGCGTTTGGCCGTTTCGGCCTCGATCCGTGTTATCCTCCATATGTCCTCTACGAGGGCCGAGAGACACGAGGAGCGATCACGATGGCCGACCACCACAGGTCCAACGACCCCCGGGACCTGGACGCCCAAGACCTCGCCGATATGACCCGCGCCTTCCTCGCGAAGGGTGGGAACATCGTCCAATGCCCGCCGGGCGCCTCCGAGAACGTGGTTTACCGCAAGGGCGGCTTCCGCCGCCGCAATCCCAACGAGGCAAAGGCGGCCGCTGAAAAGCCGGCTGACGGCGCAACCGATGGCAAGCCGGCGGAAACCCAATCCGCAACGCCGGTGGAGACTACCGAATCGAAGACCGGCTGATCCGGTCCAGCGTTTCCAGACTTAGGTTTCCAGACTTAGCGTTTGACGGCAAGACGGGCGGGGGGAACGGGCGGAGCGAATTTCGCCCGGTCCTCCTCGTCCAGCATGCCCATCATTACCTTGCGGAATCCCTCCACCGCCTCGGCCCCCGCCATACGATAGGCGCGGGCGATGCGCTGACGCTGGGTTTCCGACAGCTGGCGCTCCAGCTCCACGCCCTTTTCCGTCAGCTCCAGCAGCCGTTGCCGCCGGTCGCGGGCGCCGGTCTGCTGGTCGATGAAGCCCTGGCGCACCAGTTCGCCCAGCACGCGCGACAGGCTCTGCTTGGTGATCTTCAGGATCGCCAGCAGTTCCGACACGGTGATCTTGGGATAGCGGCCGACGAAGTAGATCACGCGGTGATGCGCGCGGCCGAAGCCGATTTCCCCCAGAATTTCATCCGGTTCGGCGGTGAATTCGCGGTAGGCGTAGAAAAGCAGCTCCATCCCGGTACGGAGTTCCTCCTCGCGGAGGAAGAGCTGGTTCACGCCCGCTTTAAGGTCAGCCATGGCACGCGGTTGGTTCGATTTGTTCTAATTAGGACAGCAAGTCAGACATAAACAATCGTGCGCTCGGTTACAAGAACAAGCTCATTCCCGCAAACGGCTTTTCTCGCCGTCGCTCAGGCACTGCCGATCAGGATGCCGGTGGCGAAAACCAGCAGCCCGCCGACCACAACCTGGAAGGCGGCGGACAGCAGCGGCGTGTCCATATAGCGGTTGCGGATCCAGGCGATGATGGCCAGTTCGACCACCACCACGGCGCCGGCGATGGCGGTCGCGGTCCAGAAATGCGGAATCAGATAGGGCAGGGCGTGGCCCAGCCCGCCCAGCGTGGTCATGGCGCCGCAGACCAGCCCGCGCAACCAGGGACTGCCGCGCCCGGTCAGCGACCCGTTGTCGGACAGCGCCTCGGCGAAGCCCATCGAGATGCCGGCGCCGATCGAGGCGGCCAGACCGACCAGGAAGGTCTCATGGCTGTCCTGGGTGGCGAACGCGGCGGCGAACAGCGGGGCCAGGGTGGACACCGACCCGTCCATCAGCCCGGCCAGACCCGGCTGCACGACCTGCAGCAGGAACAGGCGGCGTTCCGATTCGTGTTCCTGCTCCCGAACTTCCGGCGAGACGTATTTCGCCTCCAGCCGTTCGGCCTTGGCCTCGTGCCGCCGCTCCTCCTCGGCGAGATCGCCCAGCAGCTGGCGGATGGCGGCATCCTGCGACCGCTGGGCGGCGCGGGTGTAGAAGCGCTTGGTCTCCGCCTCCATCAGTTCGGCCTGACGCCTCACGGTGTCGAGGCCCAGCGGCCGGGTCAGCCAGACCGGCTTGCGCTCCACGAATCCCTTCACGTCCTGGCGGCGGATCAGCGGGATGTGGTCGCCGAAGCGCGCGCGGAACAGCTCCAGCAGCCGGTGCCGGTGACCGTCCTCCTCCGAAGACATGGCGCTGAACAGTTTGGCCGTGTCGGGATAATTGTCGGAGAGGGCGTGGGCGAACTCGTCATAGATGCGGCTGTCCTCCTCCTCCAGCGCGATGGCGAGCGCCAGCAGCTCCTTTTCCGTCAGGTCCGAGAAGTTCTTCATAGGGGTCAGGCCTTCGCCACGGGGGAATGGTGCGTTGCGAATGATGCTATTCCGTAAAAGGGCATCTGCAACATGGCACTTCGTCTGGTCCGGCTCCGCCGTGGGTCCGACGGGCCTCCGCCTGGGGACTGCTACAAGATGTCTCTTATGGCTTTCGGGGGGCGTTGTGCCGGTCGGGTGAGTGGAAATTCCGCGGCGGGCTTGCTATGGGCTTGGGTTACGAGAGGCCAAGAACGTTCCACAAGTTCCCATATAAAGCCGAGACAAGAAGGAAACGACCATGACCGCCAACCGGAAGCTGATCGCCGGAAACTGGAAGATGAACGGGTTGAAGGCCGACGGGCTGGATCTCGCCTCCGACCTCGCCGGTCGGCTGAAGGGCGCCGGTCCGGTCGTTTTCGACATGCTGGTCTGCCCGCCCTTCCCGTTGCTGTTTCCGGTGGGCGAGGCGATCGCCGACAGCCCGCTGGCGCTGGGCGGTCAGGACTGTGCGCCCAAGACGTCCGGCGCCCACACCGGCGACGTGGCGCCGACCATGCTGAAGGATGCCGGCTGCCGCTTCGTCATCCTCGGCCATTCGGAGCGCCGCGCCGACCATGGCGAGAGCGATGCCATGGTCAACGCCAAGGCGGTGGCCGCCCACAAGGAGGGTCTGGTCGCCATCATCTGCGTCGGCGAGACCGAGGCGCAGCGCGACGCCGGCCAGGCGAACGCCGTGGTGTCGGGCCAGCTTGCCGGCTCCATCCCGGCCGGCGCGACGGCGGAGAACACCGTCATCGCATATGAGCCGGTCTGGGCCATCGGCACCGGGAAGACCGCGACTCCGGACGACGTGAAGGCGATGCATGCCCACATCCGCGCCGAGCTGAACGGCAAGATCGCCGAATCCGCGAAGGTCCGCATCCTCTATGGCGGCTCGGTCAAGCCGAACAACGCGGCCGAACTGATGGCGGTGGAGAATGTCGACGGCGCGCTGGTCGGCGGTGCGGCCCTGAAGGCCGACGATTTCTGGGCCATCGCCACCGCCTGCCGCTGATACGCCGCGCTGGTGTCAGCCATGCCGCCAATGGATATGCCCTGGGTATTTTGGCGCTGGCATATCCCGCGGCGGCGCGGTACAAACAATGGGCGCGCGCCACGGGCCCTTAAGACGGCCTGTGGCGCGCTATTCGATTTTTGGGATGGGCGTGGGGTGAGCATCGCATGGAATCGGTGATTCTGGTCATTCACCTGCTGATCGCCGTCGGGCTGGTCGGCGTGATCCTGATCCAGCGGTCGGAAGGCGGCGGACTCGGCATCGGTGGCGGTACCATGGGCGGCATGATGAGCACCCGCGGCACGGCAAACCTGCTGACGCGGACCACCGGCATTCTGGCGGGCTGCTTCTTCGCCACCAGCATCGTGCTGGCGATCCTGGCCGGCGGCCATTCGCGCCCGGCGTCGATCATCGACACGCTGCCGGCTTCTCCGGCGGCTCCGGCGCAGCCGGCCGCTCCGGCCCAACCCGCGCCGCCGGTGTCCCAGTAAAGGGACAGTTCCCAGCGCACGGGTACGAAGCGGACAGCGAGGCGGCCTCCCCGAAGCCGCCTCTTTCTTTTGAGGGCCGACGACCGCGACGTGAGTTTCGGCGCCGACCCCTCGGGGACATGAAATATCCGCCCCCTATGGGGGCAGGAAACATGCGTCCCCTTCGGGGACATGGAACAGCTCTCAAGCTCTTCGGACGGACATGACTCGCTACATCTTCATCACCGGTGGCGTCGTTTCTTCGCTGGGCAAAGGTCTGGCATCGGCGGCGCTTGGGGCGCTTCTCCAGGCGCGCGGCTACAAGGTGCGGCTGCGCAAGCTGGATCCGTACCTGAACGTCGATCCCGGCACGATGAGCCCCTATCAGCACGGCGAGGTCTTCGTGACCGACGACGGGGCTGAGACGGACCTGGATCTCGGCCATTACGAGCGCTTCACCGGCGTTTCGGCCCGCAAGGGCGACAACATCACCACCGGCCGCATCTATTCCACCGTGATCGCGAAGGAGCGTCGCGGCGATTACCTGGGCGGCACCGTCCAGGTCATTCCGCACATCACCGACGAGATCAAGGAGTTCATCCGCGCCGACGCCACCGACGAGGACTTCGTCCTGATCGAGATCGGCGGCACGGTGGGCGATATCGAGTCGCTGCCCTTCCTGGAGGCGATCCGCCAGTTCGGCAACGAGGTCGGTCAGGAGAATGTCCTCTACATCCACCTGACCCTGCTGCCCTACATCCCGACCGCCGGCGAGCTGAAGACCAAGCCGACCCAGCATTCGGTGAAGGAGCTGCTGAGCGTCGGCATCCAGGCCAACATCCTGCTGTGCCGCGCCGACCGTCCGATTCCGGAGAACGAGCGCAAGAAGATCGCGCTGTTCTGCAACATCCGTCCGGAGCGGGTGATCGCGGCGCTCGACGTCGATTCGATCTATCAGGTGCCGATCAGCTACCATGAGGAAGGCTTCGACACCCAGGTCCTGAGCTATTTCAGCCTGCCGACCGACAAGGAGCCGGACCTGTCGCGCTGGACCCGCATCATGGAGCGGGTGCGCAAGCCGCAGGGCGAGGTCACCATCGCGGTGGTCGGCAAGTACATCAGCCTGCTTGACAGCTACAAGTCGCTGGCCGAGGCGCTGACCCACGGCGGCATCGCCAACAACGTCAAGGTCAACCTCGACTGGATCGATTCGGAGATCTTCGAGGACGACGACGCGGCGGTGAAGCGGCTGGAGAACGTCCATGGCATCCTGGTGCCGGGCGGCTTCGGTTCCCGCGGGACGGAAGGCAAGATTCGGGCGGCCCAATTCGCGCGTGAGCGAAAGGTGCCGTACTTCGGCATCTGCTTCGGCATGCAGATGGCGGTGATCGAAGCCGCCCGCAACATGGCGAAGATCGAGGATGCCGGCTCCACCGAGCTGGGCAAGCCGGGCAACCCGGTCGTCGGCCTGATGACGGAGTGGATGCGCGGCAACACGCTGGAGCGTCGTGCCGAGGTCGGCGACCTGGGCGGCACCATGCGGCTCGGCGCCTATCCGGCCAAGCTGCTGGAAGGCAGCAAGGTCGCCGAGGTCTACGGCACCACCGACATCTCCGAACGGCACCGTCACCGCTATGAGGTGAACGTGTACTACAAGGAGCGTCTGGAGCGCTGCGGCATGCGGTTCAGCGGCCTGTCGCCCGACGGGGAACTGCCGGAGATCGTCGAGATCCCCGATCATCCCTGGTTCATCGGTGTGCAGTTCCACCCGGAACTGAAGTCCAAGCCGTTCGAGCCGCACCCGCTGTTCACGGCCTTCATCAAGGCGGCCATCGACCAGAGCCGGTTGGTCTGACGGTTTCCTAAGCGACCTATTCAAGCCTGATCGCGCCCCGCCCCACAAAGGCGGGGCGTTTTCATGTCCGGAGCCTTCCCTATACGTCAGCTTCCTTGCGCGTCCGAAAACCATGTGCGACGATCCGCGGAAAATCGCACAACCAAACAATCGGATCGGGGAGTGACCATGAATCGCGTCAGGATCGCCGCGCTCGCCACCTGCCTGACCGCGCTCGCCGCGGTCCCGGCCACCGCGGCGGACTATTCCTCCACCATCTTCTTCGGCGACAGCCTGACCGATAGCGGGGCGTTCCAGTCGCTGGTGCCCTTCGGCGGCAAGTTCACCACCAATCCGGGGCCGGTATGGGCGGAGAACGTCGCCGGCGCGTTCGGCACCTCCGCCACCACCGCGGCACGGGGCGGCACCGACTATGCGGTCGGCGGCGCGCGGGTGAACACGTCGGTCGGCGTCCCGGCGACAGGCCCGACGGCCCTGGCGCCCAGCGTCGCGACTCAGGTCTCCGACTATCTCGCCTCCACCGGCGGACGGGCAGATCCGAACGCGCTCTACACCGTCTGGGGCGGAGCCAACGACATCTTCGCGGCACTGAACAACCCGGCGACCGCCCAGGCGACGGTGACGCAGGCGGCCGGCGATCTGGTGACGCAGGTGGCGAGGCTGCGCGCCGCCGGTGCGCGCACCATCCTGGTGCCGACGGTGCCGGATATCGGATCGACCCCGTTCGGTCAGGCGCAGGGCGCGACGGCGGCGGCGCAGATCACGCAGTTGGTCAGCGGCTATAACCAGCTGGTCACGCTGGGACTGGCGAATGCCGGCGTCTCGGTCATTCCGATCGACACCTATTCGCTTCTGCGGGCGGCGGTGGCCAATCCGGCCTCCTTCGGCTTCGCCAATGTGACCGGCACCGCCTGCACCACCAGCAGTTCGCTGCTCTGCACCTCCGCCTCGCTGGTGACGCCGAACGCGGCGGAGAGCTACCTGTTCGCCGACGGCGTCCACCCGACCACGGCCGGGCATCGCGCAGTGTCGGACTTCGTGCTGAACGCGCTGACCGCCCCCGGCAACGTGGCGCAGCTTGCCGAATCGCCGATCCACACCCGGGACCGCCTGACCGCCACCATCCTCGCCCAGGCGGCGAACAGCCTGTGGAGCCGCAAGCCGGGCACCAGCGGCGCCTGGATCAGCGGCGGGGTCGGCCGGCTGACCAGTGACCGTACCGGCGATCCCGGCATCGGCGGACAGGCGGAGGTGCGCGGCACGCCGCTGTCGGTCAGCGTCGGCATCGACAAGCGCTTCACCGAGAATCTGCTGCTCGGCGTGGCCGGCACCGCGTCGCATTACCGCGGCAGCTTTTCCACCGGCGGCGACTACAAGCAGCGGGAGTATGTGCTGAGCGGCTACGGTGTCTATCGCATGGGCGGCGCCTTCGTGAATGGCGTCGGGTCCATCGGCTTCACCGATTACGACCTGCGTCGCGGCGTGACCATCAACGGCACCGACCATTCCACCGGCGGCAGCACTGAGGGCTTCAACGCCTCCATCGGCGCCGAGGGCGGCTATGAGTTCATGACCGGCGGGCTGACCCATGGTCCGGTGCTGGGCCTGCGCTACCAGCATGTCGAGGTGGAGGGGTTCAGCGAGGACAGCAGCCTGTTCGGCTTCACCTATCGCTCGCAGACCCGCAACTCGCTGGTCGGCAGCGTCGGCTATCAGGCCGCCTATGATTTCGGCAGCGTCCTGCCCTATGCCAAGGTGACGCTGAACCGGGAGTTCAAGGACGACCAGCGCAGCATCACGGTGGAAAGCCGCAGCATCTCCACGCTCGCCTACGACGTGGCGGTGGCCAAGCCCGACCGCAGCTATGTCGATCTGACGGCCGGCGCCTCCTTCAAGCTGGCGGAGTCGGTGACCGGCACGCTCGGTCTGAATGCCCGACTGGGGGAGGAGAACCGCCGCGATTACGGTGGTTTTGTCGGTCTCAGCGTCGGTTTCTGACGAATGGCGGGATGACCGGGGGCAAGTCCGCTCCATATCAGGGGCGGATTTGCCAACGGGAGGATAACAAAGCCATGTCCGACGTGATGATCGACGCCGCCGATGGCGGCCGCTTTTCGGCCTATGTCGCCAAGCCCAAGGTGACGCCCGCCGGCGGGCTGGTGGTGATCCAGGAGATCTTCGGCGTCAACGCGGTGATGCGGGAGCAATGCGATTGGTACGCCTCGCAAGGCTTCCTGGCGGTGTGCCCGGACCTGTTCTGGCGCCAGCAGCCGGGCGTGCAACTGACCGACAAGACTGAAGCGGAGTGGAACAAAGCCTTCGCCCTGCTGAACGGCATGGACCAGGACAAGGCGGTGGAGGACCTGAAGGCGGCGCTGGCCTGGGTGCGCGGGCAGGATGGCTGCACCGGCAAGGCCGGCAGCGTCGGCTACTGCCTGGGCGGCCGGCTGGCTTTCATGATGGCGACGCGGTCGGACGCCGAGGCCAATGTCGGCTATTACGGCGTCGGGCTGGAGGGGCTGCTGGGCGAGGCGGGCAACATCGGCAAGCCGCTGCTTCTGCACATCGCGGAGAACGACAAGTTCTCCAGCCCCGAAAAGCGCGACGCAGTTGTGGCCGGTGTGAAGGACAACAGGTGGGTGACCGCGAAGGTCTATCCCGGCATGGACCACGCCTTCGCCCGGCCGGGTGGCGAGCATTACGACCAGGATGCGGCCGACGAGGCCAACCGGCTGACGGTGGAGTTCTTCCGCACGCATCTGGCGTGAGGGTTATCGATTTCTGAGGTGCTTTTGCCCCCTCCCTAACCCTCCCCCGCTTTGCGGGAGAGGGAACTCCGCCGCTCATGCGCTCAGCTCCCTCTCCCGCAAAGCGGGGGAGGGTCGGGGAGGGGGCATTCGGCAAGCGCCTAAGTGGCTTGCAGCGCGCACCGCCGCCCGCCATTGACCATCCCCCCATTTAATGGGATGCAAAGGCCCACGGGCGCCCTCTCGCCCGTTTTCGTTTTGGAGCACTCCGATGACCACGCCGCGCCCTGTCCAGATCGGCGACCTGACCGTTGCCAACGACCGTCCCTTCGTCCTGATCGCCGGCCCCTGCCAGATGGAAAGCCGCGACCATGCGATGGAGACCGCGTCCGCGCTGGTGGAGATGACCCGCGCGCTGGGCATGGGGCTGATCTACAAGTCGAGCTTCGACAAGGCCAACCGCACCTCCATCACCACCGCGCGCGGCCTGGGCATGGACAAGGCGCTGCCGATCTTCGCGGAAATCCGCGAGCGCTTCGGCTGCCCGGTCATCACCGACGTGCATGAATCGACCCAGTGCGCTCCGGTCGCCGAGGCGGTGGACGTGCTGCAGATTCCCGCCTTCCTCTGCCGCCAGACCGACCTGCTGATCGCCGCCGCAGAGACCGGCCGCGCGGTGAACGTCAAGAAGGGCCAGTTCCTGGCGCCGTGGGACATGAAGAACGTCGCCGCCAAGCTGGTCGCGTCCGGCAACGAGCGCGTCCTGCTGTGCGAGCGCGGCGCCAGCTTCGGCTACAACACGCTGGTGTCGGACATGCGGTCGCTGCCGATCATGGCGGAGACCGGCTTCCCGGTGGTGTTCGACGCCACCCATTCCGTCCAGCAGCCGGGCGGGCAGGGCACCACGTCGGGCGGCCAGCGCGAGTTCGTCCCGGTTCTGGCCCGTGCCGCCATCGCGGTCGGCGTCGCCGCAGTCTTCATGGAGACGCACGAGAACCCGGACTGCGCTCCCAGCGACGGCCCGAACATGGTCCCGCTGAAGGACATGCCGGCCTTGCTGGCCAAGCTCCAGGCCTTCGACCGTCTGGCGAAGTCCTAAACAGGCTTAATTGGATTTGGGAGGCGTGCCGTGTTTCATTGGCGCGCCTCCCGGTTTTTCGGGCCGGTTCAGCCTTCGGGGACAGTCATGATGGTCGGTCGGAGTTTTCGGGGTGCGGTCGTGGCGCTCCTGCTGCTGGTGGTCGCCGTCCCGGCGATGGCGCTGGAGAGCTTTCAGAAATCCAAACTGACCGTCGAGACGTCGGGCGGCGGCAAGTTCCGCTTCGACGTCGAACTGGCGCTGACCCCCGGCCAGCAGGCCCAGGGGCTGATGTTCCGCCAGTCGATGCCGGCCGATGCCGGGATGCTGTTCGTCTACGACCGGGTGCAGCCGGCCAGCTTCTGGATGAAGAACACGCTGATCCCGCTCGACATGCTGTTCATCGCCGCCGACGGCCGCATCGTGAACATCCACGAGCGGGCGGTGCCGGAATCGCTGGACTCCGTCAATTCCGACGGGCCGGTGAAGGCGATCCTGGAACTGAACGGCGGCATGGCCTCGCGGCTGGGCATTCGTCCCGGCGACCGCGTGGTCTCTCCCGACATCGCCAAGCCCTAAGCCAATAGATGATCCGTCGCCCATGACTTTCGCGTAAACTCGCCCAGATCAATCGCGCGGGCTTGGGCGGCGCGGAGGGCTGGGATGGCCAAGAGAGCAAGCGGCCGGTCGGCGATCTTCCTCGGACTGGTGCTCAGCGCCGTGGCCGGCCTGTCCGCCTATGTCGTGCTGGCGCGGGCGGAACCGGGGCCGGCCTATCGGCTGGCGCGGGTCGAGCAGGGCCCCCTGGTCAGCGCCATCACCGCCACCGGCACGATGAGCGCGCTGGTGACGGTGGAGGTCAGCTCCCAACTCTCCGGCCAGATCGCGGAGCTGTATGCCGATTTCAACAGCCGGGTCACCAGCGGCCAGATCCTCGCCCGGCTGAACGGCGACCAGTTGGCCGCCCGTCTGGCCCAGGCCGGCGCCGATGTCGATTCCGCCAAGGCGGCACTCATCCAGCAGCAGGCGCTGCACGACAAGGCGCGGGCCGATCTTGCCAGCGCCAAGGCCAGCGTCGCCAATGCCGACGCCCAAATCGTCCGCGCCGACCTTGCCCAGCGTGACGCGGAGCGCGACCTGCGGCGCCGGCGCGACCTGCAGGGTCGTGGCGTCGTCGCCGCCGCCGACCTGGAGAAGGCGGAAACCGCCGCCCACAGCGCCCAGGCCCAGTTGATCGCCGCCCGGGCCCAGAAACGGCAGGCCGAGGCGGCGGAGGCGTCGGCCGATGCCTCGCTGGCGGTCGCCGCCGCCCAGGTGGAGGTCGCCCGCGCCCAGGTGGCCCAGCGCGAGGCGGCCCTGCAACTGGTCCGCGTCGACCTCAACCGCTCCGTCATCCGCTCGCCCATCGACGGGGTGGTGGTGAACCGGGCGGTCAGCACCGGCCAGACGGTGGCGGCCAGCCTGTCGGCTCCCACCCTGTTCACCATCGCCCAGGATCTGCGGCAGATGGAGGTCTTGGCCAACATCGACGAGGCCGACATCGGCCGGGTGCGCGAAGGCATGCCGGTACGCTTCACCGTCAACGCCTTCCCCGGCGACAGCTTCACCGGGCGGGTGGCGCAAGTACGGCTGGCGCCGAAGGAGGACATGACGGTCGTCACCTACATCGTCGTCATCACGGTGGAGAATCCGGAACTGCGGTTGCTGCCCGGCATGACCGCCAACCTGCGCATCACGGTGGACGAGCGGCCATCGGCGCTGAAGCTGCCCAATGCCGCCCTGCGCTTCCGCCCGCCGGGAGCTGAGCCCTCGACGGATGCGCCGACGCCGACCACCGGCGGCACCAATGGCGGGCGCGGTGCCGCGGCGCTGGAGGCGGCGGCCAAGCGGGCGATGGACGGGCTGATGTTGGATGAAACCAGGCGCCGCGACATCACCTCGCTGGTCGCGGAGGCCCGCGACCGCTTCGCCGCTCTGGACGCCGAGGGCGGCGACCCGGAACGCCGCCGGGTGGAGGCCAATGCCATCCGCACCGCGACCCTGGAGCGAATTGCCGGGCTGCTCGACCCGGAACAGCGCGACCGCTTCGAGGCTCTGGTGGCTCCCGGTCGGGCGGCGGAAGCGATGCGGACGGTCTGGGTGCCCGGTCCGGGAAATGGCGGCCCGGTCGGCATACTGCTGCGGCTCGGCATCGGCGACGGCAGCTATACGGAGGTGGTGTCCGGTGATCTGCGTGCCGGTCAGGAGGTCATCACCGGCATCCTTGCTCCCGACCGCGACAGCCGCCGGGGACCGCGCCTTGGCTTCTGAGTCTGCTCCACCCCAACCCCTGATCGCTGTCGAAGGCCTCAGCCGCCGCTACCGCATGGGGCCGCAGACCGTCCACGCGCTGGACGGCGTGACCGTCGCCATCCGCCGGGGCGAGTTCGTTGCGGTGATGGGGCCGTCCGGGTCGGGAAAATCCACCTTCATGAACCTGCTGGGCTGCCTGGACCGTCCCGATTCCGGTCGATACCGTCTGGATGGGCAAGAGGTCGCGGGCCTGTCCTCCGACGCGCTGGCGGCGGTGCGGAACCGCAGCATCGGATTCGTCTTCCAGTCCTTCAACCTGCTGCCGCGCCAGACCGCGCTCGACAACGTCATGCTGCCGATGGTCTATGCCGGCGTCGGCCATGCCCGGCGTGTGGAGCGGGCGCTGGCGGCCCTCGATTCGGTGGGGTTGCGGGAACGGGCAAGACACCGGCCGACCCAGCTTTCCGGCGGGCAGCAGCAACGCGTCGCCATCGCCCGTGCCCTGGTCAACGATCCGCTGCTGCTGTTGGCCGACGAACCCACCGGCGCGCTCGACACCGCCACCAGCCTGGAGATCATCGGCCTGTTCCAGCGGCTGAACCGGCGCGGCATCACCGTCGTGCTGGTGACGCACGAGCCGGAGGTGGCACGCTTCGCCGGCCGCGTCCTGCAGTTCCGCGACGGTCGCCTGCTCGACGATCTGCGTCAAGAACCGGAGGTCGCGCCATGACCGGCTGGGACGCCCTGCGCGCGGCGCTCGAGTCCCTGCGGGCGAACCCGTTGCGCAGTGCGCTGACCATGCTGGGCATCGTCATCGGCGTGGCGGCGGTGATCGCCATGGTCGCGGTGGGCGCCGGAGCCCGCGATCAGGTGCTGCGCCAGATCGCCAGCCTGGGCACCAACCTGATCCTGGTGGGGCAGGGCAGCATCGTCCGCAGCGGGGTGAAGCTGGGCGCCGGTACCGCGTCGTCGCTGACGGAGGACGATGCGCTGGCGGTGCTGTCGGAGATCCCCGGCGTGGTGGTGACGGCGCCGTCGGTGCGCTGGGGCTTGCAGATCGTGGCCGGCAACCAGAACTGGGGCACCGTTCTGTTCGGCATCACGCCGGACTACATGGAAGCCCGCGACTGGACCGTCGCGCTGGGACGCGGCCTGTCCGACGAGGACGTGGCGCAGGCGAACAAGGTCGTGGTCCTCGGTCAGACGGTGGTGCGCAACCTGTTCGGCGGCGGCGATCCGATCGGAGAGCCGGTGCGCCTGTTCTCCACCCCGCTGACCGTCGTCGGCGTGCTGGCGGAGAAGGGGCAGAACACGCAGGGTCAGGACCAGGACGACGTCATCTTCGTGCCGCTGTCCACCGCCAAGCGCAACATCCCAGGCATGGCGAAGAGCAACCCGCGCTTCATCCACACCATGGTGGTGAAGATGCGCGACGGCGCCGACATGGCGGAGGCGCAGGCGCAGATCCGCGACCTGCTGCGCCAGCGCCACCGGCTGATCCCCGGCCAGGACGACGATTTCTGGATGCGCGACCTGTCGGAGGTGTCGGCCACCCGCGACGAGTCCTCGCGCGCCCTGTCCTTCCTGCTGGCCGCCGTGGCTGCGGTCTCGCTGCTGGTCGGCGGCATCGGCATCATGAACATCATGCTGGTGTCGGTGACCGAGCGCACGCGGGAGATCGGGCTGCGGCTCGCCATCGGGGCGCGACGGCGCGACATCTTGGTGCAGTTCCTGATCGAATCGATCACCCTGTCGCTGATCGGTGCCGCGGTCGGGGTGACGCTGGGCATCGGCACCGCCGTCGCGGTTGCGGCGCTGGCCGGCTGGCCGACTCTGATCCGGATCGATTCGATCGTGCTGGCGGTGGTCGTCAGCGGGCTGGTCGGCGTGTTCTTCGGCCTTTATCCGGCGCGTCGGGCCGCCGGCCTCAACCCCATCGAGGCGCTGCGGCACGAATAGCCGCGAAATCCGTCTCCGCATCGCCCTCCAGCACGACAAGCCGCGCATCGCTGCGTCCCAGCCACAGCGCGAGCCGCCCGACCCATGACACGTCGCGCGGCAGGGCGAGCAGTGACGGCTGCCGTTCCGCGATCACACGGGCCAGAGCCAGGGCCGAGGTCGCGGCATGACGCTTGGCGAGGTCGATCTGCCCGACGGCCGGGTTCAGCGCCGCGCGCAGCGGTCCCCCGCCCATCGGCACCACCACATCCACCGCAACGCCGGCGCGCAGCAATCCATGGGCGAGGTCGACCGTCGAGCGGCGATCCGGCCGGTCTTCCAGGTCGGGCAGAAACAGGGTGATGGCAAGCGGAGCGGGGGCGAGCGATGGCAACGAAACGGATCCGGAACGGTGTTGGAGACAGGCTGTCGAGCGACGGAACGCCGCACCAAATGCCCAAGGCGGCAGGCCGGATGGAAAAGACCGCAGATGCGGTGCGCCGTCCGCTTGCCGTGGGCGTGGCGTTCGTGTATCTCACAACGCGGCGACGGGGCGTAGCGCAGTCTGGTCAGCGCGCCAGTTTTGGGTACTGGAGGCCCCCGGTTCGAATCCGGGCGCCCCGACCATCGCCAGGGGACAACTCCGCGTCCAGGCCATCCGCGCCCGGGACGTTACCGCAGGCATTTGGGGAGACGAGCGAGCCATGAACGTCCGGATCTATCAGCCGAGCAAGACGGCCATGCAATCCGGCCGGGCCAAGACTCACCGTTGGATGCTGGATTACGAGATCGAGACGCCGCGCCGTCCGGAACCGCTGATGGGCTGGACCAGTTCCGGCGACACGCTGAACCAGGTGCGCCTGTCCTTCGAAACGAAGGAAGAGGCCATTGCGTTCGCCGAGCGTGAAGGCTGGAACTACACTGTGCAGGAAGCTCCGGTTCGCCGCGTCCGTCCGCGCAACTACGCCGACAACTTCCGCACCGACCGCCCGCGCTTCTGACTTCTTCATCGCGCTGACTTCCGTGACAGGGCCCCATAGCTCAGTTGGATAGAGCAGCCGCCTTCTAAGCGGCAGGTCGCTGGTTCGAATCCAGCTGGGGTCGCCACGGGAAACAGTTGCTTTTGATATGATCAAACCCCGCTCTGGCGGGGTTTTTTCTTGCCCATGTGCTGTCAGGCTACGCTCTCTGGTCGGCAGTGCATCTGCCATCGGGAGTGGGTAGGGTAATCTTATTTTCGAAGTTGGATTTTAAATTCCATCTTGTACCATAACACCCGAGGTTGTTGAAAATGGAGTGACTTCCGTGAATTACGTTTATCGTTTTTTCAACCAGAGATCGGGAGAGCATTTTTACACGTCCGACCCTGCTGAACGTAACAACATCATCTATCAGTTACCGGACTTCGGATACGAGGGGATTGCAATGACCATCCCCACCGGAGGCAGTATGCAGGCGGTTTATCGGTTCTATCGGAAAGATACGGGCACGCATTTCTACACGGCCAATGCGGCCGAACGAGATTCCATTATTTCAAATTTGAGTAACGTATATTCTTACGAAGGTCCTGCCTTCAACGCGGCCAGCACGCCAACAGGAACAGCCACGCAGGCAGTTTATCGCTTTTACGACGCGTCTCGGAGCGTGCATTTTTTTACGGCGTATGACTCGGAACGCGATGCCGTTCTCGCCAGTCTTCCCAATTACAGTTACGAAGGAATCGCTTACTACGCGGCGCCGCCACCGTCGGTACCGCGGAGCGGCGCACTCGACGAGGCATGGTATCTAGCGGCTTATCCTGACGTTCGTGACGCTGTGAATGCCGGTCTGACGACCGCATCGGCCCATTACGCTGCGTTCGGACAGCGTGAAGGCCGTCTGCCGAACTCCCCGGATGCCCTGGCGGGGGATAACAGCGTCGTCAGCGGCTACAGCGCGCCGAACTACGGCGACACGGTCAATGGTGGAGCCGGCAATGATATCCTCCAAGGCGGTGACGGCAGCGATGTCATTTTCGGCGAAACGGGAAACGACTATCTGTACGGCCTTCAGTCGGACATCCTGAATGGCGGTTCCGGAGATGATACATATTATGCCAACAGTGCTGGCGTGGTGATCACGGAAGGTCTGCATGCCGGCAACGATACCGTCTACATCGGGTTTTCAGGAACATTCAACCTCCCCGCCAATGTCGAAAATATCCGGCTGACTTACGGTTTTTCGTCTCCTCTGACCATTGTTGGCACGGCGTCAAGCGACGTGATTGCTCTTCCAGAGCAAAGGTACGACAGCGACAGTTTGGTTCCTTCGTCGATTGAGATACTTGGCGGTGCCGGCAACGACACCATCGTCGGGCTTCGCGACAGCTTGATCCATGGTGGAAGCGGCAACGACTTGATCTCTTCGAGCTATTGGCGTCAATTCCGCTATCAGGACAATGTGCTGACATCCGGAAGCGATACGCTTTACGGCGACGAAGGGAATGACACGCTGGTTGCCGGGGCTGGCATCGACTGGTTGAGCGGGGGCAGTGGCGCCGACGAGTTTCTTTTCGATTTCGCCACCACATCGCGCTATGCGGCCGTAACATTGGACAAGTCGACGGGATTTTCCGGCACCACGATAATCACCGATTTCCAGCCGGGCGAGGATCAGGTCCGATTGCTGGGAAGCTCGCTGAACGCACAGCAGGTCTTGGAGCGGTTTTCCGATTACAGTTCGACGACATCCGGCTATCCGAGCGGTGTGCGCGGAATCTTCAGTGCGTCCGATTTTCCGTTGGCCTATGGCGGCACGCTACTGACCATTGAATTGCATAACGTCAGCATGGCGCAATTGTCAGCGTCAGCCTTCACAATAGGCTAAGACAATAAGGAAGCGTCCAAAGGGAGTTTGGTGATCCGGGTGGGATTCGAACCCACGGCCACATGATTAAAAGTCACGTGCTCTACCGACTGAGCTACCGGATCATCCTCTCACCGCGGTGGGAAACTGACCACCGCCGGAAGTGGGCGCACCATAGAAAGACGCGCCCGAAAGGTCAACCATGGGCTTGATGGGAAATGCAGGATTTTGCCATCAAGCCGGCCTTTCAAGCCCATGATTCCGGGATCAGGTCTGGCTGGTCGTCGGCACAGTGCCGTTGCCGGCTTCAAGGGCGAAGCGTTCTGCCAGCCGTTCCGCGACGCGGGGTGAGACGAAATGGCGGATGTCGCCGCCAAGCCGCCCGATCTCCTTCACGAAACGGGAGGAGATGAATTGGTGCTTCTCCGACGACATAAGGAAGATCGTCTCGACCTTCGGGTTCAGCCGCGCGTTCATGCCCGCCATCTGGAATTCATATTCGAAGTCCGAGACGGCGCGCAGACCACGGATGATGACCCTGGCGTTCATCTCGATGGCGAAATGCATCAGCAGATTGTCGAACGCCCGCACCTCGATGCTGGCCCCGCTGGCGTTCAGCGCGGCCACATCCTCGCGAACCATGGCGACCCGCTCGTCCGTGGAGTAGAGCGGCCCTTTGCCGGCATTCCGGGCGACGCCGATGATCAGGTGGTCGACCTGACGGGCGGCGCGCTGGATGATGTCCATGTGACCGTTGGTGATCGGATCGAAGGTGCCGGGATAGACACCGATTCGACGACCTTCGCTGGTCTCGGTCTGGCTGGTCGCCATGGGTTCCCCTTTAGGCCCGTCCGTTATTCATTCGGCGCGGCGGAGCTGCCGGCATCACCGGTGGGCTCGACCGAACCGTTGGCGTCATCGCCAGTCTCAACGCCGGTATCCACGCCGTTCTCGCCTTCTTCCTCGGCGATGGTGGCGACGGACACCACACGCTCCTCCGCCCCCACGCGGAACAGCGTGACGCCAAGCGTCTTGCGGCCGGCCACCCGCACATCGTGCAGCGGCATGCGGATCACCTGGCCGCCGTTGGTGACCATCATCACCTGATGGTTCGATTCGACGGGGAATGCGGCGACGATGGAGCCGTTGCGCTCGCCCATCTCCATGTTCCAGATGCCCTGGCCCCCGCGTCCGGCGGTGCGATACTCGTAGGACGAGCTGCGCTTGCCATATCCGCGGTCGGAGACGGTCAGAATATACTGTTCCTTTTGTTTCAGTTCTTCGTACCGCTCCTGCGACAGGGTGACGCTGTCCGCCGGCACGTCGTCGGCTTCCGGCGCAGCCTCGCCTTCCATCTCAAGCCCTTCGTCGCGCTTCATCTTGAAGAAGGCGGCGCGCTCTTCGGGCGTGGCATCGACATGGGTCAGGATCGACAGCGACACCACCTCGTCCCCGTCGGCCAGCCTGATGCCGCGCACGCCGGTGGAGGTGCGGCCGGCGAAGACGCGCACGTCGTCGACCGGGAAGCGGATGCACTTGCCGCCGCGGGTCGCCAGCAGGACATCGTGGGTCTCGGAGCAGGTGTGGACGCCGATCAGACGCTCGCCCTCCTCCTCCAGCTTCATGGCGATCAGGCCGTTGGAGCGGATGTTGGCGAAGTCCGACATGCGGTTGCGTCGCACGTTGCCCTTCGACGTGGCGAAGACGACGTGCAGATCGGCCCAGGCGGCCTCGTCCTCCGGCAACGGCAGAACGGTGGTGATGGTCTCCCCGTCGATCAGCGGCAGCAGGTTGACGAAGGCCTTGCCGCGCGCCTGCGGGTTGCCCAGCGGCAGGCGGTAGACCTTCAGCTTGTAGACCATGCCGCGGTTCGAGAAGAGCAGCAGCGGCGTGTGGGTGTTGGCGACGAACAGGTCGCTGACCGCGTCCTCCGCCTTCATCGACATGCCGGCACGGCCCTTTCCGCCGCGCTTCTGCGCACGGTAGGTCGACAGCGGCACCCGCTTCACATAGCCGGACTGGCTGACGGTGACGACCATGTCCTCGCGCTGGATCAGGTCCTCGATGTCGGCCTCGAACTCCAGATCCTGGATTTCGGTGCGGCGCGGGTTGCCGAACCGTTCCTTCATCTCCACCAGCTCGTCGCGCAGGATCCCCATCAGCTTCGGCCGGTTGGCGAGCGTGGCGAGGAAATCGGCGATCTGGTCGGTGACGTCGGTCAGTTCGGCGCCGATCTTGTCGCGCTCCAGCCCGGTCAGGCGGTGCAGACGCAGGTCGAGGATGGCGCGGGCCTGGACTTCCGACAGGCGGTAGGTGTTCTGCGGGCTGACGCCACGGCCGGGCTCGTCGATCAGCTCGATCAGCGGGCCGACGTCGTGAACCGGCCATTCGCGGTTCATGATCTCCTCGCGCGCCCAGACGGGGTCGGGTGCGCTGCGGATCAGCTGGATCATCGCATCCAGGTTGGCGACGGCGACCGCCAGACCGACCAAGGTGTGCGCCCGCTCACGGGCCTTGCCCAGCAGGAACTCGGTCCGGCGGGTGATGACCTGCTCGCGGAAGCGGATGAAGGCGGTGATGATCTGCAGCAGATTCATCAACTCCGGACGACCGCCGTTCAGCGCCAGCATGTTGACGCCGAAGGAGGTCTGGAGCTGGGTGTGGCGGAACAGCTGCGCCAGCACGACGTCGGGAACCGCGTCGCGCTTCAGCTCGATCACCACGCGCACGCCGTCGCGGTCGGATTCGTCGCGCAGGTCGGAGATGCCCTCGATGATCTTGTCGTTCACGACCTCGCCGATGCGTTCCATCAGCTTGGCCTTGTTGACCTGATAGGGAATCTCGGTCGCGACGATGGCGGTGCGGTCCTTGCGCACCTCCTCGAAATGGGTCTTGGCGCGCAGGATGACCGAGCCGCGCCCGGTCTGCAGCGCCGCCCGGCTGCCCGACCGGCCGAGGATCAGGCCGCCCGTCGGGAAATCGGGGCCGGGCACATGCTCCATCAACTCGTCGAGCGTGATGTCCGGGTTGTCGATGTAGGCGCAGCAGGCGTCGATCACCTCGCCCAGATTGTGGGTGGGGATGTTGGTCGCCATGCCGACGGCGATGCCGCCGGCGCCGTTCACCAGCAGGTTCGGGAAACGGGCCGGAACGACGGTGGGCTCGCGGCCCGAATCGTCGTAGCTCGCCTGGAAGTCGATGGTGTCCTTGTCGATGTCGTCCAGCAGCGCTTCCGCCGCCTTGGCCAGACGCGCCTCGGTGTAGCGCATCGCCGCGGGCGGATCGCCGTCCATCGAACCGAAATTGCCCTGGCCGTCGATCAGCGGCAGGCGCATGGAGAAGTCCTGCGCCATGCGGACCATGGCGTCGTAGATCGCGCTGTCGCCGTGCGGGTGGTATTTACCCATCACGTCGCCGACGATGCGCGCCGACTTCTTATAGGGCTTGGTCGAGTCGTACCCGCCCTCCTTCATCGCGTAGAGGATGCGCCGGTGCACCGGCTTCAGCCCGTCGCGGACGTCGGGCAGGGCACGGCTCACGATCACGCTCATCGCGTAGTCGAGATACGATTTCCGCATCTCGTCTTCGATGTTGATCGGCGCGATGTCGGAGGCGGGAGGAAGGGGCGTATTGCTCAAGCAGGACACTCATTCTTCGAATGCGCCGCCGCTTAGGAATCCGCGGCAGTCACTGGCCTTGCGGGCCGAAGGTTTTGCCCAGGAAATATAGCAACTCTCGCAATTGCACACAATGATTCGGGGCGAAAACCCCCGCCGCCGGCGGTTCAACGCCGGCTGAGATGTGCGAACCGCAGGGAGAGGATGGTGACCGACACCAGACTGGCGATGAGAATTCCCTCGAACAGCCCGTGGGCACCGTGGCCGAGACCGAAGACCAGGAAGGCCGACACCGGGATCATCACGACCGCGTAGGAGAAGAAGTGCAGCGCGGTCGGAACCCAGGCGTCATGCCGGCCGCGCAGCGCGTTCGCCATCACCGTCTGGCCGCCGTCGGCGATCAGGATCCAGGCGGCGAAGGCGATCAGCGGCGCCACCGCCTCCAGCAGTTCCGGATTGTTGGTGTAGATGGCGCCCAGCGCGTCGGGCAGGCTGCGATAGAGCACGCCGACGCAAGCCAGGATCGCGCTTGTGACGCCGAGGCCGGTCCAGCCCGCCAGCGCCATGTCGCTGCGGTCGCCGCGGCCATAGGCGACGCCCACCCGCACGGCGGTGGCCGACGCCAGACCGACCGCCGCCATGAAGGGCAGGGCGGTCAGATTCAGTCCGACCGTGTAGGCGCCCAGCGCCAGCGGCGAGATCATGCCGGCGAACAGGCCAAGCGCCGCGAAAGCGCCGCTCTCCACACCGATGCTGAGCCCGGCGGCATAGCCGAGGTGGCGCTGGCGCGCCGCTCCGCTCCACCAGCCGGACACGGGCAGGCGGACCTGCCAGCGCTCATGGTCGTGCATCCACCAGACATAGGCGACCAGCCCCAGCCCCATGCCCCAGCGCACGATGGTGGTGGCCCAGGCGGACCCGACGGCGCCCAGCGGTTCCAGCCCGATATGGCCCCACACCAGCGCCCAGGCGAGCGCGGCATTGACGAGATTGCCGATCACCATCGCCACCATTCCCGGCAGCGGGCGCTTGATGCCCTCCAGGAAGAAGCCGGTGGTGATGTACAGCATCATGCCCGGCGCCCCCAGCCCCAGCACCGCCAGCACATGGGCGCCGCCCGCCGCCATCTCCGGAGTCTGGCCGCCGGCCTGGAACAGCGGATCGCCGAGAAGAGAGATCAGCGCGAACAGCACGCCCAGCAGCAGAGCGTAGGGAACCGACCGACGCCACGCCCGGCCGCACTCCACGTCGCTGCCGGCGCCGAAGGCATGGGCGGTGATCATCACCGTCCCCATCAGCAGCCCGACGCCGGTGCCGACCATGATATTGCCCGGCAGGTGGGCCAGCCCGTAATAGGCCAGCTCCTGGGCCGAGAAGCGGCCGACGATGGCGGTGTCGACCGCCATCATCACCATCAGTCCGGCGCGGGAGACGATGACCGGCGCCGCCAGCCGCAGCAACTCGCCGATGTGGGCGGCAAGACGCACGCGCAACGGCTCGGGGGCGGGCAGGGTGGCGGTGCTCATGACTGGACCTGTGGCGACGGAGGGATGACGGCGGCCCGTGCCGCGCCGCCGGACCGTAAGGCTTGGCCGGAAAGCGGGCAGACTGCGCAAAAGCTGGTCATCTTGCCCGGTGGTTGTACCGCGTCAAGGATTTCAGGCGCCCCGAAAGGACCGTTGCATTCTCTGCATGGCGGCGCCGGTGGGTGCGGAACCAAGCCGTCGCAGCCCCGTTGTCGAAAGCAGAGACGAACGACACCCAGGCCATCGCTCATTTCCTTACAACCCCAGTCCCCTCACCCCAGACCGGAGAGACACCATGCAGCACGCCAAGAACCGCCGGCAGCGCGCCACCGCCCGCGCCATCCCGTTCCCCGCGCGCGAGGTGGTGATCCTGACCTTCCTGATGGCGCTCGCCGCCATGCTGACCGGCTGCAACACGGTCGAGGGGGCCGGGCAGGACCTCCAGTCCGGCGGCCGGGCGATTGAACGGACGGCCGAGTAAAGCGTTATCCGAGGGACCCACCTTATCAGGAGTTGCCGCATGAGCGATCCGCAGAAGCCGTCCACCCCCGGCGAGATCCCGCCCCCGTCCAATCCGAACCCGCCGCAGCCCGGCCGCCCGACGACGCCCGATCCCTACCCGGTGCCGGACAATCCGGGCATCCTGCCGGAAGTTCCCCCGCCGGCGGACGAGCCGATGCCGGGAATGCCGAATCCGACGACCGCGTGATTGGCCGAAGGGGAACGCGAGAGATCGGCGAGTCCGATCTCTCCCATCCTTCCCACCACCCCTAGCGCCGCAGGTCCTTGTCCAGGTTCGGCTCCGCACGGTCGCCGTTCAGGCGGGCGCGATAGACCTGGACGGCCTCAAGCACGCGCTGGACATAGTTGCGGGTTTCGGAGATCGGGATCAGCTCGATCCAATCGACCACGTCGATGGATTCGGTTCGCGGATCGCCATAGGTCTGCAGCCATTGGCGGACACGGTTCGGACCGGCGTTGTAGCCGGCGATGGCCAGCACCCAGGAGCCGTTGAAGCGGTCGATCAGTTCGGACAGATAGGCCGATCCCAGCGTGACGTTATAGCCGGGGTCGGACGTCAGCCGCGCGTTCGTGTGCTTCAGCCCCAGCTTTCCCGCCACCAGCTGCGCCGTCGTCGGCATCAGCTGCATCAGCCCGCGCGCGCCGGCGGACGAGACGATGGTCGGGTTGAAGGTGCTTTCCTGCCGGATGATGCCATGGACCAGCGCCAGTTCCGGCGCCGACGGACGGGCGTCGATCATCGGATAGCCGGCCTCGACCAGGAACACGTCGTTCTGGGCGGCATCCTTCGCGGCAGCCACGGCAAGATCGCGGCGCCCGACTTCGCTCGCCAGCCTCGCGGTCAGGACATAGTCGGCCGGCGTCTTGGCATCCAGGCTGATGCGGCGGACGAAGCCGGTCACCTGATCGGCGGCGTTCCCGCCGATTTCCGACAGCAGGCGGGCGACGCGCACCACCTCACGCTTGTTGAAGGCGGCCGCCTCGGCGCTGGACACCGACGGCGGGGTGGGCAGGGTGACGGCGCCACCGGAGACATGGCGGAAGGCCAGCTGACCATAGAAGGTGGTGGGGTAGGTCGCGGCCTTGGCATACCACTCCCGCGCCGGACCGGTCTGGCCCAGCGCTTCCGCAGCGCGTCCGCACCAATAGGCGCCGCGCGCCTTGCTGATCGGTGCACTGACCGACCGGTACAGCTTGTGGAAATGAGCGAAGGCTTCGGACGGCTTGTCGAGGAAGCGCAGGGCCAGGAATCCCGACAGGAACTCGGCGTCGGCGAAGGCGCTGCCCTCGCTCATGCCGTTGGCGCTGACCAGACGGTAGGCGAGGTTGTAGTCGCCCCGCTCCATGGCCCGACGGGCCAGCAGATGGCGTTCCGACCACCAGGCCTGCGGGCGGCCCATGTCGGCGCCGGCCTGGGCGATGATCTCCAGCGCGCCGGCATCGTCGCCCTTGCGCCGCAGGTAGCGGGCGCGGTCGAACATCAACCCCGGATCGTTCAGCAGGCTGGGCGGCACGCGCGCCAGAATTGCATCGGCACCCGCGCGGTCGCCGTCCAGCGCGATGCGTGCCTCGATCAGCATGTCATAGGCCTCGTCGAAGAAGGGCAGCATCCGGCGCACCGGAGCCTCCTGCTTGGCCCACAGCAGCCGGTCGATGCGCGCCTTGTGATCCTGTTGGCGCAGATAGGGCGTGTAGTGGGCGAGGAAGGTCGCCTCCTCGTCGGCGGTGAAGGTGCCGTCGGCCCACTGCTTGCGGATCAGGGTGGTCGCGCGCTCGGCGCTGCCGGTCGCGATCAGCGCGTCGGCATAGCGGACGAAGCCGTCGTTGGTCAGCGGCGGGTTCTGGCGGAACCACTCCACCACATCGGCGGGCGGGATGTCGGGCATCGCCATTTCCGCCTGCCGGCGCAGCGCCGCCATGTTCGGCCAATCCGGATTCTCGCGGATGAAGGCGGTGATGTCGCTGAAGCTGCCGCCGCCGGGATTGGCCAGCGCGATCCAGCGCAGAACCTTCGCCGGTAACGGATCCTGCGCGCGGGACGCCGCGGCCAATGCGTCGGCCAGCCGTTCGTCATCGGCGAGCTTGAAAGCCTCGCGATAGATGGCGATGTCCTGCTGGCTCAGCGCCGCGGCGGGAAGGGCGCCGGGAAGTGCCGCGAAAAGGGTGAGGAGACCCGCGAAAACAGAGATCCGGGCGCTCTTGCCGAGGGCGGCGGGGAGGGATAATGTGCGCAACTCTTTTTTCCAGCTAAGCCGACTGAGGAGGCAGCCATGTTCCACGGTTCCATCGTCGCCCTTCTGACTCCGTTCAAGGGCGGGAAAGTGGACGAGAAGGCCTTCCAGTCCTTCGTGGAGTGGCAGGTCGCCCAGGGCACCCACGGTCTGGTGCCCTGCGGCACCACCGGCGAATCGCCGACCCTGTCCCACGAGGAACACAACCGCGTCGTGGAGCTTTGCATCGAGGCGGCCGGCGGCAAGGTGCCGGTCATGGCCGGCACCGGTTCCAACTCGACCGACGAGGCGATCGCCCTGACCCGCCATGCCAAGCAGGCAGGCGCGCAGGCGGCGCTCGTGGTCACGCCCTACTACAACAAGCCGTCTCAAGAGGGTCTGTACCAGCATTTCAAGGCGATCCATGACGCGGCGGATTTGCCGATCTTCATTTACAACATTCCGGGCCGCAGTGTCGTGGATATGTCTGTGGCGACGATGGCGCGGCTTGCAAAGCTGCCCAACATCGTCGGCGTGAAGGATGCGACCGCCGATCTGTCCCGCCCGTCGCGCCTGCTGCAGGAGGTCGGTCCCGACTTCATCCAGCTGTCGGGAGAGGACGCCACGGCGCTGGCCTTCAACGCGCAGGGCGGCGTGGGCTGCATCTCCGTCACCGCGAACATCGCGCCGGCGCTGTGCTCCGCCATGCAGACCGCCTGGGCCAAGGGCGACCTTCAGGAAGCCTTCCGCCTGCGCGACGTGCTGTCGCCGCTGCACGACTCGATGTTCGTCGAGACCAGCCCGGCCCCGGTGAAGTTCGCCGCCAGCCTGCTGGGCCTGGGCACCGACGAGGTGCGCCTTCCGCTGGTTCCGGCGTCCGACGCCGCCCGTACCGCTGTGCGTGGAGCCATGACCAAAGCCGGCCTGTTGTCCTGAGCGACGGAACGGGCCGTATAGGAGAGAGATTTGGCGACGCGCGAAGAAGCTAAAAAATATGCGGCGCAGAACCGCCGCGCGCGGT
Organism: Azospirillum oryzae; assembly: GCF_008364795.1. Classification (GTDB taxonomy): domain Bacteria; phylum Pseudomonadota; class Alphaproteobacteria; order Azospirillales; family Azospirillaceae; genus Azospirillum; species Azospirillum oryzae. The sequence goes on along the minus strand of NZ_VTTM01000001.1, from coordinate 455,937 downwards.
TCGACTTCTTCATCGATGATGTCCTCGAGGCCGGGATCATGCTGACCGGGTCGGAGGTGAAGTCGCTGCGCGGCGGCCGCGCCAGTGTGAACGAGGCCTATGCCGGCCTGAAGGGCGGGGAGCTGTACCTGTTCAACGCGTACATCCCCGAATATCTCCAGGCCGGCCGCATCGATCAGCACGAACCGAAGCGTCCCCGCAAGCTGCTGGTCCGCCGCCGCGAGCTGGACAAGCTCGCGGCCGGCATCAAGCAGAAGGGCGTCACGCTGGTGCCGATGTCGGTCTATTTCAACGACCGCGGCTACGCCAAGGTCGAGATCGGTCTCGCCACCGGCAAGAAGAAGCATGACAAGCGCGAGAGCGAGAAGGAACGCAGTTGGCAGCGCGACAAAGCGCGGCTGATGCGCGACAAGGGTTAAGTCGTTGGCACGTCTCGACAACCGGGCCACGGACCGCGACCAGACCGTCGCCGCCGTGGCCGCCGAAGCCTTGTCCGAAATCCGGCCACAGGGCCGGATTCTCGTCGCCTTCGACAGCGACGGCGCCATCGCCGAGGCGCTCCGTGACGGCGGGGCCGAGGTGGTGGTTTGGAACCGGCTCGCCACAGGTGGGCAGAACGCCTCGCCCTGGCCGGCGGAGGGCGCCTTCGACGGCGCCGTCCTGCGCCTGCCGCGCGGCTGGGCCGGGTTCGAAATGGCGCTGCACGCGCTGGCCTCCCGCCTCGCCCCCGGCGCCCCGCTGTGGATCGCCGGCGGCAACGACGAGGGGGTGACCAGCGCGCCCAAGCATCTCGACGGGCTGGCGGAAGAGCCGGAAACCCTCATCATCAAGCGGCGCGCCCGTTTGCTGCTGACCCGCCGCACCGATGCGCCGGCCAAGGGTGGGCTGGAGGACTGGCGGCAGACCGTCACGCTGACGCTGCCCGATCGGACGCTGGATCTGGTGTCCTATCCCGGCCTGTTCGCCCATGGCCATCTCGATGCCGGCACCGAATGCCTGCTGAAGGTGCTGCCGGAGGTGGCGGCCGGCACCCGCGTGCTGGATTTCGGCTGTGGCGCCGGGGTGATCGCGCGGGCCGTGCGCGAACGCCAGCCGGATGCGCCGTTGACCCTGCTGGACATCGACGCGGTGGCCCTGCACGCCGCCCGCCAGAATGTACCGGATGCCGAACTGGTGCTGAGCGACGGTCTGGCCGGGCTGGGCACCCGCGAGCGCTTCGGCCTGATCCTGTCCAACCCGCCGCTCCACCGCGGCAAGGACGAGGATTTCGGCATGCTCGACGCGCTGGTCGCGGGGACGAAGCAGTACCTGAAGCTGCGCGGCACGCTGGTGGCGGTAACCCAGCGGACGGCCGGTGTGGGCAAGCTGTTCAAGACCGCCTTCGGCCACAGCGACATGCTGATGGAGACCACGCAGTTCCAGGTCTGGGCGGGGACGCCGAAGTAGGGAGAGCAGGGGCCTTGCTTGGCAAGGCCCCAATCCGCTCACACATTCACCCCCCGCATCCCCTCCGCCGTATAGCGATCCCCCGCCGCGACACCCGGCGGCAGCGCATCGCTCAGCGCCTTCACCTCGGCATCGGACAGCGTCACCGCGGCTGCGCCGACATTCTCCTCCAGATACTTGATCCGCTTGGTTCCCGGAATCGGCAGAATCTCCGGTCCCTGGGCCAGCAGCCACGCCAGCGCCACCTGTCCAGCCGTGCAGCCCTTCTGTGCCGCCAGCGCCTTCACCTGCTCCACCAGTGCCAGATTGCGGTCGAAATTATCCCCGGCGAAGCGCGGCGCGATGCGGCGGAAGTCGTTCTCGGCGAACTGGTCGGGACTGCTGACGGCACCGGTCAGCATGCCGCGGCCGAGCGGGGCGTAGGCGACCAGTGAGATGCCCAACTCGTGGCAGGCCGGCAGCACCGCCGCCTCCACGTCGCGGGTCCACAGCGAATATTCGCTCTGCACCGTGGCGATGGGGTGAACGGCGTGGGCGCGGCGCAGGGTGGCGGCCGACACCTCCGACAGGCCGAGCGCCCGGACCTTCCCCGCCTTCACCAGATCGGCCATGGCGCCGACCGTATCCTCCACCGGGATGTCCGGGTTCACGCGGTGGGCGTAGTAGAGGTCGATGGTCTCCACCCCCAGCCGCTTCAGCGAGGCATCGCAGGCTTGCGCGACATAGGCGGGGCTGGTGTCGACCCGGCGGGCATACTCACCGGGCTGGCGGACGATGCCGAACTTGGTCGCGACCGTCACCCGGTCACGTTTGCCTGCCAGAAAGCGGGCGAGCAGCGATTCGTTGTGGCCGCTGCCGTACATGTCGGCGGTGTCGTAATGGGTGACGCCAAGCTCCAACGCCCGTTCCAGCGTGGCGAGCGATTGAGCATCGTCGGTCGGGCCGTAGAACTCTGACATGCCCATGCAGCCGAGCCCGATTTCGGAAACCGAGAGAATACCGCCGATATTGCGCTGTTTCATCGCTTTACCCCTCCCGTGCCGCAGCCGGGCGGATTACCCTGGGAGCCTGCGGCAACAACTACACTACACTGTGCAGTGTACTTAGAGGGTGGGGAATGTCAACGTCTCAGGCGGGAGGTGGCTCGCGCGGTTCGGTCAAGCGGGATGCGGTGGTCGAGGCGGCGACCCGCGCCTTCCTGACCCAGGGCTACGAGGCGTCCTCGATGGACGCCATCGCCGCCGACGCCAATGTGTCGAAACGCACCGTCTACAACCACTTTCCCGGCAAGCGGGAGCTGTTCCAGGCGGTGGTGTCCGGCCTGTACGAAGGGTTCCGCAGCGCCGACGGCCAGAGTCTGCTTTCCCACGACCAGCCACCGGAGCAGGCGTTGCCGGTCTTCCTGCGTTCCCTGCTGGTCCATACAGGGCGGCCGGAAGTGCGCGGCCTGCTCCGCTTGGTGATCGCCGAGCATCAGCGCTTTCCCGAACTGTCACAGGACTATCTGGAGGGTGGGAAGAGCCAGGCTTATGCGCTGCTGGACGACTACATCGCCGCCCAGCATGCGCGCGGCCGGTTGAATGCGCCCGATCCGCATGTGGTGGCGACCCAGCTGCTCGGCGGCATGAAGGAGGTGCTGTTCTGGCCGACCATGCTGGGGTTGCCGGTCACCGCCGATCCGGAGCGGGTGATCGCTGATTCGGTCGCGGCGTTGCTTCGCGCCTATGGCACCGCACCGGTCAGCGCCCCCGCAGGCCCGAAGGGTTGATGCCCACCGCCGCCCGGATGCGGCGGGCGAAATGGGAGCGGTTGGCATAGCCGCAGGCCTCCGCCGCCTCCTGAACGCTCAGTCCCTCGTCCTGCAGAAGGTCACGGGCGTGGGCGACCCGTTCCTCCGTCAGAATGCTGCGGACCGAGCAGCCCTCTTCGGTCAGGCGGCGGCGCAACGTGCCGGTGCTGAGGTTGAGCGCGCCCGCCACGCGCTCCGCGGTCCAGGGCATGTCCGGCTGGGTGCGCAGAAGCTGACGCACCGCGTCGGCGATTCCCATCGGCGCCACCGGACCCAGCCACCAGACGCCGTCTTCCAGGAGAGCCAGCAGGACCTCCATGCAGCGATGCTCCACCAGCTTGGACGGCAATGGCGGGTCGGCGGTCAGGCCGGCGGCGGCATGGTGGATGGCGTCGGTCAGGGCCGGCATCAGGGCGACATGCCAGTCACCGGGCCGGGCGCGCGGTGCCAGCCCATCGGTGCCATGGGCACGCAGCAGCCGCCGGACCATCTCCGCCGGGAATTCCAGCACCAAAGCCCGGTAGCGGCCACCGGTGCCGGGATCGTTCACCACCGAGCCGCACCAGCCCGGCGGCAGCAGCATGGCGCTGCCGGCCGGGAAGCGGCGGGTGGTGCCGGATTGGTCGGTCAGCTCCTTGGTGCCTTCCAGAACGGCAATCAGGGCGGTGCGCTCGATCCGCACATCGGCCAGACGTTCGCGGTCATGAGCGATGAAGGCCCACAGCTGCGGCCGATGCGGACGATCTCCGGCGCTGGGACGCAGGTCGCGGGCGGCGAAGCGGGACAGGCGGGCGAGCAGGTCCGGACCCGTGACGTTCATCCTTCTGGCCTTCGCACATCCTAGGACCGGCCGGCGCGACCGATCAACGGCCGTAGCGGGCGGTGAGCGTCGCCTTGGCCAAGCTGGCGGCATTCAGGTTGAAGCCGACCATCGCGCCTGACGTGTCGGCCGAAAGCGGAAGGTTGTCCACCTTCAGCGCATGCACGGTGACGACATAGCGGTGCGGCTTATCGCCCTGCGGCGGGCAGGGGCCGCCATAGCCGGGAGTGCCGAAATCGGTGCGGCTTTGCACGGCTCCTGCCGGCAGTGTCGGCTTTTCCGGATCGCCGGCCCCGGCGGGCAGGCCGCGGGTGTCGGCCGGCAGGTTGAACACCACCCAATGCCACCATCCGCTGCCGGTCGGCGCATCGGGATCATAGATGGTGACGGCAAGGCTGCGGGTGCCGGCCGGCGGCTCCGTCCAGCTGAGGGCCGGCGACTGGTTGGCGCCGGTGCATCCGAAGCCGGAAAATACATTCCGTTCCGGTATCGGCGCTTTGTCGGTGAAGTCGGGGCTGTGCAGTTCGAACGCGGCGGCGGGGGAGGCGGCCAGCAGCAGGGCGGCGAACAATGCCGGGCGGACGGGGTTCATCGGGCTCATCGGGGCGTCTCCGTTGATCGGGATGCCCAGACGATAAAGGGCCGCGGATCGCTCCGCGGCCCCGAACTGCTCAAAGATGGTCCCGAACTGTTCAGCCTTGCTTCAGCAGCTTCGCCGCGTCCACCGCGCCATAGGTCAGGATGGCGTCGCAGCCGGCGCGCTTGAAGCCCATCAGCGTCTCCAACAGCGCCTTGTCGTAGTTCAGCCAGCCGTTGGCGGAGGCGGCACGCAGCATCGCGTATTCGCCCGACACGTGATAGGCGAAGGTCGGCACCGCGAACTGGTCCTTCACCCGGCGGATGATGTCGAGATAGGGCAGGCCCGGCTTCACCATCACCATGTCGGCCCCTTCCTGCAGGTCGCAGGCGACCTCGCGCAGGGCTTCGTCGGTGTTGGCGGGGTTCATCTGGTAGGTGGTCTTGTCGCCCTTCAGGAAGCCGCCGGAATTCACCGCATCGCGGAACGGACCATAGAAGGCGGAGGCGTATTTCGCCGCATAGGAGCAGACGCGGGTCAGCTGGTAACCCTCGGCGTCCAACCTGTCGCGGATGGCGCCGATGCGGCCGTCCATCATGTCGGACGGGGCGACGATGTCGACGCCGGCCTCCGCCTGCGACAGGGCCTGGCGGATCAGGACCTCGACGGTCTCGTCATTCTGGATGTAGCCGTCGCGCAGGAGGCCGTCATGGCCGTGGGTGGTGTAGGGGTCGAGCGCGACGTCGCCCAGGATGCCGACCTCCGGCGCCGCCGCCTTCACCGCGCGGATGGCGCGGTTCATCAGGTTTTCCGGATTGTAGGCTTCCGCCGCGTCCTCCGACTTGGCGTCCGAGCCGACGACCGGGAACAGCGCGATGCAGGGGATGCCCAGCGAGCCGGCCTGCGCCACCGCCTCGCACAGCAGGTCGATGGTCAGCCGCTCCACGCCGGGCATGGAGGCGACCGGCTCCCGCCGGTTCTCACCTTCGATCACGAAGACCGGCCAGATCAGGTCGTCGACGGTCAGCGTGTTCTCGGCGACCAGACGACGGGTCCAGGCGTCGGCGCGGTTGCGGCGCAGACGGGTGCGCGGGAAGGCGGCGGGCAGGGTGATCGGCATCGGGGAGACCATGCACTTAGAACGAGTGCGGCGATCCTACGCCTTCCCGCATAGTGAACTCAAGCCGCGGCGGCGGCTCCAGTCCTTTGGGACCGGGCCGTCTGCCTTGCGCAGGTCTCATGCCCCGCCGTGGGCCTCCCCGCTTGCATGTCGAGCGACCTTGTCCCAATGGGCCGCGACCGGGCCGTCGGTTGCCGGCCCCACGGCGACAGGACGAAAGCCGGTGTCCTGCCCCTGCAGCGTCCAGAGGTTCCCCTGCTTGCGATAGCTCGAGGTCAGCCCGCCGGTAAAGGCCGCACCCTCCCACGACCGCACCTCGAACCTAACCGAAGGATGGTCAATGGTGATGAGGTTGTAGGCATTGGTTTCGTTCCGCAGCCGTGTGGAGGTGGCGGTGGAGGCCTGGGCGACCAAGATGGAGCGGGCGATCTGGGTGTGGAAGCTCATGATGTCGCCGGAATAGGCCTTGTGCAGGTGGCCGGCCAGCAACAGGTCGACTCCGCAGCTTTCCAGCGCCGGCAAGGCGAGCTTGTGACGGCCGACCAATTGGGTCTTGGGCAGGTCGGGTGGCGGCAGGAAGGGATGGTGGGTGAACAGCACCTTGAACACGGTGTCCGGCATGCCGCAGAACACCTCGCGCACCCGCGCGATCTGGCGCCGGTTCATCCGCCCTTCGGAAAAATCCATGATGACCGGACGGGCGGTGTTGATGCCGAGCACCGCTATCTCGTCGTCGACATGCAGCGGGCTGAAATCGCTGGTGATGTATCGCCGGTAATGGCCGAATGGGTCGGTGAAGCGTTTGAACACGTTATAAACCGGGATGTCATGATTTCCCGGTACAGCCATGTAAGGAAAGGGCAATTTCTCCAGAAAGGCGCGGGCCTCCTGGAAATGGCGCGCTTTCGCCCGCTGCACGAAGTCACCGGAGATGACGATCAGGTCGGGCACCTGAGCAGTCAGATCGGCCAGCAGCCCGTCCACCACGCGCTGGTCGATCCGCCCGAAATGCAGGTCGGAGATGTGAGCGAGCCGTTTCACGCCATCCTCATCCTTTTTCTCAGCCCGGCGCCAGAACCTTCAGAGCCCCCGGGAGAATCCGATAGTGAAGCGGCGCGTGCAGCTTCCGGACCTCGCCATCGTTGACCATCTTCAGGTGGTGGCGGCGGCTGTGGACCGTCAGGCTGGTCACCGCATAGGTTTCCAAACCCTCGTCCTGCTTCCAGGAACCGGTAATCAGCCTTCCCATCAACCGCAGCATTGCGAATGCGTTCCGTTCACGGGCCACATAGACCCCAAGCTTTCCGGCATCGAGCGCCTGCCGGCTGAGGACGAGGCCGAATCCTTCATCATAGACGTTGTTGGAGACGACCAGGATCGGTGTGCGCATGCGCCGGAGCCCCTCTCCCCAGTCCAGCCGGACATCCAGCAACGGCAGACGGTAGAGTGTTTTCGCCATGGCCACCGCGGCTCCCGGCCATTTCAGCAGCCGGTGCTGCTTGCGCTGGCGTTCGCGTTCCTGAACCACCTGCGGATAGAAGCCGAGGACGGAACTGTTGGTGTAGGGTTCCCCATTCACCTCGGCGATGTCGATGACCCGAACCCGGCCGGCGGCCAGGGCCTCCGCCGCATCCCCAAGTTCAAGTGGAATGCGAAGATCACGCGCCAGAAGATTGAGAGTACCCAAGGGAAGGACGCCCAGCGTCTTGCCGGTCGGCAGCGCCAGCTTCACCGCGCTGTGCAGCGTGCCGTCGCCGCCGCCGACCACCACCGTATCGGCATCGGAGTCCAGCACCTGCCGGATCGTGTCGGTGCATTGCGCACCGTCGACCGTGTGCAGGTCCACCGTGGCGCCGTGCCGCTGAAAGGCGTTGCGGATCGCCGCCTCGGCGCCTTCGATCGGCCGGTCGACCAGCGATCCCGCCTGCCGGTTGAGTACAATTGCGACCTTCATGCGTCACCCGGCAGGATGTGGAGCGGCATCGGCATCTGACTTTCCGTAATGCTTCAGAGAGGAGCCGTTCTCAGATGAGAGCGTGATCGCAACGGTCCAAGAGGGGCGTTGTTCCTAATCCGCGTATCGGCGAACATCCGGATCCGTATGGTAGGTTTGACAGGGCCGCCGGCTCCCGTATCATCACTCTGGGCCGGTCTTCACGCCCTGGATCATCGCGGGGATGGAACAGACTGCTCGCCACCGCCCGATTCGCAACGATAACCGAGAAAATACAAGACGATGAGCGACGCTGCTGAGATTCTGTTCGAACGTCGGGGCGCGATCGGCCTCGTCACGCTCAACCGACCCAAGGCGCTGAACGCGCTGACGCTGGGCATGATCAGGCTGTTCGATCCGCAGCTCCGGGCATGGGATGCCGATCCGGAGGTCAAGGCCGTCGTGATTCGCGGCGCCGGCGAAAAGGCCTTCTGCGCCGGCGGCGACGTCGTCAGCCTGTACGAAGCCGGCAAGGCGGTGAAGGAAGGGCGCGGCGATACCGGGCCGATCCGTGCCTTCTTCAGCGAGGAATACGTGCTGAACCGGCGGATCAAGCGTCTGTCGAAGCCCTATGTCGCACTGATCGACGGTATTTCGATGGGCGGGGGCGTCGGCCTGTCGGTCCACGGCACCCACCGCATCGTCACCGAGCGCACGATGTTCGCCATGCCGGAAACCGGCATCGGCCTCTATCCCGACGTCGGCGGCACCTATTTCCTGCCGCGGCTGCCGGGACAGGTCGGCATCTGGCTTGGGCTGACCGGCGACCGGCTGAAGGCGGCCGACCTGCTGGCCATCGGGGCCGCTGATGCCTTCGTGCCGAGCGCCGGGATCGACGCGCTGATCGACGATCTCGCCGCCGGAGTCCCGGCCGACGAGGCGATCGCGGCCCATCGCGGCGATGCCGGCGAGGCGGCGGTGAGCGGCATCCGGGCCGCGGTCGACCGCTGCTATGCCTTCGACAGCGTGGAGGCGATCCTCAAGGCGCTGGAGGCCGAGGGGACCGACTGGGCGGCCGGCCAGCTTGCCACCCTGCGCCGGGTTTCGCCCACCAGCCTGAAGGTGACGCTGGCCGCACTCCGTCGCGGGGCCAAGCTGGATTTCGAAGGCTGCATGGTGCAAGAACTGCGCCTCAGCCTCGCCTGCCTTGCCGGGGATGATTTCTACGAAGGCATTCGCGCGGTGCTGGTCGACAAGGACAAGAATCCGAAATGGAAACCGGCGGAACTGGCCGATGTCGGCCCGTCGGATGTCGAGCGGCACTTCGCCGAACCGGCTGGCGGCGATCTGGTGTTCCGCGACTGACGAGCCGCCGTCCGGTAAGGATTCCGGGGGAATGGTCGCGCAAGCGGTCGCGGGACCATTCCTTTCCGCTTATGCCGGTCACACCGCCCGGCCGAAAACCTTCGTGTGGGGACACCCGGCGAAAGGCGCCTGTACAGACGGGTTGTGCCAGACTTTTTCTGGAATTATTAGGATGATTGCCGACGAATGATCGGTTAATCTCGCTTTAAGGTCCCGGTATCGTCCTTGCGCGGGGAACGGCCGGTTAGAGCCAAAGGAGACCGCGGTGCGCAAACCCTATTACGAGAGCATTCTGTTGATCGAGCGGCTTCACCGCCACTTTCTTGAAGTGCTCAAGACTGAGTTGGACCGGCTCGGGATCCAGGACATCAACAACGTCCAGAGCCTGATTCTGTACAACATCGGCGAAGATGAGATGACGGTCGGCGAACTGACCGCGCGCGGTTACTATCTGGGTTCCAACGTCTCCTACAACGTCAAGAAGATGGTCGAGAACGGCTATCTCGGCCAGGAACGCTCCCCGCACGATCGCCGGTCCGTCCGTGTCCGCCTGTCGGAGAAGGGCCTGGACCTGCGCGAAAAGATCAGCGTCATGTTCGAACGTCATCTGACCGCCCTGGAAAAGGCCGGCTTCAGCGACGAGGAACTGACCAAGGCCAACGAGACCCTGCGCAAGCTGGAACGCTTCTGGTCGGCGTCGCTCGACTACAGCGGCTTTCCGATGACCTCTGCGGCCTGACCGGCCGGTATTTGCGAGGCCCCCGCGGTTCCGGCTCCCGCGGGCGGCATCGGGTTCCCGCTTCCCATCGGCCACCACCCTTATCGTGGTCGGCAGGGAAGTGAAGTCGAGCGAGCCGGCATCTCCGCCATACATACCGCATCGTTCCTGCATCCGTCCTGAACCCATCGGCGCCTTCGCGTGTTGACGGGGATTGGCTTTCGCGCGGCCACAGTTGGTCCGGTCGGACGATTTCCGGCGGCCGAGCCGTGCCGAAGGCGCCAAGGCAACGGGCGGCTTATGTCTTATATCGTCATGATGGTGGGGCTCGGGGTCCTGATACTGTTGGTGGCCTGGCTGCCGATGGTGCTGAAGGAACTGCCGCTTTCCTTGCCGATCATCTGCGTCGGGCTTGGCTTCGCGGTGTTCAGCACCCTGCAGCTGGAGAACCCGGAACCACTGCTCTTTCCCCAGGCCACGGAGCGGCTGACCGAACTGATCGTCATCGTCTCGCTGATGGGCGCGGGGTTGAAGCTGGATCGCCGCATCGGCTGGCGGCGCTGGATCATCACCTGGCGGCTGTTGGGCATCACCATGCCGTTGTCGATCCTGATGATCGCGCTGATCGGCTGGTACTGGCTCGATTTCCCGTTGGCGGCTTCGATTCTTCTGGGGGCTGCGCTGGCGCCCACAGATCCGGTCCTTGCGTCCGACATCCAGGTCGGTCCGCCCAAGTCCGGCGAGGAGGATGAGATCCGCTTCAGCCTGACCTCTGAAGCCGGACTGAACGACGGCTTGGCCTTTCCCTTCGTCCATCTTGCCATTGGGGTCGCCCTGTTGAACGGCAACCCACCCTGGGGCATGCTGGAACATTGGGTGCTGCTGGATGTGGTGTGGAAGCTGGGGGCCGGCGTCGGAGTCGGTTGGCTGGTGGGGCGGTTCCTCGGCTATGTCACCTTCCGGGTGCCGAATCGGGCGAATCTGTCACGGACCGGCGACGGATTCGTGTCGCTCGGCATCACGCTGATTGCGTACGGCCTGACGGAACTGGTCAGCGGATACGGCTTTCTCGCGGTGTTCGTCGCTGCACTCGCATTGCGCGATGCCGAGCGGAACAGCGAATATCATGGGCGCTTGCATGATTTCGTCGAGCAGACCGAACGGCTGCTGATGATGCTGATGCTGGTGCTGTTCGGCGGCACGCTGGCTCATGGATTGATCGACGCCCTATCTTGGAGCGCCGTCGGCGCTGCGGCCGTCATCCTGCTTCTGGTGCGTCCGGTTGCTGGAGTGGCGGGTCTGGCCGGCGTGCCGATGCCGGTCGGCGAGAAGCTGGCCATCGGCTTCTTCGGCATCCGCGGCATGGGCAGCATCTATTACGTCGCCTATGCATTGAACGTCGCGGAATTCGACGTGCCCAACGCCCTGTGGGCGGTCACCGGCCTGATCGTGCTTCTCTCGATTCTCGTCCATGGCATCAGTGTGACGCCGGTCATGCGGCGGATCGACCGGCGTCGGCAGGCCGCGGCGGCGCCACCGTCGCCCTCCATACACCGCCGAATGGAAAAAGCGCGCGTTTCGGCCGACTCTTGATGAAAATTGTTGGTGAAGCTGAAATTCAGCTTTTCGTACAAGGTGATGCGCCTGCATAGTGGTCGGGAAGGGGCGGCGTGGACGACCTGACGGTTTCGGATGAAACCAATCAGGCGGACCGACGCGACCGCCCGGGAACCGCCGGACGAACCGATCCGGACGGTCTTCCGCAACATGCGCAACGCAACGCTGTGGGGAGGAATTCACGTATGATCGCACGTCTTCTGGCCGGTGCCGCCCTTGCTGCCCTGACGATCGGTGTCATGTCCACCGGGCCCGCCATGGCCCAGCAGGGCAAGCTTTCCGGTGACATGGTCAAGATCGGTGTGCTGAATGACCGCTCGGGCCTCTATGCCGATCTCGGCGGAGAGGGGTCGGCCATCGCCGCCCGGATGGCGGCCGAGGAGTTCGGCAACAAGATTCTCGGCAAGCCCATCGAGATCATCACCGCCGACCATCAGAACAAGCCCGATATCGGGTCCAACCTCGCCCGTCAGTGGATCGACCAGGACGGCGTCGACGCGATCGTCGACGTGCCGAATTCCGGCGTCGCGCTCGCGGTTCAGGAGGTGACGAAGGAGAAGAAGAAGATCTTCCTGATGGAAGGTCCGGCGACCTCGCGCTTGACCGGCGACGCCTGCTCCCCCACCGGCTTCCACTGGGCCTACGATACCCGCGCCCTGGCGGTCGGCACCGGGCAGGCCATCGTGAAGGAGGGCGGCGACAGCTGGTTCTTCATCACCGCCGACTACGCCTTCGGCCACCAGTTGGAGGCCGACACCTCGGCGGAAGTGAAGAAGGCCGGCGGCAAGATCGTCGGGTCGGTGAAGGCGCCGCTGAACACCGCAGACTTCTCGTCCTTCCTGCTGCAGGCGCAGGCTTCGGGCGCCAAGATTGTCGGCCTCGCCAATGCCGGCGGCGACACCATCACCTCGATCAAGCAGGCCTCCGAGTTCGGCCTGACGCAGAGCGGTCAGCAGAAGCTGGCGGGCCTGCTGATCTTCCTGTCCGACGTCCATGCGCTCGGGCTGCAGGTCGCGCAGGATCTGGTGCTGACCACCGGATTCTATTGGGACCGCGACGACGAGACCCGCGCCTGGTCCAAGAAGTTCTTCGACCGCTACGGCAAGATGCCGACGATGGTGCAGGCCGGCAGCTATTCCGCCGTCCGCCACTATCTGAAGGCGATCGAGGCCGCCGGGACCGACGACGGCCCGACCGTCGCCGCCAAGATGAAGGAGATGCCGGTCAACGACATGTTCGCCAAGAACGGCACGATCCTGCCGAACGGCCGCATGGTCCACGACATGTATCTGGCCCGCGTGAAGAAGCCATCGGAGTCCAAGGGCGCCTGGGATTACTACCAGATCCTGCGCACCATCCCCGGCAAGGAGGCCTTTGCCACCTTCGAGGAGAGCGGCTGCAAGTTGCCGAAGTGATCGCGTCGGTAAACAGGACGACAGGGCAAAAGCCGTGACGTGACGGAGCGGCATCCCCGCCAAGGCGGCGGTCTTCGGACCGGTGCCGCGGCGGGTATGCCGCTGAGGAGTGCGACTCTCATGATGGGAACGATTTTCGGCATTCCGCCCCAGGCGCTGTTCGGCCAGCTTCTGCTGGGGTTGATCAACGGGTCGTTTTACGCGTTGCTCAGCCTTGGGCTGGCGGTGATCTTCGGCATGTTGAACGTCATCAACTTCGCCCATGGCGCGCTCTACATGATGGGCGCCTTCGTGGCGTGGCTGCTGCTGAACCAACTCGGCATCGGCTATTGGTGGGCGCTGCTGGTGGCGCCGCTGATCGTCGGCGCGTTCGGGGTGGTGCTGGAAAAGACGCTGCTGTCGCGGCTCTACAAGCTGGATCACCTCTATGGGCTGCTGCTGACCTTCGGACTGGCTTTGATCGTCGAGGGGGCGTTCCGTCACCAGTATGGCGTCTCCGGCCAGCCTTATCCGATTCCCGCCGAACTCAGTGGTGGCCGGAACCTGGGCTTCATGTTCCTGCCCAATTATCGCGGCTGGGTGGTGGTGGCGTCGCTGATCGTCTGCATCGGCACCTGGATCGCCATCGAGAAGACGAAGCTGGGCGCCTATCTGCGCGCAGCGACGGAGAATCCGGTGCTGGTCCAGGCCTTCGGCATCAATGTGCCGCGAATGGTCACGCTGACCTACGCCTTCGGCGTGGCGTTGGCCGGGCTCGCCGGCGTGCTGGCGGCACCTATCTATCAGGTATCGCCGCTGATGGGCTCGCACCTCATCATCGTCGTGTTCGCGGTGGTGGTGATCGGCGGCATGGGCTCCATCCTCGGCGCCGTGCTGACCGGCTACGGGCTGGGCCTGTTGGAAGGATTGACCAAGGTCTTCTACCCGGAGGCCTCGAACATCGTGGTCTTCGTCATCATGGCGGTGGTGCTGATGGTAAAGCCCGCCGGCCTGTTCGGACGGGAGAGGTAAGCGCATGAGCCTTCATTCGCAGAGCAGTGGCCGAGCGTCCGCACAGGCGGCCGGCGGACCGGCGACGGTGGGGCTGACCCTGGCGAAGGTTGGGGCGCTGGTGGTGCTGGCCGCTCTGCTGGCGGTGCCGTTCCTGCTCTATCCCGTTTTTCTGATGAAGGTGCTGTGCTTCGCGCTGTTCGCCTGCGCCTTCAATCTGCTGATCGGCTTCGGCGGGCTGCTCAGCTTCGGTCATGCGGCATTCTTCGGCAGCGCCGCCTATGTCACCGCCCATGCGGTGAAGGAGTGGGGCTGGTCGCCGGAACTGGGGGTCCTGCTGGGCACCCTGGCCGGGGCCGTCCTGGGGCTGCTGTTCGGCATGATCGCCATCCGCCGGCAGGGCATCTATTTCGCCATGATCACGCTGGCGTTGAGCCAGATGGTCTATTTCCTGGCCCTGCAGTTGCCCTTCACCCACGGCGAGGATGGCATCCAGGCGGTGCCGCGCGGCGTCCTGTTCGGCCTCTTCGACCTGCACAACCCTCTGGCCATGTACTACACGGTGCTGGGCGTCTTCCTGATCGGATTCGCCATCATCTGGCGAACGGTGCATTCGCCGTTCGGGCAGGTGCTGAAGGCGATCCGCGAGAACGAGGCGCGCGCCATTTCTCTGGGCTACCGTACCGACCGCTACAAGCTGCTGGCCTTCGTGCTCTCGGCGTCGCTGGCCGGTCTGGCGGGCGGCACCAAGGCCATCGTCTTCCAATTGGCGACGCTGACCGACGTGACGTGGCAGATGTCGGGCGAAGTCGTGCTGATGACGCTGCTGGGCGGAATGGGCACGCTGACCGGCCCGGTCATCGGTGCTGCCCTGGTGGTGACGCTGGAGAATTATCTGGCGGCGACCAGCCTGCCGGTGCCGGTGGTGATCGGCTGCATCTTCGTCGCTTGCGTTCTGGTATTCCGTCGCGGAATCGCCGGGGAAATCGCGGCGCGTTTTGGAAATCAGAAACAGGGCAGCTGAATACTTGTCTGAAAAACGACAAATATATTAAGGACTGTTTCGTCTGTAAGACCTTACGGTTTCAAAATACCGCATACCCCGAAAGAATGGGTGTGCGGTTATTATTTTGCGTCCTGGAACGTTCTGCTTGTCGGATGTTATAGCTCTCAACGCGTGCGGCGGTGCAGCAAAATGACCGACGCGAGCTTTGGGAAGAAGCGTCCACCCGGACGAACGTATTCGAGGAGCATCCCGCATGGCTATGGACAAGGACACCACGACCAGCGCGCGTGAAACCGCTGACCGGGCAAAAGGCACGGTGGAGGACATGACGCGCGCCGGAGAGGCCACCACCCGCCGCGCCGCCGATGCCGCCCGCTCAATGGGTGAGAACGCGGCGGAGACCGGCCGGCAGGCCGCCGATGCAAGCCTGAACGCCGGTCAGAAGGCAATGGGGGCGGGTGCCGACATGACCCGCCGCGGTGCCGAGACCGCCGGCACCATGATGAACAAGGCCACCGATGTCGCCGGCCGCACCACCGAGCAGCTCCAGCGTGCGCTGGGCCTGTCGAAGGAGGCGCAGGGCGAGGTCGCCAGCCAGACCCGCGAAACCATGGACGTCATGGTCCAGTGCGGCAGCGTTCTGGCCGACGGCTGGCAGAATGCCTGGCGCGAATGGATGGGGCTGGCGCAGGACGTCGCTTCGCGCAATGCCGAGGGAATGAACGCGCTGATGCGCAGCCGCACCGTCCCCGATTTCTACGCGGCGCAGAGCCGCATGCTGAAGGACAACATGCAGATGGTCCTCAGCCGCAGCGTCAAGATCTCGGAGATGTCGGCGAGCACCGCCAACACGGCGATCGGCAAGCTGAACGCCCGCCTGGAAGGTGCGGCGCAGCAGACGGAACGCCGCTTCTGAACGTCTGGCCGACTGCATCGGCACGTCATCGATAACGAACGGTCTCCATCCTGACTGAACCCCGGCCCGCAAGGACCGGGGTTTTTTCTGCGCCGGATAGGCTGCCTACCCGCTCGTTATGACGCTTCAGGCGTGAGCCAGCTCACCGCGGCCCCGCCGCCGGTGGAGGGCAGGGCGCTGTGCAGGGCCGGCAGCATTTCCTTCAGCGTCTGGTCCAGCTTCCAGGGCGGATTGACGATCAGCAGGCCGGAGCCGTTCAGCCGCAGATGGGTGTCCTCGGGATGCCAGGTCAGTTCCGCGATCAGCACCTTCGGGATGCCGGTCTTCTCCACCGCATCCTGGAAGCGCCAGACCGCCGCGCGCTCCTTGATCGGATACCACAGGGCGAAGATGCCGGTGGACCAGCGGCGGTGCGCCTGCGCCAGCCCCTCCGCCATGCGGGCGAACTCGTCGGGCTGCTCGAAGGGCGGATCGATCAGCACCAGCCCGCGCTTCTCCTTGGGCGGCAGATGGGCCTTCAGCGCGGTGTAAGCATCGGACTGGTGGACGGCGACGGAGCGGTCACCGGCGAACTCCGCCTTCAGGCTGACGGCGTCATCCGGATGCAGCTCGACCAGCACCATGCGGTCCTGCGGGCGGAGGGCGGCGCGGGCGATTCGCGGAGAGCCGGGATACCAGCGCAGGGCGCCGTCGGGGTTCAGCGCTTGGACGGCATCCAGATAGGGCGCCAGCGCCGGATGCGGCAGGGGATGGCCGAACAGCCGGCCGATGCCCTCGTCGCTCTCACCGGTCTTGCGGGCCGCTTCGGAGGTCAGGTCGTAGCGGCCGATGCCGGCATGGGTGTCCAGAACGCAGAATGGCGTCGGCTTGGCGCGCAGATGATCAAGGATCAGCGCCAGCACGGCGTGCTTCATCACGTCGGCCGGGTTGCCGGCGTGGAAGATGTGGCGGTAGTTCATGCGTCGGGGTTTACCCGATCACGCAACGCGGCGCCAGCGCTCTTGCCGGCGCGTTCGGTCGGTGGACGATCAGTTGATCGCCGCGACCTGCTGTGCATTGTGGAAGCTGCGGCGGGTGCGCGGGGCGACGCTGACGGGATCGCTATCCTCGCAGCGGGAAGAGGCCAGCAGCTTGGCACTCTGCGTGTCCAGTTCGCCCAGGCTCTGCCAGATCTTGCAGACATAGGCCTGGGCGCGACGACCGGAGCTGCCGTTGTAGCGGGCCAGCGCGGTCTTCCAGTTGCCTTCCTCACCATGGAAGCGGACCAGAAGCTGACCGGCGTAGAACACGTTGTCGCGCGGCTCGACGATCTTCTCCAGCGGCTGGAACTCGCCACGGTGGGTGGCGACCGACAGCTGCATGCAGCCGACATAGGTGTTGGAGCGAAGCTGGCCGCGGTGATCGCGAAGGTGACGGGCGGCGTCGCTGACGTTGCGGGCGTAGTAGGGACGGCCCTGCACGCTCATGGCAAAGGGATGGGGAGCGCCGTCCTGGCCGCTCTCGACCAGGGCGATGGCCACCAGCATCCCGGAAGGAATGCCGAGCTTCTGTTCGGCTTCCACCGCGTGGGTGACGCAGCTTTCCTTAGAAACGGTCTGGGCCTGGGCGGTTCCGCAAACGGAGAGCGCCACCAGGGGAGCCGTCAGCAGTCCCGCAGCCAGTGCGAAGCGTCCACACGTTGTGGCGCCTACGCGCTGATTTCGTCCCCGCATCCCAAACCTCCTTCTGCTGTCGCCCCGTATTATACGGCGGCTGTTTGACCCCCCGCGCGGGGCCGTTGTTCCGGTCACCGAGTCGCTTACGGCGACCGCCTCCTACCCAGATGTTCAGCGCCTCCCGATTGGGCGCCGCGGCAACACTTCCAAAAATTTGATCCATCGTCAACCCGCTTGCATCCTGGTAATACCACAGCTTTCGTCCGTCAGATGTCACCCAGGCTCGCCGAACGGACGGCTTAGGCGCTTCGGTCAGGTTCATAAGTCATTGAATCGCCACATTTTCCGGCAAAATCGATTGGGGTGCCGCTGCTGTCGCTCTTGACCCTTCGGATGGGGGACAAAAAAGGGGCTACTGCGACCGCGTGTCGCCCGAATCACACTTCGGAAGGATTTTCGCACACCCCTTGCGCGCCGCAGCATGTTGGGGCAGTAAACTCCGCCGCCCTGTTTTCCTGGACTCGGTTCCCTGGACCAGGTCGGTGCCGCAGCGACGCCCGGGACGGCCCGATGGCGGGCGGAGGTGGGCTATCCGGGCCGGCGGCATTTCCCTGGCCGAAGCCCGCGATCAGAGGAACTCCATCCGTGTCCGCGGATACCTCCATCGGCGACGAGCCGCAAATCTACAATCTCGATCAAATGTTCCGGTTCGGTTACGACCGGCTCTACGCGGGGGATAATGGCGGAGCCGTGCGCGCATTCCGCGCCGGCGTCGCCGTCGACCCCGCCCATGCGGAGGCATGGTCCGCACTGGCGGAAGCCGGCGGCGGGACCGAGGCGGCAGGGCAGGTGGCCGCCTGTTTCCGGCGCGCCGTCTCTCTGGAACCCGGCAATTGGGGCTGGCGGCTGATGCTGGCCGATGCGCTGCGGCAATGCGGCGAAACCGATGCTGCACACGCGTTATTCCACTCCCTTGTGGCGGAGCGGAGCGATTCGGCACCGGCGCGACTCGGCCTTGCCCGCTGCCTCGCCGCTGCCGGCCGCCAGGAGGAGGCGCTGGAGGAGTACCGGGAGGCGGTGGCTCTACGCCCCAACGACCGTGATGCCGTCCTCGCGCTGGCGGAGGCGCTAGCCCTGTCCGGCGATGCGCTGGCGGCGGTAGAACTGCTTCAGCCGCTGGCCCGGCGGCTTGAGGATGATGCGTCCGTCCATCACGCACTGGGCCGCAGCTGGCTTGCCCTGCGCGAACCGACGAAGGCGTTGGCCGCGCTGCGCCACGCCCGAACCGCCGCCGAAGGGGACGAGGCGGCGGCGATCGAACGTCTGATCGCGGCACTGGAGGCCGGGGAGGGCACCGACCTGTCCGCCTCCTATGTCCGCGCCCTGTTCGACCGCTATGCCGACCGATTCGACCAGGATCTGGTGGGTAAGCTCGGCTACGCGGCGCCCGAACTGCTGAGGTCGGCGCTCGACCGCATCACGCCCGGCGCTGTCGGGTTGCGCATCCTCGATCTCGGTTGCGGTACCGGACTGGCCGGCGTCGCCTTCAAGCCGCTGGCCTCTCGGCTCGCCGGAGTCGATCTGTCGCCGCGGATGGTCGAGAAGGCGCGGCAACGCCGCCTCTATGATGAACTGACCGTCGGCGACGTCGTCGAGGCGATGGAGCGGACGCCCGGTGGCTGGGACCTGCTGGTCGCCGCCGACGTCCTTGTCTATATCGGCGACCTCGTTCCCGTCTTCGCGGCGGCCGCCCACGCCCTTCCGCCGGGAGGCCGTTTCGCAGCCACCGTCGAACGCCTGCCGGGCGAACCGGCCTCGCTTACGGGCGAGTCTTTCGTGCTCGGTGCGACCCGCCGTTATGCCCATTCCGAACAATATGTCCGGGCAACTGCAGAAGCGGCAGGCTTCCTCATCCGCCTGATGGAACCCTGCACTCCGCGACGGGAAAAGGGCATGCCCGTCCCCGGTCTCCTGTTCGTGGTGGAACGGGCGGCACGGTAGCGATCCGACTGCGGGTCAGATCGCCTGTGTATAGCGGCCGGTATCGCCGGGCAGGCACCAGCGTGCATGCAGTTGCCCCTTGGCGTCGAAGCTGCAGGCGATCCAGCCGGAACCGTACAGCAAGCGCCGGCCGCCATCGGCGAAGGGCGGCATTTCGAACCGGTGGGCGGGCAGGGGATGGTCAGGGCGGGTGGCCAGCGGTTCCGCCAGTCGCCACCTCCATCCCCCCGCCGGGGTGGTGGTCGTGGTGAAGCGCGGCGCGTAGAGCTGCCACATCTCCAGTCCGCCGCCGCGCAGCACGCCCCGCGCCCCCGCCCCACCGGCGATTCCGCGCGAAGCGACCGTGATCCGGCAGCCGCTGCGTCGGGAGAATTCGGCCAATGTGCCGATCATCCGCTCCCATTCGGCATGGCGTCCCGGTGCCGACCAGTGATCGCCGAACCGGCCACGCAGCCGGGAGGGAAGCACGCCGCCCAGCTGGTCAAGCAAGGCGGCGGCCGGGGTCAGCAGCGGCCCGCCGCTGACCAGGATCAGGTGGCGACAAGCGGCGAAGCGGTCGAGCCAGTCCGGCAACATGCTCCAGCTGCGTTCCGACAGCATGCGCCGGCCGTTGCGGTCGCTCCAATTGTCGAGCGTCAGCAGTCCGACTTCGCCCATGGTGAATCCCTGGGCCAGCGTTCCGCACTCCGAACCCCACAGGCAATCGGGCGGGCTGTCGGCGACGGAGCCGGTCTGGAAAAGCTGGACCTGCCGGCGGGTTGCCGCGAACAGCGGACGCAGGCTGCGCGAGGCGGCGTCGCCCTCCTCCCGGCCGCCCCAGGCGCTGGCCAGCAGCCGGCCGAGATCGCCGCCGTCCCACACCATGACCGAGGGGATCGACGCCAACGCCGACGCTGCGGCGGCCCCGCTCCAAGTCCGCAGCATGCGGTCGAAGCCGGCGGCCATCAGCTCTTCCGCCACGCCGGGCAGTGCGGGGCCAAGCCGGCGGGAGGCATCGGACAGCAGGGCATTCGCCTGGGGGGCCGCGGCCGTCACGGCGTCGCCGTCGATCTGTCCGCCGGCCTGGACAATCAGGTGATAGCGGTCGGGGGAATGCCGGGCCAGGAGATCGGACCAGAGGGCCGGTGACGCACCGGTCGAGCCTCTGCCCTCCGGAGCGCCACCACCGGTCATTCCGCTTCCGTAAAGAATAGCTATGCGCGGGAGTGAATGACGACCTGGAACGACCACGGTCCAGCGGGGGCCGTCGGGAAAGCCGTAGGTGACGTCGGTGTCGCGCATGCCGCGCGGGACGGCGAAGTCGAATCGCCAGAGCTGACGGTGGCGCCAATGAGTCAGATGCCGCGGCGGGACGGGCAGGGTAACGCCATCCACCCGCAGATCGTCGGGTTCGACCTCCCCGTCCAGAACGAACAGCGCCGACAGCCACCAACGGTCGCGCTGCTCACCACGGAAATACAGGATGGGACCAAGCAGGATGCTCGGTTCCGCTCGTCTCGGCGCCATGCTTCATCCGTCCGAACCGGCCCTTCCCCCAAAGATGGGCCTGCCGCATGCAATAGCGCAAGGCGCGGCCGGACGGCGAAAAATTATCGCGCTCCGAGACGGGCGGTCAGCCGTTCCGCTTGCGCAACAGCTCCAGCATTCGGGGCGGCACCTCTTCGTTCAGGACCGGGTCGTACAGGCGATGAAGCTCCTCCACATGCTGGCGATGCTGGGCCAGCAGCGCCTTTGCGTCGGGATCGCTCTCGACCACGCTTTCGAATTCTGCGCGCTCCCGCTCGTCCAGGGCGCCGTCCAGATAGGCGTTGATATCGGTCATCGTCACACGCTTCATCTCTGTCGTTCCCGGATGGGTCGCCGGGGTTCTCCCCTGGGACACGATCAACCGTGACACGTCCGGTGGCCCCGCCGTTCCCGGAAAGTTCGGCCGAAAGGACGCATACCTCATCTTATGGGCATGATCCTCGGTCCTACCAGTCCGACAAACGGCGCGATCACAGCTCACTTTCGAGGCGAGCAAACCGGCGCTGTCATCCTCTTTCGCGTCGCCCGGCCAAGTAACAGGGCGGTACGGCCGATTGTTCCGGTTTCCGTTGGTGTGGAACGCCGCGCAATGGGGACTGTTGTGATTGTGCAACTCACCCCATCCGCGCCCTGACAGGGTTGCCGAAGAAGGAGAATGGCTATGGCGCAACAGGAGGGCAGACAACCGCCCCAGCACCAGAACACGCAGCCGGGCCGTCAGGCGCCCATGACTCCGCAGCCGTCGGAAACACGCCCCGCCTACCGCGGCAGCGGCAAGCTGCGCGACAAGGTGGCATTGATCACCGGCGGCGACAGCGGCATCGGCCGGGCGATCGCCGTTCTGTACGCGCGCGAAGGCGCGAAGGTCGGCATCCTGTACCTGAACGAGGACGACGACGCCCGCGAGACCCGCCGCCTGGTCGAAGCCGAGGGCCAGCCCTGCACCATCCTGAGCGGCGACGTCGGCAGCGAAGAAACCTGCCGCAAGGCAGTGGAGCGCATCGTCGGCGAGCATGGCCGCCTCGACATCCTGATCAACAATGCGGCTGAACAGCATCCGCAGAAGTCGATCGAGGACATCACCGCCGAGCAGTTGGAGCGGACCTTCCGCACCAACATCTTCGGACAGTTCTATATGGTGAAGGCTGCCCTGCCGCACATGCACGAGGGTGCCTGCATCATCAACACCACCTCCGTCACCGCGTACAAGGGCAGTCCGGAATTGCTGGACTATTCGGCGACCAAGGGCGCCATCGTCGCCTTCACCCGGTCGCTGTCCATGGCTTTGAGCGACCGCGGCATCCGCGTCAACGCCGTGGCTCCCGGTCCGATCTGGACCCCGCTGATCCCCTCCACCTTCGACGAGAAGAAGGTCGAGAGCTTCGGCGGCAATGTGCCTATGAAGCGGGCCGGCCAGCCGGACGAGGTGGCGCCGGCCTATGTGTTCCTGGCATCCGATGACTCTTCATATATGTCCGGGCAAGTGCTGCACCCGAACGGCGGCACGGTGGTGAACGGCTGACTGGGAGCCGTTCGTTTGACCGGGCAGCGCTCACAACCCCAAGCCGATCCGACGAGCCCCGGTGCAGGTTGCACCGGGGTTTTTCAATCGTGGAGTGTTCGCAGCTGGCGGGCGGGCCATCAGGGAAGGTGTCGGATCAGGCGGCCATCAGGTTGTTCAGCCGCTCCCGTGCCCGGCACAGGCGGGAACGGATGGTGCCGATCGACACGTTCAGCGTCTCGGCCGCTTCCTGATAGGGACGCCCTTCGATGGCGACCAGCTTCACGACCTTGCGCTGGCTGGGGGTGAGGGAGGAAAAGGCGCGGTCGACGTCGCGGAAGACCAGACGCGACATCTGCGCCGCGTCGACCGACATGGCGCCGTCCCACAGTTCCACCTTCGTCACATGGCGGTCACGCTGCAGGTTGTTGAAATGCAGGTTCTTCAGCATGGTGGTCAACCACGCCTGCATGTTCGTGCCGGGTTCGAAACGATGCTGGCGCGACAGGGCACGGGCCAGGCAGTCCTGCAGCAGGTCCTCTGCGGCGTTGGCGTCACGGGTCAGCTTGCAGGCATAACGCTGCAGGTTCGGCATGCAGCGGATCAGTTCGTTTTCGAACGAGTACGCCATGGTCTTTCCTTCCTCCACGGTCTGTGTACGTCTCCCGCCGGCCGGGTGAGCGGCGGCGCCCTT
Organism: Azospirillum oryzae; assembly: GCF_008364795.1. Classification (GTDB taxonomy): domain Bacteria; phylum Pseudomonadota; class Alphaproteobacteria; order Azospirillales; family Azospirillaceae; genus Azospirillum; species Azospirillum oryzae. The sequence continues at coordinate 432,847 of NZ_VTTM01000001.1, read as the reverse complement.
CGCAGTACGGGCGGGGCGCAGGGCGGGGACGGCATTGGGCTTTCCGGCGCGCAAAAGCGGCGCCACCGGTTCGAAGGGCTGACAGTGTGTATGCGGTCTTGAGCGCTCGGTACGCCCTGGCGATCGGCTCCAGGGTCCTCCCGGGCCGGCCCGTCATCTGCTGCGGGTCGGTGGCCCCTGGAGAGTGTTGCGGAACGATCCGTTCGGCGGTGGCGTCATTGAGGAGGTCCCGTTGTTGCCCGTCGTTGATCGTGTCGGGAGCTAAACGCGCCGTCCTCCACGGATGTTCCACCGCAGGAACCGGAAAGAGTGACATCGGTGGCAGATTGCGGAGATTCCGGTCCCGTCTCCGCTTGCCGGGCTTACCACCATCGAACGCGCCCGCCGGTGCGGCGCTGCAACACTCAGTCGTTGGAAAACAGCGGTTTTTCCAGGCGAAGCGCCGCCATTCCATCCTCGTAGTAATCAGGATATTCCGCGAATCGGCGATAGCCGGCCGCGGTATAGAGCGCGATGGCGGCGGCATTATCCGCCCGCACCTCCAGTCTCATTCCACGGCAGCCATGGGCGGCGGCGGCGGCCTCCAGCGCCGCCAGCAGTCGGCGGCCGATTCCCTGTCCGCGGTTCCCCGGCGCCACCGCGAATGAGGTGAGGCGGGCGAAGCGCGTGCCGGCATGGAAGCTGACCACCCCATAGGCAAGTGGCAGCCCCCCCACATTCGGCACTTGGCGGTATGCCGTCAGCACCACACCTTTTGCCTTGTGGATCGCATAACGGAAGTTGCGCTGCGTCATCTGGTCGGTCGGGAAGCTTTGCTCCTCGATCGCCAGCAGCGCGGCTATGTCGGCCAATTCGGCATGGCGGATGCGGATGAATGCTGCATCGCAGTGGACAGGATCGGATTCGTGAAGCATCGTTGACGGGAAAAAGGGGAGGGGACGACAGCCTACTCCCTTTTACCACGACGAAACGACGGTGCGTTCCATCTTGGGAAAGCTTTGCTTAACCAACAGGGCAGACACTTCCCCCATGATTGGAGCGCCGTCCTTCCAGCCGCCCGCTCCTATTGGCCTTTCACGCAGAAAGTCAGGACATGGACGCTCGGTTCAAATCTCGCGACATCGAACGCCGCAGCCTTGATGTCGATGGCCTCAAACGGTCGTTCCTGGAATGGCTGGTCTATTCGGTCGGCAAGGATGCACGCGCCGCGACGCGCCGTGACTGGTTCCACACCGTGGCGCTGGCCGTTCGCGACCGCGTCGTCGACCGCTGGATGGACACGACCCGCAGCTATTACCAGGAAGACGCCAAGCGCGTTTACTACCTGTCCCTGGAATTCCTGATCGGGCGGCTGCTGACCAACAGCCTGTCGAACCTGGGCATCATGGACGAATGCCGTCAGGCGCTCGACCGTCTCGGCCTGTCGATGGACGACGTGGTCGATGCCGAGCCGGACGCGGCGCTGGGCAACGGCGGCCTCGGACGTCTGGCCGCCTGCTTCCTCGACAGCATGGCCTCGCAGGGCCTGCCCGGCTACGGCTATGGCATCCGCTACGAGTTCGGCCTGTTCGAGCAGCGCTTCGAGAATGGCTGGCAGGTCGAATATCCGGAGCAGTGGCTGCAATTCGGCAACCCGTGGGAGTTCGCCCGTCCGGAGGTGCTGTACCCGGTCCAGTTCTATGGCCGCGTCGAGGAGTTCCGCGACAGCGTCGGCGAGCGCGCCTATCGCTGGGTCGATGCCGACCGCGTGCTGGCGATGGCCTATGACACCCCGGTCGTCGGCTTCGGCGGCGAGACGATCAATACGCTGCGCCTGTGGTCGGCCCGCGCCACCCGCGACTTCAACTTCGGCCATTTTAACGACGGCGCCTACATGAAGGCGGTCGAGCAGAAGATCCTGTCGGAGAACCTGAGCCGCGTCCTCTATCCCAACGACGCGACGGAGACCGGCAAGGAACTGCGGCTGAAGCAGGAGTATTTCTTCACGTCGGCCTCGCTGCAGGACATCCTGCGCCGCTATCTGCAGCATCACTCCACCTTCGACAATCTGCCCAACAAGGCGGCGATCCAGCTGAACGACACCCACCCGGCCATCGGCATCGCCGAACTGATGCGCCTGCTGGTCGATCAGCACGCCCTGCGCTGGGACGATGCGTGGGAGATCACCCGGGCCACCTTCGCCTACACCAACCACACCCTGCTGCCCGAGGCGCTGGAAGCCTGGCCGGTGCGGATGATCGAGCGGGTGCTGCCGCGCCACATGCAGATCATCTACGAGATCAACGCCAAGTTCCTGAACCGGACCAAGGCAAAGGCCGAAGGCGACAACGCCAGGCTGTCGCGCCTGTCGCTGATCGACGAGCGCGGCGAGCGCCGGGTCCGTATGGGCAATCTCGCCTTCCTCGGCTCGCACAGGGTCAACGGCGTGTCAGCCCTGCACACCGAACTGATGAAGCAGACGGTGTTCGCCGACTTCCATCAGGAATTCCCGGACCGCATCAACAACAAGACCAACGGCATCACTCCGCGCCGCTGGCTGAAGCAGGCCAACCCGGCCCTGTCGGAACTCATCACCACCCGCATCGGCGAGGGCTGGATCTCCGACCTGTCGCAGATCGCGGCCCTGCGCGAGAAGGCCGACGACGTGGTGTTCCGCGAGGAGTTCCGCCGGGCCAAGCGCAAGAACAAGAAGCGTCTGGCCGCCTACATCGCCCGACAGACCGGTGAGGAGGTGCTGGTCGACAGCATCTTCGACGTGCAGGTCAAGCGCATGCACGAATACAAGCGCCAGCTGCTGAACGTGCTGCACACCATCGCGCTGTACAACGAGATGCGCGACAACCCGACGGTCAGCTGGGTGCCGGTGACCAAGGTGTTCGCCGGCAAGGCGGCGCCGTCCTACCACATGGCCAAGCTGATCATCAAACTGATCAACGACGTCGCCAAGGTGGTGAACCACGACCCGTCGGTGCACGACAACCTGAAGGTCGTGCTGCTGCCGAACTACAACGTCACCGCGGCGGAGATCATCATCCCGGCCGCCGACCTGTCGGAGCAGATCTCCACCGCCGGCATGGAGGCGTCGGGCACCGGCAACATGAAGCTGGCCCTGAACGGCGCCCTCACCATCGGCACGCTGGACGGCGCCAACGTCGAGATCCGCGAGCATGTCGGGCCGGACAACATCTTCATCTTCGGCATGACCGCGGAGGAGGTGAACGACCTGCGCGCCAGCGGCGGCTTCAACCCGCGCGATGTGATCGCGTCGAACCCGAGCCTGAAGCGGGCGCTCGACATGATCTCCACCGGTGCCTTCTCGCCGGACGACCGCAATCGCTACCACCCGATCGTCCAGGCGCTGACCGACGGCGGCGACCATTTCCTGGTGACGGCGGACTTCGCCGACTATTGCCGGGCCCAGGACGCCGCGATGCAGTTGTACCGCGATCCGGAGGAATGGACCCGCAAGGCCATCCTGAACACCGCCAACATGGGCTGGTTCTCGTCCGATCGTACGGTCAACGAGTACGCCCAGGAGATCTGGGACGTACACCCGGTACACCCGAGCCATGACGGCGAGGGGTTCCGGTAATTTTCGAATGGGCGAATGCGCAGGCGCTTTACAATGCCTGCGCATTCGGATAAGAAGGCGCCATGAACCGCACGGCCATCACCACCACTACGACCAAAAAAGCGACTCGTTTCGGCGGGCAGCGTCGTGGTGCGTGCTGATCGGATCGACCAGCGTTTCTTCCACGAGGCAGGCCCCGCCGGACAACGGACGGGGCCTCGTCGTATCCGGGGTCCGCTGTCCGAACGACCGATAGGCCGGTCCGATCAACAGTGCGATAGACAGGACGGAACCCCGCCATGAGCAGCAACAACGCCTCCGCTTCTTCCAAGTCCCTCCGCGTCGCCGTGGTCGGCGCCACCGGCGCCGTCGGCCGCGAGATGGTCAAGGTCCTGCACGACCGCAACTTCCCGGTCGCCGAACTCGGCCTGTTCGCCTCCGAGCGTTCCGCCGGCAAGGTGCAGGAGACCCCCTACGGCGCCCTGACCCTGCAGGCCTTCGACGCCGCGGTGGTCAAGGGCTATGACGTTGTCCTGCTGGCGGTGTCGGGCGACTTCGCCAAGGCGCATGCCAAGGATCTGGCCTCGGCCGGCGCGCTGGTGATCGACAACAGCTCCGCCTTCCGCTACGACGCCGACATCCCGCTGATCGTTCCGGAAATCAATGCCCACGTCTTCCGCGAGGCGTACGCCGCCGGTTCGCGCCTGATCGCCAACCCGAACTGCACCACGGCCATCGCCGTCGTGGCTCTCGGCCCGCTGCACAAGGCCTTCGGCATCAAGCGCGCCATCGTCTCCACCTATCAGGCCACCAGCGGCGCCGGCGCCGAGGGCATGGCCGAGCTGGAGGAGCAGACGCGCAACCAGTTGGACGGCAAGCCGGTCACCAACAGCGTGTTCCGCCATCCGATCCCCTTCAACCTGATCCCCCAGATCGATGCCTTCCAGGAGAACGGCTACACGAAGGAGGAGATGAAGGTGACGTGGGAGACGCGGAAGATCATGGAGGTCCCGGACCTGCTGGTCAGCTGCACCGCCGTCCGCATCCCGACCTACCGCGCCCATTCCGAGGCCATCACGCTGGAAACCATCCAGCCGGTCACGCCCGACGCCGCCCGCGCCGTGCTGGCCGATGCCGCCGGCGTGAAGGTGGTGGACGATCCGGCCAACGGCGCCTACCCGATGCCGCTGAACGCCACCGGCCAGTATGACGTCGAGGTCGGGCGCATCCGCAGCAACCTGGTGTTCGGCGACCATGGCCTGGACCTGTTCGTCTGCGGCGATCAGCTGCTGAAGGGCGCCGCCCTGAACGCGGTGCAGATCGCCGAGCTGGCTCTGTAAGACAGGCGGCCCAGCCCGATCCCAAGGCTCTGGAATCCCAGGGCCGGCACTGCTATGTAATGCGACGGGGGCCGACGGGCGTTTTTCGCCTGTCGGCCCTTTCGCCGTTCGCACCAGATAACGCCTTTCTAGTCACGGGACTTCGCGCATGTCCGAACTTCAGGACGCCGTCTCCCGCCGTCGGACCTTCGCTATCATCGCGCACCCCGACGCCGGTAAGACCACGCTCACGGAAAAGCTGCTGCTGTTCGGCGGCGCCATCCAGATGGCCGGCGCCGTCAAGGCGCGCGGCGAGCAGCGGCGCGCCAAGTCCGACTGGATGAAGGTGGAGCGCGAGCGCGGCATTTCCGTCACCGCCTCGGTCATGACCTTCGATTTCGATGGGCGCACTTTCAATCTGCTCGACACGCCGGGCCACGAGGACTTCTCGGAGGACACCTATCGCACGCTGACCGCGGTCGACAGCGCGGTGATGGTGATCGACGGCGCCAAGGGCATCGAGGCGCAGACGCTGAAGCTGTTCGAGGTCTGCCGTCTGCGCGACGTGCCGATCATGACCTTCTGCAACAAGATGGACCGCGAGGCGCGCGATCCCTTCGACCTGATCTCGGAGATCGAGAGCGCGCTGGCGCTGGAGGTCACGCCGGCCAGCTGGCCGATCGGCATGGGCCGCGACTTCCTCGGCTGCTACGACCTGATCCGCGACCGGCTGATCCTGATGGACCGCAGCAAGGGCGACGAGATCGACGAGGGCATCGAGTGCAACGGCCTGGACGATCCCCGTCTGGACGAACTGCTGCCCGCCCACGCCGTCGCCAAGCTGCGCGAAGAGGTGGAGATGGCGCGCGGGCTGATGCCGGCCTTCGATCTGGAGGCCTATCGCGCCGGCCATCTGACGCCGATCTATTTCGGCTCCGCCATCAACAACTTCGGCGTGCGCGAGCTGCTGTCCGGTCTGGCGGAGAACGCCCCGCCGCCGCGTCCGCAGCCGGCCGATCCGCGCACCGTCCAGCCGGACGAGGAGAAGGTCACCGGCTTCGTGTTCAAGGTCCAAGCCAACATGGACCCGAACCACCGCGACCGCATCGCCTTCGTCCGCCTCTGTTCCGGCCGCTACAAGCGCGGCGCCAAGCTGAAGCATATCCGCTCCGGCAAGCTGATGGCGGTCAACAACGCCGTGCTGTTCCTGGCCCGTGACCGCGAGGTGGCGGAAGAGGCGTGGCCCGGCGATATCATGGGCATTCCCAACCACGGCAGCCTTCGCATCGGCGACACGCTGACGGAGGGCGAGGATCTGCGCTTCACCGGCGTGCCCAGCTTCGCGCCGGAACTGCTGCAGCGAGTCCGGCCGGACGATCCGATGCGGGTGAAGCATCTGCGCAAGGCGCTGGAGCATTTCGCCGAAGAGGGCGCCTCCCAGGTGTTCAAGCCGCTGACCGGCGCCGACTGGGTCGTCGGTGTCGTCGGCCAGCTTCAGTTCGAGGTTCTGGCCTCGCGGATCGAGGCGGAGTACGGCATCGCCGCCCGCTTCGAAGGGGCCGGACTGGACGCCGCGCGTTGGGTCGAGACCGACGACAAGGTCCAGCTGGAAAAGTTCATCGAGCTGAACCGTTCGGCGCTGGCGGAGGACCATGACGGCGCCCTGGTGTTCCTGGCCCGCAATGCCTGGCACCTGAACCGGGCGCAGGAGGATTTCCCGGCATTGCGCTTCCTGAAGACCCGCGAACAGAACCGCAAGGTCCACACGGCCGCATAAAATCGACGCCGCCCAAACGCCCGCCCACATGCGCCACGGGCGTGGGCGGGCGTCCATTCACGAGAAAACCTGTAAAGGCTTATCAGCCGGACTGACGGCTTGACGGCGTCGGTCCGGTGACGGACCTTGTGCAATGCAGGTGATAGTTTCGACACTGAAGCGATGGCCTCCGTCGGACGGATATGGTCGGAAAAGAGGCGGACATGGCGATGGGATTGGACGAGCTTCTGGATAGCGGCGGATTCATACCCCATGGAGTCTGCCTGCTCTGGCGCCCCGATATCCTGATGCTGCATGTCGGGTCCGACATTCTGATCGGCCTGTCCTATTTCTCGATTCCAGTGGCGCTGACATATTTCGTCATGCGGCGGCGAGACGTGGCCTTCGGCTGGGTGGCGCTGCTGTTCGCGCTGTTCATCATCGCCTGCGGCACCACCCATTTCCTATCGGTCTGGACGCTGTGGACTCCCGATTATGTGCTGGAAGGGCTGGTGAAGTTCATCACCGCCCTGGCGTCGCTGGCAACCGCGGCGGCACTCTGGTGGCTGATGCCGCGCCTGCTGGCCCTTCCGAGCCCACGCGAACTGGAGGCCAGCAACCGTGCCCTTGCGCTGGAGGTGGCGACGCGCCGGGAGATGGAGACCCGCTATTCCAGCTTCTTCAACAATCTGGCCGAGGCGCTGTTCATCGTCCGCGTCGAGCCCGACGGCGAGTTCGCCTTCGAGGCGATCAACCCGGCGCTGGCGCGGGCGACCGGTCTGGATCCGGAGTTGTTGCGAGGCAAGCGAGTCAACGATGCGCTGGGTTCGGAGGTGGCGGAGGCTATCATTCCCCGCTACACACAGTGCCGTGACCGCGGCGAGAGCATAGATTACGAGGAGACGCTGGACCTGCCGGTCGGTCAGCGGGTCTTCCACACCATGCTGGTGCCGGTGAAGGACGCCGCCGGACGGGTGATCCAAATCCTGGGCAGCGGCCGTGACGTGACCGAGCGCAAGCGGCTGCAGGAGGAGGTGGTCCAGACCTCCAAGCTGGCGACGCTGGGCACGTTGGCCGCCGGCATGGCGCACGAGATGAGCCAGCCGCTGAACGTCATCCGGCTTTGGACCGAAAACACCCTGAACCGCCTGCAGGAAAATCTGCTCGAACCCGCCCGTGCCGAAAAGGCCTTGAAGCTGGTGATCGAGCAGACCGACCGCATGGGCAAGCTGATCGACCATGTCCGCACCTTCGGCCGGCGGGACGGCGGCGGCATGCGGGCCTTCCATCCCGCCAATTGCGTGCAGAGCGCCGTGGAGCTTGTGCGCCATCAATATGCGCTGGAAGACGTCGAGATCGTCGAGAGCGCCAGTTCGGCGCAACTGCCGGTAACCGGACGCCCCCTTGAATTGGAACAGGTGATACTCAACCTGTTTTCGAACGCGCGCGATGCTATCGTCGCGCTTCGTGCAACTGGTGGGAAGGCGGGACGCATCATGGTGGCAGTCGGCGACGACCCGGACAGACAGAGCGTGGTCATCCAGGTGACCGACGACGGCGGTGGCATCGACCCCACGGTGCTGCCGCAGATCTTCGATCCCTTCTTCACCACAAAGGAGGTCGGGAAGGGATCCGGCCTCGGCCTGTCGATCGGATACGGCATCATCGACGGCATGGGCGGACGGATCGAAGCCCGCAACGTCGACCTGGAGGGCGGAGGCCGCGGCGTCCGCTTCACCATCACCCTGCCGAGCCAGCCGGTTTCCTCATCCGACAGGGAGTTCTCGCATGCCTGACCCGTTGCACATCCTGATCGCCGAGGACGAGGTGCTGGCGGCGATGGCGTTGGAGGACTTCCTGACCTTCAAGGGATTCCGCGTGACTGTCGCCGCCAATGGCGTGGAGGCGCTGGAGCGCTATGCCCGCGAACGGGTGCACGCGCTGGTGACGGACCTGCGCATGCCGCGCATGGACGGCCAGACGCTGATCCGGGAAATCCGCGAACGGGATGCGACCCTGCCGGTGGTGGTGATGACCGGGTACCTGACCCAGGATAGCGACCTGACGCACGAGCGCTGGAAGCCGCTGGAGATCTTCAGCAAGCCGGTCAACCCGCGCACCATCTGCAACACGCTGCACCGCATGCTGGGCCTGCCGCAGGAGGCGTGAGCGGGTTGCTCAGTCCTCCAGCGGTTCGACGTCGACGCTGACGGTCAGGCCATGGCCGGCCCCGCCGACCAGGACGCCGCGGGCCGGGCTGACGTCGTCGTAATCGCGCCCCCAGGCCACGGTGATGAAATCGCGATTGGCGACGCAGGCGTTGGTCGGGCAGATGTCCAACCAGCCGGCGGCGATCCCGCACCAGACCGATGCCCAGGCATGGCTGACGTCGGCGCCGACCAGCCGCGGCTGTCCCGGCGGGGGCAGGGTGCGCAGATAGCCGGAGACATAGCGTGCGGGCAGGCCGACGGCTCGGGCGCAGCCGACGGCGATGTGGGCGAAGTCCTGGCAGACGCCGCGTCGATTGCGCATAACGGCCGCCAGCGGCGTCGCCACCGTCGTCGCGGTGGGGTCGAAGGCGAAATCGCGGTTGATGCGGTTCATCAGGTCGATGGCCGCCGCCACCGCCGGCCGGCCGGGGGTGAAGCTGCCCCGGGCATAATCAAGCAGTTCCGGGCTGGAGGCGACGAGCGCGCTGTCGAAGCAGTATTGCGTGATCTCCGCCCCGTCATCCGGCCCGGTCAGGCCGCGCAGACTGTCGCGCACCTGTTCCCACGGCTGGGATTCGTTCGGTACCGGCGTCGGCAGATCGAACACCTCCACCTCGCTTTCGGCGATCACGGAGAAGGTCCGGTGTGGTTCCTGAACTGCGACATAGGTGACGGTGTTGCCGAAATAATCCACTCGTTCGGCCCGCACCGCCGGGACCGGATCGATGGTCAGCAGGCTGCGGCGGATACGCTGGCGCGGGTGCGGCCGGGCGCTGAGATGCAGGAGATGGTGGGAGATCGGCACATCCTCGCCATAGTCGTAGGCGGTGGCGTGGCGCACGCGGTAGCGCGTGGAAAGGCCGCCACTGCTGGAAGAGGGGCCGGGAGCGGGGGAAGGGGGCGTCATCGCGTCAGGCCGATCGTGCGAAGGCATGGCTGAAATAGGCGTGCGCCAGGAAATTGGACACATCCGGCAACGACATCGCCAGCGTGTCGAGCAGGGTGCGCAACGCCTCGCTGGATGCCATGGCGTCGGTGCGGTCCACGCTGTTGCGCGCGGCGGCGACGATGGCCAGCGCGCCGCCGGTCGGGTCCGTCCCGGTGCCGACGCCCTGGCTGGGCAGCGCCCGCAGGTGGCGGTCCAGCGCCGCAAGCTGGAAGGCCAGCGCGCGGGGATTCGCCTCCTCCCCCAGCAGCAGGTCGAGCACGGGGGTGCGCAGCACGCTGGTCAGGTGGCGCGCGCGGTAGGTCATCACGCTCTCGCCCAGTTCCAGCAGCACCGACAGGGTGGCGGCCTGCACCGGCTCGTCCTCGCGGTCCAGGTCGGCGACATGGACCCCGCGCATCAGCGCGATCATGTGCAGCGACCGTTCGATCCGCCGTCCGATGTCGAGGAATCGCCAGCCGGCGCCCCGTGTCATGCTTTCCTGCTCCAAGCCGGAGAAGGCGGCCAGCGTGATCATCACGTCGTCCAGCCTCAGCAGCAGCGAGGCCGCGTCCATCCGGCTCTTCGGCGGCTGGGTCTGGCGGTCGATCGCCGACACCACCCGCCACATGTCCATCGACAGGCGGTCGCGCACCGAATAAGCGGTGCGGTGCAGGCGCAGCACCTGGGAGCGTAGGCTGTTGGGATGGTCCGGATCGGTCACCGCCGCGTGCAGCGCCTCGCGCAGGCCGCGGTTCGCGCCGCTCTCCGTCACCCGCGCCATCTCCGCCGGGATCATGCCGAGCGAGCTGAGCAGGTCGAGCAGAGGGCGAAGCTGCAGGGTGGCGCCCGGCATGTTGCTGTCGATCAGCCGGCTTTGGGTGGCGCGCAGCAGGCGCAAAGCCCCCTCCGCCCGCTCCGCATAGCGGCCGAGCCAATAGAGGCCGTCGGCGACGCGGCTGGGCAGGTCGTTGGCGGACGGTCGGGCACCGCTGGCTGTCGGCTCCGCCGCCAGGGCCGGGCGCGGCTGGGTGGAGGCGACATCGGCCCGGCGCGGCGCCAGGATCCAGGTGTCCTTGCTGCCGCCGCCGCTCTGCATCGACACAACCAGCCGGCCGGATTCGCTCGACACGCGGGTCAGGCCGCCGGGCATCACCGCATAGCCGCCGCTGGGGGTGGCGCAGAGGAAGACGCGCAGCACCAGAGGCCGCGGCTGGAGCCGGCCGTCCTGCCAGACCGGCGCGGTGGAGAGCGCCATCTGCTCCTGAGCCACGAAATACCAGGGACGGCGCTTGATCCGCTCGACCAGGACGGAGCGTTCGGCGGCCGACAGCTGGGCGCCGAAGATCGGCTCGAAGGACAGCGACGGGAAGGCAGGCTTGACCACCAGCCCGTCGAGATGATCGATGACGTAGGCGCGTTCGGCGTCGTTGCCGCACCACCAGCTGGCGACGCCGGGCAACCGCAGTTCCTCCCCCAGCAGATGGCGGCAGAGCGTCGGCAGCGATGACTTCATCGCCATCGATTCCATCAGCCCGGAACCCAGCGCGTTGGCCATCACCACGTTGCCGGCCCGCACCGCCTCGATCAGCCCGGCGACGCCGAGCGAGCTGTCGGCGCGCATCTCCAGCGGGTCGGCGAAATCGGCGTCGAGCCGGCGCAGGATCACGTCCACCTGCTCCAGGCCCGACAGGGTCTTCAGATAGACCGTCCGGTCGCGCACCGTCAGGTCCGCCCCCTCCACCAGCGTCAGGCCGAGATAGCGGGCGAGATAGACGTGCTCGAAATAGGTTTCGTTGTAGGGACCCGGGGTCAGCAGGACCACGCGCGGCGCCCGTCCGCTGCCGGTGCCGCCGTTGGCGCCGCCATTCCGAGGCGCGATCGACAGCAGCGTTTCCTTGAAGGTGTCGAAGAAGCCGGTCAGCCGCTCCACCTGGCAATGGCGGAAGCTGTCGGGCAGCACCTTGGCGATCACCGCGCGGTTTTCCAGCGCATAGCCGCTGCCGCTCGGCGCCTGGGTGCGGTCGGACAGCACCCACCAGCGCCCGTCGGGCGCACGGGCGAGGTCGACGGCGTAGAAGTGCAGATGCACGTCGTTCGGCACCCGGATGCCGTGGACCGCGCGGCGGAAGCCGGGGTCGGCATGGATCACCGACGGCGGAAGCCGACCGTAACGGGTGAGCGTCTGCGGCCCGTACAGGTCGGTCAGGATGGCGTTCAGCAGCGATGCGCGTTGGATCAGCCCCGATTCGATGGCCTTCCATTCGTGGGCCGGCAGCAGAAGCGGCATCATGTCGAGCGGCCACGGCCGCTCCATCCCGTTGGGATCGCCGTAGATGTTGTAGGTGACGCCGTTCTGGTGCAGCAGCCGCCGCGCCTCCTCCCACCGCTGCGCCATCTGTTCGGCGTCGAGGGGGCCTAGCGTGCTCATGAAGGTCTGCCAGTGCGGCCGCAGCCGCCCTTGGCCGTTCACCATCTCGTCATAGACCTGGCCCGAGCCATAGCCGATGGCGTCGGCCTCGCCGAACAGCGATCCCTGGGTGAAAGGGACCGGCGGCATCCCCGACGGGATCACGGATGCCGGAGCGCGGAAAGGCTGATCGGATTGGGACAAGGTCGTACTGGTGCGTATTGCCTATGAAGGAAGCAACAGTCTGAACGTCCAAGCCCGGCGATGCAAGGCTGGCGGCCGGCAGATCCATCCGAAAGAGGAAAGATTCCGCCATTATCCGTTCGCAGCCGCATGGGCCGTTGGCGACCATCACGAATGAAAAAGGCCGGAGCGTCGCGAATAACGACGCTCCGGCTTGCCGGTTGTTGCGGAAATCCCGGTAACGGTCAGAGCGTCTTCAGGTATTCCACCAGCTGCCAGCGCTGGGTGTCGGTCAGGCCGGCGCCGAATTCGTGGCCGCTGTTGTGGTCGCCGGGCTTCGTCGTGTCATAGACGAAGGTGGCATCCTTGGCGGAGGAATCCACGCCGACCTTGACCGGGTCGATGGAGGTGCTGCCCATACGGAAGGCCACCGACCGCTGGGACGCCGGCAGCAGCATCTCGTACAGGTTGGGAACCGATCCGTTGTGCATGAAGGGCGCCGTCGCCCACACCCCGTCCAGCGGACGCGCCTTGTAGGCCAGCAGCTGCTTGATGGTGGCGGCCAGCGCCTCCTCGTCGGCGGTCGCCCCGCCGGAGGTGGACTTCGCGGGAGCGGCGGCCGCCTTCGCCGCACGGCCACCGGCGGGGACCGCGCCGACGGTCGGCTTGGTCTGGCCGCGGCCGGTCAGGGCGGCGATCACCTTCTGGTGGTCGGCCGTCATCTTGGCGCCCTGCTTCACGAAGGGGGTGGTGTCCAGCGTGCCGCCCTTCGTTTGCGATTCGGGCGACCAGCTGGCCGGCGCGCTGGCGGTCAGCCACGGCGCCGGGGCGTCGTCGCCCTTCAGTAGGTCGGCCAGCAGGCCCGGTTCGCGCACCAGGTCGCCGAGTATGGCGCCGATCACCGCGTTGGACAGCAGGTTCGCCGCCAGATCCGGGTTCTTCAGCGGCTTGCCGCCCAGCAGCTGCGGCGGCATGGCGACGTTGGCGAGGACGCCGGTATCGACCTGACGGCACAGCGCGTCGACCGCCATCTTCGGATCGGCGGCATAATTGACCGTCACCATCCCGGCGGAGACTGCGGCATCGACGCCCTTGGTGCAGATCGTGCCGAAGGCCGCGATCACCGCCTTGGCGTCATCAGGCTTCGCCCAGTTGAACAGCGGCACCATCTGGATCGGCGCGGTGGCGTAGGTCTCGCCGCGCGGCAGGATGGCGTGGCAGCTCTCGCAGCTTTCCTTGTAGATCGTTTCGCCGGCCGCGGCCTTGACGATGTCGACATTGCCGGCAAGGCTGTCCGGCCACACGGGCGAGCGCAGCTTGCGCAGCTGGTTCTCCATGTCGACCAGATTCTGGCCGCGGACCGTCGACTTGTAATAATAGTGCGCGGCGTCGGCCGGCGGCTTCAGCGCCACCTTGCCGAACACGCCCAGCACCTCGCCGGCATTGCGGCCCAGCGCATCGAAGGCGGTGGCGTTCGGCAGCAGGCCGTTCCACTGCACCCGCGGCTGGTGCGGCGCATCCCACAGGAAGGGATAGCTGACCGGGGCGTTCGGCGCGCGGTTGTTCTTGGGCAGGTTCAGGTCGATGGCCGAAACCCGGTTGAAGATCATGCCGAAGGCGTCGGTGCGCATCGACCCCCAGGGCGCGTCCGGGGTGCTGGCGGCGACGAAGGCGGCGAAGGACTGGTCGAAGGCCTTCAGGTCGTTGTAAAGCGCCAGCTTCTGCTGATCGGTGGCGTTGGCGCCCAGCATGCGGGTCGCGAAGGGCTGGAAGGCCGCGTCGCTGGTCACCGTGGTGTGGACCGCGCCGCTCAGCCCGCTGATGAAGCCATAGAGGTCGCCGGTGGTGACCGCGCCGTCGATGCGCATGGTCTTGCCGTTCACCGTCACGTCGCCGGTGTGGCAGGCGGCGCAGGTCATGCCGAACCAGGCGGTCTTGTCGGGATCGGTATCCTTGACGAAGCCGACCGGCAGCAGATCGGGGTTCCAGCTGCTGGCGGTCCCGGCGGCATAGCCGTAGCGGGTGATGCTCTTGACGAAGGGCTGCCTGGTCTGCGGATCCTCCAGCGCCATGAACCAGTCATAGCGCATGATCTGTGAGCCCTGGGTGGTGTTGTAGTACCACTGGCGGGCCTCTTGCGACCAACCCTGGTCCAGGTACCACAGACCGTTGACCTCGACCGGCGGCTGGACCGGCACCGGGCGCGGCGGCTGTGGCGGCTCGGCGCAGGAGCTGAGCAGCAGCGCGGTGGCCGCCAGCGTCGCGTAGAAGGGCAGATTCATCCCTGTCATTCCCTCATCTGGTGTATGGCGCCTTGGCCTTCGACCGAAGAGGGTAATTCTGATAATCGTTATGCGGGTAGTGCTATCACGTTATGACGCTGAAAAATGGATGACGGGCCGGTCATGCGTGAAGCTCCCTCTCCCGTCCCGGGAGAGGGAGCTTCATCACTATGGGCGATAGGCTTCACCCCCGCCGCAGATCCAGGGTCATCGGGAATTGCGGATTGCGTTCCTCCGCCGGGGCGTCCATCGGGCCGGGGGTATGGCCGAAGGGGAAGAAGCGGGCCAGACGGCGCCCCTCCGCCTCGTTGGCGTTGACCGGGAAGGTCTCGTAGTTGCGGCCGCCCGGATGCATGACGTGATAAGTGCAGCCGCCGATCGACCGGCCGGCCCAGCTGTCGAGGATGTCGAAGATCAGCGGGGTGTGGACTGGAATCGTCGGATGCAGGCAGGAGGGCGGCTGCCACGCGCGATAGCGCACGCCGCCGACGAATTCGCCCTCCACCCCGGTCGGGATCAGCGGCACGCGCCGGCCGTTGCAGGTGATGACGTGGCGGGCGTCGATCAGGCCGGTGACGCGCACCTGCACCCGCTCCACCGAGCTGTCGACATAGCGCACCGTGCCGCCGCCGCCCGGCTCCTCGCCCAGGACGTGCCAGGGCTCCAGCGCCATCCGCAGTTCCATGGTGATGCCGCGCTGGCTGACATGGCCGTAGATCGGGAAACGGAAGTTGAAGTGCGGGGCGAACCAGTTGTCCTCCAGCGGATAGCCGTGGTCGCGCAGGTCCTGCAGCACGTCGGCCATGTCCTGCTGGACGAAGTGCGGCAGCATGAATCGGTCGTGTAGCTCGGTGCCCCAGCGGACCAGCTTGCCCTTGTAGGGGTGCTTCCAGAAGCGCGCGACCAGCGCCCGCATCAGAAGCTGCTGGGTCAGGCTCATCTCCGCGTGCGGCGGCATCTCGAAGGCGCGGAACTCGACAAGGCCGAGGCGGCCGGTGGAGCTGTCCGGCGAATAGAGCTTGTCGATGCAGAACTCGGCCCGGTGGGTGTTGCCCTGCACGTCGACCAGCAGGTTGCGCAGCACCCGGTCGACCAGCCAGGGCGGGCAGTTGCCGCTCGCCGCCGCCTGATCGATCTGGTTGAAGGCGATCTCCAGCTCATATAGTTGGTCGTCGCGCGCCTCGTCCACGCGCGGGGCCTGACTGGTCGGGCCGATGAACAGGCCCGAGAAGACATAGGACAGGGCAGGGTGGTTCTGCCAATAGGTGATGAGGCTGCGCAGCAGGTCGGGCCGGCGCAGGAAGGGGCTGTCGGCCGCGGTGGCGCCGCCCATCACCACATGGTTGCCGCCGCCGGTGCCGCAATGGCGCCCGTCGATCATGAACTTCTCCGCCCCCAGGCGGGACTGGCGCGCATCCTCGTACAGGGCGATGGTGTTGCGCACCAGATCGTCCCAGCTGTGGGCGGGGTGGATGTTCACCTCGATCACGCCGGGGTCGGGGGTGACGGCCATGGAGTTCAGTCGCGGGTCCTTCGGCGGCTGATAGCCTTCGATGACGACCGGCATCTCCAGTTCGACCGCCGTCGCCTCGATCTCCGCCAGCATCGCCAGATAGTCTTCCAGCGTGCTCATCGGCGGCATGAACAGGTGCAGGCGCCCGTTGCGTGCCTCGCAGCTCAGGGCGGTGCGCACCACCCACCAGGCCGACTTGCCTTCCTCCGGCAGTTCGTCGCGGATCTCCGCCATGATGCGCTGGCGCTGGGCGATCCGCTTGTCGGTGTGGACGCCGCGGTCGGATTCCTGAACGGCACCGCGGATCTCCTGCCGGCGCTGAACCGGATGAGGAGGAAGCGGGCCGCGATCCTCGAACGGATCGGTTTCCCAGGCATAGGGATAGTCGGACTTCGACACCCAGGGCAGCGAGCCCAGCGGCAGGCGGTAGCCGACCGGGCTGTCGCCGGGGATTAGCAGCAGTTTCTCCTGGCGCAGCGGCCATGTGCTGGACAGCCAGACCGGCCCCTGCTGGGTCATGCGGCGGTTGATCGGCATGACGAAGCCCACCGGCTCGCTCAGGCCGCGGGTGAAGACGCGGGTCAGCCGCTCCCGTTCCTCCTTGTCGTCCAGCTTGCTGTTCAGCGGATCGACATTGACCGGAAGCTGCGACTCCTTGCGCAGGTAGTGCCAGGGGTCCTCATAGGCGCCGAGCACGAGGTTCGGGTCGAGGCCCAGCCTTTTCGCCAGCGCCATCAGGAACACGCCGGCATCCTGGGCGGTGTGGCCGTAATCGGTGTCCTCGCGCGCCAGCAGGTCGCTGTTGGCCCACAGAGCCTCGCCGTCGCGGCGCCAGTAGAGCGTCATCGCCCAGCGCGGCAGCGATTCGCCGGGATACCATTTGCCCTGGCCGAAATGCAGCAGGCCGCCGGGAGCGAAGCGGACCATCAGCCGGTGGATCAGGTCGGCGGCCATCTTGCGCTTCTGCGGACCCAGCGCGGTGGTGTTCCACTCGGCGCCGTCCATGTCGTCGATGGAGACGAAGGTCGGCTCGCCGCCCATCGTCAGGCGGACGTCCTCGGTCTTCAGATCCTCGTCGACCCGGTGGCCCAGCGCTTCGATCGCCGCCCATTGCTGCGGGGTGTAGGGTTTGGTGACGCGGGGCGCCTCGTAGATGCGGGTGACCGACATCTCATGGCCGAATTCGACCTCCGCCTCGTCGACGAGACCGGATATGGGGGCGGCGGAGGAGGCGTCCGGCGTGCAGGCCAGCGGAATGTGCCCCTCGCCGGCCAGCAGACCGGAGGTGGGGTCCAGCCCGACCCAGCCGGCGCCGGGCAGGAACACCTCCACCCAGGCATGCAGGTCGGTGAAGTCGCTCTCCGGACCCGACGGGCCGTCCAGCGCCTTCTGGTCGGCGGTCAGCTGGATCAGGTAACCGGAGACGAAGCGGGTGGCCAGCCCCAGGTGACGCAGGATCTGCACCAGCAGCCAAGCCGAATCGCGGCAGGAGCCGGTGCGCTTGGTCAGTGTCTCCGCACAGTTCTGGATGCCGGGTTCCAACCGGATGACATAGCCGATGTCCTGCTGCAGCCGCTGGTTCACCGCGACCAGGAAATCGATGGTCGGCGTTTTTTCCCGCGGAATGTCCTGCAGATAGGCGGTCAGTTCCGGCCCCGGCTCCTCCGTCTCCAGATAGGGGCGCAGTTCGCGCAACAGCCAGTCGTCGTAGACGAAGGGGATGTGGCTCGCCTTCTCCTCCAGGAAGAAGTCGAAGGGGTTGATCGCGGCGATTTCGGCGACCAGATCGACCTCGACGATGAACTCGCGCGTCTTTTCCGGGAAGACGAAGCGGGCCTGGAAGTTCGATTGCGGATCCTGCTGCCAATTCAGGAAATGCTGCTTGGGCGTGACCTTCAGGGAATAGCTGAGGATCGGTGTCCGGCAATGGGGCGCCGGCCGCAACCGGATGATCTGTGGGCCGAGCGACACCGGCCGGTCGTAGCGATAGATCGTCTTATGGTTCAGCGCGACGTGGATCGCCATGGAAAACCCCGCCTCATGCCTGTTCGATGATGTTCGCGCCCGGGTTTGGTCCAGGGTCGCCGCTGCAACGGTAACACCGATAAATCCCACCCGACAGAGCGCCCCCGCACCGATCCTACCGCAGTTGCGAAAAAGTCACGAAGTTGCGGATGACGCGCGCTGCGGCTATCTTCCGTTCGCGTTACCCTGTTATATCCTAAGCGATCGGAGTATCGCGGCGGCGGGAAATCGCGTCTGGATGGTGTCGGTGGCGGCTTCTTCACTCATGGGCGGCAACCGCGGTGCGGGCGGGGCGGGCGATGCCGGTCCCGGCGGCGCCGGACGGGGCGTCGTCACCGGAAAATATTTCAATTTCAAGCCACTGCCGCCGTCGGCCGACATTCTCGGCAATCCGCTGATCGTCCCCAACCTGCCGACGCACAAATTGCCGAAGGAAACCTTCGGCAGCCGCGTGAAGCGGTTTTTCGCCCGCATGAATCTCGGCAGCCAATCGGCCGACACCAAGCTGCGCTGGAAGCTGCACGACACGATCCAGGCGACCATGGCCTCGCTGTCGCCGGCCGTCACGCTGGTGGCCGAAAAGCGGGCGCCGGCGAAGAACAGGAAGCTGTCGGTTCCGGTCGTCGTCGTGCGCCATCCCTATCACATGCGCCATGTGTTCGAGATGCTGCCGAACATCCCCGACAGGTTCGCGGTGGAGCAGCGTTTCCTCGAACTGTTGATGACCCGCGCGCTGAAACGCTATGGCGAGCAGATGGCCCTGATCAAGGGCAGCGCCTTTTCCTTCGAGCACGAGGCGAGGGAATATTTCTTCGCCGGCTTTCGCCTGGAAAGGCAGATCAAGAAAGTCAACAGCCCGGACGAGAGATTCGCAGCGTTGCAGGCGATCCACACCAACTATTTCCATGGCCGCAACTATTATTACTATGCGCTGCTGCGGCGGGAGAAGCTGGCACCGGACAACAAGCTGTTCATGCTGTTCGCCCGCGCGGTCTATTTCATGGCGCGGATCGACTGGAACGGCGAACTGCTGGAAAAGCCGAATCCGCGCATGCTGCCCAGCCGCGACGACATGCTGTTTTTCGTGGAGCGTGACAAGTCGGTCGTGACGCGCTATCGCACCGACCAGGATTTCCAGCGTCAGGTCAAGTCTGTGCTGGAGGCCTTCCCCGCTTCGTGACGTTCCGTTTCCTTATCCAAGGTTTCCTGCGATGCGCGCCCTGTCCCTGGTCGGCGGTTTCCTGGCTGCCGGCTCCCCGATCGCAGTCCTGACTCTCGCGGTCCTGACACTTGCGGTCCTGACTGCGGTCCCGGCCCTATCGGCTCCGGCGGGCACTCCCCCGCCGGAGGCCGCCGCTCCAGAGGCGGCAGCGCCCGGCTGCGAGGCGGTGGAGACGCCGGCCGCGCAGCTGATGTGTCGCGATGCGAAGCTTGCGGCGGCCGGTGCGGCGATGGATGCGGCGCTGGCGGCACTGGGCGCCACCACCGACGACAGCGGCCGTGCGGCGATCGAGGACAGCCAGACCGTCTGGCGGGCGCGGCGGGACGAGTCCTGCCCGGTGACCGCGGCCGATCTGGCCGACGAGAAATCGGCCAGGACGCGCGCGGATTGCCTGCTGCGCGTCGTCCGAAAGCGTACGGCGGCGCTGGAGGCGGAGCGGCAGGCCCGGTCACGACCGGTCGGCGATCTGCCGCTGTCCGTCACCGGCGCCGCGGCCCGGCAGTTCGCCGCACCCCAGCCACCGATGCCGCCGGTCAGCCGCAAGGTCTCGCTGTCGACGCTGGCCGGCCGCTGGGCGAAGGCCGATCCGGCCGACCGCACCGCCATCGACGATTGCCGAAGCTCCTATCTGGATATCGGGACCGACCGCAGCCTCCACGCGGTGGAGCCGCGGCTGCAGCTGTTCCCGCTGGATGGCACGCTGGCGGCCGACGGCGACCCCGTGCAGGGGGTGGCGCTTCTGCCGGCCGGTCCGGTGGACGGTGCTCAGCCCGAGGCAGCGGCGGGCACTGCGCCGGGAACCCAGGCACCGCTGGCGACTCTGCGGCTTCTGCCGGCCGACTCGCCGCGTTTCGACCGGCTGATCCTGCGCATGGAACCGCCGGCCGGCTTCGCGGCGGAATTCGTCCGCTGCCGCTGATGGGTGCCGGCAGAAGCCGGGTCCGCTTGTACCGCCGATCGTGCGTCACACGGTTGGAATGGTACCGCCGTCGATGACGTATTCGGTGCCGGTTATGGTCCCGGCACGGTCGGATGCGAGGAACGCGATCAGGTTGGCGATTTCGTCCGGCTTCGATGGCCTCCCGATGGGAATACCGCCGAGCGAGTCCATGATGATCCGCTTGCCGCCTTCATAGTCGGTGCCGGCGTCCTTCGCGAGCCGCTCGGCCAAACGTACCGCGGCCTCGGTCTCGATCCAGCCGGGCGAAACGCGGACCACGCGCACGCCCTTGGGTGAGACCTCCTTCGACAGGCTCTTGCTGTAGGTCGAAAGCGCAGCCTTCGCAGCGGCATAGGCTGTCGTCGACTGCGGCAAGGGCAGCTGGCGCTGGATCGAGGTCACGTGAATGACCACACCATGGCCCTGCGCCACCATCGCCGGCACAAGCGCGCGGTCGAGCCGGATGGCGGGCATCAGATTCGAATCGAGTTCCTTGCTCCAGACCGCGTCGTTCAACGCCGCGAATCCACCTGCGGGAGCGGAGGATCCACCCAGCATATGAACGATGACGTCGATCCCGCCCAAGCGTTCGCGCACCGCCGCCGCGAGCTTGGCGCACCCGTCCGGGGTCGTCAGATCCGCCGGGACGAACATCGCCTCGTCCACCCTGTCGGGGCGCGAGCGGGCTGCAGTCAGCACACGGGCCCCGAGTTCGCGAAACAGCGCGACAGTGGCCGCACCGGCGCCGCGCGTGCCCGACGTGACGAGCGCCCGCTTGCCGTCCAGGTTGATGAAGGGGCTCATGGGGTGATCTCCAGGCCGGCAATCCGGCTGTCCTCGACCCGGAACGCAAAGACCATCCTGGCAGGAGTGCCGGGAAATTGGCCGGTCACGTTGACGAGAACTCTGGTGGTCCGGCCGTCTTCAGTCGATTCGAGCGGTTCGATCACGTGTTGGTACTTGGCCTTCGCAGCCCGCCACCACGCGCCGATCGCTTTTTGACCAACGTGAGTGCGACCTTCATCCTTGACGGCGGCATCGGGCGCGAAGGCATCGATCAGCGCCACGCCGTCGTTCCTTCCGTCTGCATCGATGTAGGCCAAGACCGGTGAAGGGAGTGTCATCGCGCCATTCCTCCTGATCGAAGTCTCCTTGCCCTTTCCAAACTAGGCTTGGACATCTGTTTCGATAATCGGGATAAAGCTGGACGAGGCATTTCGATTGGCGGGACAATGCGCGAGGCTGAACTGAACGATCTGGATGCGGTCATCGCCATTGCGCGACGGGGCACCTTTCGCGCAGCGGCGCTCGACCTGGGTATGTCGACGACGGCGCTCAGCAATGCCATCGGAAAACTCGAAGCGGGCCTTGGCGTTCGCCTGTTCAACCGGACGACGCGGAGCGTCTCTCTCACCGATGCCGGGCGGGTGTTCATCGAGCAGGTTGGCCCGGCATTGCAGGATGTCCACGGTGCCCTGGAAGCCGTGCGGTCGCAGCAGATGATTCCGTCGGGCACACTTCGCATCAATGCCTTCGCCACAGCAGCGCGCGAACTCCTCTCGCCGCTGGTGCTGGAGTTCCTGCGCCGTCATCCGCAGGTCCATGTCGACCTCGTCACCGAAGGGCGGCTGGTGGATATCGTCGCCGAGGGGTTCGACCTTGGTGTGCGTGCGGCAGACCTCGTACCGAGCGACATGATCGCGGTTCCCCTGGGTCGGCCGCAGCGTTATGCGGTCGTCGGGTCGCCGGCATATTTCGCGGCGCATGAGCGGCCGCGCCTGCCGCCTGACCTGCTCGTTCATCCCTGCATTCGTGTCCGTCTGCCGAACGGAGCGCTATTCCGGTGGCAGTTCGAGAAGGACGGGCAGTCGGCACAGATCGAGGTAAATGGACCGATCACGCTGGACGAGGCCAGTCTGGCGCGAATCGCCGTCCTCGAAGGCGTAGGCCTCGGCTTCTTCATGGAACCGGACGTGCGGGCCGACATACAGGCGGGGCGTCTCGTTCGCGTGCTCGATGACTGGACGCCGCCGCGTTCCGGGCTCTGCCTCTACTATTCCGGACGGCGAAACCCGTCGGCCGCCTTCAGGGCCTTCATCGGCCTTGCTCGTGAACTCGGTACGAAGGGCGGCGCTCTAGGATCGTGACACGAGGAAACGCACGGTCATCGACAGCCGCTCCCCCGGTGGCAGGGCGATCACCCCGGCATCGGGTACCTGCGGACGGTTCAGCGCATCGGTCATGTGGGTGACCGGCTCCAGGCATAGATAGGGTTCGCCGGGCGGGGCGTAGACGATCAGGTGTCCGGCCGGACCGTCGGCCAGCATGGTCAGGCGCAGCCGCTCGCGCGGGCGGTCCAGCGTCGCGGAGCCGTTCCAGCCGGTGAAGCCGTTGTCCAGAGCCACATGGTCCATGGTAACGCCATGGCGGAAATCCCAGGCGGCGGGCACCGGGCGATTCCGGCAGGGCAGAATGGTGTCGTCGTTCTCCCAGACCGTCTGGACAGCGGCGGTCACGCGGCTGCCCGGCGACCTGACCAGATAGGGATGCAGCCCCAGCCCGGCCGGCATGTCGCTGTCCGAGTCGTTGATGAGGTCGAGCGTGACGGTCAGCCCTTCGCCGTCCAGCGCCACCGTCTGCGCCGCGCGATAGCTCCAGGGCCAGTCGTCGGCCCGGTGGGCGAAGCCCATGCGCAGGGCGTCATCGGTGGCGGCCTCCACGCTCCAGGGGGATGACCAGCCATGGCCGTGGATCCGGTGGGGCGATCCGGGATCGGTGGCGAGCACGACCTCCCGGCCCTGGAAGACGAACCGGCCGCCGCCGATGCGGTTGGAAAAGGGGACCAGCGGGAAACAGGCCATGTCCGGGGCGAAATTGCCGGCCAGCGCGCGGTCGGAGGCCCGCCGGAAAAGCTCGACCGGGCCATCGGCGGTGGACAGGCTCCAACTCGCCAGCGAGCCGCCGCACCGGGGGGCCGCGGTGATTGTCATCGGCCCGTGCCGCAACGCGATGATGGTGCCCGTCCGGATCATGCGTTTCTCCCATCGTCGGCGTCCCGACTCTTATCGCACATGCGAAGGCCGAAGGAAACGACCGCCGCCGGCAAAGCGCCCGCTGCCTCGACGCTGACACAGTTCATCTGTTTTTGTCGAAAAATGTGGGTATCGTACACTCGTCATTTACCCTCGTTGCGCGACGATGCCCGTCCGGCACCGCTCCCCGGCGGATGCGGAATGCCGGTTGTATCGACAACGCGGAAGTGGCGCCGGTGTTGCAGCCCGGCTGCGCAGTCCGTCACGTCCAGGAAAGGCCCGGAGTGTCCACTCCCCAACTCAGCCGCGCGATGCCGACTTCGTCGTCGGCCATGGCCACGCTCGACGAGGTGGAGCCGTGCGATTCGCTGCCGGACTACCACGCGCTGCCGGCCCGGCTGGTGATCGGCACGGTGCTGCGGTCGTACCTGGACCCGCTGTTCCTGACCCCGACGGAAGTGATCCATCTCGCCAAGCCGCTGAAAGCCTGTCTGGAACAGGGGACATTGATCGAAGCGGCCCTGAGCAAGGTCGCGGCGGCCCAGGCCCGCGCGCCGGGGCAGGAGCAGCAGACGCGCAAACGCGCCATCCGCGCCGCGGTGGATGAAAGCTGGGCCAAGGCGCGCGCCGCCCAGGCCGCCTTCGCCGCCATGCCGCGCGGCCGCAAGCCGGTGGACTGGCTGCTCTCCCAGGGGGCCAGGACTCCCACCGGAGATGCGGAGTATGACCAGCGCGTCGCCATCGCCCTGGAACTGGTGGAGATCAAGAGCTGGAACGGCAAGCTGGACCGTCTCCTCGAACTGCACCAGTGGGACCGGGACGAGCGGCTGTCGGCGGCCGTCGACGGAGTTATCGGCGACGTCCTGGCCTCCACCGCCGCCGGGTCTGACCTGTTCGGAACCAATCTGCTGCCCGGAACGCTGCTGTCCACCCTCTGCGACATGCTGTTCGGCCGCATCGGCATGGAGGCCATGGGGCCGAACCGCATCGGTGTGCTGAACGCCCTGTTCCGCCAGGGCAAGCTGCCCCATGCGAAGGCCGCGGTGCTCGACCGCATCCGTCGCCAGTTGAAGGCACCCCAGCCGCTGGGCCGTGGCGCCTTCGACCAGGAGGCGGAGATGCTGAAGACGCTGGTCGGGCATTTGCTGACCCGCGACGGGCTGGTCGGCGGTGCGGCGATGGCCGATGCGCTGACCGTCCGCTACTCGCGCCGGCTGGAGCAGGGAGGGGCCAGCGCCTACCGCCGCTCCATCATCGGGATGGGCGAAGGGCAATCGGACCTGATCTGCCGCATCCATTACCTGACCCGGATCGCCGCCGTGCCGGCCGCCGAGCGCCATGCCGACGAGATCCTCGCGTCCCTCGATGCGGCGGTCTGCAACGAGCTGCTGATCGAGAACATGCTGGTGCAGACGCCGGACACGGCCCTGCTGGAACGCGCTTTCGTCCGCGCGCTGGCGGCGATCCGCACCGCGCCGCTGCCGGCGGACGCCTGCGAGCGGATCGCCGGACGCGCCGAACGCGCGGTCGACGATTTCGTGAAGACCGGACAGCTCGCCGTTCGCCTGAAGCAGGTGGAACCGGTCCTGCGCCGCCGCACCGTCCGGCTGGCGGAGGTCGCCTGTTCCGGCCTGATCCGCGAGGACGGCGCCCTGCCGCTGATGCGCCAGCACATCCTGGAAATCGTCCGTCAGCCGCAATTCCAGGCCGAACTCGCCCAGCCCGAAAGCGAGGTCGCCCAGGCGGAGGTGCGCAGGCTGCTGGAACTGCTGGATCGTCTGCGCCAGATGGCGACCGCGCCCGCCCCGCCGCCCGTTCTGCCCCCCGTATTGCCGCCCGCTCTGCCGGCCACCGTGGAGGTGGCGCCACCGCCGTCCAGGGCGGTTCGCAATGCCGAGACAATTCTTCATCCGGCCAGCCAGCAGCGCGGTGCGGCCGGCGCCAACCCCGTGGTCACCGACGACACGGCGAAACTATGCCCAAGCTGCTATTCCGCAAAAGGCCGGACGGAGATCTGCGGCGCTTGCGGTTTCCCGGCGAAATCGGACAACCGGCCGGGCGTGCATCTGGTGCCGGGGACGCTGCTGCATGGCCGCTACCGTGCCGGGCGCGTGCTGGGGCAGGGCGGGTTCGGCGCCACCTATCTGGGATGGGACGACCGGCTGCAGGTGAAGGTGGCGATCAAGGAATATTATCCATCCAACCTGATCTCCCGCGTTCCCAACGCCGCCGCCGTCTCCCCCTTCTCCGACGAGCATGCCGAGACCTTCGCCGCCGGCCTCGCCAAGTTCCTGGAAGAGGCGCGGACGCTCGCCCGCCTGCGCGACGTGCGCGAGATCGTCGGCATCCAGGATTTCTTCGAAGAGAACGCCACCGCTTATCTGGTCATGGAGCTGCTGGAAGGCCGCACCATGAAGAAATATCTGGCCGACTGTGGCGGCCGGATCGACGTGAAGCGGACGCTGTCGGTGGTGATGCCGATCGCCAAGGCGCTGCAGGCTATTCACGAGCAGGGACTGATCCACCGCGACATCAGCCCGGACAACATCTTCCTGACCAACGCCGGCGACCGCAAGCTGCTTGATTTCGGTGCCGCGAGGCAGACAGCCCGTCCGGGCGCCGGCCTGACCGTGATCCTAAAGCCCGGCTACGCCCCGCCGGAGCAATATTCCAACGAAGGGCGGCAGGGGCCCTGGTCGGACGTCTATGCGCTCTGCGCCACGATCTATCTGGCGCTGACCGGCCGCACTCCTCCCGACGCCACCTCCCGTTTCATGAACGACAAGGTGCCGAAGCCGTCCGAGCTGGGCGTGGCGCTGGCCCCCGGATTCGAGAAGGTGCTGCTGTCCGGGCTGGCCATGCGCTGGCAGGACCGGCCGCAATCGATGAAGGATCTGCTGCGCGCCATGACCAATGCGCTGGCCGGCGGTTGACGGACGAAAACCAGTGCCAAGAAAAAAGGGACCGGCGCACCGGTCCCCCTTTCCCTGAACGGCTGCCGAGGAGACGTTACTTCACGTCGGCCGCGACCTGCATCTTGATGATCTTGTCCGGGTCGGTGACCTGTCCGTTGCGGGACTGGCTGCCCTTCTTGATCATGTCGACGAATTCCATGCCCTCGACCACGCGGCCCCAGACGGTGTACTGGCGGTCCAGGAACTGGGACGGGGCGAAGCAGATGAAGAACTGGCTGTCGGCGCTGTCCGGATCCTGGGCGCGGGCCATCGACAGGGTGCCGCGGATGTGCGGAGCGCTGGAGAATTCGGCCTTCAGCTTCTTGCCGGAGCCGCCCATGCCGGTGCCGGTCGGGTCGCCGGTCTGGGCCATGAAGCCGTCGATGACGCGGTGGAAGACGACGCCGTTATAGAAGCCCTGGCGGGTCAGTTCCTTGATGCGGGCGACGTGGTTCGGCGCCAGGTCGGGCCGCAGTTCGATCACCACGCGACCGTCCTTCAGGTCGAGGTAAATGGTGTTTTCCGGATCCAAGGCCTTCGCCTCCCCTTGAGAAACTGTAAAGAACGAGACAGTGAAGATTGTGGCGAACAGGGCCGCCAGCAACGCGCGGGTCCACCGCTTCATGCGAAACACTCCGATGAGCCGAAATCCGCGCCCCGGACCATAGGGGAAAAGCGTCCGAATGCAAAGCCGCGCTGGCGGGGATGGCGATCCGCCGAAAGTCTCCGCCAAAAGTCACGGATGACAGCCACTCGTCCGGGTGTTCATCCGGACATGGACGTGGCATGCCGGTCATGACGGAATTTTACGGAAAGGGCATGGGCTTGAGGCTGGGACGGGCGATAGCCGGCACGGTGGCGGTCACGGTCACGCTTGCCGTGGTCGGGCTGGGCGGCGCGATCCTGGCCGGTCCGGCGCTGATCGGCGGGATGGCCACGCAGACCTTGCGCGATGCCGGCTTCACCGGGGCTGCGATGACCGTCACCAGCCTGCGCATCGCCGATGGCTGGCGCGGCCTGCGGCTGGAGTTCGCCGTCGACAGCGGCCCGCTGGAGGCGGCGGCCCCGGCGCTCGACCTGCCGATGTCGGGGCGCGTGACGCTGTCCGGCGCGCTGGTGGTCGGGATGGACGGCGGCGCAGTGACCGTCGTTCCCGCCGGCTGCCTGCCGGCCAAGGCGGAACGGCTCACGGTCGCCGGGCAGCCGCTCGGCCTGCCGCAGGGGGCGACGCTGTGTCCGGTGGGGGAAGCCGTGCTCGTGCGCTGGTCTCCCGACGCCATGACGATCATGGCGGAGTTGCAGGCGCCGCGTCTCGAAGCCCCCGCCAGCGGACTGCGCGCCGAAAAGGTCGCGCTGCGGCTTGAACAGGACGGCGACGGCCGGCGTGCTGATGCCGTGGTCGGGCGACTGACCAACACCGCCAAGCCGGCGCCCGTCGTGCCGCTGGCCGTCACGGTGCGGGCGGTGCAGGCAGGGCAGGGGCCATGGGCGATCGACGGCACCGCAAAGGGCGCGAACGGGCTCCTCTCCCTCACGCTCGACGGCACCTACGACCAGATCGCCGGCACCGGCACGCTGCAGGTGGCGGCGAAGCCGTTCCGCCTTGCCCCCGATGGCCCCGGCCTCGCCGCCGTTTCGCCGCTCGCCGCGACCTTCCTGGAGAAGGCCTCAGGCACTCTGTCGGGCAAGGCGACGGTCGCTTTGACGGCGAAGGGCGTGACCACGGCCGGACAGGCGGTGGTGAAGGGGCTTGCCGGGGCCGCCGGGCCGGTGACCGTCGCTGGGGTCAGCGGCAGCATCGCAATGTCCAGCCTGTCGCCACCGGTGATTCCGGACGGGCAGAAGCTGACCATCGGTTTGCTGGATGTCGGCATTCCGCTGACCGACGGCACGCTGCTGTTCGGCTATGGCCGCGACGGGCGGCTGGATGTGGACAGGGCGGAATGGAACTGGGCCGGCGGCCTTCTGCGCGCCGACCCGTTCGCGCTGTCGCCCGAGAAGCCCAAGGGGCGGGTCACCCTGCATGCCGACGGCATCGATGCCGCCAAGCTGCTGGACCTGATCGCCGTCGACGGGCTGGCGGCCAGTGGCAAGCTGGCAGGATCCCTGCCGGTGGTGTTCGCCGGCGATAAGGTGACAATCGACGGCGGCGTTCTCGAATCGGCCGGTCCCGGCACACTGCGCTACGACCCGGACAAGCCGCCACCGGCCATGAAGGGGGAGGAGGGCAGCCCGACCGCCATGCTGATGGGGGCGCTGACCGACTTCCATTACGACACCCTGCGGATCACCATCGACGGGCAGGCCGGCGGCGAACTCAACGCCGGCTTCTCGCTGCGCGGGTCGAACCCGTCATTCTACGATGGCTATCCGGTTGCGCTTAACCTTAAGCTGTCCGGCGCGCTCGACCGGATTCTGCGCCAGAACCTCGACGTCTACCGGATCCCCGACACGCTGCGGGACCGGATGACCGGCTTCGACCAGAAGGACCCCTGACCGCCATTATGCAGACCAAAATCCGACCTGCCAAAATTCCACCTGGGGCCCTCGCGGCTGCTCTGCTGATCTCGGCCGCCGCTGCCGCCTGCTCCCCGACGGTGAAGATCGAAGCGCCCGACAAGCCCATCGAGATCAACCTGAACGTCCGGATCGAGCAGGAGGTGCGGGTCAAGCTGGAACGCGACGTCGACGACGCCATCCGCAACGATCCCGCCCTGTTCGGCCTGCCAACCGACTCCACGACCTCTTCCACGAAGGGGAAGAAGTGATGAAGACCGATCCCATCAGCCGCCGCCGCTTCAATCGGCTCGCGCTATCCGCGCTGGCCACCGGTCTGCTGGTGTCCGCCCTGCCGCAACTGGCCCTGGCGCAGGATGCGCTGGCCGCCGCCAAGGCCGCCGGCCAGGTGGGCGAGCGTCCCGACGGTCTGGTCGGCGTCGTCCCTGGCGCGCCGGCCTCGGCCCAGGCGCTGGCGCAGCAGGTGAACGCCCAGCGTCTTGCCCGCTATCAGGAAATCGCCAAGGGCAACGGCACGGCGCTGGACAAGGTCCAGGCCGTGGCCGGCCAGCAGTTGATCGAGCGTACCCCGGCCGGCCAGTTCGTGATGACCGCCGCGGGCCAGTGGCAGCGCAAGTGACCTCCGCGTCTCTGCCCGGTCACCGCGCCGTCGCCGATCTGCGCCGCCGTCTGGCCGGCAAGCCCGGCGACGGTGCGCTGATGTCGGCCCTGTTCTCGGCCCTCGACACGTTGGGTCAGGCCGGCACACCGGAAGAGGCCGTTGCCCGCTCCAACCTCGGCGAGGCGTTGCGGCGCCAGGGCCGCCTTGCGGAAGCGGAATCGCATCACCGCAAGGCGCTGGCATGGCTGCCCGATTTCGGCGGCAACCATTACAACTGGGGCGTGACCCTGCAGGCGCTCGGCCGTCCGGCGGAGGCGGCGGCGGCCTATGGCGAGGCGGCCCGACTGATGCCGCAATTCGCGCCCGCCCCCTGCAACCAGGGCGTCCTGCTGCGCGACCTCGGCCGGCTCGACGAGGCCGAGGCGGCGTTGCGGCGGGCTCTTGCGCTCGACGCTACCCTGGTGCCGGCCCGGCTGGCTCTGGCCGCCCTCCACCGCGACCGCGGTGACCTGGACAGCGCCGTCGCGGCATTCCGCGCCTGCCTCAGCCTGCGACCCGATCTGGCGGAGGGGCAGGCGAACCTCGCCCTGACGCTGAAGGAACGCGGGCAGCGCGGCGGCACGGCGGAAGACGGCGCGGCGAGCATCGTCGGCTTCGAACGCGCGCTGTGCCTCGGTTTGCCCGACGTCGGCGGGGTGCTTGCCCAGCTGGTTCAGCAGCGCCGCCACCTCTGCCGCTGGGACGGGCTGACCGCACTGTCGGGCAGGCTGGTCGAGTTGGTGCGGGAGGGGCGGACGCAGCAGGTCCATCCCTGGATCTTCCTCGGCGAAGGGGCGGGACCGGCGCTGGAGCGCGCCTGCGCCGAACGCTATGCAACCTGGAAGACGCGCGGCATCCGGCCCGCATTTCCGACCCGCAGCATCCGCGGACCGAAGCTGCGCATCGGCTATCTCTCGGCCGATTTCCACGAACATGCGACCGCGGTTCTGATCGCCGAACTGATCGAGCGGCACGACCGCGACCGCTTCGAGATCGTCGGCTGTTCCTATGGTCCCGACGACGGCGGCCCGCTGCGCCGCCGGCTGGTCGCCGGGTTCGACCGCTTCATCGACCTGTACGCCATGACCGACGAGCAGGCGTCCGGCCTGATCCACGAGGCCGGCATCGACATCCTGGTCGACCTCAAGGGCCATACCCAGAACGCCCGCCCCGGCATTGCCGCCCATCGGCCGGCGCCGCTGCAGGCGCAGTGGCTGGGCTATCCGGGCACGCTGGGCAGCCCGGCCATCGACTATGTCATCGCCGATCCGATCGTGGTCCCGGCCGACCATCAGCGCTTCTACAGCGAGCGAATCGTCCATCTGCCCGACTGCTACCAGCCGAACGACCGCAAGCGCGCCATCGGTCCGGTGCCTGCCCGCGCCGACTGCGGGCTTCCCAAGGATGCGATGGTCTTCTGCGCCTTCAACGCATCCTACAAGATCGGTCCCGAGCTGTTCGGCCGCTGGTGCCGGATTCTGGAGCGCGTTCCGGGATCGGTGCTGTGGCTGCTGGAAGGACCGGCGGAGGTCGCGGACAACCTGCGGCGGGCGGCGGCGGGGCGAGGCTTGGCGCCGGAGCGGCTGGTCTTCGCCCCGCGCCTGCCGGGTCCGGCGCATCTGGCGCGCCACCGGCTGGCCGACCTGTTCCTCGATTCGAGCCCGGTTGGCGCCCACACCACGTCGAGCGACGCGCTGTGGGCCGGCCTGCCGGTGCTGACGGTCCTCGGCCGCTCCTTTGCCGGACGGGTGGCCGCCAGCCTGCTGCACGCGGTCGGATTGGCGGAGCTGGCTGTGGCGGATTGGGATGCGTATGAGGCGACGGCGCGGCGTTTGGCCGAGCAGCCTGCCGAACTGGCGGCATTGAAGCTGCGGCTGGAGCAGGCGCGGGTGACCGCTCCGCTGTTCGACACCGACCGCTTCACCCGGTCCATCGAAGCGGCCTATGCCACGATGTGGGACATCCACGCCGGCGGCGAGCCGCCGCGCGGGTTCGCTGTCCCGCCTCAGGGATAGGCGCAGCGGTCGGCGGTGACCTCGACGAAGGAGCGCTGGGCGGCGGCGATGGTGAAGCGGTATTCGCTGTTGTCGACCACCAGCGACTGGTGCAGCGGCAGGACGCCGCTGACCGTGGTGCCCTTGCCGCCCATGCCGGTGATGCGAATCGTCACCGGCTGGCCCGGATCGAACCAGCTTTCGGCGTTGCCCTGGGGGTTGTGGGCCGACTGACCCTCGCCGGTGACCGTGACGGTGCCATTGCCGAAGGTGACGCCGCGAGCGCCGCCCTTCAGCAGCGGCGTGCTGAGCGTGAAGCGCTTGGTGTCGGTCGGCTGGCAGTTGCGCGGAACCTGCGCCTGCGAAATGACGAAGGCGAGGCGGTTGGCGTCCAGCCCACCCTTCAGCCGCTCCGCAACCAGTTGGGTCAGCTTGGCGAGGTCGCCGGTCGGCACCTCGCGCTGCAGCCGGCCTTCCAGTTCGGCCACGCGCGCCTCGGCGGTGCGGGCGGCGTGCTGCATCTGGCTCGCCAGCAGCTCCAGCTCGGCCTTCTGGCGCGACAGGGTGGCGATCTCCTCCCTCAGGGTGACATCGCGGCCTTTCAGCTGCTCGATCCCCATCTGGTAGGAAAACAACCCGACACCGAGCACCAGTGCCGCCAGCAGCGCGAACTTGATCACGCCGGCCCGCATGCGTTTGCGGTAGCGTCTTTCGTAGTCGTAACGTCCCAGGGTCATGATTCCGGTCGCGGCGGGCTGTCTCGTCGGGCGTTAATGGCTAACGGCAACGGCCAAGGGATGCAACCCCCTGGCCGTCGGTAATTGCCGCCTTTTCCCACCGATCCGCGCTTACTGGTTGGCCGAACCGCCGCCCAGGAAGCTGGCGTTGATGCCGGGGCTCTTGAACTCGCCGACATTCTTGAAGACCAGACGGAAGAAGATGGTGTTGCCGTCCTTCTCACCGGTCGTGCTGACGGTGTAATCGCGGCGCGCGATGGTCTGGAAGACCAGGCATTCGTCGGAATAGGACAGCACGGCAAGGCTGGAGCGCGGACCCGGCTGCGGCTCCATCGCCTGGGTGTGGCTGACGCCCAGGCTCCAGTAATCGGTGAACTGCGACGACACCCCGAAGCTTGCCTGCTCCACCCGGTTGCGGGTCACCGCGTTGCGCGCGGTGGTCTGGTCGACATAGGTGTAGGAGGTCGTCAGCCGCAGAAGCGGCACGCCGGCCGTCGCGTTCAGCGAGTGGCGGCGCGGACGGAAGGTCTCGTGGTCGACACGGAAACCGTAATTGACGTCCAGCCAGTCGGCCGGCTGCAGGTCCAGGCGGCCGACATAGTCGGACACCCGATCTTCCAGGCCGGAATCGCCGGTGAAGCCGACATTGCTGTCGTTCAGGCGGATGCTCTGGCCCAGGAAAAGACTGGCCGACCCCTGGGTATGGCCGTAGATCGCCGTGCGCAGGCCATAGGTGAAGCGCATGCCGTCGTCCAGCCGGTCGATGCCGGTGAAGCGGTTGGGCTGCAGCAGGTTCACATCGTCGAATTCGACATCCAGGCTGTCTTCGTTCGGGAAGACGCGGCCGTTCGGCAGCTTCGGCGCGAAGGTCAGCTGGCCGATCGGCTCCACCAGTTGGGACGAGCTTTCGCCGTAGCGGACGAACGGATAGCGGACGGTGGCCTGCCCCTGCGGGAAGAAGCGGAAGCGGCTGACATTGTCGTTCCCGCGGGTGGTGGGGTCGGCCGTGTTGAACTGTTGCGCCGTATAGCCTGCGACCAGCACGCTGCCCGACAGGGTGGTGACGAAGCCGGCATTGGAGACGATGTTGCGCTCCCACCCCGGCTGCGCCATGAAGCGCTGGGTGTCCGGGCCGGCATTCTTGAAGCGGGACACCGCCAGCAGGCTGGTGTCGAACGACCAGCGGCCGCCCAGCAGGCTGCCCGGTTCGCCCAGCGCGTTGTACTGCGCATAGGGCAGGGCGACCGGCTCGGGAACGGTGTTCCCGTACCGCATGTCCTGGAAGCTGTAGCCGGTGACCGCCGCATAGTTCCGCCCGCGGAAGCCCTCCACGTAGGCCTTGCTGGTCAAGTAGTCTTCGCGGAAATCGTAATAGCGGCGCAGGAAGGTCGGATCGCTGGCCCGCTTCACGTCGAACCCGGCGCGCCATGTCTCATCGATGTCGAACAGGCCGCGCGCCGCGACATAGCCGCGGGTGCGCGTCTCCTTCGGCACGATGGTGGTGTTGGCCACGTCGCCGCGGGTGATCGCGCCTTCCAGTTCAAGGCGACCGCTCTCGAACCGCTTGCGGTACTGGCCGCCGAGCAGCGGCCCCTGCTGCGAGTAGTAATGCAGGTCGAAGGTGGCGTCCTGGTCCGGCGCGATGTCCCAGTAGTAATGGGTCTTGAGGATCGCGCCGAGATTGGAGTTGTTGCCGAAGGACGGCGTCAGGAAGCCGCTCTTGCGGTCCACCGACGGATCGGGATGCGACAGGTAGGGCGTGTAGGCGACGGGGATCCCGAAGATCTCCATCGTCGCGTCCTTGTAGCGGACCTCGTGCTCCTCGTTGTCGTGAACGATGCGCACGGCGCGGATCTGCCACAGCGGCGGACGGGTCGGGTCTTCCTTGCACAGGTCGCAAGGGCTGTAGACGCCGCGGTTGACGCGCGTCAGCCGGCCCTCGCGCCGCTCGCCCTCGTTGCCGGCCATGCGGCCGTTGTCGGTCATCAGGACGCGGATGTTCTCGATGAACACGTCCTTCAGGTTGTCGGTCAGTTCGGCATAATCGGCGAAGATGATGTCGCCCGACGGCTCCACCAGGCGGATCTTGCCTGTGGCGGTGACGACCTTGGTCTTTTGATTGTAGGTGATCTTGTCGGCGCGGACGCTGCGCTTGCCCTGCGCAAGCTCCACATTGCCGCTGGCGGTGACGACGCTGTTCACCTCGTCGAAGGTGACCTGATCGGCGGTCAGCAGGACCGGTTCCTGCTTGGACGCGGTGGCGGTGGCGTTTCCCTGGGCGGCGCCTCCCCGCACGGCCGCGGCGTCCGGCTTCGATCCCGGAACCGGGGTCGCGGGCGATTGGGCGTTCGCCGGATCCGGAATGGCCAGATCCACCACGGCAATCCCGCAAGTCACCATGAGCCCGACGATGCCGGAGCGCATGATGAGGGTGGCGGCGGTCGGAGCTTTGGCGCGGGCGCGCCGGGAGACGTGCTTGGGCATGGCTGAACGATTGGGGGAAGCGAAAGCCCAAGTCAACGGTTTCAAAGCCCTTCGGCGGGCAATGTCACCGTGTCGCCATGCGCCCTGTGGCAGCACTGCCGCAGCCGACGCCGCCGATGGGGCGGCGGGGGCTGCGGCACTTCATCCGATTTCTCTCAAACGACCCGGAAGTTCTTGAACTGCCAGGGGTCATCCTCGTCGATGTCCTCGGGGAACAGGACATTGCGGTCCTGCAGCGGCGTCCAGTCGCCATAGGCGCCGACCACCTCGCCGAGATAGGGGTCGGCGATGTCCAGCACCCGGCGGAAGTCCACCTCGTCCGGTTCGACCAAGCCCCGATTCGGGTTCTCCAGCACCCAGACGATGCCCCCGAGGACGGTGGAGGTCACCTGCAGCGAGGTGGCGTTGTTGTAGGGGGCCAGCGACCGCGCGGTGTCGATGTCCAGCCGCGAGCCGTACCAGTAGGCGCCCTTGGGATGCCCCATCAGCAGAACGCCCAACTCGTCCATGCCGCCGGTGATCTCGTGCATCATCAGCCGTTGTTCGGCCTGGATGTTGAAGTTCTTGCCGGCCAGTTCGTGCAGCGACATCACCGCATCGTCGCACGGATGATAGGCATAGTGGCAGGTCGGGCGGTAGACGACGGTGTCGCCCTCGCGCACGGTGAAATAGTCGGAGATCGAGATCGCTTCGCTGTGGGTGATGAGGAAGCCGTGGAACGGCCCCTCCAGCGGGGTCCAGGTGCGCACGCGGGTGGCTGCGCCCGGCCGCATCAGATAGATAGCGGCGTCGCAGCCGAACTCGTGCCGGCGGCCGTCGGGCGGCAGCTGCCTCTCGTGCGTGCCCCAGCCGAGTTCGGCCGGCTGGCAGCCTTCGCTGACGAACCCGTCGATCGACCAGGTGTTGACGAACTCGCCGATCTGCTTGGGCTGGTTCGACACCTGGGTGTCGCGCTCCGCCACATGGATGGTCTTGATCCCCAGCTTCTGCGCCAGCCGTCCCCAGCCGTCGCGGTCGGTGGGGACATCGGTCTCGACCCCGGTGTCGGCGGCGATGTTCAGCAGCGCCTGCTTGACGAAATGCGAAACCAGACCCGGATTCGCCCCATGGGTGATCAACGCGGTCGGGCCGCTCTCATAGCGGCTGCGCAGCGCCAGCGCCGATTCGCGCAGCGCATAGTTGGAGCGCAGCGACGGCGACAGGCTGGAATCGGTATAGCCGCCGGCCCACGGTTCGGTGCAGGTGTCGGTGTAGAAGGCGCCGACCCGCTGGCAGAATTCGATCAGCGCGATCGACGACACGTCGACCGACAGGTTGACCAGGAAATCGCCCTTGTCGATCAGCGGCTTCAGAACCTGGAAGAAATTGTCGTTGTCGAGCGGATTGTTGTGGAACGCGACGCCGTAAAGCTCCGCCTCCTCCCGTCCGCGCTCCTCGGCGGTGACGATGGTGATTCGGTCGGCCGTAAGTCCGTCGATGTGACGGAGAAGCAGCGGCAAGACACCCTGGCCGATCGAACCGAATCCAACGATGACCATGCGGCCTGTGAACGTGCAGAGCTTCGTGTCCAGGGCCATGATTTTTTGTCTCCCCGAGGTAGTTTAGGCCAACGACATGAGCCGGCGCGCCCGCCCACTTCGGAGAAGAGGAAACGGGGCGCGCCGGGCCACTGAATGTTACGGATGTCTTTACGCTTTATCCACAGAATCCGGCTTCTTTTTCAGGCTGCGCAGGAGCGCAGCACGTAGCCGGGGGTGGCGAGCAGCGGCGCGTCCGACACTTCGACGACACGCGCCTGATCGAAGCCGTTGAAGGCGGTGCGCAGGCAGGAGCCATAGGCGCCGAGCTGGCCCAGCTCGATCCAGTCGCCGGCCTTCACGTCGGCCGGCAGGTGGAAGGGGCCGGCCATCTTGTCGGCGCTGTCGCAGGTCGGACCGTAGAAGCTGAAGGCTTCGCTTTCGGCGTCGGTCATCGCCTCGAACGGCCGGATCAGCCGCGCCGGGAAGCGGAAGCCGGGCACGCCGGCATCCGACAGGGCGCCATAGACGCCGTCGTTGATGAACAGCTCGGCTCCGCGCCGCTTCACCACCTGCACCACCAGCGAGACGCCGGGGGCGACCAGCGCGCGGCCGGGCTCGCACCATAGGCGGCAGTGCGCCGGCAGGTCGATGGCGGCGATCCCGCGGGCGATGGCGGCCATGAAGTCGCCGAGCGGCGGCGGAGTGACGCCCGGATAGGACACCGGGAAGCCGCCGCCGACGTCCAGCACGTCGATGGCGACTCCGCTCTCCGCGATGACGTGGCCGGCCAGCGCGATGGCGCGCTCGTAGGCCGACGGGTCGAGCATCTGCGAACCGACATGGAAGGACAGCCCGACCTTCGGCGCCACGGCGCGGGCGGCGCGCAGCAGTTCCACCGCGTCGGCCATCGCGGCGCCGAACTTGCCCGACAGGTCGTAGACCGCGTTGCCCTTCGGCAGGGCGAGGCGCACGACGAGGCCGAGGTCGGCGGCACCGTCCGTCTCCTCCAGGATCTTGTCCAGCTCCTCCCGGCTGTCGAGGACGAAGTCGCGGACGCCATACTGGTGGTAGGCGTTGCGGATCGCCAGACGGCCCTTGACCGGGTGCATGTAATGCAGGACGGCGTCCGGGAACATCTGGCGGATCAGGCGGATCTCACCGGGGGAGGCGACGTCGAAATGGCGCACGCCGCCGGCCCACAGGGCGCGCAGCACCGCCGGCTCCGGGTTGCACTTCACCGCATACAGCACGTCGCCGCCCCGGCCGACCGCTTCGGTCGCACCGGAGAATGCGGTCAGGAAGCTGCCGGCGGTGTCGGCCAGCACGCCGGGGCGGATGCAGTGCATCGGCTCTTCCGGGCGGTGCAGGGCGACGGCCTGGGTCACGGTCGAGCGGCGGCCGGTGGACAGCGAAACGACGCTGCTGTCGTTCAGGCCGACGCGGCGGAGCGGGGTGACGGCGGAACGGGAACGCAGGAAACCCATGGCGCACTCCTATCCCCGGACAGCGGCGTGCAGGCCGGCCCGGTGAGCAGACGGCGATCCCGGCCGCGTCACGAACCGGCCAGCACAGGGCTGGGGCACGGGTGGCGCAGCGGAATCGGCGGTTGATCGGATTTTGGAAAGGGGGGAGACGGAAATAGCCGGTGCGAGCAGCGGCCCCGGGCTGTGAAGCTCCAGGCAACAGCGCGTCGTTTACCGGCTAAAGGGCTACCGTCTCACAGCCCCACCGTGGGCAGCGTACATACTGACCTCCCTCTCGGGACCGGCCCACTGGAATGGCCGGTTCTGCCAAAAAGGACGCGGTACGTCGTAGCATAACCACAGAGGGCCATAGGCACGTGCGGGTGCGTCGTGTCGATTGATTTACGCTTTTCCGTCCGTGATTCAAGTGAATTTTTTGGGACGGAAACGGGGCGGAGTCAGGCCGCCTCCACAGCCTCCGTTTCGAAAAGCGGGAAGCGCGCGGCGATGGTGTCGCCGGTCGGCGTTGCCATCCAGCCCTCGGGACGGCTGAAGAAGCGGATGGTGGTGAAGCGCGGCCGCGGCCCCATGTCGAACCAGTGCGGCGTGCCGGCGGGAATGCTCAGCAGGTCACCCGTCCCGCACAGCACACGGAAGACACGGCGGTCGAGATGGATGTAGAAGGCGCCCGCACCCTCCACGAAGAAGCGCGCCTCATCCTCCGCATGGGTGTGTTCGTACAGGAACTTTGCACGCAGGGCCTCGACACCGTCGGTCTTGGGAGTGACGCGAACGACGTCCGCGGTGCAGAAACGGCGAGCTGCCTTCAGCCGGTCGATTGGCGCGGCATAGGCCCGCTGCACGGCGTCGGCGTCGGCGGAGGCGGGCAGGGGGGCGTCGGCGGTCCAGCGTTCGTACAGGATTCCGATATGGGCCAGATGGCCGGCCATCAGCGCCGGGTCGGCGGTGCGGAATTCCGGGCGGCGGGCATCGTTTTCCAGATAGACGGTCAGGTCACTCACCCTGCGCACTCCTGCCCAGCGAACCCTTCCAGCCTGATGCGCGCCCGTGCGCAACGCAATATGGCGAACGACAAGCGCGACCGTTCGCCGCGCCGTCAGCGGCTGCGCTGCAGCCCGGCCGTCACACCCACCGCGATGAGGATCAGCAGCCCGACGAACGCGGCGACCCCGGTCCAGCCGAAGCCATGCCAGAACAACCCGCCCAGCGTTCCGGCGACCGTCGAACCCAGATAGTAGCAGAACAGATAGATGGACGATGCCTGCCCACGCGCCACCGCCGCCCGCCGCCCGATCCAGGCCGACACGATGGAATGGGCGCCGAAGAAGGCGAAGGTGAACAGCGCGATGCCGGGGGCGATGGCGAACAGGCTGTCGATCTCCATCAGCGCCAGCCCGCCCACCATCAGCGCCACCGCCGCCGCCAGCGTACGGTGCGATCCAAACCTCCCCGACCAGCCGCCGAACAGCGGCGAACTGACGACGCCGAAGCTGTAGACCAGGAACACCGCGCCGACGATGGCCGGCCGCAGTTCGAACGGCGGCTCGCTCAGGCGGAAACCGATATAGTTGAAGACGGTGACGAAGCCGCCCATCAGCAGGAAGCCGAGCGAGAACAGTCCGAGCAGCGCCGGATCCGTCAGCAGCCCGCGCCACGCCCGCACCAGCGCCGGCAGCCCGGCGGCGCGGCGGACGAAATGGCGCGACGGCGGCAGGGCGAGCCAGACGGTGACGGCCGCCGCCGCCGCCAGCGCCCCGACCACCCCCACCGCCAGCCTCCAGGTGCCGAGATCGGTAACGATTGCGGTCAGCACCCGGCCGGACATGCCGCCGATGGCGGTGCCGCCGATATAGAGCCCCATGGCGACGCCGGCCGATTTCGGATCGACCTCTTCGGAGACATAGGCCATCGCCACTGCCGGCAGGCCGCTCAAGGCCAGCCCCTCCAGCGCCCGCACCGCCAGGAATCCGTGCCAGCCCGGCATCAGCGCGCCGACGATCCCGAGAATGCCGGCGCCGAGCAGTGCCGCCACCATCACCGGCTTGCGCCCGATCCCGTCGGAGATGGCGCCCGCCACCAGCAAAGCCACAGCCAGAACGCCGGTGGTCAGCGACAGCGACAGGCTGGATTCGGCCGGCGTCACCCCGAATTCCTGCACGAACTCCGGCAGCAGCGGCTGGACGCAGTAAAGCGTGGCGAAGGTGGAAAAGCCGGCGACGAACAGGATGCGGCTGGCACGGCGATAGGCGGGGGTGCCGGCCTGCAGATAGGCGACCTCTGCATCGGTCTCAGCACCGGTCTCGATCTCGTCGCGCACGCGCTCGGCTCCGTATTTCTGGCATTGGCGCCGTCCACTGCGGCGCACAACGGACATTGCCCTGTCGTGCCCGTCGGTTCCAACAACAGCCGGGGCGCAGCGGCCATGCCGTCTGCGCAGATCCCTTTTGCGCAGATCCCTTTTGCGCAGATCCCTTTGGATCATGTCGATGGACGGGCTTGCACTGGACCTTGGCGGGGTCGCGCCGTATAACCAATCCCCCACACAATTCGTTGATTGTTCGAGCCATGCACGACCTTCGCGCCATCCGTGAGAATCCCGAAGCCTTCGACCGCGGCCTTGGCCGCCGGGGACTGGCGCCGATGTCGTCCTCCGTGCTCGACCTCGACGGCCGCCGCCGTGCCGCGCAGACCCAGATGCAGGAAATGCAGGCCCGCCGGAACGAAGCGGCCAAGGAAATCGGCCTCGCCAAGCGCGAGGGCCGCGACGCCCAGCCGATCCTCGACGAGATGGCGACCCTGAAGGAGCGCCTGCCCCAGGTCGAGGAAGAGGAACGCGCGCTCGGCGCCGAACTCGACGGGCTGCTGGCCGGCCTGCCCAACATCCCGGCCGACGACGTGCCGGACGGACCGGACGAGACCGCCAACGTCGAGGTCCGCCGCTGGGGCACCCCGCCCGACATCGCCAACCCCAAGCAGCATTACGAGCTGGGCGAAGCGCTGGGCCTGATGGACTTCGAGGCGGCGGCCCGCATGTCCGGTGCCCGCTTCACCGTGCTGAAGGGCGGGCTGGCCCGTCTCGAGCGCGCGCTCGCCGATTTCATGCTAGACATCCACACCGGCGAGCACGGTTTCACCGAAATCGCCCCTCCGCTGATGGTGCGCGACAACGCCCTGTTCGGCACCGGCCAGTTGCCGAAATTCGAGGAGGATCTGTTCAAGACCACCTCGACCGACCATTACCTGATCCCGACCAGCGAGGTTCCGCTGACCAATCTGGTCAACGACCAGATCGTGGCGTCTGAGGAATTGCCGCTGCGCTACACCGCGCTGACCCCCTGCTTCCGCGCCGAAGCCGGGTCGGCCGGGCGCGACACCCGCGGCATGATCCGCCAGCACCAGTTCTGGAAGGTGGAGATGGTCGCCATCACCACGCCGGAACAGTCGGAGGACGAGCACCAGCGCATGACCCGCTGCGCCGAGACGATCCTGGAGCGGCTGGGGCTGCCCTACCGCACCATCGTTCTGTGTACCGGCGACATGGGCTTCTCCTCGCGCAAGACCTATGACGTCGAGGTCTGGCTGCCCGGCCAGAACGCCTACCGCGAGATCTCCAGCATCTCCAATTGCGGAGATTTCCAGGCGCGGCGGATGAAAGCCCGTTGCAGGCCGAAGGGCGAGAAGCAAACTCAATTCGTGCACACCCTCAATGGATCGGGTGTGGCGGTCGGGCGCTGCCTGATCGCGGTGCTGGAGAACTACCAGCAGCCCGACGGTTCGATCCTGGTTCCGGAAGCGCTCCGCCCCTACATGCGCGGAGTGGAGAGGATTTCCATCTGATGTTCGACCTGCCGCTCGACCTGTCCCGGACACGCATCCTCGTCACCAACGACGACGGCATCCATGCGCAGGGATTGAAGGTCCTGGAAGCCATCGCGCGCGAGCTGTCCGACGACGTCTGGGTCGTCGCGCCGGAGATGGAGCAGTCGGCGGCCAGCCATTCGCTGACCATCAACCGGCCGCTGCGCCTGCGCAAGCTGGACGAACGCCGCTTCACCGTCGACGGCACGCCGACCGACTGCGTGCTGCTGGCGGTCAACCATGTGATGAGGGACGCCCGTCCGACGCTGGTGCTGTCCGGCGTCAACCAGGGCTCCAACATCGGCGAGGACGTGACCTATTCCGGCACCATCGCCGCGGCGATGGAAGCGACGCTGTTGAACGTCCCGGCCATCGCCATGAGCCAGCATTACGAGCCGGGCCAGCCCATCGACTGGTCCGCCGCTGCGGCCCATGGCGCCGACGTGGTGCGCAAGGCGGTGACGGTGGCGTGGCCGAAGAACGTGCTGCTGAACGTCAACTTCCCGGCCCGTCCGGCCGCGGAGGTGACGGGCATCCAGGTGGTGCGCCACGGCAAGCGCAAGATCGGCGACGAGCTGTTGGAGCGTGTGGACCCGCGCGGCAAGCCCTATATCTGGATCGGCACCCTGCGCGGCGAGGCCGACGTGGCGGACGACACCGACATCCATGTCGTGTTCAACGGCGGCATCTCGGTGACGCCGGTCTATCTCGACCTCACCCACACGCCGACGTTGCAGACGTTGAGGCAGGCTTTCGTGTGACATACAACCCGCGCAAGATCCGCTTGCTGATGGCCCTTCGCGGGGCCGGCGTCACCGACACGAAGGTGCTGGCGGCGATCGAGCGGATCCCGCGCGAGCTGTTCGTCCCGGAAGCCTTCCAGGACCGGGCGTGGGAGGACACGGCGCTGCCGATCGACCTTGGCCAGACCATCAGCCAACCGCTGGTGGTCGGG
This sequence comes from Azospirillum oryzae, assembly GCF_008364795.1. GTDB lineage: Bacteria > Pseudomonadota > Alphaproteobacteria > Azospirillales > Azospirillaceae > Azospirillum > Azospirillum oryzae. The sequence continues at coordinate 390,316 of NZ_VTTM01000001.1, read as the reverse complement.
CTGATGACCCAGGCGCTGGAACTGCAGCCGCGGCATCTTGTCCTGGAGGTCGGTACCGGCTCCGGCTATCAGGCGGCGGTGCTGTCGCGGCTCTGCCGCCGGGTCTTCACCATCGAGCGGCTGAAACCGCTTCTGTGCGAGGCGGAGGCGCGGTTCAAGGCGCTCGACATCGGCAACATCACCACGCGGCTCGGCGACGGGACGCGGGGCTGGCCGGAGCAGGCGCCGTTTGCCCGCATACTGGTCACAGCCGCCGGTGGGCCGGAGCCGCCAAAAGACTTGACGGATCAACTCGCCGTTGGTGGTGTCTTGGTCATTCCGTTGGGGACCGATCACCGCGGCCAGAGGGTCGTGCGTTTCCGGCGCTCCGAAGCTGGCCTTATCCGGGAGGACCTGTGGCCCGTCCGTTTCGTTCCGCTGCTGTCCGACCCGCCGCAACCGGTCCGTTCCGCATGAAATCCGCCATGCCCAAGCACCTGCTGTCCGCAATGGTCCTGTCCACAGCCGTCCTGGCGCTTGGCGCTTGCGAACGGGTGGGCGGGCTGGCGCCCTTCACCACCGTCTCCGATGTGCCGGATTCGGCCGGCGGCGCCATCACGGTGCAGAAGGGCGACAGCGCATACAGCCTGTCGCGCCGGTACAATGTGCCCCTGCGCGACCTGATCGAGGCGAACAAGCTGGCGGCGCCCTACCGGCTGGAGGTCGGCCAGCGGCTGGTCCTGCCGACCTCGCGCCAGTACATCGTTCAGAAGGGCGACAGCCTTTACAGCATCTCCCGCATGTACAATGTCGACGTCAGCGAACTGACGCGGCTGAACAACCTGACGCCGCCCTATGCCGTGAAGGTCGGCCAGCCCCTGCGTCTGCCGGGCGCCAACGATGGCAGCGGCACCATGATGGCATCCGGCGGCGTGGCGAGCGGCGGTGCCGTCGCCCTGACGCCGCAGGGGAATGCGCCGGGTGGCTCGACGGCCGGGCATGGCTCGATCCAGTCGGCCGACCTGCCGCCGCCGGGTGCATCCTCCCCGTCGGGCGGTATCTCGGCCACGCCGCTGCCGCCACCTTCGAAGCCGGGTGCCGTGCCGGAGCCGTCCGCCCAACAGACGCCGTCCGCGCCGTCCGTCCAGGGTGACACGCCCTACCAGCCGGGGCAGGCGCCGACCATGCTGCGCCCGCCCGGCAGCAAGCCGGCTCCGACGCCGACCCCGGCCCCGGCCCCGGCCCCGGCGGCAACCACGCCGCCCCCGGCAGCGCCCCAGCAAGAGGTGGCCACCGCCGCGCCGCCGCCCAAGCCGGAGCCGAAGGCCGAAGTCGGCGCGCCGCCGCCGCGCGGCAGCGCCCGCTTCCTGTGGCCGGTGAAGGGCAAGCTGATCTCCGGCTTCGGGCCGAAGCCCGACGGGCTGCACAATGACGGCCTGAACATCGCGGCGCCGAAGGGCACGGCGGTGGTCGCCGCCGACAACGGCGTGGTCGCCTATGCCGGCAATGAGCTGCGCGGCTTCGGCAACCTGCTGCTGCTGAAGCATTCCGACGGCTGGATCACCGCCTATGCCCATCTCGACAAGATCGAGGTGGAGCGGGGAGCCACGGTGAAGCGGGGGCAGGTGATCGCCCGGGTCGGCCAGACCGGCGGCGTGTCCTCGCCCCAACTTCATTTCGAGCTGCGCAAGGGCAGCCAGGCCGTCGACCCGAGCGACCAGATGGACCGCAAGGTCAGCGAAGGGGCTTCCCGAGGCGGCCAGCCAGGTCCTGGATGAACTGCCAGGCCACCCGGCCCGACCGGCTTCCGCGCGTGACCGACCATTCCACGGCCTCCGCGCGCAGCCGGTCAGCCGGGATGTCCAGGCCGAAATGGCGGACATAGCCCTCGATCATCGCGAAATAGGTGTCCTGGTCGCAGTTGTGGAAGCCCAGCCACAGCCCGAAGCGGTCTGACAGCGACACTTTCTCTTCCACTGCCTCGGCCGGGTTGATGGCGGTCGACCGCTCGTTCTCGATCATGTCGCGCGGCATCAGGTGGCGGCGGTTGGAGGTGGCGTAGAACACCACATTGTCCGGCCGCCCTTCGATCCCGCCGTCCAGCACTGCCTTCAGCGACTTGTAATGGGCGTCGTCATGGTCGAAGGACAGGTCGTCGCAGAACAGGATGAAGCGGCGCGCCTCGCCCTTCAGCCGGGTGAGCAGGCGGGGCAGGGTGGGGATGTCCTCGCGGTGGATTTCCACCAGCGCCAGTTCGCCCGGCCGCTCGGCGCAGATGGCGGCATGGGCGGCCTTGACCAGCGAGCTTTTGCCGGTGCCGCGCGCGCCCCACAGCAGGGCGTTGTTGGCGGGCAGCCCGGCGGCGAAGCGGCGGGTGTTGTCCAGCAGGATCTCCCGCTGCCGCTCGATCCCCTGCAGAAGCATGATGTCGACGCGGTTGACCACCGGCACCGCTTCCAGCCGGTCGGGATCGGGATGCCAGACGAAGGCGTCCGCCGCGCCGAAGTCCAGCGGCCGGTCGGGCGGCGGGGCCAGACGCTCCAGCGCCTCGGCGATGCGGGTCAGCAGGGGGACGAGCGACTGATCTGCACCAGCGCCCATGCCTGAGCTATTGACGGATTGCGACATAATTTTCCGGATATTTTTTCAGGATGTTCCATGGAAAGTGGGCGCCCGCGCAGCCATCTTTCCGACGCCTTCGCACGGTAACACAGCAGGGCAAGCACACAAGCTGTGGCCGCCCTGCGGATTGTGGCGCATCACCATTGCATCCCGATCATGGGCGGCTATAGTCGCGGCGTCCCGGCGGAACGCCGATCCGGTGCCGAGACCAAACCTGTAAGGAGCTTCCAGATGTTCGTTTCGACGGCTTATGCACAGACGGCGGCCCCGGCTGGCGGCGGCGGTGACATGCTCGTCCAGTTTCTGCCGCTGATCCTGATCTTCGTCGTCTTCTACTTCCTGCTGATCCGTCCGCAGCAGAAGAAGATGAAGGAGCATAAGACCATGCTGTCGGCCATCCGCCGCGGCGACCGCGTCGTGACCGGCGGCGGCATCATCGGCACCGTGACCAAGGTCGGCACCGACGACGAGATCACCGTCGAGATCGCGGAGAATGTGCGTGTGCGCTGCCTGCGCTCCACCGTGAACCTCGTGCTCGCCAAGACCGAGCCGGCCGGCAAGTCCGGCGGCGACGCCACCCCGGCCACCGAGGGCGAGGCCAAGCCGGCCGAGACCCCCGCCGCCGGCGGGATCGGCAAGCTGTTCGGCCGCAAGTAAGCCGCAGCCGGGCCCCTCTTCCGCGGGTCGGCCCGAAGGCGCTTCCCGTCCGGCCCGGCCGTCGTCCGCCCGCAAGCGGCGGACCGGTCGCCCGGACCGGGTGTCTGATCGGATTCGAGTGACGCATGCTCTATTTTTCGCGCTGGAAGATTTACCTGATCCTGGCGACCTGCATCGCCGGTTTCATCCTGATGCTGCCCAACTTCCTGGGCCGCGACACGTTGGCGGCGCTGCCGTCCTGGTACGCCAACACCCGGGTGTCGTTGGGTCTCGACCTGCGCGGCGGATCGCATCTGTTGCTTGAAGTCGACATGGCCACCGTCATCCGCGACCGGGTGGAAGGTCTCGTCGACGGCGCCCGGCAGCAGCTGCGCACCGCCAATGTCGGCTACACCGCGCTTAACGCCGGCGAGCGCGCCGTGACCGTCCAGCTGCGCGACCCGGCCCAGGCCGAGGAGGCGGTGAAGGCCCTGCGCCAGCTCGCCAGCCCGGTCGGCCGCACCGGTCTGGGCGGCGGGCAGCCCGACCTCGAGGTGACCGTGAACGGCGGTACGGTGACCGTGGCGTTGAGCGAGGTCGCGCTGCGTGACCGCGCCACCCAGGCCATCGAGCAGTCGATCGAGATCGTCCGTCGCCGCATCGACGAGACCGGCGTGAACGAGCCGACCATCGCCCGCCAGGGCAACGACCGCATCCTGGTCCAGCTGCCCGGCGTGGAGGATCCCGACCGCATCAAGCGGCTGCTGGGCACCACCGCCAAGATGACCTTCCGTCTGGTCGACGTGAATGCCGATCCCAACACCGGCCGCGCCCCTCCGGGTTCGGAGATCCTGCCGTCGGCCGAGGGCGATCGCTACCAGTCCAAATACGTCATCCGCAAGAAGGTCGAGGTCGACGGCGCCACGCTGCAGAACGCATCGGCCGGCACCAACAGCCAGACCGGCGAGTGGGTGGTGAATTTCGAATTCAACAGCGCCGGCGCCAACCGCTTCGCCGAAGTGACCAAGCAGAATGTCGGCCGGCCCTTCGCCATCGTGCTCGACAACAAGGTCATCAGCGCCCCCGTCATCCGCGAGCCGATCACCGGCGGTCGCGGCCAGATCAGCGGCAACTTCACCGCCGCCGGCGCCAACGACCTTGCCGTGCTGCTGCGCGCCGGCGCCTTGCCGGCCCCGCTGAAGGTGATCGAGGAACGCACGGTCGGTCCCGACCTTGGCGCCGATTCCATCCGCGCCGGCCTGACCGCCGTGGTCGTCGGCTTCCTGATGGTCTGCGTCTACATGATCGCCTGCTATGGGCTGTTCGGCGCCTTCGCCTGCTTCGCCCTGCTGGTCAACATCGTGCTGACCATCGCGGCGCTGTCGCTGCTGCACGCCACGCTGACGCTGCCGGGCATCGCCGGCATCCTGCTGACCTTGGGTCTGGCGGTCGACGCCAACATCCTGATCAACGAGCGCATCCGCGAAGAGACGAAGAAGGGCCGGGGGGTCTTCGCGTCGATGGAGGCCGGTTTCAGCCGCGCCTACAGCACCATCGTCGACTCCAACCTGACGACGGCCATCAAGATGGCGCTGCTGTTCATCTTCGGCACCGGCACCATCAAGGGCTTCGCCGTCACCATCACCTTCGGCATCCTCATTTCCATGTTCACCGCGACGGTGCTCGTGCGCCTGATGATGGTGACGTGGCTGCGCCGGACGCGTCCGGCCGTGTTGCCGGTCTGAGAGGTCATCCGATGTTCCATCTCCGCCTCGTCCCCGACAACACCAAGATCCCGTTCATGAACGGCCGCATCGCCGGCCTCGTGGTGTCGGCGATCCTGTCCATCGCGTCCGTCATCCTGTTCTTCCACCCCGGCCTGAATTACGGCATCGACTTCCGTGGCGGCATCGTCATCGAAGCCCGCACGCCACAGGCCGCCGACTTCGCCTCGCTGCGCCACACACTGTCCGGCCTCGGCATGGGGCAGGTGGCGTTGCAGGAGTTCGGATCGACTCAGGACGTATTGATCCGCCTGGAACGCCAGCCCGGCGACGATGCCGCCCAGCAGGTGGCCGCCGACAAGGTGCGCAACACGCTGGCGCAGGCGATCCCCGGCACCCAGGTCCGCCGCGTCGAAGCGGTCGGCGCCTCGGTCAGCGGCGAACTGTTCGCCAACGGCATGCTGGCGCTCGGCCTCGCCATGCTGGCGATGCTGGTCTACATCTGGTTCCGCTTCGAATGGCAGTTCGGCTTCGGCGCGGTGGTGACGCTGATCCTCGACATCACCAAGATCGTCGGGTTCTATGCCATCACCGACATCCAGTTCAACCTGACGGCCGTGGCTGCGATCCTGACCGTCATGGGCTATTCGGTGAACGACAAGGTCGTGGTCTATGACCGCATGCGCGAGAATCTGCGCATCTACAAGAAGATGCCGCTGCGCGACCTGATCGACATGTCGATCAACGAGACGCTGAACCGCACCGTCGGCACCTCGGTCTGTACCCTGCTGTCCATCATTCCGCTGGCGCTGTTCGGTGGCGAGGCCCTGCAGGACTTCGGCATCGTGCTGATCTTCGGCGTTATCCTTGCGACCAGCTCGTCGGTGTTCATCGCCGCACCAATCTTGCTGTTCCTTGGTGAGAACCGCCTGCGGCGCGGCGCTCCCGATGCCGCTTCGGCGGGCAACACTCCGGCAACCACGCCGTAAGGCCGGGCGTTTAGCGAAGGAGAGGGCAGCATGGCCGACATCATGCCGATGATCCCGTCGGACCGTCAGGTCATCGACGGCTACGGTCCGGGACAGTTCTGCATTTCCGGCCAGTGGCGCGTCGGCGCGGTGATCGTCCTGCCCGACCGCACCGTAGTATGGGAGGCGACCGATGCCGCCTCCCTGTCGGTGAGCGACTTCTCGTCCGTGTTGGAGGCCGAGCCGAAGGTGGAAATCCTGCTGCTCGGCACCGGTCCCACCATGCGGATGATCCCGAAGGACCTCCGCCTAGGCCTGCGCGAGCGGGGCGTGGTGGTGGAACTGATGGACAGCCGGGCGGTTTGCCGGACCTACAACGTCCTGCTGGCCGAGGGCCGGCGGGTCGCGGCGGCGATGCTGCCGGTTTAGCTGTTATTGAAGCTGTAGCGATCGGGCACTAAGGTAAGGATGTTCCTTACCGCGGTGCCCCCATGATCACCAGCAAGTTGACCAGCAAGGCCCAGACGACGATTCCGCAGCCGGTACGGGCTGCTCTGGGTCTGCACGAGGGCGACGAGATCGCCTATCGCATCGAAGACGGCCGCGTCATCCTGACCAGGGCCGCTCCGGCTGCTGCCGAAGACCCGTTCCGCTGCTTCACGGAATGGGACAGTGAAGCGGATCGGCAGGCCTATGCCGACCTTTGAAATCTGGAACATCGTCAAGGTCCCATTCCCCTACGCCGACCGTCCGGCTCGCCAGCGTCGCCCGGCATTGGTCGTCGCGGCTGAAGACCTGGAAGCAAGCCACAGCCTGCTATGGGTTCTGATGATCACCAGCGCCGAAAACCGGGGATGGCCGTCGGATGTGCCTGTCGGCGACCTCGAAACGGCAGGACTTCCAGCCCCCTCCGTCGTGCGCACGGCCAAGGTCGCGGTGATCGACGCCCGTGATGCCGAACCTCTCGGCTCGCTTGCCGCCGGTGATCGCGGGGCCGTCAGCCGGCAGGTTGGCCACCATCTTGCCGGGATGCTGAAGGCGGGCAGGGACGCTTGACCTCGGAAACGACAAAGGCGCCCTTTCGGGCGCCTTTGCACTCACAACCCTCGACGGGAAGGATCACGCAGCCAGCTGCTCGGCGGCGAAGTCCCAGTTGGCGAGGTTGTCGATGACCGCCTTGACGAAATCGGCGCGGCGGTTCTGGAAATCGACGTAGTAGGCATGCTCCCACACGTCGATGGTGAACAGCGGCTTCTGGCCGTGCGCCAGCGGGGTGTCGGCGTTGCCGGTCTTGCCGACCTTCAGCTTGCCGCCGTCCAGGTACAGCCAGGCCCAGCCCGAACCGAACTGGGTCAGGGCGGCCTGGGTCAGCTCTTCCTTGAACTTCTCGACGCTGCCGAAGTCGGCGACGATGCGCTGCTCCAGGGCCGCCGGCATCTTGCCGCCGTCCTTCTTCAGGCACTGCCAGAAGAAGGTGTGGTTCCACACCTGGGCGGCGTTGTTGAAGATGCCGACCTTGGACGCATCGCCGGCAGAGGCCTTGATGACCTCCTCCAGGCTGGCGTTGGCCAGCGGGGTGTCCTTGGTCAGGTTGTTCAGGTTGGTGACGTAGGTCTGGTGGTGCTTGTCATGGTGCAGGTGCAGGGTCTCCGACGAGATATACGGAGCCAGAGCGTCGTACGCATACGGAAGCGGCGGAAGTTCGAACGCCATTTGATTTACCCTCTCTTCTTTGATTGTCCTTCCGGGCCGGGCCTTGCGAGCACGGCACCTCCGTCCGTCCAAATAGGCCGATGACGGAAGCTTGTGAAGGCCGGAAACACTCTCGAACGTCGTATAGGGTTATTTCCGTTCGACAAAGTGGCCTCGGCCGCCCGGTTTCCCGAGCGCACGGCTGCCTCCAACGTCGCGGGAAGCCCCGTTTCCGTCCAGTCGCCGGCCAGCGTCAGATTGCTCCAGCGGGTGCGGGCACCCGGACGGCGCGCCACCGATTCGGGAGACTGATCCGGCGTCGCCCGCCGCTCCTTCACCACCCGGAAGGGAGGAATCGCCCCCCCGAGTCGCAGGTGAGGGGCGACCTCCGTCCACAGCCGCGCGGCGATCTCCTCGGCCGGCAGGTCGGCCAAGGCGTCGGCATCGCTTACGGTGACCGACAGCAGGTCGTCGCGGGCGAACAGCCATTCCGCGGTGCCGCCGACCAGCCCGACGAAGGGGAGGCCGCCCGGCAGCCGCACCGGCCCGTCCAGCCGGACATGCAGGTTGACGATGGCCGGACCCGGCGGCGGCACGGCCAGCCCCGGCACCAGCCGCGCCGCCACCCAGGCCGGCGCGGCGAGAACCACGCTGTCGAGCGCACCGAGCGTCACGGCATTGCCGCCGGCGGAAAAGCCGGTCACGCGGCCATCCTCGAAGGTCAGCCCCTCTACCCGCGCGCCCAAATTCAGCGCCGCACCGGCGGCCCGCAGCCGCGCCAGCGCCGGGTCGACGAAGGCGGCGGACAAGCCCCGCGGCGCCAGCACCGGCCGGCAGGCCGCCTCGCCGCGCAGCAGCGTCTCGCGCAGCACCGCACCGAACAACCGGGCGGAGACACGCTCCACCGGCCCGTTGAGTGCGGAGACCGCCAGCGGGCGCCACAGCGGCTCGAACAATGCTCCGTCGGGTGACAGGCAATCGGCGACCGACTGGCCGCGCCGGGCGGTCAGGCAACGCAGGGATGCCAGATAGTCGAGCGGCCGGCTGCCGGGCACCCGACGGGCCGGATCGAACAACCACAGCCCGCCGGGGCGCAGCGTCCAGGCGGCACCGGTGCGCAGGTCGAGGAATGGAAAGGCGGCCGGGCGCAGTTCCTCCAGCGCATCGCCGCCGCCGGTCCGCCGGGCATAGCCGAGCAGTTCCCGGTTGCCGCTGAGCACCATATGGCTGCCATTGTCGATCGACCGGCCGAGCGTGGCATCGTGGAAGCTGCGGCAGCGCCCGCCGGCCTGCGGTGCCTGCTCATAGACCGCGACGCGCCGGCCCGCCTCCACCAGCCTGATGGCGGCCGCCAGCCCGGCCAGCCCGGCGCCGATCACATGGACGGTGCCAGCCTTGCTCATCAGGCCGCCGGGGGAAAGCCGAGCATGCAGCGCACCGCCACCCAAGCGCTTTCACGCCGGCCGACCCGGACGCGCGCGTTCAGATCGCGCCAGCCGGCCGCACGCAGCCGTCTCAGCAGCCGGTGATACAGCACCATCATCGCGGTGGCCGCCCACAGCGATCCGCGCCCATGGCCGGCGACGGTGGACCGCGCCTCGGCAAAACGGGCCTCCGCCAGTTCGGCCAGCGCCTCGCAGGCGCGGGGCAGGGCGGGGTGGGCCAGGACTTCGTCCGGGCGGTCGCCGTCGATGCCGGCGGCCAGCAGTAGTTCCCGCGGCAGGTAGAGCCGGTCGAGTTCGGCATCCTCGGCCAGATCGCGCAGGATGTTGGTCAGTTGCAAGGCCTCGCCCAATGCCAGGGCGAAGCGCTCGGTGGCCGGATCGGCGCGGTCGAACACGCGGATGGCCAGCATGCCCACGGCACCGGCGACCCTGCGGCAATAGAGCCGCAGCGTGTCGAGGTCAGGCGCCCGCATGCCGCCGGAACCCGGATCCTCCCCGGCGACATCCATCGCCATGCCGTCGATCAGCGCCTCCAGCTCCGCCCGCGGCAGGCCGTACCGCTCGATCGCGCCTTTCAGCGCGGCGGTCAGCGGTCCACCGGGAGCCCCGCCGGCATAGAGATCGCGGATGTCGCACCGCCAGAGGTCCAGCGCCGCCCGTTTGGCGGCTGGCTCGCCCGGTTCGTCGGCGATGTCGTCGATGCGGCGGCAAAAGGCATAGATGGCGAACATCGCCGCCCGCTTGGAAGCGGGCAGCAGACGCATCGGCCAGTAGAAGGTGCTGCCCGACTTCGCGGTGACGCTGGTCGCCGTATCGGGTGCCTTGTCGTCCGGCAACGTCGTGGATACCGGTTCCAGCGGGGCCGTCTCCAGCGGCGGAGGGGTCATCTGTAGCATCCTGGGCATTGCCCGTCCTGACGTGCCTCTAGGGAAACGTCGCGACGTGTGGCCCCGGAGTTTATGCGGCGGAGAAGCTCCGCGCCAGCCCCCGCGCCACCGCGGCCAGCTTGTGGTGCGTGCCCAGCGTCACGCGCGCCTTCATCGGGTCACGGGCCTTCAGCCGGCGCGACAGCGATTCGGCGAGGCTGAGGATCACTGCCGCCTCCATCCGCAGGCCACGATGCTGGATCAGGCCGGGCAGGGCGGCGGCACGTTCCAGCAGCCGGTCGGTATGCTCCAGCGCCTGATCGAAGATGGCGCGGAGGCGGGCGTCGCTCTCGACCTCCACCAGACGTTCGACGCTGATTCCCGCCTCGTCGAACCAGCCAAGCGGGATGTAGCAGCGGCCGAGCTGGGTCCAGTCCTCCCGCGCGTCCTGCAGATGGTTCAGCACCTGCAGGGCGGAGCACAGCGCATCCGACGCCGGCCCGGCCGCCACGCCCTCGCCATGCAGATCCAGCAGATAGCGGCCGACCGGGTTGGCGGAGAAGCGGCAGTAGAGAAGCAGATCGCTCCAGCTGTGGCAGCGGGCACCGACGGAGTCGCGGCGGAAGGCGCGCAGGATCTGGCGGGCATGGCGGTCGCTGACGCCGGTCTTCTGCAGGCTCTCGCGCAACTCGGTGGCTGGCTTCAGATAGGCGTGTTTGGCTTGGCCGGAGGTCAGCGCCCGTTCCAGCGCCTCCAGATAGGCCAGCTTGGTCTCCGGTTCGAGATCCGGATCGTCGGCGATGTCGTCGGCCAGACGCACGAAGCGGTAGAAGGCGATCACATGCGGACGCAGGTGCTTCGGAATAAGGCGCGAGGCGACCGGGAAATTCTCACCCGTCTCGTCCTTGCGGGCGATCGGGCCGGTCTTGCGGGGTTTCGTCGGGGCGATGTTGAAATCCGTCATGGGATCCCTGCCTGCTGCGCGTCGGGGCTGGCGGTGCGACCGTGTGTGCTTCATATAGGCGTAGCAACAGGCTTTGGCCCGTCCTTCCAACGCTCCTCCCCTCTTTTTCCAATCGGGCATCCCATGGTGAAGGCTGCGACCGACCTGTCCTATTGCGGACGGGAGGTTCGGAAATATGACAACGACCACTTTCTGGCAGGTCTGTTCACCCCCGCCGACAGGCGCGAGGCGACTTTTGCGCTATACGCCTTCAACCTGGAGATCGCGAAAACGCGGGAGGTGGTCAGCGAACCGATCCTGGGCCAGATGAGACTTCAATTCTGGCGCGACGGCATCGAAGCCGTCTATGAGGATGGACCCGTACCCCGGCATGAGGTGATGGACCCGCTGGCGCAAGCCGCCCGTGGGCTGGAACTGAGCCGCGCCTTGTTCGACAAATTGATCGACGCGCGCGAAGCCGATCTGGACGACACCCCGCCGGCCGACCTGACCTGTCTCGTCAATTATGCCGAGGTGACGGGCGCGCCGCTGGTCCAGCTGGCCCTGGAGATCCTGGGCGTGCGGAACGCGGCGGCGATGGCGGCCGGCCGGCATATCGGCATCGCCTATGCCCTCGCCGGCATCCTGCGCGCCGTGCCCTTCCTGGCCCGCCAGAATCGGCAGCGCCTGCCGGAAGACCTGATGCAACGCCATGGCGCCAAGAGCGAGGACCTGTTCGCCGGCCGCTCGACGCCGCAACTGCGGCCGGTGGTGGGGGAGGTGGCCGAGGTCGCCCGCAAGCATCTGGCCGAGGCCCGCGTCCTGCGTCGCGAAGTGCCCAAGGCCGCCGTCCCGGCGCTGCTGCCGGCGACGCTCGCCGACCTGCATCTGGGCGTAATCGCGCGGGAGGGCAACGACGTGTTCGCCCCGCGCGTGATGCTGGCCAACCCGTTCCGTCAGCTTCGTCTGGGCTGGGCGGCGATGCGCGGGCGCTACTGACGCCCGCGCTTGCGGTTGCCTGTCAGCCCTTCAGCCAGCCGTCGAGATCGGCCAGCGCCCGGCGGGTATAGGCCAGCTTGCGGTCACGCCCGCGGATCTTGTCGTCCACCGGAGGGAAGAGGCCGAAATTGACGTTCATCGGCTGGTAGGTCTCCGCCTCCGCCCCGCCGGTGATGTGGCCGAGGATGGCGCCGAGCGCCGTGGTCACCGGCGGCGTGCTGATCTCCTGGCCCAGCCGTTCCGCCGCGGCGAAGCGGCCGGCGAGCAGGCCGACGGCGGCACTCTCCACATAGCCCTCGCAGCCGGTGACCTGCCCGGCGAAGCGCAGGCGGGGCAGCGACTTCAGCCGCAGGGCGCCGTCCAGAATGCGCGGGCTGTTCAGGAAGGTGTTGCGGTGCATGCCGCCCAGCCGCGCGAACTCGGCATTCTCCAGGCCGGGGATCATGCGGAAGATGCGGGCCTGTTCGGCATGGCGCAGCTTGGTCTGGAAGCCGACGAGGTTGTAGAGCGTGCCAAGTGCATTGTCCTGGCGCAACTGGACCACCGCATAGGGGCGTCGTTCCGGCTTGTGCGGGTTGGTCAGGCCGACCGGCTTCATCGGGCCGTAACGCAGGGTGTCGACACCGCGCTCCGCCATCACCTCGATCGGCAGGCAGCCCTCGAAGTAGGGGGTGTTCTTCTCCCACTCCTTGAAGTCCAGCTTCTCGCCCTCGATCAGTGCGGCGATGAAGGCGCGGTACTCGTCCTTCTCGAAGGCGCAGTTGATGTAGTCCTTGCCGGTGCCGCCGGGGCCGGGCTTGTCGTAGCGCGACTGGAACCACGCCTTCGACAGGTCGATGCTCTCCAGATAGACGATGGGGGCGATGGCGTCGAAGAAGGCCAGCGACTCCTCGCCGGTCTGGGTGCGCACAGCCTCGGCAAGGGCAGGCGAGGTGAGGGGGCCGGTGGCGACGATGACGCTGTCCCATTCCTCCGGCGGCAGGCCGGCGACCTCCTCGCGCTGTATGGTGATGAGGGGATGGGTGGAGACGGCCTCCGTCACCGCATCGGCGAAACCGTCGCGGTCCATGGCGAGCGCGCCGCCGGCCGGCACCTTGTGCGCGTCGGCGCAGCGCAGGATCAGCGAGCCGCAGCGCCGCATCTCCTCATGCAGCAGCCCCACCGCATTGTATTCGGCATCGTCCGACCGGAAGGAGTTGGAGCAGACCAGCTCCGCCAGCTTGTCGGTGTCGTGGGCCTCGGTCTTGCGGACCGGCCGCATCTCGTGCAGCACGACGGGCACGCCGCGGGAGGCGAGCTGCCAAGCGGCTTCCGAGCCGGCGAGACCGCCGCCGATGACATGGACGGGGCGAAGGGTGTCGGTCATTGGACTTTCCAGAACACTGTGCGATGAGCAGAGGGGCGAAGAGCAGGCGGATCAGGGGCGGGTTATGGCGCTCTGCATCGCCGAGATCCAGGATTCAATGAGCGCGGCGTGGGCGGGAAGGCGGGAAAACAGTTCCTCAGCCTTTTCTTCGTCGTAGGTGTGAACCGTCAGGTTCCGGTCATTCATCATCGCGAGGGCGAGTTCCGTCTGATCCTCGGTCAAGAATCCGGCGATCTGGCTTTCACGGACCATGGCTTTTGGGCTTGCCGAGTTTAGGCGTTCGGCCCCCATCTGGTCGGCGATTACCGACCTTGCGGCTTTCCACACCGTCTCCGTTGCCAGGGTGAAGCGCAGGATCGCAGAGTCGCGAACGACATCATCCACGGGGCGGGCGAGGACTTCCTGAAGCCGCGCCAGTGCTTGGCGCGCGATGTCGAGCTTCCGGGTTACCTTGTCCATTCAATCCCTTCCCGTTCTACCTCTTGCCGGAACTCCCGCCGGGCTGTCCGAAGATCCACCACATCGACGAAGTATGGAACAGTGCTCTCTTCCAACTCTTCGTTGATCTCCCCGATCAGACCGGGTGGTAGCGGCTCTAACGGGTCGATGGCCACGTCGATGTCGCTCCAATGACCGACATCCCCGCGGGCGCAGGAGCCGAACAGGTAGACGCGGGCAGGGTGCCCTGCCAATCGCTCAAAGACGATGCGCTTCACAGTGTCGAGGGCGCGCAGGCGTACCGGGTTCATCATTGCCGCAGTTTAACACAATTCGGGCCGGGATGCGGTCGCAGGAAAAGGCCGGCCCCCGCAAGGAAGGCCGGCTGCAAGTCGATCAGGAGTCAGTCAGAACATCGAACTGGGAAGAACATCGATCCAAAAACGTCAACCTCGGCGGAGGCTCACTCGCTCTTGGTCGTCGTGCTGCGTTCAATGGTGGTGGCGCCGGACGGGGCCGGGGTCACGGTGGTCGAACCATAGCCGGGGGTGGTGGTCGTGGTGGTCGTCGTGCTGGTGGTGGAGCCGTCGGAGCCACATGCGGCCAGCAGAAGCGCGGCCCCCAAGGCGGTGCCCACACCGGTCAGAATCGTCTTCATGCTCCTCATCTCCCATGCAGTGCTAACTCTGCAGGGGAGAACGCGGCGCAGCTTGCGTTTGTTCACGCCCTCTTTCGGGTTGCCGATTTCCGCACCGCCGGCTTCTCTTTAAGGTAGGGGGCGAGGTATCGTCCGGTATAGCTGCGCTCCACCTTCGCGACATCCTCCGGCGTGCCTTCGGCGACGATCTCGCCGCCGCCGGTGCCGCCCTCAGGTCCCAAATCGATGATCCAGTCGGCGGTCTTGATGACCTCCAGATTGTGCTCGATCACAAGCACCGTGTTGCCCTGGTCGACCAGCGCATGCAGCACCTCCATCAGCTTTTCGACGTCGGCAAAGTGCAGGCCGGTGGTCGGTTCGTCCAGGATGTACAGCGTGCGGCCGGTGGCGCGGCGGCTCAGTTCCTTCGACAGCTTGACGCGCTGCGCCTCGCCGCCCGACAGGGTGGTCGCCGCCTGCCCGATGTGGATGTAGCCGAGGCCGACGCGTTCCAGCGTGTCCATCTTGTCCCGGATGCCGGGCACCGCCTTGAAGAACTCCTTGCCTTCCTCGACCGTCATGTCCAGCACGTCGGCGATGGTCTTGTCGCGGTAGGTGACTTCCAGCGTTTCGCGGTTGTAGCGTTTGCCGTGACAGACGTCGCAGGTGACGTAAACGTCGGGCAGGAAGTGCATCTCGATCTTGATGACGCCGTCGCCCTGGCAGGCCTCGCAACGCCCGCCCTTGACGTTGAAGGAGAATCGGCCGGGGCCGTAGCCGCGCGCCTTCGATTCCGGCAGGCCAGCGAACCAGTCGCGGATCGGCGTGAAGGCGCCGGTGTAGGTCGCGGGGTTCGAGCGCGGGGTGCGGCCGATCGGCGACTGGTCGATGTCGATGACCTTGTCCAGATGCTCCAGCCCCAGCACCGCGTCATGGTCCGCCGGATGTTCGCGGGCGCCCATCAGCTTGCGCGCCACCGCCTTGTACAGCGTCTCGATGATCAGCGTCGACTTGCCGCCGCCCGACACGCCGGTCACGCAGGTGAAGGTGCCGAGCGGGATTTTGGTCGAGACGTTCTGCAGGTTGTTGGCGCGGGCGCCCTGCACCTCCAGGAACTGGCCGGGATGGCCGGGCCGGCGGGTGTCGGGCACCGGAACGAAGCGGGTGCCGTTCAGGTACTGGGCGGTGATGCTGTCGGGGTTCTTCTGGACTTCTTCCGGCCGACCCTGGGCGATGACGGTGCCGCCATGCTGGCCGGCGCCGGGACCCATGTCGACCAGATAGTCGGCGCTGCGGATCGCGTCCTCGTCATGCTCAACGACGATGACGGTGTTGCCGATGTCGCGCAGACGCTTCAACGTCTCCAGCAGACGGTCGTTGTCGCGCTGGTGCAGGCCGATCGACGGCTCGTCCAGCACATAGAGCACGCCGGTCAGGCCGGAACCGATCTGCGAGGCCAAGCGGATACGCTGGCTCTCGCCGCCCGACAGGGTGCCGGACCCGCGGCTGAGCGTCAGATACTCAAGCCCGACGGCGTTGAGGAATCCCAGCCGCTCGTTGATCTCCTTGAGGATGCGATAGGCGATCTCGCGGTCCTTCGGGCGCAGATGCTCGTTCAACTCGCTGAACCACGCACCGGCACCGGCGATGGACAGTTCCGCCGCCTCCGAGATGTTGCGGCCACGGATCTTGACCGCCAGCGCCTCCGGCTTCAGCCGCGCGCCCTTGCAGACTTCGCAGGGCTGGGAGGACTGGTACTTGGACAGCTCGTCGCGCGTCCAGGCGCTGTCCGTTTCGCGGTAGCGCCGCTCCAGATTGTTGACGATGCCCTCGAACGCCTTGTTGGTCTGGTAGCGCCGCAGCCCGTCGTCATAGGTCATGGTGATCGCCGACCCGCCCGAGCCGAACAGGATGGTCTGGCGGACCTTTTCCGGCAGATCCTGCCAGGGCGTGGTCATCGACGCGCCGAAATGCTCGCAGATGCTCTCCAGCGTCTGGTCGTAGTATTTCGAGGTCGATCCGGCCCACGGCGCGATTGCGCCCTTGGCCAGCGTCAGCCGCTCGTCCGGCACCACCAGCATCGGGTCGAAATAGATCTTGCTGCCCAACCCGTCGCAGGCCGGGCAGGCGCCGAACGGGTTGTTGAAGGAGAACAGCCGCGGCTCGATCTCCGGAATCGTGAAGCCGCTGACCGGGCAGGCGAATTTCTGCGAGAAGACGGTCAGCTCGTTGGTCTCGGCATTCTCGACCCAGACGATGCCGTCGGCCAACCCCAGCGCGGTCTCCAGCGAATCGGCCAGACGGTTGCCCAGCCCCTCGCGCACCACGATGCGGTCGACCACCACCTCGATGTCGTGCTTCAGCTTCTTGTTGAGCGCCGGCACCTCGTCGATCTCGTACATGGTGCCGTCGACCCGCACGCGCTGGAAGCCGCGCTTGCGCAGGTCCTGGATTTCCTTCTTGTACTCGCCCTTGCGGCCGCGCACGAAGGGCGCCAGCAGCAGCAGGCGTGTGCCCTCCGGCATCGCCATGATGCGGTCGACCATCTGGCTGACCGTCTGGCTTTCGATGGGCAGGCCGGTGGCCGGCGAATAGGGGATGCCGACGCGCGCCCACAAGAGGCGCATGTAGTCGTAGATCTCCGTCACCGTGCCGACGGTGGAGCGCGGATTCTTCGAGGTCGTCTTCTGTTCGATGGAAATGGCCGGCGACAGGCCCTCGATCGAATCGACGTCCGGCTTCTGCATCAGCTCCAGGAACTGGCGCGCGTAGGCCGACAGGCTCTCCACATAGCGCCGCTGCCCCTCGGCATAGATAGTGTCGAAGGCAAGCGACGACTTGCCCGACCCCGACAGGCCGGTGATGACGATCAGCTCGTCGCGCGGCAGATCCACATCGACGTTCTTCAGGTTATGTTCCCGCGCGCCGCGGACGCTGATGTACTTGTTCATGGAGTGTTCTTTTACCCGAAGCCTATCCGGATGGAAAGCGGCAAGGCGCCGCGACGCATGACAAAATCGGCCGGCCGGAACGCGGTGCCCCTTCGGCCGGCCGGCTGACGATATATGCGCTGGGCGCGCCATTGCCACCGGCGCCCGGCGCGGGTCGGTCATGACCAGAAGGGCGGCACCGCGCGGAAGCGCTTCCACAGATCCGGCAACGCCTTGCGCCGCTTGTCGGACTGGCGGTCGATCCAGGCGGCGACGGCGCCCACCGTCTTCGGGTCCGCCCCGGTCAACGAGCCCAGCATGCGGGCGCCGGTGACGGCGTCCTGATCGGCGTCCAGCGCCGCCTGCAAGGGCTCCAGCGCAGCGAAGAAAGGCAGAGTGGCGGCCTCCGGATAGAGCCCGCGGAAGAAGTCGGCGGTGTAGCGCAGCGTCCGCAGCCGGCGGCGCAGCTTGTCGCGTCCCTTGGCATCCTCCGGCGGCTTCGCCGACTTGCCGAGCTTCGCCATGCGCGCCGACAGCCAGCCGCCGGCCACCGTCGTGACCGGAGCCGACAGCGCGGCCCGGCGGTCGCCGTCCGCCTCCGACATCCAGCGGCCATGCTCCAGCCACGCGGCGAGCGCCAGGACCATGGTCGTGCAGCCCGGCGCCAGGATGGCCGCAACGGCTTCCCGCGCCGGCCCGGCGCCGGAGGTCCGGGCGAGTGCGGCCAGCCGCCTCAGTGCGGTGCGGTCGATGCCGGGCGCCGCCTTCGGATCGGCGAGAAGCGGGTCGATGATGCCGGACATCAGCACATCCCACCCGCGCGCCGGCCCCAGCCGCTTGGCCAGCGCACGGCTTTCCTCCACCAGCCGGTCGGCCTCGGGCGAGGCGACCAGCGGTGCGAAGAAGCGGTGTGCGATGCGCAGACGGCGCAAGGCCACGCGCATGCGGTGCAGCCCTTCCACATCGCCGCCCGCCAGCGCGCAGGATTCGTTGGCGAGGAACTGGCGCAACGCCTGCCGCAGGATGTGCCGATAGGCCTCCGCCACCGTTGTCAGCGGCGACAGGCCGAGCGGCTCGGCCTCCACCGGCCCCGGCGCCTTGCCGGTGACCAGCCGCAGCCCGGCCTCCGCCTTGCTTTCGGTCCCGATGCGCATGGGGATGGCGGCTTGCAGGGTCAGCGCCAGGTCGAACAGGCTGGCGACCTTGCCGGCCTTCAATTCCAACTCCACCTCGCCGACCGGCAGAGAGTTGCCGCCGGCATAGATGGCACCGTCGTCCACAGCCAGTTCGACCGCCGTCAGCGTATCGGGGCGAAGCAGCAGGGTGGTGCGGCGGAAATCGGTGATGAACAGGCAATCCAGCGCGTCGAGCGCCGCCGCCGGAACCAGCCCGGCGACAGCGGGATCGCTCAGCACGCCGATGTCGACCGCTTCGCCCGCGACGATCCATTCCCATTCCCGCCGCACCGCCACGGCGGCGGAATCGCCGGGGCTGGCGCTGTTCACGGTCTTCAGGGTCTGGATGAAGCGGTCGCCCTCCTGCCGCACGCGCAACGCCACCCCGTTCGCGGCCAGCTTCAGGTCGGGGGTATCGAAATAGGCGGTGCGCAGCCGCTGCGTCGCGGCCGGACCATCGGCCAGCGCCTGCAGCGCCGGAAGGGCGGCAACCCGCGCCAGATCCGCGGACGCGGCATGGAGCTTCAATTCCACCTCGCGGAAGGCGGCGGGGGGGGAGGTCTGCGCATCGGGGAGTGCGGACGGGCTGACGGGCGGAATGGCGGGTGGCAAGGGTCGGCATCCTCCCGTATCCGGCCGGGAACGGCCTGGAATGACTCAGGTGGTTCCGTGGATACTCCAACCGCCGCCGCAGGTTAAGAGAGTTTACGCGGCTGCACAAAATCCGCCAGCCGCCCCGCCCCCAGTTCTAGGTCGGCCCAATGCAGCGTTTCGAAGACGAGGACGGCGCAGGCGCCGGTCGGAAACTTGTCGGCCAGCGCATGGCGCAGCCCGTGGTCGCCGCTGCCGGTCAGGGCGTTGGCCAACTCGTGCAGGTCCGGATTGTGCGCCACCAACAACAGGCCGGTCGCCGAGTCCGGCGCATCGCGCAGCCGTTCCAGCAGCGTGTGGGCGCCGCACAGGTACAGTCCCCGCTCATGCTCCACCGGCGGGAAGGGCGCGCCGATGGCCGCCATCACGCGCTTGCGCGTTTCCACCGCCCGCACCGCGGTGGAACACAGCACGAGGTCGATGTGGGCATGATGCCTGGCCAGATGGCCGCCGACCAGAGTGGCCGCCTTCTCGCCGCGGGCGTTCAGCGGCCGGTCGTGGTCGCCCAGCGACGGATCGTCCCAGGAGGATTTCGCGTGGCGCAGCAGGAACAGCGTCTTCATGGCGGCAATCGGTCGCGGCAGGGGAGGGGGAGGGGGAGGTCGCAGCCTATAGCCAAATGGGAGTCCTGAAACCGTAACGCATATGGGATACTCTGTCTGCCCACCATATAACCGTCGTCGGCACCGCTGAAAGGCAGGCGCCGGCGCTCAGGGTTTCAAGATTTCAGAGGTCGACGTGACGCAACTCCAGGAACTCGATTCGGTCGGTATCGAGCCAAACGCTCCGGAACGCTTCATCAATCGGGAGCTGTCGTGGCTGGCCTTCAACCAGCGCGTCCTGGACGAGGCCGCCAACCCCCATCACCCGCTTCTGGAGCGGTTGCGCTTCCTGTCGATCTCTGCCAGCAACCTCGACGAATTCTACATGGTCCGCGTCGCCGGCCTGAAAGGGCAGGTGGCCGCCGGCGTGAAGGCGCCGAGCCCGGAGAATCTGACGCCCGCCCAGCAGCTGGCCGCGGTGAAGCAGCGCATCGCAGCGTTGATGGAAAGCCAGCAGACGATGTGGCGCACACTGAAGGGCGAACTGCGGGAGGCCGGGATTTCCGTGGTCGATCCCAAGGACCTCAGCGAGGGCGAGCTGGACTGGCTGGAAGCGAAGTTCCTGGACGACATCTTCCCGATCCTGACGCCCATCGCCGTCGATCCCGCCCACCCCTTCCCGTTCCTGCCCAATCTCGGATTCTCGCTGGCGCTGCAACTGCATGACCCGGTCAAGGGCCGGCACATCGACGCCCTGGTGCCGCTGCCCTCGCAGTTGGAGCGGTTCCTGCGCCTGCCCGGCTCGGACATCCGCTTCCTCCAGCTGGAAAAGGTGGTGATGCAGTTCATCGACCGCCTGTTCCCTCCGTTCCAGGTCAAGGCGCACGGCGTCTTCCGTGTCCTGCGCGACAGCGAGATCGAAATCGAGGAAGAGGCGGAGGATCTGGTCCGCACCTTCGAAAGCGCGTTGAAGCGCCGCCGCCGCGGCAGCGTCATCCGGCTCGCCACCGACAGCGGCATGGCGGCCGACCTGCGCGATTTCCTGCGCCATGAGCTGAACGTCGCGTCGGACGACGTCTTCATCCTAGATGGGTTGATCGGCCTGACCGACACCAAGCAGCTGATCGTCGACGAGCGGCCGGATCTGGTCTTCCGCCCGTTCAACGCCCGGTTCCCGGAACGCATCCGCGATTTCGGCGGCGACTGCTTCGCGGCGATCCGCCACAAGGACATCGTCGTCCACCACCCGTACGAATCCTTCGACGTGGTGGTGCAGTTCATCCGGCAGGCGGCGCGCGACCCGCAGGTGGTGGCGATCAAGCAGACGCTCTACCGCACCAGCAAGGACAGCCCCATCGTCGCCGCCCTGATCGAAGCGGCGGAGGCCGGCAAGTCGGTGACCGCGCTGGTCGAGTTGAAGGCCCGCTTCGACGAGGAGGCCAACATCCGCTGGGCGCGCGATCTGGAACGCGCCGGCGCCCAGGTGGTCTACGGCTTCGTCGACCTGAAGACCCACGCCAAGGTGTCGCTGGTGGTGCGGCGCGAGAAGAAGGCGTTGCGCAGCTACGTCCATTTCGGCACCGGCAACTATCACCCGATCACCGCGAAGGTCTACACCGACCTGTCCTTCTTCACCTGCGACCCGGCGCTGTGCCACGATGCCGCCGTCATGTTCAACTTCATGACCGGTTACGCGACGCCGAAGGTGCTGGAGAAGATCGCCATCGCGCCGATCACGCTGCGCCAGCGCCTGTTCGACCTGATCGAGGCGGAGATCGCCCATGCCGCCGCCGGCCGTCCGGCGTCGATCTGGGTGAAGCTGAATTCGCTGGTCGATCCGGTCATCATCGACAAGCTGTACAAGGCGTCGCAGGCCGGGGTGCAGATCGACATGATCATCCGCGGCATCTGCTGCCTGCGGCCGGGGGTGAAGGGGCTGTCGGAGAATATCCGGGTGCGCAGCATCGTCGGCCGCTTCCTGGAACATGGCCGCGTCATCTGCTTCGGCAACGGCCATCCCATGCCCAGCAACCAGGCCAAGGTGTTCATCTCCTCGGCCGACTGGATGACCCGCAACCTGGATCGCCGGATCGAAACGCTGGTTCCCATCGAAAACCCGACGGTGCATGAACAGGTGCTCGACCAGATCATGGTCGCGAACATGAAGGACGACGCAAGCACCTGGAAGCTGGGCCCCGATGGCGTGTACCATCGGATCAAGGCTGGCCCGGACGCGTTCAGCGCCCATAATTACTTCATGACCAACCCCAGCCTGTCCGGCCGGGGCAGCGCGCTCAGCAGCAAGCGCACGCCGCCGCGGCTCATGCTGCACGCGGTGTCCTGAGGGCGGGTGACGGGAGCGAGAGTATGAACAAGGACAAACGCGCGTCCGCCATCCCGGGCGACGTCGGGCAGGCGGGCGCCGGCGGATTCGGCATGGCTTCCGCCCCCGATCGCGGCCCCAATCAGGCCGGCGAGAATGCTGGCGAGCGCGTCGGCGTGATCGACATCGGTTCCAACTCGATCCGTCTGGTCGTCTATGACGGGCTGACCCGGTCACCGCTGGCCCTGTTCAACGAGAAGGTGCTGTGCGGCCTCGGCCGCGGTGTCGAGAAGTCCGGCGTGCTGAACCCCGATGGCGTCGCCCAGGGGCTGGTGGCGCTGGAGCGTTTCGCCACGCTGGCCCAGGGCATGCGCGTCGGGCGGCTGGACGTGATCGCCACCGCCGCCGTACGCGACGCCCGCGACGGTGCCGCCTTCGTCGATGCCATCCGCCGCCGGGCGGGCCTGACCGTCCGCGTCATCAGCGGCGAGGAAGAGGCGCGGCTGTCGGCCATGGGCGTGCTGTCCGGCACCCCCGGCGCCGACGGCCTTGTCGGCGATCTGGGCGGCGGCAGCCTGGAACTGGTGACGCTCGACCGCGGCGTGATCGGCAAACAGGTCACGCTGCCGCTCGGCCCGCTGCGGATGATGGAGGTGGGCTCGACCAAGGGCGGGCCCGTCAAGCTGATCGACCAGCATCTGGAATCGCTGCCCTGGCTGCCGGCGATGAAGGGGCGGCCCTTCTACCCGGTCGGTGGAAGCTGGCGCGCCATCGCCAAGCTGCATATGGAGCAGTCCGGCCACCCACTGCACATCATCCACCACTACACCATCCCCGCCGTCGACGCGCGGGAGTTCACCGGGCTCATCGGCCGGCAGAGCCGTTCGTCGCTGGAAAAGATGGCGGGGTCGCGCCGCCGGCTCGACACGCTGCCCTTGGCCGGGCTGGTGCTGGAACGGCTGCTGCGCATCGCCCAGCCGTCGAAGCTGGTCTTCTCCGCCTATGGCCTGCGTGAGGGGCATCTCTATTCGCTGCTCTCGCCGGAGGGACAGCGCGCGGATCCGCTGATGGCGTCCTCCGCCGATTGGGCGCGGCGCTTCGTGCGGATGGGCGATCCGGCCCTGCTGATGTCCTGGACCGCCGGGCTGTTCGCCGGGGAGGACGACAACGCCATCCGCCTGCGCCATGCCGCCTGCCTGCTGAGCGACGTTGGCTGGGCCGATCATCCCGATTACCGGGCGGAGCATGCCTTCCTGCGCGTGCTGCGTTATCCGTTTCCGGCGCTGGACCATGACGAACGGGCGTTCCTTGCGCTCGCCGTCCATGCCCGCTATTCCGGCACCATCGACGTGCCGCTGACCGCACCGGTGCGGACGCTGGTGACCGAAGGGCAGGGCATGAAGGCGCTGGTGCTGGGGTTGGCGCTCCGCCTCGCCCACACCTTGTCGGGCGGCGCCACGGCGCTGCTGGAGCGTACCAGCCTGAAGGTGGGCGACGGCCGGGTGGTGCTGACCCTGCCCGACGACGGCAGCGTCCCGTCGGGCGAAGCGGTCCAGCGCCGCATCGACGCGCTTGCCAGGGCGATGAATCTCAAAAGCGACGTGGTTCAGCCGCTGCGGCCGCAGGCGGCTGAATAGGGCAGGGCAGGTGGGCCGCCCGTTGGTGATCGGCGGGCGGCCCTGCCCCGTCAGGTTCGGGTGATCGACACGCCGCCGTCGACCAGCAGCGCGGTTCCCGTGGTGAAGCTCGACATGTCCGATGCCAAATAAAGCGCGGACTGCGCGATTTCGCATGGCGTGGCGAGCCGTTTCAACGCATGAAGACCTTGGACGAAGGCCAGAGCATCGGGAGTGCTCGACACGGCGCGTCCCATCGGCGTGTCGGTCCCGCCCGGCAATAGCGCGTTGGCGCGGATGCCCTGCGGCCCATATTCCGCCGCGATCACCCGTGTTAGCCCGATCAGTCCGGCCTTGCTCGCCGCATAGGCGGCCATGCCGGGAAAGCCGACGGTGTGACCGACGAAGGTGGAAGTGAAGATCAGCGATCCGCCGCCACGGGCGAGCATGGCCGGAATCTGATGTTTGGCGGCATGGAAGGCGCTGGTCAGGTTGGTGTTGATCACCTCGTTCCACGTCTCCGCCGTCATTTCCGGAACCGGCACCATCGCGCCGGTGGTTCCGGCATTGTTGAAAGCGACGTCCAGGCCGCCGAACCGCCGCGTTGCGACCTCCACGGCTTCGTGTGCGGTTTCTGCGTCCGCGACATTGCCGGCCACGGCGACGGCATCGCCGCCATTGTCCCGGATCTCGTCGGCCAGCCGTTCCAGTTCGCCACGCCGCCGGGCGACAAGCACGAGTTTCGCGCCATGTTCGGCGAACAGCAGCGCCGCCTCGCGCCCGATCCCGGAGCTGGCGCCCGTGACGATTGCAATTTTCCCGTCGAGCTGCCTCACGACCATTCTCCCTTGCGATGAATGGCCCGAGAGTGGCGAAGGCGATCCTGTACCGGCTATCCGGTTCTTGCTTTCGAATTCGCAAGGTCCGGACAGCCGGTCACGGATTTATTTTCCATAACCTTCCTTATGTGTTTTTCATTCACCCTCACCGGCGGTATTTCCAACTAATACTTTAACGCCGTAACGCCAGAGCACAGTTGTTAGGCGGCCCGACTCCGACTATCTTCGGGGAAGGCGCGCTGAGGGTACCAGCCTCAGCACGCCCGCCCGATCAGCGGTTCAGGTATTCAAGCACGAGCTTGAGCACCTGCAACAGTCAGGATCAGGAACTTGAGGAAATCTAACATCCTCTCTCTCCTAGCGGAGCGGCGGTGGCGGCCAGCCCGCCACCGCGTCCGCACATTGGTTATAGCCAGTGACAGTTTCTTGCGGGAGTAGAGACGAGCGGCAATTTGTCAATTTCGCGCAGAAAATTCCTTGTTGAAAAAAATGGCTCAACACAGCCGTGACAGCGCACGGATGGCTTGACTGATTGGTGCGTGGCAATTCGGACCTCCGCTACCCATTTCCGGCGTCGCACCTTCGGACCCGGATGGATGATGTCGTCGAAAAACCAGCCCACCCTGCCCGACCAGCGTCAGGCGGTTCTGTCCCAGCGTCGCAACCTCAAGATGGCCGAATCCGCCCACGCCTATGTGCGCGGCAGCACGGTGAAGTTCTACGAATGGCTTGAGCAGTCCGGCGGCAAGGTGCCGGACGGGCCGCCGGTCTGGATTTGCGGCGACTGTCACGTCGGCAATCTCGGGCCGGTCGCCAATGCCAAGGGCAACATCGATATCCAGATTCGCGACGTCGACCAGACGGTGGTCGGCAATCCCGCCCACGACCTGATCCGGCTCGGCCTGTCGCTTGCCACCGCGGCGCGCGGGTCGGATCTGCCCGGCGTCACCACCGCGCTGATGCTGGAGCAGATGATTGAGGGCTACATGATGACCCTCGATGGAGACCTCGGCGGCGAGACCCTGCGGAAGAAGCCATCGGTCGTCCGCGTGGGCATGCGTCAGGCCATCGGTCGCACCTGGAAGCATCTGGCCAAGGACCGCATCAAGGACATCCGCCCGACCATCCCGCTCGGCAAGCGCTTCTGGCCGCTGACCGACGACGAACGCGCGGCGGTGGAGGATCTGTTCGCCAAGGATAAGGTGCGCCGTCTGGTGACTGCCCTGCATTCCCGCGACGACGACGGCCGGATCGAGCTTCTGGACGCCGCCTATTGGGTCAAGGGCTGCAGTTCGCTGGGCCGGCTTCGGGTCGCGGTGCTGCTCGGCGTCGGCGAAGGCCATTACGACGAGGGCGGTCTCAGCCTGATCGACATCAAGGAGGCGGTGCAGGCTGCCGCTCCGCGCGCCACGAAAAATGGCATGCCGCGCGACAATGCCGAACGCGTGGTGACGGGGGCGCAGAATCTCTCGCCTTATCTCGGCGATCGCATGCGCCCTGCCCGCCTGCTCGACCGCGCGGTTTTCCTGCGTGAACTGCTGCCGCAGGACATCAAGCTCGACTTCGACCATCTGACGCGGGAGGAAGCGACCCGCGCCGCCTTCTTCCTGGCCGCCGTGGTCGGCAAGGCGCATGCCCGCCAGATGGACGAGGCGACGCGCAAATCATGGCGGAACGAGTTGGCGCGCAACCGCACCAAGAGCCTGGATGCGCCGTCCTGGCTGTGGTCCAGCATCGTCGATCTGATCGTCGGCCACGAGGCGGCCTATCTGGAGCACTGCCGCCGCTACGCCGAGCGCCCTGACGCCTGATCCTCGATCTCCCGGTCCAGCAGGCCGCGCGCCATTTCCAGGCAGGCGTCGCGGTCCGGCCGGAAATCCTCGGCGATCCACCACGCTTCCACCCGCCTCAGGGTTCCACCGACCGCCGGTCCGCGCGGAATACCGATTTCCAGGAGGTCGCGGCCGGCGATGGGGAGCTTCAGGCCTGGCAGCTCGTCGGCCACCGCCAGCGCCCTGCGCAGCGCCGTCAGGTCCAGCGGACCATCGTGAATGGCCGCGGCGACCAGCAGCAGGTCGCCGAAAAGTTCTGCATCGCCAAGGCGGTAGAGTGCCTGACGCAGGGCTTTGCGGTCGCCAGCGGGTACCAGTGGGGCCAGCGCCAGTGCGACCGGCGGTTCGACCATCGCCAGCAGACGGTCGCGCTCGTGGTTGGACAGGCGCAGCGCCTCGGCGGCCCGCACTGCGCCCGGCCGGTCGCTGTCCAGCACCGCAGCCAGCCGGCGGGTCGGATCGGGCGTCACCACCAGATCGCGCTCCACCGCGATCAGCCGCTCCAGCCGGTCGGTATCCATGGCTTCCGGCAGCAGGTGGACCATGATCCCCTGCCCCATCATCAGCCGCCAGACCGCCGCGGCGCAGGGGGCGGTCAACAGGCGGAACAATTCCCCTCGCACCCGCTCGCCCGACAGGGTCGGCAGGCGCGGCGCCAGTTCGCGGCAGGCGGCCATCGCCTCGGCATCGGGCTCGCCACGGCCGTAATGGGCATGGAAGCGGAAGAAGCGCAGCAGGCGCAGCACGTCCTCCTCGATCCGCCGCCGCGCCTCGCCGACGAAGCGGACGCGGCCGGCGGCAAGGTCGGCCAGACCGCCGAACGGGTCGAACATGGAGCCGTCGGGCGTGCAGCTCAGCGCGTTCATGGTCAGGTCGCGGCGGGCGGCGTCCTCGATCCAGTCGTCGGTGAACTCGACGCGGGCATGGCGGCCGAAGGTCTCCACATCACGCCGCAGCGTGGTGATCTCATACGGCTTGCCGCCGCACAGCGCGGTGACGGTGCCATGGGCAATGCCGGTGGGGATGACGCGGATCCCGGCGCCTTCCAGCAGTTCCATTACCCGTTCCGGCGGAGCGTGGGTGGCGATGTCGATGTCCTTCACCGGCCGGCCGAGCCACGCGTCGCGCACGCAGCCGCCGACGAACCGCGCATCGGCGCCGCCCGACGCCAGGGCGTCGAACACCGCGAGGCTTTCGGGGGCGGTCATCCAGGGTTGGGGCGACAGGCGTGCGGCAACGGTCATGGCGCGCGACGCTATCCGATTCCTGTTTCCCGTTCCATCGTTGTCAATTTGGCGTCGTCAATCCGCCCCCTCGCCCGTTTCGCGCGCGGCGGCGCCCAGCACGTCGCGCAGGTTCACCAGCATGCCGGCGGTCGCCCCCCAGATGTAGCGCTGCGGATAGGGGAAGGCGTAGAACCAGCGCGGCTTGCCCAGGAATTCGCGGCTGTGGCGCTGCGGGTTGGACGGGTCGAGGATGAAGGACAGCGGCACCTCGAACACCTCCGCCACCTCGGTCGGGTCGGGCGTCAGCATGAAGGGCGGCGTCACCACGCCCACCACCGGCGTCACCCTGAATCCGGTGCGCGTGACATAGGTGTCCAGCCGGCCGACGATCTCGATCCGGGCGCGCTCCAGCCCGATCTCCTCTGCCGTCTCGCGAAGCGCGGTGTCCTCGGGGCCGGCATCCTCCGGCTCCATCCGTCCGCCGGGGAAGCTGATCTGGCCGGCATGGGCGCTCAGCGTCGCCGTGCGCTGGGTGAAGATGACGGTCAGTTCCTCCGGCCGGTCGACCAGAGGGACCAGAACCGCCGCCTCGCGCAGGGTGGATGGCGGCCCCATCTCCGGATTGAGGTCGTGGTCGCCCCTGATCTTGGCCGCCGCCCTGGGCGGCATACGGTTCGAATGAACGGCGTTTTCGACGGCCGCGTCGGTGCTCATCGCCGGAAAGCGCCGGCGAACCTCCTCCAGGCTCAGTCGCCAGGCAGCTTGCCCAGCGCGAAGAAGACCTTGTTGCTCCATAGACCCACCTCGGACTCGCCGGTTTCGGTTCGGCGCGTGTCGCTGCGCTCCACCATGTCGTAGAACACGGCCCGCAGGATAAGCGCCTCCAGCCGGCTTCTGATTTCGATGTAGGGTGCCGGCTCCCCGGTTTCAGGGTTCACGGCGACACGGATCGGGTGTTCGGGGCCGGCCTCCACCCAATGGTCCAGGTTGGTTCGGAAGGACAGGACCTGATCGGTCCCGCTGCCTGCCACCGTCATCTCCACCGCGACGAAGGGAGCGTCCTCCACGACGATCTTGCCGCGTTCGACCGGCGTGACCAGCCAGTAATCGCCGTCGTCGTCGCGCTTCAGGACGGTGGAGAACAGCTTCGCCAGTTCGATACGGCGAATGGGATCGCCATTGTGGAACCAGGTGCCGTCGCGCGCAATGCGGATGTCGTACTGCTCCAGCGTCGGCGTCCTACCCAGCGCGGCCGGCAGTTCCGGCGGCGTCCCCGAAACGGTTTGCCCATCTGAGCGCTTGTCATTCGCCATCGCGTTACCGACCTTCATGGAGTTGGGAGCCGTTTTGTCCCCGGACATGCGCATTTTCGCCACACTCGACCGTTAGGTCCACCCCGTTGGTCCTTGCGCCTCCATCCGTCGGTCTGCATGTCCGGCGGCGGGAATCGGAAAATGGGTGTCGACAAGGCGCAGGAACAGGGCCAACCATGCGGATCCCGTGTTTCACGTCATGGCATCCTTACCAAGGGTGGCCATGACGACGACACCGACCGGCCCATCATCGGGGAGCAGCAGACCTTGAGCGCACAGGACATCCTGAGGGGGCAGCCTCCCGTGCCGGAGGACCCGCAACGGCTGATGGAGGAGATCGAGGCGCTGGGCGACCGCCTGGCCTCGGTCCGCGACCGCATCGGCCGCGTGATCTTCGGCCAGCAGGAGGTGATCGACCGCACGCTGGTCACGCTGCTTGCCGGCGGCCATGTCCTGCTGATCGGCGTGCCCGGCCTTGCCAAGACGCGGCTGGTGGAAACGCTGGGCACCGTGCTGGGCCTCGCCGAGAAGCGGATCCAGTGCACGCCAGACCTGATGCCGGCCGACATCCTGGGCTCCGAAGTGCTGGAGGAAGGGGAAAGCGGCCGACGGTCCTTCCGCTTCCTGCCCGGCCCGGTGTTCAGCCAGCTTCTGATGGCGGACGAGATCAACCGCGCCAGCCCGCGTACCCAGTCGGCCCTGCTTCAGGCGATGCAGGAAGGCCGGGTGTCGGTCGCCGGCCAATATCATCCGCTGCCCCAGCCCTTCCACGTGCTGGCCACCCAGAATCCGCTGGAGCAGGAAGGCACCTATCCGCTGCCGGAAGCCCAGCTCGACCGTTTCCTGATGCAGATCGACGTCGATTACCCGGACCGTGAGGCCGAGCGGCGGATGATGATCGCCACCACCGGATCGACCGACGAGCGCGCGGTGACGGTGCTGTCTGCCGCCGATCTGCAGGCGGCACAGCGCCTCGTCCGCCGCGTCCCGGTCGGCGAGGGAGTGGTGGACGGCATCCTCGACCTCGTCCGCCGTGGCCGGCCGGAGACCTCCGAACTGATGGAGGTGCGCCAGCATGTCGCCTGGGGCCCCGGCCCGCGCGCCAGCCAGGCGCTGATGCTGGCCGCCCGCGCCCGCGCGGTGCTGGACGGCCGGCTGTCGCCGTCGCTGGACGACGTGGTGGCGCTCGCCAAGCCGATCCTGAAGCACCGCATGGCGCTGAACTTCGCCGCGCGGGCCGATGGGGTGACGCTCGACGACGTCATCGACCGCCTCTGCGCCCCCCTGATGTGACCCCCCGCAGCGGAGCCGCAATGCCGCGAAGCCCAGCCTCCCCGCAAACGAGTCAGCTGTCGAACACCCTGCTGGCGCGCCATCGCGCGGAGGAGTTGGCATCCGCCCTGCCGCCTCTTCTGGTCGCGGCGGAGCGGGTGGCCGCCACCGTCGCCCAGGGCGTCCACGGCCGCCGCCGCGTCGGGCTGGGCGAGACCTTCTGGCAGTTCCGCCGCTACCAGCCGGGCGATGCGCCGTCGATGATCGACTGGCGCCAGTCGGCCAAGACCCAGCCCGTCTATGTCCGCGAGAACGAATGGGAGGCGGCGCAGAGTGTCTGGCTGTGGCGCGACCGCTCCGCCTCGATGGATTTCCGCTCGGCTTCGGCGCTGCCGACCAAGCGCGAGCGGGCCGATCTGCTGACGCTTGCCACCGCCGTCCTGCTGGCCCGTGGCGGCGAGCGGGTGGCCCTGCTGAACAGCGGCGTGCGCCCCGACCATGGCAAGACCGCCATCGACCGCATCGCCCGGCTGATGACCGACCCGCAGGCCGCCGTCGCGCCCGACCCGTTGCCGCGGGTGGAACCCCTGCCCCGGCATGCCCAGACGGTTCTGTTCGGCGACCTGCTGTCCCCCTTGCCGGAGATCCACGCCACCGTCGCCGGGCTGACCGGCCGTGGCCTGCGCGGTCATCTGGTCCAGATCCTCGATCCGGCGGAGGAGACGCTGCCCTATGACGGCCGCGTCGATTTCCACGGCATGGAGGGTGAACAGAATCTGCTGGTCCCCCGGGTGGAGGCCGTCCGCGAAGCCTACCGCGAGCGGCTGAAGGCCCAGCAGGATGGGCTGGCGGCACTGGCCCGCACCGCCGGCTGGAGCTTCGCCGTCCACCGCACCGACCGCTCGCCGCAATCCGCGCTGCTCACCCTATGGGGTGCGATGGCGATGGAGGCGGTGTGACGCGCCGGCCGACCACGTCACCCTCTTACCCTTTTCCCCCTTGCCCTTTCCCCTCGTGAAGACGCGCCAATGCTGGGTCTAGGACCGATCGCCTTCGCCGCCCCCTGGGTCTTGACCGCACTGGCAGCCCTGCCGGTCCTGTGGTGGCTGCTGCGCGTCACGCCGCCGGCGCCGCGCACCATCCGGTTCCCCGCCATTCGCCTGTTGCGCGACCTGACCGCGCAGGAGGAAACGCCGGCCCGAACCCCCTGGTGGCTGTTGCTGTTGCGGCTGATCGTGGCGGCGCTCATCATCCTGGCGCTGGCCGGGCCGCTGCTGAATCCGCGCGCAGCTCTGCCCGGCGGCGGGCCGCTGTTGCTGGTGGTCGACAATGGCTGGGCCGCCGGACGCGACTGGCCGACGCGCAAGCGCACGATGGACGAGCTGATCGCCCAGGCCGACCGCCAGCAGCGCCCGGTGATCCTGCTGCCCACCGCCCCGCCGGCCGACGGTCAGCCGATCCATGCCAGCGCCATCGTCCCGGCGCAGGAGGGGCGCCGTCTGGCCCAGGCGATGGTCCCCCTGCCCTGGCCGACCGACCGCGCGGCGGCGTTGGAGGCACTCAAGACGGTTGCGGCGCAGGCCGCGGGACGCGGCTCCATCCATGCGGTGTGGCTCAGCGACGGCATCGGCGACAACCAGGCCGCCGCACTGGCCGCGGGATTGCAGCGGCTGGGGTCCGCCGACGTCCTCGACGATTCCGCCGAGCATCCGCCGCACCTGCTTCTCCCGCCGTCCAGCGAGGGCACCGCCCTGACCGCCCGCATCGTCCGTGCCGACTCGTCCAAGCCGGAGCCTGTGACCGTCCGCCTTGCCGCCACCGACGGCCGGCTGCTGACCCGCCAGACGGTCGCTTTCGAAGCCGGCCAGAAGATACGCGAGGTGAGGCTGGACGTGCCAACCGAACTGCGCAACGACGCCGCCAGCCTGCGGGTGGAGGGCGACACCACCGCCGGCGCCACCGTCCTGCTCGACGAGCGCTGGCGCCGCCGTCCCGTCGGTCTCGTTTCCGGCCGGTCGGAGGGGGAAAGCCAACCGCTGCTCTCCGACCTCTATTACCTCGAACGCGCGCTGTCCCCCTACAACGAGGTGCGGCGCGGCGAGACGCTGGACCTGCTGAAACGCGATCTGGCCGTGCTGATCCTGTCCGACATCGGCGCCCTGACAGGCACCGAGGTGCAGGACATCGAGGACTGGGTGAAGAAGGGCGGCGTCCTGATCCGCTTCGCCGGCCCGCGTCTTGCCCAGCATGCCGATACGCTGGTACCGGAGCGGCTGCGCATCGGCGACCGCGCGCTGGGCGGAGCCCTGTCCTGGTCGGAACCGGCGCGGCTCCAGCCCTTCCCACCCAAATCGCCCTTCGAAGGTCTGACCATCCCGCCCGACGTGCAGGTCAACCGGCAGGTGCTTGCGGAGCCCGCCCTGGATCTGGCCGACCGCACCTGGGCGAGGCTGGCCGACGGCACGCCGCTGGTCACCTCGCAGAAGCGCGGCGACGGCTGGGTCGTGTTGGTCCACACCACCGCCAGTCCGGATTGGTCGAACCTGCCGCTGTCCGGTCTGTTCGTCGACATGCTGCGCCGTCTGGTGGCGCTCAGCGGCGGCGTGACGGGAACGGCGGCGACCACCTCGCTTGACCCGGTGGAGGTGCTGGACGGTACCGGCCGGCTGGTTCCGCCGCCGTCGACCGCCTTCCCGATCCCCGGCAACGCCACCGCCGACGTGATCGGGCCGCGCCACCCGCCGGGCTTCTACGGCACCGACGATGCGCGCCGCGCGCTGAACCTGTCCGCCGCCGTAACCTCAATCGACCAGCTGCCGCCGATGCCGGCCGGGGTGGGGCGCGACGGCTATGGCGCCCGCGGCGAGGTTCCGCTGAAGCCCTCGCTGCTGGCGGCGGCGCTCGCCCTGCTGTCCATCGACCTGCTGATCGCGCTGGCCCTGCGGGGCCTGCTGCGCGCGCCGCGCCTGCGCCGTGGCGCCGGGGGTGCCGCGGCCGGCCTGCTGCTCGCCCTGGCGCTGTCGTCGGCCCCGCAGCCCGCCCGTGCGCTTGATGAGGACAAGGCGATCAAGGTGACGGAGGAAACCTACCTCGCCTATGTCCGAACCGGCGACAGCAGCATCGACGACACCGCCCGCGCCGGGTTGGAAGGGCTGGTCAGCGTGCTCGGCCTGCGCACGGCGGTGGAAGCCGCGGGCGCGGTCGGCGTCGATCCCGAACAGGACGAGCTGGCCTTCTATCCCCTGCTCTACTGGCCGGTTTCCGACCGCCAGAAGCCGCTGTCCGATCAGGCGCGCCAGCGGGTGAATGAGTATATGCGCAACGGCGGCACCATCCTGTTCGACACCCGCGATCAGGCGCCGGGCGGCGGTCCCGCCGTGCTGCAAACTCTGGTGGAGGGGCTGGACATTCCGCCGCTGGCCCCGGTGCCGCAGGACCATGTGCTGCGCAAGTCCTTCTACCTGCTGTCCGACTTCCCCGGCCGCTATGCCGGCGGCCAGCTGTGGATCGAAGCGCGGGAGGGGATGGCCAATGACGGCGTGTCCTCCGTCGTCATCGGCGGAAACGATTGGGCGTCGGCCTGGGCCGTCGGCCGCAACGGCCAGCCCCTGTTCGCTGTGATCCCCGGCGGCGAGCGCCAGCGCGAGATGGCCTATCGCTTCGGCGTCAACCTCGTGATGTACGCGCTGACCGGCAACTACAAGGCCGATCAGGTCCATGTGCCCGCCATCCTGGAAAGGCTCGGCCAGTAAATGCCCGTCGATCTGCTCTCCGGACTTTCCGTGGCGCTGGCGCCGCTGCTGCCCTGGCTGGTGCTGGGCGTCCTGATCGGCTTCGCCCTTCTCGTGGTGCTGGTCGCGGCGCTGCGCCGGGCGCGCGGGACATGGCTGCGCCTGCTGGCGGTGGCGGTTCTGGCGCTCGCGCTCATCAACCCCTCGCTGGTCCAGGAAAAGCGCGACCCGATCAAGGACGTCGCCGTCGTGGTGATCGACGATTCGCCGAGCCAGGCCATCGGCGACCGCCGTGCCCGCACCGAACGCGCGGCGGAACAGCTGACGGAGCGGCTGAAGCGCTTCAACGACCTGGAGGTGCGCGTCGTCCGCAGCACGGAGGGTGCGGAGAATGGCGGCTCGATCAACGAGACGCATCTGTTCGACGCGCTGAACCGCGCCATGGCCGACGTGCCGCGCCGCCGCATGGCCGGTGCCGTCTTCATCACCGACGGTCAGGTGCACGACGTCCCGCAGGTGCCCGGCAAGCTGGCCGACATCGGCCCCGTCCACACCCTGCTGACCGGCGATCGCGACGAGGGCGACCGCCGCATCGCCATCGTGCAGGCGCCGAACTATGGCATCGTCGGCAAGCCGGTGGAATTGACCATCCGCGTCGACGACATGCCCGGCCACCAGTCCGCCGATGCCGCGGTGACGCTGCGCCAGGATGGCGGCACGCCGGGCACCATCCGCGTGCCTGTCGGCCGTGACGTGCGTGTCGATCTTCCCGTCACCCATGGCGGCCAGAATGTCCTTGAGCTTGAGGTGGAGCCAGCGAAGCAGGAACTGACGCTCGCCAACAACCGCGCCGCGGTGGTGGTCAACGGCGTGCGCGACCGGCTGCGCGTCCTGCTGGTTTCCGGCGAGCCCCATGCCGGTGAGCGCACATGGCGCAACCTGCTGAAGGCCGACCCGGCGGTCGATCTGGTCCATTTCACCATTCTGCGCCCGCCGGAAAAGCAGGACGGCACACCGATCCGCGAGCTGTCGCTGATCGCCTTCCCGATCCGCGAGCTGTTCGAGGTGAAGCTGGACGAGTTCGACCTGATCATCTTCGACCGCTACCGTCGCCGCGGCGTGCTGCCGCAGATGTATCTTGAGAACATCGCCGACTATGTCCGCAAGGGCGGCGCCCTGCTGGAGACCTCCGGCCAGGGCTATGCCGGCCCGCTGTCGCTATACCGCACGCCGCTGGGCTCGATCCTGCCGGCGGCCCCCAGCGGCCAGACGGTCGACCGTCCCTTCCTGCCGACCGTCACCGACGTCGGTCGCCGCCATCCGGTGACCGCCGGGCTTCCCGGCGACCGGCTGGACGCTCCGCCGACCTGGGGCCGCTGGTTCCATCAGGTCGATGTGACGCCGAACAACGGCACGGTGGTGATGCAGGGTGCCGACAATCGTCCCCTTCTGGTGCTCGACCGCGTCGGCAAGGGCCGGGTGGCTCAGCTCGCCTCCGACCAGATCTGGCTATGGAGCCGCGGCTTCGAAGGCGGCGGTCCGCAGGCGGAGCTTCTGCGCCGCCTCGCCCATTGGCTGATGAAGGAACCGGAGCTGGAGGAGAACGACCTGCGCGCCCATGTCGATGGCAACCGCATCACGGTCGAACGCCGCTCCCTCACCCCCGATCCGCGCGCGGTCACCATCACCGACCCGTCTGACCAGACCAGCACACTGCAACTGACCGACGACCGCACCGGCCGCGCCATCGCCACGGTGACCGCGGCCGCTCCCGGCATCTACCGCATCTCCGACGGGGAACGGACGACGCTGGCCGTGGTCGGCGCGGTGAACACGCCGGAGTTGGCCGACGTCCGTTCCACCGGCGACCGCATGAAGCCGGTGGCCGAGGCGACCGGCGGCGGCATCCATTGGGTGACCGACACCGACAGCGGCCCCAACCCCGGAATCGATGTGCGCCGCACGCAGCCCGACCGCAGCCAGACCGGTTCCGGCTGGATCGGCCTGCGTGCCAACGGCGACTATACGGTGACCGGAGTGACCGACGTGCCGCTGCTGCCGGTGGGCGCGGTGCTGGCCCTGGTGCTGGGCGGACTGCTGATGGCATGGCGCCGGGAGGGTCGATGAACGGTCTTGCGGTTGTCTGATTTGACAGGAAAAATTTTCTGAAAACAGCCTGTTGCGTTCAGCCGGGCTTCCGATTATGGTGCCGCTCCTTCCGGCGATACGAGTGATCGCCGCGCCGGTTGGGGCGTCGCCAAGTGGTAAGGCAGCGGTTTTTGGTACCGCCATTCCCAGGTTCGAATCCTGGCGCCCCAGCCAACTTTCCCGATCATAAAAAATCCGACAGCTCCTAGGCCGCTCCTTCCGCGGGCTCCAGCAGCATGACCAGCGTGTAGGCAGACCGGCCGCCGGGGCGCAGGGTCAGCTGTTCCAATGTCAGTGGCCCATCCAGCGGATGGTCGAAGCGGCGCACGCCTCCTTCGCGCTCCAGAACGCCATGATCGTCCCACATTCGTGAGAAAAGCGGGCTCTCCCGCCTCAGCCCGGCGACCAGCGCCTGCACTGCGGGATCTTCGGGATGACGGGCGGTTTCGGCACGGAACTCCGCCAGGAGGCGGCGGGCGCGATTGTCCCAATCCAGGATGAAGCTCCGGGCCGTGAGATCGAGGAAGACGTAGCGCAGCAAGTTGCGCTCCCCACCGCCTTGACTTGAGCCACCCGGCCCCAACCAGCCGCCGAACAGCCGTTCCGCCGCAGGATTCCAGCCGACCGCGGTCCAAAGCCGGTCGAGCAGATAGGCCGGCGCCGTCATCGCTTCCAGCGCCGCCAGCAGCGACGGCGGTGGCTGATCCCTCAGACCGGCCGGCGGCGCATCCGGATCGCGCTTGCGCGTCATTTCGAACAGATAGCTTCGTTCGGCCGCCGTCAGACGCAACGCCTCGGCCAACCGGGCAAGCGCCTGGGGTGAAACCGACACGTCCCTCCCCTGTTCCAGCCAGCTGTACCAAGTCGGGCTGATGCCGCAGAGCTGCGCCAGTTCCTCGCGCCGCAGACCGGGTGTGCGGCGGCGGGTGGAGCCGCCCTGCAACCCGGCCTCCGCCGGAGTCAGCCGCTCGCGATGGCGCCGCAGAAAGGCGCCGAGCAGACGCCGCCGCTCGGCGGACGGGTCGGCGGCGGCAGTGATTTCAGAGGTCGCAGAGGCCATGGTGGCAGTGTTTATACCAGGATAACCACCCGCCTTGTACCCGGTTGAAAACGGCGCGACGCTTGCCTCATCAGCCCCCGTCACAAGGAAACCCCTCCATGTACCAAAGCCACCATGGCGTCGTCGCCGAGAACTACGGCCCGCGCGCCGACGCCTATGTGTCCAGTGCCGTCCATGCCGGAGGTGCCGACCTGGACCAGATCGAACAGGCTCTGCGCGGCCGATCCGATGCGCGGGTGCTGGATCTGGGCTGCGGCGGCGGCCATGTCAGCTACCGAGCCGCGCCGCATGTGGCGGAGGTCGTGGCCGCCGACCTGACGCCGGAGATGCTGGAGGCGGTGACCCGCACCGCAGCGGAGCGCGGCCTGACCAACATCGCCACCCGGCAGGCGCCGGCCGAACGGCTGCCCTTCGAGGACGGCCGGTTCGACGTGGTGCTCTGCCGCTTCACCGCCCACCACTGGCGCGATTTCGAGGCGGGCCTGCGTGAGGCGCGGCGCGTGCTGGCGCCCGGCGGCACCGCGATCTTCATCGATTGCATCGCCCCGGCTGCCGCCGTGCTGGACACCCATCTGCAGGTGGTCGAGGTGCTGCGCGATCCCTCCCATGTCCGAAACTACACGGCGGCGGAGTGGATTGCGGCACTGGCGCGGGCGGGTTTCGCCGTCCGGTCGCTGACTCCGCGTCGCCTGCGCATGGAGTTCCCGGTCTGGACCGCCCGCACCCGCACGCCGGACCTCCATGCCCAGGCCATCCGCTCGCTCCAGCGCAGCGCGTCGGCGGAGGTCCGCAGCCATTTCGACATCACCGAGGATGGCAGCTTCCTGCTCGATACGCTGACGCTGGAAGCTGATGCGGTTTAGCAAACCGCCGGATCGGTCCTCTCCCGCCGATCGAGCGCTCCGCTCGCCAGCGTCAGGACCAGACCGCCCAGGACGAACAGTCCGCCGACCCAGGGCGTGGCGCCGAGACCGAGCGGGGAGGACACCACCTGCCCGCCGAAGAAGGCGCCCGCCGCGATGCCCAGGTTGAAGGCGGCGATGTTCAACGCCGACGCCACATCCACCGCCCCCGGCGCATGGCGTTGCGCCAGTTGGACGACATAGAGCTGAAGCCCGGGAACATTGGCGAAGGCCAGCGCCCCCATGCCGGCCAGCGTGACCAGCGCCGGGATCTTGGCATCCGCGGTGAAGGTGAAGACGATCAGAACCAGCGCCTGCAAGGCGAACAGCCAGGCCAGCGCCCGCACCGGCCTGCGGTTGGCCAGCTTGCCGCCGACGAGGTTGCCGACCGCGATGGCGGCACCGTACAGCACCAGCACGAGGCTGACGGTGGAGTTGGAAAATCCGGTGATCGTCTCCAGGATCGGCGCCAGGAAGGTGAAAGCGACGAAGGTGCCGCCATAGCCCAGCGCAGTGATCGCGAAGGCCAGCAGAAGCCGCGGCTTCGCCAGCACGCCGACCTGCACCCCCAAACCGGCCGCCGGGGGCTGGCTGAGCCGCGCCGGAACCAGCGCCGCGACGCCCACCCCGCCGACGACGCCCAACGCCGACACCGCGAGGAAGGTGGCGCGCCAGCCAAAGGTCTGGCCGATCCAGGTGCCCAGCGGCACGCCGGTGACAATGGCGATGGTCAGGCCGGAGAACATCATGGCGATGGCGGAGGCGCGCTTGTCCTCCGGCACCAGATCGGCGGCGATGGTTGACCCGACCGAGAAGAAGACGCCATGGGCGAAGGCGCTCAGCACCCGCGCCACCAGCAGCGTCTCGTAATTGGGGCTGACGCCGGCCAGCAGGTTTCCGGCGACGAACACCCCCATCAGCCCGAGCAGCAGCGGTTTGCGCGGAACCCGGCCGGTCAGCGCGGTCAGCACCGGCGCCCCGAAGGTGACGCCCAGCGCATAGACGCTGACCACCATGCCGGCCAGCGGCAGGCTGACACCCAGGTCGGTCGCCACGGTGGGCAGCAAACCGACGACGACGAACTCAGTCGTCCCGATCGCATAGGCGCTGATCGCCAGCGCCAACAGTGCGAGAGGCATTTCAAAAGTCTCCATTCCAAGAAGGACTGTGCTGGGGAGACGATGTGCGCCATAAGGTCGGGAACGGGAATGCCCACCCAATTCCCATGATTTTGTCATTCAGAGACAAGATGAGAGCGGAGATGCCGGCATGAGCGATCCACGCGCCTGGGAAATGCGGGTGTTCCTGCAGGTTGCCGCCCGCGGCAGCTTCAGCGCCGCCGGCCGCGATGTGGGGATGACGCCGTCATCCACGGCGAAGCTGATCGGCCGTCTGGAAGAGCGGCTGGGTGTGCGGCTGGTCGAACGGTCCACCCGCAGGCTGCGGCTGACGGCCGAAGGGGAGTTGTACCGTGAGCGGGCGGAGGCGCTGCTCGGGGAGATGGACGCGCTCGATGCGGAAATCGCCGGCGGGGCCCGCGCGCCGACCGGTCTGATCCGCGTCAATGCCTCCGTCCCCTTCGGCCAGCATTGCCTGCTGCCACTGCTGCCGGACTTCCTGCGCGACCATCCCGGCATCACACTGGACGTGACGATGACGGACGAGGTGGTGGACCTCTATGCCGCCCGCGTCGATGTCGCCTTCCGCGCCGGCCCCTTGAGCGATTCGGCTCTGCTGGCCCAGCGGCTGGGCGTCGTCCGGCGCCGGATCGTCGCCTCGCCAGCCTATCTGGAACGAAAGGGTGTGCCGACAACGGCCGCCGATCTTGAGACCCATGACTGCCTGGGCTTCAACTTCCGCCGTGCCGCCGCGGTCTGGCCGCTGAAGTCCGGCGGGCGTCTGGTCGACCGCGAAGTGCCGACCCGCATCCTGGCAAACAATGGCGAGACCGTGCGCCATATGGCCCTGCTCGGCCTGGGGCTGGCGCGGCTGGCCGATTATCACGTCCGCGCCGATCTGCGCGAGGGCCGGCTGGTGGCGGTTCTGGACGATGCGCTGGTCGACACCGAGGAGATCCACGCCGTCTATACCGGCCGCGACCGCGCGCCGCGCCGTGTGCGCGCCTTCCTCGACCACATGGCGCCGCGCTTGCGGGCGATGCTCGCCGATTGATCGGCCTGAAAAAGAAATCGGCCGGATGACGGGCATCCGGCCGATGGTTCCTACCGCTGTGGCGTGCCGCCTCAGAACGGGATTTCGTCGTCGAGGTCCTCGTGACGGGGCGGAGCGCCGCCGCCACCGCTACGGCCGCCGCCAGACGAGCCGCTGCCGTAGTTGCCGCCGCCACCGCCATAGCCGCTGCCGCCACCACTGCCGCCGCCACGCGATTCGTAGCCGCCGCCACCGCCGCCGTAGCTGCCGCCGCCCTCTTCACGGGCGCCGCCGGTGAAGTCGATTTCGGCCACGCGGACCGAGAGGCCGGCGCCGCGGGTGCCGTCGCGCTTCTCATACTCGCGCAGGGTCACCTCACCCGACACGACGACGCTCTTGCCCTTGGTCAGGTGCGGAGCGAGCGACTCGGCGCGGCGGCCCCAGATCGAGCAATCGACCCATTGGGTCGTCTTGCGCTCGCCGAAGCCGACATCGTTGGCCACGCGGAAGCCCAGCACCTTCTCGCCGCTCTGGGTCGTGCGCAATTCGCCGTCCGCGCCCAGGCGTCCCGTAAACGTCCAAACATTCATCGCTCGTTGCTCCTAAGCGCGAGTGTCCCAGCATCCATGCCGACCCGTCAGGATGCCCGGCGGAGGCATCCAGATGCCGAGGGTTCCCATTCGCAGGGCCGGCTGTTCAATGGCGACCATCCCCCCGGTCCCGCGCAACGAAGCACGAGGGACCGACGCCGGTCAACCGCCGTCGGACATGCCCCGGCGATGCCCGGACCGGCGCACTCGCCCAGCCGTTCCGCACCAGAACACTCCATGAACAAATATAGCAGAGCAGAGGGCGTCGGAAAACCGATTCCTTCGCCGTAGCGCAGGATTCCTACCGGCCCAAGCGAGACCACCGAAGGCTGCTTTCAAGGAAAGCTGGGTTCAGCGGAGCCGGCGGGCGGCAAGATCCAGCGCGATCTTCAACTGGGCATGGGAAAACGGTTTGTGCACGACACCGAGCGGATAGGTCTCGGTGATGCGGGCCATGGTGCCGTGGTCGCTGTTTCCGGACAGGTAGATGGACCGCAGGCCATGGTCCAGATTCAACCGGCGCGCCGTGGCGATGCCGTCCCCGCCGCCGAACCGCACATCGGTCAGGGCCAGATCCGGCCGCTCACGCTGTGCCAATTCCGCCGCTTCGATCTCCGTACGCGCGACGCCGCAGACGGCGTGACCCAGGTCCGCCACCAGGACGGACAAGGCGTCGGAAACGGCATCGTCATGTTCAAGCACCAGCACGCGAAGCGGCTGCCCGGGCGACCGGACGCGCTGGGGCATATTCCGCTTGGCGATGGAGTCGATCCTGAGCATGCGACCGACCTCGGGCGTTCCCAGTGTTGCGCAATAAGCGGCGTATTTTGGTAAATTTTCGTTTACCGATACGCCGTTTGTACTAGAACCAACCCGAATTTGCAAGCTCAATCGTTCAGATCCTGACCTTTTGCGCCCACACGCGCACGAGAGTAATCGACCCGAGTCGCAACCCGGCTACTCAGTTTCCAGACATCGGAAAAAGGTCAACGCCCTGCCGGTCCGAGCCAGTCGATACCGCCCGAAGTGCGCTGCCCGCCGCCACTCGCCCGCACCGTCGCGGCGCGCGAAGGCGGCGGTGCCGGCGCTGGTTCACCGGCCAGCCAGGATGCGTGTCCTTCCGACACCCGGGCCTCGGGCGTGGCCGACGGCCGGGCCTCCGCCGGAGCGGTCAGGAACGGCTCCGCGACCGGCACGGGCGAACGGGGCTCCGGCGGAAGCGGTGCGGCCAGCGCCGGCCGCACCGCGCGGATTGGCGGTTCAGCCGGACGCGGAGGCACCGTATTGAGCGGGGCCGGAGCCGGGTCGATCTCCTCATCCATGTCGCCGCCGCCAGATCCTGCGTCGGTATGGTCGTCCCAAGCCGCTGCGGCTGGGTGTCGCAGGCGCGGCGCGTCGGCGGCGCCCAGCCAGGACGGGCGCTCGTCGTCCGACAGCGGACCGGTCTGGGTATTGAGCTGCCGCGCCTGCTCGCGAATATCCAACAGGGTGGTTACCGCCAGCTGCAGCAGCGGGGCCAGGACCATGGGGTCGGCCATTTCCTCCGCGCTCAGCGCGGCGAAACGGTCGCGCACGATCTCGACCGCATGTTCCACGCCGTCGCGCAGGACGCCGGCCTCATGCGCCAGCCGCTCCACATCCTCGCGCAGTGCGGAAATTTCGCACGCCTGCCGCAACTCGTGGAAGCCGATACCCGCCCCCGGGAGGGATGCGGATCGCCGGTCCCGTGATGAACCAAAATCGTGAGGCATCTTGGCCTTACCCCGGTTCCAAGCCCAGCCCGATGAAGGCGCCCGGCCGGCATGATGCGGCAGTGCCCCCCTATGGCAACCCGCGCAACCGACAGCCGGTTCCAAAAGCCGACATGATGGCGCCAACTGCCGGAACGTCGGCGAAGTTGCACCAGTCACGGCCCGCCCCTGATCGGGCAACGATGTTTAGCGCCGTTGATGTCGTTTGGAAACCGTTTGCGCGTGATGGCCGCTTGTACTATTTTTTCGGCCCCAGGGGAATGGATTCCTTGCGATCCAACATCCAGGCGCTTCCCCGCCGCCATTTCATCTTGCCGGAATCCCATACGGTGTCGATCGACCGCTCGGAACTTGAACGGCTCCTTGCCGATCGCCCGGCTGGCAACCGCAGCGCCATGCAGGCGGTGCGCGAAAGCTACGCCGACATCGGGCTGATGCGCGAACGCGGCCTGTCCTGGGCCGAGATCTCCGATCTGCTGGCGAAGCTGGGCGTGACCGCCCGCGACAACCAGCCGATTTCGCCCGTCACCCTGCGATCCGCCTTCTTCCTTGTCGGGAACGAGGGGCGCGGCGAGGCTGCCGAGGACCATGCCGGCGTCTCCGTCATGCCGGCGGAAACGCTGGCCGCCGTTCACGAAGCCGCGTTGTCCGCCGGTTTGAACGACGATGCGGAGGAGGACGAAGAAGCCGGCTCCGATCCGGAAGCTGCGGACGAGGCGCCGGCTCTTGAGCCGGAACCTGCGGCGGAGGCCGCCGAAGAAGCCGTCCAGGACGCCGCCGCGGAAGCGGTGGCGGTGGAGGAGCCGGCAACGGAAGAGCCGGAGTCGGCATTGCCGGAGCCCGCATTGCCGGAATCCGATGTCGCCGCGGCGCCGCCGCAGGCGGACGAGGCCAAAGCCGCCCCCGCCTCCTCCGCCCCGGACCTGCTCGCCCCGGCGCCCCCGGTTGCCGAAGAGGGGCCGGCGGAGATTAGCGGCGCCGACGACAGCGTGACGCAAGACGTCTCTTCCGCCTCCAAGATCTCCAAGCCGGAACCACAGCCGGCCTCCTACCAGACCCCCGCGGCGGCTGTGCGGGACACCGGTTCGCCGGCGTCCCCGCCTGTGCCTCCCACGACGACCCAAGACGAATCAACGAACGCATACTGGAAAGGCGATCGCATGCTGGGCACGATCTTCGTCCTCAATGACCGCGGCGGCGTCGGCAAGACGCTGCTGTCCCATCACCTGATGGCGACCGCCATGCTGGAAGGCCTGCAGCTGAAGGTCGTCGAGTACGAGGTGAACGAGCGTCTCGCCCGCCTGTTCGGCCCGGACGTGGTCGAACATCGCCGCATCACCCAGGACTTCATGAACATGATGGGGTCGGGTGACGGCTTCTACGAGTTCTGGGACCTCATCGGCCCGGAGCTGCAGCGCGGCGGCCGTTTGTACGACTTCGGCGGCAACATCTCGCAGTGGTTCTTCAACTGGGCCGAGGTGTCGGGCTTCGACTATTACGTCGGAGAAGGCGAACGGCTGACCTTCATGGTCCCGGTGACCGTCGATCTCGCCTCGCTGTCCACCGGCATGACGACGCTGGAGCGGGTGGCGACCATCGCCCCGAAGGCCAAGCGCGTCCTGGTCGAGAACGGCTTCTCCGGTCCCTTCTCCCAGCTGGAGGACAGCCAGTATGCCCGCCGCAAGGCGGAGATGGTGGAGCGCGAGGGCCTGCAGGTCATCTCCATGCAGCCCTGCACCGCTCCGGCCTGGGCGCGCCTGACCGGGCACCGCCTGGATCAGGTGGCGACGATGACCCGCGAGGATCTGGTGAAGCTGGGCATGACGCCGCCGGTCGCCTCGCGCTCGCTGATCATCATTCACGAATGGCTGCGCAACATGCGTCAGGCGCTCTCGCCCTACCTGCACGACGCCTTCCGCCAGACCCCGGCCACCGCCAAGGCGCGCTGAGGCTGGACCGACAGGTCGGGCTGTTTTCTGCTTCCGGAAGCCCTTCTCCCACCCTGGGAGAAGGGCTTTTCCGTCTCTAGGCCGCGCTGCGGGCGGCGCTGGGGCTGTAGAGGTCTTCCTTGACCGGCGCCACCGACCGCACCTGATAGCCGGGACGCGCGCTGAACCGGCGGTTGGCGCGTTCGGCCGCCTCGCGGTCGGATTCGGCCCAAACCAGATAATTGCGTCCGCGTGCCCATTCGACGGCCAGCGGGT
Source organism: Azospirillum oryzae (assembly GCF_008364795.1). Taxonomy (GTDB): domain Bacteria; phylum Pseudomonadota; class Alphaproteobacteria; order Azospirillales; family Azospirillaceae; genus Azospirillum; species Azospirillum oryzae. The sequence continues at coordinate 345,745 of NZ_VTTM01000001.1, read as the reverse complement.
GGGTGGCGTCGATCTCGCCGATCTGCTGGTTCACCACGGTCACCAGCCATTCCTTGTCGCCGGGATTGCGCCGGTCGGTCAGGATCAGAATCTGTGGGCGTCGCTTCGACTGCGCTTCGGTCAGGCGCTGCTGCACTTCGACCTGCTTCTTGCGCAGTTCCACGATGTCCCGCGTCAGCTCCTCGATCTCGGCATGAAGGTTTTCCTCCTCGCGGTGCAGGCGGTGGATGGTGGCGTCCAGCTTGTCCAGCCTGTTGCGCACGCCGCGCACGCGCTGGCGCGCCTGCGACACCCGCTGTTCCACGGTCATCAGCACATTTCCGAGCCATGCGCCGATGGCGACGATCGCCAGCACGATGATGAAGTTGATCATCATGTGGCAGCGCCAGCCTTGGCGCGGGCGGTGGCGGGCGGCACCGGTACGCCCCCCTTGCCGCCGGTCCTCGCGTCGCCGCGCATGAAGGTCTTCTGGAACCCAAGCTTGAAGGGGAAGGCGACGTCGCACATCTGCTTCGCCTCATCGAAGCTGGAGGCCCACACCTCCGCCACGTTGGCGCAGCGCCAGATCGGGTTCACGGGCCCGCGGTCGCCGGCGGCCCTTGCGGCGGCCGACGCCTTCTCCTGCGTGACGGTGGCGACGAACTTCATCAGGCCCGCCTGCGGGTCGCCGACCTCGTGCACGAACATCGGCGGCTGCTCGGCCAGGTCGCGGATCTGCTTCTCCGCCTTGCGGATGTCGCTTTCCAGCCGGCTGCGGTCGGAGGACTGGCTGTTGCGGCGCTGAACCAGCTGGTTGACCCGGTTCTGAAGCTCCTGCGATTCCGCATGCAGCACATAGACGCGGTTCTCGATCTGCTCCAGACCGCTGCTCTTTTCCATGATGTTCGGCAGGAAATCCTTCAGCATCATGGCGACCGGTACAGCGGCCAGCATGATGATGACGATGGCGATCAGGAACAGCGTCGTGTTCGACATCCGCCCGCCCATTCTCCTACCAAAGCCCGGCCCAAGCACGCTCCGATCCAACGTCAACCGACGCGGAAGCTGCACCGGCGCAGTGGAATGAGGATCACCGAACAATCCAGGTCCGTCAACGAATCGTAACGGCTTGGTTCGAAAATCGTCCCAAATGAAACGATTCGCCGCGGATCAGGACAGCGCCATCTCCGCCACCCGTTTCACCGTGTCGCGGACCGTCCCCGGCCGCCGTTCGTCGCCCAGCGTGGTGAACCAGTGTTCCGGCGGATTGCGGCCGGCGGCGCGGCTCCAGGTCAGGGCGCGCAGCACCGTCTCCGCTTCCGCCGTTGGCTTGATTGCCGGGTCGATGCCGTTCATCACCGCCCAGATCCCGGCCCAGCAGCGCCCGACCGACCAGGGGTTATAGCCGCCGCCGCCCACCACCAGCACCCGCGGCGCCAGCGGCAGCAGTGCCGCAACCGCATCCCACAGGGCGCGGTTGGACAGCTCCAGCCGGCTCAGCGGGTCTTCGGCCAGCGCGTCGGCGCCGGTCTGGATCACCATCGCCTGCGGACGGAAGGCACTGGCCAGCGGCAGCACCGCCGCCTCCATCACATGCTCCATCTCGCTGTCGTTGAAGCCCGGCGGCACCGGAAGGTTGCGGGCCATCCCGCCGGCGCGGTCCTCCGCCTTGCCGGTGTAGGGCCAGCGGCCATCCTCATGGATGGAGATCGTCAGAACCCGGTCGTCGTCGGCGAAGGCCTCCTCCACCCCGTCGCCATGATGGGCGTCGAGATCGACGTAGAGCACCCGCTCCAGCCCATGGTCCAGCAGTTCCAGGATGCCCAGCACCGGCGCGTTGAAGTAACAGAATCCGCTGGCCCGGTCGGGCCGCGCATGGTGGGTCCCCGCCGCCGGCGCATAGACCAGACCGGCTGGCCGGTCGCCCAGGATCCGGGCCGCCTGCAACGCCGATCCACTGCTGTGGGCCGGCCGCCGGTACATCTCGGCGAAGATCGGATTCTCCAGCTTGCCGAGATTGTGGCGGGCGGCAGTGGCCTCATCCACCCGCTGTTCGGCCTCCGCCCGTTTCAGCGCCGCGATGTAATCGGCGGTGTGGAAGCGTGCCAATTCCCGTTCGCTCGCCACATGGGTGTCCAGATAGACCTCGTCCGGCAGCCATCCCATGGCGCGGCTGAGGTCGATGGCGGTCGAGACGCGCGGGATCGCCAGCGGATGTTTCGGCCCATAGGTCGAGCCGCGATAGATCTCGCCGCCGATGAACAGCGGGGTGCGAAAGGGCGTGGTCAGGGCTGGCACTCCATGATGCCCGCCAGAAACTAGGCGCGGCCACGCTCCGGTCAAGCGCCTGCTTCCAGGGACCGGCTTCCATGGGCCGGCTTCCAAGGTCCGGAACTCCGATCCGGCAATGCTTGCGGTCACGGATCGTCCGCGCCTATAGTCGCCGCCTTCACTGGGGGGAGCCGATGGGCGGCTGAGAGGTCCTGTTGCGGGACGACCCCTGGAACCTGATCCGGTTCATGCCGGCGTAGGGATCAGTGATGCGGGACCGCACCCTCTCCTTTTTCGACAGAACGACATGCTAGCCCCGATGCTTGCGATGACGCCGCTTTCGGTGACGATCTCGCGCGCCCGGCTGACCTATGGCGGCACGCTGCTGTTCTCGGACCTGACGCTGGAACTGCCGGCCGGCCGGACCACCTGCCTGCTGGGACCGAGCGGCGTCGGCAAGACCACGCTTCTGCGCATCCTCGCCGGTCTGGCCGAGCCGGAACCACCGACGCAAGTCGTCACCGGCGATGGACTGCCGCTGGCCGGCCGCATCGCCTACATGGCGCAGCAGGACCTTCTGCTTCCCTGGCTGACCGTCCTCGACAATGTCCTCCTGGGCGACCGTCTGCGCCACCGCCGCCCCGATCCGGCGCGGGTGGAGCAGGCCCGCGCATTGCTGGACCGCGTCGGTCTGGCAGGGCGGGAGCGCGACCGCCCGGCCGCCCTGTCCGGCGGGCAGCGGCAGCGGGTGGCGCTGGCCCGCACGCTGATGGAGGACAAGCCGCTGGTGCTGATGGACGAGCCCTTCTCCGCGCTCGACGCCATCACCCGGCTGCGGCTGCAGGAAACGGCGGCGGAGACGCTGGCCGGCCGTACCGTCCTGATGGTCACCCACGACCCGCTGGAGGCGCTGCGCATCGGCGACCGCCTGCATGTGATGACCGGCCGTCCCGCCGCGATGGGGCCGGCGCTGGAGCCGTTGGGCCCGGTGCCGCGCCGCGTCGACGATCCCGGCCTGCTGGCGCATCAAGCCGAACTGCTGCGGAGGCTGGCGGAATGAAGGCGCTGCTGCGCGCCGTGGTCACCCTGCTGGTGCTGGTTGCCGCCTGGCAGGCGCTGGTCTGGGCCACCGGCCTGCCGCGCTACCTGCTGCCCAGCCCGCTGGCGGTGGCCGACGCGATGCAGAGGCAGGCGCCCCTGTTGCTGACCCACGGCCTGACCACCCTGTCGGAGATCCTGATCGGATTGGTGGCCGGCGTGGCGCTGGGCGGGGTCAGCGCGTTGCTGCTGGCGCGCTTCCGCACCGCCCGGCGCTGGCTGATGCCGCTGCTTCTGGTCAGTCAGGCGATTCCGGTCTTCGCCCTGGCGCCTCTGCTGGTCCTGTGGCTGGGCTACGGCATGGCCTCCAAGATCGCGATGGCGGTGCTGGTCATCTATTTCCCGGTGACGACCGCGCTGTTCGACGGGCTGCGGCGCACCGATCCCGGCTGGCTCGACCTTGCCCGCACCATGGGCGCCTCCCCCGCCGCCATACTGTGGAGCATCCGCCTGCCGGCCGCTCTGCCCGCCTTCTGGTCCGGCGTGCGCGTCGCCGCCGCGGTGGCGCCCATCGGCGCGGTGATCGGCGAGTGGGTGGGGTCGTCCTCCGGCCTCGGCTATCTGATGCTGCATGCCAACGCCCGCATGCAGATCGACCTTCTGTTCGCCGCCGTCCTGGTGCTGGGGCTGTTCGCGGTGACGCTGTACGCCGCCGTCGATGCGCTGGCCCGCCGCGCCCTGCCCTGGCAACCCGATACCCAACCTGCCGAAGACGCCAACCCTTAAGACGCCAACCCTCGAAGGGGGAGAGACACCCGATGAAGCACCTGCCAATGAAGCACATGTTCGCCGCCGGCCTGATGGCCGCCAGCCTGATGACCTCGCTTCCGGCCCTGGCCCAGGACAAGCTGTCCGTGATGCTGGACTGGTTCGTAAACCCCGACCACGCCCCGCTGGTGGTGGCGCAGGAAAAGGGCTTCTTCAAGGACGCCGGGCTGGACGTGACGCTGACCGCTCCGGCCGACCCCAACGATCCGCCGAAGCTGGTCGCCGCCGGCGGCGCCGACATTGCCGTCTCCTACCAGCCGCAGTTGATCCTGCAGGTGGACGAGGGGCTGCCGCTGGTCCGCATCGGCACGCTGGTGTCGACGCCGCTGAACTCCGTCGTCGTGCTGCGCGACGGGGCGGTGAAGACGCTGAAGGACCTGAAGGGCCGCAAGGTCGGCTATTCCATCGCCGGCTTCGAGGACGCCCTGCTCGGCGCCATGCTGGAGAAGGAAGGGCTGAGCCTGAAGGACGTCGAGCTGGTGAACGTCAACTTCTCGCTCTCGCCGTCGCTGCTGTCGGGGCAGGTCGATGCCGTGATCGGCGCCTTCCGCAACTTCGAGCTGAACCAGATGGAGATCGAGAAGCACCCCGGCCGCGCCTTCTACCCGGAGGAGGAAGGGGTGCCGCCCTATGACGAGTTGATCCTGGTCGCCCGCAAGGACAAGGCGAACGACCCGCGCTTCAAGCGCTTCCTGGCGGCGGTGGAGCGCGCGACGCTCTACATCCTGAATCATCCGGAGGAATCGCAGGCCGCCTTCGTCAAGGGCCGGCCGGAGCTGAACGACGAGTTGAACCGCCGCGCCTGGGCCGACACGCTGCCGCGCTTCTCCCACAGCCCGGCGGCGCTGGATGCCGAGCGCTACACCCGCTTCGCCGAGTTCCTGAAGGCGCGCGGCCTGATCAAGGCGGTGGCGCCGCTCGACCACTATGCGGTCGTGGTCAAGTAACCCCATCTGCTTGCAGACATTGCCATTCGTCGTGGCGGAGCGTTATCTGGAAGGAAAGCGCTCCGCCGGCCCACTGTCGGGCCAATGGCGGGCCAAAGCATAAGATTGGGAGACGCGAGGGCATGCCGATCAAGACCATCCTGCTGCACATGGCCAACGACGACGCCCACGCCAGCCGTCTGGCGGTGGCCGCCGCCCTGGCCAAGCGCTTCTCCGCCCATATCCAGGCGCTCTACATCGCCACCCCGGTGTCGATGCCGGCGGGCGCCACCGGCCGCGCCGCCTCCTACGGTTACATGGCGGAAGCCACCGCCATCGCTCACGAGAATGCCGAACGCATCGAGCGGGAGGTGCGCCAAGCGCTCGACGGCCTGTCCTTCGACTGGACGATCGAGGAAGGCGATCACGTCGATCTGCTGGCGGAGCGGGCCTCCTACGCCGATCTGATCGTGGTGGCGCAGTCGGCCGCGGTGCGGGCGGGCGAAAGGGTGTCGCTGCACCACATCCCCGACCGCCTGCCGCTGGAGACCCCCACCCCGGTGCTGGTTCTGCCGCCGAAGCAGCCGGCCGCGGCCCCCATCGGCCGCCATGTGCTGGTCGCCTGGAAGAACAGTCCCGAATCGGCCCGCGCCGTCCGTGCCGCGATGCCCTTCCTGGAAACGGCAGACTCCGTCACCGTCCTGTCGGTCGAGCCGCCGGGCCAGCACAGCAACGATGCCGCCGATCTGGTCGACTGGCTGCACCGCCACGGCATCGCCGCCCGCCCGCAATCGGTCATCGCGTCGGGTGGCGAGGTCGGCGACATGATCCTGTCCTGCTGCGGCGACCAGGGCGCCGATCTGCTGGTGATGGGCGCCTACGGCCATTCCCGTCTGCGCGAACTGGTATTGGGCGGCGCCACCCGCACGGTGCTGGAAGGGCTGACCCTTCCGGCACTGCTGACGCATTGAGGTGTTGCGGGGAGGATGGTTGCGGTGGTTGCCCCCACCCCAACCCTCCCCCGCCCAGCGGGGGAGGGTTGGGGTGGGGGCAACCACGCCCCTAACCACTCAACTCACCCAAAAAGCTGCCCGCGCAGCGCCTGCCAGCTTTCGCGGTCGGGCGCCAGCAGGATGCTGCCGCGCAACAACCCCGGCCGGTAGGGCGTGCCGTCGATCAGCGCCGAATAACCGCCGGCCTCCGCATGCATCAGCACCCCGGCCGCATGATCCCACGGCATCAGCCGGTGATAGAGCGAGTAATGCGCCCGCCCCTCCAGCAGCCGCAGATACTCCTGCGCGGCGCTCGACAGGCACACGCGCTCGCCCAGTCCGGCGCTGCGCTCCTCCAACTGCCGCCCCATCTCCTCGGGGCAGAAGCGCGTCGACAGCGCGCCAACCATCCGCGGCAGCGGCACGGCCGGCGCGACATGGACGCCGCTGCCGTTCAGCCGTGCACCCTGCCCTTTCACCGCCATCGCCATCCGGCCATCGACCGGATCGTGGATCCAGCCGGCGACCGTCTCGCCCTTCCAGGCAAGCGCCACGATCACCGCGAACATCGGCCGGCCCTGGGCGAAATTGATGGTGCCGTCCACCGGATCGATGATCCACACCGGATCGTCGCCATGGATGCGGTCGAGCACGCGCTCGTCCTCCGATGCCGCTTCTTCGCCGATGACGCGGCTGCCCGGCAGCAGGGCGGACAGCGCCGGGGTCAAGGCCCGCTCCGCCGCCTCGTCCGCCAGCGTGACGAGGTCGGTCGGGCCGGTTTTCTGCCGGATGCCCGATGCGTCGAGCTTCTGGAAATACGGCATGATCTCCGTCCGTGCGACGGAGCGGATCAGGTCGGAAACCTGGTCGATGTCGGGAAGCGGGAAACCCGTCATGGTCGGAAGGTTCCTGATTGCTTGAGGTGATGGCGGTTCAGCGCTTCGCCGCCGGCTGGCTGCCGGGCGCGCCGTCCAGTTTCAATACGGGATCGCCGCCCTTCGGGTCGGTCAACAGAACCCTGCCGTCCAGCCCGCTGTCCTTCAGCGCCTTCGACAGCGCATCGAAGGTGGCGCGGTCGGCGGCGGCGGCAGCGGCCTCCTTGGCGGGATCGGGCGGCGGGGGCGGCACCGGGCCACCCCGTGCCGGCTCACGCGGCGCTTTGGGGTCCGGCGGCGGGGGCGGTGGCGGAGGGCCCGCGGTTTCCTTTTCAGGTTCCGGAGGAGGAGGCGGGGGCGGTTGCCACAGGCGGAAACAGTCGGTGAAGGCCTGCTGCTTGCAGTCCTTCAACAGTTCCGCAGCATCCGGCGCGACGATCAGCGGTTCGTCGGGTGCCAACGGCAAGGGCTTCGGCGGAGGGGGAAGCGGATCCTCGGGCGGCACCGCCGGTTCCTCGACATATCCGGGCGGCAGCGGCATTCCGTAACGCACCGGCTCGGCCGCCACCGGCTGGGCAATTGCCAGAAGCAGCGGCAGTGCCGGGATCAGCAGCGCCGGGAATAGGCGGCCGGCGCCGGTCAGGACGGTACGGGAAGGGGAACGGAGCACGACGGGACCGCGGCGATGGCGAACGGCCCATTATGGCCCGTCATCGCCTGCGCAGTCATCCCTCAAGCATGTGTCAAATCACCGTCAGGCTGCGGCGCGGTGGTCGTGATGGGGGTCGTGGCGGGTTCCGCCGGTGAAGCCGCCATAGCCCCAGGCAGCCAGCTCACGGCAGATCGCATCGATCTTCGCGGCTTCTTCGGCATTCGGCTCCCGCTGGGCGGCGGATTCGATCAGGCTCATCAGGGTCGCACGGCCTTCGGGGGTGCGCGAAAGCTCCTGCAACCGCAACAATGCGGCGCCAGGCGGCAGCTTTTCCTGACGGGCGACGATAGCAACCTGATCGGCGAGGAAAGCCGTGATCGAAAAGCACGACGGATCGGTTTGCAACCGCATTGGCAGTCCTCCTGATGGGGGAGCGCACCGCTCCGTTCCCATAATCGGACCCCAACGGGGAAATAACCACGCCGCATTCGTCGTAAGACCGGAGTGGGGTGCAACAGGTCATAGACCCGGTGTCGCACCCCCTTCCTTCGGCCAGGAGTACAGGCCCGCGCCGCCTAAGGTTGCGACTGGACCTGCTCGGTCGGCTGTTCGGCCGGCTGGAACCGCTTCTCGAAACGGGCGAGATCGACGGGGTCGATGGAGACCTGCAGATGCGCATGCTCCTCGTCGTCGCGCCGGTCGAGAACCTCGCTCCTGGCATAGAGCCAGGCGAGCGCCGCCCCGTCGCCAAGGTCGACGGACAGGTCGACGACCTGCCGGTTGACGTTCATCCGCTGGTCGAGCAGGCGATCGAGGTCGTCGATCCCCTCCCCCGACAGGGCCGAGACCGCCACGGCGCGCGGATTGCGCCCGGTCTGGGCCAGGACCGCCGCGCGGCTTTCCTCGTCCAGAGCATCGATCTTGTTCAGCACCTCGATCACCCGGTCGTCCGTCTCCGGGTCGATGCCCATGTCCGACAGCACCTCGTGGACGTCGGCCTTCTGGGCCTCGCTGTCGATGTGGGCGATGTCGCGGACATGCAGGATGATGTCGGCGGCGTCCACCTCCTCCAGCGTGGCGCGGAAGGCGGCGACGAGGCCGTGCGGCAGGTCGGAGATGAAGCCGACCGTGTCCGACAGGATCACCTTGCGCCCCGACGGCAGCGTCACCTGCCGCATGGTCGGGTCGAGCGTGGCGAACAGCAGGTTCTGGGCGAACACATCCGCATTCGCCAGCCGGTTGAACAGCGTCGATTTGCCGGCGTTGGTGTAGCCGACCAGCGCCACCACCGGGTACGGCACTTTGGCGCGCGCCTTGCGGTGCAGGCCACGGGTGCGCCGCACCTCCTCCAGTTCCTTCTTGATCTTGATGATCCGATCGCCGATCAGGCGGCGGTCAAGCTCAAGCTGCGATTCGCCGGGGCCGCCGAGGAAGCCGAAGCCGCCGCGCTGCCGTTCCAGGTGGGTCCAGGACCGCACCAGCCGGGATTTCTGGTAGGTCAGGGACGCCAGCTCGACCTGCAGCATGCCTTCCCGCGTCCGGGCGCGGGCGCCGAAGATCTCCAGGATCAGACCGGTGCGGTCGATGACCTTCGCCTTCAGCGACCGTTCCAGGTTGCGCTGCTGGACCGGCGACAGGGCATGGTCGAGGATGACGAGGGTCGCCTCGCTCTCCTCCACCACCTGTGCCAGTTGCTCCACCGTGCCGGAGCCGAGCAGGGTCGATGGCTGCGGCCGGTTCACCTTGGCGCATTCGGCATGGACCACGTCCAGCTGAATGGCCTGGGCTAGACCGACCGCCTCCTCGAGCCGGGATTCGGGAGGGCGCATGTCCCCGTCCGCCTCGCTGCGGAGGACAGGGTGGACCACGATGGCCCGCGCGGCGCCTTCAGGGGCCGCGCCGTTACCATTGGTCAAGGGATCAGACGCTTTCACCTTCCTTGGGCGGCTCGAAAAGTTGAATGGGATGGGCCGGCATGACCGTCGAGATTGCGTGCTTGTAGACGAGCTGGGAATGCGCGTCGCGCCGCAGAAGTACCGAGAAGTTGTCGAACCAAGTAATAATGCCCTGGAGTTTCACGCCGTTCACGAGAAAGACGGTTACGGGAGTCTTGTTCTTACGGACGTGATTGAGAAACACGTCCTGCACGTTTTGGCTTTTTTCAGACATTTTTCATGCCCCCTTCTTCAATGTTCTTGGGACCCCTTCGTCAGGCGGTCCGCTCCCCGTTTCACGGTGCAGGTATGGTGCGCGTTGGTACCGTCTCGACAGCCGTTTGCAGGGATATGGTATCACCATTGCCTTCCACCAAGCCATACAGGACGCGGTGCAGCGCCGTACAGTCGGTGTGGCGATGGGCGGGCGGGAAACGGTCGAAGCCGCTCCCCTCGCCCAGCCCTATTAGCACCGGAACGAGTCCGGCGCCATGGGCGCATTCCATATCGATGTCGGCATCGCCGAGAAACCAGATATCGGCACCCGGCGCGATCCCCGCCGGCTCCAGCGCCATCCGCACCGGGGCGATGTGCGGCTTGTCGAACTCGGCATCCTGTGCGCCGACCAGCTTGCCGAAATAGCGGCTCCAGCCCAGCGCATCGGCCTCCGCCCGCAGGAACCTGCCGTTCTTGTTGGAGACAACGGCCTGATAGACGCCGCGCTCGTGCAAATGGCGCAGCAGAATCTCCGCGCCCGGCAGCGGCTTCAGTCCGTCCAGATGGTGGGCTGCGAAATAGCCGTAGAACAGGTCGCGCGCCTCGGTCCAGCGCTCGCCGAAGATGCGGGGGAAGCTGTCGCGCAACGATGCCTTGATCCGCTCGCGCGCCTCCTCGGCACTCCAGGGGTCGAGGCCGAAGGACACCAGCGCATGGTTCAGCGCCGCGCGCACGGTGTCCCAGTTGCTGACCAGGGTATTGTCCCAGTCATAGATGACGGCGCGCGGCAGGGTGATGGGGGCGGACAAGGAGATGCTCCAATAGGCGTGGGAATGGCGGCACGAAGCCGCCCTCACGTGGAGGTCATCCCCACGAAAGCGGGGATCCAGGCTGTCCCACAGTCACTCCTGTGCAAACGCTGGACTCCCGCCTTCGCGGGAATGACGGACGGACTGAGAAGTGATTGCCGTCGTGCGATGGCGCCGATCACTCGATGAACATTTTCCCCTTTTCGCTGCCATGGACGCCCAGCGACTTCAGCTTGCGGTGAAGGGCGGAGCGCTCCATGCCGACGAAGGACGCGGTGCGGGAGATGTTGCCGCCGAAGCGGGTGACCTGTGCCAGCAGATATTCGCGCTCGAACACCTCGCGCGCCTCGCGCAGCGGCAGGCCCATAATCTCGCCGCCCTTGTCCCATTTCAGGACCGTCGGCGTGATGGCGCCGATCTCCGGCGGCAGGGTGTCGGCGCGGATCGGCTCCTTCGCGTCGCCCTGGGCCATGATCAGCAGCCAGTCCACCACGTTGCGCAGCTGGCGCACGTTGCCCGGCCAGTCATAGGCCTGGAGCGCCGCCATCGCGTCCTCGCCGAACTCGCGGACCGGCAGGCCCGACGCCTCGGCGGAGCGCTGCATGAAATGGCGGGCCAGCACCGGGATGTCCTCCCGCCGCTCCGCCAGTGACGGCACGCGGATCGGCACCACCGACAGGCGGTAGAACAGGTCCTGGCGGAAACGTCCCTGCTCGATCTCCGCCTGCAGGTCGCGGTTGGAGGTGGCGATGACGCGCACGTCGACCTCGACCCGCTGGCCGCCGCCGACGCGCTCGAACACCTGCTCCTGCAGGGCGCGGACGATCTTGCCCTGGGTTTCCAGCGGCATGTCGGCGACCTCGTCCAGCAGCAGCGTGCCGCCATGGGCCTGCTCGAAGGTGCCGATCTTGCGGCCGGGACCGTCGACGCCGGCCTCGGTGCCGAACAGTTCCATCTCCAGCCGCTCCGGCCGCATGGTGGCGCAGTTCAGCCCGACGAAGGGGCCGCTGGCCCGGCGCGAGCGGGCATGGATCAGGCGCGCGACCACCTCCTTGCCGGCGCCGGGCGGGCCGGAGATCAGCACGCGGCTGCCGGTCGGCGCCACCTTGTCGATGGACTGGCGCACCTGATTGACCGCCGATGAGCGGCCGATCAACTCGACGTCGCCGCCGGCGCGCAGCTTCAGTTCCTGGTTCTCGCGCTTCAACCGCGCCGCCTCGATGGCGCGGTCCACCATCAGCAGCAGCCGGTCGGCCTTGAACGGCTTCTCGATGAAGTCGTAGGCGCCGACCTTGATCGCCTGGACCGCGGTCTCGATGTTGCCGTGGCCGGAGATCATGATGACCGGGAGGTTGCCGTGGTCCCGCATCAGCTGTTCCAGGATCTGCAGGCCGTCCAGCCTGCTGCCCTGCAGCCAGATGTCGAGCACGACGAGGCTCGGCCGGCGCGCCGCCACCTGGGCGAAGGCCTGATCGGCGTCGGCGGCCTCGCGGGTCTTGATGCCTTCGTCGTTCAGGATGCCGGCTATCAGCATCCGGATATCGGCTTCGTCGTCGACGATCAGAATGTCATGCGCCATGGGCTTCGTGCCTCATCTCTCCGCCGGTCTCCGCCGGCCTGTCGTCACGGCCGCCCGCGTCGTTCGCGACCGCAACCGGGTGTGGAATGACCAGGGTCACGCGCGCCCCGGACCCGCCTTCGCGGTCCTCCAGGGTCAGCACGCCGCCATGGTCCTCCATGATCTTCTTGACGATGGCGAGCCCCAGCCCGGTGCCCTTGGCCCGCGTCGTCACATAGGGTTCGGTCAGACGGTCGCGCTGTTCGCCGCCGGGCAGGCCCTTGCCGTTGTCCTCGACGGTGACGACGACCTTCTCGCCGTCGTCCTCCACCGCGATCGCCACCTCGCCGGGCGGCAGGTCCGACCCGTCGGTGGGCGGCGTGCGCCCTTCGATGGCGTCCGCCGCGTTCTGCAGCAGGTTGGTCAGCGCCTGGGAGATCTGCCGGCTGTCGCACGCCACGGTCAGCGGCCCGGACGGCAGCCGGGTGTCGAAGCGGATCTTGCCGGTATGGGCGCTGGATTGCAGGAACACCGCCTGCCGCACCAGATCGTTGATGTTGACCGGCTTCATCACCGGCTGCGGCATCCGCGCGAAGGCGGAGAACTCGTCCACCATGCGGCGGATGTCGTCGACCTGCCGGACGATGGTGTCGGTGCACATGGTGAAGACCTCCGTATCGCTGGAGATCTCCTTCAGGTATTTGCGGCGCAGCCGTTCGGCCGACAGCTGGATCGGCGTCAGCGGATTCTTGATCTCGTGCGCGATGCGGCGCGCCACGTCGGCCCAGGCCGCCTTGCGCTGGGCCGACACCAGTTCGGTGATGTCGTCGAAGGTGACGACATAGCCGCGCACCTCGCCGGCGCGCACCTCCGCCGCGATGCGGACCAGCAGGGTCAAGGTCGGCTTGCCCGGACGGCGGATCTGGATCTGGTCCTGCACGACGCGGCCCGGCTTCTTCGGCGCATTCTCCAGCAGGTCGCCGATGTCCGGCAGCAGTTCGACCAGCGACATGCCGACCAGACGCTCCGGATCCTCCTCGCCCAGCAGCCGGGCGGCGGACAGGTTCGGCAGGTTGATGACGCCGTCGGCATCCACGCCCAGCACGCCGGCGGACACGCCGGACAGCACCGTCTCGGTGAAGCGGCGCCGCTCGTCCAGCAGCCGGTTGGTCGACAGCAGTTCCCGCCGCTGCCCCTCGATTTCCGTGGTCATGCGGTTGAAGGCGCGGGACAGCAGCACGAACTCGTCCTCGCCCGGCGGCTCGGAGACGCGAACGGTCAGGTCACCGGCGCGCACCCGCTCGGCAGCGCCGATCAGGGCGCTGATCGGGCGGACCAGCCGCGTGGCGAAATTCAGCCCGGCCCACACCGCCGCCAGCAGCAGCAGCATCGCCACCACCAGGAAGATCAGGGTGAAGGTGATCTGCAGGCTGCCGCGCTGGTTCTCCAGCGCCGTGTATTCCTTCACCGCCCCCTCGGCAGAGGCCATGTGCTGGAGCACCCGCGGTTCCACCATGCGGCCGACATAGAGGAAGGTGTCGGACACCCGGTCCAGGCTGACCAGGGCGCGGACGCGGTCGTCGGATTCCTTGACGATCAGCGCGACCTCGCCATTGCGGGCCTGCTGGATCTTGTCTTCCGGGATCGGTTCGAATTCCAGGGTGAAGGTATAGCCGGCGCGCGCGACGATGGCGCCGGTGGTGCCGTTGAAGACGATGGCTTCCGACAGGGCGCGCAGCATCGCCTGGGTGGCGACGACCTGCTCGAACCGCTCCGGGTCGCTGGAAAGCCGCGCCTCCTGCGACAGGTCGTTGGCCATCGCCAGGGCATCGGCGCGGATGTTCTGCTGGTGCTCGTGCAGATAGGCGCTGGCGACCACCAGGGATTCATTGACCGCCGTGCGCACGCGGTCGCTGAACCAGCTCTGCACCCCGACATAGAAGAACAGGGTGGAGAAGACGGTCATGATGATGGCCGGCGCCACCGCCAGCACGCTGAACACCAGAACCAGCCGGGTGTGCAGCCGCGATCCCGCCAATCCGCGCCGCCGCCCGATCAGGATCGCGACGATCCGCCGGGCGATCAGCACGCCCAGCGTCAGCAGGATCGCGAGGTCGAGCGTCAGCAGAAGCGTGACGGTGCGCGGGTTGGCCTGCCCGAAGGGCGCGCTTTCCGTCATCGCCGCATAGGTGGCGAAGCCGGCGGCCAAGGCTGCCAGCGACAGGGCAAAAGCCAGCCGCTTGCCCAGGCCTACCCGCCGGGACCAGTGGAGAATCTTCTGCCAGACCGGCCTTTGGCCGGCTGCTGCGTTGTCGGAAATGGGTGGCATGGTCCGGCGCTGATCTGTTGCCGGAAAGATACACCTCTGTTGCGGCCCTGCCAAGCCGCAATGGATCTGCCTTTCGGACAGGACCGATTAGGCCAGCCGGCGCGGCGCGCCATCGGGCGGTTGCTGGTCTTTCGTCCAGCGCCGTCCGCACCGACGCTGTGTCACAATTTTGGCACGGGTCGGTTGCGGCGGCGGCGGGGCGTCAATCGGCTGGTCGGCAGCAGTCTATTTGATGCCGCGCATCACCTGGATGTCCAGGTCGCGGATCTTCTTGCGAAGCGTGTTGCGGTTCAGACCCAGCAGCTGGGCTGCCTTGATCTGGTTGCCGCGGGTCGCCGACAGGCTGAGCGAGATCAGCGGCCGTTCGATCTCGCGCAGCACGCGGTCGTACAGGCCGTTGGACGGCATGCCGTCCTTATGGGCGGCGAAATAGTCCTTCAGGTGTCGCTCGACCGCCGAGGACAGGCCCTCGCTCTGCGGCTCCTCCACCGGCTGGGCGGCCGGGGTGGCGTCGGCAAGCTCCGCCTCGACCACGTCCAGCCCGATGACCTCCTGCGAATAGAGCGCGGCCAGACGGCGGACCAGATTCTCCAGCTCGCGGACGTTGCCGGGCCAGCGGTAGCGCTTCAGCCGGTCCATCGCCGCCTGATCGATGCTCTTGGCCGGAAGCCCCTGGCTGATGCCGAGATTGAGGAAATGGCGGACCAGCAGCGGAATGTCCTCCGTCCGCTCCCGCAGCGGCGGCAAGCGGATCGGCACCACGCACAGCCGGTAGAACAGATCCTCGCGGAACAGGCCCTGGCGGATCAGGGTGCGCAGGTCGCGGTGGGTCGCCGCGATGATGCGCACGTCGGTCTTGATCGCGGTGCGGCCGCCGACGGTGGTGTATTCGCCCTCCTGCAGCACGCGCAGCAGGCGGGTCTGCGCCTCCAGCGGCATGTCGCCGATCTCGTCCAGGAACAGGGTGCCGCCCTGCGCCTGTTCGAACCGGCCGGTCGACCGGTTGGTGGCGCCGGTGAAGGCACCCTTCTCGTGGCCGAACAGCTCGGACTCGATCAGCTCGCGCGGGATGGCGGCCATATTGATGGCGACGAAGGCGCCGTTGCGCCGCTTGCCGTAATCATGCAGCGCGCGGGCGACCAATTCCTTGCCGGTGCCGGACTCGCCGGTGATCATCACCGTCAGGTCGGTGCCCATCAGGCGGGCCAGCACCCGGTAGATTTCCTGCATGGCGGGCGAGCGGCCGATCAGCGGCAGCTGTTCCTCGCCTTCCAGGTCGCCGCCGGGCATCGCCGCCGGCGGCGTGTTGGTGTTCAGCGCCCGTTCGACGACCGACACCAGCTCCTTCAGGTCGAAGGGCTTGGGCAGATATTCGAAGGCCCCGCGCTCCGCGGCCTTCACCGCGGTGATCAGCGTGTTCTGCGCGCTCATGACGATGACGCGCAGTTCGGGCCGCAGCTTCTTGATGCGCGGGATCAGGTCCAGGCCGTTTTCGTCCGGCATCACCACGTCGGTGATGACCAGATCGCCCTGCCCGTCCGCCACCCAGCGCCACAGCGTGGCGGCATTGCCGGTGGTGCGCACCTCGTGCCCCAGCCGGGCGAGCGCCTGCGTCAGGACGGTGCGGATGGCGCGATCGTCATCCGCGATGAGAATGGTCGCCGCGCTCATCAACGACTCCCCCGGCCGCCCTTGGACTGCAAGCCAGCGTCTGAAATCTTCGACTCCCCGGAAGGTTTCGAGTCATCGTATTTCGAATCATCGTACATCGGCAGCGACACCTTGAAGACGGTCCGGCGAGGCTGGCTGTCGAACTCGATGGTTCCGCCATGATCGCCTATGAGTTTCGCCACCAATGCAAGACCAAGGCCAGTGCCGTTCACTTTGCTGGTCACGAAGGGATCGAACAGGTTGGACTGCAGGTCTTCCGGAATGCCATCGCCATTATCCTGCACCGTCACCAGCAAGGGCAGATGCCGGCGCGCATCGCCGCCCGGCAGCGCCATGCGCACGCCATGCTGATAGGAGGTGATCAGGGTGATTTCGCCGCCTGATTCCGGTGCAGCTTCTGCCGCATTTTTCACCAGATTCAGGAAAACCTGCACAAGTTGGTCGCGATTGCCGTAAACAGGAGGCAGCGAGGGGTCGTAACGCTCGACAAAGCGTATTTTTCGGGCAAACCCGCTCTGGGCTACCTTGCGCACATGCTCCAGGACCGTGTGGATGTTCACCGCGGCGCGTTCCAGCGGCCGTTCATCGGAGAACACCTCCATCCGGTTGACCAATGCGACGATGCGGTCGGCCTCGTCGCAGATCAGGCGGGTCAGCACCCGGTCCTGGTCGCTGGCGTTCTCCTCCAGCAACTGGGCGGCGCCACGGATCCCCGACAGCGGGTTCTTCACCTCATGCGCCAGCATCGCCGCCATGGCGGTAACGGAGCGTGCGGCATGGCGGTGGGTCAGCGAATGGTCGATCTTGCGGGCCAGCGACCGCTCATGGATGGTCAGCACCACATGGTCGGGCGGGTCGCCCATGGTCGCCACCTGCACCGTGACATGGTGCGGACCGATGCGCGGCGTGTCGATGATGACCCCGTCCTGCGACACCCGGCGGCTGCCGCGGCGCACCTGCTCGATCAGGCCCATCACCGGACTGTCCGGCGGCAGCAGGTCGGGCAGCGGCATGCCTTCCATGGCGTTGGCGGACAGGTCGAAGAATTCCTGCCCCTCCAGATTGACGAAGCGGATGTCGCCATTGCCGTCCACCACCAGCACCGGATCGGGCAGGCTGTTCAGCACCACCAGGGAATCCAGCCGGGGCGCCCGCGAGGCACCCGACCGGTTGCGGCCACGCTGGCCCGGGGCGGTCATCGGTACGGGATCCATCAGGCGGCCATCCTTTCGATTGCCGGTTCGTAGAAGGCACGGATGCGGTCACGCACCGCGTCGGGGTCGGCCAAGCGGTTGACCTCCTGGCGGAACTCGTTGGAGTCGCGCAGGCCGGTCGAATACCAGGACACATGCTTGCGGGCGACCTTGATACCGCCGTCCGTGCCGTAATGGCTCAGCATGCTGTCGAAATGCTCCAGCAGCGTGGTCATCTGCTCGTGCAGCGGCGGATCGGGCAGCCTCTCGCCGGTGCGCAGGTAATGCATGACCTGCGACGGGAACCAGGGCCGGCCATAGCTGCCGCGCCCGATCATCACGCCGTCGGCTCCGGATTCGGCAAGCGCGCTGTCCACCGCCTCGAAACTGGCGATGTCGCCGTTGACCACCACCGGGATCGACACCGCCTCCTTCACATGGCGGACATAGGTCCAGTCGGCAGTGCCGGTGTAGAACTGCATGCGGGTGCGGCCATGGACCGTCACCATCCTGATCCCGCACTGCTCGGCGATGCGGGCGAGGTTGGGAGCGTTCCGGTTGGTCTCGTCCCAACCCAGCCGCATCTTCAGCGTAACCGGAATGCTGACGGCCTTCACCACCGCCTCCAGGATCCGCCCGGCCAACGCCTCGTCCCGCATCAGGGAGGAGCCGGCGTGGCCGTTGACCACCTTCTTCACCGGACAGCCGAAATTGATGTCGACGACTGCGGCGCCGCGGTCCTGGTTCAGCTTCGCCGCTTCCGCCATCACCTCGGGCTCGCAGCCGGCGAGCTGGACCGCCATCGGAAATTCTTCCGGTTCGGTCTCCACCATCCGCAGGGTCTGGCGATTCTCGCGGATCATCGCCTGGCTGGCGATCATCTCCGACACGACAAGGCCGCAGCCCGCGCGCTTCACCAGACGGCGGAACGGCAGGTCGGAGACACCCGACATGGGCGCCAGGATCACCGGTCCGGCGAGCGTGATGGGTCCGATTTGTATGGTCATTCTCACCTGCCCGATTGATGGGCAAATCAACAAAGTGCCGCCAATTTGTGCAAGTTATCACGCTGCTGCGGATGTGTGCAAGCGCGAAGCCCGATCGCAAGCCCAATGGCCAAGCTTACGCTTGGGGCAAAACCCATGTTCCGCCACCGGCTTGCGGTGGATGCGCCCTCAACTCCAAGCCCATTGGCCGATCAGCACGTTCGACACGAACTTGACGCCGGGATAGGCAAGCGTCGCCAGCAGATAGACGATCAGCATGGTCCGCGCCGCCGTCCGCCCGCGCACGCCGGTCCGGTATTCGGCCAGCAGCAGGACGCCGATGACGATGAAGGTCGCCAGCGACAGCAGGGTCTTGTGATCGGTGCGGAACAGCAGCCCCTGTTCGAAATAGAGCACCGCCATGCCGGTGGCGAGACCGGCGCCGAGGATCACCTCCGACGCGATCAGCAGTCGCAACTGCAGCCGCTCGCTCTCCGCCACCGGCGGCAGGAAGCGGCTGAGCGGGGTCGGCCGCTTGCTCTTCAACGCCCGCGTCTGGATCACCGCGGCGAAGGATGCCACGGCACTCAGGGTCAGCAGGGCATAGGTGAAGACCGACACCGCGATGTGCAGGTCGATCCACACGCCCGGCGCATTGCCGCGCAGGACCGGCGCCGGCGCATCCTCCGTCAGCGTCGCCAGCAGGCAGACCGCCAGAAGATAGGGCAGCAGCAGCGGCGCCAGCCTCCAAGCCGTGTCATGGAGCAGGCTGAGCCCGATGAACAGAGCCATGCAGGCGGCGGTCGTGACCCACAGCGCGGTGGAGAAACCGGTCTGCCATTGGCCGGCGACCTGCAGGATCGCCCACATGCCCGGCCCGGCGGCGGCGAGCAGCAACGCACCCCAGAAGGACCAGCCGCGCCCCTCCACCCCCTGCCCGGCAATGCGCCGGTAAGGATAGAAGGCGGCAGGCAACAGGGCCACCAGCGCCGTCAGGCTCAAGAAAATGTTCTGCGACATGGACCCGAATGCACTCCCGTCCTTCCGCCGTCATGCTGCCATGACGTGCCGCCATATCATGCCGCCCGCCCCCGGACATCATCCGGAGCGTAGCAGGTGGCAAGGCTCGGCACTTGGCGGAACCACGGCGACAGGCTAGGCTCCGCGACGTTTCCGTCAAGTGGCTATCATATCTTACGGTTTGCCTCATGCCCACCTGCATCGCGCCCACCTGCATCGCCCTGATCGTCGCCGGCGGATCCGGCCAGCGGTTCGGCGCCGAACGGCCGAAGCAGTATCTCGAACTCGCCGGCAAGCCGGTGTTGCGCCGGACGGTGGAGGCTTTTCTGAGCCATCCCCAGGTCACCGGCGTGCGCGTGGTCATCGACCCGACCTGGCGCGAGGCCTATGACGCCGCCGTTGCCGGCCTCGGCCTGCCCGATCCGGTGGCCGGCGGCGCCAGCCGTCAGGATTCGGTGCGCAACGGGCTGGAGGCTCTCGCCGCCGCCGACGGCGCCCCTGACCTCGTACTGATCCACGACGCCGCCCGTCCGCTGATCGACGCGGCCACCATAGGCGCGGTGATCGACGCGCTGGAGACCACGCCGGGCGCCATCGCCGCTGTGCCAGTCGCCGATACCCTCAAGCGCGGCAGCGGGAATGGAGGGGCCGGCGCCATCGCCGGCACGGTGGACCGCGAAGGACTGTGGCGGGCGCAGACCCCGCAGGGCTTCCGCTTCCCCGCCATTGTGGAGGCGCACCGCGCCGCCGCCGGCCTGTCGCTGACCGACGATGCCGCGGTGGCGGAGCGGGCCGGGCTTGCCGTTGCCCTGGTGCCGTCCAAGGAGGACAATTTCAAGGTGACCACCCCCGACGACCTGACCCGCGCCACCCGCGCGATCATGAGCAGCCTGTGGGATGTGCGGACCGGCAGCGGCTTCGATGTCCACCGCTTCACCGATGGCGATTTCGTCACGCTTTGCGGCCTGCGCGTGCCGCACGACCACGGGCTGGAAGGCCATTCCGACGCCGATGTCGGCCTGCATGCCCTGACCGACGCCATCCTCGGCGCGCTGGCCGCCGGCGACATCGGCAGCCACTTCCCGCCGACCGACCCGCGCTGGCGCGGCGCCGACAGCGCCAAGTTCCTGCGCCATGCCGCCGATCTGGTGGCGGAGCGCGGCGGCGTCATCGCCCATGCCGACGTGACGATCATCTGCGAACGGCCGAAGGTCGGCCCCCACCGCGCCGCGATGGCCGAGCGTATTGCCCAAATCCTGGGCATTGAGGTCGGGCGGGTCAGCGTCAAGGCGACGACCACCGAGCAGCTGGGCTTCACCGGCCGGCGCGAGGGCATCGCCGCGCAAGCGGTGGCGACCATCCGGCTCCCCGGTTAACATCCAATCCAACAGTCCGAACCGGGAGAGGCCGTCATGTTTCCCGAGCCCATCCGCGAGCTTTCCGCCCAGGTGCTGGCCGAATACGGCCTCGCCGGCTTCATGCTGGCGACCGCCGAGTCCTGCACCGGCGGTCTGATCGCCGGCGCGCTGACCGACATCGCCGGCTCGTCCAAGGTGGTCGACCGCGGCTTCGTCACCTACACCAACATCGCCAAGACCGAACTGCTCGGCGTTCCCGCCAGCCTGCTGCACGCCCATGGCGCGGTCAGCCCGGAGGTGGCGGTCGCCATGGCCGTCGGTGCGCTGGCGAAGTCGCGGGCCGATGTGACGGTGGCGGTGACCGGCATCGCCGGTCCCGGCGGCGCGACCGAGACCAAGCCGGTGGGCCGCGTCTATGTCGCCACCGCCGTGCGCGGCGGGGCGGCCAAGGCCAAGGAATATACCTTCCCCGGCGACCGCGACGCCGTGCGGATGGCGACGGTCCAGGCGGCGCTGGAACGGCTGCGGCTGGCCCGCCCGACCGGAAGCCTGCGCTGAAGAAACGCCGGCAAACTCTTCACTAGCAAGGAAAATCACCCGATGCCGACCATCAACATCCAGCTGTTCGAAGGCCGCACCGTCGAGCAGAAACGCGAATACGCCAAGGCGCTGACCGAAGCGACCGTGAAGGTCCTCGGCTGCTCGCCGTCGGCGGTGGACATCATCTTCCAGGACGTGAAGAAAAGCGATTGGGCCAGCGGCGGGGAGCTGTGGTCGGACAAGACCTGACCGACCACCCACGCAACCGCGTACAAGCCGGCGTCAGGCCGGCTGCGTCACCCGGCCCGGCCCATAAAGCTGGGCCGCCCGCGTTTCGAAGGCCTGCACCATGCGGCGCACCGCCTCGTTGAACAGCAAACCCATGATCTTCTGCAGCATCTTCGAGCGGAACTCGAAATCGACGAAGAAGTCGACGCAGCAGCCGCCGGGATGATCGTTGAAGATCCAGTGGTTGTTCAGGTATTGGAACGGCCCGTCGGTGTACTGCACGTCGATCCGGCAGGCTGGCGCACTCAACTCCACCCGTGAGGTGAAGCGTTCGCGGACCATCTTGAACCCGATGATCAGGTCCGCGAACATGACATTGCCTTCGCGCTTGCGGATTCGGGCCGCGAGGCACCAGGGCAGAAACTCCGGATACTTCTCCACATCGGCGACCAGGTCGTACATCTGCTGGGGCGTGTAGGGAAGAACCTTCTTTTCCGCGTGCGTCGGCATGCCCGTACCCGTGTCCTTCTATTGAACCGCCTGGATCAGGCGGCCGCGACCCCCAGCTTGCGCAGCCGGGCTTCGCGCAGCTTCTCGAAATCGGCGCCCGCATGGTAGGACGAGCGCGTCAGCGGCGACGAGGCCACCAGCAGGAAGCCCTTGCCGCGGCCGACAGTGGAATAACCGTCGAACTCCTCGGGAGTCACGAAACGATCCACCGCCGCATGCTTGGGCGTGGGCTGGAGATACTGCCCAATCGTCAGAAAGTCCACATCGGCGGAACGCAAATCGTCCATAACCTGCCCGATCTCCTCCTTCGTCTCGCCCAGCCCGACCATCAGGCCGGACTTGGTGAAGATCGTCGGATCCAGCTCCTTCACCCGCGCCAGCAGCTGCAGCGAGGCGAAATAGCGCGCACCGGGGCGGATTGTCGGATAAAGGCGCGGCGCAGTTTCCAGATTGTGGTTGAACACGTCGGGCTTGGCCTCCACCACCACCTCGACCGCACCCTTCTTCTTCTGGAAGTCGGGGGTCAGGATCTCGATGGTCGTCGTCGGCGACGCGGCGCGGATGGCGCGGATGGTGCGGGCGAAATGCTCGGCGCCGCCATCGGCCAGATCGTCGCGGTCGACCGACGTGATGACGACGTGGCTCAACTTCAGCTTGCCGACCGCTTCGGCCACATTGTCCGGCTCATGCGGGTCCAGCTGGTCGGGACGCCCGGTCTCCACATTGCAGAAGGCGCAGCCGCGCGTGCAGATGGAGCCCAGGATCATGAAGGTGGCGTGCTTGTGCTTCCAGCACTCCCCGATGTTCGGGCAGGCGGCCTCTTCGCACACGGTGTTCAGCTTCAGACCGCGCATCAGCTGGCGGGTCTCATTGTATTCCTGGCTCATCGGCGCCTTGACCCGGATCCAGGCCGGTTTGCGCTGGATGGGGTTGTCGGGCTTATGGGCCTTTTCGGGGTGGCGCAGCTTCTCGGTCTGGTCGACGAGGGTCATGGTCTAAAGCTCCCGATGGCCGACGCGATGCCCCGGCCCCGACAATAGGTGCGATGAGGATGTCAAACCCGCCATTCCGGCGGAAACAGTTCGGCCGGATAGGCCGGATCGAGCGCCTGGTCAAGTGTGAAAGGCGACTGGACCGGGAAATGGCCGTCGGGCACATCCGCCTCGACGGCGGCCCGCAGGCGGGCATCCGAGTAAACGTCGGCGAAGATGCCGGCAATGTATGGCCGAAGGCTGGGGCTGTCCTTGATCTCCCGGATCAGCTTCTTGCGCTGCTCCCGGACAGTCAGGCGCCAGCCGCGCTCGCACCGCTCCCGCAGGTCGGGACAGAACATCCATTTCAGCAAATGGACCAGCAGAACGCCAAGGCGGCTGTCGATCTCGGACTTCTGGCCGCGGCCCATGCTCTCGATCTCCTCGGCGACGTTCTCCCAGTCGACCGGGGCATTGTTCCGCTCGGCGCCGGCACGGCGAAGCTCCTGCGCCTGGGCTTGCGTCCAGGCGTAGAAATCCTCGTCATAGGCGGCGCTGCTGCGGTCCATGGCTCCGTCCAAAGGGGAAAACGTCACCTCGGAAAATCTTAGTTAAAAGTGGATCGCCCGGCCATAGGCATCAAGGACCGACTCATGCATCATTTCCGACAGGGTCGGGTGCGGGAACACCGTGTGCATCAGCTCGGCCTCGGTCAGCTCCGACGACTTGGCGATGCCGTAGCCCTGGATCAGCTCGGTCACTTCCGCGCCGATCATGTGGGCACCCAGCATCTCGCCGGTCTTGGCGTCGAAGATGGTCTTGATCAGGCCTTCCGGTTCGCCCAGCGCGATGGCCTTGCCGTTGCCGACGAACGGGAAGCGGCCGACCTTGATCTCGTAGCCGGCTTCCTTGGCCTTCTTCTCCGTCAGGCCGACCGACGCGATCTGCGGGTGCGAATAGGTGCAGCCCGGGATGTTGCGGACGTTCAGCGCATGCGGATGCTTGCCGGCGATGTGCTCGACCACGATCACGCCTTCATGGCTGGCCTTGTGGGCGAGCCAG
Organism: Azospirillum oryzae; assembly: GCF_008364795.1. Classification (GTDB taxonomy): domain Bacteria; phylum Pseudomonadota; class Alphaproteobacteria; order Azospirillales; family Azospirillaceae; genus Azospirillum; species Azospirillum oryzae. The sequence goes on along the minus strand of NZ_VTTM01000001.1, from coordinate 321,799 downwards.
GGGGCGCCGGTCACGTCGCCGATGGCGTACACGCCCGGCTCGTCGGTCTCGCACATGCCGTTGGTCTGGATGTGGCCGCGGTCGGTCTTGACCTTGGTGTTCTCCAGCCCCAGCCCCTCGGTGTTCGGGCTGATGCCGACGGCGACGATGACGCGGTCGACCGTGATGTCCTCGGTCTTGCCGCCCGCCTCGACGGCCACGGTCACGCTGTCGGCGGCCTTGCGCAGGTTGCCGGCCTTGCCGCCGGTGATGATCCGCATGCCCTGCTTCTCAAAAGCTTTCCGGGCCATTGCGGAGATTTCCTCATCCTCCACCGGGAGGATGCGGTCCATCACCTCAACCACTGTAACCTTGGCGCCCAAGGCATTGTAGAAGCTGGCGAATTCGATGCCGATGGCACCGGACCCGATCACCAGCAGCGACTTCGGCATGGAGTCCGGAGTCATCGCCTTGCGATAGGTCCAGACCAGCTTGCCGTCATCCTCCAGCCCCGGCAGCGTGCGGGCGCGCGCGCCGGTGGCGATGATGATGTGCTTGGCGCCGAAGGTGCCGACCGGGGCCTCGCCCTTGGTCACCGCCACCTGCCCCTTGCCGAGCAGCTTGGCGGAACCCTCGATCACCGCGACCTTGTTCTTCTTCAGCAGGTGCTTGACGCCGCCGTTCAGCTGCCCGGCGACCTTGCGCGAACGGGCGACGACCTTGTCGAGGTCGAAGGACGGGTTCTGGATGACCAGACCATAGTCGGCGGCATGCTTGGCGAGATGCAGCACCTCGGCCGAGCGCAGCAGCGCCTTGGTCGGGATGCAGCCCCAGTTCAGGCAGATGCCGCCCAGGTTCTCACGCTCGATGACCGCGGTGTGCAGGCCAAGCTGCGCGGCACGGATCGCCGCCACGTAACCGCCCGGCCCGCCGCCGATGACGATGACGTCGTAATTCATGTCGGCCAAGGGTGTTCTCCCCATTCAGGAGCGAGGCGCATCCTCGCGGCCGGCGGCAAATATGCCTTCCTCGACCCGGCACGCCTCGTCGATGATCGTCTGGTACAGGGTGGCCATGAAGTCCGGATCCAGGCCGTACACCAGCCCCGCCTCGGCCGCCCGTTTTTTCACCGCTTCGACGCGGTCGGGCAGCACGGCCGGCAGGTTCTCCGCCATCTTCACCGCTGCGACGCGGTGGACGACGGACAGGCGCTTGCCCAGCAACGCGACGAGTTCGTCGTCGATGGCGTCGATTTCGGCGCGGAGCGGGGCAAGTCTTTTCGACATGGAACCGGATCCTCAAACCATCAGAGCAGCATCGAGAGCGGATCCTCGAGCAGCTTCTTCACCGCTGCAAGGAATTCCGCACCGACGGCGCCATCAGCCACGCGGTGATCGAAGGTGCCGGTCAGGCTCATCACCGTGGCGATGGCAAGCGCGCCGTCCTTCACCACCGGGCGCTGCTCGCTGGCGCCGACCGCCAGGATGCAGGCCTGCGGCGGGTTGATGATCGCCTGGAACTGCTTGATCCCCATCATGCCGAGGTTGGAGATGGAGATGGTGCCGCCCTGATACTCTTCCGGCTTCAGCGCGTTGTCGCGCGCCTTCTTGGCCAGCGCCTTCATCTCGTTGGAGATGTCGGCCAGACCCTTGGTCTCCGCCTTCTTGATGATCGGGGTGATCAGCCCGGTCGGGGTGGCGACGGCAACCGAAACGTCGGCGTGGCCGTACTGCAGCATCGCCTCGTCGGTCCAGGACGCGTTGATCGCCGGGACCTTCTTCAGCGCCAGCGCCACGGCGCGGATGATGAAGTCGTTCACCGACAGCTTGTAGGCGTCGGACCGGCCGTTCAGCTCGGCGCGGACCTTCATCAGCGCGTCGATCTCGACATCCACCGTCAGGAAATAGTCGGGGACGGTGCGCTTCACCTCGCCCAGACGCTTGGCGATGGTCTTGCGCATGCCGCTGTTCGGCACGGCGGTGTAGGCCATGCCCAGCTTGTCGGCGAGCGCCTTGGCGTCGATGCCCTCGGCCTTCGGCGACGGTGCCGGAGCAGCGGCAGGAGCCGGTGCAGCGGCCGGAGCCGGCGCAGCCGCCGGGGCGGCGGCCTTGGCCGGACCGGCGGCCTTGGCGGCCTCCACGTCGGCCTTGACGATGCGGCCGTGCGGGCCGGTGCCCTTGACGGACTTCAGGTCGACGCCGGCCTGTTCGGCGATGCGGCGCGCCAGGGGGCTGGCGAACACGCGCTCACCCGGAGCGGCAGCCGCTGGAGCGGCGGCCGGAGCCGGAGCAGCGGCCACCGGAGCGGCCGTCGGCGCCGGGGCAGCGGCCGGAGCGGCGGCAGCAGGCGCCGGGGCCGGGGCGGGAGCGGAGCCGGCCGAGGCCAGCGCGCTCTCGTCCTCGCCCTCTTCCAGCAGGATGGCGATCGGGGTGTTCACCGCGACGCCCTGGCTGCCGGCCGGGATCAGGATCTTGCCGATGCGGCCTTCATCGACCGCTTCGACTTCCATGGTGGCCTTGTCGGTTTCGATCTCGGCGAGAACGTCGCCGGACTTCACCGTGTCGCCTTCCTTCTTCAGCCACTTGGCGAGGTTGCCCTCGGTCATCGTGGGCGAGAGGGCGGGCATCAGAATCTGAACGGTCATCCTATCAGCCCTCCTCTCAACGATAGCAGGCTTGCTTGGCGGCCTTGACGATGTCGGCGACCTGCGGCAGCGCCAGCTTTTCCAGGTTGGCGGCGTAGGGCATCGGCACGTCCAGGCCGGCCACGCGGGCCACCGGGGCGTCGAGATAGTCGAACGCCTGCTCCATCATCAGCGCGCACATTTCCGAACCGATGCCGGCGAAGGGCCAGCCTTCCTCGACGGAGACGAGACGGTTGGTCTTCTTGACGCTGTTCACGATGGTGGCGGTGTCCAGCGGACGGATCGTGCGCAGGTTGATGACCTCCGCGTCGATGCCTTCCTTCGCCAGTTCCTCCGCCGCAGCCAGCGCATGGCCGACCATGATCGAGAAGGCGGTGATCGTAACGTCCTTGCCCTGACGCTCGATCTTGGCCTTGCCGATCGGCAGGACGAATTCCTCGTCCTCCGGTACGTCGAAGCTCTGGCCGTAGAGAATCTCGTTCTCCAGGAAGACGACCGGGTTCGGATCGCGGATCGCCGCCTTCAGCAGGCCCTTGGCGTCGGCCGCCGACCAGGGCGAGACCACCTTCAGGCCCGGGCAGTGGGCGTACCACGAGGCATAGCACTGCGAATGCTGGGCCGCCACGCGGGCGGCGGCGCCGTTCGGGCCGCGGAAGACGATCGGGCTACCCATCTGGCCGCCGGACATGTAGAGCGTCTTGGCGGCGGAGTTGATGATGTGGTCGATCGCCTGCATGGCGAAGTTGAAGGTCATGAACTCGACGATCGGCTTCAGCCCCTTGAAGGAGGCGCCGACGCCCAGACCGGCGAAGCCGATCTCGGTGATGGGCGTATCGATGACGCGACGCTCGCCGAACTCCTGCAGCAGTCCCTGGGTCACCTTGTAGGCGCCCTGGTACTGCGCGACCTCCTCGCCCATGACGAAGACCTTCTCGTCACGGCGCATTTCCTCGGCCATCGCGTCGCGGAGAGCCTCGCGGACCGTCTTCTTCACCGTCTTGGCGAAGAACTTGTCCTCATCCGAATCCGGAGCAGACACCGGAGCGGCCGGCACGGTCGGCGCCGGGGCCGGGGCCGGGGCCTGCACCGCCGACGGGGCGGCCTTGGTCTCTTCCGAGGCGGGGGCGGCGTTGGCCGGAGCGGCGGCGGCCGGGGCGTTGCCACCCTTGGACAGCGCGCTCTCGTCCTCACCCTCTTCCAGCAGGATGGCGATGGGGGTGTTCACCGCGACATTGTCGGTGCCTTCTGGCACCAGGATCTTGCCGACGCGGCCTTCATCGACCGCTTCGACTTCCATGGTGGCCTTGTCGGTCTCGATCTCGGCGAGAACGTCGCCGGACTTCACCGTGTCGCCTTCCTTCTTCACCCATTTCGCCAGCTTGCCCTCGGTCATGGTGGGCGACAGGGCCGGCATCAGCACTTCGATCGGCATTCCTCAACCTCCGGCGGCGCGGGGAACCGGCTGCTTCACCCCGATATGGGGGCAACCCGTTTCTCTGGCGCCGCTCCTGCTTTTCGTTGACGTCAGGACCAGACGGTGGACGACGGTCAGCTCTCGACCAGGATGTCGGTCCACAGCTCCGACGGATCGGGCTCGGGGCTCTGCTGCGCGAACTCGGCCGATTCGGTGACGATCGCCTTCACCGCGCGATCGATCTCCTTCAGCTTGTCCTCGTCGGTATGGCCGCCGGCCAGCAGCTTCGACTTCAGCTGGTCGATGGGATCGGACTCCGACCGCATCTTCTCGACCTCCTCCTTCGTCCGGTACTTGGCCGGATCGGACATGGAGTGGCCGCGGTAGCGGTAGGTCTTCATCTCGAGGATGACCGGGCCGTTACCTTCGCGGATGTAGTTCACCCACTTGTCGGCGGCGGCCTTCACCTCGAGCACGTCCATCCCGTTGACCTGATAGCCGGGGATGCCGTACGCGGCGCCGCGCTGATGCAGTTCACCGGCGGAGGCGCGCTCCTGCGAGGTGCCCATGGCGTACTTGTTGTTCTCGATGACGAACAACACCGGCAGCTTCCAAAGCGCCGCCATGTTGAAGCTCTCGTACACCTGGCCCTGGTTGATCGCGCCGTCGCCGCAATAGACCGCGGACACGCCGCCGTCGTTGAGGTACTTGTGCGCAAAGGCCAGACCGGTGCCGAGCGGAACCTGGCCGCCGACGATGCCGTGACCGCCGTAGAAATTCTTCTCGCGGCTGAACATGTGCATCGAGCCGCCCTTGCCCTTGGAGTAGCCCCCAATGCGGCCGGTCAGCTCGGCCATCACGCCCTTGGCTTCCATGCCGCAGGCCAGCATGTGGCCGTGGTCACGGTAGCTGGTGATGACGTCATCGCCTTCTTTCAGGGCGGCCTGGACGCCGACCACAACGGCTTCCTGGCCGATGTAGAGATGGCAGAAGCCGCCGATCAGGCCCATGCCGTACAGCTGGCCCGCCTTCTCTTCGAAGCGGCGGATCAGCAGCATTTCGCGATAGTAATGAAGAAGCTCTTCGGACGAGACGGCTTGAGCGGGCGCGGTGTCGGTCTGCGCCTTGGTGGAACGGCGTCGGGACGCGGCCATGATTCCTCCCCAGGGTTCAAGCGGCAAAGGTCTTTTTCAACACCCCTTGCCGCCGCGCGTTGCGGGCGTGCGAGAGCCCGCACCGGAAGCGAATATGGCGCGCACACTACACGAGCTTCTGGGTCTGCGCAAACGTCTGTTTTTGCAGCGCTATTTTAGATTAACCGCGATTCGGTTAATCGGCTGATATCCCCTTACTTCTGCGTGGAGGCACCCTCGGGATCAGCCAGCTTGGGCAGCTTGACGATGACGTCGCGCGGGTTGGCGAAATTCAGCATCAGCCGCGCCCGCTCCTCCAGCATGTCGCGGTCGAGACCGTCGCCGCGCAGCAGCTGGGCGCGCCGTTCCATATCTTCCCGCTCGGTGCGGAGCTGGTTGAGGACCCCTTCGGCCTGGGCGATTTCCCCCTGGATCTGCTTCATCGCCACCAATCCGCGATCGCCATGGATCGCGTAGTAGGCGAAATAAGCGACCACGCAGGCGCACAGCGCCGGCATGATTGCTTGGCGGATCGCGCTTTTGGCGGCGCGGGCGAGCGTATCGGTGAGGTCGGCGATCATCGTCATGGTGGCACGATGGAATCACAGCGGCTTTCCACCGGTCAAACGAAAAAGATGGAACAGCCAAGTCGCAAAAGCTTCGTGATCTTTGCGCAACCCAGTAATGGGTATTCGTCACGCCCAAGCCACAAGTCGAGAGGATGTTCTGGTAAAGTTCTCATCGGTAATCGGGCGTCCGACCGGGCGATGCACCCGCTCATCGGTACAGCCAGCCACCCGGCATAGAGCGAAGGTGCATGGAATGAAACCGGCGGTGGCGTGTTTGGACCCACACGGCGCCGCTTGGCCAAAGCCGCGAGTCCCTTGCGGGCTCGCACAGGCGATTCCGCCGATGGCGCCGCCCACTGGCTGAGGAGCGATACCCCATGCGCAGCAAGTTCCTGATCGTGGCCCTGCCCGCCCTGCTTCTGGGTCTGGCGGCCTGCGACGACCAAAACGCCCAGAACTCCAATGCGGCGAACCAGACCAGTCCGACCACCAGCAGCGGGTCGAGCAGCGGGTCCACCACTGTGCCGCCACCTTCGACCGGCGTTCCGATGCAAGGCGGCACCTCCGGCAATTCGATGAACGAGACCAGCGGGTCCACCCGCACCGTGCCGGGCGGCTCGACCGCCGGTGGTTCGGCCGGCGGCGGCGCCAGCACCGGCGGCTCCCCCGCCCCGTCGGGCACCCAATAAGGACGAAAGCCGATAAGGCGGGACACGGTGGACGGTCACACGTCCACCACCCGCTTCCGCCGGTCCGATGCTTCGCCGCTGCTGTCCGGCTCGAAAGCGATGCCCTTGACCAGCGCCACCACCAGGCGGCCGGGCGCCAGTTCCAGTTCGCGCACGGCCGCCCGCGTGATGCGCGCGATCAGGAACGACCCGCCAACGGCCAGCCGCACATCGGCCGACGATGGCCCGGACTCCGCCACCTCCGCCACGGTCGCGGTCAGCGTGTTGCGCAGGCTGACGCCGCTCGGCGGCTGCAAGGCGATGATGACGTCGCGGGCGTGGATGTGCAGCCGCACCGCCGCGCCGGGCGGGCGGTCGATCTGCGGCACCGTCAGGCGCCCGCCGTCGAAAGCCAGCACCGACAGCCCGTCCTCCGGAACGTGACGCTCGACCGTCAGGTCCAGCACCGCGCCGGCATCCTGCGCGCCGGTCACCGCCGACAAGTCCAGCCGGCCCATCACCGTACCGACCGGCCCGGCCGCGCGCACCCTGCCCTCCGCGATCAGCACCATCGTGGTGGCGAGCCGCACCACCTCGTCCAGCGCGTGGCTGACCAGGACGATGGGGATATTCATCTCGTCGCGCAGCCGCTCGATATACGGCATGATCTCCGCCTTGCGGGCGGCGTCGAGCGATGCCATCGGCTCGTCCATCAGCAGCAGGCGCGGCTGTGCCAGCAGTGCGCGGCCGAAGGCGACCCGCTGTTTCTCGCCGCCGGACAGGCCGCGCGGCCGGCGGTCCAGCAGATGGCCCAGCCCCAGCAGGTCCACCACCGGTTCGAATGCGATGCGCCGCTCCCCGGCGGGCACGCGGCGCAGCCCGTATTGCAGGTTGCTGCGCACCGTCATGTGCGGAAACAGCCGCGACTCCTGGAAGACATAGCCGATGCGCCGCTTTTCCACCGGAACGTCGATGCGCCGGACGCTGTCGAAGAACACGGTGTCGCCGATGCGGATGTGCCCGGCATCGGGCCGCCTCAGCCCGGCGATTGCGTTGATGACCGACGTCTTGCCGGAGCCGGAGCGGCCGAACAGCGCCGTGACCCCGCGTTCCTCTGCGGTGAAGGCGATGTCGAGCGTGAAGGCGCCCAGTCTCTGGCGAATGTGCAGGTCCAGCATGCTCAGACCTGCCCGATCAGGCGGCGAACCCGGTTTGCCAGAAACTCCGACAGCATCAGCGCCATCAGCGCCACGCCGAAGGAAATCGCCGCCAGCCGCGCCGCCACCGCGTCGCCGCCCGGTTCCTGCGTCGCGGCATAGATCGCCAGCGGCAGGGTCTGCGTCTTGCCGGGGATGTTGGACACGAAGGTGATGACGGCACCGAATTCGCCCATCGCGGCGGCGAAGGCGACGATGGCGCCAGACAGCAGGCCCGGCGCCATCAGCGGCAGCAGGATGGTGAAGAAGCGGTCGACCGGCCCGGCGCCCAGCGTGCGCGCCGCCGCCTCCAGCCCGCTGTCGATGGCCTCCACCGACAGGCGGATCGCCCGCACCATCAGCGGAAAGGAGGTCACCGCCACCGCCAGCGACGCCCCTTCCGCCGTGAAGATCAGCTTGATGCCGAAAGTCTGGTAGAGCCAGCCGCCGACCACCCCCTTGGTTCCCATGGTCACCAGCAGGATGTAGCCGGTGACCACGGGCGGCAGGACCAGCGGCAGATGGACCAGTCCATCGACCAGCGTCTTGCCCGGAAAGGAATAACGGCCGAGCACCCACGCGGCGAGCACGGCCACCGGCAATCCCAACGCGATGGCGACGCCCGCGACACGCAGGCTCAGCAGCAACGCGGTGGTTTCCATCGGCGTCAGGAGTTCCATGCGGCAGAGCTTACGGTGCCTTGGGTGCCGGAACGAAGCCGAATTCCTTCCAAACCGCCATGCCGTCCGGCGATTTCATGTAATCGAGGAGGGCAACGGCCGCCGGACTCTTCGACGACGCCACCAAAGCCGCCGGATAGGTGATCGCCGGATAGCTGTCGGGCGGGAAGGTCGCGGCGACCTCCACCCCCGGATCGACGGCGGCGTCGGTGCGATAGACGATGCCCAGCGGCACCTCGCCCCGGCTGACCAGCACCAGCGCGGCGCGCACGCTGTCGGCCCGCGCCAGCTTCGGTTCGACCGCCGTCCATTGGCCCAGCGACTCCAGCGCCGCCTTGGCGTACTTCCCGACCGGAACGTTCGACGGGTCGCCGGTGGCGAGCCGCCCGTCGCCCAGCTGGTCCGCCAGCTTGCCGCCCTTGGACAGATCCGGCTTCAAGGGCGAACCCTTCGGCACCACCACCACCAGTTCGTTGCCAAGCAAATTCACCCGGCTGTCGGTCTTGATGAGATCGCGCTTCTGCAGATAGTCCATCCAGTCGAGATCGGCCGAGATGAAGATGTCGGCCGGGGCGCCATTCTCGATCTGCTTGGCCAGCGCCGACGAGGCGGCAAACGACGAAGTCACGGCGGCCCCGGTCTTCGCCTTGAACTGCTCCGCCAGCTTTTCCACCGCGTTCTTGGTCGAAGCCGCCGCCAGAACCAGCACGTCCTGCGCCATCGCCGCCGGTGCCGCGACCGTCAGGCCGATGCCCAGGACGACCGCCGAAACCGTCACCGAAAAACCGCGGAGCCCGAACTTCCTATCCTTCCCGACCATCGCCACCTCCTGCCGAATTCGATGCCTGACCTATATTCCAACGGATACAACGCTTCGCGGTTGCGGTAAAGCGTAAACGGTGCAATCCGCACCGTTGAGGCATGACGGCCATCCACATCATGTCATGACTTGCGTTGCGGCCCCGTGATAGGAAGTGCGGCGAATCAGCCCCTCTTCATCACTCCCTGCCCCAGGAAAGCCCCATGCGCGCCGTGAAGATTTCCCCCTCGATTCTCTCCGCCGATTTCGCCCGGCTGGGCGAGGAGGTCCGCGCGGTCGACGCCGCCGGCGCCGACTACATCCACATCGACGTGATGGACGGCCATTTCGTGCCGAACCTCACCATCGGGCCGGGCGTGGTGAAGGCGCTGCGTCCGCACTCCGCCAAGGTCTTCGACGTCCACCTGATGATCTCGCCGGTGGACCTGTTCATTCCGGACTTCGCCAAGGCCGGCGCCGACATCATCACCGTCCATCCGGAGGCCGGCCCGCACCTGCACCGCACCATCCAGCTGATCAAGTCGCTGGGCAAGAAGGCCGGCGTCTCGCTGAACCCGGCCACCCCGGTGGACGCGATCCAGCATGTGCTGGAGGACATCGACCTCGTCCTGGTGATGACGGTCAACCCCGGCTTCGGCGGCCAGAGCTTCATCAAGAGCCAGCTTCCGAAGATCCGCGACCTGCGCGCCCGCATCGACGCGCTCGGCAAGCAGATCGACCTGGAGGTGGACGGCGGCATCAACCCGGAGACCGCCCGTCTGGCGATCGAGGCCGGCGCCGACGTGCTGGTTGCCGGCACCGCCACCTTCACCGGCGGTCCGGAGCAGTATGCCGCCAACATCCGCGCGCTGCGTTGAACGAACCGTTCGAATAAATGCCGACGGCCCCGCAACGCTCCCCCGGATAGGAGAAGCGTTGCGGGGCCGCTTCGTTTCAGGCCGGACTGGTTACAGTCCGGCCGGCAGGCATGGGTCAGCGGGTCGGCGGCGTATAGGGCGCACCGCCATTCATACCGCGCGTGCTCATGTTGCCTTCCGTCTGCGATCCGGTGCCGGAATAGCCCGGAGCGGTATAACTGGGAGCGGTATAGCTGGAACCGGAGTTGCTGTAGCCGTAGGTCCCGGCGCTCGACCCGGAATAGGTGACGGGCGGGGTCATGCTCTCCGCCCGCTGTCGTTCGGCCAGCTGGCGTTCACCGATGCTCTCGCCCAGTACGACGACCTTGCCACCCTGCGCCGTGTCGGTGATCGGCAGGCCGCGGGCCGGCGCGTTCAGCGGCGGCACGCCGGTCGTCCCGCCCATCGTATAGCTGGAGCCGGCCTGCGGCGTCGTCGCGGAACCGGCCACCTGGGCCATCGCGCCGGTCGACAGCAGAACGGCACCCACAGCGGTGAAAATGAAGGTCTTGTTCATAACGCGTCTCCTAACAGTCGTCCGTGGCGGCACCGCAGTGCAACGCCTGAAACGTGATGCGGAGAACAGGGCCGGCCCCGGAAAGGTTCCCGGCCGGGTTTCGGTTACCCGAAGGCGAGTCACCCTAAAAGATCACGCATCTGCGAGAACCAAATGCGTCTCTGCCCGTTATTGGGCATGGGAAGACGGTCCCGCAACGGAAGGGAAATCACCATGGGCATTCTCTGGACGATCATCATCGGCTTTCTCGCCGGCATCGTCGCCAAGTTCCTGATGCCGGGTCGCGATCCGGGCGGCTTCATCATCACCACCCTGCTGGGCATCGCCGGCGCTTTCGTCGCGACATATCTGGGCGCCGCCGTCGGCTGGTATCGGCCTGGCGAGGGAGCGGGCTTCATCGGCGCCATCGTCGGCGCCGTCGTCATCCTGGCCATCTACCGCATGATCGCCGGCCGGCGGACGACGGTCTAAGGCGACGGCTGTGGTACGGATCGGCCTGATTGAAGGCCGGTCGCGACATAACAGTACAGGACAAAGGGACCACCGGTCGGCCGGCGGTCCCTTTTCCGTGTGTCCTTATTCCTGGCCGGATCGGCGACGTTACGCCAGCGCCACCGGCTGCGGCATGAAGATGGCGCGGGAGATGGCGGCCTGGATGCCGGCGTTGGTGAAGGGCTTCCGGACGATCTGCCCGAGATGGCGGGCATCGCCGGCCTGGATGTCGTCGTCGAAGGCGGTGACGAAGATGGTGCGCAGATCTCGCACGCGCTTCAGCCGCCGTGCAATCTCGATCCCGCTGCCGCCATCGGCCAGCCGGACGTCCAGCAGGGCCAGTGTCGGCTTTTCCGCCTTCATCAGGGCCAAAGCCTCCGGCTCGTTGCCGGCGGTCCCGCAGACGACATGCCCCATCTCGGCGACCAGCGCCCCTAATTCCATCGCCAGGAGGGCGTTGTCCTCCACCACCATCACCCGCTGGACCATGGCGCCGCGCACCCGCGCACGGGCGGTCTTCAACCTCTCGATCGCCTCTCCCGGCCGCAGCTGCAGCACCTTCGCCGCCTGCGGCAGGCTGAGGCCTTCCAGCGCGGTCAGCAGATACAGACGGCGATCGGCCTCCGGCAGTTCGGCAAGGGCGCGTTCGATGGGGTGCGGCGAGGGCAGCGGCCGGCCGGCCGGGCCGAAATCCTCCGAACGGTCGAACAGCAGGTTCAGCAACGCATACATCGACATCCGCGCCCCGTCGCCGCCACGGTCCAGACCGAAGCGCGAGGGCGCCATCATCGCGGCCTCAACACAGCGGGTCACCAGCGCGTCGCCACGATCAGTCGTGCCGGTCAGCGCCCGCGCATAGCGACGCAGCACCGGAACCACTTCGAACAATTCGCATTCGTAAACGAGCATACCCGTGACTCCGCTCCCCGACGGGAATTGCCGCTCTGGAATCGCGCCTCTCGAACCGTTCACCGGGGAAACGCGCGGCCCCTGTCGATTGATGTCAGCCACAGGCCCGGCTTTGGAAATCGCCTTCTGGAGATCGTCATTCGTTCCATTCGAATGCTATCATGGACGGCGCGGCGGTCGAATGGGAAATGGGGGTGCCGGCCGCCAACGGGCCATAGAGTCTTTGCGGCCGGCACAGCGCAACCGGCAGGCGGGATCCGATCACTTGGCCGTCTCGCGAAGCTGCCGGCTGCGCCATTGCCAGGGCTTTTCCACCTGCCCGGCCCACAGCCCCATGCGCTTGCTCTGGGCATAGGCCTCGCCCTTCTGGTAGGCCGGCGACAGGCTGGCATATTGAAAGGCCCAGCCGCGCGACACCATCGCCGCCCCCAGATCGACGCCGCGCACGCGGCATTCGCCCTTCTTCTCGCCGGTGCGGTCCTGTTCGGTGACGGTGCAGGTCACCTCCTCGCCCTTCACCATGTTGGCGAGCACGGCAGTGGCAACCTTGAAGCAGTCCAGTTCGTGACCGTAGCGGTTCCTGCATTTCTGCCCCGGGTCCGGCGCGTCGATGCCCATCAGCCGGACCGCGGTGCCGTTGATGGTCAGCAGGTCGCCCTCCACCGCCATGGCGGTGCCCTTGATGGTCTGGTCCGGCGTGTTGGCGATGGGGCCGCGCCCCTTGGCCGCCTGATTGGTCTGCGCGGCGACCGGTGCCGCCAGGGCCAGCAAGGCCGCCAGCAGCAGCCCCTTTCCCGGCCCCGCCACCATCATCTGCATCGTCTTAGAACAGGCTCGGCTGGTCATCATCGCCCGGCTTGCCCGTCGCCTTCACCGGAGCGGTATCCTGCGGCGGATCCAGGCAGGAGCAGTCGTCGTTGCGCACGCTGTTCACCTTCGGCCCCACCGGCACCACATCCAGCCATTCCTCCGGCGCGGAGCGGATCAGCCCCTCCAGCACCGGCAGCGGGGTCGACGGATCGAGCCATGTGTCCCAATCAGCGGGGTCGAGAACCACCGGCATGCGGTCATGCAGGAAGGACAGGGTCGCGTTGGTCGCCGTCGTCACCACCGTCGCGGTCTCCAGCGGCGGGTCGAGCGGCGGCGCGCCCTTCGGCCCGCGCCAGCGCTCCCACAATCCGGCCAGCGCGAACAGGCCGCGGTCGCGGCGACGGATGACGTGGCCCTGCTTGCGCGGCTTCGCCCCCTCCCCCACACTGGTCCATTCATAAAACCCGTCCAGCGGAACCAGGCAGCGGCGCTTGCGGAAGGCATCGCGGAAGGCCGGCTTGTCGGTCACCGATTCCCCGCGCGCGTTGATCATCCGCCCACCGATGGCTGGATCGTCGGCCCAGGGCGGCACCAGCCCCCAGCGGACCATCGCCAGATGGCGGCCGTCCTCCTCGCGACGGATGACGGGGATGTCCTGCGTCGGGGCGATATTCCACCGCGGCATCAGGTTCGGCCGTTCGGGCACGCCGAACACGCGCTGGACCTCGCTGACCGGGGTGGTGAGAAGCATGCGTCCACACATGTCCTGAAATATGGCCCTTGATGGTCGATTGCGCCAGCCGTTTGCCCCTGTCCTTGCGGGTCCATCCGACAATCCTTGCAGCGGACAACCGTCACCCATGTCGCCCGTCGGGGTTTCCCTGACGCTTAAGCCGGCCTATCTTCGCGGGGCACAACAATCGCATCGAACCGGAAGGCGGGAGTTCACCCATGAAGTTCGGCATCGGACAGGCGGTTCCGCGCACCGAAGACGCCCGGCTGCTGACCGGCGGCGGCCGCTACACCGACGACGTGTCCCTCCCCGGACAGGCCTATGCGGCCTTCGTCCGCTCGCCCCACGCCTTCGCCGCCATCGGCGCCATCGACACGTCCGACGCGCTGGCCCAGCCCGGCGTGCTGGCGGTGTACACCATCGCCGATCTCGACGCCGAGAATGTCGGCATGATCCCCTGTCAGGCGGTGCTGAAGCAGCGCGACGGGTCGAACTATGTCCGCACCCCACGCCCGGCGCTGGTCCGCGGCTTCGCCCGCCATGTCGGCGATCCGGTCGCCATGGTGGTGGCCGAAACGCTGGAGGCCGCGCGCGAGGCCGCCGAACTGGTGATGGTCGATTACGAGGACCGCGAGCCCGTCACCGGCACGCTGGCGGCGCTGGAGCCCGGTCGTCCGCTGGTATGGGACGACGCGCCGAACAACCTCTGCTTCGACTGGGACACCGGCGACGAGGCGGCGGTGGAGGCCGCGCTCTCCGGCGCCCATCGCGTCGTTGAGCTGGAGCTGGTCAACAACCGCGTCGTCGCCAACCCGATGGAGGGGCGCGCCTGCGTCGCCGGCGTCGAAGCCGGTGCCGACGGCGGTCCCGGCCGGCTGCTGATCTACGTCACCAGCCAGGGCGTGCACGGCCTGCAGAAGCAGTTCGCCAAGATCCTGAACGAGCCCGAGCAGCGAATCCGCGTGCTGACCACCGATGTCGGCGGCGGCTTCGGCATGAAGCTGTTCAACTATCCGGAATATGTCGCCTGCCTGTTCGCCGCCCGCCGGCTGAACCGCGCGGTCAAATGGGCCGCCGACCGGATCGAGGGCTTCATCAGCGACGATCACGGCCGCGACCATGTCAGCAAGGCGCGCCTTGCGCTCGACGCTGACGGCCATTTCCTGGGCCTGCGGGTCGATACCGTCGCCAATCTCGGCGCCTACCTGTCCAACTACGGTCCCTTCATCCCGACCGATGCCGGGTCGGCGATGCTGGTCGGCTCCTACAAGACGCCGGCCGTATATGTGCGGGTGAAGGGCGTCTTCACCAACACCCAGCCGGTGGACGCCTATCGCGGCGCCGGCCGTCCGGAAGCGGCTTATCTGCTGGAACGGCTGATCGACCATGCCGGCCGCGTCACCGGCCTCGGCCCGGCGGAGATCCGGCGGCGCAACTTCATCCCGCCGACGGCGATGCCCTATGCCACGCCGATGGGGCAGGTCTATGACACCGGCGAGTTCGTCCAGAATCTGGAAGACGGCCTGATCCTCGCCGACATGGCCGGCCTGCCCGCCCGCAAGGCGGAAGCGAAGGCCCGTGGAAAGCTGCGCGGCGCCGGACTGTCCACCTACATCGAAGCCTGTTCAGGCGGCGGGCCGGAGCAGGCGACCGTCCAGGTCAACGGCGACGGCAAGGTGGTGCTGATGATCGGCACCCAGACCAACGGCCAGGGCCACGAGACCGCCTACAAGCAGATCCTCGCCGACCGGCTGGGCGTCCCACCGGAAGACGTGGAGGTGGTGCAAGGCGACACCGACCGCGTCAGCTGGGGCGCCGGCACCGGCGGCTCGCGTTCCGTCCCCGTTGGCGGCTCGGCGCTGGCGGAGGGGGCGGCCAAGGTGGTGAAGGCAGCGACCAGCGTCGCCGCCGACCTGCTGGAAACCGCCGAGGTGGACGTGGAGTTCGCCGACGGCCGCTTCACCATCGTCGGCACCGACCGCTCGGTATCGCTGAAGGAGGTCGCGGCCAAGGCGGCGGCCGGCACGGGCGGCGTCGCCTTCTCCGAGATGGCGCGCTGGACCCCGCCGGCCAGCACCTTCCCCAACGGCTGCCACATCGCGGAGGTGGAGATCGACCCCGCCACCGGTATCGTCGAGGTGCTGCGCTACAGCGTCGTCGACGATTTCGGCACGGTCATCAACCCGATGCTGGTGATCGGCCAGATCCATGGTGGCGTGGCGCAGGGGCTGGGTCAGGCCCTGCAGGAGCGGGTGGTGTTCGATCCCGACAACGGGCAGCTGCTATCCGGCTCCTTCATGGACTACCAGATGCCTCGCGCGGTCGACATGCCGCCGATCGAGGTGAAGCTGAACAGCGTGCCCAGCACAACCAACATGCTGGGCATGAAGGGCGCCGGCGAGGCCGGGGCCATCGGCGCGCCGCCGGCCATCATCAACGCGGTGGTCGACGCGCTGTCCGACCTCGGCATCACCCACATCGACATGCCGGCGACGCCGGAATCGGTGTGGGCGGCAATCCGCAACGCTGAAACCCGAATGGCGGCGGAATAGGGGAAAGTCCTAACCGGAAGGTGTGGCAATTGCCACACCTCCGTCTGATGAAATTCATGGCATTGTTCCCTACCTGAAAGTGCAATTCTCGATCCGACAGGGGTAGGGCGATGGCGTTTGGCGACGGTGGGTGCGGCGGTCAATGTGCGGACCGCCTCGATCTGGACTTCACGATGGCGTTCCAGCCCATCGTCGACGTCGCCAATGGTGGTGTCTGGGCGCATGAGGCGCTGGTGCGCGGCACACAGGGCCAAGGGGCCGGCTGGGTGCTGGGCCAGGTGACCGATTCCACCCGCTACGCTTTCGACCAGTCCTGCCGCATCAAGGCCATCGAGCTTGCTTCGTCCCTGCCGATGAACGGCGCCCGCCTGTCCATCAACTTCCTGCCCAACGCCGTCTACAAGGCGGAGGCCTGCATCCGCGCGACGCTCGCCGCCGCCCGGCGCACCGGCTTCCCAACCGACCGCATCATCTTCGAGGTGACGGAGAACGAGCGGGTGGTGGACCACGACCACCTCAAAAGCATCTTCAACGAATACAAGCGCCAGGGCTTCCTGACCGCCATCGACGATTTCGGCTCCGGCTATTCCGGCCTGAACCTGCTGGCCGAATTCCAGCCCGACATCATCAAGCTGGACATGGAGCTGACCCGCAACATCGACAGCGCGCGCGCCCGGCGCAGCATCGTCAAGGCGATCCTCGCGGTGTGCGAGGATCTCGCCATCACCCCCATCGCCGAGGGCATCGAGACCGCCGATGAGGCCAAGACCCTGCGCGACCTGGGCGTGAACCTGATGCAGGGCTACCTGTTCGCCAAGCCGGCCTTGGAATCTTTGAAGCTGGATATCGATCTTACCAACCTTACATAGTCGATACCCTTAACGAGGTTCTAAATTTCCATTGGACGCACCACCTTCTGAAACATTCTTTTCAAGCTTCCCCCTTGACATTAATAAACTTGCCTTGCGATTCCTAATGAAAATTGCATTTTTCTCGAATATATCCGGGTGAATTCTGTGAATAGAGGCAAATTTCTTCTGCTTATCTTGCTCGATAAAATTAAACTCATCCCTTAGAGTCTGGTTTATTGCTTCTGCAATATCAGAGTTGCCGGAGACGATGTATTTGTCCACTAAGGCAACATCCGCATACATCTGTGCATCCAAGACTTCTTTCATTTTTTCAAACTGACCTAGTTTCATGAGTTTACGATAACGATCAGCGAATGACTGATCCTCCCTAGCCATCGCCTCATATTCTGCCATAATGGTAACAATATCTTCTTCCATGCCAAAGAGATGTTCAGGAAGAGTTGCCAATTCATAAGCAAATTGAAACCAATCTTTGGCAGCTCTCAATGTAAGCTGATGAGACTTGCCATTTCCTTCAGAGACGACAGCCTTCTTATAGATGTAACGCGCGTCAGAGATCTTCTCGAGAAGGGTGATCATATCAGCAGAAGTTTTTGCTTCCACGCCTTCAATGGAAGACATAGTTTTTGCCGGCTTATTTCTGAATATGTTTATAGACAATTCGTCTTCTGAAATTTTCGAGAGTGGTCGCAGAAGTACAACCTCCTGATCAGTGCGACCCTTATCTCGCCATTCCGCAACGAGAACGACTGGATTTTTCACAAGTGAAGCCACGTCGATTGAACGCAAATCGAGCGTTAGCTTGTACTCCGTAGGATTATCATCGTTTGGTTTTGTAACACGTGCAACGTGAGGCCCAGCGCGAAGTTGGATCTTACTCGGAAGGACAGCATCTAAAGGCAAAACGCTAACGTTCACGACAAACTCGCGAGCTTGTAACGGTTCCGTTACTCCACACCCCATCATCACCGCAACAGCAGTGAAGCAAAATGACGAGAGCGAGAACCGCATTCGTGACATTCTAACCTACCCCCTTAGAGCCTGTGACGTTTCTCGCAGATATCCCAAGTATAACCATCATATACATTAAACTAGTTTCTTGCACTCTACCAAAAAACACCTCCATTCTCTTGAAGGTATCGTCGAGTTCGTCTGGAGAGATCGCTGAATTTACAGCATCTTTCACAAACCGAGCCTCAGTTACCACCCCTAAATAGAGCGACAAAAACAAACCAGATATGACTAATATTAACAAGAAAATCATCGAAAAAGGCCTCTGACCCTTAAACGCAAAGATGGAAGCAATAGAGACTAAAGGCAGAAGCAATTTATGAAAAGCATTCAAAAAATTCTCCGGCTTGTCCGTAAACGAAATGAATATCGAAAGCCACTTTCCATCATCATCATATTGAACGCCACCTACAGTCTTGTACATAAAGATGTATAACGGCATATAATACAAAAAAAGAACAATAAAGCTAAAAGCGAAAGCTACCCAAAAATACCATCTGTTTTCTTCTGAATAAATTAACTCGCCATTAGTATTTTTGCTTTCACTCTGCGCTAAGGGAGGCTTTTCACTATCTTTCTGCTCGGTCAAAGCACCCTCCTTCCCAAACTTATGATTTCACACCGAAAAAATCAATAATAAGGCCCGCCTGATTAACACAAGGCGCCTCATATGTCCAATAGGTAACCGCGTAGACATTCAAATTGCCGCCAAGGGCGGGATATACCAAAGCGACAAGGTTGGTTATTTATGGGCTGCGTGGTAAACGCATGGGCTTATCAATATACAACAAAGAAATTTCATGGAAATAATTAATGCGAAATCGAAGTATCTAAATAGAAATCTAATGAAGAATCAGCGACGTCTATTTTTTTGAAACAGTCATTGTCATATAGCTCATCCCGCCGCCATAGCTCGCCAGCTTGGCCTCCAGCGCCGGTCCGCCATCCGCATAGGGTGCGAAGCCGACGCGGTCCCAATAGCTCCGCGCACCCGGCGTCGAGGTCAGCGCCAGCCACCTCCACCCCTCCCGTGCCGCCAGTCCATGGGCATAGCCCAGCACCGCCGCCCCCAGCCCGGTGCCGCGTGCCTCCGGCAATAATGCGATGTCGTGCAGGTACAGGCAGTCCGCATCGGCCGACAGGCTGCCCAGCGGCGTGTCGAGCGGCGGCGGCACCCCCAGCTTGCCCGGATGCATGACGCCGTAGCCGATGGCCTCGCCGCGGCATTCCGCCACACGACAGCCGGCGGGATAGAGCGCCAGCCGCTCCTCGAACACGCCGCGCTCCTCCGGATAGTCCGGATGAACGATGTCCGCGATTGCCAGGATCCGGTCCAGATCGGCCGCGGTCATAGCACGCCATAGGGCCGATGCGCCGTGGCCGTTCGGCCGCCCGATGTCCGACAATTCCCCGGCCGTCATCCGCCTTCTCCGTTCCACACCCGTTCAAGAGCTTCCGGCCCGCCTTCGGGCAGGATATGCTGACTCTTCATACCATAGGGAGATTACCCCATGCCCGATGCCGCTGTGGCGAGCCTGCTGCCGACGGTCCGCACCATCGCCCACGAGGCCGGCCAGGTCATCCTGCGCTTCTACAACGACGGCATCGACGTCGCCACCAAGGTTGACGGCAGCCCGGTCACGCAGGCCGACCAGGCGGCGGAGGCGGTGATCGTCCCGGCGCTGCACCACCTCCTGCCGGGCGTACCTGTCGTCGCGGAAGAGGCGATGGCCGCCGGCCACAAGCCCGACATCTCCGGCGGCCGCTTCTGGCTGGTCGATCCGCTCGATGGAACCAAGGAATTCATCTCCCGCAACGGCGAGTTCACGGTGAACATCGCCCTGATCGAGAATGGCGTCCCGGTCCTGGGCGTCGTCTATGCCCCCGCCACCGGCGACATGTACACCGCCGCCGGCCCCGGCACCGCCGTCCATTGCGCGGAGGGCCGCCACGACCACCCCATCGCCGTCCGCAACCCGCCGCCCGACGGGCTGACCGTCGTCGCCAGCCGTTCCCACGGCAGCGGTTCGGTACTGGAGGATTTCCTCGGCAAGTACACGGTCAAGGACCGGGTGTCCTGTGGCAGTTCGCTGAAATTCTGCACGGTTGCGAGCGGCAAGGCCGACCTTTATCCCCGCTTCGGGCCGACCAGCGAGTGGGACACCGCCGCCGGCCACGCCGTCCTAATCGGCGCCGGCGGCCGGGTGGAACAACCGGACGGCTCGCCGCTGGTCTATGGCAAGGACGACATCCTCAACCCGCACTTCGTCGCCTACGGCTGGAAATGACCTCGTCCATATCGTGCCTGGGTGAGGCGGCGACCGCGGTGCTGACCACCGCGGCGCCGCTGGAGAAAGTGCGCCTGACCCGCCTGCATGCCGCCGCCTGGCGCGACGGCCTGCTGTCGCCCGCCGTGCCGGCCCCACCGCCCGACCGCCCCGCCCGTCCCGACCGGCCGGAGTTGAAGCTGCCGCGCGACATGCCCAAGCGCGGGCGCGGCGGCAGCGCGCAGAACCGCATCGCACTGCTGCATGCGCTGGCGCACATCGAACTGAACGCCATCGACCTCGCCTGGGACATCGTCGCCCGATTCGCCCCGCTCGGCCTGCCGAAGGGCTTCACCGACGACTGGATCCAGGTGGCCGACGACGAGGCCCGGCATTTCCAGATGCTGGAATCCCGCCTGAATGCCCTCGGATCCTCCTATGGCGACCTGCCGGCCCATGACGGGCTGTGGCAGGCGGCGACGGAGACCGCGCACGACCTCGCCGCCCGGCTGGCGGTGGTGCCGATGGTGCTGGAGGCGCGCGGCCTGGACGTCACCCCCGACACCGTGCGCCGCCTGCGCGACTTCGGCGATGCCGAGAGCGCCGACCTGCTCCAGACCATCCATGACGAGGAAATCAGCCACGTCGCCGCCGGCCGCCGCTGGTTCGTTCATCTCTGCGCCGAGCGCGGAGCCGAGCCGGTCGCCCTGTGGCAGGAACTGGTCGGCCGCCATTTCCGTGGCGGTTTGAAGCGCCCCTTCAACACCACCAGCCGCCAGTTGGCCGGCTTCGGCCCGGAATATTACGAGCCGATCACGCCCTGAATTTTGATTGTGGAAATTGACCGCAGGCCGGAAACCCGGTAAGGCGCTGGACACCATGGCCGTATACACCGAAGTCACCGACGAGGATCTCAGCACCTTCGCCGCCCAGTACGATCTGGGCGCGGTGCTGTCGTGCAAGGGCATCGCGGAGGGGGTGGAGAATTCCAACTTCCTGCTGGTGACCGAACGCGGACCCTACATCCTGACGCTCTATGAAAAGCGCACGCGGAAGGAGGATCTGCCCTTCTTCCTCGGCCTGATGGAGCATCTGGCGGAGAAGGGCATCGCCTGTCCGCTGCCGGTGCCGGGGCGCGACGGCGTGGCTCTGCGCGAGCTGTGCGGCCGCCCGGCGGTGATCGTCACCTTCCTGGCCGGCATGTGGCCGCGCCGGATCATGCCGCAGCATTGCGCCCAGTTGGGCGAGGCTCTGGCCCGCCTGCATCTGGCGGTCGGCGATTTCCGCATGGAACGGCCGAACGCACTGGCCCTGCCCGGCTGGAAGGATCTGTTCGCCAAGTCCGCCGAACGCGCCGACGAAGTGGCGCCGGGCCTGCGCGCGACGCTGGAATCGGAACTGGCGGCGCTGGAAGCCAACTGGCCGATCGGCCTGCCGGCCGGTGTCATCCATGCCGACCTGTTCCCGGACAATGTCTTCTTCCGCGGCGAAAGCCTGTCCGGCCTGATCGATTTCTATTTCGCCTGCAACGACTTCTTCGTCTACGACGTGGCGATCTGCATCAACGCCTGGTGCTTCGAGATCGACGGCTCCTTCAACGCCACCAAGGCGCGGCTGCTGCTGTCCAACTACCGCAAGGTCCGTCCGCTGTCCCGCGAAGAGCTGGACGCCCTGCCCTGGCTCTGCCGTGGCAGCGCCGTGCGCTTCCTGCTGACCCGTCTCTATGACTGGCTGAACCACCCGCCGGGCGCCTTCGTGCGGCCGAAGGACCCGCTGGAATATCTGCGCAAGCT
Source organism: Azospirillum oryzae (assembly GCF_008364795.1). Classification (GTDB taxonomy): domain Bacteria; phylum Pseudomonadota; class Alphaproteobacteria; order Azospirillales; family Azospirillaceae; genus Azospirillum; species Azospirillum oryzae. Next base: position 299,844 of record NZ_VTTM01000001.1, on the reverse strand, counting down.
GCGCTTCCACCAGTCGGTCCGTGGCCTGGGCGACTATTTCCTCGACGATTCCGACGCAGGCGGGCGATGACCGACGACTCCACCCCGACCGAATCCGGCCGTAAGACCGTCGACATTTTCACCGACGGCGCCTGCAGCGGCAATCCCGGCCCCGGCGGCTGGGGCGCCATCCTGCGCTATGGCGAGGTGGAGAAGGAGCTGTATGGCGGCGAGCCGGCCACCACGAACAACCGCATGGAACTGATGGCCGCAATCATGGCGCTGGAAGCGTTGAAGAAGCCGGTGACCGTCCGCCTCTTCACCGACAGCGAATATGTGAAGAACGGCATCACCAAGTGGATCCATGGCTGGAAGGCCAAGGGCTGGCTGACCGCCGACAAGAAGCCGGTGAAGAACGTCGACCTGTGGCAGCGCCTGGAAGAGGCGAAGCGGCAGCACGAGATCGAATTCCACTGGGTCCGCGGCCACGCCGGCCACCCGGAGAACGAACGCGCCGACGAACTGGCGCGCCGTGGCGTGGCCGACGTGCGGGCGCAGGGCTAGCGTATAACCCTTTGTATCCCAATCCGCCTTAACGTGTCAGAACCCAGAAGCAAGAAGCAAATCGGATCAACTGATCTTCAGATTCAGAAACTCTATATGTATATGACTCTGGCCCCCCATCCTCGCCATAACGGTAAATTCCGTCTTTGGATCTCTGATAATTGAGTCCGAAAGACTTTTCACCAATGTTATGCGCCCTGGTATCAACTCTTTCAGTCGCGGATTTGCGCGCACCGTCGCCATTGGCCACCAAAAATGCCATGCCTACGTATTGAATTGTCGAACTTTTTGGCGACTTCTTCAAAGCAGATCGCAAGCGGGACAGGTCACTCGCTATCGTCGCGTGAGCATTGATAGTTCTTTTTACTTCAATAGCTCCGATCGGCGCCTCAGACGTGTCATAAACAAAAATATCAAATCGTCCAGCTTCGTTAAGTGCTTCAGGGAACTTTCCACGCCCCAGAGCACCAGCTTCACTCATCGACTCTCTGATGTTGGCTTCTGGCTTTACCCAACCGACAGACTTCAGTTTCTTCAGACTACGGTACAATCCGGCTGTCAGAAGATATTCGGGCATGAGATCGCAACTGATCCCGCTGATCTCTTGAAATTCGTTGCAAACCTCACCCAGAGATTTGTGGACGCATTTGATTAATGCATTCAGGGCCAATGTCATAAAGTGTACTCCCAAAGGACGGCAATGCAATCCTTTGGGAGATTTTTTCCGCTGTCAATCCCGTATACGTATTGACATTAAGAGACGAGATCAACTCAGCGTATACGCTATACCCCTACATTCTCCCCAAAGATCAAACCTTCTCCAGCACCGCCTCGGCCGACGACACCTCGAACTTGCCGGGGGCCTCGACGGCGACGTGGGTGACCTTGCCGTCCTCCGCCACCAGGGCGAAGCGCTGGCCGCGGGTGCCCAGGCCGTGGGCGGAACCGTCCATGGTCAGGCCGAGAGCCGTGGTGAAGGTGGCGTTGCCGTCCGGCAGCATCTTCACCTTGTCGCCGACGCCGCCCTTGTCGCCCCAGGCGCGCATCACGAAGGGATCGTTGACGGCGAGGCAGATGATGCTGTCCACGCCCTTGGCCTTCAGCGCGTCGGCCTGCTGGACGAAGCCCGGCAGGTGCTTGGCGGAGCAGGTCGGGGTGAAGGCGCCGGGGACGGAGAACAGGACGACCTTCTTGCCCTTGAACAGCTCGTCCGTCGTCACTTCCTGCATGCCGTTGTCGGTCAGCCACTTCAGCGTGACAGACGGAATGGTATCGCCAACCTGGATGCTCCCAGCCTGATTGCTCATGGTCTCTAACCCTTCCGATTTTATGGGTTTGACCCGTTTTCCGGGTTCGGTCGGGCCCCTGTTGCTGAGCCCGGCCCTGCATCCCTTCTATCCCCCGCGGCGAATGGCCGCAAGGCGCGGTTGACCCAACTCAACGGCCAAGCTCACACCTTCTTCACGAACTCCGATTTCAGGTTCATGGCGCCGATGCCGTCGATCTTGCAGGCGATGTTGTGGCCGTCGGCGCCGTCCGTCAGACGGATGTTCTTCACCTTGGTCCCGCCCTTGACCACCAGGGACGACCCCTTGACCTTCAGGTCCTTGATGACCGTGACGCTGTCGCCGTCGGCCAGCGGGTTGCCGTTGGCGTCGCGCACGCCCAGCCCCGCTTCGGCATCCGTCGCCGCGGCGGCCGTGTCGGGGTTCCATTCATGGCCGCAGTCGGGGCAGTTCCACAGGCTGCCGTCGTTATAGGCGTTCTCGGAGTTGCACTGCGGGCAGTTGATCTGATCGTCCATCATCGTCCTCATGGCACGGGAGAAGATCCCGGAGCCGCCCTGTTACCGCAGAATAGCCGCAGCGGCCATAGGCCTTTTCCCAATCGCGCTCAGGACGACTTGCCCGCCGCCTTGCCCAATGCCTCCAGCACCGCGCCGTCGCTGAGCAGTTCCGGCAGGGCGATGCCGTCCGGCGCGCCGGGGCCGTAGACGATGTTGAAGGGGATGCCGTACCGGCCATGGTCGGACAGGAACTTCGCGATCGTCGCGTCCGGCCGGGTCCAGTCGGCGCGCATCGCCACCACGCCCTTGTCCTCCAGCCGCTCGGCAACCTCGCCACGGTTCAGGACCAGCTTCTTGTTGGCCTGACAGGTGATGCACCAGTCGGCGGTCACGTCGACGAACACGGTGCGGCCGGCGGCGACATGGTCGCGGATCGTCGATTCGACGAAGGGAACCCAGCGCGCCTTGCTGTCGCTGACCACCGGCGCCGCACCGGCCGACGGGCCGACCGCGGCCGGCATGGCGAAGGCGGCAACCGCCAGCACACCGGCCAGCGCCGGGCCGGCGGTCCGCGCCGCGCCGCGTGCGCTCCGCCCCACCCACAGCGCCAGCACCAGCGCCGCCATCAGCAGCCCGACCGTCGCGGCAGCCACCTCGCCGATCTGCGCCGTCAGTACCGACAGCAGCCAGACCGCCGTCAGCATCAGCGCGAATCCCAGCACGGTCTTCAGTGTCGCCATCCAGCGCCCCGGTTTCGGCAGCCACCCGGCCACCCGCGGCCACGCCGCCACCGCCAGATAGGGCAGAGCCAGCCCGACACCCAGCGTCGCGAAGATCGCATAGACCTCCACCGGCCCCTTCGACAGCGCGAATCCCACCGCCGTACCCAGGAAAGGCGCCGAACAGGGGGTCGCCAGCAGGGTGGCGAACATGCCGGTGGCGAACGGCCCGGCCAGCCCGTCGCCGCCCAGCCGATCGGCCAGCGCGCGCGGCAGCGGCACCTCGAACAGGCCCCACAAATTGGCCGAGAACAGCGTGACCAGCACGACCATGAAAACCAGGAACAACGGCTGCTGGAACTGGATGCCCCAGCCGACCGCCCCGCCCGCCGCCTTGATGCCGACCAGCGCCGAGGCCATCAGCAGGAAGGAGGTCAGGATGCCGGCTGCGCTCGCCAGGAATCCGGCGCGCACCGCCGCAGGCGCCCGTCCGCCATGCTTGACCACCGACATCAGCTTCAGCGACAGCACCGGCAGCACGCAGGGCATCAGGTTCAGGATCAGCCCGCCCAGCAGCGCCACCCCCAGCATCGCCGCCAGACCGACGCTGCCGGGTGTCGGCGCGGCAGAACCGGCAGATGCCGTCACCGGCGCCTCGACCGCCTTGTCACCGTCGACCAGGGTCAGCGTCATCGCCCGCCCGGCCAGATCCAGCCCCGGCTGCGGATCGGTCACCGTCAGGGTCAGGCGGACATGGCGGTCATTGTCGGAAAAAACCGCCTTGGGGGCGGAAAAGGTCAGGGCAGGATCGGTCTCGACGAACAGGTCGGGGGTGACGAAGCCGTCGGCGGCGGTCGCCTCCACTTCCAGCGACGAACCCTTGCCCTGCACGGAATCGATGCGCAGCAGCCCGTTCGGTCCCTTCGGCACCAACGCCTGCGCGCGCGCCACATCGTTGGCGACCTCGCTGGGGTCCGCCGGTCCGGCCGGCAGCGCAAGCGCGAGGTCCAGCGTCTGTGGCACGCAGATCTCCGAACAGACCAGCAGTTCGGCGGTCAGCGCCAGATCGACCGGCTTGCCGGGCGTCGCCGGCGCCCCCTGGATCGGGAACAGGACCGCGGTGTCGTATCCCGCCGTCTCGAATCCCAGGACGGAGAAACGGTGCGGCGCCGGATAAGAGAGCGTCGCCTCGCCCAGGTTACCCGAGCGGCTCCAGTCCAGGCGCGGCGCGAATCCGGCATCGCCGGGGGAGCGCCAGTAGGTCTTCCATCCCGGCTCCAGCCGCAACTCCAGCCCCAGCGGCAGCGCCGTCAGGTCGCCGGTGCCGCGCACCGCGGAAACCAATCGCGCCTCCACCGGCCCGGCCTTCGTCCAGGCTCCAATCCCGTCCCCTGCCTCATTGCCCTGGGCAAAAGCGGGTGCGGCGCCACCGGCCGGCACGGCCAGAAGCAGCAGGAGGGCGAGGGCATGTCTTTTCATCGCGCGCACTGTTCTCTTCCCTGGAAGGGGCGCATCGGCGTCCCCGACACCCTATATGATAGCCCATATAATGGTGACAAAGCTCGGCCGGTGCTGTCACACTCCGGTGAAAGCGTCGCCAGAGCGCCAACCACAACCCACCGTAGGGACGGGCGCGGTCATCCGCACCGAACCGACGACAAGGATAATCGCCCATGCCGCGCCTGACCAAGTCTCCGGACTCCAATGCCACGGAATCGCTGACCGGCCAGCTGCTGATCGCCATGCCCGGAATGGAGGACCCGCGTTTCCAGCGTACGGTCATCTATGTCTGCGCCCACAATGAAGACGGCGCAATGGGTCTGGTGGTGAACCGGCTGTTCGGGTCGATCACGTTCGAGGATCTGCTGGAACAGCTCGACATGGACATCCCGCAGCCGACCCACAACCTGCCGGTGCATTACGGCGGTCCGGTCGAGTCGGGCCGCGGCTTTGTCCTGCACTCCACCGATTATGTCCGCGACGGCACGCTGGTGGTGAACGACGACGTGGCCCTGACCGCCACCATCGACATCCTGCGCGCCATCTCCGAAGACCGCGGCCCGCGCCGCAACCTGCTGCTGCTCGGCTACGCCGGCTGGGGTCCGGGGCAACTGGACGCCGAATTCCAGGCCAACGGCTGGCTGAACGTGCCCTGCGACGAAAAGCTGCTGTTCGACACCGACCTGGACGCCAAGTGGGAACGGGCCATCGGCAAGCTTGGCGTCAGCGTCTCCATGCTGTCGGGCGAGGCCGGGCACGCCTGAGCGCGCCCAGCCTGTCCTGATATCTCACTGCGCCCACCGTGCCGCTGCCGCGTCGTCGCTTTCCTTGGCCTCGACCCAGCGCTCGCCCTCAGGCGTGGCTTCCAGCTTCCAGAAGGGCGCCTTGGTCTTCAGCCAGTCCATCAGGAAACGGCAGGACTCGAAAGCGGCGTCGCGGTGGGCCGACGCGGTGGCGACCATCACGATGCGGTCCCCCGGCTCCAGCCGGCCATAACGATGGATCACCAGCACATCGTCCAGCGGCCAGCGGCGCCGCGCCTCCTCCTCGATGGCTTCCAGCTGACGCTCGGTCATGCCGGGATAGTGCTCCAGCGTCATGGCGCTGACCGCCGCGCCGCCGGCGATGTCGCGCACCAGACCGACGAACATCGCCACCCCGCCGATGCTGGTTCGGCCGGCGGTGAAGGCGGCATATTCGGTGCCGACATCGAAATCCTCGGCCTGGACGCGGATTGCCATGCCGTCAGCCCCCCGTCACCGGCGGGAACAGCGCAATCTCATCGGTCGCGGAGATCGGGTGGTCGTAGGGCACATGCTCCTGGTTCACCGCCACCTTGACGACCTTGCTGTTGGCCAGCGCCTCGGCGTGGCGGGGGCTGCGGGTCTTCAGCCATTCGACGAGAGCACCGGCCGTGGTCACCTCCGCCGGCAACTCCACGGTCTCGGTCGGCACGCCGATCTTGCTGCGCAGCCAGGCGAAATAGAGAATCTTCATCACGCGACCTCTACAGGAATTCTTTGAAAGGCAGGAAATCGACGGTCATGCCGGGCTCGACCCCGGCCAGATCCTCCGGCAACTCGATCAGGCCCTCGGACTCGACCAGCGACGACAGCACGCCGGCCCCGTCGCGCGGGTATTTGGACGCCACCAGCGCGCCATCCTCACCGCGGGCCAGCGACCCGCGCAGGAACTCACGCCGCCCCGGCTTCTTCTTGTGCGCGAAGGCTGCGCGCACCGGGATCGCCCGCGGCGCCTCGTCCGCCGCCCCCATCAGCCGCAGCAGGATCGGCCGGGCGATGCGCAGGAAGGTCACCACCACCGCCACCGGATTGCCTGGCAGCCCGACGAACACCGCCCCGCGCACACGGCCCAGCGCGACCGGCCGGCCAGGCTTGATCGCCAGCCGCCAGAAATCCAGCCGCCCATTGGCCTCGACCGCCGGCTTGACGTGATCCTCCTCCCCGGTGGACATGCCGCCGGAGGTGATCAACGCATCATGGCTCGCCGCTGCCTCCGCCAGAGCGTCGCGGATCGTCTCGAACCGGTCGGGCAGGATGCCGAGGTCGGTGACGGCGCAGCCCAGCCGGGTCAGCAGCGCGATCAGGGCGAAGCGGTTGGCGTCATAGACGGCGCCGGGCTCCAGCACCTGACTAGGCTGCCGCAACTCGTCGCCGGTGGAAAACACCGCCACCCGCAGGCGGCAGCGCACCTCCAGCACCGCATGGCCCAATGACGCCGCCAGCGCGATGTCCTCTGGCCGCAGGCGGCGTCCGGCGGCCAGCACCACCGATCCCTCGCGCACATCCTCGCCCGCCAGCCGCCGGTTTACGCCGCGGCGGATGCCCGCCGGCAGGGTGACGGTGGCGCCGTCGCTGCGGCAATCCTCCTGCATGAACACCGTGTCCATGCCCGGCGGCATCGGCGCGCCGGTGAAAATGCGCACCGCCTCCCCCCGCACCGCCGGCCGGCCGAGCCACTGCCCGGCGGCGACCCGCGCCGTCACTGGCAGCACGGAAGCCCCATCGGCGGAGAGATCGTCGAAGAACACGGCATAGCCGTCCACCGCAGCATTGTCGTGCGGCGGCACGTTGAAGGGCGCCACCAGATCGGCGGCCAGCACCCGGCCGAGCGCGTCGGACAGCGGCACGATCTCGGTCGCCGTCACCGGCCCGACCCGTCCGGCCAGCAGCGCCAGCGCCGGCTCCACCGCCATCATCGGCCCGCCGAAGGCGAAGCAATCATTGTCGAGTTGCACCATGGCCGCCACTCTAGTCCGTCGCGGCGTCCGGTGCGAAGAGGGAAAAGGCGTCCTTTCCGGGACGTGGCACTCAGTCGCCGAACAGGCCGGGAATCTCCTCCACCCGCGTCAGCAGCCGGTCCGGCCGCCGCGCCGCCAGCGCATCCTCGCGCGCATAACCCCAGGCGACGGCGGCGCAGCCCATCCCCACCTTCCGCGCGGCGTCGATGTCGCGCACCTCGTCACCGATGCCGATGGCAAGCTCCGCCGGAACACCGGCCGTGCGCAGCATCTTGCGGAACTTCGCCGCCTTGCCGAACAGCGAGGCGCCGCAGCCGTAATGCGCCACCCGCCCGGCCGCCTCCGGCCCCAAAATACCGCGGATGTTCTCCACCGAGTTCGAACTGACGATGGCGACGGTCATGCACCTGTCGCTCAATGCCCGCAGCATCTCCGGCACACCGTCGAACAGCCGGATTCCGTCAATGTCGCGCGCCATCAGCTGCCGCATGTGATCGGCGATGAAGGGCAGCTTCCAGTTCGGCACCCGCAGGTGCCGCATGATTTGCCGCGCGTCATAGCCGCGCAACCGCTCCACCTCGTCCGCCTGCACCCGATTGAAGCCATAGCGGTCGGCGACGCCGTTCAGGACGCCGATGAACCAGGGAAAGCTGTCAGCCAGCGTCCCATCGAAATCGAAGATGGCGAGCTTGTAACGCAAGGATGAGAACACAAACTCTGCTACATTAGATTTGGTCGACTTTGTTCAGAGCGATCACGCAATATCGAAAATTTCCTCTCCATCGCGCATCACATATTTCCCGCACACCCAGCACTTGACCAGATATTTCGATTCCGGATCATTGCGAGTATACGTATACATCACATAGGAATTATTCTTTCGACGCACCCAGAGATCACCGGCTTCGGTGTCTTCCAGCAGGCGATCGCCGGTTTGATCCGGAATATTGTTTAGACTATCGATCACATCGTCAACATCAGCTGCTTCAGCTGCAGTCAACGCCTGAAATAGACGATTAAATTGACGGTGGTATTGAAATAAAATCTTAGGCTTACGACTCAATCTAAACGGCTCGTCGGACACGACCTTCAACCCTTTTTGTTGGGCAACCAGCCTCCCGGCTTGTCACCTTCAATCTTCAATTTCGAAATAAACTCAGAGACTTTCTTTTTGCTACTCGGGTTCAGAGCAATCTTAACCGGCGCCTTTGTTACATGTGGTCCCGCTGAAGGGGGCTGCTGCGGTTTCGATGCCGTCATAGTGGGCCTCACTAACAAATCTGTGTCTGACATATATGTGGCGACCTTTGTCCTGTGGTGTCAACGATAGCAGAATGCGCCAAAACGCATAGCTCCGTCGGAGTCAGGGATAACTCTAACGTCTTATAAGTAGAAAGTCACTTGCATTTTCGCGCATTCAGATGCATGAGCGAGCAAGATCACCCCAACCCGCACCGCTCCACCACAAACGCCGCAACCGCCTCGGCGTCGTTCAGGTCCAGCACCGGCACAGGGCATCGCGGCACGACGCCGTCGCTCGCCACCGCAACGATGGTGGGATCGTCGGGGGCGATCAGCGCCTTGTCCACCTCGGCCCGCCAGACCTCGATCTTCTCGTGCCGGTCGCGCTTGAATCCCTCGACCAGCAGCAGGTCCACCGGAGCCACCTTGGTCACCAGCTGCTCCAGAGTCAGCTCCGGCTCGCCGTCGCGCAGTTCGTGCATCAGCGCCCAGCGGCGGGGGGAGCTGACCAGCACCTCCGTGGCGCCGGCCAAGCGATGGTTGTGGCTGTCCTTGCCGGGATGGTCGATGTCGAAGCCCTTGTGGGCATGCTTGACCGTCGACACACGCAACCCCCGCGCCGTCAGCGCCGGGATCAGCCGCACCATAAGCGAGGTCTTGCCGCTGCCGCTCCAGCCGGTCAGCCCGAAGATTTTCATGTTGGAAACTCTCAACCGGCGCTGCGGGCGGAACGGGCGGTGCCGGGCTTCGCCGGCTGTTCCGCCATCATGTGGGTCAGCCCGGCGCGCATGTAATCCCACCCGGTATAGAAGGTCAGCGCTGCGGCGATCCACAGCCCGACCGTGCCGATGAAGGTCACCGGCAGTTCCGCCGGACCATAATCGCCGACGATCAGGAAACCCAGCGCGATCATCTGGATCGTCGTCTTCCATTTCGCCAGCCAGGTCACCGGCACGCCGACATGCAGCCCGGCCAGATACTCGCGCAGGCCCGACACCAGCACCTCGCGCAGCAGGATCACCACCGCCGGCAGGATCGACAGGCCGGTCAGCCGGTGGAACCCCGCCAGCATGATGAGGGTCGCCGCCACCAGCAGCTTGTCGGCGATGGGGTCCAGGAACTTGCCGATCACGCTTTCCTGCGCCCACGCGCGTGCCAGATAGCCGTCGAACCAGTCGGTGATGCAGGCGGCGGCATAGAGCGAGCACGCGGTATAGGCCGCCCAGGCTTCCGGCACATAGAACAGCCCGACCACCAGCGGGATCACCGCGATTCGCGACAGGGTCAGCAGGTTGGGCAGGCTGGTCAGCATGACGGAAAACTCGAACCGCTGGAGGATGTCGCCGCACGGCACCCGTGAGAGAGCCGGCTGATTTGTTGTGCCCGCATTCTAACCATCGGGATGGAAGTGATCGTATATCTTTTTCGCAACGGCGCGATTGATCCCTTCCACCTCCTCCAGATCGGCCAGCCCGGCGCGCGCCACCGCCGCCCCGCTGCCGAAATGATGCAGCAGGGCCTTCTTGCGGGCGGGCCCGATGCCGGCGATCTCGTCGATCGGTGATTTGCCGATGGCCTTGGTCCGCTTGGCCCGGTGGGTGCCGATGGCGAAGCGGTGGGCCTCGTCGCGCAGCCGCTGCAGGAAATACAGCACCGGGTCGCGCGGCTCCATCTGGAAGGGCGGACGGTTCTCCATGAAGAAATGCTCGCGTCCGGCGTCGCGGTCCGGACCCTTGGCGATGCCGACCAAGGTCACGTCGTCGATGCCCAGTTCCGCGAACACCTCCAGCGCCACGTTCAGCTGTCCCAGACCGCCGTCGATCAGCACCAGATCGGGCCAGGTCCCCAGGGTGCGCTCCGGGTCCTCCTTGACCGCCCGGCCGAATCGGCGGGTCAGCACCTCGCGCATCATGGCGAAGTCGTCGCCGGCCGCCCCCTGCTCGCGGATGTTGAACTTGCGGTAGGCGTTCTTGATGAAGCCCTCCGGCCCGGCGACGATCATCGCACCGATGGCGTGTGCCCCCTGGATGTGGGAGTTGTCGTAGACCTCGACCCTCTCCGGCGGCCCGTCCATGCCGAAGGCGGCGGCAACCCCGTCCAGCAGCCGCGCCTGGCTGGAGCTTTCGGCCAGCCGGCGCCCATGCGCCTCGCGCGCATTGGTCAGGGCATGCTCGACGATCCGCCGCTTCTCGCCGCGCTTCGGCTCGGCCAGTTCCACCTTGTGCCCGGCGCGCACGGCCAGCGCCTCGCTCAGCAGGTCCAGCTCCGGCAGGGCGTGGCTGACCAGCACCAGCGGTGGGGCCGCCTTGTTCTCGTAGAACTGGGCGATGAAGGCGGCCAGCACCTCCTCGGTCTCTGCCGCCTTGTCGTGGCTGGGGAAATAGGCGCGGTTGCCATAGTTGCGTCCGCCGCGGAAGAAGAAGACCTGGATGCAGGTCACCCCGCCCTCGGCATGGGCGGCGATGACATCGGCATCCTCCACCACGCCCTCGACATTGATGTCCTGGTGGGCCTGGATCGCGGTCAGCGCGCGGATACGGTCGCGGTAGCGCGCCGCCGTCTCGAAATCCATCGCTTCGGAAGCGGCCATCATCCGGTCGGCGAACTCCGTCTGGATATCGCGGCTCTTGCCCGACAGGAAGGCGCGCGCCTGACCAACCTGTGCCTGATACTCCGCCGGGCTGACCCGGCCGACGCAGGGCGCGGTGCAGCGCTTGATCTGGTATTGCAGGCAGGGCCGGGTGCGGGCGGCGAACACCGTATCGGCGCAGTTGCGCAGCAGGAAGGCGCGCTGCAGCGCCGTGATCGTCCGGTTCACCGCACCGGCCGACGCGAAGGGGCCGAAGTAATCGGCATCGCGCCCGCGTGCGCCGCGGTGCTTGGTCAGCTGGGGATAGTCGTGGTCCTTCGTGATCATGATGTGCGGAAAGGTCTTGTCGTCCCGCAACAGCACGTTGTAACGCGGCATCAGCTTCTTGATCAGGTTCGATTCGAGAAGCAGCGCCTCCACCTCGGTGTGGGTGTTGACGAACTCCATCGTCTCGGTCTCCGCGACCATGCGCTGGAGCCTGACCGGCAGCTTTCCGACCTGGGTGTAGTTGGTCACCCGGCGCTTCAGGTTGCGCGCCTTGCCGACATACAGGACCGCCCCGTCGCCCGCCAGCATGCGGTAGACGCCCGGCGTCTGCGGCAGGGTCTTCAGATGCTCACGAATGATCTCGACACCCCGGTTGATGTCGGCCGGCTGCCGCTTCGGACGCGCGGCAACGCCCTCACCGCCCGAGGCATCGGTGTCGGAAGAGGAAACCAGGGGCTCTGAGGAATGCGTTTCGGACATGACCAGAATGTCGTCGAGGCGCCGTCGCGGGTCAACCGTTGGGCACGCGAAGGACGCATGCGGAGCGACTCACCCCTCCTGAAGAATATCCACGAAACCTGTGGATAAGTTTGTCGATAACGACGGGGGTAGCCCGTCCGGAGCTAGGCGCCACAACGGGTCGCATGCTTCCGCCCATTTTTTAGGCATTTTTGTTAAGCCATTGATTTCCTTAGGTCAGGCCCGAGTCAAGGCCGGGAATTGACGCGCCGACACAAAATTGTCGCGGGTGTGCAGGCGCCTCTTGCGCGGGGTGGGGCACCTGTGTAAAACGCGCGGTCATTTTCGCCGCACCGCACCCGTCCCGCCGGCCGCAAGGCTCCGGACGGGCGCGCCCGTCCCTGTTCAAGGATTGTAATCCGCCGCTATTCGTTGGGCACGAAGCCATGCGCCGGCTGCGCCCATCCCAGATGTTCCCCACCGTCCAGCGCGATCATCTGGCCGGTCATCGCCGGGGCGGCGATCAGGAACCGGATAGCGGCGCAGACCTCCTCCGGCGTGGTGCCGCGATGCAGCGGGGTCGAGTCCCACTGGGCGGCGAACTCCTCTTCCGTCTGACGGTCGTTGCGCAGGGTGGGACCGGGTCCGATGCCGTTGACGCGGATGCGCGGGGCCAGCGCCAGCGCCATCGTGCGGGTCAGCGCCCACAGCCCCATCTTCGACAGGGTGTAGGATACGAAGTGCGGCGTCGGATTCCATACGCGCTGGTCAATGATGTTGACGATCAGCCCGCGCTCCCCCTCCGGCAACCGCGACGCGAAATCCTGCGACAGCACGAAGGGCGCCCGCAGGTTCGCCTCCATATGCGCATCCCACGATTCGCGGGTGACGTCGGCCATCTCGTCGCGTTCGAAGCGGGAGGCGTTGTTGACCAGCAGGGTCAGCGGACCGAGCCGCTCCGTCACCGCCGGCACCAGCGTCTTCACCTCCGCCTCGCGGTCCAGGTCGGCAGCGAAGGCCATGGCACGACCACCCGCCCGCTCGATCTCGGCGACGACGGCATCGGCCTCCCCGCGGGAGCTTCGGTAATGGACGGCGACGTCCCACCCCTGCCCCGCCAGATCGAGCGCGATGGCCCGCCCGATGCGCTTGCCGGCCCCGGTCACCAGAGCCGTTTTCCTCTTGATCTCGACCATGGCGCCATAGGTACCTTGCCACCGCCGCGGGTCAAGGGGTGAGACGGCCCAAAGCCGGGCCGATGCCGAAGTTGGCGGCGAAGTTGGTGGAAGGGGTAAGCCGGCGATGTTGCGCGAAGCCTTCGAATATTTGACCACGCCCTGCCCACCGCTGGCCCGCCGTTTCGGCTATCTGTCGGAGATGGTGGCCCTGGGGGCCCGCCACCGCCGGCAGAGGCGGACCTGGGCGCCGCATGTCGCGGCCTGTCACCGCTTCATCGATCAGGCGATGCAGCGGGTGGAGCCGGGCGGACGGGCCTTGGTGGCCGGCTCCGGGTTGCTGATCGAAATTCCGCTGGAAACGCTGACCGCCCGCTTCGACGAGGTGGTCCTGGCGGACGTGCTGCACAGCCGAACCGTCCGCCGCCGCGCGGCGGCCCTGCCCAATGTCCGCCTTGTCGAAATGGATGTCAGCGGCGCGCTGGCGCCGCTTGCCGCCGCGCTGGACACCGGCGGCCGCCTGCCCACCGATTTCGAACCGCCGATTCCCGACGGCGGCCCGTTCCGCTTTGCCGTGTCCTGCAACCTGCTGTCCCAACTGCCGCTGCTGCCGCTGGAAGCGGTGGAACGCCGCGCCCCGGCGACCACGGAGGCGGAGCGGACGGCCTTCGCCCTGCGCATGGTCCATGGCCATCTCTGCTGGCTGTCCGCCATCGCCGAACGCGCGGCCCTGTTCACCGACATCGACGCCTCCTGGATGCATGGCGGCACGGTGACGGAGGTGGAGGATTCGACCTGGGGCTTGGCCCTTCCCGCCCCCGATATGTCCTGGCTTTGGGACATCGCCCCGGCGCCGGAGCAGGACCGGCGGCAGGACCTGCGCCACAGCGTCGGCGGCTGGTTCGACGTGCGGACGGTGACGAGTGTCCTTCCACCCTGTTGAGGGAACCGAGACCTCGACACAGCAGACGGGAGAGCGCCCATGGCCGCCGATGACCGCAACCGCGGTATCAATGACCGCACCGGAGACGACCGTCCAAAAGATGACCGGCCGAAAGACGACCGCAACGTCGGCAACGCCACCGGCCCCGGCGCAGGCGGCCCCATCGACCAGCCCGACGAGGGCTTTGGCATTCCGGGCAGCGAGGAGGCGGGCGGACTCGGCACCGGTCCCCTGCCGCCGCGACAGCCCGACCGTCCACAGGGCCAGACCACCAGGGGAACCGAACCGGGATCTTCGGACCGTATCGTCTCCGACCGCAACGTCGCGGTCGATGGGGCGCGGGACCGCAAGTAATCGGTACGGCGAACTACTGCCGGAGAGGCCACGGACCATGGCGGCCGACAATAGTTCGCACCTCCGTTTATTGATAAAGCTGATACGGAAACGGTCGGGCGGCATTGCGCGAACTGCGCTTCTTGGGACAGTGGTTCTGCCCTATCTTGGGTCTCACAAGGCGAACGAATGCCTCATACCAACCCAAGGGAGTGGACGTCTCTCACCTCACGTGGAGATTCCCAAAGCCATGAACAGCAATTTCAACGAAGTCCGCGCTCCCCGTTCCTACGACGAGATCATGCTGGCCGCCCGCCAGATGCGCGCCGACCACCTGCGCGACCTGTTCGGCAAGCTGCGCGCCAACCTGTTCGGCGCCCGTGCCGGCCACGGCACCGCGCTGCCGAGCGTTCGCTGACGGCAGATGGGCCGCCGCCGACCGGCGAGGCTCCAGCCAGATAAGGAAACGGCACCGTGCAATGCTGCGCGGTGCCGTTTTCGCATCTAGGATACTCTCCAACCCGCTACCCGCGTTCCGACCCCGGTGCGCCGGTGCACCACAGAAGACCCAACACCAGACCCTTGCAGCGCGGCAGCAGGACCAGCGTCAGCAGCAGGGTCAGCGCCGGCCAGATGGCCAGATGCAACCAGGTCGGCGGCTCATAGGTCTGTTCGACGAACAGCAGGGCGGGGATGACGATGTGGCCGACGATCAGGATGGTCATCCAGGGCGGCGCATCGTCGGCGCGCAGATGGCCATAAGCCTCCCCACAGGCCGAGCAATGGTCCACCGGCTTCAGGAAGTTCCGCAGCAGCCGGCCGCGCCCGCAATTGGGACAGCAGCCGATCAAGCCGCGGAAAGAGGCTAGAAACTTCGACGGAGCCGCTTCGGTCCCTGCGATCATGGCCACTCCTTCCGTGTTGCCCACAATATAGGCTCTTGCCCGCCAAACCACACCCCCGATTGCGGACAGGTCGGGCATGCGGAGGTCGGGATCGCGGCGACCGTCCGGATTTTCGTGCCGTCCTTATCCCGTCCGTCACCCCGTGCTATGAAGTGTGCAGCCTGTTTGCCGCTACGGAGAAGACATGGGAGGGGACCCGATGGATCGGACGCCGGATGAAACAATGGAACATCTCCCGGATTCTGTTTCATAGCGTTTCAAATGTTCAACTCCAGCCTCCCCAACCCTGCTGCCGAGTTGACGGCGGCGACCGCGCGGTCTAGGGGAAGACCTTTGCGTTCCGGAGACCCAGCCATGCCCGTCACCCGTCTGTTGTGCGCCGCCGCGGCCCTCGCCGCCTTCGTCGGTCCGTTCGCCGCCCCGGTTTCGGCGATGGCGCAGACCAAGACCGTCGCCATCACCGCCATCGTCCAGCACCCGGCGCTCGACGCGACCCGCGACGGCGTGGTGGAGGCGTTGAAGGACGCCGGCTACGTCCAGGGCCAGAACCTGAAGGTCGAATACCAGAGCGCGCAGGGCAGCCCGGCCACCGCCGCGCAGATCGCCCGCCAGTTCGCCGGCTCCCGCCCCGACGTGATCGTTCCGATCTCCACCCCGTCGGCCCAGGCGGTGGCGGCGGCGACCCGCGACATTCCGGTGGTCTTCACCGCGGTGACCGATCCGGTGTCGGCCCAGCTGGTGAAGTCGATGGACAAGCCCGGCGCCAACATCACCGGCCTGTCCGACATGGCCCCGGTTGGCGAGCATGTCGCCCTGATCCGCGAAATCCTGCCGCAGGCCAAGCGCATCGGCGTCCTCTACAACCCGGGTGAGCCGAACTCCATCGTGCTGGTCAAGGCGCTGAAGGACGAGGCCGCCAAGGCCGGCCTGACCGTGGTCGAGGCCTCCGTGCCGAAGTCGTCGGATGCCCAGCAGGCGGTGCGCAGCCTCGTCGGCAAGGCCGATGCCGTCTACATCCCGCTCGACAACACCGTCGTCTCGGCGCTGGAAAGCGTGATCGCCGTCGGCCAGCAGGCCAAGCTGCCGATCTTCTCCGCCGACACCGACAGCGTCGCCCGCGGCACCGTCGCCTCGATCGGCTTCGACTATCTCCAGGTCGGCAAGCAGACCGGCGCCATCGTCGCCCGCGTCCTGAAGGGCGAGAAGCCGGGCGACATCCCGGTGTCGCTCGCCAAGGGCACCGACCTGTTCGTCAACCCGAAGTCCGCCGCCGCCATGGGCGTCACCCTGCCCGACGCGGTGGTGAAGCGCGCGACGAAGGTGGTTGGACAGTAAGGCGCCTGCCTGCACCTGCCCGCACCTGAACAAAAGCACCGCAATGACCGAAATCGCCCTCTTCGGCGCCATCGAGATCGGCCTCGTCTATGCGCTGGTCGCCATCGGCGTCTATCTGTCCTTCCGCATCCTGGACTTCCCCGACCTGACGGTGGACGGAAGCTTTCCGCTGGGGGCGGCCGTCTGCGCGGTGCTCTTGATCGCCGGCGTCAACCCCTGGCTCGCCAGCCTCGCCGCCGCGCTGGCCGGGGCGGCGGCCGGGCTGGTGACGGCGACGCTGAACGTGCGCTTCAAGATCCTGCATCTGCTCGCCAGCATCCTGACGATGATCGCCCTGTTCTCCGTCAACCTGCGGGTCATGGGGCGGCCGAACGTGGCTCTGCTGATGCAGGACACGGTGCTGACGCCTTTCTATGGACTCGGGATTCCCGACCACATCGTCCGCCCGCTGGTGGTCGGCGTCATCGTCGCCGTCGTCGTCCTGCTGCTCGCCCGCTTCCTGTCCAGCGAGTTCGGACTGGCGATGCGGGCGACCGGCGTCAATGCACGGATGGCGCGGGCGCAGGGTGTCGACACCGACGCTCATGTCTATGCCGGCATCGCCCTGTCCAACGCCCTGACCGGTCTTGCCGGCGCCCTGTTCGCCCAGACCAACGGCTTCGCCGACGTGACGACCGGCATCGGCACCATCGTGGTCGGCCTTGCCGCCGTGATCGTCGGCGAAACGGTACTGCCTGCCCGCACCCTGGCTCTGGCCTTGGTCGGCTGCGTCGCCGGCTCGATCCTCTACCGCCTCGCGGTGCAGTTGGCGCTGTCGGCCGATTCCATCGGCTTGCAGGCTTCCGACCTCAATCTGGTGACCGCGGTTCTGGTCGCGGTCGCCCTGATCCTGCCGCGCTTGAGGGCCAAGGCCTCCCGTAGCGTCTCCCGCAGCCCGAGTGCCGCCAAATGATCGTCGTCGAGGATATCCACGTCACCTTCGGCCGCGGCACGCCGCTGGAAAAGCATGCGCTGCGCGGCGTCGACCTGACCATCCCGGAGGGGGAGTTCGTCACCGTCATCGGCTCCAACGGCGCCGGCAAGTCGACCTTCCTCGGCTCGCTGGCCGGTGATGTGCTGGCGGAGCAGGGGCGCATCTCCATCGACGGCACCGACGTCACCCGCTGGGACACGCCGCGCCGGGCCGGGCTGGTCGCCCGCGTCTTCCAGGACCCGATGGCCGGCAGTTGCGCCGCCTTGACCATCGAGGAGAACATGGCGCTGGCCGCCGCCCGCGGACGCCGCCGCGGCCTTGGGCTGGCGCTGGGCAGCGACCGCCGCAGGAACTTCCGCGACCGCATCGCCGCGCTCGGCCTGGGTCTGGAGAACCGGCTGCACGACCGCATGGGCCTGCTGTCCGGCGGGCAGCGTCAGGCGGTCAGCCTGCTGATGGCGACGCTGGCCGGCTCCAAGATCCTGCTGCTGGACGAGCACACCGCTGCGCTCGACCCCGCCACCGCCGATTTCGTGCTGGACCTGACCCGCCGCATCGTCCGCGACAACCGCCTGACCACGCTGATGGTCACCCATTCGATGCGGCAGGCGCTGGATTATGGCGACCGCACGCTGATGCTGCACGAGGGGCGCGTCGTCCTCGACGTGGCGGGGGAGGAACGCGCCGGCCTGGACGTGCCGCACCTGCTCGCCCTGTTCGCCAAGCAGCGCGGCGGGGTGGAGATCAGCGACGACAGCCTGCTGATCGGCTAGGCCCTCGCCGTCCTCGCCTCGGCCTGCGCCACGTGCTCGTCCTCGCGATCCGCCTCGAACAGCGACTGAAGCTCCGCCGCGGCATCACGGGAGGTCTGGATCAGCTTGGTCTCGTCATTGTGAACGGCGTGCTGACGGATCAGGGTGCGTTCGTCATGGGCCCGGAAGGTGTCGAGCGTCCGCGTGACCTCCCCCTCCGCCATGCCCATCTGGCGCAGCACGTCGCCGGTCAGGCGGATGCTGCTGTCGAAGGTCTCGCGCACGATGTGGCTGACGCCACGGTCCATTAGATGGTGGACATGGCGGCGGTTGCGGGCGCGGGCGAAGATGGTCAGGTTGGGGAAATGCCGGGTCGCCATCTCCACCACCCGCAGCGACTGCTCCATGTCGTCCAGTGCCACCACCAGGACCTTTGCCTTCTCCGCACCGGCGGCGCGCAGCAGCTCGACCCGCGTCGGGTCGCCGTAATAGGCCTTGCTGCCGAACTTGCGGACGAAATCGACCTGGGCCGCACTGCTCTCCAGCGCGGTGAAGGCGATGCCACGCATCCGCAGCACACGGCCGACCACCTGCCCCACCCGACCGAAGCCGCAGATGATGACCGGCGGGTTGTCGTCGGGCGGGTTGTCGAAAGGACGCTTGGGCTTCGCCGACATCAGGCGCGGCGCAAACCAGCGCTCCTCCGCCGCGAACAGGAACGGCGTCGCCAGCATCGACAGGGTGACCACCAGCATCGCCGCCGACGCCTGTTCGCCGGCCATCACACCGCCGCCGACGGCCAGCCCGAACAGCACGAAACCGAACTCGCCGCCCTGGCTCAACACTGTCGCCATCCGCGTCGCTCCTGCCCACGGCACCCCGGCGATGCGGGCGAGAACAAGCATCACCAGCGCCTTCACCACCAGCAACGCCAGGGCAAGGCCGAGGAAGCGGACGGGATGCGCCATCAGCGTCGGCACATCGGCTCCCATGCCGACCGACACGAAGAACAGCCCGAGCAGCAAGCCCTCGAAAGGTTCGATATCCGCCTGCACCTCGTGCCGGTATTCCGAATCCGACAGCAGGACGCCGGCCATGAAGGCGCCCAGCGACATCGACAGCCCGGCCTCCTGGATCAGCACTGCGGTGCCGATGACGATCAGCAGGGCGGTGGCGGTAAAGATTTCGGGCGCGCCGGCCCGGTCGACCGCGTGGAAGATCGGCCGCAGTAGATAGCGCCCTCCGATCAGCACCACGACCACGGCGACCGCCGCCTTGGCGACGGACAACCACGCGCCGTCGGCCTGGGGAACGCTGCCAGTGCCCAGCAGCGGCAGCAATGCTACTGCAGGAATGATGGCGAGGTCCTGGAACAGCAGGACGGAAAAGGCGTTGCGCCCGGATTGATTGGCGAGCAGCCCGCGCTCCGCCATCATCGGCAGCGCCATGGCGGTGGAGGACAGGGCGAAGCCGAAGCCCAGAACCACCGCCGTCGGCCAAGCGAGTCCCAGCCCCCAGCCGCACAGCGCGGTGATCACGGCGCCGGTTACCGCGACCTGCGCACCGCCCAATCCCAGCACCGATTTCCGCATGACCCACAAGCGGGCTGGCCTCAGTTCCAGCCCGATCAGGAACAGCAGCATGACGACGCCGAGTTCCGAGGCGTGGGCGATCGCCCCCACGTTGGTCACCAGCCCAAGCCCGGCCGGACCCACCGCCAGCCCGGCGGCGAGATAGCCGAGCGGCGCACCGAACCCGAACCTTTTTGCCACCGGCACGGCGACCACCATCGCCGCCAGCAGCACAACCAACGTCACAAGTTCCGCCATGTCCCCCGCCGCTCGACTGTCGCAGGGGCACTATGGCGCGAATTCCATGGCCGATGCCAGACGCTTAACCGTCAGCCCGGCCATATACCCAGATACTATTGATTATTCGGCCGCGGAGGCCACGCGCGAATTGTTCGACGGCGGCGCCCCGCTGGCAGCCCAGCGGGTCAGCAGAAGGATGCCGACGACCACGCCGACATAGGCGATCAGCTGCGCTTCCGTCGGACGGTCGGTGTAGCCGACCAGCACATGCAGCGCCTGCCCGACGAGGCTGTTGTCGCGCAGGACGTCCGAGGTATCCCACAGCACGGTGCCACCCGCCATCAGGATGCCGCCCTGCGCCAGGAAATTGACCGCCGTGGCGGCCATGCCGGCAGCCAGCAGCGTCAGCAGCCACGTGGTCGTGGCGAACAGATGTCTTGTCGGGATCTGCAGCAGCCCGGCATAGAGCAGGACGGAGACCAGCGCGCCCAACGCCATGCCGCCCAGCCCGCCGGTGGCCACCGTGGCGATGCCGCCCTCTTCCGATGCGAGGATGCCGGTCAGGAACAGGACGACCTCCGATCCCTCGCGCAGCACGGCGACGCCGATGACGATCGCCAGCGCCGCCAGCGACTTCTCCCCGCTCTGCACCGCACGGCCGACCGCCTTCATGTCACGCGCCAGTTCGCGGCCATGCTGCGCCATCCAGGCATTGTGCCAGGCCAGCATGACGACGGCGATCAGCAGGACGGTGGCGTTGAACATCTCCTGCCCGGTATCGGCGAACAGCGAGCTGATGCCGTCGGCGAAGGCGGCGACGATGCAGGACCCGACGATTCCACCGACGATGCCCAGCGAAATCGACCGGCCGCGGCCGGGCACTCCCTGCGTCGCGGCCAGCACGATGCCGACGATGAGGCCCGCTTCGAGGACCTCACGAAAGACGATGATCAGACTGGCGAGCATGGTCGTCTCCGGTACTGGGCGGTCTTCTGGGACAGCGTCACTCGGCGATCACGACGCCTTGCGCCGTCGCTTCGTGGAATTCGCCGAAGAAGGGATAGCGCCCCGGCTTCAGCGGACCGACCATGACCTTGATCTGCTTGCGGCCGCCGACGATCTTCTCGACCTTCATCTCGCCGCTTTCGAACTCTTCCGAGGTGGCGTCCTGGTTGTCGACCAGCAGGGTCACCCGCTTGTTCGCCGGAATCCTGACCTCCGCCGGCTCGAACTTGTGATCCTTGATGACGATGGTCACCGTGTCGGCAGCCTGAGCCGGGACGGCATGGATCAGGGCGGCACCGGACAAGGCGATGCCGAAGGCGGCGGAAAGCAGAGAGACACGACGCATTCGCGGAAAACCTCAGGGGCTGGTGGGCCATTGCTTCTGAAAATCATTCTCACTCAAGCCCCCCGGGGTCAAATGAAAAGGCACCCGCAGGCTCCGCAACGCACCTGCGACGGAATCGCGCACCCCGCCGGGGTCCCGCCGATTCGCAAGGCTCCCCGCACCCTGAATCCCTGCCCCGCTACTCCTGCTCGGACGAGCCGGGGAACTGCTCCAGCCCGTCGGTGATTTCATAGTAGTCGGCCTTGTCGGCCACATAGCCATGGCGGAGCGTCGTCAGCCCGGTCGGCTGGTCCAGGCTGCCCGCCGCGATCTCGATCTCGGTCTTGCCGTCGCCCTTCCAGAACAGGGACGACCCGCAGCGCCCGCAGAACCCCCGCTCCGCGATGGCGGAGGAACGGTACCAGGACAGCGTTTCATCGGCGTCGAAGGTGACGGTATCGCGCGGAACCGTGACATAGGCGCCGATGTGGCCGTGAAAGCGGAGGCACTGGCCGCAATGGCAGGTCACGACCCCGTCCGGCCGTTCCGCCAGCAGGAAGCGCACGCCGCCGCACAGGCAACCGCCGGCCAGAGCCCGCCCCGTCATGCCTTCGGACATTCCACCACATCTCCCGTGCTGGTCCGCCGCTCGACACCATCGTCGCCGATGTCGTAATAGGCGCCCTTTTGGTCGACGAAGATATGGCGATCCACCCGCAGCCCAGACGCATCATCCAGGCTTCCGGCGGTCACCGTGATCCGGCGCTCCGCACCGGCCTGTTCCAGCGCCTCCCAGAACAGCCCGGCACCGCAACGCGCGCAGAAGCCGCGCCGGGCCCGCTCGGAGGAGGCGTACCACGTCAGTGTCGAGTCGGTGAGCAGACGCAGCGCCGCGCGGGGCAGGCCGGTGTAGGCGCCGACATGGCTGTGCTGGCGCCTGCACTGGGAACAATGGCAGAAGGAGATCGGCTCCGGCCGGGTGTCGATGGCATAGCGCACGCCGCCGCACAGACAGCCGCCGGTCCAGACCCGCTCCCCCACCCCGCTTGCCTTCACGTCGCCCATCACTCAGCCCCGCCAGAACGGCTTTTCGGCCTCATAGTCCGCGTCGACACGGGAAATGCCGATGTCGGACAGCAGATGGTCGGGCAAAGCTTCCAGCGCGCGGCGCTGCCGGCGGCGTTCGTTCCAGGTCGCAAGGCGGTCGAACAGCGCCACCACGTGCCCGCCCAACCCACTGCCGGCCTTGACCGGCTTGCGGACGAACAGTTCTGCGCTGGAGATCGGTGAGTGCATTCCCTTTGCCATGATCCGTTTCCCTCCGGTGAATGGGGAGCGGGGCGTTGGCCTCGCCGCTCCGATTGTCAGATCGCTTGTGAAACTGAGGATGGTACAGAGACCGCTTGCCGACAAACGACGCTTTCTCATAGAATCGATTAGCTCAGCTAATCCGAATCCAGCCGCCGGTCCGTCCCCGCCATGTCCCGCCGCCTACCCCCGCTGAACGCGCTTCGCGCATTCGAAGCCGCCGCACGCCATCTTTCCTTCACAAAAGCCGCGGATGAGCTGCATGTGACGCAGGCCGCCGTCAGTCACCAGATCAAGGCGCTGGAAGAGTGGCTCGGATTACCGCTGTTTCGCCGAATGAACCGGGCGCTGGCACTGACCGAGGCCGGGCAGAGCTACCTGCCGCCGGTGCGCGAGGCGATGGACACATTGTCCCAGGCGACCGACCGCCTGATCCGCGCCGACAGCAGCGGCACGCTGACCATTTCCACCATGCCCAGCTTCGCGTCGAAATGGCTGGTGCCGAGGCTGGTGCGTTTCCAGAAGCGCCATCCGGAAATGGATGTGCGGGTCCACAGCACGTCACAGGTGGTGGACTTCGCCCGCCACGACGTCGATCTGGCAATCCGCTTCGGCAATGGCCTGTGGCCGGATTTGCGGGTCGAACGGCTGCTGACCGAGGACATCTTCCCGGTCGGCCATCCGTCGCTGCTGTCCGGCGACCGGCCGCTGGTCAATCCGGAGGATCTGCGGCACCACACGTTGCTGCACGACGACTACAACATCTCCTGGGCGGTCTGGTGCCGGGCGGCGGGGATCGAGGGGGTGGACACCGACCGCGGCCTGCGATTCGACGATTCCTCCTTCACGCTGCAGGCGGCGATCAACGGCCACGGCATTGCGCTCGCCCGCGGCGTGCTGGTGGCCGACGACATCGCCGCCGGACGGCTGGTCCGCCTGTTCGAGGTGCGGCTGCCGGGAAGCCTCGCCTACTACGTCGTGGCGCCACAACATTACTTTTCCCGGCCCAAGGTGAAGGCCTTCCACGACTGGTTGTTCGAAGAGGCTGAAGCGGTCTGAAAAGCACCGAATTGAGCGGCTTGCGGGCGAAACGGACCGCTCCTATAGTCCGCGCCCATGAGCGCGAACCCGTCCCCCGACACGGTCTTCCCGCACCGCCATCTCCTCGGAATCGAGGGGCTGCGGGCCGGCGAGATCACCCAGATCCTCGACCTTGCCGATGGCTATGTCGAGCAGAACCGCCGCCCCGTGAAGAAGTCCAGCCTGTTGGACGGCCGCACGCAGGTGAACCTGTTCTTCGAGAACTCCACCCGCACCCGCACCAGCTTCGAGCTGGCCGGAAAGCGGCTGGGGGCCGATGTCATCAACATGTCGACCGACAGCAGTTCGGTGAAGAAGGGCGAGACCCTGATCGACACGGCGATGACGCTGAACGCCATGCACCTGGACGCGCTGGTGGTGCGCCACGCCGATTCGGGCGCGGTGAAGCTGCTGGCCGACAAGGTCAACTGCTCCGTCATCAACGCCGGCGACGGCCACCACGAACACCCGACCCAGGCCCTGCTGGACGCGCTGGCAATCCGCCGCCGTCTCGGCCGGCTGGATGGGCTGATCGTGGCGATCTGCGGCGACATCCTGCACAGCCGCGTCGCGCGCTCCAACATCCACCTGCTGAACGCCATGGGCGCCCGGGTGCGCTGCGTCGCGCCGCCGACCCTCCTGCCCTCGCAGATCGAACGACTGGGCGTCGAGGTCCATCATTCGATGAAGACCGGCCTGCGCGACGCCGACGTGGTGATGATGCTGCGCCTGCAGACCGAGCGGATGAGCGGCCAGTATGTCCCCTCGACCCGCGAATACTTCTACTTCTACGGTCTCGATTACGAGAAGCTGGAGGTGGCGAAGCCCGACGCGGTCATCATGCATCCCGGTCCGATGAACCGTGGCGTCGAGATCGACTCCGAGGTCGCCGACGACCTCAAGCGCTCGATGATCCTCGATCAGGTGGAGCTTGGCGTCGCCGTGCGCATGGCCGTGCTCGACCTGCTGACCCGTGAACGCCGCCTGTCCGACCTTGCGGGAGCCGTCTGATGAGTGCCCCGACGAACCCCCGTATCGTCTACCGCAACGCCCGCCTGCTCGATCCGGCGACGGGCCTGGACCAGCGCGGCGACCTGCTGATCGACGGCGAGACGATCGGCGATTTCGGCCCCGGCCTGTTCAACGACTCCACGCCCGAAGGGACGGAGGTCATCGACCTCGCCGGCCGATGCCTCGCCCCCGGCCTCGTCGACATGCGGGTGCTGATCGGCGAACCCGGCGAGGAAGAGAAGGACACCATCAAGAGCGCCTCGCGCGCCGCGGCTGCCGGCGGCATCACCGCCATGGCGCTGCTGCCCAACACCGACCCGGTGCTGGACGAGGTCGCCGGACTGGAATTCATCGCGCGCCGCGCCCGCGAGGTGAAGCTGGTCAAGGTCTTCGCCTATGGCTCCGCCACCCGCGGCACCGAAGGCAATGAGATCACCGAGATGGGCCTGCTGGGTCAGGCCGGTGCGGTCGCCTTCACCGACGGCACCAAGGCCATCGTCAGCGCCAAGACGATGCGCCGGGCGCTCAGCTACGCCAAGACCTTCGGCAAGCTGATCGTCCAGCATCCGGAAGAGCCGTCGCTGGCATCCGGCGGCATGATGAATTCGGGCGAGATCGCCACCCGCCTCGGCCTCGTCGGCATCCCGCGTGAAGCCGAGATCATCATGATCGAGCGCGACCTGCGGCTGGCCGAACTGACCGGCGGGCGCCTGCATTTCGCCCATATCAGCACCGGTGAATCGGTCGACCTGATCCGCCGCGCCAAGGCGCGCGGGTTGAAGGTGACCTGCGACACGGCTCCGCATTACTTCGCCCTGACCGAGACCGACGTCGGCGACTACCGCACCTATGCCAAGGTCTCCCCGCCGCTACGCGGCGAGATGGACCGGCGCGCCATTGTCGAGGGTTTGGCCGACGGCACCATCGACGCCATCGCCTCCGACCATGTGCCGCAGGATCAGGACCAGAAGCGACTGCCCTTCGCCCAGGCCGCCCCCGGCGTCGTCGGGCTGGAGACGCTGTTCCCGCTGACTCTGGAATTGGTGCACAAGGGCAAGATGCCGCTGCTGAAGGCTCTCGCCTGCGTCACCGCCAACCCGGCGGCGATCCTCGATCTGCCGCTCGGCCGCATCGTCAAGGGCGGGCCGGCCGATCTGGTCGTCTTCGACCCCGACGTGCCGTGGCAGATCGACGTCACCCGCTTCAAGTCGAAGTCGAAGAACTCGCCCTTCGAAAATCGCCCTGTCCAGGGTCGGCCGCTGCGCACCATCGTCGATGGCCGCACCGTCTGGCAGGCGGAGGACTGATCCGGTGCCGATCCTCCTGTTCGCCGCGCTGCTGGGCTACCTGCTGGGCTCGATCCCCTTCGGGCTGGTGCTGACCCGGATGGCCGGTCTGGGCGATATCCGCCAGATCGGTTCCGGCAATATTGGCGCCACCAACGTCCTGCGGACCGGCAACAAGCCGTTGGCGCTCGCCACCCTGCTGCTCGACGGCGGCAAGGGGGCCATCGCCGCATTGCTGGCGCAGTGGCTGGCCGGGCCGGAAGCGGCGGTGCTGGCCGCCGGCGGCGCCATGCTGGGCCACAGCTTCCCGGTCTGGCTGGGCTTCAAGGGCGGCAAGGGTGTCGCGACGGCGATCGGCGTTCTGCTGGCGGTGTGCTGGCCGGTTGGGCTGCTCGCCTGCCTGACCTGGATCGTCATGGCAGCGCTGTTCCGCATCTCCTCGCTGTCGGCGCTGACGGCGCTGGGCATCAGCCCGCTGACCGGCTGGTATTTCGGCGGGCCGCTGGTCGGCGGCCTCTGCCTGTTCATCGCGGCGCTGGTCTTCATCCGCCACGAGACGAACATCCGTCGCCTGTTGAAAGGCGAGGAGCCGAAGATCGGATCGGGCAAGAAGAAGGCTGCCTGAGCGGTCCGAATCGAAGAAACAGATCGAACGGGCGGCGGGGAGGCGACTCCCCGCCCATTTCATTTGCAGTCCTCTGATTCCGTTGGCATTCCGCCGCCCTTGCTCCTGCGCCTGCCATCCCGCTTCCGTCCACCCGGGCAAAGACAACCGGGGCGGCCATGCGCTATGCTGCACGGCAATCCGGGGCACGAACAAGCAACCCGGCAGGTGAGCCGGCGGCTGGCGCCGGCGGACAACGAGACGCTGAGGGAACCGAGAATGGACACTCCGCTGTGGAGCCCGAGTGAGGAGCGCATCGCGCAGGCCAACCTGACCGCTTTCCGCGAGGCGGCGAATGCGCGATTCGGACTGCGGCTGGACGATTACGACGCGCTCTACAACTGGTCGATCGCGGAGAAGGAGCGGTTCTGGCGCTTCCTGTGGGAGTGGGCCGGGCTGACCGGCGACCTCGGCAGCGTCGATCTGCTGGACGGCGACAAGATGCCGGGCGCCCGCTGGTTCCCCGAAGCCCGTCTCAGCTATGCCGAGAACCTGCTGGCCGGCGCACCGGACGACAACGCCGTCATCTTCTGGGGCGAGGACAAGGTCAAGTACCGCTGGAGCGGGACGGAATTGAAGGCCACCGTTTCCCGTCTGCAGCAGGCGCTGAAGGCCAAGGGCGTCGGCAAGGGCGACCGCGTCGCCGCCATCATGCCGAACATGCCGGAAACGCTGGCGGCGATGATCGCCACCACCAGCCTTGGCGCGGTGTGGTCCTCCTGCTCGCCCGACTTCGGCATCCAGGGCATCACCGACCGCTTTGGCCAGATCGAGCCGAAGGTGGTCTTCGCCCCCGACGCCTACTGGTACAACGGCAAGAGCCACGACGTCCGCGCCAAGGTGGCGGAAGTCCTGAAGGACCTGCCGACCGTCGTCGCCACCGTCATCGTTCCCTATGTCGACAAGGCGCCCGACCTGTCGTCAATCCCGGGCGCGGTCGGCTTCCAGGACTTCATGGCGCCCCACCCGGCGGTCGAGCCGACCTTCGAGCGCGTCGCCTTCGACCATCCGCTGTTCATCCTCTATTCGTCCGGCACCACCGGAAAGCCGAAATGCATCGTCCACGGCACCGGCGGCACCATCCTTCAACATGTGAAGGAGCACCGGCTGCATTGCGACCTGAAGCCCGGCAACCGTCTGTTCTACTTCACCACCTGCGGCTGGATGATGTGGAACTGGCTGGTGACCGGGCTGGCCAGCGGCACGACGCTGGTCCTCTATGACGGGTCGCCCTTCGCCCCCAACGGCAACATCCTGTTCGACTATGCCGATGCGGAACAGGTGACCCTGTTCGGCACCTCGGCCAAATTCATCCAGTCGCTGGAGAAGTCGGGGCTGGAACCGATGAAGACCCACTCGCTCGCAAGCGTCCGCGCCCTGGCCTCCACCGGCTCGCCGCTGATGCCGGAGAACTTCGAGTTCGTCTATCGCTCGATCAAGCAGGACATCCACCTCGCCTCGATCAGCGGCGGCACCGACATCATGTCCTGCTTCGTGCTGGGCAACCCGATCTCCCCGGTGTGGAAGGGTGAGATCCAGACGCGCGGCCTCGGCATGGCGGTGGAGGCGTTCGACGACAACGGCCACGCCGTGCGCGGCGAGAAGGGCGAACTGGTCTGCACCCGTCCCTTCCCCAGCATGCCCATTGGTTTCTGGGCCGATCCGGACGGGTCGAAGTACCGTTCCGCCTATTTCGACCGCTTTCCCAATGTTTGGGTCCATGGCGACTTCATCGAGCAGACCGAGCATGGCGGCTGGGTGATCTACGGCCGTTCGGATGCGGTGCTGAACCCCGGCGGCGTGCGCATCGGCACGGCGGAAATCTACCGCCAGGTCGAACAGCTGCCGGAAATCATGGAGGCGGTCTGCATCGGCCAGGAATGGGACGGTGACGTGCGCGTCGTGCTGTTCGTCGTCCTGCGCGAGGGGCTGAAGCTGGACGAGGCGCTGGCCGCCACCATCCGCAAGCGGATCAAGGACAACTGCTCCCCCCGCCATGTCCCGGCGAAGATCGTCCAGGTCACCGACATCCCGCGCACCCGCTCCGGCAAGATCACCGAACTGGCGGTGCGCGACGCCGTCCACGGCCGTCCGATCAAGAACACCGAGGCGCTGTCCAATCCGCAGGCGCTCGACGAGTTCCGCGAACGGATGGAACTGAGCGGGGCGTGAGGTGGCGCCGCCGCTGTTCCTCGACCTGGACGGCGTGCTTGCCGATTTCGACCGCGGCGTGGTCGCGGTCACCGGCAAGCGGCCGGAACAGCTGCCGATGAAGGAGATGTGGCAGGCCCTGTCCCGCCACTCCGATTTTTTCGGCACGCTGGACTTCATGCACGACGCGCAGGAGCTTTGGAATTTCTGCGCGCCGCATCGGCCGACCATCCTGACCGGCCTGCCCCTGGGCAGTTGGGCACCCGACCAGAAGAAGCGCTGGGTCGCCCGCATGCTGGGGGCCGAGGTGCCGGTCATCACCTGCATGGCTCGCGACAAGGCGCGCTACGCCAGTCCCGGGGCCATCCTGGTCGATGACCGCGAGAAGGCCCGCGATCCGTGGGAGGCGGCCGGCGGACGCTTCATCCTCCACCGCGATGCGGCGGCGAGCATCGCCGAACTGGCGAGGCTGGGATTCTGAACGTGACAAGGGGCGGCACCCGTGTGCCGCCCCCCCGTTTCGCCGAACCCGTTTACTCGGCAGCCGCTGCCCTAGTCTCGCGGCTGGTCTTCCACAGCGACACCACCACGCCGCCGCCGATCAGGGCGAAGGTGACGCCCAGCGCGATCAGCGGGTCGGGCTTGCCGAAGAATTGCGTGTAGAAGATCTTGCCGCCGATGAACACCAGAACCAACGCCAGCGCGTATTTCAGATAACGGAATCGGTGGACCATCGCAGCCAGGGCAAAGTACAGCGCACGCAGGCCCAGGATGGCGAAGATGTTGCTGGTGTAGACCAGATACGGGTCGGTGGTGATGGCGAAGATCGCCGGCACGCTGTCGACCGCGAAGACCAGATCGGCCAGTTCCACCATGATCAGTGCCAGCAGCAGCGGCGTGGCCGTCCACCGCATCACGCCACTGTCGCCCACCGGCTGTTTGACGATGAAGTGATGGCCGTGGAAGCGGTCGGTGACGCGGATGTGGCGCTTCAGGAACCGCAGCGCGGCATTCTCGCCGATGTCGGTCTCATCATCCTTCGCGAACAACATCTTGATGCCGGTCAGCAGCAGGAAAGCGCCGAAGACATAGAGGATCCAGTGGAATTCGGACACCAGAGCGGCACCGGCGCCGATCATCAGGCCACGCAGCACGATGACGCCCAGGATGCCCCAGAACAGCACACGATGCTGCAGTTCGCGGGGCACGGCGAAATAGCTGAAGATCAGCGATATGACGAAGACGTTGTCCAGCGACAGGCTCTTTTCGACGAAGAAGCCCGTGTAGTACTGCAACCCGGCCTCGCCACCCATCGACCACCAGACCCAGCCGCCGAACAGCATGGCGACCGCGATGTAGAAGGCGGAGAGCTTCAGGCTTTCACCGACGCCGATGACATGGTCGCGTCGGTTGAGAACGCCCAAGTCCAGAACCAGAAGCGTCAGGACGATTCCAACGAAAACGAGCCAAATCCAAACCGGTTTTCCCAGAAATTCCAGGAAAATCGTTGCAAACAAACCATCCATCGCAAAACCCACTTGATGACGCTGCGTGAGCGGTGAGATCAAGCGGTTCCGACATCACGACCGACGCCTCGGCCGTCAGAGGGGCCCGGACCCGAACTTTCTCGCAGATGGTGTCGCCCCGCCGCAGGTCAAGATGGCGGCAAGCAGCGACGAGGCGGCGAAAGCAAAAACACCGCACGGTGTCTTCCGCTGGCCTTTGCGAGTCGCAGCGCCGGCAGCGTCGGTATGCCGGCCGCACTGCGGAAAACTGCGGCCCTGTGGGTGGGAACGGCACCGGGACTCGGCGCTTGATGCAATGCCGCCACAGATAGCCAAGAAATGACCGGCAAGAAAAACACCGATGGTTGCCCAATCTGTGTTCGCTCTTGTGCGGATGGTGCCGTTCTGCCAATAACTCCGAAAAACCGAAACCAAACCGAACAAATGGAGTTTTGCATGAACCAGGCCGAGCTGATCGAAACCGTCGCCACCAACGCCGGCATCAAGAAGGCCGACGCGGCCAAGGTCGTTCAGGCTGTGTTCGAGGGCATCTCCGGCGCGCTGGGCCGCGGCGAAGATGTGCGGCTGGCCGGTTTCGGCATCTTCGAGGTGGCCGAGCGCGCCGCTCGTGAAGGCCGCAACCCGCGCACCGGCGAAGTCGTGGCGATCGCCGCCTCCAAGGCTCCGAAGTTCAAGCCGGCCAAGCAGCTGCGCGATCTGGTGAACGGCTGATCCGCCCGCAACCACGTCCCAGGGGGAGCGCAGCAATGTCCATCGATCAAACCGAACTGCAATCGCTGACCGCCAAGGTCGTCGCCGCCTATGTCGGCAACAACTCGGTGCCGGTTCAGGATCTGCCCACGCTGATCAACAGCGTCCAGGTGGCATTCCGCAATCTGGGCGACGACAAGCCGGCCTCTGCCAAGGCCGAACTGGTTCCGGCGGTCGCGATCAAGAAGTCGGTCACGCCGGAATTCATCGTCTGCCTGGAAGACGGGAAGAAGCTGAAGATGCTGAAGCGGCATCTGAAGACCGTCTATGACATGACGCCGGACGAATATCGCGCCAAGTGGGGCCTGCCGCCGGAATACCCGATGGTCGCCCCGAATTACGCCAAGGCGCGTTCGGAAATGGCGACCAAGCTCGGGCTTGGCCGCAAGCGTGCGGCGGCCGAATAACGGCTTACGCCCTCTGCCGTCCAGAAAGGCGCGTCCCTGGGGGCGCGCCTTTTTCTTTGTCCGCGCGATGCCGACGGTCCGTCCAAGGAACCTTCACGCGGGCTACCCCGTTCCTGTTTGACGGCCTATGACCAATGTTCAGGTAGCGAAGCGCCTCGGCCTTCCCATCTAGGGTTCCGGTAGGGTTCACGGGCCGTAGACGGTCCTATCACCTTCCTCGCCGCAGAGGCACAGTCGCCTCCCGCTATGTCTGTCGACCGGTGGCCCACCTGCCGCCGATCCACTTCTCAGATGCGGTATGACGGTGGCATATCAAGGGCGGCCCGCCCGGAACGATGCCAGCCGACTGGAAAGGTGATACCTGCCCGAAAGGCACCTTGCCGAAGGTCTTGGGTCATAGGATTGCCTCCTCCCCCAGACTGCCGGTGCGGGTGGAAGAAGAGCTTGGGTATACGCCGAAAAACACCCGGAACACGCCCTTTACAGGGTTGATCCGCCGCATTTACGCGGCCACATTAACATTGTCGAAAGGACGCAGTTCCTTGAGACACCGGGCAAAATACGAACCCCACAACAAACCAAAACCAGCCAGAGCCGAAGCGACGGACGATATTCCTGCGTCCGCCGATGGACAATCGCCTCTAAAGGCGACCCCGCCATGGGCCCCGACATGGGCCGGCCTTCGAAAATCGGCCGTCCCAGGAAGCGTTGGAGAGGAGGCATTCGCGTGCTGAAGAAACTGCTGACCGGTGAAAACGCCAGCCTGACCCGCTACATCGAGGAGTCCAAGCGCTTCCCCATCCTTGCGCCGGACGTCGAACGCGACCTTGCCATCGCCTGGCGGGAGCGCGGAAGCCCGCAGGCCCTGGAACAGCTCGTGGGCAGCCATCTCCGCCTCGTCATCAAGATCGCCCGCGGCTTCGGCGGCTACGGCCTGCCGCTGGTCGATCTGGTCGCCGAAGGCAATGTCGGCCTGATGCAGGCGGCCCAGAAATTCGATCCGCAGCGCGGCTTCCGTTTCGCCACCTACGCCACTTGGTGGATCCGCGCCGCGATCCAGGAATACATTCTGCACAGCTGGTCGCTGGTGAAAATGGGCACCACCGCCGCGCAGAAGAAGCTGTTCTTCAACCTGCGCCGCCTGAAGAGCCAGATGGCCGAGCTGGAACAGGGCGACCTGTCGCCGGAGACCGTGGCCACCATCGCCGCCGAACTGGATGTTCCGGAGACCGAGGTGGTGGAGATGAACCGCCGTCTGGCCGCCAACGACAGCTCGCTCGACGCTACCCTGTCGACCGACGGCGAAACCAATTGGCTGGAACTGCTGGCCGACGACCGCCCCACCCAGGACACCATGCTGGCCGACGCCGACGAACTGGCGCTGCGCCGCCGGCTGGTCGGGCAGGCGTTGGACCGGCTGGATGCCCGTGAACGACGCATCCTTTTCGAACGCCGCCTGAAGGACGATCCGTCCACGCTGGAAGCGCTGAGCCAACAGTTTTCGGTGTCGCGCGAACGGGTGCGCCAGATCGAGGTGCGGGCTTTCGAAAAGCTCCAGAAGGCGGTGCTCAGCGCCGCGCAGGCCCTGCGCCGTCCGGCCACTCCGATGGTGGCCTGACCCAGCCGATTGTCCCGTCGGGCGGACGCGATGCCGGACGGGCGTTTTGCGGAACCGGCCAGCCGGTCGGTCACCGCATCGTTGCCGCGGGCTTTCCGCCCGCCAGTTGCCTCCAGACCTGTCACCTTCAAGCCGGCGGCGCCCTTGGCCCGCCGGCATTTTCTTGCGCCGACAGGCTATCGCCGGGTCTCAGTCCGTTGTCACACATTGCGTTTGTTGCTGCTTTTGGGTGCTGTGCGACAAAGTGACCGGTTCAAAGATGCGAATGCTTGCGCATGATGTGCCGCTCGCGGGAAAGATTGCATTTTCTCCAATACTTAGTACGCTAGTCATATCTCAAATGGGAGAGGGGCTCCATGTCGCACGCTGCCCAGACTCAATCGATCATTGACCGCATCACCTTCCTGCGCATCGACGAGGCGACGAAGGCGACCCTGCGGGAGTTCCAACCCTATCTGGCGCAGCGCATCGATCAGATTCTCGAGGAATTCTACGGCTATCTCCGTTCGGTGCCGCAGGTGGCGCCGATGCTGGTCAATCCAGCAGTGACCGGCCGGGCGCGCGATCTGCAGAAGCAGCACTGGCTGCGCAACGTCTTCACCGGCACCTTCGACGAGGCCTATGTCAGCCAGGTTCTGAAGATCGGTCAGACCCACCAGCGCATCGGGCTTGAACCGCGCTGGTATACCGGCGCCTACTGCTTCACCCTGAACAAGCTGATCGAACTCGCTGCCCAGATCCACCGCAAGAAGCCGGAAAAGCTGTCGCAGCTCCTTCAGGCCATCAACAAGGCGGTGTTCCTGGACATGGACCTCGCCACGTCGGTCTATATCGATCTGAACACCGCGGCGATCATCGCGCGTGAACTGGGCAGCACCGCAGACAGCTTCGAGCGCGAGGTGAAGGGCGTGGTCCAGGCGGTGGCGAGCGCCGCCCAGCAGCTCCAGGGCACCGCCCAGGCGATGAGCCGCACCGCCGAGACGACGAGCGAGCAGTCGACCCAGGTCGCCGCCGCCGCCGAAGAGGCGTCCGTCAACATCCAGACCGTCGCTGCGGCGGCGGAGGAACTGACCGCCTCCATCGGCGAAATCAGCCATCAGGTGACCCAGTCGGCCGCCATCGCCAACGCCGCGATGACGGAGGCCGAACGCACCAACGCCACTGTCCAGGGGCTTGCCGACGCCGCCAGCCGCATCGGTCAGGTGGTGAAGCTGATCCACGACATCGCCAGCCAGACCAACCTGCTGGCGTTGAACGCCACCATCGAGGCGGCGCGCGCGGGCGAGGCGGGCAAGGGCTTCGCCGTCGTGGCCAGCGAGGTGAAGAGCCTCGCCAACCAGACCGCCAAGGCGACGGAAGAGATCAACTCGCAGATCGGGGCCGTTCAGGGTGCGACCCAGGAGGCGGTCGGCGCCATCCGTTCCATCTCCGGCACCATCGCCCGCATCAACGAGATCTCCACCTCCATCGCCACCGCCATGGAGGAACAGGGTGCCGCCACGACCGAGATCGCCCGCAACGTCCAGCAGGCCTCGATCGGTACCCGCGAGGTCAGCGAGACCATTGTCGCGGTAAACGCCTCGGCCAACAATGCCGGGGAAGAGGCCCGTGAAGTGCTGGAGGCGACCAACGAGTTGTCTCGCCAGTCCAACACCTTGCGGACAGAGGTCGAACGTTTCCTTGCCCGCGTCCGCGCCGGCTGATCCGGTCCTCCGGTCTCGAAATGAAAATGGCGCGTTCCACAGAACGCGCCATTTTCATATGGATGCTTTGAACTTTGAATTCCGCCTGAATACGGTGGCTCACGGCATCGTGCGAACTACCAAGTCGCTGACCGGAATATTCTCGGCCTGAGCGGCGCGCCGAACATCTTCGGCACTGCGCCAATGACTGCGACCGCCCAGGCTGGTGAGAATACCTCCCCGCATCGCCACGAACAGCCCGGTACGTCCCAGATTGACAATTCTCATCATGATCCTACCCCCGCCCAATTTCTTGCATTTTAGAGAATTTATTTAGATTCTCACTCTGAAAGAGGATACCTCTCTGTCCAAAAGAGGTATCAGCACATACCAGGTCGCGTCAATAAGACTTCCGTCACTCAACTCGATGACGAATTCATAGGCCACTCTTCATCTGAAAGCCTTCGCCTTCATCCCACCACGGTCTATATTGATTTACTTTTGTTTATATGAAAATTTTAGAGACTTTCGCTGCATCCATTGAATGGCTCCTCCTGTCCAAAAGCCTTATCCCGACAGCGTCGCGTGGGAACGACCGCGTGCCGTGTAGGGTTGTCACCGAAAGCCGCTGTCCAATCGACGGCATGCAGCGGGAAAGAACCTGCGAGGCATCGGCATCATGGCAACTGCACACCGCCGTACCGGCCCTTACGGCACGGCCAACAACGACTGCGTTGGTGCGGAATCGGAAGAGAACGGCGACAAGCGCGCAATCCTTGCCCTGCCATTGACGATCCGTCAGGCAAGGCAGGAAGATTTACCGACCTTGGAGTGGTACGGCCAGCACACACCCCATCGCGAGATCATAGCGGGTGCCTTCCGTCTGCAGGAGCGGGGCGACGGCTCAATGCTGTTGGCCGACGTCAATGGCTTCCCCGTCGGCCAGATCTGCGTCGACTTCCTGCGCAAGCGGCCGAGTGGCCGGGCCACGCTGTGGGCTTTGCGGGTGTTCCAGCCGTTCCGAGGGTTGGGCATAGGCGCCCGGTTGGTGCGGGCGGCCGAGCGGGTCGTGATCCAGCGCGCCGTCCCCTACGCCGAATTGGGCGTCGACCGCGACAATGCCGGCGTCCTGCCCTTTTATGAGCGGTTGGGATACGAACATTGTGGTCGAGAACGCGGCCAGTTCCTTTACCATACGCCCGAGGGACGGCTGGTCCGCGTTGCCATCGACCAGTGGCTTTTGCACAAGCGGCTGATCGAAGGGGCGGAGTCCGCCACCGCAGTTCCCGACAACGGTCGTTGCCTGCGGCTTGCGGGGGACTGACCGCTATTCCGCTGCCAACGCCGCACCGACCGGAAGGGGCACCAGCCTAGCCGCCCGCCTGCGCGGCAGGAAGATGCGGGCGCCATCCAGGATATTGCCCAACTCGCCCATTGCATCGACTGCCATGCACAGCGCCACCGGCGGAAGCCAACGGTCGAACAACTGCGCCGCCACCTCAGCATCACCGCCCTGGACCGCAGCCAGGGAATCCAGCAGTGCCGCCTCGTCGGCACTGATGCGGGTGCAGGCCGGGCAACGGATCTCAGGCTTGCGGGCACCCGCCACCGCGAATGTGCCGAGCAGCGCGAACAGCGGCAGCAGGGCCGTGTTCGGCACGCCGGCCACGTTCAGCCCGATTCGCATCGACGCCATTGCTCCGGCGGTGCCGGCGCGGAACCACTGTCGGACGCCGGTCAACAGCGCCCGTTCGGCCGTCGTCAGGTCCATCACAGTCCATGGCGACGGCCGCCCTTCTTCCATCGTCCCGCACATGCCGCAGTTCCTTCATCCGGTTGCAGGACCATCCTAGCGCTTCTCCATCCTAATTGCGAGTCATTCTTATTTGCGATTTTGCCTGTGACAAAAATCGGGCGGCCGTGACAGCGGGAATGCCGGAAAGGTCGCGTTAACGAACCAAGGCAATCCTGAACCGACTCGCAGTACAGGGGGATCGGTGGGGATGATTCGGACACTACGGGGAGCTGTTTTCGGACTGGTTGCGGTGATCGGAATCGCTGTTGCGTCGGGCTTGACGGTGGCCCACCCGGCAGCGGCCCAGATCGTTTTGAAATCCGCTTATGGGGAGGCGTCACTGGCCGGCCCGGCGAGGGCGCGCGGCGCGGTGGTGTGGAGCCACGGTCGTTCGGTGGACTCCGAGGATTCGGAGGCTCCCACCCCGCTCTACATGAAGGCGCTGCGCGACGCCGGCTGGGACGTCTACCGGTTGGACCGCATGCGCGTCAGCGACACGCTGCCCAACAGTTCCCGTTCGCTTGCCAGCTATTCGGAAGCGCTGAAGGCCAAGGGCTATCGCCGGGTCGCCCTGACCGGCCAATCCTTCGGCGCTTTCATCTCGCTGATCGCCGCCGGACAGACCAACGCCATCGACGCCGTCATCGCCACCGCCCCCGCCGCCTTCGGCAACTTCACCGAGGCTTTCGACAGCTACCGCGAGAATGCAGCCCAGCTCTGGCCGATCCTGCGTGAGGTTCGCCGGGCGCGGGTGATGATGTTCTTCTTCCACGGCGACGATTTCGATCCGGGCGGACGTGCCGAGCCGGCCCGCAACATCCTGTCTCAGCGCGGGCTGAGCAGCATGATCGTCGACCAGCCGTCGCTGCTGACCGGGCATGGCGCCGCCAACACCGGCCTGTTCGTCCGCCGCTTCGGCGCCTGCATCGTCCGCTTCGCCGAGGAGCCGCCGACTCCGAACGATCCGCCCTGCGATGAATCCTGGGGCCGCAGCCCCAGCGCGGAACTGCTGCAGGCAGCATTGCCCGCCAACGCGTCGGGCTCCGCCAAGGGCAATGACGCCACCGCGGCGCTCCGCCCCTATATGGGCACGTGGTACGGCAGCTACATCAACGGCCGCGAGGTCGCGCTGTCGGTGGAAAAGGCGGAGGGCGACGCCGTCTATGCCGACTATGTCCTGGGCGCCGGCATGGAAGCCGACCAGCCCGCCGAACGGGTGCGCCGCAAGGGCCGGATCGAGAATGGCGAACTGGTCTTCGACGAGAAGGGCCGCAACATCCTGCGCTACCGCCTGCGCCCTGACGGCCGCGTTGCCGCCAGTTGGCTCGACAAGGACGGCCACGGCCGGCTCGACACCGTGCTGCGCCGGGTTAACTGACCTTCCAGGGCGGCGGGCGCATGGCCCACCGCCCTCTCCTTCTTAGCCCTCGGCGAGGAAGTTGCGGACGATCGCGATCTGCTCGTCCGTCATCAGGGACGGGGCGTGGCCGGTGTTGGGGAATTCCACCACCCGCACCAGACCGGACGCTCCCGGTCCACGCTCCGCCATCCGCTCCGCCGTCTCGGCGCTCAACAGGTCCGAATCCGCCCCACGCAGGACCAGCACCGGGCAACGCACGCGATCCCACAGCGCCCACAGATCGACGTCGGCGATGGGCGCGGTCTTGAACGCCTCGCCGATGGCGGGATCATAGGCAAGGCGGAAACGGCCGTCGGGCAATGGGCGGGCGCTGTGCTCCGCCATGTGGCGCCAGCATTCGTCGCTGATCGTGCCGAAGCCCATAAGGATGAAGCGCAGGTAGGATTCCAGTGCCGGCAGATCCTCGAACACCGGGTCCTTGCCGACATAATCGGCGATCCGCTGCAATCCGGCCTGGGCGATGAAGGGACCGACGTCGTTGATGACCATGCGACGGATCGGACTGTTGGCCTGCGCTGCCAGAGTCATGCCGATCAGCCCGCCCATGGACGTGCCGACCCAATCGACCGTCTCCACCCCCATACGGGCGATCAGCGCCACCATGTCGGCGCAATATTGCGGATAGCCGTAGAGCGCCGGAACCGGCAGCCAGTCGCTGCGCCCGCGTCCGACCACGTCCGGGCAGGCCACGCGCCAGCCGTCGGCCAGCGCCAGAGCCAGCCGGTCGAAGTCCCGGCCGTTGCGGGTCAGTCCATGAACGCACACTGCCGTCCGCGCGGCGTCGTCACGCCCCCACTGGGTGTAGGCGATCTTGTGAAACCCGGCGGCGCTGAGGCCGAGGACGTTGCGTTCGGACATCGGCACGGGCGGGCACTCCTGTTCGGATTCGACTTCCCGGTTCAACGGGGCTCATCCCTTTTTCGGCGATTTGGCGCCGCGTGGCAACTCCGCCTCCGCATCGCCACCGGAGGCGGCGCGGATGGCGGGCAGCGCCGGCGACGGCTCGGCCACCGTTCGATCGAAGGGATGCCGGGTATCGTCATAAATGCGGCGGATGACACGGACATAGTTGCGCGTCTCCGCATAGGGAGGAACGCCCTTGTAACGGTCGACCGCCCGCTCTCCGGCATTGTAGCCGGCCAGCGCCAGCGTCACGTCGCCCTGAAAATAGGCCAGCAGCCAACGCAGATACTTCACCCCGCCGGTGATGTTCTGCTTCGGGTCGAAGACGTCGCCAACGCCGAACCGGTCGGCCGTGTCGGGGATCAACTGCATCAGGCCCGCAGCGTCCTTCGGCGACACCGCATCTGTGCGGAAGGCGCTTTCCGCCTGGATCACCGCCAGCACCAGCGCCGGATCGATGCCGTATTTCGGCGCGATGGAGTTTACCAGCGCCACCACCTCCGCCGGGGGAGGACCGATCTCACGCACCGGACCGGCACCGGGACGGCACCAGGGACGGATGCGCCCCATGCGGCCGGGGACATAGTTGACCAGCCGCCGCGCCTCCGGATGCCCGCGCGACGCGGCGGCGCGCAGCCATGCGGTGCCGAGCCGCCGGTCCTTGCGCACGCCCTTGCCGAACAGATAGCGGCGGGCAAGCCGGAAGGCGGCGTCGGCATCGCCCTGTTCCGCCAGTTCGCATTCGCCGGATTTGCTTTTCAGCGAAGGCGGCGGCAGTTCGGCCACCGCATTCGGCTTCGCCGCGGACTTCGCATCCGCCGCCTCGGCGATGGATACCCCCCCGATGCCGACGCCACACAGCGCCAGCGCGATCAGCGGCACCATCACGACACGACGAAAAAGCAACCCACAACCCTCCTGTGATCCCGCCCCACCCTACGGGAAGCGGAAGTATGGTGTTGCAACCTGTTCAGGACAAGGGTGGGTCAACAAGGGTGGGTTATGGCCCGCGGCGGCGGCGACCCTGCTTCTTCGGGGCACCTTCGGGAATGCCGCGACCCTGGCGGGCACTGCTGATGCCGATGCTGCCGGGGGTCTCCAGCCCCAGATCCATCGCCTCCAGCCGGCGCAGCTCGTCGCGCAGGCGGGCGGCCTCTTCGAAT
Source organism: Azospirillum oryzae (assembly GCF_008364795.1). Taxonomy (GTDB): domain Bacteria; phylum Pseudomonadota; class Alphaproteobacteria; order Azospirillales; family Azospirillaceae; genus Azospirillum; species Azospirillum oryzae. Next base: position 259,656 of record NZ_VTTM01000001.1, on the reverse strand, counting down.
TCCAGATCGGCGGCGGCGGCGCGCATGCGCTTTTCCAGATCGGCGATGACGTTCTTGAGATTGTGCCCGACCAGTTCGTTGGCATTCAGGCCGGTCTTCACCGTCACATGGTCGCCGCGCTCGAACACGCTTTCCAGGATGTCGCCGATGGCCTTCTTCACCGATTCCGGCGTGATGCCGTGCTCAAGGTTGTAGGCCATCTGCTTTTCACGGCGGCGCGCCGTCTCGTCGATGGCGTATTTCATGCTGTCGGTGATCTTGTCGGCATAGAGAATGGCCCGGCCATCGACGTTGCGCGCCGCACGGCCGATGGTCTGGATCAGCGAGGTCTTGCTGCGCAGATAACCTTCCTTGTCGGCGTCCAGGATCGCCACCAGCGCGCATTCCGGGATGTCCAACCCCTCGCGCAGCAGGTTGATGCCGACCAGCACGTCATAGGCGCCGAGCCGCAGGTCGCGGATGATCTCGATGCGCTCCAGCGTCTCCACGTCGGAGTGGATGTAGCGCACGCGCAATCCCGCCTCGTGCATGTACTCGGTCAGCGCCTCGGCCATCTTCTTGGTCAGGGTGGTGACCAGCACGCGATATCCCTTGGCGACCACCTCCTTGCACTCGCCGATCAGGTCATCGACCTGGGTTTCGGTCGGACGGACAATCACCGGCGGGTCGATCAGACCGGTCGGGCGGACCAGCTGCTCGGTGAAGACGCCGCCGGTGCGCTCCAACTCCCACGGGCCGGGGGTGGCCGAGACGAAGACCGTCTGCGGCCGCATGCCCTCCCATTCCTCGAACTTCAGCGGCCGGTTGTCCTTGGCGCTGGGCAGGCGGAAGCCGTAATCGGACAGCGTCGATTTGCGCACCAAGTCGCCGCGATACATGCCGCCGATCTGCGGCACCATGACGTGGCTCTCGTCAACGATCAGCAGAGCGTCGCCCGGCAGATACTCGAACAGGGTCGGCGGCGGATCACCCGCTGCGCGGCCGGTCAGATAGCGGGAATAATTCTCGATGCCGGCGCAGGAACCGGTGGCCGCCATCATCTCGATGTCGAAGGTGGTGCGCTGCTCCAGCCGTTGCGCTTCCAGCAGCTTGCCTTCGGCGGCGAACTCCTCCAGCCGGTCCTTCAGATCCTTCTTGATCTGATTGATCGCCTGATTCAGTGTCGGCTTCGGCGTCACATAGTGGCTGTTCGGATAGACGCGCACCGCCTCCAGCGCCGCCAGCTTCTCGCCGGTCAGCGGGTCGATTTCGTGGATGCCCTCGATCTCGTCGCCGAACAGCGAGATGCGCCACGCCCGGTCTTCCATGTGAGCCGGGAACAGTTCCACCGTGTCGCCGCGCACGCGGAACAGACCACGGCCAAAGGCGGCATCGTTGCGCTTGTATTGAAGCTCGGTCAGCTTCCGCAGCAACTCGGGTTGGGCGATCACCTCGCCCTTGCGCAGATCGACCGTCATCTCCGAATAGGTTTCGACCGAACCGATACCATAGATGCAGGACACCGACGCGACGATGATGACGTCGTCCCGCTCCAGCAGAGCCCGCGTCGCCGAGTGGCGCATGCGGTCGATCTGCTCGTTGATCGAGGATTCCTTCTCGATATACGTGTCGGTGCGCGGGACGTAGGCTTCGGGCTGATAATAATCGTAGTAGGAAACGAAGTATTCCACCGCATTATTCGGGAAGAAGGACTTCATCTCGCCATAAAGCTGCGCCGCCAGCGTCTTGTTGGGCGCTAAAATCAGCGTCGGACGCTGCACCGTCTGGATGACGTGCGCCATGGTGAAGGTCTTGCCCGACCCGGTAACCCCAAGCAGCACCTGATCCTTCTCGCCCTGCCGCAGCCCGGCGGTCAGCTCCTCGATCGCGTTCGGCTGGTCGCCGGCCGGCGTGTAGTCCGACACGATAACGAACTGCTTTCCGGCTTCCAGCTTCGCGAGCGGCCGGGCGGGAATAGCGGACAGGACGGGACTTGCCATGGGGCGGCGATCCGGATCAGAGGAGGGGTACGGAACGGGAACCGATTATATGGCCGCAACGCCCCCGTCTGTCGAGCGCAGGCTGAGCGGCAATTGCGATATGAAGCACGATCATCCCGAAATTCGATTTCCTGAAACGCTTCGATTCACGACCATCAGCGGACGGGAAGCCTCGCCTAAATCGCGCGCAAGTTGATCGTAACGGCGCGAAATGCTCGATAGCTTGAACGGTGCAATATAGTGTGGCATTGTGCCGTTTAAAGTGTGAAGTAGGTGCCGTTCATGAAGCCTGTCCAAAGGGGCCGCTTCAAGGATATCCTTGCCCAGCCGCAGCCACAACTTGCGGATGCGGCGTTTCGTGGACTGACTGTTGTTGTGCATTCGGCGGATCGTTCATGTCAGACAAGTTCTTCTCCGAGATTTCCGACACACTCACCTCCGCCCGTTCGGTCGAAGACCTGACCCGTCCTCTGCTCAGCCTGTTGGAAGCGGTAACGGAACTGGAAGCGACCTACCTGACCCGCATCGACCGGGAACTGGGTGTGCAACGCGTTCTGTTCGCCTACAACACCAAGACAATGCAGATTCCCGAAGGGCTCGTCGTTCCCTGGGAGGGGACGCTGTGCAAGCGCGCGCTCGACGAAGGACGGTTCCATACCGACGATGTGCCAACTCTGTGGGGCGACTGTGACGCCGCCAAGGCTCTCGGTATCCAGACCTATGTCAGCACTCCGGTTCGGCTGAATGACGGCACTTTGTTCGGAACCCTGTGTGCCGCGGGGTCGGAGCGCAAGCCACTGACCCCGAAGGGGGAGCAGGTCCTCCGCCTCTTCTCCTCGCTGATCGGCCTGCATGTGGAGCGGGAACAGCTTCTCGAAAACCTTCAGACCGTCAATACCGCCCTAGAGGCCCATTCCTTCACTGACGTGCTGACCGGACTGCCCAACCGCCGCTTCCTTCTGAAAGAGATGGACCGCCTGTTCACCGATGCCGAGCTGACAGGGCAGACGGTCCTGATCGCCTTCATCGACCTCGATGGGTTCAAGGCGATCAACGACCGCCATGGTCATGAAATCGGCGATGAGTTCCTGATCGAGGTGGGCAAGCGACTGTCGGCCGGTCTTCGGGCAGGGGACATCCTTGCCCGCTTCGGCGGCGACGAATTCATCGTCACCGGCCTGGGTCCATCGGGTGACGCCGAAGGCCGGGCGGCTGCGGAGGCCTTGTGCAACCGCCTGGCCCCGTTGCTGATCGGGGACTACCAGTTGCACGGCATCACCCTGCACTATTCCGGCGCAAGCTTCGGACCCACCGCCGCCGACCCCCGCATCGTCAATGTGGAGGCCGCGCTGCGGACGGCCGATGCCGCCATGTACGAGGTGAAGCGGGAACGGAAAACGCGCAAGGCGTGACGGGGCCGGGCAGCACTCCAACCTGACGACCCGACCCCAACGCCCCTACCCCAACGCCTTCGGGTTCGATATCCCCAGACGAGCCTGTACGATGGCCTCCAGTGAATCCATCAACACGTCCTGGCCCTCGTGGTCGAAGTCGCCGGCGGCGATCTCGATGCAAAGTCGGTGCTGCAAGGCCTCCACACGCTTGCGCAGATCGTCGCCCGACAGGGCGTCGTCGGCGTCCTCGCCATAGAGCAGGGCAAGCGCGCCCAGCATGGAATGGCCGGCGGCATCCAGCCCCTTCAACTCGCGCTCGGCGATGTCCAGCGCGTTGGCGACCATCAGGGCGGCGAAGCGCGCCTCCGGCGCCACATGGGGAAGAACGTCGGACCGGAAGGTGGAGGCGGCGATCTGCAGCAGACCGCGGGCGTCGGGATTGGTGCGCATCAGGCCACCTTCTCCACCGCTCCGGACGCCATGCTGCCGATGGCGCGGAGATGGCGCAGCATGTCCAGCTCGATTTCCGGCAGCATCCGCCCGGTCAGCGCCAGCTCCAACGAAGATTCGGCACCGGAGCTGTGACGCAGCCCCTGCTCCACCGCGATGGCCGCCCAGCGCAGGTAGGCGGCCGTCTCCCAATAGGCGACGCGCGCGGGATCGACGCGGCGGCCGGAGGTCTCCTCATAGCCGGCATAGAAATCCGCACGGTCGGCGATGCCCCCCGCCTCTCGGTCGGGCCGGCGGAACCGCCAGGAGCGGGCGCAGAACCAGCCCAGATCCTCCATCGGGTCGCTGAACCCGGCGAACTCCCAATCCAGGATCGCGGTCAGCGCGCCGTCCTTGACCAGATAGTTGCCGGTGCGGAAGTCGCGATGGCACAGCACCACCGCACCCGGCAGCGGAGCGTTGACCTCCATCCAGCGCAGGCCCCAGGCGATCACCGGATCGCGGCGTCCAAGGTCGCCGAACCAGCGGCGATACTGAGCCAACGTCTCGTGCGCTGGGCATTCCGGCGCCTCGCCCAGCCTCTCCAGCCCCTCGGTCTCCGGGGTGATCCGGTGCAGCCGGCCAAGCTGTCGGCCAAGTTCCCGCGCCAGCTCCGGCTGGGCCGCTTCCGACCGCGTCACCGCATGGCCGGCTCCCAGCCCATCGGCGCGGCGCATGATGTAGAAGTCATGGCCAAGCACGGCGGGGTCGTCGCAGGCGAACAGCGGTTCGGGCGCCATCACGCCGCCGGCGAAGGCGGCGCGCAGCACCACGAACTCCCGCAGCTTGCCGATGCTGGCCGAAATACGCCCGCCGCCCTCGGCCCGCAACACGCAGGCATGCCGGCCGGCAATCGGCCCACCATCGATGTCCAGAGTCACCGCAAGGTTCAGGGAGATCGCGCCACCGCCAAGCCGTCCATCCTCAGTCACCACGACGCGGGATGCGCCGGCCTGTGCGGCCAGCCAATTTTCCAGACGAACGCGATTGTCGCCCGACAGCAGCGATGGCGGCGACTGGTCGGACGCTTTGACGACATGCATGGCGTTCTCCCTCCAGAGGTTGCTTGGCGCGTTGGTCCGCGCGTCCTTATCGATTTCAGCCGCCGATGGTAGGCACGAAGAGCTGTTGCCGACAAGTTTCACCTTGGTCGGAAAAGCGACTCCACCCCCAAAAAAGTCGGCCCCTCCCCCGCCCTTGCAGGCGGGAAAGGGGCCGTCGGTGGGCGTGATGCGGAGGCGTTACGCCGCGATCGGACGGTTCGCCCCCTGCTCCTGGCCGGCCGTGACGGCCTGCTGGGTGGCGGGGACCGGCGCCGGCTTGGCCTCGCGGACCGGCAGCATGTCACCGATACCGAAGGCGACGGCCATCAGGTTCGGGACCGCCATCGCGGCGAGCAGAACCGACCACAGCTCCAGCGACAGGGTGCCCAGCGGGTTGACCAGGGCGGCGGTGGCCGACGAGGCGACCAGCGCGGCGGACAGCCAGGCTTCGGGCTTGGCGCAGAAGCGGCCGGCGGTGCGCTTGCCGCCCTTGGCGGTCACCCGGAAGGCGTCGTGCTTGCGAACCAGACCGCGGACGACGGCCAGGGCGACCGTGGTGGACAGCGCCATGCCGACGGCGCAGGCGCCCAGGCTTTCCTTCCAGCTGTTGCCGGAGGCGTAACGCGAGGCCAGCAGGCTGGAGCCGGCGCGGAGGACCAGGGCCCCTAGCACGGCGGCGGTTGCGGCCACCGGCGGAAGGTGCAGCGGCAGAACCAGCGAGGCGAAGGTCCAGACCACGGCGGCGGCGGCGGCGAACAGGCCGACGGCATCGGACCACCAGCGGATCCAGTTGGTGACGTAGCCCAGCTTCTGCCGCGCACTCAGCTCGGCCGCACCCGGCAGGAACTTCTTCCAGTGGGCCCGGACGATCTGCGTGGAGCCGAACACCCAGCGGTCACGCTGCTTGCGGAACTGCATGAAGTTGTCCGGGGCCAGACCGGCGCCGAGCCGCTCGTCGGTATAGGCGGCGCGGTAGCCGGCCGACAGGATGCGCAGGCCCAGTTCGGTGTCCTCGCAGATGCCGGCTTCCGACCAGCCGCCGACCTGATCCATCGCCGACCGGCGCAGCATGATCATCGTGCCATGGCAGATGAAGGCCTGGCTCGACACGCCTTCCTGCATGCCGACGTCGAAGAAGGGGCGGTATTCGGCGGTCATCGCGGCCTTCAGCGCCGTCTCGTGGCCGTCGCGGTGTTCCTGCGGGGCCTGGACGATGCCGACCGACGGATCGGCGAAGGTCGGAGCCAGCTTCGACAGCCAGTCGGACGACACTGTATAGTCGGCATCCAGCACGGCGACGATCTCGGCCGACGGATCAGTGTGGCGCAGGGCGGCGTTCAGCGCGCCGGCCTTGAAGCCGGAGATCTTCTTGTACCAGTGGAACTTGAACTTGCGCCCAAGCGCCTGGCACATCTCCTCCACCGGACGGACCAGATGCTCCTCCTCGGTGTTGTTGATGAGGACGACGACCTCGTAGTTCGGGTAGTCCAGCCGCGACAGAGAGGCCAGCGTGGCGTTCAGCACGTCCGGCTGCTCGCGGCAGGCGGCGACGTGGATGGACACCATCGGCTTGTGGTCGATGCTGGGCACGGCATGCGGCAGCAGCGCCGGGGCGCGGCCGGTCAGCAGCCGGCGGGCGACATCCACCAGATCGGCGAAGGCGACGCTCATCATCAGGGCGCCCAGTGCGAAGGCGGAGCCCCAGGTGGTGACCGCACCGAAGGTCAGATATTCGGCGAAGGCGCCGGCGACGGCCGAACCGATGGCAAAGCCGATGATGTTGGCGCCCAGCGAGGCGGCCAGGGCGAAGCCGGCGTTGGTCCGGCGACGGAAGACGGCGAAGGCCGACAGGGCCAGACCGACGGCGAGCGCCACGCCCGCACCGACCCGCTCGCCATAGGGGGCGGCGACGGCGCCGGTCATCGACCATTTCGGCTGACGGTCGGCATCCAGCACGCCCCAGGTCGGGCCGGGCGAGCCTTCGATGGTCGACTTCCAGATGCCGTCGAAGGCCTCGACGACGTTGTAATGGATGCCGAGCGCATTGGCTTCCGCCGCGAACCCGCGGACGACCGCGGCCTGCGCCTCCGGCGTCGGGTAGGCGTCGTGGAAGTTCTCGCCGCCCGAAGGCCAGCCGACCTCGCCGACGAACAGCGGCTTGCCCGGATGCGCCTTGCGCACGGTGTCGAGCCGGTCGCGGATCCAGGTCAGCGCATCGGTGACCGGCACGCCTTCCCAGTAGGGCAGCACATGGACGCCCATGAAGTCGGACGCCCTAACCGTAGCGTCAGCCTTGACCATTTCAGACCACACGTCGGCGGTGCCGACCTTGATCGAAGCCGGAACGGCGGCGCGCACACGCTTGATGTAGCCGGCCAGCTCGGCATCCGTCAGTTCGGCGCGCAGCAGAGTCTCGTTGCCGACGACGATGCGCTTGATGCCGCGGAATTCCTTGGCCAGCGCGATGCCGTGCATCACCTCCCGCTCGTTGCGGACCTTGTCCTTGCTCAGCCAGATGCCGAGCGTGACGTCCAGCCCCTTGGACACCGCGATCTCCGGCACCTCGCCCTGCGAGCCGAGCGTCGAGTAGGTACGGACGCCATCGGCGAAGCCGGCGATGGCGGTCATGTCCTTCTCGATGTCCTTGCGCGGGACGATCGGCTGATGATTGGGATCGTAATTGCGGCCCGAGGGCGAATAGGACACCGATTCTATGCGGCCGGGTTCCGCGTCCACCGCCGTGGGCGCGTTGCGCCAGGACCAGAAGGACGCGTGGCCGGCGGTCACGGCCAGCAGTGCGGCGGCGATGGTTGCGCGCCGGATCGAGTTCTTCGGGTTGCTCATGGGGAGTTCGCGTTGCCCTGTTGCTGGGTGGCCGTTCGCCACCGGACATCCGCACAAACGGGCAGACCGACTTCCCTATTCCGTCACTTCCAAAAATTTTTTGTGCGCTGCGGAGAACGGAACCCTGCCGATCGCCTCCTGTTGGACAACGTCCGGTTCCATACTCCCAAAAACACAGGAGAGCGCCCCATGGCCACCCGCCACGAAGACAGCCCGGAACACAAGAAGGCCCACGATCTGGCCGAGCAGGCACTGGACAAGGCCGCCGGCGGCGATCCCCGCAAGGCGCGCGACCTGATCGAGGAAGCCAAGCGCATCGACCCCAAGATCGGCGAGGAGATGTCCCGCGAAGCCGCCGAGGATCAGAAGAAGGCCGACAGGTACGTCGACAAGACCGACAAGTGAGCGACGGAAACTCCCTCTCCCGACGTGGGAGAGGGAGTTTCGACGTCGAGCCCCTTACTCCGCCGCCAGAGCCTCCGCCACCACCGGCGGAGTCCAGCGCAGGACCGGCTTGCGGGCCGCCGCGGTCTCGTCCAGACGACGGCGCGGAGTCAGGCGCGGAGCGGCCTGGAAGTAGGCCACGTCGCCCGACTTCGCCCGTTCGGCCAGCGCCCGCAGCGCGTCGACGAACTGGTCCAGGCTGGCCTTGCTTTCCGTCTCGGTCGGTTCGATCAGCAGGGCACCGTGGACGACCAGCGGGAAATACATGGTCATCGGGTGGAAACCCTCGTCGATCAGCGCCTTCGCCATGTCGAGCGTGGTGACCCCCGTCCCCTTCAGGAATCGGTCGTCGAAGAGGCACTCGTGCATGCACGGCCCCTCGAAGGAGGCCGTCATCACGTCCTCCAGCCGTGCCATGACATAGTTGGCGTTCAGCACCGCGTCGCCCGACGCCTGCCACAACCCGTCGGCGCCATGACTCAGCATGTAGGACAGGGCGCGGACGAACATGCCCATCTGGCCGTGGAAAGCCTTCATGCGGCCGAAGGCCAGACCGTCGCCGGCGTTCTCCACCAGCGCGAAGCCGTCCTTGCCATGCGTCACGTAGGGCACCGGGATGTAAGGCGCCAGCGACTCCGCGAACACCACCGGTCCCGACCCCGGACCACCGCCGCCATGCGGGGTGGAGAAGGTCTTGTGCAGGTTGATGTGCATGACATCGATGCCGAGGTCGGCCGGACGGACCCGCCCGACGATGGCGTTGAAGTTGGCGCCGTCGCAGTAGAAATAGCCGCCGGCCGCATGCACCGCCTCGGCGATCGCGATGATGTCGCGTTCGAACAGGCCGCAGGTGTTGGGGTTGGTCAGCATCAGGCCGGCCACGTCGGGACCGAGCTTGGCCTTCAGCGCCTCCAGATCGACACGGCCGTCGGCGGTCGCCGGGATGGCATCGACGCTGTAGCCGCAGGCGGCGGCGGTCGCCGGGTTGGTGCCGTGGGCACTTTCCGGCACCAGGATCTTGGTGCGGCCGGTATCACCCTTCGCCTCATGCGCGGCGCGGATCGCCATGATGCCGCACATCTCGCCATGGGCACCGGCGGCGGGCGCCAGCGTCACGGCGGCCATGCCGGTCAGCGTCTTCAGCCAGTGGGCCAACTGGTCCATCAGTTCCAGCGCACCCTGCACCGTGCTGACCGGCTGCATGGGATGCACGTCGGAGAAGCCCGGCAGCCGCGCCATCTTCTCGTTCAGGCGCGGGTTGTGCTTCATCGTGCAGGAGCCGAGCGGATAGAACCCGCTGTCAATGGCATAGTTCTTCTGCGACAGGCGGGTGTAGTGGCGGACCACCTGCGGCTCGGCGAGGCCGGGCAGCCCGACCTTGGCACGCGGCTTCACCGCACCCAGGCGCGAGGCCACCTTCGGCACGTCGGGCAGGTCGACGCCGGTGCGGCCGGCGCTGTCCTGTTCGAAGATCAGCGGTTCTTCGATCTGCAGGCCACGGTTGCCGGTGACGGTGCCGGTCACGCCGTCGAACGAGGCGGCACCGGCCGGAATGGCCGACGGACGGCCCTGGTTGTTCATGCTCATGCCAGAACCCCAGATCCCAGAATTTCAGTCAAGGCAGCCGCGAAGGCGTCCATGTCGGCGTCGGTGTTGGTCTCGGTGACGGCGACCAGCAACAAATCTTCCATTTCACCCGGATAGAGGCGCGACACCGGCACGCCGCCGAGGATGCGGCGCTTGGCGAGGTCCTCGACCACCGCGGCGGCGGGCTTCGGCAGCTTCACGGTAAATTCGTTGAAGAAGCCGTCGTTCAGCACCTCGACGCCCGGAACCGCCGCCAGCTTGTCGGCCATCTGGACCGCCTTGGCGTGGTTCAGCTGGGCCAGCTGCGTGATCCCCGCCTCGCCCAGCAGGCTGACATGGATCGAGAAGGCCAGCGCGCACAGGCCGGAGTTGGTGCAGATGTTCGAGGTCGCCTTCTCGCGGCGGATGTGCTGCTCGCGGGTGGAGAGCGTCAGCACGAAGCCGCGGCGGCCATCGGCGTCCACCGTTTCGCCGCACAGGCGGCCCGGCATCTGGCGGACATATTTGTCCTTCACCGCGAACAGCCCGACATAGGGGCCGCCGAAGTTCAGCGCGTTCCCGAAGGACTGGCCTTCCGCCGCGACGATGTCGGCGCCCATGTCGCCCGGCGGCGTCAGCAGCCCCAGCGACAGGGCCTCCGTCACCACGACGATCAGCAGTGCGCCCTTGGCCTGGCAGGCGGCGGCCAGATCGGTGTAGTCGCGGACATGGCCGAACACGTCGGGGTTCTGCACGACGACGCAGGACGTCTTGTCGTCGACCAGCGCCAGCAGATCCTCGCCGCCGGTCGGTGCGGCCGGCAGGGCCACCGCCTCGAAACCGATGAAGCGGGCGTCGGTGGTGGTCACGTCGCGGTAATGCGGGTGCAGGCCGCCGGACAGGATCGCCTTCTTCCGCCGGGTGACGCGATTGGCCATCATGACGGCTTCGGCGCAGGAGGTGGCGCCGTCATACATCGAGGCGTTGGCCACATCCATGCCGGTCAGCAGGGCAACCTGGGTCTGGAATTCGAACAGGACCTGCAGCGTGCCCTGGCTCACCTCCGGCTGGTACGGCGTGTAGGCGGTCAGGAACTCGCCGCGCTGGACCAGATGATCGACGGTGGCCGGCACATGGTGGCGGTAGGCACCGGCGCCGAGGAAGCTGGGCACCGATCCTGCCGTCAGGTTCTTCGCCGCCATGGTCCCCAGCAGACGCTCGACCTCAAGCTCGCCCATATGGTTGGGCAAGCCCCCGATCGGGCCGGCCAGTTGGGCCGCCTTTGGAACATCGCGGAACAGGTCTTCGACCGATGTTGCGCGGACGGCCTCCAGCATCGACTGCCGGTCGGCCTCGGTCAGGGGCAGATAGCGCATGTCAGTGGGATTCCTCAACGAAGGCCTTGTAGGCCGATTCGTCCATCAGACCATCGAGTTCGGAGGCGTCCTTCAACTGGATCTTGAAGAACCAGCCATCGGTCTCGGCGGCGCTGTTGACCATCGACGGGTCATCGACCAGGGCCTGGTTGGCCTCCACGACGGTGCCGGAGACCGGTGCGTACACGTCGCTGGCAGCCTTCACGGATTCGACGACAGCGGCTTCCTTGCCCTGCTCCAGCACGCGGCCGGCCTCGGGCAGCTCGACGAACACAACGTCGCCCAACTGGCTCTGCGCGAAGTCGGTGACGCCGACGGTGGCGACATCGCCATCGACCTGAACCCACTCGTGGTCCTTGGTGAATTTCTTGCTCATATGAAGATTTCCCTGTCCGAACGGTTGCTTGTGATTGGGTTGAGGAGGCATCAGCCCCGGTAATAACGCTGCGGCACGAAAGGCGTGGCGGCGACGCGGGCGGGCAGCGGCTTGCCGCGCACTATCAGCGTCAGCGGCGTGCCGACCGCGGAGTTCGCGATGTCGACATAGCCCATGGCGACCGGCGCGCCGGCGGTCGGGCCGAAGCCGCCGCTGGTGATCTCGCCGACGCGGGTGCCGTTGGCGTCCTGGATCTCGGTGTGCTCGCGGGCCGGCTGGCGGCCTTCCGGCTGGATGCCGACGCGGCGGCGCGGCGCGCCCTCGGTCAGCTGCCGGTGGATGATGTCGTAACCGGGGAACCCGCCCTCGGCGCGGCGACGCTTCGGCAGCGTCCATTCCAGCGCGCCTTCGACCGGCGTCGTGGTGGTGTCGATGTCATGGCCGTAGAGGCAGAGCCCGGCCTCCAGCCGCAGCGAGTCGCGGGCGCCCAGCCCGATCGTCTCGACCTCCGATTCGCCCAGCAGCGCGCGGGCGATCATCTCCGCATCGGCCTTGTCGCAGGAGATCTCGTAGCCGTCCTCGCCGGTGTAGCCGGAGCGGGTCAGGATCACCGGCACGCCCTTGAAGGTGGCGGACAGGTAGCTCATGAACTTCATGGTGGCGGCTTCCGGCACGAAGCGGGCCATCACCTCGGCCGCCATCGGACCCTGGAGCGCCATCAGCGCCAGATCGTCCAGCAGTTCGACCTCGGCCTTGCCGGCCAGCTTCTTGCGCAGATGGGCGACGTCCTGCTCCTTGCAGGCGGCGTTCACCACCAGGAACAGGTGGTCGCCGGCATTGGTCACCATCAGGTCGTCGAGGATTCCGCCCTGCTCGTTCAGGAACAGCGTGTAGCGCATGCGGCCCTGGACCAGCCCCTTGATGTCGCCGGGAACCAGCGTTTCCAGGGCGGCGGCGGGATCGTCGCCGGTCAGGCGGACCTGCCCCATGTGGGACACGTCGAACAGCCCAGCCTTCTCGCGGGTGTGCTGGTGCTCCTTCAAGATGCCCAGCGGATACTGCACCGGCATGTCATAGCCGGCGAAAGGCACCATGCGGGCGCCAAGCTCGACATGGAGCGCGTGCAGCGGGGTGGTCTTGAGAGCGGTTGCGGCCTCGGTCACGCGCGGGTCCTCCGACAAGGTTTCAGCGCCCGCATCGGGATCGATGCAGGAAGCTGCCCCCTCTGTCTTGGACCTGAGAGATTCACCGCTGTCCGGTCGAGCCGGGCACCCGGTTTACTCCTTCGGTGAGTCGCGGCGACTGGGCGCCGAGGCTGCTTTCCAGAGTTGCCTTATCCCCTTGCGGTCCTTTTGCCTGAGAGTTTCCGGGGGCGGTTGCTCCTTCGGCGCCGCCCGCGGACCTGTCGATTTACGACAAGCTCACAAGCGATCTCTCCCGCGAGGGATCATCGGCGTGTACGCGGCGCACACTGTCGCGAATGGACAGGTTTGTCAATCGGCGGATCCGGTGCCAAACCCGCACCCTCGACGGCCGTCATCCCCGCGAAGGCGGGGATCCGGGCTTCCAGATAAAGCGGTTGATGCGGCTGGATTCCCGCCTGCGCGGGAATGACGGTCGAAAGGGGACGGCCCCGAAACCGATGAACAGAAGTTCTTACTTCTTCATCTGCGTCCGGTTGAAGTTCAGCTGCTCCGGCGTCAGCTGGAAGCCGAGATAGATCTTCCAGTCCTTGGCGTTGGCGTCCTTCGGCAGCGGGATCTTCGGGGTCAGTTCCTCGCGGGTGCCGGCGCGCGGCTGGCCGGGGACGAAGGTCACGTCGGTGTCGAAATAGGCCTTCGACACCAGCGTGTCATCCGGCTGGGCCAATGCTACGAAATACTGGTACTTGGCGGTGTTGCCCTGAAGGGCCGGGCCGCGCTCGGCCACCAGATAGACGTTCACGTTCACGGTGACGCCGTCGCTGGTGTAGTCGCAGCTGCCGGTGAAATCGACCAGGGCGGCGCGCGACTCCAGATCCGTCAGATCCTTGCCGCCTGGGCGGAAGACCGTGACTTCCTGAAGGTCGCGGACGATGTTGACCTTCGGGCAGGCCAGCGCCGCCTCCGACGGATTCGTCGGCCCCAACCCCATGCCGGAGCAGCCGGAAAGCACCAGCACGGCCCCGGCCGCGAGCAGCGCAGGGCGGCCCATCCCAAAGAGGGACGCCAGCGGGCTTTTCCGGGCGGGGGTTCCTATATTACGGTCGCGGCGGTCCATCGGTTCGGCCTGATCGGTTAACGGGCTGTTGGATCACGACTTTAGTGTCCCAGCTTGACCGGCACAAGACCGCGCGGCGGTTCTATCCCTTGTGACCGTCCGGCGCAGGACCACCTAAGGGCGACCCACTCCACGCAAGGGCGGCACAGCGCATATGACCACGACCTCTTCCCCAGCCCTTCGGCCCCTGACCATCCTGCTGGCGGCACCGCGCGGCTTCTGCGCCGGGGTGGACCGGGCGATCCAGATCGTCGAGACGGCGCTCGACCGCTTCGGGGCGCCGGTCTACGTCCGGCACGAGATCGTCCACAACCGCTTCGTGGTCGAAAGCCTGGAAGCCAAGGGCGCCGTTTTCGTCGATGAGCTGACCGAGGTGCCGGACGGCCGCCCGGTGGTCTTCTCCGCCCATGGCGTGCCGAAATCGGTGCCGCAGGCGGCCGAGGCGCGCGGGCTGTTCTATCTCGACGCCACCTGCCCGCTGGTCAGCAAGGTACACCGCGAGGCCGAACGGCATTACGAGGACGGCAAGCAGATCGTCCTGATCGGCCATGCCGGCCACCCGGAGGTGATTGGCACCATGGGCCAGCTGCCCGACGGCGCCGTGGTGCTGGTGGAGACGGTGGCCGACGTGGCGACGCTCGAGGTGCAAGACCCTGAAAACCTCGCCTTCGCCACCCAGACCACCCTGTCGGTCGACGAGACGACGGAGATCCTGGCCGCCCTCCAGGCCCGCTTCCCCGCCATCGCCGGTCCGAAGAAGGAAGACATCTGCTACGCCACCACCAACCGGCAGGCGGCGGTGAAGGCAATCGCGCCGAAGGTGGACGCGCTGCTGGTGCTGGGGGCGCCGAACTCCTCCAACTCCAAGCGGCTGGTGGAGGTGGCGAAGACCCATGGCTGCCCGGCCGCCCAGCTGGTCCAGCGCGCCGTCGACATCGATTGGGACGCACTGTCCGGCGTCGCCCGCCTCGGCATCACCGCCGGCGCATCGGCCCCGGAAGTGCTGGTCGAGGAGGTCATCGAGGCCGCCCGCGCCCGATTCGACGTGACGGTGGAGGAGCTGCGCACGGCGACGGAGAACATCGTCTTCAAGCTGCCGCGCGCGTTATCGGTGGAGCGGGAAGAGGTTTGACGGCGCCGGAACCCGGTCGCGGGGCGGCGCGTTGCTTCAGGCGGAGCGCACGCTCCACCGTGACGAGCGTGAGGTGAAGCCTTGGTGGGTTGGATCATTCGGACGCTGGTGTTGTGCTTCGTCGTCGGCTTCGTGCTGTCGTTCCTGCGCATCGATCCGGCCAGCATCCTGACGAACAGCTGGCAGACGGTGCAGGAGATCGTCGCCTTGATGATCGACGCCGGCCGCTGGGCGCTGCCCTACATCCTGATCGGCGCCGTCATCGTGGTGCCGCTGTCGGTGCTCGGGCTGGTGCTGCGCTGGAACCGCACGCGCCCGCCCTCATAGGCATCGCCGTCCAGAGCCCAGGCAAAAAAACAGGAGGCACCGGAACCGGGGCCTCCTGTGAAACAGGGAGGGTTAGAGACAGTCACAGGTCTACGCCCACCCACCCCTCCCCGCTTTGATGCATGTCAACGGACGGGCACTTTCCGTCGCCCCCCGCCAAAAAGAAAAAGCCGGAGACATCCATGCGGATGCTCCGGCTCAGTGATACAGGGAGGGTTAGAGACAAGAAGGACCTTATCCGGAAGCGCATAGATCGTTCGTTGATCTGCATCAAAAGAGACGAAAATCTTCGCGATCCGTTCGCGTCGTTCCGTCGCAGCCTCTGGCCGGCCTCGTCAGCCGAGAATCTCCGCCAGCGCCGCCACCAGCGCCTTGTTCTCCTCCTCCCGGCCGATGGTAATGCGCAGGCAGTCGGACAGGCCATACTCGGTCACCGGTTTCACCAGGATGCCCCGGCGGGCGAGATGGTCGATGACCGCCTGGATGCCCAGCGACGGATCGGTCGGCACACGGGCCAACACGAAATTGCAGACGCTGGGATAAACGCGCAGCCCGACCCGCTCCAACTCGCGCGACAGCCAGGGCAGCCACTGCGCATTGTGGGCGAAGGTCGCCTCCTCATGCTCGGCGTCGCTGAGCGCGGCGGCGGCGGTCAGTTGGGCGGGAAGCGAGACGTTGAAGGCGCCGCGGATGGCATTCACCGCCTCGATCACCGTGGCGGGACCATAGCCCCAGCCGACCCTCAGCCCCGCCAGCCCATGCATCTTGGAAAATGTGCGGATCAGCAGGACGTTGTCGGAATTCTCGACGATCTCCGTACCGTCGCTGTAGTCCGGCAGGCGGCAATAGTCGGCATAGGCCGAATCCAGCACTAGCAGCGTGTTCGACGGCAGGCCGGCGCGCAGCCGCTGCACCGCCTCGGCCGGAATGTAGGTGCCGGTCGGGTTGTTGGGGTTGGCGAGGAAGCAGATCTTCGTGCGCTCGCTGGCGCGGTCGATCATTGCCTCCACATCCACCACCATGTCGCGTTCCGCCGCGACCACCGCGGTGGCGCCGGTGGCACGGATCGCCTTGAGGAACCCGCGATAGCCCCGCTCGTGGCACAGAACCTCGTCGCCGGGGCCAGCGAAGGCCTGGGCGACCAGATGGATCAGTTCCTCTGACCCGGCGGTGCAGACGATGCGGTCGGCATCAATGGAATGACGGCGTGCGATGGCGTGGCGCAGCGGTTCCTGGTCCCAATCCGGATAGCAATGGATGCGCGTGGCCGCTTCGCAATAGGCGTCCAGTGCCAGCGGGCTGGGTCCGAGCGGATTGTGGGTCAGCGACAGGTCGATCCACCGACGGCCGTCGCGAGGCGGGCGAGCGGGACGGTACGGCTTGATCTGGCCAACGCTGGGACGGGGGCTGAGCAGGTCCATAACCTCGGTCTCCGTAAGCGGATCGGTCGAACAGCACGTCAGGCGACCGATTGAACCGCAAACCGGTGCGCGACGCCACAGGACATTGCGTCGCGCACCCCAACTCGAGGTGTTTTATTTCCAAATAGCAGGCCGGACGGAAGCGCCGGCCTGCTGTCCGGATCAGTGGTTTAGAATTTGGCTGAGGAAGAGGCGCGTGCGGTCCGACTTGGGGTTGGAGAAGAACGCGTCCGGCGTGTCCTGCTCCACGATTTCGCCGCGGTCCATGAAGATGACGCGGTCGGCGACCGACTTGGCGAAGCCCATCTCGTGCGTCACGCACAGCATGGTCATGCCGTCCTCGGCCAGACCGATCATGACATCCAGCACCTCCTTGACCATCTCGGGGTCGAGCGCGGAGGTCGGCTCGTCGAACAGCATCACCTTCGGGCTCATGCACAGCGACCGCGCGATGGCGACGCGCTGCTGCTGGCCGCCCGAAAGCTGGCCGGGATACTTCCTGGCCTGCTCGGCGATACGCACCCGCTTCAGGTAGCTCATCGCCCGCTCTTCCGCCTCCGCCTTCGGCATCTTGCGAACCCAGATCGGGGCGAGCGTGCAGTTCTCCAGCACGGTCAGGTGCGGGAACAGGTTGAAGTGCTGGAACACCATGCCGACTTCGCGGCGGACCAACTCGATGTTCTTCAGGTTGTTGGTCAGCTCGATCCCGTCGATGACGATCGTGCCCTTCTGATGCTCCTCAAGCCGGTTCAGGCAGCGGATCATCGTCGATTTGCCCGACCCCGACGGGCCGCAGACGACGATGCGCTCGCCCTTCTGGACATTGAGGTTGACGTTCTTCAGGACGTGGAACTCGCCGTACCACTTGTTGACGCCCGTGCAGCGGATGATCTCCTCGCCGCTGAGGGTGTGCTTCGGCTTGGTGCCCTGGGACATGGCCTGGGACATGGGTCTTGCTTCTCCCTTGACGGCGTTGATCTAGCGGCGATGGCCGCGATTCAGGTCGCGTTCCAGCTTCTGGCTGTATTTCGACATGCTGAAGCAGAAGATCCAGTAGATCACGCCGATGAACAGATAGGCCTCGCGGTAGAAACCGCGCCAGGACGGGTCGGACAGCGCGGCCTTCGCGGTGCCGAGCAGGTCGTACAGGCCGATGATGATGACGAGCGAGGTATCCTTGAAGAAGCTGATGAAGGTGTTCACCAGCGGCGGGATGGCGATGGCCAGCGCCTGCGGCAGGATGATCTTGCGCATCTTCTGCCAGTAGCTGAGCCCCAGCCCGTCCGCCGCCTCATACTGCCCCTTCGGGATCGCCTGCAGGCCGCCGCGGATCGCTTCCGCCATATAGGCGGCGGCGAACATGATGAAGGCGATCTGCGCACGCAGCAGCTTGTCGACCGAAACACCGTTCGGCAGGAACAGCGGCAGCATCACCGACGCCATGAACAGCAGGCTGATCAGCGGCACACCGCGGATCAGCTCGATGTAGGTGACGCACAGCACCTTCACCGCCGGCATGTCCGACCGCCGGCCCAGCGCCAGCAGGATCGATACCGGGAAGGCCACGGCCAGACCGATCACCGACAGGATGATGGTCAGCGGCAGGCCGCCCCACAGCGTGTTCTCGACATAGGTGAGGCCGAAGACGCCGCCCCACATCAGGATCGCCACCAGCGTCAGCCCGGCGGCCCAGACCAGCCCAAACCACGGCTTCCAGAAGCGGCGGTCGCAACTGGCGACCAGCAGAGCGATGAAGATGCCGATGGTCAGAAGCGGGCGCCACTGCTCATCCCACGGGAACATCCCGAACATGATGAAGCGCAGCTTCTCACCGATGAAGCCCCAGCAGGCGCCGCCGGCATCCTGCCGGCAGACCGTGGAGTTCGAATCGAAGCCATGCGCGTTGACCAGCAGCCATCCGACGAAGGGGGGAATTGCCGAGACCAGCAGCGCCAGGACCAGAATGGTCAGGATGGCGTTGTACCAGCTGTTGAACAGGTTGCTCCGCAGCCACGCGATGGGGCCGACGGTGTTGGCCGGCGGACGCTCGTCCGGCAGGCCGACGCTTTGCACGTTGTCGGTCATGGCCGTTACCGCTCCACCAGCGCGATGCGCTTGTTGTACCAGTTCATGAAGATCGAGATGCTGAGGCTGATGACCAGATAGGTGCCCATGATCATCGTCACGCCCTCGATCGCCTGACCGGTCTGGTTCAGGGTCGTGTTGGCGATGGACACCAGATCGGGATAGCCGATGGCCAGCGCCAGCGAACTGTTCTTCATCAGGTTCAGATACTGGCTGGTCAGCGGCGGCACGATCACCCGCAGCGCCTGCGGCAGGATCACCAGACGCAGCGTCGGGCCGCCCGGCAGGCCCAGCGCGCGCGCCGCCTCGGTCTGGCCCCAGTTGACCGCCGTGATGCCGCTGCGCACCACCTCGGCGATGAAGGCCGCGGTGTAGAGCGTCAGGCCGGTCAGGATGGCGAAGAATTCCGGCGAGATCGCGGCGCCGCCGGTGAAGTTGAAGCCGGTCAGCTTCGGCACGTCCATGGCGAGCGGCGCGCCGCCGGCGAGCCAGGTCAGGATCGGCAGGCCGATGATCAGGCCGAGCCCGGTCCAGCCCGCGGGGAACAGCTGCCCGGTCCGGTCCTGCCGTGCCCGTGCCCAGCGCGACACGCCCCAGGCGGCGAGGATGCCAACCAGCAGGGCGATGCCCATGTTCGCCCAGACCGGATCGGGGGCGGGCACCGGCACGCGCAGGCCGCGCTGCGACAGGAACACGCCCGGGATCGGGTTCAGCGCCTGACGCACCGGCGGCAGGCCGTCCGACACCAGCGCGTACCAGAAGAACAGCTGAAGCAGCGGCGGGATGTTGCGGATGATCTCGACATAGGTCGAGGCCAGCTTGGCGATCAGCCAGTTGCTGGACAGCCGGGCGACGCCGATCAGCGTGCCGATGATCGTCGCCAGGAGGATGCCGATGACCGACACCTTCAGCGTGTTCAGCACGCCGACCAGGAAGGCCCGGCCATAGGTGTCCTTCGGCGAATAGTCGATCAGCGACTCGCCGATGCCGAAGGCCGCTTCACGCCCCAGGAAATCGTAACCGGTCGCGATCGAGCGCCGCGCGAGGTTGTCGAGCGTGTTGGAAACAAGGAACCAGCCGACCAGAACGACCGCGCCGACCACCAGGATCTGGTAGACGATGGCACGGAACGTCGGGTCGCTGAGGGAAATGGATACGCCACCCGGCGGCGGAGCGCCTTGGGTGGTCCGGGTCTCGGTCGCCACGGACTACTCTCCCCCAACCATCGCGCCCCATACGGTGCCCACGCGGTCCCGGACGTTTTTCCGGGCATTTCCCACACCGTAGGGGATGCGACATGTCTCCCAATGCGGTCCAATGCGCGGGCGTTTCGCTGACGCCCTTCGCGACCGCTCCTCTACCGGAAGGCCGCCCCCGGCAGGTTCCCGACGGGCGGCCTTCAAACGGTGGTTCGCCTTACCGGAACGGCTGCGCGTACATCAGGCCGCCCTTGGTCCACAGCGCGTTCAGGCCGCGCTCCAGCTTCAGCGGGGTGCCCGGGCCGACGTTGCGGTCGAAGATCTCGCCGTAGTTGCCGACCTTCTTCACGGTGTTGTAGGCCCATTTCTCGTCCAGGCCCAGAGCCTTGCCCATGCCCGGCGAGGTGCCGAGGAAGCGCTGGATGTCCGGGTTCTTGGAGTTGGCGAACTCGTCGATGTTCTTGGAGTTGATGCCGAACTCTTCCGCCTGGATGGTGGCGTAGACCGTCCACTTCACGATGTCGAACCACTGGTCGTCGCCATGGCGCACGGCCGGGGCCAGCGGCTCCTTGGAGATGACTTCCGGCAGGATGACATGGTCTTCCGGAACCGGCGCGACACCGGCGCGGGTGCCGGCCAGACCGGACACGTCGGTCGTCAGCACGTCGCAGCGGCCGGCGAAGTAGGCGGCGTTCACCTCGTCGTTCGACTCGATGACGACCGGGTTGTAGGTCATGTTGTTGGCGCGGAAATAGTCGGCGAGGTTCAGTTCGGTGGTAGTGCCGGACTGGACGCAGACGGTGGCGCCGTTCAGTTCCTTGGCGCTCTTCACGCCCAGCTTCTTCGGAACCATGAAGCCCTGGCCGTCATAATAGGTGACGGGGGCGAAGTTCAGGCCGACCGAGGTGTCGCGGGTCAGCGTGGCGGTGGTGTTGCGCGACAGCAGGTCGACTTCGCCCGACTGGATGGCCGGGAAGCGCTGCTGCGCCGACAGCGGGGTGAACTTGACCTTGTTCGGGTCGTTGAAGATGGCGACGGCGACGGCACGGCAGTAATCGACGTCGAGGCCGGTCCAATTGCCGGCGCTATCGGGATTGCCGAAACCCGGCAGGCCAGCATTGACGCCGCACTGCACGAAGCCGCGCTGCTTGACGGTATCGAGCGTGGCAGCACCGGCGGCGGCGCTGGCGGTAATGACCACGGCCGCCGCGGCGGCGGCGAGAAGCCCTGACTTCATAATTATTAACTCCACCCTGTTCTTGCGTTCTTCGCATTTGAGCGGTCTGACGACGCGCCGACCACGCCGGCCAAGTGAACCCCGGGGCTCCCTCGCGGGCCGCCCCTGTGGGGATCGCGACGCAGCCATGCGCGTGGGACAAGAGTGTATCAAGTTGATCCCGCTTGTCGAATCATCCGTGCATTTGTGGTGATACCAGACTATACCGCCGGCTGACGGCACTTCGGCGCAATCGGCGTTGGCCGCGGGGCCTTCGGAATGACACAATGTTCGGCTCCGCCGCACCGGGATGCCGCACCAGCCAAACGGACAGTCGATGAAGGACGTCACGAAGGACACGATTCTCGTTCATGCCGGCCGCGATCCGCGGAACAACCACGGCATCGTCAATCCGCCGGTCTATCACTGTTCGACCGTGCTGTTCCCGACGCTTGACGCGCTGGAGGAAAGCGACCGCAACACGCTGGAAGGCGTGCACTACGGCCGCATGGGCACCCCCACCACCTTCGCCTTCGAAGAGGCGGCGGCGGCGCTGGAGGGTGGTTACCGCGCGGTGAACACCGGCTCCGGCCTCGCCGCCATCGCCATCGCGCTGTCGGCCTTCACCAAGGCCGGCGACCATGTTCTGATCACCGACAGCGCCTATGGCCCCACCCGCCGCTTCGCCAAGGAGACGCTGGCGCCCTATGGCGTGGAGGTCGAGTTCTACGATCCCTGCATCGGCGCCGGCATTTCGGCGCTGCTGCGGCCGAACACCAGCGTGGTCTTTCTCGAATCGCCGGGCTCCCTGACCTTCGAGGTGCAGGACGTGCCGGCCATCGCCGCGGCGGCCAAGACGGTTGGCGCCACGGTGATGATCGACAATACCTGGGCGACGCCGCTGTTCTTCCGCCCCTTCGACCATGGCGTCGACCTGTCGATCCATGCCGCCACCAAATATATGGTCGGCCATGCCGACGCGATGCTGGGCGTCATCACCTGCCGGGACGAGGAAAGCTGGACCGCGGTGAAGAAGGCAGCCACCCGTTTCGGCGTCTGCGGCGGGCCGGACGACCTCTATCTCGGTCTGCGCGGACTGCGCACCCTGTCGGTGCGGATGCGCCAGCATCAGGAAAGCGCTCTGGCGCTCGCGGACTGGCTGGCCGCCCGGCCGGAGGTGACGCGCGTGCTGCACCCCGCCCGCCCCGATTTCCCCGGTCACGAGTTGTGGAAGCGCGACTTCACCGGATCGAGCGGCCTGTTCTCCATCATCATCGATCAGGTTCCGCGCAAGGCGCTGGCGGCGATGCTGGACGGGATGGAGTTGTTCGGCATGGGCTACAGCTGGGGCGGGTTCGAAAGCCTGATCCTGCCGACGCGGCCGGCTGCGGTGCGCTCCGCCACCCGCTGGACCGATCCGGGACAGGTCCTGCGCCTGCATGCCGGCCTGGAAAGCCCCGACGACCTGATCCGCGATCTTGAGGCCGGCTTCCGCCGGATGGCCGCCGCCCTCTGAGCGGCAGGCCTGTGAAGGAGTGATTTGCCATGACGGACACACCGTCGATCGATGTTGGCCCCTTTGAAGAGGTGCTGGCCGCCATCCGCTTCACCGCCGACGGCCTGGTTCCGGCAATCGCCCAGGCCGAGGGCACCGGCGAAATCCTGATGATGGCCTGGATGAACCGCGATGCGGTGGTGGAGACGCTGTCCACCGGCCGCGTCTGCTATTGGTCGCGGTCGCGCGGCGGCCTGTGGCGCAAGGGCGAGACCTCCGGGCAGGTGCAGCGGCTGAAGGATTTCCGGGTGGATTGCGACGGCGACACCCTGCTGCTGATCGTCGAACAGGACGGCGTCGCCTGCCACACCGGCCGGCGCAGCTGCTTCTATCGGGCTTGGCGGGCTGGAAAGCTGGAAACGATCCAGGAGGTCGAAACCGACCCGTCCGTTCTCTATGGCGGGCATTCGCACAGCCACGGCTGAGCGGGAGGACGATGAGGACGCGGTTCGGCGCCGCCGCCGGATTTCTTGATCCACATCAAAGCGGCACCCCCGCCAAAGGGTATACACACCTTCTTGTCTCTAACCCTCCCTGTATATGACTGCGCCGGGCGCTCCTTATGGACGCCCGGTTATTTTTTGTGCCGATCCCCGGATCCGCAATCGTAGACAGCGGAGGGCGCATTTGCGCCGCCGATCTTCTTTCGGACGATCCGTTCCGACAGTGTATTTGCCTGCGGCCTACTGCCCTCCCGTCCGTGCATCGCCTTCGGCCGGCTGCCCTGTGCCCTTCCGCCGGCTCGGAACTGCCCATAAGAGGAACAAAGTCTCTGTTCCATCACAGAAAGATCCCGCTTTCGATCACAAATGCGTCGAATAAAGAAACATTAAATATGATAAATCAAATCAAGGTTCAGTTATCTGTGTCATCTCTCCTTGTCCCGTTTGTACTGCCCCTTTATCGCTTTTCGACCGCCCCGGCCCCATGGTTAACATCTGGTTAATCGTTAACAGCACGTTAACGGCACTGATGGAGAGACGCCATGCGCCAGTTTTGGGGGACTTCGAACAACGACGCCATGACCGGCACCGCCTATGACGACCGGCTCGACGGTCTGGATGGCGACGACCGCATCAACGGCGCCGGCGGAAACGACCTGCTGTATGGCGAACGCGGCAATGACTCGCTGATCGGTGGGCTGGGCAACGACCAGTTCCATGGCGGCGACGGCAACGACTGGCTCGGCGATCCCTATGGCGGCAACGAGGCCGGCAACGATTCGATGTGGGGCGATGCCGGCAACGACCAGCTGTTCGGTGGCGACGGCAACGACTGGCTGAACGGCGGCACCGGTGACGACATCGTCAAGGGGATGCGCGGCGACGACACGATGATCGGCGGCGCCGGCAACGACACGCTGTACGACAGCTATCGCGACGGCGGCGCCGACCTGTTCCAGCCGGGTACCGGCAACGACCAGATGGTCAGCTACACCGACGGGCAGGTCGACCGCTTCCTGATGGAGCAGGCGCCCGGCGGCTTTGGGCAGGACACCATCAACTATTTCGAAAAAGGGGTCGACCAGATCGAGTTCCATGGCTACGCCGCGTGGGAGATGGGCATGACCAGCAGCGGCTCGACCTCGGTCTTCACCTTCACCGACGGTTCGTCGCTGACCGTGGACCAGATCGGGCTCAGCGCCGGCCACGATTTCATCTTCACCTGACCTGTCCAAATGGAGGTCTTTCGCGGGCGATGGGGTCACCCCGTCGGCGCGAGGGACCTCCGGCCACGCTCGTGCTGTTTTAAGGGCGGACATTTCCGCGCCGTCAGCAAAAGGGCCAAGACCGATGGATCACCGCCGCCTTTCCCTGCGCATGCCCCTCCCCACCTTGTCGGCTCTGGTCATCCTGCCGGTTTTGGCATTGGGCGCCTGCGCCAGTTCCGACATGGGCGGCGTCCCATCGGCGGAAGTGGCGACCAAGCCACCGGTGGAACTCGTCGGACTGACCGTGCAGACGCCGGACGGCCGCCGCATCCTCGGCAACGTCAGCGATCTCGTGATCGGACCGACCAACCGGGTGGAACAGGCGATCGTCACCGTCGGCGCACCGCGCTACCCGAACGAGCACAAGGTCGTGGTCGCCAGCGACAACCTGCGCTACGCCCGCAATCGTCAGGCGGTGATCCTGACCGGTATGACGGCGGAGGAGTTCGCCGCCCTGCCGCCCGTCGCCGGAAGCGACCGCATGGTTTCGCTCGGCAGCGGCGGCGCTCTCCCCTCCACCGGAACCGCGCCGACCAACTGGGCCGGTGCCACCAAGTCACGCTGACCCTTTCCCCTGCGAATGCGCATCAAAAAGAAAGGGGCCGGATGAACCGGCCCCTTTTGCTTGTCCAGGTCTTGTGACGGTCGCCGTCACTTGCCCTGCAACTGCTTCATGATGTCGTCGTTCGGGCTCGACTCCGGCTGCGCCGGAGCGCCGAAGGGCGGAGCCACTTCTTGGTTGTCGAAGGCGGGAATTTCGATCTTCACGTCGTTCAGGTTGATAGCCGGTCCCTTGTCGCGGCCGGCATCGACCAGCTGCGGGAAGCCGATGACGAGACCGACCATGATGATCTGGATGACGACGAAGGGAACCGCACCCCAATAGATCTGGCCGGTGGTGATCTTTGCGATCTTCTTCCCGGTGATCTTGTCGAGATAATCGGTTTTCGGCGCCACCGACCGCAGGAAGAACAGCGCGAAGCCGAAGGGCGGGTGCATGAAGCTGGTCTGCATGTTGACGCCCAGCAGCACACCGAACCAGATCAGATCGATGCCCAGCTTGTCCGCCACCGGCCCCAGCAGGGGGACGATGATGAATGCCAGCTCGAAGAAATCGAGGAAGAAGGCCAGGACGAAGACCAGGATGTTGCAGACGATCAGGAAGCCAAGCTCGCCGCCCGGCAGGCTGGTCAGCAGATGCTCCACCCACAGGTCGCCGTTCACCGCGCGGAACACCAGACCGAACACGGTCGAACCGATCAGGATGAACACCACGAAGGACGACAGCTTGGCAGTCGCGTCCATGGCCTGACGCATCAGGCCCCAGCTCAGCTGCCGCTTGGCGAGCGCAAGCAGGATGGCACCTGCCGCGCCCATAGCGCCGCCCTCCGTCGGGGTGGCGATGCCGATGAAGATCGTGCCCAGAACCAGGAAGATCAGCACCAGCGGCGGCACCAGCGACGTGATGACGCGCAGCAGAAGCTTCCAACCGCGCAGCGAACGGGCTTCCAGCGGCAGGGCCGGCACCATCTCCGGCTTGATGATGCTGGTGAGCAGGATGTAACCGGCATAGAGCCCGGTCAGCACGAGGCCGGGGATCAGTGCGCCGGCATACATGTCGCCGACCGAGCGGCCGAGTTGGTCGGCCAGAACGATCAGCACCAGCGACGGCGGAATGATCTGGGCCAGCGTGCCCGACGCGGCGATCACGCCAGTCGCGATCCGCCGGTCATAGCCGTAACGCAGCATGATCGGCAGCGAAATCAGGCCCATGGAGATGACCGAGGCCGCGACCACGCCGGTCGTCGCCGCCAGCAGCGCGCCGACGAAGATCACCGCATAGGCCAGACCGCCACGGATCGGACCGAACAGCTGCCCGATGGTATCGAGCAGATCCTCGGCCATGCCCGATCGTTCGAGGATCAGGCCCATGAAGGTGAAGAATGGGATCGCCAGCAGCGTGTCGTTGCGCATGATGCCGAACACGCGTTCCGGCAGCGCCTGCATCAGCGCCGGGGTCAGAAGACCCAGTTCGATGCCGATCAGACCGAAGACCAGTCCGTTCGCGGCAAGCGCGAAGGCGACCGGGAAACCCATCAACAGGAAGAACACCAGCGCGCCGAACATCAGCGGCGCCATGTTGGCGGTTACGAACTCGACCATCTGGGGTGCTCCCGGTCCTTAGGAATGGCTGTGCATCTTCTCGCCCGGCTCGTCACGATGGCCGGTGAGAAAACCGATGCGCTTGATCAGTTCCGAGACACCCTGCGCGGTCAGCAGGAAGAAACCGACCGGGACCAGAAGCTTCACGGGCCAGCGGATCAGGCCGCCGGCATCGCTCGACATTTCGTTGGTGACGAAGCTGTCCATGAACATCGGCCAGGACAGCACCATGATCAGGATCGTCATCGGGAACATGAAGACGATGATGCCGAAGATGTCGACCCAGGCCTGTACCCGCTTGGAAAAGCGGCCCAGCACGATGTCGATGCGGATGTGTTCGTTGCGCAGGAAGGTATAGCCGGCGCACAGCAGGAACACAGCCGAGAACAGATACCATTGCAATTCCAGCCACGCATTGGAGCTGGTGTTCAGCCCATAGCGGACCACCGCGTTGACGGAGCTGACGACGACGGCGACCAGCACGAGCCAGTAGGCGAGCTTGCCGATGCCTTCATTCATGGCATCGATCAGCCCACTTAGTCTGAGCAGACCTCTCAAAGGAGAAACCTCCCTGTTGCGGGGGCGCGGCTTGGGCCGTCCCCTTTTGCTTTTGTTGCAGCCGCGCTGCGCGCGACAGGTAGCAACCCTCTCTCGGTTGGAGGGTATACCAAAAGATAGGATTGAACGGGACTATTCCTTTCCCGCCCCCCAGCGGCAAGGCCTACGTTGGAGCTACGTAGAATCCCGTAGATGCGCACTGCGGAATGCGTCGCAATTCGCAGCGCCTGCGTCAACTCGCCACACCGTAGGTCCCGCCGCATGGGTCGCCGGTCGATCTTGAAATCGATCATCGCCGGCCAAGCCCTTGCTTTTCTTGCAACTCCACATAACGGAGCCCGATGGCGCATTCCTTGCTCAGGCAGTCGGATGCCCTATCGCAGACGCCCAAAGAGGCGTGGCGATATGGTGTCTGCCGGTTTTAGCGCCTTTTCAATCAGCACCGTTGCATTTTGCAGGAGATGGGGAATGACGTGGCTATCGAACATGACGGTTCGAATGAAGTCGATCGCTTCCTTTACAGCAGTAATAATCATATTTATTGCGTTTGGAGGCTTCTCTATCCTGCAGATGTCGTCGATGAACGATAAGTCTCTCGAAATCAGGAACAATTGGCTTCCGTCCGTGGCTGCGGTCGCCAATCTTTACACACTGTTCGATTACTACCGCATCAATGAGGGTGCGCACATCATCTCAACCTCGGACGAGGGCATGCGCGTCGAAGAAAACACCCTGGAGGAGATTCTTAAATCTTTTGAACAGGCCGATAAGATCTATGCGGCCATGCTGACGCCAGGATACGAGACCGAAACCTATCAGGCGTTCAAGTCAGCATGGGACGGTTATCTGAAAACCAGCAAAACCGTTCTGCTTCCACTCTCGCGCAAGAACCAAACCGAAGAAGCTGGTTCCGTCTTCCGTGGACAAGCAAGAGATCAGTATAGGACGGCAAAAGGCCTTTTGCAGAAGCTGATCGACTTCAATACGCGCGAGGGCGCAAAGGCGGCTGACCAAGGCCAGAACCTGTACGAAAACGGCAGAATCCTCATCATGGTTTCTTCCGGCCTAGTTGCCGTGATCTGCATCGGCATCGCTGTTTCCATGCTGTCCACCGTGGTTCGGCCGATCCAGAAGCTGACCACGATCATGGGCCGTCTCGCGAACCGGGAACTTTCGGTCGCCGTCGATGGAACGGAGCGGAAGGACGAGTTGGGCGCCATGGCCAGAGCGGTCCAGATCTTCAAGGACGGTCTGATCGAGGCCGACCGGCTCGCCGCCGCCGAGGCCGCCGAACAGCAGACCAAGGCGCGGCGTACCGCGGCGATCGAGCGTCTGCTGGCCTCCTTCGAGACGTCGTCCGGCGCCGCGTTGCGCACCGTGGCGTCGGCCGCGTCGGAACTGGACGCCACCGCGCACGCCATGTCGGCGATGGCGCAGCAGACCAGCAGCCAGGCCACCGTCGTGGCGTCGGCCGCCGAACAGACCAGTGCCAACGTCCAGACGGTCGCGACCGCGACCGAGGAGATGGCCAGTTCCATCCGGGAGATCGGCAGCCAGATCGCCCGCTCGGCCGACATTGCCGGCAAGGCGGTGACGGAGGCGGCGCAGACCAGCGACGCGGTGCGCAGCCTCGCCGATGCAGCCCAGCGGATCGGGGCGGTCGTCGAACTCATCAACTCCATCGCCAGCCAGACCAACCTGCTGGCGCTGAACGCCACCATCGAAGCGGCGCGGGCAGGAGAGGCCGGCAAGGGCTTCGCCGTGGTCGCCAGCGAGGTGAAGAGTCTTGCCGGCCAGACCGCCAAGGCGACGGAGGAAATTGCCGGCCAGATCGGCGCCATCCAGCAGACGACCTATGGCGTGGTGACGGCGATCACCGGCATCGGCGGCACCATCGGCCGCATCAACGACATCACCACCGGCATCGCCGCGGCGATCGAGGAGCAGAGCGCGGCGACCAACGAGATTTCGCGCAATGTCCAGCAGGCCGCTGCCGGCACGCAAGAGGTGACGGGCAGCATCGTCCAGGTCAATCAAGCCGCAGGCGAGGCCGGCAATTCCGCCGATCAGGTGCTGGGCGCCGCCAGCGAACTGTCCAAACAGGCAGAGTTGATGCGCCGGGATGTCGAGAAGTTCCTGAGCGACATCAAGGCAGCCTGACGTCGGCGGTCATCTGGGAAGGGCGCATCGCCGTTGGTGCGGCGGCGATGCCTCTACTCTCCATTCCTGATCGGTCCGTCCATGTCCCGAGCGATCTCAGCCGGGCGCCAGCCGTCCTCGCCCAGGCATTCCAGTGGATGGAACTTCGCCTTGTAGGCCATCTTTCGGCTGTGGGCGATCCAATAGCCGAGATAGACATAGGGCATGCCGGCCAGCCGCGCCCGTTCGATCAGGCCCAGGATCATGAAGGTGCCCAGGCTGCGACGGTCCTGCGCCGCGTCGTAGAAGCTGTAGACCGCCGAATAGCCGTCCGACAGCCGGTCGGTCAGCATGCAGCCGACCAGTTGGCCGCGCTCGTCCCGCGCCTCCAGCAGGTTGGTGTCCGCCCTGCCCTCGTCCACCATGGCGGCGAAATCACCCATCGCCATGCGGGCCATGTCGGAATCGCCATGGCGGGAGTTCTGGTAGAGCGCGAACAGCCGGTACTGCTCCGACGTGGCGTAGGCCGGGCGTTCCGCCAGCGTCACCCCCTCGTTCAGCTTCAGCACCCGGCGCTGCGACCTAGTCGGCACAAACTCCGCAACCGGTACGCGCACCGGCACGCAGGCCTGGCAGTTGGGGCAGACGGGCCGATAGACGATGTCGTGGCTGCGGCGGAAGCCGGCGCGCGACAGGGTCGAGTTCACCTCGGTCGCGAAGGGACCGATCAGGCGGGTGAACAGCTTGCGTTCCACACGTCCGGGCAGATAGGGGCAGGGCATCGGCCCCGACCGGAAGAATTGCTGCAATGGACGCTGCGGCGGCTGGATGACCGACATTCTGACCGACAACCACCACGACAGTGAGGAGGAGGCGGAGGAGCGTGAAACCCCTCCGCCGGACCTGAGCTTACTGCGACTGGCTCTGAACTGCCAGAGGAGGCTGTACGCCGAAGAAGGCTTGCGCGATCTCCGTGGTCACGATGCTCAGCTGCAGCTGTATCCAATCGAGATATTCGTGCAGGCCGTCACGCAGCACGGCATCGATCGGACGTGACAGCAGCGCGGCCAGCAGCTCGTCCACCCGCTCCATCGCCGCCGACCCGCCGCGCAGGTCGTAGCGCGAGCGCATCCGCGTCAGCACCCCGTCGATCTGCCGCACGCACATCACGACAGAGCGCGGAAACCCCTCGTTGAACAGCATGAAGCCGGCGACCGTGGTCGGCGACATGCCGCGGGGATAGACGCGACGGAAGGCGTGGTAGCCGGCGGTGCAGCGCAGCACCGTCGTCCACTGGCTGACGTCCAGCGTGGACCCGACCTCGGCCGACGACGGCAGCAGCGTGTGGTACTTGATGTCGAGCAGGCGCGTGGTCTGGTCCGCCCGCTCGATATACTTGCCCATCTGGTAGAAGTACCAGCCCTGGTCGCGGTAGAAGGTGCCCTCGGTGATGCCGGTGTGGGTCTGGCATTCCTCCTTGATCCAGGTGCAGACCTTGGACAGGTTCTGCGTCGCCACGTCCTTGACCGACATCTCCAGCAGCTTGTTGTGGAACACGTTGATCTGCGTCCACATCTCCGTCGAGATCCAGGGGCGCAGGGTCCGCGCATTCTCCCGCGCCATCCGCAGCATCGACAGCAGCGAATTATGGTTCTGCGCGTCGAACATGTAGTAGTGGATCACCGCTTCCGCCGTCGGGCGGTCGTGGCGGCTGAAGAAGTCCTTCTCGTCGGCGTTCAGCTGGACGATGGAGAACCAGTTGGTGGCCCCGCGGGTGTCGCGCGCGAAGGTTTCGTGCACGTCCAGAATGCGGGCCAGATTCTCGGCCCGTTCCATGTAGCGGGCCATCCAGAAAATGCACTCGGCGTAACGGGACAGCAGGTTCATGCCGCACCACCTTCCAGAACCCAGGTGTCCTTGGAGCCGCCGCCCTGGGACGAATTGACGATCAGCGTGCCCTTCTTCAGCGCCACGCGCGACAGGCCGCCGGGCAGGACCCAGGTGCTCTTGCCGGTGATGGCGAAGGGGCGCAGATCGACATGGCGCGGCTCGATGGCATCGTCGCAGACGGTCGGGCAGACCGACAGGTCGACGACCGGCTGGCTGATGTAATTGGACGGATCGGCCAGCAGCTTGGCCCGGCAATCCTCCAGCTCCGCCTTGCTGGCGCGCGGGCCGATGGTGATGCCGTAGCCGCCGGCCTCGCCCACCGGCTTCACCACCAGATCGGCCAGATTGTCCAGCGTGTATTGCAGGGCGTCCGGCTCACGGCAGATGCGGGTGTCGACGTTGGGGATGATCGGGTCCTGGTCCAGGTAGTATTTGATCATCCGTGGGACGTAACAGTAGACCGCCTTGTCGTCGGCCACGCCGGTGCCGATGGCGTTCGCCAGGGCGACATTGCCCTTGCGGTAGGCCTCCAAAATGCCGGGCACGCCCAGCAGGCTGTCGGGATTGAAGGCCTTGGGATCGAGGAAGGCGTCGTCAAGCCGGCGGTAGATCGAATGGACCGGAGCCAGACCGTTGGTCGTCTTCATGAAGACGCGGTCGTTTTCCACCACCAGATCGCGCCCCTCCACCAACGGCACGCCCATCTCGCGCGCCAGGAAGATGTGCTCGAAATACGCCGAATTGTAGGTGCCCGGCGACAGCAGAACCACCTGCGGATCGTCGACCGGCGCGATCTCCATCATGGCATCGAGCAGCTTGTGGCCGTAATTGTCCACCGGGCGGATGCCGATGTCCTGCAACAGGTCCGGAAAGACCCGCTGCATCATATGGCGGTTCTCCACGACATAGGAGACGCCGGACGGAACACGGCCATTGTCCTCCAGCACGCGGAAGGTGCCGTGACGGTCGCGCACCAGATCGGTGCCCATGATGTGGATGTAGGTGTTGAAGGGAACGTCCAGCCCGATCATCTGCGGGCGGAAATTATGGTTCCCCTCGACCAGATCCCGCGGGATCACCCCGTCCTTCAGGATCTTCTGGTCATGATAGATGTCGTGCAGGAACAGGTTCAGCGCGGCGACCCGCTGCGTGACGCCTGCCTCCAGATGCTTCCATTCCGGTGCGGAGATCACCCGCGGGATGACGTCGAACGGCAGGATGCGGTCGACGGCGTCCTTGTCGGAATAGACGATGAAGGTGATGCCGAGATTGTATAGCTCCCGCTCCGCATCCTGCGCGCGGCGGCGCAGTTCATCGAAGTCGAGCGCGGCCAGCCTCTGGCGGATCAGCGCCGTATGTTCGGCCGGCAAATCCATGGCTCCGAACAATTCGTCGAAGTACAGGCCAGGATTGTAGGATGACAAAAGGTCGGACGGTTTGCCCTCGGGTACGCTCACAGACTCCCCCGCGCTTGTATCTGACCGATCATCGCGGGCCGGGCGGCATCGCCCCGGCCATGTCGCATTGTGCAGGAAGTATGACCCAACGCCGCGCGCTTTGAACAGGGCAAACGCGCGTGCCGTTGTGCGACGCGATGACAAAGCAAGAATTCGGATGCCGGCGATTCCGGAAATTAGCGCCAAAGTACCGGCGGCACCGAAGACTTATCGTGCTTTGGTGGGGGCGCCGCCGCCGCCGGACTGGCCGCCGGCCGCGGGTGCCGCCTGGGTCTCGCGCAGCAGGACCATGGTGATGCGGCGGTTGCGCGGGCTGTTGGGCTGATCGGCGACCAGCGGGTCGCGGTCGGCCTTGCCGACGACGTCCTGGATTCGCGAGGGGTCGATGCCGCCGGTCAGCAAGGCGCGGCGGGTGGCATTGGCCCGCTCGGTCGATAGATCCCAGTTGTCGCGGCCGGAACCTGAGGGGAACGGTGTGGAATCGGTGTGGCCGCTGATCGACAGCTTGTTGGGCAGCTTCGACAGTGCCTTCGCCACCTGCTGCACCAATTGGCGGGTCTGCGGATACATCTGGCCGGAGCCGCCGGGGAACATCGACACGCGGTCCTGGTCGACGATCTGGATGCGCAAGCCTTCCGGCGTCTGGTCTATCATCAGGTTCTGGGCCAGCGGCTCCAGTTCCGGCACCGACTGGATCGCCTGACGGATCTCGGTGGCCGCCTGCTGGAACTGGCGGGCCTCCTTGGCCGCGCCCTGCAGGCTTTCCATCGCCTCCTTCACCCGCTCGCCGAAGTCGGACAGCTTCTCGCCGGGCTTCTGGCCGGGGATGCCCAGCTGCTTGGCCATCTCCTCCATCCGCTTCTGGAACTCGGCGCGGGTCTCGCTGGGCTTCTGGTCGGCGACGTCGGCATCGGAGGCCGCACCGTTCGCCGCCGAGTCCTTGCCCGATTTTCCCGGACCGGTGCCCTGTCCGGGTCCGACGGCCGATTCGGTCGGGTCGTCGGCGTCGTCGGTCTGCTGCGACGAATAGCCGGGCGGACCCGACACCGGCACATCGGCCGACATCGGCGAGCTGGGGGAAATCTGCGCGCCCGGCACCGTGATGGTCTTGCCGCCCAGCATGCCGCCGGAGCCGGACTGTTCGCGGCTGACCGACACGGGCGAGAAATAGTCGGCGATGCCCTTGCGCTGGTCCGAGGTGGTGACGTTCAGCAGCCACAGCAGCAGGAAGAAGGCCATCATCGCGGTCACGAAGTCGGCATAGGCCACCTTCCACGCACCACCATGGTGGCCGCCGTGCCCGCCCTTCTTCTTCTTGATGATGATTGGCCGCTCGTCGCCGCCGGAATTCCCGCTCATGCCCTGGCCGTGGCGAATGGTTCGAGGCCCGAAGGCCGATTTCCGCGCGCGGCGCCGCGGTGGACGCGGCGGCTGTCCGCCGCGGCAAAACCCTGACCGGGTTTGATTAAGATCCGTTTAACGACGTTGCCTCCACGGGAGGTGCGACGGAGATCGGGCGGAGATGCGGGGCAGATGTGGTGGGGGATGCGACGGAGATGCGGCTTGCACCGGATGGCGTGCTGGATTAATTCGCGGTATTTCCTACTTTCAATGTCATCTTCGGCCACTCAGGGGGCCTTGCACGGGTCCCCTGCCGTCTTCTCCGCCAGCCCCTCCACTTCGGCCCACACCACAGGACGTCATGACCACCGAACAGCCGATCGATCCCCTTGCGTTCCGTTCCGCCCTCGGCTGTTTCGCCACCGGGATCGCCGTCATCACCACAATCGCGCCAGACGGGCTGCCGCTGGGGGTGACGGTGAACTCCTTCTCGTCCGTGTCGCTCGATCCGCCGCTGGTGCAGTTCTGCCTGGGCCGTGCCGCGATGTCCTTCGAGGCCTTCAACGTCGCCCCGCATTTCGCGGTGAACATCCTGGCCGCCGACCAGGAGGAGCTGTCGAACCGCTTCTCCCGCCGCGACCTGCAGGAGCGCTGGGCAGGGCTGGAGACCACCACCGGCCGCGGCGGCGTCCGCCTGCTGACGGGCTGCCTCGCCACGTTGGAATGCGACCGCGAGCATCTGCTGGATGGCGGCGACCACGTCATCGTGCTGGGCCGCGTCCGCAATCTGACCTCACGCGAGGACGGCGACCCGCTGCTGTATTTCCGCGGCCGCTACGCCCATCTGGATTGATTTGCGGGGGCTGACGCTTCGGTTCAGCCGGCCGCGCGGTGAAGGTCGCGGCCGGTCAGGTGGATGTTGGCATCGGGGTCGAGCGCGCGGGACATGATGCGCTGTTCGGTCGCCCGTTCGAACAGGGGGCGGTTCATGCAGACCTGCTGAACCGCCTCGTCCGGCTTCGGCATGTGGCCGACGATGCCCTGCAACGTGCGGCGGGTGACGAAGACCCGGCCCTGATATTCCCCGACCTGCACCGCGAACTCCACGGCGTCGGCCTCCTCGTTCCAGAAGGGGTCGTCGGGAAACAGGAAGATCGGCATCGGGTCCTCGTTCACTCAGGATTCATCGGCGGAATTCACTTCAGGACATAGGTGATATCATAGCCGCTGCGTTTGAAGCGCGTCT
The DNA here is from genome assembly GCF_008364795.1 of Azospirillum oryzae. Classification (GTDB taxonomy): domain Bacteria; phylum Pseudomonadota; class Alphaproteobacteria; order Azospirillales; family Azospirillaceae; genus Azospirillum; species Azospirillum oryzae. The sequence goes on along the minus strand of NZ_VTTM01000001.1, from coordinate 224,446 downwards.
TCAGCAGCGTGCCGTCCGCCGCATACCACAGGTCGCGTTCCACATCGCCCTCGATGCGGTGGTGGGCGGCCTCGGTCGCCTTGCCGCCGGCCTCCACCGTCTCCGCTCCGATCTTGCGCGAAGCCACCTTGTAGGGAGCCGCGTCGATCACCGACAGAAGCTCGCGGTGCTTCAGCACGTCCGTCGTCCACAGAGTCAGCGGCAGGGCGCTTGCCGGCGCCTGCTGGGATTTGCCGTCCACGACCAGCTGGTAGCCGCCGGGATCGCGCGCCATGTCCATCTTGTGCGGGGTGCCGTCGTCGTCGGTGGTGGCGGTCATCGATTCCAGAACGCCGCCCTTCCACATCTCCTCCCGCTTGTGGTCGTAGCGGAAGTTGATGAACAGCACCTTCACCCGCGTGGTGGCGGTGACAGTGACCTTGGTGCGGTCGCCCTGCAGTTCGATCTTCACCTGTTCGGTGCCGATGGGGTCCTCGCCCATCAGGATCTGGTAGGTCAGCGTGCGCGCGGTCGCCTGCGCGGAGGCCGCACCCGGCAGACCGGCCAGCAGCGTGGCCGCCATCAGGGCAGCGGACAGGGTGGCGCAATTGGTGCGCATCGTCGTCATGTTCGTTTCCTCCCGGTTGATTTGGTGGGCGGCTCTTCCGGCCGCGTCGTCAGTCGTCCAGCAGCTGCGCCAGCTTCATCGCGACACCCATCGAGCCTTCGACCTTCAGCTTGCCCATGGTGAAGGCCAGCATCGGGTTCAGCTTGCCGTTGATGAGCTTCTGCAGGTTTTCCGGCGAAATGCGGATGGTGCAGTCGGACTCGGCGTCATCGCGGCTGATGCTGATCGGGCTGGCGCGGCCGTCGACCCGGATCACCTCGCCCTCCTTGCCCAGCAGGAAGCGGACCGAGGCGTTGAGCGAGCGCAGATCGCCGCTGCGGCTGCGCAGTTCCTGCAGAATGTCGTCGACCATGAAAGCGTGCCCTCAGGATTGTTCGTAGGACTGGTCTTGACAGTAGGCGCGCATTACGTTTACGTCAACGTCATAACGAAAGCGTTTCAGACGCCCGCCGCTTGTCGATGCCGCCGTTCGGTGCCGGCCGTCAGGTGATCCGGAACGCGCCACCGCCAAGGGGAGCGAAGCATGCCCGAGCCGCTTGCGCAGAGCGCCAATCCGCCGACCACCAATGCCAATGGCGCCGCCGCCAATGACACCGTCCATCCCTGGCTGGCGCACTATCCCAGGGGAATCGCCTGGGACCAGACCTTCACGCCGATGCCGCTGCACATGCTGTTCGAGGAGGCGGCCGGGAGCTATGCCGACCGCCCCTGCCTGGACTTCATGGGCCGCCGCTACACCTACGCCGAGGTGCTGGCCCTGGTGAACCGCGCCGCCCGCGGCTTTCAGGATCTGGGCGTCGGGCCGGGGGTGCGGGTGGGGCTGTGCCTGCCCAACTGCCCGACCTACGTCATTTCCTATTTCGCGGTGCTGAAGGCCGGCGGGACCGTGGTCAACTACAACCCGCTCTATGTCGAGCGGGAGTTGGAGCACCAGATCACCGACTCGCAGACCGAGATCATGGTGACGCTGGACCTGAAGCAGATCTACCCGCGTGTCGGGGCGATGCTGACGCGCACGCCGATGAAGCGGATCGTCGTCTGCCGCATGGCATCCATCCTGCCGGCGATGAAGAAGGCTCTGTTCAGCGTGCTGAAGCGCGGTGAACTCGCCGCCGTGCCGCGCGACGACCGCCATGTCGATTTCGACAGCCTGCTTGCCAATGACGGCACGCTGCGGCCGGTGCGCATCGACGGGCTGCGCGACGTCGCCGTGCTGCAATACACCGGGGGCACCACCGGCGTGCCCAAGGGTGCGATGCTGACCCACCACAACCTGTTGTCCAACGCGCGGCAGGTGCAGGCCTGGTTCCCCGAGGTGGCGCTGGGCCGGGAGCGCATGCTGGCGGTCCTGCCCTTCTTCCATGTCTTCGCCATGACCGTGGTGCTGAACATGGGGCTGGCCTGTGGGGCCGAACTGATCATGCTGCCGCGCTTCGAGACCGAACAGGTGCTGAAGACCATCGCCAGGCGCAAGCCGACGCTCGTCCCCGGCGTGCCGACCATGTACAAGGCGCTGCTGGGCCATCCGCAGGTCGGCCGCTATCCGATGACCTCGATCCGCTACTGCATCTCCGGCGGCGCGCCGCTGCCGATGGAGCTGAAGCGCCAGTTCGAGACGGCGACCGGTTGCGTGCTGATCGAAGGCTACGGCCTGTCGGAAGCCTCCCCCGTCTGCGCCGCCAACCCGCTGAACGGCGTCAACAAGGAGGGGTCGATCGGCCTGCCGCTGCCCGGCATCGCCATCGAGATCCGCGACCTTGAGGATCCGGCCCGCAAACTCGGCATCGGCGAGAAGGGCCAAGTGGCGATTGCCGGACCCAACGTCATGGCCGGCTACTGGGGCCGGGCGGAGGAAAGCGACCGCACCGTGGTCGACGGATTCCTGCTGACCGGCGATGTCGGGACAATGGACGAGGATGGATACGTCTTCCTGCTCGACCGTCTGAAGGACCTCATCATATGCAGCGGCTACAACGTCTATCCGCGCATGATCGAGGAAGCGATCTATCAGCATCCCGACGTTGTCGCCGCCTGCGTCATCGGCCTGCCCGACGATTACCGGGGCCAGACGCCGAAGGCCTTCGTGCAGTTGAAGCCCGGCGCGAGCCTGACGGCGGATGCTCTGCGCGACTTCCTGCGCGACAAGATCTCCCGCATCGAGATGCCGACGGCCATCGAGTTCCGCGAGGAACTGCCGAAGACCGCCGTCGGCAAGTTGTCGAAAAAGGAACTGATCGCCGAGGCGAAGCAGGCTCTATCGAACGGAGGATGACCCGAAGTCACCGCGTTGACCCGGACGTAAAGGGAAGCCTTATCACGCGACGGCAGCTGTGCTACCAAACGGAAGGCGCATTGTGCCGAACGCAAACAAAAGGTCTTCCCAGGGATGGAACAGCTCTACACGGTCAACCAGCTTGCGGAGGAGCTGGGCATCACGCCGCGGGCCCTGCGCTTCTACGAGGTCAAGGGGCTGCTGGCGCCGAACCGCGTCGGCAACAACCGGGTCTACACCAAGCGCGACCGCGCCCGGCTGAAGCTGATCCTGCGGGGCAAGCGTCTGGGCTTCTCGCTGGCCGAAATCCGCGAATATCTCGACCTCTACAACGTCAATGGCGGGGTCGAGCAGCAGAAGAACCTGTTGAAGCGGGTGCAGAAGCGGCTGAAGGACCTCGCCCAGCAGCGTGAGGACCTGGAAGCCACCGTGCAGGAGCTGCGCGACATCGAAGAGCAGGTCAACAACACCCTGGCGGACCTGAAGACCGCCGCGAAGGACAGCTGACCGGTCGGGCGCCCATCGTGCGCCGATCGGCCCTGTGGAGGGGGGATCGGAACATGATGGGACAACGACATCCGCGGGCGGCCTGCGATGCCTTCAAGGCGGGAGAGGGGCGATGAACCTGATCTTCCGCCTGCTGGCGGTCGCCGCCGCCGCTATCTTTGCTGCGTGGCGCGGTCGACGCTCGGGATTGCTGGAGCCGTCGGCGCTGCGTTTCCGGGTCTGGCCGACCGACCTGGACATCAACCTGCACATGACCAACGCGCGCTATTTCAGCGTGATGGATCTGGGTCGCACCGACCTGATGATCCGCGTCGGTCTGGGGCCGGCGATCCTGCGCAACCGCTGGCAGCCTGTGTTGGGCGGGGCGACGATCCGCTACCGCCGGTCACTGCGGCCGTTCCAGAAATTCACCCTGGTCAGCCGTGTGCTGTGCTGGGACGATAAATACATCTTCATCGAACACCGCATGGAAACGCGGGGCGGGCTGGCGGCGATGGCCGTCGTCCAGGGCGCCTTCGTCGGAAGCCGGGGCGTGGTCGCGCCGGCCGAGGTGCTGGCAGCCCTCGGCACCACCGCGGCCTCCCCGCCAATTCCCGATGCGGTCGCAGCCTTGCGCGGACAGCCCCTGTCCGCCGCCGCCTGAGTCCATAGAAGAACACCATTCGAGAGGAGACACGCCATCATGAAGGTGCTGGTGCCGGTGAAACGGGTCGTCGACTACAACGTGAAGGTCCGCGTCAAGGCGGACGGCAGCGGCGTCGAGACCGCCAACGTGAAGATGAGCATGAACCCCTTCGACGAGATCGCCGTCGAAGAAGCCGTGCGCCTGAAGGAAGCCGGTACGGCGACCGAGATCGTCGTTGTCTCCGTCGGCCCGACCCAGGCCCAGGAAACCTTGCGCACCGCTCTCGCCATGGGTGCCGACCGCGCCATCCTGGTGCAGACCGACGTGACGACCGAGCCGCTCGCTGTCGCCAAAGTGCTGAAGGCCCTGGTCGAGAAGGAGGCCCCCGGCCTCGTCATCCTCGGCAAGCAGGCGATCGACGACGACTGCAACCAGACCGGCCAGATGCTGGCCGCCCTGCTCGGCTGGGGCCAGGGCACTTTCGCCTCTAAGGTTGTTGCCGCTGACGGCAAAGTCGCCGTCACCCGCGAGATCGACGGCGGTCTGGAAACCGTTGAGCTGAAGCTGCCGGCGGTGGTGACCGCCGACCTGCGCCTCAACGAGCCGCGCTATGCCTCGCTGCCGAACATCATGAAGGCGAAGAAGAAGCCGCTGGAGACCGTCACCCCGGATGCGCTGGGTGTCGACGTGACACCGCGTCTGAAGACGCTGAAGGTCACCGAGCCGGCCAAGCGGCAGGCCGGCATCAAGGTGCCGGACGTCGCCACCCTGGTCGACAAGCTGAAGAGCGAGGCGCGTGTGATCTGAGGAGCGCCGGCCCCGGTGCCCCCACCCTAACCCTCCCCCGCTTCGCAGGGGAGGGAACTGCCGCCGAACGCCGACAAGCATCCTGCTCCCTCCCCCGCCCAGCGGGGGAGGGTCGGGGTGGGGGCAAGTGTCCGCACTCCCCGCCCGCCCGACAGAGGAACCCGCCATGCCCATCCTGATCCTCGCCGACCACGACAACGCCACCCTGAAGCCCGCCACCGCCCACGCGGTCAGCGCCGCTGCCAAGCTCGGCAGCGACATCCACCTCCTGGTCGCCGGCCGCAATGCCGCCCCCGTTGCGGAGCAGGCCGCCAAGCTGGCCGGCGTCGCCAAGGTGCTGCTCGCCGACGATGCCGCCTACGAGCACGCGCTGGCCGAGCCGGTCGCGGCCCTGCTGGTGTCGATCGCCTCCGGCTACAGCCACGTCCTCGCCGCCGCCACCTCGGTGGGCAAGAACGTGCTGCCGCGCGTCGCGGCGCTGCTCGACGTGGCAATGATCTCCGACATCACCGCCGTGGTCTCCGCCGACACGTTCGAGCGGCCGATCTATGCCGGCAACGCCATCGCCACAGTTCAGTCGTCCGATCCGGTGAAGGTCGTCACCGTCCGCACCACCGCCTTCGAAGCAGCGGCAGCCGCCAACAGCGCCCCGGTCGAGAGCGTCGCAGCGGTCGCCGATCCCGCCCTGTCGAGCTTCGTCTCGGCCGAGCTGTCGAAGTCGGAGCGGCCGGAGCTGACCGCCGCCCGCATCGTCATCTCCGGCGGGCGCGGCATGCAGTCGGGTGACAACTTCCACCTGCTCGAGGTCATCGCCGACAAGCTGGGCGCGGCGGTTGGTGCCAGCCGCGCGGCGGTCGATGCCGGCTTCGTGCCAAACGACTATCAGGTCGGCCAGACCGGCAAGATCGTGGCGCCGGAGCTGTACGTCGCCGTCGGCATCTCGGGCGCCATCCAGCATCTGGCCGGCATGAAGGACAGCAAGGTGATCGTCGCGATCAACAAGGACGAGGAGGCGCCGATCTTCCAGGTCGCCGATTACGGCCTCGTCGCCGACCTGTTCAAGGCGCTGCCGGAGTTGCAGCAGGCCGTCTGATCCCGTTCATTTCCTCCGTTACCCGAAGAGGTCCCCCATGACCGCCGCCGCGATCCCCTATACCCCGCCGCTGAAAGAGATCCGCTTCGTCCTCGACCACCTCGCCGGCATGGCCGAGGTGGCGGCTCTGCCGGGCTTCGAGGATGCCAGCCCCGACATGGTGGACAGCATCCTGGGCGAGGCGGCGAAGATCGCCGAGAACATCCTGGCTCCGCTGAACCGTATCGGCGATGTCCAGGGCGCGAATCTCGGCGCCGACGGCATCGCCCGCACGGCGGAGGGCTGGGGGCCGGCGTGGCAGGCGCTGGTGGAGGGCGGCTGGAACGGGCTGCCCTTCGATCCGACGCGCGGCGGCATGGGGCTGCCCAACCTGCTGAACACCGCCGTGCAGGAGATGTGGCATTCCGCCAACATGGCCTTCGCGCTCTGCCCGATGCTGACGCAGGGGGCGGTGAACGCGGTGCAGCTCTATGGCTCCGACGCGTTGAAGGACATCTATTTGCCCAAGATGATCTCGGGCGAGTGGACCGGCACCATGAACATCACCGAGCCGCAGGCGGGCAGCGACCTTGCCGCCACCCGGTCGCGCGCGGTGCCGAACGGCGACCATTACCTCGTCGGCGGCCAGAAGATCTTCATCACCTACGGCGACCATGACCTGACGGAGAACATCGTCCATCTGGTGCTGGCCCGCCTGCCCGATGCGCCTCCGGGCGTGAAGGGTATCAGCCTGTTCGTCGTGCCGAAATTCCTGGTCAACCCGGACGGCAGCCTGGGCGCCCGCAATCAGGTGAAATGCGTGTCGCTGGAGCACAAGCTGGGCATCCACGGCAGCCCGACCGCCGTGCTGTCCTTCGGTGATGAGGGCGGGGCGACCGGCTTCCTGGTGGGCGAGCCGAACCGCGGCCTGGAATACATGTTCACCATGATGAACCATGCCCGGCTGAACGTCGCCATGCAGGGCCTGTCGATCGCCGAGCGCGCCTACCAGCAGGCGCTTGCCTATGCCCGCGACCGCGTGCAGGGCAAGCCGCTGGGCTGGACCGAGGGTCAGTCGAAGGGCATCGTCAACCACCCCGACGTCCGCCGCCTGCTGATGGGCATGAAGGCGCGGATCGAGGCGATGCGCGGCATCCTCTACACCGCCGCCGCCGCGGTGGACGTGGCGCATCACCATGCCGACGAGGCGGCACGTGGCCGGGCCGCCCTGCTGGTCGATCTGCTGACCCCCATCGCCAAGGGCTGGTGCACCGAGACCGGCCAACAGCTGGCGTCGGACGGCGTGCAGGTCCACGGCGGCATGGGCTTCATCGAGGAGACCGGCGCCGCCCAGCATCTGCGCGACGCCCGCATTACCACGATCTACGAGGGCACGACCGCCATCCAGGCCAACGACCTGATCAACCGCAAGATCCTGCGCGACGGCGGGGCGACGGCCAACGGCTTGCTCGACGAGATCGCGGCGCTGGGCGGCGAGTTGTCCGGCCACGCCGATGAAGCATTGCGCGTCACCGGTGCCGAGCTGGTCGCTGCGGTGCATGAGGCCAAGCAGGCGGTGGCCTGGGTTCTGGCCACGGCGAAGCAGGACCCGCGCCTGCCGGCCGCCGCGTCGGTGACGCTGCTGGAACTGATGGGTGTCGTCGCCGGCGGCTGGCAGCTTGCCCGCGCCGCCAAGGTGGCGGTTGAACGGCTGGCGGAGGGCGATGGCGACACCGCCTTCCTGTCGGCCAAGCCGCTGACCGCCCGCTTCTACGCCACCCATGTGCTGCCTAAGGCGGCGGCGCTGCGGGCGACCGTCGTCAACGGCTCCGCGAGCGTGATGGCGCTGAGCGAGGAGCAGCTGTTCGGCGCGGCTTGACGGGGGCGCGCTGACCGGTTGGCGCCGGAGCCTTTGGCCCTTTGCTGGGTGTCGCGGGCGGTTGGGGGACCTCCCGCCACTGCCCCGGCGCCAGCCCATCCAATGTCCAATCGCCGATCGACCAGCGGATCAGCCGCAGGGTGGGGAAGCCGACCGCCGCGGTCATGCGGCGGACCTGCCGGTTGCGCCCTTCGCGCAGGGTCAGCGCGATCCAGCTGGTGGGGATGGCGGCCCGGTAGCGCACCGGCGGATCGCGCGGCCACAGCGACTCCGGCTCCTCCATCCGCCGCACCTCGGCCGGCAGGGTGGGGCCGTCCTTCAGCGTGACGCCGCGACGCAGAGCCTCCAGCGCCTCGTCGGTTGGCACGCCTTCCACCTGCACCCAATAGGTCTTGGGCATCTTGTTGGCGGGCGATGCGATGCGGGCGATCAGCGGGCCGTCGTCGCTGAGCGCCAGCAGCCCCTCGCTGTCGCGGTCGAGCCGGCCGGCGGCATAGACGCCCTTCACCGGCACCAGCTCCGCCAGGGTCGGGCGGCCCTGGTCGTCGGTGAATTGCGGCAGCACACCATAGGGCTTGTTCAGCAGGATCAGGCGCGGCACGGGCTTGCTTCCTTGCGCGGTTCGGGAAAGGCGCTATCGTTCGCACCCCAACATGATCTCTTGATAGCAGGGGTTCGGCCGTGACGCTTCTGTTCTGCTCCGCCAGCGACAGCGCCGAGGATTGGCGCCGGGAAATCGCCCGCCATCTTCCCGGCGTGGAGATGCGCGTCTGGCCCGAGACCGGCGATGTCGCCGACATCGAGGTCGCGGTGGTGTGGAAGCCGCCGGCCGGCATGCTGGCGACGCTGCCCAACCTGCGCCTGATCGTGTCGCTGGGCGCCGGGGTGGAGCCGATCCTGCAGGATCCGACCCTGCCCGACGTGCCGCTGGTCCGCATGGTGGCGGACGGGCTGACGGTCGACATGGCCGGCTATGTGGCTTTCCAGGTGCTGTACTGGCACCGGCTGATGGATGGCTATGCCGCCCTCCAGGCCGAGGCACGGTGGGAGCAGAGGGACCATCGCCCGGCCTCCGAGGTGACCGTCGGCTTCCTTGGATTGGGCGAACTGGGGGCGGCGTCGGCCCGCACGCTGCGGACCCTGGAATACCGCCTGATGGGCTGGAGCCGCAGCCCGAAGAGCATCGAGGGGGTGGAGAGCTTCTCCGGTCCCGACGGGCTGGCGGCGATGCTGCCGCAGTGCGATTTCCTCGTTTGCCTGCTGCCGCTGACCGACGAAACCCGCGGCATCATGGATGCCTCGCTGTTCGCCGCCCTGCCCAAGGGGGCGGTGGTGGTCAACGCCGCCCGCGGTGGGCATCTGGTCGAGCGGGACCTGCTCGACGCGCTGGAGAGCGGGCATCTGCGCGGCGCCAGCCTGGACGTCTTCGCGACGGAGCCCCTGCCGGCCGACCATCCGCTCTGGCGTCATCCGAAGGTCCGCGTCACCCCCCATGTCGCTGGGATCACCCACCCGTCCCGCTGCGCCGTGCAGGTGGCCGACGCGGTGAAGGCCCTGCACGACGGCCGGCCGCTGCCCAATCTGGTGGATCGCAGCCGGGGGTATTGATCTGGCAAAAAGGACTTTCCTCGACCGTCATTCCCGCCTTCGCGGGAATGACGGTCGAGGAAAGCGCAGCAACAACTTTAGCCCAGTCGCGGCCCTTACAGCATCTGCACCGCGATCACCGCCAGCAGGGCCGCGATCACCCACAGGGCGATGCGGTCCGAGCGGCGGCGGGTCTCCCAGCCGTTCAGCATCTGGCGGACGGTCTGCGGGTGCAGGCGCACCCCGCCTTCCGCGATGTCGCGGGTCACCCGTTCCGCCTCGCTGACCAGGGCGGGAATGCGGCGGACGGTGGACAGGATGGCGCCGGCATCGTTGATGAACTGCGCCTCCGGTCCGCGATTCTCGCGCATCCACTCCTCGATCAGCGGGCGGGCCAGCTCCCACATGTTGATGTTGGGGTTCAGCAGGCGGCCGACGCCCTCGGCGGTCAGCATGCTCTTTTGCAGGAGCAGCAACTGCGGCTGGGTTTCCATCTCGAACTGTTCGGTGACGGCGAACAGCTGGGCCAGCAGCCGGCCGACCGAGATGTCGGCCAGCGGCTTGTTCTGCAACGGCTCGCCGATGGCGCGGCAGGCCTGGGTGAAGATTTCGATCGACTGGTGGCGCGGGACGTAGCCGGCCTCGAAATGCACGATGGCGACGCGGCGGTAGTCGCCGGTCAAAAAGCCGATCAGCATGTCGGCGAGGTAATAGCGCGTCTCGCGGTCCAGCCGGCCCATGATGCCGAAATCGACGGCGGTGATGGTGCCCTGTTCGTTGATGAACAGGTTGCCGGGATGCAAATCGGCGTGGAAGAAGCCGTCGCGGAAGACCTGATTGAAGAAGCTGGCCGAGGCCATCGCCAGAATCTCGTCGCGGTCGAAGCCGGCGGCGGAGATGCGGGCCGGCTCGTCCACCTTGAAGCCGCGGATGCGCTCCAGCGTCAGCACCCGGCCGCCGGTGCGCTCCCAATCGACCTTCGGCACGTTGAAGGTGTCATCGTCCTTGAAGTTCGACGCCAGTTCCGACGCCGCCGCCGCCTCCATCCGCAGGTCCATCTCCAGGCGGGAGGTGCGGGCGAAGGTGTCGACCACCTCGACCAGCCGCAGCCGCTTCAGCCTGGGCAGCACCCACTCGGCGAGCCCGGCCAGCCGGTAGAACAGGTCGATATCGCGCTCGAATGCCTGTTCGATCCCCGGGCGCAGCACCTTGACCGCCACCTCCTGCCCATCGGCGGTGACGGCGAAATGGACCTGGGCGATGGAGGCGGCGGCGACCGGCTTGTCGTCGAAGCTCTGAAACAGGGCATGGACCGGCTGGCCGAACTCCGCCTCGATGATGGCGCGGGCCTGATGGGCGGGGAAGGGCGGCAGTTTGTCCTGCAGCTCGGCCAGATCGACGGCCATCCGCTCGCCGACCAGATCTGAGCGGGTGGACAGCAGCTGCCCCAGCTTGATGTAGGTCGGGCCGAGTTCGGCCAGCGCGCGGGCCAGCCGCTCGCCCTCGCGGCCGGGCACGCCCTTGCGGGCGACTCGGCGCCACAGCCACAGCAGGCCGGGGGCGGTGCCGAGCAGGCTGGTGGGCAGGGCATCGTGACGGGCGACCGTCCGGCCGATCACGGCCATCCGGATCAGGTTGCGCAGGATGCGGAACACGGGGTCTTAGATCCGCCAGCCGGAATGGATGGCGGCGATTCCGCCCGACAGGTTGCGCACGCGCACCGCGCCGAATCCGGCGGCCTCGATCCGTTTGGCCAGATCGGCCTGCTGTGGGAAGCGGCGGATGCTCTCGGCCAGATAGCGGTAGCTCGCCTCGTCCTTCGCCACGACGCGGCCCATGAAGGGCAGCACCTGGAAGGAATAGACGTCGTACAGCTCGCGCAGAACCGGCAGGACGACGTGGCTGAATTCCAGGCAATAGAACTTGCCGCCCGGCTTCAGGACGCGCTGGGCTTCCTTGATCGCCTCGTCGATGCGGGTGACGTTGCGCAGGCCGAAGGCGATGGTGTAGGCGTCGACCGAGCGCGAGGCGATGGGCAGCCTTTCCGCATCGCCAACCGTCCATTGCACGCCGGACAGGATGTTGCGGTCGATGGCACGGTCGCGGCCGACCCGGACCATCGCCTCGGTGATGTCGCAGACCACCGCGGCTCCGCCGCCCTTCTTCAGGAAGCGGAAGGCGATGTCGCCGGTGCCGCCGGCCACGTCAAGCAGGGTCATGTCCGGCTTCGGCGCCACCATCTCCATCAGCGTGTCCTTCCACAGCCGATGGATGCCGCCCGACATCAGGTCGTTCATCAGGTCGTAGTTGGTCGCCACGCTGTCGAACACGGCGCGGACCAGCCCGGACTTGGCGGACGGATCGACGGGGGTGAAGCCGAACCAGTTGCCTTCGGCACCGGAGGGGGCGGCACCGGACGCGGGCTTTTGCGGGTCGGCGGAGGATGGGGGGGTGCGGTCGCTCATGGCCGGGAAGATAGCGCGGGCAAGGGCCATGCGCCAGCGGGGGCGTGCGGTGCGGAAGGCGCTGCGGCGAATGGCGTAGGGCGGATGGAGGCGAGGGGCGGGGGAGGCGGAGGTTGGAACGTCGTGGAACAGGTTTTGGAGACTGTTCCACGGGGTGCGGTTCGGCGGTAGGTCGGCGGTCTGCCGGGTGATGGAACAGGGTGAAACAGTTTCCCGGTGATGTTCCATCGCCGTTGAGACCTCCTGAAGGCGTAGGTACTCAATCCTATCACCGGGTCGGCCGACGGGAAAGGATGGGGCGAATTCCGGACTGCGCGGCTTCGTTATCATGCGGGCTGATGAGCCTGGAGGCGCTGGCCGTGCTTGCCATTCACCGGGGGCTGGCCTACTGACTGCCGGGTATAACATACGCCCGTATTCCTGTGGCTGCGGTGGCCGTGGGTGGGAGCCTCTGGTGGATCGGCATGACCCTTGCTGAAGCTTGCGCCGAATTCCTGACCCATTGCCGGGTCGCCAAGAACCTGTCGCCCCATAGTCTGCGCGCCTACACCATCGATCTGGCCGAGTTCGAGCGATTCGCCGGCCCCGCGACGGCGGTGGCGGTGGTGGACCGCCCGCTGCTGCGCCGCTATCTCAGCCACCTGTTCGAGGTGCGGCGGCTGAAGGAAACCAGCGTCAAGCGGCGGATCGCCTGCCTGAAGGTGATGTTCCGCTGGCTTGAACTGGACGAGGTGATCGAGATCAGCCCCTTCCACCGGCTGGACGCCCGCATCCGCCTGCCGCGCCGCCTGCCGCGCAATCTGACCGACGACGAGGTGCGCCGCCTGCGGGGCGCCGCTCTTGCCGGGGCGGGGATTGCGGGGCGGGTTACCGAAGTGAAGGCCCTGCGTGCTGCCCGCAAGGCCGAACACGACGCCTTCACGGCGCTGGTGGCGGTGGAGGTGCTGCTGGCCACGGGGTTGCGCGTGGGCGAGTTGGCCGGCATGCGGGTGGAGGATGTGGATCTGACCGGCCGCGTCATCACCATCGTCGGCAAGGGCAGTCGCCAGCGCCGGGTGTTTCTGCCCGACGATGCGGTGACGGCCCTGGTGACGGCTTATCAGGGGGCGACAGGCGCGCGGCGGTGTGACCATGACCGGTTCCTGATGACGGGAACGGGCGGGCCGGCATCGACCCAGCATCTCCGCTTGCTGATTCGGGGAATTGGCGAGGAGGCGCAACTGTCCCGCCGCGTGACTCCGCACATGCTGCGGCACACGGCGGCGACCCGGCTGCTGGAGAATGGGGTGGACATCCGCTTCGTCCAACGCCTGCTGGGGCACCAGAGCATTTCGACGACAGAAATCTACACGACGGTGACGGACGCCAGCCTGCGGGCGGCGGTGATCAAAGCGGCGGAGGGGATGCGGGGAGGGAGGTGATAACTAGGAATTATGAGCAACCGCGCTGTGTTTTTTCCCGATGACATTGATCGGATAAATGCCAAATATTTCAATAAGCTGCGGCAGGATGGCGGAGTGTCAGCCGATCCATCATACTGGTATGAAAATCGGTCCGAAGTCGCTTTCGAATTTGGTCTCGAATCAATTCGTGCTTATACAAGTGATTACGATGGCGGATTACGAGACGAAAAAGCAGTGATAGCGGGAACTCTGGGGCTCTGGGATGGGCAAACCTATTCCAACGACGATCTGAGTTTATGCAGTTCGGCAACCTCAGCATCGCTTTCTATCCTTGCTTACCTCCGTCACATGCGCGGATTCGAATACATTGTATTCGAGACGCCTTGTTATTTTGCGAGCTATAAGCAAGCACAATATTTGTCGTTCAACGTTTGTCTTGCGCCAACCTATTTCAATGAGAAATTCAATATTAACTTGGATTTGATTGATTTTAGTCATCCTAAAGTCATCTGGATCACTCAGCCTAGATTTGGTATAGGCTCAAATTACGATGTCAGTCACCTGGATGCCATTCTGCACTGCATGAGTAAACACGATGTACTGGTAATCGACGAGGCCACAGAGCAGCTGACGCCCCCTCATTTGGCAGATTACAGCCATGCGCGCGATCCACGGATCATAAAGATCCGTAGTCCCTTCAAAGGCATGGGAATCAACGGGCCAAGGGTTTCTACCATTATTCACGGCGAGCATCGCTGCCGTCAGCTACAGCTCGCGCGTGAGCAGGTCCAAGGCTCGATCGATAGGTTCAGCCTTGATTTTGCAGTAAAGTTGCTCTCAGAACCAGAGCGATTCTTTATGATGCTGCAAACCGCGAATCGACAAATTCTAAACTTGCACAGAAATCTTTCCGTTCGGTGCATCGGTACGCGGGTTACTATGTCACCGATGCAAAACGGCTTCATCGGTTCTGCGTCGGTAGCCTATGATTCTCTGGATAAGCCGTATGTTCAAAGGCGCGAGCGGTTGCTACAGCATTGTTCAGAGCATGGAATGCCTGTGATTGTTGGGGCAAACATGTATTTTGCGATCGATCCTTCGCGTGAGTTCGTTCGTTTCAGCTATTTCTCTAAAGAGACAGATCTACAAGAAGCCGTAAGAATACTATCACTCTTTTCGCTCTCCACCATTTAGTATCTTCAGAAGAAGTAATCGTGACGCAGTCACCTGCCTAATTGATAGCTGGAGGCTAAGCTCAACCAGCAAATTTCCTGGGAATATCGACTTAATTTTCAGGCCGTAAAGATGGCTACTATCTTGATCGAAGCCGAGATTGACCGCAAACAAGCTCTTTCCTGGAAGAAGACTCTTTCCTAACTCTAAATTGCTTCCACTCTGGCTCTCGACCATCTGGGAGGAGGTGCCTCCGTAGGAAGCAACCTCAATTTTGAATCTAGAGGCCATGAACAACGCAACGAAGGGAATCATGTCGGCAATGGTGTCCCATGCCAGAAACATCTCGTTTGGTGAGTTGTGTTTCTTTATGCTGACAATCGCAATGCCTGGCCGTGCGAAGATATAGGGATAGTTAGCCAAATAATGACCGGGATCTAATGGGCCATTCACCAAAATGGACGCTATGCTCCCCAAGCGCTTTGTGGTCGATGTGACCGCAGCGAGGTATGCTTCTGCAATGCGGGCGAGCGTCATATGAACGCCGTAGATCGGCGTCATTGCGGCCGTTGGGATCGACGCATGCTCAACCAGAGCTCCGGTAAGCGAATGAAGTTTCAATATCGGAAAGACAATAATTTTGCCGCTTTCATAGAGGTCCAGCAGAAACTCCATGTAGAGTGTTAGGATATTTGTGAAAGTAAGTGGGATTTTGGCAGTGCCGATCCAGCTATCAAGCGCAAAGGTCGCTTCAAAGACGTTCGAACCCGCTAACGTGGCATCGCGGTCCAAAAAATGAGATACTTTGAATGCCTCGATTGGAGTGGATACTGGATATGAAGCGATGTCCTGAGCGCCCAACAGGCAAAATTCCTCGTCGATGCTTCTGTCCCGAATTGCACTGGCGGTGATAGCCTCTTTATATATTCCAAAGTTTCCAATCAGGGTTTGAATTTGCAAATTAGTGTTGTGAATAATCGGGTTGGAGAAAAGGCAAAAATCAAAAAGCTTGTTTGAGGTTGTGCAGTCCAAGAATTTGCAATCAAAGAACTTGCAGAGCTCAATAACCATATGGTCCAGCGCGCAATTCTTAAAGAGCACATTGCGGAATGTTGTCCCTGTGATCGAAACATTGTGAAAATGGCAATTTTCGAACTCAACCGCCTCAAAGTCGCAGTTGATTATCGCTGCGAAATCGAAGGAGCATCCGCGGAACACCGAACGCTCAGCAAAGGAGTCCTTGAAATCTACGTATTCGAACAAGCCTGCGTCCGATTCAAAGTCTCGAATCGTCGATAGTACGATATTGGCTGGCCTCAGATGGTGGCGCTTAGTGTGAAGGCCTGTGAGAAGCGAGCGCCTAATTTCTTGAGATCTGGTCGTAAAAGACTCCATCTCCGAGAAATTCAGCGTGACATCAACCGGGTTATCGAGGACGAAAGCAGTGCTTACGTCAGTTGGCCGCTTGCTTCCCATAATTCCTAGTTATCAATTTCGATAGTGGTTAGAAATTGCGCCTATGCGCATCGATCGCTAGCAGGTTGCCAGATGGCAAAGGTATACTCAAGTGATAAATCAATCGCAAATTAACACCCTCCGGTGTGCCGTCTGGTGGACTGGAATGGTCTGGAAAGCGGGAACCGGAGCGCGCTCCTTGGCTGTGCGGTATTCTGCAAAGGCACACCCCCACATCCTCCTTGCATCCCGCCGCCCCCGCGCGTATAAGCGCATCCTTCCACGGGCGGCGAGGCTGGGCCGTATGGCTCAGGGCATGCCCAACCGTCCGATGGAATTCCGCCTCATTTCCCTCTAGGAAACGAAAATGCCCAAGCTGAAGACGAAGAGCGGCGCCAAGAAGCGCTTCAAGGTGACCGCCACGGGTAAGGTCCGCGCTCAGGCCGCCTACAAGCGCCACTGCCTGGAACAGAAGTCCCCGAACATGAAGCGCAACGCGCGCGGCATGATGACCCTGTGCGACTCCAACGCCCGCACGGTGCTGAAGAACTGGCTGCGCAACGCCTGATCTCGGCACATCATAGAATTCGGAAGGACTGAACCATGGCTCGTGTTAAGCGCGGCGTCACGACGCACGCCCGTCACCGCAAGATCCTGAAGCTCGCCAAGGGCTACCGGGGTCGCAATTCCAAGAATTTCCGCATTGCGATCGAGAAGGTCGAAAAGGCGCTTCGTTACGCCTACCGCGACCGCCGCAATAAGAAGCGCGATTTCCGCGGCCTGTGGATCCAGCGCATCAACGCCGGCGTCCGTCAGTACGGCCTGACCTACTCGCGCTTCATCAACGGCATCAAGCTGGCCGGCATCGAGATCGACCGCAAGGTCCTGTCCGATCTGGCCGCGCGCGAGCCGGAGGCCTTCAAGACCCTGGTGGACAAGGCCCAGGCCGCGCTCGCCTCCAAGGCCGCCGCGTAACGCCTCGCGCTTCCCGTTCAAAAGGGAACGCTTGCCGTCACGGCGTCAGTTGTAAGAGAAGGGAGCCGGGCCGCTGGGCCGGCTCCCTTTTTCTTTTTGCACCGTTTTCTTCCCCACGCTTGCCGGGAACCGCCATGCTCGACGCGCTGAAAGACGAACTTCTGTCGCAGGTCAACGCCGCCGCCGACCTTTCGGCGCTGGACGAGGTGCGGGTCTCCGCGCTCGGCAAGAAGGGGCGCATCACCGGCTTCATGAAGGAGTTGGGGAACCTCACGCCGGACGAGCGCAAGGAGCGCGGTCAGGCGCTGAACGCGCTGAAGGACGAGATCGCCGCCGCCATCGACGTGCGCAAGGCCGACCTCGCCGCCGCCCACCTGAAGGCGCGGCTGGAGGCCGAACGGGTCGACGTCACCCTGCCGGTCCGCCCGGAGACGGAAGGGCGCATCCACCCGATCAGCCAGACGATGGACGAGATGATCGCCATCTTCGCCGAGATGGGCTTCTCGGTCGCCGAAGGGCCGGACATCGAGGATGATTTCCACAACTTCACCGCCCTGAACTTCCCGCCCGGCCACCCGGCGCGCGACATGCACGACACCTTCTATCTGCCCGATTCGGGTGACAAGAAGATGCTGCTGCGCACCCACACCAGCCCGGTGCAGGTCCGCACCATGCTGAACAACAAGCCGCCGATCCGCATCATCGCGCCGGGGCGGACCTACCGCTCCGACTACGACATGACCCACACCCCGATGTTCCACCAGATCGAGGGGCTGGTCATCGACGAGGCGACCAACATGGGGCACCTGAAGGGCTGCCTCGTGGAGTTCTGCCGTGCCTTCTTCGATGTGGACGATCTGCCGCTGCGCTTCCGCCCCAGCTTCTTCCCCTTCACCGAACCGTCGGCGGAGGTCGATATCGGCTGCTCGCGCAAGGGCGGGGAGCTGAAGCTGGGCAACTACGGCGACTGGCTGGAGATCCTCGGCTGCGGCATGGTCCACCCGAACGTGCTGGAAGCCTGCGGCATCGACAGTACCCGCTACCAGGGCTTCGCCTTCGGCATGGGGGTGGAGCGCGTCGCCATGCTGAAATACGGCATCCCCGACCTGCGCACCTTCTTCGAAGCCGACCTGCGCTGGCTGAAGCATTACGGCTTCGCGGCCCTCGACATTCCCAACATCGCCCACGGCCTGACGCGCTAAGGAGCCGGATCCATGAAGTTCACGCTGTCCTGGCTGAAGGACCATCTGGAGACCGACGCCTCGCTCGACCAGATCACGGAGAAGCTGACCGCCCTCGGGCTTGAGGTGGAAGGCGTCCATGACCGGTCGAAGGAGCTGGCGCCCTTCCGCGTCGCCCATGTCGTCTCGGCCGAGAAGCACCCGGACGCCGACAAGCTGCGCGTGCTGATGGTCGATACCGGCGCCGGCACCCTGCAGGTGGTCTGCGGCGCTCCGAACGCGCGCGCCGGCATGAAGGGCGTCTTCGCGCCGGAGGGGACCTATGTCCCCGGTTCCGACATCACGCTGAAGAAGGGCGTCATCCGCGGCGTCGAGTCGAACGGCATGATGTGCTCCAAGCGCGAGCTGAAGTTGTCGGACGAGCATGAAGGCATCATCGAGCTGCCGGACGACGCGCCCGTCGGTGCCGGCTTCGCCGACTATGCCGGGCTGAACGATCCGGTCATCGACATCAACCTGACGCCCGACCGCGCCGACTGCGCCGGCGTGCGCGGCATCGCCCGCGACCTCGCCGCCGCCGGCATGGGTACGCTGAAGCCGCTGACCGCCGGGCATCTCGACACCACCCCGGTCGAAGGCCGCTTCGCCAGCCCGATCGGCGTGAGCATTGATGCGCCGGAGGCTTGCCCGCTGTTCGTCGGTCGCTACATCCGCGGCGTGAAGAACGGCCCGTCGCCGAAGTGGCTGCAGGACAAGCTGGTGTCGATCGGCCTGCGTCCGATCTCGGCGCTGGTCGACATCACCAACTACCTGACCTTCGACGCCGCCCGACCGCTGCACGTCTTCGACGCCGACACGGTGAAGGGCAACATCACCGTCCGTATGGGCCGCGAGGGTGAGACGCTGGCGGCGCTGAACGGCAAGGAATACGCCCTGGACGGCGCCATGACCGTGGTGGCCGACGACGAGCGCGCCGAGGCTCTGGCCGGCATCGTCGGCGGCGAGCCGACCGGCTGCACCGAGCAGACCGTCAACGTCTTCGTCGAGGCCGCGCTGTTCGATCCGGTGCGCACGGCGCAGACCGGCCGCCGGCTGGGCATCGACTCCGATGCGCGCTACCGCTTCGAGCGCGGCGTCGACCCGGCCGCGGTGTTCGCCGGCATGGAGCGCGCCACCCGCCTGATCCTGGAGCTGTGCGGCGGCGAGCCGTCGGAACTGGTGGTCGCCGGGGCCGAACCGGACTGGAAGCGCAGCCTGACCCTGCGGGCCGGGCGGGTCGCGGCGCTGGGCGGCGTCGAGCTGCCGCGCGACCGTCAGGTGCAGATCCTGATGGATCTGGGCTTCACCATCGAGGGCGAGGACGAGGAGGGCCGGCTGCGCGTCGGCATCCCGTCCTGGCGCGCCGATGTCCATGGCGAGGCCGATCTGGTCGAGGAGGTGCTGCGCGTCCACGGTTTCGACGCCATCCCGGCGACGCCGCTGCCGCGCGAGACGGTGCTGACCCGTCCGGCCCTGACGCTGAAGCAGCGCCGCGTCGCGCTGGCGAAGCGGACGCTGGCCGCCCGCGGCCTGTCGGAGGCGGTGACCTGGTCCTTCCTGTCCGGTCCGGTCGCCGAGCTGTTCGGCGGCATCGAGCCCGGCCTGCGGCTGGTCAACCCGATCAGCAGCGACCTGGACGTCATGCGCCCGTCGATCCTGCCGAACCTGATCCAGGCCGCCGGCCGCAACGCCGACCGCGGCTTCGCCGACGTGCGGCTGTTCGAGGTCGGGGCGGCCTTCCGCACCCCGGCGCCGGACGGGCAGGATTCGGTCGCCGCCGGCATCCGCGCCGGGGCGGCGGTGCCGCGCCATTGGGCGGAGAAGGCGCGCGGCGTCGACGTGTTCGACGCCAAGGCCGACGCTCTGGCGGTTCTGGAGTCGGTCGGCGCCCCCGCCGGCAACCTGCAGGTCACCACCGACGCGCCGGGCTGGTACCATCCCGGCCGGTCCGGCGTGCTGCGACTCGGCCCCACCGTGATGGCCCGCTTCGGCGAGATCCATCCGTCGGTGCTGGAGGCTCTGGGCGTCAAGGGGCCGGTCGTCGGCTTCGAGGTGATGCTGGACGCCGTGCCGCTGCCCAAGAAGAAGGGCGGCACCGCCAAGCCGATGGTGCAGCTCTCCTCCTTCCAGCCGGTGGAGCGCGATTTCGCCTTCGTCGTCGACCGCAAGGTGGAGGCCGACAAAATCCTCCGCGCCGTGAAGGGCGCCGACAAGGCGCTGGTCAAGGATGTCGCAGTGTTCGACGTCTATGAGGGACCGGGGGTGGGCGAGGGACGCAAGTCGGTCGCCGTCTCGGTCACCTACCAGCCGACCGCCGCAACCTTGACCGATGAGGCGATCGAAGCGGTCGGCCAGAAAATCGTTGCGGCGGTGGTCAAGGCGACCGGTGGAAATCTCCGCGCCTGAGACTATCCTCCAAAGGTTGAAACTCCTGCTGTTCAAGAATAGAGCCTCCGTTCCGGCGGGGGCTCTTTTTTTGTTTTCGCCGAAGGAGTCACGAAAGGGTCTTTTCAAACCACCGATTGCCCAATCATATGATGAATCGCTGATTGAAGAGTCTTGAGTGCATTCGCTAAGGGAAAATCCTGATGACGATTGTTGCAATTCAGTGTTTGACGGCGGGGCAATGTTTTATGGGAAAATCCGGCTTTGGGATTGTTTACCCCTGGTAAGCCCATGATGCGTCCAATGTCACGGTTAGGCCACAGGCGGCGCTTGCATTGCCTTGGCATGCCCGATGTCCAATTTGGTGCAAGCGACGGAGCGGGAGAAATCAATGGCTGATCCTACAGACAGTCAGGCAACCAAACCGGAGTCCGTCAGGCCGCTGATCCTGGTGGTGGACGATGACCGCTCGATTGTCGAGGGGCTGGCGATCCTGTTGGACGGCTGGGGGTACGAGGTGGTGAAGGCGCTGAGCGCCGCTGCGCTGGAGGCTCAGCTCGGCGGTCTGGACCGGGCGCCGAACCTGATCATCGCCGACCATTACCTGCCGGCCGGCCGTACCGGGCGGGAGGTGGTGGAGCGCGTCCGTGCCGAAACCGGGCAGCAGATCCCGGCGATCATCCTGACCGGCGACAGCACGCCCGAACGGCGCGACGAGGCCGAACTTCTGGGCTGCCAGCTGCTGCTGAAGCCGGTGCAGGTCGGGCCGCTGCGCGAGGCGGTCGAGGCCCTTTGCAGCCGGTAGGAGTGCAGTCGATAAGCGGGCGGGGGTAGGGTTGCTCCATCCCGCCTTTCAGGCCGCCGGGCCTGCCCCGGAACCGGGCCGGTCGATCTCCGGCAGCACGGCGAGGAAGGCATCGACCACCGCCGGATCGAAGCGCAGGCCGGTCAGCCGCCGGATCTCCTCCACGGCGTGAGCGCGGTCCAGCGCCGGGCGATAGGGTCGGTCGCGTGTCATCGCGTCATAGGCATCGGCGACGGCGACGATGCGGGCGCACAGCGGGATCGCCGCCCCGGTGCGGCCGTCGGGATAGCCGGTGCCGTCCCAATTCTCGTGATGCCAGCGCGCCACCGCCGCCCCCAGATGCAGATGGGTCGGGCCGTCGGCCAGATGGCTGGCCTGGTGCAGCAGGGCGGCGCCGGCCACCGTGTGGGTCTGCATGGCGCTGCGTTCCGTCGGGTCGAGCGGGCCGGGCTTCGACAGGATGCCCGGGTCGACTGCCGCATTGCCGATGTCGTGCAGGATGGCGGCAAGCCCGATGATCTCCAGTGTCGACTCGTCCAGCGACTCGGGGAACAGACCGTCGGCATGCAGGCGGCGGGCGATCCGTTCGGTGATCGCGGCGATGCGCAGCGAGCGGCTGAAGCGGCTGCCTCCGGCCATTTCAGTCGTCACTTCGGCGGTCACTTCGGCCGTCATCTCCGCCGCCGGGCCGTCCGTGCCCAGCGCGCCGCGGCCACGTTCGGCCAGATCGGCCAGCGCCGCCAGCGTGCCCTGCTGGGCGCGGTAGAGCTGTTCGTAATGGTGCAGATTGTCGAACCCGACGGAGATCTTGCCGCAGAACACCTCGATCAACTTGCGGTCGAGTTCGGACAGCGGCCGGTTGGAGCGCAGATAGACAACCGTTTCGCGGTCGTTCGGTGTGCGGATGTAGAGCGTGCAATGGTCGCCGGCATAGGCATGCGCCTGCTTTTCCAGGCAGGCGGTCACCGCATCCAGCACCGAAGGGTCGACATGGCCGGCGGCGGGCTCGTTGATCAGCGTTTCGAACCGGCCCGACCCGGCCAGCACATAGAGGCTGGTGGGACATCCCGATGAGGCGCATCCCGACGGGGTGCAGCCGGCCGCGCCGGCGCCGCCGCGCTGCATGCAGAGGATGGCGTCCGGCCCCACCCCCAGCAGGCCCGACAGCTGGGTCAGCACGCCCGCCGCGAACAGCTTCATCGAGCGGGCGCGGAACAGCGACGACGACGCCTCGATGATCTTCTCCAGGCCGCGGCGGTTGGCGTCGATGGTTACGATGTCCTCGTAGGAGCGCAGCGCCGCGACCGTGGTGGTGAACAGCTGCTGGGCGGTCAGCTGGGTCTTCGCCTTGTAGTCGTTGATGTCGTAATCGAGGATCACCGCCCGTTCAGGCGCCTGTCCCGGCTGGCCGGTGCGCAGGATGATGCGGACGTTGCGGTTGCGCAGCTCCTCGCGGATGTGGTGGACCAGCCGCAGGCCGGCATCCTCCGTCTCCATCACCACGTCGAGCAGGATCAGCGCGATGTCGCTTTCCCGTGCCAGGATCCGCCGCGCCTCCGCCGCCGAATGGGCGGACAGGAAGCGCGCCTTGCGCCCCTTGTAGGCGAAATCGGACAGGACGAGCTTGGTGATCGCATGGACCTCCGGCTCGTCATCGACGATCAGCATGGTCCAGCGGCTGCCGGGCGGCTCCTCCGCGCCCTGCTCCTCCTCCGGGGCGGTATCGTCCAGGAACACCAGATCCTCGTCACCGCTTTCCGGTGCCGGATCGGTTCGGGCGTCGTCCTCTGGTCCAGTCGGGTCGGCGTCGGTCATGGCTCTTCGATCGTGAAAGGGTCATGAGGAAGGGCGCGGCCGGCCCAGATGCGCAAGGCTATCAGAATGTATCCAGCTCGATCACCGTACAATCGAGTCCGCGTTGCGCCAACGTGCCGCAGGCGGTGTCGACCTGCAGCCGGGTGAAGGGGGCCACCCCGACCTCATACAGGAGGCGTCCCTTGCGGAACACCGGCCAGACCATCGGCGGCAGGTCGCGATAGGCGCTGCCCGGTCCGGCGGTGAACTCCTTCCAGGCGCGCAGACCCTCGGAATAGCTGACATATTCGCCCAGCTTGATGCCGTAGAGCATGCCCGGCTCCACCGGCGGCATGCCCGGCAGCGGGTAGGGCGCCACCACCCCGACCAGCCCCTGGACCGGCGCCAGCGCGCGGGTGCCGGCGGGCAGGGCCAGAGTCGCCTCGCCGTTCGCGGCACCGATCAGCGCCACCACGTCGCCCTGGCGCAGGGTGAAGGGGCGCCGCTTGCGGTTGCTCAGGATCTCGGTGGCGGAGATCGGGCCGGCGGCGACGACATAGCCCTCCGCCGGGGTCTGGGCCGCCTTGTCCCAGGCCGCGCGCGGCACGACGGCGGCGCTGCGGTGGGGCAGGGAAGCGTTGGCCGGCGGTTTGCCGGAACCGGGATTGGCCGAGTCCGGTTTGGCCGAGTCGGGTTTGGCCGAGTCGGGTTTGGCTGGCCCGGCGGGCTTGTGCGCCCGCGGCCCCTCGCCGCCGATGGCCGGCCGGCCGGTGACCATCAGCGCCGGGTCCAGCGAATCGGCGGGAACATAGCCGATGGGCTGGCCGCCGATGGCGACCTCCGTCCAATAGGTGCCGCGCGGGGTGCCGAGCGCGTTCAGCGCCTTGCCCTGCTTCAGCGTCATGACGATGCGCGCGTCCTCGCTGGGGCCGATCCGCACCTCGATGTCGCGGTTCAGCACCACCTCGCCGGTCAGCGGAGCGCCGATGGCGACAGGGCTCTGTGCCCGCGCCGGCGGGGTGGCGGCGAAGAGCCCGGCCCAGGCGAGGGCGACGGCGAGTACCGGCAGCAGGCGGCGGGTCGGCACGGCATTCATGGCACTGCTTTCATGGCACGGCTGATGGGGGCGACTTCCTTCGCGGACACCGGCGGGGCGAGGCCCGGTCCCCGGCGGCCCGCCAAGTCATGGCCGACGAGGTCGTGGATGGCGTCTGCCAGCAGCCGCACCGGCTTGGGCGCCGTACCGCGGGCGCGGTGCAGGGCGATGTCGACGTCCGGCAGGCCGGGAAACCCCTCCGCCGCGCCGATGCGACGCAGGCTGGGCGGGACGGTGCAACATTCCATCGCCGTCACCCCCAGCCCGCCCATCACCGCGCCATGGACGGCGACGACGCTCTTGCTGGTGAAGGCGACGCGCCAGTCGCGGCCGATGCCGTCGAGCGCGGCGACGGCAAGGTCGCGCACGACGCAGCCCTTGGGGAACAGCGCCAGCGGCAGCGGATCCAGGCTTTCCACCGGGCGATGTCCCGGCGTTGGCACGGGGTCGAGCGGCGGGGCGACCCAGGCCACCGGCTCCTGCCGCACCAGCTCGCCGCCGGCCTCGCCGGCCTTGCGGGTGACGAGAGCGAGGTCGTAGCGGCCCTTGTCGATCTCCGCCACCAGATCGGGGCTGTTGTCGCAGATGACCTCGACCATCACCTCGGGATAGGCGGCGTTGAAGCGGGCCAGGATTTCCGGCAGCAGCATGGTGGCGTAATCGTCGGGCGTGCCGATGCGGACGCTGGCCACCGTCGGGCTGCGGTGCATCAGGGCCAGCACCTCGTCGTTCAGGGTCAGCATGCGCCGCGCATAGGCCAGCAGCACCTCGCCGTCGCGGGTCATGCGCACGCCGTGGGTGTCGCGTTCGAACACGCGCTTGCCCACCGTGTCCTCCAGCCGGCGCACCTGCTGGCTGACCGCCGCCTGGGTGCGGCCCAGCCTTTCGCCGGCACGGGTGAAGCTGGCGCTGTCGGCGACGGCGACGAAGGCGCGCAGCAGGTCGGTATCGAGATTGGCGGGCATGGCGTGGAACCGGAAGTTGCCGCTTATTCAAGCAGAGCGCCGGCCGGTCCGCAACGGCGCGGTCATTACGAACCGTGATGACGGCATAATGCCTATTCGTTTCCAAGGGAATCGCGCCCGCCCCATTGTCGGTCTCCGATCCCTTTGGAGTGTCCGATCATGTCGCTGTTCGCCGCCTGGACCGGTGCGGTTCTCGGGGCCGCCCGGATGGAGTTGCCTGTCATGCCTGCGCCGTCGGTGCCGGAGCCGCGGCGCTTCCGCCTCGCCTACAATCCGATGCCGGCCGTCGTTGCAGGCTTCGGGCGTGCCCTGGTGGCGGAGCCTGCGCCGACGTCGGTGCGGGACCGGCTGTGCCTTGAGAAATAGGCGGGCGCCAGCCTATCCTGCCGCCGACAAGAAAGCCGGGAGGAACGGGCGATGTCGCGGGTCTATGTGCTGTATACCGGGGGCACCATCGGGTGCGTGACCAATCCCGACGGGGCGCTGGCCCCGGTGCCGGGTGCAGAATTCGAGAAGCTGGCCCTGGCGGTGCCCGGCCTGTCGGACCATCGGGTGCAGGACTACCCGGACCTGAGCTGGACGATGGGCTGGTTCGACCGCACGCTCGACAGTTCCAACATGACGCCGGCGGATTGGGTCGCCATCGCCCGGCGGCTGCTGTCGGTCTATGACCAGTATGACGGTTTTGTCGTGCTGCACGGCACCGACAGCATGGCCTACAGCGCGTCGGCCCTGTCCTTCCTGCTGCCCGGCCTGTCGAAGCCGGTGGTGTTCAGCGGATCGCAGGTGCCGCTGTCCTTCACGCTGAGCGACGCCCCGGCCAATCTGGTCGGTGCCATCGTGGTGGCGGGGACCCTGCCGGTGCCGGAGGTCTGCGTCTATTTCGACACCAGGCTGCTGCGCGGCAACCGCTCGTCGAAGGTCGACGCCAACCGCTTCGCCGGCTTCGATTCGCCGAACTTCCCGCCGCTCGCCACTGTCGGCAGCGTCGTCGCCCGCAACGAGCCCTATTGGCTGCCGATGCCGGACAAGAGCGTTTCACTGGCCGAGCCGGATAACCGGTCCAGGCGGCTGGCCGCGCTGGACGCCCTGCCGGCGGCGTTGGCGGGGTTCTCCGTCGTCATGCTGTGGCTCTATCCCGGCATTCGGGCGAGCACGGTGTCGGCGATGCTGACCGGCACCAGCCCGGCGGCGAAGGGGGCGGTGCTGCTGGCCTTCGGCGAGGGCAACGGCCCGACCGATCCGGACTTCCTCGGCGCCCTGTCGGCGGCGGTGAAGGCCGGGGTCGTGCTGATGGACAACACCCAGGTGCAGCGTGGCGCGGTGCTGCCGGGGGCTTATGCCACCGGGCTGGGCGCCGTCGGGGCGGTCGGCGCCTATGACATGACGCCGGAGGCCAGCTACGCCAAGCTGGTCTGCCTGCTGGCCGGCGGCCTGGACGCCGAGGCGGTCAAGGCGGCAATGCCGGTGCCGCAGGCGGGCGAGCTGACGGTGATCGGGGATTGAATTGCTGACCGGAGGCGGGGGCGGTTCGGCCGTCCGCCTCCGGTGACGGATTACCGGCCCACTTACTGGCCCATGCCGGGCTGGTTCGGCGACATGGTGCCACGGTTCATCGTGCCGTTGCCCATAGTGCCCTGATTCATCGAGCCCTGATTCATGGTGCCGCGGTTCATCGAATCGCTGTCCATCGACCCGCGGTTCATGGCGCCGGACCCCATACCGCCCATGGAGCCGCCCATCTGGCCGCCCATGTTTCCGCCCGTCGAGCTGCCGTAGCCGGTGTTGGCCTGATTGCTGTACTGGGCGAGCTGCTGCAGCTCGCTGGCGTCCTGCATGACGATGATCTGCTTGCCCCGCCGTTCGAAGGAGGCCGGCGGCAGCATGACGGTCTGGCCGGACTTGGCGAGTTTCAACTCGACCATCGTCTGGCCCTCTGCGTCGGTGGTGACATTCTGGACGGTGCCGGCGACCGGCCCGCCATGGCGGTGGACCACCCGCTTGCCGATCATGTCCCGGCTGGCCTGGACGTCGCGGGCGCCGCTGTCCATCGTGCCGTTGGCAACCGCATTGGCCCTGGCGGAGCCGCTGGTCTGGGCATGGCCCGGCGCGGCGACGGCCATCAGCATCAGGGCCGGAACCGCGGCGGCGAGAAACTTGCGCATGTCATCCTCCCGGAATTGAACCACAACAGGGGAGGCGCCGCGCAGGCGCGGCACCGTCCTCAGCCGTGATGACACCCGAGCGGCCGGTTTGTTGCGCAGGTTGTACGGAATTGCCGGTCTGCACAAAAAAGGCGGACCGAAGTCCGCCTTTCCGTATCCTTACTCGTCGCCCATCTTGAGCGCCGCGATGAAGGCGCTTTGCGGGATTTCGACCTGGCCGAACTGGCGCATGCGCTTCTTGCCTTCCTTCTGCTTGTCCAGCAGCTTGCGCTTGCGGCTGATGTCGCCGCCGTAGCACTTGGCGGTCACGTCCTTGCGCATGGCGCTGATGCTCTCGCGGGCGATGATCTTGCCGCCGATGGCGGCCTGGACGGCGATCTTGAAAAGCTGGCGCGGGATCAGTTCCTTCAGGCGTTCGCACAGCTGACGGCCGCGGCGTTCGGACTGGCTGCGGTGGACGATCATCGACAGGGCGTCCACCGGCTCGGCATTCACCAGGATCGACAGCTTGACGAGGTCGCCTTCCTCATAGCTGTCCATCTGGTAGTCGAAGCTGGCATAGCCGCGGCTGATCGACTTCAGCCGGTCGTAGAAGTCGAACACCACCTCGTTCAGCGGCAGCCGGTAGACCAGCATGGCGCGGGAGCCGGCGTAGGTCAGCTCGATCTGCTGGCCGCGCCGCTCGGTGCACAGCTGGAGGACGCCGCCCAGATACTCATCGGGCAGCATGATCGTCGCCTTGATCCACGGCTCGTCGATGTGGTCGATCCGCATCACATCGGGCATGTCGGCCGGGTTGTGCAGGTCCCGCACCGTCCCGTCGGTCATCGTCAGCTTGTAGACCACCGACGGCGCGGTGGTGATGAGGTCGAGGTTGAACTCGCGCTCCAGCCGCTCCTGGATGATCTCCAGATGCAAGAGGCCGAGGAAGCCGCAGCGGAAGCCGAAGCCCAGCGCCGCCGACGTCTCCGCCTCGTAATGGAAGCTGGCGTCGTTCAGCTTCAGCTTGCCCAGGCTGTCGCGCAGCCGCTCGAAATCGGCGGCGTCGACCGGGAACAGGCCGCACCACACCACGGGGATGGACGGCTTGAAGCCGGCCAGCGCTTCGCTCGCCGGCTTGCGCTCGTCGGTGATGGTGTCGCCGACCTTGGTCTGGGTGATGTCCTTGATCGCGGCGGTGATGAAGCCCATCTCGCCCGGCCGCAGTTCGCCGGTCAGCAGCGCCTTCGGCGTGAAGACGCCGACGCGGTCGACGTCATGGGCCGAGCCGGCGGCCATGAAGCGCACCTTCTGCCCGACCTTCAGCACACCGTCGACCACGCGCACCAGAATGACGACGCCGAGATACGGATCGTACCAGGAATCGACCAGCAGGGCCTTCAGGGCTGCATCGGCATCGCCCTTGGGCGGCGGCAGGCGCTTGACCACCGCCTCCAGAACCGCGCCGATGTTGAGGCCGGACTTGGCCGAGATCTCCACCGCGTCGGAGGCGTCGAGGCCGATCACGTCCTCGATCTGCTGCTTGATCCGCTCCGGCTCGGCGGCGGGCAGGTCGATCTTGTTGAGGACCGGGATGATCTCGTGGTTGTTGTCGATCGCCTGATAGACGTTGGCGAGCGTCTGCGCCTCGACGCCCTGGGAGGCGTCGACCACCAGGATCGAGCCCTCGCAGGCGGCCAAGGACCGGCTGACCTCGTACGCGAAGTCGACGTGGCCGGGGGTGTCCATCAGGTTCAGCGTGTACTGCTTGCCGTCCTCGGCCTTGTAGAGCAGGCGGACGGTCTGGGCCTTGATGGTGATGCCGCGCTCGCGCTCGATATCCATGCTGTCGAGCACCTGTTCGCGCATCTCGCGCGCGTCGAGGCCGCCGCACTGCTGGATCAACCGGTCGGCAAGGGTCGACTTGCCATGGTCGATGTGGGCGATGATCGAGAAATTGCGGATGTGCGAAAGGTCAGTCATCTGGGCCCGGACAAGCGATAGTTTGCCGGGAACATAGGGCGGACGGGGGATGGGCGCAATGATGGTGTGGTGGGGCGGGTGGGGCAGGCCGGGCGGTGGGGTGGTTGGAACAGCGTGGAACGCTTTTCCGCGGGGTGTTCAGTGTTCCATCGGGTGCGGCTCGCCCTGGCGGCGGGCGGGGGGTGGAACGTTTGTAACAGTTTGGAACGGTTTTGGCGGGTGTGTTCACTGTTCCATCCTGCGGCGTGTGGCGCTTTGGGTGGTGGGTGGTCGCCCTCCGGGAACTATAGGCCGGACGTGGCAATATGCCCATCTTGATCTCCAAATGGTAGAAATGGGACAGTAGACTGCATAAAAAGAGACGGAAGGTCCGGCGATGCGCGTTTGCTTCCTCCATAATGGCGGCAGAATTTCCATGAAGGGGCGAGCGGGCACCGCAGCGCCACACGCTGGCTGATTTGAGTGGGGGCGCGCTGCTGACCCAGGGCGGGCCCGGATCGCTTTTCACGGCTGAGGATGGCGGGCAGCGACAGGCATCATTGCGGACATAAGGGGCGAACCATGGTTGCGGTTGAGCGAGCCAGCCTTGCGCGGGCGTTCGGCAAGGTGGCGGTCGATCTGGCCGATCTGAATTTCGGCAGCGCCATCAAGGGGGTGATCGACGCCACCGGCGCTTTCAAAGCCGATCCGCAAACCCCGCCCACGGCGGAGGAGGGGGCGAAGCTGCTGCTTCAGCGCTCCGCCTATGCCGCCGCCATCCGTGTTATCCAGGCGGAGGCGCGCAACGCCCCCGTGATGGCGGTGGAGGCCGACCTTCGGGAGATCGAGGCGGCGATACTGGGCGCAACCGCCGATGTTTCCCTGGACCTGACCGCAATGGCCTTCACCGATCCGGAGCGCTGGCCGGGTTTGGAGGTGTTGCTGGCTCTGTTCGACTGGTGCATGCGGGCCTGTGGGGTGTCCGAAGACAATCGCCTCCTGGTCCGCCGCGCCTTAGCCGATGCGTTGCCGCTCGCCCTGGCCGGGGAATGGCGAAACCCGGAGCGGGAGAAGGACTATCAAGCACTGCGGGCGGCGCTGGAGCAGACCCCTTTCGACCCGGCGGCGCAGCGGTCGTTGCAGTGGAACGCATACCGCGACCGTCTGGTCAAGGCGATGGACGCGCCGTTGCGGGCGCTGAGTCCGAAGAAGATCCGCTGTTCCCTGAACGACCTCTACGTCCCCCTGCGGGCCGCGGTCGGCGATCCTGAGGCGCCGGAGCGGACAAGCGGAGAGCGGCGCAAACGGACTCTCGTCTGGCTGGACGACGCGCTGTATAGCTGGGCGACCCGGACAGACTGTGGTGACGTCGACCGGATTCGCGTGTTGTCCGGCGAGCCCGGCGCCGGCAAATCGAGTGCCTGCATGAAACTCGCCGCCCGGCTGGCCGCAGAAAAGCGGCGGGTGCTGCTGGTGCCGCTCACCCGGCTCAACATCGCGAAGGGTTCGCTTGAAGAGTTGGCGCGCTATCTGGCCGGCGACCTTGGGCACGATCCCTTCAATGCTCTATCTGCCGGCGAGCCGCTGGTGCTGATTCTTGACGGGCTGGATGAACTGGCTAAGGCGGGCCAAGGAGCGACGGTGCTGCTGAGCGGGTTCATCACGGACCTGGGGCAGCGCCTGTCGGAATGGAACCGTGAAGACACCCGTGTGCTGCTGCTGCTCGCCGGGCGGCCGGGCGCCGTTTCCACTGCGCTCAACCTCGGGGGCATGGCCCGCAGGGACGAAGCCCGTCTGCATGTGCTGCGCTATCGCATTGTCGAGCAGGACCGTGACGGTTACGAACCGCAGGACTTGGCCAGACTCGACCAGCGGTCGGTCTGGTGGAAGCGCTTCGATCCGAAAGGCGGGATGCCTGAGCCGCTGAGGCGCCATGACCCACACATCGACT
This sequence comes from Azospirillum oryzae, assembly GCF_008364795.1. Classification (GTDB taxonomy): domain Bacteria; phylum Pseudomonadota; class Alphaproteobacteria; order Azospirillales; family Azospirillaceae; genus Azospirillum; species Azospirillum oryzae. Next base: position 193,297 of record NZ_VTTM01000001.1, on the reverse strand, counting down.
CGTTGACCGAGCAACCGCTGTTGAACTGGTTGCTGGCGCAAATTCTGACGGAGGAAGGGCCGGAGCGGGCAGCGACCATCAGTGGTGTTCATGATCTCTATACCCGCCTCTTCGGCCACGTCCTCGATCGCATCCATCGGCGGCGTCAGGGGGACGGGAGCACGGAGGCCATCGATCCTGTCCGTGACCGACTGGAACAGATGCTGGAGGAGGTGGCGGTGGCGGCATGGCATGCCGGGACCGACCGCGCTGTAGCGTTGAGTGCGGTAGAAAGACGACTCAATGACAATCAGTTGTCCAAGGAGCTAAAGCGTCTTTCTGAGGATAGCGATGCAGCTCTAACAGCTTTACTTGACAGCTTTTTCTGTCGCGCTCACCAGGGTGTGGAGCACCGGTTGGTTGAATTCACCCATAAAAGCTTCGGTCAGTTCCTCGTCGCCTGCCGGGTGGTTCGGCTACTGCCGGAGATGCCAAATGCTCAAGAGGTGCGGCGAAACAGGACTGATGCCGCACTGAAGGATTGGTTGGAGTTGTGCGGTCCTACGGTCATGGACCGGGCAACCTATGGCTTTCTGTCCGCGGAAGTGGCTCTCGAAGCCGCTCACGATCCGCTTAAGGTTGATCGGTGGCGGGATTCCCTTTCTAGCCTTCTGGTAGAGTGTTTGGAAACGGGCATGCCATTGCCGGATGGTGCAATGCGCTCGCGGGCTAGCGAACGGCTGGTTCGCAACGCAGAGACAGCAATGCTCTGTGCTCTTGCGGCAGCATTCCGCGTTTCGGCGAAAAAATCCGCCCCCATCCGGATCGATTCCGCAATCCTGGCAGCAACCCTGCATCGCCTTGCTGGACCAGTAACCGAATACTCCGTCGCACGGGACACATTTCACATCTTTGACCTGACGGGCACCGACCTGACGAGTGTTGACCTAACGGACGCCGACCTGACGAATGCCGACCTAACTTGTGCCGACCTGACGGACGCCAATCTCATGGACGCCGACCTGACGGGGGCTCACCTGGGCAAGGCTGACCTGACGCGCACCAACCTGAACCGTGCAACCCTAGGGGATGCCGATCTGACTGGCGCTGATCTAAGGAACGCCAATTTGAGCGAGGCCCGCCTGACGCGTGCCAATTTGACCGGCTCCAATTTAAGGGACGCCGACCTTACGGGCGCCGACTTGAGAGATGCTGACCTGAGTTGCGCCAACCTGATGGGCGCTGATCTAAGTCATGCCAATCTATCGTGTTCCAACTTGAGGGGCGCTAACCTGACAGGCGCCGATCTGACGCGCGTCAACCTGACGGGCGCCGACCTGACGCGTTCCAACCTGAGAGATGCCAACCTGAGAGACGCAAACTTGACAGGTGCAAATCTGAGGGAGGCCGAACTGCCAAGCGCTAACCTGACGCGCACCAACCTCTGGGAGGCCGACCTAACAGATGCCAATCTGACGGGTGCTAATCTGAATCCAGAGCAACTTGCCGCCTGTTCCCGAAGCCCATAAATGGCAACAGGCGGCAAATTGTTCCGCTATCTCGCCACCCCCCGATACAGCTCCATATACTCCTCCGCCGGGCCGTGCCAGCCGAAGTCGCGCGTCATGGCGCGGCGCTGCATCGCCTGCCAGCGTTCCGGCTTGCGGTAGACGCTCATCGCCCGACGCAGCGCCCAGACCAGTTCTTGCCCCGTCGCGTTGACGAACTGGAAGCCGGTGGCGCTGCCGTCGGCGCTGGCGGCCGGGTTGGCGTCGATCACCGTGTCGGCGAGGCCGCCGGTGCGGCGGACCAGCGGCAGGGTGCCGTATTTCAGGGCGTAGAGCTGGGTCAGCCCGCAGGGCTCCGATCGGGACGGCACCAGGAACAGGTCGGCACCGGCCTGGATGCGGTGGGACAGCGGCTCGTCATAGCCGACGCGGACGCCGACCGATTGCGGATGCCACTGGGCGAGGTGGCGGAAACCGGCCTCGCTGTCGACGTCTCCGCTGCCGAGAACCACCAGCTGGCCGCCCCAGGCGACCCATTGGCTGGCGGCCTCCAGCACGAGGTCCAGGCCCTTGTGCCAGGTCAGGCGGCTGACCACGGCGGCCAGCGGCGCGTCGGGGCGGCGGTCCAGGCCGAAGGCGGATTGCAGGTCGGCCTTGCAGGCGTCCTTGCCGCCGAGGTCGTCGGGGGTGTAGCGGGCGGGCAGGTGCGGGTCGGTCGCCGGGTCCCACACCGCGTAATCGACGCCGTTCAGGATGCCGGTCAGCACGTCGGACCGGGTGGCGAGCAGGCCTTGCAGGCCGGTGCCGTGCTCCGCCGTCTGGATTTCGTTGGCGTAGGTCGGGCTGACCGTGGTCAGGCGGTCGGCGTAGAAGCAACCCGCCTTCAGGAAGCTGATGTTGCCGTAATACTCGACGCCATCGATGCGGAAGCTGGAGGAGGGCAAGCCGAGGTCGCCCATCATCCAGGGGCCGAAGATGCCCTGATAGGCGATGTTGTGGATGGTCAGCACGGTGCCCGGCCGGAAGGGGCCGGTGAAGCGGTCGGGGCGCAGGGCCAGATAGGCGGGGATCAGCCCGGCCTGCCAGTCGTGGCCGTGCAGGATGTCGGGCCGCCACCAGGGATCGTAGGAGTCCTCCGCCGCGAAACCGGCGGCGACCCAGGCGAGCGCGGCGAAGCGCAGGGCGTTGTCGGCCCAATCCTTGCCGTCCGGCCCGAGATAGGGGTTGCCGGGACGGTCGTACAGCGACGGCGCGTTCAGCGCATAGGCGAGGACCCCGTCGGCGGTGCGGCCGATGCACAGCTGGGCGCGGTCGCAGCCGGGCAGGTCGGTGATCAGGTCGCCGACCTCGTGCAGGTTCTGCAGGCTGTTGAGAACGGCGGGATATCCCGGCAGCAGCAGGCGGACATCGGCGCCGGCGGCGTTCAGGGCCGGCGGCAGGGCGGCGGACACGTCCGCCAGCCCCCCCGTCTTGACCATCGGGTAGCATTCGGACGTGACGTAGAGGACGCGCATCGGGAAGGCACTCGGATGAAAGGCGGGGGGAGGGGGGAGGGCGCAAGTCAGCTTATAGCGCCGATGCGGGGCCGGTGGGGAACCGAGCCGCATCGGCGCGGAGTACTGGCGGCGAAATGCCGCTTTACTCCTTCGGCAGCTTCTCGATCATCTCGCGGGTGATCAGGACGACGCCGCCCTCGCTGCGGTGGAAGCGCTTGGCGTCCAGCTCCGCATCCTCGCCGACGACGAGGCCGTTGGGGATGCTGACGCCGCGGTCGATCACCACCTTCTTCAGGCGGCAATGGCGGCCGATGTCGCATTCCGGCAGGACCACCGCCTCGTGCAGCTCGCTATAGGAGTTGACGCGGACCGAGCTGAACAGCAGTGACCGCCGCACGGTGGAACCGGAGATGATGCAGCCGCCCGACACCAGGCTGTCCACCGCCATGCCGCGGCGGTTCTCGTCGTCGAAGACGAACTTCGCCGGCGGCAGCTGTTCCTGATAGGTGAAGATCGGCCAGTCGCGGTTGTACAGGTTCAGCTGCGGCGTGACGTGGCAGAGGTCCAGGTTGGCTTCCCAATAGGCGTCGATGGTGCCGACATCGCGCCAGTAGGGGGCGTTGTCGGGCGCGTCGATGATGGCGCTGTCGGCGTAATCGTGGGCGATGATCCTGGCACCGCTCTTCACCAGATGCGGGATGATGTCCTTGCCGAAATCGCGGCTGGAACCGGGGGTGACGACGTCGCGCTCCAGCTGGTCGTAGAGGAACTGGGCGTTGAAGACGTAGATGCCCATGCTGGCCAGCGCCAGATCGGGGCGGCCCGGCATCGGCGGCGGATCGGCCGGCTTTTCCACGAAGTCGATGATGCGGCGCTCGTCGTCGATGTGCATCACGCCGAAGCCGCTCGCCTGTTCGCGCGGAACGGCGATGCAGGGGACGGTGACGTCGGCCTTGCGGTCGATGTGGTCGAGCAGCAGCGCGCCGTAATCCATCTTGTAGATGTGGTCGCCGGCCAGGATCAGGACATATTCCGGCTCGTGGTCGCGCAGGATGTCCAGGTTCTGGAATACGGCGTCGGCGGTGCCCTGGTACCATTCCGTCTCGCTGATGCGCTGCTGGGCCGGCAGCAGGTCGCAGAACTCGTTCATCTCGCCGCGGAAGACGTTCCAGCCGCGCTGGAGATGGCGCAGAAGGCTGTGCGACTTGTACTGCGTCAGCACGCCGATGCGGCGGAATCCGGAATTGACGCAGTTGGACAGCGCGAAGTCGATGATGCGGTACTTGCCGCCGAAATATGTCGCCGGCTTGGCCCGGCGGTCGGTCAGCTGCTTCAGACGGCTTCCGCGTCCCCCGGCCAGCACCAGCGCCACCGCACGTCGCGGTGCGAGGCGCAGATCGCGTTTGTCGAGCATGGCCGTTACTCCCTTTGCCTTATTCTTGAGGCCGCGGGTGAGCGGCCAATCCAATTGGAGGCGTTGACGGTGCCACATCTCGCCGCCATGTCCAATAGGCCCGGCGTCGGGTTCGCCTCGGCTTACCCGCCGGATCTTCAACCCGCGGTCCTAGGAGGAAAGCGGTGGAGAATCCGGGGCAAGCCGAATGGACTGGATGGAAGGGGTAGGGGCCGCCCGATGTCGCGCCAGTGACCGCTGCGCAGGCCGAACTCTGCCCAAATTTTCATCATCTGCCGGAATGACAGCCAGAATGCCGGGGCGCATCACGGTGTCCGGCCCTGTCAATCGCTCGAAAGCCCGAAAATTGCGGGAGAATACCGCCTCCGGAACCTGCCTGTTTTCTGTGCAGACAGCGGGTGCGACTCGTACGGGGCTGCCCGTTCGGGGGCCCGGTCCTGGGACAACCCTGACGATTCCAAGCCGTTTTCGACTGGCACGCTTCTTGTAACGCTGGAGGCGTCCTTGGTCCCGTCCGCCGCCCCGTCTTTGCCGGGGACGGGGCGACCGGGACGGGGTCGCCCCAGTGCGGTGCCCTGTGCGCGGAACACCTCCGGTGCCGCGCCGGCCGTTCAGGGGTGGGAGCGATTTTGGAGAAAGAGGAGCCTCGATGAACCGTCTGTTCCTTCTGGCCGCACCGATGATGGCGGTTGCTCTGGGCGCGGTCGGCATGCCGGCCGCAGCCCTTGCCCAGGATCCGGCGGCTGCCGCCGCTGCCGCGGCTACGGCTGCTGCCGCTGCTGCTGCCGCGCCGGCGGCTCCGGCGCTGAATGGCGGCGACACCGCCTGGATGCTGGTCTCCACGGCGCTGGTGCTGATGATGACCATCCCCGGCCTGGCGCTGTTCTACGGCGGCATGGTCCGCAAGATGAACGTGCTGGCGACGGTGATGCAGAGCTTCGCCATCACCTGCCTCGTCAGCGTCCTGTGGTACGTGATCGGCTACAGCCTGGCCTTCACCGGCACCGGCGCCTATGTCGGCGGTCTCGACCGGCTGTTCCTGAACGGGCTCGACTTCTCGAAGGCCTTCGTGCTGGGCGAGGCGACGGGTTCGGGCGTCGCGACGACGATCCCCGAGCCGGTCTTCATGATGTTCCAGATGACCTTCGCGATCATCACCCCGGCCCTGATCACCGGCGCCTTCGCCGACCGCATGAAGTTCTCCTCGCTGCTGGTCTTCACCGCCCTGTGGTCGATCGTGGTCTATGCGCCGATCGCCCACTGGGTCTGGTATCCGTCGGGCTTCCTGTTCGGCCTGGGCGTGCTGGACTTCGCCGGCGGCACGGTCGTGCACATCAACGCGGGCGTCGCCGGTCTGGTCGCCGCGCTGGTGATCGGCAAGCGCAAGGGCTACCCGAAGGAAGCCTTCATGCCGCACAACCTGGTGCTGTCGCTGATCGGCGCCTCGCTGCTGTGGGTCGGCTGGTTCGGCTTCAACGCCGGTTCGGCCCTGACCGCCGGTCCGCGCGCCGGCATGGCGCTGGCCGCCACGCACATCGCCACCGCCGGCGCCGCCATGGGCTGGCTGTTCGCGGAGTGGATCGTCAAGGGCAAGCCGTCGATCCTCGGCATCATCTCCGGCGCCGTCGCCGGTCTGGTCGCCGTGACCCCGGCCGCCGGCTTCGTCGACCCGACGGGCGCCATCATCATCGGCATCATCGCCGGCGTGGTCTGCTTCTGGTCGGCCACCAGCCTGAAGCACATGCTGGGCTATGACGACAGCCTGGACGCCTTCGGCGTGCACGGTGTCGGCGGTCTGGTCGGCGCCATCCTGACCGGCGTGTTCGCCAAGATGTCGGTGTCCAACAGCGAAGGCGGCTTCGCCGCCGTCCTGCAGGCCGATCCGAACGCCACGCTGGGCCTGCTGGAAGGCAACGCCGCCGCCGTGTGGATCCAGGTCCAGGGCGTGCTCTACACCATGGTGTGGTGCGCCGTCGCCACCTTCGTCCTGCTGAAGGTCGTCGACGTGGTGATGGGCCTGCGCGTCGAGGAGGATGTGGAGCGCGACGGTCTCGACCTCGCCCTGCACGGCGAGAGCATCCACTAAGACAAATCCCTTTCCCACGGGTCTCTTCGAGAAGGCCGCCGGTTCTCCGGCGGCCTTTTTCGTTTGGATTGTTGCACGGGCGGAAACGCTGTGGCGCGGGCGGGCCGGCTTCACGGCGGGGCCGGGGCGGACTACCTCTGGTGCAACGTCATTGTGCTTTTTCAGGAGTTGCCGCCATGTCCATCCAGCCCGCCACCCCCGGTGTCCGTCCGGTGCTCGCCGCCGTGGAGGGCATGGCCACCTCCGACGGGGCCGGGGTCAACATGACCCGCATGCTGGGCACGCCCCGCCTGCGCACGCTCGACCCCTTCCTGATGCTGGACCTGTTCGGGTCGGACCAGCCCACCGACTATCTGGCGGGCTTCCCCGACCATCCCCACCGCGGGTTCGAGACGGTGACCTACATGCTGGCCGGCCGCATGCGCCATGCCGACAACCACGGGAATGAGGGCGTGATCGAGACCGGCGGCGTGCAGTGGATGACCGCCGGCCGCGGCCTGATCCATTCGGAGATGCCGGAGCAGACCGAAGGCTTGATGCGCGGATTCCAGCTGTGGATCAACCTGCCGGCCCGGCTGAAGATGACCGAGCCGCGCTATCAGGAGTTCCCGGCCGCCGCCATCCCGGTGGAAAAGCGCGAGGATGGGGCGACCGTCACCGTCATCGCCGGCGATACCGCCCGCGGCACGGCCGGGCCGGTGCGGGCCGAGGCGACCGACGCCCGCTATTTCGACGTGACGCTGCCGCCGTCGGTGTCCTTCGCCGAGCCGCTGCCGGCCGGCCACACCGTCTTCCTGGTGCTGTTCGAAGGCACGCTGGATGTCGGCGGGGAGGGATCTTTGTCCGGACCGCGGGTGATCGTGCTGGGTGACGGCGAACGGGTGGAGGCGGTCGCCGGGCCGGAAGGCGCCCGCTTCCTGCTGCTGGCCGGCGAGCCGATCGGCGAGCCGATCGCCTGGGGCGGACCCTTCGTCATGAACACGCGGGAGGAGGTGATGCAGGCCTTCCGCGACTTCGAGGAAGGGCGCATCTGATCGTCCACAGCCGCGCGTCGGGCCCCGTTCATGGCCCGGCGCGCGGCATCTCGTGCCTTGCACCCCCGCCGTCCCCGGTTATCATGGCGCATTCCGTGCTACAGCTTCGCGCGTTCATATGAACGCGCGAAGCTGTAGTTTTATGTTTGGCGATCGGATTCACGCGTTAAATCGATCCCGATTTTACGCGATCCGATCTAACACGAACGATGGCGGGGAGCCGGGGCGATGCGAGCAAAGGGTCTGATGGGTGGCTTCAGGGCGGCTGCGGCTGCGGCACTGCTGGCTCTGACGCTTGCCGGGGGACTTTTCTCCGCCAAGCCGGCCGCCGCCGTGGACTTCTCCAAGGCCGCCGCCGATTTCGGGCCCGAGGGCGCCTGGACCAACCAGTGCGACATCGACCGGATGACCGACAGCAAGACCTGCCGGCTGATGATCTACCGCCTGTTCGACGACGGGAAGGATGTCGGCTTCATCGCGCTCAGCATCATTCCGACCGGCAACGACTTCCACCTGTTCCTGACCACCAGCCAGGGTCTGATCGACCGCTGTGCCATCCGCGTCGACCGCCAGCCGCGCATCGAATCGCATGTGGCGACGCTGAACATGTGCATGTTCCCCAACTTCGTGTCCGGCCGCGTCGCCGACCAGTTCCGCAACGGCTCGTCCATCCTGGTCCGCGTCAGCTCCCCCCGCATCGGCAAGCGCGACATCGACTTCCCGCTGAACGGCTTCTCCCGCACCTTCGAGGAAATGCAGCGCAGCCTGCAGTGATTGGCCGTCATCCCCGCGAAGGTAGGGATCCAGGCTACTCCGCATTTAAGCCTTTGAAAGGTCTGGATTCCCGCCTTCGCGGGAATGACGGCCGAGAGACGTGCGCGACGAAGTCCAACTCTCAGAGAGTGCGGCCTTACCCCGGCAGCCGGTAGCCCGCCGCCGGTTCATGCATCGGGCAGCCGTTGCGTTCCATGCGGAATTCGGCGGAGCGGTCGTCGGCGAGCGCGCAGGCCTGCCGACAGCACCTTCTTCGCCGTTTCCGCCCAGTCGGTGGTGGCGGCCAACAGCTTCGGCCTCTTCAGGAACTGCTTGGCGTCGGGGGCCGAGAAGACGGGGGCGTTGGCCATGACGAAATCCTGCGTGGCCTTGTCCTCCGATCCCGGCATCCGGTCGCCGGACACGCCCAGCACCTTCACCGACAGACCGCGCGGGGTCGACACGCTGTCGGGAAGGACGTCGCCCGGCGTCGTCGACAGCCGCAGGATCGCCGGATAGCTCTCCGCCAGTTCCCCGAAGATCCGGGCCTCTTCGGGACCGGGATTTTCGACCGACGGCGCGTAGGGCAGGGGCTTTGCAGTGGGCGGGGCAGCGGACACGAGCGGGGCTCCGGATAGGGGCAGGGGCAGGGTGCAGCCGGGACAACAGCCGGATTGTGTCGTCCGTTCCGCAACGATCCGCCGGAGCCCGCGTAGATTACGAACAAGGCATGGGTTCCGCTTCTTCTATTCGCACTGCAAAATGCGGACGCACTTGCAAATAAACAAGCACGACCCATGCGGGTGTATCTTGGGAAAATTCCAATCTTCTATGGAAATTAACCAAAAAGATTGGAGGATCCCTTATAAGAAGTCTGTGGCGCTGGGGTGCCTTGCCTGCTTATCCTTCAAAGCGAGAGGGTCGGAACCCTTCGATCACCTTGCGGAGTTCGAAGAGTCCGGCCGGATCGGCGACCGAAGGGTGCTCCATGACCAGTTGGCCTGCGACAGGTCCCATCAGGTGGATGCACGGCTGTGTCCTGCTGCTGGGGCTTCTGCTGGCGGCGCTGGCACCGTCCGCCGACGGGCGGGCGACGGCGCCGAACCGGACGGTGCTGATCCTGCATTCCAACCACCAAGGCTACGAGTGGACCGATCGGCAGGCCGCAGGCATAGCCGAGGTGCTGGCCGCTTCGGCGCCCGATGCCGTGGCGATCAGCTACTATCTGGACTGGAAGCGCTTTCCTGACCGGGCCGGGGTGGATCTGCTGCAGGCGCTGATCGCCCTTCGCCATCCCCGTGGACAGATCGATGTCATCGTCACCACCGACGATGCCGCCCTGCAGCTCGGCCTCAAGCTGCGCCAGGAGGTCTACGGCCCGATTCCGCTGGTTTATGACGGGGTGCAGGTGGACGTGGCGCGTGCGATGACGGCGGGAGATCCGGCGGTCACCGGCGTGGTGGAGTCCAGGGACGTGGCCGGCACCATCGACATGGCGCTGGCGGCCAATCCGGCCCTGCGGCATCTGTTCGTCGTGCGCGACGGCACCGAGTCGGGCACCGTGCTGGACGACGAAATCCGGGAGGCCATGGCGGCCGGTCTTCTTCCGGCCGTGCGGGATATGCAGATCCTGGAAAACATGCCCTTCGCCCGGCTGCAGGAGAAGCTGTCGTCGCTGCCGCCGGACAGCGCCGTTCTGCTGGGCAATTACGCCACCGACGCCAAAGGGGCCGTCCTGGCGCCGCAGCAGTATCTGGCGCTGATGAGCAAGGCGAGCAGCGCCCCGATCTATGGGCTGGAGGACTATCTGCTTGGCCATGGGATCGTGGGCGGCAGCCTGAAGAGCGCCTATGAGCATGCCCGTGCGGTGGGCGCGCTGACGGCGAAGCTCCTCAACGGCATGCCGGTGGCCGAGCTGCCGGTCGAGAGGCGCCGCTCGGTCGTCCGTGCGGTGGATTACCGGCAGGCGGAGCGGTACGGCATCGACGTCACGCGGTTCGGGCCGCTCGACCGGCTGATCAACAAGCCCTTCTCCTTCATGGAGACCTACCGCTGGCTGGTGGTGACGGTCGGCGGCGTGGTGATGCTGCTGTTCGGCATGGTGCTGGTGCTGTCCTTCGCGTTGCGCGAACGCTGGATGGCCGAGGCGGCGCTGCGGGTGAGCAACGATGCGCTCAGCGACTCGCGCCGGCAGCTGCAGGCCAAGGTGGAGGAGCTGATCGCCAGCAAGGAGGCGCTGCGCGAGCGCGAGCGGTGGATGCGGCTGGTGGCCGAGGCGTCGCGCGACATCATCTGGACATGGGACATCGTCAAGGACCGCCGGGTCCTGTCCGGCCGGGTCGAGGAACTGCTGGGCGTGGATTCCCTCAGCATCAATTCGCTGGCGGCCTGGTTCGACCGCGTCCACCCCGACGACCGTGCGCATGCGGAGGAGGAACTGTGCCGCCACCTGTCCGGCGAGCTGCCGGAATACCGGGTGGAATACCGCGTCCGCCACCGCGACGGCCGTTACCTGTGGCTGTACGCCACCGGCAAGGCCCTGTTCGACGAGCAGGGGCATCCGACGATGATGGGCGGCTCCTACACCGACATCACCGCCCAGAAGCAGCAACAGGCGCGGCTGGACCATCTGGCCCATTATGATTCGCTGACCGGCCTGCCCAACCGGCTGCTGCTGGAACGGCATGTCGACCGGCTGATCGCCGACAACAGGGCTTGCGGCCAGGCCGGGTCGCTGGCGCTGCTGTTCCTCGACATGGACAATTTCAAGTTCATCAATGACGGGTTCGGCCACAAGGCGGGCGACGAGCTGCTGGCGATGATGGGCCAGCGCATCGGCAAGGGAGCCGGCGAGGGGCTGTTCATCGCGCGGCTGGGCGGCGACGAGTTCGTGGTGGTCGTCCAGGGCGGCGATGCCTGCGCTCCGGTGGAGGTGGCGCGGCGGATGGAGCAGGCGCTGGCCGCGCCCTTCCTGGTCGAAGGGCAGAATTTCTACGTTTCCTGCAGCATCGGCATCGCCCGCTATCCCTGGGACGGCCGCTGTTTCGACGATCTGCTGCAGAATGCCGACACCGCCATGTACCGGGCCAAGGACAATGGGCGCGGAAGCGTCTGCACCTTCACCGCCGACATGAACCTGAACGTGGTGGAGCGCATGCAGCTGCTCAGCCGCGCCCGGCAGGCCTTCGACCGCCAGTCCTTCACCCTGCATTACCAGCCCCAGGTCGCGACGGCCGACGGCCGGGTCCGCGGCTTCGAGGCGCTCGTCCGCTGGACCGACTCGGAACTGGGGCCGGTATCGCCGGACCGCTTCATTCCGGTGTGCGAGGATTCGGGCCTGATCGTCCCGCTCGGGCTGTGGGTGCTGGAGACCGCCTGCATCGAGGCGGTGGGGCTGGGCTGCCGCGGGGCCGGCGACGTGACGATGAGCGTCAACATGTCGGCGGTCCAACTGGCCCAGCATGATTTCGTGCCGCGGGTGCTGGAGATCCTGGCCCGCACGGGATTGCCGCCGCACCGGCTGGAGCTGGAGATCACCGAGTCGCAGATGATCGGCTCGCTCGACGCCGCCATCGGCAAGCTGAACGCGCTGCGGCAGGCCGGCGTCCACATCGCGCTGGACGATTTCGGCACCGGCTATTCGTCGCTGACCTATCTGCGCACGCTGCCGATCAACACGCTGAAGCTGGACAAGGCCTTCATCAACGACGTCCACCGCCGCCCCGACGCGCGCAGCATGGTGTTGTCCATCTCGCGCATCGCCCACGACCTGAGCCGCAGCGTGGTGGCCGAAGGGGTGGAGGAGCTTGCCCAGTGGGAGGCGTTGTCGCTGATGGGCTGCGACCTGATCCAGGGCTATTTCGTCAGCCGGCCGCTGCCCGCCGACCGCATCGACGCCTTCCTGGCGGCCTGGGAGGAACGGCGGGCCAGACTGCCGGTCGCCCGCGACGATGTGGTGGTCGGCATACCCTCCGCCGCGGCGACCCGGCCGCCGTCTCCGGTTTCATAACCTGGGGAAAGGGCGCCGACGCAAAACGCCCCGCAAATGGGCTGCGGGGCGTTTTCGGAGGCTGGACTGACGGGACCGGAGGAGTCGCGTTCAGTGCCGCGTGCGGGCCGGGGTGATGTAGACGCCGTCCCAATCGACACCGAACAGGGCGTCGTCGCCGGCCTCTTCCACCAGGTCGTCATATTCGTGGGCTTCGATCAGCCCGAAGATGGAGGCGGTGCCGGAGGCGTCGAGGTCGCAGGTCACCACATGGCCGCCCACCTCGACGGAGGTGAAGAACACTTCCGGCAGTTCCATGCTGTCCAGGTCGGCGGTGACGGCGGCTTCGATCTCGTGGATGCTGCGGGCCGACAGCGACACGCGCAGCTTGGCCGCCTGGGAGGCCCAGACGATGCGCTTGACGTGGGCCGGCTCCTTCATCTCCGCAACGCCCGATGCCTCGTCGCCTTGGCCGGCCATCGCGATCATCCGGGAAACCAGGGTCGAGGTGCTGCTGGGTGCGCGCATTGAAGCCTCCGCTCGTTCGATGACGACAGATTTGCGCGCAGGCGGTTAACGGGGTCTTAAGCCGGTACCGGGGCTAAAGCCTTACCACCCCGGAAGTAGTCCTATCCGTTCGGTTTTAGGCGGCGGCAAGGGCGGCGGCGACTCCTGCCGCGACCCGCGCGTTGTTGCGGATCAGCGCGATGTTGGCGGTCAGGCTGCGCCCGCCGGTGATGCGCTCCAGCGCCGCCAGCAGATGGGGGGTGATGTCCTTCCCCTTGATTCCATTGGCTTCCGCGTCGGCCAGCGCCTGGGTGACCGCGGCTTCCATCGCGTCGGCGTCAAGCTCGTCGGCGGGCGGGATCGGGTTGGCGAGCAGCACGCCGCCTTCCAGGCCAAGCTGCCATTTCGCCCGCAGGATGTCTGCCACCTCGATTGCGTTGTCACAGCGATGATCGACGGGCAAGCCGCTGCGGCGGCTGTAGAAGGCGGGAAATTCCTCCGTGCCGAAGCCCAGGACCGGGACGCCGCGGGTTTCCAGCACCTCCAGCGTCTTGGGCAGGTCGAGAATCGACTTGGCGCCGGCGCAGACCACGCAAACCGACGTGCGGGCCAGCTCGTCGAGGTCGGCGGAGATGTCGAAGCTGGTCTCCGCCCCGCGATGGACGCCGCCGATGCCGCCGGTGGCGAAGACCGATATCCCGGCCAGCCGCGCCCCGATCATCGTCGCCGCCACCGTGGTGGCGCCGATGCCGCCGGTGGCGATGGCGATGGGCAGGTCGCGGCGGCTCAGCTTGCGCGCCTTGTGGCCGGCGGTGGCCAGCCGTTCCAGCGCCATGTCGTCCAGCCCGACGCGGATGCGCCCGTCCATCACTGCGATTGTGGCGGGAATGGCGCCGGCGGCCCGCACCTCCGCCTCCAGCGCGCGGGCGGTCTCCAGATTTTGCGGGTAGGGCATGCCGTGGGAGATCACCGTCGATTCCAGCGCCACCACCGGGCGGCTCGCGGCAAGCGCGTCGGCAATCTCGGGGGTCGGCAGCAGGATCGGGTGCATGCGCTGGGTCTCCGCTGTTGGACGCCCTATATTAGGACGCATGTCCGCTGCACACCAATCCAATCAGGGTGGGTCCAATCCCGACCGCCCGCACCCCGACAAATGGATCAAGGTCCTGCCCGAGGGCCTGTATGTCGAGCCGGGAGGCTTCTACATCGACCCGGTGCGCCCGGTGGAGCGCGCGGTCGTCACCCACGGCCATTCCGACCACGCAAGGCCGGGCAACCGCCATGTGCTGGCGACGCCCGGCACGCTCGCCGTCATGCGCCAGCGGATGGGCGAGGGGGTGGGCGGAAGCCTGCAAGCGCTGGAGTATGGCGAGAGTTTGCGCATCGGCGACGTTGCGGTGCGGCTGGTGCCGGCCGGCCATGTGCTGGGCAGCGCTCAGGTGGTGCTGGAGCATGCCGGGTCGCGTGTCGTGGTGTCGGGCGACTACAAGCGCCGCCTCGACCGCACCTGTACGCCGTTCGAACCGGTGCCCTGCGACGTCTTCGTCACCGAGGCGACCTTCGGCCTGCCGGTGTTCCGCCATCCGCCCGACCTGGGGGAGGTGGGAAAGCTGCTGCATTCGATGGCGCTGTTCCCGGAGCGCAGCCATGCGGTCGGCGTCTATGCGCTGGGCAAATGCCAGCGGCTGATCACCTTGCTGCGGGCGGCGGGGTACGACCGGCCGATCTGGCTGCACGGCGCGCTGGAGCCGCTGTGCCGGCTCTACAGCAGTCTGGGGGTGGAGTTGGGCGAGCTGCGGCCGGCGACGGTGGCGGCGAAGGAGGATTTGAAGGGGGCGCTGGTGCTGGCCCCGCCGGCGGCGGTGGCCGACCGCTGGGCGCGGCGGCTGGCCGATCCGGTGGTGGCGGTGGCGTCGGGATGGATGCGGGTGCGTCAGCGCGCACGCCAGCGCGGGGTGGAACTGCCGCTGGTCATCTCCGACCATGCCGACTGGGACGAGCTGTGCCAGACGTTGGAGGATGTCGGTGCGCCGGAGGTCTGGGTGACCCATGGGCGGGAAGAGGCGCTGGTCCATTACGCCACCAGCCGCGGCATCCGCGCCCGCGCGCTGGCGCTGATCGGCTTCGAGGACGAGGATTCGGAAGGGATTCCGGAGAAGGCCGGGGAAGGGGAGGCGTCGTGAACCGCTTTGCCGCGCTGATCGACGCGCTGGTCTTCATGCCGTCGCGCAACGGCAAGATCCGCCTGCTGGTCGAGCATTTCGCCACCGCGCCGGACCCCGAGCGCGGCTGGGCGCTGGCTGCGCTGACCGGGGCCCTGAGCTTCCGCGAGGCCAAGCCGGCGGCGATCCGCGAACTGGCGGCGACCAGGGTCGATCCACAATTGCTGGCGCTGTCCTACGACTATGTCGGCGATCTGGCGGAGACGGTGGCGCTGATCTGGCCGGAGCGGCCCGAAAGAGCGAACAGCTTGCCGCCCAGCCTGGACGAGGTGGTGGAGGGGCTGCGGGCCGCCAGGCGCGGGCAGGTGATCGGGCTGGTGGAGGGCTGGCTCGACACGCTCGACTCGTCGGGGCGGTTCGCCCTGCTGAAGCTCATCACCGGGGCGCTGCGCATCGGCGTCTCGGCCCGGCTCGCCAAGACGGCGCTGGCGGAGTGGGGCAGGGCGGCCCGGCCGGAGGTCAGCGTCGATGACGTGGAGGAGGTCTGGCATGGGCTGACCGCCCCCTATCGTGAGCTGTTCGCCTGGCTGGAGGGGCGGGCGGAGCAGCCGGCCACCGGCTCCGGCGCCGGGTTCCGCCCGATGATGCTGTCCCACCCGCTGGAGGAGGAGGACCGCGCCGTGCTCGACCCCGCCGCCTATGCCGCCGAGTGGAAATGGGACGGCATCCGCGTGCAGATGGTGGCGCGCGGCGGGGAGCGGCGGCTCTACAGCCGCACCGGCGACGACGTGTCGGGCGCCTTTCCGGACATCGTCGATCACATGAGCTTCGACGCCGTGCTGGACGGCGAACTGCTGGTGGCGCGCGACGGCGTGGTGGCGCCGTTCAACGACCTGCAGCAGCGGCTGAACCGCAAGACGGTGACCGCGCAGATGCTGCGCGACGGGCCGGCCTGGGTGCGGCTCTACGACATCCTGTTCGACGGCGAGGAGGATCTGCGCGGCCTGTCCTTCGTCGAGCGGCGCGCCCGGCTGGAACGCTGGTTCGAGGCGGTGCAGCCACGGCGGATGGATTTGTCGCCGATGGTGCCCTTCACGGCCTGGGACGAGCTGGTGGCGTTGCGGGAAGGCGCGCGGGAGAACGGCATCGAGGGGCTGATGCTGAAACGGCGTGACAGCGCCTATCTGGCCGGGCGGCCCAAGGGGCCGTGGTTCAAGTGGAAGCGCGGGGCGCTGACGCTCGACACCGTGATGATGTACGCCCAGCGCGGCCACGGGAAGCGGTCGAGCTATTATTCCGACTACACCTTCGGCGTCTGGCGCGGCGAGGAGCTGGTGCCGGTCGGCAAGGCCTATTCCGGTTTCACCGATGCCGAGCTGATCGAGCTGGACCGCTGGGTGCGCAACCACACCACCCGCCGCTATGGCCCGGTGCGCGAGGTGGAAGCCGGGCTGGTGCTGGAAGTCGCCTTCGACAGCGTGCACCCATCGACCCGGCACAAGAGCGGGCTGGCCATGCGCTTCCCCCGCATCCACCGCATCCGCTGGGACAAGCCGGCGCCTGAGGCCGACCGGCTGGAGACGCTGGCGGCGATGGTGGTGGGGTAGGAACCGCTTACCGCAGCGGCGCCGTCACCACGTCGACGGAGGTTTCCGCCACGGTGCCGACGACATCCACGGCGGTGCCGGCGATGCTGGCCGCACCGCTGGCCACGCCGGTGACGGCACCGCAGCCGCTCAGCGAAGCGCCCAGCAGCAACAGGGCGGCGAGCGGGAGAAGGCGGCGGGAAGCGGGGCGGCGGGACATGGCGTCCTCCAGAAAACCACAGGCTGAAACGAAACCGATGGCGATTGCAGCACGCAATTCCCACCGAAAGGTTAATTCGGGCATTTGGCACAACAGCCTTGAAATCCGCCGTCCTGCGAAGAGCCCTTCGTCGGCGCTGAATATTACAAGTAATTAATAGTGGCGTAATACCTTGATGTAGGTTTTCGCGAGGATTGGGGTGGAGTAAAAGAAATCGGCATGGCTGCCATGAATATTCCTCTGTTTCTGGAGAATGTTTCCGTATGGCCGCATTCATTTTTGGTCCCATATCAGGCCTGCCGACCGAAGAATGACGTCGGCAAGCGACTGACTGGTAGGGAAAGACACCGATGCGCGACGGATCCTTTGCCGATCTCACCGCCCCCTACGACCGGGTGGCTCTCGTCCTGCAAGGCGGCGGAGCGCTGGGGGCCTATCAGGCGGGCGTCGTCGAGGGGCTGTTCAAGCACGATATTCATCCGACCTGGGTGGCCGGCGTGTCGATTGGCGCGGTCAACGCGGCGCTGATCGCCGGCAATCCGCCGGAGCGGCGCTGTGCCGCGCTGGCGGAGTTCTGGGCCCGCGTCGCCCCGCCCTCGCCCTGGGAGCATGCGGAGGCCCTGTGGCGGCGGCTGGATCCCGACGGCCCGTCGATTTCCATCCTCAACCAATGGAGCGCGTGGCGGACGGCGTTGTCCGGACAGCCCGGCTTCTTCCGGCCGCGGCCGGCGGTGGAATGGGCGGCGGCCGGCCCCTTCGCCGGACCGACCAGCGTCTACGACACCGCGCCGCTGAAAAGCACGCTGGAAGACCTGATCGACTTCGACCAGATCAACCGGGGCGACATTCGGCTGTCGCTCGGCGCGGTCAATGTGCGCACCGGCAACTCCATCTATTTCGACACCGAAACCCACCGGATCGGCCCGGAGCATGTGATGGCCAGCGGCGCCCTGCCGCCCGGCTTCGCACCCGTGGAGATCGACGGCGAGTTCTATTGGGACGGCGGGCTGGTCTCCAACACGCCACTGGATCATGTGCTGGAGGACCAGCCGCGCCGCGACACACTGGTCTTCCAGGTCGACCTGTGGAGCGCCAGCGGTCAGGTGCCGCGCGGCATGTCGGAGGTGCTGGAGCGGCAGAAGGACATCACCTATTCCAGCCGCACCCGCTTCAACACCGACAAGGTCACCTACGAGCAGACCCTGCGCAACCAGCTGGTCACGCTGCTCGACCGGCTGCCCGACGATCTTCGCGACACGCCGGAGGCCAGGGCGCTGCGGCGAGCCGCCTGCGGGGCGGCGATCAATATCATCCACCTGATCTACCGCCGCAAAAGCTACGAGCGCGACAGCAAGGACTACGAGTTCTCCAACGCCGGCATGCGCGAGCATTGGGAGAGCGGCCTTGCCGACACGCTCGCCACGCTCGCCCACCCGGAATGGCTGGCGATGCCGTCGCGGCTGGACGGTCCCGTCACGCACGATGTGCGGCGCGAGCGCGCCGAACCGTAACCGACCCTCTCACCGTTTAAGGAGCGGACCCATGCGTTTGCAGGACAAAGTCGCCGTCATCACCGGGGCGGCGAGCGGAATCGGGCTGGAAATCGCCCGGACCTTCGCACGCGAAGGCGCGCTGGTCGTCATCGCCGACCTCAACCAGGCCGGCGCCGACGCGGCGGCGGCCAGCCTCGATCCCACCGGCAAGCGGGCGCTGGGCGTCGCCATGGACGTGACCGACGAGGCCCAGGTCGATGCCGGCATGGCCCGCGCCGCCGCCGCCTTCGGCCGCATCGACATCCTGGTCAGCAACGCCGGCATCCAGACCGTGGCGCCGATCGAGTCGTTCGAGTTCGCGAAGTGGAAGCAGCTTCTGTCCATCCATCTGGACGGCGCCTTCCTGACCACCCGCGCCGCCCTGCGGACGATGTACAAGCAGGGAAGCGGCAGCATCATCTATATGGGGTCGGTCCACTCCAAGGAGGCGTCGCCGCTGAAGGCGCCCTACGTCACCGCCAAGCACGGGCTGATCGGCCTCGCCAAGGTGGTCGCCAAGGAAGGGGCGGCACATGGTGTGCGCGCCAACGTGATCTGCCCCGGCTTCGTCCGCACCCCCCTGGTCGAAAAGCAGATCCCCGAGCAGGCCAAGGAACTCGGCATCTCCGAAGAGGCGGTGGTGAAGACGGTGATGCTGAAGGAGACCGTCGACGGCGAGTTCACCACGGTCGAGGACGTCGCCCAGGCCGCCCTGTTCTTCGCGTCCTTCCAGTCCAACGCGCTGACCGGCCAGTCCCTGGTCGTCAGCCATGGCTGGTTCATGCAATAGGCGGAACGCCGCCGGAATGAAAAAGGCGCCGGGCCGATGGCCCGACGCCTTTTCCGTCGCGTTCGTTCAACCGGCGCCTGCGGCGTCCGCTCAGAACTCCTTCCAGTCGTCGTCGTCGCCGCTGCTGTGCTTCAGGACCGGAACCGCGGTGGCGCCGCCGCGCGCCGGGGAGTCGGTGCGGGCAGCCGGCTTTGCGGTCGTCACGGCATGGCCCGTGCCGTTGCCGCGGGCGGCGGGCTTCGCCGTGGGCTTGGCGGCGGAGGCGCGGGTGGGGGCCGCCGTGGCGCGGCGGGTGGTGGCGACCGCTTGGGCGTTGTGGGTGACGGCGTGGACGGCAACCGGCGCGCGCGGAGCCGCGGCATAACCGAAGCCGGCCGCCTGTTCGAACTTGAAGAAGCCGACCAGCGACTTCAGGTCGCCGGCCTGACCGCTCATCGCCTGGGCGGCGGCGGTGGTCTCCTCCACCAGGGCGGCGTTCTTCTGGGTCATCTCGTCCATGTTGGCGACGGTCGAGTTGATCTCGTCCAGCGCCGTCGCCTGTTCGGCCGAGGCCGACGCCATCTCGGCGATCAGGGTCGCCACCTGCTGCACGCCGGACACGATGCCCTGCAGCGCGTCGCCGGCCTTGCTGACCAGATCGACGCCGTCCTTCACCTGGGCGTCGCTGTCCAGGATCAGGCCCTTGATTTCCTTCGAAGCCTGGGCGGAGCGCTGGGCGAGTTGCCGCACCTCCTGCGCCACCACGGCGAAGCCGCGCCCGGCGTCGCCGGCCCGCGCCGCCTCCACCGCCGCGTTCAGCGCCAAGAGGTTGGTCTGGAAGGCGATCTCGTCGATCACGCCGATGATGTCGGTGATCTTGCGGCTCGATTCCTCGATCCGGCGCATCGCCTCGATGGCGGAGCCGGCGACGCCGCCGCCGGATTCGGCGGAGCTGCGGGCCTGGGCCGCCATCACGTTGGCGCGCTGGGCGTTCTCGGCGTTGGAGCGCACGGTCGCCCCCAGCTCCTCCATGCTGGCCGCGGTCTCCTCCAGCGAGGACGCCTGCTGCTCGGTGCGGTCGGCGAGGTCGGAGGATCCCAGCGACACCTCGGCGGCGGCGGCGGCGATGGTCTCGGCCGCCTGGGTGATCTGGCCGACGATCTCGGCCAGCCGGGTGGAGGTGGCGTTGACGTCGGTCTTCACCCGCTCGAAGGCGCCCTGGTAGTCGCGGGTGACGCGGCGGTTCAGGTCGCCCTGGGCCAGCGCGCTCAGCACCTCGCCCAGGTCGGCGATGACCGCCTCCACCGTGTCGGTCAGGCGGTTGATGCCCGCCGACATGGTCTTGTAGAAGCCGTCCTTGCCGGCCAGATCGATGCGCCGTTCCAGGTCGCCCTTCGACACGGCATCGATCAGCCCGGCGATCTCCTCGCCGATGGCCTGTTCGCGGGCGCGCTGGGCCTCGGCGGCGCGGCGTTCGGCCTCCAGCCGCTCGCGCTCCGCCTCGTCCATCCGCTTCTTTTCGATGGCGTTGTCCTTGAACACCAGCACCGCCTTGGCCATGCGGCCGATCTCGTCGCGGTTCTCCAGCGCCGGGACATCGACGGTGAGATTGCCGGCGGCCAGTTCCGTCATCGTGCCGGTCATCTGCACCACCGGGCGGACGATGGAGCGCGCGGTGACCAGGGCGATCAGGATGCCGAGAGCGAAGGCGCCCACCGCCATGCCGATCAGCAGCTTGGTGGTGTTCTCCATGTCGGTCCGCGCGCCGGTCAGCACCGTGTCGCGCGTCTCCGCCTGGGAGGCGATGGTCTTGTTGACCAGATCGGCGAACTCCTCCGCCTCCTTGGCCATGGTGTCGAAGGCCAGGGTCTGGGCGTCGTTCACGGCGGTGACGACACGGTTGAAGCTTTCCAGATAGCGTCCGGCGATCTGCGCCGCCTCCTCCGCCGCGCGCTTCTGCGCCGGGTCGGTCAGGCGGGCGGCAAGCGCGGTGGCGGACTTGATGAAGCCTTCCATTCGGGTGCGCACCTCGTCCGACGACTTCGCCGAAGGATCCGTCAGGAAACGCTGAGCGCTGAGCCGGGCGAGGATCAGCGACTCCTGAGCCTGTCCGGCATGGGCGGCGGGTTCGAAATCACCGGAGGCGATCCCGCCGGCCAACACTTGGCTCAGCCCTTCGCGCGCCTTGATCCCCAGCGGCACCAGCTCCTCGGACACCAGCCGGTCGCGCTGTTCGCGCGCCTTGACCAGCTTGCCGAAGTTGGCGGTGTAGCCGTCGAACTGCTGGATCATGCGGTCGAGGTTAGCGCGGCGGCGGGGATCCTGCGTCGCCTCACGGATGGCACGCAGCATCTCGCCCAGCTTCTTCTGCTGAGCCTGGATCGGCGCGATCAGAGCGTTGCTGCCGGAGAAGGAGTAGTTGACCACGTTTCGGCGCATGTCGGAGACCGAGCCGTCCACGTCCGAGATCCGCAGCGAATTGTCGGAGATCGTCGCGTAGCGGGTGAATCCGTCCTCCGCCGTCGACAGCGACCGCACACCGAGTGCTGCCACCAGGGCGAGGAGGGCCAGGATCAGAAGGAATCCCACCTGGATGCGGGTGCCCACCTTGAATCGGCCGGCGAAGCTGGCGTTCTGCATGGTCAAATGCCTTGGTCTGCGGTGCGGATCGAACGCGATACGCCCGGCAGGGTAGAGGAAGATGGTTTCCAGTCCGTTGCCATGGCGCAAGGAAATGCAGGGAAAGCGTCCCTGGGCCGCGCCAAAATCGTGTCAAAGCCGTGATGCGGGGCTTTGACGATGCCGCAGCGGTCCCTAGGTTAGGTCGCCTGAACAGCTTTTCGGGGAACGGGCCTTGTCGGCTGGTTTCCCCCGGATCCGCAGAAATCCCGTAAAGGCCACTGAAGACTCCGATGCGCCGCAGCCTTCCGCCCACCTCCGACGCCAGCGCCTTCACCCGGCCGTCCGGCGACCTGCGCTCCGCGATGCGCTCGCTGGCGCCCTATATCTGGCCCAGCGATTCCCTGGAAACGCGGATCCGGGTGGTGGCGGCGATGCTGCTGCTGATCGGCGCCAAGGTCGCCAACGTCTATGTGCCGATCTTCTACAAGCATGCGGTGGACGCGCTGACTCCGGCTTCCGCCGGCGGGACCGCCGGGCCGGGCGCGGTGATCGCCATCCCCCTGGGACTGATCGTCGCATACGGCCTTGCCCGCGTGACCTCGCTGATCTTCGCCGAGCTGCGCGACGCCGTCTTCGCCACCGTGGCGCAGCGGACCATCCGCCGGGTGGCGCTGTCGGTGTTCCGGCACCTGCACGCGCTGTCCCTGCGCTTCCATCTGGAACGCCAGACCGGCGGCCTGACCCGATCGCTGGAGCGCGGCACCCGCGCCATCGAGTCGCTGCTGCGCTACACCCTGTTCTCCATCGTGCCGACGCTGGTGGAGATCGCGCTGGTCTGCGCCATCCTGTGGAAGCTGTTCAGCGTCTGGTTCGCGCTGGCAACCTTCGTCACGGTGATGGGCTACATCCTCTACACCTTCTTCGTGTCGGAATGGCGCATCAAGTTCCGCCGCCTGATGAACGACACCGACAGCAAGGCCAACACCAAGGCGATCGACAGCCTGCTGAACTACGAGACGGTCAAGTATTTCGGCAACGAGGAGCATGAGGCCCGCCGCTATGACGGCGCCTTGCAGAGCTACGAGAAGGCGGCGGTGCGCAGCCAGCAGAGCCTGTCGCTGCTGAATGTCGGGCAGTCGGCGATCATCTCGCTGGGGCTGGCGGTGGTGATGGGAATGGCCGCCAACGGCATCGTCAACGGCAGCATGTCGCTGGGCGACTTCGTTCTGGTGAACACCTATCTGCTGCAGCTCTACCAGCCGCTGAACTTCTTCGGCGTCGTCTATCGCGAGATCAAGCAGTCGCTGATCGACATCGAATCGATGGTCACCCTGCTGGCGGTCGATCGCGAGGTGGCCGACGGCCCCGATGCGAAGCCGCTGGCGGTCGATGGGGCGGAGCTGCGCTTCGAGGGGGTGGAGTTCGGCTACGACCCGCGCCGGCCGATCCTGAAGGATGTCAGCTTCACCGTGCCGGCCGGCAAGACGGTCGCCATCGTCGGCCCGTCGGGCGCCGGCAAGTCCACCATCAGCCGGCTGCTGTTCCGCTTCTACGACGTCAATGGCGGCCGGGTGATGATCGACGGGCAGGACATCCGCGACGTCACCCAGTCCTCGCTGCGGGCGTCCATCGGCATCGTCCCGCAGGACACCGTGCTGTTCAACGACACCGTCTTCTACAACATCGCCTATGGCCGCCCCGGCGCCAGCCCGGCGGAGGTGGAGCGGGCGGCGCGGCTGGCCCACATCCACGATTTCATCATGGCGCTGCCCGACGGCTACCAGACGACGGTGGGCGAGCGCGGGCTGAAGCTGTCCGGCGGCGAGAAGCAGCGCGTCGCCATCGCCCGCACCATCCTGAAGGATCCGGCGATCCTGCTGTTCGACGAGGCGACCAGCGCGCTGGACACCCACACCGAGCGGGAAATCCAGGCCAACCTGCGCGAGGTCAGCCGCGGCCGCACCACGCTGGTGATCGCCCACCGGCTGTCCACCGTCATCGACGCCGACGAGATCCTGGTGCTGGAGGCCGGCCGGGTGATCGAGCGCGGCCACCATGCCGACCTGCTGGCCGCCCGCGGCGCCTATGCCGCCTTGTGGACGCGGCAGCAGGAAGCCAGCCAAGCGGCCACTGGTGGGCCTGCGCCGTTGTCCGGCGTGCTGGCCTCGACCTGAGCGGATACGCGGAGCACGCTTGATGGGACCGGCAAGGCAGGCGCTGCGCGCCGCGACGCGGGAGAGCCACGACCGGCTGGACAAGGCCGCGGTGCTGCAGCCGCTGGTCCGGCCGGACATCACCGCCGACCAGTATGCCCGCGCGCTGGCCGTGCTCTACGGCTTCCATGCGCCGGTGGAACGGGCGCTGGGCGAGGGGGCCGCGCGGCTGGCGCTGCTGCGCGAGGATCTGCGGGTTCTCGGCACCGATCCGGACAGGCTGCCGGAGATGACGGACCTGCCGCCGCTGGACAGCGCGCCGGCCCGGCTGGCGGCGCGCTATGTGCTGGACGGCTCCGCCCATGGCGGGCGGGCGATGCTGCCGGGGATCACCCGCGCGCTGGGATTCGATGCCCGGCGTGGCGCCCGCTTCCTGGCGTCGGACGGGCTGGACATGGCCGGGGCCTGGAAGGCGCTGATGGTCCGGCTGGAGGAGGAGCTTGCCGATCCGGCCGCGCTCGCCACCGCCTGCGCCACCGCCGCCGCGCTGTTCGCGGCGCTGGAGGGATGGACGGCAGTAGAACGGTGGATGGGGGAGCAGAGGGGTTGAAACTGGCGCGCGGCCCCATCCCTTGCTAGGGTGCCGGACCATTCGCATTCAGGTTCTGGAGACCGCCTTCCCATGACCGCGCCAGCCTCGCGCATCTATTGCTCCGTCGACACCACCGAGATCGAGTCCGCCCGCCGCATCGCCGGGCAGGTGGCGGGGGCCGTCGGCGGCATCAAGCTGGGGCTGGAGTTCTTCATCGCCCAGGGGCCGGCCGGCGTCCGCGCCGTGGTGGGCGAGGACGGGCCGCCGCTGTTCCTCGACCTGAAGCTGCACGACATTCCCAACACGGTGGCGGGTGGCGTGCGCGCGGCGCTGCCGCTGAAGCCGGCCTTCATGACCATCCACAGCGCCGGCGGGCCGGCGATGATGCGGGCGGCGGCGGAGACGGCGGCAACGGCCGGGGCCGACCGGCCGAAGATCCTGGCCGTCACCGTGCTGACCAGCCTGGACGAAGGCGATCTGGACGCGGTCGGCCAGTCGGTGCCGGTGGCCGAGCAGGTGGTGCGGCTGGCCAAGCTCGCCAAGGCGTCGGGGGTGGACGGCGTCGTCTGCTCGCCGGCCGAGGTGGCGCTGGTGCGCGCGGCCTGCGGTCCCGACTTCATCCTGATGGTGCCCGGCATCCGCCCGGCCTGGGCCGCCACCAACGACCAGAAGCGCTTCATGACCCCGGCGGAGGCGCTGGCCGCCGGCGCCGACCATCTGGTCATCGGCCGGCCGATCACCGCCGATGCCGACCCGGCCGCCGCCGCCCGCCGCATCGTTGCGGAGATTGAGGCCAGTTCCGGAGGGACCGCATGACCGTCGCCGCCAAGATCTGCGGGCTGAGCGAGCCCGAAAGCCTGCGCGCCGCCGTCGCCGGCGGGGCCCGCTATGTCGGTTTCGTCTTCTACCCGCGCAGCCCGCGCGCCATCGCCCCGCCGATGGCGGCGGAACTGGCGCGGCTGCTGCCGACCGGCGTGCGCTCCGTCGGGCTGTTCGTCGATCCCGACGACGAGTTCCTGGAGCATGTCACCGGGCAGGTCCCGCTCGACCTGATCCAGCTGCATGGCGCCGAGACGCCGCGCCGCATCGTCGAAATCAAGGGGCGCTATGCCCTGCCGGTGATGAAGGCGGTCAAGATCGGCGGGCCGGAAGACCTGACCACGGCGATGGAGGCGGCGGAGGTCGCCGACCGGCTGCTGTTCGACGCCAAGCCGCCGGCCAAGGTGTCGGCGCTGCCCGGCGGCAACGGCATCGCCTTCGACTGGACGATCCTGGCCGGGCGCAGCTGGCCGCGCCCGTGGATGCTGTCGGGCGGGCTGACGGCGGAGAATGTCGCCGAGGCGGTGCGGGTCACCGGCGCCGCCGAGGTCGACGTGTCGTCCGGCGTGGAGGACCGCCCCGGCCACAAGGACCCGGCGCTGGTCCGCGCCTTCCTGTCGGCGGTCGCCTCGCTTTAAAGCCGGCTTTCGGCGAAAGCGCCCTGTTTTAGACGAATGCTTCGGCTTATCTTGGTCGCATGGCGGGACCTTGCGCCGTCGGGTAGGATGCGCCCATGAGCGATTCGACCACTCCGTCCACAACCGAGGCGCTCGGCGCCGTGCTCGACGAGCATCTGCGCTGGATCGGCCAGTGGCAGCGCGCCGTTTTCTACCGTGAGGGGCGCGGCGGGGAGCGGTCGTCGGCCCCGGCCTCCTTCCAGGCCTGGTGTCAGGCCGCCAGCCGCGACGACCTGCTGCAGCAGCCGGCGGTGCAGAAGCTGGCGACCTTGCACGAGCAGATGCACCGGCAGGCCCGGCTGATCCTGCTGAAGTCGTCCGGCGGCGAGTTGCCGACCGAAGCCGAGTTCGAGGGGGTGGTCGGCCGGTTCGAGGAGTTCATGCTGCATCTGCGCCGGATGGAGCGCGCCTTCGCCGCCGCCGCGTCCGGCCTGGATCCGCTGACCGGCCTGCGCACGCGGCGCGGCATGGGCGAGGCGCTGGAGCGCGAGCACAACCGCTACCGCCGCACCGGCCAGCCCTTCTGCGTCGCGCTGTGCGACATCGACAAGTTCAAGGGCATCAACGACAGCTACGGCCACGACATCGGCGACCGGGTGCTGGCCGCCACCGCCGCCGTCATCAGCCGCGGCGTCCGCAGCTTCGACGAGGCCTTTCGCATGGGCGGCGAGGAGTTCCTGGTCTGCCTGAAGGAAACCAGGCTGGACGAGGGTTATGAAGTGATCGAACGGCTGCGCGTCGACCTGATGCGCTCGCCGGTGGTGCTGCCCGACGGCCGGATGATTCCCGTCACCGCGTCCTTCGGGCTGGTGGAGGCGGTGTCCGACCTGACCGTCGACGATCTGGTGGTCTGCGCCGACCGCGCGCTCTATCAGGCGAAGAATTCCGGCCGCAACCGCGTGATCCGCTACGGCATCGACCGTCCGGAGCCGAAGCCGGCGGCGGCGAAGGCGGGGCGGGGGTAGGGACAAGTAGCGCCCCGCAGGTCAGCCCCCTTGGCCCCGGCCCCCCTGACGCGCTAGGATCGCGATAACCTTACCGTCAGCCGTGATCCGGATTCCATGCGCACCCTGCCCGAATTTCCCAACCTGTTCGTCCTCGACCATCCGCTGATCCAGCACAAACTGACCCATATGCGGAACAAGGAGCGGTCGACCGGCGGGTTCCGTACCCTGCTGCGCGAGATCTCCCTGCTGATGGGCTATGAGCTGACGCGCGACATCCCGCTGACCACCGAGCGGATCGAGACGCCGCTGCAGCCGATGGACGCCCCGGTGATCCTGGGCAAGAAGCTGGCGGTCGTGCCGGTGCTGCGCGCCGGGCTCGGCATGTCGGCCGGGCTGCTGGAGCTGGTGCCGTCGGCGCGCGAGGGACATATCGGCCTCTACCGCGACCATGACACCAAGCAGCCGCACGAATATCTGGTGAAGCTGCCGCCGGCCGAAGGGCGGCTGTTCATCGTCGTCGACCCGATGCTGGCGACCGGCAACTCCGCCGCCCATGCCTGCGACGTGCTGAACCGCCATGGCGTCGACGACGACAACATCCGCTTCATGGCGCTGGTCGCCGCGCCCGAGGGCGTGCGCCGCTTCCATGAGTCGCACCCGGACGTGAAGGTCTTCACAGCGGCGCTGGACAGCCACCTGAACGAGGACGCCTACATCGTTCCCGGCCTGGGCGATGCCGGCGACCGCATGTTCGGCACCAAGTAAGGATCGGTTCAGGTCATCGTAGAACGGGGCGGGCGCCGGAGGACGGCTCCGCCCCGTTTTTCGTCGGCCGGTCAGCCGGCCGTGGCCGGCTCTTCTGCCCGCGCGGCATCGAACTGGACCAGCGCCTTGCGGTAGCCGATGTTGGGCGGCGCATAACCCGCATCGCTGGCGGCGCGTTGCGGCACCGATGCGTGCAGGTTCTCCTCGCTGTAGGGCAAGACGCAGACCGGGCGGTAATGGCGCGGCTCCGCCAGCTTGCCGATCCCGTCCAGGAAGCGGGCGTAGGAATCCACGATGGCGCCCAGCGCGTTGTCGGGCGTCACCTCCGGCACCCAGATGGGGTCGATGGCCAGCCCGCAGGTCTCGGCGTGCTCCATCATCCATTTCAGCGTGATGTCCGACAGCCTGTCGTCGTCATAGCCGCCGCCGACGTTCGAATGGCAGCCGGCGAACCAGCGCTGTTCCATCCGTTGTGCCGGCTTGTTCTTCGGGTCCCACAGGTTGGCGGCGAAGGTCTTGCGGTGCTCGTCGATCGCCAGCGCCTGGAAGGCGTTGCGGACAAGGCTGCTGAGTTCGGTATCGTGAAAGCCGTAAAGCTCCTCGTCCAGATGCGCGCAGATGCCAAGCGGCACGCCGAGCGCGCCCACCGTGTCCCAGACGCCGAGGAAATGGATGGGGATCAGCGCCGACCCATGGGTATCGCGGAACTGCTTCGCCTCGCCCACGTCGGGGCCGTCGTCCCGCTTGCGGTAGAGCGCATAGGCCGCGTCGGTCTGGTCCAGCTTGTCGGCCGGCAGCAGCCCGGCATTGCGGATCAGGCCGACGAGGCTGCGGGCGGTGTAGGCACCGCGCGAGAAGCCCAGGATGAAGACATGGTCGCCGTCGTTGTAGTGCGAGGCGAGGAAGCGGTAGCCGTCCTTGATCTTCTTGTCGATGCCGAGGCCGAAGGCGCCGCCGAAGACCTTGTCGAACCAGTCGTGGAGGAACCCGCCCTTGTCATCGGTGCCGACGCCGGAATCGTAGAAACTGACCTGCGCCGTGCCGTCGGGGGCGTTGTCGAGTACCGACTTGTAAAATTTCCAGACGTTGGTCGCCGCCTCGTTGTCCTTGTCCGGCTGATTGCCGCTGCCCGGCGTGTTCCAGGTGCCGTCGAAACACAGGACGATCCGCTTCGCCATCTTGCCCTCCCTGCTGGCATGCGCGCAGGGGATGATGGCAGCGATAGTTTTTCCCCTTCAACAGATTTGTTGAAAAAGCCTGCAACTCCAGAACGTGTCGCTGTGTACGCCGCAACCGGGTTCGGCCGCCGGGGGGCGGCGCAGGCATACGCACGTATTCCCCGACTGCAGTCATGGTTATGCGGAAAGTTCCCGCCCATACAATTGCCGCTTCGGTCAAGTCATCGCCGTGCGGCCGGACTGTCGGCGGGAAGCCGACATGCGGCATCCGCAGGACATGGGAGCCTGCCACTTGTGCGAAGGTCCCATATGACATTGGCTTGATTTCGATCAATGCCGGGTGGCGTGACGGAAAGGATCATGCCATCCTCTTCGATGCGCCGACCGAATGGCCTAGCCCATATGCCTTCAACCGGTGCAGCCGATCCTTAGTGGACGAACGCGAACGGGAACGCGCGATGGATTACGAAACTTTCTTCCGCAACCAGATTGCGACCCTGAAGCAGGACGGCCGCTACCGGGTGTTCGCCAATCTGGAACGCCATGCGGGAAATTTCCCGACGGCGACCTTCCGCGATTCCAACGGGCGCGAGCGCCCGGTCACGGTCTGGTGCTCCAACGACTATCTCGGCATGGGCCAGCACCCCAGCGTCATGAAGGCGATGCACGACGCGCTGGATCAGGTCGGTGCCGGCGCCGGCGGCACCCGCAACATCTCCGGCACCAACATCTACCATGTGCTGCTGGAACGCGAACTGGCCGACCTGCACCACAAGGAAGCGGCGCTGCTCTTCACCTCGGGCTATGTGTCGAACGACGCGACGCTGACCACGCTGGGCAAGATCCTGCCCAACTGCGTGATCCTGTCGGACGCGCTGAACCACAACTCGATGATCACCGGCATCCGCAATTCGGGCGCCGAGAAGCACATCTTCCGCCACAACGACCCCAAGCACCTGGACGAGCTGCTGTCCGGCATCGCCCCCGGCCGGCCCAAGGTGGTGGCGTTCGAAAGCGTCTATTCGATGGACGGCGACATCGCCCCGATCCATGACCTGTGCGACGTCGCCGACAAGCATGGCGCCATGACCTATCTGGACGAGGTGCACGCCGTCGGCATGTACGGCGCCCGCGGCGCCGGCGTGGCCGAGCGCGACGGCGCCATGGACCGGCTGACCATCGTCGAAGGCACGCTGGGCAAGGCCTTCGGCGTCCAGGGCGGCTACATCACCGGCTCCACCGCGCTGATCGACTGCGTCCGCAGCTTCGCAGCCGGCTTCATCTTCTCCACCTCGCTGTCGCCGGTGCTGGCGGCGGGCGCGCTGGCCTCCATCCGTCACCTGAAGAACAGCCAGACCGAGCGGACCCGGCACCAGGAGCGCGCCGCCACGCTGAAGCGGATGTTCGCCGACGCCGGCCTGCCGGTGATGCCGTCGGTCAGCCACATCGTGCCGCTGATGGTCGGCGACGCCCACCGCTGCAAGCGCGCGTCCGACGAACTGCTGGACCGGCACAACATCTACGTCCAGCCGATCAACTACCCCACCGTCCCGCGCGGGACGGAGCGGCTGCGCTTCACCCCGACCCCGCTGCACACCGACGCGCAGATGGGCATGCTGGTCGATGCGCTGCTGGATGTCTGGAGCCGGCTGGACCTGCGGCTCGCCGCCTGAGCGGGGCGCTCAGGAAAACCCCTTTGGCGGTAGGGACGTTTTGCCCCCTGGACAGATGACACGCACATCCCTACTTTGAGGGGTAGTGTTGCGACCGGTTCGCAGTTTTCTCGCTGCGGGCCGGCTGTGACCGTGCCGTCCATCCTGTAAACCGGGGCATCGCCCAGGGGGTTCGCCATGTACCGTGACAACTCGCTGATGCCGAAGGAGGCCGTGCGCCTCGTCGTCCTGGGCACGCTGATCCAGGTCGGACCATTGCGCTACGCCGATCTGGCCGGTTCCGTCCGTCATTTCCTCGATCGCATGATGGGTCCGTCGCTGGACCTGA
Organism: Azospirillum oryzae; assembly: GCF_008364795.1. Lineage (GTDB taxonomy): Bacteria > Pseudomonadota > Alphaproteobacteria > Azospirillales > Azospirillaceae > Azospirillum > Azospirillum oryzae. The sequence goes on along the minus strand of NZ_VTTM01000001.1, from coordinate 162,509 downwards.
TGGGCACCTCGCTGGAGATGCTGCGCTACGAGGGGTTGATCGAGGCGCTGGACGGCAGCGGCATGGAAGACAACGCCCTGCTCGGTCCGACCGAAACCGGCCGGGCGGAGTTCGACACGCTGATGCGCGCCAATGTCCGCGCGCCGTCGGCCGACGGGCTGAACAAGCTGGTCATCGCGCTGAAGCTGCGCTTCCTGCATCTGCTGGACGTCGAGTCGCAGCGCGACCAGATCGACAATCTCGTTGCGCTCTGCGAGGCCGAGTTGGCGCGGCTGGGCGACCTGAAGCGGGCGGACGTCGGCAGCGACGGCCATTTCGCCTCCTGGCTGGACCGGGACATCACCCAGACGGAAGAGCGTCTGGCGTGGTTTCAGGAACTGCTCTCCCGGCTCTGATTTCCCGGCCCTGATCCCCTGCGGGACCTGAGGCTTTATTTCGCTCGGCGCGTCCTCATCAAATAGGGGCGCGCCGCGTCTGTTTCGGCGTCCGGTTTTGGTGTACCTTCGGGGTACCTCTTTCCTCAGCCGGAATCCTCTCCATGGCCTCGTCCCTGTCGACCGACGACCTCGAAGACCGCTTGCGCATGGAGTTCGTGGACGACGCGCGCGATCGGCTGGAGCTGATGAACGCGACGCTGACGGACCGCGTGAAGGGCGAGCGCAGCGATACGGACACCATCGGCGTCCTGCGGCTGGAAGCCCATAATTTCAAGGGCATGGGCACCAGCTTCGGCTATCCCACCGTCAGCCTCGTCGCCCACCGGCTGGAGGATTACCTCAGCGGCCTGAAGCGGCTGGACGAAAAGCAGCTGGTCGACGCCCAGATCTTCATCGACCGCATCTCCGAACTGGTCGACCGCGCCGAACAGCCGTTGCTGGCCGAGACAAACCGGATCATCCGCGCCCTGCCGGTGCGCTATGAGTTCCAGGTCACCGACGTCGACGTCCGCAACGTCGAGATCATGCTGGTCACCCCGTCCAAGGTCGTCGCCAAGAAGCTGGGGACGGAGCTGGCGGCCTGCGGCTTCCGCACCATGACGGTGACCGACCCGATCGAATCGATCAGCCTCGCCGTGCGCGTGCCGCCGGACATGGTCATCGCCTCGATGGTGATGGACGGGCTGTCCGGCCTGGACCTGATCCGCGGCCTGCGCGCCATGAGCGTGACCCAGCATGTGCCGATGGCGCTGCTGACCTCGCTGAACCTCGACCACCCGTCGCTGAAGGAGATCCCGTACGGCGTCTCCGTCATCCGCGTCGGCGAGCATTTCGGCGACGACTTCGCCGCGGTGGTGGCCAAGCACAATCTGGGCTGACCGGGCAGCCATTCGGCTGAACGTCATCGTCATATAGCCGCGCTTGCGCCGTCGGGAATCCTCATGTTAGGCGTCAAACCGGTCCCACAGGCTGGAGCAGCGCCCGAATGACGGAGGTTCTTCGCCGGTACGGCCCGGTCCTGACCGGAATGATCCTGTTGGCGGTGGCGCTGTGGCTGGCGCTGCTGGTGGTGCTGCCGCAGCTGATGATGATCGGCTTCTCCTTCCGGCCATCGCTGCCGCCGTCCAAGATCGGCGGGCCGGAGGACGTGTTCACGGTCAAGAATTACCTGACGCTGTGGACCAACCGGATCCATCTGGCGATCTTCCTGAAGACGATCTGGGCCAGCGCGCTGGTCACCGCGACCACGCTGGCGGTCTGCTATCCGGTCGCCTTCTATCTGGCGCAGGTGGCGCCGAAGCGGCGATTGCCGCTGCTGATCCTGATGCTGGTCGTGCCCTTCTGGATCAACGAGCTGCTGCGTACCTTCTCCTGGTACATCATCCTGGCGTTCAATGGGCCGCTGAACGCCATTCTGCTGGGGCTTGGCATCATCGACGAGCCGCAGCGCTTCCTGGGCGGCGACGGCGGGGTGATCGTCGGGATGGTCTACGTCTACATCCTGTTCATGGTCTTCCCGCTCTACAACGCCATCGAATCGCTGGACCGCAACCAGATCGAGGCGGCGCGGGACCTGGGCGCCGGCTGGCCGCGCATCCACCGCCGCATCGTGCTGCCCCACGCGAAGCCGGGTATCGCCGTCGGCTGCATCATGACCTTCATGCTGGCCGCCGGCAGCTATGCCGTGCCGGCGCTGCTGGGCGGGCCGAACAGCCGCTGGTTCACCGAGATCATCTACAACTGGTTCTTCGAGGGCGGGAACTGGAACCAGGGGGCGGCCTACGCCTTCATCCTGCTGGTGCTGTGCATCGGCTTCATCCTCGGCGCGATGCGGCTGTTCCGTGTCGGGCTGGCGGATATCGCGAAATGAGCCCGCCGTTCATGAGAAGGCCGACATGACCGCCGCCCGACTCCGCCGCCTGCTGACCGGCGCCTATCTGGTGCTGTTCTTCTGCTATCTGTTCCTGCCGCTGGGCATCATGGCGGCGGCGACCTTCAACAGCAGCCGCTTTCCCACCGTCACACCCTGGATGGGCTTCACGCTGGGCTGGTTCCAGGCATTGTGGGAGGACCAGCGCATGTGGGCGGCGCTGGGCACCAGCCTGATCGTCGGGGCGGGGGTGATCGCGCTGGCGGTGCCGCTGGGGCTGGCGGCGGCGCTGCTGCTCGACCGGCTGCACAGCCGGGCCAAGACCTTCCTCTACGCGCTGATGGTGTCGCCGCTGCTGACGCCGGGGGTGATCGTCGGCATCTCGACCCTGGTGTTCTGGCGGGAGTGGTTCGGGGTCAGCGGCGGGCTGTTCCTGACGGTGGTCGCGCAGTCCAGCTTCATCGCCGCCTATGCCATGCTGCTGTTCTCGGCAAGGCTGGAGCGGTTCGATCCGGTGCTGGAAGAGGCCGCGCTCGACCTCGGCGCCAGCCATGGGCAGGTGTTCCGGCGCATCACGCTGCCGTACCTGATGCCGGCAATCCTGTCGGCAGCCCTGCTGGCCTTCCTGCAGAGCTTCGAGAACTACAACACCACGCTGTTCGTGCGCGGGTTGGACACCACCCTGACCGTCTATATCGCGACCAAGGTGCGCACCGGGCTGACCCCGGCGGTCAACGCGCTGTCGCTGGTGCTGATCGCGCTGACCATCCTGGGCGCCGTCGTCTACGAGGCCTTGCGCCGGCGCGAGGCGCGCCGGCAGGCAGGGTCCGCAGTCGCTTGAGGGGCAACCGCCTGTTCGTCAGTCCTCTTCCGCCTCGTCGGCGTCGGCCTCGATCTGGGCGGCGAGGTCGCGCAGCATGTCGATGACGTCTTCGTGGCTGGTCTCATCCACGGCGGCGTTCACCGCGGCCTCGATCATGGCGACGGCGATGTAGGGGCCGAGCGGGCCACCTTCCTTGATCGCCTCATCCAGGTGCTTTTCGGCGATCGACAGCGCCTTTTCGAACAGCGCCTCGGCCGTCTGGTTGGTGGTGTCCTTGCTCATCGTCCGGTCCGTTGCGGAGGGTTGGTCCGACTCCAATAACACGCCCAATCGGCGATTGGCGCGGGAATTCGCTGTCCCGGCCGCAAATAGAGGCCGCGAAACGGGAGGCCGGGCTTGCGCCGCCCCGGACCATACGCCACAGTCCGGAGATGCGTTGACCTATACGGCAAGAGAGACAGCATGACCAGGACGCCCGACCTGACCAGCCCCGACCTCTACCGCTTCTGGTGGGAGGAGCGCGTGCGCTTCAACGACCTGGACGCCGTGGGACACGTCAACAACAACGCCATCGGCGTCTTCTTCGAACAGGCGCGTATTGCCCTGTTGCATGGCGCCGGCGGCTTCCGCGACGAGGATCCCTGGACGGTCGTGCTGGCCCGCAGCCTGATCGAATACAAGGCGGAACTGCTCTATCCCAACACCGTGCGGATCGGCGCGCGGACGCTGCGGGTCGGCACCAGTTCCATCACGCTGGGCTGCGCCATCTTCCTGGGCGACCGCTGCATCGCCACCCAGGAAGCGGTGGCGGTGATCGTCGACAAGGCGGCCCATCGCCCGACCCCGATCCCGGAACCGTTGCGCGCCAAGCTGCTGGAAGCGTAAAGGGAGGCGCAATAACCCCCGCACCCCGACGGATCCCCGCCATGACGCGCTCCCCCCAGCGCCCTTCCGGCAAGCGCCCCTTCGCCAAGGGACGCCCGCCCGCCCGCAAGACCGCCCAGTTACCCGCCGAAATGCGGGAGATGGAGGTCGCCATCGCCGATGTCGGTGCGCGCGGCGACGGGATCGCGTTCGCCGAGGGCCTGCGCCTGTTCGTGCCCTACACGGTGACCGGTGACCGCGTGCGTGTACGTGTCGCGGAGGGTGACGGGAAGGGGGAAGGCGTACGGGCAGACCTGCTTGAGGTTCTTGAGGCCGGTCCCGGCCGCCAGACGCCGCCCTGCCGCCATTTCGGCCGCTGCGGCGGCTGTACGCTCCAGCAGATGGACGATGCGACGTACGCCGCCTGGAACAGCGGGATGGTGCGCGGTGCGCTGGAGCGGGTCGGGCTGGGCGAGGTCGTGCTGGAGCCGCTGGCGCGTACGCCCGCCGGCGCCCGCCGCCGCGCCCGCTTCGCGGCGCTGAAACGCGGCAAGCGTGTCTGGTTCGGCTTCAACGAACGGCAGAGCCACCGGTTGGTCGATCTGGAGGAGTGCCCGATCCTGGCGCCCCGCCTGTTCGCCCTGGTGGAGCCTCTGCGCGCCGTGCTGGCGGAGATCCTGCCGGACGGCGGCGACGCCGACGTGGTGCTGACCGACCTGGAGGGCGGGGTCGACCTGCTGCTGGTCGGGCCGCGCAGCCTGGACCGTGAGGCCCGCGAGGCGCTGGTCGCTTTCGAGCCGGAGCGCATCGCCCGCATCGCCTGGCAGCCCACCGACCGCGCGGCGGCGGAGCCGGTGGCGAACCGCCGGCCGGCCTTCATCCGTTTCGCAGGCGTTCCGATCCAGCCGCCGCCCGGCGCCTTCCTGCAGGCCAGTGCCGAGGGCGAGGCGGCCCTGGTGGCGGCGGTGCGCGAAGGGCTGGGGCAGGCGTCCCGCATCGCCGACCTGTTCGCCGGCATCGGCACCTTTTCCATTCCGCTTGCGCAACAGGCGGCGGTTCATGCGGTGGAGGGTGACGAGGCGGCGGTGACGGCGCTCGGCCGCGCAGTGCAGGGGCTGCGGCTGACGGTGGAGCGGCGCGACCTGTTCGAGAACCCGCTGGGGGCGAAGGACCTCAACCGCTACGACGCGGTGGTGTTCGACCCGCCGCGTGCCGGGGCGGCGGCCCAGGCGGCAGCGCTCGCCGGAGCCAAGGTGCCGCGGGTGGTGGGGGTGTCCTGCAATCCCGCCAGCTTCGCCCGCGACGCGCGGGTGCTGGTGGATGGCGGCTATCGCCTGGTGAAGCTCTGGCCGGTCGACCAGTTCCTGTGGTCGGCCCATGTGGAACTGGTCGGCCTGTTCGAGCGGTGAGGAGGCTGCCGCAGCCTCCCCCTTCGCATCAATCCAGCTGCAGGACGATCGCCTTCAGATAGGCCGACTCCGGCAGGTGCGGGTGAACCGGGTGGTCGGGGCCGGCGCCGGCGCTGCGCAGGATGCGGCCGGTGCGGCCGGCGTCGTGCAGGCCGCGGGCGACCTGTTCGGCGAAGGTCGGCGGATCGACATTGTGGCTGCACGACCCGCAGAGCAGAAAGCCGCCCGGCGCCGTGATCTTCGCGGCCAGGCGCGCCATCTTGCGATAGGCGCGGCAGCCGACCGCCAGATCCTTCTTCGACTTCACGAAAGCCGGCGGATCGGCCACCACCACCTGGAAGGTCTCGCCGGCCTCGATCAGCCGTTCCATCTCCTGGAAGGCATCGGCCTTGCGTGCCTCGAAGCGGTTGGCGACGCCGTTCGCCTCGGCGGCGCGGGTGGCGTTCTCCAGGGCCAGGGCGGAGCGGTCGACCGCGACCACATGGGTGGCGCCGGCCACCGCGCACTGGATGCCGAAACCGCCGTTGTAGCTGTAGAAGTCGATGGCCCGGCCGCCCTTGGCCAGCGAGGCGATGAAGGCGCGGTTGTCGCGCTGGTCGTAGAACCAGCCGGTCTTCTGCCCGTCCAGCGGGTTGGCGAAGAAGGTCACGCCGTTCTCTTCAAGGCGGATCGAGCCGTCGATCTCGCCCTTGGCCAGCCGGGTCTCCTCCGTCAGCCCTTCCAGCGCGCGCTGGCTGCCGTCGTTGCGCAGGATGACCGCGCGCGGCGCCATCACCTCGTCGATGGCGGCCAGGATGTCGTCGATCCGGCTGTCCATGAAGACGGAGTTGGCCTGGACCGTCACCACATCGTCGAAACGGTCGACGATCAGGCCGGGCAGACCGTCGGCCTCGGCGTGGACGACGCGGTAGAAGGGGCGGGAGAACAGCCGGTCGCGCAATTCCACCGCGCGGCGCAGCCGGCCGGCGATGAAGGCGTGGTCCACCACGGTCGCCGGGTCGTTCGACAGCAACCGGGCGGCGATCAGCGTGTGCGGATTGAAGGTGTAGATGCCCAGCGGCGTCCCGCCGGGGTCCAGAAGCCGCACCGGGCTGCCGGGCGGCACCGCCTTGGCGATGCTGTCCATCTGGACTTCGTTGGAATAGACCCAGGGATGTCCATGCATGACGCGCCGCTGGCGGCCGGCCTGCAAATGGATGGGCGGGTATTTCTTGACGGGTTTGGTGCCGGTGTCGCTCATGGCCGCATCCTAGCGGCAAATCGCCGGCGCGCAATGGCTGCCTGCCCCGTCCATCTACTCGGGCCCACCTACTCGGCGCGCAGGGTGCCGCCCGGCAGGTCGGGGGCGTTGTCGTTGACCACGACCAGATCCTTGCAGAAACGAACCGTCTCCTGCCGGTGGCCTTCGGTGCGGAAGCAGTCGGGGATCGGGTTGCGGCGGGAGTCCCGCTGCATGTAGCGCTCCGGCAGGGTGGTGTGGATGGCGGCGCAGCCGAGCCGCCGCGCCAGCCCCTCCATCGCCTGCAGCAGAGTCTCGGCGGGGCCGGCGACGTCGAACAGGTCGAGCACGACGAAGTTGTCGACGCACAGCGTCCGGCCATGGAGCAGCTGCGCCTCCACCGCGTAGGAGAACAGGCCGTGCATGTACCCTTGGGCGTTCTGCACGGTCATGATGCCCCTGGCCGCGGGCAGGCCGTCCGTCCCGGCGCCTCCCCCGCCCTTGGGGCTGCTGCCCACGGTTGCGCTGTCGAGCAGCGCTGCGGCAAATGCGCGCCATTGGTCGACCCCCAGGCCCGGTGCGATGGCGCAGACCAGCGGATAGGCCTGGTCGATTTGGCGCCGACCAAGGGGTTTGGCGATGAAACTGTCGTCCATTTCAGTCCGGCCGATTGCAAGGACACTGAACGATGGCAGGCCCTGGCCGCAAGGGTCGTTGACGTAGATCAATGTTGCTGAACCCCCCCATACACATAGTGGCGTCCATTGGAGACAGGCGCGCCCGGCGTCCCTCTCGGCATTTCCGAGTGCAACCTGTCCCGCTCCTTAACAGTACGTACCCAGTGGTGGTGCAACCCAGAAGGCGCGGCCCCACGGCCGCCCGGGGCAAACGGGAGAGATTTATGACATCAGCGACTCTGACTTCAGGGGCCACCCTGGGCAGCCAGCGGGTGTCGGAAGACGTGCGTTACCATGAGGACGCCATCCGACTCTTCGTTATCGCTGCAGTGTTCTGGGGCGTGGTCGGTTTCCTGGCCGGCACCTTCATCGCTCTGCAGCTGGCCTTCCCGGCGCTTAATCTCGGGCTGGAGTGGACGAGCTTCGGGCGCCTGCGCCCGGTCCACACCTCGGCCGTGATCTTCGCGTTCGGCGGCAACGTGCTGCTCGCCACCTCGCTCTATTCGGTCCAGCGGACTTGCCGCCAGCATCTCTTCGGGGGCGAAGGGCTGGCGAAGTTCATCTTCTGGAACTACAACGTCTTCATCGTGCTCGCGGCGCTGAGCTATGTCCTGGGCTTCACCCAGGGCAAGGAATACGCCGAGCCGGAGTGGATCCTCGACCTGTACCTGACGGTCGTCTGGGTGCTCTATGCGGTCCAGTTCATCGGCACCGTGATGACGCGGCGCGAGTCGCACATCTATGTGGCGAACTGGTTCTTCATGGCGTTCATCCTGACCGTCGCAATCCTGCACATCGGCAACAACGTCAACGTTCCGGTGTCGCTGTTCGGCATGAAGTCCTACACCTACGTGTCGGGCGTGCAGAGCGCGATGGTGCAGTGGTGGTACGGCCACAACGCGGTCGGTTTCTTCCTGACCGCCGGCTTCCTGGGCATCATGTACTATTTCGTGCCCAAGCGCGCCGAGCGGCCGGTCTATTCCTACCGCCTGTCGATCGTCCACTTCTGGACCCTGATCTTCCTCTACATCTGGGCCGGCCCGCACCACCTGCACTACACCTCCCTGCCGGACTGGGCGCAGACGCTGGGCATGACCTTCTCCATCATGCTGTGGATGCCGTCCTGGGGCGGCATGATCAACGGCATCATGACCCTGTCGGGTGCCTGGGATAAGCTGCGCACCGACCCGGTCCTGCGTTTCCTGGTCACGTCGGTCGCCTTCTACGGCATGTCGACCTTCGAAGGCCCGCTGATGTCGGTCAAGCCGGTCAACGCCCTGTCGCACTACACCGACTGGACCGTCGGCCACGTGCACTCCGGCGCGCTCGGCTGGGTCGCCTTCATCTCCTTCGGCGCGATCTATTATCTGGTTCCGGTGCTGTGGAAGCGCTCGCAGCTCTACAGCCTGCGTCTGGTCAGCTACCACTTCTGGACCGCCACCATCGGCATCGTGCTGTACATCACCGCCATGTGGGTGTCGGGCATCATGCAGGGCCTGATGTGGCGCGCTTACGACAACCTGGGCTTCCTGCAGTACTCCTTCGTGGAGACCGTCGCGGCGATGCACCCGTTCTACGTGATCCGCGCGATGGGCGGCGTCCTGTTCGTCACCGGCGCTCTCATCATGGTCTACAACCTGTGGCGCACGGCGAAGGGCGATGTCCGCATCGAGAAGCCCTATGTCACCACGCCGCACAAGGCGACGGTCGGCGCGGCCTGACGCTAGGGAAGGATGCGAGAAATGGCTCAGGATAAAAAGGGCTTCAGCCACGACCTGATCGAGCGGAATACCCTTCTGCTGATCGTGCTCGTGCTGATCACCGTGTCGATCGGCGGTCTGGTTCAGATCGTCCCGCTCTTCACGATCGAATCGACCATCGAGAAGGTGGAGGGGGTCCGTCCCTACTCCCCGCTCGAGCTGGCCGGGCAGAACATCTACTTCCGCGAAGGCTGCTACAACTGCCACAGCCAGCAGATCCGTCCGTTCCGTGACGAGGTCGAACGCTATGGTCACTACTCGCTGGCGGCTGAGTCGATGTACGACCATCCGTTCCAGTGGGGCTCCAAGCGCACCGGTCCCGATCTGGCCCGCGTCGGCGGCAAGTACTCCAACGACTGGCAGGTCGCCCATCTGGTGAACCCGCGCGCGGTCGTGCCGGAGTCGATCATGCCGACCTACGGCTGGATGAAGGACCGTCCGCTGAGCTACGGCGACATCGCCGACCACCTGAAGACCCTGAAGATCGTCGGGGTGCCCTACACCGACGAGCAGATCGCCAACGCCAAGGCCGATCTGGAAGCGCAGAAGAATCCGGACGGTGACACCGCCGGCCTGACGAAGCGCTACCCGAAGGCCGTGGTCGCGAACTTCACCGGCAGCAAGACCGTCACCGAAATGGACGCTCTGGTTGCTTACCTGCAAGTGCTGGGCACCATGGTGGACTTCACCAAGTACCAGTCCAAGCAGCTGCAGCAGTAATCGGGGGAGGAATCCATGGACTTGGATTCGATCACGGTGATGCTTCGGTCCTTCTGGACGGTGTGGTTGATGCTGCTGCTGACGGGCATCCTGGTTTACGCCATGTGGCCCGGCAACCGCCGCACCTTCGACGACGCCGCCCAGATCCCGCTCAAGGATGATGGTCAGGAGCTTTAGACCATGGCACAGAATTACAAGGACGAGCTGTCCGGCGTCGAGACCACCGGCCACGAGTGGGATGGACTGCGCGAGCTGAACAATCCGCTGCCGAAGTGGTGGCTGTATCTCTTCTACGTCTGCATCGCCTGGGCGATGATTTACTACGTGTTCTACCCGGCCTGGCCGCTGGGCAAGACCTACACGAAGGGCATCCTCGGCTATTCCCAGCGCGAGGAGCTGGACACCAAGCTGGCGGAAGCGAAGGCCGGCCAGGCCAAGTACCTGACCGCCATCGCCGCCAAGTCGGTCGACGAAATCCAGAAGGACAAGGACCTGCTGGGCTTCGCGATGGCCGGCGGCCGGTCGTACTTCAACGAGAACTGCGCCGCCTGCCACGGCGCCGGCGGCCAGGGTGCCAAGGGCTTCCCGACGCTGGCCGACGACGTGTGGCTGTGGGGCGGTGCCTCGGCCGACATCTACAAGACCATCCAGCACGGCATCCGGTCTGACGATGGCGACACCCGCGGCACGCCGGGCACCGGCATGACGGCCTTCGGCAAGGACGGCATCCTCAACCGCGACCAGATCGATCAGGTGACGGACTATGTTCTGTCGCTGAACGGCAAGCCTGCCGATGCGGGCAAGGTCACCAAGGGCAAGACCGTCTATGACGAGAACTGCGCCGCCTGCCACGGCGACGCAGCCCAGGGTTCGGTTGCCGCCGGCGTCGACGGCGTCGGCGCCCCGCCGCTGAAGCAGGCCAACTGGCTCTACGGCGGCGACAAGGCGACGCTGATGGAGACGGTGACCAACGGCCGCGCCGGCGTGATGCCGGCTTGGTCCAAGCGTCTGGACGACGCGACGATCAAGTCGCTGGCGGTCTACGTCCACAACCTGGGCGGCGGCAAGTAAGCCGTCCGACTGGGGAACTGGTTCGGAACTGACCGAAAAGGCGTCGGGGGGGGCACTCCCCGGCGCCTTTTTCTTATGCGCAACTGGCGGTCGGACGGCCGCTTCGTTAACTTCCTGTCATTTGATCCATCGCAATGTACCTGCGGCAATCGGTCGCCATAGTGCCTCCGACCGGCCACACACATCGTCGATCAAGCGCCGCAGATCGAAAGCAGCCGACCAGTCGAAGGGCAGCCACCGACCATGAGCATGAGCACCACCACCGGAAACCGCCCCGCCTCGCCGAAGCATGTGAAAGCACCGCGCCAGCCGGGATGGTACATCCCCTGGATCTTCGTGGGCGTCTTCATGGTCGTCCTGGCGGTGAACGGGGTCATGGTCCATTACGCGGTGTCGAGCTGGACCGGGATCGAGACCGAGAACCACTTCATCAAGGGTCTTGGCTACAACAACGACCTCGCCGGCGCCCGTGCCCAGGCGGAGCGCGGCTGGCAGGTCGAGCCCCAATTCACCAGCACCGAACCGCGCAAGGCCGTGATCGCCATCACCGCCCGCGACAAGCAGGGCCAGGTCCTGAAGGACGCCACCGTCACCGTGACGATGATCCGTCCGATCTCCGAAGGCCACGACAAGACCCTGACGCTGCCCTATCTGGGCGAGGGCCGCTATGGCGCCCCGGTGGAGCTGGATTTGGAAGGCCAGTGGGACATGCGCTTCGTCATCACCCACGCCACCGGCGATTATCAGGACCAGAAGCGCGTCTGGGTGCAGTGACGGCGGCGACGACGCCGCGACCGGGACAGTCAGGGTGACGATGAGATGACCGTCTGCCTCCATTGCGGACAAGAGCTGGGCGAGGGCGCACAGGCTGGTGCCGGTGCCGCGAACGCCAGTGCCACGACCGCCGCCGATGGTGCGGGTCCCTTCTGCTGCACCGGCTGCGCCGCCGCCTACGACCTCGTCCGCGGTCTGGGGCTGGAGCGCTATTACGAGCGCCGCAGCGTCGATCCCACCGCCCGCCCGCTGCGCCCGGACGATGCCCCGGCGGCCGATTACGAGCCGCATGCGCGCGAGGAGTCCGACGGCAGCCGCAGTCTGCACCTGATGGTCGACGGCATGCAGTGCGCGGCCTGCGTCTGGCTGATCGAATCGGCGCTCAGCCGCCAGCCGGGCATCGGTCAGGCCCGGATGAACATGACCACGCGCCGGCTGACGGTGCGCTGGAATCCGAAGGAGACCGACGCCAACGCGGTGGTCGGCACCGTGGCGCAGTTGGGATACCGCGCCGTGCCCTTCGACCCGGAGCGGCTGGGCGGCGCCCAGGCCAAAAGCGAGAAGGAACTGCTGCGCGCCATGGCGGTGGCGGGCTTCGCCATGGGCAACGTCATGCTGCTGTCGGTGTCGGTCTGGGCCGGCCACAGCCAGGGCATGGGCACCGCCACCCGCGACCTGATGCATTGGGTTTCCGCACTGATCTGCATGCCGGCCATCGCCTATGCGCTGCGTCCCTTCGCGCGCTCGGCGCTGTCGGCCCTGCGCCACGGCCGCACCAACATGGACGTACCGATCACCATCGGTGTCCTGCTCGCCACCGGCATGAGCCTGTTCGAGACGATCCACAGCGGCGAGCACGCCTATTTCGACGGCGCGGTGATGCTGCTGTTCTTCCTGCTGATCGGCCGCTATCTCGACCAGCGGGCGCGCGGCCGGGCGCGGTCGGCGGCGGAACAGCTGCTGGGCCTGCGCGCCAACGCCGTCACCATCCTGAACGAGGACGGGACCAGTGCCGTGGTGGCGCCGGAGCAGGTCGGCCCCGGCAGCATGATCCTGGTCGCGGCCGGCGAGCGCATCCCCGTCGACGGCCGGGTGTCCGACGGCGTGTCCGACCTCGACACCGCGCTCATCACCGGCGAGACGGTGCCGGGCACCGCGCGGCCGGGCGATCAGGTCTTCGCCGGCACCCTGAACCTGACCGCGCCCCTGCGCCTGACCGTCACCGCGGTGGGGGAGGGCACGCTGCTGGCCGAGATCGTCCGGCTGATGGAGGTGGCGGAGCAGGGCCGCGCCAAATATGTCGCCATCGCCGACCGGGTGTCGCGCCTCTACGCTCCCGTCGTGCATCTGACCGCGCTGACCACCTTCGCCGCCTGGATGCTGCTGGGCGGGGTGGTGTGGCAGGACGCGCTGATGAACGCCATCGCCGTGCTGATCATCACCTGCCCCTGCGCGCTGGCGCTGGCCGTGCCGGTGGTGCAGGTGATCGCCAGCGGCCGGCTGATGCGTCAGGGCACCCTGCTGAAAAGCCCGACCGCGCTGGAACGGCTCGCCGCCATCGACACGGTGGTGTTCGACAAGACCGGCACCCTGACCGAGGGGCGCCCGGTGCCGCAACTCGACGGGCTGGCGGCGGAGGATCTGGCGCTGGCGGCCTCGCTCGCCGCGGCCAGCCGCCATCCGCTGGCCCGCGCACTGGCCGCCGCCGCGCCGGAAGTGCCGGTGGCCGCGGGCGTGCGCGAAATCGCCGGCGCCGGCCTGTCCCTGCAGACGGCGGACGGCGAGGTGCGGCTGGGCAGCCGCCGCTTCACCGGCGCGCCGCCGGAGGCCGAGGACGCCGCCGGTCCGGAGCTGTGGCTGGCCCGTCCGGGCGAGGAGCCGCGCCGGATCGTCTTCCTCGACGCCCCGCGTCCCGATGCCGCCGCGGTCGTGACGGCGCTGAAGGCGCGCGGGCTGGAGGTGAAGCTGCTGTCGGGCGACCGCAAGGGCGCGGTGGCGGCGGTGGCGGAGCGGCTGGGCATCGCCGACTGGCGGGCCGAGCAGACTCCGGCCGACAAGACCGCGGCACTGGCCGAACTGGCGGCGCAGGGCCGCACCGTGCTGATGGTCGGCGATGGGCTGAACGACGCCCCGGCACTGGCTGCCGCCGCGGTGTCGATGTCACCCTCCACCGCGGTGGACGTCAGCCAGACCGCCGCCGACGTGGTGTTCCAGGGCCGGCTGCTGCGCCCGATCGTCGAGACGGTGGAGGTTGCCCGCCGGTCCGGCCGGCTGGTGAAGCAGAATTTCGGCATCGCCCTGGTGTATAACCTGTGCGCCGTGCCGCTCGCGATGGGGGGGCTGCTGACGCCGCTGCTGGCGGCGCTGGCCATGTCGTCGTCGTCGCTGATCGTCATTCTCAACGCGCTGCGGCTGGCCCGCGGCGCCGTCGTCAAGGATCTTCCCGTGCGGGACATCGCCGCGCGGGAAGTGTCGGGCAAGGATTCGGGTGATGGACGAGCTTCTCTATCTGATCGCGATCGCGCTGAGCCTGGGCGGTCTGGGGCTGGCGGCCTTTCTGTGGGCGCTTAAGTCCGGCCAGTTCGACGATCTGGACGGAGCGGCCCACCGCGTCCTGTTCGACGACGATCCGCCGCCGCCCGCCCGCGCCGGACATGAACCGGCCAAGCCGGCGGAGGCCGCGCGCGGGCAATAGCCACAGGCCCGGTATGGGCAATGAAAGGGTTGTATGCGTGCGAGGTTGCGATTCTCAGCGATTGCCACCAATATGGGCCCATGCGGAATGAAAGGCTGGGTTCCTCCATGCCACCCTTCGATACGGTCCGGGCTCGCGACAAGAGCGCTGCGACGGAAATGAATCCCTGCGGGGCCTGTCCCGTGCGCAGCCTGACGGTATGCGCCGCGCTGGAACCGGAGGAATTGCGCCGTCTTGCCGACATTCTGCAGAACGTGCGCATCGACGCTGGCCACACCCTGTTCGCCGAGGGTGACGCCGCCGACGCGCTCTACAACGTCACGTCGGGCACGGTGAAGCTGTACAAGCTGCTGCCGGACGGGCGCCGCCAGATCACCGGCTTCCTGGTGACCGGCGATTTCCTGGGGCTGGCTGTCAACGACAGCTATGCCTACACCGCCGAGTCGGTGACCAGCGCCTCGCTCTGCCGCTTCCCGCGCAAGAAGATCGACGCGTTGCTGGAGGAATTTCCCAAGATGCAGCGGCGCCTGTTCTCCATGGCGTCGAACGAGCTGGCCGCTGCGCAGGACCAGATGCTTCTGCTCGGCCGCAAGACGGCGAAGGAGAAGATCTGCTCCTTCCTGCTGATGCTGTCGCAGCGCGCCGCCCGCCGCGGCCACAAGGAGAACCCGGTCTTCGTGCCGATGAGCCGCGCCGACATCGCCGACTATCTCGGCCTGACCACCGAAACCGTCAGCCGCACCTTCACCCAGCTGAAGACCGCCGGGGTGATCTCGCTGCAGGAAGGCAACAAGGTCCTGATCGCCGACCTCGACGCGATGTACGATCTGGCCGAAGGGGCCTGACGCGGCCCGACGGGGGGCATCCACGGCATTGCCGTGAACGCCGCCGCACTACGAAGCGGTCAATCCACCGGACGCAGTTCGAACAGCAGCCACACCAGCATCGACACCACCAGAATCGCGCCGGCCTGATGGGCGGCGGCGATGGGGATCCACACCACGGTCAGCAGCGTGGCGATGCCCATGGCGATCTGCAGCAGGACCATGGCGCCCGACGCCAGCGCGGCGCGGCCGGCGCGGCCGGGCAGGCGGGCGTTCAGGACGCGGGCGGCCAGCACCACCACCACCACCCCGGTGAGGATCGCCAGCGCGCGGTGGATCAGCTGGATCGCCGCGGTGTTCTCGAACGGGTTGATCCACCAGGGAGTCAGCGTGTTGACTTCCGGCGGGATCCAATGGCCGGCCATCAGCGGGAAGGTGTTGTAGGCGAAGCCCGCATCCGATCCGGCGACGAAGGCACCCCAGACGATGGTGACGGCGACCAAACCCAGCGCCCAGCGGGCGTGGCGGCGCAACGGCGCCGACTCCGGCCGCCAGCCGGCCAGCGGCAGCGGGTCAAGCAGGCCCAGCGCGGTGCGCAGCAGCAGGGCATAGATCAGGATCGCGGTGCTGAGATGCAGGGCCAGCCGGTAATGGCTGACGTTCGGCGAATCGACCAGCCCGCTCTTCACCATGAACCAGCCGATGCCGCCCTGCAGCCCGCCCAGCAGGAACAGACCGGCCAGCTTCGGCCAAAGCTCTGCCGAGACGCGGCCCTGCATCCAGAAGCGCAGGAAGGGGATCAGGAAGACGAAGCCGATCAGCTGGCCCCACAGCCGGTGGAACCACTCCCACCAGAAGATCGACTGGAAGCCGGCAAGATCCATGTGGCTGTTGTAGATGCGGAATTCCGGCGTCGCCTTGTACAGGTCGAAGACGCGGTTCCATTCGGCCGAGGACAGCGGCGGCAGGATGCCGATCAGCGGCTTCCACTCCACCATCGACAGGCCGGATTCCGTCAGCCGGGTGATGGCGCCGATCACGGCCATGGCCAGCACCATGGCGGCGCAGACCAGAAGCCAGACGGCGATGGGCCGGTTCGGGTTGGGACGGGTGGAGGCGGCGAGGCTGTCGGAGGCGAAGGCGGTCAAGGCGGCATTCCGGAGCACGGCGGTGGGATGTTCGCCAATGTGGTGCGAACATCCCGTCCCGTCAAACGCCTCCTGCCGCCATAGCCGGATCAGGCGGTGCCGTCGGCGGTGGTCACGCCGGTCTGGGGCTGGGCGGTCCGGCCCTGGAACAGTGCCTCTTCCGCCGCGCGGCGGGCGACGAGGCCGGCCAGCTTGGTCGGCTTGCCGTTCACCGTGGCATAGACCCAGCGGCCGAACTGGTCGGCGGCACCGGCGTAATCGCCGGCATTCAGCAGCTTCAGCAGGGTCGAGCTTTGCAGGCTGCCGGCACCCAGGTTGAAGACGAAGGAGGACAGCGCGCCGCGCTGGTCGTCGTTCAGCGCCACCTTCACCAGCCCGTCGACGCGGCCGGCCGCCTCGGTCAGGTCGGAGGCGAGAAAGGCGTCGGCCTGCTCCGCGGTGATGGTCTGGCCCATCTTCACCCCGGCGGTGTGGCCGTAACCGATGGTGGGAACGCCGGCCGGGCAGAGATAGGCGTTGAGGTACAGGCCCTCGAAATGCTTCACGAGATCGACCGCGGCTTGGCAGACCGGCTTGGTGGTCATGGATGCTAACTCCCGGTTGGCGCGCCGGGCGGACACCCTCCGCCCGCAACGGAGGCGATCGTATGCGAAATGCGCGCTTAACGGGAAGGATAGAATGCAAATTGTCGTAATTTGCCGCAAGCCGGCCGGGGAGTCCCGCAGAGTCAGGGCGTCAGCGTCTGCGCGGCGCCGAACAGCACGAACAGGGCGAACAGCAGCGCGAACAGCCCGGCGATCGTCGTGACCTCCAGCAGCGCTTCCACCAGCCGGCCCTCGCGATTCCGCCACTCCTCCGCCTTCCGCTTCGCCCCCATCGTCCCCTCCACCTCTGCAGCTCCGGTATTCGATAAAATTTTAGCGAATACCGGGGGGTGGTGCTGTGACGGCAGTCACAGGGGGCCGAAAGGGCGCCGGCCGGGATCAGTGAAGGCGGAAATCGGCGGCGGCGTGGCGAAGCTCGCCGGGGGTGATCAGGGTGTGGCTCGCCAGCCGCACCGAATGCAGCTTGCCGTCCAGATTGCGCTGCCAGAAATCGAGGAAGCGGCGCAGCACCGGATAGTCCGGCGCCTGGTCCAGCTCCTGCCACAGGTAGCACTGCAGCAGGCCGGGATGGTCCGGCATATGGTAGAGAATCTCGGCGGTGGTCAGGCGGAAATCGCGGAGCTGGAGGCTGAGATCGGCCATGCGCGGTCTCCCGTTCGGTGGGGGGATCGGGTGGGTCTAGCGGTGTCCGGTTCCTCCCGGTGCCGTCCCGGCAGGGCGGCAGGCGCCGGAACGGTCGGGTCCCCGGTGACCGTTTGAAGAAATCTTGCCGCCGCGCGGGTCGGGGTGCAACGGAAAATATCGTCCAATTCCAACATGTTAGCAGCATATTGCCGTGAGTGCTGCCGGCATTCGCGCCAAATTCCGAAACGAGCCTCTTGAATCCCCAAACCGGTTCGATTAGCTGTCTGGCACTCGCCGGGTGGGAGTGCTAACAGCCGCCGCCCGCGCCAATTCACGTCAGTCAGAACCAAGCCTTGATCCAAGGAGGCATTCCATGAAGTTCCGCCCGCTGCACGACCGCGTCGTCGTCAAGCGTCTGGAGTCCGACACCAAGACCAAGGGTGGGATCATCATCCCCGACACGGCCAAGGAAAAGCCGCAGGAAGGCGAGATCATCGCCGTCGGCCCCGGCGCCCGTGACGAGGCCGGCAAGGTCGTGGCGCTGGACGTCAAGGCCGGCGACCGTATCCTGTTCGGCAAGTGGTCGGGCACGGAAGTGAAGATCGAAGGCGTCGATTACCTGATCATGAAGGAATCGGACATCATGGGCGTCATCGAGGCCTAAGTCCTCCGCCCGTATCCTTCGAAATTTACAAGTTAAAGGAATCGAGACATGGCTGCCAAAGACGTCAAGTTCGGCCCCACCGCGCGCGAAAAGCTGCTGCGTGGCGTTGACATCCTCGCCGACGCCGTGAAGGTCACGCTGGGCCCGAAGGGCCGCAACGTCGTGATCGAGAAGTCCTTCGGCGCTCCGCGCATCACCAAGGACGGTGTGTCGGTCGCCAAGGAAATCGAGCTGTCGGACAAGTTCGAGAACATGGGCGCCCAGATGGTCCGCGAGGTCGCCTCGAAGACCAACGATCTGGCCGGTGACGGCACCACCACCGCCACCGTCCTGGCCCAGGCCATCGTCCGCGAAGGCGTGACGAAGGTCGCCGCCGGCCTGAACCCGATGGACCTGAAGCGCGGCATCGACATCGCCGTCGCCGCCGTCGTCGCCGACATCCAGGCCCGCGCCAAGAAGGTCACGACCAACGACGAGATCGCCCAGGTCGGCACCATCTCCGCCAACGGCGAAGCCGAGATCGGCAAGATGATCGCCCAGGCGATGGAGCGCGTCGGCAACGAGGGCGTCATCACGGTGGAAGAGGCCAAGAGCCTGGACACCGAGCTGGACGTCGTCGAGGGCATGCAGTTCGACCGCGGCTACCTGTCGCCGTACTTCATCACCAACGCCGACAAGATGATCGCGGATCTCGAGAATCCGTACATCCTGCTGCACGAGAAGAAGCTGTCGGGCCTGCAGCCGCTGCTGCCGGTCCTGGAGTCCGTCGTGCAGTCGTCGCGTCCGCTGCTGATCATCGCCGAGGACATCGAGGGCGAGGCCCTGGCCACCCTGGTCGTCAACAAGCTGCGCGGCGGCCTGAAGATCGCCGCCGTGAAGGCCCCGGGCTTCGGTGATCGCCGCAAGGCGATGCTGGAGGACATGGCCATCCTGACCGGCGGCCAGGTCATCTCGGAAGACCTCGGCATCAAGCTCGAGAACGTCACGCTCGACATGCTGGGCACCGCCAAGAAGGTCGTGATCTCCAAGGAGACCACCACCATCGTCGACGGCGCCGGCGAGAAGGCCGACATCGAAGCCCGTTGCGGCCAGATCCGCGCCCAGGCCGAGGAGACCACCTCGGACTACGACCGCGAGAAGCTGCAGGAGCGTCTGGCCAAGCTGGCCGGCGGCGTCGCGGTCATCCGCGTCGGCGGTGCGACCGAGGTCGAGGTGAAGGAGCGCAAGGACCGCGTTGACGACGCCATGCACGCCACCCGCGCCGCGGTGGAAGAAGGCGTGGTCGCCGGTGGCGGTTCGGCCCTGCTGTACGCCGGCAAGGCCCTGGACAAGCTGGTCCCGGCCAACGACGAGCAGCGCGTCGGCATCGACATCATCCGCCGCGCCCTGCAGGCCCCGGTCCGTCAGATCGCCTACAACGCGGGCACCGACGGTTCGATCGTGGTCGGCAAGCTGCTGGACCAGAACGACCCCAACTTCGGCTACGACGCCCAGAAGGGTGAGTTCACCGATCTGGTCGCCGCCGGCATCATCGATCCGGTGAAGGTGGTCCGCACCGCCCTGCAGGATGCGGCCTCGATCGCCGGCCTGCTGATCACCACCGAGGCGATGATCGCCGAGAAGCCGGAGAAGAAGGCTGCTCCGGGCGGCATGCCGGGCGGCATGGGCGGCATGGACGACATGGGCTTCTAATAGCCCATCGGCCGACCGTTCCACGGTTCGGGAAAGGGGCGCCTCCGCAAGGGGGCGCCCTTTTTCTTTTGCCCGGAGGGAAGCGGGGGAGCGGGTTGCGCCCATTCGCGGCCATCGCGAAAAGCCCCAACCCAAAAATGTCAAGGCGAAGTCCGCCTTGCTTTGCCGCGGTCGCCTCCCAATAATCCGCCCCTCTCTTGCCGGGTGCCCCAGCGTGGGGCGCCGGCCTCCTGACTTCCGTATATTTCAACGAGGGCCTGTTCCATGCGCTCCTTCGAGGGCCAGCATTCCGACAACGTCGCCATCAAGCGCAGCCGCGAGGAGAAGCAGCGTCAGCTGGTTCAGCTCAAGGAGCAGCTGGCGACGCTGAAAGCCCACGCGGCCCCCGCCATCCGTGAAGCGTTGGTCAAGCGCATCGCCGAACTCGACGCCGAGCTGCGCCAGCCCGCCAAGCCGCCCCGCGAGGGCCGCGAGGGGCGCGGTGGCGAGGGCCGTGAAGACGCGCCGCGCCATCCCCGCCGAGAATCCCGCCCCAGCGTCTTCCGCGCCGAAGACAGCGGCGACCGCGGCGGCGCCTTGTCCGCGTCCAGCGTCTTCGCCTCGCCCCGCCGCCGCAGCTGAAGCACGGACAGCCCGATGCCCGCCAACCGCGTCGCCTCCGCCAAAGGATCCCGCCTGGCCGATCAGGCCTGGCTGCTGATGATGCTGCCGCCCCTGTTCTGGGCCGGCAACGCGGTCCTGGGGCGCGCGGTCGCCGGGGCGGTGCCGCCCATCGGGCTGGCCTTCTGGCGCTGGTGCCTGGGCATGCTGGTGGTGCTGCCCTTCGCCTGGCCGCACCTGCGCCACGACATCACGCCGATCCTGGCGCGGTGGAAGAGCGTCCTGCTGCTGGGCACGCTGGGCATCGGCATCTACAACACCTTTCAATACATCGCGCTGAACACGACGACCGCGCTGAACTGCGTGATGCTGCAGTCGTCGATGCCGGTGATGATCGTGCTGATGAGCCTCGTCCTGTTCCGCGACCGGATCGGGGCGATGCAGGGGGTGGGGATCGCCGTCTCCCTGGTCGGCGCGATGACCCTGATCTCGCATGGCGATCCGGCGACGCTGCTGGGACTGCAACTGAATGCCGGTGACGTCTGGATGCTGGCGGCGGTGGTGATCTATGCCGCCTATACCACCCTGCTGCGCCGCCGGCCGGCGATCCACGGGCTGAGTTTCGTCGTCGTCACCTTCGCCATCGGCGCGGTGGAACTGCTGCCCTTCTATATATGGGAGAGCGTGAGCGGGCATCCGGTGCAGGCCAGCGGCATCACGCTGCTGGCGGTCGGCTACACCGTGCTGTTCCCGTCCATCGCCGCCTATCTGTGCTTCAACCGGGCGGTGGAACTGCTCGGTCCCAACACCGCCGGTCTCGCCATCCATCTGGTGCCGGTCTTCGGCAGTCTGCTGGCCATCCTGTTCCTGGGCGAGCAGCCACATCTGTATCACGGGATCGGCATCGCCCTGATCGCCGCCGGCATCGTCCTGGCGACCCGCCGCCGGGCATGAGCGGAGGTGAGACCAGCCTCAGTAATAAAATTTCCACCAAAGAGAAATTTTAAAACTGCGTCTAGGAAACAAGAAGTTAGGATTGAGTTACTTCGTGTGCGACAAATTTGCAATGGCGTCTTCTGTAAGCCGGCAGTCGGTCCAGGAGAAGAACTTGCGAATATACTTGCGAAGTTCGCCATCTGGTTTTGTACCGCGCCGCGGGATAGCGCCTTGATTGGGATTCTTGTTCGGGTGTTCGCCCGTATAATATCCCCGATATCCTTTTAGACATCCCCACTATCCCTCGCGCCTGCGGCGGTCAATAAGGGATGACCGCTAAAATGTGGGTCATGGCGGCGGTTCGGTAGCGGATCGATCGTCGTGTGGAGCCGGCGCTGTTCGCCGGTCCGATGTGGTGGAGGTCCCAAGATGCCCCTGCAAATGTCCGCGCCCGCTTACACGCAAACCGCCTGCCTGGTTCATATCGTCGACGGCGACCTGCTGTCGCGCAGCACGCTCTCGCGGGCGCTGGGCGCCGTCGGCATCGCCTGCCGGGTTCACAGCACCGCCGCCGACGCGCTGGCCGTGCTGGGCACCGCGTCGGCCTGCATCGTCCTGCGCAGCGACCTGCCGGACATGACCGCCATCGAATTCATGGCCGAGGCCTCGCTGCACGGGCATGACCTGCCGGTTCTGGTGGTGACCGAGCAGGGCGACGTCGACGCCGCCGTGGCCGCGATGAAGGCCGGCGCGATGGATTGCATCGCCCATCCCTTCGCCATCCCGGCCTTCCTGGAGCGGCTGCGCGCCTGTCTCGCCTCCGGCAATCCGCAGGCCCAGCAGCGCGACCGCAGCCGCGACGCCGTCCGCCGGCTGGCTCTGCTGAGCCGCCGCGAGTCGGAGGTCTTGGAACTGATCGTCGAGGGCAAGCAGAGCAAGACCATCGCCTGGGAACTGGGCATCAGCATCAAGACGGTGGAGGTCCACCGCGCCCGCATCATGGAAAAGACCGGCTGCCGGTCCATCGTCGGGCTGGGCCGCCTGTGGGAGGCGGCGGAGATCCTGCGCGGGCGCGACCTGCCCCATGGGCTTCCCGTCCGCCAGCCGGCCCAGCCGGTACTGATGGAAGTCGCGGCATCCTGACGCAGGGCACGAGGCGGCATCCTGGAAGTTGCGCTTCGTCCGGCTCCGGCCGGACGAAAAATGAGACGAGACGTGTCCTTTGCGTGGGCTTGACCCCAAGAGGATTGTAATGTTCTGGCGATGAGCAACCAGAACGCCGACAGGAGCGGTCCGATGTTCCCCGATCATGGTCACCGTCGCATTGCCGTGGCGTCGCCCGACGACATCGCCACGGCGCGTCGGATCGCGGCGGAGCGGGCCGAGGGCGTTCTGGCGGCCGACGAAGCGGCCCGGCTTGACCGGCTGGTGACCGCGCTGGCCGAGCATGCGCTGGGCCTGCCGGACGGGACTCTGCTGATTGCGCGGATGCGGTCGGGCGCCGGTGTCGAATGCCTGGCCTACGACCGCGATCCCGCCACCGCCGAACTGCCCGCGCCATCCGAGGGCGATGCGCCCGCCGGGCTCGGCGTCGCGCTGGAAACGGTCCGGGCGCAGGCCGACCGTTTTCACATCCATGCCACGCCGGGCATCGGCTCGGCGTTGCTGGCCCGCGTGTTGCGGCCCGGGGCGGACGATGCGCCGCCCGCCGACGCCATGGTGCAAACCGGGTCCGTCATGGTCGAGCGGAGCGGGGGCGAGGCCGCGCGGGGCGGCCCCTTCCTCGACCATTGGTTCGTCAGCTGCGCGACCGCCCGTGGCGGGTACGGCCCCTGCGGAATCGCGCTGATGATCGACGGCGACACGGTGGCCGGCGGCAATGCAGGCGTGGACGCCGGGGCCGGCGAGGGCGAGGGCGAGGTCTATGGTCCTCCCCGCTATCCCCCCACCGTGATGACGCCCGGGGTGATCCGGCAGGTGGAGACGGTGGTCGCCGCCACGGTGCCCGGCCTGCCGGCGCCCATGGTGGTCAATGCGATCCGGCGCGATCTGAAGGGGCGGCCCGAACTGGGGCTTTCCGAGGACAAGACCCTGGCGCAGATCGGACGGGCCGCCGTCGCGGTTCTGCGTTTCGACGCCAAGGCTGTCGACTATACCGCGCTGGGCACCGTGGCCGGGGCGGTGGTGCGGCCACAGGAACTGACGGCGCTCGGCGCGCGCTGGGCGATGATCGGCTTCAACCCGCTGGCCCCGGCCGCCGTCCATCTGCTGTGGGGACCGGGCGACCACGTCGTGCTCTACACCGGCGGATGCGCCCGGCTGCCCGCCCTGTTCATCCGCCGTGACCTCCGCACGGTCGAACCGACGCTGGCGGCGCTGGTCCTGCTGCGCGACGGCGCGGTGTGCGACGACGACCACACCATCCTGGTACTGCGCAACCGCGCCGATCAGGTGCCGGCGTCGGCCGCCTGACGAAGGAAGCCTATCGGGATCCACAGCGTCGTGCGTTTCATATTAAACGCATGACGCCGTGGCTTTATGCTTGGCGATCGGATTCACGTTCCAAATCGATTCCGATTCTACGCGATCCGATCTAGCGGCCCCAGCCGTGCGGGCCGCCCGGGCGTTCCCATGCATGCGGGTCGCCGTTGTGGTTCCATTCCCGGCGGTGCCAGCCGCGATCCCCGCGATCGCCCCAACCGCGGTCGCCCCAGCGGCGGTCGCCATCCCACGAGCGGTAGCGGTAGCCGGGCTGCACGATGACCGGCGGCGGCACCGCATAGACGGTGGGCGGCGGCGCCACCACCGGCCCGCCGTAAGCGGGATAGTAGGGATCGTAGCCATCGTAGGCGACACAGCCGGACAGCGTGGCCGCACCCGCGGCCAGAAGCAGGGCGGTCAGCATCTTCGGCAGGATCGTCGGACGGATGGTGCGCATGGCCTTGCTTCCTGTCTTGCGGAGGACCGGGATCGGTGAAGAAAGCGGTCATCGGTACAAACAGCCCAACCCGCCCGGCTATTCCATACCCCTTTGGCGTCACCCTGTCCGGAGCGGGTGCGGCGGTAAGCCGTCCATCGCGGTTTCTGATGGATGAAACAAGAACTATGAATTTCACATATCCGGCGGGCGCCGCCATCCTGTGTCTCGACTTCCTCCACAGCATGAAGACGAGGCCATCATGAAAGCCATCGGCTACCGCAAATCCCTGCCCATCACCGATGCCGACGCGCTGATCGACGTCGAGATCGACCGCCCGACGCCCGCCGGCCGCGACCTGCTGGTCCGGGTGGAGGCGGTGTCGGTCAACCCGGTGGACACCAAGCTGCGCCGCAACGCCTCTCCGGCCGACGGCGACCTGCGCATCCTGGGCTTCGACGCCGCCGGCATCGTCGAGGCGGCCGGGCCGGGCGTGACCCTGTTCCGTCCCGGCGATGCGGTGTTCTATGCCGGCGCCATCGACCGTCCCGGCACCAACAGCGAGTATCATCTGGTCG
Organism: Azospirillum oryzae; assembly: GCF_008364795.1. Taxonomy (GTDB): domain Bacteria; phylum Pseudomonadota; class Alphaproteobacteria; order Azospirillales; family Azospirillaceae; genus Azospirillum; species Azospirillum oryzae. Next base: position 137,602 of record NZ_VTTM01000001.1, on the reverse strand, counting down.
ACGAGCGCATCGTCGGCGCCCGTCCGGCCAGTCTGAGCGTCGCCGAGGCCGCCGCCCTGCCGCTGACCGCCATCACCGCCTGGGAAATGCTGTTCGACCGGCTGGGGTTGCCCCGCGATGGTGGTGAGGGCAAGTCGCTGCTGATCGTCGGCGGGGCCGGCGGCGTCGGCTCCATCGCCATCCAGTTGGCCCGCCGGTTGACCAAGGTCCGGGTGCTGGCCACCGCCTCGCGTCCGGAGACCGCCGACTGGGTGCGCGAACTGGGCGCCCATGACGTGATCGACCACAGCCGGCCGATGGCGCAGCAGGTGAAGGCGCTGGGGCTTGCCGGTGTCGATTACGTCTTCTCCACCAACGCGACCGACCGCCATTTCCCGGATCTGGTCGAGCTGGTGGCGCCGCAGGGCCATATCGGGTTGATCGACGATCCGGAGCCCATCGACGTCCGCCTGCTGAAGCGCAAGAGCGTCTCGCTCCATTGGGAGCTGATGTTCACCCGATCGCTGTTCCAGACCGACGACATGATCGCCCAGCACAAGCTGCTGACCGAGGTGTCGCGGCTGGTCGATGCCGGCACCCTGCGCACGACGCTGACGGAAACGCTGGGCCGCATCGACGCTGCCACCCTGCGCAAGGCCCATGCCCTGATCGAATCGGGCAAGGCCCGCGGCAAGGTCGTGCTGGAAGGCTTCTGATCCGCCGGCGCGTCCCCCCGCCGCTCTACCCCGCCAGGGCGAGCGGCGGGCGGGCCGGGCGCATCGCCGCCAGGCTCTCCACGATGAAGCCGACCAGCGGTTCGGCGAGGCGGCGGTTGCGCGGCGTCTCGCCGAAGATCGCCATTTCGACATTGCCCAGCTCGGGCAGCCCATCCTCCACCCCCAGCCGGCGCACGCCGTCGGGCACCGAGGATTCGCTGAGCACCGCCACACCAAGCCCGGCGCGGACGGCGGCCTGCACCCCCATGACGCTGGCGCTGGTGTAGACCACCCGCCAGGACCGTCCGGTCTCGCCCAGCGCCGCCAGCCCGCGGTTGCGGAAGACGCAAGGGGCCGGCAGGGCGCAGAAGGGCAAGGGGCCGTCGGCCGGGATTTCCAGACCGGGGGCGGCGATCCAGCGCATCGGCTCGGTCCAGATGGCGCGGCCGCGGCTGTCGCCGGCATCGCGGCGCGAGATCACGAGATCCAGCTCTCCGGTATCCAGCGCCGTGACCAGATCGCTGCACATCCCCACCCGCACGTCGATGTGCAGGCGCGGGTGCAGCTTGGCGAAGCGGCGCAGCACATGGGGCAGATGGTCGGACAGGAAGTATTCGGCGACGCCCAGCCGCAGCTCGCCCTCCGCCGCCGGTTCGGTGAAGCGGCGCACCGTCTCGTCGTTCAGGTCCAGCAGGCGGCGGGCATAGCCCATCAGCAGTTCGCCGTCATGGGTTAGCGCCAGCGACCGGCTGGTGCGCTCGAACACCCGGCGGCCGAGAAGATCCTCCAGCTTCTTGACCTTGACGCTGATCGCCGACTGCGTCCGGCCCAGCCGTTCGGCCGCCGCGGTGAAGCCGCCGGCCTCCGCCACGGTGACGAAGGCGCGCAACGCGTCGATTTCCAGGTCGGGCAGGGACATGAGGATGCATTCCGGATGATGATCGGTGCCCCCTATCCTATCGCGATCGCTCATGGATGGCGAGCGGCGCATCGGTGCGGCCTGTGGGACAAGCGGCGGCCGGGCCGTTGAAGCCGGGCGGGAGCATCCTCATTGTCAGCCCCCGGGCTTCGCCGTCCGGATGTCCGACGATCCTGAGGAGAGAGACGCCCAATGATCCGTTTTTCCGCGCCGGCCGGCAGTTTGGCTCTCGCGTTTGCCGCTGTCGCCCTGCTCGCCGGCTGCCAGATGCCGGGCACCATGCCGCCGCCGCAACAGACCGCCGCCCTGCCGCCGCCGGCCGTGCCCAAGCCGCCGCCGGAAGCCCGCGGCATCTGGATCGTCGGCAGCCCGGCCCTGCGCGGCACCATCGATCAGGCGGCGGCCAAATATGACGGCGGTCCCGACACCAAACCGCATCTCGATGCCCGCGGCACCGCCGCCGGTTTCCGCGCCTTCTGCGCCGGGGTCGGGCTGGACCATCCCGACATGGTGGCCTCCGACCGTCAGATCAGCGCCGCCGAATACAAGCGTTGCCGCGCCGCCGGCGTCACGCTGACCGAGTATGATTTCGGACCGAAGCGCTTCGTCTACGTCAAGGACTCGCACATGATGGCGGTGCCCGGCGTCAACGACTTCGTCACCAGCTGGAGCCAGAGCGGCAAGCCGGTGAGCGCGCCGACGGCTGGGAGCTGAGGGGCGGGAGTAGACTGGAAGACACTCACAGTCTTTTCCTTCTCACGGGGCCGCTTCGCAAGCGGCCCTTTTTTCTTTGCTTCGGGCATCCGCGGAAAGGCAGGGATCAGGCAGTCAATTTGGTGGAACTAAATCCAATATAATGGAATCATCGGGTGGGTACCGAAACGGAGGACTCCAACCATGACTCATGCCATACGGGCGGCGACGGACGCCGACTTGCCTGCGATCCTTGCCATTTTGAACGAGGCGATCCTCAACACCACGGCAGTGTGGAGCCTGACGCCGAGCACGCTGGAGCAGCGCCGTGCCTGGATGGCGGAGCGTCAGGCAAAGGGCATGCCCGTGTTGGTGTGCGAACTCGACGGCGTAGTCGTGGGCTTTGCGTCCTACGGCGAGTTTCGCCCGTGGGAAGGGTACAAGCACACGGTCGAACACTCGATCTATGTGGACCCGTCCGTGCATGGCAAGGGGATCGGGCGAGGTCTGCTGGCTGCCTTGCTGGACGATGCGAAGCTGAACGGCAAACATACGATCGTTGCCGGCATCGAAGCGGAAAACATTGCGTCAATCCGTTTGCATGCTGGCTTTGGGTTTGTCGAAGCCGGCTCCCTGCGTCAGGTCGGCCGCAAGTTCGACCGTTGGCTCGACCTTCTGTTCATGCAGAAGCATCTGACCGCGTGACGCTCACCCCGCCGCGAACAGCCCACCCTCATCGGGGGCGTCGGCCGCGTCATCGGCGTTGGGATCACCCAGCGCGGTTTCCCAGCCCAGTGCCGGCAGGGTGATGGCGCGGGTGTTGCCGAGGCCGCTGCGGCTGGTGATGAAGCCGCGCTGTTCCATGTAGGTCAGCAGGCGGCGGCCGCGTCCCTTCGACCGGCTGCCGCAGGCGCGCGCCACGTCGGCGTCGGACGGGCAGGGGGCGTGGTCCAGCGCGGCGCGGGCCAGCAGCAGGAAGACCGGCTGGATGTCCTCCGCGAGCGTGGCGGCGACCTCCGTCGCGCGCTGCCAGGCGGGATCGTCGCCGCTGCCGGCCCCGGCGCGGGCGGTGGCGAGACGGCGGCGGAAGGCGGGCAGGGCCAGACGGTCGCCGTCCACCCCGCGGCCCCGGCAGCGCACCAGGAAATCCTGGTACAGCACGGCGAGCGAGCGGTAGGGCGCCTCCGGGTCGGCCAGAACCTCGGCCAGAACTTGGTCATACTGGGCTTCGCGCTCGGCGGCCTGTTCAGGCGTTTCCTCCGGCTCCAAAGGCAGCAGGGCCGGCTGTTCGGTGGCGCTTTCATCGGTTGACGGCGGCGGGGCGGCGGGACGACCGCGCGCCAGTTGCGCCATCAGGTCGGCACTGGCCGAAGTGGAGGGACGGCGCACGTAGCGCGGCGGCTCCGGTTCGGTGGTGGTAAAGATCAGGTCGCGGGCGTCCGCCACCGGTGTGGCGGGGGGCGGCATCAGGGTCGGGCTGCCGGTGCGGCCCTGGGTCTCCACCGCGCCGATGCGCAGCGGCAGCGGACGGCGCGACAAGGCGGGGCCGAGCGCGATGAAATGCCCGCGCTCCAGGTCGCGGAACATCTCCGCCTGCCGGCGCTCCATGCCCAGCAGGTCGGCGGCACGCGCCATGTCGATGTCGAGGAAGGTGCGGCCCATCAGGAAGTTCGACGCCTCCGCCGCGACGTTCTTCGCCAGCTTCGCCAGACGCTGGGTGGCGATCACCCCGGCCAACCCGCGCTTGCGGCCGCGGCACATCAGGTTGGTCATGGCGCCGAGCGAGACCTTGCGCGCCTCGTCCGACACCTCGCCGGCGGCCGAGGGGGCGAACAGCTGCGCCTCGTCCACCACCACCAGCATCGGATACCAGAAGTCGCGGTCGGCATCGAACAGCCCACCCAGGAAGGCGGCGGCGTGGCGCATCTGCATTTCCGCGTCCAGCCCCTCCAGGTTCAGGACGACGGAAACGCGGTGCTGGCGCACGCGGGCGGCGACCGATTGCAGCGCCGCCTCGCTGTGCTCGTCGGCCTCGACCACCACATGGCCGAAGCGTTCGGCCAGCGTGACGAAGTCGCCTTCCGGGTCGATGACCGCCTGCTGCACCCATTGGGCGCTCTGTTCGATCAGCCGGCGCAGCAGGTGCGACTTGCCGGAGCCGGAATTGCCCTGGACCAGCAGACGGGTCGCCAGCAGCTCCTCCAGGTCGAGCGTCGCGGCGCTGCCCGCGTTCGTCGCCCCCATGTCGATGCCGACCTTCATCCCGCTCGCCTCCCGCTCACCCGAACCGCCCTCATGACTGGCGGGGCCTTCCTATAGCGCAGGCGGGCGCGGCGATACGAGGATTCGATTCGGGACCGCCGGGCCGCGGACGAGAGGTCACTCTCCGAGCGATTGAGCGGCAACGGTGCGGATGAGCGTTCCGGTGGTGGGGTGGGTCTTGCGGCGGAGGGCGGTTTGACCATATTCTGGCGGACAGGAGGGTGCGGGGCCAACCGCACCCCCCGTCCGGCCCGGTTACTTCAGCAGGTCAAGGATCGCCTTGATCAGCTGAAGCACCAGGACCAGGAGGACGAGTGCTTTTTCCACTCCGTGCTCCCAGGTAGGTGGGACGCGGGCGGTGGCCATTCCGCCGCCCGGTTCCCACCATTGCATGCATAGCGATGCGCGGTGGTGCGGGCAATGCGCATTCCACCGCACCGTGTGTGCGGTCGGCCTGTGATCAACTGGAATTCGGATCCTGCCTGTTCCTCCGCGTCTGCGGCGGGAGGGCGCGTTGCGCAACAACGTGGCGCTGCGGTCATGAAACCGCAAACAAGCTCTGTTACAAGCGGATGCTGATCCCAGACGGGACCGGCGCTGGCGGACCGAGCGATGACTGTGCTGACCACGACTATGGCCGGGATTGAAACCGGGAGGTTGGAGAGCGGCCGTGCCGAGTCCTATGGCGCGAACTGGACCGCCGTCCGCTCCGCCGACGGTGCCGCCGCGGCGTTCGATTGGGCATCGGCGGTCGGGCTCTTGCGCTATGCCTTCCAACCCATCGTCCAGCTGCGGTCCGGCCGCTGCCATGGCTATGAGGCCCTGCTGCGCGGGTTCGAGCGCACCGGCTTCGCCAATGCGGGCGAATTGCTGGATGCCGCCGAGGCCGCCGGCCTGCTGGCGACGGTGGAGACGGCGCTGCATGCCAAGGCGGTCGCGGCCTACCGCGCGCTGGCGGGTTGGAGCGAGGCGAAGCTGTTCCTGAACCTGGACGCCCGGTTGATCGGCCGGCCCGACTCGCCCTGGCTCGCCCGCGATCCGGCGGCATCGCGCAACAGCGGCATCGTGCTGGAACTGTCGGAAAGCCGTCCGGTGCCCAGCGGCGTCGCGGTGGATGCGGCGGTGGACCGCTACCGCCAGAGCGGGGTCGGGATCGCCATCGACGATTTCGGCGTCGGCCATTCCGGCCTGCGCACGCTGTACGAAGCGCGGCCGGACTATGTGAAGATCGACCGCTTCTTCATCGCCGGCATCGACGCGGATTCGCGCAAGCGGGCGCTGGTGGCGGCACTGGCCGGCCATGCCCATGCGCTGGGCATCCAGATCGTGGCGGAGGGGGTGGAGACCGCGACCGAGTTCTACACCTGCCGCGATCTCGGCTGCGACTTCGCGCAGGGCTTTCTGATCGCCCGGCCGCGGGTGGATCTGACCGGGCTGCCCAACCGCTATGCGATGGTGGAGGACCTCAACCGCCAGGACCGCCGCCAGCCCAGCGAGTCGCACCGCCGCCTGTCGGAGGTGATCGAACGGCTGCCGCCGCTGCGGGTCGATTCGCGCAAGACCGAGCTGCTGGACTATTTCCGCCGCGACGGCAGCGCGCCCATCGCACCGATCACCGACGAGCATGACCGGCCGCTCGGCCTGATCCGCGAGCGCGACCTGAAGCGTTACGTCTATTCGCGCTTCGGCGGGGAGCTGCTGCGCAACCGCGGCCTGGGCGACCGGCTGGACGATCTGGTCATCCGTTCGCCGGTTTGCGACATTTCCACCCCGCTGGACCGGGTGATCGAGGCCTTCTCCACCGAATCCGCCGCCGACGGGATCGTGATCGTGGAGGGCGGCGCCTATGCCGGCGTGCTGTCGAGCGGCGCCCTGCTGCGGCTGGTGCATGAGCGCAACCTGGCGATGGCGACCGACCAGAACCCGCTGACCCGGCTGCCGGGCAACGCCGCGATCCTGCGCCACATCGAAGGGGCGCTGGCCGACCCGGGCCGCGGCCATGTGCTGGCCTATCTGGATTTCGACAACTTCAAACCCTTCAACGACAATTTCGGTTTCCGCCAGGGCGACCGCGCCATCCTGATGTTCAGCGAGCGGCTGAAGGCCTGGGCCGGCAGCGCCGGGGCGGCCATCGACGCCGACGCCTTCGCCGGTCATATCGGCGGCGACGACTTCTTCCTGGGCGTCAGCGGCGGCGAGGAGGGCGAGGTGCTGGCGCGGCTGGTGGAATTGCTGGCCCTGTTCCGCTCCGACGCCGAGAGCCTGTACGACGCCGAAACGCGGGTCAGCGGCGGCTTCCTGGCGAAGGACCGCTATGGGGCGCTGCGGCGTTTCCCTCTGCTGGCGGCCAGCGGCGTCGCCGTGGTGATCCCGCCCGGCTGCGGTCAGCTGACCCCCGACGCCGTCAACGCCGCCATCGCCGACCACAAGGCCGCCGCAAAGGGGGCGGAGGACAAGCTGTGCGTGGTGCGGCTGGGGTGAGGGAAGTTACGGCGCTATTGCCCCATCCTCACGCATAATCCCGGAAGCTTTCCGCCGTCGCGCGGTCGTAGCCCAGGCTGGCGCGCAGGAGTTGCAGGGTGTAGGGCTCGCGCGCGGCACCCCGGCGCAGTTCCTCCACCGTCATCTCCTCCACCAGACGGCCGCGGTTCATCACCGCCAGCCGGTCGCACAGATTGGCGACGACGGCGAGGTTGTGGGTGACCAGCACCAGGGTCAGGCCATGCTCCGCCCGCAGCCGGCGCAGCAGGTTCAGGATTTCCGCCTGGACCGACACGTCGAGCGCCGAGGTCGGCTCGTCCAGCAGCAGGACGCGAGGCTCCAGCACCAGGGCGCGGGCGATGGCGACGCGCTGGCGCTGGCCGCCCGACAACTGGTGCGGGTAGCGGAAGCGGAAGGCGGGGCCGAGACCGACATCGCGCAGCACCCGGTCGATGCGCGCATCGGCGTCGTCCAGCCCGTGGATGGCGATGGGCTCGGCCAGGATGCGGTCCACCGTGTGGCGCGGGTGCAGCGAGCCGTAGGGGTCCTGGAACACCATCTGGCAGAGCTTGTAGAAGGCCTTTTGCCGCTTCGGTCCCTGATCCGCGCCGGCGACGGCGATGCGGCCGGTCCAGTCGTCGTTCAGGCCGCTGACCGCGCGCAGGACGGTGGACTTGCCGGAGCCGGACTCGCCGACGAGGCCGAAGCTTTCCCCCTCCCGCACCGACAGGGTGATGCCGTCCACCGCGGTGACGGCGTCGCCGCCATCGCCGAAACTGACCCGCAGGTCCTGGATGTCGATCATTGTTATCATCCTTCCAGCCAAGCGGGGTCGCGGCTCAGGACCGGCAGGTCGCCCGGCGGCTCGTCGATCTTCGGCAGGCTGGCCAGCAGGCCGCGGGTGTAGGGGTGCCGCGCCGCGTGCAGCTCCGACGCGCGGCAGCTTTCCACCACCCGGCCGGCATACATGATGAGGATGCGGTCGCAGAAGGAGGCGACGAGGTTCAGGTCGTGGCTGACGAAGATCATGCCCATGCCGCGCTGGGAACAGAGGTCGTCGAGGATCGCCAGCACCTGCATCTGCACGGTGACGTCCAGGGCGGAGGTCGGTTCGTCGGCGATCAGCAGGTCGGGGTCGGGAATCAGCATCATCGCGATCATGATGCGCTGGCCCATACCGCCCGACACCTCGTGCGGGTAGCGGTCATAGACCCGCTCCGGATCGCGGATGCGCACCGCGGCCAGCATCTCCAGCGCGCGGCGCTTGGCCTCGGCGGCGCCGGCCTTGCTGTGGACGCGGTAGGCCTCGGCGATCTGGCGGCCGACGGTCATCACCGGGTTCAGCGAGTATTTCGGATCCTGCATCACCATGGCGATGCGCCGGCCGCGGATGTCGCGCATGCGCCTGGGGGACGCCGCCAGCAGATCCTCGCCGTTGAAGGCCAGCCGGTCGGCGGTGACCCGGCCCGGCGGCGGCACGAGGCGCAGGATGGAGCGGCCGGTCATCGACTTGCCGGAGCCCGACTCGCCGACGATGCCCAGCTTCTCCCGGCCCAGCGTGAAGGAGACGCCGCGCACCGCCTCGGCCATACCGGTGCGGGTGGGGAAGGCGACGCGGAGGTTGGAGACTTCCAGAAGGGGAGTTTTGTCCGTCATCGTCAGTCCCCCTTCGGGTCCAGCACGTCGCGCAGACCGTCGCCCAGCAGGTTGAAACCCAGGCTGACGATGAAGATGGCAAGGCCGGGCATGGCGGCGACCCACCATTGCTCCAGCACATATTGCCGGCCGCTGGCGATCATCGCCCCCCATTCCGGTAGCGGAGGCTGGGCGCCGAGGCCGAGGAAGCCCAGCCCGGCGGCGGTCAGGATCACCCCGGCCATGTCCAGCGTCGTCCGCACGATCAGCGAGGCGACGCACAGCGGCATGATGTGGCCGAGGATGATGCGCAGGCTGGACGCGCCCTGCAGCCGGGCGGCGCTGATGAAGTCGGCGCGGCGGACGGTCAGCGTCTCCGCCCGCGCGATGCGGGCATAGGGCGGCCAGGAGGTGATGGCGATGGCGATCACCGCATTCTCGATGCCGGGGCCGAGCGCGGCGACGAAGGCCAGCGCCAGGATCAGCTTGGGAAAGGCCAGCGCGATGTCGGTGATGCGCATCAGCACGGTATCGACCCAGCCGCCGAAATAGCCGGCGACCGTGCCGATCACCAGCCCGGCCAGCGGCGCCGTCGCCGCCACCAGCGTCACGATCATCAGCGTCAGCCGCGCGCCATGGATCAGGCGCGAGAGGATGTCGCGTCCGAAGGCGTCGGTGCCCAGCCAATGGACTGCACTCGGCGGCATCAGCCGGTTGTTCAGATCCTGGGCATAGGGATGGTGGGGCGCCAGCACCGGGGCCAGCGCCGCGACGACGACCAGGGCCAGCACGATCAGCAGCCCGGCGACGGCCAGCCGGTTGCGGCGGAAGGCGGTCCAACCGGCCCAGGCGCGGCCCAGCCGGGCCTGCGCGCGGGACTGCGGCGTGTCGGTGGTCAGCCATTCCCGCCAGCCGGCGGATTGGGTATCGGTGCGCGCGGTCATCGGGCCCGGGGATCCAGAAGGCGATAGAGCAGGTCGGACAGCAGGTTCAGCGCGATGAAGACCGCGCCGACCACCAGCGTCCCGCCCAGCACCGCGTTCATGTCGGCGCTGAGCAGCGAATTGGTGATGTAGAGCCCCAGGCCGGGCCAGGCGAACACCGTCTCGGTCAGCACCGATCCTTCCAGCAGGCTGGCATAGGACAGGGCGATGACGGTGATCAGCGGCACCGCGATGTTGCCCAGCGCATGGCGCCAGACCACCCGGGTCTCCGACAGTCCCTTCACCCGTGCGGTGGTGATGTATTCCTGGCGCAGCTGGTCCAGCATGAAGCCGCGCGTCATCCGCGCGATGTAGGCGACGCTGTAGAGGCCGAGGATGGCCGACGGCAGAACCAGATGCTGCACGGCGTTCCAGAAGATCTCGGTCTCGCCGGCCAGCAGGGCGTCGACCGTGACGATGCCGGTCACCGGATCGACCATGCCCTCATAGAAGACATCGACCCGCCCCGGCCCCGGCGCCCAGTCCAGCTTGGCGTAGAACAGCAGCAGCGCCATCAGCCCCAGCCAGAAGATCGGCACCGAATGGCCGATCAGGCCGAGCAGGCGGATGGCGTGGTCGGGCCAGCGCCCGCGGTGGGTGGCGGCGAACACCCCGGCCGGCACGCCCAGCAGCGCGCCGAGCACGACGGCGACCGTCGCCAGTTCCAGCGTAGCCGGGAAGACGCGCAGCACATCCTCCAGCACCGGGCGGGAGGTCAGCACCGAGGTGCCGAGGTCGCCCTGCAGCACATCGCCGACATAGCGGAGGAACTGCTGCCACAGCGGCAGGTCGAGGCCGAGCTGCGTGCGCATCTGCGCATAGCTTTCGGCGTTCGCCCGGTCGCCGAGCGCGGACAACACCGGGTCGATCGGCACGACGCGGCCGATCAGGAACGTGACCAGCAGCAGGCCCAGCAGGGTGGCGGCGACCGTGACCAGCAGGGTCAGGCCGCGTTTCAGCGTAGGCAAGAGGACTCCCTCGCGAATGGACGCGCTAAGGAATCACAGTCGGGGCTTTGTGCAAAGCCCGTCAAGGGCATAGGGGGGTATGAAAGGGAAGTGGGTGCTGTGGATGCGCCGCTTGCCCCCTCCCTATCCCTCCCCCGCGTTCCGCGGGAGAGGGGATTGGATGCTAGGTGCCGTGACGATTCGCAAATGAGCGGCGGAGTTCCCTCTCCCACCGAAGGTGGGGGAGGGTTAGGGAGGGGGCATCCGCCGCTTGCGCTAAACCCTCAGCTCACCAAGTCCCGGCCGGGCTCGGGTCGCCATGGGCGCCGGCGGCCGGCTCGTGGTGGGCGAGCCAGCGTTCGGCCTCCAGCGCGGCCATGCAGCCCATGCCGGCGGCGGTGACGGCCTGACGATAGACCTTGTCCTTCACGTCGCCGGCGGCGAAGACGCCCGCGATGTCGGTGGCGGTCGAATCGGGGGCGGTGACGATATAGCCCGACTCGTCCATCTTCACCTTGCCCTTGAAGATGCCGGTCGCCGGCTCGTGGCCGATGGCGACGAAGACGCCGGCAACCGGGATCACGCGCTCCTCGCCCGACTTGACGTTCTTCACGCGGACGCCGGTGACGGCGCGCGGGTTGCCCATGGTGCCGTCGCCCTCGCCGACGATCTCCTCGACCGTGCTGTCCCACACCACCTCGATCTTCGGATGGCGGAACAGGCGGTCCTGCATGATGCGTTCGGCACGGAAGCTGTCGCGGCGGTGGATGACCGTCACCTTGGTGGCGTGGTTGGTCAGGTACAGCGCCTCCTCGACCGCGGAGTTGCCGCCGCCGATCACCGCGACCTCCTTGCCGCGGAAGAAGAAGCCGTCGCAGGTGGCGCAGGCCGACACGCCGAAGCCGCGATAGATCTCCTCGGTCGAGATGCCGAGCCAGCGCGCCTGGGCGCCGGTGGCGATGATGACGCTGTCGGCGGTGTAGGTGTCGCCGCTGTCGCCCTTGCAGACGAAGGGACGCTTGGTGAAGTCGACGTCGGTGATCAGGTCGAACACCATCTTCGTGCCGACATGCTCCGCCTGCTTCTGCATCTGCTCCATCAGCCAGGGGCCCTGGATCGGATCGGCGAAGCCGGGGTAATTCTCCACATCGGTGGTGATCATCAACTGGCCGCCCGGCTGCATGCCTTGGACCATCAGCGGTTCCAGATTGGCGCGCGCGGCATAGATGGCGGCGGTGTAGCCGGCCGGGCCGGCGCCGATGATGAGGACCTTGGTGTGGTGGGTCGTGGCCATGGATCTGATCCCGCAGATTTGCGATTGGAACGGCTCTAGAAACCGAACATATGGTCGAGGCTGAAGGCGCTGTCACCGGCAGCAAGGCAGCCATGGTAGCCGAACAGGCGGCAGGTGGTGTCGCGGATCAGCACATAGGCATGCTCGCCCGCCGCCAGCCGTTCCGCTTCCGAAAACATCTCGTGATAGCGCCAGAAGCGCGAGCCGCCGCAGGGGATCGCCAGCCGCTTGCGCGCCACTTCGACACCGTCGCGCCGCACCAGGATCAGGCTGGTGTCGGACGTGGCATGCCACCGGGTCGAGGCAGGGTAGACGAGGTGGCAGAGCGTGTCCCACGGGTCGGTGCCCAGCCGCAGGAACAGGCGGGTCGACAGGCCGGGCGGGCGGCCATGGTAGCTCTGCGGTTCGTCGCGATAGACCATCGCCATGTTGAACATATGGCTGCCGAAGCTGGTCTCCGCAACATGGCCGGTCGTTACGTCCTCGTAACGGACCAGCGCGTGCAGCCAGCCGTCGGCGATCGTTCCGGCTTCGAAATCATAGACCAGTTCGACATGGCCCCAGCCGTCGACGACGCTTTTGTCCGCGACCAGCCCGGTGACGTCCAGCGCCACGCTGTCGGACCGCTTGAGGTTGCCGAAGTGGTGTTCGGCGATCTCGACGCCGTTGCGGTCGTAGACGACGGCCTTCACCGGCAACTCGGTCTGCGCCGTGCTCATCGGCGTCGGCAGCAGGATGGTGCGCCAGCGGCCCATCGGCAGCAGCGGCGCCGGCAGGATGTGGCCCTTGCCCACCACGCCCTTGTCCATGGCGCCACCGGTCAGTTGCGGCAACTTGGGGTCGGGCTTCAGGTCGGTGCGCTCGACATTGGCATGGGCCATGCGGCGGCGGCCGTCGGCGGCGACGATCTCGTAGCGCGGGCGGACGAAATGCTTGCCGGCCTGCACCTCGAACTGCTGCGGCCAGCGCGCTTCGGGGAACAGGCCGGCGACGTCCAGCTCGACGGTGGCGAAGGCCGGGACCGCCTGGTCGAGCCTGCGGATGTCGGCCGAGCCCATCAGGTTCAGGCCGACGGCGCCGGCCGGGATCGGCGTCGGGTGGCTGTTCTGGATCCACAAGGTCACCCGCTCGCCCTCGCGCGGGGCGGGCAGGCCGGCATAGAGGTCGGCCGGCCAGGCGTTGGCGTCGTGGGTGCAGGACAGCACCGTGTCGTCGTCGCCATAGGTGTCGAGCGCGTATTTGACCACGTCATGCCCGGCGGCGCCGATGACGTGCAGGAACAGTGAGCCGCAGAAGTCGGACAGGTTGAAGCGCTCGCGCACCTGCCGGCTGTCGATCACCACCGTGCCGTCGGTCGGCGGCATCGGCTCCGTCCAGTCGGCGATGGGGCGGCCCTCGCCGTCGAACAGGCAGGCCCACAGCCGGGTGCCCTTGGCGCCGTAGCGCGGCCAGTAATTGGCCGACACCACGCGGGTGTGGTGGCCGTTGCCGTCGCGGAACCAGGCGAAGTTGGTCGCCCAGTTGAACTTCGACAGGTAATGGCCGGGGTCGTTCAGCATGTCCTCCGGCACGCGCATGGCGTCGAGCGAGACGACGCCGGCCTGCTTCGGGATCAGGTGCGCGATGTGGCCTTCCAGCCGCTGGGAATCGAAGGCGACGATGAAGACGGTGCGGGCGCCGCTGGACGGCAGGTCGGTCACCGGGCGGGCGACGTGGCCGAACACCTCGCGGCCCACCTGCTCCACGTCCTGGACATAGATGCCGCCGATGTCGATCGACGACAGGTCATAGAACTCCGCCAGACCCGACAGCAGGCCCAGCGGGTCATAGACCGCCACCGGGCCGAAGGAAGCCAACCGTGCGATCAGGATCGCGGCCTTGGGCGCCGCCAGCGGATGGCCCACCGCCTTGAAGAAGCTGGAGCCGCCGGTGACGTTGGAAAAGGTCTCGATCCGAAGAGGCATGAGGACACACACGCGCGATAGCAATGCCAGGGCGTCGGTTATAGCCCCTTCGGCCGGGCGGGCGACAGAGATTTGCAGGCGAACGCAATTTGTCCGGGGGTACGAACGCCTGCCCGAACGATCCCTCTTGTCTGAGAGCGAGTTTCGATATATCTAAGTTTTCGTTATATCGAAACTGCATCAAGAGAGGGTTCCATGTTTCGGCACCTGTTTCACAATCACGGCCGCCGCTTCTCGCGTCCGGAATTCGAAGACGAGGCTCCGGAGGGACGCGGCCGGCACGGGCGCCACGGCCATCGCGGCGGCTGGGAAGGCTGGGGCGGCCATGGGAAAGGCGGCCGGGGCGAGCGGCGCATCTTCGACCATGGCGACCTGCGCCTGGTCCTGCTGTGGCTGATCGCGGAGAAGCCGCGCTCCGGCTACGACCTGATCAAGACGATCGAGGAGATGGTCGGTGGCGCCTACAGCCCCAGCCCCGGCGTCGTCTACCCGACCCTGACTCTGCTGGAGGAGCAGGGCCACATCCGCGTCGGCGCCACCGAAGGCAACAAGAAGCTCTACGAGATCACGCCGGACGGCACTGCGGCGCTGGCGGCGGCGGAACCGACCGTGGTGGCGGTGCGCGAACGCATCGCCCATGCGAAGGCCTGTCGCCAGCGTGAATCGTCGCCGCAGATCGTCCGCGCCGTCGAGAACTTCAAGATGGCCCTGCGCATGCGCCTGTCGCGCGGCGACCTGACGACGGAGCAGACCCAGGCCATCGCCGACATCATCGACAACGCCGCCCGCAGCGTCGAGCGCATCTGACCGGACAGGAGACGATGACCATGGCCGCATCGACCGCGCGCATCGTAACGCCGAACGGGCGCCGCTACATGACCCAGCTGTGCAAGCACTGGGCGCACAAGTTCGAGGTCGTTTATGACGAGACCCAGGGCCTCGTCCCCTTCGGACCCGACAGCCGCTGCCGCATGGCGGCCGACGACGCGGGACTGACGCTGACCCTGGAGGTGGAGGACTCCGGGCAGATGGAGCGCATGCAGGGGGTGGTGATCGACCACCTGAAGCGCTTCGCCTTCCGCGAGGATCTGGGGCAGGTGGCCTGGGCTCCGGTGGGGTGAGGCGCATTTTCCCGAATCTGTCTGCGACAAATCCTGTTGAGAATTACCGCATTTGCGATGTAAAACGGTTCTTAACCAACAGGCGGGAATGGGAGAGAAGGCGGTTTTCCACCGCCGGGCCGCCCATGGACAGATCACCGGGAGTCTTTCGTGATGCTCCGCATCTCCAAGAAGCTGATGTTCGCCATCGAGGCGGTCCTCGACATCGCCTACAACGCGGGCACCGAGCCGGTGCAGTCGGGGGAGATCACCCGGCGCCAGGGCATCCCGAAGCGTTATCTGGAACAGGTGCTGCAGCAGCTGGTGCGTGAAGGCGTGCTGGCCGGTGTGCGGGGCCCGCGCGGCGGCTACCGGCTGGCGCGCGAGCGGCGGCGGATCACGCTGGGCGAGATCGTCAAGGTCGTCCGCGCGATGGAGACCGCCACCGACCCGATCGAAGAGCCGGCCGGTTCCGTGCTGGGCCATCAGGTGGTGCGCCCGCTGTGGGGTGAACTGCAGGAAGAGTGCATGGCGAAGCTCGACACCATCACCATCGAGGATCTGTGCATGCGCGCCCGCCGCGCCGGGGTGGAGAGCGAGACCGAGGACCGGATCGACTTCACCATCTGATCTGGTCGGGCTGACGGGGTCGGCATAGGCTGGTGCGGACGGCCGGGGCACCCCACTTGCCGTTCGCCACACTTGCCGTTTGACAGTGCCCCTGTGCTGGATAATGCTCCGCCTGGGGTGTTGAACTCACTTATAACACAAATCTCAGAGGTGGAATCATGGCTGCACCGGAGTTCCGCGGCAAGATCTACGACAGCATCCTCGACACGATCGGTGCCACGCCGCTGGTGCGGCTGGACCGCCTCGCCGCCGAGGCGGGGGTGAAGGCCCAGATCATCGGCAAGCTGGAGTTCTTCAACCCGCTCGCCAGCGTCAAGGATCGCATCGGCCGCGCCATGATCGAGGCCGCCGAGGCCGCCGGTACCATCGCCCCCGGCCGCACGACGCTGGTCGAACCCACCTCCGGCAACACCGGCATCGCGCTGGCCTTCGTCGCCGCCGCCAAGGGCTACAAGCTGATCCTGACCATGCCGGAAAGCATGTCGGTAGAGCGGCGCAAGATGCTGAAGCTGCTGGGCGCCGAGCTGGTGCTGACCCCGGCGGCGGAAGGCATGAAGGGCGCTATCCGCAAGGCGGAGGAGATCCTGGCCGCCGACCCGAACGCCTATCTGCTGCAGCAGTTCAAGAACGCCGCCAACCCGGCCGTCCACCGCGCCACCACGGCGGAGGAGATCTGGAAGGATACCGACGGTCAGGTCGATTTCCTGATCTCCGGCGTCGGCACCGGCGGCACGCTGACCGGCACCGCCGAGGTCATCAAGGCGCGCAAGCCCTCCTTCAAGGCGGTGGCGGTCGAGCCGGAAGACAGCCCCGTCCTGTCCGGCGGCATGCCCGGCCCGCACAAGATCCAGGGCATCGGGGCCGGCTTCGTGCCCGACATCCTGAAGAAGGAGCTGATCGACGAGGTGGTGCGCATCTCCAACCAGCGCGCCTTCGAGACCGCCCGCAACGTCGCCCGCCTGGAAGGCGTGCCGGTCGGCATCTCGTCCGGCGCGGCGCTGGCGGCGGCGCTGGAGATCGGCGCCCGTGCGGAGAATGCGGGCAAGCAGATCGTCGTGATCCTGCCGTCCTTCGCCGAACGCTACCTGTCGACCGCCCTGTTCGAAGGGCTGGAATAAAGGCGCATCAATGCGGGTGGGGGTGATCTTTGCCCCCACCCGCAGCTTCGGTTCGCAGCTTGGCGGCGAAATTCCGGCCCGAAATTTGACGGATTTCGCCGTTTCGGCTAATCTTCCGGGTGACCGCACCGCCGTTTCCGTCCGTGCCGCCGGGGAGTGACCGCCATGACGGATATTACCGCCGCCACCTACGTTCCGAACCTGTCGAGCAGCGCCTTCTCCCAGTTCAAGGGGAAGACGACCAAGATCGGTTCGGACGGGGCCAACGCCGATAGCCAGACCTTCACGGTCAGCAAGTCCGGCGAGTTCAATTTCAAGATCAACGACACCTTCACCAACGTCGAGATCCGCAACGACCGGAACGAGGTGGTGACCACCATCCGGTCGAAGGAATCGGCGGCGGACGCCAGCGCGCGGCTGGGACCCGGCACCTACACCGCGACCTTTTCGCAGGCCAACCGTACGGCCGGCGTGCGCGACTATTCGATGGACGTCACGGAACGGCAGAACGTCCTGGTGACCGGCGGCGGCGCGACCTTGAAGGGCACCGCACAGCCGCCGGGGAACGGCGACACCGGCGTCCAGAAGCACACCTTCAACGTCGTGCAGGGCGGCACCTTCACCGCCGACATCTCGCTGGCCAACACACGCTGGGCGATGATGGACAAGGACGGCAAGGTGGTGGCCGCCAGCGACTCGGGCAAGACCGATGCGGAGCAGAACTTTCTGCAGAAGCCGACCTACAAGCTGGAACCCGGCCAATATTCGATGGTGGTGGTGCCGCCGTCCAGCCTGAAGAGCCCGACGGATTTCCGGCTGAGCTTCGTCCCGCGCAATCCGGACCTGTCGGACAGCGGCCTCAACCAGGAAAGCGCCATCCAGAAGACTCTGCGCGAACGTCAGGACCGGCTGCGCCAGTGGGCATCGGAAGCGAAGCCCACGACCACTTCAACCAAAGCATAACGGGACCGGGTCCTGACCGGCGGCACTGCCGGCTTGCGGAAAACGCGGCATCGAATGTTGCTGCAACGGCCCGTCCTTGCGCTATGCTGCGGGCCATGGACTTCACGGATACCCAGCTTCACCGCTATTCCCGCCACATCGTGCTGCCGGAAGTCGGCGGCATCGGCCAGGAAAAGCTGTTGCGTTCCAAGGTGCTGGTCGTCGGTGCCGGCGGCCTGGGCGCGCCCCTGCTGCTCTATCTGGCGGCGGCCGGCGTCGGCACCATCGGCATCGTCGACGACGACACCGTCGACCTGTCGAACCTGCAGCGGCAGGTGATCCACGACGAGTCGTCGCTCGGCCGCGCCAAGGTGGACAGCGCCGCCGCCCGCATCCGGGCGCTGAACCCCGACGTCCGGGTGGAGACGCACCGGACGCGAATCAGCCGCGACAACGCGATGGAGCTGATCGCCGGCTATGATCTGGTCGCCGACGGATCGGACAATTTCGCCACGCGCTTTCTGCTGAACGACGCCTGCTTCCTGGCCGGCAAGACGCTGGTGTCGGCGGCGATCCTGCGATTCGACGGGCAACTGACCACCTTCAAGGCGCATCTGGGCGCGCCGCACCCCTGCTATCGCTGCCTGTTCCCCGAGCCGCCGCCGCGCGGCACCGTGCCGTCCTGCTCGGAAGGCGGGGTGCTCGGGGCGCTGGCCGGCTCCGTCGGCTCGCTGCAGGCGACGGAGGTGCTGAAGGAACTGCTGGGGCTGGGCGAGAGCCTGTCGGGCAGCCTGCTGATGATGGACACGCTCTATGCGTCCTATCAGCGCATCTCCATCAAGCGGGATCCCGACTGCGCGCTTTGCGGCGATCATCCGACGATCCACGACCTCTCCGCCCATTGACGGGCGCCACGGCAACGACGGGAGGCGGCCACCATGTCCACTGCCCTGCCTGAAACCATGCCCAACCCAATACCGGCGACGGGAGCCGGCGGCACGTCGGCCCTGTCCATCGTCTTATTCGCCGGCGGCTTCGACCGCGTCCATTACGCGCTGGTGATGGCCAGCGCCGCTGCGGCCACCAACCGCAAGGTCACGCTGTTCTTCACCGGCCGCGCCCTGCGTGCCCTGGTGCATGAGACGGAGCCGGGGGTGCTGGGCTGGCACGACCTGGACCCGGCCGACGACGGCAGCACGCCGGTGGCGCGCGACCGGTATTTCGCCACCCACGGCCTCGCCACCTTCGAGGAATTGCTGGAGGCCTGCGTCGCCATGGGCGTCACGGTGATGGCCTGCGAGATGGGGCTGCGCGCGCTGGGGTTGCCGCCGGGCGTTTCGCTGCGCGCGGATGTTCCGGTCGCCACCGGCGGCGTCGTCACCTTCCTCAACGAGGCGCCGGGCGGCGGCGCCATGCTGTTCGTCTGAGGCTGTTGGATAGAGCATGACCGACAACCGCGAGATCCTCGACCTTGCCAACCAATTCGAGTCGATCGCCACCGACGGGTTCGAAGGGCGTCCCTACCGGCCGGCGCTGGCCGAGCTTGCCGTCCGCGTGCGCGAGCGGCCGGGCATGGCGCCGCGCGTCGCCCATGCGCTCGGGATCATGATCCAGCTGATCGGCGAGAGCGATCCCGAGGGCCGGTTCGCCGCCAAGATCGCCATCCTGCGCGAGGCGGTGGGGCTGCTCGGCGACGCCTGAGGTGCGCGCTTGAGCCAAGCGCAAGGCAGCCATGCGTCACGCTGGAGATGTGCGCCCCGTCATGGGGGTGAAGACACTCCAGATGAGGATGAACACCATGGCTTTCCGTTTCACCGTCGCCGCCGATGCCCCGTCCCTTTACGCCACGCTCTTCGCCACCGCCAAGGCCATCCGCGGCAGCGGCCTGCCGACCGGGCTGGTCCACCTGATCGACCTGCGCGTGTCGCAGATCAACGGCTGCACCTATTGCATCGACCTGCATACCAAGGAAGCCCGCCATGACGGCCAGTCCGACCAGCGCATCGCCGCCCTTGCCGGGTGGGAGCGGTCGGACCTGTTCCTGCCGGACGAGCGCGCCGCCTTCGCCTGGGCCGAGGTGCTGACCCGCACCCAGCATGACCGCATCGACGAAGCCTACCGGGCGCTGCAACGCCATTTCAGCGCCGAGCAGATTGCCCAACTGACCGTGACGGCGGCGCAGATCAACGCCTGGAACCGCATCGGTATCGCCCAGCATATCGAGGGCACCGCCGTCGGGATGGCGGCGTGACGGCGCTGGCCGACCCGGACACCGCGCTCGCCGCCTTTGCGGGCGAGCGGGCACGGCTGCGCGCCCTGGCCTACCGGCTGCTCGGTTCGGTGGCGGAGGCGGAGGACACGCTGCAGGACGCCTGGCTGCGCTGGTCCGCGGTGGCGCCCGGCAGCGTCGGGTCGGCCCCCGCCTTTCTGACGACGCTGGTGACGCGGCTGGCGCTCGACCGGCTGCGCTCCGCCCGGGTGGCGCGGGAACGTTATTACGGGCTGTGGCTGCCCGAGCCCGAGGTCGCCGATTGGGAGGACGGGTCGGAGGACGGTTCGGAGTCCGAGTCGGTGCCGCTGGCGATGCTCCTGCTGCTGGAACGGCTGGCGCCGGACCAGCGGGCGGTCTTCGTCCTGCGCGAGGCGATGGATTTGGATTACGCGGAAATCGCGGCGATGCTGGGCAAGTCGGTCGAGGCCTGCCGCCAGATCATGCGGCGCGCCCGCGCCCGCATGGCCGAGCCGTCCGCCGCGATGGCCGATCCGGATGCCGGACGCCGTCTGGCTGCCGCCTTCGCCGAGGCCAGCGTGCGGCGCGACTATGCCGCCATCGTCGCCCTGCTGTCGGACGACGCCCAGTGGCTGAGCGATGGCGGCGGGATGGTGCGGACGGCGGTCAACCCGCTGTTCGGCGCCGACCGCATCGCCCGCTTCCTGATCGGCGTCCAGCGCAAGCGCGCCCTCGGCTTCCGATTCGTACCGGTGCGGGTCAATGGCGGGCCGGGGTTGCTGGCCGAGCTGGGCGGGTCGTTCCGCAGCGTGCTGGCCTTCGATGTTGCCGATGGTCGCATCCTGCGGGTCTATCAGGTCGCAAACCCGCAGAAGCTGGAGCGCGTGCGGAGCTTTTAGGCTGTCCGGCTTTTAGGGCGTCGCCTCGTCCAGCCAGCGGTCGAGCGCGGTCAGATCGACCGGGCGGGGCAGGATGGGGAAGGGCAGGTTCGGCATGCGCGGGCCGGTCATCAGGATGCGCGTCTGCGGATAGAGCATCGCCGCCAGTGCCGCGGCGCGGTCGCCCTCGTCGCCCTCATGATCCAGCGGCAGCAAGGCCACGACCGGCGCCTCCGCACCGATGAGGGTCAGGGCCTCCAGCGCACCGGCGGTCTGCGAAACCTGGAAGCCGCGGCCGGACAGATGGCCGGCCAGTGCCTCGCGCTGGATGCGGTCGGCATCGGCGACCACGGCGCGGCGCCCGCCGTAACCCGGCATCCGGATGTCCGCTTCGATGCTGAAAGCCACGTTCCCCCTCCGTCCATCATGTTTTTGTTATGGACGAGGGGAGTATGCGGGTGGGTGGACGGGTTGTAAACGGCCGCTACCTGTGGTTCGACCTTCGTCGAATACGGACCACTTCGCCCTTGTGCATCAGCGCCAGCATCGGCAGGTCGCTGGGATGGTTGCCATAGCCCCAGGTGGCTGCGACCGGGCCGTTGCCGGCGATCCAGCCCGTCACCCGTTCCGCCTTGTCCAGCCGCACGCAGTTGGCGGTGCTGAGCCGGCCGGTCAGCCTGCCGTCCACCACCTCCATGCCCGTCGCCAGCAGGTCGTCCACCTCCAACCTGCGCAGCAGCGCCGGCATGTAGAGGTCGAGCGCGCCGGTGGCGACCACCACGCGGCGGCCCTGCCGGCGATGCTCCTTCAGCACGTCGAGCATCGGCTGGTGCCAGCGCACGCGCGGGACCATCCGCTCCGCCGCGGCCAGCGCGTCGGCCACCGGCAGGCCGCGCAGGGTGCGCTTCAGATAGATCGCCTTGACCGACCCCGGAAAATCGCAGCCCGGGCCGCGGCCGCGGACATGGCGGTGCAGGGCCGATCGGATGGCATCGGCCAATGCCAGGGCGGCGCGGCGCCGGCCGATCACCTCGCCGACGAACATCGGCAGGCTGTCGCCATGGATCAGCGTCCCGTCGAAGTCGAAGAAGGCCACACCAGCAGGCCCCAAAATCGATGACTCGATAGCCGGCGAATCGGGTGGCATCGCCAGCAGCGGCGCGGGCGGCGTGAGGCTGGTCCGGGGCTCGATGCCGCGGGGCGGAACGGACGTCGTTTGCATGACCATGTTTATCCGGCCGGCGCGGTGCGGCAGGCAAGGACTTTCAAATGCCCCCCGGGCCAAGCCGGTCCCGGCAAAGCCGATCAATGCAGCATGGTGGGGCCGCAGGGCGCCTCGAAGAGCGGTCCGTCCTCCGCGCCATCCTCCGCCCCGTCGTCGGATGCGAACTCCGGCCCGGCGCTGTCGTCCACCTCCTCCAGCTGGGCGATCAGGTCGCCCGACGCCTCCTCCAGCCCGGCCTTGACGGCGATCAGCAGGTTGATGATCTCGCCATTGTCCTGCTCCAGGCTGCGGACACGCTCTTCCAGCCGGTCGATGCGTCGCATCAGCAGCTCGGACAGGCGGTCCAGCCGTTCGAGGACGGGGTCGGGGCCCGAGCCTGCGGCGTTGGCTGCGATCTTGGGAATGTCCGGCCCGGCCGTGCTCGGCGGGCTTTCGGGCCGGGCGTCGGGGCGTCGGTCTTGGCGATTGTCGGGACGATCATCCATGGTGCGGCCGGTTCCGGTCAGTGAGGTTTGCTCCTCGCCTAACCTTGGACCAGTGGCCGGCAAGGTCCAGACCGGCACCCGATGCACCCCGCAAGCGATGGCCGCCTGACCCGCCCGTCCCGCGTGTGGAGATTCCGGGGAAGGGAGAGTCAGCCGGCACCCCTTGTGCGCATCGCCAACAAGTTCTTCATACAGTTAAGACTCAGATTTATCAGTCCGGCGTTTGCGCGGAACACCGTACAGTTCCAACCGATGGCCGATCAGGTCATAGCCAAGTTCGCGCGCGATGCTTTCCTTCAGCCGTTCCATTTCATCGTTGGTGAACTCGATCACTTCTCCTGAGTCGACATCGATCAGATGGTGGTGATGATCGGTTCTGGTTTCTTCGTAGCGCGCACGGCCGTCACCGAAATCCAGCCGGTCGATGACGTGCGCCTCTTCGAACAGCCGCATCGTGCGATAGACCGTGGCGATGGAAATGCGCGGGTCGATGGCGGATGCACGGCGGTGCACTTCCTCCACATCGGGGTGGTCCGTCGCCTCCGACAGCACGCGCGAGATCACGCGGCGCTGATCGGTCATCTTCAATCCCTTCTTCACGCACAGTTCTTCAAGGCGCGAGGGCATGGACATCCCCTGTGTTCCTGTCTTTGTTCGACGGGCGACGGTTCGCCCCTCCGGTCTCCCTGATCCCCGGGCACGCCAGCACCGAACGCCGACCGGATGTTCCATCCCGGCCGGCCCTTCGCGGCACCCCGAATATCCGACCAATATACTGTGTTTCGGACGCATTCTCAAACACCCACGGCCACCGACAGCCCTGCCGGACGGCCGAGCGGAAGAGGCTTTGCCGGCCAAAGCCATAGTACTTTCCGGCTATCGTTCAGCGGGAGTGGATGGTTGGAACGGAAACCAATTGCTCATAATCCCCTGCTAGGTTTTGTCGGATGGAGCGCCGTGCAGTCCGGGACGGCGCCGTATCGGACGTGACCATGCCGGATAGGGAGGGGGAGGGGCCGCAATGACGCCATTCGATGTCCCGCCTCCCGTCCCACCTCCTGTTCCGATGATTGCGGCGGAGCCGCCCATGGACGAACCCGCCTTCACCGCCGCAGGGCTGGCCGTTCCGGTGCCGCCGCTGACCCTTGACCAGGGGTGTGCCGCCGCGCTCGCCCGTTTCCGGCGCCAGCCGGAGCTTGCCGCCCTGCCGGTGGTCGACGGCGACGGCCGCGTCGCCGGGCTGCTGGAGCGTGGCCGGCTGCCGCCGGCCGGCGGGGGAGAGGGGGGCTGCATGCCGCTGGTCTCCGACGCGATGGACCCGCATCCGCTGCTGATCGAAGGGGCGACGCCGCTGGCGGAGATCGGTCGGCAGCTGGCCCGGCTGAAGCCGGCGGCGCTGGTGACGGGATTCCTGGTGATGGAGCGGGGCCGCTATCTCGGCGTCGGCACGGTGACCGTGCTGATGGCGCGCTCGGCCGAACAGACGGAGCTGCGCGCCCGCCAGCTGGAAGAGGCGCGCCGGCAGGCCGAACAGGCGATCCGGGCCAAGACCGCCTTCCTCGCCAACATGAGCCACGAGATCCGCACGCCGCTGACCGCGATGATGGGCTTCGCCGAACTGCTGGAGCAGGAGGTGCTGGGGCCGCACGCCATCCCGCTCTATCGGGAATACGCCCGCGACATCGCCGAGAGCGGCCGGCACCTGATGGAACTGATCAACGACCTGCTCGACCTGTCCAAGGCCGACGCCGACCGGCTGGAACTGGTGGATGGCACGGTGGACGTGGTGCGGGTGGCGATCGGTACGGCGCGGCTGCTGGCCGAGCGGGCGTCGCGCCACGGCGTCAGCATCGCAACCGAGGTGCCGCTGGACCTGCCGCCGCTGCGCGCGGACGAACGCAAGCTGCGCCAGATGCTGCTGAACCTGTTGTCGAACGCGGTGAAGTTCACGCCCACGAACGGCGTGGTGACGCTCGGCGCCCGGATGGCGGCGGACGGCGCCTTGTGGCTGTCGGTGCGCGACACCGGCATCGGCATGACCGGGGAGGAACTGGGCAAGGCGCTGGAGCCCTGGGGGCAGGTCGACAGCGCGCTGGCCCGCAGCCAGATCGGCACCGGCCTGGGATTGCCGCTGACCAAGCGCCTGATCGAACTGCATGGCGGCCGCCTGGACGTCGTCAGCCGCCGCGACGAGGGCACCACCATGGCGCTGGTCTTCCCGCCCCAGCGGGTGGGGCGGGGGTAGAACGGAAAAGCCCCTCCTCCGGGGAGGAGAGGGCTTTTCCGTCAGATTTTCCTGTTCAGGGCGATCGTTACGCCAGCCCCTTCTCCATCGCGTTCGCCAGACGGCGGGCGAAGGCGGCGGGGTCGGGCAGGGCTTCGCCTTCGACGATGCGGGCCTGATCGAGCAGGAGCCACGCCGCATCCTCCAGCGCGTCGGTGGCGCCGCTGCCCTTGGCCCGTTCGGCCAGACGCTTGATCAGGGCGTGGGACGGGTTGATCTCCAGGATGCGCTTGCCGACCTCGCCGTTCAGCTGCTTGTGCTGCTTCAGCAGGCGCTCCAGGTGCATGTCCATGTCGTTGTCGTCGGCGACCAGACAGACGGCGCTGTCGGTCAGGCGTTCGGACTTGCGGACATCCTTCACCGCGTCGGACAGGGTCAGCTTCAGCAGGGCCAGCAGGTCGGTCAGCTCGCCCTCCGGCGCCTTCTCCTCCGGCTTCTCGGCCTCTTCGCCCTTGATCTTGCCGAGATCGGCGCCGCCGCGCGTCACCGACTTGAAGGGCTTGCCGTCATAGACGCCGACAGACGGCATCCAGAACTCGTCCACCGGGTCGGTCAGCAGCAGCACCTCGACGCCCTTGGCCTTGAAGCCTTCCAGCTGCGGGCTGCGCAGCAGGGTGTCGATGTCGTCGCCGCTGATGGTGTAGATGGCGTCCTGGCCCTCCTTCATGCGGGCGACATACTGCTCCAGGGAGACCAGATCCTCGCCGGCGGTGGTGCGGAAGCGCAGCAGCTTCAGCAGCTCGTCTCGGTGCTCGTAGTCCTCATAGAGGCCTTCCTTCAGCACCGCGCCGAAATTCTCCCAGAAGCTGTCGTATTCGGCCGCGTTCTCGCTGTCCTTGGCCTTCTTCGACAGCTCCGACAGGACGCGCCGGGTGATGCCGGCCTTGATCTTGGCCAGCATCGGGTTGTGCTGCAGCATCTCGCGGCTGATGTTCAGCGGCAGATCCTCGCTGTCGACCACGCCGCGCAGGAAGCGCAGGTAGGGCGGGATCAGCCCTTCGGCCGCGTCGGTGATGAAGACGCGCTTGACGTACAGCTTCACCCGGTGGGCGCGCTTGGGGTCGAACAGGTCGAACGGCTTGGTCGAGGGCACATAGAGCAGGTTGGTGTATTCCAGCGCCCCTTCGGCCCGCCAGTGCAGGGTCAGCCACGGATCGTCGAAGGCGTGGCCGACATGGTGGTAGAACTCCTTGTACTGGTCGGCGGTGATCTCCGACTTCGACCGGGTCCACAGGGCCGACGCGCTGTTCAGCGCCTTGGCGTCGTCACCCTCGCCGAACAGGATCGGGATAGCGATGTGGTCGGAATATTTGCGGACGATGCCGCCCAGGCGAGCCTCGTCGAGATACTCGTCGTCGCCGGTGCGCAGGTGCAGGACGATCTTCGTGCCGCGCGGCAGGCCGTCGGTCTCGGCGATGGTGAACTCGCCCTTGCCGTCGGATTCCCAGCGCCAGCCCTGATTCTCGCCGGCCTTGCGGGTCAGCACGGTGACCTTGTCGGCGGCCATGAAGGCGGAATAGAAGCCGACGCCGAACTGGCCGATCAGGTTGACGTCCTTCTTTCCGTCACCCTTCTCGGCGGTTTCCAGCGACTTCATGAAGGCGGCGGTGCCGGAGCGGGCGATGGTGCCGAGATTCTCGACCAGATCCTCGCGGTTCATGCCGATGCCGTTGTCGGCGACGGTCAGGGTCCGCGCGTCCTTGTCGACCAGCAGGCGGACCTTGAGGTTCGGATCGTCGGCCGAGAGTTCGGGCTGGGTCAGCGCCGCGTAGCGCAGGCGGTCGCAGGCGTCCGACGCGTTGGAGACCAGTTCGCGCAGGAACACTTCCTTCTCGCTGTAGAGCGAGTGGGCGACGATGTCGAGCAGACGGCTGACCTCGGCTTGAAAACTGAGCCGTTCCTCGGTCATGGGGGCACCTTCGTTGGTTTTGCACGGGTGTTGGCGTCAAGACGGCGGAGATATGTGAAAGCGTCCCGGCCGTTCAAGAGGCTTGTGCCGTGCAACCGCGGGAGGTGTGCGGCGGGGTGTCGCGGTGGAGAGGCCTGAACCGGATGTCCCGACACCTTCCTCCCTTCGCCGCTTCAGGGCCCCCGGCCTTCGTTCCTCCTTTCATTCCATGGGAGGCGATTCGCTGTACAGCTGTTCCGCCAGTCCTTTCTGGTACATCGCGTCGATCTGGTCGGCCGTCAGATCCGCCAGTCCCGCCTGGTCCTTCACCATCTGGCCGGGAGACGGCATGTCGTGCGGTACGGACCAGGCGTCCGGTTGCCACAGATGCGAGCGGCGCAGCGCCTTGCCGCAATGGAAGAAGGCTTCCCGCACGGACAGGCGGATGGCGGCCTTGGGGATCCGCCCTTCCTCCGTCAGCCGTTCCAGCAGGGGCGGGTCCGTGGTGACGGTGGCGATGCCGTTGATCCGCAGGAAGATGTCCACGCCCGGCACCAGGAACACCAGTCCGCACCCGCCGTCGGAGGTGAGGATGTTGGTGATCGACGAAAGCTTGTTGTTGCCGGGCCAGTCGGGCAGGGCCAGCGTCTGGCGGTCTTCGGCATGGACAAAGCCCGGCCGCCCGCCGCGCGGCGAACAATCCATCCCGCTTTCCGCCATGGTGGCGACGAAGACCAGCGGCGATTCGGCGACGAAGCGCAGGCAGTGATCGTCCAGGAAGGGGAAGCTCATCTTCACGATGCGCTCGGACGGCATGTCGTAGAGCTGCCGCAGCGCCTCGACCGTGTGGATGCGATGGGGATCCATGGACGTTCCTCTGCTGGGCCGCGGTGCGCGGCGACGGGTAAACTAACGTTGTTAGATTTGGCCTAACAGCGTTAGTTTGTCAATCCCGGCAGGAAGAGGCGGACTTACGGCCATGCGTGTGCAACGACAGGACATCATCGACGCCGCGATGACCCTGCTCGACGAGGTGGGGATCGAGGGGTTGACGATGCGGCGCCTCGCCGGGGCGCTGCGGATTCAGGCCCCGTCGCTCTATTGGCATTTCGCCGGCAAGCAGGCGCTTCTCGATGCGATGGCCGACGCCCTGCTGGCCGAGATGAGGCTTCCCGCCGATGCCGGACTGCCATGGGACGAGTGGCTGCGCGAGGTGGCGACGGAGTTCCGCCGCGCCTTGAAGTCCCGGCGCGACGGGGCGCGTGTCTATGCCGGAACCTTCCCGGTCATGGACAATGTCCTGCGCGTCAGCGACCGCGCGATTGCGACCCTGCGCGCCGCCGGTGTCGACGAGCGCACGGCGGCCCATATGCTGTTCACGATGCTGTATTTCGTGATCGGCTTCACCATCGAGGAACAGGCGACCCTGCCGCCTCCCGGCGGAAGCGGTGAGGGGATCGACCTGAAACGGGTGGCGCAGCAGCTGACGGCGGAGCAGGAGGCACGCTACCCCCACGCCGCCGCCACGGTGAGGCTGCTCGTCGCGGACAATGACGACGACGCCCGCTTCCGGTTTGGTCGGGACCGTCTGATCGACGGGTTGAGGGCCGCCATCCCCAGTTCCAGCCCCAATCCAAACAAAGCCCCCGATCCAGGTTTGCCGGGATCGGGGGCTTGGCAGGTCTGAAGCTTCGGCGTGCTGTTTGCCGGGCTTACTTCTTCTTCGGCTTTTCCGCCGGGGCCGGGGCCGGTTCGCCGCCGCCGGCCAGCAGCGGGGTCATGTCGGCGCCGTTCAGCAGGAGCTGGCCGGCCTCCGTCACCTCGAACTTGTAGGTGCGGATGTCGGCGCCGGTGTCGTCCTTGCCGGCCTGACCCATGGCCTGGACCATCGCCAGACCGCCCAGCAGATCCTGGGTCTCCTTGTCGGGCTTGGCGCCCGGGGCCGGCTGCATCGCCTTCACCGCGGCGTCGATGCCGCGCAGCAGGACGTTGGCGCCGCCGGTGACGCCGAAGGCGGCCTGGGTGGCGACCTTGACCGCGCCGGTGGCGGTGCCGGCCGTCGCCGGGGTGTCGAGGTTCAGCGCGTCGATCCGCAGCTCCGTCCCGGCCTCGCCCATCGCGGCCATCGCCTGCTGCATGACGACGTCGGAGGAGGGCGGCGGCGGGGCGGCCTTGGCCTTGGCGCCCTTCTTCGGCGGCGGGGCCTCTTCCGCCTCGGCGGCCTTGGCCAGTTCGGTGAAGGCCTTCCACAGGGCGCTGTTCGGCAGCTTGGCGACCGACAGCTTCATTTCGAAGGCGCGCGGGGTGAAGGCGGCGGGGGCGGGCGACGGTGTCATGGCGAAGTCGCGCGCCTCGATGCCCATGCTGACGGTCGACATCGCCTGGTCGAGGTCGGTCAGGCCGCTGCGGAAGGCGAGCTGGCCCAGCGTCACCGTGGTCCCGTCCTCCGGATTGACGACGGACAGGTTGGACAGGCGCATGGCGCCGCTGACGCCGCCGAAGATGCCCTGCAGCTTCGGCAGCAGCTCGGCACTGGTCGGGGCAGCGCCCTTGGCGGCGGTCTGTTCCGACAGCTTCTGCAGCGCGCTGACCTTGGTCAGGTCGACGCGGGTATAGGTGGCCTCGGCGGTGACGCCGCCGATCTTCACCAACTCCTTGTTCTTGTCGTCCTTCACCGACAGGCCGCCGAAGGCGAAGGCGGCCGGGCCGCTCCACAGGGTGGCGCCGCCGGTCCCGGCCTCCGGCTTCAGGTCCTGGACCATGGTCATGGAAGCGACGGAGATCTTGCCCTTGCCGTCGGCGGCGTTGACCGCGATGTCGTTGTAGGCGGCATCGACGGCGAGCAGCGTCTCCAGCGCGCCCGACCAGGTGCTGGTGAAGGACTGCTTGCCGATGGAGATGGTGGCGGCGTCGACATACTCGTCGTTGTCGTCGAGGTTCTGCACCTTGATCGCGCTGGGCAGCGTGATCGACACGCCATACTGGCCGTCATCCTTCGGCGTCACCGACAAGAGGACGGTGCCGATGTCGAACAGCGTGCCTTCGGCATCCTCCGCCGACAGGCGGGGCAGGGCGACGTCGTAATGGTCGCCGGCCGGCTTGACGGTGGGTTCGCCCTGCCATTCGAAGCCGACTCCCTCGCCATCCTCGCTGGGCGGCGGGAACCAGCGGGGCAGGTCCTTCTTCAGCGAGGCGGCAAGCGCCTTGGCCCCGGCGTCGTCGACGGCGGGGGCGGCCTGGGCGGGCGACCAGCCGGCCAACAGCGCCAGCATGCCGCCGGCGATCAGGGCGGGCCTCAGGGAACGGACCGGCAGGGCCGGGACGGGCGAAAGACGGCTGAGACGCATCGAGGAACTTCTCCCGGGTACGATTTGGGAGCACGTTAAGCTTGATACGCGAGGCCGGTCCATGCCCCTGATGGGCCAATTCTCAAGAAGCGGTTAAAAATCCAGGTCGGCGTAGTGCCTGGGCGGCGGGCAGCCGGTGATGTTGTCGGCCAGCAGCGCGCGGAAACTGGGGCGCGACTTGATCCGGGCGTACCAGTCCTTGGCCTCCGGACTGCGGTCCCACGGCACGTTGTCGATATAGTCCAGGCAGGACAGCTGCGCCGCGGCGGCGATGTCGGCCAGGGTGAAGACCGACCCGGCCAGCCAGGGCCGCCGTTCCGACAGGAAGGCGATGTAGTCGAGGTGATAGGTGACGTTGGCCAGACCGGCGCGAATCGCCGGGGCGAAGGGGTGGCCCTGGCCGGACAGCCGCTTGATCAGCTTCTCGCCGACGAGGTTCTCGGTCACCTCGCGTTCGAACTTGTTCAGGAACCAGTCGGCGACCCGCCGCACCTCCGCCCGCGCCGCGATCTCGCGTGGCAGCAGGGGGGTGTCGGGATAGGCCTCTTCCAGATATTCGATCACGGCGAGGCCGCCGGCGGCGACCGTCCCGTCCTCCTCCACCAGAACCGGAACCTCGGCGGCCGGGTTCAGCTTCAGGAAGTCGGTGCGCCGCTCCCATGGCCTTTCGACCACGGGTTCGAAGGGCAAGGCCTTCTCGGCGAGCATCACGCGCGCGGTGCGCGACAGGGCGTGGATCGGGTGGTGGTACAGGGTTCGCATGGCGGCGCGACTTTACCGCAACGCCGCAAAGGAAAACAGCCTGCGCATCCGGGCCTGCGGGTCTCGTTGGGGGTGGGTCGGCGGGGCGGGCGGCAAGCCGTTCACCCCGCCCGCGACAGGCGGTAGAGCACCAGCGCGTCCGGCTGGTCGGAGGGGGGAGCCACCGGCGTCCAGCCGTTGTGTTCGTAGAAGGCGCGGGCGGCGGCGTTGCGGGCGGCGCAGGCCAGTTCGACCGGGTGGGGGCCGCCGCGCAGCAGGGCCAGCGCCTCGCGCAGCAGGGCGGATCCGATGCCGCGCTTGTGCCATTCGGGGTCGATGAACAGGTTGTGGATGACGCCGGCCTTGGGATCGAGCGAGACGAAGCCGACCACCGTCCCGACCACCGTCCCGGCCCCGGCCCCGTCGACCTCGGCGACCAGCACCGAATCCTCGCGCACGCAGTCGTAGTAATCGTCCAGCCCGAATCGGTCGGCGGGTTGCCAGGAGAAGGCCTGGCGGCGGCCGTGCAGGAAGATCTCGGCACAGCGTTCGGAGTCGGTGCTGCGGGCGGAACGGATCGCGATGCGCACCCCTTCCCCGGCCGCCATGCCTCTCTCCTTCTGCCCGTTGCGCCCGATCATGAGAATCAACCGGATCTCCGGTCAGACTATTCCACTGCCGGGCCGTCCGGGAACGGTCCTTTCGTCCTGTCCGGAGCAAGGGAGGTTCAGCGCGGCGCCTTGTCCCCTGCCGCCTTCCCGGTGGCAGTCTTTTCGGCAGGGGGCTTTTCGGCCGGGAGCTTCTCGGCGGGAGGCGTGTCGGCGGGGGGCTTCCCGTTCGCGGCCTTCTCGCCGCCGGCGGGGGTGGTGTCCGTGCCGGTCCCGCCGGTGGGCGCCCGTGCCGGTTCGTTGGCGGCGTTGCCGAGCAGGCCGGCCTCGCGGTAATAGCGCTCCGCCCCCGGATGAAGGGGAACCGAGACGTTGGCGACCGCGCGGGCGGGATCGAAGTTGCGGCCCTGCGGGTGGCCTTCGGCCAGGACGCGGCGGGTGTTCTCGTGCCACAGCGCGCGGACGACGCCATAGATCAGGTCGGGATCGCGGTCGGCGTGGGTCAGCAGTTCCGCCCCCAGGCTGAGCGTCGGGGTGGGGGCGCTGCCGGGATAGGCGTTGGCGGGGATCTCGTGCTCGATATAGAAGCGCTGGGTCCGCAGCAGCCGGTCTGCGGGCTCGCCGTCCAGCGGCACCAGCCGGATCGGCACCCGCGCCGCCACGTCGCTGACCGCCGCCACCGGATAACCGCCGACCATGAAGAAGCCGTCCAGCTCGCCCTTCGCCAGCCGGTCCGCCGCCATGCCGGGCTTCAGGTAGAGCGGCGTGATCGTGCTTTCCGACAAACCGTAGGCGTCCAGGATCAGCCGCGCCTCCACCAGCGTGCCGGAGCCCTCCTCGCCCAGCGAGATGCTGCGGCCCTTCAGGTCGGTCATGCGGTCGATGAAGCCGTCGGAGCGGACGACGACCTGGATCGCCTCGGCATAGAGCATGCCAAGCGAGCGCAGTTCGGCGAACGGGCGCTTGCCGGTGAAGCTGCCGGTCCCGCTGTAGGCCCAATAGGCGACGTCGGCCTGGGCGAAGCCGGCCTCCACCGTGCCGGCGCGCAGCATCTCGACATTGTCGACCGAGCCGTTGCTGGCCTGCGCCACCACGATCAGGCCGGGGATGCCGCAGCTTCCCCCTTTGTCGCAGGGGCGGGAACCCGGCGGGTTGGAGATGGCGTTGGCGATCAGCCCGCCGATCGGGAAATAGGTGCCGGCGGTGGTGCCGGTGCCGATGCGGAAATAGCGCAGATCCTGCGCGGCGGCGGGCGTGCCCAGCAGCAGGCCGGCGGACGGCAGAAGCGGCGCCAGGGCCACCCCGCCCAGCAGGCGGCCCAGCAGACGGCGGCGGGTCAGAATGGGCATCCGGGGGGCGGACATGCCGGGGCCGTCCCGAAGTCCCGATGAGGGGAACTCCGGCGGGGTAAGGCAGGCTTTGGCGTCTGCGCGGGGCACCGGGGCGTTCCGTTCGTCTGGCCCGTTGGTCCCGGAAGGGAGGGGCGGGCGGGAAGGAGGGGCGTGTCTTCAAAGATTTCCGCGCAACCCCGTCATTTCAAGGCGCAACCGGTCAAATCACGCCGACGAGGTCAAGAACGCCGGCGACTGCTACCACACCGCCACACAGCCGCACCGCGCGGTCCGACTCGGCCTGGGTCACCGCGACCGACAGACCCAGCCCGCCGCAGGCGACCAGCATCAGTCCAGCGGCGAAGCCGGCCCAATAAAGCGGCGGTCCCTGGTGGGCATGGCCGTGGAACACGGCAGCGACCGCGGCGATCAGCACCGCCAGCACGGCGGGCGCCCGCACCCCCAGCGCCACCAGCGACCCGACCACCAGCAGCGAGGCGGCCAGTCCCGGCCCGGCATAGGGCAGCCGCACGCCCATCTGGGCGGCGAAGCCCGCCGCCAGCGCGGCGGTCACGGCGGCGGCCGGCACCTGCCAGACCGCGGTGCCGCCGGCCTGTCCGGCCCACATGCCGATGCCGAGGATGCCCAGCAGATGCTGCAGCACCCACACCGGCGTGGTCAGCCCGGTGCCGAAGGCCCCCGTCAGCGTCGTCATGCGCCCGCATCCCCATCCCGTGTCGCTCCGGCAGCCGGTATGGCGGCTGAGGCGGGGCGGGGTCAAGCGGTCAGGCTCCAGGTCGGGGAAGGGGAGGCTACCGCGCCAGCGGGTCGCCCCATTGCCGCAGGTCGTTCTCGCGCTTCATCAGATCGCGCTGGCCCAGCGGGTCGAGCCGTCCCATGGCGTCGTCGGTGCGCATGCGGTCGACCTCCGGCCGGATCAGGTCGCGCTTGAAGGCATCGGTTGCGCTCTGGGACGAGGGCGGGGGCGGCACCGGGATCGGGCGCGGCGGCTGGGGCAGGGCGGCCGGGTCGGGCGGGGGCGACGAACTGCCGCGGCGGCGCTTGGGTGGCGGCCGGTCGGTGTCTCCCGAGTCGCGGCTTGCCTGCGGGACCTCTGCCTCTCGGGTTTGGGTGGTGGGCTTCGAGCCGGCGCGTGACTGCTCCGCCTGGATCTGGCTCCAGGTCCGCCGCTCCCCGCCGCCGGGAATCACCGTCTGCTCGTGGATCGGCGGAAAGGCCTGGGCACGGCCGGGCATGTCGTCGCGCAGGTCCGACGGCGCGCAGGCGCCAGCCGCCAGCAGGAGAACGAGCGGAGCCAGATGATAGGCCAGGGGCTGGAGATGTGGGGTCATCGATGGAATGTCGGCATTGCCGATCGTTTCGGCAAGATGACCCCAAAGGAGGGACTCGCCCCAAGGCCAAGCCAGCGCTAGAATGTTCTTTGTTTGTTCTGGATTGTTGGTTCTCGTATGACGCAGCCCCCTCGCCACCCTCCCTTGTCCCCCTCTCCCTCCCGGGGAGAGGGTCGGGGTGAGGGGGATGCACTGCGGGACCTTTGGGAAAATCCCGCAACGCGCCCCCCTCACCCTAACCCTCTCCCCGCCTTTCGGCGAAGCTGCGCTTCGCCTGTCGGCGCCGTAAGCCAAGCTTACGGCGGGGGGGAGAGGGGATCTAAGAGCGGGGGAGAGAGGGGCCGCCGCCGCATCCTCGCCCTGTGGCTCCCTCGCCTATCCACCGATGCGCGGGAGCGGCTGATGCCGCCGGACCTGCGCGCTCGTCCGTTCGCCCTGCTGCGGACGGAGCGCCAGCGGCGGATGGTGGTCGCGGTCAACCGGGCGGCGGCGGTGCTGGGCATCGTTCCCGGCCAGACCCTCAGCGACGCCCGCGCGCTGGAGCCGGCGCTGGAGGTGGCGGAGGCGACGCCGGAGGCCGACTCGGCCCTGCTCGGCCGCATCGCCGACTGGGCGCGGCGCTACAGCCCCTGGACCGCGGCGGACGAGCCGGACGGGGTGGTGATCGACATTACCGGCTGCGCCCACCTGTTCGGCAATCATCTTTTAGAGGGCGAAGCGTCACTGGCCGCCGACCTGACCGGCCGGCTGCGCGCCGCCGGCTTCAGCGCCCGCGCCGCCATCGCCGACACTCCGGCCGCCGCCTGGGGGCTGGTGCGCTTCGGCAGCCCGGAGGAGCGGCGGCGGGAGGTGTTGGACGGCCTGCCGCTCGCCGCCCTGCGCTTGGCCCCGGAGATGGTGGAGGGGCTGCATGCGCTGGGCCTGCGCCGGATCGGCGACCTGCATGCCATGCCGCGGGCGGGGCTGGCCGCAAGGTTCGGGGGCAGGTTGCTGCAACGCTACGATCAGGCCTTCGGTCGGCTGGACGAGCCGATCTCGCCGCGCCGGCCGGTGGCGGACCACCGCGAGCGCATGACCTTCGCCGAACCGATCGCCACGCCCGAGTCGATCGCCGGGGCGCTGCGCCATCTGTTGGGCCGGCTGTGCAAGGGGCTGGAGGCGGCGGGGCTGGGCGCGCGCCGGCTGCGGCTCGACGCCCACCGCACCGACCAGCGGGTGGACGACGAGCCGCAGAGCCTGACGCTCGGCACCAGCCGCCCGACCCGCGACCCGGCGGTGCTGGCCCGGCTGTTCGACCCGCTGCTGGAAAGGATCGAGCCGGGACCGGGGCTGGAAACGCTGGTGCTGTCGGCGGCGGAGACCGGGCCGCTGTCGGCGGTGCAGACCGGCCTGGATGGGGAGGAGGCTGACAGCGGGCTGGCCGAGCTTGTGGACCGGCTGACGCTGCGGCTGGGGGAGCGGGCGGTGCTGCGGCTGGTGCCGCGGGAAAGCTGGCTGCCGGAGCGCTGCGTGGCGTCGCATCCGCCGCTGGAGAGGTTGCCGTCGCCGAAGCCCTGGCCGGCGGGACAGCCGCGCCCGTTGCGCCTGCTGACCCCGCCCGAACCGGTGGAGGCCACCGCCCCGCTGCCCGACGACCCGCCGCTGCAATTCGTCTGGCGCGGCGTGCGCCATCGCGTCAGCCGGGCCGAGGGGCCGGAGCGGATCGAATGCGAATGGTGGCGTGGGGAAGGGTCGCTGGGGCTGGCCGTGCGCGATTACTACCGCGTGGAGGATGGCGACGGCCGCCGTTTCTGGCTGTTCAGGGCCGGACTGTACCGGCCGGGGGAGAACCCGCGCTGGTTTCTGCACGGGTTCCTGGGGTGAAACTCACCCCAGCCCCTTCTGCCCCATCTCAAGGAACTTCTCACGACGCTTGGCGCGCAGGGTGGCGCCGTCCAGGCCGTCCAGTTCGCCCAGCGACTCCTCGATGCAGTCGCCCAGCTTCTTGATCGTCTCGGCCGGGTCGCGGTGGGCGCCGCCGATCGGCTCGCTCACCACATGGTCGATGACGCCCAGTTCCTTCAGGTCCTGGCTGATCAGGCGCAGCGCGATGGCCGCCTCGCCCGCCATGTCGGAGCTGCGCCACAGGATCGACGCGCAGCCTTCCGGCGAGATCACCGAATAGATGGCGTGTTCCAGCATCAGCACGCGGTCGGCGGTGGCAATCGCGATGGCGCCGCCCGAGCCGCCCTCGCCGATGACCGAGGCGACCATCGGCACGTTCAGCCGCAGGCAGCGTTCGATGCTCTTGGCGATGGCTTCGGCCTGGCCGCGCTCCTCCGCCTGGACGCCGGGGAAGGCGCCGGCGGTGTCGACCAGCGAGACGACCGGCAGCTTGAAGCGGTCGGCCAGATCCATCAGGCGCTGGGCCTTGCGGTAGCCTTCCGGCTTCGCCATGCCGAAATTGTGGCGGACGCGCGTTTCGGTGTCGTTGCCCTTTTCCTGGCCGATCACCACCACCGAGCGGCCACGGAAGCGACCCAGCCCGCCGATGACCGCGCGGTCCTCGGCGAAATGGCGGTCGCCGGCCAGCGGCGTGAAGTCCTCGATCAGGCCGTGCACATAGTCCAGGCAGTGCGGCCGATTGGGGTGGCGGGCCACCTGAACCTTCTGCGCGGGCGTGAGCTTGGCGTAGGTCTGCCGCAGGAGCTTGTCGACCTTGGCCTGCAGCTTGGCGACCTCGTCGGCGATGTTGATGTCGCCGGCGTTGGTCAGGTGCCGCAACTCCTCGATCTTGCCTTCAAGCTCGGCGATCGGCTTTTCGAATTCCAGGAAGGTCTGCATGCCGGACACGGGTGGTTGGCGAGGCGCACAAAAAAGCGCGCGCTTGGTAGCACGCCCGGCGCGCCTGCGCCACAGCGGAAAGATGCGGGACAGCCTGGGAAGGGTTCCGCGACGAACCCACAGGGTTTATCCTTATCCGCCGGGAAATTCCAAGCCTAATCGTTGCCCGGATCGTGCAAGGCGGATCGCTGCATGCCCTCTTTCCCCCAGTCCTTCCCCCAATCCTTCAAGGACCATTTCTCCGGCCATGCCGGCGATTACCGCGCCTTTCGTCCGACATATCCGCCCGCCCTGGCCGCCGCCCTGGCCGATGCGGCGCCGGCCCGCGGACTGGCCTGGGACGTCGGTTGCGGCAATGGGCAGTTCTCCGTGGCGCTGGCAGACCACTTCGCGGTGGTCCACGCCACCGACGCCAGCGCGGAGCAGATCGCGCAAGCCCAACCGCACCCGCGTGTCCGCTATGCCGTCGCCCCGGCGGAGGAGAGCGGGCTACCCGACGGCTGCTGCGACCTGATCGTCGCGGCGCAGGCGGCGCATTGGTTCGACCTGGGTCGCTTCTATGCCGAGGTGCGGCGGGTGGCGAAGCCGGGGGCGGCGGTGGCGCTGGTCTGCTACGGCCGTCAATGGCTGGACGATCCCGTGCTGGACCCGGTGGTGGAGCGGTTCCACAACGGCACGCTCGGCCCCTATTGGCCGGCCGACCGCTGGAAGGTGATCGAGGGCTATCGCGGCATGGAGTTCCCATTTCCGGAACTGCCGGTCCCGCCGCTGGCGATGGAGGCGGTTTGGACGCTGCCGCGGCTGCTCGGCTACATGAACACCTGGTCGGGAGTGAAGGCGGCGGCCAAGGCGCTGGAGCGCAACCCGCTGGAGGAGTTCGCGGAGGAGATCGCGCCGCTGTGGGGCGATGCGGAGACGGAACGGCGGATCCGCTGGCCGCTGACGGTTCGGTTGGGGCGGGTTTTGCCCCCTCCCTAACCCTCCCCCGCTTCGCGG
Organism: Azospirillum oryzae; assembly: GCF_008364795.1. GTDB lineage: Bacteria > Pseudomonadota > Alphaproteobacteria > Azospirillales > Azospirillaceae > Azospirillum > Azospirillum oryzae. The sequence goes on along the minus strand of NZ_VTTM01000001.1, from coordinate 99,751 downwards.
GAGAGGGGACTGCCGCCGCTTCGCGAATCTACCCTCTCCCGCAAAGCGGGGGAGGGAGGGACCCACGCGCCAGCGTGGGAGGGAGGGGGCCAGAGGCCGGTGCTTACGCCCCCTCCGCCACCACGCGCTCATAGGCCGGCAGGGTCAGGAAGTCGGTGAAGTCCTCGCGCGCGACCAGATCGCGGAACAGCGACGCGGCGTCGGCGTAGCGGCCCTTGGCGTAGGCGTCGGCGCCGACGCGGGCCTTCCAGGCCGACAGCTCCTCCGCGATCACGCGGTCGACGAGGTCCAGCGTGACGGCCTGCCCGTCGTCCAGCGCCGTGCCGGTGTGGAGCCACTGCCAGACCTGGGTGCGGCTGATCTCCGCCGTGGCGGCGTCCTCCATCAGGTTGAACAGCGGGACGCAACCCTGGCCGCGCAGCCACGCCTCGATATAGCCGATGCCGACCGCCACGTTGTTGCGCAGGCCCGCTTCCGTCTTCGGTCCGGCGGGCACCGCCAGCAGGTCGGCGGCGGCGACGGTCACGTCGGTGCGCTTGCGGGCGATCTGGTTCGGCGTCGGCATGTAGGCGTCGAACACCTCGCGCGCCACCTGGACCAGTCCGGGATGCGCGACCCAGGTGCCGTCATGGCCGTTGGACGCCTCGCGCTCCTTGTCGGCGCGGACGCGGGAGAAGGCGGCCTCGTTGGCCTGGAGGTCGTCCTTGACCGGGATGAAGGCGGCCATGCCGCCGATGGCCGGGGCGCCGCGGCGGTGGCAGGTCTTGACCGCCAGCTGGCTGTAGGCCGACAGGAAGGGGGTGGCCATCGTCACCTCCGCCCGGTCGGGCATGACGGCGGCGGGGTCCTTCCGGAACTTCTTGATGAAGCTGAAGATATAATCCCAGCGGCCGCAGTTCAGGCCGGCCGAATGCTCGCGCAGCTCATACAGGATCTCGTCCATCTCGAAGGCGGCGAGGATGGTCTCGATCAGCACCGTCGCCTTGATCGAACCGTGCGGCAGGTGGAGATACTCCTCCGCCACCAGGAAGACCTCGCGCCACAGCCGCGCCTCGAAATGGCTTTCCAGCTTGGGCAGGTAGAAATAGGGACCGCTGCCGCGGGCCAGAAGCTCCTTGGCGTTGTGGAAGACATGCAGGCCGAAGTCGAACAGCGCGCCGGACATCGGCTCGCCGTCCATCAGCACATGGCGTTCCTCCAGATGCCAGCCGCGCGGCCGGACCTTCAGCACCGCGGTCTTGTCGCTGAGCCGGTATTTCTTCCCGCTGGCGGGGTCCTCGTACGAAATGGTCCGGCGCACGGCGTCGCGGATGTTGATCTGCCCCTCGACCAGATTGGTCCAGGTCGGGCAGGTCGCATCCTCGTAATCGGCCATGAAGACCTTGGCGCCGCTGTTCAGCGCGTTGATGACCATCTTGCGGTCGACCGGGCCGGTGATCTCCACCCGGCGGTCGAGCAGATCGACCGGCAGCGGGGCGATGGTCCAGTCGGCCTCGCGGATCGCGCGGGTTTCCGGCAGGAAATCGGGCTTGTGGCCCTGGTCGAGCAGCGCCTGCCGCTTGGTCCGCACATCCAGCAGCCGCAGCCGTTCGCCGCCGAAACGCCCCTCCAGCTCCGCCAGGAAGGCCATCGCCTCCGGCGTCAGGATCTCCTCGAAACCGGGCTTGATCGGACCACGGATTTCAAGACCGGACATGCTGGTGGCCATCGTGCTGCTCCCCTTCCCGTATCGTGACGAACCGCTCTCGCGACGGTTGGACAACCGGTATAGCACGGGAAACGCGCAGTCCGGGGACGGCCTAAGGTCGCAGATGGGCGGGTGGGATCAGCCCGTGCTTCTTCAGCATGCCGCGCAGCTGGTGATAGCCCAGCCCCAGCGCCTCCGCCGTCTGGCGCTGGTTGAAGCGGTTGCGCTCCAGCGCCTCGCGCAGCCTGGCGGCTTCGAATGCCCGGACCTGATCGAGGATGCCGCCGTCGAACTCGGGCGTTGCGGCCCTCTCCGCGATGGGCGCGGCCTCGACGCGGGCGGTCGGCGCCGTGGCCCAAGCGGCTGTGGGGCGCCAGGGCGACTCGAAGGGGTCGAGGATGACGTGGTCGAGCGGTTCTTCGGGATCGGCCGCGGCGACGGAGCGTTCCACCGCGTTGCGCAGCTCGCGCACGTTGCCGGGCCATTCATGGCCGCGCAGCCGGTCCAGCGCGGCGGCGGTGAAGCCGTGGAACAGCGGGCGTTGCAGTTCGCGCACCATGCCCAGCGCGAAATGCTCGGCCAGCGGCGGGATGTCGTCGGGACGGGCGCGCAGCGGCGGCAGGGTCACCACGTCGAAGGCCAGCCGGTCCAGCAGGTCGGCGCGGAACCGCCCGGCGGCGGCCAGCGCCGGCAGGTCGGCGTTGGTGGCGCCGACCACCCGGACATCGACGGTGGCGGTGCGGCCGCCGACCCGTTCGATTTCGCCATACTCGACGGCGCGCAGCAGCTTTTCCTGAACGGCGGGGGAGGCGGTGGCGATCTCGTCCAGGAACAGGGTGCCGCCGTCGGCCTGCTCGATCCGGCCGATCTGCCGGCGGGTGGCGCCGGTGAAGGCCCCGGCCTCGTGCCCGAACAGCTCCGAATCCAGCAGCGACTCAGGCAGCGCCGCGCAGTTGACCTTGACGAAGGGGCGCTCCCACCGCTGCGACAGGTAATGCAGGCGGGCGGCGATCAGCTCCTTGCCGGTCCCGCGCTCGCCGATCACCAGCACCGGCCGCTCCAGCGGCGCCACCCGCGACACATGCGCCAGCGCCGCCAGGAAGGCCGGCGATTCGCCGAGCAGGGACGGGGGAGTGATAGTCATCGTCATTTTCACCACTGTTTCGCCCGATTGACGATTATATCGTCCTATCAGCGAAGCGGCAATCCGGGGCATGCACGGGCGTAAGCTTGGCAAGTCCAGGCTTCCCAACGGCTTGGCGCCGATCCGCCGGAATTGGCACGGCGGTTGCGATACCGGTGTCATGGCAAGGAGGTCATCAATGAGCGACTTCAGCGATTTCCGCCGCCGCTATGGCGGTGACCGCTTCAACACCGCGCAAGCGCGCCCGACGATGCGGCGCGTGCGCAACTATCTCGCCACGCGGCCGTCGGAAAGCTGGCTGTTCTTCTTCGCCGGCATCGTCGCCGGCGCCATCCTCGGCTGATTCACGGGACATCCACCATGAGCATCTTTTCGCGCCTGACCGACATCGTGCAGTCGAACCTGAACTCCCTGCTCGACCGCGCCGAGGAGCCGGAGAAGCTGATCCGCCTGATCATCCAGGAGATGGAAGACACGCTGGTCGAGGTGCGCTCCTCCACCGTCAAGATCATCGCGGAGAAGAAGGAGATCGAACGCCGCGTCGCCGATCTCCACCGCGAGCGCGACGAGTGGGACCGCAAGGCCGAGGTGGCGCTGACCCGCGACCGCGAGGATCTGGCCAAGGGCGCCCTGATGGCGAAGTCCAAGGTCGCCGAGCAGGCCGACGCGCTGGCCGAGCAACTGGTGCAGGTCGAAGCCGCGCTGTCCAAGGCCAACGAGGACATCGGCCGCCTGCAGGCCAAGCTGACCGACGCCAAGACCCGCGAGAAGGCGCTGGTCGCCCGCACCCAGACGGCCAGCAACCGGGTCAAGGTCCGCACCGTCCTGCATGACGAGCGCATCAACGACGCCCTGTCGCGCTTCGAGCAGGTCGAACGCAACCTGGACGAGATGGAGGGCCGGGTCGAGGCCTATGACGTCGGCCGCACCAAGAGCCTGACCGAGGAGATCGCCGAGCTTGAGGCGACTCACAAGGTCGAGGAGGATCTGGCCGCGCTGAAGGCCCGCATCGCCGCCCGCCGCAACGGCTGACCGTGGCTTGGTGCCGGGGTGGGGCGGTGACGCCCCGCCCGCTCTTCTCACGACAATAAGAAGGCCCGACGACCATGGGGTTCCTGGGTTTCGTCCTCGCGGTGCTGTTCATGGTGGTGGTGGCGCCGGTCTGGATCGTCTTCCACTACATCACCAAATGGCGCTCCCAGCGCGGGCTCACCGCGCAGGACGAACGGCTTCTGGCCGAATTGTGGGAGATCTCCAACCGGCTGGAGGCCCGCGTCCACTCGCTGGAGCGCGTGCTCGATGCCGAGGCGCCGAACTGGCGCGACAAGGTGTGAGGGGATGAGGTGTCGGCTTCGAATGCCCCCTCCCTAACCCTCCCCCGCTTTGCGGGAGAGGGGACTGCCGCCGCTTTGGCAGTGACGTGACGCCGCCAAGCATCCTGCCCCCTCCACCGCCAGAGGCGGGGGAGGGATGGGGAGGGGGCAACCGCTGCAGAACCTCCCTCCCAACCCGAAACTCAACGAAAGGACCGAGCCCGCCATGGACCGCGCGTCCCCCTACGACTCGCCGAATCCGCACCGGCTCTATCGCGATCCGCAGCGCGGGGTGCTGGGCGGGGTATGCACGGGTGTTGCCGATTACTTCGGCGTGCAGCCGGCCGTCGTCCGGCTGGCGATGCTGTTCGCCCTGTTCTTCTTTTCGGTGCCGCTGGTGATCGCCTATGTCATCGCGCTGATGGTGCTGCCGGTGCGTCCGGCGCAGCTGTATCGCGATGCCGAGGAGGAGGCCTTCTGGCGGACGGTGTCAACCAAGCCCGACCGGACGCTCGCCGGTCTGACCCAGCGCTTCCGCGACATGGAGAAGCGGATCGTCGGAATGGAGGCCTACGTCGCCTCCAAGGAATTCGAACTGAACCGCGCGATCCGCGATCTGGATCGCTGATTGCCTTCGGCAATGATCGCCGCTGCCTTCGACAAGCCGAACCGCTGATCCCCGACCGGAAAGGCCGGGGGCCGGTGTCGTCAACGCCGCTGGCGGCGCCGGTCGCGGACGCGGATCGGAATCGGTTTGGGAGTGGGCATCGTGGCGATCAGACCGGCCAACGCCGCAGCCGTCGCCACCGCACCACCGAGCAGAACGAGATCCATCATAGGCCCTCCACCATCGAGATCCCCGCGTTCACCCACATGGTGAAGCAGATGGTTAGAACATGGTAGCGAAAAGAGAGACTGACAACATCTCTCCCATCGGGGCAGCCCCCAGTACATAGCGTCATGGGACACCCTCCGCGTCGCCCGGGCCTTGATCCAAATCACGAGCCGGGCCGTTATTGGTCGAAGGAACAGGGTGCGGTCTTTTCCAGATGGGAAGCGATCGTGCCTTTGTCGAATCCCCGGCCTTCGACGGAGCCCCGACCAGATGTCCGATACCAGTCTTCGCCAAAGCGCCCCACGCCGGCGCAAATCCCTGGTGCTCCGTGCCCTGATGCTGAACGGTGCGTCGGCGGTGGTGACGGTGCTTCTGTTCGTCCTGCTGCTGTCGCTGGTGGCGCCGCCGATGGGCATCAACGCGCCGGGCGCGCGGATGGCGTTGTGGGCGCGGCTGGTCGTCTGGCCGGCGCTGGTCCTGTTCGGCATGGTCGTCGGGGTGATGGCGATGCGTGGCCGTACCCAGGCCTTCAATCCCATCGAGGACCCCGAATCGCGCGGCCAGCGCGTCTGCCAGCGGGTGCTGGCCAACAGCGTGGAGCAGTCCGTCATCTTCGTGCCGGCGCTGGCCGCCCTGGTCGCCACCCTGCCGCAGCCCTCGCTGGGGGCGGCGGCGGTGGCAACCGGGCTGTTCGTGCTGGGCCGGCTGCTGTTCTGGGCGGGCTATCTGGTGCATCCCTTCGCCCGCGCGCCGGGCATGGCGATGACGCTGACCGTCAATCTGATCGTGCTGGGCTGGGCCGTTCTGCTGCAACTGGGCGGGATGCAGCCCGGCTGACGGGCTTCTCCGCCGGCTTTCTTTCAGGAGGCGCGCTGGCCGGGGCCGCCGTCTTCGCCAGATGCAGCCAGCGGCGGTAGGCCTCGGCGCTCACCGGCGCCCGGTGCTTCAGCCCGATGCGCAGGATCTGCGGCAGGGCGAGCAGCACCTTCAGGTCGGTCGTCCGCGGGCCGTGGCGCAGGTTCTTCCAGCTGTTGCCGGCCCAACTGCGCGCCAGCCGCCACGCCATCAGCGAGGACGGGCAGCGAGCCACCTCGCGGATCAGGTCGTTGCGGTGGTTGTAGAAGCGCTCCATCCCCGGCTTGCGGCCCTTCTCGCTCTTGTCGTGGTAGACCATGATGTCGGGCAATGCCACGACGCGATAGCCGGCGCCGACCAGCCGCAGGCAGCGGTCCTTCTCCTCCCCCTGGCGGTAGAGTTCCGGCATGTAGAGTCCGACCTGCTCGACGGCGCTGCGCCGCAGCAGATGACCGCAGCCGACATACCACGGCACGTCGAAGGGGGCGGCGCCCTTGGGGAAATAGACCAGCCCGTCGCGCGTCTCGATGTTGCAGGCGACGGCGGCGACTTCCGGGTTCTCCTCCAGATAGGCGACGCAGCGAGCCAGCCCGTCGGGATCCTCGAACCAGCTGTCGTCGTCGACCGACAGGATGCAGTCGCCGGTGGTGTTCACGAAGCCGAAGTTGCGGGCGAGGATCAGCCCGCCATTGTGCGGCTGGCGGACATAGCGGACGGTCGGAAACTCCGCCCGCATCATGGCGCCGGTGCCGTCGCTGGAGCCGTCGTCGATGACGATGATCTCCATCGGCGGGGTGGTCTGGCCCATCAGCCGGGTCAGCGCGATGCGCAGCTCCGGCCCACGGTTGTAGGTGGCGATGACGGCGCTGACGGTCAGCGTCATGACGGCTCCCTTCTGACGAGATTGGGCCGGACAAGATTGGGTGGCGCCACCACCGGGCGCATCGGGTCGTCCTCCAGGATCCCCCAGGCGCGCAGCGCGCGGGTCAGCCCGATCCACAGCAGGATCGGCAGCAGCGAGAAGAAGCCGAACTTCACGATGGTGATGTTGCCGTCGCGGAACCACTGCAGGCACAGCGGCAGGAAGGCGCAATAGAACAGCACGGCGTAGCGGTTGCGGAAGCCGCTGGTCCAGAACCAGCTGTGCATGCGGCCCAGGATCAGGCCGACCACCACCATGGTGACGATCATGCCGATCCAGCCGGCGCTCATCCAGCCGTCGCCGGGCAGCGAGGTGGTCAGGTTGTAGAAGACCCCGTAGTCGTTCAGGTCCACCCACTTCACCGGCGCGCCGACCGGCTTTCCCGGCCACAGCAGGCGCGGGATCGGTTCGGTGAACAGCTGCAGGTACTGGGTGAACCAGGTGTAGGTGCCCGACTGTTTCGGCACCACCCACAGGATATAGGCGAGGAAGTCGAAATTCGCCAGATCCTGGCCGGCCAGCGCGTCGAGCGCCCGGCCGCTGCCGCTGCCGCCGTTGAAGTGCAGCAGGACGGAAACCGGGGCGTCGCCGGCCAGCACGTCGCGGAAGGCGTCGCGGTTGTTGCCCAGCACGGTGAACAGGCCCATCACAGGGATCGCGGCCAGCACATGCCACAGCCGGAACCAGCGCGTGCGGGTGCGGTACAGCAGCAGCAGCACCAGCCCCAGGATGCCCATGATGATCGCCCAGCGTCCCCAGCCCAGATAGGCGCGGTAGGCGACGAAGCCGGCGAAGGGGATGAAGGACAGCGGGTGGAAGCGGCAGACCCAGATCAGCCCCAGCGTCAGCGGCAGGCCCATCGAATGGGCTTCGGCGATGTAGCCGGTGGTGTTGGTGTAGATCGGCTGGCCGGTCAGCGGATCGCGCTCCATCTGCACGTCGCCGGTGCCGTCGAAGCTGGCGCCGGCCTGACGCTGGATCGCCGAATAGATGGCGAGCGGACCCAGCAGCAGCGCGGTGGTCAGGAAGGCCACGATGTCGACGCGGTCGAAGGAGAAGGCCGGCGCCGGCTCGCCGTTCGGGGTCCAGTCCGGCTTGACCAGACCGGCCCACATGCAGGCGGCGGCGAAGGCGATCAGCCCCACCGAACTGACCACCAGCGTCATGACGAACTGCTGCTCGTTCGGCCAGAAGCCCATGAACAGCCAGACATCGTCGAAATTCTGGGTGTGGACCAGGATCGGCCGCATGACGAAGACCAGGGCGTGGAAGATCAGGTACAGCGTCAGCGGATGGAACATCGATGCGCTGCCGGAGCTGAGGAACACCACGGTTACCAGCACCAGCACCAGGACCTGCGCGATCAGCGCCATTTCGATCATCGGCAAACAGTCCCCGGTAATTAGGCTGCGCCTGAACGGGGCGCGCGGCCCGCGGGCAAGCGGGTACGACCGGCCGGTCAGGCTAGGATGAAAAGTCAGCCTATACGCCCCGTCCCGGTCCGGCAGGGGTGCAGAGGGCGTGGCCCCTTCGCACCCGCACACCCCCTTCGCGCTTTTGCCGGTGCGGCGGGGCTGGGTCAGTCTCCCTCCTTCGGCGGCTTCGCCGTTGTTTTGGAGGAGGTTCTCCCATGTTCCGTTCCCAGCCTCGTCGTCGGAGTGGAGCGGCCCAAATCCTGCCTCGGATTTTGCTGACATCTGCATTTCTGTTTGCCGCCGCCGGTTGGGGGCCGGCGGTGGCGGCACAGACCAGTTCCGCCGAAACGACCTTCTATGTGTCTCCCAGTGGCAACGACCGCTGGTCGGGACGCCTGTCCCAGCCGTCGGCGGACGGGCGCGACGGTCCCTTCGCCACCCCGGCCCGTGCGCTGGCCGCCGCCAAGGGCAACGGCCCGGCGACCGTGCGGCTGCATGGCGGGACCTATCGGCTGACGGCGCCGCTGGTGGTGGACGGCTCGCTGCCGGGGTTGCGGCTGACCGCGGTGGAGGGGGAGCAGCCGGTGCTGTCCGGCGGCGAGACGGTGGGTGGGGCGCAACTGGCGAACGGCCTTCTGTCGGCGCCGCTGGCGCGCGATCCGGGGCTGGACGTCTCGATCGGCGGCCCCGGTGAAAGGTTGCGCTTGGACGCCGCGCGCAGCGGCGACTTCAATCCCGGCGACCCGCGCAGCGGCTGGTTCCCGGCCAAGGCGGTGCAGTCCGATCCCAAGAGCCAGGGGAGCAAGCGGCAGATGCGGCTTCCCGCCGGCGTGCTGAAGGCCGGCTGGGCCGGGCCGGGGGTGCGGGCGCAGGCGCTCGACCGCGAACGGCTGTCCGACGACCTGCTGGGCGTGGCGTCGGCCGATCCGAACGGTCTGCTGACCCTGGGCGGCGACGGGCAGTATCCTTACCGCGACGGCTCGACCGTGCGGCTGCTCGGCCATCCCGATTTTCTGACGCGGCCGGGTGAGTTCGCCTGGGACGCCAAGGCCAAGCGCCTGCTGGTGAAGCCGCCGACCGGGCTGAACAGCGCCGGGGCGGAGCTGGTGGTGGCGCGGCAGCCGGCGCTGCTGCGGCTGGACAACGCGCGCAACGTGACGGTGCAGGGGCTGACCTTCACCGACGTGCCGTGGGACGGCAACGCGGTGCTGGTGAAGGGCGGCAGCGGTGTGCGGATCGCCGACAACCGCTTCCTGCTGGTCGGCACCGCGGTGATGCTGGACGGCGCCGGCCGAAGCGAGGTGTCGGGCAACCGGATGGAGCATCTCGGCCGCTCCGGCGTGGTGCTGGCGCCGGGGAGCAGCGACAACCGCATCCTCGCCAACCGCATCAGCGACATCGGCGAGGTGCGCTTCTTCAGCGGCGGCGTGATGGGGGCCGGCATCCGCAACACGCTGATCGCCCACAACGACATCCGCCGGTCGGCCCGTTACGGCATCTCGATCAAGAACTGGAATCCGCAGACGGTGAACAGCGACAACACCATCGAGTTCAACCGCATCCGCGACACCTCGCGCCAGACCGCGGACGCCGGCGCCATCGAGATGCTGGGCCGCAGCGGCAACGACACCCGCAGCATCATCCGCTTCAACGACATCCGCGACACCGGCGGCCTCGCCACCGACGCGCAGGGGCGCTGGCTGGCCCGCTACAAGGGGTTCGGCATCTATCTGGACGACATGACCAGCGGCGTGACGGTACAGGGCAACCTGCTGGAGAACACCGGCATGGCGGCGATCTTCCTGCATGGCGGCGACAACAACCGGGTGTCGGACAACATCACGGTGATGAACGACGGCAAGGACCGCTTCCTGCGGCTGGAATGGGTGCCCAGCGCCGGAAAGAACGGACTGATGCACGGCAACGTCGCCGACGGCAACGTGGTGGCCGGCCCGTCGCCGAAGGAGCAGGTCGTCAACAGCCTGTCCGGCGGCGAATACCGGATCGAACGCACGCAGCTGGAAAATGCGGCGCCGGTTGCGGCGCCCGCCGGTATCGCCAATGCCGCCAGGGCCACCGCCCCACCGGCAGGGGGGCGCCTGCTGGACCGGCTGCTGGCTATGAAGGAACTGCCCCTCGACCGCGTCGGGCCGGAGGGGATGCGGTAAGAACAATAAGCCGGAGCGAGCCTCATCCGGCTGTCATCCCCGCGGAGGCGGGGGTCCAGGCTTCCGGTCCAAGCCGCTTGTGATGACTGGATTCCCGCCTGCGCGGGAATGACGGTCGAATGGGGGAGGCCGCGAGCATCCCGAAAAGAAAAAAGCGCCCTTCCCGGTAAGGAAAGGCGCTTTTTCTGAACCTTACTTCACCCCTACGCCGTGGCCGGACGGGCCAGCGCCGGGGGGAGGTCGGTCGGTTCCATCACCGGGACGGCGACCGTCGGAGCCTTCCAGGTCAGGGTGTCGAAGGCGCCGCAATGGCCGCACAGGCCGCCCCAGTTGTGGCTGACCGCCCCGCAGGAGCTGCAGGTCCACACCGGATCCTCCGGCGCGTTGGCGGCCTTGGCCAGCCAATCCTTCGCCGCGTCCTCGTCGTGGCGCTCACCGCGGTCCAGCTCGGCCATCAGGCGGTAGGTGCGGCGGGTCGGGCCGATCTCCATGGCGCGGTTCAGGTGCTGGCGCGCCTCGCCCCACAGCTGGGCGTCGATGGCGGCGCGGGCGACGGCGAGGTGCGATTCGGTCGAGTCCGGGGCCTGCCGCACCAGCTTCTGGAACAGCCGGACGCGGGTCAGTGCGTCATAGCTGGACACGATGGTCCGGTAGATGTCGGCCAGTTCCGGGTGCGGCGACTGACGCCACGCCCGTTCCACCACCTTGGCGGCGGGCTTCAGCCGGTCGGCGGCGAGCTGCAGGCGGGCCAGGCGGACGGCGGCGGGGACGAAGCCCGGCATCATGTCGTGCGCCGCCTGGGCGTGCGACAGGGCGGCGTCGGCACGGCCGCGGCGCTCCGCCTCGAAGCTGCGCTCCAGCAGCAGGACGGCGCGGTGGCGGCGGCCCTCGTCGGTCGGGATGGCCCCGGCCTGGATCGCCTGCTGCAGCGTGCCTTCGGCGGCAGCCCAGTCGCCGGCCTGCGCCTCCAGGTCATAGAGCGTGCCGAGCAGCCAGGGCGTGTTGGGCTGGAGCCCGCGCGCCTTGCGGGCCAGCGTCAGCGCCTCCACCCGGTCACCCGACTTGATAGCCTGGGTCAGCAGCCCGCGCATGCCGAGGAAGGCCGTCTCCGGCCGCTCCAGCATGGCGGTGAAATACTCCCTGGCGGCGCGCTCGTCGCCCTGCAGCTGGGCGGCCTGGGCCGACAGCAGCATGGTCAGCGGCGGCTCGTTCAGCAGCCCGTCGGCCTTGCGCGCCATCTTGCGCGCGGTCTGCGCGTCGCCGGCGGCGATGGCGACCATGCCCTGGGTCAGGGCGCGGTAACCGCGTTCGCGGCGGCGGACCCGGCTGTGGCGGCGGATGCGATACGGCGTGCGGATCAGCCCGCGGATCAGGCGATACCCCAACGCCGCGATGCCCAGCGCCACGATCGTGACCAGCAGGGCGACCCAGAAGGGCGCCTCGACGGCATAGCCCAGCCAATGGACGCTGACGGTGCCGGGACGGTCGGCGAGCCAGATCGCGGCGGCGATGACCACCGCGACCTTCAGAAGGAACCAGAGGGCGCGGATCATTGGGCCGTCCCCTTCCCGCCGGCGGCGGTGGTCATCAGGGCGATGGCGCGGTCGTTCAGCTGGCGCGCGGCCTGATCGGCGGCCAGACGCGCCTTGGCGTCGGCCAGCCACGGGGCGGCGGTCTGCGTGGCCGGACCCTGCAGGGCAGACAGCTCCTCAACCGCCTTGGCGAGGTTGCCCTCGTTCAGCGCGGCCTCGGCGCGGGCGACGATGGCGTTGGCGGTGGTGCCGACCACCCCGCCGCCCTCCTGGCGCACGGTGACCAGGGTGGACAGCTTGCCGACCGCGGTGTCGATCCAGCTCTTGCCCTCGCCGCGGATGTCGGCGCGGACGATCTCGCCGGCCAGCGGCTGGAAACGGTCGGTCAGCTGGGCGCGGGTCGGGATGCCCTTGGCGGCGTAGGGCGCCACGGCGTCGAGCGGCTGGGTCACGCCCGCGTCGGAGATGTTGAGGGCGCGGACCGCCTGCAGGTCCTGTTGGAACGGCTGCCCGCCCGACAGGGAGGCGCGCAGCTGACCGGCGGCCAGCACCAGCGCCTGGGCGGTGGTGGCGGCGTCCTGGCGCTCGCTGACGGCCTGGTTGACGCTGGTGACCTGCTGCTTCAGCTGGTCGACCTCGCTGCGCAGTTCCTGCGCCGCCTGGGAGTTGCCGGAGACGGCGGAGACCTTCTGCTCGAGCGTGGCGATGCGGTCGGCCAGCGCCTTCTGGGCGTCGGCGGCGCCGGTGTCGCGCGTGGCGGCCGGGCGCTTCTCAAGCGCGTCGATCCGCTGGGTCAGCGCGGAGAGGTCGGCGCCGTTGCCGCCGTTGGCGGCGGCCGGACGCTGCTCCAGCTTGCCGACGCGGTCGGCGAGCTGCTGGATCTGCGACTTCAGCGCCGGGTCGGCCGGAGCGGAGGCGCTGGAGGAGGCCGACGGCGCCGGCCAGCCGGGCAGGGCGGGACCCCACCAGGGCTCCGACAGGGCGGCGGCGCCGACCAGCAATGCTACCACCGACAGGGCGGTGGCGAACCCGCCGCCGGAGCGCGGCTCGTCGATGTAGGACGGAGTCGGGGCGATATTGGGGGCGATGGTCGGACGCGCCGGCTCGGCATCGGCGCTGCGGCTGTAGCCCGCGCTGCCGCTGGTGCCGGACGTCGTCCAGCTGCCGGTGGTGGTCTTCGACGCGTCGGACTTGATGGCATCGTCCTTGGCCGCTTCGGCCTTCTCCGCTTCGGCCTTGTCCGCGTCGCCCTTCGGCGTGTCGGCGAGGCTATCGGTGGCGCCGATCGGCGTGGCCGGCGGGATCAGGGCGTCGGACGATTGCAGTTCGGTCGCGGCACCGATGGTCGCGCCGGCCGCCGGGGTGTCGGCGCCGGGGATGGTGTCGGCCGGGGACGCGGTCGGCACCGGCTCCACCACCGGAGCGGCATCGATGATCGTGGCGGCCGGGGTGATGACGGACGCGGCGGAGGCGTCGGTCTGCCGGTCTTCGCTGGGGGTTGCCGCGTCCAGGTCGGCGTCGTCCAGCTTGATGCGGTGCTTGGCGGCGGCGGTGCGCAGGTCGGCATGGCGGGCCAGCGGGATCGCGCCCCGCTTCTTCCAGCCCTGGACCGTCGTCACCGGGGTATCCAGCTTGTGGGCCATCGGGCGGATGCCGCCGAAACGTTCGACGATGCGGTCGACCGCCGCATTGCCGGTGCTGGCGCCGTCGCCGTCACGGTCGGTGCCGGGGCGTTCGGGGCCTGGACGAGAGGTCATGGGCTGTACCTTCGGTTCGCTGTTGTTCGTTTTAACGTCACAGCCCCCTGACCGGTCCCCCTCGTCCCCCGTACGGCTGACGCACCCACCCGGAAGCACCGGGGGTGTAAGCCGTACGGCCGGACCGCGCCGGGTTCATCCGGCGACCGGCAACAGATCGAGCAGGGCGTCCTGCTCCGGCCGCGCCGCCACCCGTACGCTTCGCCACGGCGTCACTCCCTGGTCGCCGTACGCACGGGCAGCCTCCGCGACCGCGGGGCTGAGGCAGAACGCATCGACCGTACGACAACAATCGACCAGCCCCGCCTCGGCCAGCAGCCTAACAAAGGATGCGGCGGTACGGGGAGAGAAAAACAACACGCCGTCAAGCGCCGACGTACGCAAAAATGTCGCGGTATCGTCCGACAGGGTTAGCGCGGGTACGGCATCGTACATCACGCTGCGCCGCAGCATGAACCCGGCCGCCCCCAGCAGCCCGGCGAGATCGCCCGCCACCTTGCTGCCGGCCACATGCAGGAGCGTACCGACGGCCGGATCGCGCAACCGGCGGACATGTTCGGCCAGTGCGTACACATCGCCCGACGCGCTGTCGACCTGCGCGAAGCCAGCCGCCCGCGCCGCCCGTGCCGTGGCGTCGCCGACGGCGTGCACCGGACGGTCGCGCCGGCTCGTACGTTTGGAGTAGGCGCGTACGCCGTTCGCGCTGGTGAACAGCAGGGCTTGTACGTCGGACAGGTCGGGCTCCGGCCCGTCGAGCCAGACCATCGACAGCATCGGCTCCACCGCCGTGGCGAAGCCGAGCGCCTCCAGCCGGCGGACCAGCGGTTCGGCATCCTCCGCCGGGCGGGTCACCAGAAGACGCGTACGGCGGTCGGCGGAAGAGCACTCGGGCTGTTTTCCCGTCATGCGGAAAACCTGGGCGGAGGGGCGGTCAGTGCGGTGCCGCGGCGAAGAAATCGGGCGGCAGCTGCGCCCGGATCTCGGCCCCGGCGTCGGTGCCCAGCGACTCGGCCTCTGCCGCCTTGCCGCGGCGTTCCGCCCGGAAGATGACGCGTCCGTCGGTCGACAGCACCTTGGCGCGCAGATGCAGGTCGTCGCCGTCCAGCATCGCCAGTGCCGCGATGGGGGTGCGGCAGGAGCCGTCCAGCGCGGCCAGCAGCGCGCGTTCCGCCGTGACGCGGACCATGGTCTCCGCACAGTTCAGCGGAGCCAGCAGGGCGCGGGTGGCGTCGTCGTCGCTGCGGATCTCGATGCCGATGGCTCCCTGGGCCACCGCCGGGAGCATGGTTTCCGGCTCCAGCACCGCGGTGATGCGGTCGGTCAGGCCGAGACGGCGCAGGCCGGCCAGCGCCAGCAGGGTGGCGTCGACCTCGCCCGCGTCCAGCTTGGACAGGCGGGTCTGCACGTTGCCGCGCAGCGGGAAGATCTTCAGGTCGGGGCGCAGTTCCAGCACCTGGGCCTGACGGCGCAGGCCGGCAGTGCCGACCACGGAGCCGGCCGGCAGATCGGCCAGACCGCCGCCGGAGCGGGCGAAGAAGGCGTCGCGCGGGTCTTCGCGCGGCAGCAGGGTGGCGATCTCCAGCCCGTCGGGAAGCTGGGTCGGCACGTCCTTCATCGAATGGACGGCAAGATCGGCGCGGCCGTCGAACAGCGCCTCCTCCAGCTCCTTGGTGAACAGGCCCTTGCCGCCCGCTTCCGCCAATGTGCGGTCGAGGATGCGGTCGCCGGTGGTCTTGAAGACGACGATCTCGATGGCGCCGGGGGCGGCGAGATGCGGATGGGCGGCGATCAGGCGGTCGCGGGTTTCGTGGGCCTGCGCCAGCGCCAGCGGGCTGCCGCGCGTCCCGATACGGAGCGGGTGGGTCGTCATAGGGCGTGTTCTAGGGGATCCGCGCAGCTTTGCAAGGATTCGTCTGCCCCTCATACATAAGATTGAGGCGGATCAAATTTCATGCGCCCGCTTTCCCGCGCCCGCGTGCCCGCAACTCCATCCTGTACCCGGACGGCCAAGGCGGCTAGTTTGGCGCCATGATCGTTCTTGGAATCGAAACGAGCTGCGACGAGACGGCCGCCGCCGTCGTCACCGACGCGCGCGAAATCCGCGCCGACGTCGTGCTGTCGCAGCTGGACGACCACACGCCCTATGGCGGCGTCGTTCCGGAAATCGCCGCCCGCGCCCATCTGGAACATCTGGACGGGCTGATCCGCCGTGCGATGGATGAGGCCGGGATCGGCTTCGGCGACCTCGACGCGGTGGCGGCGACCGGCGGGCCGGGGCTGATCGGCGGCGTCATCGTCGGCGTGATGACCGCCAAGGCGATCGCCGCGGCGCGCGGGCTGCCCTTCGTCGCCGTCAACCATCTGGAAGGCCACGCGCTGACCGCGCGGCTGACCGACGACGTTGCCTTTCCCTACCTGCTTCTGCTGGTGTCGGGCGGCCATTGCCAGCTTCTGGCGGTGGAGGGGGTGGGGCGCTACCGCCGGCTCGGCACCACCATCGACGACGCGGTGGGCGAGGCGTTCGACAAGACCGCCAAGCTGCTGGGTCTGGGCTAT
Source organism: Azospirillum oryzae (assembly GCF_008364795.1). Taxonomy (GTDB): domain Bacteria; phylum Pseudomonadota; class Alphaproteobacteria; order Azospirillales; family Azospirillaceae; genus Azospirillum; species Azospirillum oryzae. The sequence continues at coordinate 83,567 of NZ_VTTM01000001.1, read as the reverse complement.
CCCGGCGGGCCGCTGGTGGAGAAGGCGGCGGCGCGCGCCACCAATCCGGCGCGGTTCGATCTGCCGCGGCCGATGCTGGGGCGTCCGGGCTGCGACTTCTCCTTTTCCGGGCTGAAGACCGCGGTGCGGCGGCATGTGGAGGAGTTGGGCGGTGTCCTGTCGGATGCCGATCGCGACGACCTTGCCGCCGCCTTCCAGGCGACGGTGGCGGAGGTGCTGGCCGACCGCTGCGCCCGCGCCATCCGCCGCTTCAAGGAGGACCATCCGCAAGGCGGCGCCCTGGTGGTCGCCGGCGGCGTCGCCGCCAACAAGGCGATCCGCAGCCGGCTGTCGACCCTGGCGGAGAAGCAGCGCATGCCGTTCGTGGCGCCGCCGCTGCGCCTGTGCACCGACAACGCGGCGATGATCGCCTGGGCCGGGATCGAGCGCTTCCGGTTGGGCGAGAGCGACCCGCTGAACTTCGCCCCCCGTCCGCGCTGGCCGCTGGACCCCACCGCCGCGCCGGTGATCGGGCGCGCAGGCGTGGGTGCGGGGGTGAAGGCGTGATGGACTTCGTCAGCGTGAGAGACCTGCCATGAGTGCCGTGCCCCCCTCCCCCCTTAACCGCATCGGTGTCGTAGGCGGCGGCGCCTGGGGAACGGCGTTGGCGCTGGCGGCGTTGCGGGCGGGGCGCGAGACGCTGCTGTGGGCGCGTGAGCCGGCGGTGGTGGAGGCGATGAGCATCCGCCGCGAGAACCGCGATTACCTGCCCGGCGTGCCGCTGCCCGACGCGCTGCGGGTCACCGGCGATCTGGCCGATCTCGGCGATTGCGACGCGGTGCTGCTGGTGTCGCCGGCCCAGCATGCGCGCAGCGTCACCGCAGGCATGGCGCCGCTGCTGAAGCCGGGGGCGCCGGTCGTCGTCTGCGCCAAGGGGATCGAGCTGGACAGCCACGCGCTGATGAGCGAGGCGGTCGGCGCCGCGCTGCCGGCCGGCAACCCGGTGGCGATCCTGTCCGGCCCGACCTTCGCGGCGGAGGTGGCGCGCGGACTGCCGACGGCGGTGACGCTGGCCTGCGCCGATCACGACCTCGGCACGGCGCTGGTCGCCGCGCTGGGCAGCCGCACCTTCCGGCCCTACCTCTCGGACGACGTCGTCGGCTCGCAGATCGGCGGAGCGGTGAAGAATGTGCTGGCCATCGCCTGCGGCGTGGTCGAGGGGCGGCGGCTGGGCGACAACGCGCGTGCCGCGCTGATCACCCGCGGGCTGGCGGAGATCACCCGGCTGGCGCTGGCGCTCGGCGGCCGGGCGGAGACGCTGATGGGGTTGTCGGGCCTGGGCGACCTGACGCTGACCTGTTCCAGCCTGCAGTCGCGCAACATGTCGCTGGGGGCGGCGCTGGGCGAGGGCAAGTCGCTGGCGGAGATTCTTGCAGCGCGGCGGTCGGTGGCGGAGGGCGTCTATACCGCCGCCGCGGTGGTCGGGCTGGCGGCGAAGCTGGGCGTCGACATGCCGATCTGCGCCGCCGTGGATGCCATCCTGAACCGCGGCGCCGGGCTGGACGAAACCATCGACGGGCTGCTGTCCCGTCCCTTCCGCGGTGAGGGCGTTTAAGGGCGTTTAAGAGACGGCTTTCTCGGTCCAGCCGGCGGCGCGCACCGAGGGCGCGTGGGTGCGGCTGACCGGGACCAGCAGGCCGTTGGTCAGGCGCAGCGACAGCTTGCCGTCCGGCTTGCGCTCCACCGCCGCGACCGCCGAGGCGGCGACCCAGTAGGACCGGTGGACCTGCCGGCCGTCGATGCCCGCCAGCTCTGCCACCGCGTCGCGCATCCGCATCAGGATCAGGTCGCTGCCCAGTGCGGTGTGGACGCGGACGTAATGGTCCTCCATCTCCAGCGCCAGCAGGTCGCGCCCCAGCTTCGCCGGAATGCGGTCGAGGAAGGGGGTGGGGCGGTTGGGGGTCGGTTCGCCGCCGGGGATGGGCGCTTGCGGAGGGGCGGAGGGTTGGTGGCCGACCACGCCATGGTCGCGCAACTCCAGCCACACGGGCAGAGCCGATACCAGCGTGGTGATGACCAGCACATAGCCGTACATCTCGGCCAGCCCGGCGGGGGTGAGGAAATCCTGGCCGCGCAGCCGGCTTTCCAGCAGGGCGACAACCAGGGTCTGCAGGATGCTGACGGTCAGATAGGCCGCAGCCAGCATCAGCGGCCATGTGCGCTCCAGGTTCGGCAGGAGGCGGCGGGTGACCAAAATCACCAGTTCGAACATCGACCAGCCGCTGACGATCTGCCCGCCCCAGTAGGCAAGCCGGACGGCGAAGCCCATTTCACGGAAGGTGCCGAACGGTCCCAGCAGAGCCAATGCTAGGATGGAGGCCGCCAGCAACGGCAGGCGGCGGCGCAGCACGCGCCGGCCATAGGGAACGGGCGGCGACTGCCAGGGGAGGGCGGGGGATGAGGTTTCGGCGTTGGGTTGCGCGTTGGTCTGCAAGGATGGTCGCCCCGGTGGCTCTGCTGGCGCTGGCCGCTACGGGGACGGCCGCCGCGGGGGAGCTTCGCGCAACCGTCCGCAACGTCAAGCCCAATCAGGGCAAGGTGATGGTCGCGCTGTTCGACAGCGCCGAGGCGCAGGCGGCGAAGAGGCCGCGCGCCGGCTATTTCGTCGCCGCGCTGGGGATGGAGCTGCAGGTGGTCTTCCCCGACCTGCCGCCCGGCCGCTATGGGCTGATCGCCTTCCAGGACCTGGACAACAACGGCGAGCTTGCCACCGGCCTGTTCGGCATCCCCGCCGAACCGCACGGCTTCAGCCGCTCCGCCCGCGGCAGCTTCGGTCCGCCGGGGTTCGATGATTACGCGGTGGCGGTCGGGGCGTCGGGCGTGGCGACGACGGAGATCAAGCTGGTGGAGTGACGTCCAGCCTCACCCCCGCGGGCAGCCTTCCTGGCGCCAGCGGGCGAGATAGTCGTCCAGGCCGCGGCCGGGGATCTCGTCGAATCGGCGGTCGAGCGCCAGCAGTGTTTCCATGCGGTCGATGCGGAAGCTGCGGAACTCCTCGCGCAGCTCGCACCAGGCGCCCAGCGTCCAGACGCGGCCCCAGAAGAACAGGCCCAGCGGCTGGACCGCGCGGGCGGAATGGGTGCCGTCCTCGCGCCGGTAGTCGAACAGAACGACGCGCCTGGCGTTGATGGCGCAACGCAGCACGTCCATCCGCTCGCGCAAGGGGGCGGGGAAGGAGAAGTCGGGGACGAAGACGCGGCTGTCGGCCAGTTCGCGCCTCCGCGCCTCCGGCACCACCGCCTCGACCTTGTCCAACGCGCGGGCGGCGGCATCGGCCAGCGCGCCGCCGACCCAGGCGCGGGCGAGGCGGGCGCCGACCACCAGCGCCTCCACCTCGTCCTGGGTGAACATCAGCGGCGGCAGGTCGTAGCCGTCGCGCAGCAGATAGCCGACGCCGGCCTCGCCTTCCACCGGCACACCGGAGGAGGCGAGGTCGCGCATGTCGCGGTAGACGGTGCGCTCCGACACCTCCAGGCACCGCGCCAGTTCGGCAGCCGTCACCAGCCGCCCTTTGCGGAGATGCTGGACGATCTGGAACAGGCGGTCGGCGCGGCGCATGGCGGCGGCTCCGGTCAGGCGTGTCAGTGCATCGAATAGATGCCGACGCGGTTGCCCTCGCTGTCGATGAACTGGGCGAAATAGCCGATTTCGGGGGTGATGAGCGTCTTCGGCACGACGATCTTGGCGCCGGCCTGCTCGGCACGGGCCAGCGGGGCGGACAGGTCGTCGCCGCCGTTCAGGTAGACGGTGGTGCCGTCGGCGCTGGGCTTGCACGCCTCGTGCTGGATCAGGCAGCCCTTGACGGCGGTGCCCTCGGCCGGGAAGACGGCCATGGTCATGCCGCTGGGGCAGGGTTCCTGGACCATCTTGGCGGCGAAGACGGTCTCGTAGAAGCCGACGGCGCGGGCGAGGTCGGTGACCGGGATTTCGAACCAGGTGACGACGTGCGGAATGTTCATCGGATTGGCTCCTGACAGTGGGGGGAGGGATGTTCGTGGTTCGTGCCGGCACACCCCCTTGATAGCACACCCCCTCCTGACAGCGTGATGTCAGGAGCAATCGGCCGGCTGCATTAAAATGGCCGGCCCCCTCAATGAAAATTGCGTCCCTTGGGAAATGGTCCGGCTGCGGGTCGGTCCTCGCCGGTCAGTTCGGACAGCCGGTGGGTCAGGTCGATCAACGATTCCACCCGCAGATGCACGACTCCCTCCTGGTTCTGCACCCGGCCGGTGGCGGCCATCAGCCGGGCGGTCATGATCGGGCGGCGGAAGGTCTCGAAGGCGTCGGGCATGACGACGAGGTTGGCGACTCCGGTCTCGTCCTCCAGCGTGATGAAGACGACGCCCTCGGCACTGCCCGGCCGCTGACGGACCAGGACGAGGCCGGCGGTGGTCAGGCGCCGGCCGTCGCGCGTCCAGGCCAGCCGCTCCGCCGGGGTGATGCCGGGCAGCCCATCGCGCAGCAGCGACAGCGGGTGGGCCTTCAAGGACAGCGACAGGCTGGTGTAGTCCATCACCACATGCTCGCCCAGCGCCATGGCCGGCAGCGGTGCCTCGGGTTCTTCCGCCATTGGGCCGTCCAGGCGGGCGAAAAGCGGCAGCGGCTGGTCGCCCAGCGCCCGCACCGCCCACAGCGCCCCCCGGCGGTCGAGCCCGACGGAGCGGAAGGCGTCGGCCTTGGCGAGCTTCTCCAGCGCCGCGACCGGCAGGCGGGCGCGCCGCCACAGGTCGTAGGGGTCGCGGTAGCCGCCGGCGCGGGAGAGCACGATCGAGTCGGCGTGCGACTCGGCAAAGCCCTTGATGAGTCGAAGGCCGAGGCGGAGGTGGGGTGTGCCCTCTCCCGCCCCGGGAGAGGGAGCGTACTCCACCGCGCAATCCCACCCCGACAGGTTCACATCGGGCGGCAGCACCGTCACGCCATGCTCGCGCGCGTCGCGGACGATCTGGGCCGGGGCATAGAAGCCCATGGGCTGGCTGTTCAGCAGGGCGGCGGCGAAGATGGCGGGGTGGTGGCGCTTGATCCAGGCGGAGACATAGACCAGCAGCGCGAAGCTGGCGGCGTGGCTTTCCGGAAAGCCGTATTCGCCGAATCCCTCGATCTGCTGGAAACAGCGCTCGGCGAAGGCGGGGTCGCAGCCCCTGGCGGTCATGCCGGCGATGAACTTGTCGTGGAACAGGTGGACCTGCCCGGTCTTGCGGAAAGCGGCCATGGCGCGGCGCAGCCGGTCGGCCTCCTCGGCGGTGAAGCCGGCGCCGACCATGGCGATCTTCATCGCCTGCTCCTGGAACAGCGGCACGCCCAGCGTCTTGTGCAGCACGGGCTCCAGCGCCGGCATCGGATAGGTGATGTCCTCCGCCCCGCTGCGGCGGCGCAAGTAAGGATGGACCATGCCGCCTTGGATCGGGCCGGGGCGGACGATGGCGACCTCGATCACCAGATCGTAGAACTTCCGCGGGCGCAGCCGGGGCAGCATGCTCATCTGCGCGCGGCTTTCGACCTGGAAGACGCCCAGGCTGTCGGCGCGGCAGAGCATGTCGTAGACCGCCGGGTCCTCCTTGGGCAGGCTGTCGAGCGTCCAGCGTTGCCCGTGCACCTGCTCGATCAGGTCGAAGGCCTTGCGCACGCAGGTCAGCATGCCCAGCGCCAGGATGTCGACTTTCAGGATGCCCAGCGCGTCGATGTCGTCCTTGTCCCACTCGATGGTGGTGCGGTCCTCCATCGCCGCGTTGGCGACCGGGCAGAGGTCGGACAGCGGGCCGCGGGTGATGACGAAGCCGCCGACATGCTGCGACAGGTGGCGGGGGAAGCCCATCAGTTCGTGGGCCAGCTCCAGGGTGCGCTTGAGCCTGGGGTCGTCGGGGTCGACACCGAGCGAGCGGGCGCGCTCCTCGTCGACGCCGTCGCGGCTCCAGCCCCAGATCGACCCGGTCAGCCGCGCCACCAGATCGGCCGACAACCCCATCGCCTTGCCGACCTCGCGCAACGCGCCGCGGGCGCGGTAGCGGATGACGGTGGCGGTCAGGCCGGCGCGGTGGCGGCCGTATTTTTTGTAGATGTACTGGATCACCTCCTCGCGCCGCTCATGCTCGAAATCGACGTCGATGTCCGGCGGCTCGTTGCGGGCGGCGGAGATGAAGCGCTCGAACAGCAGGTCGAAGCGGGCGGGATCGACCGCGGTGATGCCCAGGCAATAGCAGACGGCGGAGTTGGCGGCGCTGCCGCGCCCCTGGCAGAGGATGTCCTGACCCTTGGCGAATCGGACGATGTCGTGGACGGTCAGGAAATAGGGGGCGTAGCGCAGTTCCCCGATCAGGGCCAGTTCATGTTCGACGGCGGCACGGACCTTGTCGGGGACTCCGCCTGGAAATTTCTCGGGTGGATACTTCTCCGCAGCCCCTTCCCAGGTCAGGGTGACCAGCGTGTCCTGCGGGTCGCGGCCCTCCGCCACCTCGTCGGGATATTCGTAGCGCAGTTCGTCCAGCGAGAAGCGGCAGGCCTCGGCGATCTCCACCGTCCGGGCGACGGCGTCGGGGTGGTCGCGGAACAGGCGAACCATCTCGACGGCCGGCTTCAGGTGGCGCTCTGCATTGGCGGACAGCCGCCAACCGGCCTCGTCGATGGTGGTGTGGTGGCGGATGCAGGTCATCACGTCGGCCAGCGCCCGCCGTCCGGCGCCGTGATAGAGCACGTCGTTGGTCGCGACCAGCGGCACCCCTTCCGCCTCCGCCAGCCCGGCCAGCCAGCGCAGCCGCCGGGAATCGTCGCCCTGATAGCGGTGGCTCGCCGCCAGATGGAGCTGCCCGCGCGCCAGCCCGCCGCGCCACGCGCGCAGTTCGCGCAGGAACGACTCGGCAGACTGGCCGGCGCGCTGGTGGGGGCCGATCAGCAGGAACAGCATGCCCTCGGCATGGGCCAGCACGTCGGCGCGGGCGATGAAGCACTCGCCCTTCGGCGCCCGCATCTTGCCCAGAGTCAGCAGCCGCGACAGCCGGGCATAGGCGGCGCGGTCGGTCGGGTAGGCCAGCAGGCTGTCGGCGTCGGTCAGGTCCAGCCGGCAGCCGATCAGCGCCCGGATGCCCGCCTTCTTCGCCGCCGCATGCATCTGCACCACGCCGGCCAGCGAATTGCGGTCCGTCACCCCCACCGCCGCCAGCCCGAGCGCCGCCGCGGTCATCGCCAGCTCGTCAGCGTGCGAAGCCCCCTCCAGAAAGCTGAAGTTGGTGGCGACCTGCAACTCGGCGTAACGGATCATGGCAAGGCTCCCCGGCGCTGGCGGATGGGTGCGCGCGGGGATGATAGTCCGAGAATGGGATTGGTGTCATTATTGTGGCGGGGGAGAGGATAGGTGTCGGCTGACGAAGCCCCCTCCCTAACCCTCCCCCGCTAACGCGGGAGAGGGGACTGCCGCTGAACTCCCGCAAAGATCCTGCCCCCTCTCCCGCGAAGCGGGGGAGGGATGGGGAGGGGGCACCCGCGGGAGCCCCACATTCACCCCAAGTAGGACTCCACGCCCATGACCGCGAAGCCCTTGTTTTCCGGGAAGCGGGCGTTGACCTTTTCGCGGGCCTTCTTCTCGTCCAGCGCCCAGACCAGGAAGCGGCGGCCGCGCTTCCAGCTGTCCAGCGCGGTGGGGGTGAGGCTGGCGTTGACGCGGGCGCCGTATTCGATGTTGACCACCCGCAGCAGCCAGCCCTGGTCCTTCTGGGTGCGGCGGTCGTCCAGCACATAGATGCGGCGGTCGGCGGCGCCGGCGGCCTTCAGGCGCTGCTCGAGATCCTCGCAGCCCAGTTCGGCCATCGCCTTGCGGCGGCGGGCGTCGCGCAGGTCGCGGGCCTGCTGCAGCGTGACGCGGGCGATCTTCTTGATCCGCTCCACCTGCGCCTGCTTGCGCGAAACGGCGGTGGCGATCCGCTCCTCCGACGTCTTCAGGCGGCGCAGAGCCAGCAGCAGCGACACCGCCAGCGAGGCGAGGCCGACAAGGCCGGCGAAGATGTAGGGCATGCTGTCCATGGCGCGTCCTCTGTCTCAGCTCGCTTTGGCGACGGGCGTGTCGGCGGACAGGAACTCCTGCATCCGCGTCACCGCATAGCCGAAGGCGGGCGGGTAGCGCCGCTCGATCTCCGTCCGCGCTTCCGCCATCGAGCGCGCCCACACCTCGATCATCTGCGGCTGCGCCCAACTCGGGTCGACCAGCGCGTGCTGGCTCTGCTGGACGGCGCCGGTGCCGACATATTTGTTCACGACCATGGCGACGTAGCAGGGACTGCCCTGGACCTCCTCGCCGATCAGGCGGACCAGCCGTTCGCCGGACTGGCGCGCATCCTCGATCTGACGCTCCATCACCTTGCGGCGGCGCAGCACATCCTCCACCGCGCCGTCCAGTTCCTTCAGCTCGCGGATGCGGTCGCCGCGGCGGGCTTCGAACTTCGTCTCCATCTTGGCGCGGCGGGCGATGACGTCGCGCACCCCCTCCGACCCATGGCGGCGTTCGATGGCGCGTTCGCCGAGCACGATGACGAGCTTGCCGATGCCGAACCCCAGCCCCGACAACCCGAAGGCGGTGATCAGCGCGTTGGTATAGTCCTGCCACATATGCGAATCCCCGATCGGGAATGCCATCCGGGTGGATGCTTCCGACCCTAAGGAGTACCCCCTCGCTTGCCGCGGTTCAATCGCGGCGCTGTAACGATATTTCACATGAAACATGCCGGTGGAGGACGGATGCCTTATCCCTCCGCCCGTTCCACCCGGTTGCGGCCGGCCTGCTTGGCGGTGTGCAGCGCATGCTCGGCGCGGTGCAGGGTCTGTTCGACCCCCGGTTCACCGGGCAGCCAGCTGGCGACGCCGATGCTGGCGGTGACGGGGATCGCCCGCTCCTCCACCAGGATGGGGCTGTCGGCCAGGGCGGCGCGCACCCGTTCCGCCACCACGGCGGTGCCGGCCCCGTCGGTTTCCGGCAGAAGCACGACGAACTCCGCCCCGCCGGAGCGGGCGATATGGTCGGAGATGCGCAGCGCCGCCCGCACCCGCTTCACCACCGCGCGCAGGACCGCATCGCCGGTGGCGTCGCCATGGGCATCGTTGACCGCCTTGAAGCCGTCGAGGTCGAGCAGGAAGACGCCGAGATGCCGGCCGTAGCGGCGCGCCCGCGCCAGTTCCGCCGCCGCCAGCTCCAGGAAGCGGCGGCGGTTCCACACGCCGGTCAGCGGGTCCAGCGTCGCCATGCGGTTCAGGCGGACGGTCGCCTCCTCCAGCGCGCGGCTGCGCTCGGCGAGCCGGCGTTCCAGCTCCGCCAGCCCGGCATAGGCGCGGAGCGCCGTGACCACGCTGGTGAACAGGCGGCGCGCCGTCAGTTCCGTCTTCGCGGTATAGCCGTCGATCTCATAGGCGAGGACCAGATCCTCCTCCGGCACGCGGGCCGGCTGGCCGGTGCGCAGGATGATGCGGACGGCACTGTTGCCCAGATCCTGGCGGATGCGGCGGACCAGCTGCAGGCCGGCGTCCTCCGTTTCCATCACCACGTCGAGCAGGATGACGGCGATGTCCGGGGTGTCGCGCAGGATGCGCTCCGCCTCCGCCGCGCTGGTGCAGTCGAGCAGGCGGACGGGACGGTCGCGGAATCGCAGCCGGGCGAGCGCCAGCCGAGTGACGGCATGCACCTCCGGCTCGTCGTCGGCGACCAGCACCAGCCAGGGAGGAGCGCCGGGATCGGCGGCATCCGCCGCGGCGGAGGAATTCCGCGGGTCGGGAGACTCGTCCGAGGCGAACAGGAGATCATTGGACATGGCTGCCGGCTCGGAACTGTCCACGGTACACGTAAGGATAGAACCACGCTGCCGCCGCCGATGCAACGGTGCCGAGCGCCGCGCCCGCCCCATATCATTTTGGATGGGGTGCGGCAAAATTGACGGCGGATCGGTCGGGCCGGTGGCGCGTTTCGCCATTCGGGGCTTGCGCGGCGACGCCAAGCCACCTTAGGCATGACCGTGTGTATGCAACGATCGGAGCAGACCGGGTATGGAAGCAAGCATGGACGGGCGGGAGCATGCGGCCAAGCTGCGCGCGCTCGCGCTGGGGGCGCTGGGTGTCGTCTATGGCGACATCGGCACCAGCCCGCTCTACACGCTGCGCGAATGCCTGACCGAGGGCGGCGGCTTCCCGCTGACGCCCGAGGTCATCCTGGGCGTGCTGTCGCTGATCTTCTGGGCGCTGGTGATCACGGTGACGGTGAAATACGTCGTCTTCATCATGCGCGCCGACAACCAGGGCGAGGGCGGCATCCTGGCGCTGACCGCGCTGGCCCTGCGCGGCATGCGGCCGGGACACCGGCGCACTGGCATGGTCATGGCGATCGGCGTGATGGGCGCCTCGCTGTTCTACGGCGACAGCCTGATCACCCCCGCCATCTCGGTGCTGAGCGCGGTGGAGGGGCTGCATGTCGTGGCGCCTGCGCTGGACAGCTACGTCATCCCGATCACGCTGACCATCCTGATCGGGCTGTTCGTCCTGCAGCGCTTCGGGACGGAGAAGGTCGGCAAGCTGTTCGGCCCGGTGATGATGGTCTGGTTCGTGACGCTGGCGGCGCTGGGCATCGGGCAGATCGTCCGCTATCCCGGCGTGCTGGGAGCGGTGTGGCCCGGCCATGCGGTGGAGATGCTGTTCAACCACGGCTGGCACGGCTTCCTGCTGCTGGGCGCGGTGGTGCTGGCGGTGACCGGGGCGGAGGCGCTCTATGCCGACATGGGCCATTTCGGCCGCAAGCCGATCCGCGGCGCCTGGTACATGATCGTGCTGCCGTCGCTGCTGCTGTGCTATTTCGGCCAGGGTGCCCTGCTGCTGCACGAACCGGAGGCGATCGAGAACCCCTTCTTCCATCTGGCGCCGGACTGGGCTCAGGTGCCGCTTCTGCTGCTGGCGACTGCCGCCACCATCATCGCCGGGCAGGCGGTGATCTCCGGCGCCTATTCGGTGACGCTGCAGGCGATGCATCTGCGCTATCTGCCGCGGATGGAGGTGATGCACACCTCGGAGCATGAGAAGGGCCAGATCTACATGCCGCAGCTGACCTGGCTGCTGCTGGCCGGGGTCATCGTGCTGGTGCTGAGTTTCCAGACCTCCAGCAACCTCGCCGCCGCCTACGGCATCGCGGTCACCGGCACGATGGTGGCGACCACGCTGCTGGCCTACAAGGTGGCGCGCTCGCTCGGCCGCTGGAAGCTGTGGCAGGCGGTGCTGGCGCTGGTGGTGTTCCTGTCGGTCGATCTCGCCTTTTTCCTGTCCAACCTGATCAAGGTGGAGGAGGGCGGCTGGTTCCCGCTGGTGGTCGGCGCGATGGTCTTCCTGCTGATGGCGACGTGGCGGCGCGGGCGCGAGGTGGTGCGCAAGCGGCTGGCCGAGGATGCGCTGCCCTTCGACATGCTGCTGGAGCGGCTGAAGGGTGGGTCGGTGCAGCGGGTGCAGGGCACCGCCGTCTACCTGACCGGCAACCCGCGCGGCCTGCCGCCGGGGCTGCTGCACAGCCTGAAGCACTACAAGGTGCTGCACCAGCGCGTCGTGCTGCTGACCGTCGACATCGAGGACGTGCCGCATGTGCCGGACGACCAGCGATTCGAGCTGAAGGCGCTGTCCGCCGGCTTTTTCCGGCTGATCGTCCATTTCGGCTTCAAGGACGAGCCCGACATCCCGCAGGCGCTGGAAATCCGGCGCATCCCGGGATTGCCCTTCGAGCCGATGGAGACGACCTATTTCGTCAGCCGCGAAACGCTGATCCGCACCCACGGCAAGTCCGGCCTGCCGCGCTGGCAGGAACCGCTGTTCATCTTCCTGTCGAAGCTGTCGACCAGCGCGTCGGAATATTTCTGCATCCCGCCCAACCGGGTGGTCGAACTGGGCATGCAGCTGGAGATCTAGGGCAGAGTTTTGGGGCAGAGTTTGCCGGCTAGATTTTACCGATGAGGCGGCGGGCGGGGGCGGTTTCTGCCGCCCCCGCCCGAAGGCCGCCCGCCTCATGCCGTTACCGGCCGATGCTCACCAGACAATGGATACCGGCGGCTTGTAGGCGGAGGCGGCGAACATTTGCCGCACCGCCAGTTCCAGCTTGATCTGCGCCTCCGACTTCTTGACGAAGGACAGGTCGATGTCGCCCAGGGACTTCACCACGCAGCCGGAGCGGCTGAGGTTGCGGAGCGCGGCCTGGGATGCCTGCTGTTTTTCCTCGGGGATGGCGGTGACGGTGGCCGATCCCTCCGGCGGCCGGACGACGTAGAGGTCGAATTTCGGCATGGGCACTCTCCGTTCTGACGAAAGGTCGAGTGCCCCACCGCAAAGGCCGGGCCAACTGCCGCAATGGGCTCAGCGCCGGACCATCGGCGCCAGATCCTTGCGGATGCCGGCGTCCAGGCGGGCGTTCAGGTCCTCCATCATCCGGCGGGTGATGTCGAGGAAGGTGGCCTCGCGGTCGGCCAGCGAGATGTTCTCCGCCACGGTGGTGGAGTGGGTGACGGTGGAGCGGGTCACGCCGCGGAAACCGCCGTTGCCGGTGTCCGGCACCTCGCCGGCGATTTCCACCTCGATGCGCCCGTCATAGCGTTGGGCCTGGTCGTTGGTGAAATAGCCGGTGATGCCCTTCTTGGTGGGCAGGGGCACCTCGACGATGCTGGCGTCGCGGATGGTGACGCGCACGCGCCCCGGCCCGCCGGCCGCCTGCAACCGCTCCGCCGCCCAACGCCGCACCGCCTCGGACGGCGGAACGGCGGAGCGGTTCTCCACATGCTTGGCCCCCGTCGGCCGATAGGCATCGACCACGTCGATGGTGCCGGCATTCAGCACGATCGGCCCGAAATTGGAGAAATCGACCGGCCGCGGCGCCGGCCGCGGCGGCGCGCTCTGGCAGGAGGCAAGCAGGAGGGTGGCCATTCCGGCGGCAAGGGCAAGGCGGCGCGACAGCATGGGGACTCCGGGTGAGGGAGGGTGGTTGGAGGACTGCGCCGCACTATAGCCGGCAAGGCGGAGGGGTGCATCACGCCTATTCCGGTGAATTCCTTACGGAATGCGTCGGCGTTGCGAGGGGATTCAGGACAGGTCGCCGAGCAGGGCAGGCAGATCGCGGGCGCCATGAAGGATGCGGACGATCAACGGCGGCCGGCGTTCGGCATTGTAGACGATGACGTAGGGAAAGCCGGTTAGGCTTACGAAGCGGTAAGGCGGTTCGGCCAATTCCGGGCGGGGCGTTCCGACCAGGGGATGAGTGCCGATGCGATCTGCCGTCCGGGTGACGGTATCGCGCAAGGCGCGGGCGGCGCCGGGATTGTCACGGGCGATCCAGCGGATTGCCCCCAGCAGGTCGTGGCGCGCCGCCGGCGACAGCAATGCGGCAGTCATTGGTCGCGGGAATGGATGCCGGAGTCGATGATCGCGTCGGCTTCTGCCAAGACGTCGTCGATGACGAAGCTGCCGTCGCGGTCGGCTTCGGCTTCGGCCTGGAGCAGCATGGCGTTGAAACTTTGCCGCCGCTCCTCGGCCTCCTGCAAAAGCCGCAAGCCGGAGCGCACGACCTCGCTGACATTGTTGTATCGTCCGCCTTCGACACAGTCGCGGGCGAAGCGTTCCAACTCCGGAGTCAGATGCACGTTGGTCGCCATCGCCGTCATCCCCCCCTGAGGGCCCTATGTCAATAATTGACATAGAGTATGGGCGAGGCAGACGGGGAGCGCAAGTAGACGGCCGGCGCCCAACGGCACCGGCCACCATCGCATTGCTTACGCCCCATACACGCGGTCGAGGTCCGCGTCGGTGAAGTGGTAGTCGGTCGAGCAGAACTGGCAGGTCACCTCGACCCGGCCGTCGTCGATCTTCAGCTCCTGAACCTCTTCGCGGGGCAGGCTGCGCAGCATGGTCTCCACCCGCTCGCGCGAGCAGCGGCAGCCGAAGCGGAGTGCATGGCCGTCATAGATGCGCACGCCGTCCTCGTGGAACAGGCGGTAGAGCAGGTCGGAGGCGGCAAGGTCGGTCGACAGCAGCTCGTCGCCGGTGACGCTGGCCATCAGCACCATGGCGCGGCGCCAATCGTCTTCCTTGTCCGAGGCGACCAGACCCTGCTCCTGCGGCAGGCGCTGGATCATGACGCCGCCGGTGCGCCACTGGCCGGGGGTGCCGTCCGGCTTCACCTCGCGGTCGACCGAGACGGTCAGGCCGGTGTCGATCTGCTCCGACTGGCGGAAGTAATGCTGGACGCAGTCGGTCAGCGTCTTGCCGTACAGCTCGACGATGCCCTGGTAGCGGTCGGTGTCCTGACCCTGGTCCACCGTGAAGGCGATGTAGCCCTTGCCGAGCAGGGCCGCAGCCGGGGCGATGTCGACGTCCCGCTCGGCCTTGGCCAGTGCTTCCGGATCGAACTGGGCATAGGCGCGCACGTCGCCGACCGAGGTGACATCGGCCACCATCAGGCGGATCGGCCCGTCGCCCTTGGTCTGGAGCGTGAAGATGCCCTCGTACTTCAGCATGCTGGCGAGCAGCACGGCCAGCGTCGCCGTTTCCGCCAGGAAGCGGGCGACGGTGGGCGGATAGTCGTGGCGGGTCAGGATCTCGTCGATCGCCGGCCCCAGCTTGACGATGCGGCCGCGCAGGCGCGACGCCTCGATCTGGAACGGCAGGACGAAATCATCGGTGAGCGGGCGGACGGACGGATCGTCCATAGGGCGCATTCCTTAAGACAGAGACCGGTTATGCAGGCGTAGGGCCGAAGATCGGGGCGGAGAGCGGCCGAATCAAGATCGGCAGGGCACCCATGCATGGGGGTGGCCTGTGGTTTGGGGGCGTCTTGCCCCCTCCCTAACCCTCCCCCGCTCACGCGGGAGAGGGAACTCCGCCGCTTCGAAACCTACTCCCTCTCCCGCGAAGCGGGGGAGGGTCGGGGAGGGGGCAAGTGGCGCCCTTAGTCCAGCACGCCCATGCACCAGCCGAGGATGGCCTTCTGGGCGTGCAGGCGGTTTTCCGCCTCGTCCCAGACCACCGAATGGCGGCCGTCGATGACGCCGTCGGTCACTTCCTCGTTCCGGTGGGCCGGCAGGCAGTGCATGAACAACGCGTCGGGATGGGCGTGCGCCATCAGCGCCTCGTTCACCTGATAGGGGGCGAGGATCGCCGCGCGCTCGTCCACGTCGGTGTTGTGCATCGAGGCCCAGGCGTCGGTGATGACGCATTCGACCCCGCGCACCGCCTCTTCCGGCGATTCGGTGACGACCAGACGGCCGGTGCCCTCGCGCTCCGCCCAGGCCAGCAGCTCCGGCGACGGGCCGTAGACGGTCGGGCAGGCCAGACGCAGCTCGAAGCCGAAGCGGACGGCGGCGTGCGCCCAGCTGACCGCGACGTTGTTGCAGTCGCCGATCCAGGCGACGGTCCGGCCGTTGATCGGACCGCGATGCTCCTCGAAGGTCATCAGGTCGGCCATGATCTGGCAGGGGTGGGTCTGGTCGGTCAGGCCGTTGATGATCGGGATGCTGGCATGGGCCGCCAGTTCATGCACCCGCTCCTCGCCGGTGGTGCGGACCATCACCGCATCGACAAAGCGCGACAGCACGCGGGCGGTGTCGCCGATGGTCTCGCCGCGGCCCAACTGCATGTCGTCGGGTTTCAGCACGACGACGCTGCCGCCGAACTGCTGCATGCCGACCTCGAACGATACGCGGGTGCGGGTCGAGGGCTTTTCGAAGATCAGGGCCAGCGAGCGGCCGGCCAGCAGGGTGGAATGGGCCAGCCGGTCCTTCTTCAGGTCGGCCTTGATGCGGACGGCATGGTCGAGCAGGCGGCGCAGGGTGGCGCCGTCCATCCGGTCGATGTCGAGAAAATGCCGGACCGTGTTGGTATTGTCGCCGCTCATCCCACGCACTCCTGCGCCGTCCGGTCGAGAATCCCGACGGCTTCGTTCACTTCGGCTTCGCCGATATTCAGGGGCGGCAGCAGCCGCACCACATTGTCGCCGGCCGGAACCGACAGCAGGCCGTTGGCGCGCAGCTTTGCCACCACGTCGCCGACCGGCTGGCCAAGCCGCAGGCCCAGCATCAGGCCCTGGCCGCGCAGTTCCAGGAACAGCGACGGATACTTGGCGACCAGCTCTTCCAGACGGTCGCGCATATAAGCGGACGTCTGCTGGACATTGTCGAGGAAGCCCGGCGCCAGCACGACGTCCAGCACGGCGTTGCCGACGGCGGTCGCCAGCGGGTTGCCGCCATAGGTCGAGCCGTGGGTGCCGGCGGTCATGCCCGACGCCGCACGCTCCGTCGCAAGGCAGGCGCCGAGCGGGAAGCCGCCGCCGATGCCCTTGGCGACGCACATGACGTCCGGCGTGATGCCGGCCCATTCATGGGCGAACAGCTTGCCGGTGCGGCCCATGCCGCACTGGATCTCGTCCAGGAACAGCAGCAGGCCATGCTCGTCGCACAGCGCGCGCAGGCCGCGCAGGAACTCCACCGAGCCGGCGCGGATCCCGCCTTCACCCTGGATCGGCTCGACGCAGATGCCGCCGGTCTGGGGGGTGATGGCGGCGCGCACGGCGTCGAGGTCGCCGAACGGCACCTGATCGAAGCCGTCCAGCAGCGGGTCGAAGCCGTGCACCAGCTTCTCCTGCTTGGCGGCCGAGATGGCGCCCAGCGTGCGGCCGTGGAAGGCCTGCTCGAAGGTGATGATGCGGTTCTTCTGCGGGTTGCCGCTGTCATAATGGTACTTGCGGACGGCCTTGGCGCCGCATTCCCACGCTTCCGCACCGGAGTTCGTGAAGAACACGGTGTCGGCGAAGGTCGCCTCGGTCAGGCGCTTGCCCAGGCTCTCCTGTCCGGCGACCCGGAACAGGTTGGAGGTGTGCCACAGCTTCTTCGCCTGCTCGGTCAGCTTTTCGACCAGATAGGGGTGCGCGTGACCCAGCGCGTTCACCGCGACGCCGGCGGCGAAGTCGAGGAATCGTCGCCCGTCGGTCGCGTAGAGATACGGACCTTCACCGCGCTCGAACACGACGTCGGCGCGGGCGTATGTGGGCATAACGACGGGGATCACGGCTTGGTCTCCAAAATGGAAAATCCGGCGGCCATGCCTGACCGCCGGGAACGGCAAATATCCGGAGATTGATGGGTTCTGTCAACGGATAGGGGTGGAAAAGCGCGGCGAACGCGACGTCTTTACGCCTTGAGCTTGTAACCGGTCTTGAACATGCGCCAGGCGAGCCACCACAGGCCGGCATTCACCCCCAGCATCACCGCGACGCCCAGCCAGCGCGCCCCGTCGGACACCCCGATGAAGCCGTAGCGGAAGCCGTCGATCATGTAGAAGAAGGGGTCGAAATGGGCGACCCACCAGAAGACCGGCGGCAGGGTGTCGACCGAATAGAAGGTGCCGGACAGGAAGGACAGCGGCGTCACCACGAAGTTGGTGACCGCGGCGATGTTGTCGAACTTCTCCGACCAGACGCCGCCGACCAGACCCAGCAGCGCCAGCAGCATCGACGCCATCACCGCGTGGAACAGCACGAATCCCGGATGCGGCATGTGCATCGGGATCACCGCCCAGATGGCGAGCCCCGTCACCAGACCGACCACGACGCCGCGGGTCACGCCGCCCAGCACGAAGCCGCTGACCAGTTCCATCGGCGACAGCGGCGGCATCAGGATGTCGACGATGTTGCCCTGGACCTTGGCGATGACGACGGAGGAGGAGGTGTTGGCGAAGGCGTTCTGCACCATCGCCATCATGATCAGGCCGGGCGCCAGGAATTCCAGGTAGGGTGTCGCGCCGACCATCCGCACCGCCGATCCCAGCGACAGGGCGAACACCGCGTAATAGAGCAGCGTCGTCACCACCGGCGCCCAGACGGTCTGCTGGTGCACCTTGATGAAGCGCCGTACCTCGCGTGCATAGAGCGTCCACAGGCCGATCCAGTTGACGGAACCGACATTGCGCGGCATGGGAGGAAGGGGAAGGGTCATCGCGTCACGAACTGCCTGTTGGGCTGCCTGTCGGGCTGCCTGTTGGGAACCGGCCGGTATCAGGCCACGGACTGTACGTGCGGCCTGTCCATCCGGCAACCGCCGCCGCCGAAGGGACTGCCATGAACACCGACGACAAGCGTTCCGCTCCCCCGGCCCGACCGCCGGCCAGGAAGCCGCCGAAGCGGGTCACGCCGCAATATCTGGAGAACGCGGCGCTGCATTATCTGGAGCGCTTCGCCAGTTCGACAACCAACCTGCGCCGGGTGCTGATGCGCAAGGTCGACCTGTCGGCCAAGGCCCACGGCACCGACCGCGAGGAGGGTGCCCGCTGGATCGACGAACTGCTGGCCCGCTATGTCCGCAGCGGCCTGTTGAACGACGAGACCTATGCCCGCATGCGGACGGAGAGCCTGCACCGGCGCGGCGCCTCCACCCGGATGATTGCCCAGAAGCTGGCCGGCAAGGGCATCGGCCGTGACGAAGCCGACAAGGCGCTGGACAGCCTGCGCGAGGATGTCGGGCCCGATCTGGACCTGACCGCGGCGCTGGCTCTGGCGAAGCGGCGGCGGCTGGGGCCGTACCGGCGGCCGGAACAGCGCGACGCGCACCGCGACAAGGACATGGCGGCGCTGGGGCGGGCGGGGTTCGGCTATGAGATCGCCCGGCGCGTGGTGGATGCGGAAGACCCGGACGAACTGCTGGGGAGTGAGGGTTAGACCCCCACCCGCAACAACCCACCCCTAGAAACGACGAAACGCGCGGCACCCTTTCGGATGTCGCGCGCCGCTCTCTTACCGGGAGTCGGAATCGTCCTGTACGCGTCTTAATTCTTGTCGGCGGAGCGGCAAGCGCCCCGCCTCAGCACACCAAACGCGCCCCAGATGCCGGGGAAGCGATCAGGCCGCGACCTGCTGCTTCTCCTGGGCCTTGGCGATCCGGCGCTTGATGCGACGGGCGTCGAGGCTCAGGACGGCGTCCTTCGCATCGAGCAGGAAGGCGTCGAGGCCGCCCTTGTGCTCGATCGAGCGGATCGCGTTCACCGAGAGGCGCAGACGCACCAGCTGCCCCAGGCTGTCGCTGAGCAGCGACGTTTCCTGGAGGTTCGGCTGGAAGCGGCGGCGATTCTTGTTGTTGGCGTGGCTGACGTTGTTGCCAAACTGCGTGCCCTTGCCGGTCACGGAGCACCGACGTGCCATCGGACTGATCCTTTACTTTAGCAAATGAAACCCGGTAACGGACGGCCTGCCGCCCGAAGGAGGCCGCTATATAGTCGAACAAAAGCGCCGTCGTCAAGCCGGGATCCGCGATGAAACCGCCAAAAGCCGAGTCGTCGCGGAAGGGTGGAGAGTCGAAGCGCGGCGGCCTCTTCGATCTGGCGAAGAGACGCGCCGCGCCAATCTTGCCGTGACCGGTGTCAGTTCACGGTGGGGGAGGTCTTCGACGCCGGCTTGGCGGCAACCGGCTTGGCGGCGCGGCGCGGCGCCGGCTTGGCCACGGCCTTCACCTCCTCGGCGATGGCGGCGGCCGGAGCGGCCTGCTCGGCCTTCACCGTCTCGACCAGTTCCTGCACCGGAACCTCGACCGGCTCAGCGGCGGCGGTGGCGGCGACAGGGGCGGTTTCGGCAACCTGGACCGGAACAGGGGCCGGAGCCGGCGCGGCTTCCGGAGCCTCGACGACCGGGGCCGGAGCGGGGGCTTCGACCTTCGGCGTCTCGACCTTCGGGGCGGCGGCCTTCGGGGCGGCGACCGTCACCAGCGTCGGCTTCGGAGCTTCGGCCTTGGGGGCCGGAGCGGCAACCGGAGCGGCATCGGCGGCCGGAGTCGGCAGAGTGGTGATCTCGGCGGCGATCTTGGTGGAGACGTCCAGGAAGCCCTGCACGCTCTCGGTCACGCGGGCCTGGGTGGTGGACAGCCAATCGCGCTGCAGCGCCGCCAGATCGGCGGGGGTGCGGGCCTTGCCCAACCCGGCGGCCAGACGGCTGGCGTCGTTCACCGACGCGGTCACGCCGTCGAACCAGCGGCGGTAGCCGTCCTGGACCAGGGTGGCGACGCGGGCGGACTTGGCCGCGGTGGTCTGGGCGTTGGACTTGAACAGGTTCAGGACGTTGGCGGGGGTCGGCTGAGCGGTCATGGCGTTGTCTCCCGTAGGTGATGGCACGTTGGCGGAAACGGAAAGGCCGCTCCGGCGTAACCCCAGGAGACCGCGGGCACCCCGGCCCAAGCGCCATGTACGAATCGACAAAGCCCGAATCGACACACGTCGCCCCTTTCCCGCCCGGCGCAGAATAGCCCTACGGTTGGTGCGGTGCAACGGATTTGTTGCGGTGCAGCATAAGCTGAACGGATTATGCTCGATCGGATTGGGCGAGGAAGCGCCCCAGAAGGGTGTGGGCGGCGGCGGCCGGGATGGTGGTTCCGGCGGTCACCTCCGCCTCGAGTCGCGCCAGATCGGCCCGCACGGCGGGGTGAGAGCGGAAACGGTCGATCAGCGTCTCGCGGATCTCACTCCACAGCCAGGCGCGGGCCTGCTCCGCCCGACGGGTGGCGCGGGCGCCGTTGGCTTCGGTCAGCGCCTTATGCTCGCCGATGGTCTGCCACACCGTGTCGATGCCGATCTTCCGGAAGGCGGAGCAGCTGAGCACCGGCACCCGCCAGTCGCCGTGGCGCAGCAGGGCCAGCGCGTGGCGGTAGTCGGCGACGGTGTGGCGGGCGGTGGCGGCGAGGTCGCCGTCGGCCTTGTTGACGACCACGAGGTCGGCCAACTCGACGATGCCCTTCTTGATGCCCTGCAGCTCGTCGCCGCCGGCCGGCAGCAGCAGCAGCATGAACAGGTCGACCATGTCGGCGACCGCCGTCTCCGACTGGCCGACGCCGACCGTCTCCACCACGATCACGTCGAATCCGGCGGCCTCGCAGATCAGCATCGCCTCGCGCGTGCGGCGGGCCACGCCGCCCAGCGTCGTCCCGGCGGGGGAGGGGCGGATGAAGGCGTTCGCCTCGCGCGACAGGTCGACCATGCGGGTCTTGTCGCCCAGGATCGAGCCGCCGGTGCGCTGCGACGACGGATCGACCGCCAGCACCGCGACCTTGTGCCCCAGCCCGATGACATGCAGCCCGAACGCCTCGATGAAAGTGGATTTCCCCACACCCGGCACGCCCGAGATGCCGAGTCGCACCGAGTTGCCGGTATAGGGCAGCAGTGCCGCCAGCAGCGCCTCGGCGGTTTCGCGATGATCGGCACGCGTCGATTCGATCAGCGTGATCGCACGGGCCAGCGCCCGCCGGTCCCCCGACCGGACGGCATCAGCGAGGCGGGCGGCGTCTTGCAGGGCGGTGTCGGTCATGGCGTCGGCGTCAGTCAGTGCGAGGGGAGCGGTACCCTAACCGCGGAGCGGTCCGGGATAAAGCTTTTGGCGGGGCGGCGGGTTGTCCCGGACAATGCGGTTCCGGGGGTGTGGGCTTTCCACGGATTTCACGGATGTGACGACCCGAAGCGGCAGTCTCCGGGTAAGGCCAAAGCGTCGCCACGTTCAGAAAAATCCGTGTCGAAATCCGTGAAATCCGTGGAGATCTTGCCCGCACAGCATGCACTGAGGGGATCGCACCCTACGTCCGCACCGCCGGCGACTCCACGGCTTCGAGGTTCAGGGCGGCGGCGAGCAGGGCGCGGGTGTACTCCTCGCGCGGGTCCTCGAAGATGCGCTGGGTCGGACCCTGTTCGACCACCTTGCCGTCCTTCATCACCATGACGTGGCTGGACAGCGCCCGCACCACCCGCAGGTCGTGGCTGATGAACAGATAGGCGAGGTTGTGGCGGGCCTGGATGTCGCGCAGCAGGTCGACGATCTGCGCCTGCACCGACATGTCCAACGCCGAGGTCGGCTCGTCCAGCACGACAAATTTCGGCTTCAGCACCAGGGCGCGGGCGATGGCGATGCGCTGGCGCTGGCCGCCGGAGAACTCGTGCGGGTAGCGGTTGCGGGCCTCGGGAGGCAGTCCGACCTCCTCCAGCGCGCGGGCGACCATCGCCTCGCGCTCCTTGCTGTCGCCGATGCCGTGGATGCCCAGCCCCTCGCCGATGATCTGGCCGACCGACAGGCGGGGCGACAGGCTGCCATAGGGGTCCTGGAAGACGATCTGCATCTCCCGCCTCAGGCCCCGCAGGCGCTTCGGAGCCCAGCCCTGGATGTCGGTGCCGTCGAAGCGGATGGCGCCCTCGCTGGCGTGCAGCCGCAAGAGCGCAAGGCCCAGCGTCGTCTTGCCCGATCCCGATTCGCCGACGACGCCCACCGTGTGGCCGCGGCGCACCGCGACATCGACGCCGTCCACCGCCTTGATATGGCCGACGGTGCGGCGCAGCAGGCCCTTCTTGATCGGGAAATAGACCTTCAGCCGGTCGGCGGCCATAACCTCCGCCGCGTCGTCGGGCGGGTTCAGCGGGTTGCCGCGCGGCTCGGCCGACAGCAGCTTCTGGGTGTAGGCATGGCGCGGGCGGATGAACAGGTCGTCGACCTTGGCCTGCTCGACAATCTCGCCCTGGTTCATCACGCAGACGCGGTCGGCCATCTTGCGCACCACGCCCAGATCATGGGTGATCAGCAGCAGCGCCATGCCGAAGCGGCTCTGCAGATCCTTCAGCAGCGCCAGGATCTGCGCCTGGATGGTGACGTCGAGCGCGGTGGTCGGTTCGTCGGCGATCAGCAGGTCGGGCTCGTTGGCCAGCGCCATGGCGATCATCACGCGCTGGCGCTGTCCGCCCGACAGTTCGTGCGGGTAGGCGGTCAGCCGCTTTTCCGGGTCGGGCAGGCCGACGAGGCGCAGCAACTCCAGCGTGCGGGTGCGGGCCGCGCCGGTCGATAGGCGCTTGTGCAGGAACAGGGTCTCGTTGATCTGCCGCTCGATGCTGTGGAGCGGGTTCAGCGAGGTCATCGGCTCCTGGAAGATCATGGCGATGCGGTTGCCGCGCACCTGCCGCAGCGTCCGTTCGTCGGCACCCAGCAGTTCGGTGTCGCGGAAGCGGATCGAGCCGGCGGGATGGTGCGCCATCGGGTAGGGCAGCAGCTGCAGGATCGACAGAGCCGTCACCGACTTGCCGGAGCCCGATTCGCCGACGAGCGCCAGCGTCTCGCCCTTCTGGATGTCGAAGGACACGCCCTTGACGGCCTGCGTCGCACCGGCGTCCGACCGGAAATCGACACGCAGGCCCCGCACGGACAGCAGGTCGGGATTGGGGGGCATAATGGTCATGTCGGACTCTTCACGGTCGTCATCGTCACTCCGCCGCCTCCTTGCGTGCGGCGGTCGCCGCGGCGGCCTCGCCCGGCATCGCCGTGGACATCTGGGCGATGGTCTTGCGCGGGTCGAAGGCGTCGCGCACCGCCTCGCCGATGAAGATCAGCAGGCTCAGCATGATCGCCAGCACGAAGAAGGCGGTCAGGCCCAGCCAGGGTGCCTGCAGGTTGGCCTTGCCCTGGGCCAGCAGCTCGCCCAGCGACGGCGAACCGGGCGGCAGGCCGAAGCCGAGAAAGTCAAGCGCGGTCAGGGTGGTGATCGAGCCGTTCAGGATGAAGGGCATGAAGGTCAGCGTCGCCACCATCGCGTTGGGCAGCACATGGCGCACCATGATTGTGACGTCGCCGGCCCCCAGCGCCTTGGCGGCGCGCACGTAATCCAGGTTGCGCGCCCGCAGGAACTCCGCCCGCACCACATGGACCAGCGCGGTCCAGGAGAACAGCAGCAGCAGGCCCAGGAGCCACCAGAAGGTCGGCGTCACCACGCTGGCCAGGATGATCAGCAGGAACAGGGTGGGCAGCCCCTGCCAGATCTCGATGAAGCGCTGGAACAGCAGGTCGGTCAGGCCGCCGAAATACCCCTGGACCGCGCCGGCGGCCACGCCGATGACGGACGAGAAGGCGGTCAGCACCAACCCGAACAGCACCGAGATGCGGAAACCGTAGATCAGCCGCGCCACCACGTCGCGCCCCTGGTCGTCGGTGCCCAGCCAGTTGTCGGCGGACGGCGGCGCCGGGGCGGGGACCGGCAGGTTGTAGTTGATGGTGCGGTAGCTGTAGGGGATCGGCGGCCAGACCATCCAGCCCTTGGAATTGATCAGGTCGCGGACATAGGGGTCGCGGTAATCGGTCTCCGTCTCGAACTCGCCGCCGAAGGTGGTCTCCGGGTAGGCGTTGAAGACGGGCCAGTAGTAGTGGTTCTCGTACTCGATCACCAACGGCTTGTCGTTGGCGATGAACTCCGCCCCCAGCGAGACGAAGAACAGCACCAGGAAGATCCAGAAGGACCAGAAGCCGCGGCGGTTCGCCTTGAAGTTGGCCAGCCGGCGCCGGGTCAGCGGAGTCATCACACCCTCCGCGATTCGAAGTCGATGCGGGGATCGACCATCACATAGGTGATGTCGCCGACCAGATTCATGATCAGCCCCAGCAGCGTGAAGAAGTACAGCGTGCCGAACATCACCGGATAGTCGCGATTGATCGCCGCCTCGAAGCCCAGCAGCCCCAGCCCGTCAAGCGAGAAGATCACCTCGATCAGCATGGCGCCGGTGAACAGGATGCCGATGAAGGCGCCGGGGAAGCCGGCGATGACGATCAGCATGGCGTTGCGGAAGACATGGCCGTACAGCACGCGGTTTTCCGTCAGGCCCTTGGCGCGGGCGGTGATGACGTACTGCTTGCCGATCTCCTCCAGGAAGGAGTTCTTGGTCAGCATGGTCAGGCCGGCGAAGCCGCCGATCACCATGGAGATCACCGGCAGCGCCATGTGCCAGAAGTAATCCAGAACCTGCTTGTACCAGGGCAGGTCGCTCCAATTGTCCGACACCAGCCCGCGCAATGGGAACCAGTCGAAATAGCGCCCGCCGGCGAACAGCACGATCAGCAGCACGGCGAACAGGAAGCTGGGAATCGCATAGCCGACGATGACGACGCCGGAGGTCCAGACGTCGAAGGGCTGGCCATCGCGCACCGCCTTGGCGATGCCGAGCGGGATGGAGACCAGATAAACGATCAGCGTCGTCCAGATGCCGAGCGAGATCGACACCGGCATCTTCTCGATCACCAGATCGACGACCCGGCGGTCGCGGAAGTAGCTGGTGCCGAAATCGAAGCGGATGTAGTTCGACATCATGTGGATGAAGCGTTCGTGCAGCGGCTTGTCGAAGCCGAACTCCTTCTCCAGCTGCTTGATGAAGGCGGGATCCAGGCCCTGGGCGCCGCGGTACTTGCTGCCGCTGTCGCCGCCGGCCTGGTTCTGGCGCTGGGCGGTGTTGGCGTCGCCGCCGGCCGAACCGCCGATGCGCGAGGTCGCCTCCACCGCCGTGCCCTGGACGCGGGCGATCATCTGCTCGATCGGGCCGCCGGGGGCGATCTGCACGATCAGGAAATTGATCACCATGATCCCGAACAGGGTGGGGATGATCAGCAACAGGCGGCGGATGATGTAAGCCAGCATCGCGGGTGTCCCGACCCTCCCCAATCCACAAAGGAAACGACAGCTTAGACCAGACCGTTCCACGTGTCAGAGCATTGTACGTCTCAGGCGGTTCAGGGTTCCGTGCGGCGCGCGCTGCTGGCCAGCTTGGCGTTCTTTTCCGGATCGACCCACCAGCTGTCCTGGAAGCCCAGGCCGTATTTGGGTGCAACCGCCGGATGGGAGAAACGGTTCCAGTAGGCGACGCGGTACACCGTGTCGTGCCAGTGCGGGATGACGTACCAGTTCCACAGCAGCACGCGGTCCAGCGCCCGGGTGGCGGCGATCAGCGACTCGCGGTCGGGGGCGGCGATCAGCGTCTCCACCAGCTTGTCGACCACCGGGTTCTTGATGCCGATGGCGTTGCGGCTGCCCGGCTGGTCGGCGCGCGAGGATTCCCAGTAGTCGCGCTGTTCGTTGCCGGGCGACAACGACTGCGCGAACCGCTCGATGATCATATCGTAATCGAAATTATCGGTGCGGTTCTGGTACTGCGCGCTGTCGACCACGCGGATCTGCGCCTCGATGCCGGCGCGCTCCAGATTGCGGACGAAGGGCTGGACGATGCGTTCCATGTCCGCCTGCACCAGCAGGATCTCGAAACGGAAGGGCTGGCCTTGGGTGTTGACCAGCTTGCCGTTCTTCAGCTCCCAGCCGGCGTCCTTCAGCAGGCCGAGCGCGGTGCGCAGGTTGCCGCGGATGTTGCCGCTGGCGTCGGTCTTCGGCGGCTCGTAGGACTTGGTGAACACCTCGTCCGGGATCTGGCCGCGGAAGGGTTCCAGCAGCTTCAGTTCGGCGGGAGAGGGCAGGCCGGTGGACGCCAGCTCGGTGTTGGCGAAATAGCTCTTGGTGCGCTGATAGAGGCCGTAGGACAGGTTTGCCCGCGTCCATTCATAGTCGAACAGGTAATTCAGCGCCTCGCGCACGCGGCGGTCCTCGAAGATCGGCCGGCGGATGTTGAACACGAAGGCCTGCATCCCCTGCGGGTCCTGGTGCTTGATCTCCTCCTTGACGATCTGGCCGTTCTGCACCGCCGGAACATTGTAGCCGGTGGTCCAGTTCTTTGACGAGTTCTCCAGCCGGAAATCATAGGCGCCGGCCTTGAACGCCTCGAACGCCACGTCGAGGTCGCGGTAATAGTCGTAGCGGATGCGGTCGAAATTGTAGCGGCCACGGTTGATCGGCAGGTCCTTCGCCCACCAGTCCTTCACCCGCTCGTAGGTGATGGAGCGGCCGGGCTGCACGTCCACCACCTTGTAGGGACCGCTGCCGACCAGCGGCTCCAGCGTCGTGGTGGCGAAATCGCGATTGGCGAAGGCGTGCTTGGGCAGCACCGGCAGTTGGCCCATGATGACCGGCAGCTCCGGATTGTTGCCATCCCGGAACGAGAATTTGACCGTGTGTTCGCCGGTCTTCTCCGCCTTCGTCACGTCGGCGTAATAAGTGCGGTAGAGCGGGTGGCCCTTCTCCCGCAGCGTGTCGAAGCTCCAGATCACGTCGTCCGCCGTGACCGGCTTGCCGTCCTGGAAACGGGCCTCCGGCCGCAGGGTGAAGGCGACCCAGGTATGGTCCGGCGCCACCGCGATGCTTTCGGCCAGCAGGCCGTATTCGGTGATCGCCTCGTCGCCGTTGCTGGTGGTCAGGGTCTGGAACGCCAGCCCGGAGCCGGCGGCGGCCTGTCCGCGCAGGATGAAGGGGTTCAGGTTGTCGAAGCCGCCGAAGGCCATCAGCTTGACCTCGCCGCCCTTCGGCGCGTCGGGATTGACGTAGTCGAGATGCTGGAAATCCGGTCCGTATTTCGGCTTGCCGTGCAGGGCCAGGGCGTGGCTGCCCTTCTCCTGCGCTACGACCGGAGTCGCCAGCAGCAGAAGCCCCGTCATCGCCGCTGTCATACCGGTGCCCAGCCACCGCATCCGACCCGTCATGCCCGATCCCCTCCCTCGCTTGTTTTCTCGAAAAGCGTTCAGCCTGATGGAGTTAGCCCGGCAATGGGGCGTCATCAAGGCTGCGCCGCCTTACCAGCCGGATCGACCCACCAGGTCGCCGGGAAATTGGTGCTGCGATAGTCCTGGTCGTATTTCGGCCAGACCGTGGGATGGGCCAGCCACGCCTTGTGGGCGATCCAGCTTTCCGGATTGTACCATTGCGGCACCATGTAGAAGCCCCACAGCAGAACGCGGTCGAGCGCGCGGGTCGCCGCCTGAACGCTGTCCAGATCCTTGGCGGCCAGCGCCTTTTCGATCAGCGCGTCGGCGACCGGGTCGTGGATGCCGGAATAATTCGCCGAACCCTTGGTGCCGGCGGCGGCGGAGCCGAAATAGCCGCGCAACTCAGTGCCGGGCGGGGTGAAGAAGGCGAGGTTGACGATGATCGCGTCGAAATCGAACTCGTCCAGCCGGGCCTGATACTGGGCGGTGTCGACAAGGCGCAAGGACGCGTCGATGCCGACGCGGCGCAGCGTCTCGACATAGGGCTGGATGACGCGGGTCAGCGCCCCGGTGCCGTCGAGGAACTCAATGGCCATCGCCTCGCCGGTCTTCACATTGGTCAGCTTGCCGTTGCGGACCTCCCAGCCGGCCGCTTTGAACAGGCGCGTCGCCTCGCGCACCTGGGCGCGGTTGTTGCCGCTGCCGTCGCTGGTGGGTAGCGTGAAGGGCTGGGTCAGCAACCGCTCGGACAGCTGCGCCTTGTAGGGGTCCAGCAGCGCCAGCTCCGCCGGGCCGGGTGGTCCCTTCGCCCCGAAATCGGAGTTGGGGAAGTTGCTGAGCGTACGCTTGTACTGGCCGTACAGGATGTTCTTCTGGATCCAGTCGAAGTCGAACAGCAGGGTCAGCGCCTCGCGCACCTGCGGATCGGCGAACTTGGCGCGCCGGGTGTTCAGGCGGAATCCCTGGGCGCCGAGCGGCAGTTCGCTCGGCACCTCCAGCGTCTTCACCCGGCCGTCCTTGACGGCGGGGAAGTCGTAGCCGGTGGTCCAGCGCTGCGCCCGGTATTCGCCGCGGAAATCATAGGCGCCGGCCTTGAACGCCTCGAACATCACGTCGTCGTCGCGGTAGAAGTCGTCCTTCACCGTGTCGAAATTGTAGAAGCCGCGGGCGGTCGGTTGATCCTTCGCCCACCAGTCGGCGACCCGTTCGTAGGTGATGGAGCGGCCGGGATCGACGGTCTTGATCCGGTAGGGGCCGCTGCCCAGCACCGGTTCCAGCGTCGTCTTGGAGATGTCGCGGCCATTGGCGGTCCACCAATGCTTGGGCTGCGGCGAGAAGGTCGTGGCGAAGTCGATGATCGGCTTGATCTCGCCCGTGCCGGTCAGGGTGATCTTGAAGCGGCGGTCGTCCAGCGCCTCCACCTTGGCGATGTGGTCGAGGAAGGACTTGATGAAGGGCGCGCCGTGGGCCTGGATCGCATCCCAGGTGAAGACCACGTCGGCGCTGGTGATCGGCGTGCCGTCATGCCAGTGGGCACCCTGGCGCAGCGTGAAGGTGGCCCAACCATAGTCGTCCGGCACCTCGACGCTTTCCGCCAGATGGGCATAGGCGGCGTCCAGTTCCCAGCCGGACCCGACCATCAGCGTGTCGGAGATCAGCCCCAGCGTGCGCGGCCGCACCCCGCGTAGGATCAGCGTGTTCAGGCTGTCGTAGGTGCCCGGCTGCGATTCGGCCAGCCCGATCGACCCGCCCTTGGGCACATCGGGATTGACGTGGGGGAAATGGGTGAAGCCGGGCTTGAACTGCGGCTCCCCGAACTGCTTCAGCGCGGTGACGGTCCTGGTGGTTGCCTGCGTCGCGGCCTGCGCCGGGGTCAGGGCGGCCGGCGCGGCAAGGGTCAGGATCGTGGCGGCAACGGCGAGAAGGCGGCGCATCGGCGGTCCTGTGTGGGGAGCGGACGTTCTGGTTAGATTGCCACGCCCGCGCCCCCGTCAAGCGCAAATCCAAGCGCAATTCCGGTTCAGCGTCAGCGGCTTTGCGAGCTTCGCCAGTGGTCGGCCATGCGGTCCATCAACTGGCGATAGCGGCGGTCGTCCCGCATCAGCCGGCGCACCGACTTCCCGTTGCGCGGGTCGGCCAGCATCCAGGCTTCCGCCGCCGCCTGATGCTCGGGATGGATCGACAGCAGGTAGATGGCCGCCTGTTCCGGGGACGCAATGGCCGTTTCCTTCAGCCCTTCCAGGATGGCGCCGACATAGAGCGGCAGGACCTTGCGGAAATCCTCCGGCCCGCCCTCCGCGTCGGCGGCATCGGACGGGACGCCGTCATCGGCCATCAGCGCGCGGCGTTCGGCCGCCGGCAGGGCGAAGAAGGCGTCCAGCCCCAGCAGCAGGTCGCAGACGGTCTTCTTGCGCACCATCCAATTCGACCCGCCCGACACCCGCGCGGCCAGGCCTTCCAGAAAGGGCCGCAGCTTTTCAGGGGACGTTTCGAAGACGGAACGGGCAGGCGGTTCGATGGAGGTCATCGTCGGGGCGGTCATCTCGGTGTCCTTAGCCGGCCAGCGCCTTCATGGCCTCCCGGTGGGTCAGAGGGTCGCCGGCGGCGATTACCCGGCCGCTGGACTTGGCATCGAGCGGCTTGCCCTCCCAATCCGTCATCAGCCCGCTGGCCCCGGTCACCACCGGCACCAGCGCCGCGAAGTCGTAAAGCTTCAGCCCCGACTCGACGACGAGGTCGTAATAGCCGGACGCCAGCAGGCCGTAGGTGTAGCAGTCGCCGCCATAGGCCGCCGTCTTCACCTTGGCGGCGACGCGGCGATAGGCGTCGTAATCGCTGCCGGGGAACAGGTCGGGCGAGGTGGTGCCGAACATGGCGGCGGCCAGCCCGCCGGGGCAGGGGCGGACGCGCACCGGCTGGCCGTTGTGGGTTGTCGGCCGGCCCTCCACGCCGATCCAGCGGTCGCCGACGATGGGCTGGTCGATGATGCCCATCACCGGGCGGCCATTGTGCAGCAAGGCGATCAGCGTGCCGAAGATCGGCCGGCCGGTGATGAAGGATTTGGTGCCGTCGATGGGGTCGATCACCCACACCCATTCGGCGTCCAGGTTCTTGGTGCCGTGCTCCTCGCCATAGATGCCGTCGTCGGGGCGCTGGCTTTCGATGATGGTGCGGATGACATGCTCCGCCTCGCGGTCGGCGATGGTGACCGGCGACGCGTCGGCCTTGTCGTCGATGGTGACGGGGGTGCGGAAATAGCGGCGGACGACGCTGCCGCTGGAGTCGGCCAACCGCTGGGCGAGCGCCACCATCGGGGCGGGGCAGGGTTCGGTCATGGTCGCTCCTTGAATCTGTCAGACTGGTTGCCGCATCCTACCGGTGCCCGCCCGCCCCGGAAACCCGAAAGCGCCCTGTGCAGGCTTTAGGCTTCGGGCTTCGTGTGGGGCGGTGCCTGCCGTCGCAGGACAGCCAAGCCACCGGGAGGGCTTTTCGCCCGGCACGGCTTGTGGCAGCCTCCATCAGCCATGACGAACCGACCCAACATCTATGCCGCCGCGCCGGTCGACCGCGCCTCCCTCCGCCGCAAGGACGAGGATTGGCTGACGGAGGCCTGGCTCGCCCCCGCATCCCGCGTCCTGCCGGTCTGGCAGACCAAGAGTTTCGTTGCCGGTCCACTGGATGCGCCGCGCGCCGTCCTGTTGCCGGCGGAAGGGCTGGATGCGGTGCCGATCTTCCTCGGGCTGATGGAGGATGGCGCCCCGCTCTTCACCGTCGACCTGTCGATGGTGGAGGAGCCGGACGTACTGCCGGCATTGCAAGGCCACGGCCGGTTCGAGGATCTGCGCGTGACCGGACCGCTGATGCCGGAAGGGGAGGCGGCGCTGTGCGCCTATGCCCGCGGCATGGTGTGGTGGAACGCCCGCCACCGCTTCTGCGGGGTCTGCGGCTCCCCGGCCGCGTCGGCGGAAGGCGGCCATGTGCGGCTCTGCACCAATCCCGACTGCGCCACCCACCATTTCCCGCGCACCGACCCGGCCGTCATCATGCTGGTCCATGACGGCGGCGACCGCATCGTGCTGGGCCGCCAGAGCCGTTTCCCGCCGGGCATGCATTCGGTGCTGGCTGGCTTCCTCGAACCGGGCGAAAGCCTGGAGGACACAGTCGCCCGCGAGGTGTTCGAGGAGGTCGGGCTGACGGTGACCGACATCCAATACCGCTCGTCGCAGCCCTGGCCCTTCCCGTCGTCGCTGATGCTGGGCTTCACGGCGCGGGCCACCAGCATCGACATCGACACCGGCAACGACGAGCTGGAAAGCGCCCGCTGGTTCGACCGCGACTTCCTGCGCACCCACACCCCGGACGAGACCTTCCGCCTCGCCCGCGCCGACTCGATCGCCCACCGCCTGATCCGGGAGTGGTTGGCGGAGGGGTGAAGGACCCGAGTTTGAGGCGAGTATAAGAAAAGGCCGGCATTGGGTGGGCCTTTTCATCTTCTCTGCCGTTGAACCTGTTCCGCGCTGCAATCCAAAGAATGAGTTCGGCGAGTGCCGGTTGCTGATGCAGCTCTGATTCCTGCCGTTTACAGCGCCAGTCTGTTTTCCCCGATCCAATTCTGATCGCTGCTGAGCTGTGAAATACAGATACAGAAAGCGGCCAAGGCGGAAAATATTGTATTTTGCGCAAATGTTTTTATTCGCAACCCCTTGAGTAATGGGAAGTCACGTCAATTCATATGTACAGAAATGAAGCGCGTTTAAAAGTAATACGTATGAATGAAGCGATGTGCTCAATGTTTATTTTGTTGATGGCGGGTATGTTGCCGATTAAATTGGTGCAAATCCAATTACTGCCGACAAGCAGTCCTATTCGAATTTGTTTTGATGGAGAAATAGAATGGCCTCTATTCTCGGTGTTCATAGCAATGTCTCTGGCGATAAGAATGGGTTAATCGCTGGTCACGCCTGGATTTCGGTGACAATAGACAAGAAAACAACAAATTATGGACTGTGGCCGGACGATAACGGTGAAGTTATGAAGAGAAAAGAAGGAGATCCAAATAAATCAGATGTTCGTGTGGGATACGAAGACTCTTATGTTGCGGTGTCGAGCAGATACTATCAGCTTTCTGTCCAGCAAGAAGCAAAGCTTAGCCTTATACTTTCTAAAGCGTCAACCTGGGCCACAACGAATAACTGTTCTTCTTGGGCGCATGATGTAATAATGGAGGTTGTAAAAGAAGATGTCGATGCCGATGATTGGCTTGGTATCGAAACGCCTCGTGAGCTCGGCAGAAATATTGATATTCTTGAATTGAAAGATCCGACATCAATCAGCAAGCCGAAAATATCTTTCCGATACACCAACATGGAGGTTTATGTACACCAGTCCGGTTATATGAGAGGATATAACCATGCGAAAGGTAAAGCGTTCGTTTCGTGAGGTAAAAGCAAATGGTTAAAATGCTGCTTCTTCACATTTTGTTTGATGGTTGGAAGTTAGCTCTGTCGCTGCTGTTGTGGATTATCGCTTCATATATAAGAGATGAGATTGGAATGCGCCTGCCGAGCGGCGGGCAGCAGAATTCCTTTCCATATGTCTCTGTGATTATTACGCTAACCAATGTCATTATAGCATGGATTCTGGTGTCTTTCTTTCTAGAGCTGATTTACGACATTTACACAAAGAGGTAGGATTATTCGCCGCGCAAGTTTTTTGCGTGGACCGTTGATGAAAACACCCTGACCAATTAAGATGCCGGTCAGTTGGAAATGTCGCTGCACATGATCGTTGGCACCCGCGATGTCTTTATCAGGGGTGCCAACGACCAACAATCCAACGGTGGTTTGTTTGGGAGCCGCCGGATTCGACGGTGTTAACCTTCCGGTGCAATGTTCCCTCAATGCCGCCGTTGCGACCCTGCCGCGCGGGCTGGGGAGCAGCGGCGGTCGAAGGGGTTGGGGTGGCGGGTGCAGGTGTCGTTGTAGAGCGTCATCAGCGAGGCCGCTTCTGCCGGACGGCGTCGATCGGCGCTGCAAAGATTGTCCCACACCATCTGGCGGACGGCGGCGTCGCCCCAGGGCTCGTGCAGAAGCGAGGCGCCCTTTTCCAGGGCGGTCATGAAGGGGAGATGTTCGTGGGCGGCGATCTGCGCCACTTCCTCCGCCTCCAGATTAGCCAATCCCAGGCAATCGTCCATCGTGAGCATGGCAACCTCCATCCGTGGCGCCATGGCCGTCGGCGGGGTTTCACCCGTCAGCCGCCGTGGTGTCTTGTTGTATTCGTAGGCTTATGACTCCGGTCCTTGCCGGTCTTTACTGTATAACAACTTTCGCTAATCATGCCCAGCACCTGCCGGACGCGGCCACGGCTAAGTCACGTCACTGCGGCGGAATGACGCGCGACTTGACCGCGGTTGCGAAAAGACTTGCGGCGTTGCGGGAGAGAGACGCGGCGAGGGTATCAGTCCTCGCCGACGCGCTGGCTTTCCTGATAGCGGAACGGGTTGGCCGGATAGACGCCGAGGATCTTCACCTCGCGGGCGAAGAAATCCAGCTCCTCCAGGGCGAGGCGCAGCGGGCGCTCGTCGGGATGGCCCTCCACGTCGGCATAGAACTGGGTCTGGGTGAAATGGCCGCCGACCATGTAGCTTTCCAGCTTGGTCATGTTGACGCCGTTGGTGGCGAAGCCGCCCAGCGCCTTGTACAGCGCGGCCGGCACGCTGCGGACGCGGAAGACGAAGGTGGTGATCGTCTTGCAGGAGCCCAGCGCCGGCAGCTTCGGCTCGCGCGCCAGGATCAGGAAGCGGGTGGTGTTGTGGGCGGCGTCCTCGATCCCGCTCTTCAGGATGTCCAGCCCGTAGATTTCCGCGGCCAGTGACGAGGCGATGGCGGCATGGCGCGGGTCGTTCATCGCCGCGATCTCTTTCGCCGCCCCCGCCGTGTCGGCATGGTTGATCGCCTGCAGCCCCAGCTCGCGGATGGCGGTCTGGCACTGGGACAGCGCCTGGATGTGGCTGCGCACGGTCTGGATGCTGTCCAGCGTGGCGCCCTTCGGCGCCAGCAGCTGGTGGTTCACCCGCTGGAAATGCTCGCCGATGATGTGCAGTCCGCCTTCCGGCAGCAGGTAATGGTTGTCGGCGACGCGGCCGGCGATGGAGTTCTCCACCGGAATCATCGCAAGCGAGGCCCGACCCTCGCGCACCGCCGAGAAGGCGTCCTCGAAGGTGGCGCAGGGCATCGTCGTCATGGTCGGCCGCGCATTGCGGCAGGCCAGATCGGAATAGGCGCCGGGGAAGCCCTGGAAGGCGATGATGTTGGACGTGGGCATGGACGAAGTTCCCCCGGCGAATCTTTATTGAGGCTGGTTGGTCAGGCTATCGGCCAGCCTTGCGGCCGGAAACATCAGGTTTCAGCCGCCCTTGCGGGCGGAGAGGAGGGCGCAGGCGCGCTCCAGGTCGGCGGGAGTATCGACACCCAGCGGAACCGCGTCAACGACCGCCGCGTCGATGCGCATGCCGTTCGACAGGGCGCGCAGCTGCTCCAGCCGCTCGCGCTGTTCCAGCACCGAGGGCGGCAGCGACACGAAACGTTCCAGCGCCGCCCGGCGATAGGCGTAGAGGCCGATGTGGTGATAGAGCGGCCCGTCGCCGGTCGGCGCGGTGGCGCGGGTGAAATAGAGCGCGCGGCCCTGGCGGGCGCCGGGCGGCAGTTCCAGCACCGCCTTGACCACGTTGGGGTCGCTGATCTCCTCCTCCCGCGTGATCTCGACGACCAGCGTGGCAATGTCGACCTCCGGATCGGCCAGCGGGGCGAAGGCGGCGCGCACGCTCTCCGGCTCGATGGTCGGCAGGTCGCCCTGCACATTGACCACTGCGTCGTGCCGCCCCTCCGGGTCGATCAGCCGCAGCGCCTCGAAGATGCGGTCGGAGCCCGAGGGATGATCGGGGCGCGTCAGCACGGCGGTGCCGCCGGCGGCCTCGACGGCGCGGGCGATCTCCGGCTCGGCACAGGCGACCACCACCGGGCCGATGGCGGCCTCCATGGCGCGGCGCAGCACATGGACGATCATCGGCGCCCCCAGGATGTCGGCCAGCGGCTTGCCGGGCAGCCGGGTGGAGGCCATGCGCGCCGGGATCACCACGATCGGGTTGACGGGACGGGTGGGGCTGGAAGCGGTCGGCATGGCGCGGAAGCTCCGGTGGTAAAGGCATCAGGTCCGCCAGAGCGGGCCAGAGGGCATTGGCGCGGGTGAAACATGGACGCCGGTGCGGCGTCAAGTGCCGGTATGACCCGAATGGAGGGCGTTTTGCAGTGCAGCGTGATGCGCAAGCAAATTAAGAGGTTGGTGACTGCGACAAATTTGTATGCGACCTTTTTTCGCGGTCCGCCGGGCTATGACAAGCTTCGGACCGCGGGCTATGGTAACCGCGGCGCGTTCGGCCGCGGGCGGGAGAAACGCCGAGTGTACTGAAATAGGGAAAAAAGGGGCTCTCAATGAGCATGGAGTGGAACAAGGTTTTCGGCGCCGTGCTGCTGGCCGGGCTGATCGCGATGCTGGCCGGATTCGCGTCCAAGGTGCTGGTTCATTCGAAGCCGCTCGAACAGAGCGTCTATGTCATCGCGACGCCCGAGGGGGCCAGCGCGCCCGCCGACAAGGGTGCCGCTCCCACCGGTCCGGCGCCGATCGCGCCGCTGCTCGCCGCCGCCAGCCCGGAAGCCGGCCAGAAGGTCGCCAAGGCCTGCGCCGCCTGCCACGGCTTCGACAAGGGCGGTTCGGCCAAGGTCGGCCCGAACCTGTACGGCGTCGTCGGCGGTCCGAAGGGCCACATGCAGGGCTTCAGCTATTCCGATGCCCTGGTCAAGACCGGCGGCACCTGGACCTATGACGAGCTGAACAAGTTCCTCTACGACCCGAAGGCCTATGCTCCGGGCACCAAGATGACCTTCGCCGGCCTGAAGAAGGACGACGACCGCGCCGCCGTCATCGCCTACCTGCGCTCGCTGGCCGACAGCCCGCAGCCGCTGCCGCAATAAGGCTGCCGCAGTCAGGGTAAAGACACCGGGCGCCGCCGCGGCCGGAAGAAAACGGCCCCGCTCTCGCAAGAGGGCGGGGCCTTTTGTTCGACCGGAGTCGGGCCTATCGCCGCAGGCCGCAGGCGATCTCCAGATAGTCGGGGTCGTTCTCCGGGGTCAGCCAGCCGTGGCGGACCAGGAAATCGATCACCACGAGGTTGACGTTGAACTTCCAGTCGCCGGTGCCGCGCACCGAGTCGGCCACCTTGTCCAGCGGCCAGAGTTCGAAGCACTCCACCTCGCCGTCGGTGTTGACCGGGGTGACGCCGGGCGGAAGCTCCAGGTCGTAGACGAACAGGCGGTCGCGCTTCAGACCGGCCGGCGTCTCCATGGTGTAGCTGATGGCGCCGACCGGCACGGCGCGCCGCGCGGTCTCGGCGTCGAGCCCGGCCTCCTCCGCCGCCTCCTTCTCCAGATTCTCGGCCAGCGTCAGGCCGATGGGCTGGCCGCCGGCGATCAGGTTGTCGAACTGGCCCGGCGCCACCTCGCGGTCGCGGGCGCGGCGGCCGACCCACAGCAGCAGGCCGCCGGCCCCATTCCCGCCGGCCTCGTCGCGGACAAAGCCGTTGATGTGCAGGCCATAGGCCTCGATGCCGAAGGCGCCGACCGCGGCGCGGTCCAGTCGGGCCAGCGGCTCCGCCCCCCAGCGCGGCAGGATGGGGTAATATTCGCCGCGCAACGCCTTGACCGTACCCCGCTCCACCAGATAGGCGGCGGCATGGTCGAGCAGGGTGGAGCGCGCTTCGAAGTCCCGGATCTCGGGCGCGATGGTCAACCGGTCGGCGGTGACGACGAATCCGGGATCGACGCCGGGCAGCGCGTCGGCCAGGGCGTGGCGCACCCAGCCCACGGTGTGGCCGTCCAGCTCGAAGGGGCGGAAGCCGGACAGGTCGTGCGCGTTGCACGCGCGGATGTGATCGAGGAAGCTCATGTGTCCCATCTAAGCGGGGCCGGTGGACCGGCGCAACCGCTCATCCAGGGCAGTCCGCCCCTCTTGTTTTTGGATATCTTGCGCGGCCCTGGTTGCCATCGTACACAGGTTCAGTCACGAAATGACCCCCGGTGCCAGTCCGCCGCGGGTGGTTCAAGCGAAAGGGCGGGCGTGGTGGCTGACCGATCGGCTGAGGATGCTGCTGAAGGCGCTGGGGCAGGCGGGACGGAGACGCCGTTCGGCGCCCTGTCGGTCCTGGTGATCGAGGACGAGTCCTTCACCCGCATGGTGTTGGCGAAGATGCTGGGCACGCTGGGCGTCAAGGCGGTGCACCAGGCCGCCGACGGCGAGTCGGGCCTCGCCGCCGTTGCCGCCCACTCTCCCGATCTGGTGCTGTGCGACGTGGAAATGCAGCCGATGGACGGCCTCGGTTTCGTCCGCGCGCTCCGCGCCGGCGGCGAGCCGTACCGGCAGGCCCTGCCGGTGGTGTTGATGAGCGGCCGTGTCGACGGCGACCGCGAGGCCCAGGCGCGCGACGGCGGCGCCGACGCGGTGCTGGCCAAGCCGGTCACCCCCGCCAGCCTGCGCGAGGTCCTGGCCATGGGGCTGGGGACCAGCCTTCCGGCCTGAGCGGGCCTTGGCCGAAAGTCTCGTCTACCGCCTGTGATTGTCGCTCCCCACGGCGGCGGCCGGCCGGGCGCGACCCCCTCCGTAAAATTTCCCACCCCGTGGCAAGCTTGCCAAGTTGTTGAAACAATTCGGTAATCCAGCGGTAGTCCCCCACCGCGCCGCATGGGCGCCGCATCCTCACCCAATTTCCGCCTTGTTGATGGGGACGATTGGGACGCAACATGATCTCAAAGAGGTATTGGGGCGAAGTGCTGCGGAGCACCGGCCATGCGATACGGCCAGCCGCAATGTCGCTTGCGAGATTTTGTTAAGGTTTGGAGTTCAGCATCGACGGTAAATCCCTGCGCCGTGCTTGGTCGAGGCGGCGCGCTTGCTTGAGGAGGCCGATGGCGTGATCAAGAGGGCCCGATCGAACCGCAATGGATCGACCAGCACTGGGCAACTCTCCCCGACCGGACGGGCAACGACGACTGCCGCCGGATACACGCCGTCTCTCTTCAATACCGTCACAGTCCAATCGCCGAACCTTCCGCCGCACGCGCGGCCAACACGCGCGTTGGTTGAGCAGGTGCGCTCGTCGCACCCACACTGGCCGTGGGACCTAGGTCCTATGGCTGAGGACGGCTTCACGGCGGGCTTTCCGGCTATGGAGCCTGAGTGCCTGGAAAGCTCTAGGTGGAGCATTACATTCAAAAATGACTCGTTCGGGGGTTGCCGCGTCGCAGGACGGACGGCTCCCGGCCTTCACAGGACCGTTCCTTACACCAGACCGCTGGCTTCTACCGCTGAGCGGGGAGGCTGTGGACCCGACGAGGTCCGCGTCTTCCCTGGAGTGCCCCATGGATCGCGGCATGCGCCGCGGCCTGCCGCCGCAGCCACCGGCGGCGCCCCGGCGCATCGGACCAGATAAGACGGAGCGACGAATGTTCCCGGCCGACGAACTGTTCACGCGCTACACGCAGAATTACGAGACCCGCCGCGAGACCGAGATGTCCCTGATGGACTATCTCCAGCTGTGCCGCGACGACCCCATGTCCTACGCCTCGGCCTCCGAACGCATCCTGGCCGCCATCGGCGAACCGGAGGTGGTCGACACGGCCCGCGACCCGCGGCTTGGCCGCATCTTCATGAACCGGACCATCAAGGTCTATCCCGCCTTCTCCGAGTTCTACGGCATGGAAGAGACGATCGAACGGATCGTCGGATTCTTCCGGCACGCAGCCCAGGGCCTGGAAGAGCGCAAGCAGATCCTCTACCTGCTGGGCCCGGTCGGCGGCGGCAAGTCGTCGCTGGCGGAGCGGCTGAAATCGCTGGTGGAGAAGTGCCCGATCTATGTCCTGAAGGCCGGCAAGGAGATCAGCCCGATCTTCGAAAGCCCGCTCGGCCTGTTCAACCCGGACGAGATCGGCGACGAACTCGAGGAACGCTTCGGCATCCCGAAGCGCCGCCTGACCGGGCTGATGAGCCCGTGGGCGGTCAAGCGCCTCGACGAATTCGGCGGCGACATCAACCGCTTCAAGGTGGTGAAGCTGCATCCCAGCAAGCTGCGCCAGATCGGCGTGACCAAGACCGAGCCGGGCGACGAGAACAACCAGGACATCTCGTCGCTGGTCGGCAAGGTCGACATCCGCAAGCTGGAGATCTACAGCCAGAACGATCCCGACGCCTACAGCTTCTCCGGCGGCCTGAACCGGGCGACCCAGGGCATGCTGGAATTCGTCGAGATGTTCAAGGCCCCGATCAAGATGCTGCACCCCCTGCTGACCGCGACGCAGGAGAGCAATTATGTCGGGTCCGAGAATATCGGCGCCATCCCCTTCCAGGGCGTGATCCTGGCCCACTCCAACGAGGCGGAGTGGCAGACCTTCAAGAACAACAAGAACAACGAAGCCTTCATCGACCGCATCTGCGTCATCAAGGTCCCCTACTGCCTGCGGGTGGCGGAGGAGCAGAAGATCTACGAGAAGCTGGTCCGCAGTTCCGATCTGGCGACGGCCCCCTGCGCCCCGGCGACGCTGGAGATGCTGGCCCGCTTCTCGGTGCTGTCGCGCCTGCGCGAGCATCCGAACAGCAGCTTCTACAGCAAGATGCGGGTCTATGACGGCGAAAGCGTCAAGGAAACCGATCCCAAAGCCAAGTCGATGCAGGAGTACAAGGATCAGGCCGGCGTCGACGAGGGCATGGGCGGCATTTCCACCCGCTTCGCCTTCAAGGTGCTGGCTTCGACCTTCAACTACGACTCCACCGAGATCTCGGCCGATCCGGTCCATCTGATGTATGTGCTGGAACAGGCGATCCGGCGCGAACAGTTCCCGGAGGAGACGGAGAAGAAGTACGTCGAGTTCATCAAGGCCGAACTCGCCCCGCGCTATGCCGAGTTCATCGGCAACGAGATCCAGAAGGCCTATCTGGAATCCTACTCCGACTACGGCCAGAACCTGTTCGACCGCTACGTGGACTATGCCGACGCCTGGATCGAGGATCAGGACTTCAAGGATCCCGACACCGGCCAGCTGATGAACCGGGAGCTGCTGAACCAGGAGCTGACCAAGATCGAGAAGCCGGCGGGCATCGCCAACCCGAAGGACTTCCGCAACGAGGTGGTGAAGTTCGCCCTGCGCGCCCGGGCGGCGAATGCCGGACGCAACCCGTCCTGGACCTCTTACGAGAAGATCCGCGAGGTCATCGAGAAGCGGATGTTCAGCCAGGTCGAGGACCTGCTGCCGGTCATCAGCTTCGGCTCGAAGAAGGACGGCGAGACCGAGAAGAAGCACACCGAGTTCGTCTCGCGCATGATGACGCGCGGCTACACCGAGCGGCAGGTCCGCCGGCTGGTCGAGTGGTACATGCGGGTGAAGCAGGCGGGCTGAGTTCAGTAGACTGCGGGGGTGCATAATTGCCGCGGGGCGGGGTGTTGCAACGCCCTGCGGCGACCCCACTGTCATAGAATGCTGTCAGAGTTCGAAGGCCGCGTGACGAAACGGGTGGGAGGGCCAGCCCCTTGATGAACATCATCGACCGTCGCCTGAACCCGCAGGGCAAGAGCCTGGCCAACCGCCAGCGCTTCCTTCGCCGTGCCAAGGAACAGGTGGTCAAGGCGGTCCGCGACGCCTCGGGCAAACGGGGCATCCAGGATATCGAGAACGGCGAGAAGGTGACGATCGCTGCCGGCGGGGTGCGCGAACCGTCCTTCCACCGCGCTGCCCAAGGCGGGGTGCGCGACTATGTCGTGCCCGGCAACAAGGAATATGTGGAAGGCGACACCATCCAGCGCCCGGACGGCGGCGGTGGCGGCCGTGGAAGCGAAGGCAGCGCCGACGGCGAGGGCGAGGACGAGTTCCGCTTCGTCCTGTCGCGCGACGAATTCCTCGACATCTTCCTGGAGGATCTGGAGCTTCCCGATCTGGTGAAGCAGAAG
Organism: Azospirillum oryzae; assembly: GCF_008364795.1. Taxonomy (GTDB): domain Bacteria; phylum Pseudomonadota; class Alphaproteobacteria; order Azospirillales; family Azospirillaceae; genus Azospirillum; species Azospirillum oryzae. Next base: position 42,090 of record NZ_VTTM01000001.1, on the reverse strand, counting down.
GTCAAGCAGTCCGAATCGCACACGCTGACGCGGGCCGGCTATTCGGTGTCGGGATCGCCCGCCAACCTCAATCTTGTCCGCACCATGCGGAACAGCCTGTCGCGCCGCATCGCGCTGAAGCGCCCCAAGCGCGACGAGATCCGCGAGCTGGAGGAGATGCTGCGCGAGGCCGAGGAGGCCGGCGAGGATGCCGACCAGATCCAGGCGCTGCGCGAACAGCTGGAACACATCGTCCTGCGATCCAAGCGCATTCCCTTCATCGATCCGATCGACGTCCGCTACAACCGGTTCGAATCGGTGCCGAAGCCGATCGCCCAGGCGGTGATGTTCTGCCTGATGGACGTGTCCGGTTCGATGACCGAGCACATGAAGGATCTGGCCAAGCGCTTCTTCATGCTGCTGTACCTGTTCCTGCGGCGGCGCTACCGCGCGGTCGACATCGTCTTCATCCGCCACACCCACGAGGCCAAGGAGGTCGACGAGGAAACCTTCTTCTACTCCACCGAAACCGGCGGCACCGTGGTCTCGACCGCGCTGGAGGAGATGCAGAAGGTCGTGCAGGACCGCTATCCGCACAATGAATGGAACATCTACGCCGCCCAGGCGTCGGACGGCGACAACATGTCGTCGGACAACGCCAAGTCGTCGACCCTGCTGCGCGACGTGATCCTGCCGATGTGCCAGTATTTCGCCTATATCGAGGTGGCGGCGGAACACAACATGGGCCTGTCGGCGCTGGGCCGCGAAACCGAGTTGTGGCGTACCTACAAGCAGGTGCAGAGCCCGGAACGCCCGCTGGCGATGCGCCGTGTCCGCTCCCGCCGGGAGATCTTCCCGGTCTTCCGCGAGCTGTTCGCCCGCGAAAAGGCGGGGGCGTAAGGGGACAAAGGGAAATCACCGCCCCATCCCGTTTTGGGGGGCCGGGGCGGTAGGGGGAGATCGAGAATGACGGCTGTGATCACCAGACCCGACGCGCTGCTGTATGACGGCGTCGAGTGGGATTACGACAAGATCAAGCGCGTCTACGACGCCGTCGAGCACATCGCGCTGAAGGAGATGGGCCTCGACGTCTATCCCAACCAGATCGAGGTCATCACCGCCGAGCAGATGCTCGACGCCTATTCGTCGATCGGCATGCCGCTGATGTACCGGCACTGGTCCTTCGGCAAGCATTTCGCCCGCGACGAGATGATGTACCGCAAGGGCTACCGCGGCCTGGCCTACGAGATCGTTATCAACTCCAGCCCCTGCATCAGCTACATCATGGAAGAAAACACCATGACGATGCAGACGCTGGTGATCGCCCACGCCGCCTTCGGCCACAACCATTTCTTCAAGAACAACCAGCTGTTCCAGCAATGGACCGATGCCCAGGGCATCCTGGACTATCTGGAATTCGCCAAGACCTACATCACCCATTGCGAGGAACGCTACGGCCACGCCGCGGTGGAGCGGGTGCTGGACGCCGCCCATGCGCTGATGAGCCAGGGCGTGCACAAGTATCCGAAGAAGCGCTCCGACCTGCGGACCGAGCAGCGGCGCGAGCGCGAGCGGCAGGAATACCAGGACCAGACCTTCAACGATCTGTGGCGCACGGTGCCGAAGCCGGCCGCCGGCCAGCGTCCGGCCAAGTCGGTGTCGGAGCGCAAGAAGCTGCTCGGCCTGCCGGAAGAGAACATCCTCTATTTCCTGGAGAAGAAGGCGCCGCGGCTGGAGCATTGGCAGCGCGAGATCCTGCGCATCGTCCGCCACATCTCCCAGTATTTCTACCCGCAGAAACAGACGAAGGTGATGAACGAGGGCTGCGCCACCTACGTCCATTACCAGATCATGAGCCGCCTGCACGAGACCGGCCAGATCAGCGAAGGCGCCTTCCTGGAGTTCCTGCACTCGCATACGTCGGTGGTGTTCCAGCCGGAGTTCGACGACAAGCGCTTCTCCGGCCTGAACCCCTATGCGATCGGCTTCGCCATGATGCAGGACATCGCCCGCATCGCCGAGAAGCCGACCGACGAGGACCGCCAGTGGTTCCCCGACCTCGCCGGCCGCGGCGACGGCATGGCGGCGGTGCGCGAGGCCTGGGCCAACTTCCGCGACGAAAGCTTCATCCTGCAATATCTCAGCCCGCATCTGATGCGGAAGCTGAAGCTGTTCAGCGTGCGCGACGACGCGGAGGACCCCTATCTGCTGGTCGATCACATCCACAACGAGCGCGGCTATCGCGACATCCGCAAGAAGCTGGCCCGCCAGTACGACCTGGGCTACCTGGAACCGGACATCCAGATCGTCGACGTCGACCTTGCCGGCGACCGCAAGCTGATCCTGCAGCACCGCGTCACCAACGGCGTGCTGCTGGACGAGAGCGACGCCAAGGCGGTGCTGCGCCACATCGCCAACCTGTGGGGCTACGAGGTGCAACTGATCGAGGTGTCGGCGATCTCCGAAGCGATCCTGAAGGAACATGCCGTGACGGCGCCCAGCGGGATCGGCGTGATGTGACGTGTGGGACCGGCTCCGCTACACTTCCGCCGGCAATGCAGCCAATGGGCAATGCAGGGGGGAGCGATGGCGGAGGATCTGTTGGGCGGTGCGGGGCCGGTCGGGCTGGTCAGGGCGAGGCATGGCCTGATGATGTACCGGCGCACCGACAGCGTCGTCGGCCGGTCGCTGGACTATTACGGCGAGTATTTCGAGCAGGAGGTCGCGCTGTTCCGCCAGTGCGTCCGGGCGGGGGACCGGGTGATCGACGTCGGCGCCAACATCGGCGCCCACACGGTGGCGCTGGCCCGTCTGGTCGGCCCCACCGGCCGGGTCCTGGCGCTGGAGCCCATCGACGCCAACCATCGGCTGCTGTGCGGCAATCTGGCGCTGAACGGGCTGGACTGGGCGGACGGCATGTTGGCCGCCGCCGGGGCCGCCGACGGGGTGCTGCATCTTGCCGGCGTGGCGATGGATGCGGAGGGCAATTACGGCGCGCTGTCGCTGGATGCCCTGCACGGCGACCGGCCGGTGCCGGTTCACCGATTGGATGGTCTGGCTCCTGACGGGGCAGGCCGCATCCGTCTGATCAAGATCGATGTCGAGGGGATGGAGGCCGAGGTTCTGGCGGGCGCGCGCGGCCTGATCGCCCGCGACCGTCCGGTCCTCTATGTGGAGAATGACCGGCCGGACAAGTCGGCGGCCCTGATCCGCCTGCTGGGGGAACTGGGCTATGCCTGTTATTGGTATCTGCCCGCCTTCCACAATCCCGCCAACTTCGCCGGCCGGTCCGAGGCGATCTTCGGCCATGGGCTGGTCGACAACGGCACGGAGATCCACGGGCTTGGCATGGGGATCAACCTGTTCTGCCTGCCGGCCGAGGCGGGCGCGCGCATCAGCGGCCTGCTCCCCGTCGCCGATCCGGACGAACATCCGCTGCGCCGTGGCCATAACGGGCGCTTTATTGGTGGTTGAGGGCGGTGGTTGAGGGCAGCGGTGGACGGCGCGGTGCAGGCCTGAGGACGTCAGCGCTCCGGTTCGGGCTTGATGCCGGCCTCCTTCATGGCGTGTATCAGGTCCAGCATCACGGTGCTGATGTCGGGGAAGGACAGGGCCACCGCGCGGCGGTCGGGGTCGAGGCGCACCACATGGGCGATCTGCCGGCCGCCGACGCGATGGCTGATCTTATCGGGACCGACGGTCTCCGGAATCTCGGGGCAATACAGCTCCAGCCGCAGCTTGCCGCCGACGGCGTGGGCGAACTCCTCCGGCGGCAGATCGACCAGCAGGCCGCGGGTCGACCAGTTGATCGTGGTGCAGCGCCGCCCCTCCGCCTCCACCGCCAGGACCGGATCCATGTAGCGGATGGCGCGGCGGCGCTCGAAGCCGTTGGGCGGCTTGGCGCCGACGTCGTGCTGGTCCAGCTTGTGCTTGGCCGCCTGCTTGGTGCGGTCGTCCACACCGTCCTTGCTGGTCATCAGCGTCGCCTGCACGCGCCGCTCGACACCGTGGCGGAATTCGTCGTCGGCGCCGAAGCGCAGGGCCTTGGCGAAATGGTCCTTGGCCTGGGTCAGCAGCGCGTTGCGTCCCTTTTCGTCGCCCCGATGGCCGCAGCGTTCGGCCTGGATCAGCAGCGAATCGACGCTGCGCTGATAGGCGCCGCGCTGGATGGCGCGGGTCAGCTCGCGGAACTCGGCGGCGCGCAGACTGGGGAATTCCCGGGTCTTCAGCAGCCCGGCCATTCCCTCCGCCAAGGAGTCGACGCGGGCGGGGTCGCCGGTCTCCGCCTCCCGGCGCAGGGTCCGTATCGCTTCCTCCGCCTTGCGAAGCAGCTGGTCTTCCAGTTTGCGGCGCTGGTCGGCGTCCATCACAGGCATGGCACGGCCCTCCATGGGGGCGGTTTCATAAGGATACAGCAGGCCGGCATCGGGTGACAGCTGACAGTTGTGGTTAACGGCCCACCTGCGGGGCGCCCCAGTAGGAGCGGACCCGATTTTCCTTTGCCTTGTGAGTGCCTTCTTATCTGTGGTGACAAACAGGACGGGTAGCGGGAGTGGGCGAGCAATGGACAAGAACAAAATGGCGGGCGCGGATACCGAACTGGGCCTGCTGACCGCCGCCCTGACCGGCCTGCTGGGGGAAGAGGGCGCAAGCCCCGCTCCGGCCGCGACCGCCATTGTCGCCTTCGTCCGTGGCCGGGGGGCCGATGCGGAGCCGGTCCGCACGCTGGTGCTGCGGCGGAAGCCCGTGCGCGGTGCGTCGGCGGCTGATCCGGCCGACCGGCGCGCCCTGGTCTACAGCCTGACCAAGACCATTCTTGCCGCCGCCGTGCTGCGGCTGGCCGCGCGCGGCGTGGTCGATCTCGACGGGCCGGCGGAGCGCTGGCTGCCGGAACTGGCCGGGCGGCCCGTGTCGGTCAGCGTGGCGCAGATCCTGACCCACCGCGCCGGCCTGCCCGAGTATGGCGGCCGGGCCGACTACCATGCCGCCGTCGCGGCCGGCGCGGAGCCCTGGAGCGGCGACGAGTTCCTGGCGCGCTGCGGGGTGGCGCAGGGCGAAGGACCGCCGGTCGGCGGCTTCGCCTATTCCAACATCGGCTATCTGCTGATCGGCCGGCTGTTGGAGCGGGCGGGCGGCGCCCCGCTGGCGGAGTTGCTGGCGCGCGAGGTCTTCGGCCCGCTCGGCCTGTCCAGCGCGTCGCTTCTGCGCGACCGGTCCGACCTTGACGGGCTGTTCTTCGGACCGAGCCCGAACTTCGGCGGGGCTCCGGTGGCGGAGGCCTATCATCCCGGCTGGGTGTCGCATGGGGTGGCGGCGATGACGGCGGCGGATGCCTGCCGCCTCATCCACGGCCTGACGGAGGACTATCTGCCTGACGCGCTGCTGCGGCGGATGCGGGACGGGCTTCCGGTCGGCGGGCCGATGGGCGGGCGGCCCTGGGTCGAGCCGTCCTATGGGCTCGGCATGATGGTGGAGCTGGACCCGGTGGCCGGACCCTATTGGGGCCACACCGGCGGTGGGCCGGGGGTCACGCCCGCGGCCTTCCATGCGCCGGGGCCGGTCCCGGTCTCCGTCGCGGTCTTCCTGGATGGCGAGGACGGAAACCTCGCCGAATGGATGGCGGTGGAGGTGCTGCACCGGCTGCGCGGCGTGCGATAGGGCAGCACACCTCCTGCTTGTGCAAGATGGCTGCTTGTTCCGGATGGCGGCGATCCCATCTCCTCTCCAGGGGACAATCCCCCGCTTCCCGGCGTAGACTCAGGGCGGCGGCGGTGCCGGGCGAAACCGGCCACCGGGACCAGGAATTCAGGGGAGGAACCGCGCATGGGAGACGCTGCCCGCAAGCTGCCCGATTATCCATGGCTGGCCTCATACCCGCCGACGGTGGATTGGGCGATGCCCATCCCGGCCCGGCCGCTGACCGAGTTGCTGGAAGGCGCGGTTGACCGCCACGGCGACAAGCCCTGCCTGAACTTCCTGGGCAAGCGCACCAGCTATCGCGAGCTTGGGCGGCTGGTCGATCGCGCCGCCCGCGGCTTCCAGGCGATCGGGGTGGGGAAGGGCACGCGGGTCGGGCTGTTCCTGCCCAACACGCCCTATTACGTCATCGCCTTCTTCGCCATCCTGAAGGCCGGCGGCACGGTGGTGAACTTCAACCCCCTCTATGCCGAGCGCGAACTGGTCCACCAGATCGGCGACAGCGACATCGACCTGATGGTCACACTGGACCTGAAGCTGCTCTACGGCAAGATGGCGCGGATGCTGGAGGAGACCGGGCTGAAGCGGCTGGTCATCTGCCGCATGGCCGACATCCTGCCCTTCCCGAAGAACTGGCTGTTCCCCATCGCCAAGAAGGCGGAGATCGCGGCGATCCCGCGCGACGACTGCCACATCCCCTTCGCCAGACTGATCGCCAACGACGGCCGGCCGACTCCGGTCGCCCTCGATGCGCAGGAGGATGTCGCGGTGCTGCAATATACCGGCGGCACCACCGGCGTGCCGAAGGGCGCGATGCTGACCCACGCCAACCTCTACGCCAACACCATCCAGTGCGCGACCTGGTACGCGGCGAAGGAGCGCAAGCCGGGGGAGGGCGGAACCGAGGATGCGCAGGAGCGCATGCTTGGCGTGCTGCCGCTGTTCCACGTTTTCGCCATGACCGCGGTGATGAATTTCGGCCTGCATCTGGGGGCGGAGATCGTCTTGCTGCCGCGCTTCGAGCTGGAGCAGGTGATGCGCACCCTGCAGAAGGAACGCATCACCCTGTTCCCCGCCGTGCCGACCATCTACACCGCGATCAACCACCATAAACATCTGGAGAAGTTCGATCTTTCGTCGATCCGCTTCTGCATGTCGGGCGGGGCGCCGCTGCCGCTGGAGGTAAAGGAGGCGTTCGAGCGCACCACCGGCTGCACGCTGGTGGAGGGCTATGGCCTGTCGGAATGCTCGCCCGTCGCCACCGTCAATCCGGCGGTGCTGCATTCGGACAAGAAGGGCTCCATCGGCCTGCCGCTGCCCGGCACCGTCGTCGAGATCGTCAGCCTGGAGGAACCGCGCCGGGTCCTGCCGCCGGGCGAGAAGGGCGAGGTCTGCATCCGCGGGCCGCAGGTGATGAAGGGCTATTGGCGCCGCCCGGCCGAGACGGCGCAGACGCTGGTCGACGGCCGCCTGCACACCGGCGATGTCGGGGTGATGGACGAGGACGGCTACACCACCATCGTCGACCGCATCAAGGACATGATCCTGTGCAGCGGCTTCAACGTCTATCCCCGCAATGTGGAGGAGGCGATCTACCTGCACCCGGCGGTCGCCGAATGCGTGGTGGCCGGCTTGCCGGACGAGTATCGCGGCCAGACGGTGAAGGCCTATGTCCGGCTGGACGACGGCAAGAGCCTGACCGCGGAGGAACTGATCGCCTTCCTGAAGGACAAGCTGTCGCCCATCGAGATGCCGAAAGTCGTCGAATTCCGCCAGGAGCTGCCCAAGACCATGATCGGAAAGCTGTCCCGCAAGGCCCTGCTGGACGAGGAACAGGGCAAACGGAGCGCCGCATGACCGCCGTTGATCGCAAGGCGGTGCGCGTCCGCATCCAGGGCAGGGTGCAGGGGGTGTGGTATCGCGGCTGGACCGTCGATCAGGCGGGGGCTCTCGGCCTGACCGGCTGGGTGCGCAACCGCAGCGACGGCACGGTGGAGGCGCTGTTCGCCGGCCCCGCCGACGCCGTCGACCGCATGCTGGACGCCTGCCGCCGCGGCCCGCCCTCGGCCATCGTCCGCGACGTGGTGTCCGAACCGGAGCAGGACCCCGGCATGGTCGGTTTCGAGCAGCGGCCGACGGCGTAAGGTCGCGCATTAGCGTTCCGCTAACCATGACGGCGGCATGCTGGCCCCTGAGAGGTTCGGGGCGAAATGGTTTGGGGACGGTGGCTGGATGACCGCCAGAAAGCCGGATGTGGCCGACATGAAGGCCATGCTCACCGGCGTCTTCGCCAAGGCGGCGGAGGCGAAGGGCAAGGCTGTCCGCGCGCCCGTGGCTTCACCGCCGCCAAAAACTCCCTCCGCGCCGGGACGCGGCGACCCCGCCGTTCGCCTCAGCCTGGGGCCGGATGCGGCGGAGGATGTGTCGGCGCGGCCGTCCGAACCGCCGGTTGCCGACTTTGCCGACCGGCTGGGGCCGGCGATCCAGGCGCTGGCACGCGATTTGGCTCGGCTGCTGACCGCCTTCGGCATGGACCGGAGCGATGCCGCTGCTGCCGAAGCCGCGCTCGTTGCCCGCTTCGGCACCGCGGAGCGCGGGGCTGCCGTGATGGCGCTGGATGGACCGGCCGGCGAGTTGCGGCCACTGGCAACGGATGCCCGGCAGGACGTGGCGGTCGAGCTGCGGGGGATCGGCCTCACCCTTGCTGACGGGCATGTGGAAGTGAGGCTGGACGAGACGGCCCTGGTACTGGCGCGGGTGCCGGCCGAAGAGAAGGGGGAGGGGCTGGCCGCCATGCTCGGCGCCCTGCGCTCCGCCATCCGTCCGGGCAAGGGGCTGACGGTCGAGACCGACCGGGTCGCCATCGACGATCTCGGCCGCGTCATGGAGATGCTGACCGGGGCGATGTCCGGGCCGCCGCAGGGTCTGGAAGGCACGGTGACGCTGTCGCCGCTGGGGGGGCCGGAGGCAGGCGGAGCGCTGGACCTGTCGCTGTCGCTCTCCGGACGGCTGGGGGAAGTGATGCACCCCATGCCTTCAAAACACATGCCGGCAACGGAGAAGCCGGTCGGCGAGGTCAAGGAGCGTGGGTTCGATGTCCGGATTTGATGCGCCGATCAAGGCAGCCCTCTGGCTGTGCGGGCTGACGCTGCTGGGTGCCGCCCCGGCGCTGGCCGGTGCGCTGGAGCGGACGGAGCAGGGCCACATGGCGCCGCCGCAGCCGGGGGCCAGCCTGCCCATCTCGCCGCCGATCGTGCAGTACGCGCTGCCGTCGCAGTGGATGACGATCCGCTCCAAGGACGACTGGCGCAAGGCCGGCAAGTTCGAGAAGGAACTGAGCAAGGAGTGCGCCGCCCTGCGGTTCAACGAGATCGAACCGATGCGTTTCCGCGCCTACTACAAGGGCGAGGTGCTGGGCGTCGCCTTCGGCCATGGGCTGAACCTGAACGATCCCGGCAAGAAGGCCGACCGCAAGAAGATCTACCTGTTCCGCAACGGCGATTCGACCGGCTGCACCGTGCAGTCGATGGACAACCAGGACCCGCGCGTGAATCCCGCCGGCAACCAGGCGGCCACTCCGGCCGCCGGCGGGTTCAAGAAGTACTAGCCTTACCCCTCGCCGTCCGCCTCCCCCCGCATCGGGCCGCCGAACACCTCCGGCCATGCGGCGATCAGGGCGGAATCGATGTCCTCCATGGTCACCAGCTGGCCCAGTGCCACGATGGAGGTGACGCCATGCTCGGCGATGCCGCAGGGGACGATGCCGCCGAAATGGGACAGGTCCGGCTCCACGTTCAGAGCGATGCCGTGGAAGCTGACCCAGCGCCGCACCCGCACGCCGATGGCGGCGATCTTGTCCTCCTGGCCCTTCAGCCCGCCATAGGGCTGCTTGTCGACCCAGATGCCGACGCGCCCCTCGCGCCGCTCGCCCTTGATGTTGAAGGCGGCGAGCGTGCGGATGATCCATTCCTCCAGATCGCGGACGAAGCCGCGGATGTCGGCGCCACGCTTCTTCAGGTCCAGCATGACGTAGGCCACGCGCTGTCCCGGCCCATGATAGGTGTACTGGCCGCCGCGACCGCTGCGGTAGACGGGGAAGCGGTCGGCCTCCAGCAGATCCTCGTCGCGCGCGCTGGTGCCGGCGGTGTAGAGCGGCGGATGCTCCAGCAGCCAGACCAGCTCCGGCGCGGTGCCGGCGCGGATCGCCTCGACGCGCGCCTCCATCTCGGCGATGGCGTCGGGGTAGGGCACCGGCTCGTCGGAGATGCGCCACTCCATCGCTTGCGGGGCGGGCATGTCGGACTGGGGGTGACTGGCGGTCAGGCTGGTCGGGACGGTCATTCGATCTGGTCTCTAACGATGTCGGCTTGCGGTGTGGGCGGAGCGGCCGGAGGGCCGTTCCGAATTTTTCTTCGCAGACGATGATTGTAACGCTTGATCGGCCATCGGGAAGCTGATATCTACCCGCTCCACCCGATGAGGCGCGCGAGCGAGCGTCGGGGACTACCAGCCTGATGCGGTCGTGGCGGAATTGGTAGACGCGCAGCGTTGAGGTCGCTGTGGGGCAACCCGTGGAAGTTCGAGTCTTCTCGACCGCACCACTCCCAAGTAGTTGGGAACTAACGAAAGGCCCGCAGGTCATTGACCGAGCGGGCTTTTTCGTGCCACAAACCATCACACAAAACGTCACACAGTGGGGCGGTGGATGGCTGGCAAGAAGAGCGGAACGGGGATTCCCAACGTCATCTGGAAGGGGAACCGTCTGCACTACAAGCGACGCTGGCCGACGGATGTCAGGCGACTCCATCCGGAGATGAAGGAGTTTTGGGAGGAAGCTCTCGGGACATCCGATCTCAAAGTCGCGCTCTCAAAGGCATCTGAGCTAAACCTGCGCTTCGATGCCCAAGCGGAGCGGCTGCGTGGTCCCTCCCCCGTCGAGCAGGCGAAGCAGCGGCTACGGCAACGCTCGTTCAATGAGCGTGACCGATTCAAGTATGGGGTCGAGAGCGTTCTCGGACCGGAATTGAAGGTGCCGGCGGAACTGCTGGATGGCGGGGCGTTCCTGCTCAGCAATCCATCTGACTATCGGATCCGTCCCAATGAGGCGCGTTCGATTGAGCGTGTGGTGGAAAGGTTCGGCATGCTGGCCAAGGACCTCGCCATCCCCGTGCCAGAAGGCGCGAAGGCCAATCGGGTGCAGGAATTTGAGGCATGGAAAGCCAAGTGCATTGCCGATGCTAAGCAACTCGTAGAGCTATTGAGAGCTGTCGAGATTGAGCCTGAGTCGCTCGGTGTTGAACTGCCCGAGAAGCTAACTGAAAAAAAGAAGTCGTTCACATTGCTTCAAGTTGCTGAAAAATGGGGTGCGGCAAATGCGGCGCCTCAGCAGCATATCGACCAATACAAATATGCATGTAAATTGTTCACCGACCTCTATGGTGCCAAGGACGTAGACTCTATAACGGCTCTGCAGATCAGCGAGTTCAGAGAAAAGTTGGTCGACATGCCGAATTCAACTCGGAAGGAAATTCGGAGCGCTGACATGGCGACTGCTATTGAGAGAGGCCGAGAGCTGAACTTACCAAAGATTAGCCCAACCACTGTGAACAAGCACATGTCTGCGGTAAAGACAATAATAAAATGGGGTTGGGAACATGGATACGTGGAGAATAATGTCGGAGAGCGTATCCGTGTGAAGCGGTTGCGGGTTAAACAAGCAAGAAGGGACTTCAAAAAGGATGAGCTGCAGGCACTCATTTCTAAAGTTTCCGAAGTGCTGTCACCGAATTCCGATGACTTTTGGATTCCAATTGTTGCGCTTCTGCATGGTGCGCGGCGGGAGGAGGTATGTCAGCTTGAGAAGGCAGATGTCCAAAACGTCGATGGCATATGGTGTATGAACATTCGTGTTCTCTCGGACTCGGACGATGAGGATGCTGAAGAGAAGTCCCTGAAGACTGCGAACAGTAGGCGTCTGATGCCAATCCATGATTGCGCGCTGCGCATGGGATTTGTTGCGTATGCACATTCCTCTAAATCCAGCCGGGTGTTTCATTCTCTGTCTCAAGACAGTCGCGGGGATTTTGGGGGTGCGTATGGAAAGAGATTTGCTCGGCTTCTACGCGAAAAGGTTAAGATCACTGACAAAAAGGTGGTATTCCATTCTCTTCGCCACTCTTTTATTACGGCCTGCCGAAATGCAGACATGCCAGAGACTATGGAGCACACTCTCTCGGGTCATTCTGGTTCGAGCGTCGTTCATGACGGCTATGGCTCAAAGCAAGAAGTGCCCAATCGTAAGCGGTGGCTCGACAAGGTTGACTTTGCGGTTCCCGCTCTGTCCGAGTTGGTGGAACTGATGGAGAAAACGCGGAAGTCGAGCGCAGCGTGAGTTACAACGCGATATGTCAGAACTTCACTGCGTCGATTGCCTCCTTCGCGAAGTTGGGGGCGTGATGTCCATAGACGCGCTCGATCATCTCAATCGACGTATTGGTGAACTTGGCGATGCGGGGGTAGGGCACTCCCGCCTGTACCATCCAAGAGATGGCGGTGTGCTTCAGCATGTGGCTGCTGATGTGGGGGATGCCCGCACGGCGGCCGGCGGCGGCAAGGGCTACCTTGACGTCCCTGACGGGCTTCCTGCGCCATTCGATGACATAGGGGGTGACGGCGCATTCTCGAGCGGAGCGGAGAGCGTCAATCAGGGGCGTATGCCCGGCGATGGGGGTCGTTCCGCGTAGCTTCTTGCCTACGTCGTCTCCGAAGTCGATGAACTCATGGCCAGGGCGTTTAAGGTCGACCCTGTCCCAAGTCAGTTCAAGGATGGCACCGCGGCGCTTCCCGGTTGCCAATGCGATACGGACAAAGAGCGCTATGTGCGGAGAGCAAGCGGCGACAAGGCGTGCGGCTTCGGCCTTGGTGATCCACGTGTCCCGTGCCTTGCCGGCAGACAGTTCCACCCGGAACTTTGGAGGGCGGTCGATGAGGCCTTCGGCGGTTGCCCAGTTCAGCGCGGCACGAACCATCCGTAACTCTTTGCTGATCGTTGCTTCGCTGACCGGGGCGCCGCGGTGGCGGGCGGGATAGCGCCCTTGTGTGGGTTCCGCGGCGCGGCGGATGATGTAATCGTTGATGATGGTTTGTGTTAGCTGCTCATGGTGTAGGTTGCCCAAGAGACGAAGCGGAGCGGCGAAAACATAGGGGAGTGTTTCCGGACGCGCTATGAGTAGGCCCCTATACCGACAATAAGATCCGATGATATCGGAAATAAGAGCGTTCGGCAAAGCGCTGGGCATTTTGTAATTTGCTATGAACTGGTCAAGAAAGATATGAGCGCGGCGTTTGTCATGCGTGCCTGTTGACTTCGTCTTGGACCGGCCGTTCTCATTGTATCGGATGAGATAGTAGCCGTTCTGTGCGGGGCGCATGTGGAAATTTGGGAAGTCGAGTTTCTTCCGTGGCATGGCTCCAATTGCCTCCCTGCTGTGGCGAGGTCCGCTGAGTGTCGGAGGAGCATAGAGAGCAAGGTGAAGCTAAATGAAGATGTTTAGTGCGCTAAACAAACGGCTATGTGGTGACAAAAAAGGCGCCCCGAGTAGGGCGCCTCTCTGCTAAATTGACTTAATGATCCCAGGTTGCGTGCTTGCTGAGCGTTGGGAATTGCTCAGCATAGTATTTCATTTTATCGGCTGGGTCCTGCCATTCGATCAGACAGGAATCGAAAGCCAGAAGTGCCAGTTCGTTCTTTGCTGCAGCGTCCTCCTTGATCGCGTCCCAGATAACAGGGGTAAGGAAATCCGTCAGGAATTCGGTAGCCACAATTTCGGCGTTGACCTTCTCGCTGTGGCTGGCGTTGGGGTCTTGTTCGGCACCGCGCTCAACTACAAAGCTTGCGCATGCAGTGATGAGGTCGAGACGGTCAACGTCGGTCTGGTCGGCATCGTAGATCATGGAGTACATGCGCTCGAGATGGATTGCATAGCGCCGCTCAATAAGGTCTGAGGGCACGCCTAGGAAGTAATCTCGGCTCCATGCCAGGGTGATGTTAGCGCGGAGTTCCTGTGCCTGTGGATTGTCCTTCATTTTTTCCCAGCGCTGGGGAGTGATAATCGACTTTCCGGTGTTCGCTACATCGCGGAGGAAGGCGTTTCGCTTGCCCAGCGGCAGGAAGTCCGGATGGGTGGCGTAAGCCTTGGCCTTGCGGTTGACGTAGCCAAGGAATTGAAGGCGCGTTGCGGCGCCGGTGAAGGCTTCCGGAGCCTTCCCGTTGTTGGTGTTCATAGGTTTGTTCTTCTGTGTTAGGTGGGTGCGTTAGGAGAAGAGGGCTTCTTCCATCATCTTAGAGAATGCGCCGGCCGCTTCTGCCATGTGGTCCATAGTTCCATTTACGGACTTATCTACGAATTCAGTGCGGAGACGTTCGAGATTGTGTCTGGATTGACGCTCGAACCTCTCGATCTTCTTGTGAATGCCGATTCTGTTGCATTGGGACCGGTTCAGCCGATGTTCGGCGATTAAGCTGCGGGTTTTGGAGATCAGGTAGTCGAGCACTTCGGCGAAGGTCGAGACGTAGAGTTCCGCGGCTTTGGTGGCACCTTCGCGCGTAGGGTCGGCTTCAAAGATCGCGTAGGCGTCGGCGAATAGAGCGGCGTTGTCGATGTTTACATCATCGAAGATGCCCTTCATGTCCTCAAGGAAGCACCGCACATTGTAGTCCATGCGCGGCGCTCGGTTACCATAGTTCACTTGCTTACTTCCTCACGAAAGCGTCTGACTTCTTCCGCGTTGGGACAGCCGAAAGCGGCTGCATGGTTGTCATAGTCCGGATAGGTGCCGACGATCCTTTGCATGATGCGGTCGGCGGTGATCTCGGTGGTGTGCATGACGCCACCGATGCACATGTTCGCTCCCAGCTTCTGGGCTGTGGCGTGCTGGGCCAAGGCGACCTTGACCATTCGTGCGTCATCCATGTCCGGGGGCATGGGTGGGGAGGAGGTCAGGAAGGAGGGGCCGAGATACATGCCGCGGGGAAGCTCGCGGAAGGTCACGCGGTCTTGGCCGCGGGGCATCTCCCAGCGATAGGCGACCAAGTCGCCCTTCTCATCCGACCATCCCATGATGGTCGTTTCCACGGCCATGGTGGGGGCTTCGGTCCGCTTGTGGTCGAGAATCAACTCATGCACGTCGTGTCCGATGCGGAGCACGCTGTCGATGGTGCTGTAGTCTTCCATGGCAGATTTGACGGCACGACAGGCAGGGACGTTACCCCGCGCGACGACAGCGAATCGGCCGAATATGTAAGTCTTGCGGTCGGTGAGATATGCCGGCCGGTCTTCCTCTCCGTACTCATAGGTCAGAGTATCGGAAAGGCAGAGGATACGGTCAGGCATGAAGAAGATGTTTGCTACGCTCATTGCAGGGCCTCCTTGATCTGAGAATCAAAAAAGGCCTCAGCATCATCGTTCGCGGGGAAATGCTCGGCGCTGGTCGCGAAGCTCTTGAACGCTTTCGCCATCACGTCATTGGCGGACAGGGCTTCCGTCTTGGCGCGCTCAAAGGCGGTCTCGATTTCCTTGGGGATCGGCTTACCGGCCCTGACAAGTTCATCGTAGTTCCGCTGCAGTTCGGCCATCCGCTGAGCGGCGCGTTCCGTCGGCGTGGCGGTCTCGGTAACGAGATTGCGAGCGAAGGCGGCTGCATCGTTGTAGCGCTGAGCCGCGTCGGCCGCGTCCAGCTTGGCCTTTGCTTCGCGCTGGTCGAGGTCGATACCCGCTTCCTTGGCTTGGCGGTTCAGCTCGCGGAGACGCGACTCGGTCTCGATCTGCCGGGATACCTCAGCGTAGGCGTTGGCGCCCTTGAGGTTGGCATCGGCAAGACGGACGAGGGTGGCGGCTTCGAAGTCGAGATCGGCAAGCCGGCGGTTCTGGGCCTTCTGCCCGCGTTCGGCGGTGCGCTCTTCGCGGGAGAGGGCATTCTCACGCTTGTTGATGCGGTCGATAGCCTCGTCGTACTCAGTGTTCACCGCGGCAACGGCCTTGGCGTACTGGGTCTCATCGACACCCGCGACATGGGCGGCGGTGAGCTTGCTGAGCTTGTCGTCCCGTTCCTTCGCAGCCTTGGCGACAGGGTCCGTCTTGGTCAGGACATCGGCAATGGTCTGCTGCCCCTTCTGCCGGATGTTCAGTTCCTGCTGTAGGGCGGCTTGGAGGTCGGATTCCCGTTCCTTCTGAGCGGCGTCGGCTTGGCGCTTTCGGATGCCGGCGAGTTCGCGCTCAGCCTGTTCCATGTACTGGCGGTCCTGTGCGTCGAAGGCCGGGCTTTTCCAGAAGGAGTTGTTCCGGTCCTCAATGTTTTTCCGTCGCTTGGCGATCTCAGCTTCAAGGTCGGTCGCGCGCTGGTCATCCGACGGCGCGACCATGGCGCGGGCGCCCTTCACGGCGTCACGGAAGAAGCCGTAGACGTTCTTGACCAGGGTGGAGCCACCAAACACGGTATCCAGGTCGGCAAGGAGAAGCGTCCATTCGTTCTGGATCTCCGTCGCCATGGCGGAAGCGGTACGCGGCAACTGGGCGAACTGGGCGTCGACGTCCTTCGCGGCGTTGGTGAGGGCGTTGGTCATCACGTCCGCAGTGATCTTGCCCTCGCTCGCCATGGTCTTCAGGGCGCCCGTGCTGGTGCCCAGTTCCTTGGCGATGGCGGAGAGGATGAGGGGCATGTTCTCGGTCATGGACCGGAACTCATCGCCCTGTAGCTTGCCTGATGCGAGAGCCTGTCCGAACTGGATCAGACCGGATTGCAGTTCGGAAGTGGTTGATCCGCCGATTCGGCCCAGCTTGAGGAAGGTGTCGGCAAGGCCGGTGGCTTCCTTGGTCGTGATGCCGATCTCGCGGCCGGCGAGGATGAAGCGGTTGAAGGCCTGTGCGCCGTCCTCGAGCCCGATACCCATCTGGTTGGCACTGGTGACCAGCGACGCGAAAGCGGTTTGCCCGGCTTCGGCGGAACCGGCCAGGACGGTGAAGCGCTGGGTGAGCTGCGACACGCGGTCATGTGCTTCGGTGGTGGCGCTTGCAACGGTCCAGATACCGGCGGCAACCGCGGCAACACCCGCGACCGTCAGCGCGGTGGTGGAGGTTAGGGCGCGAAGGGAACCGGCCAAAAAGGAAGCCCCCTCAGCGCCCGCAGAAGCGCGCTGGGCGAGGTTTGCGAGTCCGGACACTGCAACGCCTACGCCTGCGCCCGCGCCTCTGTACGAGGCTCCTAGGGCGTTGATGGCGCCAATGGTTCCGCTGAAGCCGCGCGACAGGTTCGGAAGGAGTCCGTTGGTTCGCGCGAGTTCGCTGTTCAGCGTGCCCATCTCGCGAGCGAAGGTGCCGTGAGCGCGGGCGGTCTCGAGGCTGCGCGTACCGGTGTTGCGAAGCGTGGTCGTGTAGGCGTCGAGCGCTGAGCGAGCGCGGCCGATCATCTGGGCGTTGCCGTCGCCTTGCCGGCCGATTCGCTGGATCATGGAATCGGTGCGACTGAGGGCGGCTTGGTACCGGCGTTCCTGCGCGACAAGCTGATTGTAGGCGTCGACGGCTGCGGTACGGCCAGTGGGGGAAGTGGGAGTGGTGGAGGAAGTGCCGGGCCGGGAGTTGGAACCGCCGGGTGCGTTTGAAGCGGCCTTGATGGCGGAGAGGGACTTCGCGATCTTGGTGGTCGCATCGTCGATCTTCTTTGTGATGCCCTTGGCGAGTTGCGCACCAATCTTTTCGCCAGCGCTCTCGGCCTGCTTTTCGATAGGCGAGAAATCTACGGAAGCTGTGAGTTGAATGTCTGACATGAGAACAAAAAGGCCTTGGGAAATCTGTTCGTCTGGAATGGCGTCGCGGCGTGTCGGAGGTTCAGCGGCGCTTAAAGTACTTTAAGGGGAGAGTGCCCCCGTCCTTGGTGGGACGGGGGCGGTACAGTCGCCGCGCCCCAGCTGGAGGTGCAGCATCGCGGCGGCTGTTGAGCACTGGGACAGTGACGGGGTGCGTCCTGTCCCGAGGGAGGGAATTAGACCGGATCAGGAATCGGGTCGCCGAAGGTCCAGCCGTCATTGCGCAAGGCGTTGTATTCGGCCTGGGAGAGGGCCTCGAAGCGCTGGGCGTATTCCGTCGCCTGTGCGGCTTCGGCCTCCTCCTCGGTCTTCTCAGCGTCGCTGAGAGGGACTGCGACAGGATTCCAGCCGGCTTCGCGGAATAGCCGATACCATGCGTCGGGCACGTTCTCGGGGAAGGTCCGATTGACGATGTCCGCGCCCATCTGAGCGGCGGCGTAGAGATCGGAGGGGCAGAGTACCGACATTACGCGGTCTCCTTCGTCTCGGCGTTCGTCGGGGTGTAGCGGTTGCTGCCCTTCATCCGATTAAACCGGAACTGTGCTGTGGCAGAGGCAACCGAACACGGCGCCACAAAGGCATTGCTGGGGAGCAGGGTGCGCTCCTTGATCGCGTGCATTACCGCACTGCGCCAAGCGCCTGGATGGGAGAGCGAATTTTCATTCAGTTGGTAACTCGCTGCATCTTCTGCCGTGTTCGCGACAGCGTTTGCTTCCGCGATCAGGGTAAATAGGCGGCTGATAGTGGCGTCGATCTCGTCTGCCATACCGCCCAACTTCCGGAATGCAGCTTGGATGGTGTCGGAAGCTTCGCGGTGCTGAGCGTCCGCAAGAGCCTGTTCAAGGGTGGTGACGTTCTGCCGGGCGGCGTCGACGGTCAGGGAGGCGTAATCGCGCTTAGCGATGGCGTCACGTTCAGCGGCGCCAGTTTCCTCAAGCCGCTGTTTCGTCTCAGCGGTGGGAGCCATGAGGTTAGCCGCGATGGCGTTCCTGAGATCGTTGACGGCGGCGGCGTGGGCATCTTCCGCGGTGGAGGCTTCGGCGATGGATGATTGCAGAATGAGGGTGGCGCGGCTCAGCGCGTCGTGTGCAGCCTGCACGGGGGTAATTTCGTTCATTGCTTCATTATGTCTGGTGTCAGTTGGACGAGCGAGCGTCCAGCAAGGATTGGAAATGGCTGAGTGGTGCGGCGATGTAGATTTCGCTGCTGCCTTCGAACCAAAAAATGAAAGGCTCTTGTGGGCCGCTGGGCGCCTGATGCTTGATCTTACTGGAACGGAAGCGGCGACGGCTTTCGTAGGGAGCCTTGCTTGGGAGTGATGCTTGGTAAACGGGTGTCATTGTTTCGAGGGTGCTGGGCGCTTGATGCGCGGCGACGGGATGAGATTTGCGAGGAGGGCCGCTTCGATCTGCGAGCGGTGGAGATATCGCTCTCCCCCTTGGCCACGTCCGCGACGGACGATTTCGCCAGGGAAGGCACCGCGACGGATGGCGCGATTCATGGTGCGGATACTGATACCAAGGATATCGGCAACGGAAGGGACAGGGATGAATCCATCTTCTGCGAACGGCAGTAGTTCTAAAGTGGGCTGAAAAGAAGGCATGCTGTAGGATCCAAAAGGGGTGGGGAACAGAGTTCACCCACCCGCGTAATGTGCTTAATTGAGGAGATGGCGATGTGTCTAATCATCGTCAACTGTCATTATTATAGGACAATTTGTCCTTTAACGCAAGAGTGACTCCTGTATTTATATTGCGCCGCTTCCTAATAGATAAGTGCCTGTGCTATAATAGTGCATTGCAAGAGATTATTTTTATTAACGTAGTCATTGTTTACTTGCTTCGTCTGTGTTGGTGGTGTCAAAGAAAACGCGCCTGAGCTATTCTGCTCGGCGCGTCTTTTTGTTTCAGATGGTGCGCCAGCCGCGTGTGGTGATGCCGGCTTTCTTCAAGATTCGAGATACGGTTGATACAGAGACCCGAAAGGTATGGGCGATGGCTGTTGCGGTGTATCGCTCCCGTCCCATGCGAATGACTTCCTCGCGCTGGGCGTGGGACAGCTTGGCGTTCGGGTTGTTGGCGCCTCTGTTGAAGTTGTTGGCGTGGAGCTGCCGTTGGATGTTGGTCGTTCTTGTTTCCCAGGCCAGATTATCGGGCGCGCAGTTCGTTGCGTCGCCGTCCAAGTGACTGCATTGCAGGTTGCTGGACTTCGGGGGGCCTTGCGTCGCGCGCAACACGGCTTCGGCGAGTTGTATTTTTTCCCGCTTCCATCTGCCGGTGACCGGGTGCCGGATATCCGTGTAGATGTTCACGTATTGTCGGTCGCCGCCCTTTTCCTTGAACGGCAGCACGCCGCGCGCAGTCGAAACATTGATGACGCTGATTTCTGCGCCACCAAAGTTTGTTATTACGCCATACTTCGAATAAGGGTGCGGGAGACGGTGAAAATTCTCGTTTCTCTGAAGAATTTCTAAGACAGTTTCCAAGTTTATCCTCTGATGTTGGTATCGGATCTCCTTGAGTTTCGTTAATGACGGAGAGCCAAAAAATGGAGGGATTAATGTTGCAAAGTAGGTTGTGCTGAATGACGCAAATACGCTGGGTTGACTGGACTAAAAAGTCAGTATTTTAGCCGGATCATGAAGCGCGACCAATGATGCAATAATGTAAATATGACAGTTACTGTCCAGACGCAAACGGAGTATTTTTTAAAAGTGCATCCCTTATAATAGGCGTATAGAGAGGTGCTTTATTTCCACTACCCCCGCTAAGCTGGAGGCAACCAAGCGCTTGGTTGCCTCTCCCCATGCAGGACGGCGCTTAAAGTACTTCAAGCCGGCTGAAGGGTGCCGCTGCGGAGTGTGGGTGTGGGGATGGCGCCGGCCATGGTGCCGGTGCGCGGCAGAAGGATCGGCAGGAGATCGCGTATGACCGCGGCAAGGGTGCGGCCTTCCGGTGTGTCCTGATTTAGGTCGGGATGGGTGTAGTGAAGGACAAGCAAGCGCTCGAGCGCTGTCTCAGGTCCGGTTAGGTCATGCGCCTGGGAGGCGATTGAATCCATCCGGTCGAGGAAGTCGCGGTCTGTCGGAATGGAGTTGTCATGTTCCAGCGCCATGAGCTGGGCATAGACGGGCATTCCAAGCGAGCGGGCGAGAGCTTCGGCCGGGGCTGTGTTGTCTTGGACGAAAGCGCAAGCGTGGGCGTTGACAGCAGCGGTCTGTGTCACTAGATAAACTCCAAGTGTGTGTGACGTAGTTATGCACGGCCAGCGGAGTTGCCGCTTCGCTGGCCATCTACGAAGGTCATTTGACCTACTGGCGATGTAAGGCGTATGCCTTACGCATGTCAACGCACTTTTACGCCATTGCATAAAATTTGACAGGCATTCTGGCTGCTAGGCCGGCTTGCCGAGATCTTCCCATCCTTCTAAGATCTCAGAAAACCAACGAGATTTTAGAGCGATGCAGCAAGCACGTGCAAAGCGGATTCTGGCGCTTCTGGGGTGGGGGCATGCGGAAGCTGCCCGGCAGTACAACAAGGTTGCCCGCACGCGGCTGCAACGGCAGGACGTCTATACGCAGCTGAACAGCAAGAAGCGCGGCGTCTCGGATGGGTTCGCGGTCTTCCTGCGGATGGCGGTCCATGTGGCGCGGATGGAGCGGCGATACAGGCCGGAGGCATGCGGACGTAGCGTAGAGCGGTGAGTAAACATGGGATTTGCCAGTCAAGATGGCAAATTATTATCGGACCTCGACGCTACAAATGAACGCATCTAGCGCGCCAAATCGTTGCATTTGTGATAATGGTATCTTTGACCATGCAGTCATCATGCTAACGTCTTTTTAATTGACCAATCAGAAGAGGTTATGAATGTCAATTGCAATTCATGACAGCAAATGTCCTCTCAATGCAGTTGATAGAAGGTTGAGCGACCTTCATAGACAGTGGCACCAAGCGGAGCAATCTTACTTTGATCCGGAAGCGTTTCGTGTTGCCATTCAGACGGCTATTCAGACGGCTAGGACAGTTTCGTTCATCCTTCAAAGCAACAAAGCGCTAATTCCAGGATTTAACCCGTGGTACGAAGGATGGCAGGAGCGTTTGAAAGCAATTCCCCTGATGCGTTGGATGGTTGAGGCCAGGAATCGGATCGAGAAGCAGGGCGACCTTGAAAGCCATAGCTGGGTTCGTGCTGAAATACTTGCTTCACACCTTGACGAGGGGCCTCGCGAGGACGTTCGCGCAGACCTATTCGAAGACCCAAAGCAAATCCTTAAGCGTATCCCGAAAGGCGCGCTGAAGTCGCACATTCTTAAGCATGGAATTTTGCGTCTAGAGAGAAGATGGGTTGAAAATACACTTCCAGATTATGAACTGTTAGACGCAGTCGCTATCGCATACGGACACCTATCCCAGCTTGTAGTCGATGCGCATCGCCAGTCAGGTTTGCCGGAACCGACCGCCGTGACTGACCATGGGGAACTAACTTATGATCACGACATGGCAGGCGGGCGATTGCCTTGCATGATTGGGCATAATGAGAATAAGATCCTGGATATTTGGATTGCGACTGGAGAGCCACTAAAATTTTCAACAGAGTCGGTTAAGTTTGATATTGAAAAAGCTGAAATGGCATCTGAGCGGTACGGTATTGAAAAGACAAGTGTTGTATCGGATGGCGCTGACACCCGCGAACATGCACGGCGTCTATTTGACGCGGCTCGGCAGATATATTTGCGCGACGGATATCACGTCTTTATAATCATGATTTTCCAAGAAGGAAAAACCATTGACATCCGGCAGGTGGAGATCGAAGAGCACGGGCAGAAGTATGCGTACATGCGGAGTCTTGCAAACGACGTGTTACGTTTGGGAGGGGACGCAGTCCTAACAATCAGCGAGATCTGGCACGCAAAGAAGACTGAGAACTACGCCTATCAGAGGGTAGTAGATATGCCGGATCGTGAAGAAGCATTAGCCGCCACGATGGTGATGAGGGAGGGAGAGCCCTTGCATCTAATGGCAAAAATATTGCGGTCTGAAGAAGGTGTTCAACTAGGTGAGACCGTTGAAATCGAAGGTGGATTTCCTTATGTACTTGCACCTGTATATGCTGCCTGGGGACGCGAAATTCCAGAATCATCGCAAACCACCGGAATGAACAGAATGCAGCTTCGGAAACCAAGAATGTCGTGGCTGCGTCGTACATTGCTCTCGACTACATCGTTGTCGGCGGTCAATCCTTAAGCCTTGGAAGCTCTCTTCTTGAGGGAGGGAATTGACGGGGCAGGGTCCTCGCGCGCGCGGGTTAAAGCACTTTAAAGGTTTCCGAGCACTTTGAGCTATGGCGTCACTGATGCGTATCATGGCTCCGTACTCTGGTAGCATGACGCTCGACCGCTACCAGAGTGCGGAGCGGGCTTGATCCCCTCTGATACGGCGTCCGCGTCTGGCCTGCTTTGGGACAGTCCCAAAATAACATTGAGCATGTAACCGCCGTCTGCGGTGCGATGCCATCTGGCTGGCTGAGGTGTGGTCTGCTGTCCACGTCGTGGACAGTAACATCAGCTACCCCATCTATATCCGCACCACCTGTCACAAGAATCAGAGCGCTGCTGAGGCACTAACCGCGTATCCTCCGTCGTTCACCAATGACGACGCAGTGTATGCGTTGAAGCTGGCGGCGGTTGTGGAGCGCGGGGGTAGCGAGTACGAGTGTGAGAGGGTGTCTAGGTAAAAAAGAAACGGAAAGCGAGGCTGCAAATCAAGCTTTCCGTTTCTTACACCTGAAGATGGGGAACGTCGCGTGAGCGGCGCCTCTCACCGTCCCAATCCTAAGAAGCTGAGCGGCAGCTGTCTACATCTACTTGCCAGCTTTACTGCGCGCTATTGACAGCACCTGTTGCGGTTTCTGAACACACCCCTCCCCCCGGTCCTGGGAACCCTTGAAGGAGGGGGCGGGGGGCTTTCCGAAGATGTGGGAAAGCTTTAGCTAAAGCTTTGCAGGGCTTTGCGGATTAGGCTGTTTCCCGAGGCGGAGCTTTGCGAGAATTTGCGGTAAAGGAGGCTGAACAACGCGGAAACGTTGGCTTTCTGGGCTTTGCAAAGCTTTTGGAACGGCTTTGCGGGGCTTTGGTCCTTTAGGTACGGAAAGGGATCTTTTCGTACCTAACAGGCCTCTCAGCCGTCTCAATGAGGCCTGCGGGCTTGGGATGTCTCACGCTGACGGCAAAGCCTAGGTTTGCCTGTCTCACACAAATGGGTTTGAATTTCTGAGACCTAAAGGGTAGAACGTCTAAGAACTCTGTGAGACAGAAAACGGGGCAGGCGCATGTTGATCGGTTACGCGCGCACCAGCACGGCGGAACAAGAGGCAGGGCTTGAAGCTCAGCACCGCGACCTTTCGGCCGCGGGGGTGGAGAAGCTGTTCAGCGAGCAAGTGTCCTCGGTTGACGCAGCGAAGCGCGCCCAGTTGGAGGCAGCTTTAGATTACCTGCGCGAGGGCGACTGTTTGGTCGTTACGCGCCTAGATCGACTCGCGCGGTCTGTGGCGCATCTGCTAACGCTGGTCGAGCGAATCGAGGCCAAGGGCGCTGGGCTGCGCATCCTCAACATGGGAGTTGATACCAGCACGCCCACGGGCAAGCTCATGCTGACGATGCTAGGCGGCGTGGCCGAGTTCGAGCGAGCGATCATGTTGGAACGCCAGCGCGAAGGCATCGCGAAAGCCAAAGCCGAAGGGAAGTACAAGGGGCGGAAGCCGACGGCGCAGGCTCACGGCGATAATGTGCGGGAACTGAAAGCCGCTGGGAGGTCTGTCCCCGAGATTATTGAGGAAACGGGTGTATCGCGCGCAAGCGTCTACCGGCTGCTACGCAGCGATAGATAACTACCTAAGCCTGTAGAGTATGTGGTTTCTATCCGTTTTTGTTGCGCCCTTGGCGTGACAGATGCTCCCCGTGTCAGTCCAGCTACGGTCAGCGCATTAGAAGACCTGTCAAGTTTGTTCCCTGACTCCTCCCGAAGGCTGGGCCGGGGATCAGAAGCTGTCCACTGGAGAACTTCATAGTATCGACGGTGGGTTATCAATATCACTTGAAGAAGAATTTCGCGGACTCCATAGTAAATAACTCCGGACTCCATCTGGAGTCCGCCATGACTCCACAGTGATTCCCGAGGAGTCTGACGGTAATCACGCAAATAAGTCTTGGTGAGATTTAAGTGGTGTGGCGGTATTATCTTCGCCGTGCTCGGCATCGACGTCGCTGGATGGTGTATGCTGGGCATCACGTGCAATAGTCCAAGTCCTATCATTGAGTCTAAGCTCTCCAGCTGCTTTGAGGCGGCTTAACTGAGGCGACATACTGGTACGCGGAACGTCGACTGCAAATCGGTCTCTGATCCAGGCCGTAATATCCCCGCTCTCCCCGCCCTCTGGATGTTCTGTCAGAACCAACTTTATCATGTCTTTGATGGTGAGGCTGGTAAGTGGGGTAGGTTTAGCCTCACTAGGTAGCAGATCATCAGCTTCAATAGGCTGCTGCAAGGCGCTTTCTAATTGAGAGGGGCTATCATTCTCATAGCCTTGAATTGCCGCTTCTGCGACAGCCAGTTGACGCAATTCGGCTTCTAGAGCTGCGATTGAAGCCATAATCTCAGTACGTCGTGTCGCGATAAAGTCTCTGAGTTTGTTGCTCATGGCTGAGGCAGATCTCCAGTAGCATAGCAGGTGTTGCACCTTACGACGTGCAGGTTGATCTGTCCACAGATGTCAATGGTTTTCCGCAGGCGGTGGCTTGCGCCTGTGGAAAAAAAGTTGAGGTGCGCAACGTGGAAACGTTGACAGCGTCGCGCCATCCGGTATTTTGGTCTTAAGGCAACCGTCGCTCTTCTTGAGTGTCGCCGTCCATCCTCAAGCCCCCAAAGCCCTGATGCGGCCCGGGGCGCATGGGGCGCTCCGAGAGCTGGGCATTGCGCCCAGCACCCGTGAGGAGGACATAGACATGAGAGTAGTTTGCACTTGGCCGAAAGCGGTGTCGGTTATTTCCTACATCCGCTTCCGAAAAGGCAGAGTGGAGCATGTTCGCTCCCACTGCCGGTCCTATCCCAACCGCTGAACCCGGATGGATAGGTAGCTGAGACTAGGCGACGGTTGCCCCCTAATCCCCGCCATTGAATCATACCACGTGGTCTATGTCCAGTATCTCTAAGGCGCTGGGTCTTTCCGAGTCGCGGGAGATGGAGCTACACATGCGCAAGAGAGGCGTTGTTATCGAGCGCCTAAATTCGAATATGGCGTAACACCATCACACAAATCTACCCTCTGATCCTCACACACACGTGCTCATGCAAACGCTATGGTCTGATCTATCTATTTGATATAAAACGAGAATTGTAGGTGTGTGGTGGAGAAGTCGAAAATCGAGTCTTCTCGACCGCACCACTCTCCCATGCAGATGGGACCATCCCGGGGATACGGGAACACCGAAAGGCCCGCTGGTCGCAAGACCGAGCGGGCTTTTTCGTATCTGGGATTTGAGTGTCCGGGCCTTACCCCGCCAGTGCGTGCAGCAGCTTAAACGCTCCCCCGGCGGCGCGGCGGGCATCCTCGAACAGCACCATCATCTCGTAGATCACCAGGAAAGCGGCGCTGTAGAACCAGGGGCGCCAGTGTTCCTCGACCCAGGCGACCAGCCGGTGGACGCCGCCCATCGGCAGCAGCCGGGCGACGGCGAAGGCGCTCAGCATGCCGATCAGGGCGCCGCCGATGACGTCGCCCGGATAATGCAGGCCCAGATAGACCCGCGGCAGCGCGATCACCACCGCCGCCCACAGGCAGGCCAGCAGCCCCCACGGACGCGAGGCGCGGAGGAAGGTGGCGGCCAGCGCGAAGCCCAGGGCGGCGTTGTCGCTGGGGAAGGAACTCCAGTTCTTCAGGGCGTCGCGGCTCTGGCCGATCGGCGGGACGAAGGGGAGACCGGCGTCATGCAGCGGGCGCGGCAGGGCCGGCATCACCGCCTGGATCAGGATGGACATGGCCACCGCCAGCACCACTGCGGCGATGGCGTCCACCACCAGCCGGCGCCCGGCCTCCGTCTCCTCCCGCCGGAACCACAGCCACCAGAGGGCGGCGCTGAACAGCCCCAGCTTGATCAGATAGATGTTGGCGATCCCACGCACCGCCATGTCCAACGCCGCGCTGTGTCCTGCGAACTGGTTCAGCCACAACAGCAGCGACTGGTCGAGACGATGCAGGTACTCCACTGCGACTCCTTTGGTGAGCGGGAGGCAAACGTCAGTGTCGCGTTTTCATGACAAGGACGGTCAACGGAGCATCGGAAGTCACCTTCCGGGGCAGGGGCGGGGCGTTTCGAGGTGCCTCTCTCGTCGCATTCAGGGCGTTCGGTGCCGGCCGCAGGTGGCCGGATATTCTCAAGGCACAACAGTATTTGATATCGTATTCGATAATAAAAATGAAAATATTCCACGTTGTATGATGTGGACTGAAAACAATTTCCTGTGAATTCACGTGCGCATCTCTTGTCGCCAATCGAAAGAGGTACTATCCTGGTCTGCGAATGGTGGAATGGGTGGCGTTGTGCCAGACCATTTGACCTGTGGATGCGACGGGGGATTTTATGGCGACTGTTGTGATGATGAAGCACCCGCAGACGGGGCTGCTCAAGAAGGGTCTGGTCGGGTTCAGCTGGACCACCCTGTTCTTCGGCGGTTTCCCGGCCCTGTTCCGCGGCGACTGGGGGATGGGGCTTCTTCTGATGCTGCTGGCTATCTTCACCGGCGGCATTTCCGGCATCATCGCCGCCTTTCTCTACAACAAGCACTACACGTCGAAGCTGATTGAGAAGGGTTATGTCTTCGCCGATACCGAGGCGCTGAACAGCCTCGCCCGCGCCAAGCTCGGCGTCGACGCGGCTTCCGCGGTTCCGAACCCGACCTGATCGGCTTTCAGGGCCAAGCGTGACGAAGGGCGGTGCACGGTGCGGCACCGCCCTTCGTCGTTTCCAGAATTGGCGTTTTCAGCGGAACTCGATGTAGCGGTCCAGCGTGGCGCGGCGCAGCGCGCGGACGATGTGCGGGGCGGCCCCGCTGGCGACGATGTGGCCGCCGGCTTCACGGCAGCGGTTCGCCAGGATGAACATCATGCCGATGGCGGCGGAATCGATGAAGGTGACGAAGCGCAGGTCGATCGGGACCACCGGGCTGGCCGCGAAGTCCCAGTCGCGCAGCATGTCGTGGAAGCGGGTGCCGTCCTCGTAGGTGCAGCGGCCGGACAGCAGGATGCCGTCGCGACCGCCGACGGTGGTGAAGGCATACTCCATCGGCGCGTCCGGTCCCTCTCCCCATCATGCGCCGCCTTGGTTGCGGCGCAGATGCATGGGAGCATGAAGGATCGCGGCGGTGCAAGGATATGGTGGCAAAAGCGGCCGATGCCGCCGGTTCCTGCCGAACCGGGCTGGACAAACGGGGGCGGCGCCTCTATGTCGGGGGCGCTTCCGCCGTCACCGGTCCCGTCCCTTGACGGACGGCTCCCGGCACCGGCCGGAAGGCTTCCACAACCCGCAAACCCCGAACGCCGGCCCCAAACGCCGTCGGCCCCGTCCGATGTCGCGGAGCCGTCCCGCCGTTCCCATGCCGTCGGAGTCCCGAGGGTATCCGGGTCCGGCATTCGGGGTTGCATCGTCGAAGGGAGGGTGCCGGCATGCACACCGATCCCCACACGCCGGATCTGCGGCCGGACGTCGCCGCCCGCGCTCACGGCCAAGCCCACGCCCACGGCCGTCCCCATGCGGGTCCCGAGGCGGAGGACGAACGTCCCTACGGCGTCGAGCCCGATTTCGTGGAGGAGATCGTCGGCCTGCTGCGCGCCCGTGAACGTGAGGCCGTGCTGGCGCGGCTGGACGGGCTGCATGCCGCCGACATCGCCGATCTGATCGAACAGGCGGAGCCGACCGAGCGCGCCGACCTGATCGACCTGCTCCCCGCCGAACTGGACGGCGAGGTGCTGTCCTACCTGAACCCCGATCTCCGCGAAGCGCTGATCGAACGGTTCGAGCCGCAGGAGCTGGCCGACGCCGTCGCCGACCTCGACACCGACGACGCGGTGGAACTGATCGAGGATCTGGACGCGGAGACGCGGGCGCAGATCCTGGCGAAGCTGCCCGACGCCGAACGCGCCCTGGTGCAGGAGAACCTGACCTACGACGAGGACAGCGCCGGCCGCATGATGCAGCGCGAGCTGGTCGCGGTGCCGGAATTCTGGACGGTCGGCAAGACCATCGACTTCGTCCGTGCGGCGACCGACACGCTGCCGGAGGATTTCTACGACATCTTCATCGTCGACCCGATGCACCGGGTGGTGGGTGCGGTGCCGCTGTCGCGCCTGCTGCGCCAGCGCCGGGCCGTGCGCATCGCCGATCTGGTGACCGGCGAGGTCGACGCCATCCCCGCCACCATGGAGCGGGCGGAGGTGGCGAACCTGTTCCGGCAATACGCCCTGGTCTCCGCACCCGTCATCGACCCCGCCGGCCGGCTGATCGGCGTCATCACCGTCGACGACGTCGTCCGCATCATCGACGAGGAGGCGGAGGACGACCTGCGCAAGCTGAGCGGGTCGGGCGACACCGGCGTGTTCAGCGGCATCGCCGACATCGCCCGCAGCCGCGTCGGCTGGCTGACCATCAACCTCGCCACCGCCTTCCTGGCGTCGGGCGTCATCTCGCTGTTCGAGGCGACCATCGAGCAGATCGTGGCGCTGGCGGTGCTGATGCCGATCGTCGCCTCGATGGGCGGCAATGCCGGCACCCAGACGCTGGCCGTCGTCGTCCGCGCGCTGGCGACGCACGACCTGTCGTCGGCCAACGCGCTGCGCGTGGTGGGGAAGGAGCTGCTGGTCGGCCTCATCAACGGCGGCATCTTCGCCGTGATGGTCGGTCTGATCGCGCTGGTCTGGTACGGCCCGCTGATCGGCATCGTCATCGGGCTCGCCATGATCATCAATCTGGTGGTGGCGGGCCTGAGCGGCGCCCTGATCCCGCTGGGGCTGGAAAAGCTGGGGGTCGATCCGGCGGTGTCGAGCGCGGTGTTCCTGACGACGGTGACGGACGTCGTCGGCTTCCTGGCCTTCCTGGGGCTGGCGTCGGTGTTCCTGCTGTAGGGGGGTGCGGCGGGTGGGGGCACCCGCCGCGCGTGCTCTCACCCCGCCCGGTCGAGCTGCTTCAGGAAGCCGATGTAATGGTTGATGTCCTCCATGCGGCGGGCATGGTCGTTCATGTCGGACAGGCGGCCTTCGATGGCCTTCTGTGCCCCTTCCACCTCGTCGATCACCGCGTGGATGTCGGTCTGCAGCTCCTGCGAAGCGGAGGCGGCCTCATCCATGCGGGCGCTGGTGTCGTCGAGCTGGCCGCCGACGGAGCGGACGGAGGTCACCACCTGATCGATGGCGCGGCGGGTGTCGCCCAGCGTCTGCTTGGTGTCGTT
This sequence comes from Azospirillum oryzae, assembly GCF_008364795.1. Classification (GTDB taxonomy): domain Bacteria; phylum Pseudomonadota; class Alphaproteobacteria; order Azospirillales; family Azospirillaceae; genus Azospirillum; species Azospirillum oryzae. The sequence continues at coordinate 12,057 of NZ_VTTM01000001.1, read as the reverse complement.
GGCCAGCTTGCGCACTTCCGCCGCCACCACGGCAAAACCCTTGCCCGCCTCTCCGGCACGGGCCGCCTCGATGGTGGCGTTCAGCGCCAGCAGATTGGTCTGGCTGGCGATGCCGTCGATCACCGCCAGCACCTTCTCGATGCTCTTCACCACAGTGTTGAGCTGGGTGAACTCGCGCACCAGTGCCTCCTTGCGGTCGGCGTGGCCGTCGAACAGGGTGGCGTGGCGGTTCAGCGTCGCCTCGATCGCCGACATCGAACCGCCGATGCGCGCGGCATAGCTGGCGGTCTCCTGCACGCCGCTGTTCAGCGTCACCAGCGCGTCGAGATAGCTGTGCATCCGCTCGATCACCGCGTTGCGGATGCGGCTGAGCAGTTCAAGCCGGTTGTAGCGGGTGGCGATGAAGTAGCTCTGGAAGCGGGCGTAATGCACCGGGAAGCGGTCGACCATGTCGTCGGCAAAGGCGGTACCGGGCGGCACCTCGAAGAACATCAGCGCCGACAGGGTCTGGTTGATGTTGATGCCCAGCAGTTCGCCGAAGGTGGAGAAGCCGGCGGCGGCCAGCCCGTCGAAGGCATGGACCCGCGACAGCTGGTCCGGGTTGTTCAGCCGGCGCAGGATGCAGTCGTTCAGGATGGCGCCCACCGGTCGCGGCTTGCCGCGCAGATAGGCCGCGAGGTCGTCCTCCGTCTGGCGGACGAAGTCGGTCGCCTCCACCAGACACAGCGAATCGCCGGGATTGACGTCGCAGTAGAAGCCGACCTCGCCCTTCTCGAAATCGAAGCCGGAGATGGAGCGGACGAACAGCTCCCCCTCCATCTCGACGGCGAAGGTGTTGTTGGCGAGTTTGCCCGGCAGGTCCTGCGGCTTGCAGCGCAGGGATTTGGCCAGCGCGTCGATGAAGCTCACCACCTCGAAGCTGTCGCGGTCGATCACGCTGCGCACGATGCGGCGCATCGGGTCGGCATCGACCACGGCGAAGCGCGTCTGGGTCGGGCGGAAATTCTGCGATTTGAAGATGCCGTAGCGGATGCCGGGCGCCATCTTCAGGAAGATGGTCACCGCCGAATTCTCCAGCACGCGCTGGCCGTCGAACAGGTGGGTGTTGCGGAAATCAAGCTTGCCGCCGGCCGAGCCGCCGATGAACAGGCAGGGGAAACGGCCGGAGCGGTAGACCGCCTCCATGAACCAGCTTTCGCTGGCCGACAGGCCGTCGATGAAGGTCAGCGCCACCGTGTCGTGGCTGTCGACGGCGAAGGGGACGCGGATGCGGTCAAGCTCGCCGCGGATCGCCTCCACCCTTGCGGCCACGTCGCGGGTCGGGCGGCCGGCGCGCAGGTCGTCACAATGCAGCGGGACCGTGTGGACGCTGACCCCGGCGAACAGGCGCGGGCTGAAGGATTGCAGCACCACACTGTCCCAGCGGTCGCCGGCCTTGCGGTAGAGCGGCTGGCCTTCGGCCGCGCACAGCTCGCCCGAGGTGGAGACCAGCACCAGTTGCGTCGACGGCGGCAGCGCGGAACGCAGGGCGCGGGAGGTGGCGGCGAAATCGACATGCGGCGACACGAAGCCGACGACCAGCGCCGGTGCGCCGGCGGCGAAGCCCAGCCCCTCCAGCGCCGTGGCGCCGATCTGGGCGGCCGGCAGGCACAGGCTGCGGACCGGCGCTTCCGCCGGCGCGGTCGCCGGCGTTGCCGGACCGGATTTGCCAGCCGGGTTGCCGACCGGACTGCCGGAAATGGGGGCGTTCGGAGCGTCCGAGCGGAAGAATGACAGCATGCTGGCGAATCCTCGGTCGTCTTTGTTGTTCGTTCCGCACACCGGCCGCGCCCGTTTGTTGCGGCGAGTGCCCCGGTATGGCTTATTTTACGGATGGTTTAGCTGCCGATTGGTAGCGTTTCTTGTCCGGGAAACTCCTTATAGAGCTGTGGCATGTCGCCGCATCGGCGGCAGTCGGCTGGGTGGAGCGGCGGGATGGATGAGTGTCGATTCCGCTTGTGGGGCCAGCGAAACATTGGCATAAGGCGAGCCATAGGCCTGGGGTGCCGTGCGGTGGTCGCGCGGCTGAGAACACACCCATCGAACCTGTCTGGGTAATTCCAGCGAAGGGAGCCGCCGCATGATCCATGCGCCAGAACCGTATTCCATTTCCGAGTGCGTCTCCGGATTCCGTCCATCCGTCGCCATCATCGGCGCCGGCTGCATCGGCCTCGCCATCGCCTGGAGGCTGGCGTCGGCCGGCTGCCGCGTCGATTTGTTCGAGCGGGGGGAGGCCGGTCGCGGCGCCACCCATGCCGCCGGCGGCATGCTGGCCGCCTGCGTCGAAACCGAACCGGGCGAGGAGGGGCTGCTGCCGCTGACCCGCGCCTCGCAGGCGCAGTGGCCGGACTTCGCCCGCGATCTCGAAGCCGCGAGCGGCATGGCCGTCGATCTGCGCAGCGAAGGCACGATGGTCATCGCGCTCACTGCCGACGATGCCGCCAAGGTCCGCTTCCTGCACGGTTTCCAGCGCGACCTGGGCTTGCCGGTGGAATGGCTGAGCGGGGCCGAGGTGCGGCGGCGCGAGCCTTTCCTGCAGCCCGGCGTCGCCGGTGCGCTGTTCTGTGCCGGCGACCATCAGGTCGACAACCGCAAGGTCGCGGCAGCCCTGCGCCGCGCGGCCGAGGCCGCCGGCGCCCGCCTGCATGAGCGCTGCGGCGAGGTGGCGCTGGCGGTGGAGGGCGGCCGCGCCGCGGGCGTGCGGGTTGCCGAAACCCTGCACCGGGCCGACCGGGTGGTGCTGGCCGCCGGGGCCTGGTCGGCCGGCGTGCCCGGACTGCCGCCCGCCGCCAAGCCGCCGGTGCGGCCGGTGAAGGGGCAGATGGTCTGTCTGAGGATGGACGCGCGGTTGCCGCTGCTGCGCCATGTGGTGTGGACGCCGGGCACCTACCTGATCCCGCGGCTGGATGGCCGGCTGCTGATCGGCGCCACGACGGAGGAGCGCGGCTTCGACGACCGACTGACCGCCGGCGGGCAGTTCGCCCTGCTGGAGGGGGCATGGCGGGCGCTGCCGGGCATCGCCGAACTGCCGATCGAGGAGGCCTGGGTCGGGTTCCGTCCGGGCAGCCGCGACGATGCGCCGATCCTGGGCGAAAGCGGTGTTCCCGGCCTGATCCACGCCACCGGCCACCACCGCAACGGCATCCTGCTGACCCCGGTGACCGCCGACGGCATCGCCCGGCTGGTGCTGACCGGCGAGACCGACCCGCTGTTGCGCCCCTTCGCCGCCGGCCGCTTCGTTGCGGCGGGAGCCGCCGCATGAGCGCCGTCCTCCGCGTCAACGGCCGCGAAGAGCCGCTGTCCGCCGCGTCCGTCGCCGAGTTCCTGGCCGGCCGCGGCATCGCCGAGGGTGCGCCGGGCGTCGCCGTCGCCCTGAACGGCGCCGTCGTTCCCCGCCGCCTCTGGCCCGAAACCCCGCTCCAGCCCGGCGACAGCCTGGAAATCGTCCGCCCGATCCAAGGCGGCTGAGCCTCCTACACCTCCCTCTCCCGTCCCGCGATAAGGGAAGAATCCCCTCTCCCCCCGGGGAGAGGGGGATTTCCCCAGATCGTTCGCTTCGGGAGAAGGCCTTTGCAAAGGCACTCCCCATGTCCCAAACCGACACCCTCATCATCGCCGGGCGCAGCCTCGGTTCCCGCCTCTTCCTCGGCACCGCCGGCTATCCGAATCAGCAGGTGATGCTCGACGCGCTGGCGGCCAGCGGCAGCGAGCTGGTCACGCTGGCGATCCGGCGCATCAGCCTGGACGGCTATTCGGAAAGCCTCGTCGACGTGCTGGCCCGCGCCACCGCCGGGCGCCCCACCGGCCCGGTCGGGCTGCTGCCCAACACCGCCGGCTGCATGACCGCCAAGGAAGCCGTGCTGACCGCCCAGCTGTCGCGCGAGGCGCTCGATACGCCCTGGATCAAGCTGGAGGTGATCGGCGACCGCGAACTGCTCTATCCCGATGTCGAGGAACTGTTGCGGGCGACGGAGGAACTGGTCAATGACGGCTTCGTCGTGCTGCCCTATTGCAACGACGATCCCGTCACCTGCCGCAAGCTGGCCGATCTGGGCGCGGCGGCGGTGATGCCGCTGGGCGCCTTCATCGGCTCGGGCATGGGCATCCGCAACCCGCACGCCATCGAGACGATCTGCGCCCGCAGCCCCGTGCCGGTGGTGCTGGACGCCGGCATCGGCACCGCATCCGACGCGGCGCTGGCGATGGAACTGGGCTGCGCCGCCGTGCTGCTGAACACGGCGGTGTCGAAGGCGCGCGATCCGGTGCGGATGGCGGCGGCGATGCGCGACGCGGTCAGCGCCGGCCGCTCCGCCCATCTGGCCGGCCGCATGCCGATGCGCGCCCAGGCCGAACCGTCCAGCCCGCAGATGGGCCTGATCGGCAGCTGAGATCGGCGGGTGACCTATAGGGATACGGGCTTGATCCGGCGGGGCGGCTGTCGCAGGCTGTCCCGCAACGTTCCCTTCCCGGAGTGCTTCGCCTTGGCCGACACCTTCGTTCCCCGCGACCCCGACTGGAAGGCGCGCTGTCTCGCCTCCTTCGAACAGCAGCCGATCTGCCGGACGCTCGGCATCGAACTGACGGCGGTGGAGCCGGGATTCTGCGAGATGCGGCTGCCGTTCCGCGCCGAGCTGACGCAGCAGCATGGCTTCTTCCATGCCGGCATGGTCAGCACGCTGGCCGACAATGCCGGCGGTTATGCCGCCTACAGCCTGATGCCGGCGGGTGCCGAAGTGCTGGCGGTGGAGTTCAAGATCAACCTGATGGCGCCCGCCAAGGGCGACGTGATGATCGCCCGCGCCCGCGTGGTGAAGCCGGGCCGCACCCTGACGATCACCCAGGTCGAGGTGTCGATGTTGGATGGCGGCGCTGAGAAGGATTGCGCCCTGATGCAGCAGACCGCCATCTGCCTGTTGCCGAAGTGACGGTTCAACCGGTTCGAAAGGGCTCTTCCATGCTGTCTGTACGTCTGATGTCCGTGCCTGCCGCCCTTCTGCTGGCCGGCGGCTTTGCCACGCTGGCCGCCGCCCCGGCGGAGGCCAAGGACCCGCCGTCCTGCGCCGCCATCTCCTTCCGCGCGCTGCCCGGCGGCGCGCCCGACGGCGAACAGGATGCCGGCCTCTACAAGTCGCGCTTCGGCAAGATCGAGGTGAAGGCCGACGTCAAGGGCGGGCAGGCCACCAACTACTATATGGTGCTGAACGGCAAGAAGGTGGACGGCCCGGCCAACCCGCCGAAGATGTCGGACGCCTGCCTGAAGTCCAAGCACGTCAAGCTGCCCTTCGCCAAGCAGCCGCAGGGCACCTGCACCGGCAGTCGTTTCCGCGTCGTCGTCGACCGCTCCAGCGGCAAGCCGGTCGCGGCCTTCTTCGGCTTGCAGGGGGAGGATTGGGCCTATTGCAGCGCGACGACGCTGTAGAAGAAGTGTAGCGGCGGGCGGGGGCCCTGCCCGCCGCTACACCTAACTCTCTGCTACCCTCAGATCGCCAAAGCCTTCACCCGCTCGCGCAGGGTCTGCCGCGCCGCTTCCGCCTCGTTGCGGGCGGTGGTCAGGTCGCGCGCCAGGGCATCCAGGCGGTTTTCCGCCTCCGCCATCTTGGCCAGCGTCCGCTTGTGCAGGTCGCTGCCGGCCGGCAGGGCCTTCAGGTTCTCGCGCAGGCGGTCCTGGTCGGCGATGCGCTCCGCCCGCTCGCGCTCCAGTTCGGCGATGCGACGCTCCTTCTCGGCGACGGCGGCGCGCAGGCCGGCCAGCGTGGTCAGCGCCTGACGAACCTCCGCCGGCAATTCGGGGGCGGTGGCGCGGGCGGCGATCTGGTCGGCGGTCAGGTCGGTCAGGACGATCCGCTCCTGCCGCGGCCGTTCCAGCGTGGCGGTCAGCGTCACCGTCTTGCCGGCCGGCACCGCCAGCGGCAGACGATAGGCGGTGGCGGTCGCTTCCGGCTTGCCGTTCGCCGGTTCGGCCAATTCCCAGCCGGGACGGCGCGGATGCTCGATCACGACATCGCGGTCGGCATCCGGGGCACCGGCCACCGTATAGGTCGTGCTCTGCCGGTCGATCACCGACAGGGTCAGCACGCCGTCGGCGATGGTGGCGCGGGACAGCCGGCGGCTCGGCTTCTCCTCGCGGTCGACGGTGACCGCCTGATCGACGGCGAAGGACAGCAGCCGGCTCTCGCCCGCCGGCAGGGTCGCCATCCGGGCGTCGCCGACGTAAGCGCTGTTCGCCGTGCCCCGGTCATAGAAGGTCAGCAATCCCGGCGGCAGGGCGGTGTCGCCGTCATTGCGCAGCCGCAGGGACGCCAGCGGATGGCGGGCGTCGGCGGCGGGCTGGTAGAGCGCCACCCGCTCCACCGGCAGGGTGCTTGCGGCGATCGGCATCATCAGCGTCCCGCCATTCGGCACGCTGACCGGCTGCGGGTAATGGAACAGCACCTGGGCGCCCTCAGCCGCACCGGCCTCGGCACCGCGCACCTCGGCCATCGCCGGCGTTCCCGCGGCGCTGCCGTAGGGGGTGGTCTTCGCCAGCGCGTCACCCATCGGCGCCGGAGCCGGCGCGCCGGGCATCGGCGGGGGGGCGGCCATGGCGGTGACGGGCGGCGCCCCGGCACGTGAGGCCTCGGATTGCGCACGCATCGCCGAACGGGCGTCGTTCAGCGTCACCGCGCCCTCGTCGGCGCTGGGCAGCACGCGGCCGAGCACCTCCACCGGCACCTCCGGCCGCTCGACGAAATAGGGCGTGTAGAGCGCCTGGCGCAGGGTCACCGGGTTGCCCGACACCACCGTCAGGTCGACGCCGCGCCAATCCTCGCCGCTCAGATTCTCCAGCACCGCCCAGCCCTGCAGCGCGCCCTTGCCCTTATCCGCCTGCCCGTTTTGCCCCTGTCCGTTTTGGCCCTGTCCGTATTGACCGGCCCCGGTGCCGAGGCTGAGCCGGTATGTCGCCTTCCACAGCGGCATCTCCGCGACAAAGCCGACCCGGACCCGCCGCTCGCCGGCCGCCTGTCCATCCTGCGGCGCCCGGCTGTGGACGGTCAGCCGCCGCCGCTCGCGCCTGGCGTTCTCCGCCACCGCCGACAGAGCGCGGTCGATCTGCGCCTGCACCGCCGGATCGGTGAAGCGCAGCGCGTCGGCCTCCTCCAGCACCAGCTGGCGCAGGCCCTCGGCCGTCATCAGCGTCACGCGGTGGCGCGTGGTGGTGGCGCCGTCGTTCCCCGGCAGCCGCGCGGTCTCTTCCGTCACCGACATCAGTCGGCCGGTCAACTGGCGGGAGCCGCCGGTCGTCACCTCCGCCCCGCGCATCGCGTTCAGCAATGCGGCCGGGGAGGTGAGGTCGTCGGCCGAGAAGGGCAGCTCTCGGAAGGCGGTGTCCAGCGGTTCGGCTCCCGGCAGGGCGATGGTGCCGACGCCGCCCTTGTCGTCATAGACGACGATGCTCTTCAGCACGTCGTCGACCTGATCGCGCCGCACCTCCAGCGACAGGTCGGCGTCGCCGCTCACCGTCGCCTCATATTCGAAATAGCCGACGCCGCCGGTGGACAGCAGAACCCGCGTCAGCGCCAGCTGCCCGCCGGCCGGTCCGCCTGTCGCGGCAAACGCCGCCGGGGCCGCCATCAGCAGGGCAGTGGAGGCGAGAAGGATGGCGCGGGTCATGATGGGTCTCTCCGTGTTGTGACTCCCGACTGCCGACATAGGCGCGAAATCGGGCGGGAATAGGGAGAGCGCAACAGGAGGCTGTCCGAAAGTCCGGACAGGTCAGGGGGCTGCGGCCAGCCAGCGTTCCATCATCGTGCGCCACAGCGGCGCACCATTATGGAACGCGACCTGTGCGGCACCGGGCATGCAACCGGAATGATGGGCGCAACGCTCCGTCGCCGGACGGCGGTGGCCGTCGGCGGGCAGCCGCCTCGCCGCCCTGGAATGGGGTTGGCCATGGGACTGGCCATGGGGCGCGGTGCGGTGGGGCGGCATCGGTGTCGCCTGGGCGTTGCAGCCGGACATGATGATGGTCTTGCCGACGGTCCTCAACCCAGCCGCCCGACCGAGCGCGCCGAGTCGAGGTGGCGCCTCGCCTCGCCCAGCAGCAGCCGGTGCTGCGCCAGCGTTTCGCGGATCGAGCCATGCTGTCCGTAGACCCGCACCTCGTTCAGCAGACGGTCGGCGCGGTCGAGCAGGGCCAGGCGCTCCAGGCAATGATCGATGTTCGACATGGCGGTGCTTCCCCATCACGGCATTGGTCCGGCGCCCAGAGGCGGGTCGCCGTCCCCTGTTCGCCACCATCCCCTATTCAATGGTCTGGATTTAAACCGCAGCTTGTTTCTGGTTAATGTCCGCGCAACGGTATTTTTATGTCGCCGGTGCAGGACGCGGTTTCAACCAACTCATGTGGTCGGCGAATCGGCCGCGGCTGTTACGGGGTTGTAACGCATTGCGTGCCGCTCACGCGTGAGATAAGAAGATTTGGGGAGGTAACAGGCATGCACATTCTCGCTGTCGACGACGACGAGCCGATTCGGGAGCTTTTGGCCTCATATCTGGCGGGAGAGGGCTACCGGGTCACGACGGCGCAGGACACCGCATCGGCCCGGCAGGCTCTGGATGGCGACCCTGTCGATCTCGTGGTCTGCGATCTGCGCCTGCCCGACGGCGACGGGCTGGGCCTCGTCCGTCAGATCCGCACCGAATCGCAGATCCCCGTCATCATCCTGTCCTCCAAGGACCAGGACGTCGACCGTATCGTCGGGCTGGAACTGGGTGCCGACGATTACCTGACCAAACCCTTCAACCCGCGCGAACTGCTGGCCCGCATCAAGGCGGTCCTGCGTCGCGTCTCCAACGACGCCCGCCCGGCGCGCAGCGCGGACGAACTGCGTGCCGTGGTGCAGTTCGCCAATTGGGAACTCGACCTCACCGCCCAGCGCCTGCGCGGGCAGGAGGGGCGCGAAGTGGAACTGACCAAGGCGGAGTTCGGCCTGCTGGCGGCCTTCGTCAAGCGGCCGCAGCGGGTGCTGACCCGCGACCAGCTGCTCGACCTCACCCGCGTCGACGGGGCGGAGGTGTTCGACCGGTCCATCGACGTGCTGATCCTGCGCCTGCGCCGCAAGATCGAGGCGAACCCGAAGGAGCCCCGCATCATCAAGACCGAACGCGGCGCCGGCTACGTCTTCGACGCCAAGGTGCGCACGGTCTGACGGGGTGCCGGGCCGTTCGGGGATCGCGCCTTCCCCGGACGCCCCCCGGATGCACTGCTGGACGCTGTCCCGCGCCCGCGTTAGCCTTTCCGGAAAACCTGTCGGAGAGGAAACGCGCGTGCCGGACCCGATCGATTTCTATTTCGACTTCGCCTCGCCCTACGGCTATTTCGCCAGCCTGCGCATCGACGAACTGGCGGCGAAGCATGGCCGCACCGTCACCTGGCGCCCGATCCTTCTCGGGGCGATCTTCAAGGTGACGGGCATGAAGCCCAACCTGCAGCAGCCCTTGCGCGGCGAATATCTGACCCATGACGTCGGCCGCATCGCCCGGCTGACCGGCGCCCCCTTCACCTTCCCCGATTCGGCCCCGGCCAACGGCGTCGCCGCCTCGCGCGCCTTCTATTGGCTGACCGACGACCATCCGGAACAGGCGAAGCTGCTGGCCCATGCGCTTTTCCATGCCCATTTCGGCGAGGGGCGGGACATCGGCCCGGCCGACACGGTGGCGGAGATCGCGGCGAAGACCCTGGGCAGCGTCGGGATCGACCGCGCCGCGGTGGCCGCCGCCATCCAGGACCCGGCGGTCAAGGACCGGCTGCGCACCGAAACCGACGATGCGGTGGACCGTGGCGTCTTCGGTTCGCCCTTCGTCTTCGTCGATGGCGAACCGTTCTGGGGCTGGGACCGCCTCGATATGGTCGACCGCTGGCTCGCCACCGGCGGCTGGTAGGGCAGGGGGCGGAAACCTCGGACAAGGCTGCGGAAAATGCTGACTCCCGGGGCGGGCAAACGGCTATAACTGCGAAATAGGACCTTCGTCCGGGCACCGGGTCTGGTGTCTGTTTCCGTTTCGGTTTGCCGCCCCATGGACCAGATCGTTCCCGACCGCCGCCCTCGGACGACCAGCCCGCCCCCGGCGGTTCCTCCCGGCAATCCACTCGGCGGCGGCCATGGGGGATCTCACGGCAGCCCCCATGGAGCCAAGGGGGCATCCAAGTCCTGGCTGGGCGGGGCCTTGCTGACGGCACTGCTGCTCGGCCTGATCGCGCTGTCGATCCGGTCGGTGTCCGGCAATCTGACCTTCGTTCTGCTGGGGTCGGTCGGCCTCGTGATCGGGGCCTTCCACTATCTGTTTCCGGGCAGCCAGTTCTTCACGCTGGCGCTGACCAACTTCATCGGCGTCTATGCCTGCATCTTTGTTTTCTTCCTGGAAAGCAACTTCCACAACATCAGTCCGCTGATCCAGAGCGTCGCCTTCGTCCTGCCGCTGGTCGCCTTCCTGGGCGGGGCCTGGTGGCGGGCGGAGGATATCCGGCGGATCGTGATGTCGCGGCGATTGCGGGAAGGGGGTCATTTCGACCGCGTCTTCCTGTGGATGGCGCCGGTCTGGGGCATCGGCGCCCTGACCTTCCTGGTGCCCGAACAGGACATGGACACCCAGACGATCGGCGCGATCTTCCTGCTGGCCATGTCGGCCATCGCCGCCATCGTCGCCCTGGTGTCGCGCGACATCGCCATCTTCCTGCTCGACGCCGGCCTGCTGTTCGAAGGATTCTTCCAGCAATCGGCGCGTCTGGTCCTGCCGGCCTTCGCCTTCCTGACCTTCTATTCGCTCTGCATCATCCTGTTCGGCGCCATCTACACCATCATGGACCGCTTCATGGCGGAGCCGAACTTCGTCATCGAAGGCGTCAGGCGCGACCTGACCTTCGCCGAGGGGATCTATTTCTCCATCGTGACCTTCGCCACCGTCGGCTATGGCGACATCCACCCGGTGTCCGGACCTGTCCGTCTGGTCTGCGGCATCGAGATCGTCATGGGCGTGCTGCTGCTGCTGTTCGGCTTCAGCGCCATCATCGGCCATGCCCGGCCAACCAACCGGTCTGACCGCAACGATCCGCTCTGAGGACAGATCCGCCCGGCGGTCTTGGCAGAAGGACAATCCTGCATAGCGCACTATGTCAGGGGGCGCGCTATGTTGGGCGCGGTTCCGTCCTTCACGTCAGAGACTTCAGCGTCCCCATGCCTCTCCATCTCATCAAGCTCGCCGTCGGTGTCCGCGACCTCGACCATCTGGCGGAGTTGCAGGACCGCCGCGCCGTATCGGCTGACGGCCGGACTCGCATCCCCGTCTATACCCGTCGCCTGCCCAAGCGTGGCGACGAGTTGCTGGCCGGCGGCTCGATCTATTGGGTCATCAAGGGCAGCGTCCTAGTGCGCCAGCCCATCCTTGCCATCGATACCGCCACCGACGAGGAGGGGGAGAGCTACTGCACCCTGCAGCTCGCCGCCGACCGGGTGCCGACGGTGCCGACCCCGCATCGCCCCTTCCAGGGCTGGCGCTACCTGACGGCCGAAGCTGCTCCCCAGGATCTTTCCGCGGCCGGCGGGGCAGGGGACGAGTTGCCGGCCGACATGGCGGCGGAACTGCGGGCGCTCGGCCTGCTCTGACGAAAACATCAGTCGGTTCAGCGAACATAAAAATGCAGGAGGCGATGAAAAAAGCGCTTGCGTGGTTTGGGGGCGGGCGCCTATAAACCGCTCCACCGACGGCGGGGCGCTGAACGAAGCGCGGCGACGGCGGCAGAAACGGAAGAGAAAACAGCGACTTAGCGGTTTTGATCTTCCGACTTCGACCGAAATTCTCCGGTCACTCTGACCCGATCCTCCTGAAGAAGGGGGTGCGGAAGAGCGGCCGGTGCGACGCGTCTCAGCGTTGCGGGTTCTTTGACAAGTACATACCGTGTTGTGAGAAGGGATGCGCAGGCGGCGGCAGTTGGTAGCCGTTGCGGCCTTGGGGTGTTGGGTTTCCTGAAGGGGATCGGCA
>NZ_VTTM01000019.1:48669-63074 GCF_008364795.1 Azospirillum oryzae | reverse complement strand
TCTGGGCCGGAAAGCGTGGCTGTTCTGCGGCTCCGATCGCGGCGGGCAGCGAGCGGCGATCATGTACGGCCTGATCATCACGGCGAAGCTCAACGACGTCGATCCCCAGGCGTGGCTCGCCGACGTGCTGGCCCGCATCAACGACATCCCCCAAACCCGCCTGCATGAACTACTGCCCTGGAACTGGAAAGCAATCCGCGAGCAGACGAAAGCTGCCTGACCGCGGCACTCACCGGATGCGTACGTGGATACCGCTGTCACCAGCGATGTTAACGGATGTGGGTAATTGGAAGACTCACTGGATGCGTACTCATCGGGCGCCTCTCAACAAGGTGCGTTTTCTCGGTACCACCGCAGCTCACGTTGTCGGCAGCCTCTTTGCAGCTAATAGATCTTTGCGAGTTCAGGTAAGACCATTACAGTGACTTCTCCTTTGATTATTCTTTGCCCCAAGGGCCAATGCCATTCCTGATTGGGCGGCCGAGAAACATTTTGTCGAGCTTTTCGACCCGTTTTTCCATTGCGTGCTTCAACGATGTTCTATTGAGTTGAGCATGGCTCATCTTCAGATGGAAGAAGTCATCATTGCTGTTTGCGGCCTGGACGTCTCCACGAAGCCATGCCCACGCGCGACGGTCCGCAGAGCGGAGGAATAGGACCCAAGCTGCGTATGCCGCAGTCGGGTCCAAAGCCGCCAAATATGCGCGCCACCAATAGCGTGTGGAAGCTTCGATTGCCCGCGAGCGTGCTGACTTTCGAGCAAGCTCGGCGTGTCCCGTCTGAATTTCACCATCGGGCCAAGCACCAGCAACCGGCAGTTCGTTAGTAGAGGTGAAACCTGCGAGGGTAATGCCGCGCTTGCGACGCCAGGCGAGTGGCGACCCTTGGTCCGCTGTTATGACATCCGAGAGCCATTTAGATTTTCCATTGCGGGTTGCCGCAATCGCAAGATCAAACAGAGATTGATCGGTATGGCATTGCTCTTCGAGCAACTCGCTCCGAAGCGTAACCACGGCCGGTGAATCCGGCACCCGGAAAACCATGTGCATGAGGTCCTCAACCCCCGCCGCCCCTATGTACCGCGTAGTTACGATCCGACGCAGGGCCCGCCACAATTGAGTGCCCTGCTCAGGGGCGTGGGTGAGAAGGGCCTCGCACAATGCCAGGAAAGCCGCATCTGCCAAGCGCACTCGCCGTTGGAAATCAGTCGTGTATTCGACGGAACCTTCGAGCCACTGGCTAATTAGGTCCGGCGCATGCCGCAGGACGGGTTCGAAGTCCTCGGCGTCGACATTGGCAAGGTAAAGGCTTGCTCCCGACATGCGCGCCTCGCGTATGCGTGTGATTGCGGTCTCCGCAGCGCGGTGGTGGGCCTTGAGTTGCGCATCGGCATCCATGGCTGCCTCAAAGGCGGCCACGGGATCATCGGAGTGGTCCTGGCTCTGCAGCGGCATGACCGACAATACAAAGGGTGCCGACTTTGCTTCGGTTCGGTCCACCGACAGGGTTGAACCCAAATCAGGTTCCCTAGTTCTTACCGCCGCAAGCACCTGCCCCAATATCCCAGCCGCCAATCGAACTTCCGCAGAATCGGCGCCCCGCAGGCGAGCAGCTTCAAGCAATCGCCATGGCGCCAGCCTTGGCGCCACCTGATCGAACGGCAAAGCGGACGTAGCCTGAATGAGCGCACTGGTCCCATAGTCATTAATCCAAAAATGCGCGTTGGGACTCCAGGACCAACCAGCGGTGGCGAGCATCCGCCCAAAGCGAACCGTGTCGGCGCAGGTCAGCGTCTGGAAGGCGACGCCCTGAAGATCTTGATCAGTCGCGTGCGTGAACTGCTCTAGCCATGACCACGCGGTGTCGCTGAATGCGACAGGATGGATCGACAGCAGCAGCAGGAGGTCGCGCTGCTGCTTTGGCGGGCTAACCTGATAATGGGAGATTAGGGCATCGACATCGCTAGGTGTAGGCTGGCGTAGAATCTCAGAGAAGTCTGTCGGAATGAATTTAAGGTCAGCTTCAATCAGCGTCCGTATCTGCATCTGTGCGTCGAGGTCGCGGAGCTCTAACATCAAGAGGCGGCTCGCAGCGTAGATCTCCTGATTATCGTCGGCGTCATTACCATTCAAACGCAACGTCTTGGCGGCCTTCGCCTCAGCATCGCCAACAAGAACAAAAGCCTCGGTCGCATGGATGGCTCCCCAATAACGGGACTCCTGTGTATAGGTCGCAAGGCTCTGGATCTTGCGAAGAGTCAAATCAGCCAACAGGTCCGGCGCGCATCGTGCAAGAACAGGCTCAAGTTCCTCAAAATGATGATCCTCTATAGTGATCCCTCTGTGAATATTCAGCTTCGTGACATCAATGCGAGCGGCCGCGGCACGCGCTTCCTCAATGAACGCAGATGGTATTTCGAAAGTCGGATCGAGCCAAAGCTCCTTCGTTCGCTGCACGCGAGTGAGAAATGGCAACTCGGTGTCGCTAAGCGCAACTTCCGCGTGACGCCGTTCCAGCGGAAAGAAGCTGCGACCGGGGCGGGACACATAATCTTTCTCGTAGCTGAGCGTTCGATCAAGGCGAGGCTCAACAGAAGCAGCTGTGTCTTCGTCTATTTCCTGACCACTCAGCCAGAGCAGCAATGCGGCAGCGCGAGCCGGTAGGTCCAGATGCACGCCAGGCTCTGGCGTCCGAACGCGAACAGCTGCCGATAGACTTCGTAGAGCGACCGCTGTCTCGTTGGGATCAATCTCGTTAAGAAGGCAAAGCCATTTGAGTCCGTCCCATCCCTCGTTCTGACCGCCGACGGCCAAGGAAACCGCCGCTGCCTCGAAAGCAGAGGTGAACCATGCCAGCGGGAAGCCTTCGATGATCGAAGGCGCGGTCGCCGGCAGTATACCGTCGTCCCTGTCAACGAGTTGGAGTGCGACACCGAGAACCGTAAGCGGACCTGAGGCATCAATTCCAATCCGGGTTTTGAACCGTTGCGCGCGGTGCCGCTCGAAATCCACGTTGGGCCTCTCGCGTGTGTCGACGTCGCGTGAGACAACTCCAAACCACGCGCAAGCGCGGGTGTTGATGATGGAAGCTGCCGTGGTATCGGTTCGCGGAATTGCGCGCAGAGCGTTAGTCGCCCACAGCCGCGCGGATGCATGGGCGCGACCACTAGAATGCTCGACAGCGTCGAGCAGGGGGGTGGTCAGGTTCGCGGCTAGACCTGCGAGTTCCTGCCGGTGCCTGTCTGTCACATTCTGCGTCTGCAGCCATGCTGTGACGAGCACACCAGCTACCGGTGTCAATGGTGAATCGCTCCGGTCCACCAAGATCGACACTGCGGCCCTGAGGATCTCCGCCCTTTGATCCAAGCCTGCGATGGCGTCTAGCCACTGCATAAGTTCGGCTTCACAACTCTCGAAAGTCGGCGCTGGGGCGCCGTCGAGCTGAGCAAGCAGCGCTGCGCCGAGAGCGTGCGCGACAACAGTCGGCGTTAACTGCAGGCTGCCGGACGGACCAGTCGTCGCGAATCGACCATCGATGATGTCGCTCAGCCGCGCGTAAACTTCTCGTTCTGAAAGGTCAGGCCGGCTCGCCGTTTCGCCGAGCGACTTGACCGTAAATTCCCGGACGCCGTCGCGGTACTTTTGGGCAATCTCTTTTAGCCAAGCCTGCCATTCAGTTTCGCTGAACGACTTGCCTGCACGTTCTCCAAAGGTATCGCGGCCGTACTCCCAGAGAAGCCTGTGCACTGTCACCTGTCCCGCTTCCACGAGGCGGTCGCGAAACCGCACTACCAGCCTGAAAAGACGTGGCGTACGCGCCAACTCAACGAGGTCAGGATGCAGGTCGGCCCTGGTCAGTCCTTCGAAAGCTAACATTTGATCGAGTTCACCGCCCGATGCCGTGTCATAGAGTTCCACGATAACCGGTACGGCTGGCACAATGAGGCCGCGGAGCTTCGATAGCTTGTCATCGAGATGATGCTTGCGAGTGCTGACAATGACGCGCACGCGACCTTCGAAGGTTTCACCCTGCAAAACCTTCAATAGTGGCAGCCAGGGCACTGAGGGTTCTTGGTTCAGGCCATCGAAGAATAAGGTCAAAACAGGCCCTTCGCCGGCTGGACGCTTCAGCAGGTAGTCAAGTCGACGCATCCAATGCTTCGTGTCTCGGACACCGCTTAGCTCGTAGAGACGGTCTGCCAAGAACTGCTTGACACTGGCTTCAGAGACACCGGAGAGATCGGCAACTGCGGAGGATGGGACAACCAAGACAATCGGCTGCTCGTGTTTCCGGTCAACCAACCAGTCGAGCGCCGCCCACGTTTTCCCTACGCCGTCCCAGCCGACAATAGCTACGGGAGCGTCGCTCCCCGCAGGGCCTTGCCACCACGCGTCCAATGCTCCGTGGACTGGTTCGCGCCTGATTTTTCTGTCCTGCGCGCCGCCAGCTGCGTTCTGTCCGAGTTCGGCGTTCGACGTCCGCGGTGAGTTCCAAATCTTGTGAAGCCTCTCCTGCGACCGCGTGCGCAGTCCCTCGAAGCCAAGACACCAGGATTGGAGATCACGCCGAAGCTTCGCAACTTCGTCGGCTGAGACAGGTTGAAGGGCGCGAGCTAGTGCACCTGCCACCTTCGAAAACTCTGCCTCCACGAGATCAGGGTCGAAGGCGCATAGTGCGGCAAGGGATGCGAGTCCGTGGTCCTTCCAATCGAGAATGACAACCGGAACGCCAATGGAATCGCCCTTCTGGGTCAGATCCTGCTCAAGCTGCTCCGGGACCTCACGGGTCGCAACGAGAATCCAAGCTTCGAGGGCTTCGTCCCGTGACAGCGCATGGTCGATCTCGCCGAGCAACTCTCTGTCGCTCAAGCTGGTGGTGTCGCTGTACTTCTTGCACTCCAACCGAAACCGCCGACCCTGTCGGCCAGCGGGACCGCCGTCTCCGCCGTGCTGAAATCCGGACTTCGCAATCGCAATCGGAATGCCGAGCAGGCGGCCAAGCAGCGCTGCTGCTAGGTTCTCAAGTTTAGACGCCCGCTTCTCATCCTGTAGCGCGAACTTGAGATCCGCCTGCGCCTTTTCTTCCGTGATGCTAAGAGTCATGGTCCGGGTGCCTGGCTGTCTGTGGTAGAGATTAGCCTTGACGACGTTTTGGTTAGCACTTGGATAGCACCACCATAGTGCTTCGTTTGACTCCGCTGATATGCCAAGGGGCGCGGATCACCTCGGTCTTGCCGTTCCGGCGAGCCTCGCGAGTTGCTGCTCCACCAATGCGGCGCGGCGGACGCCATGGCAAACGAGGATGTCACTCGTTCGGAGCAGTCCAGAGAAAAGCTCGGGGGAATCGGTAACCGCTCGTGCGTGCTCCTTGACCAAGCGCTCGAGCAAGTTCGCTGTTGCTTCACCGTTGCCGTGCTCATCCCAAAAGCGGGCGTCATGACGTTTTTTCTCGGCGATCCCGGAGAGCCACACAACCGTGCGCTGCGGCGCCAACCCCCATCCTGCTTTCCCGAGGAAGTCGAGCAATACGAGATATGCCCGCGGATTGGTGCCAAAGACCTCGACCCACCGGTTTACGGTATCTGCGAATATCGCCATGCCGGCCCACGGTGTTTCGATGACACAGCGGCCGCGCAAAGAGAAAAGGATGGCCTCGACGCAGTCTCCGAAATGCCGCGCGAGGTAATCGCGTTCCCCGGCATCGTGAGCACGCCGGTGTGTGAAGACCCAATTGCACAGCTCTCGCCACGATGCTGCGGAGGTCTCGTCGGGGGCCTCATCAAGGCGAAAGCGCTTGGAGAGGAATCCACACAGGAAGTCGCTCATCATCAGCATCGCGGTCTCTTCTTGGGCCCCTTGGATCGGCTGTACGACAGCGGCATCCACCTCTTTCGGAGCCAGTGCTCCGAGCGCGGCGCACCATTCCATGAAGCCGGCGACCCACTCGAACGGGGTATACCCGCCCCGATCGTCGCCGTCCGCCCAGGGAGGGCGGCACTCGTCGATGGTCCACGTCACAAGTTCTCCGCAGAGCTTGAGGATCGCGGCTCGATGCTTGGGGACAGCGAGTATGTGGTCCAACGGCTGCTGGAACAGGACTATCGGCGCGAAGTCCCACAGGAAGACGGTATCAGACCTCTGGTAGCCAGCGGTCTCACCACTGTCGCTCCCGGACGCGGAGCGGATCCAAGGCGGAGGTACCGAGGGCATGAGGCCCGGCCGACCGGCGCGATATTCCGCGATAGCATCGTCTACGACGTTGCTGACCCAGACCGCTTCTCCATTCTCACGCTTAAGGCTGGACGCACTAGGCATCTGCGATCTGAGAGGGAGAGCCAGTCGCATGCCAAGCACGACCGCCTGCCAGCAGAGCAACGGCTCGCGCTCCCACAGAGATTGTAGAGCGACGAAGAGGGCCTGGACGACAGAATGCAGGGGGTGGGCCACCAAGCGGAGCAGCTGTTCGCGGTCTTCGGCAACTGCACCGTCGCGTCCCACAAGCCCGGCCAGCCCGGCCGCCGCGTATATGGTCGGATGGTATATGACCACACTTTTGCGGATCAGCAACGAGTCCTTGCCGACCGGCATATTGGCAGCGCGGAGAAGAACGTCGCGGCACCAAGTGAGATCGGACGCGTCCAGATCTGACTGCGATCGCGCCCCGACGGCCGCGACACCTGCCACGGCAGCAGCGCGGTGCGTAGCCAAGAGGTCGTTGCTGTCCCGGGCTGTGGCGAACAAGTCGGTAGCGTCGAGGGCTTTCGCCTCGGAGAGTGCCTCGACCAGCGTGAGCTCAGATCTGGGACGCCCTTCCTTAAGAAGTGCGTCCGCCCACAGCGAAAGTCGCATGACGGCAGTCAGGCTCTCGTATTCTCGGCGGCTCACTTCTGCTTCCGCGTCGATGTCTGCCGGAGGCTGGTATTCAATGAGCACACGATGTTGCTCGGGATCCTCCTCCACTCTCCAGTTGGCACGGTTTGCCTTGGATAGCATGCGCTGCACGGTGTCGCGCCGCAGGGTGTCTACTGCACCGTCATTCTGGCTTTCGGCTGCCTCACGAAGAGCCTCCTTTTCCGTCAGCTCGCGCACACGATCCGCAAAGGCCGCCTGGATCGCTTCATCACCAGAGAATAGATAGTAAAAAACAAGGTCTCTCACGTCTGATTTGCGATGAGGCAGGGCATTTCTCTTAAAGACAGGTTGAAGAAAGGGCCGATGTCGCGGCAAGCCCATCGTGTTGACGTGCGATCCTTCATCGACTACCCTCCTGTAGATGTCCCAGTCCCAAATTTCAGGGCACAATACCAGCGGCAAGGCAGCTCTCAGCGTTGGCCAAGGGTAAGCGAGCGCAATAGACACGCTCGCTCCGAGCGCTCCCATGCTGTCGTTACCTTCCAGAACGGCGCGGAACAGATCCTCCGCGTTCCGGCCGGCGGCGAGCTGCTCCTCCATCCACGCTTCCAGGGCCATTAGTGCGGACATTATGGAGTTGGGCCCCCCGCTTCCGCCTCTGAACCACATGTACTCTTGGGCATGTCCCCAGAAGGTACGCTCTCCCCACGGGAAGCAGATCGTAACGGCCGAGGGCGTGCTGCCCCTGCCTTCCTGACGGGCACGCCAAGCCGCCACGGCATGATTGCACAAACCATTGACCAGCCGCAGCCCTTCGACCGGATTGGCGCGGAGAAGATGGAGGAAAGGCGGTCGCACATGCGAGGCCGGGAAGAACCGATGGTCATGTTCGATCATCCGATCGACGTCGAAATCCCAATCGTTCCGGAAACGCGAGGGCCGATCCAAGGGGCGGCGCATCACCGCCAGAAGGAAATCCACCAATTCCGTCGGCAGATGGGTAACCAGCAGATTGGAGTTCGCGAGGATGAAATCGCTCGCGTCATGACGCTCCTTCGTAGCTCTGTCGCGCAGGTAGGAGCGAGCGGAATCTGGTGCGCCACCGGCAGCCACGAATAGAAGATACCGCAGCCGGTCCTCCAGCCTTCCGTCGCTACGCCGCCCTCCGTTCGTGGTGATTGTCCTCGCCCGGGCGGCCGCTTCCGCGTCGGAATAGTCGGCTTCGAGCACCGACAGCCAATCGCGAGCCCAATTGGCCACCGCCGCCGGCAACCAATCGAACAGCGGCAAAACGCAGGCATCCATCGTCTGGAAGGCTCTCGGCACCACCTCAAGCACACGGCTAGTCTCGTCTACCAGTGGCCCTTCCAACTGAGGCAGCAGAGGCATCAGCCAAGCGAGGAAAGGTTTCCAAGCTCCGTGCCGTGGCGCCGCAGCGTAGTGCGCAAGAAGCTCTCTTCCATCCTGATCAAATCCGGGGAATAGGGTTGCGTCGAGGTAGATGGGGTTCAGCACCACCTCCTCCGTGCGCAACGCTACCATCAGTTCGCGCAAAGGCTCCGCATTACCCGCGAGCAGCATCGGAGCAATGAGGACGAACAACTCGGCCGCACGCGTCGAACGCAGCGGAGCCGACAACGCCGCGCGTCTCCAGCGCGGCTCCAGAGGCGGGGCCGAGAGCTCATTCACCAAGCCTAGCCATTCCGATGGATCCTTGGCCCGCTCCAAGCACCATGCCGCGTGGAGCCGAACAGGTTCAAGAAACCAGAGCGGCTGGCCAGCAGCGACCAGCGCGCTTGGGACGCCATCGGGCGAGTGATCCAGGACTTGGCATAGCACCCAGTCCTCTACGATGTCGTGAACGAAATCGACGGTCCGGGTCGCTTCGTCCTCACGGATCAGATCATTGTCCACTAGGGCCTGTACGGCGCCCGGATCGATGCCCACCGAGCGAACCGGGCGACCGGGGTTGGCGACGCGCCGCTTGCCAAGTTCCAGCAGGGCATCCTGCCGCCTCCGGCGCGCCGTCTCTCCTTGGCCTCCGTCATCGACCCACATCGCCAGCATCAAATCGATCTCGGTCAGCGCCCCGGACGGCGCTGCCGATGGAAGAACCCTCGTGCGGAGCAGCCGCGTGAGCAGATAAGGGCGGTGGGCAAGAGCATGGGCACGTCCGCCGGAGTGGATGAGCGGAGCCAACCGCGGGTGCGCGGCGGCGATCAGCGAAATTTCCTCCTCGTCGAGTTCGTCAACGTTGAAGCGTCGGGATTGGAAACACAGGAGCGCTTCTGGATCCAGCTTCTCACGGTACCCATCGAGGCCATTCACCCGCGCGGTCACCACCACGGACCAGCGCGCGGCGGCCGGAGAGCGTGCGATGGCGCGCAGAAGATCGTTAATCAGCGACCACTCGCCGGCACTGGCGATGCGGTCTACGCCGTCGATGAACAGGCAGGGGCTTCCAACACACGACAATTCGGACAAGAGGGTGTCGATGTCGTTCTCCAGCCCTAGCAGGCGGGCGAATCCTTCCCATGCAGGCTCGATGGGCAGGCGCCCCGCCTTGAGTACCAGAACAGGGCCGCCAATCATCTTCCGGTCGGCGAGGATGCGCAGGAGGCCAGATTTGCCGCAACCGGCATCGCCGACGATCTCGAGGAAAGCAGGCTCCCTCGTCGCTTCCAGCAACTTTTCGATCGTCTCCTGGCGGGTGAGGGTGATGCCGCCAATATCGAGTCGGATGTCGTCCAACGCTCCGCGGGTGGCTGCAATGATGCGTTGAAGATCCGGCAGAAGCCGCCGCTGCCCGGCGAGGGAGAATGCTCCTTCAATTTCCTCGGCCAGCGTCGCGCGATTGACACTGCCCGCCGCGAACTTCATCACGTCTGCCTTGTCGATCAGCGCCTGCCAGAGCTCTTGCGCTCGACCCTCCGTACCCGGCTCCAGCGCATGCGCCAGCCGCCCGATCGCGTGGGCGGCGTCCCGCGAACTCGCCCCCTGCTCAAAGTCGAAATGCAGCAGGACGAAATGCCGGAGGAACCGCCAGCACGTGTCATCGTCGATCGGCGCTCCTGACGCCTTGTCTAACGCGACCCGGATCTCGGTGACAAAGCTCCGCATAGTCGCATTGCCGACGTTGCGTTGCGCGAGCCTACGGCTGAAGTCGCCCGCATCGGCGCTTTGACGCGCCCAGTGGAGGGCGGTCTGTCGATGCTCGTCAGCGCCGGTGATAGCGCCGAAGGCGACACCTAGGCGATCCTTTCCGGCTCGGAACGTAGGAGACGAGAACGTGTCCCAGGCCTGCTTCATCACCTCGTTGAATGTCTCGTTGTCGCCGAATGCGAATACCCGCTTAGCCTGGAGCCTCATCGTCCGCGGGCCGTCCGCGCCCTCGGCATCGACGATCACGTCGTCTAGCGGCTCGTTCTCGAAGGCGCGCTGGACTCGCACCGATTTGGCGACACAGTCCGGCAGTCCGCGGACCACGCCTCCAACGAGGACTGACGCTAGATAATCCGCAACGATACGGCTCTCGAGGTGCGTTCCGGCGCCGCCGGTCGATAGTGGGCTGGCCATGGGTTGCTCTGCTCAAGTAGGGTCGGCGACGGCTGGCGCGAGGCACGCACGATAGCGTGATCCGCTCGGGCGCGCGACAAGCACTACGGATATTCCTGCATTGCGATCCGCCATCGAGGGTAAGGTTTGCGCGCGCGCTGGTGCAACCGATATGCAATTGCTCAGGTGGGGATTTGACCGTAAGCGTTGTGTGACGACACATCCGAAGTGATTGTGGTTCATGAAATATTCCGCTGGTCGCAGTTCAGCGGGGTAAGAGGATGTCGGGTCGGGATCTGGAGAGCTATTGGCGCGGTCATGTCGAGGCCTGGAAGGGCAGCGGGCTGACGCTGAAAGCCTATGCTGAAGCCCATGGAATTGGACGATGGGCTCTGGGGCGGTGGTCGCGCCGTTTTGCCGCTGCGGAGGAGGTGAGCGCTCGCTGTCATAGGGATAGTCCTGGTGCTGTCCCTATGACGGCGAGCGCTCCCTTGGTGATGGAGATCGTCGAGGCGGCACCCCGCCGGCGGTATTGGTCGCAGGCGGAGAAAGAGCAACTGGTGGCGGAAACCTGCGAGCCGGGCGTGAGCGTGTCGCTGGTCGCCCGGCGGCGCGGGGTCGATCCCAGCCTGCTGTTCCGCTGGCGCCGCCAGATGCTCACTCCGGCCGAGCCGACGCCCATCTTCGCGCCGGTGGAGGTGGCAGACACCACGTCCGCTCTTCCCCTCACGCCGCCAACTCCATGCGGTGCCAGCATGATCGAGATTGAGTTGGACGGCGGACGGCTGCTGCGGGTCGGTCGGGATGTCGATGCCGAAGGTTTGCAACTCGTTTGCGTCCGCGCGATGACGCGCCACGCAAAACTCAGACGCCAGACCCTACTTTGCCAAGGCGGCACTCACCGTAAGCATCCGCTGAGTGCCGCGGTCAGGCGGCTTTCATCTGCTCGCGAATTGCCTTCCAGTTCCAGGGCAGGAGTTCGGGCAGGCGGGTTTGGGGCAGGTCGGCGATACGCGCCAGCACGTCGGCGAGCCACGCCTGGGGATCGACGTCGTTGAGCTTGGCGGTGGTGATCAGGCCGTACATGATCGCCGCTCGCTGCCCGCCGCGATCGGAGCCGCAGAACAGCCACGCTTTCCGGCCCAGAGCGATGCCGCGCAGGCCGCGTTCGGCGGCGTTGTTTGTCAGGCACAGCCGGCCGTCGCTGAGGAACTTGGTGAAGCCGTCCCAGCGGGTCAGCATGTAGTCCATCGCCTTGGCCACGGGGGCATTGCGGGAGAGCCGGGCGCGCTCCGTCCGCATCCAGTCCTCCAGCGCGGCTACCAGGGCGATGCCGTGCTCCTGGCGTGCCGCCAGCCGCTCGGTCGGTGACTTGCCGTTCAGGGCGCGCTCGAGGTCGAAGACGGCGTCGATGCGCCTCACGGCCTCCAGCGCCAGCGGTGAGATCGGCGGGGCGTCCTTGCCGCGCCTGGTGTTCGCGGCGATGTCGGCCAGCTTGAAGAAGCCGCGCCTTGCATGCGCCCAGCACAGCACATCGCTGATCGGCCCCGGCTGTCGATCGGGGTCGTACAGCCGGTTGTAGCCGGCGAACGCGTCGGCCTGCAGCCAGCCCGTGAAGCCGGCCAGGTGCCGTTCGGGATGCTCACCCTTGCGGTCGCGCGAATAGTGGAACAGCGCTGCCGGCGGGGCTTGGCCGGCGAACGGCCGGTCGTCGCGCACATACACCCACAGCCGCCCGGTGTCGGTCTTGCCCTTTGGCCAGCACCGGCACCGGCGTGTCATCGCCGTGCAGCCGCTCGGCCGCCAGCACATGCGCGGCGATCAGGTCGTGCAGCGGCTTCAGCACCGCGGCGGCGGTGCCCACCTGGTCGGCCAGGGTGGACAGGCTGAGCGGCACGCCCTCCCGCGCGAAACGCTCGGCCTGCCGGTTCAGCGGCTGATGCTGGCCGAACTTCTCGAACAGAACGGTGGCCAGCAGGTTGGGGCCGGCCCAGCCCCGCGGGGTGGCATGGAACGGCGCCGGCGGCTGGCTGATCGTCTCGCAGGCCCGGCAGGAGAACCGTTCGCGCACCGTCTGGATCACTTTCCATCGGCGCGGGATCACCTCCAGCGTCTCGGTGATCGTCTCCCCCAGCTTGCACAGCTTGTCCGAGCCACAACACGGGCAGCTCGCCGGTGCCGGCACAACGACGCGCTCGCGCGGCAGGTGGCCGGGAAAGGGCTGGCGCGACGGCCGCTTGCGGGTGAAGGGCGCCACCGCGGTGGTTTTGGCGGCGGCCTGCTCCGCCGCCAACTCGTCCTCGCCGGCCGTCGCTTCCAGCTCTTCGAGCTGGAACTCCAACTGGTCCAGCAGGCGCGCCTTGCGCTCGGAGCGCGTGCCGTAGAGCTCGCGCCGGAGCTTCTCGATTTCCAGCTTCAGGCTGGCGATCAGCGCCTCGGTGTTCGACGCCTTCGCCTTGGCCCGCGCCGCCTCGGCTTCCAATGCGTCCGCCCGCGCCTCGGCCTGCGCCAAGGCGGCGCGCAGGCTGGCGATCTGGTCGGCCAAGGCGACAGAGGGCGGGGCAGCGGTCATGGCGCCAGTTTACCCGAGGTCGCGCCGTCGAGCCGCCGCAATCTCCCCTGAACCGGTGCGTCGATCCACCGTGTCGCAGTCACCCCGCGGCCTCGGGCCGCCAAGTCTTCTGCGGGTTGCGCCAGTCGATGCCTTCGAGCAGGTAGCCCATCTGCCCGGCCGAGATCGACACCGCGCCGTCCGCCGGCGTCGGCCAGATGAACCGGCCCCGCTCCAGCCTCTTCATGAACAGGCAACTGCCCTGGCCGTCATGCCAGATGATCTTCACCAGATCGCCCCGGCGTCCGCGAAAAATGAAGAAATGGCCGCTGTGCGGGTCCTGGGCGAAGCGTTCCTGAACCAGCAGCGCCAGGCTCGCCCAGCCTTTGCGCATGTCGGTGTGCCCGGTGGCCAGCCACACCCGCACCCCGCTCGGTACCGGGATCATGCCAGGGCTCCGACGACGGCCGCCGCCAGGGCCGGGGCGACCGGCCCTTCCAGACGCAGGCGTGCCCCGCTGGGCAGGATGATCTCAAGGACCCCTGGGTTCGTGGCCGGCGGCACTGGAGGTGGGAGCGGGTCAGGGAGGTTCTCGACCGGCGGTTCGGTTACGGTCGGCTCCGGCGTGACGGTCACCGCGACGAAGCTGGACGGTTCAGCCACGGCAGCCCCGCCGACCGTCATCAGCCCCCGCCAGCGGTACAGCAGACTTTCGTGCACGCCCAGCCGGCGGGCCGCTTACGTCACCACCGCGCCGGGGCGGAACGCCTCCTCCACCATTCGGACCTTCTCCGCCGGCGTGTAACTCCGCCGCCGCTCCGTTCCCGTCAGAACTTCGACACGCTGGTAAGCCATGACGTTTGCAACTCGTTTGCGTCCGCGCGATCTCACGCTACGCAAAACTCAGGCACAGGCCCCTACTTTGCCAAGGCGGTGCTCACCGGAGGCGTACGCATGCTCACCATCATCGACGAGTTCACCCGCGAGTGCCTGGCCATCGACGTCGCCCGCCGTCTCACCTCGGACGACGTCCTGCATCGGCTGGCCGAGCTGTTCGTCGAACGGGGGCCACCCGACTTCATCCGCTCCGACAATGGGCCGGAATTCGCCGCCACGGCGGTGCGCGAGTGGCTGGCGCAGGTCGGCGTGAAGACGCTGTTCATCGAGCCGGGCAGCCCATGGGAGAACGGCTACAACGAGAGCTTCAATGGCAAGCTGCGCGACGAGCTGCTCGCGCGGGAGATCTTCTACACGTTGCCCGAGGCGCAGGTGCTCATCGAGTGCTGGCGCGTCGCCTACAACACCGTGCGTCCGCACAGCGCGCTCGGCTACCGCCCACCGGCGCCCGCCGCGGTGGTGCCGGCTCCTGTCCAGCCCCCCCCCCCCCCCGCCCCCCGCCGGGGCAAGGGGCGCCGGGGGGGGGGTGGGGTAAAGAATCTCTTGGGGTC
>NZ_VTTM01000019.1:0-48659 GCF_008364795.1 Azospirillum oryzae | reverse complement strand
CCGCCCCCCTCCCACCCCGTCCGCGCCCACCGCGCGCTCGGCTCCCCCCCCCGGGCGCCGGCCGCGTTGCTGCCGGCCCCTCCCCAGCCCGGCTCCGCTACGCTCCGCCGGACTGGACAGGAGCCGCCGGGCGGTGTTTGGCTAACATAATCTCTGGTGTCCCACGTGGGGGCAGGTAATTGAGGTTCGACATCTGCCGAGCGGCGCCTGTTAGGCATTTCGGGATCATGAACGGATGATAGCCGGCGCTTCATGGGGCCTCGCTTTTTCTGCCGAAGGAGTCTACCGCGCGCATGCTCGCCATGCGCGAAAATTTTTGCTGCTGATCGGCGCCGTCGACGCGCAGGGCCTGCTGGCGGAGGGCAGCGGCCGGCGGGCCGGTTGCGCGGCCACCTCCACCGCCGCCGCGGACAACTCTGCTTGGAGATATTTTTTTATGGTTAACATTTTGGTTATAAAAGATGCGCTACGTTCTGAATGTTAACGGTTTGTTAACGACTTCGAGCGAGGAAGCTGCAATGCGCCCAAATCTGTCCGAGGTTCTGCATACCGTCCGATTGATTCTCCTAGCGCTCGTGCTCCTGATCTACGGGCCAGACGTAGCTCGAATGATCGTAACTGCACCGGCTTGTCAGGGACCGGCGATTGACAGACTAGCTGATATGACCTGATCAGAGACAATGAGTGTAAACACTAAGGATCGTCCGGCGAATGTCGCCGGACGATCGTCTTTCTTCATCCGCAAGTCCCTCCGCAGCAGTCGCATGGTTGAGTGCCCGGCGTAGCGTCAGCCAAGGGCCATTTGATCCCTTGCAAGCGCGACCTCCCACCGCCTTCGATGTTCGGGGTGCCGTGGTCGTCGGCGTAACATTTCATCTAGGAAGCCGAATTCGGACGTTGCGTACGCCTGCAAACCGTCGCTGGAGGCAGCGACGGTAACGGACCGACCCTCCTCAGATAGACTGTTGGTTCATGGTTTCGAGAAGGCGCAGCGCCTCAGCCCGCGCATCCTTGCGGCGCGGAAACTCGCCCTTGATTCCGGGGGAGCCTGATGCAGGCGTGAGCCTCAGCCTCCATGTCGTTGGTGGCATGTCATCACGCTTCTCGATCCAGCCTACCAGGATGTCGCCACGCCTGATTTGCCCTCGCTGACCAAAGGTGATCGCGTCATCGGCCATCGCGGAGGCTCCATAATTCGGGGGCTCGGCTCAACGCCACTCGACGTAGGTCTGCCCTTGTGCTGGGCGAAGGTTAGCTCCAAGTCCTGGCGGCCGCAAATCTCGCAACTGAATTGGATGAAAAGGCCGTGACGACGACTGCTCGGATTTCGTGATACACCGTTAGCGCATACGTCCATTCGCGTAGCGCTACCCACAACGACCGACCGAATCACCGTGTCGGCGTCCTCGTTCCGGTCGCAAACAGTGACTGCATGGTGATGTAAGTTCTCCGAGCCGCATTTCGGGCAACGCAGAATTCCTTGTTCTATAACGATACTCATTTGGATCGCTCCTGTTAAATAAAGCTTCAGCGTTGAAATGCCGGCTCTTGCCGACCGCAGCTAAACTAATTTACATTCCGGATTATGATAAGGAAGATAATGATTAGCTATAGTACAGATATTCATTATCTCCGATTTCCTCCTTTTCTGGACTGAAATCGCGCCAAAATATTGGCACGTCGAGGGCTGCCGTCTCGGTCAGCATCACGGCCTCCGGTGCTGCCGGAGGCGAAAGCGGTCGCGGTGCTGTTGAATGTTCTCAGCGCCTGGCCGTGGCCCCCGAACTGGTTCGGTAACCGCGGCACCGTTCAGAAACTCATAACCCTGATCATCCAGATCATCGCTGACGACTATGCTACGGCCGTCAGGAGCGAAAGTAATCAGGAGCGCGTCCAACAGTCCGTGAATGTCCTTGCGAAGCAAGATGCCGTTCGTCATTCGGTTGTCGTCGATGCCGCTCTTCACACCGATGTGGGCCGCTTCTAACACCTGCGGCGTGCGGCACCCAGTAACCGCGCATTGATGGGCGTAGGCGCGTCGCACATTGACGCTGAAGCTGCGCTGCCCTGGCCTCGATGTCGTAGCCGTTACGGTTCGGACAATCCCCGCATCATCTGGGTCATCGCTCAGAGAGGATTGTGCCTCGCCAAGCGCACGCGCAGAGAGTTCCACGAAATGCAGGAGTTCTTCTCGGTTCTCGGGCATGACCAGAAAGCCGTTCGCCATCGCGAACCCCACGCACCCTTGGTCCAGCCTGCGAGCTTTGCCATCGCTTGTCTTGAATTGCCACGGCACAAACCGGCTTTGGCGCGCCTCGGCGAGCCTCGTAATCTGCCGCTCGAACCACTGCTGGCGGGGTTGGAAGTTCGGATGATCCTTTCCGAGTTTACTCACTGCCGGGGGCACTCTGCGGCCATCCGGTTGGGAGAAGGGTTCCTTTTCGTCGGAAACATCATATGTGTCCAAGACGGTGGGGATCACCTCCAGAACCAACCGGCCGGCGTCGTACTGTACGACCGTAATATCGAGCCGGCGCAGCAGCCTGGCAACCAGAGAGGTGTGCGGCCGTTCACTGGGCGGCACCTCCCGTACGGCGGGACCGAAACGCCGTTCGAATGCCACGAACGCCACCGCCTTTGCATCCAAGAGTTCGCCAGCCGCGAACAGGAAATGCGTTCGAGCGGGATAGGCAAGGCCGCTGTATCGACGCAGGAACGCATCTCGGCCAAGGTCGAGGTATTCTGCGATAACTGGCTCGATGGTGTCCTCATCCAAGCTGAGGAAGTCACGCTCACTCCACATCTTCCCTCAACCTTTAGAGTTTCCCAGCGGCAAAGTGGTCATCCAACTCGGCCGATACTTCGGAAAGCGCAACTTCCCATCTGGTTAGATCAAGCCCGAAGCGGTCCCAAAGGTACTGCCAACGCTTACCACGGCGCACATAGACATCGTCGCGGTTCTTCATATCCACTTCAAGTGCCTGGATGATCGCGAGCTTCTCCCAGGTTACTTGACCGCCAACCTTCATGGCATTTGCTTCTACTTGGCTTAGCACCGCTCTTAGCGGCTGGTAGTCGTCAGTCAATGCTGCAAGCAACCGCTTTTGGCCGTCCGTGAGCGTTCGCCAGTACCCACGACCAAGCGGATCAGTACTCTGGTCTGGTTTCACGGTACATTCCTCCATTTGTAGACCTTCTACTCAGGTCCGTTGTGCTTCGAAAAACGACGACGGCTGCCAAAAGCGGTTGGACAGTGGGCCGTTATAGGGATCGAGAATGGCACTGGACTTTGCCTCCCATACCATCCAATGCCACCACGGTTCTTGGCTTCCTTTTTTGACGCGAACACGAAGGAGGCCGTCTACACCAAGGTCACTATATGAATATTGAGATAGCCGGCGCCCTGGACCAAGATGCACGCCAAGTTCCTTAAGGGCAGCTCGAAGTTGATCATGTTTAGTAGCTCTCACCTCCTGGCCCTCAGGAAACAGTATATCCCGTGCACGCTTGTAGCTGCATTTTGCCAACATGGCGACACATGCAACCCCGCATCCTTCAGGGTCCATCTGCGCTATGCGTCGCATCGTCTTCTCTCCCTTTCGCTACACCCTTTCGACGGGTGGATTCTATCGCGCGCATTGATGGATGCGCGAAAATTTTACTGCTGATTGGTGCCGCGGAGGTCGCCCAGGTGTAGGACCGGGCGCGAGCTGGTACCGGCGGCCGACCGGCCGCCTGACCAGGGCGACGCGCAGCGCGCGGGCTGGGCCGGGCTGCTGGCGCTGCTGATCGGCGCCGCGGGCGTCGCCATGGTCGCTCTGTACCTAGACACAGTTGATGCTGCAGCTATTTTGAAAATGTCTTGTATACTATATATAACAGGCCCACAGCCACTACGGGAATTCCCGCATACAATAGATAGGAGCGGATTAGTATATCAACAGTATCTGAGTCCATTTATTACTCCTTTTCTGGACATTCAGGCTGCGAAGCGGATCGACGAGGCTATCTCGTCGACGGGCATGGTTAGCCTACCGTCGGCGCCGCGCTCGATCAGTCCCAGTTCTTCGAGCGCGGTAACATCCTCGTGGACCCGCTTGACGTCCCTCCCGAGATCACGCGCGAGCGCCCGAATACCGTCCGCAGGAGCACGCCGTAGGTGCCGCAGCAACTCGTAGCGCTTGGGCGTCAGAACGGCGCATAGGGCCTCCCAGCTTGCGAAGTAGAGGCGATCGGTGGCCGCGGCGGGATGGCCCGCTTCAGCCGCCTTCCAAGCAGCGGCAACCTCAGCGGCCGCTTGGTCCAGGGCGTCAGTATCGACGCGGATGTCACGTTCGATCATGGTCGGTCCTCCATTGCCTCACCGCCGCCACGAAATCGGCGAGCAGCCGGTCGACGTTGACAAACTCGTAGGGATGCTCGGCGTCGTCCTGATGCCGATGGTCACCCTTGCCGCGTTCGTTGTCGAACCCCAGCACCCGCCGCCCGTCAACGATATAGACCAGACGGTACTTGAATCCGTGGGTGGTTGGCGGAACGGGCTCGGGCACCCGCCACACCACCATTTCGGCGAAGTCGCGGTTGCCGTAAGCGACGCGGCGGCGGATGACGAGTTCGGCATTCATGTTGGCATTCTACGCCAACGACCTGTTGGCAGCAAGCGCCATCACCTGTGAAATTCGTTCAGGTGTCCGACAACGGGACAGCAGGATCAGCGGTGGCTTCAGTGGTAACCAGCAACGGGTCGACGAGCCGACTGGCGACCCGCTCCAGGTGCAGCCAGTAGGGCGCACCGGCCTTATCGACCTGCCCGTGGTGGAGGGTCTTGGCATAATCCAGCGTCTCTCGAAACCAGATCGCATCCTGAATTGTTCTCGCTCCTTGCTGAGCCCATCATTCAAAGGAGGTAAGCAATAACCTTCCGGAACTCGCATGGCCGGTATCCTAAATCAGGACGCTGATATATTACCTATTAAGATGGTATTTATCGCTTTCATAAAATCGGACTCACCCCAAATTATGCCGATTACGATCAAGCAGCCCCCAGAACTCCTCATTGTTCCTAACCATAAAACGTATCGCACCTGCCTGTACGAGAATTTGCCGCAGTCTGTCATCCTCGAAACCGCCAAGCTTTGCTTTGATAGCTGAGAACGAACGTTGCTCCCATTGAGGATGCATTAAAAGCTCATGGGCCACCCGTTCAGCAGCAAACAGAGCTTTGTTCTCTAGAAAAGCCTTCTGTTCTGCCAATTCACGATCAAGCTGGGCTTTTAAAGTGGCAAGTCGCTCATCAACGACAGCGCGTCGCGCACCAAGATTTTGATCAATTTCTCCTTTGAGGCGAGCAAGCTTTTCATCAACCATCGCACGACGATTATTTAACCATACTGTTACCATGGCTGTCAGGGCTGCGGTTACTATTGAAACAGCGCCCGTGATCATCGCACTGACAGCTTGCGCGGAGCTAAAATCCATCATGCCTCCTGAATGGAAGTGATTAGCTGTTTGCAATGCCTGCTCACATCCTTAAAAATACTGAAACGAAAATGCCTTGCAGGACATACGCGACGCTGTATTATACATAGTGCACCGTAGTTTTTTTGATTCACTCCTCCTTTAATAGACGCTTACGGGCCCGCAACAGCCGGGATCGGCACAGCAACTCCGATCTTGTTGAGAATGCGGTCCCAACGATTCTCATGAGGTGTCATCAACCTGATGCGTTCTTGCGGCAGTCGAGCCGGAGCACCTCTGGGGGTCATAGAATAGCTTCCGTCATTGAGCCAACTTGGCGAACCGACTGAACCCCCGAGGGCGGCCTCAACATCAGCCAAGCACCCGAACACGAAAAATCGTGGTGTTGCTGTCATGGCATACCACACCAGAACCAATGAAATTTCAGGCGTGTCGAATAGGTCCCGCTGGAACTGATACCGTTGACCCGTCGACCCTTTCACTTGAACTGGTGCCAATGCAACCTGAGCATCATCAACATTGAACGCAATCAGGTCGATGCGGTCGCTGTCGATAACCGGGCGAGCAACGTTGACGCTAAATGACAGCAATCGCGTTGTCACTAACGCTTCTGCAGATGCCCCAGTTACTGCGTTTGGATCGAGCGGCATGATTCTTGGCTAATTAGAATAGGTTCTTAGCAGTTCGGCAGGTCCCGAAGGACGTTTGAAATCGTTGTTGTGGTTTCCCGTCAAACATATAGTTAGGGTCATAAAATTTTGAACCGGTTGTATCTTTGCCATCGGCATAAGTTAAGCCAACCTCGAAGCGAGAAGTGTTACGGTTTATCCGCACGTGCATTATGACCCCTCTTGTTTCATTTTCCGGGCTTACAATCACTCTTTTCCCAGACACCTCTGTGTCTGAAACTTCGACCTCTGCGAAGCGATTTCCATGGCTATCGGTGAGCAACTTGTTCTTCGGCTGGAAGGTGAAGCCATAGGTCCCCGATGTTTGGTCAACACTACTTCCCGAAAAGGTAGCATCACAAATAATAGAAATGTTCTGTGCAAACGCATCTTGCGCAAACAACATCACCATGGCGACGGTAATTATCTTTGGAATGCCGCTTCTCATTTTACCAATTGCCCTTCTTTGTACAATGGTTCTTATTCGGGATAAGTGATTTCGTGGATAATGGGTTCTTCCAGGAGGGCTTGCGCCCCACCGGGCATGGCGGCGTACAGGATCGCTTTCTTCACACCGATCACCTCCGCCACCTTCGGCAGGCTGTACCCCTCCTTTGCTGGGTTTGCGATCCCTCTTTACCCGGTAATGCCGTAGATGAAATTCCAGAGCCAAGAAGTTCTGGTCTGGATGGTATCCAGGCAACCGACGCTGGTCCGTTCACACATGCCAGTCTGAAGCGCGTAACGTTGGTTTTCGAGCACTGCTACTCGGTGTGCCAGAAATGCAACCAAGACAATGAGCACGAACGCCGGTGCGTTTCTCACCGTTAAGCTCCTATCCTAGAGGTTTGACCCCAGTTTGATGAAGGGCTACAAACTGTAGGGCACATCAAACTGGGGTCAAACCTCAGCTATTTGTAGTCTCTCGACTAATCTCCGTGACGATGATGCCTCAACAACCATGCCGCCAAAATGAAGCCCGTTGCCGCCACCAGTTGCGCGTCTTCGGTTGAGATATCCGGTGCTTGGCCAAGCACCCGTCCATGTCCGGTACCACCGAGGTTGCGCAACATGCCAATCGCGCCCACTGTCTTCGAGGCGTTAGAAATGATCCCGTTGCGTAGCTTGTCCCATTCAGAGTTCGGCGGCCCTTGATTCAGCCCGAGTTGCGCAAGACACGCGCTAGTTAGGCTTGGAAACTCATGTCTGGAAGGATTCGGATCACCGCGCTCTGCGAGAATGGTACGCATCACCGCCTCAAGCATGTCTTTGGTCGATCCAACAGCCTGAGCGGGATCGTTTGGCAACGCGTCGCTGATGCGGCGCTTGTAGACGTCGATGTCCAGTCCACTCGACGCGGTTGTGAGTTCGTCGAGCCCATGAGCCAACGCATCAACCAGTGGATCGGGTTGTCCTTTCCATAGTTCAAGCAGGTCGTCCGCGTTGGAGTGGAACCATGCCGCAATTTTCGGAAGAGCGAGAATCTCGCCGACACGACTGGCACGTTTGAAGAAAATCACGTCCACCAGATCGAGAACATGACCATCATAGTCCGGGTCCCCCCACTGGCAGCTCCGAAGGAAGCGTGGGTGTTCACGGATCTCCTCTTCAAGATCCATTACAAGCGCTAACTCCTTCCAATCAGATTCGTTAAAGCGCGCGACGAACGCTTGTTTCAGGGCGATCTTCAGGCGCTTGATGAGATCAGGATCGTCACTGACGTGCTCCGGCAATCCTCTCGACATACGATTTCTCCTTAAGCAGATTGCTTCTTCCGGCGTCCCCGCGGAGCGCCGCGGTCACCGAACGCCTTGCGCATGGTGTTGCGGGCCATGCCCCATTTCTTCTCCAGCGCCGTCTGCGACAGGCTTAGGCGCTCTAGCCAATCGCACCGCAGCTCATCGCGCTTGTCGGCCGGAAGCTGGTCAATCTTCGACACGGGGCCGCTCTTAACCGACCCGGCTTTGCGGCGCTCATCCAGTTCCTTCCGGGCCGGAGCGGTGCGCTGCCCCTTCAGCCGCTTCGCCGCCGCCGCAACGGCCGTGAGCACATCCGGGGTTGGCGTCTCCGGCCCCAACTCCTGCCCCGCCGTGGCATCGTAGACGGCGGCGCCCTTACCGATCACCCGCGCCACCGCGGCGGCGATGTCTTCATGCGACAGGCCGATGCGGTCGAGCGACGCCACGACCATGCGAGCGCCGGCACGCACGTCCGCGATGCAGTGCTCACGCTGGTCGAGATCGCTGACTTTGAGCCGCTTGGCTCTGCGGCCGGCAGCGTGAAGTCGGTCAATGTAGACCGGCGCGTGCTGGCCATCCACAGGAACGCCAGCACCGGCAAGCGCGCATTGCTGGTCGGCCACTGTCATCCCAGTGCGATCCTGGCGAATATACCCTCGGTCCATTTTTATTGTTCATGGTTCTGAGTGCGCTTGAATCGTCGCACA
Organism: Azospirillum oryzae; assembly: GCF_008364795.1. GTDB lineage: Bacteria > Pseudomonadota > Alphaproteobacteria > Azospirillales > Azospirillaceae > Azospirillum > Azospirillum oryzae. The sequence continues at coordinate 40,067 of NZ_VTTM01000019.1, read as the reverse complement.
TAACAGTGCATATTTACAAGCGAGAAAAGGCGGTGCGCCACATCAACCAGCAGGACACTGGTGCAGGCGCCGACATACCCCCCGCCAGCTGCACGAGGATCCGCACCATGGCACGCATCATCGGCCGCATCGGTGACATGAACGCAGAACGCGCCCTGGTGCTGACACGCCATGACGACGGCGACGTCATCCTGTCCATCGGCGCCGCTCCGCGTGGGATGCCCTACCACCTGCACAGCCACCACACGACGCCCGGATGGGAGGACGACACTGCCTCCGTCGAGTTCTGTTCGCTGGCCGGCGGCGGCGGGCGCTCTCCGGCAGTGATGAAGGCGTTACGCGACCTCTGGGACGCGATTGAGGCCGACAACGCCACGCGCCCCGACCTCGCCATCCAGCAGTAATCCAGAAAGCCCCCAATCATAAGACTATTAAACGGAGTATGAAAATGTCGGGCAACGACTACGCGCTGGGGAACTTGGCAGAGGAAATTCTTGGGATTCCCACGACTTATCTCGTCACCTATCGGCTTGCGGACACGACTACGGCCAACGGAAGCCGTGATGATCGGTATGAGGCTGTCGTGGCCAAACTGAGAGATTTTGAAGGAGCCGAGCCAAATAGCTATTTCGAGGACGCAGGGCACACCTCTACCTCCTCTTGGATGATCAAGACAACCACGAGCGCGAAGACATTGCTCAACCACCTCCAAACCCATCTCACGCCGGGTGTGGACTTGCTGGAGGTGGTTGAGGTCAATCTTAATAACCGTGCTCGGATGACACGGGCCTGATCATCCAGAAAATCCCCAATAACAACAGCAATGAGATGGCTCACTCTTCAGACGTGCAACACATTGGCCATACCCTGTAGTCGGTGGTCGCTAATTCTCGGAGTGCTCTAAGTGTTCGACGTCAGCAATCTTGTCCGAGATCTCAGCCAAGCGGATAAGCGCGACCAGCTGAATAAGTTGGGAGATCAACTCGTTCCTGGGGCCTCTCTGGACCATCATCAACGACTGGCGGTCCAGGCATACGGCGCATCCAGCACCAGCATGATCGCGACGCTGCATCGACGTCATGCGAAGACGCCTGAACCCGATGATGCCAACGAGATGCCGCACATCCGGTGCCTTCAGTCTGCTTGCGTTGTTCAGTGCACGACGGATGACGCGATTCTATGGCGCGGATGGGGGCGGCGCGACGCTCAGGTTCGCAATCTGCAGGTGGGCGCTGTGCTGAACGTCCCCTGCTTCTTGTCGACCAGCATGTGCGCCGTGGAGGCCGGACGGTTCGTCTACCCATCAACGTTCCGGATTCCTCGGTTCGCCCCGCTGTTGACCAGGATCACGGTGCCCGTTGGCTCACCAGCGCGTCACTTGCCAGGTCGTGAAGGCGAGATCCTGTTCCCTGCGCACTCGTCGCTGAAACTCACAGCAGTTATCGCAGATCAGATCAACACGGCGGAGGGGCTAGAGTCGGGGTTTATCTACGAGATGGAATACCAACAGCCCCCCACGCGATATTTGGACTGCAACAATCTCTGACCTGGGCTACGTTGAATATTGCTGATCACGTTGTTCGGTGTGCTGAGGCGCCTCAGATCCGCGCGCAACGGGGATTGGTCCTGCTTCAAATGCCGAGCTGCTGCTTGGGAACGATCTGAACATCTGGAACCCCCCATCCACCAGACGAGAAGCTTCGACCATGCTACGCTATCCCGCTGTTTCCCTCATCGCGCTCCTGATGGCCTCCCCGGCCGTCGCCGACACGTCGGTTCCGTTCGGTACCACCGTCACGCCCGGTATCGTTGTCGCCATGTCCTCCGGCACTGCCGAAGCCTTGGCCGCGTGGAAAGCGGACCCGACCGGCTGTCTTTCATCGTCCCGCTTTCATCCGAACGGCGGCGTCGTGAAGCTCGACTTCGTCCTCACGTCAGGCGCCAATGCCGGTCTGCCGCTCTTTCAGCAGTGCCACAACGGCACCTGGGGCGAGCCCTTCACCACTGCCGAACTGCCGAACTGATCGTCACGACGCTGAGGCATTGGGAGCCCGCTTCGCCTCAGCGTCGAACATCCACAAATGGCCTATATTTTCATGGCGGTCACGGGCGCACGAAATTACTCCCGAGCAATCAGACCAAGCTTTATGCCGAGCTTCGTAGCCCATACCGATAAATAGTCCTCGTCCTCGAATCGGTCACGGCAACGAAGGACCCTAGGCAAACGTCTCACCGCGACCAAATCACTCCAATCCGTCACTCTACCCATGTCCCAATGCCCGCCATTGTCTACCAACCCATTCAAGAGCGCAGCAAGGTGTACTTCCATCTCTTGAAAGGAGCAGGGGCGGCGGTAGGTCAAGGCGAGGCTTGACAGGGCATGCTCGCCGGAGTGATCGACGGTCATCAGCACCAGCGGAACCCCGGCCTTCGGTGTGAAGAGCGCGATCAGGCAGGAGCGGCGGTACCGACCAGTTAGGGAAAACGCCCTGCCCGGCTTCAGGAGGCACAGTGAACTGGCGACGTGTACGGTCGGCAACGCGTCCGCCATCAGCCGGATCACCGTCATCATCGGTTCCAGCTCCCCTACCTCGTCCGGTCCGGCGGGCTCCAGCAGATGAAATTCGATCGGTGGAAGAGCGTCGGAAGAATCCTCCTCGGCGACGCTGACAGTGATACGGAACCGGCGCGGATGTCCTCGGTCGCGCGACGGCCGGAATGGCGCCCGCTCAACCGTTTCGTCCGAAGCATCGGAAGTCGGGCGTGCCTCAAGCACTACACGGTGGATAGGAATCAGGCGGTCGAAAGTCCCAAACTTGGCCGGAACATGGAGCGCAGTCTGACGGACATTGGTTCGGCTTCCGGCGGCCGTGATGTCGATTTCCGGATGATGGGCATTCATGGGCTCCGCCGTTGTAGCGTCCTCGTCCTGATGGTGTGACTTGGTGCCGGCCGGGCGGAACAGTTTGGTTTTCCGGATGGTGGGGTGCGAATAGCGAAGCACATCACAAGGAAAGCGCTTGCCGGTCATCGACAGGATCTCAAGGACCAGAATCGTCCCCTCGCATTCAATGGCACGTATCATCCAGCGGGAGTCAAGCAGGCGGGGCGGGGTGATGCTCACGTATTGCTGCCCAGCCGTCCGGTCACAGACGCTGTCCCAAGAACGGCGGCCTTCCGGATCGACGGCAATCCAGGCGAACTCGCTCACAAAGGCCTCGGACAGGCAGGAGCGAGGCATTCTCTTGGTAAAGCGCAGATGAAGGTCCGATTGAAAGCCGGGTTCTTCGGGGTAATAAAACTCCATGATTCCGCCCGGACACATCAGGGCGTTGGCCATAGTCTTGTTGTGCAGGAACAGGTAGCGGACCATCTCAATGGTTGGCACTAGGATTACCCGTTCGCCCTGCCGGTAGCGCAGCAAACGCTGAATGCCGCGGCGGCGCCCGCCGAAGGAATAGACCTCGGATGGAATTGCGGCTGTCGTTACCTCCTCCCCAGTCCCGACATCGTCAATCCTTAACGGCATGGTATGACCAAAGCGCGGAACGGTAGAGCGATAGCCTCCGATAAAGGCGTGGCCAGGTGCAAGTAATGGCAGAAAACCGATCGGCAACCACCATTTCTTCAAGGCGCCAGTACCAATGTCGCTGGTGACGGCGCAGACCTGCCATTTGTGATCCACAGTCTCTCGGAATCCGGCCAGCCAGTAAATTTCCAGGTCGACTGGATGCTCGAGAAACTGCACTACTAGAGTCATGATTTCGTCCGCGTTCGACCCAGTCCACCCATCTGCTGAGCATCGGCAACGTCAGCCACTTCGATAGAGGGAAAATCATCTGACTGCTGCATTTTTCACAAGCTTCTCTGTACTTCCCGGCTCCGGCACCCCCACCTTTCGGTTCGGGCGTCATCACGTGCGTTCGCTTACCCTCCGCGAGGCATCGTGGGAGCATTCGACCGGGCCAGGACAGGAAGGGTTTCGAGCAGCAGATCGAACAGAATATGTTGCAAGGGGTGGATCGGCGGACTTGCGAGATTCGTCATCGCTCGCAGCCAGCTGGTGCTCCCCGCCTCCGGCAGCACCGACCGGATCGGACCTACGAACCCGACGTAGGCCTCACACAGCATCCGATGATCCACCCGTGTCGGCCCCTTGGTCAGTCCCCGTGCGGCCAAGGCGTCGAGGCGGGTCGACGCTGTCGTCTCCGCCGGCAGTGCCGACAGCACCCGGTGAGAGCGACGGGCGATGTCCAAGAGCAAGGCGGCGCACGGACGGTGCCGCGCCCAGGCCGGAATGGGCGTTTCAGTGAGGTCAGACATCGCTGCCGCCGGGATCAGGCCCTGGACATCGGCTAGCCGACCCGCTGCATCGGCAATGGATAACGGAATGGCATGCTCCGGGCAGACCATCACGCCGGGCAACTGATGCGCCCGTCGCCAATAAGGTTCGCCGAACCGTTCGACATCCTCCGCCAGGCACACCACGCAAGCACGCAGGACGGCTGGAAAATGGGCGGGGTTGGCGGCGATGTCCCAACCTGCGTCGACGCGCTCGGCGGCGGGATGGATCATTCCCCTCAATATGGCGTGACGCACCGGTACCGGCTCGTAGGCCACGCAGTAGGGGTAAAAGGTGTTGGAGAGCGCCAACCGCTCAGCCGTCAAGCCCCGGTCCGACGGCAGACGACGGGCGAGGTCCCCAAGGCATCCAACCGAGACCGGCGTCAGGCGCACAGTCCGGCGGCCGAATAGCTCGATCAGCGTTTCCTTCACGCTGTTGGATGCGGTGTGCTGATGATAACGCGCCACCACGCTGTACAGCGTTTCGTCTGGATAGATAGCCGGGAAGTAGGCCAGCATCCCGCCCTCACGCGGCGAAATCCGCCAGCGGCGGCTTCACCACCCCGGCATCAAGGAAGATGGCGTGGGCGGAGCGCTCCTCAGTCTTCGCCCGTGCCGCGAGCGACCGCAAATCGTCGGCGTCAAGCGGCGGCGGATCGACCTTCTCTTTCCGAACGCCCCGCCGCTTCACCGGGCGCATTTCCGGTCCACGATCCTGGAGTTTGCCGGCAATCCGGCCGATCACGTCGATGGGGTTGAGACCTGGCGCTTCGGCAAGGATCTCGGACAGGATGCGCTCGGCAATGTCAGGCGCCAGCCCGAGCGTTCCCATCGCTCGCAACAGCGCCCCCCGATCCCCTTCGATCACCGGCGTTGTTGGCATTGGAGCAGCCGCACGTGATGGCACGGCTGAGGCTGCGAAAGTGGTTAACCGTGCCGTCGCGTCGCCGATTGTCTGCTGGACGAGATCGTGCAGCGGGCTGAGATCGTCGAACAGGACCAGAGCCTTGGCGTTGTTGGTCCGCAATGCCTCGATCATCGGAGCCACCAGTGCGAAGTTTTCGCTGGCGACGTGGCGAAGCAACCCAACGTCCAATTTTTCGTCACGGCCACGCATGACGCCGAGTTGCATGGCATGGACCTGGGCCAGCATGAACAGCTTCACCACCAGATCGACGATTCCTTGCGTCTCCTGGTAAAGTACATGCCGGATATCGTCAGTCAGCGGGGTGTGTTCCCGCGTCCACTGAAAACTCCACATGCGCTCGACGAAGCCGTCCCAAGCCGGGCCGGATGGCAGCCGCTCCCAAGTCAGGCTGCCCATCCCGCTGGCACGGCGCGCCTGACGGAATGCGCTTTGCAGCAGCGGAACGGCGGCCAGCGTGCCGATGATCATAACCGGGATGCCGATGGTGTTGACCAGCGTCACCAGAAAATTCAGCAGATCGTCGCGGCTCGCCCCCGGCGCCTGGCGCAAATGTTGGATTTCATCGACAACCAAGACGCCCAGCGCGTGCAATTCGACGACGTAGGCCATGCGCGCCATCATCTCGTCCACCCCGTGGCGGGTGGAGCCGTATTTACGCTGGTAACGGGTGCCGAGCAGGCGGTCCATCGCGGCGAAGAAATTGATACAGAGCTGTTTGGGTGACCCCTTGTAGGGGCAGTCCAGCTTCAACCAAACCACCTGCTTCAGGCTGAACGGCCGGGAATGCTGGATGATCTGGGGGTAGAGGGACAGCACCCGTTCGATGCCCCGGCTCTTGCCGATGCCTGAGCAGCCGACGATGGCAAAGCCGTTGGCGGTCGGCTCGATCGAGTGACGAACGACCGTGTCGAGGTCGCACTGTTCAAGACGCTCATGGGCGTTCTGCAACCGGCGGATATAGTGGCCGTTGGTCGGGTTGCGGGCGAGATAGCCCTGGCGGATCAGCATTGAGAACCGCGCCTCCAAGACCAGATGGCGGTCGAGCGGGTCGAAGTAACGCCCCAGGCGCTGAACACAATGGGCGCGCAAGTGGGCGGGAAATCGCCGCTCCGCCTTGTCGAACTGGGGCAGATCGGTCAACTGCCCCAGAGCCTCCGCCGTCGACAGGATGGGCGGCAACCGCTCGATGAACGCGTTGTCGCGGTACTCCGGCAGGGTCAATGGTTCGTCAGCGTTGTCCATCATCATCCGGCTTCCTTGTCAGCAGGGCGCGGATTTCCGCCGCAGTCGGTAGGCTGTAATTCTCGGCGGTCGGTTGCGGCACGATGGGAACCACGTTCCCGCCGGGCGGCGTCTTGGCCGGAGGTGATCCGAACCGAAAGGTTTCACGCTCCTGGTTCTCGCGGCGCTCCTGCCGGCGGTTGTCACGGATGGCCTTCAGCTTGCTTCGGTCGCTGTCCGTTCCCACCGGTGACGCAGCCTGCTTCGCCTCGGCGGTGGCGACGATGCCCTTGACCGACTGCATCAGATCGACGCGGCCTTGCAGCGCCTGAGGCTGGTGGGCGTTCTGGACCCGGCGTTCCTCCTGCCGGACTTGGTCGATCTCCCACAGGGTGCGGTCGCGGTAGGCCGCGCTGCGGTCGGTCATGACGCAGGGAATGAAGCGGATGCGACCGCCATCTATGTCGTGCAGGTAGACCTCGTTCAAACAGCGAGGATCGTAGGACACCCGCACGGTCCAGTTTCTCCGCTGGCGAGCACGCTCGAACCAATGCTCGGCCATCGCCTTGGTACAGGTATAGAAGCAGCCATAGAAGCGGATGCCATGCGGGGTGACGATGGCGTCGTCCGACGGCAGCACGCTCTGCCTGACCAGATCGGACGGATAGGCGCGCAGTTGGCCGCTCCGCCGCGCCACGCCCCACTCCCACAGCTCGATAGCGATTGCCCGGACCTCCTCGGCGATCATTTGGGCATCCCGCGGGTATCCGCGGATCAGGTGCTGCGTGTTGTAGTAGCGCACACACTGGATAATGATGGCGGTGAATTCGTCGATGTCGAGCGTGCCGTCGAGGCGGTAATCGCGGGCGCCGCGCTGCTGGAAATCCCCTTCGATGTAGCCGGGCGTATAGGCGCGGAACCGCGCCGGCAGCAGACGGAAGCGCTGTTCGACAATGCCTTTCCAATCCGCCCGATAGGGAGCGGTGTTCTCAATCTCAACGTGGAAGTTCTGGATCAGCGTCTCCACAGCGGAGCCGATCATTTCGCCGCGATCGCCCAGTAGCCGGTCGGGCATATGGTGGCAGGGCCAGTCGGCCTCGCCGATCTCGATGCCGAACGACCGACAATAGGCCACCTTGTCAGTGGCGGCGTTGGCGATCGCCATCATGGCCCCGACCCAGGACGGCCCTTCAAATCCGACGTAGAGACCGGTGATCATACGACTGAACACGTCGATGACGACGTAGAGCACCGGACGGCCAACGAGCCGCCGCCGGTTGAGCCGAGAAACGAGGTAGACGTCGGCGACCGTCGCGTCGATCTGGTAGCGGGAACCGGGGCCGAAGACTTCGCCAGTGGAGGTACTGAGCAGCGCCCGCAAATCCTTGTCGTACACCTGGGCCGTGCGCCGCTGGCGCTCGATGCGGAAGACGTCGTTGTCCTTTTCGAACCAGTAGCGGAACTGGCGCAACGTCGGCAGGTCTGCGCGAACGATGGCCTTTTGTCGACCGGTGTCCTCGTCCAGCCGAAGATCTGTGAAGTGGTCATTGATCAGCGCGTCGTAGCAGCCGGCCATGTCGAGCCGGCGGTTGACGGCAAAGTGGCGTGTCACCGTATCGCGGAACAGGCGGCGCATCTCGGCGTCCACATTGACACCAACGATACCGGTACCGCTGACGCGGCCACGCTTCTTTTCGGATGCTGCCTTGGTCTTGCCGCGTCCACCACAACGGTCGTAGTCGGGCAGAAGTGCATTGGGTGACATGCCGCGCTGCCAGAAACGTCTGAGCAGCCGATAGAGGGTGAAGCGGTTGGAGCCCGTCTGGGCGATGACCCGCCGGACCAAGAGCGCCCGCCGACCGGAGTAGAAAATGTCCGGCTGTTCGGCGAGGAGCGGACGGATCAGGGTCCAGGCGGCCTCACGGCGAGCCCGATGACTTTCGGGGATCGTGGGTTCAGCCAGCGGAGCCAGCCAAGGATCGTCGGTGATATCGGCCAGAAGAGCGTCAGATCGCAGTCGGTCGATTTCCTCCGAAGACCGAAACACCGGCATCGCCGCATCGACGGCGATATCAATCAGGAAGCCGCCCCGACCGAGAGGGTCAAGCCAAAGCACCCGTTCAATGCGGGATTCCGCGACGAACGACAATAGCGCGTTGACGCGGAGGACGGTCATGCCGATTGCCTCCCCTGATGACCGGACGAGGCCGGCCGCAGCCATGTCAGCGGAGCGTCGTAGTCCAAGGTCTGCGTCAGGTCGCAGACCACAACCCGCGTAACAATGAGGTGGCGGATCAGCATCAGGGCGGTTGCCGGCGGCATGCCCAGCCGAAGGTCCATCTCGGCGCAAAACTGGTGGAGCGTCAGGTGGGTGCACATCGGCACCTCCCGGGCGATCAGCGCAGCCTTCTCAGCGTAATAGCCAGGATAAGGTTGCGCCAAGTCGGCGACTGAGGCGCAGTTATGGATGCGTCCGATGTTCTCGGCATAAGTCGCAGGAATGTCGGCGTCGGTGACGATGCCCCAATCGACACCCTGTTCGCCCCAATAGCGGCGCTCGATCTCCTGCTTTTCAATGACCCGGTCGTCCTCGAGCTTGTCAGCCGGTTTCACCGAACGCGCGATCAAGACGCGTCGCCCCTCACGCATCACATCGCACAGGAAATCAGTCGTCATGACCAGCGGGGTGCGGGTCGCAGTGTCACGGGGATGCTGGACGCCGATCCGCTCGGCAATGGCCTGGGTTGCAGCGCGGTCAAGGGGGAACTGCTCGCGGATATCGATCACTGAGGAGGACCAGTCGAGGATGTAGAAGAGGTCGCATTCTATGTCGGACAGCAGATGATGGACGCGGCCAGTCTTCAGGCCATGAGGGCGGTGCGTGCGACCGCTCGACGGCACGTCCTGGACCGTGAGCCACGGTTTGTAATCCGCGCCGGCCCCGGTGCCGCGTCCCTCCGCATGGAAGCGGGCGATCCTGCCCTCGTCGAAGCTGTACCGGCGGCGCCCCATGCTATCCCCTCGGAAGCGGACTACCTCTTTCGATAGTACGCGGATTCCGAGCGAGCGCAAGCTCAGCTAGGAGCAGATATTTTTGTCCATGTGCAAACTATTTTGTCCATGTGCAAACATTTTTGTCGTCTCACATTTGTCTCACTTCTGCCACGGGAAACCCCCTCATTCATAATTTCCTAACCATAAGTGTTAGTACGCGATTAAGGCTAACGGACGAGCCTGCGGAACAAGGCGATACCCATAAAGCGGAGTTCCAAAATGGCTACCACCAACACCGACGGCACGATCCAGGTCACCTTCGCGGTCAATGCCTGGGGCACGCCCGCTGACGGAAAATGGCCGCATTTTCAACTGCTTTTGGACGGCACCAGCATCGGCGAGGCCACCGTCTCCTCCGCCACCCAGTCGCGTTACGTCTTCACCGCCAACGTGCCGGCCGACAAGGCGCACGCGCTGCAGCTGGTCTATGACAACGACGACACGGTTAACGGCGTGGACCGCAACCTGTTCGTCAAATCGTTCGAGGTGAACGACAAGACCATCCTGTCGATCGACCCGTCGGTCAAGTACGACACCGGCAAGGTCGACGGCCTGAACGTCATCGGCGGACAGACGGAAATGTACTGGCCGGGTGCGCTGAATGTGCCGCTGCCCGCCACGATGTTCTCCACCGCCTCCACCTCCCCGGATGCGGAGACTGCCGCCAGCATGACCACGACCATCAAGGTCAAGGCCTATGGCATCAGCGCCGGCGGACAGGCCCCGCACTTCAAGCTGCTGGTCGACGATCAGGTGGTGGGCGACGCCTGGGTCAACGCCACCTCGGCCACCGACTACACCTTCACCGCCAAGGTGGACCCGAACGAGGCCCACAAGATCCAGGTCTGGTACGACAACGACGCCACCGTGAACGGCGTCGACCGCAACCTGTTCGTCAAGTCGATCAACATCGACGGCAAGACCATCGCCTCGACCTCCGACATGGCGTCCTACGACAAGGGTCCGGTGGACGGCAAATTCGTGGTCGCCGGCCAGGAAGCCCTCTATTGGGGCGGCGCCCTCAGCTTCGGCATGCCGGAGGAATATTTCGGCGGTGCCTATGTCCCGCCGCCGCCGCCGACCCCGACCAAGCCGGTCGACATCGTCGTCAACGCCTCCGGCACCTCGGCCGGCGGACAGGCCGCGCATTTCAAGCTGCTGGTCGATGGGCAGGTGATCGGCGACGCCAAGGCTTCCGCCACCACCGCCGCCTACAAATTCACCGCCAACGTCGACCCGACCAAGGCCCACACCGTCCAGGTCTGGTATGACAACGACGCCACCGTGAACGGCGTCGACCGAAACCTGTTCGTCAAGTCGGTCGCCATCAACGGCCACACCGTCGCCGCCACCGACAGCATCGTCACCTACGACAAGGGCGCCGTCGACGGCAAGGACGTGGCCAAGGGCCAGGAAGCCCTCTATTGGGGCGGCGCCCTGAACGTCAAGGCCGGCGCCGACCTGTTCGGCGACGCGCCCATCAACCAGACCCCGGTCCCGACCCCCCCGACCAAGCCGGCCTTCTATGTCGCCGCCAACGGCAAGGATACGTGGTCCGGCAAGCTGTCGGCGCCGAACGCCGACGGCACCGACGGTCCCTTCGCCAGCCTGGAGAAGGCGCAGGCGGCCATGCGGGCCAACTCGACCATCGACACCACCTATGTCCGCGAGGGCACCTATCACCTGACCAAGACGCTGGAGCTGACCTCGCTCGACAACGGTCACAGCTTCCAGAACTACCCTGGCGAGAAGCCGGTGCTGAGCGGCGGCGAGGTGGTGAAGAGCTTCACCAGCGAGGGCAACGGCCTCTATTCGGCCAAGCTCGCCACGGCCAGCAACCTCGACCTGATCGTCGGCGACGTCCGCCAGCATCTGGCGGAGAAATTCGCCTATGACGCCGCCGACGTCACCAGCGGCTGGCACTTCGCCGATGCGGCCTCCGGGGGCCCCAGCGGCTGGTACATCCGCTCCCACGGCACCGAGGTGACCAGCGCCGACATCCAGCCGAACACGCTGATCCAGGTGATGGACGCCGAGCGGCTGGGCGACACGCTGACCGGCATCGCCAGCTTCAACGCCTCCACCCGCACCATCATGCTGAAGAACGGCGCCTCCCTGCCCTTTGCGGAAGGCACCACCTACAAGCTGCTGAACAACGCTTCCTATGTCGATCAGGCGGGTGAGTTCGCGTGGCGGTCGACCGACGGCAAGCTGCTCTACAAGGCGGCCAGCTCCGGCTTCGTCTCCAGCGGGGTGGAGGTGCCGCGGCTGGGCACGCTGGTCAAGCTGAACGGCGCCAGCGACGTGACCATCGACGGGCTGACCTTCAAGAACACCACCACCGGCGGCGACGCCCTGCTGCTGACCAACGCCGACGGCAACCACATCAGCGACAACAGCTTCCTCAACGTCGGCTCGGCGATCAAGCTGACCGCCGGCTCCTCCAACAACCAGATCGCCCACAACACGCTGAACCACATGGCCGAGAACGGCATCGAGATGGATGGCCGCAGCAACGGCAACAGCATCTATGCCAACACGATCAGCAACATCGGCGAAGTGCGCAAGGCGGTGGCCGGCATCATCGGCACCGGGGTGGACAACAACCTGATCTCCAACAACGACATCGACCACAGCGCGCGCTACGGCATCTCGTTCAAGGATTACGGCGGCACCACCAACACGGTGAACCACAACAACATCATCCAGTACAACCACATCTCCTACACCGGGCTGGAGACCGCCGACGACGGCGCCATCGAGATCCTGGGCCGGTCCAGCGCCAACACCGGCATGGTCATCCAGGGCAACTGGATCGAGCACGCCAACGGTCTTGCCACCAGCGCGCAGGATACCTGGATGTACGGCCAGAAGGGCTTCGGCATCTATCTGGACGACATGGCCGGCGGCATCACCGTCAAGGACAACTTCATCAAGGACGCCGACTGGGCCTCGGTGCAGATCCATGGCGGCGACAACAACGTGGTGACCAACAACTTCTCGGTCATCGCCAACAACAAGGAAGACTTCATCCGCATCGAATGGCAGCCGGTGCACGGCACCGCCGGCGATCCGCACAACAACACGATCACCAAGAACGTGGTCATGGGCACCCTGCCGCTCGACGACTATACCGAGTTGCTGAGCGCCAACGACTTCGTCATCGACAACAACCTCGTCTACAACGTGCCGAAATACGGCGATCACGATGTGATCGGCAAGCCGATGTTCACCAACGCCTATTGGGGCGACTACTCGCTGCAGGCGTCCTCGCCGGCCTTCGCCATGGGCATCCACGACCTCGCCTGGGCGAAGATGGGCGCCGAAGGCGTCGGCGCGGTCGGTCTGGAGCATTTCTGGGACGCCGTCTGATCGCACGGGTCCGGCTATGGCGCATCGGGGGTACGCCTCCGACGCGCAGTAGCCGTGGAATGGGCGGAGCCTGTTTTGCTCGATGATCGGGCGGCGCGGGCTCCGCCCATCTGCGTTTTGGGGGACCCCGCATCGAACTTTCCGCTGCTTGGCTCACGTCCCGCAGCGCACCATATGCAGGCCGCGCCCCGGCGAGGGAACGGGGCGCATCTTTCTTTCAGACCAGACGGACCGAGACCGTTTTCCGATGACGCAAGCGACGTGGACCGCAGGGACTTTGGCGAGAATCCTGGGAAGCGGCCTTCTGCTGTGGACCGCCTGCATGGCAGCGCCCACGGCGGCGCCCGCCTGGGCGCAAGAGGACGTGAAGCCGAAATTCGGCCCGGACGCGGTCCCGATCACCCGCGCCAGCGACTATGTCCGCACCGCCCCGGCGCCGGATTACTGGGCGCTCAGCCCCTATTACGTGCCGCAGATGACCGGCGCCTCCTGCTCGCTGGCGAGCGTGACGATGATGCTGAACGCGTTGCGTGGACTGCCGGCCCTGGCGTCGGAACGGCTGGTGACGCCCAAGCAGCTGCTCGACCGGTTGGACGACGACCATTGGCGCGCCGCCATTGCCGACGACGGCGAAGGCATCTCGTTCGGCGAACTGATCGACTATGTCCACCGCAGCCTTGCAGCCTACAACATCGATGCCGAGGTGGAGGTCTGGCGCCCGCGCGACGCCTCTCCCGCCACGCTGGCCGAGCTGCGCCGCATCCTGGCCGGGAACGAGCGCAGCGCCGACGACATCATCCTGCTGGCCTTCGACCAGGGCACGCTGACCGGCGACGTCGGCCTCGGTCACATCGCGCCGCTGGGCGCCTATGACGCCGCGACGAAGCGCGCATTGGTCATGGACCCCGACCGCACATGGTACGTGCCCTATTGGACCAGCGACGCCCGTCTGCTGGACGCCATGCTGAAGCCTGACCGTGCCGACCCCGAGGGCAGCGGCCTGATCCGTGTCCGCAGCCGCCGGGCGTCCGGCTGACCTCCGTTTATTTCACCTCCTGGCTGGTCAGGTCGGAGGGGTTCTGCGACCGCGTCGGCTCGTTCTGCTGATCGGGCTCGCTCGCCCATTGATTCGGGCGCGGCACCGGGTTGCCGTTCAGGTCCGGCGGCGCCCGGCGCACGTCGGCGAGCGCCTGCTGCAGTTCCTGGCTACCGGTCGCGGCGGAGCTGGTGGGGTTGGGCGATTTGGTGCCCTGCGCCGTGGGATGCGGATCCTGACTCTCCTGCACCTTGCCGTCGCGGGCGAGCGCATCACCTGTGGATTCCTTCGATCCGGACTCGACCGGCGCCGCTCCCGCCTGGCCGGATCCGGGCTGCTGGTTCTGCTGCTGATCAGCCTGCTGCGCGGCGGCACCCAGCAGCGGCAGGCCGGACAAGAGTCCCGACAGCAGCAGGGCGGCGGCGATCTTGCGCATGGCGCATCCTTCCTTTGGGCGACCGTCGGGGGATTCCGTCGGAGCACGGCGTGCGGCGGCACCAATCGGCCATTGGCGCGTTGTACCGGGGACGGAGTCCGGCGTCGGCCGTCCGCTCCCAGCCCATCAGGAACACTGACAATGCCCAGCGAGTTCCCGCCTTCCCCCACCGCAGCCTCCACAGCTCCGGCTTCGCCACCCGACCGCGCCGAGCGGCGCAGTGTCGGCGTGGTGGTGGAGCGGCGGCGCGTCGACAATCCCTGGATCGAGGCGCGCTGGCAGCCGGTGATGCTGGTCCCGGCCGACCCCACCCTGCCCGACTGGAGCGTGCTGGCCGAAGGGCCGGACTGGACGCGCCATTACGCCGGCACCGCCGAGATCGCCCTGTTTCCGACCGAGGCGGAGAACTACAAGCATAACCTCGACGGCGGCAGTCCCAGCGCCTATGTCATCCTGCGTCCGGGCGGCCCGGCGCCGGGGATCCGGCTGCTGGCCGTCAGCGCCGACCCCGGCGAGATCGACACCCACGCCGAAGCCGGCGACGACGTGATCGAGGCGCTGCCGCTGCCGATCCCGCTGGTGCTGTGGATGGACGGCTTCGTCGCCCGCCATTATGTCGAGCGCCCCTTCCACAAGCGCAAGCGCGACCGCGCCGACCCGGAAGCCCTGGCGCTCCGCCGCCGCACCGGGGGTCCGCAGCATGACTGAGCGGATGGAGGAGGAGACCGGCTTCCTCGGCCGCTGGTCGCGGCTGAAGCGCGAGGCGCGGACGGAGCAGCCTGTTGGCGAACCGGCAGAGCCGGAGGCGCCCGCCCTGCTGCCGGCGGAAACGGCCGAGGCCGAGGTCGTCGAGGAAGAGGCGCCGAAGCTGCCCTCGCTGGACAGTCTGGATTCCGGCAGCGACTACACCGGCTTTCTCCGCCCCGACGTGCCGGCGGAGCTGCGCCGTCAGGCCCTGCGCAAGGCCTGGGCGAGCGACCCGGTCATCGCCGGGTTCCGCGGCTTCGCCGAATATGACTGGGACTACAACGCGCCGGGCTATGGCGCCCTGCGGCCCACCGACGACATCGCCCGCCTGCTGGACGCCGTGCTGCCGGACGAGAAGCGGGAGGAGGAGGTGGTGGGTGAGGAAGAGGTGGTGGCAGAAGTGCAGGCTGACGGAGCCACTTGCCCCCACCTTAATCCTCCCCCGCTGGGCGGGGGAGGAGACAAGTGCTTGTCCGAAGAAGTGGCGGCAGTCCCTCCCCCGCCCAGCGGGGGAGGTTAGGTGGGATCTAACCTCCTCAAGGAGCGCTTAGATACACCGCCCGCCATCCACCTCCAGGCACACGCCGGTCAGGAAATTCCCCTCGTCGGAGCACAGATAGAGCGCGGCGTTGGCGATGTCGCCCGGCGTCGACAGACGCCCCAGCGGGATGCTGCTGCGGAACTGCTCGCGGCGTTCCGGCGTGTCCTGGCCCATGAAGCGGTGGAGCATGCCGGTCTCACCGGCCACGGGGGCGATGGCGCAGACGCGGACATTGTCGGGTGCCAACTCCGCCGCCATCGACTTGGTCAGGGTGATGACCGCGCCCTTGGAGCCGTTGTACCAGGTCAGGTTCGGCCGGGGGCGCAGCCCGGCGGTCGAGGCGATGTTCAGGATCATGCCGCCGCCTTGGGCGCGGAACACCGGCACGGCGTGGATGGCGCTGTGATAGATCGACTTCACGTTGACGGCATAGATGCGGTCGAAGGTGGCCTCGTCCACGTCCAGCATCGAGCCGTAGCGGTGGGTGTAGCCGGCATTGTTGACCAGGATGTCGAGCCGGCCGAACTCGCCGAGAGCCGCCGAGACGATGGCCTCGTAATCCTCCCCCACCGCGACGTCGGCGCGGACGGCGAGCGCCGTCTCTCCCAGACTGTCGGCGACGCGGCCGGCGGCGGCCTCGTCCAGATCGGCGACGATGACGCGGGCTCCTTCGGCGGCGAAGCGGCGGGCGATCCCCTCGCCGAAGCCCGATCCCCCGCCGGTGACGACGGCGACCTTGTCAGACAAACGCATGAGCGGTTCCTCCCCGGCAATTCGCGGTCCGAGATGCGCGCGGCCGTTCGGCGCGCGGACTCCGTACAACAGGGAACCGGCGCCATCGGCCGCATCGTGGACGCGGCGAAGAACGCATGATAGCGCGAAGCCGCCCGGTGGGGCAGTCGCCATCATCCGCTACATCGAATAGGGGAGATATAGGAAAAAATGGCGCGAGTGACGGGACTTGAACCCGCGGCCTCCGGCGTGACAGGCCGGCGCTCTAACCAACTGAGCTACACCCGCGCGATGGCTCCCGGTGCTGGACTCGAACCAGCGACAAGCGGATTAACAGTCCGCTGCTCTACCAACTGAGCTAACCGGGAACGGAGGCCCGCCTTATATGGCCGATGACGAATCCTGGCAAGCGGAAAAACGCAAAGCTTCGCATTTTTTCCCGACGGGCCCTGTTTCGCGCCCCTGGCCTGTGACAATGCATACGGATCGCAGCCGTGGGTTGCCGCCACACAGGCTTGCTCTTGACAGTTCGGGGCTTCTCAGGCTTCTTCTCGCCTCCCCACCCCACCATTGCCGCAGGCCCCGATGTCCGAGGTCGTCCCCTTCGCCGCCGCCCGCGAGGCGCTGCTCGCGCGCCTGACCGAACAGCTGCCGCCCTCGTCGGAATGGGTGGGCCGGCTGATGCTGATGCCGGAGGGGCGCCGGGTGGAACCGATGCCGGCGGCCGAAGCGGTTGAGTCGCTGCGCGCCTTCCGCGCCGGGCTGGGCGAGGCGATCGGCGCCGCCGCCTGCTCGGTCGGCGGCGTGTGGGTCGGTCGGGAGGACTGCCTGGACTGGGACGGGCTGCTGGCGCCGCTGGCGGTCTCCGCCGCCTATGTGGTCGGCCGCACCCAGTCGGCCGGCGGATTCGCCGCTGAACTGTTCCGCTGCAAGGATGCGCTGGCCGGCTGGGGCGTGCGCGGCCTGCGCGGCGAACCGGCGGTGGCCCGCGCCGCCGGCTATGCCGTGGTGTCGGTCAGCCGCCGCCCGGACGACAACGAGATCGTGCTGGACCGGGTGATGGATACCTTCGCCTTCGTCATGCGCAGCCTGGGCGAGCCGACGGTGGCGAGTGCCGACATGGACCGCCGGCTGGTCAAGCGGGCGGTGCCGCTGCGTCGGTGAGCGGCGGGGCCGTTAAGTGCCCTGCCCCAGCGCACAGCGCGCCGCCGCCAAATCCCACGCGGCGCAGCCGACGCTCTTGAACAGGCGCGGGCGGCCCGGCGTGGCGCGGCCGTCCAGCGCGTCGACCAGCGACTTGACGCTGCCCCACTCGACCCCGGCTTGGATGAAGTCGCCTGCCTCGTGGCGGGCGCCGGCGGGATCGTCGACGAACAGCTCGCTGCCATGGACGGCGGTTGGGCCGAACTCCACCATGTCCGGCTTGAAGGCGCCGACGCCGACCAGCAGACGGTCCGGCCGGGGCGTCTCGTCATAGATGGGGGACAGGCTGGTGGTCAGCGCGATCACCACTTCGGCCGCCGGATCGACCGGGCCGCTCATCGGCCGCAACTCCACCCCCTGCCCGTTCTGCCTGGCGCAGAAGGCGGCGGCCGTCTCCAGGCTGCGGCTGTGGATGTCGATGCGGATACCGGGATAGAGCGATGCCAGCGCCGCCACATGGCCGGCCGACTGGGTGCCGGCGCCGAGCAGCGCGACATGGCGCGGCGACGGGGCCAGCGTCCGGATCGCCAGCATCGACACGGCGGCGGTGCGGCGCGCGGTGACGGTGGGACCATCGAGGATCAGTTGGGGAGCGCCGGTCAGTGCGTCGAAGGCGCTGACCACGCCATGGATCGTCGGCAATCCCCTGGCGCCATTGCCGGGATTGACGTTTACCAGCTTGTGGATGGCGATGTCCGCCGATGTCGCCGGCATCGACAGCAGCACGCCGCCGTCGGGCAGCGGCAGGACCTGCCGCTCCGGGCTGGTGATGCGGCCGGCGGTATAGTCGCGGGCGGCGGCGGCCACCGCGTCGCACAAGGCGGGGAAAGGAAGACGGGCGGCGGTCTGTTCGGCGGTGAGGACGGCGAGCAAGGACACGGGGAGCGGCTTCCTCTTTTGCGATGGGAAAACGGTCAGGCGCGGGCGCGCTCGATCTCCACGCCGACGCTGGCGGCGTCGGGGAAGACGTCCAGCTTCTCCACCCGCACCTTGGCCATCGTCACCCGCGCGTCGGCGAGGCAGCGCTCGGCGATGCGTTCGGCCAGCGTCTCCACCAGCGTGACATGGCCCTGGGTGACCACGCCCTTGACGATTGTCGCCATGTCCTCGCCGGTGACGCCGGGGGCGATCACGTCGAGGTCGAGGTTCAGGCGGATGCGCTGGGGCTTCAGCCGTTCATGGGCATAGACGCCGATCAGTGCGTCCATTACCAGATCGCGGACGAAACAACGGGTGGACAGCGCCGCCGGGGCCGAACGCGGCACCGGGGCGGTGACGGTGGCGAAGAGCTTGTTCATGGGCGACAGCCCTAACACGGCGGCGCCACCGCTGCCAAGCCGCCGTCCCCGCCAACCCCTATGCCGGACGGACAGGTCAGGGGCGGACTCAGTGCATCTCCGAGCGGATGCGCTCGCGCAGCACGTCGATCGGGCGCAGGTCCTCGCCCTCTTCATAATGCCAGAAGGTCCAGCCGTTGCAGGCCGGCAGCCCGGCCATCGCCGCGCCGACCTGATGGATCGAGCCGCGATGGTCGCCGCGCGGGCCGGAACCGATCAGCGTGCCGTCGGCGCGCACACGGGCGGCGACGCGGCGGCGCTGGTCGAACAGGGTGGAGCCCGGGCGCAGCAGCCCGCGCTCCACCACCCAGCCGAAGGGGATGCGCGGCGCGCTGCGCTTGGGCGGCGTGTCGAGGATGGCAGCCTCCGGCGCTTCCTCCACCGCGTCGATGCGGGCCTGCGCCGCCTTGACATAGGTGTCGTCGCGCTCCAGCCCGATCCATTTGCGGCCGAGCCGCTTGGCGACCGCGCCGGTGGTGCCGGTGCCGAAGAAGGGGTCGAGAACCACGTCGCCGGGACGGGAGGAGGACAGGATCACCCGGTACAGCAGCGATTCCGGCTTCTGCGTCGGGTGGGTCTTCTTGCCCTCCTCGTCGCGCAGGCGTTCGCCGCCGCTGCAGATCGGCAGCAGCCAGTCGCTGCGCATCTGAAGATCCTCGTTGAGGTTCTTCATCGCCTCGTAATTGAAGCGATAGCGCGCGTCCTTGTCGCGGGCCGCCCAGATCATCGTCTCGTGAGCGTTGGCGAAGCGGGTGCCGCGGAAGTTCGGCATCGGGTTGGTCTTGCGCCAGACGATGTCGTTCAGAATCCAGAAGCCCAGATTCTGCAGCGTGGCGCCGACGCGGAAGATGTTGTGATAGCTGCCGATCACCCACAGCGAGCCTTCCGGCTTCAGGATGCGGCGGGCGGCCGTCATCCAGTCCTGGGTGAAGCGGTCATAGGCTTCGAAATCGTCGAACTTGTCCCATTCGTCATCCACCCCGGCGACGCGGGTGTGGTTCGGCCGCAGCAATTCGCCGCCCAACTGCAAGTTGTAAGGCGGATCGGCGAAGACGAGATCGACCGAAGCGGGCGGCAGATCGTTCATGAGAGCGATGCAATCGCCGACCAGGATACGGTTTTCAGGGAGCATTTTACGACCGGCAAAGAACTGGGACTCGGCCGGACAATGAGTCGCGGCCGAGTCGCCGTCAACAGCTTTCTTTGCCAAGTGACGGCGGGTCAGCCGCTTAGTGCCTTTTGCCGTTTCACTGGTGCAAAACTGACTCGGTGATGCGGCGTGACACCATGGCGGGTCAGCGCGTCCAGATGCTCTGGCGTCGGATAGCCGGCGTTTCGGTCCCATCCATAGTGTGGATACAGCACCGACAACCGCAACATCTCGCTGTCGCGCGCCACTTTGGCGAGAATAGAGGCAGCGGCGATGGACTGGCTGCGGCTGTCCCCCTTGACGACCGCCACCCTCTCGCACGCGATATCGGGGGTGAATTTGCCGTCCACCAGCGCCGCGTCGGGCGGAGCGCCGGGCAGCGCCAGATAGGCCCGTTTCATCGCCAGCAGCGTCGCCTTGTGGATGTTCAGCTCGTCGATCTCGGCGGCCGACGCCTCGGCGATGGCGAAGGCTAGCGCGTGGGCCCGGATCGCCGGCTCGATCTCCTCGCGCAGGCGGCGGGTGACCGCCTTGCTGTCGTCGATTTGGGCGGCGATCTCCGGCGGCAGACCTTCGGGGGCCAAGACTACGGCGGCGGCCACCACCGGGCCGCAGAGCGGGCCGCGCCCGACCTCGTCGATGCCGCAGACGCGGCGGCCGGGGCCGAAGCCGGCCTCCAGCGACAGGTCGGGCCGCTGCCGGGGAACGGCTGCTTTGCGGGGCGCTTTGGCAGGCATCGGCGGGCGGCCTTCCGGATAGGGACGGGATGGGGCCGCTTGATAGCGGCCGCGGAGTCCGGGCGCAAGGCCGCGCCCATTTGCCTCAAGCAAGCTCTTGAGAAGCGAAGCGCGGCTGCGCTATGGATGCGCCCCGGTAAAGCCGGACCAGCGAAAGCCGGGCCACGCCATCACCCGCCACGCCATCACCCGCCACGCCATCACCCGAGAAGCAGGCCATGACCGAAACCACCCAGACCGCCGCCGAATGCCCCTGCCGTTCCGGCAAGCCGCTGGACGCCTGCTGCGGTCCCTATCTGGCCGGCATGCCCGCCCCGACGGCCGAGGCGCTGATGCGCTCGCGCTATTCGGCCTTCGCCACCGGCAACATCGACTACCTGCACGACACGCTGCTGCCCAGCACCCGCGACGACTTCAACCGTGAAGAGATCGAGACCTGGGCCAAGAACAGCGTGTGGACCGGCGTGGAGATCCGCTCGACCGAGGCCGGCCAGCCCGGCGACAGCGACGGGATCGTGGAGTTCGTCGCCCGTTTCAGCATGAACGGCAAGCCGATGACCCACCACGAGACCAGCCGTTTCACCCATCAGGACGGCCGGTGGTACTATGTGGACGGCCAGCTGGGCGCCCGTCCGCGCAGCGGCCCCAAGGTCGGCCGCAACGACCCCTGCCCCTGCGGCAGCGGCAAGAAGTACAAGAAGTGCCACGGCGCGTGAGCCTGCACGCCTGACGGTCGGCCCTGAGTCGCGGCTGAATCGTCACGCTGCACCTGCACAATTATGGCGAAATCGCACCCGCCCCGCCTGACCGACAGGCGGCGGCGGTGCTTTTGTTGTGCGAGAATCGTGAAAGTGCGCAATCACGATTGAATTATGGGTCGGAACCGATCATCCTTCGCTGGCCCTGTTCCGGGTCTCCCTTCTTTGGTTCTTGCCGGGATGGGGTTTAACACGACAGATGAGACGATACTAATGTTCGACCGTCCGCAGCGCTCTTCCTTCCGCGCTCCTGAGATCACCCAGCGCGACATCCGCGCCACCGTCAAGTGGTTCAACGCCACCAAGGGCTTCGGCTTCGTCACCCCCGACGATGGGTCGCCCGACGCTTTCCTGCACTCCACGGTTCTGCAGTTCTGCGGACACGACAGCCTGCCCGAAGGCGCCACCATCACCTGCGACCTGTCGCGCGGCCCGAAGGGCCCGCAGGTCGCCACCATCCACGCGGTCGATACCTCGACCGCCGCTCCGAGCCGTCCGTCGCGCGCCCCGCGCGAGCGTGACAGCTGGGGCAACGACGGCGGCTACGGCGGCGGCAACAGCTACGGCGGCAGCCGCGGCGGTTACGGCGCCGACAGCTACGGCGATTCGGAAGGCGGCGAGACCGTCGACGGCACGGTGAAGTGGTTCAACGTGTCGAAGGGCTTCGGCTTCATCGCCCCGTCCACCGGCGGCAAGGACATCTTCGTGCACATCCGTGCGCTGGAGCGGTCGGGCATCAGCGGTCTGGACGACGGTGCGCAGGTCCGCGTCACCATCCGCCAGGGCGCCAAGGGTCCCGAGGCTCAGCGCATCGAGATGGCCTGATCTCTCATCGGTCGTTGTGATGTGAAAAAGCCCCCGCTCCAACCGGAGCGGGGGTTTTTTCTTGGGCATTTTTGGTGCGCGGGCAATGGGCGCCGGCGCGCCTACCGCATCACCCGCTCCGGCGGGAAGCACAGCCGCACCGTGGTGCCGCGTCCCGGCGCGCTGTCGACGGCGATGCCGCCGCCATGCAGTTCCACCAGCGCGGCGGTCAGCGGCAGGCCGAGGCCGGAGCCGTGCTCCGCCGCCGTCATCGGGTCGCGCGTCGGATCATGAATCTGGGCGAAGGCGGTCAGCGCCTGCGGGATGCGCTCCGGCGGCATGCCGCGGCCGTCGTCGGAGACCGCTAGGATCAGGCCGCCGGCCGCGTCGCGCTCCGCCGACACCGTCACATGGCCGCCGGGGTCGGTGAATTTCAGGGCATTGCCGACGAGGTTGGTCAGCATCTGCCGGACCAGCGACGGATCGCCCCACAGCACCGGCAGGTCGGCCGGCAGCCGGGCCGACAGCGCCACGCCGCACCGCTCCGCCCGCGCCGCCATCATCGCCAGGGTGGCGTCGACGATCAGGGCGGGCGGGCATTCCTCCTCATGCAGTTCCAGACGCCCGGCCTCGATGCGGGCGAGGTCGAGCAGGTTGTTGATCAGCTCCAGCATATAGTCGCCGGCCGCCACGATCTGCGCCGCCGCCTCGCCATAGCGCGGGCTGCCCGGCGGTCCCAGCAGCTGGTCGCGCAGGATTTCGGCAAAGCCCATCACCGCGGTCAGCGGCGTGCGCAACTCATGGCTCAGGTGATTGACATAGTCGGACTTGCGGCGGTTGGCGGCGGCCAACTCCAGCGCGTGGGCCTTCAGGTCGGTGATGTCGGTGCGCAGGCCGACCGTCCCGCCGTCGCAGGTCCGCCGCTCCTCGATCCGCAGCCATCGACCATCGGCCAGCTGCACCTCCATCGGTGGGCCGCCATGGCGGTGCAGGGCCAGCCGCCGTGCCATCCACTCCTCCGCCCGCTCCGGCGGGATCCGGTAGAGGCCGCGCCGCATCCCGTCGCGCAGCAGACTCTCGAACGGCGTGCCGGGCTGCGCCAGATCGGGGTTGGAGATCTTCAGGTCGCGATAGCGCCGGTTGAACAGCACCAGCCGGTCGTCGGCGTCATACAGGACGAATCCCTCGCCGATGCTGTCGATCGCGTCCAGCAGCAGCCGATGAGCCCGCTCCGCCCGCTGCTCTGCCCGTGCCCGGCCGGTGATGTTGCGCAGGATGCAGAGGATGCGGTCGCCATCGTCGGAGAGGGCGACCAGCCGGGCTTCGAACACCGCGTCGCCTTCCGCGCCGGATTCCCCGCCAGTTGCCCCATTGACGGGCAGGCGGATGTCGACTTTGACGGTCGGGTTGGCGGTCAGGGCGCCGGCCGCCACCCGTTCCAGCGCCTCCACCAGCGGTGCGGCGGCTTCGGGCAGCACCTCCTGGATGTGGCCGTTCAGGAAGCGCTGGGCCGGGATGCCGAGGTCGGCGGGACTGCCGGCGGCGAAGTCCAGGATGCGGCCGTCGCGCCGCAGTTCGAACCGCAGATCGGGATAGGCGTAGGACAGGGCGACAAGCTGTTCGTTCAGCCGCGCCACCTCCTGTCGGGCGGCATGATCGCCCGGCGCCTCCACCAGCACGAGATCGCACCCCGGAACAGGGCCGATGCGGACGGTCAGCGCCAGCGCTTCACCACCGGCGCCGCGGACGGTCACGGAGCGCTCGGTGGCCGCCGTCGGCGCCGGTCCCGCGGGGGTCATGCGCAGTGTGCCGCCCGCCGCGTCGGGGGCGAGCAGCTTGCGGGCCGCCCGGTTCAGCCAGACCACGCCGCCATCCTCCGCCCGCACCAGCCACAGCGGCGTGGCAAGGCCGGTCAGCAGAGTCAGGTCCGGCAAGGCGGGCTTCGTGGCGGACAGGGACGGCATAGGCTCCCCGGCGGCGGGCGTTCTGGAAAGGGCTCTGTCGCGTCGTGGAAAGATAGCACGATGGCATGAAAACAGCCAGCCGTTGAGGCGTGGCCGCTCACCCCTCCGCCGGCGTGTCCCAGTAATGGCAGGCGACGTGATGGCCGGGCGCCACCTCCTCCAGCGCCGGAACCGCCTGGGCGCAGAACTCCCGCGCCAGGGGGCAGCGGCGGCGCAGTGGGCAGCCCGTCGGCTGGCCGAAGGCGGACGGCGCATCGCCCTCCAGCGCCGGGCGCTCACCACGGGACGCCGCCAGCATGGCGCGGCTGTAGGGATGCAGGGGCGCGGTGCGCAGGGTCTCGGCGTCGGCGCTCTCCACCACCCGGCCAGCCAGCATCACGATGCCGCGATGGGCGTCGCGCAGCCCCTCGTCATAGCGGTCGGTCGCCAGCACCAGCGACAGGCGGCGGCGGTCGCGCACCGCCATCAGCGTGTCGAGGAAGGTCTCGCGCTCTTCCGCCGACAGGCTGGCTGCCGGTTCGTCGGCGATCAGCACCCGCGGCTCCGGCAGGATGGCGCGGGCAAGGCCGGCATGGGCGGCCTCCGCCACCGTCAGGGCGGCGGGCCAACGCAGCGCCGCTTCGGGACGCAGGCCGGCTTCCTCCAGCGCCTCGTCGATGCGGTGGTCGCGGCGGTCGGCGGCGATGTCGGGGCGCAGGCTCTCGAGCGCGAGGTCGAACTGGGCACCGATGGTCATGGCCGGGTCGAAGGAGGCGGCCGGGTCGGGGAACAGCGGCTGCAGGTCGCGGCGGGCGCGGCGCAGTCCAACGTGATCGGGCCCACTGTTGTCGGCGTCCTCCCCCGTGGCCGGCGGCGCCGAGGCGGCCATCAGGTCGCGGCCCATCCAAACCACCGCCCCCGCCGTCGGCGGCGGCAGGCAGAGCAGCGAGCGGGCGAGCGTCGCCTTGGCGCTGCCGGTCTCGCCCAGCAGGGCCAGCGTCTCCCCCGTCCGCAGATCCAGGTCGATGCCATGCAGGACTGCCAGCGTCCGCGCCTCCCCCTTCGGGCCGGGGGAGAGCGGATAGGACATGCCGACGCTGCGGGCATGCAGGCGGGAGGCGCCCGGCGGCTCCAGCGGCGTCAGCGGAGCGGTGCGCGGCGGCTTGGGCGCCAGCAGACGGCCGCGGCGGAGCGACAGCACATGGTCGGCGGGACCGGCCACCCCGTCCTCCGGCCGTCCGGCGAGGATCAGCGCCACCCCGTCGGCCCGCGCCCAGTCGGCCAGCCGGTGGAGCAGCCGCAGCCGCACCGTCGGATCCAGCCCGGCGGCGGGCGCGTCGGCCAGCAGCACCGCCGGCCCCACCGCCACCGCCATGGCGAACAGGCAGGCCCAGCGCAGGGAGTCCGGCAGCTGTTCCGGCGGCAGGTCGAAGCGGCGGGCGGCGGCGGGCACGCCCATGCGGTCCAGCCCGTCGGCGGTCCGGCGCAACGCCAAGCGCAGATCCAGCCCCAAATGGTGGCCGACGACCTCCGCAACCTGCAGGGCCAGCGGCCGGCGCGGCGCCAGCCGGCCGCCCTGGGCGATCAGCAGATGCCCGTCGACGCGGATGCCGCCGGCCACATCGACCCCGGCCGGAGGCTGGCCGGCGAGCGCCGCCAGCAGAGCGGTCTTGCCGCTGCCGGCCCCGCCGGTGAAGGCCAGCACCTCCCCCCGCTCCACTCGCAGGCTCGCGCGGTCGAGCAGGACGCGGTCGCCCAGCATCAGGGTCAGCGCCTCGGTCTCCACCGGCGCGGGCTTTGCGGAGATATGGTTCATGGCGTGCGATTTCCGGCCGCCATTCCGTCGGCGATGGCGCAGGCGGCCCAGAGGGCGAGCGCCAGCAGCAGGGCCGGCGGGGCGAAGGCCACCGGATCGCCCAGCCGCCCCGCCAGCCCGACCGAGGCGCCCCAGCTGCCCAGCGCCGGCGGCAGGCCGAGGCCGAGCAGGCTGGCGAAACTCTCCGCCGCCAGCACGCGCGGCAGGGCCAGCGTTCCGGCGGCCAGCAGCGGGCGCGTCAGGTTGGGGATCAGGTGCCGGCGCAACACCTCTCCCTCCGCCAGGCCGGCGGCGCGGGCGGCGGTCAGGAACTCCGCCCGCAACAGGGCCGACAGCTCGGCATGGGCGAGGGCGGCGACCGCCGGGGCGGCGGTCATCGCGGTGACCAGCGCCAGCAGCCAGACCTTGCCCATCAGCCCGCCGGCCAACGGCACCAGCAGGGCGAGCGGCCAGCCGGCCATGCGGTGGGCGGCGCCGATGACGCGCCGCTCCACCCGGTTGCCGACCAGATTGCCGAGCAGACCGGCCAGCAGCGCCCAGCCGATGCCCAGCGCCCCGCCCAGCACCGCGGCCAGCAGCG
The DNA here is from genome assembly GCF_008364795.1 of Azospirillum oryzae. Lineage (GTDB taxonomy): Bacteria > Pseudomonadota > Alphaproteobacteria > Azospirillales > Azospirillaceae > Azospirillum > Azospirillum oryzae. The sequence goes on along the minus strand of NZ_VTTM01000019.1, from coordinate 13,328 downwards.
CGAAGGACAGGCTGCCCCGCCCGTCGAGCAGTGCGGCGGCGACCGGATCGGCGTCCAGCCGGTGGACCGCGCTGCCGTCGGCCATCAGCGGTGCAGCGGCACAGGCGAGCGCCAGGGCGGCGAGCACGGCGGCTCCGGACAATTGGCGGGCGAGGCCGGCGCGCGGCGGCTCCGGCGGTACCGGATGGGAAAGCGGCGGTTGGTCGAACTCGGCCATCAGGGTCCTTCGCGGCGGTCACGCCCCCTCATAGGGCGTGGAGCTGTGGTTGGCCGGGTCGATCCAGTCGCGCACCCCAAGGCCCAGCGCGTTCAGCAATGCGGTCAGCCCGCCCAGCGCCAGCAGGGCCGGCACCGCCCCAGCGGCCGAGCCGGCGCGGGCGGCATCGATCATCAGCGCCCCGGCCCCCGGCAGGTCCAGCAGGCTTTCCAGCGCCACCGCCCCGACCATCGCGGCCAGCACCGCCGCGCGCAGCCCCCCCATCACCGGGGCGACCGCCTGCGGCAGGGCGTGATGGCGCAGCACCGTGTGCTCGTCCAGCCCCAGCCCGCGGGCCATGCGCACCGCCCCACCCTCCGGCCCGGAGCCCAGGGCACGGCCCATCGCCGGACGCGCCAGACGGGCGGCCTGACAGGCGGCAGGAATCGACAGGGCGGTCCAGGCCAGCGGCGCCGCCGACGCCCCGGCCCGCACCGCGAGCGCCGCGAGCGCGGCCAGCAGGAAACCCGGCAGCAGCGGCCCTGCCCCGGCCAGCAGCCGCCCGACCAGCCCACCGGCCGACCGCGGCGCCACCGCCGCCCAGGACCCGGCCAGCGTGCCCAGCGCGGTGCCGACCGCCAGCGACGGCAGGGTCAGCAGAAGCGTGACCACCAGCCCGCGCAGCAGCGCCAGGGCGGCGTCCGGCTGCGGCGCCACCAGCGCCGACAGCCCCACCCCCGCCGCCATCGGCAGGACGGCGGTCGGCACGGCATCGATCAGGCGGCGGATCACGGGACGCGGCATCTGGGCAGGAGGACCGGGCTGGGAATTACTCATATGGTGCGACATGCGACCGTAAGCGCCCCACCCCCGCCGGGCAATAGATTTAGCGTCGGCCACAGCCTCCCGGCTGCGAACCCGCCCCCCTATACCCAACCGCCACGCTTGACTTTCAGCACCGTTTTTGTACTATATCCATGCCTGCTCCGCCGGAGAGGCCAGGGCCTGCCATCTGGGGGCCTTGCACCCGTCATATCGCTTTGCACGAGGATGTGACATGAGCACCGCCATTGCCCTCCGTTCGCCCGATTCCGGCGAATCGCTGTCCCGCTACATCAACGACACGCATCGCTACCCGGTCCTGCCGGCCGAGGACGAATACATGCTGGCCAAGGCCTGGACCGAGCATGGCGACGTCGATGCGGCGCACAAGCTGGTCACCAGCCATCTCCGTCTCGTCGTCAAGATCGCCGGCGGCTATCGCGGCTACGGCCTGCCGCTGTCCGACCTGATCGCCGAGGGCAATCTCGGCCTGATGACCGCCGTCAAGAAATTCGAACCGGAACGCGGCTTCCGCCTGTCCACCTACGCGATGTGGTGGATCAAGGCCTCGATCCAGGATTACATCCTGCGGTCCTGGAGCCTCGTGAAGATCGGCACCACCGCCGCGCAGAAGAAGCTGTTCTTCAGCCTGGGCCGCCTGAAGCGGAAGCTGGGCGAGTACGGCAGCGGCGACCTGCAGCCCGACAGCGTCACCAGCATCGCCACCGACCTGTCGGTGCCGGAAGAGGATGTGGTCGCCATGAACCGCCGCCTGTCGGCGCCGGTGGCCTCGCTGAACGCGCCGATGAGTGCGGACGGCGATTCCGGTGAATGGCAGGATCTGCTGGCCGACGAGCGTCCGTCGGTGGAGGAGTCGCTTGTCGAACGTGGCGAGGCCCGGCAGCGCAGCGCCCTGCTGCGCGAGGCGATGGGCGTGCTGAACGACCGCGAGCGCGACATCCTGACCAGCCGCCGCCTGTCCGACAGCCCGCTGACCCTGGAAGATCTGTCGGTCCGCTACGGCGTCAGCCGCGAGCGCATCCGCCAGATCGAGGAAAAGGCCTTCGAGAAGGTTGCCCGCCAGACCCGCGTCCTGGCCGCCGCCGTCGCGGCCTGATCGGGAACAGGCGGGACACCGGGTTCGGAATCCCCGCCAGTTTCGACGGGAAGCGCCGTGTAACCCCTCCATCAGCGCCGGCGGTTTCCGCCGGCCCCCGTGGAGGCGGTTCCCATGTCGAAAAGCATTTCCCGAACCTCGACGATCGAAGTCATCAAGGACGCGCTGACCCTGTATGAAGGCAACAGGATCAGCCGCTGGCAGGTCATCAACCGCCTGATCCATCTCGGTCTCTCGCCCGACGACGCCAACACCATCGCCGACCATGGCAGCATCCCGCCCCACATCCTGAGCGGCCTTGGCGTTCTGCGCCGATGAGCACGGCGGATACCGCCTTCGCGACGGCCCTGCGTCTGCACCGTGCCGGATGCTGGGCGCAGGCGGTGGCGGTCTATGACCGGCTGCTGGGCGACCCGCGGCTGGATCCCGTCCAGGCGGCACAGGCTTACGCGAACCGGGGGGCGGCACTCCGCCGGATCGGCCGGGCCGACGAAGCGGCGGCGTCCTGCATCGAGGCGCTGGTCCGCTGCCCGGAACTGGCGGAGGCCTATGCCAACATCGGCGCGATCCTTCAGGAAGCCGACCACCCGCTGGCGGCGCTCGACGCCTGCCGCCGCGCCATCGCACTGTCCCCCGGCCTCTACACACCCTATCTGGCGATGGCCCATGCCCGGCAGGATCGCGGCGACCATGCCGCCGCGCTGGCCCTGCTGCGCCGTGCGGCGACGCTCGCCCCGGCAACGCCCAGTGTGCGCTACAATCTGGCCGAGGCGCTGCTCCAGCACGGGCTGTTCGAGGAGGGCTGGCGGGTCTATGAGTCGCGTTGGCAGGCACGGGAACTGGCGCTGACCCGGCCCGTTTGCACCAATCCGGAATGGACGGACCAGGATCTGACCGGCAAGACCCTGCTGGTGGTGGAGGAGCAGGGCTTCGGCGATACCCTGCAATTCATCCGCCTGATCCCGCTGGTGAAGGCGCGCGGCGCCCGCCGGGTGATCCTGCACTGCCGGGCGCCGCTGGTCCGGCTGCTGGCGGGGGTCGAGGGCGTCGATGCGGTGACCACCGCCCTGCCCGATGCCGTCGCCTACGATCTCTGGGTGCCGCTGATGTCGCTGATGCAGCGGCTGGCGGTGGCACCCGACCGTATCCCGGCGGCCATGCCGTACCTCGCGCCACCACCGGATGCCGTCACGCGTTGGTCCGGAGCGCTGCCGGAAACGGACGGCTTGCGGGTCGGGCTGGTCTGGGCCGGCGACCCGCGGCTGGGCCATGCCGCCGCCAGCCGCACCGATGCCCGGCGCAGCCTCGCCCTCACCCAACTCGCGCCGCTGCTGACGGTACCGGGCGTGTGCTGGGTCAGCCTGCAAAAGGGACCGGCGGCGGCGCAGCTGGACGGCATGGCGATCCACGACCCGATGCCCGGCGTGGCCGACTTCGCCGACACCGCGGCCATCGTCCGGCAACTCGATCTCGTGATCGGGGTGGACACCGCCGTCGTCCATCTCGCCGGGGCGCTCGGCGTGCCGGTTTGGGTGCTGTCGCGCTTCAGCGGCTGCTGGCGCTGGCTGCTCGACCGTGACGACAGCCCCTGGTACCCGACATTGCGCCTGTTCCGCCAGCAGCATCCCGGCGATTGGGCGCCGGTGGTGGGGCGGGTACGCGAAGAGCTGTTGCGCAGGGTGCGGCTCCCTCGCCATGATCGCGGTCCGGCTTGAACAGAGTGACTATCCCCAAGGAGTCCGCGATGCCCAGCTATCCCGCCGCCTATCAGGCCAGCAAAGGCTCGGCGCTCGACGTCGACCGCGCCTTCTATGGACGCATCGGCTCGCAGACCGACGGACGGGAACTGGTGGACAGCTTCGTGGTGCCGATCCGTTCCGGCCGCGCCTGGACCGTGCCGGCCGGCCATGTCTTCCGCATCGTCACCATCGAGGGGCCGCAGGTCGCCGACGTCAACATCTGGAACCGCCACAACCCGCGCGAACGCTTCTGGGCCTCGCGCACGCGGCAGCTCCAGCAGGCGCATGTCAGCACATACGACCGGCTGTGGTCGACCCTGCCCTATCTGCGGCCGCTGGCGACCATCACCCACGACACGCTGGCCGATTACGGCATCGACGAGTATGGCGGCCGGGTCCACGACCTGCTGGGCACCCGCTGCGATCCCTACGTCAACCGCATGCTGACGGGGGAGGATTTCCACCACCACTGCCATTCCAACCTGACCCGCGCCGTCGCCCCCTATGGCCTGACCGAGTTCGACGTGCATGACGTGCTGAACGTCTTCCAGGTCACCGGCCTGAACGCCGAGGACAAGTATTTCATGAAGGCCTGCCCGGCCAAGAAGGGTGATTTCCTGGAATTCTTCGCCGAGATCGACTTGCTCTGCGCCCTGTCGACCTGCCCCGGCGGCGACCTCAGCGTGCCGCTGTGGGGTCCGGACGCCCGCGACCCGCTGGAGGTCTGCCGTCCGCTGGGCGTCGAGGTCTACCGGCTGGACCCGGCATTGCTGGCGGGATGGTCGTCGCCGGAGGTCGCGGCCTATCGCGGCAACCATGGCATGACGCTGCCGACGCCGTCCTGGGAGAAGGACCCGGCATGACGGCGTGAAGCCCTACTCCACCTCGGTCAGCAGCCACTCCTTGAAGCGGCGGACCCGCCGGGCCCGCTCGGCACCCGGCGCGTGGGCGATCAGGTAGCAGCCGCGCGGGCGCAGCGTCTCGGGCATCGGCTGGACCAGCCGGCCCGACGCCACGTCCTCCCGCACCAGAAAGACCGGCAGCAGAGCCACCCCCATGCCGGCCGACGCCGCCTCGATGATCATGAAGAAATGCTCGAAGGCCAGCGACAGCGCCGAGTCCGGCAGCGGCAGGCCGAAGGCGCCGAGATAGACGCGCCAGGAATCGGGCCGGGTGGTGTGTTGCAGCAGCCGGTGCTGCGCCAGATCGGCGGGATGGCGCAGCGGCGGTCCTTGTTCCAGCAGCGACGGCGCGCAGAAGACGCCCATCGTTTCCGGCATCAGCGTCGCAGTTTCGGCCCCCGGCCATTCCTCCACGCCATAGCGGATGGCGACGTCGATGCGCTCCTTGGCGAAGTCGACCCGATGCTCGCCGATGCTGACCTCGACCTGAATCTCCGGATTGTCCGCCTGGAAGCGCTTCAGCCGCGGGATCAGCCAGCGCTGGGTCAGGGTGGGCAGCGCGCTGACCCGCAGCACCCCGCCCTCCTGCGCGCGGGCCGCCCGTGCCGCCGCGGCGATGCGGTCGAGCGCCGCCGATGCCTCGCCATAGAAGGCCGCGCCGGTCGGCGTCAGTTCGATCCCCCGGCCGACACGGCGGATCAGCTCGACGCCCAGATCCGCCTGCAGGGTCTGCATCATGCGGCTGACCGCGCCCTGGGTCACCGCCAGCTCGTCGGCCGCCCGGGTGAAGCTGAGGTGGCGGGCCACCGCGACGAAGCTGCGGACGGCGTTGAGCGACGGCAGGGAGCGTTCGGGCATGGACGAACCGAATCATGAGTTGAACTCATAAATCTCTGCCCGAGAACTCGTTTGTCAAGTCCGCGGCGATACGCTCTGCTTGGTCCACCAACAGCCATCCCTGAAGGCCACCCTCCGATGACGACGCTGACGCCCTTCCACATCGCCTTCCCGGTCGACGACCTCGCCGCCGCCCGCCATTTCTACGGCACCGTCCTGGGTTGCCCGGAGGGACGCAGCAGCGACGAATGGATCGATTTCGACCTGTTCGGCCATCAGATCGTCGCCCACCTGAAGCCGCGCGACCCGAATGCCGCCCCGGCCCACCACAACCCGGTGGATGGCCACGACGTGCCGGTCCCGCATTTCGGCGTCGTGCTGCAGCCCGCCGATTGGGACGCCCTGGCCGAAAAGCTGAAGGCGGCCGGCATCAAGTTCGTGATCGAGCCCTACACCCGCTTCAAGGGTCAGGTGGGGGAACAGTCCACCATGTTCTTCCTCGACCCCGCCGGCAACGCGCTGGAGTTCAAGGCGTTCGCCGACATGTCGCAGCTGTTCGCGAAGTGAGGGGGTGGGCTTAGTTTTGCCCCCTCCCTAACCCTCCCCCACCTTCGGTGGGAGAGGGAACTCCGCTGCACCGGCACTTAACGCCCTCTCCCGCGGAACGCGGGGGAGGGTCGGGGAGGGGGCAACAGCACCCCCCTCACCCACACCCCGCCATCATCAGCCCCAGCGTCTTCTCGTCCGCCTGATCCGGCATCACCTCGCCGACGATGTGGCCGTCGAACATCACGACGATGCGGTCGGACAGCGCGCGGATCTCGTCCAGTTCCACCGATACCAGCAGGATCGCCTTGCCCTGGTCGCGCAGGGCCACCAGACGGCGGTGGATGAACTCGATGGCGCCGATGTCGACGCCGCGGGTGGGCTGTCCGACCAGCAGCAGGTCGGGGTTCCGCTCGATCTCGCGGGCCAGCACGATCTTCTGCTGGTTGCCGCCGGAGAAGTTGGCCGCCGCCAACGACCCGTCGCGCGGGCGGGTGTCGTACTCCTCCATCCGGCGGGCGCAGTCGGCGGCGATGGCCTCGCGGTCCATCAGCACCCGCCCGTTCCAGGCCGGATCGTCCTGGAAACCCAGGATCGAGCATTCTTCCGCCGAGAAGCTGGTGACGAGGCCGACCTTCTGCCGGTCCTCCGGCACATGGCCCACACCCAACCCGCGCAGCGCGCGGGCGTTGAAGCGCTCCGGATGCCCGGCCAGTTCCTCTCCGCGCAGGCGGACGGAGCCGCCGGCGATGGGCCGCATGCCGGCCAGCGCCTCCAGCAGTTCGGACTGGCCGTTGCCGGACACGCCGGCGATGCCGACGATCTCGCCGGCCCGCACCGACAGGCCGACGCCCTTCACCCGTTCCACGCCCGACGGATCGCGCACCCGCAATCCCTCGACCCGCAGCACCTCCGCCCCGGGATTGGCCGGCGTCTTGTCGACGCGCAGCAGCACCTTGCGGCCGACCATCAGCTCGGCCAGTTGCTCCCGGCTGGTGTCGGGGGTGGCGACGTTGGCAACCACCTGCCCGCGCCGCATCACCGTGACGTTGTCGGTCAGCTCCATGATCTCGCGGAGCTTGTGGGTGATGATGACGACCGTCTTGCCCTGCTGGCGCAGCGCCCGCAGGATGCGGAACAGATGGTCGGCCTCCTGCGGGGTCAGCACGCCGGTGGGTTCATCGAGGATCAGGATGTCGGCGCCGCGATAGAGCGCCTTCAGGATTTCCACCCGCTGCTGGGCGCCGACCGGCAGTTCGCCGACCGGGCTGTCGAGATCGACCTCCAGCCCATAGTCGCGGGCCAGCCGGGTCAGCTCACCCCTGGCGCGGGCAAGGCCGCCGGCCAGCGTGACCCCGCCTTCCGCCCCCAGCAGCACGTTTTCCAGCACGCTGAAGGGATCGACCAGCATGAAGTGCTGGTGGACCATGCCGATGCCGGCGGCCAACGCGTCGCGCGGCGTCCGGATGGCGGCAGGATTGCCGTTCACCCGGATTTCCCCGCTGTCGGCGCGCAGATAGCCGTAGACGATGCTCATGATCGTCGACTTGCCGGCGCCGTTCTCGCCGATCACCCCGTGGATGGTGCCGGCCGGGACCGACAGCGACACGTCGCGGTTGGCGTGGTTGGCGCCGAACCACTTGTTGATCGCCACCGTTTCCAGGGCGATTTCCGACCGGGTGGCCGGCGCGTTTGCCTGCGTCATGAAGGACCCGTTTACGGCTGGTACGGCTTGACCGCCAGCGAGCCCGCGATGATCTGCTTCTTCGCCTCTTCCAGCTTCGCTTCCATCTCGGGCGTGATCAGCTTGCGGTTGTTGTCGTCCAGCGCATAGCCGACGCCGTCCTCCTTCAGCCCGACGACGCGGTGGCCGGGCTTCCAGCTGCCGTCCTTCGCCGTCTTCATGCAGTCATAGACGACGACGTCCACCCGCTTGACCATGGAGGTCAGGACGCTGCCGGGATGGACATGGTTCTGGTTGCTGTCGACGCCGATGGACAGCTTGCCGGCATCGGCCGCCGCCTGCAGCACGCCGAGGCCGGTGGCGCCCGCCGCGGCGAAGACCACGTCGGCCCCGCGCGAGAACTGGCTCTTGGCCAGTTCTGCGCCGCGGCCGGGGTCGTTCCAGGCGGCCGGCGTGGTGCCGGTCATATTGACGAACACCTCGTCGTTCGCCGCGACATGCTTCACGCCCTGCTCGTAGCCGGTCAGGAAGTTGCGGATCAGCGGGATGTCCATGCCGCCGACGAAGCCGACCTTGTTGGTCTTCGACGCCAGCGCGGCGGCCATGCCGACCAGGAAGGATCCCTCCTCCTCCTTGAACGTGACGGATTGCACGTTGGGGGCGTCCAGCTTGTCGTCGATCAGGCAGAACTTGGTCTTGGGCGATTCCTTCGCCACCTTCTCCACCGCCGCGGTCTGCGAGAAGCCGACGGCGACGACAACCGAGGCGCCGCGGCGGACCAGCGTGCGCATCGCCTGCTCGCGCTGGCCCTCGTTGGTGATCTCGAACTCGCGATAGGCGGTGCCGGTCTCCTTCTTGAACCGCTCGGCGCCGTTATAGGCCGCTTCGTTGAAGGACTTGTCGAACTTGCCGCCCTGGTCGAACACCACCGCCGGCGAGAAGTCGTCGGCGAGCGCCGGAACGCCGGCCGCCGTGATCGCCGTCATCGCCAGCATGCCGGCAAGAATACGCGTCTTCATGTCCCACCCACTCCCGACTGCGGAAACTTGACCCAAAGGATAACCGCGCCATCATTCCGCACAACAGGGAAAGCGGACGAAGCGGCGCAGCAAATCGCGGCGCCCCCGGTTGACGACAGGGGCGGGGGCGTTTATCACCCCCGCCGATGGTCTTTGCGACGAACTGGTCGCGAGAAACCGGCACGACCGGCCACAGGAATTCGGGGGGCGACGCTCGGTGGACGAAGTCTGGGTGCTTTTGCAGGGAATCGTTCTCGGATTCGCCATCGCCGCACCCGTCGGACCGATCGGTCTGCTGTGCATCCGCCGCACCCTGCAGCATGGGCCGCTGATGGGCTTCTTCACCGGGTTCGGCGCCGCGGTGGCCGATACCTTCTATGGCGCCATCGCCGCCTTCGGCGTGTCGGCGGCGCTCAGCTTCCTGCGCGGGCACGAGATCGCCTTCCAGCTGGTCGGCGGCATCTTCCTTCTGGTGGTGGCGATCCGCACCTTCCGCCAGCAGCCGGAAGCGGAGGAGCGGGAGGCGGCTGCCGCCCCCGACAGCAAGTCCTGGTTCACCGGCTTCATGACCGGCCTGTCGCTGACCCTGACCAACCCGGCGACCATCATGGCCTTCATCGCCATCTTCGCCGGATTCGGGCTTGGCGGCACGCTGGACCGGCTGGAGGCGTCGACCCTGGTGCTGGGCGTCTTCATCGGGTCGTCGCTGTGGTGGATGACGCTGGCGATGGGGGTCGCCGCCGTGCGCCACCGCATTTCCGACCGCGGGCTGACCATGCTGAACCACTGCACCGGCGTGGCGCTGGGCGTCTTCGGCCTGTGGGCGCTGGGCATGGCCGCCACGGGGATCGTCGGGTTGGCGACGGCCTGAAGACCAGCAGCCGGCTCTCAACAGCCGGCGGACGGCGTGACGCTCGGCGCCTCCTGGGCACCACTGCCCTTGCGCAGCAGGTGCAGGTGTTTGGTCAGCCGCCACAGATACAGGCCCACCAGCAGCACCAGCAGGCCGACGGTGAAATAGCCGACCAGCCGGTGGGCGAAGGGCCAGGTCGACAGCATATAGCCGGTCCAGGCCAGCAGCAGCGTCCACAGCACCGAGCCGATGCCGGATGCCAGCGAATAGTTCAGGATCGACATCTTGCAGGCGCCGGCCGGGATGGAAATCAGCGTCCGCACCCCCGGCACCGGCTGCGAGAACAGCACGGCCAGCCCGCCGCGCTTGGCGAACCAGTCGGTGCTCTGCCGCACCTTCTTCGGGTTGATGGTCAGCCAAGGGCCGTATTTCTTCAGGAACGCCTCGAGCCGCTCGCGCCCCATCAGGCGGCTCGGCAGGAACCACACCAGTTGCCCGGCGAGCGAGCCGAGCCCGCCGGCGATGGCGACCCCCACAAGCGAGAACTCGCCGGTCGCCGCCCCGATCCCGGCCAGCGGGATCACCGACTCGGCGGGAAGCGGCGGGAACACCCGGGCCAGCGCCACCAGAAGGAAGATCCCGATATAGTGAAGCTGGTGCATCACCTGCACCAGCCAGTCCGTCAACCCACCATCCATGCCGTTCCGTCCTTCCCCACCGGTCGAATTGACCCGTATCGGGAAAACGGTTCGTTGTGGTGGGCGGTTCCCCTCAGCCCCAAATCACCCGTTGAACAGCGCCGCGTCGATCCGCCGGACCATCGCCACCAGCTTCGGCGCGAACTCCTCCTCCAGCTTCTTCAGATCGACCATGAAGGCCGGCCCGCCGCAGTTGAAGGCCAGAACCTGCGAGCCGTCGCGCGGCACGAAGGGGACGCCGACGGCATGCACCTCCGACTTCCAGGCGCCGATCGACCGGCAATAGCCGCGCGTCCGGTAATCCTCGATGGCCTGCAGGATGCCGTCGCGGATCTCCGGCCAGCGCTCCCCCTCATGTTCTTCCAGCTTCGCCATCAGCGGTGCGCGCTCCGCCTCCGGCAAGGCGGCCAGATAGGCGCGGCCCATGCCGGTGGTCGACAGCTTGATGTGGGAGCCGACATCCAGGGACAGTGTGATCGGCCCGGTCGCCTTGCAGCATTCCAGATAGATCATGCTCAGCCGGTCGCGCCCGCCGAGCGCCACCGCAAGCCCGGTCTGGTCGGCCAGTTCCTGCATCAGCGGGCGGGCGACCTGCCGGATGCCCATGCCCGACAGGCTGGCATATCCCAGCGCCAGCACCGAGGTGCCGAGCCGGTATTTGCCGGTGTTCTGGTCGTAGGCGAGATAGCCCAGCTTGGACAGCGTGTAGGTCAGCCGCGACACCGTCGGCTTGGGCAGGCCGGTGCGCTGCGCCAGTTCCAGGTTGCCGAGCATCGATTCGTTGCGGCGGAAGGCACGCAGCAGTTCCAGCCCGCGGGCCAGCGCCGTGACGAAGCGCGGGTCCTTCTCATCGTCCGCCAGATCGTCGGCGACCAGAGCCTCTTCCCGCCTGCGCATGACCCGTTCCTCCCGCAAGAAATCGCGGGACGATCCTGCCAGCGGCCGGGCGGCGCGTCAATGAAACAAGGTTTCACAATGCGGAATTTAGGGCCGACGGCCTATGTCGGCGCCTACTGTGTCGCCCCCAGCCCCAGCGTCACCATGCGTTCGTACAGCGACGCGCGCGAAATGCCCAGCAGCTTCGCGGCCCGCGCCTTGACGCCGTTGGCCTCTTCCAGCGCGGCGGCGATGGCGTGGCGTTCGGCGGCGTGCAGCACCTCTTGCAACGGCCGCGCCCCCGCCGCCAGCGGCAGGGCCGACGCGCCCGCCGGATGCTGCATGCCGGGCAGCACGCTGCGGATGTGCGGCGCGGTCAGGATCGGCGCGTCGGTCAGCGCCACCACCCGCTCCAGCGTGTTGTAAAGCTCGCGCACATTGCCGGGCCAGTCATAGTCGCGCAGCACCTGCACCGCCGATTCCAGCAACTCGCGCGGCGGGGTGCCCTGCTGGATGGCCAGCTGTTCCAGGATGCGGTCGGCGATGCTCTCGATGTCCTCCGGCCGGTCGCGCAGCGGCGGCAGGGTGATCGGCACCACGTTCAACCGGTAGTAGAGGTCGGCGCGGAACTGCTTCTCCCGCACCAGGGCATGCAGGTCGCGGCTGGTGGCGGCGATGATGCGCACATCGACCCGCACCACCTTGTTGGATCCCAGCGGCTCGATCTCCCGCTCCTGCAGCACGCGCAGCAGCTTGGCCTGGACCGGCAGCGGCATGTCGCCGATCTCGTCCAGGAACAGGGTGCCGCCGTTCGCGAGCTGGAACTTGCCCTCGCGGTGGCGGCGGTCGGCACCGGTATAGGCGCCGGGAGCGACGCCGAAGAACTCCGCCTCCAGCAGGGTTTCCGGAATGGCGGCGACATTCACGCCGACGAAGGGCTTGGACGCGCGCGGGCTGGCGGAGTGGATGGCCTGGGCCAGCAGCTCCTTTCCGGTTCCGGTCTCGCCCAGCAGCAGGACGGTGCTGTCCATCTGCGCGGCGCGGCGGCCCAGCCGCTTGATCTCGCGGATCGATTCGCTGGCCCCCAGGAACTGGGAGAAGGAGTATTTGGCCCGGCGCTCATGCGCCAGTTCCTGCTGGGTGCGGGTCAGCTCCTCCTGCATCTTTTCGTATTTGCGGACCAGCGGGCGGAGATATTCGGCGCGGTCGAACAGCACGAAGCCGATGGCGCCGATGATCGAGCCGTCGATGCCGAACAGCGGCATCCGCGTCACCACGAAGGAGCGGTCGTCGAACTCCATGATGTCCAGCGGCTGGGGCTGGCCGCTGTCGATCACCCGGCGCAGTTGGCTGTTCGGGATGACGTCCTCCACCTGCCGGCCGCGCGGGTCGCCGGGGACGCCCAGCAGAGCCTTGTACTTCTCGTCCATCCAGGCGATGCGGCCATTGTGGTCGACGGCGACGGCACCGACGCACATGGATTCCAGATGTTCGAACAGGGAATGGACCGCCCGCTGGCGCAACGCTTCGAAATCGACGGTGTCGCCCACGTCACCCTCCCAAACGGGACCGATCTTCGTCGTCCCGGTGTCGAGGCCTCTTGCGATGCCGGCTTTGGTGCCTGCTGCATTGCAACGCAATTTGCCAACAATATCAGAGGTCAACATAGTAGCCCATCCGTCGGATTAAAGGGAAGGCGTGCAGGTTCGGTCGGGCGCGCGGGGTCGATCCGCACCCGTTCATCAGATCAAAGCTTTGCCTCATGCCGGCTCGGACCGCTTTTTAAGAAGGCAATCCGGACGAGTTCTCTACATCCTCCGCCATATCCCTGTTTCTTTTTGGGTTTTTCAACCCGGACGGGTGGAAAAAGGGAAAAAGAGGGGGACCTTCCGGTCCCCCCTGGGGGAGTTTACGGAGAAGACGGCAGACTCGATGCTCCGCTCAGTGCCCCCGCTTGGGCAGCCGGGCCATCAGCTCGCCGACGATGCCGCGGCGGAAGAGCAGGACGCAGACGACGAAGATGCAGCCGATGACGACCG
>NZ_VTTM01000018.1 GCF_008364795.1 Azospirillum oryzae | reverse complement strand
CTCCAGGACGCATAGCGTCGGCGGTGATGCCCGTAACCCATCACCTCGCGCCTACTTTCAAACTTTGCAACAGAGCCGTTGCCAGACCGTCCCGCGCAGCCACAGACCAGTGTGGCGCCGCTTGTGCGACACCGTTGTGCTACAGCGTCGAGAAGGTTCTGGGTCGGTCTTCCAGGGGGTTAGGGCTGATTCGGCAGCGACCGTGTGCGACAGCAGTGTGCCGCAGGATGGGTTCGACGGCCCGCTTGAGGCACTTTTTCGAACCAAATCAATGTCTTGGGGGTGATTGGTGGAGCCGAGGAGGATCGAACTCCCGACCTACGCATTGCGAACGCGTCGCTCTCCCAGCTGAGCTACGGCCCCACACTCACACCGTGGCGTCTTCGTCGCCCCGGCGTGGCGCGGATATTGTCCATCACGGGGGGTGCTGTCAAGCGCTTGATTCAGAAAAAATGAAGCGGGTGTGGGATGGCGCAGGATGGGGCGTAGGACGGCCGATCCGCCGCAGGCCGCTCGGGCTATCGGCGGGCCGCCGTACTGGACAGGCCTCCGCGCTTATGCTTAGGGTGCCCGGAAAAGGCTGGCGCCCGCCGCGCAGTGCGCTGCGCGCGGCCGTCGCAAAAACCGCACTGGAGCTGGCCCGGCATGATCGCGCTGTATTTGCTCATCAACACCATCCTGGACCTGTTCTTCTGGGTCCTGATCCTGTCGGCGATCCTCAGCTGGCTGGTGGCTTTCAACGTGGTGAACACGCGCAACCGCGCGGTCTATCTGATCGGCGATTTCCTGTACCGCATCACCGAACCGGTGCTGCGCCCGATCCGCCGCGTCCTGCCCAACATGGGCGGGCTGGACCTGTCGCCGATCGTCGTGCTGCTGGCGATCTCCTTCATCCAGAACCTGCTGGCGCAATACTGGCCGCGCTTCTGACCGTGGCGGCATCCTCCCCCTTCGAGGCGGTCGCCGACGGCCTGCGCGTCGCACTTCGGGTGACACCCAAGGCGTCGCGCAACGCGGTGACCGGTACGGCCGAGATGGCCGGGGCAAAGGGAGAAGGACGTCGGGTCCTGAAACTGGCGGTCACGGCGGTGCCGGAAAGCGGCAAAGCCAACGAGGCCGTCATAAAACTGTTGTCGAAGGCATGGAAACTGCCCAAGACCAGCCTGACGGTGGTGGCCGGCGCCACCGACCGGAACAAGATTCTGCATGTGGCTGGCGACCCGGCAATTCTGCTGCCGCGGTTGTCGGCCCTGATCGACGATTTGGGTAGCGAGGGTGGAGAGTAGCATGGCGGACGCGAAGATCATCGACGGCAAGGCCTTCGCGGCCGGCCTGCGTGCGCGGGTGGCGGATGGTGTGGCGGCGCTGAAGGCCAGCCATGGCGTCACCCCCGGTCTGGCCGTCGTGCTGGTGGGCGAGGATCCGGCCAGCCAGGTCTATGTCCGCTCCAAGGAGCGGGCGCTGGTCGAACTCGGCATGAACAGCTTCGACCATCACGAGCCGGCCGACATGGCCGAATCCGACCTGCTGGCCCTGATCGACCGGCTGAACGCCGATCCGGCCGTGCACGGCATCCTGGTCCAGCTGCCGCTGCCCAAGCATATCGACAGCCAGAAGGTGCTGGCCCGCATCGTCCCGGAAAAGGACGCCGACGGCTTCCACGTCGTCAATGCCGGCCTGCTCGCCACCGGGCAGCCGGGCGCCATCGTGCCCTGCACCCCGCTGGGCAGCCTGCTGCTGATCCGCGACACGCTGGGCCGCGACCTGAAGGGCAAGCGCGCCCTGGTGCTGGGCCGCTCCAACATCGTCGGCAAGCCGATGGCGCAGCTTCTGCTGCAGGCCGACTGCACGGTGACGATGGCCCATTCCCGCACGGCGGATCTGCCGGAGGAATGCCGCCGCGCCGACATCCTGGTGGCGGCGGTCGGCCGGCCGGAGATGGTGCGTGGCGACTGGATCAAGCCCGGCGCCACAGTGATCGACGTCGGTATCAACCGCGTCGCGGCGGCGGAGCCGGGCAAGACCCGTCTGGTCGGCGATGTCGCCTTCGACGAGGCGGTCAAGGTCGCCGGTGCCATCACGCCCGTCCCCGGCGGCGTCGGCCCGATGACCATCGCCTGCCTGATGCTGAACACGCTGGCCGCCGCCTGCCGCGCAGCCGGTGCGCCGGTGCCCGAAGAGGCCGCCCTGGGGAGCGCGCGTTGATCACCGTCCACGCCCGTGCCGAAGACGGGCGGGTGGTGCGCCAGCCGCTGGAACTCGGCGAGGAATTGCCGGGCGGCGCGGTCTGGATCGACCTCCTGCGTCCAACCGAAGCGGAGCGCGCCCATGTCGGCGCGCTGACCGGCTGCGACCTGCCGACGCGCGAGGAGATGAAGGAGATCGAGGCCTCCAGCCAGCTCTATGTCGAGGGGGAGGGGCTCTACATGACCTCTCCCATCATCTCGCGCGCCACCTCGCCCCACCCGGAGCAGGGCGAGCTGACCTTCGTGCTGACCCCGCGCCATCTCATTACGCTGCGCTACACCGAACCGCTGCCGGTCATCACCTTCGCCGCCCGCTGCGTCCGCCAGCCGGAACTGCTGGCAACGGGGGAGAGCGCGCTGTTCGGCCTGCTAGACGCGGTGATCGACCGGGTGGCCGACGTGCTGGAACTGGTCGGTGGCCGCATCGACGAGCTGTCGGCCCGCGTCTTCGACGATTCGCTGGACGGCGGCGGCTTCGGCAAGGCGGCCAAGAAGCCGGACGAGTTGCAGGACGTGTTGCGCGGCATCGGCCGGGCCGGCGACCTGACCCACAAGGTGCGCGACAGCCTGGCCGGGCTCGACAGGCTGGTGGTGTTCATGACCTCGGTCAGCGGCGGCCGGCTGAACAAGGAACAGAAGACCGCGCTGAAGACGATGACGCGCGACTTGCGGTCCCTGACCGAACATGCCGGCTTCCTGGCGCACGAGGCGAATTTCCTGCTCGACGCCACTCTAGGCCTGATCAACATCGAACAGAACGCCATCATCAAGATTTTCTCGGTGGTGTCGGTGGCGCTGATGCCGCCGACGCTGATCGCGTCGGCCTATGGCATGAACTTCAAGCATATGCCGGAGCTGGACTGGGACTTCGGCTATCCGATGGCCATCCTGCTGATGGTGCTGTCGGCGGTGGTCCCGCTTTGGTACTTCCGCCGGCGCGGCTGGCTTTAATAACGGAAACTCCGATGACGACCATCCTGCCCGACGCCGCCCTCGACGCGCTTCTGGCGCAGGATGTTCCCTACGGCGACCTGACCACGGATTCGCTTGGCATCGCCGCCCGTCCGGCGCGCATGAGCTTCGCCGCCCGCGGCGCCATGGTGCTGGCGGGAACGGAGGAGGCGGCGCGTCTGGTGGAGAAGGCCGGCGGTCGCATCCTGCGCGTCGAGCCCAGCGGCACCGCCGTCGAGGCCGGCGCGGTCTTCCTCGAGGCGGACGGCCCTGCCGGGGCGCTGCACCGGGCCTGGAAGGTGGCGCAGACCCTGGTCGAATACACCTCCGGCATCGCCACCCGCGCCCGGCGCATCGTCGAGGCCGCTCCCGGCGTCACCGTCGCCTGCACCCGCAAGAATTTTCCAGGATCCAAGGACCTCAGCGTCAAGGCGGTGCAGGCGGGCGGGGCGGTGATGCACCGGCTGGGCCTGTCGGAAACGCTGCTGGTCTTCCCCGAACACCGCGCCTTCCTGAGCGAACCGCCGGAGATGTGGATCGCGGCCCTCCGTCGCAAGGCGCCGGAAAAGAAGATCGTGATGGAGGTCGGATCGGTGGAGGAAGCGGTGGCCTTTGCGCAGGCCGGCGCCGACGTGATCCAGCTGGAAAAGCTGCCGCCCGACGCCGCCCGCGCGGTGATTGAGGCGACAAGGCACCTGACCCCGCCGCCGGTGGTCGCCCCGGCCGGCGGCGTGACCGAGGCGAACGCCGCCGCCTATGCCGCGGCCGGCTGCCGCCTGCTGATCACCTCGGCCCCCTTCTTCGGCCAGCCCGCCGACGTCAAGGTGGTGCTGGAGCCGGCGTAAAGCCGCACCCCGCGACAGCGCGTCGCAGCCCTTCACAAGCCTGATTTTGCGAGCAAAAGCGCTTCCGCAATACCTATGCGTGCGCCAAAGTGGCGACGCGGACGGGATGGCGGACTGGCCGCCATCCCCGCTGCGCACAAGGAGAACAGAGGATGAAGGAAATCCTCCAACTCCTGATCCTGGCGTTGGAGATCGTCAAGCGTCTGCTTGATCTCTTCAGCTAGCATCGGGCTGGCGGGCAGGGGGCCGGAATCCCCCTGCCTGCCAAGCCTGATATTGCCCTATCCATGGCTGTAGTCAACCGCCGGTATAAGAACCCTCAGCCAGCCAGCCCGCCACCCAGCTCGATGCGGACCTCGACTACGCCCGGCTCGTCCAAGTTCTCCTTGCGGACGAAGCCGAGCGCGCGGCACATGTTCAGCATGTTGGTGTTCTCGCGCAGAACCTCGCCATAGACCTCCCTAATGCCGCGCGAGCGGGCGTAATCGAGGATCTTGTTCATCAGGATATAACCCAGACCCTGGCCCTTCATGTCGGACCGCACCATCACCGCATATTCGGCGCGGCGGTTGTCGGGGTCGGCGGTGATGCGCACCACGCCATACATGATGGTCTCGCCGGTCTGCGGGTCGGGACCGACGGCGATCAGGCCCATCTCGCGGTCGTAATCGATCTGGGTCAGCCGGGCCGCCGCCTGGTGAGACAGCCGCTTCAGCGGCGCGAAGAAGCGCAGGCGCAAGTCCTCCGCCGTCTGGTTCTCCACCAGATGATGCACCAGCGGTTCGTCCTCCGGCAGGATCGGGCGGACGAAGAACTGGCGGCCGTCCTTGATGGTGATGCGGTCTTCCAGCGACTTCGGATACGGCCGGATCGCCAGCCTTGCCGCTCCCGCCAGCACCGGCACGCCGACCTTGATGCGGGCGTCCAGCGCCAGCACGCCGTCGGCGTCGGCCAGCAGCGGGTTGATGTCCATCTCCGCGATCTCAGGGAAATCGACCACCAACTGGCTGACCTTGTTCAGCGTCAGCGCCACCGCGTCCAGATCGACCGCCGCGCGCGAGCGGTAGCCCTGCAGCTGGCGGTGGATGCGGGTGCGGCTCATCTGCTCGGCCGCCAGCTTCATGTTCAGCGGCGGCAGGGCCAGCGCGTAATCCTCCACCACCTCCACGCCGATGCCGCCTTCGCCGAACAGCAGGACCGGGCCGAACATCTCGTTCTCGGTCATGCCGACAATCAGCTCGTAGGCATCGGGGCGGACGGCCATCTCCTGCACGGTGAAGCCCTCGATCCGCGCGTCGGGCGCCAGTTCGGCGACGCGGCTCAGCATCGCCTCGGCTTCGGCCCGCACCTCGTCCGGGCCGGTCAGGCCCAGCGCGACGCCGCCGACGTCGGACTTGTGGGTGATGTCGTGCGACAGGATCTTCAGCGCGATCGGGCCGCCGATGACGCGGGCGGCGTTCGCCGCCTCCTCTGGCGTCTCGGCGACGCGGGTGTCGACAACCGGGATGCCGTAGGCGGCCAGCACGCGCTTGGCCTCATACTCGCTCAGCCACTCGCGCTTCTCGGCCATGACGCGGGAGACCACCTTCTTCACGGTGATCTCGTCGGGCTGGAAATCCTCCGCCACCGACGGCGGGGTCTCCATCAGAAGCTGCTGGCTGCGGCGGTAGCGCACCAGATGCATGAAGGCGCGCACCGCGTCGGACGGGCCGTTGTAGGTCGGGATGCGGCTGTCGGCGAACAGCTTGCGCGCTTCCATCGCCGACTGGTCGCCGATCCAGCTGGTCAGCACCGGGTGGCGGCGCGCCTTGTTGGCCTGCACCGTCTCCGCCACCGCCTGGGCGATGGCCTCGCTGTCGGTCAGGGCGGACGGGCAGTGCAGGACCAGCACCGCGTCGTTGCCGCTGTCCTGCATCAGCGCGTTCAGCGCCTCGGCATAGCGCTTGGGCGTGGCGTCGGCGCCGATGCGCAGCGGGTTGCGGAAGGGCGTGCCGCCCGGCGGCTGACCCAGCGCCTTGGCCAGGGCCTCCTGCGTCTCCGGCGCCAGGGCGGCGAGCTGGCCGCCGGCCTGGATCAGCTTGTCGGTGGCCATCACGCCCATGCCGCCGCCGTTGGTCAGGATCGCCAGCCGGTCGCCGGTGATCGGCACCCCGGTTCCCAGCGTGCCGGCGGCGTCGAACAGTTCGGCCAGATCGTTCACCCGCAGCACGCCGGCCCGGCGGAACACCGCGTCATAGACGGCGTCCGACACCGCCAGCGCCCCGGTGTGCGACGCCGCGGCCTCCTGCGCCTCGTCGGACCGGCCGGCCTTGATGACGATCACCGGCTTCTGGCGCGAGGCGGAGCGGGCGGCCGACATGAATTTGCGGGCGTGCGTGATGCTCTCGATATAGAGCAGGATGGCGCGCACAGTGACGTCGGAGGCCAGATAGTCCAGCAGGTCGCCGAAATCGACGTCGCCGCGGTCGCCCAGCGACACCAGATGCGAGAAGCCGATCCCGCGCGAGGTCGCCCAGTCGGCGACCGAGGTCAGCACCATGGAACTTTGCGCCACCAGCGCAACGTCGCCCTTGCGGGGCGCCACCGGCGCGAAGCTGGCGTTCATGCCGCGGCCCGGCACCATGGCGCCCAGGCTGTTCGGCCCCAGCACCCGCATCAGATAGGGCTTCGCCGTCTCCAGCATCGCCTGCGTCTGTTCGGCCGACATGCCGTTGGTCATGACGATGGCGGCCTTGGTCCCGCGCTTGCCCAGCGCGTCGATGGTCGCCGCCACTGTGTCGGGGGCGGTGCAGATGACGCCCAGGTCCGGCGTGATCGGCAGGCTGTCCACCGTCTTGTAGGTCAGCACCCCTTCCACCGCGCGTTCGGTCGGGTTGACCGGCATCACCGGCCCGTCGAATCCGGCCTGGAACAGGTTGCGGGCCACCACGGCCCCCACCGTTCCGGGCTTGCGGCTGGCGCCGACCAGGGCGATCGAGGCGGGCTTGAACAGCTTGTCGAGGTTGCGAACGGTCATGACCGGATCCGGTGCTGGGAAAAGGCGCCGGTCCCAGTCTGCCACGGGATGCCGACGGTTTTGATGACGAACAGCGCAAGCCCGGACTTTCATCCCCGCCATTTGCTGCGGCGCAACATTACGGGCTGGTATGACCATTGGGCAAGGGGGCGTTTCGTCGCGCCTATGCAAAACCGCCCACCAAAAGCCGCAAGCGGTCCGATGCGCTCTTGCGGCGGGACGCCGACCGCCGCCAAGCTGTCGGCTAACCGCACGCCAACTTGCGCAAAGGAGCCTGTTCATGAAGGTCGGAATCGTCGGGGCCGGGTTCGTCGGCAGCACCGCCGCCTTCGCCATGGTGACCACCGGTGCGGCGAGCGAGGTCGTGCTGGTCGACATGAACGAGGCGCTGGCCCAGGCCCAGGCGCAGGACATCGCCCATGCCGTGCCCTTCACCCATGCCGTCACCGTCCGCGCCGGCTCATACGCCGCGCTGGAGGGGGCGGGGGTGGTCGTGCTGTCGGCCGGTGTCGCCCAGAAGCCTGGCGAAACCCGGCTGGAACTGCTGGAGCGCAACGCCAAGGTGTTCGGCGCCATCATCCCGGAGGTGCTGAAGGCGGCTCCCGACGCGGTGCTGCTGGTCGCCAGCAACCCGGTGGACGTGATGACGCAGATCGCCACCCGGATCAGCGGGTTGCCGCGCAACCGGGTCATCGGCTCCGGCACCGTGCTCGACACCGCGCGCTTCCGCGCCCTGCTGGCCGAGCAACTGGCGGTGACGCCGCGTTCCGTCCATGCCCATGTGGTGGGCGAGCATGGCGACTCGGAGGTTCTGCTGTGGTCGAGCGCCACCGTCGCCGGCTTGTCCGTCGAGCAAGCGGCTGCCCAGCTCCACCGCAGCCTGACGGCGGAGGACCGCGCCGCCATCGACGAGGGGGTGCGCCGCGCCGCCTACCGGATCATCAACGGCAAGGGCCACACTGCCTTCGGCATCGCCGGCGGGCTGGCCCGGCTGGTGTCGGCCATCGGCGCCGACGAACGGCTGGTGGCGACCTGCGCCATGCTGACCGACGATGTCTGCGGGGTGCCGCAGGTGGTGTTGTCGCTGCCGCGTGTCATCGGCGCCGGCGGCGTGGTGGACACCGTCCTGCCCAACCTGTCGGCGGAGGAGCAAGCCGCGCTCCGCCACAGCGCCGAAATCCTGAAGGAGGCTGCCGACGGGGTGGAACGCCGCATGGGGTGGACCAGTTGACGCTACCTCACGTGATCCGCCAGCCCGGCAACCAACCCGTCGAAGACGGCACGGCAGCGCGGGGTGGAGCGCAGATCCTCGTGCATGGCGACCCACACCCCCATCGGCAGTTCGAAGCGGTCGGCCAGCAGCCGGACCAGATCGGGATTCCGCCGCGCCAGCGGGACCTGGCAGATGCCGATGCCGTATCCGGCCTCGATGGCGGACAACTGGGCCAGATGGCTGTCGGTGCGCAGGGCGAAGCGGGGCAGGATTAGGCCCGGCACCCGCTGCATTAGGGCGCGGATGTCCGGCGTCTCGCGGTCGAAGCCGATCAGGCTGTGGCCGTCGAGATCCTCCAGTGACTGAGGCACGCCGTGGCGGTCGAGATAGCGCCGGTGGGCATGCAGCCCCAGCGCGATGCTGCCGATGCGGCGCACCAGCAACGCCTGCTGGTCCGGCTCCACCATCCGCACGGCGACATCGGCGTCGCGTTGCAGCAAATTGTCGATGCCGTTGGACAGCACCAGCTCGACTTCCAGCGCCGGGTGGCGTTCCCGCAGCGCGGCCAGGACCGCCGGCAGGATGCGGGCGCCCACCACCTCGCTGGCGGTGACCCGCACGGTGCCGCGCACCTCCGCCCCCCAGCCCGACGCCGTTCGCCACAGACTTGCCGCCGCCGCGTCCAGCGCCTCCGCCTGCGGCTTCAGGGCCAGCGCCGCATCGGTGGGATCGAGCCCGCGCGGCGAGCGCACGAACAGGGAACCGCCGACCGCCTCCTCCAGCGCCGCGACGTGGCGGGCCAGCGTCGGTTGCGTCAACCCCAGGGCGCGCGCCGCCGCCGACAGCGATCCTTCACGGATCACCGCCAGGAAACTGCGATAGAGGTCCCAACTGGGGGGCGGCGGGTTCATCGATTTCAGTATAGCGACTCGCCGCAGTTCGACAATTCCGTTCAGCCATCCCTCGCCCCATCCTTTCCCCATCACCAAGCGCAAGAGCGATGGAGGCGGCGATGGCACGACAGGCGACCGGCATAGGCAGGACGGCCCTGGTTCTGGGAGCGACCGGCGGGGTCGGCGGCGAAATGGCGCGGGCGCTGGCGGTGCGCGGCTGGAGGGTTCGCGGCCTGCGCCGCAAACCGGCGGAGAGCCTGCCTCCGGGCAACATCGAGTGGATGGTCGGCGACGCGATGAATGCCGGCGATGTGATGGCGGCGGCCGAGGGGGCGGCGCTGATCGTCCATGCGGTCAATCCGCCGGCCTACCGGCACTGGGACCAGTTGGTTCTACCCATGCTCGACAACAGCATCGCCGCGGCTTGCGCCAACCGCGCCCGCATCCTGCTGCCCGGCACTGTCTACAACTACGGCCCCGACGTCTTCCCGCTGATCCCGGAAACCGCGGCGCAGAACCCGCTGACCCGCAAGGGGGCGATCCGGGTGGAGATGGAACGCCGCCTGCACCGCGCGGTGGGGCAGGGGGCGAAGTTGCTGATCCTGCGTTGCGGCGACTTCTTTGGTCCCAAGGCCGGCAACAGTTGGTTCAGCCAGGGGTTGCTGACGCCCGGGAAGCCGCCGACCCGCATCAACCAGCCGGGCCAGCCGGGGATCGGTCACCAGTGGGCCTATCTGCCCGATGTGGCGGAAACGGCGATGCGCCTGCTCGACCGCGAGGCCGCTCTGGGCGACGACGCGATGTTCCACATGGATGGCCATTGGGATGCCGACGGCAGCCGGATGGTCGCGGCGATCGCCCGCGCTTTCGGCGAACCGGACCTGCCGGTGCGGCGGATGCCCTGGTGGCTGCTGCGGCTGGCCGGTCTGGCGGTGCCGCTGTTCCGCGAACTTGGCGAGATGCGCTATCTGTGGCAACAGCCGGTTCGGCTCGACAACCGCCGCCTGCTGGCCCTCCTGGGTGAGGAGCCGCACACGCCGCTGGTTCTCGCCGTGCGACGGACGCTTGAAGGGCTGGGCTATCTCCCCGCACTGCCGGCGGATATGCCGGAGGCGAGGAGATGCATGCCCGACCGCGTGGCCTCAAGTCATCCTGGCTGAGGCCACACGGTTCAAACTACTACCCTCAGACCACCGGACCCGGATTGCCCTTGTTGGCTTCCAGGGCGCGGGCCAGACCTTCCTCGATCTTCTTGGCGGCCTCTTCGGCGTTGCCCCAGCCGCGGACCTTCACCCACTTGTTCTTCTCGAGATCCTTGTAGTGCTCGAAGAAGTGGGCGATCTGCTCGATCACGATGGACGGCAGGTCGGTGTAGTCCTTCACGTCGGTGTAGAACGGGTGCAGCTTGTCGACCGGAACGGCCAGCAGCTTCTCGTCCTCGCCGGCCTCGTCCTCCATGTACAGGACGCCGATGGGGCGAGAGCGCAGGACCGCGCCCGGAACGACGCCGTGCTGGCCGACGACGCAGACATCCACCGGGTCGCCGTCACCCGACAGGGTGTGCGGGATGAAGCCGTAGTTGCAGGGATAGAACATGGCGGTGTGCAGGAAACGGTCGACGAACACCGCGCCCGATTCCTTGTCGACCTCGTACTTCACCGGCTGGCCGCCGATCGGGATCTCGATGACGACGTTGACGTCCCAGGGGGGATTCTTGCCCGCGGCGAGCTTGCTCAGATCCATGTATCGCGTTCCTTCGACTGGCGTATTCAGGGCACGTTCTTGTTTTGGCGCCGATGCCCGGTCCGGCGCCACGCGGGGCGGGAGTTTAGGCGGAACGCACCCTGAGTCCAAGGAACTTGCGCTGGCTCTTGCGCAGGTGCGGCAAAGCGGCAACCCTGCCGGTCATGGCCCGCCCGATCGTCCTTCTCCTAACTCTCCTGGCTCTGCTGGCGCCCCATCCGGCGCTGGCCGAGTCCCCCCATCACGGCATCGCCATGCATGGCGACCTGGCCTTGCCGCCGGACTTCACCACCTTCCCCTACGTCAACCCGGTGGCGCCGAAGGGCGGCACCATCCGGCAGGCGGTGACCGGCAGCTTCGACAGCCTGCACCCGCACATCGTCAAGGGCGTGCCGGCGCTGGGCATGGGCTATGTCTTCGAAACGCTGCTGACGCGGTCGTGGGACGAGCCCTTCTCGCTCTACGGCCTGCTGGCCGACCGGGTGGAGGTGGCGGACGACCGCTCCGCCGTCACCTTCCACATCAACCCCAAGGCGCGTTGGCATGACGGCACGCCGGTGACCGCCGCCGACGTGCTGTTCTCGCTGGAGGCGCAGCGGCAGCACGGCACCCCCAACCGCCGCCTGTTCTACGCCAAGGTCACGGCGGCCGAGGCGCCCGACCCGCAGACCGTCCACTTCGCCTTCGCCTCCAACCCCGACGGCAGCATCGACCGCGAGATGCCGTTGCTGATGGGGTTGATGCCGATCCATCCCAAGGCCTTCTGGGCAGGGCGCGATTTCAGCCGGACGACCTTGGAACCGATCCTGGGCAGTGGCCCCTACCGCGTCGCCGCGGTCGATCCCGGCCGCCGCATCGTCTATGAGCGGGTGCGCGACTATTGGGGCCGCGATCTGCCGACCCGCGTCGGCCAGTTCAACGCCGACCGTCTGGAATTCGACTATTACCGCGACGACTCCGTGGCGCTCGAGGCCTTCAAGGCGGGACAGGGCGATGTTCGTTACGAAAGCGATCCGGCCAAATGGGCCACCGGCTACGACGGCCCGGCCCTACGCGACGGCCGCATCATCCGCGAGGAGTTGCCGAACCACCGCCCCGAACCGGCGCGCGGCCTGATCTTCAACACCCGCCGGCCGATCTTCGCCGATGTCCGGGTGCGCCGGGCGCTGGGGATGGCGACCGATTTCGACTGGATCGGCCGCAACCTGTTCCACGGTCTGTTGACCCGCACCGTCAGCTTCTACCCCAACTCCGAACTCGCCGCCCGCGGCCTGCCGGACGGCGAGGAATTGCAGGCGCTGGAGCCGTTCCGCGACCGCCTGCCGCCCGATCTCTTCACCAGGCCCTTCACCCTGCCCGACAGCGGGAACGCCAACGCCGCCGGTCCCGCCGGCCTGCGGGCCAACAGGCGCGAGGCGATGCGGCTGCTGGAGCAGGCCGGCTGGCGGGTGCGCGACGGCCGGCTGGCCGATGCGGCGGGAAACCGTTTCGCCTTCGAAATCCTCCTGTCCGATCCGGCGGAGGAACGGGTGGCGCTGGAGTTCGCCCGCTCGCTGGAACCGCTGGGGATCGAGGCGCGCGTCCGCACGGTGGACAGTGCCCAGTTCCAGGCCCGGCTGGACGGTTTCGATTTCGATATGACAATGCGCTGGTGGGCGTCCAGCCTGTCGCCGGGCAACGAGCAGCTCTATTATTACGGATCCGATGCGGCTGGACAGGAGGGCAGCCGCAACCTTGCCGGCATCCGCGACCCGGTGGTCGATGCGCTCGCCCGCTCGATCGCCGCCGCCACGACGCGGGGCGCGCTGGTCGGCCGGGTGCAGGCGCTCGACCGCGTTCTGCTGTGGGGGCACTACATGGTCCCGCTGTTCCACAGTCCGGTCGACCGCATCGCCCGCTGGTCGACCCTGCACCGTCCCGCCGTCACCCCGCTTTATGGCCCGATGCTGGAAAGCTGGTGGGTGGAATAGCGTGGCGGCTTCGCTTGCGCTCTCCCGCGCCGCACCGCATCATCGCGGCAAAGAGAACGTCGATAACGACGAGACGGGGGAGTTTGCCAACCATGTCGACCGCCAAGCAGCGTTTCACCCTGGCTGCCGCAGCAGCGCTGGCGCTGGCCGCCACGTCCCTGACGGCAACGGCCCAGCCGCGCACCGACCTCGTCGTCGGCATGGCGCTGGAGCCGCCGCATCTGGACCCGACCGCCGGCGCGGCCGGCGCCATCAAAGAAGTCACTTACGCCAACCTGTTCGAACCGCTGCTGCGCGTCGATGCCGACGGCAAGCTGGTTCCCGGTCTGGCGGAACGCTGGACGGTGTCGGACGACGGGCTGACCTACCGCTTCACCCTGCGCCCGAATGCCAAGTTCCATGACGGAACCACCGCCGATTCCGCCGACGTGAAGTTCACGCTGGATCGCGCGCGCGCCGCTGATTCCGTCAACGCCCAGAAGGCCTATTTCGCCCCGATCTCCCAGGTGGAGACGCCGGATCCGCAGACGGTGGTCGTCACCCTGTCGCGCCCCGACGGCCTGTTCCTGTTTCACATGGCGAGCGGCGACGCCGCCATCGTCGCCCCGGAATCGGCAGCGACCAACAAGCAGAAGCCGGTCGGCACCGGTCCCTTCAAGTTCGACCGCTGGGTCGCCGGCGACCGCGTCGTGCTGGTCCGTAACCCGGACTACGACGGCATGAAGCCGAAGCTCGACCGCGTGACCTTCCGCTTCATCAGCGACCCCGCCGCCCAGGTGGCGGCGCTGAAGGCCGGCGACATCGACGCCTTCACCCTGTTCAGCACCTACGAGGCGCTGCCCGAGTTCCGCAACGACCCGAAATTCGTGGTCACGGTCGGCTCGACCGAGGGCGAGACGATCCTGTCGACCAACAACGCCCGCAAGCCCTTCGACGATGTCCGCGTCCGCCGCGCCATGGCCCATGCCATCGACCGCAAGACGCTGATCGACGGCGTGCTCTATGGCAACGGCGTCGCCATCGGCAGCCATTTCCCGCCGCACCGCGAGGGCTATGTCGATCTGACCGGCCTGTACCCCTACGACCCGGCCAAGGCGAAGGCGCTGCTGGCCGAAGCGGGATATCCCAACGGCTTCGACACCACGCTGCGCCTGCCGCCGCCGCCCTATGCGCGGCGCGGCGGCGAACTGGTCGCCGCCATGCTGGCGGAGGTCGGCATCCGCGCGAAGATCGAGCCGGTGGAATGGGCGGCGTGGTTGGAAAAGACGTTCAAGGGCAAGGATTACGACCTGACCATGATCGCCCATACCGAACCGCTGGACATCGACATCTACGCCCGGCCCGACTACTATTTCAATTACAGGAGCGAGCGCTTCAACGCCCTGAACGACGAGCTGAACCGCACCCAGGACCCGGCCAAGCGCAACGCGCTCTATGGCGAGGAGCAGAAGGTGCTGGCGGAGGATGCGGTCAACGGCTTCCTCTTCATGCTGCCGTCGGTGACGGTGCAGAAGGCCGGCTTGACCGGCATGTGGGTGAACCGCCCGGTCCAGGCCAACGACGTCACCGGCGTTTCCTGGAAGTAACGTAAGCCAGGTAAGGCCAAGTAAGGATAGACCCGCGTGCTTGCGTTCCTGCTGCGACGGCTGGTCAGCCTGATCGTCACCGTCTGGCTGGCCAGCATCGTGGTCTTCGCGGTGCTGCAGCTGGTTCCGGGCGACCCGGCCCTGCTGATGCTGGGCGTAAATGCGCAGCCCGACACGCTGGCGGCGCTGCGCGGCCAGATGGGGCTCGACCAGCCCGTCCTTACCCGCTACCTGCAGTGGGCCGGCGCGCTTGCCCGCGGCGACCTGGGCGTCAGCCTGACCTACGCCCGCCCGGTGGCGGAACTGGTGGCGGAACGGCTGGCGGTGACCCTGCCGCTGGCCCTGCTGTCGCTGGTCATCAGCACGGCGCTGGCATTGCCGCTCGGCCTGCTGGCGGCGGCGCAGCGGGGCAGGGGCGGGGATTGGGCAGTTTTGGGCTTCTCGCAGCTCGGCGTGTCGATGCCCAGTTTCTGGATCGCCATCCTGCTGATCCTGCTGTTCTCCCTGACCCTGCACTGGTTCCCGGCCGGCGGATTCCCTGGTTGGACTGGGCCCGGCTGGGGCGGCGGCATTGGCCCGGCCCTGCACGCGCTGCTGTTGCCGGCGCTGGCGCTGGCGCTGCCGGAGGCCGCCATCCTCGCCCGCGTCACCCGCACCGCCGTGCTCGACACGCTGGCCGAGGACCACATCCGCACCGCCCGCGCCAAGGGCGTCAGTCGCACCGCGGTCCTGCTGCGCCACGCCCTGCCCAACGCGCTGATCCCGGTGGCGACGGTGCTGGGGTTGCAGATTTCCTTCCTGGTGGCGGGCGCGGTGGTGGTCGAGAATGTCTTCACTCTGCCGGGGCTGGGCCGGCTGCTCTATCAGGCCATCGGCCAGCGCGACCTGATCGTGGTGCAGGGGGTGGTCGTTCTGCTGGCGCTGTTCGTCGTGGTGGTGAACGCCCTGGTCGACATCGCCTGCGCGCTCGCCGACCCGCGGCCGAAAGGGGTGTCGTCGTGAGGCGGCGCCTTCCGCTCTCCCTTCATCTCGGCGCCGCGCTGACCCTGCTGCTGGTGGCCATGGCGCTGCTGTCGCTGCTGTGGACTCCCTACCCGGCGGAGCAGGTGCGGGTGATCGCCCGGCTGAAGCCGCCCAGCGCGGCCCATTGGCTCGGCACCGACCATTTTGGGCGCGACGTGCTGTCGATGGTCATGGTCGGCGCCCGCAACTCTTTGGCCGTCGGCGCGGCGGCGGTCGGGTTGGGGCTGGCGGCCGGGGTGCCGCTGGGGCTGCTCGCCGCCGCGCTCGGCCGCTGGGGCGACGAGGTGGTGGCGCGGCTGGGCGATCTGGTCTTCGCCTTCCCGGCCGTGCTGACGGCGATCCTGCTCACCGCGGCGCTGGGGGCGGGGGCGGTCAACGTCGTGCTGGCCCTGGCGCTGTTCAACTCCGCGGTGCTGGCCCGCGTCACCCGCGGCGCGGCGCTGGCGGTGTGGCGGCGGCCCTTCGTCGGGGCGGCGCTGGCGCTGGGGCGGGGACCCTTGTCGGCGACGCTGGTGCATGTGCTGCCCAACATCGCCGGGATCGTCGTCGTCCAGGCCACCGTGCTGTTCGCCGTCGCCATCGTCAACGAGGCGGCGCTGAGCTATCTCGGCCTCGGCATCCAGCCGCCAAGCCCCAGCTGGGGCCGGATGCTGGGCGATGCCCAGACCTACCTGTTCACCGCGCCCTTGCAGGCGGTGTTTCCGGGGGTGGCGATCGCGCTGAGCGTCATGGGGCTGACGATGCTGGGCGATGGCTTGCGCGACTGGCTCGACCCGCGGCACCGGTCATCGGGGGTGATGTGAGCCCTCACCCCACCTGCCGCGTCCGTTCCGACAGTTCGATCAGGTCCATCAGCTCGTTGCTCTTCCAATAGCGCGACTTGCCGACCTCCGTGCGCGCGGTGGCGACGAGGTCGTCGATGATCGCCTGCTCCTCCGCGCCCAATTCGCCGCCGCGCTCCAGCCGGTGCGACAGCAGGCGGGTCATGTTGTGGCTGAAGGTGGGGATCCAGGCGCTGACGCGCTGGCCGAACACGCCGGCGATGCCGTCGATGCGCAGGAGATGCTCCATCCGCTCGTCCAGCGGATCGGTCTCCTCGAACTTCATCGCCTTCTCGACATTGGCGCGCAGCTCTTCCAGCAGGCTTTCGCGCCACTTCACCAGATCGTAGGTCTCGAAACCGAAATCGCGCGACATCCCCTGCCAGCGCCACAGCAGCCGGTCGAGCCAGACGATGTCGGCATGGTCGATCACCGGCTGGCGCCGGGCGGCTGCCGCTTGGGCGGAGCGTTCCATCGCCACCGCGGCGACGCGCGACCCGATGATCTTCGCCGCCTGGGTCCAGGCGTTGCGGAAGGCCGGCTCGCTGCGCCGGTCCTCCATCAGCCCGGCGGAGGTGGCGGCGTGGACCAGCTGGTCCAGACGCTGCACCAGCGCCTCCAGCCGCGCCTTCTCCTTGGCGCTGGGCCGGATGGCGGAACCGGGCACCCGGTCGTTCAGCTTCAGGATGACGGTCAGCGCCGCGGTCAGCGCGCGGGTGACGCCGATGAAATGGCCGGTCAGCGCCGCGGTCATGGCGTCGCCGCGGCCGGGATCGACGCCGCTCTGGCGGATATACAGCGCCGCCACCGGATAGTTGCGCTTCACCGTCAGCACCGACAGCGGCAGCAGGTTGGCCAGATCGTCGCCGCAGCGGTCGCGCAGCTGGTCCGTCGCGTCCAGCAGCCGGTCGGCCAGCCGGTTCGCCTCCGCCTCGCCGCTGCAACTGGCGGGGAACTCCTCCAGCCGGTCGGCGACCGGCTTCCCCGCCCCTTCGGCATGGGTCAGCACCAGATGCATCAGCCGCAGCGTGTTGACATCGATGGTCGGCGTCTTTTCCAGGAATCCCGACATCAGCCGGGTGCGGCGCGGCCGGTTGCGCGACATGCCGGCCAGCAGCTCCTCCATCGCCTTCTTGTTGGCCAGCACGGCGTCCAGATGCTTCACCGCGGCGACGCGCATCCGCTCCTTCATCACCGTGGCGACGGGGGAGCGCAGGATGCGGTCGATCACCTCGCCGCGCGCCATCTCGTCCAGCATCTCCTGCGCCTCCACCGCCAGCAACGGAAAGGCGTCGCGGCTCAGCGCCTCCCACAGGGCGCCGACATCGACCCGCTGCAACATGCCGGGGACGGCGACGCCGCCGTGATAGAGCACGTCGTCGTCGAT
Source organism: Azospirillum oryzae (assembly GCF_008364795.1). Taxonomy (GTDB): domain Bacteria; phylum Pseudomonadota; class Alphaproteobacteria; order Azospirillales; family Azospirillaceae; genus Azospirillum; species Azospirillum oryzae. The sequence continues at coordinate 87,691 of NZ_VTTM01000018.1, read as the reverse complement.
CAGGAAGGCTTCGAACAGGTTGGTGAACAGCCTCCGGGCGCGGTTGGTGCGCTGGCGGTTCAGATACTCGATGACATATTGGCGGACGAGCTGGACGCGGTCGGTCGGCTCGCTGTCCATGCCCTCGATCTCGCTCAGCAGGCTGTAGACGAGGCTGGCCGGCAGCCGCGCCACCAGGGCGTCGATCTTGTGCCGCAGCTCGTCCTGGTGCAGCTCTTCCGGGCGTATTTCGTCGGTCATGCGCGGGCCGCCACGCGATATTGAAAGGCGATGGCGAGCACAGAGGCACCGCCGCGCGTCATTTAGGACGCAAACGGTAAATTTTTATGTAATGACCCGGACAAGATATGGGCCTCGGCGCGGCCCCCTCGCCGGATGCGGGCGGCCGCGCCGTGGACAGGGCCGTTCAGCTGTTGCGCAGCTTGGCGATCGGCTGCGAGAACTGCAGCTCGATGTCCCAGGGGAAGTGGATCCAGGTGTCCTGGCTGACTTCGGTGATGAAGGTGTCGACCAGCGGCCGGCCGGCCGGCTTGGCGTAGACGGTGGCGAAATGCGCTTTGGGCAGCATCTTGCGCACGACTTCCGCCGTCTTCCCGGTGTCCACCAGATCGTCGATGATCAGCCAGCCGTCGCCGTCACCGGCGTTGGCGCCCTCGACGCCCTTCAGCACCGTCGCGTTGCGCTGCTGCTGGTGGTCGTAGCTGGAGACGCAGACGGTGTCGATCATGCGGATCTCAAGCTCGCGCGCGATGATCGCCGCAGGAACCATGCCGCCGCGGGTGATCGCGATGATGCCCTTCCACGGGCCGCGGTCGATCAGGCGCCAGGCCAGCGCCTTGGCATTGCGGTGGAGCTCTTCCCACGACACCGGGAAATGCTTGTTGAAGGGGGCTTCGGCCACGGTACTGACTCTCCAAAAACAGCAAGCGGACTGTATAACCCAGCCGCCGCCGCGCGGCAATCGGGGGCTGTTTGCATGCCCATGCCCCGACGCCGCAGGTCCGCCGAAAATTCGTGAAAAAAGCGCTTGCGGGGCAGGGGGGCTTTGAGTATGTTGCGCGCCTCGACGCCGACGGCCCGCCGCCGACGCCGGGATGGACGGACGGTAACACTGCCGACCGCCGCAGAATACACAGCGCGCCCGTAGCTCAGCTGGATAGAGCATCAGACTACGAATCTGAGGGTCAGGAGTTCGAATCTCTTCGGGCGCGCCATTCTGCTTCGAATACAGGTCCTGAAAACTCGATAATTTGACAGCAGGCGGCCCTTCGGCCGCTTTTTCTGTTTTCGGGCTTCGCCGTCCTTCCTGTGTCGGTCCAACTTTTTGCCGGCCCAACTTTTTGCCGACCCGTCTTGCGCCGGACTTGGGCCGTCGGTTCGGGCCAGCTCGGCCGCCCGGCCTATGCCCTCTGAAATTGCTGTTGCGTCTTCGGTTGCTCCCTTACTGTCGAACTCCGATCCGGTTTTTTGGCGAGTTGATAGAGAGGGGCATGGCAACCGGTCTCACGCTTTCGGACCGGCAGGTCGAAACGCTGGCGGTGGAAGGCTTCCTGCGGAAGATGATCCGCATCCTGACACAGTCGGACCCCAAGGCCGGCCCGGTTCTCGACGCTGCCGAGGGCCAGCAGACCCTGCGCCAGCAATATGAGCGGGCGCGAGGATATGGGTTGGAGACGGAGCGCGATCTCGGCCGCTACATCGTCACCGCCTGGACGATGGGCATCGACTTCGATCGCCGCTTTCCGGCCATGTCCCAAATCCTGAACGATCCGGCGCTGACGCCGACCGACAAGGCCGATGCGGTCGAGCGCACCGCCCTGACCCTCTTCGCGCTGTTGGCGGACGACCGGAAGGACGGCACGCCATGAGCTGGGGCGATGCCCTGGCCGAAGCCTATGCGGCGGCCTCCGACGCCGCCCGGCAGGCCGCGGTGCGGGCCGCCGCCTCCGCACAGGCCGCCGCTTCGGCGGCGGCCGATATGGTCAAATCGGCGGCCAGTGCCACGAGCGATGCGGTGGTCGAGACCGCCAAGGCCACCGGCCGCGTTGCCGGCTTCGGCGTGCGCGCCGCCGCCGAGACCGGGAAGGCGGCGGTCCAGGGCACCGCTTATCTCGCCGACAAGGCGATGGAGTCGCAGCCGGTGGTCGGCCGCCTCTACAAGGCGGCGAAAGAGCAGCTGTCCCCGGCCCGCGCACCGCGCCAGCGGGTGGTCGAAGCCTGTCCGAACTCGGTCGAGGCCAAGATCGACCGGCTGAACCAGCGCCAGTCCCTGATCGACAAGGGGCGCGGCGCCGGCAGCACGCCGGCGCAGAAGGCGGCGGCCGAACGGCTGGCCCGCGACAACCGGGCGGTCGAACTGGCCCGCCTGTCGGGCGACACCTACGATCAGTACGGCAAGCCGCCCAGGAACGATCCGCCGCTCGGCTGGACGGCCATGAGCGACTCGGAACTGGACAACGCCGGCATCGATCCGGCGCTGCTGCGCGACGCCAAGGCCACGATCTACCGCACGCCGGCGGACTGGCCGGGCGGGCAGCAGACGGTCCTCGCCTTCCGCGGCACGGTGCCGAGCGAGATGGAGGATCTGCAGACCAACATGGATCAGGCGCTGGGGGGCGATACGATCCAGTACAAGGCCGCCGCCCAACTCGGCACCAACGTCGCCAACAAGCTCGGCCCCGACGTCCTGGTCACCGGCCATTCGCTCGGCGGCGGCAAGGCGCAGGCGGCGGGCGTGTCCGGCGGCCTGACCGGCATGATGTTCAACGCGGCCGGCCTCAATCCGAAGACGGTCGGCGGCGACACCGGCGATCCTTCGGACTTCCTGCAGTTCCGGACACCCGGCGACCCCCTGACCGGCGTCCAGAATTCCGCCGCCCTGCAATCGGGGGTCGGGCTGCTGGCCGGCGGTCTGGGGTCCGGGATCGGCATGCCGGTGGCCGCCGGCAACTTCATCGCCGACAAGCTGGGCTTCCCGTTCCTCTCGCCCGACACGCGCCAGCTGGTGGAGGGCGGAACCACCGCTTTCCCCCGCGCGTTGAAGAACCTCGTCAGCCAGGGCAACCTGCTGCCGCCGGCCATCGGGCCGGTCGTCACCGTCCCGGCGCTCGACGATGCGGGCCAGCCGGTGCCGATGACCAGCCCGGGCGGTCAGCATTCGATCCTCAGCGTCATCAACGGCATAGAACGCGAGAAGAGCGAGGACGTCGCCACTCTGCAGGATACACCGGGGCAAGAGGCATCGGGGCAGGGTGCGTCCGGATGATCCGCCGGCAGGTCTTCCGTGTGATGCTGGCGGTCGTCCTCGCCGCCGGATGTGCAATGAGTCAGGAGAGCAACGCCATGGGCGCCACCGCCCGCAGACTGGACACCAGCCGCTATTTCGACGATCCGAAGCTGGCGGCCCTGGCCGACGACGTGCAGGAAGGCCGCGTGTCGAAGGTGGTCGAGGCTCTGCGCGGCGGTGTCGACCCCAACGGCGTCGGCCGCGACGGTTTCCGTCCGATCTTCTTCATCTTTCCCGCTCCGACGAACGAGACGGCCAAGGCGCTGCTGGCCGCCGGCGCCGACGCCAACGTCAAGACGGCGGGGGGCGAACCGCCGCTGATGTATGCGGTGCGCCTGGAGGACCCCGCCTTCACCCGCGTCCTGCTGGCCGGGCGCGCCGATCCCAATGCCCGTGGGAGCAACGACAAGCCGGTGATCCACGAGGCCGTGCGCTCCGACCAGCCGGAGCATCTGCGGCTGCTGGCCCGCGCCGGGGTCGATCTCAATGTCGTATGGGGCAATTCGACGCCGCTCCTGGCGGCGGTGGAGAGCATGAGCTGGGCGAGCGCCACGGCGTTGCTCGACCTGGGGGCCGACACGGACTGGCGCAGCCCCGGCGGTCGCACCCAGTTCACCGCCGGCGAGTCCTTCTGCAACTTCTTCACCAGGCCGCGCCCCTTGCGCATTCCACCGGCCCATCGCGAGGCGGTGCGCGGCCTGTTCGCCGCCTTCGCCCGGCGCGGCGTGGTGCTGGAGTGTGCCGGCCTCGCCGACCGGCTGTAGGCGGAAACGGGCCGGGCGACGCGGCGAAAATTTTCTGAAGAAAAGCGCTTGCGCCCGGTGAAGCTTTTGAGTAGGTTGCGCGCCTCGACGCCGACGGCCTGCCGCCGACGCCGACAGGGAAGACGACACAGCGCGCCCGTAGCTCAGCTGGATAGAGCATCAGACTACGAATCTGAGGGTCAGGAGTTCGAATCTCTTCGGGCGCGCCATCTTCTCTGGAAAGACATGTTGCGACACGCAAGGCCGCCTTCGGGCGGCCTTTGTCGTTTGGCGTGTCGTTTCACGACTTCGTCGCGCTGGCGTAAGCCCCGGTGGCTCCTCTACACTTGTGGCCCGGACCACTGGATGCATGGCCATGCCCCGCAGCGACTTCTATCCGCCCATCGACCCGTTCCAGACCGGCACGCTCGCCGTCGACGGGATCCACACGGTCTATTGGGAGCAGGCGGGCAACCCGCGCGGCGTGCCGGTGATGTTCCTGCATGGCGGGCCGGGGGCCGGTGCCTCGCCCACCCATCGCCGCTTCTTCGACCCCGGCCATTACCGCATCGTCGTGATGGACCAGCGCGGTGCCGGCCGTTCCACGCCGCTGGGTGAAACGCGCGAGAACACCACCGAACGGCTGGTCGAGGACATCGAGACCCTGCGCCGGCATCTCGGCATCGAGCGCTGGCACCTGTTCGGCGGCTCCTGGGGTTCGACGCTGGCGCTGGCCTATGCCCAGACCCATCCCGACCGCTGCCTGGGCCTGATCCTGCGCGGCATCTTCCTGATGCGGAAGGCGGAGATCGACTGGTTCCTCTATTCCATGCGCATCCTCTTCCCCGAGGCCTGGGCCGCCTTCGCCGGCCACATCCCGGAGGACGAGCGCGACGATCTGCTGGAGGCCTATTGGAAGCGGCTCGATTCGTCCGACCCGATGGTGCGCATGGCCGCGGCGCGGGTGTGGAGCGTCTATGAGGGCAGCTGCTCCTCCCTGCTGCCGTCACCCGACCTGATCGCCGCCAGCGGCGAGGACCGCCATGCCCTGGGGCTGGCGCGGATCGAGGCGCATTACTTCCGCTCCAACCGCTTCACGCCGGAGGACAAGCTGCTGCGCGACGTCTCCCGCATCCGCCATCTGCCGGGGGTGATCGTCCAGGGCCGCTACGACATCGTCTGCCCGGTGATCTCCGCCGACGCGCTGCACCGCGCCTGGCCGGAGGCCGACTACCGCATCGTCCCGGACGCCGGCCACTCCGCCATGGAACCCGGCATCCGCGCTGCGCTGATCCAGGCGACCGAGCGGTTCAAGGAGTATCGGTGAGGGCTTTAACATCCATCCCACCCACCCCACACTCTGCCGATGCCTGAACTTCCCGAAGTCGAGACGGTGTGCCGGGGCCTCGCCCCGCATCTCGAAGGCCGGCGGCTGGTCCGTGTGGAGCAGCGGCGGCCCAACCTGCGCACCCCCTTCCCGCCACGCTTCTGCGAGCGGCTGACCGGCCGGCGCGTCGAGTCGGTGCGGCGGCGGGCCAAATACATCCTGATGCATCTGGACGACGGCGGCGTGCTGATCGCCCATCTCGGCATGTCGGGCCGGATGATCATCGCGCCGGAACGGCCGGACGTCTTCGACAAGCACGACCATGTGGTGTTCGAGACCGACGCCGGGACCGTGGTGACCTTCAACGACGCCCGCCGCTTCGGGCTGATGGACCTGACGGTGGCCGACGCGCTGGGCGATCACCCGATGCTGCGCAACCTGGGACCGGAGCCGCTGGGCAACGAGTTCTCCGGCCCCGACCTCGCCCGCCGGCTGGCCGGCAAGATCACCCCGATCAAGGCGGCCCTGCTCGACCAGAGCATCGTCGCCGGTCTCGGCAACATCTATGTGTCGGAGGCGCTGTACCAGTCCGGCATCCTGCCGACCCGCACCGCCGCCAGCCTCAGGCCCGAGGAGGTCGACCGTCTCGCCACAGCGGTGCGCGAGGTGCTGGAGCGCGCGATCGCCGCCGGCGGCTCCTCCTTGCGCGACTACCGGCAGGCGTCGGGGGAGCTGGGATACTTCCAGCACCAGTTCGCCGTCTACGACCGGGAGGGGGAGGGCTGCCCCGATTGCGACTGCGACCGCGCCCGAACGGGGGGCGTTCAGCGGATTGTACAGTCAGGCCGATCGACTTTCTTTTGTGCGGCGCGCCAACGGTGATATAGCTGGGGCATGACGGCTCTACCGGCCATGCTCCGGGCGGCGTCCGCCGCTTTCCTCCTTGCCGGCCCCGCGGTCGCGGGCCTGGGGAGCTTCCTCGTTCCCATTCCTCCGGCACTTGCGGCCCAACCGGCTGTTGCCGAGTCCGGGCCGTTCGTCCCCGGTTTCACCGACGTTCCGGTGATGCCCGGGCTGGCGACCGCCGAATCGGAACCGTTGGTCTTCGATAAGCCGGGCGGGCGGATCGTCCAGGCCGTGCTGTCGGGCGAGGTGCCGCGTCAGGCGGTTCTGGCCTTCTACGACCAGACGCTGCCGCAACTTGGCTGGCGCCGGACCGCCGACCGCGTCTTCGTCCGCGAGGGCGAGGAATTGCGGCTGGAGTTCCCCAAACCGGCCGGCCAAGGCGCCGGGCAGAAGGCCGCGACCGCCGTCCGCTTCACTTTGACGCCGCGCTGATCGCGGGGACACCCGCCATACTCGCGCCAGTTCAGGATCGAACATCTCAACAACCACGAGTCCCGGAGGCAACCGGGCTCGCCCCATCGGGAGAGTGCTGCAGCCATGTCCTATGAAACCATCCTCGTCGAGACCCGCGGCCCGGTCGGCCTGATCACGCTGAACCGTCCGAAGGCGCTGAACGCGCTGTGCGACCAGCTGGTGACCGAGCTGGGCAAGGCTCTCGACGAGTTCGAAGCCGATCAAGCCATCGGCGCCATCGTCGTCACCGGGTCGGAGCGCGCCTTCGCCGCCGGCGCCGACATCAAGGAGATGGCGGGCTTCTCTTATATGGATGTCTACAATTCCAACTTCATCACCGCGAAGTGGGAGCGGTTGGCCAAGTGCCGCAAGCCGACCATCGCCGCGGTCGCCGGCTTCGCGCTCGGCGGCGGCTGCGAGCTGGCGATGATGGCCGACTTCATCCTGGCGGCCGACACCGCCAAGTTCGGCCAGCCGGAGGTCACCATCGGCACCATCCCCGGCGCCGGCGGCACCCAGCGCCTGACCCGCTTCGTCGGCAAGTCGAAGGCGATGGAGATGGTCCTGACCGGCCGCATGATCGACGCCGCCGAGGCCGAGCGCTGCGGCCTCGTCTCCCGCATCGTCCCGGCCGCCGAGCTGGTCGAGGAGGCGGTGAAGGTCGCCACCAAGATCGCCTCGCTGTCGCAGCCGGTCATCGCCATGGCGAAGGAGGCGGTCAACGTCGCCTATGAATCGACCCTGGCCGAGGGCATCCGCTTCGAACGCCGCCTGTTCCATTCGACCTTCGCCACCGAAGACCAGAAGGAAGGCATGGCTGCCTTCGCCGAGAAGCGCCAGCCCGGCTGGAAGAATCGCTGAGTCCCGGACTCAGCGCCAACCCGGCGTTGACTCTGCCTGCTGAGCCGTCCCCTGCATCTTGCGGGGGACGGACCAGATCCCATCAAGATGTCGTTTAGCTACGATTAGTCAAAATCAACGGGCGACCACGCCTTGACTCGGGGTGCGCTGCCGCGTATAAGGCGCGCTCGCATCACGACAGCCGTGTCGTTCGGAGTAGGGTTTCCATGGCCAATCATAAGTCCGCTGAAAAGCGCATTCGTCAGACCGAGCGTCGCACGGAAGTCAACCGTGCCCGCATCAGCCGCATCCGTTCCTTCGTGAAGAAGGTCGAGGGCGCGATCCAGAGCGGCGACAAGTCCGCCGCCGCCGAGGCGTTCAAGTCCGCTCAGCCGGAACTGATGCGCGGCGTGTCCAAGGGTGTGCTGCACAAGAACACCGTGTCGCGCAAGCTGTCGCGTCTGTCGGCTGCGATCAAGTCTCTCTGATAGAGTCTTCATCCGCTGCTTTCAAAAAGCCGCGCCCGTGACTCGGGGCGCGGCTTTTTGCGTTTAAAGTAAATATGCGGATGCTCGACAATTGTCTTAGATTGTTCTTAGGGTCGCGTATGAGATTCGGGATCGGTCTTGTGGTCAAAGCGAACGTTTTTATCTTTTTGGGCCGTTCGCCATCTGTCCCATTGCCAGATTTCCGCGGCATGGTTAGACTTTTGATCCATTCGGCCGGACGAATAGGGGTGATGCAACACTCTGTGTCCGGTTGAACACAGCAGTGAAATACTGAAGGTCTTACGCCGGATCAGGGCTTGTTGAGTCCCGGTCGTTCGCACGATCTTCTTTTACTTACAAGCTGTCGTGCTTGGGGCGGGATTTACGATCCCGTCGACTCTTGCGCGTGCTTTTTGGGTATAGTGTTCCGTTCGGGGTTATCCTTGCGCGGAGTTCCGGGCTGGACCAGATGGGCGGCTATTCCGGTTGCAGAACCGGATACGGCGCCGGGTTTGGGGCCGGGTTTGGGGCCGGTTGCGGGGTGATCCCGCGCCGCCACGGCGGTGGGGCCGGCCGGCGGAAGGAGCGGGAGTAAGGGAGCATGTCGGTCGGCGTGTCGTTGGATCAGCAGTGGGCGCGCATTCGCGGACGCCTGAAGGAAGAGGTGGGCGAGATCGCCTACCGGAGCTGGCTTCAGCCGCTGTCCGTCGCCAGCCTGGTCGGCGGCGAGGTGTGCATCGTCGTGCCCACGCGCTTCATGCGCGACTGGGTGCTGACCCACTATGCCGACCGCATCCGCGCGCTCTGGTCCGGCGAGAATCCGGAAGTCCAGTCGATCGACGTCATCGTCGCCTCCACCAACCCGCCGGCGGCGCTGGTCGCCGACAACGACGACCGTGACGATGGCAGGGATGGGGGCCGTGATGACGGCCGCGACCTTGGCCGCGCCGCTCCGCCCCCGCGTGGCTTCGAATCGCGTGCCGCCGACTCCCGTGGTGCCGACTCCCGCCCGGCCCCCCGTCCGCTGCCGCCGTCCTCCGCCGAACCGGCGCCGTCGACCGTCTACACCTCCGCCTCCTACGGCGGGGCGTCGGACGAATCGCCGAACGCCGTCCCGGCGATCCTGGAGGACCGCTCCGACCTGTCCGCCGCGCTCGACCCGCGCTTCACCTTCGAGAATTTCGTCGTCGGCAAGCCGAACGAGCTGGCCCACGCCGCCGCCAGGCGCGTCGCCGACGCCACCACCGTGACCTTCAACCCGCTGTTCCTCTATGGCGGGGTGGGGCTGGGCAAGACCCACCTGATGCACGCGCTGGCCTGGCAGATCCGCAAGAACGATCCGAACCGCAAGGTGCTGTACCTGTCGGCCGAGAAGTTCATGTACCAGTTCATCCGGGCGTTGCGCTTCAAGGACACGATGGCCTTCAAGCAGCAGTTCCGCTCGGTCGACGTGCTGATGATCGACGACGTGCAGTTCATCAGCGGCAAGGACTCCACGCAGGAGGAGTTCTTCCATACCTTCAACGCGCTGGTCGACCAGAACCGGCAGGTCATCATCTCCGCCGACAAGAGCCCGTCCGACCTGGAAGGCATGGAGGAGCGGCTGCGCTCCCGCCTCGGCTGGGGGCTGGTCGCCGACATCCACCCGACCACCTACGAGCTGCGGCTGGGCATCCTCCAGGCCAAGGCCGACGCGCTGCAGGCCAGCATCCCGCTGAAGGTGCTGGAGTTCCTCGCCCACAAGATCACGTCGAACGTGCGCGAGCTGGAAGGGGCGCTGAACCGCATCGTCGCCCATGCCGAGCTGGTCGGCCGTTCCATCTCCCTGGAGACGACGCAGGAGGTTCTGCACGACCTGCTGCGCGCCAACGACCGCCGCGTCACCATCGACGAGATCCAGAAGCGGGTGGCGGAGCATTACAACATCCGCGTCGCCGACATGCATTCCGCCCGCCGCGCCCGCGCGGTGGCCCGCCCGCGCCAGATCGCCATGTATCTGGCCAAGCAGCTGACCGCCCGCTCCCTGCCGGAGATCGGCCGCAAGTTCGGCGGCCGCGACCATACCACGGTCATGCATGCGGTGAAGAAGGTGGACGAGCTGCGCGCCACCGATCCGTCCTTCGCCGAGGATGTCGAACTGCTGCGGCGCATGCTCGAAAGCTGAGGTTCGTTTGATCTGCCAAGCAACCGCGACGTGTCGCCACGCCGCTATCCCATCGCGACGGGAAGTTTGCTAAGGTCCGCGCGCACGGAATCTTTGCGGACGGCGTGGGTGTTGTGGTGGAAACGAATGTTCTTGTCGTCGATGATTCCCTGTTCTTTCGCGACCTGATCCGGACGGATCTGGAAAGCAACGGTTACCGTGTGTTGCTCGCGGAGGATGGGGCGCAGGCGCTGTCGCTCTACCGCAGTCACGACATCCACATCCTCATCACCGATCTGGAAATGCCGGTGATGACCGGGCTGGAGCTGTGCTGGCATGTCCGGGCGGAGGACGACCAGCACCGCACCTTCACCATCCTGATGACCGGCGACACCGAGACGGCCCGGCGGATCGAGGCCTTCGACTCCGGCGCCGACGAGTTCCTGGCCAAGCCCATCGACCTCTCGATGCTGCGCGCCCGTGTCCGCGCCGGGGAGCGCATCACCCGCATGCACCGGGTGATGGTGGAGATGCTGCACACCGATTACCTGACCGGCGTGCTGAACCGCCGCTATTTCATGGAGCGGCTGGAACAGGCCTACCGCGCCGCGAAGGAGACCGGCTCGCCGCTGGCGGTGGCGATGTTCGACATCGACCATTTCAAGACGATCAACGACACCCATGGCCACAGCAACGGCGACCTCGCGCTGAAACGCTTCGCCGACAACTGCGCCGCCCGGCTGCCCGACGACGGCTTCCTCGGCCGGCTGGGTGGGGAGGAATTCTGCCTGTGCCTGCCCGCCGCCGACCTGGACTCGGCGCTGGCGCGGGTGGAGGCGATCCGCCGTTCCACCGCGGAACTGATGGTGGAAACCGTCAGCGGGTCGAGCTTCGGCTTCACCGTCAGCATCGGCATGTGCCTGGACCAGGACACCGGCTCGGTCAACGACCTGATGGCCCAGGCCGACGAGGCGCTCTATTTCGCCAAGCGCAGCGGCCGCAACCGCACCGTCCTGCGCGGCGCCGAAGGCGTGACGGTGAAGGCCCGCTTCTATGTGATGTGACCGAATCATCCTTCTCCCGTCCCAGGAGAGGGCCAACTCCCCCTCATGTGACGGCTCTATGAAGTTTGGCGGAGCTTCATCTTCCCCCATGGACGGACCGCTTTTGTCTCAGGCACACTTTATGCCTTAAGCGGGGCCGCCACCCGTTCAAACGCCATTCAAGAGCCAGGGAGACCGGACGTCATGTCCCAGACCGATCCTATGGGAACCGATCACGCCCAGACCGAGTCCCAGCGCTCCAGCGCCGAGACCCAGCGCGCCGCCAAGAGCTTCACCCGCCGCCTGCTGCTGCAGAGCGCCGCGGCGGCGGCCGGTGTCGCCTCGGTCGGTCCCTTCGTCCTGCGCGAAGGCCGCGCCGCGTCGGGTTCGGTGAAGATCTTCTCCTGGGCCGGCTACATCAGCCCGGACATGCTGGCCGACTTCGAGAAGAAGACCGGCGTCAAGGCGACCCTGACCGAATACGGCACCAACGACGAGCTGCTGAACCAGCTGAAGGCCACCGGTGGCGCCGGCTTCGACATCATCCACCCCACCGTCGACCGCGTGCCGAACTATGTCGAGTACGAGCTGGTGCAGCCGATCGACGAATCGAAGGTGAAGTGGGACGGCTGCCTGAAGTCGTCGGTCGAGGGCTCCGCCGGGATGGGCGGCGTCGTCGGCGGCAAGCGCTATTTCGCCCCGGCCGACTGGGGGACGGAGGCGCTGGCCTATGACATGAAGAAGGCGCCGCTGACCTACGGTACCGCAAGCTACGGCGACCTGTGGGCGCCGGCCAATGCCGGCAAGGTGACGGTGCGCGGCCATTCGGCGCTGATCGGCATCGCGCTGTGGCTGGAAAGCCAGGGCAAGCTGCCGCACCCCGTCCGCGACCAGTTCAAGGACGAGGCGAAGGCGCGCGCCAACTTCGACGCCATCCTGAAGGTGGCCGCCGCCAACAAGAAGTCGGTCGCCCAGTTCTGGACCAACGAGAACGAGGCCCAGGGCGCCTTCCGCACCAACGGCTGCGTCATCGGCCAGACCTGGGACAGCAGCGCCGTGGCCCTGCGCAAGGAAGGGCTGCCGATCCGCTTCGTCGCGCCGAAGGAGGGGGCGCTGGCCTGGATGGAAGGCTTCGCCATCCCGAAGAAGGCGGAGAACCTGGAGAACGCCTATGCCTGGATCAACTGGTTCTACACGCCCCAGGCCGGCGCGCTTTATACCAACCATTCCGGCATCTCCAGCACCGCCGTCGGCGCGGAGGCCCACCTGACCGACCTGAACAAGCAGTTCTTCGCCGACGCCTATCCGGGCGACGCGCTGCAGAAGCTGTGGTGGTGGCCGATCCAGGATGCGTGGTACGTCTCCATCCGCAACGAGTATCAGGACCGCTTCCTGGCGGCGTGATCCGCGAACGGAAGGGGCCATGAGCCAAGACGTCCAACTCGACCACGTCACCATGCGGTTCGGCGACACCGTCGCCGTCCGCGACGTGTCGCTGACCATCGGGGCGGGGGAGTTCTTCAGCTTCCTGGGGCCCTCGGGCTGCGGCAAGACCACCATCCTGCGCATGATCTCCGGCTTCATGGAGCCGACCGACGGCGTCATCCGCATCGGCGGGCAGGACATGCGCGGAATCGGCCCGAACAAGCGGCCGACCGCGCTGATCTTCCAGAACCTGGCCCTGTTCCCGTTGATGACGGTGGCGGACAACATCGGCTTCGGGCTGGAGGTGCGCGGCGTGCCGTCGGCCGACCGCAAGCGTCGCGTGCGGGAACTGCTGGAACTGGTGGCGCTGCCCGATACGGCGGACAAGCGGGTGACCGACCTGTCCGGCGGCCAGCGCCAGCGCATCGCCATCGCCCGCGCGCTGGCGGTGGAACCGGCGGTGCTTCTGCTCGACGAGCCGCTCTCCGCGCTGGACCTCAAGCTGCGCCAGCACATGCGAGCGGAGCTGCGCGAGTTGCAGAAGCGCACCGGCGTCACCTTCATCTACATCACCCACGACCAGGGCGAGGCACTGACCATGTCCGACCGCATCGGCGTGATGTCGCGCGGGGTGCTGGAACAGGTGGGCGACGGCAAGACCATCTACGACCACCCGGAGACCGCCTTCGTCGCGTCCTTCGTCGGCGAATCGAACCGCTTTTCCGGTCCGGTCACCCAGGCGGCGGACGGCTGGGCGGTGCTCGACACCGCCTTCGGGCCGTTGCGCGGCCGCAACCCGCGCGGGCTGGCGGTGGGCGACCGTGCCACCCTCTATGTCCGGCCGGAGCGGCTGGCTCCGGACCGTTTGGGGGCGGGCGACGGCGACAATAGCCTGACCGCCCGCGTCAGCCACAGCGACTTCGAGGGCGCCTTCGTCAACGCCTTCCTCGACGAAGGCCTGACCGTGCAGATGCCGCATCTGGGCCAGGAGCCGGCCTTCGTCCCCGGCGAGACCGTGCGGCTGGGTTTCCGCGCCGCCGACGCGGTGGTGCTGCCGACGGCATAAACCGCCTTCGACGCAAACGAAAACGCCCCGGCCGATCGGCCGGGGCGTTTCGCATTGTCAAATCCGCAAGCGTCAGTGCGTCTGCTGGATCGCCGACAGCTGCCACTGGCCGCCGCGGGGGCGGACGAAGGTCCACAGCTCCGTCGCCTCGGTCGGCTGCGAGGCGTTGCCCTCGACCACCCGGCCGCTGGCGCGGTCCACCGTGACGTCGATCAGCGAGAAGCGCATGGCGACGGTGGCGTATTCCTGCGCCCCCTCGCGCCAGCCCTCTGCCAGATCGCCCTGCAGCAGGCGGACGTCGCTGACCTTGTTGACGACGCCGCGGTTGCGGTTCTCCGTCAGATCGTCACCGAAGTAGGCGAACATCTCCGGCGTCGTCGCTGCGCGCAGCGCGTCGGCATCCTCGCGCCCGTAGGCGGTCTGGACGGTGACGAGCAGCCGCTCGAACGCCTCGAAGTCGCTCGGCTGGATGCCGATCTCGTCGGCCGCCTGACGGCGCTGGGCCGGGCCGGCGTTGCCGCCACCCATGCCGCCGACCGGGCCGCCGCCAACCGGGTTGTAGCCGGCATCGGCCGCATCGCGATTGAGTGGACCACCGGCATAAGCCGGCCGGTTCCCACCCAGCGGACCGCCCGACGCCGCGGTGTTGGCCGTCTGCGAGCGGTTGCGGAAGAAGCGCATGGCGAGCCGGACCAGGAAGACGACCAGCAGGATCTGCAGGAGGAAGCCCAGGATGCCGGAGAAGCTGCCCAGTCCATCGAAGAAGCCGCCGCCGAACAGCATCGCGCCGATGCCGGCGCCGATCAGGCCGCCCATCAGGCCCGACATGAAGCCGCCGCCGAAGAAGCCGCGAGAGGGCGCCGCCGCCGGGGCGGTGGAACCCGGGCGCTGCATGCCCGGCGACGCCTGCGGAGCGGCCGAGCGCTCCATCGGCGATACCGCGTTGGGGGCGGTGGAGGTCGCGGCCGGCGCCTCGGTCGTGCGGCTGCCGCGGCTACCCGAGGAAGTGCTCTTGCCGGCGCGGGCATCGGCAGTGCCGGCGGCCAGCGCCATAACCAGGGCAACCGCCACCGCCGTGGCAGCGCGGGCGCCCCGCATTCCGGTGGAGGTGGCGGAAAGGCTCGAAGGTCGGGTCTTCTCGCTCATGATCGTGCTCGCTTGTCGCATCTGGTCTGTTGTCCAGCCTTGCCAGATGGGGGTGGTCCCGCCTCCGTTTAAGAGGCGGTCTCACTTTTTTCGAGCAACAATCAGCAGAGCCGCTTAATCGGTTTCACTTTGCAGAGCATCGATCGCCCGCCGGTCGCGCTTGGTCGGCCGCCCGGCGCCCGGCGCGCGGTAGGGATCCTGCAGCCGCTCCTCCGGCACCGGCGGGGCGAGGTCCTCGTACAGCGTCTGGGCTTCCGGCGCCGGCCCGCGCCGGCTGCCCAGTGCCACCACCTTGACGACGCGGATGTGCCGCCCCTGCGCGAAGGTCAGCACGTCGCCCGGCTTCACCGCCGCATGCGCCTTGGTCACCACCGCTCCCGACAGCCGTACGCCCCCGTCGTTGCACAGCTTGGCGGCGAGGCTGCGCGTCTTGAAGAAGCGCGCATACCAAAGCCACTTGTCGATCCGCAGCCGGCCGGGGGTGGAGTCTTCGGTGTCGGTGTTGCTCATGGGCGTTTCCGTCTGTCGATTCCGTTCAGGTGTTTCGCGGGCATCATGCCTCACATCCCCGACAACTGCCGAAGCTTCGCGAACGGATGGTCCTCGTTCGTCGGCCGCTCGCGCCGCTGCCTGTTTCCCTGCTGCTGCCTGGGTGGCCGCTTCCGCTTCCAGGTCACCGCCCCGTCCTCGGCGACGATCCGCACATAGCCGAGCCCGGTCAGCACCGTCCCCAGCTCCTCCGCCGACAGGCCGACGCGCTGGCCGAGCGCCACCTCGCGGATCGGCGCGTTCGCCTTGGACGCGGTCAGCAGTTCCGTTTCCAGCCGGTCGAGCATGTCGACGCGCAACGCCCGCCCGCCGGCCAGCGGATAACCGATGGCCTCCCAGAAGGCCGGCGGCGCGCCACCTTCCTTCACCGGCGGCGCCTCAACCGACACGCGGCCGGGCGGCGGGATCGGCACCGGCAGCGGATGGCCCTTCGCCACCGCCCACAGCAGCCCGCGCAAACTCACCGCGGCCGGCTTGGCCAGTGCGGTCAGATACAGGTGCGACACCCCCAGCCGGACGCCGAGTTTCGTCAGCGCCTTGCGGTCCTCGCGCTCCAGCCGTTCGACCATGTCGGCGACCGGTGCGCGCGGCAGCACGCCCAGCCCTTCGACCAGCTGGAAGACCAGCCCGCGCCCGGCCCCCGACAGCCCCTCCGCGCCGGACAGCGCGAACAGCGGCTTCAGCCGGGCGGCGATATGGTCCTTCAGCCAGCGGTCCAGCCGCGCCCGCACCCGCTCGCGCTGGGCCTGATCCAGCATGCCCTCGTCGAAGGGCACCACCAGCGGCGCCAGCACCGACGGGCCGGCGGCCAGCCGCGCCACCGGCAAATTGTCGGCGCTCAGCACCCCGTCCGGCCCCAGCGCAAAGACGTCGTCCGGCTCCGCTTCGAAGGCGCGCAGCCGCTTGGCGAGTTCGTCGCGCAGCGCCCGGCGGGCGGCGGTCAGCAGCGACTTCGCCTCGTCGGAACGGTCGGGCGCGTCGGGCACGAAGCGGAAGCCCTCCAGCTTGCCGACGACGTGCCCCTCCACTACCACCTCGCCGTCGGCGCGCACGCCGCCCAGCAGCGACCGCCCGTCCTTCAGCGTCCGCGACAGCGTGGCGGAGCGGCGGTCGATGAAGCGCTGGGTCAGCCGCTCGTGCAGGGCGTCGGACAGCCGGTCCTCGATGGCGCGGGTGCGTTCCTGCCAGTGCAGCGGGTCCTTCAGCCAGGTCGGCCGGTTGGAGATGTAGGTCCAGGTGCGGATATGGGCGATGCGGGCGACCAGCGCGTCGATGTCGCCCTCCGTCCGGTCGAGCCGGGCGATCTGCTTGGCCACCCAGTCGTCGTCCAGCCGGCGCAGCGGTCCTCGGAGGCTGCGGAAGACCTGGGCCAGCAGCTTGGTGTGGGCATCCGACAGCACCTTGCGGAAATCGGGGACCTGACAGACCTCCCACAGCAGCTTCACGGCGTCCCGGCCGCGGGCAAGGTCCATGATCTCCGGATCGCGCACCAGCGCCTGCAGCGCCAGATGGTCGTCGGCCTCGCGCACGCGGGACAGCTCCTGGATCGGCGCCCGTTCCTCCAGCGATTTCAGTAGGAAGCCCGGCGTGTCGAAGCGCAGGTCGCTGTTGCGCCAGGACAGCGCCTTGACCGTCTCGAACTCGTGGTTCTCGACGCGGTTGACCAGATCGGCGTCCAGCTCCCCCACCTCGTCGGTGGTGCCGAAGGTGCCGTCGCGCATGTGGCGCCCGGCGCGGCCGGCGATCTGCGCCACCTCGGCGGGGCGCAGGCGGCGCGGGGCGAAGCCGTCGAACTTGACGATGCGGGCGAAGGCGACATGGTCGACGTCCATGTTCAGCCCCATGCCGATGGCGTCGGTCGCCACCAGATAATCCACTTCTCCCGCCTGATACAGCCCGACCTGCGCGTTGCGCGTGCGCGGGCTGAGCGCGCCCAGCACCACCGCGGTGCCGCCGCGCTGGCGCCGGATCATCTCGGCGATGGCATAGACGTCGGTGGCGGAAAAGGCGACAACGGCGGAACGCGGCGGCAGGCGCGTCAGCTTCTTGTAGCCGGCATAGGTCAGCTGGGAGAAGCGCGGCCGGCTGATGAACTCCGCCTTCGGCACCAGCCGGCGGATCATCGGCTGCATCGAATCGGACCCCAGCACCATCGTCTCGACCATGCCGCGGGCGTTCAGCAGCCGGTCGGTGAAGATGTGGCCGCGCTCCGGATCAGCGCAGAGCTGGATTTCGTCCACCGCCAGGAAATCGACGGCGCGGTCCAGCGGCATCGATTCGACGGTGCAGACCCAATAGGACGGGTTGGGGGGCAGGATCTTCTCCTCCCCCGTCACCAGCGCGACGGCGTTCTTTCCCTTGATCGAGACGATGCGGTCGTAATTCTCCCGCGCCAGCAGGCGCAGGGGAAAGCCGATCATTCCGGACCGGTGACCGAGCATGCGCTCGATCGCCAGATAGGTCTTGCCGGTATTGGTCGGCCCCAGCACGGCGACCACACGGCCCCCCCGCCCGAGACCGCCGCCCGCCGAAGCGTGAGAGGACGTCATAGGGTTAAGCTTTGGGGTGCGAAAGCCCGCAATGCAAGCGGCGGCTTGGCGATGTATGGCGATTGCGCCGGGGTGACCGGTCGACCGGCACCGGAAGCAAATACCGGATGGCCGATGCCAGATGGCTGGTGTCAGCTCATCAATGCCGGTGTGCCGGTGCGCGGAGGGTCCTGAGCGACTGGAGCCCGCTCCGGGCAATGCCCAGGATCAACTGGTAATCCTGTCTCATGATCGACAGGCTGAAGAACAGCGGAGAGAGATCAAGCGCACTCATGGGGGCATCCCGTATTTCGAGACGAGCATGAAGGTGACTAGGGCCGCCGAATGGGGGTTCGGCGGCCCTTAGTCTCACGGCGGCAGCGTTGGGGGGCTTGGGGGTGCCGCCGGGAGCCTGTCTGTCTCTGTTACGTTGGCCGATCTGTTACGTCAGCCCTTGGGCTGCTCCTGCGGTGCCGGCGCCGGCCCCTTGCCCGGCCCCATGCCGTGGTGGCGCGGGCCGTCATGGTCCCAGCCGCCATGGTGGCCGCCCATCCGGCCGCCCATGCCGCCCGGACCCTGGTTCAGCATGCGGTCGGCCTGCTTTTGCTGGTCGGGCGTCAACTGGCCGTAGAGGTCGGTCAGCGCCGGGCGGACGGTCTGGATCTGCTGCAGGTGGGCCTGCATCATCTGCTCGGCCCGCTCAAGACGCTGCGGCAGGGCCGCCGGCGGCGGGGCGTCCTTGAACTTGACGCACAGATCCTGCGTCGGCTTCAGGCTGGAGCGGGCGGCGTCGGCGAACTTGGTCCAGGCGGCGCGCTGCTGCTCGGTGATGTTCAGCTTCTTTTCCGCATAGGCCAGCTTGCCGGCCAGACGGGCTTCCTGGTCCTCGCACATGCGGGCGAAGTGGCGGTCGGGTCCGCCGGCGCCGGGACCCATGCCGGCGCCCGGACCCATGCCGGGACCACCGGCCGGGCCACCTTGGGCGAAGACCGGAACGGCCACGCCGAGGCCGGCAACCAGCAGGGCGGACGTCAGAAGGGCGCGTTTCATGGTGTCGACTCCTCAGTGTTTGGTGCTCTCTAAACCCCGGATGGAGGGGGCTTATTCCGTTGGGACGGTGCCGGCTGCATCGCCGCCGCTGTCCCGATGACCAGACAATGGGCGCCGAACGTTGCGGTCGAATGTCCGCAAACCGGTCATTTGGTAACAGAGTGTAACCGCCCCGCCTCCCGTAACCGGGCGTTACACATTTCCCCTTCACGCCCGCGACGCCTCGCCCGATCATGGGGCCATGGACCGCACGCCCCACCTCCTCGTCGTCGACGACGACCGCGAAATCCGCTCCCTCGTCGCCCAGTTCCTGACCAAGCACGGCTACCGGGTCACCGGGGTCAGGGACGGGGCGGAGATGATGCGCACGCTCGACGGCGCCCGCGTCGACCTGATCGTCCTCGACCTGATGCTGCCGGGGGAGGACGGGCTGTCGCTCTGCCGCCGGCTGCGCGCCACGCCGCAGACGGCGCAGACCCCCGTCATCATGCTGACTGCGATGGGGGAGGAGACCGACCGCATCGTCGGGCTGGAGATGGGCGCCGACGACTATCTGGCGAAGCCCTTCAGTCCGCGCGAGCTGCTGGCCCGCATCAAGGCGGTGTTGCGCCGCGTCTCCGCCCCGCCGGTGGCGGGCGCCCCGGCGGCGGCCGGCACGGTGCTGCGCTTCGAAGGCTGGTCGCTCGACCTGACCAAGCGGGAATTGCGCTCGCCCGACGGCGTGCTGGTCCAGCTGTCGGCCGGCGAATACGACCTGCTGGTCGCCTTCGTCGAGCATCCGCAGCGGGTGCTGACCCGCGACCAGCTTCTTGATCTGGCGCGCGGCCGTTCGGCGGTGCCCTTCGACCGCTCCATCGACGTGCAGGTCAGCCGGCTGCGCCGCAAGATCGAACCCGATCCGGCAGAACCGACGCCGATCAAGACGGTGCGCGGCGGCGGCTATCTCTTCACTCCGACCGTCAGCAGCGGCGGATTGGCGCCATGACCGCCCGGCCGGAAGAGATGACGGCGAAATCCAGGCTGGCCCGCCGCCGCAGCCTTCGCCGCCTGCGCCTCGGCTTCCCCGACAGCCTTGCCGCGCGCATCGCCCTGACGGTGGTGCTGGCGCTGCTGCTGACCCAGGCGATCAGCGCGCTGGTCTATCTGACCGACCGCAGCGAAGGGCCGCCGATCCACGGCCCCAACGTGCTGATCCAGCGCATCACCGCCATCGTCCAACTGGTGGAAAGCACGCCGCCGCCGGGCCGCGAGCGGGTGGTGCGCGCCATCGACGACCCGGTCCTGCGCGTCGAATGGCGCTCCGACCGCCCGCCGCCGCTGGCGCCCGACGCCATTTCCAGCGGCCGGTTCGAGGGGCTGAAACGCCGGCTGAGCGACTCCCTCGACACCGCCGACCGCAACATCCTGGTAGAGGTCCAGCGCCCGCCTCGTGGCGATGTCCGGGGCGACGACCACCCGCACCCGCCCTTCCTGGGCGGTGACGAACCGCGGCGCTGGGGGCCGCATGTCCGGCTGTCGGTGCGGCTCGGCGACGGGTCGTGGCTCAGCTTCACCGGCGGCGATCCGCTGGCCGGTCCCTTCGGCATCGTCCGCTTCCTGTTGTGGATGGGGGCGGTCGTCGCGGTGATCCTGCTGGTGTCGCTGCTGGCCGCCCGCCGGGTGACGGCGCCGCTCGCCGGGTTCGCCGCCGCCGCCGAACGGCTCAGCGTCGACGGTCAGGCCGATCCGCTGACCGAGGAAGGCCCGCGGGAGCTGCGCGCCGCCACCCGCGCCTTCAACCGGATGCAGGCGCGGCTCGCCCGTTTCGTCGCCGACCGCACCCAGATGCTGGCGGCGATCAGCCACGACCTGCGCACGCCGATCACCCGCCTGCGCCTGCGCGCCGAGCTGGTCGACGATCCGGAGATGCAGCGGCGGATGCTGGCCGACCTGGACGAGATGGAGGCCATGATCTCCGCCACGCTGGCCTTCGCCCGCGACGACGCCCAGCGCGAGCCGCGCGGCCGCTTCGACCTCGCCGACCTGCTGCAGAGCCTGTGCGACGACCGCGTCGATGCCGGCCACCGCGCCCTCTACGACGGCCCTGCCCACGTGGTCGCCGAAGGCCGTCCGGTGGCGCTGCGCCGGGCGCTGGCCAACCTGATGGACAACGCCATCAAGTATGGCGGCGGCTTCACGGTTCGGCTGGAGACCGGCACCGACGGCACCAACGCCGCCAACGCTCCCAATGCCCTGATCCACATCGACGACGACGGCCCCGGCATCCCGGAGGCGGAGTTCGAGAAGGTCTTCGCCCCCTTCTACCGGCTGGAACGCTCCCGTTCCCGCGACACCGGCGGCGTCGGCCTGGGCCTGTCCACCGCCCGCAGCATCGTCCGCGGCCACGGCGGCGACGTGACCCTGGCGAACCGCGACGAGGGCGGCCTGCGCGCCACGGTGACGCTGCCGCTCTGACCGCCCTCTGCCGCCGTCGGCAGATGACAATTCAAGTGCCGCAAAGAAAAAGGGCCGCCCCGATGGGACGGCCCTTCTTTTTCAACCCATCAGCCGCTTAGTAGCGGTAGTGGTCCGGCTTGTACGGGCCGGCGGCGTTGACGCCGATGTATTCGGCCTGCTTGTCGCTCAGGACGGTCAGCTTAGCGCCGATCTTGTCCAGATGCAGGCGGGCCACCTTCTCGTCCAGGTGCTTGGGCAGGACGTAGACCTTGTTCTCGTAGTTGGCGGCGTTGGTCCACAGCTCGATCTGGGCCAGCACCTGGTTGGTGAAGCTGGCGCTCATCACGAAGCTGGGGTGGCCGGTGGCGCAGCCCAGGTTCACCAGACGGCCCTGGGCCAGGACGATCAGGCGCTTGCCGTCGGGGAAGACGACCTCGTCGACCTGCGGCTTGACCTCTTCCCACTTGTAGTTGCGGAGAGCCTCGATCTGGATCTCGCTGTCGAAGTGGCCGATGTTGCAGACGATGGCGCGGTCCTTCATGGCGCGCATGTGGTCGAGCGTGATGACGTCGACGTTGCCGGTCGCGGTGACGAAGATGTCGCCCTGCGGAGCGGCATCGTCCATCGTCACGACCTGATAGCCTTCCATCGCGGCCTGCAGCGCGTTGATCGGGTCGATCTCCGTCACCAGGACACGGGCGCCCTGCGAGCGCAAGCTGGCGGCCGAGCCCTTGCCCACGTCGCCATAGCCGGCGACCACGGCGACCTTGCCGGCGACCATGACGTCGGTGGCGCGCTTGATGCCGTCGACCAGTGACTCGCGGCAGCCGTAGAGGTTGTCGAACTTCGACTTGGTGACGCTGTCGTTCACGTTGATGGCCGGGACCTTCAGCGTGCCCTTCTTCATCATCTCATAGAGACGATGGACGCCGGTGGTGGTCTCTTCCGACAGGCCGCGGACGTCCTTCAGCATCTCCGGATACTTGTCGTGCATGATCTGGGTGACGTCGCCGCCATCGTCCAGGATCATGTTCGGAGTCCAGCCGTCCGGGCCGCGCAGGCTCTGCTCGATGCACCACCAGAACTCCTCCTCCGTCTCGCCCTTCCAGGCGAAGACCGGGATGCCGGCGGCGGCGATGGCGGCGGCGGCCTGGTCCTGGGTCGAGAAGATGTTGCAGGAGGACCAGCGCACGGTGGCGCCGAGCGCGGTCAGCGTCTCGATCAGCACGGCGGTCTGGATGGTCATGTGCAGGCAGCCGACGATGCGGGCACCGGCCAGCGGCTTGGAGTCGCCGAATTCCGACCGCAGGGCCATCAGGCCCGGCATCTCGGTCTCGGCGATGGTGATCTCCTTGCGGCCCCAGTTCGCGAGGCTGATGTCCTTGACCTTGTAGTCCGTGAATTCGGCGGCCATGAGGGATGACTCCTGGTGGGCAGTGGTGATTGGGGCCGGCCGGATCGAATTCCCGGCCTTGCCTCTGTCATTGGCCATCGGTGTATCAGCGGCATCGGAACCATGCAAGCATAAAGATATCTTTATGTTTGTTGGGTAGGGTGATCGAACGCCGGGCCGCATCCCCCTGTTGTTCGCTTTACGTTCCACTCCGCCACGGCTAAGCTGCGGGCATGGACGAGATAAGGCGATCCCCGATCAAGGGCCGCGGGGCGGTCAGCAACGACACCGGGCGGTTCGAGCGCGAGACCCGCGTCCTGACCGACGACGGCTGGACCGGCTATGCGGAGGGCGGGAACGAGGCGCTGTCCGATCCCGTCCGCACCACCGTTGCCCCGGCGTCGGCCAAGTCGATCATCACCAGCAACCAGTCGCCCGACATCCCCTTCGACCGGTCGGTGAACCCGTACCAGGGGTGCGAGCACGCCTGCATCTACTGCTTCGCCCGGCCGACCCATGCCTATCTGGGACTGTCGCCGGGGCTGGATTTCGAGACGAAACTGTTCGCCAAGCGCAATGCGGCGGAGTTGCTGGCGAAGGAGCTGCGGGCGAAATCCTACGAATGCCAGCCGCTGGCGCTGGGGGCCAACACCGATCCCTACCAGCCGGTCGAGCGGACGGAGGGAATCACCCGTCGCGTGCTGGAGGTCTGCCGCGACTTCCACCAGCCGGTCAGCATCATCACAAAATCGGCGCTGGTGCTGCGCGATCTGGACATCCTGGCGCCGATGGCGGCGGAGGGGCTGGCGTCGGTGGCGCTTTCCGTCACCACGCTGGACCGCGACCTCGCCCGCGTGATGGAGCCGCGGGCAAGCACGCCGCCGCGCCGGCTGGAGGCGATCCGCAGCTTGACGCAAGCCGGTGTGCCGGTTGCGGTGCTCGCCAGCCCGATGATCCCCGCCCTGAACGACCATGAACTGGAGGCGATCCTGGAGGCGGCGGCCGGTGCCGGGGCGACCGCCGCCAACTATATCCTGCTGCGCCTGCCGCTGGAGATCGCCGGGCTGTTCGAGGAATGGCTGCGCGTCCACGTCCCCAACCGCGCCGACCGCGTGCTGAGCCTGATGCGGCAGAGCCGCGACGGCGCGCTCTACCGCTCCGGATTCGGAACGCGGATGAAGGGCACCGGTCCTTACGCCGAGTTGCTGCGCCATCGCTTCAAGCTGGCCTGCCGCAAGCATGGGCTGGGCGGCCGGAGCTGGCAACTCGACTGCAGCCGCTTCCGGGTGCCGCCGGCCGTGGGGGACCAGCTGTCGCTGCTGTGAACCGTCAGGAGCGGCGGAACATCCGGCCCCAGGGCGCCAGCGGGTCGGCGTCCTTCGGGGTGGCGTCCTTCGGCGTGGCGGTGGAGTTGGACAGGGCCGACAGGGGAAGGCGGCCGGTCGCCAGCATCGCCATCACCAGCGCGGGATGGGCAGGACCCGCCGCGGCGGTGTCATGGCCGGCCTGATCGGCCTCGGCCGAATCATCGTTCAGCGCTTCGTTGATGCGGGCGAAGGCTTCGATGTCTTTGATGTGCAGCATGGTCCGTGCCCCTCGGCTTCGACATTTGTGCGTCGCAGCAAAAACGAAGGTAACAGCTCTGCCCTCGAATGGTCTCACGTGCGGCGCTTTGACGCGGCCCTTTTTCTAACGGGCCGGTTCGCGAACGGCCAGCATAAGCCCGAAGCCGATGACGAAGAAAGCCAGAACCGTCGCCATGCCGGCGCGCTGGCTGTCGAAAGCCTGGGTCGCCAGCCCGAACAGCAGCGGCCCGAAGAAGCCGACGAAGCGGCCGGTCAGACCGTAGAGCCCGAACATCTCGCCCGCCATGCCGGGCGGGGCGAGCCGCGCCATCATCGACCGCCCGGCCGCCTGCGCCGGTCCGAAGAACAGCCCGAGCCCCAGCGCGAAGACCCAGAACCACAGCCGCTCGGTCGCCAGCAGCAGCGGCAGGCCGCACAGCGCCATACCCGCCAGCGCGATCAGGATCACCGGCTTGGCGCCTGCCCGGTCATCCATCCAGGCGAAGCCGATGGCTCCCGCCCCGGCCACCACGTTGAGCGCGATGGCGAAGACCAGGATTTCCTCGAAGCTCATGCCGAAGGTGCCGGCGGCGAAGATGCCGCCGAAGGCGGTGATGGTGTTGATGCCGTCGCGGTAGAAGGCGCTGGCGACCAGGAAGCGCGCCACCTCGCGGTAGCGCCGGACCTGACGCAGCGTGGCGGCCAGCGTCGCCACCCCCTCGCGCGCCGCCCGGATCAGGCCGTGGCCGGTGGATGGCTCGTCGGGTACCCAGAGGAAATAGGGCAGCGCGAACAGCCCGTACCAGGCGGCGGCCAGCAGGACGGTGGCGCGGACATTGGCCTGCGGTCCCCAGTCGGCCCACTCCATCCCGAACAGGCCGAACAGCGGGGCCGGTGCCTTGACGAAGCCGACCAGGGCCAGGACCAGGCAGGCCAGCCCGCCGAAATAGCCGATGCCCCAGCCCCAGCCCGACACGCGGCCGAGCAGCCGCGCCGGCACCAGCCCCGGCAGGGTGGCGTTGTAGAAGACGTTGGCCAGCTCGAACGCCACGGTGGCGACCACCACGCAGGCCAGCGCGAAGACGGCGTCGGCCGGATCGGGACGCACCCACCACAGGGCGGCGGTGAACAGGACCGTGACCAGCGTGAACAGCGCCATCCACGGCTTGCGCCGCCCGGCGCGGTCGGCGATGGCGCCCAGCACCGGGCTGAGCGCCGCGATGGCCACGCCGGCCACCGTCATGGCGGCACTCCACCGCGCCGTGCCCTCCACCGGATCGCCGACAACGCCGCGGGCGAAATAGACCGCGAAGACGAAGGTGGTGATGATGGTGTTGTAGGCCGAATTCGCCCAGTCGTAGAGACACCAGGAGGCGATGGCGCGGCGGGATGGGGCGTCGGGGGACGGAGCGGCTCCGGTCACGCCCGCTTACCCCTGCTCGCCCCCCGCCAACCCGTCCACCCCGAAGGAGATCTGGTTGTTGTCGTAGCGGGCGACGATGCGCAGGCGGTCGCCGGCCGACAGCGCGATCGGCTTTTCCAGGAAGGTCATCGCCTGCTTCCAGTGGTTGGTGCGGGCGCGGCTTTCCGACTTGTAGACCACTTCCTCGTCCATGAAGAGGTCGAACCAGAAGGCGACGCCGTGGCAGGTGCCGGCGGTGACGATGGTCACGTCGATCACCCGCTCTCCCTCTTCCGGCATGTTGCGGGTGAAGTCGAAATCCAGCGCGGTGAAGGGCTTGGACAGCGGCGTGTGGGCGTCGGCGCCGAGGTCGATCTGCTGGTAGCCAGGGGAGCGGAAGACGTCGAAGCTGCCCATGTCGAAGCCGTCGATGGTCTCCACCGGGTTGATGCGGGCCAGCTCCGGCGTCTCCACCAGCATGGCGTAGACGGTGGAGGCGCGCGGGATGATGGCGCCGCCCGGCTTCACCAGATGGGTGCGGGCATGCTGCAGCACCGACAGCATGCGCGGGGCCAGCATGCCGATGTTGATGAGTTCGGAAACGAAGACGTCGGCCTTCTCCGGCAGGTCGCCGCCGTCGCCCACCGTCAGCTGGGTGGACAGGCGCGGCACCACGTCGATGCGGCCGGCATAGCCGTTGCGCGCGACCGTTTCCTTGGCGACGCGGGCCAGGATCGGGTTGACCTCGCAGGTCACCACCTTCTTCGCGCCGGCGCGCGCCGCCATCATGGCGACGATGCCGGAGCCGGTGCCGATCTCCAGCACCAGCGAATCGGGTTTCACCGCCCGTTCCAGCGACTGCTTGTAGGCCTCGTTCCGCTCGAAATCATTGATCATCGGCAGGTGCCAGCCGGGCACCGCGTTGGAGTAGATCAGCCGGCGGGTGAACTTCACCATCGGGTGGTCGGGCGCCTGTTCGCGCGCCGCCTCGATCACCTCGATGGCCTCCGCCGCGCGGTCCAGGCTCTGCAACACATGGGCGAGGCCGACCTGGGCGGGGACGAAGCGCGGGGCGGCGGCGAGCACGGTGCGGAACTCCGCCTCAGCCTCGGCCAGCCGGCCGCGGGTGGAGAGAAGCTCCGCCAGGCTGTAATGGACGTCGAGATAGTCGGGCGCCTGCTCCAGCGCGGTGCGGAAATGCCGTTCCGCCTCTTCCAGATCGCCCAGCTCGCGCAGGGTGGCGGCGAGGAAATGGTGCATCTCCGGCGCTTGCGCCCGCAGGTCCAGCGCGCTGCGGAAACAGTCCGCCGCCTCCTCCAGCCGGCTTTGCGCCTTCAGCGCGTTGCCGAGGTTGCCGTGCAGTTCGGGCAGGCGCGGGTTGATGGCGAGGCCGGCGCGGAACGCCTCCTCCGCCTCCGCCGGGCGGGCCTGCTGGAAGAGCAGGCTGCCGCGGCTGTTGTGGAAGGACGGGTCGTTGCCGTTCTCCGCGATGGCCTGGGCGAACAGGGCCAGCGCGTTCTCGGGGTGGTCGGTGTGGGCGGCGACCAGCCCCAGCAGATGCAGCGCCTGGGCATTGTGCGGATCCGTCGCCAGGATCGCCCGGCAGACCTGTTCCGCCCCCGCCAGATCGTTGCTGCGGAAACGCTTGGCCGCGTCGAGCAGGGTCGGGGCGGGGGTGTCGGTCATCGCTGCGGCTCCAAAGACGGCGGGTACGGCGGGAACACGAAAAGATCGCCGCACCATACCGGGAATTGCCGCCCCGCTACAGCCTTTCGATCCGCAACCTTCCACCGGGCTGGGCCATTGCGCTCGCGCGATTACCACGGCATGAATACCCGCAAAAGGAGAATGAGGAGTCGGGTGCATGTCGGACGTGGGAATGATCGGGCGCATGAAGGGCGGCGTGACGGGGGCGCTGGCGACGACGCTGCTGCTGGCGGGCTGCGCCACGGCGGAGATGGGCGGCGCCGGCGCCGCAGGGGGCGATGTCGCCGGGTCGGCGGCGGCGCGGCGGTTCGAGGCGGTGCGGACCAGCCCGCCGGAGCTGCGCGCCTTCCTGTACCGCATGCCCAAGGGGGCGGACCTGCACAGCCACCTGACCGGCGCCGTCTATGCCGAGACCTATATGCGGATGGCGGCGGACGCCGACCTCTGCTTCGACGTGAAGGGCAAGACGCTGGTGGCGCCGACGGCGCAGGCGCCCTGCGACGCCAAGGCCGGGCGGCCGGGCGCCGCGGCGGTGATCGCCGACGGCGTGCTGTATCCGGTGGCGCTGGACGCGCTGTCGACGCGCGACGCGCTGCCGGTCTCCGGCTACAGCCTGCACGACCAGTTCTTCGCCACCTTCGGGCGGTTCCGCGCCGCCGCTTCCTCCACCGGCGATCTGCTGGCCGAGGTGGTGGACCGCGCCGGCCGGCAGGGCGAGCGCCATGTCGAGCTGATGGTGTCCTTCGGCACCGGCCCGGCCGCCGCCATCGGCAAGGCATTCCCCTGGACACCGCAGGCGGCGGCCGACCTGCCGGGCACCGCCGACCGGCTGGTCGCCGCCGGCCTGCCGGCGCTGGTCGCCCCGGCCCGGCAGGAGATCGACGCGGCCGAGGCGCGGATGCGCAGCGTGCTGGGCTGCGGCACGCCGGCGGCGCGGCCGGGCTGCGCGGTGTCGGTACGCTACCTCCAGCAGGTGTCGCGCACGCAGGCGCCGGGGCCGGTCTTCGCCACCACCCTGTTCAACGCCCTGCTGGAAGCGCAGGAGCCGCGGGTCGTCGGCCTGAACTTCGTGGCGCCGGAGGACAATCCGGTGGCGCTGGACGACTACGACCTGCACATGCGCATGGTGGCAGAGGCCAAGCGGCGCAATCCCGGCACCAACGTCGCCCTGCATGCCGGCGAGCTGACGCTGGGCCTCGTCCCGCCGGAGCGGCTGCGCGACCACATCCGCAAGGCGGTGGAGATCGCCGGGGCCAGGCGTATCGGCCATGGCGTCGACGTGATGTATGAGGAGGATCCCCAGGGCCTGCTGCGGACGATGGCTGCGCGCAAGGTGGCGGTGGAGATCAACTTGACCAGCAACGACAAGATCCTGGGCGTCAGCGGCAAGGCCCACCCGCTGCCGGTCTATCGCGCTGCAGGCGTGCCGGTGGTGCTGTCCACCGACGATGAAGGTGTGAGCAGGATCGACCTGACCAACGAACTGCAGCGCGCGGTCGAGGAGTTCGGGCTGGGCTATGGCGATCTGGTCGGGTTGGCGCGCGCCAGCCTGGAGCACAGCTTCCTGCCCGGCGACAGCCTGTGGTCCGCCCCCGGCTGCACCCCGCCGGTGCATGAGGACGCCTGCCGCGCGGTGACGGAGCGCAGCGAGAAGGCGCAGGTGCAATGGGGGCTGGAAGAGGCGCTGGCCCGCTTCGACCGCGAGATGGCGGGGACGCCGTAATGTCCCCCTACCCCTCCTCGGCGTTCTCCCAGCCCCAGCGGGTCCAGGCGCCGTCGAGGAAGGCGGTCGGGCGGGGGGCGGCGGGGAGGCCGGGGCAGGACAGCAGCGACGGCGCGATGCGGCCGGCGCCGCGGGTCCACCACAGGCTGGCATCCGCGCCCAAGGGACCGGACAGGCGGCCGAGAAGGGCGCGGGTGGCGGCGCCGACACGCTCCGGCTCCGGACGGCCGAGGATGGCGAGGCGGGCCGGCAAACCTTCCACATCGGCGCCGGCTCGGCAGGCGTCGGCCGCCAGCGACTCGGCGCGGGCCAGCCACGCGGCGCAGGCGGCGGGGGCGTCGGCGATGTCGAAGCCGGCGGGCAGGCCGGCGGCGATGGTGAAGGGATAGGGACGGCCGACGCGGTCGGCGCTGGATATCCACACGCCGATCAGCGGGGTGGCGCCGCACAGGCCGGCCGACAGGGCGAAGCGCCAGACCGGAGCTTGGGCGAACAGGGACTCCCACTCGGCGCCCAATTGGCGGCCGGCCTCGCCCAGCGCCGCCGACAGCCAGCGGTCCCATGGGCCGAGCACGGCCGGCGGCAGGCCGTGGCCGACGAAATCGCCGCGCGCCGGGACCTTGCCGTGGAAGCCCATCACCGGATCGGCGCCCAGCCCAGCGCCCATCCCGGCGGCAATGCCACGCGGCATGCCGAACGAACCCATCATGGCAGGGCGGCCCGGCTGGCCGGGATCGGTTGCGGGGCCGGCTGGGGCGTCGATTCGGCGAGCACCTCCTCGACGCGGGCGACCAGCGCCTCGTCGGGCGGGACCGGGGCGAAGCCGACGGCGAACAGCGCGGCCAGATGGTCGCCGAGGGCGCGGCGCGCCGCCTCGTTGACCGGGCCGGGAAGCGTGCGCTGCCAGTCGAGCGCCAGCCATTCCGCCAGCGCGCCGGCGTCCATCGGCCCGGCCCCGCCAACCATGCGGTAGAGGCGCAGGGTCTGGCGCAGCTGGTCGGGCAAGGCCCAGTCGGCGCGCAGTCGCTCCTCCAGCCTGAGGGCGATGCGGGCGAGGAACTGGCTGCGCAGGGCGCGGCTGTAGGCCTCCCGCGCCGGGACGGCGATGCGGGCGCCCTGGTAGAGCCCGCCGGCCAGCTTCGGCTCGGCCCAGCTTTGAGCATCGTCGAAGGCGTGCGGCAGGGCGCGCAGGCCGTTCAGCGCCGGCAGGATCGCCGCCGGGTCGGCATCGTCCACCCGCATCAGCGCGCGCGGCGGCGTGTCGAGCGGGCGCAGCGCCGCCTCCACCGCCGCGGCGCCGGCATCGGCACGGTCCAGCAGGGCGGCGTTGCCCCGCGCGCTGACCATCCACCAGCCGCCGAGCGCCGCGCCCAGCAGCAGGGCGGCGGCGGCGGACAGGGCGTTGCGGCGGCGGCGGGTGCGCTCCACCACGCGGTCGACCTGGGCGAGGTTGGCCTCCGGAAAGACGACCTCGGGCAGCAGCCGGTCGAGGAAATAGGTGGAGGCCGGGCCGTCGGCCTCCGGCTCCAGCAGGCCGAGCGGGCCACCGGTCTGCGTGGCGCTGGTCAGGTAGAGCCCGCGCAGGCGCGGCGTCTCCTCGCCATGTTCGGAGCCGAAGACGGTGTCGACGATGTCGGCCAGCGCCGGCTCCAGCTCCGCCACCCGCAGCGGCAGGGTGAAGGCGTCGCTGCGGCGGCGGATGTCGGGTTCCTGGTGCAGCCGGTCAAGCAGCCGCTCGTCCAGCCGGCACACCAGACCGGCATAAAGGTCGCGGAAGACGGGCAGCGGGCTGGCGGTTTCCGGTTCTTCAGCCGGCAGGGTCAGGCCCCAGATCTGGCTGCGCGCCTCGCGGTCCAGCGGGTCGAAGAAGGTGGTGAAGCCGTCCAGCAGGTCGGCCTTGGTCAGCAGCAGATAGACCGGCAGGCGGACGCCCAGCTGCACCCGCAGCTCGTTCAGGCGCTGGCGGATCAGGATGGCGTGGTTGCGGCGCTCGGCATCGGTCCAGCCGGTCAGTTCGGGGATGCTGACGGTGAGAAGGACGCCGTTGGCGGGCTGGCGCGGGCGATGCTCCTTCAACAGGTCGAGCAGGCCGGACCACACCCGGCCGTCGACCGCGCGCCGGCTGTCCTGGGTGGTGTAGCGGCCGGCGGTGTCGATCAGCACGGCGCGGTCGGTGAACCACCAGTCGCAGTTGCGGGTGCCGGCCAGCCCGGCCAGCGGCCCGGTGACGGTGCCGTTGAGCAGCGGGGTGGCGAGGCCGGTGTTGGCCAGCGCCGTCGTCTTGCCCGAACCGGGGGCGCCGATCACCAGATACCAGGGCAGCTGGTAGAGATAACGCCCGCCCCGCCGCTTGCGCAGCTGGGCCAGCACGGCGTCGAGGCGCTTGCGCACCACGCCGATCTCCTCCAGCGAGGCCTTCAGTTCCGGATCGCGGCCGGCGGCCAGCGCTTCCAGCAGGCGGGCGTTGGCGGCGCGCTCGCGGCCGTCGATGCGGCGGTTGACGGCGATCCACACCGCCAGCGCCAGGACCAGCGGCAGCAGACGGACGCTCCAGTCGGCCTGGATGGTCGGCAGCAGGTGGGGGGCGGCGGATGCGGCCAGACGCGGCAGCAGCAGCCAGCCGGCCAGCCCCAGCGCCAGCGCGCCCGCCAGCGAGGTCGCCCAGCGGGCGCGGGCGGAGCGGTGGGGCGAGGGCGTGGCGGCGGGTTTGCGGCGCCTGACGGTCTTCTTCGCCGCCTTCTTCGCCGGAGTGGCGCCGGCCTTCTTGGGACGGGGATCGGCCATGGCGGGCGCCCTATTGCGGATAGAGGCGGATGTCGACCCGCCGGTTGGCGTCGCGCCCGGCGGGCGTGTCGTTCAGCGCGACCGGCTCCTGGTCGCCATGGCCCTCGGCCGACAGGCGGGCGGGGGCGATCGTGTGCTCCAGCAGCTTGCGGACGGCTTCGGCACGGGCGTCGGTCAGGGATTGCGCGGTGGCGAGACGTCCGGTCGGCGGCGTCTGGTCGTCGGTGTGGGCGACCACCAGCACGCCGCCGGACTCGGTCGCCAGCGTCTGGCCCACCCGCTCGACGATGGCGCGGTGGCGGGCCTTCACCGCGTCGCTGCCGGTGGCGAACATCGCCGCCGCCGGGATGCGGATGACCAGGGCGCCGTCCTCTCCCGCCAGCACCTCGACGGAGCCGGTGCGGATCTCCGGGGCGAGCCGGCCGGTGATGCGGGCGATCAGGGCCGGGCCGGCAGTGGGCGGCGGCGGCGGGACCAACCGGGCGATCTCGATCGGCCGGTCGGGCAGCAATGCCGCGATGCGGGCGGCCACCGGCTCCGCCCGGCGGTCGAGGCCGCCGGCGAAATGGACATAGAGGCCGGACAGGCCCAGCGCCACCGCCGCCCAGATGAGCCAGCCGGGCCAGCCGGGCAAGCCGCCGCCCAGCCTGTTGCCGAGCCTGTTGCCGGGCGGGCGGAACGGCTCCGCCACCCCGGTCCAGGCCGGCGACAGCTCCGCCGGCACGTCGCCGCGGGCGCGGCGCAGGATGCGGTACAGCTCGTCGCGCAGGCGGGCGAGGTCGTGGGCACCGCCGGGCTTGTCGCGAAAGCGGCCTTCGAAGCCCAGCGACAGGCAGGCGTAGAACAGCTCCAGCGCGTGGCGGTGGCGGCGCGGGTCGCCCAGCATGCCGTCGAGCAGGTCGAAGAAGCGTACTCCGGCGCCCGGCTCGGCCACTGCCGCCCCGCCATGGCCGGCGGCGCGGGCGACGTCGTCCAGCGTGGCGGCCAACGCGATGCGGGCGGCGCGGATGTCGTCGGGGTCGAGACCGGCCGCCGCGGCGGCACGGTCGAACCGCTCCAGCGCCGCGGCGGCGGCGCGTGGCGGATCGCTCAGGGCGCGGTCGCGCAGCGAGGTGGCGAGCGCCAGCACCGGCGCGGCGACGCTGAGCAGCGGGTTGAGGGCGTCGCGGAGGCGGGCAGGCGGAGCGGGGGTGTTGGCGGCGGCCGGCGGGGGGGCAGCCTCCGCCAGCAGTTCCGCTCCGTCCAGTCCATCGTCCGCCTGCATGTGTCGTCCGCCGTGGGGAAAGTCGGGGGAGGTATAGCAGGGTCGGGGCGGTGGGGGGAACTTGAAGCCCTCTCCCGGGGCGGGAGAGGGAGCTTACCGCACCCCGGTGTTGCTGTAGTCGTTCTGCACCTTCGGCGCGGCGCCGGAGCCGCCGGCGATCTTCTCGATCAGCGAGCCGATGGCGCCGCCCGGCCGCGCGTCGGCCGATGCCATCGGGACGCCGTTCGGCGGCCCCAATCCAGGCACCACGCTGCCGGGCGGCGGCGTCCAGGCGGGGGCGCCGTCCAGGCCGGGGAGCGGGCGGGCGGGCTTGCCGGCATGGGCGTCCAGCATGAACTCGCGCCACAGCTTGGCCGGCAGGGTGCCGCCGGTGACCTTCTTCATGGCGTCGTTGTTGTCGTTGCCGAGCCAGACGCCGGCGACCAGATCGGCGGTGAAGCCGACGAACCAGGCGTCGTGATAGTCCTGGGTGGTGCCGGATTTGGCCGCCGCCGGGCGGTTCAGCCGGGCGCTGCGGCCGGTGCCGTAGTCGAGCACGCCGGTCATCATCCGGGCGAGCTGGACCGCATGGGCAGGGTCGACCACCGGCGCGCCGCCGCCGCCCTGGCGCCGGTAGAGAACGACACCGTCGCGGCTTTTGATCTCGGTGATGGCATAGGCCCATACTGGAACGCCGCGGTTGGCGATGCCGGCATAGGCGCGCACCAGTTCCAGCGGCGTCACCTCGCTGGTGCCGAGCGCCAGCGACAGGTCGCGGGTCAGCGGCGAGGAGATGCCGAGATCCGACGCGATCCGCCGCACCCGGTCGGTGCCGACCCGGTCGATCAGCCGCGCCGTCGCGGTGTTGGACGAATGGGCCAGCGCCGAGGCCAGCGTGATGCTGCCGCGGTACTTGCCGTCGTAATTGCCGGGGCTCCAATTGCCGAGTTGGACCGGAGCGTCGTCGATCAGGCTGTCGGGGGTCCAGCCGGTTTCCAGCGCCGCCAGATAGACGAAGGGCTTGAAGGCCGAGCCCGGCTGGCGCAGCGCCTGGGTGGCGCGGTTGAACTCGCTGCTGTCGTAATCGCGGCCGCCGACCAGCGCGCGCACGGCGCCGTCGGGGCTCATGGCGACCAGTGCGCCCTGGCGGACGTTGGCGGCGGCGCCGGGGCCGGCCAGCAGCGCTTCCATCCGCTGTTCGGCGGCGCGCTGCATCTTCAGGTCCAGCGTGGTGCGGACGATGACGTCGCCATGGTCGGGGCCGGCGAAGCCCGGCACCAGATCGGTCACCCAGTCGGCGAAATAGCGGCCGTCGCCGCCGGGCCTGCGCTTGGGCGAGGGCTTGGCGGTGCGGGCGGCGTCATACTGCGCCTGGGTCAGATAGCCGGCGTCGAGCATCGCCGCCATCACCACCCGCGCCCGCTCCGCCGACTCATCCGGGTTGGAGCTGGGGGCGTAGCGCGACGGCGCCTTCAGCAGGCCGGCCAGCACCGCCGATTCGCGGATGTCGACCTCGGTCGCCGGCTTGCCGAAATAGGTGCGGGCCGCGGCGTCCACCCCGAAGGTGCCGGCGCCGAGATAGACGCGGTTCAGATAGGCGGTGAGGATCTGGTCCTTGGTGAAGCGGCTCTCCAGCCAAAGCGCCAGCATCGCTTCCTGGATCTTGCGCTTCAGCGACTTCTCGGGGGTCAGGAACAGGTTCTTGGCGAGCTGCTGGGTGATGGTGGAGCCGCCCTGCACCGCCCTGCCGGAGCGCCAGTTGACATAGATGGCGCGGGCCAGACCCAGCGGATCGATGCCAAAATGGCTGTAGAAGCGGCGGTCCTCGATCGCCAGCACGGCGTCGACCAGATGCGGCGGCAGATCCTTCACGCTGAGCGTCGTGCCGTGCAGGTCGCCGAAGCGGGCGAACTCGCTGCCGTCGGCGGCCAGAACGGTGATCGAGGCGCGGCGTTCGAACTGCGCCACCTTGGAGATGTCCGGCAGGTCGAGCGCGAACCAGGCCAGCACCGCGCCCAGCCCGATGCCGCACCAGATGGCGGCGACCAGCCCCCATTGCAGCAGCTGCCTCATCCAGCCGCCGCCCTTGTCCCCGTTTTTACTGGGTGGCTGCGGCGGCTGGGAGCCGCCGGACCGGGGGGCGGACGGCTTGGACGTGCCGAGTTCGGGCGCTTTGAATTTGGGCGCTTTGAATTTGGGCAAGGAGATCCTTGGCAGGGTGAAGGACGGCAGCGTGAAGGACGGCAAGCCGCGGCGGCGCGGCCGGCGTGGCTGCTTGTAGGGCGTCGGCGGCGGGGCGGCGACGGGAGGCGGCTGCCTGCGGCGCGGCTTGCCCTGGCCCAGTTTGCCCTGGCCCAGTTTGCCCTGGCCCAGTTTGCCCTGGCCGAGTCTCTGGCCAAGGGTAGCCAGCCGGTCGCGGGCAATCCCGAACGCCTTGGCGGCCAGCACACGGGCGACCTCGCCCGCCGTCAGCCGGTCGAGCGGCGACGGGTCTTCGCGGGTGCGGACCGGGCGGGGGCCGGCATAGAGCTGGCCCGTCCTCTGGTCCCTTTGGTGGTCGGGTCGGTCGGCGGTCACGGCGCGCTCGCTGAAGCCCCATCGGGTCGATGCGGTGAGTGCGGGAAACGTTCCCGCTTCGGTCCTCATACGCCTACATCCGCGCCGCCGGAAGACCGGCGGTCGGCCGACGATTATTTGTCTCCCGACCGTGGCGAAAGGATGACGCTATCCGATATTGCGGAGAGGTTCCCCTCTCACCCCAGCCACTCCACCATCCCCTTGCCGGCCGCCACGCCCATGGCGAAGCAGCCCTGCAGAAGATAGCCGCCGGTCGGCGCCTCCCAGTCCAGCATCTCGCCGGCCAGGAACAGGCCGGGGCGGCGGGTCAGCATCAGCCGGTCGTCCAGTTCCGACAGGCGGACGCCGCCGGCGCTGGAGATCGCGCGCTCGATGGGGCGGATGCCGGTCAGCACCACCGACAGCTCCTTGATCTGCCGGGCCAGCGCCACCGGATCGGTCAGGTCGGCGGCGGGGGCGAACTCGCGCAGCAGGGCGGCGCGCGGGCCGGTCAGGGAGAACGACTTCTTCAGGAAGGTGGACAGCGACTCGGCACCGCGGCGGCGCAGGCGCTTGACCAGCTCGGCCTCGGCCATGTCCGGCAGCAGGTCCAGCGTCAGGGTCGCCCAGCCCTCGGCGGCGATGGCGTCGCGCAGCGGGGCGCTCAGGGCGTAGACGGCGCCGCCCTCGATCCCGGTTTCGGTGATGACGAACTCGCCCTTCAGGCGGCGGCCGGCTACCGAGAGGCCGACACTCTTCACCGGCTGGCCGGCGAAGCGGTCGCGCAGGTGATCGGACCAGGGCACCTCGAAGCCCATGTTGGACGGCGCCAGCGGCGCCACCTCCACCCCCAGCCCCTCCAGCAGCGGGACCCAGCCGCCGTCCGATCCGGTGCGCGGCCAGCTTGCCCCGCCCAGCGCCAGCAGGGTGGCGCGCGGGGCGACGGTGACGGTCTCTTCGCCATGACGGAAGGCCGCATGGAAGATCAGCGCGCCGGTCTCGTCCCAACCGGTCCAGCGGTGGCGGCTGTGCAGGGTGACGCCCAGCCCGTCCAGCCGCCGCAGCCAAGCGCGGACCAGGGTGGAGGCCTTCATCTGCACCGGGAAGACACGGCCGCTGCTGCCGACGAAGGTCTCGATCCCCAGTCCGGCCGCCCAGCCGCGCAGGTCGTCCGGCGAGAAACCGGCCAGCAGGCGGCGGAACAGCGGCTCGGCAGCGCCATAGCGGGGCAGGAAGCGGTCGAGCGGTTCCGAATGGGTCAGGTTCAGCCCGCCGCGCCCGGCCAGCAGCAGCTTGCGCGCCGGGGTCGGCGTGTGATCGAACACGGCGACCCGCAGGCCGGCTGTCGCGGCGATCTCCGCCGCCATCAACCCGGCGGGGCCGGCGCCGATGATCGCCACGTCTGGGACCACGTCAGGGGTGGGATGGGGCACTTGGCAGGGCTTTCACAAAAGGACATGCCCCCGCCGTTCCCATGCAGCGCGGGGAAGGGCGGGGGCATTCCGGTCTCGACCTCAGTCCCTTGGGGCAATTCCCAGAGTCAGTCCCCTGGGGTCGGTCCCCTGGGGTCAGTCCTCGTAGTCGTCCTGGTCCTGCGATACTTCCTCGGCCAGATCGGCGGCGAGGTCGGCGAAATAGCCGGCGTCGACGTCCAGGCCGTTCTCCTCGCAGATGCGCATGAAGATGCGGTAGGCGTGCAGGATGGCGACGTCGAGGACGACGAGATCCCCTTCCTCGCTGTGGCGGTCGGCGACGTCCCGCTCCTGAAGGGTGGCGACGATGTCGTGCGCGGCGGCCTGCAGGACCGCGTCCATGGCTTGTTTGTGTTGGGTCGACATCGTGTGGATCCTTGTCCCGGTCGTGGTCCCGGTCGTGCTTCGAGCCCCCGCCCGGCCTGACCGGCGCCGCATGGCCGGCGGGGGTGGTCGAACCGTCCGACGGGGCGGGCGCACCCCCGGCTCACTTCCGAAGGGGCTCCGTTCGTCCGCGATAGTTCGGCCTCCCCCTTGTTGTAGAATCCTTTTTCACGGCCGAACAAGCCCCTTCACGGGGGGCCGGGGCGCGTCCTTCCGGGTAGCCTCGTACCGGTTCCCCGGCGTTGCCCGTTCAGCGCTTGAGGGGCGCCAGCAGGGCGGCGCCGACATAGCCCAGCGCCTTGCCCTTCCGCCCGACCTTGTACCAGCCGCCGACGGCCTCCAGCACGGTGACGCGCTCTCCGGCGTCCAGCACGTCCAGCACCTTGGCGTCGCAGACCGGGGCGACGCGCAGGTTGCCGGCGGCGCGCAGCCGGGCGACGGTCCCGCCGGACAGGCGGGGGTGCTGCGCCCGCTCCGGCAGGTCGCCGGGCAGGGCGCAGCCACGGTCTTCCGGATCGGCCTTGGCATAGCGGCCGGGTTTGGGCGCAGCGGTGCGCGCAGCGGCGGTGGGCTCTGCGTTTGCCGTGCGGTTGGGGGCGGCTTCCGCCAGATAATCGCTGGCGACGTAGCCCTGGGGCTTCCCGTCGCGGCCGACCCGCTGCCAACCGTCGACCGGCGGGCCGAAGGCGGTCACCTGCTCGCCCTTCTCCACCGTATCGAGGACCCGGCCATCGGCGTCCGGGGTCGCCCGCAGGTAGATGCCGGCGGTGGCCGTCACGCTGCGCCGCGCCGGAGCGGCTGTGGGCGGCTTGGCAGGTGGCTTGGTGGGCGGCTCTGCGGTGATCGGCTTTTCGGCGACCGGTTTTTCAGCCGTCGCTGCGGGGGCCGGCCGGAGCGCCACGTCGCCCAGTGGATTGATCTGCGGCTTGATCGGCGGCAGGGGCGGAACCGCGATGGCCGGGGGCGCTTCGGCGGGTTTGGCGTCGGGCGGTTTCACCGCGGTGGGCGGTGCCGGCGCCCGGCCGGCGGCGGGCCCGGCCGGGGCGGGGCGTGGACCCGGCGGCGACAGCGGTGCCGGCGCTTCCGGCGGATGTTCCCAGACCACGCCCGGGCTCAGCGGCGGCGAAAGGGTCTGCGTCGGCGTCAGACGGGGAAGGGAGACGATGGGGGCGGCGGCAGGGGTCAGCCGGTCGGCTGGCGTATTGGCCGGCGTTTGGGCCAGCGCGCCGGCCGTGCAGGCGCTCAGCAGCAGGGCGGCCGCCGCGAACCGCAGGGTGGAGTTCCGCCGCACTCGGCCCATCGCGTCCCCCCCTCAATCGAGCGTGATGCGGGCGATCAGCGTCGGCAGCGTCTGGCAGCGCAGAAGCCCGTCCAGCGTCCGGTGCTCGGCCAGCCGCAATGTCAGCGCGCAGCCGAAGGAGTTCACCGCCAGTTCGGTCTGCGCCAGGGTGCCGACGATGCTGGATGGCCGGGCGATGCTGTAGCCGGGCGCTCCCAGCTTGCCGGCCAGCGCGCCGTTGACCGGGCTGAAGCCGTCGATCTCCAGCGTCATCGGCCCAAGATTCTGCACCACCACCTCGGAACTGGGATCCTCCTTGGTGGCGTAAAGCTGGACCGGAACGGCGCGGTGGCGGGCGATCCAGTCCTTCAGCGCCAGATTGGCGACCACCGGATCGCGGCTCTGCAGCGCCGCGTCCATCGCCGTCTGGCGCAATGCCGGATCGTTTCCGCCCAACGCCGCTTCGAAGGCGGCCAGCCGCGCCGCGCGGTCCGGACCGGACAGCTTGCCGCGCAGGTCGGCGACCTGGGCGATGCGCGCCTCGACCGCCCGCCGTTCGGTTTCTGCGCGGGCGGCTTCGGCCTTGGCCGCGGCGGCCTGCTGGGCCAGCCGTTCCTCCTCGCGCCGGCGGCGTTCGGTATCCTCGGCCAGCCGTTGCGCCGCGTCGCGATCCAACTGTTCGCGCAGGCTTTTCGCTTCCGGCGTGCCGAGAACCACCGTGCGGCCGGGCAGCTCGGCGGCCGGCTTGCCGATGCCGTCGAGCAGGCCGGGGCTCTGCGGCGTCAGCGCGACGGTCCAGCCGCCGGGCCCTTGGCTGGCGAGCGCCGTCGCGACCCAGCTCTTGGTCAGCCCCGCTTCGGCCGCCGGACGCAGGAAGGTCACCGGCCCTTCGCGGCTGTCGACCAGATAGGTCGGGCCGCCAAGCACCACCGTCGCGGTCACCCGCGCCGACATCCGGGCTTCCGGGGATGGCGAAGCGGTAAGCGGCTCCACCGTCAACGATTCGATGCGCCAGGGAGCCGGCAGCAGCGCTTCGATCCGGCTGCGGAGGAGGGAGTGCGGGATGGTCTCGGCGGGACCGTTCTTGGCGGGCTCGGTGGCATCGGCGGCCCAGGCGCTTCCGGCCGGTGTTGCCGGGGCGATCCAGGGGACCAGGAGCCCCATGGCGAACCCGGCTGCGATGCGGGCCGCGAATCGTCCGTTCTCCGGTCGCGTCATCGCCGATCCTTCCCCTTCTTCCGCCGTCCGGCACTGGTATAGCGAAGGTACAGGCCAAAGGAAGCGGCTTTTCCCCGCAATCTGCCGATCTGCGGTTGGACGCAATACCCGCCTGCGCTCGATTGTCGCGCCAATCCGCAGCTATGGGTCGAATTGATCTTGGACGGCACACGCCACTTGCAATATGGTCACACAAATGGATGTATTGGCCCGCAACGAGAGATCGGGGCACGCAACGGATGGGGAACGGGGTTTCCGATGGGGGGCACGGGTGCGAGCAGGAGTAAGGAAGGACCGGGGCTGCTCTGCCGCAACGTCAAGGTAAGCGGTCGCCGTACCAGCCTGAGGATGGAGCCGTACATCTGGGATTCGCTGAAGGAAATCTGCGAGCGTGAAAGGCTGACGCTGAACGAAATCTGCACCCAGATCGACGAGCGGCGGGGCGAGGCCAATCTGACCGCCTCCATCCGCGTCTTCATCGTCAGCTATTACCGCACCGCGATCGGCAATCGCGGCTTTGCCGAAGACGGCCAGTCGCCCCTGCTCGACAAGGCGATGGACGACGCCGTCCCGCTGGATTGAGACGGGAACGCGGGCAGGATGCCTCCGCGCTCCCGTCTTGACGATTTACCAGCGCAGGCTGGGCACCGCGTAGGTGGGCATGTGCCCCGACGCATCGGCCAGAGCGCGCAAATTGACCGGATCGACCGCGGCCCCCCAGGCGGCGCCCCCCAGTTCCTCCTGATGGATGCCGGCGGTGACCAGCGCCACGTCGATCCCGGCGGCGTTGGCGCCGGCGACATCGGTGCGCAGGCTGTCGCCCACCGCCAGGATGCGGCGGCTGTCGTCGATCCCCAGCAGCTTGAAACAGCGCTCGTACACGGGGGCATAGGGCTTGCCGTGCTGGCGCACGTCGCCGCCCATCTCTTCGTAGCGGGCGGCCAGCGTGCCGGCGCAGATCACCAGCATCGGCCCGACCATCACCACCAGATCGGGATTGGCGCAGATCATCGGCAGCCCGGCGGCCAGACAGGCGTCCAGCTGCGGCTGATAATCCGCCACCGTCTCGCCGAAGGTGACGATGCCGGTGTTGACGACGAAATCGGCCTCCTCCGGAGTCGCCGCGATCTGGTAGCCGAGCCCTTCATAGACGTCGGTGTCCCGCTCCGGCCCAATGTGATAGAGCCGGCGGCCGAGCGCCGCGTGCCAGGGATCGTCGCGGTCGCGCAGCGCCTCGTAGGTCGCTTCGCCCGAGGTCATGACATGGTCGTAGCGCTCTCGCCCCAGCCCCATGCCGTCCAGCTTCTCGATCACGCCGGTGGTGCGGCGCGGCGCGTTGGACAGCAGGCACAGCGTTTTGCCGGCGGCGCGCATGCGGTCCAGGCAGTCGGGCACGCCGGGATAGGGCCGTTCGCCGTCATGCAGTACGCCCCACAGGTCCAGGATGAACCCGTCATAATGGTCGATGACTTCGGCGATGCCGGAAATCTGTCGGATGTCGGCCATGGTGTCCGGTCGGTTTGATGGAAGGGTTTGTGATGGGTGGGCAGGGATCGGATCGCATCGATCGGATTGCATCGACAGGCCGATCTCAGCGTGGTTGCAGCAACTCCGCATAGACCGCCAGCGTGTCGGCGCACATGCGATCCTTGGTGTAGCGGTCGGCGACGAAGGCGATGGCGCGGGCGCCGATGGCCTCGCGCTGCTCCGGGGTCAGCGACAGCGCCTCGTCCAGCGCCCGGGCCAGGGCGTCGGGATCGTCCGGCGGCACCACCCAGGCGGTTTCGCCGGGGACGACGGTCTCCTGATAGGCGCCGATGGCCGAGACGATCACCGGCTTGCCCATCGCCTGCGCCTCCACGATCACCCGCCCGAAGGCTTCCGGCTCGCGCGAGGCGGAGACGACCACCGTCGACAACAGGTAGGCCGCGGCCATGTCGCTGCAATGGTCGGTCATCCGCACCACGCCGCGCAGGCCGGCATTGGCGATGCGGTTCTCCAGCTCCTCCCGGTAGCCGGTGCGGCCCTGGTCGGAGCCGACCAGCAGGGCCAGCACGTCCTGGCGCCCCAGCTTGGCCAGCGCATCGATCAGCACGGTCTGGCCCTTCCAGCGGGTCAGCCGGCCGGGCAGCAGGATCACCGGCCGGTCATCCGGCAGGTTCCATTGCTTCGCGAGCGTCACCAGCCGCGTCGGGCTGACCCGGTCTGGGGCGAAGACGCTGCGGTCGATGCCGCGGTGGATGACGCGCACCCGCTGCGGATCGACCGGGTAGTTGCCCAGCACATGGTCGCGGATGAAGCCGGAGATGGCGATCACCCGCTCGCCCCGCGCCATCACCGAGTTGTACCAGCGCTTCAGCCGGCCGCCGACCGGGCCGGTTCCGAAATTGTAGGGGGCGTGGAAGGTGGTCATGTAGCAGGCGCCGGTCTCCCGGCAGGCCAGCCACGCGCTCCAGGCCGGCGCGCGGGAGCGGGCGTGGACGATGTCCACCTTGTGCTCGCGGATGATGGCGGCCAGCCGGCGGGCGTTGCGGCGGATGGTCAGCGGGTTCTTGGAGGCCAGAGGCAGAGTCAGGTGGGTGATGCGGGCGCGGTCCAGCTCGCGCACCATCGGTCCGCCCTCCGACGCCACCAGCGGCCTGCCGCCGGCGGCCTGCAGGGCGAGCGCCATGTCGATGCAGCCGCGCTCCGCCCCGCCGGTGACCAGCGTCGGCACCACCTGCAGCACCGTCGGCGCCCGGCCGCCCGGCCAGTGCCCCGGCCAGTCGGCGGCGGCGGTGTCCTGGTGGGCGTCCGCGTTGCGCGGGGAATGGTCGGTGGTAAGGTGGGGGTCGAAATCCATGATGCCGGCTGCTCGCAAGGGGCGGCCCGGAACCGGCCGCGGGCCCCGGCATGCCGGATCGCCGTCGAGCCCGGTGCCCGACCGCGTGCCGGTGTCCGTTGTCGAAGGTGACCGTATGACCGAAACCGCAGCCCATCCGGGCGGCGCGCACCATAGCCTAACGCGCGGTGCCGCGACCATAGCCTATCACCACACCCCTGCCGGTCCGTCCGGGCAGGGCAAGCCGGGCGTCATGTTCCTGGGCGGCTTCATGTCCGACATGACCGGCGGCAAGGCGACGACGCTGGAGGCCTGGGCGGTGGAACGC
Source organism: Azospirillum oryzae (assembly GCF_008364795.1). GTDB lineage: Bacteria > Pseudomonadota > Alphaproteobacteria > Azospirillales > Azospirillaceae > Azospirillum > Azospirillum oryzae. The sequence goes on along the minus strand of NZ_VTTM01000018.1, from coordinate 44,387 downwards.
GGCCTGTCCTTCACCCGCTTCGACTATCAGGGCCATGGCGCCTCCAGCGGGCGGTTCGCCGACGGCACCATCGGCCTGTGGGCCGACGACGCGCTGGCGGTGCTGGATCAGGTGACGACGGGGCCGCAGATCCTGGTCGGATCCTCGATGGGCGGCTGGATGATGCTGTTGACCGCGCTTCGCCGGCCGGAGCGGGTGGCCGGACTGGTCGGCATCGCCCCGGCCCCCGATTTCACCGAAGACCTGATGTGGGACATCTTCGATGCCGATGTCCGCCGCCGGATCATGGAGGAGGGCGTCTGGAACCGCCCGTCGGAGTACGGCCCGGAGCCGCAGCCGATCACCCGCGCCCTGATCGAGGACGGCCGCAACCACCTGCTGCTGCGCGGCCCCATCGCCTTCGGCGGCCCCGTCCGCCTGCTGCACGGCCAGCGCGACCCGGATGTTCCCTGGCAGCTCAGCCTGCGCATCGCCGAGGCGCTGACCGGCGACGACGTCCGCGTCACGCTGGTGAAGGACGGCGACCACCGCCTGTCCCGTCCCCAGGACCTGGACCTGCTGTGCCGCACCGTCGGCGCCCTTGTGGATGAGATTGGCGCGGTTTAGCGCGTTATCAAAAAAACGTCGCCCGCGTGAAACGGAGGCTTGCATCACCTCGAACCTCTGGCTATAACGCGGGCCTCTACGGAGGGGTGGCCGAGCGGTTGAAGGCGCACGCCTGGAAAGTGTGTATACGTCAAAAGCGTATCGAGGGTTCGAATCCCTCTCCCTCCGCCACGAAATCTGGCCAGAGCGTTGATTTTCTCAGAAAATCCGCTCTGGCCTTTTTCGTTTCTCCACTGGTTGGCTTATTACTGGTTGGCCGGAGATACCGAAAGTGGCGCGCCAGATCCGTGGCTGGCGGCAGAATTACACCCGAATGTTGTGGGTGGATGTATTGACGACGCAGCAGCGGTCTTCCGCCACAATCCAACTGCCGCCGGAGCAACCAAGACGGCTCTGAATCGGACGCATTAACCCGTATGTGTTTCCCCTTGCAACAAAACCCTACTTTCGGTTTTATGGATGTATGGTTTAGATGTGCTGTCGAGGTTCGCGTGCGTGTACACATTGGATTGGCTGCGGCCATTCTTGCTGCTGGTGTGCTGTCCGCATGCCAGACGATGAATGATGTGGCGAAAACGGTCGGCAAGCCGCCGGAGAAAGCGCTTGAAATGCGCGCGCTCCAGACGCGCCGTTTCGACAGCGAGAACGAGAAGCTTCTGCTCGAGGCAGGGACCCAGACCCTTCAGGACCTTGGCTTCACCATTTCCGAGGCGTCGAGCGATGTCGGCGTGGTGGTGGCATCCAAGCAGCGGAATGCGGAAGAGGGTGGACAGGTCGCGGCACAGATCGGCCTGACGATCGCAATGGCTCTCCTTGGCGTGGCAAACAATCCCACCTGGGACCAGGAGCAGACCATTCGGGTGACGTTTATCGCCAACCCGGTGTCGGGCGGCCGCCAGACCGAAGTGCGCACAACTTTCGACCGAATCCTCATCAATAATCATGGAAATGCCTGGAAGGCGGAGTTGCTGATGGAACCGCAACTCTACCAGGAGTTCTTTGAAAAGCTCTCCGCCAGCGCGTTCCTTGAGGCTCACAAGATATGACACCGCGCAAGAGCATCCGTTTTGCGATCTTCGGCGCCATGGCGCTTGCCGTCGCAGGTTGCCAGACCAACAATCAGCCGCAGGTCGTGCTCAGCAAGAAAAGCCCTGTCGAATTGAGGGCCATGCAGGCGCGTGCCTTCGAAACCTCCGATCAGAACAAGACTCTGCGAACGGTGATCGCCACGTTCCAGGATCTTGGCTATGGGATCGACAAGGTCGAGCCGGCTGCCGGAACGGTTTCGGCAAGCAAGCTGGCCAAGCTCCGCATGACCGCCACGGTTTATCCGCGCGGTCCTTCGCGCATGATCGTGCGCTCCAATGCCTTGGTCATGAATCCTGGAATGGAAAGTCAGGTGGACGATCCGGCCTTTTACAAGGACTTGTTCTTTGAGCCATTGGCCAAGGCAATGTTCCTGACTGCCCTGGAACTGGGAAGTGAAGAGGATGTTCCGCCGGTGCCGGACGCTGCATCGAAAACGACTGCCAAGCCGTAATCCTATTCAGATCGAGGTCTTTCCATGCTTTTCAAGAATTTCTCATTGGCTGCCATGGGGCTTGCTTCGGTGCTGCTCGCCGGTTGCCAGACGGCCGGAGAGCATGCTGCGGCCGTGCGTCAGGCACAAGATGCGGATCGCTTGACCGTCGGCAAGGTCCAGCGCGAGATCCGCATCGGCATGACGAGTGCGGAAGTCGTCGAGGTGCTTGGTTCGCCCAACATGGTGACGACGGATGATCGTCGGCGCGAGAATTGGGTCTATGACAAAATCTCGACGGAAACGGCGTACTCTACCAGCAGCGGCGGCGTGAACGCATTGATTCTGGGCGGTGGTCCGATCGGGGCCGGCATTGGCGGCGCCTTGGGCGGCGCCGGCGTCAGCAGTTCCGCTGGCGCGCGCAGCACCTCCCAGCGGACGTTGACGGTGATCGTCAAGTTCGACGAGAGCAGCCGGGTCCGCGATTTTTCGTACCGGTCCAGCAGCTTCTGACAGGAGCGGCAGCATGAAATGCCGGGTTGTCGTATCCGCCCTGATCCTAACGGCGTTGGCGGGCTGCCAGCAGACTCCAGGAGCGCAGCAGCAAGCCGCCGCGCTCACCCTGGCCGCTGAGAGCCTTGGGCAGCGTCAGATGCAAACCCGGCGTTTCGACACGAACGATGAACAAGCGATCCTCGCGGCATCTGCCGGCGTGTTGCAGGACCTGGGGTTTACCACCGAGGAGACAAACCTCAAGGCCGGGCTGATCGTCGCTTCCAAGGATCGCGATGCCGTCGAATCAGGGCAGGTTGCCGGGCAGGTCTTTTTTGCTCTCCTGGTTGCGGCTATGGGAGGCCGTGCCGATCCGGTTTGGGACGCCAATCAGAAGATCAGGATCTCCATCGTGACGCGCCCTTCGGCCGACCGGAACGGCATCATCGTCCGCGCGACGTTCCAGCGCGTAATCTGGAACACGAAGAACCAAATCTCGCGCGTCGAGACGATCGACAAGCCCGAAATCCATCAGCAATTCTTCGAAAAGCTTTCGCAATCCGTTTTTCTCGAGGCGCACCAGATATGAGCATGCCCAATTGCCGCACTCTGTCGGTCCGCGGCTGGGCCATGGCACTCGTGTTGGCATTTCTTCCGCTTGGCGGGTGTCAAACGGACTCGAAGCAACAGGTGATGGCTGTCGACAAGAGCCAAGTCGAATTGCGTGCAATTCAGACGCGTGCATTTGACACAAGTGACCGCAACCTGACGATCCGTACGGTAATCAGCAGTCTTCAGGATCTGGGCTTCGTCATTGATAAGGCCGATGAGCAGTTGGGGATCATCAGCGGAACCAAGCTGTCCGGCTATGCCATGCGCATGACGGTTACCGTTCGCCCGCGTGGCAAAACCCAAATGTCGGTGCGCGCGAGCGCGCAATACAATCTGGTCGCGGTATCGGATGCGGAGCCTTACCAGCAGTTCTTTGCCGCACTTTCAAAGGCGATGTTCCTGACTGCCAATGAAGTCGACTGAAGCCTGAAATCAGGACACTGATTGATTCAGCCAATCTCATCATTTTGGCAAAAGGGCGTTTTGGGTCAGCTCGCCACACGATAGGAAAGCCCGCCCTGCATCCGGCGATTGCCGGCGCGGTGCGGGCTGTCAGTCGTTTCCGGTGCCTGCTCTTCCGGGGACAGGTCCCTGGCACCGGCCGGGCCGCGGCGCGCCCAGACGGGCGGGCGCCGCAGCGTGGCGGTCAGCCGGGGAACCCGGCCAGCGATGCCATGGCCGATCCGCCGCTCAGCCGGGCGCTGACCGTGTAGCCAGCCAGATCCGTCCCGGTTCCGGCCATCAGCGCATTGACCGTAAGGTAGTGGGTGCCGGACTGTGTCGCGGTGAAGAGCAGTTTGTCGTTGCCCCAGGTGTAGTTCCAGAAATCGACGCTGGTTCCGCCGGACACGGCCCTGCCCTGCTGATCGCGCAGGATCAGGCCCGCGCCGTCGCCGTCCCTCCTGAGGTCGAATTCATAAGTCTGGCCGGCCTGGAGCGACACCGCGAACCAGTCGCTGTCCCCGTTCAAGGCACCGCCGGTCGGGCGGTAATCGATGTGCCCCGTGGCGCTGCCGCCGACCGCCAGACGCGCGGTCGTGTTCGCGTCATTGGCGATGTCGTCGACCATGCCTTTGTCAGTGGCTTTGAGGGAGTAGGGGCCGACGTCGTTGCCCGACAGCTTGATGCGGTAGGTTTCGGTCTTGTTGGCGGTATAGCTGTAGAAGCGATGGCCGTCCCTGGAGGTATAATAGTAGATGCCGGCGTTGTCGTCCGCCGGTCCCAGCCAGCCATCATTGCCGAGTGCGTCATTGATCGCCAAGTTGAAAGCCTGACCCGGCGTGGTCACGTCGAATGTGTAGCTGTGGCCCTGCTGCAGGGACAAGGCGATATAATCCTCGTCCCACGTCTGGTTTATGGCGCCCGTGATCGTCTCGCCGACCAACATCCGCCCGGCCGTGCCCGGTGAATCGCCGAACTCGTCGGAAAACGCGGAATCGATCGCCACCCTCTGCGCCCAGACCGTGTAGGGAACCGCATCCCTGGCGCCGGGGCCGAGCACGAAATCATGTTCCAGGTAATAGGTGCCGGTCGTCGCCACCGTGATTTCCGGCGTGGATGTCATGCTCTCCCCGCCCGGCATGTAGGACCGTGTGGTCATCCGATAGCCCTCGGCGTCATAGAGCCTGAGCGTCGGACGCGAGCGGCCGGTGCTGACGCTGGTGCCGAACCGGTACACCGATCCCCGCTCCAGCGTCACGGCGAACCAATCCTTGTCGAAATCCTTCTCCACCACGCCGCTGGCAGTGCCGCCGACCGTAAGCCGCCCCGTGGTCCAGACGTTGTTGGAGAAATCATCCGACAGCGTGACCGGGGTGGTGGTGGTGACGGTCGTTGTCGTGGTCGTCGTCGTCGTCGTCGTCGTCGTCGTCGTGTTCGTGACGTCGCCGCCGGTCATGGAGATCGAATAGCGTCCGGTGGTGAAGCCGCTCACCGCGGCATAGACGGAGCCGCTCGTGCCAAGCGTGTAGGTGACCGTGTGGACGCCGTCGCCGTCCCGGTCGCCGTCGCTCGCCAGGATGGTGCCGCGTTCGTCGATGAGCGCGAAGTCGTGGGTGCCCTTGCCGGGAAAGCTCACCGAAAGCGTGTAGGTCGTGCCTGCATTCAGCGTCGTCCTGAACCAATCGACGTCGTAGGCCCGCTCGATCATGCCGGTGGCGGCCGTCCCGCTGCTGACATGGCCCAGCGTCGTGGTGTTCTCGGCATAGTCGTCCACCGGGATCGTCCGTCCCTCGCGGAAACCGTTCTGGATATAGTGGCGTTGCGCGGCGGCCATGTCGGTGCCGAATGCCGCCCGCAGGTCGGCGTTCGCGGACAGATAGCCGGCGGCGTTGAAATAGGTGTTGCGGCCCTCGCGCTGCCCGAATTCGATGTAGTGCCGCGTGGCGGCGGCGGTGTCGGTGCCGAATGCCGCCAGAAGGTCGGGGTTGGCGGCCGTGTAGCTCAAGGCGTCGAACACGGTCGAGCGGCCTTCGCGCAGCCCAAATTGAATGTAGTGCCGCGTGGCGGCAGCGGTGTCGGTGCCGAAGGCTGCCGAGAGGTCGGGATTGGCGGCTTCGTAGCTCAAGGCGTCGAACGTGGTCGAGCGGCCTTCGGCGGATCCGTAGGTGGAGAAATGCTGCGCCGCTGCGGTGGTGTCGACGCCGAAGGCCCGGATCAGGTCGGGGTTCGCGGCGAGGTAGCTCAGCGCGTCGAAACCCACTGGATTGCTGGGAGTTGACGTCATGGTGCGCCCCGTTCTTGATGGTAGCGTTGGATTTGATAAAAATATAAAAAATGGTCAGCGTGTTGGTTCTCACACGTATTTATGGTGTGCGATAGATGTGATCGCTTGGCAAGACGCTTTCTTGCCGCGGGATTGTAAAAATGATGCGAGCATCGCCTGTTGCTTCAAGCGAGCCTCGGTTGGAAGGCCACGGCGGCAAAAGCTTTGCCCGACCAAGGCCTTCGGCGACGATGGCAAGGAATCCCTCTCCCGCCCCGCCCAAATAGAAAAGCCCGCCCTGCATCCGGCGATTGCCGGGGCGGGGCGGGCTGTCAGTCGTTTCCGGTGCCTGGAACGGAAGGGTCGGCGACCCTTACTTCGACCGCGACACGCGGCGCAGGAAGTCGATGAACTGCGCCTGCTCTTCCGGGGACAGGTCCTTGACCATGCCCTGGTCGTGCGCCTGGACGCGCGGGATCAGGTCGTCCATCAGCGTCTGGCCTTCCGGCGACAGGCGCAGCGCGTAGGAGCGGCGGTCGTTGGGCGAAGGAGCGCGCACGACGAGGCCGCGCGACTCGAGACGGTCGATCACGGCCACCATGGTCGACCGGTCGATGCCGACTGCCGTGCCCAGGTCGGACTGCGACAGCCCCTCGTTCTCCCGGATCATGATCAGCACGCCGAACTGGCCGGGCGTGATGTCATGCGGAGCGACCGCATTCTGAAAGCTCTGGAACACCGCAACCTGAGCCTTGCGCAGGTTGTAACCCACCAGCTCCGGAAGGGGGCCAAGGGCGAGCTTGCCGTTCTTGCCGGGCCGCAGACGCGACCGCCGGTCGGCGGGGGTGGAACGCTCGTTGTCAGTCACCGTGGATGCCATATTTTGGATGAATTATCGGATGAACGGATAAAATGCGGGCAAGGCTTTCGTTTGTCAGCAAGAACCGCACGGCGGAAGGCTGGTGCATATCAGGTATGCGTGAAACGTATTGGTGAGAGGGCATACAAATTCCATCTTGAAGAGTCAAGAAGTGATCGACGCCGATTCGACGCCGATCGCCCGCCCAGCGGTTTCCCCTGCCGCGCGCGGGTTCCCGAATCGGAGCTTCCGACGCCCGGTCCCCCCCAGACCGGGCGTCTTCGTTTTTGGCCCGCCCCCAGTCTTGGCCGCCCCCAGTCTTGGCCGACTCCTGTCCGGATCGCTGGACCGATTTGCAGGGCAGGGCGGATGGTTGGACGCTTGGTCCGTTGCCGGGTTTCAGGTTAGCTGTTCGGAAGTGTTCCAACCAGAGAGCCGATGCCATGGCCTTCGCCATTCCCCTGTGGTCCCAGCCGGCCGTCCCCGTCGCGGGCGGCGATCCGTTTCCGGTGCGCCGCATTTATTGCGTCGGCCGCAACTATGCCGCCCATGCGCGCGAGATGGGCGCCGATCCCGACCGCGAGCCGCCCTTCTTCTTCATGAAGCCGGCCGACGCCATCGTCGCCGACGGCGCCACCATCTCCTATCCGCCGAAGACCGCCAACCTGCATCACGAGATCGAGCTGGTGGTGGCCATTGGTACCGGCGGCCGCGACATCCCGGTCGACCGCGCTCTGGACCATGTGTTCGGCTATGCCGTCGGGCTCGACATGACCCGGCGCGACCTGCAGAACGCCGCCAAGAAGGAAGGCAAGCCCTGGGACATGGGCAAGGGCTTCGACCAGTCGGCGCCCTGCTCCACCATCCGCACCGTCGCCGACATCGGTCATCCGGCCAAGGGGGCGGTCACCCTGCAGGTGAATGGCGAGCCGCGGCAGAAGGGCGACCTGTCCGACCTGATCTGGTCGGTGGCGGAGACGATCTCCTACCTGTCCGGGCTGGTCGAACTGCAGCCGGGCGACCTGATCTACACCGGCACGCCGGAGGGCGTCGGCCCGGTGGTGGCCGGCGACGTGCTGACCGGCGCGGTCGAAGGCGTCGGCACCCTGACCCTGACCATCGCCTGAGCCGCCGGCAATGCGCATCGCGACCTGGAACATCAATTCGGTCCGCATGCGTCTGGACCTCCTCCTCCGCCTGATGGAGGAGGAGCGGCCGGACGTGATCTGCCTGCAGGAAACCAAGGTGGTGGACGCCGACTTCCCGCTCGGCCCGCTGGCGGAGCGCGGCTATGTCCACGCCCACATCCACGGGATGAAGAGCTACAACGGCGTCGCCATCCTGTCCCGCCTGCCGTTCGAGTCGCACGACGTCCAGCACTGGTGCGGCAAGCAGGATTGCCGCCACGCGCTGGCCCATCTGCCGGGCGGGATCGAGCTGCATTGCGTCTACATCCCCGCCGGCGGCGACATCCCCGACCCGGCGGTGAACGACAAGTTCGCCCACAAGCTCCAGTTCCTCGACGAGATGACCCACTGGCTGGGCACGGAGCGGACGCCCGACCGGCCGATGGTGCTGGTCGGCGACCTGAACATCGCGCCGCTGGAACAGGACGTTTGGAGCCACAAGGAGCTTTTGTCGGTGGTCTCCCACACGCCGATCGAGGTGGAGAAGCTGGCGGCGATGCAGGCGTCGGCCGGCTGGGTCGACGCCATGCGCCGCTTCGTTCCGCCGGAGGAGAAGCTCTACACCTGGTGGAGCTACCGGGCGAAGGATTGGGCCGCCTCCAACCGCGGCCGGCGCCTGGACCACATCTGGGTGACCCCGCCGCTGGAGGGCGCGCTGACGGGCGTCAAGGTGCTGCGCGACGCCCGCGGCTGGGAGCCCAAGCCGTCGGACCATGTGCCGGTGATCGTCGATCTGGCCGTCTGACGGGGAAGGGGGCCGTCGTGCCCCCTTACTCCAGCAGGCCGATGTTCATCCGCACCAGCTCCGGCGCGCCGTCTTCGCCGATGCGGAACAGGTGGGCGCAGCCGTTGCGCAACTCCTCCGCCGGGTCGGCGCGCATATCCCAGCCGGTGGCGAGCGAATAGAGCGCACGCAGGATGCCGTTGTGGGCGATGGCGCCGGTGGGGCGGCCCTCCGCCGCAAGGTCGCCGAGCCAGGAGCGCAGACGGGCCTGCACCTCGCGCGGGCTTTCGCCGCCGGGCGCCTTGAAGTCCAGCCCCAGCCGGTCATGGCGGGCCGGCATGCGGCCGTCGGCGCGCAGATCCTCGGTGCGCTGGCCTTCCCACTCGCCCCAGTCCATTTCGACGATCCGCGGCTCCGGCGTCGGATCGAGGCCGAGCAGGGTGGCGGTCTCCCAGGCCCGGCGTTTCGGGCTGGCGACCCAGCGCAGCCCGGCCGACTCGGGCGGCAGGCGATAGCGGGCGACCCGTGCGCGGCCGGCGTCGGACAGCGGCTCGTCGATGCTGCCCTGGATGCGCCCTTCGGCGTTCCAGGCGGTCGGGCCGTGGCGGAGGATCAGCAGGGTGGTCATGACGGTACCGGTGCGCGGGTGACGGGACTGCGCCGGGAGTTTAGCGTTTCGCCGTCTTCTGCACCGGCATTTCCTTCACCTGGGCCAGCGCCACGCGGACGCGCGACAGATCGGGGGCCGCCGCCCTGACGGCGGCCTTTGCCGGAGCCTTGGCCGGTTTGGCCGGCGGCTTGCCCGGTTTGGCCGCTTTGACCGTCGCCTCGGCCACCTGCACGCGGCCCTTGCCGCCGCCATTCTTCATGGCGAGCGCCTGGGCATTGGCACGGGCGCGGGCCTGCGCCTCCAGGATCTGCGGCGCGCGCGGTTCGCCGGTCTTCGGCGTCCAGGTGCGGAAGGGGCCGGTGTCGACATGGACATGGCCGGTGTGGGCGTACATGGCGTAGCCGCCGCGCTGCATCGCCGCCGCTTCCTCCGCCAGCCGCGAGGGCGGGATGCCGGCGATTGAGAAGTCCGCCGCCTGACCGCGCATGTGATAGGAGTTCTCGGCGACGTTCGGGTTCGTCCGGGCGAGGCTGGCGTTGGTGGCGCTCGACCGGTAGCCCGACGTGATGCGGATCGGTGACTCCGGCGGTGCGCCGACGCGCCGGCGCAACTCCACCAGCATATCGACCAGGGCCGGGTCGACCGGGATCACTTCGTCGCTGCGGCGGTCGCGGAACAGGACGGCGATCTCGCGCATCGCGGCCGGATCATACCCGTCGCCGGGGCGCCAGTAGGTGACGGATGCCGTCTCGCCGCTGGCGGGATGCTGCAGGACCACGCTGCGCGGTTCGCCGTCCAGCCTGGCGCTTTCCAGCGGCAGCGCGGTGGCGCAGCCGCCAAGCTGCGTCGCGACGGTCAGCACGGCAAGGATACCCAAGGCACGACCGGTCATGCGCATCGCTTTTCCCCCCAAGCTTTGCACGCATCAACGACCCCGCCCGCCCCAATCGTGGCGGGGTTGCACACCGATCTAATACCAAGATTGTCACAGGAGGCCAGTGTGACAAAGCAACCTGTGGCGTAATGAACACGCACAAGCGCTTTTGTTCAGTGGAACCGATTGTTCGGGATTCAACCGGTGCGGATGGCGCTGAACTCAAGCTGCGCCGATCCTACAGGGACAGTTCCATCCCTTCATAGGCCACCAGGGATCCGGGGCGCATCGCCGCCGCCTCCGCGGCAATGGCATCCAGCGCGTCGTCGGTGCGGGCCGGGTCGTGGTGGAAGATCACAGCGCGGCCGACTCCGGCCGCCTCGGCCAGCCGCAGGCATTCCTGCCAGGTCGAATGGCCCCAGCCGACGCGCGTCGGGTATTCGGCGTCGGTGTAGGTGCTGTCATACACCATCACGTCGGCGCCGCGCAGCAATTCCAGGATCACCGGATCGCGCCCTTCGGCCGGATGTTCGGTGTCGGTCAGGACGCACAGGCTGCGGCCGTCATGCTCCACCCGGTAGCCGGTGGCGCCGTCGGGATGGTTCAGGCGGCAGGTGCGCACCACCACACCCGCCGGGACACCCGGCGCCAGTTCCAGCGTCTGGCCGGCCTGGAAATCGCGGAACTGGCAGTCGGCACGGAAGATCTCGACCGGCACCGGGAACAGCGGCGCCGTCATCATGTCGGCCAGCACGGTGCGGAAGGGCCGTTCCGGCGGCAGATGCCCGGACCACAGCCGCAGCCGGCTGGCCGGATCGAAGGCCGGCGCGAAGAAGGGCAGGCCGCTGATATGGTCGAGATGGCTGTGGGTCAGCAGCAGGTCGATGTCGGCCGGGCCGCCGTCGCGCGCCAGCGACTCGCCCAGCGGCCGGATGCCGGTGCCGCAGTCGAAGACGATGTGGGCGCCGCCGCAGCGCACTTCGATGCAGGCGGTGTTGCCGCCATAGCGCACGGTGGCTGGGCCGGGCGACGCGATGCTGCCGCGCACGCCCCAGAAGCGCACGATGAAGGGTGACTCGCCGCCGGACTCGTCCCTCGCGGGCGACGGGGCGGGCGGTCGTGTCGAATTGGCGGCCGGATCGATGGCCGAATTGATGGTCGAACGAACGGTCATGACGGCGCCATCGTGGCGGCCCCGCTTGCCCAAGTCTAGTAAATCTCTCCCCCCGCTGCTCCCTTCCGGGCGGATCCCTCGGGGTGGGGACAAGACTTCCGAACAGGCCGTGTCGCGAGTCGGCACCCTACGAAGGGCATCTGTCCAAACCCATAAGATGTGGTAGGTTGGGGCTCGTCGCGCATTGCGCGGCATGACTCGATTATTTCCCACGGGTCCCCGCGCGGGTGGGGACCGGCTCCGGCGGAACCCGACGCGGATGGATCCTGACAAGCTCGCCAAAGTCCTCGCCATGGCCGAGTCGGAGCATCAGGGCGAGGCGCTGTCCGCCCTGCGCGCCGCCCGCATCATGCTGTCCCGCGCCGGCCTGTCCTTTCGCGATCTGGCGGAGCGCGCACGCACGCCGGCTCCGCCCGCTGCCGAGCCGCCGCCTGCCGCCCAACCTGCCGAACCCGCCGGTGCGCCGGCACCGCCGCCGCCGCCGGACGAACTCGTCCGCGGCCTGCGCCGGCAGGTGAAGGACCTGGAGCTGGAACTCGCCACCCTGCGGCGGCAACTGGACAAGGCGGCGGGCGACGCCGACCGTCAGCGCGAAGAAGCGGACCGCTGGCGCACCCTGGCGCGCGAGACGGCGGAAAAGCTGTGGGACATGGGCAAGGCGCTGGAGCGCAAGCACTCCCGCCATGCCGACGGCGACAAGCGCCGCGCGGTGCTGGACCTGCTGCAGGACCCCGGCAGCGCGCTGCTGTCCGACCGCGAGATCGCCCGGCGCGTCGGCGTGTCGCCGCACGACGTCACCCACTGGCGCCGCCGGATGGCCATCGTCGGCCGCAAGCTGCGGCTGCTGCCGGTGGTGCCGCGGGGGCGCGGCCTGTGGGGCGGCCCATCGGCCTGCGGACTCGGCATGGCCCGGCTGGGCAAGCTTTCGTCAGGGCCGCAGACGGGCGGCCCGCAGACGGGCGGGCGTCGCCGCTGGCTCGGCTTCGCCGGCGAGGTCACCATCGCCGAACGGGGAAGCCGGCGGGAACTGGCCTCGGTCGGCCGGCGCTGACCGGAGAACCGGCCGAAAGGCGGATCCGGTGAGGCCGACCGGGAAGGCGGCTCAGGGCACCAGCCGATAGCCGCCGGGTTCCGTCACCAGGATGCGGGCGTTGGACGGATCGGCCTCGATCTTCTGGCGCAGGCGGTAGACATGGGTCTCCAGCGTGTGGGTGGTGACCGCCGCGTTGTAGCCCCAGACCTCGCCCAGCAGGGTTTCACGCCCGACCACCAGATCGCCGGCACGGTACAGGTATTTCAGGATCGCCGTTTCCTTCTCGGTCAGGCGGATCCTGCGGTTGGTGGCCTCCTCCAGCAGCAGCTTGGCGCCGGGGCGGAAGCTGTAGGGGCCGATGGCGAAGACCGCGTCCTCCGTCTGCTCGAACTGGCGCAGCTGGGCGCGCAGCCGGGCGATCAGCACCCCCAGGCGGAAGGGCTTGGTCACATAGTCGCTGGCGCCGGATTCCAGCCCCAGGATGGTGTCGGCGTCGCTGGCCGACGCGGTCAGCATGATGATGGGGCAGCGCACCCCTTCGCGCCGCAGCAGCTTGCAGACGTCGCGCCCGTCCATGTCCGGCAGTCCGACGTCGAGCAGGATGGCGGAGAAGCCGGTTCCGGCCTCGCCCGCCTTGCGGACCGCGTTCAGTGCGCCGGCGCCGTCGCCGGCCTCCTCCGTCTCAAGCTCCTCCAGCAGGCGAAGCTGTTCGGCCAGCGACTGGCGCAGGGCGGTGTCGTCGTCGACCAGGAGGATGCGCTTTGCGATGGTCATGGTCCGCGGCACGAAGTCGGAAGTCGGGGCCGCCGTCGGCTGGGCCGGGGGCGGCGCCTTAGTAGCATGGCGCCGGTGGATTGTCGTGATGGCTTGTGGCGAAGCGGATGGGCCTTCCAGATGGGCCTTCTACAGGACCGCCAGCAGCGCCGCCGCCCCGCCGGCGTCCGCCGCGGCGAGGACGATCCGCTCGGGCCGCACGCCCAGGTCCCGCAGGGTGGCGGCGACGGTCTCGTCCGGCACCGCGACATGGCGCATCAGCGCCAGCGCTCCCTGTTCCAGATTGCGGCGCACGGCGGCCTCTTCGGCGGTCAGACCGGGTTCGGTCCAGTGCAGGCGTTCGATCAGCGCCGTGAAGCGCAGGCGCCGGCTGTCGGCCGGCAGGCTGGCGGCGAGGTTGGGCAGGGCGTTGCCGTCCAGCAGGACCGGCGCGCCATCGGGCAGCCGCGACAGCGCGACGTCGGCGGCCAGGATCGCCGAGGGATCGACCTGCGGGTGCGGGCCGGGCAGGGCGTGGAGCATGATGCCGGCGCCGGCGGCGCGCAGGGCCTCGACCATGCGGCGGGCATAGGCGTCGGCAAAGGCGTCGGCGGCAAGATCGGCCGGCATCACCAGATGCACGGACAGGGGCGGATCAGGGGGCGTCGAAAGGGTGGTCACGGGGGAAAGGCTCCCGGTTGAAGGGCTGCGGTCGCCATCCTAGCGCCCATGGTCCCGGCGGCGGAGCGGCCCGTTGGAGGGGCCGACTCCGCCCGGCCGGCGGCCCGGGATGGTCCCCGCGCCGGCAGGCTAGCCGGATCGTTGCGTCCCCGGCAACGGTGTGGCGCGCGGGAATTGCTGGACAGGGGCGCGCCACCTGCGCTTTGCTTCGCCCGCCGAACGCACCATGTCCCGTTTTACGCGCCGTATCCGGCGCACCCGCTACGCAAAGCCGCTGACGATGCAAGCCGAACGCTCCTCCGCCACCACCACGGTCACCCTGTCCACGCCCGCGGCAGAGTCCGCGGCGGCGCCCATCGACGAGGCCGCCGTGCGCGCTGTCGACCGGGCGCTGGCCGCCCTGCGCCGGGGCGAGGTGGTGGCGATCGAGACCGCCGACGGCACGGTCGGCGCGGCGGTGTCGGTGGAGTCGGTGGCGCTCGACGCCGTGGAGCGGCTGAAGGCGCTGACCGGCGGCACCCCGCGGCTGGTGGTCACCCGCCGCCGCGCCGTGGTGCTGGGGCTGGCCGCCGCCGCCGTGGCGCAGCCGGTGAGCGACATCGCCGACGATCAGGCGCCCGGCGCCGCGGCGGAGGCGTTCGGCGCCATGACGCTCGACCGGCCCGGCGGGCTGACCGCCGACCAGGCCCATGCGCTGGCCGATCCCGAACAGCATCCGCAGGCCCAGGACGCGCTGCCCCCCGGCCTGACCGCTGTCGAGGCCTGCCCCGGCAGCCGCGAGGCCGCAGCGGTGGACCTCGCCCGGCTGGCCCGCCTGCTGCCTGCCGCCATCACCGCCGACCTGCCGTCTTCGACCCTGAGGAGTGCGGCGGAGTGGGCGGCGGAGCATGACCTGCTGCTGGTGCGGGCGTCGGACGTCGCCGATTACCGCGTGCATGTGGTGCGGACCCTGCGCCGCGTCGCCGACGCGCGGGTGCCGCTGATCGGGTCGGAAAACACGCGCATCTACGCCTTCCGCCCGGCCGACGGCGGGCCGGAGCATCTGGCCATCGTCATCGGCGACCCCGATCCGCAGCAGCCGGTGCTGGCCCGCCTGCATTCGGAATGCTTCACCGGTGATTTGCTGGGGTCGCTGCGCTGCGACTGCGGCGACCAGCTGCGCGGCGCCATCGCCGAGATCGCCCGCCAGGGCAGCGGCGTGCTGCTGTATCTGGCGCAGGAGGGACGCGGCATCGGTCTGGTCAACAAGCTGCGCGCCTACCGCATCCAGGACCGTGGCTTCGACACGGTGGACGCCAACGAGATCCTCGGCTTCGAAGCGGACGAGCGCGTCTATCTGCCGGCGGCCGAGATGCTGCGGCAGCTTGGCTTTGAGTCCGTGCGGCTGATGACCAACAACCCGGAGAAGCTGCGCCAGCTCGCCCGCTGCGGCATCGCGGTGGTGGAGCGGGTGGCCCACATCTTCCCGGCCAATGGCCACAACGAGGCCTATCTCCGCACCAAGGCGGAACGCAGCGGCCATATGTTCTGAACGAACGGCCGGGGCGAAAGGCCGGGGCCGGCGGGGCAGGAATCGCCATGCCGGCCCGGCAGTTCTTGCCGGCCTCTTGTCGGCCGGGCCGCGCTGGGAATCGGATTCCGGGTGCCGACCGTCCGGATCCCCCCGAATCGGTCGATTCCGGTTCGGATCGGGTGCCCAGACTTGGCACGCCGCTTGCTGTACCTGTCGTGACCACCGAGCCGGGAGACCGCCCATGGCCATCGACGCCACCATGATCGACAGCAGCGCCGTACAGCGTCCGGTGCCGCGCGAAAAGGCGTCGCCGGTCATCAGCGACGGCCACAATGGCGGCCCGGTGGAAATCCAGGGCGACATGTCCTTCTGGGACTTCCTGGACATCATCAACCCGCTGCAGCACATCCCGATCGTCAGCACCATCTATCGCGAGATCACCGGCGACACCATCCAGCCGTCCATGCGGATCATGGGCGACATGCTGTATGGCGGCGTGATCGGTGGCATGGCCTCCATCGCCAATGCTGTGGTCGAACAGGCGACGGGTCAGGATGTCGGCGAAACGGTCATGACCTCGCTCGGCTTTGGGGGCGGTGACCATCCCGCCGCCTCCACGGCCGTCGCGGACGCCTCGGGGGGGCCGGCGGCGTCCGGCTCCCCCGCGGAGCCCCCCGCAGCGCCGAAGCAGGCGCAGCCCGCGCAACAGGCGCCCGCCGGCGGACTTGCCGCCGCGCTGGCCGCCGCCAAGCCCGCCGATCTCGGGGCGGCGACGGCGCAGCCCGCTGCCGGGCAGCCGATCCGGCTTGCGGCCTCCGGCTCTGCCGCCACCTCCGCCGCCAAATCCGCGGATGCCTCGCCGGTCCTGACGGCGCAGCTCGCGGCCGGGGCGGTTCCGCACCCCAGCAAGATGCCGGCGCGCGACACGCCGCTGGCCAGCTCCGCGCTGGCGAAGCACAGCGTGCCCCGCTATGCGGCGCCGGTCCCCGGGGCGGTGACCGCCAACGCGCGCACCGCCGGTGCGACGGCGGCCAACGGAAGCCAGCCCCAGCCCGCCGCCGGGCAGCCGGGCGGCCAGCCAACCGAAGCGGCCCCCGCCGCCGCCCAGACTCCGGTCGCGCCGGACATGCTGTCGGAGACGATGATGCGCAACCTCGCCAAGTATGAGCAGTCGCGCAAGGCGGCGCAGGGTGCCGCGAGCAGCACTACGCGGGTGTCGGGATGACCATCGAGATCACCGTGACGCCGGATGCCGGCGGCAATGGCGGCGGCAATGACGGCGCACCGGTCACAACCGGCCGGCTGCGCTGGCCGGGCGGCGAGGTGCCCTGCGTGCTGGGCCGCGGCGGCGTCCGTGCCGACAAGCGGGAGGGCGACGGGGCCACCCCCGTCGGCCGCTTCCCGCTGCGTCGCGTGCTGTGGCGTGCCGACCGGCTGGCTCCGCCGGAGACCGGGCTGCCGCTCCACCCGATCGCCGAACATGACGGCTGGTGCGACGCGCCGGAAGATCCCGCCTACAACCGTCCGGTCATCCGGCCCTATCCCGCCAGCCACGAGGAGATGTGGCGGGACGATCATGTCTACGACGTCGTGGTGGTGATGGGGCACAATGACGACCCGGTGGTGCCGGGGATGGGCAGTGCCGTGTTCCTGCACCTCGTCCGTCCTGACCGGGCGCCGACCGCCGGCTGCGTCGCGCTTGCGCCCGACGACATGCTGCGCCTGTTGAAGGACTGCGGGCCGGGAAGCACGCTGAGCGTCGCCGGCCCGAACGGCCGATGAAGCCGCTGTTTACGGGGCCGGATAGGGGCGGGCGCCGAAAATCGCCGTGCCGACCCGCACATGGGTGGCGCCGAAGCGGACCGCGGTCTCGTAATCGCCGCTCATGCCCATGCTGATTTCCGACAGCCCCAGCCGGCGGGCCATCTCCGCCAGCAGGGCGAAATGCATCGCCGGCTCCTCGTCCACCGGCGGGATGCACATCAGCCCGGTGACGGGCAGCCCCAGCCGGTCGCGGCAGTCGGCCAGGAAGGCCTCCACCTCCGCCGGAGCGAGGCCGGCCTTCTGCGGTTCCTCGCCCGTGTTGACCTCGATCAGGCAGCGCGGGCGGCGGCCGGATTTCGCCATCTCCTCCGCCAGCGCCTCCGCCAGTTTCGGGCGGTCCAGCGTCTGGATCACGTCGAACAGGGCGACGGCGTCCTTGACCTTGTTGGTCTGCAGCGGACCGATCAGGTGCAGTTCCAGTTCGGGAAAGCGCTCCTTCAGCGCCGGGAACTTGGCCTTGGCCTCCTGCACCCGGTTCTCGCCGAACACGCGCTGGCCGGCGGCGAGCGCCTCCTCCACCGCTTCGGCCGGATGGGTCTTCGACACGGCGATCAGCGTCACCGCGCCGTCGCCGCGCCCGCAGGCCGATGCCGTTTCCGCAATGGCGCGGCGCACCGAGTCGAGCCGTCCCGCCACGTTGTCCGCGCCGGCGGAACCGCCTGCTTCGGCGCCGGTTTGCGTATCTCTGCCAGTGCCCTGCGTCGTCGTCATGGCCGCCCCCAATCCGGTCGCTGCGGGTGTACAGCGCTTCCGCGGCGTGTTAGCGGACGGTCCGCGGAAACGCAAGCGCCCCAAGCGACCATGCCCTTTGCGTCCGGATCGCCGGTGCGGGGGATCGTCATCGTTTTTGCATATCGAGGAGACCTCCGCATGCGGAGTCCGTTTCGTTCCCTGCTCTCCGTCCTGACGTCGGCGGCCCCCGCCGGCCTCCTTGCTGCCGCGGTCGCCGTCTGGTCCGTCGCCACTCCCGCCCACGCCGAAGACCATGCGAAGCCGGCTCCCAAAACCGCAACGCCCAAAGCTGAGGCCCAGGCGAAGCCCGGCGCCAAGAATGGCAAGGCCAAGCTGATGCTCGGCTCGCCGATGACCAAGGTGCGCTTCAGCGAGCCCGCCTATCCGCTGACGGACGACGGCACCTATCGCAGCTTCATGGACAAGGTTCTGGACGAATACGGCCGTCGCTGCGTGCGGCAGGAGCAGTTCGGCTGGGAAATCGCCAAGGACGATCAGGAGCGGCTGGATTTCATCTTCCAGGGGACGATGGCGAATTACGGCCGTCTCGGCTTTCTGCTGGGGGAAATCCACCCCAAGTCCGTGACCGATCCGGAAACCATCGCCTTCCTCGCCGACCGCAACAAGGAGCGCTACCTGCTGGTCTGGACGCCGCTGGAGTCGTCGGTGCTGTTCATGATGTGCGACACCGCGGCCAAGGATGCCAAGGCCGACCAGCCGAAATCCGCTCCGAAGAAATAGGGCGGTCCGGAATGACGGAAAAGGCGGCGGATTTCTCCGCCGCCTTTCGCGTTCGTGCCGTACCGGGCCCCGACGCTCAGAAAGCGAAGCGGGTGTCCCACAGGACGATGTTGGCGTCGTTGTTCACGCCGCCGACCTTGTTGTCGAGATAGCTGTATTCCAGACCCGTGGTCAGGCCCGGCGCCACGGTATAGGTCACGCCCGCCTGCCAGACATGGGCGCGGGAGTTCAGCCCGGCGAAGTTGCCGTCGATGCCCTTGGCGTCGGTGTAGGTGGCGGCCAGGATGACCGGACCCAGCGTGTAGTTGGCGCCGACGATCCACAGCTGCTGATCGTCCACGCCGCGGGTGCCGGTGGCGTAACCGCTGTCGCCGCTGAAGGCGTAGCTGCCGCCGACCTTGAAGTTGGCGTAGGACACATTGGCGCCGACATGGACAGAGGACAGGTCCTCGAGCCCGCTGGCCGCCTTGGCGAACTGGTAGGCGGCGCTCGCCTCCACGCCGAAGCCGCCGAACTCGCTCTTGTAGGTGGCCTGGACCTCCGCCATGTCGTGATAGGCGGTGGTGTTCTTGCGGCGGTTCACGTCGGTGTTGCTGCTGCCGTACACCGGGGTGTAGGCGGCGCCGACCTGGAACCCGGCGAAGCTCGGCGTCAGGTAGACGATCTTGGTGCTGGCGTCGCCCGACTCCAGCGTGCGCAGGCTGCCCAGCACATAGGGGGCGCCGTTGGCGTTCACGTAATAATTCAGGAACTGGGCGTCGGGCGAGCCTTCGATGCCTTCGACGTTCGGGCCGATGATGCCGTATTCGTCCGACAGGCCGTTGATCACGCCGGCCTGCACCGTGCCGAAGCCGCCGTTCACGAAGATGAAGGCGCGGTCGCTGTCGGTGCTGCGGTTGTTGGCGGTGCCGCCGGAGGCGCGCAGGCGCAGGCGGGCGCCATATTCCAGGCCGTTGTCGGCCTTGGCCGTCGGGGTGATGTTGAGGCGGAAGCGGTTGGCGAACTCGGTCTGGCGCAGCCCGGTGTCATTGTCCTGGTCGACATAGGCGCCCTGGAAGTAGGCGTCGCCACCCAACAGGATATCGAACTTGGCCTGGGCCGAGGCGGTGCCGCAGCCGGCGGAGAGGGCGACGGCTGCACAGCCGATGACGAGAGAGCGCTTCATGGCATGTCATCCTGGATGCATGCGCCTCATCGGAGGGAGGCGCGAGCGGTGTCTTGTGCTCCAAGACTTAATCCCGCCCCCCATCGACCGACAAGTGGCCGAGATGGTGGAGGTCTCCGCATCCCGAGGACAGTGACGGGAAAAGCACGCACTCCCGGATCATGTAAATTCATATACTAAGTATTTGGCGATTTTCTGGCGATTGCTTGCAGGGAGATCACCACGCTGTCACGCGGAAGGGGTAATTCCTTCGGTGAGCGCTCCGTGCCGGTCCTGCGCGCCAGTGGGCAAAACGGGCCACGGCACTAAGCGGGACAAAAAAAGAGGCGGCGGATTTCTCCGCCGCCTTCGCGTCTGCTGCCAGGAGCCTGCTTCTTAGAAAGCGAAGCGGGTGTCCCACAGAACGATGTTGGCATCGTTGTTGACGCCGCCCGACTTGTTGTCGACGAAGCTGTACTCCAGGCCCGTGGTCAGGCCCGGGGCGACGGTGTAGGTCACGCCGGCCTGATAGATGTGGGCGCGGGCATAATCGGCGGCGGTGGCGGCACCGGTGCCGACATTGGCGCCCTTGGCGTCGGTGTAGGTGGCGGCCAGGATCACCGGACCCAGGCTGTACTGGGCGCCGACCAGCCAGACCTGGTTGTCGTCGACACCGGTATGGCCCTTGCGGTAGCCGCTGTCGCCGCTGAAGGCATAGCTGCCGCCGATGGCGAAGGCGCCGTAGGAGATGGTGGCGCCGGTGTGGACCGACGACAGGTCTTCGAAGCCGGTCGGGGCCTGGGCGAACTGGTAGGCGACGCTGGCTTCCAGGCCGACGCCGCTGAAGGCGCCCTTATAGTAGGCCTGGATTTCACCCATGTCGTTGTAGGTGACGTTCTTGCGGCGGTTCACGTCGGTGCCGCTGCTGCCGTAGGTCGGGGTGTAGGCGGCGGACAGCTTGAAGCCGCCAAAGCTCGGGGTCGAGTAGACGATCTTGGTGCTGGCGTCGCCCGACTCGAGGTTGCGCAGCGAACCCGTCACGTACGGCAGCGAGGTGACGCCGTAGTAGATGCTGTAGAAGCCGTCCGGGCTGCCCGAGATGCCGTCGACGTTCGGGCCGATGACGCCCGAGTCGTCCGACGGGCCGTTGGTCACGCCGGCCTGCACCGAACCGAAGGTGCCGTTCACGAAGATGTAGGCGCGGTCGTAGTCGGTGGTGCGGACGTTGCTGGTGCCGTTGTTGGCGCGCAGACGCAGGCGGGCGCCGTATTCCAGGCCGTTGTCGGCCTTGGCCGTCGGGGTGACGGTCAGGCGGAAGCGGTTGGCGAACTCGGTCTTGCGCAGGCCGTTGTCGTTGTCCTGGTCGACATAGGCGCCCTGGAAGAAGGCGTCGCCGCCCAGCAGGACGTCGAACTTGGACTGGGCCGAGGCGGTGCCGCAGCCGGCGGCGAGGGCAACGGCTGCGCAGCCGATAACGAGAGAGCGCTTCATGGATTGTCCATCCTTGTGCGTACGCCCCGTTTGACCGGGAGCGGCGGTTGTCTTTTCGGCCGTGACCTTCCAGTCGGGGCCCTTATGCGAATGACTTAATCGCGAGTTGCTCTGGCCGACAAGGGGGAAACTGACGTGCCTTCACGCATCCGCAACACAGTTGCGAGAAAACCACACAGCTAACTCTCTGAAAAGAAAGGAAAAATTGGCTCTGCCCCATTTTTGGCGCAAATGCGGCTCAGGATTTGGGCGTCCTGCCCACGCCGCGGGCATAACATTGGGCATAAAAAAAAGAGCGGTGGCCGAAGCCACCGCCCTCTCTTTCCGTTACCGGATGTCTGATCGGAAGACCGATTAGAACGCCAGGACGGTGCGGACGAGCACGACGTTGCCCTTGTCGCTGAGCGCCGAGGTCTCGGCGTCCAGGTCGAAGTAGTCGTACTGAGCCTGCAGGGTCAGACCCGGAGCAACGGTGTAGCCGATGCCGATTTCGTAGACCTGCAGCTCGCGGTCGCCGGACAGGGCCACCGAGCCGGCGTCCTTGCCGTTCTTGTAGTTGGCGCCGACGACGATCGGGCCGGTGGTGTACTGAGCGCCGACAACCCAGTTGCGGGTCGACTCGGTGAACAGGCCGGTACGGTCGTTCAGGCCCGACTTGCCGAAGTCGGTGTAGCTGCCGCCGACGCTGAAGCCGGCGTAGCCGACGCTGGCGCCGACCTGCCAGGCGTTCAGGTCCTTGTAGTTCGAACCGGCGACGTTGTCGACGGCCTGGCCCCAGTAGTAGCCGGCGCTGCCCTTGACGGTCACGCCGCCGAAGGTGTTGTTGTAGTTCGCGCCGACTTCGACCATGTCGGTGTAGGTGCCGTTGCCGCCGCCGGCGAAGGTGCCGACCGGCTTGGTGCGGTTGACGTCCGTGCCCGAGCTGTCGTTACGCGGGGTGTAGCTGGCGCCCAGCTGCAGACCGGCGAAGCGCGGGGAGAAGTAGACGATCTTGGTCGAGTTGCCGTCCGGGTTCAGCGACGGCCAAATGATGCTGTTGCCGGTCACGGTCGCGGCCGGGCCGTTGCCACCGATGTTGGTGTTCGGGCCGAAGTAGTTCTGGACCTGATCGACCAGGGCCAGCGGCAGGTAGTCGGTCGGCGCCGAGACGTAGGTCTCGTCGTTGAACGAGTTGGTCACGCCCATGCGGACCTGACCGAAGGTGCCCTGCGCGAAGATGTAAGCGCGGTCGGCGTCGGTGGTACGGGCGTTGTTGGCGCCGGAGTTGGCGCGGATACGCATGCGGGCACCGTACTCCAGGCCGTTGTCGGCCTTGGCGGACGGGATGATGTTGATGCGCATGCGGTTGCGGAATTCGGTCGAACGCAGGCCGGAGTCCAGATCCTGATCGACGTAGCCGGCTTCGAAGTAGGCGTCGCCGCCGACCTTGACTTCGAACTTGGCCTGGGCGTTGGCAGCGCCAGCGCCGAAAGCGAGAGCGGCGGCAGCGGCGCCGGCCAGCAGATAACGGTTCATGATTGTTGCCTCCATCCTGGCAGCAGATGTTTCAGCCTGGTTGACGTCCTGGCTGAGACTTTCGTACGCACCCCCGCCCTTGCCAGCAAGCGGCAAATCTCCCCGATTGCTGCATTGGGGGGACAGTGTGTCGCACGGAGCACACTAAGAAGACCCCCCTGTCCGCCCCGCCACAGTCGAAGCCGGCAGACCCCGCCTGTTGTCGTCCTGTTGTCGCGAGGCGGGGCAAAGACGCTTCCGCTGTTGCGTGGGGCCGTCCACTTATGGTCTGTTCACCGGCATTCCGCGCGTGACTCGCGCGCGGCATCCCCATTTCTGAACCGGGTTCCCGACCATGCGCCGTTCGACCGCCCTTCGCCTTGTCCCTGTACTGCTCGCGGCTTCCGTCTCGATCGCCGGCTGCGCAAGCTGGGGCGGCAAGACCGAAACCGTCGAAGAGCAGATGAAGAACAAGGACTACAAGTTCGGCAGCCTGCTCGGCACCGACGGCGGCCTGAACCTGTTCGGCAAGAACAAGCGCGGCGGCGACCAGGACAGCGCCGGCGGCATCGGCGTCAACAGCTTCCTGTGGCGCGCCTCGCTCGACACGCTGTCCTTCATGCCGATCGCCTCGGCCGATCCGTTCGGCGGCGTGATCCTGACCGACTGGTACACCCCGCCCGATTCGCCGAACGAGCGTTTCAAGGTCAACCTCTACATCATGGACCGCCAGCTGCGCGCCGACGGTGTGCGGGTGTCGGTGTTCCGCCAGCAGCGGACCGGCAACGACTGGCGCGAGGTTGCGGTCGGGCCGGAGACCGCCGGCCAGCTGGAGGATGCGGTGCTGACCCGCGCCCGCCAACTGCGCGTCTCGCAGAACGCCGTCGCCCGCTGACGCGGCGGCCGGCTCCTCGGGCTGCCCCCCCTGGGCGGTCCTCCGGGCCTTCGAGCATCTGGTACAACGGAAAACGGCGTCGCGCTCATGTCGCGTTACAATGTCAAGGAAACCGAGGCGAAGTGGCAGGGCGTGTGGGACGGCAAGGGCTGTTTCACCGCGCGCGAGGACGCCTCCCGGCCCAAATACTATGTGTTGGAGATGTTCCCCTATCCGTCGGGGCGCATCCACATGGGCCACGTCCGCAATTACACCATCGGCGACGTGATCGCGCGCTTCAAGCGCGCCAAGGGCTTCAACGTCCTGCACCCGATGGGCTGGGACGCCTTTGGCCTGCCGGCCGAGAACGCCGCGCTGGAGAAGAAGGTCCATCCCGCCGCCTGGACGCGCGAGAACATCGCGACCATGCGCGGGCAGCTGAAGACGATGGGCCTGTCCATCGACTGGGACCGCGAGATCGCCACCTGCGACGTGGAGTATTACCGCCACGAGCAGAAGATGTTCCTGGATTTCCTGAAGGCGGGCCTCGCCTACCGCAAGGAATCCTGGGTGAACTGGGACCCGGTGGACAACACCGTCCTCGCCAACGAGCAGGTGATCGACGGCCGCGGCTGGCGCACCGGCGCGCTGGTGGAAAAGCGCAAGCTGTCGCAGTGGTTCCTGAAGATCACCGCCTATGCCGAAGACCTGCTGAAGGGCCTGGAGACGCTGGACCGCTGGCCCGAGCGCGTCCGCATCATGCAGGAGAACTGGATCGGCAAGTCCACCGGCGTCCGTTTCCGCTTCCGCATCAAGGGGCGCGAGGAGGAGCTGGAGGTCTTCACCACCCGTCCGGACACGCTGTTCGGCGCCTCCTTCGCCGCGATCTCCCCGAATCACCCGCTGGCCGCCGAACTGGCCGCCTCCAGCCCGGAGCTGGCCGAGTTCATCGCCGAATGCAACCGGCTGGGCACCAGCGAGGAGGCGATCGAGACGGCGGAGAAGCGCGGCTTCGACACCGGCCTGAAGGTCGTGCATCCCTTCGATCCGTCGTGGGAGCTGCCGGTCTATGTCGCCAACTTCGTGCTGATGGAATACGGCACGGGCGCGATCTTCGCCTGCCCGGCGCATGACCAGCGCGACCTGGATTTCGCCCGCAAGTACGGCCTGCCGGTTCGTCCGGTGGTGATCCCGGCCGATGCCGACCCGGCCGCCTTCGAGGTCGGGACCGAGGCCTACACCGGCCCCGGCGTGCTGCGGAACTCCGCCTTCCTCGACGGACTCGATACCGAGTCGGCCAAGGAAGAGGCCGGCAAGCGGCTGGAGGCGGCGGGCCAGGGCGAGCGCACCACCCAGTACCGCCTGCGCGACTGGGGCGTGTCGCGCCAGCGCTATTGGGGCTGCCCGATCCCGGTCATCCACTGCGAATCCTGCGGCATCGTCCCGGTTCCGGACGACCAGCTGCCGGTCGTGCTGCCGGAGGACGTGACCTTCGACAAGCCCGGCAACCCGCTGGCCCACCATCCGACCTGGAAGCACACCAGCTGCCCGACCTGCGGCAAGCCGGCGCTGCGCGAGACGGACACCTTCGACACCTTCATCGAGTCGTCCTGGTATTTCGCCCGCTTCTGCTCGCCGAAGTCCGAGGATGCGGCCTTCACCCGCGACTCGGTCGACTACTGGCTGGGCGTCGACCAGTATATCGGCGGCATCGAGCATGCGGTCCTGCACCTGCTCTACAGCCGCTTCTGGACGCGCGCGCTGAAGACCTGCGGTTACCTGGACCTGGAGGAGCCGTTCACCGGCCTGTTCACCCAGGGCATGGTCAACCACGAAACCTACAAGGACGCCGGCACCGGCGCCTGGCTGGCCCCGACCGACCTGACCAAGAACGACAAGGGCGAGTGGGTCCGGGCCGACAGCGGCGCGCCGGTCAATGTCGGTCGCGTCGAGAAGATGTCGAAGTCCAAGAAGAACGTGGTGGACCCGGCGCACATCATCGGCACCTATGGCGCCGACGCCGCCCGCCTGTTCATGCTGTCTGACAGCCCGCCGGAACGCGACCTGGAATGGACCGAGGCCGGCATCGACGGTGCCTGGCGCTACATCAACCGCCTGTGGCGGATGGTGACGGAGGCGCCGGTGGAACTGCCGGCCGCCGGCGCTCCGAAGCCGGAGTCGTTCGGCCCGAAGGCCGAAGCCGCCCGCCGTCTGGTCCACAAGACCATCGCCGGCGTGTCGGAGGATCTCGACAAGTTCCGCTTCAACAAGGCGGTCGCCCGCGTCCGCGAGCTGTCCAACGCGCTCGGCGAACTGGACGGCACCGGCGAGGGCGAGGCCTGGGTCCTGCGCGAGGGCTTCGAGTCGCTGGTTCGTCTCGTCGGTCCGATGATGCCGCATCTGGGCGAGGAGCTGTGGGCGCAGCTGGGGCACACCACCCTGCTGGCCGACCAGCCCTGGCCGGAGGCCGACCCCGCCCTGGTGGTGGAGGACAGCGTCAAGGTCGCGGTCCAGGTCAACGGCAAGCTGCGCGCCACGCTGGAGCTGCCGCGCGACATGGACAAGGACGCGGCGGAGCAGGCGGCGCTTGCCGATGCCAACGTCCAGCGCGCCATGGACGGCAAGCCGGCGCGCAAGGTCATCGTCGTCCCGAACCGGGTGATCAATGTCGTCGTCTGATACCAGACTGTTCCGCCAGACCGTGGCGCGGGGGCTGTTCGCCCTCGCGCTCGGTCTGTCCGCCCTGTCGCTGTCGGGCTGCGGCTTCCAGCCGCTCTACGGAGGCCAGGGGGTTGGAGCCGCCGCGGCCGACCGGCTGATGGAGGTCGACATCGCGTCGATCCCCAACCGGGAAGGGCAGAAGCTGCGCAACCTGCTGATCGACAACTTCTATCCGTCGGAACGGCCGAGCAATCCGCGCTACCGGCTGGATGTGGCGCTGTCGGCGTCGGAGCAGAAGCTGGCCCTGCAGAAGGACGCCACCGCGGTGCGCGCCCAGCTGCTGGTCAACGCCCCCTACCGTCTGACCGACACCCAGACCGGTCAGGTGGTGTTCCAATCCAGTTCGCGCTCGATGATCAGCTACAACACGCTGGAGCAGCATTACGCGGCCATCGTGACGGTGCAGAGCGCCTACGACCGGGCGCTCGAGGATATTTCCAACGACATCACCACCCGCGTCGCCATGTATCTCGGCCGCGGGTCCTGACCGGCCGGGGATGCACGGGTGAAGCTCCAGCCCAAGGCGATCGACGGTTTTCTGCGCAGCCCGGACCGCAAGGTTCGGGCGGTGCTGCTTTATGGCCCCGACTCGGGCCTCGTGCGCGACCGCGCCCAGACGCTGGGCAAGACGGTGGTGCAGGATCTGTCCGATCCGTTCCGCGTCGCCGAGTTCCTGGGGCGCGCCATCGCCGACGATCCGGCGCGGCTGGCGGACGAAGCCGCGGCGATCTCCTTCACCGGCGGCCGACGCCTGATCCGTGTCCGCGACGCGGAGGACAACGCCACCGCCGCCTTCACCGCCTTCTTCGAGAATTTGCCGCCGGGTGACAGCCTTGTGGTGGTCGAGTCGGGCGACCTGTCGGCCCGCTCCAAGCTGCGTCTTCTGTTCGAGGGGGATGACGCCGCCGCCGCGATTCCCTGCTATGTCGAGGAGGAGGCGTCGCTCGGCCGCGTCATCGCCGACATCCTGCATGGCCATGGGCTGACCGCCGATCCCGACGTGCTGAGCTTCCTGGCCGCCAACCTCGTCGGCGACCGCATGGTGGCCCGCGGCGAGGCGGAAAAGCTGGCGCTCTATATGGGCGACGGGAAACGCGTGCGGCTGGAGGATGCCCAGGCCTGCATCGGCGACAGCGCCGCCCTGTCGATGGACGAGCCGGTGTGGGCGGCGGCGGAGGGCGATTTCGCCACCCTCGACCGCTCGCTGGCGCGGCTGTTCGCCGAGGGCACTTCGCCGGTGCCGATCCTGCGCGGCGCCCAGCGCCATTTCCAGCGCCTGCAGCTGCTCACCGCGCAGGTCGCCGCCGGCAAGTCGCCGGAGGCGGCCGTCGAGTCGCTGCGCCCGCCGGTCTTCTTCAAGCTGAAGACCCGGCTGGTCAAACAGGCGCGCCACTGGTCGCCCAACCATGTCCGGCAGGCGCTGGAACGGCTGGTCGATGCCGAGGCCGACTGCAAGCGCACCAACATGCCGGACGAGACGCTGTGCGCCCGCGTGCTGTTCCAACTGGCTTCGCTGGGCGCCCGGCGCTAAGGGGCGCTGACTTGACCATTGGGGTCCCCGCGCTATCTGGCGGGGCATGAGCCACGCCACATACACCGCGCCACCGCCCGCCCCCTTCCGGGTGCGCTGGTGGCAACCCCTGCTGTTCTGGGTCATCGTCAACGCCTGGGGCTTCGTCGAACGCGGCGGCCAGCCCTTCGCCGGGCATCAGCCGTCGCCCTTGCAGCCGCCGGGCTGGGTGTTCCCGGTGATGTGGTTCTCGCTGAACGTCTTCCAGATCTGGGGCGACATCCGCCTGCTCGACCCGGCGCGGCGAATCCGCAGCCGTGGCCTATTGATCGGCCTGCAGGCAGTGACCTGGGTGATCTATGCCACCTTCAGCCTCGTCTATTTCACGCTGGGCAGTTCGATCCTCGCCGCGGCCTGGACGGTGTCCTTCTTCATCATCACCTCCGTCTGCATCGCGCTGGTGGCGCGGGACGACCGCGGCATCGCGGTGATCTGGACGCCGCTGATCCTGTGGACCGGCTTCGCATCGGTGGTTGGCATCCACAACGCGCTGATCAACCCCGATCCACTGTTCGGCACCCCGGCCCTCTGGGGATAACACCCGGATAAAACCCTTGCGTCGAATATCACCCGGGTATAACTAGACGGGAACGATGATGCATGCGGTGAGGCTGGACGTGGTTGGCAAAGAGGATCGCAAGGCGGCGGTGGCGGCCTACAAGGAGCGCAAGAGCGTGGCCGGCGTGTTCGCCGTCCGCTGTGGGGCTGCCAGTACGGCGTGGGTGGGCGGCGCGCCCGATCTCGACAAGATCCAGAACCGCCTCTGGTTCCAGCTGAAGATGGGCGGCTGTCCGCACCGCAGCCTGCAGGCGGCATGGAACGTCCATGGGGCCGAGTCGCTGGCCTTTGAAATCGTCGAGCGGCTGGAGGACGAGGACCTCGCCTTCGCCCGCACCGCCGCGCTGAAGGCGCGGGTCGCCCATTGGGTGGCGAGCATGGGGGCGGAGGCGATCTGAGGGCGGGCGCTCAGCCCCGGTAGTCGTGGACCCGCCCGGTGAAGTCGGTGACGCGATACCGGTCCCCGCCCTGCTCCTCAATCCAGGCCGCGGCGGCGGGTGCCTTGCCGTGGCCGCCGGGGATGTCGAGGACATAGGTGGGCTGGCACAGGCCGGACAGCTTTCCGCGCAGGCCGGTCACCAGCGCCTGCCCCTCCGCCAGGGTCGGGCGGAAATGGCTGGTGCCGGCGGCGAGGTCGGGGTGGTGCAGGTAATAGGGTTTCACCCGGTTGCGAACCAAGCCGCGGAACAGCGCCTCCAGCGCGGCATGGCTATCGTTGATGCCCTTCAGCAGCACGGTCTGGCCGACCAGCGGGATGCCGGCCTCCACCAGCCGGGCGAGGGCCGCCCGCACCGGCGGGGTCAGCTCGTCGGCATGGTTGATGTGGACGGCGACCCAGGTGGCGAGGTCGGGGGCGGTCAGCGCCTCCAGCAGTTCCGGGGTGACGCGCTCCGGGTCGGCGGCGGGGATGCGGCTGTGCAGGCGGACGATGCCGACATGCGGCATGGCCGACAGCGCCTGGACGATGCCGCGCAGCCGGCGCGGCGACAGCAGCAGCGGATCGCCGCCGGTGATGACGACCTCCCAAACCTCTTGGTGATCGCGGATGTAGGCGAGTGCCGCATCCAGTTCGTCGGCGGTCAGTGCCTCTCCGCCCGGACCGACCATCTCGCGGCGGAAGCAGAAGCGGCAATAGACGGCGCAGGCATGCAGCGGCTTCAGCAGCACCCGGTCGGGATAGCGGTGGACGATGCCCTTCACCGGGCTGCGCGCGCCGTCGCCGATCGGGTCCTCGCGCTCCTCCGGCGTGCTGTACGCCTCGGCGGGGGAGGGGACGTACTGGGCATAGAGCGGATCCTGCGGGTCCGTACGTCCGGCCAGCGTCTCGCGCAGGTACGGGGTCAGCGCCACGGCATAGCGGTCGGCGACCGTACGTACGGCCTCGCCGGCTTCCGGAGTCATAAGCCCGGCGGCCACCAGATCGGAAACGCTGTGCAGGGCCTTCATCGCTCTTTCCCGCTTCGACGGAATGGGTCATGTAGGAAAGCGACCGCTCTTACTCCTGCGAGACCCATGCTGTCGACTCTTCCCCGCCTGATCGGCCACCGCGGCGCCAAGGAAAGCGCCCCGGAAAACACCCTCGCCTCGATCCGCGAAGCCGCCCGCCAGGGTGCCCGCTGGGTGGAGGTGGATGTCATGCTGACCCGCGACCAGCGGCCGGTGCTGATCCACGACGACACGCTGGACCGCACCACCACCGGCACCGGCGCCGTGCCGCTGCTGGATCTGGCGGCGTTGCAGCAGCTCGACGCCGGGCGCTGGTTCGATGCCGCCTTCGTCGGCGAACGGGTGCCGACGCTGGAGGAGGCGGTGGACCTGATCCGCGAGCTGGGCCTCGGGCTGAACCTGGAGATCAAGCCCTATCCGGGGCAGGAGGAGATCACGGCGGAGGTGGCGCTGAACACCCTGCGGCCGCTGTGGCCGTCCGACCGGCCGCTCCTGCTCTCCAGTTTCGAGGTTTCCTGCCTGGAGGTGGCGCAGCGGCTGTGGCCGGAAATCCCGCGCGGCTATCTGCTGTGGGACCCGCCGGCCGATTGGGCCGCCATCGCCGACCGCATCGGGGCGGCCACCCTGAATGTCGACCAGAGCCGCCAGACCGCCGACAGCGTGGCGGAATACCGTGCCAGCGGCCGGCCGGTGCTGTCCTACACCGTCAACGACGCCGAGCGCGCCCGGACGCTGTTCGGTTGGGGCGTGTCGGCGGTCTTCACCGACGCGCCCGGCCGGCTGGCGCGGGAACTGGGGCCGCTCGCCGGATCGGGCGCCTGATGATCCGCCGGGGGACCGGTCGACACGCTGACGCTTCCGTTCGCAACTGCGGCAAATCGTGAACGTTTTTTGCGCGAGGGGATGAATCCGCTCGTAGGGCGCGCCAATTCCTCATATATAGAACCGCACTGGCGATCCCGCCGGAACCCACGCGGATTCCGGTGGAGCCTTTCGTCGTCTGGTAGTCCGCCGCTTTGGTCCGGCGTCCCACGGGATGCCACGTTCGGTCTTTG
The DNA here is from genome assembly GCF_008364795.1 of Azospirillum oryzae. Classification (GTDB taxonomy): domain Bacteria; phylum Pseudomonadota; class Alphaproteobacteria; order Azospirillales; family Azospirillaceae; genus Azospirillum; species Azospirillum oryzae. The sequence goes on along the minus strand of NZ_VTTM01000018.1, from coordinate 13,396 downwards.
GAGGGTTCGTTGAAGGCGTTGAAGCCGTTGCCGATGTCCGGCCGGGAGGTTCTGCCGCTCGTCGAGGGTGGCAAGGGTATTGCCGTGTCCAACGGCGAAAGCTCCGGCGCCTGGGCGGCGGCCGGCGGGATTGGCACCTTCTCGGGTGTCAACGCCGACAGCTATGATGAGAACGGCAACCTTCTGCCGCAGATCTACAAGGGCAAGACCCGGCGCGAGCGCCATAACGAGCTGATCGCCTTCGGCATCGAGGGCGGCATCGCCCAGGCGCGCATCGCGCACGAGACGTCGAACGGCAACGGTCGTATCCACATGAACGTCCTGTGGGAGATGGGCGGCGCCGAGCACATCCTGCACGGCGTGCTGGAAGGCGCCCAGGGTCTGATCCACGGCGTCACCTGCGGCGCCGGCATGCCCTACAAGGTGGCCGAGATCGCCGTGCGCTACGGCGTCCATTACTATCCGATCGTCTCGTCGGCCCGCGCCTTCCGCGCGCTGTGGCTGCGCGCCTACCACAAGTTCCGCGATCATCTGGGCGGCGTGGTGTACGAGGATCCGTGGCTGGCCGGCGGTCACAACGGCCTGTCCAATTCCGAGGACCCGCAGAAGCCGGAGGATCCGTTCCCCCGCGTCCTGGCCCTGCGCCAGATGATGAACAGCTTCGGCCTGAACGACACCCCCATCGTGATGGCGGGCGGCGTCTGGTGGCTGTCGGAGTGGGAGGACTGGATCGACAACCCCGATCTGGGTCCGGTCGCCTTCCAGTTCGGCACCCGTCCGCTGCTGACCCAGGAAAGCCCGATCTCCATGGCGTGGAAGCGCAAGCTGGTCGCGCTGCAGCCGGGCGACGTCTTCCTGAACCGCTTCTCCCCCACCGGCTTCTATTCGTCGGCGGTGAAGAACCCGTTCCTGCTGGACCTGATGGGCCGGTCCGAACGCCAAGTCGCCTATCTGTCCAAGCCGGTGGGCGAGCATTCGGCCGAATTCCCGGTCGGTCCGCGCGGCCGTCCGGTCTATGTGACCGAAAGCGACAAGCAGCGCGCCGAGGGCTGGCTTTCCCAGGGCTTCACCACCGCCCTGAAGACGCCGGACAGCACGCTGGTCTTCGTCACGCCCCAGCAGTCCGAGAAGATCCTGCACGATCAGGTCGACTGCATGGGCTGCCTGTCGGCCTGCGGCTTCTCCAACTGGGCGCAGAACGAGGAGGGGACGACGGGCAAGCGTGCCGATCCGCGTTCCTTCTGCATCCAGAAGACGCTCCAGGCGGTCAGCCATACCGACGACTGCGAAAACCAGCTGATGTTCGCCGGGCACAACGCCTACCGCTTCGCCAGCGATCCCTATTACAACGACGGCTTCATCCCCACGGTGAAGCAGCTGGTCGAACGGATCGCTACCGGTTACTGACCGGGCGCATCATCGGACGGGCAAGGCCGCTGGCGGGAGACTGCCGGCGGCCTTTGCATTCGTCCACCGCGCTTGTGCCGTCCGGTTGACGCCGGTGCTACAATGGCTTGCGCGGCCTTTCCGAATGGTTTTACAGTTGAACAGATTGCGGCCATGTGCCGCGGTTCAGTGTTGGACCTTACGCTCGATCCCGAATTCGACAGTACGGGGGCCACGCCCATGATGACCGCCGAACGTCCCTTCAAGCGAGTCCTTGACCGGCTGAACGGTGCCGGTCTGCGCCCGACCCGCCAGCGCCTCGGCCTTGCCCGGCTGCTGTTCGAAGGTTGCGACCGGCACGTCACCGCGGAACAGCTGCATGGCGAGGCGCTGTCCGCCGATCTGCCGGTTTCACTGGCGACGGTCTACAACACGCTGAACCAGTTCACCGCCGCCGGCCTGCTGCGCGAGGTGGTGGTGGAGGCGGGAAAGTCCTATTTCGACACCAACACCAGCGATCACCACCATTTCTTCGTCGAATCCACCGGCCGGCTGGAGGACATCCCCGCCGACCGGCTGATGGTGCAGAACCTGCCGGCCGCTCCTGCCGGCACCCGCGTCGCCCGCGTCGACGTGATCGTCCGCCTGATCCAGGACGATTGCTGAACCTCTTCTTGCAGATCCCGTTTCGCGCTCAGTTCCTGTCGGCCGGTCCCGGTTCGGTGGAGTTGGGCGCACGGTCGACGAAGGGCCAGCGCATGAAGGCGAAGGCCCAGACCGCCAGGACGTTGATGTAAGGGAACAGCAGCAGCAGGATCCACAGCGGACTGCGCCCCGCCTTGGCCAGGACCCAGCCGCCGGCGATCAGCATGTACATCGTGACGATCGAGCCGATCAGCAGTTCCCAGAAGCCCAGATGGATCACCGTCTCCGTCATGCCGTCCTCCGTGCCTTGACCTTGCGCGCCTGACGCGCCGGCAGGACCGGCCAGCGGCTGTGCGCCATCACGCCGATGGGAACGACATGCCCGAGCGGAACCAGCGAGAACAGGGCCCACAGCGGCGAAAAGCCGGCCCGCCGCAGGATGCGCGACAATGGCCAGACGATGGCGATCTGGAACAGCATCAGCCCCAAGAACGGCCCCTGACTCAGGCCATCGATGAAATCCTGCAGCATGCCGGTCCGGACCCTCCTCCATATCATCGTCGGGCAGAGAAGCGCGGGCGGGCGGCTTTGTCGAGCCAAACTTTTCCTGAACTGGGCATCATGCACCGCGTCGCAGGTTCTGCACGGATCAGGGGTATGCGAACGTGAAATGTCCCGCATCGGCATGCTACAGTTCGCCGCGTCCGGCCTTTCCGGCTTGACGTCGTTTCAGAATTCAGATGCGGCGGGCCATTCTCTTTGACGGATCTCTCCGAACCGGACGGTGGCGCACACGGGAGACGGTGGCGCTTGTCGTCCCTGCCGCCGGTCGCCGCGTTGCGCATCGGCCTGCTTGTGGCGGTGATCGCCGGCTTCTGGCTGGTCGCCTACGCCGACCTCGACCGCGCGCGCGACCGGGCGATCCAGGACGGGCTGCGCCAGACCGTCAACCTGTCGATCCTTCTGGAGGAGGACGCCCGCCGCGTCATCGTCGTTGCCGGCTATTCGCTGCGTACCATGGCGGAAAGTGGACGCATCACCGCTCATCTGCTGAGCGACGCGGCTGGGCCGCCGGGCGCGGATGCCGGCCCCGGACCGGCACTGCGGACCCTGCTGATCGTGGAGCGGGACGGACGGGTGCGGCAGGCCGCCGGCCTGGACGCCACGGCCTCGGTCGCCGGTACCCCGCTGGCCGACGCGGTACGCGACGGTTCGGCCGCCTTCGTCGGGCCATACCAGACAGCCGACGGCGGCTGGCGGGCGGCCATGATCCGGCCGTTGACGGACGGCAGCGGCGTGGCGGCGGCGGTGCTCGACCTCGACCGCTTCACCCGGCTCTACGCCAGCCAGACCATCGGGCCGCTCAGCATCATCCTGCTTTATCGCGAGAATGGCGCGGTCCTGGCCTATTCGCGGACCGGCCTGCGGCTGGACCAGGACCGCGCCGCCTTCGCCGCCTTTCTGCCGCGGCTGCCCGCCGGCGAAGCCGCGCGGACGCTGTCCGGCTTCGACCCGTCGGAAGGGCGCGAGCGCATCGGCACAGTCCGCCGGGTGGCCGGGTTGCCGCTGTACGTCTATGTCCGAATCCGCACCGACGACGTGCTTGCCGGCTGGTACAACGACCGCTGGAAACGCGTCCTGGAAACCGCGGCGGTTTCGGTGGTGGTGACGCTGCTGGCCCTGCTGGCCTTGCGCCAGCTCGGGCGGTTGGAGACGACGACACTGGCGTTGCGGGCCAGCGACCGGCGGTCGCAGGCGCTGTTCGACAGCAGTTTCCAGATCATGGGATTGCTGTCGCCGGATGGACGGGTTCTGGCGCTCAACCAGCCGGCCTGCGCGCTGGCCGGGCTGCCGGCCGAAGCCCTGGTCGGACACCGCGCCTGGGAATTCCGCGGCTGGGCGCGCACCGACGAGCTGGCGGCGGGATTCCGTCAGTCCATCGAGAAAGCGGCGGCGGGACGATTCGTCCGCTATGAGACCGACGTGGTCACCGACGGCGTGACCCGCGTGATGGACGTGACGATCAAGCCGGTGTTCGACGACCGTGGCGCCGTGACGGTGCTGGTGGTCGAGGCGCGCGACATCACCGAACGGGTGGAGGCGGCGGCGCGGCTCGCCGCGGCGCTCGATCAGGCGGAGGCCGCCAACCGTGCCAAGAGCGCCTTCCTGGCGACCATGAGCCACGAGCTGCGCACCCCGCTGAACGCCATCATCGGTTTTTCCGACATCATGCTGCACGAGCTGTTCGGCCCGCTGGGCAGCCCGCGCTACCGCGACTATGCCCGCCATGTGCAGAACAGCGGCCGGCACCTTCTCGACCTCATCAACGACGTGCTGGACATGTCGAAGCTGGAGGCCGGGCGCTACACGCTCGATGAAAGCTGGCAGGAACCGGCCGCGGCCATCGAGAATTGCCGGGCGCTGGCCGCGGTGCCGGCCGATGCCGGCGGCGTGCTGCTGGCGGTGGACTGCGCCCCCGGCCTGCCCAGCCTGCTGGCCGACGAGCGCGCGTTGCGGCAGGTGCTGCTGAACCTGCTGTCGAACGCGGTGAAATTCACCCCGCGCGGCGGCCGGGTGACGGTGAGCGCGGTGCGGGAGGAGGACGGCGGGATCGCCATCTCGGTGCGCGACACCGGCATCGGCATTCCGGCCGAGGCGCTGACCCGTATCCTGGAGCCCTTCCAGCAGGCGGACAGCAGCATCCCCGGACGCTTCGGCGGCACCGGGCTGGGGCTGTCGATCTGTCGCGATCTGATGAGCCTGCATGGCGGAAGCCTGTCCATCGACAGCGAGCCGGGCCGCGGCACCACCGCCGCCATCCGCTTTCCGGCGACCCGCGTCGGCCCGCCGGTTGCGGCGGAAGGATTGCCGGCGTAAGCCTGTCGCCAATCGAGCCTGTTGGCTTTGAGGCGGATCGAAAGGCGGACAAGATGATCGGGAATGACGGGAAGCCGGTGTCCAAGGAGGACCTGCGCAAGCACATCGCCGCCTACAACGGCCAGTCGCGCGGCTCCAAGGAATTCGCGGCGATCCCCCGTGCGCTGGTGACCATCCTCGATGGGCTGAAGCCGGGCAAGACCGGCTACGTCAAATGCCTGGACGGGCAGGTTCAGCTGTCCCGCCGCAAGGACAACAGCGTTTCGGCGGGCTGACAGAAGGAAAGCGCCCTTCCCCGAGACCGGGGAAGGGCGCTTTTTTCTGCGTACCAGACCGTCAGTGCTTGGCCGCGGCGGCGGCACCGATGCCGGTCTGGGAGCGGACGAACTGGTCCTCGAAGGCATCGCGCTCGGCGCGGGCCGACGCGCTGCTGTCCAGCTTCGACACGATGATGGTGACGAGGAAGGCCAGCGTCATCGAGAACAGGGCCGGCTGCTCGTAGGGGAAGATCGGCTTCGGGTTGTTCAGCACGACGACCCAGACGGCGTTCGACAGGACCACCAGCGTGACCGCGGAGATCAGGCCGGCGATGCCGCCCGCCAGCGCGCCGCGCGTGGTCAGCCCCTTCCAGTACATCGACAGGATCAGCACCGGGAAGTTCACCGAGGCCGCGACGCCGAAGGTCAGGCCGACCAGGAAGGCGACGTTCTGCTTCTCGAAGGCGATGCCCAGCACCACGGCCAGCACGCCCAGCACCAGCGACGCGATCTTGGAGACGCGCATCTCCTCGCGCTCCGTCGCCTCGCCCTTGCGGATGACGCGGGCATAGAGGTCGTGGGCGATGGCCGAGGCGCCGGCCAGGGCCAGACCCGACACCACCGCCAGGATGGTGGCGAAGGCGACCGCCGACAGGAAGCCCAGGAACAGGTCGCCGCCCAGCGCCTTGGCCAGATGCATCACCGGCATGTTGCCGCCGCCGATCAGCTTGCCGCCGACCTTGCCGCCTTCGAAGAACTGCGGGTCGGTACCGACGATGGTGATCGCCGCCATGCCCAGCACGCAGACGATCAGGAAGAAGAAGCCGATGAAGCCGGACGCGTAGAAGACCGACTTGCGGGCCTCACGCGCGTTGGGGACGGTGAAGAAGCGCATCATGATGTGCGGCAGGGCGGCGGTGCCGAACAGCAGGCCCAGCGACAGCGACACCGCCGACACCGGGTCGGCCAGCAGCGTGCCCGGCCCCATGATCTTTACGCCGTCCTTGTGCGCGGCGATGGCGCTCTTGGCGATCGCCTCCAGGCTGAAGCCGAAGCGCGACAACGCCAGGAAGGCCAGCAGGATGCCGCCGCCCAGCAGCAGCACCGCCTTGATGATCTGCACCCAGGTGGTGGCGATCATGCCGCCGAAGGTGACGTAGACCACCATCAGCACGCCGACCACGATCACCGCGACGTTGTAGTCCAGCCCGAACAGCAGCTTGATCAGCTGCCCGGCGCCGACCATCTGGACGATCAGGTAGAAGCACACCACCGTCAGCGAGCCGATGGCGGCGAAGGTGCGGATCTTGCCCTGGTCCAGCCGGTATGAGGCGATGTCGGCGAAGGTGAAGTGGCCGAGGTTGCGCAGCCGCTCCGCCAGCAGGAACAGGATGATCGGCCAGCCGACGAAGAAGCTGATGGTGTAGACGAAGCCGTCATAGCCCTTGGCGAAGACGAGGCTCGACAGGCCCAGCAGCGTCGCGGCCGACATATAGTCGCCGGCGATGGCCAGACCGTTCTGGAACCCGGTGATGCCGCCGCCCGCGGTGTAGAAGTCCGACGTGGAGCGGGTGCGGCTGGCCGCCCAGTAGGTGATGCCCAGCGTCATCAGCACGAAGGCGATGAACATGCCGATGGCCGACAGGTTGATCGGCTGCTTTTCCAGCTGCCCGACATCGCCGGCGGCCAGCGCCGGCACGGCGGACAGGGTGGCGAACAGGGTGGCGGCAGCCGCTGCGAGGAGGATCCGGCGGGCGGTCATTGCAGCGTCTCCCGCGTGATCTCGTCGGTCAGGTCCTGGAAGCGGCCGTTGGCGAAGTGGGAGTAGACGCCGGTCAGCAGCCAGGACAGGATGATGATCCCCGCCCCGATGGGAAAGCCGACGCTGAGCGACGACTCGTCGGAGATCGGCTTGTGCAGCAGGTCCGGCGCGAAGGCGACCACCATCATGAAGCTGTAATAGCCGACCAGCACGATGGCCGACAGGATCAGGGCCAGCCGGCTGCGCTGGCGCACCAATTCCTGGAATTTGGGGTTCCGGCGGACCCTCTCATAGACCGGGTTGTTGGCGGGGGAGTGCATGTTTCCTCCAGACGCTGGACGTCCTTGTGGTGCCCGACCCAAATTGATGGGATTCGGCTTATGGCTTTTCGGCTAACAAAACACTGTTTCGCAAATTTCCCGGAAATATGACGAATTGTTTCAGCGTAATTCAGGTAACAATCCCACCGATTCGCATTGAGACGCGGCGGCGAAGCTGGGATGATGGCGGCAACTCCCCAATTCCCGCATCCTGCCGTCCCCGCCCGGAAAATGATCCGCTCGCCCCTGTTCCTCCGGCTGTTCTCGGCAATCCTGATCTCGCTCGGGCTGTTCTCCGCAGCGGCCTATGTCTTCTCGGTCCCCTTCATCGAGGAGAAGGCCTACGAGATCGAACGCGACGCCAGCCGCACCATCCTCGACAACGTGTTCGAACTGGTCAGCCGCATCCGCGTCGGGCTGGAGGAGCAGCGGACGGCCACGGTCGAGTCGTACAAGACCCGCCTGCGCGACGTGCTGGAACTGGCGGTCGGCTACATCGAGCATGTCTATGCCCGCGCCGACCGTGGCGAGATATCGGCCGAGGAGGCTCGTCGCGAGGCGATGGAGGGGCTGCACGCCTTCCGTTACGGCAACGGCGACTATGTCTGGGCCATCGGCTACGACTCGGTGATCCTGTCGCATCCGTCGCCCGACTACGAGGGGCGGAAGTCCGACGATCTGCGCGACAATCTGGGCCGCCACATCCTGCCCACCATCGTCGCCACCGCCAAGCGCGAGGGGGAGGGGTTCCAGACCTATCCGTGGTGGCGGCCCAACGGCGACGAGCGGGCACCGAAGCTCAGCTTCTTCAAGGATTTGGCGAAGCGCGGCATCATCGTCGGCACCGGCGCCTATCTGGCCGACGTCGATGCCGAGGTGGAGCGGCGCAAGGCCGAGGCGATCGAGGATCTGCGCCAAGCCCTGCGCAAGCTGCGCATCGCCCGCACCGGCTATCTCTACATCTTCGATTCGGCGAACCGGATGATCATCCACCCGAATTCGAACATCGAGGGCACGGCCTTCGGCGACCGGCTGAATTCGGCCACCGGGCGCCCGATCGCCGAGGATTTGAAGGCCGCGGCGGCCAAGGGGATGCCGCTGACCTACCTGTGGGACAAGCCCGACGACCCCGGCAATTATGCGTATGAGAAGATCAGCTGGGTCCGGCATTTCGAGGGGTTCGACTGGTACATCGCCTCGTCCGTCTATGTGGACGAGCTGCGGCGGTCGTCGGTGGTGCTGGGCAACCGCATCCTCGCCATCGGCATGGCGCTGATGGCGGCGGGCAGCCTGCTGGGCTACATCGCGGTCGGCCGGCTGGTCCGGCCGCTGCGCCGTCTGGCCGACACCGCGGCACAGGTGCGCGCCGGCGATCTGGACGCCCAGAGCGGCATCCGCCGCGGCGACGAGATCGGGCTGCTGGGAACCGCCTTCGACGGCATGGTCCGGCAGTTGCGCGATACCGTCGCCACGCTGGACAGCCGGGTGCGCGACCGCACCGCCGCGCTGGCGGAGGCGGAAACCCGGCAGCGCGTGATCCTGGACGCCATTCCCGCCTGCATCGCCGGGCTGGACCGCGACGGCCGGCTGACTTTCGCCAACCTGCGCTGGGCCGAACTGGTCGGGCGGGACAAGGCCGAGGTGATCGGCCGCGACCTTGCCGCCGTGGTCGGCCGGCGCGCCATGGCGGCGCTCGGTCCCCATCTCGACCGCTGCCTGTCGGGGAGCGTGGTGACCTTCGAATACGCCTTCCCGCGCGACGGCCGCGACATGGTGACCAAGACGACGCTGATCCCGCATCGTGGAGAAGAGGGCGCCGTCACGGGCCTGTTCGTGCTGACGCTGGACATCACCGACGAGAAGCAGACCGAACGGCAGCTGGTGGAGGCTCAGCGGCTGAAGGCGGTCGGCCAGCTGTCGGGCGGGCTTGCGCATGATTTCAACAATTTGCTGTCGATCATCATCGGCAACCTGTCGGCGGCGCGCGACCGCTACGCTTCGGTGGAGGGGCTGGACGCCTATCTGGAGCCGGCCCAGCGCGCCGGCCGCCGCGGCGCCGACATCACCGCCCGTCTGCTCGCCTTCTCCCGCCAGCAGCCGCTGAAGCCGGAACCAATTGAGCTGTGCGGCCTGCTGCGCGACATGGCGGTGCTGCTGCGCCGCTCCTTCCCCAGCTCCATCGCCATCGGCGTGCCCGAGGAGGGGCGGGAATGCTGGACCATCGCCGACCAGACCCAGTTGGAAAACGCGCTGGTCAACCTCGCCATCAACGCGCGCGACGCCATGGCCAACGGCGGGCGGCTCGACATCGCGGTGAGCATCCGCAAGCTGGAGGACGACCAGTCCTTCGACGAGCCGGTCCGGCCCGACGATTACCTGGAAATCCGCGTCAGCGACACCGGCACCGGCTTCACGCCGGAGGCGCTGGCCCGTGCGGTGGAGCCCTTCTTCACGACGAAGGCTTTGGGTTCGGGGCTGGGGCTGTCGATGGTCTACGGCTTCGTCAAGCAGTCGCGCGGCTATCTGCGCATCGACAGCCGGCCGGGGGAAGGGACCGCAGTCACCCTGCTGCTGCCGCGTGCCGAGCCGGTGGCGCGCCTGCAGGACGCCGATCCGGTGACGGCCGAACCGCAGCCCGGTGGCTGGTCCGGCCAACTGGCGCTGGTGGCGGAGGACAACGACGACGTGCGGCAGGTGATGCGCCAGCAGTTGGTGGACCTCGGCTTCTCGGTGGTGGAGGCGGCCAGCGGCGATGAGGCGGCGGAACTGGTGGAGCAGATCGACGGGCTGTCGCTGCTGGTCTCCGACATCGTGATGCCGGGCCTGTCGGGGGTGGAGCTGGCGCGGCGCGCCCGCCTGCTGCGGCCGGCCATGCGGGTGGTTCTGGTCAGCGGATTCGCCGTCGAGTATGGCGACGTCCCCGCCGATGCCGTCATACTGCGCAAGCCATGGGACAAGCGGGACCTGGTGGCGGCCATCGGCCACGCCGCCGAACCCGCGCCGGCCTGATATCGTCGGGCCCAGAGAACGCACCTAATAGAATGCACCTGAAAAAATGCAGGGCGACGAGTGCCGAGGGGAAACGCGCGTGGGACAGAAGAAGCGCATCTATGTGGTCGAGGACGAGGCCGACATCCGCCGGCTGGTGACGGAGGTGCTGGAGGGCTACGGCTATGACGTGTCCTGCTGGGCGAGCGGGCGCGAGGCGCGGGCGGCGATCCAGCGTCAGGCCCCCGACCTGTGCCTGGTGGATCTCGGCCTGCCCGACATGGACGGCCTGACCCTGGTGCGCGAGCTGTGGGAGGACGTGCGGTTCGGCGTCATCATCCTGTCCGGGCGCGGCGGCACCTCCGACCGCGTGCTGGGGCTGGAGCTGGGGGCCGACGACTATATCGTGAAGCCGTTCGAGTCGCGGGAACTGGTGGCCCGCGTCAACAGCGCCATCCGTCGCCGCGAGCAGCTGTCCAGCGCCGCCGCCCCGGCCGAGACCGCGCGGGCGCGCTTCGGCCCCTGGGTGTTCGATCTGGGCAACCTGACGCTGACCGCCGACGACGGCCGGCAGGAAAGCCTGACGGCGGCGGAGGCCTCGCTTCTACTGATGCTGCTGAAGGCGCCCAAGCGCGTGCTGTCGCGCGAGCATCTGCAGGGCCCCGACCAGGACCGCGACGATTTTCCCTATGACCGCAGCATCGACGTCCGCATCTCGCGCATCCGCAAGAAGATCGAGGAGGACCCGCGCGCGCCGCGGCTGATCAAGACCGTCTACGGCGCCGGGTACCTGTTCGCGGGAGACGTGACGTGGTTGAGGTGATTGGGTTGAGATGATCGGGTTGCGGTGACGGGGGCACCACCCCTGCGCCATGTCGAAACAACGACAATAACAATTGGTCATAATCCTGAGAAAGTTGCGCAAAGCTGATCTGGTACAGGCTTTTCCCAACACCGCCGCGCCCAATGTCGGCGCGCAACAAAGAACCCCTGGGGAGAACGGTCCGATGAATGCACATGCCGCCGCAGCCGATGCCAGCGCCAACGCTTATGAGCGCGATCTCGACCGCAACGCCGCCAATTTCGTCGCCCTGACGCCGCTGACCTTCCTGGAGCGCGCCGCCGCGGTGTGGCCCGACCGGTTGGCCGTCGTCCATGGCCCGGTCCGCCGGACCTGGGCGGAGACCTTCGTCCGCGTGCGCCGTCTGGCCGCCGCGCTGGCGAATGTTGGGATCGGCACCGGCGACACCGTCGCCATGCTGGCCGCCAACACGCCTGAACTGTTCGAGGCGCATTTCGGCGTGCCCCTGGCCGGGGCCGTGCTGAACGCCATCAACACTCGTCTGGACGCCGAGGCCATCGCCTTCATCTTGAAGCATGGCGAGGCGAAGATCCTGATCGTCGACCGGGAGTTCTCCGGCGTCGCCGAGAAGGCACTGGCCCTGTTGGAATCGCCGATCCCGGTGGTGGACATCGACGACCCGACCTATACCGGCGGCGAGCTGATCGGCGACCGCGATTACGAGGCCTTCATCAGCGATGTCGGGACCGAGCATCCCTGGACCCCGCCGGCCGACGAATGGCAGGCCATCGCGCTGAACTACACCTCCGGCACCACCGGCAACCCGAAAGGCGTCGTCTATCACCACCGCGGCGCCTACCTGAACGCGGTGTCGAACGCGCTGTCCTGGAACATGGGCGACGCGCCCGTGTATCTGTGGACGCTGCCGATGTTCCACTGCAACGGCTGGTGCTTCCCCTGGACCATCGCGGTCACCGCCGGCACCGCCGTCTGCCTGCGTCAGGTCCGTCCCGATACCGTGCTGACGCTGATCCGCGACGAGAAGGTGACCAACTTTTGCGGCGCGCCCATCGTCCTGAACATGCTGAACAATGCGCCGGCCGAGCTGAAGCAGGGCATCGAGCAGAAGGTGAAGGTGATGGTGGCCGGCGCCGCCCCGCCCGCCGCCGTCATCGCCGGCATGGAGCGCATGGGCTGGGAAGTCACCCACGTCTACGGCCTGACCGAATGCTATGGCCCGACCGTGGTCTGCGTCTGGCACGACCGCTGGGACGGCCTGTCGCTGGACGAGAAGGCGGCGATCAAGGCCCGCCAGGGCGTGCGCGGCCCGATGCTGGAGGCGGTGATCGTCGCCGATCCCTTCACGCTGGAGCCGATGCCGAAGGACGGCCGCAGCATGGGCGAGATCATGATGCGCGGCAACAACGTCATGAAGGGCTACCTGAAGAACCCCAAGGCGACGGAAGAGGCCTTCGCCGGCGGCTGGTTCCACACCGGCGACCTCGCCGTCTGGCACGAGGACGGCTACGTCGAGATCAAGGACCGGTCGAAGGACATCATCATCTCCGGCGGCGAGAACATCTCGTCCATCGAGGTGGAGGATGTCCTCTACAAGCACCCGGATGTGCTGGAGGCCGCGGTCGTCGCCCGCCACGACGAGAAGTGGGGCGAGACGCCCTGCGCCTTCGTCACCCTGAAGGACGGCGCCACCGCGACCGAGGCCGACATCATCGCCTTCTGCCGGTCGCACATGGCTCACTTCAAGTGCCCGCGCACGGTGGTGTTCGGCCCGCTGCCGAAGACCTCCACCGGCAAGATCCAGAAATACGTCCTGCGCAAGCAGACCGAGGGGCTGTAACAGCGTCAGCCGATACCCCCACCCTAACCCTCCCCCGCTCTCGGCGGACCGAAGGTCCGCCTGCCGCGTCAGCACAAAGCAGAGCTTTGTGCGAGAGCTGGGCGGGGGAGGGGACTGCTGCCGCTCCTTTGCGATGTCTCTCCAAGCATCTGCCCCCTCCCCCGCCCAGCGGGGGAGGGTCGGGGTGGGGGCAACGCCCTCCCATGCCTGCACGCCGCCCATTTTCAAAGGGACTCGCGCCATGAAGATCCTCTGCGCCGTGAAGCGCGTCGTCGATTACAACGTCAAGATCCGGGTGAAGACCGACCAGTCCGGCGTCGAGACGTCCAACGTGAAATTCTCGATGAACCCCTTCGACGAGATCGCCGTCGAAGAGGCGGTGCGCTTGAAGGAAGCCGGTGCGGCGACCGAGATCGTGGTCGTTTCCGTCGGCCCGACCCAGGCCCAGGAGACCCTGCGCACCGCTCTCGCCATGGGTGCCGACCGCGCCATCCTGGTGCA
>NZ_VTTM01000017.1 GCF_008364795.1 Azospirillum oryzae | reverse complement strand
AATGCCGGCCGGCTTGCGATCGGAACACTGGCCGCTTTGGCGTCGGAAACCGTGGCCGCTTTCAGTCGGAATCTGCACCGTCGGGCTCCGACCCAGCCAACGCGGGCCTCATACCGTGGGGGCGTGGTGTCGGCCACCTGATGCGCGGTGGGCGTTACCAAGGGGGTTTGCACGGTTGTCTCCACACAACCTGCGAGTACCGTCCCCGCAAGCAGGACGGATGCGTAGATGGTTAGGCGCAAGGGAACCTCTCAGTATTGAATCGCCTCGGGAGCGCCCCGAAGAGTAGCGGGGATCGGCAGCTGCGCGCGCTGCCGAAAGGCGCTGTTTTTCGGCGTCTTTCGGTGGCGAGAGACCGGGGGCGACTTTGGTAGAGAGATCCCCATGAAGAAGTTGATTTCAGACCTCTCCGACAGAGCGCTTCGCTGGGCCTTTCCCGGCTACTACGCCAATGCACCGCTCGCGTCGAAGCCGGAAATCGACGTCGACGAGGAAGTGCCACGCTATCCTCCTTACGAGAAGGGACTCCCCGTCTACAGCACCGAGCGCCTCATGCGCCGGCAACCGGAGATGCTCATCAAGATCCGGCAGACGTTTTCATTTCCGGACGAGGACTACAACCGAATAATCCTGCCGGTAATTGAGCGCTTCGCCTCGTATATTCACCTTCTGCCATCCTCGGAGCACCATCATCACAAAGGGGCTGGTGGTGCGTTCCGGCATGGGCTCGAGGTGGCGTTCTCCGCAGGCCGCTCCAGCGGCGCACACATTTTCATGCCGGAGGGCACCCCCCTCGAACGCAAGGGCGTGGAAATCCGCTGGCAGGCAGCGATCTTCTTTGCCGGCCTCCTCCACGACGTCGGCAAGCCGGTCACGGATGTCGAGGTGGTCAATGCCGACGGCTCGCTCATGTGGAGCCCTTACTCGGAGACGATCAGCGAGTGGGCCAATAAGCATGGCATTGAACGCTACTTCCTGCGTTGGAAGCGCAACCGGGGCAATGAACACCGCATCCTGGGGGGCTCCATCGCCCAAAGTCTGATTCCCAAGCATGTGGTTCACTGGCTTAACGAAGGGGGCTCTGACATAAACCAGACTCTGAACCTCTATCTGTCGGGTTCGGAAAAGCTCAAGCACCTCCTCGTAGATCTTGTCACCAAGGCGGACTCCGCCAGTGTCGAGCGCGACCTCGTCGCCACCGGCCATGGGAAGATCCGCGATCCGGGGTTCGGTGTTCCCGTCGAGCAATTTGTGCTCGATGCCATGCGGCGCCTTCTAGCCGACGGCACATGGAAGATCAACGAACCGGGCGCGCGGGTCTGGGTGGTTTCCGATGGCGTGACGGACGGCGTGTTCGTGGTCTGGAAGAAGGCGGTCGAAGACATCATCGAGCTGCTGCAAACCGACCGTATCCAGGGAATTCCGCGAAATCCTGATACGCTTGCCGACGTAATGATCGAGCGTGATCTGGCGGTGTCAAAGAAGCTTGGGAACCAGGTGTACCGGTACTGGCCGGTTTGTCCGGACGTGCTGACCAACAACGGCAGCCCGGTGAGGTTGCTGATGCTGCGCCTTCAAGCTCCTTCGCTCCTATTCGCCGAACCCCCACCTTACGTCGGCGCTCAGATTGACCCGGCGCCAGCACCATCCCAACCGGCGGGGACGGCAGGATTGCCTCCAAGTATGCCTGCCACGGCCGCGCAGGCTCCAGTCCCGCGCTCTCCAGCTCAGGTTTCGCCGGCAGCACCGAAGGCTCCGTCCGCATCGGGCGTCCACTGCGCCACATGTGGTGTTGTGCAACCTCACCCCGTTCCTGTGGGTACCGCCTGGACCTGCGCAGACTGTGGGGGCGTCCACAACGCGCCTCCCGCATCAACTGCCCAAGCAGCTGTGCCCGCCGCCTCTGTAATCCAACCAGCCCAAGGACCTGTCGCCTCGAACATCACGGTGAGCAAACCCAATGTGCAGGCGCAAGGCGGGAAGGTTAACGTCCCTAGCGTGACGGTCAAAAAGCCTGAGGGAGGTGTGCTCCCAAAAAGTGCGCCCAAGGTGACAACCGGCAAGGCACCACTCCAGCCCGGCATTCGCAGGTCGCCTCAGGACGATGGGTTCTGGCACACGACCGAGCACGAAGAGGCTTCGCTTAGACCGAGAGCCGGTACAGCGGAGGCGGTGAACGATGCCGAGCCTCCCTCTCCACCTGCTACGCCCCCCGCGACGAACGCCAAAACCGCGGCCGTGGCGTCTGCTGCGCGTAGCGAGCTGCTCGGCATGGGCCAAGCTGGTCGACTTCTGGTCGCGATGGCCGAGGATATCGCCGGCGGCCGATCAAACTGGGGAGAATGCCTCGTGCAGCTTGATGAGCACCTGATGGCGAAGATGCCTGAAGGGTTTGTCCCCTATCGACGATTTGCACGAACGGATGGCGAGCCTGATGCCCAGCCTATCGAATTGGCAACCCTGCTAAGAGACGCGGGATGGATCGTCAAAGAACATCGGGATGCCGTTACGTCGATGCGGGTGATCGCCGGCATCCGAGGCGTGGTGATCCGGAGGGACATTGCTGCACTGGTGGAGGCCGTTGCTGGCGATGGGAGCCGTCCTGACCCTCAGCAACAGGCTGAACTAGAGGTTGGACCCTCACGGCAGAGCACCAAGCCCGAACAGAGCACTCCGCGTCCAACGCAGACGACGGGCAGGTCGTCAAACCGTGAACTTGCTGGAACCGCGGGCGTGGCCATCCAGCAGGGCACCGTTGCACTGGCGGAGGCCGTCGCCGGCGATGGGCGCCGTCCTGTCATCAAGCAACAGCCTCAAACGGCGGCTCAATCATCCCTGCACGGTAATAAGCCCGAACGGAGCGCTCTGCGTCCAATGCAGACGACGCGCGGATCGCCAGACATTGAAGCTAGCAGCGAACCCGTCGTCGCGCGTAGTCAAGCCAATCCATCGCTCTCCCATAAAGTCGAAGAACATAAGAAGTCATCAGCAAGGGGTGAGGACAGAATTGCAAAGATTGCCGCCGAGTTCCTTTCGTGGTGCCGATCAACGCCATCGCCGGATCAGATAATTGATCATGGAGATTGGCGAATAGTGCCGTTTCCGGTGCTTGAGGCTGCTGCTAAAAAGCGGAAGGTTGGTATTGGCAACTTCCGGCCCGCTTTCGAAAGCCTAGCGGGGGTACAGCGCACCGACAATGACTACATGATTACAACTCAGGAGCCGAACGGTGGTTGAGACCTATGAAATGCCGTGGCGCCCAAACTTCGAATTGGCTGCGGCTGCTGGGTGGGGAACAAGCGCGGCCCTATGCATGACCATTGGGGCTGCTTCCGGTCTTCCGCTCTCCCCCTTTGCCTGGATGGCAGCACTCGGTGGAGGAATGGGCGTGCACCGTGCTTACCAAGCGTGGCGCCATCACCAAAGGAAGGCCCGTCTTGCTGGAAAGCGTCTCAAGTTCGCGTCGATCAAGGAACTGCAGGCGCGCATGAAGCCCGGAGCCATCTGGCTGGGCAACGGTTTTGAATGGGATCAGCCGCACACGCAGCTGTGCTACGAGATCCTCAAGCGCGACAAATCGAAGATCTTGCCGAAGGTCGAGCAGATGGGGGCGCCGTGGATCCACGGCGTCTCCATGTCCGAGGAAGACCTGCAGCTTCCGATCAACGATACGAAGGGACACCTTCTGGTCGTTGGAACGACAGGCTCGGGCAAAACCCGGCTGTTCGACTTGCTCGTCACACAAGCAATCTTGCGCGGTGAATCGGTCATTATCATCGATCCCAAGGGTGATCGGGAACTGCGCGAGAACGCGCAGCGCGCCTGCGCGGCATTGGGGAAACCGGAGAAATTTGTCTGGTTCCATCCGGGCTTTCCCGAAAAAAGCGCTCGCATCGACCCGATGAAGAACTTCTCGCGCGCCACCGAGCTGGCGAGCCGCATCGCCAACCTGCTCCCCGGCGAGGGGCCGGCCGATCCCTTCAAGTCCTATGCGCAAATGGCGCTGAACAATGTCGTCCAGGGGCTGGTGCTTACCGGGCGCCAGCCGAACCTTGTTAATATACGGTCTCACCTGGAAGGTGGTCTGGATGATCTGGTCATCAGATCCGTTTCGATCTGGTGCGAGAAGCAGGTCGAAATGTGGGAGGATGAGGCAAAGCCGTTCCTGAACAACGCGAAGGGCAAGGACGGTAAGGCCCTCGCCCTAATCAGATATTATCGCGAGAAGGTCCACCACCGTGCGCCGAATACAGACCTCGAAGGCCTGCTCAGCATGTTTGAGCACGATAGAACGCACTTCGGCAAAATGATTGCCTCTCTCCTTCCTTTGCTCGGGCAACTCACATCCGGTCACATGGGCGGGTTGCTGTCGCCAAATCGGAACAATGATTTTGATGAGCGTCCGATCGTAGATATGGCGAGCGTCATCAACCTGGGACAAGTCTGCTACATCGGCTTGGATAGCTTGACCGATGCGATGGTGGGCTCGGCAATCGGGTCGATCTTGCTCGCCGACCTCGCCAGTGTCGCCGGCGACCGCTACAACTACGGTGTCAACAACACTCCGGTGAACATCTTCGTCGATGAAGCGGCCGAGGTGGTGAACGACCCGCTCATCCAGATCCTGAACAAAGGCCGCGGTGCCGAGCTCCGGCTACTCATCGCCACGCAGACCTTTGCTGACTTTGTGACACGGCTGGGCTCCGAACCCAAGGCCCGCCAGGTGCTCGGCAACGTGAACAACCTGATCTCCCTGCGCGTCACCGATAACGAAACCCAGACCTACATCACCGATGGTCTGCCGACTGTCCGGGTGAAATACGTCATGACCACACAAGGGTCATCGATCGGAACCGGCGGTCACGAAACCATGCAGTTTGGCGGCAACGCTGGCGAACGCCTTATGGAGGAGGAAGCGGAGTTGTTCACCCCGGCTCTGCTGGGGCAGCTCCCGAACCTGGAGTTCGTCGCCAAGGTCTCAGGCGGGCGCCTGCTCAAGGGCCGCCTACCGATTCTCAAGGAGTAGCTGGCGCGATGATTGCCATGGAAAGCGCCATGACGATCGGGCTGACATGCCCGTCATCCGATGATCCATGCGAGATGCTTCGTACCTTTCGCGCTGACCGCAAGCGGATCATGGCCGTCATTCGGCGGCTTGAGATGGATTGGCCTTGCAGCGCGGAGATACAGCGGCGGATGGCCGAGTACATCACGGACGCCTTTACGGCGCCCCCGCTCAAGCGGGGCGGCGCGCCGCTTCCGTTGCTGCACCGTGCTCTGGACAGGGCCTACGATGCCTACGACGCGGCCATGCTTCAGCGTGATGACCTGCGCCTTCTCGCATTCACCGACGCCGCATTTTCAGAAGTTGGGCGGGTGCTCGCTGGGATCACTGTGACGGACAGCGGCGACCGGACGTGGGCTCCTAGTCGGGGGGCTCCATTGCTGCTCTGGCTAGGCTCAGCCCAGCGGGACGTGGCGCGTTATACCCTACGCTCCGGCGAACGCACCCAAACGGCGGCAAAGATCACCGCGGCCGTTGCCGACTTCGCCCTGACGGCGACGCACCGCGACATCCTCAAGGAGGCCAGCCATGGCGGCTGAATCACAGAACACCACCTGGGCACGCTGGCTGCTCTGGCTTATCCTTGGCGAGTTCGTGATGATCGCCGTGCTGACACCGATGCTGGGACGGGACGCTCTGGACTGGCTAACGCGTGTGGAGCGGCAGTGGTCCCTCGCTGAACTTGGCCTCAATGCGACGCTGTGGATCGAGAAGAGCGGCTTCGATGCCTATGCGACTATCTTCCGTGACACCGGGGTCGAGCGAAATGTCTACGAATTCTTCCTGCCGACGCAGGACAAGATTGTGGAGAGCCGGGGCTTGGAAGCGCTTGGGGCGAACCTCTACTTCCCGATGATCAAGGCCGGGTTGGATGCTGTGTTCGGATCGCTGCAGCGGCTGTTCGTCCGGCTTGCGGCCGTGATGCTGTGGCTCCCCGTGGTGCCGCTGTTCCTGGTTCCGGCGGTCCTAGACGGCATGATGAGCTGGCGGCGCAAGCAGTTCACGTTCGATTACCCCTCGCCGCTGGTGCACGGCTATGCGGCGGCGACGGCAAAGTGGCTGCTGGTCGGCTTGCCTATGGCGCTCCTCCTACCGGTGCCGATCCCGCCCCTGCTGGCGCCGTTCTTCTTCATCGCTGTAAGTCTATTGCTGATGTTGGTGGCGTCACACACGATGAAGCGCATCTGACCGCGTCCGAGCTTCGCAGCTGGCGCGATGGGTTGAGTGGCTGGGCCGGAGCTTGTCTCCGGCCCATTGTCATTGGCGGAGCCGCAGGTGTCAGTGCCGGTTGGATACTCCCCGGAAAGGGCGGCTGAAAATTCCCCAGGCTAACGCAACGGCAGGGCTCCGGGGCGTACGCCCCGGAGCCCTGCGGCCGCCCGTCGCCCATGATCACCCTCCGAGGCGGAGGGAGGGCGCAGGTGGTCAGACTTGGGGAACTCGTCATGATTCTCGATCTCGCCCGCGAGGGCCTGTCGGTGTCGGCGATCGCACGCCGCACCGGCCTGGATCGCAAGACCATCCGCAAATACATCGCCCGCGGATTGGAGGCGCCCGCCTACACCCCTCGGCCAGCTCGGCCGACGCTGCTCACACCCTTCGAGCCCTATCTGCGGGAGCGCCTGCAGGCCTTTCCTGATCTCAGCGCCCGCCGCCTGCTGCGGGAACTCAAGGAGCGCGGTTACACCGGCGGCTATACCATCCTGAAAGCCGTGGTTCGCGCCATTCGTCCCGCCCCATCACCGTCCTTCGAGCGTCGTTTCGAGACGCCGCCCGGCAAGCAGGCCCAGGTCGATTTCGCCTTCTTCAAGACGACCTTCACCGACGAGCCCGAGGTGGAGCGGATCGTCTGGCTGTTCTCCATGGTGCTCGGCCACAGCCGCATGATGTGGGCCCGCTTCGTCGCCCGCCAGGACCTGCAAACCGTGCTCCGCTGCCACATCGCCGCCTTCGACAGCTTCGGCGGTGTGCCGGAACAAATCCTCTACGACCGCATGAAAACCGCCGTGCTGGGCGAGATCGAGGACCCCGATCAACCGGCCCAAGGCATCGCCTACAATCCCAAGCTCCTCTCCCTGGCCAGCCACTACGGCTTCCTGCCGAAGGCCTGCAAGCCGTACGGCGCCAAGACCAAGGGCAAAGTCGAACGGCCCTTCCGCTACGTGCGCGAGGACTTCTTCCTGGCCCGCAGCTTCCGCAATCTCGAGGACCTGAACATCCAGTTCACCCAGTGGCTGGATCAGCTCGCAAACCGCCGTCGGCACGCCACCACCCAGCGCATCGTCGCCGAGCATTTCGCCGAGGAGCGCTCCCACCTCAAGCCGCTGCCGGCCGGCCCCTTCAACAGCGTGCTGGCCCTGGAGCGCCGTGTCACCCGAGACGGCATGGTGTCGGTCGGCGGCAACCTCTACTCCGTGCCGGATTGCACCCCCCGGCGGACGGTGGAGGTGCAGGTCACCGCCGGCACCGTCACCATCCTGGAGGACGGCATCGCCGTCGCATCCCACCCGGCGCTGGAAGGACGAGGCCAGCGGCGCATTGCCACCGGACACCGGACCCAGCCTCCACCGCCCAACAGCCAGACGCCCAGGGAGGTCGCCACGCCCCCGGCACCTCCGCTGCAGGGCGGCACCGTCACGCCCCGCTCGCTGGCCATCTACGACACCATCGGCCGCCACTTGGCCAACCAGCCGGGGAGCCCGTGATGAGCACCACGCCGTTGGAAGCCGGCCCCGCCACCCTCGACCGCATTCGCCAATATCTGGTTGGGCTGAAGATGCCGCGTGCTCTGGAAGCGCTGGAGCACATCCTGCGCCGGCTGGAACGTGGCGAACTCTCCGCTCTGGAGGCCATCGACGCCCTGCTGGGCGAGGAACTGACGTTGCGCGAGGGGCGCCGCATCAAGGCAGCCCTGAAGATGGGCCGGCTTCTCTCCATCAAGACGCTCACCGGCTTCGACTTCTCCTTCCAGCCTTCGCTCGACCGCGACAGGATCATGACCTTGGCGCAGCTCGACTTCGTCGACCGGCACGAGGTGGTCCATTTCCTCGGCCAGCCCGTTCCCGCGTCATGATGCCCACCTCGCTACGTCATTGAAAATCAAAGGTCTGCTGATCCGGATCGTCTGTTACCGGACGGCGTACCGACGGGCGGAGCGGTTCGAGCCCAGATAGTTGGGCCTCGAGGATCGCCCATGGCGCCCCTTTGCACGCTTGGCTGGCCTGGATGGTCCCGCCGGCGATCAGCCGCAGCACCGTCATCGTGCTGACCTTCAGCCGGTCGGCCGCCTGCTCCAAGGTCACTTCGCCCCGCTCGGTCATTTCACCCTCCCGGTACACTGCGATGCCATGGGCGTTGCGGAAGCTGCGCACCCGTGCCTCGGTCCAAGTGTTGCCCTTGCCGGTGCGCTTGCCGGCCCGGTTCAGGATCGCGGCGATTCCCCGATCGGGCTGTTGTCGGGCCAGAGCCCGAATGAGATCGCCGGTGTCGGCGTCAGTTCGCCAGCGGTGTTTGCCGCTCCGGTTCTTCGGCACGCTCAAGTGGGTGTGGTCGCCGCCCTGCCAGTGAATCACCAGTTCGATCGTGTCATCGACGACCTTGGCCACGATCTCGGCGATGACGGTGCGCAGAATGCGTTTGCGCGTCTCCGCCGTCGCGCCGGGATGATGCCAGAGCGCCGCGACATCGGCGCCTAGCGCCATCAGGCGAGCCCGCTCCTCGGCCGTGAGCGCGGCGGTCTGGCCGGTCCGCAAGGCCGCCACGCGCTCCTCCAGGCGATGGACCTCCACCAACCGGTCATTCCAACGACGCTCCAGTTCAGCCGCCACGAGGCGGTAATCGGGATCAACGGCATCGTACTGGCGGCGCGCCAGCTCGGCCTCGTAGCACGCCTGGGCGAGGGCGAGTTCCGCCTGCCGCCGCGTCTCGGAGCCGTCGGCCTCGCGCGCGTCGATCGCCCGTAGCGCCGCTTCGATCCCCAGCGGCGCCAGGAACCGCAGGGCTTCCTCCGCCACGGCGGCATCGACCCGCAGCCCGCCGAACGAGATGCAGCGCTCGGTTCCGTGATTGAGATGCGCGCCACGGCAGTCGTAGCGCACGCAGTAGCCATCCGTGCCGCTGTAGGCAACGTGCAGCCGTCGGCCGCAGTGTCCGCAGCGCAGCAGTCCGGCCAGCAGCGCGTCGCCGCGGCGCACCGAGCCGCGGGCCATCATGCCCTTGCTGTTGGCGTTGTCGGCGATCAGGGCCTGGTTCCTCCCGAACTCCGCCCACGAGATGTAGCCCTCGTGGTGGTCGGGGATCAACACCTCCCACTCCGCCTGCGTGCGGCGGAAGCCGCGAACCACCCGTTTGCGTCCGTCCTGCACGCTCACGCGGCTGCCGGTGCGGCCGAACGCGTAGGCCCCGCCGTAGATCGGGTTGGTCAGCAGGTGGTGAAGCGTGTTGTAGACCGGCAGCTTCCACACGATGCGCGGCCCCTCGGCGGTCCGCTCGACGGCCGGCAGCCGGATCCGCTCCTGACGCAGCCAGAGGTGAACCTGGCGGATGCTCTGGAACTCGGCGAACTTGCGGAACACCAGGCCGAGCGCCTCGCGCACCCGCAAATCCGGGTCCATGGCGATGCGGTCGTGGTGGGTCTTGATGTAGCCGACCGCCACGGTGAGGAACAGTTCGCCGCGGCGCGCCTTCTGGCGCAGGGCTTCCAGGGAGCGTTGACGCAGGATGGACAGTTCCATCTCGCTCATCGTGCCCTTCATGCCCAGGAGAAGCCGGTCGTTGGGCAGTTTCGCGTCGTAAACCCCGTCCTCATCGGCCAGCAAGCACCCCACCAAGCCGCAGAATTCCAGCAGCGTGTGCCAGTCCCGGCCGTTGCGGGCGAGCCGCGACGCCTCGATGGCCAGCACGATGCCGACCCGCCCTTCGCAGATCGCCCCCAGCAGTCGCTCGAACCCGGGGCGGGCGATCCCGCCGCCGGAGCGGCCGAGGTCGTCGTCGATGACGACCACCTCCGCCCAGCCGAGCTGGCGGGCGCGGTCGGCCAGTCCGTACTGCCGGCGCCGGCTCTCGTGGTTGTGCAGGAGCTGGTCCGGGCTGGACTGGCGGACGTAGACGTAGGCATGACGCGCGAGGTGGTCAGGGGTGATCTTGCTCATCGCCCGCCTCCGTCACCAGGGTTTCGCTCGCCAGCACCTCCAGCAGGAGCTGTTCCAGAAGCGGCAGGAGCCGTTGCGCCACCTCCAGCGGAAGGGCGGCCTCCGGCCGCGTCGGCGCAAACAAGTCCGGTTGCACGGTCGCTTTGGGGTGTCTCATGCCGCCCTCCGTTGTCTCGCTCGCGGAGCAACGACAAGGCAGCGTCGGTGGCCAAATACAGCTCCTGGAGAACCCCCAAAGGGAACCGGGGGGCGTCACAAAGGCTGGTGCTCGCGGCCGCCGGCGCGGTCATCCATTCCGGCACGTGGGTCAGCGTGCCGTCCGGCTGTTCGACTACCAGCATGACGGTGCCGCGCAAGCGGTGACGCCGGACGACGCCGACGCGTTCGCCGCACCGGGGATGGAAAGGGTAGTGGATCGTTACGTCCTGGCCCTGATATCGGGCAGTATGTCGCTGCCTCGCCTGGCTGCGGCAAAACGCACCTGGCGCTTGCTCTGGGGGTGGAGGCCGTCAAGGCCGGCCGCTCGGTCTACTTCGCCACCCTGGCCGACATCGTGAGCTCGCTGGCCAAGGCCGAGCGTGAAGGGACCTTGCGGGAACGCCTGCGCTTCCTGTGTCGGCCACAGCTGCTGATCGTCGACGAGATCGGCTACCTGCCGGTCATCCCCGGCGGCGGCAACCTGTTCTTCCAGTTGGTCAACGCCCGCTATGAACGCGGCGCCATGATCCTGACCTCCAACCGCGGCTTTTCCGAATGGGGCGATGTCTTCGGCGGCACCGTCGTCGCTTCCGCCCTGCTGGACCGCCTGCTGCACCATGCCGTGGTGGTGCAGATCGAAGGCGCCAGCTACCGCCTACGCCGTCATGCCGAACTGATGCCGGACAACAACCGAAGCCGGCCGATCACTGCCCCACCGCCGGCTCCACGGCGCCGAGGCCGGCCACCAAAAGCGAGGAGCACCGACACCGAAGCCAATCCATAGCCCTTCAAACCATCTGGGGACTTTTCGACCGACCCTTCTGGGGAAACTTCATTCGGCCTTTACAGCAGGCCGTCGACGGAGATGGGCGAGGTAAGAACGCGCCCGTGCGCAGCACGTCTGATTGGCCCGCGCAACCGAGAAAAGCGACGTTTTCCAGCGTCTTTCAACGGCGCGAAGCCGGGCTGAAAACGGGCATAAATGTGCCAGACGTGCAAGGGGATTGGCACATGGATCCGGTACAGCTTCCGAGACAAATCGACGAACCACCAACGGTTCTCCTGTGGAACACCGATGAGCTGGCGCCCATCGTGCTCCTCCACGTCATCGGTATTTTCACTGGAAACGTGTTGATCATGACCGCCCTCGGCTTTGCCGCCTCGTCTCTCTACAAAAGATTCCGGGACGGCCATCCGGACGGTTACTTGCAGCACCTGCTCTATTGGATCGGGCTGATGCCCACGAGCGCACGGACAATCCGCAATCCGTTCGCCGATCACTATAAGCCTTGAGCCGGGACACGCACAGATGCACTTGAAGGATTTTCTGGCTTCCTGGCAGGGGGCCAGAGCTGAGAACAGGTTCCAGAGGGCAGCCAACCTCGGCCTTCTCGGCGTCGCCCTCCTGCTGGCCATCAACGCCATTGCCAAAGACAAGACAGTGGTGATTGCGCCGCCGGAACTGGCCAAGGCGGTCGAGGTCTCGCGATCGTCCGCCAATCAGGACTATCTGGAGGCTTGGTCGTGGTCGACGTCCATGTTGCTCGGCAACATCACACCAGCGAACGCGGACTTCGTGCGCAAGGGGCTGGAGCCGCTGCTGGCCCCGGACATCTTCCACGGAGTTATGAAGTCCGTCGAGAACACCATCGCCGAAATCAAGCACAACCGTATCACCGCAAGATTCGATCCCCGCAAGATCATCTATGAGCGGGAGACGAGCAAATATTTCGTCACCGGGTATCGTGTCGTGACGGGGCCCTCTGCCGATGAGAAGCGCGAGGAGGCGACCTACGAGTACACTTGGACCGTACGGAACTTCCGGCCGCAGATCACCTCGGTCACGAACTACGAGGGAGCCGCGCAGACCTCCGCAGAGAGGGAGCGCCGGCAGCAAATACAGGAGCGTGCCCAGCGGATCGAAGATCTAAAGGCTCGCAAGAACCAGGAGAACAAGCCGTGAAGCGGGTCCAGCCCATCATCCTGGCCAGCGTGAGCGCCTTCGCCGTTCTCGTCGGACAACAGATCGCGCAGGCGCAAACTCCGGAGCTTCCGGTGGCGCCGCTGAGCGAGATTGAGGCAGCCTACAACAGCTCCAAGGCCGCCGCTCCGGCCTCCGATTTGGACACCCTGCAAAAGGCTATCCAGGAGGAGATTGACGCGCGGGGTGGGAAGCCCAACGTAGCGCTCCCCTCTCAATCGCCCAAGGGTACTGTACCGGCAACGCCGGTCGCGACGACCCCGCCGCGATCCGCAACTCCGACCGCTCCCGCCGCGACGCAGGCAGTGGTTAGGAACGGCACCGCGGCGGCTCCAAAAATCGAAAGCACGGTGGAGCTTCCGGCCGTGCCGTCCAGTGTCGTCGCTCCAGGCCCGGCTCCAGCGTCCGAGGATTTGGCTGCGATGACCCAGCCAGCCGTCATCACCATCCGCCCTGGCACCACGGAACTGTTGGCGGTGGCAGAGGGGCACGCCAACCGCATCGTAACGCCGTTTGCCGAACCGGCGGTCATGACCACAAGTGATGCCAAGTTCAAGATTTCTGGAAACGTTGTCTACGTGTCCACCACCTCGCCTGCGACGATCTTCATCACGCCGAAGGGCGATGAGTCCGTAGCGATTCCGCTCGCCCTTGTGCCCAGGCGCGTTCCCCCGCGTGAAATCCAGCTTCAGTTGCCTCGCGGTGGAGTCTGGAATGCCTCGTTTACCGCCGGCGGAGCTGGCGCAGCCGTGGCCGGCAACAAAAAGGCGCAGACCTGGGAAGAAAGCCAGCCGTACATCGAAACGATCCGGTCGATCATGCGCGATATTGCACTCGGTACCGTACCCAGCGGATATCAGATGCGCGACATGGAGCGTGGCGACAGGGCCGTCGAGTGCACCGGGCCGGCCGGTGTCACGTTCCAATTCGGTGGCGGTCAGGTGATGGAAGGGTCACATCTGCAGGTCGTCATCGGCGTCGTCTCCAACCAGTCAGGAGCCTCCGTTGAGTTGGCCGAGCCCTGGTGCGCCGGACCGAATGTTGCGGCGGTCGCATATTGGCCGAACAACGTTCTCGCCGCGGGACAGTCTACTGAGGTTTTTGTAATCCGCCGCCCAGCGCTCCCGTCGGAGACCGACGCGCGTCGGCCGTCGCTGCTGACACGAGCGGGAGCGGTCCGGTGAGCCTATTGAATATCAATGAGCATTGGCGGAACGCGAACCCGACTCTGCGCCGAGCGGTGACCGTCGGTGCGATCGCGGCGTGCTTAATCACGCTTGTCGCAATTTTCCAGCCAGGCGATCGGGTCCGCGCGTCGCGCAAGGATCCGAACGCGATCCAAGAGAATGTCCTGCTCGACAAGAACACGCGGCAGGTGACGCTCGACAGCATGGCAGCGCGAATTGAGAACTTGGAAGTTAGCCTCGAAAAGAAGGAACAGAAGATCGAGCGCCTTGAGGAGGACCTGAAACGCAAGCAACGCGAGCCAGCGCCTCCCAGCGATCCGGATCGGTCCGCGTCGGAAATGCAGCTTCAGGAACTGCAGAAGCGTGTGGGCGACCTTCAGCAAAAGCTTGCGGATCAGGAGAAAGGCCCGCCGCCGGCACAGGGCGGCCGTTCGCCCATTGGCCGTGCGCCTACCGAAATGGCGCAGCGTCCAGGGCCGACGCCGGCCGCCATTCGCCCGCCCACCGCGCCGCCGAGCTCAGCGGAGATGTATGAAAAGAGCGGCCAGCCCTCAGGGCAGGGGCAAGCGGACGGTGGCAAGGTCGAGCGTGCCAACGCCGCTGCATCCGGATCACAGGCCGCCGCAGACATTCGTGTGGTGGTTGAGGAGGTACCAGAGACGCCGGTGGACGAAATGCAGGAGGAAACCGCGCAGAATTACCTTCCCGCTGGCTCCATTTTCTCCGGCACCCTCATCACCGGCATGGATGCCCCTACGGGCAACAGTGCGCGGAAGGAGCCGTTTCCCGCCCTGTTGCGCATCAAGCATGACGCTATCCTGCCGAACCGCTGGAAGGCGGACGTGAAGGAGTGCTTCCTGCTCGCTGCAGGCTTCGGCGATCTGTCATCGGAGCGCGCGTACCTGCGGGGAGAAACCATCAGCTGCGTCACCAAGCAAGGGAAGGTGCTTGAAGCGAACTTCCCGGCCTATGCAGTTGGCGAAGACGGCAAGGCGGGCATCCGAGGGCGGTTGGTGAGCAAGCAGGGACAGGTGATCGGCCGCGCGCTGATGGCTGGCTTTCTTGATGGGATAAGCAAAGCGTTCGATGTGAAGCCGGTCCCAGTTCTGGCTACCAGCAACACGGGCAAGACCCAGTATGCCGACGTGTTCGCGGGTGAGCAGTCGCTGCGGTCTGCTGCTTTCGGCGGCGCATCGTCTGCGCTCGACAAGATCGCGCAGTTCTACCTCGACATGGCGTCCAACATCTTTCCCATCATCGAGGTGGATGCAGGTCGCAAGATCGATCTCATTGCTACTCGCGGCATCAGCTTGACCTTCAGGAAAAAAGGGAAGGAGCAGGCGCTCCACGACATGCGTCTGCCGGGCCAAGGGCAACAAGGCTCCAGCGCCGGGGGAGGGACTTCCGGGCTCCTGGGGTCGATGTTCGGCTTTGGGGGCAACGGTGCCGGCCCCATGGCCGGTAATGGGCAACGCTGATGTTTGAGAAAGACGTTGAAAGCCGCTGTCTTTCGGCGGCGCGAAAAAAATCCGAACGCGGCAAACTGCCCCCGACACAAGGTTGCGAGAAATGAGCCTAAGTTCCTCGAAAATCATGGCCTGTCTGGCGCCGCTCCTCCTCGGCGCGTGCTCCAACCTCGGGATCGGGGCTGGCGAGTACAGCTGCTCGGGAATGCCGCAAGGGGTTTCCTGCAAAAGCGCCCGCGAGGTCTATGAGCTGACAAATACCCGCGACGCGGTGAGCGGTTTGACGCTGAGCCAGGAGGCCCAGCGCAGCACCGAAGGTGAGGCGGAGACTGGGTTGGTCCAAACCATGCGTAAAGCGGCAGCGTCCGACCCCGCGGCACTCGGCGGATCCCCCGTCGGCTACGGCGCGACGCCCGTGGCTTACACAGACGATGGCCGTGTTCCGATCCGCACACCCGCTGTCGTCATGCGTGTTTGGATTGCCCCGTATCAGGACACCAAGGGTGATCTGCATATGCCGGGCCTCGTCTTCAGCGAGGTTGAGCCGCGCAAGTGGCAGGTCGGTCTGCCCGACGCGGCATCTGGTTCCCCGTCAGCCTTCCGGCCCCTTGAAGCGACTGCTCCCAAGGCGAAGCCGCTGGCCAACGATAGCGCCCCGGCCCGGCCGGTAAAAGCTGCGGACAAGTCGGAGCACGTTTCCACAATCCCCGTAAAGCAAGGGAAGTAGCAAGATCATGAAGCACCGCATTCACCCCAACACACAGGTCGCGCTGGCGCTCGCGCTGATCGTTGCCTTTACCGCAGGCGATGTGTTCGCTGGCACCGGCGGCACGGCGTTCGACGACATTTGGCTGACGCTGACCGACTGGACCCAAGGAACGCTCGGCCGCATCATCGCGGGCTCCATGGTCGTCGTCGGCTTGGTCGGCGGCGTCGCTCGCCAGAGCCTGATGCCGCTGGGCCTCGGAGTTGGCTCGGGTATGGGTCTTTACAACACCCCTACCGTGATCGATTCGATCATGACCGGTACCTTGCCAGTGCAAGTCCCGGAAGTGGTCGCGACCATTCCGGCGCTTCCCATCTGAAACATCTGGCACGAAGATCTGCACGGACAATAAGGGCGCTTCCGGTGTGGAAGCGCCCTTTTGCTATGCTCTGTCAGAGCCCCACCGTTGCAGTCGTACGCTCACGCGACGCACGGCGACTCTGCCGAAAGAAGATGATTTTGTGTGCCTTTCGAGGGCGCGAAGAGACGCGGCATTGTGGAACTCTCCCGGCTGCGCGTAACCGGCTCGGGCTGGCGAGTTCGCGCCGTGCCGGAGAGGGTCTATGAGAAGAGTCACCGCGGCCCTGCTGCTCTCAATCATCGCCGTGCCGCTCGCCTCCTGGGCGCAGAGTGGCCCATCGCTTGAGCTTCGGGTGAAGAATGCCGGGGAGGCGACGGGGCCGGAAGGAGCGACATATCCGAGCGTTGTCAGCCCCGGCGCGCCACGGCCGGACGCGGTGGTGAGCGGCAGCGCTGTCACCATCACGGACTTTCGTGATCTGGTGCTCTCGGTCAATGGCGCGCCGGCGGCGGCGACCAGCGTCACGCTGCAGAACGGTGGGCGCAGCGCCGGGCGGGCCGAGGCGCTGGGCCTCTATATGGACAAGCCTCTCGCCGCCACGATCAGCGCCGGGGCGGAGCACTTCACGATCACCGGCGACAATTGCTCCGGCGCCCTGCTCGGCCCGCCGGGGGAAACGGGAAGCACCTGCCAGGTGACTGTGCAGCCGCGGGCCAGTTGGTTTGGACCGTTGTCGGGGACGCTGCGTCTGGGTACTGGCGGCTACACGATGGACGTGCCGCTGTCGGGCACGGCGCGGCATTTCGATCTGCCCAACCTGACGATCACGGCTGTCGCCGGCACGCCCACCTCGCTGAACGTTGCCGGCCAGACCCAAGGCGAATGGCGCGTGTCCGCCCCAGCCACGTTCCGGATCACCAACACATCCACCGAGGAGGCCACGGACATGCTCGTGGCTTTGCTCGGCGGAAACAATCCGGGCAGCTTCGAATTCGTGAGCAACGCGTGCTCGGGACAGTCTCTTGGGGCAGGCGCGTCCTGCGATATCACGGTCCGAGCACGCGCCGATCGCAATGGCAGCTACGCCGGCACGCTCCTTCTCGCGAACCACAACCAGCCCAGTGTTGCGCTCGCAGGCACAGCTACAGGCTTCTTGCCGGTGGCGTGGAAGACCGCTGCATGGGGGGCCTGTGAAAATGCCTGCGGCGCGTCCAGCCGGTCGCGGTCGGTATGGTGTGAGCGCTCTGATGGAGTGACCGTTGCCGACAGCTTCTGCGGGGCCGGGAAGCCGGAGACGGTGGAAGCATGCACCAGTTACGCCAATTGCACCTATTCCTGGCGTAGCAACGATTGGGGAGCGTGTGCAAATGCTTGCGGCGGTTCCAGCCAAAGCCGCTCGGTCTGGTGCGAACGCTCTGACGGTGCCTCGGTCGATGGTGGCAACTGCGGGGGTGGGCGGCCGAGCGATACTCAGGGGTGTACCAGCTACTCAGGCTGTTCGTACTCCTGGGTAGCAGAGGGCTGGGGCGGGTGCTCTGCCTCATGCGGCGGCGGCAGCCAATCGCGGTCCGTCTGGTGCCGTCGCTCCGATGGCGCGTCGGTCGATGGCAGCAACTGCGGCTGGGGCGGCCGGCCAAACGACTCCCAGAGCTGCAACACTCAGAATTGCTGTGTTGGAAACATGGGTCAGAGCTGCTCACGATATTGGTGCCAACCCACTTACGCGGCTTCGTGCAGTGATTGGATTGCCACGCCGACTACGTGCGAGATGTACCGCGGCGGATGGATAACCTCCTGCTCCGACGGAGATAAAATCTGCTGTGGATTCAACGATGGGCATGTCCAGTGCGATGGCAGCTGCCAATGACTGCTGCCGAGCGGAGAACTGGCGCACGCTCCTCTGGTGGCGCTGCGCCAGCATTTGCGGCGCCTTCATCCGGGTGGCAGCAACACCCTGCGCCGGGGTTTGGCCGGTCGCTATTGCTGTTGGGCTCGTAGACCGAATGCTGAGGAGATTCAAAACTGTGCAACCGTTGACTTCCGCTACTAAGGGGAACTGGACCCGGCGCTGGCGACGGTGCATAGCGCAGGGCCTTAATAACGGTGGTCCTAACTTTGGAAGCGGTAAGCGACTAAGAAGCGCCGTCCTTGCCGCAGTATGGGCGCTTGGAGTGGCTCTGCCGACTACGAGTGGGGTTGCAATAGCGGAGAGCTATGGCGGCACAGCTCCTCACATCGATCATCGTGCAGGCGATGCGACGTCGTTCAGAGTGACCGGACCGGGGACCAATGTAACCGGCGACCCTGTGATCTTGACCCTCGCGAACCGCGCTGAGGGCTACAAGATCATCACCGATAATCCTCTCCCGTCATCCTGGGTGGGTGATTACAAGCTATCTGCGACGACCAAAGATGGGAATGGGGCGTCGGCCACCCGGGAGTGGACGATCACATATGCGCCACCCACTGTTCCTGTCGTGACCGCCACCGCCAATGAAATCTGGATCCCGGGGGTTCAGCACAGCTTTCGTAACGGCGCTCGCCTGAATCCGCTGACCACCGACGCCTGGAAACTCCCAAATGGGGTCACGCTTGGCGGCACGCACGAGATGCGTGTTTCAATGCACAAGGATTCAAATGTCTCGGTAGTGATAGCCGGCGTGAGGGTCAATCCCGGCGATGTGGGTGTTCCGATCGGCTCTTACGATTTCACCACCGCGTCGGGAAAGCTCTCGCTGCCTATGATGGCTGCGGAGGACGGGCGGGAGGGGCAGGCGCGGCTCTGGATTACCAGCGTCGCTCCGAACAGCCCTGGTGTTGATCTCCGGGTGAACACCTGGGTGCCGCACGTTGCCATGAAGGCTGAGTCTTGGTCCGTGCGCCAAGCATTTGACATGGCGAAGCTCAAGGTCGAGGCGATCATTGGAAACCGATGCGAACTGACGTCAAGCCGTTCGACCGCACGATCCAGTGACGTGCTCACCGCTCCGAAGTGCCTCGTTGAGTGGGATCCACTGCCGACCGACCTCAAGCCCGTAACCGCAATGACACCCATGGCGGAGGGACGCATGTGGGTCCACGGAGCGTACGACGTCGGCTACAAGATCAGCTTGGTCGATCCCAACGATGTGCAGGTGCGCGTAGCGTCCGGTACGGCGACACTCACAGTCACGCCCATCGGCAACCTTCTCGCCTACGAGCCGCAGCGTTCGTCAGATCGCGCCTACCGGCTGGTCCAGCCCCTGGAAGTGATGATGAAGCAGTCCGATGGCCCGGCCTGCGACACATATTGGAGCTATGAGGAGGCGGAGTATCGTTCCTCCGATGCGGTGGTGCGCTGCGCACTCACATGGACGGCGTTGCCCAACACGCTGTCCCAGGATCAGTATTGGGTGCGCCCCTATCTGAAAGGTTCGCTCGAGCAGGCCGGCACTCAGGAAGTGCGATGGAAGGTCGACGTCGTCACCCCGCTCGGCTCTAAGATCCCGGCTGGAGAAGGAGCGTTTACGTACAACGTGATTGAGCCCCCGGTGCCGGCAATCACCGAGGACATGCTGACCGTTCTGAAAGACGGTCTCTACGCGGTCTCCCGTGACGGGGGCTATGCGGGCAACTCTGTGATCAAAGGCGCTAACGCAGTCTACCGTATCTCGGTCGAACGCGGAGGCGAGGTGATCGAGGATGGTGAGTTCGACGCCTCCCCCTGGGGAGAGACGAGGGAGATACAGCGGCGCCTGAACGCGGTAGAGGCGGAGCTATGGAGCCGCACGCCCTGGACCGTGAGGGCCCGCTACTCCCAAATGCCCAATAACAAGTCCGAGCGCACGTTCGAACTGCTCGCTGTTCCGAATGCCAACATCAAGCCCGTCGTTACAGTGCCGACAACGTTCATGTTGGACACTCAAGACCTGCCGGTCGCGGTCGGCATTCGGGACGTTTACAAACAGGAGGCCGGCTACAATGCCGCCACGATGGGAGAGTGGGAGGTCCGCCTCGTCAAGTACATCGATTATCGGACGACCGAGCCGCTGACCGAATTCGTCTCGGCCGACAACGGCGACGTTTCGTTCACGCTGCCGGAAGGCACCTTCGACACCGGCTACGTCCGCCTTACCGCGGAGGCGCGCGTCAAGTCGCCGGTTCCGGAATACTCGCGCACCGAATTTGCGATCCGGCCGCTGAATCTCACCGTCGTCAAGGGCGGTGCGATCGGCGCCGGCCTAACGGCGCGTCGGATCACCGGTGAAGCGCCGCTCACCTCCATCTTTAGTCTCGCCCTCGATCACCGCCTGGACGCAACTGCGCTGGGCGCCGTGACGTGGCAGGTGAGTGCCGACGGCGGAGCGACGTGGAGCGTGGTCCCCCCGATGCGGAACAACAAGATGCGCCTGTCGTACACCTTCCCGAAAGGTGAGTACGATGTGCGTGCGGTCCTCCAGAACAAGTTCTCCGGCGCGGAACACACGACAGACCCGATCCATGTCATCGCTTATGACGTGCCGCAGGGTAAGTTGGATGGCCCAGAGCACGTTTTCCTCGGCGGCAACGGTCATTACAAGCTGCTGCTCACGCACAAGGGCGAGCCGGTGACTGACGAACAAGTCTCAGTCGAGTGGTCGCTGGATGCCGGGAAATCCTTCACCCCGGGCAAGCTCGAATTCAATGTGACCCGCGAGGCACCGGAGCGCATGGTTCTGGTCGCCCGCGCCCGCATGCTGGATGCACCTCCCGACGACCCGTTTGCGTGGCGTGAACTGCGGCGGCGCGTCAACTTCGTGCCGGTTCGCCCGCCGATGATCCGCATCGTCGGACCAGCCCGTGTCGAGTACCCGCAGACCGGCACGTTCCGCGGCGTGATGGGCCTGCCCTACCGGAACATGGATGTGGAACTGCGTGGGTGGTGGACGCTCCCCGACGGGACGCGTGTCGATGGTCCGATGCTGACCTGGGGGCCTACATCGGAGAATTTGGCGGCCGACACGGTGACCCTCACCTACCACGCTGAGATTGTGGGGTTCGACGGTACCTTGGGCAGCGAAGACAAGCGCGTGCGGGTTTGGGAATACGTCTGGCCGGAGTTCAGCCTGGAGCCGACCAGAAGCTCGCAGTATGCGCCGGCGGATGTGACGGTGCGCCTGCGCCAGATCGGGCGGCCCATGCAGCTCGACAACCCGACCTACAACTGGTCCCTGCCACCGGCCGCCACATTGCTCGAGGACGCCAACCAGACGATGCGCGTTGTCCGAACCGAGACGCCAGGGGCCTATCCGTTCTCCGCGTCCGTTTCCGACGCTCGCGGCCATTCGTCGACGGTGAACACGACGGTGAACATGCTTGCCGCACCGAACTACAACATGACGCTCGCCGTGTCCCCGTCCAACCCGTACTACCGAGCCCCTCTGGATCTAACGGTCAAGCCTTCGATCACGGGGGGCCATCCAAGCGACCGCATCACATCACTCGCATACTATCTGAACGGAGCGCCGACCGGGACCACAGGGTCCTATTCGAAGATGACCCTGGGCGAGGGCACACACACGGTGGAGGCGCGAGCGAAGACGCTGATGGGATGGAGCTTTGGGGCTTCGCAGACCGTCACCGTGGCGGCCAATACGCCCCCTCGCTGCACCGCCACCCTGCGGGAGTGGACGAGTGGCTGGATTTACTACGCCGATTGCCGCGACGACGATGGGCGTGTTGTAGGCTACCGCTGGACGCTCGATGGCGAACCGGTTGCCTTCAACTCGAACCGGATCTCGGTATCGAAGCTGTCCCGCAGCGATACCCCGGTTGTAACGCTGCGGGGAGTTGATGACTCCGGTGCGGAGTCACCTGAGGTGACGGCTGGGACCGAGGCCGAACCGGCGGAGGTTCCCCCGGCAACACCATAGCGCCGCCCCCAAGCGGTAAGGATGTAAGGCAAAGGTCCGGCTTATGGCGCCGGACCTTGTGGCCTCTCGCGCAATCATCTGCGCATGTTGTCAAGTCTGGTCACGCCTGAGAAAGACGCTGATTTCAGGCGTCTTTCGACGGCGCGAAGAAACCGCCGAAATGAGTAGCCTCCGAGCCAGAATTTCTCTGCACTTGGAGGATTACCGTGCGCGTCGCACTCGGACTTTTGGTCGCTCTTCTGGCCCTGTCCTGCAGCTTGGGCCCGGCCTCGGCCGAGACCGAGGCGCAGATCAACCGCAACGCCTTGACGGCCGGGATCACGGCAATGGAAAAGCTCCCCTCCGGAGGCTTTACTGCCGTTGAAGGCGAAGGCTTTCCCGGGATGGCCTTTATCTCCGACAATGGCCGCTATGTGCTGCGCGGCGACCTTTACGACACTTGGACTGGAAAGCGGGTGAACAACCTGGCCGACCTCCGCGACAACGCGAGCCGCGTCCAGCTCTCCAAACTGGGTGTGACGCCGGCCGAGTTGGGCGCATTCCGCTACGGTACCGGCTCGAAGGAAGTGACGATCTTTGTCGACCCCAAGTGCCCCTACTGCCACGGCATCTTGCAGCAAATGCCCGCGCTGGCAGGCAAGTACACATTCCAGGTCATCGTCGTTCCCGTCCTCGGCCAGGAAAGCGAGCGGCTGACGCGGATGGTGTCCTGCGCGACCGATCCGGCCGCGGCGCTTGCAGCGCTCATGGCCGGGCCAATCCGCGACAGCCTGCCGCAGAACGAAAACTGCAACCTGCTGCCCATCCAGAAGCGACTGGTGACGGCGCAGCTTGTCGGTGTGAAGGGGGTTCCCTTCATGATCGCGCCGGACGGCCGCACCAAGGGTGGGCTTCCCCAGGACCTCGACAGCTGGCTGGAGGGCCGCATCTGATGCCCCTGAACCAACGCTACAAGTCCGATCGATGCGGCGAGCTGTTGATGCCGCTCGCCTACGAGCCTGAAAGCGAGATCTTCTACTGCGCGGACCAAACCATCGGCTTCGGGTTCATGTGCCGGCCGCTCACCGCTGGCGATCCTAAGGCGGCCGAACGCCTCAACGTGATGCTAAAGGATGCGTGGCCGACCGACACCATCCTCCAGTTCATTCTGCTCGGTTCGCAGAACATTCAGCCGCCCCTGTTCCACATGCGCCAACTCCGGGCCGGACAAGAAGACCCGCTGCTGCTGGAGACGGTTGAGCAACGCGCAAAGTTCCTGACGGCCGGCGTCAATGACCCTGTGGAGAAGCGCAGCGGGCTACGCGTCCGTGACATCCAGCTTCTCGTCACGGTCAAACTTCCGCTGTCCGGCAATGAACCCACCCAGGCTGAGCTGGACCGGGCCAGCGAGCAGAAGGTGACGGTGCAGAAGAGCCTCGAGACGGTGGGCCTCTCGCCAACTCCCCTTACGTCGCAGGCATGGCTCGACGTGATGGTGCCGCTCATCAACCAGGGCAAGGATGCCTCCTGGCGCCTGGATGGAACCAGCGAAATCGAAACCGACAAGCTGCTGCGCGATCAGGTGTTCGACTACCAGACCGACCTGAAGGTGAACGCAAAGGGCTTGTCGCTCGGCGAAACCCGCGTTCGCACGCTGTCGATTAAGCGCTTTCCGCAGCGCATCTATTTCGGGCAGGCGGCAAACTTCATCGGAGATATGTGGGAAGGGATTCGTGGCATTCGCGTTCCCTTTATGATCAGCGCCAGCCTCCATTATCCGGACCCGCAGAAAGCTAAGGCGGGTCTTTCAACGAAGCGTCAATGGGCGACCAACCAGGCCATCGGCCGTATGCGCATCTTCGTGCCGAAGCTGGCGCACAGGAAGGACGACTTCGATGTCCTGTTCGAGGCGCTGGACGACGGTGACCGAACCTGCCGTCTCAGCCTCTCCATGACCCTGTTTGCTGACGATGACGACGCCGCCACGGGCGCTGTATCGACCGCTCAGGCCTATTGGGGCGAGATGGGCTACAACCTGCTGCCCGACAAGTTCTTCTGCCTCCCGATCTTTCTGAACGCTCTGCCGTTTGGTGCGGAGAAGAAGGCAATCAAAGAGCTATTCCGCTACAAAACCATGGCCACGCGTCAGGCGGTGCCGCTTTTGCCAGTGTTCGGTGATTGGCGAGGCACGGGCACGCCGGTCCTCAATCTCATCAGCCGCAACGGCCAGCTGATGTCACTGTCCTTGTACGACAGCACATCAAACTACAACACGACTATTGCGGCGCAGAGTGGCTCCGGTAAGTCGTTTCTGACCAACGAGCTAATTTCGTCAACGCTCTCGATGGGCGGGCGCGTATGGGTGATTGACGTTGGCCGATCCTATGAAAAATTGTGTGAACTGCTTGATGGTGACTTCATACACTTTGGCAAAGGCACCCCGATCTGCTTGAATCCTTTCGAGTTGATTCAAGCGATCGAAGATGGTGAAGACTTCGAGGATCAGGAGGATGTTCTCGTTGGTCTTCTCGCCGCTATGGCTGCTCCGACCGAAGGCCTCAGTGATCTGCAGACCCAGGAAATGAAACGGGCGCTGCACGAAACATGGGAGGCCAAAGGGAACCAGATGGTCGTGGACGACATGATCGAGTGGTTTCTGCGAGAAGGGGAGGCACGCGAAGACAATCGCATCAGTGATCTCGGGCATCAGCTCTACAGTTTTTCCAGAAGCGGTCAGTACGGGAAATACTTCAACGGCAAGAACAACGTTGCGTTCAACAATCGGTTTACCGTGCTGGAACTCGAAGAGTTGAAGGGGCGCAAGCACCTCCAGCAGGTCGTCCTTCTGCAGCTGATTTACCAAATTCAGCAGGAAATGTACCTCGGCGAACGCGATCGTCCGAAGCTCGTGATTATCGACGAGGCATGGGACCTGCTCATGCAGGGTGACGTTGCCAAGTTCATTGAGCATGGCTACCGCCGTTTCCGGAAATACGGTGGCGCGGCCGTAACCATCACGCAAGGTGTCGGTGACCTCTACGCAGCGCCGACCGGCCGGGCCATCGTTGAGAACAGCGCGAATATGTACCTACTGGGTCAGAAGCCAGAGGCGATTGACGCGCTGAAGAAAGAGAGCCGGTTGCCGCTCACCGAGGGTGGCTATGAACTGCTGAAAACCGTCCACACAGTCCCGGGCGAGTACTCGGAGATCTTTGCCATCACGTCGTACGGCTGCGGCATAGGGCGGCTCATCGTCGATCCGTTCCGCCAGCTGATCTACTCGACAAAGGCCGAGGAAGTAAACGCCATTAAGCGTCTGAGTGCGCAGGGCGTACCGGTTCGGGATGCAGTTTACATGCTTATCGAGGAGAGAAATGGTGGAAACCGCCGTTCCGCCGCCTGACGCACAGGCCGCCTCCAGCACCGGAACTGAGGGAGTGTCTTCTCCGTCTCCAGTGGAGCGCCAGAGCGCCTACCGCAAGCCGGACATTCTCGACGGTGTGCTCCGCTTCGTGCTTACCGTGGTGGTGAGCGTCGGTGTCGCCTACCTCGGGATGGGGCATCGAGTGGCGCTTCTAGAAGCGGAGGTCGCAGCCCGTCCCCCTGTCATCGTTGTCGACTTCACGAAAATGGCGACGGCCCTGAAGGGGCAGCCGGCCGAAGCTATAGAAATGGCGATGGGGCGGGTCCGCGGTGACATTCGCCGCCTTCAGGAAGATGGCTACATCGTGCTGGACGGCCAGTCGGTGCTCGCGGCCCCGGACGGGGCGATGATGATGCCAGCTGCCGCCAAGTCGGACTCGCCACCAGCACCGCAAGCAGGCGGCCAGGAGAAGAGGAAGTGACAGGCGCCGCCGCACGCCGGCGGGAGCCGTGGGGCCGCTTCGCCTTGAAGGCAGGAGCGTTGCTGGTGGCGCTCTACGCCGCCGGCGCCTATGTGACCGACCGGTACCGTATCGGAATCGACCCGCAAATCTCCCGGTGCCTGCCGGACACCCGGGTGGTGCTGATCGATCGCTGGGACAAGAACATTGAGCGCGGACAACTCGTGGCCTTCGCGGCGAATGGGCTCACGCCCTACTTCAAGAACGGCACGACGATGGTCAAAGTGGCTGACGGTGTGCCTGGCGATCACGTCGCCGTCGGCGAGGCGGCCGTCACCGTTAATGGAGCCAAAGTGGGCGAGGGGCTGGCCCTTGCACGCACCCTAGGCCGGCAGGCAGGTGACTTCGCTCGTGAGCTGGTGGTGTCGCCTGGAGCAATCTGGGTGATGGGCCGGACTATCGACTCTTTCGATAGCCGGTATTGGGGTGAGCTGCCTGTCGCCCAGATCGTGGGACGGGCTTACCGCCTCTTCTGACCCGCCGTCCAAAGAGGTCCCATATGCTCGCGCTTCTTCGGCGTCTTACCCCGACGGCGGCTCCGGTGCGCGGAGAACCGCTGGCGAGCCCTACTCACGGCCCAAGTGCTCCTTTTCCCGCCGATCCGCCAACGGATGCGCAGCATCGAACCGATCGATGCGCCGTGACCGTGTGTGTCCGTCCGATGACCGGCGCTGCCTTTGCTGACGACATCGCGGCCTGCTTACCGGCGCCAGATGGCCTTGTGCTGCTTCTGGCTGATGGCGCCGGTGCTCGTGGGTGCCGGGCTCCGCGCCTTCTGCTGGGGACGGTCCAGAGAG
Organism: Azospirillum oryzae; assembly: GCF_008364795.1. Classification (GTDB taxonomy): domain Bacteria; phylum Pseudomonadota; class Alphaproteobacteria; order Azospirillales; family Azospirillaceae; genus Azospirillum; species Azospirillum oryzae. The sequence goes on along the minus strand of NZ_VTTM01000017.1, from coordinate 81,541 downwards.
CGGTGAAAGCCATGGAGACGCCTCCTACCGGGCATGACCTTGCGGCAATTCTCGTCGCCGCTGACGCTGCCCTGCACAAGGCTGACGATGGGAGCACGACGGCCATTCTCGGCTACCTTGGCGGAGGTCGGCTGACCTTTGTGAGGGTAGGGGATTCCGAAGCGTGGTCGAGAGATGAGGACGGCCCGGTTGAGATTTCAGGGGGCGAGCGGAACCAGAGGGTAGGCGCCGGAATAACCGATCCCTCTCCTTGCGTGATTGGTGCCAGCACCGATCCGATTGTGATCGGCTCGGATGGGCTCTGGCGCTACCTCTGGCCGGAAAACGCTTTGGCGCTCCTGAAGCTGTCACAGGGCCGGAGCCCTGCAGCCGCGCTGGCATCTGCGGTTCAGAGCCGGTGGGGCCAGCTCACCGACGATCTGTCGGTTATCGTCATCCTGCCATCGCCATAGCGGGCGCTGCCGAAAGGCGACGATTTCCAGCGTCTTTCGGTGGCGCGGATCGATCGCGGATAGCGGTAGTCTTGGGGGCCTTGGACGGGAACCCTTTCCCGATGCTCTCGAGAGTCCGATGCTCGCAAAAACCATTACCTTGCTTGGCTTCGCCTTCACACTTGTCGGCTCCTTTGTCGTTGCCGCCATGGTCGTGGCCGGCCTGTTTTTTTGGGCAGACCTGATCTGGACGGGAACAGAGAGCACCGAGCTTCCAGTCGCCTTTGGGGCTGTGGCGCCGCCCGCCATCGTAGCCGTGATCGCCGCGGTTGGAGTTCTGGTTTATCTGGGACTGAGCGGTAGCACGCCGACCAGCATGCGCAAGCAGTGACCTGCTGGTGCCGCCGCCCCACCTGACCGCGGCGGCCGTTTCAACATCCCCACACATTCAGGACCATCCATGCGCAGCTTCGCCCTGTTGCTCCTTGGCGCGACCGTCCTGGCCACGCCAGCAGTCGCGAGCAACGATGAGATCCGAGCCATCGTGGAGAGGGCGCAGCGTATCAAGCAGCAGGCAGTCACGCAGCCGCCACCGGCGTGGCTCTATGGCAAGGATGCCGCCGAACGCCAGATGTCCATGCCAGACGCTGGGCCCGCCGCCGGGCAACCTCCGCGCGACGATGGCCTGCGGGTGAAGGTCCTCGCATCTTGGGCGCTGGGAGATGCAGCGCTGAAGGAACTCTTCCAAAGCGTCGCCGGTCGCGAAGACGTGCAGGTGCTCTTCAGGGGCGTTCTGCCAGGTGAGACATTCGGGCAGGGCGTCCGGCGGCTTCACGCCATGCTGCGGGACATGGACCCGCTGCCGAACGTGATCATCGATCCTACGGTCTTCCGGGACCTGTCCGTTACAGCGGCACCAGTGGTCGCCTACATGGACGGCGCGAATGTGCTCGCCCATGCCACCGGCCTTACTTCTCCGGAGTTCATCGTCGACAAGGTAAGGGAGGGCGCAACTGGTGATCTTGGCGTTCTCGGCCCCACAGTTGAGGTGGTAGAGCCCGATCTGATCGAGGTGCTGCAGGCAAAGGCCAAAGACTTCGACCTTGAGGGCTACAAGCGCCGCGCCCGCGATGAATTCTGGAAGAAGGCGCGGTTCGACGAGCTGCCGGAGGCAACCGAAAGGCGGGTGCGCTCTATCGATCCGACGGTCGTGGTCACGAAGCCGATCACCGATGCTCAGGGGCGCGTCCTCGTTGAAGTTGGACGCCGGATCAACCCACTCGATAAACTACCCTTCACACAGCGGCTGGTCGTCTTCGACGCCCGCTCTCCTGGCCAAGTGGGAATAGCTGCCAAGCTCGCTGCCGAGGTGCAGGGTAGGCGGCGCGTCACGTTGGTCATGACGGCCATGGACCGAGACGGTAGTTGGGAGGGTCTCGACAAGCTGGAGCAGCGTGTTGATGGTCCGGTCTATCTGCTGACCCCCGACATCAAATCCCGCTTCAAGTTGGAGCGCGTGCCATCGCTCATCGAGTCCGATGGGCGCGCGTTCGTCGTCACCGAAATTCCTCCAGAGAAGGGCAAGCCCTGATGCGCCGCCTTTTCGCCGCTGCCGCTTTGGCCCTCGGGCTCATTGCAAGCCCCTTGTCGTCTGCCGTGGCCGACCCTGCTTGCCAAAACTCCGAACTGTTCTCGGGGAAGTTGCTCACCGACATTTGCTGGGGCTGCATCTTCCCCATCAAGGTGGCGGGCATCCCCTTGGGCGGTGGGAGCAGTCGTGTGCCGGAAGGAGCCACGAAGAAGGCGCTGTGCCTGTGCAGCGACCGGGCTGGATTGCCGAAGCCGGGCCTGACGATCTCCATGTGGCAGCCGGCGAGAATTGTGGAGCTGGTGCGCAAGCCTGGATGTTCGATGGCGCTCGGGGGCATCACGTTGCCCATCTCACGGCGCATGCAGGGCACAAAGGGGAACTCGGAGCTCGACTATGGGGACAGCGCTTTTTATCACTATCACACATACGCCTTTCCATTGCTCATCATGCTTGACCTGTTCGTTGACAACAACTGCGTCAGCGATGGCTTCTTCGACTTCGATCTCATGATGATCTCCGAGCTAGACCCGACCTGGAACAACTCGGAGCTAGCGTTCTTCACTCAGCCGGAGGCGGCGGCCGTTGCCGATCCCATCACGCAGTCCGCGTGCGTGGCGGACGCTGCCGCCGCAACAGCTGGGCGGCCGATCACGAAGATGTTCTGGTGTGCGGGAGCTTGGAGCACGTCGATCTATCCCTTTTCGGGCTGGGATGACGCCCTTGGCTCGTTGGCGGAGAACACTAACCTCCTGGCCGCTCGGTCTATTGCGGTGGCGCATCGCCGGGGGCTCTCCTGGCGGACCATGGGGGACGACGCCCTGTGCGGCGGACGTATCGACCCCATGTTCCCAAAATCTCAATATCGCTGGAGTATGTTCTTCCCGTTGCCCGAGGCACGAAGTGATCATGTTACCGGTGAGTCCGATTGGCGTTGGGGAATGGGAAAGCAAATCCCGGCAATAGGAGAGGACTCAATGTTTATACTTTGGCGCTGGGTCGACTGCTGTTCTTCTTTTATGTAGGCGGATGCAACCGATGAAATGCATGTTTCTCTGATTGGTAAGTGGCAGTTCTACTGCTTCAGAACCTATTCTGGGATGCCCAGTCGATTGGTATGTGGCTGAGTTGGCCGCCTCAAGCAAAGGTGCGCCAAAGGTAACGCAGACCTGAGCGTTCAGTTCGATCATGAGGCGACGAAAGACGCTGAAAACGCGCGTCTTTCAGCGGCGCGAGGGACGTTTGCGATAGGCGATAACTGAAGGCGGAAATTCCCGTGGCATTTCGCCGCTTCCGCCTCGTTCTTCGTCTGCGTGAGACCCCCATGAAACTGCTACGCACGTCTTGGCTCGCCCAGCCGATCGCGGCCATAGTCGTATCCGCGCTGGTGACCGTGCAGACTGGCGCGATTGCTCTGGCCGCGGACCCCATCGCCAGCGGCGCTGCTGCCGGACGGGCGGTAGGCGGCTCCATTCCGAACGTGAATGACCTTTTTTCTGCCCAGCCGAATGGGCAGGTCACCCTTTGGCCCAACTCCTCGAAGCCGCTGTCGCTCTCATCGGGCGATATGTTCCCTGGCTCAAGCGGCCAGAATGCCGACACCACCCAAGCGCTATATGGCAACGACAATGCCATGCGGGACGCTGGCACAGAGGCCCACAAGCGTCTGAAGACTGAGGAGAGCCGCACCGGCGAAGCCTACCGGACCCTGGTGGGCTCGGCCAACGTGACAAGACCGAACCTCGATAATGACCCACTCTGGGCTAAATCCGACTTCACTTGGAATAATCTGCCAGCCGATTTCCAGGACTGCAAATCCTCGACAACTTTCAGCAAGGGGTCCTTTGCGGCTCATATCCCGGACTATAAGACTTGCGAGCGCATAACGGACGAGAGCCGGAACTGCACTCTTCAGCATACCTATAAAGCAGGCATCATCAATCACAAATCTGGTCCTCTTAATCTAGCCTCATGCGGCGACGGTTGCCTCTACATCTGGATCGGCACTGTTGGTGACAACTACTGGCAGGGAAACTGCACGATCTTCGAGGAGGCAATTGAGGTTGACGTTTTCAATCCCGATGCGGTGATCTCGGCGACTGTCGACTACGCCAAGTGGGACGATTACATGCAGATCCTCATGAAGGGTCAGAAAGTGTGGTCCGGTCCCGATAGTAATTTCCCGCCGGAAACTGTCGGTAACTGCGAAAACGGGGTAAGTTGGCAGAGAAACCTTAGCGTCGATGTGACCAGCTATTTCAAGACCAAGGGGCCATTGGAATTTCGTACTCGGACATCTGTCACGGGCAAAGGGGAAGGCTATGCTCGTCTCAAGGTCATTTATGACCCCAAGAAGGTGCTAGCTGTGGACGAATATTCCCCGCCGGATTGCGAACGGTCGACCAAGGGCCTAGCCGACAAATTCTGCAAGGGCACCTATCAGTGCTTGGACATGCCAACTTTGGACGCCGATGGATGCGCGGTCATTGACGGGATCAAGCTGTGCGAATCCGACATGGTACCCATCCATCCGGGCTTATCCCCGATGTGTCGCAAGGCGAGCATCAATGCCACATGCGACTTTTACAAGGGCCAGATGGACTGTTGGGTTGATGCGCAAGGCCAGCAGCAATGTCCGAAAACCAGCGGCGAAAACATGGCCTCATGCGCGAGCTATGAGGCGAATCCAGCTTGCGGCTTTATCAAGTCGAGTTGCGTGCAGGGGGCGCAAGGAACGTCCGGCGCCTGCTACGTGATGGAGGAGCAGTGGGATTGTGGGCACTCGGCAACGGTTCCAACCGTGACCCGCAGCACCGAAACAAGTTGCCCTGGACCAATCCGATGCATGGGCACCGACTGCGTGAACCCGCAGGCCGAACTGAGCGACGACTTCGCGCGAGCTGCGGCCACATTGTCGGCCGCCCGCTTCATGGCTATGGATGCTGAGTGCAACGAGGATACAATTGAGGCCAACCGCAATTGTACGGTCTTCAAAGGGAAGGCGCAGTCTTGCAAAAAAGCGGTCGGCGGCATCGTCGATTGCTGCGCATCAACGTCTACCGTGTCTCTCGGCGATTATATTTCGCTGATTCTGGCTGTCGGCAAGCTGGACAGCGCGGTATCCGCCCTGGACAAGAGCAATGCCATACGTGGAGCTTACGAGACGCTAACCGGGCCAATTGATAGCGCCTGGACTGAGCTTAACAAGCCCTTCGTCCAGGGTTGGGAGAACATATGGGGTGGCACGGAAAGCGTCGCATCGGACGCTGCGTCGAAGACGCTCATCGGCTCCATCCAACAGACCTTATTAAACAAGGTCGGCGACTGGACCGCTCAGGTGTTCGGTGACGCGGCAGCCAACAGCCTCTTTTCGGTCGCAGAAACTGGCGGGTCAGCGTTCGTAGGTGGCACTGCGCAGGGGCCCCTGCAGTTGGGCGGCGGCCAAGCGATTATCGGGTCGGTACTCGGCTGGGTAATGATTGCCTATACCGTCTACCAGATCGTAATGATCCTGATAAAGATCATCTGGGCGTGCGAGAAGGAAGAATTCGAGCTTAATGCGCAGAAGCAACTCAAAAACTGCCACCAAGTCGGTAGCTACTGTAATAGTAAGGTGGCGGGCGTCTGTATTGAGAAGAGGGAGTCTTACTGCTGCTTTAACTCGCCATTGTCAAGGATCATTCAGGAACAGGTGCGACCGCAGATCGGTTTGTCCTGGGGCACTCCAAAGGATCCGGATTGCCGTGGCATCACGACTGATGAAATTCAGCTCGTCGACTGGTCAAAGGTCAATCTAGACGAGTGGCTGGGATTGCTTGCCGAAACTGGGCATCTACCGACGGACTCAAACGTGAGCGTTGAAAAGCTCACTGGTGCTGGGAGCAGCTTGAATGTTGGTACACGGATGGATTCCAGTCAGCGGGCAAAGGAACGGATCGGTGGCATCAACGTGGACAAGGCGCGCAAGGACGCGACGACCGAACTAAAGTCTAGGCCTCTCCCCGGGAATTAAACAGGAGGCGTACAGCTCCAGTCCGCATCGGTCACCGAGCTGCCATCTCCTCACCAGAGAACCAAACTCGGCGTGATCCTGGTCGGGTTCACCCCTCTTGGTAAGTGCCATGGGGATGGCGGTTATGAAAGCCGCCATCCCCAGCATGCGGCTCTGAGCTGCAGGCGGCCCGAATGCCGCAATACCGCTCCAGGCCGGCGCCGGCCGACGCCAGACATGGGTGCTGCTGGTCGTGGCAATCAGCGCCTTATCGGCGGCCCCGCTGCGGGAATGGCGCCAATCCTGGCCTGGGAAGCCGTCGCAGACGGCGATGTTAGCAACAGCCTCAGATCGGCGGTGCCATTTGTTCGTGACTACCTGCCGCGGTTCGGCAGCCCAACGTTCTTGCCAAAATAACAGATATCTGTTATCCGTCTTTAAGAGATATCTGTTAACCGACTTGAAAGATATCTCATTAACTGGACGAAAGAGATATCGCCTTGACGAAATCAGAGATATCCCCGAAAAGGCGTGGCATGGCCCGCCCCAAAAAGTACATCGAGGACATGGTTGCCCGTTTCGCCGAAGGGACCTTCGAGCGGATTAAGCGTGTCCTCACCGAAGGTGAGGATCGGGCCGACTTTGTGCGGGATGCGGTCGAAAAAGAGCTGTCTCGCCGAGAACGGAAACGCTCCGCGCCTGCCTCCAGCGCGGCCGATGCTTAGACGTCCGCTTTCCCGTTACCCTCGCGGCGGGCACGGCAGCTGCTTAGCGACTGGACCTGCGGGAGCGGCGGCACGTTCCTTGTTCGCTTGGAGCCGCCGCTCATCCAGCTGCGGCGTTTAGTCTGCTGGGATGCCGCGCCTGGAATCGAGAAAGGCGTGGTCCGAAGACCACGCCCTCCCAAGGTGCATCATAAAAAGTGTGTTCCCCAACACACTACCCTGCGAGAGGGCATTCAAACCATATTGGCGCCCGACCAGCAGCGCAAGGCCCAACCGCGTCAGGAGCGAGGCTGTCAGAGAGTTCTCGCTTAACGTCCACGCAAGACGCTGAACCTGATTATGAGCGAACGCTATGTCTGGGCAGCGCCCATGAAAAGAGGGAGCCAACTCGGTGGCTCCCTCTTTTCGGATCGTCGGACTGGTGCGTCGCGATCGACGCAATCACTCGGCGGGAGCTGCGGCGATCTTCGCGGCGGAGATCACACCGGCGCCCGTTGGTTCCGTCGCCGCAACTGCCGCCATGGCGGCCGCCACCGGAGCGGGACCAGATGCCGCGTTGTCCTCCGACTGTAGGGCCGGCGCCGTGCCCGTGCTCTTGGGGGCGCGTTTCTGCCGGCTCTCCCCCGCGTCGTTGTCAGACACCGTGGCCGTTTCCGTGTCGCCGACAACCTTGCTGACCTCCTCGCCCTTGTTCTTGCGAACAGCGGCGGCGCGAGCGCGGCGCTCCAAGGCGATGACGCTGTTGCCGAGACGGACGAGGCGGCGCTGCCACTCCCAAGTTGCCGTGGCCTTCTGCTTGCCATCCATCACGCCGGCGAACCACAGGCTATCCACCACCCCGATGAGCTTGTCGTAGCCTTCCAGGAGCATGAGGAAGCGCATGGCCTGCGGCGAGCTGACCTCGAGAGGCTTGGAGATCGGCTTCGAGTACTCCGGCACGACGTCGATCATGTTCGACGTGCGCACCTGCTCAAGCTGGGCGAGGGTGGCGCGGAGCGCTTCCTCCTCGTCCTTCAGGTTGCTGTTGATGATCTCTGATACCGCTTCGGCTTCCTTGGAATCGCCGATGATGCGCAGCACGACCTCGGTGATGTACATCGAAGACATCGTGGTCGCGAGGATTCGGGATTCCACCTGCTGCGCCTGGTGGCTCTTCAGCACTAGCGTCTTGTGCAGGACCGGCGTGGAGTAGTCGGCGTGTGTCCGCGGTGCGCGGGTGGAGACGCGGCCCTTCCCGGGCTGCCGGCCGGCCCCGGCGGGACGGCGCGGGGCCTTACCGTTCGAGGTGTCCTCCGAGTTTCGGGCCGGATGGGACTGGATCGACGCAACCGACTGTGCCGGCTGCTGGTCGGCGTTTTCCATGGTGATGAATACTCCGGGGAGTGGTGGACCTGTGCTCCACACCCTAATCAACCAATGAGCTTTTTCGCGCCTTTGAAAGACGCGCAAAATCGGCGTCTTTCTGCCCTATCGCTCCCAGCGTCGGAGCGTTACATTGGCTACACTTAGCGCCGCTTGCTTGATGCAGCGATGCCAAAGTGTCCGGCTTCAGCTGGGGACCTAGTTGGGGTCCTAAAACAACCAGCATGTAGCTCGCCGGTTTGCCGCCGAGCGTGTTCCCACCAAGAGGGAGGCTTCTCCCTCCCCGCGTGGGGTCGGGACGCGCCTCCTTCATCCTCATGGAATGAGGGCGCATCATGTCCCTTGATCTCTGTGCTTTTGAGGGCGTCCAGTCCTCCGAGCTCAAACTTAGCCTGGCGGCCGACGTTTACGCCGGCTACCGAGCGGGTCGCTATCCATGGCGCACTGCCCACTCCGCTCTTCGCCGATTGGCCGTGCCTTCGGATGCGATCAACACGGGGCTGCACACCGAGACCGTTCATGCGGTACCGGCGGTGATCCGCCCTTATCTCGAAGCCTGACCTTCCCCAACCAGCACGGACAAGTCTCCACCCTGGGCAGGGGAGGAGTTCCGTGCATCGCAACCTGAATAGGATGAGGTGCATCATGAACATCTGGCATTTCAATGGTCGTTTGGGCCGCGACGCCGAACTGCGCACCACGCAGGGCGGCGAAAAAGTCCTCAGCTTTCCGGTCGCCAACGATATTGGCTACGGAGAGAACAAGACGACACAATGGGTCGATTGCTCAATGTGGGGGACGCGAGCTGAGAAACTCGCCGCCCTCCTCAAGAAGGGCAGGGAAGTGTCCATTGCTGGCGAAGTCACGCTTCGTGAATTCGAGCGGCGCGACGGCAGCAAGGACAAGGCCCTCACCGTTCGCGTGAGTGAGCTCGACCTGCACGGCGGTCAGGGTCAGGGTCGGGAATCCGACAACAGCGCTGGCAACAGTCGTAGCAACGGCTCGGTCAATGGCGCGCGTGCCGCCGGCGAGCCCGACCACCAGGGTGGTTCTGATCGCCAAGGTGCCGCCGGTCGTCCAGGTGGTTCCGACCGGAAGGGCAGACAGGATCGTTCGCGATCCCAGAGCTCGGCAAACCGCAGCCAAGGCAGTGCCGCTGGGGATGATGGATGGGACCAAATCCCGTTCTAATTTTGCCCGCGGTTCTAAGTTAAGGGCGCGGCCTAGCGTCCCTGAGGGGAATGCCGTGCCCTCCGATGTGGAGGTGCACATGCGGGTTCTCCAGAACATCGTCTTCGGCGTTATCGTGGCCGCTATGGCTGGGGTGACTGTCCACCAAGGCCTGTACGCGATCATTAAGACCGCCGAACAGGAGCAGATGACGATGACTGCGCGGCTCAGCGACAACCGCTGATCCGCTCTACTCCTTCCCACTGGGGCGCACTTGCTCGTCCCAACGTGGGGCGTGGAGTGTGCCTCTGCAGCATTGCGCTAGGAGGCGCAAAACCATGACCGAGATCTTCAAACCCGTCCTGAAGGCTTTCGTGCTCGCCATGATCGCGCTCTACGCGATCTACCTTGTCGCAGGCTTCCTGTTTGCGCTGGGGGAGGCGGACACACTCCGGAAGGCACAGGAAAACCTGCTGCTCAGGACCAAATGCGATGCCGAAGCGATGGGCGTCGGCTACGTGGCTCGCAAGCCGGGGGAACCCGATCCGTGCGAGCCGTTCCGGCCAAAGCCGGCCGCCGAGGCTCCGTCTTCGTCCAATTAGGACAACGACGTCTCGCGCTGACCTGAACTGACCGTCACAACCCAATAGGGGGCGCCGCTCGCCCCTCAGGGGGAAGTGGCGCCTTCTCATTCATCTGAGAGGGACAGAAAGATGGGCGAAGTCATTTCGCTGCAACCGCGGATCGCGTATCCGGTGGAAGCAAAGAGCTACGGGGTCAATGAGCAGACTTGGCGGGTACTGGTGGAATCCACCTTCCCGTCCGCCAAGACCGCTGAGGGCATCTTGCTCGCGGTGGCCTACTGCCAAGCCCGCAAGCTCGACATCATGAAGCGCCCCGTGTCGATCGTGCCCATGTGGAGCTCCGCATTGCGGAAGTACGTGGAGACGGTTTGGCCGGGCATCAACGAGGTGCAGACCACGGCTGCCCGAACGGGCGAGTTCGCCGGTGTCGACGCCCCGATCTACGGGCCGGAGATCACGGAGACGTTCACCGCGGAGGTGAACGATGAAGACGGTCCACGTGGCTCGAAAAAGACTGTGACGGTTACCCTCAAGTTCCCTGAATGGTGCACGGTCACCGTGTACCGCCTTGTTGGCGGTGTCCGGTGCCCTTTCACCGGGAAGGTTTACTGGATGGAGACCTACTCCCGGAAAGGTGCTCGGGGCGTCCTCCCCACGGACATGTGGGTGAAGCGGCCAAAGGGCCAACTCGCCAAGTGCGCCAAAGCCGATGCGCTACGCGCCGCCTTCCCCGAGGAATGCGGCGGCTACAGTGCAGAGGAGATGGATGGCAAGGTGATCGAGGCCGACGAGGCTGACATCCCACGCCGCTCCAAGCGTGGCGTGCCGCAGTCCGCGACCGTCATGGACATCGACCCGAAAACGGGAGAGGTCCTTGGCGGTCAGCCGGTTCCGGAACCGAAGCCCGATCTGCTTCAGGTCGGCGTCGAGGTGAAGGAGCTGATCGGAAAGCTGGTGCGCCGTGCGCTTCCCAATGGTGCCTGGGAAACGGCCATCGGGTATGCCGCAGAGCGCCTGAAGGACAACGACTTGGCTTATGCCAAGTATGTCCTACGGCAGGCCGAGCGCTCCCAGTCCGTGTCTGACAAGGTGCGAGCTTCCACGACGGAGCTGATCCAGCGTGCCGGTGCCGCCGGCGCCTGGACAGGAGCGAAGGACTACCTGTCGAAGCTCCGCAACGACGGAAAGCTGAGCGACCTCGACTTCGAGTACGCTCAGGCCGAAGTCGATCTGGCCCAGGCGGAAGCGGTCGCGACTGCCGCCGCCATGAAAGAGGCCGTGTAGGCGCTGTCCACGTCCATTCCTGTTCCGGGGTGCGCAAGCGCCCAGCGCGGGAAAGATGACACCCTGGCCGGGGCTTGCCCCGGAGGAGAGCAGCATGCTCAGCAAGATCAGAAAGCCGGAGGCAGTGAAGGGCAGGGCGTTGGGCTGGAAGGCCACGACGCAAGTCTTCACCTTCGAGGATATCACCGCGATGGCTACCGCGGCGTTGCGATCGGCCGGCGTGACCGCGATCCGTTCGCTGCCGGACGAGCACTTAGCTCGCTATTCGCCCCCGTTCCGGAACCGGGACATGGGGCCAGACCGGCTAGCGTAATTCACGACGAAAATCCCCGCTGGGGCGCACGACGCCCCCGACCGGGGAGACGTGCGCCTCCGCCCTTGCAGAGGTGCATCATGAAGATCGTCAACCTTCGCCAGGGCTCGGCCGAATGGCTGGCATGGCGCGATCAAGGCGTGTCGGCTTCCGACATTGCCGTGGTCCTCGGCATTAGCCCCTACAAGACGCCTTGGCGCCTGTGGGCGGAGAAGGCAGGCAAGGTTCCTCCGGAGGATTTGAGCGGCAACATGTTCGTCGCTCATGGCAAGCGGTGCGAGCCCGCTGTTCGCGCGTGGTTCGAGGCGAAGCATGACACCATGCTTTTTCCCGCCTGCGCCGAAGCGGACCATCCGATCATCCGCGCCAGCTTCGACGGCCTGACCGATGACGGAATCCCCGTCGAACTCAAGGCCCCGTCGGACTCGGTGTTCGATGAGGTGGTGGCGCTCCGCGAGGACGCGACTGCTTTTCGCCTCTATTCCTGCCAAGTGCAGGCTCAGATTTTCGTGTCCGGCACGGACCACGGCTATCTGGTGTTTGGTCGCGTGATCGAGAAGGAAGATGGCAGCCTCGTCGTTGACGAAGCCGTCGAATTTCGTGTCGACCGGGACGAGGCATTCATCGCCGACATGCTTCAGAGGGCAGAGGCCTTCATGGGGGCGGTGAACGCCGGCAAGGAGCCGAAGAAGGATCCTTCCCGCGACACCTACTCCCCAGCGTCCGATGAGGAAAAGCAGGAGTGGGAAGTTGCAGCGATGGAGTACCGAGATGCTGCTGCGAAGATCGACGCCCTCAAGGCTGAGATCGCGACACTGACCCTGAAGCAGGACAACGCTAAGGAGCGGCTGATCAAGCAGATGGGGCAGTTCGCCCAAGCTGAAGCATCGGGCATCCTTATCACCCGTTACATCTCCAAGGGGCGGGTCGATTATACGGCCCTCCTGGAGCATCACAAGGTTGCCGTCAGCGACGCCGATTTGGACAAATTCCGTAGCGCCTCCTCAGAGAGCGTCAAGGTGAGTGTCAAGAAGGCGAAGCCAACAGGCACCCAAAGCGTGGGCCCGGTCGTAGCCGCGGCTGCGTAGTTCGCAACACAAGTTCATCCCCACCTGGGGCGCAGACATGCTCCCCTCCGGGGCATGGTGCGCCCCGACTTCCCCAAGAAAAGGTGCATCATGTTTAAGAACTTCAGCGTTCGCGACACGTTCGATCAGCCGAAGGCCCCGCCGCAGTTTACGGTCGAGGGCTTTGCCGACGATACGAACCCTCTCATCCCGAAGCGGGACGATCTCTACGTTTTCGATCGCATCAAGCTGCGGGACATCCTTGCCTTTGCTGCCGATCCTATGGGAGATGCCATGTGGATCGGTGGCCCGTACGGAGCTGGCAAGACGTCCATCGTCACCCAGACGCTCTCGCGCCTGAACTGGCCGACCATGTGCTTTTCCTGGCATAAGCGTCGCGAGTTCGCCGATCTCGTTGGTCATCAGGCCATCGTCGGCGGGCAGACGAAATTTGTTCACGGGCCGCTGCCCGTCTGCATGACCCACGGCTACGCTCTCGTCATCAACGAGGCTGACCGCGGCGATGCCGGCGAGCTGGTCGGTCTCAACGATATCTTGGAAGGATCGCCACTGGTGATCCCCGAGACCAACGAGGTGATCCATGCCCACCCGAAGTTCCGGCTGTTCGTCACGGCGAACAGCATGGGGTCGGGTGATGCTTCGGGCCTTTACGCCACCAGCATCCAGGTTCTCGATCCCGCCTTTCTGGATCGCTTCCGCTTCATCAGCGTGGGCTATCTGGAGCCGGACATCGAGGAATCAATCTTGGAGCGCGTGGCGCCGAAGGTGCCGCAGGCTATCCGGGAAAACATGATCAAGGTCGCTAACGACATCCGTCGCCTGTTCCTGGGCGGCGAGGACGGTGGCTCCGAGCTTTCCCTCACCATGTCCACCCGCTCTCTCGTGCGGTGGGCACGGCTGACGGTCGCCTTCAAGGGGGCTCCCAACGCGGTCGGCTTTGCTCTCGAGCGAGCCTTCAGCAACCGGGCGGAACCTGAGCAGCGGCAGGCGATCCACCAGATCGCAGCCGATGTCTTCGGCGATCTCTGGGAGGCTAATTGATGGCGGGCGAGCGCTGGCTGTTGGCGCGGTATAACCGCTCCGACGGCACCTCCAAGGATTGGGCTGTTGCCGTGATCGGCGGAGACTTGTTCGTGCGCTTCGGCAAGACCGGACAGGCCATGCAGAAAAAGCCCATCGCCAAGTCGTCCTGGAAATCCAGCGGCGCGGCGGCGGAGGGTCGTCGGCGACTGTGGGAGCAGACTGAACAGGGTTATGAGATCCTGGGCACTTGCACCTTCGGCGCCGACGGTAAGGCCACCGATCTGCAAAGCAACCCGGCTGCGGAAATCCCCGCGGCTGAGGAGGTTACGTCGAGACCGGCCACCATGAAGGACGCCGACATCTTCTTCGAAATCACCGCTGTCTCCTGGCAGCGGCTTTTTGAGGTGATGGAGGTGGCCGTGGGCAGGCTCTCCGATCACTATGAATGCCGGTGGAGCACCCGTGAGGGTATCCCGACCGGGGTTCCGGTGATTGAGGGCTGGACGCCGGCATTCGACGGCCACACCGGCATCGGGAGGGTGCGGCACGCGGGGTCGCTGCGGCGGGCCAACGGCGTCGGCGCCCTCCTGTTTCTCCTGACCATGCGTATGGTCGCGTCTGCGGACGTGACGGTCAACGTGGTCAAGGCGGACGGTGGCACCATCGACAAGGACCTGCGCAAGGAGGCGGCTCTGCTCGCCACCTTCGAATCCTCTGTCGACCTCATCACGCCGGCTGCCGAAGATGCCGGGCTGATCCCGAAACGGATCAAGCTCTCACAAATCGACACCGGCCAAGCCGACTATTGGTTCTGAGCGGGCTTACAGCCCGCTCTGCCACCCAGAACATCCTTCCCCAATGGGGCGCGGTTCACTTCGCCCCCAGGGGAGGAGTGGGTTCGCGCCTCGTTTCACAACGAGGCTGCATCATGAAGACCCTTGATAAGGTTGACATTCTCTCGCTGGGCGTGACGATCTGGACCGGACGCAAGAAGCTCCGGGCCGAAGATTTGAACCTCGGCGTGGGTGGTGAACTGCCTTCTGAAGACGTTGCCAGTCTGGGCTCCAAGAAAGTCATGGACCCTGATCGGCTCAACGTCTTCCACAAGCTGAAGAAGCAGATGGAACGCCTCTTGGAGAGCGTTGGCATCCGCTTCCTAAGCGGCTACGCGATCCCACGCGAGAAGACCGAAGCGGTCACCGAAGCTCTGGACAAGATCGTTCGGGAGTTTCTCGGCGAGAAGAGCACCTTCCTGGCCGAATACGATAAGGAGGTGGAAGAGTGGATCGCCAAACACCCCAACTTCGAGGACGCGCTGCGCCGGGCCATTGAGCCCGCCTCGGCGGTCAGTCATCGACTTTGGGCCGATTACAGCACCTTCCGGATCTCGCCGGCCGACAAGAGCGGCTCGCTGGACCGCGAGGTTGCGCGCATGGGCAATCAGCTTTTGGCTGAGGTCGCACAGGAGGCCAATGAACTCTACGAGAAGTCGGTGGCTTCCCGGACGGAGAAGAGCCTGTCACGGCGTATCGCAGGGCCGCTCAAGCGGATGCGCGATAAGCTCGACGGACTTTCTTTCCTGGATGGCGCTGTGGCTCCAATGGTGGCTGGCATTGACGAGTTGATCGCCAGCTTTCCGGAGAAAGGCAACATCGAGAACGGTGTCTACCACGAGGTCGTCGCGAAGATCCTGATCCTGTCGGACCCCGACAAGATCCGGTCCTACGCGGCGAGCCGCCCGGCGACGGGTGGCTTCGGCGACCTCTTTGCATCTGTCGAGGATGGGGACATCGTCGATCCTGATGCTGCCTTCCCGGAAGAGGAAGATGCGGACGAGCCAGAGGCTGTCGTCCACGTCACGCCTGCGCAGGTCGAGGCAACGATGGCTGAAGGGCCGTCAGACCTCTCCATCTTCGACGGCTTGTTCGGTGATGGTGATGACGCCGCCTCTCCTGCCACGGATGGCGTAGTGGTCGAGGAGTCCAACTCCGACACTGCGACGCCAGCACAGGCAGAGGATGCGGGTCAGGTTACACCCGTCGCCGCTGAGGCTGTCCCGACCGCACCGGTTGAGGCAGTCACGGAGACGGTTGAACTCGCGCAGGAAGCCGACCAGAAGCCGGTAGAGCAGGATGCCCGCCCGGGTGCCGAGCCGGCATCTCTGGGGGCGGAAGCTGCGTCGCCGGCTAGTGCAACTCCGGAGGAACCGGAGATCGCGCCCAACGCGGAGCCGGCTGCTGTTGAGGCGGCGGTCGAAACCGAGGTGGACGACACCGACGACCTGGACGAGGCGGAAGACGACGGGAAGCTCCCTGACATGATCCCGCCGACGGCCGCACCGGTCGAGGTTGTCGAATCCTTCTTCTTCTAAGCAACCCAAGGCGGGGGAGTACTTCTCCCCCGTCGAGGGGGGCTCCTTCGCCCCCCAGGCGAAAGGCACGAGAATGACGGTCAATCAGACCATGCAAGGGACAGGGCTGGCTGCCAAGCCGGCCAAGACGTCTCGTAAAGCTCGCACGCTCTATGACTCGCTGCCCATTGTGGCAGCGGCGCTGGGCAAGAAATTCGGGGTACAGGTCATCGTCTCTGGCAACGAGATGATGACCGACGGGAATCGCGTCTACGTGCCGGCATTCGACCCCGACGAGCCGGACCTGTGCGATCTCGCCTACGGCGTCATCGCGCATGAAGCCGGTGGGCACATCCAGTTCACGGATTGGAATGTCGTTCATCGCGCGTACTACCAGCCGCTCCGTCGGGAGCTGCTGAATATCATTGAGGATGTCCGGATCGAGGCGGCGCTCGCCGTCGACTATCCTGGGACCCGCAGGACTATCGCCAAGGTGATCGACTATCTGATCCGCCGCGGCGAAATGAGGGCCGTCAACGAGAAGGCGCATCCGGCTGATATCCTGTCCGGCTACTGCCTGCTACGCCTGCGATGTGATGTTCTTGGCCAGAAGGCCTTGGAGTCTTTCGCGGACGAAAGCGAGGCCGTAGCGGCACAGACCTTCCCGGCCGGTGCCATGGTCAGGCTTCACGCGTTGCTTTCTGAGGTGAAAAACCTCGAGAGCACTGCGGATGCCCTCGATCTCGTAGACCTCATCCTCACCATGCTCAAGCAAGAGGAGGATAAGGCTCGCCAACCCCCTCCGCAGCCGCCGCAACAACAGCAGCAGGACCAGCAGAACCAGAGCGTCCCGCAACAGCAGGGCGGGTCCGGGTCTGACAACGAGCAGGACGCCCAAGGCGATGACGACGGTAGCGATGCCGACGATGCCACAGGCGGTTCTGGCACGTCCAAGGACGGCACGTCCGAGGATGATGACGCAACTGACGACGCCGGCAGCGATGCCGACGGCGACGGTGGCGGCGATGATGAAGGGCAGGGCGACAGTGCGAAGCCTGGAGCCGCTTCTGACAGCGCCGACGGCGACCAATCCGGTGACGGAGAGGGCGACGATGGTGGCGATAGCTCGGGGTCCGGCTCGGACACCGATGACAGCGCCGACGACGACCAATCCGGTGACGGAGAAGGCGACGATGGTGGCGATAGCTCAGGACCCAATTCGGCCGGCAGTGATGCCGGCGATGCGGGCGGCTCTGGCTCCGATCAGGGTGGAGATTACGATCCCAACGGCGCCGACGCGATTGCGAAGGCTCTGTCGGCCTCGACCGACGATGTGGGGTCGAAAGACCTCTTCCAAAAGGCGGCCAAGGACCTGTCCAACAGCGCCGCCAAAGCACCTGTGCAGAGTCGGGTTCCGGCCATGGCTCAGCCGCAGGAGGTGCAGGCCAACCCGCTCATCGGACAGGGGATCGTTTCTCGCGTCCGTGGCACGAGCGGTCGGGTACGTGCCCAACTGCTGGGTCTGGTGCAAGCCAGCCAACGGGAGGACGAGATCACCCGCCGGCGCGGCCGTGCGGTGAACGGCCGAAAGATCACCCGGATCTTGACGGGTGACACGCGGGTCTTCACGCAGCGCACGGACACCCGTGCCCCCAACGCCGCGATCCACATCCTCGTGGACCGCTCCGGTTCCATGGCGGCGCAAGCCGCCCATGTCAACGGAGGGGCCAGTCGGAACCGGCTGGACGTGGCGATCGACAGCGCGGTTGCCCTCGCGACGGCTCTCGAAGCCATCCCGGGCGTCAACTCGGCGATCACAGCCTTTCCGGCAAGCCGGAGCGACTATGATCAAGATCACCAGCGCGCCATTGGCGTTCTGCCTCTTCTGAAGCATGGACAGAAGGTGCGTCAGGTGGTCGGCAACTTCGCGGTGGCCCCGGCCGGCGGCACCCCTCTGGGGGAAGCCATGTGGTATGCCGCCGCGCAGCTGGTCAACACGACCAAGGAGGAGCGTAAGCTGCTCCTCATCGTGACCGACGGCGAGCCCAACAACTCAGACCAAGTCATCGACATGGTTCGGCGTTGCCAGGCCTCGGGCATCGAGGTGATCGGCATCGGCATCCAGATCGACCGTGTTCGGCAACTATTCCCGACCGCGGTCGTCATCCAGGACCTCACCGAGCTGAGAAGTGCGCTGTTCGAGATCACGCGCAAGGCTCTCACGGCGGCTGCTGCATAGCAGCCTCGCCCTTTGACCAGCAACCCCGAGGGGGAGCAACGCTCCCCAACGGGGGCGATCTCCCCCTCTCTTCAAAGAACGAGAGGTGCATCATGGAGATCATCGAGAAGATGTTGATCTCCGCTGTGGCCTTCGTCTGCGTCACGGTCTTGCGGCTCTTCTTCAAGGAGTTCCGCGACCACAAAGACCCGACGAGGGCCATGGAGGAGGTCTTCCGCAGGCTGTTCCAGCGGCGGAACAAGGATGTGGTCCCGCAGCCGCCGACCGAACCCCATTTGGATCGGCGTGCAAAACGGGGCCGACTGGTTACGGTGTTTGGAGAGGCGGCGTTCGACGCCACCCACCAACTCGGTGCCTGGTCGGTCTACGCGCGGGACAATACCAAGACGCTCCAGAAGCGGGGCGTCTGGGACAAGCACATCCACACGCGTGACCACGCTTCGGTCGAGGCCCTGGCCCTGGGCATCCACCTGACGGTGGACGAGTTCGACCTGAAGCGCGGTGA
The DNA here is from genome assembly GCF_008364795.1 of Azospirillum oryzae. Taxonomy (GTDB): domain Bacteria; phylum Pseudomonadota; class Alphaproteobacteria; order Azospirillales; family Azospirillaceae; genus Azospirillum; species Azospirillum oryzae. The sequence continues at coordinate 62,888 of NZ_VTTM01000017.1, read as the reverse complement.
CATGATCGTGGCGCAGTCCGCAAGCGAGCACGCGGTCGATGTCCTGTCTGGACACAAGACCCTGCGCGACAACCGCAAAGATGAAGCCGCCACACTGGCGGGCGTGAAGGCCATGCTGATCGGAAGGGGCGTTTCCCTGACCGCCAAGCATGTCCACGACCCCGGAGGCGACATCACCAAGCGGTTCCGCGCCAGCACGCTGGCAGAGCACCACGCGCAGCGCGCACTCACCGCCCACCTCGCCGAACGCGAGCGCGGTGAGAGCAACGCCAAGCGGGCCTAAGCACGGGACACACCCGAGCCGCAGCCTGACGACCTGACCCCGAGGGGAGCCGATCCCCTCAGGGGCGGCCTCCCTCTTCGATCCCAGGAGGATGGAAGCCATGAAGATATCGACCCAGGACGTAGTTCCGGCCGAGCAACTCGCGACGCCCGCCTATGGCCATCTGGCCCCGGTGGACCTGACCGGTCCGGTGGACGAGGTGTGGACACAGCGCGAGACCGACGTTTCGAAGATGGGCTTCCAGGAGTACGTGGAAGCCGTGGATGGGGCGATGCTCAGGCACTGGCGGGTCGACACGTTCGATGCCCAGGTGGACCCGGACGCCTTATCTGATGCGCTTGACCAAGGAGTATCCCCGACGGAGTTCGCGCTTCGTTGGGGCTCTGCAAACGCGGTCAGCGGCCACTGACCATAGACCGGCGCTTCGGCGCCGGCCTTCGATCAACCCGAACCCTCGCGGGGAGCCCTCTCCCCGCAAGGGGAGGGCGTCTCCCTGCGCCAAGAGGTGCATTATGGAGAGGCGAGCAACACGAGTAACCGTCTTTGCCGACGCCAGCTTCTGTGGGAAGCGGCTGCGAGCAGGCTGGGCGGTGTGGGTACGATCGGGACGGAGGGTCTTCCGCTACAGCGGCCACGGACCCGCCGGCGATTCCTGCGAGGCTGAGCTGACGGCTCTGGGCAACGGCGTCATCGCCGCCGTCCATAACCTGAGGCTCTGTCGCGGCGACATCGTAACGGTGCAGTCGGACAACCAACACGCTCTCGGTGTGCTTGGCGGTTCGCAACGGGTCCGCGAGGACCGCACTGCCGATCAGGAAATTCACGGCGAGGTCATGGAGGTGGTCCGCAACCGCGGCATCAGGCTCCGGACCGAGTTCGTGAAGGGCCACCAAGGGGACGTTGACGTTCGGGCAGCGATCCAGGGGTGGTGTGACGCGACCGCCCGTGCCGCATTATCGGCGGCGGTGGTAGAGGAGCTGCTTGTCCAGCAGGGTCAGCCCTGCTTGGCGTAGCCAGTCCTTGGGTAAGCGGGAAGGGGGGATGCTCTACGGCATCCCCCCTTTTTGATTCCGCGCCGGGGATTGCGTCGAGGGCACGTGCCGCAGCGTTAAACGACGAATGAGAAGATCGTCTTTTACCTCTATCGCTTGGCCTTAACCCTGGCTATTATGAGTTCGCTTATCGCTTCCTGCTTGATGCGGTTGCGTGAGATCCAGCGCCGCTGGCGAGCTAGTTGGGCTCGATAAATAAGCAGCACTCAAGCCGCCCCTTGCTGGTCGGCACTCGCGCCGGGCCTGACGGCCTCGGCAGATTCCCCGCAGGGAGCACAGCCTCCCACCGGGGGACGTCTGCTTCCTCCGCCTTCGGCAGAGAGGTTCTCATGCGCAATTTGATCCTACTGGTCGCCGCTGCGGCGACGCTTGCGGGTTGCACTCCGGCCATCGTCCTCATGACGCCAGCCGCGCCGCCCTCTGTCAAAGGCATGTTCACCGTGCCTTCCAAGCTGTAAGCCGCCAGGGGCCAGTAGTCGCCACGACCACCCTCCCGGGGAACCTTCCCGGGACACGGGATTTCTCCCCCTGGCTTTCCTACCGAAACCAGTTTTGGAGACTCCCATGAGCAAGTGGTTCTATGAGATCCTGGATGACCAGGAGAATCGTCTGTCCCTAAGCGAAGTGCTGAGCAGCGATGCTCCGCGCATTTCGTTGATCCGTCGCTTCGATAAGGGAAGCGTCGTTTCCAGCCGGGTTGTCACGTATTTTGACGTGGACGACTACCCGGAAACTGGCCTGCGCAACGTAGAGTGCTTTCATCTGTGTGTCCGCGTCATGGGCCACGATGGTGCGATCCAGACGGCCCAGAGCCTGCTGACCATTCTTAGAACCCTTCGCGAAACGTCCGTGAAGGATCCGGCGAGTGCGCTCGCTACCCTCCGCGAAGGGGACGTCAATACGATCCTGTCGGCGTCGGAAGCTCGGCTTCGGTCTTCCCGGATCGCCGCTGCCGCCTGACAGCGATACACCGATCCCATGGGGAGTACATCTCCCCGCCGGGAGATGCCTCCCTCTCAATGCGAGGAGGACATACGTGGAACCTGTCACAACGCAAGTCCGCTGGCTGGCGAGCGGCACGCTCGCCCATCTTACCAGCCAAACGCAGTACGAACGGATCGACACGATCCGCCGCGCTTTCGTTCGCTTTGTCGATGAGGCTGAACAGCGGGCACCCGGAACCTTCGAAAGGTGGCCAGATGCCTGGGCAGCTTTCCTGAACAGCACGTCCTACCCGCGTCTGCAGTAGGCGTGCCTGATAAGATCCAACCCACCCGGGGAGACTGACCCCGGAGGGGAACAGGTCTCTCCCGATCACCGCAAGGAGAGACCTCATGCTGACCAACGAGCGTGCGCCACCTGTGGCGCCGGCCGACTGGCTGCTCGACACCGCCTGGACCGATCAGGACCTCGTCGCGCTTTGCGAGACGATCCTGCTCGAAACAATGGCCGCGGCAGTGGATGGTCGTAGTTGTCAACGCACTCGGGCCGAAGCCTGGGAGTGGATCGACAGCGACGGCGAGAACGCCTTTGGCTTTCGCATTTGCGCGAAGGCGCTGGGTGCGGACCCGGATGAACTCCGGGCTATGTTCCGTGAACAGGCGACCAGGCTCGGCCTGATCGCGTCCCACAACTGAAAGAAACCCCGGCGGGGACGCTCTGCTCCCCGCCAGGGGATAGGTGCGTCTTTGCCGAGTGTCGTAGGAGAACAATCGTGAACACGCTGAAAGCTGATGACGTCCGGAACGCTGCGCAAAAGCATGGCTGGATGGATATTCACGAGCGACTGATCGGCAATAGGCTTGACGGCCGGATCTTTCAGAAGGCGCCGGGAAGAGGGCGGTCCGTCTGCCCGATCCACGGCACCAGCAAGAGCAATGGCAGGGGTGACGGTTTCCGGTTCTTCAAGGACGCTGAAACCTCGGGCGGTGGCGTATGCAACACCTGCGGCAAGTTTGCGGACGGCTTCCGGTTGCTGATGGCGATCGAAGGCTGGACATTCCCGCAGACGCTGGAGGAGGTCGCGAAGGTCGTCGGTCTTGACGTGGGCAGCGGTCGTGTCCGGAAGGACGCTCCGCCGCCTCGTGTCCGGCCGAAGGTCGAGGCCAAGCCCCCGAACGACACCTTCATCCGCAACCTGTTGCGGCGGGCGTGGGCGGAGGCTGTTCCGGTGACCGATCCATTGGCGGCGCCACTGATGCGCTACCTAATGCGGCGCAAGCTTTCCATCGAACCCATCGCAGGTCTGAAGAACTTCCGCTTCCATCCGTCGCTCGATTACGTCGACGATGACGGTGTCGTGGTCGGTCAGTTCCCAGCTTTGCTGATGGGCGTGTCGGACGCCCTTGGGCGGCCCGCCACCATTCACCGAACCTATCTCACCGAGAACGGCGAGAAGGCTCCGGTGGAGGAACCGAAGAAGGTCTTTCCGCTGCCGAACGACCGCTCTCTGGTCATGCCCGTCGAGCATCCGCGTTTTGACGGCATGATGGTGGACGGTGGTGGCTTCATCCGCATGGGTGAACCGCAAGCCGGCGTACTCGGTGTTGCCGAGGGCTTTGAAACGGCCCTTGCAGTGCATCTGGCGACCGGCATGACAGTGTGGCCGTGCGTCTGTGCCGACCTCATGGAGCGGTTCATTCCGCCTGAAGGTGTGGAGCAGATTGTGGTCTGGGGTGACCTGGATCGCAGCGGCCGTGGCCGTGAGGCCGCGCAACGGCTCAAGGCGAGCGCGTGGGACATGGGTCGAAAGGCTCTGGTTTTCATGCCGTCATTATCGATCCCCGACAATGCGAAGGGAATCGATTGGCACGATGTCTGGGTCATGCACGGTCAGGCTGGCTTCCCTCGGTTCCGCACGGAGCAGCGGGCGGTCATGCCAATGGCTGTCGGCGACGCGGGGCCGCGGTACACGGATCGGGTTGAGCGAAATCTCCAACCGATCCATGTCCAGGGTCCGTGTTCGACACCCCAGAGCGAGGGCATTCGTGGCCTCATCGCGGAACCGTCGATGCGATCGGCGGCGCCACGGACCGGGCTCTTGGGTCGGCTGCGCAACTTCGTCAAATTTTGACGCGGCGGCAGCATGATCCTAGACGTCAGCTTGGTCCGCATCAGGCCGGGGGCGGGGGGATGCACATCCCTTCGCCCAGCTGGCTGGTTCCGAAGGTCAATCGGAGGATCACCTGGCCCTGGTGCGCCAGTGGTTCGAAGGTGCGTCTTCCCCGCACTGGTAGCGCAGAGTGTTGGTGGCGCGGTTTACCGCGTCCCCACCACCGGCGTTCTCCGGCTCACTCTTCGGCCGGGATTCTAAAACCCAAAAGCCCGTCTGTCGTCCATCGCGGACGTCGGACGGGCTTTTTTTGTTTTCGCCTTATGACCTCGCACCCAACTCCAGCCTTTAGAGAAACCGGCCGCTGATGAGAGCGTCCACGCGATCTTGGACAGGGGGATGCGTGGCGAACAATTTACCGGCCAGACCCGTGAACAGGATCGTGTCCTTGATCCCGAAACTAGCCAAGGCGGGGGAGTGTAGAGGGTTGGTCACGACCCGCTTGCCATACCCGTCTTCGGCGATCTTTGCGAGGGCCGCCGCCATACTCCGGGGTGAGGTGAGGGCCGCGCCAGCAGCGTCCGCGTGAAACTCGCGCCAGCGGTCGAGCTGGGCAATCAGCGCGCGGCACGCAAGCAGGACGAGCCACGCCAACTGCGGAAGGAAGAGGGCGACCGCGCACGCCATGGCAAGGTCTCGTTGCCCATGCCAGATGCCGAACAGCAACCCGGCGCCCAATAGCAGCAGCAGGGCAGGCGAGGCGCGGACCAGGCTGTGGGCGAAGGCCAAAGGCGAGATCAGGAACGTAGCGATGCTGTCCTGGACCGCCAAAGCGAGCGTCTTTACGAACGAATCCCCGTGGGCGACGTGCCCGACCTCGTGCCCTAGGACTGCCGCCAGCTCGTCAACTGACAGCCGGTTAACCGTGCCGACGTTGACCGCAATGAAATACTTGCCGCGCCGGCCAATCGCAAACGCGTTAATGGCGTTGCTGGGTACGACGCCGACCATGGGCGCGGCCCGGAGGCCCGCTTGTTCGGCAATGCTCCTGACCAAGTGGTAAAGCGCCACTTCGGCCGGAGAAACGCTCTTGTTCCGCTCGACCATACGCAAGGTGATGACCTTGGCTCCCAGCGCATTCGCGGCGCGCTGGCGTGCGAAGAGGAGGCAGCGCAGAAAGCGCTGGCACCAGCCCGCGAAGGGCAGGCCAATGAGCACCAACGCGACCCATGCAAAGGGCGTAGCGGCGCCTTCTTCCACGATGATGCAGGCGCTGTTGATCGTCACCCAGCCGAAGGGACCTGCGGCGACGGTTGTGAGCGCAAGCAGGGCCAGAGCTGTTGTAGTCGATCGGGTCCGACCAGGGATCCGGGGGGGCATGATCACTCCGTGGGAATCGTCGCAGAGCTGCGGCAACTACGCCGATCGTATTGCGTCGGCTGGTTCAACCGCGCCACTGAAAGACGTGGAAATTCGTCGCCTTTCCCCGGCGCGAAGCGGCTGCGCGTCCCGGTAGGATGCCGGCAATACGCACTGGAGTTTACCCCGATGGTCAACATGATCCTGCGAACCTTCTTGTTTGCCTTCTTCCTGCAGGTCGTGCGTTCACCGTTGGTTATGATGGTGATCGGTGTCGGTGTCGGCATGTACATCGAACACACGCGGCCGGGCACGACCGCCGTCGCACTTCACTGGGCCACCGGCGAGTTAGGCGGGGCTCTTGATGCCGTGAACCCGTTGGCCGGGTGGCTGGGCACCGCTCCGCAGCCCGTGCAAGCGTCGGGATGGGATACCGGGGCTTACAAGCTGCGTTGAAATGCGAACGGCCGGGGAGTACACCCCGGCCGTTCGTCATGTCTCAACTCTGCCCGCCTCACGGGGGCAGCATAGCCTTGTCGTAGCGGGCTTGATCCTGTGGGGACGCCGGATAGAACCGCTTTCGGCAGAGGTCGATCACCTCTTCCACCGGCATCGGCTCGCAGACACAGGCAGGCGGGTCGTTGGTGGCCGCCATGTACGCCAGATAGGAGGCCAATTTTCCCACAACCTTGTTGTTGTGGAACTCGGCCGGCAAGGCGGCCTGAACGATCTGCCCCGCAATCGGCGCGAAGTAGGGATTATCGGCGAACGGTGAGTTGGTCACCTCTTCGTAGAAGAGGCACTCTTGCCCCCGGTAGCGGGACCGAACCTCTGACGTGAGTGGCGACATCGCCACGGCAAACTCGGTGGAACTGACGCTGCTGGCGAGGACGCGGAGGATGATGGTCAGATCACGTTTGGCGACGGCCACCGCCTGCGTCGCCGCCTCAGTGTTCTTCCATATGTTCTGCTGGGGCGCCGCAGTGGCGGAGCCCGCAGCCGCCATCAGCAACAAGCCGATGGCAAGCATGCGGGGGAAGGGCATCTGGCTCAGCTCTTCTTGCGGGCCTGGTCGATCATCACCTGCATCTGGGAGGTCGGAGCGTACCCCGGCATGGTCGCTCCGCCGTCCAAGTAGAAGAACGGTGTGCCCTGGATCCCCAGGCTCTGGCCGAGGTTGAAATCGTTGGTAACCAGTGAGGCTACCCTCTCCGAGGTCATGTCCTTCCGCAGCTGATCCACGTCCAATCCGACGTCCGGACGGGCGGCCAGTTGCAGAATGCTCGCTTCGCTGATCTCGGTCAGCTTGTAGAGTTCACGATGAAAGGCATCGTGCTTGCCCTGCATCGCGGCTGCACGTGCCGCCTGGGCGGCGAGCCGGGAGGTCGGTGACAGAATGGGAAGTTCGCGATAGACCACCTGGAGGTCCGGGTTGTTGGCAAGAAGCTCTTCGACGACCGGCTGGGCCTTCTTGCAGTAAGTGCAGTTGTAGTCCGCAAACATCACCAGCCGCACCTTGGGACTGCTCACGGCGCCAGCCTTGATCGCGTCCTTCTCGAACAGGTCAGAAGCGCGGGCCGCGAAGTTCTCGGATTTGGGAGCGCGGGCCTGTTGCTGCTCGGCCAAGTGCTTGTTGACGCTCTCGAACACATAACCCGCATTGTCTTTCACCCACTGGCGCAGCACCTCGTCCAGCTGCTTCGCGTCGAGCGCTGTGTTTGGTGAGACCGCTGCCGGCGGGGAGATCGTGACAGCCTCTGCGGCTTTCCGAAGAGCCTGCCCCATATTCTCGGGCATGGCGTCGCTGCGGTCTCGGACCTGAGTGGTTTGCCGCAGTTGCTCATTCTCGATGGTGAGCTTTGCATTCTGCTGGGTAAGCCGCTCGACGCGATTCATCAGAGCGTCGACGATGCTGTCAACGTCCGCTGCAGCCGCAGGAGTGGCGACGGAGAGTGCCAAAAGGACGGGTAGGGTCAATAGGGGGCGCTTCACTCTTCATCTCCGGATAATCACGCTGCCGGAAGACTATCGCCATCGGGCAATTCGGCGCGCCACCGAAAGACAACGAAAACCGTCGCCTTTCTCTGTAGAGAAACAGCGTCTGAAGCTGCTAGGCGGGGAAATTGGAATTGCCTTGGGAGCTTACGAGATGATACGCACCCTTGCGGTCGCGGCCGTTGCCCTTCTCGCCACCCTTCATTTCGCGGAGGCGGCAGGTACGGCTCCTCTGAATGGTTCTCTGTCGAGCCGGTGCGGCGAGGAGAGCGGCGGGGGCATTCAGGATTATGCATCAGACCCCGCGGCCTCGCTCGTCGTCGAAGTGACGCTGTTCGACAGTGCGAACCGCTTGATTGAACAGGTGCCATTCGTCACGCGGCCGAACGCGGAGGTGTCTGCGCACTCCATTGAGAAGGTGAAACTTGCGCTGGCCGGGAAGGATGGCGCACCGCCAGCGATCATCTGTACCGGCCATGTCACTGCTGTGCGGGTAACGCCACATACCTCTCAGGAGGTCTCTGTCGAGTTGGTGGTTGAGGCCGCGGCGCTTCGCCGATCGGACTTGTTAGCGGAACAGCGAAAATTGAATAAGGTGCCGGAGCCGGATCAGGTCCGCGTCGAAGAAACGCTGCATATGCAGGAGGGGCAGCGTGTGGTGCTGAAGGTCGGCGGCAACGGCCCGGTGCGACGGATCGCCGTCGCTTTCGGCCGCACACGTTGACGCCGCCTGAAAGTTCGGTGTTCGATCGGGCACGACGCCAGCTCGTCTGACTTCCCGCTATGCCTCCAGGGTCGGTGTCCACCGGCTCCGACTGTCGGAGAGGTCGTACGCGTGCCTTGTCGTGGAGCTGTAGGGGAATAAGAAGGTCCGGCGGCAGGGCGAACCTAGTGCGCTTCGTGCGGGGTTGCGGTTACTGAGCCGCAAAGGCCAGATTGCCATATGATGCGGTGGCATCTTGGGGGGCTCCCTGCCGGAGCAACTTCCGTCCCCGGTTCGCAATTGCTCCTTCCGTGCGGTGCGGCAGTAGGCACTGGATCTCTTTGAGACTGGCGCTCCGCCACATGCTGAGCACGAGCGCGTCCTCGTCATCCGTCCAGACGTTTTTGGCATCGCGACCTGATACCGCCGTGGCCTGGGCGCTCCTGGGTCGGCGAAGATTGGCCCCATGGGCAGCTCGTCGAATTTGCGACAGCGACTTTCCCGGCAGGTGGCGCGCGATATCCTCCATCATCAAGTTCGGCGACGGATAGCTTTCAAGCAACACCAGAAACTCACCGATGGACCACCCGGTGGGCGGACTGCGCGAGGTGATCCGAATGTCGGGTTCTCCAGCCTCCGCTGCGGCCAAACCGAGTTCTTGCGAGTGATCGGTGATGCTGGTGCGGTTGGGTCCAGGCAGCACGGCGGCAATCTCCATTGAGCACGCGCTGGCGGGATCCATCTCCTGCAGCACGCGGACCTCGTCAGGCTTCCACTTGAGATCCGGCTTGGTCTTGCGTCGAAGCTTCATGCGTCGCGCCACGGATCGGATGCCATTCCAACTCCGCTTGGGAAGCAGGGCCTGGAGCTGGCGCCTGTCCATGGTCGGGAAGTGCGTACGGATGATCTCCCGTTCTTCATCAGTAATATGGGGCATAGTATCTAAGCGTGTGGTTGGTCGTTCCGCGTCACCATAGCGGCTGGGAAAGGCCTTCGCGCCAGCGAAAGGCATTGAATATCAACACCGTTTGGGCGGGTGGTCGGGCTTCACCGTTGCTGCCGGAAGTGCGGGATCTCATGCCTGGCGAGGTTGGTGAGCGGGTCGCCTGGCATCGGTAGCCTCGGCTACTGAAAGGCTTCGGTCTTTGCGCGCTCATGGCGGGCCTCCTCCAATTTTCGTGAACTCGTCGTTCGTCCCTGTTCTCTCGCGCTGGCGAAAGAGAGAGATAATCGTCGCCTTTCACCCCTGTTCCTCCCAGCGTCGAGCCGCTACATTGGGCCCACTTAGCTCCGCTTGCATGTCGCAGCGATTGCAAAGTGTCCGGCCTCGGCTGGGGACCTAGTTGGGGTCCTAAAATAACCAGCAACCAAGCTCCGCCTGCTGGCGGCGCATGAACGGAAGCTTCGCTTTCCATTCCCCATCGGGGCGCTCCAAGCCCCCGCAGGGCCATGGTGCGCCTCATCTCCGGACAGGTGCATCATGGAAAATCAGAACACCCTCTTCCCGATTCCCGGCACGCCGGAGTATTTCGCGGCTCGCAAGGTGGCCTTCGCCCTCATTCGTGAGGTCGAGACCGCCAAGGTATCCGCCGAAAGGGCTCCGACCTACGTCGCTGGATGCTGGGACGATGATAACGAAGATTATGAGCCGGTCGAGAACACCAAGCCTTGGGATCACCTGGGTGAGGTGCAGAAGATGGCCAAGGCAAACCGGCTTGTGATCGAGACCCTCAAGGCACAAAGACGCCTTGATCTCCTGGGCATCTCCCGTTGGGAAGCCGAGGCGATCATCCACGGCGAGCCTGCGGATATCCTGTACGATGAAACGGTGCTCGTTTACTGGCAAGGGCTTACCTACGATCAGCCCTGCGCATACGCCCAGCAGTTCGATATCGAACTTGCCCGGCCCCCAGGCAGCATCTGCTATCTGCTGACGAAGACAACCCACTTTTCGGGCGTTCGTCCCGGTCAGCCGGGACGCTGGAAGGAAATCACTTCCAGCGTCTTTACCGACCGGGATGAGGCTGAGACTCGGTATTGCCGCATCCTCTCAAGCGTCCAAAACTGGGCTCAGCAGGTTCGCGATCGCTACAAGCGCGCGGCCTGACCACGCCGGCACTGTCCGGTAGCATTCATCAACTCTCCCCATCGGGGCACACCGTTGCCCCACGGGGGTGGTGTGCCCCGTCGTCCGTCGAAGAGGACATGAGGTGCATCATGAACAGCAAGTTGCTGAAATCTGTCCCTGTGGATGTCCTGCAACGCGCCACTGCGTTCCTGCGGGACCACATGGATCATCTCATGCAGGGGCCTGCGTACAACTGCCCCGGCACCATGCAAGCCGACCTAAAGACCCTGGAAGAGATCCTCGCCTACAGCACGCCGGGGCGGCTGGCAATCGTGCTTGACGGCGGCTTGGTGCAGGGCGTCGTTGGTGAGAACCTTCCAAGCGATCTTGGAGTGGCGATCATCGACTATGACACGGAAGGCTTGGACGACGTCGATCTGGCGCTCGTTCGCCAGTCCGACGGCTCCGACGCTGAAGCGTATGTCACGCTTTCGTCCATCGATCGACCCGGCATCGACCTCAATAGCGTGTTCAGCAGCAGGGCGTGATCGTTCCGTAGTCCTGACCGCACATTCACAGCCGGCTTATGGCCGGCTGCTACAGCTACTTTCCCCAACCGGGGCGCGCTTCGCCCCTGGAAGGGGAGTGGTGCGCCTCATCGCTAAACAAGGTGCATCATGAAAAAGCTGACCAAGTTCATCGGCCTGACCGCACAGTTCCTCTACGAAGTGTCGGGCGGCAAGCTCTTCAGCAAGCCGCCGGCGCCCGTGGTGGTGACGGAGCGCACGGTCTACACAGGTGAGATCCTCCAACTCCGACGGCAAGCTTCGCTCGCAGGCGGATACTACCGGGTCTTCCTCAAGCCGACCACCGCAGGCGTCCGCCAGTGGTTCACTCCTCGTCTGAACCGCGACCAAGCTGTTGCGACCTTCTCGCGCATGGCGCGGCGGCTCGCCTGACAATCAATCCGCCCCGCCCGACCCCCTTTTGGGTGTCGGGCGGCGCCATCCCCAACCGGGGCACACGTTGCCCCAGGCGGGGGCGTGTGCCTCAATCACGAGGTCGCACATGCAAAAGCAGTCCATCACGCTGCACAGGGTAATCGGGCCGTTCTACGACATCTTCAACCGTCCGCTGCCTGCGTGGCATGTCATCATCGAGGTTCTCTCAACGGGAGAGCTGTTCCATTTTGTGGTCTATGGCGAAACCCGAGACGACGCATGGGACGTGATCGACGGAGCCCTCGGGTCTGGGAAAGCACTGGACGATGGCCGGAAGGTACCAACGACAGACCGGGCCATTTGGATCAACGCACTCTCACGGGGGCAATCCCGCCCCCAGGGTACCGAACGTGTCGTCATCGCCTACGGAGTCACGCCCTATGATGGGGAGTTTCGTTGGTTCGTGACCGTGACCGCTGAAGGGGGCAAGCCTCGTTCCATCAAGGAACGGCGCCCTCGGTCATACTTAACCGCAGCTACTGCACTCCGAGACGCCAAACTGAAGGCCGAGGAGCAAGGTGCGCTGTTTGGCACCAACTGGCAGGTGACGATTACCACTTCCAACGGTCCTTCGCCGACTGTCACGTGAGGAAAGGGAGAATGATGCAGAGCGTCACCATTCGGACCGTCGACAACAATGGCGACATCATCGGCGAGGAAACGTCGAGCGTGGTTCGGATCACCGACCCGAGCCAAATCCAAGAGATGCTCAACCTCATTCAGGCAGGGCTGACCTTTGAAGAGGCCGCGGCGCGGATCGAGGCCGCCTGAGGCCACTTAAACCAAAGCCCCCGGGGACGAGAGGCACTGCCTCTCCATCCGGGGCAACTACCCCGCTGGGACCTCAGTGTTCAGCATGGACGCCGCGGTCCCAGCGCTCCTTCGATTGGCTATTTTAGTCGGTCGAGAGCCGGCGCCGACCATGGCCAATCCTTCGTTTGGGCCATACAGCCATCGCTATGCTCCCTGGATCGTCCAGCGCTGTCTAACCCCCACGCCCGAGAAAGACATCGATTTCCCGCGCCTTTCAGCGGCGCGAAGGAGGGCCCTGGAAAGGTAGCTTGGCGAGCATGACGACACGCTCCGCCTTCATCAGCACCACTGCCGCTCTGCTCGCTGGCTCGATAGCCTTTTCTGCGTCGGCCCAGCAGCAAGCGCAGCCCGCGGGCTTCTTCGGCGATCGGGAGCGCGGCTGGTTCTGGTATGAGGTCCAGCCGGAGCCCGACGAGGAATCTCTCCCCCCGAAACCGGAACCCCCGCCGCCGCCGGCTGCAGCTGTTCCACCTCCACCGCCGCCCCCGGCCCCACCCCCGGAACAGCCGAGAACCCCAGATCCCCCTTCATTCGGCTCGGCCGCCTGGCTGCGGGAGAACCTGCCAAAGTACCGCGACCGCGCGCTGGATGAACCCAGCGCCGAGAACGTGCGCGCCTATTACGTCATTCAACGGCTCGCAATGGACAAGGCTTCGGCTTTCACGGATATGGCCCAGCGCGTTGTCGTGGGCGATCCGCTGCTTGATGAGACCGGCCGCCGACCGACGGCAACCTTCGCCGCGAACGAGATGAATGCGGTGGCGGGTGAGGCCACAGACGCAGAGTTGAAGGAAATCGCGGAGAAGGCCGGCATCTGGTTCTTCTTTCGGAGCGATTGCGTCTACTGCGACAAGCAGGCGCCGGTTCTCGAGATGCTGGAACGAGCCTATGGCTTTCAAATCACGGCAATCTCCCTCGATGGGAAACCCCTGCCGGGTGGGCAGTTTCCGCGCTTTAGGGCAGACAGCGGCCAGGCTGCAAAGGTGGGCGTCGAGCGCACGCCAACCCTGGTGCTGGTCCGACCGCCAGACGGAATTCAGACCATTGCCCGGGGCGTCCTGTCTCTGCAGGAGTTGCGGCGGCGCATCCTCACCGGAGCGCTCAATGCCGGCTGGATCGACCAGAAGGCGTTCGACAAGACACGCGCCGTGGACAATGGGCCGATGCTGCCTGCGAAGCTCGACATTCCACCTGAGATCGCTTCCGACCCTGCCCTACTCGTAAACCACCTCCGTTCCATGGTGAGGCAATGATCGAAATCGCCCGCAAGATGGTGGCCGCGGTCACTATAGCCGCGTGCCTTACTGTCACGGCCGCGCCGGGTCCAGTACAGGCCGCTGGGCTGCAGAGCCAGATGGACTCGTTGTTCGGGGCAATGAGCAACACGACACCTCCGGGCGTCTGGGAGACGCAACGGCGTGGCGTGTTCGCCGGCGGCCAATTCACCGCCAAAAACCGGATTATGAACGAGAATTTAGTCTCATTCGTGCCGCCGAGTTTTGAGGCTGGCTGCGGAGGCATCGATCTGTTCGGCGGATCGTTCAGCTTCATCAACGCGGATCAGTTCGTGCAGCTGATGCGTGGCATTGCGGCGAACGCCGCCGGCTACGCTTTCCAGCTCGCATTGGGATCGATGTGCCAGGACTGCGCGGCCATCATCGAACAGATCCAGAAAAAGATACAACAGCTCAACCAGTTCTTCGGGAACAGCTGCCAATTAGCTCAGGGAATCGTCAACGACACGTTGGGTGCCGCTCTGAACAAGCAGGAAACCGAGGCTTCCAAGATCAGCTTCACCAAGGGCATTGGCGACATCTTCGAGTCTTGGACGACGTCGAGCGGCAAAGGACCAACCCAGCAGGCTGCCGAGAACGCCCCCGACGACTTCTCCCAGAAGGTTAAGGGCAATATAGTTTGGCGCGCCCTCAAAAAGCATGCCGTCAGCGGCTGGTTTGTCGCTGGTGACGAAGACATGCTGGAGGCGATGATGAACGTCGCCGGTACGGTTATTGTTGGCGATATGAGCGATGCTGGGGGCGGCAAGCAGTCGCCGCGATACTCAGCTATATCGGGAAATAAGATCCGCTTTCGTGACTTGGTGGATGGGACCAACGGTCAGCCCGTCACCGTGCTCCGATGCGACACAAAATCTGAAGATGGCTGCACCAACCCGATCATGGGAACGATGGTCATCAAGGGCTTCAGGAAGATGCTGGAGGAAAAGCTCCTTGATGGCAGCGGTGGTGCTCCTGGCCTCGTGCATCGGATCGCTGACAACCAGGGTGCATTGAGCGCGGCGGACCAGGCATTCCTTTCTCCGCAGCGGTACGGCTTGGCTGGGTTGATCTTCCAGCTGGCGAAGCATGGACGTATGGGTGCAGTGGCTTTGACCGAGCGGGCCATCCCTCACCTTGCCTATGACATGGCGGCGCTCATGGTGGACGATATGATCAAGGCCGTCGAGGCTGCCGTGAAGGTATCCGATGACGCGCACGCAAAGGAACTGGACGCGCTTCTTCGGGATTCACGTACCGATCTGCGGGCTCAGCAGCAGCAGGTTCGGGGCCAGATCGGCGACCCAACCGAAATTTTCCGTGACTATCTCGCCATCCTGGATATCACGCAGAAAATCCGCTACGCCGCAACCGGCCCAGTCGCAAGGGATTGACGCCAGATGTGGAATATCAACAGCATTGGCGACAGCGCTTTTCTTGCTGAAATCCTCAACGCCGTAGCGATGATTGTGGGGACCGGGGAATTTTATGCAGTTGCTCAGATTGGGCTCTTGCTCGGAGCCTTGCTTGTTTGCTTCCAAGCGGTCGCAGCAGGGGCGAGAGCTATTGACTGGCAGAAGGTTTTTCTCGGTTGGGTCGTGTTCTCACTACTTTTTGGACCGTCGACGACTGTTGTCGTAACCGATGCTTACACCGGCCAAGTTCGCCCCGTTGCTAACGTGCCGGTTGGCGTTGCGGCTGGCGGCTCGCTCATCTCTGAGATTGGTTATCAACTCACGGTGCTCTTCGAGCAAGGGTTCTCGATGCCCGCAATGACCCAGCATGGCTATGGAAGTTCACTCGAAGTGATGAAGAAGGTTCGGATTCATTCGGGGGACCCGCTAATGCTTGGCCCGGCGAACAGATTTGCAGGAGGGTCGTCCAATTTCGAGAGGTCGTGGACCGAATACATTCAGCGCTGCACGATGACCGGCTTGAGTTCGGGTGCCATTGACCCACATACGATATACAACTCTGCAGAGCTTGTTTCTGCACTTAAGTTTGATTCTCGTATATGGATGGCCGAGTTGTGGCTCGGCAGTTCGGGGTCCCAAAACTACGATTGCACCGACGGGCATGCGCAGCTCGCTGCGATCACGCCCGTTGTTGTCCAAAAATACTTGGCCGAGGTTCTTCCGCCAGTGTTGAATGTGCCAGCCTCCGACGTACCGGCGAAGATCGGAGACGCACTCCTCGCTCTTGGCGTCACGGCAATTTCGCCAACACAATTCGTTACCACTTCCATTTTGCAGCCGATATTCGAGCGCGCCGCGGTAGCAAGGTCGGAAGAGGATCGCGCTTTCAGCTACGCCAAGATGATCGAGGACGCCAAGAACCAGCGTGCGATGTCGTGGATGGGCGAAGCCTCGATGTTCCGGAGCATCGTTCGCCCAATGCTTACCTTCTTGGAGGGCTTCACCTACGCCGTGACGCCGATCATGGGGTTCCTGGTGGTGCTCGGCCCCCTGGGCATATCGATTGCTGGCAAGTACATCCTAACGCTGCTCTGGATCCAATTGTGGATGCCTGTGCTCGCGATCGTGAACCTGTTCATTCACATGAGCCTAACGGGAAGGTTGGGAGGGCTTGAAGACTCCGGCTTCTCACTCGGGTCCATGAACGGCCTTTTGGCCGCCGACGGTGCGCTGCAGAAGTGGATATCCACTGGCGAAATGCTGGCCTCGTCGGTTCCTGCGCTGACACTCATGCTGATCTACGGTGGATCCGTAGCCGCCACGCACCTAGCTGGACGCCTTCAGGGCGGCGACTTCATCAAAGAGGATAAGGTGGCTCGGGACACGTTCAATGCCACACCCAAATACCAGATGGCGCCGAGCTATACCGGTGACCCGAGCCGCGTGACGATGGCTAGTGGAGCCGATCAGATGTTGACATCGTTCAACGTCGGATCGTTGGCGCAGAGTGCGGAGTCCTCGACCAAGAGTGTCGCCGACGCTAAGACGCATACCTTTGCCAGCAACCTCGCATCGACGGTTGGTACCCAAGCTGTTCAGCAATATCAAACTGGCCACAGCGAGATGTTCAAGTCGGGCTCCGCTTTCCAGGGCAGCAAGACCTACGAACTGGTGTCGAGCGCGATGAAGGGGGTGTCTGACAAATTCGCCCGTGGCGATGAGACTAAAACCCAACTCATCAACTCGGCCGCGTTGGAATATGGCCTTACAGGGAATATTAGTGCAGGTGTTCAGGCAAAGCTTGGGGAAGCGTTTGGTGGTTCTGTGAAAGGCGGAGCTGAGGCTGGGGTGGCGGTTGGAGCTGGTGGCAAGGTAACGGACCAAATGAGTGCGGCAGCCGGGCATTCAGCTGTTTCGCAGATCGAGGCGGCGATCAAATCTCAGTTTGGCCGAAACGATAAGCTCAGTGGCACGTTGACTGACACCGCAATGCGCGAGTCGGCCAACACCACCCAGAATAGCTTCACCAGCAGCCTTTCGGAAAGCCAGCAGAAGACGTTGAGCGAAAGCGCTCAACAAGCGCTCACCGCCCAAGAAACATACCAGAGAGCAGACAGTCTTGCGCGGTCCTTCGGTACGAGTCAGACGCTCTCGGCCGGTCAAGCTGTGAATGCGGTCAACCAACAACATGGTGGCAGAGAACGGCTTGAGTCCGAATTGGAGCGCCGTAACCTTACGGGTGCGCGTGATGCGTTGATTCGAATGGATGAGCGGACTGGTGGAGCGATAACAAAGGCCTTCGCTAACAAAGAAGACGCTATCACCTATGCTGGCCTAATGACTTTGAACAACCAAAATAAAATGCCCGGGGCGTCTTCTACTTCCTCCGCTGAAGTGACGGAGAGAAAAGCAGCATTGCTAGGCTTGCTCTCGGGCGCCACAAATCACAATAGCGGCCCCGTGGGTGATCCTGCCCGTAACTCGCATCTTGGAGGAGACGCGGCAGGAATGCCGCAGCCGCGCGCTGAGGTTGAGAGTGTGGTTGGCAGTAAGCCGATCCCTGCCTTCAGCCAAGTAAACGACAGAGGTGAGCCGAAGATGCCAGAACGGAGTGACCTTCAGACGCGCTTTGCCGCGTCTGAAGAACGGCATAAAGTGGAATTTGAGGACGACCCGCTACGAAAAGGCACTGAAAATCTCCACGGAAAATTGCGGGATCGCGTACGTGAGGACCAGGATCCTGGGCAGAACCGCTTTAACGGTTCGTCCGCGGCACGGGGCGCCTTTGAAGTATTCCAGCACGACCCTGGTCAAATGACCGGCATCGACGTAGAGCCCAAATCGCGGCAAGCTCCGGCGGCCGACAGCTTGCCGGCAGCACCGGGCGCTGCCCTTCCCTTGGCGCAGGGGAATGAAGCGCAGTCGATCACTCCCGGCGCATCCGTTACAGCGCCGACGCAGGCTCCGCCGGCCGACAATTTGCCGCCAGCACCGGGCAACGTTACGGCCTCCGCACAGGGGAGCAGGAGCTACCCAGTAGACGCGGTCGATACGACGCCCGCGCGCAAGCCTGGGGCTGATGGAGCGACGGCCAGTAAGCCTCCAGGCGTTTTAGCTCAGGGGCGCGGAAACTAACAGGCGCTGGCCATCAGCATTCAGGCTAGTCCATATAATCGCGCCCGGCGTCGAACACCGACAGCCGGGCGTGCTCATTTTCTGCCTGCAACAAGTCGCGAGCATACTCCACAGCTTTGGGGTCCAGCGCCGACAGAAATGGGGTCCGTTGCTCATTTTTTTCCATGCAGGAGCTATTGCGTTCGGGGCGGGCGCGGGTACGATCGTCGTATAGAGACGTTGTGAGTTCGTCGCCGTACAGATTGGACATCAACTATGATCGATTTTCTTTTCCACATGCGGCCCTTGGAAATTCTCATTCTGGGTCAGTTCGTGCTCATTTTCCTGGCTTTCTTCGCCTTTGGCATCAGTGCGTTGAAGTCGCGTTCGGGCCGCTCCTCGGTAGACGATCGTCCCTTCGGGATGGCTGTGCAGAACAGTGCCGGGCAAATCGGACCGTCATCGATAAACGTGGCTTCCGCTTTGCCGACGGAGAACTATGGCTGCCAGGTCAATAGCATCAGTCTCAGTCGCAGCCTTCTCGACTGAGCCGCCTTTAGCTGTCCCAGCCGATCACGCCCGGTTCCCTAGGAGCCGGGCGTTTCTGTTTGTTGAACGGATTGAAGCTATGTTGCCGACAGAATGGTGTCAGTCTCCAGGCAGTGCGCGCGGCATTATGAGGAAGCGTCGCCATCGGTGGCCCACTTGACTGTGCTGCATCCGGCCGGCGGGGGGACTCCGGGCGGGCCAGGAGATGCGGGTTTCACGCACCATTCGTTCAAATGCTGAAGGTTGAGGATACTAATCCTCGCTGGCGTGACACCCGTCGTCAGTGCTTCGCCAGCTTGCTAAGGAGTAGACAATGAGTGAGGTGACCGCCACTGACACTCCAGAGCACTGCGGCAGTACCCAGCCCGAATCCTATCCATGGGTGAAGGGCGTGGAGGTGCACTCCGGTGTACCGCTAGTGCACCTTGCTGCTTTCAAGTGGTTCAGATGCGAGCCGCGGTAGACAGCGGAAGATCAGCTTCCCAATAGGGGATAGGACCGCAGTCTCAACTGCGCGCGTGCTTTGGCCGGCGTCTAACGGCCCGCTGGAGACGGATGCGTGCCCGCATGCTATGGCCGTCGTTAACGACCCATTAAGCAAAAGTGAAGCGAAATCCAATCGACCAGTCCCGGCGGCAATGTAAGTGGGATCTCTGTCAAGAGAAATACTAGAAGCAGCATCGGCAACAGTGCATAGCCGGGTATGATTCGCCCGACGCGCTGCTAGCAAAATGGAGGCAGATGCTCCGCTGGTCGGGAGGGGAATTGGCTCGCCTATTCAATGTCGTGCGCGGACACAAAAAATTGCCTTGAATTTCGATTTATTACTTGCGTGCATACGAAAGTTAAGTGATAAAGCAATCGTTCGAGGTATCGCGCGCATCTAAAGGGCGTAGGCACACGATGTGGCCGGTTAAGCACTACGACAAGGGGGCCAGCAAGCCGGGCTCGCCGCAGCAAAAGCGGCGCCTGATGTCCGCGGTCGCGGCTATCGGGACGGCGATGATGGCCGCGATCAGCTCACCAGTTTCAGCCTTCAGCCTTTCTGGGACTGCCTGGGAAGTAGCAGCAGCAGAGGAGGGGATTGATCCCTACCTGCTGTTCTCCGTGGCGCTGGTTGAAAGCGCCAGGCACGAGAACCGCTTCGCCCGACCCTGGCCCTGGGCGCTCAACGGCCCGAAGGGCAATTTCTATGGTGACGATCGCAGCGAAGCGGAGCGTCACCTTCGGAGCATGCCTTCGGCTGATCTGCAGCGTACCGCCATTGGCATGATGCAGGTTTATGTCGGCGCCCACGGCAAGCACGTTACAGACCCGGCCGACCTTTTGGACCCAGTTCTGAATTTGCGCATGGGGGCGACCATCCTGCGTGAGAGCATCGCATCAAAACCTGGCGATCTCGCACTTGGCATCGGGCGCTACAACGCATGGCAGAATGAGCCAGCGGCACGAGCCTATGGACAGCGAGTCCTCGCCGTCTACCAGCGCCTCAAACAACTGACCGGAAGCGGTCTTTCCGTGTCCTCGCTTTGGAACGATTGAACGATGACCAACAAGTTTGCAGAGGACTTTCGTGATCTGAACCGCCACATGCTGCTCCTGCTTCAGCGTGTTGCGCAAGAAGACCTGGGCGAGGCCACGGCCCGTTTCGGTGTCACGCGTGCGTTTGCGGAAGACATTCGTGATGTAAGCATCAGCAAGCTTCAGGAAATGGCGTCGGAATCGCTGTGCCTCTTTCAGCCGCGCCCGATGATGCCGGACGCTCTTGAAAAAGGTGAGGCGCCATCAAAGCAGCTCGCGCTCCTGCGCTCCGTTTCCGTGCGTCAAGGTTGAGAGGCGCCGCTCATGAACCGCCTATCCCAACATGCTCAAATGGCCCTGGCGATCAAGCTGATCGTGTTCGGTGTTCGGACGTCGATCGTCCAGCTCCACACAGGCATCTCCGCACCGATCCTGCGTGCACTTTACCGTGAGATCAACAACGGCGAAGCGCCCGTGTCAGGTCAGATGGCCGAGTCCGACGGAGTGGTCAGCACCCGGCAGGACGTTATCGAGGCCAGCCTGTTTTTGAACCTGTACGTCCATGTCGGCACGGAAACGGTGTTCCGGACGATCAACATCGACGCTTTGATTCGAGCTTATGGCTTGTTCTTGGAGTTTCGCGCGGAGGCCGGGCTGGTCGCGGTTCCGAAGATCGGACCCACAGAGGCTTGGATTTTGGTCCGTGACCTCCGCATTCGCGATCTCTCCCTGCGCTCGTGCGAGTGCGGGTGTACCTACGCGGTGGTTCACAAACATCGCCTGCTTCCCCGGTGCCCAGCGTGCGGGGCCGACAATGAGCCGGCCATTAACTCCTCGGAGGGCGCGACGCGGGTCGGACGGCCGACCTCCATTGTCTCGTCGGCTCGCGCATTCTTCGCCGATGAAGCCGACAGGTCTTCAAAGCCTCTCAGCTTCAGGTCGGTCTCCACAATCGCCAATCCGTCCTGATGCTCCAAGTGGAACACGCTGGCAAGTGGGAGCATCCTGGGAGCCCGGGCGGGCGCTGCAATGACCTACAATGGTCGACGTCTCCAGCTCGTGCCAACTGGCCGTAGACAGAGGGCGGCGTTCGGAAGGCGCTGAGGCCGCGTGCGATGTGTCGATGGCCATGCCATCAATCTGACGGTCTCACCGCCCTGCTGGCATCCTCTCGGTTCTGCCCACTCTGCGGTAAGCGGACTATAGACAGAGAGTTCTAAAAACCACGACTGATGACACCCCTGGGCCCTGTTGTCGGGTCGGCCCGCCACCCAAGGTGAGGGCCTTCAGATGACAGCGGCACGACCCGGACCGGGAATATTGCCGCGTCCGGGGAGCGAAAGGGAGCCGGCTTTTGCAAGACGCGGCACGGGTTCAGTCGCCCTCTTGAAGGCCACCTTTGGCTCGCAATGCTTTGCGCACCAGATAGCGGGACCGCGCGGCGGTCAAGCCGCCTGGATATCTGATCTGTGGTCCAGCGCCTGTCGTGTAACGCGCGCCAGGGCGTCCACCACCGTGGCAAGGGCGCCGAGATGCGGAGATCGGAGCAGCGCCACGTCCAAGCACAAGGAGATCCCGGGTGTGGCAATCGGCACGATGCCCGTAGGCTTCGCCTGGCGAAGCAGCCGTTCGGGCATCAGGCCAAGGCCGAGCCCTTTGCGCACGAGGGCAAGTTGCAGCCCGCCGTTCTCGATTTCTGCTGCGACAACCGGG
The DNA here is from genome assembly GCF_008364795.1 of Azospirillum oryzae. Taxonomy (GTDB): domain Bacteria; phylum Pseudomonadota; class Alphaproteobacteria; order Azospirillales; family Azospirillaceae; genus Azospirillum; species Azospirillum oryzae. Next base: position 40,976 of record NZ_VTTM01000017.1, on the reverse strand, counting down.
ATGCGGCCATCACGCGAGAGGACTTGGGTCAACAAGCGGCGCGCATCGCACGGCTCGGGGCTCAGAACCCAGGGGGCGGTCATGATGGCGGCGGATGTATGTCGGATTGCCGTGCCGCTGATGACTGCTAACCGCTCCGTACCCAAAACTTCCGCGGCATAGACCGGCGGTCCGTCGCTCAGCACGATGGCGGCGTCGAGTACACCAAGGCGATGCTCTTCCGCCAAACTAGCGCTCCAGCCCGATTTTAGGCGCAGCGTAACCTTTGGGAAGGCGGCGATTGCTTCACAGATGGCCTCCGCCAGGCTGTCGTGAGCTAGCCCATTGGCCAAGCCGAGCCTCAGCACACCTGCGGGTTCCGGCGCGACGGCAAGCTCCTTCATAGAGGCATAGGAGGCGAGGATCTCGCGGCAGCGTGTCAGCACCTCCCGTCCTGTCGGTGTCAGCACCGGCGGCTTCTGTCGACGGTCCAGCAGCGACGTGCCGACCGCCTCTTCCAGCCGCTGGATTTGGCGGCTAACGGCAGGTTGCGTCAGCGGGAGACGGCGAGCGACCTTCTGCACAGAACCCTCCTCTGCGAAGAGGATAAACGTCCGCATTTCGTTCAGCATGATCGTTTCCAGCATAATCTTTTTGCATATTATGAATTTGAGCGTGAGGTTAGACAAGGTCATCGTTTCCGCATCGTCCTCGATAGGAGCGCAAGATGCCGAAAGCGATCGTCCTTAATGACAAGCCAGGTTTCGATAATCTGATACTGGTCGAACGCCCGCTCCCCCAACTGCGTCGGCAGGAACTGCTGATCCGTGTGCGTGCAACGTCGCTGAATTACCGTGACGTGGAGATCGTTCGCGGCAGCTATCACACACGCTTTGCGCTGCCGCTCGTTCCCCTGTCCGACGGTGTCGGCGAGGTCGTTGCCACCGGGGATGAGGTCACACGTTTCAAGGTCGGCGACCGGGTGTGCAGCACGTTCTGGCAGCGATGGGTCGCCGGACCGTTCGAGATGGCCGAGCCTTCCTATCAGCGGGGCGGCCCGCGTGATGGGCTGCTGTCGGAATACGCCCTGCTCGACGAGCAGGCGGCCGTCCTTGCGCCACGCAACCTCAGCGATGTGGAGGCGGCGACCTTGCCCTGTGCGGGTGTCACGGCCTGGCACGCGCTGATCTCGGAGGGCGGTATAAAAGCTGGCGAGACCGTGCTGGTTCAAGGCACCGGGGGCGTATCTCTGTTTGCCTTGCAGTTCGCAGCCGTCAGCGGCGCCCGCGTCATTGTCACTTCCAGTAGCGACGCCAAGATCGATCGTGCCAAGACGCTCGGTGCGTTTTCTGGGGTAAACTACAAAACCAATCCCAACTGGAGCGACACGGTCCTAGAGTTGACCGAGGGACGAGGTGTCGATCACGTCATTGAGGTCGGCGGCCCGGGAAGTTTCACCCAATCGCTGAAGGCTGTGTGCCGTGGCGGCCAGATCAACGTCATCGGCTATCTCGGCGGCACCGAAGGGGCGATCAACCCGCTGGACATCTTCCGCCGTCAGGTTCGGGTCCGCGGCATCCCCGTCGGATCGCGCGCCTCCTTCGAGGCCATGGTCCGTGCCATCGAGGCGAACAACCTGAAGCCCGTTGTCGACCGTGCTTTTCCATGGACAGACGTGGCCGAAGCGATGCGCTACCTGGAAAGCGGTGCCCATTTTGGGAAAGTCGTGCTTGAGCACGGGTGTCCGTCAAGTGCTGCAAAGAGTATCTGAGGTCCACCAATCGTTCGTTCTTCTGGTGGTTCAAGGCTCAAGCGATCCCACCTGCACCGATCACCCTCAACCGACCGAGGCAGAGGCATCAGTTCTGCCGTGGTCGGTCCTATGCACGCCTCTCTGCTCCCAAGTTACGAGAAACCGACAGCAGATCAGCGGGTTTCCGGAGGGAGACCATCAAACGTGAGTCCTGAAAGCCGCCTCTAAGCCAGCAGGGCGCCTGAGGAGAAATCAAGTTGTGCATCGGCCTGCAACACTGGGCCAGTTTCAGGGGTGATCGGCGTCCAATAACCAGCCACCCCTGATCTGGCAGACTACCACCCTGGGTTTGGACGACAGGGTGGCGGACAGGGATGTTGACGGTGGAGACGATCGCACGGATACGACGCGAGCACGCGAAGGGGAAAAGCATCCGGGCCATTGCCCGGTCGCTGAAGGTGTCGCGGGAGACGGTGACGAAATACCTGCGCTCGGGCGAGACGGCGCCGCGCTACGAGCGCCAGCACCAGCCGCTTCCGAAGCTGGCCGGGTTCCAGGAGGAACTGGAACGGCTGATCACGGAGAACGAGCGGCGGCCAGCCCGCGACCGGCTCGACTACCTGGGGCTCTTCGGACGGCTGAAGGATGCCGGGTTCCAGGGCGGCTACGACACGGTGCGGCGCTACATCAAGCGCTTCAAGCAGCGCCAGCCGCCGAGTGGGCCGGTGAACGCCTACGTTCCGCTCACCTTTGCCCCGGCCGAGGCGTACCAGTTCGACTGGGCGGAAGAGTGGATCATCCTGGACGGCGTGACGACCAAGGTGCAGGTGGCCCATGCCCGCCTATGCCACAGCCGCATGCCGTTCGTGGCGGTCTACCCGCGCCAGACCCAGGAGCAACCGTGTTGAAGAAAAATCAGAGGGAACCGGTGGTGCTCCGCGTCAAGGCGGGCGCGGACGCGCCCCCGCCCTACGGGCGGCTCTGGCCTTGACCCGTGCGCGCCCCCGGTTCGATTTGTTTGGCATGCGGTCGGCGACGAGCGCCGACCGTCGGCAACTCAAGCCGGCTTGGCCTCCCAGGTAGCGCCTTTGGCGAGCATGGCATTGAGGCGGACGATCAGTTTGCGCATGCAGGCGGTCAAGGCAACTTTGGGCGGTTTCCCGCGCCGGATCAAGCCGGTGTAAAAGTCCGCGAGGACACCTCCGGTGCGGGTGGCGGCGGAAAGAGCCGCCATATAAAGGGCGTGGCGGACACCGGCACGTCCTCCAGAGATATGGCGTTGCCCCCCTCTCTTTCCACTATCGTGATCGAAGGGAGCGACGCCAGCGAGCGCCGCGATCTTCTGTCCAGACGTCCGCCCCAGTTCGGGCAGCAGGACAGCCAGCGTCACCGCTGTCACCGGACCGATGCCCGGCGCAGTTTGGAGATCGCGCGCCGTCCTGGCCAGGGTCGGCTGGGCCCCCGTCGCTCGAGCGATGGCGGCATCCAACCCGGCGATCTCCCGCGCCAGATGCTCGACGGCCCGCGTCAATGCTTCTTGAGCGGCGACCGGGGCCTGGCTGATGCTCTTGTTCAGATCGGCCCGTTTGTCGACGAGCAGATGCCGTGCCTTGATCAGACCCGCCAATTCCTCGCGAACCGGATCAGTGGGAAGAGACGGTACCGTCGTTTGCGTGGCGGTGAATTCAGCGATCACGCTAGCGTCGAGGCGGTCGTTCTTCGCTCGTTGCCCCCTGGCTTTGGCAAAAAAGCGTACCCGTGCCGGATCGAAGACCCGAACCGACACCCCGGCCGCGCGCAGAGCGTCGCGGCTCGGCCGCTCATAGCCGCCGCTGGCCTCTAGGCCAACGACGCTGATCGACCGTTCTGCGACCCATGCGACCAGGTTCCGATGCCCCTCGGGCGTGTTGGTAACGCGGAGCCTGTCGGCACCAGGGAAAACCGCCACATCCAGAAAGTCCTTGCCGCAATCGATCCCCACCGCTCGTGTTGATTCCAACATCCTCAAGATCCTTCCTTGTGATGCGAGCTCAGGCTCAAGCAACCGTTCGGACTTGAAAGGAGGTTGGCCACCTTCACGCTCCTGGTCGGCTTTCGAGCCTCGATGGTTTCGCGGTCGACCAACCTGGACGGCGGACGCTCACCAGCCATCCAGGTATGAATATGGCGTGCCCGGACATACAAGATGGTATTCGACGCCCACGCCCGTGCCGCGGCCTTCTACGGCGGCCTGTGCGAGCGCGGCATCTACGACAACATGAAGACGGCGGTGGACGCCGTATTTGTCGGCAAAGAGCGCCGCTTCAACCGCCGCTTCGCCCAGATGTGCTCGCATTACCTGGTCGAGCCGGTGGCCTGCACCCCGGCTTCGGGCTGGGAAAAGGGCCAGGTCGAGAACCAGGTCGGCACCTTGCGCCAGCGGCTGTTCACGCCGCGGCTGCGGGCCAAGACGCTGGAAGAGGTGAACGAACGCCTGCACGACGAGGTGATCGTCTGGGCCCAACAGACGTCGCATCCAGAGGATAAGAGCCGGACGGTGTGGGAGGTGTTCCAGGCGGAGCAGCCGGCGCTGATCACCGTGAGCGATCCTTTCGACGGCTTCCACGAGGCCACGCTCAGCGTCTCGAAAACCTGCCTGATCCACTTTGACCGCAACCGCTACAGCGTGGCCGCGATCGCCGCCGGCAAGCCGGTGCAGGTCCGCGCCTACGCGACACGGATCGTGGTGTGGTTCAACGGCGCGATCGTCGCCGAGCACCCACGGGCTTTCGGGCACGGCCACACGCGGTACAATCCGCTACACTACCTGCCGGTTCTCGTCCGCAAGCCGGGGGCGCTGCGCAACGGGGCGCCGTTCCGGGACTGGGATTTGCCGCCAGCCCTGGCGACGGTGCGGACCCGCCTGGGCCGCGGCGACGACGCTGACCGGCAGTTCGTTGGCGTGCTCGCCGCCATCCTCACCGATGGCCTGGAGGCGGTGGAGGTCGCCTGCCGCGAGGCACTGGCGAGCGGTACGCACAGCCGGGACGTGATCCTGAACATCCTCGCCCGGCGCCACGACGTCACACCGGCACCGGCCATGGCGGTGCCGACGGCGTTGACGCTGTCCATCGAGCCGGCCGCCGACTGCGGGCGCTACGACCGCCTGCGCGCGGTGCGGGAGGGATGCCATGGAACGGCATGAGCTGATGGCGCTGATGGCCGAGCTCAGCTTGGCCGGCATGCGTGCCGCCTACGATGAGGTGATGAGCGACGGGCTGAAGCGGCAGCGCACCGTCCAGCAGATCCTGGGCGATCTGCTGGCGGCGGAGCGGGCGGAGAAGCAGGCGCGCTCGATCCGTTACCAGCTCGGTGCCGCCAAGCTGCCCCTGGCCAAGACGCTGGCCGAGTTCGACTTCACCGCCAGTCCCCTCAACGAGGGGCTGGTGCGCGAGCTGCACGATGGCGGCTTTCTGGAAACCCAGCGCAACGCCGTGTTCATCGGGGGAACCGGGACCGGCAAGACGCACATGTGCATCGCCATCACGGCCAACTGCGTGCGCCGCGGCGCCCGTGCCCGGTTCTTCAACGTCATCGACCTGGTGAACCGGTTGGAGGCCGAAGCCCGGACCGGGCAGGCGGGCAAGCTCGCTGACCAGTTGACCCGCGTTGATCTCGTGGTGCTGGACGAACTCGGCTACCTGCCGTTCTCACAGAGTGGCGGCCAACTGCTGTTCCACGCGCTCAGCCAGTTGTACTCGCGGACCTCGGTGTTGATCACCACCAACTTGAGCTTCGCTGAATGGCCGACGGTGTTTGCTGGCGACGCCAAGATGACCACCGCTTTGCTCGACCGGCTGACGCATCACTGCGACATCCTGGAAACCGGCAACGAGAGCTGGCGGTTCAAGAACCGCTCCTGATCCAAAGTCTTCCCCCCGTCCGTTGCCCAGGGGGGCCCACAGGCCCCTCCCACGCGCGCCGCTGCGTCAGCCATGAGGGCACTCCGCGGCGCGCGCGGGACCCTCCCGTGGACTCCCTGGACAACAGGTTCTGCAACCGCAAGCGTGGCTGGAAATTGCAAGCCGATGCCGGCTGGAAATTGGAAGCCGATTGACAATCAAGTTCCCCTCAGTGCACCCTGCTGGCTGTCTCCCTTGGAAGCTGGACGAAGCAGTCTCCTAGGCGCGGATGCAGTATTGCATCGTTATGAAAGGCCCTTGGCGTTGGCCGTGCTTTCTCTCATCAGTCGAGTTCCAAGCTCTTCAGAGCCTTGCGCTTCAAGCGCCCCAGCTTTGGGTCCGGTGTCGCTGTCGATACGGCGATCGGCATTGGGGAAGAAGGAGCAGCAGCAGCCACAAGGCCCGCATTGATCTCGCGTCGGCGGTAGAGGCCCTGCATTGCCAGGCTACGGACAAACTCAGCGCGGTCTCTGGACGGTAGACGCTCGAGCTCCTCACTCAGCTCGGCGCAAGCGCGTGTTATGACCAGGACGATTCTCATTGGACAGCTGCGCTCCAGAAGCCTCGTGCGTTCGCCAGGACCGGCTCTTGAGGCAACACGGGGCGGCTCTTGGGGAAAAGGTCGCGGGCCGCCGCCTCGTAAGCCTTGGCACCCCCGCCGACGATCAGCACGATGTCTACAGCGCGGTCGTTGGCGCGGAGTTGCTGCTTCATTTCCTTCAGGGCTTCGACAGCAACGCGCTGCGCCGCCTTATCCATGTACGGCGCCAGCTCGACCGGAGTGCCGAACACCGGGACCGAGGTCTTGCCCTGACGTACTGCCTGTTCCAGCCGCTCTATGCCGGCGCTGCCTCCATGGTCCTCCTGGATGAGGCTGTTTACTGTCTCAATCAGGACCGACATCGCCCGCTTGGACGTGCCGCTGCTGGCTTTGCGGATCTCACCCTCCTCGATGGCGATCCAATCCACCGAGAAGAAGCCGGGATCGATCACCATGATCCGTGACTCTTCAAGCTCCGCGGCGTCCTCGACCGTGTTCAGCAGGTCCAGGTAAGCGCCGAAGGGCTGGGGAACGACCAGCGTGTTCTTCACTGTGATCGCCCGGCCGGCGGTGACCTGATGCTGACCGGTCAGCCGGTCTGAAAGACGTGCCCGGAGATCCTTATCAAGAAACTGGGAGACCGGCAGGCCGGTGATGAGCTGGTCCACCGTGTCGTGCTCGCCCATGAGGAGGGCAGCGTGGAACAGTGCGCGGTAGGCATCGGAGGCGGGGTAGTCGGCGTGCAACTCGCGAACTGAGGTTTCAAGCCGAGCCTGATCCACACCTGCAGCCCACTTCTCACCGTTGACGTTCACGACAAGAGCGTCTGTGTCTCCGTCTGCCTTACCCATCCGCAATGGGAGGTCTGACAGGCGGCCAGCGCCGGCGGGCAACACCCGTGTGACGGCAGGCTTGGCCAGCCCGTCGTCCGACACCTTTCCGAAGGCTAGCTTGAGGTTCGAATACCCAATGTCGAGCCCGATGGCGAACATGGCGGCACATTCCCGGAAGTTGCTCTGGCGGTTCACTGCAGGAACCTATGAGCCATGCTACCAACTTCGAAGCGCACGGCGCGCCGCCGAAAGACGTCGGAAATCGACGTCTTTCTCGGGTGCTGGGGACAAAGTGCTTCTGGCGGTGCTCTGGCGGTGCTCTGGCGGTGCTCTGGCGGTACCGGCGGCGGCGGAGCATATCCATGGGCATCAGGTCGGGCTGCAGGCAGCCCCATTTGGGTATTTAGCCGGAGCCAAAAGAGGCACTAGCTGAGCCAGCGCTTCATAACGTGCCGTACACCATGGGGTTCCCATCTGCGCAGCCCCCCGGTCTGCGCAGATCATAATCTGCGCAGACCATGGTCGTTCTTGTGCAGATGACCGGAAGAACAACCATACTTCAGATACATTGGTGGTTTTCATCTGCGCAGCCCCCCCGGTCTGCGCAAATCATGATCTGCGCAGACCGCCCTTGAATGTGCTCGGGGGTAGTGATAGCGTGGCTTTATCTGCGCAGCCCCCCCGGTCTGCGCAGATCATGATCTGCGCAGACCTCGTTTCCCCCGTTGCTTTGATGTGGCCCTGCTCCCATCTGCGCAGGGGGGTGGGTCTGCGCCGATGGTTAGGTATTTGCGCAGACCCCCCCGAGGAAAAATGACCCTTGAAGATGAGATCAAAGCTCTGCGGGAGCGGACCGGAGCGAGTTTTACGGACCTGTTGAGAGCTCTTTTGTTGTCCGAGGGCGATGTGCTCGAAACTGAGGCCCGGGGACTCTCATCGGGCTTCTACGGAGAATGTGAGCGTGTCCGCCAGGAAAGGCCGTCATCCGAACACAACCGCTATCTGGCGCGGGTTGAGCGACGGAATGTGGCGATCTCAATCCGGTGGGCGAAAGTAAGGTTCTTCGGAGGAAAAGGGAGCCGCCGGCGGATGGACGAGAACGTGCCGCGAGGCGACACGGCCCAATACCCGATGACGTCTTTCCCCGATGCGCAGGATTGGGAAAGGGTGCTCATCAGTGATCTGGAAGAGAAGTTTGGCCCTTTGCGATCGCGAAGCAGTATGGTCGCGAAAATGGCAGTACTTGGAGCCGCCTACCGCCAGGTTGAGGAGGGGGCTCGACAGCGGCAGGCTGCCTTGGAGGCAGACACCGCAAAGTTCTAAGGGAGGCGAGGACTTGCGTTTCCGGGAAAATCCGTAGGCTGAACACAGAGGGTGAGCGGACGGCCGCGCGCCCCCTGGACAGGCAACGCACACCTCAGGAGGCAGGCATGCTGGACGCAGAGTTGGAGCTTTATGGCGATCTGTTCGTCGCGTGCCGCTTCCACGAGGTGGGCCTGACCTTCGAGGAGTTCCTTCGGCACCCGATGAAGGCGATTGCGACTTTGGAGAATGGCCCTGCGGTGCAGCGGTGGGGGCGAATGCGGGCGGTGTCCGCGACAAAGCTGGCCAAGAGTGCCTGCGGCGGTCCTCCTCCGGCCCTCACCAATGAGGCTCGCCGTCAGGCCGGCATCGCTGAACACGAACGCTTCGACGCCGAGGTTCGCCGCTTCCTCGCAGTAGGCTAACGCCCCCTGGATAGGCCCCCCTGGAAAGGACAGCCGCTATGGAACGTCTTGTGATTGGCAAGATACGAAACCGGGTGCGGGAGCGTGAGGACGCGGACCGCCTTCTCTGGCTCCGCCGTGAGAACATGCCGGCGGAGTTGGCCCGTGGCCGTCTCGTCCTGTCGGAGGAGGAGGTCCGGACCAACCTGCCTGTTCCCCTCCTCGGTCGACCCGATCAGGTGTTCATGTCGGACGCAGGACTTCTGGTGCCGGTGGACACGAAGACCCGGCGGCTGCCGCGGGTGTTCCTCTCGGACATTGTGCAGCTGTCGGTCTACGGGACAATATTGAACTTTACGACAGACCCACGGTTTGCCGGCCGGGATGTGGCCGCCCATGGTTACGTCCGGATGCCGACGCTCTATGGCGTGGCCTGGGCGCGTGTGGCACTGTTGAAGCCGGCAGCGGTGGTCGAGCTCTGGGCAGATCACTGGCGCCGCACTGAGGCCCAAGCGACGCAGGCGGCATAATGCTGGAAGGCGTTGAGGGGCCAAACACGGCCCTTCGCTTCAGTCGATGGGTGTTGGGGTGGGAGGAGTGTGTGATAAGCCTGTTCGACCACTCCCCTCGCATTCGGCGCGTGGTTCAGAAAGCAATGTTGGTTGTCGGTGTGCTTGGCCTTTGCGGCTTCGGCCTGCGGGTCGCGCAACAGTCAGGCTTCGTTACGGTCTCGCTGGACACCGATCAGAAGATCGCCGACTGCGCTCTCCTAGGGCAGGCCTTCGAAGCGGGACAGGTGACCGCTATCGAATTTGTGACCGCCGGCTGCTCTCAGGCGAGGTTGAGGGAGATGCTGGTGCGCCGCGTCCAAGGAGACCAACGGGCGCCACAGTACGGCCGTTCCTGAGTGGGCGCCGCAGCGCGCATATTGTCCCTTCAGTCGCGCGGTCAACCGTTCTCGCAGATATCTCCTTGTCCGGTCTGAGTGGCTTGTGCTTAATGATCTTGGCTGCTTTGGCGCCTAAGGATTTGCAAGGATTTTACCCGGTCGTAACGATTCCCCGCTCGCCGATTTCAGGCTCCGGGTGTATGGTTGCGCCCGGACGCTCGTTTTTGCGAGTTCTGAGCTGAGCAGCAACCATGGGCGGCGCGCGGGCGCATCGGGGCAACCTACTGTGACTAAAGACGACGACATGCTCAAGGAGTTCCGGAAAGCGACCGGCGGTGATGCCTCTGAGGGCGTCAAAGAGATACTCGACCTGGTGAAGATGGACTGGCCGGGAGCGGCGAAGGCGATGGAGCGATTGGGCAAGTTTCTGGGCGATACCGTGACGGTCCCGGGCTTGGAGGGTCACAAGCCGCTGGCCTTTGCCGCCTACGAGAAGGCGCTGGCTGCCTATCAGGAGGCGATGGGGCAAGAAGACCCAGTCCGGTTGGCTGCCCTCATTGAGACGCTGCTGACCGAAGCGGCCGACGGGCTCACAAAGGTGGAGATCGTCGACGCCGTGGGGCGGGTCTGGAACCCGGCTGACGGCAAATCGGTGTCCGAGTGGAACAAGGACCGCAATAAGATCGAGGTGCGTGAGGGCTCACAGCCGATGTCGAAGGAGGACCTGTACGACATCCTGATGACCGTGACGACCGATGGCACAACGCGCCAGATCATCGCCGAAGCCAAGACCTACTACCCTGAGGGCACAGTGCCGGACCCGTTTCCAAAGCCGACGACCTCACTGCACTGAGCACAGCTCACCACCTATCCTTCCTCGGCCGGAGCCTATGGGCGTCCGGCCTTTTCTGTGCCAGAGGAACGGCGTGAGCCAGCGTGCGTCTCGCGGGCGCGGAGAGTTGATTGGCCATAATCGACCGCCGAACCCTTGAGCGGTAGAGTCGTCAGGCCCCGTGGAGGGATAGGTGTTTGTCTATGTGATTGGTCCCTCGGCGGTCGGGCCGGTGAAGATCGGCCACAGCGTCGACCCGACCGGCCGGTGCGCTGACCTGCAGACGGGAAATCCAGAGCGTCTCGCAGTACTGCTTCAGGTGGAGTGCGGAGACCACGCTCCGGCTATCGAGGCGGCTGTCCATGTGGCCCTATCGGACCATGCGACGGACCTGACCCGCGTCACGGAGTGGTTCTGCGTCTCCGCGGCAGAGGCTGAACGTGTGATCCTAGAGCAATGGGAGGAGGTGAAAGCCAATCCGCCCGACATGGTCGACGATGTTGACCTCCGGACGGCGCCGGCCCCAGGCTGCGATCGGAGCCCTCCCAGCGCCATTCCCTTCTACGAGTGGCTCCTCTGGCGACCGTCTTACCGGGACTTGGCCGATGATCTCTTGTCCGATCCTGATCGCCCTAAGGGCGGACGGTCCTTCTGGGTGCTCCGTGACCGTCTGGTAGCGGCTGGTGCCCCCTTGGACGCGCTCCTTATGCTTCGCCACGCTTGGAAAGAGCACGTCGCCTGCAGAAGGTTGACGGGGGAGGAACTGCGGCACATCGCTCCGGGTAATGTCGGGCTGCGGGTCGTGAACGAACCGGGTTTCGCGCTTCTGCTTCGCCATGGGCCGGAGGGTGAGTTCGCCGGCGCCGTGCTCACGCGGGCACGCTGGGAGACAGCGGGGGAGCTCCAGGCGGCTCGCGTTGTGCGGGACCGCAGTCTTGCCGCGTGGCTCCCTTCGGTGATTGCGTGACCGTGCTCTTGGCAGTCGGTGACGGCACCTGCATCGTGTCCGGCGTCCATCTTGAACGCTGGCGCTGGCTCCATTAGACTGAGTGCACTCCTGATGCCCCGTGCATCACAGTGGGCCGTCTGCATGACGCGGCGGCTCGTCGAGCGGCGAGGTTCGCCTGGTCGCTCGATCCGGCACTGAGCTGGCAGGACAAGCTTTGGTCCTGGCCCATCTGGGCGAAGCAGCCTTGGTCTTCGGGCCTCGTTGTGGTTTCGGGCTTGGTCCCTGCCACACCAAACCGCAGGGTTCGGCCCTGCGGATACGTCCTGCCCGGCGGACTGCAGCCGAGCGCGACACCCTCATCTTGCTCAGACCAAACCCGCTGGGGAAGGCCTCCTTCCCCTCAGGGGTGGTGTGTCTTCTGCCAGCGCTTTCACGACAGGAGTTCACATCATGGCTGATCTCAAGACCTACACCGCCGAGTGCAGCGCCTCGAGCGAGTACTCAACCATTCCTGCGGTGGTCGTTTTCAGCATCGACGAAGCCAAAGCCCGCGAGATCATCAGGTTGGCCGGCTTGGTCAAGGAGCACGATCTGCTCCGCGTGAAGAAGTTCGATTACGATGCCGTTTGGCTCAACACCGAACCCGCGCCGTCTGACGAGGACGCCGAGGACTGCGATGAAGAGCCCAGCGAGATCGACGACGACGACGTCTCCACCGAGTGCGACTGCCTCAATGTGTCGGAAGACAGTTTCTGGTTCAGCTGCATCCTGAAGCACACGGACACGGAAGTCTGTGGTGCCCATCAGTCGGTCTGGGAACTGGCAGAGCACTTCGGCCTGGAGTTCGGACAGCGATCTCAGGCCAGCCGGGTTGAGGAGCTGTGGCATAACCACGCGATGGTGGCCGGCTTCGTCAACAGGTACTGCTGTGGCCCAACCCCGGCAGGCATCGTGTTGACCGCCAACAAAGCGCTGATCATCGCCTCGGAGGACCGCCGGACGTTCTACCGGGTGTCCGAGGTGAACGGCGGCGTTTGCGCCACCAAGACCTGTGACCTGATCAATCTCGCCGATCCCGAAGCGGAGAGCGATTTGGTTGGGACTTACAGCGGGGACAATGCGGCCATTCTTGCGTTCTCGGCCGTCTGCCGACTGCAAGGCTGGACTGCAGTTCTCTGATCTCAACCACCCTTCCTGGGGAGGCATGCCTCCCCGCAGTGGGTGTGTGCCTCCCCAGTAGCTTTTAAGGAGGCAATCCATGACGAACCTCGTTCTCGTCGCCAGCAGCGATTTGCAAGTTGGCGATTTCGTCGACCTCGAAGGGGACCTCTATGCGGATCCTCGCCACAACCACCCGGCCTTCGACTGCCTCTACATGGAGGTGGTGGAGGTCGAGCGTGAATCGGATGCCTGCGTCGCCATTGGCTTCGAAGGGTTCGACATTGTCGGGTTCCCGCCCGATCATGTGCTGAAGGTGCTCCGGCCGGCGACTTCCGCCAGCAGCAATGACCCTACCTCATAACGCTGGGGCGGAGCTGCGGGCAAAGGCCGTGTCCGTGGTCAAGCAGAACACCGACGTTTACAGATGATCCAGCTGACATCGAACAACACCAACCTAAACCCGTGAAGAGCGCCCCCGTAAGGGGGCGTGTCTTCTCCGTCCCTGCCTGACGATGGTGGGGGGGGCGCCACCGGCCGCCCTAACCGCCGGCGTCGCGTTCGGACGACACACCCGCACTTCGTCGCTCGTGACCGGGGCACCAGAGAAAAGCGACGATTTTCATCGTCTTTTGGAGGCGCGCCCGAAAAGCCGCCCAAGCTATGGTCTCTCCAACCTGCGCCGGACCTTGGTTCTTGGACTGCGCACATCCTGGAGAAATGGCATGAACGGTATCCCCGGACTTGAGGCCCAGCTCGAAGAGAATACGTCCCAGCGTACCCCTTGCATCCTCGTCCTGGATGCCTCCTCCTCTATGGACGGCAAACGCATTCAATCGCTGAACGACGGACTGATGGCGTTTGAGGAAGCCTTGAAGGCGGACCCGGTGGCACGGAATCGCGTTGCCGTCAGCATCGTCTGCATCGGCCGCGACAACCTGGCCCAGGTGATGACGCCTTGGACCGACGCCATGCACTTCCAGGCCCCAACCATTTACGCGAACGGTTCGACCCCGCTCGGAGCTGGCGCCCGCCTGGCGCTCTCCGAGTTGGAGAGTTACAAAGCCAGTCTCCGGAACATGGGCATTCCGTACACCCGTCCGTGGGTGCTGATCGTGTCGGATGGCGAACCGACTGATGCGGATTGGGAGGATGCTGCGGAGGAGATGCGAACGGCGGCGGTCGACAAGAAAGCCATCGTGTTCCCTCTAGCCGTCGAGGGCGCCAGCACGGAGAAGCTCGCTGCCTTCAACGCGCCAGGAAAAGGGGTGCTGCGGCTGCACGGGCTCGCCTTCCGCGAACTGTTCGTCTGGCTTTCGGCGAGCGTCAGCAGCGCGAGCCAAGCCGCCGCGGGCACCAAGATGCAGATCGAGGCTCCCCGCATGATCACCATCGAGACCTGACCGGAATGACCAGCCCTGCACGAGCCGATCGCGTCTCCGGAGCGGATATAGCGCCTTGGCGCGTTGTTGGTGCCTCCGTGGTCGGGCCGTCGCATGTCCGCGCCGGACTCCCGAACCAAGACGCCTACGCTTTCGACGTCGTGGATGGCGCGCTAATCGTTGTCGTCTGCGATGGTGCTGGCAGCGCGGCCTCAGCCGAAGTCGGGGCTGGTCTCATGGTGCGCGCCCTGCTGGACAACCTGCGCGGGGTGAGCAGTACCGCCAGCGTGCCGCTGGTAGTCTGGGCGACCGCTGCCGTGCGCCACGCGCGGCAGTGCCTGGAGGAAGAAGCGGTTCGGGCCGGTCTCCCCCTTTCGGACTATCACACAACAGTCGTTGCGGCCGTCCTGCTCCCTCAGGGAGATGGATTCGTGCTCCATATCGGAGATGGTGCAGCAGCTGCCAGCGTCAGCCTCGCTGAGGACGGCGCGGCGAACTGGAAGGGCGCGTCCGTATCGGCGCCGGAAAACGGTGAATACGCAAACGAGACGTTCTTCGTTACCCAGAGATGCTGGGCAGACCATCTGCGCATAACCCCGCTGAGGGGTGTGACCAGCATCCTGCTCATGACCGACGGTGCGGCCGGCTTCGCCCTTCACGCAGACGGAAGCCCGAAAGCTGGCTTCTGTGAAGCGGTGGATCGGCACCTTCGCCGCGTCAACCATGCTGACGGAGCAAAGGCGCTGGCGGCGTCCCTGGCCTCGGAAAAGGCGACGCACAACCCGGACGACAAGACGCTGGTCTGGGCACGGAGGTACTGATGCAACTGTTTCTCCACGACGGATCAGGCGCTCAGCGAAAGCCGATCACGGTGGAGTCGGGCCAGATTGGCGCCGGCGGCGCCGGAAGCGTCCGCCGCGTCGTCGGCGATGACCGTCATGTGGTCAAGCTCTACCACAAACCCGACGACGGTCTCGCAGGCAAAGTCGCGGCAATGCTTGCGGCGCCACCGCAGCAGGCCGTCGTCCAGCACAACGGCACCGATGTGGTGGAACTGGCGTGGCCCAACGCTCTGGTCAGGGACGGCTCCGGGCGGTTCCTTGGCTACCGCATGCGCCGCGTCGACCTGTCGAGCGCAACGACACTCGAAGAAATCCTCACTCGCGCAGCACGTAGCCAGGCCGGCCATCGCGACGACCTTGGCTTCCGCCTTTTCGTGGCGCGCAACCTTGCCTCAGTTGCTGCCGACGTGCATGCCGCCGGCCACAGCATCATCGATCTGAAGCCGCCCAATGTCCTGGTATACCGAGATAGCGGGTTCATCGGCTTGATCGACTGCGACGGGTTCTCGATCCGCAGCCGTGCCGATGTCTACCCCGCTGAGATGTTCACCATCGAATATCTCGCGCCGGAAGGACACTCATCGACGCCCGGACGGCTCGGTATAGAACAGGACGCTTTCGCTTTCGCGGTCATCGCGTTCCAGCTCCTGAACGAGGGCATCCACCCGTTCCAGGGCAGGCCGGGCCCCGCATCGCGTGAGAGCGACCCAACCGACATTGCTGGAGCCATCGTCGCAGGGATCTACCCGTATCGGAACGACCGTCCCGAGCCAAGGAAGGTGCCCACCGTCCAGAGCATACACCGAGGGTTTCCGCCGGCGCTTCGATCGGCCTTCGACCGAGCCTTCACCAAGCGGCCAGCCGACCGGCCCAACATGGTCGAATGGCGAGATTTGCTCGATGCGCTCACCGGCCAGGTGAAGACGTGCTCCACGAACCCAGAGCATCAATTCATCGGCGACAGCTGCGCTTATTGCGCGCGGGAACAGGAACGCGCTGCGGAGAAGTCACGGCAACGCGCTGCGCCTCCTCCACCGCTTACCAAGCCGTCGACGCCGCGGCGCGCCCAACCTGCTGCCCAGCCTCAACCGGCATCGGTCTTCGGGGCGCCGCGTGCCGGAAATGCTCGGACGCGTTCAGGGACGAATACCGGGCCATTCGTCGTGGTGAACAACACGGCATCGCCAGCTGCAGGGGGAGCCCGCGCCTCACTGATCCCAGGAGTCATTGCCGCCGGTGTGCTCGTCATTCTTGGGCTTGGTTATTTTCTGGTTTCCGGGTCGGATTCCTCCCCTTCCAGCGACACGCATGTTCGGCGCACCCGGCAGGTCATGACGGCGGCCGGCGGCGCTACCGTCCGTTCACTCGACGGTAGCGAGGAGATGGCCAAGCTGGCCGGCGGCAAACTTGTCCCGCTCGCCGACGGACAGTTCTGCGGCCTTCCTGCAGACAAGCCGGTGGGCATCCGTCTCTCCGATGGGCGTGTGGGACTGGTTTCGCTGACCTCCCTGTCCTCACGTGACCGTCAACGGCTGACCGATTATTGCCTCGATAGTCCGGGCGGTACGCCGGGCACGCCGACAAACGTGCAATCCGTCGATGCTCCCACGAATGGCGATGCTCCGGCCAAACCTGCACAGAGCCAACGCCGCGGATTGCAGGTTATGGTCGTGCTCGGAGGAGCTCCGGTCTTTGAAGCGGATCGTCAGACCGTGATTGCGCGCCTTCCAGGGGATACCCTGGTGGACTTGGCCGGTAACAAGGCCTGCGGCGACGGCTGGGCCGCCAAGGTGCGGCTGGCTGACGGGCGAGAAGGCTATCTCCCCTATGACGCAATGTCCTCCAGAGACAGATCACGCCTACCGGCCTGCTCCTGACGTGGATCAGGTTGCCGTCTGGGCCTGCCGCACGGCCCCGGTGATGTCGATGGCGCTTGGCGAGGCCAACCCGTCGGCGTAGCGGACACAGCGGTTCTTGCTGCCCGCGGCCAGTTCGCAGATCCGATCGTGCGGGCAAAGGTAGGCGCCGACTACGGAGAACGTCTGGTCGAAGACTAGGTGGAGGAAATAGTCGAAATGGCCGGCCTTCACTACTGGAACCTGAGCGCGGTCCTCGCGCCGGCCGTCGAGCGGGTAGCGACGTGAGCGCACCTCGATCCGCCCGTAGACCTCATGGTGGAGGTCGTATCCCTTGTTGACCCCGTTGGCCAGCTTGCGCGCCCCTAGGGCCTGGGCGACGAGCTGGGCGGCATACTGACCCTGGTCTTTCACACCAAAGTGTTCCCAGAGCTGCTGCTCAACGGCGGCGAGCTGGCGGAAGAGGGCAGACATGCGGGGGGTGTTCGTCGTCTCCATGACGGCGTTACTCCATGTCGGGATTGAACGGTGAGGAACGTGCGGCGCGTTAAGGCCGCTTGAAGCGGAAGCGGCGGTGCGCCACCGTAATGATCCGGCCGTTGTCGTCGACGACGGCGTAGCAGGCGAGCGCCTTGGCGCAGCGGCGGAGCGCCTGCGAGCCCAGATCACGGCATAGGCGCTGGCGGGCGGACTTGTCGAAGAAGAGAACGTCGCCGCCGCGCCGGCGCATCTCAGAGCCATACTCCCAGAGTACCTCCACCACATCGGGCGGAATCGCTCGCTGCTGGGACCGGTCAGAAGCGTGCTTGGACAAATCGAAGGCCACGGTCCCCTCCACCGTCAGCGTCCAAGCCGAACGACGGAGGCGGCCAAGGCGTCAGGATCGAGGCCGAGCAGGCCCGCCAGCTTTCGTGCCTTCGTTTCCTCCTTGGTGGGGCCGTGCTTGATCCAGCCCTCCACCTCGCCAACCATCCAGCCAAGACGTTTGGCGAGGTAATTGGTCGGGCCGATGTTCGACCAGCCGAGAATGCCGAGGACCATACCGAGGTGGTGGCGGTCTACCGGGCTGGCGACAGCCTTCTGGAACACGCCCGGGTCGAGCGGCACCGGCCGGAACATGCGCCGGCCGATCAGCCAGCCGAACGCTTCGAAGCCATCGACTTGAACAAGACGGCTCATTCCGAGCGGGTGGGGAACGGACCGCAGAGGGGTGCGACTGGCCGGGCCTACCTTGTTCCGCACCGAGCGTTCGTCCATCTGCGCAATCGCAGCGATCTCGGCCACGGTCAGGGCCCAACACCGCCTGGAGCCCTCGTCGATGTCCCCATCCGCAATTGAGCGCGTCATGAACGCAATGGTGCTGCGCGCCCAGCCAGCGCTGTGCAAGCGACGCAGTCGCTCCTTGGTTCGGGGCAGATTGACCGGCTCGCCTGGGAACTCGCTGGGAAGGGCTCCGATGAGACCTTCCAGCATTAGCAAGTCGCCGCCGAGCGCGTCCAACTTCATGCCCAGCTTCGGTTCAAAGCAGACGTGGTAGAGGCGCTCCATCGCTTGGGCAGCCTCCAGAGACGTGAGATCAAGCGCTTCTGGTTCCATGTTGTCGAGGTAGGACAGCCCCTGTGGTGCGCCCACCAGTTGCTCAGCCAGATCAGAGCGTCCAATCAGGTGGATCAGGTCGCCCATGGCCAATATCGCGGTGGCGAGGTCCTGGCGCAGTTCCGACAGGGTCAGTAGGCTGCCCATGGTCTTGCCGTAGCTGGGATCGTTCATAGCCATCCTCGTTGAGAGCGTGCGGCGGGGTGGTGCCTGCCCAAAGTATCGGTAAAACACCGGGAATTCGGAACAGAGAACAGTGATAGCGCGAGCATCATCATTGTTCTTGGTTTGATCCTGTGTCTTTGTCAGACGGGGCGCACTCTCCGTCCGATGCTGACGCCAGTCGTCGCCATTGGCCAGACGCTGCGTTATGCGCTCTGTACGATTTTGTGCTTGCTGCGCTCTGTACGATATGGCAGGATTTGGACCATCCCCACACCGCATCGGTTCCCCATCATGCACATCGCCCACGCCCGCATTGGCTGCAACAAGGGTAAGTCCCGCCTCTGGCTTGAGGGACCGCGCTTATCGCTTGTTGCTTTTGAGCCCGGCTCTCGCTTTCACCTCCGCACCGACGCCGCGGGACGCAAGATCGTCCTCGAACTGCGCCCGGACGGTGAGCGCATGGTCAGCAGCCGCACCCGCCGTTCGGGCGGCGTGATCCGCCCTATCATCGACCTTGCAGGTGCCATTCTGGATCGTGTGTTCGGGGCCGCGGAGAAGGTCCGCGTCATCTACCGCGAGCGCGAGATCGAGGTGACGCTGCCGCCGCTGGCAGTGGCTCAGGCGCAACGCGAAGCGGACCTGCGGGATCGGCTCGGCGCTGGCCGCCCCTTGTCGGTCGGAACCCTGTGCATCGGCGCCGGCATCATCGACCATGCCGTCCATGCCGGCTTGCACGAGGCGGGTATCGCGACTGAGGCGGCGCTGGCTGTCGACATCGATCCTGAGGGGCTGGACGTGGCGGTCACCGCCAATCCGGCGACTAAGGGCTGCCGGATGAGCATTGAGGCCAGCATCGACGAGATCGAGCCCGAGATCATGCCCAAGCTGTCCGTCCTCCTGGCCGGGCTGCCGTGCACCGCGGCGAGTGTCGCCGGGCGGGCACGCAAGCGCTTGACCATGCCGGAAGCGGACGAGCAGGCGGGGCACCTTTGCCACGCATACCTCACGCTGCTGCGCGCGTCGGAGGCGCCGATCACGGCGATCGAGAACGTCCCCCAGTACGCCTCGACGGCCTCCGCCGCAATCATTCGCACGCAACTCAAGCGCCTCGGCTACAGGGTTTTTGAAGTGCCGCTCGTCGGGTCGGAATTTGGCGCTATCGAAGCCCGTCGGCGTTGGACGCTGATCGGCATCAGCGAGGGACTGGCGCCGGATACCTTCGAGGTGCCAGCGCAACCCGGCTCCGCCACCCGGCTGGGGGACATCCTTGAAGACGTGCCCCCGGGCGATCCGCGTTGGCAGGATCATGCCTATCTGGATCGGCACGCTGAGGCGCAGGCGACCAAGGGGAACAGCTTCAAGCGCAACATCGTGACCGCCGACAACACCACCATCGGCACGATCGGCCGGTCGTACTGGAAGCACCGGACCAGCGAGCCGTCCCTGCAGGCCCCCCACGACGCTTCGCTCTCCCGCCTGCTGACGCCGGCGGAGCACGCCCGGGTCAAGTCGATCCCGGATGACCTCGCCGCTGCGATCATCAACGGCCGCTCCGCCACCGCCGCGCATGAACTGCTAGGGCAGGGCGCTGTGTGGAGTTGTTTCCACGCCCTGGGGCGCGCCCTTGGAAAGGTGCTCGCTCCGCTCACCGGGAGCAACGTAGTGCCGCTTCCGTCGCGCACATCTGCTGCAGTTCTCCCGCTCCGCCGCCCATCCCGCTCCTGCAAGCACGCTGCCGACTTCGGCCAGCTTGCGCTCGCTCTGTGAGGGAGGCGGTAATGCGGTTCTTCCCAAATTCCTTCTCCGACGCTGGTTGGAAGACCGTCCGAGAAGCCTGTGCAAGGCTCGGGCTCCCTGGCGCCGAGGCGCTCTACGAGCAACTGGAGCGCGGCGTGAGGTGCCTTCAAGAGCGGCTCGACGGCACAACTGGGTGCCGCGTCAGCCTCACCCTCCCTTGGCCGACGGCTGGCCGCTGGTGCCTCTTCATGAGCTTTTCCGACCCCATCCTGCCAGCCAGCGAGATGGTGATGGTGGCGCTGGATGACGTGCTGGAGGGCAGCACGAGCCTCGTCGACCATCTCGTGTCCCTAAGCGAGACCATTCAACGGGCCGCACATCCCGCTCCGGTCTCTCCGACCTGCGCCGCGCCGGCCACGACTGACCACGCGCCACCGAGGGCCCCGCGGCGCGCGCAGGGTGCCGTCCGGCCGGAACCGCGCCCGGCGTCGGCGGTGCAGCCCCACATGGCTTCGGTGGTCACCACCGGCCAGTTCGCTCTTGCTCTTTGAGGAACGGAAGCATGACCAACCGCACTCGACAGAGCCAGCTTCTGCTTCCATTGCTGGAGGTCCTTGACGACGCTCCCAAGGGGCTCACGGCGGCGGAGGCGGTGACCGCCGTCGCCGACCGGTTGAAGCTCTCCGAGGAGCAGCGTCGCGAGACCGTGCAACTGCCATCCGGCACCTACCGCGCCTTCGACCGGGATGTACGGTGGTGCCGCCAGAAGGCACTCCTGGCCGGACACTTGGATGGATCGGTTCGGAACTTCTGGCGTCTCACTGCGAAAGGGAAGAAGGACCTCCGCTTCGCTATGCCCGGCATCGTGGTCACCGTCTACGAGACGGAAAATGGCGCAGCGGTATGGGCGCAGGCCGAGAGCGCGTTCGGCCACATCGAGGATCAATCGCTCAACCTGATCTTCACGAGCCCCCCATATCCGATCCTGACAACGAAGGACTACCAGACGGCTGAAGACGTCGGTTCGTATCTGGATTGGATGACTGGCCTTGCCAGGGAGTTTCACCGCTGCCTGACACCCGACGGCTCGCTGGTCCTGAACCTCGGCGACGCGTGGCAACCCGGAAGGCCGGCCCTCAGCCTGTATCAAGAGCGCCTTATCCTGAAGCTGGTGGACGACCTGGGCTTCCACGTTGCCCAGCGCTGCCACTGGCACAATCCGGCCGCCCTGCCGTCGCCGGCGCAGTGGGTCACGGTCAAGCGAGTTCGGCTTGCGCAGAAGGTCGAGAGCCTCTGGTGGTTGTCGCGGTCAGAAAGCCCTAAGGCCAACAACCGGCACTGCCTCCAGCCGTACAGCGAAGCCATGCAGAAGCGCTTGGCACAAGGTGGCGAGAGGGGCGCAGTGCGGCCGTCGGGGCATGTACTGGCCCAAGGTGCCTTCGGAGCCGACAACGGGGGCAGTATCATGTCGAATCTCGTGATCGCCCCCAACACCGCCTCGAACAGCGCCTACCAGCGCTACTGCCGCGACCACGGACTGCCGGCACACCCGGCTCGCTTTCCCGAGGCGATCGTCGAGCCTTTCATCAAGCTCACCACAGAGCCCGGTGACACGGTGTGCGACCCATTCGCGGGCAGTCTTACGACCGCGGCCGTCGCGGAACGCCTGCAGCGTCGGTGGATCGCCATCGAACAGAGCCTGACCTACCTGCGGGGAGGCGTTGGCCGGTTCGAGCCCGATGGGCTGCAGTCGGTCGCGTGAAACGGAGAAGACCATGAGAGGTTTCGGCATCCTGAACGGTCCGCGCTCTCGAGTGTCTGTCTCTGACGACAGCGCGCGTTGCCCAACCTTCCCGTGGCTCCTCGTCAATTCCGGTTACGGGGGCGCTCTGAAGCGCCGCTACGCCGACCCGGGCATCGCTGAACAGCGAGCCCGCCGACTGGCGCACACCCTGCGCGCCGATGGAGCCTCCGTCATCATGGAGATCGCCCATGCTGCCCGCTCATAATACGCG
Organism: Azospirillum oryzae; assembly: GCF_008364795.1. GTDB lineage: Bacteria > Pseudomonadota > Alphaproteobacteria > Azospirillales > Azospirillaceae > Azospirillum > Azospirillum oryzae. The sequence goes on along the minus strand of NZ_VTTM01000017.1, from coordinate 18,802 downwards.
GTCCCAGACTACCGTTCCGAGCTTCGTTCTGCCGCGGCCGCAAAAGCCGTCGACGCCGGCGCAGGTCCTCCTGTTCCGGCGGCCGATCCGATGGTCAGCGCCGCGTCTGGACGATCTGGCGCGTCTCGCCGTCGATCTTTTGCGGGAGGAGAAAGTGATCTTTACGGCCCATGCCTACAGCGACCGAATGTCGGAGCGCGACATTGCTCAGCGCGAGGCCCTGGAGATTATCTCCAAGGGCATGCCCTACAAGGTCGAGCCCGGCGCGGCCGACGGTGAATGGCGGGTGAACTTCAGCCGGCGCGTGGGCGGCCGGGACGCGGCCGTGGCCGTGAGCCTGACGCAGGGGCCCTCTCCGGCGAAGGTGGTCACCGTCATGTGGCTCGATCGCCGATAGCTCATCCTCCTGGTTAGGCCGCTGGCCAGTCACACGACGCACGGTGCCGAAAGACGTCGAATCGCTGCGCCTTTCAGCGGCGCGCTGGTGTCGGCCGCGCTGCTAGAGTCCCCTCCAAACACAAGGGGGGTACCTTGAGACAATCGGCATCCACGCTTCGCCGCGTCGACGTCAGCGAGCCGGCAGCGGCGATGAGCCTGAGGCACACCATTGCGCAAGCCCAGGAATTGTTCGGGGAGGATACCGCTGGGGTGGGCGCCTACAATGAGCGCGTAGGAATGTTGGTCGAGGCCTTTGGCGTTCATGTCGGACTCAGCATTGAGACCGCCCAGCGCTGGGCCCGTGCGGCATGTCTTCACGATGTCGGCAAGCTCTGGGTTCCGGCCGGGATCCTGCTGAAAGGTGGCCCCCTTTCCGTCGATGAACGTCATGTGATGAAGCAGCACACCCTTATGGGATACCTGCGTCTGCAGCCCGTGTGTGAGGTGGCGGCGGCCATGGCGCTCTCCCATCACGAGAACTTTGACGGAAGCGGTTACCCCTTCAATCTGGTCGGCTCAGACATTCCGTTTGCCGGCTGCCTCGTGAGGCTGCTGGACGTGTACGACGCCCTGCGGTCGCTCCGGCCCTATAAGCCAGCGCTGAGCCATGATGAGGCCGTCGCTATCATGCTCCGCGGGGACGAGCGGGTCCGACCGACGATGTTTGATCCACGACTCCTGCACTGCTTCGAGCAGTATCATCGCCTAATAGAGGCCCGCTACGGCTGAAGAGGGTGACAAGCCGCCGCACGCGAGTACCGCCGTGTTCTGTGATGTGCTTGTTGTTGCTAGGCTGCACTCGAGGAGGGGACAGAATGACATCCCATGCGTCGATAGCAAGGATGTTCACGCGGGTGTGTTTGGTAATGTCGATATCCTCTATCACCGCAACTGCGCTCGCATATCTGGACGGCAATGAATTACTACTACCAGACTTCATATTGATCTCCGTTGTTCTCGTGGTTGTTACCGGCCTTTGCTTTTTCGAGTATCGGTGCGCGACGGCGCGGTAGACGCCTTTTTTCTCCCTCGCGGAAGGCAGGTACAGGCGGGCTGCAATCGTTTCGGCTGACCATAAGCAGGGCGAACGCGGCGATGTGAACTGGCGCGCCTTCAGGACCTGAAAGCGCGAAGTGCCGCTTCCGAAAAAGGAACAACCGGTTCGGCTGCCCCAAATCCAAACACCTGCCGTCGGTGTTGAACACTGAAGCACCACGACGGGAGGGCGACATGCGGTCGATGCTCATGACAACCATCGCTGCAGCACTGGTGGTGGCCTCCCACGGCGGCGCCGGCGCCGAGAGCGGAGGCAACGCCGAGGCTGGACTGATCTGCTTTCAGAACGGCCGCGTCATCCTGGCACTCGACGTTGTGACGGACTTCGAGATCCAGGAAACGCCCAGCGGGCGCCGGTATGTCGGCCGCTGGGTGCGCAGTACCTACGCGGCCCCGGAGCCGTTCAGGATCGATGCGGGAAGCGACACCACCTGCTTCTCGCACAGACCGGAGCGGGGGTTCTTCTTCAGCAGCGGTGCCGGTCGGTAGGTCAGTTCCAACGGGTCGAAAGACGTGCAAAACCGTCGCCTTTCGGCCCTATTGCGGATACCGATTTATCCGGCCAGGGATTCCGATTTGGATCCGGCCACCTGTTCCGATTTGATCCCGGCCACCTGTACCGATCGGATGTCGGCCAGGTGGGTGACGTCGCTTCAACAGGTCACGTGCTTCATCCCATGACGGGACATTTCTGGTCAAGGTTGTGCCGTTCGCAGCGGTCGTCCCCGCTTTCCACGGGAGGGTCCCAGGGGCGCCGCGGAGTGCCCTCCTCAGCTGACGCAGCGGCGCCCCTGGGAGGGGCCTGTGGGAAGTGGGGGCGAGCGCCGGGCGCCTGCGGGATCAGTCGAAGTCCTTCGGCTGCTGGATTTTCCTCATCGACTCGCCCGTGAGGTCGATGCGATACGCCGCGTGAACGATGCGATCCAATATGGCGTCGCCCAAGGTTGGACACCCGATCACCTGATGCCAGCGGTCCGTGGGGATTTGGCTGGTGATCAGCAGCGAGCCGCGCCCGTGGCGATCCTCCACGATCTCCAGCAGGTCACGCCGGTGATCCGCCGTCAGGGTTTCCGGTCCCCAGTCGTCGAGGATCAGCAGGTCAGTGCGCGCCAAGCTGGCCAGCAGCTTGGCGTAGCGCCCGTCGCCCCGGGCCAGATCGAGGGCGGCGAAGAGCCGGGGAACGCGCTGGTAGAGAACCGAGAAGTCTTCCCGGCAGGCTTTGTGGCCGAGCGCGCAGGCCAGCCAGCTTTTGCCGATGCCCGTTGGGCCGCAGAGGATCAGATGGCGGTGGTCGCGGATCCACTGGCAGGAGGCCAGCTTCAGGAACAGCGCCCGGTCGAGGCCACGGCCTGCCCGGTAATCGACGTCCTCGATGGCCGCCTCCTGGCGTAACTTGGCGCGTTTGACCCGCGCCTCGAAGCGCTTCTGCTGGCGCCCCGTGGTCTCGTAGTCGAGCAGCAGTCCCAGCCATTCCGCGTGCGACAGGGTGGCGGCGGCCGGATCGGCCTCCAGCGCCTTGAAGCCCTTGATGCAGCCGTGCAGGCCCAGGGTGTAGAGGGTGTCCAGGGTGGGGTGGTTCAGCATGGCTGACGTCCTCAATGGAAGTAGCCGCCGCCGCGGATGTTGGCGTGCAGCAGGGGCGGAGCATCGGCGGCTTGGCGCCGGGGCTTGCGGTCGAGATTGTTGTCCAGGATCGAGCCGAGGCTCGTGGCGGACAGCGCGCCGATCTCGACGGCCCGAGCACAGGCCGCTTCGGCACGGGCGACATCGACGCCGCGCAGGCGCTTGAGGATGCCCAGGCAGGAGCGAAAGCCCTGTTCGGGATGGCGGCGGCTAGCCAGCACCGCCAGGATCAGCGCCTCGGTGTTCGGGCCGATGGCGGCGGCATCGCGTCGGAACCGCGCTTCGCTCCACCCGGCGTAGAAGCGGTGGTTGCTCGGCATGTGATCGGGGTGGGTGGCGTGGCGGGCACCGCCAAAGCGGCGGACGTGGACGGCGACCCGCTGGCCAGCATGGAACACCTCCACCGTGCTGGCGGTGACGCGGGCCTCGATTTCCTGGCGGATCAGAGCGTGAGGCACCGAGTAGAAGAAGCCGCAGACCTCGACATGATAGTCGAGATTGACGCGCGCCCGCTTCCACTCGGCGTATTCGTACGGCGTCTCGGGCAGCGCCGCCATCGCCGGAAGCTCGATCTGAAGGAAGAGGTCGCGCCGGGTGACGCCGAGCTTGCGCATGACACGGGTGTTGATCTGCTCCACGGCCTCGCTGACGGCTTTCTGGCACTCCGCCAGCGAGAAGAAGGGGACGTTGCGCAGGCGCCCGAGGATGTAGGACTGGGCCAGACGAACGCCGCCCTCGACCTTGGCCTTGTCGCGCGGCTTGCGCGGGCGTGCCGGAAGAATGCCGACGCGGTAATGCTCGGCCATCCGGGCGTAGGTTGGGTTCGCCTCGGGATCGTAGAAGGAGGCGCGCTGGATCCCGGCCTTCAAATTGTCGGGCACCACGAGACGGGGCACCTTGCCGAAGAAGGTGAACATACGGACATGCGCGCCGATCCAGTCCGGCAGGCTCTGGCTCCAGGTCGGCTCGGCATAGGTGTAGTTGGAGGCGCCCAGCACCGCCACGAACAACTCCGCCGTCCGCACCTCGCCGGAGAGCGGGTCGATGATGGGAATGGTCTTGCCGGAGAAATCCACGAAGACCCTCTCCCCGGCGACATGATGCTGGCGCATGGTCGGCGCCAGTTTGCGTTCGAACTCGCGGTACAGATCACAGAACCGGCTGTACCCATAGCCGTCCGGATGGACTTGGCGATACTCCTCCCAGAGCATGAGGAGATGGACCCCTGGCCGCTTGAGTTCGCGGGCGACGGTCGGCCAATCGGGCTCGACGCGCCGCCGGATCCCGGTCTGGGTGTCGGGGCGCCCGAACAGACGCTCCTCCAGCACGGCGTCGGTGAGATCCTCGGGCAAGGGCCAGTCCAGTCCGGCGCCGGTGATCCGGGCCATGTAGTCCTGGATGGTGCTGCGCGCGACCCCGAGTTGAAGGGCGATGGCCCGGTCGCTCAGCTTCCTGGGGTCGTGCTTGAGCCTCAGCAGTTCTCGGATTTGCCTCATCGTCAGCCTCTTCTTGCTCATCGCGTCTTCGTTCCTGCTTGGGACGGAAAGAGCGATGCATCGGTTGATGCTGACCTGTCGGGCAAGGTGTCATCCCAGCCCCCACCTCTCCGCAACCAGAGGGGTGGCCGGATCCCAATCGGAACCGGTGGCCGGAAGCCGATCGGAACGGGTGGCCGACTTGATGTCGGAATCAGTGGCCGGGATCAAATCGGAATGGGTGGCCGGATGATGTCGGAATTCGCAGCCCTATCGCACTCAGCGTCGGACCGGTACATTGGGCTCACTTAGCGCCGCTTGCATGCTGCAGCGTTTGCAAAGTGTCCAGCTTCGGCTGGAGGACCTAGTTGGGGTCTTGAAACAACCAGCGCTCACGCCGCGGCCTCAGTGCCACGGCATCCGGCGACACTCGTCGCCGATGATCCCCTGGGGAGGCATTCTCCCCACACAGGGGAAATCCGCCTCCTCGAACAGCCCCGGAGGGTCAGCCCTTTGGGCCGGCAACCCTCCTCTTTCCGTAAGGGAGTTGTGCTACTATGTCTGTCGACAGGTTGTTCGAGTACGAGGAAGAGCTTCGCGCTGGCGGCGCGCCGAATGCCGAGGTGTTCACCAAGGCGCTGCGCGGCGTTCTCAGGGAGCTCAAACAGGAGAGGTCCGGTATGGAGGCTTCTGTCACCGAGCTGAAGGGCGGCATCGACAAGCTCGACGGCCGCTTCGACAAGCTCGACGCCAGCATCGACAAGCTCGATGACCGCATCGACAAGCTCGACGGCCGCGTTGACAAGCTCGACCATAAGGTCGATGCCGTTGAGCTCCGGCTCAATGCTCGCATCGACTTGGTCAAAGCTGAGCTCACCACCGAGATCCGAAACAGTAGCCTTGAAATCATGAAGGCGATGAACAACCAACTTTACAAGACAATGGGGTCGATCGGCACCATCATCGCCGTTTTCTACCTCGTCGAAAAGTTCACCTGACAGCAGTCGGGCGCGACACACAAACACCCTGCGGGGAGGTCTCCTCCCCACCAGGGGAGAACTGCCTCCTCGCATCATCGTCCATTCGCGACAACGAGGAAGCAGACCATGAACAAGCACTTCGACACCGTCTTTGCCTTGGCCGAAACGTCGCCCGGCTTTGACGATGCTGCGAACCGTTCTGAGATCATCCAGGCCAAGCGCGAGCTGGCGGCCTATGCCGGGCTGCAGGCGGCTGCTGAGGCGCTGATCGGCGCTTGGGGGAAGGGAAACCTCTCCCAGCCAATGCAGGCCATTCAGAAGGCCGTGGATGCGTTTTCTGCCCTATCGTCCTTGCCGGCGCCGGGGCATGTCCGCAAGTTCCTTGACCTCTCGACTGCTCACCTGGACGCGGAGGGAAGGGATCATCTGGAACAGGGTGGCGAGGGGATGGTCGTCTATCCCACCGCCTACGGATGGTTCGTCTACGTGTCGGAACCCGATGCGCTGGCGAGCTACACCGTGCCGCAGTGCCTGCTCGACATCCTGGATCGCGCCCGACAACTCGGATGTGATTATGTGCTCCTCGACTGCGATGCCGAGGAGGACAGCGAACTTCCGACGTTCGATGAGGCCGGTGCCGTCGAGGTTCCGGAAGCCCCTCCGCAGCAGCCCGAGCCCGTCGCGGAGGTGGTGGCGGACGCTTCCAACTTCTGTGCCGAGCCCGGCACTCCCCCCTGGGACGAAGCCTGGGCGGCCCTGGTCGCCGAGTTCGGCGATCCGGTCTGTCTCAGCACCGACGGGTGCCATAGCTGGCAGTATCTCGGCACCACCCAGAAGCCCGACGGCACCTGGAAGCACATCTTCCGCCACCGGTCGCTCTCGGCCGCGGGAGGCCAGCGGACCTATCGTGAGTACCCGGCGACGCCGCCGGCTCGCTGATCGGCGCTGATTCACGCCTGCGCTCCGTGCGCGGCACACAACACCAACCCGACCGGGTGCGTCTCCCGGTGGGGGCGCACTCCGTCCCCATCGTCCAAGGAGGACTCCCGATGAAGAAGTTGACGCTCAAGGGCATCCCCGCCTCGCTGGTCGTTTTCGACTACCAGGCGGTCGGCGGCCCAATGCGCGCCTACTGCGCCGAAATGCCGGCGCGTAAGTGGCTCGAGGCGCACGGCTTCTGGGCCGGCCATTCTGTTCACATCCAAGAGATTGTTGAATGGGAACGGTCGCCCACGGACCGGGCTGCCGACGTGTTGTTCCGGATCGGAACGCACGAGGCCAAGTTCTCCGACCTGATCCGAACCGACCTGCCGGTCGGTACGGGCGGCACCGCGGAAGCAGGAGACTTGATGCAGCTTGAACTTGACGGAGCCTGGGCGTTTTTCGACCACTCCTGCGCAAGCTGGACTGGCTTTTCCGTTACAAGCTCCGCAATGGACGGCCGCCGCGGCTTCACGCTGGACCCCGAGTTCGCTCGGGCCTGGCTGGACCGAGGACGATGCCGCCTGCGGCTGCACACGCAACGGCTTTCGGCCAAAGCGGCTGCCTGAGCGTCCCTCAGGTTCGCCACATCGCACGCGCTGACCGGCCCTCCGCCGGCAGCGACACTTAACCCCACCGGGGCGACCACGCCCCGGGATGGGTGTCGTGCGCCCGCCAATGGAGGATCCCATGCTGAATGAGGAAAGCCCCCGTGCTCGTGCGTACGCCATCGTGTTCCTTTACCGCGTCCAGAAGATCTCTTTTCTGCGCGCGATACGGGAGCTGGTTGCGCTCGGCATGCCCGAGCTGAGTGGCAAAGGCTCGTGCCCCGTGGTCGACGCCCTCTATGCCCACTCGCTGGACGCGCTCCGTCGGATCATTCGGGAGAACGTCCCGGAGCCCAGACCCCAGCTACCCGATACCAGCAAGCTGCTTCGCCTTGCGAGAGCCGCCTGACCCACATCACCACAAACCCATGGGGACCATGCCTCCCCAATGGGAACCGGCGTGCTCCCCGTCCGAGGAGAACTTCGATGAGCACCCCGCAAGAGACCGTCCGACGTTTCGTCACGTCTGATGGCTTCACCTACTTTCACCTGGATAACGTTTGGCGCGACTCAATCCTGTCCGGGCTCGTCGATGTGAGCTGGGACGGTGGCGAAAGCGGCCCGATCGGCGAGGATGGCTCGATGTCGGGCATCCTCGATGTCGTGCAGCCGGTGCTGCGCGTCTCGTGGATCGACGGTCCGCGCCAAGGTCAGGTGGCGAAGATCCCCATGATCGCCGTGCCCAAGCTGGTCAATGTCGGTGGCCAATGGTTCACCGGATGGCGGCTGGCTGCCGGCGAGGCTCCATCATGGGTCACTGAGGTGCTCCAGTATGCCCTGAATGAAGGGCATACCCTGGAGGGGTCCCGGTTCATCGCCGACGAGATCGGCGACGAACTGGACCGGGGTGACGACCGGCCCAACCTGACATTCACGGTCGATTACCTGGCGACCACGACACCTGCGGTGATCGTGGGCGAGCGGGAGCTGCAGGAGACCCAGGCGCCGGTGCAGGCATTCCTGTCCGCACCCTGAGCCTCCAGACGGCCCTTCATCACCCCTCCCGGTGGGGAGGGGCCGTCCTTCCGCGAAGCCACACCGTCAAACTGAGACCGTGGCGCAAGGAATTCCCTCAGCGCCGGACGGTCCACGGCGGAAGGCGGTGGAACAGCGCAGTGCACGCGAGCGCGAGAGTGAGCGGGTATACGACCGGTTTGCCGTCGCCGCGGCGGCCGGAGCGATAATGCTTGATGGACTCGACAGACAACCTCAGCGCCGCCGCGGCCTCCTCGCGCGTTTCGAAGCCCATGGCGTCCATCCAGTCATTGAATGCCTCGGGCGTCATGGCGCCCCAGTCATGGCCGGCGTCGGGGCGGGAATCCGGCGGCGTGCTGCTCATAGCGTCCTGATCCTCGATCTGCCCGGCTGCGCGCCGGTCTGCGCAACAGGTTTACGCCGCTGCTTTGAGATCGACAACGCGCGATCGCAGTTCCGCTTTCGTCGGCCGCACCGCACGGCTGATGTGGAGCGCATAGACCGCCACAGCTCTCCAGTACACGGCCAGAGGGCCTTTCTTTCTGGTCCAAGACTTCTCGGCGCGCACCTTCGCGTCCAGGTACAGGTCGCGGAGGACATCGGAGAGGGCAAGCCGGAGTTCCGGCTGCAGCGTGAGCAGCCTGGCAACAGCCGGCAGGGCGAGAACAGGATTTCGAACTTCGGGGCGCGAGCTACGGTCCATGGTCAGGTCCTTGTTCGTGTTCGACGGTGAGGGAGGTGGTGGTAGCGCACAGCGTTCTTTAGGCGGCGATCTGCAGCCGGCGGCGCGGCGGCGAGTTTGCCGCTACCAGCACTCGGGCCATCTCCGGGCACACGCTGTTGCCGATCCGGGCGATCTGCTGTTCCTGGGTCAGACTGCGACCGTCGGAAGTGCGATCAATGACGTACTCCGGGGGGAAGCCCTGGATGAGCTTCAGTTCTTGCGGAACCAGCATCCTCATCGACAAGTCGACGATCTGGAACCACTCGCCCTTCACGCGGCAGAGGCCCAAAAGGTGCGGCAGTTCGGTCGCCGGGCCTACATAGCCAAGTTGGGCAGCGAGCGCGGTCAAGAAGGCGTCCGGCTCCGCCGGCGGTAGTTTGCGCAGGCCGCGCGTGCTCTTCCAATCGACGCGCGCCAGGAACCGCCGCACGGCCCGAATTTGCTCATGCAGTCGCTTGGCGAAAGCAGTCAGGAGAGCGTCCTCGAAGGTAACGCTCACAGCGTCTAAGGCCCTACCAACTGGCTCCATTCTGGTCTGGACGAGGCCCTGGTGCATTCCGGACGCCAGAACAGCCGGAGCCGATCTATCAAGGGCCCGGCCGTCCTTGCACGTACCCTTGAGCACCACAAGGTGAGCGCCCTCCAGCCCCTGTCCGACACTCGGGGTGTGGAGCTTGTGGATGGTCGCGGTAACCGGCTGCTGGTGGCTGCCCGTTGTGGTGATGGTGGAGGCGGGGTCCAGCAAGCTGTGCCCAATCTCGCCCGTGTTGTGCTGGGCCAGATAGGCGACGCTGCCAGTGTCTGCGCCCGACAGGGGGTGCGCGTGGCTGGTGAGAAGAGCACTTTCGTTCTTGGTGACGATCGTCGGGTGCGGCACGCGTGGATCCCGAACCTTGATGGACCGGCTGCCGCGCTGGGTGATCTGCGTTGTGGCCGCAAGCACAAGCCCATGGGCGTCGCGGGCGGCGGTGATGGTCTTGGCCGGCTGGGTCGAAGCGAAGCCCCGGAACCCCTTGCCTGCATGGTTGAGCGTGGCGACGAACGGCTCGTAACCGTCGCGCATCGACGATGCGATCATGAAGCGGTGCGCACCATGGGCCAAGCGGTCCAAGGTGGCGGGCGCGAGCGGCTTCGTCCGACCGAAGATGCTCTTGGAGGGCAAGGAGAAGTCAATGCAGGTGGACACCGGGGTGTAGGGCTTCAACAAGCCCGTGCGAACCTCGTCAGAACGTGGGTCGCCATGGGTCGGCGTCGGCCAGGCGACTGGGACGCCATCGCGGCGTGCGACGATAAACAGGCGGGTTCTAATGGTCGGGACACCAAAGTGATGGGCCGCCAGGCAGCGGAACTCCAGATGGTACCCGAGCCGCTCCAACTCCTTCCGCCATTGTCGGAAGTAGAGCCCTTTCAGTGCTTCAGCCGGCGCGCTTTGGCTGTCCGGTGGAACCCCGGAGCCGTCAGGGAATGGATAGAGGATCGGCTCGTCCTCGGTGGGGCCTGCGGTCAGCATCTCTGGAACATTCTCGACGTAAATAACTTTCGGGCGTTGCCAATCCGGGAGACGCGCCCATCTAATAACAACCCACATCAATCCCCTGATTTTTGGACTTCTCAGCGCCTTACCTGACGCTCTTGACCAATGACGACAGTCCGGCGATGCCCAGAGATTTCGTATGCTGCGGCCTCTACATGCGATTACGGGATCGACCTCAAACACATCGCTATGAAAATGTTCGGTACGAGGATGATTGACTTCGTGCATGGCGATTGCAGCGGCATCATGATTCACCGCTAGATCGACGGGCTTGCCAAGGGCCTGCTCCATTCCCTCCGATGCGCCGCCGCCACCGGCAAACAGGTCAACGTCCAGCTCATCGTCCGCAGTCGACTTCAAGGACAACGAAAACTGCGCCGCAGGACTCTCCGCCCGTCCCATTGAGCGACGCGCCTCATTACGGCGGCGCGCGCGGGAACGAGCTGGCATGTGCGGAACGGAAATGGGGCGGGGGTGAACGGACATCGCCATGGACATGACCTCAGCACTATGGGCGGAGCGGGTAATTTGTACCCGACTGCTCCCATATAGCTCTTGCCTCCTTCCTCTGGCAAGGGTAATTTGTACCCACGCCGCACGGGCCGATAAGGCTGGGTTCCAACACAAAGAGGCAAGAAAGATGGCCGCTTCCTCTCAGCTCGCTTCTAAGACCGCATCTCCCACCGCCGGGGAAAAATTACCCGCAACCGTCATCCAGGTTCGTGGCGTGCCACTGCGTGTTGCTGACCAAGCACTGCACGCCGTCCGCTTCGGCTATTGCCCGGTCTCATCGACTGGCTACCGGTCGCACTATTGCCAGCCGCTTCCCTCACCCACTGCGCTGGAGGAAATCGCCAAGGAGGCGGACAAGCAGCGTGCTTCGGCGCTCCGGCGGCTTCGGGAAGCAAAGGCGGGATCGCCGAAAGGACGCACCCCGGACCAGCGGTTTTCGGATTTCATCATGTTAGAGGGCGCGATCTCCGCTGCCGTCAACCAAGCCTACCTCGCGCCGCCGTCGGACCAGGACAAGCTGTTGCGGGAGATCGCAACCACAACCGAGGCTTTGGCTCTCTTCATAGTGATGGGCCATGCCAAGCCGCTCGACCCCGGTTCGCACTGGACCCCCGAGTTTCTGGTCGAACGCGCGCAGGCTTACCACCGCCTTTGTGCTTTGACTTGCCGCCTACTTGCCCGCCTGTGCCAGCGTGGAAGGGCCATCGACATCGCCGCCTGGGGCGCCTTCGTCGATGCGCTTCCTCGCGGCCCCGGCTTCTCGATGCTGCCTCCGACCGTGCTGTTGAAGTTGCTGGGTCGGGACGGCTCCGAGAAGGCAGGAACCAGTAGCGACGCGGTTGAGGTGTGTGGCGCATCCGCTCCGCAGGCGGTCGAGGACATCGATGAGCAGCACTGTGAACCGGACTCCCGCGTCGCACCTGCAGAGCTGGTCGCCGCCAATGCGGCGCCGGTTTGGACGGTCGACAAGCGTGGTCAGCTGTCCATGTTCTGAAGCCGACGGCTGGCGCGGCGATCGTCACCAACCACACCAGGGCCGCATAGGCTTTGATGGGCGAGAGATGATCCATCTCGGTCATGAACTCGCATCGGAACGTGGTCGGCGGAATTTCCGGCTGTGTCGAGGCAATCAAGGTGCGCATCACGCGCCCTCATTGTCAGGCCGTGACAATGGTTATATCCGAGAGATTAATGGTTGATTGTAATTATCCGTTATGGCCCGGATGCATGTTTTCGCTGTTGTGCTCTCTGTACGATATGGTATGATCGCTGAATCAAATCACTGACCGATGCCGCCGCCATGACTGCGCTTTTCTCAACAGACCAGCTGCTGGATGCCAAGTTCTCTTCTGAGACCGTCGAGAAGATCGCCGCAGCTTATCATGCAGTGCGCGATCTCATCGAAAAGGATGTCCCTCTCGCCGTTGCGGTCAGCTTCGGGAAGGACAGCACGGCAATGCTCACCATCGCGCTGCTGGCCCACCATGATGCGGTACGCGAGAACCCGCTGCGCCACCCGTTGACCGTGCAGACCGCAGACACCGGCATTGAGAACCCTGTCATTCATCAGCACGTCCAGAGCCAGATTTCCTTGCTGGAACGCTACGCTCGTCGACACGCGATCCCTCTGCGGATACGCGTTGGGCGTCCCACCCTGGCCTCGTCGTGGATGACTGCCGTGATCGGCATGCGCAAGGTTCCCACGTTTTCGAATTCGGCAAGCCGAGACTGCAGCGTCGAGCTAAAAGCCCGCGCGAACATGCGCGAACTGCGCAAGCTGGTGCCTGAGCTGAAAGCGGAATACGAGGCGATGCTTCGGACTGCGAAGCCGGGCGATTTCTTCCGCATCTCCGAGCTTGCCGCGTCCCTGGACCGAGAGAGCGTGGTGACCCTCTTGGGCACCCGCTTTTCAGAGTCCACCAGCCGAGCCGATCGGATGGGTCGCAGGGGCGACGCGGCCCGCGTCATTACCGTTGCCGGGGACGGTCAACGGACGCTGCCACTGATCGCCGACTTCGATACGGATGAGGTATGGGAATGCCTTGCCCTGGCTGGGGACGGGCGGGCGCTGGAAGCCTATGCACCGAACTTCGACCAGACCCGTGACCTCTATCGCGCGGCCACCGGCGAATGCCCAGTGGTCTCATCCGGTAAGTCTGCCGCCTCCGCCTGTGGAAGCCGATTTGGCTGCGCGCTTTGCACCGTATCGGGCAGCAGCGACAAGAGCATGACCATCATGCTTCGGGACCCGAAGTATGCCTGGATGAAGCCGCTCAATGACCTGCGCGACTTCCTCGTGGCGACCCAGTACGATCTCGATCGTCGGCGTTGGACGGCCAGAACCACGGACCCGGTTACCGGGCACGTCCGGATCCAAGCCGACGTTTACTCCCCAGCCATGGTCCAGGAGTTGCTGGGTATCTGCCTGACGATCGACGCCCGCGAGAGGGAGCGGGCCGCCGCTTTGGACGAGGACCTCTGGGCCTATTACGCCGGTGAAGCCGTGTCGTGGTCCGACCCCTATATGCGCGCGATGGCAGCCGCTGGGACGCCTGACATCGCCTGGGCGACGCGTATGGCAAAGCCGCAGTTCCAACTCGTAAGCCCTGAGCAGGTGCTGGCAATCGACTTCATGTGGGCACGCTACGGCGCCTCCGTCCCCTTTGAGGCCCTGCACATCTGGCGCGACGTGACCAAGCGGGGTGTTCGCTTTGAGATCCCCAAGATCGAGGTTCAGCCGAACCGGCGCGATCTGCGTATGCCGGAGGCGCGCTGGGTTGCGCTTCCCACGAATGAACGGATGTTGCACCCGCTCTACGACCCGCTGACCACGTTCTACTATGAGCGCCCTGGCCGGGATGTGCCTGCGGTCACCGCGCAAACGTGCGTCGAACACCAGGAGGAGGAGACCTTCTCGGTTGACGCCGAATCCGCTCGTATGATTTTCGATTTCGAGGCTGACCGCCTGCTCGACGTCTACCACAACGGACGCTTCGGGCCGACGGTGGCGGTACAGTTCTACCTACGCTTCGGCACCATTGCACTCGCCGCCGGACGGCTGCAGGAACTGGCGAACACGGTTGACCACGCCCAGCGTCTTACTGACGCAGGCCTCGGCCCAGGCACGTCGGCCGCGGAGTTGCTCACCCGCTCGATTTCCGATGGTGAGCACAATCGGCTGAAGGCTGCCACCCTGATCCCGGCGAAGGTGGTGCCGGCGCAACGGCGGCAAGCCAACATGTCGATCGGGCAAGGCGACCTCTTCGCCTTCTTAGCCGCCTGAGGTACAACTATCGAAGGTCGAACGGCACAGCCACACCAGCGAAAGGCGGCGGAAATCGCCGTCTTTCAAGGTCGCGGGCAATGCTGAAATTCGGCTAACCAGATGCCATCGCACGTTGGAGTACCCGACCGTGAACAGACTGCCCGCCGCCGCCCTGCGATCTATCGCCGTCGCCACGGTTGCTGTTTCGCTGGCCGCCTGCACAACGACTTCTCGACCTCGTCCAACGGACGGATGGCAGCAGGCACGCGATGCCCAACGACAGCTGCTCTCGAGCACTGGCCTTGAGAATCATTTCAAGCAGCCCCTTGTCGATGGAAAGCCGACGGTGACAACGGGCCGAGACGCCAGGTTTGACACCCTCAACATCAGCTACGATCCGCGCTACGTTACCCAGGAGGAGATCAATCAGGCCGGCACGAGGTTCTGCGAAAAGCAGAAGCAGGGCAGACAGGCCACTCTTCTGGAAATGACCGCCGGTCAGGTGGACGAAAGTAGCCGAGTCGTACGTGAGCAAATCCAGAGGGTGGGTTCGGCGACATTCTTCTGTACGAACGGCTCTGCGGCCGATGAGTCCCTGCTGGCCGGATATAAGGGCTCCCGGACAACGGCGCTCCAGCAGGAGGCGCAGCGCTCAGCGATGCAACGTTCGGCACAACTCCGGGCCAGGATCGAGGAGTCGCAGGAGAACCGTGCCCGGTGGGAGGCCATCAAGCGCCGCGACGAACAGCGAGTGAACGGAGCGACCGGCTACGACTACGTCCCGACGCCCTGACCAACGCCCACCCACGACATCAGAACCGCCATATCTTCGGAGAAGCAACTGCCATGAGCACTCCCGTCACGAATGACCGCGTTTCTCTGGATATTCCCGATTTCGTCGGCCATACGAAGGGCTGGGATGGCGGCGTGTCGTTTGGGAATCTCGAGATCTTCCAGTTCTGCTCGGTCATGAAGCAGATCGATCCGACAGGGCAGTTGCGCCAGCAAATCACAGACGCGCTGAACGCCGCGCCCGGCCTGCGCGTGGCGATGATGCACGGGACGTTTAGCCGTGCTCCTGCCGTTGCCACTGCGGCTGAGTAGCCAAACACAGCTGCAAGCCGCGTTCCCTCCTGGCGTTGTACCGCGACGCCGGACACCGCCGGTCGAACCGGCGAAGCGGTGCAGGAGGGAGCTGAGCGGCGACCCTGGCAGTCCGCAAAATGTGCATCGAAGATGTCGTTGGCTCGGGACGCCACAACCGCGGCGGCTGTCTGGGTCTCCGGGACGGCGCGGAATAGCCCGGGCTCCTTGACCGGCTACGCGATGCCTTGCCGGTTCACCAGAGCTGCAATAGCGATGGTGTCTGGCTGGTTTAACCTCATTCATGAAGGGGCCAACCCCCCGTGCCGATCAGCCTGCCCTACAACACAGCTGTTCGTGAGCGGCGCCGGTCAGCTCCCGAGGCGCTGGACTTTCTCCCCACTCAGCCGTGGGCGGTTCGGGCGCTGGTGCACCAAATCCTTGGTGTCGACGCGCTATCCGGAAGCGTCGTCTGTGAGCCAGCGGCTGGTGCAGGCGATATCGCCCGCACGCTGCTTGAGTTCACTCCGCATGTGCGTGTCGCAGATGTGGCGGATTACGGAACCAGGAACATCTACGAGCAGCCGATCAGCATTCGCGACTTTTTGACCTGGACGCCCGGTGAAGCGGAAGCTCCGGATTGGGTCATTACGAACCCGCCTTTCACCTTGGGTGAAGCCTTCATACACCACGCCCGCCGCTTCGCCCGCCGCGGCGTGGCGGTGATCGTCCGAACTGCATTCCTGGAAGGGCAGGGCCGTTACGAGCGGCTGTTCAGCCAGTGTCCGCCTGACATCATTGCCGTTCACGCCGAGCGCGTCCCGATGTTCGCGGGTCGGCTGGATTCCAAGAGGAGCAGCGCAACCTCCTACTCATGGTTGATCTGGTTCCGGGACGGAACTGGCGACGCGCGGACACGCTGGATTGCACCGTGCCGCGCCGTCTACGAACGGGCGTCGGATTATCATGGTTGGCGCTGGTGCATGCATGGCGGTCGTCCGCTACCGCACCTGTCGATCACCGACCCTGCGCATGCCGCACACGACGTCGATCGAGCGCTACCGATCCTTCGGGACGCAAGCCGAGCCGTGATCCATGCCGGTCGCCTCCGCGTAGTGTCCAGCCTGATCGAGGCCACGCCGGACTGTCGTGAACGCGTGCTGGGCCGCATCAGCGTCTGGCACGCAGATGCCGAGCCGACCGCGGTAAAGGGGGAGCTGGAGCAAGCCCTCGTCCATCATGGACTTCGGATTGACTCTGCCAGTTTCGGCACCAAGCTCGCGGCGTGAAATGGGAAGGTTCAACGACGTGCTGACGTCCCGATGCGGTACCGTTCGATGACCAAGCTGACTCCCCCCAGATCGCCCAGCTGATGCGGATCGACGCCGGCGGAGTAGACGGGATGCCCGCCGCCGGCTTCACGGCGTCTGCACCGGAAAAGCGCCTGCTGGCGCGCGGGCTCATCCATGCCTGGACAACCGGCATTCCCGCCGGCATCGGCGCCTTGACTATCAAGCTAATACCAAGTCCTGCGGAGTACGACTCATGCAGGGATTCCCACTGAGCGGGGCGGTGTGATTCACCGGAGGGACCACAGCGACGAGGTTCGCCATGGCCGCTCCGGTCCCGCTGCGCAGCGATTACGATGCCGCCGCCCTGCGGCGGCTTGCTCGTTCTTCTCACGATCCCGGCCAAGTCCGCCGGCTCCTCGCCCTGGCAGCGATCTATGACGGAGAACCGCGATCGACC
This sequence comes from Azospirillum oryzae, assembly GCF_008364795.1. GTDB lineage: Bacteria > Pseudomonadota > Alphaproteobacteria > Azospirillales > Azospirillaceae > Azospirillum > Azospirillum oryzae. Next base: position 1,798 of record NZ_VTTM01000017.1, on the reverse strand, counting down.
GCGGCGGAAATCGGTGGGGTCGGCTTGCAGACGGTGCGCGACTGGGTGCTGCGCTTCAACGACGCGGGAGCGGCGGGCCTATTGACCGGCAAGGCACCGGGCCCGCAGCCACGTCTGGCGGAGCATCATCGGGTGGCGCTGCGCCAGATCGTCGAGGAGGGGCCGATCCCGGCGGTGCATGGGGTGGTGCGCTGGCGGATCATCGACCTGTTGCAGTGGCTCTGGGACGAGTTTCGCGTCTCGGTTTCGAAGCAGACGCTGAGCCGAGAGCTGCGCGCCCTGGGTTTTCGCAAGCTGTCGGCCCGTCCCCGCCATCATGCCAAGGATCCCGACGCCGCCGAGGTGTTCAAAAAAACTTCCCCACCCTGCTGGCGCAGGTCGCAGCGCAGGAGGCTGCCGGCAAGCCCATAGAGATCTGGTGGCAGGACGAGGCCCGCATCGGCCAGAAGAACAAGATCACCCGCCGCTGGGCGCGCCGTGGCACCCGGCCGGCGGCGCCGCACGATCAACGCACGCGCTCGGCCTATCTGTTCGGCGCGATCTGCCCGGCCCAGGGCAAGGGGGCGGCTCTGGTGCTGCCCCGCTGCACGAGCGAGGCGATGGCGCTGCATCTGAAGGAGATCGCCCGCGCCGTGGCGCCCGGCGCGCATGCCGTTGTGCTGCTCGACCAGGCAGGTTGGCACACGTCGGCCAAGCTGCCGATACCCAACAACATCACCCTGCTGCCGTTGCCACCGAAATCCCCCGAGTTGAACCCGGTGGAGAACATCTGGCAGTTCATGCGCGACAACTGGCTCTCCAACCGCGTCTTCGCGTCCTACCAGGACATTCTCGACCACTGCTGCTTTGCCTGGAATGCCCTCGTCGAGCAGCCCTGGACCATCATGTCTGTCGGACTGCGCGACTGGGCTCATCGGTCATGATCCACGAGTCTTGGTATAAGCCTGGCGGCCGTGACCAACGACGGGCACCGGCTGTTCGCTGATCTTGGCTTGCCCCCGTCTGCCGACATGGCGCGGTTCATCGGCCGGCGGCAGGGATGGTGCAGCACCGACTACGAGCTGCTGCGGGTCGCTCACCTGAGGGGCTATGTCGAGCCCGTCGAACGGGACGGTATTGGCGGCTGCACTACCCGATGGCGCCGCACAGACGTACGCCTCCGGTGAGCGCCGCCTTGGCAAAGTAGGGTCCGACGTCTGAGGTTTGCGTGGCGCGTCATCGCGCGGACGCAAACGAGTTGCAAACGTCATGGCTTATCAGCGGGTCGAGGTTCTGACTGGGACGGAGCGGCGGCGGAGTTACACGCCGGCGGAGAAGGCCCGGATGGTCGAGGAGGCGTTCCGCCCCGGCGTAGTGGTGACGGAGGCGGCCCGCCGGCTGGGCGTGCACGAAAGCCTGCTGTATCGCTGGCGGGACCTGATGAAGGTCGGCGAGAGCTCCGTGGCCGAACCGCCCAGCTTTGTCGCGGTGACCATCACGCCGGAGCCGAGCGTAACCGAACCGCCGGTCGTGGAGCCCCCTGAGCCATTGCCGCTTCCGGCCACGCCGGCCACGCGCCCTGCGATCCTCGAGGTCATCCTGCCCAGCGGAGCACGTCTGCGCCTGGAAGGGCCGGTCGACCCGACCTTGGCGGCGGCCGTCATCGGTGCCCTGGCATGATCCCGGTGCCGAGCGGCGTGCGGGTATGGCTGGCCAGCGGGCACACCGACATGCGCAAGGGCTGGGCAAGCTTGGCGCTGCTGGTTCAGGAGCGCTTCGCCCAGGACCCGCACAGCGGCCATCTCTTCATCTTCCGCGG
>NZ_VTTM01000016.1 GCF_008364795.1 Azospirillum oryzae | reverse complement strand
TCGTTCAGCGCCCCGCCGTCGGTGGAGCGGTTTATAGGCGCCCGCCCCCAAACCACGCAAGCGCTTTTTTCATCGCCCATGACGATTTTTTGGCCGGGGTCCACCGGGCTTCATTCCGGCTCAATCGTTGAAGGGTATGACCTTTTGACCATAGGATTGTTCAAATTCCATAGTGAGCGGCCATGCCCGTCGAATTTGAAAGCGTCGTCACCGTCAGCGCGGCAAAGCAGATCGCCGACAGCCTGCGCGCCGCCATCATGGACGGCCGACTGAAGGTGGATGAGCGGCTGCCGACCGAAGAGGAACTGGCCCAGCGTTTCAAGGTGTCTCGCCCAACCGTGCGCGAAGCCTTGAAACGTCTGGCTGCCCAGCATCTGATCCGATCCCGCCGTGGGCCGACGGGCGGCAACTTCGTCGCCAGTCCGGCACCGGAGGACGCGGCACGGTCGCTGGCAAACGCCACCACATTGATGGTCGCGGTCGGCGATATCGGCCTGGACGACATGGCGACGGCGCGGCTGGAACTGGAGAGTGTCTGCTGTCGGCTGGCGGCGATGCGGGGCGATCCGGCTCTGGTCGCGCCCCTGGAGGCAATGCGGGAGGAGTTGGCGCGGCAGCGCAACGCAGCTTTGTCGGACGAAGAGTTCTGCGCGTCGGATGTCCGGTTCCACCGCGCGCTGGTGGAGGCCGCCGGCAATGCCCTACTGTCCTACCTGATGCATGCGGTGGTCGAGGCGCTGCAGCCGGTCAGCAACATGATCATCTATCGGGTGCGCGAGCGTGAGGCCATCATCGGCTTTCACGCCCGCCTGTTGCTCGCGCTGCAAAGGCGAGATGCCGAGGCCGCGACGGCGGCGCTCGGCGATCTGGTCGCCTACACCCGCGATCGCCACCGCGAGGCGCTCGAAAAGCGGGCCGAGCGCCCCCGTTAACAGAGGTTCAGCCGATCGCCCGCAGATGCCGGACCGGCCGGCCGGGAGATGCCGCCTCGGCCGCCGCGACGATGCCGTGAGCGTCGATGCCGTAATGGCGGTAGAGGTCGGCGATGGTGCCGGTCTGGCCGAAATGCTCGACTCCGAGCGCCCGCGTGCGGTGGCCGGCGACGGACCCGAGCCAACTCAGGGTCGCCGGATGGCCGTCGACCACGGTGACCAGCGCGCAGTGGGGCGGCAGCCCGTCCAGCAGCCGCTCGATATGGCCGCGAGCATGGCTGAGGCCGCGTTCGCGCGCCCGCTGGGCAGCGCTCCAGCCTGCGGACAGCCGGTCGGCGGACGTCACCGCAAGCAGGCCGACATCGCGCCGGTCCTCCCCCAGCATGCCGACGGCGGCGATGGCCTCCGGCGCGACGGAGCCGGTGTAGGCGATCACCACCTGGGCATTCGGTCCCGGCCGGCGCAGCCAATAGGCGCCGTCGACGATATCATGGGCGAGATCCTCGTCCATCGTTCGGGTCGGCTGCTCCAAAGCGCGGGAGGACAGTCGCAGATAGACCGAGCCGCCGGTCTCGTCGCGCAGCCAGTTGCGCTCGCTGGGGCTCCCCTCCCCGTCCCGCTGCATATAGTCGAAGGCCCACCGCATCACCACGGCCAGTTCGTCGGCGAAGGCCGGTTCGAAATAGGCCAGCCCGTCCTGCGCCATGCCGACCAGAGGCGTGGCGATAGACTGATGCGCCCCACCCTCCGGTGCCAGCGTGATGCCGGACGGCGTCGCCACCAGCATGAAACGGGCATCCTGATAGCACGCATAGTTGAGCTGGTCGGCTCCGCGCATGATGAACGGATCGTAGACAGTGCCGATCGGCAGCAGCCGCTCCCCGAACAGGCTGTGCGACAGGCCCAGCGCCGACAGCAGGATGAACAGGTTGGACTCGGCGATGCCCAGCTCCAGATGCTGGCCCTTCGGCGAGAATTCCCAACTGTAGGTGGAGGGAATGCGTTCCTTCTTGAACAGATCGGCCATCTCGCTCTTGGCGAACAGGCCACGGCGGTTCACCCAGGCGCCGAGGTTGGTCGAGACGGTCACGTCGGGCGCAGTGGTGACGATGCGTTCAGCCAGCGGCGAGCGCTCCCGTCCGATCTCATTCAGGATCAGGCCGAAGGCGGCCTGGGTCGACAGGCTCTTCTGCGTCGGAACCGCCAGCGCCGCCGGCACCGAGACGGCCGGGGCTTCGAAACGGCGGCGGCCCTTCTGCGCGAAGGGAACACGGCGCAGGAAGTCCTCCAGGGTGGCCTCCGGCAAGGAGAGGCCTTCGAAACGGTCCCACTCATGGCCTTGACGGACCTTGTTGGCGGTGCGGAAGCCGTCCATCTGTTCGCGCGTCAACAGGCCGGAATGGTTGTCCTTGTGGCCGGCCAGCGGCAGGCCGAAGCCCTTGACGGTGTAGGCGATGAAGCAGACCGGCCGATCGTGGGTCCTCGCCTGGGCGAAGGCTTCCAGCAGCGAGGGCAGGTCATGGCCGCCGAGATTGCCCATCAGCCGGGCCAGTTCCTCGTCGCTGCGGCGCTCGATCAGGCGGGTGACGTCGCCCTGGTCGCCCAACTCGTCCATCAGGCGGCGGCGCCATGCGGCTCCCCCCTGATAGGTCAAGGCCGAATAGAGCTGGTTGGGGCAGGTGTCGATCCACTGGCGCAGGCGTTCGCCGCCCGGCTCCTTGAACGCCTCCTGCATCAGCGTGCCATATTTCAGGATCACCACGTCCCAGCCGAAAGCGCGGAAGATGTTCTCCAGCCGCTCCCACAGCCCTTCGCGGATCACCGCGTCCAGGCTCTGGCGGTTGTAGTCGACGATCCACCAAGTATTGCGCACGCCATGCTTCCAGCCCTCCTGCAGGGCTTCGAAGATGTTGCCCTCGTCCATCTCGGCGTCACCGACCAGCGAGACCATGCGGCCTTCCGGCAGGTCGGCGGCCCAGCCCTTGGCCTTCAGGTAATCCTGGACCAGCGAGGCGAAGAGGGTCTGCGCCACCCCCAGCCCGACCGACCCGGTGGAGAAATCGACGTCGTCCACGTCCTTGGTGCGGGACGGGTAGGACTGGGCGCCCTTGTAGCCGCGGAAATTCTCCAGCTTCTCCCGCGTCTGGTTGCCCAGCAGATATTGGATGGCGTGGAAGATCGGGCTGGCATGGGGCTTCACCGCCACCCGGTCCTCCGGGCGCAGGGCCGAGAAGTAAAGCGCCGTCAGGATGGTCGACATCGAAGCGCTGGAGGCCTGATGGCCGCCGATCTTCAGTCCGTCCAGGTTGGGGCGGACGTGGTTGGCATTGTGGATGGTCCAAGACGCAAGCCAGAGTATCTTGCGTTCCAGCTCGGCCAGGCAGGCGAGATCGGCGGAGGACGGCTGGTTCGCGGTCATGGGTCTGCTCCCGAACGGGGGTTATGCCACAGGATTTATGTTCGAAGACCTTATCATTTGTGATCCGGCAGATGCTTGCGAAGTGGCGCCGGCCGCGGTTCCGCTTTAGCATCGAATGCCAGGATTACACGGGAAACAGCATTCGATGCCAAAACATCCGTTAGACCGCATCGACCGCAAGATTCTGGCGGCACTTCAGCAGGACGGCCGGCTCCCCAACAACGAACTGGCCGAACGGGTCGGGCTATCGCCCTCCCCCTGCCTCCGGCGCGTCAAGGCGCTGGAGGAGGCGGGGGTGATCGCCCGCTATGTGGCGCTGGTCGATCCGGCCTCCGTCGCCCTGCCGGTCAACATCTTCGTCAATGTCAGCCTGGAGCGGCAGGTGGAGGCGCGGCTCGACGGTTTCGAGGCGGCGGTGATGGCGCGGCCGGAGGTGCTGGAATGCTATCTGATGACCGGCGACGCCGATTACCTGCTGCGGGTGGTAGTGCCGGACCTTGCCAGCTATGAACGGTTCCTGAAGGAACATCTGACCCGCATTCCGGGCGTCGCCAGCATCCGCTCCAGCTTCGCCCTGAAGCAGGTGCGCTACCGCACCGCCCTGCCGCTGGAGCATCTGGGGGAATAGAGCGTCACGCTTTGGTCACTGCCGGTTTGGCGCGGCCGCCGATCATCGGCACCAGCAACGCCGCGAGCAGGCAGAGAGCGCCGGCGGCAGCAAAGGCCGGCAGATAGCTTTGAAGAGCCGTGCGTGACAGACCGGCGCCGAAGGCCGCGACGGCGGCACCCAATTGGTGACCGGCGAAAACCCAGCCGAAGACGAGGTTGGCTCGTTCCCGGCCGAAGCGTTCCGCCGTCAGGCGCACCGTCGGCGGAACGGTGGCGATCCAATCCAGGCCATAGAAGACGGCGAAGAGCGACAGACCGTAGAGGGTGAAGTCCGAATAGGGCAGATAAAGCAGCGACAACCCGCGCAGGCCGTAATACCAGACCAGGAGCCAGCGGTTGTCGTAGCGGTCGGACAGCCAGCCGGACCCGACGGTGCCGATGAAGTCGAAGATCCCCATCACCGCCAGCAGACCGGCCGCCTGCACTTCCGGCACGCTGAAATCGACGCAGAGCGGGATCAGGTGGGTCTGGATCAGGCCGTTGGTGCTGGCGCCGCAGATGAAGAACGTGGCGAACAACACCCAGAAGGTCCGCGTCACCGCGGCCTCGCGCAACGCCCCCAGCGCCGCCGGCAGGATGGCGCCGGCCGGGGACGCTGGCGGCGCGCTCCCGACCTCGCCGAAGGCGGACAGGCCGAGGTCGGCCGGACGATCGCGCATCAGCGCCAGCATCGCCAGGGCGGCCACCGCTATCAGGCCGCACAGCAGGGCGATGGCGCTGCGCCAGCCATAAGCCTCGGTCAGCATCGACAGCAGGGGCATGAAGACCAGTTGCCCGGTGGCGGAACTGGCGGTCAGCAGCCCGATCACCAGCCCGCGGCGGGCGACGAACCAGCGGGTGGCGATGGTGGCGCCCAGCACCATCGCCGTCAGGCCGGTGCCGAATCCGACGACGAATCCCCACAGCAGGATCAACTGCCAGACCTCCCGCATCGCCAGCGAGGCGAGCAGGCCGCCGCCGACCAGCATCAGGGAGGACAGCACCATGCGGCGAACGCCGAAGCGGTTGATCATAGCGGCGGCAAAGGGACCCATCAGCCCGAACAGCAACAGACGGATCGCCATCGCCAGGGAGATGTCGGCGGTGTCCCAGCCGAATTCCCGCTGGAGCGGCAACAGAAGGACGCCGGGCGCGCCCACCGCCCCGGCGGACACCAGCATGGACAGGAAGGTGACGGAAACGACGACCCATCCATAGTGGATGTCGCGGCGGGCCAGCGTGGCGGCGAGGGGGGTGGACAGCATCGGCTCGTGACTCCGGTAACCAGCCTGGTTATTGCGCGGTCACGCCGCCGTCGATGTTGATCGACTGGCCGGTGACGAAGCCGGCGGCGTCGGAGCAGAGCCAGAGCACCGCTGCGGCAACCTCCTCCGGACGGCCGACGCGGCCGACGGGATGGCGCGGACCCATCACCGCCTCCACCCGTTCGGCACTGCCGAAGGAGGCCTGGGTCATCGGCGTCTGGATGATCGCCGGGCAGACGGCGTTGACGCGCACGCCGAAGGCCGCGACCTCGATGGCGGCAGTGCGGGTCAGCCCCTCCACCGCCGCCTTGCTGGCGGAATAAGCGGCGTTGCCCGCCATGCCGATCTGTCCCAGTACCGACCCGGTGTTGACGACGGCGCCGCGGCCCTGGCCGCGCATGATCGCCAGCTCATGCTTCAGGCAAAGCCAGACGCCCTTCACGTTGACGGCCAGCATGCGGTCGAAGGCCGCCTCCTCCATCTCGGTCAGCGGCGCGACCTGATGGATGCCGGCATTGTTGAAGGCGGCGTCGAGGCGGCCATGGTCACGTTCGATCCGCTCGAACAGCGCGGCGACTTCCGCCGCATCGGCCACATCGGCGGCCACGAACTGGCCGATGCCGCCGGAACGGCCGATCAGTTCCACCGTCTCCAGCCCCTCCGCCTCGCGCCGGCCGGTGACGATCACCGTCGCCCCCGCTCCGGCGAAGGCCAAAGCCGTCGTGCGGCCGATGCCGGACGTGCCGCCGGTGACCAGGGCGACCCTCCCGCTCATGTCCGCCCCTGTCGTGTTCATTGCAATGCTCATGGCCCTCTCCTGACCGTCATCCGGTTTCTGCGCTCCGGCCGGTGCCGGGCGCCATTGATGACGATCATCATCAATACGACCTTTTATGATGTCCATCATTAAAATGTATGCCGAGCCGTGATTCCCTGAGCCTCAGCCATGCGTCGCCCGAATGGCGCGTGACGACGGGTGACACCACATCTGCACGGGGACGGGTGGGGGCTGAGAGTTGCAGGCGCCGGTCCGGCGACACCCACCCATCCGGGAGGTTTATTCTGGTGCTGGTTGCAAACTTGCCGAACATTGGCAACCGGAACGGCACGCGGCGCCCGCCATGGCGAAAGTCACGGATCCGGGGCCATGTGGTGAGCCCGACACACGGCCCTCCCCTTCGATCCGGCAGCTTGAGGATAAGCTTGACCGCCGCCGCGCAACGGATCATGAAGGCGCGAACATGCCGCTTGATGTATCCGCATGTATCGGGTGCCGTCGGGTCTTCCTCTTTCTTTCGGTCGGGCGAATGTTGCTTTCGCAGCGCTTGGGCAGCCCAAGACTTGACATCTCCCATCGGCACAGGTGCCTCCAAGCCGGATGGCAAGCATTCGTTAACCATAAAGCACCACAACTAGCGAGCGGCCCATCGCCGCATTCAGCCGACCGCCGGGACCGGATGACGAACGGGTCCGCTTGGCGCCACCGCGCTGATTCCTTTTGGAAGGCTGACACAGCGTGACTCTGCTGACTGCGCGGGCCAATGGCCCGACCGATGTTTCCCCGGCCGGTCAATCGACGATCTCCGCTCCGTGGAACGCCACTCCAATGGTGCCGACCTTGAGCGGCCCGATTGATCCCTCACTTCTGCGCGACGAGCTGCTGTCCGACATTCCGCAGGCGACCGCCGCGGCGCATCCGGACCGCACGGCCATCGTCTATGAAGGCCGGCGCGTCAGTTATGCCGAGTTGGACGCGCGCGCCAACCGGGTCGCCCGTGGCTTGCGTTCGCGCGGGATCGGTCCCGGCTGCTTCGTCGGGCTGTGGATGGCGCGGTCGCTCGACCTGCATGTCGCGCTGCTGGGCATCCTGAAGGCCGGCGCGGCCTATCTGCCCTTCGACGCCGATGCTCCGGCGGAGCGCGTGGCGGTCAGCCTGACCGACTGCGCCGCCCCGGCGATCCTGATCGATCTGGTGACCGGAACGAAGGCGGCGACGCTGGCCGAGGCCGGCGCGGACGTCCAGGTCCTGCGCATCGGCGATGTGTTGAGCGATGATGAGCGGGCGTTCGACCTGCGCGCCGACGGGGTGACGCCGGACAGCCCGGCCTACGCCATCTACACCTCGGGCTCGACCGGCAAGCCCAAGGGCATCGTCATCAGCCATCGCAACATCTGCCACTATCTGCGCGCCGCCAACAGCGTCTACGGCATCACCGCCGCCGACGTGGCCTTCCAGGGTGCGTCGGTGGCCTTCGACCTGTCGCTGGAGGAGATCTTCGTCCCCTATCTGGCCGGCGCCACCCTGTGGGTCGCCAGCCGGCAGGTGCTGGACGAGGTGGATCGGCTGGCCGACGTGCTGAACGAGGCCGGCGTCACCGTTCTCGACACCGTCCCCACCCTGCTGGCGATGCTGCCGAAGGATGTGCCGTCGCTGCGCGTGGTCATCCTGGGCGGCGAGGCCTGCCCGCCGGCGGTCGCATCGCGCTGGTGCCGGCCGGGCCGTCGCCTGTTCAACAGCTATGGCCCGACCGAGGCGACCGTCGTCGCCACGGTGGCCGAGGTGCTGCCCGACACCCCCGTCACCATCGGCCGCCCGATCCCCAACTACACCTGCTATGTGGTGGATGAGGCGCTGCATCCGGTGGCCGCCGGCACCCAGGGCGAGTTGCTGATCGGCGGCCCAGGCGTGGCCCAGGGGTATCTCGGCCGGCCGGAACTGACGGCTGAGAAGTTCATCGCCAACCCGTACCGCACCGGTGCACCAGATGCATTTCTGGACCCGCTGCTTTACCGGTCGGGCGACGCGGTCAGCGTCGATGCCGACGGCAACCTGCGTTTCCATGGCCGCATCGACGATCAGGTGAAGATCCGCGGCTTCCGGCTGGAATTGGGCGAGATCGAGGCCAAGCTGACCGACCTGCCGGGCATCGCCCAGGCCACGGTTGTGCTGCGCAACGACAACGGGCTGGACCGGCTGGTCGCCTTCCTGGTCGCGCAGCCGGGTGCGTCTCTGGAGAAGACTGCGATCCGCGACGCTCTGCGTGCGCAGCTGCCGGCCTACATGGTGCCCGCGCATTATGAGCAGGTGGCGGAGCTGCCGCGCCTGACCTCAGGCAAGGCCGACCGCAAGACCCTGCAGGCAATGACGCTGACGGAGGATGCGGGCTCGGGTGAGCAGGAGGAGCCGCGCAGCCCGACAGAGGCCACGCTGCTGGACGCCGCCCGCCGTGTCTTCCCCGGCCAGTCGATCCCGCTGGAAGCCGACTTCTTCCTCGATCTGGGCGGTCATTCGCTGCTGGCCGCGCGCTTCGTCTCTGCGGTGCGCGAAACCGCCGGGCTGGCCAGTCTGACCCTTCAGGACGTCTATGGCGCCCGTACCCTGCGCGCCATGGCCGAACGGCTGGACGCCAAGGCGCCGGCGGGACATGGCGCGGCACCGGCCGACCTGTCCTTCGATCCGCCGCCGCTCGGCCGCCGCCTGCTGTGCGGTCTGGCCCAGGCCGCGGCGCTGCCGATCATCCTGGCGTTGATGACGGTGCAGTGGCTGGGCGTTTTCGTCAGCTACATGCTGCTGTCCGGCGAGGATGCCGGGCTGCTGGGCGAGATCACCACGCTGTTCGGCGTCTATATCGTCATCAACATCGCCACCGTCGTCATCGCCATCGCGGCGAAATGGCTGATCATCGGCCGGACCAAGCCGGGCCGCTATCCGCTGTGGGGCGTCTATTATTACCGCTGGTGGCTGGCCCAGCGCTTCGTCGCGCTGGTCCACCTGAAATGGTTCCAGGGATCGCCGGTGATGCGGCTGTTCCTACGCGCCCTCGGCGCCAAGGTCGGCGCCGACGCGATGATCGGCGAGTTCGAATCCGGTGCCATCGATCTGGTCAGCATCGGTCGTGGCGCCTCGACCGGCGGCAAGGTGAAGCTGGCCAATGCCGAGGTGATCGGCAATGAGCTGGTGATCGGCACCATCGAGATCGGCGAGGATGCCTATATCGGCACTTCCTGCGTCATCGGCCATGATGCCGTGGTCGGCAAGGGCACCGAGCTGGCCGACCTGACCGCGCTGGCCGCCGGCACCCACACCGGCGACTATGAGTCCTGGGACGGTTCGCCCGCCCGCAGGATCGGCACCGTCGACAGCGCCATCCTGCCGCAGGAGCCCCGCGCCGGCATCGTCAAGCGCGCCACCCAGGGGCTGATCTATCTGGTTGCCCTGGTCGGCCTGCCACCGGTGGCGCTGATCCCGATTTTCCCGGCCTTCTACCTGTTCGACAGGCTCGACGCTTGGATGGGCGGGGTGTTCAAGGTCAACTACCTCTACTATGTCCCCGCCATTGCATGGCCGACCGCCATGTTCCTGGTGGCCTTCACCGTCCTGCTGATCGCCGCCATGCGCTGGATCGTGCTGCCGAAGGTGGAAGCCGGTTCCTACTCGGTCCACAGCTGGTTCTATGTCCGCAAATGGGTTGTGGCGCTGGCGACCGAGGTGATGCTGGAAACCCTCAGCTCGCTCTACGCCACCGTCTACATGCGGGCCTGGTACCGCCTGATGGGCGCCAAGATCGGCCGTGACGCGGAAATCTCGACCAACCTCGCCGGCCGCTACGATCTGGTGGAGATCGGCGAGAAGTGCTTCATCGCCGACGAGGTGGTTCTGGGCGATGAGGACATCCGGCGCGGCTGGATGCATCTGCAGCCGGTGAAGACAGAGGCCCGCGTGTTCGTCGGCAACGACGCCGTGGTCCCGCCGGGTGCCTGCATTCCCACCGGCACGCTGATCGGCATCAAGTCCAAGCCGCCGACGAATGCCGAGATGCAGGCCGGCGACACCTGGTTCGGCAGCCCGCCGATCAAGCTGCCGGTGCGCCAGAAGTTCGACAACGTGTCGTCCAACTGGACATTCGAGCCGTCGCGGACCCGCCGTCTCGGCCGCGCCGTGTTCGAGGCCTTCAGCCTGTCGATGCCGTCGATGCTGTTCATCACCTTCGGCACCTTCGCGGTGGAGTTCTTCGCCAAGGCCATTCTGGACCAGCGCTGGGGCGCCTTCGCCTGGCAGTTCCTCGCGGTCAGCGTCGCCATTCCGATGGCGATGGTGCTGATCGTGGCGCTGGTGAAATGGGCGCTGATGGGCCGCTACGCCCCCACCATGAAGCCGATGTGGTCCTGGTGGGCGATGCGGACCGAAGCGGTCGCCGTTCTGTACTGGGGTCTGGCCGGCAAGGTCCTGCTCGACCACCTGCGCGGCACGCCGATGCTTCCCTGGGTTCTGCGCATCTTCGGCACGAAGTTCGGCAAGGGCGTCTACATGGACACCACCGACATCACGGAGTTCGACTGCGTTTCCGTCGGGGACTATTGCGCCATCAACGCCCTGTCGGCGCTGCAGACCCACCTGTACGAGGACCGCGTGATGAAGGTCGGCCGGGTTTCGGTCGGGACCGGCGTCACCATCGGGGCCGGCGCCACGGTGCTGTACGACACCCATGTCGGCGACTTCGCCCGCCTGGGCCCGCTGACCCTGGTGATGAAGGGCGAGGAAATCCCCGCTCACGGCGACTGGGTCGGCGCCCCGGCCGAGCCGGCGGTTCATGTCCATGCGGCGGTCGATGGACAGGTGAAGGCGGCGGCTTAAACAGCCAGCGTCAGCGGCGAAAAGAACAAGGCTGGTCATACCATTGCGGTGTGCCGGCCTTTTCTTTTGCCCCTGCTATTGCCGACGACAAACCGTCGCGCGCCGTACGCCCCGCCGATGGTTGTCTCCGCCCCGCAGCGGTGTATAAGGGGGGCCGAGCGCGGCCTGCCCCCTTCGCGCGCCCGGCCGGGCGCGTACCGCGGAGGCGAGCGGACGCAGTTGGATCGTCATGCCAGGTTCGCCACGAAGGAACGCCCCAATGCCCGACGATATCGCCTCAGCCCGCGGTCTGTTTCCGCTCGCCAAGGACGACACGACCTACCGCAAGCTGACCTCGGACCATGTCTCGGTCGTCGAATTCGACGGCGAGCAGATCCTGAAGGTCGAGCCGGAAGGTCTGCGCCTGCTGGCCGAGGCAGCCTTCTCCGACATCAACCATCTGCTGCGTCCGGGCCATCTGGCCCAGCTCGCCAAGATCCTTGACGATCCGGAGGCGTCGGCCAACGATCGCTTCGTGGCGCTCGACCTTCTGAAGAACGCCAACATCGCCGCCGCCGGCACCCTGCCGATGTGCCAGGACACCGGCACCGCCATCATCATGGGCAAGAAGGGCCGCCGCGTCTGGACCAAGGGCGGCGACGAGACCGCCCTGTCGGAGGGTGCGCGCGATGCCTATCTGAAGCGCAACCTGCGCTACAGCCAGCTGGCGCCGATCTCCATGTATGAGGAGAAGAACACCCGGAATAACCTGCCGGCCCAGGTCGACATCTATTCCGAGGGCGAGGACTATTACAAGTTCCTGTTCATGGCCAAGGGCGGCGGGTCGGCCAACAAGACCTTCCTGCATCAGGCCACGCCGTCGGTGCTGGCGCCCGACCGGCTGCTGAAGTTCCTGGAAGACAAGATCCGCTATCTCGGCACCTCGGCCTGCCCGCCCTACCACCTCGCCATCGTCATCGGCGGTCTGTCGGCGGAGCAGAACCTGAAGACGGTGAAGCTGGCGTCGGCCCGCTATCTCGACAACCTGCCGACCGAGGGCGGCGAGGACGCGCATGCCTTCCGCGATCTGGCAATGGAGGCCGAGGTCCACAAGCTGACCCAGAACATGGGCATCGGCGCCCAGTTCGGCGGCAAGTATTTCTGCCACGACGTCCGCGTCATCCGCCTGCCGCGCCATGGCGCCTCCATGCCGATCGGCATCGGCGTGTCCTGCTCGGCCGACCGTCAGGCGGTGGGCAAGATCACCAAGGACGGCATCTTCCTGGAGCAGCTGGAGACCGATCCGGCCCAGTATCTGCCGGAGATCGGCGACGAGCATCTGTCGGGCGATGTCGTGAAGATCGACCTGAACCAGCCGATGGAGCAGATCCGCGCCACGCTGTCGCAGTACCCGATCCGCACCCGCCTGTCGCTGACCGGCCCGCTGATCGTCGCCCGCGATCTGGCCCACGCCAAGCTGCGCGCCCGCCTGGACGCCGGCGAGCCGCTGCCGGACTATTTCAAGAACCACCCGATCTACTATGCCGGCCCGGCCAAGACGCCGGAAGGCTACGCCTCCGGCTCCTTCGGGCCGACGACGGCGGGCCGCATGGACAGCTTCGTCGACCAGTTCCAGGCGGCGGGCGGCTCCATGGTCATGCTGGCCAAGGGCAACCGCAGCCCCGAGGTGACGGCGGCCTGCAATCAGCATGGCGGCTTCTATCTCGGCTCGATCGGCGGCGCCGCCGCCCGTCTGGCCCAGGACTGCATCAAGAAGGTGGAATGCGTCGAGTATCCCGAACTCGGCATGGAAGCCATCTGGCGCATCGAGGTCGAGGATTTCCCGGCCTTCATCATCGTCGACGACAAGGGCAACGACTTCTTCAAGGAGTTGAAGCTCGCCTGATCCGGACTGACAGGACGTGAAGGGGCGCGGTGCCTTGCGAGGGGTTCCGCGCCCTTTTTCCTGTCCGCTTGCGGGATGGCACCGGAGGCGCCTATCTTCATCACTTCGGGATCGGAGCGCATCGGGATCGGGGTGGGAGGACTTTGCAATGGACGGTGTCTATGACCGGCGCGCGCCGAAGCGGGACATCACCTTGTCGTTGGACGAGGACATCCTGCAACGCGCCCAGTCCCTTCCCGGCGACCTGTCGGAACGGGTCGAAAAGATGCTGGCCGATGAAGTGGCGAAGGCGGATCGCGAACGGCGCCTGGATGACGTGATCGACGCATGGAACCGCTTCGATGAAAAACATGGGTCTTTCGCGGACCAGCATGTCGATGACATCTTATGAGCCAGTTCGACGTCCATAGAAACAACGGCGCTGGCCAACAGACGACTCCTTTTGTGGTTGTCATTCAATCGGGAAGGTTCGACAGGGCACGCAGTCGCGTCGTCATTCCAATGATCGACAAGCGCGCGGAGCCGCCCATCGATCCTGAATTGAATCCGTCTTTTGAAATCGATGGACGCTCGGTGGTTCTTCATCCACTACAGACCGTGACGGTCCGCACCGAACGGCTCGGCGAGAAGGTCTGCTGCCTCGCCGACGACAGCGACCGCATCATCGCCGCCATCGACCTTCTGATTTCCCGTGCCTGGGGATGAGTAGTCCGTGACACCCGCCCAAATCCAAGACCGCATCCTGTACCGCGACGGGCTGATGCTGATCCTCGACAAGCCCGCCGGCCTGCCGGTCCATGCCGGTCCCGCCGGTGGACCGAACCTGGAGCGGCATTTCGACGCGCTGCGCTTCGGCTTTCCCAAGCCGCCGTCCCTCGCCCACCGGCTGGATCGCGACACGTCGGGCTGCCTGATCCTGGGCCGCCATGCCAAGGCGCTGCGCAAGATCGGCATCCTGTTCCAGAACGGCAAGGTCGATAAAACCTATTGGGCGGTGGTCGCCGGCACGCCGCCGCAGGAATCCGGACGGATCGAGCTGCCGCTCGCCAAGGTCTCCAACAAGACCGGCGGCTGGCGCATCGTCGGGTCGCCCGACGGACAGCCGGCGGTCACCGACTACGTCGTGCGCGGGCAGGCGGACGGGCTGACTTGGCTGGAACTGACCCCGCACACCGGCCGCACCCACCAGATCCGCGTCCATTGCGCCTCCATCGGCTGCCCTTTGGTCGGCGACCCGCAATATGGCGGGCCGGAGGGCAAGCCGCTGCACCTGCATTCCCGCGCCATCTCGCTGCCGCTCTACCCCAAGCGCGATCCCGTCGGCGCGGTGGCTCCGGTCCCGCCGCACATGCAGGCCGCGCTTGCGGCTTGCGGCTTTACCGAGGCTTCATAGCTTCGCCGCTACCCTCCGTCCTTGCTGCATTGCGGCAGGCTGCCCCATGATCATCGATGGAGATGGGGCGATCACGGCCGGGGGGACGAGCGCATGATACCGATCGGCACGACGACTGCCCGCTGGATGACTCTGCGCTATGCCCTGGCGCTGACGTTGATCGCGCTGGGCACGCTCGCTGGTTTCGTCATGACCGAGCGGGTCATCGGACAGCACGAACGTATGCTGGAGGTCGTCAACGTTTCCGGCCGGCAGCGCATGCTGTCGCAGCGGACGGCCCTGCTGGTGGAGCAGTTGAAGACCGCGACCGATCCCGCAACGCGCGTCGACCTCGCCCGGCTGCTGGATGGCGCCACGGACATGCTCGAAGCTGCCCACCGGCGGCTGAGCGGCCGGGCCGGGCCGGAGGAAGGCCCGCCGCTTGGGCCGCCGCCGCAGGATTTGTTCTACAGCGGTCCTGATCCGCTCGACCCGGTGGTGACCGAGCACATTGCCGCCTTGCGCCGGGTCATCGCCGCCGCATCCGCCGGTCAGCCGCCCGACCCTGCGGAAGCGGACCGCATCACCGCCCAGGCGCTCGGCCCGCTGCTGGACCGGTTGGAAGAGGTGGTGGCGCTCTATCAGGAGGAGGGGGAGGCCGGCTTCCAGACCCTGCATCGGCTGGGGCTGGCGGCGCTGCTGATCACCCTGCTGATCCTGGCGGTGGAGGCTCTGGCGATCTTCCGGCCGATGACCCGGCAGGTGCGCCGCCAGTTCACCGAAATCCTGCGCATGGCGGAGACCATCGAGCGCGCCAACGCAACGCTGGAACAGCAGGTGCGCGAACGGACGGCCGAACTGCACGCCGCCAAGACCGCCGCCGAGCAGGCCCACCGCGCCAAGTCCCGCTTCCTCGCCCACGCCAGTCACGATCTGCAGCAGCCCCTTCAGGCCATCGGCATGTTCACCGGTATCCTGGAACGCCAGCCGCAGAGCGGCAAGACGGCGGCCCTGCTGACCGATCTGAAGGCGGCGCAACGGTCGATGCGCGACCTACTGAACGCCATCCTCGACATCTCCAAGCTGGAGTCGGGAGTGGTGACGCCGAAGCCGGTCGACCTGCCGCTCTCCCCCCTGCTCGACCAGTTGGAAGCGGAGTTCGCCGGCCAGGCGGAGGCCAAGGGGTTGCGGCTGCGCGCCATTCCGACCGATGCCGTGGTGAACAGCGACCCGGCCCTGCTAGAGCGCATCCTCCGCAACCTGATCGCCAACGCCATCCGCTATACCGAGACCGGCGGCGTGCTGGTCGGCTGCCGGACCCGCGGCGATACGCTGTGGATCGAGGTCTACGACACCGGCCGCGGCATCGCCGAACCCGACCGACAACGCATATTCGAAGAGTTCGTCCAGCTCGACCGCCCCGACCGCGACCGCAGCGAAGGCATCGGGTTGGGCCTTGCCATCGTCGAGCGGCTGGCAAGGCTGCTGGGCCATCCGGTGACGGTGCGCTCGGCGGAGGGACGCGGGACAGCGTTCGCGGTGGGAGTGCCGCTGGCGGGGTGATATTGTCCCGCGCACGAGAACGATCTGATGCGAACGGGTCGGATTGTTCCGCGGGCCGTTGGGTGCCAAATTCCCCTCCAGACAACGGCACACACCCCAACGGTACGGAGGGTTCCATCATGATCACCATTCGCCATCGCGACGAGCGCGGGGTCGCCAACATGGGTTGGCTGAACAGCAACCACAGCTTCTCGTTCGGCCACTACTTCGATCCCGGCCATATGGGCTTCCGCGCCCTGCGCGTCATCAACGAGGACCGGGTCATCCCCGGCGCCGGCTTCCCCACCCATGGGCATGCCAACATGGAGATCGTTTCCTACGTGCTGAACGGTGCGCTGGAGCATAAGGACTCCATCGGCACCGGGTCGGTGATCCGTCCGGGCGAGGTCCAGGTGATGAGCGCCGGCCGCGGCATCCGGCACAGCGAGTACAACGCGTCGGACACCGAGCCGGTGCATTTCCTCCAGATCTGGATCCTGCCGGAAGCCAACAACCTGGCGCCCGGCTACCAGCAGGCGGATTTCCCGGCCGAGCAGAAGCGCGGCACGCTGAAGCTGGTCGGGTCGCGGGACGGGCGGGACGGCAGCACCATCATCCACCAGGATGTCGACCTGTACGCCGCGCTTCTGGATGGCGAGGAAAGCGCCACCCTGCCGCTGCGCCCCGGCCGCCATGCCTGGGTCCAGGTCGCCCGCGGCCGGGTCCATCTGAACGGCACGCTGCTGAAGGCCGGTGACGGCGCCGCGCTGACGGACGAGGAGGCGGTAACGCTGGACCGGGCGGACGAGGCGGAAGTGCTGGTCTTCGACCTCGCCTAGGGTCACGTCACAGCACCTGCTTGGGCACCGACAACAGCTCCTTCCTGATGCGGTTCATGCTGGGGCGGTTGTCGGGGCCGAAGGCGATGGGGCGGCACAGGTGCATGGCGGTCAGCCCGACCCGCGCGGTCAGCAGGCCGTTGATGACCCCCTGCCCCATCCGGGTGGAAATGGCGGCGGCGAGCGACCCGCCCAGCGCCTCCACCGCCACATGGTGGGCGCTTTCCGTCACACCGGCGACGGCGATGTTGGCGAGCATCCGGCGCAGGAGTCGGAGCGAGCCGACATAGCCCGGCCGGGCGCCGTAGAGGCTGGCGATCTCCCGCACCAGCTTCAGGTTGCGCCACAGCACCACGGCGAAGTCCAGCAGCGCCGCCGGGCTCAGCGCGGTGGCGACGGCGGTGTCGCGCGAGGCGCGCAGCACCCGCTGATAGGCGGCGCGGTCGAGCGGGCTCAGCACTTCGCGGTCCAGCAGCCGGACGACCTCATGCTCGTCATGGGCATCGGTGACATGGTCGCGGACGCGGGCCAGCGCCGGCGCAAGTTCCCGCCGGTCGGAATAGAGCGCCACCAGCGATCCGGCGAAGCGGTCGGCCCGGCCGCCGGGCGCATCGACCTCCAGCCGGCCAGCCTCCGCCCGCAATTCCTCGATCCGGCGCAGACGGCGGAGCGACAGCAATTCGGTCACCAGCATCGCGACTCCCGCGATGCCGGCGGTGGCGGCCAGCAGGGCAACCAGAACGCCAAGAGCGAGGCTGGTGGCGAAGGCGCGGGCCAGCAGGTCGGCGGTGTCGAACCCCAGCGCGACCAGAACCAGCGCCGCCAGCGCCCCGAAAAGCCAGCGCCCGAGCCGGCGCGTCGTCCGAACCGGCGTGGCGGGGGCCGGCAACAGGTCGGCCGGGTCGCCGGAGCCGGTCAGCAGGGCGGTCTCCTCCTCCGCCGGGACCGGCGCCGCGCGGTCGAGGTCCAGCTCCATCGGCGGGACCCAGCCCTTTGAGGCATTGCGGGTGTCGCGCTCCGTCACGTCAGATAGTCCCCGAGAAGGAATTGCAGGGCCTGATCGACGCGGATGTGCGGCAGGCCGCGCGGGTCGCGGCCGAGGTCGTCGGGCGGGCGGAAAGGCAGGAAATTATAGGGACGGTCGCGGCCGGGCGGGAAGGCTTCGGCATCCTCCGGGATCTCGCCGGGGAACAGCACTGTCGGGCGGTCGCGGCCGACGGGAATGCCGCGCACGCAACGCAGTTGCCGGCCCTCATGCTCCGTCACCACGCTTTCGGTGCATTTCAGCGCGGCGATGGCCATGGTTTCGACCTGGGCCCCTTCGAAACGGATGGCGTTGCGGGCATCGCCGACCAGCCGGTCGAGCAGCGCGCGCAGCTGGGCATGCTGGTGGGCGGCGATGTGGTCGGCCTTGGTCGCGGCGAACAACACGCGGTCGATCTTGCTGCCGAACAGCCAATCGAGCCAGCCGGACGAACCATGGCGGAACGGCTCCAGGCTCAGCTCCAGCGCCCGCTTCATGTCGGCCATCCCGGCGGGGCCGGCGTTCAGCGCCCCCAGCACATCGATCAGTACGATCTGGCGGTCGAGCCGGGAAAAATGCTCGGCGAAGAAGCGGCGGACGACGTTGGTCTTGTAGGCCTCGTACCGCTCCTCCATCAGCGCCCACAGGCTGCCGCGGCCCCGCGGTCCACCCTGCAGGGGACAGAAGGTCAGCAGCGGCGCGTCCTTCATGTCGCCCGGTTCGACAAAGCGGCCGGGCTGGATCAGGCTGAGCAGCGTGTCGGCGCGGCGGCAGGCGTGGAGATAGTCGGTGTAGAGCGCCGCCCCGCGCCGCGCCGTCTCCTCCTCCGCCGAAGCGGCCGGGTCGATGGTGGCGAGCCAGCCGCGCCAGGAGGCCGACAGCTCGTCACGCGGCGGGCGGGCGGCGAGGTCCAGGGTCTGGGTGCTCCATTCCGCGAAGCTCTGACGCAGCAGCGGCAGGTCGAGCAGCCATTCGCCGGGGTAATCGACCAGATCGAGATTCAGCGTCGCCATCGGCTGCACCGTACGCTTCAGCGCCGACTCCGGACGGTAGCGCAATGAGACGCGCATCTGGCCGATGCCGCGCGTCGGCTCCGGCCAATGGGGATCGGGGCCGGTGAGTGCGGCGAGATGGCCTTCGAAATCGAAGCGCGGCACGTCGGGGTCGGGCTGGGGCCGCAGCCGCGCCGCCTGGAAGCGGCCCGACGACATGACGTCGAGGAAGGGCAGCCGCCCGGCCTTCAACAGGTTGTCGACAAGGGCGGTGACGAACACGGTCTTGCCCGCCCGCCGCAGACCGGTGACGCCGACGCGCACCGTCGATTCCAGAAGAAGCCGGCTGCCGGCGTCGTACAGGCTGTTCAGGTCGGGAATGCGCACGGGCGGACGTTCACCTCTGGCCGATGACCGGCCCTATATGGGGTTGAGTCCGCGCGATGCGAGGGGCCCGGATGCGACGTTTGGAACAGCGTGAAACAGTTTTCGGGGGTGTGTTCACTGTTCCATCCAGGCGGCATCGGCGGCGACCTCCGCGGGTGGGGACCGGAGGTCAATCGTATCATGGATGCGGTGGGTGGGTAACGGTGGGGTGAAAAGTTGGGGAGACACATGCAGAAACCTCCAACTCCGGAGACGGGAGAGGGAACCTATCCCCCGATATAATGCGGCATCAGCTTCGCCTGATCGCCGATCCAGACGCTGCAGCGGCTGTCCTGGTTGCGGAAGAAATAGGCCTTGCCGGGCTGGCGGCGGTTCTGCGGGTCGATCAGGTTGGCACCACCGGAGAAGGCGACGCCATAGCGGTAGTCCGGCGTCGCCGCCCAATAGAGGCCGTCGATCTGCTGCAGGAAGGCGCCGCGCTGGCACAGGTGCGACAGGGTGCGGTCCAGCGTCGCAAGCCCCTTCAGGCCGTCGGGCAGCTTGTAGACCGCGCGGCTTTCGGTGCGGCGCAGGCGCGGTTGGTGGCCCGGCGGCGGCGGTTCGTAGGCACGGAACAGCGGACGCAGATGGCCGGGTTCGGTGCGGTCGGTGCGCAGCACCTCCTGCGCGCCGGTGGCGGCCGGAAGCAGGAGGAGGGCGAGAAGCGGAGGGATGAGGCGGCGGGTCATCGCACCGACGGGTTGTTGGCGACGAAGGCGAAATAGGGCAGCCGCCGCACCGCGTCCGCCACCATCAGGTAAGCCACCGCGAAGGCGAGCAGCGAGCTGAGGAAATAGCCGTAGCCATACCACGGAAAGCCCATCCGGCTGAACAGCAGGGTGAAACCGGCATTGGCAGCCATATAGGCCAGTTGCACCGTCAGGTTCCGCGCCCGCAGGTCGAAATAGGCCAGGATCACCGTGCAGAACAGGAACATCACCTGGAAGAAGGCGCCCAGCACGCCGAAGCGGAACATGCCGATCTGCTGGTACTGCAGGCCGATGGCGCCGACGATGGCGGGGGCCAGGAAGATGCAGACGGCGCAGACCGCTCCTTGCAGGATGACGAGATTGCGGCTGCTGTCGAGCAGGGCGGCGATGATGGCGCGGTGGTTGCGCGCGATCTGGTCGAAGGTCGCGTGCTTCTGGATGTCGCGATAGAAGGCCTGGTAATGCTCGAAGAAGCGGGTTTCGATGTTCACCGTGAACAGGGTCAGCGCCGGCAGGGTCGTCAGATAGGCGATGAACATGGCGCCGTCATAGGCGCTGTAGATCGCCATGGCGCCGGAGACCAGTTCGCGCTCCGGCGCGAACCACATGATCCACTTGTCGGTCCAGACCGCGGCGTTGGCGAAAAATCCGATCAGCGCCAGGTCGGCGTATTTGCGGAAATAGGAGAGGAAGTCGAACAGCCGGCCGACCGGATAGGGATATTCGGCCAGCACCCGCGCGATCAGCCCGAACTGGATCACCGCCAGCCCGGCGGAGAATCCCCAGATCATCCCCGCCGCGCCGAAGCGGTCGCCCAGCAGCACCGCCCCGGCCATGCCGGTGGTCATGCCGACACCGAAGGCGACGGTGACCGCCAGATAATCCTTCAGTGCCGACAGGAAGATCGACACCACCCAGATGCCGCAGACCAGGAAGAAGTTCGCCAGCCCGCCCAGCATGATCGGCAGCGGCAGGCCGCTGAACAGCGGGTAGAAGGGTCCGGCGGTCAGGCCGGCGATGGCATAGGCCAGCCCCAGCGTCGCCAGCAGCATGCCGGGCGCCGCCTCCACCTCCTTGGCATAGATGGCGTCGGCGAGATAGCGGGTGGCGACCAGCACCAGCGGCCCGGTGAACACCACCGAGAAGCAGAAATTATAGATCACCACCACGCGGAACAGCGTCAGCTGCTCCAGCCCCACCAGATCGCGGCCGAACAGCGTGATGCCGGCCAGCGCCAGGATGGTGAACATCCAGGGGCCGGACGTGATGAAGGCGGAATGGGCATAGCCCTGCAGCACGCCCAGCAGATCGTCGCGCCGGGCCAGCCGCCGGAGTGCGAAACCGATGCCGGCCATGTCAGGCGGCTCCCTTCAGGTCGAAATCGGCGCGTTCGAGCGTCGGCCGGGTCGGCATGGCGATGTGCTCGTCGTAGATGGCGCGATAGACGCGGTCGATGGCGACCTTGTCATAGGACTGGGCGACCCGCCGTGCGATGGCCTGCGCGCAGCGCTCCCGCCACGGGCGGTCGAGCAGAAGGGCGCGCAGCTCCCGCGCGGTGTCCAGCGGGCTGGCCAGCGGCGTCACCGCCCCGCCCGGACCCAGCGGCGGAACCTCGTCCGGACGGCCCATCAGCAGTTCCGAACAGGACCCGACATCGGTCGCCACCGTCGGCACACCGGACGCCCCGGCCTCCAGGATCACCAGCGGCTGCGCCTCGCTGACGCTGGTCAGGGCGATGGCGTCGATCTTGCCCAGCCAGTCGGTCAGCTTGACCCGGCCGGCGAAGATCACCGTCTGCTCCAGCCCCAGATGCTTCACGATGGTGCGGCATTCCTCGACATAGCCGGGGTCCTCCTCCAGCGGGCCGAGGATCATCGCCTTCAGGTCGGGGATGTCCTCGCGCAGGATGCCGGCGGCGCGGATGTAGGTCTTCACGTCCTTGATCGGCACGACGCGGCCGATCAGGGCGATGGTCGGCGGGCGCGGCGCGGGGTCGCGCCGGACCTGGGAATAGCCGGCATAGTCGATGCCGTTGGGCACGATCATCAGCTTGGCCGGGTCGGCGCCCTGGCGGCGCTGGAACTCCTGGTTTCCGCCGTACAAGGTGATGATGCGGTCGCAGGCGTCATAACAGGCCTTGGAATAGCTGGCGAAGGTGTCCAACCACAGATCGCGCAGGTCGCGCTTCTTCCGGTCGAGCGCCAGGGAGGTGTCGGCCCCCTCGAACAGCCATTCGGCCATCAGGATCTCGATGCGCCGTTCGTTGGTGTAGATGCCGTGTTCGGTCAGCAGGGCCGGGCGGCCGGTCTCCAGCCGCGCCCGCGCCGCGAACAGCCCGGCATAGCCGGTGGAGATGGCATGGTAGACGGAAGCCTGCGGCATCGGCACCAGCAGCGTGGCGAACAGCCCGCTCATCAGCGCCCGGCTGCCCCAGAAATATTCGAGGAAGGAGGCGTCCGGCAGGGCGGCCCTGCACATGCGCACCACCATCTGGAAAGCGTCCTCGGAATTCAGCAGCGCCCGCTTGCCGATCCGGCCGCGCCGCGGCGCCAGCAGCCGCAGAACCTCGGCGACCTCGGCCAGCCCTCCGCCCTGCTGCAGGCGGGCGAGCGGCTTTTCCAGGGCCGCCACCAGCCGCCCGGTGCCGGGCTGCCAGCGCCATCCGGGGGGCGGGTCCTGCAGATAGACATGGGTCAGGCCGGTGACGTTGGCCGGCAGATCGTAGGCGAGCTTGCGGGCGCCGCGGTCGGCGACCAGCGCCACGATATGGAAGGTCAGGTCGGAGTGGGAGCGGATCAGGTCGTGCGTCCAAGTCGACACGCCGCCGGCGACATAGGGATAGGACCCCTCCATCAGCAGGCAGACGTCGGCCTTGGGGGCGCGGGGCGCTTCGGGCGGGAGCGGCTGGGACGGCGAGCGGCTCATGCGGCCAGTTCCTTCGCGGTCGTTTCCGCGGCGGCCGTTTCGTCGTCGCGCCACAGGGCGAAGACGTCGCGCAGCGCATCGGGCAGCGCCGCACCGTCGCCCAGCAGGTCGGGCCGGCGAAGGGGCAGCGCCCGCAGATCGCCGAAGCGGCCGAGCCGGAACAGGCTTTCGGCATACCAGAACAGGATGCGGCTGTCGGACGTGCGGTCGATCAGCGGCTCCAGCCTCGCCGCCGCCTCCGCCGCCAGTCCACAGCGCAGCAGCAGCCGGCCGAGGTCGAGGCGGATGCCGTCGTCGTCGGGCGCCAGTTCCAGGCTGCGGCGGTAGCCGTCCAACGCCTTTTCGCGGATCTCCGCCTCGCGGTTGGAGTCCAGCAGGCCGCAGAAGGCATAATCGTCGAGATGGCGGCAAAGGGCGGCCAGGGCGCCGGCGTCGTCCGGATGGGCGCGGGCGGCGTGGTCGAGCGACTGCCAGCGCTCGTTGAACTCATGCTCCACCCGCGCGGTCGCGGTGGCGGCCTGGACGCGGACGGAGGGGTCGGCATCGGCGAGGCCGGCCTTCAGCGCGGGCGTGAAGGCGGGGCGGAAATGGCGGGCGACCAGGGCGATCACCGCCTGCTTCTGCTGCGGCGTGCCCATCCACATCATGTCGGTGAAGGATTCGCCCGCCACCAGATGGGCGTTCTCGCGCCCGGACACGATCAGCTCGTACAGCTCCTGGGCCGGGCCGGTCTCGCTTTCGGGGAAGAGGGAAAGATACCAGTCCTGAAAACCGGTGGCATAGCGGCTGAACAGCGCCAGCAGCGCCGAGGTCACCAGCGTGCAGGCGGCGCCCAGCGGTCCCAGCGGCACCATGGTGACCAGCAGCAGCCCGGCCAGCCGCAGGTCGCGGCCCCGCCGCGCCCGGCTGCGCACCCACAATACGACCAGTCCGCAGAGCAGCAGGTGCAGCGCCGCGGCCGACGGTGCGGCGAAGGGGACGCCGGACAGGCCGAAGGCCAATGCCACGGCGTCGAGCAGGCCGGCGCCGAGCGTCGCCGCCACCAATTCGCCCGTGCCGGCAGCCGGTCGGTCGCCCGCCAGCGTACCGATGGTTTCAGCGGAATCGAGAGCGGGGCCGGTCATCCCGCACCCTCCGGCACGGCCTTCCCGGTTGCCGGCTCCGGCTCAGGCGGCTCGACCCGGCGGGTGACGAAGCCGATGGGGATGTTGGACAGCCCGTCGGGCAATTCCCGGCGCACCGCCCGTTCCAGCTTCGCCTCCACCAGCTTGGCGCCCTCCAGCGGCGTGCCGGCCAGGATCACGCCGAAGGACGCGCCCTGCTGGCCGAAGTCGCAGGCGAGGTCGGTGTCGCGCAGGCTGCCGCGCACCGCCGTGCCGATGGCGGCGGCAAGGTCGGCGCGCTGGGCGACAGACAGGCGGGACAGGCCGGTGGGGCGGATGGTGATGGCCGTCGTCTCGAACCCCATGCGGCGGCCGAGCAGGGCCAGGAACTCCGCCTGCCGGCCGATGTAGCTGGAGGAATAGAGCGCGTCGTCGGTGAAGACCCGCTGTTCGTTGGCGGTGCGGAACTGGCGCGCCTTGGCCAGCGCGGTGCCGATCCATTCGCACAGGATGCGGAAATTCTCGACCGTGTTGACGCTGAGGTCGGTGAAGCCCAGGCTTTCGACCTTCACCATGCCGACCACCTCGCCGGTGTCGCTGCTGATCAACGGTCCGGCCAGCACGCCTTCGCCGGCCAGGATGCGCTCGTCCTCGACCCGGTTGACGCAGAGCTGCCGCTGGCGGGCGATGACGGTCTGGAACAGCGGGGTGCCGCTGTCGAACCAGCGGGCATAGCTGTCGTTGTCGTCGTCCCACCCCTCGTTCGTCACCGATTCCAGCACGTCGTTGTTCAGCAGGAACAGCGAGAATTTCTCCGGCTTCATGACGGTGCGGACGAGGTCGGCGACGCCCAGCATCACCTCCCCCTCGTCCAGGTGGTCGATGGACTTGGCTGCCTGATAGAGGGTGAAGACGGTGCGCAGCTGCCCGGCGACGCGGGTCTCCAAGCTTTCCTTCACCGATTTCAAGGCGCGGTAGGACCGGGCGATGGCCTCCGCCTCCTGCCGGGCGGCGGCAAGGCCGGCGCGCAGTTCGTCGCGCTCGCGCAGCTGGCGCATGCGCAGCTCGCCGAACAGCACAGCGGCGACCAGCCACAGGATCGGCTCGCGCGTCAGGGCGAAGAGATGGTCGTAGAGGTCCTGGTCGATCCCGGCATCGGGCATGTTGCCGAGCCGCAGCGCCACCGACGCCACCAGCGCCGCCAGCACGCCTTCGCTGGTGCCGTACTGGATCGCCAGCAGCAGGACCGGGATCCAGAAGGGATGCGGCTGCACCCCGTCGAAACGCAGTCCGGCGCCCAGCCAGACATCCAGCCCCAGCGCCGCGGCGAAGAACAGCAGCAGTTCCAGCAGCGCGACCGGCCGCAGGCCGAACCAGCGGCGGTGGGATGCACCGTCGGCGGGGGGTGGGCTCGGCGGGCTGCTCATGCTGGTCGAGGCCTCAGCGATTGCCGGCGACCACCGGCCGCAGGCTGTCGATCATGCGCGTCACCACGCGCTGGGCAACGTTGTTGACGCTGTCGCGGCTGAAATAGCCGCGGCCGGCCTCCGACTGGCTGGAGGTCCACAGCACGGCGCCGTCGGAGCTGCGGACCAGCCGGGCGTTCAGGCCGACCACCGGCTCCTCGCGCAGGCCATGCTGGTAACCATATTCCGACACGCTGCCGGACAGCACCGCGTCCACCCCCAGCGTCCGGCCGGCGGCCTGGGCGTCCGGCGGAGCGGAGTCGGCCGGCGTTTCGGTCGCAGTGGCGTCGGCGGCCGGCTTGGCGGCGGACAGGCGGCTGCGGACACGGGACACATCCATGCTGCGGATGCCGTCGACGCCGTACAGCTCGGTGGAGACGATGTCGGCGGCGATCTGGCCGGCATTGGGGTGGTTGGTCAGATTCTCGAAGGGCAGGACGGCGACGGTCGAGCCGGCCGGCAGCACGGCCCCCGGCTGGGCGAAGTCGCGGCTGTTGATCCGGCCGAAGCTGCAGCCCGCCAGAAGCAGCCCAACCGCCAGCAGCGCCCCACAGGCCCGCACACCCTTGCCCATCATTCCCGCACCCTTTCGCCGCATCACCAGTCCACCTTTTTTAACCATAAAGTGTTGACACACCGTCAATAACGCCAGACCAGAG
Source organism: Azospirillum oryzae (assembly GCF_008364795.1). Classification (GTDB taxonomy): domain Bacteria; phylum Pseudomonadota; class Alphaproteobacteria; order Azospirillales; family Azospirillaceae; genus Azospirillum; species Azospirillum oryzae. The sequence goes on along the minus strand of NZ_VTTM01000016.1, from coordinate 139,653 downwards.
TGACGCCGGCGCTGTTCACCGCGCTGGCCGTGCCGCGCGAGGTGGAGCGGGCATGGCTGGCGCGGAAATTCAGCTCCAGATTGTCCGCCGGTTCCCACCCCAGCGAGAGGGCGCCCTGCGGCCCGCTGCGGCCCCGCCGGTCATAGGCGTAGCCGACCTGCACCGCATAGCGGACGTAATCGGTCAGGTAATCCTCGGCATTCAGCTGCAGCGCATGAACCTCGCGCGTCGCCGCCGGCAGCGGGACGTAAGGCTGGCCAAGCGAATCCTGCCGCTCCTCGCGGTGGGCGACGTATTCGGCGTCCAGCACATAGGCGACGCTGGCCAGCGGCCCCGCCGCGTTCAGCGTGTAGCGGAGCGATCCCTCCACCGTCGCGCTGCGCGCCAGATCGGCGTCGCCGGCAAGTCCGTAGCGGTTGTAGCCGGCGCCCAGCGACAGGAACCAGCGGTCGGACAGCCGGTCCTCATGCTGGACGAACAGGCGGTCGCGCCGGCCGCCGTCGACGATGCCCTCCAGGAAGGCGAAGCTCGGCTCGCTCCAGGCGAAGCCGGCGCGGGTCTCCGTCTCGTCGCCGCGCCAGCCATGGGTGTAGCCGGCGCCCAGGGTCTGAGGGGCGGCGTAGAGCGCCAGGGTGGAGCGCTCGAACTCCGGCCAGTCATGGACCAGCGCCGCTTCCAGCCGGGAGCGGGCGCCGTGGAACGCCTCCAGCCGGCCGTCCTCCCGGCGGGCGGCGTCGACATCGACATCGCGGCGCTCAAGGCTCCAGGTGAAGGCGGTGGAGCGGCCGAGGTCCTGCACCCCGCTGAAGCGGGCGATGCGCTGCATGTCGGCGTTGCGCACCTTCTGCCAGTCGAGGTCGAGGCGGCTGCGGTCCGCATTCTCGTGCAGAAGCAGCGCCTTGCCCTGGATCAGCGAGGGTTCGTCGGGCGTCAGCTCCAGCGCCGTGTCATAGGCCCGGATCGCCTCGCGCCAGCGGCCGAGCCTTTCCTCCGCCTGGGCCAGCAGGGCGGTGGACTGGGCGTCGTTGGGGTCCTGTTCCAGCAGGTCGCGCAGCAGGGTCCGCGCCGGTCGGACGTCGCCTCCCTCCATCATCGCCAGCGCGCGGAAATAGTCCAGACGGCGGCGGGCGGCACGGTCGGCGGTCTGCGCCTCGCGGCTGGGGGCGGCGGCGGGGGCGCGGGTCATGGCGACGGTGAGGCCGGTGCGGTCGGTCGCGACCGTCGCCTCGACGCCGGTGCCGAGCACCAGGACGACGCTGTCGTAGCCGTAGAGGATGTTGTCGACCCAGGACTCCAGCCGCTCCGGCACGCGGTCGAGCGCGACCTCGCCCAGCGGGCGGTTGAAGCGCAGGACCAGTTCGCGGCCGTCGCGCTGGGTTTCGGTGGCGACCGGGCCGGGCCAATGCAGGGCGAAGCGGGCGGCACGGTCCTCGCGCACGGCTTCAAGCCGAGCCGAGGCCGTTTGGGCATGGGCGGGGGCGGCGGCGAGGAGGGCGAGGGTTAGGGTGAAGGGCGCGGAGGCGCGAAAGCGATTACGGAAGGGCCAGGACACGGCGGGCCTCCGGCAGTCGTCCGTTTTCGATCAGCATCGATGCGTAGTCGGCCCTCAGTTGGCGGTCGGCCGGGCGGCGCTTGCGCAGGGATTCGAACAGCGCCACGGCGTCGTCGACCTTGCCAAGCCGGTTCAGCAGATTGGCCTCCGTCTGGATCGCCGCGTCGCCGCGGCCGGCGCGGTGGCGCAGCTGGGACAGGGCGGTGCGGTAAAAGGGAACCGCCGCGGTCGGGCGCTTCAGCGCGGTCAGCGCCTCGCCCAGGAAATAGTAGGCTTCGTAATCGTCGGGGCCGGTGGCGACGTAGCGCCGCAGCAGCCGTTCGGCGTCGGCGAGGCGGTTCTCGTCATAGGCCAGCATGCCGAGCTGGCGCAGCGCGTCGGCGTCCTCGGGCTTGCGCGTCAGCAGGGCGGTCCAGGCCTGGGCGGCGGCGGCCCGCTGCCCGGTCTGCTCGGCGAGGCGGGCGTAGCGGCGCAGGCGGTCGGGGGCGGCTTCCTCGGGCACGGCGGTGCGCAGGGCCTGGGCCAGCTCCTTGCCCTTGCCGGCCGCCGCCAGCGCCTCGATGTAGGGGGCCTTCAGCGCCGGCTGCGCCGGAGCGGCGCCTTGGCTGCCAAGCCCGGCGATGACGCGGCGCCCGCCGCCATATTCGGCGAGACGGTCGTACCACGCCGCCTGCTCGGCCGGGTCGGAGGCCGCCCTGGCCCTCGCCTCCATCCAGTCCAGGCCGGCGGCGGGCGGGCGCGGCCCCCAGAGATAGGCGAGCTGCCGGAAATCCTCGCTCTGCGGTCCCTGCCCCGCCGCCAGCCGCTGCAGGGCCTGCTCCGCCCCCGTTTTGTCGCCAAGCGCCAGCAGGGATGATACCGGCTCCCGCCGTTTGTCGGCGGGCAGACGGCTGTCGGTGGCGCGCGCCAGCAAATAGCGGCGCAGGTCGGCCTTGCGGCCCAACTTCGTCAGGGTATCGCGGTAAAGCGCATCCTCCGCCTCGGCCAGCGGAGCGGCGGCGGCCCGGCTCTGCAGCAGGGCGGCGAGGTCGGGCAGCGCGTTGGCCTTGGCCGCCGCATCGGCATACACGCCGAGCCAATCCCCGCCCTGCCCCTCGGCCCAGCCGCGCAGCAGCGGGAGGGCGGCGCGATAGGCCTTGTGGTCGAGCAGCATGGTGACGATGGCCTGCTGTTCCGCATCGGACAGGTTGCCTTTCGCCAGCTTGGCGGTCAGGTGGCGGGTCAGTTCTTCCGACCGCCCGGCGCCGGCCAGCGCGGCGATATAGGCCGCCTCCACCTCCGTGCCGCCATCCGTCAGCAGCGGAGCCAGCAGCGGCAGCGCCTCGGCCGGCTTGCCGGTGGCGGTCAGGGCGTTGGCGAAGGCCAGACGGCTGCGCGGCGACGGGTCGAGCGCAAAGGCGCGTTGCGAGGCGGCAAGAGCCAGCGCCGCCGCCGGAGGAGAATCGGCGGCGCGTTCGGCGGCGCTGCCGGCGATGTCCTGCAACAGGCCGACCGGCAGCTTGGGCTGTCCGGCCAGCCACGCCGCGACGGCGGCGGGATCGCCGGCCTTGGCGGCCAAGCGCGCCCAGCCCTGCGTGGCGGCCGGCGACGGCGTGGCCTGCCGCCGCGCCTCGAACCAGGAAAGCCCGGCCGGCGCGCGGTCGAGGTCGATGAACAGGGCGGCAAGCTCCTCCACCTGCTCGTCGGGAATGCCGCCGGTCAGCGGCAGCCGGTCGAAGGCGGCGGTCGCCGCGCCATGGCGGCCGGCGCGGTCGAGGATGCGGATGGCGGCCAGTTGGTCGCCAGGAGTCAAAGCGCCACCGGCAAGGCCGCGCTCCGCCCACCCCGCGGCGGCGGCGGGATCGCCGCGGCCGAGCGCGATGTTGGCGGCCAGCAGCGGGTAATCGTTCAGGAATTCGTCGCCCAACTCGCGGTAGAGGCGGTCGGGGAAGCTGCGGTCGCCGCCGCGCAGGGCGCTTTCAGCCAGCCCGGCGAGGACCCAGTCGGGAACCAGATGCAGGTCGCGCCCCTTGGTCGCCTCCAGCGCCGGTCGAAGCATGCCGGCATTCACCTCCAGCGCCAGCAGCCGCCCGAAATGGACATCCTCCACCGGGCCGTGAAGCGCCGACAGGCGGGTCCGCGCCTCCTCCCGGCGGTCGGCGGCGATCAACAGGTCGATGTAGGTCAGTTCCAGCGCCAGCGCATGCTCCCGCCCCGTCACCTGCGGTTCGATCAGCCGCAGGGCGAGGTCGGGACGGGACGCCGCGGCGAGCTGGCTCGCCAGACCGATCATGTCGGCGACGGTGGGGTGCTCGCCCAGCCAGCGCCGGGCGCGGTCGAACGCCTCCTCCTCGCGGTCGAGGTCGATCAGCAGGCTCATCAGCAGTTCGCGGCTGTCGGGCTGGATCTCGCCCTTGGCGCGGTCGTCGGCGCGAAGCAGCCGGTCCACCGCCCCGACATGGTCGCCGCGGGCAGCCAGCAGCGCCGCCAGTTCCTGCTGAGCCTCGACATCATCGGGACGCAGGGCGCAGTAGCGGGTCAGCGCCTCCACCTTCAGCGCCATCCGGTTGCGGAAGCCGGCGGCATAGGCGAGGTCGCGGAACAGGTCGGCGCTGTGGCGCAGTTCCGCCAGCGCCTTCAGGTTTTCGAGATAATCGCCGGGACGCTGCGCATCCTGGTAGAGGCGGTTCAGCAACTCCCGCGCTTCGACGGACGACGGCTCGACGGCGACGAACTCCTCGGTCAGGGCGATGGCGCGCTCGACGTCGCCCTGGGCCAGCGACAGCCGGGTCAACGGCATCACCGTGGTGCCGCTGCGGTCGCCGGCCGCATAGCGCTGCTCGTAGACCGCGCGGGCGCTTTCGTAATCGCGGTCGCGGAACTTCTGCAGGGCAAGCTCGCCGCTGTGCGGGATCAGCAGCAGGCTGGCGCCGATGCCCAAGAGCAGCGCCAGCAGGACGACGAGGATGTTCGCGCGCATCGCCGCCCTACCCCGCCGTATCGTCGGTCGGACGAAGCCGCAGCAGCAGCGGCGCAATGGCGGACACCGGCACGGTCAGCGCCAGCCGGCCGTCGGCGTCCGCATCGGCGCTGCCCGACCACAGCCGGGTCCCGTCGCGCTCCGCCGTGACCGTCCAGCGGCCGGGCCGAGGCACATGCCAGACCATGGAACCATCGCCATAGCCGGTGGCGGCGACGCGGAAGCCTTGCCCTTGCGCGGCAAGCGCGGAAAAGGCCCAGCGTCCCTGGATCAGATAGGGCAATGCCGCGGGCGGGTCGCGGTCGGCGCGGGCGGTCGCCGTCAGCGCCACCACCGGCTCCGCCACCGCGGGGTCGAGCGCGACATACAGGCTGCCCTGGCTGTGGCGCTGGCCCAGCACGCCGCTGGAGCGGGCGAAATCGACCGCGCTGGCGCTGGCGTTGTCGAAGCGCAGCGTGTTCAGCGCCCCGCGATCCAGCACGCGCCAGCGCCGCCCGCCGTCCGACCCGCCCGCCAGCGGCTCGAACCGTGTGGTGTAGAAACCTTCGGCGATGCGGGCGTAGGTGGAGGCGGCGACCGGCGCCAGTTCCTGCCCGCGGGCGGCGGTCAGCACCGAGACCAGCGCGTTCAGGCTGGCCGCCTTCTGGCCGCTGTACATGTGGTAATAGACGTTGAAGGGCTTCAGCCGGATCGGGCTGCCGGCGTGGCGCATCGTGTTGATGAGATTGCGGTAGCCGTAGAAGCGGCCGGTCCACAGCTCGGTATAGGTGTTCTCGTTGCTGCCTGCGGCGTAGATCTGACGCTCCGCCCCCACCGGCAGGCCGATGGGCGGCAGGCCGGTGATGGAGGGGAAATCGGCATCGAAGCGGGCGTCGCCGCCGTTGATGTTGACCCCGCCCGCCTTGCGCACCGCGGCCAGCGCCGCCTCGAACGGCGATGTGTCGCCCGACCATTGCACCAGAACCGCCCGCTTGCCGGCCGGGGCCAGCCGGGTGAAGTAATCGAGCGCGCCGCCGATCTCCTGGTCGAGGTCGAAGGGTTGCTGCAGATAGGCGCGCGGCACGGCATAGCGGCCGATGTCCGACACCTCCCCCGCCTCCTCCGCCGCATGGTCGTCGGGCTTGCCGGGGCGATAGCCGCTGTCGCGGTTGAGGAAGGGCGCCTCGTTCTGACGGTTGTAATCCTTGAAGAAGGACCATTGAAAGGGGTGGGTCCAGGTGTGGCTGGAAGGCTCCACCTGCGGCAGGGCGAACAGTTTCTTCGCGGCCTGCAGCGACTCCGGCGTGCCCTTCCAGGTCGGGTCGAGGTCGCCGACGATGGGGGCGACGCTGACCGGCAATTCGGGAAACGGTTCGATGGCGGCGGTGCGCACCATGTCGGCGGACAGGACACGCCTGTTGGCGTAGGGCGCCACCTCCGTCACGTTGCGCCAGCCGTCGCCGTCGATATGGCTGAAATAGAGGCGCCGGCCCGACAGGGTGGTGACATCGGGCTTCGGCAGGTCGTCGGTGGCGAAACTGTCGCGGAAGAAGGCGAAGGGATCGACGATCCATTGCCGCCGATTGTACTCGGCGTCGAAATAGCGGCCGTAGCCGTCGGTGACCAGACCGCCGGAGGGGCCGGTGACCACCAGATGGCTGTCGCTCGCCGGGTCGTCGCCGCGCCGCATCACCAGATGGGAGGCGAAGCGCTCGTCGGCCTTGCGGAACAGCGGGTAGCCGGGCAGCACCCCCGACAACGGCCGTTCGAAGCCGATCATGCCATCGGCCAGAATCGGCCGGGATTTGTAGGTCAGGTCGGAATAGCCGTCGTCGTCACGCAGACCGAACCGGGCGAAGAAGCGGTTGGCAACGGCCAGCGGCACCGGCTTGCCGCCGCGCTCCAGCCGCACCCCGGACTGGCCCAGCACGGCGAACCGGACGCCGCGGTCCATCGCGCGTCCGGCCCACGCGATGTAGGCGCCGACATCGGTGAAGGGATCCCCCGCGAACCAAGTGACGATGCCGCGCAGGTCGGGATATCGCGACAGGTCGGGCAGCCCGTCGGCGACGTTCCAATAGACCACCGACAGGCCGAGATGGTTCAGCGGCAGTTCCACCATCGTGTGGATGCGGCTGAGACGGATCGTGCTTTCCTCGCGCAGGTCGACCAGCGCCAGGATGGTGCGCGGCACCGTCTGCTGAGCCGTCGCGGCCGTCGTGGGAGAACCGGCGGCGAGCACGGAAGGGGCCATGCCGGGCAGGAGCAGGCCGAGGGCGAGCGCTGCTGCTTTGAACAGACGCTTCACCGCGGCGGCTCCGGGATCAGGCGGTCGAGTTCGACCGTCGAGACGTAGGGGGCGAAGCCGTTCGCGCGCTGCAGATCGTAGATGGCCCGGATGCCCGCGGCGTCGGCCGGATCCCAGTAATCCAGGGTATGGATGGCGAGGCGCGGATTCAGCGCCCCGGCGGCCTTCAAGGCCTCGACCTGGAACCGGTAATCCTCGGCGCTCTGGCGGTGCGGGCGCTTGGCGGCGAAGTCCCAACCCGCATAGACGCTCTCGCCCAGCACATGGCTCAGCAGCGGGGCGGTCTGCGGCAGGATCTCGTAGGCGCGGTTCTGCATCAGGCCGATGTCGGGCCAATTGCGGCGGATGGCGCGCACCAGCGCCGCCGCCGCGTCGGTCATGCCGCGCCAGCGCTTCGGATCGGTGCGTTCCAGATGCGGCGGGTTGTCGAGCGTGTCGAGGAAGACGCCTTGGAAGCCCTCGCGCAGGATGGCGGGCACCAGTTCCTCCACCACCAGCTTGACCCAGCGGCGGTCGCGCACGTCGACATAAAAGCTGCCGGACCAGTTGGGGTTCTCCTGGTCCAGGATTCCCCAGGCCTTCACCCGCCCGAACCAGGGGCGGTGCGTCTCGACCTCCCCCACGCTGAGATAGCCGAGCAGGGTCTTGCCGCGATCGGCCAGCGGCGAAAGCGGCGGGTGGGTGCGGCTGTCCAGCACCAGAAGCCGGTAGGGCCGGAAGGCGGACAGCGGGGCCGCGTCGGCGTAATAGACCGCCCAGGGATCGGATGCAGCGGTAGCGTGGCCGGCATCGGCGGCCCGCAGGCTCCTGTTGGGCAGCGCCAGCAGCGCCACACCCGACATCAGCCCTCCGGCGACAGCCCGCCGCCCGATCGAACCACCGGTCACGCCACCCCTATCCTTTTGCTCAAGTCTCTCTTGCTCAGCCAAGCCACGCCAGAGTCTGGCGCAGCCCATCCTCCAGCGGCGTGTCGCAGCTCATCCCGAAGGCGGCGACCAGACGCGACGGATCGCCGATGGACACCCGGATGTCGCCCGGCCGCGCCGGACCATGGCGCCGGTCGAGCGGCCGGCCCGACAGCTCCGCCAGCACCTCCGCCAGCCGGTTGACCGAGGTCGGACGGCCGGTGCAGACGTTGTAGACGGGCGCGCCGGACTGCGGACGGTCCATCGCCGCGGTCAGGTATCGCACCAAGTCCTTTACAAAGATGAAATCCCGCACCTGCTCGCCGTCGCCGTTGATGGTGATCGGCTCGCCACGGGCGATCCTGCCGGCGAAGATGGAGATGACGCCGGAATAGGGCGATTTCGGGTCCTGGCGCGGGCCGTAGACGTTGAAGAAGCGGAAACCGGCGGTCGGCACGCCATGCACCCCGTCCGCCACCCGCGCATGCAGTTCGCAGCCCAGCTTGTCGGCGCCATAGGCGGACAGCGGGCGGGTCGCCGCATCCTCGGTCAGCGGCATGTTCGGGTTGTCGCCGTAGACGGCGGCGGAGGACGCGTAGACCACCGGGACCGGCCCGGCCGGATTGGCGCGGCGGGCGGCGTCGAAGACGGCGATGGTGCCGGACAGGTTGGCGTGGTGGGTCTCCAGCCACGCCTCGCGCGAGCGGTCGACCGAGGCGACGGCGGCCAGATGGAAGCAGCCGTCCACGCCGGCGATCGCCGACCGAACCGCCTCGGCATCGGCCACGTCGCCGACGGTGACCGGCACGCCGTCCGGCAGGTTCTCGCGCTTGCCGGTCGACAGATCGTCGAGCACGCGAACCTCGTGCCCGCCCGCCAGCAGCCGCTCGATCAGGTGCGAGCCGATGAAGCCGCAACCGCCGGTAACAAGATAACGCGCCATCGCTGCGGCCCCTCCGCTTTTGCGTGTGTTTCGGGTGATACGCTAAGTCAGAGCCGCCGGATCAGATTTCGCGGCTCACGTGCCGAGGAAACCGGCGACCGCAGCCTGGAATTCCTTGGGCTTGATCGGCTTGGACACATGGCCGTCGAAGCCGGCCTCGGCCAGCCGGCGCTTGTCGGCGGGCGTGGCGAGGTTGGTGACGGCAATGACCGTCGCGGCGGCGAGATCGGCGTCGGCGCGGATCTGCCGGATCAGGTCCAGCCCGGACAGGCCGGGCATGACGATGTCCATCACCACCAGATCGGGCGCCATGTCACGCATCAGGTCCAGCACGGAGGAGGCGTCGGACGCCTCGACGACGGTGAAGCCGCCTTCCTCCAGGCAGCGGACGAAGAGCTTGCGCATCAGCACATTGTCCTCGACCACCAGGATCGTCCGCGTCTTTTCGACCGTGTCCACCATCTCGCCATCCGACCTTTGTGGCGTGAGCGGCATGGCCGGCGGCGGGCATGGCGCGACGCGCGACCCTACGCTGCACATCCCTACCGGTATTCACGCATTTTTGGCTGTGTAACGCTTTCGATCAGCCGGGTCAAGCAGGCCGAGGACGCGGTACGACAGCCGGACTTCGGGACCATCGCCAAGAACCAGTATGCGAGATTTCTTTACAGGATCTTTATGCCGGGCGGCGGAAATCCGCATCGACCCTTTACGCGGCCCTGCGCAATTGAAGGGGCACGCGCAACAAGGGAGGGCAACCGCGTGCTCGACATTCTATTTCTGGCCGTCGCGCTGGCTTTTTTCGGGCTGAGCGCCGCCGCCGTCCGCGCCTTCGACCGGCTGTGAGCGGGAAAGGCACAAGGACCATGACCGTCGATCTCATCCTGGGCGGGCTGGTGGCCGTGGGGCTGCTCGGCTACCTCGGCTATGCCCTGATCCGTCCCGAGCGGTTCTGAGGAGACCTTTCCGATGAACACTGCGGACATCCTTCAAATCATCGTCTTCTGCGCGCTGCTGATCGCGCTCACCCCGGTCGCCGGGGGCTATATGGCCCGCGTCTTCAGCGGCGAGCGGGTCCTGCTCGACCGCGTTCTCGGCCCGGTCGAGCGGGGCATCTACCGGCTGTGCGGCATCCGCCCCGACCAGGAGCAGCACTGGACGGCCTACGCGCTGTCCATGCTGGCCTTCAACCTGCTGGGATTCCTGCTGCTGTACGCGCTGCTGCGCGCGCAAGGCTGGCTACCGCTGAACCCGGCGGGCATGGCGCCGGTGCCGCCGGACCTCGCCTTCAACACCGCCGTCAGCTTCATGACCAACACCAACTGGCAGGCCTATGGCGGCGAAAGCACGCTGAGCTACCTGAGCCAGATGGCCGGGCTGACGGTGCAGAATTTCGTGTCGGCGGCGACCGGCATCGCCGTGCTGGTGGCGCTGATCCGCGGATTCGCGCGGCGTTCGGCCCGCACGGTCGGCAACTTCTATGTCGATATGACGCGGGCGACGCTCTATGTGCTGCTGCCCATCAGCATCGTCACGGCGCTGGTCCTGGTCAGCCAGGGCGTGCCGCAGAATTTGGACAGCTATACCGTCGCCCACACGGTGGAGGGGGCCCGGCAGGTGATCGCGCAAGGGCCGGTCGCCTCGCAGGAGGCGATCAAGCAGCTGGGGTCCAACGGCGGCGGCTTCTTCTCCGTGAACTCCGCCCATCCGTATGAGAACCCGACGCCGCTGGCCAACTTCGTCGAGATGATTTTCCTGCTGCTGCTCGCCGCCGGGCTGACCGACACCTTCGGCCGGATGGTCGGCGACCGGCGCCAGGGGTGGGCGATCTTCGCCGCCATGGGCATCCTGTTCCTCGGCGGGCTGGGCGTCGCCTATTGGGCGGAGTTGCAGGGCAACCCGGCCGTCATCGCCGCCGGGCTCGATCCCGCCGCGGGGAACATGGAGGGCAAGGAGGTCCGCTTCGGCATCGTCAATTCGGTGCTGTGGGCGGTGGCGACCACCGCCGCCTCCAACGGGTCGGTCAACGCCATGCATGACAGCTTCATGCCCTTGGGCGGCATGGTCCCGATGGTCAACATGATGCTGGGCGAGGTGGTGTTCGGCGGGGTCGGCGCCGGCCTGTACGGCATGCTGATCTTCGTCCTGCTCGCCGTCTTCATCGCCGGGCTGATGGTCGGCCGCACGCCGGAATATCTCGGCAAGAAGATCGAGGCGAAGGAGATCAAGCTGGCGATGATCGCCACCCTGACGCTGCCGCTCGGCGTACTGGGATTTTCGGCGCTGACGCTTGTGCTGCCGGCCGGGCTGGCCGGCATCCAGGACCCCGGCCCGCATGGGCTGAGCGAGGTGCTGTACGCCTACAGCTCCGGCACCGGCAACAACGGGTCGGCCTTCGCCGGCTTCGGCGCCAACAGCCTCTACCACAACACCACCATCGCGCTCGCCATGCTGCTCGGCCGCTTCCTGGTAATCCTGCCGGTGCTGGCGATTGCCGGTGGGCTGGCGGCCAAGCGGGCGGTCCCGCCGTCGGCCGGCACCTTCCCGACCCATGGCGGGCTGTTCATCGGGCTGCTGGTCGGCATCGTGCTGATCGTCGGCGGCCTGACCTTCTTCCCGGCGCTGGCGCTGGGGCCGGTGGTGGAGCACCTGATGCTCGGCACCGGGACCTTCTTCTGAGGATGCCACCGATGATGCACCGCACTTCGGAGATTTCCCTGTTCGACGCCCGGATCGCCGCCCAGGCCGCCGGCGTCGCCGTCCGCAAGCTGGACCCGCGCGAGCTGGTCAGGAACCCCGTCATCTTCGTCACCGCCGTGGTGGCCGCGCTGTCCACGGTGCTGGTCCTGCGCGATCTCGCCGGGTTCGGCAATGCCGGCGCCAATGGGAGCGCCGGCATCGGCGTCGCCGGGCAGATCGCCGCCTGGCTGTGGTTCACCGTGCTGTTCGCCAACTTCGCCGAGGCGGTCGCCGAGGGACGCGGCAAGGCCCAGGCCGCCAGCCTGCGCAAGACCAAGACCGAAACCGCCGCCCGGAAGGTCGCCAGCGTCGACGCCACCACCCACCAGTCGGTGCCGGCGGCCAGCCTCCGCGCCGGCGACCTCGTGCTGGTCGAGGCGGGCGACGTGATCCCCGGCGACGGCGACGTGGTGTCCGGCATCGCCACGGTGGACGAAAGCGCCATCACCGGCGAATCCGCCCCCGTGATCCGCGAATCCGGCGGCGACCGCTCGGCCGTTACCGGCGGCACGCGGGTGGTGTCGGACCGCATCGTCGTCCGCATCACCGCCAATCCGGGCGAAAGCTTTCTCGACCGCATGATCGCGCTGGTCGAGGGCGCCAAGCGGCAGAAGACGCCGAACGAGATCGCGCTGAACATCCTGCTGGCGGGCATGTCGATCATCTTCCTGCTGGTGGTGATGACCCTGCCCGCCTTCGCCGATTATTCGGGCGCCGCCATCCCGGTGGCCTTCCTGATCGCGCTGCTGGTGACGTTGATCCCGACCACCATCGGCGGCCTGTTGTCCGCCATCGGCATCGCCGGCATGGACCGGCTGGTCCGCTTCAGCGTCATCGCCAAATCCGGCCGCGCGGTGGAGGCGGCGGGCGACGTGGACGTGCTGCTGCTCGACAAGACCGGCACCATCACGCTGGGCAACCGGCAGGCGTCGGAGTTCATCCCGGTCGGCGGCATCGCCGAGCGCGAGTTGGCCGAGGCCGCCTTCCTGTCCTCGCTGGCCGACGATACGCCGGAGGGCAAGTCGATCGTGGCGCTGGCCCGGCAGCGCTTCGGCTTCGATCCGGCGGCGCTGGACCGCGGCGGGCTGACCTTCATTCCTTTCACCGCCCAGACGCGGATGAGCGGGGTGGACGTCGCCGCGACGGACACGCGGATCCGCAAGGGGGCGCCGGACACCATCGCGGCGATGATCGCCAAGGGGATCGCAAAGGGGATCGCAAAGGGGATCGGCAGCGCAGGGCGCGACCTGACGCTGGCCGTGGAGCGGGTGGCCAAGGCCGGCGGCACGCCGCTGGTGGTGGCGCGCGACGGCCGGGCGCTGGGCGTCGTCTATCTGAAGGACATCGTCAAGCCCGGCATCCGCGAGCGCTTCCTGACCCTGCGCAGCATGGGCATCAAGACGGTGATGGTCACCGGCGACAACCCGCTGACCGCCGCCGCCATCGCCGCCGAGGCCGGGGTGGACGATTTCCTGGCCGAGGCGACGCCGGAGAAGAAGCTGGAACTGATCCGCTCCTATCAGGCGGACGGGCGGCTGGTCGCCATGTGCGGCGACGGCTCCAACGACGCGCCGGCCCTGGCCCAGGCCGATGTCGGGGTGGCCATGAACACCGGCACCCAGGCGGCGCGCGAAGCCGGCAACATGGTGGATCTGGAAAGCGACCCGACCAAGCTGATCGAGATCGTCATGATCGGCAAGCAGCTGCTGATGAGCCGCGGCGCCTTGACAACCTTCTCCATCGCCAACGACGTGGCGAAGTATTTCGCCATCATCCCGGCGCTGTTCATCGCCGCCTATCCGCAACTGCAGGCGCTGAACGTCATGGGGCTGGCCAGCCCGCAGAGCGCCATCCTGTCGGCGATCATCTTCAACGCGCTGATCATCGTCGCGCTGATTCCGCTGGCGCTGAAGGGCGTCACCTACCGCCCGGCGGATGCGGTCAGCCTGCTTCGGCGCAACCTGCTGATCTATGGCCTCGGCGGTCTGGCGGTGCCCTTCGTCGGCATCAAGCTGATCGACATGGCCATCACCACGCTCGGTCTCGTGTGAGGAGCCTCATCGCATGACCAGGGAACTTCGCCCCGCCTTCGTCCTCATCGTCGTCATGACGGTGCTGACCGGCCTTCTCTACCCGCTGGCGGTCACCGGCGCCGCGCAGCTGCTGTTTCCGGCAAAGGCCAACGGCAGCCTGATCGAGCGCGGCGGCACCATCGTCGGCTCCTCGCTGATCGGCCAGTCCTTCGCCGGGGACGCCTATTTCCACCCGCGCCCGTCGGCGGCCGGTCAAGGCTATGACGCGGCGAACAGCGGCGCCGGCAATCTGGGCGCGATCAACAAGGCGCTGATCGAGGCGCAGGCCAAGGCCATCGCGGAGCTGCGGGCGGCCAACCCCGACGCGCCGGGGCCGGTGCCGGCCGACCTCGCCACCGCGTCGGGCAGCGGCCTGGACCCGCACATCTCGCCGGCCGGCGCGGCCTTCCAGGTGGAGCGCGTCGCCAAGGCCCGCAACCTGCCGCCCGACCGCGTCCGCGCCCTGGTGGCGGAGTATACCGAGGGCCGGCAGCTCGGCCTGTTCGGCGAACCGCGGGTGAATGTGCTGCTGCTGAATCTGGCGCTCGACGAGAGGCTGCCGGGGGACCGGTTGAGCAGCCGTTGAGCCGCAGCGAATAAACCACGCACACGCGGAAAAGCCGCCCTCCCTTGCGGGAGAGCGGCCCTTCCGTGCTCAGCGAAGCAATCAGTGCTTCATCTCGCCCAACTGCTTGCGGCTGTCGCCGCTCTTGTCCTTGATGATGCTGTCGTCGGGCTTGCCTTCGACTTCCAGGATGCCGATCAGGCCCTTGGTGGCACGGCTCAGCGCATGGTCGACCAGGGCGTATTTGCCGGGGTATTCGACCTTGAATTCCACCATGGTGGCGCCGCCGGGGGCGACGGTTACGGTCTGGATGCCCTTCGACGGCTCGCTTTCCAGGCCGCCCAGGTTATAGACCTTGTCGAAGATCTCGCCGATGACGTGGAAGGAGGAGGTCAGGTTCGGGCCGCCGACGCCGAAGAACAGGCGGACCGTCTCGCCGACCTTCGCCTTCAGCGGCTTGTCCTTGGTCAGCGCACCGACGGTGCCGTTGAACACCAGATAGCTCGGACGCTCGTTGACGAGGCCGTCATAGTCGTCCTCGGCATTCGCGAGGTTCTTGGCCTTGGTGGCGTAGATTTCCTGCTGCATCACGTAGAATTCGTGATCGACCGGCGGCAGGCCGGCTTCCGGCTCCACCACGATCAGGCCGTACATGCCCTTTGAGATGTGGTGGGCGACCATCGGCGTGGCGCAGTGATAGACGAAGACGCCCGGGGTCAGCGCCTTGAAGCTGAAGGACTTGGTCTGGCCGGGTTCCACCTGGGTGATCTGGCCGCCACCGAGGAAGCCGGTCGCGGCATGGAAGTCGACGGAGTGGTTCATCGTCGATTCCGGCGCGTTGGAGATCGAAACATCCACCGTATCGCCAACCCGCACCCGCACCATCGGACCCGGAACCGTGTTGTTGAAGGTCCAATAGGTGTAGGTGGTGCCGTCATCAAGGGTCGATTCGACCTCGGACGTCGTCAACTGCACCTTGTGGGTCTTCGGCGCCCGCTTGCCGGCCTTTTCCGGCGCCGGGACGGCGGCCGGGTCCTGGACGACGCTGAGCGTGGGCTGCTTGACCTTCGGGTCGGCATAGAGCGTTTCAGCCGCCGAAGCGGCGCCGATACCGGACAGGATCATCAGTGCGGCGGCGCTGACGGTGACGAGGGAGAGCTTGGTCTTCATGGCGTCGTCTCGGCTGGATGTTTCTTGTGAGGGAATATTCCTCCCGCCACCACTGCAGATGCTTGACCGCCGTCAAGTGGAAGACCTGAACGCTATTTTGTCGCAGCCCCTCTTTATTTCCATACAAAGTGTGATGATTTTGCGATTTCAGGACTTCGGTCGAAATGCCACGCAGATTTGCGGGTCCGTCTCGATCCGGCCGGCACCGATCAGGTCGAGGCAATAGGGGATCGCGGGAAACACCGCCATCAGGCAGTCATGGATGGCCGACGGCTTGCCCGGCAGGTTGACGATCAGGCTGCGGCCCCGGATGCCCGCGGTCTGGCGCGACAGGATGGCGGTCGGCACCACCCGCAGACTGACCGAGCGCATCAGTTCGCCGAAGCCCGGCATCATCTTGTCGCAGACCCGCTCCGTCGCCTCCGGCGTCACGTCGCGCGGGGCCGGGCCGGTGCCGCCGGTGGTCACCACCAGATCGCAGCCGGCGAGATCGCACAGCTCGGTCAGGGTCGCGGCGATCAGGTCCAGTTCGTCCGGGATGACCCGCGCCTCCGCCACCCAGGGGGAGGCGACGATGCGCGTCAACTCCTCAGCGATCGCCGGACCGCCCTTGTCCTCGTAGACGCCGCGGCTGGCGCGGTCGGAGACTGTGACGATACCGATCTTTACGGGCCCGATCTGCACCGGTTCGCTCATGGTCGATGGTCCTTTTTCGGTCAGGCGGCACAGGCGACCTGCCGGTAGAGCGCCGGCAACGCCTTGGTCAGGTGGGAAACCTGCGGGAATATGGCATAGGCGCCGCGCCCGAACAGATAGGGGATATAGTCACGCGCCTGGGCGTCGACGGTGATGGCGAAGACCGCCAGCCCGTCGCGCCGTGCCTCGCGGATCGCCTGCCGGGTGTCCTCGATGCCATAGCGGCCTTCGTAATGGTCCACGTCGTTGGGCTTGCCGTCGGTCAGCAGAACCAGAAGCCGGTGGCGGTTCGGCCGGTCGGCAAGCTGGGCGGTGACGTGGCGGATCGCCGCACCCATGCGGGTGTAGTAGCCGGGCTTCAGCGCACCGATGCGGCGGGTGACGGTGGCGCCCAGCGGCTCCTCGAAGTCCTTCAGCGTCTGCACCCGCACCCAGTCGCGCCGGCGCGAGGTGAAGGAATAGAGCGCATGGGCATCGCCGCAGGCGGTCAGGCCGTGGGTCAGCGCTAGCAGCGCCTCCTTCTCCACATCCAGAACGCGGCGGCCCTCGATCCAGCCGTCGGTGGAGAGAGAGCCGTCGACCAGCACCGCCACCGCTAGATCGCGTGCGGCGCTGCGCACCTGCTGGTGCACGCGGTCGCTGCCGCAGCCGCCGGCCTGAAGATCGGCCCGGCTGCGCACCAGGGCGGCCAGATCAAGCTCGTCGCCATCGGCCTGCCCGGTGAACAGCATGCGGCGCGGGCGCAACGCCTCGAACTGGCGGCGGACCTGCCGGATGCGGCGCTGGGCCGCGGCGTCGGGCTGCCAGGACTCACCGTCGGCCGGTGCCGTCTCGGCGATCACACGGCAGTGGTTGGGGAGATGGGCCTGCCGACCGTGGTCCCATTCCGGGTAGCTCAGGGTCGCCACCAGCGGCGTGTCGTCCACCACCGGCGCGCCGAGGTCGAGGTCGAGCTTCAGCGTGGTCGACGCCTTGCGCTGATGCGCGCCGACCGCGATCTCGTCGAGGTCGCCGGCGGCCTTGCGGGCATTCTCCGCGTCGTCGTCATCGACCGCGCGCGGGATGTTCAGCGCCTCGGCGAGGCTCAGCATCTTTTCGAAGCGGTTGAGGATCAGCGGGTCGTTGCGCTGGATCTGGTCGGTCTGCCGGCGGGTCGCGGCGCGGCGGCGCTGGTCGCCCTCGGCCGCCTGCCCGCCCTCGCCGGGGCTGTCCACCGCGGCGGCGGCGTCACGCTCGGCACCCGGTACGACGAGGCCCCACAGCGGCACCGGCAGCAGGCGGGCATAGCCATAGGGAGCCGTGAAGTCAGATAGCGGCACGGTGGGCGCGAGCATGCGCGCCCCTTCGCTGGTGACGGCACCGGCGCCGAGCAGCGCCAGGACGGCGCGCTCGACATCCGCCTCCACCGGCGGCAGGCGGCGGGGCGGCCGGATGACGGCGACGGCGCGGGCCAGTTCCTCATGCATGCCGGACAGGCCGGGCCAGCGCGTCAGCACCCGCACCGTGGTGGCCGCCGCGCCGCGCAGCGCCTGCAGGTCGGCCTGCAGCGGGTCGGCGGGAGCCGGCTCGGCTTCGGCATGGGCGAAGAAGGCGGCGAGCCATTCATAGAGCCGCTCGTTCAGGGCCGGGTCTGGGAACAGGTCGATGACCGTCGGCAACTGCAGCACATTGCCGTCGAGCGCCGCCCGCTCCACCCGCTCCTCCCCCAGCCCGATGCGGCCGAGCAGCGACAGCCGGTGCCCCGACACCGCGGCGGTCCCGGCGGCAAGCCGAACCCCGCGGTCGCCGCCCAGCGCCCGGAAGAACACCGCCAGCCGCGGACGCATGGATTCCAGCGTCACCGCGGCTTCCGGATGATGCGGATAGCTCGACCGTCCGCCGATCAGGCGGTGCCACAGACGGCCGACGGTCTCTTCCGGTTCGAAGAACTCCAGCATGACGATGCCCCCCCGCCCCTTCGATCAACCCCTTCGATCAGCCCAGCGTGACCTCGGCCACGCGCAGCAGGGCGGCGCGGATGTCCGGATCGTCGGTCAGCGGCTCGATCAGGGCGGCGCGGATGGCACGTTCCGGCTTCATGCCGGAGCGGATCAGCGTGGCGCAGTAGATCAGCAGGCGGGTCGACACGCCTTCCTCCAGATCCTGCCCCTTCAGCGCGCGGAGCGCGTTGGCGAGGCGGACCAGCGGGGCGACGCGGTTCTCGGGCAGGCCGCTTTCGGTGGCGACGATGGGGATCTCGCGCTCGGGCGACGGGAAATCGAACTCGACGGCCAGGAAGCGCTGGCGGGTGCTGGGCTTCAGCGCCTTCAGCACATTCTGGTAGCCGGGGTTGTAGGACACCACCAGCATGAAGCCCGCGGGCGCCTCCAGCGTCTCGCCGGTGCGGTCCAGCGGCAGGATGCGGCGGTCGTCGGTCAGCGGGTGCAGCACGACGGTGACGTCCTTGCGCGCCTCCACCACCTCGTCCAGATAGCAGATCGCGCCTTCGCGGACGGCACGGGTGAGAGGCCCGTCGGCCCAGACGGTGTCGCCGCCTTTCAGCAGATAGCGGCCGGTCAGGTCGGCGGCGGTCAGGTCGTCGTGGCAGGACACGGTGTAGAGCGGCCGGCCGAGCTTGGCCGCCATATGGGCGACGAAGCGGGTCTTGCCGCAGCCGGTCGGCCCCTTCAGCAGAAGAGGCAGGCGGTGGTTGTAGGCATGCTCGAACAGCGCGCACTCGTCGCCCGTCGGCTGATAGTAGGGCAGATCGGCACTGTTGGCGGCATCGGCGGTACCGGGGACGGCGGCAAGGGTGGCGGCGCTGCGGATCATGGGAAGGACTCCTGGAAAACGGACGGCCCCCGCCGCGGATGCGAACGGGGGCCGGAGGTTCGAGGCTTACTCGGCCGCCTGGAGGCCGCCGGCGACGGCAACCGGACGCTCCTCACGGGCCGGGCCGAAGATGGCGTAGAGGTAGACCAGCACGCCGATCCCGACGGCGACGCCGCCGCCCAGACGCAGCCAGTAGAACATGGCGATCTGTTCCTGGACCTCCATGTAACCCATGCCCATCACGCGCTGCAGGTGGGTCTGCACGATGCCGGCGGCGGTCAGGGCGAAGGTCATGAAGGCCATGCCGCCGCTCATCAGCCAGAAGCTCCAGATGTTGAGGGTCTGGTTGTAGGGCGCCCGGCCGCGCAGGTAGGGCATCGCGTAGGTGATGATGGCGAGGTTGATCATCGCATAGGCGCCGTAGAAGGCGAGGTGCCCGTGCGCCGCGGTCACCTGGGTGCCGTGGGTGTAGTAGTTGATCGGGGCCAGCGTGTGCAGGAAGCCCCACAGCCCGGCGCCGAAGAAGGCGAAGACCGCGCAGCCCAGCGACCACAGCATCGCCGCCTTGTTCGGGTGACGACGGCCGCTCTTCCACACCATCATGAAGGCGAAGACGACCATGGTGAAGAAGGGGGCGACTTCCAGCGTGGAGAACAGCGAGCCGATCCACTGCCAGTAACCGGGCGTGCCGATCCAGTAATAATGGTGGCCGGTGCCGAGGATGCCGCTGAACAGGGCGAGGCCGACCATGGCGTACAGCCACTTCTCAACGACCTCACGGTCGACGCCGGTCATCTTGATCATCAGGAAGGCGAGGATGGAGGCCAGGACCAGTTCCCACACGCCTTCGACCCACAGATGGACGACGTACCACCAGTACATCTTGTCCAGGGCCAGGTTGCCCGGGTTGTAGAAGGAGAACAGGAAGAAGATGGCGATGCCCCACATGCCCACCAGCAGGATGTTGGTGATGACCGTGCGGCGACCCTTCAGCACCGTCAGCGTGACGTTGTAGAGGAACATCAGCGCGACGACGACGATGGCGGCCTTGATCCACAGCGGCTGTTCCAGGAACTCGCGCCCCTCATGGATGCGGAAGACATAGCCGACGACGGCGGCCAGCGCGCCGAAGACGAACAGGCCGAGCTGGATCAGCGCCAGCTTCGGGCTGTGCAGTTCGGTTTCAGCCTCTTCCGGGATCAGATAATAGGCGGCGCCGAAGAAGCCGATCAGCAGCCAGACGATCAGCGCGTTGGTGTGGATCATCCGGATGATGTTGAAGGGCAGCAGCTCCGACATCGTGTTGGGCAGCACATAGACGGTGCCGGCCAGGAGACCCACCAGGATCTGCACACCGAACAGTCCCATGGCCGCCGCGAAGTAATAGAGGGCGACTTTTTGCGATTCGTACTTCATGACGGAAATCTCCTCAGCCCGACAGCTTGGGCGGCCAGTTCTGGGTGTTGATGCGGCTGGTCCATTCCAGGAAGGCGGCGAGATCCTCGACCTCCTTTTCGGTCAGGTTGAACTGCGGCATCTGGCGCCGGCCCTCGATCCCGGAGGGCTGGGCCGCCATCCAGCCCTTCAGCGCCATCACGGCGCCCTCCGGGTCCTTGTCGCCGCCGTAGCGCAGCCAGACATTGCCCAGCTCGGGGGCGAAATAGGCGCCCTCGCCGAGCAGCGTGTGGCAGTTGATGCAGGAGTTCTTTTCCCACACATGCTTGCCACGGGTGACCGCCTCGGTCAGCCCCTTCTTGTCTGTGCTGGTGTTGACGATGTAATTGTGGCTGAGCGCGGTCATCGTGACGAATGTCGCGAAGAAGAACAGCGATCCGCCATAGAAGATGTTTCGCGCGGCCGCCTTGGTAAAGCGTTCGGTCATCGCTCGGGATCCCTGGAAATCTCGATCTGTCGGTCGAGTGGGGGTCGGTTCGGGAGGCGTTGGTTGCGCGAAGCCGCAGTCTGGAAGCAGGGGCCGGAAGACGGGCGTCGCAGCGTCTTACCGCCACGGGTCGGACGAATAATTGACCGTGGCGGAAGGTCATTCCTTGACCGTGGTCAAGCCGATGGCGGGGCCGGCGACATATCATTCGCATACGTGATGACAAGCTTTGGACACCGGGAATTGGATATGGCCGACATCGAGATGAGGGGCCTGGAGATGAGGGGCCCGGAACTGACGGGACCCGAAGAAAGGGCGGGCGGCCTCGCCGCCCTGCCCGGCAACCTGATGATGTGGATCCTGATCTTCAGCGAACTCGCGGTGTTCGGCGCCGCCTTCATCGGCTTCGCCGTCGCCCGCGTGCTGGACCCGGCGACCTTCGCCGCGGGTCAGGCGCATCTGAACGGCACGGCGGGGGCGCTGAACACCATGGTGCTGGTGACCAGCGGCTATCTGGCCGCCCGCGGCGTCGCCGCCGGCCGGCGCGGCGCGGTGGCGCAGGCGCGCCGGGCGATGATGATGGCGGCGGCGGTGGGATCGGTGTTCCTGGCGGTGAAGGCGATGGAATATTCGGCGACACTGGGCGCCGGCCTGACCATCGACACCGATACCTTCTTCACCCTCTATTTCCTGCTGACCGGTTTCCACGCCCTGCATGTGGTGCTGGGAATCGTCATCCTGCTGCTGGTCAGCCGGTCCGGCCCCGAGACGATGCCCGAAACGCTGATTGAGAATCTGGAGACCGGGGCGGCCTTCTGGCACATGGTGGATCTGGTCTGGGTGATCCTCTATCCGCTCGTCTATCTGATCCGCTGAGGAGACCGGCCATGACGCATTTCAAGAAGATCGACCGGCTGACGCTGTCCTGGCTGGTGCTGATCGGCCTGACCGCCGTCACCCTGCTGTTCGCCCGCCATGGCGATGCGGGCGGCAGCGTCGGCATCGCCGGGGCGGCTCTGCTGCTGGCGCTGGCCGTGGCGAAGGGACGGGAAATCCTTCTGCATTACCTGGAATTGGATCAGGCCGGACCGGGCTGGCGGCTGGCGATGACCGGCTGGCTGGTGTTGCTGTGCGGGGTCATCCTGTTGGTCACCACCGCCGGCGCGCTGGGCTGGATCGGCCCGCACTGACACCGACATCAAGGATAGTTCGTCATGACCGAAGCCAAGTTGGGCCTGATTCTGACCAGCGTAGCCGTCATCGTGGTGGCGGTGGCGTTGCACCGCCAACGCGCACTGGGGCGCAACGGGCTGGTGACGGTGATCGCCGCCACCGCCGCCGTCTTCGCCGCGATGTTCTTCACCCAGTGATCCCGCTCACGCCGTCAACAGCGTCGCCACCAGTTCGGTCTCCGGGTCCGCCAGATCGTCGATGACGTCGAAATGGTGGCGCCCCTCGGCCAGCCGCAGCGCGGTCGCCGCGCCCAGGCCTAGCCAGACATTGGCGAGCAGTTCCGACTGACGGACGAACTCCGGCCGCTCGTCGGCCCCCACCCAGCAGGTGATGCCGGTGCCCGGGCGGGGACGCAGCAGGGCCGGGCTTTCCGCCGCGGCCTCCGTCTCGTCCAGCCGCAGCGTGGCGTTCATGCCGGTGTTCAGCAGCGGGCGCAGGTCGTGCAGGCCGCTGATGGAAACCACGTGCTCCACCCGTGCCCGCACCTCTTCCGACAGGGGAGAGTCGGCGCAGGCGAGGCGGCTGACCAGATGGCCGCCGGCGGAATGGCCGGTCAGGCGCAGCGGGCCGGCCTCCGCGTTGGCGATGGCTTCCACCGCCCGCGCCACCTGCCGGGTGATGCCGGCGATGCGGTTTTCCGGACAGAGCGTGTAACTCGGCATGGCGACCGCCCAACCGCGCGCGAGTGGCCCGGCCGCCAGATGCGACCAGCGCCCCTTGTCGAACGCCATCCAGTAGCCACCATGGACGAAGACCACCGTTCCCCTGGCCACCCCCTCCGGCCGGAACAGGTCATAGCGTTCGCGCTCCCCGTCGCCATAGGGCAGTTCCAGTTCCGCCCGGCCGGTGCCGGCAATCTCCGCCCGGAAGGCGGCGGCCCGCTCCGCCCATTGCGCGGGATAGGCATCGCCGCCGGGGATGTAGGCGCTGTTGCTGTAGGCGTCGTCCCAATCCGCGATCTTGCTCAATCCCGTCAAAGCACCGTCCTCACCCGCCAGAGTTCCGGGAAAAGCTCCACCGCCAGCATGTTGCGCAGATAAGACACGCCGCCGGTGCCGCCGGTGCCGCGCTTGAAACCGATCACCCGTTCCACCGTCGTGACGTGGTTGAAGCGCCAGCGGCGGAAGTAATCCTCGAAATCCACCAGCTTCTCGGCCAGTTCGTAGAGCGGCCAATGTTCCTCGGGCGACTGGTAGATGACCCGCCACGCCTCGGTCACGCCGTCATGGGACTGGTGGGTCTTGGACACGTCGCGCTCCAGCACCTCAGCCGGAACCGGAATGCCGTTGCGGGCGAGCAGGCGCAGCGCTTCGTCATACAGGCTGGGACGCGACAGTTCCTGTTCCAGCATTGCATGGATTTCCGGACGGTGGGCGTGGGGCCGCAGCATCGCCGGATTGCGGTTGCCCAGCAGGAATTCGATCTCCCGGTACTGGTAGGACTGGAAGCCGGAGGACTGGCCGAGATCGTCGCGGAAGCGGGTGTATTCGCTGGGCGTCATCGTGCGCAGCACGTCCCAGGCGGAGTTCAGCTGTTCGAAGATGCGGGCGACGCGGGCCAGCATCTTGAAGGCGGGCGACAGCCGGTCCTCGCGGATCGCCTCGCGGGCGGCGCGGATCTCGTAGACGGCCAGCCGCATCCACAGTTCCGACGTCTGGTGCTGGATGATGAACAGCATCTCGTCATGGGCGGTGGAACGCGGGACCTGCGCCCCCAGGATACGGTCCAGCTGCAGATAGTCGCCGTAGGACATCCGCCCGTCGAAGGTCATCTGGGCGCCCTCGTCCGCCGGATCGTAAGGTCCCCTCTCATCCTGCCCGCTCATGTTACGATCGCCTTCTTGTGGTATTCGGGCCGGTCCCAAAGCCCGCCGTCCATAACCTGTTTCAGAATCGCGACGGCGCCCCGCACCTCCGCCTCGCCGATGTAGAGCGGGGTGAATCCGAAGCGCAAAACGTCCGGCGCCCGGAAGTCGCCGATCACGCCTCGGTCGATCAGCGCCTGCATGATGGCGTAGCCCTGGGGGTGGCGGAACGACACCTGACTGCCGCGCCGGTTACCCTCGCGCGGGGAGGCAAGCTCCAGCATCGGGCATTGCGCCTCGACCAGTTCGATGAACAGGTCGCACAGCGCGACGGAGGCGCGGCGGATGTCGGCCATGTCGACATCGTCCCAAACATCCAGCGCGGCATCGAGCGCGGCCAGCGCGATCACCGGCGGGGTGCCGACGCGCATGCGCTCCACCCCGGCACCCGGCCGATAGGAGGGGTCGAAGGCGAAGGGCGCCTCATGCCCCATCCAGCCGGACAGCGCCGGCCGCGCCGTCTCCGCATGCTGCGGGGCGACATAGATGAAGGCCGGGGCGCCCGGCCCGCCATTCAGATACTTATAGGTGCAGCCGACGGCGAAATCGGCCCCGGCGCCGGCCAGATCGACCGGCAGCGCGCCGGCGGAATGGGCGAGGTCCCACACCGTCACCACCCCCGCTGCATGGGCCTTTGCGGTCAGTGCCGCCATATCGTGCAGGCGCCCGGTCCGGTAATCGACCTGGGTCAGCATCAGCACGGCGACATCCTCGCCGATGGCGGCCTCGACCTCCTCCGGCGCCACCACCTTCAGAACATGGCCGCGGCCCAGCGTTTCGATCAGCCCCTCCGCCATATAGAGGTCGGTGGGGAAATTGCCGCTGTCGGACAGGATGACCCGGCGATCCGGCCGCATCGCCAGCGCGGCGGCCAGCGCCTGATAGACCTTGATCGACAGGGTGTCGCCAACCACGACGCTGCCCTCCGGCGCGCCGATCAGGCGGGCGATGCGGTCGCCGACCTTGCCCGGCTGCCCCATCCAGCCGGCGCTGTTCCAGCCGCGGATCAACTGGCCGCCCCATTCATCGGCCAGGGTGCGGGCCACCCGCTCCTCGACAGCGACCGGCAGCGGCCCCAGCGAGTTGCCGTCGAGATAGATCACGCCCTCCGGAATGCGGAAGCGGGCGCGGGTCTTCTGAAAATCGGTCATCGATCTGACTGCTCCTTCCCGGTGAAGGATGCCCGGCAATCGATGGCATTGCAAATTGTCGCGATACTTAAGCGTATCAGACGATATGAATTCTCCATTGTCGCGGAGGCCGCGAAAGTGGAGGATCGCAGCAGCCGGAACCCCCGGCCCCTGCCATTTCCTCCGCCATCACCGCCCTTATCACCAACAAGGACCGGACGAACCGCCATGTTCAACGCGCTTTCCCGCCAGCCCGACGACGCCCTGCTCGCCCTGATCGGGCTGTACAAGCAGGATCCGCGGCCGGGCAAGGTCGATCTCGGCGTCGGGGTCTACCGTGACGAGGAGGGGCGCACCCCGGTCTTCCGCGCGGTCAAGGCGGCGGAACGGCTGCTGCTCGACGGGCAGGACAGCAAATCCTACCTGGGGCTGGAGGGCGACGCCGGATATCTGGAACGGCTGTGGTCGCTGGTCGGCGGCAAGGCCGGGACGAAAGTCACCGCCGCCGGCGTGCAGACCCCCGGCGGGTCGGGCGCGCTGCGTCTGGCCGCCGACCTCGTCCTGCGCGGCGGGTCGAAGCGCGTGCTGGTCGGCCAGCCGACCTGGCCCAACCATGTCGGCATCTTCGCCGCCGCCGGGCTGGAGGTGGTCAGCCATCCCTTCTTCGACACCGCCGGACAGACCGTGCTGTTCGACCGCATGGTCGCGGCGTTCGAGGCGGCGCAGCCGGGCGACGTCGCCCTGCTGCACGGCAGCTGCCACAACCCGACGGGCGCGCCGCTGTCGCTCGACCAGTGGAAGACGATCGCGGCGGTGCTGGAGACGCGCGGCGTGCTGCCGCTGGTCGATCTCGCCTATCAGGGCTTCGGCCGCGGGCTAGACGAGGATGCGGAGGGGCTGCGTTACCTGATCGGGGCCGTTCCGGAAACGCTGGTCGCCGTGTCGTCGTCCAAGTCCTTCGGCCTCTACCGCGAGCGCACCGGCGCAATCTTCGCCGTCGCCGCGGCGCCGGCCGCCGCCGATCTTGCCAAGTCCAACCTGATGGCGCTGGCCCGCACCAGCTATTCGATGCCGCCCGACCATGGCGCCGCCGTCGTCCGCACCATCCTGAGCGATGCCGCCCTGACCGCCGACTGGACCGCCGAACTGGACGGCATGCGCGCCCGCATCGCCGCCATCCGCCGCAAGCTGGCCGCCGGGCTGGCCGGCGCCTTCCCCGCCCTGACGGCGGTGGCGGAGCAGGAGGGCATGTTCTCGCTGCTGCCGCTGACCGAGGCGGAGGTGCTGCGCCTGCGCGCCGACCATGCGATCTACATGCCGACCTCCGGCCGCATCAACATCGCCGGCCTGAAGACGGCCGAGGTGGACGACGTGGTGGCGAAGTTCGCGGCCCTGCGCTGAGAGGACTGACGACCATGGCCGCGACCCTCCAGGCCCCGCCCGCCGCGGTGGAGCGTCACCAGCTCTATGAAGACGCGCTCGCCATGCTGATGGGCACGCTGTTCATCGCGCTGGGCATGCTGATCTATTCCAAGACGATGCTGCTGACCGGCAGCACAGCCGGTCTGGCGCTGCTGCTGAGCTACGTCACCAAGGTTCAGTTCGGCATCATCTTCTTCGCGATCAACCTGCCTTTTTATTGGCTGGCCTGGAAGCGGCTGGGCTGGCAGTTCACGGCGCGCACCTTCATTGCCGTGGCGCTGGTGACCTTGTTTTCCCGCCTGACCGACCAGTGGGTGGGCTTCACCCATCTGGACCCGGTCTATGCCACGGTGGTGGGCAGCGGCCTGTGCGGCACCGGGCTGTTGATGCTGTTCCGCCACCGCACCGGGCTGGGCGGCGTCAACATCCTGGCGATCTACCTGCAGGAGCGCTATGGCATCCGCGCCGGCTATTTCCAGCTCGGCGTCGACCTCGCCATCCTCGGGGGCGCCTTCTTCGTGCTGGCGCCGGACCGGCTGCTGCTGTCGATCCTGGGGGCCGTGATCGTCAACATCACGCTGGCGATCAACCACAAGCCGGGGCGTTATCTCGGCATCAGCTGAGGTGTGACCGCTGCGGGCGCCTGAAGCTTAGAGTCTGTCCGATGCTTATTGAAGCATCGGACAGACTCTAGCCTTCTGATTTTCCGTGCGATTCACGCTTCAGACGATTCCGTCTGAACCGATCGCACTCTAGCGCCCGCAGCAGGCCTTGTGCTTGCGCCCCGAGCCGCAGGGGCAGGGATCGTTGCGGCCGACCTTCACCACCCGGCGCGGCGGGTCCTTCGGGTTCAGGACGCTGTCGACATAGAGCCAGCGCCCGTCGATCCGGCGGAAGCGCGACCGTTCGTGCAGCGGCCATTCCTCCCCGTCGCGGCGGAAGGTCAGGAAGAACTCGACCATGCCGTCGTCGCCGGTCTCCTCCGCCTTCATGACGATCAGCGGCCCCCACTCGCATTCCTCCGCCACCCGTTCGGCGTCGGCCCGGCTGAAGGCGGCGTGGGTTTCCGGGGCGCAGCTTCGCTCGATATGGTCGATGTCGTGGCGGACGAAGGCGGTGTAGCGCGACCGCATCAGCGCTTCGGCCGAGGGCGCGGGCTGCCCGGCCAGGATCGGGCCGCAGCAGCGGTCGAATTCGACACCCGAACCGCAGGGGCAGGCGGACTTCACGATAGAGTTCCTTCCATAAGCATCGAGTAACGGCCGGCGGCACGGTGCCTGCCAAAACTTAACGCCGTCTCAACATTTCCCGCCGGATCCTGTGACCCGGGCCGGCGATATTGACGCTTGGCGTGGGCATCGTCTAGATCGGCCAGCCCTGCAAACGGGGTATGGCGCAAACGGGGTGTGGCGATGAGCGCGCGGATCGGCAGCAAGGTGGTCGGCAGCACGATGACGGCGACGGGCGAGCGGCGGCGGCTCAGCCTGTTTTTCAGGTCCCTGTCCGGCCGCCATGCCGATGTGGCGACGATGCGGCTGCCCACCGCCCGCGCCGTGCTGCTGCGTCTGGCCGGCGCCGCCCTGTTCCTGGCGCTGGCGGTCGGCGGCATCGCCTTTCTGGTCGAGGTCGAGATCGCCGACGGCCGGGTCGTCGAACTGGCGCGCGAGGAATCGGCGGCTTTCCTGACCGAAGCCCGCTCGTCGCTCGCCGCCGGGGCCGCCGATTCGGATTTGGAGGCGTCGCTCCAGCGCTTCATGGCCAGCCGCAACGGGTTGCGCCTGAACCATGGCGACGGCCACTTCATCGTCGCGGAGCTTTATACACCGGATCAGCGGAAGACGGCCGAATATGTCGCCCCCGGTGCGGAGTGGGCGGAACAGCGGCTATCCTCCACCCGGCATGGCTTTCCCACGGACGGCGAGGCGATCTACGACCGCTTCACGCTCGACGGGCATATCTTCATCCAGACGATGGAGCCGCTGCTCGATTCCGATGGCCGGCTGCTCGGCTATTTCGAAAGCGTCTTCCAGCTCTCGGCCCGCCGGTCGCACGAGATCCTGCGCGACACCGCCACGGTGGTCGCCGTGTCGTCGCTGTCGGTGCTGGGGACGGCACTCGTCCTGCTGCCGATCTTCGGGGCCTACAACCGGGGCATCCTGCGGCTGTCGCGCGGCCTGCTCGACGCCAACATCGGCATGCTGACGGCGCTGGGCAGCGCCATCGCCAAGCGCGACAGCGACACCAACGCCCACAATTACCGGGTGACGGTCCTCGCCATCCGGCTGGCCGAGGCGCTGGGGCTGGAGGATGCGGCGATCCGGCAGCTGGTGAAGGGCGCCTTCCTGCATGATGTCGGCAAGATCGCCATTCCCGACAGCATCCTGCTGAAACCCGGCAAGCTGGATGCCGAGGAGTTCGCGGTGATGAAGACCCATGTCGTCCATGGACTGGACATCGTCGGCTCGTCCGACTGGCTGGCCGATGCGGCCGACGTGGTCGGCGGCCATCACGAGAAGTTCGACGGATCGGGCTATCCGCGCGGGCTGAAGGGAGAGGCGATTCCGATTTCCGCCCGCATCTTCGCCGTCGCCGACGTGTTCGACGCCCTCACCTCCCGCCGGCCCTACAAGGAGCCGATGTCCTACGCCACCACCATGGGCATCCTCGCCGACGGCGCCGGCAAGCATTTCGACCCGGCGGTGCTCGCCCGCTTCACCGCCATCGCCGCGGGTCTGCACGAGCAACTGACCGAGATGGGCGACGACGGGGTGCGGGACGAGCTGCGCGGGCTGGTGATGCGCTATTTCAAGCTGGCCTGAGGCGGCTCAAGCGGTGAGGCCGCGCAGGAACAGGTCCACCGCCTTGTCGACGAAGGCGTGGCGCTCCTCCTCCGTCGGTGCGGGGCAGAGGCCGAGCACCAGCTGGCAATAGGCGCCGCCCTGCATGGCGGCCAGGAACTGCCGGGCGACGAAGGCCGGGTCGTCGGTGACGATCACCCCGCGCTCTGCCAAGCGGGTGAACAGGGCGACGAAATTGGCGATGCCCTGCTCCGGCCCCGCCTGGAAATAGAGCTGGGCGGCGACCGGCATCCGCGTCGCCTCCCCCACCACCGCCTGATGGACGCGGATCGCCGCATCCGACCAGAGCAGGTCGGTGAAGCGGCGGCCGACCTGGACCAGGACGTCGCGCAACGGCATGCGATCGAACATCTCCGGCGAAAAGCGCAGGCCGCGCCGTTCGCATTCGGCGGAGATCACCGCGGTGTAAAGCTCCTCCTTCGACGGAAAGCGGGTGTAGAGGGTGGTCTTGGACACCCGCGCCTGCTGCGCCACCTGATCCATCGACGTGGCGGCATAGCCAAGCTCCAGAAACACCTCCCGCGCGGCTGCGACGATCTGTTCCGCCTTCGCATCATGGGACGCGGGCGGATGAGACGTTTTTTGCTCCGATGACTGCACTGAACTGTACCGTTCACTCTTGACGTGGGATGGGTGCCGGAGTAGGACGGTAGCAGTACGATACAGTCCAGTCCAGTGGGGAGACGTGGTATGGCCCGATTCCGCGAAAGGCGGCTTGCGTCCGCCGTCATGGCGACAACGGCGCTGCTGACGGTGGCGGGCCTGCTCGCCGGCTGCAATGAAACGCAGTCCGCTTCGACCCCGGCGGAAGGAGAGGCGCGGCCGGTCCGCGTCGCCACCGTGGCACTGGAACCGCTGGTCGACAGCGTGCGCTATCCGGCGGTGATCCGCCCGCGGGTGGAGGCCGATGTCGGCTTCCGCGTCGGCGGCAAGGTGACCGCCCGGCTGGTGGAGGTCGGGACCCGCATCGAACCCGGCATGCCGCTCGCCCGCCTGGATCCGACCGACCTGCAGCTGCAGATTCGCGCCGCCCAGGCGCAGCTCGCCTCCGCCCAGGCCGACGCGGCCAACGCCCGCAGCGATTTCCAGCGCTACGCCAGCCTGCGCCAGGGCGAATGGACGACGCGCCAGGAATACGACCGCCGCAAGACCACGCTGGACAAGGCCGACTCCAAGGTGCGGGAGCAGGAGGCGCAGCTGCGCGTCCTCAACAACTCCGCCCAATATGCCACGCTGGTGGCGGACGAGGCCGGCATCGTCACCGCGACGCTGATCGAGCCGGGACAGGTGGTGGCAGCCGGCCAGACCGCCCTGCGCGTCGCCCGGCTGGGCGCGATGGAAGCGGTGGCGAACATCCCCGAACAGAGCGTCGCCACCCTGCCCCGCCAGAAGCTGTCGGTCGAGCTGTGGTCCCATTCCGGCCAGAGCATCGCCGGCACCCTGCGTGAGGTCTCGCCCAGCGCCGACGCCGCGACCCGCACCTTCCAGGCGAAGATCGCGCTGATCGATGCGCCACCGACGGTTCAGCTCGGCATGACCGCCACGGTCACCGCCGCCGCCGACCATGGCGCCCCGGTCGCCCGCCTGCCGCTCAGCGCGCTGACCCAGCGCGAGCAAACGCCGGCGGTCTGGGTGCTTTCGGCGCCGGACGACCGGCTGGAGCTTCGCCCGGTCACCGTCGCGGCCTATGCCGGCGACCTCGCCCTGATCGGCGGTGGGCTGAAGGACGGCGAGCGCGTCGTCACCGCCGGTGTGCACAAGCTCGACGCCGGCCAGAAGGTCCGCGTCTGGACGGAGCCGGCACGATGAACCACTCCCGGATGAACCTATCGGCCTGGGCGCTGGCTCACCGCACGCTGGTGCTGTTCATGATGCTCGCCAGCGTGCTGGCCGGTGCTCTCGCCTACAAAACCTTGGGCCGGGCGGAAGACCCGTCCTTCACCTTCAAGGTGATGGTGGTCCGCACCCAATGGCCGGGCGCCACCGCGCGCGAGGTCGAACAGTTCGTCACCGACCGCATCGAGAAGAAGTTGGAGGAGGTGCCCTATTACGACGTCGCCCGCAGCTATTCCAAGCCCGGCGAGTCGGTGGTCTTCGTCCAGCTGAAGGACTACACCCCGCCGAAGATGGTGCCGGACCTGTGGTATCAGGTGCGCAAGAAGATCGGCGACATCCGCTACACCCTGCCCGACGGGGTGGTCGGCCCCTTCTTCAACGACGAGTTCGGCGACGTCTATTCCGCCATCTATGCCTTCATGGGCGATGACTTCACCCCGGCCCAGCTGAAGAAGGTGGCCGAGCAGGCGCGCGCCCGCCTGTTGAAGCTGCCGGGCGTCGAGAAGATCGACCTGATCGCCCCGCAGGAGGAGCGCGTCTATGTCGAGATCTCCAGCCAGCGGCTCGCCAGCTTCGGCTTGCCGGTGGAATCGGTGATCCAGGCCCTGCAGCGCGAGAACGCCATCGCCGCGTCGGGCGACGTCGATACCGGATCGCAGCGGGTCTATGTCCGCCTCGACCTCGGGCTCGACACCGCCGCCGCGGTGCGCGCGATCCCGGTGGAAAGCGGCGGCCGGCTGCTGACCATCGGCGACGTGGCGGAGGTCAAGCGCGGCTATGTCGAGCCGCGGCGCTACACCCTGCGCTACAACGGTCGCGACGCCATCGGCATCGGCGTGGTGATGGCAAAGGGCGGCAACGTCCTGAAGCTGGGCGAACAGCTGGAATCCGCGATGGAGAAGATCCGCGCCGAACTGCCGGCGGGGCTGGAGGTGGCGCAGGTCGCCGACCAGCCGAAGGTGGTGGAGCATTCGGTCGGCGAGTTCATGGAATCGCTGGCCGAAGCGCTGGGCATCGTCATCCTGGTCAGCCTCGTCAGCCTGGGCTGGCGCACCGGCATCGTCGTGGCGCTGGCGGTGCCGCTGGTGCTGGCGATGACGCTGGTGGCGATGCAGCTTCTGCACATCGATCTGCAGCGCATCTCGCTGGGTGCCCTCATCATCGCGCTCGGCCTGCTGGTCGACGACGCCATCATCGCGGTGGAGATGATGGTGGTGAAAATGGAACAGGGGTGGGACCGGCTGAAGGCCGGCGCCTTCGCCTACACCTCGACCGCCTTCCCGATGCTGAGCGGCACCGTCGTCACCGCCGCCGGCTTCGTGCCCGTCGGATTCGCGGCGTCGGCCGCCGGCGAATACACCAACTCGATCTTCTGGGTGGTGGCGCTGTCGCTGCTGCTGTCCTGGGTGGTGGCGGTGATCTTCACCCCCTATCTCGGCTGGCTGCTGCTGCCCAAGCCCAAGCATGTGGTGCCGGACGGGCATGAACTGGACATCTACGACACCCGCGCCTACCGCATCCTGCGCGGCATGATCGAGGCGTGCGTGCGGGCGCGCTGGATCACCATCGGCGTGACGGTGGCTGCCTTCGTCACCGCGCTGATCGGCTTCAGCCATGTCCAGCAGCAGTTCTTCCCGTCGGCCAGCCGGCCGGAACTGCTGATCGACATCCGTCTCGCCGAAGGTTCCTCCTTCGAGGCG
Source organism: Azospirillum oryzae (assembly GCF_008364795.1). GTDB lineage: Bacteria > Pseudomonadota > Alphaproteobacteria > Azospirillales > Azospirillaceae > Azospirillum > Azospirillum oryzae. The sequence continues at coordinate 107,029 of NZ_VTTM01000016.1, read as the reverse complement.
ACCGCCGCCGAGGTGAAGCGGATGGAGGCGGTGCTGGCCAAGGACCCGGACGTGGATTACTGGGTCGCCTACACCGGCGGCGGCTCGCCGCGCTTCTACCTGCCGCTCGACCAGCAGTTGGAGACCGCCAACTTCGCCCAGTTCATGGTGATGACCAAGGGGTTGGAGGAGCGCGAACATTTCATGCAGCGGCTGGAGCCGACGCTGGAGGCCGACTACCCCGCCGCCCGCGTCCGCATCAGCCGGCTGGAGAACGGGCCGCCGGTCGGCTATCCGGTGCAGTTCCGCGTCACCGGCGAGGACCCGGCGACCATCCGTAAGATCGCCTATCAGGTGCGCGACACCATGCGCGGCCATCCCAACACCGCCAACGTCCATCTGGATTGGGACGAGCTGTCGAAGCGCGTCCGGCTGGAGGTGGACACCGCCAAGGCGCGCGCGCTGGGCGTGTCGAAGCAGGACCTGTCCAACGCCCTGCAACTGCTGCTGAACGGCATGTCCGTCACCCAGTACCGCGAGGGCACGGAGCTAATCGGCGTCCTGCTGCGCACCACGCCGGAAGAGCGGATGGATCTGTCGCGCTTGGGCGAGCTGAACATCCGCACCAGCCGCGGCACCACCGTACCGCTCAGCCAGGTCGCCAGCGTCCGCTACGAGCTTGAGGAGCCTGTGCTGTGGCGCCGGGCGCGTGAGACGACGATGACGGTCAAGGGCGACGTCACCGGCGGCCTGCAGGCTCCGGTTGTCAGCACCCAGCTGAACGCCCAGTTGAACGCGCTGCGCACCACCCTTCCCGACGGCTACGCCATCACCATGGGCGGCGCCATCGAGGAGAGCGCCAAGGGCCAGGATTCGATCAACGCCATGATGCCGGTGATGCTGCTGATCATGGTCACCACGCTGATGCTGCAGTTGCAGAGCTTCTCGCGCGTGTTCATGGTGCTGCTGACGGCGCCGCTGGGTCTGATCGGCGTCACCGCCTCACTTCTGCTGTTCAACCTGCCCTTCGGCTTCGTCGCCATGCTGGGCGTCATCGCGCTGGCCGGCATCATCATGCGCAACTCGGTCATCCTGGTCGATCAGATCGAACAGGACATCCGCAGCGGCCGGTCACGCTGGGACAGCATCGTCGAGGCGACGGTCCGCCGTGCCCGCCCGATCGCGCTCACCGCCGCCGCCGCCATCCTGGCCATGATCCCGCTGACCCAGAGCGTCTTCTGGGGTCCGATGGCGGTCGCCATCATGGGCGGTCTGGCCGGCGCCACCGTGCTGACGATCTTCTTCCTGCCGGCGCTCTACGCGGCATGGTTCCGCGTCCCCCGGCCGGAGACGGAGGAGGTGGAGGACGACGGGATGAACGGCGCGCTGCCGAGGCCGGCGCTGGGGGATTGATGCCCTACTCTTTCGCTCAAGCTTGACCACGGTCAAGGGGCGCACGCACGAGCCGTGACAGGGTAGCGCCACAATCGATCTCCCGATTGCATCATCATTGCTGATGATCCTCTTTCGTACTGTACCTTCGCGCCCGGCGGCATCTGCCCCGGGCGCATTTTTTTGGCAAAGTTCCGTGTCAATCCGCCCGCCGCCCCGCCGCTGCCAGCGTCAGCCGGCCGACGCTCGGCCCCTCCCGTAGAAGGCGCCGGCCGCCCACCTCGATCCGGCGATAGGCCGGGCCGGCCATCAGCAGGCAGGCCGTCACCATCGCCACCAGCAGCGCCATCGACCAACCGCCCGGCAGCGCCTTGCGGTCGTAGATGCCGAGCCCCAGCCCCAGCACCCTTGTGGTGGCATATTCGACGAAGCCGTGGATCAGGTAGAGCGAATAGGACACGTCGCCCAACCACACCAATGGCCGGACATTCAAGGCAGCCGCGGCCCGGCCCCGATTGGCGACCGCCGCCAGGATCAGCAGGGCGAACAGCGGCACCGCCAGCAGGTCCGGACCGCCGGCGTGCAGAAGCAGCAGGATCGCCAGAACGACGCCGGCCATCGTCAGGTCGCTGGACAGCAGCGAAGCGGCAAGCCCGCTGCGGAAGGCGCTGTAGAGCAGCGTGCCCAGCAGGAACTCCGGCAGGCAGCGCAGCAGGGTCTGCGGCCCGTCCCACTGGTTCAGATTGTCCTGCGTCGCCCAGGCCAGCAGGCAGAGCGTCGCCAGCGCACCGGCCGCCATCAGCGCCTGCGTCCGCCCGCCGGCCCGCCAGACCAAGGGCAGCGCGAAGGGGAAGACCAGATAGGCCATGAACTCCAGGCTGATCGACCAGGCCGGGTAATTCCAGCTCAGCATGCTGGCATACAGGCCCTGGAGCATGAACAGGTTGGCGACCAGCGCGCCGACCGATTCCGCCCCTTTCAGCGGGATCGCCGGGAAGCTGCCGGTGGCGGCATATTCCACCGTGCGGACGGCCAGCGCCGTCGCCACGAACAGCAGCAGGACCGCGAGATGCAGCGGGTAAAGCCGGGCGACGCGCGCCCTGAGGAAGCTCCAGTATTTGTCGCCGACCGACCGGCTGAAGGTGTCGTGATAGACATGCGTCAGCACGAAGCCGCTGAGCATGAAGAACAGGTCGACGGCCAGATAGCCCTTCTGCACCAGATGCGTGTAGCTGTCGGGATGCAGGTTGGGGAAATACTGGAAACTGTAATGGTACAGCACCACCCACAAGGCCGCGATGCCGCGCAACGGGGTCAGGGAATGGAGGTGGCCGGGGTTGGTCTGCGTTCTCATGGCGCAGGCTCCGGCCGCTCAGACCGATGGTACCTGCCCCGATGGAATTTGCCTGCGCGCAGCCATCGGCTGCCCCGCCTTGAAGCCCGCACCCGTGTTCCAGCCGAGACCCTTCGAAACCACTTCACCCTCCAGCCGTTACGCCGCGCGCACCCGTCCGATTGCGGACGGAAAGGCGGCCCCATCGCGGGTTAACGGTAGAAGGTGACGATTGGTTTCGTTGCGGGCTGTTACAGAATTGGGACCGTCACAGGAAGAAGACCAGCGTGGTCAGGCCCAGCAGCGGCACCAGGATTCCGCAGGACCAGGCCATATAGCCGAAGAAGCTGGGCATGGCGACGCCCCGCTCCTCCGCGATCGCCTTGACCATGAAGTTGGGGGCGTTGCCGATATAGCTGTTGGCACCCATGAACACCGCGCCGGCGGAAATGGCGGTCAGCGTCAGCGACAGGTCGCTCATCAGCATCTTGGCATCGCCGCCGGCGGTGTTGAAGAAGATCAGGTAGGTGGGGGCGTTGTCGAGGAAGCTGGACAGGATGCCGGTCGCCCAGAAATAGGCGGCGGGGTTGGGCTTCCCACCCTCGTTCACCGCGGAGATGATGGCGCCCAGCGCGCCGTCGGTGCCGGCCTTCAGGATGGCGATGGCCGGGATGATGGTCAGGAAGATGGCGGCGAACAGCTTTGCCACCTCCAGGATCGGGCCCCAGCTGAAACCGTTCAGGCGGCGGCTCTGCTTGCTGGTCAGGGTCAGCGACAGGCCTGTGATGCCCAGCAGCAGCAGGTTGGATACGATGGTCTCCAGCGACACCGTCACATGGTACAGCGTGACGCCCACGCCGGGATGCCAGACGCCGCTCAGCAGCACCGCACCGATGATGGCGACCAGCAGCAGCAGGTTGACGCTGCCCTCTATGCGGATCGGCTCGCGTTCGTGAACGCCCTCGATCAGCGGGTGCTTGCCGGGGTCGCGGGTGTGCAGGACGAGGTCCAGCACGAAATAGATCACCAGAAGCAGGCCCGACAGAAAGGCCATCGGCCCGATCAGATGGACCGTCGGCCAGAAGAAATCGACGCCCTTCAGGAAGCCGAGGAACAGCGGCGGGTCGCCCAGCGGGGTCAGCGATCCGCCGACATTCGACACCAGGAAGATGAAGAAGACGACGGTGTGGACCTTGTGGCGCCGGTGTTCGTTGGCGCGCAGCAGCGGGCGGATCAGCAGCATGGAGGCGCCGGTGGTACCCATCAGGCTCGCCAGCACCGTTCCCAGTGCCAGCCCGACCGTGTTGGCCGCCGGCGTTCCCACCAGCGATCCGGTCAGCCGCACCCCGCCCGCCACCGTGAACAGCGCGGTCAGCAGCACGATGAAGGGGATGTATTCCAGCAAGACCGTGTGCAGCAGCTCGTAGGTCGCGAGGTCGACCCCGAAGGTCGCGGCGAAGGGCACCAGGAAGGCCAGCGCCCAGATGGCCGAGATCTTGCCGAAATGATGGTGCCAGACCATCGGCGCCAGCAGCGGGAACAGCGCGATCGACAGCAGGATCCCGGCGAAGGGCACCACCCAGGCGGCACTCAGCAGCCGTCCGTCCAGATGCGGCACGCCGCCATGGGCAACCTCCGCCGCCACCTCCGCCGCTTGAACCCCATGTGTGCCCAGCAGCACGCCGCCGACGGCGAGCGCCGCGCCGAGGACGGCCGGAAGGAGGGATGAACGGCGTTGGTGCGTGGGGGAATTGATCATCGGTCCGGATGGTAGGCTGACGAAAGGAACGGGAGTATGCGGATTGAGGCAGCGTAAGCCAAGCCGGAAGGGGCTCCGGCCGCACGAACTTTCGTAGGCGGGGGGCGGGCACGGCCTATGGGCAGGCCCGCATCGCCACCGGTTGATCCTTCACCCCGGTCCAGCCCGACAGCGGCCGGCAGTCCGCCCCGGCGCACAGCCGGTGCTCCCCGGTAAAGCCCGACGCCGCCAGCGTGACGCCGTCCTGCGGCGGCAGATCGGGCGCCCACGCCATCCAGCCGTCGGCGGTCAGCCGGGCGTCGGGGCCGGGCTCCATCCCGGCGCCGGTGCCGCGGATGCGGGCCTCGGTCGGGCGCAGCCGGCCGGCTTCGACCGTCCAGCTCTCCTGCCACTCCGTCTTCTCGATGGAGTGGGTCCAGGACAGGGTGAACTGAGTCCCCGGCAGCGACGCCAGCAGCGCGCCGCCGAGGGTGAACAGGCAGAGACCGGCCACGGACTACGAGACGGCGGCTGCGGTCGGCATGCTGCGGCGCCGGTGCTGCCACAGCAGGAACATGCCGGTCATGACGAAGGCGGCCTCGTCCGTCAGCGGCAAGGCCACCACGAACAGGAAGGCTGTCAAAGCGGCATAGGCCCGGGCGACCAGCGGCAGCGATGTCCAGAAAAAGCCGATGGTTGCGGCTCCCCACAGGGCGATGGCGAGGCAGGCCTTGACGAACACATAGGCCACCGCCAGCCAGTCCCCGGTCTGCAGAACCAGAGCCGGGTCGTAGACCGCCATGAAGGGAACGACATAGCCCGCCATCGCCACCCGCGTCGCGATCCAGCCGATCTTCATGTGATCGGCCTTGCAGATCGACGAGGCCGCCAGGGCCGCCAGGGCCACCGGCGGGGTCAGGTCGGCCATGATGCCGAAATAAAAGACGAACATGTGGCTGACCATCAGCGGCACGCCCATGGTGAGCAGAGCCGGCGCGGCGATCGACGCGGTGATGATGTAGTTGGCGGTGGTCGGCAGGCCGGTTCCCAGAACGATGCAGGCGATCATGGTCAGCACCAGCGCCGCCAGCAAGTTGCCGCCCGACCAGTCGACGATGGTGGAGGCGAAGCTGGAGGCGAGGCCGGTCAGCGTCATCATGCCGATCAGCACACCGACGAGCGCACAGGCGACGCCGACCCCGACGGCGTTCTTGGCGCCATCGGCAATGCTGTTCACCACCAGCGTGAGCGTCTCCCTGCCGCCCTTGAACATCAGGCACGGGATGATGAGCAGCACGACCATGGTGAATGCCAGATGCTCGGTCCGAAAACCAAGCTTCCACAGGCCGGCCGCCACCAGCCCGACCGCTACCCAGAAGGCCACCCGCAGGGCCATCGGACCGATTTTGCCGACGATGGCCGTGCCCAGGATCAACGCCGCCGTGGCCGCAATGCCGATCACGCCGGCAAACAGGGGGGTGAAACCCGAAAACAGCAGATAGACCAGTGCCGCCAACGGCATGATCAGGTACCAGCCCTCCACCACGGCACGAAGCGCGCTCGGGCACTGGTCCTTCGGCAGGCCGACGAAGTTGCGCATGCCCGCCTCCAGATGGACCATCCAGAAGGCGCTGCCGAAATAGAGGATCGCGGGAATCGCCGCGGCTATAGCCACCTCGCTGTAAGGCACGCCGATGGTTTCCGCCATGATGAAGGCCGCGGCCCCCATCACCGGCGGCATCAGCTGCCCGCCCATGCTGGCAGTGGCCTCCACCGCGCCGGCGAAGGCCGGGCGATAGCCGAACCGCATCATCAGCGGAATGGTGAACTGCCCGGTGGTCAGCACATTGGCGACGCCCGACCCGTTGATGGTGCCCATCAGGCCGGAGGAGATCACCGCCACCTTCGCCGGCCCACCCTTGGCATGACCGACGAGGCCGAGCGACACGTCGTTGAACAGCTTGATCATGCCGGCGCGCTCCAGGAAGGCGCCGAACAGGATGAACAGGAAGATGTAGCTGGCCGACACGAAGGTCGGCGTGCCGTAAATCCCTTCGGTCGACAGATACAGGTTGTCGATCACCTGATCGATGTCATAGCCGCGGTGGGCAAGCCCGAAGGGAAGATGCCGACCGAACAGGGCGTAAGGAATGAAGACGCCGCACATGATCGGCAACGCCAACCCCATGATGCGCCGCGCCGCTTCGAACACCAGCGCCACCGCGATGGTGCCGACGATCAGGTCGGTGGTGTTGGGGTCCCCCGCCCGCTGGATCAGGTCGACCTCGAACACATAATGGTAGAGGCCGACGCCGAAGGCGGTCAGGCCCAGCAGCCAGTCGTACCAGGGAACCCGCCTGCGTTCCGCCGTCTGGCGAAAGCCGAACAGGGTGAAGGTCATCAGCAGCAGGAATCCGACATGGACCGCCCGCACCACCATGGTGGACACGGGATTGAACGCGGCGGTCCAGATCTGGAAGGCGGAAAAGGCGACGGCGATGGCGAAGACCGCCCGCCCGTCGAACCCTTCGAAAGCGGCGACCGTGGACGGATTTTCCCGGTCGATGGCTTGGCGGATTTCGGAATCCGCCTGCTTCTTCTGTGCGCTCACTACGGCTTCTCCGCCAATTCTTTTTTATCAGGCCCGTCCCTTACATCAGCCCCTTTTCCTTGTAGTACTTGACGGCGCCGGGGTGGAACGGCACCGGCGACTGGGTGGCCGACTTGTCGAGCTTGATCTGCTTGGCGGCGACATGGGCGGCGGCCAGCGCGTCCAGATTCTCGAACAGCGTCTTGGTCATCGCATAGGCGGCGTCGTCCGACACCCCGGAATGGCTGACCAGCAGGTTGCGGACCGCGGCGGTCGGCACCGCGGCGTCCTGGCCGGGATAGGTGCCGGCCGGGATCGTCTCGGTGATGTAGGCGGCGTCGCCGACCTTCTGCACCACGTCCGCCGGGATGCTGACGACGGTGATCTCCTGGGACGACGACAGATCCTTGATCGCCGCCACGCCGAGACCGGCGGAGATCAGCGTCGCGTCCAACTGGCGGTTCTTGATGAGATCGACCGACTCGCCGAAGGGCAGATATTCGGTCTTGGCGAAATCCTTGTAGGCCAGACCGGCGGCGTTGAAGATGGCGCGCGCGTTCAGCTCCGTCCCCGACTTCGGCGCGCCGACCGACACCCGCTTGCCTTTGAGGTCGGCCAGCGTCTTGATGCCCGATTCCTTGGCAGCGACAACCTGGATGTAGTTGGGATAGATGGCGGCGATGGTGCGCAGCTTGTCCAGCTTCTGCTTGAAGCCGACCTCCTCGTTGCCCTTCCAGGCGTCGCTCAGCGAATCGCCCAGCGTGAAGCCGATCTCGCCGCGGCCGGCCTGCAGCAGGTTCAGGTTCTCCACCGACGCCTTGGTCGCCTGCGCCGTCACCTTGGCCCCCGGCAGCGCCTTGCCGTACACGTTCGACAGCGCCACGCCCAGCGGATAATAGACCCCGCTGGTGCCGCCGGTCAGAACGGTGATGAAGGTCTCCGCCTTGGCCGGCAGGGCGGCCAGGCCAAGGCTGACGCCAAGGCCGGCGGCCGTGCACAGGGCCAGAAGGTGACGCTTCACGGATGGGCGATTCATAGCGGCTCTCCCCATTATCGTTGCTGCACCCGGATCGTTGCCGGGCGGATTCCTTTGCCTGCCCATAAGCCATGGGCAGCCCCAACCCACTGTAACGCGCCACAAAATTACGCGCCAGTACGTACAATCCGACATATCGACCATTCACATGCCATTCTTTCGGCCAAGGCATGCACAGGCTCCTTGACCTCGACGGCCAGACACCCCCTATCCTTGTGGCGGAAGACCGCCGGCCGAAGCGGACACCGGTATAGCCCTTGGGCCTGCCCCCGGCCGGCGGCGCGTCGAAAGACAGTGAAAAGTCCCAACTGCACGCCAAACGACTGCAAGCCAGACTTCAGCCAGCGGGAGGAAAACCGATGTCCTGTACCGTTTCGATGACCGTCAATGGCAAGACGGTCTCGCGCGAGGTGGAGGAGCGCACCCTGCTCGTCGCCTTCCTGCGCGAGCATCTCGGCCTGACGGGCACCCATGTCGGCTGCGACACCAGCCAGTGCGGCGCCTGCGTCGTCCTTGTCGACGGCCGGTCGGTGAAGTCCTGCACCGCGCTGGCCGTCCAGGCCGACGGGGCGGCGGTGACGACGATCGAAGGGCTGGCGGCGGCCGACGGCACGCTGCACCCGATGCAGGCCGCCTTCCGCGAGCATCACGGCCTGCAGTGCGGCTTCTGCACGCCGGGCATGGTGATGAGCGCGGTCGATCTGGTCCGCGAGAACCCGAACCCGACCGAGGCCGAGATCCGCGAGGGGCTGGAGGGCAACATCTGTCGCTGCACCGGCTATCACAACATCGTCAAGGCGGTGAAGGCGGGTGCCGAGGCGATGGCGGGGACGCAGGCAACGCCGGTGGCCGCCGAATAAGGGCAAAAAGTCCAGCAATAAGCAGGCATTTCCGCATCTTCAGCGTTCCTGTGGGAGGAAACACGAGATGGCGAACCCCAATGGCATCGGCGCCTCGGTGCGCCGGCGCGAAGACCAGCGCTTTCTGACCGGCCGCGGCAACTACACCGACGATTTCAAGCGCCCGAACATGACCCATGCGGTGCATGTGCGCTCCCCCTACGCCCATGCCCGCATCCTGGGCATCGACTTCACGGACGCTCTGGCGATACCGGGCGTGGTCGCCGTGCTGACCGGGGCCGACATGGAGGCCGACAAGGTCGGCAGCCTGCCCTGCGGCTGGCAGATCCACTCCAAGGACGGCTCGCCGATGAAGGAGCCGCCTCACTATCCGCTGGCGCGCGACCGCGTGCGCTATGTCGGCGACGCGGTGGCGGTGGTCATCGCCGAAACCCGCGAGCAGGCGCGCGACGCCGCCGAGATGGTGGTGGTCGATTACGAGGAACTGCCGGCGGTTGGGTCCTCCACCCGTGCCATCGCCGGCGGCGCTCCGCTGGTCCATGACGATGCGCCGGACAATGTCTGCTACGACTGGCATCTGGGCGACCAGGCGGCGGTGGACGCGGCCTTCGCCAATGCCGCCCATGTCGCCAAGATCGATCTGGTCAACCAGCGGCTGGTCCCGAACGCCATGGAGCCGCGGGCGGCGATGGGCGAATACGACCAGTCGACCGGCGAATACACGCTGACCACCACCAGCCAGAATCCGCACGTCACCCGCCTGCTGATGGGCGCCTTCGTGCTGGGCATTCCGGAGCACAAGCTGCGCGTGGTAGCGCCCGACGTCGGCGGCGGATTCGGGTCGAAGATCTTCCATTACGGCGAGGAGGCCGTCGTCACCTGGGCGGCGCGCAAGGTCGGCCGGCCGGTGAAATGGACCGCCGACCGCTCCGAAAGCTTCCTGACCGACGCCCATGGCCGCGACCATGTCAGCCATGCCGAACTGGCGATGGATGCCGACGGCAATTTCCTGGCGCTGCGCGTCTCGACTCTGGCCAATCTCGGCGCCTATCTGTCGACCTTCGCGCCGTCGATCCCGACCTACCTCTACGCCACCCTGCTGGCCGGCCAGTACAAGACCCCGGCGATCTATGCCGAGGTCAAGGCTGTCTTCACCAACACCGCCCCCGTCGACGCCTATCGCGGCGCCGGCCGGCCGGAGGCCTGCTATCTGATCGAACGGCTGGTGGATGTCGCCGCCGGCGTGATGGGCATGGACAAGACCGAGATCCGCCGCCGCAACTTCGTGCCGAAGGAGGCGATGCCCTACCAGACGCCGGTAGCATTGCAATACGACACCGGCGATTTCGCCAAGAACCTGGACATCGCCCTGCCGCTGGTCGACTACCCCGGCTTCCAGCAGCGCCGGGCCGAATCGAAGGCGCGGGGCAAGCTGCGCGGCATCGGTTTCGCCACCTACATCGAAGCCTGCGGCATCGCCCCCAGCAATGTCGCCGGTGCGCTCGGCGCTCGCGCAGGACTTTATGAATGCGCGGAAGTCCGTTTCCATCCAACGGGTTCGGTGACGGTCTTCACCGGCTCTCACAGCCACGGCCAGGGCCATGAGACCACCTTCGCCCAGATCGTGGCGGAGCGGTTCGGCATCCCGATCGAGAATGTCGAGATCGTCCACGGCGACACCAACAAGATCCCCTTCGGCATGGGCACCTACGGCTCGCGTTCCCTCGCGGTCGGCGGTTCGGCCCTGGTGAAGGCCATGGACAAGGTGGAGCGCAAGGCGAAGAAGATCGCCGCCCACATGCTGGAGGCCGCCGAGACCGACATCGAGGTGAAGGACGGCCGCTTCACCGTCGCCGGCACCGACAAGAGCCTGGGTATCGGCGAGATCGCCCTGCAAGCCTATGTCCCGCACAACTTCCCGCTGGACGAACTGGAGCCGGGACTGGACGAGCAGGCCTTCTACGATCCCAAGAACTTCACCTACCCCAACGGCTGCCATGTCTGCGAGTTGGAGATCGACCCCGACACCGGCGTCACCACCATCGTCAGCTTCGCCGCGGTGGACGATTTCGGCAACGTCATCAACCCGCTGATCGTGGAGGGGCAGGTTCACGGCGGCCTTGTCCAGGGCATCGGGCAGGCGCTGTACGAGAACTGCGTCTATGACGAGGAGTCGGGCCAGCTCGTCACCGGCTCCTACATGGACTATTGCATGCCGCGGGCGGACGACGTCCCGTCCTTCACCGTGCGCTATCACGAGGACCAGCCCTGCACCCACAACCCGCTGGGCGTGAAGGGCTGCGGCGAGGCCGGGACCATCGGCGCCGCCGCAGCCGTGATGAACGCGGTGGTGGACGCGCTGTCGGAGTACGGCGTCACCCACATGGACATGCCGGCGACGCCGGAAAAGGTCTGGCGCACCATCCGCGACGCCACGCCCGCCATTGCGGCGGAATAAGACGGCCGAAGAAGAAGGAGGCTAGAGAATGTACGCGTTCACGTACCAACGGCCGACAACGCTCGCCGATGCGGCGGCTGCCATCCAGGCGGAAGACGCCAAGCTGCTGGGCGGCGGCCAGACCCTGCTGCCGACGCTGAAGCAGCGCCTCGCCCGCCCGACCGACCTGATCGACCTCGGCGCCATTCCGGAGCTGAAGGGCATCCGCGAGGCGGATGGCGGGCTGGAGATCGGCGCCTTCACCCGCCATGCGGAGGTCGCCCACTCCGACCTCGTCAAACGGGTGATCCCGGCGCTGTCCAGCCTCGCCGAGGGCATCGGCGACCGGCAGGTCCGCAACATGGGCACGATGGGCGGTTCCATCGCCAACGCCGATCCGTCGGCCGACTATCCGTCGGCGGTGGTGGCGCTGAAAGCCACGGTCACCACCGACCGCCGCAGCATCGCCGGCGACGATTTCTTCACCGGCATGTTCGAAACCGCGCTGGAGCCGGGCGAGATCATCAAATCGGTGCGCTTCTCCCGTCCCGACAAGGCGGCCTACGCCAAGTTCCGCAACCCGGCCAGCCGCTATGCCATCGTCGGCGTCTTCGTCGCAAAGTTCGGATCGGAAGTGCGGGTGGCGGTGACCGGCGCCGCAGGCTCGGTCTTCCGCGCCGAGGCGTTCGAGACGGCACTGGTCGCCGACTTCCGAGCGGAGGCGCTGAACGGCCTGTCGGTAGGCTCCGACGGCCTGAATGCCGACATCCACGCCAGCGCCGACTACCGCGCCCACCTCGTCACCGTGATGGCGAAGCGCGCGGTCGAAGCCGCGGGCTAAGACGGTCGATACACCCTCGCCACGGCCATCTGTGTCGTGGCGAGGGTGCTTGACGCTGCGGGACAAGGGCAGTCAGACTTTCTCCATGCTGATCATCGTCCGAATAGGAAACGCCCGCGTTTACATCTATGCCGACGACCACAATCCACCGCATTTCCATATCGTCGGACCGGACTTCAACGCGCTGGTCCGGATCAATGATCTGGTCTTGCTGAAAGGCACCGCGCCGCCTGATACGATGCGTAAGGTGCTGGAATGGGCGGGAGAAAACCGGCCGTTGCTGGCATTACGCTGGATCGAGATCAATGGCGAGGAGTAAGTCGATGGACCAACCCCGCGTCGCCGCCGTCGAAGCCCTTACCGGTACGCTGTCGGTGGCCGTGACCTGGATCGACGGCACCCGGGACGTGGTCGACCTGTCCGAACCGATCCGTCGCTTCACCATGTTGCGTCCACTTGCGGATCCGGCCCTATTCGCCAAGGTGAAGGTCGCAGCCTGGGGCTGGGCCATCGGCTGGGGGGACGCGGAGGATCCGGACATCGATTATCCGGCGGATCGGCTGTGGCAGCATGCACAGGACCAACGGTGCGCCGCCGCCTGATGCCGCGCATTCATTCAATCCATCAAGGCCCTTCATGACCACCCCTCTCCCCGCCTCCGTCGACGACACTCTGGCGCTTCTCACCCGCGGTTCCTACGTCGCGGATCGCTCTCTGGCGACCGCGCTGTTCCTGGCGCTGAAGCTGAAGCGCCCGCTGTTCCTGGAGGGCGAGGCGGGCGTCGGCAAGACGGAGATCGCCAAGGTCCTGTCGGCGACGCTCGGCCGCAAGCTGCTGCGGCTGCAATGCTATGAGGGGCTGGACGCCTCGTCCGCCGTCTATGAGTGGAACTACGCCCGCCAGATGATGGAAATCCGGTTGGCCGAGGCGTCGGGCGGGCAGGACCGCGAATCCTTGGCCTCCGACCTGTTTTCCGAACGCTTCCTGGTCAAGCGGCCTCTGCTCCAGGCGCTGGAACCGGACCTCGCCGGGCCGCCGGTGCTGCTGATCGACGAACTGGACCGCACCGACGAGCCGTTCGAGGCCTATCTGCTGGAGATCCTGTCGGATTATCAGGTTTCGATCCCGGAATTCGGCACCGTCCATGCGCCGGAGCCACCCATCGTCATCCTCACCTCCAACCGCACGCGCGAAATTCACGACGCCCTGAAACGGCGTTGCTTCTATCATTGGGTCGATTACCCCAGCGCAGCGCGGGAGCGGGAGATCGTCACGGTCAAGGCGCCGCAGGCCGATGCAAGGCTGGCCGCCCAGGTGGTCGGCTTCGTCCAGAACTTGCGCGGCCTGGACCTCTACAAGGCGCCGGGCGTGGCGGAGACGCTGGATTGGGCACAGGCCCTGGTGGAGTTGAACCAGTTGGAGCTGGAACCCTCCGTCATCAACGACACGCTGGGCACGCTGCTGAAATACCAGGACGACATCGCCCGCATCCAGGGCAGCGAGGCGGCGCGCATCCTGACCCAGGTCAAGACCGAGCTGGCCGCCACCACCGCGCGCTGAGGCCGCCATGACGGACGACGCGCCGGCCGGCCGCCTCACCCTCAACCTGATGCATTTCGCCCGCGTGCTGCGCGCCGCCGGCCTGCCGGTCGGGCCGGGCAAGCTGTTGCAGGCGGTCGAGGCGGTGGAGGCGGTCGGCCTGTCCAACCGCACCGACTTCTATTGGGCGCTGCACGCCGTCTTCGTGAACCGCCACGACCAGAGCGAGCTGTTCAACCAGGCCTTCCACGTCTTCTGGCGCAATCCCGACATCCTGAAGAAGATGATGTCGCTGATGCTGCCGAAGGTGCGGACGGAGGCCCCGCCCGACCAGCCGGAAATGGCACAACGCCTCGCCGAGGCCCTGCACGGCAGCGGTGCCGAACGGGAGGAACCGGAAAAGACCGAGATCGAGATCGATGCCTCTTTCACCGTGTCCGCCACCGAACGCCTGCAGGACAAGGATTTCGAGAAGATGACGGGGGAGGAGATGGCGCAGGCCAAACGCCTGCTGACCCGTCTCGCCTTGCCGCTGGCGGAGGTCACGACGCGGCGTTACCGGTCCGACCCGATGGGGCCGCGCGTCGATCCGCGCGCCACATTGCGGCGGATGCTGCGCACCGGCGGCAACCTGTCGGACCTTGCCCGCAAGCGCCGCCGCACCCGGCCGCCGCCGCTGGTGGTGCTGTGCGACATCTCCGGTTCGATGACCCGCTATTCGCGGATGCTGCTGCATTTCATGCATGCGGTGACCAACGACCGCGACCGGGTTTACAGCTTCGTCTTCGGGACGCGGCTGACCAACATCACCCGCCATCTGCGGCACAAGGACGTGGACGTGGCGCTGGACGCCGTGTCGGGGGCGGTCGCCGACTGGTCGGGCGGCACCCGGATCGGCACCGCGCTGCACGCCTTCAACCGGACCTGGGCGAGGCGGGTGCTGGGCCAGGGCGCGGTCGTGCTTCTCATTACCGACGGGCTGGACAGGGATGCAGGGGAAGGGCTTGCGGCAGAGGCCGATCGGTTGCACAAAAGCTGTCGGCGGCTCGTCTGGCTGAATCCTTTGTTGCGCTGGGAAGGCTTCGCGCCGAAATCCTCGGGCATCCGGGCGCTGCTGCCGCATGTGGACGATTTTCTTGCGGCCCACAGCCTGAACAGCCTCGCGGATCTGGCCGGTGTCCTGTCGGCCGACCATCCACGTCGTAGCCCGGGCTTGCGCCGTTGGTTGAAGGAGGCGGCGGGATGAACGACACCCTGATGGCGGACAACATCGTGGAGCAAGCGGCCGCATGGCGGGCCGCCGGCCGCAGGGTGGCCCTGGCGACCGTCGTGGCGACCTGGGGCTCCTCGCCCCGGCCGGTCGGCAGCCAGATGGCGGTCGACGACCGCGGGTCGATGGCCGGCTCCGTGTCCGGCGGCTGCATCGAAAGCGCCGTGGCGCACGAGGCCGCCAAGTCGATGGAGGACGGCGAACCGCGCCTGCTGTCCTTCGGCATCACCAACGAAATGGCCTGGGAAGTCGGGCTGGCCTGCGGCGGACAGGTACAGGTCTATGTCGAGGCCGTGGAATGAAACGCGATATTCTGGACCGGCTGCTCGCGGCAAAGGCCGCGGCGATCCCGGCCGCCCTGGTGACCGATCTCAACACCGGCCTCCAGACCCTGGTTTACGAGGACACCGTCCATGGCGGCTTCGGGCTTGAGCCCGACCTGCTGGACGAGGTGCGCCGGCGCATCCGCCAGGACCGTTCCGGCCTGCTGGTCGATCCGCAGGACGAGGACGGCTTCCGCCTGTTCGTGCATGTCCACAATCCGGCGATGCGGCTGCTGATCGTCGGCGCCGTGCACATCGCCCAGGCGCTGGCCCCGGTGGCCGCCCTGACCGGCTATGACGTGACGGTGATCGACCCGCGCGGCGCCTTCGCGACCGAGGCACGCTTCCCCGGCGTCAAGCTGAACCATCTGTGGCCGGACGAGGCGCTGGCGGAGTTGAAGCCCGACGCCCGCACCGCCGTGGTCACCCTGACCCACGACCCCAAGCTGGACGACCCGGCGCTGGTGGTGGCGCTGCGCTCTCCCGCCTTCTATGTCGGCGCGCTGGGCAGCAAGCGCACCCACGCCCTGCGCCTGGATCGCCTGCGCGACGAGGGACTGAGCGAAGCCGAGGTGAAGTGCATCCGCGGCCCGGTAGGGCTGTCGATCGGCGCCGTCACTCCGGCGGAGATCGCGGTCTCGATCATGGGACAGATCACCTGCGTGCGGCGGGGCGAGAACCATCCCTGCTGAGTGGTCGCTCGACTGCCCCCACCTAGCTTCCCCCGCTGGGCGGGGGAGGGCTGGGGTGGGGGCATCGCCAGCCAATACCCACCCACCCCCAATCCCCACCCCACTCCTTCCGCCCATTGCCCGGCTCCGGCCCGCTCGCCATATCCGGGGGCATACATCGTCCGTGCCCATCCGGAGCCACCCATGTTCTTCGGCCCGCTTCCCCTGTCCGATGCCGAGGGCGTGATCCTCGCCCATTCTCTGCGCCTGGGTTCCATCGCCTTCAAGAAAGGCCGCCGGCTTTCGGCCGAAGACGTTACCGCGTTGCGCGAGGCCGGCATCTCGGACGTGATCGCCGCCAAGCTGTCCGACAGCGACATCGCCGAGGACGCCGCCGCTACCCGCATCGCTGCCGCCGTGGCGGGCGGCTCCGTCCAGATCGCCGCGGCCTTCACCGGGCGCGTCAACCTGTTCGCCGAAGCGCATGGGCTTCTGCGCCTCGACCCCGCCCGCATCGACGTCATCAATGAAATTGACGAGAGCGTCACCATCGCCACCCTGCCCGACTTCGCTCCCGTCGCGCCCGGTCAGATGCTGGCCACCGTCAAGATCATCCCCTTCGCCGCCCCCGCCGCCGCGGTGGGGCGGGCGGAACAAATCGCTGCCGACGGGCCGCCACCGCTGGCCGTCCTGCCCTATCGCCCGCTGTCGGTGGCGCTGATCCAGACGCGGCTGCCGGGGGTGAAGGACAGCGTGCTCGACAAGACCGTTACCGTGACGCGGGAGCGGGTCGAGTCGCTCGGCGGCACGCTGATCCATGAATCGCGCTGCAACCATGACGAGGCAGCCCTGGCGGCTGAAATCGCAGAGGCGCCGCCGGCCGACCTGCTGCTGATCGCCGGCGCGTCGGCCATCACCGACCGCCGCGACGTGCTGCCCGCCGCCATCGAGCGGGCCGGCGGCGTGGTGGAGCATTTCGGCATGCCGGTCGATCCCGGCAACCTGCTGCTGCTGGCCCGTCGCCAGGGCAAGCCGGTGCTGGGACTGCCGGGTTGTGCGCGCTCGCCCAAGCTCAACGGCTTCGACTGGGTGCTGCAGCGCATCGCCGCCGGCATTCCGCCGAGCCGGGCGGAGGTGATGCGGATGGGCGTCGGCGGACTGCTCGCCGAGATTCCGACACGCCCCCTGCCACGGGCGGGTGTCTCGACCGAGACGCCCCGCGCGCCGCGCGTCACCGCCCTGGTGCTGGCCGCCGGCCGCTCCAGCCGCATGGGGCCGACCAACAAGCTGCTGGCGGAGGTCAACGGCACGCCGCTGGTCGCCCGCGCCGTGGATGCGGCGCTGGCCTCGCAAGCGGCCAACGTCATCGTCGTCACCGGCCACCAGGGGGAAAGCGTGGCGCGGGCGCTGGCCGACCGGCCTGTCACCTTCGTCCACAATCCTGCCTTCGCCGACGGGTTGAGCAGCTCGTTGCGCGCCGGTCTCGCCGCGGTGCCCAGCGAATCCGATGCGGTGGTGGTGTGTTTGGGCGACATGCCGCGGGTGGCGTCCGCCGTGATCGACCGGCTGATCGCCGCCTACAGCCCGGTGGAGGGTCGCGCCATCTGCATCCCCACCACCCACGGCAAGCAGGGCAACCCGGTGCTGTGGGATCGCGCCTTCTTCACGGAAATGGCGGCGCTGACGGGTGACGCCGGGGCCAAGCGCCTGATCGGCCAGCATGCCGACCGGCTGTGCGAGGTGCCGGTGGACGACGCCGGCATCCTCTACGACGTCGACACCCCCGACCTGCTGGCCCGCTTCGCCGAGACGGCCACCGGCTCGATAATCAGCGCGCCAGATCCAGCCAGCGCCGGGTCATCGCGCGGGTGAAGCGCTCCGCCACCGGCAGGTGGGTGGCGATGGAGTCCTCCAGACCGTGCAGCATCTCGGCGTTGCTTTCCCGCGCCTCCTCCCGGATGCGCGACGCCCAGCCGCGCAGGATGTCGCCGGTGGCCTCCGGGTGGAACTGGAAGGCGTAGGTGGCGCGGCCAAGGCGGAAGGCCTGACGGTCGCAGGCTTCGCTGGTGGCCAGCGGCACCGCGCCGTCGGGAAACTCGAAGGTGTCGTAGTGCCACTGGGCGAGGTTCAGCTCCGGACCAAACCCTTCCAGCAGCGGATCGCCCTGCGCACCGTCGGTCAGGCTGACGCGGTGGATGCCCAGTTCCGGCGTGGTGTGGCGGTAGACCTTGGCGCCATAGGCGCGGGCCGCCAGCTGCGCCCCCAGGCAGATGCCCATCACCGGCCGGTCGGCGTCGGTGAAGTCGCGGATCGTCTCCATCACCCGGCCGAAATGCGGCCCCTTTTCGTCGTTCCAGGCATCCTGCGGGCCGCCCAGCACGACGAGACCGGCATAGCCGTCCTTGTTGGGGATCGCTTCCCCCTCGTTGGCCGCAATGGTGTGGAGGGTGGCGCCGTTGTCGGTCAGCGCGTCGCCCACCAGACCGATGGGGGCGGTGCGGCTGTTCTGAACGACCAGGATGCGCATGGGTCTGCTCGGCTCGCGTCGTTGGCAATCTTGTCATCAAGTTGTGAGACCGTCGCAGGCGGAGTTCAAGCCGCAGCCGCGCCCGATCGCATGCTCCCCGCCGCAAAGCCGCTATGCGCGGCGGGGCAAAGCTGGTCTAGAATACGCAAGTATGCCACCGGAGGTCCGCTCTCCATGCTGTTCCCTTTCCGCCTGATCGCCGCCCCACTGTTTGCCGTCATCCTGGGAGCCGCCCTGCCCAGCTGGGCGCAGAACGGCACGCTGACCTTCCTGCATGTCAACGACGTGTACGAGATCGCGCCGGTGAAAGGACAGGGCGGGTTCGGGCCGCTGATGACGCTGCTGAAACGTGAACGCGCCGCAGCCCCCGATGCGATCACAACGGTCGGCGGCGATTTCCTGTCGCCGTCGCTGCTGTCGGGCACCACGCGGGGCGAGCAGATGATCGCGCTGTTCAACGCCATCGGCGTCGATGCGGTGACCTTCGGCAATCATGAATTCGATTTCGGTCCCGACACGTTGAAACAGCGCATGGCCGAATCGAAATTCTCCTGGATCGGCAGCAATGTGCGGTCGGCCGACGGCTCCGCCTTCGCCGGCACGGTGCCGAGTTGGACCAGGACCATCGACGGCATCACCGTCGGTTTCATTGGCCTGATCACCCCCGACACCGCCCGCCTGTCCAGCGCCGGGCCGAGCCTCAGCTTCTCTCCGGTGCTGGAGACGGCGGCAGCGGCGGTGAAGGAGTTGCGGGCGAAGGGGGCCGCGGTCGTCGTAGCGCTGACCCACCTGACCATCGCGGAGGACCGCGAGTTGGCCGCCAAGGTCAAGGGCATCGACCTGATCCTGGGCGGCCACGACCACGACCCGATCAGCTTCTATGAGGGCTCTACCCTGATCCTGAAGGCCGGGCACGATGCGCAGTATCTCGGCGTCGTGAAGCTGGCGGTCGAGACCAAAGAGTCGGGCAAGGGTCCGGCGACCACCACCGTGCCGACCGAATGGCGTTTCGTCACCACCGCCGGCGTCGCTCCCGATCCGGCGGTCGAGACGGTGGTGGAGGGCTATACCAAGCGGCTCGACAGCGATCTGGCCGCGGTGATCGGCACCACGGCGACCGAACTGGACAGCCGCAAGGATGTGGTGCGAAGCCGCGAAGCCAGCATGGGCAACCTGATCGCCGACGCCCTGCGCGACGCGTTGAAGGCCGATGTCGCCATCACCAACGGCGGCGGCATCCGCGCCGACGCGCTGCACCCCGCCGGCTCCACGCTGACCCGCAAGGACATCTTCGCCGAGTTGCCCTTCGGCAATGTCGGCGTGCTGGTGGAGATGTCGGGGCAGGATCTGATCTCCACCCTCGAACACGGCGTCGGCAAGGTGGAGGAGAAGGCCGGGCGTTTCCCGCAGGTCTCCGGCCTGACAATGACCTACGACCCCAAGGCGCCGGCCGGACGGCGGGTGACCTCGGTCATGGTGGGCGGCAAGCCGCTGGACCCACAGGCGACCTACCGCGTCGCCACCAACGATTACATGCTGAAGGGCGGCGACGGCTATGCCGCCTTCCCGCGGGCCAAAGTCATCGTCGATGCCTCGGGCGCGGTGTTGCTGGCGACCATCGTGATGAATTACGTCGAAGCCAAGAAAACGGTCGCGCCCGCGGTGGACGGCCGGATCGTGGCAAAATAACGCAGCGGCCGGGACATTATAGAGCCGGGAGGCGACACTCCGTTGCGCGCGGCCGGCAGTTGCCTTTAGGGTAACCCGTCCGCTCTACATCCGCGCCGAAGGCCGCACGCATGTCCGACACCCTGACCGCCCGTTCCAACGACTTCGCCCAGACCTTCAACACCGCCCATGGCGAGGCGGGGCTGGGCCGGGTGTCGATCGCCCATATCCTGCAGCGCATCCAGTCCGACCCGAACTTCCTGTTCAGCGACGACTTCCGCAAGGGCGCCGGGCAATGCCCGTTCCATGCCGCGAAGAGCGAGGGCGCGACGGACGGAGCAGCGCCCATTCCTCAGGCCCCGATCCCCCAGGACGATGCCGACAAGGTCGCGGTCAACAGCCTGCTGGCCCTGCTGTTCAACCGCCTGCGCGACCACATCGCGGAAAAGCTGCCTTTCGATGCGGACGGCCGGCCGATGCTGCCGATCCCGCCGCGTTCGCCGCATGGGCTGGACCCGGCCGACCGTACCGCCATGGCGGCGGCGGAGCCGGACGTCTTCTGCTCCGTCCTGCGCGACGCCACCTGCCACCTGCTGGACGGTCTCATCACCGGCTGGGCCGTCGATCTGGTGCAGGAGGAGGAGTATTTCCGCTCCCAGGGCTCCGGCGAGATCTCGCTGGAGGCGGCGGCGACCTTCGTCCTGCGCACGGTGCTGGAGCATTCGCCGCTCTACCAGCGCGCCGGCTACGACATGCTTTCAATCACCAAGACCGGTAGCCACACCGCCATCCACATCTGCTGGGCGATGGTGGAGGCCGCGCCGCTGCTGGTGCCGGGACGCGACGCCGCTTTCTATGACGACCTTGTCCACCGCAGCCTGAAGCAGATCGTGCCGCTGTCGATGTCCAGCCTGGGCATGCTGGTCCATTACATGGAGGAAAGCGGAATCGAGCCGGCCGACGGGCTGGCCGTGCACCGGCTGCCCAAAGACCAGAAGGCATTCATTCTGGACGCCAACGGGCTGATCCGGCTGAACGCCGATCCCATCGTGACTTTCGCCAAGCCGGGCGAGCGCTATTACACCGGCTGCCCGGCCTTCTACACCACCAACCTCATCAAGCTGTATCTCGACATCGTCGCCGGGCTGGCGCTCGACTACGGCGTCTACGACCGCCTGCAGGAGGGCTGAGCCCGATGGCCCGCACCAACGACTTCGCCCTGACCTATGCCGGCGCGCATGAGGAGGCCGGGATGACCCGGATCAACCTCGCGCCGATCCTGCATCGGATCGCCGAGGAGCCGGCGTATCTGCTCAGCGAGGAGTTGCTGCAGTTGGCCGGCCACTGCCCGGCCCATGCCGACACCCGCAAGGAAGATTTCGAGAAGGTCGCGATCAACACCCTGCTCGGTTTCCTCTATGTCGATCTGCGGGAGCACATCATCGCCCGCATGCCGCTGGACGAGTCCGGACATCTGCTGCTGTCGACCCCGCCGGACTCGCCGCACGGGCTGGACTTCCACGACCCCGACGGCATGGCCGCCGCCGACCCCGACCGCATGGTCGGCTTCCTGCGCGATTCCGTCTGCCATCTGCTGGACGCCATCATCAAGGACTGGGCAATCAAGGTGATGGTGGAGGAGGACCGCTGCCGGACGGAGGGGACGATCACCGACATGGCCGCCGCCGGCTATGTCCTGGGCCGCGAGCTGCAGAAGTCGGTCCTGCACGGGCCGTCCGGCTACGACATGCTGTCGATCACCAAGACCGGCAGCCACACCGCCCTGCATGTCTGCTGGAATCTGGTGGAGGCGGCGCCGCTGCTGCGTCCGGGATTGGAGGCCGCCGCCTATGACGACCTCGCCCGCCGCAGCCTGAAGCAGGTGCTGCCGCTCGCCATGGGCAGCCTGGGCATGCTGTGCCAGTTCATGACGGCGGGCAGGATCGAGGCCGACGACCATCAGGCCATCCACCCGTTGCGTCCCGACCAGTCGGCCTTCCTCTATGATCCGGACAAGGATCTGATCGTCCTGAACACCGATCTGATCGAACCGACCGCGATGGCGGGGGAGCGTCATTACACCGGCTGCCCGGCCTTCTATGCCAACGGCCTGATCAATCTTTACATGGAAATCGTGCTGACGCTGGCGGCCCAGTACGACATGTATGTGCGGCTGCAGGACAGGGCGGCGTAATCGGGGTTCTTGACGGAACGCCGACCATGCCTATGTTGGCGTTCCGTCAGAATCGGAAGGTTTGAGTTGGCGAAGAAAAGCACCCTGCGGGCGGTCACGACCACCGCGCTGGCCGACGCGATCAAGCGCAGCCGCAGCCGCATGGCGACGCCGTGGCAGCGGGCGCTCGGCCACCTGGAAAGCGTGTTCATCGACCATGCCTGTTTCCGGCTGATCTATTCCAACACCTACCGCATCTCCCCCAACATGTACCGGGCGAGCCAGCCCTCGCCCTCGCACATCGCGGCGGCGGCGCGCAACGGGGTGAAGACGATCCTGAACCTGCGCGGGTCGCGCGATTGCGCCTCCTACATCCTGGAGGCGGAGGCCTGCCGCGCCCATGGGCTGGAACTGGTCGATTTCCCGGTGAACTCCCGCGACATGCCCAAGAAGGAAACCCTTCTGAAGGCGCGCGAGCTGTTCAAGACCATGACATATCCGGCGCTGATGCACTGCAAGTCGGGCGCCGACCGCGCCGGCTTCATGGCGACGCTGTACCTGTTCGCGCATGAAGGCCAGCCGCTCGACCAGGCGATGAAGCAGCTGTCCTGGAAATACGGCCATTTCAAGCAGGCGAAGACCGGTATCCTAGACTACTTCTTCGAACTGTACGCCGCCTACAACCAGAAGCGCCCGATCGCCTTCTGGGATTGGGTCGAGCGCGTGTATGACCCGGTGGAGGCCAAGGCGAGCTTCCGGTCGCGCGAATGGGCCGATGCGGTGGTCGACCGGGTGCTGGGCCGCGAATAAAGCGGCCCTTTCACGTTATCGGGCAACGTACCAGTCGGCGCGGTGGTTGAAGGCGACGAAGGCGTTCAGCACCGCGGCCCCCAGGATCGACGCCAGCAGCGCCGGCCAATCCAGCACGAAGGCGGCGGCCGAGAACACCGCCAGATCGAACAGCGCCTGCAGCCAGCCGGCGCGGAATCCGGTCTTCTCCTGCAGGTAATAGGCGAGGATGCCAACACCGCCGCCGCTGGCGCCGTGGCGGAACAGTGCGATGACGCCGATCCCGACGCAGAAGCCGGCCAGCACCGCCGCCACATAGGGGTTGATCGCGCTGAAGCTCATCATCGTCGGCAACAGGCCGGACAGCAGGGAGATGCCGGTCACCGCGACCAGCGACCTGATGGTGAAGCCGACACCGATGCGGGCCAGCGCGAGAAAGTAGAAGGGCAGATTGACCAGGAAGAACAGAGGTCCGAAATCCACGCCCGTCGCGTAGGAAATCACGAAGGCCAACCCCGCCGCCTGCCCGGTGACCAGTCCAGCGGCATGAAGAATGGCAATCCCGAACGATGTCATGACAATGCCGAACAGTTGCCCTTGCAAATTGTCAAAGACACTGTGCGCCGCGCGCGGACGCTCGTAAGTGACCGATGCAGGGGATGACGAAATAGTCGAGGCGGAATTGTTCGTCATGCCAGCTACCCCTCGGTGTCGCCTGTGTGTTTACACGCGAGCACCAATATAGGTCATTTCTGCTGACCTATCCAGACTTCGCTTTGGCGAAGGAGGGAGCTATGCGATTTGCGGGGGAGAGCGGAGGGGAGCGGTCCTTTGGTGCCAGCCGCTTTGCCCCCTCCCCAACCTCCCCCGCTAACGCGGGAGAGGGGACTGCCGCCGATTCGACGCGTGCTCCCTCTCCCGCAAAGCGGGGGAGGGTTGGGGAGGGGGCAAGAGGTCGCAGCAATCGCAAGTCGGGAATCACGCCGCCAACGTCCGCGCCAGCGTGTCGCCGTCCACATTGCGTCCCGACAGCACCGCCACCGTCCGCCCGGTCCGCCCAAGCCGGCCGCCCAGCACGGCGGCGACTCCGGCGGCGCCGGCCCCTTCCGCCACCACGCCGAAGGACCGGTGCAGGGCGCGCATCGCGGCGGCGATCTCCACCTCCTCCACCTCGACCACCCGGTCGACCAGCGTGGCAACGATGGCCTGGGGCAGCTTGCCCAGCGCATGGACGTTGATGCCGTCGGCCAGCGTCGGGCCGCCGCGCCGGGCGAGGCGCACGCCGATCACCCGCACCCACGGGCGCTGGGCCTTCACCGCGGCGGCCACGCCGGCCAGCAGCCCGCCACCGCCGACCGGCACCACCACCGTGTCGACATCCGGCCGGTCGGCCAGGATCTCCAGCCCGACCGTCCCCTGCCCGGCGATCACGTCGGGATCGTCATAGGGATGCAGGAAGGTCAGACGCCGCTCCGCCGCCAGCTCCAGCGCCTTGCCCTTCGCCTCGCCCACCGTGGCGCCGTGCAGCACCACCTCGGCCCCCAGTTCGGCGGTGCGCTCCACCTTGCAGCGGGGGGCCGTCTCCGGCATCACGATGGTGGCCTTCACCCCCAGCCGGGCGGCGTGCAGCGCAACGCCCTGCGCATGGTTGCCGGCCGACATCGCCACCACGCCGCCGGCCCGCTCCGGCGCCGTCAGCCGCAGCAGGCGGTTCAGCGCGCCACGCTCCTTGAAGGCGCCGGTGGCCTGGAACACCTCCGCCTTCAGCCACAGATCGCGGTCGAGCGTCGGGGCATGCAACAGCGGCGTACGGACGATCTGGCCGGACAGTCGCCGGGCGGCGTCGGTCACCGCCGACAGCGGCAGCCATGCCGGCAGACGATCTTCGAGAGGACGATCTTCAAGATCGGGAGTGTGGACGGGTGTGCAGACAGAGAGGGTGCGCGCGGCATCGGCATGCGCGGTGAACATCGCGAAATTCCTCGGCGAACGAATTTTTGGGTAGGACGGGCGTGCCCCGGACCGCCTCAGCGGACCGGGTGAATAATTCGCGCCGAGCCACACATTCGCTCGCCGAAACGGACGCCGTTGTTCGACGCCGCAGCAGCGGTCAGACGATGGGACTTCTCATGAACCGGATTGAGGGCTCCGGAGACCACAGGGTGCAGCGACACGCCACACACTCCACACGACCAGTGAACACGAACGCGGCAACTCTCCGACGCTTCAGAGCGCCGGGCCGGTAATTCGCATTCGCATTGTGTCGGTGGTGTTCATAGGATCTGCATACCCGCTGCCGCGGCGGCGGTCAAGCCGTCATCGTGCAAAATGTCGCAAGGGGGGTGCCGGCACTCAGGCCGCCTCGACCCGGTTCCGGCCAAGCGCCTTGGCCCGGTAGAGCGCCTGATCGGCCCGGCCCAGCACGCTTTCGACCGTATCCTCCAGCGGACGCACCTCGGTCAGGCCGAAGCTTCCGGTCAGCTGGAAACAGCGGCCGTCGGGAAGCTCGATCGCCAGGGCGGCAAGGCCGCTACGCAGCCGCTCCGCGATCGCCGCACCGCCGGTGCGCGAGGTCTCGGGCAGCAGGATGGCGAACTCCTCCCCGCCGATGCGGCCGATCTGGTCGCTGCCGCGCAACTGGCGGCGGATTTCCTCGACCACCCTGCGGATGGCGACGTCGCCGGCGGCATGCCCCAGCCCGTCGTTGATGCGCTTGAAATGGTCGATGTCGAGCATGACGAGACAGGCCGTACCGGCACCCTGCCCGTCCACGATCCGATCCAGCAGTTCCAGGATTTGCCGGCGGTTGTGGGCGCCGCTCAGCGGATCGGTGGTGGCGAGACGGTGCAGCTCATGCTCCATCCGCCGGCGCTCGGTGATGTCGGTGGCGATGCCGATCACCCCGGTCTCCGTTCCGTCGGGGGCGGTCAGCGGGCGCTTCACCACCAGCAGTTCGCGCGTCCGCCCGTCCGGCCCCTCCACGCTCGACTCGAAGGAGAAGGCGCCGGTGCCCGCCGGCATCGGTTCGGATGCGGTTCGGCGGCCGGCGGACCATTCGATCCCGTCGGCGGCATTCGGAAACAGCTCGCGGAAGGCACGGTTGCACAGGGCGTACCGGCCGGCGGCATCCTTGTACCAGACCGGGCTCGGCATCATCTCGACAAGGTTCTCGATGAAGCGGCGCTGCCCGTCGGCCAGCGCGGTCTGCCGCTCCAGTTCCGCCGTGCGTTCGGCGACGCGGCGCTCCAGCGACTGGTTCAGCGTCTCGATCGTGACGAGATCGCGCCAGCTGCGCACCGCGCCGACCAGACTGGTGAACAGCTTCTGGGCGGTCAGCTCCGCCTTGCTCTTATAGTCGTTGATGTCATAGGCGACGATGGCCTCGCGCTCCGGCGCCTGTCCGGGCTGGCCGGTACGCAGGATGATGCGGATGTGGCGGTTGCCCAGGTCGCGCCGGATATGATGGACCAGATGCAGCCCGGCATCCTGCGTCTCCATCACCACGTCGAGCAGCACCACCGGCAGGTCCGACCGTTCGGCGAGGATCTCCCGCGCCTCCGCCGCCGAAAAGGCGCTGACGATGGCGAAGCGCCGGCCTTCGAACTCGAAATCCTTCAGCAGCACGCGGGTCATCGCGTGCACCTGCTCGTCGTCGTCCACCACCAGGATCGGCCAGGGAACAGCCGCCGCCGACGGCCGTTCCGGCACCGTGCCGGGGTCTTCATCCTCGAACATCAGATCATCGGGAAACGCGTCCACGGTCGGGACCTGCCCAGTCAAGATTTGCATAAGCCTGTCGCTCACTGGGGCTCGATGTCTACGCCGGAGAAATCCTGATTGAAGATGTTGTTGGTGTAGTTCTTCACCTCTTTGCGATGGGCCACGGCAATGATGGAATTCGCGATGGGAAACCAGGGGGCTTCCCGATGGAAGATGCGCTGCGCCTCCTTGTAATCGGCGGTGCGCCTTTCGACGTCGGTGGTGACCTTGGCCTTCGTGATCCGGTCTTCGAAATCCGGATTGCACCATCTTGCCAGGTTGGCGCCGCCCGGACGCACGGCACCGCAGCTCAGCAGGAAATACAGGAAGTTGTCCGGATCGCCGTTGTCGCCGGTCCAGCCGTAGATCACCATGTCCGGATCGCCCTGGGTCACCTGCTGGCGATAGTTGCTCCAGCTGTCCGTCTTCAGGGCGACCCGGATCCCGACGCGCTCCAGATTCTCGCGGATCATTTCGGCGGCGCGCTTGCCGTTCGGCAGGTAGGGGCGCGTGACCGGCGTGTACCACAGATCGAGCGAGAAGCCTTCGGGATACCCCGCCTCGGCCAGCAGGCGGCGGGCCGCCGCCGGGTCGAACGGATAATCCTCGATGCCGTCGTCGTAGGACCACATGCCGGGCGGGATCGGGTTCTTCGCCGGCGATCCGCCATTCTGATAGACCGCGTCGACCAGGGTGCGCTTGTCGATCGCCATGGTGATGGCCCGCCGCACCCGGACATCGTTCAGCGGCGGCTTGCTCGTGTTGAACGCCATGTAGGCGACGTTCCGGCCGTCCTGCTGCTCGATCACCAGATTGGGATCTTTTTCTATCGCCCCCAATTCGGCCGGGTTGGGGAAGATCATCACATGGCATTCGCCGGACCGCAGCTTGTTCAGGCGCACCGCGATGTTCGGCGTGATCGAATAGATCAGGTTGTCCAGCGGCTGGCGTCCCCGCCAATAGCCGTCGAAGGCCTTGTAACGGATCGCCACATCCTTGTGGTAGGACACCATGCGGAACGGCCCGGTGCCGATGGGCTTGTCATCGAACAGATCCTGCTTGCCGGCCTTCATCAGGACATCGGCGTATTCGGCGGACTGGATCGACAGGAACGGCATGGCCAGATCGGCCAGGAAGGGAGCCTCCGAGTGGGTCAGGGTGATGCGGACGGTGTATTCGTCCAGCTTCTCCACCGACTTCAGCAGGGCCGGCAGCCCCATGCCCCTGAAATATTCGTAATTCGCCGTTCCGACAGTGTGATAGGGGTGGTCGGCCCGCCATTGACGATCGATGGTGAACAGCACGTCATCGGCATTGAGCGGCCGGCTCGGCGTGAACAGCTCGTTGGAATGGAAGGCGACATTCCGGCGCAGATGGAATTCATAGACCAGCCCGTCGTCCGAAATCCTGTAGGATTCGGCCAGGCCGGAATTCATGATCTGCCCCGCCGGGCCGAATTCGACCAGATTGTTGAACAGCGGCGTCGTCGCGTTCACGGTCGTGCCGGAGGTCGACACCTGCGCATTGAACCCCTGCGGATTTCCTTCCGTGCAGTAGACCAGCGACTTGTCGGCGAACGCTGGGCCCGGCAGCCCGGCAAGCCCGATCAGAACAGCAGCCCCCGTCGCAAGACTCCGCATCGACGTCTTCAGCGGCAAAGGCATTCACTGCTCCTGCGGGGATGGTGTTGCGGGCGCCAACGATATGTTATCAGTAGCAAATCGCTGTGGAAAGCGAATGGTGAAGCGCACGCCGCTGTAGGGAGGACTGTCAACCGCAACCTTGCCACCCAGACGGTTCACCACGAGGTTGTATACAATGTGAAGCCCGAGGCCGGTGCTTCCGCTTCCGCGCCTGGTGGTGAAGAACGGATCGAACACACGCGCAAGATCGGGCTGGGCAATCCCCCGGCCATCGTCGGTGTAGACCAGATCCACCATGTCCGGTTCCGGCGCGTCGACCTGGATCAGCAGATGGCCCTGCTGCCCATCCCGGTAGGCGTGGGTGATGGAGTTCATCACGAGGTTCGTCAGGATCTGCGCCAGAACGCCGGGATAGCCGTCGATCTCGATGTCTTCGGGACACTCCACCCGCAGGCTGTGGCCCGCCCGGCGCCAGGACGGGCTGAGGCTGGTCGCCAGATCCTCCAGATAGGGTTTCAGCAGGAATTGCCGCCCTTCGCCGCTGGTCTGGTCGGCCGCCACCTGCTTGAAGCTCTGCACCAGCTCGCCGGCCTGCCGCAGGTTCAGCACCATCAGCCGGGCAAGCTCGTCCGCCGTGTCATGGAATTCCGCGAAGTCGCTGCGGCGCAGGTTGCCCTCGCCGGCCAGCCGCCCGATGGCCGTCAGCCGGTCCTGAAGATGGGTCGCCCCCATCAGGGCGTTGCCGAGCGGGGTGTTGATCTCGTGCGCCACCCCGGCGACCAGCCCGCCCAGCGACGCCATCTTCTCCGCCTGGATCAGGTCGGCCTGGGTCCGGCGCAGGTCCTCCAGGGCGCGGTCGGCGCGGTCCTTCGCGTGGCGGGCCGCCTGCTCGCGCAGGCCGATCTCGCGGATGAAGAAGGCGGCGGCGCGCGCCATGGCGCCGAATTCGTCCTGGCGGCGGGTGCCGTCGATCGGACCGGCCAGCGGGTCCTCGGCCAGCCTGGTCATCTGCCGCTGCAGGCGCAGAACCGGCCGGCTGATCGACCGCGCCACGACCGCCGCGGCGCCTGCGGCCAGCAGCAGGCCGATGGTCGCGCCGATGACCAGGATGCGGGTCAGCAATTCGCCGATGCGCGCGGCCTCTTCCCGGAAGGTCTCGTCCAACTGCCGGGCGGTCTCGACCAGGGCGCCGGCGTCGCGGTCCATGGCGATCAGAAGCTGATTCAGGCGGCGCAGCCCGTCCGCCGTGCGGCGCAGGCTGTCGCGCCAATTGCGGATGGCCGCCAGCACCTCGTCCTGCAGCAGCGGCGACATGGGAAGCTCGCGCACCGTCGCCAGCAGGGCGCCAGCGTCGGCGACGATGCGGTCGGCCTCCTCCGCGTCGCGCACGGCCACGGCGTCGGCCGCCCGCCGGCCCAGACGCAGGGCGACGACGGCGACGTTCTGTGTCTCCTGCTCGGTGTCGTTGGCCTGGATGGCATAGGCGATCAGCTGGACCACCTCGTCCTGGATCGCGGTGTAGCCGGTGGACTTCACCATCAGGATCCGGGCGGTCAGCGCCTCGATGGCCGCCGCCGCCTCCGCGCCGGCGCGCTGTGCCGAGTCCAGCGCCCGCTGGGCCGCGGCGGTGCGGGCCTGCGCCTGATACAACCCGTCGAGCGCCGGATGCAGCGTCGGCAGGAGAGAGGACAGGTAGGTCACGTCGGGCTGGCCGCCTAGCGCTCCGGTCAGGACCAGCGCCCGCACCACCGGCAGCGTACGGAGGACCTGTTCGCCCAGCATCCGCTCGCCCAGACTGCCGGCATGTCCGACATCGGCTCCGTCCACTGCGATCCCCGCCGCAGCCTGTGCCGCCGCCTCGAACCGGCTCAGTGCCGCGTCACGCTCCGCGTCGGCCGTGCGCAGGTCCGCGACGGCGCCCTGCAGACCGGCGACGGTGGCCGCATAGCGGGCGGCAGCCTGCTTCGCCGGATAGCGGTCCACCAGCGGGTCCGTCCGCCCCAGCACCGCCTGCAGCCGGTCGGCGGTCACCGTCAGACGGTCGATGGCGATGCGGAAGTCGCCGGCGGTCAGGGGCTGCCCGCCGCCATGCAGGCCGCTGCCGAAACCGAGCGCCGCGACATGCTGCGCCTCGGCACGCTGGAGGTCCAGCATCGCCTCGCGCAGTTCGTGGGCGCCGTCGACCACCTCGCGGCTGTCGCGCAGCCGCTTGTCGGCTTCCGTCAGCGACCCCAGGGAGTCGACATTGGCGGCATGCTGCCGTTCGCGGGCGCGGTCGGTCAAAGCCATCAGGGTGGCGGAGTGGAGACCCATGTCGGCCACGGCGGCATCGTTCGCCGCGGTCACCTGGATGAAGCTGCGCATCTGGTCGACATAGCGTGCCAGCACGCCGGTTGCGCGCTCCACCTCCGACCGGTGGGTCCTGGCCGATCCTGCCTCGTCCAGCTGCCGCAGTTCGGACGCCGCCGACTGCGACAGTTTTTCAAAACGGTCGGCACGGCCGGCACGGTCGGCCGGCGCCACCTGGAGATAGTCGATGCGGGCCGCCGTCGCCGCCAGAACGTCTCGATAGACGGAGCCGGCAAGCACCGCCGATTCATAGACCCGCTCGCTGCGGGCGAGCAGCAGTCCGCCGGCGACCGCGATCACCGCGGCGACCGCCACCGGCACGCCGCCGACCATGGCGATGCGCGACCGAATCCTCATCCGCGCCCCGCCGCGCCATTACGCGCGCAGGCTGCCCGGACGGGCCGCCGGGACAGGGGCAGGGATCGGGCAATGGGTGATCGGCGAGCCGCCACGAACGCTCCGCATTCAGGACCTAATGGGCCTTAGCAGAGCAATGTTCGGGGGCAAAGGGATAATGCTTCAAGAAAAAATGCAGTAGAGCGGACGGGGCATCGGGTCGCCCCGTCCTGCCCCACACCGCCCTGCCCCACACCGCCTTGACCTGGGCCGCCGTCCGATCAGGACTTGCCGGCCACGCCCAGCTTGGCCTGCACGGCCGCCAGACCGTCCTTGCCATCGATGGTGGTGACGCCGCCGAGCCAGCCCTTCAGCACGTCGGGGTTCTTCTTCAGCCAAGCCTTGGCGGCGGCCTCCGGCTTCTTGTTGTCGTTCATGATGTCGCCCATCACGGCGTTTTCCATGTCCAGCGTGAAGGACAGGTTGGACAGCAGCCTGCCCACGTTCGGGCATTCGGCGGCATATCCCTTGCGGACGTTGGTGGCGACGGTGGCGCCGCCCAGGTTGGGGCCGAACCAGTCGTCGCCGCCTTCCAGGTAGGTCAGCTCGAAGCTCTTGTTCATCGGGTGCGGCTCCCAGCCCAGGAAGACCACCCAGCCCTTGTTGCGGGTCGCCCGCTTCACCTCGGCCAGCATGCCGGCCTCGCTGGATTCCACCAGCTTGAAGTCCTTCAGCCCGAAGGCGTCGGCCTTCAGCATCTTGTCGATGATGAGGTTGCCGTCGTTGCCGGCCTCGATGCCGTAGATCTTGCCGCCCAGCTTGTCCTTGAACTTCGCGATGTCGGCGAAGCTCTTCAGACCGGCATCGGCGGCGTATTTCGGCACCGCCAGAGTGTATTTGGCGCCTTCCAGGTTGACGCGCGTCACCTCGACCGAACCGTCCTCCAGCACCGGCTTCAGGAAGGGCTCCATCGTCGGCATCCAGTTGCCGAGAAAGACGTCCAGCGACTTGGTCTTCAGACCCGTATAGACCAGCGGAACCGACGTCATCGTGGTGGTCGGCTTGTAGCCCAGCGCGTCAAGCGTGACGGAGGCGAGCGCCGTCGTCGCCGCGATGTCGGTCCAGCCGACGTCGCCGAAGCGCACCGTCTTGCAGGCGGCCGGATCGGCGGCCAGCGCCCCGCCGGCGCCCAGCGCCATCACCGCCGCGATGCCCACGCCGGCAATCCATTTGGCCGGGGCCTTCCATCCGTTCATGTGCTCAACTCCTCGTTCTTGTTGTTCCAGTCCGCGGCATCTGCCGTTTTCGTCATCGACGGAGCGGTGAAAATGGCGCATTTGTTGCGGCGCAAGCCAAGGTCCCGGTTGCGGACGGCCTTGGCGGACAAGGACAGGAGACCGCCAGCCCCATGCCCAAAGTCGGAATGGAACCGATCCGCCGCCGCCAGTTGATCGACGCGACCATCGCCTCGATGGGCAAGCACGGCCTGGCCGACACCACGGTGCAGACGATCAGTCGCGGGGCCGGCGTGTCGCCCGGCATCATCCACCATTATTTCGGCGGCAAGGACGAACTGCTGGCCGCCACCATGCGCAGCATGCTGCAACAGCTGCGCGACGACGCGACCCAGCGGCTGGCGGCGGCCGATTCGCCGCGCGCCCGGCTGGAGGCGATCGTCGACTGCAACTTCGCCCCCGACCAGTTCGAACCGCGGGTGGTCGCGGCATGGCTGGGCTTCTGGGCCCAGGCGCCGCACAATCCGGCGCTGAGCCGGCTGCAGCGGATCAACGCCCGCCGGCTGCATTCCAACCTGCTGCATGCCCTGCGCCCGCTGCTGCCGCCGGAGCGGGCGGAGCGGGTGGCGGTCGGCCTTGCCGCGATGATCGACGGGCTGTGGCTGCGCTTCGCCCTGACCGGCGCCATCGACGGCAGCGCCGCGCGCGCCGTGGCGCTGGGCTACCTCGATTCCGAACTGAACGCCTGACGTCACCGCCGCCACCAGCGCCGCTTGGCCGATCCGGCGGAAGCAGGACGACCAAAGCCCCGGCCGAAACTCTGGGTGATGCGGTCGAGCACGACGGCCAGGAACACCACGCTCAGCCCGCTCTGCACGCCAAGCCCGATGTCCAGGCGCTGGATGCCCTGCAGCACCACATTACCCAGGCCGCCGGCGCCGATCATCGAGGCGACGACAATCATCGACAGCGCCATCATCATGGTCTGGTTCACTCCGGCCATGATCGACGGCAGGGCGTTGGGAAGTTGCACCTTGAACAGAAGCTGGTGTTGGCGGCAGCCGAAGGCGCGGCCGGCCTCCACCAGTTCCACCGGGACCTGCCGGATGCCGAGCGCGGTCAGGCGCACCGCCGGCGGCATGGCGAAGACCACGGTGGCAATGATTCCCGGCACCCGGCCCAGCCCGAAGAACAGCACCGCCGGGATCAGATAGACGAAGGCCGGCATCGTCTGCATCAGGTCGAGCAGGGTCTTGCCCAGCCCATCGGCGAGCTTGCTGCGCGCCATCCAGATGCCCAGCGGCACCCCGCCGATCAGGCTGAGCGCGGTGGAGGCCAGCACCAGCCCGAGGGTGGAGACCGTCGGCTCCCACAGCCCCATCACGAAGATGCCGCCCAGCGC
Organism: Azospirillum oryzae; assembly: GCF_008364795.1. GTDB lineage: Bacteria > Pseudomonadota > Alphaproteobacteria > Azospirillales > Azospirillaceae > Azospirillum > Azospirillum oryzae. Next base: position 73,139 of record NZ_VTTM01000016.1, on the reverse strand, counting down.
CAGCAGGGTGAACAGCGCGAAGCCGCGCCCGACCCGCCACAGGGCGATGGCCGCCAGCACCAGCGCCAGCAGCCAGGGCGGCACCCCCAGCAGCAGGCCGTCCAGCGTCTCGCCAAGCCCGTCCACCGCCGCGGCGATGACCGACAGCGCCGGCTGCCCGTGGTCGAGGATCGTGTTCACCAGCCATTCGGAGCCGCGGGCGATGCCGCCGCCGATGGTCTCGCTCAACCATTCGATGTCGATCAGCGAGGCGTCAGCCATGGCGCACCTCACGCCCGGCATCCCCGCCACGGTCGAGCGCCTCCAGCAGCACCGCGCGGGAGATCACGCCGATGAGCCGGCCGTCCGCCTCGACGACCGGCAGCGGACCGGGCGCCGCGGCGACCCGGCCGAGCAGCGCATGGATGGGCGTGTCGGCCGCCACCGGCTCAAGCCCGGGCTGCGGCGGGCCATCGTCGGGCGGCCGGGCGATGTCGCGGGCGCGCAGCACGCGCGAGGCATCGACGCCGCGGAAGAAGGCGCGGACATACTCGTCGGCCGGCGCGCGCAGGATCTCCGCCGGGGTGCCGATCTGGGCGATCCGCCCGTCCTCCATCACCGCGATGCGGTCGGCAATCCGCATCGCCTCCTCCGCATCGTGGGAGATGAAGACGATGGTGCGGGCATCCTCGCGCTGCAGCCGCAGAAGCTCGTCCTGCATGTCGCTGCGGATCAGCGGGTCGAGTGCCGAGAAGGCCTCGTCCATCAGCATGATCGTCGGGTTCTTGGCCAGCGCGCGGGCCAGCCCGACCCGCTGCTGCATGCCGCCCGACAGTTCGTTCGGATAGCGGTCGGCATAGTCCGCCAGCCCCACCCGCTCCAGCGCCGCCAGCGCCGCCCTGCGCCGCTCGCCCCGCTTCACCCCGGCGACCTCCAGCCCGAAGGCGGCGTTTTCCAGCGCGGTGCGGTTGGGCAGCAGGGCGAAGGACTGGAACACCATGCTCATGTCCCGCCGCAGCACCTCGACAAGATTGGAATAGGACAGGCCGGTGAGGTCGCGGCCGTCCAGCCGGATTTCCCCCTCCGACGGTTCGATCAGCCGGTTCAGCAGCCGGACGATGGTCGATTTGCCCGACCCCGACAGGCCCATGATGACGAAGATCTCGCCGGCCCGGATATCGAAGCTGGCCTCGGCCACGCCGACATTGACGTTCAGCCGCTGCAGGACCTCCGCCTTGGTCGCCCCGCTGCGCAGCATCTCCAGCGCCGGGCGCGGATCGTCGGCGAAGACCTTGCGCAGGCCGCGGACCGCCAGACGCACCGGAGCAACGCCCGTCGAAGACGAGCCGGTGGGCGTGGGCAGGATCATCGTCATGGGCAAGGCTTCCGGAACGCAACAGACCAGGGTGAAGGCAATCGGGCCGTAGATTGCCCCGAGACGAGGGGCGCGGTCGATAGCTGCGTTCACGAAAGCTGCATTTTGACGGCACCCGCGCGGGATTGGCCGCGGAGGGAAGCCGGTTTTATTTTGATTGATCGTTCAATGAAAAACAGGGCGCGGGATTTCGGTTCCCCCTCCCGCTCCGGGAGAGGGAACCTCCCGACCTCAAACCCGCTCGAAGATGGCGGCGATGCCCTGGCCGCCGCCGATGCACATGGTCACCAGGGCATAGCGGCCGCCGGTGCGGTGCAGTTCGTGGATCGCCTTCACCGTGATGATGGCGCCGGTCGCCCCCACCGGGTGGCCGAGCGAGATGCCGGAGCCGTTGGGGTTCACCTTGGCCGGGTCGAAATCCAGCTCGCGGATCACGGCGCAGGCCTGGGCGGCGAAAGCCTCGTTGGATTCGATCACGTCGAGGTCGGCGACAGACAGGCCGGTCCGCTCCAGCACCTTGCGGGTCGCCGGGATCGGGCCGATGCCCATGTAGTCGGGCTCGACGCCGGCATGGGCATAGCCGACGAGGCGGGCAAGCGGCTTCAACCCCAGCGCCGCGGCACGGCGAGCATCGGCCAGCACCACCGCGGCGGCCCCGTCATTCAGGCCGGAGGCATTGCCGGCGGTCACCGACCCGTCCTTCTTGAAGACCGGCTTCATCTTCGCCAGCCCTTCCGGGGTGACGTCGCCGCGCACATGCTCGTCGGTGTCGAAGACGATGGTGCCCTTGCGGGACGCGATCTCCACCGGGACGATCTGGTCCTTGAAGCGGCCCTCGGCGATGGCGTGGGCGGCGCGGCGCTGGCTTTCCAACGCCAGGGCATCCTGCGCCTCGCGGTCGATGCCATAGCGGGCGGCGACGTTCTCCGCCGTCACGCCCATGTGAATCTTCTGCCACGGGTCGTGCAGGATGCCGTTCATGTAATCGACCAGCGCCCCGTCGCCCAGCCGGGTGCCCCAGCGGGCGCTCGGCACGAAATAGGGGCCGCGGCTCATCGATTCCGCGCCGCCGCCGATGGCGACCTCGCAATCGCCGAGCGCGATGGACTGCGCCGCCGAAACGATGGCCTGCAGGCCGGAGCCGCACAGCCGGTTGACGTTGAAGGCCGGGGTGCCGATCGGAATGCCGGCGTCGATGGCGGCGACGCGGCTGAGATAGGCGTCGTTGGTCTCGGTCGGGATGACGTTGCCCATCACCACATGGCCGATGGCGTCGGCCGCGGCGCCGGAGCGCTCCAGCGCCGCCTTGACCGCCACGGTGGCGAGTTTGGTCAGCGGCACATCCTTCAGGCTGCCGCCGAAGCCGCCGATGGCGGTGCGGGCGGTGCCGACGATGACGATGTCGTTCTGCATAATCGGGTCCACTTCTCGGACGGAGATGACGGTCAGCGGGTGTCGGTTCAGCGGCCGGTGAAGTCCGGCCGGCGTTTGGCGATGAAGGCGCCGACCCCCTCGACGAAATCGGCGGTGGCGGCGGTGGCGAGGAAGCGGTCGCGCTCGGCGTCCAGCTGCTGGTCCAGCGTCCGGTCGAAGGACTGGCGCATCAGGTGGCGGACGCCGGCATAGGCGACGGTCGGCCCGGCGGCGAGCCGCCCGGCCAGCTTCGCGGTTTCTTCGGCCAGCGACGCGGCCGGCACCACCCGGTTGACCAGCCCGATCCGCAGGGCCTCCGCGGCGTCGATCACGTCGGACAGCATCGCCAGTTCCATGGCGCGGCGCAGCCCGACCAGGCGCGGCAGATGGAAGCTGCCCGACCCGTCCGGCGTGGCGCCGATGCGGGCATAGGCCATGGTGAACTTTGCGTCGTCGGCGGCGATGCAGAGGTCGGCGGCGCTGGCGAGGCTCATCCCCGCCCCTGCCACCGGTCCATGGACGGAGGCCAGGACCGGCACGTCCAGCCGGTCGAGAACGCGCAGCGCCTCGTGCAGATGGGCGATGATCGCGCCGGCCACGGCGGGTGCAGCGGCAGGATCGTCGTTGAAGCGGCCGACATCGCCGCCGGCCATGAAGCCGCGCCCGTTGCCGGCGATCACCAGAACCCGCGTCGGTCCCGTCCCACCCTCATCCGCCACGCTGCGGCAGGCGTCGAGGAAGGCGGCGGCGGTCGGCTCGTCCAGCGCATTCAGCACGCCCGGCCGGTTCAGCCGGATCCAGGTGACGGCCCCCTCGCGGACGAGCAGGACCGGCGGGGCCAGGACCGGTGGAGCTGTGTCGGGCATCGCAGCATCTCCCCTAACATCGGCTGGTTGGGCATTACCTGATGGAAGGTATGTTACCGTACGGTATGATCTGTCAATGGTTCGGTTGACCCAATGGTAAGGCACGACCGCCGAAGTGCAGGTCTGCAGCGGCGGAGCGAATCCATGGCTTGGTTGTTGGGCCCCGGACAGTGCAAGCTGCCGCCCGTCAACAAAGGATCGGAGTCCTCGCCATGCATCAACGGAACCTGACCGGCATACCGGCCATGACTCGCTGACGGCGGCGGAGATACGGCATGCCCATGGTTGTGCGTTCGGTCGCGTCGCTTCTGCTGGGCGTGGCCTTTCTGATGCTGGGGAACGGCGCCCTGTCGACCCTGATCGGCCTTCGCCTCGCGGCGACCGATTCCGGGACGACCGCGGTCGGGATGATCACCGCCGCCTATTATGCCGGGCTAACCCTGGGGTCGCTCTATGCGCACCGGATCATCACCCGCGTCGGCCATATCCGGTCCTTCGCCGCTTTCGCCTCGATCGTTTCGGTCGCGGCGCTGTCGCATGCGCTGTTCGTCGATGCTTCCCTGTGGGCGGTGCTTCGCCTGACGCAGGGCTTCTGCATGGCGGGACTCTACATGTGCATCGAAAGCTGGCTGAACGGCACCGCCACCAACGAAAGCCGCGGACAGCTCTTGTCGGCCTACATGGTGACGCTGTACGGCGCATCGGGCGTCGGCCAGCAGCTGCTGCGGCTGGATGACGAGTCCGGCATCCGCCTGTTCATGGTCGTGTCGATCCTGCTGACGCTGGCGCTGGTTCCGGTGGCACTGACGCGGACCACCCCGCCGCAGCTGCCGGACGTATCGTCCTTCGGCATCCGCCGGCTCTATCAAAGCTCGCCGCTGGGGGTGGCCGGGGTCTTCATCAGCGGGGCGATCACCGGGTCGATCTACGGACTGGCCCCGGTGTTCGGCGCCGCCTCCGATTTCGGGGTGTCGGGCACGGCGCTGTTCATGTCGGTGCTGATCCTCGGCGGGATGGCGCTGCAATGGCCGCTCGGCCGGCTGTCCGACCGCTTCGACCGGCGCAGCGTCATCATCGGCCTGACGGCCACGCTGTCGCTGATCAGCGTCTGCATGATCGCCGCCGCCGGAATGAACCAGCATCTGGCGCTGATGCTGGTGGCGCCGCTGTTCGGCGGCCTGTCCTTCACGATCTATCCGATCTGCGCCGCCCACACCAACGACTATGTACGCCGCGAAGACATGGTGTCGGCCAGCGGCGGCCTCATCCTGTCCAACTCGGTCGGCGCCATCATCGGGCCGCCGTTGGCATCGACCCTGATGACCACGACGGGGCCGGCCGGCCTGTTCGCCTTCATCGGCGGCGGCGCGCTGTGCGCCACAATCTATGGCCTGTGGCGATCCCGCGTCCGTCCACCGCTGCCGGCCGAGGAACAGGCCGCCTTCCGTCCGCTGCCGCAGACGACGCCCACCGTCTCGCCGCTCGATCCCATGGGCCCGCTGAAGTCATCGTCGGAGGACTGACGATTTTCAGAGGGCTCCGTTAAGGAGTTCGGGGTAAGCTGCCCGGCGGTGGAATGCTGACTGGTGGTTGCATGCCGTTTTCGCGGGAGCCTCTGTTGCCCAGGCCGTCGGACCAGGATCGGCCGTCACAGAGCCTGGATGCCGACTGGCTGGAAACGCTGGTCGGTGCGGTGGCGCGGGATCGCGACCGCACGGCCTTCGCCGCCCTGTTCCGCCATTTCGCCCCGAAGATCCTGCATTATTGCCTGAAGCTCGGCGCCGACCGCAGCACGGCGGAGGAGCTGGTGCAGGACGTGATGCTGACGGTCTGGCTGAAGGCCGGCAGCTTCGATCCCGCCCAGGCCACCGTCGGCACCTGGGTCTTCACCATCGCCCGCAACCGGCGCATCGACCGTCTGCGCAAGGAGATACGCCCGGCTCCCGACCCGGAGGATCCGGCGATGACGCCTCAATCCCACGCCACGCCGGAGGAGTCCGCCCAACTGGTCCAGAGCAGCCGGCATTTGCAGGACGCGATCGGTTCGTTGGCGGCAAACCAATCCGAAGTGCTACGCCGTTCGTATTTCCTTGAACAGACCCACGAGGAGATCGCCGAAGACACCGACGTGCCCTTGGGCACGGTGAAGACCCGGCTGCGCCTCGCGCTCGGGCATTTGAAACGCAGCTTGGGGGACAAGGCGTGACGTTGCCGCTCCACCATCCCGACGACCAGTTCCTGATCGGCTATGCCAGCGGGCAGGAGCGGGCCGGCAAGTCGCTGCTGGTGGCGACCCACCTCGCCTATTGTCCCGACTGCCGCCGGCGCGTCGCCTCCTATGAAGCCCTGTGCGGCAACTGGTTCGAGGAGCTGCCCTGCAACGATCATGACGGGCTGGACGCCCTGCTCGACCGGATGGACGGCCTGCTGACCGCCGCCCGGGCGCCGGCGGAGGCGAAGCCGTCCCAACCGGTCGCCGCCAACCAGAGCGGCATCGACCCGGCAGGCGGCAGGCTGGTGCCGGAACCGCTGCGCGGCTGGCTGCCTGAGGCGATCGACACGCCGACCGACGACGGGTCCTGGCGGGAAATCTCCAAGGGCGTCTGGCTGTCGGGCTGGGAACGCACCCTGTCCGGGACGACGATCTGCCTGCTCCGCATGGCCTCGGGAGCCCCGGTCCCGGCACACCGTCACACAGCCGACGAGTTGCTGCTGGTCCTGCAGGGCGCGTTCAGCGACGAATATGGCAGCTACGCGCTGGGGGATGTCGCCCAGTATGTCGCCGACACCGACCATCACGCCCAGGGCGCCAGCGAGGAAGACTGCATTTGCCTGTTCCTGCTGGACGGCGAGCTGATCTTCCTCGACGAGGCCGGAAACCCTGCTTAGAGTGCGATCGGTTCAGACGGAATCGTCTGAGGCGTGAATCGCACGGCAAATCAAAAGGCTAGAGTCTGTCCGATGCTTCAATAAGCATCGGACAGACTCTAGCCGACGAGGTCCTGATACTCCGGGTGGCGCTTGATGAACGCCTCGATGAAGGTGCAGATCGGCAGCACCTTCAGCCCCTTTGCCCGGATGTCGTCCAGCGCGCCCTTGGCCAGCGCCGACCCCACCCCCTGGCCCGACATCTCGCCCGGCACTTCGGTGTGGGTCAGGGCGATCTTGCCCTCGCGCATGTCGTAGGTCACCAGCGCGGTCGAGTCCGCCACCGTCAGCTCATAGCGGCTGAGTTCCTCGTTGTTCCGCACCTTGTCTTGCAAGCTCATGGTTTTCTTCGCCTTCGGTGATTGCGGATCGTCAGCCGACCATCAGGGATTCCGCCCCGTCGATCCAGACCGGCGTGCCCGTGATGTGCTTGGCCCGATCCGACGCCAGGAACAGCGCAAGCTCCGCCACGTCGAAGCTGTCGCCGGACTTGCCGCCGGTCAGGGGTACCTTGCCCTGCGGATATTCGATCGGGGTCTGCACCGATTCAAGGTTCCGCTTCATGGTGTTGTCGGGAATTTCCGTATCAATGATGCCGGGGCAGATGGCGTTGACGCGGATGCGGCTCGGCGCCAGTTCCAGCGCCAGCATCTTCACCATGGCGAGCTGCGCCGCCTTGGTGCAGGAATAGGCGGTGGCGCCGGTATTGCTGAACACCCGCGTGCCGTTGATCGACGCGGTGACGATCACCGATCCGCCGCCCGCCTTCTTCAGGTGTGGAACCGAATGGTGCAGCGTCAGGTAGGCGCCGCGCAGGTTGGTATTGATGGTGCGGTCCCATTCCTCCGGCGTCAGTTCGTCGATGGGCGCCCAGACGCCGTTGATGCCGGCATTGGCGAAAACGATGTCGAGCCGCCCGAACTCCCCCACCAGCCGGTCGATGGCCTGGCCCATCGCCTTGTCGTCGCCGACATCCGCGGTCAGGGCCAGCGCCTTGCCGCCGGCCGCCTTGATCTCCTCGGCGGCCTTCGCAATCTCGTCGGCGGTGTGGCTCAGCACGCCGACACTGGCGCCGGCCTGGGCGAAGCGCACCGCGGATGCCTTGCCGATGCCCGACCCCGCACCGGTGACCAGCGCGACCTTCCCAGTCAAATCCATGACCCCAACTCCAGCGGTGACCTTCGACCCGAGTGCCAACCTTCGCCCGAGCCCATCGGTTCCCGATGCCACACCGCCGAACGCAAATTTCGTATATCGGAATGATATTCCGAAAACTTGATTCAGCCGGATCGTCTGTTAGACTGACGATCCGCGGGCCATCATCTCCGACACCGTTTACGATCGGATCGGCCCGGACCCATGGCTTTCCGGAGAGTGCCGATGCCGTCGCCGGCCCAGACTGAAGCGGTTCCGTCCAATCCTGTCCAGTATGCGCGCCCAGATGGAGGAGTTTGGGGGCGCATCGGCGTCATCACCGTCGATTATCCGCCGGTCAACGCCGTCGGCCATGGCGTGCGCAGCGGATTGGTAGCCGCATTAGACGCCGGGCTGGCCGACGATGGGGCGGACGCGCTGCTGATCGTTTGCGCCGGCCGCACCTTCATGGCCGGCGCCGACATCCGGGAATTCGGCAAGCCTTCCGCCCCGCCGACCCTGCCGGAGGTGGTGGCGCGCCTCGACGCCGCGACCAAGCCGGTGATCGCCGCCATCCACGGGACGGCACTGGGCGGCGGGCTGGAGGTGGCGCTGGCCTGCCATATGCGCGTCGCGTTGAAATCGGCCAAGCTCGGCCTGCCGGAGGTGAAGCTGGGCCTGTTGCCGGGCGCCGGCGGCACACAGCGTCTGCCGCGGCTGGTCGGTGCCGCCAAGGCGCTGGACATGATCCTGTCCGGCGACCCGGTCGGCGCGGAGGAGGCGCTGGCGCTCGGCCTCGCCGATGCGGTGGAGGACGGCCCCTCGCCGCTGGACGCCGGCCTGCGCGCCGCCGAACGGCTGCTGGCCGAAGGGAATATCCCGCAGCCGGTCAGCGCCCGCACCGGCCGCATCGCCGGCACCGACCCCGCCCTGTTCGCGACGAAGCGGGCCGAACTCGCCAAGCGTCAACCGCACCTGTTCTCCCCGCACCGCATCGTCGACGCGGTGGAGGCCGCCGTCACCCTGCCCTTCGCCGAGGGCACGGCGCGCGAGCGGGAGCTGTTCCTGGCCTGCATGGACTCGCCGCAGCGTGCCGGCCTGATCCACGCCTTCTTCGCGGAGCGCGAGGTGGCGAAGATCCCCGGCCTGCCGGCCGACACGCCGACACGCGACATCCGCAAGGTCGGGGTGATCGGCGCCGGCACGATGGGCGGCGGCATCGCCATGTGCTTCGCCAATGCCGGCATTCCGGCGGTGCTGGTCGACACAGCGCAGGAGGGGCTCGACCGTGGCGTCGCCGCCATCCGCCGCAACTACGAGGCCACCGCCCGCAAGGGCCGGCTGACAGCGGCGCAGGTGGAGGAGCGCATGGCGCTGATCCACCCGACCCTGTCCTACGCCGACCTCGCCGACGCCGATCTGGTGGTGGAGGCGGCGTTCGAAAGCATGGAGGTCAAGCAGGCGATCTTCCGGACGCTGGACCGGACCTGCAAGCCGGGCGCGATCCTCGCCACCAACACCTCGACGCTGGATGTCGACGCCATCGCCGCGGCCACCGGCCGGCCGCAGGACGTGCTGGGCATGCATTTCTTCAGCCCGGCCAACGTCATGCGCCTGCTGGAGGTGGTGCGCGGGGCCAAGACCTCCGACAGTGTCCTGGCGACGGTGATGGGGCTGGCGCGCAGGATCGGCAAGGTCGGCGTGGCCGTCGGCGTCTGCTACGGCTTCGTCGGCAACCGCATTCTGCACCAGCGCGGCCGGGAATCGATGGCGCTGGTCGAGGAAGGGGCCAGCCCCGAACAGGTCGACCGCGTGCTGACGGAATTCGGCTTCCCGCTCGGCCATTTCTCGATGACCGACCTTGCCGGGATCGATGTCGGCTGGCGCATCCGCGAGGAGCGGCGCAAGGCCGGCGATCCGGAGGCGCAGGCGCCCAACTGGCTCGACACGCTGGCGGAACGCGGCCGTTACGGCCAGAAGACCTCGGCCGGCGTCTACCGCTACGAACCCGGCAGCCGCACCCCGATCCCCGATCCGGAGGTGGCAACGGTGATCGAGGAGGACCGGCGGCGCCGCGGCATCACCCCGCGCGCCGTCAGCGACGAGGAGGTCCGCGAACGCTGCCTCTATGCGATGGTGAACGAGGCGGCCAAGATCCTGGAGGAAGGCATCGCCGCCCGTCCGGTGGACATCGACGCCATCTGGCTGCACGGCTACGGCTTCCCGTCCTGGCGCGGCGGCCTGCTGTTCTGGGCCGATCAGGAGGGTGTTGGCAGGATCGCCGAGACGGTCCAGCGTTACCACCGCGACATCGGCGGCCCGCAATGGCGACCGTCCGCTTTGCTGCTGCAATGTGCGGCGGAGGGACGGCCCATCGGATGCTGAAACCGGAATGCGGATTTCAATCCTGAAACTAGTTTCCGTTACTGATTGTTAGGATTCTCCCCTATACTCTTTCGACAGGGACGCTCCATCGCGGTCATCCGGCCCCCCAGCCGGCGGACTCAAGGGAGCCGACCTGCACGAGGAACCCGGGCTTCACTGAAGGGGAAAAGCATGAAGGACATCACCGTCGCAGCCACCGACTGGGGTCTCCACGCCGTCGCCTGCAGCGGCCTTCGTGACGCACCTCCTTCAGTCTGGCTCGGGACGTTGCGCAATGCGCTGCCCGGCGGCAGCACCAGGCGTGGCTTGTTCCTGGATCTGCGGGAGGTCGGCTATTCCCCCCTGCCGTCCTCCCACCTGGGAGCCCTCGCCTCGGTGATCGTCCAGTCCGGGTCCAGCGCGGTTCTGGTGTCGGATCTCCGGCTCGGCCATGCGCTGTGCGATGCGGTTCGCCGCAGCGGCACGACCGGGGAAACGGCAAACGGCCTGCGCGTGCTGTCCACCGACGGCCGTGATCGGGTCGCCATCGCCGCAGCCTATCAGTGGCTGCTGAATGGGCGGGAACCTGCGGATGCCCTGCGGGTGTCCGACGGCCGCCCGTCCGTGCTGCCCTTCCCCGCGACGACAGTGCAGAAACGGCCGAACTCCCCCGGTTCCGCCCCCCTGCGCCACGCGTCGTGACCGCCGTGCCGTAGCCGCATTTCTTTCCGCAGTCGTCGTCGTCTCAACTGCCTTTTCGCCCCGGCCGGACCCGTCCCGCCGGGGCTTTTTATACGTCGAGCGGTGTCGGCCCACAAAAAGCTCCGGAACGGCCGGTCTTGAACCACGCCGGGAGTCCCGGAGTCCTGTTTGGTCTTGTCATGCCGCGATGCCGACGTCCTTGGTTTGGGCATAGTCGCGCGCTTCGGGTCCGGCGAACAGGACGCTGCCATCGTCGGCTCCGGGCTGTTCCGTCACTTGCCCGGAGTCGCCGATTTGCCCTCCCTTGGGAATTCCCCGCGCGCATCCGATTCAACTCGGTCGGAAGCCGCTTCGACAGTCGGCCAGACCTCGGTCCGGTCAGTGACCGACCGGCAGCGCGATGGCGTCGGCCGGTCCCCACTCCACCCGATACCGGCCGCCAGGACGCACATGCTGATGGTCGGCGTTGTTGGGAATCTTCGCGACCAGACCGGCGGCCGGACCATCCGCCAGATGCACGCGGATGTGGTCGCCGAGATAGATCAGTTCGCAGACAATGCCGAACAGGCCCTGCTCTCCGCCGGCCTCACCGGCCGGCACCAGCCGGACCCGCTCGGGCCTCAGCGACACGGTGACCGAAGCCCCGGCCTCCAGCCCCGCGGCAACACGGGTCTGCACCACCGAACCGTCCTCCAACCGGACGGTCCCGCTGTCGCCTTGACGGTGGGCCAGAACACCGGACAGCCGGTTGTTCTCGCCAATGAAGCCGGCGACGAAGATGGTGGCCGGCTCCTCGTACAGCTCGGCGGGCGTCGCCAGCTGCTCCACCCGGCCGCGGTTGAAGACGGCGATGCGGTCGGACATGGTCAGCGCCTCCGCCTGGTCGTGGGTGACATAGACCATGGTGACGCCGAGACGTTCATGCAGATGCTTGATCTCGAACTGCAAGTGCTCCCGCAGGTTCTTGTCCAGCGCCCCCAGCGGTTCGTCCATCAGCACCAGATCCGGCTCGAACACCAGCGCCCGCGCCAGCGCCACCCGTTGCTGCTGCCCGCCGGAAAGCTGGGAGGGTCGACGCTGCGCCAGCGCCCCCATCTGCACCATGTCAAGCGCGCGGGCCACCCGCCGCTCCGTCTCCGCCCGGCCCATCCGCCGCACCTTCAGCGGATAGGCCAGATTCTCGGCGATGGTCATGTGAGGGAACAGCGCGTAGTTCTGGAACACCATCCCGATGTTGCGGCGGTGCGGGGGCACATTCTGGATCGGCCTGCCGGCCACGCGGATCTCGCCGCGCGACGGCGCCTCGAACCCCGCCAGCATCATCAAGCTGGTGGTCTTGCCGGAACCGGACGGCCCCAGCATCGTCAGGAACTCCCCCTTCGGGATCGACAGGTCCAGCCCTTCGATCACCAGAGTGCGCCCGTCATAGCTTTTCTGGACGCCGGCGAACTCCACAAATCCCTGGCTTTCCATGGTCATATCCCTCCGGGGTCAGGCGGCGTGAATGGGCGGGCGGCGGTCCCGCCAGGGGCGGGCGCGTTCCAACTGGCCGGCGAGACGGAACAGCGTCGCCTCGTCTCCGGCGCGGCCGGTGAACTGCGAGCCGACCGGCAGTCCTTCGGCGTTCCAGGACAGCGGAATGCTCATCGCCGGCAGGCCGGCCATGTTGGCGAAGGTGGTGAAGGCCAGGAACTGCATGAAGCGGTCCATCACGGCTTCCCCGCCATGCAGCCCGGCATCGAAATGGCCGAGCTTCGGCGGCGGTGAGCCCAGCGTCGGCGTCAGCCAGACATCGTAGCGTTCCAGAAAGCGCCCGAGGATGCGGGAGAAGCCGTGGAACCAGCCCAGATCGGTCACGTAATCCGCCGCCAGGATGCGGCTGCCGCGCTCGAACAGGTAGCGGTTGAAGGGCTCGACCTCTTCCGCCAGGGCGACGGGGGAGCGGTTGGTGGCGCGGCCGATGCTCCACAGGCTGCGCGTCGCCGTCATCGACCAGAAACGACGATAGGCCGACTGGTACTGCTCCGCGTCGAAGGCCGGGGCGGCGATTTCGACGTCATGCCCCAACTCGGCGCAGAGACGCGCGGTGTCGCGCACCGCAGCCACGCAGTCCGGATCCACATCGGTACCAAGCAGCGACTGGTCGGTGACCGCGATGCGCAGTCGCCCCGGCTCGCGGCCGACCTGCGACAGGAAGCTCTCCGCCGGCGGCGCAGCGCTGTAGGGGTCGCCGGCCATCGGCCCGTGGGTGGCGTCGAGCAGGGCCGCGCTGTCGCGTACGGTCATCGTCACCACATGTTCGTTGACGATGCCGCCCAGGCTGTCGCCCAGGTCAGGACCCATGGTGATGCGTCCCCGCGTCGGCTTCAGCCCGAACAACCCGCAGCAGGACGCGGGAATGCGGATGGAGCCGGCGCCGTCGCCGCCATGGGCCGCCGGCACCATGCCGCCCGCCACCGCCGCCGCGGCACCGCCGCTCGACCCGCCGCTGGAGCGGCTCGGGTCCCACGGGTTGCGGGTCGGACCGAACAGCACCGGCTCCGTCGTGCCGAGCGTGCCGAATTCGCACAGGTTGGTCTTGCCGACCGTCAGCAGACCGGCGCGGCGGTAGCGCGCCATCAACTCGCTGTCATGGTCGACGACGGCCCCGGCCAACAGGCGGGAGGCGCCGGTGGTCGGCGTGCCGCGGACATGGCAGTAGAGATCCTTGATCAGGAAGGGTACGCCGGCGAAGGGGCCGGACGACGCCTCACCGTTCGCGAGCGCGGCGCGGGCCTGGTCGTAGAGCGGCAGGACCACCGCGTTCAGCACCGGGTTCACCGCCTCGATGCGGGCGATGGTGGCGTCGAGCAGGTCGGCGGCGCCGATCTCGCCGTCGCGGATCAGGCGGGCCTGATCAAGCAGATCGAGATAGGTCATAATGGTCCCCCTCAGGCGGCGAGGCTGTCGCGGGACAGCGTGTCGGCGACGTCATCCAGCGCGGCGCGCAGCCGCTCGACCAGTGCGTCGATCTGGCCGGGTTCGATGACGTAGGGCGGGCAGAGCGCGATGTTGTCGCCCATGTTGCGGATGATCGCGCCATGGGCGAGGCAGCGCCGCTCCACCTGCGCACCGACCCGCAGGGCGGGGTCGAAATCGCGGCCGGTCGCCGGGTCGGCGGTAAGGCCGATGCCGGCCAGCAGGCCGACGCTGCGGATCTCGCCGACCAGCGGGTGCCCGGCCAGCGCCTCGTCCAGCGCGGCGCGCAGATGGGCGCCCAGCCGGCGGGCGCGGCCGACCACGTCGATCTCGTGATAGATGCGGATCGCCTCGGTCGCGACCGCCGCCGACACCGGATGGCCGGAATAGGTGAAGCCGTGGCCGAAGACGCCGATCTCCGCGCTCTGGTCGGCGATCGCCTGATAGATGCGGTCGCTCAGCGCCACCGCGGCGATGGGAATGGCGCCCGACGACAGTCCCTTCGCCATCGACATCATGTCCGGCAGGAAGCCGAAGGTCTGGCTGCCGAACCAGTTGCCGGTACGGCCGAACCCGCAGATCACCTCGTCGGCCAGCAGCAGGATGTCATAACGGGCCAGAACCGCCTGGATTTTGGGGAAGTAGGTCTCCGGCGGCAGGATCACCCCGCCCGCCCCCATCACCGGTTCGGCGATCATCGCCGCGATGCTGTCGGCGCCTTCCGCCTGGATCAGCGCCTCCAGTTCGGCCGCCAGCCGCGTTGCGTAATCCTCCTGGCTTTCGCCCGGTTCGGCATGACGGGCATGGTTGGGGCAGGCGGTGAAGACCACGCCCTGGTCCGGCAGATTGAAGGCGCGGTGCATGTGCGGCAGGCCGCTGAGTGCCGCGCCCATCACCGTGCTGCCGTGGAAGGCGCCGGTGCGGCTGATGATCTTGCGCTTCTCTGGCCGGCCACGCGCGGCGTTGTAGTACCAGGCAAGCTTCACCATGGTGTCGTTGGCCTCCGACCCAGAATTGGCGAAGAAGATCCTGCCGCCACTGATCGGCGAGATGGCCGAAATCGCCTCCGCCAGCGCCACGCAGGCGTCGTTCGTGCGGTGGTTGAAGGTGTGATAGGTCGCCAGCGTCCGCATCTGGCGGGCGGCGACCTCTGCCAGCCGCGCCTCTTCGAAGCCGAGCGACGCACACCACAACCCGGCCATCCCCTCGATATAGCGGCGGCCGGATTCGTCCACGACATGGACGCCGTCGCCCCGCACCAGGGTGAGCGGGCCGCGATCCTCATGGGCGCGGGCATTGGTTTGCGAATGCAGATGCAGGTCGATGTCCAAGGCACGAAGGGCGTTGGTCATGGGAACGGCTCTTCCTGATTGCGGGGGAATGAGTAAGGCGCACGGACTGCGCTTCGACCGCGGACCGCGGCGGAACGGGCGGCAACGTCGCGCTTGCCATTCCCAACTTGTATCTTATAAGTTATAAGATGTCGAGGGCAATTCGGCGCGCCCTTGCACCCCGCCGCTTACGATCCAGCGCCGATCCGCTGACAGGATGACCATGCCAACGACCGCCATCGCCGGACCGGCGCCCGATCCCATGGGCGCCGGCCGAACCTTGACGCCCGAATTTCTGGCGCCCGAAACCCCAACTCCTGAAACCATCGCCCATTTGGAGGAACGCGCCCGGCATGTCCGGCTGGAGACGATCCGGCTGATCGCCATCGCCAAGGTCGGCCACTATTCCTCGACCTTTTCCTGCGCGGAGCTGTTCGCGACGCTCTATTACGACGCCATGCGCCTGCGGCACGGGGAACCACGCTGGCCGGACCGCGACCGCTTCCTGATGGGCAAGGGCCATGCGGCGGTCGGGCTCTACCCGCTGCTGGCCGACTGGGGGTTCTTCCCGAAGGAACTGCTGGACGGTTACACCCGGCTGGGCAACCCGCTGGGGGACCACCCGGACATGACCAAGGTGCCGGGGGTGGATTTCAGTTCCGGCTCCATCGGGCACGCGCTGTCCGCCGGCCTCGGCATGGTGATGGGTGGCCGGATGATGGGCCGGCGCTTCGACGTCTATGTGATGCTCGGTGACGGCGAGATGCAGGAGGGGCAGGTGTGGGAAGCGGCGATGGCCGCCGCCCACCAGAAGGCCGGCAACCTGATCGCCATCGTCGACCGCAACGGCTACCAACTTGACGGTCAGGTGGACGAGGTGATGGGGATCGAGCCGCTGGCCGACAAATGGCGCGCCTTCGGCTGGGAGGTGCATGAGGTGGACGGCCACGACGTCGCCGCCCTCGCCACCCTGTTCCGCCGGCTGAAGCAGGACAAGACCCGCCGGAAGCCGGCCTGCGTCATCGCCAGGACGCTGAAGGGCAAGGGCGTCGGCTACATGGAGCGGGAGGCCGGCTGGCACCTGGGCTATCTGGCGCCGGAGGACGAGGCCGCCGCCATCGCCGAGATCATGGGGCAGCCCGCCGGCTCCGCCATCCTCCAGGGAGATGCGCAATGACCGCCACCAACACCCTCGCCGGGCCGGTCAATCCCGGCAGCTGGCAATACCGGCAGCTCAATGCTCGCGCACCCGGCCTGTCCTACCTGTCGGATGCGCTGTCGGCGCTGGTGGAGGACGGCCACCCGGTGATGGCCGGGACCGCCGACCTGCAATATTCCAACGGGCTCGCCCGCTTCGCCGCCCGGTATCCCGACCGCTTCATCCAGTTCGGCATCTCGGAGCAGAACATGGTGTCCGCGGCGGCCGGCATCGCCACCACCGGCGTGATGCCCTTCGTTGCGACCTTCGCCTCCTTCCTCGGGCTGCTGTGCTGCGAGCAGATCCGCATGGACGTCGCCTATTCCGCCCTGCCGGTGCGGCTGATCGGACACCATGCCGGCATCGCACTCGGCTTCTACGGCACCTCGCACCATGCGACCGAGGATCTGGCGATCATGCGCTCCATCGCCGGGCTGACCGTGGTCAATCCGGCCGACGGGCCGCAGCTGGCCGCCGCCATCAAGGCATCGGCCGACCACCCGGAACCGATCTATTTCCGCATCGGCCGCGGGCAGGAGCCGAACGTCTATGACGACCTCCCGGACTTCCGGTTCGGCAAAGCCATCGAGCACGAGACGGGCACCGACCTGACCATCATCGCCTGCGGCACCATGGTCCACCCGTCCCGCGAAGCGGTGCGGGCGCTGCGGGCGTCCGGCCTGTCGGTCGGGCTGATCGACATGCACACGATCAAGCCGCTGGACCGCGACGCGGTGCTGGCGGCGGCCGAACGCTCCCGCATCATCCTGACGGTGGAGGAGCACAACATCCTCGGCGGACTCGGCGGCGCAGTGGCGGAGGTGATGGCGGAGGCCGGCACCAAGGCAGTGCTGATCCGCCACGGCATCCGCGACGAATACAGCCTGATCGCCCCGCCGACGCACCTCTACCGCCACTACCAGCTCGACGCCGCCGGCATCGAGACGGTCGTCCGCGACATCCTGGCCTGACACCGCCGGCCGGGACGGGCCGATCCACCACCCGTCCCGGCAGCCCCGACGAGGACCAATCATGCCAATCGAAACCGACAACGCCGCGCTGACCGCGCGGGCGCGGGCCGTCATGCCCGGCGGGCTGCTCAGCCCCAGCCGCCAACTGGCGCATCCCTATGTGTTCGTGCGCGCCGCCGGGCCGTACCTGTACGACGCCGACGGCAACGAGCATGTCGACTATCACTGCGGCTTCGGCGCCAACATGCTGGGCCACTGCGCCGCAGCCGTGCGTGACCGGGTGACGGCGGTGTCCGAGCGCATCGACCTGATCGGCGCCGCGGCGCTGGACCTGGAGATCGAGGCGGCGGAAACGCTGGTCCGCCTGATCCCCTGCGCCGATCAGGTGGCCTTCTGCAGCAGCGGGTCGGAGGCGACCTACCACGCGCTGCGGCTGGCCCGCGCCGCCACCGGGCGGCGCACCGTCATCAAGTTCCAGGGCGGCTATCACGGCTGGCACGACTATGTCGCCATGAACGTACAGTCGCCCGCCGACCGCATCGGCCAGTACGACCCGGTGTGCGACGGCATCCTGCTCGACGCCGCCCGGCACACTGTGGTCCTGCCCTACAACGACGCCCAGGCGGCGGAGGATTACCTGTCCGCCCATCCGGGCGAGGTCGCCGCGGTCATCATCGAGCCGATCGCCCACAATATGGGGTCGGTGATCGCCCATGACGCCTTCCTGCGCGACCTGCGCCGGCTGACCGCCGACCATGGCACCGTGCTGATCTTCGACGAGGTCATCACCGGCTTCCGCCACGCGCTGGGCGGCTACCAGTCCATCGTCGGGGTGACGCCCGACCTCGCCACCTTCGGCAAGGCGGTGGCGTCCGGCCATCCGGTCGGGATCCTGGCCGGCCGCGCCGACCTGATGGAACGGCTGGGGCGGACCGGCGAAGGCGCGGTCTTCATGGGCGGCACCTTCAACGGCACGCCGCCGTCGCTGGCGGCCCTGCTGGCGACCATCGGCGAGCTGGAGCGGCCGGGCACTTACGGGCGGCTGTTCGCGCTGGGCGACCGCATGCGGACGGGACTGTCGGCCATTGTGGAGCGGCTGGGGATTCCGGCGCAGTCGGCGGGCTACGGCTCGGTCTGGCTGCTCTATTTCTTCCAGGGCGCCTTCGAGCGGTACGAGGATCTGCTGCGCAACGACAACGCCGCCGACCTCGCCTTCCGTCGGAGGCTGGTAGAGCAGCGGTTCATCTTCCAGCCCCTGCCGCTGAAGCGCCTCTACCTGTCGACCGCCCATGACGAGGCGCTGATCGACCGCACGCTGGACGCCATCGCCGAGACGCTGCATGCGCTGCGTCCGGCGATGCGGGTCGGCGCCTGACTTTCTGTGTTATAGCTTATAGGACGGCAGGAGGCGACGCCGCGGCGCAGCCCCTGCCGTTCGTCCGTGTGTGAGGAGATGATGTCGTGCGAATGCAGCCGATCGAACCGGGAAACCTGTCGGCGCGGTCCTACGTGGCGGTGCGCGAAGCGCTGATCGCCGGGAGCTTCAAGCCGGGCCAGCGGCTGGTCATGCAGGATCTGGCGGACGAGCTGGGCACCAGCATAACGCCAGTGCGTGAGGCCTGCCTGCGGCTGGTCAGCGAACAGGGGCTGGAACTGAGATCGGGCCGCTTCGTCTGCGTGCCGGGGCTCAGCCTGTCGCGCTATCTGGAAATCCGCACCATCCGCATCGCGCTGGAAGGTCTGGCGGCGGAACTCGGCGCTACCCATGCCACGGCGGAGGACATCGCCCGCCTGACCGAGGCGCATGCCCGGTTCGACGCGGCGGAGCGCGCCCGCGACGTCAAGGCGGCACTTCAGCACAACCGCGACTTCCACTTCGCGGTCTACCGTTTGTCCGGGATGGAGATGCTGGTCGGCCAGATCGAGAGCCTGTGGGTGTCGATGGGGCCGATCCTGAACGTCTTCTACAACGAGGTCGAACACGAGGATTACGCCGGCGCCGACGAGCATCTGGCGCTGATCGCCGCGCTCCGCGCCCATGACGGCCCCGCCGCGCGGGCCGCCATCGAACGCGACATCATCCGCGGCGGCGAGAGCCTGATCCCCTATCTCGAAAAGGTCGGCCAGTCCCTGACGCCGGCCTGACCGGCGCCAGGGCGCAGTCCTTTTCTCACTCCTCGTCCAGACCGCGCGGGGTACGCATCCCGGCGGTCTCGCCGCCGTCGATGGTCAGGACGGTGCCGTTGACGTAGCTCGACCGCTCCGACAGCAGCCAGGCGACCGCGTCGGCAACTTCCTCCGGCGCGCCGAAGCGGCCGGCGGGAATGCGCTGCTCCAGACGGCGGCGCTTGATCGCTTGCGTCTTGATGCCCTGCATCATGCGGGTGTCGATCTGGCCCGGGCAGACGGCGTTGAAGCGGACCTCGTCGCCGAACTCCAGCGCCAGCGCCTGGGTCATGCCGATCACCGCCGCCTTGGACGCGCAGTAGATCGCCAGCCCCTCCTCCCCGATCTTGCCGGCGACGGAGGCGACGTTCACCACAGCGCCGCGCGCCGCCCGCAGCCCCGGCAGGGCGAGGCGGGTGAACAGGAAGGCGCTGCGGGCGTTCACCGCCATCACCTGGTCCCAATCCTCCACCTGCGCCTCGGCGAAGGCGACGCGGCGCGACATGCCGGCATTGTTGACCAGACCGCCGATGCGGCCATCGCCGAGGTCCATCGCGCGCCCGACTGCCCGGGCGCAGTCGTCGGGCGAGGCGACGTCGCCGCGCTGGAAGACGGCGCCCGGGCAGCGGCCGGCGAGGTCCGCCCCCGCCGCTTCGTCCCGGCCGGTGAAGAGGACGGCCCGCCCTTCGCCGGTCAGGCGCTCCACACAGGCGCGGCCGATGCCGTGCGTGCCGCCGGTAACGATGATCATGCCTTGCTCCCAGGCTTTGAACCGGTCCCCCGCCCCAGCCGGGCGAGGAGGACCATGAAGACGATGGTGACGCCGACCAGCAGGGTCGACATCGCCAGGATGGACGGATCGATGGTGTCGCGGATGCCGTCGAACATCTGGCGCGGCAGGGTCCGCTGTTCCGGCCCGCCGACGAACAGCGCCACCACCACCTCGTCGAAGGAAAAGATGAAGGCGAACAGGCCGCCGGACAGCACGCCCGGCAGGATCAGCGGCAGCGTCACGGTCAGGAAGGCCCGCACCGGCGAGGCGCCCAGGCTGTAGGCCGCCCGCACCAGGGTGGTGTCGAAGTTGCGCAGGGTCGCCGTCACCGTGATGACGACGAAGGGCGCGCCCAGCGCCGCATGCGCCAGGATCAGCCCGAGATAGGAGGCGGTCAGGCCGATCCGCGCGAACAGGAAATACATGGCGACGCCGCTGATCACCACCGGCACCACCATCGGCGCGATCAGCAGGCCGAGCAGGAAGGACCGCCCCGGCAGGTCGTTGCGCGCCAGCCCCAGCGCCGCCAGCGTGCCGAGCAGCGTCGCCAGCGCCATGGCGCCGGTGCCGACGATCAGGCTGTTGCGCAGCGCCGGCAGCCAGGGGCCGGACGCCGCCATCACCTTCTCGTACCATTGCAGCGACAGGCCGGGGATCGGGTAGGACAGGAAGCCGGCGGAGCTGAAGGAAATCGGGACGACCGCCAGGATCGGCCCCACCAGGAAGACCATCATCGCGCAGCAGAAGGCATAGTGGAGAACACGGGTGGGATTGGACATGGTTCGGCCTCTCTTCCGGACGCGGGGACCTCACTGGATGCCGGCGATGCGGCCGACGCCGATCAGGCGCCCGACCGTCGCGTAAAGCAGCATGATGCAGGCGAGCAGGATCGCCCCCAGCGCCGAAGACAGGCCCCAATTGATGGTGGTGTTCGCGTAGTAGGCGATGAAATAGCTGGTCATCTGGTCGCGGGCGCCGCCGACCAGGCTGGGCGTGATGTAATAGCCGACGCCGATGATGAAGGTCATCAGGCACCCCGCCCCGACGCCCGGCAGCGTCATCGGCAGATAGACCTTGAGGAAGCCGACCGCCGGATGGGCGCCCAGCGAGGCCGAGGCCCGCATGTAGGACGGCGAGATGCCCTTCATCACGCTGAGGATCGGCAGGATCATGAAGGGCAGCAGGATGTGCACCATCGCGACATAGAGGCCAAAGCGGTTGAACACCAGTTCCAGCGGCGCATCGACGATGCCGAGCCGGGTCAGCAGCCCGTTCAGCACGCCTTCCTTCTGCAACACGACGATCCAGGCGCTGGTCCGCACCAGCAGCGAGGTCCAGAAGGGCAGCAGCACGCAGACCATCAGCACCGACGCGAAGCCGCGCGGCAGGCTGACCAACGCATGGGCCAGCGGGAAGCCCAGCACGAGGCACAGGAGCGTGGTGACGAAGCCGATCCACAGGGTGCGGCCCAGCGTGTCGATGTAGATGCGCTCCTCCGCCGGAGCCCGTGCGATCGAACCGTTGTTGTCCATCCGCAGGTCGAGCGCCGTCAGCAGGTAGTAGGGCGTCAGCGGCGGGCTGGCCCGCCGCAGCGCCGCCCAGGTGGCAGGCTCGCCCCAGCGCGGATCGATGGCGGTCAGCTCCGCCGCCCAGCCCGCCTGCGGCCGGTCGATGGCGCGGACGGACCGCGCGGTCCTGGTCAGCAGCGCGCGGTAGCCGGAGCGTTCGTAATTCAGGCGCCGGCTCGCCTCGCCCAGGCGAGGCTCGCCATAGGCGGCCTTCAGGTCGCGGGCCAGCGCGGCATAGGCGCTCTCCGGCGGCAGTCCCTCGCCGGTCCAGCCTCGCATCTCCGCTGCGACGCCGGGCAACGCCGCGCCCACTTCGCCATTCTCCACCGCATGCACCAGCATGCCGCCCAGCGGCAGCACGAAGACCAGGGTGAGGAACAGGATGAGCGGCGCGATCAGCAGGGCCGAGACCATCCGGGCCTTCGCACGCGACGACAGGGACGGCGGCGTCAGCGCCGAAGCCCCATCCATTGCTTCTGTGGTGGTTGCCATGCGCGTCATCGCTCCTTTCCACCGTTCATCGGGAGCGCCAGTTGGCAAAGCGCGCTTCCAACGCCTCGCCATGGTCGGCCCAGAAGGCGGTGTCGAGCGGGACCGCCAGGGCGAAATTCGCGGGGCTCGTCGGCAGGTCGGCGGCCAGCTTCGGATCGACGGCAAGGTTCGCTTTACGATTGGTCACGCCATAGGCGATGTGGCTGGGGAAACGCGCCTGCACCTCCGGCCGGCTGGCGAAGGCGATGAAGCGCTCCGCCGTGGCCCGGTTCTTCGCCCCCTTCGGGATCGCCCAGTAATCGACGCCCAGCACCTGCCCGTCCCAGGCGAGCGCGAAGGACCGCCCGCCCTGGTTGGCCGCCGCCACCCGACCGTTGAAGGCGGCCGACATGACCACGTCGCTGGAAGCCAGCCGCTCGATCGGCTCGGCGCCGGAAGTCCACCACAGGATATTCGGCTTGAGCCTGTCGAGCGACGCGAAGGCACGCTCCACCCCGGCCGGGGTCGCCAATACCTTGTACACCTCCTCACGCGGCACGCCATCGGCCAGCAGGGCGATCTCCAACGTCATCTTAGCGGTCTGACGCAGGCCGCGCTTGCCCGGCCAGCGCTGCACGTTCCAGAAATCGGCCCAGTTTTTCGGGCCGTCGGCGATGCGGGAGCGGTCGTAGGTCATCACCATCGACCAGACGAAGGCGCCGACACCGCATTCGCTGTAGGCCCCGTCGATGAAATCCCTGCGGTCGCCGATCCCGGTCCAGTCGATCTTCTCGAACAGCCCTTCCTCGCAGCCGCTCAGCAGGCTGTTCTGTTCGACCTGCAGCACATCCCAGCTGACGCTGCCGGTATCGACCATGGCGCGGACCTTCGCCATCTGACCCGAATAGGAATCCTCGGTCAGTTGCACCTTGTTGGCATCGGCAAAGGGGCGGAAGAACACCGCGCGTTCGGCGTCCTGCAGCACACCGCCGGCGCCGACGACGGTCAATTGCTCGGTTTTTGTGGATTGCGCCAGGGCCGGCGCGGACAACAGCCCGGCGGCCAGCGCGCATCCGATGATGCGCGTCGCGTGAAGCATCATGTTTCTCACCTGTTCAGGAAACTGGTTGCGGTCGGCTCTGCACCCGGTCCGGTGAACCCGGATCTATTGGGCGACCCAGCGCTCGAAGCGCTGCTGCAACTCATCCTCGTTGTTCACCCAGAAGGGCGTGTCGATCATCAACGCGCCCGCCATGTTCTGCGAGGCGGTCGGCAGGTCCGGCTGGACTTTCGGATCGATCAGGGCGGAGGCGCGGCCGTTGGTGACGCCGTAGGGGATCGTCTCGGCAAAGCGCTTCTGCGCATCGGCGCTGGTCATGTAGGCGACCAGTTCCCTGGCCGCCGCCAGCTTGTCGGTGCCCTTGGGGATCGTCCAGTAATCGGCGGAATAGAGCTGCTGTGTCCACAGCATGGTGAAGGACCGCCCGTCCTTGTTGGCGGCGGCGACCCGCCCGTTGTAGGCGGAGGTCATGACGACATTGCCGGCGGCGAGCCATTCGACCGGCTGCGCGCCGCTGACCCACCAGCGGATGTGCGGCTTGATCTGGTCCAGCTTGGCGAAGGCGCGGTCCACCCCCGCCTTGGTGCCCAGCGTCTCATAGAGCTTGTCGGGGGCGACGCCGTCGGCCAGCAGGGCGATCTCCAGCGTCATGCGCGCCTGCTTGCGTAAGCCGCGTTCGCCCGGCCAGCGCTTGAGGTCCCAGAAATCCGCCCAGGATTTCACGCCGGGGGTCTTGGCCGGATCGAAGGCCAGCACCTTCGACCAGACGAAGGCACCGACGCCGCAGGGCGCCTTGACCTGCGGGATGATGTCGGCGGCGTTCGGCTGGCTTTTCCAGTCGAAGGGTTCGAGAAGCCCCTCGTCGCAGGCCAGCGTCATCTCGTTCTCGTCCATCTGCAGGACGTCCCACGTGACCGTCCGCGACTGGTTCATCGCCTTCAGCTTGGCGATGCCGCCGGTGTAGGACTCCTCGATCAGCGGCGCACCCGACCGTTTGGAAAAGGGTTCGAAATAGGCCGTCCGCATCGCATCCTGCAACGATCCACCGAACCCGACGACGGTCAGGTCGCGCGCATGCGATGACCCGGACGCAATCAGTATGGCGAACACTATGGGCGCGCAAAGGCGCCCTGCCCGTCTTGTCGTCATCCGACCCTCCTTGTCTGGAACCCGGAAGGCCGGCGACGTCCCACCGCACCGGACCATCCGATGCAGCAATCTTATAAGTTATAAGTTACCTGTCAAGGCGGACAATTCGGTCAATGCGGTGAGTGGCGGACTGCAGCGCTGACCGCGAGCAAGCCGGCGATCATCACGAATTCGACGCCCTTGACCGACGCGGCGAGGTCCGGCGGCAACAGCAGGATCAGAACATGCGCACCGATCAGCATGATGATCGCCAGCACGACCGCGGTGCCGAACGAGCGCAGCGCCAGAATCGCGGCACAGCTGATTGCTGTCAGAAACGAGCCAACGGCAGCGAAATAGAGGTCGGAGTGGAGCGGGATCAGGTCCGACGCACCGCCGCCGAGTTGACCGGCGATCGACAGCAGGTGATTGCCGAGCCAGCCGAGAAGGCGCTGATTGCCCGACGGCATCATCAACAGGTCCAGCACCCCGCGAACGACGGAGCAGCCGGCGCTGTGCAGCTTGCAGGAAAGGGTCGACAGAACATCGCCGGCGGCGACGCAAAGTGAGGTGGATTGGCTCATGATCCGCGTCCTTGGATCTTTGGGAGAGATCGGGATCAGGCCGGACGCGAACGGATTGCCGTGCCGGTCAATGCAAGGACGCTAAACGTTCTTGCGTGAACGATAAACCACGCAGATCGAAGAAATCCGTTGCAAGATCAGGAACAATCAACGGCGGTTCCTCATCCCGCCATCTGGCCTTCGAAGCGGGAAATCAGGAAGGAGGCGGCCGGCCCCGGCGGGCTGTCGGTGCGATGGACGGCCTGCAGCCGATAGGGACCGCCCTTGCAGTCGGGCATGTCCAGCCGCACCAGCCGTCCGGTGTCCAGATCCTCCTGGATCATCGGCAGGGGCATGTTGCCCCAGCCGCCGGCATCGACCGCATCCTGCTGCCTGCCGTCCGCGACATCGGCGACGGGTTCCAGGTCCGCCGCTTCCTGCCGTCGGCCATGCGCCGGTCGGTCGGCCCCTTCATCTTCCTGGACAGCTTCGGCCCGGTGACCTCCACCGTCGGCGAGGGCAACCTGTCATTCTGAAAGGACCATCGTCATGACCACTTATGCCATCCTGGGCTCGGGCGCCATCGGCGCGGCCGTCGCCAGCCAGTTCGCCCACAAGGGCATCGAGGTCCTGCTCGCCAACAGCCGCGGACTGGAAACCTGTTCACGCTGCAGTCGCCAGACGACGCTTACCGGCGTCCTGGCGGTCTGCGAGAGCACCGCCCGGATGGGCAAGGCCCAGACGCACGAACGCCCCGGCTCTTTCGAACCGGGGCGTCAAGTGTCGGTGGTTGCGGGGGCGCGCAACCACCGAGAATTGACTCTCCCGCCTGTAGACGTTTAGCACCGTCAGTTGAGCGGTGCATCGCGGACAAGTTTGGCAACCGACGGCTGAGCTAAACCCGATGTTCAGGTCAGCTCAGCCGATTATGCTGCGGTGATGGGCCGCATCTCCCAACGGACGGCAGTCACAATCCCCCAATTGCCGGCATCATTGGGGCGGCGCCAGCACGCTTTAGGCATGGCGCGCAACTCCTGCAGGGCTTGCCGGTAATCGGCGACTTTTCGCTCCTCTCCTTTGGGGCCGATGGTGTAAGCGCGGGAATTGCCGAGTTCCGGAATAAAGGCGGTTCCGTCACGCGCCACGGGCACCAACAAGATCGACGTTTCGGCCGCCTCCATTTCTTTGGAGGGCAGTGTACCGGCTGCGGGTGCCTCTACCCCGCGGCCGGCTGAATAGGGAACGGGCTGTCTCCTTGGGATGCCCATGCGGGTACAGGCCCCGAATCGCCGAAGATGCTGTAGAGCCGCAGGCGTCTGCGGATCAGATCCTCGCGGGCCGCGACAAACTCCGGAAGAGCCTCCGGTACCCAAAGATGGGGTTCGGGCGGAATGAGATGCATCTCCAAAAAGCCGCCGTCGCGGGTGCGTATCCAGTCGCCGAACGACATGCCGGCTTTCTCTGAGTTCTCCCGCCCCAGCAGGAGCTGCAGATTTCCGATCCGATCGACGCAGGCCAGAATTTCGTCAATGCGGCTTTCAGAGATGCCTCGTCCCTGGAGGCTGCGGCGCGTGCAAAGCGTCCGCGGAATGATGTGGTCGATGTGGTAAAGCGACGACGACCAGTTCTGCTCCTCATAGAGGGTGGAAAGCGCCAAAAAACAGGTGCGCTGACCGTAGGTCGTTTCCAGCAAAGCCGCAACGTTCGCCTCCTCGTCGAAGGCGACGACGCGCCCACGGCGCTTGCGCAGCCCGTCGGTCAGGGCATGGAAGGGGAAGTCGCGCTCGGTCTCCATGGCCTCCCGCAACAAGGCGCGGGACGTGCCGATGGTCTGGTCCGAGCTTCCGCCGAACACGCTGTTCAGCAGCGCTCCGAGAAGCCATCGACGGATTCGCAAGCGGTTCTGGACCTCGAAAGGCGTCGTCCCATCGAGCATCACACCGTCACCCAGCTTGAACAGGTAATAGGCGATCGGCAGGACGGCGTTGGCGCTGGTCAGAGTGTCGCGGTCGATGCCGAACCGATTGACCAGCCGCAGCGTCGCCTCCAGCGACCGCTTAATCTCCGGCCAGTTGCGCTGGATGACCGCGAGGTTCGCCGTAGTGAAATTGTTGACCTTGTAAACGTGGTCCAGGTCAGACAAAACGAGGCAGGCCCGCATTACGAAATCTTTGTTGAGGTCGTTCTTGCGGTCGAGTTCATCGTTGAGTCGATCGACGAAGTTGAAGATCTCCTCGCGGGCGTTCACTCCGTCCCATTTGGACGTAATCATCGAAAGCAGCAAGTCGGACTTGCTGAGCTTGGTGCCGCCGTCGTTTGCCCTGATGAAGATGTCGAGCACGCGGTCATAACTCTGGCTCTTTTCCGTATAATAGGCGACGACGTCGTCCTTCCAGACCGTACGGTACAGGCGGTCCAGGTTGCGCTCGACGATCCGCACCTCGCCACGAGTGACGGTATCGGGGAGGCTGTCCACGACCTCCTCCTTCACCTGATCGAACCGGTCATCGTCGCGACAATCCAGAATGCGCCCGACCTTGAACCACAGGTGCCCGCGGTCATTACCCGGCGGTTCTTCGAAGAACCGAAGGCCATAGGTAACGCCGACCTCGTCCTCTTCTCCTGCGTCGTCTTGTCCGGGATCCTTGAGAAGGTTCAGATAGAGGCGCTGCTTGGACCAAGCCAGGGGATTGTCCCAGCGCTTATGCTTCAGCTTCACCGTGTAGCTGCCGCGCAGCCCGATCAGCAGGGAGGTCAGGCGCTGCTGCCCGTCGAGAACGAGCACAACGTCGCGCCCATCGGTCTCCGCCGGTTCGTTGTGCACTTGGCCATAGCGGAAGTTCTCGACGAATTGGTAGATGTCCCAGTTGCCGCGGTTCTCCGGCTGTAGTTCCCAGAACAGAAACGAACTGATCGGATAGCCTTTGAGCAGGCTGTCGAACAGCGCCACCACCTGCGAGGCCTCCCAGACGTAGGGCCGTTGGATGGCCGGCAGGAAATAGGTCCGGTTGATCTGGTCGAGGACGTCGGCGATGGTCGTGGATGCGTAGGACATGACAACCCAGGCAATGAATGACGTTGAGTTCCGGACTTCCCCGACGGACTGCTCCCCGGGATACGCGGCCTACGGCTCGGCTTGCCCTGTCAATCTGTAGCCAAGTGCCCGCCGGTGGCGGCGTTGAATATAATCGCCTTCGTTGCACACGCACAAACTGCGAATTGAGTCATCACGGCTTGCATCGCGCTGACGATGAGCAGGCTCCACCTCCAGACGCGGAAGCACCTTCCGATCGATCCAGGCCGGGAAACACAACCCAACTCTGGACCTGCGCCCTCGCCTGTCGCATCCTGCCGCCGCTTGCAGGAAGAGGTACCTCATGGCGATGGGTCCACAGCGCTGGCTGACGATCACGGAGTCCCCGTTCCCCTGGGAGCGGGAGGCGCTGGAGTTTTTGCGCGGACACCTGCCCGACCGTGACCCCTGGTACGCCTGGTCCAACGTCGAGTTCATCGACGACGAGGGCAAGGTCAACGAGGTCGACGCGCTCGTCCTGTCGCCGCACGGCCTGTTCCTGGTTGAAATCAAGAGCCGCCCGGGCCGGCTGGACGGCGATGCCCACAGCTGGACCTGGACCACGGACGGACGCCGCCGCACGGACGACAATCCGCTGATCCTGGCGAACCGCAAGGCCAAGCGCCTGAAGGGCTTGCTGCAGCGGCAGAGCGTGGTCAAGCGGCTGAAGCTGGGCCTGCCCTATGTCTCGGCGGTGATCTTCCTGTCCGCCGACGGGCTGGACTGGCAGGTCGATCCGTTCACCGCCATGTCCACCTTCGGGCGTCGTCCCTCCAGGTCGGGCGACGGCATCATCAATGCCCTGAACAACGGCTTGCAGACTGCGAGGCCGCACCCGCCGATAACGGCCGAACAGGCCAACATGGTGTGCCGGGCAATTGCGGAGGCCGGGATTCGCCCGTCCCTGCGCGACCGCCGCATCGGCGATTACGAGCTGAAACGCATCATGGCGGAGGGCGACGGCTGGCAGGATTGGGAAGGCCGCCACGTCACCCTGGACGTGTCGCGACGCATCCGTCTCTATCCCTACAGCTCCGCGTCCGACGAGGAGGCGCGCCGCGCGCTCGGCCGGATGGCGGTCAGGGAGTTCCAGGTCCTGGAGGGCATCGACCATCCGGGCCTGCTGCGGGTTCGCGACTACAGGGACACCGAACGCGGCCCGGCGCTGATCTTCGATCACGATCCGCGGGCGATCCGGCTCGACCTGCTGATGCGCGACCATCTCGACCTGATGGGGGCGGAGCTTCGGCTGCACATCGTCCGCCAATTGGCGGAAACCCTGAAATACGCCCATGGCAAGCGGCTGTTCCACCGTGCCCTGTCGCCACACAGCATTCTGGTCCGGGACGTCGATCAACCGCTGCCCCGGCTGCAGATCATGAACTGGCAGACGGCGGCGCGGGAAGCGTCGGCCGCCGGAACCACCCATGCCACCACCGGCACCAGCCACCTGGACAGCTATGTCGAGGATCCGGCGAAGGTTTACATCGCACCGGAAGCGCTCAGCGGCGGGCCGCAGTCCGGTCCGCACCACGACGTGTTCTCGCTGGCCGCCATCGCCTACCACCTGTTCACCGGCCAGCCACCCGCCCCCTCCCCGCTTGAACTGGCGGCTCGGCTGCGCTCCGGGTCCGGCCTGCTGGTCTCCGACGTTGTGGACGGGGCGATGCAGAGCCTTGTCGACCTGATCCGCATCGGCACCCATCCGGAGGTGCCGATGCGGATCGCCTCGATGGACGAGTTCCTCGAACGTCTGGCGGAAGTGGAGCGCGACCTGCAGCGCGGCACGCCGGAGACCACCGTCGACCCGTCCTCGGCCAAACCCGGCGACCGGCTGGAGGGCGGCTTCACCGTCGTCCGCCGGCTGGGCCGCGGCGCCTCGGCCGACGCCCTGCTGGTCCAGCCCGACGGCGAAGAGGGGGAGCTGGTGCTGAAGGTGGCGCTCGACTCCGCCCACAACGACCGGCTGGAGGCGGAGGCCACGGCCCTAGGCAAGCTGCACCACACCAACATCGTCTCGGCCCGC
Source organism: Azospirillum oryzae (assembly GCF_008364795.1). Lineage (GTDB taxonomy): Bacteria > Pseudomonadota > Alphaproteobacteria > Azospirillales > Azospirillaceae > Azospirillum > Azospirillum oryzae. Next base: position 43,093 of record NZ_VTTM01000016.1, on the reverse strand, counting down.
CGCACGCTGACCGTCGCCGGCCGGACGGCGATCCTGATGGAAAGCGCCGGCCCCCAGACCCTGGCGCAGCTGCTGCGCGCGCCCGGCGGCCTGTCGCTGGACCTCAAGCGCCGCTTCGGCGAGGAGCTGCTGAGCGCCGTCGACCATCTGGAGCAGGAGGGCGTCGCCCACCGCGACATCAAGCCGGACAACATCGGCATCACCGAAGGGAAGGAGCGCCGGCGCCTCGTGCTCTTCGACTTCTCGCTCGCCCGCACCTCCCCGGACAACATCCAGGCGGGGACCCGTCCCTATCTCGACCCCTTCCTGGTCCTGCGCCGCCCGCCGCGCTGGGATCTCAACGCCGAGCGGTTCGCCGCCGCCGTCACCCTGCACGAGATGATGACCGGCCTGCTGCCCAGCTGGGGCGACGGGCAGAGCGACGCGGCGATGATCGACGACGAGGCGACCATCGCGTCCGACCGCATCGACCCGCATCTGCGCGAGGGGCTGACCGCCTTCTTCGACAAGGCGCTGCGCCGCACCCCGCGCGAACGCTTCGACAATGCGGAGGACATGCTGCGGGCCTGGCGCCGGGTGTTCGACGAGGCGGTGACCGCCCAGGACGACCCGGACGGCTTCGACGCAATCGCCCGCCGCGTCACCGCCGCCACCCCCATCGCCGACCTCGGCTACAGCGTCGAGGCGCAGGACGTGCTCGACCGCATGGGCGTCCACAGCGTGCGCGACCTGCTGGAGGTGCCCCGCCGCAACATCCGGCTGGCGAGCGGCGTCGGCGACCGCATCCGCAAGGAAATCCGCCTGAAGGCGAAGCGGCTGGCTCAGCTTCGCCAGGATCTGGCCCCCGGCACCCCCGCCCCCACCGACCTCGGCGCCGCCGACACCGACCGCCCCAGCATCGACCGGCTGGCCGAGATGCTGATCCCCCGCCGCCCGCTGGGCGAGGAGACGACTGAGGATCAGGTGCTCGCCGTCTTCCTCGGGCTGGAGGCGGCCGGGACGCCGCAGGATTGGCCTTCCGTCGGCGAGGTGGCGAGCCGCTGCGGCATCGCACGCACCGCCGTCGCCGCAGCCCTCACCAAGGGCCGGGAGCGCTGGCAGCGGCAGAAGGCGCTGAACACCCTGCGCACCGACCTGTGCGCCCTGCTGAAGCTGCATGGCGGCGTGATGACGGTGGCCGAGCTGACGCCGCAGGTCCTCGCCATGCGCGGGTCCGCCAAGCTGGACGAAGCGGAACGGCTGCAACTGGCCGGCGCCGTCCTGCGCGCCGCCATCGAAACCGAAGGCGCGCTGGAACAGCCGCATTTCCTGCTGTTCGGCGCCGAAGGAAAGGACGCCGATGCGACGCCGCTGGTCGCCGAGGCGGCGGAATTGGCGCAGCACGCCCGGACACTCGGCCAGGCCGCCGACCGTCTCGCCGCCCTCGACCCGCTCGCCCCGCCGCAGCGGGTGCATGAGGAGCTGGAGGCGCTGGGCTGGCCGGTGCTGGAACGGGAGGATGCCGCCCCCCGCCCCACCCTGGCCCGCCTGCGCGCGCTGGCGGTCGCGGCGTCGGCCCAGGCCGCCCTGTCGAGCAAGGGGGAAATCTACCCGCGCGGCATGGTGCCGGACCGCACGCTGCGGCTGGCCGCCGGCTCCCTGCTCGGCCCCCGCATGCTGACCGAGGAGCAACTGCGTGAACGCGTGCGCGGCCGCTATCCCGACGCCGCCCCACTGCCGGCCCGCCCCGCGCTGGACGGCCTGCTGGAACAGGCGGGTATCGGCCGGATATGGCGCGAGCACGGCATCGGTCCGGACGCCGGCGACAACGAGCCCGGCTATTACGCCGACACGGCCAGCCCCGGCCATTCGTCGGGCTACAGTTCCATCCACCGGCTGATGACCGAGGGACCGGCGGTGGACGAGACGCCGGACGTCCTCGCCGCCCGCCAGCTGGAGGAGAAGTTCGCCTATGCCCGGCGCACCGGCGGCTTCCTGGCGCTGACCGTCGATCCCCGCCACTACCGGGATGCGGAACGGGCGCTGGTGGAGCGTTTCCCGCTGAAACGCCTCAGCCTCGACCGCCTGATGCTGGACGCCATGCAGGCGGAGGCGGACGGGCGCAAGGTGGACTGGTCGCTGGTGCTGCGCGCCGACGCCGCCGATCCGCAGAGCCGCGACTGGACCAACCTGCAACGGCTGATCGGCTTTGCCATGCCGAAGGTGGAACAGATCCTGCTGACCGCCGGGGAGCCGGTGCTGCTGACCGATTGCGGCCTGTTCGCCCGCTACGGCCTGATGGACCGCCTGCAACTGCTGCGCGACGCCTCCGGCACGGCGGGCGGCCCGCCGGGGCTGTGGCTGCTGCTGCCGCTGCCCGACGGCGGATTGCCGACCATTGGCGGCAAGGCGGTGCCGGTCATCGACGGCAGTCAGTGGGCGCGGCTGTCGGTCACCTGGATCGAGAATGCCCACCGCGCCGGCAGCCGCCCGGCGGCGTGACCCCGGCCCCTCCGAGACGCACCCCAGGGTAGCGGACATACACGGCGGCGGCGCGTGTTCATAGCGCCCGACCCTGTCGCTGTGCTATTCCGGCAGCCCAAGTTCCCTACCACTTTCGAAGACAGCGACCGGCCAATCCCATGATCGACGCCACCGCCCTGCTGAAAGACCTGAAGCGCCTGCTGCGCGCCCTGGAAACCGACATCCGGGAGCGGGTGACCGGCACCGCGCTGGATGCGGAGCTGCGGGCCGACTGGCAGGCGGCGCGCGATGCCAAGCGCACCGCCCAGGCCTATACCGCGTGGCTGGACGAGGAGGTGACGCAGGCGGCGGTGCATTGGGTGCTGGGCTGCGTCTTCCTGCGCTTCGTCGAGGACAACGGGCTGGTGGACCGGCCCTGGCTGTCGGGACCGGGGGAGCGGCTGGAGATGGCGCGCGACCGGCACGAGGCATGGTTCCGCGCCAACCCGACCGGGGAGGAGCGCGACTTCCTGCTGGCCTGCTTCGCCGAGGCGGCGGAACTGCCGGGGCTGGGCGCCCTGTTCGACCGGCGCCACAACCCGCTGTGGCGGCTGCCGGTGTCGGGCGACGGCGCCATCCTGCTGCGCGAGTTCTGGCAGCGCCGCGACCCCGACAGCGGCGTGCTGGTCCATGACTTCACCGACGGGGATCTCGGCACCCGTTTCCTGGGCGACCTGTATCAGGATCTGTCGGAGGCGGCGCGCAAGCGCTTCGCCCTGTTGCAGACGCCGGAATTCGTCGAGGAATTCATCCTCGACCGCACGCTGGACCCGGCGGTGCGCGAGTTCGGCTTCCGCGAGGTGCGGCTGATCGACCCCACCTGCGGCTCCGGCCACTTCCTGCTGGGCGCCTTCCGCCGGCTGTTCGGCCTGTGGTCCCTGCACGAGCCGACCCGCAACCCGCGCGACAGCGCGCAGAAGGCGCTGGACGCCGTCTGCGGCGTGGACATCAACCCCTTCGCCGCCGCCATCGCCCACTTCCGCCTGCTGATCGCGGCGCTGACCGCCTGCGGCATCGCCAGCCTGCGCGGCGCCCCCGATTTCCGGGTGTCGGTGGCGGTCGGCGACAGCCTGCTGCACGGCAAGCGCTTCATGGAGGTGCGCGGCTGGCAGATGTCGCTGATGCCGGAGGACGGTCTGGCCCACGTCTACCACGAGGAGGATCGTGAGGCGCTGGATCTGATCCTAGGGCGGCAGTATCACGCGGTGGTGGGGAATCCACCATATATTATTGTTAAGGACAAAGCTCTGAATCTGGCATACCGCGAGCGGTATTCTGCCTGCCACATGAAATATTCATTGGGAGTTCCTTTCACACAACGGTTTTGGGATTTGGCAATCACCAAAGGCGAAAATTCAGAATCCGGGTTTGTTGGAGTTATTACCGCAAATTCTTTTATGAAACGGGAATTTGGCAAAAAACTGATCGAGTCATTCTTGCCGAAAATTGATCTTACTGCTGTCATCGATACTGCCGGCGCTTATATTCCGGGTCACGGAACACCAACCGTCATTCTGTTCGGGCGCAATCAGAAGCCGGTTGCCTCCCAAGTACGCGCTGCTATGGGCATTAAAGGCGAACCAGGGACACCGGAAGATCCCAGCCTTGGCCTCGTATGGTCTTCAATCGTTAATGGAATCGACCAGGCAGGAACGGAAGATGCTTTCATTAGCATCGCAGATCTTCCGCGTGATGGCCTAGCCAAGCACCCTTGGAGTATGGGAGGAGGGGGCGCAAGCGACCTCAAGGAAGCCATTGAAAAGTCTTCAAGACAATCACTTGATTCTATTTCGGAAGAAATTGGAATTTCCGCGGTGACCGGCGAAGATGACGCTTATATAGCGGAACACGATAACGAACTCAAACGCCTTGGTGTGAAATCTATACATAAGATGATTGTAGGAGATGCGGTTCGTGATTGGAACGCACCCTTATGCGCAGCAATCTGGCCATTTGATGAGAACCTAAAAGTTTTACCTCCATCAGATGTATCTGATCTGCTGCGCTATCTTTGGAGCTACAGACGGCGTCTGCTAACGCGAAAGCGATTTGGTACGCTTATGGTTGATCGTGGACTTTCATGGTACGAGTTTCAGGAGCTGTATCCAGCCAAATTGAAAAGCCCTCTAACGATTACTGTTGGAGAGGTAAGCACCCACAATCACTTCTCCCTTAACCGCGGAGGCGTTGTTTTTAATCGCACTGCGCCTGTCATTAAACTATCCCCTAAATTCACAGAAGTGGATCACATTGCTATTACAGGCGTTCTTAATAGCTCGACGTCCTGTTTTTGGTTAAAACAGGTTTGCCACAATAAAGGAAGCACCGTAGACCAGAAGGGCGCTCGCCAGCGCACCGATCCCTTCGAGGACTTCTATCAATTCAACGCCACCAAGCTCCAATCCTTCCCCCTCGCCGAAGCCTACCCCACCGACCTCGCCACCGCGCTGGACGGGCTCGCCCGTGAGCTGACCGCCGCGCTGCCGAAGGCGGTGATCGCCCGTGCCCTACCGACCCGCGCCGATCTGGACGCGGCGAAGGCGCGCGCGCGGTCGATCCGCCGCCGCTTGATCGCCTTGCAGGAGGAATTGGATTTCCGCTGCTATCGCCTCTACGGCCTGCTGGAGGAGGATGCCGAGCATCCGGCCCCGCCGGAGGTCGATCTGGGCGAGCGCGCCTTCGAAATCGTCATGGCCCGCAAGATGGCCGACGGCGAGTTGGAGACGACGTGGTTCGACCGCCACGGCTCCACCCCCGTCACCGACATCCCCGCCCATTGGCCGGCCGATTACCGGGCGCTGGTCGAACGGCGCATCGCGCTGATCGAGGACAACCGCTGGATCGGTCTGGTCGAACGGCCGGAATACAAGCGGCGCTGGCAGTGGGACGACCAGGGCTTCGACGCCGGCTGGGCGAAGCGGGAACAGGCGGCGCTGAAGGACTGGCTGCTCGACCGGCTGGAGGATGGCCGCTATTGGTCGAGGGATCCGGCGCTGCTGCCGGTGTCGCGGCTGGCCGACATGGCGCGGCGCGATGCCGACTTCATGGCGATGGCGGAGCTGTACACCGGCCGCCCCGACTTCCAGGTGGCGCCGCTGGTGGCGGAACTGGTGGCGGCGGAATCCGTCCCCTTCCTGCCGGTCCTGCGCTACAGCGAGGACGGCCTGCGCAAGCGCCGCGCCTGGGAGGAAACCTGGGAGCTTCAGCGCCGCGAAGACGCCATCGACGCCCGCACCGGATTGCCGCAGGGCGATCCGAACCGACTGACCCCGGAGCAGGCGAAGGAGATGAAGGCGCGCGAGGTCGGCGACATCCCGGTCCCGCCGAAATACCGCACGCCCGACTTCCAGAAGACCGATTATTGGCGGTTGCGCGGCGGGCTGGACGTGCCGAAGGAACGCTTCGTCAGCTACCCCTTCGCCGAACGCGACGCCGACGGCAGCCTGATGGTCGCCTGGGCCGGCTACGACCACCTCCAGCAGGCGACCGCGCTCGCCGCCCACTATCTCGCCATGAAGGAGAACGAGGGCTGGAGCGCGGATCGGTTGATTCCTCTGCTGGCCGGCGTACAGGAGCTTGTGCCCTGGTTGTTGCAATGGCACAACGATTACAACCCTGACTTCGGCGTCGGGCTGGGCAGCTACTACCGGGACTTCGTGGCGGACGAGGCGCGCGCGCTGGGTCTGACCATCGACGATCTGCGGTCGTGGACCCCGCCGGCGCGCGCCACCGCCCGCCGTGGCCGGAGAAAGGCGTCGTGACCAGCTAAGGAAGCGCCCGCATGCCCGCACCCCTGGACCTGGATGCCTTGGTCGCGCAAGGGGCGGCCCCACCGCCGCCCAGCCCGATCATGAGCCGGGCCGAACGCCTCGAATCCGACGACCTCTCCGTCGTGCTCGGCGCGTTCGGCCGTTCCGACCTCGACCCGCTGGTGAAGATCCTGGTCGATAAGGATTTCAACACCAAGAGCAAGCCCCTCAAGGACTCCGACGCCTACAAGACGGGCGGCGGCGACCATCACCGCTACATTCCCCAGATCGTCGAGGAAATCCGCTGGTGGGGCAGCCATGACCTGAAGGACGCCAGCGAGCCGCGCAGCTATCGCACCGTGGTGGCCGAGCTGTGCGAGAAGGCCGAAATCGAGGTGACCGACACCACCAGCGTGTTCGACATGGAACGGCTGATGGTCAAGAAGCGGGTCGATGCCGGCGAGATGGGCGGCAGCACCGTCGGCACCGTCATCGGGGCCGCTGCCAAATTTGGCATTCTGCGGCTCATCGGCGCGGCCAACCCGGTAGGACTGGGCGTCACCGCGGCCTGGACGCTGTGGGACATGATGGGTCCCAACCACAAGATGACCGGGCAATGCGTCATGGCGATCGCCGAGGCGCGCATGCGCCTGTGGTGCGCCGCGATGGCCGACGAAATGGAGGTGGTGGGATGAGTGTGATGCAATATGTGATGGCCGTCCCTGCCAAGCTCCAGGCAGGCGTCGAGTCTGGACTGTACCATGTGTCCAGCGGCGTGGTTCGCAACCAGCAGAACCAGATCGTCGGACACATGGAAATGTCCGGCGTTGCCCAACAGGCCATCGGCCTCGCCAACCCCGCCGTCATGGTCGGCCTGCAGGCGGTCAACACCGCCATCATGGTAGCCGGCTTCACGATGCTGGCGTCCAAGCTGTCGGCGGTGTCGCAGCAGTGCGAAGCCATCCTGGAACAGAGCGCCAAGACCGACCACAAGGTCGACTGGCTGCGCGATGCCGGCATCGCCGCCATCCAGTCCAAGATGCTGGCCGGGCTGGAAGGGGCGCAGAGCGCGCACAAGCTGGCCCAGTCGGTCCTGCCCTATGACACCATGATCAACGAAGGCGCGCTGTTCTTCCGCCGGGTGATGAAGGACGCGCTGTCCCGCGGCGACGCGCTGCACGACACCGACATGTTCATCACCCTGGTGCTGCAGCACGCCATCGCCAGCATCGCCCGCGCCCGCTCGCAATGGCTCCTGCTGGGACCGGAGGAAGGGCTGGATGCCATGGATGCCGGCATCAAGGCGCACAACGACATGGTCGCAGCATTGCAGAAGCCCTTCCGCGACCCCTTCACCGCGGATTCGCCGACGCTGAGCATGGGTCCAGAGCAGCGCAAGGCACTGAAGACCCTGATCCCCGTGCTGAAGCAGATCGCCCAGAGCTTCAACCAGCGCCGGGTCGAACTGGAGACCTACGTCACCTTCGGCCTGATGGGTCCGCCCAGCGTCGAAATCGTCCGCCAGTTCGAACGGACCCCCGGCGCCTGCCTGCTGATCGAGGAAGTCGAGACGGTCGGCGTCTCCGCCGGCGGCATGGCCGGGGCGACCGCCGGGTGACCGGCAGGGTTGCGGCCGCCGGAAAGCTGTGGCGGCCGCATCCCTGCTTTTCTATTCTCCGCCCTCTTCGAACCCCGGACCGAGCTGCCGCATGACCACCGACGCCCGTCCCCTCATCAGGGACCTGATCGACATCCCGGAGCGCGTGCATCAGGGCGACTTCGTCCTGAAGCTGGCCGACGGGCTGGACCATGCGAAGGCGACGGTGCGCGACTACGTCGTGACGCCGCAGTTGGAGCTGTGCTTCGACGACGCGCTGGGCTTCATCAAGGGGGCGGTCACCGGCGGGACCAGCAAGGCGGCCTACCTGCACGGCTCCTTCGGGTCGGGCAAAAGCCATTTCATGGCGGTGCTGACGCTGCTGCTGGCCGGCGATCCGGACGCCCGCTCGATCCCCGAACTCGCCAAGGTGGTGGTCCGCCACGACGACTGGATCCAGGGCCGGCGCTTCCTGCTGGTCCCCTATCACATGATCGGATCCAGCGACCTGGAATCGGCGATCCTCGGCCAATATGCCGTCCATGTGCGGCAGTTGCACCCCGACGCGCCGGTGCCCGGATTCTACCTGTCGGAAAAGCTGTTTGCAGACGCCCAGAATCATCGAGTGACCTGGGGTGACAATGCTTTCTTCTCCAAACTGAACGCCGGCAAGGGGGAGAATGGCGAAAATGATGACGGCTGGGGCACACTCGACTCTGGTTTGTGGGACGCCGATAGCTTCGACGCCGCAATAGCCCAACCGGTTACGGGGGATGAGCGTCAGCGGTTGATCGGCGACCTCATACGCGTCTTCTTCAACAGCTATGCAGATGTTGCTGCCAACAAGGGCAACACCTTCGTCTCGCTGGACGAAGGGCTGGCGATCATGAGTAGCCATGCTCAGTCGCTGGGCTACGACGCGGTGATCCTGTTCCTGGACGAGCTGATCCTGTGGCTCGCCACCCATGCTGCCGACGTCAATTTCGTCTCGCGCGAGGGTTCCAAGCTGTCGAAACTGGTGGAGGCGCTGAACAGCCGCCCCATTCCGCTGGTCAGCTTCATCGCCCGCCAGCGCGACCTGCGCGAACTGGTCGGCCAGAATTTGGCCGGCGCGCTGCAGCTCCAGTTCGCCGACGTGCTGAAGCACTGGGAGGCGCGCTTCCACCGCATCACGCTGGAGGACCGCAACCTGCCGCTGATCGCGCAGAAGCGCGTCCTGCGGCCGGTTTCCCGCACCGCCGAGGAGACGCTGGACGGCGCCTTCGACGATTTCCTGAAGGTGCGGCGCGAGGTGCTGGACACGCTGCTGGGTTCCACCGGCGAACAGGCGATGTTCCGGCAGGTCTATCCGTTCAGCCCGGCCCTGGTGCAGACGCTGATCGCGGTGTCGTCGGTGCTGCAGCGCGAACGCACCGCGCTGAAGCTGATGTCGCAATTGCTGGTCGAAAGGCAGAACGAGCTTCGGCTGGGCCAGATCATCCCGGTCGGCGACCTGTTCGACGCAATCGCGGAGGGGGACGAACCCTTCTCCGAAGCGATGAAGTTCCATTTCGAGAATGCCAAAAAGCTCTACCGAACCAAGCTGCTTCCCCTGCTGGAGCGGCAGAACGGCGTCAGCTGGGCCGAGGTGGAGGCGGAGACCGCCGATTCCGCCAAGGCGCAGGCGCTGCGCAACGATGCCAGGCTGATCAAGACCCTCCTGCTGGCCGCCCTGGTGCCGGAGGTGGAGGCGCTGAAGGGCCTGACCGCGCCGCGGCTGGCCGCGCTGAACCATGGTAGCGTGCGCTCGCCGATCCCCGGCCGCGAAAACAACATGGTGCTGACCAAGCTGAAGGGCTGGGGCGGCGAAGTCGGGGAGATCAAGACCACTGAGGACGCCAACCCCGTCATCTCGATCCAGATCACCGGCGTCGACACCGACCCAATCCTGGCCAGCGTGGCGAGCGAGGACAATCCCGGCAACCGCCGCCGGCTCGTCCGCTCCATGCTGTTCGAGATGCTGGGGCTGCCGCCGGACAGCGACGGATTCTTCCTCGAATATTCGATGGTCTGGCGTGGCATCCGGCGGCAGATCAACATCGTCTACGACAATGTCCGGGAAATGGCCGACGACCGGCTGCGCAACCAGGACGGCGCGTGGTCGGTCATCTTCGACTTCCCGTTCGACGAGCCGAACCGCTGGCCTGCCGATGACATCGCCCGCCTTCAGGAATTCAAGGACGGCCCGGTCGGGCGCTCCGACACCATCGTCTGGCTGCCGTCCTTCCTCAGCGACAAGGCGATGCGCGACCTCGGCACGTTGGTCAAGCTGAACCACCTGCTGACGGGGGAACGTTTCGCCGACCACGCCCGCCATCTGTCGGCGGTCGACCGCGATCAGGCGCGTGCCCTCCTCGCCAACCAGCGCAGCCAGCTCCAGCAACGCCTGCGCGCCTGCCTGGAGGTCGCCTACGGCATCGCCAGCGAACCGTCGGATGCGGTCGGCGCGACGCTCGAAGCGTCCCAGCACCTGCAGTCGCTGAACGGCTTCAAGCCGGCGCTGCCGGTGGGCGCCAACTTCAAGGCGGCCTTCGAGAAGCTGCTGGAACAGCTGTTCGGCTATCTCTACCCGGCCCACCCAAAATTCGGGACTGAGGTCAAGCCGCTCGCCCTACGCAAGCTGCAGCCGGACATCGAGCGGGCGCTGGCTGACCCGGAAGGGCGCGTGTTCATCGCCGACAAGACGATACGCGACTCCATGCGCGCCATCGCCAACCCGCTGAAGCTGGGGGAGATGGGCGAGACGCATTTCGTCCTTTCCCGTCACTGGCGCTCCCATTTCGCCCAGAAGCACGCGCAGCAGGGCGGCGCCATGACCGTTAAGTCCCTGCGCGCCTGGATGGACGAACCGCAGCGGATGGGCGTATCGCGCGAGGTGCAGAACCTCGTCATCCTCACCTATGCCGAACAGACCAACCGCAATTTCTTCAAGGGAACGGCACTGATCCGGCCGACGCTGGACTCTCTCGACGACGAGCTGGAGCTGCGGGAACAGGCGCTGCCGCCTGAAGAGGACTGGCGCCTGGCGGTACAGCGGGCTTCCTCCCTGTTCGGCCTGGTGCCGCCGGACCTGCGCAACGCGACGAACGTCGCCAAGCTGTCCGCCCAGATCGCGGAACGCGCGGCCGAACTGCGTCCCAAGCTGGATGCCCTGGTCCGCGACCTCGGCCACAGGCTGGCGGCGCTGGGGATCGACGCCGACGCCGCCAACCGGATGACCACCGCCCGCTCTGCGCAGGCTATGCTGGCCGTCATCGGTGCGGCAACTTCGGAAAAGGTTATCACGTCGCTGGCCGGCGCGGAGTTGCGGACCACCGAGACCGACGTCGCCAAGACCCTGACCTCCGCCGGCGAGGTCGGGCTTGCCCTTCGCGACTCCAGTTGGAAAGTGTTCGAGACGCTTCGGCAACTGGCCGACCACCGGCAGGCCGCGGCGGCTTCCATTCTCGACCGCATCGGCCAAACCCTGTCGATGGACGAGCGCGCCGTCTTGCTCAAGCCGTCGCTCGACGATCTGCATGGGCGCGCGCTGAAGCTGCTGACCGACACGGCCCCCGCTCAACCGGCGCCGCCACCGCCGCCGACGACGACGCGGCCGGGCATTGGCTTCAGCGAGGAACCGGTCACGATTCCGCACATCGTCGCGCCGGTGGAACCGCTGGTCGAGCCAGACGACGTGGTGATCACGTTCGACGACCGGCGCAACCTGTCATCCGGCGAGGCCGCCGACCTGCTCGACCGGCTGAAGCGGGAACTGGCCGGGCATCCGGAATATCGACTGAACCTGTCCTGGAAAATCGTCAGGAAGGGCAGGCGCCCGTGACGTTGCTGGCACCGACGGCCGCGCAAATCCGTGCCCAGGTAGAGGCCGTCGTCAGGCACGACCCAAAGGTCCGGGCGCTCGGCATCCGATCACCGAACCGTCAGGCTTGGCCGGAGCGGCTGGACTGCGCCGGCCGGGCCTTCACTCTCGTCTGGTGCGAATCGTCCCTTGCGGCCCGTCAAGCCCTGACGGAACGTGACGGCGACACCGGCGTCGTGCTGTTGACCAACCTTTCCTCCGAGATGCTCGGGGATGATGTCGTGGCCCGCCTTGCAAAGGCACGGCTGCTGACCGTCGAGGCATGGGAGATGGTGCGGGAGGCTTTCCAGGCCCGCAACATCGACCCCCGGATTTCCGGCAAGCCCTGGCTGGCCGAATTGCTGTTGGAACATGCCCATCGCGGCCCCTATCCGCCGGTGCCGGGCGGGCTGCTCGATGCCGATACGGCATGGGCGAACCTGCTGGACCGGCTGCTCGGCCTACCCTTCGCACGGCCCGACGCAGAAGCCCTGCTGCGCTGGAGCATCGGCGACGGAGCGCTGGCCCGGTTCACGTCGCTGCCTCCGACGGCGCGCAACGGGATCGCCTCGTGGCTGTCGGAGGCCGCCGGCCCGGCAGGCAGCTTGGTGACCGCATGCATCGACAGCGGCTTCGGTGCCGACGCACTGCCGCTGGGACTTGTCGCCGGGGTTGTCTTCGGAACGTCCTGGCACCTCAGCGAGTTGACCGCTGCCGCCGTGAGGCTCGAACCGTTCGTGGGTGGGCGACGGATCGCGGCCGATCATGGCAGGGCGTGGGCGGCGGCGGCGGCAGGCGCCCTCCGTCCGCTCGATCAAGCCACTCGGCGCAGGTTGCTGGAGCGTGCGGATTCCCTCCTCGAGCAGGTCCACGCCGGGGGGTTTGCCATAACCAGTCCGGTCCTGCTGGCCGGCTTCCAGGCTCGCCTGCGCGCCTTCGCCGATGAGCTGACGCGGGCGCTTCCATCCCTTCCCGATGCCGCTGCCCTCCAGGCGCTGGAATCCGCTGCCGCCCGCGTCGCCGCACACGATCAGGCAGCAGACCAGAGGGGACGGGCGGAGAAGGTGGCTATGGCGCTGCGTCTGGTGCGCTGGCTCGTGACCGCCCGATCCGCACCTCAGTCTTTCGCCGACGGCGTCATCGACTATGCCCGCGACGGAGCGTTCGTCGATCTGGCCCGCCGGTTCCTGGCGGGAGGCGACGAGATGGCCGACCTGTCAGCGGCTTATTCCAGCCTCGCCGCGGCGGTGCGGAATTGCCGTGAGACGCAGAACGAACGCTTTGCCAACTTGCTGCGGAACTGGAACGCCGCACCGGCTGCCACTTGGCCCGTGCTTCCGGTCGAACGGGTGCTCGAGGAGGTCGTGGCTCCGCTTGCGGCCAGCGCACCCGTGCTGCTGCTTGTGATGGATGGAATGAGCCATGCCGTCTACCGCGAACTGCTCCCCGATTTCATGAACACGGGGTGGAGCGAGTTGTGTCCGACGGAAGCGACGGAACCGGCCTCGGCCGTCGCCATGCTTCCCACCGTCACCACCGTGTCGCGGGCAAGCCTCCTGTGCGGACGCCCGGCTTGCGGCTCCCAGTCCACCGAAAGCAAAGGTTTTGCCGAACATGCCGCCCTTCGGGCGGTCGGCAAGGCTGGCCTCCCCCCGATCCTGTTCCATAAAGGCGACCTCAGCGAAGGCGGCAGCTTGGCTCCCTTGGTCCGCGAAGCAATCGGCACACCCGATCGGCGGATCGTGGCTGTCGTCCACAACGCCATCGACGATCATCTGGATGGACCGGAGCAACTGCGCCAGCGCTGGTCATTGGACGATCTGCATCTGCTGCGTCCAATACTGCATGAAGCCCGCAATGCCGGCCGGGTGGTTGTGCTTACCGCCGACCACGGCCATCTGGTCGAAGAAGCCACGACGCAGATGGCGAAGGCCGACGACGGTCGCTGGCGAGCCGGCACGGTCCCGGCCGCAGTGGGGGAGTTGGCGTTTTCCAAGGGCAGAACCCTGTCGCCGAGCGGCGAGAACGGCATCGTGCTGCCCTGGAGCGAAACCATACGCTACTGCGGACGGAAGAACGGCTATCACGGAGGAGCGAGCCCGCAGGAGGTGCTGGTCCCCCTGACCGTACTGTCGGCGGGCGTGTTTCCCGACGGTTGGCGACTGGCGCCGCCGGTTCAGCCGGATTGGTGGGAGACGCTGCCCCCGCCCATGCCGGTCGCCGCCGCGCCCGCGCGTCCTGGTCCGCAAGTGCCGCCGGCTCGCAAGCGATCAACCACACAGCCGTCGCTGTTCGACATGGTGCCGGCGCAGCCGGCGACACCAGCGCCCGCTTCCGACTGGATCACCCGCTTGCTGGCATCGTCGGTCTATGCGGCGCAAAAGCAGCTTGCCGGCCGCGGTGCGCCGAAAGACGACGACATCCGTGCGATCCTGGACGCGCTGTCGCAGCGCGGTGGAAAGCTGAGCCGCGTCGCGCTGGCCCAACGGCTGGGCGTCGCCCAAGTCCGTCTGGGGTCGTTGGTCATGGCCGCACGCCGGGTCTTGAATGTGGATCAGGTGCAGGTGCTGGGGGTCGAGGACTCATCCGGCACGGTGACCTTGAACCGCGCGCTTCTCGACACGCAATTCGAACTCAAGCAGTGAGGCGACAGTCATGCTGAGTCCGCACAGGCGGTCGGAAATCATCGACGCATTGCGGCGAGGCACGGTTCCCCGCTCCGGTCTGGACGTCCTTGCAGTCGGCATCGAACGCTTTGCTCCAGCTCTGGACGACGACCTGAATGGGGTCTCGGCCGGCCGCGGCGCATTCAAGGCGATTCGCGGCGAATATGGCAGCGGTAAGACATTCTTCGGCCGCTGGCTTCAGGAGAGGGCGCGCAGCCGGGGTTTTGCCACCAGCGAGGTGCAAATCTCGGAAACGGAAACCCCCCTTCACCGGATGGAAACCGTTTACCGACGGTTGACCGAACGGCTGGCCACCCAGGACGCGAGCGAGGGGGCGTTTCGCAACGTAATCGACGGCTGGTTCTATACGCTGGAAGAGGACGTGCTGGCGGAAGGCGACCTCGATCCGGCCGATGCCGAAGCGCTGGTCGCCCGTACGGACGCTCTGCTGGAGCAGCGGCTGGCGGCGGTGACGCGGCAGGCACCTGCCTTCTCGGCCGTGCTGAGGGCCTACCGGCAGGCCTTGGTGGCCGAGGATCAGGGGTTGGCCGACGGCTTGCTCGGTTGGCTGGGCGGGCAGCCGAACATCGCGGCATCGGTGAAGCGTACGGCCGGCATCAAAGGGGAAATCGACCATTTCGGCGCCACAAACTTCCTGGCCGGGCTGCTGACCATCCTCCGCGATTCCGGCTATGCCGGATTGCTGCTGGTGCTGGACGAGGTGGAGACGCTTCAGCGGATGCGCACCGACACCCGTGAGAAGGGGCTGAACGCACTGCGCCAGCTGGTGGATGAAATCGACGCCGGCCGGTTCCCGGGATTGTTCGTCGTGACGACCGGTACGCCCCCATTTTACGACGGCCCGCAGGGCGTCCAGCGGTTGCCTCCGCTCGCCCAGCGTCTCCATGTCGATTTCGGAACCGACGCCCGGTTCGACAATCCACGGGCCGTCCAGATCCGCCTGCCGGGTTTCGACCTGGACCTTCTCGGCCGGCTGGGCGCGAAGGTCCGAGACATATATGCTGAGGGATCCTCCAATGCGAAACGGTTGTGCGAACTGGCCGACGACACCTATGTCCGCGACCTCGCACAGGCGCTGACCGGGCAACTCGGCGGGCGGGTCGGCGTCGCTCCGCGGCTTTTCCTGAAGAAGCTGGTCGGCGACGTACTGGACCGTATCGACCAGTTCGACGATTTCGATCCTCGCAGACATTACGCGCTGACCGTGACGCCGACGGAGATGACGGCGGCCGAACGGGCCGGAATGGCGGCTGGGTCCGTGGACGATGTCGAGTTGGACCTGTGAGTCCCTTCGACCGCTTCCATCCGGCACTTCAGCACCACATCGTCAATTCGCTTGGCTGGTCCACCCTGCGACCGACCCAGCTCCAGGCCATCGATCCGATCCTGGACGGTCGCAACGCGCTGCTGCTGGCACCTACGGCCGGCGGCAAGACCGAAGCCGCGGCTTTTCCCGTCCTGTCGCGAATGCTGACCGAGCGGTGGGACGGCCTTTCCGTGCTGTATGTCTGTCCGCTGCGGGCCCTGCTCAACAACCTGGAACCGCGGCTGCGGCATTATGCCGGGCTGGTGGGGAGGAGTGTCGGCCTCTGGCATGGCGATGTCGGTGCAGGCAACCGCAGCCGCATTCTGCGACAGCCGCCGGATATTCTGCTGACCACGCCGGAGTCGCTCGAAGCCGTCCTGATTTCCCGGCGCGTGGATCATCGTGTGTTGTTCGCCGGCCTGCGCACCCTGGTCGTGGACGAATTGCACGCCTTCGCCGGGGACGATCGCGGCTGGCATCTGCTCGCCGTCGCCGAAAGGCTCGCCCGCGTCGCCGGCCGTCCGATCCAGCGGATCGGCCTTTCCGCGACCGTCGGAAATCCGGAGGATCTGCTCGATTGGCTGACCTGTGGCGAAGGCGGCACCGTCGTCGGCCAGCCGGCACCACCGGCCGGCGGCGACGTCATGCTGGACCATGTCGGGTCGCTGGAGAATGCGTCGATCGTGCTCTCGCGGCTCCATCGCGGCGAAAAGCGCCTCGTCTTCTGCGACAGCCGAAATAAGGTTGAGCGGCTGGGCTCGCTCCTGCGGACTGCGGGAATACAGACCTTCGTTTCGCACAGCTCGTTGGGCATCGATGAGCGTCGTCGGTCGGAAGAGGCGTTCGCCACCGGCGACGACTGCGTCATCGTCGCCACAAGCACTTTGGAATTGGGGATCGACGTCGGCGACCTCGATCGGGTGATCCAGCTCGACGCCCCGTCCAGCGTATCGTCCTTCCTCCAGCGCATGGGGCGAACCGGACGCCGCGCCGGCACGACGCGCAACTGCCTGTTCCTTGCGACGTCCGAGGGCGCATTTCTCCAAGCAGCCGGCATCCTGCGCCTGTGGGGGGACGGATGGGTTGAACCTGTGGAGCCGCCGGCAAGCCCCCTCCATCTGTTCGCGCAGCAGGTCATGGCGATGATCCTGCAGGAGCGCGGCCTTGAGACGGGAGGATGGCAGGACAGTCTAGGCCGCGTGTTCGGAAAGCTGGTCGCCGATCGGGCAGCCAGCATCATCGCCCATATGCTCGATTCCGGCATCCTGGCGCAAGATGGCGGCATTCTGGGAATGGGTCCCAAGGGCGAGCGCGAATTCGGCCGCAGGAACTTCATGGAATTGATGGCGGCCTTTACCACTCCGCTGCTGCTTTCGGTACGATACGGCGGCTCCGAACTCGGACAGGTCGATCCCACGAGCCTACAACAAGCCGATGGCCGCCCGACGACGCTGCTCCTGGCCGGCAGAAGCTGGCAGGTCGTCGACGTGGACTGGACGCGCAGACTCGTTGTCGTCGAGCCGTCGGCGGACGTGGGACGTTCGCGTTGGATGGGCGGCACCCACAGCCTCGGCTTCGCACTCTGTCGAGCCATGGAACGGGTGGTGACCAGCGGAGACGTTCCGTCCCGGCTGTCGAAGCGGGGAACTGCCTGCCTGGAGTCGTTGCAGGAAAGCTATGCCTTCTGCGACGGCGCCTCGCTGCCGCTGGTATTGGATGGAACGGGGCGGATGCGTTGGTGGACCTTCGCAGGCGGGCGGGCGAACGCCATGTTGACACAGGCACTTGCATCGTCGGGACTTGCGACCCGTGGCCATGATGACTTGTCCATCCAAACCGATGCCGCAGAAGCGTCGGTCTTGCAGCGTAAGGTGGCCGGTATTTCGCAGACGCAGCTGGAAGCCGTCGCCGATGCCGGCTTGGTCCGGGATCTGAAGTTTTCCCAATGCCTGCCGGAGACGGTGGCCATTGAAGTCCTATCCCAGCGACTGTCCGACCGAAGAGGCGTGGCGGACGTGCTATCGCGGCCGATGCGCTTGATAAGAGACGCAACCACCGAATAGCCGGTCAACCGCACAACCGCAACCATATGATGTCTCTGGGCTGCTCCGACTTGTGGGAGACCAGCACCTCCCAGTCTCGGCCTTCCGCGTCCAGACGTGCGTATATGCGGCCTGTGTCGTCCTGGCCGTTGGAAATGTGCCGTTCCCACCAGCGGTCGGCTCCCTTCACCTTCTTCCAGTTCGGTGGCGTCCCGGTGGCACCGTTAGCAAGTTCCGCCAGCGCCCCGTAAAGGAAACGGCGGTCGGAAAACTCTACGGCGGCCACGTCCAGGCTGGAGCGAAGTAGGCGGATGCGCGGCAACAGCCCGGCGAAGACGGCGGCCACCTCGTCCTTCAGGCGGCCAGCGGCCAGCAGACGCGGCGGGCGCGGAACCTCAAGCGCGAGCGCCTCGGCGGCAATCCGGTGCTTCGCCTCCTCGGCCAACGCCTTCTGCAGGTCATCCACTTCGGCGCGCAGCCGCTCGGCGACCTCGCCACCATCGTCCTGGATGGGTCCTGATGCCTGCTCGGCCAGCGCCAGACGCAGACGGGCGACCTCGGTCTTCAATGACGCCGCTGCGGCTTTCGCCTGAGCCAACTCGCCCTCCACGAGCCGGAGTCGCAACTCCGCCATGCTCGCGGGCGCCTCAGCAGGCCGCAGCAATCCGTCCAGCAGGGTGCGGATATGGTCGGCCAACGGCTGCGGCGCGGCGGATGGGCTCTGGAACCGGACGAACCAGTCGGCCGCCAGCCCGTCCACCAGATCGCCCAGATAGCGCCCGTGCCGAAGAACCGTCAATCCGCCCGACGTAAGCCGGGCCGCCGCCTGCTCACGATCGATCACCGACCCCTGGATCAGCAGATAGGCCTCCCCCACCCCCTCGACCAAGGCAAAGCGCGCATCGGGTCGCGATGTACCGACCGCCGGTGGCGGAGCGGCGCCGGGCACGACGGCTTCCCCCGAGACGTCGATGCGCTCGCCCTCCAGCAGCGGATAGGCCAAACCCCGCCAGATCGCCGCCGTCCGCTGATCGGGTAACAGAGTCGTGCGGCAGTCGCGCCTCTCCAGGAGTTGCGCACCGTCATAGATCGAAACGCTTATAGCGGTCATTGGCGGCACCGTTAGCGTATTTTCAAGAAATTGTATCTACCAATGCGATCGTATGATGGATCACGTCGAAGCGATTACCACCCCATGAACATAGTCCAGGCCGCCGCTCCCATCATCTCCAATCCCTACACGATTGGGCTTGTCGTTCTATTCCTGGCCTGCTGGACGGCGGCATCGATTGCCTCTCTGAACCGAGGAACCGGACGCCTGCTTCATACCCTTCGGGAGGCGAATGGCGAACTCGACAAATCGGCGGACGCCCTGTCCTTCGTCGAACGCTACGAGGAGGTCAACGCCACCTTTGCGCGCGACCCGATTCTGGGTGGCGCCTGGTGCGAATTCCGGCAATCCCTGCTCCTGCCCCGATCGGCAGGTCGTCCCGTGCGTTCGACGACCCGGCCGGGAGCTTGGTTCGACCTGGACCTGCTACGCGGCCCGTCCATCGCGACAGACCTGCGGTATCACGCGGCGATGCCGAACCTGCTGGTTGGAGCCGGGCTGCTGTTCACCTTTCTTGGCTTGGCGGTCGCCCTGGGCAGTGCCGGCGAGGTGGTGACCGGCACCGCGGCGGAGCGCAACGGCGCGCTACGCCAACTGCTCGACACGGCGTCGTTCAAGTTCATCACCTCGCTGATGGGCATGCTGCTGTCCATCATCTACGCCCTTGTCCGAAAAAGCCGCCTCAAGCAGGTCGAACGAGCACTGGCTTTGTTCAATTCCGCGCTGGAAGCACGAATTCCGCTGATGACGCCGGCCGCACTCCAGCAGGAGACGAACGAACTGCTGGTGCGGCAGTCCGACTATCTGGAAAGCTTCACCAACGATCTGGCGGTGTCGCTCGGCAGCGCCATGGATCGTGCCTTCGACGCGCGATTGGGTGAGCATATCGGGCCGCTGGCCGAGGCGATGGGCCGGCTGGCCGACGGCATGGCCTCGCGCAACGAGGACACCATGCGCTCGATGCTCGACGCCTTCCTGGAAAAGCTCCAGGGAGGAACGGGCGACCGCATGCACGAGGTTGCGGAAACCCTGTCTGGGCTTGGCGCGCGGTTGGAAGGGTTGCAGCAGGGGCTGGGCGACGCCGCGGTAAAGATGGCGCAGTCGGCCGACAGCATGGCCGCCCGCATGGGCGAGGGGGCAGAAGCGGCCTTGTCCCGCATCACCGACCAGATGGGCGGCCTAACCGAGACCCTGCGCGCCGTCGCGGAACAGAGCCGCACCGCTGGAGCCGAGGCCGGACAGCAGATGGCCTCCCGGATCGAAGCGGCCGCCGCCGGCTTCGAGGAAGCCGCACGCGGCGTCGCCACCACCCTGGCCCAAGCAGCATCCGCCATGGAAACCAACATGGGACGTCAGGCGGAGGAGAGCGGCGCCCGCCTATCCTCTTCGGTCGAGGCGATGGTCGCGGAACTGCGGGCGCTGGCCGAAAGCAGCCGCAATGCCGGAACCGAAGCCTTCAGCCAGCTGGCTGCCCGCGTTGCGGAAACCACCGCCGGGCTGGAGCGCTCGGTGGAGCGGATGTCCGCCGGTCTGGAACGCGCGGCGTCAGAAGGCGGCAGCGCGCTTGGCCAGGGGGCGGAGCAGGCGGTCAACCGCATTGCCGACGCCACCGAGGGCATGCGAACCGAATTGCAGGCGATGATGGCCGATCTGCGGACGGCGCTCGGGCAGGCCGGCGATGCCCTGCGGGAGAGCGGGACCTCCAGCGCCGCCACCCTGCGCACCGCCTTGGGCGAGGCTGGGGACGGTGTGGCGACGGCGCTGAACGGTGCAGCCGACCGGCTGGGCCGGGCCGGCACCGAGGCGTCGGACGCCATCCGCAAGGGCGGCGAGGCGGCAGGCGGGTCCCTGCGCGACGCCGGTGGGCTGGTCGGCGAACGGGCCGGCGGGCTGGCCGGTCAGATCGCCGCGCTTGGGCAGGCCGCCACCACACTGGCCACCCGCAGCACGGAGTTCGAACGCGCCGCCGCAAAGGCGGTGGAGCCGCTGACAAAAGCCGCCGACAGCATGACCGCCGCCAGCCAGAGCGCCCGCGCGGCGATGGAACCGCTGGCCCGGGCGTCGCTGGACGTCAGCCGGGCAATCGAACAGGTATCCGGCACCACCACCCGCTTCGACGGAGTGCTCGACGCCGCCAAGAACCTGACCGTCAGCCTGAACGGCGCCGCACAGCGCTTCGAAGGGGTGGACCGGGAGCTGTCGAACACCCTGTCCGCCCTCCAGACCGGCCTCAAGGGCTTCACCGAGCAGATCGGCAAGTTCGTCGGCCAGACCGATCAGAATCTGGCGAAAGCGGCCACCCAACTCGGCAGCCTGGTCAAGAATCTGGAAGCCACGCTTGAAGATTTCGCGCCGGTCGGGCGGCGCTGAGGGGATAGGACATGGCGGCATCGACCGGAGCCGAGGAAGAAGGCGGCGAAGGCTATTTCGCCTCGATCAGCGACCTGATGGTCGGCGTGCTGTTCGTCTTCCTGCTGATGCTGACCGTCTTCGCGCTCAACTTCCGCGACGCGGAGGAGGAGCAGATGGTCGAGCGCGCCCGCTATGAGGAGGCGCTGCGCCGCGCCGAACTGGCGGAGACCGAGGCACAGCAACAGGCCGAACGCGCAAGGCAGGCCCAGGCGGAAGCGCAGCGCCAGTCGGCGGAAGCGGCCCGCCAGCGGGCGCAGAACGAAGAACTTCGGCAATTGTTGACCGAGGCGGTAGCCCAGCTCGAACGGGACCTGGAGAACCGCCAGAACCTGCGCAACCGCCTGCTACTGTCGCTGGAGCAATCCCTTCAGGACAAGGGGGTTCGCGTGTCGCTCGACCCGAGTTCCGGCATCCTGCGGCTGTCGGGCGACCTGCTGTTCGAAACAGGGCGGGCCGACTATCGGGCGGAGGCACAGCAGACCATCGTCACCCTGGCGGACGTGCTCTCCGGGCTGTTGCCCTGCTACGCCGTGGGCAGGCAGACCGACGGCTGCCCTGCGGACAGCATGCCGATCCTGGAGACCATGCTGGTGGAAGGCCACACCGACCGCCAGCCATACCGCAATCTGCCGCGGTCGGAATCGCAGGCACGCAACGACCGCCTGTCGACCGACCGCGCCCTGGCGGTGTTCCAGACACTGCGCCAGACCCAGCCGGTCCTGGAAGGGCTGCGCAACATCGACGGTCTTCCGCTGCTGGGCGTGTCCGGCTACGGCGAACGCCGGCCGCTTCCCGAAGCCCAGGCGGCGACCGAGGAGGATTACCGGCGCAACCGGCGCATCGACCTTCGCTTCGTGCTGTCCGCCCGCACGTCGGAAGAGTTGCAGCGGCTGCGCGACCGCATCCGCGGCCTGCTGGGAACAGCGCCGGGGACCACGCCATGAACCACACCCGTCAGGCGCTCGAAGCGCTGCGCGCCACGGTGCAGTTGCTGGGCCGGAGCGTGAAGCTGCCCGAAATGCCGGGAAGCGCGCAGGCGCTGGTGGCGCTGGCGGCTGGCGATGCCGCACCGGCCTTGCCGGCCGGCGACGTGCTGGAGGCGGTACGCCGCCGGTTGCAGCAGGCGGCTCGCAGCCCACAGCGCTGGGAAGGCGCCGCACCGCGCGACCTGCGTGATGCGCCCTGGCTGATGTGGGCGGACAAGGCGCCGCTTGCGACGCTGGATGGGTTGCTGGAGGCGGTCCTGCGACTTGCCGAGCGCCGGGCCGGGGTACGCCGAACCCTGATCGAGGGGTGGCTGAAGGGTTTCGCTCCCGACGGTCCGCGGATGGTAGAGGCCGGGCGTGCCATCCGCCGGCTGATCACCGGCAATGCCGACGCGCGCCTTCAGCCATGGCGCCTTGCCGACAGCTGGTGCCATCTGTTCGATGCGGTCAAGGGGCCGAAGACGCTGGCCTTGCAGATCCTGCAAGGCACCGACCCCGTTCCGGCGCTGCTGGCCCGTGCATGCCTTGACGACCCGCTGCGCGCCGTCTCCGGCTATATGCGTGCGGTCCAGCATGAGGTGCTGCAACTGGCCCCGGACTGCATCGCCGGCACCGCTGGCCCGGCCGCCATGGCGCGCCTGACGGACTTCCTGGCCCCCGATGGTCAGCTGCGTTTTTCCGAGCCGGAGGCCTACGGGAATCTGGCCCGCAGCCTGCTGGCGCCCTGGATCAACGGACGGCGGCTGCCGGACGAAGCAGTCCGCGCCGCAGTCCAATCCTTCCTGCTGACCCACCTGCGCGACCCGCGCCTGCATCCGGAACGCTGGGCCAAGGCCGGCGACACCGTGGTTGCCGTCATGCGGCAGTGGTTGGCGAGGGCTTCGCTGAATGCTTTCTTCGAGGTCATCGGCGAATACGCCTACGACAAGCAGTGGCGATACCGGGAAGCATTCTGGTCCGCTTGCCTGGAAGCCGGCGGTATCGACGATGCGTGGCTGGCGCTGGGTGCCGCCGTCCACACGTCTGCAAGATCGGTACGCGAACTGAATGGCGGCTTTGCCCGACTGAGGGGCAACGGGGATCAGTCGGTTCTCCTGCTGAGGGTGAAAAATACGGTCTTCAGCGAATGGAGCCACAACGGGAAACTCAGGGCTTGGCCACTGGACTGGAAGACGGCTCCAAAACTTTATCTGCGCGAGTATTCCCGTAGCGATGTAATCGGCACATGCCTCCCCTTCCCGCCCAACCCGCAATACGGATCGAATGGCAATCGCGATTCCAGCGGCCTGAGCCATGTCGGCTCCGACAGCAGCCGCTGGCAAGGCAGCGTCGCGCGGATGCTGGCCGACCGGGCGGGGATCCATCTGACCCATCGCGACTGGATGCCGAAATGACGCTTCGTTTTTCAGCAGAGCCTCAACCGACGGGCCTTGAAATCCGGGTAACCGGTGCGAGCGGTTCACTGGCCGTCGACCAGTGGGCGGTCGGGGTCCCCGATGCCCTGCTGCCCGGCGTCGATCTGGCGCAACGGCTGATCGCCGCCGAGGTCGCCATAGCCGAGGGCGACCTGCTGCTGGTGGAGCATCGGGCGGTCGCCGGCTTGTCGAACCGGGAAGCCGGCCTGCTCGGCCTTCCCGCCCCTGCCCCGGTGGTCGCGCATTTGCGGACGCGCGGTGTAATCACCAGCCCGTCCTACGCGGTGGAGTTGGAATGGCGTCGCCCGACCGGCCAGCCCGCGGTCGGGGCGAAGCGGATTGGGGCCTTCCTACGGATCGGCGGGGAGTGGGGCCGGCTGCCCGATGCGCTGTACCAGATTGCGGAAGCCGCCGACCGTGTGAACCAGTCTCCGTCCGACGACCAGGGCGCCCGCTTCTCAGCAGTGGCGGCCCTGCGCGAGGTCCTGCCGGCCGCGGTCGACGATTGCATGGCCGAGGCAGGTGGAATGATCGGCGCGATGACCATCGCCGTTGCCGATTCCTTCTCGCTGGACCTCAAGGGTGAAGGCGACAGCCTCCGGCTGGTCCCCATCCTCCACCGGACCAGCGACGCCCCGGACCAACCGCTGCTGACCGAGGACCGGCAACGCGGCTTCGGCGAGGACCAGTTCAACCGCTTCACCACTGCCCGGCCGGTCTACGCCCTTGGCAGCAACTGGTACGCGGTGACGACGCCGGTGCTGCGCCGTGCCCTGGACGAGGTACGACGAGTGCAGTCGGCCCCACCGGCGACCAAGCGGGCGCTGTTCGCGGCTCCCCGCGCCTTCCTGCGCGAAGCGCTGGGCCCCGACATCGACGACACCGTGCTGGAATCGGTCTTCCGCGAGACGGCGGACTATGCCGACCGGGTGGTCGGGCTCGGGCTATGGCGGCCACGGGTCGTCCCATGGGTGCCGCTCTCCCGTACCGACTGGTTCGGAGATGGCGGTGCGGCTGGCGGCGGACGGGGCGCTGACCCAAAGGACGGGGACGGCCAAGAGGACTCCCCCTCAGGTTTGATGGTCGGCGACCGGACTGTCCCCTTGACCGCGGAGGAAGCCGACGCGCTACGCGTGCAGGTGGAGAATGCCATCGGCGCCGGCCTGCCTAGCGTTTCGGTTCCGGTGGACGGTCAGGATGTCGCCATCCCCGCCACCACCGACACGCTCGCAGCGCTGAACGATCTGGCTACCAGCCGCCTGCCCAAGGAGGCTTCAACCAAAGCTCCGCCCAAGCCCGACGGGGAAAGCGGGCCGGAGGCGTTGCTGATCCGCCCGAACGAGGAAGCGGTGGAGGTCGAAGGGCAGTTCTCCCCCCGCCCCGCCCCGTCCAGGCCGTTGCCGCCGGCGCTGGCGACGCCACTGAAGCCCCATCAGACCGAAGGGCTGTCCTGGCTGCAGCAAGCCTGGACCATGGGTCGGCCAGGCGTTCTGCTGGCCGATGACATGGGGTTGGGCAAGACTTTGCAGGGGCTGGCCTTTCTTGCCTGGCTCCGCACTGGCATGGCCGAGGGCGTCATCCCGCATGCGCCGGTCGCCGTCGTCGCCCCCACCGGCCTCCTGCAGAACTGGCGGGGAGAGGCCGACCGCCATCTCTCCGCCCCCGGTCTCGGCAACTGCACGGAGGCCTTCGGACGGGGGCTGGCCGCGCTGAAGTGCCGGACAGAGGACGAGCGCCCGGCGCTCAATGTCGGCGCGTTGCAGACCGCCGACTGGGTGCTGACCACCTATGAGACCCTGCGCGACTACGATCGCGATTTCGGCAAGGTGCGCTTCGCTGCCATGCTGTTCGACGAGGCACAGAAGATCAAGACGCCCGGCGTACGCCTGACCGATGCCGCTAAGGCGATGAACGCCGATTTCCGCATCGCCATGACCGGCACGCCGGTCGAAAATCGCTTGTCCGACCTGTGGTGCATCACCGACGCCGTTCACCCAGCTGTGCTTGGCGAACTGAAGGGCTTCAGCGCCGACTATGAGCGGTCTCCCGACCCGGAACGCCTGAAGCGCCTGAAATCCTCGCTCGATACCTGGCATGGCGGCCGGGCGCCGCTTCTGCTGCGGCGGCTGAAACAGGATCGTCTGCCCGACCTGCCACTGCCGCAGGAAATCGTCCTTGAAACACCGATGCCGCCGGTGCAACGCAACGCCTATGAATCGGTGATTGCCGAAGCCCGGACGGCAGAGAAGGCCGGTGCCATGCTGGGGGCTCTGCAACGGCTGCGCGCCATTTCACTCCATCCCGATCCCGACAGCATCAGCGGCGACGATGCCTTCATCGCGGCATCGGCACGGCTGGCGGCTACCTTCACCGCCCTCGACGACATCGCCCGGAAAGGCGAGCGCGCCCTGATCTTCCTCGACGATCTGGCGATGCAGGCACGCTTAGCCGGCATCCTTCAGCGCCGCTATCGGCTGACGGCCCCTCCGATGATCATCAGTGGCCAAGTGGCTGGAGCCGCAAGACAAGCGCGGGTCGACCGCTTCCAAGCCGGCGCCGATGGATTCGACGCGATGATCCTGTCGCCCCGGGCTGGTGGCGTCGGCTTGACGCTGACCCGTGCTAACCACGTCATCCACCTTTCACGGTGGTGGAACCCGGCCGTAGAGGATCAGTGCACCGGCCGGGCCTTGCGGATTGGCCAGACCAAGCCGGTGTTCGTGCATATCCCGATGGCGGTGTTGGGCGAGGGCTGCTCGGCTTTTGACCGCAATCTTAATGCCCTGCTTGTCCGAAAGCGCCGCCTGTTCCAGGATGCGCTGATGCCGCCAGCCGCCACTGACGAAGACCGGAACGAGCTGTTTACGGCGACGGTGACGTCAGTCGCATAGAGCCATCCCTGAAGAATCAGAACTTCCGAATGTATAGTTCTGCCTCGGTCACCTTTCCGGAGCGAACCTGTCCCAAACGGTTCGTTCCGGAGCTTTAGATGAAGGCATCCCCGATGCCTTCATCTATCTAAAGATAGCGATCCCCGGGAACAAATTCCCCCGCTAGATCAACAGGTTACGCCGGGACAAAAAATGGGGACGGGGATCAAGCAACCACCGAACTATCTGAACCAGATCAACGACTTAGGCAATCCCCGGCAACTCTGATCCCCGCTGGGGACGCGGGAACCGGGGATATTTCCTAACCTCGGCTACTCCTCATCGCTACCATCATCGACGCGGGCATCCTCGACCGGTTCCGGTGCGCCAGCCTTCACACGTCCGACACCGCGAGCAAAAGGCCCACCTGGTACATCAAGCCACTTAGGTACAGAACTCCCCCTCGCAGCACACTTGCGAATGCGATCAGAAGCAAGGAGCTTTCTAACGATACCCTCGAGGATGTCCCGCGATGACTTGGAAAGCACCTGTCCCAGCAGCTTACGATTCGGATACACCCCCTGATCCTTACCGGTATGCTGAAATGGATGCCCGGCTTCAGCATAATGCCGAATCTTGTCGACCATCAACTCCATCAGCAATTCTTCAGATTGTCGACCTCCGCGAAGTTGGTGGGTGATGTCAACGAGGAGGCCGACTTCGTTGCGGACATAGGTCCGTGTCTCGCGGTCGGCTTTGGCATTGGCTTTGACGACCGCGCCATGCAGGACCTGATTGGGAGAATAGCAGCGGTCACGAATCTTCAGAATCGATCGTGCGACACTTTCTTCGGCAGGCCACAACGCGTAAGCACAACGCACACCGTCGACCAAAGCAGACGTGCCGCGGATCGCCTCACGCGCTTGCTCGGGAGTGGTGACCGACTTGCCGTTGGCGGGCTTACGCATGTGGTGATTGATGATAACGGCTGCCCCGGTTTCACGGGCGAGGCGCGCGAACTGGGCCATTGCGTAGGCAGCGCCAGTGGTATCTGTCGTGAGGTCGCCTTGCAGGAATACCTGAAGCGGATCGATCACCACCAGCTTCAGCTCCTCAATGGCCATCAAGTCGCGCTGAATCTGATCGAAGAAGGGGGTCGTACTCACCTGCCCCTTGTTCATCGTTACCAGGGGTTGAGCGCCGCCAAAGTCAATCAGGGGCACGATCTTAAGGTTATCATTGCTGCAATGGCGATTGCCGGGGTCGAGGTTGCGAAGTCGCTCGTGAATGGTGTCGGAGTCATCCTCCCCAAGATACATGACCACTTTGCCCATCGTCTTGATTGGACCGCCAAACGCTGTCTCTTCGCCGCCGAAGGCGGTGCTAGGCGCTCCAGCAGCCACCTTAATCGCCAAGTCGAGCGTCATCATGCCTTTGCCGGCATCTCCCATAGCAGAAAAGAGCGTCACCATGCCGAGTGGAAGGATGCCATCCGCCAAGTACTGGCGCGCTTTCGCGGCGCCACGGAACATGTCGCGAGCTGGAGAAATAGCCGCCAAGCCGGGGTAGCCCGACGACGGATTAAGGGCAGCGGCGACCTTCCTCGTACTGCTGCGCACCCACGCCCGGATGCTGTCCGGAGTCCAGCCCATGCCCTTGCCGTTCGGGTCGTGGGGCGCAGCTAGATCGGCGACGTCGGTGCCGTCGCGCCACTGTTCTTTTGGGGTCAGGATGGCGACAGACGCCGCACCGGCCCGCATAATTGCCTCGCCGGCCTTCTCCGCATACTCCCAGCCCACCTTGTCCTTGTCGGGCCAGATGACGACGCGCTTGCCGGCCAACGGCGACCAGTCGGTTTTGTCGGTCGGCGCCTTCGCTCCGCCTAGCGCCGACGTCGCTGGCATGTCGATAGCCCACAAAGCGTCGGCGGCTTTCTCGCCTTCGACCAGAATGACCTCGCCGACGTTCGCCAGCTCCGGCATGCGATAGAGGGGGCGCGGGTCCTGCGGTGCCGACCAGCGCCGTTCGCGGGTGAACCATTGGCGATAGGTCTTCTTGACCTCGCCCGATTTCGGGTCGACCGGATCGTAACGGTAGACGCGGCAGATTTCAGCGCCGGCCATGTCGTGATAGACCCACATGCCGGTGTGCATGCCCAGCTCGTCCGTCGGCGGCACCTTCATCGGCTGCCAGTCGTCGCTGTTCGGCTCTCCTGGCGTCGGCGTCGCGTTGACATAGCGGTCGCTCATTCCGCCGAGCCATGCCTTGACGGACTCCAGGACCTGCGGGAACTGCGTCCTGGCGTTCATGCTGTGGCAAGCGGCCCACAGGGACAGGATGTCGCCGCCAGTCTGCCCCTCGGCTGCATTGCCGTGGTCGCACCAGACGCCTTTCTTTTCGCCCGTTAGCTCGATTTCCAGGCTGTCGCCCGGCTCACCCGCAGTGTTGCCGATGACAAACTTCCGCCCGACGCGCTTGCCCTTCGGCAGTAGGTAGGTCAGCACGTCAGGCAAGGCGCCCAGCAGGATCTCCTTGATGGCGTCCTTTGCCCCTTCCTGCTGCGGTGAGTCCGGGATTTCGATCTGGTTAGGCGCATCATTGAAGTCCAGCCACGCCTTCGGGCGGATGACGTTGTCATACATGGTTTGTTTTCCAGTGGGGGGCCTGCCCGAGCTGCCATGCACCACCACTCGGGGACGCATCAGCGCAGATCGGGCTTCTGGAAATGCTATTGTGCGCGGCCCCCCTACATTGCCCGCACCTCTCGGCAAAAAAATACAATTGCTCGGTCGGCGCTCGGAGCCACCTCATTGTCAAGGCAACTCTGACTACACTCGACTTCCACCGATCTAAGCAATATTTCTGCTGATTTCACAGAACAATTTTGGCGCTTACGCCATATGGAAAATCATAATCTTGACAACGCCCTGCATTTAACCAGATCTCGGATGCCTAACCTCTAACATTGCCGTCATCTGCAGAACTGCCAATTCCAAATCTTCTTGATTTAGCCTTCTGGCTATGGCTTTCACTCGCCCTTCTAATATAAATCTCTTATCTTCGATAGATTGGTCGGCATCCTCGAAAAAATACTGAATCGGCATGTCAAGATGCCGACCAAGCTGCTCCAGCGTCTCGATCGTCGGAAAGGTGCGGCCTCGTTCGATGTTGGACACAGCCTCGACCGTCCGGCCGACCAGATCCGCCAATGCCTCTTGGGTGAGGCTGCGGGCCGCCCGCGCCTCCTTAACCCTCAACCCGACACGCTGCTTCAAGCTTAATGGCATGATCCGGATCATTACGCCGTTATGGCGCCTTGACCACGATCTACCAGATCGGTATTTGTCGATCAGAACGAACCAATGGATCGGCATGAGCCCATGCAAGCCGACAAACACATCAGCGGCGAACATCTCTCCGTCAGCAGTGTCCCCATCAGCTGCGCCGATGGGTCCAGCCCGCGGCCCTGCCGGTTACGCCGCTTACCTCGCCAGTCCTCAATGGCGCGCTCTGCGGCGTGATGCGTTCGCCCGCGATGGCGGGCGGTGCGTCCTGTGCAACGCGACAGACCAGTTGGAAGGACACCACCGCGTTTACCCTCCCCGCGGCGACTGGACCCAGGACAGCCTGGAGGCCGTGACAACGCTGTGTGCGCCCTGCCACGAGACCGTGACCAGCATGCTGCGCGGCCGCCGCTACACCACGGCCACGGTCAATCTCCCCGACACCCAGCCAAGCCGCCCCCGTCCGCGGCTGGAGGTCCCCGATGTATCAGCCCCTGAGCTTCCAGATCACCGGCGTCTCACCCCTCCTCATGCACAACGGCCGGCTGGCCGATCCGCTCGACCCGCTGGTCAAGGACATCAAGAAGCTGAGCAGCAAGCGGCCGAAGACGGAGGCCGATCTGGAGCGGATGGCCAAGCTTGAATTCCTTGGCTCACTCTACCTGCATGGCGGCGAACCCTGCCTTCCGGGCGAGTTGATCGAGGCGGCGCTGATCGACGGCGCCAAGCGCAAACGCCGCGGGCCGCTGGCCAAAGCGGGCATCCTGTGTGACGGCAACATCCCGCTTCAGTATGACGGCCCCCGCGAGCCAGAGAAGTTGTGGGATGACGGCCGCTTCCGCTTTCGCACTGGCGTCCGGGTTGAGCGCCTGCGGGTGATGCGGGTCCGGCCGCGCTTCGATGACTGGAGTGCTGCGGTCACCATCCAGTTCATGCCATCGCTGCTGAGCGAGGATGACGTCCGGGACATCATCCGCACCACCGGCGAGGTGGTCGGCCTTGGAGATTGGCGCCCCAAATTCGGGCGCTTCACGGTGCATTGAGGGGCCGACCGGCGCCTCGATGCAACCTTGGCGTGGCACGGATCGGCGTGGCATGGCAAGGCTGGGCATGGCAGCGGAAGGGCGGCGTCAGCCGCCCTTCATGCCGCCGGATGGTCCCGGTATGATCCGACGCGACACCGCGACGTCATCCACCTTCGGCATCACAGCGATACCCATTATGACGGAACAGGTACCTCAGCCGACGGAAATGCGGGACGAACCATGGCGGCTGTTGTTCGATGCTGTCGTCGATCGGCTGCAGTTGTCCGATCCCAGCAGGATTGCGGCTTGGCGCCACTACGCCGAGAAACTTCCGGCCCTGGCAGCCTCCCACGCAGTCCTTGACCAGACGCCCGCCCCCAGCGCCACCCGCGACCGAATGAAGCGCATCATGGCGGCCTGCGACGCCCTGCTGGAGGCCATCCAGGACGACACACCGCAGGATGGGCGCCTCCGTCCCGTCCCACAGCTCCTGTGGGGCTTGGCCGCGCAACTGACGCCGGATGACCCCAACGCCGCCATCATGGATGGGCAGGCAGACCACGCGCTGGAGGACGCCTTCAGCGGCGTGCTGATGCTGCGGACCGCGGCCGAACTGGTGCGGGATGCCGAAGCGGACCGCGTCGCCTCCGGCGTCGGTGGAACGCGCCACAAGGCCGCGGCCGGCTACCACATGACTTTCGACTTCCTGCTGGACGTCTACGAGGCGATCAGCGACCGGCCGCCCGGCACCTCCTGGGACGACATGAGCGGGGCCGCCGGCGGGCCGTTGGTCGACTTCCTCCAACTCTGCCTGGAGGCGCTGGGCTACACGCCGACCAAGAACGCCCTGCGCACCGCAGTGAAGCGCGCCATCAAAGCCCGGCGAACCGGCCCGAACAAATCAGCTGCGCCGCAGAGCTGATCTGGCCCTTTCGGCACAGGAGTCCAGCTTTGGCACGAAGAGGGCATGACCCACCATGTCCTCTCCCCCGACACTGCCGCCCCCTGCACCCCTCCCGAGTCCGAGGCTGCGGTCGAGCGCCTGCGTGCGCTGGCGCGCCTGCTGGGCCGCATGGCGGCGCGGGAATACCTGGCGCGTTCGGGCGAGCCGACGCAGCCCCCGAAGCCGCAATGAGCAAGCTCCCCTCCCGTCCCCCCGCCCTGCTGACCATCCCTGACGTCGCCGAGCGCCTGCAGGTCAGCGTCAAGACCGTCCGCCGCTGGATTGTGTCGGGCGACCTGCCCACCGTCCGACTCGGCCGTCAGATCCGCATCCAGCCGAAGGACCTCGACATCTTCCTGCGGCAGCGCTGGACCAGCTGACCACCACTGTCCACCCTTGTCCAGTAGTTGCAAGGGCTTAGACGATCATCGGGAAGAGGTCGCCCTCGTATTTTCGAACCAAAAGCGTGCTACGTCTTCCCGATCCGGACTTCCTGTCCACTCCTGTCTTCCCGAGGCCATGGATGACCATCTCCACCACTTCCCAGTTTCCGCTCAGTCCGTCTGCGGTGCTTGATATGCCGCCGGTGCGCTCCCTGGCCGACCTGCTGACGCGCGTCCTGGCCGACCCCGCCCTGCCGCCGCAGCGCGCCCGGGACCATGCCTCCTCCCTGCGCCGTTTCGGCGGCATCGTCGGACGCGACCTCGCCGCCATCCCGGCCAGCTTCGATGCGCTGCGCCCGCTGATCGCCTCCGTCCATCCGGCGGCCCACGGCCTGTCGCTCAAGCGCTGGCAGAACATCCGCTCCGCTATCGGCACCCTGCTGCGCCACTACGGCACCGCTGCGCCCCACCGGCGCCTCGCCTGCCATCTGCCGGAGCCCTGGTACAGCCTCCGCGCGGCGGTCACCGACCCGGCGATGCAGCGCGGCCTCGCCCGTTTCCTGCGGTACTGTGCCGACCACGACATCAGGCCGGACGCCGTGTCGGACGCCACCTTCACCGCCTTTGCCACATCGCTAACGAACGGCACGCTGGTCGCCAAGCCGCAGCGGGTCGAGCGTATGGCCCGCCAGCAGTGGAACCAAGCCGTCGCCGTCGCCCTGCCCGGCTGGCCGATCACGCCGGTGCCGGTCACCAGCAACCGGGACGACTACCAACTGCCGTTGGACCGCCTCCCGGCGTCCTTTGCCACCGATCTGGCGGCATGGATGCAGCGGCTGTCCGGCGCCGACCCGCTGGACGAGTTCGGCCCGACCCGGCCGTTGCGCCCCAGCTCACTGAAGACCGCCCGCGGCCATGTGCTGCGTTTCGCCGCCGCCCTCGTTCATGCCGGTGAGGAACCCCGGACCTTGACCACGCTGGCGGCGCTGGTGGTGCCGGAACGCTTCAAGGCCGCCCTGCTGTGGCTGATGACCCGCCGGGGCGGGGCCAGCCCCGGCCTGATCGAACAGGCCAAGTGCCTGCTGGCTGTCGCCCGTCACTGGGTTCAGGTATCCAAGACCGACCTGGAGCGGCTGAACAAGCTGGTCGCCAAGCTCGGCGGCCGACGCAAGGGTATGACCGACAAGAACCGAGCCCGTCTGCGCGCCTTCGACGACCCCAAGCACCTGCTGGCCCTGCTCACCCTGCCGGAGCGGTTGATGGACAAGGCCGACCGCGTGGCGGCGCCCAGCCGCCGGGAAGCCCTGATGGCGCAGACCGCGGTGGCGGTGCAGATTCTGCTGCTGGTGCCGCTGCGCCGCCTCAACCTGCTGCGGCTGGACGTCCATCGTCATCTCTGCCGCAGCCGCTCCGGCCATCACGCCGTCGTCCATCTCGTCATCCCGGCGGAGGAGACCAAGACCAGCCAGCCGATCGAGGCGGTGCTGCCGGAACCACTCGTGCGGATGATCGACCACTTCCTGACGCGCTACCGCCCGCTGCTGACGTCGGACACCGGCGGCCTGCTGTTCCCCGGACGCGACGGCGGCTGCAAGCACATCACCGCGTTGACGGCGCAGATCGAGCGGGCGGTGCGCGACCACACCGGCCTCACGGTCAATCCCCACCTGTTCCGCCACCTCGCCGGCAAGCTCAGTCAGCAGTTCGATCCCGGCAATTACGAGCTGTCGCGCCAACTCCTCGGCCATCGCTCCACCGACACGACGGTGACCTACTACACCGGACAGGATTAGCCCTACAGTCTGTATCGGGCTCATTAGTCTCATAGGGCCGTCCCGTTATTTACGGCACTTGTGTAGGTCTCATCCCGGCTCTACACTGCGGAGCAGGAACGCAGCGCAGGATCAACCCAATGTCGGTAATCCCGTTCACCGTTGATCGCACTCGGCGCCTGGCCTAGGTCGCGATTCCGGTCACGTAGGTGACGCGATGGAACTGTTCTTTACAGACCTCGGTTCCCTCCGCCGTTCCGGTCCAGACACGTCGCTGACTGGCGTCGCCCTTCCGCCACTGCCGCCGGCGGCGCTGCAGGCTCTGGAAAACCTCTCCGTCCCGGACGGGATGCCCTTCTTTCTGGACGCAGCCGGTCGCTATGACCGCGTGCTCAACAAATTCTTCCGCGACCTCTCGGCCGACGGTTGCCGTTCGCCGCGGACGTGGCGCGCCTACGCCCGCGACCTCCACCTGTTCGCCCGGTTCCTGGACGAGCGCTGCGGGGGCACGCCCCTGCTGAGGGCCAGCAAAGACGACCTCCGCAGCTACTACCGCGCCCGTCGGCTTGGCTTGGCCGCCGTCACGGAGCGCAGCTGGAACCGCGCCATCGCCGCCCTGGACCGCTTCTACCGCTGGGCACTGAGCGAGGACCTGATCGCCGCTTTGCCGTTCGATTACCGCTACGCCACTGCGAACATTCCAGGGCACGACGGCAGCACCACCGTGCGCAGCAACCAGTTCCTGGAACGCGTCGGCCCGAGCGAGGAGGTGAAGTGCATCACCCTGGATGACTACCTGCGGTTCCGCGACATCGGCTTGCTCGGCCGCCTTCCGGACGGACGCCCTGACCCCTCCTTCCGTGGGCGCAATGCCCTGCGCAACGCCGCTTTCGCGGAGCTTCTGGTGACCACAGGCCTGCGTCTTACGGAGGCCACGCGGATCCTCAAAGCGGAACTGCCTGATCCCGCTGCGGACACCACCGCCAACGTCAAGACCTTCCGCATGCAGCTGGCCCATCTGACGGCGAAGCGCGCAAAGGGACGGCTCGTTCACATCCCACGGCGCGTGCTCCGTGACTTCGTCCTCCCGTACATCCAGGAGGATCGCGACAACGCCGTCGCCAAGGCCGTTCAGGCTGGCCACTATCGGCGCCTGGACAACCTCTTGCTCGTTACCCGCTGGACGGCCATCCACTGCCGCCTCGCCGGCCACGCC
This sequence comes from Azospirillum oryzae, assembly GCF_008364795.1. Taxonomy (GTDB): domain Bacteria; phylum Pseudomonadota; class Alphaproteobacteria; order Azospirillales; family Azospirillaceae; genus Azospirillum; species Azospirillum oryzae. Next base: position 7,913 of record NZ_VTTM01000016.1, on the reverse strand, counting down.
ACGAAGAAGCTCGACTACGCCGCGATCGGCCCAGAAGATCGGGCCAAGCTGTTCAGCATTGGCGACGACGGATTCCCCTCTGAACCCGGCCTCCTCTGGTGCACGGAGCAAGGCTTGCCCACAGAGCCTGAGAATTTCGAAGCCGTGTTCATCCGCGCGTGCGAGCGGTGTGCCCGTTTCGGCTTCGACATCCGCGTGACGCCGCACACGCTCCGTCACACCTTCGCGGTCTACATGTTGAGCGAACTGATCCGCGCCTCGTTGGGCAGCGTCGTCGATCTCCGCCAGCAGCGCCGCGACCTGGACGAGGGTGCCTACCGCCGCATCGTCTTCGACCCTCTCGACCGCCTGCGTCGCCTCCTCGGTCACCGCAGCCTCACCAGCACCTACATCTACCTCACGTACATCGAGGAGGCGCAGGAGTTGGTCGATCAGGCCGTGGACCAGTGGTCCGCTCGTCTCGGTTCCCCTGATGATCTCCTGAACGACGAGGAGACCCTTTGATGGCCAAGGTCTCGCTCCACAACAGGCGCGTCTCCTTCGCTGCAGTTGACGACGCGCCGCCCCAGCCCAGGCCGACCGTCGCTGGGGTGCGCTTCAAAGCCGTTTTCAGCGGCGGGCGATCGGCGCCCATCGATCTTACCAGCTACCCACTTCCAGCCATTGCGGCAGCGGCGGCAACGATCCTGTGGGAGGAAACTCAGCCAGGAGGATCCTTGCGCTCGCCAGGCTCTGTTAGTCAGATTACCCAGTCGCTTGCCCGCTTTGCAGATTTTCTTGGCGCGTGCTATGCCCGCGACCCAGCCCTGACGACCCTGGGCGCCATCGTGACTGACGACGTTGATGCGTTCGACGACTATCTGCATACGCGGTTTGGCTCCGCATCACGTATGTCGTGGGTGCGGATGCAGGCGTTTCGCCAGTTCCTGGAAATTGCCCATCGCCACGGTCACATCGGGGATCACATCAAGCCGCGCCTAGCCTACGTTTCCCGTCACGGGAAGGGAAAGTCCACCCCTATCGACGGCTACTCGCCGTATGTTGCGGCCCAGCTCCGTGAAGCATCGGCTCGTGACATTGAACGTGTTGTTGCGCGCATCACCGTTGATGGGGAGGCCCGCACTGCCCGTGGCTGCAATCCGGACGTGAATGGTTGGACCAACGCGGACAACATCGTGTGGCACTTTGCCAATCGCGGTCTCGTACGGGCGCAGCATCCTCTCGTGAGCAAAGTCAAAGTCCATACGGGGTTCACCTGCTTGGAACTGATCCTACAGGCTCATCTCGATATCGACGATGTTCTCGCATTCACTGTTCTTTTGTCTTTATCCACAGGTCTTCCCATCGAGTGCGTGCGCTCTCTGGGCGCAGATTGTCTTCGCAATGAGGGAAACGGCTACGCTGATCTCTGCTACGTGAAACGCCGTGCCGGCCGCGACACTGAGATGACGAAGCGGGTTCGCTGTGATGCGCCCATGTCTCCAGGATGGCTTGTCCTCGTCGTGCAGCGCCTCACACAACGGTCGCGCCAACTGGCTGACGACGATGTCCGTGGATGGCTATTCATCGGGTACAACAAGGGCGAAATTGGCCGCCTCATTGTTTGGGCCGCGGGCCCGACGAAGTGTTCTGCACTCCGCCGCTTCTGTGAACGGCACGCCATCGTCGGAGACGACGGAGCACGTCTCCCCTACATCATTCTCCAACGCCTTCGGAAGACTCACAAGAGCGAGCGCTACCGCAAGGTCAACGGACATCTTGCTGACTTCGCTGATGACCATACCCGCTCAGTCGCGGCAACGAACTACGCAGACATTCCGTCGATGCGTCCGCTTCACGAGGCGACCATTGAAGCAGGCCTGACGGCCGCTTACGACGCCGCATTCGCCCCCGTTATCCTGGACGGCGTCTCTGAACAGCGTCTCCAGGCCAATCCGCGGCAAGTCGCAGATGACGTCGGGAAAGACGCCACAGCGATGGAGTCCGTCGCCCGCGGTGAGACTGATGTCTGGCTTGCGGGGTGTCTCGGTTTTGACCATTCTCCCCACGGCGCCCAAGGCAAACCCTGCCCAACACCCGTATGGGGATGCCTGGAATGTGGCAACGCCGTCATCACGGCTTCCAAGTTGCCGGCCCTCCTCGCCTTTCTCGACCACATGCTGGGCAAACGGCAACAGATGAATCTCGCCGCGTGGACTGAAAGGTTCGGGCGTGCCTACCTCCGCATTACGGAGCAGATCCTGCCTCGCTTCCCCACCCACGACATCGTAGTGGCCAAGGCCATCGCAGAGTCTGACACACACCTTGTCTGGTTGCCCGCTGAACTTACCATGGCCCCGTGATCCCCATGAAACCTGCCGTTCTTCAAACCAACGTCGCGTCCCTGCATTGGGCAACTGATGCCCCAGTGGTTCAGGGGCGCACGGTCAACGGGCCAGTGCCCCTCTTCGGTGACGACGTCTGGAATCTGCGCTGTATCGTGTTCCGCAACAACGCTCCCGCCTTTGGCAGCCGTTGCGACTTCTCCAGCATCGCCGACCCTCTGCGTCGCCTCACGGCGAAAGAGTTGATCATGCAGCGTCTGAATCGCCTCCTTCCTACATCCCGGCGGTCACGGCGCCCAAAGTTGATCAGTGCGGGGAGCGCTTCATTCCTCCTTGAGCACATCCGGCGCGTCTATGATTTTATGGACCAGAGGGCTATTCATCGCCTTGCGGATCTTACACAAGACGACCTGAACTCTTTTCAGCGGCTTCTGTCTGGCGCCAAAACAACCCCAAAATACCAAGCTTATGTCTTGACCATTTTCTACGCGCTATACGAGGCGCGCGACTGGTTGAGCTATGACGCGGTCACCTTCCTTCCCTGGAACGGCAAATCCCTACTGGACTTGGTCGGCTACGAGCACCCTGAGGAGAACCTGACGGAGCGCATTCCGGAGCCCATCATGGGGCCACTGCTTCGGTGGGCGTTGGTCTACATAAATCACTTCGCTCCGGACGTCATTTCAGCGCAACAGGAGTTCGCCTCCGTCACACAGGAATCGACGAAGCGTCGGCCGCACCCTGGAAAAGGAGGGGCTCGGCGCCGGCTTCAGGAATGGCTTGATCTGCAGCGCCAGGATCGTCGACCACTCCCTGCCTTCCCTCGCCGAGGGTGCCTTACCCTTAGCTGGAGCCTCGTCGCCGCTGCGACAGGCATCACGATGGCGTCTGTGAAGACCAACCGCGACATTATTGACGACGCAGTGCGTGAACTCGGACTGGCTGTGGGAGGCTTGGGTGCATCCCCGGCGGTTCCGCCCGGCGCTTCCTCACCTTGGCATGTCCCGTTCGACATGCACTCGATCAAAGTCGAATGCCGTCATCTGATCACGGCCTGCTACATTGTCTGTGCCTATCTCTCAGGCATGCGCGACAGTGAAGTGCAGGACCTTCGTGTTGGCTGCTGCAGGCCAGTTCGCGATGCGCAGGGAGCGGTCATTCGTCATCACCTGCACGGCACAACCTTCAAGGGGTCCGACCTGTCCGGCGAGAAACGTCAATGGGTTGTCATTGAATCGGTTGCGCGCGCGATCGCGGTCCTTGAAGAGTTGACCGCTGATTTCCGCCAAGAGACTGGCAGCGACCTGCTGTTTGTGAATCTTCACAATCGGAAGACTGATTTCGCCATCAAGTCCCGCGCCGCTGGGCGAGTTAACGACTTCCGCGACCATATCAACGCCACGCTTCAGCCCCGACTGATCGACATGGGCATTCCAGCCATCCCAGCTCGGCCCGACGGTGAGCCGTGGCTGTTCAACACCCGGCAATTCCGCCGCACTGTGGCGTGGCACATTGCCAATCGGCCGTTTGGTGTCGTCGGGGGCATGATCCAGTACGGGCATACCTGCGAAGTCATTTTCGAGGGTTACGCCGGCAACTCGGCCAGCGGCTTCCGCGCCGAGGTCGAAGCGGAACGCGCACTCGCACGCCAGAGCGACATCGTCGAGATGTACGAGGACCACAAGCGCGGGGTTCGTGTCGCCGGTCCGATGGCCGACCAGATCGGCGCCGAATTCGACGACATCCGCGCCACCCTCGGGGACTTCCCCGGCAAGGTCGTGGACAAGGCGCGCCGCGACAAGATGCTCCACCACCTTCGGGTCCGCCTCTTCCCCGGTCTCCTCGCCGACTGCTTCTTCACCCCCGAGGAGGCCCGTTGCCTGCGTCACCTTCGCACCGCGGAGCGGCGGGAACCCGTCGCCGGCATCTGCGACCCTCATTGTGCCAGCGCATGTTGGGCGAAGAAGCACCTGCCCGTGTGGAAGCACACCCTGGACGACACCCTCCAACTCAGCCGCCGAAACCGCATCTCTCCGATTCAGCACGACATCCTGAAGGCCAAGGCAGACGAATGCCAAGCGGTCGTCAACGTCATCACGGAGGCCGCCAATGTCCGTTAAGTCATTGACCGCAGCCGCCCTCCGTGACGCCATGGCGAAGTTGCTGGCCGGCACGTCCCAGCGCACCGACGGAAAGCTCACCTGGCACAACGTCTACACCGAGGCCGGCATTCCCCGGGCAACGGCGGCCCGAGCCAAGGACGTAATCACCGAATGGCAGGAAGCCGTTCGGACCCGAAGCCAGTCCGACGCCCAGCCGCTCCCCAGCGAACAGACCCAGCGTCTCAAGGAGGAGCTGGATCAGCGCACCCAGGAGGCCGCTGCCACGCACCAAGCCCTGCGCGAGACCATCCGCATCATGGCGAACCAGATCCAGGCATTGTCCCTCGCCGTCGAACAGAAGGACGCCACCATTGCGAACCTTCGCGCCGAGGTCGCCGCAGTCGCCGGGAACAAGGTGGTGCCGATGAAGGCGCCGCGCCACCGATAGAAAGCAACCAACGTCGGTCCCGTCCGCCAAACTCTGTTTTGCCTGCCCAGTGTCCGCTTCAACTAAATTGGCTATTCGCAGTTCGTGGTTGGAGCCCGGCCTGGGATCGCGCGAGCAGAATCGTATTTGGTGGTTGGAAAGCGAACAGTACTCGAACGTTCGTCCGTCTGTGCGCCCCTGGCGCGTTTCACATCCCCAGCACGGGGTCACTACAGGAAAGTGCGCAGGTTGTCCGGGTTCTGAAAATGCGGCGCGAACATGGGCGTGGCTGCGAGTTGGCATCCCCAACGGTGTTGACGGAAACGGTCGATCCATGCCCCCGGAAACGGCAAAGGCCGCCGGCTGGACGTCGGCGGCCTCGCTGTCGCGAATAGGTGGAGTTTTGATGCGTACCTCCAGACACACAAAAATATTTCCGCCACTCAGCGCATTCTTGTAGGATTTCGGTCGGGTGAGCGGCACCATACCTTTCAAGAATTGTCTAGCTGATTTGGAAAATTCACTCGACGCCCTGCTTCAAGGTTGCGGATCATGTTGTCGACGCCAATTTCGTAAAATTCACCCAAATGAAAATTAACCGCACCACCCAGACTACTTTGATGTTCTGAAATAATATTGATAACGCAATTGACCAATTTAATGACTGCACTTTGATCAAGGGGATAGTCTGTGTAAATTCCTTTCGGATTGGCGAAGTATTTCTTGTCAAGATGCGCGAAAAACTTGTCGCGTCGAGCCATGATCGCCGCAATTGTGCCGCGATTCGCTTCGAGGTCATTAAGCTGTTGTTGCACAAGGCTTTCTGGCGGAGTTCCGGATTTCCAAGTAATGTGCGACCGGTTCTTCATGCAAAAGTCGAGAAACGCGAAAATACTCCGGTCACTACGGCGCGGATCCTCAAGCAGCTTGGCTGTTGCCAAGTGAAGATCAACCTCGACCGATCGGATCAGTGGATCGAGTAACGGCTCGATCTCCCAGAGTTTATCGCTTCGTTTAGAACAATTTTCGATAAGCGACGAGTATATCGCCAATTTAGCTACGAGTCCTGGTGGCGCGTTCCCGTGAATCAGCCCAGCATAGCTGTTCAGCCGCTCTTCATAATTGGCTTGAATCAAATTTTTCATTGCGTTTTCTTCTGTTATTGCCAACACACATAGCTTATACGCACAGACCCGCGAGAAACTGGGGCTTGAGCAGAATATGTGATTTTTGGCCGCCCTGAATTCTGAAGTTGATCAGGGCCGCCAGTAGAATGCCGGCGGCCCCGAGATTGCGGAATGGTGCTTATATACCTGGGACCGGTGGGGGCGGTGGGGGCGGTGGGGGCGGTGGGACACCTTCATCTTCGGGAGTAGGCTGAAGACTTTCATTTTGCGCTGTAGGGTCATCCACCAATTCAGCACCCTCAGGTATGTTCTTATATACAGTCTCGGGTGAAGCGCCTCCCGGACCGTAGTCGCGAATGCCATCAGTTACGTAAAAAAGACCATCGGGTTTTTTGTAAATGCGGACAATCAGCGGTTTACGCATTTCTCACCAGGGAAACAAGTTGTTCTCTTCTTGGATCATAACTCTTCGGTTGAGAAATAACAAGGTTTTACACTGCAGCACATAACGGTTCGGGTTTCCATCGAAGCAAAATCTTTCTATGCGATAATGCGAAAACGGTGGCAAAGCTGACACTCTGATCCAGGCGGATCAGAGTGTCGCGAAAAGGAGGGCATTGCCGCCTGAAAAATACCGACAGCTCCTCCACGAGCTTGGAGTGGGTCTCCCGGTGGGCGATAATGGGCCGGTAGGTCAGTCGCTGAAACCGCCTGCGTTCGATACTCGTTAAGGAAAACAGAAAGTGATGTTGAACACGGACTTCGGGGAACCCCTCGACAAGCTCTGCCCGAAGTGCGGGAGCGCAAACCTCGTCCACAGCGTGGAAACGCAGCCGGTCCGTTTCCCCTATGGACCCGGAGAAGTCCTGATGGCGACCGTCGATGTGCAGGTCCCTGTCACCACGTGCGGCGCCTGCGGGGACGCCTGGACTGATGCCCGCGCAGAAAGCGTCCGGGAAGAAGCTGTCTTGCAGCGCCTTGCTGAGTTGAAGGCCTAAGAGGTCTGCGGAAGCTGAGACGGTGCGGGAACCGCGGCTCTTCGAAGTTGGATCTATCAGTAGAGTGAATTGCGAAGGTGCTGAACGAGACTGAGCCCGTCACGATTGAAGTCATTGCTGTGCGCAAGGCACCAGTCGGCGGAAAATTGTTGGCGCTTGTTGATGTGTCTATCACCATCCATGGTATCGAGTTCAAGGTTCGCGGCCTCCGTGTGTCGAGAGAGATCATGAACGGGCAGCATGCCACTTCTGTTACCGCTCCACTTCACCGGGATAATGGGGGGAAGTGGATGTCAACCATCACTTTTCCTGAAGAGCTTCATGAACCTCTGTCGGACATCGTGTTGAACGCTTGCATCGAACAAGGTATTTGCCGGATGGCGTGAGGCGAAGCTGACGGCGCAGACCAACAGCAAGATTGTCGCGCATGGCGAGCATGCGCGCGGTAGTCTCGCTCGGCAGATAAAGCGAGGCCCCATAAACCGCCGGCTATCACCCGTCCAGGATCCAGAAATGATCGACAGGCGCTGCCCAGCAGATGCCAAACCTCCGGAGGCTCTTGATCCGGCCGCGGCATTTGCGCTGGGGCAGTGGGGCATGGCGAAGCGGCTGGCCCAGCCTGGTCGACCGCCGTACCGGCGCTGAGATGTCCAGGCAGGCGTTGCCCTGCTGCTATCTATTAATGGAGCGGCCGGCCGCTGTCGCGAAAGGGGCGAATGGCCACCTCGCCGGCATGCCGACGGTGATCAGCTGGCCGGCACCGGCCCGGGCCGGCGCCTCGATCTCCACCACGGCCGCCACGACGTCGATGTTGAGGCCCTGCGCCTGGTGCCCACTGTCCGACGCCGACGGCGCCGCCCTAGATGTTTAGTCCCGGCATTTGATGGTGCATCCTACGTGCAGGACTGGAGGGATGCACTATGGGCCAAGTACTC
>NZ_VTTM01000015.1 GCF_008364795.1 Azospirillum oryzae | reverse complement strand
CAAGGCCGCAACGGCTACCAACTGCCGCCGCCTGCGCATCCCTTCTCACAACACGGTATGTACTTGTCAAAGAACCCACAACGCTGAGACGCGTCGCTTCCGAACATTTCAGCGGCGCTCCGTTTTGGATCACCGCGTCTTGTTCGGCTTATTTAGTGGCCTTTACTTTCGTTGTCAACCTCTTTTTTTCGAGGCGCTCGACACTTACTTGTTCGGACCGCTGTTTCCTTTGAAGCGTCACTGCCTTGTGGGCCGTGCTGCGTCGCGGGAGGCGGTGTATAGGCCGGCTGGCCGATGCCGCGCAAGGGCTTTTTTCGCCGCCGCCGCATTTTTCATCCCAAGCCGGTTTTCACCCGATCCGCTCGCGCAGTTCGGCCCCGATCTGGAAGGAGCGCAGGCGGGCGGCGTGGTCATAGATCTGACCGGCCAGGATCAGTTCGTCCGCCTGGGTGGTGCGGATGATTTCCGACAGCTTGGCCGCCACCTGATCCGGCGTGCCCACCGCCGCCATGGTGCCGAGAGCGCGGTCCACCATCATCTTCTCGACCGGGCTGCTCCACCAGGAGTCGATGTCGTCGACCGGCGGCGGCAGCTTCCCCGGCGTACCGCGGCGGAGATTGGCGAATTGCTGCTGGGCTGAGGAGAAGATGCGCCGGGCCTCGACCTCCGTATCGGCGGCGAACAGGTTGGCGGCGACCATGGCATGCGGCTTGGACAGGGTCGCCGACGGCTCGAAGCGGGCGCGGTAGATCGCCAGCGCCTCCATCAGCATATCCGGCGCGAAGTGGGAGGCGAAGGCGAACGGCAGTCCCAGCATCGCCGCCAGCTGCGCGCTGAACAGGCTGGAGCCCAACAGCCACAAGGGCACCTTCAGCCCGGCACCCGGCACGGCACGGATGCGCTGATTGGGCTCCGGCTCCTCGAAATACATCTGCAGTTCGACGACATCCTGCGGGAAGCGGTCGCCGCTGTCGGTCATGTCGCGGCGCAAAGCCCGCGCCGTCATCATGTCTGTACCGGGCGCGCGGCCCAGCCCCAGATCGATGCGGCCGGGATAGAGGGATTCCAGCGTGCCGAACTGCTCCGCCACCATCAGCGGTGCGTGGTTGGGCAGCATCACCCCGCCCGATCCGACCCGGATGGTCGAGGTGCCGGCGGCGACATGGGCGATCACCACGGCGGTGGCCGCACTGGCGATGCCCGGCATGTTGTGATGCTCGGCCAGCCAATAGCGATTGTACCCCAAACGCTCGGCATGGCGGGCGAGGTCGAGGGTATTGCGAAAGCTGTCGGCGGCGGTCGCCCCCTGGACGATCGGGCTGAGGTCGAGAACGGAAAAGGGGATCATGGCGCGGTCCATAATGGGGGCCGGCTGGCGGCCAACTGTTGCCATTCAAGGTGTGGTCGGAGCGGCGCCAGTTCCACGCCACCCCCTGCGAGGCTGCCCTGCGTCGGCGGATCGGTCAGCGTCACCGCGATGCCGCCCCGCAAGCCGGCCCAGGTCAGGATGACCGGTGCGTTGGATTTGCCGCTATGCCCCATATGCATCAGCAGGGCGGGCGTCAGGCTGAGCGGCCGGACGAACAGGGTCAGCGGCACGACCGGCCCGGCGGCCAGGAGGAGGGCCGGCCCCGTCCAGGTGACGACCACCGCGCCTCCAGCCCCACCAGAAGGAACAGCGGGGCGTTCCGACGCCCAGGCTGGCGGTGATCGCATCCACGCCGCTCACCAGCAGCGCCAGCGCCAGCCCTTCGAAGAACAGCGCGATGGTGCTGGGCAGCTTCAGCCACTTGTGATTGATGAAGCCGAAGGTGGCCGCCAAGGTCAGCAGAACCGCGGACAAATGGAACGGACCCACGGGCGTTCTCCAAAAAAGCGGTACGGCCAAAAAGCGGTACAGAATGAACGGCTGCCCATCCGATATCCCGGACAGGACAAGAAGCGGTTTGCAGATGTGATGATCTCGACAACATCGGCACAGGTGCGAAGGTCGCGCCGGCATGACGAATTAAGAAAACTACTCCCAAATGGCTAGCGGCCGCTGATTGCCACACATCTTGCGATTGCCTATTCTCGCGCCATGATCTGCATGAAAAGCTCCATCTTTTCCCGAACTGCCGCGCATCGACGACGCAAACCCGCGGCTGCGGTGTTCGTCGCATGATGACCGATCCGGTCTGGCAGGATGCCGCAAGGCTGCGGCAAGCCGGGGGGGCCGGCAGTCCGGCTCATGGCAGTCCGGCACCTGTCGGCCCCGTCCATGGCGGCCCGGACGTCTTCACCGGCGGCGGGGATATGGGCCGGCGGATGCGGGCGATGGACTGGTCGGCCACACCGCTCGGCCCGGCAGAGGACTGGCCGCAGTCGCTGCGCACCATCGTCAACCTGATGCTGACCTCCAGCTTTCCGATGTTCGCGGTCTGGGGGCCGCAGCTGACCTTCCTCTACAACGACAGCTACCGCCCGATCCTGGGCGACAAGCCGGAGGCGCTGGGCCGCCCCTTCGCCGAGGTGTGGGCCGACATCTGGCCCGACCTGTCCCCCCTGGTGGTGCGGGCGCTCGCCGGCGAGGCGACCTATCACGAGGACCGGCTGCTGGTGATGCAGCGGCACGGCTACCGCGAAGAGACCTATTTCACCTTCTCCTACAGCCCGGTGCGCGACGAGACCGACCGCGTCGCCGGCATGTTCTGCGCCTGCACCGAGAACACCGCCCGTGTGCTGGCCGAGCGGCGGCTGACCTTCCAGCTCGATCTGGCGGAGCGGCTGCGCGGGCTGAACGACCCGGTCGGCATCACCGCCGCCGCCGCCGAGGCGATCGGCCGCCATCTGGGGGTAGCACGGGCGGGCTATGGCCGGACCGATCCGACCGGCAGCCTGATCTCGGTCGAGCGCGACTGGAGCGACAGCGGGGTGGCGAGCCTCGCCGGCGAGTCCCGGCTGCTCGACAGCTTCGGCCCGGCGCTGATCGCGGAACTGCGGGCGGGATACACGCTGCGCGTGGACGACATCGCCACCGATCCGCGCATCTCCAATCCCCACACCGGTGGTGGCGGGCCGGCGGCGGCCTTCGCCGGCATCGGTGCGCGCTCCCTGCTGGTGGTGCCGCTGCTGAAGGCGGGACAGCTGACGGCGATCCTCTATCTGCACGAAACCAAGGCGCGCCATTGGACCGACACCGACGCCGCCCTGGCGGAGGATGTGGCGGAGCGGACCTGGGCTGCGGTGGAACGCGCGCTCGCCGAAGCGGCCTTGCGCGCCGCCAACAAGGCGCTGATGCGCGAACGCGCCGCGGTCGAGGCGGCCAACTCCCGGCTGGCGGCGGAGGGGGAACGGCTGCGCACCCTGTTCCGGCAGGCGCCGGGCTTCATGTGCGTGCTGCGCGGGCCGGACCATGTCTTCGAACTGGCGAACGACACCTACATGCAGTTGGTCGGCCGCCAGGACCTGGTGGACCGCCCGGCGCGCGAGGCGCTGCCGGAAGTGGAGGGCCAGGGCTTCTTCGAACTGCTCGACCGGGTCTATGCCAGCGGCGAGACCTTCGTCGGGCGCAACATGCCGATCAGTTTCCAGCGACGGCCGGGCGAACCGCTGGAGGAACGCTTCCTGACCTTCGTCTATCAGCCGATCCGGGATGAGGACGGCCGCGTCAGCGGCCTGTTCGTGGAAGGCAGCGACGTCACCGAGGCCAAGCGGGCGGAGGAGGAGCTGCAGCAGCTCAACGCCACGCTGGAGGCCCGCGTCGCCGAGGAGGTGGCGGAGCGCGAGCGCGTCCAGGTGGCCCTGCTGCAGACGCAGAAGACGGAAGCGCTGGGCCAGATGACCGGCGGCGTCGCCCACGACTTCAACAACCTGCTGCAGGCGCTGTCCGGCTGCCTGCACATGATCGAGAAGCGGGCGGAGGGCACGCGCATCCAGCCGCTGGTCGATGCCGGGCGGCAGGCGGTGGACCGCGGCGCCAAGCTGGTGCAGCAGCTGATGGCCTTCGCCCGCCGGCAGGCGCTGCGGCCCGAGACGGTCGATCTGCGCGACCGCGTGCTGGGCATGTCGGAGCTGCTGAACCGCGCGCTGCGCGCCGACATCCGGCTGGAGATCGACTTCTCCACCGGGCTGTGGCCGGTGGAGGTCGATGCGACCCAGTTGGAACTGGCCCTGCTGAACCTCGTGGTCAATGCGCGGGATGCGATGCCCGACGGCGGCGCCCTGACGATCCGGGCGACCAACGTGACCCTGGCGCATGGCGACGCCGGGGCGGCCCAGGGAGTTCGCGACGGGCTGTCGGGTGAGTTCGTGCAGCTGACGGTGAGCGACACCGGCACAGGCATGCCGGCCGAGGTGCGGGCCCGCGCCTTCGATCCCTTCTTCACCACCAAGGAGATCGGCAAGGGCAGCGGACTGGGCCTGTCGCAGGTCTACGGCTTCGCCCGCCATTTCGGCGGAACCGCCTGGATCGAGAGCGAGGAGGGGCGCGGCACCACCATCGGCCTGCTGATCCGCCGTTCCGGCACCGCTCCGGCGACGGCGGCCGAACCGGCGATGGCGGAGACCGGCGCCACCCGCGTCGGCGGCCATGTGCTGGTGGTGGAGGACGACCCCATCGTGGCGCTGACCGTCGCGACGGCATTGGAGGATGCCGGCTTCACCATCACCCGCACTGCCACCGCCGACGAGGCGCTGCCCCTGCTGGAGGCCGGCGGTTTCGATCTGCTGTTCAGCGATGTGGTGATGCCCGGCACCATGAGCGGCGTCGATCTGGCCCGCACCGCGCAACGGCTCCGGCCGGACCTGCCCGTCGTGCTGGCGACCGGCTACAGCGAGGATGTCGCCCGCGCCACCGGGGTGATGGTGCTGCCGAAACCCTACCGCATCGACCGTCTGGTCGAGGTGCTGGACACGCTGCTGACCGATGCGAGCCGGGTGGGTGTGGAGATCCCCTCTCCCCGGGGGGGAGAGGGGGAGCGGTGACTTCAATCCCCCGCCGCCGGCTGCGGCATGGCGCCGTGGCCGGGGCGGCGGCGGACGAACAGGCGGTAGACGGCGACGAAGAAGACCGGCACGAACAGAACCGCCAGCACGGTGGCGGAGATCATGCCGCCCATCACGCCGACGCCGATGGCGTTCTGGCTCTCCGACCCGGCGCCGGTGCTGATCGCCAGCGGCAGCACGCCGAGGATGAAGGCCATCGAGGTCATGATGATCGGGCGCAGGCGCTGACGGCAGGCTTCCGCCGCCGCCTCCTTCAGCTCCATGCCCTGGTCGTACAGCGCCTTGGCGAACTCCACGATCAGGATGGCGTTCTTCGCCGACAGGCCGATGGTGGTCAGCAGGCCGACCTGGAAATAGACGTCGCTCGGCAGGCCGCGCAGCGTCGCCGCGACGACGGCGCCGATGACGCCCAGCGGCACCACCATGATGACCGACACCGGCACCGACCAGCTTTCATAGAGCGCCGCCAGGCAGAGGAAGACGATGATCATCGACAGGGCGTAGAGCGCCGGCGCCTGCGAGCCGCTGAGCCGCTCCTCGTAGGAAAGCCCGGTCCACTCGTAGCCGATGCCCTGCGGCAGCTTCTGCATCATCGCCTCCATCTCGGCCATCGCCTCGCCCGAGCTGATGCCCGGTGCGGCCGATCCCTGGATGTTCAGCGACGAGGAGCCGTTGTAGCGCTCCAGCTTGGGCGAGCCGTAGATCCACTGCGCCGTGGTGAAGGCGGAGAAGGGGACCATCTGGCCGCTGGCATTGCGCACGTACCAACGGTCGATGTCGCTGGGCTGCATGCGGTAGGGCGCGTCGGCCTGGAGATAGACCTTCTTCACCCGGCCCTGGTCGATGAAGTCGTTGACGTAGGACGAGCCCCAGGCCGCCGACAGCGTCGTGTTGATGTCGCTGAGCGACAGGCCGAGCGCGCTCGCCTTCTCGCGGTCGATGTCCAGCTTGAACTGCGGCGTGTCCTCCAGCCCGTTGGGGCGGACGCCGACCAGCTTGGGGTTCTGCGCCGCCATGCCGAGCAGCTGGTTGCGCGCCTGCATCAGCCGGTCATGACCCAGCCCGCCACGGTCGACCAATTGAAGGTCGAAGCCGGTGGCGTTGCCGAGGCCCGGAACCGACGGCGGCAGGAAGGAGAAGACGACCGCGTCCTTCAGCTTCGACATCGCCCCCATCACCCGGCCGGCGATGGCCTGCGGCTTCTGCGACGGCAGGGTGCGCTCGCTCCAGTCCTTCAGCCGGACGAAGGCCATGCCGGCATTCTGGCCGCGACCGGAGAAGTTGAAGCCGACGATGGTGAACAGGCCTTCGACACTGTCCTTCTCCTGTTCCAGGAAATAGGCGGTGACGGCCTTGGCGGTCTCGGCGGTGCGCTGGGAGCTGGCGTTCGGCGGCGCCGACCACAGCACGAACAGCTGGCCGCGGTCCTCCGTCGGCAGGAAGGAGGACGGCATCTGCAGGAACAGGTAGCCCAGCCCGCCGAGGATCAGCAGATAGGCGATGAAATAGCGGCCCAGCCGGTTCACCGCCCCGCGCACGCCGCGGACATAGACCCGGCTGCCGGCGTCGAAGCCGCGGTTGAACAGGCCGAAGAAGCCGCCGCGGGCGTGGCCATGGCCAGCCGTGACCGGCTTCAGGATGGTGGCGCAGAGCGCCGGCGTCAGCACCAGGGCGACCAGCACCGACAGCGCCATCGCCGAGACGATCGTCAACGAGAATTGGCGGTAGATAGCGCCGGCCGACCCGCCGAAGAAGGCCATCGGCACGAACACCGCCGACAGAACCAGGGCGATGCCGACCAGCGCGCCGGTGATCTGGTCCATCGACTTGCGCGTCGCCTCGCGCGGGGAAAGCCCCTCCTCGCTCATCACGCGCTCGACATTCTCGACCACGACGATGGCGTCGTCCACCAGCAGGCCGATCGCCAGCACCATGCCGAACATCGTCAGCACGTTGATGGAGAAGCCGAAGGCCGACAGCACCCCGAAGGTGCCGAGCAGCACCACCGGCACTGCGATGGTCGGGATCAGCGTCGCGCGGAAATTCTGCAGGAACAGGTACATCACGACGAAGACGAGGACGATCGCCTCGAACAGGGTCTTGATCACCTCGTGGATCGACAGCTGGACGAAGGGCGTCGTGTCGTAGGGGTAGATGACCTCGATGCCGGCCGGGAAGAAGGGCTGCAGTTCGGCCACCCGCGCCTTGACCGCGGCGGCGGTGTTCAGGGCATTGGCCCCGGTCGCCAGCTTGATGCCGACGCCGGCCGCCGGCTTGCCGTTGTAGGCGGCGTTGATCTCGTAGGTCTCCGACCCGATCTCGATCCGCGCCACGTCGCGCAGCCGCACCTGCGACCCGTCGGGGTTCACGCGCAGCAGGATGGCGCCGAACTGCTCCGGCGTCTGCAGGCGGGACTGGGCGGTGATGGTGGCGTTGATCTGCTGGCCCTGCACGGCCGGGGCGCCGCCGAGCTGGCCGGCGGAGACCTGGGCGTTCTGGGTCTTGATCGCGTTGGAGACATCGGTGGTGGTCAGCGCGAAGTTGTTCAGCGCATCGGGGTCCAGCCAGATGCGCATGGCATGCTGCGGCCCGAAGACGGTGATGTCGCCCACGCCTTCGACGCGGCTCAGCGTGTCCTGGAGGTTGGAGGTGACGTAGTCGGCGATGTCGCCCTGGCTGAGACGCCCGTCGCTGGACACGAAACCGACCACCAGCAGGAAGTCGTTGCCGGCCTTCGACACCTGGATGCCGCGCTGCTGGACCTCCTGCGGCAGCAGCGGCGTCGCCAGCTGCAGCTTGTTCTGGACCTGGACCTGGGCGATGTCGGGGTTGGCCTCCGGCTCGAAGGTCAGGGTGATGGTGACGTTGCCGGAGGAGTCGCTGTTGGAGGACATGTAGCGGAAATGGTCGAGCCCGGTCATCTTCTGCTCGATGACCTGGGTGACCGTGTCCTCCAGCGTCTTGGCCGAGGCGCCGGGATAGCTTGCGGTGATCGACACCGTCGGCGGCGCGATCTTCGGATATTGCTCGACGGGCAGCCGCAGGATCGCCAGCGCGCCCGCCATCATGATGACGATGGCGATGACCCAGGCGAAGACCGGTCGGTCGATGAAGAATTTTGACATGTGACGGTATCCTGCGGACGGGATCCTGGGATCAGCGGGCCGAAGCGGCCTTTTCCGGCAACGATGCGAGGGCGTTCTGGGCGGGCACCGGCTTCACCTCGGCACCCGGCTTGACCTTCTGCAGGCCCTCGACCACCACGCGTTCGCCGACGGCCAGCCCGTCCGACACCAGCCAGACATTGCCGACCGCGCGTTCGGTCTTGATGGTGCGCGGGTTCGCCTTGTTGTCGGCCCCCACCACCCAGACGCGGGCGGAGCCGTCCGGCCCGCGGGCGACAGCGGCCTGCGGCACGGTGATGGCGTTCTCGGCCACCCCCTGCTCGACGCGGGCGCGGACGAACAGGCCGGGCAGCAGGTCCTTGTTCGGGTTGGGGAAGACCGCGCGCAGCTGGACCGAACTGGTGCCGGCATCCACCGTCACGTCGGAGAATTGCAGCTCGCCCTTCGCCGGATAGGCGGTGTCGTCGCCGCTGCCGTTGCTGTTCAGGAACAGCGTCACCGGAATCTTGCCGGGCTCGGCCGGGCGGATGCGGCCGGTCGCCATATCCTCGCGCAGCTTCATCAGCTGCGAGGCGGTCTGCGTCACGTCGACATAGATCGGGTCGAACTGCTGGATAGTGGCCAAGGCCGTCGCCTGATTGGCGGTGACCAGCGCGCCCTCCGTCACCGCCGACTTGCCGATGCGGCCGGAGATGGGGGCGAACACCTTGGTGTAGTTCAGGTTGATGCTGGCGAGGTTATAGGCGGCCTTGGCGGCGGCGACCTGCGCCTCGTTCTGCTTCAGCGAGGCCTGGACGTCGTCGAAGTCCTGCTTGCTGACCACGCTGTTCTTCACCAGATCGCCGTAGCGCGACGCCTTGTTGCGGGCGGCCTGCAGGTTCGCCTCCGCCTTCTGGACATCGGCCTGGGCGCTCGCCAGCGACGCCTCGTAGGTGGCGGGGTCGATCTGATAGAGCTGGTCGCCAGCCTTCACCTCGCTGCCCTCGCGGAACAGGCGCTTCAGCACGATGCCGCTGACCTGCGGCCGGATTTCGGCGATCCGGTAGGCGGCGGTGCGGCCCGGAAGCTCGGTGGTCACGGTCAGGCGCTGAGGTTCGATGGTGGCGACAGAGACCTCGGGCGGGCCGCCCGCACCCTGGGGCTGGCCGGCAGCCTGCTTCTGCTGGTTGCAGCCGGCGAGCAGCGCGATCAGGCAGGCCGCCGCGGCCAGCGTCATGAATGGCTTGGATTTGGACATCTATCTACCTCGTCTCGGCGCCGCGCGTCGGCGGATCCGTCTCCCTGCTACGTTGCGGGGTCAGGCGGTCCGGCACATCCCCGTTGCTTAGTACTGTCTCATACAGTACAGTGTACCAGACGATACAGTCAGAATGCTGCACCGCGCAAGAGGGATCCTCAGATGTCCGACAGAGATGTGCGGCAGGGGGCCCCCTGGAAAGGTGCGGAATCAAAAACAATCCGGCCGCGGCACCGGAAGGGAATGCACGATGACCAGCAGCCATAAGGCGCGGACCGATACCGCGCCGGACTCACCCGCCAACGGAACGGCCATCTGCGGACCGGCCACCTGCGGTCCGCGCGGCATGGCGCGCCGGCAGGCGATCCTGACGGCAGCCCGGCGGCTGTTCATCGAAAAGGGGTTCGAGAAGACGACGCTGAGCGACATCATCGCCGTCGCCGGCGGGTCCCGCGCCACGCTGTACGAGCATTTCGGCGACAAGGAGGGGCTGTTCCGCGCCATCATGGAGGAGGATAACGCCATGATCCTCTCCGGCCTCGCCCCCGCGCAAGGCGACGAGCGCGTGACGCCGGAAGCCGGGCTGACCGCCTTCGCCCTGCATCTGGTCAAGGCGCTGCTGAACGAGGAGACCACGGCCACCGTCCGCATCCTGATCGCCGAGGGCGACCGCGTGCCCGACATCGCCGAGGCCTTCTTCCGCATCGGGCCGGAGAATGCCATCGTCCGTCTGGCCGAGTATCTGCGGCGGCTGTCCGACCGCGGTGACCTGCGCATCGACGATCCGGCCGCCGCGGCACAGGCCTTCCTCGGCATGGTCACCGGCAATCTGGTGATCCGCCGCCTGATCCTGCCGCAGAGCGCGCCCGCCATCCCCGACCTCGACCGCTATGTGCGGCAGGCGGTGCGGCTGTTCCTGAACGGCGCCCGCGCGCCGGAGACGACACGCGATTGACCCTGCCCCCTCCATGACATATGTTATTGGCATATGTATCTGGCATATACAAGGAGGGTCGTGACATGCCGCAGCCGGCAGCGCCACAGCGCAAGGAAGCCCGCCTGTTCCGCAATAACCGCAGCCAGGCCGTCCGCATTCCGGTGGAGTTCGAACTCCCCGGAGAGTCGGTGTTCATCAGCCGCGACGGGGATCGGCTGATCATCGAACCGGTTCGCAAGAAGGGGCTTCTGGCGCTGCTTGAAAGCTGGGAACCGCTGGATGAGGAATTCCCG
Source organism: Azospirillum oryzae (assembly GCF_008364795.1). GTDB lineage: Bacteria > Pseudomonadota > Alphaproteobacteria > Azospirillales > Azospirillaceae > Azospirillum > Azospirillum oryzae. The sequence goes on along the minus strand of NZ_VTTM01000015.1, from coordinate 157,056 downwards.
GAGATCGAGGACAAGCCTGTCGCCCCAAAGGACATCTTTTGATGCTTTACATGCTCGACACCAACGCGATGAGCGACCTTGTCAGGAACCCATCCGGCAAGGTGGCCGGGCATGTGCGGCGTGTCGGGGAGGATGCGATCTGCACCAGCATCGTGGTGGCGGCGGAACTGCGGTACGGTGCAGCCAAGAAGGCGTCGGCGAAGCTGTCCAGGCGGGTCGAAGATCTGCTGTCCGATGTGGCCGTGCTTCCCTTCGACCTGCCAGCCGATGCCGAGTATGGCAGCATTCGGGCTGAACTGGAGGCTGCCGGCCATCCCATCGGCGGCAACGATCTGTTGATCGCCGCTCATGCCCGCGCGCTCGACACCATCCTGGTGACGGCGAACATGCGGGAATTCCAGCGCGTTCGCGGCCTTTCCGTCGAAAACTGGCTGGAATGACCGCTCAGCGCCGTCAGATCGTCTCCGCCGCCGCCTCCCCTACCCCACGGTGGCGGTCGGCCTTGGTCAGCGGTTCGGCGATGTCCTCCAGCCCCTTGCCTTCGGCGTCGACGCCATAGACCAGGGCGACCACCCCGCCGAAGATCATCACCACCGATCCGACCACATAGCCCCAGAACAGCGGGTCGCGCTCCGCCCCCTCCCCCACAAGCCAGCCGAACAGCAGCGGCCCGGTGGAGCCGACCACCTGGGCGATGGCGAAGAAGTAGGAGATCGCCTGCGCCCGGACCTCCAGCGGGAAGATCTCGCTGACCGTCAGATAGGCGGACGAGGCGCCGGCCGACGCGAAGAAGAAGGAGACGCACCAGAAGATCGTGTGCGTGTTCGCCGTCAGCACCCCCTGCCGGAACAGGAAGGCCGAGACCAGCAGCACCACGCCCGCCAGCAGATAGGTGCCGAAGATCATCCGCCGCCGCCCCACCGTGTCGAACAGCGGCCCCAGCAGCAGCGGCCCGATCAGGTTGCCGGCGGCGAAGGGGAAGAAATAGACCGCCGTCCGCGACGGATCGAGGTGATAGAAGTTCTGCAGCACCAACGCATAGGTGAAGAAGATCGCATTATAGAGGAAGGACTGCGTCACCATCATCGTCACGCCCAGGAAGGTGCGCGACGGGTATTGCCGGAAGAACACGTCGACCAGCTGTGCCCAGGACACATGGTCTTCCGGAATGATGTGCATGGCACGTTTGGGATCGACCGGGGCCAGCGCCTTGCCCTGCGCGCGCACGCTGGCCTCTATGTCGTCGACGATGCGCTCCGCCTCGTCCTCCATGCCGTGGGTAACCATCCAGCGCGGGCTTTCCGGGATGTGCCGGCGCAGGTAGATGATGATGAGGCCCAACAGCGGGCCGATGAAGAAGGCGATGCGCCAGCCGAGATTTTCCGGGACCAGCGAATGGTCGAGCAGAAAGACGCTGCCGACCGCGCCGATCATCGCCCCGCCCCAATAGGTGCCGTTGACGGCGATGTCGACCCGGCCGCGGAAGCGCGCGGGGATCAGTTCGTCGATGGCGGAGTTGACGGCGGCATATTCACCGCCGATGCCCATTCCGGCGATGAAGCGCCAGACATAGAGGAACCAGGGCGTCCAGGCGAAGCCGGCGATACCCGACGCGATCAGGTAGAGCGCCAGCGTGGTGATGAACAGCTTCTTGCGCCCCCAGCGGTCGGTCAGCCGGCCGAAGACCAGCGCGCCCACCACCTGCCCCATCAGATAGATGGTGCCGGCGAACCCGACCTCCGCGCTCGACATGCCCAAGCTTTCCTTGTAGCCGGAGGCGGAGATCAGCTGGATTTCGATGCCGTCCAGGATCCAGCTGACGCCCAGCCCGACCACCACCATCCAGTGGAAGCGCGCCCAGGGCAGCCGGTCCATCCGGGCGGGGACGAGGCTGCTCACCGCGGCGGTGCTCCTGACGGCGCTGGTTCCTGCGGTCATGTCCGAGGGCTCCTCGAGGGTGGCGTTTGGGCGGCGTTCCGGTGAAACGCCCTGCGCCGCTGGAAGGTTTCCGCACATGCGGGACCCAATCAAATGTCTGGAACACGAATTATCACGACACTCCTCATTTCCCGTTGCGCTTTTGGATCGATCCAATTACCGTGTACGAACACTGAGAGAGCGGGACCGTCGTCGTCGCGGCGTCCCGGCGATCCGGGTGAGGCTTTCCCGGACGACAGCCCAAGCGGACAAAGGCAATCCGCGCGACGCCGGCCTTGAAGGGCGGCGCGACGCGGATGCGGAGGAACGCCCGTGACCTACGATTTTCAATTCGACGCGGTGTTCGCGTCGTGGGATTACCTGCTCGACGGCGCCTGGCTGACGGTCAGGCTGTCGTTCGGCGCCATGGCCATCGGCCTGGTGATCGCCATCGCCTGCGCCCTCGGCAAGACCTCCGGGCCGAAGCCGGTGCGCTGGCTGATCAACGCCTATATCGAGGTGATCCGCAACACGCCCTTCCTGGTGCAGATCTTCCTGATCTTCTTCGGGCTGCCGAGCATCGGCCTCAGGCTGTCGCCGGACGTGGCGGCGCTGATCGCGATGGTCGTCAATGTCGGCGCCTATGCCACCGAGATCATCCGCGCCGGCATCGAATCCATCCACAAGGGCCAGATCGAGGCCGGGCTGGCGTTGGGCCTGCGGCCGCTGCAGGTCTTCCGCTACGTCGTGCTGAAGCCGGCGCTGCGCACGGTCTATCCGGCGCTGACCAGCCAGTTCATCCTGCTGATGCTCAGCTCCAGCGTGGTGTCCGCCATCTCTGCCGACGAGCTGACGTCGGTCGCCAACAACATCCAGTCGCAGACCTTCCGCAGCTTCGAGATCTACATCGTGGTGACCGGCATCTATCTGGTGTTGGCGCTGATGTTCTCGGCGCTGTTCGCCGGCATCTACCGGCTGGCCTTCGCCTATACCATTGATCGTCGCTAAGGGCGACCGGCGCTGAAGGGGACTGACCGATGATCCGCGCCTTTGGATACAACGAATTCCTGTTCCTGCTCAGCGCCGTGCAATGGACGCTGATGCTGTCGGTCATAGCCTTCATCGGCGGCGGCATCGTCGGGCTGTTCGTGGCGCTGGGCCGCACGTCCGACGTGAAGCCGCTACGCTTGCTGGCGACCGGCTACATCCAGGTCTTCCAGGGCACGCCGCTGCTGATGCAGTTGTTCCTGGTCTTCTTCGGCGCCACCGTGATCGGCATCGACATGAGCCCGTGGGTCGCCGCGGCGGTCGGGCTGACGCTGAACACCAGCGCCTTCCTGGGCGAGATCTGGCGCGGCTGCATCCAGTCGGTGCCGCGCGGCCAGTGGGAGGCGGCGCGGTCGCTCGGCCTGCGCTATCCCGGCCTGATGCGCTATGTGGTCCTGCCGCAGGCGGTGAAGGTCGCGGTGCCGCCGACCGTGGGATATCTGGTCCAGGTCATCAAGGGCACCTCGCTGGCCGCCATCATCGGCTTCGTCGAGCTGACCCGCGCCGGGCAGATCGTCAACAACGCCACCTTCCAGCCCTTCCTGGTCTTCAGCATCGTCGCCGCGATCTATTTCGCGCTGTGCTGGCCGCTGTCGCTGTTGAGTCAGCGTCTGGAAGCCCGCTACGCCGCGCCTTCCCGTTAAATCCTTAAAAACACTCGCACTCGGAGGAAACACCCATGGCCTTCACCGTCACCCGCCGTCTCGTCGTCGCCGGCGCTCTCTTGACCGCCGCAGTCGGCCTGACCGCCACGGCGCACGCCCAGAGCGTCGAGGAGATCAAGGGCAAGGGCAAGCTGACCATCGGCATGCTGGTCGATTTCCCTCCCTTCGGCATCACCGACAGCGCGGGCAAGCCCGACGGTTACGACGCCGACGTCGCCAAGCTGATGGCCAAGCACATGGGCGTGCCGGTCGACATTGTGCCGGTGACCGGGCCGAACCGCATCCCCTACCTGCTGACCGGCAAGGTCGACGTGCTGGTCGCCTCGCTCGGCGTCACGCCGGAACGCGCGAAGCAGGTCGCCTTCTCCGAGCCCTATGCGGCGATCGAGATCGGGCTGCTCGCCCCGCAGAAGTCGCCGGTCAAGAAGGCGGAGGATCTGTCGGGCAAGAGCGTCGGCGTCGCCCGCGCCAGCACGCAGGACCAGTCGCTGAGCGCGGTGGCGCCGAAGGATGCCCGCATCATGCGCTTCGACGACGACGCCAGCGCCGTGCAGGCCCTGCTGTCCGGCCAGGTCGATGCGCTGGGCGTCAGCAACGTGGTGGCGCAGCAGATCAAGACGATGGCGCCCCAGGCCAATTACGAGATGAAGTTCGTCCTGAAGAGCCAGGTGCAGGGCATCGCCCTTCGCCAGGGCCAGGACAAGCTGATGGGATGGGTCAACGGCTTCCTCGACACAGTGAAGAAGAACGGCGAGCTGAACGCCATCCATCAGAAGTGGCTGGGCACCGACCTGCCGGCGGCGGTCACCGCCAGCAAGTCCTAAGTCGAACGAAGCGCAATCCCCGGTGGAGGTTACGACCATGACAATGGCGTCTGAGCCGACGCGCGACGGCGTCGCGCCTGCGATGAGTGCGGATGTCGTCATCCGCATGGAAGGCGTCCAGAAATGGTACGATCATTTCCAGGTGCTGAAGGACATCGACCTGGAGGTCCACCGGGGTGAGCGCATCGTCATCTGCGGCCCGTCCGGTTCGGGCAAATCGACCCTGATCCGCTGCATCAACCAGTTGGAACGCCACCAGAAGGGCCGGATCACCGTCAACGGGGTCGAGCTTGGACCGCATCACCGCCAGCTCGACACCGTCCGCCGCGAAGTCGGCATGGTGTTCCAGAGCTTCAACCTGTTCCCGCACCTGACCGTGCTGGAGAACTGCATGCTGGCGCCGATGAAGGTGCGCGGCACGACCAAGGCCGAAGCGAAGGCCACCGCCATCCGCTATCTGGAGCGGGTCCGCATCCCCGAACAGGCCGACAAATATCCGGGCCAGCTGTCGGGCGGCCAGCAGCAGCGCGTCGCCATAGCGCGGTCGCTGTGCATGAACCCGAAGGTGATGCTGTTCGACGAGCCGACCTCCGCGCTGGATCCGGAGATGGTGAAGGAGGTGCTGGACACCATGATCGGATTGGCCGAAGACGGCATGACCATGCTGTGCGTGACGCACGAGATGGGGTTCGCCAAGTCGGTGGCCCACCGCGTGATCTTCATGGACCGCGGCGAGATCGTCGAGCAGAACACGCCGGAGGCGTTCTTCACCGATCCGAAATCGGAGCGGACCCGAAGCTTCCTCGGCCAGATTTTGGCCCACTGAGGAATTTTCCTCCACCAAGGACGAATTGCGATGAAGCCCGAAATCCTGTTGGTCGAACCCATGATGCCCGCCATCGAGCAGGCGCTGGATGCGGCCTACACCGTCCACCGCCTGTCCGCCGCACCTGACCGCGACCGCCTGATCGCCGAGGTCGCCGACCGGGTGCGCGCCGTCGTCACCGGCGGCGGGACCGGCGTGAAGAAGGCGGTGGTCGAGGCGCTGCCCAATGTCGGGATCATCGCCATCAACGGCGTCGGCACCGACGCGGTCGATCTGGAGCATGCCCGCGGCCGCGGCGTGCGCGTAACCAACACGCCGGACGTGCTGACCGACGACGTCGCCGACCTCGCCATCGGGCTGATGATCGCCGCCTCGCGCCGGATGATGGTGGGCGACCGCTTCGTCCGCGCCGGGCAGTGGCCGAAGGGCAAGCTGCCGCTCGCCCGCAAGGTCAGCGGCAAGCGGCTGGGCGTGCTGGGGCTGGGCCGCATCGGCGAGGCCATCGCCAGGCGCGCCGAGGCCTTCGGCATGACCATCGCCTACACCAACCGCAAGCCGCGCGACGGCGTGTCCTACCGCTTCGTCGCATCGCCGGTCGAACTGGCGCGGGAGAGCGACATCCTGATCGTCGCCGCCTCGGCCGGGGCGGACGCCCGCAACATGGTCGGCCGCGCCGTGCTCGACGCGCTGGGGCCGGACGGGCTGCTGGTCAACGTCGCCCGCGGCAGCGTGGTGGACGAGCCGGAGCTGCTGGCCGCCTTGACCGAGGGGCGGATCGGCGGCGCCGCACTGGACGTCTTCGCCGACGAGCCGAACGTGCCGGAGGGCTTCTACGGCCTCGACAACGTCGTCCTCCAGCCGCATCAGGCCAGCGCCACGGTGGAGACGCGCATGGCGATGGGCCAGCTGGTGCTGGACAATCTGGAAGCCTTCTTCGCCGGCCGGCCGCTGCCGACCGCCGTGGTGTGAGGCACCGCCGCCGTGGCCAAGCCGCGCGATAGCAGCAAACCGGGCAGCAGCAAGCCGGCCAGCAGCAAACCTGCCGGCAGCAAGCCTGAAAGCGTCACCCTGACGGAGGTCGCCGGCCATGCCGGAGTGTCGCGCTCGACGGTGTCGCTGGTGCTGCGCGGCAGTCCTCTGGTGGCGGCGGAAACGCGCGAGCGGGTCCAGGCCGCCATGGTGGCGCTGGGCTACATCTACAACCGCGGCGCCGCCAATCTGCGCGCCGCCCGCACCCACACGGTCGGGCTGCTGGTCTGCGAACTGAACAACCCCTTCTATGCCGAGTTGACGGCGGGGGTGGACGACGTGCTGGACACCGAAGGCTTCGTCGCCTTCATCGCCAACACCGCCGAGCAGCCGGAGCGCCAGGACCGTTTCCTGCAGCGGATGCGGGAGCACAATGTCGACGGGGTGATCCTCTGCCCCGCCGCCGGCACGCAACCAGAGCTGCTCGACCGGCTGGACCGCTGGCGGCTGCCCTGCGTGCAGGCTCTGCGCTTCGTCTCGGATCAGGAACGCGACTATGCCGGCGTGGATTACCAGGCGGGCATGGAAACGGTGACCGAGCATCTCATCTCGCTGGGTCACCGGCGGATCGCCTTCGTCGGCGGGACACTGGACCATTCGGCCTACGCGGCGCGGCATGCCGGCTTCACCGCGGCGATGCGGCGGCACGGGCTGGCCGACGATCTGGTGCTGCGCTGCCCGCTGACCCGGCGGTCGGGTGCTGAGATGGCTGATCATCTGCTGAATCGGCCGCAGGCCCAGACGGCGGCCCCGACGGCGGCGCTGTGCTACAACGACGTGGTGGCGCTCGGGCTGATGCTGGGGCTGGAGGCGCGCGGTCTCAGGGCCGGGCGCGATCTGGCCGTCACCGGCTTCGACGACGTGCCGGAGGCCGCGCTCAGCCGGCCGGCGCTGACCACCGTCGCCACCTCCGCAAGGCAGATCGGGCAGGAAGCCGCCCGCCTGCTGCTGCGCCGCATCGCAGACCCGCAAGGCCCGCCCGAGCGGATCATCCTGCCCAGCCGGCTCGTGGTCCGCCAATCCTGCGGCGCCCCCAGCGACTCCCTGGGCGGCGCCCCCTCCCCTTCCCTCCACCACAGAGACCTGTCATGACCGATACCGTCGAGGCCCTGATCGCCGCGCGCGAGACCCGCCAGTGGCTGACCGGGCTGGACAACCGCCCCGCGACCGAAGCGGAAGCCTATGAGATCCAGGATGCCGTCGCCCGCCGCCTGGGGCCCGTCACCGCCTGGAAGGTCGGCGCCGCCACGCCGGACGCCGAGCCCTTCCGCGCGCCGATCAATGCCGCCACCGTCTTCGAGGGCACCGATCACCTGCCGGCCAATCTGTTCCAGGTCATCGGGGTGGAGGCGGAGATCGCCTACCGCTTCGCCCGCGATCTGCCGGTACGCGAGCAGCCCTATAGCCGGGAAGAGGTTCTGGACGCCGTCGCCTCGGTCCATCCCGCCTGGGAGATCGTCGACACCCGCTTCGCCGGGTTCGGCAGCCAGGACCGGCTGAGCCACATGGCCGACCAGTTCAACCACGGCGCCCTGATCGTCGGGCCGGCCATCGCCGACTGGCGCTCGCTCGACCCGCTGAAGGAAACGGTGACGCTGGAGGTCGATGGCGAGACCAAGGTCGATGTCGTCGGCGGCAACAGCGCCGGCGATCCGGTCCGGCTGCTGGTGTGGATGGCCAATGTCGGCACCCGCAGCTTCGGCGGCCTGCATGCGGGCGAAGTGGTGACCACCGGATCCTGCACCGGCACCGTCTTCGTCGAGCCGGGCAGCCGGTCGGTCGCCCGCTACGGCACCATGGGCACCATCACGCTGAAGGTGGATTGAGAGAGTGTGCGCGGGGCCCGGCCTTCACGCCGGCCCCGCAAGGCACCTCACGGCAGCAGGTGCCCCAGCCGCTGGCCGAGAGCGGTGAGGCCGCTGGAGGCCGGGACGTCGGCGCCGGCGACCAGATCCACCGTCCGGCGGACGGCGCCGTCATAGTCGATGCGGAGCTTGCCGACGACATCGCCGCGGTGGACCGGGCTGGGCAGCGGCTCGGCCAGGGTGGCGACGACATGCAGGCTGTTGCGGTCGGCCGGCGCCATGGTCACCGTCACGTCGTCGGCGACCGTCACCGGCACGCTGTCCTCCGCCCCCATCCACACCGGCGCCTGCTCGACCAGCTCGCCCTTGTGCAGCAGGGGGTAGAGCTTGAAGCTGTTCCAGGCCCAGTCGAGCAGCCGCGTCGGCTCGTCGTTGCGGGCCTGCGCGCTGGTCAGGCCGTTGACCACCAACACCAGACGGCGCCCGTTGCGCTCGCCCGAGGCGGTCAGGCCGTAGCCGCCGACCTCGGTGTGGCCGGTCTTGATGCCGTCGACGCTGACGGGGTGGTAGAGCAGCGGATTGCGGTTGCCCTGCCGGATGCCGTTCCAGGTGAAGGTCCGTTCCGACTCGTAATGGTAGAATTGCGGGAAGTCGCGGATCAGGTGGGTGGCGAGGGTCGCCAGATCGCGGGCGGTGGTGTAGTGGCCCGGATCCGGCCAGCCGCTGGCGTTCATGAAGTGGGTGTCGGTCATTCCCAGCTCGCGCGCCTTGGCGTTCATCAGCGCGGCGAAGGCCGACTCGCTGCCGGCCAGCCCCTCGGCCAACGCCACGGCGGCGTCGTTGCCGCTGTCGACCAGCAGCCCGCGCAGCAGATCCTCCACCCGCACCTGACTGCCCAGCTTCAGGAACATGCGCGAGCCGCCCATCTTCCAGGCGGTCTGGCTGACCGGGAAGCCGGTGTCCAGCGTCGTCCGGCCATGGACCAGGGCGTCGTAGGTGAGATAGGCCGTCATCATTTTGGTCATCGACGACGGCGCCATGCGGGTCTCGCCGTCCTTGTCCAGCAGCACCTCACCGCTGGTCAGATCGACCAGATAGGCCTGCCTGGCCGCCGTATCCGGCGGGGTCAGAGCGGCGGCGGGGGCCGAAGCCAGAAAAGCGGCGGCAAGCGACAGGCAGGCAGCCAGACGACGGAGCGGTGCGGCGGAACGGGGCGGATTGGCGACGATCACCCTGTGGATCCTTTGAGGTGACGGATGGCTCTTTCGACGGCCGTTTCCATGGACCATCGCCGCGCCGTCTTCACCCCTTATTTTCGTATGGGCCGCAATTTTAATGTGGGACAAGCCCAAGGTCAGGCGGACCCAAGGTCAGGCCGGGTCGAGCAGCCGCGGGCCGGCGCCGCCATCGCCAAGCTCGTCCCACGGGTTGCGCAGGGGGCATTCGCGGATCGACAGGCAGCCGCAGCCGATGCAGCCGTCCAGATTGTCGCGCAGCTTGGTCAGCTTGGCGATGCGGTCGTCCAGCTCCGTCCGCCAGCGTTCCGACATGCGGCGCCAGTCGGCGGTGGTGGGGGAGCGGTCCTGCGGCAGGGCGTTCAGCGCGTCGGCGATGGAGGCGAGCGAGATGCCGAGCCGTTGCGCCACCTTGATCACCGCCACCCGCCGCAGCACGTCGCGGGAAAAGCGGCGCTGGTTGCCGGGATTGCGCCAGCTGCGGATCAGCCCCTGCGCCTCGTAGAAATGGATGGTCGAAACCGCCACGCCGGAGCGGCGCGCCACCTCCCCCACCGTCAGCTCCTTGTCGTACTCCTCCGGCGACAGCATTGCGGCCCCTCCCCATTCCTGCAACCCACCGTCCCGCCAGTCTGACGGCTTTTCCGCTTGACCTCAAGTTCTGTTGAGGTTTTAGGGTCGGCGGACTTTGCCGCCGAAATGGGCAAAGTGCCGAATGGGTGATCAGCAGTTTAGACCGAGGAATGGGGACCGTATGACCAGGGGAAAGCTTGCCGCCTTGCGGAACCGTCTGGCGGGATTGGGTGAGTTGGTGTTCCGGCCGATCCTGCCCGGCGCCACGCTGCGCGACCGGATGATCGCCTGCTGCGGCGCGCTGCTGGGCATCGCCGCGACCGGGCTGCTCTGCCGCAACATGCTGACCTTCATGTCCAGCGCGCCGGTGCTGGTGGCGCCGATGGGGGCGTCGGCGGTGCTGCTGTTCGCCGTGCCGGCCAGTCCGCTGGCCCAGCCCTGGTCGATCATCGGCGGCAACACGCTGTCGGCCATTGTCGGCGTGCTGGTCGCCAGCGTCATCCCCGACCCGATGCTGGCCGGGGCCGCCGCAGTGGCGCTGGCCATCGCCACCATGTCGCTGACCCGCTGCCTGCATCCGCCCGGCGGCGCCGCCGCGTTGACCGCGGTGCTGGGCGGCCCGGCGGTGACCGAGATGGGGATCAAGTTCGCCTTCTTCCCCGTAGCGGTGAATTCCATCCTGCTGCTGACCGCCGGGCTGATGTTCCACCGGCTGTCCGGCCACCGCTATCCGCACAAGGCGGTCAACACCCACCGCACCAACGATCCGCCGGCGCAGCTGCGGCCCGGCCTGACCCAAGGCGACGTCGATGTTGCGCTGCGCACGCTGGCCGAGACGCTGGACGTCAGCCGCGACGACCTGGGCGCCCTGCTGGTCAATGCCGAGCTGCACGCGCTGGAGCGGCTGCATGCCGACATCACCTGCCGGGAGATCATGTCGCGCGACGTGGTCACGGTGACGCCGGACACCCACCCGCAGGTGGCGCGCGCTAGGCTGCTGGAGCATGGCTTCCGCACGCTGCCGGTGGTGGATGGGCAGAACATGGTGGTCGGCATCGTCGGGCACGAGCAGCTGTCGCATGGCGACGCCGTCCATCACGGATCGCGCGTCGCCGCCGTGATGGCGCCGGCGGCGACCGAACTGCCCGACACGCCGGTCTTCCGCCTGCTCGGCCGCCTGTCCGACGGCCGCACCCATGACGTGGTGATCGTCGACCAGAACCGCCGGGTGCTGGGCATGATCACCCAGACCGACCTGCTGGTGGTGCTGGCCCGCACCGCCCTGGCGCGTGCGGTGCAGACCGGAGTCGATGGGCTGAACGACGCCCTGCCGCGCGGCTATCTGCGCGACGTGGCGGCGGGTCGGGCGTAACGCTTCGGAAGGCGAGTCCCCTCCCTTTGCCTTCCCCGGGGCGGAGGGGGAATGGGACGTTTGAAACACCGTGAAACAGGATCCTGGGAGCTGTTCACCTGTTCCATCCGGGCTGAACAGGTGGATGACGCGGCCGGCAACCCGTTGGCATCCCGACCAAAACCGGCTGGAGCCGGAGATCCGCGACTGGCTGAACATGGTGCACCCTCCGTGGCCGATTATAGGTTCATAGTCCTACCACGGAGAGGGCGGGCGGATAAGCGGCTATGGGAAAATCGTCGCCGCAGGTCCGCTGTCACCAACGATTTTCCTTGAACTTTGGTGACGTCCGCCCGGAGTGAAGATCGGTACGGTCAGAACGCGATGTCGACGACGATCTTGCCGCCGGCACTGCCGTCGGTCACGGCCGTGTGCGCTTCGTCGGCCTGCTCCAGCGGGAAGCGCCGCGGATCGAGACGGGGCAGCAGCTTGCCGGCTTCGACCAGGGCGGCGGCGCGGCGCAGGATTTCGCCATGGTTCGCCATTCCTTCCCCCGTCAGCATGGGCAGCAGGGTGAAGACGCCGGAATAGGTCGCGGCACGGAACGACAGCGGCGCCAGCGCATGCGTCCCCCAGCCCAGGCAGCTGACCACATGGCCGAAACGCCGCACCGCCTGGAACGAGGCATCGAGCACCGGCCCGCCGGCGGTGTCATAGACCAGATCGAAGCCATGGCCCCCGGTGTGGCGGGCGACATAGGCTTCGACCGTCTCGGCCCGGTAATCGATGGCGGTGGCGCCCAGCCGTTCGACGAGCGCCAACTTTCCCGCGGACTCGGTCGCCCAGACGGCCGCGCCGAAGGCACGGGCGATCTGCACCGCCACATGGCCCACGCCACCGGCGCCGCCCTGGACCAGAACCGTCTGTCCGGGTTGCACATTGGCGCGGTCGACCAGCCCTTCCCAGGCGGTGATGGTGATCAGCGGCAGCGCGGCGGCTTCGCGCATCGTCAGGTTCGCCGGCTTGTGCGCGAGCAGGTCGGCCTGGACCGCGGCGTATTCCGCCAGCGAGCCCTGCCGGCCACCGACGCCGCCGGTCATGCCATAGACCTGATCGCCGGGCCGGAAGGCGGTGACGCCGGGACCGACGGCGACGACCTCGCCCGCCAGATCGATGCCGAGAATGGCGGGCAGCGGATGTTTCGCGTGGGCGGCGGCGCCGGCCCGGATCTTGGTGTCCAGCGGGTTGACGCCGCTGGCGGCGATGCGGACCAGCACCTGACCGGGACCGGCCACCGGCCGCGCCACCTCGGTCAGCCGGAACGGGGCGTCATACGCGTCCAGCACCAGCGCGCGCATCGTGTTGTTCGGATCCTGGGACATGGTCTTGCTCCTCGTTGGGGTGCATCGTGGTGACGTCCCGAAGGATGTCCCTAACGCGGTTGTTTGAAAAACAACGATACTGTTTGAACTCCATTCATTTATGTATGATCCGGCATGGAGTGGAGCGACCTTCGGATATTCCTGGCGATCGCCCGCGAGGGCACGCTCGGCGCGGCGGCACGGCGGATCGGACAGACCCAGCCGACCATGGGGCGGCGTCTGCGCGCGCTGGAAGAGGCGGTGGGGCACACGCTGTTCCAGCGAACCAGCGACGGTTTCGTGCTGACCGACGAAGGGGCGGCCGTGCTGCGCCATGCCGAGCGCATGGAAGAGGAAAGCCTTGCGCTGGAGCGCGAACTGGCCGGCAAAGGCGGACGGCTGGAGGGCAGCCTGCGGCTGTCGTCCTCCGACTGGTTCGGCCTTCACATGCTGACCCCGGTCCTCCACGAGTTCACGCGGCGCCACACCGGTGTGACGGTGGAATTGCTGACCGAAGCGCGGTTGCTGAGCCTGTCCAGGCGGGAGGCCGACCTCGTGTTCCGCATCCGTCCGTTCGACGAGCCGGAAGTGGTGCAGCGCAAGCTGACCCGGATCGACTACGCCCTGTATGGGATCGTCGGCAGCCCGCCGCCGAAGGTCGGTGACGGCACCGGCTGCGCGCTGGTCACGATGGACACCGCCTTCGGCGGCATGCCCGATGTGGAATGGCTGCGGCGGATGCTGCCCAATGCCCGCATCGCGTTTCGCAGCAACAACCGTGACGTCCAGGCCGCCATGGCCGCGTTCGGCGTCGGATTGGCGGTTCTGCCGCGCCCGATCGGCGATGCCCTGGACCGGTTGCAGGTCATCGACCTTGGCGAGCCGCCGCCCGGACGCGATGTCTGGGTCGGCTATCACCAGGATCTCCGCCGGCTGGCCCGCCTGCGCGCCCTGCTGGATCTGGTGATAGAACGCTTTTCGTGACTGCCGGTCTGCGATGCACAGCGTCACCAGAGTTCAGGAATCGGCGGGACCAGCGTCACCAAAGTTCAGCGCCGGGAGTCCACAGGACGTCAGGCGATGCGCGCCATCACCCGCTCGTTGATCGGCGGTCGCGACGGGTAGAGGATCAGGCCCTCGGCGGCTTCCTCGACCCGGGCGTCCGGATAGGCGGCCATGGCGTATTTCAGATTCGGGATGAACTTGGTCTTGAACTGACGGACCAGGGCGTAGCCGGCGCCGAACTGGCCGTGCAGGGCCGCCCAGGTGATCGGCGTCGGCTTGTCCAGCGAATGCAGGCGGTAGGCCAGCCAGATATAGACGTCGAGCGCCATTGACTTGCCGCTGATCGCCTTCAGCGCCTCTTCCGCCACCGGGACCGGATGCTCGCGAAGGGCCTTGAAGAAGCTGTCGCTGAGCCGCACCGTCTCGGTGAACAGGGTTCCCTGGCGGTCGTCGGGACGGCGCAGCTGGATGGCGTCGGCGACGATCGATTCTTTGCTCTGCCGCCGGCCGCCGTCGGCGTCGGTGAAGAAGGTCAGATGACAGGCGGAGAGGCGGGCCGCCTGATCTTCCACGTCGCGATAGGCCTTGCCGCAGATCGGAATGTCCATGCGTTTCAGCCAGTCATGCATGGAACCGCCCAGTTCCACCTCCGGATTGCCGGTCTGGATGGCGCGGGTCTGCAAATAGAGCAGGATCATGCGCGCCCGGCTGCCATAGGGGACGCCGATTCGGCGGGTGACGCCGTTGCGGTCCTCGATCACGCCGGGCTGGATCACCAGCTTCACCTTGTGGCCCGGCCGTTCCCAATGCTGGTCGTCGGGAAGCTGGCGGTGGGGCAGTGCCGTCTGGCAGAATCCGGCATAGGTGATGCCGAGCTTGCCGTTTTCCGCCGCCTGGACCGCGGCGGCGATGTCGATCAGGGGCCGTTCCTCGTCCGAAACGAGGGCCAGTGCGCCGTCGCGTCCGTGAGTCTCGATCAAACGATGAATGCTGCCCATGCCGACCTCCCGCTTTTGGTTCCGTGACGGCGCACTTGCCAAGGGTCATGTGACCGTCCGGTGACCGAACCTGCCAGATACAACACCCCGGATCGCGCCAAAGGCAATTTGAACCTTGGTGACGCAGGCTAATTGGAAGCTATTTGGAACCAACTATTAGATTCGTCACCAAGGTTCAGGGGATAAGTCCGAGTCGCGTCACCACAGTTCAAGGATGGCGTCACCAAAGTTCATGGGGAAAAACCGCGTGGCTGTGGACGAATCGGGTCTGCCGATCGCTTGGCAGTTTGAACCTTGGTGACGTCGGACCTGTCGATTCGGGGTTGGATTCGGGTGGCGGCGCCTGCGGAGCGTCACCAAAGTTCAAGGATTCCAGCGGATTGGAGCCGTGCCGTTACCGGCATCGCACGGCCCGCCAGGAGAGTTGTCGGCCCTCCGTCATCCCCACGAAGGCGGGGATTGGGGAGATGTCCCGAATAAGTCGCTGAATTGGCTGGATTTCCGCCTTCGCGGGAAGGACGCCGACCTGAGCGGAGGCTCGTCCGGTCACCTATCACCGGTCCGCACTGTCCGGGCGTCACCAAAGTTCAAACGGCCGGTCGAGTCGATTCGGGGCCGGTGGCGTCACCAAAGTTCAAACCCCAGAACCGCCGCTGAACTGCCCGGCGTCACCAAAGTTCAGGAGTCTTGCCGAGTCGGTTCGGCCGGGGGCGTCACCAAAGTTCAAATCCGGGCGGCCCATATCGCCGTCGGGGCGTCACCAAGGTTCAGGCGGTCGGCGGCCTGGGAACCGGCCGGCGGCAGCAGAGTTGTCTTGTCCGTGGGTTTGGCCGGGGGAAGGGGGCGATATGGCGCGGAACGCGATGACGGCGTCGGCGGGCGGGGCAGAAGAAGGGGAGTCGGGGAAAGTCGTCTTCGCCGCCATCGCATCCAATCTGGCGATCACCGTCACCAAATTCGTCGCGGCGGTCGTCACCGGCAGCTCGTCCATGCTGAGCGAGGCGGTCCATTCCCTGGTCGATACCGGGAACGAGGCGCTGATGCTGGTCGGGCTGAAGCGGTCGAAGAAGGCGCCCGACGAGCGCCATCCCTTCGGCTACGCGCGCGAGCTGTATTTCTGGACCTTCGTCGTGGCGCTGGTGATCTTCGCCGGCGGCGCGGTGGTCTCCATCTATGAAGGGGTGGAGAAGATCCTGCACCCGCAGCCGGTGGAATCGCCCTGGATCAACTTCGTCGTGCTGGGTGTCGCCTTGGTGATGGAGGGGATCAGCTGGATGGTGGCCCTGCGCGCCTTCAACGCCAGCCGGGGCGAGGCCGGCGTGTTCGAGACCGTCCATGCCAGCAAGGACCCCACCGTCTTCATCGTGCTGTTCGAGGATTCGGCAGCCCTGGTCGGGCTGCTCATCGCCGCCGCCTGCCTGTCGGCCGACCTGGCTCTGGACCAGCCGGTGTGGGACGGCATCGGATCGGTCCTGATCGGTCTGGTTCTGGCAATCACCGCCGCCTTTCTCGCCTATGAGACGAAGAGCCTGCTGATCGGCGAGTCCGCCCGCCCCGACCTCGTGCGCGGGGTACGCGCCCTGCTGATGGAGGATGCTGCCGTCGACCGGGTGAACGAGGTGCTCACCATCCATCTCGGCCCGCAGGTGGTGATCGTGACCGTCAGCCTGGATGTGCGGGACGAGGTCAGCGGCGGGGAGGTGGAGCGGGCACTGGCCCGCGCCGAACGGCGGGTGAAGGAGCGGTTCCCGGAAATCCGCCGTGTCTTCACCGAAGTGCGGGCGGCGGACGGGAACCGCGACCACGACCCGACTGAGGGCGGCAGGGTTGTTGTGGCAACTCCGCGCGGGCTCCATTGACAAAGTTCCGGCAACTTGCTCAGACTCCGCGCGGCCGCATCTGTGGGCCGCCGGAGTTGAAGGGGAATGACCGGAATGCTGTCGACGAGGGGTGGGGGCGGGGGCGACGACATGCGCCAACTGCGCGAGCGCCGCGGCGAGAATCAGACGCAGTTCGCCGAGTGGCTGAACGCGCAGCTCGGCCGCAGCTATACCAAGGCGCGGATCAGCCGCTGGGAAAGCGGGGCGGAGCGCATCCCGCAGCAACTGGTCGATTTCCTGACCCGCCACAAGGCGGACGAGCGGCCCCGCTCCGCAACCTATCTGGCGGTCGCCAACCAGAAGGGCGGCGTCGGCAAGACCGCCACCGCCGTCAACCTCGCCTATGCCCTGACGGAAGGCGGGGCGCGGGTGCTGCTGATCGACTGCGATTCGCAGAGCAACGCCACCGTCCATGTCGGCATCGGCAACGCCGCCATCGTCGCTTTGGAGCAGCAGCGCAAGACACTTTATTATGTGCTGCGCTCGGAAGAGCCGCTGACCTCGGTCATCATGCCGACGGCGGAGCGCGGGCTGGATCTGGTCCCGGCCGGACTGTCGCTGGCCGATGCCGACGTGGAGCTGGCGGCCGATTCCACCGGCGGGCTGATCCTGCGGGAGAAGCTGGACGAGGTGCGCCACGTCTATGATTTCGTGGTGATGGACTGCGCCCCCAACCTGGGGCTGGTCACCGCCAACGCGCTGTCGGCGGCGGAGCTGGTGGTGGTGCCGGTGCAGACGGAGGCGCTGGCCCTGCTGGGCGTCAAGCGGCTGGTCGACACCATCGGCCGCATCCGCCGCCGGGTGAACCCGTCCTTGCGCATCGCCGGCATCATCCCGACCATGTACAACGACCGGCTGACCCAGGACCGCGCCACCCTGCAGGAGCTGATGGAATCCTACGCCGGTCAGGTGCCGGTCTTCGCCCCCATCCCGCGCGCCACCGTCTATGGCAAGGCCGCCGCCGCCGGCATGATCACGCTGGCCGGCGATCCGAAGGCGCCGGGGGCCGAAACCTTCCGCGAGGTGGCGCGCCAGATCCGCGCCTATGCCCAGAACCGGGAGATGCCGCATGTCGCGTAAGTTCGAACGCAAGACCCGCGAACTGCTGGGCACCGCGGCGGAGCCGGCGGGCGCCATGGCGGGCGGGCTGACGGTGGGCAGCGACCGGCTGTTCGGCACCTCGGCCGGCTTCCCGCATGTGGTGGAGCTTGACCTCGCCCGCGTCCACCGCAATCCGGACCAGCCGCGTCGCCATTTCGACGAGGCGGAACTGCGCAGCCTGGCATCGTCCATCGAGCGGCACGGGTTGCAGAACCCGATCCTGGTCCGCCCCCTGCCCCAGGGGGAGTATCTGCTGATCGGCGGCGAGCGCCGGGTGCGCGCGCACGAGATGCTGGGCCGCAAGACGGTCTTCGCCATCCTGACCTCCGGCGATCCGGACGAGATCGGGCTGATCGACAATGTCCAGCGCGTCGACCTGAACGCGGTGGAATATGCGGCGGCGCTGGCCCGGCTGATCGACAAGCACGGCTACACCCATGACGAGCTGGCCGCCGTGGTCGGGCGCGACCGCACCGACGTGACCAAGCTGCTGGCGATCATGGGCCTGCCGGCCGAGATGCGGGAGGAATATGCGACGCGCTTCGCCCATGTCTCCCGTTCCGTGATGATCGAGATCGCCGCCGCCCCGGCCGAACTGCACGCCCGGCTGTGGGAACGCGCCAAGGAGGGGGCGAGCGTCAAGGCGGTGCGGCAGGCCAAGCGCGAGCATGCCAATGGCGGCGCTGCGGAAGACGCTTCGCCGCCGGAGCCGCCCCAGGAGCCGGATGCCAAGGAAGCGATGCGGACCCTGCAGGCCAGCGTGAAGCGCATCCTCCGCGACGTGGCCGTGGTGCGCGAACGGTGCCGCTACCTCGACCCCGACAACCGCGACCGGCTGATGCGGCTGCGGGCGGAGATCGACGCGATCTTGGAGGGGGAAGCGGGCGCCTAGACGCCCTCCCCCAGCAGCGCCTTGGGTTCCAGGAAGGCGTCCAGGCCGAAGCTGCCATATTCGCGGCCGATGCCGGACTGCTTGAAGCCGCCGAACGGCGCCTTCGGGTCGTGGGTCAGGCTGTTGATCAGCACGCGGCCGGCGACGATGCGGTCAGCCACGCGGCGGGCGCGGGCGGTGTCGCCCGACAGCACATAGGCCTGAAGGCCGTAGACGGTGTCGTTGGCGATGGCGATCGCCTCCTCCTCATCCTCATAGGGGAGGATGGAGAGGACGGGGCCGAAGATCTCCTCGCGCGCGATGGTCATGTCGTTGCGGACGGCGGTGAACAGGGTCGGCCGCACGAACCAGCCCCCGGAAAATTCCGGTTGCCCGTCCGGTCGGCCTTCTCCGCCGGCCAGCAGGACGGCGCCCTCCTCCACCCCGATGCGGATGTAGCGCTGCACCCGTTCCCACTGGGTACGGCTGACCATCGGGCCGACAATGGTCGCCGGATCGCGGGGATCGCCGGCGCGCACCGCCTCGACCGCCGATCTGGCTCGTGCCTCGATCTCGGCGAGGCGGCTGCGCGGGGCGAGCAGGCGGGTGCCGGCGATGCAGGCCTGGCCGCTGTTCATGAAAGCGGCGTTGATCGCCAGCGGGATCGCCTGGGACAGGTCGGCGTCGTCGAGGATGATCGTCGGCGACTTTCCGCCCAACTCCAGCGTCACCCGCTTCAGCGTGTCGGCGGCGGAGCGCAGAATCGCCTTGCCGGTGGCGGTGAAGCCGGTGAAGGAGATCTTGGCGACATCGGGGTGGCTGGAAATCGTCGCCCCCACCCGGTCGCCACGGCCGGTGACGATGTTGAACAGGCCGGGGGCCAAGCCGGCGGCATGCAGCGCCTCGGTCACGATCTGGGTCTGGCGGGCGCTCATCTCGCTGGGCTTGATCACCGTGGTGCAGCCGGCGGCGATGGCGGTGGCGAGCTTGCCGCAGATGAAGCCGGCGTTGCTGTTCCACGGCGTGATGAGCCCGGCGACGCCGAGCGGCTCCATGCTGACCTCGGCCGTGCCCATCCGGCGGAGGAAGGGATAGTCGGCGAGCAGCGCAGCGGTCTCGCGGAAGGCGTTCACCGGATGATCGACCATAAAGGCGGCGCGCGAAGCCGGAGCGCCATATTCCCCGATCACGGCGTCGAGAAGGTCGTCGCGCCGGGCGGCGACGGCATCGGCCAGCCGGTGCAGCATGGCGATCCGCTCCGCCTTGCCGGTGCGGGAGAAGGCGGGCAAGGCGCGCTTGGCTGCGGCGATGGCGGCGCGGACATCCTCCTCGTCGGCAAGGCGGACGCGGCCGGTGACGGCGCCGGTCGCCGGATCGTGCAGGTCGAACAGCTCCGTGCCGTGCGGGGTGACGAAGCGGCCGTCGATATAGATGGTGTCGATGGTGTGCATGGTGGTCTCCCGGATTGGCCGTTGGCTGCCCATCCAGGTGGCATGCGGTCTGTCGGGTGATAAGATGGACAATCCCGCATGAATCGGTGAACGGATCGGGACAATGGTGCTCACTGGACTGGCGGAGCTTGAGGCCGTGCAGGCGGTCGCCCGTCATCGCGGCTTCCGGGCCGCGGCGGCCGAACTGGGGATGTCCCGCTCGGCGCTCAGCCACGCCATCGCGGCGCTGGAGGAGCGGCTGGGGGTGCGGCTGTTCCACCGGACGACGCGCAGCGTCGCGCTGACCCAGGCGGGGGAGCAGTTCGTCGCCGACACCGCCCCTGCCCTGCGCGACATCCGCGCCGCGTTCGACCGGTTGGGCGACCATCGGGCGGTGCCGACGGGGACGCTGCGCATCAACAGTTCGGCCGGCGCCGCGCGGATGATCATGAAACCGGTCATCCTGGAGTATCTGCGCCGTTATCCCGCGATGACGGTGGACATCGTCACCGAAGGCAAGCTGGTTGACATCGTGCTGGAGGGATTCGATGCCGGGGTGCGGCTGGCGGAGCAGGTGCCGCAGGACATGATCGCCATCCCGCTCGGCCCCGAGCTGCGCTTCGCGGTGGTCGGCACGCCGGAGTATTTCGCCGGCCGTTCCCTGCCGGTCACGCCGGCCGACCTCGCCGCGCACCGCTGCATCCGCAGCCGCCTGCCGAGCGGCGCCCTTTACCGCTGGGAATTCGAGCGGCATGGCGAGACGGTCGCCATCGACGGCAGCGGGCCGCTGATCCTGGACGATCCGGACCTGATGCTCGACGCCGTGCGGGCGGGGATGGGGGTGGGCTATCTGGCGGAGTGGCATGTCGCCGAGGACATCGCCGCCGGCCGCCTGCTGCGCGTGCTGGATGCGTGGACCCAGCCGTTTCCGGGCTTGTGTCTTTATTATTCGGGCCGGCGCCATCTGCCGCCGGGGCTACGGGCGCTGGTCGATCTGGTGCGGGAGATTGGGGGTGGACGGTAGCGGGCGATGTGGGACGTCCCACAATTGTGCAACGTGCAGATAGGTAACGGAATAGACCGTCCAGATGGGTGACACATTCAGCCCTGAGCGGTGGCATGCCACCGCTCAGGGCTCCGGATTGTTCTCGCTCCTTTGTCGATGTATCCGAGCAGGAGGTCGAAGTAATAGACGGCCATGTAGCCCTGGTCGGTTTCGGAGACGGCGACAGGTTCGCCGATCAGCACCTCGCCGATGAAGACGAAGCCGCCGGCCCATTTGATGTCACCATTGGTGCGGACGCGACGGCAGGCTTGTTCCTGGCTGTAGACCGGTTCTGCGAGGCATCCATCATAGTGTCTGTTTGAAGCGCTGTAGAAGCGGGCGGGCTGACGCTGGCCGAGTGCCTCATGCGGGCGCTCATGGTTGAACTCGGCACGGAAGGCGTCGAGACGCTGCTGTTGCTCCCGGGCATCGGCGCTGGGCGACGCCATCGCTTCGGCATGCAAGGTCCGGTGCATCCGTTCGTGGCGGCCATTCTGCTGGGGCTTTCCGGGTGTGATCCGCTCCGGCCGGATGCCCAGCTTCAACCACCAGACCGACAGTTCCGACAGACCGGCCACCCCGGTGCTGGCGAAGGGGACGCCGTTGTCCGAGCGGATCGCCGCCGGAAGCCCATACTCACCGAACAGGCGCTCGAAGATCGGGCGGGCACTGGCGCTGTCCAGCCGAGGAACCAGATCGGCCGCCAGAAGAAACCGGCTGTAGGCGTCGCTCACCGTCAGCGGATCGCATCGTTGACCATCCCGGCTGCGGACCCAGCCCTTGTAATCGGCACACCACACATCATTGGCAGCCTGGGCGTGGGCGAGCGGCTGCTGGTAGGGCGGGGTCCGCCGACGCCCGCGCCGTGGCTGGCTCAGCCCCGTACGGCGCAGCAGGGCGCCGATGCTGCTGGCCGCCGGCCACATGGTCCCAGGCTCACGTTCGCACAGCTTCGCCCGCAGCTTCAGCGGGCCCCAATGCGGCTTCTCCACTCGCAACGCAAGGATCGCTTCTCGAACCTCCGCCGCCATCTGCGAGGGCTCGATCCGCGCGCGAGATTGGTCAACCAATCCGGCGGGACCGCTCGTCCGATACCGATCAAGCCACTTGTAACCGGTTTTCCGGCTGATTCCGAAACGCTCGCATAGCCACGACATCGGCTGCTCGCCACTCAGGCACGCCGAAACAAACTTCAGTCGCTCGTCCATGGTGCAGGTCTCTTCCCATGGCATCAGCGTCTCCATTCATGGTTCGCTGACACTCTGACCTGTCACCCATCTGCACGGTCTAATCCGTTACCTATGTTACCGGTCTGTACACAATCACGTCCCTCTCCCCAGGGGGGAGAGGGGGTTGGAGAGGCGCCGGCTCCAGAATGGACGGTCTTGCCAGCGGCGTTCCAGGCCGTACCAAGCCCGCAGATGGGCGCGGTAGGCCTCGCGGATCGGTGTCAGGCCGGCGGCATAGTTGGACAGTGCCGTGGGATCGCCGGAAAGGTGGCGGTCGGCGGCTTCGGCGGCGGCCAAGCCGGTGTAGAGCGCGTTGAAGATGCCCTGCGACGACAGCGGGTCGAAGCCCAGCGCGGCGTCGCCGACCGCCAGCCAACCCTCGCCCGACGCCGGTGACAGGCTGCTGCTATGGGCGGCGCAGAAACCGCCCCTCCCCTCCCCCTGCCCGTCCGCTTCGAAGCCGCAGGCGCGCAACGAGTCCGAAAGGACGGAACAGGTGGACAATCGGCGCAGCAGCGATGCCGTGTCGCGGGCATCCGCCGCTGCGGGCAGGTCGGCGTCGGTGTGGAAGGCCACCACCCGGCGGCCTTCGGGCAATGGGGCGCTGTACCACCAGCCGTCCGGCTCCGCCTCGATCCAGGTCAGGCCAGACTGCCGGCCGGGGGCATCAATGCCATGGACCCAGCCGCAGACCAGCCGGTCCGAGACCGCCCGCCGGGCGCCGAAGCGTTTGGCGAGCGGCGAACCGCGCCCGCCGGCATCGACCAGCAGGCGGGCATGGACGGGAATGCGGCGGCCGGCGGTCTCGACCTCCAGCAGCCAGCCCTGCCCTGCCCTGTCCACCGACAGCGGCTGGGCAGGGACCAGCAGGGCGGCGCCGCGTGAGGCGGCCACCCGGCGCAGCCAGCCGTCGAAACGGCCACGGTCGAGATGCCATCCCGGCCCGTCGAGGTCGCGCAGACTGTCGGCCTCGACCGGCAGCGGCCCGCCCCAGACCGACCGGCCGCCATGGCAGGGGGAATGGCCCTCGGCGAGGAAGGCGTCCCACAGACCCATGTCGGCCAGCAGGCGGCGCGCCGCCGGGGCCAGCGATTCGCCGATGCGGACGGCGGGGCCTGCCCGCCGATCCAGCACCAGCACCCGGTGCAGCGGCGCGAGGTTGAGGGCGAAGGCGGTCCCGGCGGGGCCTGCCCCGACCACGACCGCATCCGCCTCGACGGGTGTCGTCACCGCAGCCCGCGCGGGAAGCGGCGGACCTTGTCGATCCGGCTGAGGTCGACCGGCTGGGTCGCCCGCAGCCCGGCACCACCACCCGACGGGGCCGGCGCCTTGCCGGACATCGTGCGGTGGGCGGCCCGAACCGCCTTGGTGTCGACCGTATCGTCCACGTCGGGGATCGGGATGTGCTGGTCCTCCACCTCGATCAGCGGTGGGAACAGTCTGGTGCCTTCCGGATCGGTCGGGCCGGGATTGACCTCGACCACGCCGAGATGGTCGAAGTGATGGATCATGTTGTTGATCTGGTCGGTGTAGCTGGTGGTGCCCAGCGGCGCCACCCAGGCGGCGCGGTTGGCAAAGGCGGCCAGACGCACCTGGGCGGGCTGGGCGGCGTCCATCACGATCCGGTAGTTCTCGCGGGTCAGCACTTCGTTGGGCACGCGGGCCGGCCAGAAGGTCGGGACGTTGGGGTCGTAGGTGGGATCGTAGCCGGAGCGGCAGCTGCCGGTGTCAGTCTGCCACGGCACCGCCATCCAGCGGGTGATGCCGCCGGGAAGCTGGCCATAGAGCGGGCCATTGGGGATGGTCACCGTGTCGCTGGACAGGATGGCGCCCAGCCCCGGCTCGACCCAGCCCTTGGGCGCATGGGCGAAGCGGAACGGCTCCATATACATGGTGGCGGCGCGCACCGGCCAGGTCATCTCGCAGCCGGGATGGAAGGCGTCGGCGAGGCAGAAGTCCATCGCTGCGCGGGTCAGCACGTCGCCCTGTTCTTCCAGCGGCACCTGATCGAAGTCGGTGTAGACCGGGACCTTGCCCCAATCGTCATCGAAATCGCCGGCCACCCACTGGTCGAGGAACTCCAGCTGGGTCTGGGTCAGCGAGGTGTATTGGCGCGGCGTCTGGGCCGGCGGGATGTTCATCGCGTCGCCATAGACCCAGGGCCAGGGCGTCGGCGACCAGCTGTCGACCGCGTCGTGGCGGAAGGAGTTCTTCAGCACCCGCCGGGTTTCCTGGTTGGCGAGGCTGCGGTCGCTGAGCCGCGCGATCCACTCCGGCTTGGTGAAGTCGTTGGCGGAGTTCCAGCCGAACCCGGCGGCGAAGCCGGCATTGACCCATTGCAGCCCGGTCATCCGCTCGAACACCGGATAGATGTCGTGGGTGAAGGACGGGCGGGCCGGCTTGGGCAACGTGCCGGCCTGGATCGCCACGTCGCGCATCAGGTCCCACATGGTGCGCACCGACTTGCGCTGCGGTCCGTAGTTGGGCGGGGCGACCACGATCCAGGCAGGGGTGACCGGCAGCTCCATGCCGTTCAGCTTGACGACGGCATCGACCGGGCCGTCGGAGGTGTCGTCGTGCCAGCCCTCGTTGTTGCCGAAGGTGATCGCCTTGGTGCCGTTGTAGGAGGAGGAGAAGCCGCGCCCGCCGGTGACCAGCAGGCGGTGGTCGCCCTCCTCGCACCACATGCGGCCGAGATAGACCGGCTCGCCCTGGTGCATGAACTTTCCGGCGACCAGCTTGCGGCTCTGCTTGCCATGGCCGGCATGGATCTTCTCTTCCCCGGCATCCAGCACCAGCGCCTGACGGTCGGCGACGGTCGGGTTGCGCAGCGTCGTCGGGTCGGCGGAGGCCGCTTCCGGAATGTCGAGCGCCAGCTGGAAGCCGTACCAAGCCGACTTCTTGTTGGCGAGGTGGACCTTCCAAGTGATGTCGGCACCGCTGTCGGCGGCGGTCAGTTCACGGACGATCCGGCCCATGGCGTTGACGCCATAGATGCGGAAGCGCGCCGCCTGCGGCAGAAGCCGGCCCTCGGCGTCACGGTAGGGATTCCGCGCCGGGTCGTCGCCGGCCATCAGCGGCTTCGGGTTCGGCACCTCGGGGCCGACGACATAGCCCTCCGGCGCGTTGCCGATGCGGGCGACGCCGATGGGCGGGTAGATCACCGCCTTGACAATGCAGTCGTCCTTGGGGAGCGGCGGCGCCTGGGTGCGCGGCTGCGTCGGCTGCTGCAGCGGCTGGCCGTTGGCCTGATGGCGGACGTCGGCGCCGTGGTTGTAGACGACCTTGCGCACCGCGGCGATGCTGCCCTGCGGCGCCTGCTCCACCGGCGTGCGCCAGATGTTGAAGGCCAGTTCCTGCCCGTAATCACCCTGGCCGCGGGCGCAGACATCCTGTTTGGGCAGGACCAGCGTCGCCACCGGCTGGTAGGGATACTGGTCGGTCGGCCATTCCTCCGTCGCCTTGTCCAGCGGATAGCCGGCGCTTTTCGGCACCACCTGTACCATGAAGGTGAAGCGGTATTCGTCCTCCAGCAGCCGGTTGGCAAGGTCGGTGGCGAGATAGTTCTTGTCGTCGGTCGGCACGTTGACCGCCGGATGGCCGGGCGGCGGCGTTTCCGGCACCAGCGAGTATTTGGCGTAATGGTCGGGGCCGAAGGCGAAGGGCAGGATCGCCCAATATTGGGTGGTCAGAACGCTGCCGTTGACCTGAGCCGACATGGCGTCGAGGATGCCGTTGGTCTTCGGGTGCTTGGCGAGATAGCCAGGATAGTCCTTTAGGACCGTGCCGGCATAGGTGAATTCGCACATCTCCTCCGCGTTATCGACGAAGAAGATGGGAAAGTTCTGCATGATGAAGTCGGCGACGTCGCCCGTCTCGCCCAGCGCGTTGACCCCGTCGACGCCCCAGACCTTCAGCCCGATGCCGAGCGTCGAGCCCAGATCCGGAGAGGTCGGGCCGGTGTCGCTGGAAAAACGGACCCAGGCCGGCAGCTGATCCTTGGCGAAGACGCCGACTTTGCGCAGCGCCTCCGGCCGGTCGGGGTGCATCACCAGACGGCCGTGGGCGGCCCCGTGCAGTTTGCGGAACACCGCGCGCTCCGCCGGCTTCTGGCCCAGCGCGATGCGCTTCATCTGGCCCATGGCGATGAACATCTCGTCCAGCCGCTGGGTGGCGTTGGTCGCGCAGTCGAAGCAGGGGGGACTCTTGTTGGGGTCTTCGGCCGTCATTCGCTCCGTCTCCTGGTTCGTCCGGCGGCGCTGCCGGGGCGGGGTGGACATTTTTTGGCGCGGGAAGTTGTGTCCGTTGTTTGATTTTCCCGCATAATGACTCGTGCTTACGCGAGCACTTCAAAGGTTTCCACCGGAAATAATCATGACGGCACACAATTTTTGTTGATCGGAGAGTTGGTGATGATGGAGCGCTTCTAAGGTTGAGAAAATTGGTTGATATTCGCGACGGCGGTCCGGAGGCGCGGATGTGGGACGTCCCACAATCCCCGCGTTACGCTGCTCCCCTACCCCATCGCTGTGTATGATGGGTGATCCGTTCCGCAGGGGTCCGACCAGAATGAGCGACAACTTCTTCGACATCGCCGCCGCGTGCTTTCCCGCCGATGCCGACAGCAGCTTCATCGAGCTGGAGTCCGGCCGCCGCTACAGCTATCGCGATCTGATGGAGATCAGCGGCCGTTATGCCCGGCTGCTGGCGGAGCTGGGCGTCGCCAAGGGCGACCGGGTGGCGGTGCAGGTGGAGAAGTCGGCGGAGGCGGTGTTCCTCTATCTCGCCTGCCTGCGGGCCGGTGCCGCCTATCTGCCGCTGAACACCGCCTATACCAAGGCGGAGGTCGGCTATTTCCTGGGCGATGCCGAGCCGAAGGTCTTCGTCTGCCCGCCGGGCAACGAGGCGGCGTTGGCCGACACCGCGAAGGGCGCCGGGGTGGGCAATCTGCTGACGCTGGGCACCGGCGGCGACGGCAGCTTGGCCGACCGGGCGGCGGGGCTCGATCCGGAGTTCGACACGGTGGCGTGCGCGGCGGACGATCTGGCGGCGATCCTCTACACCTCCGGTACCACCGGGCGGTCGAAGGGGGCGATGATGAGCCACCGCAACCTGTCGTCCAACGCCGCCACCCTGCACCGCATCTGGGGCTTCCGGCCGGACGACGTGCTGCTGCACGCCCTGCCGATCTTCCACACCCATGGCCTGTTCGTCGCCACCAACTGCGTGCTGATGAACGGTACCGGCATGCTGTTCCTGGGCAAGTTCGATCCCGATGCCGTGTTCCGCCTGCTGCCGCGGGCCACCGTGATGATGGGGGTGCCGACCTTCTACACCCGCCTGCTGGCCGACCCGCGCCTGACGCCGGAGGCGGCGGCGCATATGCGGCTGTTCATCTCCGGCTCCGCCCCGCTGCTGGCCGACACCCATCGGGAGTTCAGGGAGCGCACCGGCCACGCCATTCTGGAACGCTACGGCATGACGGAGACCGGCATGCTGACCTCCAACCCGCTGGACGGCGACCGCATCCCCGGCACCGTCGGCTTCCCGCTGCCCGAGGTGTCGGTGCGGGTCGCCGACGAGAAGACGGGGGAGCCGGTCGCGGAGGGCGGGATCGGCGTGCTGGAGGTGAAGGGGCCGAACGTATTTTCCGGCTATTGGCGCATGCCGGAGAAGACGGCGCAGGAGATCCGCCCCGGTGGCTGGTTCATCACCGGCGATGTCGGCCGGATCGACGAGCGCGGCTATGTCCACATCATCGGCCGCGCCAAGGATCTGGTGATCTCCGGCGGCTTCAACGTCTACCCCAAGGAGGTGGAGACGGTGATCGACGGTATCGACGGCGTGGTGGAATCGGCGGTGATCGGCATCCCCCACCCGGATTTCGGCGAGGCGGTGATGGCGGTGGTTCTGCGCCGTCCGGGCGCTGCGGTCGATGAGGCGGCGGTGGTCGGCGCCTGCAGGGAGCAGCTGGCAAACTTCAAGGTGCCGAAGGCGGTGGCCTTCGTCGACGAGCTGCCGCGCAACGCCATGGGCAAGGTGCAGAAGAACCTGCTGCGCGAGGCGAACAAGGGCCGCTTCGGGGCGTAAGGGGAGCGCCGGCCAGGGTCCCCAAGATATCGCTTGTCCGCCGTCCGCGGCGGGAGCAATGCTCGGCCTTCTGCCGCGCCCTACCCCTTTCGAAGGGAGGGGTGCGGCTCCGGCTTTTCCCATGTGCGCCCGCGATGATGACCCTGTTCCGCCGTGCCGTCCTGCCGCTGGCGGCCGCCCTGCTCGCCCTGCCCGTTTCGGCCATGGCCGGGCAGCGCAGCTATGCCGCCACCCATGGCGCCGCTCCCTTCGTGACGGAGCATCTGATCCCCGGATCGGACCTCGACCTCGATCAGGTGGACCGGACCCTGCCGCAGGCGCGGGTGGTGGCGCTGACCATCGACGACGGGCCGGATGCCAATGATCCGCGCATCCTCGACATCCTGCGGGCGCATGGGGCGAAGGCGACCTTCTTCTACATCGGCGCCAAGATCCCGGCGCATCATGACATCGCCCGGCTGGTCGCGGCGTCGGGCAACGAGGTCGGCAGCCACACCGAGACCCATCCGATGACCACGGACCTGCCGCCGGTCCAGCGCGAGTGGAACCTGGCGCAGGCGGAAAAGGCGCTGGCGTCGGTCGGGGTGACGGCGACATGGTTCCGGCCGCCCTTCGGCGATGTGGACGAGGCGCTGGCGGCGCTGGCGCGCCGGCATGGCATGGCGACGGTGCTGTGGACCGCCGACAGCCAGGACTGGAAGGACAGCGGCCCCGACGTGATCCGCCACCGGGTGACCGAACGGCTGGTGCCCGGCGCCGTCGTGCTGATGCACAGCACCAAGGCGTCAACCGTCGCGGCGCTGCCGGCGATCCTGGAGGAGGGGAAGAGGCGGGGGTTGCGCTTCGTCACCATGAGCGAGTGGGATGCGGCGATGCGGCAATCGGTGACGCCGGAAATGGCGTTGCTGCACCCGGCGCCGCGGCGGCGCTGAGCGCCCGCGCCGGGGTTGCTGCCAGGGTAGGGATGCAAGGATGTCCCATCGGCGGGGGCGCCCGGCCGGTGTAGGATGGCGGCGAGCGGCGCCGGTATCGTCAGGCCGCTGTCGGGATTAACGCCATGCCAGTCGAGCCCTTCACCCTGATCCTCTCGCTGCTTCAGCAGATGTGCGTCTATCTGGTGATCGCCTATCTGCTGAGCCGCACGCCACTGTTCCTGCCGCTGACCCATGTGACGGTGCGCTGGCCGCACAAGCTGGCCTGTTACGCGATCTTCTCGATCTTCTGCATCATGGGGACCTATTTCGGCCTGCACATCGACGACAGCATCGCCAACACCCGCGCCATCGGGGCGGTGCTGGGCGGCATCTTCGGCGGGCCGTCGGTGGGGCTGGCGGTCGGGCTGACCGGCGGTCTGCACCGCTATTCGCTGGGCGGCATGTCGGCGCTGGCCTGCGCCATCTCCACCATGGCGGAGGGGCTGATCGGCGGGCTGGTCCACCGCCATATGGTGCGGCAGGGTCGGATCGAGCCGCTGTTCAACCCGCTGCGGGTCGGCGCCGTCACCTTCGTGGCGGAGGTGGTGCAGATGCTGATCATCCTGGCGGTGGCCCGGCCGTTCGAGGCGGCGATGCATCTGGTGGAGGTGGTGGCCGCCCCGATGATCGTCGCCAACACGCTGGGCGCGGCACTGTTCATGCGCATCCTGCTGGAGCGCCGCGTGCTGGACGAGAAGCAGTCCAGCGCCTTTTCCGCCAAGGCGCTGAAGATCGCCGCGCGCTGCGACGGTGTGCTGCGCGGCGGCTTCAACAGCGAGAACAGCACGCGGGTCGCCCGCATCATCTATGAGGAGACCGGCGTCGGCGCCGTCGCCATCACCGACCGGGACAAGCTGCTGGCTTTCATCGGCATCGGCGACGACCACCATCTGCCCGGCACGCCGATCAGTTCGCCGCAGACCCATCAGGCCATCGCCAGCAATCAGGTGATCTATGCCGACGGCAACGAGGTGGCCTATCGCTGCTCGATCAGCCCGACCTGCCGGCTGGGGGCGGCGCTGGTCATCCCGCTGGTGGGCGAGGAGGGCAGGGTGATCGGCACCATCAAGCTGTACGAGCCGCGCACCAAGATCTTCTCCACCATCAACCGCACGTTGGGGGAGGGCGTGGCGCGGCTGCTGTCCAACCAGATCCTGGCGGGCCGCTACGAACAGCAGAAGGCGCTGCTGGCGCAGTCGGAGATCAAGCTGCTGCATGCGCAGGTGAACCCGCATTTCCTGTTCAACGCGCTGAACACCATCTCCGCCGTCATCCGCAACGATCCGGAGCGGGCGCGGCAGCTGGTGCAGAACCTGTCGACCTTCTTCCGCAAGAACCTGAAGCGCCCCAGCCAGATGGCGACGCTGGCCGACGAGGTCGAACATGTCAGCGCCTATCTGCAGATCGAGCTGGCGCGCTTCACCGGCCGGCTGGCGGTGGAGATCGAAGTGCCGGAGGACCTGCGCCACGCCCGGCTGCCGGCCTTCTCGCTCCAGCCGCTGGTGGAGAACGCGATCAAGCACGGCACGGCGCAGCTTCTGGGCGACGGGCGCGTGCGCATCGCGGCCCGGCGGGAGGGCGGCGACCTGCTGCTGTCGGTGGAGGACAATGCCGGGCTGTACGAGGCGAAGCCGGGCGGCGACGGGCTGGGGATGACCATCGTCGACCGCCGCATCCGCAACCGCTACGGTGAGGATTACGGCGTTTCGGTCGCCTGCGAGCCCGATGCCTTCACCCGCGTCACTTTGCACCTGCCTCTTGAGGAAACCGTGCCCGCATGACGGCCGCCATGAATGTCCTGATCGTTGATGACGAACCGCTGGCGCGGGAGGAACTGCGCCGCATGCTGGAGGAGGCTGCCGACGTCCGCATCGTCGGCGAATGCGCCAACGCCATCGAGGCGATCGGCGCCATCAACCGGCAGGCGCCCGACGTGGTCTTCCTCGACATCCAGATGCCGCGGGTCAGCGGGCTGGAGATGCTGGGCATGCTCGACCCTGAAAGGATGCCGCGCATCGTCTTCCTGACCGCGCATGACGAGTATGCCGTCCAGGCGTTCGAGGAACACGCCTTCGACTATCTGCTGAAGCCGGCCGATCCGGCGCGGCTGGAGAAGACCCTGCAGCGCCTGCGCCGGCAGCGCGCCCCGCAGGAGGTCGGCGTTCTGCCGGGGGCGGCGGAACTGCGCCACATCCCCTGCACCGGGGTCAACCGCATCACGCTGATGAAGCTGGCCGATGTCGAGTATGTCGTCTCGCGCCCCGCCGGCGTCTATGTGGTGGGGGAGGACGGGCAGGAGCGCTTTACCGAGCTGACGCTTCACACCATCCAGGAAAAGAGCCCGCTGTTCCGCTGCCACCGCCAGCATCTGGTCAATACGGACCGCATCCGGGAAATCCGCTTCGTCGACGGCGGGCTGGCCGAAATCCAGACCACCGGCGGGCATGCGGTGCCGGTCAGCAGGCGCTTCCTGGGCGCGCTCAAGGAACGGCTGGGGATGGGGTGAAGCCGGCGATTGCCAGTTCCACCGCCGCTTCGGCATGGATGGCGGTGGTGTCGAACAGGGGAACCGCGCTGTCCTCCGGCTTCACCAGCAGCATGATCTCGGTGCAGCCGAGGATGACCGCCTCCGCCCCGCGCTCCACCAGCCGGGCGATGACCTCGCGGTAGGCCTGGCGGGAAGCCGCCTCGACCCGGCCCTGGACCAGTTCCTCGTAGATGATGCGGTGGACGGTGGCGCGGTCGGCGTCGTCGGGGATCAGCACCTCCAGACCGTGGCGGTCGGCCAGCCGGCCCTTGTAGAAGTCCTGTTCCATGGTGAAGGCGGTGCCGAGCAGCCCGACGCGGCGGTGGCCGGCGGCGCGGATGCGCTCCGCCGTGGGGTCGGCGATGTGCAGCAGCGGGATGGCGACGGCAGCCTGCACCTCGGCCGCCATGCGGTGCATGGTGTTGGTGCAGATCAGCAGGAAATCGGCGCCGCCGCGCTCCAGCCGGCGGGCGGCATCGATCATCAGGGCGGTGGCGTCGTCCCAGCGGCCGGCATGCTGCAACGCCTCGACCTCCGCGAAATCGAAGGACCACATCAGGCAGCGGGCCGAGCGCAGCCCGCCCAGCCGGTCGCGGACGCCTTCGTTGACGATGCGGTAATATTCGGCCGAGCTTTCCCAGCTCATGCCCCCGATCAGGCCGATCACCTTCTGCGACACCGGGCGCGTCTCCTGTTTTGGATTGCATGGAGCGTGGTGAAACGCTCTCCGACGCATTGTTCCTATCACGGATCGGTTCCGCAGGGCTCTCGCCATGACCGAATGGCCGCCATCGCTGTTACCCCAGGGATGGTTCGGGACGGGAGGTCGGCGATGGGCAGCGTGCGGCGATGGTGGGGGATCGTGGTCGATGCGGCCTATGGCTGGATGAACGACGACGCGATGAGCATGGCGGCGTCCATCGCCTTCTACACCATTTTCTCGCTGGCGCCGCTGGCGATCCTGGTGATCGCGCTGGCCGGGCTGGTGTTCGGTGACGAAGCGGCGCGCGGCGCCTTGATCGAGCAACTGACCGCGCTGGTCGGGCGCGACGCCGGGCAGACCCTGCAGGATCTGATCGCGCGGGCCGGCGCGCGGGAGACCGGGATCGTCGCCAGCATCATCGGCATCGTCACCATTCTGGTTGGCGCCACCACCGTCTTCGTCGAGCTGCAGACCGCGCTGAACCGCATCTGGCGGGTGGCGGCGCCGCAGGAATCGACCATCACTTGGCTGGTGCGTGTCCGGCTGAAGGCGCTGGCGCTGATCGGCGCCATCGGCTTCCTGCTGATCGTGTCGCTGGTGGTCAGCGCCGCGCTGGCGGCTGCCGGCCGCTGGGCCACCGACTATCTGCCGGCGATGCCGTCGCTGTTGTGGCTGGTCGATATGGTGACATCCTGGACGGTGCTGACCGGGCTGTTCGCGCTTATCTACCGCATCCTGCCCGACGCCTACATCCGCTGGACCGACGTGTGGCTGGGAGCGGCGGCGAACGCCTTCCTGTTCGCGGTCGGCAAGTTCCTGATCGGCTTCTACATCGCCACCAGCGGCGTGGTGACGGTCTATGGCGCGGCGGGGTCCTTCGTGCTGATCCTGCTGTGGGTCTATTATTCGGCGGTGATCTTCCTGTTCGGGGCGGAACTGACCCGCGCCTATTCGGAACGCAGCGGCAGCCGGGCGCGGATGCCGGGGCTGAGCCCGGAGGCGGGACCTGGGGTGGGGGAGGGGGTTAGCGGCCGCAGCAGCCGCGTCCCAGAGTCATCAGGATCTGCCGCGCCTTGAAGGACCGCTCGTCGAGCGGCTCCTGCTCCGGGGCGAGGCGGGCCTGGGCTTCGCGGTAGCGGTCATAGGAATCGTCGTTGAACAGGCGACGCAGGTTGGCGAGGACCTTGCGCAGGGGCGTGCGGGGGCAGGAGCTGTTCATCGGAGATCTCTGGCGGGGGCCGGCGTTGTGGGACGTCCCACGATAGCGCCCTTCCCGCACGCGCCGGGCCGGTTTCCGGCGAGCGGCGGTTTGGCGGTCCGAGCGGCGCATTCCGGGGCTTGAGCGGTCCGATGCCCGGCCCGTCAGCGCGGCACCCGCGCCTCCCCGACAAGCCAGTCGACGAAGCCGGCAACCAGGTTCCCGGCATCGGCGTGACGTGGAACAAGGGCCACGTACCCCGTCCTCGGCACCCGGATTTCCGGCAGCGGGGTCATCAGCCTTCCGCTGGCGACGTCGATGTCCAGCATCGGCAACGGGCCGATCCCGATGCCAAGCCCATCCTCCACCGCCTGACGGGTTACGAAGAAGTGATCGAATATCTGGCGGGGATGCCCGGCAAGATGCTGGAGTCCTGCCGCCTCAAGCCAATTCGCCCAATCGCCGGCACGGGTTTCGCTCGCGAGCAGGGTATGTCCCTCGATGTCGGCGGGGCTCATGATCGGCCGTCGCGCGAACAGGGCCGGGCTCATGATCAGCGTATCCACATCGTCCAGCACCGGAACGACGCGATGCTGAGGCCACACATGCTCCCGCGCGGCGCCGCGCCGGATCGCCACGTCGACGCCGCCGCGCAGTTCCTCAAGCACGGTCGAAACCGTCGTAACCACCACCTCGACCTGTGGATGGTCGGCATGGTAACGGCCGAGCCGCGGGATCAGCCAGCGCATCGCGAAGCTGGTCGGGGCACTGACCCGCAGGATGCGGCGCGCGTCGGGCCGGCCGCAGGCTTCCGCCGCGACGGCCAACCGGTCGAAGGAAAGGCCGACCTCGGCGGCGAAGATCCTCGCCATCGGCGTCGCGACCATGCGGCGCCCATCCTTCACGAAGAGCCTCTGCCCGAGCCAGCCTTCGAGCGCAGCGATCTGCCGGCTAACCGCGCCATGGGTGAGGCCGAGTTCGGCCCCGGCTTCGGCATAGCTGCCGGTTCGGGCCGCGACCTCGAAGATGCGCAGGGCGTTCAGGGGAGGAAGGCGGCGCATGGGCAGTCCTTAAGGGCGATCCGCGAGGGCAATCCGTGAGAAAAACGAACGGTACCCGTGATTCAAAGCATACTAGTCGCTGAAATCTCACACGTATAGCTTGCCTTCCCATTGAGACCAGCCGGGCAATGCCTGTCGCCCCTCCGGGAAAGCCATTGAAGATGAATCCGCAACATTGGTGGACAGAGAAGAAGAAAAGCCTGACGGGCGCGTGTCTTGCCCATGCGGTGCATGACGGGTACACCGATGCCCTCTATGTCTTCCTGCCGATATGGCAGGCGCAGTTCGGCCTTTCCTATGCGATGCTTGCAATCATCCGCGCCCTTTACTCAGGGACGATGGGAGGACTGCAAATCCCGGCTGACCGGGCCCTTCGCGGCCTGTCGCCGCGGGCGGCGCTGATCCTGTCGACCGTCCTCGCGGCGACGGGCTTGCTGATCATGGCATTGCCGTTCGGCTTGCCGGGTCTGTGCGTTGGCCTCGTCGTTGCCGGCATCGGATCGAGCATCCAGCACCCCTGCGGCTCGATGCTCGTCACCGTCAGCTACGGTGCGGCATCGCGGCATCCGCTCGGCATCTACAATTTTTCAGGCGATCTCGGCAAAGCGGCGCTGCCGGCGCTCGTCGCGGTGCTGTTGCCGACCTTGGGCTGGCAGCCGGTGCTGGGGCTGATGGCGGCGATCGGACTCGTCCTGTCGATCGCCCTGCTGCCGCTGGCGCCGGCAGCTCCCATCGCCAGGGCCGCAAAGACGGGGACGGCTTCGGGCCAAGGCCGCGGCGGCTTCGGCATCCTGACGGTGATCGGCGCGCTCGATACCGCGACCCGCATGGGCTATCTGCTCTTCCTGCCCTTCCTCATCCAGGGCCAGGGCGGGGATTCGGCGACGGTCGGACTGGCCCTTGCCCTGCTGTTCATCGGCGGTGCGCTGGGAAAGGCGACCTGCGGCCTGCTCGGGGAGCGGCTGGGGGTCGTCGGCAGCGTCATGGTGACCGAAGCCGCCACGGCCGTGCTGATCGCGGCGACGCTGCTCACCTCGCTGACGCCGACGCTTGTCCTGCTGCCGCTGCTCGGCATCGTGCTCAACGGCACCTCCTCGGTGCTCTACGGCACCGTGCCGGAGCTTTCCAACGGTGATACCGGCCGGGCCTTCGCGGTCTTCTACACCAGCGTCATCGGGTCCGGCGGTCTGGCCCCGATCCTCTACGGCGCAATCGCCGACCACAGCAGCCAGACGACCGGCGTGCTGGCCTCGGCGGCAACCGCCGCCCTGATCGTTCCGCTCGTCCTGATGCTGAGGCCCCATCTGGGCGCCGCCGCCGCGGAACCGCATGGGAAGCCCGGCCTTCCGCGTTCCGCGTGACCGTCCAGCCACCACATGGAGATCGTTTCAATGACCATCGACTCTCAAGCACCGCTGATACTGATAACGGGTGGCGGGCGTGGCGTCGGCGCCGCGACCGCAAGGCTTGCCGCCGCCCAGGGCTATGATGTCGCGATCAGCTTCGTTTCCGACGAGACCGCCGCCCGTGCCGTGGTGGCGGATGTCGAAGCCCTGGGGCGCCGGGGGTTGGCGATGCGCGCCGACAGCGCGGATCCGGCGCAGGTCGCGGCACTGTTCGAGGCGATCGACCGCGAGTTCGGCCGGATCGACGTGCTGGTCAACAACGCCGCGGTGCTCGCGCGGCAGTGCCGGACCGAGGAACTCGGCTTCGAGCGGATGCAGCGCATCTTCGCGGTCAACGCGATCGGCCCGATCCTCTGCGCGCAGCAGGCGGCCAAGCGCATGTCGCATCGCCACGACGGGCGGGGCGGCGTGGTCATCAACATCTCGTCGGCATCGGCCCGGCTCGGCAGCCCGAACGAATATGTCGACTATGCCGCCTCCAAGGGCGCCCTGGAGACCTTCACCATCGGCTTCGCCAAGGAGGTCGCGCGGGACGGCATCCGCGTCAACTGCATCCGCCCCGGACACATCTACACCGACATGCATGCGAGCGGCGGGGAGCCGGGGCGGGTGGATCGCGTCAAGGAGTCGATCCCGATGGGACGGGGCGGCCAGCCCGAGGAGGTCGCGCGGGCGATCCTGTGGCTGGCGAGCGCCGAGGCCTCCTTCATCACCGGCACCTTCCTGGACGTCACCGGCGGCAAGTGAGCGTGGGCGGGGCGGGCGCGACTCCCGACCGTTCGGGCAGGCGCATCCGGAGGCTTGAGCGCCGCCGCTCGCCCCCTGCCGGCTGCCGCTCAGCACCTCCCGGCTGCCGCTCGCGGCATTCCACCACACGGGGCTCCGCGGCGGGCGTACACCGGCGGCATATCCTTTCTCAGGAGAGCCGTCATGGATCACGCCCTAACCTTTGTGATCGCGACACTCTGCATTCTTGCGCTCTGCTACCGCTTCTACGGCGTGTTCTTCGTGCGCAAGGTTCTCCGTGCCGACGATTCGGAAGTCACCCCGTCCCACATGCTGGCGGACGGCCGAAACTATGTGCCCACCAAGAAGTGGGTGAATGCCGGGCAGCATTTCGCCGCCATCGCCGCCGCCGGCCCGCTGGTCGGCCCGGTGCTGGCCGCCCAGTTCGGCTATCTGCCGAGCTTCCTGTGGCTGCTGATCGGCTGCGTCATCGGCGGCGCGGTGCACGACACCGTCGTGCTGTTCGCCTCGATGAAGCACAAGGGACAGTCGCTGTCGGAGGTCGCCAAGGCCGAACTCGGCCCGGTCGCCGGCTGGTGCACCGGTCTGGCGATGCTGTTCATCATCACCATCACCATGGCCGGCCTGTCGATGGTCGTCGTCCATGCGCTGGAACGCAACGCCTGGGGCGCTTTCGCGGTGTTCATGACGATCCCGATCGCCATCGCGCTGGGCCTCTACGAGAAGATCACCGGCTCGTCCAAGGGCGCCACCCAGGTCGGCATCGCCGCCATCGCCGCCTCGGTCTTCGCCGGCCCCTACATCCAGGGCACTCTGCTGGGCGAGTGGCTGACGCTGCACGCCGAGACGGTCGCCGTCATCCTGCCGGTCTATGCCTTCTTCGCCACCGCGCTTCCGGTGTGGCTGCTGCTGACCCCGCGCGGTTACCTGTCCAGCTTCATGAAGGTCGGCGTGTTCGGCGCGCTGGTCGTCGGCGTCGTCTTCATCAACCCGGAAATCCGCTTCCCCGCCCTGACCGACTTCATCCATGGCGGCGGCCCGGTGCTGAACGGCCCGGTCTGGCCCTTCATCTCGATCACCATCGCCTGCGGCGCCATTTCCGGCTTCCATGCCTTCATCGGGTCGGGCACCACGCCCAAGCTGATCGACAAGTGGAGCGACATCCGTCCGGTGGCCTTCGGCGGCATGCTGGCGGAATGCCTGGTCGGCGTCATGGCGCTGATCGCCGCGACCTCGCTGCATCCGGCCGATTACTTCGCCATCAACTCCGCGCCGGCCGCCTTCAAGGCCCTGGGCATGAATGTCGTGGACCTGCCGCGGCTGAGCAATGAGATCGGTCTCGACCTCTATGGCCGGACCGGCGGTGCGGTGACCCTGGCGGTCGGCATGACCGAGATCTTCACCCGCGTTCCGTGGTTCAACAGCCTCGCCTCCTACTTCTTCCAGTTCGTCGTGATGTTCGAGGCGGTGTTCATCCTGACCGCCGTGGACAGCGGCACCCGCGTTGCCCGTTACCTGATCCAGGACCTGCTGGGCGACATCTATGCCCCGATGAAGCGGCTGGACTGGGTCCCCGGTTCGATCATCGCCAGCGTCATCGCCTGCGTGGCCTGGGGGTATCTGCTGACCTCGGGCGACATCAACTCGGTCTGGGCCCTGTTCGGCGTGTCGAACCAGCTGATGGCTTCGGTCGGCCTCATCATCGGCGCCACCATCATCCTGCGGCTGGCCCAGAAGCGGATCTACATGCTGACCTGCCTGGTCCCGCTGGCCTACCTGTTCGTCACGGTGAACGTCGCCGGCTACTGGATGATCGCCAACGTCTATCTGAACAAGGCGGCCAAGGGCTACAACCCCTTCAACGCCGGCATCTCGATCATCATGCTGGTGCTGGGCTTCATCATCCTGATCGCCGCGTTCCGGAAGTGGAAGGAACTGCTGCAGGCCCGCGCCATCGAGGTTCCGATGGTCGCCACCCCGGCCGAATGACGGTTCGGGTATCGTAAAAAGCGAACGGGCCATGTGGAACACTCCACATGGCCCGTTCGCTTTTGTCCGTCTGGAAAGGGAAGGCGGGTTGCGGTCAGGCCGCGACGCGCTCTTCCTCCGCATCCACCGCCACCGGCGGGATCCAGGGGATCAGGTCACGCCCGGTGTTGGCGAGGCGCTTCGGCTCGATGCGGCCGATGACGCGGGTGCCTTCCTTGGCGATGCGCAGGATGTCGCCGTCTTCCGGAACCAGGGCGCGTTCGACGCCGCAGGAACGGGCGAGGCGGGCGTGGGCTTCCATATGCTCGATGGTGCCATGGACCGGCACGGCGAAGCGCGGGCGGACCAGACCATACATGCGGGCGAGGTCGTCGCGCTTCGGGTGGCCGGAGACATGGACCGGCGCATCGGCCGGGGTGACGATCTCAACGCCCATGCCGCGCAGATGCTCGTGGATTTCGGCCAGAGCCTCCTCGTTGCCGGGGATGGCGCGGGCGGAGAAGATGACGGTGTCGCCCTCTTCCAGCCACAGCTCGCGGTGCTCGTTGCGGGCCAGACGGCTGAGCGCCGCCCGTTCTTCGCCCTGGCTGCCGGTGCACAGGAACACGAGGTGGTCGCGCGGGGTCCAGGAGGCCTCGCGGACATCCATGAAGTCCGGCACATGGTCGAGATAGCCGCAGGCCTGCGCCGCCTTTTCCATGCGCAGCATGGAGCGGCCGACCAGAACCACCTTGCGCCCGACCGCCGCCGCCGCTTCCGCCACCGCGGTCATGCGGGCGACGTTGGAGGCGAAGCCGGTCACCGCGATGGCGCCGGAACGGCCAGCGAAGGCGCCGATCAGGCCGGCGCGGGCGTCGGCCTCGGACCCGGTGGAGCCGGGCACGTCGGCGTTGGTGCTGTCGCACATCATGGCGAGCAGCCCTTCGTCGCCCAGGCGCTTGAGTGCTGCGAAATCGGTGCTGCGGCCGACCAGCGGGTTGGGATCGAACTTCCAATCGCCCGTGTGCAGGACCGTGCCGGCCGCCGTGCGGATCGCCAGCGACATCGGTTCGGGGATCGAATGGGTGACGGCGATGGTCTCGATCCGGAAGGGACCGATGTTCAGCGTGTCGCCGATCTCGAAGGTCTGCACCTTTGCGGCGCGGTGGGCGCCCTTTTCCTTCAGTCGGTCCCGGATGATATGGGAGGCGAAGGGGCTGGCATAGATCGGGCAGCGCAGGCGCGGCCACAGATGGTGGATCGCGCCGATATGGTCCTCGTGCGCATGGGTCACCACCAGGCCGACGACGTCCTGCATCCGCTCTTCGATGAAGGCCGGATCGGCCATCAGGCTGTCGATGCCCGGCGCCTCGTCGCCCATGAAGGCGACGCCGGCGTCGACGATCAGCCATTTGCCGGCGTGACCGTAGAGCGCCATGTTCATGCCGATGCGGGAACAGCCGCCCAGCGGAAGGAACAGGATCTCGTCCTTGCCCGGAACCGGGCCGGTGGGGCCGCCGCCATGGACCGGAATGGTCGCCGGGCGGGAGCCGTCGAAGTCGTCACGCGGACGCGGGTTGCGGTTGCGTGCGCGGTTGTTCGGCGCCATCCGGCGCCGCTTTGAATCAAACGTCATGCCTCTGTCGTACGTCTCACATAAGCCGGCATTCGACGCTGCCGGACGGGCGTGCATCGCTCGTCGATGCGGATCTCGGGGGTGGGAGGACCCGGCCGGAGGCGCCTTGGCGGCGGCCGTCGGACGGCTGGGATCGAATGTTTCGTGAAGGCTTATGTGGGCAAAGGGAGGCGTACGTCAAGGGCGCGCGTGAAAAGTCACACGAAATGGTGGGGCATTGCTGGGATGCGTGGGGGCAGAGGCGGGGAGGGGGCGCACGTTTGCGCCCCCGATGCTCTGTCAATGATTGTCGCGCGGGATCCCCATCGTCTGCGCCACGCGCTGGTATTTGACCGCCGGCTTCAGGACCATGCCTTCGTCCAGCTGGTCGACGATGCCGCGCTGGATTTCCTGCCACGGCGTCTGCGACGGCGGGGCGGGGTAGCCGCCGGCGGCCTCCAGGGTGGCCTTGCGGTCGGCCAGTTCGGCTTCCGAGATCAGGATGTCGGCGCTGCCGCGGCGCAGGTCTATCCGTACGCGGTCGCCGGTGCGCAGCAGACCGAGGTTGCCGCCGGCCGCCGC
Organism: Azospirillum oryzae; assembly: GCF_008364795.1. Taxonomy (GTDB): domain Bacteria; phylum Pseudomonadota; class Alphaproteobacteria; order Azospirillales; family Azospirillaceae; genus Azospirillum; species Azospirillum oryzae. The sequence continues at coordinate 115,993 of NZ_VTTM01000015.1, read as the reverse complement.
CTCCGGCGAGGCATTGAGGATGGAGGGCGAGCCCGACGTGCCGGACTGGCGGCCGTCGCCGATGCAGGGCAGGGAATGGATGCCCTGCTTGATGAGGTCGGCGGGGGGACGCATGTTCACCACCTCCGCGGCGCCGGGGTAGCCGATTGGGCCGGCGCCGCGGATGACCAGGATGGTGTAGGCGTCGATGCCCAGCGACGGGTCGTCGATGCGGTGGTGGTAGTCCTCCGGACCGTCGAAGACGACGACCTTGGCTTCGAAGGCTTCCGGGTCCTTCGGGTTGGAAAGGTAGCGCTCGCGGAACTCGTCGGAGATCACGCTGGTCTTCATGATGGCGGCGTTGAACAGGTTGCCGCGCAGAACGACGAAGCCGGCGTTGATCTTCAGCGGGTCGTCGATCGGGTGGATGACGCGGGTGTCGAGGATCTCGGTGTTACGGCAGTTTTCGCCGATGGTGCGGCCGTTGACGTTGGGGGCGTCCTCGCGGATCAGGCCCTTGGTCATCAGCTGGGCGACGACGGCCGGCACGCCGCCGGCGCGGTGGAAGTCCTCGCCCAGATATTCGCCGGCGGGCTGGAGGTTGACCAGCAGCGGAATGTCCAGGCCATGGGTCTGCCAGTCGTCCACCGTCAGCGGCACGCCGATGTGCTTGGCGATGGCGTTGATGTGGATCGGCGCGTTGGTCGAGCCGCCGATGGCGGAGTTGACGACGATGGCGTTCAGGAAGGCGTCGCGGGTCAGGATGTCCGACGGCTTGATGTCCTGGCGCACCATCTCGACGATGCGCTTGCCGGTCTCGTAGGCGGCCTGCTGGCGCTCGCGGTAGGGCGCGGGGATGGCGGCGGAGCCGGGAAGCTGCATGCCCAGCACCTCCGCCAGCGAATTCATGGTGGAGGCGGTGCCCATCGTGTTGCAGTAGCCGGTCGAGGGAGCCGAGGAGGCCACCAGCTCGATGAAGCCCTGATAGTCGATCTCGCCGGCCGCCATCATCTGGCGGGCCTTCCACACGATGGTGCCCGACCCGGTGCGCTCGCCGCGGAACCAGCCGTTCAGCATCGGGCCGACCGACAGGGCGATGGCCGGGATGTTGACGGTGGCCGCCGCCATCAGGCAGGCCGGCGTGGTCTTGTCGCAGCCGATGGTCAGCACCACGCCGTCGAGCGGATAGCCGTGCAGAACCTCGACCAGGCCGAGATATGCCAAGTTGCGGTCGATGGAGGCGGTCGGCCGCTTGCCGGTTTCCTGGATCGGGTGGACGGGAAACTCGATGGCGATGCCGCCGGCGGTGCGGATGCCTTCGCGCAGCCGTTCGGCCAGAACCAGATGGTGGCGGTTGCAGGGGCTGAGGTCGGACCCGGTCTGGGCGATGCCGATGATCGGCGCGCCCGACTGCAGCTCCTCCCGCGTCAGGCCGAAGTTCAGGTAACGCTCCAGATAGAGCGCGGTCATGTCGGGGTTGGCGGGGTTGTCGAACCACGCGCGCGACCGCAGCCGACGCTCTGAACCGTTGGCGCTGGGGGGGAAGGGGGGCTTCGTCTCGGACATATCGACACCGGTTTCAGGTTGGGGCGCGGACCGGACGGCCCGGCGCCGGAGTTATGGTTGCGTCTCGTAAGGGCGGCGTCAGGCTGCGCGCATGTCGGCCAGGAAGCGCGACACGCAGCCGCGCAGGTCGTCGGCCTCGCCGGACAGGCCGTCGGCGGCGGATTTGACCTGACGCGAGGCGTCGCTGGTGGCCTGGAAGGCGTGGGTCACGCCGGTGATGTTGTCGCGGACATCCTGGGTGCCGCGGGCGGCGCGCTGGATGCTGCCGCTGATCTCTTGGGTCGCGGCCCGCTGCTCGCCGATGGCGCTGGCGATGGTGGTGGAGACCTCGTTGACCTCGCCGATCACCTTGGTGATCTCGGTGATGGCGCCGGCCGCCTCGCTGCTGACGCGCTGGACGGCGGCGATCTGGGTCTCGATCTCCTCGGTCGCCTTGGCTGTCTGGGCGGCGAGGCTCTTGACCTCGTTCGCCACCACGGCGAAGCCGCGCCCGGCCTCGCCGGCACGTGCCGCCTCGATGGTGGCGTTCAGTGCCAGCAGGTTGGTCTGGGCGGCGATGGAGCCGATCAGCTGCACCACGTCGCCGATCTGGCGGGCGACGCCGGTCAGGCTGCGCACCGTCTCGTCGGTGATGCGGGCGATGCCGACCGCCTGCTCGGTCACCTGGGCGCTGTGGGCGACATGCTGGCTGATGGCGGCGATGGAGACGGCGAGTTCCTCGGCGGCGGCGGCCACCGTCTCGACGCTGCCGGTGGTCTCGCCGGAACTGCGGACGGCGTCGCCGGCCAGACGGCTGGTCTCGTCGGTCGTCGATTGGATGGAGTGGGCGGTCGATTGCAACTGGGATGCTGCGCTGGCGACGCGGCCCAGCGTGCTTTCCACCATCCGCTCGAACTCCTGGGTCAGGCGGTCGATGCGTTCGCCGCGGCGGACGCGGGCCTCATGTTCGGCGGCCTTGTCGGCGGCCATGCGGTCGGCCTCGATCAGGCCGGCCTGGAAGACCTGCACCGCCTTGGCCATGCCGCCGATCTCGTCGCGGCGGTCGAGGCCGGGGATGGCGACGGAGCGGTCGCCGCCGGCCAGACGGGTCATGGCGTCGGTCATGGCGACCACCGGGCGCGACAGGCTGCGGGCGATCAGCACCGCGGCGGCAAGGCCGAGGATCAGGCCGGCGGCCGACGCGATGGCCATCGCCCGGCGATAGCCGGCGATGTCGGCAGTGGTGTCGGCGCGCAGCTGCTGTTCGTCGGCGACGCCCTGGTCGGTCAGGGTCCGCGCCTGCTCGCCGATGGCGGTGCCGAGCGGGGTCAGCGTGTCGTTCACCAGGGCGTCGCGGCGCTGCGTCGTCTCCACCAGCCGGTCGAAGCCGGCGGCATAGCCGTCGAGCGTCTTGAGGAAGGCGGCGACCAGCCCGCGCAGGGCCGGGTCGGTCAGCGTCTTCGCCATGGTGTCGCCATTCTGGGCGGCGGTCTTCAGCTCCGTCCGGGTGGCGGTGGCGAGGCCGGCGGTGCCCTCCCCCTGGAAGCGGGCGGCGACCGTGCGGGCGGCCTGGACATGCATCGCCGCCTGGGCCGCTAGGTTCAGCGCCTCGACGTTGCCGCTGCCCTTGGCGTTGGTCAGGATGGTGCTGAGCATGGTCTGCAGCTTCGACCCGTATTTCGCCACCTCGGCCACCGCCTCGCTGCGCTGGGCGTGGGCGGCGCGGACGGCGGCGAAGCTGTCGCCATATTGGGCGACGCGCGCCTTCATCTGTTGCACAGAAGCCGTGTCGCCGCTGCCGGACAGGCGCTGGTCGACGGCGGCGACGAGGTTGGCGGCCTCCGCCGACAGGGAGGCGACGGCGTCGGCATCCTCATCGCGGCCGTTCAGCAGGAAGGCTGTGGTCTTCAGCCGCATGTCCAGCATCAGCGTCTGCATGCGGCCGAGATCGACCACCTGCTCCGCCAGCACGCCGTTGCGGCGCACCACCGTCTCCGTCTCCGACAGGGCGTTGATGCCCACCCCGGCGACGGCGGCGAGGAACAGCAGGATTCCGGCGCTGCCGGCGGTGATCCGGTGGCCGATGCGGGTGCCGATTTGCACACGGGTGGCGATGGACATGCGGGACCTCCCTGTTGCCGGACCCTCTCCCGGGGCCTTCTACCAGTCGAAGGAGTCGGTGCGGTGCCAGCGCCCGACCATGCAGGCGTCGGCGACCAGCGACAGCGGACGGCCGTCGACGTCGCTCGCCCCATCGCCGATCAACCGGTGGAAGTGGCGATAGATGCGCTGGTACTCGGTGTCGGGCTCGGCCAGCACCGGCACGCCGTCCGCGAACAGGCGGGTGCCGCCATGGGTGAGGTCGAGGCGCCCGTCCGCCGTCTCGATGACGATGGACCAGGTCTGCTCGCCCTGCTGGAGGAAGTCGAAGTCGGCGGTGACGCGGCCGATGCGGGATCCGGGGGCCGCACCCATCTCCAACGTCGCGGCGATCGGCGTGTCGCGGTTGGCCGGGACATGGAGGTCGGCGGCGCGGACGAAGACCGGGGCGGGCAGGATGTCGGTCAGGATCGACAGGGCGTTGATGCCGGGATCGAAGACGCCGAATCCGCCGGCCGCGAAGATCCAGTCCTGGCCCGGATGCCAGCGCCGCACATCCTCCTTCCAGGTGATGGCGACGCTGCTGATGGTGGCATCCGCCAGCCGGCGGCGGGTTTCCTCCACCGCCGGGTTGAACTGCGAATGCCAGGCGGTGAACAGGGTGCGGCGGGCGATGTCGGCCTCCGCCACCAGATCGTGAAGCTCCGACAGGGTGGCGGCGGGGGGCTTCTCGATCAGCACATGCTTGCCGGCGCGGAGCGCCTCCACCGTGAGGCCGTGGCGGACGGCGGGCGGGGTGCAGAGCGCCACGGCGTCGAGATGGGGCAATGCCGCCAGCATCTCCGCCTGGGAGCGGAAGGTCGGAACTCCTTCGGTGCCGGCGCCGTCCGGGCTGACCACGGCGGCGAGATCGAACAGGCCGGTGGCGGCAATCGCCGGGATGTGCTGGTCGCGGGCGATCTTGCCCAAGCCGACGAGACCGAGGGTGGGGAGCGTCATGGCGGTAAGTCCGGTCGGGGCGGAAAGCCTCAGGCCTTGCCCTTGTTGTAGACGTCGAAGCAGACGGCGGCGAGCAGCACCAGACCCTTGATCACCTGCTGCCAGTCGATGCCGATGCCGACGATCGACATGCCGTTGTTCATCACGCCCATGATGAAGGCGCCGATCACCGCACCGGTCACCCGGCCGACGCCGCCCGAGGCCGAGGCGCCGCCGATGAAGCAGGCGGCGATCACGTCCAGCTCGAACGACACGCCGGCCTTCGGCGTCGCGGTGTTGAGGCGGGCGGCGAAGATCAGGCCGGCGAGTGCCGCCAGGACGCCCATGTTGACGAAGGTGTAGAAGGACAGGCGGCGGGTATCGATGCCCGACAGCTTGGCCGCCTTCTCGTTGCCGCCCAACGCATAGATGCGCCGGCCGATCGTGGTGTCGCGGGTAACGAAGGCGTAGAGGCCGATCAGCAGCGCCATGATGATGAGGACGTTCGGCAGGCCCTTGTAGGTGGACAGCAGCCAGCCGACATAGGCGACCACCGCGAACAGCCCGGCGCTCTTCAGCACGAACAGGACCAGCGGCTCCTGTTCGATGGCGAAGCGGTGGCGGCGCATGCGGGCGGCGACGCTGAAGGCGATCAGGATCGCCGGGGTGGCGAGGCACAGCACCATCGTGGTGGTGTGAAAGCCCTCGGTGCCGAAGATGTCCGGGATGAAGCCGGAGCTGAGGCGCTGGAACTCAACCGGGAAGGGTCCGACCGACTGGCCGGCCAGCAGCGCGAGGCTGAGGCCGCGGAAGACCAGCATGCCGGCCAGCGTCACGATGAAGGACGGTATGCGGAAGTACGCGACCCAGTAGCCCTGGGCGGCGCCGATGGCGGCACCCGCCGCCAAGCTGACGATGGCGGTGGGGATGAAGTGCCAGTGGAACTGCACCATCAGGATGGCGGCCAGCGCGCCGATGAAGCCGACGATGGAGCCCACCGACAGGTCGATGTGCCCGGCGACGATCACCAGCAGCATGCCCAGCGCCATGATGACGATGTAGCTGTTCTGCAGCACGAGGTTGGTCAGGTTCAGCGGCTGCAGCAGCGTGCCGTTGGTCATGTACTGGAAGAACGCCACGATCGCCAGCAGCGAGATCAGCATGCCGTAATCGCGCATGTGGCTCTTCAGGAACTTGGCCATCGAGGCCTGGCGCGGCGGCGCGGCCGGCAGGTTCAGTTCGGCGCTCATTGCAGGGACTCCAAAGCACCATTGTTCAAGGCGGCAGCGGCGACGGCGGCGCGCGCCGCCGTGGCTTTCGAGGCGGACGACATGATGGCGTGCATGATCTTTTCCTGGCTGGCCTCGGCCGCCGGCATCTCGGCGACCAAAGCGCCTTCGTTCATCACATAGATGCGGTCGGCGACACCCAGAAGCTCCGGCAGTTCCGAGGAGATCAGGATGACGCCGCGGCCCTCGGCCACCAGCTGGTTGACGATGGTGTAGATTTCATATTTGGCGCCGACGTCGATGCCGCGGGTCGGCTCGTCCAGGATCAGCACCTTCGGGTCGGCGAACAGCCATTTGCTGAGCACGACCTTCTGCTGGTTGCCGCCGGACAGATTGACCGTCTGCTGGAACACGTCGGAACAGCGGATGCGCAGGCGGCGGCGGAAGTCGTTGGCGACCTCGATCTCGCGCTCGTGGTGGATGACGCCGCGCTTCGCGACGCCGTTCAGATTGGCCAGCGTCACGTTGTGGCGGATGTCGTTGTCCAGCACGAGGCCGTAATGCTTGCGGTCCTCGGTGGCATAGGCGAGGCCGTTGCCCATCGCCTTGGCTATCGTGGACACGTCGATCTCGCGCCCGTCGAGGAAGGCCTGGCCGCGGATGTTGCGGCCGTAGGAGCGGCCGAACAGGCTCATGGCGAATTCGGTGCGGCCGGCGCCCATCAGCCCGGCGATGCCCACCACCTCGCCCCGGCGGACATGCAGGTCGATGTCCTTGACGACGCGGCGGCCGGCATGGATGGGGTGGTCGGCGCTCCAGCCCTTCACCTCGAACAGGATGTTGCCGGGGTTGCTGGTGCGGCGCGGATAGCGGTCGGCGAGGTCGCGGCCGACCATGCCCTTGATGATGCGGTCCTGGCTGATCGGCGCGTCGTGGCAGTCCAGCGTCTCCACCGTTGTGCCGTCGCGCAGGATGGTGACGCGGTCGGCGACCTTGGCGATCTCGTTCAGCTTGTGCGAGATCAGGATGGAGGAGATGCCCTGTTCCTTGAAGCGCAGCAGCAGGGCCAGCAGCGCGTCGCTGTCGCTCTCGTTCAGGCTGGCGGTCGGCTCGTCCAGGATCAGCAGCTTGACCTCCTTGGACAGGGCCTTGGCGATCTCGACCAGCTGCTGCTTGCCGACGCCGATGTCGGTGATCAGCGTCTCCGGCGAATCGGTCAGGCCGACCATGCGCAGCAGTTCGCGCGCGCGGGCGGTGGCGGCGACCCAGTCGATCCGGCCCCGTTTCGCCTGCTCGTTGCCGAGAAACAGGTTCTCGGTGATCGACAGCAGCGGAACCAGCGCCAGTTCCTGGTGGATGATGATGATGCCCAGCTTCTCGCTGTCGGCGATGCCGCGAAAGGCGACGGGCTGGCCGCGGAAGCGGATCTCGCCCTCGTAGGTGCCGTGCGGGTAGACGCCGCTCAGCACCTTCATCAGCGTCGATTTTCCGGCGCCGTTTTCGCCGATCAGCGCGTGGATCTCCCCCTCGCGGACCGAGAGGTTGACGTTGTCGAGCGCCTTGACGCCCGGAAACGTCTTGGTGATGCCGCGCATCTCAAGAATGCTGTCCATGGATTAACCTCTGACCGCCCGACCTTCCGCAAGGCGAGGCGCGGGAGGGGATGCCGGATGGCGCCCCGCTCCCGCGCCGTTCACTCACTTGATCTGCGATTCCTTGTAGTAGCCGCCGTCGACCAGCACCTGCTTCCAGTTCGTGGCGTCGACCAGCACCGGCTTCAGCAGATAGGAGGGGACGATTTTCTTGCCGTTGTCGTAGGTCTTGGTGTCGTTGACCTGCGGGGTGCGGCCGGCCAGCAGGTCGTCGACCATGCCCACCGTGACCTTCGCCAGTTCGCGGGTGTCCTTGAAGACGGTGGAGCGCTGCTCGCCCGCCAGGATCGACTTGACCGACTGCACCTCGGCGTCCTGGCCGGTGACGACCGGCATCGGCTGCGCCGCCGAACCGTAGCCCACACCCTTCAGCGACGAGATGATGCCGATGCTGAGGCCGTCATAGGGCGACAGCACGGCGTCGACCCGCTTGTTGCCGTAATAGGCGCTCAGCAGATTGTCCATGCGGGCCTGGGCGACCGCGCCGTCCCAGCGCAGGGTGGACACCTTGTCCATGCCGACCTGGCCGCTGCCCACCTTCAGCTTGCCGCTGTCGATGTAGGGCTGCAGCACCGACATGGCGCCGTTGTAGAAGAAGTAGGCGTTGTTGTCATCGGGCGAGCCGCCGAACAGCTCGATGTTGAACGGGCCCTTGCCGTCCTTCAGCCCGAGCGCCTTCTCGATGTAGGAGGCCTGGAGGACGCCGACCTGGAAATTGTCGAAGGTGGCGTAGTAATCGACGTTGGCCGAGCCGCGGATCAGGCGGTCGTAGGCGATGACCTTCACGCCGCGCTCCGCCGCCTTCTGCAGCACGTCGGTCAGCGTCGTCCCGTCGATGGCGGCGATCACCAGAACCTTGTCGTTCTTGGTGACCATGTTCTCGATCTGGGCGAGCTGGTTGGGGATGTCGTCCTCTGCATATTGCAGGTCGGTCTTGTATCCCTTCTCCTGGAAATACTTGACCATGTTGTTGCCGTCGTCGATCCAGCGCGCCGACGACTTGGTCGGCATGGCGATGCCGACGGTCGGCTTGTCCTGGGCCGTGGCCGGGACGGCGGCGCCGGCGACGACGATCAGGCCGACGGCGAGGCCGGCCAGTTTGGAGCTGAAGGAAGTGCGCTTGGCAGACGACATGGACCGGAATCCTCCCCGTTACTACGGCACGCGATACGCCGCCCCCGCGTTCTGTAGCGCGGATGGCGTTGGACGCGATGGTTTGTGTCCCTAGCAATCCTCCCTTTTCCCATAACTGTCAAATATGATTATTCGGCAAATCGATATGCATTTCGGTATCGGTCGTCACTGTGCGGCGGCAGTGGTGGGAGAGGCTGCGGCGACGAGGCGCATCTTCAGTTCCGACGCCGCGCGTACCGCCGACAGCACGGTGCGGGCGCCCGGCGACAGCGGCCGGTCCTTCAGCCAGAAGATGCCGTAGGGCTCGACGCTGAAACGCTTGTGGAAGGGCATGATGGCGCAGCAGCCGCTGGGCGAGAACACCTGGGCCAGCGCGCGGGCGAAGACGGTGATCGACTCGGTTTCCGCCACCATCGCCATCGAGATGACGGGAGAGGCGCTTTCGATCACCCGGTGCGGCAGCCGGGCGCCTTCGGCCCGGAACAGCGCCTCCACCCGGTCGCGCAGCAGCGTGCCGACCGGCTGCAGGATCCAGGTGGCATCGGACAGGTCGGCGGCGGTCAGCGGACGGCCCAGCTGCAGAAGGGGGTTGCCCTCGCGGCAGATGAAGCACAGTTCCTCGCTGCTGATCTCCTGATATTCGAAGGCGGTGGGGTCGTAATGGCCGGGCAGGCGGCCGATGGCGAAATCCATCACTCCCTGGTGAACGCGGTCGGCCAGCACGTCGCTGGTCTCCACCGCCACCGCGACCTTCAGATTGGGATGCTCGCGGGTCAGGCTGCTGATGACCGGGACCACCAGTTCCACCGCCGGGGCCATCACCGTGCCGATGGAAACCCGGCCACTGTGGCCGGCGAGCAGGGCGTTCAGCTCCTCCCCCGTCTCCTGCAGCTCGCTGAGGATCATCCGGGCGTGGCGGATCATGAGGCTGCCGTACCAGTTCGGCTCGATGCCGCGGCCATGGCGGTCGAACAGCTCGATCCCCAGCGTTTCCTCCAGATCGCCCAGCAGTTTGGAGGCGGCGGGCTGCGACATGTTCAGGCTGGCGGCGGCGCGGTGCAGGTTGCGGTGTTCATCGAGCGCCGCGAACAGCTGGAGATGGCGCAGCTTCAGCCGCGCCTTCTGGAACCAGTTCGGTGAAAAGCGTTGCGGGGTCAAGGGGGTATGCCTCCGGTGGGGCAGCGGCGCCGGGATTGGGGATGTCGGGATACGACATTTGATATCGCAAACGCCGATCTTCATATTGGACGATTATCAAGTGGCCCCTTATCGTTTGGGCCGTCAACAAATTTTGAAAAGGCCGCCGGCGAATGGCGGTCCGCCAGGGTGAGGGGGGTCGAGCGGTATGGCGCAGGAAGCGCGGTGCGTCTGGCAGGCTCGGGCGCTGCTGGGGGAGGGTCCGCTCTGGTCCCCGCGGCAGGATGCCGTGTATTTCGTCGATATCCGGGGCTCCCGCATCCTGCGCCACGGTTTGTCTGATGATTCGCAGGCGGGCTGGGAACTGGATGATGCCGCCTGCTGGCTGGTGGAGAGCGCCGACGGCGATGGCTTCATCGCCGGGCTGCGCTCGCGCCGTGTGGTCCGGCTGCGGCTGGAGCCGGGGCAGGCGACGGTTGCCGAGGAGATCGCGCGGATCGAGCCGGACATGCCGGGCAACCGCCTGAACGACGGCAAGGCCGACCGTGACGGCCGGCTGTGGGTCGGCAGCATGGACGATGCGGAGGAGGCGCCGGCCGGCAGCTTCTACCGGATCGACGGCGACGGTTCGGTCACGCGGGTCGATCAGGGCTACACCGTCGCCAACGGGCCGGCGCTGTCGCCGGACGGGCGGACGATCTACCACACCGACAGCGCGGCGCGGACGGTCTACGCCTTCGACATCGGCGCCGACGGCAGCCTGTCGGGCAAGCGCGTCCACATCCGCTTCACCGAGGCGGACGGCTATCCCGACGGCATGACCTGCGACGCCGCGGGCGGGCTGTGGATCGCCCATTGGGACGGCGCCCGGGTCAGCCGCTTCCGCCCCGACGGGACGCTGGATCGCGTTATCGCGCTGCCGGTGTCCCGCGTCACCTCCTGCGTCTTCGCCGGTCCCGATCTGGATCGGATGTTCATCACCACCGCGGCGCATGGCCGGGACGAGGAACCGCTGGCCGGCGCGCTGTTCGAGTGCGACCCCGGCGTGCGCGGCCTGCCGGCTTGCGGGTTCGGACCCGCCTCGCGCTGACCGCCGACTGGATTTCGATAGAGGATACTTTCGCCATGCCGCCCAGCGCACGCCCCTATCGCGGCGTCTTCCCCGTCGTCCCCACCATCTTCACCGAAGCGGGAGAACTGGACCTCGACGGTCAGAAGCGCTGCGTCGACTTCATGATCGACGCCGGCTCCACCGGCCTGTGCATCCTCGCCAACTTCTCCGAACAGTTCGTGCTGACCGACGACGAGCGCACGGTGCTGATGGAGACGATGCTGGCCCATGTCGCCGGCCGGGTGCCGGTGATCGTCACCACCACCCATTTCAGCACCCGCGCCTGCGCCGACCGCAGCCGCCGCGCCCAGGATCTGGGGGCCGCCATGGTGATGGTGATGCCGCCCTATCACGGCGCCACCATCCGGGTGCCGGAGGCCGGCATCGTCGAGTTCTTCCAGCGGGTGTCGGACGCCATCGACATCCCGATCATGATCCAGGACGCGCCGGTCAGCGGCACCTCGCTGTCCGCGCCTCTGCTGGCGCGGATGGCGCGGGAAATCGCCAACGTCTCCTACTTCAAGATCGAGGTGCCGCAGGCGGCGGCAAAGCTGCGCACGCTGATCGAACTGGGCGGCGACGCCATCGAAGGCCCTTGGGACGGCGAGGAGGCGATCACGCTGCTGGCCGACCTCGACGCCGGGGCGACGGGGGCGATGACCGGCGGCGGCTATCCCGACGGCATCCGGCAGATCGTCGACCCCTATCTGGCGGGCGACCGCGAGGCGGCGGTGGCGGCCTATGGGCGCTGGCTGCCGCTGATCAACCACGAAAACCGCCAGTGCGGCATCGCCACCGCGAAGATCCTGATGAAGGAGGGCGGCGTCATCACGTCCGACGCGATGCGCCACCCGACGGCCAATCCGCATCCGATGAGCCGCGAAGGGCTGCTCGACGCGGCGCGGCGGCTCGATCCGCTGGTGTTGCGCTGGGCGCGCTGAGCGGCTTCCAAGGAGAAGACCCCACATGACCATCACCGGCGAGATGCTGATCGGCGCGAGCGCCCACCGCGGCGGCCAGGGCGGGTTCCGCGCCGTCGACCCCGCCACCGGCGAGGCGCTGGACCCCGTCTTCGGCGGCGGCGGCGCGGCCGAGGTGGAGCGTGCCTGCGCGCTGGCCTGGGCCGCCTTCGACGGCTTCCGCGAGACCGGCCTGGAGCAGCGCGCGGCCTTCCTGGAGACGGTCGCCCAGAACATCCTCGACATCGGCGACGACCTCATCACCCGCGCCATGGCCGAGAGCGGCCTGCCGCGCGCCCGGCTGGAGGGCGAGCGCGGGCGCACCGTCGGCCAGCTCCGCCTGTTCGCCCAGGTGGTGCGCGAGGGCAGCTGGATCGAGGCCCGCATCGACCCGGCCCTGCCGGCGCGCACGCCGCTGCCCCGATCCGACATCCGCCAGCGCCACATCCCGCTGGGGCCGGTCGCGGTGTTCGGCGCGTCGAACTTCCCGCTCGCCTTCTCGGTGGCCGGCGGGGACACCGCGTCGGCCTTCGCCGCCGGCTGTCCCGTCGTGGTCAAGGGCCATGGCGCCCATCCCGGCACCTCGGAACTGGTCGGCCGCGCCATCCAGGCGGCGGTCGCCTCCTGCGGCCTGCCGGAGGGGGTGTTCTCGCTGCTGTTCGGCACCGGCAACGAGATCGGCACGGCGCTGGTCGCCGATCCGCGCATCAAGGCGGTGGGCTTCACCGGCTCGCGCCGCGGCGGGCTGGCGCTGATGGAGGTGGCGTCCCGGCGGCCGGAACCGATCCCGGTCTATGCCGAGATGAGCAGCATCAACCCGGTCTTCCTGATGCCGGCGGCGCTGGCGTCGCGCGCCGAGGCGCTGGGCAAGGCGTTCGTCGCCTCGCTGACCATGGGCGCCGGGCAGTTCTGCACCAACCCCGGCATCCTGCTGGGCGTCGAGGGGCCGGACCTCGACCGCTTCGTCGATGCTGCGGTTGCGGCTCTCGGCGGCAGCACGGCTTCGACCATGCTGACGCCGGGCATCCATGCCGCCTATGACGCCGGCGTCGCCAAGCTGGCCGGCAGCGGCGCGGTGACGACGCTGGCGCGCGGTCTGGCCTGCAGCGGCCCGAACCAGGCGCAGGCGGCCTTCTTCACCACGACGGCGGACGCCTTCCTGGCCGACACCGAGTTGCAGGAGGAGGTGTTCGGCGCCGCCTCGCTGCTGATCCGCTGCCCCGACGTGGCGGCGATGACGGCGGTGGCGGAAAAGCTGGAAGGGCAGCTGACGGCAACCCTGCAGATGGACGCGGCGGACAAGGCGGCGGTGGCCGGACTGATCCCGACGCTGGAGCGCAAGGCCGGCCGCATCCTGGCGAACGGCTGGCCGACGGGGGTGGAGGTCTGCCACGCGATGGTGCATGGCGGCCCGTTCCCGGCGACCTCGGACCCGCGCAGCACCTCGGTCGGCACGCTGGCGATCCGCCGCTTCCTGCGCCCGGTCTGCTACCAGGACCTGCCGCCCGACCTGCTGCCGGAGGCCTTGCGCGACGGCAACCCGCTGGGGCTGTGGCGGCGGGTCGACGGGACGCTCGGAAAGGACTGACCGACACCAGCAACCCGCAACGGCTGCGTCAGAGGGAGCGCTGACGCAGGGCAAACCGTCGGAACCGGCCGCGTGCCGGATTCGGCGGCCGGGGACGGCGTGCGTCCGCGCACCGCCGAAGCATCGCTCCCGCACACGGTACCGAAGCAAGAACAAACCGCATTAAGAGGAAACCCTGATGGTGAGATCCGCTCTGCTGCTTGGCGCAGCCACCCTTTCGCTCGTCTCCGTCTTGGGAGCCGGCCCGGCCTTCGCCCAGTCCAAGTTCGACGTGGTCATCGGCGGCGACGCCTATTTCGAGGCCGGCTATGTCGACCAGGACCGTGACGCCGGCCTGCGCTCCACCGAGTTCCGCAACCGCCTGCGCCTGCTGGTGACGCCGAAGGCCAAGGCCGACAACGGGCTGGAATACGGCGCCCGCCTGCGCCTGCTGGCCGAGAACGGCACCAGCAACGCCCGCACCGCCACCTACGACCGCGCCTTCCTGTTCGTCAACGGCAGCTTCGGCACCGTGCATATGGGCGTGGAAAACGGCCCGTCCGACGACAGCGGCATCATCGCCCCGTCCGACTGGGGCACCGGCGGCGTCGACGGCTCCTTCCCGTCCTGGCTCGGCAACAGCGCGACCAACGCGCCGGTCACCATCGGCAACATCCGCGCCCTGATCTCCGGCAACAGCGCCACCCGCGCCACCTACTGGACGCCGGAGATCGCCGGCTTCAAGCTCGGCGCCTCCTACCAGCCGTCGTCGGACAGCAGCGGCACCGACGTCAACCGCTCCAAGTTCGCGCTCGCCTCGGCCAACCGCACCGGCGCCTATCGCGACGTCTACGAGGTCGGCGGCACCTATACCAACAGCTTCGGCGGTGTGGCGATCAACGGCAGCCTGTTCTATCTGGGCGGCAAGGCCAAGGACTCCAGCCTCACGGGGGCGAGCTTCGACGATCTGTCCTCCACCCATGCCGGCCTGACGGTTGCCTATGGCGGGTTGAAGGTCGGCGGCAGCTATGCCTGGTCGGGCGACAGCGGCTATGCCAAGTCCAGCACCGCCGGCATCGTCAGCCGCGAGAAGCAGGATGTCTGGACTGTCGGCGCGCAGTACACCTTCGGGCCCACCACGCTGGGCGTCGGCTACCTGAACGCCAAGGACGCCGGCGACCTGACCGTGCGCGGCCGGTCCAAGTTCGAGCTGATCACCGTCGGCGCCAAGTATGTCGTCGCCCCCGGCTTCGCCATCGGGCCGGAATACAACCACTTCAAGCTCAGCTCCGACGTCGCCGCCAACAGCGACAAGGGCGACATGTTCCTGGTCCAGGCCAATCTTGCTTTCTAAGGGCCTTGCTTTCTAAGGGCCTCGCCTTCTGATACCGGCCGGTTGACGTCCTGGCCCTTTCTTTCGGCTTCGCGCCGCCCGCGGTGTTTCTCTCCATCCCGCCGCGGCGGTTGCGTCCCGGCGCGCTCTCCCTCGGGTGCGTCGGCCCTGTTCCGGACTGGAGCAGGGTCACCTCACGGCCGGGCGGCCCTGCGCTGCCCGGCCGTTTTTTCGACCTGAGCTTGGGCCTGATTTTTAGGCCGGCCATATTCTTTTAGGCATCATGCAGGTCGAGAATCGTATTGGACAGTTATGGTTCTGTGTACTTAAAGTAGGCATGACGAACAATTTCGGACCGGGCTGCGATCAGGAAATTCAGCGCCCCGTCCCGTCGCCTGCCGCCATCCAGCAAGCACTGCAAAAAATCGCCGCCTCAGAACCTCGCCTTAAAAACCTCGCCTTAAAAACCTCAGGGAGTGAAACGGATGTCCAGGAAATGGGTGATCTCCGCCGCCACCGCCGCGGCGGCGCTGTTCATCGGGTTGGGCGCCGTCCAGGCCGCCGATGCCAAGAAGCTGGTCGTCGGCTTCTCGCAGATCGGGTCCGAATCGGGCTGGCGCGCGGCCGAGACGAAGACCGCCAAGACTGAAGCCGAGAAGCGCGGGATCGACCTCAAGATCTCCGACGCCCAACAGAAGCAGGAGAACCAGATCAAGGCGGTGCGCTCCTTCGTCGCCCAGGGCGTCGATGCGATCTTCATCGCGCCGGTGGTGGCGACCGGCTGGGATTCGGTGCTGAAGGAGGCCAAGGAGGCGAAGATCCCGGTCATGCTGCTCGACCGCCAGATCGAGACCAAGGACCAGAGCCTCTACATGACCGCCGTCACCTCCGATACCGTGCATGAGGGCCGGGTGGCCGGCGAATGGCTGGCCAAGCAGACCGGCGGCAAATGCGCGGTGGTGGAACTGCAGGGCACCGTCGGCTCGTCGCCCGCCATCAACCGCAAGAAGGGCTTCGACGAGGTCGTCGCCAAGAATCCGGGGATGAAGATCATCCGCACCCAGTCCGGCGACTTCACCCGCGCCAAGGGCAAAGAGGTGATGGAAAGCTTCATCAAGGCCGAGAATGGCGGCAAGGGCATCTGCGCCGTCTATGCCCACAACGACGACATGGCGGTCGGCGCCATTCAGGCGATCAAGGAAGCCGGCCTGAAGCCGGGCAAGGACATCCTGGTCGTGTCCATCGACGGCGTGCCCGACATCTTCAAGGCGATGTCCGAAGGCGAGGCCAACGCCACGGTGGAGCTGACGCCGAACATGGCCGGCCCGGCCTTCGACGCGCTGGTCGCCTACAAGAAGGACGGCAAGATGCCGCCGAAGTGGATCCAGACGGAATCGAAGCTGTTCACGCCCGACACCGCCAAGGCCGAGTATGAGCGCCGCAAGGACGCTTATTGATCGGGGGTGAAATCTCCCTCTCCCCCCCGGGGAGAGGGGATTCTCCACACATTTCATTGCGCTTCCGGCGAGGTCCGTCATGACGGCGTCCACCGCTCCTCCTTCAACGCCGCTGCTGGCGATCCGCGGGCTGTCCAAGGCCTTCCTCGGCGTCCAGGCGCTCGACGGCGTCGATTTCACCCTGCGCCATGGCGAAATCCATGCCCTGCTGGGCGAGAACGGCGCCGGCAAATCGACGCTCATCAAGACGCTGACCGGCGTCTACCAGCGCGACGGCGGAACCGTGGCGCTCGAGGGGCGGGAGATCGCGCCGCGCGGGGTGGAGGAGGCGCAGCGCCTGCACATCGGCACCGTCTATCAGGAGGTGAACCTGCTGCCGAACCTGTCGGTGGCGGAAAACCTGTTCCTGGGGCGCCAGCCGATGCGCTGGGGTTTGGTCGACCGCGGCGCCATGCGGCGGCGGGCACGTGCCATCCTGATGCCCTACGGCCTGTCGATCGACGTGACGGCGCCGCTCGGCCGCTTTTCAGTGGCGACCCAGCAGATCATCGCCATCGCCCGCGCGGTCGACATGTCGGCCAAGGTGCTGATCCTCGACGAACCGACCGCCAGCCTGGACGCACAGGAGGTGGCGGTGCTGTTCAAGGTGATGCGGACCCTGCGGTCGCGCGGGATCGGCATCGTCTTCGTCACCCATTTCCTCGATCAGGTCTATGAGGTCTGCGACCGCATCACCGTGCTGCGCAATGGCCGGCTGGTGGGGGAGCGGCGGACGGCCGAGCTGCCGCGCCTGGATCTGGTCGCCATGATGCTGGGGCGCGAGCTGGAGGCGGCGGCGCACCGCATCGACCTTGGCCCGGCGGAGCTGGACAGCCGTCCGCCGCTGGCCAGCTTCAAGGGATTCGGCAAGGCGCGGAGTGTCGAGCCGTTCGACCTCGACATCCGTCCGGGCGAGGTGGTGGCGCTGGCAGGATTGCTGGGATCGGGGCGGACGGAGACGGTGCGGCTGGTCTTCGGAATGGACCGCGCCGACCGGGGCGAGGCGACGGTGGACGGCCGGACGATCCGGCTGAAAGGCCCGCGCGACGCCGTGCGGCTCGGCTTCGGCTTCTGTCCGGAGGACCGCAAGAAGGAGGGCATCGTCGGCGAACTGTCGGTGCGGGAGAACATCATCCTGGCGCTGCAGGCGCGGCAGGGCTGGCTGAAGCCGATCCCGCGCCGTCGGCAGGAGGAGATTGCCGACCGCTTCATCCGCCTGCTCGACATCCGCACGCCGGACGCCGAGCGGCCGATTCAGTTGCTGTCCGGCGGCAACCAGCAGAAGGCGCTGCTGGCGCGCTGGCTGGCGACCGAGCCGCGGCTGCTGATCCTCGACGAGCCGACGCGCGGCATCGACGTGGGCGCGCATGCCGAGATCATCCGCCTGATCGAGCGGCTGTGCGCCGACGGCATGGCGCTGCTGGTGGTGTCGTCGGAGTTGGAGGAGATCGTCGCCTACAGCCGCCGGGTCGTCGTGCTGCGCGACCGCCGCCATGTCGCGGAACTGAGGGGAGGGGAGGTTAGCGTGGAGCGCATCGTCGCCGCCATCGCGTCGGAGACGCCCAATATGGAGGTGCGGCAATGACGCTGTCCGCTCCCGGTCCGGCGCGCAACCTGCCGCAATATGGCGCGCTGGTCGCCGTTCTGCTGGCCAACTGGCTGCTGTTTCCCGATTTCTTCGCGATCCGTCTGCAGGACGGCCGGCTGTTCGGCAGCCTGATCGACGTGGTGAACCGCGGCGCCCCGGTGGCGCTGCTCGCCATCGGCATGACCATGGTCATCGCGACGCGCGGCGTCGATCTGTCGGTCGGCGCCGTCATGGCGATCTCCGGCGCGGTCGCCGCCACAATGACCGGTGCCGGATGGGGACTGCCGGCGGTGTTGGCGGCGTCGCTGGCCGCCGGGCTGCTGTGCGGGCTGTGGAATGGGCTGCTGGTGGCGGTGCTGCGCATCCAGCCGATCATCGCCACCCTGATCCTGATGGTCGCCGGGCGCGGCATCGCCCAGCTGGTGACGGAGGGGCAGATCGTCACCTTCACCAGCCCGGCGCTGGCCTTCATCGGCGGCGGGTCCTTCCTGACCGTGCCGATGCCGGTGGTCATCACCATCGCGCTGCTGGCGGTCACGGCGCTGCTGGTGCGGGCGACCGCGCTGGGGCTGATGATCGAGGCGGTCGGCATCAACCGGCTGTCCAGCGCCGGGGCCGGCGTCAACACGCCGGTGATTCTGGTCGCCGTCTATGTCTGGTGTGGGCTGTGCGCCGCGGTGGCCGGACTGATCGTCACCGCCGACATCCGCGGCGCCGACGCCAACAATGCCGGGCTGTGGCTGGAGCTGGACGCCATCCTGGCGGTGGTGGTCGGCGGCACGTCGCTGCTGGGCGGGCGGTTCGGGCTGGTGCTGTCGGTGGTGGGGGCGCTGATCATCCAGGCGATGAACACCGGCATCCTGCTGAGCGGCTTCAAGCCGGAATTCAACCTGATCGTCAAGGCGGGCGTCCTGCTGGTCGTCCTGCTGCTGCAATCGCCGACGCTGACCCTGTTCCTGCCGCGTCCCAAGGGCGCCCGGCCGATGGGCGCGGTCAAGCCGCCGGTGGCGCCGACCAGCGGAGGGGCAAAGCCATGACCAGTGCACTCCAGCGGTTCCTTCCGCTGATCGTCACCACCGCGGTGCTGGTGGTCGGGTTCCTGATGTGCGCGGCGCAGTTCCCCAACTTCGCCTCCTGGCGGGTGGTGGGCAACCTTCTGACCGACAACGCCTTTCTCGGCATCACCGCGATCGGCATGACCTTCGTCATCCTGTCCGGCGGGATCGACCTGTCGGTGGGGGCGGTGATCGGCTTCACCACCGTGCTGCTCGCCGTGCTGATCGAGCATGGCGGCTGGCACCCGCTGGCCGCCTTCGCCGTCGCGCTTATCGCCGCCGGCGGATTCGGCGCGGCGATGGGCGGGGTGATCCATGTCTTCCAGATGCCACCCTTCATCGTCACGCTGGCCGGGATGTTCATCGCCCGTGGGCTGGGCTTCGTCCTGACCACCGATTCGGTGCCGATCAACCATCCGCTCTATGGCGAGTTGAACGACATCGCGCTGCGCTTCGGGGCGGGGGGCAAGCTCAGCCTGCCGGCGATGCTGATGCTGGGGGTGGTGGTCGCGGCGGTGGTGCTGGCACACTGGACCCGTTTCGGCGCCAACCTCTATGCGCTGGGCGGCAACCGGCAATCGGCGGAGCTGATGGGCGTGCCGGTGGGGCGGACGACCGTGGCGGTCTATGCGCTGTCGGGGCTGCTGGCCGGGCTGGCGGGGATCGTGTTCTCGCTCTACACCGGCGCCGGCTATTCGCTGGCGGCGACGGGGGTGGAGCTGGACACCATCACCGCGGTGGTGATCGGCGGCACCCAGCTGACCGGCGGCTATGGCTATGTCGTCGGCACCTTCGTCGGCGTGCTGATTCAGGGGCTGATCCAGACCTACATCACCTTCGACGGCACGCTCAGCAGCTGGTGGACCAAGATCGCCATCGGCGTGCTGCTGTTCGTCTTCATCCTGTTGCAGAAGGGTCTGCTGACGGTCTGGGCCGGCCGCGGCGGCGAACCGGCGGAGGCGTGATGCCCATCGAAAGTTTCCTGTTCGATACGTATGAAGGCCGGCCGGTGGAGGGGTTCATCCTGTCCGCCGGTGGGCTGGAGGCGACCGTGATCGCCCACGGCGCCCGGCTGGTGCGGATGATGGTGCCCAACCGCGACGGGACCGGCGCCGATGTGGTGCTGGGCTTCGACCGGTTGTCCGATTACCTGGCGAGCGACGCCTATTTCGGCGCCACCTGCGGCCGGTACGGCAACCGCATCGGCGGGGCGTCCTTCACGCTGGACGGCGTGCGCCATGAGCTGGCCGTCAACGAGCCGCCGAACCAGCTGCATGGGGGACCGGAGGGGTTCGACCGGCGGATCTGGGCGGCACAAGTCGATGAGGCGGAGAACGCCGTTACCTTCACGCTGGTCTCTCCGGATGGCGACCAGGGCTTTCCCGGAACGCTGACGGCGAGCACGCGCTACCAGCTGAGCGACGACGGGGTGCTGGACATCCGCATGACGGCGGTCTGCGACCGGCCGACCGTCGTCAACCTCGTCCATCACAGCTACTGGAACCTCGGGGGTCATGCGTCGGGCGATCTGCGCGACCATCGGCTGACGGTGCGCGGCGGCTTCACAACGCCGGTCGGCGCCGACCTGATCCCGACGGGGGAGGTGCGGCCGGTGGGCGGCACGGCCTTCGACCTGCGCAGCGATATGGGGCCCGGTGATATGGGGCGCGGCGGGGTAGAGCTGGGCGAGGCGCTGGCGGCGGTTGGCGGCTTCGGCTTCGACCACAACTGGTGCCTGGAGGGGCCGGTGGGAGAGCTGCGGCCGGTGGCGATGCTGGAGCATCCGGCATCGGGCCGGTGGATGGAGCTGGCGACCGACCAGCCGGGGCTGCAGGTCTATACCGGCGGCTATCTCAGCGAGAAAATGGTGGGGAAGGGCGGGCAGCCCTATCGCCGCTTCGCCGGGCTGGCGCTGGAGAGCCAGCGGTTTCCCAATAGCCCGAACATCGGCCATTTCCCTTCGGCTCGGCTCGACCCCGGCGAAACCTACCGGCATCGGATGCGGCTGCGATTCGGGGCGGACTGAACGGAATCGGGGAACCGTCCGCCGGCTTGCGGGGTTCATCGAAGGGCATGGCAGCGGTTCCGCTGCCGGTCCCGCGATGCCGCTCCACAACGCCGGAAGGAAAGCTCGACATGGCAGCGATGCCGGACGCCGCCCGCCCAGACTCCACGTTTCAGGCTGGCCAGACTCCGGCCGGCCCGGTTCTGGTGCCCGGCCGGACCTGCTGGCGGATCGAAAAAGCGGATCGGGTGGCGGTCATCATCGACGCCGCCGCCTATTTCGCCCGGATCAAGGCCGCCATCCTCAATGCCCGCCACACCGTGATGCTGATCGGCTGGGATTTCGACACCCGGATCAAGCTGGAGCCCGATGACCCGATGCCGGGCGTGCCGAACGAGCTGGGCGATTTCCTGAGCTGGATCGTCCGGGTGCGGCCGGAACTGACCATCAATGTGCTGAAATGGGATCTGGCGATTCTGAAGATGCCGTTCCGCGGCGGGACTCCGCTGGTCCTGCTGGACTGGATGACCAGCCGGCGCCTGCGCTTCCGCCTGGATTCCGCCCATCCGCCGGGCGCCTGCCACCACCAGAAGATCGCCATCATCGACGATGCCCTGGCCTTCTGCGGCGGCATCGACATGACCACCGACCGCTGGGACACGCCCGACCACCGCGACGGCGACCCCCGCCGGGTGCGGCCGAGCGGCGAGCCATACGGCCCCTTCCATGACGTGACCACGGCGGTCGACGGGGAGGCCGCGCGGGCGTTGGGTGACCTGGCGCGCGAGCGCTGGCGACGCGCGACCGGGGAGACGCTGGTCCCGCCGCCGCCGGTCCCGGCATTCTGGCCCGACGATCTGGAACCCGACTTCCGCGACCTCCCGGTCGCCATCGCGCGGACAGATCCGATGGCTGACCATGAGGGAACGCAGAAGACGGGAAAGCGCGGCGTGCGCGAGATCGAAGCGCTGTATCTGGCCGCCATCGCCGCCGCGCGCGATTTCATCTACCTGGAAAGTCAGTATTTCGCCTCGCAGAAGATCGTTGGCGCCATCACCGCCCGGTTGTCGGAACCCGACGGGCCGGAGGTGGTGGTCATCAATCCCGAGCGCACGCCCGCCTGGGTCGAGGAGGAGGCGATGGGCAGTGCACGCTCGCTGCTGCTCCAGCGCCTGCGCGCGGCCGACACCCACCGCCGCTTCCGCATCCTGGTCCCGGTGACCGAGGGCGGAGAGGGCATCTATGTCCATGCCAAGGTGCTGGTGGTCGACGACCGGCTGCTGCGGGTGGGGTCGTCCAACATCAACAACCGGTCCCAGGGGCTGGACACCGAATGCGACCTCGCCATCGAGGTCCCGCAGGGCGAGCGGCCGGAGGTGTGCCGCGCCATCCGCTCCGTCCGCACCCGCCTGATGGCGGAGCATCTGGGCGTCGCCGTGGCCGAGGTGGAGCGGACGGAGGAGGAGACCGGATCGCTGACCGCCATGGTGGACCGGCTGATGCGCCCTACCGGCCGCTCGCTCCGCCCGTTGGAGCCGGAGCCGCTGAACGAGACGGAGCGCCGGCTGGTTGACGAGCGCCTGCTCGACCCCGACCGGCCGGAGCCGATGGCGGAGACGATCCTGCGCGGCGCGACGGTGTTCGGCGACGTGAACCGGGCGGCGTGGCGCATCGGCGCCGGGGTCGCGGCGGGCGTGGCGGTGGGGGTTGGACTGGCCCTTCTGGCCCGCCGGAACGGGCTTGGGAAAAATTTTCGCGGAGAGTGAATTCTCCGCTTGCGGGCGGCGGTCCATCCCGCTACATAGGCGCTCCCCGCGGCGCCCAACGCGGTGCGGGGAAAGCGCTTGTGGCGGAACTGGTAGACGCGCTAGGTTCAGGTCCTAGTGGCTGAAAGGCCGTGGGGGTTCGACTCCCTCCAAGCGCACCAACACCCAAAGTGTTGGTGAAGGGTAGCAGAAGTATAGTGGGGCCATAGCTCAGCTGGGAGAGCGCTACAATGGCATTGTAGAGGTCAGGAGTTCGATCCTCCTTGGCTCCACCACTTCTGAAGGTTTGGGTTTGGTTTATGTCTTGTCTGTCGGGGTGAAGCCTTGTATAAGGCGCCGCTCCTCAGCGCGGGTGTAGCTCAGTTGGTTAGAGCGCCGGCCTGTCACGCCGGAGGCCGCGGGTTCAAGTCCCGTCACTCGCGCCACTTTGCGGGCGTAGCTCAGGGGTAGAGCACAACCTTGCCAAGGTTGGGGTCGAGGGTTCGAATCCCTTCGCCCGCTCCATTACTGGAGCGACAGTTCTGGGTTCCCGTGGTCTCGTAGCTCAGCGGGAGAGCACTACGTTGACATCGTAGGGGTCACTGGTTCAATCCCAGTCGGGACCACCATTCTGAAGGCCGCCAACCGGAACGGGTTGGCGGCCTTCGCCATTTTGGACCCGCGTCTCGACCGGCATGGCGCCAGCAACCGGAAGACGATAGAGTCGTCGGCACCTCATCTTTTTTGCCTGGGCGGAAATTCGGAAACGCTGTACGAAGGTCGAAGCGTTGAGCCGATCGGAGCCGGCCTGTAGAGCGGGGAGAGCAGTGTTGGCGGCGAGGAAGATGCGGTCCAAGCGTGCCATTCTGGTTTTCGAGGGCGGTGGGGCGAAGGGGCTGGTGCATGTCGGCGCCTTGCATGCCATCGAAGAACTGGAACCGCACATACTGGGCGTGGCGGGCACGTCGGCCGGCGCCATCCTGGCGGCGCTCGTTGCCGCCGGCTATCGTGCGGAGGAGCTGTTCGCGCTGGATGGCTCCCATACGATCCTGCAGGATCTGCATCTCGGCCGCGCCACCGAACTCTTCGGCGACGCCTGGAGCATAATCCGCGGATTCCGCTGGTGCCTGGACCATTGGAAACTGCTGCTCGGCGGGCTGGGGAGTTTTTTCGTGCTGTTTTTTGCCTGGGTGGGGTGGCATCTGGATCGGGAGACCTGGGGACTTACGTCGATGTTCGGCGTGCCGCTGTTCATGCTGGCGGTGATGGCGGTCGCGGTCCTCGTTTTTCGTTGGCTATGCGCCGGGCTGTGCTCAACCGACACCTTCACCATCAACATGGATCGTGCGTTACGCCGGAAGATCCGCGGCGTCGGGGCCGAAGGCCGGGTCTGTTTCAAGGATCTGCCTCGACCGCTGAAGATCGTCGCCACCAACCTGGAGAGCGGCGACCTGACGCTGTTTTCGCAGGAGCACACGCCGCAGGTGGCGGTCGCCGATGCGGTTGCCGCGTCCATCGCCATCCCGGTCATCTTCAGTCCCAAGACCATTGCCGGCGTCCCCTATTACGATGGCGGTCTGGTCAGCAACCTGCCGGCCTGGACGTTCGACGAGGAGCGCGCTCTCGATCCCGACGCTCATACCATCGCGATTGAAATCGTCGAGAACGAGCGCCGGAAAGACGGCGGGCCGACGGCCTTGCTGACGCCTTTCCACAATCTTGCCGCCGCGACGCGGGCCGCCCTCTTCGGGGCCGGAATCCTGAACAAGAGGGCGGCGGCCGGCCTGTACGTCCTGCCGATCAGGACCGATGTCAGGGTCCTGGATTTCGATCTGGGGGCGGATCAGGCGGCAAAGGTGGTTGGCGCGGCTTATCAGTGGGCGTCGGCCAACGTCATCTATGAACTGGACACACGGCCCAGTCTGCTACAGAGCGCATGCCAGGACGTGCATGAGATTGTCGTCGATCTGCTCAAAGCGGGCGGTCATGGCAATGCGGGCGAGGTTCGGGTGTGTCTTGCCATGGCCGAACCCGGCACCCATCGCAGCCTTCGGTATCTTCATGGTCATAACCGTTCCGGCTATCCCGACGAGACCTTGACCGTTCCAATCGACGGCTCTCTGGCGGGGCATGTCTTCTGCACCGGGAAACCGACCTTCGATGCCGCGCCTTTCACTTATCGGCTGGCAGGAGGCGCCAATCGCCGCCTCCGCCTTCAGCTGTGGAGGGGAATGACATGGCAGTTTTCCATCCCCATATATTCGTCGGTAGACGACGGGCATGCGCGGCCCGCCATGGTGCTGCTTCTGGACGGAAACGGCAATGCGGCCTACGTTAGAGACGTGCTGAACGACGATTTTGCCAGTTTCGCCTCCAGCATGCTGTCGCATGTTATCGGCTTGGCCGACAGCGAGAGACCTCATGGAGAGAGACAATGAAGTTCTCCAAAGCCATACGGAACAAACCCTTCGGTAAGGCGGATCCGCTTGAGCAGAAGATTCATGCTCATTCGGACTACACAGTGATCAAGACGGAAGCCGCTGTAAGGCTTGCAAAAGCGGCGCTTCATGGTGGACTCGCTGTCGGCTTGCCCGAAAACGGCGGGGTCAAGTTGGAGAAGATCGACTATACGGGCGGTGCGGCGGGATTTGCGGGGGTAAGCCCGAAAAAGGTATCGGGCGACGTGATGAAACAGCTCTTCCAGAGTAAATTTAAAAACACCGTGAACGAGGCCAAGCAGATCGGGGAAAAACGACGCGAACAGCTTGCCTCGATCACCGATTCCCAGATGGTCACCCTCAAGCTGCGGTGACGTCCGGATCGTGCCTTGGCGGAGAGTGCCGGACGGTCGCGAATTGATAGTCGCGAAGTCTGGCACCCTCCCGGCGGCTTCTCTCAAATCATCGCCAACGGCTGCTTGCGCTTCGGCGGCGGGAAGGCCTTGTCGATCTCCGCGATGTCCTCCCCGGTCAGAGTCAACTTCACGGCTTCGGCGTTCTGGAGGGCGTGGGCGGTGGTTCCCGCCTTGGGAATCGCGATCACCCCCTGCTGCCGCAAGGCCCAGGCAATCGCCACCTGCGCCGGGGTGGCGTCGTGGCGTTTCGCCACCGCCAGCAGCGCGGGGGAGCGTAGCAGGCGGCCGCCCTGGCCGATGGGGGAATAGGCCATCAGCGGCATGCGCGCGGTGTGCTGGAAGGGCAGAAGATCGTATTCGATGCCGCGGTGTTCGGGGTTGTAGAGCACCTGATTGGCGGCGCAGCCGTGCAGGTCGGTGATCTCCGCCAGTTCCTCCAGGTCGTCCACGTCGAAGTTGGAGACGCCCCAGCGGGCGATCTTGCCGGCCTCAATCAGCTGTTCGAAAGCCTCTACCGTCTCCTCCAGCGGCACGCCGCCGCGCCAGTGCAGCAGATAAAGGTCGATGCGGTCGATCCCCAGCCGCTTCAGGCTGCGCTCGCAGGCCTTGACCGTGCCGATGCGCGACGCGTTGCTGGGCAGGACCTTGGTGACGATGAACAGGCCGTCGCGGCGGCCAGCGATGGCCACGCCGACCAGTTCCTCCGACGCGCCGTCGCCATACATCTCGGCGGTGTCGATCAGGGTCATGCCGCGGTCGATGCCCGCCTGCAGCGCGGCGATCTCGGCGGCGCGGTCGCCGCTCCCCTCCGCCATCATCCAGGTGCCCTGGCCGAGAGCCGGGACCTCGGTGCCGTCCGGCAGGGTCACGCGCTTCATCTTGGTCTCCCTCGTCCGTCATGCCGAAAGACAACAAGCTGGTCCCGCGGGGCCAGCTTGTCGATGGGTCTTCGGTGGGCTTTCCGGGGAGTGAAAGCGGTCACGCCGCCTTTTTCGGCACCCCGGCATGGCCGCCTTCCAGGAAGTTCAGCAGCTCTTCCCGGTAGTCGTAATAGCGCGGGTGCTCCAGCAGGGCCTGACGGGTGCGCGGGTGGGGGATGTCCACCTTCAGGATGTGGCCGATCTTCGCATTCGGGCCGTTGGTCATCATCACCACCCGGTCGGCCAGCAGCAGCGCCTCGTCCACGTCGTGGGTGACGCAGACCGCCGTCACCTTGGTGCGCGCCCACACCTCCATCAGCACCTCCTGCAACTCCCAGCGGGTCAGGCTGTCGAGCATGCCGAAGGGCTCGTCGAGCAGCAGCAGCTTGGGCGACAGGGCGAAGGCGCGGGCAATGCCGACGCGCTGCTTCATGCCGTTGGACAGCTCCGACGCCTTGCGGTCCATGCTGTCGCCCAGGCCGACGCGGGCGAGGTAGTAGCGGGCGATGTCGGCGCGCTCGCCCTTGCCGGCATGGGGGAAGACGCGGTCGACGCCCAGCATGACGTTCTCGTAGGCGGTCAGCCAGGGGAACAGGCTGGGGGCCTGGAACACCACGGCGCGGTCGGGGCCGGCGCCGTCCACCTCCTTGCCGTCCAGGATGATGCCGCCGCTGGTGATGTCGGCGAGGCCCGCCACCATCGACAGCACGGTGGATTTGCCGCAGCCGGAATGGCCGATCAGCGAGACGAACTCGCCCTTGCGCATCTTCAGATCGAAGCCGTCCACCACGGTCAATGGACCCTTCGGCGTGGCGAAGGTCTTGGTCAGGCGGGTGAATTCGAGATAGCGGTCCTCCATCCCGCGCCCGCCCATCGCCTCGATGTAGGCCTTGGGCGGGGGCGAGGCGGTGATCGGCTTCACGTCCGGCAGGACAAGCCCGTCGTCGCCGCCGGTGCCGCGGGCGACGCCGACCTCCATCAGATAGGCGGTGACCTCGGCGCGCAGGCGCTTGAAGTCCTCGTCATGGTTGACGGCGGTGCGGTCGCGCGGGCGGGCCAGGTCGACGGTGAAAGCGGGGCCGAGCGTGGCGTTCGGGCCGGGGGTCAGTGGGATGATGCGGTCGGCCAACAGGATCGCCTCGTCCACATCGTTGGTGATGAGGATGACGGTCTTGCGGTCCTTGCGCCAGATCGCCTCGATCTCGTCCTGCAGCTTGGCGCGGGTCAGGGCGTCGAGCGCCGACAGCGGCTCGTCCAGCAGCAGCATCTCCGGGCTCATTGCGAGCGCGCGGGCGAAGCCGACGCGCTGGCGCATGCCGCCCGACAGCTCCTTCGGCCGGCGGTCGGTGGCGTGGCCGAGGCCGACCGTCTCCACCGCCCGGCGGGTCAGGACGCCGCGCTCGGCGCCGCCCTTGGCCTTGTGGACGGCGTCGACCGCCAAGGCGACATTCTCCTTCACGCTGAGCCAGGGCATCAGCGAATAGGACTGGAAGACAAGACCGCGTTCCGGGCCGGGGCCAGTGACCGCCTTGCCGCGATAGAGCACCTCGCCGGCGTCCGGCATCGCCAGACCGGCGATCAGGTTGATGAGCGTCGACTTGCCGGAGCCGGAGAAGCCGACGATGGCGACGAACTCGCCCTCTTCGATCGACAGGTCGATGTTGTGGAGCACGGTCGTGCCGCCGTAGGACTTCGACACACCCTTCAGGTCCAGGATCGCCATGGTCGTCGTCTCCTCTGGTGAAGGGTCAGCGGGCGGGGCTGTGGCTGACGGCGGACTGGAGCGCCAGCATCACGCGGTCGAGCAGGAAGCCGATCAGGCCGATGGTGAAGACGGCGACCATGATCTTGGCGAGCGAGTTGGAGGAGCCGTTCTGGAACTCGTCCCAGACGAACTTGCCGAGGCCGGGGTTCTGGGCCAGCATCTCCGCCGCGATCAGCACCATCCAGCCCACGCCCAGCGACAGGCGCAGGCCGGTGAAGATGTAGGGCAGGGCCGACGGCAGCACGAGGCGGCGCACCATGGTGAAGCCGGACAGCTGCAGCACCTTGCCGACATTCATCAGGTCACGGTCGATGGAGGACACGCCGACCGCCGTGTTAATGAGGGTCGGCCACAGCGAGCACAGCGTGACGGTGATGGCGGAGGTCAGGAAGGACTTCTCGAACAGCGGGTCGCTGCCCGACACGGTGGCGCTGACCACCATGGTGACCAGCGGCAGCCAGGCCAGCGGCGACACCGGCTTGAAAATCTGGATCAGCGGGTTGATCGCGGCGTTGACGGTCGGCGACAGGCCGCTCGCCACCCCCAACGGCACCGCGACCAGGGCACCGAGCAGGAAGCCGGTGAAGACCGTCTTCAGGCTGGTGAGGATCTGGTCGAGGTAGGTCGGCTTGCCGGCATAGGGGCGGGTCTTCACCTCCGCCTTCGGGTCCTTCGCCAGGATCTCGGCATTGCGCTTGGCCTGCCGCTCGTAGAAGGCGGCTTCCTTGGCGCGTTCGGCCTTGTGGTCGGCGTAGAGGTTCGTCGCCTGCTCCCACACCTGGGCCGGGCCGGGGATGGCGCCCAGGCTGGTCTGCACCTGCGGGGCGGCCCAGCCCCATGCGGCGAGGAACAGCAGGATGGCGGTCAGCGGGATGCCCATCTGGCGCCACAGCTCTACGCCCTGCTGGCGCGGGTTCTCGCCGGCGGCAAGCCGCAGCAGCGGCGCCAGCCAGCCCAGCCCGACGGTGGTCAGGACGGCGGCGATGCGGTTGAGGGTATGGGCGCGGCGCGCCTTGCGCTGGGCGCGGGCGAGGTCGGCGGAGGTGTCGGTCAGGCTGGTCATGGCGGGGTGTCCCTTCGGCAGGATCCCTTCTCCCCCCTGGGGAGAAGGTTAGGATGAGGGGGTTCGGCGCAGCCGAAGAGATCCTCGAAGCGGATCCCCCTCACCCCGACCCTCTCCCCGGGGGGGAGAGGGGGATTTGGCTGGTGGAAGTGCTGTGGGCGCTCAGCCCCCCACCACCTGACCGCCTTCGACCTTCTGGTCGCCCTTCAGGCCGATGGGCTGCTTGGCGAGGTAGTCGTTGGGCTTGTGGCCGTCGTACGGGATGCCGTCGATGAAGCCGTTGTCGACCGGCTTGTAACCGTCGCTCTTCCAGGGGAAGTCGGCCTCCTTCGCCTTGCCTTCCTCGACCAGCAGCTTGGCGGCCTGCAGGTAGATGTCCGGCTTGTAGACGTTGCGCGCGGTCTGGTCGTACCAGCTGTCGGGCTTGGCCTCGGCGATCTGGCCCCAGCGGCGCATCTGGGTCAGGTACCAGACAGCGTCGGAATAGAAGGGGTAGGTCGCGTTGTAGCGGAAGAAGACGTTGAAATCGGGAACGTCGCGCTTGTCGCCCTTCTCATACTCGAAGGTGCCGGTCATCGAGTTAGCGATGACCTTGGCGTCGGCGCCGACATATTCGGACTTGGCCAGGATCTTCACCGCTTCGGCGCGGTTGGCGTTGTTGTTCTCGTCCAGCCATTGGGCGGCGCGGATCAGCGCCTTGACGACGGCCAGATGGGTCTTGGGGTTCTTCTTCGCCCACTCGTCGGTGACGCCGAAGACCTTCTCGGGGTTGTTCTTCCAGATCTCGGTGTCGGTGATGACCGGCACGCCGATGCCCTTGACCACCGCCTGCTGGTTCCACGGCTCGCCGACGCTGTAGCCGTAGATGGTGCCGGCTTCCAGCGTCGCCGGCATCTGCGGCGGCGGGGTGACGGAGAGCAGCGCGTCGGCGCCGATCTGGCCCGACACGTCGGTCGGGCTGTAGAAGCCGGGGTTGATCCCGCCCGACGCCAGCCAGTAGCGCAGCTCGTAATTGTGGGTCGAGACCGGGAAGACCATGCCCATGTTGAAGGGCTTGCCCTCCGCCTTATACTGGGCGATCACCGGCTTCAGCGCGTCCGCCTTGATCGGGTGGACCGGCTTGCCGTCCGCGCCCTTCGGCACGTTGGCCTTCATCTTCTGCCAGACATCGTTCGACAGCGTGATGCCGTTGCCGTTCAGGTCCATGGAGAAGGCGGTGACGATGTGCGCCTTGGTGCCGAAGCCGATGGTGGCGCCCAACGGCTGGCCGGCCAGCATGTGGGCGCCGTCCAGCTCGCCGGAGATCACGCGGTCGAGCAGGACCTTCCAGTTCGCCTGCGGCTCCAGCGTGACGGAAAGGCCCTCATCTTCGAAGAAGCCCTTCTCGACGGCGATGGCCAGCGGCGCCATGTCGGTCAGCTTGATGAAGCCGAGCTTCAGCTGTTCCTTTTCCACGTCGAGCGGGGCGGCATGGGCAGAGACGCCTGCGGTCAGGGCGACGACCGCAGCGGCGGATGCGAGAAGGTGGCGGAGGGTGCGGGAGACGGTGTGGGAGGTTTGGGCCACGTCGGTTGCTCCATCTCTGAAATCCGGGCCAGCGGCCGGGTGGGGCGACACCGGTCTCGAACCTTGGCGATTTTCTGGGCAAGTCCCGGACTGGCTGTTTTTCGGGCAGATGGCTCTTGCGCGCCTTGGCCGTCGAAAGCGTCCAGCGGGATCGACCGGAAAAGCGTGTCGATACCGGGGTCGGCAACACTGCCGGGGCTGGCCCATCATTGGACGCTTGGGATGCACGCACCGTCGTTGGCGCGTCTCTGGCCTCCCTCTTCGCAAGCCTCATGCCAAAGGATGGGTTTTGCCGGAAATCGGGCCACGGAGGTTGATTTTGCTAGCTATGACCCGGCGGAAGGTATGAAGCCCCCAACGTGGCCACGGCGCCGCCTGCTGATTTTTGCGGCGCACACAAGCCTGTATGGTCATCCTTTGTGCAGTACCTAAGGATGATCTAAAAATAGGCACCTAGGTCTTGGGCGCGGATCCGGGCAGGACCCCGCGGATTCCCTGGAGTTTTCACGGGCCGGTCTGCCGGCGCGGCG
The DNA here is from genome assembly GCF_008364795.1 of Azospirillum oryzae. Taxonomy (GTDB): domain Bacteria; phylum Pseudomonadota; class Alphaproteobacteria; order Azospirillales; family Azospirillaceae; genus Azospirillum; species Azospirillum oryzae. Next base: position 84,682 of record NZ_VTTM01000015.1, on the reverse strand, counting down.
ACTGGCACGCGGATTGCGAGGGGGTTGGCGAGACAACAGCGGGCGCCAGCAACGTCGCCAGTGCCCGCGACACCCGCCGAAGCCCTCGCGACGACGCGCGGATTTGGCTCTGGTTCGACGACGAACCGCCCGGACAACGGCGTCCGAACAGGTCTGCACCCGCCTTCGCGATCCACTCGCGGGGAAGGGAGACGGCCCGTTCGGACGCCTTTCTTTTTGGCCCCGTGCCTGACTTTGCGGCAGGCCGGACACGATTGACGAGGCAGACGCGCCATGGACATGCATCTCTCATCGAACAACGGGCCCGTCGTTGAACTTAACGAGGCCAACCTGCTGAACGCCGGCCCGGCCAAGGAGCGGCTGGTGGTCGTCGGCAACGGCATGGCCGGCATGAAGACGGTGGAAGAGCTGCTGGCCAAGGCGCCGGGCCGCTTTGATGTCACCGTCTTCGGGGCCGAGCCGCACCCGAACTACAACCGCATCATGCTGTCGCCGGTGCTGGCGGGGGAGAAGACCTTCGACCAGATCGTGCTGAACAGCCGCGAGTGGTATGACGCCAACGGCATCACGCTCCTGACCGGCGAACCGGTGGAGGGCATCGACCGCGAGGCCAAGACCGTCCTGTCGCAGTCCGGCCGCGTCGTTCCCTATGACAAGCTGCTGATCGCCACCGGATCGATGCCCTTCATCATTCCGGTGCCGGGCTCCACCCTGCCGGGCGTCATCGGCTTCCGCGATCTGGCCGATGTCGACGCCATGCTGGCGGCGGCGGCGAAGGGCGGGCGGGCCGTGGTGATCGGCGGCGGGCTGCTGGGGCTGGAGGCCGCCAACGGGCTGCGGGTCAAGGGGATGGAGGTCACCGTCGTCCACCTGATGCCGACGCTGATGGAGCGCCAGCTCGACCAGTCCGCCGGCATGCTGCTGCAACGCGAGCTTGAGCGCCGCGGCATCGAAGTGCTGACCGGCGCCGACACGGCGGAAATCGTCGGCGACGAGTGGGTCAGCGCGGTGCGGCTGAAGGATGGGCGCGAGCTGCCGGCCGACATCGTCGTCATGGCGGTGGGCATCCGCCCGAACATGGCGCTGGGCAAGGCGGCCGGGCTGGAGTGCGGACGCGGCATCCGGGTGGACGACCAGATGCGCACCAGCGACCCGTCGATCTACGCGGTCGGCGAATGCGTCGAGCATCGCGGCGTCACCTGGGGCCTCGTCGCCCCGCTGTTCGAAATGGCGAAGGTGCTGGCCCACGACCTCGCGGGCGGGGAGGGTGCCGCCTACACCGGCTCCGTCACCTCGACCAAGCTGAAGGTCACCGGCGTCGACGTGTTCTCCGCCGGCGATTTCTCGGGCGGGGAGGGGACGGAGGACATCGTGTTCCGCGATGCGGCGCGCGGCGTCTACAAGCGGCTGGTGCTGAAGGACGGCAAGCTGCTGGGCGCGGTGCTGTATGGCGACACCAAGGACGGCGCCTGGTACTTCTCGCTGCTTAAGGACGGCGCCGACGTGTCGGCCGAGCGCGACACCATGATCTTCGGGCAGGGCTTCGGCGGTGCCGATGCCGGCGATCCGAACGCCGCCATCGCCGCGCTGCCCGACTCTGCCGAAATCTGCGGCTGCAACGGCGTGTGCAAGGGCACCATCGTCAAGGCGATCACCGAGAAGGGACTGACCAGCCTGGACGAGGTGAAGGCGCACACCAAGGCGTCGGCCTCCTGCGGCGGCTGCTCCGGCACGGTGGAACGGCTGCTGGCGGTGACGCTGGGCGACGGCTTCACGGCGGCGCCCAAGGTCAAGCCGATGTGCAAATGCACCCACCACACCCATGACGCGGTGCGCGCGGCCATCGTGGACCGCGGGCTGAAGACCATGGCCGAGGTGTTCCAGGCAATGGAATGGACGACGCCCGACGGCTGCGCGTCGTGCCGGCCGGCGCTGAACTATTACCTGCTGTGCGCTTGGCCGGGCGAGTACCGGGACGACTACCAGTCGCGCTACATCAACGAGCGCGCCCACGCCAACATCCAGAAGGACGGCACCTATTCCGTCGTGCCGCGCATGTGGGGCGGGCTGACCAATGCCGCCGAGCTGCGCGCCATCGCCGACGTGGTGGACAAGTTCGCCATCCCCACCGTGAAGGTCACCGGCGGCCAGCGCATCGACCTGTTCGGCGTTAAAAAGGAGGATCTGCCGGCAGTGTGGGCAGACCTGAACGCCGCCGGGATGGTGTCGGGCCATGCCTATGCCAAGGGGCTGCGCACGGTGAAGACCTGCGTCGGCTCGGAATGGTGCCGCTTCGGCACGCAGGACTCGACCGGGCTGGGCGTGAAGCTGGAGCGGATGACCTGGGGCACCTGGACCCCGCACAAGGTCAAGCTGGCGGTCTCCGGTTGCCCGCGCAACTGCGCCGAGGCGACCATCAAGGACCTGGGCGTGGTGTGCATCGACAGCGGGTACGAGCTGCATGTCGGCGGCAACGGCGGCCTGCATGTCCGGGCCTGCGACCTGCTGGTCCGCGTCGCGACGGAGGAGGAGGTGCTGGAATACACCGGCGCCTTCATGCAGCTGTACCGCGAGGAGGCCCGTTATCTGGAGCGCACCGCGCCGTGGGTGGAGCGGGTCGGGCTGGACCACATCAAGGCGGCGCTGGTCGATGATCCGGAGCGGCGTCGGGCGTTGAACGCGCGCTTCCTGTTCTCGCAGACCTTCTCGCAGGACGACCCGTGGGCAGAGCGCGCCGCCAAGGGCGTCGACCGTCACGAATTCAATCTGCTCGCCGAAGTGGGGTAACGGATCATGGACAGCATCATCATGGAAAACGCCGCCCCCGAAACCGCCATCTCGGAAACCGTCTGGACCCAGGTCGGCAGCGTCGACGACATCCCGGTGCTGGGGTCGCGCGTCGTCCGCACGCCCGGCGGCGACATCGCCCTGTTCCGCACGGCTGCCGACGAGGTCTTCGCGCTGGAGGATGCCTGCCCGCACAAGCAGGGGCCGCTGTCCCAGGGCATCGTCCATGGCCGCCGCGTCACCTGTCCGCTGCACAATTGGGTGATCGAGCTGGCGACCGGCGAGGCCGTCGCCCCCGACGAGGGCCGCACCGGCCATGTCCCGGTTCGGGTCGAGGGGCGCAGCGTCGCCATCGCGCTCGGCGAGGCCAAGCTGTCGCGCGGCGGCTGCCGCAAGGCTTGCGGCCATGTTTGACGGAGCGGAGCCGTCCTCCGGGCCGAAACGGGAGGTGAAGACCACCTGTCCCTATTGCGGGGTCGGGTGTGGGGTGATCGCGCGGGTGGCGGCGGACGGAGTGGATGGCGGCGCCGTGACCGTACGCGGCGATGCCGACCATCCGGCGAACCGGGGACGGCTCTGCTCCAAGGGATCGGCGCTGGCCGACACGCTGGTGCCGGATGGGCGCTTGCTCCATCCCGAGATCGGGAACCGGCGCGTGTCGTGGGACGAGGCGCTGGACGAAGTGGCCCGGCGCTTTTCCGACACCATCGCCAGGCATGGGCCGGACTCGGTCGCCTTCTACGTCTCCGGCCAGCTGCTGACCGAGGATTACTACGTCGCCAACAAGCTGATGAAGGGCTTCATCGGATCGGCGAACATCGACACCAACTCGCGCCTCTGCATGGCCTCGTCGGTGGTCGGGCACAAACGGGGCTTGGGTGCCGACGCGGTGCCGGGGACCTACGAGGATTTCGAGTCCGCCGATCTGGTGGTGCTGGTGGGGTCGAACCTCGCCTGGTGCCATCCGGTGCTGAACCAGCGTCTGCTGGCGGCGCGGGCCGAGCGCGGCACGCGCATCGTCGTGGTCGATCCGCGGCGGACCGACTGCGTCGATGCCGCCGACCGCCATCTGGCGCTGACGGCCGGCACCGACGCGGTGCTGTTCAACGGGCTGTTGGCCTGGCTCGACAGCCGCGGCCACCGCGACGGCGGGTTTGTAGACACCCATGCCGAAGGGGTGGAGGAGGCGCTGGCCGCTGCCCGCGCCGATGCGCCGGATGTGGCGACGGTGGCCCGCCGCTGTGGGTTGGAGGAGGCGGAGGTCGCCGCCTTCTATGCCGAGTTCGCGGCGACGGACCGGGTGGTGACGGTCTATTCGCAAGGCGTCAACCAGTCGTCCCAGGGCAGCGACACCGTCAACACCATCCTGAACGTGCATTTCCTGACCGGCCGCATCGGCCGGCCGGGCTGCGGTCCCTTCTCCGTCACCGGGCAGCCGAACGCCATGGGCGGGCGCGAGGTCGGCGGGCTGGCGAACCAGCTGGCGGCGCATATGGGCTTCACGGCGGAAGAGGTGGACCGGGTCGGCCGCTTCTGGACCGCGCCGCGGATGGCGGACAAGCCGGGGCTGAAGGCGGTCGACCTGTTCCGCGCCATCGAAGCCGGCACGGTCAAGGCGGTGTGGATCATGGCGACCAACCCCGCCGTCAGCATGCCCGACGCCGGCCGGGTCCGCCGTGCGCTGGCGAAATGCGAGACGGTGGTGATTTCCGACTGCATCCGCGACACCGACACCGGCCGCTTCGCCCATATCCGCCTGCCGGCCAAGGGCTGGAGCGAGAAGGACGGCACCGTCACCAACTCCGACCGCACCATTTCGCGCCAGCGCGCCTTCAAGGATGGGGAAGGGGAGGCGCGGGCGGACTGGTGGATCGTGACGCAGGTCGCGCGGCGGATGGGCTTCGCCGGGGCCTTTCCGTATGAGAGCGCCGCCGCGGTGTTCCGCGAGCATGCGGCGCTGTCGGATTTCGAGAATGGCGGGACGCGGGCCTTCGACATCGGGGCCTTGAGCGGGCTGGACGATGCCGGTTACGACGCACTGGCGCCCTTCCCCTGGCCTTGGCGTGCGGGGAGCGAGCCGCAGACGCGGCTGTTCGGCGATGGCCGCTTCTTCACCACGGATGGGCGCGCCCGGATGCTGCCGATCACGGCGAAGCCGCTGCCGCGCACCGTGCCGGATGGGGCGCTGCTGCTGAACACCGGGCGGTTGCGCGACCAGTGGCACACGATGACGCGAACCGGCCTGTCGGCGCGCCTGTCGGCGCACGCGCCGGAGCCTCGGCTGGACATCCACCCGGCGGATGCGGCGGCGCGGGGATTGATGGATGGTGGGCTGGCCCGCATCGCCACGGCGGCGGGGGAGGCGCTGGCGCGGGTCCGAGTCACCGATGCCCAAAGCGAAGGCACCATCTTCCTGCCTATGCACTGGACCGAACGCTTCACCGGCGCCTGCGTCATCGGCCGGCTGATCGACGACGAGGCGGTGGACCCGGTCTCCGGCCAGCCGGACCTGAAGCGGATGCCGGCGACGGTCGAACCCTGGCGGCCGCACTGGACCGCCTTCCTGCTGACCCGCCGGCCGGTGGAGCCGGCCCATGGCGGCTATTGGGCGCGGCGTGCTGTGACCGGCGGGCATCTGGTGGAGATGGCGGGGATCGGGGCGACTCCCGACCTTGCGGCGTGGCTGCCAGGCCTCGACCCGGCGGAGGCGGTGGTGGAGTTCCGCGACCATGCGCGCGGCGGCCTGCGGATGGCCTGGATGGCTGGCGACCGGCTGGACGCCTGCCTGTTCGTTGCCGCCGACGGGCGCCTGCCGCCGCGCGGCTGGCTGGCCGGTCTGCTGGAGGCCGACGGGCTGGACGACGGCGCGCGGGCCGGTCTGCTCGCCGGGCGGGCGCCGGGCGCGCAGGCCGATGAAGGGCGGATCGTCTGCGCCTGCTTCAGCGTCGGGATCAACCGGCTGGCCGGTGCCATCCGCGACCGGCGGCTGACCAGCGTGGCGGAGATCGGTGCGGCGTTGAAGGCCGGCACGAATTGTGGTTCCTGCGTGCCAGAACTCAAGGAGGTGCTTCGTCATGCTCATCAGCGCGAAGTGGCGTGATGGCCAGACCCTCCCTCCCCCCCCTGGGGAGAGGGCCGGGGTGAGGGGGATGCGTGGCGGAGCCTCTTGGGATTGGCTGCGCGTTCCATTCTCGTTGTTCGCTCGTCTTTCCGAAAAGTTTTCCCCCTCACCCCAACCCTCTCCCCGGGGGGGAGAGGGCGATAATGGCGGGGGAGGCACCGTCACCCTCGTCGGCGCCGGCCCAGGCGACCCCGACCTGCTCACCGTCGCCGCGGTCAAGGCACTCGCCGCCGCCGAGATCGTGCTCTACGACGCGCTGGTCGGCGACGGCATCCTCGACCTCGCTCATCCGAAGGCCGAGCGCATCTGCGTCGGCAAGCGGTCCGGCCGGCATTCGCTGCCGCAGGGGGAGATCAACGCGCTGATCGCCTTCCATGCCCGGCGCGGCAAGCGGGTGGTGCGGCTGAAGGGCGGCGACCCGATGGTGTTCGGACGCGCCGGCGAGGAGATCGAGCATCTCGACAGCCTCGGCATTCCGGTTCGCGTCATCCCTGGCATCACCGCGGCGCTGGGTTGCGCCGCCTCGACCGGGCTGTCGCTGACCAAGCGCGGGGTGTCGCGCGCCGTCACCTTCGTCACCGCCCATGGCCGCGACGGCGAGCGGTTCGAGCCCGACTGGGCACGGTTGGCCGATCCGCAGGGCACGCTGGCGATCTATATGGGGCGCGAGCAGGCCCGCGCCGTCGGGCAAGGGCTGACCGGGGCCGGGCTGCCCGCGACCACACCGGTCCTGGCGGTGGAGAACGGCTGCCGCCCCGACGAGCAGCGCTACTGGACGACGCTCGGCGAGATGGCGGAGCAGGGGGTGGCCGCCGGCAAGGGGCCGACCCTGCTGCTGGTGGGAGAGGCGCTACGCCCGCGTAATGCTGGGACGGCGGACGCCGTTGATCTCCGCGCGTTTGGCGACCTCGGCGAGCGGCTCGATCACGACTGACATGGTGAAGACGGTGGCGTGCAGCAGGTTCGTCCCGTCCACCATCAGCCCGACATGGCCGGGGAAGAAGACGATGTCGCCGCGCCGGTACTCCACGTCGCGGCCATCGTCGGAGAGCCACGTTCCCAGCCGCTCGTCCTTGCGCTGCATGCCGCTGCTGTGGTGGGAGACGATGCCCGCCGCCGCCATGGCGGTCAGCACCAGCCCGGAACAGTCGATGCCGAAGCTGCTGCGCCCGCCCCAGACATAGGGCGTCTCCAAAAAGCGCAGGGCGGTGGCGATGTGGTCGGTCGCGGGCGCGGCGTCCAGCGGCTCCAGCCAGCCTGCGAACAGCCAAAGCCCGTCGTCGGTGCCGACCCAGCCATTCCCGGCCCGGCCGTCCAGCGTCACCAGCGACCCGAAGCTGAGCGTCGCCACCGGCGGCGCCCGGTGCGTCGGTCCGGGGTGCAGGTCGGCGCGCAAGGCCCGCACGCGGTGGGTGGGGGCCACCGGCTCCCGATGCGTGGTGCCCGGCGGCAGCCAGCCGACATGGCCGTCGAAGGCGTTCTCCGCCCGCAGCCAGCCGTCACGCTCCTCCAGAATGCGGAAGCGCTCGCCACGGATCATCTCACTGGTCTGGGGAGCGCCGTTCTGCGACTCCTCCAGCAGGACGGCGTGCGGGGCGGTCAGTTGGCGGATGGTCATGGGTGCGGGCCGGGCTTCGTGAAAACCGGCTGCGACCTTAGCGCCGCTGCCGGTGCCGCGCGAGGGATAAAGCGCGTCCGTCATTTCAACGGCAACTCCGTCATTTCGCCGGAAATCTCCGGCGTGACCGGCGCATTGCCCGGTTCTGCCCGGCTGCATCCGCCGACACCTTTTGTGTGCGAGCCAAATCGCCAACACAGATGGCTGAAACAGAGGAGCGGGAGACAATGGCAACGATGAAGGTTCTGGTTCTGGGTGCCGGCAAGATCGGGTCGATGATCGGCACGCTGCTGTCCGAAACCGACGATTTCGCCGTCACCATCGGCGACCGGGACGAGGCGCTGCTGTACCGCGCCGAACGGGCCGGACTGCGGGTGATGCGCGTCGATGTGGAGGATCCGCAGTCGCTGCGCGCCGCCATGGCCGGCCAGCATGCGGTCTTGAGCGCCTGCCCCTTCACCCTGACCCCGGCGATCGCCACCGCCGCCGTCGCGGCCGGCGCCCATTACCTGGACCTGACCGAGGATGTCGCCGCCACCCGCAAGGTGAAGTCGCTGGCGGAAACCGCCAACACCGCGCTGATCCCGCAATGCGGTCTGGCGCCGGGCTTCATCTCCATCGTCGGCCATGACCTCGCCCGCCGCTTCGACCAACTGCACAACCTGCATCTCCGGGTCGGCGCCCTGCCGCAGTACCCGACCAACGCCCTGAAGTACAATCTGACCTGGAGCACCGACGGGCTCATCAACGAATACTGCAACCCGTGCGAGGCCATCATCGACGGCCGTCCGCACGAGGTGATGCCGCTGGAGGGCGACGAGCGCTTCGCGCTGGACGGGGTCGATTACGAGGCCTTCAACACCTCGGGCGGCCTGGGCTCGCTGTGCGAGACGCTGGCGGGCAAGGTGCGGAACCTCGATTACAAGACCGTTCGCTATCCGGGCCACCGCGACATCGTCCGCCTGCTGATCCGCGACCTGCGGCTGGGCGAGCGGCGCCACCTGCTGAAGGACGTGCTGGAGACCGCGGTGCCGCTGACCCTGCAGGACGTGGTTCTGGTGCTGGCGACCGCCACCGGCGTGCAGGAAGGCGAATTGCGGCAGGAGACCTTCGCCACCAAGATCTACAGCAAGTCCATCGCCGGCCGCACCTGGAGCGCCATCCAGGTCACCACCGCCGCCGGCATCTGCGCCGTGCTGGATCTGCTGCGCGAGGGCTCCATCCCGCAGGCGGGATTCATCCGGCAGGAACAGGTGCCGTTGGACGCCTTCCTGAACAACCGCTTCGGGCGGCACTACAAGGGCTGACCCCTGTCGCCCGGCGGGCTGATGATGAGCAGCGTGTCCTGGGGCTGGATGATGTAGCGGTTGCGTTCGGTGAAGGGGATGTCGCGGCCGTGGCTGTGGACCTGCACCACCATGCCGGCGGTGACCTCCGCCATGGTCAGGCCGACCTCGTCCGGTTCCGCCCGCCGCTCGGTCAGCACCATCTGCCCGCCGGTCGACATCAGGTCGCACAGGAAGGGGGTGGCGTGCCGCGTCTCCACCGCGTCGGCCATCAGGTAGCCGCCGATCTTCGGCGGCGAAACCACCAGATCGGCGCCACTGAGGTCGGCGAGCTTGATGTTTTCCTCCTGCTTGATGCTGGCGACGATCTTGGTGGCGGCGGACAGGTGGCGCACGGTCAGGACCACCAGGATGGTGGTGTCGTCGCGCCCGGTGCTGACGATCACCGCCTTGGCCCGGCCGACGCAGGCCTTGGTCAGTGTGTCCTCGCTGGTGGCGTCGCCGAGCAGGCCGATGAAGCCGCATTCGGCCGCCAGCTGGATGCGGTCCTCCGATTCGTCGATGACGACGATGTGGTCGGCCGGATGGCCCTTCCCGACCGTTTCCTGCGCCGCGATGAACCCGCTGTGCCCGAAGCCGCACAGCACGATGTGCCCTTGCAACTGCTTCTGAATGCGGCTCAATCGGAATTCCTCCACGATCCTCTGCACCACCAGTTCATAGGCGGTGCCGAGAAAGATGAACCAGATGAAGATGCGGATCGGCGTAACCGCGAAGGCGTCGATCAGGCGGGCGGTGTGGCTGACCGGCACGATGTCGCCATAGCCGACGGTGGTCACCGTGATCATGGCGAAATAGAGGATGTCGGGAAAGCTGATGTGGCCGTCGATCTGGTCCTTCAGCCCGTCGCGGTCGAACCAGAACACCGCGATGACCAGCGCGATCAGCAGGATGACGATCCCGATGCGCACCAGCAGCGTCTTTTCCGGCGACAGGCCGGAGCGGACATGCAACAGCCGCCCCTTCTTCAGGGACGGCTTGCCTCGTCTTCTGTCCTGGATTTGCCGCTCCACCGCGTCCTGTTTCCGCTGTTCGCCCGATAGTCTGAACGCGCGAGACCGCGATCCGGGCGCGGCGCCTCCGTCTTTAAAATTTGAAGACCGCTTCCATGCCGGCGAAGTGGATCGTCTTGGCCGGGCCGCTGTCCTTCAGGAAGGGACCGGGACGGAACAGCGAATACGAGATCAGCCCCTCGAAGGAACGGCCGGAGCTGTAGGACAGCACCAGTTCGCCCTGGGTGCCGACATAGCGTGCCCGGGATGCGGCGCCGGAGCGCAGCAGCCCGCCGGTCAGGTCGTAAACCCCATCGTCCAGGCTCTCCCGCCAATAGGCGATGGCGGAGGCGGACAGGCTGAACTCGTCGGACAGCGCCAAATCCAGCGACGGGTGCAGGTTCATCAGGTTGTAGGGACCGATCGGCGTCAGTTCGCCGAAATATTTTGCGCGCGGGAACAGCGGGTTGAAGGTCTCCAGCCGGTCGTCGCGGGAATTGCCGTCGCCGCTGGCGATGTTGGCCTTCAGGCTGAGGCGCGGCTGCAGGGGCAGGTCCGTGAAGCGATAGCCGCTGTCGGTGGCGAGCGACCAGGCACGGATGGACCCGCCCCCAGAGGAATTATTGGCGAAGCGGCCGAACTGGCCCATCGCCTCCCAGCTCCAATCCCAGCCGGCGGCCTTGCCGAAGCTGCGCAGGCCGATGGTGTGACGCAGTTCGCGCCCGGTCCCGGAGTCGAAGCCGGCGCGGCGGTTGCGGTAGCCGATGTAGTAGGCATCGATGCCGGCGCTGTCGGTCCACCCCAGGTCGAGCGGCCGCGTGGCGTAGAGCGCCCAGGCGGTGCGCTTGGCGTCGCGGCCATCGTCGAACAGCTCCGGCGTCGGCTGGACCGGCCGGCCGTAGAAGGCGTCGACCCGCCAGGGGCCGGCGCTGACGATCCCCTTCACCGCGTCGAAGGCGCGCGGGACGTTGGCGCCGTAGCGGATGGAGATCAGCCGTTCCGAGCCATAGGCCAGCATCTGGCGGCCGACGCGCAGCGTGCCCTGGGCATCGCCCAGCGGAGCGTTCAAATCGGCGAAACCCTGCATCAGGTCGATGCGGTCGGCGTCGGGCGGGGCGAGCGGGTCCAGCTTGCCCGCCGTGCCGGCCATGATGAGCTGGCCGAACAGGCGGAGGCTCCGGCCGACGCGCAGGTCGGCGTAGGGCAGGGCGCGCCACAAGCCATAGGCATCGCTGCGCGGCTCGTCCTGGCCCCAACTGCTGTTGCGGATCGCCTCGCCGCGCAGGCGAAGCTCCAGGCCGGTGGAGAGCGAGCCGGTGCCGTCGCCGGTGACCGGGATGGCCTTGAACCGCTCCCAGAAGGCGCCGGAGCGGGCCTGGGGCGAGAGCAGGTAGCGGTAATCCTCGTCGAAGCGGGTGTTGGTCAACGGCGGCGGTGGATTTGTCGATTGGGCCGCATGGGCCGGACCGATCCACAGCAGAAGGGCGACCGCCGCCGCGCGAAGGCGGGCCGGCATGGGGCATCTCCGTAAGGGCGCTGGACTGCACCGATCCTAGGGAGATGACGTGCCGGGTGATTGCTCCATCGGAACCGCTTTTGACGGTTCTGCGCACCGCTTCGACGCGCCGGCGGCACTGCCGGCGCTTGGAAGGGGCCTGGAGAGGGGGGCTGGGCCGCCCCCCTCCCCCAACGCTCACTTGCTGTAGTCGTAGAAGCCGCGGCCGGTCTTGCGGCCGAGGAAGCCGGCGTCGACCATCTCCTTCAGCAGCGGGGCCGGGCGGTACTTCGGGTCGTTGAAGCCTTCATAGAAGACCTCCATCACCGACAGCATGGTGTCCAGGCCGATCAGGTCGGCGAGCGCGAGCGGGCCGATCGGGTGGTTGCAGCCAGCCTTCATGCCGGCGTCGATGTCCTCGGCCGTGGCGATGCCTTCCTGCAGCGCGAAGATCGCCTCGTTGATCATCGGGCAGAGGATGCGGTTGACGGCGAAGCCGGGGCTGTTCTTCGCGGTGATCGGCGACTTGCCGACGCGCTTGGCGAAGGCCATCGCCTTGGCGTGGGTGTCGTCGCTGGTCTGGATGCCGCGGATGATCTCCAAGAGCGCCATCAGCGGCACCGGGTTGAAGAAGTGCAGGCCGATGAAGCGGTCCGGACGGTCGGTGGCCGTCGCCAGCTTGGTGATGGAGATCGACGAGGTGTTGGTGGCGACCAGCGCCTCCGGCTTCAGGGTCGCGCAGAGATCCTTCAGGATCTTGACCTTCAGATCCTCGTTCTCGGTCGCGGCCTCGATCACCAGATCGCAGGACGCCAGCTTCGACTTGTCGGTGGTGGCGGTGATGCGCGCCAGGGCCGCTTCGCGGTCGGCGGCGGTCATCTTCTCCTTCTTGACCAGACGGTCGAGGCTGCCGGCGACGGTCGACAGGCCGCGCTGCACCGCTTCCTCGGAGATGTCGGTCATCACCACCGTCAGGCCGGCGACGGCGCAGACCTGGGCGATGCCGTTGCCCATCTGTCCGGCGCCGATGACGCCGATGGTCTCGATTCCCATGCTCTCGGCCATGTTTCTTGTCCCTATCGATTGGCTGGTTACAGTTAATCGGTGCGTTGGTTCGCAGGTGCAGCAAGTTCTACACGCTTTTCCGTTGCGCTGCGATGACTTGTCGTATGCGGCAAGGGGGGCTCCCGCCCGGCGCGGCGACCTGCCGCAGCGCCGCCATCGGCGGAAATCTGCCGACCGTGCGGGAAGGAACGGCGGATTTCCGCCGAAAAGGCCGATGGTGGGAAAGGCCGGGTCCAGGCTTTTCAACTGTTTGCGCGGCGAACTGACTATGGCATGCCGCTTGCTCTCTCCCTGGTCAACCGCGGCGACGGGTCGCGGACCAAGCCCCATGGGAGAGACCAGATGCTCAGGAAGAGCCTGCTTGCCGCCACCGCCTTCGCCGCCGCCGCGCTTGCCACCCAGGCCGCCTCGGCCGCCGATCTGGTCCGACTCGGCAACCTGAAATTCGCCCATTACGGTGCCGTTTCCTACATGAAGGAGATCGCCGGCAAGTACGACCTGAAGATCGAAGAGCGGGTCTTCGCCAAGGGCATCGACATCCTGCCGGCCATCGTGGCGGGCGAGATCGACGTCGCCGCCAGCGCCGTCGACGCCGCCATCGCCGGCCGCGCGTCGGGCGTGCCGATCTATGCGGTGGCCGGCTTCGCCAAGGGCGGGGCGCGCATCGTCGCCAAGCCGGACGCCGGCATCAAGAGCATCGCCGACCTGAAGGGCAAGAAGGTCGCCACCCCGCGCGGCGGCGCCCAGGAGCTGATCCTGCTGGCCGAGCTGGCGAAGCATGGGCTGAGCTGGTCCGACCGTCCGGGCAAGGACGTGCAGATCGTCTACATGGCCTACGCCGACATGAATCAGGCCCTGCTCGCCGGCAGCATCGACGCCATGTCGCAGTCCGAACCGCAGTCGAGCCAGGCCATCAACAAGGGCTTCGGCGTCGAGGTGGTCAAGCCCTACGACACCGAGCTGGGCGAGCCGGTGCGCTCGCTGGTCGTCACCGAGGACTTCTACAAGAAGAAGCCGGACGTCGCCCAGCGGCTGGTCCGCTGCTTCGTCGAGGCGACGGCGACCTTCATCGCCAACCCCGATCTGGCCGAGAGCTATGTCCGCGAGAAGATGTTCAAGGGCCAGCTGAGCAGCCAGGACTTCAAGGACGCCATCGGCAACTCGCCCTACAGCTACGACATCTCGGTCCATCACGTGCAGGTCACGACCGACATGATGCAGAAGTTCGGCGTCGGCCGCATGGACAGCCCGCCGAAGGCCGAGGATTGGGTGAAGCTGGACCTGCTGGAGAAGGCGAAGGCCGGCGCAAAGGCGGCTGATGCCGGCACCGTGAAGGCGAACTGAGCCACACCCAGCGGAAGGAGGACGCCCGATGTCCCAAGCCAAGCCCCGTTTCTCGCCCGCCGCCGTCGCGCGCGGCGCCCTGGTTCCGGTCCTCGCCATCGCGCTGTGGCAGGCCCTGTCCAGTTCCGGCCTGATCAACCAAGTGGTTCTGCCGTCGCCCGTCGCGGTGGTGGAGCGCTGGTGGGCCTATCTGCTGCCGACCGAGCCCTATGATCCCGCGCAATCCAGCTGGATCCTGTGGGCGCTGTCGGGCGAGATGCTGTTCGACGCCTGGTCCAGCCTGTACCGCGTGGTGTTGGGCTTCGCCGTCGGCGCCGGGCTGGCCCTTCCGCTGGGTCTCGCCATGGGCGGCAACCCGCGCATCTACGCGCTGTTCGATCCGCTGATGCAGGTGCTGCGGCCGATCCCGCCCATCGCCTACATCCCGCTGTCGATCCTGTGGTTCGGGCTGGGCAACCCGCCGGCAATCTTTCTGATCGCCATCGGCGCCTTCTTCCCGGTGCTGATGAACACCATCGCCGGGGTGCGCCATGTCGACGGCATCTATCTGCGCGCCGCCCGCAATTTGGGCGCCGGCCGGTTGACCATGTTCGTCCGCGTCATCCTGCCGGCCGCCACCCCCTACATCCTGGCCGGCGCCCGGATCGGCATCGGCACCGCCTTCATCGTCGTCATCGTGTCGGAGATGATCGCCGTCAACTCCGGCCTCGGCTTCCGCATCCTGGAAGCGCGCGAGTTCATGTGGTCGGACAAGATCATCGCCGGGATGTTCACCATCGGCCTGCTGGGTCTCGCCATCGACATCGGCATGAACCGCCTGAACAACCACCTGCTGCGCTGGCACCGCGGGCTTGAGAATTGATGGGGAGGAACTGGAGATGATGTCCATGCTGAAGACCGTTGCCGACACCGCGCCCGTTCCCGCCGCCGCGCCCGTGCAGATCCAGGTGCGCGGGGTGGAGAAGACCTTCGCCGTGGGTGCGCAGAAGATCGTCGCCCTGCAGAACATCGACCTCGACATCCGCAAGGGCGAGTTCGTCTGCCTGCTGGGTCCGTCGGGTTGCGGCAAGTCCACGCTGCTGAACGCCGTCGCCGGGTTCCAGCCGCCGACGAAGGGCACCGTCACCGTCGATGGCCGCACCATCACCGAACCCGGTCCCGACCGCGGCATGGTGTTCCAGGAATATGCCCTGTTCCCCTGGATGACGGTGGCGCAGAACGTCGCCTTCGGCCTGGAGATCAAGGGGATGTCCAAGGCCGAGATCGCCGAGCGGGTGGAGTGGCTGCTGCAGAAGCTGCATCTGCAGGATTTCCGCAACCGCTTCCCCAAGGACCTGTCGGGCGGCATGCGCCAGCGCGTCGCCATCGCCCGCGTCCTGGCGCTCGACAGCCCGATCCTGCTGATGGACGAGCCGTTCGGCGCGCTCGACGCCCTGACCCGCCGCACGCTTCAGGACGAGCTGCTGCGCATCTGGGAGGAGGTCGGCAAGACCATCCTGTTCGTCACCCACTCCATCGAGGAGAGCATCTATCTGGCCGACCGCATCATCGTGATGACCTACCGGCCGGGCACCATCAAGCGCGACGTCGCCGTCGACATGCCGCGCCCCCGCGACGGCTCCGCCCCGGAATTCAACCGCCTGAAGCGCGAGCTGTCCCAAATGGTGATGGAGGAACAGCAGCGCTTCAGCCAGGACGAAATCCGGTCGGTGACTGCTGATTGAGGGGGGATCGCAACCCAACCCCTTCTCCCCGCTGGGGAGAAGGTCGGGATGAGGGGGTTCGGCGCGGCCGAAGAGATCCACGCCATGCGACCCCCTCACCCTAACCCTCTCCCCAGGGGGGAGAGGGGACTTCTTCCGCGTCGGATTACACATTCACCGGCGAATACTCGAAGGTCGGCGCCGCGGTGTAATCGGTGCCGGGAAGCGGGATCGCCACCAGCTGGTCGGCGGTCAGCTTCAGTTCGTACATCAGGCCGATGGCGGCGCGCAGCCGTTCCGGCTGGCCGTTGAAGGTGATGTGCAGCGAGGTCAGCAGCGCCGTGTAGGTGGTGTTGAACTGCTGCGACACCGTACGGGCGCGGCTGCCCTCCGGATAGTCCACCGTCTTGGCGTTGGGATAGAGGTTCCAGATCCCGGCCGGGTCGAGGCCGACGGGGGCACCGGAATAGGACCAGCCCAGCGGCTCGTCCCGGTCCTTCACCAGCCGGCGGGCGTAGACGATCTGCGCCAGACGGTAGTAATGGGCCAGCGCCGCCTCGTTGTCCGCCTCGCGCGGTGATTGGGGGGTGCCCTCCCCCTGTTCGACGATCACCTCGATGGCGCGCTGGGCGCTCGCCACGTCGGTGACCGGGAACAGCTGGTCGGGCGGGAACCAGGTGTTGTCCACCACCTGATAGGACGGATTGCCGGTGAAGATCTCCTCCCCCAACTCGCCGATGGCCTTGGAAATCGCCGCGTAGAATTCGCCGATGGTGGCGAAGCCCGGCTCCCGCGCCGCCGCCGCCTTCATCTGGAACATGGCGAGCGCCGGCTGCTTCACCGGAAAGGCCTGCGGCACCTCCGGCTCCTCGATGGTCATGAAGACGTCGTAGACGAGGCCGCGGGTCAGCTTGCCCAGCGAGACGGTCAGCCCTTCATGGATGCCCATCGGCAGCGGGCCGGGATAGACCGGGATGAAGCCCGGCTTGTCGATCACCGGATGGCCGCCGACCGCGTTCAGGACGTTGGCGGCGATGGTCATGTGCAGCATTTCCTGCACCGAAACCGAACCGATGATGGCCGCCGCTTCCCGGTTGGTGCCGGGCTTGATCGAATAGAGGGCGGTCAGATAGGCGGGGAGCGTGGCGTGCTCGAACTCCACCGCGGATTGCAGGGCGTTGCGCAGGACCTGGACGGTGTCGATGCCCTGGGCGAAGTGCGGCTGAAGCTTCAGCATGGCTGATTCCTTCCCTTAGGATCGGGTGTCAGGAGCGCGACGGCGTGGAGACGCGGGCGAAGTTCTTGGCGAAGCGGGTCTTGCCGTCGGCCGCCGTCGGCTGGTCCGGCGTCGCGGTGGCAGCCTTGGCCGGAGCGGCGCCCGACGGGCCGGTGCGCAGGCCGGGGGCGGATGCGCCGCCGCCGGAAGCCGCGGTAAAAGCCTGATGCGCCTTGGCCTGCACCGCCGTCTCGCCACGCTGGACCTTCGCCAGCCAGGCGAGGATGGTCTCGCGCTTGTAGACTGACAGGTCGCGGGTGACCGGCATGTAGTTCGGGTCGGTCTCCGGCAGGGAGAAGGCCAGATGCAGGATGTCGGCGTGGCGGGCGCAGGAGGCTTCGCTGCTGAGATCGACCAGATGCTTGCTCATGATCGGGTACAGGTTGCCGTACTGCGTCATGATCGGCGCGATGTCGTCCCAGGTCGGTTCGGTCGGCACGTCGAAATCGTCGCGGACATGCAGGACGACGTAATCGAAGGTCGAGCGCGCCGTGTTGCTCTGGCCCGGAATGCGGTAGTCGATCAGATAGACCTGCCCGTCGATGTAGCCGCGCGGGTTGCCCGGCGATTGGGTGGAGATCTCCATCCGGGCGACGCCGTCCTCGTCGGCAGTGATGGTGCCGCCGGTGGCCTGAGCGCCGCCGACGGTGAAGGTCACCGCCGATTCGGGCACGCCCATGTCGGGGATCGGCGCGCTCGGCTGGTCGACGCCGAAACCGCCGCCCTGGCCGGGGATGCGGCCCATCTGGGTGATGGCGATGGAAGCGCCGGGCACCGGCTGGCCGTAGCGGGTGGCATAGACCAGCGATTCCGCCCGGCCGGCGCCGTCGATGCGGTGGACCAGCGGCTCGGCGCAGACATAGAGACCGTCCTGCGCTTCGCGGATGGCGACGATGCCATAGCCGAGGTCGAGGTCGGTGCTGCCCGGATTGGTCTCCGACACCGTCACCAGGGCCAGCGGGTTGGTCTTGGACAGGGCGAACTGCTCGTCGGTCAGCTTGGCGGCGAAGACGCCGGCGGTCTTCGCCAGCCAGTCCGGATCGCCATAGGGGATGCGGGCGATGGGCAGGAAGCTGTCCGGCGTGACCGGCGTGTTCTCCGCCATCGAGGCGTCACGCAGGATGCCCAGCGTCAGGGCGCCGATGGGGTTGGGCGTGCCCTTGGAATCGACGATCTGCAGGGCGTTCGAAAGGTCGAGGAAGGCGGTCTGCGACGGCCCGTCGATCTGGCCGGAGAAATAGGTGATGCCGGCCCAGCTGTTGGGGATGTTGTTGGCGGGGATGAAGCGGCGGCCACGGATGAAGGAGGTCGGCTCGCCGTCCAGCTGCGGGCCGATGGTGCCCACCACGGTGCCCAGCGTGAAGCGCGGATCCTTGACGTTGCCGTTGTAGCCGAAGGTCGCCAGCCGGATCGACAGCATGTTGCCGGTGGTGGCGTCGCGCAGCTGCCGCAGGAAGGGGCTGAGCATCGCCTCGTCGGCCCATTCAACATTCTCCAGCACCGACTGGAAGGTGGAGGAGGCGGCGCTGTCGGACTGGGCGTTGATGTTCCGGTTGAACCACAGGTCGCGGAAAGGGTTCGGCTGATAGCGTCCGCCGAAGAAGGCCGGCGTCCTGCCGTCGGTCAGCCGCACGTCCAGCCCCCAGGGGGCGGAGGCCATCTGCCACTGCGGGTCGAGATCGACAAGCTTGCCGCTGGTGCGGTCGGTCGACCCGCCGATCAGCATGCCCAGCGCGGCGTCGGCGCCCGGCGTATCGACGAAGCTGCCGTCGGCGAAGCCCAGCCCCACCACCTTGCAGTCGATCAGGCGGAAGGCGCCGGACCCGGTCGGGTTCCACCAGCCGTTGGCGACGGTGGCGCCGCTCGGCAGCTTTTGTTGGAATTCCTGATAGGAGGACTCGAAGCTTTCACTGTCGTAATGGCGGACGTCGTTGTTCACCGTCGAGACGTCGGCCTGGAAAGTCCCTGAAAAAACGAGGCGCACCGGGTTCAGGAAACTCATGTCGATTCCTTTCCGTGAGGGCGCACGAAGCCGTGGCGGACCGGCCGCGCGGGATCGGGCGTATAAAGAAGCGGCCACGGATGGCGGAACCACCCGCGTGGCAAGAAATTATTGGTATGGATGATGATCTAGCGTTGATAACCTTGCGCGCTCAATGGAAATTCACTCAGGAAACTCTTTTTTTGCGTGCATTTCCGTGTATGCGGGGTTGGACTGGCGCGCGATCGCCCTACAGTTTCGCCGCTTCCTCGGCCATTCGTTGCCGCAACCATCCATGGGAGGGGGAGCCGGTGTTGCGGCGGTGCCAGATCATTGACACCTCGTAGTCGCCGATGTCGAAGGGCAGCGGGCTGATGGCTAGTCCCAGCGCATCGGCGCACAATTGGGCCAGCCGGGCGGGCAGCGAGGTCAGCATCGGCGCCTGGGTCAGGATCATCGGGATCGCCAGGAACTGGGTGGTGGAGGCGGCGACGCGCCGCCTTGTGCCAAGCGCCGCCAACTCGTCGTCGATGAAGCTGGTCAGTCCGCCCCGCAGCGACGGCATCAGGTGCGGATAGCGGGTGTAATCCTCCAGCCCGATGGGCGGGATGACCGGGACCAGCGCCGGGTTGAACAGGCAGACATGGGTTTCCCGGTACAGCACCTGCCGGTCGTGCCAGCGCCGCACCTCCGGCAGATAGCCGATGGCGAGGTCCAGCGTGCCGTCGTCCAGCGCGTTCAGCATGGCATCCGGATCGAGGCTGAGCAGCGAGACCGACACCCGCAGATCGCCCTCCGCCGCGTCGCGCAGGATGCCGGTCAGCAGCACCGCCTGCATCGAATCGGGGGTGGAGATGGTGAAGTTCCGCTCCTCCCGCTGGGGATCGAAATCCTCCTCCGCCGACAGGGCGCGGGTGGCGCCGACCAGCAGGTCGCGCAGCGGTTCCGCCAGACGCTGGGCGCGTGGCGTCGGCTCCATCCTGTTGCCGGTGCGCACGAACAGCGGATCCCCGACCAGCGTGCGCAGCCGGGCCAGCGCGTGGCTGACCGCCGACTGGCTGACGCCCAGCGCCTCGGCCGCACGGGAGACGTTGCGGGTCTCCAGCAGCGCGTCGAACACCTTGATGAGGTTGAGGTCGAGCGCAGGGTTATGAATAGCTTTCATGACGATATGAACCAAAGCCTCCTACTTCATTGTGCACTGGACGGTGTATTCTGTCGAGGCAGAGCTGACCCAGCAGCCGACAATCAAAAAAACAATCCGTAGTCCCAATCCGTAGCCAAGGCCCGCAACCGGGCAGCGGGACCCGTCGCCGTCATGAAAAAGCCGGCGGTTCCGTTCAGGGAGAAAGAGGCAAGAGCCATGGTTCGCATCAACGTCAACGGCGAGGAGCGTCAGGTCGACGTTCCGGAGGACATGCCGCTCCTGTGGGTTCTGCGGGACGAGCTGAACATGACCGGCACCAAGTTCGGTTGCGGCATCGCCCAGTGCGGCGCCTGCACCGTCCATGTCGACGGCACGCCGACCCGCGCCTGCCAGACCCCGGTCAGCATGCTGACGCCGGACAGCAAGATCACCACCATCGAGGGTGTGAAGGGCAAGGCCGCCCAGGCCGTCCAGGCGGCGTGGCAGAAGCTGGACGTCGTCCAGTGCGGCTATTGCCAGTCGGGCCAGATCATGAGCGCCATCGCGCTGCTGACCGACAACCAGAACCCGACCGACCAGGACATCGACGCGGCGATGGACGGCAATGTCTGCCGCTGCGCCACCTATGTCCGCATCCGCGCGGCGATCAAGGATGCCGCCCAGACGATGAGGGCCTGATCCATGCTGCATCATTTGATCCGCCACGCCGCACAAAATGGTTTTGGCGAACACGGGTTTCCGGAGTCCGGTTTCGCTCCCGGTCCGCTGTCGGCCCCTTCGCGCCGCGGCTTCCTGAAGGCCATCGGCGTCGGGGCCGGCGCGCTGGTCATCGGCGCGCATCTGCCGATGCCGGCGCTGGCCGCGGAAGCGGCACCCAAGATCGTCGGCCCGGCCGACCCGCGCCCGCACGCCTTCATCATCGTCGCGCCGGACAACACGGTCACCGTGCTGGCCAAGCATCTGGACAAGGGCCAGGGCATCGTCACCGGCCTTGCCACCATCGCGGCGGAGGAGCTTGACGCCGACTGGTCCCAGGTGCGCGGCGCCTTCGCCCCGGCCGACCAGAAGCTGTACGCCAACCACTTCTTCGGCGTCCAGGGCACCGGCGGCTCCACCGCCGTCGCCAACAGCTGGGACGAGCTGCGCATGGCCGGCGCCGCCGCCCGCGCCATGCTGGTCGCCGCCGCCGCTGCCCGCTGGAAGGTGCCGGCCGGCGAGGTGACGGTGTCGAAGGGTGTCGTTCGCCATGCCGCCAGCAACCGCAGCCTGACCTTCGGCGAGTTGGCGGAGGAGGCGGCGAAGCTGCCGGTGCCGCAGCAGGTCAAGCTGAAGGACAAGAAGGACTATGTGCTGATCGGCAAGCCGGACCTGCACCGTCTGGACCATGTCAGCAAGACCAACGGCACCGCCATCTTCGCCATGGACATCCGACGCCCCGGTCAGGTGACGGCGGTGCTGGCCCGCAGCCCGCGCTTCGGCGGCACGGTGAAGAGCGTCGATGACGCCGCCGCCCGCAAGGTGCCGGGCGTCATCGACGTGGTCAGCCTGCCGGTCGGCGTCGCGGTGATCGCGAAGAACACCTGGGCCGCCATCAAGGGCCGCGAGGCGCTGACGGTCACCTGGGACGACGCCAAGGCCGAGACCCGCGGCACCGACGCCATGCTGGCCGACTACCGCAAGGCGGCGGAAAAGCCGGGTGACGTGGCCGCCGCCAAGGGCGATGCGGAGAAGGCCATCGCCGACGCCAAGGCCAAGGGCGGCCATGTGGTGGAGGGCGAGTTCGTCTTCCCCTACCTCGCCCATGCGCCGATGGAGCCGCTGAACGCCGTGGTGGCGCTGAACCCGGAGGGTGGCTGCACCATCTGGGCCGGGTCGCAGTTCCAGACGGTCGAGCAGATGGTCGCCGCCCACATCCTGGGCTGCAAGCCGGAGCAGGTGAAGATCGAGACCCAGTGGGCCGGCGGCAGCTTCGGCCGGCGCGCCACCCCCAGCGCCGATTACATCGCCGAGGCGGTGATGATCGCCAAGGCCTATCCCAAGGCCCCGGTGCATCTGGTCTGGACGCGCGAGGACGACATCAAGGGCGGCCGTTACCGCCCGCTGGTCCTGCACAAGATCACGGCGGCGGTCGATGCCAAGGGCGATCTGGTCGGCTGGAAGCAACGCATCGTCGGCCAGAGCTTCATGGCCGGCACGCCGTTCGAGGCGGTGATGGTCAAGAACGGCGTCGACGCGACGATGGTCGAGGGCGCGTCGGACATGGCCTATCCGGTGGCGAACCTCGCGGTCGACGCGCACACCGTCGCCTCGCCGGTCACGACGCTGTGGTGGCGCTCGGTCGGGCACACCCACACGGCTTATGCCAAGGAGGTGATGATCGACCGCCTCGCCAAGGCGGCCGGCAAGGACCCGGTGGCCTTCCGCATGGAGATGCTGAGGGATCATCCGCGTCTGGCCGGCGTGCTGAAGCTGGCGGCGGAGAAGGCCGGCTGGGGCCAGCCCCTGCCGCAGGGCAAGGGCCGCGGCGTCGCCGTGCATGAAAGCTTCAACACCTATGTCGCCCATGTCGCCGACGTGTCGGTCGACGCCAAGGGGCAGATCAAGGTGGACCGCGTCGTCGTCGCCGTCGATTGCGGCGAGGTCGTCAACCCCGACATCGTCAAGGCGCAGATGGAGGGCGGCGCCGGCTGGGGCATCGGCCATGCGCTGCGCGACGAGATCACCATGACCGACGGCAAGGTGGATCAGGCCAACTTCGACAGCTATCTGCCGATGCGGATGTCGGACATGCCGGCGGTGGAGGTCCACATCGTGCCGTCGCACGAACGGCCGACCGGCGCCGGCGAACCCGGCGTCCCGACCGTGGCACCGGCGGTGGCGAACGCCGTCTTCTCGGTGACCGGACAGCCCCTCCAGACCCTGCCCTTCAGCCGCGGCGGCATCGTCAGCTGAGACGGGGCGGCTACAGCGTCGTGCGTTTAATATGAAACGTACGACGCTGTAGCTTTATGTTTGGCGATCGGATTCACGCTCCAAATCGATTCCGATTTTACGCGATCCGATCTAAGGCGAGGCCGACTTGGTCTCCGCCGTCAGTTGGCGGGGACCGGTTGGGCCGAGGTCAGTTGCGGGAATCGCCGCCGGCCGGCGGTCGGGCCAGCCCTGGTCGACCAGCAGCCTGACCGCGGGATCGACCCGCATCGGACCGGCGGGGACGGAAGTCTCCGCCGGTTCTTTTTTGCGTGGCGGCTCAAGGCGCAGAAGCCGGGCGAGCCGCAGGGACTGGACGACCGGGAGGGACGGCCGGGGCAGTTGCGGTCCCCAGGGGTCCGCTGCTTCGGTGGCCGTGTCGGTCGCCGTCGTGGTGGTCGTCAGGGCGGGCGTCAGCGCAGTCAGGTAGCAGGCGGCGCCCAGCACCCCGGCCAGCAGCAGGACGGCCAGCCCCAGCACCATCCAATGGCGGCGGCGCAGCCGCCGGGCGACCATATCGGTCTCCGGTGCGGGCAGTGGGTCGTGAGGGGGGCCGTGGCGGTCGGTGGCGGTCATGCGGCGCACAGCATGGCTCAAGGCCGATTCCGCATCCTCGCCTTTCCCGGAGATTCGCCGGGGCAGGGGGATTGCCCCCCGCGGCCCCCCGCTCCCGGCCGGGACTCTCCGTCCGGACAGTTATCTCTACCGACTAGCCAGGAATTGCGGAGGCTACGGACCCGCTCCCTGCCGCCGCCCGATCTCGACCCGGACCTCGCGGAACCAGCGCAGCTTTTCCTCGAAGGGCAGGCGGGCGAGGCCGCTCGGCGAGGGCACCACCACGTCGGCGACGCCGTCGAACAGGCGGCGGTCCTGCACGCCCCAGGGGGCGTCGGGCAGGCCGGTCGCCGCCAGATAGACGCCCTTGCCGGTATAGGCCAGCACCCGCGGCCGGACGAAGGCGACGATCCGCGCCAGCCGTGGCACACCGCCGCGCAGCTCCGCCCGTGACAGCTCCGCTGCGCTGGCGGTGGCGCGGGCAACGAGGTTGGTGGAGCCGAGACCGATGGCCGGCAGGGTGACATCCTCCTCCGGCCGGTAGAGGCGCGGGGTCAGGCCGGCCTCGAACAGCAGGCGCCAGAACTGGTTGCCGCGCCCGGCATAATGATGGCCGAGCGCCCCAGACCGCAGGCCGGGATTGAACCCGACGAACAGGCAGTCCAGCCCCGGCGCCACGATGTCCGGCAGCGGCCCGGCGGGATGCGGCAAGCCTTCAGCAAGCGGGGCCGGCGGCGCGCCCGGAACATCGTCGAACAGGTCCATGGTGAAATCCTCTCCGCGAAGGAGAGGAATATAGGATGCCGC
This sequence comes from Azospirillum oryzae, assembly GCF_008364795.1. GTDB lineage: Bacteria > Pseudomonadota > Alphaproteobacteria > Azospirillales > Azospirillaceae > Azospirillum > Azospirillum oryzae. Next base: position 60,475 of record NZ_VTTM01000015.1, on the reverse strand, counting down.
CGCCCCGCTCAAAGCGAGGCGGCGACCGCGGGAGCGGGCGGGCTGTTCCGTTCGTCCTGCAGCAGGGCGAGGACGCGGTCGGTCATCCTGAGGGCGAGCGCGACGATGGTCATGGTCGGGTGGTCCGCCCCCATGGTCGGGAAGACGGAACTGCCGGCGACATAGAGATTGCCCACCCCATGGACGCGGCCATCGGGATCGACCACGCCGTGACGCGGCGACTCATGCATGCGGGTGGTGCCCATATGGTGCCAGCACCAGCCAACATCGGCCATCGTCGCCTCATGGGTCGCCTCGTGCGCAGCATCCGTGTCGACGGAGATCAAACCGCGCCGCAGCAGGTCGTCGCGCAGCAGCCGCTGGGTCTCGGTGGCGCTCCGCCGGTCCTGATCGGTCAGGCGCCAGTCCACCTTCGGCAGGTTGCAGCCGAACGGGTCGGTGGCGTGGTCCAGCGTCACCCGGCTGTCGGGGTTGGGCACCGGCTCCAGCACCGTTTCGAGGGTGAAGCGGCGGGGAAGCCATCCGGGATCGATGGTGCTGTCGAACAGCGCATGGGCGAGCTGCGGCAGGCTGCGCAGGATGCGGGGGCCGGCATTGCGCAGCAGGCTCGCCGCCTCGTCCTCCGACACGCCGAAGCGGCGGCAGCTGTGGCGCGAGGGCAGGAGCCGCAGGTCGCGCATCGCCTTGAAGGCGTCCAGCGCCCCGGAATGGTAGGAGGCGACCAGATAAGTGCGGGAGTTGGGCAGCCCGTGCCGTTCCTGAAGCTCCGCCGTCGGCGACAGGGCCAGCGCGATCGACGGATGCGGCCGGCGCAGCCGCCGCCGGGCGAGGCACAGGCTGACGTCGTAGAGCGTGCGGTGCTGCCCTTGCCGGGTCAGGCGGATCGGCGAGGTCTTGAAGCGCGGATGGTCGGCGAAATAGCGGCCGACCAGATCGTTGCCGTTGCCCAGGCCCGCAGCCTGCACCTTGTTGGACAGCAGCAGGATGCGCGCATTCTCGATCCCGCCGCAACCCAGCACGAACAGCCGGGCGCCGACGGTGAAGCTGGGGCCGGCCAGCGTTCGGACCTGCACCCGTTCCACCGCCGTGGCGGTCGGGTTGGTGTCCAGGCCGGTGACGTTGGCGTTGAGGAAGGCGGTGATGTTGGCCGCCCGCCCGATCTCGGCGCGATAGGCCTCGCCCATGCGGATCGGCGGGCTGAGCTGGGCGACGCGGTTCTCGAAATCGCCGCCGCCTTCGTCGTTTTCCACCGGGATCAGCGCCGTTTTCGGTCCGCCGACCCGTTCCATCCAGAAGTCGTTGTCGTACTGGAAGGGGCCGAGGCCGAGCACGTCGTGGGAGCGCTCGTAATAGGGCATCAGCGTGTCGCGCGGGATCGGCCAACCGCTGCCGGGCATCCAGGGGCGCTCGGCGAAATCGCCCGGCTCCAGCGGACGGGAGAAGCCGCCCCAGCAATTGGTGCTGCCGCCCAGATAGCGGCTGCGCGCGGTGGTCAGCCGTTCATAGGGCAGTCCGACATTGCGGCCGGCATACAGCGCCTGGGAGATGCCGTCGACCTCCAGCCCGCCGCCTTCCAGCAGAACGACGCTCAAGCTGCCGCCCGCCAGTTCGCGCGCGATGGTCAGGCCGGCGGCACCGCCACCGATCACGCACAGATCGCAGTCGATGTGCGTGCCGTTCAGGACATGGCGGGCGTCACGAAGCAAGCAGGCCTCCATACCGGGGTAATAGACCACCCTTCTTGCCCCGGACGCGCGGCCTAGGCCGAGTGCTCATTCGGCTATACCCCCGGCGCGTCCCCCTTGGCCGAATCGGTGCACAGGCGCGGCACCCCGGACGAACCGGACGGGGTGGTCCGGATGGATGGGGGATGGGCGGGTGGGCGGCCGACCAGTCTACGGGGTGGAAGGGAACGACCGCCGCGCTCGACGGTTGAGGTGGCGAAGAAGGGCGCTTCGGCCCGGCCGCGAGGTCGGACTGTCGGCGACCGGAAAACCATGAAATTGCAGGAGCCGCCTCCATGAAACGCCATCATCTTCTCGCGACCGCCGCCCTGGTCCTGTTCGCGGCCCCCGCCCTGTCCCTGGCCCAGACGCCGACGCCGACCGCCAAGGTGACCGAGAAGGGGCAGGTGGCGCAGCAGGACATGACCTTCGCCAACAAGGCGGCGATGAGCGACATGTTCGAAATCCAGGCGGGCAAGCTGGCGCAGGACCAAGCGAAGGACCAGAGCGTCAAGCAGTTCGGCAGCCAGATGGTGTCCGACCACACCAAGACCTCCGACGCCATGAAGGAGATGGCGCAGAAGAAGTCGATGACGCTGCCGACCAAGCTCGATTCCGAACACCAGCAGAAGCTGGACAAGCTGCGCGGCGTGAAGGGCGAGCAGTTCGATTCCGCCTATATGCAGGGCCAGGTCGATGCCCACAAGACCGCCGTTGCCCTGTTCCGTGACGAGGCGAAGAACGGCAAGGACGCCGACCTGAAGCGCTTCGCCGAGCAGACCCTGCCGACGCTGGAACAGCATCTGCGTCACGCCAGCGACCATCGCCCGGCCGTCGCCTCAGCCGGTGCGGCCGGTGCCGCCACCCAGCAGGGAGCCAGCATCGAGAAGATGATGGGCAAGGACGTCTACGGCGAGAACGGCAAGAAGCTGGGCGACGTCGCCGACATCATCCTCGACTCCCAGACCGGCAAGGCCACCCAGGTGATCCTGAATCGCGGCGGCGTGCTGGGCATCGGCGCCAAGCAGGTGGCGCTGGACTACAACCTCCTGCGGGCCGACGGCGACCGCGTCGTCGCCCGTCAGGTGACCGAGGATCAGGTCAAGCAGATGGCGGAGTTCAAGTACGACGACAACACCGTCTCGCTGGGCAAGCGCAACGGCGACCACAACACCGGCAGCACCGGCGGCGACGCGGCCCATGGCACGGCCAACAGCCTGGACAGCACCAAGCCGCGCAACCCGCAGTGAGCCAGCCGCAATGAGCCAGCGGGTCTGACGGTCACGTCCGATTCCGCTTCCAGCCGTCGGCCGCCGGGGACCGTCTTCCCGGCGGCCCCATACAGCCAAACGACACGGCCAACCGACGGAGATAACGCGATGGCGAATGCCAGCAAGAAGCACATGAGCCCGAGTGGACAGGGCAAGGGGACCGGCACCGGCGCCAACACCGACTTGCCCGCCGGCTCGATCGGCGACAACGAAGTGCTGTCGAACCGCGACAAGTCGCGTCATTCCGACGCCCGCGGCCTGGACAGCAAGGCCGTGCAGACCGAACAGATGCAGGACCACGTCGCCAACCACAATCCGGACGAATGATGCCGGCCCGACAGGTGATGCCGGGCACCGGTTGAGGTGTTTCGGGACGGGACCGTGCGAAAGCCGGTCCCGTCGCCGTTTCAGCCCCGCCAAAATTGCGGCATGAACAGCACCAGCACGGTGAACAGCTCCAGCCGGCCCAGCAGCATCGCCAGCGACAGCAGCCATTTGGCGGAATCCGGCAGGGTCGAGAAATTGCCGGCCGGGCCGATCACGTCGCCCAGGCCGGGGCCGACATTGGCCAGCGCGGTCACCGCGGCGCTGGCGCTGGTGATGAAGTCCAGCCCCAGCGCCATCAGCGCGATGGTGGTGACGCTGTAGGTGGTGAAGAACAGCGCGAAGAAGACGATCACCGATCCCAGCACGTCGTCGTCCAGCCGCCGGTTGCCGTACTGGCGCGGGAAGACGCCGCGCGGATAGATCAGGTGGAGGAAATGGGTGCGCAGCACCGTCACCATCACCTCGAACCGGAAGATCTTGATGCCGCCGGCGGTCGATCCGGTGCAGCCGCCGATGAAGGTCAGGCCGAAGAAGACGCCGACCGCCAGATTTCCCCACAGGCTGTAATCGGTGTAGGCGTAGCCGGTGGTGGTGACGACCGAGACCACGTTGAAGGCCACCAGACGCAGCGCGTCGGTGAAGCCGTATCCATGCGTGAGCGTCAGCCAGACGCTGAGCGGCAGGATCACCGCCGTCAGGAAGGTCAGGTAGGTGCGCACCTGGCTGTCGCGCCACAGCGCGTCGCGCTGGCCGGTCAGGGTGCGGACATAAAGGACGAAGGGCAGGCTGCCCGCCAGCATGAACAGCGTCACCAGCCAGTGCAGCACGGGATTCTCGAAATGGCCGATGGAGCTGTCGGAGGTGGAGAAGCCGCCGCTCGACAGGCTGGTCAGCGCATGCACCACCGCCTCGAACGGCGTCATGCCGGCCACCCAGTAGCTGACACCGCAGATCACTGTCAGCCCGGTATAGACGGCGGTGATGGCCTTGGCGATCTGCTGGGCGCGCGGCAGCACCTTCTGCGAGCGGTCGGAGGATTCGGTGCGGAACAGCTGCATTCCGCCGACCCCGAGCGCCGGCAGCACCGCGATGGCGACGCCAATGATGCCGATGCCGCCCAGCCATTGCAGCAGCGCCCGCCACAGCAGGATCCCCTCCGTCGTCTGGTCCAGCCCGACCAGCACGGTCGATCCCGTGGTGGTCAGCCCCGACATCGTCTCGAAGAAGGCGTTGGCGTAGTTCAGCGACAGCTCGGGGAAATGCCCGAACTGGAAGGGCAGGGCCGCGAAGGCCGCGGTGGTCGTCCAGGTCAGCGGTGTCAGCAGGAAGGCCTGCCGCAGCGACAGCCCGCCCTGCAGGCGGCAGCGCGCGGACAAGGCCAGCGCCCCGCCGCAGGCGGCGGTGACGGCGGCGGAATAGAGGAAGATCCGCGAATCCGGATTCCCATAGGCATAGTCGACCGCGGCCGGGATGAGCATCGTCGCGGCGAGCGCCAGCAGTACGATGGCGATGATGAACAGGATCGGCCTGAAATTCGGCATGATGTCTCTGGGTAGCAGAACGGGCGGGCGGGGATAAGGAGCAGCGGAGTCTCGACAGGAGGAGGTTGACCGATCAGAAGAATTCCAGCCCGACCGCGAACAGCTTTTCGACCTTGCGCACCAGATCGGAGGTCGCCATCACGATGACGCGGTCATGCGGTTCGATCACCGTCTGGCCGGTGGGGATGATGACGTCGCCGCCGCGGACCAGCGCGCCGATCATCATGCCGGCCGGCAGGCCGATGGTGCCGATCGGGCCGCTGACGGCGCGCGAGGTCGCCAGCGCCTCCGCCTCCACCACCTCGCCGAAATTGTCGCCGATGGTCTGCACCGCCGCCACCCGGCCGCGCCGGACATGGCGCAGGATCGAGGAGACGGTGACCGCCGCCGGGTTGACGACGACATCCATCCCCAGCCCGGCGACGATCGGCGCGTAGGAGGTCTTGTTCAGCAGCGTGATCGCCCGGCCGCAGCCGGCGCGCTTGGCCAGCAGCGAGGTGAAGACGTTGGTCTCGTCGTCGTTGGTGACGGCGACGATGGTCTCGGCGCGGCCGACCTGCGCCTCCTCCAGGATTTCATGGTCGAGCGCGTCGCCGTTCAGCACCACCGTGCTGGAGCGCAGAGAGCGGGAGATCAGCTCCGCCCGGTCGGCGTTGCCTTCGATCATCTTGATCGAGATGCCGCGCATGTGGCGTTCGACGATCTGCGCCAGATTGAAGCCGACATTGCCGCCGCCGGCGATGACCAGCCGGCGGGCCGGCGCCTCGCTGTGGCCGAACAGGGCGACGACGCGGACGATGTCGGCGGTCCGGCAGACCAGATGCACGTCGTCGCCCAGCCGCAGCTGGTCGTTCCCCTTCGGCACGAAGCCGGTGCCGTCGCGGAAGACCGCCAGCACGGCGGCGCGCAGGTCCGGAAACATCTCGGTCAGGCGGCGCAGCGGTGTGTTCAGCAGGGGCGAGCTGTTGGTGCAGTGGACGCCGATCAGATGCACCTTGGCGTCGGCGAGCGGCACCATCTCGAACGCGCCGGGGGAGCGCAGGCGGCGCGCGATGCTGTGGGCGATCTCCACCTCCGGCGAGATGACGACGCTGATCGGCAGATGGTCGGGCGCGAACAGCTTCGACCATTCCGGCTGGAGATAGGCCTGCTTGCGGATGCGGGCGATGCGCAGCGGGATGTCGAACACCGAATGGGCGACCTGGCAGGCCACCATGTTGACCTCGTCGGAGTGGGTGACGGCGATCAGCATGTCGGCGTCGCGCGCCCCCGCCTGGGCCAGCACGTCGGGGTGCGAGGCGTAGCCGACCATGCCGCGCACGTCGTGGCTCTCGTCCATCCGCTGGGCAAGCTCGGTCGATGTGTCGATGACCGTGATGTCGTTGTCTTCCAGCGCGAGATGCCGCGCGATGCTGGCCCCGACCTGTCCCGCCCCGCAGATGATGACCTTCATACGCCCGCTCTCCCCGGCTTGCCGCCCGCTCCGCCCCCGTTCGGCCGGAATTCGTGAGGAAATGACGGCGGGAGCGGAGCGTTGCAAGTCGGAGCGGCGGGGAAGGCCGGGAAACCGGCCGGAATTGCCGGAGTTCCCGTCGCCGTCAGAACTGTTTCAGCAGCCGGTCGATGTAGTTGCGTTCCTCCTGCGGGCGGCCGTACTGGCCGGACCGGCGGCGGAGTTCGTCCAGGATTTCGCGGGCGCGCTGGAGTTCCGACTGTTCGGGGATCTTCACGTCGTTGGAATCCTGCATGCCGTAGCCCGACGGGCGGCGGCCCAGCGGGTCGCGTCCCCGGCCCTGGCGGGGCATCTGGCCCTGCTGGCCCATCATCGCTTGCCCCTGCTGGCCCATCATCTGCTGGGCCATCTGTTCGGCCATGCCCTGCATGCCCTGCTGCAGCTGTTCCATCGCCTCCGTCTGCGACGGCACCGCGGCGCCGGGAGCGCCCTGCTGCAGCGCCTGGGCGGCGTCGCGCATGGCGCGTTCGGCGCGGCCCAGCGGTTGCGGGATCTCGCCGCCCTGCTGTTCGCCCATGCGGCGCATCAGCTCGCCCAGCTGGCGGCGCAGCGCCTCCTGCTGTTCGGCCTGCTTCTGCAGGGTCGGGCTGCCGGGATTTTGTTGCTGGCCATTCTGGTTGCGGCGCTGGTTTTGCTGGCGGCCGCGGGGCTGTTCGCCCTGCTGCCCCTGCTGCTGATCCATCGACTCCTGCGACTGGCGGAAGCTCTGGTCGAGAAGCTGCTGCTGCTGCTGCGCCAGCTTCTGCAATTGCTGCATCATCTCCCAGGTCTGGTTCTGTTGCTGGGCCTGCTGCTGGTTCATCTGGGCCATGGCGCCGGAGCGCATGTTCTCCAGCATCTGCTGAAGCTGGGACAGCATCTGGCGGGCGGCGTCGCGTGAACCCGTCTGCGCCATCTCGCGCATCTTGTCGAGCATCTGCTGCAGGTCGTTGCGGTCGGTCATCTGGTCGGCCATTTCCGGCGGGACCATCGGGATCTTCTCGCCGCGCTGCAGCGCCTCCATCATCCGCTGTTCCATGGCGTCCATGAACTTGTCGAGCGCCGCCTGCAATTCGTCCATCAGGCGGTTCAGCTCCTCGTCGGAGGCGTTCTTGTCCAGCGCCTCGGACAGGCGCTTCTCGGCGTCGCGCAGGTCCTTCTCCGCCAGCGAGAGGCCGCCATCCTCGATGCGCAGCGCGGTTTCCCACAGAAGCTGCTGCAAGGCCGGGACGCTGTCGGCGCTCTGGTCCAGCATCAGCCGGGCCATGGCGGTGCGCAGCGACAGGAAGGCGACGATGTCGTCGCCGTAGGTGCCGGGGCGCGAGGAAATCTCCGCCAGCGCGCGGGCGACCTCGACCCGCGACTCCTGCGGGTTGCGGGTCAGGACTTTGCGCTGGTTGATGATGGCGCGGGCGACGGGATGGCTGAAGGTCCGTTCCGGCAGAATGATGGCCGCATCCTCCGACCGTCCGGTCTGGCCGGCACCGTCGGTCGCGGTCAGCCGCACCGTCACCGGCATGCCGGCCCAGGGGTGGGCGGTCAGGTCCTGGAAGGCGGTGGCGTGCGCCTCCTTCGGGCGGACGCCGGGCAGCGACAGCGGAAATTCCAGCACCGGACCGGCTTCGGTCTTCGGCGCCTCGGTCTTCGGGACTTCAGTCTTCTGGGCGCCATTCTTCACGGCGCCGGGCGGCGGAACCTCGGGCGCGAGGCGGATTTGCGCCTTCACCTCGGTCAGGCCGTAATCGTCGCGGGCGGCGTAGTCCAGCTTCAGCGCCCCGCGCTCGCCGGCGGCCGGCGGATTGGCATGGGCGATGATGGGGGCGCGGTCGGGAACCACCTCGATCGGCCAGGAGCCCAGCGTGCGCCCGCCCTGGGTGACGGCGATGCGGGTGCCGCCGGTCACCGGCTTCTGCACCTGGAAATTTGTCGAATCAACCGCCTCGAACGCGCTGGTCTGGTCGCCGGCCTCCAGGCTGGGGGTGCCGCCGCCGCCGGTGACGCGGGCGAGCACGAGGCTGCCCTGCGGCACCTTCACCGGCTGGTCGGTGGGGTGGTCGCCGGAGTGGTTGGTGGTCGGGGAACCGGCGGTCTGCTGGCTTGCCGGTTTGGCAGCGGATTTGGCGGCGGAGCCGGATTTCAGGAAGACCGGCGGCAGGCCGGTGTAGTCGGGCGGGTTGATCCACAGGTCGAGCGTCGCCGCCGCCGTGGCGGTGCCGCCGGCGAAATGGGGGGTCAGCGCGGCGGCGATGCGCGGGCGCCAGTCACCCCAGGCGGCGGCGCCGGCGACCACCAGCGTCAGGATCACCAGGGCGCGCAGGGCGTAGCGGTCGTGTGACGGCACCTCGGTGCCCGGCCAGGCGACGCGCAGGCCGCGCATGGCGGCGCGCGTGCGTTCCTGGTGCAGACGCCACAGCGCCTGGGCGGTCGGGTCGTTGCCGGCGGGCCGGTCGCGCAGGGTGTGCAGCGGACGGTGGGCAAGGCCGCTGTCCCGCTCCAGACGGCGGCGGGCCTCATCCTCCGCCGGGGTGCGGAAACGCCGGACCCCGATGACGAGCGACAGCAGGAAGGCGGCGGCGAGCACCAGCAGGGCCAGCCCATGCAGCCAGCCCGGCAACAGGACCAGCAAATTCAGAAGTGCCAGTGCCAGGAAGGCGCCCAGCACCGACAGCGGCGCCCACAGCGCCGGCCCCAGCCGTTCCCACAGCAGCGCCGCGCGCGCCTGGGCAAGGCGGAAGCGCGGTTCGGTCACGCCGTCGCCGGCGCCACGATCATCGGCGGGCCGGTTCGGGGCCGCCCGATTCTGGACCGGTCCGGAGTCGCCGCGTCGCTCGTTCTGCTTCATGCCGCCCCCTCCGCGCCGAAATGCAGCCGGTCCGGCGGTTTGCCTGAGCCGCCGACCGGTCATGCTGCGCGAACCAATCATATAGGCGCCGCCTGCGGCTTTTGCCCACCGACTCGTTCACCGGCGCAATGCTACAGCCCATCATTGCGCCATGGCGAAACTATGACGCGTGGCGATCCACCGAAATTTCGGGGCGCGCGGGGTACCGTCAGTCGCCCTCGCCGGCCGGCAGCGGCTTGGTCAGGGTGGTGCCGCGCCGGGTCTCGCGGTGCAGGATGTAGAGGCCGCTCGCCATCACCACGGCGGCGCCGGCCGCCATGGTCGCGGTCGGCACCTCCCCCCACAGGAGCCAGCCGAAGCCGACCGCCAGCAGCAGCGAGGTGTAGTTCAGCGGCGCCACCAGGGCGGCCGGGGCCAGCGAATAGGCGCGGGTCAGCATCAGCTGGCCGCAGCCGCCGCACAGACCGGTCGCCAGCAGCATCAGCAGGTCCAGCGGGGCCGGCGTGATCCAGGAGAAGGGCAGGGTCAGGCCGAGCAGGACGGTGGTCAGCAGGGTGAAGTAGAAGACGATGGTGTTCGCCAACTCCGTCCGGCTCAGCTGGCGGATGGCGATCATCGCCAGCGCGTTGGTCAGCGCGCCGAACAGCGCGATGAGCGCGCCCAGATTCAACACGTCGCCGCTGGGCCGCACGATGATGAGCACGCCGACGAAACCGACCAGAACCGCGCTCCAGCGGTGGATGCCGACCTTCTCGCTCAACAGCGGCACCGACAGCGCGGTGAGGAACAGCGGGGCGGCGAAGTTCAGCGAGATGGCGTCGCCGAGCGGCAGCAGGTGGAAGGACCAGAACATGGCGGCCATGGAACTCAGCCCGATCAGCGACCGCCCAAGATGGCCCCAGGGATAGCGGGTGCGCAGCGTCGTCGCGAAGCCCATGCCGAAATGGATCGCCAGACAGACCGGGATCAGCGCGAACAGGCTGCGGAAGAACATGACCTCGGTCACCGGGAAGCGGTCCATCAGGAGCTTCGCCAGGACGTTCATCAGCGAGAAGAACAGCACGGAAATCAGCATCGAGGCGATGCCGAGCGGGGTGTTGTCGACGCGCCTGTGCGGCTTGGGGATGGTTTGCGGCGGGACTGTCACGGTGCGCCGAGCCTACCAAGCGTTGCCGCCCGCGTCACTGTGTCGCGACGCGGGCGGTCATGTCGGGGCGGTATGGCGGTGTTGCGTAAACCCGCGCGGGCGCTCGGCCCGGAACGTCCGACCTTCGCTCAGACCTTGAACAGGCCGGAGATTTCGGCCTCTGCGCGCAGCCAGTGCTCCTGCTCGCGGCCTTCGGGGCAGCCTTCCTCCTGCCAGATCTGATAGGCGCGTTCCTGGATCATGCGGTTGCGCTGGCCGCTGAGCAGGCCCTCGGCGATGTTCATGTTCAGGCGGGCCAGCGAGACCAGCTTGCGCGTCTCGATCGCGCCCTGGGTCGCCAGCATGGTGGTGGAGACGACATACTGCGCCAGATTGCGCAGGTTGGCCTTCACCTCCGGCTCGACCGGGCAGTCGTCGTTCAGCAGGACCGTCTTGATGGCGATCCACAGCTTCAGGTTCTGGTCCAGGGCGACCGTGACCTTTTCCGGCACGTCCGATTCCAGCAGGGTGCTGGCCGCCTTCAGCAGGACGATGCTGTCCTGTTCCACCGACGCGAAATTGGTGCGCAGGATGGTGTCGGCCCAGCTTTCCACCGGAGCCTCGAACACCGGCGCGGCGGCGGCAGCGGCAGTGGCGGCGGGAGCGGTTGCGGGAGCGGCGGAGGAGGCGGTCTTGCGCTTGGTGGCCATGGTGGGTTCCCCGGGGAGCGTTCGGTCCGCGTCCACTTGATCCAACCATGTTTAAGATGCGGTTAAGACGCTACCCTTGCGCGCGTTTTCAGGACATGAGACGCCGCGACACGATGTCCTGGCCATCGCTGCCGGTCAGGGGCCGCCGAAAGGCAAGCGGTAGTAAAAGCCGAAGACGTTGTTGGTGCCGGCCGCCGGATCGCGCGCCGCGGCGTCGTTGACGATGCGGCTGTAGCCCAGGCTGAAGCGTGATTTGTTGTCGAACTCGTATCCCAATTCGAGCTGCGAGCGGAACTCGGTGGTGGGGGCGCCCTCGCGCCGGGCGGTGGGCAGGGTGCCGGCGCCGAAGCTGGGGGTGAAGACGAAGGAGCCGAGCGGCACGTCGACCAGGACGCCGCCGCTGAGGCCGCCGGTCAGTCCCGTACCGAGGCCGGTCACGGCGCCCCTCGGGGTCAGGCTGCTGCCGCTGCCCGGCCCGATCCAGGGCTGGATGCTGACATAGGGTTCGGCCTGCGGGACCAGCGATGACCCGATCCGCATCTTGCTGTTCAGGATGGTGAGGCTGCTTTCCGCCGGCGGCTGCAGACCGTAGGCGAGGCCGCCCACCGCCCAGTTGCCGAACCGGCCGTCCGCGTCGATGGAGTCCGCCCGTGCCGATCCGGCGCCGGCCGCCAGGAAAACGAGGACGACCACGAGCGACCAGGCGGGCAAGGCGCTTGGCAGGCAATTCCTCTGGCGGCTGAACAGGCGGTTCACGGGCACCCCCTCCCGGTGACGCGTCGGATCGCACCATGCGGTCCGGCCACTATAACGATGGGGCGTGGCGACTGACCCATGGAGTATCGGCACTACCCCTAGGATGTCGTCATCGCCATCCGCGTTTCAACCATGAAAGCATGAGCGGCGCGGGACGATCGTCTGTTACCATATGCTCATGAGCGTGCATCCCGCCGAGCCAGCGTCCGGCCCTGGGCCGCAGGAGGAGGTGATCGCCTTTCTCGGCGATCCGCGCACCCATGGCGGGCAGCCGGTGGAGCGGATCGACACCCACGCCGCCCTGGTGTTCCTGGCGGGCGACCGGGCGCTGAAGCTGAAGCGTGCGGTGCGCTATCCCTATCTGGATTATTCGACGGTCGGGAAGCGCCGCGCGGCCTGTCTGGCGGAGCTGGCGATCAATCGTCGCACCGCGCCGGCGCTTTACAGGGGTGTGGTCGCAATCCGCCGTGGGGCCGATGGCGGTTTGCGGCTGGACGAAGAGGACGGGGGCGCGGCAGGGGATGTGTCAGTGGACGCAATCGACTGGCTGGTGTCGATGGCGCGCTTCCCCGACGAGGCGCTGTTCGACCGCATGGCCGAGCGGGACGGCCTGACCCCCGCCCTGATGCGCCGTCTGGCCGAGCGGATCGCCGCCTTCCACCGCGATGCCGTTCCCCGGCCGGATGGCGGTGGGGAGGTGGCGCTGCGCGCGGTGGCGGACGGCAATCTGGAAGACCTGCGCGCCGCGCCGGACCTGTTTCCGGCGGACGCGGTGGCGCGGCTGGCGGAATGTACGGGACAGGCGCTCGACCGGCTGGCGCCGCTGCTCGAGGCGCGGCGGCGGAACGGATTCGTCCGTCATGGCCATGGCGACCTGCATCTGCGCAACATCGTCCTGCTGGACGGCGAGCCGACCCTGTTCGACGCCATCGAGTTCGACGAGGCGCTGGCGGTGGCCGACGTCTTCTATGACCTCGCCTTCCTGCTGATGGACCTGGATCACCGCGGGTTGCGGCCGTTGGGAAACGCGGTGCTGAACCGCTATCTGGAGGAGACGGCGGATTACGGCGGGCTGGCGGCGCTGCCGCTGTTCCTGTCGTTGCGCGCTGCGGTGCGGGCCAAGGTGTCGGCCGCGGCGCTGCGGCTTGGCGGAAAGGCGGAGGAGCTGGCCGGGGAGGCACGGCGCTATCTGGACCAAGCGCTCGCCGCGCTGGACCCGGCGCCGGCGCGGCTGGTGGCGGTCGGCGGGCTGTCCGGCACCGGCAAGACCAGGCTGGCCACGGGGATCGCGCCCGATCTGGGGCCGTCGCCCGGCGCGGTGGTGCTGCGCAGCGACGTGCTGCGCAAGCGGCTGTGCGGAGTCGCCGACACCGACCGGCTGCCGGCCGACGGCTATGCCCCGGCGATGACGGAACGGGTCTATGCGGAGTTGTACCGGCGGGCGGCGTTGGTTCTGGGAACGGGCCAAGCCGTGGTGGTCGATGCGGTGAGTGCCCGGCCGGACGAGCGCCGCCGGATCGAAGCGGTCGCGGCGGAGGCCGGGGTGCGGTTCGACGGGATCTGGATGGAGGCGCCGCTGTCGGAGCGGGTGGAGCGTGTGACCAATCGTCGCAACGATGCGTCCGACGCCACCGCCGACGTGGTGGAACGGCAGGAATCCTATGATTTGGGTACAATCGACTGGACGCGCCTGGATTCTGGCAGGGTTGCAGCGGATGTGCTGGACGACGCCCGTGCAAGCTTGGCCTAATTCCAGGAGTGACAACATCTTATGGACTGCATCTTCAAGGTTTGCGGCCCTGCCCCGGACCGCGGACCGCAGCGACGATGGGGCGAATGACGGCCCGGTGAGAATCGCCCGCCACACCGGCGGACGGACCGCCGCCGTCCGGGAAGGGCCGCTCGAACCGGTCCGGGAGGAGTCCATGACCTACAAGACCATCCTTGTGCCGCTGTGCGGCAGTGAGAACGATCCGGTGGCCCTCAAGGGCGCGATTTTGGTGGCGCGCGATTTCGACGCCCACCTCGTCGGCCTGTTCGTCAGCCTCGACCCGCGCGATGCCGTTCCGATGCTGGGCGAGGGCATGTCCGGCGCCATGGTCGACGAGATCATGCGCGCGGCGGAGACCGAATCGAACAACCATCGCGCCGCGGCCCGCCGTTCCTTCGACGCCGCCGTCGCCGAGGCCGGTTTCGAGATGCGCGATGTCCCCGGCGGGGTCGAGGCGCCGTCCGCCTCCTGGCGCGAGGTCGTCGGCCGGATCGAGGACGTGGTGCCGGCCGAGGGTCGTCTGGCCGACCTGATCGTCTGCGCCCACACCTCGATCGAGGCGGACACGCAGGGCTACACCACCATGGAAACGGCGCTGCTGGGATCCGCCCGGCCGGTTTTGCTGGTGCCGAAGAACCTGCCGGCGGAGATCGGCCACACCGTCGCCGTCGCCTGGAACGGCAAGACGGAAGCCACGCGCGCCGTCGCCGCGGCCCTGCCCTTCCTGCGCAGCGCCGAGCGCGCCCACATTCTGACCGCCGAAACTTCGGTGACGGAAGGCGCGACAGGACGCCGCATTGCCCAATATCTCGCTTGGCAGGGCGTTAACCCTGAGTTAACTATATTGCATCCGGGATCGGAACCCGTTGGGGAGACGGTCACCAAGAAAGCCGTGGAGCTGGGCGCCGACCTGCTGGTTATGGGCGGTTATGGCCACAGCCGGATGCGGGAAATGATCCTGGGCGGTGTCACGCGCTACGTGCTGAACCACGCCGGGCTGCCGGTTCTGATGGCTCACTGATCGTCGCTGGTCTTTGGCCGCGCGGGTTTTCCTGCCGCCTCTTCTGGTGGGGATCCCGTGCGGCTCCGGCATTTGCGGCGGGGCGATCAGCAGGACCGTTTTCGACCCTGCCAAAAGGGCATCCCGGCCGTTCCTGGGAGGAACGCGCCATGTTGACGATCAAGGACTGCATCGCGCTGAGCGATCTCACCGAAGCGGAGATCGACGCGATCGCCGAACACGAACATCTGCCGGAAATGGTTGCGGTGGAGATGGGCCATTGCCTTGCCCACTGCCCCGGCGGACCCGACCGCATCGCCCACATCATCGCCGACGACATCGCGGACGCCTGCGCCCACGGGCATGTCGACCATGCGGTGGAACTGATGCACACCCTGCGGGAATTCGTGGACACCCATCCGCGGGGCTGAGGGTGATAAGGCCGGGAACAGTCCGGCCGCGGCGGGGTTCTACTGGCAAGCTTTTCCGCGATTGCCGTTCGGCAGCCGCCTCTCGCAATTTGCCAAGGACCCCGACGATGGCCAGCAAGACCACCGGCACCCAGGCTGATATCTTCGCCCGCATCAAGACCGATCACGACACCATCCGCAGCCTTCTGGAAAAGACCGAGAAGGCCAACGGCAGCGGCCGCGCCGTGTTCGACGAGCTGCAGCGCGAGTTGTGGGCCCATTCGAAGGTGGAGGAGGGTGTCTTCTACGCCTCGCTGAAGAAGGCCAAGGAGGCGAAGTCGGAAACCGTCGAGGGGTTGAACGAGCATCACCTCATCAACGGCCTGCTCGACGAGCTGAACGCGATGAAGACCACCGACAGCGGCTGGAAGGAAAAGCTGCAGGTGCTGGGCGAGCTCGTCCGCCACCATTTGGACGAAGAGGAAGAGGAATTGTTCGAGGAAGCCAGGGACGTCCTCGACGACGAGCGCGCGGCCGAGTTGGGCGGCGCCTATGACGACCGCAAGAAGCACATCATGGCGGGTCTGGCGCCGCTGTAAGGAGGGCTACGCCATCCCGTTCGGTTGTCGTCGGCCGGCGAAGGGGCCATATCTGGGGCTTTCCGGAACTGGCCGGCGGTGTCGATGTCCAAGCGTGTCAGCGTCAAGCGAATGCTCTCCCGGCGGGGCGTACGGTTCGGCCGTGCCGCGTTGGCGGTGGCCGCACTTGGGGTTTCCGTCCTCATGACCGCCCCCGCATCCGCCGCACCCGCCCCTCCGGCGAGGGAGCTGGCACAGAAGACCTGCGGCACGCTCGCGTCGCGGGTCGACGAGGTGTCCGGGCGCGGGCCGCTGTTCCTGCGCAGCTACGACAATTCATACGCGCCCGGCCCGACCTCGGAGCCGGCGCTGTCCAACGCCGCCTTCACCTATGACAACGCGCTGGCGATCATGGCGCTGACCGCCTGCGGCCAGCGCGACAAGGCCTTGCGCATCGGCGAGGCCTTGCTCGACGCCGCGTCGCTCGACCGCGCCGGCTGGAAGGGGCGGCTGCGCAACACCTATCGGGCCGGCGCGCAGAAACAGCGGCCGATCCCGCCGAATGGCTGGTGGGATGCCGTCGGCAACCATTGGGGCGAGGACCCCTATCAGGTCGGCACCGCGACCGGCAATGTCGCCTGGGCCGGGCTGGCCCTGCTGACGCTGGCCGATGCGACCGGCGAGACGCGCTTTCGCGACGGAGCGGCGGAACTGGCCCGCTGGGTGGTCGAGCATACCCGCGATCCGCGCGGCCCCGGCGGCTTCAATGGCGGCCTGCAGGGCTTCGACGACGCACCGCAGCCGCTGACCTGGAAATCGACCGAGCACAACACCGATCTGGTTGCGCTGTTCGGCTGGCTTGGCGGCGATTTCGCAGGGCCGGGGAAGGAGGCGCGCGACTTCCTCGACAGGATGTGGACGGCGGGCGGCGACCATTTCCCCATCGGCACCGCACCGGACGGGGTGACGGTCAGCACCTCCACATCCGGCCTCGATGCCCAGCTCTGGCCGCTGCTGCTGCCGAAGGCGCCGGAGGCCTGGCGGGCCGCCCTGTCCTATGCGGAGCGCGCCCATGGCGCCGACGGCGGCTTCGACTTCAACGACGACCGCGACGGCATGTGGGTGGAGGGCACGGCGCAGGCCGCGCTCGCCTACCGCGCCGTCGGTCGCCGCGGCGATGCCGACAGGCTGTTCGGCGAGCTGCTGAAGGAGATCAGCCCCGGCGGCTATCTCTACGCCACCCGGCCGCAGGTGCTGTCCACCGGCCTTGCCATCGGGCCGGACAGCAAGAACGACGACTTTCTCTACTACCGCCGCCCCCATCTGGGCGCGACCGCCTGGGCGGCGCTCGCGGCGGTCGGCTGGAACCCGTTCACGGGAAAGTCGGTGCCGTAACAGTCTATCCGTGGAAATGCTCGTAGAGCTTGCGCGCGATGGCTTCGCTGATGCCGGGCGCAGCCTCCAGGTCCTTCAGGCCGGCCGCGGCGACGGCTGTGGCGCTGCCGAAATGGTGGAGCAGGGCCTTCTTGCGGGCCGGGCCGATGCCGGGGATGCCGTCGATGCGGGTGTGCGACATCGCCTTCATGCGGCGGGCGCGGTGGCTGTCGATGGCGGTGCGGTGGGCCTCGTCGCGCAGCCTTTGCAGGAAATGCAGCACCGGATCGTTGGGCGCGAGGGACAGCGGTTGCTGGCCGGGGCGGAAGAAGCGCTCGCGCCCGGCATTGCGGTCGGGACCCTTGGCGATGGCGACCAACGGGATATCGGTGATCTGCAGCATCGCCAGCTCGTCCTTCACCGCATTCAACTGGCCCAGCCCGCCGTCGATCAGGACGAGGTCGGGCCATTGGCCGGAATCGCGGCCGGCATCGCTGCTGCGGTGGAAGCGGCGGGTGAAGGTCTCGCGCAGCATGGCGTAATCGTCGCCGGCGGCCTCCGGATCGCGGATGTAGAAGCGGCGGTAGGCGTTGCGCTGGAACCCATCCGGCCCGGCCACCACCATGGCGCCGACCGGGAAGGAGCCCTGGATGTGCGAGGTGTCGTAGATCTCGATGCGCCGCGGCGCGGCGGGCAGGCCGAAGACGCGCGCCACCCCCTCCAGCAAGATCGCCTGGGTGGACCGCTCGGCCAGACGGCGGCCGAGAGCATCGCGGGCGTTGGTCTGCGCATGTTCGACCGCGCGGCGCTTCGGTCCGCGCTTCGGGCATTCCACGGCGACGCGGTGGCCGGCGGACAGGCTCAGCGCTTCCTCCAGCAGGTCCGGTGACTCCACCGGGTCGCTCAGCAGCAGCAGGGCCGGCGGCGGGGTGTCGGCATAAAGCTGGGCGGCGAAGGCGGCCAGGATGTCGCCGGGCTCCTCCTCCGCATCGATGCGGGGGAAGAAGGCGCGGGTGCCCTGGTTGCGGCCGCTGCGGAAGAAGAAGGCCTGGACGCAGGCCGCGCCGCCTTCGCGGTGCAGGGCCAGCACGTCGGCATCGCCCAGCGTGTCTTCCAGATTGATGTCTTGGCGGCTCTGAAGGGCTGTCAGGGCGCGGATGCGGTCGCGCCAGCGGGCGGCGTCCTCATATTCCAGCCGGTCGGAACTGTCGAGCATGTGGCGGGCGAACTCCGCCTGCACCTCGGCGCTGCGGCCGGACAGCACGTCGCGCACGCCCTGGACCTGATCGGCATACTCCTCCTCGCTGACGCGGCCGACGCAGGGGGCGGAGCAGCGCTTGATCTGGTGCTGCAAACAGGGCCGGGTGCGCGAGGCGAACACGCCGTCGTCGCAACTGCGCAGCAGGAAGGCGCGCTGCAGCGCGGCGATGGTCATGCCGACCAGATGCGGCGAGGCGTAGGGGCCGAACAGGTCGGAGTCCCGGCGGTTGCCCTTGCCGGAGGTGCCGCGCCGCTCGGCGCTGCCGCGGTGTTGCATCAGGCGGGGGAAGTCATGCCCTTTCCCAATGACGATGTAGGAGAAGGAGCGGTCGTCCTTCACCAGGATGTTGAAGGGCGGCAGCAGGCTGCGGATCAGGTTCGCTTCCAGCAGAAGCGCCTCCGCCTCGGTATGGGTGGTGACGAACTCCATGGCGCGGGTCAGCGACACCATCCGGCGGGTGCGGTTGGGCAGCCCGTCGGTCCGGGTGTAGCTGGCCACCCGCCGCTTCAGGTTCTTCGCCTTGCCGACGTAAAGGACCGACCCGTCGGCCGCCAGCATCCGATAGACGCCGGGCGTGTCCGGCAGGGTCGGCAACTGGGCGCGGATGACGTCCGCTCCGCTGCCGGGCACCCCGTCCATAAGCACTCTCGTTCCCGCAAAGATCCGATTCGCCGCTCACCCAACCAGTAGAACGGAACGGGTCCAAGAGACAAGAATCGGATGCGGGAAAATCGCCGGAGTTCCGGGCGGGGTGCCCGGTCCGGCTTAACCGCCGAACACGGTGTTCAGCTGGGCGCCGACGCGGACGAAGGTGGTGCGCTTCGGCACCTCCTTCAGGCGGGTGGCGCCGATGTAGGTCATCATGCTGCGCACGCCGCCCATGATCTCCTGCATCGTGTTCTCCACCGGGCCGCGATAGGGGACCTCCACCGTCTTGCCTTCCGAGGCGCGGTAGGAGGCCACCCCGCCGGAGTATTTGTGCATCGCCGTGTCCGACGACATGCCGTAGAAGGTCATGGCGACCGGCACGCGGTCGCCGTCCCGGTCCTCGTAGCGGATTTCGCCCTCGCACTCGTCATGGCCGGCCAGCATGCCGCCGAGCATGACGAAGTCGGCACCGGCGCCGTAGGCCTTGGAGATGTCGCCCGGCACGGTGCAGCCGCCGTCGCCGCAGACCTGCCCCTTCAGCCCGTGGGCGGCGTCGGCGCATTCGATGATGGCCGACAGCTGGGGATAACCGACGCCGGTCATCTTGCGGGTGGTGCAGACCGACCCCGGCCCGATGCCGACCTTGACGATGTCGGCGCCGGCCAGCAGCAGCGCCTCCGTCATGTCGCCGGTGACGACGTTGCCGGCCATGATGACGGTCTCCGGGTTCTCCTCGCGCAGGCGCGCGATCACCTCGACGAAGCGCTCGGTATAGCCGTTGGCGACGTCGAGGCAGATCTTGCCCACCGGAGCCTGGGCCTTCACCGACTGGAACTTGTCATGGTCGGCGTCGGCGATGCCCATCGAATAGAAGACGTTCGACTGGACGGCGGATTCCGCCTCCGCCCGGAAGAAGGCGACCAGCTCGTCCGCCTTGTAATGCTTGTGCAGGGCGGTCATGGCGCCGAAGCGCGACAGCGCGCGGGCCATACCCATGCTGCCGGTGACGTCCATGTTGGCGGCGATCAGCGGGAAGCCGGTCCAGTCGCGCTGGGTGTGCAGGAAGGTGAAGGTCCGGTTGACGTCCACGTCGTTGCGGCTCTGCAGCGTGCTGCGTTTCGGCCGGATCAGCACATCCTTGAAGTCGAGCTTGAGGTCGCTTTCGATGATCACCGCACACCTGCTGATATCTGTTTGCCGGGCCAACCGCTTTCATAAGGCCCAACATCACAGAGTGGAGGCGATGCCCCGCTTCGGCAAGCGACATCGGGGCCGCGGGTGGGGGTGCCGCGTTTGAAGCAGTTTCGCAGAAACGGGGGATATCCCCTTACTCCTCGGCATCCTCGCCATCGCCGTTCGCCGCCTCGCTGCCGTCGGCGACATGGACCTGGCAGTCGGCGTTGCCCAGCACCTCCATCAGTTCGGGCGGCGGCAGGCGGTCGGTGAAGAGGGCGTCGAGCACGCTGACGTCGGCCATGCGGATCATGGCGTTGCGGCCGAACTTGGTGTGGTCGGTGACAAGGAAGACCCGGCGCGAGCTTTCGATGATGGCGCGGGCGACGCGGACCTCCTGCTCGTCGTAATCCAGCAGGTCGCCTTCGGCGTCGATGCCGCTGATGCCGATGATGCCGATGTCGACCTTGTAGCGGCGGATGAACTCCACCGTCGCCTCGCCGATGATGCCGCCGTCGCGCTCGCGAACGAGGCCGCCGGCGATGGAGAGTGCAAAGTTGGTGTTCTTGTGCAGGATGGTGGCGACGTTCAGGTTGTTGGTCAGCACACGCAGCCGCTTGTGGCCGAGCAGCGCCTGGGCCACCGCCTCCGTCGTCGTGCCGATGTTGAGGAACAGCGAGGCGTCCTCCGGCACATGGCGGGCGACCATTTCGGCGATGCGGCGCTTTTCCTCCGCCATCAGGGTCTGGCGGGTGGAATAGGCGATGTTCTCCACGCTGGACGGCACGGTGACGCCGCCGCGGAAGCGCCGCACGGCCGATTGCCCGGCCAGATGTTCGATGTCGCGGCGGATGGTCTGCGGCGTGACGTCGAAATGCTCGGCCAGCCATTGGATCTGCACCATGCCTTTGGCATGGACCAGGGCCACGATTTCCTGCTGGCGGCGTTCGGCGTCCAGGCGCGCATCCATCGGGGGCTGTCTCCGGTCGGGTGGGGCGTCAGTGAATCAGATGCGCGGAATGGGTCAAAGCGAAAACGGCAACCGGGCGGCGGTTCCGATCCAGGCGGGCCGGGCGATTCCGCCGCGCATTCCGCCGCACCCCGAACCTACGGCCCCGTACGGCAGATATGTACGCCGGATATTGTTCGCAACACAAGCATGTTTCTTTACGAAAATGAACGCGCATGCTAAGAGAGGATGCACGCGGTTCCGATATGTGCCCGATGAGGGTTTGCCGCGACTGACGGCCGTTGGCGCCATCCTTCAAACTTGTCGCGATACCAAACCATCAAGACTGCTGACAAAAACATTACGTATAGGAGAGGGACATGACGCGACTGACGCCGGGTGGGGAGCGGCGGGGCATTCGGCTCGGCATTCAGGGGCGGCTGTTCCTGGCCTTCGGCGGGGTGGCGATGCTCGCCGCCTTCGCCAGCGTCATGGCCTGGTGGTCGCTGACGGAAACCGGGCGGTCGATGGGCCAGATCGGCCGCAGCAGCGTGCCGGCCATCGTCCGTTCGCTCAATCTGGCGAAGGACAGCACGGCGATCGCCGCCGATGCGCCGGCGGTGGCGGCATCGCGCGACGCGGCCGAACTGACGGAGCGGATGGATGACCTGACCAAGCGGCTGGAGGCCCTGCGCGACCGCATCGCGGCGATGCGCAGCCAGTCGGGAGCGGGTGCCGGAGGAATGGCGGCGGATGCCGACGCGGTCGCCGGGCTTGCGGAGCGCATGGGGGCGGCGCTGGATACGCTGGGCAAGCGCACCGCCGAACGGCTGGACCTGGAGGAGAAGCTCAACACGCTGATGGCCGACGCGGTGATGGCGCACGAGGATTTCACCGATCTGGTGGCGCCGCTGCTGGAGGTGTCGACCCTGTCGGTCAACAATGTGGTGGGCGATCTGGCGGCGGCGCAGGCGGTCGATACCGCCACCGGGCTGGGCCGCCGGCTGGCGCAGGAGGAACTGCCGGTCATCACCCAGCTGATGAACGTGCAGGCCAACGGCAACCTCGCCTTCGGCATGATCGCCGCCGCGTCCAGCGTGCCCTATGGCGCGACGCTGAACAACATCCGGTCTAAGTACAATTGGGCGCTGCTGCGCGTCGACAACGCCATCGAGGCGTTCCCGAAGGACAATCCCGACCGGCCCTCGCTGGTCAAGGCGCGCGACGGGCTGGCGGCCTTCGGCAGCGGCGCCGGCAGCGTCTTCCGCCTGCGCGACGATCAGGCGCGCATCACCGCAGACATCGAAAGCGCTTTGGCCGAAACCGTGCGGCTGACCACCGAACTGAATGGCACCATCGACGCCGTCGTTGCTCACCAGCAGGAACGCACCGACGCCGACGTGACGCGGACAGAAAGCGCGATTGCCGGGGCCGTCGCCGTCCAGGGCGGCGCCGCGGCCGTCGTGGTGCTGTCGAGCCTGATGATCGCATGGTTCTATATCCGCAACCGGCTGACCCGCCGGCTGCTGCGGGTCATCGACGCCATGCGTGCCGTTGCCGCCGGAGACCTGACGGCCGACGCCCGGGTCCGCGGGCGCGACGAGATCGCCGAGATGGCGGGGATCGTCGGCGTCTTCCGCGACAAGAGCGCGGAGATCGCCCGACTGCAGGAGGAACAGGATGCGATGAAGCAGTCCGCCGATGCCGAGCGGTCGCGCACCATCCAGTCGATCACCGCCAGTATCGAGGCCAGCGTGAAGGAGGCCTCGCGCCACATCGCCGCCGCCTCCGCCGACATGCGCGAGGCGTCGGAAGGCATGTCGGCCACCGCCGAGCAGACCTGCCGCCGCATGACCGACGTGCGCTCCGCGGTCGCCGACACCGCGTCGAACGTGCAGACGGTGGCGGCCACCGCCAGCCAGCTCTCCGCCTCCATCGGCGAGATCACGCGGCGGGTCGGCGATTCCAGCCAGATCGCCCGCAGCGCGGTGGAGGAGGCGCGCAGCACCAACGAACTGATGGGGGCGCTGGCCACAGCCGCGCAGAAGATCGGCGACGTGGTCGGCATGATCAACGCCATCGCCGGCCAGACCAACCTGCTGGCGCTGAACGCCACCATCGAGGCGGCGCGGGCGGGGGAGGCGGGCCGCGGCTTCGCCGTGGTGGCGGAGGAGGTGCGCAGCCTCGCCGGCCAGACCGCCAAGGCGACCGAGGAGATCGCCCAGCAGGTCCAGGCGGTGCGCAGCACGGCGCAGGGGGCGGTCTCCGCCATCGACGACATCGGCCGCACGATCAGCCGCATCGACGAGATCACCGCCATGGTCGCCGCCGCGGTGGAGGAGCAATCCGCCGCCACCGACGAGATCGCGCGCAGCATCAACCATGCCTCCGACGCGGTGCAGAGCATTGCCGATACGGTGGTTTCGGTGGACGACGCGGTGAACCGCACCGGCAGCGCCGCCGCCCAGGTGGTGGACGCCACCCGCGCGCTCTCGCAACGCTCCGAAAGCCTGAGCGAGGATATCGACCGACTGCTGGGCCGCATCCGCGCGGCGTGAACCTGGGGTGCGACCTTGTCGATCGATGTGCAGGCGATGCCCTGGGTGAACGACCCGGTTCGATAACCCGGGCATCGATCGAGCCAGTATTCCATACAGCCCGACAATCGGGGTAAGGTGCGGGGTAGAATCAAACTTTTATATTATCGGAAATGATCTCGAACCCGACCGATCTCCTGACCACCGCCCTTGCACATCATCAAGCCGGGCGATTGGGCGAGGCCGAGCAGCTCTACAAAATCGTATTGTGCCATTCGCCTTTTGATTTCAATGCTCTGCATTGCCTGGGGCTGGTGCGCTGGCGGTCCGGAGATCCGCAGGCGGGGGCTGCGCTGATGCAGCGGGCGATTGCCGTCAACCCATGGTTCGACGCGCCTTTCATCAATCTGGGCAATCTGTACCGCAGCCTGAGCCAGCCGGAAACCGCCGCCCGGTGGTATGAGCGCGGCCTTGCCGCCAGTCCCGGCTCCATGCCCCTGCGCGAGCTGTATTGCGCCCAGGCGCTCAATATGGCTCTTTCAGCTCACATGCGGAACGACATGGACGCTGCCGGGCCCTGGCTTCGCAGCGCACTTCTCGGGCTGGCCAACGCCCCGACTATGAACCAGCAACTCTACGACCTGTTCCAGCGGCACATCCGGATCGCCTTGCTCACGGGTTGGCGCGACTTGGCCGAAGACTGCGTCCGTGTGAAGAACCGCTATGATTTTCGCACCGTGGCGGAAAGCGACATCGACATTTTCACGGTCGATATCCACGAGTTTCCGGATTGGTGCGCCGCCGCCGGACTGTCCGCCCACATCTGGCAGCCCGAGGCCCAACCGGTGCCGCAGGCGGCATACGAGGATTATCCCGCTTACCTGCACCGTTATCTCGACGACCTGCCGGCTCTCGGCGCGGCGCCGGTCGGGGTGGCGTTCGACGCCAGGATCGAGGTGATCCAGGGGTTTTACGTCAAGGACAACTTCGAAAGTTTCATCCTGGCCGATCGCCGGCACATGCTTCGCGAAAGCAAGGACAGCGTGGTGAACGGCGGCAATGTGCCGCTGGTCGGGGTGACGCCCGAACTGGTGAGTGGAGCGATCCGCCTGCCGCGCCCGCTCTACCGGGTGGTCGACATTCCGGAACGCGCGATCTTCGTACGCTCGACCCCCAATTACTGGCACTTCATGGTCGATGTGCTGCCGATGCTGATTGCCTGCACCCGGGTTCCGGAGGCACAGGATCTGCCGGTCATCCTGTTCGACGTACGCGAGTATCAGTACGAAATGCTCGAACTGGTCGGCATCCGGCGCGAACGCATCGTCGACATGCGCCGCACCCTCGGCCATGAAGGCACGTTTTCGCTCTACCGTTTCGACCGGGCGGTGGTGCCGTCGCCGGTCTCCTATCCCGTCGCCTATCGCTGGCTGCGCGAGGTGATGCTGGCGCGGATCCGGCCCGACCGCGGCCCCTTGCCCCGGCGCGTCTTCCTGTCCCGCCGGAACTCGTATCCGAAACATCGCATCGCCAACGACGCCGCGGTGGGCGACCTGCTGGCCGGCTACGGTTTCGAGGTGGTTCCGCCGGAGTCGCTGAACGTCCTGGAAACGATCGAGCTTGTCGCGCAGGCCGAGATCGTGGTCGCACCGATCGGCGCCGGCACCTCCAATCATGTCTACCTATCGCCCAACGCCACTTGGATTCACCTGAACAACCCGGACTTCTTCCATCCGGACTCTTCCTGGAACATCCAGATGGGGACGCAGGCCACGCTGATCGGGCATTTCAGCCAGTTGACCGGGAGCTTCGCCGGCGATCCGGTCGAATATTCGGAGCGTCTGGTCGACAGGCTGGATGTTCCCGTCGACATCGACCTCGCCGCCCTGGCCCGTCTTGTCGAGGAAGCGATTGCCCGCCTGTAACGGATCGCCTGTAACGGATCGAACGTCGTCTGTTTGCTAGACAACGTCCGGAAGCCGCCGCCGGACCGACGTTGCGGCTGACGGGAAATCTCCAGCCCGGGCGTCGGCAAGCCTGACGCTTTGTGGGCACGGACCGTTCCGCCGCTTGGACGTGGTAACCCGATCGCACCGGAAACGCAGTTGGAATCCGTGCCATAGCTGGCTTCGCGCCCGTTTTCCGATAGGAAAACGGCAGGATCCGGCGTAGCCTCAAAAACATGATCCGTTGAACAAACATTTTCCTTTTCAAACGCGAACGAACATTCTATGTTCCGAAACGAAAGCGGCCGGGTTCGCAAGGAACCGGCGCGGTACGGAGAGGAACCCAATGGCAAACGCGAGCCCTGCAGGAACGGACGGCCGGCCCGGTGCAGGCGGACCCGGTGCTGCCGGTTCCGTGGTGGCCGACCTTCTGATCGTCGGCGGCGGCGTGAACGGGGCGGGCATCGCCCGCGATGCGGTCGGGCGCGGGATGTCGGTGGTGCTGTGCGAACAGGGCGACCTCGCGGGCGCCACCTCGTCCGCCAGCACCAAGCTGATCCACGGCGGCCTGCGCTATCTCGAATATTACGAATTCCGTCTGGTGCGGGAAGCTCTGCAGGAGCGCGAGGTTCTGTTGCGCGCCGCTCCGCACATCATCTGGCCGCTGCGTTTCGTTCTGCCCCATGACAGCAGCATGCGCCCGGCCTGGATGGTGCGCATCGGCCTGTTCCTTTACGATCATCTGGGAAAGCGCAAGCTGCTGCCGGGATCGCACGGGGTCGATCTGACCAGCGCGCCGGCTGGAAAGCCGCTGTCGGGCGGTTTCACCAAGGCGTTCGAATATTCGGACTGCTGGGTGGAGGACAGCCGGCTTGTCGTGCTGAACGCGATGGATGCGAAGGCGCGTGGGGCGGAAATCCTGACCCGCACTCGCTGCGAGAAGGCTGAGCGGCGCGACGGGCTGTGGGAAGCGACGCTGGTCGACGTGGCCACGGGCGCCACCCGCACCGTCCGCGCCCGCGCCCTGGTCAATGCCGCCGGTCCCTGGGTGCGCGAGATGATCGCCAAGCGCACCGGCGTCACCGTCGACAAGTCGGTGCGTCTGGTCAAGGGCAGCCACATCGTCGTGCGCAAGATGTTCGAAGGTGAACACGCCTACATCTTCCAGAACGATGACCGCCGCATCGTCTTCGCCATCCCCTACGAGCGCGATTTCACCCTGATCGGCACCACCGACCTCGATTATTCGGGCGATCCCGGCGCGGTGGCGATCGCCCCGGACGAAATCGCCTATATGTGCCGGGCGGTGTCGCGCTACTTCGCCAAGCCGGTGAGCGAGAGCGACGTGGTGTGGACCTACAGCGGCGTCCGGCCGCTGTTCGACGACGCCAGCGGCAACGCCTCGGCCGTCACCCGCGACTATGTGCTGGAGATGGACGAGCCGGCCGGTCAGGCGCCGATGCTGTCGATCTTCGGCGGCAAGATCACCACCTTCCGCCGGCTGGCGGAGGAGGCGACGGAGAAGCTGGGCCGGGCGCTCGGCAAGGACGGCGCCACCTGGACCGCGAATGTGCCGCTTCCCGGCGGCGACATCGCCGACGCCGACTTCGCCGGCTTCCTGGCCGGTCTGAAGCGGCGCCGGCCCTGGCTGCCCGATGCGCTGGCCCTGCGGCTGGCGCGGGCCTACGGCACGCGGGTGGAGCGGCTGCTGGGCGCGGCCCAGGGGCTGGACGATCTGGGCATCGATTTCGGGGGCGGCGTCTTTGAAGCCGAACTCGACTATGCCGCGCGGGAGGAGTTCGCCATGACCGGCGACGACTTCCTGTGGCGGCGCTCCAAACTTGGGCTGCACCTGGACGCTGCGATCCGGGACGCCATCGGCGGCTGGTTCGACCGGCGCCGCGAAGCTACGGCCAACAGGGACACGGGCGAAAACCCCGGCCTGCGGTCGATGGGAGGAATGCGGTGACACTCACACTGGAAGGCGTGGCCAAGCGCGTCGGCGCCGAGCAGCATCTCCACCCCCTGTCGCTGGAGCTGCAAGCCGGCAGCTTCAACGTCCTGCTGGGGCGGACGCTGGCCGGCAAGACGACGCTGATGCGGCTGATGGCCGGGCTGGACAAGCCGACCGCCGGGCGCATGCTGGAAAACGGCAAGGACGTCACCGGCACGTCGGTGCGCCATCGCGATGTGGCGATGGTCTATCAGCAGTTCATCAACTACCCGGCGATGACGGTCTACGAGAACATCGCCTCGCCGCTGCGCCGCCAGGGCAAGGACAAGGCGGAGATCGACGCCAAGGTGCGGCGCACCGCGGCCATGCTGCGGATCGAACCTTATCTGGAGCGCCTGCCGGCCGAACTGTCGGGCGGACAGCAGCAGCGCTGCGCCATCGCCCGCGCCCTGGTGAAGGGCGCCGGCCTGCTGCTGCTCGACGAGCCGCTGGTCAACCTGGACTACAAGCTGCGCGAGGAACTGCGCGCCGAACTGCGCGACATCTTCGCGGACGGCAAGACCACGGTGGTCTACGCCACCACCGAACCGCAGGAGGCGCTGATCCTCGGCGGCAACGTCACGGTGCTGCATGAGGGGCGGATGCTGCAGACCGGGGCGACCGGCGACGTGTTCCACACGCCGGCCTCGCTGGAATGCGCGCAGGTGTTCAGCGACCCGCCGATGAACGTAGTGGACGCGATCCTGACCAACGACCGCGTCGCCCTGTCCGACGGCACCAGCCTGCCCTTGTCGGCCCATGACCGCAACCTGCCGGCCGGCCCCTGCAAGGTCGGCATCCGTGCCAACCACCTGACGGTGCTGCGGCGGAGCGAGCGGCTGGTTCCGATCAAGGGCCGGGTCGCCCTGTCGGAGATCAGCGGATCGGAGACCTTCGTCCATCTGCGCCACGGCGACACCACGCTGGTCGCGCGGGAGGAGGGGGTGCACAGCCATCCCATCGGCAGCGACATCCAGGTCTATGCCGATCCCGACCGCATCTTCGTCTTCTCCACCGCCGGGCAGCTGGTGGCGGCACCCAACTGGCGGCGCGGCGCGCTGCGCAACATCGCTTAAGGGGGGCGGGAGCGATGGCGACCATCCAATTCGACAATCTCGGCCACTCCTATCACCCGCACCCCAGCAAGCCGGAGGATTATGCGCTCCGCCGCCTGTCGCAGGAGTGGGAGGACGGCAAGGCCTATGCGCTGCTGGGGCCGTCGGGCTGCGGCAAGTCCACGCTGCTGAACATCATCTCCGGCCTGCTGGTGCCCAGCGAGGGACGGGTGCTGTTCGACGGGCTGGACGTCACCCGCTGCACCCCGGAAGAGCGCAACATCGCCCAGGTGTTCCAGTTCCCGGTCATCTACGACACCATGACGGTGTACGAGAACCTCGCCTTCCCGCTGCGCAACCGCAAGGTTCCGGCCGCGGATGTCGACCGCCGCGTGCGGCAGGTGGCGGAGGCGCTGGACCTGACCGACGATCTGAAGAAGCGCGCCCAGCGGCTGACGCCGGACGCCAAGCAGAAGATCTCGATGGGCCGGGGCCTCGTGCGCTCCGACGTGGCGGCCATCCTGTTCGACGAGCCGCTGACCGTCATCGACCCGCACACCAAGTGGATCCTGCGGCGCAAGCTGCGCCAGATCCATGAGGAATACCGCCTGACCATGATCTACGTGACCCACGACCAGGTGGAGGCGCTGACCTTCGCCGACAAGGTCGCGGTGATGTACGAGGGCGCCATGGTCCAGCTCGGCACCCCGCAGGAGCTGTTCGAGAACCCTGAGCACACCTTCGTCGGCTATTTCATCGGCAGCCCCGGCATCAACCTGATGCCCTGCACGCTGGGCAACGACCATGCGCTGGTCGATGGCATCGCCATCCCGCTGCCCGACCGCGCCGTGCCTGCGGTGGGGGGCAAGTTCGAACTGGGCATCCGGCCGGAATTCCTGGAGTTGACCCGCAGCGGCAGCGCAGGCGCCATCCCGGTGCAGGTCACCGGCGTCGACGACCTCGGTACCTCCAAGCTGGCGACGGTGCGGCTGGGCAACCATACGCTGAAGGCGCGGCTGAGCGAGGATCAGGAAATCCCGGCGCTGGACGCCGCCATCCGTTTCCCCAACCGGTGGACCAAGCTCTACCGCGACAGCCATCTGGTCGGTTGAAGGAGCCATGAGCCATGGATAAGGTCCAGGACAACCGGGCTTGGTTCCTGATCATCCCGGTCTTTCTGATCGTCGCCTTCAGCGCGGTGATCCCGCTGATGACGGTGGTCAATTATTCGGTGCAGGAGATCTTCGGCCCCGGCCAGACCTTCTTCGTCGGCACCGAATGGTTCGAGGCGGTGCTGAAGGACGACCGGTTGCACGACGCGCTGGTCCGTCAGATCATCTATTCGCTGGCGGTGCTGCTGATCGAGATCCCCTTGGGCATCCTGATCGCGCTCGGCATGCCCGGCGGTCGCAGCGCCAAGACGTCGCTGACGCTGGTGCTGCTGGCCCTGCCGCTGCTGATCCCCTTCAACGTGGTCGGCACCATCTGGCAGATCTTCGGGCGCGGTGACATCGGTCTGCTGGGCGCCACCTTCCGCGCCC
The DNA here is from genome assembly GCF_008364795.1 of Azospirillum oryzae. GTDB lineage: Bacteria > Pseudomonadota > Alphaproteobacteria > Azospirillales > Azospirillaceae > Azospirillum > Azospirillum oryzae. Next base: position 30,450 of record NZ_VTTM01000015.1, on the reverse strand, counting down.
TCGGCATCGACTACAACTACACCAACAACTCGGCCCATGCCTGGATCACCGTGCTGGTGATGGACGTCTGGCACTGGACCAGCCTTGTGGCCCTGCTGTGCTACGCCGGCCTGCAGTCGATCCCGCCGGCCTTCTATCAGGCGGCCAAGATCGACGGCGCGTCGAAATGGGCGGTGTTCCGTTACATCCAGCTGCCGAAGATGCGCGGCGTCCTGATCATCGCGGTGCTGCTGCGCTTCATGGACAGCTTCATGATCTACACCGAGCCCTTCGTGCTGACCGGCGGCGGCCCCGGCAACTCCACCACCTTCCTCAGCCAGTATCTGACGCAGATGGCGGTGGGGCAGTTCGACATCGGCAAGGCGGCGGCCTTCTCCATCGTCTACTTCCTGATCGTGCTGCTGTTCAGTTTCATCTTCTACACGATCATCACCCGCACCGGAGAGGGAGAGAAGAAATGAGCAAGGCTGCGGTTCTCGCTCCCGGTGCGCTGGCGGCGCCGGCCAACATCCGCCGCTCCTCGGCGCGGGTTTCGAACAGGACGATCGTTCTGGTCTGCTACATCATCTTCCTCATGCTGCCCATCTACTGGATGGTCAACATGTCCTTCAAGACGAACGAGGAGATCCTGTCGGGCCTGACGCTGTATCCGCACAACCCGACGCTGCGCAATTACGCCGTCATTTTCACCGATCCCAGCTGGTACAGCGGCTACATCAACTCGATCTATTATGTGACGCTGAACACCATCATCTCGCTGACGGTGGCGCTGCCCGCGGCCTACGCCTTCTCGCGCTACCGCTTCATCGGCGACAAGCACGTCTTCTTCTGGCTGCTGACCAACAAGATGGCACCGCCGGCAGTGTTCCTGCTGCCCTTCTTCCAGCTGTACCAGACGGTCGGGCTGTTCGACACGCACATCGCGGTGGCGCTGGCCCATTGCCTGTTCAACGTGCCGCTGGCGGTCTGGATCCTGGAGGGCTTCATGTCCGGCGTGCCGCGCGAGATCGACGAGATGGCCTACATCGACGGCTACAGCTTCCCGCGCTTCTTCGGCACGGTGTTCCTGCCGATGATCCGGGCCGGCGTCGGCGTCACCGCCTTCTTCTGCTTCATGTTCAGCTGGGTCGAGCTGCTGCTGGCCCGCACGCTGACCTCGGTCGATGCCAAGCCGATCGCCGCGACCATGACCCGCACCGTCAGCGCGTCGGGCATGGACTGGGGCCTGCTGGCCGCCGCCGGCGTGCTGACCATCCTGCCGGGCGCGCTGGTGATCTGGTTCGTCCGCAACTACATCGCCAAGGGCTTTGCCCTGGGCCGCGTCTAAGGGAGGGCTCGCGTCATGGATATGGACTGGATGGCGTGGACCACGCCGACCGCGATCTTCTTCCTCTGCATCGCCCTGATGCTGGCCGGCATGACGGTTTGGGAGGTGGTGTCGCCGACGGTGGAGGCCAAGGGCTTCCTGCCGATGCGCACCACCCGCGGCGACCGCCTGTTCATCGGTCTGCTCGGCAGCGCCTTCATCCATCTGGGTTGGCTCGCCGCGACCGACGCGTCGCTGTGGGGCGCCTCCGCGGTCGCGCTGGTCTGGATCGCGCTGGTGATCCGCTTCGGCTGAGGGGAAACCAGAGTTTTCAAGGGTTCCGTCACCGTTGCCGAGGCGGCGGATGACGAAGTGAGCGGCTGTTCCGCCGGTAAGAGCAATACGAAACGTCAACCCGACACCAAGTCGATCAAGTGGGAGGAAGCATGCTTCAGCACCAGACTCTGCGGCGCCGCCTGACCGGGGCCGTGATGGCCGGCGGCATCGGCGTTCTGCTGGCGATGGCCTCTGCGGCCCCGTCCGCCGCCATGACGCCGGACCAGGAAGCCGTCGCCAAGCGCATCATCGAGGAACTCCAGCCCTCCACGCTCTCCAAGGACGAGCAGATGAAGGAACTGGAATGGTTCGTGAAGGCGGCCGAGCCGTACAAGGGCATGGAGATCAACGTCGTCTCCGAGACGCTGACGACGCACGAGTTCGAATCGAAGACGCTTGCCAAGCTGTTCAGCGAGCTTACGGGCATCAAGCTGAAGCACGACCTGATCCAGGAAGGCGACGTCATCGAGAAGCTGCAGACGCAGATGCAGTCGGGCCGCAACGTCTATGACGCCTACGTCAACGACAGCGACCTGATCGGCACCCACGTCCGCTATGGTCAGGCCGTCGCCCTGTCCGACTTCATGGCCGGCGAGGGCAAGGACGTCACCCTGCCGACGCTGGACGTGAAGGACTTCATCGGCACCAGCTTCACCACCGGTCCGGACGGCAAGCTCTACCAGCTGCCCGACCAGCAGTTCGCCAACCTCTACTGGTTCCGCGCCGACTGGTTCGCCCGTCCGGACCTGAAGGAGAAGTTCAAGGCCAAGTACGGCTATGATCTCGGCGTGCCGCTCGACTGGTCGGCCTACGAGGACATCGCCGACTTCTTCACCAACGACGTGAAGGAGATCGACGGCGTCCGCGTCTACGGCCACATGGATTACGGCAAGAAGGACCCGTCGCTCGGCTGGCGCTTCACCGATGCCTGGCTGTCGATGGCCGGCGCCGGCGACAAGGGCCTGCCGAACGGCAAGCCGGTGGACGAATGGGGCATCCGCGTCGAGGGCTGCCGCCCGGCCGGCGCCTCGGTCAAGCGCGGCGGCGACACGAACGGCCCGGCCGCCGTCTATTCGCTGACCAAGTACATCGACTGGCTGAAGAAGTATGCGCCGCCGGAAGCCGCCGGCATGACCTTCTCCGAAGCCGGCCCGGTGCCGGCCCAGGGTGCGGTCGCGCAGCAGATCTTCTGGTACACCGCCTTCACCGCCGACATGACCAAGAAGGGCCTGCCGGTCGTCAACGAGGATGGTTCGCCGAAGTGGCGCATGGCCCCCTCGCCGCATGGCCCCTACTGGGAAGAGGGCATGAAGCTGGGTTACCAGGACGTCGGCTCCTGGACGCTGCTGAAGTCCACGCCGCTGGAACGCCGCAAGGCCGCCTGGCTCTATGCCCAGTTCACCGTGTCGAAGACCGCGTCGCTGAAGAAGACGCTGGTCGGCCTGACGCCGATCCGCGAAAGCGACATCCAGTCCGAGGCGATGACCAAGGTCGCGCCGCAGCTGGGTGGTCTGGTCGAGTTCTACCGCAGCCCGGCCCGCGTCGCCTGGACGCCGACCGGCACCAACGTGCCGGACTATCCGAAGCTGGCCCCGCTGTGGTGGCAGAACATCGCCGAGGCGGTCACGGGTGAGCGCACCCCGCAGCAGGCGATGGACAATCTGGCCGACCAGATGGAGCAGGTCATGGCCCGCATGGAGCGCGCCAAGATCGGCGGCGAGTGCGCCCCGCAGCTGAACAAGCCGGAGGACGCCAAGGTCTGGTTCGACAAGCCGGGCGCGCCGAAGCCGAAGCTGGCCAACGAGAAGCCGAAGGGCGAGACCGTTGCCTATGACGACCTGCTGAAGGCCTGGAAGGAAGGCCGCGCCCGCTGATCCGGGTTGCGGTGACGGGTTCGCCCCTCCGGTATCCATCCTGGTTGCGCCGGAGGTGACCCTGGGGCGGCGGCCCTTCTTTCAAAGGCAGGACGCCGCCCCGATTTTTTGTTTCCCTGAATATCCCCTCTCCCCCCCGGGGAGAGGGTTAGGGTGAGGGGGATGCACAGCGTGTCTTTCGATAGTTGAAGCCGCTCCGCATTCCTTGAAAAATCACGTTATGCATCCCCCTCACCCCGACCCTCTCCCCGGGGGGAGAGGGAGGAAGCCCAAGAAATCACGAGGGAACGCTTCCATGAGCAAGGCCAGCCATATCCTCGCCATCGACCAGGGCACCACCTCGTCGCGGGCGATCCTGTTCGATGGCAGGGGGACTCCGCTGGCCGAGGCGCGGCGCGAGTTTCCTCAGCATTACCCCGGCGACGGCTGGGTGGAGCATGACCCGGCCGACATCCTGCGCGACGTCCGTACCGTGGCGCGCGAGGCGGTGGAGAAGGCCGGGGTCGATGTCGCGTCCATCGCCGCCATCGGCATCACCAACCAGCGCGAGACCGCCGTGGTGTGGGATCGCGCCACCGGCGAGCCGATCCACCGCGCCATCGTCTGGCAGGACCGCCGCACCGCGCCGCTCTGCCACGATCTGGTCGCCGCCGGCCATGCCGAGCTGGTGCGGTCAAAGACCGGCCTGCTGATCGACGCCTATTTCTCCGCCACCAAGATCGCCTGGATCCTCGACCATGTGCCGGGCGCCCGGGCGCGGGCCGAACGTGGCGAGCTGTGCTTCGGCACCATCGACAGTTTCCTGATCTATCACCTGACCGGGCGGCAGGTGCATGCGACCGACGCGACCAACGCCTCGCGCACCATGCTGTTCGACATCCATACCCAGGATTGGGACGACGAACTGCTGGCGCTGTTCCGGGTGCCGCGCGCCATGCTGCCGCGCGTGCTGGACAGCTCCGACGATTTCGGCGCTACCGAGCCGGAACTGCTCGGCCGGCCGGTCCCCATCGCCGGCGTGGCGGGCGACCAGCAGGCGGCGGCCTTCGGGCAGGCCTGCCTGATGCCGGGCATGGCCAAATCGACCTACGGCACCGGCTGCTTCGCGCTGATCAACACCGGTGAGACGCCGGTGGTGTCGAAGAACCGGCTGCTGACCACCGTCGCCTATCGGCTGAACAGCAAGACATCCTACGCGCAGGAAGGCTCGATCTTCGTGGCGGGCGCGGCGATCAAGTGGCTGCGCGATGGCATCGGCATCATCACCCACGCCAGCCAGACCGACGACATGGCGACCCGCGTGCCCGACAGCCACGGCGTCTATTTCGTCCCGGCCTTCGTCGGACTGGGCGCCCCGCACTGGGATTCGGATTCCCGCGCCGCGATCTTCGGCATGACGCTGGATGTCGGCCCCGCCCATATCGCCCGCGCGGCGCTGGAGGCGGTGGCCTTTCAGACCCGCGACCTGATGGAGGCGATGGCCGGCGATTGGGGCGGCACCATCAACGCGCTGCGCATCGACGGCGGCATGGCGGCCAACGACTGGCTCTGCCAGTTCCTGGCCGACCTGCTGAACATGCCGGTCGAACGGCCGAAGGTGATCGAGACCACGGCGCTGGGTGCCGCCTGCCTCGCGGCGCTGCGGGTCGGTGTGTTCGACGGTTTGGACTCGGTGTCCGACGCCTGGCGCAGCGAGCGTCGGTTCGAACCGCGGATGGAGCAGGGCAAGCGCGACCGCCTCTATGGCGGCTGGCGCGACGCCGTGGCGCGGGTGCGGTCGGAGCGCTGAAACAGCCTCGATGGCGTGAAATTGCTGAGAGTGTGGCGCAGACGAACAAGTCGCCTCTTTCGTCAGCCTGTAGATTGACCTTGGTTGCGCGCTCCTCCCTCGGGTGCGTCGTCCTCGCCACTCCCGCGAGGACACTGGGCCGGACGGTTCATGCCGTCCGGCCCGTTTTCTTTTTGGATCACACCCCGTCCAGGCTGGTCAGCATGTGGCGGATCTCGCTTTTCAGCAGCTTGCCGGTGGCGGTGTGGGGCAGGCTGTCGACGAAGCGGACGTCGTCGGGGATGCACCATTTCGCCACCTTGCCGTCGAAGACCGCCAGCAGTTCCTCGCGGGTCAGGGTGGAGTCCGGCTTGCGGACGATGACCAGCACCGGGCGCTCCCCCCATTTCTCGTCGGGGACGGCGACGGCGGCTGCTTCCTGCACGCCCGGATGGCCGACGGCGATGTTCTCCAGGTCGATGGAGCTGATCCATTCGCCACCGGACTTGATGACGTCCTTGGTGCGGTCGACGATCTGGACATAGCCGTCGGCGTCCATCGTCACCACGTCGCCGGTTTCGAACCAGCCCGGCACCGTCTGGTGGGCGGGGCTTTCCGTCACGCCGAAATAGCCGGAGCAGACGGTGGGCCCGCGCACCAGCAGCCGGCCGAAGCTGGTGCCGTCGCGCGCCACGTCGTTGCCGTTGCCGTCGACCACGCGGAACTGCACGCCGCAGATCGGCCGACCCTGCTTGGAGGCGAGCGCCAGCGCCGCGTCGGCGTCCAGTCCGCGATGCTTGCCCTTCGGCATGTTGGCGAGGCCGAGCGGGCTGGTCTCCGTCATGCCCCAGGCATGCAGAACCTCCACGCCCATCTCCTGGAAGCGCTGGATCATCACCGGCGGACAGGCGGAGCCGCCGATGGCGATGCGGCGCATGGTCGTGAGTTTCTTCCTGTTGGCGTCCAGCCAGTTCAGCAGGGCCAGCCACACGGTCGGGACGCCGGCGGTGTTGGTGACCTTTTCGCTTTCGAACAGTTCGTACAGGCTGGCGCCGTCCAGCTTGCCGCCTGGAAAGACCAGCTTGGCGCCGACCATCGGCGCGGCATAGGGCACGCCCCAGGCGTTGACGTGGAACATCGGCACCACCGGCAGCACGACGTCCGACGCCGACAGGCCGAACACGTCCGGCATGCAGGCGGCCATGGCATGCAGGTAGGAGGAGCGGTGGCTGTACAGCACACCCTTCGGGTTGCCGGTGGTGCCGGAGGTGTAGCACATGCCGCAGGCGGTGTTCTCGTCCAACTCCGGCCAGTCGAAGCTGTCGGGCTGCTCTGCCAGCAGATCCTCGTAGCACAGCAGGTTGGGCAGGCTGGAGGCCGGCATGTTGGCCCGGTCGGTCATCACGACGATGCCCTTCAGCCCGGTCAGCTCGTGGGCGATGCCCTCCAGCAGCGGCACAAAGGTGAGGTCGGTGAACAGCAGCCGGTCTTCGGCGTGGTTGACGATGTAGGCGATCTGTTCCGGGAACAGGCGCGGATTGATGGTGTGGCAGACCATGCCCGAGCCGCCGATGCCGTAATAGCATTCCAGATGGCGGTAGCCGTTCCAGGCCAGCGTGCCGATGCGGTCGCCCGGCTGCATCCCCAGTGCCGCCAGCGCGTTGGCCAGCTTCTGGGCGCGGACCCAGGCGTCGGCGTAGGTGTAGCGGTGGATCGGCCCCTCCGTGGTGCGCGACACGATTTCGGTGTCGGCATGGTAGAGCGCCGCGTGACGCAGGATCGACGTCACCAGCAGCGGGCCATTCATCATCATTCCGCGCAGCATCGTTTCACTCCCGGTTCATTTCTCTTCTGTGTGGGCACGGTCTGCATTGGGTCGTCGTCGGGCAGGCAGGCGGCCAGCCGCCGTTCGGCATCGGCCTCCATCGTCTTCAGCTCAAGGATCACCTCGGCGATTTCCGCCTGCATGCGCTCAAGCTCGGTCAGGCGGGCGCGGATCTTGCGCAGGCCGTCGCGGTATTGCCCGGCGCTGGGCCGGCCGGAGCGGTAATGGGCAAGGTATTCGGCGATCTGTTCCAGCGAGAAGCCGACCCGTCGGAATTTGAGAATCAGCATCAGCCGGGCACGGTCGCGGTAGGTGAACACCCGCCGCCCCCCGGCCCGTTGCGGCGCCAGCAGCCCCTTTTCCTCGTAAAAGCGCAACGCCTGCGGCGTGAGGTCGAACTCCGCCGCCAGCTCCGTCACGCCATACACCCGATCCCGTTCGGTCATGGACAATCCCCTGCGCCAATGATTTCGCCATGGGCACAGGGGGGAAGTCAACGTCAATCAGCTAAAGCGTACTTTATGTCGCGTCTTGAGGAGCGTCTGCGCATCCACGGTCATGTCAGAGATTTCACATGACAAGTTGGGATGACCGATGCTTTCTGCAGATCGGCCAGGGGTGGCTTGCGGACGGGAAGCGGGGAGCCGGGCGTGAAGGGGAAGAGCAGCGTTTTGCGCCGGCTGACCGGCGAGCCGTGGGATATTGCCGCGGCGCTGGGATTGCTGGCCCTGATCGTGCTGGTCGCCGTCACCTTCCGGCAATACGGCATCTCCAACGACGAGGAGGTGCAGCATGTCTACGGCGCCAAGCTGATCGACTGGTACCGCAGCGGCTTCACCGACGATTCGGCCTTCACCTACAAGAACCTCTGTCTCTATGGCGGGCTGTTCGACATGGCGGCGGTGGCGCTGGCGCCGCTGCTGCCCTTCGACCCCTACGAGACGCGGCACCTGTTGTGCGCCCTGATCGGGGTGGCGGGGATCGCGGTGGTCTGGGGCGTCGGCCGCCGGGTCGCCGGACCGCGGGCCGGATTCCTGGCCGGGGCGCTGCTGGCACTGTGCGGTCCCTGGTATGGCGGGCTGTTCAACCACACCAAGGACGTGCCCTTCGCCGTGCTGATGATGGCGGCGGTGGCGATGCTGATCCGGCTGGTCGGGCAGATGCCGCGGCCCCGCTGGGGGACGGTTCTGGGATTCGGCGCCGTCGTCGGGCTGGCGCTGGGCATCCGGGTCGGGGCGCTGCTGGTGGCCGGCTATGCGGCGGCGGCGCTGGCGGGCTGGGTGGTGGTGGGCGGAGTCTCCGCCGCGCGGCTGCGCGATGCCGGCCAGGGGGGCTTGCGGCTGCTGCCGGCGCTGCCGGTCGCCTATGGGCTGATGGCGGTCTTCTGGCCCTGGGCGGTGCTGGAGCCGCTGAACCCGTTGCGGGCGCTGGCCGACTTCTCGCATTTCCATTACCCGATCCGCACCATGCTGGGCGGCACCGAATATTGGATGTACGAGGTGCCGCGCAGCTATCTGGTCTGGTATCTGGGGGTCAAGCTGCCGCTGGTGATGCTGGGCGGGGCGGCGCTGGGGTTGCTGGCGCTGCCGGTGATGATGTATCGCGACCGGCTGGCGGGTGACGACGGTCGGGTCCGCGCGGTCGGCTGCGGGCTGGTGGCGCTGGCGGCGCTGTTCCCGATCGCCTGGTTCACCGTCACCCATGCGCCGGGCTATACGGCGATCCGCCATTTCCTGTTCGTGCTGCCGCCGCTGGCGGTGCTGGGCGGCATCGGGCTGGACCGGCTGCTCGGCTGGGCCGGGGCCTGGCGGTTCGGCGTGTCGCAGCGGACCGGACGGGGGCTGTCGGCGGCGGCGCTGGCCGGTGTGGCGCTGGCGCTGGTGCTGGGCCGCGAGGCGACGGTCCTGGAGTCGCTGCATCCGGACGAATATGTCTATTTCAACGAGCTGGTCGGCGGCGTCGCCGGCGCGGTGCGCAAGTACGATGTCGATTACTGGGTCAACAGCCTGCCGGAAGCGGTCGAGGATCTGTCGGACGTGATCGCCGCCGAGGAGGCGCGCACCCACCATCACAAGACCTACAGCGTCGCCGTCTGCGCCGAGCCGCTGGCCTTTGAAAAGCTGGCGCCGGCCAACATGCGCTGGGTCACCGACTGGCACAAGGCGGACTTCTTCATCGCGCCGACGCAGGAGGATTGCGACGAACTGATGGCCGGCCCGACGGTGGCGGAGGTCGAACGCGATGGCGCCCTGCTGGCCGTGGTGAAGGATCTGCGCAAGCCGGCGGAACCGGCGGAAACAACCGTCGAAATGGCCCGCCTGCGCACCGGCCGCCACGTGCGGCATTGGTGACGGGACGCCTCGCCATCACCCCTTCGGCAGGAAGCGTGTGCGGTCCAGCCCGTGGCGGGCCATCTTCTCGTTCAGGGTGCGGCGCGGGATGTCCAGCAGGTCCATCACCGACTTGATGTCGCCCTTGCAGCGGTCCAGCGCCTGTTCGATCACCCGTTTCTCGAAGGCGTCGACCTGATCGGCGAGCGCCCGCGGTGACGCCGCCGCCTCTCCGCCGAGGGTGCGGCGGCGCAGCAGGCCGGCGACGCCGCTGCGCCCGACGGACAGGACATGGCGTTCGGCCAGATTGCGCAGTTCCCGCACATTGCCGGGCCAGTCATGGGCCAGCAGCGCGTCGATGTCGGCCGGTTCCAGCGGGCGCGGCTCGCGGCCATGGCGGGTGGCAAACTCCGCGGTGAAATAGTCGAACAGCAGCGGAATGTCCTCCGTCCGCGTCCGCAGCGGCGGGATGTGCAGCTCCGCCACATTGAGGCGGTAATAGAGGTCGGCGCGGAACCGCCCTTCCTCGCTGAGGTCGAGCAGGTCGATCTTGGTCGCCGCCACCAACCGCAGATCGACCGGAACCTGTTTGTTGGAGCCCAGCCGTTCGATGGTGCGTTCCTGCAGGGCACGCAGCAGTTTGACCTGGATGGCCAGCGGCATGCTCTCGATCTCGTCGAGGAACAGGGTACCGCCGCTGGAATGTTCCAGCTTGCCGGCGCGGCGCTGGGTGGCGCCGGTGAAGGCGCCGGGTTCATGCCCGAACAGCTCGCTTTCCGCCATGCTGTCGGGGATGGCGCCGCAATTGACGGCGACGAAGGCACCTTTCGCCCCCCTGGGGCCGAAATCATGCAGGCAGCGGGCGACCAGCTCCTTGCCCGTGCCGGTCTCGCCATGGATCAGCACGCTGGCACTGGTGGCGGCGAGGTCGATCAGGTCGCGCCGCAGTTCGGCGATGGCGGGGGAAGTGCCGATCAGCTTGGAGTCGATCCCACCGCCACCGGCCGCGCGGCGGCGTAGGCCGCGATTTTCCAGCACCAGCCGGCGCTTCTCCGCCGCGCGGCGGATGACGGCGACCAGATGGTCGGGTTCGAAGGGCTTTTCGATGAAGTCGTAGGCGCCGCGCCGCATCGCCTCCACCGCCAGCGCCACGTCGCCATGGCCGGTCACCAGGATCACCGGAAGGTCGGCGTCACGCTCCAGCGCCCGTTCCAGAACCGCCATGCCGTCCATCCGCGGCATCCGCACGTCGGTGACCAGCACGCCGGGAAAGTCGGGCGTCAGCAGGTCGAGCGCCGGCTGCGGCGTCTCGAAGCCCTGCGCGGCGAAGCCGGCCAGCTGCAGCCATTGCGTCACCGACACGCGCATCGCCAACTCGTCGTCGATGAACAGGACGGGGGTGGCGAGCGGATCGGTCTTCATCGGGCCCTCATTGTGCTTCCGGCAGCTGGATGACGAAACAGGCGCCGCCGTCGGGGTTGTTCTCCGCCCGCAGCGTGCCGCCGAAATCCCGCACGATGCCATAGGACAGCGACAGTCCCAGGCCAAGCCCCTGTCCGACCTCCTTGGTGGTGAAGAAGGGGTCGAACAGCTGGAACTGGTGCGCCTCGGCGATGCCGGTGCCGGTGTCGCGGATGCGGATCTCCCAGCCTTCCACAGTGCGGACGGCGGACAGGGTCAGGCGCCGCTCGTCGCACTCGGCCATCGCATCGGCGGCGTTGCGCAGCAGGTTGACGAAGACCTGTTCCAGCCGCACCGCGTCGCCGCGCACGCGGGCGTCGGGCGGAATGCTCTGCTCCACCTGCACCTCCTCCTCGCGCAGGCGGGGCGCCAGCAGGGCCAGCGCGCGGTCCATGGCGCGGGCGACCGGCACTGCCTCCACCCGCGCCGGACCCTTTCGGGCGAAGTCCTTCAGATGGCCGGAAAGCACCGCCATCCGTTCCGCCAGATCGCCGATCATGGCGAGGTTGTCGCGGACCATCGTCGTCTCTCCCCGCTCCGCCAGCAGCCGGGTGGAGGCGACGAAGGTGCGGATGGCGGCCAACGGCTGGTTGATCTCGTGCGCCAGCGCCGCCGACATCTGGCCCAGCGCCGCCAACTTGCCGGCCTGCACCAGTTCCTCCTGCGCCTCGCGCAGGACGCGGTTGGCGGTCAGCAGTTCTGCGGTGCGCTCCTCCACCCGGCGTTCCAGCGTCACCCGCGCCTCGTGCTGGAGCCGCAGGGTCTGACGCCGCTGCCAGCCCAGCGCCAGGGCGGCGGCCAGCAGCAGGATGCCCATCGCGGTCAGCACGGCTGCACCCGCCGCCTGCGCCTTCACCGGCTCCAGATCCGACAGGAAGCGGATGGTCCAGCCAAATTCCGGCAGGGGAAGTTCCTGCATCAGGTAGGCGTGGCGGGCGCCGTGTGCGAGCGGATCGGGCAGGCTGACTTGCCGGGCGCCGTTTTCCGCCGGCGGGCCGTCGCGCAGGCCAAGCGGGGCCGGATCGCTGCGGTCATATTGGCGGGTCTGCGCCAGCCGGGCCTTCACCGCGTCGGCCAGCGGACGCAAGGCGTGGTATTTCCAGTCGGCGTGGCTGGACAGGAAGACGATGCCGTTCTCGTCGGTGACCAGCACCCGCTCGCCACCGGCGGTCCAGTCGCGCTGCAGCGGTTCCAGATCGATCTTGACCACGGCAACGCCGATCAGAGCCTCCCCCCGCTGCACGGCGTGCGACAGGAAATAGCCGGGCAGGCCGGTGGTGACGCCGATGCCGAAGTAACGGCCGCTGCCGGATTCGACCGCCTGACGGAAATAGGGACGGAAATCATAGGTCTGGCCGACGAAGCTCTGCGCCGGATCGGCCCAGTTGCTGGCCGCCAGCGCGAGGCCCGAACGGTCCACCACATAGAGCGCCGCCGACCCCGCCGCCGCGTTCGCGGTCTCCAGCCGGCGGTTCACGGCGTCGCGCCGTGTCTCCGACGGGGCATCGAGCAGGTCCAGCACCTCATGGTCGCGGGCGACCAGAAAGGGGAGGTAGTCGTAGCGGCCGACCGCGTTGCGGATGCTGCTGGCATAGAGCCCCAGCCGCTGGTCGCCGTTCAGTGTCAGCGCCGCCCGCGCCTCCGCCTCCGCCCACCGATAGGCACCCCAGCAGGCCAGAGCCGTCACCGCGGCCAGCGCTGCGACGAGGATCGCCAGCCGGCGGTGGCGTAGCGAACGGAATGGGGCGGGATCGGCCATGTCCTGTCTATGGGACCGCCGGGGCGACGCTGTCCAGCGCCTTTTCCGGCGGCCGCGAGGGTCGGTAAAGCCGCCGAGGTTCTTGAATGAACGTTCAATCAAAAACACTGGAAAACCTGACGAACACAAATCAACCAAACGGATATGACAAATGAACGGCTCCGCCAGCGGTGACATTGGTCGGCTTCTGTTGTTTGCGTCACTTTCATGGCATGCAAAAGGCGGGTATGGTGCGCCGCTGCCGGCTTGGGCTTGACCTTGCGGCACATGCAGGCAATGGGATCGAAACGGGGGAGACAGGATCATGGACGCCGAATCCATTCGCGCCGCTTATCGCCGCTATGCCGGATTCTACGACCGGGTGTTCGGCGTGCTGCTGGCCTCCGGCCGGCATGCGGCGGTGGAGTGGCTGAACCGCCGCGGCGGCCTGCGCATCCTGGAGGTCGGCGTCGGCACCGGCCTGTCGCTGTCCGACTACCGCAAGGACAACCGCGTCGTCGGCATCGACCTGTCCACTGACATGCTGAAGGTGGCGCAGGAGCGGGTGGAGCGCGAGAAGCTCGACCATGTCGAAGGGCTGCTGGAGATGGATGCCGGCAAGCTGGCCTTCGCCGACGGCAGCTTCGACGTGGTGGTCGCCATGTATGTGATGACCGTCGTCCCCGACCCCCAGGGCACGATGGCGGAGCTGGAGCGCGTCTGCAAACCGGGCGGCGACATCGTCATCGTCAACCATTTCGCCGCCCCGCGCCCCGGCGTCCGCCGCGCGGTGGAGGGCTGGCTGTCGCCGCTTTCGAAGAAGCTCGGCTGGCGGCCCGACTTCACGCTCGACGCGATGATGGCCGGCTCGCGGCTGGCGGTGGAAAGCATCCGCACCCTGCCGCCCTTCGGGCTGTTCAGCCTGCTGCATTGCCGACGGGGGTAGGGGATATGATCCTCGGGAAGGTCGAGGCGTGTTTGGCAAAATCCGCACGGATTTCACGGATTCTGATTTAGCTTGGGGGAATATGGACCCGATCGGGAAGCCGCGGCTTGGGTGAGTGATATCCGTGAAATCCGTGCTTCAATCCGCGAAATCCGTGTTCGAATTTGCCCGCGGAGCCACGCCCATCCCGCGTGACCGCACCCTGTTCCGCCTGATAGTCTGAGCATTACCAAACGCGATCATGGGAGCGGCGATATGGGCGATCAGGGGGCCGAACGGGGCGGCGATCTGGCGGGAAAGCGGATTCTGGTGCCGGAAAGCCGGGACCTCGACCTGTTCGCGGGCATGATGGAGCAGCATGGCGCCGAGACGATCCGCTGCCCGCTGGTCAAGATCCTCGACCTCGACGATCCGGCGCCGGCAAGGCAGTGGCTGGAGCGGCTGCTGACCGAAGGGTTCGACGACATCGTCCTGCTGACCGGTGAAGGTCTGCGGCGGCTTATGACCGTCGCCCGCGCCATGGAGCGCGAGGCGGACATGGTCGCCGCCATCGGCCGGGCGCGCGTCTTCGTGCGTGGGCCGAAGCCGGTGAAGGCGCTGCGCGAGATCGGCTGCGCCCCCTACAAATCCGCCCCGGCCCCGACCACCGACGGCGTCATCGCCATGCTGGGGGAGGAGGACCTCACCGGCCGCCGCGTCGGCATCCAACTCTACCCCGACAACCCGAACGAACCTCTGCTGGAGGCGGTGCGGGCGGGTGGCGGTATTCCGGTGGCGGTGACTCCCTACCGCTACGCCAATGATTCGGAGACCGGCGCCGTTCAGACGGCGATCCGCGACATGGCGGACGGGCGCATCGATTTCGTCGCCTTCACCGCCTCGCCCCAGGTGCGGCGCCTGCATGAGGTGGCGGAGGCCTGCGGCCTCGGCGACGCCTTCCGCCAGGGATTCGCCAGGACACGCATCGCCGCCGTCGGCCCGGTGGTGGCGGAAGCGGTGGAGGCGGCCGGCGGCACCGTCGCGGTTTCTCCGGAATCGACCTTCCACATGAAGCCGCTGGTCAACGCCATCCGCCGGCTGCTGACCGAGGGGGAGGGGAGCAAGCCGGCCTGACCGGCCATCGCCCTTTGCGGGCCAGCGACCTTTCGCCCCACCCTCCTTATGCACGGGCGGATTGATAACGATTCTCACTCTCGATTAACCTTTGACGCTCAGTGTTGGCCCCAGTCGGTTGCCTCAGTCTATGGCCGTTGCCAGGAGCGTCGTCATGTCCGTCCGTCTTTCTCCCCTGTCCCGCCACGCGCTTGCGCTGGCGTTGCTGCTGGCTGGGGGCGGGTCCGCTCTTGCCGCGGATCTGTCGAGCAAGGAGAGGCTGGGGGAGGCGCTGTTTTCCGACACCGCGCTGTCGGCCAACCGCACGCAATCCTGCGCCGACTGCCACAACCCGGATTTCGGTTTCGCCGATCCGCGCACCGGCGGGGCTGGCGGGGCGGCGTCGGTCGGCGACAACGGCAAATCGGTGGGCGACCGCAACGCGCCGATGGCGGCCTATGCGGCCTTCACGCCGGCCTTCCACATCAAGGCGGACGGCAAGGCGATCGGCGGCCAGTTCTGGGACGGCCGCGCCGCGACGCTGAAGGATCAGGCCGGCGGTCCGCCGCTGAACCCGGCGGAGATGGGGCTGACCTCCAAAGAGCAGGCGCGTGAAAGGCTGGCGGAGAATCCCGACTATGCCCGCGCCTTCGTGGCGCTGTACGGCGCCGGGGTGCTGGACGATGCCGGGCGTGCCTATGACGCGATGACCGACAGCATCGCCGCGTTTGAAAAGACCGACCGCTTCGCGCCCTTCGATTCGAAATACGACCGCTATCTGCGCGGCGAGTACAAGATGACGCCGGAGGAGGATCTGGGCATGACCCTGTTCTTCTCCACCCAGTTCACCAACTGCAACCAGTGCCACAAGCTGAAGGCGATGCCGGCCGCCGCCGGGGAGATGTTCACCAATCACGAACATCACAACATCGGCGTGCCGGCCAATGCGGCCCTGCGCGAAGCCTCCGGCAAGCCGGGTTTCGCCGACCGCGGGCTGCACGACAATCCGGCGGCGGCCAAGCCCGCCTATGAGGGGAAGTTCAAGACGCCGACCCTGCGCAATGTCGCGGTGACCGGCCCATACATGCACAATGGAGTCTTCAAGGATCTGGAGACGGTCGTGCGCTTCTACGACCACTACAACAACCGGACGGAAAAGGCCGCGATCAATCCGGAGACCGGCAGGCCCTGGGGACCGCCGGAGGTGGCGGCGAACCTGTCGACGAAGGAACTGGAATCGGCGCCTGCGCTGGACACCCGCCGCGTCAAGGCGCTGGTCGCCTTCATGAAGACGCTGACCGACGCGCGGTACGAACATCTGCTGGCGAAATAGGGCAGCCCCTTTCAGCCGTCCCTTTCCGGCCGCCCTTCTCAGCCGCCGATATCGATGCGGAAGAGTTCCAGGTCCAACAGTTCCATCGACATCCGGCGGCGCCCCGTGGACGTGTGTCGGGCGGCGTTGCGGGACGCCAGCTTGCGGGCCAACGGCTGGCTCAGCCAGGCGGCGCGGGCGCGGTCGATCAGGGCGGTGCAGCGATGGGACAGATTGGCGTTCATGGCGGTCGGGCTCTCTAGCAAGGGATCGGGGTCTGCGGCAGCATGGCTCCTGTGAGCAGTTGCAATAAGAATGTCCCGGCAACGTGACAGTTTCTATCGCCCGAAGGTCTAGTCCCTACGCCATAGGGGTGGGATTCGGCCGATTCCGGCCCGGACTTCGACCAAAGGAGGAGGGCGTCACATCACCAGGCCGACCAGCCGGCGCAGCGCGTCGCGGGCCTCGGCGTCCAGAATCGGCAGGCCGTTGCGGGCCTCCAGCATGTAGGCGCCGGGATCGGCCAGGGTGCGCATGGCGAATCCGGCGACCACCGGCGGCTCGCTGCTGAGCGGCGGCTGGTCGTAGACGGGGGTGAAACTGCAGCCGCCGAGCAGCGCGCGGATCATCAGCGCCTCGTCCGAGGTGGCGCCGGCCGCCGGCGTGTTGATGCCGAACAGCAGCCGCTCCGCCTCCGCGTCGGTCACCAGCCCGCGTTCCAACAGGATGTCGACCATGCCGGAACTGGTCATCACCGGCGCCGCCCGGCCCTTCCAACAGAAGCGGCCGTCGTCCCAGCCGACATCCAGGCTGCGGAAGATCATGTGCGGTTCGCCGCTGCCGGGGGCGCCGGCGACGATGTAGTTGACCCGCAGAAGCCCGTTCCACGCCCCGGCCGGTGCGACGATGCAGGACAGCCCGTTCCGCGTCAGGCGCAGATAGGTGTCGTTGATGCCCGATGGCTCGAAGTCGAAAAGCATGGATGTCTCACCTCGCTGCAGGCCGGCCCGGCGTCGCCGCGGTCCAGCCTTCGTTCGCTTGAGTCAGGTGAGTGGCATGCCAGCTCGCGCAAACTGTCCATGCGGGTGCCCTCCCTTTGCGCAGAAACACGAAAGGCGGTAGGCCGATCCGCCGGCCCCCGCCTTTCGCGCTCGTGCCAAGGAGGAGTCTGAGGCTAGTTCGCCGGACCCATGAAGACGCTGTCGTGGCTGTTCTTCTCGTTCGTTCCGGTATCGGACAACTGGAAGGTCAGCGGCAGCGACGTGGCGGAGACCGCCGTGCGCGGGGCCGTCACATAGACGCGGTAGGTGGCGACGCTGTCCGGTTGGGCGGAGATGGTGGCGGTGTGGGCGGCGGCCTCATCTTCCGCCTCGCCGATCACCTTGATCTCGGCATTGGGCAGGCCGGCGACGCTGAGGGTGTAGGAGCGGTCCTGCCGGGTCTTGTTGGCGACCTTGAAGGTATAGGCGTTGCGGATCGAGCCGTCCGACAGCGTCACGAACAGCGGCGCGCGGTCGCGCAGAACCGTGATGTTCAGGCTGGGGCGCAGCGCGAAGCTCCAGGCCATGGCGCCGCCGATGACCAGCATCAGCAGGGCGTAGACGATGATGCGCGGGCGGATCAGACGCCACTGATAGGTCTTGCCGGAGGCCCGGGTGTCCTGGGCGGCCAGGCTGTCGAAGGCGATCAGGCGGGTGGGCAGCCCCTGCTGGATCATGATGCTGTCGCAGGCGTCGACGCACAGGCCGCAATTGATGCAGTCCGCCTGCTCGCCGGTGCGCACGTCGATTCCCATCGGGCAGACCTGCACGCACTGGCCGCAGTCGATGCAGTCGCCGAAGCCCTGGGCGCGCCGCTCGTCCCAATTCTGCGACTTGCGCTTGGGACCGCGGTTGTCGCCACGGTCGGCCTGATAGGTGACGACCAGCGAATGTTCGTCCAACATCGCGGTCTGGATCCGCGGCCACGGGCACATGTACATGCACATCTGCTCGCGCGCCCATCCGGCCATCACATAGGTCATGCCGACGAAGATGGCGAAGAAGGACACCGCCTCATAGCTGGCCTGGAAGGTGAACAGGTCATGCAACAGGGCCGGGGCGTCGGTGAAATAGGCGAGGAAGCCGAAGCCGGTGACGAGGCTGAGCGTCAGCCAGCCCGCATGCTTGCCGGCCTTGCGCAGGGCCTTGCGCGCCGTCCAGGGCTGCTTTTCCATGCGGATGCGTTCCGCCCGGTCGCCTTCGAAGATGCGCTCGATCCAGACGAACAGGTCGGTCCACACCGTGTGCGGACAGGCGAAGCCGCACCACACGCGGCCGGCCAGCGCCGTCGCCAGGAACAGCCCCAGCGCCGCGACGATCAGCAGGCCGGTGAGATAATAGATTTCCTGCGGCCAGATCTCGATCCAGAACAGGAAGAATCGGGGCGTGGTCAGGTCGAACAGCACCGCCTGGGCGGGCGCGTCGGGACCGCGTTCCCACCGGATCCAGGGAGCGATGAAGAACAGCGCCAGAAGAACGGAGAAGGTGACCGTCTTCAGGCGGCGATAGAGGCCCTTGACCGCCTTCGGATGGATCGTCTTATGGCTTTCGTACAGCGGGACCTTGGCGGGTTGGGCTGCGCCCTGCTGAACGATGCTTCCGTCTGGCATGTCGATGCGCCTGATTTCCGGTTCCACGTTGGCGCGGAGCATATTCGACCACCAGTGCGGCGTGTTTGACCTCTGTCAAACAATGCCGATATTCCGAAAAGCCATTCAAGATCTAAGGCTTTTCACCGGTTCGAGGGATCCGCGTTCCGGGGTCCGTTAATACTGTGGCGGGCGGCCGATCCACAAGCTGATTATTGTTCGGCAAGAAAGGTCTCACGCACAATACTGATGCTATACTGTAAAGTAGTGCAACAATCAGCATAACGTACCGTCGAGGTGTGCCGCCGGCCGCCGGCCGGGCACAAGCTTGGACCGGGCGGGAAAAATCGTCGCGGCGGCCGGCGCCGCCAGGAACGGGATGCCACGGGCCGCAGCATCCGCCTTCGCGCAAATCCTTATCTTAGACAACGACTTGGCCGCCACGCGCCCTGGACAGGCGCAGGATTAGGCTGCACTGTCTCGTAAAACCAACCCGTCTCCCGGCCGGGTCCGGCGCCGGCAGGTGCGGAATGACGCTTGCCCGTCAACCGTCAAGAGACAAGAATGCGATCGCGGGTCACGCCGCGTGTCCTGCCGCCGGTTTTCTCCCGTCGGTTGGGGTGCCGGTCGTGGGTTCAACCCGCTGGTTCAGCGGAGGGAGTAGGCACGGGCATGGGGGAGACCGGGTTCGCCCGCTTTGACGCCGACGAACGCCTGGTATGGGCCAATGCCGCCTTCGCGGCCCGGTTCGCCGTGCCGGCCGATGCGACACTGGTGGGGCTGTTCGACGGACTGCTGGGTTGTGCCGCCATTGCCGACTTGCGCCGCGGCTGTCCATTGACGCGGGGGCTTCCCGACGGCAGCGCGGTGACCCTGGCGCTGGGGGCCGGCGGGCCGGGCGAATGGCTGCTGACGGCGATCGATGCGGCGGCGGCACCGGCCGAGCAGGAACCCTGGGCGAAGACCAGTTCGGTGCTGGACTGCCTCAGCCAGGGGGTGATGGCCTTCGACCATGACCTGCGGCTGGTCGCCTGGAACCGGCGCGTGCTCGAATTGCTCTACATCGATCCCGGATTCCCGCGCTATGCCCAGCCCTATGAGGCGGTGGTCCGCCACATCGCGGAGCAGGGCGGCTATGGCCGCGGCGAAGTCGACGATCTGGTGGCGCAGCGGCTGGACTATATCCGCAAGGCCTCCTGGCCCTTTTACAACGAGCGGGTGCGGCCCGACGGCGTCGTCATCGAAACGGTGACCCTGCCGCTGCCCGACGGCGGATTCGTCACCACCTACACCGACATCACCCAGCGCAAGCAGGCCGAGCGCGAGGTCGCCTCCAGCCGGGAACTGCTGGAACTGGCGATCCGGGCGGCGCGCGAGGGCATCTCGAAATGGGATCTCCGCACCGGCGAGGTGTGGTTCTCCCCGCAATGGTGGGGGCTGCTGGGCTATTCCGAGGCGGAGATGGACAACAGCCGCCGCCGCTGGGAGGAACTGATCCACGTCGATGATCTCGGCGCCGCGCTGGAGTTGGAGCGGGATCTGGCGGCCGGCCGGCGGTCGGAAGGCCGGCTGCTGCAGCGCTTCCATCACCGCTCGGGCGCCACGGTCTTCCTGGAGACGCGAACGCTCGCCGTGGCGGGCGGCGACGGCAAGCCCTTCCGCATCGTCGGGTCCCACACCGATGTCACCGAGAGCGTGCGCGCGGCCGAAGCCGTGCGCGCCGCCAAGGAGGAAGCCGAACGCGCCCTGCAGGACCTGAAGGAGGCGCAGGTCCAACTGATCCAGGCGGAGAAGATGGCGGCACTGGGCTCTCTGGTGGCCGGGGTGACGCACGAGATCAACACGCCGGTTGGCATCGCCCTGACCGGTGCCTCGCTGCTGGCGGAGAAGACCCGCGCGCTGCGGCACCTGTTCGAGGCCGGTGCGCTGCGGCGCGGCGATTTCGCCGAGTTCATCGACATCGCCGACGAGGCGACGCAGCTGATGCTGCTGAACATCGAGCGCGCCACCCGATTGATCCAGAGCTTCAAGCAGATCGCCGTCGATCAGGCGAGCGAGGAACGCCGCGTCTTCGAATTGAACAACTACATCCACGAAGTTCTGCGCAGCCTGGGCATGCGCATCCGCCGCAGTGGGCATACGGTTGCCGTCCATTGCCCGGAGGATCTGACGATCGACAGCTATCCGGGGGCGTTCAGCCAGATCCTGACCAACTTCGTCATCAACTCCCTTCTGCACGGATACGATCCGGGGGTGCGCGGCCGGCTGACGGTGACGGTCACGGCGAAGGACGGAGAGGTGGAGCTGGTCTATGCCGACGACGGACGCGGCATTCCGGCGGAGCTGCACGGCAAGGTATTCGAGCCCTTCTTCACGACCAGCCGCGACCGCGGCGGCAGTGGGCTGGGGCTGAACATCGTCTATACGCTGGTCATGCGGACCCTGCGCGGCCGGCTGCGGCTGGATAGCGCGCCGGGGGCAGGGACCGCCTTCACGCTGCGCTTCCCGCGCGTTACGCCTGCCGAACCGCTGCCGCTCTAAGCGGAAGACTTTGAAACAGATGATGAGGGGAAATCCGGCATTCGCGAGGGCCGTTCCGTTCGCCGGACGCTCTCGATCTGAATGCGATGGTGGAAGGGGCTGGATTCGAACCAGCGTACGCTAACGCGGGCAGATTTACAGTCTGCTGCCTTTAACCACTCGGCCACCCTTCCATCGGGGCGCAGAGGATTAGCCTTTCGATCGGGGGGCCGTCAAGCCCCTTTTGCGTCGATGGCGCAAGCGGAGACGCGGCCATGAAAAGCGGCCATGAAAAAACCTCCGCCCCGATCGGGGCGGAGGTTTTCCAGGCGGATTTTCAAAGGGGGCTTTTTCAAACCCGCTTTTCAAAGACCGCTCAGTTCGGGCGACGCGAAGCCCGGTGCGCGGGGATCGGGATCGGACGGATCGCCTGTTCCTCGCGACGGCTGGCCGACATGTCGATCTCCACGCGGGCCAGGGCCTTGCGCAGTTCGTGCACGGTTTCGGACAGGGACTGGATCGTCGCCTCGCTCGGCTGCTGACGCCAGCCGCGATAGGCGGAAATGCAGGCCTTGGCGGTGTCGCGCAGACGGCCTTCCACCGCATCCACCGGCGGCGTCGGCTGGCCGGGGGCACGCGGGGCCTCCGGCGCGGCGGACGTCTGGGCGGGAGCAGGGGCGGCAACCGGAGCCGGCGCGGGAGCCGCGGCGGACTCCGGCCGGTTCAGACGCAGCGTTTCCGTCGGAGCCGGCGCGGGAGCGGCAGCCGGCGTCTCGGCCGAAGCCTGCTCGGCCGCCGGTTCCGTCCGCGGGGCGCGGGTCAGGGTGGTGCGGCCGGTTCGGCCGGCGGCGCGGCGCGGTTCGGCCGGGGTTTCGGACTCCGCGGCGGCGGGAGAGGCGGGCGCCGGCGTCGCGGCCGGCGCTTCCGGAACCGCCGGGGTCACCGTAACCGGCGCCTCGCCAACCGTCTCCGGAGCTGCGGAAGAGGTGCCGTCGGCGGCCTGCGCCTCGTCCTGCATCCCTTCGGCGCCGGCATCACCATGAGCGGCATCGCCCTGGCCGCTCGCGGCCTCCGCCTTCTTGATGATGTAGGAGATGGCGCTGGGCGTGCATTCGAATTCGCGCGCAATTGCCGAAAGGGTTGCGCCGCTGCGGTAACGTTCAAGAATTTGGGGCCACGCCGACTGCGGAATGCGCCCACGCTTCTTGGGAGACTCCGGTTCGCTCCCGGTTTCTGCGTTCATTATATCGCTCGGTTGCCAAAGTGAATTTTCAGTCATTCGTCAGCATGTCTACCCGGACCGCACGCTTCAGACGCGGGACCACGCGGGCGCGTGCGTCAGCAGCATCGAGGCTTCACGCTGGCGGGCGATGTTTTCGGTATGGACGACTATCGGAAACTCTTCTCAAAAATGCCAGCATAACTTTGCACGGAATCGTGATTTTGTATCCGGTGTCACAACAGCGTACGACGCTTGGTGGAGGCCGGGGATTTTAAAATACGCGGGCGACCGTAAACCCTCGGTCGCAGCATCCGGCCTTCGGCATCTTTCGATTGCCGACTTTTGAAAAGTGCGATGGACCCCGGACGGGGGGTGGCGTGTTTTCAGTTGCAGTACAGCCCCAACCGTTTTTTGCGGAGACCGTCCATGCCGCATGCGTCCGTGCCGCGATCCTATCCGATCTTCCGACGCCTTCCGGCCGCGGCGCTGTGCGCGCTGCTGTACGGCGCGGTCCTTTTGCCGGTGCTGCCCGCGGCTGCGCAGGATGCCTCCGCCGCCGCGCAGCCGGGGGCGAGCAGGACCTATGCGCCGCCGTCCTTCCGCGACCTCGCCCGGACGCAGATCGACACGGTCGTCAACATCTCCAGCACCCAGGCGCCCCAGGCCTCGGCCGGCGGCGGCCGGTTGCCGGAGGGGCTGGACCTGCCTCCGGGATCCCCGCTGGAGGAGTTCTTCCGCGAATTCCGCAAGCGCCAGAGGGGAGGGCAGGGAGACGCCCCGCCCGACGGCGCGCCGAACGGCAGCCCGCAGGGCCTGCCGAGCATGGCGCTCGGCTCCGGCTTCATCATCGATCCGTCGGGCCTGATTGTCACCAACAGCCATGTGGTGGCCGACGCGGCGGAGATCGCCGTCACCCTGCATGACGGGACCAAGCTGCCGGCGAAGCTGGTGGGGTCCGACGCCCCGACCGACCTTGCGCTCCTGAAGGTCGAAAGCGGCAAGCCGCTGACCGCCGCCCATTGGGGCGACAGCAATTCCGTGGAGGTCGGCGACTGGGTGGTCGCCATCGGCAATCCCTTCGGTCTCGGCGGGTCGGTGACCGCCGGCATCCTGTCGGCCCGTGCCCGCGACATCCAGCAGGGGCCCTACGACGAATATCTGCAGACCGACGCCGCCATCAACCGCGGCAATTCCGGCGGCCCGCTCTATGATGCCAGCGGCGCCGTGATCGGCATCAACACCGCCATCTATTCGCCGACCGGCGGGTCGGTCGGCATCGGCTTCGCCATTCCGTCCTCGCTGGCCCAGCCGATCATCGACCAGTTGAAAGACGGCGGAAAGGTGCGGCGCGGCTGGCTGGGCGTCCAGGTCCAGCGCGTGACGCCGGACATCGCCGAGAGCCTGGGCGTGGCCGGCACCGGCGGCGCCCTGGTCACCAGCGTGTCGCCCGACAGCCCGGCCGCGTCGGCCGGCCTGCGCCAGGGCGACGTCATCACCGCCTTCAACGGCGATCCGCTGGAACAGATGCGCCAGTTGCCCCGCATCGTCGCCTCCACCGGGATCGGCAGCACCGTTCCGATGACCCTGCTGCGCGGCGGCAAGGAGGAAACGGTCCAGGTGACGATCGGCGAACTGCGCAACGAGCCGCAGCAGGTGGCGCTGTCCGGATCCAGCGGCACCCCCCGCTCCGCCCAGCCGGAGGAGAGCAAGTCGGCGCTGGGCCTCAAGCTCGCTCCGCTGACCCCCGGCCTGCGTCAGACCTTCTCCATCGCCGACGATGTCGACGGGTTGGTGGTGACGGAGGTCGACCGCGACAGCGCCGCGTCCCAGCGCGGGCTCGACCTCGGCGACGTCATCGTCGAAGCGGGACAGGAGCCGGTGGCGACCCCCGCCGACCTTGAATCCCGCATCGCCAAGGCGAAGGAGGACGGGCGCAAGACCCTGCTGATGCTGGTCAGCCGCGGCGGCGACCTGCGCTATGTCCCGCTTCCGCTGCCCCCCACAGCCAATGGCCGGAAGGGGTAATCCGGCCGCTGCGGAACCGGATCGGACGGCAGCGGGGACCTGCCCCGCTTCCGTCTCATCCTTTTCCGCTACCGTTCGCCGCGCCGCGAGAGTAATTTGCCGCCCGTTTGGCGAATGGGATGGCAAACCGTGAGCATTTATCCGGAGAACGGCCAGCCGGTGCGGCTGTCGGTCGTTGTCCCCGTTTTCAACGAGGCCGAGAACGTGCTGCCCCTGCTCGAAGAGATCGAGCGGGCACTGACTCCGGTCGGCGGTTTCGAGATCATCTTCGTCGACGACCAGTCGGACGACGATACCCAGGCGCGCCTCGCCGCGGCGGTGGAGGCCGGCCGGCTGCGCGTGCTGCGCCATGTCCGACGCTCCGGCCAGAGCGCGGCGGTGCGCAGCGGCGTCAAGGCGGCGCGCGGCGAGTTCGTCGTGACGCTGGACGGCGACGGCCAGAACGACCCGGCCGACATTCCGGCGCTGTTCGCCCTGGTTTCGACCGGGGAAGCCGGGGCGCCGGTTCTGGTCGGCGGCCTGCGCCGGAAACGGCAGGACACGCTGTCCAAGCGCTGGGCCTCCAGGATCGCCAATGCCGTCCGCCAGTCCTTCCTGCAGGACGGCTGCACCGACAGCGGCTGCGGACTGAAGCTGTTCCGTCGCGACGCCTTCCTCGACCTGCCTTTCTTCGGGGCGATGCACCGCTTCCTGCCGGCGCTGTTCCGCGCCCACGGCCATCCGGTGGCTTATGTGCCGGTGAACCATCGCCCGCGCGAGCGCGGCGTGTCGAAATACAACAATTGGCGGCGCGGGCTGATCGGCGTGGTCGATCTGCTGGGCGTTTACTGGCTGAAGCGGCGGACGAAGCTGTCCCCGGTCTCCGAACGCCTCTGACCGACTTTCACCGACCCTTTCGGGACAGGATTTTACGATGCTTGAGCGCGCCGCAGCGTGGTTCCAGGGGCAAAGCACCACCGATCTGGTTTGGGTCGGGGTCGGCGTCTTCGCGCAGATCATGTTCACCATGCGCTTCCTCGTGCAGTGGATCGCCAGTGAAAAGGCGCGCCGCAGCGTGGTGCCGGAACTGTTCTGGTACTTCTCGCTGGGCGGCGGTGTTCTGCTGTTCGCCTATGCCTTCTACCGCTTCGACCCGGTCTTCATGCTGGGGCAGGGCATGGGTCTGGTGATCTACGCCCGCAACGTCTATTTCGTCTGGAGCCACAAGAAGTCGCAGGCCGCCGACGGCGCGGTGCCGAGCAAATCGTGACCGCAATTTCCCCGCAGCCCAGCCGTCTGCCGACCAGCCATCTTCCGATCTGGGCCTACGCACTGCTGGCGCTGCTCGCCGCGGCGCTGTTCCTGCCCGGCTTCACCGTGCTGCCGCCCTTCGACCGCGACGAGGCGCGCTTCGCCCAGGCATCCTCCCAGATGCTGGACAGCGGCAACTTCGTCGACATCCGCTTCCAGGACGAGACCCGCTACAAGAAGCCGGTCGGCATCTACTGGCTGCAGAGTGCCGCCACCGCGGCGGCCGATGCGCTGCGCGGACTCCCGGTCGGGGCCGGGAAGGTCATCTGGACCTACCGCATCCCCTCCTTCCTGGGTGCGATCTTCGCGGTTCTAGCCAGTGCCTGGACGGCGGCGCGGCTGTTCGGCGGCCCGGCCGGCTTCATCGCCGGGCTGATGATGGCGTCCTGCGTCGTGCTGGGGGTCGAGGCGCGGATGGCCAAGACCGACGCCGTCCTGCTCGCCACCGTGGTGATCGGGCAGGCAGCGCTCGCCCATCTCTATCTCGGCCGCCGCGATCCGGTTCCCGCCGGACGGGCCGCCTGGACGGTGCCGCTGGTCTTCTGGATCGCCGCCGGCGTCGGCGTGCTGGTCAAGGGGCCGATGGTCCTGCTGGTGTCCGGCACCACCGCGCTGGTTCTGGCGCTGTGGGACCGCGAGGCCGGGTGGCTGAAGCGGTTGAAGCCGCTGGCCGGGCTCGGCATCGTCGTCGCCATCGCCGCCCCCTGGCTGATCGCCATCGCCATCAAGAGCAAGGGCGCCTTCTTCGCCGAATCCGTCGGCCACGACATGCTGGGCAAGGTGTCGGGCGGGCAGGAGGGCAAGGGGCTGCCCCCCGGCTATTATCTCGGCACCTTCTGGGTGACTTTCGCACCCTGGTCGCTGCTGGCTCTGCTGGCGGTTCCCTGGGTGTGGGTCCGGCGCCGGCTGGACGCGGTGCGCTTCTGCATCGCCTGGATCGTCCCGAGCTGGCTGGTGTTCGAGGCGGTGCCGACCAAGCTCCTCCACTATACCCTGCCGGTCTTCCCGGCCATCGCGGCCCTGGCCGCCGCGGCCCTGATCGACAATTTCGACCGCAGCCGCGACCGGCCGCGCCGCTGGCTGGTCGCCGCCGCGGTGGCGCTGGGCGTGATCGGATTCGGTGCCCTGATCCTCGCCGTCGCCGTGATCCCCTGGCTGGTCGACCGCCGGATCGATCCGGTCGGGGTGGCGCTGGTGCCGGCGGTGGGCGGCCTCTTCGCCCTCGCCCTGCGCTCGCTTCTGCGGGGCGAGCGGCGGACCGGGCTGGCCGCCGGGGTCGGCGCCGCGGCGCTTCTCTATGCCGGGACCTATGCCGTCGTGCTGCCGAACATCGACGGCGTGTGGGTCAGCCGGCAGGCCGCCCGCGCGGTGGAGCAGGTCCGCCCCTGTCCGGACAGCGTGGTGGCTACCGCCGGCTATTCGGAGCCGAGTTTGGTCTTCCTGCTCGGCGCGCCGACCAAGCTGGTCCATGGCGCCGGTGCGGCGGCGCATCTGACGGCCGACCGCGCCTGCGGGCTGGCCCTGGTGGAGGACCGGGAGGCGCCGGCCTTCCTCGACAGTCTGGGCACGGCAACGCCGCTGCCGCTGGCGGAGTTGTCGGGCTTCAACTACAACACCGGCAAGCGCCTGCATCTGACGCTCTACCGGCTGCCGGCGCAGTAACCCGCCTCCCGGCCTGTATCGGCCGGCCTGTATCGGAAGGGCGGGGTGCTGCTCCGCTTGGGGATGCCGCGACCGGGGTGGGTAACGCGCCTCCGCATTGGACGGCGCGGGCGCTTTCCGCTCGACTGACCCTTCCGATCCGTTTTTCCGGACGAAAGGCGCCTGTTCGATGACCCGCGTTGCCTCCTCTGCCGAAACCGCCGTCAAGTTCGCCATCTCCGCCGTGGCCGCCACGCTGGCGATGGTGACGCTGTCGCTGCCGGCCCATGCCCAGAAGCAGGAATATGCGCCCTGGGTGTATGACCAGATGGTCCCGACCGGCCCGCTCCTGCGCAACATGGATCAGGCGCAGCCGATCCCCGGCCCGGCCCCGTCCCATTGGGGGGCGATCAAGGCGGGCAAGGACCGTGCCGGTATGACGCGTTACGGCACCGACGTGAAGCAGACGAACCGGCATTATTCTGCCTCCCACTCACTGACGCCGCCGCCGGTGGACCCTGCCGCGGCCCGGCGCGGGGCGGCTCCGCCGCGCAGCGCCGATGCCCCGCCGGCTCCGCGGACCGCGCGGACCGACTAAGCCCTTTCGGTCAGGTCCCGTCCGGCAACTCTCCGGGCCGCCACAGCCATGCTGCGCCGCGCACGCCACTGGAATCGCCGTGGCGGGCGCGGCGCACCGGCGTGTCCAGACGGTCGCTGAAGGCCCAGGGCTGCATCGCCGCCGGCAGCCGCTCGTACAGCAGCTCCGCATTCGACAGGCCGCCTCCCAGCACGATGACGTCGGGGTCCAGCAGGTTGGCGACCGCCGCCAGACCACGGGCGAGCCGGCCGACCAGCCGGTCCGCGGTCGCCCTGCATCCGTTGTCGGCGGCGGTCTGATCGGCTGCGCGGGCGAGGATCGTCGCGGCGTCGAGCCTTTCGCCGGTCGCGGCGAGATGGTCCGCCGCCACAGCGGGTCCGGACACGAAGGTCTCCAGGCAGCCGTGCCTGCCGCAATAGCAGGCCGGTCCCGGCCGCTCGGCATCGGTCGGCCAGGGCAGCGGGTTGTGCCCCCATTCCCCGGCGATGGCGTTGCGTCCACCCAGCACCCGGCCATGCACGACGATGCCGGCGCCGCAGCCGGTGCCGAGGATCGCCGCGAACACCACGTCGCAACCGGCCCCGGCGCCGTCGGTCGCCTCCGACACCGCCAGGCAGTTGGCGTCATTCTCGATCCGCACCGGCCGGCCGAGCGCCTGGATCAGGTCGCGCGTGAAATCGCGCCCGATCAGCCAAGTGGAGTTGGCGTTCTTGACCAGCCCGGTCGCCGGAGAGATGGCGCCCGGAATGCCGAGCCCGACCGTCGCCTTGCGCCCGCCGGGGATTTCGCCCTCCAGGCGGGCGACCAGATCGCGGATGGTCGCGACCGTTCCGTCGTAATTTCCCTTCGGTGTGGGAACTCTGTGGCGCGCCAACTGGTTTCCCTGTCGGTCGAGCAGGATGCCCTCGGTCTTGGTCCCGCCCAGGTCGATGCCGATGCGGTGCCCGCTCGCAAAGTCTGTTCCTGGCCCGGTTCCGAACCCCGTTCCGGCCGATTGCGATCCGGTGGCTGCCATGCCCTGTCACCTGCCCGACTGTCCTGCGTACATCCATAGCGTCGCCGGACCCGACCCGTCCAGCGGCGGGCGCCGCCCCTGCCCGGAGGGGCATGACCCTGTCGCCGAGAGCCGCCCGGACCTGCGTTGCCTCTCCGCCGCGGTGATGGGACAAAACGCAAGCGGCGGGCAAATCCCATTGACCAGCCCGGGCGTTCGGGTAGAAGGTCGCCGACTGTCGGGCGCCGTCCATCTCCGCCCGAACCCGTCCTATCGTACCGCGCCACCGGAGCCCCTGATGAGTCGCCAGCGCGCCGCCCTCCGCCTTTCCCTGAAAGCCCTGACCGGCGCCGCCGTCCTCGGCGCGCTGCTCGCCCTGCCCGCGCCCACGAGTGCCGCCGCCAAGGAGGCTGCGAAGCCGCCGGCGAAGGCGGCCGCCGCGAAGGCGCACCCGGCCAAGTCGAGCGGCCCGGCCACGCCCGCCTGCTACAACCGCGCCGAATATGCGGCCGAGCAGATGATGCGCCTGCACACCGAGATGATGATCGTCGGCCTGACCTGCCGCACGGTCGTGCCGGACAAGAAGCCCTTCGACCTGTACCAGGACTTCTCGGTCAAGAACCGCGCCATGCTGTCCAACTCGGAAGCGTCGCTGATCTCCTTCTACAAGCGGTCGGGCGGCGGCAACGCCACGCGCCAGTTCGACATGTTCCGGACGGAGCTGGCGAACGAGATCAGCCGCCGCGCCGCCACCATCGGCATCCCGCAATACTGCGCCAACTTCGTCGATCGTTCGGTCGCCGCCAAGGACCTGACGCCCGACGACCTGCGCACCCTGACGACCGACGAAAAGGGCGCCGGCCTGATGCATCTGGCCAGCCGTCCGCTCTGCGACGTGAAGACGGTCAGCAATCCGGATCCCGTCTTCGCTGTCGCTTCAGCCACGCCCGCCCCGGCGGCGCCCAAGGCCACGACCGCGAAGGCGAAGCCGGCCAAGGCCGCCGCTCCGGCGAAGCCGAAGCAGAAGGTCGCCGCCGCCCCGGCCAAGCAGTCGGTCGCCGTGCGCTGACGCGTCTGCGGTCCGTACCGTCTGCAAAAGCGCCCTGCCGACACCCGTCGGCAGGGCGTTTCGCGTTCTCGGCCTTCACCCCAAGCTGACGACGCATGCGGACAGCACAAATCTGTCTTGCAAAAATCCGTCAGGCTGGTACTACCGAAAAGGTCAGGAGGAGCACCTGCCCGACGGCCCGGCCGGATTGCAGGAGCATCCCCCGAACAGGAAAAATCATGGTCCGTCAGACCAGTAGGCGGAACTCCCGATGAAACGGCATTCCGTTTGGTGACTGGACGGGCTGCACCAGACAGGGGGCTGCTGTTGCGAGACCGGTGTGCCGAGTGTGCCCGTGCCGCCGCACCCTGCCTTTGCGCCGCGCTGAAGGTGGGATGAGGACATGGACTATTTTCTCCAGCAATTGATCAACGGCTTGTCGCTTGGGGCGATCTACGGCCTGATCGCGATCGGCTACACGATGGTGTACGGCAT
>NZ_VTTM01000014.1 GCF_008364795.1 Azospirillum oryzae | reverse complement strand
AGACGTGGGAGAGTAGGTCGCCGCCAGGTCACTCAGACTCAAGAGACGCCAAACACGAAGCATAAGCTTGCATCTTCGCACCAATTCGAAACGCCCCGGTTCATCAGAGCCGGGGCGTTTTCGCGTTTGGGACGCTGCGACACAATTCGAAAGCAAGCGGCGGAGTGTGCCGCTCCTCCTGACAGTTCACATTGCTCCCTCATCTCGCCACCGAGCCTGTAAGCTTCATGCAGGGAGAGGGACACATGACCGTTGCACCCGACACGACCATCTCCGGAGCGGGCATCTCCGGAGCCGGCATCTCCGAAGCAGCCGACTCCGATAGCGGCCGCTGGGAGGCATTGCGCCGCCGCGATCCTGCCGCCGACGGGCGGTTCGTCTATGCGGTCCGCAGCACCGGCGTCTATTGCCGGCCGAGCTGCGCCGCGCGGCCGGCACGGCCTGAGAATGTCGTGTTCTATGCCGGCAATGCCGAGGCGGAGCGGGCGGGGTTCCGGCCCTGCAAACGCTGCCGGCCGGATGGGCCGAGCCAGAACGACCGCCGGGCCGAGGCTGTGGCCCGTGCCTGCCGCCTGATCGAGGAGGCTGAGGAGGCGCCCCTCTTGGAAGAGCTTGCAACGGAGGCGGGGATGAGCCCGCATCACTTCCATCGCATCTTCAAGCAGGTAACTGGCGTCACGCCGCGCGCCTATGTCCAGGCCAACCGTGCCACCCGCATCGCCGGTGCTTTGCAGCAGGCCGGCAGCGTGACCGAAGCGATCTATGAGGCCGGCTATGGCTCTTCCGGGCGGTTCTACGAGACCGCGGGGGCACGGTTGGGGATGACGCCGACCAGCTACCGCAAGGGCGGGGCGGGGGAGACGATCCGTTTCGCGGTCGGGGTCTGCTCGCTCGGTTCGATCCTGGTGGCAGCGACGGAACGCGGGGTGTGCGCGATCCTGCTAGGCGACGATCCCGATCTGCTGCTTTGCGATCTGCAGGACCGCTTCCCCAAAGCGGAGTTGATCGGTGGGGATGCGGCTTTCGAGACGACCGTGGCGCAGGTGGTGGGGTTCGTAGAGGCGCCCGGGACGGGGCTCAATCTGCCATTGGACATCGGCGGCACCGCTTTTCAGCAGCGGGTGTGGCAGGCGTTGCGCGCCATTCCGGCCGGCCGGACCGCCAGCTATGCCGAGATTGCCGGCGCCATCGGCGAGCCGGCGGCCGTGCGGGCGGTGGCGCGGGCCTGCGGCGCCAACCCGATCGCCGTGGCGATCCCCTGCCATCGGGTGGTGCGATCCGATGGCGGACTGTCCGGCTATCGCTGGGGCGTGGAGCGCAAACGGGACCTGTTGGACCGTGAGCGCAAGGAGGCGGCGCAGTGAGGATGCTGGAGATGTTGGACTGGACACGCATCGAAGCAGAGCTGGAATCGGTCGGTCATGCGGTCGCGGGGCCGTTGTTGGACGCGGAGACCCGCAGCGCCTTGGCGGGACTTTATGAGCAGGAAGCTCCGTTCCGCAGCCGGGTGGTGATGGAGCGGCACGGCTTCGGCAAAGGTGAATACAAATACTTCACCTACCCGCTGCCTGAGCCGGTCACCGCCCTGCGCGCGCCGCTCTACCGCCGGCTGGCGCCGGTGGCCAACCGCTGGGCGTCGGCGATGAGGCTCGACACCCGCTATCCGGCGGATCATGCGGAGTTTTTGGAGCGCTGCCATGCGGCTGGACAGGCACGGCCCACGCCGCTGCTGCTGAAATATGGTCCCGGCGACTACAACTGCCTGCATCAGGACCTGTATGGCGAGACGGTGTTCCCGTTGCAGGTCGCCATCCTGCTGTCGGCACCGGGCCAGGATTTCACCGGTGGCGAGTTCGTCCTGACCGAGCAGCGTCCGCGCATGCAATCGCGCGCCACCGTGGTGCCGCTGGGCTTGGGGGATGCGGTGATCTTCGCGGTGGACCAGCGCCCGGTGCAGGGCACCCGCGGCACCTATCGTGTCCGGCACCGCCATGGCGTCAGCCCGGTGCGCTCAGGCGCCCGCCACACGCTGGGCATCATCTTCCACGACGCGGCGTAAGGCCTCATCCCGCCGCCGACGGCGCCCGTGATCCCATGCCGCGCGCGGGGGAATAGCCGCGCACCGCCAGGGCCGCGAACAGCAGGGTGGCGCCGGTGACGACCGCCAGCGCCAGACCGTCGATCCGGCCGTAGAGCGCGAAGCGGATCAGCTCCACCCCATGGGTAAAGGGATTGAGGCTGCACAGCCACCACAGCAGCGGTCCGGCCTCCTCCATGCGGTAGAGCGGATAGAGGGCGGAGGAGAGGAAGAAGAGGGGGAAGACCACGAAGTTCATCACCCCGGCGAAATTCTCCAGCTGCCGGATGGTGGAGGCCAGGACCATGCCGAGCGCCCCCAGCATCAGCCCGTTCAGCAGCAGGGCCGGCAGCACGGTCAGCGGCGCCCAGAGCGGAAGGTCGATGCCGTAGAGCCGGACGATCAGCAGGAAGGCCGCAACCTGGAGAACCGAGACCACAACGCCGCCCAGCAGGCGGGCCAGCAAAAGGAAGGCACGGGGCAGCGGGCTGGTCAGCAGGATTCGCATACTGCCCATCTCGCGGTCGTAGACCATCGACAGCGAGCCCTGCATGCCGTTGAACAGCTGGATCATACCGATCAGCCCCGGCACGATGTAGACCTCGTAGGGGATGTAGGTCTCGTAGGGTGGGATGATGGCGATGCCGAGCGCGGCCCGGAACCCCGCCGCGAAGACGAACAGCCACACCAGCGGCCGGACCAGCGCGCCGAGGAAGCGTTCGCGTTGATGCACGAAGCGCAGCACCTCGCGCGCGACGATGCCCTGAAAGGCGATCCACCATCCCCCGAACCGCCGGCCGGTCATGCTGCGGTCTCCACCTCGGCAATGGGGCGTGCGGCGGTCAGCCGGTCGAAGCTCTCCGCCACGGTGGCGCAGCCGGTCTCTTCATTCACCGCGGCGACCGGCCCATTGGCGCGAACCCGGCCACGGTGCAGGACCACCACATGGTCGGTGGTGGGGTCGATCTCGTCGATCAGATGGGTGGCCCACAGCACGGCGATTCCATCCTCCGCGCACAAGGCATGGACATGACGGATCAGAGTGCGGCGGGCGGGGATGTCCAGCCCGACCGTCGGTTCGTCCAGCAGCAGCAGGGTGGGGCGGTGCAGCAGGGCGCGGGCGATCTCCACCCGCCGGCGGTGGCCGCCGTTCAGCGCGCGGACCTTTTCGGCCCGCCGTTCGAAAAGGGACAGTCGGGTGAGTTCCGCTTCGATCCGCCGGTCGGCCTCGCGCCGGCCGATGCCGTGCAGGGCCGCGAAATAGCGCAGATTCTGCACCACCGTCAGGTCGAGGTCGAGGGTCGGCTGCTGGAACACCACGCCAAGATGGGCCAGCGCGTCGCCAGGTGCCTGCATGATATCGTGGCCGTGGATGTGCACCCGTCCGGCGGTCGGCCGCAGCAGGCCGGTGGCGAGCGCGAACAGCGTGCTCTTGCCTGCGCCGTTGGGGCCGAGCAGGCAGGTGAAGGCGCCGGGCATTACGCGGAAGCCGACATCCTCCAGCGCGAGCCGGTTTCCGCCATAGCTGTGGCGCAGTCCTTCGACATCCAGTGCCGGCACCGTCATTCCACCGTTCCTCTCCGCCTCGGCCCCTGTTCGTCTCACCCCTTGACCGCCACGCCCCAGGGATAGCGACCGACCTTGACCGTCTTCGTCACCTTCAGGGCATCGACGTCGATCACCGATACGTCGCCGCTGACCCCATTGGTGGTGTAGAGCGTCTTCTGGTCGGGCGTCAGAGCCAGTTGCCAGACGCGACGGCCGACCAGCAGGTAATCCTTCACCTCGAAGGTCTTGGCGTCCACCACCGCGACGTGGTTGGCGGGCCCGAGCGCCACAAAGGCATAGCGGCCGTCGTCGGTCAGCTTGACGCCCACCGGCTGGATGCGGTCCTTGGCGACGCCCTTGATATGGAAATCAACGACCTTCGTGACCTTGCGGGTGGCGGTGTCGATGACGCTGACGGTGCCGCCGATCTCCGACGAAACCCACAGCTGCGAACCGTCCTTGGTGAACTGGGCGTAGCGCGGGCGGGGGCCGACCAGCGTGTTGTCGACCACCTGCCGCTTTTCCATGTCGATCCAGTGGACCATGCTGGTCGTCTCGGAGGTGTTGACGCCCCACCGGCCGTCGGGGCTGACGTCCATCCCCTCCGGCTCCACCCCGACATCGACCTGGAAGGCGACCTTGCGCGAGGACACGTCGACCACGGTGACGATGTTGCTGTCCTCGTTGGCGATGATCAGGCTCTTGCCGTCGGGGCTGAGGGCGAACTGTTCGGGATCCTCGCCGGACGGAAGGTTGTGGACGATCTTTCTGCTGGCGAGGTCGAGGACCTGCACCGCATGGTCGTCGCTGGCGCAGATGAACAGCTGGGTGCTGTCCTTCGACAGGGTGATGCCGCGCGGGCGCTTGCCGACCTTGATCGTGTCGGTGACCGCCATGGTCTTGCCGTCGATCACCGACAGGGTGTTGTCCTTCTCGTTCGACACATAGATGGTCTGGGCCGAGGCGGCAGACGCCAGGAGGGCGGTGGCCAGGGCTGCTAAGGAAATGCCGGTGAAGCGGGCGGCGGTCATGGCGTGGTCTTTCCTCGTGTCTTGCAGAGCGTTTCCGGTTGGTCGTAGCCCAGGCTGTCCAGTTCGGTGCGCGGGTGCAGGAAGCCCTCCTGCGGCGATACCGACACCACAGACCGGTCGGCGGCCAGCAGCACCGGCTGGCGCAACTGCCCGTCCCAGGGCCGCAGGCTGAGCGGTGCGCCGCGGAAGGCCGACATGGTGAAATCGGGCGACTGGATGAAGGCGATCAGGCGGTCGGGATCGGCGGAGCGGGTGCGGG
Organism: Azospirillum oryzae; assembly: GCF_008364795.1. Taxonomy (GTDB): domain Bacteria; phylum Pseudomonadota; class Alphaproteobacteria; order Azospirillales; family Azospirillaceae; genus Azospirillum; species Azospirillum oryzae. The sequence continues at coordinate 167,628 of NZ_VTTM01000014.1, read as the reverse complement.
CGGCAGCCTCGCCCACCACGCGGACGGCGGTCCAGTCATTGTGGTCGCGCGCGGTCATCGGGCGCTTGGCCGCGGCCTTGAAACGGGATTGCAGCTGTGCTGCGCCCCATTGCTCGTGGGTGCGGTGCCAGACGGTGGGGACCAGCCCCTGGGTGCCGGCGACCGGGCGCGGATCGGCGGTGCGGTAGGACAGGTAATCGCCGAATTCCCCAACCTCGTCGGCGACGATCAGCACGTCGTAGGCCTTGGCCTGGGTGAAGACCGGGATTTCGGATTCGGCGGTGCGGTTGACGTCGCTGTCGGCGGTCCATTCCTTCTCCGCCACGATCTGCGCGCCGAAGCGCTTGGCGGTGCGGCGGATCGCGTCGGCATACAGCTTGTCCTCCGGCCGGCGTCCGGTGACCAGGAACCAGCGCGGCCAGCGCTTCTTCACCAGATATTGGCCGAGCGCGTCGGCCAGCATCGCCCGGCTGGGCGCCACATGGACGAGGTTCGCGGCGCAGGCGCCGCCGCGCAGTGCGTCGTCGGGCGCGTTGGCGTTCAGCAGCAGCAGGTTGCGGGCCTCCGGCAGCTTCGACAGGGCCTCTACCGTGGTGCCGGGCGCGTCGACGATGACGAAGCGGTCGCCGCGGCCGGCCAACTCGCGCAGGGCGGCGGCGGCATCGCCGTCCGGCGGAACCTCCACGCTGTCGAGCAGGAAGGCCTGCTTGAGGAACTTGCCGGTCGTGTTGTTGTCGGCGATGGCGAGCGTGGCGCCGGCCAGACCGTCGTCGGCCGCCGGCTCGTCGGGGTTGGCGACGGAGGGCGGCGGTTCCGGCGTCTGCGACAGCAGGCCGATGCGGATCTCGGAGATGGAATCGGCACCGGCGGTCTGGGCTGCGGCACCGGCATCAGGCGTTCCGGCCAGCAGGACCGCGGCGAGGGCGGCCAGCGATGCGCTGCGGAGAAGGCCAGGGAGGCGGGGCTTGGTCATCATATCCGTCGGAACGCCAACTGTTTGGTGTGCAGCCTATCGGGCGAATCCGGACGGCGGAATGCGACTATGGAAGGATGGACAGGCGGCGGCGGGAGAGGGACTCCGTCTTGTACGAAAGTCCAATTATTGGCGTGACGGAACGATCGCTATCCTGGCAGCCCGTTCCATGATGAAACCACCACTGCCGGGACTTGCCATGGCGTATGTGACCCGCCGCCGATTCCTGTCCGGACTGGCCGCAAGCTGTGCCGCTGTCGGAATCGCGTCCGCACTCGGCGTTCCGCGGAGTGCCGCCGCCCGGCCGCTGGACGAGGTGATGGAGCGTGGCCGGCTGCGCGTGGCGGTCTACCGCGACTTCCCGCCCTTCTCCTTCCAGCGCGACGGCAAGCTGGTGGGCATCGACGTCGATCTGGCCAAGGCGATCGCGGAGAAGCTGGGCGTCAAGGCCGACATCTACGAGCAAATTCCCGGCGAGACGGTGTCGGACGATCTGCGGGTGGCGGTCTGGCGCGGCAGCCTGTTCGGCGGCGAATTGGCCGACATCATGATGCACATCCCCTATGACAAGCAGTTCGGGCTGATGAATCCGGAAGCCGTGCTGTTCGGCCCCTATCATCACGAGGTGTTCGCGCTCGCCCGCGACCCGCAGCGGGTGCGCTCCGCCATGCTGGCGACCCTGCCGGACGAACCGATCGCGGTGGAGATCGACAGCGTTCCCGACTTCTTCCTTCTGGGCCTGCAGGGTGGCCGGCTGCGAAGCCGCGTCATCCATTGCCCGACGCCCGAGGCCGCCATCGGGAAGCTGACCTCCGGCGAGGCGGCGGCGGTGCTGGCGCCGCTGAGCCAGGTGCAGGCGGCGCTGGGTGCGCGGTCCGAGCAGTTCCCGGTCACCACCGTGACCCTGCCGGGCATGATGACCTCCAACTGGAACATCGGCATGGCGACCAAGGAAAACTCCCGCGACCTCGCCTACAGCATCGGCGACGCGGTGACGGCGCTGACCGAGGACGGGACGATGGGCCGAATCTTCGCCGCCTACGGCGTCATCCACACGCCGCCGCCGCTGGTGGAGTGAGCGGGACGGAAGGAACCTGGCCGGTCGGGAGGAGATGGATGGGACACGCCCTTTACCAAGCAGGATTGGCCGGCGCGATGATCGTCGCCGCAGGCGTCGCGTTCGCCGCAGGCTCTCCGTCCGACCCGCTGAACTCGGTGATGTGGGAGGCGTTGCGCGACCAGTATTTTGCCGGCGCGCCGGTCGTTTTCGACGATGCCGTCCGGGTCAACGCCCCGGCGGCGGCGGAGGACACGCGCGCGGTGCCGGTTTCGGTCGATGCCACGGCGCTGGGCCACGTGGTGGAGATGGTGGCGATCGCCGACCTCAACCCCTTCCCGCTGGTGCTGCGCTACCATCCCGGCACAGCCGCGCCCTACATTGCCACCCGCATCAAGATTCAACAGGCCACCGCCGTGCGTGGTGCGGCGCGGACCGCGGACGGGGTGTGGCATGTCTCCGGCGTGATGGTGGATGCGGCGGGTGGCGGCTGCAGCGCGCCGCCGGCCTCCTATGCCCAGAAGGATTGGGCCGACCATGTCGGCGAGGTGCAGGCCCGGCTGTGGCCGGCGGACACCGATGGGGTGGCGCGGCTGCGGCTGCGCATCCGCCACCCCAACGACACCGGTCTGGTCGACGGCATTCCCGCCTATTTCATCGAGACCCTACGGGTCGATGCGCAGACCCCCGGCGGTTCGCCGGAACTTGCGCGGATCGACAGCCTGGAACCGGTGTCGGAGAACCCGGTCTATTCGCTGGACGTGCGTCCACCGCCGGACGCAACGGCGCTGGTGCTGCGCGGCCGAGACAACCAGGGCGGCGAGATCCGCGCGACGATCCCTATGCCGCCGCCCGGCGCCCAACCTGCGATGAGGCCGGCGATGTCCTTGAAGCCCGCCGACCAGCCCTGGAGTGTCGGGCAATGAGCATGACGCTTCTGCGCCGGCTGGCGCTGACCACCGCCTTTGCCGCCGTCATGATGGTCGGCGCGGCGACGGGATCGGCACGGGCGGCCGGGCCGCTGACCTATGATCTGAAGCCGACGCGCATCGCCCCCGACACCTATGTCTTCGAAGGCTCGACCAAGCATTTCACCCGCGCCAACGGCGGCAACATCCTGAATTCCGGCTTCATCGTCACGGCCGACGGGGTGATCGTCATCCAGACCGGTCCGTCCCGCCGCTATGGCGAGGAGATGCGCGCGGCCATCCGCAAGGTCACCGAAAAGCCGATCCGCAAGGTCTTCATCAGCAACCTGCACCCCGACTATTGGCTGGGGTCCCAGGCTTTCGCCGATGTGCCCATCGCGGCCCTGCCCGGCACCATCGCCGGCATCCAGGAGGAGGGGAGCGGCATCGCCGACAACATGTACCGGCTGGTCGGCGACTGGATGCGCGGCACCGAGGTGACGGTGCCGACCGAGCCTGTCTATGGCTCGACCGTCAGGTTCGGCGACCACCGGCTGCGGTTGATCCCGCTGAGCGGACACACCGCCGCCGACCTGATGATCCTGGACGAGACGACGGGCGTGCTGTTCGCCGGCGGCGTGGTCTTCTGCGACCGCACCCCGACGACGCCGCACGCCACCGTCGCCGACTGGTTGAAGGAACTGGACACGGTCGATGGCCTGGACATCCGTTTGCTGGTGCCCAATCACGGGCACATCCGGTCGGACAAGGCCTGCGTCGCCCAGACGCGCGACTGGCTGACTTGGCTGGACGGGACGCTGCGCCATGCGGTGGACTCCGGACTCGACATGGCGGAAGCGTTGGAACTGCCGATACCTGAGCGATTCGAAGTGCTGGACGTGCTTCGCGAAGAGTATCGCCGCTCCGTCGCCCATCTCTGGCCGAAGATCGAGCAAGCTGCTATGCCGCGGGTCAATTGAAGCGCGGCGGGTGAAGCGCGGGGGTGAAGCGCGGTGGGCTGACGCTTACGCCTGCTACTATCCGACAATTTACCCAACCGATCATCCGTCTACACTGCCGATATCGTAAAGCGACGCGGTCCCTTCGGCCGTCAAAAGCTTAAAAAGCCGCCCCCGATCCCGCTTTCGCCCGCTGGACCCGCCCGTCCGGCGGCAACGGACGGGTCATGCGCCGGGCGGTGCCGTCATCATCAGTTTTGGGAGGCAACCGCATATGAAGCGCCTGGTTACAAGTCTCGCCCTGGCAGCCTCGCTGACCGCGTTCAGCGCCACCGGCGTCCTGGCCGCCGACGCTGCCGGCCCGTCCAGCGACGATCTGCTGAAGAGCGCCACCAACACCGAAGCGGTCCTGACCTATGGCATGGGGCCACAGGCCCAGCGCTTCAGCCCGCTGACCGATCTCAACGCCGACACCGTCAAGAAGCTGGTCCCGGTCTGGTCCTTCTCCTTCGGCGGCGAGAAGCAGCGCGGCCAGGAAGCCCAGCCCATCATCTATGACGGCACCATCTACGTCACCGGTTCCTACTCCCGCCTTTATGCGGTCGATGCCCGCACCGGCCACAAGAAGTGGGAATACAACCACCGCCTGCCCGACGGCATCATGCCCTGCTGCGACGTCGTGAATCGCGGTGCTGCGATCTACAAGGACAAGATCTACTTCGCCACGCTGGACGCCCGCCTCGTCGCGCTGAACCGCGAGACCGGCAAGGTGGTGTGGAACAAGAAGCTGCAGGAATACAAGGAAGGCTATTCCAACACCGCCGCCCCGCTGATCATCGACGGCAAGATCATCACCGGCAATTCCGGCGGCGAGTTCGGCGTCATCGGGATGGTCGAGGCCCGCGATGCCGAAACGGGCGAGCTGGTCTGGCAGCGCCCGACCATCGAAGGCAACATGGGCACGCTGAACGGCAAGGAGTCGACCGTCACCGGCAAGACCAATGCCAGCTGGCCGGGCGACATGTACAAGACCGGCGGCGGCGCCACCTGGCTGGGCGGCACCTATGACCCGGAGACCAAGACGCTGTTCTTCGGCACCGGCAACCCGGCGCCCTGGAACTCGCACCTGCGCCCCGGCGACAACCTCTACACCTCGTCCACGCTGGCCATCAATCCGGACAATGGCGAGATCAAGTGGCACTACCAGACCACGCCGCATGACGGCTGGGACTTCGACGGTGTCAACGAGTTCGTGTCCTTCGACCTGAAGAAGGACGGCAAGGTCATCAAGGCCGGCGGCAAGGCCGACCGCAACGGCTTCTTCTACGTCATCGACCGCACCAACGGTAAGCTGATCAACGCCTCGCCCTTCGTCACCAAGATCACCTGGGCCAAGGGCATCGACATCGAGACCGGCCGTCCGATCTACAACGACGACAACCGGCCCGGCGCGCCCGCCACCGGCGATGCGCATGATGCCAAGGGCAAATCGGTCTTCGCGGCTCCCGCCTTCCTGGGCGCCAAGAACTGGATGCCGATGGCCTACAACCCGCAGACCGAGCTGTTCTATGTCCCGGCCAACGAGTGGGGCATGGACATCTGGAACGAGCCGATCACCTACAAGAAGGGTGCGGCCTATCTCGGCGCAGGCTTCACCATCAAGCCGCTGTATGACGATTATATCGGCGCGCTCCGTGCCGTCGATCCGAAGACCGGCAAGATCGTCTGGGAATACAAGAACCCGGCCCCGCTGTGGGGCGGCGTCCTGACCACCGCCGGCAATCTGGTCTTCACCGGCACGCCGGAAGGCTATCTGAAGGCCTTCGACGCTAAGTCCGGCAAGGAAGTCTGGAAGTTCCAGACCGGCTCCGGCGTGGTCGGCAGCCCGGTGACCTGGAAGATGGACGGCGAGCAGTATGTCGCCGTGGTCTCCGGCTGGGGTGGTGCGGTGCCGCTGTGGGGAGGCGACGTCGCCAAGTTGGTGAAGGACATCAACCAGGGCGGTTCGCTCTGGGTCTTCAAGCTGCCGAAGGCCTGACCGCAAGAGCGGCCAAGCGGGAAGGGGGCGGGCCGGAGCAATCCGGTCCGCCCATTTCCGTGCCTGCCCCTATCTAGACGATTTCGTTATCTTTTCACCGATGTCCTACCATAGTCCAATTATTCGTAGGTCCCACTGCTGATAACGTCTGCTCATGCGAAGCAAAGGCCGCAGGGCGGCTAGAAACAGAGGGAACGTCTTTCTCATGAATGCACGGATTATTCGACTTGCCGCCGCCGTTGGTCTGATCGGCGCCGTCGCTCTCCCCGGTCTGGTCTATGCCCATGGCGATGTCGTTCCCCAGCCGGTCGACACCACCGGGCTGGATAAGCTGGGCGAGACCTGGCGGGACAGCAATCCCTACCGCGGCAACGAGCGCGCCATCGAGATCGGCGCGTCGGCCTTCAACCAGAATTGCGCGCGCTGCCACGGCCTGGGTGCGGTGTCCGGCGGCATCGCTCCCGACCTGCGTTATCTGGAAAAGGGCGATGCCGGCGACGAGTGGTTCAAGGAGCGCGTCACCAACGGCTCGATCCGCAACGGCGTGACCTATATGCCGAAGTTCGGCGAGGCGCTGGGCCAGGAGGCTCTGTGGTCGATCCGTTCCTGGCTGGAAACCGTGCACGAGGAATGACCCCTGCCGGATCATTGGTTCTTCCCTTCCACGCTTCACATCCAAGGTGGTCATCCATGATTCGCAGAACCGCATCACTGGTCGCCGTCGCGGCCGCCCTGCTGGCCGCTCCCGCCTTCGCGGCCGATCACGCCACGCCGGAACAGGCGAAGTCGCTGGTCGCCGACGCCGTCGCCTACCTGAAGGCCAAGGGGCCGGATGAGGCGACCAAGGCCTTCCAGGACCCCAAGGGCAGCTTCCGCCGCGGTGAGCTGTATGTCTTCGTCTTCGACACCGACGGCCGTTACGTGGCCTCCGGCGCCAACCCGAAGCTGGCCGGTACCGACGCCGCCAATCTGAAGGACGCCGAAGGCAAGCCCATCGTCCAGTCAATGATCTCTGAAACCAAGGAAAAGCCGAACGCCGTCATCGACTATGTCTGGCTGAACCGCCAGACCAACAAGGTCGAGCACAAGCATTCCTACATCACCCGCGACGGCCGTTACATCGTCGGGGCCGGCACTTATGACCAGTGAAGACTGATCCGTGACCGCGTGACGCGCCGTTCGCGGCCGATGCCCTGAAACTTGACCGCCCGGCTTTCCCACGAAGCATTGTTTCGTGGGAAAGCCGGGCGGAACTGTTTTGGGGAACCGGCGGGGCTTCGCCTCAGAACAGTCCCTGCGCCTCGCGCGCGTAGTCCAGCAGCCGTTCCACCGACCGCGCGCGGTCGGCCGTTTCGGCAAAGCGCGTCCGCGCCGCCTCTGCCGCCTGCGCCCGTGCGGCGGAGTCCTGCCCAAGCGCCACGGCGCGTTCCAGGAAGGCCGTCTCGTCGGTGACGGTCATGGCCGGCCCGACGACGCCGGCGACATCGCCCCGGGCGTAAGCCACCACCGGCAGGCCGTCCGCCAATGCGAATGCGGCACTGCCGCCGCCGCCCTGGCGCGGCGGGTTGAGGTAGACCGTTGCCACGCCGTACAGCCCGCGAATGCCTTCGACATTGCCCAGTGCATGCATCCGCGCCGCGTTGCGGGTGGCGGCGATCCGGCCGGGCAACTCTGTCACCGCGCCGGCGAAGGCGACCTGCCCATCCGGCACGCGGTCGAGAAGGCGGTCGAGCGTCTCCAGGAATTCCGGCCCGACCTCCTGGTCCAGACGGTTGCCGACCACGACGTAAAGCGGCCCGTCCGCGGGCAGGCCGAAATCCGCGCGGCTGCGTGCGGGACCGGCGGCGGGCAGCGTCCAGCCGAAGGAGAAGGGACGGAAGCGCGCCCGCGCCTCCTCCGGCCAGCCGGCGGCATCGTCCTCCGGCGCATAGCCCAGCAGGAGGGTGGCGAGCGAGGGCGACAGGCCGCTGGAGGTCGGCAGGAAGACCACCGGGCGGCTGCCTGCGAACAGGTCGGCCACAGTGTTGGACCCGCCGAAGGCGACGATCACGTCGGGGTCGAACCGCTCCACCGCGTCGACGATGGCGGTCAGCTTCTCCTCGTCGAAGCGCGGCTGCGGGAAGGACAGCATGCGGACGTTCGCGCCCTGGGCGGAGATGGTCTGCTCGCCGTCATAATCCTCGGTGACGTTGTAGCTGTATTCGGGGACGAAGCCGTTCTCCCCCTCCACCGCCATGGCGTTGGGATTGACGATCAGCACCTCGCAGCCATGGTCGTCCTGCAGCCGGCGGGCGTAATCGAAGGCATCGGCCGTGGGCTGGTGGCCTTCGCCCAGCATCTGGTTGGTTATCAGCGCGACCCGTTTCACCGCCGCGCGCGGAGATGTCCGGCGCAGGCGGGCCTCCAGGGCGTAGCGGCGCGCGGTCTCCTCCACCAGAAGCCGGTAGAAACGGCGGAACTCGCCATTGGTGAAGGCGCCGACGTCGCCCTTGCGCGCATCGCCCTGGAACAGCCGCAGGGCGATGCCCCAATAGGCGTAATGCATGGAGGGCACGGAGAAGCGAAGGGGGTCTTCCAGCGCCGTGTTCACCAGATTGCGGTAATAGGCGATGTCACCGCTCAGCAGGAACAGCAGGGACTGGCGCCGCATCACGTCGCCCATGGTATAGCGGGCATCGACCTCCGCCGCGGCGTCGGCGCGGATGTCGTCGTCATAGCGGCGGATCAGATTCGCAAGCGCGCCGACATTGCCCCAGCCCTCGCCTTCGTTGGTCAGCAGGCTCAGGGCGCGGGCGAAGCTGAGCGCCGCCTCGCGCTGTCGGCCGGAGGCATGCAGGGCGTGGCCCAGATTGGCGTGGAACAGGGGAGAGCTGTCGTCGCCGGCCACCGCCTGGGAGATTCGGTCGACCGCTTCCTCCGCCCGGCCGGATTGCAGGGCGATGACCCCAAGCAGATGGAGAGCGTCCGGATGGCCGGGCGAAGCGTCCAGCACGTCGCGGTACAGCCGCTCGGCCTCCGCGGTGCGGCCGGCGCGGTGGTGTTCCGTCGCGACGGCCAACGTCTGCTCGATCTGGTCCATGATGCACGTCCTTGCTGTCGGGGCGGCCCCCATCTCCCGGAGACCGTCGTCCCATGCTGTTTACTCTGTTTTAGGGGACACGCGATCAACTTTCCGCATGCGTAGACCTACGACCATTCGGGGAGGCCGCAGCCGCGGCATCATCCCCCGACCGACAACAGCCATTGCGGGCATCCTGGCACGGTGTCTTTTCTGGGGCCTGCTCGCCATCGCGGGCGCCATATCGGGTGCCACGGGGGCCGCCATGGGAGCCGCTGCGTCCCCGCCGATGGAAGGGACGGTCGAGGAGGCCACCGGCGGGCCGACGATCGCCATCAGCCTTGCAGACCGCCGGCTGTACCTGACCGGTTCCGACGGCAATGTCCGCAGTTTCCCGGTAGCCATTGGCCGTCCCGGCGTGCCGATCCCGGTCGGCGACAGCACCATCCTGCGCAAGCGCCGCGATCCGACATGGCGGCCGACCGCGCACCAGCGGCGCGACAAGCCATCGCTGCCGCGGGCGGTGCCGCCGGGGCCGAACAACCCGTTGGGCAAGTTCGCGCTCGACCTCGGCTGGCCGGCCATCGCCATCCACGGCACCAACGAGCCGGATTCGGTGGGCAGGCGAGCCAGCGGCGGCTGTTTCCGCATGCTGCCCGCGGATATCGAAACGGTCTTCGCGGCGACGGAGGTCGGCACGCCGGTGCGTGTGGTACGGGACTCGCTGGGCGGGAGCATGCCGGAACGGCCGGCGCCTCCGCAGGCGAGGACGCTGCCGGCTGCGGTCAAGGCGGTCCCGCCGTCCGTAGTGCGCCCGCAGCCGGCAGCCGTCGTTCCTGCTTCCACCATGCCCGCTGTGCCGGCGCCGGAGCCGGAGCCGCCACCCGCGCCGGTCGCCGATCCGCGCTGCGCCACGGTGACGGCGCCATCGCGGCGGATGATCTGCGACGTCCCCGCACTCACCCTGCTCGACGGCCGCGCCCGTGGGGCGCAGGAGCGGTTCCTGACCGGCATCGCCGATCCGGCGGCCCGCGCCGCGGCGTCCTACGACCTCATCCAGGACGAACGCCGCTTCCACGAGCGGGTTGCCGCGCTGTGCTGGATCCGCGCCGGGACCGAGGGCGACCCGGCGGTGGCCGCGGCGGCGCGGTCCTGCCTGACCACGGCTCTCGAACGCCGGCTGGCGGACGTGGCGGAACGGATCGCCGGCTTGCGGCGCGGGATGCGGCTGGCCGGACAGCCATAGCCGGAAAGGCAGATTGGAGGCCGCTACGGTCATTCTGGCTTGCCTGCATGCCTGCGGACTGCTAACCCGCAGAACCTAACCGTTCGGACAATCCGCCGCCCATGCCGATCGACTATTATTTGAACATCGCGGCCTCCGGCCTGCTGACCGGCCTGGTCTATGGGCTGGCGGCGCTCGGCCTGTCGGTCATCTTCGGCGTGGTGCGCGTCGTCAACTTCGCCCATGGCGAGATGATGGTGGCGGGCATGTACGGCGCCGTGCTGCTCGGCGGCTGGCTCGGGCTGGACCCGCTGCTGTCGGCGCCGATCATGGCGGCGCTGCTGTTCGTCTGCGGCTGGCTTCTGCAGCGCGGGCTGGTGAACAAGTTCGTCGAGCGGCCGGAGCATATGCAGTTCATCCTGCTGCTGGGCGTCGCCACCATCCTGGTCAACGCCATGCTGATGCTGTTCGGCCCCGACGCCCGCAACGTCCAGGTGCCCTACAGCTTCGACACGGTGGAGATCGGGCCGATGCTGCTGGATGCCGTGCGGCTGCGCGCCGGGGCGGCGGCCATCGTGGTGGCGGCGGCGCTGTTCGCCTTCTTCCGCTTCAGCCGGACCGGCAAGGCGATCCGCGCCTGCGCCGACAACCCGCTGGGCGCCCGGGTGGTCGGGCTGAACATCGACGGCCTCTATGCGCTGACCTTCGGCATCGGCGCCGCCGTGGTCGGGGTGGCCGGCGCGCTGATGACTCTGCTGGTCGACGCCCGGCCGCAGCTGGCGCCGGAATACACGCTTCTCAGCTTCATCATCGTCATCGTCGGCGGGCTGGGCAGCCTGCCCGGCGCGTTGCTGGGCGGCGTGCTGATCGGCATGTCGGAGGCGCTGGCCGGCTTCCTGCTGACACCGTCCCTGAAATCCCTGTTCAGCTACGGGGTGCTGATCGTGGTGCTGCTGCTGCGCCCGCAAGGGCTGTTGGGGAAACGGTCATGAGCGGGCTTTCGGGAGTGACCGGACGAGGGATGGTGCTGCTGGTGCTGGCGGCGCTGGGGCTGGCGGTGGCGCCCTTCGTCGCCGACCGCTATCTGGTGTCGGTGCTGACCACCGTGCTGTGGTTCGCCTATGTCGGGCAGGCCTGGAACGTGATGATGGGCTTTTCCGGCCTGCTGTCGCTCGGCCATGCGCTGTATGTCGGCCTGGGCGCCTATGTCAGCGCCGCGCTGTTCGTTCATTTCGGCGTGGGCCCTTGGGCCGGCATGGTGCTGGCGATGCTGGTGGCGGTGGTGGCCGGCTGCATCATCGGCTTCCTGGGCTTCCGCTTTGGGGTGAAGGGCGTGCATTTCGCCCTGCTGACCATCGCCTTCGCCGAGGTGGCGCGCATCGGCTTCGACCACATCACCTGGGTCGGCGGCTCCGGCGGGTTTTTCCTGCCGGTGGAGGCGGGGGCGAGCGATCCGCTGAACCTGCGCGGCTCGCCGGTGCTGTTCTATTACGTGGCGCTGGCGCTGGTGGTGGGAGCGCTGCTGCTGTCGCGGGTGCTGCTGCACAGCCGGCTGGGCTACCAGTGGCTGGCGGTGCGCGAGGAGCCGGACGCGGCGGAGGCGTCGGGCGTCGACCTGTTCCGCGCCCGCATGACCGCGGTGGCGGTGTCTTCCGCCCTGACCGCGCTGGGCGGGGTGTTCCAGGCCTTCTATTTCAACAACCTGTTCCCGGAGCAGGTCTTCTCCATGGGCCGCTCCATCGAGATCATCCTGCCGGCCATCGTCGGCGGCATCGGCACGCTGGTCGGGCCGATCCTGGGCGCCTTCATCCTGACCCCGCTGGGCGAGGCGCTGACCTTCCTGATCGAGGCCGGCGGGCTGGATTTGCCCGGCCTGAAGCAGTTGTTCTACGGCGCGGCGCTGGTGGTGATCGTGGTTTTCCGGCCGGAGGGTGTCTGGCCCTGGCTGGCCCGCCGCCTGCGTCTTGTCCGCCAGCCGGGGGAGGGTGCCTGAGATGGCCGCATTGCTCGAGGTCGAGGGCCTGTCGAAGTGCTTCCGCGGGCTGAAGGCGGTGTCGGAGGTCAGCTTCACCGTGCCGGAGGAGCGCATCCTCGCGCTGATCGGCCCGAACGGTGCCGGCAAGACCACCACCTTCAACCTGATCGCCGGCGTCTTTCCGCCCGACGAGGGCCGTGTCACGCTGAAGGGCCGCAACCTGACGGGGCTGAAGCCCAATCAGGTCTGCGCCGCCGGGATCGGCCGCACCTTCCAGATCGTCAAGCCGTTCGGCCAGTTGACGGTGGAGGAGAATGTCGTGGTCGGTGCGCTGGCCCGCGAACGGTCGGTGGAGACCGCGCGCATCCAGGCCCGCGCGGTGCTGGAGCGGCTGGAACTGGCCGACCAGGCCAACCGCCCGGCCCGAAGCCTGACGCTGCCCGACCGCAAGCGGCTGGAGGTCGCCCGCGCGCTGGCCACCCGTCCGACCCTGCTTCTGCTGGACGAGGTGCTGGCGGGACTGCGTCCCACCGAGGTCGACCGGATGGTCGAGGTCCTGCGCGACCTGAACCGGCGCGAGGGGCTGACCATCCTGATGATCGAGCATGTCATGCGCGCGGTGATGGCGCTGTCCGACCGCGTGGTGGTGCTGGACCATGGCGAGAAGATCGCCGACGGCGTCCCGGCGGAGGTCGTTGCCGACCCCCGCGTCGTCGAATCCTACCTGGGCGCCGAAGCGCTGGACTGAGCCCGGCTCCTCAGTTGCTGAGGTTCGCCGGGTCCTCGCGGAAGGTGACGGAGGCGACCTCGGCGGTCAGGGGATGGCCGGGATAGGTGAAGCGGCGCAGCCACTGGGTGTCGCCGGACGCGCTCCAGAAGCGCAGCATCAGCCGGCCCGGCATGCGCGGCAACTGCTCCGGCCGGCCGGAGACCTCGTGTACCGGCTTGCCGTCCACGGTCCAGACGATGCCGTCGGGCTTCCAGTCGAAGCCGTAGCTGTGGAAGCCCTTCGCGGCGTCGAACCCCAGATCGACCACCGCATTGCGGTGCCCGACGCCGTTGACGACGTAGCTGATCTCCAGCTTGGTGGTGTCCTTGCCGGCGATGCCCAGCGTGATCTCGTCCCAGGGATCGCCGAAGGGCGGGCCGGTGTAGTGGGAGACTGAGGTCATCACCCCGTCGGCCTTCACCGCCTTCAGCGACACCGTGTAGGCGCCATAGCCGTAGAAGCGGTGCGTCGAATATTCGCCGCAGGAATAGCGGTCGTAGCCGGTGATGCGGTCGTCCACCGTCAGGGCGAGGTGACCCTTGCCGGAGGTGACGTTGGCGCGGCTCCAGGTGCAGTTCATGTGCCCGCCCGCCTTCCAGCCGTCCGACCGCTGCCAGCGCGAGGGATCGAAGGAGCCCGACGTCTCGCTGAAACTGCCGCCGACGTGGCTGAACAGGGAGTCTGCCAGCGCCGGTCCACCGCCGGAGAAAAGAGAGCTAGCCAGCAAGGCCGCGAGGCCTGCGCCGATCAGGGCCGTGACCCGCCCACTCGTTCGCCCGCCAAGTTCCGTGGCGATTCTCCGCATGGCCGTTCCTCCCGCTGCTGCCGGGCCGACCTGAAATTTCGGTCTGCCTGCACCCCGATATCGCAAGCGAGGGGCGGGGCGGCAACCGCGCGGGCGGGGTGCGCCCAGCCGCCGGCCGGCGTACCTCAGCCGATCGGTATCGGACCGTCAGACGTCGGTGACGCCGCTTTTGGGGATGCGCACGTCGCGGTGGACCGACATGCTGAGCAGAAGGCCGACGCCGATCATCAGCGTCATCATCGCCGAGCCGCCGTAGGACACCAGCGGCAGCGGGATGCCGACGACCGGAATCAGCCCCATCACCATCGCCACGTTGACGAAGACGTAGAGGAAGAACTGCGCGGTCATGCCGACGGCGACCAGCCGGCCGAACTGGCTGCGGCTGTTCAGTGCGATCACCCAGCCATAGATAAACAGCAGCACATAGAGCGCCAGCAGCGTGGCGGCCCCGACCATGCCGAACTCCTCGGCCAGGACGACGAAGATGAAGTCGGTGTGCTTTTCCGGCAGGAACATCAGCTGGCTCTGCGAGCCGGACATGAAGCCCTTGCCGAACAGCCCGCCGGAACCCAGCGCGATCTTCGACTGCAGGATGTTGTAGCCGGCGCCGAGCGGGTCGGTCTCCGGATCGAGGAAGGTGTAGACGCGCTGCTTCTGGTAATCGTGCAGGAATTCCCAGGCCACAGGGATGGCGCCGAGGCCGCTGCCGATGACCAGCAGGAACTTCCACACCCGGACGCCAGCGGCGAAGAAGATGGCGCCGCTCCCCATGATGAGCAGCAACGAGGTGCCGAGGTTCGGCTGCATCAGCACGAAGGCCACCGGCGTGAAGACCAGAAGCAGGGGCGGGATCAGCAAAAGCGGCCGCCCGATCTGGTCCAGCGTCACCCCATGGAAATAGCGGGCGAGCGCCAGCGTCAGCGCCGGCTTCATCAGCTCCGACGGTTGCAGCTGGAAGAAGCCGAGGTCGATCCAGCGCTGGGCACCCATGCCGATCCGTCCCATCAGCTCCACCGCGATCAGCAGGCAGAGCACGACGAAGAAGATGACATAGGCCGATTTCATCAGGTGGCGGATGTCGACCAGCGCGATGCCCAGCATCAGGACCAGGCCGGGAATGGCGCGGACCAGCTGCGGCTGGGCCCAGGGCTTCCAATGGCCGCCGGCGGCGGAATAGAGCAGCCCGACGCCGACCCCGGTGATCGTGCAGATCAGCAGGACCAGCCCCCAGTTGATGAGCCTGAATTTCGTGCCGAGCGTCAGCTGCGACCGCTGCGGCTCCAGGCCGCCGGAGCCGAGATTGGAAAGAACCACGACCTTACGCCGATGTTGCCGGAAGGGACGGAGCCGGATCGGACCCCGTAAAGATCGGGCGGGGCAAACCGTCCGGGGGACCGGCGCGGATAATGCGGCAAGCGGTCGCGCGGGTAAAGGCGGCCGTGCGCCGGCCGTTTTTTCTAACCGGCTCCGTTTGCAGGATCAGGAGGGCGTCATACCGGCATGGGCACCGGATGCGCCGCTTCGGGGAAGAAGCGCACCTGATTGCGACCGGCGTGCTTGGCGTCGTAGAGGGCGGTGTCCGATTGGGCCATCAGATCGGAAAATTCGCTGTGCTCCCTGGTCAGGCTGACGCCGCCGATGCTGCAGGTCACCGTCACCCCGGCTTCCGCACCGAGCTGGGCCAGCTGCCGTTCGATGGCACAGCGCAGCCGCTCGGCCAGCATCCGGCCGGCCTCCGCCCCGGTTTCGGGCAGCAGGATGGCGAACTCCTCCCCGCCGATCCTGCCCAGGGCATCCTCGTGCCGAATCTGCCCGGTGCAGCAATCGACCACCGCCTGGATCACCCGGTCGCCGAACGGGTGGCCGGCGTGGTCGTTGATCGATTTGAACCGGTCGATGTCGAGCACCAGCACGGTCAGGTCCCGCCCATATCGACGAGCCCGGCGGAATTCGACCTCCCCCATTTCGAACAGGCGGCGGCGGTTCAGGGCGCCGGTCAGCCCGTCGGTGTGGGCGAGCTTGGACAGCTCGCGGTTGAACTCGTCGCTGGCCATCAGGACATAATTGATTGCCCCGATCACGGTCGCCAGCATCGTCAACAGGAAGGTGATGCGCTCCACCCTGTCGTCGATCATGGTGCCGACCGGAGCCTCTTCCTGCATCATGCCGGCAGTCATGCGGAGCAGATAGACCATGGTGATGGCCACGCATATCACGCCGGTGACATAATGGGGGACTCCGCGCCCCTCGTAGCGGACGAGCACCTCGTATGCGATGGCCAACAGCACCGCGGAGGTTGCCGCGCTCGTCAGAATCCGGACCGATGCGATGCCGCCGCCGGCAAGCAGAAGCAGCAGGCAGAGCGATGCCACCACCAGTCCGACGACCACAGGCAGATAGGGCCGGGCCGGACGGCTCTGCAGATGGCGGACACTGGTGTAGTTCATCGTCAGTCCCGCCAGCCCCATCCCGTTGGCGAGCGGAATCAGAAGTGCCGGCGCCTGACCGTCGCGCAGCCCGGCAATGAGGAAGGCGGACCCCAGCAGGAATTTCCCGTAGGAGTAGGAACGAAGGGAATTGCGGATATGACGGGGATAGCGGCCTGAGGCAACGACGATCGACAGCCCAACGGCAAAGCCAATGACGGTGATGACCTGCGCGATGAAGGTGGTCTCATAATCCATCGGCGAATCCGTCACGCACCGTTACGCGGGTATGCCATGGGCAAGCTATAGGAAGCCTTTGCCGGTGACAAGCCGAAGGGGCGAATTCTGCACGTGGATTCCCGGTTAGTGCCTGTGGATTGCCGCTGGCGCCAACCGCGCGTCGTGAACGCTTGCCGTCAACTCTTGTCCGGGGCATAGCCCTTGGCGAACAGGTCGACGGCGGCGTCGACGTAGCGCCCCAACTCGTCGTCGCTCGGCCGCTCGCTCAGGCACAGCAGCAGCTTCATGTGCATGTTGGCCTTCAGCAGCCCGAAGAACTGGTGGGTGGCGAGATCGCAGTCGGTGATCGCCAATTCACCCTTGTCCGCCATATGGGCCATGAACTGGCGGGCGCGCTGGAAGGTCTCGGCCGGGCCGCTTTCATAGAAGGCCTGGGCAAGCTGGGGCTGGCGCAGCACCTCGCCCAACACCATCCGGTAGACCCCCAGCGCCTTTGGCGAGGCGATGAAGCGGACGAAGGTGCGGCCGATCAGACGCAGGCCGTCCGCCGCCGGCAGGTCCATCGCCTCGTCCCAGACGCTGCTCATGACGGAGTTCGCGCATTCGCAGGCGACCATCGCCCGGAACAGCTCCTCCTTGCTGCCGAAATGCGCGTACAGGGTCGCCTTGGACACGTTCGCCTTCTTGGCGACCGCATCCATGCTGACGGCGCTGTAGCCATGTTCCAGGAACAGGGTGCCTGCGGCCTCCATGATCTGGGCCTGCTTCGATCCTGCTTCTGGAGTGGGGGCAACCAATGTGGTCATGCGCGCCTCGCCGGAGTCCATGCTGCCTCGGTCCATGTTCCTGGCCCCTACCGCGTTCCGCATCGCCCGACAAGCCCCCTGACATCAATTGCCAAAAACTAAACCGTTCAGTTCGGTCTTGACAACAGATAGGCGGTCCGCCATCTTCCGGCAAGACTAAACTGAACGGTTCAGTTTCTTTTCCGTGACGGCGCCGGAAAGAGCGCATCGGCGGAATACGGATCGGACCGCGGTGGATTGGGGATAGAGACAATGGCGAATGGCGTACGGAAGATCGTGCTGTCGGGCGTTGCGCTGGCTGTGCTGGCAGGTGGCGCCGTCGCCGGCGAACATTGGTGGACCACGGGCCGGTTCCTGGAGTCGACCGACAATGCCTATGTGCAGAGCGACATCACCGTCGTCAGCCCGAAGATTTCCGCCTATGTCCGCGACGTGAGGGTTGCGGAAAATCAGCTGGTGCGGACGGGCGACGTGCTGGCGGTGCTGGACGACCAGGATTTTCGCGCCAAGGTGGCGGAGGCCGAAGCCGCCGTCACCGCGCAGAAGGCGGCGCTCGGCACGCTGGACAGCAAGCTGGAGCTTCAGCGCACGGTGATCGACCAGGCCGCCGCCACACTGGCGAGCGCCGAGGCCGAACAGCGCCGCGCCCAGCAGGAGTTCGAGCGCAGCCGGTCGCTGGCCAGCGACAGCTGGACCAGCCGGCAGAAGCTGGAGACCGCCGACGCCGACCTGCGCAAGGCGGTGGCCCAGGTGGCGAAGGCGCGGGCGGCGCTGGCGTCTGAGAACGAGCAGGTCAACGTCCTGCACGCCACCCGCACCGAGACGGAGGCCCATCTGGCCCAGGCCCAGGCGACGCTGCAGACCGCGCGCAACGATCTGGACAACACCGTGATCCGCGCGCCGGTCGATGGCGTGATCGGCAACCGCGGCGTCCAGGTCGGCCAATATGCGCGGCCGGGCGTGCAGCTGCTGTCGCTGGTGCCGCTGCCCGACGTGTATGTGGTCGCCAACTTCAAGGAAACCCAGCTGGCGCACATGCGCCCCGGTCAGCAGGTCAGCATTTCCGTCGATGCCTTCCCCGACCGCCATCTGACCGGCACCGTGGAGAGCTTCGCCCCGGCGTCGGGGTCCAAGTTCTCGCTGCTGCCGCCGGAGAACGCGACCGGCAACTTCACCAAGATCGTGCAGCGGGTACCGGTGCGGATCGCGCTGCCGCGCGACAACGCGCTGGCCGGCCTGCTGCGTCCCGGCCTGTCGGTGGTGGCGGAAGTCGACACCCGCGGCGCCGATGCCCAGCCGCATGTGGCGAGCGGCGGCGTGTTCGGCGCGCTGTCCGACAAGCAGGCGGTGGCTGCCAGGTAAGCGGCGGTCACGCTCCGGCGGGGGCGCCGTCCCTACTCCCCCTTCGGGGACGGCGTTCCCGCCATCAATCCGAGTGACAATCAGGCCGGAGCCTCGCCCTCTCACCAGGGGGCGGCAGTCGTTCGGCCGCGACGGAAGGCAGCGGTTCCATGGCGACACCGGCCCAGGGCATGCGCCCGCTCACCCCCCGCGACATCGCCGGATTCTTCGCGATGGTCGTCGGCATGTTCATGGCGATCCTTGACATCCAGATCGTCTCCAGCTCGCTGTCGGAAATCCAGGCGGGGCTGGCGGCCAGCGCCGACGAAATCTCGTGGGTGCAGACCTCCTACCTGATCGCGGAGGTCGTGATGATCCCGCTGTCGGGCATCCTGTCGCGCATCCTGTCGACCCGCGTGCTGTTCACCGTGGCCGCCGCCGGCTTCACCCTGACCAGCGTCGCCTGCGCCTTCGCCGGCGGCATCGAATCGATGATCGTCTGGCGTGCGCTCCAGGGCTTCATCGGCGGCGCGATGATCCCGACGGTGTTCGCCACCAGCTTCATGATCTTCCCGCCGGAAAAGCGGGCGGGCGTGTCGGTGATGATGGGGCTGGTCGCCACCATGGCGCCGACCATCGGCCCGACGCTGGGCGGCTATCTGACCCAGCACATGTCCTGGCACTGGCTGTTCCTGGCCAACGTCATCCCCGGCATCCTGGTGACCTCGCTGGTCTGGTTCCTGGTCGATGTCGACCGGCCGAATCCGGAATTGCGCAAGGGCTTCGATTTCGTCGGGCTGGCGCTGATGGCCGCCTTCCTGGGCAGCCTGGAATATGTGGTGGAGGAGGGGCCGCGGAACGACTGGTTCGACGACGAGGCGATCTTCGGGTTGGCCGTGGTGGCGGCCGTTTCCGCCGTCGGATTCTTCTGGCGGGTGCTGTCCTACCGCAATCCCATCGTGGAGTTGCGCGCCTTCGCCGACCGCAATTTCGCCATCGGGTCGCTCTACAGCTTCATCCTGGGCATCGGCCTCTACGGGTCGGTCTATCTGCAGCCGCTGTTCCTGGCCCGCGTGCGCGGCTTCAACAGCCTGCAGATCGGCGAGATCATGTTCGTGACCGGCGCCTTCCAGTTCATGTCGGCCCCCATCGCCGGCGCCCTGTCGAAGCGGATGGACCTGCGCGCCATGCTGGCGCTTGGGCTGATCCTGTTCGGTACCGGCGTCTGGCTGAACAGCCATTTCACGGCCGAGACCGGCTTCTGGGAGCTGTTCCTGCCGCAGGCGGTGCGCGGCATGTCGCTGATGCTGTGCTTCATCCCGATCAACAGCGTGGCGCTGGGCACCCTGCCGCCGGACAAGCTGAAGAACGCGTCGGGCCTCTACAACCTGATGCGCAACCTGGGCGGCGCCATCGGGCTGGCGGCGATCAACACGGTGCTGACCGACCGCAACGCGCTGCACCTGAACCGACTCGGCGACAACGTCAACCTCGCCCGGCCGGAGGTGCAGCAGATGGTCGACAACCTCAGCCAGCGCTTCGATGGGCTGGTGGCGGACCCCACCGCCGCCGCGATGGCCCGGCTGGTCGGGCTGGTCCAGCGCGAGGCGTTGATCCTGACCTTCAACGACGCCATGCTGCTGATGTCGGCGGTGTTCTTCGGTGCGCTGCTGTTCATGCCGCTGGTGCGGCGTCCGGGCGCCCCGGTGAAGGCGGATCACTGAGCATGGGATAGGTTGCAGCCCACGGGTTGTGCTATAGCTTGACGGAGCATTCGAACGTCCGCCCGAACGCCTGCACAACCCCTGCCGAGTCCCATGAGCAAGCGCCAATACACCCGAGCCGAGGTCAAGGAACTTCTGGGCGCGCTGGAGCGCCAGTGCCGTGAAGCATCGAAGCTGGCCCAACTGGCCGAGCACGAGGCCAGCAAGCACAGCTTCGGTGCCTATCGCGACTTCCGCGACAAGGTGGGCGAATTCCAGGCGCTGGTCATCCTGATCGAACAACGTCTGCGCAATCTGGTCGACGCCCGCTCCGACGACCTGCGCGACCAGTTCGAGAAGTTGGACATGGTGATGCTGGCGCTTCTGGTGCGGGCCAGCATGCGTTTCTTCTTCGTGCTGTCGGCCAACCCGATCCTGCCGATGGGCGCCCGCGAGATCTTCGTGGCCGAACTGCGCAGCCTGCACGACGCGGCCGAAAAGCTGAAGCGGCCGAACTATGCCGGCAAGCTGGGGCCGGAGCTGGACCGCGATCTGGAAACGGCGTCGCTGATTCTGGAAGAGATCATCGACAAGGCGCCGAGCCTGCTGAACTTCCGCGGGGCGCCGATCGCGGATTAGGGGGGCACCCGCAAAGGCGCCCCCACACCACTCACTTCGCCAGGAACTGCGCGATCGTGTCGCCGGCCTTGCCGATGTTCACCACGCCGTCGAGATGGCCGAGGGTGGAGGTGATCGACTCGGTGTACTCCACCGTGTTGCCCTGCTTTTCCAGCCGGTCCTTCAGCGGGCGCATGTTGCGGTCGGGCGGGAAGACGAGGTCGTCGGCCGACGGGATCAGCAGCACCGGCGCCTTGATCTTCGCAAGACCATCCTCCAGCGATCCGCCGTTGCCGGTGACGAAGGTCTGGTTGGCCTTCACCAGATAGAGGAAATGGTTGGCGTCGCTGACCGCGGCGCGGCCCGCGGCGGCCTTGTCCAGCCAGGCTTCGATGGCGTACTGGTTGCCCATCGCCGCCTTCGGGTCCTTGCCGTCCTCCGCCCATTTGCGGCCGAAGGCGGCATCCGCCCATTTCCAGTGCCGCGCCTGCAGGGTGACCAGCTTCAGCGCCTCGGTCAGGCCGGCCTTCGGCTCCGCCTTGCCGTAATAATCGCCGTTGTTCCAGTTGGGGTCGAGCTTGATCGGCGCGGCCCACAGGTTCAGCCAGCCGATCAGGAACGGATCGGTCTCCGGCCCGCCGATGGCGGCGATGACGCGCTTGACCATCTCCGGATGGTCGGCCCCCCATTCGAAGGCCTGGAGCGACCCCATCGAGCCGC
Organism: Azospirillum oryzae; assembly: GCF_008364795.1. Taxonomy (GTDB): domain Bacteria; phylum Pseudomonadota; class Alphaproteobacteria; order Azospirillales; family Azospirillaceae; genus Azospirillum; species Azospirillum oryzae. Next base: position 146,007 of record NZ_VTTM01000014.1, on the reverse strand, counting down.
CCATCACCGCCTGCAGCGTCTTGATGCCCAGGCTGTCGATCAGCGCCTTCTGGACATTGACGAAGTCCTGGATGGTGACGATGGGGAAGCTCATGCCATAGGGCTTGCCGGTGTCCGGATTGATGCTGGCCGGGCCGGTGGTGACGACGTTGGGATCCTTCGGCGACAGGTTCACCAGCGTGTCGGAGCTGATGATGAAGTATTTGTCGGTGTCCAGCGGCTTGCCGGGGCCGATGATGCTGTCCCAATAGCCGGGCGCGGCGTCATCGGCCTTGTATTTCCCGGCGGCATGGCTGCTGCCGCTGAAGAAATGGGTGACGAGGATGACGTTGTCCTTGGCCTCGTTCAGCTTGCCGTAGCTTTCCCAGCCGATGCGGACGTTCTTGATCGTCCCGCCACTGGTGGTGGTGTAGGACGGCATCTCGAAGACTTTCTTCTCGACGATGCCGTCCAGCGCCAGCGCCGGCAGGGCGCCGAACAGACAGGCCGCCATGGCGAGGCCGCCGAGGCAACCGGACCAGATGGAACCGCGGACAACCCCACGCATGAGCATCCCCCTCCAGAATTGTTCGCCTGACACTCTATTCCGGTGGCGCAGTCTACCCATAAGGTTGCGGCTGTCCAGCCGCCATCGGTGACGCTTACGGTTAGGCAACCCGGCCAGGCGAGTGGGAGGGGAGGGGCGTCAGCGCAGCCGGACGGCGGTCCCGTTCACCGACACCATCAGCATGCCGTTTTCCTTGCCCAGCACCTCGTAGTCGACATCCACGCCGACCACGGCATCGGCACCCAGCGCGCGGGCCGACTCCTCCAGGTCGGCGAAGGCCGCCTCGCGCGCGTCGCGCAGCGCCGCCTGATAGCCGCCGGCCCGGCCGCCGACGATGTCCCGCACGGAGGAGAACAGGTCGCGGAACACGTTCACCCCCATGATCGCCTCGCCGGCGACGATGCCGAGATACTGGGTGATCTGGCGGCCTTCGACGGAATCGGTGCTGGTGACGATCATGGTCGCATCTCCCACGGTTGTTTCGCTGCCGCACAGATGGGGCCGCCAAGGCAGAGTCCAAGGCGGCACTGCGAAATCGCAGGGCGTTCTAGTCCATCGCGCCTTCCCCCACCCCGTCCGTACCGTGTAGGACAAGGTGGGGAAGGCGAGGGGGGAAGGCGATGGACGACACACGGCGAGCCATCCTGCGCTGGATGACCGGCGTCATGGAGGCGAAGGGCTGGAGCGCCGGCGGCTGGGCGCGGCTGGCCGGCGTCACCGCCACCAACCTGACCCGCTTCCTGCGCGATCCCGTGATGGGCAGCGTGCCCAGCGCCGACACGCTGGCCCGGTTGGCCCGCGTCGCCGGGTCGGAGCCGCGATTCCTCGACGATCACGCCTATGCGCCGGTCTCCCGCGTGCCGGTGCTGACTCTGGAGCAGGCGCACATCTTCCTCGACCTCGGCCGCCGGGCAGGGGAGGCGTTTCTTGCCGGGGCGCTGAAGGACGGCGCCGCGTCGGTCGCCATGGACGGCCGCACCTCCCGCCGGGCCTTCGCGCTGCGCATCCTGTCCAAGAGCCTGGACGCCGCCGGCGTGCTGCCGCGCGACTGCGTTGTGCTGGAGCCGCTGGACGTGCTGACACCGCAGACGGGTGACGTGGTGGTGACGGTGGGCGAGGGCACGATCTGCGGATACCGATTCTTCCCGCCCCATCTGATGCCGGTTTCAACCGATCCCGACTGCCGACCCACCGCCTTCGACAGCGCCCATGTGGCCGGAGTCGCCGTCCACGTGGTGCGAGCGCTTCGCATGTAAAAGGCTGCCTCGGCACGAGTCGCGGCGCACGTTCCAATCCCCCGCGACTCGCAAAAACGGGCGTCTCTACTCCGTCCGTTTTGTCTTGTGACGACTCTTGTCAGAAGGCACCAAATATAGCGTGTTTCCAGGACTTTGGGCTGGTCTACGGCCAAGCCAACGGTTCACGTTTTGTTCTTGAAAGCTGCGTGTTCGCATCCCATATTCAGGGTCCGGTGAGGCGGTTCCAAAACATGCTGCGAAGTTGCAGCAATGGTCTCGCTTCGGGGTCTGGAAGTCGGGAAAAGCATGGCGATCACTCAGGCACAGCGGGACTTGCGGGCGGGGCGGATCGGGTCGTCGGACGCGACGCGCGTGATGGCCGGCGACTGGCTGTCGCTGTGGCGCGAGAAGACCGGCCGGGTCGGGCCCGAGAATCTGGACCTTGTCGCCGCCGTGCAGATCGGCATCGCGACCGAGCATCTGCACCCGCGCTTCGTCACCCATGCCACCGGCCGCCCGTGTGTGGCCGCTCCCGACACCTATCGCCATGCCGAGCATGACTGGATGGTCGCCCATCCCGATTTCCTGACCAGCAGCGTGGCCGACGGTGCGCTCGACACCATCGTGGAGGCGAAGTTCAACAGCGGCTTCCAGACCGATGCCGACCTCGCCCGCCGCTACCACTGGCAAATCCAGCATCAGCTGGCGGTGGTCGGACTGGACCGCGCGCTGCTGTCGATCCTGCGTCCGACCGGTCACAGCCTGATGACGGTGGATCGGCACCCGGACGATGTCGAACGGCTGGTCGAGATGTTGGAGGCCTTCTGGTGGCACGTCGTCAACGATGTCGAGCCGGCGGATCCGCTGCCGATGGACGCGCCGTCCTATGAGCACGGCCGCGTCTTCGACATGGGGCGGCACAACCGCTTCCGCGCGCTCGCCGACCGGCTGGTTGCCAACCGGGCGGCGGCGCTGGCGGTGAAGGAGGACGAGGCCGCCCTGAAGGCGCTGATGCCGGAAGACGCCCGCATCGCTTTCGTCGCGGTCGATCAGGCCGATGGCCGCTCCGGCGGCCTCTATCTCGCGCGCGACCGCGAGGGCCGGCTCAGCCTGCGCTATGGCGCACCGCCGCGCCGTTCCCTGGCCGACGCGCAATCCTGGGGCCCCTCCGCTGACCCGAACGCGGTGGAACTCAGCCTGGAAACAGTGCTGACCGCCGGCTGGGGTGAGGGGAGAGCCGAAACGTTTGGACAAGAAGGACCCAAATCATGGGACGCATGAGCAAGACCGACCACCTCGTTGCCGATACCGAAACGCCCGAGTCGAGTGTTACTGAATCCAACGTAGCCGGGTCCAACGTGACGGAGACCATCCAGGCCGAGCCGAAGACCGGCGGCAGCCGCGGTTCCCAGGGTTCCAAGGGATCCGCCGGCGGAGCCAGGCCGGCCGAGCCGCAGCGCATCGACACCATGTTCCTGTGGAACCGGCTGAAGCGCACCGACCCGAAGGCGACCAAGCCCTTCACCCGTTCCGGCGGCTTCCGCGGCACGCAGATCGACCCGACCTGGCGCTTCCAGATGATGACGGAGGTGTTCGGCCCGATCGGCAAGGGCTGGGGCTATGAGCAGGTCGATTGGACCATCGCGGAACGGATGATCTTCATCTGCGCCCGCGTCTGGTACGTCGACCCGGAGACGAAGGAGAAGTGCTTTACCGGCCCGCAGTGGGGCGGGACCGAGATGGTCCGTCGCCGCAACGGCATGGAGATGCCGGACGACGAGTGCTTCAAGATGTCGATGACCGACGCGGTCGGCAAATGCCTGCTGCAGTTGGGTCTGGCCGCCGACGTCTATATGGGCCAGTTCGACGACAGCAAATACCGGGAGGAGTCGGAGGCCTTCTATGCCGCCAAGTCCAATCCGGACCTGCAACCCGCCGCCGTCGAGGCTTTCGAGGCGGAGGTGAAGCGCCGCCTGGGGGCCTGCCTGGACCTGGACGACCTGGAAGAGGTCTGGCGGTCCGGCGTCGGCACCCGGCTGCGCGAGATCGGCGCAGTGGACCGCGCCGCCCAGCATCGCATCACCGGCCTGTTCGCCCAGAAGAAGGCCGAGATTCTGAAGCGCGAGGAAGAGGACGGGCGGGAAGCCGCCTGACGGAATGCCATGACCCAGACGACTCATCACACCGGCGACCGGTCGCCCAGCGGTCTTTTCCGCATGAGCGCCTGGGAAGGCGAGTTCGAACGTGCCAACGCCCAGCTGCCGCGCTGGTATTGGAACCGCGACCAGCGTCGCCGCCACTACGCCCGCTGGGTGGAGGCGGAGGCCGAGACGCTGGCGATGCGGCTGTCGGGATTGCTTCGATCCGACACGCCGGCTGAAACCGCAGGGGCGGCCCGCGTTCTTGTCGAGTCGCTGGCGCGTGACATCGACTGGGCTCGGCGGTTGGAAGACTCGGATTTGGAAGACGGCAAGTTCGCCCACGCCGCCTGACCGCAGGCGGCATCAAGGGAAGGATATCATCCCATGACGATAGAAGAGGTCCAGGCGCGTCTGCGCGCCGCTCAAGCCCATCTCGGGCGTGAGGGCCGCTTCGCCCTCACCCTCAGCCTGGACGGGCGCGAGGAATGCTACATCACCCATTGGTTCCGCCCCGAACCGCACGCCTTCGAGGACTGCCGCGCGGTCGGTTCCGGAACCCTCAGCGAATGCCTGGACGCGCTGGACCGCTATGTGGCGGTGAACCGGGTGCGCGACGAGGCTCCGGTGCTGATGGCCGCCGAATGACATCCCCGTAACGGCCAAGCCATCGGCCATTGTCCCCTCGTTCCCCCCGCGGGCGAGGGGACTTTTTTTGCCCGCCCCTCGCGCGCCGTCGTGGTTGTGTTATCGTCTCTGCCTTCAAGCGGAAGGGGAGCGATCATGGATCCCGTACTTGCCTTCGCCAGCATCGTCGGAGCCATCGCGGTCGGTGCCGCCAGTCCGGGACCGAGCTTCGTGCTGGTCGCCCGCACCTCCATCGCCGTATCCCGCCGGGCCGGTCTGGCCACCGCGCTCGGCATGGGGATCGGCGGCGTGTTCTTCGCGTCGCTGGCGCTGTTGGGGCTGCATGCCCTGCTGTCGCAGATCGGCTGGCTCTATGCGGTGCTGAAACTGGTGGGTGGCGCCTATCTGCTCTACCTCGCGATCCGCATCTGGCGCGGAGCCGCGGAGCCTCTCGTGATGGCGGAGGAAGGACAGACGGCGCCCGCCGGGCTGATGCGGCCGCTGCTGTTCGGTTTGCTGACGCAATTGAGCAATCCGAAGACGGCGCTGGTCTATGGCAGCATCTTCGCCGCTCTGATGCCGGCCGAACCGCCGCTCTGGCTGTTCGTCTTCCTGCCGCCCGCCATCTTCCTGATCGAAGCCGGCTGGTACGCCATCGTCGCCGCGGCCTTTTCCGCCGGCCGGCCGCGCGCCGCCTACCTGCGGTCCAAGCGCTGGGTCGACCGGGTTGCCGCCGCCGCGATCGGCGGGCTCGGCGTCCGCCTGATGTCGGACGCTCTGCCCCCTCCCTGACCCTTACTTCTTCTTGCCCGACTGCGCCCTAGCGAATGCCTCGGCGAAGGCACTGTTGATCGGCTCCGGCGCCTTGACAGGCTTCGGCGCCACCTTGGCCGCAGGTGCCGCCGGCCGGCGATCCTGCTGCTGCGGCTGGCGCGCCGGCCCCCGGTCCTCACGGCGTTCCTCCCGGCGCGCCGGGCGCGGGGCTTCCTCGCCCATGCGCATGGTCAGGGCGATGCGCTTGCGGGGGATGTCCACCTCCAGCACCTTCACCTTCACCACGTCGCCGGCCTTCACCACCGTGTGAGGATCCTTCACGAAGCTGTTGGCAAGCTGGGAAATATGCACCAGCCCGTCCTGATGGACGCCGATGTCGACGAAGGCGCCGAAGGCGGTGACGTTGGTGACGACGCCCTCCAGCATCATGCCGGGCTGAAGGTGCTTCAGTTCCTCAACGCCCTCCTTGAAGGTGGCGGTCTTGAACTCCGGACGCGGGTCGCGGCCGGGCTTCTCCAGCTCCTTGATGATGTCCTCGATGGTGGGCAGGCCGAAGCGCTCGTCGGTGAACTCCTCCGCATTCAGCCCGCGCAGGAAGCGGGCGTCGCCAATGACGCTGCCGAGGTCGCGGCCGGTGGTCTTCACGATGCGTTGGACCACCGGATAGGCTTCCGGATGGACGGCGGAGCCGTCGAGCGGATTTTCGCCGTCGCGGATGCGCAAGAAGCCGGCGGCCTGCTCGAAGGTCTTCGGCCCCAGCCGCGCCACGTCGAGCAGCTGCTTGCGCGAGCGGAAGGCGCCGTTGCGGTCGCGATGCTCGACGATGTTGCGGGCGATGGTCTCGTTCAGGCCCGACACGCGGGTCAGCAGCGGGATCGACGCCGTGTTGAGATCGACGCCGACCGCATTCACGCAATCCTCGACCACGGCGTCCAGCGAACGCGCCAGCTTGCCGCCGGCCACGTCGTGCTGGTACTGGCCGACGCCGATCGACTTCGGCTCGATCTTCACCAGCTCGGCCAGCGGGTCCTGCAGGCGGCGGGCGATGGAGACGGCGCCGCGCAGGCTGACGTCCAGGCCGGGGAACTCGTGTGCCGCGGTTTCCGACGCCGAATAGACCGAGGCGCCGGCCTCGCTGACCACAAGCTTGGTCAGGGACAGCTCGGGATGGCGCTTCATCAGGTCGGCCGCCAGCTTGTCGGTCTCGCGCGAGGCGGTGCCGTTGCCGATGGAGATCAGCTCCACCTTGTGCCGCGCCGCCAGCGCCGCCAGCACGGCGATGGAGCCGTCCCAATCGTTGCGCGGCGGGTGCGGATAGATGGTCGTCGTCTCCACCAGCTTGCCGGTGGAATCGACGACGGCAACCTTCACGCCGGTGCGGATGCCGGGATCGAGCCCGATGGTGGCGCGCTGGCCGGCCGGTGCAGCCAGCAGCAAATCGTGCAGATTGCGGGCGAAGACACGGATCGCCTCGTCCTCCGCCCGTTCACGCAAGGCGCCCATCAGGTCGGTCTCGATATGCGGGCCGATCTTCAGCTTCCAGGTCCAGCGCACAACGTCGGACAGCCACTTGTCGGCCGGGCGGCCCTGGTCGCGGATGCCGGTGTGGACGGCAATGGTGACCTCCGCCGGATGCGGCTGGCTTTCTTCGACCGGCAGATCCAGGCGGATGTCGAGCACGCCCTGCGCCCGGCCACGGAACAGCGCCAGCGCCCGGTGCGACGGCAGCTTCGACCAGTTCTCCGAGAAGTCGAAATAGTCGGAGAATTTGGCGCCTTCCGCCTTCTTCTCCTCGATCACCTTGGAGGTTACGACGCCCTTTTCCGCCATGGCGGTGCGCAGGCGGCCGACCAGCTCGGCATCCTCGCCGAAGCGTTCCACCAGGATATGCCGGGCGCCGTCCAGCGCCGCCTTGACGTCCGCAACACCCTTGTCGGCGCTGACGAAGGCGGCGGCCTCGGCATCCGGGTGCTTCTTCGGGTCGGCCAGCAGCGCGTCGGCCAACGGCTCCAGCCCGGCCTCGCGGGCGATCTGGGCCTTGGTGCGGCGCTTCTGCTTGTAGGGGAGGTACAGGTCCTCCAGCCGGGTCTTGGTATCCGCCTGTTTGATCTGCCGTTCCAGCTCGGGCGTCAGCTTGCCCTGCTCCTGGATGGTCGACAGGATGCTGGCGCGACGGTCCTCCAGCTCCCGCAGGTAGCCCAGCCGATCCTCCAGGGTGCGGAGCTGGGTGTCGTCCAGGCCGCCGGTCGCCTCCTTGCGGTAGCGGGCGATGAAGGGGACGGTCGACCCCTCGTCGAGCATGGCGATGGCGGAAGCGACCTGGGACTCGCGGACCGACAGTTCGTCGGCGATGCGCTGGCTGATGGACAGCATGAGGCAGGGATCCTGCGGACTTGTGACGAACAAAAGGGTGTCTGTCATAGCGCGTCGGGGCGGGGGGACGCCACCCCGGCCTTTCGGCAGAGGGACGGGCAGCCCAAGCGGAAGCGCAACCATTTGCGGTGGTTTTCGCAAAAAAGTGGTAGAGGGCGTTTTCTTTCCGCCATTCACCGGCCGTTAACCATATCGGCCTTATACCTCTGCGTGCAACTTGGTTGCGTTTCCTCCCGAACCGACTAGGGGGCGGCCCGGCGGTGATACCGTCAGGCCGCCCTTTCTTTTTTCGGCAAAGAAAAAGGGCCGGGACGGACATGCCATCCCGGCCGGACCCCAAAAAGTGTCTGCCGCCGGTCGAAACCGAAAGGATCAGGGAAGGCGGCTTTCGGCCAGACGCAGGCGGCCTTCGGGGGAAAGGCGGGAAAGGGTGTCGACGACGCGCGCCTCGATCTCGCTGCGCAACGCCGCGTCGTTGGCGTGGACGCTGTCGAACAGGGCCTTGAGGCCGGCTGAATCGAAGGGTTGGGCCATCAGGGCCATACGCAGGCGTGGCGCGAATTCTTCGCGGCTGACATGCATACGGACGAACAGCGGACGGGCATCGTCAATCGCCTTGCGCAGGATCGCGGCGTCGGCCGGCGACAGCCGTTGCGACACATCGTCGACGAAGCGCTCCAGCAGATGCTCCGGCCCGCCGGGCGGCGGAGGCGGCGGACGGAAGGCGTGGGCGACGACGAAGCCGCCGGCCAGCATGTTGAGCGCAAGGGACCCGACCAGAAGGAACCAAGGCCAGCGGCGCCGAATGGCCGGCGTCATCTCACGTCTCCCAGATAGCTGACGATCATCACGCCGGACAGGGCGGGCGTGCTCGTCCTTTCGAAGGAAATCAGGCCCTGGCTGTAGCTGAGGAAGCCGACCAGCGCCATGCTGGCCAGGAATCCCGCGAGCGGGGCAGGGCGGAAGGGCGGTCGCGACAGGAACCATGGAATGAATTCCGGCACGATCCGCTGTGCCAGACAGTCGGCGATGCGGTCATAGACCTCCGCCTCGCGCCGGGCGGAGACCAGCGGAGTCGAGGCGGCGTCCAGCAGCGCGTCGGTGATGGCGGCGTCGGCCAGCAGGTCGCGGGCCTCGGCGCTGCCGTCCAGCAGGGCCAGCGCATCCACCCTGGCGGAGCGCGGCCAACGGTCCAGATCGGCGCCGTAGGCGGCGGCATTGCGTTTGAACTCTTTGAGCGTCATGACCGTGCACCGTCCTTCTGACGGATCAGGGGTTGAAGCCGGGCCCGCACGACGCGGCGCGCCCGGACCAGCAGACTTTCCATAGCCGAAACAGACACCTGCAATATTTCCGAAGCCTCAGCGCACGTCATCTCCTCATGGTAGCAGAGACTGAGCGCCGCCCTTTGCCGTTCGGGCAAGGCGGCGATCGCGGCATCCACCGCGGCACCGATCCGCATGCCGTCGATCACCGTCTCGGCGCTCCAGGCCGGATCGGCGATCTCGCCGGCATCGTCCAGGGGGGCGAAGCTGCGCCGCCGCTTATAGTCGATGGCGCGGTTCACCACGATCCTGTACAGCCAGGTGGTGAAACGGGTTCCATCGCCACGCCAGCGGTCGGCATTGGCCCAGATCTGCAGGAAGGCGTCCTGCGCAACCTCTTCGGCGTCGGCGGCGTTCCCGACAACACGTTGGGCCAAGGCGATGCTGCGGCGCAGATGCCGGCGCGTGAGTGTTCCAAACGCTTTCCGGTCACCGGCTGCGGCGTCCGCCATCAACGCCTCGTCGGTCACCGTTTCCTCGGTAGGCTCCACGCCGTATTCCGCCCGCTCCCGGTTTCTGTCAGCGATTTATACGCGGCAGGAGGTGGAAGTCCTGCGCAGCGAGCGGCAATTTTCCGATCAGGGATTTCCCCAATGCCCGGCCCCTTCCGCCAAATTATTTCCATAAGATTGCTTATGTGTTTTCTGGTGTCGCTCAGGGGAGGGCTCCATCGGTACGGTGCCCGTTGAACATCTTTGCCCGTCCTGCGGGAACCGCATCGCCGCGGATCGGTTGATCCAAGCATGACCGTGGCGTCACCGGGTTGCCGGCGGCGTCATGAACGAAGCGATTGAAGGACCGACACCATGCTCAAGATTCTCGGCTGGGCCATCCTGATCATCTTCATCATCGGCCTGCTGGTGGTCACCGGAATCCTGAAGCTGATCTTCTGACCGGCCAACCGCATTCCCTGCAAGCATATCCTGCCCTGCACTCCCTGCCCTGCCCGATCACTCATCCGCCATCGCCAGGGCGCGGCGCAGGTGGGCGCGACAGTCGGCGACCATGCGGCGGATCAGTTCGTCGCAGGTCGGGATGTCGTCGATCAGGCCGATGGCCATGCCGGCCGACACCACCCCATCCTGGACATTGCCGGATTGGAGCGCGGTCCGGCCGCGCTGGCCGGCGACGAGCGGCCGAACCTCTTCGAACTGTGCGCCGCCGGGACGCTTTTCCAAGGCGACGACCTCGTCCGACACGGCGTTCTTGAAGACGCGGGCGGTGTTGCGCATGCTGCGCAGGATCAGGTTGGTGTCGCGTTCGCCTGCGGCGACCAGCGCCTGCTTGATGCTGTCATGCACCGGCGCCTCGCGCGTGCAGAGAAAGCGCGTGCCCATGTTGACGCCCTGGGCGCCGAGGGCCAGCGCGGCGGCCATGCCGCGCCCGTCGGCGATCCCGCCCGAGGCGATCACCGGGATGCGCAAGGCCCGCACCGCGGCCGGGATCAGAATCAGACCGGGAATGTCGTCCTCTCCCGGATGCCCGGCGCATTCGAACCCGTCGATGCTGATGATGTCCACGCCCGCCCGCTCGGCGCTCAGCGCGTGGCGGACGCTGGTGCATTTGTGCAGGATGCGGATGCCGTGCGCCTTCATCCGCTCGACGAAGGCACGCGGGCTGTTGCCGGCGGTCTCCACGATGGTGATGCCGCTGTCGATGATGACGTCGAGATAGCGCTCGTAAGGCGGTGGTGTCACCGCCGGCAGCATGGTCAGGTTGACGCCGAAGGGACGGTCGGTCATCGCGCGGCAGCGCTCGATCTCGCGCGCCAGATCCTCCGGCGTCGGCTGTGTCAGCGCGGTCAGGATGCCGAGACCGCCGGCATTCGACACGGATGCTGCCAGTTCGGCCAGCCCGACCCACTGCATCCCACCCTGTACGATCGGGTAATCGATGCCGAACAGGCGCGTCACCTCGGTCTTCATGGCGTCCCCTTCCCCACCCGTCTTGTTGGCCGCTGACAGTCCCGGTTCTCCTGCGGCATACTCTCTTATAAGCGAATCCAAGCTTGATTTCGGAATATGATCTTCGTCGTATGATAAAAGAGCGAGCTGTTGGGAAATCTGAGGACAAGCAGAAAACTTAACCTATGATAATGAAAGTATAGGGTCTAAAGGGACATGCTGTGGCTTCGTTCACCTCAAGGCGGTGCACGCGGCGGACGCAGGGTTTCTATGCCGCTGATTATGCTGAATACCGCTGAAAGCCATCGGCATATGTCAGTGGAACCCGATTGAAGCAGGTCCGTTTCGGGAAGAACCCGTCGGACTTGTGACCGAGATGAGCAAAGGACGACCGTGACGCCTGCAACCGGACCTGAACCGTGGCCCCCGACCATGGCGGGCACGCTTGATCTCGACGCCTGCGCGCGCGAACCGATTCACATCCCCGGCAGCATCCAGCCGCACGGCCATCTCCTGGCGGTCGAGGCGGACAGCCTTCGTCTCGTCTGCGCCAGCGCGGAAGCAGAAACGGTGTTGAACCGTCCGCCCGCCGAAGCCTTCGGCCTGCCGGTCGACCGTTTGATCGACGCCGGCTCCTTGGTTTCGCTCGTCCGCGGGCTGCGTGCCGCCCCTGCCGAACCGGTGCAGCTGGATATCCTGCACCTGCGCGGCGGCGGCGATTTCCAGGCGATTGCCCACCGCACCGGCGACCTGGTGATCCTGGAACTGGAGGAACTCGCCCCCACCGGCGTCGGCACGCTGGAGGCCCTGTATCCGCAGATGCGCGAAGGGATCCGGCGCATGCAGGCGGCCCATGACTTCGATGCCCTGCTGGCCATCACCGCGGAAGAGGTGCGGTCGCTGACCGGCTTCGACCGCGTGCTGATCTACCGTTTCGATGAACAATGGAATGGCACCGTCATCGCGGAGGACGGCAACGGCAACCTGCCCTCCTACCGCGGCCTGCGTTTTCCGGCCTCCGACATTCCGCAGCAGGCCCGGCGGCTCTATGCGCTGAACCGCCTGCGGCTGATCGCCGACGCCCGTTACCAGCCGGTTCCGATTCTGTCCGACAGACGGGGTGCGCCGCCGCTGGACCTCAGTTTTTCCGTGCTGCGCAGCGTGTCGCCGGTTCATCTGGAATATATGCGCAACATGGGCACGCCGGCCTCCATGTCGATCTCGGTCATGGACGGCGACCGGCTGTGGGGCTTGATCTCCTGCCACAATGCCGAACCGCGGCAGGTTTCCTTCGCGGTGCGCACCGCCTGCGATCTGTTGGGGCAGGTGCTGTCCAGCCAGATGATCGCGCTGGAACGGGCGCTGGACGCCGACCACCGTATCCGTTCCAAAAGCACCCAGGCACGGTTGCTCGCCCACATGGCGGCGGCGGAGCATTTCATCGACGGTCTGGGCGAGGACCGCGAGGATCTGCTCGGGCTGGTCAATGCCGATGGCGCCGCGATCCTCTTCGACGGCCATTGCCGGCTGATCGGCCGCACCCCGCCGCAGGAGGTGGTCGAGGCCATTGCTGCGGAACTGGCCGGCCAGGGCATCAAGGACCTGTTCGCCAGCCATCAACTTCCGCTGGAGATTCCGGCCGCCGCCGGGATGGAGCGGACCGCCAGCGGCCTGCTGGCGATCTCAATCTCGCAGTTGCACCCCAGCTATCTGCTGTGGTTCCGGCCGGAGATCGTGCAGACCATCGACTGGGCCGGCGATCCCAGCAAGCCGCTCGACTCCAGCGGCCGGCTTTCCCCGCGCAACTCCTTCGAAGCGTGGAAGGAGACGGTGCGCGGCCAGTCCCTGCCCTGGCGCCATGGCGAGATCGAGGCGGCCGGCGATTTCCGCAACGCCATCGTCAGCATCGTGTTGCGAAAGGCCGAGGAGATGGCCGCCCTGAACGAGGAGCTTCGCCGCAGCAACGGCGAACTGGCCGCCTTCTCCTATTCGGTCTCGCACGACCTGAGGGCACCCTTCCGCCACGTCACCAGCTATGCCGAGCTTCTGCGCTCCCGCGCCGCCGACAAGCTGAACGAGCGGGAGCGCCATTACCTGGACAGCATCATCGAGGCGGCGAGTTCGGCCGGCCGACTGGTCGACGGGCTTCTGCATTTCTCGCAGCTGGGCCGCACCACGCTGGCGCGGGTCGAGGTCGATGTCGGCCGGCTGGTGGAGGAGGTGCGCCACCTGCTGGAGCCGGACCTGCAGGGCCGCGACGTGCGCTGGACCGTGCATCCGCTGCCGGGCGTCAACGGCGACCCGACCATGCTGCGGCTGGTGGTGCAGAACCTGCTGTCGAACGCCATCAAATACACGCGCGACCGCGTCGCGCCGGAGATCGAGGTGGGCTGCCGCACAACCGCCGACGCGCACGAGTTCTACGTGCGCGATAATGGCCGTGGATTCGATATGGCCTATGCCGGTAAGCTATTCGGCGTTTTCCAGCGCTTGCATCGCGAGGAGGAGTTCGAGGGCATCGGCATCGGCCTCGCCAATGTCCGCCGCATCGTGGAGCGCCACGGCGGGCGGGTCTGGGCGGAAGGCAGGCTGGACCACGGTGCGACCTTCCATTTCTCCCTGCCGCGGTCCGCAACCGCCGAATCGAGGTAGCCCCATGGCCACGCTGAAACCGATCCTGCTGGTCGAGGACAACCCGAAGGACCTGGAACTGACGCTGGAGGCCTTCGCCGAGGCGCAGCTCGCCAACGACATCGTCGTCGCCCGCGACGGGGCGGAGGCTTTGTCCTACCTGTTCCATGAGGATGGGCAGGCGGTGTCGAAGCCGACCGACCCGAAATACCCGGCCGTCATCATCCTGGACATCAAGCTGCCGAAGGTGGACGGGATCGAGGTGCTGCAGCGTATCAAGGCCAACGACAGCACCCGCGCCATTCCCGTCGTCATGCTGACCTCGTCCAAGGAGGAACAGGATCTCGTCCGCAGCTACCGCCTGGGGGTCAACGCCTTCGTGGTCAAGCCGGTCGGCTTCAAGGAGTTTTTCGACGCGATCCGCGACATAGGAAGTTTCTGGGCGATCCTGAACGAGCCGCCGCCCGGCTGTCATCCCCGGAGGCCGCGCGGCAGCTGATGACGCAGGTGATGGAACCTTCCGCCGGCCATTCCGCCGGTTCTCCCTTCGCGGATGGCGGACCGGCCGATCCGGGCCGGCCGATCCCGTGCCGTGTCCTGCTGCTGGAGGACAGCGGCATGGACGCCGATCTGGTGTGCGAACATCTGAAGATGATCGACGACCACGCGTTCGACATCCACCGGGTCGAGACGCGGCAGGCCTTCATCGACGCCATCGCCGACGGGGGGCCCTACGACCTGATCCTGTCGGACTTCGACCTGCCGGATTTCGACGGCATGTCGGCGCTTGCGATCGCGCGCGACCGGCTGCCCCGCGTCCCCTTCATCTTCGTGTCCGGCATGCTGGGCGAGGAGAACGCCATCGAGGCGCTGAAGAAGGGCGCCACCGACTATGTGGTGAAGCTGCGCATGGAGCGCCTGCAGGTCGTGGTCCGCCGCGCCCTGGTGGAAGCGCGCGACCGCAACGAGCTGGCCGACAAGCGGGCGGCCCTGGCCGAGAGCGAGGCGCGTCTGCGCTTCGCGCTGGAGGCCGGGCGGCTGGGCTCCTGGGAGCTGACTTTGGCGACCAACCGGCTGCGTGTCTCGTCGATCTGCGCCGCCAACCTGGGGATTGCCGATCCGGCGGACATCGCCACCTATGACCGGCTGCTGGAGCGCGTCCATCCCGACGACCGCGAAACCCAGCAGGCGATGGTCCGGCAGGCGGTGACCAGCGGTTTGCCGCTGGACATGGAATACCGGACGATCTGGCCCGACGGCAGCGTCCATTGGGTCCAGGTGCGCGGGCGCGCCGTCTATGACAAGGACGGCACGCCGACCGGCCTGGCCGGCGTTTCGCTCAACATCACCGACCGCAAGAGGGCCGAGGAACGGCAGCTCCTGCTGCTGGAGGAACTGAACCACCGGGTCAAGAACACGTTGGCGATGGTGCAGTCGATCGCCAAGCAGACCCTGCGCGCGGCCCCGTCGGTGGAGGCCTTCCCCGATGCCTTCCAGTCGCGGCTGCGCGCCCTGGCCCAGGCGCACGACCTGCTGACCCGCCGCCATTGGCAGGGCGCCTCGCTGAGCGAGATCGCCGCCCTCACCCTGGAGCCGCATGTCGATGCCGGCCGCGTCAGGGTCGGCGGCCCGCCGGTCAATCTGACCACCGGCGTGGCGGTGTCGCTGCATCTCGCCTTCCACGAACTCGCCACCAACGCCGCGAAATACGGCGCCCTGTCGGCGGAGAGCGGCCGCATCGATCTGGATTGGGAGATCACGCCGCCGGCCGGGTCGCCTGCACGGGATGGGGTGGCGAGCCATGCCGGCTCCGGGCATTCCTCCCGCACCGCCGCGGGCGCGCTGGTGCTGCGCTGGCGCGAGAGCGGCGGCCCGCCGGTGGTGCCGCCGACCCGTCGCGGTTTCGGCTCCCGCCTGATCGAGCGCGGCTTGGCGCATGAGTTGGAAGGCGATGTTGCCCTTGCCTTCGACCCCGCCGGCGTGCGATGCCGGCTGGTAATCCCATTGTCGTCGCGAGTGAACCCGCAGTGACCGACGCGAACCTGTCGAACCTGACCGTCCTGATCGTCGAGGATGAACCGTTGATCGCCATGAGCCTGGAGGATGCCCTGCTCGACCAGGGTGTCACCTGTATCGGTCCGGCCGGTTCGGTTTCAGCGGCCTTGGAAATGATCGAGGCGGGCGGCTTCGAGATCGCGCTGCTGGACGTCAACCTGCGTGGCGAGCGGGTCGACGCAGTGGCCGACCGACTGGCCGCCGCCGGCATCCCCTTCATCTTCACCACCGGTCATGGGGCCGAGGGGCTTCCCGATGCCCACCGTGAGCGCCCGGTGATCGGAAAGCCGTTCCGCGACCTCGACATCACCGACGCCCTGGCCCGCCACCGCCCGCGCTGACGGGCCGGAAGGTCCAATCCGATCATCCAAGCGCCTCTTCAATCGGCTCCTGCGAAGGAGCCGAACGAGTTTGTGCGTCTTCTCGTGGTCCGGAAAGCCGCTCTCTCCCACTCCCTCCCCTACTCAAACGCGACAACGTGTCGCGGCTGACAATCAGTCGCTTTGACAGTGGTCGCGCAACTTGCATACTAGTATGCACTTGACGGCGCATGGCGTGCCGTCCTGACAAAAAGACGGCCGCTGAAGCATGCCCGACGCCTGTGGGGTGCGGCGGCGACGGGATGAATTTCTAAGGAGTGTCGGCCATGAACATCAAATCCCGGATCGACCGCATCCCCGGCGGGATGATGATCCTCCCCCTGTTCCTCGGCGCCTGCCTGAACACGCTCGCTCCCAACACGGGCAAATTCTTCGGGTCCTTCACCAACGGCCTGATCACCGGCACGCTGCCGATCCTGTCGGTGTGGTTCTTCTGCATCGGCGCCAGCATCAGCCTGAAGGCAACGCCGCTGGTCCTGCGCAAGAGCGGCGTGCTGGTGTCGGTCAAGATCCTCACCGCCGCCATGGCGGGCGTCATCGCCTCCTGGTTCATCCCGGCGGACGGCATCACGTCCGGCTTCTTCTCCGGCCTGTCGGTGCTGGCGATCATCGCGGTGATGAACGACACCAACGGCGGCATGTACATGGCGCTGATGCAGCAGTACGGCACCAAGGAGGAGGCGGGCGCCTTCTGCCTGATGTGTCTGGAATCCGGGCCCTTCATGACCATGGTGACGCTGGGCATCGCGGGTCTGGCGGCCTTCCCCTGGCAGACGATGGTCGGCGCCCTGCTGCCTTTCCTGATCGGCTTCGCGCTGGGCAATCTGGACAAGGACCTGCGTGCCTTCTTCACCCAGGGCGTCTCGGTGATGGTTCCGTTCTTCGCCTTTGCGCTGGGCAACAACCTGAACTTCTCGACGATCCTCAACACCGGGCTGCTGGGCATCGTGCTGGGCCTGGCGGTGATCGTCGTCACCGGCTTCATGCTGGTGATGGCCGACATCCTGCTGGCGAAGGGCAACGGCACGGCCGGCATCGGTGCCGCCTCCACCGCCGGCGCGGCTGTGACGGTGCCGCCGATCATCGCGTCGATCGAGCCGACCTTCGCCCCGGTCGCCCCGTCCGCCACGGCGCTGATCGCCACCAGCGTGGTGGTCACGGCCCTGCTGACGCCGCCGCTGACGGCATGGTGGGCGCGCCGCTTCGGCGTGCTGTCGCCCCGCTATCAGGCAGCCGAAGCCGCCAAGCTCTCCCAGCCGGTGGGGGTCGCTCCGGCCGAGTGACCGGGACGAGCGTGATACTATGAAGAGAGACCGCCGGCGGTTCCCCGCCGGCGGCCTTTCGCGTCACTCCTTCTTGGCCGGTTCGGCGTTGTGGCCGTGGCCGGCGCCGCCCATGGCGCCCATATGCCCTTCGGTCTGAGGCGCGCCCTGTCCGGCCGCCTCGACGGCGATCTCGACATCGACGGTGCCGGCCTTTTCGAAGTGCAGGGTCATGGGGATGCGGGCGCCCTTCTCCAGCGGCTTCTTGAGGCCCAGCAGCATGATGTGCAGCCCGCCGGGCGCCAGCTTCACCTGCTCGCCCGGCGCGACGGGAATGCCCGGGACCTCCCGCATCTTCATCACGCCATTCTCGTTCAGATGGGTGTGCAACTCCGCCTTCTCCGCGGCCGGGGTGGAGGCGGAGACCAAACGGTCTTCCGTGCTGCCGGTGTTGGTCAGCGACAGGTAGGCACCGCCGTTCGGAGCCGACGGTGCGGTGGCGCGCGCCCAGGGATGGCCGATCTCGATCGGGCCGGCCTTGTAGCTGTGGGCCAGGGCGGGGACGGCACCGAACAGGGCGAGGGCGGCGGCGATGCCGAGAATGCGCTTCATGGACTCTTCTCCTGGAATGCGGATGTGAACAGCAAGGGGGGAGCCGCCGCGGCGGGGTATGCCGCGGGGCGTGAATTGGAAGGTTGCGCGTTGGAATGCGTCGATAGACCGCCAAGCGCACCGATCCGGACGGAGGGCGGGCGTGGCGATGCGCGCGGCTGCTATGGCTGAGCAGCCGCGAAAATCAGGCGAGCGACGGGGGAGCGCGAGCCTGGAGGGTCGACAGGAACCAGCCGGCGGCGATTCTTTCCCCCGGCAGCAGGCGGGAATCGCTGGCCATGGCAAGGGCCGGGCCGACGGTCAGTGGCGGCGGCGGCAAGGCCAGCCCGGCCACAAGCGGGCAGAGCGGGCAGTGGCCGGTGCCGGACGGCGCGTGATCCGGTGATTTGTCAGGGTCGCCGTCATCGGACGCCAACCCGAACTCGCCGATTTCATAAACGGCGGCATCGACCTGGATGGTGGTCAGGCCGCCGGAGGAACAGATCGGCAGCGAGGCGGTCTCTCCGGCCCGGGCGGTTCCCGGAACCATCGGCATCCAGCCCCAGGCGATGACCTGCAGCAACAGCGCGGCCATCCCGGCCATCAGGCCGAGTCGCCGCACCCGCCGCACTGTCGATCGTCCGAAAGCCATCCGGCTCCGCCACCCGCTGCAATCGCCGGACGTACCCGGCAGCGAGGCAAGATACCGCAGCACTTGTAAACGGACGAGCGGCAAATGAACCCACAAGTCGCGAAGGGTCAGGCCAGCAGCCGGAAGGCCGGCTCCGGCCGGGACAGCAGGTCGCGGCGCAGCGCCTCGATGGTCGTATCGTCGCGGGCGGCGCGGGGGACGGTCACCGGCACCTCCGCCACCACCCGGCCGGGCGACGGCGCCAGCAGAAGCAGCCTGTCGGCCAAGGCCAGAGCCTCGCGCAGATTGTGGGTGACCAGCAGGACGGTGGCCGGCCGCCGGTCCAGCAACTGTGACAGCAGCGTGCGCAAGCGAAGCGCCGTCGGCTCGTCCAGCGAGACGAAGGGTTCGTCCATCAGCAGCAGGTCCGGCTCCACCAGGAAGGCACGGGCCAGCGCCACGCGCCGCGCCATGCCCAGCGACAGCTGGGTCGGGAAACGGTCGGCAAAGGGCGTCAGCTCTAGCGCGTCGAGCATGGCGTCGACCGCCGGGCCGCTGCGCTGCGCACGCGGCAGGACCAGCGCCAGATTCTGCCGCACGGTTCGCCAGGGCAGCAGGCGCGGCTCCTGGAAGACATAGCCGAGCCGGGCCGGTCCACCGTCCGGCCGCGCCCCGACCTCCACCACGCCGTCGAAGGCGCGGTCCAGCCCGGCGACGATGCCGAGCGCGGTCGTCTTGCCGCAACCGCTGGGGCCGACCAGCGCCACGACCTCCCCCGCCGCGGCGGACAGGGTCAGGCCGCGCACCGCCTCCACCGCGCCGAAGCGCTTGGAGCGGATCTCAAGCTTCAGCGGGCATCCGCCGCCAGCGCTGGCATCGGCGCTCGACCGGCTGCAGGACGCCGTATTCCAGAAGCTGGACCACGGCCACGAACGCGATGGTGTAAGCCAGGATTCCTGCGACATCGAAGGTCTGAAATAGGAGGTTGATCTGGAATCCGACACCGTCGCTGCGGCCCAGCAGTTCGACCACCAGCACGATCTTCCAGATCAGCGCCAGGCCGGACCGCGCAGCCGCGGCGATGGTGGGGGTGAGTTGCGGCAGCAGCACATGGCGAAGCCGGTCCGCGGGCGACAGGCGGTAGACGCGGGCCATGTCGATCAGCCCCTCGTCGATGGCGCGGGCACCGGCCCGCACCAGAACCACCGTGTTGGGAATCTTGTTGACCGCGACGGCACCGACGGCCGCCGCCTCGGTCAATCCGAACCAGACATAGGCCAGCACGATGACCACCAGCGCCGGCAGGTTCAGGAAGAAGACCAGCCAGGGGCCGAACAGCCGGTCGATGAAGGGTGACCGCCCCATCGGCAGGCCGAGCCCGACCCCGATCGACATGGCGAGCGCGAAGGCCGCCAGCACACGCAGCAGCGTGACGCCCATGTGATGGAACAGCGCCCCGCTCTCCGCCTCGCGCAGCAGGGCTTCGGCCACCACCACCGGTCCCGGCAGCAGACGACCGCCGACCGTCAGCGCCGCCGCCTGCCAGACGGCCAGCAGCAGCAGGATCGACGCCAACGGCATCAGGGCGGGCATCAGGAGGGACATCAGGGCACGCCGCACCGCTCAGGCCCCGCCGGTCCAGAAGGTGCCGGGGGCGATGGTGGGCGCGTCGCCGACCAGTTCCCGCCCGCCCAGCCGCGCCAGCAGCGCGTAGAGCTTTGCGGCCCCCGCCCGCTCCTCCTCCGTCCAGCGGCGCGGAATGCCGTCGCGATAGCGGTCGCGCAAGGTGCGGAAAGTGGCGTCGTCCTCCGCCTGCATCAGCGGGGCAAGCCGCTCCCAGGCGGCGTCGGACTCCGCCAGCAGGGTCTTCGCCTTGCTGGTCGCAGCCTGGAAGCCGGCGAGGGCCGCCGGGTTGGCGCGCGCCCAATCCTCGCGGAAGACATAGCCGATGGACGGCACCGTCGCCGGCTGGCCCAGCGCCTCCAGCATGTCGGTAACGGTCATGGTCACGCGCATGCCCTTCGCCTCCAGCCGGGCGGCGAAGGGCCAGAAGGTCAGCACGGCGTCCAGGTCGCCGTCGGCGATCTTGCTGTTCAGCAAGGGCGGCGCGGCGAAGAAGGGCTGCGCGTCGCGGTCGAGCGACAGCCCATGCCGGTCGGCCGCCAAGGCCCTCAGCAGCAGCCAGCTCTTGTCGAGCGGACTGCCGGCGACCCCGATGCGCTTGCCCCGCAGGTCGCCGATCCCGGCGATGGCGGATTGGGCCGGAACCACCAGCGCGCCGACGGCGGTCGAGTAGGGGATGAAGGACAGCGCCTCCCCCTTGCTGCGCATCCGCGACACCCACAGCCAGTCGGAGACGATGATATCGACCCCGCCGGCCTGGAGCGCCACCTGGGTGGCGGGGTTGCCGGCCAGTTCCACCAGTTGCAGCTCGATCCCGGCCTGCCTGTCGAACCCGTTGGCGCGGACGGTGTCGAGTTCCCAGCTGACCGTGCCGAACTTCAGAATCCCGGCACGGACGACCGGCCGGTCGGCGGCTGCAGCGTGCCGGAGCGTCGCCGACGCCAGCAGTGCGCCGGCCGCCAGCAATGTCGTCCGTCTGGTGCAGCCTGCCGCCATGGTCCCCGCCCAATTATTTCTGGCCGATCATTCTTGGACTGCCAGCTTATGGGGACTGTAGATGGTTCGTATATTCAACGATAGGAGGATAAGGGGGGTATCGCCGGTGGAGCCGTGTCGGACTCACAGCCCCAGATAGGCCTGCTTCACCGCCGGGTCGGCCAGCAGCGCCTCCCCCGTACCCGACAGCACCACCCGGCCGTTCTCCAGCACGTAAGCCGCCTGGGCGATGCGCAGAGAGGCGGCGACATTCTGTTCGACCAGGATGATCGTCATGCCCTCGGCCGCCAATGACCGGATGATGCGGAACAACTCCTGCACCAGGGCCGGCGACAGGCCGAGCGACGGCTCGTCGAACATGATGAGGTCCGGCTTGCCCATCAGGCAGCGGCCGATCGCCAGCATCTGCTGCTCGCCGCCGGACAGGGTGCCGGCCGCCTGATCCAGCCTTTCGCGCAGCCGGGGGAACAGGTCCAGCACCCGGTCGTAGGTCTGGCGCGCGCTGGACCGGGCGCGTGGGATGACGGCGCCCATCTCCAGATTCTCCCGCACGCTCAGCGTTGGGAAAATCTGGCGCCCCTCCGCCACCTGCCCGATGCCGAGGTCGCAGACGACATGGCTGGGCAACCCGGCGATCTCGCGGTCCTTGAAGCGGATGCTGCCGCGTGCCGGCTTCAGGATGCCGGAGATGGCGCGGATCAGCGATGTCTTGCCTGCCCCGTTGGCGCCGACGATGGCGGTGGTCTGCCCCGCCGCCACCTGCAGCGTGACGCCGTCGAGCGCCTGGGCGTCGCCATAGTACAGGTCGAGATCGGATACGGTCAGCAT
This sequence comes from Azospirillum oryzae, assembly GCF_008364795.1. Classification (GTDB taxonomy): domain Bacteria; phylum Pseudomonadota; class Alphaproteobacteria; order Azospirillales; family Azospirillaceae; genus Azospirillum; species Azospirillum oryzae. The sequence goes on along the minus strand of NZ_VTTM01000014.1, from coordinate 124,084 downwards.
GGCGGCAGGTCCAAAAGGCGGGGAGCGCCCTCTATAGCGCGATCATTTCAGGAAGAACACCGCACTCATCACCAGACCGACGGCGATGATGCCGGTGCGCAGGATCGGCTTGGGGATCTTCCGCCCCAGACGGGCGCCGACATAGCCGCCGGCGACCGCGGCCACCACCATCAGCAGCGCCTTCGGCCATTCCACCGCTCCGCCCGCGGCGTAGGCCACCACGGCGATGGCAGTCAGCACGGCGGAGAACAGGTTCTTCAGCCCGTTCATGGCGTTGAGGTCGGTCATGCCGAACAGGCTCAGCTGCGCCAGCAGGAGGATGCCGAGCCCGCCGTTGAAATAGCCGCCATAGACCGAGACGGCGAACAGCGTGCCCAGCATCGCCCCGTTGCCGTGCAGTCCCAGGCTGCGCAGCTGTTGCGCCAGCATATTGCCGAAGGCGAACAGCCCCGTGGCCAGCAGCAGGAGCCAGGGCACGATGCCGCGGAACACAGAATCCGGCGTGACCAGCAACAGCCCGGCCCCGACCAGCCCGCCGACCAGACTGACCGCCGACAGCAGCGGCAGGCTGAGCGTGCCGACCGGTGTCAGGTCCTGGCGATAGCCATAGACGCCGCTGGCATAGCCGGGCAGCAGGGCGACCGTGCCGGTGGCGTTGGCCGCGACCGGCGGCACCCCGGCGTAGATCAGGGCCGGCAGGGTCAGGAAACTTCCCCCGCCGGCAACGGCATTCATCGCACCGGCCAGAAAGGCCGCGGCCAATAAAATTAACTCTATCATGATGTTACAAGCGGTTCCTCAACTCCCGGCGAATGATCTTGCCGGTTGTGGTCATGGGCAGGCTTTCAAGAAATTCGATCGATCGCGGATATTCGTGGGCAGCCAGCCGCGTCTTGACATGCTCCTGGATCGATGCGACCAGTGCATCGTCCGGCGTCACCCCCTCCTGCAGCACGACGAAGGCCTTGACGATCTCCGTGCGCAACGGGTCGGGCACGCCGACCACCGCCGCCATGCGGACGGCGGGATGGCCGATCAGGCAATCCTCGATCTCGCCGGGGCCGATGCGGTAACCGGCCGAGGTGATGACGTCGTCGTCCCGCCCGACGAAGCGGATGTAACCGTCCTCATCCAACTCCCCCTGGTCGCCGGTGACCAGCCAGTCGCCGATGAACTTCGCGGCGGTGGCGTCGGGATTGTTCCAATAGCCGAGGAACATCACCGGGTCCGGCCGATGCACGGCGATCAGGCCGAGTTGCCCCGGCGGCAGCCTGTTGCCCTGCCCGTCGATCACCGCCACGTCGTGGCCGGGGACCGGACGTCCCATGATGCCGGGCTTCGGCGTCATCAGCGTCGCGGCCGAGGAGACGATCATGTTGCATTCGGTCTGGCCGTAGAACTCGTTGATCGTCACGCCGAAGGTCTCACGCCCCCAGTCGAGCAGCCCGGCGCCCAGCGTCTCGCCACCGCTGGCAACGGATCGCATGTCGATGCGGTGGCGCGCCCGCGGGTTCTTCACCGCCCGCATCATCTTCAGCGCCGTCGGCGGCAGGAAGGCGTTGCGCACCTGGAATTCGGCCAGCAAAGCGAAGGCGGCTTCGGCGTCGAACTTCTCGAACCGATGGGAGACCACCGTGACCCCATGGTGCCAGGCCGGCAGCAGCACGTCGAGCAAGCCGCCGATCCATGCCCAGTCGGCCGGCGTCCAGATGCGGTCGCCCGGCTGCGGGAACTGGTCGTGCGACATTTCCACGCCCGGCAGGTGGCCCAGCAGCACCCGGTGCGCATGCAGCGCGCCCTTGGGCTGGCCGGTGGTGCCGGAGGTGTAGATGATCAGCGCCGGATCGTCCGGCCCGGTGTCGGCCGGGGTGAAGCTGTCGGACGCCGCGTCGCACAGCCCATGCCAGTCCAGGCAGCCGGGGCCGGACCCGTCGACGCGGAAGACGGCGCGCAATTCCGGCAGCCGGTCGCGGATCTGGGCGATCTTGGCGGCCCCGGCGGCGTCGGTGACCACGGCACGGGCGCCGCAGTTGGCCAGCCGGTATTCCAGCGCCTCCACCCCGAACAGCGAGAACAGAGGCACCGCGATGCCGCCCAGCTTGTAGACCGCGACATGGCTGATCGCGGTTTCCGGCGCCTGTGGCAACAGGATGCCGACCCGGTCGCCGCGGGCCACGCCTTGCGCCGCCAGCGCATTGGCGAAACGGTTGGACAAGGCGCGGATGTCGGCGAAGCGGTATTCTTCGATCCCGCCGTCGCGCCGCTTGTGGATCAGGGCGATGCGGCCGGGATCCGCTTCCGCCCAGCGGTCGCAGACGTCGGCACCGATGTTGTAGCGGTCGGGCACGCGCCAGGCAAAGGCGCGGGACACCCCTTCATAGCTGTCCGCGTTGGGCAGCATGTTCGTTCCCTCCCAAGGGTTTGTCGTCGATTCCTTTGTGGAACCTTTGGCCCGATCATAGGGGCAAGCGAGGCACCGCGTCACGCACCGGGAATAAGATGCGGGGCAGCCATGTTGATGGCGTCAGGAACGAACCGTTTCGTGCCGACCCCAACAGGATCCAACTGGACGAGAGCCACCATGAAAGCCAGCCCCTTCCTCGCCGCCGCGCTGTCCGCCAGCCTGCTCGCGGCCCCGCTTGCCGGCTGCGCCCAGCCCGGCTACGGCGATTCCTATGGCGGCATCAGCGCCAACAAGCAGACGGCCGGCACCGTTCTGGGCGGCGTGGTCGGTGGTTTGGCCGGTTCGCGCTTCGGCGGCGGCAGCGGCAAGCTGGTGGCGGTGGGCGTCGGCACGCTGCTGGGTGCGGCACTGGGCAATGCGGCCGGCGCCTCGCTCGACCGTGCCGACCAGAATTATGCCCAGCAGGCGGCGGTTAATGCCTACAGCGCGCCGACCGGCAGCACCGTGCGCTGGAACAATCCGGACACCGGCAATTACGGTAGCTACACGCCCGTGCGCGAAGGCACCGGGCCGCAGGGCCAGCTGTGCCGCGAATACCAGACCACCATCGTGGTCCAGGGCCGTACCCAGCAGGGTTTCGGCACTGCCTGCCAGCAGCCGGACGGCACGTGGCGCGTGGTCAGCTGACCGGAGAGGGCCTTCAGGCCAGCGCCGTCCGCCGCCGGGCGGCGCTGCCGGGCTTGAGCGCCGGGCCGGTGAGGGCGCTGGCGATGCGCACCGCCCCATCGCCGTCCAGCGGCAAAGCCGTGGCGGCATCCTGCATCCGCTGCCGTTGCCCGGCGTCGGCCCACAGGGCGAGCGCCCGCCCGGCGATGACCGCCGCCGCCTTGGCGGGGTCGCAGCCGCGGGCGTCCACGGCCGTGCACCAGCCGAGTTCGGCGGCGTCGCCGCTCGCCATCGCCTGATTGTCGGCGGTTACCACCAGCAGGGTCGGCACCGCCAGCGCGGCAAGTTCCCCCATGGTGCCGCCGCCAGCTGACACTGCCAGACCGCAGTCGGCCATCAGCGCGCCCATGCGGGGGCAATCGATCTCCACGGAAACGCCATCGGCGGCGAGCGCCGCCACCTCGGCCGCCACCTCCTTTGCTCGCGGATTGCTGCCGCCGACCACGGCGACGATCCGGCAGCCGTCCGGCCGCTCCTTCGCCAGCGCCTGCAGAACCGGCCCGGTGAGGCCGAGCGGGTCGGAGCCGCCGAAGGTCACCAGCAGCACCGGCCGGTCGGCGATGGCCCGCCGCGGTTCCTGAGCCGCCAGCCGTACCTCCCGCCGCAAGGGGGCGTAGCCGGGGCCGAGCAGCAGGACGGCGCCGGGCGCCATCGCGTCATAGGGAAGGGCTGCCGCCTGCGGTGCGGCATTGACGACGAGGTCGGCGTGCAGCGGCGTGCCGTCGCCAAGGTCGTCCCAGGCCAGCACCCGTGCGCCTGCCGCCTGCAGCCCGACGCGGTAGGCTTCGCCGAAGCGGTAGCCGTCGAGCATCACCGCCATGCCGTGTTCCCGCCGCAGGAGCGAGCGGGTGGCGGCCAGATCCGCCGCCTGCCCCACCGGCCCGGCAATGGAGACATGGCGGAAGCCGTCCGCCGACAGCCGGCGGTCGATGGCGGGGGTGGATTCGACGGCGGCGAACAGCGCCTCGTGCCCCTGGTCGCGCAAGGCTTCCGCCACGGCGAGGCAGCGCATGACATGGCCGGTGCCGATGGTCGGCGACGCGTCGGCGCGGATGAGGATGACGGCCATGGCACTGGTCCGGAGAAATCGGCGTGGCGACCCGGCCCCGGCGCAAGCACCCATTGCGCACGGTGTCGAGTCGGTGCGCATCTTGGCCCGGCACTTTGCGCGAGTCCAGTGGCAGACGGTCGCGTGGGCGGAGGTAAATTGCGGCCGCCGGGGCTCCCGACCAGCCTCCCCGTCAGGACTCGCGGCCGGCGATGACGCTGGCGGCGGTGGCCAGACTTTCCGGCGTGCCGATGTCGAGGAAGCGGGCCTTGGCGACATGGGCGTTCAGTGTGCCAGACGGCAGCTTTTCCAGCACGTCGCGTTCCAGCGATACCGCACCCGCCGTGATGAAACGGTCGAGGAAGGTGGCCGAGAACAGGTAGACGCCGGCGTTGATGATGCCAGCCCCCGGCGCCTTGTCCAGGAAACGGCGGACGCGGCTGTCCGGCCCGATCTCCACCCGCACGAACCGGGAGGCGTCCTCCACCGTCACGCACAGGACCGACGCCTCCGCCCCCGACAACCGGTGCGAGGCGATGAAGGCGCGCAGATCGGCGTCGAGGAAGGTGTCGCCGTTCACCACCAGGATGGTGCTGCTGCGCAGTTCCTTGCGGACATAGCCGAGCGCGCCCGCGGTGCCGAGCGGGCGCGGTTCGATCTGGCAGACCACGTCGATGGTGCCCGCGGAATCGCCGCGGGCGAGCCATGCGGTCACCCGGTCGGCCAGATGGCCCAGGCACAAAACCACCCGGCGCGATCCGTAGGTCGACAGGTAATCCAGCAGGTGGCCGAGGAAGGCGCGGCCCGCGATCGGGGCCAGGACCTTCGGCGTGTCACCCAGAACGCCCCGGATGCGTGTGCCCAGCCCGCCGGCAAGCACCGCGACGTCTATGTTGGCAAGAGCGTCCTCAGACCGCACCGACCGTCCTTTCCCTTGAATCCCACCCCGAAACCTTGTCCTGAACCCATCTGTCGCCGTCCGGCAGGAAGCAGCTTACGACGGCGCGGGCGCCGGGTCATCCACCCTGCGCGGTGCCCGGCGGCCATAGTCGATAAAGGGGGCGCTCCGGAATCGCAATGCGGAATTGCGTGGGCCTCCCTCCTCCGATGGTCATGGGAGCACGTCGGCGAGACGCTGCAGGCGTTGCGCGACCGCCCCCAGGGTCACGCCGTGGTCACCGGCATGGCCGGTCAGCGCCATGGATGGGAACCAGGGCCGCACCGCCGTCCCCAGGGCCGACCAGTCGCCGGCCCCCGCGATCCGCCAGACCGGGATCCCGAGGGCGGCTGCCAGTTCTCCCACCGCCGTGGGGGCGGAGATCACGAGGTCGAGGCCGGATATGAGCGCCGCCACCCCCTCCAGATCCCGGCGCTGGTCCAGATCGGGCCAGTGATGCAGCACCGTGCCGAAGCAATGCAGGGCGTCCTCGCGCTCCGCCTCGTGCCCGTCATATTGCAGGCTGACGAAGGTCACGCCCGGCACGGCCAGGACCGGTCCCCACTGGTCGATCCGGCTGTATGTGCCGGCCCGGTCGGCCGTCATGCGGCTGCTTCGCCAGCAGATGCCGACCCGCAAGCCGGGGGCGAGGGCCTCCAACCGGCTGCGCCATTCCGCCGCCAGCCGTGGATCGGCGGTGAAGAGCGGAGCGGTCGAGGGAAAATGCCGCAGGGCAGGCCGCAGCCGTGCGGCGATGTTGCCCATGGGCGCATGGCAGTCGGCGTCGCGCGGGTCCGCCATGGGCGCCCGCACCTCCGCCCCCGGCAGGGCGCGGGCGAAAAGGCCGGTCAGGCGCGGGTCGCATTCGACGATCAGCCGGCCGGATCGGCGGAGCAGGTCGGGCAGCGCCGTGCCGAACATGATCTCGTCGCCCAGCCCCTGTTCCCCCCAAACCAGGATGCGGCGGCCGGCCAGCGGCTCGCCCCGCCATTCCGGGATGGTGAAGCGGCGGGGTGCAGCATCGCCGGTGGCGAAGCGGTGGGCGTAGTCGTCCCAGCCGCCGGTCAGGTCGCCCGCGGCCAAGCGCAGCAGGGCGCGGTTCATCCGAGCGTCGGCCCTGCCCGGCGTCAGCCGCAGGCAACGTTCGGTCCAGTCGCGGGCGGGCCGACGCTCTCCTCGCATCAGCAGCCCGTGGCCATGGTTGACCAGCACCTCCGGCAGGTCGGGAGCAAGCGCAGTCGCGCGCCTGTGGGCGTGCAGGGCGTCGTTCCAGAGACCCAGTCCGGCCAGGGCCATGCCCAGGTTCGACCAGCCCTTGGCCGAAGCCGGGGCGATGCGCAATGCACGGCGGCACTGGCGAACAGCCTCGGCGAAACGCCCCTGTCCCTTCGACGCCCCGCCGGCCGTGATCAGCATGCCGGCAAGGCTTGGGGCCAGGACTGCCGCACGGATGCAGGCAGTCTCCGCCTCGGCAAAGCGCCGGGCGGCGAGCAGAGCGGCCGCGAGGTTGCCCCAGCCCTCGGCCAGCAACGGACGCAGCCGGACGACCCGGCGATGCAGTGTCGCGGCCTCTGCCGGGAACCCGCCGGCCTGGAGTGCCACGCCGAGATTGCTCAAGGCTTCGGGGAATGTCGGATTTAGCGACACCGCGCGTCGCTGCCATTGGATGGCCGCTTCGACGCGGCCAAGCCGGAGCAGCGTGAGCCCGCCATTGGTCCAGGCGGCCGGGTGAGTAGGAGACGCTGCCACGGCCTTGCGGTGGAGGGCTTCAGCGTCGGGCAGCCGACCTTGCCGATGCAGAGCGACCGCTTGCGCCGCCAACCTCTCCCCCTCCGCGGATACCCTCTCCCCCCCGGGGAGAGGGCTGGGTGAGGGGGTGGCATAGCGTGACGCCGTCGATAATCGGGAGGTGGTGGGATTCTCGGCAGCCGGCCGGAGTGACTTCAGCGCACAGGCCATATCGGCCATCGTCGCCGACAGTGGTTCGCCGGGGCGGGGCTGGAAGAGGCGCATCGACGGATACCAGGGGCGGACCCCGGCCCCCAGCTGGGTCCAGTCGCGGGTGCCGAAGCGCCAGACCGGGGTACCGAGCGCGCCGGCCAGTTCGCCGACCGACATGGCCGGCGAAATGACGAGGTCCAACCCGGCGATCAGGGCGGCGACGCCATCGAAATCGTCCTTGCGGTCGAGGTCGTCCCAGCGATGCAGTTGGATGCAGAAGCGCTGCTCGGCCTGCCGGACCTCCTCCTCCACCTCGCCATATTGCAGCACCACCCATTGGACGCCGGGCAGTGCGAACAGCGGTGCCCAGGCGTCCAGCGGCAGATAGGCGACGCTTCGCTCCGCCGTCATCATCTGGCTGCGCCAGCCGATGCCGATGCGCAAGTCCCGGCCGAGCGCCGCCAGACGTTCGCGCCAGCGTTCCACCAGACCGGCGTCGGGCACCAGCCAGGAGGAGCGCGGCGGAAAATCGGCCAGCCTGCGGCGCAGGACGCGGGGCAAGGAGCCCATCGGCACATGGCGGTCATAGTCGGGGATCGCCATCGCCTCCCGCCCCTGTGCGTCCAGCGCGTCCGCCCGCACCCGCAGGGTCGGGAAGGAGCGGGCGAACAGCGGCACCAGCCGACGGTCGACCTCCAGGATGGTGGAAACGGCGCGTCCGGCCAGTTCCGGGCAGAGAGCGGAGAACAGGATGGTGTCGCCCACGCCCTGTTCGCCCCAGATCATCAGGCGGCGGCCGGTCAGGTCCTCCCCGCGCCACGCCTGGGCACGCGGCTGACGCCCCTGCCCGACCTGCCCCGATCCGAAGCGCCAGGCGTAACCGGGCCAGCCATGATCGAGATCGCCGGCCTCCAGCCGCAGCAGACCCTTGTTGAAGTGCGACAGCGACAGGTCGGGCCGCAGCGTCAGCGCCCGGTCATAGCAGCGCTCCGCCCCCGTGCCGTCGCCCAACCGCTGGCGGGCCAGTCCCAGGTTGCTCCAGGCCTCGCCATAGGCGGGCTCCAGCGCCAGTGCGCTGCGGTAGCAGTCGGCGGCGCCGCCATGGTCGTGGCGGCCCTGGCGCAAATGGCCCAGATTGTTGCGGGCGGGGGCCTCCAGCGGTGCAAGTCGGATGGCGCGACGTTGCGACTTACCGGCCTCGGCGAAACGCTCGGCGCCGCGCAGGGCGTTGCCAAGGTTGGTGTGGGTCTCCGGCAAGGTGGGATCGAGAGTCATCGCCACATGCCAAGCCCTCCAGGCGTCGGACGTGCGGCCGGCGGCATGACGGGCATTGCCGAGATTGTTCCAGGCGCCGGCGAAGTCGGGCCGGTGGCGGATCGCGTCCCGGTGCAGGGTCTCGGCCTCGGCGTGGCGGCCCTGGGCGTTGCGGATGCTGCCGAGATTGTCCAGCGCATCGGCATGGTCGGGCTGGATGGCGGTAGCCGCATCGAAGCAGGCGGCGGCATCATCCAATTGACCAAGGGCCTTAAGACAGAGACCCAACCCATTGAGGGAAAACGCATCGCGCGGATTGAGGCGCAAAGCGTCGGCGTAGCGCTCCGCCGCGTCCTCCATTCGCCCGGCGGAGTGGAGCGCAGCGGCGAGTGCGGACAGCGCCGTGGGGTCGGCGATGCCGCCGCCCAGCGTCGCCGCCCTATGCAAGGCGTCGGCGGCCTCGCTCTTGCGGCCGAGTTGCTGAAGGCTGACGGCCCGGTTGGTCCAGGGCCGCGGGTCGCCGGGCAGCAGGTCCGCCGCGCGGGCGTGAGCCGCCAATGCTTCTTCCGCCCGGCCGGTCCCCTGCAGGGCGGCGCCGAGGTTCAGATGGGCATCGGCCAAATCGGGAGACAGCCGGGCAGCCTCGGCATAATGGGCGGCGGCTTCCGCCAAGCGGTCGAGCGCGGCAAGCACCAGCCCCAGATTGAAATGGGCGCCGACATGGGTGGGATCGCACTCCAGCGCGTGGCGCTGCGCCGCTTCGGCGTCCTTCAGGCGGCCTAGTCGCTGCAGAACGATGCCCTGGTTGGCGCGGTAGTCCGCTACATCTGGTGCAAGCTCGACGGCTCTATCAATCAGATCAATGGCCTGGGAGTTGTTGTTCCGTTGGTGGTTCAGCACGCCCAGCAGATGCAGGGCGTCGGCGTGACGCGGTTCGGCATCCAAGACACGTCGGTACAGGGGTTCGGCGGCGTCCAGAGCGCCGGCCTGATGATGGCGAAGTGCCTCGGCGAACCAGTCGGAAACGCTCACAGATCACCTGCCGAAAGTCTGGTAAGCATCTGTGTTGCCTTTGGAATGGCGCCACCAACGCCCACCGATCCATCGGGATGGATGCAGCGCATGGTGGGGAACCAGGGACGCACCGATGTGCCGAGTTGAGTCCAGTCGCGCCGGCCGAGACGCCAGACCGGCACGCCCAGCGCTGCCGCCATTTCTCCGGCGGAGGACGCGACGGTGATCGCCAGATCCAGGTTCGCCATCAGGGCCGCGGTGCCCTCCAGATCAGCGATCTGGTCGAGGTCGGGCCAGCGGTGGATACGCAGGCCCAAGCGTTCCTCGACAGCGGCGATCTCTTCCTCGCGTCCATCATATTGCAGACTGACCGCCTGAATGCCGGGCAGGCGCAGCAGGGAAGTCCAATCCTCCAACTCCGTATAGGAATGGCGCCGTTCAGTGGTGATGCGCCGGCTGGTCCAGGCAATGCCGACCGTCAGGCCGGGGCCGAGCGCGTCCAGCCGCGACCGCCATGCCGCCACCCGCTCCGGATGCGGTTTCAGCCAGCCGGCGGGTGGGGTTGGAACCGGTGCGGTCTGCCACAGCAGGGGCGGCAGCGAGCCGAAGGGGAGATGGCAGTCGGCATCGGTCGGCCGCCGCGTCGGCGCGCGCACCGTGGTGCTGGGAAAGGAGCGCTGAAACAGCGAGACCAGCCGCAGTTCGCATTCGACGATGGCGTCGGGGAAACGCGACAGGGCTTCCGGCAGAAGGGAGCCGAACATGAACTCGTCGCCCAACCCCTGTTCGGCCCACAGCAGCAGGCGTCGTCCGGCAAGCTCGTCCCCCTCCCATTCCGGGATGTTGAAGGGACGTCTCGGCCACAGGCGGCCGGACTCGAAGCGGACGGTGTAATCCTCCCACCCCTCGGCCAACCGGCCCTGGCGCAGACGCAGGATGGCACGGTTGAAGCGGGCGAGGGCCTGCGCCGGATCGGCGTCCAGGGCGTTGGTGAACTCCCGCTCCGCGCCGGCATCGTCGCCCAGATCCTGAAGGGCGAGCGCCAGATTGGTATGGGCGGCGGCATAGCCGGGGCGCAGGTCGAGTGCGCGGCGTTGCAACTCGGCGGAGGCCACGGCCTGTCCCTGCAGACGGCGTATCGTGCCGAGATTGGTCATCGCCTCCGTCATTTGCGGGTCGAGCCGTGCGGCGCGGGCGAAGGCATCGGCGGCCGGTCCGATGCGGTCGGCAGCTTGCAGGGCGAGGCCGTAGGCGTTCCAGCCCTCGGCATCCGCCGGCTCCAACATCAGGTAGCGGCGGTAGGCCGGCTCCGCGTCCCCGCAGCGGCGTTGCCGCGATCCGGCCAATGCCAGGGCCGCCGCCGCATGGTCTGGCCGGCGTGCCAGCACGGCACGCAACGTCGTCTCCCCTTCGTCGTCTTGCCCCAGGTCGAGCAAGGCGAGGCCCAGGGCGGCGCGCGCTTCCGTCAGGGAGGGATTGGCGGCGAGCGCGTGGCGCAGCAGTGGTTCAGCCTCTGCCGAGTGGCCGAGGCTGCGGAGCACGGCACCCAGGTTGCCTTCCGCCTCCGCATAGTCGGGACGGGCGCGCAGGGCGGCACGATAGGCCTCGGCGGCCTCGGCGGCCTTGCCTTGCGCATTGAGGGCGTTGCCCAGGGTGTTGGCGGCCTCCGGGAACGGACGGCGCAGGCGCAGGGCATTGCGCGCCGCGCGCTCCGCCTCGGCGGAGCGGCCGAGCGCCTGGAGGGCGTAGGCAAGATTGGCGTGGTAGTCGGGAACGTCGCGCTTGGCCGCCACCGCCTGCCCGATCAGGTCGGCGGCCTCTTTGAGACGGCCGGTCTGGCAAGCGATCATGCCGAGCAGGTGAAGGGCGTCCGGCTGGCGCGGCTGAACGGCGATTGCTTGGCGATAGAGAGCTTCGGCCTCAGGCAGGCGGCCGGCTTGGTGCAGAGGCACGGCCTGCCCCACCAGCGCCGCGGCGGCGGTTGCGGAGTTGCCGGAATTGCGCTGGCCGGAATTGCGCTGGTTGCTCATGCCCCGTGCCGTTCCTGTTGGCTACGGGTAAGGGATAGCACGAATTGGGGGCGGTGGAAGGGGTGGAGACCCGTGCCCCCACCCCGACCCTCCCCCGCTCTCAGCGGACCTGCGGTCCGCCTGCCGCGTCAGCACAAAGCGAAGCTTTGTGCGAGAGCTACGCAGGGGAGGGAGTAAGTGCCTGTGCGGTTGAGGGAATACCCGACCTTACGCCACGCCCGCCGGCGGGGTCGGGGCGGCGTTGACCGGCTCGGCCAGTTGGGCGTCGACGACGGCGACCGCGGTCATGTTGACCAGACCGCGGGTGGTGACCGACGGGGTGACGATGTGGACCGGCCGCTGGACGCCCAGCAGGATCGGGCCGACATTCTGCGCCTCGCCCAGGATCTTCATCATGTTGAAGGCGATGTTTGCGGCGTCCAGCGTCGGCATCACCAGTAGGTTGGCTTCGCCCTTCAGCGGACTGTCGGGCAGCAGCTCCTTGCGGATGGCGGGGGCGAGGGCGGCGTCGGCATGCATCTCGCCGTCGATCTCGACATCCGGCATCTGCTTCCAGGCCAGTTCCACGGCCGCGCGCATCTTGCGGGCCGACGGCGTATCGGCGCTGCCGAAGTTGGAGTGGGACAGCAGGGCCACCTTCGGCTCGATGCCGAAGCGCATCACCTCGTCCGCCGCCAGCCGGGCGATCTCGGCCACCTGCTCGGCGGTCGGGTCGGGGTTGACGTAGGTGTCGGTGATGAAGTGGACACCCTTCTGCGAGATCAGCGCGTTCATCGTCGCGGCGACCTTCACGCCGTCACGCAGGCCGATCAGGCCGCAGATGTGCGCCCAATGCTCGTTGAAGCGGCCGGTGGTTCCGCAGACCAGCGCGTCGGCCTCGCCACGGCGGACCATCAGGGCGCCGAAGACGGTGGGCTGGGTGCGCACCACGTTGGCGGCATGGCTGGGCGACACGCCGCGGCGGCCCATCAGCTTGCGGTAATGTTCGGTGAAGTTGTGATAGCGCGGATCGCGGATGATCTCGATGACCTCCACGTCCTGGCCGATCTTCAGGCGCAGACCCATCTCGCCGATCACCCGCTCGATCACCTCGCGGCGGCCGATCAGCACCGGATGCGCGATGCCGTCGTCGACCACCACCTGGGCGCAGCGGATCACGCGCGGGTCCTCGCCCTCGGCATAGACGACGCGCTTGGGTGCGGTCTTGGCCTTGGTGATGACCGGCTTCATGAACAGGCCGGAGCGGATGACGTACTGGTTCAGCTGGTCCTGATAGGCGCGGAAGTCGGCGATCGGCCGGGTGGCGACGCCGCTGTCCATGGCCGCCTTGGCGACGGCCGACGACACCTCGACGATCAGGCGGGGGTCGAAGGGCTTGGGCAGGATGTAGTCCGGGCCGAAGCGCAGCGATTCACCGACATACGCCGCCGCCACCACGTCCGACGGTTCGGCACGGGCGAGGTTGGCCATGGCGTGGGTCGCCGCGATCTTCATCTCCTCGTTCACCGTGGTGGCGCCGACGTCCAGCGCACCGCGGAAGATGAAGGGGAAGCACAGGACGTTGTTGACCTGATTGGGGAAATCGGAGCGGCCGGTGGCGATGATGGCGTCCGGACGGGCTTCGCGGGCCAGATCCGGCATGATCTCCGGCTCCGGGTTGGCGAGCGCCAGGATCAGCGGCTTGTCGGCCATGCGGGCTAGCAGCTCCGGCTTCAGGACCTTGGCGCCGGACAGGCCGAGGAAGATGTCGGCGCCGTCGATGACGTCGGACAGCGCGCGCGCCTCGGTATCGTGCGCGTAGGCCTCCTTGTACTCGTTCATCTCCTCGTTGCGGCCCTTGTGGACCACGCCGATGCGGTCGACCAGCCAGACATTCTCGCGGCGGACACCCAGCGAAAGCATCAGGTCGAGGCAGGCGATGCCGGCGGCGCCACCACCGGTGGAGACCACCTTGACCTTGGAGATGTCCTTGCCGACCAACGCCAGACCGTTCAGCACGGCGGCACCCACCACGATGGCGGTGCCGTGCTGGTCATCGTGGAACACCGGGATCTTCATGCGCTCGCGGCAGCGGCGCTCGATCTCGAAACAGGCGGGGGCGGCGATGTCTTCCAGGTTGATGGCGCCGAAGGTCGGCTCCAGCCGGACGATGGTGTCGACCAGACCATCGACATCCAGTTCGTTCAGCTCGATGTCGAAGCAGTCGATGCCGGCGAACTTCTTGAAGAGGACGGCCTTGCCTTCCATCACCGGCTTGGCGGCCATCGGTCCGATGTTGCCCAAGCCCAGCACGGCGGTGCCGTTGGTGACGACCGCCACCAGATTGGCCCGCGCCGTCAGCTCCGCCGCCTTCGACGGATCCTCGGCGATGGCGGTGCAGGCATGGGCAACGCCCGGCGAATATGCCAGCGCCAGATCGCGCTGATTGGCCATGGGCTTGGTCGCGACTACTGCCAGCTTACCGGGCCGCGGGTTGCGGTGATACTCAAGCGCCATCGCCTCAAAATCGCCGGACATCGGGTCTCTTCCTCCGGTTAACGAGATTTCAGTTAATTCTTTGCGTTCACTTCACCTGATTGGCGGTTATAGCCCATTCGGACTGTTGCGCCAACCGCCCCGCGAAACGGAAGGGGGACGATTCGAAACAAATCGAAGCGTCCCCCTTACCTTACAGGATCCTCATGGGGGCCGGATGGATCATCTTTGGAATTTCCAAATCCGGCGCCCGCATGTGTGCCGCGCGTTTGCGGCAGATGGTCAGATCCGGGCCAGCGCCGGCTCCTTGAAGTGCTGCTGGTACTCGGCGACCGCCTTGCTCTCGTCGAACTCGCCTTCCATCTTGGCGACGACGACGGTGGCGACACCGTTGCCGATCAGGTTGGTCAGCGCGCGGGCCTCAGACATGAAGCGGTCGACGCCCAGCAGCAGGGCCAGACCTTCGATCGGCAGGACGCCGGTGGCCGACAGGGTGGCGGCCAGCGTCACGAAGCCGCCGCCGGTGACCGCCGCCGCACCCTTGGAGGTCAGCATCAGGATGACGAGGATGTAGAGCTGCTGCCAGATCGTCAGGTCGACGTTGAAGGCCTGGGCGATGAAGATCGCCGCCATCGACAGGTAGATCGAGGTGCCGTCCAGGTTGAAGGAATAGCCGGTCGGGATCACCAGACCGACGACATGCTTGGAGCAGCCGAATTTCTGCATCTTCTCCATCATGCGCGGCAGCACGGACTCCGAGGAGGAGGTGCCGAGCACGATCAGCAGTTCCTGGCGGATGTAGCGGATGAAGTTCCAGATGCTGAAGCCATAGGCCTTGGCGATGCCGCCCAGCACGACGAAGATGAAGATCGCCATGGTGATGTAGACCGACGCCATCAGCTGGCCCAGCGCGGTCAGCGACGAGATGCCGTACTTGCCGATGGTGAAGGACATGGCGCCGAAGGCACCGACCGGGGCGACGCGCATCAGGATGCCGATCACGCCGAACAGGGCATGGCCGATCTTGTCGAAGATATCCTCGACCAGCTTGCCCTTCTGGCCCATGGCGGACAGGGCGACGCCGAACACCACGGCGAAGAACAGGATCTGCAGCATGTCGCCCTGGACGAAGGCGCCGACCACGTTGTCGGGCACGATGCCGACGACGAAGTCGATGAAGCCGTGCTCGTGGGCGGTGGTGGCGTATTTCTGCACCGCGTCGGCCTTCAGCTGACCCGGCTGGATGTTCATGCCGGCGCCGGGGCGGACGAGGTTGACGATCAGCAGCCCGATGCCGAGCGCGAAGGTCGTCACCACCTCGAAATACAGCAGGGCCTTGCCGCCGACCTTGCCGACCTTCTTCAGGTTGCCGATCGAGGAGATGCCGGTCACCACCGTCAGGAAGACGATCGGGCCGATCACCATCTTGACCATCTTGATGAACAGGTCACCCAGCGGTTTCATCTGCACGGCGATGGCCGGGTAGAAGTGGCCCAGCAGGATGCCGATGCTGATGGCGGTCAGAACCTGAAAGGTCAGGTTGGTGTAGAAGGGCTTCTTCACCGCACCCGGGCGGCCGGTGGTCGCGTCTGCGCTCATTTTGCTCTCCTCGTGGCGTTCCTCAGAACGGCGTTCCTGGCGGGGTGCCCGTTCTTTCGTCCGGCATTTGCACCGGCTGGGCGGGCGGCCCCCAACTGATTGCCTGTGAAAGCAAGCGCTGGGCCAATTGCTGAATCCAGCAACATCAAGCATTTGTCGAATGGCCGAGGGCGAGAATCCGCACGACATGGGGTCCGGCGATGTGCGAAAATCCGCACACTTCACAGCGCTGCGGCATCAATGTTGCGGCGCAGCATGATCGGGGAAGACGTTGCTTAGCAATCCGACCGACCCGGCGACAGATTCGACCGCCCTTCCCTCCCCCGCCGTGACCTTCTCACCGGCGGCGCAGCTGGTCGCCCGGGCGCTGGAACGGCCGCGCCGGCTGCTGATGGTGGCGTTGCTGCTGGGCGTCCCGGCGGCGGCGGCGCTGGCGGCGGGCTGGGCATCGTCCCTGGCGCTGGATGATCTGAAGGACAGCGCGCGGGCGCAATTGGCGCTTTACAACGCCAATCTGCGGGCGGAGCTGGAGCGTCATGCCGCCGTTCCCCTGGCGCTGGCGCAGGATGAGGAGGTGCGCGCCCTGCTGGTCAACCCGACGCCGGCTGCGGTCGACCGGCTGAACCGCAAGCTGCAGGGCATCGCCCAGGCGTTGGATGCGCTGGCGCTTTACGTGATGGACGCCAAGGGAACGACGCTGGCGGCCAGCAACTGGCACAGTGCCGCCAGCTTCGTGGGCGAGAATTTTTCCTACCGCCCCTATTTCCGCATGGCGATGGACCAGGGGGAGGGGCACCATTTCGCGCTGGGCACCACGTCGCTGATACCGGGCTATTACACGGCGAACCGGGTGATGGCGGAAAACCGCACAGTGGGGGCGGTGGTGCTGAAGCTGGGGTTCGACCGGCTGGAGCGGGG
This sequence comes from Azospirillum oryzae, assembly GCF_008364795.1. Lineage (GTDB taxonomy): Bacteria > Pseudomonadota > Alphaproteobacteria > Azospirillales > Azospirillaceae > Azospirillum > Azospirillum oryzae. The sequence continues at coordinate 107,738 of NZ_VTTM01000014.1, read as the reverse complement.
CTGGACACCGGGGCAGGAAAAGCTGCTGGTGACCGACCGCGACGGGGTGGTGTTCATCACCAACATGCCGTCCTGGCGCTATCACGCCCTGCCCCGCCGCCTGCCGATCAGCCTGCCCATCGTGCCGGAGGGCACCAGCGAGGGGCTGGACGTGCTGCCCTGGGCCTTCGGCGGGGCGTCCGACCGCATCGCGCTGGAGGAGAAGGACGGGCAGCGCCGCTATCTGCTGACTTCCGTCGCCATGCCCGGCGGCGATTGGACTTTGCACAGCCTGACCAGTCTCGATCCGGTGACCGCCCGAGCCTGGGTCGCCGGGCTGCTGGCGGCGGCGGCGGTGGCGATGGCGGCACTCACCGCCTATGCCGTGGCGCTGCGCCGGGTGGCTCTGGTCGAGAGGATCGCGCTGCAGGAGGAATCGCGGGCGGAATTGGAACGCCGGGTCGCCGCCGCAACCGCCGACCTGCGCGCGGCGGAGAACGAACTGACGCAGGCGGCCAAGCTGGCGGCGCTGGGCCAGATGTCGGCGGGCATCGCGCATGAGATCAACCAGCCGCTGGCTGCCATGCGCAGCTTCGCCGACAACGCCGTGGTGCTGCTGGAACGTGGGCGGATGGACGCGGTGCGCGGCAATCTGGCGGAAATCGCCGAACTGACCGACCGCATGGCCGCGATCACCCGCCAGTTGAAGGGCTTCGCCCGCCGGGCTTCCGGCACGCTGGGGCCGGTGTCGGTCCAGGGCGCGGTGACCCAGGCATTGGCCCTGCTGGAATCCAAGCTGCGGCGCGAGGACATCACGGTGGAGGTTGATCTGCCCGACCAGCCGGTCCGGGTGATGGCGGAGGATGTGCGGCTGCAGCAGGTGCTGGTCAACCTGATCGGCAATGCGGCGGACGCCATGCGCGGCTGTCCGGTGCGCCGCTTGCGCATCGGGCTGGTCGCAGCGGAGGGTGAGGCGCTGCTGAGCGTCGCCGACACCGGCGGCGGCATCGCCGAGGCCGATCTGCCCCGGCTGTTCGTCCCCTTCTTCACCACCAAGGAAGCCGGCGAGGGGCTGGGGCTGGGGCTGTCGATCAGCCACGGCATCGTCGAGGATTTCGGCGGCAGCCTGGCCGCCGCCAACCGCAACGGGAAACCGGGCCAAGGCGCCGTCTTCACCCTGCGGCTCACCACCACGGAGCAAGGCACATGAGTCAAACCATTCCCGAGGCCGCCGGCGCCGTGCTGTTCGTCGATGACGAGCGCGCGGTACGGCTGGCCGGGCAGCAAGCGCTGGAACTGGCGGGGTTCGAGGTGACGGCCTGCGACGGGGCGGAGCGGGCCTTGCGCCATCTCGGCCGCGATTGGCCGGGCTGCCTCGTCACCGACGTGCGCATGCCGCAGATGGACGGGCTGGCCCTGCTGGCACGGGTGCAGGAGATCGATCCCGACCTGCCGGTCATCCTGATCACCGGCCACGGCGATGTGCCGATGGCGGTTGAGGCGATGCGCAACGGCGCCTACGACTTCCTGGAGAAGCCCTTTCCGTCCGACCGGCTGACCGAGATCGCCCGGCGCGCGGTGGAGAAGCGGCGGCTGGTGCTGGAGAACCGCAGGCTGCGGGCGCAGATCGCAGGCGGAACCGATCCGGCGGGGACCATCGTCGGCCGCACGCCGGGCATCGAGCGGCTGCGCGCCACCATCGCCGCTGTCGCCGACACCGACGCCGACGTTCTGGTGTTCGGCGAGACCGGCACCGGCAAGGAGATGGTCGCCCGTGCGCTGCACGCCGCCAGTCGCCGGCGCAAGAACCCCTTCGTCGCGCTGAACTGCGGCGCCATGCCGGAGACGATCTTCGAGAGCGAACTGTTCGGGCATGAAGCCGGCGCCTTCACCGGTGCCGCCAAGCGCCGCATCGGCCGGATCGAGCATGCCGGCGGTGGCACCCTGTTCCTGGACGAGATCGAAAGCATGCCGCTGGCCTTGCAGGTCAAGCTGCTGCGGGTGATCCAGGAGCGGGTGGTCGAACCGCTTGGATCGAACGAGCAGGTGCCGGTCGATCTGCGGGTGGTCGCCGCCACCAAGGCGGATCTGCGGCAGGCGGCGGATGAGGGGAAATTCCGTGCCGACCTCTATTACCGGCTGAATGTGGTGGTGCTGACTATCCCGCCGCTGCGTGAACGCCGGGACGACATCCCGCTGCTGTTCCAGCATTTCGTCGCCCAGGCCGCCGCCCGCTACAACCGCGAGCCGCGCGTCCCGAGCCGTGAGCAGATGCAGCGGCTGATGAGCCAGGACTGGCCCGGCAACGTCCGCGAACTGCGCAATGCCGCCGACCGTTTCGTGCTTGGGTTGGAGGATGTGGCCCCGGCGCCCGTGTCGGCACCATCGGCGCTGTCGCTGGCCGAGCAGGTGGACCTGTTCGAAAAGGGACTGATCCAGTCCGAACTCGCCCGCCACCGCGGCAGCGTGAAGGCCGCAATCGAGGCGCTGAACATCCCGCGCAAGACCTTCTACGACAAGCTGAAGCGCTATGGGCTGAGCCGGGAGGATTTCATCGACTAGGCGATTCTTTCGGCGGCTCCCCCCTTCCCCTCTTCCCCCATTCGTCCAGTTGACGTCCGGTTCCGCTTGCCTGCGGCACGCGCGGTTCCCATGTCGCTTCAGGTGTCCGGCAGCGCATTCCATGTTTCGGGAAACCGGCTTTCGGGCAGCTCGGCCGGGCGGACCTTTCCTTCGTTTCGGCTGTTGTACTGGAGACCACACAGCACCGACGTCGAAGGGGACGGCCTTAGAATGTCACCGAGGATTAGCACCATGACCCCCCGTCTCCTTGCGGAGCTTCTGGAACCGATCCTGACCGCAGCGGAAGACGACGAAGAGGCCCTGTCCGAGGCCGTGAACCTGACCGCGGAGGCCATGGCGGCGCTGGGCGCCACCGTGCTCGATCCCGACGGGAAGCCGGCCCGCGGGGTGTCCGATGAACGGGCCGTCGTCGCCGCGCTGAATACGCACGCGCACAATCTGATGCGCGACGGTCGGCTGGACGATGTGGTCGAGGCTCTGCAAGTGGCGGAGCGGATCGGCCGCCTCGCCCATCTGCCGCACCACCCGCGGACCGTCTGACCACTCTTTCGGGAGAAGGGCGCGGTCGTTCGTGGAAGCGGCTTCGCGGGTGCGGGAATTTCTCCCCGCCGTGCTGTTTGAGCGACGTGCCACCCAGCGCTCAACAGGGGAGGAGCCCTCGTGCCCACCGCGCCGCAGCCACATGCCCAGCCGAATGTTTTGGCCAACCCGCTGGAAAGCGGAATCCTGTCCCGCCTCCAGAACGACCTGCTGCCGGACCATCTGCTGACCCGCCGCTGGTACGCGGCGAAGGACGCCGGACGGCCGGTCGTGCGCATCGTCGACGCCCTGCCGCTGCCGCTCGCCGGCGGATCGCAGGCGCAGCTCTGCCTGCTGCGGGTGGAGCCGCCGGGACGGGAACCGCAGCTCTACCAGCTTCCCCTGATCCTCGACCGCGACACCGGCGAGGATGCGTCGGTGATCGCAGGCTCGAAGGACCTGCCGGTTCCGGGGCGCCTGCGCGATGGCTATGCCGATGACGGCGTGGTCCGTGCGCTGCTGGGCGCCATTCTAAAGCATGATCCCGAACCCGGCGATACGGTGCTGTCCGCCGGCCTGACCGCCGGCCACACCCGTGCCTGCGAGGCACTGGCGGAACGGTTGCACACCGACGCCCCGCTGCATCGGATGACCGCGGAACAGTCGAATACCTCCATCCGCATCGGCGATGCTGCCATCCTGAAAGGACTGCGCAAGCTGGAACCCGGCATGCACCCCGAGCTGGAGGTCAGCCGCTTCCTGACCGAGGTGGCGCAGTTCCCCAACACGCCGGCCCTGCTGGGCTGGGTCGAGCGGTCCAACAGCTCCGGCTCCACCACGCTGTGCGTGATGCAGGAACTGGTGCCGGAGGCGAAGGACGCCTGGGGCCATGTCACCGGATATCTGAACGAGCGCGTCACCCGCTTCGAAGACAGCGATGCGGCGCAGAACGCCGATGCCGACAGCGTCGCCTTCCTGCGCCTGCTGGGGCAGCGGACGGCGGAGCTTCACCGGGCGCTCGCCACCCCCGGCGGCGGCGACGCCTTCACACCGGAGCCGGCGACGGCGGAGCGGCTGAAGGAGTGGGCGGGCGGCGTGCGCACCCTGGCCAAGCGCGTGCTGGAGCGTCTGCGCGCCGCCGGGCCGACCCTGGACCCGGCGATTGCCGCACAGGCCGCCGCCCTGGCGGCGAGCGAGCCGGCTGTGATGGCGCAGATCGACGCGCTGATCCCTGCAATTGCCGACCTCAGCGCCATGCGGCTGCACGGCGACTATCATCTGGGGCAGGTCCTGGTGTCGCGCGGTGACGTGCAGATCGTCGATTTCGAAGGCGAGCCGATGCGCCCGCTTGCCGAACGGCGGGCCAAGCACTGCATCCTGCGCGACGTCGCCGGCATGCTGCGCTCCATCGCCTATGCCGCCGCCATGGCGCGCGACGCGATTCCGGCCGATCTCGACGGGCCGTCGCGCGATGCCCGCTCCGCCTGGCTGTCCTGGTGGGAGGGGGCGTCGTCGGCCGCCTTCCTCGAAGGCTACCGCACGGCCATCGGCGACTGTCCCGGCTTCCCGCGCGATCCGCAGGCGGCCTCCCAGCTGCTGAAGCTGTTCCTGCTGGAAAAGGCGCTGTACGAGGTCGGATACGAGCTTGCCAACCGGCCGGGGTGGGTGGGGATTCCGTTGGTCGGCGTCACCACGATCATCCGTGCCGATGCCGGGCCGGAGATCGCCAGCCGCGACCGCGACCGCATCCCCCCGGTGGACGAGCGCCGCCGCAGCCATTCCATGCCCTTCGGGGCGGAGGTGCAGGCCGACGGGTCCGTCCGCTTCTCCCTGTGGGCGCCGACGACGGCGTCGGTCCTGCTGTCGCTGGAAGATGGCGGGCCGCCGCTGGCGATGGAGGGTCAGCATGACGGCTGGTTCGGCCTGACCACCGCGCGGGCGCAGGCGGGCAGCCGTTACCGCTTCGTCCTGCCGGACGGGCTGGCAATTCCGGATCCGGCCTCCCGCTTCCAGCCGGACGACGTGCATGGCTCCTCCGAGGTGATCGACCCCGGCGTGCATGTCTGGACCGATGCCGCCTGGACCGGCCGTCCCTGGCACGAGACGGTGCTGTACGAGCTGCATGTCGGCACCTTCACGGATGAAGGCACCTTCCTGTCCGCCATCGAGCGGCTGGACGATCTGGTTGAACTGGGTATCACCGCGATCGAGCTGATGCCGGTGGCCGACTTCCCGGGCTCGCGCAACTGGGGCTATGACGGCGTGCTGCCCTTCGCGCCGGACAGCGCCTATGGCCGGCCGGAGGATCTGAAGACGCTGGTGCAGGAGGCGCATGCCCGTGGGCTGATGGTCTTCCTCGACGTCGTCTACAACCATTTCGGACCGGAGGGTAATTACCTCCACGCCTTCGCCGACAGCTTCTTCACCGACCGCCACAAGACCCCCTGGGGCGCGGCGATCAACGTCGACGGCGAGCGCAGTGGGCCGGTGCGCGACTTCTTCGTGCACAATGCGCTGTACTGGCTGGAGGAATACCACCTCGACGGCCTGCGTCTGGACGCGGTCCACGCCATTATCGACGACGGCGACCGCCATATGCTGGAGGAACTGGCGGAGCGAGTGCACAGCCATTTCCAGAACCAGCGCCATGTCCATCTGGTGCTGGAGAACGACGCCAACCAGGCGCGTTTCCTGGCCCGCCACCGCGAGGGCGATCCGCGCTGGCACACCGCACAGTGGAACGACGATCTGCACCACTGCCTGCACAGCGCGGCGACCGGTGAGGATAGCGGCTATTACGCCGACTACGCCCACGATCCGGCCAAATGGGGCCGCGCGCTGGCGGAGGGCTTCGCCTTCCAAGGCGACCCGTCGGCCTATCGCGACGGCGAACTGCGCGGGGAACCTTCGGCCCATCTGCCGCCGACCGCCTTCGTCACCTTCATCCAGAACCACGACCAGATCGGCAACCGGGCTTTCGGCGAGCGCATCACCCACATCGCCAAGGCCGAGGCAGTGCGCGCCGCCACCATCCTCTATCTGCTGAGTCCGGGCATCCCCATGCTGTTCATGGGCGAGGAATGGGCGTCGGCCAAGCCCTTCCCCTTCTTCTGCGACTTCGGCGAGGAACTGGCGGAGGCGGTGCGCAAGGGCCGGGCGGAGGAGTTCGCCAAATTCCCCGAATTCCAGAATCCCGACGCCCGCGCCCGCATCCCCGACCCCACCGCGCCGGAGACCGCGGAGTCGGCGAAGCTGGACTGGGATGCCCGCGGACGGGCGGAGCATGCCGGCTGGCTCGACTGGTATCGGCGGGCGCTGGCAGTGCGCCGGGCGGAGATCGTGCCCCGGTTGGATGGGGTTCCCGGCGGCGCGTCGAACCATAGGACGGTCGGGCGCACCGGGCTGGCGGTCTGCTGGAAGCTGGGCGACGGCAGCCGCCTCCATGCCTTCGCCAACCTCGCCGACACGCCGGTCGCCGGCTTCCCCGACGCATCGGGCCGCATTCTGTGGACCGAAGGCGACGGGCTGACGGGCGATACGCTCGGCCCATGGTCGGTGGTGCTGTGGCTGGAGGAGGCCTCGGCGCTCGACCGGCTGGCCGACCGCATGGGGGTGGAACGCTCCTTCGACAATGCCGCCGGCGAGACGGTGACGGCCGGCGAGGAGACCATTCGCGCCCTGCTGTCGGCGATGGGGGTGGAGGCGGGCGACGAGGCCGCCGCGCTCGCCCATCTCGACCGGCTGGACGAAGAGGAGTATGGCCGCGCCCTGCCCCCGGCGGTGGTCCGCCGCGCCGGGGCGGCGGTAACCGTGCCGGTCACCCTGCCCCACGGCACCCGGACACTGCGCTATACCCTGACGCTGGAAAGCGGGAAGACGCAGAGCGGCGTCGTCGGCTTCGGCAGCCTGCCGCGCTGCCGCTGCATCACCGCCGGCGACGTGACCTATGCGGAGCGGCGACTGCCGCTGGGCAAACTGGACAAGGCCGGCTACCACACGCTGCGGGTGGAAACGGAGCATGGCGTGGCGGAAACCCGCCTGATCCTGGCGCCCGCCCGCTGCCATCTGCCGACGCCGATGCTGATGGGAGAGAAGCTGTGGGGCCTGTCGGCGCAGCTCTACACCCTTCGCAGCGACCATGACTGGGGCATCGGCGATTTCGGCGATTTGCGGACGCTGACCGACATCGCGGCGGCGCGCGGTGCGGCGGTGATCGGTCTGAACCCGCTGCACGCCCTGTTCCTCGACAATCCCGAACATGCCAGCCCCTACTCCCCGGCCAGCCGGCTGTTCCTGAACCCGCTCTACATCGACGTCACCGCGGTGCCGGAGTTCCTGGACGATGCCGACATGCGCCGCCACGTGGCTTCGCCGGAGTTCCGGCAGGCGCTGGAGGCGGCGCGGTCCACCTCCCACGTCGATTATACCGCAGTCGCCAAGCTGAAGCTGCCGGTCCTGGAAAAGCTCTTCGCCGAGTTCCAGACTTCGGCCAAGCCGGAGCGGCGCGCCGCCTTCGACGCCTTCCGGATCGATAGCGGCATCGGGCTGGAGCGGTTCGCCACCTTCCAGGCGCTGCGCGAACGCTTCGCCGCCGAGGGCAAGGCCGACTGGCACCGATGGCCGGCGGACTACCACGACGCCACCGCACCGAAGGTCGAGCATTTCGCCAAGGAGCATTCCGACCGCGTCGCCTACTATGCCTGGCTGCAGTGGCTGGCCGACGACCAACTGCGGGCGGCGGCGGAGCGGGCGACCGAACTCGGCATGACCATCGGTTTCTACCGCGACCTTGCCGTCGGGGCCGATGCCAGCGGGGCGGAGACCTGGATGACGCCGCAGACGGTGGTGGACGCCGCCCATGTCGGCGCCCCGCCCGACCTGTTCAACCCGGCCGGCCAGGATTGGGGACTGCCGCCCTTCCATCCGCAGGCGTTGCGGGCGGCAGGCTATCAGCCCTTCATCGATCTGGTCCGCGCCAACATGCGCCATGCCGGTGCGCTGCGCATCGACCATGCCATGGCATTGCAGCATGTCTACTGGATCCCGGACGGCCACCCGCCGGGTGAAGGCGCCTATGTCGCCTATCCGATGGAGGATCTGCTGGGCATCCTGGCGCTGGAAAGCCAGCGGCACCGCTGTCTGGTGGTGGGCGAGGATCTGGGCACGGTGCCGGAGGGCTTCCGCGAGCGGATGACCGAGGCCGGGGTGCTGAGCTACCGCGTCGTCTTCTTCGAATGGACGGAGGATGGCGCCTTCAAGGGGCCGGACGAGTATCCGGAACTGGCGCTCGCCACCGTCGGCAGCCACGACCTCGCCACGCTGCGCGGCTGGTGGGAGGGCGACGATATCGTGCTGAAGGCCGGGAAGGGCCTCTATCCGGCGGAGGACGAGGCGGAGAAGCAGCAGGGCCGCCGCTCCGCCGACCGCAACGCCCTGGTCGATGCCCTGCGCGCCGCCGGTATCGCCCTGCCCGCCGGGTTCGGGCCGGACAGCCCCTATGACGAGGCGCTCGACCATGCGGTGCATGCCTTCCTCGCCCGCACCAACGCGGCGCTGGCGGTGGCGCAGTTGGACGACCTGACCCGTGAACGCGATCAGGTCAATTTGCCCGGCACCACCGACCAATACCCGAACTGGCGCCGCAAGCTGTCGATGACGCTGGAGGAACTGGCCGATGCGCCGGAACCGGCGGCGGTCGCCGACATCCTGGCCGCGGCCCGACCGTCCTCTCCCCCCGCCCGCCACTAATTTAAAAAACGCCCTTCCCTATTCCGAGGAGCACACATCCATGGCCCCCGCCGCCGGCAAGCCAATCCCTCGTGCGACGTACCGGGTCCAACTGAATGGCGAGTTCGGCTTCGACCGCACCGCCGCCATCGCCGATTACATCGCCCGTCTGGGCGTCAGCCATCTCTACGCCTCCCCCTACATGAAGGCGCGGCCGGGCAGCACCCACGGTTACGACATCGTCAATCACAACGAGCTGAACCCGGAGGTTGGCGACCAGAACGACTTCCGCGATCTGGTGGAGGCGCTGAAGCGCAACAATTTGGGCCAGATTCTGGACTTCGTCCCCAACCACATGGGTGTCGGCGGCAGCGACAACGAATGGTGGTTGAATGTCCTGGAGTGGGGACCGGACAGCCCGTATGCCGGGTATTTCGACATCGAATGGGAATCCGACTATCGCTATCTCCAGGGCAAGGTCCTTGTGCCGTTCCTGGGCGACCAGTATGGCGCGGTGCTGGTGTCGGGCGGGTTGGAGCTTCGCTTCGATCCGGAGACCGGCAGTTTCGCCGTCTGGGCCTATGACAGCCACAAGCTACCGATACGGCCGCAGGATTACGGCATCATCCTGGGCAGCGACCACCCCGAACTGGAGCGGATCGCCGACGCCTTCACCCATCTGATGGATGCCCGGCCCCACCAGCTTCGCCGCGCCTCCGACCTGAAGGCGGAACTGGCGGGACTGGTGGCGACCCGGCCCGACATGGCCGACGCGATCAACCAGCGGCTTGCGGTCTTCCGTGGATATCAGGGGGAGATCGATACCTGGGGCCATTTGCATGAGCTGATCGCCGGCCAGAACTGGCGTGTCGCCTATTTCAAGGTGGCGGCCGACGACATCAATTATCGCCGCTTCTTCAACATCAACGAACTGGCCGGCCTGCGCATGGACGAGCCGGAGTTGTTCGACGTCGCCCACCGCATGGTGCTGGGGATGGTGGCGGACGGCACGCTCGACGGCATCCGCATCGACCATATCGACGGGCTGATCGACCCCAAGGGCTATTGCGAGCGGCTGGTCGCGGCCTCCGCAAAGCCTTTCTATCTGGTGGTGGAGAAGATCCTCGCCCGGCACGAGCGGCTGCGCGAGGACTGGCCGATCGACGGCACCACCGGTTACGAATATGCCAACCTGATGGGCGGCCTGTTCGTCGACCCCAAGGCGGAGGAGGCCTTCACCCGCCTCTATGCCGACTTCATTGGCCGGCGCGACGATTTCGATGAGGTGGTGCGCCAGAGTAAGATCCGCATCATGGAAAGCGAGATGGCGAGCGAGCTGAACGTGCTGTCGCGCAAGGCCTCGCGCATCGCCCGCTCCAACCCCGCAACCGCCGACTTCACCGCCAACATCCTGCATCAGGCGCTTAAGGAGACCATCGCCCGCTTCCCCGTCTATCGCACCTATGTCGACGGCGGCGTGCCGAGTGACCTCGACCGCCGCGACATCGACTGGGCGATCTCCCAGGCACGGCGGGTGGAGCAGGGTCCGGACGGCTCGGTCTATGATTTCCTGCAGCGGCTGCTGACCTCCGATCTGGTGGCGGCTCCCAAGAGCGGCTACAGCCATCAGCAGGTCACCCGCTTCGCCATGCGGTTCCAGCAGTACAGCGGGCCGGTGATGGCGAAGGGTCTGGAGGACACCGCCTTCTACCGCTACAACCGGCTGGTGGCGCTCAACGAGGTCGGCGGCCATCCCGACCATTTCGGCGTCAGCGTCTCCGCCTTCCACCGCGCCAATCAGGACCGCGCCCGCAACTGGCCCAGCAACATGCTGGCCAGCACCACCCACGACACCAAGCGTGGCGAGGACACCCGCGCCCGCCTCTACACCCTGTCAGAGATGCCGGAGGAATGGGAGCGGCAGGTGCAGACCTGGAGCCGCCTGCTGCGCGCCCGTCGCGGCGACGTGGAGGGCACCGCCCCACCCGACCGAAATGACGAGTACCTGTTCTACCAGTTGCTGCTCGGCGCCTGGCCGGCCGAGCTGACCGGCGCCTCGGTCGAGCAGATCGAACAGTCGGCGATGACCGCCTTCGCCGAGCGCATCGTCGGCGCCATGACCAAGTCGATGCGCGAGGCCAAGGTCCATTCGACCTGGGCGGCGCCGAACGAGGCCTATGAGGGGGCGGTCGTCAGCTTCATCCACGATGCGCTGGACGTGACCCGCCGCAACGCCTTCCTTGAGGCCTTCCTGCCCTTCCAAGCGGTGCTGGCACGCATCGGTATGGTCAACGGGCTATCCCAGACCCTGCTGAAGTTGACCAGCCCCGGCGTGCCCGACATCTATCAGGGCTGCGAGTTGTGGAATCTCAGCCTCGTCGATCCCGACAACCGGTTGCCGGTGGATTACGATGCCCGCCGCAAGTTGCTGGACGAGGTCGAGGAGTCGGTGGAGCGCGGCGCCGTGCCCGGTCTGCTGGAACGCTGGACGGACGGCGCGGTGAAGCTGGCGGTGACTCGGCAGGCCCTGGCGGTGCGGGCCGAGATGCCGGAGGTCTTCAGTGCCGGCGAGTATCTGCCGCTGGAGGCGACCGGCGAGCGCGCCGACCATGTGGTGGCCTATGCCCGCCGCAATGGCGACGCTACGGTGCTGGTGGCGGTGCCGCGGCTGGTCGGGCAGTTGGGCGAAAGCCCGGACTGGGGAAACACCGCGATCCCGCTGCCGCGCGGCACCCGCTGGCGCAACCGGCTGACCGGGAGGGAGGTGGAAGGCGGTGACGCGGTGATGGCGGCGACGCTGTTCGCCGATCTGCCGGTGGCCCTGCTGTCGCAGGAAGGCTGACGCCGGCACCGAGCGGAAAGGGCGCGCGATCACCCGCGCGCCTCTTCACTTTGCCAGGATGGGAAAGATCAGCGGGTCGTGCTGCCGGCGCCTGAAGAGGAGCCGCCTGTCGAGCCGCCGATGGAGCCTGACGGCTGCTGCGTGCCGACCGGGCCGTCGGAGCCCGTGCCCATCGAGCCGCTGTTGCCCGTGCTGTTGCCGCCCATGCCGTTGGTCGAGCTGGAGGAGCCCGAACCGGTCATCGAGCCGCTGCCCAGGGAAGACCCGCTGGAGGATGAGCCGCTGGTCGCGCCGCTGTTGCTGTCGACACCGCCCATGCTGCCGCAACCCAGCTGGTTGTTGGAGGTGCAGGGCGGGTTGGTCTGGTTGGCGTTGGTGCTTGGACCGGCGCTGGTCGCGGCGGGGCTGCCGGAGATGGAACCGCTGCCGTCGGCGAAAGCCGGGGCGGCCATCAGGGCGAGCGCGGCGGCGGTGCCGATCATCAGGCTCTTCATGACGTTTCCTTTCGCTGTGCATGCCCGTCGACACCGGTCTGCCGGCAGCCGGGCTGCCGTGGTCCGGGGAGCATCGAAATCTTGCACGGGGTTGGGTCCGTCCGTCCGGTCCGTCCCCCGCGTTCCAGCCAACCAACAGCGGCGGTCCGCAATGGTTGCGCCGTCATCTGTCGCGGCTTGCGATGCCCCGACGATGCCACACCGGACAGCGGGCATCGCGCGCGGTGCAAAAAAGAAAACGCCCGCCGAAGAGCGGGCGTTCTCAGGGGACGATGCGCCAGGGGGCCGGTCAGGCCGTGCGTGCCTTGGGCAAGGCGGCGGCGCTCAGGCTGGCGGTGGTGGCGACGGAGCCGTGGAAGATTTCCAGCGCGGCCGGCGTTGAAGACGGCCGCAGGCCACCCAGGATTTCACCCGCCGCGCCGACGGCCTGCACCAGCGCGTCCGGCATCACCGGCTTGCGCAGCAGGCCCATGGCGAATTCGCGGGCTTCGGCCGCATGGTGGTCGAAACCGGTCATCAGCAACGACGGAATGCCGTTTTCCTCCCACAGCCGGCGGGCGAGCACCAGACCGTTCTCCCCACCGGCGAGATTGACGTCGACCAGCGCCAGGTCGGGACATTCGCGGGCACCGACCCGCGCGGCCTTCGTGGCATCGCGCAGCGGTCCGACCACGGTATAGCCCGCATTCTCCAGAACGGCCTTCACGGCCGGACCGATCAGCGGATCGTCCTCGACGACAAGCAACTTCAAGACGGCATGCTCCCTTGATTGACGGTGCGGGCTTATAGCCCGTCCCATCCGGTTTTCGAAGCGCGTTCGGCTTCGATCAACTGAACCGCCCATGTTTGTCGCGGTTCCGCTCCGTTCAAGAGGTCTAAGGGGTACTCCCTTGCGGGTATGCCGCCTCACTGAACGTCCGGGTTGGAAACATACACCATTGCAATGTGTTTTACCCGGACGCGAGAGAGGAAAGATGCAATGTCATTCGTTGAACTGACCGATACGACCGGGGAAACCGTTCTGGTGAACCCAATCGCGGTCGCCTACCTGCGTGCTACGGCCGATGGAGGCACCGAACTGCATTTCGCCGGTGGGGCGGAGCCGCTGCGGCTGCCGGGCGCACCGTCCGACGTTGCCCGCACCCTGGAAAACGCCGCACCCACCCCGCCCGATCCCACCCTGTCGTTGCTGGCCTGACGATAAGCTCAGCCGTGGCATTGTATTTAGCGGGGGTAGCTTGGCGCGCGCTTCTCGAAGAAGGCGGTGATGCCCTCCGCCGCCTCGGCCCCATGCAAGGCTTCGACGAAAAAGGCGGCCTCGCGATCGAGCTGATCGTCGGGCGCGCCGAAGCCGCTCTCGATCAGCCGCTTGGCCCGACCGATGGCGAGCGTCGGCCCCTCCGCCAGCCGTTCGGCCCAGGCCAGGGCTTCGGCAAGCGCGGTGCCGGGCGCCACCACCCGGTTCACGATGGCGAGCTGGGCCAGCCGTGCCGCGCCGATCTTGCCGCCCTCGAACATGATCTCGGCGGCGAGTTGGGGCGTCGCCGCACGGGCGAGGAAGGCCGACGCGCCGCCGTCCGGGTTCAGCCCGACCTTCACATAGGCCAGCGTGAACACCGCATCCTCCGCGGCGACAATCAGGTCGCAGCCGAGAGCCACCGAGAATCCGGCCCCGGCGGCGGCCCCTTCCACCGCGGCGACCACCGGCTTCGGACACGCACGCATGGCGCGGGTCCAGCCATGGAAGCGTTCCAGGCTGGCGCGGGTCACCTCCGGGTCGGCCTTGGCGTTGCCGAGCAGCCGGCCCAGGTTGCCGCCGGAACAGAAGGTCCCGTTGGCCCCGGTCAGGACGATGGCGCCCACTCCCGGATCCTCGGCTGCCTGGGTCAGCGCGTCGCGGGCGGCGGCCATCATCTCCGGCCCAAGCGCGTTCTTGGTGGCGGCGTCGTCCATCGTCAGCACCATCACGCGACCCTGGCGCGCGACGGTCAATTGTCCGCTCATAGCTGTGTCCCCTCCCGGTTCTCGCTGCCCGGCCGGTATTTGAACATGCCTTCCGACGTGGCGATCAGGGCGCCGGTGTCGCCATGGCGGAGTTCCGCGGCCACCCCGACGATCTTGCGCCCGCCGCCACGCAGCCGGCCGGTGGCCACCAGCGTACCGGTGCGCGCCTGCCCCAGGAAGCTGGTCGACAGCGACAGCGTGACCACCCGCCGCACCCGGTTGGGAAAGGGACAGTATGTTGCCGAGAATCCGGAAACCGTGTCCAAAAGCGTCGTCATGACCCCACCATGCACGACGCCGGCCCGGTTCAGGTGGCGCTCGTCGATGGCCATGGTGAGTTCCGCCGCCCCCTCCTCCCAGCGACTCAAGGCGTAGCCCAGCAGGCGCTGGAAACCGGATTCCGGCTCCCCGTTCAGCAGATCGTCCATACCCTGTCCCATCACGCGGCTGTTTCGTGTGCGAAGTAAAGCGCGTGCAGGCGCTCCAGGTCCACCCGGTCGCCGCGTTCGGACAGAACGACCTTGCCCGACTGCATCAGATAGACATGGTCGGCGATCTTCAGCGCGCGGCTGGTGTTCTGCTCCACCAGCAGGATGGTCAGCCCCTCCGCCCGCAGGCGGGCCAGGATGCGGAAGATCTCGTCCACCACCACGGGGGCGAGGCCCAGCGACGGCTCGTCGATCAGGCAGACGCGCGGCTGCTCCATAAGGCCGCGGCCGATGGCGAGCATCTGCGCCTCCCCGCCCGACAGGGTGCCGGCGATCTGGCCGCGCCGTTCCGCCAGCCGGGGGAACATGTCCATGACCATCGCCTTGTTGCGCTTCCAGTCCTTGCGGCAGCTGCGCGGGAAGGCGCCCATCATCAGGTTGTCCTCCACCGTCATGTCGGGGAAGATCATCCGGCCTTCCGGGATCATCACCACCCCGTCGGCCACCCGGTCCCAGGTCTTCACCGCCTTGCGGCTCTGCCCGTCGACGCGGATGTCGCCTGCGGTCGCGGGCACCAGCCCCATGATGGCGCGCAGCAGCGTGGTCTTGCCGGCGCCGTTCGGGCCGACGATCACTGTGGTCTTGCCGGTCTCCACCGACAGCGAGACGTCCCACAGCACGTTGATCGCGCCATAACCGGCCCGGAGCGTCAGGATGTCGAGCGCGTTGGTCATGACGCCTCCGCAAGTGTGGTTTCGCCGGTGTAGCTGCGGATCACCTCCGGGTCGCGGAACACCGCGTCGGGGGAGCCGTCGGCGATGATCTGGCCGAAATTCAGTACCAGCACCCGCGGGCAGAGCGCCGCGATGGTGGCGATGTCGTGTTCGATGATGACCATGGCGAGGCGGTAGCGGTCGCGCACCGCCGCCAGCCGCTCCATGAAGGCGCGCTTGCTGCTGGTCTCCAGCCCGGCCAGCACCTCGTCGAGCAGAAGCAGGCTGGGCTCGGTCGCCAGCGCCTTGCCGACCTCCAGCGCCTTGTGCTCGGTCAGGGCCAGTTCGGTGGTGGCGTCGCGGTCGGCCTTGTCGCGCAGGTTCAGGATGTCGAGGATCTCGTCGATCCGCTTCGGGTCCTTTTTCCCGGCGCCGAAGCGCTGGGCGACCAGCAGGTTCTCCCGCACCGTGCAATGACCGAAGGGGCGCGGGATCTGGAAGCTGCGGCCTATGCCGAGCCGCGCCCGCTTCCATTCCGGCAGCTTCAGCAGCGAGGTGCCGCGGAAGTCGAGCCGGCCGGCGGTCGGCCGCACCACGCCGGAGATGACGTTGAACAGCGTCGTCTTGCCGGCCCCGTTCGGGCCGACCAGACCGATGCTCTCCCCCTCCGCGACGGAGAAGCTGGCGCTCTTCAGCGCCTGGACGCCGCCGAAATTGACCTGGACGCCTTCAAGCGTGAGCATGGCGGCTCTCCTTAACCGTGCGGCGGCGCAAGGCCGGCATCAACCCGCCTGGGCTGAACAGGATCATGGCGCAGAGCAGCACGCCCAGGATCATCTGGTGGCCGTGCGGCAGGATCGGCTTGAACAGCAACTGGTCGACCAGATAGATCGCCAGCGCTCCCACCACCGGGCCCCACACCGTGCGGTAGCCGCCGAAGATGGCCGCTGCGATGGGCAGGACGGTCCAGCCGCTGGAAAAGGCGTAGTCTGGGTCGAGGAAGCTGATGAAATGGGCGTTGAAGGCGCCGACCACCCCGGTGATGAAGGCCGACAGCACCAGCATGGCCGCCTTCAGGTGCGTGCTGGGCACACCGACGACGCGGGTCGCCACCTCGGTGTCGTGCATCGCCTTCAGCGCGAGACCCCAGGTGCTGCGCCGGATGGCGTCATAGGCGAAGGCCGCCAGCACCACGATGGTCAGGACGATCAGGTAGCCGCCCAGCTTCTCGCCGAAATCGAAACCCAGCACGGTGGGGAAACGCGGGATCGACAACAGCCCGCCGGCCCCACCTGTGACCGGCGTCATCTCCGTCGCCAGAATCTGGAAGATATGGGCATAGGCCAGGATGGCGAGAGCGAAATAGGGACCGCGCAGCCGCAGCGCCGGCAGCATGGCGACGGACGACACCGCCGCGCCAACCCCGCCCAGCAGCATGGCGGCGAAGACAGGCACCCCCAGCTTCATCGCCAGTACGGCGGAGGTGTAGGAGCCGACCCCGAAGAAGGCGGCGTGCCCGAAGCTGACCATGCCGCCGAGGTTGCCCAGCAGCGCCCAGGCCACCGCCACCCCGGCGATGGTCAGCGCCGCGACGATCAGCCCCAGCACATAGGCGTTGCCGCCGAACAGAATCGGTATGCCGACATAGGCGATGGCGAGCGCCGCGATCAGAACGATGCGGTTCAAGAGCGTCGTGGTCATCGCGCCAGTGCCCTCCCGCCGCCGAACAGGCCCGAGGGCGAGACGAACAGCACGACCAGGAACAGGATCATTCCCGCCAACTCCTGCAGCGAGGCCGACAGATAGGTGACCGTCAGCGATTCGATGACGCCGATCATGATGGCGCCGATCAGCACGCCGGGGATCGATCCCATCCCGGCCAGCACGGTGATGATGAAGGCCTTGACCGTCAGCACATGGCCCAGGGCCGGGAAGACGGTCTTGCCGGTGTAGATCGCGAAGCCGGCGAAGGTGGCGAGCAGAGCGGCGATCAGGAAGGACAGGATCTCGATCTTGCGCGGGTTGACGCCCATCAGCGTCGCCGCCGCCCGGTTCGACGACAGCGCCCGCACCGCCCGGCCCTGCCAGGAATGGTTCAGCCACCACCAGACGCCGGCCATCAGCACCAGCCCGCCGACGAAGGCCGCGACCTCCGCGTTCATGGCGAACAGCGTGTCGGCGATCACCATCGAATCCTGGAACCAGGGATCGGAGGTCGAATGGATGTCGGCCGCCCAGATCGACAGGATTGCGTTGGTCAGGATGATCCCCAGCCCGAAGGTGAGGATCAGCGAGTTGATCTCGCGGTCCTGATGGATGCGGCTGAGCAGCGCATAGACGATGGCCGACGCCGTCCCGACGATCACCAGCGCCACCGGGATCGCCATCACCGGGTTGACGCCATAGTTGGTTTCCGCCGCATAGGCGACATAGGCGGCCAGCAGCACCAGCTCGCCATGGGCGAGGTTGATGACCCGCATGGTGCCGAACACCAGAGCCAGACCGACCGCCACGGTCGCGTAATAGCCGCCGGCGAGCAGGCCCGAGAACAGTGCCTGGAGCGTCAGTTCAAGCATGGATTGCGCCCTGTTGGGGGTGGCGGGGGCGACAGATCCCTCTCCCGGGGCGGGAGAGGGACTATTTGCTCACCACGGCACCGCCGGGAAGTTCATCTTTCCGTTGGCGGCGTCCTGCGGCCAGACCAGGACCACCTTGCCGCCCTGGTGCTGGCCCATGCGGTGGGTGAAGTTCAGGTTGTCGCCGTTCTTGTCGAAGGTGACGCGGCCGATCAGGGTGTTGGCGTCGGTCTTGCGCAACTCGTCCGGCAGGCCGCCCTTGCCCAGCGTCCCGGCCTCGTCGGCGCGGACGACGGCGTCGATCAGCAGGCGGGTCTGGACATAGCCGAACTGGCCCAGATAATCGGGGTCCTTGTTGAACAGCTTCTTGTAGGTGGCGGCGAATTCCACCGCCTCAGGCTGGGTGAACTCCACCGGGTAAGGCAGCATGGAGGTGCCGTAGACATTCTCCATCAAATCGGGGAATTCCTTGGCCATCTGCGCGGTGGCGAGCGACCAGACGCCGACCATCGCCTTGACCTGCGGCTTCAGCACCTTGGATGCCCGCAGGATACCGACATAGTCGTTCTCGTAGCCGACCATGGCGATGACGTCCGGGCGGTCCTGCAGCTTCACCTTGTTCATCAGCGGCTTGAAGTCGCTGGTGGAGCCGTCGAACTCGTGCATGCCCACAGTGACGCCCTTGGCGGTCAGCGCGGTGTTGACCTGCTTGGCGAGGCTGCTGGTCGCGTCCTTGTTCAGATAGACGATGGAGACCTTCTTGGCGCCCATCTCCTGGATCAGGCCGATCATGGCCAGCGCATAGCCGTCGGTGTTGTTGATGCGGAAGAAGGTGGGATAGCCGCGCTGGGTCAGTTCCGGCGACACGCCGCCCGAGGTGATGTAGACCAACCCGGCCTTCTGCGCCGCTTCCGACGCCGGACCGATGATGTTGGAGCCATAGCCGCCGGTGATCGCCACCACCCCGTCGCCCGCCAGTTTCTCCACCGCCGCCACGCCCTTGGCCGGGGAGGTCTCGTCGTCGATGGTCTGGACCTTGAAGCTGTGCTTGCCGGCATAGCTCTTGTTGGCCATGTCGATGGCGACGGCGATGCCCTCATGCATGCCCTGGCCGACGCGGGCGAGGCTGCCGGTCAGCGGCAGTTCGGAGCCCAGCAGGAACTCCTTGGCCTGCGCCGCCCCGGCGCCCAGCGCCACCGACAGGGCCAGTGCGGATACGGTTACGAGATTGGCGATCGTCCGGGTCATGTTTTCGTTCCCTCCCAGGGGCTTTGTTGTTTTGGGCTTTGTCGACTGTGTCAGGCGGCCATCACCTCGGCGGCCAGGGCGCGGAGGCCGCTTTTCAGCAGCTTGCCGGTCGGGCTGGCCGGCAGGGCGTCCATGGCGACGATGCGCGACGGGCGCTTGTAAGGGGCGAGCCGTTCGGCGGCCCAGGCCTTCAATTCGTCCTCGCTGGCACTGCGGCCCGGGATGAACTGGACGAAGGCGACCACTTCCTCGTTGCCGGCGACGGCGTGGCCCACCACCGCGGCCAGCGTCACCGCCGGGTGGCTGGTCAGCACGCCCTCCACCTCCTCCGGATAGACGTTGAAGCCGGAGCGGATGACGATCTCGCGGATGCGGCCGACCACGGCGACGCAGCCGTCCGGCTCCAGCCGGGCAACGTCGCCGGTCTTCAGCCAGCCGTCGTCGGTGATGACCTGGGACGTCAGCGCCGGTTCGCGGTAGTAGCCGAGCATGACGTTGGGGGCGCGGACCCACAGTTCCCCCGGTTCGCCGTCGGCCACGTCGCGGCCGGTGACATGGTCGACGAAGCGCATCTCCACCAGCGGCAGGGCCGGCCCGATCGAGGTGTCGCCGCGCGGCGCGTCCAGCCGGGTCTGCGTCACCGTCGGCGAGCATTCGGTCAGGCCGTAGCCGTTGTGCAGCGGCAGGCCGAAGACCCGCTCCACCGCCAGCTTGAGGTCGAGGTCCAGCACCGAGCCGCCCGAGGACAGGTAGCGCAGGGCCGGCGCGTTGGGCTTGCGGCCGGTGACGGTCGCGTGTTCCACCAGCTTGGCGTACATGGCTGGAACACCCTGGAACACCGTCACGCCATCCTGTTCCAACGCCTGCCATACGGCGGCAGGAGCGAAGCGGGGCACCGTGTGCAGGCAGCCGCCGGCATAGAGCGTGCCGAGGCAGGTGGAGGCGAGGCCGAAGACATGGCTGACCGGCAGCACGCCGTAGGTGCGGTCATTGGGACCGAGCCCGCGCATCCAGCCCGACACCGAGGCGACGAACAACAGGCCGCGGTGGGACAGCATCACGCCCTTGGGCTTGCCGGTGGTGCCGGAGGTGTAGATCAGGGCGCCGACCTGCCGCTGGTTGCCGGCATGGACCGGCTCCGGATCGGCATCCAGCAGCGGGCCGACCGCCATCGGCGGCAGGTCGGGGTCGCCCAGCGGCTCGGCGCCATGGCGGGCGGCGTGGGCGGCGGCGTCGGGGGATACCGTATCGGTATAGAAGATGCGGCGCGGCCGGCAGTGATCGCGGATGGTGTCGATCTCGCGATCCGACAGGCGGGCGTTGACGATGACCGGCCAAGCGTCGCACTCGCTGGCCGCCAGGATCAGGGTGACCGCCGCGAGGCCGTTCTCGCAGACGATCATCACCCGGTCACCGCCGACCACCCCCAGCCGCCGGAAATGCACGGTGGTGCTGCCCACCGCCTGGGCAAGGCGGCGGTAGCTCCATTCCTGCGTCCCGTCGAACAGGGCGGGGGCGTCCGGCGTCCGTTCCGCCCAGGCGAGCGCGGCGTGGCTGATGCGCGGCGGCAGCGCCGCCACCATCGCGGCGAAGTCGGGAACCGGCCGCCCCACAGTCATGCCGCCTCCCGGATCATGTTGCGGGCGATGACGAGCTGCTGGATCTGGGTGGTGCCCTCATAGATGCGGAACAGCCGGACGTCGCGGTAGAAACGCTCGATCCCGTAATCGGCGATGTAGCCGGCCCCGCCATGGATCTGCACCGCCCGGTCGGCGACGCGGCCGACCATCTCGGTCGAGAACATCTTGCAGCAGGCGGCGTCGGTGTTGACGTTCTGCCCGTCGTCGCGGCGGCGCGCGGTTTCCACCACCATGCAGCGGGCGGCGTAGGCCTCCGCCCGGCTGTCGGCCAGCATCGCCTGGATCAGCTGGAATTCGGCGAGCGGCTGGCCGAACTGCTTGCGCTCCATGGCGTAGGACAGGCTGTCGCGGATCAGCCGCTCCGCCAGACCGACGCAGACGGCGCCGATGTGCAGGCGGCCGCGGTCCAGCACCTTCATCGCCGTCTTGAAGCCCTGCCCTTCCTTGCCGCCCAGGATGGCGCTGGCCGGAACGCGGCAGTCCTCGAAGATGACGTCGCAGGTGTGGGCGCCCTTCTGGCCCATCTTCTTGTCGATGGGGCCGAGCGACAGGCCGGGCGTCCCCGCCTCCACCAGGAAGGCCGACACGCCGCGGGCGTCGCGGCTTTCCAGGTCGGTGCGGGCGAAGACGGTGAAGAGACCGGCCTGCGGCGCGTTGGTGATGTAGCGCTTGGTGCCGTTCAGGATGAAATGGTCGCCATCACGCCGGGCGGTGGTGCGGAGCGAGCCGGCATCCGACCCCGATTCCGGTTCGGTCAGGGCGAAGGCGCCGACGATCTCGCCGGCGGCTAGGCGCGGCAGATAGGTCTGCTTCTGCTCCTCCGTCCCGTCGATGACGATGCCCTGCGAACCGATGCCGTTGTTGGTGCCGATCAGCGAGCGGAAGGCCGGCGAGGTCTGGCCCAGCTGGAAGGCGACCTGCACCTCGTCCGACATCGACAGGCCGAGCCCGCCATATTCCTCCGGGATCGACAGGCCGAACAGGCCCATCTCGCGCATCGCGGCGATCACCTCGGGCGGAATGGCGTCGTCTTCCGCCACCTTATGCTCAAGCGGGACCAGCTTTTCGCGGACGAAGCGCCCCAGCGTGTCCAGCAGTTGATCCAAAACGTCCTTGTCCAAGGCCATGCGTGCTCTCCGTCCGGGGAGAATGATTTCAGGGAAAATCGTGGATTGAGGGGCGCCGCCTCATCTGTTCGTTGGCCACGCTGACAGATGAGGCGGGAGCTGTCAACAAAATGAAATTGCATTCCGTTATACGAAATTAGTGCGGTGGATCGAAGGTCTGCCGCGCGTGCGTGCGGGCTTGCCAGCCGGAGCGAAGCGGTTAACCTTTTCGGAAATCAGCGGCCTGGAGCCTCGGGCCGATAAATGACTGGAGGGTTTGGGATGATCGACCTTTATTTCTGGCCGACGCCGAACGGCCACAAGATCACGATCTTTCTGGAGGAAGCCGGGCTGGATTACACGTTCAAGCCGGTGAACATCTCCACCGGCGACCAGTTCAAGCCGGAATTCCTTGCCTTCTCGCCCAACAACCGCATGCCGGCGATCATCGACAACGCCCCGGCCGACGGCGGCGAGCCGATCAGCGTCTTCGAATCCGGCGCCATCCTGGTCTATCTGGCCGAGAAGACCGGCAAGTTCCTGCCCAGCGACGTCCGTGGCCGCAAGACCGTTCTCGAATGGCTGTTCTGGCAGGTCGGCGGCCTCGGCCCGATGGCCGGCCAGAACCACCATTTCGTGCAATACGCGCCGGAGCGCATCCCCTACGCCATGGAGCGCTACGTCAAGGAGACCGGGCGCCTCTATGGCGTGATGGACAAGCGCCTTGCCGACAACGAGTTCCTGGGCGGAGCGGAACTGTCCATCGCCGATATGGCGAGCTATCCCTGGATCGTCCCGCATGAACGCCAGCAGCAGGATCTGGACAACTTCCCCAACCTGAAGCGCTGGTTCAACGCGATCAAGGATCGGCCGGCGGTGGTGCGCGCCTATGAAAAGGGGCAAGCCGTCAACCCCAACCGCACGCCCACGGTGAATGAGGACAGCAAGAAGATCCTGTTCGGCCAGTCCGCCGACACGGTCAAGCGCTGAGGTCCCTGACAGCCGGCCCGGCATCGATCGCCGGGCCGGCGTATCGGTATAGAATCCGCTTCTTTCGCGGCATCCTTTTGCGCCGCGCAGATTTTTGGGGCTCCCCGGCGTAGACGGGACCGTTCCCGGATCCAGCGTGTTGTTTTCGGTAGAGAATATCTACCGGAGACGCCGCGCCGATGAGCATCTGGCCCCGCCCCGACTCCGCCCGCCCGAACTCCGACGGTCCCGCCATCGAAACGGAGATCGGTCCCGCCGCATCCGCCGAAATACGGATTTCCCTGCACCCCCTTCCCTCCATGCCGGAACTGGCGCTGGCATGGACGGAACTGGAAAGCCGTGCCGACTCCTCCTTCTTTCTCTCCTGGACCTGGATCGGCTCCTGGCTGGCGCAGATGCCGGATGGCATCGAGCCGCATTTGCTGGTGGCATTACGGGGCGATGAAGCGGTCGGTCTGGCCGTGCTCTGCCCGCGCGTGCGGCGGCGGTTCGGGGTGCTGCACAGCCGATGCTGGATGCTGCACGAGACCGGCGACCGCGGCTATGACCGCCTGTTCATGGAGTATAACGGCATCCTCGCCGACCGCCGCTTCGCCGACGAAGTGACGGATGCCATGCTGCACTGGCTGGGCGAGCGGCTGACCGCCAATGACGAGCTGGTGCTGGGCGGGCTGACCCTGGCGGCGGAACGGGCCGCCCGGCGGGTGGCGGCGCGAACCGGCCATACGCTGCAATTGCGCATCGCGGATTCGGCGCAGTGGGTCGACCTCGGCACGGTGCGGGCCGGCGGCGGCGACTTCCGCGGCGGCCTCGGCCGCAACACGCGGGCGGCGGTCAATCGGGCAGAGCGGCTTTACCGCGCCCGCGGCGCGCTGGATCACCACGTCGCCGCGACGGTGGACGAGGCGATGGAGTATTTCGCCGGGATGGAGGTCCTGCATCAGGCCGGCTGGCAGGCGCGCGGACAGGCGGGCGCCTTCGCCAACCCGGCGTTCCGTCCTTTCCACACAAGGCTGATCGCCGAGGGGATGCGGCGCGGCGCCGTGCGGCTGAGCCGGGTCAGCGTCGGCGGGCAGCCCATCGGCTATCTCTACAACTTTGTCCATCGTCACCGCGTCCTGAACTATCAGGGCGGCTTCGCCTTCGAGGCCGACAACCGGCTGAAGCCCGGACTGCTGAGCCATGTGCTGGCCATCGAGGATGCGCTGGCCCGCGGAGAGGATTGCTACGACTTCATGTCGACGCCGGCTGGGCACAAGCCGCTGCTCTCCAATGCCGAACAGCCGATGAACTGGCTGACGCTCGGCCCCGACCGGTTCAGCCGGCGGCTGGAGGCGCATTGCCGCCGGGCGCGCGGGGTGATGGTCGACGCCGTCAAACGGTCGCTGCGCGGCTGGATCGCTCCGGCAAAAGGCATCTGAGAAGGGAGAGCGTTCGCCATGGCAACAGGACCGAAAGCCGGGCCGCTGGCCTGCGTGTTGGGCGACATGGATCTGGTGCGCCCGCTGGGGCTGGCCGGCATCCGCTGTGCCGTGGTCGGACCGCCGGGCGGGGCGACCGCCCATTCCCGCTTCACTGAGCGGCTTATCCCATGGGAGGGCGGCAATGACGAAGCGCTCGTCGACCGTCTGCTGCGTTTCGGTGCCGCGCAGGCCGAAAAGCCGGTGCTCTACATGGAGGAGGACGCGCAGCTTCTGATGGTGTCGCGCCATCGCGACCGGCTGTCTGCCGTCTTCCGCTTCGCGCTGGCCGATGCCGATCTGGTGGAGACGCTGGTCGACAAGGGCCGGTTCCAGGCACTGGCGGAGCGGCTGGACCTGCCGGTTCCCCGCACCCGACGCCTGAGCCCCCTGCCCGGTGGCGAGGCGCCGGATCTGGACCTGCGCTATCCCGTGATCGTCAAGCCGCTGACCCGCCGCCCGCCCTGGGACGAGATCGAGGGGCTGGGCAAGGCGATCCGCCTGGACGGGGATGATGAGCTTCGCGCCCTGTGGCCGCGCCTGATCGCGGTCGGCATCGATCTGCTGGCGCAGGAACTGATCCCCGGACCGGAGACGCGGATCGAAAGCCATCATGTCTATATCGATGCGGACGGTGCCGTGGCCGGCGAGTTCACCGGGCGCAAGATCCGCACATATCCGGTCGACTACGGTCACAGCACCGCGCTGACCATCACCGACATCGACGGCGGGGGAGCCGACGTGGCGGCGCTGGGACGGGAGATCGCGGCGCGCATCGGCCTCAAGGGCGTTGCCAAGTTCGATTTCAAACGCGATCCCGACGGCCGCCTGCACCTGCTGGAGATCAATCCGCGCTTCAACCTGTGGCATCATCTGGGGGCGGTCGCCGGGGTGAACCTGCCGGCGATGGTGCAGGCCGATCTGACCGGCCGCCCCCGCCCAGACCCCCGCCCGGGCCCGGCCAAGGCCCGGCCCGGCGCCTGCTGGTGCCACATCAGCAAGGACAGGCTGGCGGCGCGGGACAGTGGCGTGCCGACGGCGCGCTGGCTGGCCTGGGTCGCGCGTTGCGAGGCGAAGGCGATCACGCCGGACGACCCGATGCCCTTCCTGCGGCCGAAGCTGGACCGGCTGCTCGCCCGCGTTCCCGGCGTCGCCGGCCCGGCGCGCCTGGCGAAGCCCTGAGCGCAAAAACCATGAAGATCGCGCTCATCTCCGACATCCACGCCAACCTGGAAGCGTTGCAGGCGACACTCGACGCCATCCGGGCCGAGGGGGCGGAGCGCATCGTCTGCCTGGGCGACGTCGTCGGCTACAACACCGACGCCGCCGCCTGCATCGCTCTGCTGCGGCAGGCCGGCGCCGTCTGCATCGCCGGCAATCACGACCGGGCGGTGATCGGCGCCATCGGGACCGAGGGGTTCAGCGAACCGGCGGCGCGGGCCGTCGCCTGGACCAAGGAGCGGCTGGACGAGGAGAGCCGCGCCTTCCTGTCCGCCCTGCCGCTGACGGCTGTGGTGGATGGCGCTCTGGTCGCCGTCCATGGCGCCCTGCATCCGGAGGTGGGGAAGGAACTGGTGCGGCTGGACGATGACGGCAAACGCCGCTTGAGCCTTCAGGCGCTTCTCGGGCATCCCTCCGGCGCGCGGGTCTGCGCCTTCGGCCACACCCACCGGGCGGGGCTGTGGGAATGGCGGAACGGGGCGGTGCAGGCGGTGCCGCTCGACGGCGGGGCGCAGTTGCGGGCAGACGGGCTGTATCTGCTGAACCCCGGCACGGTGGGGGAGCCGCGCGGCGCCGATACCCGCGCCAGCTTCGCCTGCTTCGACACCGCCAGCCGGCGGGTCACGCTTCACCGCGTCGCCTATGCCCGCCGGGCGGCACTGTCGAAAACCCGGCGCGCCGGGCTGGCGCCACGTTTTGCCGCAGTTCCGGCGTCGGTGCGGATGAAGTTGATCGGAATTCTGCGAGTTCTCGGTGTCTACGAATGGGTAAAACGGGCTCTTCCACGCCGTGTGTCATCAATATGACAATCCCGTAACGCGGCTTTGCTTCAACAGCGACGTGGAAATGAGCATAATCCGGCGCGGGGGCAGAGGTGACGCCGGGCTATGGACACTATCGGTATATTCAACGGCGCTGCCGGCGGGATTCGGACCCGGCTCGGCAGGACATTGTCGTCCCTGGCCGCCTCGCTGGCGCTCGGCCTTGGCCTTGGCTTGCCTGCGGCGATCCTGCCGGCGCAGGCGCAGCAGCCTGCCGCCGCGGCCGTGGATGGAAAGGCCGCGACGGACACCGGGCCGGTCCATCTGACGATCCTCTACACCCAAGGCACCACCGACCTTGACGAGACCGCCGGACGCGGCGGCATGGCCCGGCTGGCCGGGACGATCCGCCAGGAACGGGCCGCCCATCCCAACCTGCTGGTCCTCCATGGCGGCCAGACGCTGGCGCCGTCGGTGCTGGCCTTCTACGACCAGGGCGCGCACATCATCGACCTGCTGAACGGCATGACCATCGACGCGATGGCCGCGCTGAACCGCGAATTCCACCATGGCGACGACCGGCTGAGCGCCCGCGCCTTCGAGGCCGGCTTTCCCATCGTCACCACCAACACGGTGGACCGCGCCTCCGGCAGAACGCCGGATGGGCTGGAGGACGCGGTGGTGCTGAGCGCCGGCCCCTTGCGCATCGGCGTGATGGCGGCGACGCCGGTGCTGACGCGGGAAACCACCCGTGCCCAGCGGACGGAGTTCCGCGACCCGGTTCCGGCGCTGAAGGCCAAGGCCGCGGCGTTGCGCGCCGACGGTGTCGATCTGGTGGTGGCGATGACCGGCTATGCCGGCGACACCCACCGCAGCGTGTTGGCCGCCCGCCCCGCCGACATCGTGCTGTACCAGGACCGCAACCGCCCATTCGCCGTCGATTACGACGGGCGTTTCCTGTCCGCCACCGTCGGGCCGCAGGCGGCCTGGGTGCTGGCGCTGGATCTGACGGTGGAGCGCAGGACCGGGCCGGACGGCAAGCCGCAAGTGAGCTGGACCCCGGCGCCCCGCCTGATCGACAGCGCGGCGGTGCCGCCCGATCCCGCCGTGCTGATCCAGGCCAAGACTTATGCGGCGCGGCTCGACACCATGCTGCGGATGGAGGTGGGACGTCTCACCGCGCCGCTCGACACCCGCAAGGAGGCGCTGCGGACGGGCGAGAACGCCTTCGCCAACGCGGTTGTCGACACCCTGCGCGAGACGCTGGACGCCGATGTGGCGCTGATCAACGGCGGCGGCATCCGCGGCGATCGCCAATATCCGGCCGATGCCCTGCTGACCCGGCGCGACATCTATAGCGAGCTTCCCTTTCACGATGTCGGCGTCGTGCTGGACATCACCGGGCAGCAGCTTTGGGAGGCGGTGGAAAGCGGCGTTTCGGCGGTGGAGCAGCTGCAGGGCCGCTTTCCCCACCTGTCCAACGCCCGCGCGGAGATCGACCTCACCCGCCCGCCCGGCCAGCGGCTGCGCAGCCTGTCGGTCGGCGGCAAGCCGGTCGGCCGGTCCACCCGCTACCGGCTCGCAACCAGCAGCTTCCTGGCGGCCGGCGGCGACGGGTACGGCGTGCTGGCGGGCGTGCCGAGGCTGGTCGAAGACCGCAACAGTGAGTTCATCTCCACCCAGATGATCGACCAGATCGCCCGCAGCGGCGAGTTCGTTCCCCGGCTGGACGGCCGCATGACGGTGAGGCGGTAATGGACGGCCAGCTTTCCACCAGCCTGTCTTCCTCCACCGTGCCGAGCATCGTGCGGAGCACGTCCGAAATCTTGCAGAGCACGTCCGGCATCATGCAGACCCCGGCGCGGGTCGCCGCGCTGCCGGCGCCGGCAACGGGCGCGACGCCGGGTCCGCAGACGCCGCCGCCGAACCGGACGCGACGCTTCGGCATCGCGGTGCGCATCACGCTGGGGCTGTCGGTGATGGCGCTGCTGGTGGTGCTGATCGGCGGCGTGTCGATGTCGTCCTTCCGCCTGTTCCGGGCGGAAGTCACGGCCCTGTCGACCAACACGCTGCCGGAGGTCATCACCAGCGCCGAACTGCACGGGTCGCTGCAGAAGCTGGTGGCGCAACTGCCGCAGCTCGCCGCCGCGAATTCGACGCCGCAGCGACGGTCCATCTATGACGGGCTGGTGACGGAGCTGGATTCGATGCAGCTTCTGGTCGCCCGCATGCGCGGCCTGATGAAGGACAACCACGGGGACGGGAAGGAGCGCGACGGCAATGTCCGCCTGCTGGAGCAGACCCGCTCCACCCTGCTGATCCTGGCCGCCACCGTCGCCGACCTGAACGCCGAGGTCACCCGCCAGATCGAGTATGGCGACCGTCAGGCCGAAGCGGCCCGCGCGCTGAGCCGGCTGGCGGCAGCGATCGAAAGCATGCCCGACACCGGCGCCTGGGCCGCGCGCATCGGCGCGCTGATGGCGCGGGCGGCGGGGGCGACGCAGCTCGACCATCTCAGCCGGTTGAAGGGGGAGGCGCGGTCGGCCGAACGGACGCTGGCCGAACTGGCCCGCCTGACCGGCGGCGCGCCCGACCCGACCGGCCAGATGATGTCCACCGTGCAGGAGGAGCTGTTTTCGCTGCTGGTCGCGCCGGGCGGGCTGTTCGAGAGCGCCATCGACCGCCTGCAGGCGCGCAACCGCGCCCAGGCGCTGACCGGGCAGGCCCAGGTGCTGGTGGAGACGGTCGAACGGTCCACCCGCGCGCTCTACGACTCCATCCGCGACCAGTCGGCCGAGCGCACCGATGCGCTGGCCGAGCTGATCGCCGAACGCACCCGCACGGTCATGATGCTGGCCGGCGCGTCGATCCTGCTGGCGGTCGGCGTCTATTTCATCTTCCGCCGCTTCCTGTCCTCGCGGCTGGTGGCGATGAACCGGGCGGTGCTGGCCCGGCTGTCGGGTGGCCGGCAGGCCGGAGGCGGGGCGGCCGGGACGGTTCCGGTCCCGGCCCCAGTCCCGGTGGACGGCGACGACGAGATCACCGACATCGGCGCCTCGATCCGCTACTTCATCGACGAGATCGACCGGCGCCAGCAGGCGCTGGCCGACAACGAGCGGCGATTCCGCGATCTGGTCGAGGGCTCGATCCAGGGCATCATCATCCATCGCGATTTCCACGCGCTCTACGCCAACGACAGCTTCGCCGCCATGCTGGGGCTGACGGTGGCGGAGGTGATGGCCCTGCCGTCGCTGCTGTCCGTCGTGGCGGTGGAGGCGCGGCAGTCGATGATCGACAATTACGACCAGCTGCTGGAGGGCGGGCAGTCCACGCCGCGCCGCCGGATCCGCGCCTGCCGGCCCGACGGCGCCGAGCTGTGGGTGGAGCTGACCGGCCGCCGGGTCGACTGGATGGACGGCCCGGCGATCCAGGCGGTGGTGGTCGACGTGACGCGGGAGGTCGAGGCGGATAATGCGTTGCGCCAGTCGCGCGACGCCGCCGAACGCGCGCTCGGCGAATTGAAGGCGACGCAGGCCAGCCTGATCCAGGCGGAGAAGATGGCCTCGCTAGGCCAGCTGGTCGCCGGCGTGGCGCACGAGGTGAACACCCCCATCGGCATCACCATCACCGGCGCCTCGCAGCTGCAGGCGCTGATCGGCGAACTGTCGGACCGTCACACGGCGAATGCGCTGAAGAAGTCGGATTTCCAGCGCTTCCTCAGCGACGGGATGGAGATGGCCAACCTGATCCTGTCCAACAGCACCCGTGCGGCCAATCTGGTGCAGAGCTTCAAGCTGGTCGCCGTCGACCAGTCCAGCGACGAGCGCCGCGCCTTCCTGCTGCGGGATTACATCGACGAACTGCTGCGCAGCCTGCATCCGACCTACAAGGCGCGGGCGGCGCTGACCATCGACATCGATTGCCCGGCGGATCTGGAACTGGACGGCTATCCGGGGGCGCTGTCGCAGATCCTGACCAACCTGGTTATGAACGCGCTGGTCCATGCCCTGGATCCGGAGCAGCCCGGCCGCATCACCATCGCCGCCCGCGTGATGGACGGCGACATGGTGGAACTGTCGATCGGCGATGACGGCGCCGGCATCGCGCCGGAGGTCCTGCCCAAGGTCTTCGACCCCTTCTTCACCACGCGGCGCGGATCGGGCGGCAGCGGGCTGGGGTTGCACATCGTCTACAATCTGGTGACCGGCCGCCTGCACGGCACCATCGGGGTGGAGAGCCGCCCCGGCGAAGGCACCCGCTTCACCCTGCGTTTTCCCCGAGTCACGGCGGCGGCATAGATCGCTGCCGCGTCCGCCCGCCCGTTTCCCCGGCCGGCGACATGCCTGTGCATGGACCGGACATATCTAGGTATGCTGGCGTTCGTCCGTTGCCCTTCGGCGTGGCAACGGCGGTTGATTCCACGTGCAAACAGTCGGTTTCCTATACAGGCTTCCAGTGTTTTTATCGCTATGAGGGAGCTTGACCGAAATGAATTTCAGCAGACGAGATTTTCTGGCATCCACCGCCGCCGTGGCGGGTGCCTCCATGCTGCCCTTCGCCCCGGCGCGGGCGGCAACGGCGAAATATATCCGCTACAGCGCGACCAGTGACGAAGGCAAGGCGATGCTGCGCAGCTACGCCACGGCCGTCCAGCGTATGGTGAACCTGCCGCCCGACCATCCGCACAACTGGTTCCGCAACGCCTTCGTCCATTTCATGGACTGTCCGCACGGCAATTGGTGGTTCTATGTCTGGCACCGCGGCTATCTCGGCTATTTCGAGGAGACGGTGCGCAAATACAGCGACAATCCCAATTTCGCCTTCCCCTATTGGGATTGGACGGTTCTGCCGCAGATCCCGAACGAGATGTTCGACGGCGCCCTGACCCCGGTCAGCGAGGCCTTCCTTCCCCATACCAAGGACCTGAAGACCTTTACCGCCTATATCAAGCCGGCGATGAAGAAATATTGGGACACGCTGAATGCGGCCCAGCGCAAGCAGCTGGACATCCGCGGCTACAGCAGCTTCGACAAGCTGTGGGACGACGTCACCGGCTGCAGCCACGGCAAGTGCGATCCGGGCAACGAGGCCTTCGCCGCGACCGACCGTGCGCGCTACCTGAGCCGTGAGAACCCGAAGCTGGACGACAAGACGGCCAAGGCCTGCTCGCCCCATACGGTGCTGACCGGCCTGCTGCCGGTGGATTACTACAACGCCGACGTGACCCGCAGCTTCACCAGTTCCAAGACGGCGTCGCACAACGTCATGCCGGGCGGGAACACCCAGTTCTCCGTTCTGGAAGGCCAGCCGCACAACCTCGTCCACAACTGCATCGGCGGCGTCGGCCCGTGGGATCCGGGTCCCTACGGCAACATGACCAACTTCCTGTCGCCGGTCGACCCCGTCTTCTTCCTGCACCATGCGAACATGGACCGGCTGTGGGACGTCTGGACGCGCAAGCAGCAGCGGCTGGGCCTGCCGATCCTGCCGACCGACAAGGAGGAGCTGTCGCAGTTGTCCCGCGAACCCTTCCTGTTCTTCGTCCGCGCGGACGGCAGCTACGTCCTCGACGGCCGCGCCGGTGACTATCTCAGCACCGAACGGTTCCAGTACGAGTACCGGCACGGCTTTGGCGACGCGGAATCGGCGCAGGTGGCGGCGGCCAATCCGTCGGCTCAGGTCAAGGCTCCGGTCAGGGGCACGGTGGCGAAGGGCGTGGGATCGGTCCAGCTGTCGGCGGCGCCGTCCAGCCCGGTGGTGATGGCGGTCAAGGTGAGCCGCCCTGCCGGCACCGGCGCCTCGCGGAATTTCGACCTGCTGATCAACGCCCCGGCCGGCGTGACGAAGGTGGCGGCGGACAGCCCCTATTACGGCGGCACCATCGGCTTCTTCGGCCCGGCAATGCACGGCATGGCGGACGACGCCACCTTCACGCTGCCGCTGCCCCAGGCCGCCCACACCGCCGCGCTGGCGCAGAGCCCGACAGCCAACGCGGCAGCGCCGGCGGCATCCGCAACGCTGGAGGTTCGCCTTGTCCCGACCAATGGCTCCCCCACCACCACCGCCGCCGTCAAGGCGGTCTCGCTTCAAGCCCTGTAAGGGTTGGCGAGGCGGGCCTGCTGCCGCCCTGCTCGCGCTGCTGGTCCTGACGGGCCAGCCCGCGGGCGCGGAGCCGGCGCCCCCGTCCGGGACGCCGGACCGCAATGGGGAGATGGTCCTCGCCCTGCCGCATCCGCTGCGGCAGGGCGAGGCCGCCATCCTTGCAGTCACCCTCGGCCCGCTCACCCGTGGGCAGACGGTGGAGGTCGCCACGTCGGACGGCGTGCCCATCGGCGCCGCCGCTCCCTTCGGTCCCCAGCGTGGTCAGGGCGCCGGTACCGTGACCATTCCGGTGCCGGCCGGGGTTTGGCGGGACGGGCGCCTCGCGCTCCGCCTGCACATCACCACCCATGACGGCCGGTCCCGTCCGCCGACGGCGGATGAGGTCAAGGAGATTCGGCTGTCCATCATCGGCCCAACTCCCCAATCACCGCCCTAACCGCCGCCTGTCAGCGCACCGGCCCGTCGAACCAGTGGCGGCCCTGGCGGTCCTCCACCTCGACCACCCAGACGTCGGGGTCGTAGCGCAGCTGACGCGCGATGTAGGCGTCGGCGTCCGCCTCCGGCACCGGATCGGCGCCGGTGCCGCGCGCCCAGAACAGCCGCTCGCCATCCGCCTCGCGGGTCTGGACCAGCACGGTGAAGGTGCGGTCGAGCCGGTTGATCTTCAGGATCACCGTGCCGCGGCTGGGATCGCCCTTGCGGACCACGGTCATTGCCACGCCCTGGGCGTCGGCTGCGCGGATGTGGGCCGAAACCCAGAGATGCGTCGGAAGGCGGTCGTCCATTGCCGTGACAGGCTCCTGATCGTGGGCTCTTGGTGATTTTCGATTCTCGCCCTGCCCGGCCGGCCGGTGTAGAAAAGAGGGCATGGCAACACTCCTGGACGCTCTGAACGCCGCCGTCAACCACCACATGGCCGGCCATGCCCAAGCGGCGGCCGACGCCTATCGCCACATCCTGACCGCGGAACCGGCACAGCCGGACGCGCTGCACCTGTCGGGCGTGCTGCGGGCGCAGACGGGCGACGCTGCGGCGGCGGTGCGGTGGATCGGCCGTGCCGTTCGGGTTCGTCCGACGGCGGCAGCCCCCTGGAGCCATCTGGGTGCGGCGCTGCGGGCGGCGGAGATGCCGGAGCGGGCGGAACCGGCGCTGCGGCGCGCCCTGGCGCTCGACCCGAGCGATGGCGACGCGGTGGAGGCGATGGGTGCCTCGCTGCACGCGCTGGCGCGCTACCCCGATGCGCGGCGCTGGCTGGAGCGTGCAGCCCGGCTGCGCCCCGGCTATGCGGCAACCCTGCTGAATCTCGGCACCGTCCTGCGCGACCAGCGCCGCTTCGACGAGGCGGAGGCCTGCTTCGAGGCGGCGCTGGCACGCAATCCCGCCAACGGCGACGCCCATCTGGCGCGCGCGGTGGGACGGCTGGTCCGCGGCGACCTGCGCGCGGGTTGGGAGGGGTTCGAGCATCGCTGGCACCGCTTCGCCAGCCCGCCCTGGGCCGGCCAACCGCCGGGCGGCGCCACCATCCTGCTGCACATGGA
Organism: Azospirillum oryzae; assembly: GCF_008364795.1. GTDB lineage: Bacteria > Pseudomonadota > Alphaproteobacteria > Azospirillales > Azospirillaceae > Azospirillum > Azospirillum oryzae. The sequence goes on along the minus strand of NZ_VTTM01000014.1, from coordinate 73,807 downwards.
CCAGGGATATGGCGACGCCATCCAGTTCGTGCGCTATGCCCCGCTGGTGGCACAGATCGCGGCGCAGGGCGGCGGCCGGGTGGTCCTGGAAACGCATCTGCTGCTCTACCGCCTGTTCAACCACTCCCTGGGGCGCTGCCTGGGATCGTCGATCCAGGTGCTGGTGCGCGGAGAGGACCCGCCACCGCACGACATCCACTGTCCGCTGATGAGCCTGCCCAGGGCCTTCGGCACCGAACTGGAGACCATTCCCGCCGGCGTGCCTTATCTCGCCCCCGATCCCGGCGACGTGGACCGCTGGCGCGACCGGCTGGCCGCTGAGGACGGGAACGGGGCCGGCCTGCGGGTCGGGCTGGTCTGGGCCGGCAACCCGCAGCACCGCAACGACCGCAACCGGTCGATCCCGGTGACAGCCTTGGCACCGCTGTTGTCGGTGCCGGGGGTGCGGTTCGTCAGCCTGCAGACCGGCGACGCGGCGGCCGACCTGAAGCGCCTGTCCGGCGTGGCGATCCCCAACGCAATGGAGCGGGTACGCGATTTCGCCGACACCGCCGCCATCCTCGCCAACCTCGACCTGCTGGTGACGGTCGACACCGCCATCGCCCATCTGGCCGGGGCGATGGGCCTGCCGTGCTGGCTGATGCTTCCCCATGTGCCGGACTGGCGCTGGATGCTCGACCGCGCCGACAGCCCCTGGTACCCGTCGCTGCGGCTGTTCCGCCAGCCGCGCCCCGGCGACTGGACCACCATGCTCGGCACCGCCGCCGCCGTGCTGAAGGCGCAAGCCGCCCGCGCCGCCCGGCGCTTGGGTTAAGGCCGGCAACTTCGGCGGGAGCTTTCTGCCCGGCCGGCCCGGCGGCACTAGGCCAAACTTTCCTACCTGCCGGCAAAATCCGGCCCCGCCGTGACGCTTCCGCAAATAATCGGCCGATTTCAATGGGTTGTCGTCGGCATGGCAGTTGGCACTCCGCTTGCTAGATAGGGCGCAGAAGACCTTTGCCCTATCTTTCGGAGACCCCGGCCATGAGCATCTTCGGTTCGATGACAACCGCCGTTCTCGGCCTGAATGCCCAGTCGAAGGCGCTCGGACATATCTCGGACAACATCGCGAACAGCTCGACCATCGGCTACAAGCGCGTCGATTCGGCCTTCGAGACGATGGTCCTGCAGTCCAGCCAGCGCCTGCACGAGCCGGGCGGGGTCACGGCGCAGCCGGTCTTCATGAACAACATCCAGGGCAGCCTGACCCAGGTGCAGAGCCCGACCAACATCGCCATCCAGGGCCAGGGCTTCTTCAGCGTCACCAAGGTGGCGACCCAGGGGTCGAGCACGCTGGTGCAGACGCAGACGGGCACGGTCAACTCCTCGGCCGCCTTCTACACCCGCGCCGGCGACTTCGAACTGGACAAGAGCCGCTATCTGGTCAACAGCTCCGGCTATGCCCTGAACGGCTGGCTGGTCGATCCGGTGACGGGCGTGCTGCACAAGGACCAGGTGGCGCCGATCCAGGTCAACTCGCTGATCGACAAGCCGGTGGCGACCAACACCATCGACCTGGCCGCCAACCTGCCGGCGACGCCGAAGCCGGGCGAGAAGATTCCCGACAGCAGCATCCAGATCTTCGACAGCCAGGGCAACCCGCGCACCGTCAATTTCAAGTGGCGGCAGCAGGCGGACAGCAGCTGGCGCATGGTCCTGGACGCGCCGGGTTCCAACACCAAGCCGGTCGACGGCACCTTTACCGGCAATCCGGCCACCGTGACCTTCGGCCAGAACATCGCCGGCCAGACCGCGGTCGCGCAGGTCAACGTCATCACCCTTGCCGGCAACAACACCAACGGACAGGACAACCTGCGCATCGGCGACACCTATACGGTCAAGGTCAACGGCACCAACTACAGCCTGAAGATCACGGCCGACAACATCGGGTCGATCCGGACATATTCCGGTCTGGCCGGCGCGCTGGCCAACCAGATCAACTCCGCCTCGCCGGCGGCGTCGGTGCTCGCCACCTCGTCGGGCCAGACGATCCGCGTCACCGCCCGCGAGCCCGGCACGCCGTTCAAGCTGAACACCGACGTGGTGTCCGGCACCAATACCACCAACACCATCGTCACACAGACCTCGACGGCTGCGACGGCGAGCGCCGGTGAAATCGACAAGTTCCAGTTCCCGCAGACGCAGGTCGAGGTCGGCGACTCCTTCACCATCAACGTGAACGGCACGCCGATCAGCTACACGGTGACCGCCGCCACCTATCAGAGCTATTCGACGGTGAGCGATGTCGTGTCCCAGCTGGCCGGCAAGATCAACCAGGCGCTGGGTTCCACCGTCACCGCGTCGTCGGCCGGCAACATCCTGTCGATCCAGGCCAATGCGGTGAACACCAACGTCACCTCCAGCGCGACGGTGACCAACTCCAGCGCGTCCGTGAACACGATGAGCTCGCTGCCGTCGGTCTCCAGCGTGGCCGGCGTGCGCCAGAGCCGCACGGTGACGCTGACCGGCACGCCGGGCGACATCGGCACGCAATACACCCTCAGCATCAACGGCACGGCGGTGACCTACAGCACCACTGGCGAAGAGATGACGATGGAGGACATCACCGCGGCGCTGGCGAACAAGATCAACTCCAACACCTCGCTGCCGGTGACCGCCACCGCGCAGGGCGGCGTCATCACCGTGACCGCCAAGACCGCGGCCACGCCGGCCAACGCCAACACGATGACCGGCACCGGCTCCATCACGCTGGGCGGATCGACAGTGGACGTCGGCGATACCTATACCGTGACGGCCGGCGGTACGACCTATTCGCTGACCCTCGACAATGCCAACATCAACACCTACAGCACCCCGAACGCGGTTCTGAACTATTTCGCCACGCAGATCACCGCCGCCGGCGGCACTGCGACGGTGACCGGCAACGTGCTGGCCGTGACGAGCGACGCGACGGCGACCGGCACGGTGAGTGACGCGACCGCTTATCAATTCACCCTGGACCAGAGCGCCGTCGCCGGCCAGACGCCGGCCCATATCGGCCTGACCTTCGGCAAGACGCCGGAAACGGTCGGCACGCTGACCAACATCTCCACCGCCCTGGTCGGCACCGGCACGGCGGTCAGCGCCGCCAACCAGTCCGCCGGGTCCGACGCCAACGTCACCTTCACCGTCGACTACGGCTTCGGCCCGCAGCAGATCTCGCTGAACCTCGGCAAGTACCAGAAGCCGGGCGGCCTGACCCAATATGCCGGCGAGGAGATCAACGTCACCCAGCTGGTTCAGAACGGCGCGCCACGCGGGCAGTTCAAGGACGTGGTGTTCGGCGACAACGGCACCGTCATGGTCAATTACGACAACGGACGGTCGAAGATGATCGCCAAGGTTCCGATCATCACCTTCAACAACCCCAACGCCCTCCAGCGCGAGTCCGGCGGCGTCTTCGTCGAGAGCGAAGAGGCCGGCAAGCCGAACTTCAACGATCCGGAGACGAACGGCGCCGGTGCGGTGGTGGCGAACAGCGTTGAAAGCTCCAACGTCGATATCGCCGACGAGTTCACCAAGATGATCGTCACCCAGCGGAGCTATTCCGCCAACGCGAAGATCGTCACCACGTCCGACGAAATGCTTCAGGAAGTGCTGGGGCTGAAGCGCTAAGCGCAGCCCTGACCTTCTGATTACCTGATCGCCTCTCTACCGATCGCCCGTCTACCGATCGCCAGTTCCCTGATCGTCTGAATGGGGGGCGGCGGCCATCCCGGCACCGCCCCGACCATCCCGATCCGTGAAAGGTCTCCTGCCATGTCCCTCTTCGCAGCCTTGAACAGTGCCACGGCCGGGCTGCGCACGGTCCAGACCAACGTCAAGCTGGTTTCGGACAACATCGCGCAGGCCAACGACCCGAACCGCACCCGCCACACCGCCCAACAGTCGGTGGACGCCAGCGGTCAGGTCATCAGCACGACCTATCGCCGGGAAGTCGACAAGGCGCTGATGGCCCAGGTGATGGATCTGACCTCGCGCGACGGCGGATCGCAGGTGACCTCGACCTACATGCAGCAGCTGGGCGACCTGATGCGGACCACCAACGGGACGCCGCTGCTGAACGACTATGCCGACAAGTTCCAGGCGGCGATCAAGACCCTGTCCACCTCGCCGGAAGACGAGACGGCGCAGTACCAGTTGGTCCAGACGGCCGAAAGCTTCTCGCGCGAGATCCGCCGCGTGTCGGAAGGCGTGGAGCAGCTCGACCGCGACATGTCGACCGACATCACCAAGTCGGTCGACACGGTCAACGACCTGCTGAAGCAGATCAATTCGATCAACAACGACATGGTGTCGCTGCAGGGCCAGGGGTCCGCCGCCAACGCCGTCGCCGACAAGCGCGACGGGCTGGTGCGCGAGCTGAGCACCTACATGGGCATCCGCACCGTGGAGCGGCCGGACGGCCGGCTGGCGATCTTCACCCCGTCGGGTCTGGCGCTGGTCGATGCCCAGCCGGCAAATCTTTCCTATGACGGCGGCAACATCAACCTACAGGTCGGCAATCAGGTCACCTCGATCAACAGCCACCTGACCACCGGCAAGCTGGGTTCGCTGATCCAGATGCGCAAGGACGGCTCGACCACCGAGCCGCCGACGCCGGCCAGCGGCGACCCGACGACCGAGGTCATCCGCAAGCTGCGCTCGCAGCTGGACGAGTTCGCCAAGGCCTTCACCGGCCCGACCAAGGCGGGCGAGCCCACCAGCTTCGCCGACGCCTACAACGATGCCAGCCCGGCCGCCGACGGCGAACAGGCCAACCAGTTCTTCACCGGCACCGACCGCTTCACCATCGCGATCAACCCCAAGCTCCTGGACAACACCAGCAAAATCAAGCAGTCCGCCATCGACGGCATGGTCCAGGCGGTCAATTCCACCGGCCGCAGCTTCAACGCCGACGGGCTGCAGATGAAGGACACCACCTACAGCGCCATCGGCAGCGCCATCACCGGGACCTGGATGGCCGCGGCCAAGACGGCCAACACGTCGGCTGAGTCCAACAAGGCCTCCATGCAGCTCCTCAGCGAGCGCTACCAGTCGCAGACGGGCGTGAACATCGACGAGGAAATCGCACAGCTGCAACAGCTCCAGACCTCCTACCAGGCTTCGGCACGGGTCATGCAAGTGGCCAATGCAATGTTCGATGCGCTGGAGGCGGTGGTCCGATGAGCTCGATAACGGGAGTCAGCAGCTACTCGAAATATCTGAGCCTTGTCCGGAACCTGTCCGGGGGCCAGAACGACATCAACCGACTGTCCGAACAGCTGACCACGGGCAAGAAGTCGGTCGATCTCAACGCCTACGGGCCGGAGGTTCAGAAGCTTCTGGACCTCCGGTCGGAGATGGCGAAGAAGGACAACTACGTCCAGAACATCAACATGGCGGCGCCGCGCGTGCAGGCGACGGACAAGGTGCTGACCTCGCTGGAATCGATCGTGTCGAGTTGGACCTCCAGCACCACGATGCCGTTCGAGCCGGGTCCGGCCAGCGTGGCCACGCCGATCAACACCAATCCCGACGGAATGAAGCTGTCGGTCGACGCGGCCAAGTCGAAGCTGACGGTCGGCGCCAAATACACCGTCACCGCGGTTCCGTCGCAGCAGGGCCCCAACGGCACCTTCGACGTGACCGTGACCGACGGGCTGGGCGGCAAGACCACCCGCGCCATCAATCTGGGCACCACCCCGCCCAACGATGGCAAGGGATACAACTTCAACATCTCCGGCGGCCCCGGCGAAGGCGCGATCCTGAACCTCAGCTTCGACACGCTGAAGGCCTCGTCGAGCAGCAGCTTCTCCGTCACCTTCCCGCAGGCCGATCAGGTGAAGGACCGCGCCGAGGGCGCCATGCGCGACATCCAGGCGCTGATGAACCAGCGCTTCGGCGACCGCTACCTGTTCTCCGGCTCGCGGTTCGGGACGGAACCGGTCACCGACCTGATGGCGACGAAGCAGACCAGCAAGATCACGTTGAACGGCGCCGTGGTGAACGCCGACGATTATTTCGAGGTGACGGTCTCCGGCAAGACCTTCGGCTATCAGATCCAGGCGACCGATCCGAAGACGCTGACCTTCGTCGCCCAGACCCTGACCACCCAGATCAACGCCGCCAACCCGCCGCTGCCGATGACGGTGTCGACCTCCAACGGCATCATCACGCTGGTCGGCCAGGATCCGGGGCAGAAGTTCGACCTGTCGGCCCGCGTCATCAATTCCGCAACGGTGGAGAACACCGTCACCGCGCCGACTACCACCCAGGCGCCGACGACCCTATTGCCGCAGGTCGACAGCTTCACCCTGAACGGTGCGGCGGTGGACATCGGCGACACCTTCGAATTCACGGTCGCGGTCGGCGATCCCGACGATCCGTACAACCAGAACTACTACACCAGGAACCCCAACGAACCGCGCGACCTGCCGCCCTACCAGACCTACACGGTGCGCTACACGGTCAGCGACACCGACTATGCCGCCGGCGTCACCAACGTCAGCCAGGTGGCCGACAAGCTGCGCCAGAACTTCGCCAACCTGAACCCGGCCCCGCCGGTCACCATCGATGCGGTCGGCAACGGCCCCGGCATCGCGTTGACCAGCACGGCCAACGCCGACCCCAACCATCCCAACCGCAGCTCGCTGTTCTCGACCAGCGCCAAGGTGACGAACGGGTCGCTGGAGAACACCATCTCCGTCGGCACCCTGCCGCCGGAGCAGGACAGCCTGATCGACGTCCCCTATGCCGAGCCGCCCGACCTGCCCTTCTACGATGCCGAATATCTGACCAAGGGCAAGAATGCCGAGGCGTACCGCAAGTCGCAGGTGACGATCGACGACAACCTGAACCTGACCTACGGGGTCAGTGCCGACGACAAGGGGTTCCAGACGCTGGTGAAGGCGATGCAACTGGTGCGGACGGCGGCGGCCAATCCCGGCAAATGGACGGAGTACAGCACCCAGGCGCGCGAGATGCTGACCCAGGCGACCGACCAGATCCGGTCGATCCACGCCAAGGTCGCGTCCGATGCCGCCACGCTGGAGACCACCAAGGACGCCCACACGGACTCGATCGCCACACTGACCGACCGCATCGCCAAGATCGAAGGCATCGACCAGACCGAGGTCGCGGCCCGGCTGAGCAGCGCGATGAACGTCCAGCAGGCGACCTACACCGTCGCCGGCCAGACACAGAAGCTGTCGCTGCTGAACTATTTGGCCTGACGGGGGCTGGCCTGAAAAGAAAAGGGGGCGGCCGGACCGGCCACCCCCTGTTTCCCGTCAGAACCGGAACGCCGTCACTTGCCGCGGCCAGCCGACTGCATGAAGTTGTCGTAGGGCAGCTCCGCCACGCGGAACCACAGCTGCACCTCGTCCAGGAAGGGCTTCCAGCTGTCGTAGACGGCCTTGAAGTCCGGGTTGGTCTTCGCGATGTCGTCGTACAGTTCGTAGGCGATCTTGTGGGCGGCCTCCATCAGGTCGCGCGGATAGGGGCGCAGCAGGGCGCCCTTGGCGACCAGACGCTTCAGCGCCTTGGCATTCTCCGCATCGTAGCGGGCGGTCATCGCGCTGTTCGCCTCGGCACAGGCCGCCGTCAGGATCGCCTGATAGGACTTGGGCAGTGCGTCCCATTCCTTCTGGTTGATGTAGAGCGAAACCTGCGGCCCGCCTTCCCACCAGCCCGGATAATAGTAGTATTTGGCGACCTGGACGAAGCCCAGCTTCTCGTCGTCATAGGGGCCGACGAACTCGACCGCGTCGATGGTGCCCTTTTCCAGCGCTGGGTAGATGTCGCTGCCGGCGATCTGGGTCGGGGCGGCGCCCAGCTTGGCCATGATCTGGCCGGTGATGCCGGCGATGCGGATCTTCAGGCCGTTGAAGTCGGCCAGCGACTTGATCTCCTTGCGGTACCAGCCGCCCATCTGGGCGCCGGTGTTTCCGGCCGGGAACTGGACGATGCCGTGCTTGGCGAAGAAGGCGCGCATCACCTCTTGGCCGCCGCCATACTGGAACCAGGCGTTCTGCTGGCGGGCGTTCGGGCCGAAGGGTATCGCGGTGTCGAAGGCGAAGGTCGGGTCCTTGCCGACATAATAATAGCCGCAGGTGTGGCCGCACTGGACGGTGCCGTTCTGGACGGCGTCCAGCACCTGCAGGCCGGGGACGATCTCACCGGCGGCATGGACGCGGATCTGGAACTTGCCGTCGGTCGCCTCGGACACGCGCTTGGCGATCATCTCGGACGTGCCGACGAGGATGTCGGTGCTCTTCGGGAAGCTCGAAGCCAGGCGCCACTGGATGGCCGGTTGGGTCTGCGCAATGGCCGGGGCCGCGAGGGTCGAGGCGGCAACGGTCGAAACGGCACCGACGCCGGCCTTGGTGAGAAACGCTCTTCTTTCCACTCCCGCTACTCCGCAAGATTATTGCTGTTGCTGACGATTTCCGTGACCCGCGATGAATCAGGGAATTACAGCGACTTAGGCGAGAGTGTAACAAAGCATCCGATGCGGAGGCCCGCATCGCATAAATGTGCATGCCTGCCTTTCGAGGGGGTGTCAGGAGGCGGTGCGTAGCCGGCCCAGGAAGACCGACAGCGGCGGCATCACCAGCGTCCGGCCATCGGCGGTCAGTTCCGGCGGCAGGGCACCCGGAGCGCGCGGGACAGCCAGATCCTCCAGCTCGCCGCGGCCGCGCAGGGCGAACTCGGCCGGCCGGTCGGCCATATTGAAGACGGCGAGCAGGCGGTCGTTCCCCGACGTCCGTTCGAAGGACAGCAGGTCGCCATGCTCCTCCACGGCGGTGACGGAGCCGGCGCGCAGTGCCTCCAGGTCGCGGCGCAGGGCGAGGGCGGCGCGCCACACCGCCAGCGGGCTGCCGGTGGTCCGCTCCTGCCGGTCGACGGCGAGGTCGAGATGGGGGTCGGACACCGGCAGCCAGGGCTCGGCGACGGAGAAGCCGGCGTGGGGCTCGGCGGCGCGCCAGGGCATGGGCGTGCGGCTGCCGTCGCGGCCCGGGAAGTCGGGCCAATAGGTGATGCCGAAGGGGTCGCGCAGCTGGTGCTGTTCCAGCACCGCGTTGGGCAGGGCCAGCTCCTCCCCCTGATAGAGGCAGACGGTGCCGGGCAGCGCCGCCGCCAGCATCGCCAGCAGGGCGTTGAACGACTGCGGATCGGCACCGGCGGGCAGCCAGCGGCTGGCGGCGCGCTCCACATCGTGGTTGGACATGCTCCAGCAGATCGACTCCGGCCGCCCTGCGGCGCTCAGCGCCTGGGCGAAACCCTTGGCGCTGAAGGGCTGTTTCGCCAGCGACAGGGTGTAGGCGGCGTGCAGCCCCTGCGGTGTGCAATAGGCGGCGATGCGCTGGCCGGCACCGGGCTGGCTCGACAGCTCGCCCAACAGGACGCGGCCGGGATAGCGCTCCACCGTCTCGCGCAGCCGGGACAGGATGCCGCCGATCGCCGGGTGCATCATGTCGTAGACATGCTGTTGCAGGGCGAAGGGCTTCAGCGGCGGCTCGGCCTCGTGCCTGAGGGCGGCGGGGTTGGAGCGCAGTTGCGGGTCATGGGCGAAGAAATCGACGGCGTCGATGCGGAAGCCATCGACGCCACGCTCCATCCAGAACTCCGCCGTCTCGCAAAGCGCGTCCATCACCGCGGGATGGTGCAGGTTCAGCGCCGGCTGGCTGGGCAGGAAATGGTGCAGGTAATATTGCCGCCGCCGCGGCTCCCAGTTCCAGGCGGCGCCACCGAACACCGACAGCCAGTTGTTGGGCGCGGTGCCGTCGGGCTTGGCGTCCGCCCAGACATACCAGTCGGACTTGTCGCCATCCCGCGACCGCCGGCTGTCGACGAACCAGGGATGGGCGTTGGACGTGTGGCCGCAGACCAGATCGACCAGCACCCTCAGCCCCAGCCCATGGGCGCGCTCGATCAGCCGGTCGAAGACGGCGAGGTTGCCCATGCGCGGGTCCACCGCGCGATGGTCGGCGACGTCATAGCCGAAGTCGGTGCGCGGCGACGGGTAGAAGGGGCTGATCCACACCCCGTCGACGCCCAGCGAGGCGACATGGTCCAGCCCCTCGATCACACCGTCGAGGTCACCCCAGCCATCGCCGCCGCGGTCGCGGAAGCTCAGCGGATAGATCTGGTAGAGCGCCGCCCCGTTCAGCCAGGACGCATTGGGGGCCGACGGTTGGGACTGGGAAGAAGTTTGGGGCAAGGCAGAAGGCTCCGCGCCGGAGATCGCATAAGCGGTTCGTGGCGCCAGAGTCGCCTGTCGTGGCTAACGAAAGGTTACCGGCCATTCGTGGTCACAAGACCTCGCCTTTCGTAGGGGCCAGCCGTCGGGACAGAAACTTGCGGACAGGTGTCCCGGGGCTTGGCCGCCGCGCTGCGCTGCGGCTATACCAGCGGCTCAGTTCGAGGAGTGGGGATGCGACGCGGCGAGACGGCGAGCGAATCGGCGACGACGGAGAAGGAGCGGCGGCTTGGCCGTTACCGGCTGCTCGACCTGATCGGGCGGGACGGCGATGCCCGGCTGCACCGCGCGCTGGACGGCAACGGACAGACGGTGGCGCTGTGGACGGTGCCGCTGGCCCGCCTGTGCGCCGATGCCGCCGGGCTGGAGCGGTTCCGGCAGATGGCGACCGCCGCGGCCCGACTGTCCCACCCGGCGATCCCCGCCATCCTGGCGTCCGGTGAACATGCGGGCATCGCCTTCGTCGCCACCCTGCCGGTGGAAGGCCTGACGCTTTCCGCGCGGCTGGACAGCAGTCCATTGGCGTGGGACGAGGCGGTCGCGACGCTCGACCGCGTGCTGGATGCGTTGAGCGCCGCACACCGGGCCGGGGTCATGCATGGCGCGCTGACCGCAGGCGTCATCCATCACAGCGGATCGGCGGCTGTGATCGCCGGTATTGGCCGGGCGGCGCTGACGGCCTTGGACGCAAACCGCAGTGGCGATCTGGAGGCCGCCGCCCGCCTGACGGAACGGGTCCTGGCGGGTCACGCAGACCGGCCGGCGGTCGCGGCTCTGCTGGCCGATCTGCGGGACGGCGGCGCCTTTCCGGACGTGGCCTCCCTGCATCTTGCGGTGACCGGACTGACCGGGGCGTCCCGACCTTTGGCAGTCGCGCCGGCACGCTCGCGCCGCTGGCCGTTGCGGGCCGGCGGAGTGGTTCTTGCGGGTGGCGTCGTGGCTGCCGTGACGGTCCTGAATTGGCCATCGCCTCCCCCCACCGTGGCTGAGAGTCCGGCCGCAGAATCGGTGGCGGTTGCCCCTCCCACCCCTGCCCCCACTCCCTCTGCGCCCCCCTCACCGCCGGCGGCGAGCAGGCAGCCGCCGGTCGCGGCGATGGAACAGGCGCTGCGCGCCGTCCCCTGCGCGCTGGTCACGGTGGAGAAGACCGGCGGCCGGATGCTGGTTTCCGGAACCGTGGCGGGGGAACGGGCGGAGGCGGAGGTGCGCGAGACGGTCGAGGTCCTTGCCGCCGGCTGGGACCACGGCTTCGACCTCGCCAATGCGGATGCGCAGTTCTGTGCGCCTCTGGGCAGCGTCGCCACGGCGCTGGACGCCAATCGCGGGCTGGCGGAGCCTTTGACGGCAACTGTGCTGGGGGGGCCGGCGCTGAGTGCCGGCGACCCCCTTGTCCTTGAGATCCGGGCACCCGTCCGTCCGGTGCAGTTGCAGGTCGATTACTTCACCATCGACGGCAGTGTCGTCCACCTGCTGCCCAACCCGTCGGACAGCGGAGCGGCACTTGCCGCCGGTGCAACGCGCCGGCTTGGCGAAAAGGCCGGAGACGGCGAGCCGCAGACCGGCCGGTACTGGACCATCGGCCCGCCCTTCGGCACCGAGATGCTGCTGACCATCGCCACGGCGGCCCCCCTGTTCCCAACCCCGCGGCCGGAGCAGGAACCGGCGGCCGACTATCTGGCCGCCCTGTCCGGCGCGCTGGCGACCATACCGGACGACGCCCCTGCCCCGCTGGCGGATGCGCGATTCATCGCCACCGCCCCCTGACGACGGCATCACGCCGTCGCGGTGAAGCGCCCGACCACGACGGTGACGTTGTCCTGACCGCCGGCCGCGTTGGCCGCGTCGACCAGGGCGGCGGCGGCGCGGGCCGGGTCCGGCTCATCCCGCAACATGCGGGCGATGAGCCCATCCGGCAGCATGCCGTTCAGCCCGTCGGAACAGAGCATGACGACATCGTCGGGCATCAGCGAATGCACGCCGACCTCCGGCTCCACATCCTCCGCGGTGCCGAGCGCCCGGACGATGATATTCCGCTGCGGCGCGGTCCCCCGCCCACCGTTGTCGAGCCAGATCTGGTAAAGGCTGTGGTCGCGCGTCAGGGTGCGCAACTCGCCATCGCGCAGGCGATAGACCCGGCTGTCGCCGGCGTGGAAGACCACGATCTGCGCCGTGCCGGGAACCCGCCAGACGCCAGCCACCGTGGTGCCCATGCCGCGCCCCTGCGCAAATCCGCGGGCGGTGTTCAAGTCGAAGATCGACCGGTTGGCCTGCTGCACCGCCGACCGCGCGACCGACAGGGCCCGGCGCACCGCCGGTTCGGCTCCCGCCGGGTCGGTCAAGGTGCGGTCGGCATCGTCGTGGTCCGCCACGGAAATCCCGTCCACCAGCGTGATCGGCTCGATCGGCGCATGATCGCGCAGAAGTCCGCAGATCACCTCCACCGCCTTGCCGCTGGCGATGTCGCCGCCGGCATGGCCACCCATTCCGTCGCAGACGACCGCGAATTCACAGTCGCTGCTGGCCTGGAAACTATCCTCGTTGCGGGAGCGGGTGCGCCCGACGTCGGTCAGGCCGGCGACGGTCAGGACATAGGCTGAGTTCGGCATTCAGGCGGCGGCTCCCGTCTCGCGACTGTCTGGCCCCATGGATGCTGGGACCGGATTTCCGGGCCGGCTCCATCGGGACCGGAAGCACCGGGAGACCCGGCAATACGGGAAGGGAGCGGCGGCCGTTTGTCCGATAATGGCGCAAGCACCCCGAAAGATACAGCGGTGATTGTGCCGGGCGATTGTACCGGCCCGACGATTGCCCCTGCCGATGATCGCACAGCGCAACCGCGCGGCAATAGCCCGGCTGTCCTTGGAAAACCGATGTGGTAGACTTCGACCATTCCTGTCGGACGAAGGATGGACCGCCATGGCCGCCAGCATCGGAATCGCGCTCAGCGGCCTGACCGCCCAGACGCGGCGGCTGGACGCCTCGGCCTCCAACGTCGCCAATGTCCGCTCCACCGGGGCGGTTCCCACGACCGATGGGACGGCGGAGGGAAAGCGCGCGCCCTACCAGCCGCTGGCGGTCGCACAGTCCGATGCCAATCCCGGAACGCGCGCGACCTTCACGCCGATCACCCCGGCCTATCTGCAGGAATATGCGCCGGACGACAGTGCGGCGAACGGCGACGGAATGGTGGCGGCGCCCAACGTCGATCTGGTGACCGAGCGCGTCAACCAGATGGCCGCCAGCCGCGCCTACGGCGCCAACATCGCGGTCGTCCGCACACAGGATGAAATGCTGACGTCTCTGCTCGACTCGAAAGTCTGAGCGGCCGGCTGTGCTTGCTAACGGGTTCAGACGGTGATGTTCAGATTTTGCCCGCGCGTCGGCGTGACGTTGCCGCCGCCGGAGCCACCCTCCGGCTGGACCAGCGCGGCGACGGTCGCCTGCTGCTGATCGGCGTTCTGGCTCAATGCCTTCACGCCGAAATTCATCTGGTTCTGCGCCTGCTTCAGAGCAATCGCCGCGCCGGCGGTCGATGACGTGACGTCCATGCCCATCCTAGCCCCCGGAATAGCGCCCCCGCGAAGAGCGCGTTTTCAGATGACCACATTCACCCGCGCGGCAGAGCTGCCGGCGGAACCGGTGGTGGTCGAGGATGATTGTGCCACGGAGGACGACGTGGCGGAAGGCGCAAGCGCAACCGAGGCGGCAGTTGGGGTGGGAACGGCTGAGGTCGACATCCCCGTTCCAGCAGAGATTCCGGCGCCGGCGACCGGGGAAGCGCCGGGAGCATTGCGACCATAGGCCGCAGACTGGCTGCCCGCTTGTCCGCTTGCCTGCCCAGTCCCCTGCCCGTCCCCGCCGACCGTCAGTTTCAGAAGCGAGGCGCGTTCCGCGTTCTTTTCCTTCTGCTGGGCTTCCTTGTACTGCTTCAGCGCCGCTTCGGTCGGGATTTGCGACACCGTCTTCCCGTTGGCCGGGTCGCGGTACAGCATCACCAGCCGCGAGGCATCGGTGTCGTAGCTGAAGGCGATGGTCGGGAAGCGGTTGACCAGCGGATCGGTGCCGCCGGCGTCCGGCTGGGGATCGGCAGGTGCGGCCGAAGTCGGAGTCCGGGTGCCGGCCCCTGCTTCTACGGCATCGCTGCCGCGGGGCGTCATGAAGGCGAACGGCCGCGAGACCGTCGATGTGGCTGCCGCCACGTTCATGACCGGCTTATCCGAATCGGTGAGAATTGAACATTAAATTACCGTAACCCCGGCGGAGCGTAAAGGCTTTCTTTACTCTTATTTGGGTTTGGGAATCTAACCCTTTCGGCGAAACGCGGCTTCGCGTTACGGGCATATTCCTGTCGAATATCCGGCTTTCCGCGCGGGCGGGCTTGCGGCGACGGCACCGGTCGTCCTAAAGCGTAGGATCATGGCCACGATCCTCGAAGCCTTGACGCTGGCGCTCGACCTTCATCTTGCCGGCCGCTTCGGCGAGGCGCAGGAACTTTACACCCGCATCCTCGATGCCGAGCCGGAACAGCCGGACGCATTGCATTACCTCGGCGTTCTGGCCGGTCAGGTCGGCCGCGGCGAGTTCGGCCTGACGCTGATCGACAAGGCGCTGGCCCTGCGGCCGGAGGCGGCGGACATCCACGCCAACCGCGCCAACCTGCTGCGCGGCCTGGATCGCTTGGGCGAGGCGGAAGCGGGCTATCGCCGCGCATTGGCTCTGCGCCCCGATTTCGCGGAGGCCTGGACCGACCGTGCCTTCGCCCGCCATAGCCGCGGCGATGCGGCGGCCGTCGATGCCGCCGCCGAACTGCTGGAACGTGCCTTGCGGATCGAACCGACGCTGGAGCCGGCGCGGGAAAAGCTGACCGACCTGCTGCACGCGCGCGGACGGCTGCGGCTGGAATCGGGGAAGGTGACGCCGGCCCTGGCCGACCTGATCCGGGCCGCCGCACTCGACCCGCGGGATGCGGACATCGCCTTCCTGCTGGGCAACGCCCTGTTCGCCGCCGGGCTTCGCGCGGATTCGGTGATCGCCTTCCGCAATGCGCTGGCGCTGGCGCCGGATTTCCTGTCGGCCGCGCTCAACCTCGGCATCGCGCTTGCCGCCACCAATCGGGCAGCGGCGGCGCTGGCCCCGCTACGCCACGCCGTGCGCATCGACCCGGCCCATCCCGCGCCGCGCGACACGCTGGCCCTGGCCTTGCGGGCGCTGGGCCGTGGCGAAGAGGCCGACGCGCTGGCCCAGCCGCAGCCGGCTCCGCCCCAACCGACACCGGCGCCGAAGCCGCCGTCCCCCCGCCGGCCGCGGCGGCCCCGCTAAGCGGGGGTCCGCTCCGCCAGCATCACCAGCCCCATCACCGGCTCGCCGCTTTCGTAGCGCAGCCGGTCATGGTCGCAGCGCCGGAGCGAGAGCCCCGCACCTGCCACCGCCGCACGGACGTAAGCTTCGGCATGGGCATAGCGGCCGTGGGTAGCGACGCGGTGGGGCCGTCCGTCGGCGGGATCCAGTTCCTCGACCGTGAAGGCCAGCCGGCCGCCGGGCCGCAGCGCCGCGCGGGCAGCGGCGAAAGCATCGTCCAGGACGCCGAAATAACAGAAGACGTCGGCGGCGATGACGAGGTCGAAGACGCCCGGCCGCTCGGTGAGAAAACCGACCAACTCGGCCGCCTGCAGCTCGTCATACAGGCCGCGGGTGCGGGCGCGGTCCAGCATGCCGTCCGACAGGTCGACACCGACCAGCCGGCGGGCATAAGGCCGGAGCGAGGCGGCGCACAGCCCGGTGCCGCAACCGGCGTCGAGCACGTCCAGGCCGCTGCGCCGTTCCTCCTCCGCCAGCAGGCCGGCGAGCAGCGACGGCGCGCGGTAATCGAGCTCCGCCAGCTTGCGGTCGAACTCCTCGGCGAACAGGTCGAAGGTCTGGCGCACATAGTCGTCGGGCGCGCGCGCATCGGCCTCCTCCCCGGCGATGGCGGCGCCGATGTGGCGGGCCAGCGGGTTGGCGGGGTGGTCGCGCCGCCACAGCCGGGCCAGAGCCGCCGCTTCCTCCACCCCGCCCTGCTCATGCAGCAGGTAGAGCACGGCGCCGAGATTGTCGTGGGCATCGGCCCAGTCCGGCCGCAGGGTCAGCGCCCGCCGGTAGCCCGTCGCCGCCTCGCCGAAGCGGCCGAGGTCGCGCAGCAGGTTCCCGCGGTTGTTCCACGCCTCCGCATGGTCCGGCCGCAGCGCCAAGGATTGGCGGAACGCATCGTCGGCCTCGCCATGCCGCTCCGCCTGCCGCAGGACGGAGCCGAGGTTGTAGTGCGCCATACCCTCATGCAGGCCATGGGCGACGGCGGCACGGTAAGCGGCCGCCGCCTCCTGCAGACGGCCGAGAGCGCGCAGGGCGTTGCCGTGGTTGTTGTGGGTCCCCGCCAGGGTCGGATCGGCCTCCAGCGCCCGCGCATAGAGCGGTTCCGCCCCCGCCGCGTCGCCGGCCGATGCCAGCGCATCCGCCTGCCGGCTGAGCCTGACCGCCGGCGCCACGGCGGCTCCCCGCAGTCCACCGCGCAAGGACAAGCGTGACCCTGCCATCGCGTACTCTCCTCTTTCCCGCCGCCGGCACCGGCCGATTTGCCGCCGATATCAACGTCATCTTTATCAATGGCATCTTTACCGTGATCCACCGATGATGGCACTCCCTTTGAGGGTGCGGACAGTCGGGGACGGGGCCGGAACGTGGCGAAGCAGACCAACATGCTGGCACAGGCCGTGGCACATCATCAGGCCGGGCGCCTCGCCGAGGCGGAGCGCGGCTATCGCGCGGTGCTGACGGCGGAACCGCGCAATGCCGACGCCCTGCATCTGCTGGGGGTTGTGGCCCTGCAATCGGGCCGCGCCGGCGAGGCGGTGACCCTGATCGGCAAGGCGCTGGCACAGGCGAAGGGCGTACCCGACTATTGGGACAATCTGGGCAGCGCGCTGTCCGCCGCCGGCCGGCCGGACGAGGCGGTGCAGGCCCACCGCAAGGCCGCCACCCTGGACCCGCAAGGGGCGCAGCGCCGGCACAATCTGGGCAACGCCCTGGCCGTCCTCGGACGCCATGAAGAGGCGGAACGGGCCTTCGCCGCTGCGCTGGCGCTGAAGCCGGACTATGCCAAGGCCTGGTACAATCTCGGCAACGGCCACGCCGCACGCCATCGCCATGGCGGTGCGGTGACGGCGCTGGACCACGCCGTGCGGCTGGTGCCGGGCATGGTGGAGGCGCACAACAACCTGGGCGATGCGCTGGCGATGAGCGGACGGCTGGACGAGGCCATCGCCCAGCATCGGCTGGTGGCCCGGCACCGTCCGGACGACGCCACGGCACAGTATAATCTGGGCGCCGTCCTGCAGCAGAAGGGCGCCCTGGAGAGCGCGGAGATCGCCTATCGTCAGGCGCTGAAGCGCAACCCGCGCCACAGCGCGGCGCTGAACAATCTCGGCAGCGTGCTGAAACGGCTGGGCCGTCCCGATCAGGCGGAACTGTGCCACCGGCAGGCGCTGGAGCTTCATCCGGAGTTCGTGGAGGCGCGTTACAACCTCGGCAACGCGCTGCAGGCACAGGGGCGCTTTGACGAGGCGGCGGCCTGCTTCGAGGAGGCGTTGGCCCAGCAGCCCGACCTTGCCACCGCGACCTACAACCTGTCGCTCCTGGCGCTGCGTCACGGCGACATGACGCGCGGCTGGGCGGGATATGAGCGGCGGTTCGCCGCCGGAGAGGCGATGCCGGACCGGCGCTTCGACATCCCGCGCTGGGGTGGGCAGCTGCTGCGCGGCAAGCGGCTGCTGGTGTGGCGCGAGCAGGGGGTGGGCGACGAAGTCCTGTTCGCGTCCTGCTATCCGGACGTTGTCGCCTGGGCGGGCGGACCGGTCACCGTCGAATGCGATCCGCGGCTGGTCACGCTGTTCCGACGCTCCTTCCCCAAGGCCACGGTGCGGGCCGAAAGCTGCACCGGTGACGCTTTCGGCGAGATCCCGCGCGAGACCATCGTACCGCCGAACTGCGACCTGCAGATACCCGCGGGCGACCTGCCGGAACTGCTGCGCGGCAACCTGTCCGCCTTCGAACCGCAGGGCCCCTGGCTGGTGCCGGATCCGGTGCTGGTGGAGCGCTGGCGGGAGCGGCTGACGGCGCTGGGGCCGGGCTTGCGGATCGGCATCGGCTGGCGCAGCCAGCTGATGACGGCCGAGCGCAAGGCTTCCTATGTGCTGCTGGAGCATTGGGGGCCGCTGTTCGCGGTCCCCGGACTGATGTTCGTCAACCTGCAATATGGCGACTGCGAGGCGGAACTGCGGGCGGCGGAGGAGCGCTTCGGCGTGACCATCCACCGCTGGGCCGACCTGGACCTGAAGGACGATTTCGACGGGGCGGCGGCACTGACCGCGAACCTGGATCTGGTGATCTCGCCGGCGATGTCGGCGGGGGAACTGGCGGGTGCGCTGGGTGTGCCGGTCTGGCGCTTCGGCAGCCGCGACTGGACGCAGCTGGGCACCGGCACACGTCCCTGGTTCCCGTCGATGCGCCTGTTCCAGCCCAACACCGGCGAGGGGCTGGAATCGACGATCCGGGGGATGGCGAACACCCTGCGGGCCACATCGCCAGGACCGGCGCCGGATTCCGTACCGGTGGTTGCAGCATCGCCAGAGCCCGAGGCGCAACCCGATTTCGATACCCTGCTGAACCGGGCCGCCGACCTTCACCGCGCCGCCCGGCTGGCGGAGGCGGAGGCCACCTATCGCGCCGCCATCGCCGCGGATCCCGACCGCAAGGCCCCTGGCCATGCCGATGCGCTGCATCTTCTGGGATTGCTGATGCACCAGACCGGACGGAACGACGAGGCGCTCGCCCTGATCGGCGGGGCGTTGCGGACCGACCCGGCCTTTCCCCAGGCCTGGAACCATCTGGGACTTGTGCAGGAGGCGGATAAGCGCCATGCCGACTCGGTCCGCGCCTTCACCCGCGCGCTGGCCCTGCACCCCGCCTTTGCCGAGGCGCTGACCCATCTGGGCCTCGTTCACCAGACCTGCGGGCGGGTGGAGGAGGCCATGAAGCTGCATCGCCGCTGCATCGCCCTTCAGCCGGAGCATCTCCCGGCCCATGCCAATCTCGGCCACGCCTGCGAACTGCTGGGGCGCATGGCGGAAGCGACCGGCCATTACCGTCGGGCGCTGGCCCTGCAGCCGGGGTCCGCCGACGCCGGCAACAACCTCGCCACCATGGCCACGCTGGCCGGCCGGCCGGAGGAGGCGAAGATCCATCTGCGCCGCGCGTTGCGGATCGACCCGGGGTTTGCCCTGGCGTCCTGGAACCTCGGCTTGTTGGACCTTGCAGACGGGTGCATCGCGGAAGGCTGGGCCGGCTATGGCCGCCGCTTCTCCGCCCGTCAATTGCAGCGGGCGCGCCGCATCGACCGGCCGGTCTGGACGGGGGAACCGTTGCGGGGCCGGCGACTGCTGGCCTGGTCGGAACAGGGGGTGGGCGACGAGATCCTGTTCGCCTCCTGCTTCGACGCCCTGCAAGGGTTGGACGGTCCGGTCACGGTCGAATGCGACCGGCGGCTGGTCAGCCTGTTCGCTCGCTCCTTCCCGTGGGTGACAGTGCGGGCCGAGACCGCGGACGTCGCCGGGCGGGAGACGATCACACCTCCGGATTGCGAATTGCAGATGCCAGCCGGCACCCTGCCCGCCCTGGTCCGCGACCGGGTGGACCGCTTCCCCGTCCGTCCGGCCTATCTGCGCCCTGATCCCGACCGCATCGCCCTGTGGCGCGACCGGCTGGCCGCCCTGCCCGGTCTGAAGGTGGGGCTGGCATGGCGCAGCCAGATCGTCACCGCCCAGCGCGCCGCCGCCTATACCGGTCTGGCCGACTGGACGGCCCTGCTCGATCTGGCCGGCGTCAGCGTGGTCATGCTGCAATATGGCGACTGCCGGGCCGAACTGGCACAGGTGGAAACGGCGACGCGCCGTCTTCATCGCTGGGACGACCTGGACCTGAAGGACGATTTCGAGGGGGTTGCGGCCCTGATCGCCAACCTGGATCTGGTGATCTCGCCGGCCACGGCGGTCGGGGAACTGGCCGGTGCCTTGGGCGTCCCGGTCTGGCGGCTCGGCACCCGCGACTGGACGCAGATGGGAACGGGTGTGCGGCCCTGGTTCCCGTCGATGCGGCTGATCCAGCCGCCGGCCGGCGAGGGACTGGCCGCCGCCGCCCGGCAGGCGGTACGCGCGCTGGCGGAACTGGCGCCGGCCTGATGACCGACCGTCGCGCCCTGCTTGCCAAAGCGTTCGACCGTCACCAGTCCGGCGGGTTCGAAGAGGCGGAACGGCTCTACCGCCGCATCCTCTCCATCGATCCGGCCGAGGCGGAGGCCCTGCACCGGGCCGGGTTGCTGGTCGCCCAGCTCGGCCGGCTGGAGGAGGCCGACAGGCTGCTCCGCCGGGCGCTGGCACAGGATCCTGCGGAGACCGAGGCAGCGGTCAACCATGGCAAGATTCTGCGCGCGCTGCGCCGTCCCGAGGTGGCGGCCTGCCGCTTCCGCCATGCCCTTGCGCTCGCCCCCGCCATGCTGACGGCGCTGGAAGGGCTGGGACATGCCGAGCGCGAGGGCGGACATACCGCTGCGGCGGCCACCGCCTATGGCCGGGCGGCAGTGGCCGGCACCGGTCCGGCGGTGCTTCACCAATGGGGCGTCGCGCTGGACGGCATCGGCCTTGCGGAGCAGGCGGTGGAGGCCCTGCACCGGTCCGCCCGCCTCGACCCGACGGTCCCGTCGGTGGCCTTGCGGCTGGCCGGACTCCTCCATCGGATGGGACGCCGTGGCGAGGCGGCCGGCTGGTATCGCCATGCGCTGGTGATTCAGCCCGGTCTCGCGGAGGCACGTCGGTCGCTCTCGGCCATCGTCGCCGTCACCGCCGCAGGGGGGCCTCCACCGACAACATGACCCTTTGGTTCAAAGGGTCGGCTTACCTCCGGATGGTGTTGCGCGAAATGATTTCAAGATCCCACCCCTGCGACCCACTGTCATACGTCTGAACGGTTGGGGCATTTTTTCGCATGGTTTGACTGCATAAAACGCAAGATTAGGGTTGTTCGGCGCTTCGGATGGGTGAACACTGTTGTCACCGGCCCGTCACATTGAGGCGGGAAGCGGACTGATCCTATGGAGAGCGACTCATGCACACTGAAGCTCGCCTTTCGTCTCTGCAAGACAAGCACATGCGCCTGGACCGGGCGATCCTCGACGAGGAAAAGCGCTCCTGGCCGGATGAGAGCGCAGTGAAGCGCCTCAAGCTCGAAAAGCTGCACGTCAAGGAAGAGATCGACCGCCTGACGCGCACCGGCCCGATGAATTAATCCCCCCAATCACAGCATCGACCTTCAGACACCACCCTTGAACAGGGGTTCAATAGGCCGGGTTGAGGCGGGTCGCCTCACCCGGCTTTTTTGACGCGCTGCTTTGCGACGGCAGGCCTTTTCAACCGATGGCCCGACCGGGACGCGCAAGCTCCGCCGCCACGGCCGGCAGCAGATCGGCCACCTGTTGGCCGGGGCCCGTCCGGAACAGACGCATCGACGGGAACCAGGGCCGCACCCCGGTGCCGAGCATCGTCCAGTCGCCCGTCCGCGCCAGCCGCCAGACCGGCATGCCCAGCGCCGCAGCCAGTTCTCCGGTGGAGGTGGCGGGCGCGATCACCAGATCCAGGGCCGACATCAGCGCCGCCGTGCCATCGAGGTCGTCGCGCAGGTCGAGGTCGGGGAAGGCGTGCGGCGCACGGCCGAAAGCCTCCCGGGCCGCCGCCAGTTCGGCCCCGCAGTCGCCATATTGCAGATTGACCAGAATCAGCCCCGGCAGGGTCAGCACCGGCCGCCAATCCTCGATCCGCGTATAATCGGGCATGCGGTCCGGATCGAGCTGGCCGCTACGCCAGGCGATGCCGACCCGCAAGTCCTCTCCCAATTCGGCCAACCGCCGGCGCCAGCCGTCGACCGCCGCCGGGTCGGCACGCAATGCCGGCTCCAGCCCGGCGAACCCTGTCAGGGAAGCGCCCAAATGGCGCGACAGCGATCCGATCGGGAGATGGCAGTCGACATCGGTCGACGGCTCGGCCAGGGAGGCCGGCGCCGCCCGCACCGTCGCCTGCGGGAAGGAGCGGGCGAACAGCGGAACGAAGCGCGGGTCGCATTCCACCACGATGCGCCCCCCTTCCCGGCCGGCGCGGGCGATCAGTTCGGGCAGGCGCTGAGCGAACATCAGCTCGTCGCCGATCCCCTGCTCGCGCCAGACCAGCAGGCTCTTCCCCGACAGGTCACCGCCCGTCCAGAGCGGGGCCGCCGGACGGCGGACGGCGGACGTCAGGTCGCGCGTGTCGAACCGCCGATCATAGCCTTCCCATCCCTGCGCCAGCCGGCCGGCGGCGAGATCGAGAACCCCGGCATTGAAAGCCGCCGCCGCGTGGCCGGGTTCGGCCGCCAGAGCACGGCCGCACCACAGGGACGCCGCGGCGTCGTCTCCCATCTCGCGCAGCAGCCGGCCGCGGTTCGCCATTCCGTCGGCCAGGGCGGGGACGAGCGCCAGGGCGTAGCGGCCCGCCCGCTCCGCGGCGTTCAGCCGGCCGAGACGCCGCAGCGCCACCGACAGGTTCACCCATCCCGCCTCCAGTGCCGGTGCCCGCCGGAGCGCCTGGGCATGGGCCCGCTCCGCCTCGCCCCAGCGGCCGAGCCGGGCGAGGGTCGCGCCCAGATTGTCATACGCCTCCGCAAGGTCGGGGTCGGCGGCGACCGCCCGCTGGTGGAACGGCACGGCGGCCCCGCTCCGCTCCAGCGCGTCGAACGCATTGCCCAGGTTGGTCAGCGCCGCGGCGTTGCCGGGCTGAAGCGCCAGGGCGGTCCGGAAACCGGCGGCGGCCGGTCCTGCCCGCCCGAGTGCCAAGCGAACGTTCCCCAGGCTGATATGCGCCGTCGCATAATCCGGGGCGGCGGCGACCGCCGCTGCGATGCGCGCTTCGCCGCGTTCCGGCGTGCCCGTCTGGTGGGCGAGCAGGCCGGACAGATGGAGCGCCACCGGATCCCGCGGGCGGTGGGTGAGTACCCGCTCGTAAAGCGGGGCTGCCGCAGCGAAGGAACCGGCACGATGGGCGGCGACCGCCTGCTCCAGAAGCCGATCCGGGTCGGGGTCCGTGGTCTCGCCATCCCCCATACCGACAGATGCCCCGGCAGGCGCCGTCCCCCTCCCGCGCGGCGATGCGGTGGCCCGCAATATCTTCGCCATCTGGACCAGTGCCGCCTCCAGCCCCTCGCCGGTGTTGGGCTGGAACAGGCGCATCGACGGGAACCAGGGCCGGACGCTGGTGCCCAGCTGCGTCCAGTCGCGGCTGCCGAAGCGCCAGACCGGCACACCCAGCGCACCCGCCAGTTCCCCCGCCGACATCGCCGGCGAGATCACCAGATCCAGGTTCGCGGTCAGCGCCGCCGCCCGGTCGAAATCGTCCTTCAGGTCCAAGTCGGCCCAGCGGTGGATGGTCACGCCAAAGCGCTCCTCCGCCGCCCGCAGTTCCGCCTCGCAGTCGCCATATTGCAGGTTGACGAACACCAGTCCGGGGACGGCGAACAGCGGTCCCCAATGTTCCAGCAGCACATAGGCCGCCTTGCGCTCGGCCGTCATCAGCTGGCTGCGCCAGCCGATGCCGATCCGCAAGCCCGGCCCCAGCGCCGCCAGCCGCTCCCGCCAGCGCTCCACCAGCACCGGATCCGGCACCAGCCAGGAGGTCCGTTCGGGGAAACGCTTCAACTCGGTGCGCAGCAGGCGCGGCAGGCCGCCGGCGGCGATCTGGACATCGGCGTCGCGCGGGTCGGTGCTTTCCGGGCGGACATCGGCATCGGGGAAGGAGCGCGCGAACAGCCGCACCAGCCGGCGGTCGCACTCGATCACCAGACGGCCGGCGCGCCGCATCGCCTCATCATAGCAGGAGGCGAAGAGGAATTCGTCGCCAACGCCCTGCTCCCGCCACACCAGCAGGCGCCGCCCGGCGATGTTCTCGCCGCGCCAAGCCCGTATCGACAGCCGGCGCCGATGGTTCCGCAACGCCGGAGTGCCGAAGCGCCATTCATAGCCGCTCCAGCCCGACCGGAGGACGCCGGTCTCCAGAAGCAGGAGCGCGCGGTTGAAATGGGACTGCGCATGCTTGGGATCGGCCTGCAGGGCCGCATCGAAGGCGGCCAGCGCCTCCTCATGCCGGCTTTGCCGCTTCAGCAGATAGGCCAGATTGCCATGGGCCTCGGCCAGCGACGGGGCAAGGCCGATCGCGGTGCGGTGGCAGGCCTCCGCCTCCGCGGCCATGCCCAGCGCTTCCAGGCTGTTGCCCAGGTTGGTCCAGGCGACGGCGAGGCCGGGGTCGCTGCGGATCGCGCGGCGTGCCGTGCGCGCGGCCTCGGCGAAACGGTCGAGCTTGTGGAGAGCGGTGCCGAGGTTGCTGAGCATATCGGCGGCCCCCGGCATCAGGGCGACCGCGATGCGATGGGCCGCCACCGCATCCTCGGGACGTAGCGCCAGTTCGGCACGGTGGCCATGGGCAGGCGCCAGATCGGGGCGCAGGCGCAGGGCGTGGGCAACCGCGAATCGCGCCTCCCCATCCAGCCCCAGGCGGCGCAGCAGCGCGGTCCGGTTGACCCAGTGCCCGACACCGTCGGGCTGCACCGCGACACAGGCGCGCGACGCCCGCTCGGCCGCATCGAAGCGGCCCAACGCCTGGCAGACCTCGCTCAACGCGGCATGGGCGGAGGCATTGACCGGGTCGGCGGCGACGGCGCGGACCAGCAGGGCCTGCGCCTCTTCCAATGCTCCGCGTCGCTTCGCCAGCACACCGGCCAGATGTAGGGCGACCGGATGACCGGGGATCGTGTCGAGCACCTGCCGCACCAGGGTGTCCGCCGCCGCCGCATCGCCGGCGCGGTAATGGGCGACGGCATCCGCCGTCAGTCTGTCGGTCTCGCTTCCCGGCCTTCCGTCCGCGTCGGGGACCGGAAGGGGCAGCGGAGGCTTGCCGGATGCCGCGCGCGCCAACTCCACCGCCATTCGGACCAGCATGGCCTCCAGCCCCTCGCCGGAGTTGGGCTGGAACAGGCGCATCGACGGGAACCAGGGCCGGACGCCGGTGCCCAGCTGCGTCCAGTCGCGGGTGCCGAAACGCCAGACCGGCACACCCAGCGCACCCGCCAGTTCCCCCGCCGACATCGCCGGCGAGATCACCAGATCCAGGTTCGCGGTCAGTGCCGCCGCCCCGTCGAAATCGTCTTTCAGGTCCAGGTCGGCCCAGCGGTGGATGGTCACGCCGAAGCGCTCCTCCGCCGCCCGCAGCTCCGCCTCGCAGTCGCCATATTGCAGGTTGACGAACACCAGTCCGGGGACGGCGAACAGCGGTCCCCAATGCTCCAGCAGCACATAGGAAGCCTTGCGCTCGGCCGTCATCAGCTGGCTGCGCCAGCCGATGCCGATCCGCAAGCCCGGCCCCAGCGCCGCCAGCCGCTCCCGCCAGCGCTCCTCCAGCACCGGATCCGGCACCAGCCAGGGGCCCTGCGGTTCGAAGGCGGACAGGTTGCCGCGCAGCAGTTCCGGCAGGTCGCCAGCCGGCACATGGAAATCGATGCCCGGCGGCCGGTCCGGCGAATGAATCGTCTCCCTGCCCGCGGCATCGACCGATTCCGCCCGAACGGTCGCTTGGGGAAAGGAGCGCGCGAACAACGGCACCAGCCGTCGGTCGCATTCGATCTCCACATGCCCGGCACGCGCGATCAACGCCGGATAGCAGGAGGCAAACAGGATCTCGTCACCGACCCCTTGCTCGCGCCACACCAGCAGGCGGCTGCCGCCGGGCTCCTCGCCGCGCCACAGCGGGGCGGCGATCCGGCGGTTCACATACCCCTTGGCCCTGAAACGCCAGCGGTATCCCTCCCACCCGCCGGCGAGATCGCCGCGGGCGAGACGCATCATACCGCGGTTGAGGTGCGCCGTGCCGAGCGACGGATTGATCGACAGGGCGAGGTTCATGAAGGGCTCGGCCGCCGCATGGTCCTGGCGGTATTGCCAGATCATCATGCCGAGATTGCCCGCGGCCTCCGCATTGTTGCCGTCGATCTCCAGCGCGCGCCGATGGGCCGCCTCCGCCTCCCCGATACGGCCGAGAATCTGCAGGGCCAAGCCGTAGCCGGTCAATGCGGCCGGGTCCTCGGCATCGACCGCCAAGGCACGCCGGTACATACGCACCGCCCCGCCGGTGTCGTCGCGCTCGAGAAGCAGGCCGGCGAGATTGGAATAGGCCTCCACGCTTCGGGGGTCCGCCGCCGCGGCACGGCGACAGAGATGCTCGGCGCGGTCGGTCTCCCGCTTGCCGATGTGGGTGCCGGCGAGATTGACCAGGGCCTTCCCGTAGTCGGGCCGAAGGCGCAGGGCGCGCCGGTACCACCGCGCCGGCCGTTCGAAATCGCTCGCGGGGTCGTAGCGATCCTCCAGCGACGTCCCGAGATTGTTGACCGCCACGGCGTCGTCGGGGCTGAGGACCAGCGCCTGGCGCAGCACCGGGACGGCCTCGTCGGTCGTCCCGAGTTCGAGCAGGGCCACGCCCAGATTGTTGCAGGCGCCCTGCATCGTCGGTTCGCGGTCCAACGCAAGGCGGAACTGCGCGACCGCCTCACGCAGCCGCCCCATGCCCTGCAGGGCGGTGCCGAAGGTGAAGTGCAACTGCGCATTGCCGGGATGCGCCGCGACCGCCGGGGCGAGAACGCCGCAGGCTCCCCCATGGTCGCCCCGGCCATTCAGCAGCGCGCCCAGTTCCAGCGACAGCTCCGCGTCCGTCGGGGCAGTCTCCAGCGCACGGCGCAGGCAGGCCTCCGCATCCGGGTGGCCCAGCCCGCGCAGACAGATCGCCAGATGCCGCCAGGCGGCGGACCGCGACGGATCGGCCTGGACCACCGCATAGAAGGCATTGGCCGCCGGCGCGATCCGGCCCAATTCCCGCTGAAGGATGCCGTAATTGAATCGAGCAGTCAGATTGTCCGGGTCGAAGGTCAGCGCGCGGGCATAGGAGTCCGCCGCCTCTTCCCGCCGGCCGAGGTGCTGAAGCACGGTGGCTCGGTTGCCATAGGCCTCGACATAGCGGTCGTTCTGCCTGATCGCGACCGCATAGGCGGCAAGCGCCTCCTCCGGCATGTCCAGATCGGCCAGGACATTGCCGAGGCTGTTGTAGGCGTTGGGAAAGCGCGGTTGCAGCGCCAGGGCCGCCCCCAGTCCGGATAGAGCCTCGGCGGTCCGGCCGGTCTGGTAGGCGATCATGGCCGACAGGTGCAGCGCGTCGGCGTGCGCCGGATCGTCGATCAGGATCCGGCGATACAGCGCCAGCGCCTCGGCGAAGCGGCCGGCGCGGTGCAGCGACAATGCGGCGTCGAGCAGATCGGCTGCGGTCACGGCATCCGGTCTGTCGTCGGGGTGTCGTCGTCGTCGGCGCCACCGCCGATCTGTTCGGCGCCGTCATCGACCGCTGCGCCGTTCGCCGCCCGGAACAGTTTGCGGCACAGCTTGAGCGCCCGGTAGTAGTTGCGGCCTTCGACCAGCCGCGTGATCTCGTCCAGCGTCTTTGCCGCGTCGGGCCGCGCCTCCCGCGTTTCGTCGAGAATGGAGGCGAAGCGCTGAAGGTTCAGCGTCGAGTCTTCCGGGAAGATGTAGACGAGCTGAATGACGAAATAGAGTTTCTTCTCGATACAGTCGATCTGCTCTTCCTTCAGCACCTCGCGTCCACGCAGGAAATTGGCGGTGTTGTAAAGGAAGAACGAGCCCGGACGGTCACCGGCACCGATGACGGCACCGTTGATGATGACCTTCTCGTTGGGACGAAGCACGAACTTGAGTGGCATGAGCGAGGAACCCGGGGCTTGCGGGCCGTCGCCGTCCGGCCTTTGCCGGCCCGGTCCGGCCCAAAAAAGAAACGGGCGGCGGCCTGATGCCGCCGCCCGCCGGGCGTGATCCTACCCGAACTTGCCGTCCGAACTCTACGCCTTAGAACAGGCGCAGGATCGACTGCTGCGACTGGTTGGCCAGCGAGAGGGCGATGGTGCCCAACTGCTGCCGGGTCTGCAGCATCAGCAGGCTCGCGCCTTCCTCGTTCTGGTCGGCCAGCGTCAGCTTGCTGGCTCCTTCCGTCAGCACGTCGCTGAACTCCTTGGTGAAGTTCTCGCGGGTCGTGATGATGTTCAGGTTGGTCGACAGCGACTGGGAGGCCGAACGGATCGTCGCCTTGGCATTGTCGAGACCCGCGACCGCCTTGTCGATGTCGGCGCGGTCCGTCCAGTCGTTCTGCGCTTCGTCGAGCTTCAGGCCCTGACCGCTGGTGGTCAGGTTCACCGCGCCCACCGTGATCGAGTTGGTGTTCGTCTCGTTGAGCTGGACGGTGATGTCGTTCGACGAGTTGGCGTCGGAGATCTGCTTGGTGACGATGTTGGCCGAGCAGTTCGACGAAGCGGCCTGCTTGATGGTCTTGGCATCGACGTTCAGATGGACCGTGCCGCTGTCGAAGGCGAAGGCCTGGTCGCCGCTCGCCAGCTTGCCGTCGCCCTGATCGCTCATGCCGTCGCGGGTGACCTGGGCGCCGTTGGAGTTGGTGACCTGGATTTGCAGGTCGACCTTCTTCTCGATGGTCGAGATGCCGTTGCCCTGGTTGTTCGCCGCTTCCATCAGGCGACGATCAACCGTGAAGGAGACCACCGTGCCCGACGCGAAGCTCTCCGAGATCTTCTTGGTCAGCGCGTTGGTCGTGCTGGAGGTCAGGGAGAAATCGCGCACCACGCCGCTCGTGGTGTTACCGGTCAGGGTGATGGTGCCGCTGCTGCCGATGGAGGCGGTGGCGACATCCTTGCCGGCCAGACGGCCGCTACCCGAGATGGCGCCGCTGATCGAGGCCTGCAGCTTGGTCGCCACGTTGACAGCGGCGTTCTGGCCGACGGCCACGTCGCCGCTTGTGGCGGTGTAGCTGAAGGTCTGGCCTTCCACCGTGATCGAGAAGATGTCGCCTTCCTCGATGGTGCCGCTGACGTTCACCGTCGACACCTGCGCCACGCCCGAGGTCGCCGCCGTCTTCAGGTTGGTGGAGGTCGTCTGCGTGTTGTCGAAGTAGGAGGTCGTCCGGCTTTCGTTGCCGTCCGACACGATGATGTCACGGGTGCGGCCGTTGGCACCGCGCACTTCGATCTGGACGTTGGAGAAGCTGCCCGAGGTGCTGGAGATGGTGCCCGACAGCTTCAGGCCGGTCAGGCCGTGCGCATTTTCGGCCGAGTTAATGTCGTCGGACTTGCCTTCGATCGAGCCGTCGCCCTTGATGCGGATCGAATAAGTGTCCGGCGCCTGCACGTTGGTGACGCGGGCGTTGTCGACGCCGACGATGGTGTTGACGGCGGCACGGGACGAGCTGGTGCTGTCCATGCTGAGGCCGTTGCCGGCGATCAGGTTCTTACCGCCGTAACCGCTGTCGGCGGCCAGCTTGTCAATCTGTCCGCGCAGCGTGTTGAACTGTGCGGCCAGCGATTTGCGGGTGGCGATGGAGGCGGCATCGTTGCCGAGCGCCGCATAGGCGGCGGTGGTCAGGCCCTTGGCCTGGTCGACCATGGAGTCGATGGAGGTCAGGCCCTTGTCGGCGGCCTGGATCGTGCTGATCGACTGACCCATCGCGTCCTTCAGCGACGTCAGGTCGCCGGCGCGCTGGTTCAGACCCTTGGCCGAGAAGAAGGCGGTCGGGCCGTCGAGGGCGGTGTTGACCTTGTTGCCCGTCGACAGGATGTTCTGTTTCTTGTTGATCTGTTCCTGCGTGCTTTGCAGCTGCAGCAGGTTGGTCCGCATGGACGATGAGAGGGTAACGTTGCCAGCCATGATAGCCACTCCTTTGGAGGATCAATGTCCGGACGCGCACCGCTTTCGGAACGCTTGGCCCGGAAGGGGACTAATTCCCCCGCCAAAGTGGTAGGCAAGAAGCGGGCCAGTTCAAATTTGCCGGGTTTCCTTGGTAATCCGTGCCGGTGGGCAGGAACGCACCCGGCAAATTTTGCCCACCTGCCGGCAAATTCTGCCGGTTAAGGGGCAGGGGTTGCCGGGGCGGCAGATTCTGCCGGGTATTTCCTGCCGGGCAGGACAACCGTTTCGCACACCGCCAGCGGTCCGACGGCGAGCGCCGCGCTGCCCCAGGACCAGCCGACGCCGAAGCCCGACAGCAGCAACCGGCGGCAGCCCGAGGCTAGCGGTTCCGCCAGCGAACCCGTCAATGCCAGCGGGATGGAGGCGGAGCTGGTATTGCCGACCTCCCGCAGGGCGACGACGGTTCGATCGGCGGAAACCCCCAATTTCTGACCAAGATGGCGGATCATCTGGGCGTTGGCCTGGTGCAGGACGAGATGGTCGACCATGTCCGTGGTCCAGTTGGCACACTCCAGCACGGCGCGGACGCTGCCCGGCACTTCGCGCAGGGTGAAGGCGAAGACCTGGGTTCCGTCCATGAATAGCCGCGGCGGCCGGTCGGGATGGCGCATCGCGCCGCCGTCCGCCGCCAGATAGGGCGCACCGGTGCCATCGCTGCCCAAGTCGAAGGCCATCGGATCAGCTGAGTCGTCCAGTTCGAGGGCGACCGCGGCGGCGCCATCGCCGAACAGCGGCGCCACGGCGCGATCCTCCGGATCGATCAGCTGCGAGGTGGTGTCGCCGACCAGCAGCAGCGCCCGCCGTCCGGCCGCCTTCAGCAGCCCCGCCGCCGCCCACAGCCCATAGACGAAGCCGGAGCAGCCGTGGGTGATGTCGAGCACCGCCGCCCCCTTGCGCAGCCCGAGCCGCCGGTGCAGGAGCGAAGCGGTGCCCGGCAGCGTCTGGTCGTGGGTCTGGGTCACCAGGACCAGCAGGTCGAGGCTACCCGGCTCCCAGCCCAGCCCGTCGAGCAGACGGCGGGCGGCGGCCTCCGCAAGGTCGCTGGTGCATTGACCGGGAGCGACGATCCGCCGTTCCTCGATCCCGGTGGCGGCGGCGATCTTGCGGGCCGCGTCCTCGCCGAAGCGGCGGGCGAGATCCCCGACCGTCTCGCGTCCTTCCGGCACGCAGCCGACGACGCCGCGCACGCCCACCCCGTCGATCCGGCTGGCGACCATCTCCGCCTCCCCTGTTCCCTTACGGATTTCCCAATGGCTTTGCTTGTGGGCGTCAACAGGTTATGCCGCCGTCCACCGTAAGGGTCTGACCCGTGATGAAGCCACCACCGTCGCCGAGCAGGAAACGGACCAGCGGCACGACGTCCGCCGCGGTGCCGAGCCGCCCCAACGGCGTGCGGCGGACGATCTGGTCGCGCTGCCCGTCCGACAGGGTGCCCGACATCTCTGTGTCGAGATAGCCCGGCGCCACCGAGTTCACGGTGATCGCCCGCCGCCCGACCTCGCGCGCCAGCGCCCG
The DNA here is from genome assembly GCF_008364795.1 of Azospirillum oryzae. Classification (GTDB taxonomy): domain Bacteria; phylum Pseudomonadota; class Alphaproteobacteria; order Azospirillales; family Azospirillaceae; genus Azospirillum; species Azospirillum oryzae. The sequence continues at coordinate 42,044 of NZ_VTTM01000014.1, read as the reverse complement.
CGTCAGGCCATCCAGCCCGGCCTTCGACGCCGAATAGGCGGCGAGCCCGACATAGCCGCGCTGGCCGATGATCGAGGAGATGTTGACGATGCGTCCACCGCGGGCGCCAGCCCCGCGCGCCGTCAGCTTGGCCCGCAGGAAGGCGCGGGCGGCCTGGAGGGCGCCGGTCAGGTTGGTCTGGATCACCGCTTCGGCATCCACCTCCGGGAAGGTCGCCAGCACGCCTTCGCGGGCGATCCCCGCATTGTTGACCAGTCCCCACAGCGGCGCCTCGCCGCCCCAGGCGATGACGGCATCGAAGAAGGCGCGCACCTCGTCGCCGTCGCCGATGCGGCAGGGGTGCCAGAACAGTTCGGGACCGGCCAGCCGTTCCAGCGCTTCGGAGGGAGAACGGCTGCAGGTGGAGACCCGATAGCCGTCGGCAAGCAGCGCCTCCACCAGCGCAAGGCCGAGGCCGCGGCTGCCGCCAGTGACGATGACGTGACGTTTCGGCTCGGCGGACGCGGTCATGGGGCTCCCTTTCGGCTCTTCTTGCCCGCTGCGCTCAGCGGGATATGGTCGGCGAAGGTTAGGGCGCGCGGACGGGCTGCGGGCGGCAGGTCGGCGGTAGCGGCGCGCAGGGCGACGCGAAGGGCGGGGTCATCGGCGCCTGGGACCGGAACGATGGTGGCGGTCAGGAGATGGCCGGTGATCGGGCTCGTCACCGCGACGACCGCGGCATCCGCCACCCCGTCGACCGCCAGCAGGCGCCGCTCCACCACCTCCGGCGAGACCTTCACCCCCCCGACATTGACCAGCCCGTCGAGCCGGCCGGCGAACAGCACCCGGTCGCCCCGGCGTTCCACGAGGTCGCCGGTGGACAGCCAGCCGTCGGCATCGACCGCCCCCGGTGCCGCGCGCGGGCTGCGCACTTCCAGCACCCCGTCGGCGATGCGCATTTCCAGCCCGTCCGGCGCCGCGTCCAGCCAGGCCGCCGGAAAGCCGGCCCGACCATCGGCGACGGCGAACAGCGCTCCCGCCTCGGTCGAGGCGTAGATGTGGCGCAGCCGGGCATGGGGAAACCGCTTTGCCAGCCGGTCGAGAAGCGGCTGGTCGGCGGCCTCGCCCCCCAGCGTCACCGCGGCCAGCGGCAGGTCGAGCGCCGTTTCCGGTCCGCCCAACGCCATCAGGAAGGCGCGCCAGAAGCTGGGTGTGCCGCTGACATGGGTCACGGCATGGCGCCGCGCCGCTTGCGCCAGCGCGGCGATGGTCCCGGCGCCCCGATTGGGCACGGCGACCAGCAGCGCCCCGGCCGCGGCGGCGGTCAGCATCACCTGAAGGCCGGCGAAGGCGCCCGGATCATAGGTCAGCAGCCAGCGTGCGCCCTCCTCCGCCACGCCGCGCAGCCGCCCGCGCAGGCGGGCGAAATCATGGCGCAGGCGCTTGGGGGTGCCGGTGGTGCCGGAGCTTTCCAGCGTGACGGAGAAGCCCGGCCCGGATTGCCAGCCCCCGGACTCCGCACCGCCACGGGCCAGCAGAAGCCCCTGCCCCACAGTCTCCGCGGCGGCCAGCGCCGCCAGCACGCGCGACGGCCGGTCGGCTTGCACGACACCCCCTGCCGGCATCGGCAACGCGGCAAGGTCTGCCCAGCCGAAGACCTCCTCCCCTTCGATCAGGCGGAAGGCGGGATGGATCCAGTCTGGGCGGCGCCCGGTCATGCGGGAACGGTGTAGAGCGCCGCCAGTTCGCCGACGGTGGTGAACTGCCGGAAGCCTTCGCGGAAGGGATCCTGTCCGGTGCGCTGTTCCAGCACCACCAGCAGCGTGGCGAGGTCGAGGGAGTCTATCGGCAGATCGCCGTCGAGAAAACGGCTGTCCGCCGTCAGGGGCGGCAGCACCTCCCCCTTGTCGGCGGCGATGCGGCCGAGTTCCTCGGCGATCAGGGCGAAGATGCTGTCGGTCATGGTCTGGTCGGCTCGGCAGATGGGTGCCCGGATTGGCCGTCGTCGCAGCCGTCCAGGAAGCTCCGGATGGCGGCGGTCACCGGGCTGGCGGTCTCGATGTGCGGCAGATGGCCGGCATTGTCGAAGACCCGGAACGGAGCGTCCGGCGGCAGCCGGTTGGCGGGCGGCAGCGGGATGATGCGATCCTCGCGGCCCCACAGTACCTGGACCGGCATCGGATAGGCGCTCCAGTCCACCGGCGGTCCGCCGCCATCGGCATGGGCGGCGAAGGACACCTCGATGATGCGTTCCAGCGCGGCGCGGCGAACCGGGTCGGCGCCCTGGGCGTGCAGCACCTCGCCGAAGCGGGGGATCAGCGGCGACGGACCGGCGAACAGCCGTTCGGCGCAGGCGCGCCCCTCCGCAACGTCGGCGGGCGCGATGGCCCGGCGCAGGAAATCCAGGTCGAATGGAGTGCCGAGCCCGGCGCTGGACAGCAGGGTCAGGCTCGCCACCCGGTCGGGCGCCAGCCAGGCCAGTTCGCGCGCGACATAGCCGCCCATCGAATGGCCGACCAGATGCACGCGCGGCAGTTCCAGCCCGTCGAGGAACTCGACCAGCCAAGGAGCGAAATCGGCGACCCGGCCGCTGCCGACATCCGGCGTCGATCCGCCATGGCCCGGCAGATCGACGGCGATGGCACGCCGCCGGGCCGACAGGGCCGACAGGTTGAACTGCCAGGTCAGGCGGTCGCCGGCGAAGCCATGCAGAAGCAGGACGGGCACGCCGCCGCTGCCGACCGACAGGTAGGCGGCAGGGCCGCCGGCGACGGTGGCGACACCGGCGCGCAGGCGGCTGCCTTCGGAGACGGGCCGGGCGGAGACAGGCCGGGAAACGGGAAACGGCACCGCTCAGGCCGCGACCGGGGCACCCGCCAGGGCCAGCAGGTCGGCGACCGTCTTCGCCTTGGCCAGCTTCTCGCCTTCGACCACCACGCCGGTCTTCTCGTCCACCAGCGCGATGAAGCTGATGACTGCCAGCGAATCCCAGGCCTCCAGCGATTCCAGGGTCTCGTCGCCGGTCAGCGTGCCGGGATCCAGTTCGAGCATCTCGTCAAGAGCGAGAAGGAATTCATTGCGATCCATAAGCTTTTCTCCTTGGTCGAACCGGGACCGGATCAGTGCGGCGTCTTTTGCCGGACCGAACGGTTGATGTCCACCCAATCGGGGTGGTCGCGAAGAGTTTTGCAACAATCCTGCCAGCCGAATCCTGGGTTGGACGGGACCAACGCCTCCAGCAGACGGCGCACCAGTTCATAGTCGGCGGGCTCGTCCACGCACCAGCGCTGATCCGCAGGCTCCACCGGCACGTCGGGCACCAGCGCGGTCCCCAACCGGAAGCGGTCGGGCCGGCGGTAGATGTAGGGGGTGACATGCTCCCGTTCAGCCGGGTCGGCGGCGTTGGCCGCCGCCTCGTCCAGCAGGCGGCGCGGGAAGATCTCGGCATCCAGGCCGCGCGGATAGCGGGTGCTGTCGATCGACAGGTAATCCAGCGGCTGGCCTTCCCGGAAGGCGGCGATCAGGCGGCCGACCAGCACCGGGTCGATCAGCGGACAGTCGGCGGTGACGCGCACCACCAGATCGGCGCCGGCCAGCGCCGCGGCACCGGCGAAGCGGCCCAGCACGTCCTGCTCGTCGCCTCGGAAGACGGCGACTCCGAGACCCTGCGCGCACTCCACCACCGGGTCGTCGGTGGCGTTCACCGTCGTCGCCAGAACCACCGCATCCAGCCCTGGCGTGCGGGAAAGCCGTTCCAGATGGTGGGCCAGCAGAGGCCGGCCGGCGGCCGGCATCAGCACCTTGCCCGGCAGCCGGGTGGAGGTCATCCGGGCTTGCGAGATCGCGACGACGCGCGGCCTATCCATGCGAGCCCTCCTGCGTCGGCGGTGCCAGCATGTCCCAGGACAGCGGCTCTCCCCGGTTCAGGCGGCGGGCGGCGCGGCGGCCGAGCACGTCCGGCAGATGCTTGGGCGCCATCCCGAATCCCGGCCGGATGGAGCGGACGTTGGCGGCGGTCAGCGGCTCCCCCGCCTCCAGGTCGGTGACGACATAGAGGGAACGTCGGTAGTCGCGTCCGCCGGCCTCGCTGGGCTTCACCGTATAGTCGACCCGCCCCATGGCGGCGGTCGCCGTGCGCACGGCGTCGGCCATCGCCTTGAACTCGGCCGGCTCCAGGGAAAAGGCGCTGTCGACCCCGCCGTCGGCGCGCGACAGGGTGAAGTGCTTCTCGATGATGGTGGCGCCCATCGCCGCGGCGGCGACCGGCACGGCAATGCCCTGGCTGTGGTCGGACAGGCCGGCGGTGACGCCATCGAAGCTTTGGGCCAGATGAGGGATGGTGCGGAGGTTGCAATCCTCCGGCGGGGTGGGATAGCCGCTGACGCAATGCAGCAGGGCCAGCGGCACGTCGCCGGCCGCCGCCACCGCCTCCTCGATCTCGCCCAGCGTGGCGAGGCCGGTGGAGATGATCAGCGGCTTGCCGGAGCGGGCGGCGCGGCGGATCAGCGGCAGATCGATCAGTTCGAAGGACGCGATCTTGAAGGCCGGGGCGTCGAGTTCCTCCAGCAGTTCGATGGCGGTCTCGTCGAAGGGGGAACTGAAGATGGTCAGACCCAGCGCCCGCGCCCGCTCGAACAGCGGGGCATGCCACTCCCAGGGCGTGTGCGCCTCGCGGTAGAGGTCGTGCAGGGTGCGTCCGCCCCACAGCCCGCCCTCCAGCCGGAAGCCGGGACCGTCATGGGCGATGGTGATGGTGTCGGCGGTGTAGGTCTGCAGCTTGACCGCGTCGGCCCCCGCCTCCTTCGCCGCCTCCACCAGCGCCAGCGCACGGCCCAGGTCGCCGTTGTGGTTCCCCGACATCTCCGCGATCAGATAGGGCAGATGGCCGCAGCCGATCGGACGGCCGGCGATGGACATGGCAGGACGGCCTGGGGGGAGATGGCTGGGGACGGCGTTCGGCAAGGGGCGGCTTTCCAAGGGACCTGCGGCTTATGGTCTGGGGACTGAGGGGATCAGTCTTCCACGAAAATGTGAAGGAAGATTAATTCGCTCCGGCATGTTCGGCGCGCAGCAGGGTCCGCGCCTCCTCGCCATAGGCAAGCAGCCGTTCGACGCATCGGTTGCGGTCGCCGATCTCGATGAAGCGCGCCTTCGCGGCGGCCCCGGCCGCAGCGTGGGCGGCGGCGTCGGTGGCGAGCGTCACGGCACGCTCCAGAAAGGCGTCGCGGCCGGACACGCAGAATTCGGGACCGGAGACGACCGCTCCGTCACCCCAGCCATAGGTCACCACCGGCACCCCTTCGGCCAGGGCGAAGGCCGCGCCGCCGCCGCCGCCCTGGCGCGGCGGGTTGAGGAAGACGCGGCAAAGGCCATAGAGCGCGCGGATGTCGGGGACATGGCCCAGGCAGCGCATGCGCTGCCCATTGCGCAGCGGCGCGAGGCGCGCCTGCAGGTCCCGCACCTCGCCGGCGAACACCAGACCGGCGTCGGGGCAATGGTCCAGAATGTCGTCCAGCAGGCCCAGCACCTCCCCCGTCACTTCCTGATCCAGGCGGGTGCCGACCACCGCGAACAGGGGCGTGCCGTCGGCAAAGCCGGTGTCCACGCGCACGCCGTCGGACGGCGGCAGGGTGTAGCCGAAGGTGAAGGGACGGAAACGGCGGGCGAAGGGGCCGCGATACAGCGCCGGAATCGACAGGGTGTGGTCGCGCTCTTCGAATCCAAGCACGATGGGGGCCAGCGACAGGGTGATGCCGGAACTGGTGGGCAGCGCCACCACCGGCCGGGCGCCGGAGTCGGCGAACAGGTCGGCGACGATGTTCGACCCGCCGAAGGACACGATCAGGTCCGGGTCGTAGCCGTCGATGGCCTCCACGATGACGCGCAGCTTGTCCTGGCTGAAGGCGGGATGGGTGAAGGAGGCGACCTTGACCTGCCGGCCGAACATCCTCAGCGCGTACACGCCCTCCAGATCGGCGGCGACCTCCGCGATCATCGGCGGGATGAAGACGCTCTCGACCCGTGCCGGCAGGCCGTTGACGTTGATGATGGCGACGTCCAGTCCGAACTCGTCCTGCATGCGGGCGGCGAAGTCGAAGCAGTCGCGGGTCGGCTGATGCCCCTGGTTGGTGAACTGGTTGGTCACCACCGCGACACGGCGGATCGGGCCGTCGCGCAAGACCGCCCGCGGCGGCGTCAGGCCCCAGCGCCGCGCGATCTGGCGGACCATCGCCGTATAGTAGCGAAACTGGTCGCAGGGGACGAAGCTCGCCAGCTTGTCACCGCTGGCCACGCCCAGGAACAGCTGCCGCGACATGCACCAGTGGGTGTAGTGCAGGGCCGCCGGATCGGCGCTGTCGCCGCCCAGGATCAGGTAATGGAGAATGCGTTCATAGTGATAGAGATCGCCGGTCAGCAGGAACAGGACCGAGCGCAGCCGGACATTGTCGTTCGACGGCGCCTCGCGCTCCAGCCGCTCGGCCAGCGCCAGACGGCTGTCGAGGTCGAAATCGCGGCGGATCTCCTCGCACAGCGTGGTGAAACGGTTGATCTTCTCGGCGTCGAACTGCCGGTCGGTCAGATAGACCATCATGGCGGCGGCGACCGCGGTCACGCGGTCGGACGGGACCGTTTCCGGCATCTTCTGGACCTTTCGACTGACAGCCTTCCCGTGTGTACCGCCGCCGCCACCGGCAGGGCAAGCGGGCACTGCCCCCGGCGTCCGATACAGGCGCCACGCAGGAGCGTTGTGCGGCGCAGCGGAAGCCGTTGCACCGCAAGGCGGATTGCGACACACTCCCGATACCCACACTTATTGAAGGGATGTTCGCATGGCTGGTTTCGATTCTGCCGCCGGCCCGGCCGGCGTGGTGACCGGGCTGATCGAGAAGGCCGCCGCCGAACTGGACGTCATGTCCGACGCGGCGGGCGAGATCGCACCGGAGGTCGGCGATCTGTCCGCCGTGCTGGTGGAAGCGCAGCGCATCGCTGATCGTGCCGCACTGGACCTGCGCCGCCTGCTCAAGAGGCTGCCGCAGGCGACGGCCTGACGTTTCGCCCCGCTACAGCTTCAGCCCGGCGACGCCGTCCAGGATCGCCCCCTCGGCCAGGGCGCGGCGTTCAAGCTTGGCACCGAACAGCTTGGCGCCGGTAAGGTCGGTCCTGGCGAGGTCGCAGCCGCGCAGGTTGGCGAAGGACAGGTCGGCATTGCCGAGATTGACGGACCGCAGGCTGGCGCCGCTGAGGTCGGCATAGCGCAACTTCGCTCCCGACAGATCGGCGGGGCGGGAGCGATGCTCGTCGAACACCAGGGGCCGCAGATTGACGTTGCGCAGGTCGGCGTTGTTCAGCTTCGCGTTCCGCAGGCTGATGCCGCGCAGGTCGCCGTCCGCCAGCTTCGCCCCGCGCATGTCGGCCCTGTCGAGCACCGCCGCCTGAAGCTGCACACCCGACAGGTCCAGGCCATAGAGCGTCGCCCCAACCGCGCGCAGCATGGTCAGGCACATGTGGGCCAGCGACGGGGCATGGCGCAGGTCGAAGCCGGACAGGTCGAGCATCGCGCCCTGCACCCCGCTCGACCCGACCCAGGTCATATGGTCGGCCAGCAGATCCTCCAGCGACCGCCCCAACTCCGCCACCACGCGGCCGACCGGCTTGTCGGTCAGCGCCTCCTCCACGTCGGCATCGGTGAGGTCGGTCATCACCATGACGGCGCCGGTCAGCACCGCGCCGCGCAGGCAGGCGCCGCGCAGGTCGGCGCCGGACAGGTCGGCCCCCTCCATGTTGGAGCCGGTGAAGTTGGCGCCTCGCATGGTCGCCCGCACCAGCTTGCAGCCGCGCATCACCGCGTCGGAAAAATCGGTGTGGATCGCCATGATGCCCGACATCCGGGCATTGGTCAGGTTGGCGCCCGACAGGTCGGCGCCGTCGGCCTCTGCCGGGGAGGAGTCGATCTGCACCATATGCAGATGGCCGGACCGGTCCTTTTCGGCCAGGGAACCGTCGCGCAGGTCCGCCTCGAACAGGTTGGCGCCGACCAGGATCGCGCCGCGCAGGCAGGCGCCGCGCAGGTCGGCCTTGATCAGACTGGCGCCGTCGAAATTGGCCTGCCGCAGATCGGCGACGAAGAAGGAAGCGCAATCGAGCCGCGCGCCCGCCAGATTGGCACCACGCAGGCTGGCGCCGACGAAATCGGCATGGGCCAGATCGCGGCCCGACAGGTCCAGCCCGGACAGATCGCAGAAGGACAGGTTGGCGCGCGCGCCGCCCACCCGGGCATTGCGGAACATCTCATGCTTCCGCACCGCCAGATCGAGCTGCGCCTGATCGAGACGCCTGAGCGTGCGATTCTGCACCATGGCCCCATGAACTCCCTATTCTGCGCCAGTTTGAGGCAAGCCAGCTTCAGAAAGGGTTAATTCAGGCCGCGGACTCGTTCTCCAGCGCCTGTTCGCCGCCGTCGGGTTCGCCGCAATCGGGCTCGCCACCGTCGGCCGTGCGGCTGCCCGGCCGTTCCGACAGGATGGCGGCGATGGCGTCGCGCAGTTCGTCCGGGGACACCGGCTTGTGCAGCAGCCGGCAGCCGGTGGCGACCGCCTCGCGGATGCGTTCGGGCGCGGTATCGCCGGTCAGGATCAGGCCGGGCACCGGCCGGTCCAGCCGCTCCCCCACGGCCGCCACGGTCTGTACGCCGGTCAGCCGCCCCGGCAGCCGGAAATCGCTGACGATAAGGTCGGGCATGGGGCCGTCCTGTGGCGGCGCCCCGCTTTCCGGTGCACCGAACAGTGCCAGCGCGCTTTCACCGTCGACCGCCGCGACCACCCGATAGTCCCAGCTTTCCAGCAGCAGCCGCACGGCGTCGCGCTGGATCGGATCGTCCTCCACCACCAGGATCAGCCGGTCGCCGCTCTGGACCGGATCGAGGTCCGGCGCCGGCGCCTGGGTCGGCGGCCGTTCGGTGCCGACCACCGGCACATTGACCGCGAAGACGGAGCCGCGGCCCTGGAGCGACCGCACCTCCACCGTGTGTCCGAGCAGCGCCGCCTTGCGCCGCACCTTGGCCAGTCCGAGGCCGAGGCCCTGGCGCCGGTCACGCTCCGGATTTCCGAGCTGGACGAAATCCTCGAAGATGTTGTCGAGCTGTTCGGCGGGAATGCCCGTCCCGGTGTCCCACACCTCGATGCGCAGCCAGCGGCCATGCCGGCGGCAGCCGATGGTGACGCGGCCCTTGTCGGTGAACCGGATCGCGTTGCGCAGCAGATCGCCCAGCATGCGCGTCAGCAGCGTCCGGTCGGTGCGGATCACCATGCGGGTGGGCATCGCGCGTAGCGTCAGCCCCTTTTCCGTCGCCATGCCGCGGAATTCGGCCAGCAGCTCCTCGAACACCGCCGACACCGGCACGTCGGCCAGCTGCGGCCGGACGACGCCGGCGTCCAGAGTCGCCACCTCCAGCAGGGCATGCAGGAGCTTTTCCCCGGCATCCAGCGCTTCGCCCATCTTCTCGGCGATGCTGCGGTCGCGCGTTTCGGCCAGCCGTTCCATCAGAATGTGATGGAACAACCGCAAGGCCTGGAAAGGCTGGCGCAAATCATGGTTCGCCGCCGAGAGGAACCGGCCCTTGGCCTGATTGGCCCGCTCTTTTTCCTCCAGAGCCCGGCTCAGCTTCAGATTGAGGGTGCTGAGGGCGGCGGTCCGCTCCTCCACCCGTTCCTCCAGCTGCGCATTGGCCAGCTCCAGCTGGGCGTTCGCCTCGGTCAGGGCCTGACGGGCCAGCGCCTCGCGCCGCAGGCTGGCGGCCCCCAGCAGTGACAGTCCGGCAAGCGCCGCCACCCCGGCGACCACCACGAAAAGGCCGCGCTCCATCCGGACATACCAGGGCTCCAGCACGGCGGTGCGCGGGATCGTCACCGCCGACAGGACCGGCAGGTCGGCCATCCGCTTCACGCCGAGGATCGACGGCTTGCCGGTACCCATCCAGTTGGCATCGACCTGGATCGTCCCCGCTTCCAGACGCGGCAGAGGGCCCAGCGACGGAACGCCGATGCCGGCCAGACGGACGCCGTCGGGACGGTACAGGCCGACGGACCGCGCCATCCCGTCACCGAAGGCGTTCAGCACCGGGTTCAAGGCCGACACCGGGACAGCCACCAGGACCGCACCGTCGAAAACGCCCGTCGCGGTGTAGATGCGGCGGGCGAAAAGAATGGCCGGCTGGCCGGCCATATGTCCGAAGGCCGGCAGGATCTGATGCTCCTCACCCGGCGGTAAGGGGCGGACCAGCAGCGAAAGGCCGTCGCTGGTTTCCGGCTCGGCGAAGGCGACGGGGGAGCCATACCGCAGCGAACCGTCCGCAGCCAGTAGAGCGATGCGGCCGTTGCGTTCCACCGCCATCGCTTCCTGCAGGCCGCGTTCCGCCCATGATTTCAGCCCCCGGCCATCCATCCGGCCGGCGACCTGTTCCAGCAGGTCGATGCTGGCGTCCAGCACGCCCCGTGCGTGGCCGTCGAACAGAATGGCCGTCTGCCGGGCGTCGTCTTCGGAGCGTTCAAGCGTGTCCCGGTAATCGAGCGCGGTGACGGCAGCCCAGGATGCGGTTCCCAGCAATGCCAGCATGGCGCAGAGGGCCGCAACCAGGGTCCGCGGCGAGGCGGTGATCCGGCGGACGAAGGCGGAGGACGGCGTGGGTGGTGGGGCCATCTGCGGCGATGACATCGGCCCGGTCAGGCAGGCATCGGACGGACCCGCGGTCCAAAGGACCGAAGCTCCTTCCAAAGCGGCAGCGACAGGCGGGTGACGATCATCGGCGGAAAATCCTCGGCGGTGGCGAAGGGGGTCAAGCGGCGGTCGGCGGGCGTGAGACGCGGCTTGCCCAAACCGTGCCGGACAAGGTCACGCTTTCGATTGTTCCGAATGTTCGAATGACAAATCGGCCTGCATATCCCCGTTTGGTTGATGGACCGGAACTATAGCTTAGCCCCAATAGCCGGAGGAACTTTATCACATAAAGCAATGCAGCGCGACCGGTCTTGGCGACTATGACCATAATCATAACCACCCTGCCCATCCGGTGAATGCAGCTTCAACGATACCATAGCTTTCGGCGCGCAATCATCGTACTGGTCTCCACTTTTAATATTTCATTTTGTTGTGGCCGTCCGCAAAGACCGAACCCTGGGATCGAAAAGCCGCACGGGGACTGCGTCACTGCGCGCATGGCAAACCGAACAAACGGCAAATGGCCGCACGCGCAGGATGCGCGGCGGCATGATGTCGATCAGCCAGGCGATTCAGGAAGGCGATTCAGGGAGGAGGTGCGACGGTCGGTGTTTCACCGCGCACGATCAGGATCAGGCCGTCGTCCGCGGCTTCCAATTCCTTCCCGGCGTCGCGGGGGATCGGAACCTTCTGGCGGCGACAGAAGAGCAGAAGCAGCGCCAGCGTCTTGCTGGGCGTGAACAGGACCTCCCGCGTTCTGGAGGCGCCGCTCTGCTGAATTTGAACCGACAGACCGCCTTCCGAGGTCGGCGTCACCGTCGTGACGACGCCCAGCGGCAGGTCCGTCTGATTGGGGGCCTTCTGGTACCAGGCGAGGGCTTTTTTCAGGGCGGAATTGGTGAAGAACAGCTCACGGGTCTCTACGATCATTCCATACCCTGACCAAACACTCAGGCCCGGCCGCCCTCCAGTCCCGGGTTCAGCCGGAACGTAATCGCGCGCCCCAGTTTGGATTCCCGCAGAAGGATCTGCTTGGTTTCCAGCAGCTTGATGGCCCGGTTCACATTGGGCCGCTGCATGCCCAGCGCGTCAGCCAGTTCGGACTGCAGCACCGGAACGGAGCGATCGAAATGGAGCCTCCGGCTCAGATAAGTGAACACACGAAGCGCCTCCAGAGTGATCTCGCGGTCGGTCGACACGGCTCTGGAGATGACGTCATGATGATGCAGCATCGTGGCCTCGGTACGCAAGGTTGTCAGGTTGCTGGGGCGATAATCGGAATGGTTCGGCATTGCGCCGCGCAGACCCGCTGCGCCGGGTAAAGTCTGCGACCCCGTGTTCGGCTCGGTCATCGTCTCTTCCCATCCGCTGCGGCCGGCAAGGCCGGTGATTTCAGGTGGGGTGACCGTACCGCACGATTATTGTCCGAGTATGTCGCCAAGATTTCGCGACTGACATAATTGGTGTCTCCGGAGGCAATCATGAAACCGGGTTGAAACCACATCGCGCGGTCCGGCCTGCCTGTCCCGCCCGGCTGTGCGATGATTTGTCGCGGGAACCCGTTCGGCTAAAGGTCTGTTTCAACGGGGAAGTGCCCGAAGGGCGGCCGGCTACGGAAGGGAGATCCGCCATGCACCGACTGATCCTGTTGCGCCATGGCCAGAGCGTGTGGAATGCGGAAGACCGCTTCACCGGGTGGACCGACGTCGGCCTGACCGACCGTGGGATCGCCGAGACGCACAAGGCGGCCGACCTTCTCAAGGCCGCCGGCATCGACGTGGACATCGCCTTTACCTCGGTGCTGAGCCGCGCGATCGAGACCCTGCACCTCGTCCTGCGCGACATGGACCGGCTGTGGCTGCCGGTGCACAAGCACTGGCGCCTGAACGAGCGGCATTACGGCGCGCTGCAGGGATTGAACAAGGCGGAGACGGCGGAACGCCACGGGGCGGAGCAGGTGTTCCAGTGGCGGCGAAGCTGGGATGTTCCGCCGCCGCCGATCGAGCCGGACGACCCGCGGTCCGCCGTCGCCGACCGCCGCTATGCCGGCCTCGCGAAGGCCAACCTGCCGCGCGGCGAAAGCCTGAAGGACACCACGGAGCGGGTGGTCCCCTTCTGGCGCGACGAGATTGCACCGGCGTTGCGACTGGGGGCGCGGGTTCTGGTGTCGGCCCACGGAAACAGCCTGCGCGGGCTGGTCAAGCATCTGGACGATGTCGCCGACCACGACATTCCGCTGTTCGAAATCCCCACCAGCCGCCCGCTGGTCTATGAACTGGGCGCCGACCTGACGCCGCTTCGCCGCTACTTCCTGGGCGAAGGCAGCACGGTCGAGGAGATCAACTGGCCAAAGCGCGAGGGAGCGAATCCGGGCAGCAGCGCGGCGGCGTGAACTCTCCTCTTCCGGTGCGGGAGAGGGTGCCTTATGGAGTCGCGCTCTTTCGCTTCGGGCCTCGGCCAGTGCGGGGGCCTGTGCGGGGACCACCCCGGCCGGTGTCCCGCCCGCCTTCCTTCGCCACCGGATGGTGGAAGTGGTGGGGGTGGCCGACCGGCTTCTCGCCGTTGCCACGCTCCGGTCCGCCACGACGGCCGCCGCGGCGGTCCTCGACGCGGCTGCTGTAACAATTGTCGCAGACGCGGAACCGGTGGTTGGCCTTCAGCCTCGCGCCGCAGACCGGGCAGGCGCGGGCGAGCGAGCGCTCGGCGAGCGTCCGCTCGATGAAGGCGTTCAGGTGCGCCCGGCGCTCCTGGCACAGATCCATCTCGGGATAGGCGTCGGGGAAACGGTAGGCCAGCCAGGCGTAGGCGGTCAGTTCCTTCACCGCGCGCTCGGCCTTCTCCAGTTCCACGTCGGTGCCGACACTGTGACGGAAGCGCTCGGCGGCATCGGGGGCGGCGTTGGGGATGCCCCTGCCCTGGTTGACCGCCCAGCCGCCGAGAAGGCGCAGGTTGTTCTGGTCGCGGGTGTCGATCGGGCAGCGGGCCAGCATGTCACGCTGGGCCAGCGGCAGCTTGGCACGGTCCACCGCCGCCGCCGCCTGGATGCGCTGCTCCAGGTCGGTCATGCGGAAGGTCTGGTTGGCGCGCAGCAATTCCTGCCCGGCGGTGCGCAGCACCTTGGCAAGGCTGTCGGTGTCCAGTTCCCGCGCGATGGCTTCGACATGGCTGAGGTTGGGCGAGATCCACGACCGCGGGTCTTCCGGCGGCACCGGCGGCGAGGTCAGCGCCCGGCGCACCGGGTTGATGTTCTCGCCGTCCAGCACGGCGACGCGGCCTTCCTCATGCATGCCGAACCGGCCGGCCCGGCCGCCGATCTGCCGGATCTCCGACGCGGTCAGCTCGCGCTCCTCGCGCCCGTCATATTTGCGGGTGGTGGAAAGCACGACGCGGGCGACCGGCAGGTTCAGCCCCATGCCGATGGCATCGGTCGCCACCAGCACATCGGCGGTGCCCTCGCGGAAGCGGCGGGCCTCGGCGCGGCGGACCTCAGGCGACAGGGCGCCGTAGATCACCGCGACATTGTGGTTGCGGCCCAGCAGGTCGTGTCGCAGAGCCATCACGTCCTTGCGTGAGAAGGCGATCAAGGCGTCGCCCGGCTTCACCTCCTCCAGCTTCACCCGCTCCTCCTGGACACGCAGCGGCGACTTGCGGGTGAACTCGACTACTTCCAGCTCCTCGCCCATGGCATCGGCCAGACGCTTGACGTAGGGAATGGCGTCGGCCGATCCGGTCATCAGGATTTCCGGAGCGGCCACGCCGGCCACCGCCTGGGTCCAGGCCCAGCCGCGGTCGGGATCGCCGATCATCTGGATCTCGTCGATGACGCAGGCGCCCCACACCTTGGACGTGTTCACCATCTCGATGGTGGAGGAGGTGAAGGCGGCACCGGGCCGCACGTCGCGCTCCTCGCCGGTGACGAGGCTGCAGGGGCGGCCGCGCGTTTCCAGCGCCTCCTGCCCCTCCAGCGCCAGCAGGCGCAGCGGCGCGAGGTAGCAGCCGCTCTCGGCCTCCGCCAGCCGGTCCATCGCCGCGTGGGTCTTGCCCGAATTGGTCGGGCCGACGTAAAGCCGCAGCTTGCGGATCATCGCGCGGGCGGTGGCGAAGCTGTCCAGATAGACGCCCATGCCGGACGCATCCTCCAGCCGCTCCCGTCGCACCTTCAGGCCGGCGCGGGATGCTGCGGTGGAGAAGGCCTCCTCCATCGCGTCGAGCAGGGTCTGCAGGCGCGGAATCCGGCCGCCGAAGCCGACGACGCGGCCCAGCTCGTCGGCGAAGCCCTTCGGCCGCCAGGACTCGCCGAAGCCGGCCGCCCGCTGCGCCATCGAGGCGAACCAGCCGTCGACGCGGTCCCTCGCCTTGGCGATGGCGGGAGAGGACAGGCAGGCGCCCTTCACCCGCTTGCCCAGCGCCTTGGCCTGCGGCCGGCCGAAGCCCTCGTCGATGGTCAGCAGGCCCCACAGGTCCGCCTCGATGTCCGGCAGCGGGCCGAGCGCCACCTTGAAGCGCAGCTTCAGCTTGCGGTCGGTGCCCGGGATCTGGACGAGGTGGTTGACCGCGACCGACCAGCGCGCCGGGGTGCTGTCGGCATCCACCTCGATCCCGTCGCCGCGCACCACGGCGGCCACCGCGCGCAGGGCGTCGCGGCGGTCGAATTCGTCGGCAGTGCCGGGCGTGCGGCCCGAACGGGCGTTGTCGGAGGTGTCGTCGGTCATGGATCGTCTTTTCTTGGAATTGCCCCGGTCATGCAAGCGCTTCGGCTGATCGGGTCGGCCGCACAGCCGATCCATCCGGCTGGTGGGCAGGCCGGTGGTTGCGTCATCCGACAACAGCCATAGAGCGCCAGGGTCTCTCTTTATGGCCGGGATCCCTCTTTATGGGTCTGACCGGTCGATTCGGCAAGCCGAATCCCCCGAAGGGAGCAAGCCCGGGCTAATTCGAATCCGTCGCCGTTTCGCCGATCTCGCCCGTGCGAAAAGGGGGGAGGACCGGCCACATAGAGCCACGCAGGTTTGGTGGCCGGCCCCAACGGGTTAGCCGCCGCCGCCCGGCGGACAGGCCCGACATCAGGCCAGGCCGGATCGACCGCAAGACCGGTCGCGAAACGGTCAATGCTTTGTTCCGACTAATTTTTTGGGAGATGCGCATGCCGAACCCTCGTGAGGTCCTGGAACTGATCGAGCGCATGCGGTGCATTTCGAACGACGGCGAGCGTCGTGCCCTGATCGATTATCTGGGCGCGGTGGACCGTCCGACAGTGCTGTCCTTCCTGAACGCGCATGGCCTGAACGTCTGCATGGGCTCGGACGCGGCGCTGGCCGCCTTCGCTTCGTCGGACGTCCTGCTGCGCGACGGGATCGGGTTGCAGGCGGTGCTGCCGGTACTGGGCCGGCCGGCCGGCCTGAACATGAACGGCACCGACTTCATCCCGCTGCTGCTGAAATCGCTCGCCCCCCGCAGCGTCGCCATTTACGGCACCGCCACCCCGTGGCTGGACCGTGCCCGCGTCGTCCTGGAAGCGGCCACCCCGCACCGCTACGCCGACCTGCAGCACGGCTTCCACCCGACGGAGCATTACATCGCCCAGGCGCGGGCCACCCGCCCCGACGTCATCCTGCTCGCCATGGGCATGCCCAAGCAGGAAGAGGTCGCGACGGAGCTGAAGCGCGCACTGGACCATCCGGTGCTGATCGTCAACGGCGGCGCCATCGTCGATTTCCTGGCCGGCCGCTTCAAGCGCGCTCCGGAAGCGGTCCAGCGCTCCGGCCTGGAATGGGCCTTCCGTCTGGCGCAAGAGCCCCGCCGGCTGTTCCGCCGCTATTGCATCGGTGCCTTCGGCTTTGCCTGGAGCACCATCCGCCTTCGCCGTGCCGCATCCCTCCGCACCCGCGGATCGGGCGCCGCAGCGCCCGCTTCCACCCGGATCTCCCCCCGGATCTCCCAGTCGACGATCCGCCGGTCGCCTATCCAGAAGGAGCTTTGAGACGTGGAAAATCTTCCCCAGATCAATAACGGAGGTCCGGGCGGCCCGCCGGCTCCGGCATGGCCCACCCAGGCCGGCCACCACATGCCGCGCGATTTCGACGGTCCGGCTCCGGCGATGGGCCCCGACTTCCGCTTCATCCTGCGGGTGCTGGCGGCCCACAAGACGCTGATCGCCGCCATCGTGCTGGCGCTGACCGCGCTGTCGGCCTTCGGCGTCTCGCTGATGAAGGACAAATACACCTCCGAAGCGCTTCTGCTGGTCGACAACCGGCAGGTCCGCGTCGTCCGTGCGGAGGATCAGGCGCTGAACGCGATCACGCCGGAAGACAGCGCGATCCTCAGCGAGATCGAAATCCTGAAGTCGACGGCGGTGCTGACCCAGTCGATCGCCGATCTGGGGCTGGCGACCAACCCCGAATTCAACCCGCCGGTCCAGTCCGACGACAGCAAGCCCTTCGTCGAGCGCGCCACCGCCTGGACGCGCGAGCAGGCCCATGCCGTCTTCGGTCCCGACCTGCCGGGCTTCGTCGACGCGGTCCTGGCCCATGGCGACGACATGACCAAGGACACCCACCTGCGCGAAACCCGCGCCGCCGACAGCATCGACGGCGTTCTGGACCGCGTCCGCCGCAATCTGGAAGTCGGCATCGTCGGCCGGTCGCGCGTGATCCAGGTCCGCTACACCTCGCTCGATCCGGAAATCGCCCAGAAGGTGGTCGACACCGTCGTCCACCGCTACATGGAAACCCGCCAGCAGATGGACCGCGATCTGTCCACCAGCGCCGTCGCCTGGCTGGAAGACCGCATCGGCACCCTGCGCAAGGAAGTGGCCGCGGCCGACACCAAGGTCGACGCCGTCCGTTTCAAGGCCGGTCTGGTCAGGAACGGCACCAACGGCCTGATGGCGACCACCGAGCTTGAGCAGGCCCGCCTGCGTCTGGCCGAGGCCGCCGCCAACCGCGCCCGCGCCGTCGCCCAGGCCCAGACGCTGGAGCGCAGCTCCGGCAACGGCGGCAGCCTCGCCTCCCCGGTCGTCGCCCAGCTGCGCGCCACGGTCGCGTCGATCTCCACCGAACTGGCCCAGCTGTCGCGCCAGTATGGTCCGAAGCACCCGCGCATCCAGGAACTGCAGGCCCGCCTGAACGAGGCGAACTCCTCGCTGCAGCAGGAGGTCCGCCACGAGATCGCCGGCGTCCGCGAAGCGGCCAACGTCGCCGTCGAGCAGGAAAACGCCCTGAAGTCGATGATCGCCAAGCTGGAATCCGGCTATCAGACCATGGCCGAGGAAGCGGTGCCGCTGCGCACGCTGGAGGCCGAGGCCCAGGCCAAGCGCCAGTTGCTGGACAGCCTGCTCGGCCGTCTGGAAGAGGTGCAGGCCCAGCAGGACAACCGCGCCTTCCCGACCGCCGTCAAGCTGGTCTCGGCGCCGCAGGTCCCGCATGAGCCGTCGGGTCCCTTCCGCATCCTGCTGCTGCTGGCTGGTTTCGTCGCCTCGCTCGCCGTCGCCGTCTTCATCGTCTTCGGCATCGAGCTGTTCCAGCGCCGCATCCGCACCCCGGACGCCGTCCGCCGCATCCTGGGCGTGGGCACGGTCCACATCGTCCCGCACCACTCCACCCGCGGCGCCCGCGGCCG
The DNA here is from genome assembly GCF_008364795.1 of Azospirillum oryzae. Classification (GTDB taxonomy): domain Bacteria; phylum Pseudomonadota; class Alphaproteobacteria; order Azospirillales; family Azospirillaceae; genus Azospirillum; species Azospirillum oryzae. The sequence continues at coordinate 23,735 of NZ_VTTM01000014.1, read as the reverse complement.
TCTGGACCAGATCTTCCAGAACCATCCCTTCTCGCTGTTCTCCGAATCGATGCGCGCCCTGTTCCGCAACCATCTGGCGGACATGGGTCCGGTCGGCTCCATCGCCGTCACCTCGGCCCGCCCGCAGGACGGCAAGACGTCGATGAGCCTCGCCGTCGCCCAGGTTGCGGCCCAGGCCGGCCGCCGCGTGGTGGTGGTCGACACCGACTTCCGGCGGTCGCGCATCGATGCCCTGTTCAACCTGTCGGCCAAGAAGGGCCTGTCGGACTGGATTTCCGGCACCGCGACCCTGGACGAGATCGTGCACAGCAGCGAAGACGCGCCCTATGCGATGATCCCGGCCGGCCGCCTGATGTCGGAGACGCTGGACCGCTTCAACGTCGACGGCCTGATCCACCTGATGGCCGGCCTGTCGCCGCACTTCGATCTGGTGGTGTTCGACACCGCCCCGGCGCTGGCCGTGTCGGATGCCCGCATCGTCTGCGGCGCCGCGTCGAAGGTGATGTTCGTCAGCCGCTGGGGCCACACCACGGCCAGCGACCTGCAGGCGGTCGCCGATCTGGGGCCGATCGACCATTCGAAGTTCGTGGCGGTCATGACCGACGTGAACCTGAAGAAGGCGGCCTCGCGCGGTTACCAGGGTCCCTACAACAGCTACGTGGCGACCCGGAAGTACTATGGCGACACCACCCTGCGGACCGCTCCGTAAAGCAGGCAGGGTAACCTGAAGCTCCTTCGACCCGAGGCCCTTCCCTCACCGACGCTGCGGCGTCCGGAGGGAGGGGTCTCTTCATGACCGGAACCCGCTACCGGCCCCAACATCCGGAAGAGAGAGCCCCTCCGCATGACCGAGAGTCCGAAGCCCGGTTTTCCCAAATGGCGTCCCCAATGGCGTCCAAGCCGGCGCGATCTGATGTGGACCGCCGCCGCCGGCGCGGTGCTGGCGAGCTGCCGCGGCGCCAGCGGCCCGGCGGCCCCGGCGGAGGCCGCAGCAACCCACGGGGAAGCGGCGGAGCCGGCGGTGACGCTGCGCGAGGCCTGCCGGGCGCTGGGCATCCGCCACGGTGCCGCCCGCGACCATTTCGTCGATCCGGAAGACCCCATGCTCGACCGGCTGATGGCGCGCGAATGCGACGTCGTCACCCCGGAGAACGGCGGCAAATGGGGAGTCTTCCAGCACACGGAGGGCAATTTCGACTGGCGCCGCTTCGACGCGGCGGTGGAACTGGCGCGCAGCATCGGCGCGACGCCGAACTGGCACACCATCATCTGGCAGCATATGGGCATGCCGCCTTACATGAAGCTGCCGACGGCCCGGCAGGCGGAGCTGGGCATTTCGGAAAGTGCTTATTTCTCGCCCGAGGGCACGCTGAGCGAGGAGAATGTCTGGCCGCGCTTCACCGGCGTGGTCGAGGCGGTGCGGCAGCGCTACGGCGATATCTTCTACCGCATCGACGTCGCCAACGAGGTCTTCTTCTGGGAAACGGCGGAAAGCCACCCGCGCCAGCAGGACCGCTACGGCTTCCGCCGCGGCATGTGGTGGGTGGCGGCCGGCGGGGCGGAGAAGGGGCCGGAATGGCTCGATCCCTTCTTCCACCACGTGCACAAGGCCTTCCCAAAGGCGAAGCTGGTGCTGAACGAGTTCGGCATCGAGATCGACGAGGGCTGGCAGCAGCGCAAGCGCGCCTATCTGCTCGACTGGCTGACCGGGGCGGTGAAGCGCGGCGTGCCGATCCACGGCATCGGGCTGCAGAGCCATCTGATCGGCGGCAAGCCCTATGACAGCGCCGGCATGCGCAAGTTCCTGCGCGCCGTCGACAAGCTGGGCCTCGCCGTCCATCTGACGGAGATGGATGTCGACGAGACGCGCCTGCCCCGATCCTGGTCGCGGGCGGAGAAGGACCGGGCGATGGCCCAGCTGGCCCGCCAGTATCTGGCCGACATGCTGGACAACGCGCGGGTGGAGGAGCTGTGCTGGTGGCACCTGCGCTCGGACCTGAATTTCATCGCGCGGGAGCATCCCGACCTTCACCCCCACCCCTCCCCCTATGACGAGAACTCCCGGCCGCTGCCGCTCTACACGGCGGTGGTGGACACGTTGCGGGAAAAGGCGCGCACCGGCAGGGTGCGGTCAGGCTGATGTCCGGCGAGGGCGATGCGCAGGGGAGGTAAGCCTCTGTCGATCGCCTCCCCCTCCGACAGGTCCGCGTGTTTTCTCCTTCGCGTGCGGGCGCCGGTTCCCATGCCCGATTAGAGTCCTTCATTGCGTCCGGCACCCCCCTGATGGAGAGGTCGATCGTGCAGAATACAGCCGACACGTTGCCGATGGATCGGCTGCCCGCCGACCGGAGGACCGACGACGCCCTCGTCGAGCGCTACCGGAGGAAGTTCCACCTTTCGCCGTCCTATCCGCTGACCATCGAGATGGTGCAGCGTCATTGGACCCTGGAACGGCGGCTTGCCCGCGAGTTGATGGAGACCAAGCCGGAGGAGCGGTGGGATGCCTTCGAGAAGGCCTACACCACGCTCTACACCAGCTGTCCCTGGCTGAACGAGGCGGAGGACGACGCCCACACCCGCAACGACGACTTGGACTTCCGCCATTTCCTGACCCTGTTGGGCGGGCCGCAGGATGTCTACGAAGTCGGATCGGGCAAGGCGCGGCTGCTGCGCTACCTCGCCCGCCACGGTTACCGCTGCGTCGCGACGGAAGTGACGCGCGAGCGTGGCGCCAACTGGATCGAACAGGAATCCAACGTCACCTGGAAGAACAGCGACGGCGTGCATCTGGCCCAATTCGAGCCGGCCGGCCGCTATGACAGCGTGGTCTCCACCCATGTGGTGGAGCACATGCACCCCGACGATGTCGTCACCCACATGACGAACGTCCACACCATCCTGAAGCCTGGCGGCAAATATGTCCTGAGCATGCCGCACAAGTTCGCCGGTCCGGCCGACCTGTCGGAGGTGTTCGGGCTGCAGGAGCCGGTCTGCATGCATCTGCGCGAATATGGCTGGGGCGAGACCGCGGCGATGCTGCGCGAAGCCGGCTTCGGCCGCGTGGAGGCGGCCTATGTCGTGCCGATGGCGGTGCGCCGCCACATGAACCTGCATTTCGCCAGCCGTGCCTATTTCGGCTACATGCGGGTGGTCGAGGCATTTTTGGGACGGCTGCCATTAACCCTAAATCGCAAGCTCGGAAGGATAGGTCAGCTCTATATGTTCAGGCCTGAGGTGTTCCTGGTTGCGCACAAACCGCGCTGACGCCGCGAGCGAACACGGAAATTCGTTTCCGTTCAATATGTTATCTCCACAAAAGAACCCCTTTGTTGCTGCAATGCATCGGCAAAGGGGTTTTTTGTGTCTCATTCTTTTCACAAGTGATAGTGGCATTAGAGCCTCATTTCGCTAAAATTTGAAATAGCTCGTTAACCTTTTCCGGCCAGTCTGGGCTCCAGCGAAAACACGGAAAAGAGGATGCTTCCAATGGCAACGAGCCCCGTCGATACGACCTTCGTAGTCAATGCCTCGGGTGTGTCTGCCGGAGGAGTCTGGCCGCACTTCAAGTTCCTCGTCGATGGCGTGGCCGTCGGCCAGGCGACGGTCAATTCCACCAGCGCCGGCCGGTACAGCTTCACCACCAAGGTGGCGCCCGACGCCGCGCACAAGGTCCAGGTCGTGTACGACAACGACTGGATGTCCACCGACAAGGCCGGCATGTACCGCGACCTGATCGTCAAGTCGATCGAAGTCAACGGCAAGACCATCGCTTCCACCAGCTCGACGGTCTCCTACGCCGCCGACGGCCAGGGCACCCTGTCCGGCCGCGAAATGCTGTCCTGGAGCGGCTCGCTCGATTTCAACATGTCCAAGGACCTGTTCGCCAGCGCCGCCGGTACCCCGACCACGCCCACGACGCCGACCACCCCGACCACCGGCGGCACGCCGATCGTCGTGAATGCGTATGGCACGGCAGCCGGCGGCGTGAACGCCCATTTCAAGGTCATGGTCGACGGCAAGCAGATCGGTGAAGGCACCGCCGGCACCGCCGCCAAGGACTTCACCTTCAACGCGAACGTGGCCGCGGACGTCGCCCACAAGGTCCAGATCCAGTACGACAACGACGGCGTGGTCGGCGGCGTCGACCGCAACCTGCACGTCAACAAGATCACCATCGGCGGCCATGCCGTCGCCCCGACCGACAGCATCGTGTCGATCGACAAGGGCGCGCTGGACGGCCGGGATATCGTCGCCGGCCAGAAGGCGATGTGGTGGAACGGCACCATGGAGGTGAAGGCCGACAAGTCCTGGTTCGCCGGCAGCACCACCGGCCCCACCACCCCGAACCAGCCGAGCCTGTCGGTCAGCGACGCGACGGTGACCGAACCGACCGGCAGCCAGACGTCCAGCGGCATCCAGGGCTTCCTGCACACCCAGGGCAACCAGATCGTCGACGAGGCCGGCCACACCGTTCGCCTGACCGGCGTCAACTGGTTCGGCGGCGAGGGCTACAACTACGTGCCCGCCGGCCTGTGGGTGGACAGCTATCAGCACCACCTGGAAAACATGAAGTCGGTCGGCTTCAACACCATCCGCCTGACCATGTCGGACGCCATGTTCGACAGCAGCGCGGTGACCAACGGCATCGACTATTCCAAGAACCCGGATCTGGTCGGGCTGACCCGCCTGCAGGTCTATGACAAGGTCATCGACTATGCCGGCAAGCTCGGCATGAAGGTGATCCTCGACCACCACCGCAACGACGGCGGCGCCGGCACCAACGAGCACGGGCTCTGGTACACCAGCGCCCACCCGGAATCGACGGTGATCGCCAACTGGAAGATGCTGGCCCAGCATTACGCCGGCAACGAGACCGTCATCGGCGCCGACCTGCACAACGAGCCGAGCGTCACCGCCACCTGGGGCGGCAGCGCCGCCACCGACTGGGCCTCGGCCGCCGAGCGCATCGGCAACTCGATCCAGTCCGTGAACAAGGACTGGCTGCTGTTCGTCGAAGGCACGGAATGGAGCAGCACGCTGGCCGGTGCGCAGTCGCGCCCGATCCACTTCGACACCCCCAACAAGCTCGTTTACTCGCCGCACGCCTACGGCCAGAGCGTCGGGCAGTTCAGCTGGCTGAACGATCCGAACTACCCGAACAACCTGCCGGCCCAGTACGACAAGATGTGGGGCTACCTGTACAAGAACGACACCGCGCCGATCATGCTGGGCGAATGGGGCGGCCAGTTCAACAGCACGGCCGAGCAGACCTGGGCCAAGACCATGGCCAAGTACCTGAACGGCGACTGGAACCTGGACGGCAAGAGCGACATCGCGGCCGGCGACAAGGGCATGAGCTGGACCTTCTGGGCCTGGACCCCGGAATCCGGTGACGTCGGTGGCATCCTGATGGACGACTACAAGACCATCAACCAGAGCAAGATCAACATCATCAAGACCGCCATGGAAGGCGCCGTCTTCGATACCCCGACCACCACCGCCAACAGCGTCAACGCCACCTTCACGGTCAAGCTGTCGGCCGCCTCCGGCAGCCCGGTCACGGTGGACTACTCCACGGTGGACGGCACGGCCAAGGCCGGCTCCGACTACACCGCCACCAGCGGCAAGCTGACCTTCGCCGCCGGCGAGACCGCCAAGACCGTGACGGTCAAGGTGCTGAGCGACAGCGTGACGGAAGGCAACGAGACCTTCAGCCTGAAGATCTCCAACCCGACCGCCGCGACCCTTGCCGACGCCACCGGCACCGGCACCATCGTCGACGCCTCCGCCGCGAAGGCCGCCGCCGCTTCGCTCAGCTCGGCCGACCTGCTGGCCCACACGGTGACGGCTGCCAACGACACGACCGCCGGCGACCTGCCGACGGCCACCGTCGCCAGCATCGACAGCTCGGTCACCGACCTGTCGCACACCGCCTACGACACCGCCTATCACGGCATGGAGTGGCACGACCCGATGGCCCACGCGGCCTGAGGACCGGCTTCACCGCAACCGGTGTAACGATGAAGGAGGGGTCCGGCAGCCACGCTGCCGGACCCTTTCCGTCTTATGTCCGGCAATCAGCCGGGAACGGGCGACGCCTGTGCGGCGGTCGTCTGGGAGGAGGACGCGCCGACCGGGGCCGGATTCGGGATGTCGGGTATGGTGACCTCCGCCACCACCTTTCCCGGATTGCCGGCGACGACGGTGCGCCGGGGCATCGGCTTGGTGACGACGGAGGATGCGGCGACGATGCACTCGTCGCCGACGCTGACGCCGATCACCACCGCATGCGGCCCAACCCAGACGCCGTCGCCCAACTCCGGGTAATGGGTCACCCGGCCGGTGGGAAGCAGGTCGTCCTTCTGGCCCAGGGTGACGCCGTGGAACAGGGTGACGTTTGCGCCAATGCGGGCCTTGGCGTTCACCACCAGCCCCCAGCCGTGCAGGATGCGCAGGCCGGGTCCGACCTGGGTCTCCCACGGCAGATCCATGGCCGCCGAATGCTGGGTCCAGCGGTGCAGCAGGCGGCAGGCGGCCAGCAGCGGCTTGCGCAGCGGTCCTCCCATCCGGTTGGCCGCCTGGCAGCTGCGCAGGGTGAAGGTCACCCGGAACAGGCGGTTGCCCGCCAGCAGCTTCAGCACCGCCTCGAGGCCGGAACCTCCGCCGTAGCGGATGGCGTCCGCCGCGACCGTCTGCCGATATGTATAGCGCGGAACATCCTGCATCGCGGTGGGATCCTCCTGGATCAATCGTTGTCGGGCCGCCCGTCAGGCTGCTTGTGGCCGGCGAAAAAATCGGCCGAGCATGCGGAACAGCATGGCGCGGTCGGTCTTGCCGAAGCTCGGCCCGAACAGGGTGACGACGGCGAACAGCATGGTCAGTCCGACCTTGGCCGCGGCGAAGGTGGGATTCACCTCGAACCCGAACAGGGCGAGGCCGGCCAGATAGGCGATGGCGGCCGGAGCCAGGATGCCCGTCACCCGCAGGATGCTGAGCGGCGGCTCCTTCGGGCTGAGGCGGCGGCACAGCGTCTCGGTGGCGCAGAGCATCACCAGCTCGCGCCCCAGCACGCCGATGGCACCGCCCATCAGGCCGAGCGGTCCCAGCGTCACCCCCATGATCGCCGTGCCGACCGCCAGACCGCCCAGCGAGATCGCCGGCAGGACGCCGACCTTCTTGGTCTTCACCAGCCCGACCTCGGCATGCATGCGCACGCCGTGCAGCACATAGGCCAGCACCAGCAGCGGCATGCAGGGCAGCACGGTGTCGTATTCGCTGGACGCGATCAGCCACAGCACCTCCGGCGAGGTCAGGGCCATGCCCAGCGCCGCCGCGGACAGCAGGACGACGAACAGGTAGAAGACGAATTCCGACTGCTCGCGCCCGGCGGTGTTGTCGCCGACATCGTGCTGGGCCTCGATCCGGCTGACCGACCAGATCTGCAGGAAGGAGGCGGTCAGGAACATGTAGAGCATGGTGGCGAGCCGCAGCCCGAAGGACAGCACGCCCACCGCCGCCACGCCCATCAGCAGGTTGACCAGATAGCGCATGGCGAACTGGTTGCCCATGTCCAGCATGGTCTGCGGCATGAAGGGCAGGCCCAGCAGCGACACCCGCTTCAGGATCCCGAAGGAGAAGCCGACGCCGTTCGCGCCCAGGATCGCAACCGTCAGCGCGATGCCCAGCCCGACGAAGGTGATGGCGTTGGCCAGGAAGATGCCGGTCACGCCCAGGTCCATCACCAGCAGGAAGGTGAGGTTGAGGCCGATCAGCCCCACCGCCTTGCCGACCGAGATCAGCAGGCAGGTTCCCGACCGCTTGTGGACGCGGTAATAGGCGAGCGCCAGTTCGAAGACGGCGCTGAACGCGATGCCGGCAAAGGCGAAGGCGATGATAGGCGCCTGATCGCTGCCGCCGAACAGCAGGTGGCTGGCACCCCATCCCGCCGGCAGCGCCACCGCCAGCAGGAGCAGCGAGGCGGCCCAAAGCCCGATCATGGTGGTGCTGACCACCCGGCTTCGGCCGCGGTTGTCGGCATGTTCGAAATAGACGACGGTGAAGGCGTTGATCATCCCGATCATCAGCATGACCGCGACGATGTCGCCCACCACGCTGATCAGGGCATAGACGCCGAACTCCGCCGGCGACAGGACTTTCGTATAGAGCGGCAGCAGAAGCAGTCCCGCGGCGCGGTTGACCACGTTCGCCACCATGAACATCCAGCCATGTTTGATGATCGTACCAGCTTCGAGAGCCATCCGGTTTCCTTCGCCCCCTATAGTCCGCTTCTTTTCCCGGTCCCGCCTGAGAGGGGAGCGCTGCGTCCGGCAAGTCGCATGGGGTGGGTTGCACGGGCGCAGATAAGGAAAAAGAACGCGCCAAATCTTGGCGGCGGCTGGGAAAGCGTCAATTCGACCTTGAAGCGACTGCGGCACTCTTCGGTGCTAGTCACCACGGCTTCGGTCAGAGAAGCAGGACGTTCCGATTAGGCTTTCCGGCGAGCCCGCACGCTGCCTCCTACGCCCCGCAACAGGCAAGGGTTCCTTCGCGCCACGCCCCCGCTCGGAATTGCCCGGCACTTCCCTTCGGTAAATCCAGGTGGCGGACCCACTCCGCAAGTTCGGCGATCACCCCCCTTCGCGTTCCGCCGTTCCGGCCCTTCGGGGAAGGGTTTACCGTCCTCTACCCAAAAATTGCGGGGATCGAACGTGCCGCCGGAGGTGCGACACCACCTTGCCGCTAACCCGAAACGTTATCCCCGCCGGGGACGGCATCCGAAAGTATCCCCTTAAATATTCGGGTACCCGCACCCTTTGAAACCCGGGTGGTATCGCGGACGCGAAATCAACGCCCGTATGCACTGTTGCTGGCCGAGCCTCCTCATCCTAATTCGTCCTCAACGAACCGCGGATCGGCCGATCGAAATCATGAAAGAGCGATCTTTACATAAATGCGCAGCTGAGATTGAGGCGGCGCAGCAAAGTAAAGACCGGCCGAATCCCAAGAGACGCTGATGACGAGCGACCATCCGCACGAATGGCCGTGCGGTGGCTGGCATTCCCTTCAACCACGGGACCTGCGATGAGCAAACTGGACCCAGATGTGGTCATCGATCTGACCTCGGCGAAAAAGGCGACGATCCCGACGATCGCCCCCGGGCTGCTGCTTGCACTGTCCGACGGGCTGGTCCTCGCCCTGGTGGGGTGGACGCTCAACCATTTCCTCGGTGCCGACGCGCTGACGGAGCCGCTGGAGGCTGCGGCGTGGCAGCGATCGCTGGTGACCGGCCTGATGCTGGTGCCTTTGGTCAAGTCGGTGTTCGGCATCTACACGCTGGGCCGCTTCGACTATATGGAACGGACGCGGCGGACTTTTCAGGCGGCCTTTCTGTGCTGTGCCGTGCTGGCCGTGCCCTTCATCGTGATGGAGGGTTTCCGTTCCTTCTTCGTGGAGGCGCTGTCGATCGCGCTGCTCGGCTTCGCGGTCACCTATGTCGCCGACCTGCTGCTGATCCAGGGGCTGCTGTCCAGCGCGCTGGACTGGCGCACGCCGGTGGTGATCGTCGGCGCCGGCCCGCAGGGTGCCGCCATCGCCGAGAAGCTGCAGCGCCTGCCCTGGCTCGGCATGCGTCCGGTCGGCTTCGTCGACGACGACGACAGCCTGTGGCAGACCCGCGTCGCCGGCCTGCCGGTGATGGGTCCGGTGGAACTGCTGGCCAAGTCGCCCGCCGTCGCCGGCCAGGCCACCGCCGCCATCGTCGCCGACATGAGCCGACATGGCAGCGACCTGACCGGCCTCGTGCGCACCCTGCCCTTCCGCCAGGTCTATTGCGTGCTGGGCGAGGGCAACGTCAGCGCGGTCGACGCGACCTATCACAACCTGCACGGCTCGCTGGCCCTGCGCGTCAGCGTCCGTCCGCCGACCGGCTACCTGCGCATCCGCCGCGCCATGGACATCGTGCTGTCGTCCATCCTGCTGGTACTGGTGGCGCCGCTGATGCTGGGTCTCGCCGTCGCCATCAAGCTGGACAGCCCAGGCCCGGTGATGTTCCGCCAGAAGCGCTGGGCCGGAGGCAAGCAGACCTTCGACCTGCTGAAGTTCCGCTCCATGCATGTCGACGCGGAGGAGCAGCTGCAGCAGCTGCTGGAGAACGATCCGATCGCCCGCGAAGAGTACATGACCTACCACAAGCTGACGGTCGACCCGCGCATCACCCCGCTCGGCCGCTTCCTGCGCAAGACCTCGCTCGACGAGCTGCCGCAGCTGTGGAACATCCTTATGGGCGACATGAGCCTGATCGGTCCGCGCGCCTACATGCCGAAGGAACTGCCGGAGGTTGGCGAGTCCGCCGCGGTGATCGGCAGCGTCCGTCCGGGCCTGACCGGCTACTGGCAGGTGTCGGGACGCCACCGCACCACCTTCCAGGAACGCGTGGCGATGGACGTCTTCTATGTCCGCAACTGCGGCCTGCTGTTCGACTTCTTCATCCTCTGCAAGACCGCGGTGATGGTCCTGAAGGGCGACGGGTCGTAACCCGTCCCACTTTGAGCCGGATGCCAGCCGGACCCCCGCGCCACCCGCGCGGGGGTCTTTTTATTGGAATGCTTCGGCTCCATTCCCTTTTTCGGGAGGCAAAGAATGGGAGGAGCGCGAAAGCGGCTACCTCTTTCGGGTCCAGCCTCCTTCGGTCTAATGCCACCGCCCGGCTACGAGAAGGGGGTGGCGAACCGCATCTTCAGGTCTGCACAGCCGAACGCGGTACGGCAGCAAGGGAAAGCCGATGAAAGTCCTGGATTTTCTGGAAAAGAGCATCGCCGTCATCGGCATCATCGCTTTCGGAGGCTCCGTGCTTCCGCTGATGCTCACCGGCGGCGACCCTCTGGCCGGCGATCTTGAGTCCGCCGGCGTCACCGTCCTGTATGGCGGCCTCTATCTGCTGGTGCTCGCCGCCATCGCGCTGCGGCCGGGCATCGCCTTCCAGATTCCCTTCGCCAGCCCGGCGCTGACGACGATGATGGCCTTCGCCTTCCTGACCGCGCTGTGGTCGCTGTTCCCCGACGTGACGCTGCGCCGGTCGATCGCCTTCATGTTCACGACGGTGTTCGGCATCTGGCTCGCCCTGCGCTTCCGCTTCCCGGAGATCATGCGGCTGCTGGTGGTCGGGCTGTCCTTCCTGATGTTCGTGTCCTTCTTCATGATCTTCGCGATGCCTTCGATCGGGTTGGACAGCGCCCAGCATGTCGGCGCCTGGAAGGGCGTGTTCTTCCAGAAGAACGTGACCGGCCGCATGATGGTCTGGCTGGTGCTGGCGCTGGTCTGGCTGGACTGGCAGAAGGAGCAGAGCCGCTGGGTCACCCGGCCGCTGATCCTGCTGGCGATGCTGCTGATCGTGATGAGCCGGTCCGGCACCGGTCTGGTCACCTCGGTCCTGGTGTCGGTGGCCCTGCTGTCCACCACCATGCTGCGCGGCAGCATCCGCAACTTCGCCCCGACCATGGCGCTGCTGCTGGCCCTCCTGGTCATCATGGTCACGGCCGGCGCCACCTTCTGGTACGACGTGCTCTATGCCCTGGGCCGCGACCCGACCCTGACCGGCCGCACCGTGCTGTGGCAGCACATCGTCCACTCCGTCACCGAACGGCCGCTGTTGGGCTATGGTTACGCCGCCTACTGGTTCGGCTTCAACGGGCCGGGCGCCAGCTTCACCCGCGACTGGGGCATCACCTCGGCCCACAGCGGCTGGCTGGAGCTGACGCTCGACCTCGGCCTCGTCGGCGTGGCGCTGGTCCTGGTGGTGCTGAGCCGGATGCTGTTCCAGGGCTTCTTCGCCGCCCGCTACGGCAACAGCCGGCCCGAGGCCGCCTGGGCCTTCGCCGTCGGCTGCGCCCTGCTGGCGGTGTCGGTGTCGGAAAGCGTGTTCGCCGAGCGCCATTCCATGAATTGGGTGATCGCAACGATCGCCGTCGTCCGTCTGATCCAGCAAAGCCGCTGGCAGCGCCTGCTGAACGACCGGGCGGAGGAGCAGCATCGCCTGCGGCGGCATGCGCCCGCCGGCGTCGCCCCCGCCTATGCCGGCCAGAGCCGGGCGCTCTAGCCACCGACCTGACCATCGATTTCGGGCCCCCGGCCCCTTTCCCTGCGACCCTTCCCATTTTGCTTCGACCGAAGGCAGACCCATGAGCCCGAAGAAAGAACCGGCGAACAGTTACCATCCGGCGAGCAATGAAAAGGTTACCGTCGTGATCCCCACCCGCAATCGCCCGGACATGGTGATGCGGGCGGTGCGCAGCGCTCTCGACCAGACCTATCGGGACCTGGACGTCGTCGTCGTGATCGACGGACCGGATCCGGCCACCGCCTCCCATCTGGCGACGCTGGCCGATCCGCGCCTGACCGTGATGGAACTCGAGACGAACCACGGTGCCGCGGAAGCGCGCAACATCGGCGTGCGCAGCGCGCGGGGCGACTGGATCGCCTTCCTCGACGACGACGACCATTGGATGCCGGAGAAGGTAGCGCTGCAGATGGCGGCCCGCCCGGCCGGCATCCGCCTTCCCATCGTCAGCTGCCGCTGCCAGGTGGTGACCGCCCGCGGCACCTTCGCCTGGCCGCGGCGGCTCGCCACCCCGGCCGACGCCATCGGCGATTACCTGTTCGTCCGACGCGGCCTGTTCAAGGGCGAGACCTTCGCCCCCACCACCACGCTGCTGGCGCCCAAAGCGCTGCTGCTGCGCAACCCCATTCCCGAATCCCGGTTCGACGACTGGGAGTGGCTGATCACCTGCGGCCGGATCGACGGCGTGGCCCTGGTCCACATACCCGAGGTGATGGCCGTCCATTACACCGAGAACAACCGCGTCACGCTTTCGACCTGCCACAACATCAACCATGCCCTGGAATGGGCGGAGTCGATGCGCGACAGCCTGTCGCCGCGCGCCTATGCCAGCCTGCTGCTGCAGGCGACCGGCGGCGAGCAGGCGGCCCGGACCGCCGGAACGCGCTGGCGCATCCTGAACTCCGCGCTGCGCGACGGTCAGCCGACGCCGATGGCGCTCGCCACCTTCACCATGCATTCGCTGATGCCGGTCGGTCTGCGCCGCCGCCTGCGGCAAGCCTTGTTCTCCGCGTCCGACGCCGCCTGAGCACGAAAAAGGACCCAGACGCCTATGGACAGCACAAACGACAGCCGTACCCCCGCAAGCCCGCCGGATGCATCCCACCGGATCGCGATCGTATTCGCGACGCCGGGTGCACTCGACGGCGGCGGCGGCATCGGCCGCATGACGGGTTACGTGGTCGACCAGTTCGACAAGTCGGGCACGACCCGATCCATCATCCTCGATACACGCGGCACCGGTAGCGTTCTGCTGTCTCCCTTATATCTCGGCCTGACCCTGACGCGCATGGCCTGGATCCTGGCGCGTCGCAAAGCCTCCGTCGTGCACATCAACGTGTCCGAGCGGGCGAGTTTCCTCCGCAAGGCGGCGGTCCAGGCGGTGGCGGGGCTGATGTCCTGCCCCACCGTGGTCCACCTGCACGGCGCCTCCTTCGTCGAATTCTTCGAGGGCGGCATCTTCGCCCGCGCCATCAGCCGCTGGCTGTTCAACCGCTGCGGCCGGGTGGTGGTGCTGGGCGACAACTGGCGCGATTTCCTGGTCCAGTCGGTCCGCACCGACCCCCGCAAGATCCGGGTGCTCTACAACGCGGTGCCCGATGTCGGCGCCGACCTCGGCCCGCCCGTGCCGCCGGAGCCGGATGCGGTCCTGTCGCTGCTGGTGCTCGCCAACCTGTCGGAGCGCAAGGGCATCGGCACGCTGTTGCGTGCCGGCGCGCTGCTGAAGGAGCGCGGACAACCCTTCCGTGTCACCATCGGCGGCGGCGGCGACGTGGAGGGCTATCGCGCGATGGCGGCCGAGTTGGGGATCGCGGAGAACTGCAGCTTCCTGGGCTGGATCGGCCGGGAGGAGGCGCATGCGCACATCCGCTCCCACGACATGTTGCTGCTGCCCTCCACCCATGAAGGACTGCCGATGGTGATCCTGGAGGCGCTTTCGGCGCAACTGCCGGTCATCACCACGCCGGTCGGCTCGATCCCGGAGGTGCTGACCGATGGAGAGACCGCGCGGATCATCCCGGTGAACGATCCGCAGGCACTGGCAGACGCCGTCGTCCAGGTCGGCCACGACCCGGCTCTCTACCGCCGCCTTGCGGAGAACGGCCGGCGCCTGTTCCTGAAGCAATTCGTCATCGACGCCTACGCCAAGTCCCTTCTGGCGATCTACCAGGAGTTGGACCGCAGCGGCGCCGAGCTGTCGGGGGAGCTGGACAAGCTCGCCGGATCGGCCGCCGCCGCATCCAAACGGCGATGATCCAAGGTCATGGCCGCCTCGATGATCGGTCTGGAAAACAATCAAGACGAGTATGACCGGAAGGAAGCCGCACATGCACAGGTTGGGTAACCATACCGGCAAGCCAACCCGTTCGGTCGCTCCACAGCGTGCGGGTAACGTATCGCGTAAACTTGCACGTGGATGTCGCCCGGCCTTCGGCCGCGGCATGTTCCAAACGGCGGCAGTCGACCGGCCGCATCACCACGCACCTCCCTGAACGGACTGAAGAACGAGCCGACAAGGGACCGAGGCCAAAAACATAACAAGCCCGCCGCAGCCGTCGAAGGACGGTCGTCACACGGTAAAAGCCGGGACGCAACGCAGGAACGGCGGGCCGGGAAAGGATCAGGAGCGGACATGATCTATATCGTCTCCCCCGGCGGCACGCAGGAGAAAGGCGGAATGGGACGTGTGGTCGACAACTTCACGACGGATCTGCGGCAGAACTGCCCGGATGTGAAGTTCGAGGTGGTCGACAGCTACGGTCCCGGAAAATTCCACCTGATGCCGCTATATTTCGCACGGGCGACCGCCCGTCTCGCCGGCTGCTTCGCCGCCGGCAAGGCCGACCTCGTCCACATCCATATGGCGGAATATGGCAGTGTCCTGCGCAAGGGCATCCTGATCGCCTTGGCCCGCAGCTTCGGCGTGCCGGTCGTCCTGCACCTGCATGGCGGACGCTTCCCGAAGCACTTCAAGGACAGCAGCCCGCTGATGCGCTGGGCGATTCGCCGCATGATGGCGATGACCAGCGAGATCGTCGTTCTGGGCGAATTCTGGCGCGACTGGGTGGCGGAGGCCTTCGGGCCGGAGACGCGGCAGCGCACCACCCTGCTGCACAACGCCGTGCCGGGCCCGGCCTCCCCGCCGGTGCGCGACGACGCGGAGGAAGGCTTCGCCGGTCCGGTGCGCCTGCTGTTCCTCGGCCGGCTGATCAAGCTGAAGGGCATCGACGTCCTGCTGAACGCACTCGCATCCGCCGCCTGCCGCGACCGGAACTGGCAGGTCACCATCGCCGGCGACGGCGATCTGGAGACCTATCGCGGCCTTGCCACGGTTCTCGGCATCGCCGACCGCGTGCGCTTCACCGGCTGGCTCGACCAGGCCGGCTGCCGGCGCGAGCTGGCCAACGCCCATGTGCTGGTCCAACCCTCGATGTTCGAAGGCCTGCCGATGTCGGTGCTGGAAGCGATGGCGGAGGGGCTGACCATCGTCGCCACCCCGGTCGGCAGCGTTCCGGACGCCGTCGCCGACGGCGAGACCGGGCTGCTGGTGCCGCCGGGCGATGTCGCCGCGCTTGCCGACGCGCTGGCGCGGGTGATCGACGACCGCAACCTGCGCCGCAACCTCAGCGCCGGCGCCCGCGCACGGTGGGAGCGCCAGTTCGACGTCGCCGTCTTCCGCGAACGTCTGCTGGAGATCTACCGCCGCAACGCCCGCGGCAGCCTGACCACGACGCCCGCCGTTCCCGCCGGCCCGGTGCCGGCCTCCGGACCGGCGGGCCATACGAAAAGCACGACCGGCTGACGCGGAGAGCGGCAGGCCGCTTTCGGCTCAGGCCGCTCGCGGCCCGAACCGGGAGCATCGACATGAAGGAGGGGGCACCATGAAAAACGCCATTGCCAATCTGGTGCGCTGGTCGGGATTCGGTGCGATGCAGCGGTTCCTGAAGGCGCGGCACGCCGTCACCATCGTCGTCTACCACGACCCGGCCCCTGAGGTGCTGCGCGAGCATCTGCGCTGGTATGCCAGGCATTACGGCTTCACCACGCTGGACGCCGTCGCCGCCGCCATGGAGAGCGGCCGCTGGGACAAGCTGCCGGCTTATCCGCTGGTCATCACCTTCGACGACGGGCATCGGAACAATACGGCGCTGGCGCCCTTGTTCCGCGAGTTCGATTTGCGGCCGACTATCTATCTCTGCAGCCAGATCGTCGGCACCGCCCGCCCCTATTGGTGGAAGACCGCCGCCGCCGACGGCATCGGGGTGGAGCGGCTGAAGCGGGTGCCCGATCCCGAACGCCGCCGCCTGCTGGCCGAAGCCGGCGACGATCCCGATCGCGACGGCGCCGACCGTCAGGCGATGACCTGGGACGAGATCGCGCGGATGACCGATGTCGCCGATTACGGCGCCCACACCCGCACTCACCCGATCCTGTTGCAATGTGACGACGGCCGTTGCGCCGACGAGATCGCGCTCTGCCGTGCTGAGCTGGAGGAGGCGTTGGGCCGGCCCTGCCGCCATTTCGCCTTCCCCAACGGCGACTTCAGCGACCGCGAGGTGGAGGAGATCCGGCGTGCCGGATACCGCACCGCCCGCACCATCGATCCCGGCTGGAACGATTCTTCCACCGACCCGCTGCGCCTGAAGGCTTTCCCTGTGTCCGACGACGCGACCGTCGATTGGCTCAGCGTCCAGCTGACCGGTATCCCGGCCTGGCTGCGCAAGCGCAAGGCCGCCTCCGACAGCCCGGCCGGCAAGGTGACACCCGAATGGGCAGGCTCGATGGCAAAACCCAAGTCCGCGGGCGTATGACCGCGACCGGCCACGCCAAGCCGAAGGTCTGGCGACAAGCGACAAGCCCTATTACCGGAGAACAGAGTGGCTAACCACAGACTTCAATCCACTCCTATCCTTTGAGCCCTCGCAAACCACCGCCTCCATCACAATAAAATTGCATATCACGCGGATGCGAAAACAAGGAGCCAATCCACCGCGGGACACATGACAAGGGATGGCCGGACCCACGCCCCCGACATCATCCCCGCGAGCCACCCGGCACCGTCCACACCGAACCAATTTCGACAGACCTCGTCAGACATCGCTTCGACCGAACCCACGTCGACCGAACCCAGCAGGAGTTTTCAGAGACATGCGGACCGCCACCCTGACCGACACGACCCTGACCGCTCCCGCCCTGCCGGAAATCCGCGCCTTCATCGTGGAGAATTTCCTGCTCGGCAAGGACTCCGGCTTCGACAACAGCGAATCCCTGCTGGAGTCGGGGATCATCGACAGCACCGGCATCATGCACGTCGTCGCCTTCCTGGAAGAGCGCTTCGGCATCGCCGTCGACGATGACGACATGATCGCCGACAACCTGGAGTCGGTCGACCGCATCGCCAGCTTCGTCGACCGCAAGCAGGAACTCCGCAACGCCGCCTGACATAGGTCGAGCGACGGGCGCCAACGGACAGGCCCCGCGGAAGGGCCCAGCGGTAGGCCGACGGCAAGAAGGAGGGTTCCTTGGCCCATCTGGTTCACCAGTTCCTCAGCGAGACGACCGGGCGGGATCCTTCCCGCACTGCGCTGATCGCCGGGGATGCCCGCCGCAGCTTCTCCGAGCTGGACCGCGAGAGCGATGCCGTCGCCTGCGCGCTCCAGTCAGCCGGGGTCGCCCGCGGCGATCGCGTGGCGGTGATGCTGGAGAACTCCATCGAATATGTCGCCGGCCTGTTCGGCACGCTGAAGGCCGGCGGCGTGTTCGTGCCCGTCAACCCCTCGACCAAAGCCGACAAGCTGACCTACCTGCTGGCAGATGCCGGCATCCGGGTCCTGATCGCGCCGGCAGCATTGGCCCGGCAGGTCCTGCCGGCGCTCGAGACGGTGGAAACGCCGCCGGCGGTTCTGTGGGTCGGCGCCGGGCTGCCGGCCGGTGCATCCGGTCTGCTTTACGCCGACGCGCTGACGGCTCCGCAGCGCCAGCCGGCCGATCCCGGTCTGATCGACCAGGATCTGGCGGCGATCATGTACACCTCCGGCACCACCGGCCGGCCGAAGGGCGTGATGCTGACCCATGCCAACTACGTCAACACCAGCTGGTCGATCTCGACCTATCTGGGGAATACCCCCGACGACGTGGTGATGTGCGTGCTGCCGCTGACCTTCGGTTACGGCCTGTCCCAGGTGCTGACCGGCGCCCGCGTCGGCTTCACCCTGGTGCTGGAGCGCTCCTTCGCCTTCCCGATGGAGACGCTGAAGCGCATGGTGCAGCACCGGGTCACCGGCTTGCCCGGCGTCCCGACCGTCTTCTCCACCCTGCTGGGGCTGGAAGCGGCGAAGACCGCCGACCTCGGCCACCTGCGCTATCTGACCAACGCCGCCGCCCCGCTGCCGGCCGCCCATCTCCGCCGGCTGCGCGAGCGTTTCCCCCAGGCCGTCTTCCATTCCATGTACGGCATGACCGAGTGCTGCACCCGCATCAGCACGCTCGACCCCGCCGATCTGGACGCCAAACCGGCCTCGGTGGGACGCGCCATTCCGAACTGCGAGGCGTTCGTCGCCGACGAGGACGGCAACCGCCTCCCCCCCGGCCAGGTGGGCGAGCTGGTGGTGCGGGGCGCCAACGTGATGCGCGGCTATTGGAACCGGCCTGAGGAAACCGCCCGGCGCCTGCGTCGCGGTCCCCAGGGCGAGACCCTGCTGTTCACCGGCGACCTGTTCACCCAGGACGCCGAGGGGCACCTCTACTTCGTCAGCCGCAAGGACGATGTGTTCAAGTGCCGCGGCGAGAAGGTCAGCCCAAAGGAGGTCGAGAACGCGCTGTACGAACTGGAGGGCGTTCTGGAGGCCTGCGTCATCGGCGTCCCCGACGATGCCGACGGGCTCGCGGTCAAGGCCTTCCTCGTCCCACGCGACGGCGCCGCCATTTCCGAGGCGGCCATCAGGCAGCATTGCCGCGGCCGGCTGGAGAGCCACCTCGTGCCGAAATTCATCGAGTTCCGCGACAGCCTGCCGAAGACCGACTCCGGCAAGATCCGGCGGGCAGAGCTGGTGGAGGAAGTCCGCGTGCCCGACGGCGGTATCAGTGCCCACTCCCGCACAGCGGCAGAGGGTTAGGCAGGGACCTCGCTTCCCAACCCTGAGCACCACCACGAATACCCACCCCAGGACAGAGAGCACGCTCATGTGTGGTGTCGCCGGAGTTCTCGCAGGATCGCGTGCCGAACCTGCCGGTCTGGACGAGTTGAAGCGCATGATCGCCATGCTGGGCCACCGCGGCCCGGACGGCTACGGCTTCTATCGTGACGACCGGATCGGTCTTGCCCATGCGCGGCTCAGCATCGTCGGTCTGGCCGGCGGCTTCCAGCCGATCCACAACGAGGACCGCACCCTCTGGATCAGCTTCAACGGCGAGATTTTCAACCATGTCGAACTGCGCCGGGAGCTGGAGGCGCGCGGCCACCGCTTCTACACCCGGACCGACACCGAGGTGATCGTCCACGCCTTCGAGGAATACGGCCCCGCCACCTGGGCCAAGCTGAACGGCCAGTTCGCCATCTGCCTGTGGGACGCGACCCGGCGCGAGCTGTGGCTGGTCCGCGACCGGCTCGGCATCCTGCCGCTGTTCTATGCCCGGCGCGGCGACCATCTGGCCTTCGCGTCGGAGGCCAAGTCCCTGTTCGGCGGCGGCCGCGTGACGCCCGCCTTCGACCCGGCCCGTCTCGCCCAGGTCTTCACCCACTGGAGCACCGCGCCGCACGGCAGCGTCTTCGCAGGGGTGGAGAGCGTTCCGGCGGCCACCGCCATCCGCGTGGACTCCACGCTGGCGCTGCATGTCGACCGCTACTGGCAGCCCGATTTCGTCACCGATCCGTCACTCGCCAACCTGTCGCTGGACGAGGCGGCCGACCGGCTGGAGGAGAAGCTGCTCGACGCCATCCGCCTGAGGCTGCGCGCCGACGTGCCGGTCGGCGTCTATATCAGCGGCGGGCTCGACAGCTCGGTGATCGCGGCGCTGGCCCGCAAGCTCGACACCACCCACATGCACAGCTTCGGTGTCCGCTTCACCGACGCCGGCTTCGACGAGACGCCGCAGCAGCGGCTGGTCGCCGGCCATGTCGGGACCGAGCACCATGACATCCTCTGCGGCCCGCAGGACATCCAATCCGCCCTGCCCGACGTCATCCGCCATGGCGAGACGCCGCTGGTCCGCACCGCCCCCGCCCCGCTCTTCCTGCTGTCGCGTCTGGTGCGCGAGAGCGGCATCCGCGTGGTGCTGTCCGGCGAGGGTGCCGACGAATGGCTGGCCGGTTACGACATCTTCAAGGAGGACAAGGTCCGCCGCTTCTGGGCGCGCCAGCCCGGCAGCAAGGCGCGTCCGAAGCTGCTGGGCCGCGTCCATCCCTTCGCCGCCGTCAACGGCCAGAAGGACAGCCCGCTATGGCAGGCCTTCTTCAAGCGCGGGATGATGGACACCGACGAGACCTTCTATGCCCACCGCACCCGCTGGCGGAACACCGGGTGGTCACAGCGTCTGCTGTCCGCCGATGTCCAGGCAACCGCCGACGATGCAGCCTTCGAGGCGCATGTGGCGGCCCATCTGCCGGACGGCTGGTCGCGCTGGTCGCCGCTGGCCCGCAGCCAGTGGGCGGAGATCGCCACCTTCATGACCCCCTACCTGCTGTCGGCCCAGGGCGATCGCGTCGCCATGGCCAACAGCATCGAGGTCCGCTACCCGTTCCTCGACCCGGCGGTGGACGACCTCTGCGCCGCCCTGCCGGATCGGGTGAAGATGCTGGGGCTGCGCGACAAGCTGGCCTTGCGCCGGCTGGCCGCCCGCCATCTGCCGGCCGAGATCTTCCAGCGGCCGAAGCGGCCCTATCGCGCGCCGATGACCACCGCCCTGTTCGGCGACGGCGCCCCGGACTATGTCCGCGACCTGCTGTCGCCGGAGGCGCTCGCCCGCTACGGCCTGACCGATGCGGCGGCGGTCGGCGCGCTGGCCGACAAGGCCCACCGCCAGAACGGCCGCATGGCTGGCGAGCGGGAGGAGATGGCCCTGGTCGGCACACTGACCCTGCAGATCCTCGCCCATTACGTCCACGACGAGCTTCCCCAGCGCATCCGCGACCAGCGCGATGCCTTGGACCGCGCCGAAATTCATGTGCTGGAGGATCGGGTGGCCGACACCCGGACCGCCACGCCCCAGTCCATTGCCCAGCCCACCGCGGCCTGACCGCCGCGATTCTATCCGACCGACGATGCATCAACCCCCATCGGGAACCGTGACCATGCTGAACGCTCTGTCCTCGTTCGACTCCAAGGCCCTCGATCTGGATTGCGCGTCCGCGGCGCGCGAGATCGAAGACGCCATCCAACGCATCGTCGCCCATGATCTGCGCCGCCAGGGCATCGTGCTCGGCGTGTCCGGCGGCATCGACAGCTCGGTCTGCGCCACGCTCGCCGTCCGCGCCCTGGGGCCGGAGCGCGTTCAGTGCATCCTGATGCCGGAGAAGGAGAATTCGCCGAAGAGCACCCGCCTCGGCACCCTGCTCTGCGAGCATCTCGGCGTCACCCCGGTGATGGAGAACATCACCGGCCCGCTGGAAGCTCTCGGCTGCTACGAACGGCGCGACAATGCCATCCGCCGGCTGTTCCCGGAATTCGGGCCGGGCTGGAAGCAGAAGATCGGTCTGGCCGGCAACCTGCTGGACGCCGACCGTGTCAACTACTTCACCCTGACCGTCGAGTCGCCGGAGGGCGAGCGCCAGACCAGCCGCATGCCGGTGGACGTCTATCTCGACGTCGTCGCAGCAACCAACCTGAAGCAGCGCATCCGCAAGACGGTCGAATACACCCACGCCGACCGCCTGAACTACGCCGTGCTCGGCACACCGAACCGGCTGGAATACGAGTTGGGCTTCTTCGTGCGCGGCGGCGACGGTCTGGCCGACCTGAAGCCGATCGCCCACCTGTACAAGTCGCAGGTCTACCAGATGGCGGCCCATCTCGGCCTGCCGGCGGAGATCCAGGCCCAGTCGCCCAGCACCGACACCTACACCCTGCCGCAGTCGCAGGAGGAGTTCTACTACGCCCTGCCCTACGACAAGCTGGACCTGGCACTCTGTGCCTACGGGCGCGGCGCCAGCGAGGAGGAGGCTGCGGCGGCGCTGAACCTCACCATTCCGCAGGTCCATCGCGTCTATAAGGACATCACCGCCAAGCGCCGCACATCGGCCCGCATCCTGCGCGATGCCCATCTGGTGCAGCCGGTGTCCGTCGGGGAGGAGGCATGAGCGTCATCGACTGGAAGCAACGTGGCGTCGCCCGGTATGAACCGGGCGACCGCGCCGCTCTGGAGACGTTCCAGCGCGCGCATTTCGGTGCGGAGGCGATCCAGCTTTGTCCCGACCATTTCCACTGGCTGTTCGAGGAACCGCCGGAGCGGGAGCATGAGGGGCCGCAGCTCTGGCTGTGCAAGCGGAACGGCGCGGTGGTCGGCCAGCAGGGCGGCATCCCCTTCGCCCTGAAGGTGGGTGAACGCAACCGGCGGGCCTCCTGGGCGATCGACCTGATGGTCGCCCCGGAATGGCGCCTGCGCGGCGTCGGTCCCGCCCTGTCGGAGACCCACTCCGCGGCCGGCGACCTCGCCGTGTCGCTGTCGATGACGGAGGCCGCCTACAAATCCTACAAGCGCGGTGGCTGGCTCGATCTCGGCAATGTGCCGACCTATCTGCGGGTGATCGATCCGCTGCGCTGCCTGCGCGTCAGCCCCTATGGCGGGGGCTTGGCCAAGCTGGTCGCCAGGGTGGGCAAGCCGGCGCTGGCCACTGCCTCCTTGGGCTACGGGCTGTCGGCCAAGCTGCTCGGCGCCAGACTGGTGGAGATCGACCGCTTCGACTACCGTGTCGACGACCTGTGGGAAGCGGCCTCGGCGCAGCATCCGGTGATCGCCCGGCGCGACTGGGCCTTCCTGAACTGGCGCTTCGACCTCACGCCGCAGGCCGACCGCTTCCGCCGCTTCTACGTCATGCGCGGCGAGACCGTGCTGGCCTATGTCGTGCTGCGGGTCGATTACTGGAAGGGCGAGCCGGTCGGCGTGGTCTGCGATTATCTGGCCCGGCCGGGCTGGCTGGTGGCGGCCTTCTCGCTGATGACCGAGTTGGCGCGCCGGCAGGGCATGGTCGCGCTGATGTGCCGGACACTGAATGCCCAGGCGGCGCGGCCGCTGTCGATGATGGGCTTCCTGTGCCTGAAGAACGGCCTGCGCACGCCGACCCGCATGATGGTGCGGCCGGCGCTCGACCAGCCGGAGCTTGCCGGCACGGTCGGCGATCCGAAGAACTGGTTCGTCACCGTCGCCGACAGCGACATGGGCTTCCGCAGCCTGGGCGAGTAGGAGAAAGCCGAAATTCCAAACGCGAAAAGGCCGCCTTCCCACAAGGGAGGCGGCCTTTTCGCTGATCGCGATAAAATCGAGTTTCAAGTGACGGGATGCGTCTTCAGATCGTCCATGAAGCGGCTTACCGCTGTGCATGGCGCCCAGTGAGATCAAGCCGATCGAGCGATTAGTAAGGCTTAGCTTCAGGCATTGCTGCCGGTCCACATGCCTCCTATCGACG
>NZ_VTTM01000013.1 GCF_008364795.1 Azospirillum oryzae | reverse complement strand
GAACGCTGGCCGGCTTCAGTTCGGAACAGTGGCCGCTTTCAAATCGGAATACCCGGCCGGCTTCATCGGAATCTGCACGACGGGGAGGCGCGGCCGTTCGGGGCGAGGGTTACGAACACGTCATTGCGATGGACGCGGCCTACACGGTGGCGCCACTCGGGGTCAACCTGAGCGCTGCCCCAGGCGCCGCTGGGTCCGACCTGGATGTCAACAGTGTCCTAGCTCGGCTGAACGCGGTCGATCCCGTGGCGAGTAGCGCCAAAACCACAATACAGCGCGAACCGCTGCCCGCGCCTTCGTCCAAGCCGATCAAGCTCTCAGCGGGCCGATCATCCATGGTGCCGCCTGTAAGCCGGTCGACCGACGCGCATCGCTCCGCATGGACCAAGTTCTGCGCCGGCCATCGCTTGAGCGCAGATGAGTGGACCGTGATCCACAATACGGCCGGGCCGCCGATGAACACTCTGGAAGAGAAGCGCCGCAATGGATGCGCAGCTTTGCGCAACGACTTCCTGCCGGCGGCTGAACGTTCGACGTCGACGAAGACCAACGGCTAAGCAGTCGCGCTGCCTACTGGGGAGAGCCACTGGGCGGCCTCCCCGGTGGCCGATCGAGTAAGGTGAGGTCAGTCTGCAAAACGGGGTCAGGTCAGACCCGATTGGCTTTCATAAACTCGTCCTTGATGAGCGGAACCCAGATGTGGAAGTCAACACAGTCCAGCGACACCGCCGGCATCCCCTTGCGTGGGTTCTTGTCAGCATACTTGCTTCTGGCAAGGGCAAGCCAAAGCTGGCGTTGCCTGGCAACCATCCCGCCCAGCGCGAACATGACGCGATATACCGGCTGATCCAGGTCCCGGCTGAACGCTGTTGACCAGACCGAAGCATTGCCCTCGCGGGATTCCAACACGAGATCTCCAAACAGGCTGTTCAGCCAGCGTTCGAATACTCTGGGCGGCCGCTCCGCCTTCACACGATGTCTGACGCACCAGGTGGCCCACAGGTCGATCAATTCATCAATCGGCGCTCCAGGGAACTGTTCCCGATAACGGCTCCGGACCCGAATTCCCAGCTTCGCAGCAAACGCCGACGGGGGCGGCATGCTCGTTTCGGTGGCTCCTGGCAGGTCGAACACAAGCTGGCCAGTGGGCTCCTCCAAGAGCGGGCCGGTTTCGGCTGGTGGCAACGCGGAAGCTGGTCCTTCGAATATGAAGCGGATGTGCGTGCGCTTCTTGGTCCGCTCCTGCAATACCAACTCGTAGCGGATGTTGAATGCAGCGTGTTCGTTGATTTCATCCACAGCGACCTTCAGCACCCGGCGTTCAAAGGCTGCCCATTTGTCGTAGCTCTCGGCGGCAGCGTTCAACACCTGCCTTAGATCGCTAGCAGAGACGGTCCAAGCCAGGGTCTCGCGGTCAGTGTTGGCGCACAGAAGTTGATAGAGGCGGTGGCTGTAACCCGACGTCAGTTTCGCGAGAACTTTGAGCTGAACAAGGAATCGCTCACCCTTCATCGACAGAAGCTTTTCGACCTCTGGGCTGAAGCGCCAGTAGATGACACCATGACTCTCCGGGACCTCAGAGAGTGTGATCAAGCTGATGTTTCTGTGCCGGAGGGTGTTATCTCCCGGAGCGAAATACCCGATGGTGATGACCGAACTTTGCAGGTTCTTCGCAGCGGCCAGAATTCGGCTGTTGCTCTTGTGACTTTCCCATCCCATCGCCCGCTTAACGTCGGTCGCCAGCGCCGAGTAGACGCGGGTACCAGGAGCCGCTTCTCCGGTCACGGCGTCGCTCAGCACCGTATCAGAAGCATGGGCCAGCATAGCATCGAGTAGCTTACGGTCCACCACCGACAAATCGGGGTCTAAGACCTCGATCAGCTCGCGGACCTTCAGGAAGCTGGGATCGCCGTGCATCCAGTTGGAGACAGCGAGAGGACTCCGCCTCGGGCTATTGACCGCTGGCGCCGCCTGTTGGACGCGCACTTCAGCCGAAGTCTCCTCGGCATTCGCAGCCGGCGTCACACGCTTGGTTCCCCTCTCCATAGGCCTTCATGTCTTGATTGTGCCGGTTGCACCATAGTGACGCGGCGGGGGTTATGATGGCAACGGGCTTACGGTGGCTATCAAGGCTGGGGTGACGCAGCGGGGGGCATAATGGCGGCATAGGCGTAGCCTTCATAGCCCTCGGAACGTCACCGTGACGCAGCGGAGGCTATAATGGCCGGCAGCGAGGTGTCGTCGCAGTGCATGGCTTGATGCAGCTTGCGGCTCCAATGGAGCCCTTGCGGAACGCCATCATGGCCTCCGCTGCGTCACGGTGACGCGTTAGAGGCTATCCCCGCGGACTGACCCGCGCCAATACAGCCTCAGGCACGTCATGGTGACGCAGCAGAGGCCATAATGGCCCACAACCGCGACCGACAACTCAGCGGTCGCGATCTAGAGACTATGCCCGCCACGCTGCGCGGAGACAAACGCGCCACCATAGCCTCCAGCACGTCACCGTGACGCGGCGGAGGCTATAAATGCAGACTTGAGTCGCGCCAGCATAGCCTCCGCTGCGTCACGGTGACGTGCTGGGGGCTATAATGGCATATCGCGCAACGGGGGTCCGCCATTATGGCCCCGACCACGTCACGGTGACGTGTTAGAGGCCATGATGGTTCACCGAATGATCACCGTACCCTTGGGGCTGACGCTTCCTTCAGCCTGACTCCAGCAACCTCCTCAGCGTAGGCCACATTCCGTGGGAACGTCGCTTGGCCTTCTAAAACTCAATTTGGTCGCCGAGACGATACACACGAAGCAAGCTCAGCGATACGGGGTAAAGACGCCGAAAATCGACGTCTTTCTCATGTATCGCAGTGCTTGCGAAGCGCCACTTATTGTGCCGGAGGCTGAGTTTTCCAGCTGCTGTAGCGGGTGTCCTAGCACGACTTGGGTCGGCAGACTCGGCAGGCACGTCCTGGCTACCGACTGGCCCGAAGGCGCCAATGCCCCCCAGAAGTGGCGCGGAGCCCAGGACTGGTCCGCTACGTCATCATGGCCACCAATGCGTCGTCCCCATCACGATCTGGCGCAGGGTGTCCGAAAGTGCCGCCATTATGCCCCCCGCTCCGTCACCACGTCGAAACGTAAGACAGGATCGCCCACAACGTCGCCATCATAGCCTCTTAGGCGTCACCACACTGCGGTTTGGCGCATAACGTCCAGTCTCCATTCACCATTGCCGCTGTAAAAGCCGAGCAGATGGCTCCTGCCGTGGGTGACGTCGCATGGGGCATAATGGCGAGATGACTCACTCGCACCTTAGCAGAAGCCACGAATCCGCGTGAGTCGCTGGGGGTGACACCGTGTGGAGCATACTGGTGCGGC
This sequence comes from Azospirillum oryzae, assembly GCF_008364795.1. Taxonomy (GTDB): domain Bacteria; phylum Pseudomonadota; class Alphaproteobacteria; order Azospirillales; family Azospirillaceae; genus Azospirillum; species Azospirillum oryzae. Next base: position 179,391 of record NZ_VTTM01000013.1, on the reverse strand, counting down.
CAAAGTCCCGCCATCACGCTCCACGCTGCGTCACCGTGACGTGCCTTGGAGCATCATGGCAAGCAACACTCAGCCGTTATGCCCCCCTCCACGTCACGGTGACGGATCGGAGGCCATAATGGCGGATTCGATCCACGTCGTTCTGTGTGAATCGTTGGACAGCCGTTTAGTCCGGAAGGAAGAAGTGACCATGAACGTCGAAATGTAATGTCGGGCTCCCGCGTGGGGCCTTTCGCATCAAACAGAATTCGAAGTTCGGCAGTGCCGTTCACCCAAGTTTAGCGACTTTGGGCACGATGGTCTATTGCCGTACTTTTATAGAATTGGAGCAACTGCATGGAACACGCTTCCAAGCAGAGGGTGGGGCTTGTGCCCGCACGTTACCTCAACCATCCCGATGTCGGAGTCCTTGAGCTTGGCGTCCTAACGGTCCTGTCCATCCATGCAGACCGCACCGGGCTGTCCTGGCCGTCGCAGACCACAATTGCGACCACGCTGAAGATCAACCGCTCGACGGCGAACAGCGTGCTGGCGAGGCTCGTCAGCTTGGGGCTGGTTGTGAAGGGCCAACATCCGAATCCGAAGATCCGGGTCTGCACCTACCAGCTCCCCGGACACGAGACGCTGTTGGACGGCTTCTTGGGCAGCCTCCACCATGCTGTCGACGAGGTGCCAACCACTGTTGCCGACGGCGACACAGAACACCCCGAACATCTCCATCAAGAATCTCTCTCTCTTGGGCGCGCGAGCGCGCTGGAGGGAGACACCGATCTTGGTGATGACGGCACAGCGAACCGGACCGTCCCAACGCCGCCAGACCCGCTAGACGACGGCTGGACCCCTTCGCATGCCGACCTGTCCTTTGCCACCACAGCTCGCCCGGATTTGAGTTCGGAAGACGTGGCGAACGTCGCCCAGAAGTTCGTCGGCCACTACCGCGGCCAGCCCCTGCCCGACCCCTCGTCCATCTTCCGCTGCTGGATCAGGAAGGAGATCAAGCGCCATGACCGTTCCGCCAATCATGCTGCCCCGGGCCCCGCATCCGTCTACGACACCGATCGGCGAGCGGCGAGGCGAGGTGGTGCCGTTCCAGCGGCTGCCGGCCAAGCCCGCTTTGACGCCTGGGCTCGAGCGGCTCTTGCGCGCCGAGCAGGTTTCCCTCACCTCAGCTGAACCGGCAAGTCCGAAGGACGGAGCACATCACCGGTTTGAGTTTCTCGGGACCACCGAGAAGGCCTGGCGAGCCAGCCCAGTCCCGGCGGCCGAGCGCACAGCCGCTGAAGAGGCAATGGCGGCGTTCGACGAATACCTGCGTCCGCAGGATTGGGAAACCAACGCCCGCGCCATGCGCGCCGTTGCCGTGCTGCTCTCCTACTATCGGCAGCCGGACCGGGCTCTGGAGATGGAGGAAGATATCGCAGGCCAGTGGGGCGAGGACATCGAGGAGTATCCCCTGTGGGCCGTCGAGGAAGCGTGCCGGATATGGCGCCGCACCCCGGATAACCGACGGGCGCCCTACCCTGGCGAGATCCGTGCGATGTGCGAGCGGCTGGTCGGCCAAGCCCGTCAGCAGCGCGACCGCTTGCGTCGCTGTCTGGAGATGCCGTCGCAGATCGCAGCTCCAAGGCGCCTGACGACCGCCGAGCGCACCGCGCTGGATGAGCGCCGACGGGCCGAGCGCGTCGCAGAGATCGCTCGGTTTGACGAGATGAAGGCCCGGCTGGTGGCCGAAGGCAAGTGGCCGGGCAGTGTCGCGACCCCGGCTTCGGCACCGGCTCCATCGTCCAACTGCGACACGGAGATAGAGGCGGGCGGTGCGCAGCCGAACACCACGGGCAGCTTCCAGCGTCTGTCCGCGGCTATATCGGCTCCGGTGTGTTCGGCCATTCCCAGCGCGGCCGAACCCGCTCCTGCAGAGACCACTCCTGACCATCCGACAACGACCAGCAACGCTGATGCGCCGGGTCCAGCAGAGCCTGATTCAATCGGTGGAGGGATTGCGGCGCATCGCACGCCGGGCAGTAGCCCTGGAGCTCGGGCTTTGCATCCGCGTGCCTTGGTGGGCGGAGCACCGACAAGTCTGGAACGGACCGCAAAAGCATCGGCACGGCCTGCCGGTAGGCAGCATAGATTTCCGGTACCTTTGCCAGGTCCTTTGCCAGGAGCCATCCCTTGGGGGCAAAAATGCCAAGGGGGGCGTTCACAAAGCTCACCAGCAGCATTTGGTTCTGAAAGCACTTCCAGCAGTTTGATGGGGAGGCAACCGCCGACAGCGATAGGGTGTGCGCGGCAGGCTCGGGCAAACGCACCCGACGGCTCAGCAACAACGTCACGAAGTCGCTGATGGAGGTCTGCCGGCCATCGCCATGGTCAACCCATGGTGCCAGGATCCCGTCACGCAGCGGAACCAGGTGGAATAGCGGCAGATCACGATTGGGCTCGTAGTCCGGCAGGCTGAAGCCGATCAACCACGCGCCGCGCACGCCGTCGGCAGCGTAGGCTGCTTGCCGGCGCTCGATCTCGTCCAAGGCACAGCGAGACATCTGGATCTCAATAGCGACGCTCCACCCTCGCACCGGATGTTGCACGAGGACATCAGCCCGCCAGCGGCCATCAGGTCCGCGTGCTTCCGTCGTCACGGTCAGGCCGAGCGCTTCGGCTGCGCGTGCGGCAAGCGTCTTCGCGACTATATGCTCAGGTGACTCTCGGTGTTCGCAGCTGGTACCGGGAGCGTGACGAAAAAACCGCCAGCCGCGCGAACTGATCACTGGCACGACAGGGGTGGAGCAGCAGCTGGCCGCTAGGCCAAGCTCCCGGTAGGTGGCTTTAAGCGCGTCCCACTCCGCGTCGGTCATGGACCAGGCAGGGAACCGAGCGCCAGCGGTGGAGAAGGCGAGGAGGGGCATAGCTGGGAGTCTATCCTGAAGCAGAGTGCTGGGCAAAGGGATCACCAACACTTCGACCGGAGACTTCAAAGCTAGGGCGCGTGCCGGTTAGTCGACTGGCCGTGATGCGGCCGCCATGCCAACTGCCCATCGAAAAGCACTACGCTGATGACCTATGCGGGCCTGATCCTCACGGCCGACGAAGAGACACGTCCGCCGGTGCATGCTCGCTTCAAATCAATCGGAGAACTGTCCGGGAATGGGCTCACCGTGTTCGTCCACCCATGGGCCGGCGTCATCCAGCCCAGCCATTATTCCCTTCGGCCCGTGGCGTAATTCATCCGCAAACATCCGGGCTTCGTCGGCGTCGGCGTCCGGACCAAGGTTGTATGCGACTAGAAACAGGCGGCCGTCGTCGTCAAGTCGCACATCAACCCAATCAGGACCGCTCTTGATCCGAACAACTGGCGCCTCGTTATGAAAGTGGGGCGGCAGAATGGGATTGGTCATGCCGAATTCCTGTCCATGTGTCAGTTCAACCAATGCGCGGCCGATATGAAAAACATAGCGTCCGTCGGCGCCGTGATCCCCGCGTCGAGTATCACCTCGCCATAGCCGCCGATTGTCGGGTCAATCGCCATCCGAGCAGCAATAGCGGCCTCGCTATAGGTCGGGAAAACAGCGCAGTTGGTTCCAGATCGGCCGCTGTAGAACATCGCGCAGGTTCCGGGATAGCCTTCGGGAACCCGTGCTACGGCGAGATCTCCGCCGAGATGATTGCTTATCGTACCGACGATGTGTGCGGGCTGAGCGCCTTCATAGTGACCTCCGAAGAGACGAGCGATCCGGGCGCACGCCACCTCCGCTCGATGGTCAATTCGCATGTGGGTCAGGGCCAAGCGCTCGCTGGCGGCGAATGGGGTGTGTCCCATTGGTCGGGTATCCCTCTCTATCGTCCACCAACGTCGAGGCCGGACGCCGGCACCATCATTCGCAGCGGACTGTTCAAGCTACCAAAAGGCGGTGGTAACGCGCGCATGTGAAAGACATCGCTTTCTATCGTTTCTCGCGCGGCTCCGGATCGGTAATGCGTAAACGCCCGGTCTTGATCATTATCGGGCGGCAAGAGTGCCTCACTTCCAATGTCTTACCAGGACGCGAAGTAAAAGTTAAAATAATTAAGGGGAGGCACGGCACGGTACATTGGCGAAGACCAAAATAGCGTAAGTTGGTCTGATTTAATTCTTGAAAATCGTACAAAGCGCACATATTGTAGGCCTATTCGGCGCCGGAAACTGCGCTAACCCGCCGACCTCCCCATCGGACGGGTCCAATTGCGAGGTGCATCATGTCAGAATACATGGCTGCTGCGATCATGATCGGTGGTCCGCTTCCCCATTTTCTTCGTGAGTCTCTGGCTCGCGTCGTGGCCGAGCAGGGCGTCGGGCTTGAGTATGGAGAGGGACCGCTTCTGCAGGAGGAAGTCCTCACCCTGATTGACGAGACGATCCGTTTGGGCGAGACGCTCCGCCTTTGTGACGATGAAGCGGCGAACGGCGAGTTCCAAACGCTGGAGGCGTTCCTGCGCTCGCACGGCGTTGCCTACAAGCGCACGTCCGATGCCAAGTATGAGGCGGATGGGCAAGCGATCCTGTTCGACGGGGCCAAGATCATCGCCCACAAGGCGACCCAGCGCGGCAAGGTGACCGCCGCCTATCGGGACATTGAGCAGGCAATTGCCGAAGGGCGCTTCGAGGCGCTGCTGGCGGAACTTCGGTTGGTCGAGGAAGGTCTGCCACCGCTCACCGATGCACCGTCGCCCGCCGCGTCCGATGTCGGCGCCCAGGCGATCTTGCTGGCTGCTTGAGCGGGAGAGAGCGATGAAGACGCTGCACGCTCATCACATGACCACGATCGGCCTTATCGCAGGTGACCCGACTTCGGAAGCCACATGTCTTGCCGTCGGCGACGTGTCGGAGGCCATGTTCAAGGAGGGAGGCCATCCCGGCAACCTCTTCGCCTATGTGCCGCTGGGCGGGGATGCCACCGTGATGAAGGCCCTCGGCCTGTCACCTAAAGCGTTGGCTGCGACGTTCGCCCAAGCACCCGCCATGCGGGACCTGCTGTTGGAAATGGAAGGCCGGATCGCTGCCTTTTCGGATCTGTGTGGTGCGGTCCAGTACACGGACACGGCGGCGGTGTGGGAGCTACTGGACGGATTTCGCGAAATGATCGGTGCCACGCTTGGCAAGCGCGGGCCGGTGGAAGACGAAGCCCGCCGGCATTGCGTGCTGAACGAGCCCAATGCTGCTGTCCAAGTACAGGCTGACCGCCTGACCGTGACCGTTAAGCGTGCCGACGATGGGGTGTCGGTCTACGTGACCGGACCCGATGGTGGCGACATCACATCCACCTGGGCGCTGTTCTCCGATGCGGCGGATGGCTTCGAGCGGGAGGCAGCATAATGGCGAGGATCATTGATCTCAGCTGCCTCATCAACGCCGCGCGTGAACGTGATCTGCCGTGCGTGGACGCCTGCGTGCGGGCCATCGGGTAACGTTTCCCGGTTGAGCAGTTGGGACGGTGAGCATGTCTTGCCGTCCCTTCCCCTCCCCTATCCCGCGCAAGAAGGACGACGCCATGCGTGGCGAGCATCACCACCCGTCGTATCGGGATCACTTTCGGGTGGCCGACAAATACATCGAGATCCAGGCCAACCACACGCGTCGGAACCGGATGCCGCGAGGGCACGAACTGACCCAACAGATCATGCGTGCGCAGGCCTTCCGCATGGTCGAAGAGGAAGATCGCTCCTGGCACATCATCTTTGGCCGCGCGTGCGTTGGCGTGATCCGCGAGAACGCAAACGGGTCCTTTTCCTGCGGGATGTTCCACGAGCCTGCACATCGGTCCCCGAAGAGCGCTCTACGCCGCTTGGCCTGCCGGGTCCTGGGTATCGATCCGAACGCGATTCATGACGACGGCGGAAAGCCCGGACGGTGACGTCTGGCGGGTCCGACGATCAGACGTAACGCGACACCCTTCCCATCACCCAACAGGGCTGCCAAGGAGCGGCCCGCAACGAGGACACTGTGAGCGCCACTCTCCCCCCGTCCCTGCCGTCGAAGTCCGACTTAGAGGCCCTCACGCCGCACCTCCGGGCCGGGCTGGTCGTGATCGGCCTGACCAGAACCTCGGTGAACGTCGAGGACTTTGGCGGCGCCGAGCCCAGCCTCCAGATCAGCATTGACGGCCACATCTACGTGCGCCCCCACCTTGGCGAGCACGATGGCGCTCCCGCCGTGCTCTGGGCCGTCGACGCCGTGCGCTACACTCCCGCCACCCGACAGGCTCCAGCGGACGCCGAAGTGGCAGTTGTCGAAGACGGACTCCGGGGCCCCTTCCCCGCGCTGCGGCGAGCTCTCCAGGTCATCACCGATGACATTCTCGAACGGGCGGCCGATACGGTGGCAATCGGCCTCGATCTCACCGCTCACCAGCGCCAGACCAAGAGCATCGGGGCGCTCGCGGCGTGAGCAGGGTGACCGTCGCCCAGATGGCCGCCCATATCGCGCATCTCTGCGAAACGCATGAGATCGTGATCGAGGGGCATTCCCGCGGCGGCCGCGCCTTCCGCAAGGAACGGCGGGTGAAGATCCGTCCGGTGAAGTCGGCGGCCACTTATGCTGTGGCGCTACACGAAGTCGGCCACATCCTCGGCCCCTGGCAGTCTCAGACCCGCTTGTGCAGCGAGGCCGGCGCGTGGATGTGGGCCAAGGAGCATGCGTTGCTGTGGACGCCTGTCATGGAGCAGAAGCTGCGAGCGTGCCTTGCCAGCTATATGCACTGGGCGACGCGCCGTTCCAATCACGTTTCCATGCCTGAGCCCGAACACCCTTTCTGGGCGCTGTTGGGCCAACCTGCACCGGAGGCATCCTCATGACCATTCCCTCCTATCGTCCGGGCGAGACAACGGCGGCCGACGCCGAGCGCCTTACCACGATCCACGACTTGGCACGCGTGCTGGGTATCGACGCGACCCAAGATGCGCTGTCGAGGTTTGTCTACGACCAGACGGCCTGCGGCGCGTGGATTGCCATGGTGCGTGCTGAGACCGCTTACCGGGTAACAGGGGTCCGGCTGGGCAGTAACGTCGAGGGGATCGATGTGGCGCCGCCTGAGCGGCTTCTCGCCTTACCTTTTACGCTGGCCGAATTCCGTGCCGCACTAACAGAGATCGAGGACGAGGTGACAGTCATCTGGCGGCGCACGCACGGCTGCTTGGAATGTGGTCCCGGCGACCCTGAAACCGGCCTTCGCTCGGTTCGTGAGGGATGCCCGGCCTGCGGCGGTCATGGGCGTGTTCTCTGATCCTGGTCGAGAGCAGTCGTCGGCTAAGACAGACCGGCACCGGGCTCAATCTTTGCCGTTGCAGGGTCACAGGCTCGCAACGCACACTCCCCAGCTCCTCCCGGGGGTTTTACCATGCACGACACGCTCCTCGCCCTTGATATTGAGACGATCCCCGACGCCGAGATCATCCCGGCGGACTGGCCGGCCGAGAAGTTTCCGCCGCATCACTGTCACCGCATTGTCGCCGTGTCGTTTGTCGAGGCGGAGATCGATCGTAGCTCCGGCGTTGAGCGTTACCTGATCCGGAGCTGCCGATCGGGCGGAGATCTCGATTATGATGAAGAGCGCATCCTTCGGGGGTTCTGGCAGCGCTTCGGCAAGGTGCGTCCGCGTGTCATCTCCTGGAACGGGCGTGGGTTTGACCTCCCAGTGCTGCGGCTCCGGGCGATGCTGTACGGCATCCAGGCAGCCGCGTGGTTCCAGTCGGGAGACAAATGGACCAACTACGGGCAGCGTTACCAGCCAGACTGGCATTGCGATCTAATGGAGCAGGTGTCCGACTACGGCGCTGGACAGCGGATCGGCCTGCAGGACATTTCGAACATGCTTGGGTTGCCTGGGAAAGCTGGGTTCGGCCATGGATCGGAAGTCGCCGACATGATGGCGCGCGGAGAGGTCGAGAAGGTGCGGGCGTACTGCGAGACGGACACGTTGAACCTCTACATCGCCTACATTCGATGGGCGCTGCTCACTGGACGAACGGACCCGGCGGGCCACAACGCGAGCATCGACAGCTTGGTGGACTGCCTTTCGCGAGAGAGAAGCACGCGGCCACACCTTGGCGAATTTCTGGACCGCTGGCAGGCCTCGAAGCGACCCTATCCGATGCATGTCCCGGTGCCACGTCAGGCCTTCGTTGACCGGCCTCACCTCGAAAGCAGCGACGTTCTCACCACCACTTCTACTGAAGTGATCTGATTAGAGCTTGCTTGTGCTATCCGAACGCGGCGCGTTCGCCATCTGCCTCATATCTCGGGAGTACGGTGAAAGTGCCGGCTTGGTCGAGCTGTGGCAGCGGTTCCCGTTACTGTCAGAACCGAAGAGGCACGGCGGGCGGTTTGCCTGAACGCGTTGAGCATACCGGTCGCCGATGCAAAGCTGGTGTCAATGTACTATTCGGACTTTGGAATAGTGCCGGCCACTGTCAGAGTTGAACAATAATCTGCCCCGTAAATTTCAATGAACGGGTGGCTAACGAGCCACGTTTTTATTGTGAGCGCGCGCTCTGTACGATATTCTTAGTGCGTTCCCCCAATGCACTGAGTCACCAATCATGGTCGAGATGATCTTAGGCTTGCCTCATCTTCGCAAAGGGCCGCTCCTTTCCCGCGCTCGTGAACTTGGCGTTCCGGTGCTTGTCAGCGCTAACGCATTTGCGGTGTACCGAAAGGACGATCTGGGCATTCCATACTTCGACGGCTTCGACGGAAGCACCTTCGCCAATGCAAGCGGGATGAACCTTCAGCTTGACAGTGGCGGTTACTCGGCCATGAAGCAATACTCGGGCTGGCCTTGGGGGCCGCAGGAGTACATCACCTTCGCCAGCTCCCTGCCGGTAGTGCGCTTCTATAGCATGGACTATTGCGTCGAGCCGGAAGTGGCCGGCTCGACTACTGAGGTTCATGACCGGATCTCCCGCACAGTGCGCCTCAACGTGCTCTGCCGAAACCTAGCCATCGAGGCGGGCTCCATCGCCCGCTTTGCTCCTGTGGTGCAGGGCTGGCACGCCGCGGACTACGGGCGCTGCATCGAGCGCATGCCGTGGCTCTCGGAGCACTCGGTCGTCGGAATCGGCTCCTTTTGCCGACGGCAGCCGCACGGCCCGAATGGCGTTCTCCAAATCCTCTCGCATCTGGATCGTTGGTTACCGGCCAACTGTCGGGTTCACCTCTTCGGATTGCACGGAGAGGCCATGGAGCTGTGCCGTGAGCACCCGAGGGTCATCTCGGTCGATAGCCAAGCTTGGGGTAAGACGGCGCGTTGGGAGGCCTTCCATCGCCGGCGTGGCACTCATGGCGGGCGCAAGACCGATAAGGCTCAGATCGCTCTTCCGTTGCCCGGCCTGGAGCCGCAAGCACCTATAGCGGATCCCGATTTCAAGAAAACGGACGCATACTGCGCCGAGGTGATGACCGGTTGGATGAACCGCCAGACCCGACGGCTGAAGAAGGGCGGGTTCGTGTTCCAGGAGGCCCTTCCACTCCTTGCTTCCGTCGCCGCGGCGCCAAAGAACGATTTCGAGGCCTGCATCGAGCGGGCGAAGGAGGAAATCCGTCAGCTCATCGAGGACGGAGAAATGGAACACGACCAGATCACCGAAAACCTGATTCTGGGGTGGGCAACCGACCTCCTGGACGATACGGACGCTGCAGACCAGGGCCTGGATGCGGCCTGCGCCCTCCCCTTGGCTGCCTGACCGTGCCCGCAAAAAAGCCGCGGCCGCACCCCCGTTCGGGCATTTCGCCGGCTGTCCAAGTCCGACGACACAGCGGAAAGGCGACGATAATCAGCGTCTCTCTAAGGCGAGAGCGTCACCCTTGCCGGTTTAATCTCCCGGCAACGGAAACGGCCCATTCAACAGGTGCACCATGATCCATGTCGAACGCCGCAGCTTCCTTCGTGGAGCCCTCGCTCTCGCCGCTACCGGCGTCGTCGTACCAGTCGCCATACAGCCGCTCGCCGCCGCCAGCGTCCCTGAGCTGCGGGTCTATCGGGACGCGTCCTGCGGATGCTGCGGCGCCTGGGTGAAGCGGATGGAGGCCGAGGGGTTCCATCCGACTGTCGTCATGGTCGACGATCTCGCGCGCAAGAAGGCTGAACTTGGCCTGCCTGACTCCCTCTGGTCGTGCCATTCCGCCACGATTGACGGTTATGTGCTTGAGGGGCACGTCCCGCCCAGTTCCGTGAAGCGCTTGCTGACCGAGCGACCCGATGCCCGAGGCATCGCGGTGCCCAACATGCCCATGGGGGCGCCGGGTATGGAAATGGGCGGGAGGAAGGAAACCTATGCGGTCGTGATCTTTGCCGATGGCGCCGATCCTGCCGTGTGGGAATGGCATTGATCCGTACGGGAGGCGCTGTTCTCATGAGGCTGATCCAGCTCGTTGCCGTTCCCTTCGCCCTCCTGGGGGTGGCGGCGTGCGCTCGGTATCCGTTGGGCATGTCGGAGTCCGAGTTCAAGGCGTTGTCGGCCGAACAGCAGCTTGAGGCGCGCAGCAAACAGGCGGAACTGGATACGGCCGAGGAGCGCCGCCGTGCAGAGGAGCTTGCCGCCCGGCGCCAGGAGCGGGCGGCTTACATGGCGCGGCTCAATGCTGGCGGAGTGTTCGCGGGGCCGATGCTGGGGCCTTGGGGTGGTGCGGTCCCCTACCCCGTTCCGGTGCCGGTTCCCAGCAACCCGATCGCAAGCGCCTACTCGCGCATCCTAATCGTGGGCGGCGTGGTGAACGTGCCGGTCGGGGACGGTCTTGTCAGGACGAGGCGCGACTGGCGACCGGCGCTCCCAGTACCCGTTGTTCTGGCCGAGGGTGAAACCGCACTCATTGAGATTGAGCGCGCCGACCGGAAACCCGGTTCGAACACGCTGCGCGTCGCACGTCTGAGCGGGACAATAGTCGTCGGATACGATCAGGAGATCTATCCTCTGGCGGGAACCTATCCGTTCGAAATCAGCGGAGTGATCCGTGGCGCGGTGATCTCAATTGCACCGGGGTGATCCCATCCAGGGGGGCGCAGTGTTGAAGTCGCAAAACGGGAAGAGGACGGCGCGGGAGGCTTCGCCGTCCTCACTCCTTTTGCGGCGCGCTTACCCGGAGCAGACGAGGGCGTTCATTGCCCATTGTTTTGGCTGTGTGCTGGCCGCCAGAAACGGTATTTAATTTCAATACCCGGCACCGCATGAGCCGACACTCACTGAATATTTTTTGGGGAACGCCATTTTCTAAAAGAGACGGTGAGGATCTCTGTCGTCTGCTTCTGACGTCGGGGCGTTGACAAATATTCGACCTAGACGATAGAAAAAAGATTTGAGTATCGCATTTTTGCGCTTGCTCTTATGCGCTCTGTACGATGTATTTGTCCCTGTGCATCGCGTTTCCCCAACGCACTACAGCAGGAACACATACCATGATAAAGTCGATTGCCCTTTCAAATCTCCGCCGGTCGGACCGTAACGTTCGGAAGACCTATCCGTTTGCTGATGTCCAGTCTATGGCGGCTGATATCAAGGCGCGGGGTTTGCTCCAGAACCTGATCGTCATTCCGACCGAGGCCGACGACGACACCTTTGAAGTCGTTGGCGGCGGGCGGCGTCTGGCCGCTCTGGAACTCCTGCGGACCAAAGGCGAGATCGACGGGACTTACGCCGTCGATTGCGCGGTTCGGGAGGCTGACGAGGCCGAAGAGGTGTCGCTTGCGGAGAATGTCCAGCGAGTGAATATGACGCCTGTGGACGAGTACCGTGCGTTTGCCGCGCTTTTGGAGCAGGGCAAGACAGCTGAGAACATTGCCATCCGCTTCGGACTCCCGGTGCGTGCGGTCCAACAGCGTCTGAAACTGGGGCGGCTTAGCCCACGTTTGCTGGACCTGTTCCGTGACGGCAAGATCGACAAGGACGTGTGCGAGGCGTTCACGTTGTCGGACGATCATGCCATCCAGGAGCGTGTTTACGACGCGCTCAAGCAGTCTCATTCGCTGCACCCGTACCATATCCGGAAAGAGTTGGCGCAAGAGCGGGTGCCGGTGACATCCAAGCTCGGGACCTTTGTTCGCGCGGACTACGTGGCGAAGGGCCTGCCCGTCACCGAGGACCTGTTCAAGGAGGATGGGACTTATCTGGACGACCGCACCGCCGCCTTGGAGATTGCCACCGAAAAACTGCGGCGGGAGTGCGACCGGCTGGTCGCCGAAGGCTGGGCATGGGCGAAGCCGATGCTGGAATACGATCATGCGGTGTTCGCGTCGATGCGGAGCACTCGACCGGACCAGGAACGTCAACTCACGGCCGATCAGGAAGACGAGCGCTTGGCTCTGGTCGTTGCGCACAACGAGATCCTCTCCCGCTATCACCCGGAACTCACGGTCGGCAGGCCCGGCGGCGCTGCATCCGTGGAGGATGATGCAGAGTTGGAGGACGACGAAGATGAGGGGGACTACGAGGACGGTTTCGATGAGGGCGACGAGGACGCTCCCGAGATTCCGCAGGAAGACCTCGACCGCATGGCCGAACTCAAGCGCCTGATTGCCAGGATCGATGCGTCGAAGGGGCGGTTCTACAGCGCCGAACTGAGAGCCAAGGCTGGGGTCTTCGTGCTGATCGGCAGCGACGGCGACTTCGATCTGCGCGAGGGCTACATCGCTCCGGACGCGGCTGGTGAAGGCGAGGCCGCGAAAGCGGCGTCCGCTGGCACGCTCATGCAGACCTGTTCCGATAGATGCGCGAGCAAGCCTGCGCGAGGGCCGTATACGGCGGCTCTGGTCACAGACCTGGAGGCTCACCGAACTCAAGCCTTCCAGCTGGCTCTTGCGCAGGAACCGCAGTACGCGAAGAGCTATCTGATCTATACGCTATGGGTGAAGCTCTCCATGCGCTGCAACATGGCGGCGGCATCGAACCTGTCGGGGCATTTTGAGCGGCTCTCGGGGAGCGTGGTGAAGATGGGCGAGACGCCCGCTGGTGCTGCCCTCGCCAAAATGCTTAACGCCTTCAAGAGCATGATCGAACCGGAGGACGGCTACAGCGGGCGTGAAGCGTTGCCGCTGTTTCAGACGATCCACAGCCTGTCCGATGCGGACAAGGATGCGGTCCTGGCCGTGCTGTTCGCGCAGACGATCAGCGTCAGCTTGTCCGAGCATGGCGGAAAGCGGGATGACGTGGTTGAGCATATCGGCACCGAGATCGGATGCGATCCGGCTCGCACATGGAGGCCAACCGCGCCGGAGTTCTGGTCGCGCGTGTCGAAGGGGTTCGTGCTGGACGAAGTGGCCGTGGTCGGCAAGGGGGTGCAGACACTCGCCCCCGCCAAGAAGGCCCAGATGGTCAGCACGCTCGACCGTTGGTTTGGATCGCCCGACGCCATCATGCTCTCGGAACTTGGTCCTGTCGCCGCCGCCGCCGATGCTCCGATCCCGCAGGATATGGTGGCTGGCATCCAGCAGTGGCTGCCGCCCGGAATGGCGTTCGCTGCCGCGGAGGAAGAAGGCAGCTTGGTGACCGGCGCGAACGAGGAAGCCGCCTGATCTGAGTGGCGCGCGTGACCACGCGTCGCGCGCCCTCCCCCGCCAGCCCGAAAGCGAGAATGCCGACATGGACACCCAGATCACGATCTCCGACAAGGAAGCGGCCAGCCTTCTGGTCCTGCTGCAATTCCTCAAGACCAGCTCGGCAGTGCCCGACGAAAGCGAGTTCGACCATCCGGAGGGCTCCCTCGACGATACCGAGATCGAACGCCTATGCCAGCGTCTGGCAGGGTACCGGCAAGCCATCGCCGCAGATGTTCAGCACGTCGGTGTTCCATTGTCCGACACCGACTCCGGCATGGAGAAGATTGAAGCAGAAGGTAATCCGGTGCCCTATATCGTCCGGGTTCGCGCCAGCATCGGCGCGGATTATTGCGTGCACGCGTGCAGTGCTGCGGAGGCCGAGCGAAAGGCTGAACGGATTGCCCGCATGGACGACTGGTCTACTCGCATCTCCGACAACGACAGCAGCATGGACAGCTTTGCCGTGATTGACAGCCAGCGGGAGGGTGAGGGCTGACTTCGCGATGTGCGCGCGAAAGGCGACGGAAACCGACGTCTTTCGAGTGGGACGGGTCGGCGGATGAATCGCTACACTTCCAGCCCGTGACTTCACACGGGAGCCGACCATGGCCGCTGGCAGCAACACAACCATCGCCAAGATAAGCGGACGAGCAAAGCCTAGCGCGATGGCTTGCCCACGCTGCGGCAGCACGCTCAACGGTGTCACCGAGACCCGCACCCAGTCCGACAACAGCATCCGCCGCAAGCGTACCTGTGCCAGTTGCCGGGGAACCTGGATGACGGCCGAACGTGCGCTGAGCCCCGGTCCGGGGGACGAGCGCACTCAGCTTGGGTTGCGGACCTTCACAGGCCATGACCCTTGCCCAGCTCCCGATCCGCATACTGGTCCTGTGGCTCCATTGGCGCTGTTTCTGCCTTGGCTGGAAGACCATGAACGCGAGCTTCTGCTTCTCTCCCGCCAGCTCCGGCCTGAGGACCGCCGCGTCCTCAGGGAGCTGACCCGTTCGCTCGGGGCCGGGACAGCTGCCGAGGCACTGCCGGATGGGGGCGGCACCCAAATCGACCAATGTGTGGAAGACGTGGGTGTGTAAGAAGTGACTGCCGCCACTTCGTGATTGTTAGAGTCGGACGCCGCAGATAATTGTCGGGGTGCGACAATAAAGAAAGATTAGTATTTTGCCCTGGTGAGTCATCATCTCTTGAATGATGCGCTCTGTACGATTAACGTGGTCGTCAAGAGACCTAAGTCGCACAGGGTGGGCCATGATCCCTATCGTCATTCAGACCGACCGCTTCCCGGTGGGGAACATCGAGGTCTATGGGCGCAAAAGCAACGCCGATCTGATCTGCACAATGGGCGGTGATGCGACCATGAACGCGATCAACTGCATCACCCAGGCCCACGCTACCGGTAAGCGTGGCCGCCACCTTGCTGCGGCCTGATCGCCGCGATGCGCGTCTGAGGCAAACATGAGCCGTCGTCAACTTCGTCCCTACCAGGTCGAGGATCGCGAGAAGATCCTGCGTGTCCTCCGGCAGCGCCGCCACCCGCTTTACGTCTTGCCGACGGGCGGTGGCAAGACCACCACATTTGTGGAGGTCGCGGAGATCGTGTCGGGGGCTGGCTGGCCGACCTTGATCCTGACCCACCGGTGGGAACTTCTGAGCCAGGCGTCTCAGACGCTGCATCGCCTGCGGCTGCCGCACGGGCTGATCTATCCCGGCCGCATGCTGGCGCAGGAGGATGTCTATGTCGCTTCCATCGACACGCTGGCGTCGCGTCTGGACAACTATGCGCCGTTCCTGACGAAGATTAGGCTCGTTATCGTCGATGAAGCGCATCACGCCGTCTGCGGAAAGTACATGCGGGTCTTCGATGCCTTGGATCGAGCCCTGCGTCTCGGTGTGACAGCGACGCCGTTTCGGGCAGACGGCACCGGGCTTGGACTCGTGTTCGATACGGCGGTCGAGGGGCCGAGCATGTCCTGGCTTACCGAGCAGGCATACCTCGTCCCTGTCGACATCTATGCCCCGCCCCTTCACCTGGATCTCCGCAGCGTCCGGATCAGCTGTGGCGACTATTCGACGTCGGAATTGGAACGCATTCTGAACAACCCGGACGTCACCGAGCCTGCTGTGCAACAGTACGCTCGCCTCGCCTCCGGTCGCCCCACGATCTTCTTCTGCGTCAGCCGCGCCCATTGCGTCCACGTTGCGGAGCAACTCACGAAGGCTGGGTACGCGGCGGCGCCGGTGGACGGAAAGATGCCGGAGGAAGTGCGCATCGCCCGGCTTAAGGGGCTTGCCGACGGAACGTTGCAGGCGCTGACCAGCTGCGAGCTCGTTTCCGAGGGCACCGATGTACCAAATGTCGAAGTTGGGGTCATGCTCCGCCCAACCAAGAGCACTGGACTCTTCCAGCAGCAGGGCGGCCGGTTCACGCGGCCATCCGTTGGAAAGGTCAGGGGCATTCTAATCGACATGGTGGGCAACACCCTGGAGCACGGCATGCTCGACGAGGAGCGGGCATGGTCTCTTGACGGCGGCCACGAGCACCGTGACGTCACACCCGTTCACCGCTGTCGCAGCTGCTTTCGGGTTACGCGTGTCGACGATCGTCGACAGCACTGTCAGGAGTGCGGGGAGGCCTTGCCAGCGCGCAAACTGGCGGCCCTCTCCGTGCCCGGTGACGGCAAGGTGAATCGGCGCAGGGTGATCGCGTCGATGTCGGACGATCAGCTCAAGACCGGCGGCTATCGCACGTTGATGCGGCTCGCCAGCTCCGTCGATGACCTCGAACGGATCGCCCGAGCCAAGAACTACCACCGCGGCTGGGTGCGCCACCAAGCGAAGGAGAAGGGGCTCGCGGCCTAGAGCCGTCGGGAAAGACGGTCAAAACCGACGTCTTTCGCCGACGCGCCGCCGGCGCCCAGTCCGTCATAATGGATGCCATGACCATGAGAAATTCGAAAGTGCCCTTCCCCAGCCTCGCCGAGATCGAACAGAATGTGATCCATTGCCCCGCCGAATGGGTTCGCGATCACACCCCGGTGACCGTCGCCACCATCGATGGTCCCGCCCATCCGCGCGTCGTGTTTGGACACGGCCCGATGGGTGTGTGCCTGCATGAGATCGCAGGTGAAACGTGGTGGCTTGTGTTCTGGCGCGACAACGGACGTCTGCTGTCCTGCTGGGAGGATATCCACCAGGCGCAGACCTTTGCCGATACGCTGATGCGGGTTCCCTACATCGACGAGATGCTGGCCGGCATCGACAGCCCGTCCGGCAATCTGCACCCCTGGCTGATCGGCCTGAAGACTGCGGTGATCCAGTTGTCGCTCAACGGCGCGGCCGCCCTCGATCCAACCACCAATCGGCCGGCGCAGCACTTCGAGAACCGTCACTGCACATAACGCCCTCTGGAGACACCTCATGCCGCCCGCCAACGACAACAAGCCGAACACCCGGACCAAGATGCTCTTCGGCGTTCTGTTCGGGTTCTGGCTGGGGGTTATCGTCTCGTACGTTCCGCGCCTCATTTGACCGACCCGATGAAGGAAGCCATCACACCATGAGCACGCTGTCCAGAGACGCCCAAGTCGTCGCTTACCGCCTATTCGGAATGGGCGCCGTGACGACCATAACCTTCGAGCCCCCGCACTTCATCAGCTCACGTGCCCTAGCGGCTTTCGATGAACTGGCCAGAGCCGGGATGATTCAGCCGTTCGACCCTAAGAAGCTCCCGGATGGCAGCAAAGGTTGGCAGGCGACGCCTCGGATCGGACGGCCGTGGAGCGAAATCCCGGAGCCTACCGAAGCCGAGCTCTTCCCAATCCTCTCCGCGTGATTACCGCCCCGCCTCTCGTCCCATCGACACGGACACGCTCGATGCCCCGCTTCGCCATCCTCATCGCCGCCGCAATGGTGGCCTCCGCCGCTGCCCAGCCGGTAGCGGCCCAGCAACTGCCGCCGGCGGCCGCCGAAATGCGCAAGGGCTATGACCGCAAGGCTTGGGGCGATTGGGAGCCTGTAGAAGGGTGCCTGACAACGCGGCACGCGGTGCTGGCTGCCACCTCGCTCGTTCAGCCGAGGCTCCGAAACTGCAAGGTCGTAGCGGGGCTCTGGCGGGATGCCTGGACCGGGGCTGAAATTACCGATCCCAAGAACACGGACATCGATCACGTCGTGCCAGTTCAGGAAGCGCACGACTCCGGAGGGTATCGGTGGGAGACCGCGGTCCGACATCGGTTCTTCAACGACATGGAGAACCTGGTTGTGACCGGTCGCGAGATAAATCAGCGAAAGGGCGCCTATGGTCCCGAGGCTTGGCTGCCTGAAGGGGAGGCCGAACGGTGCTTCTTTGTCCGGCGCTGGATCTACATCAAGCACAAGTGGCAGCTCACCGCCGATGAGCGGGAACTCCAGGCACTGCAGACAGTCCTCCATACGTGCCCGGTCGAACAGCCGGTCTCCCGAGGGGGCAGCCCAAACCCGACGGCTCCTATCACAGGATCAGAACTCTATCGCTGATCTTAGGGCATCCGGCCCGAGTGAGCGATTCAGCAGCGCGCGCCCAGACGGCCCCCGCCGGCCGCACCGCAGGATCGATGGGCGTCGCACAAGGACATCGAATGACCAGCATAATGCCGCCCGATCGCACCCGCACTGGGACTTCAGGCCCGTCCGTGGTAACGGTCGGAAACATGACCTCGACTTCGGACACGACGATGCCCAGAGCAGTTAATGCGGCGATTATGACCAGTGAAGCCTTCGTTTGGTGGCTGCACACGATGCAGTGGACCCACTCCAAGGCGGCGCAAGAACTGGGTCTCAGCATGAGCCGCATCGACGAGATGCTGCGAGGCGCAAAGCGTGGCACGAACACGCCCACGACCATCCCCGCCTACATGTCCTTGGCTTGTGCAGCGCTTGCGGAGGGACTGCCGCCGTTCGCGTGGGACGAGGAGAAAGGCGTGATGCCGCCCGAGGATTTTGAGCGGTGGCGGGCGGAAATGGGACAGGAGTTGGAATTGGGCAAGCCCGTTCCCTTCCGGCAAATCGCGGCCATGCTTGGATTGAGCAGCGTTGAAACGCCTGCGTACTGGGCGCGTGGCGTGCGCCGGGATGGGAAGCCCGCGCCAATCTATCGTGACCGTGCCCTGGCTCTTAATGCGCTCCTGCATGGCGTCATGCCATGGACCGCGGAGCGCTAAGCCTAGGAAGAGTGCCTTGATGCCGCTCGCACTTGGCCAGAGATGCTGTGCGTCGCCGACCCGCACCGGGAAGCTGCCCGTGCGCCGGTGCCGGTCGGGCGCCCTAGCAAAATCTTGAAATTCCCTTGAGCCCGGCGGTGATCGCCTGAAGGTCATCCGCGGCGGGCTCTTGGTCGTCGCTGCGTAGTTACGACATTGAGTTTAACCGGGATCGGAAGAGCTCAACCTCGTTAGGGCCTTCGCCAAGTCGATCAGGCTCCTGCGCACGGACAGGTCGCTGATGGTGTAGTAGGCACGGACCAGCTCCAGAGTTTCGCGCTTGACCATCGGATCCGGCTCGTAGGCGCTGCCGGAGTGCTCGCCGATCACTGCTGCGCCGTCTTCGTCGACCGGGGCCGCCGCAACATGAGACGGCATGTCATCGAAGAAGAAGGACAGGGGCACATCAAGCACGCGCGTTAGATAGAATAGGCGTGACGCGCTGATGCGGTTCGCCCCGCGCTCGTATTTTTGTACCTGCTGAAAGGTGAGACCAATGGCCTCCCCGAGTTTTTGCTGACTCATACCAAGAAGGGTTCGACGTAACCGGATGCGAGCCCCAACATGCGCGTCAATCGGGTTGGCTCCCTGCTTCTTGCGGCCGCGGGTCTGCTTCGGCTTGGTATTGTTGCTCATCGTAGGTGAACTCCTTATGCAGCGGCTGCAGTGGGCATTTGGAAAGGTGACACTGGGGCTGTGGTAAGGCATGCCGGATTCAGCAGAACGGCGCCGGGCGATGGACTACCTGGGATCATCGCCCACCCGGCCGGGAAGGCTACCTTCTGGCCGAAGTAATCTAGTCGGTTATGCGCCTCCAAAGCGGCCTTGAAGCCGCGCGCGGCGACACTGCCGAACTCACAGATGGGGCCGAGAGGGCTCAGCTTCACAGTGCTGTGCATACTCATTGCTTCTGACGGGGGAGGTCGCCAATGGCTTCACTCCACTGGTCGTCGAGGCCAAAATAAGAGATATCTGTTAACGGGTCAATGAGCGATATCGCTTTAGCGCGGCGATGGATAGAGCGCTTCGGAGCGGCCCAAAGCCCTTTCCAAGAAGTATGTTGAGGAAATGGGCCTCGGTTTCGCCATCGGCGCTTTGTGCCTGCATCGTCCCCAATGCTCAGCATTGAAGAGGATCGGGAAGGTGATGTCGGGCATGCGCTAGAGAAGGTGCTGGTCAGTCGCGGGGTCAAAGTCCACGAGGCTAGGAATGACGGCGAATAGCGGCTGGATGGCTCTTTGGCAGTTGATTGCCCAGGTCAGCGGAAGCGGTGGTATGCTGTCGGCACCTTCAAAACGCTCAAGCGCACCTGATCAGAAAGACGCAAACAGAATGTCAGTCTCAAAGCCCATGGGAAAGCAGTTTTCGAGGCCTGCATTCGGCAAGGCACGGTCACAGAGCAGCCTCTCTCAGGGCGGCGTGCGGCCGGCGAGCCGAGTGAATGGAACGGCACAGCAGAAACAAGCTCAATGGCTTGCCCGTGCAGCTGACGCGGAGCGTAGTGGCGATGCGGTCGAAGCAGAGTTGTGTCGGCAATACGCCGAGCATTTCTTTCGCGTGTCACGAGGACAGGAATGAGGGGCTCTGCGGAGAACGGGGGCAGCATAGCCCGGGTGTAGAGTGCAAAGCACGGCAGACGGCACTCGCCAAATGGACGACATGCTGTTCGACCGCGACGCAGTTGATTGTGCCAGGTGATCCAAGAGCATTGCGTTGCGTACTTCGAGCCGACAGGGGGGCCACCTGCTTTTGTCCGCCCTGCCCTTCAGTGCCGACAGTGTTCTCAAGGGCGTCGCCAAGCGGTGAGCCTGCGAGCGGACAGCCCTCATAGCTGAATAAGTCACGTTCGATTGCTACCGAAGCAGGATCAACGGCCTTGAAAATCGGTGCTGCCCGCCGGGAGCCATGGCCGAGCCGGCAGTACCCGCGCTCCAGGTCCTTTTGAGTGCTGAACCCGAAGCCAATGAGTTGCACCCGACAGTTCATAGGTCTTCATAGATCGTCGAAGCGGTGTTTTACCCGACGTCGGGTAAAAACCTGAGGTCTGGGAGGCGCGGTTTGCTCCCGGCACCGCCCTCTGCCTTAAGCCGCGCAGCATCGCACGCGCATAGGTGCGACCGGACAGGTTCAAAGTCGCACTGGCTCGTCGAAGCTGTGTTTTACCCGACGTCGGGTAAAAGCCGACCAGAAAGGGCGGTGCGGACGCTTGGCAGGCATGAGACATCTCGACTTTTCTCGGTTTCAAGGACGCGGCTGGATGTCGTCTGTCACTTAGCGGTTACCGCGGGCTTGCGGGTCAATCGGA
Source organism: Azospirillum oryzae (assembly GCF_008364795.1). GTDB lineage: Bacteria > Pseudomonadota > Alphaproteobacteria > Azospirillales > Azospirillaceae > Azospirillum > Azospirillum oryzae. The sequence goes on along the minus strand of NZ_VTTM01000013.1, from coordinate 158,275 downwards.
ACCTCGTTCGCGGTCGTACCAAGACCGGAAAGCTGCGGTGGCCTCTTCCCTTCCCTTCCCTTTCCTTCTGGCGAGGAAGAGGAGACGGCCCCAAAAACTCCCCGTGTTCCCTCGTGCCGCAATCACAAGGCCGTCGCTCAGGGAGATGGTGCCTAATTAGCAATTTTTGTCAGGTCGGATGGGGTCGGCCGCCTGGCGTATTACGCCTGCGCGCGCGGACTGGATAGCGGACAGCTTCGTCATGCAGAGCGCGCCAAAGCTCACCGCCCTGCCCCATTTCTCAGTATGCGTCACTGTTCGGTCGCGGGTGTCCTCGTTCGCCGTGGACGGTTCTGGGTCGATCATCTGCAAGAACGGCTTGGAGCCGCCCCAGACACGCCAAAGCGTGTAGCAGTGGCTGCAGTCGCGTCCGTCAGTTCCCGAACAAGTGTAGGGCCAGCCCGGATATCGGGATGTGTCTGCCATGGCTGAAGTTGAACGATAAAGTCATGCGGTCACCTGCAGCGTGGTCAATGGTACAAAACCATGGCGGCATTTTGGGGCCGCCGCAGTAACGCTCGCAGGGACTGCCGCTCTTAAACCAGCGTCATGTCCAGCCATCGGGTGCCGCTGTCACCCTTGTTCTTGATGGCTATGATGGAGCTTTTGTGCGTCTGAATGCCCTCTAAGCGTCGGGGTTCGACTTTCAGCTTTTTGGCGGCGCGATCCAGAAAGATCGGGTCGACGCCGAGGACGAACTTTGTTCCCATCTGTGCGAGGATCTCGTCGGGAAAGTCCGTCAGGTTCTGTGATGAGAGGATCAGGCCGAGCCCGAACTTACGTGCCTCTCGAGCCCATACGCTGATGATATGATCAGCCTCAGGCGACACAAATTTGTGGCTTTCGTCGAGAAGAACGAACATGACGGTCTCTGGTTTCTGACCCTCTCCTCGGGCCGCTGCAAAGATGTCATCCAGAATGAAATCGACCGCCATCCTCTGGCCGTCGGACGAAAGCGCTGACAGATCGTAGCGCCAGATCGCTGCTGCTGGATCGAACTCGTATGTATCGGCTCGAAACAGTCCGGAGCGCTCCAGATTGCAGATCCGCTCGTAACAGCTTTGGAGGACCTCCTTGTTCCCGTAGCGGAACAGTGCGCTGACCTCCTGGCCATCGGACATACCTTCAAGGAACCGCTCGAACAGCTCACGGCATCTGTCCTTGAGCTTGTCGATGTCCACGCTGGTCTCCTCGCCACGGATCTCCTTCTTGATTGCGCGATCCATCGAGCGCAGCTTGCGGCTGAGATCGTCGAGCGCGGCAACGGTTTCTGAACTGGTGCCCAGAAACACCTGGGTCATCTTGCGCTCCATGAACCACTTGAGCGTCTTCACGGTGGGGTGTCGCTTGGGCATCTCAGGATTACGCCGGTCATCATAGCGCAGGTTCCACGTTTCAGGCCGGTCAGCGTGGAAGCCGAGGTAGGCGTAGAGGTCGAGTAGGATGTTGTGGAGGGTGTGCTCCTGCTTCGAGCCGAGCGGCCGGCTGGTCCGGCTGATTGTCTTTAGGAAGGTTTCGATGGCCCGAGTGACGCCACCGTAGTCCGGGTCCTCGCGGACGGTGAGAGGGTTCAGTCCTAGGTCGGACGTGGCGCTGAACCGGAATGAATCCTCGCCCGAAACGCCCATGTCACCGTGGGGATCGAGGACCACGAACCTGATCCGCGAGTTGACCAAAGACATGCCGGCCATAAGCCGGCGCAGGCGGGTGGTCTTTCCCGACCCTGATGGGCCGATCACCGTGAAGTGGGAGTTCATGACCTTTTCGGAGTCCCAGAACACTGGAATCTCTTCCGGGCCTTCAGCCGGCTTATAGGTGCCGAATTTGATCCGCACTACGCCCACTCCCGCTACGTCCGTTCGCTGTACGGGGCGGATAATAGAGATTTCGCGTTGGGTCGCGCGGCTCCGAAAGACGCTGAAATCCGGCGTCTTTCTACGGACCAGCCGGCGTCAACTGTTCGCATACGACGGTGCGTGGGTTGGGGCAGGGGGAGCGTGCCCAGCTGTGAGCCGTGCACCCTGTAGCTCAGACTTTACCCGACGTCGGGTAAAAGGAGAGGAGCGGGCGCACCGCCCTTGTCCACCCGTTTTTACCCGACGTCGGGTAAATGGTCGCCTCTACGAGCTATGGACAGATCCCGCGCGCCCAACGAGCGCAGTCACTCCCCGATGATTCCGGTGATCACATCTCGCAACCGCCGAAGATCGTCCACATCATCAGTGGACAGGTCCTCGGATCGAATTTCCTGCTTGGACAAGCTGGTCGCCATGGTGCGCCACTGCTTTCGGGCTCTCTCAATGGGCGCAGCCCTAGGCGCCGTCGCGGCTTCGGGAGCAGGGTTGTCGTCGCCCCGGGAAGCGGCCTTTGCTTTGCGAAGCTCTGCAACGCTCGCGCCGTTCTTGACCATGTCCCAAAGGCGCATCGTCACGGCCTCGTCGTCGATACCAAGAAGCTCCGACAACGCCGACTTCGAAACCTCCTTTTGAATGGCCTCGTACTCGACCAGGACGGCCGCGGGGAGCTTGACGATGTTCAGCAGGCGGGTGACCTCAGACTGGCTTTTACCTATAAAGCGCGCGAGGTCCTCTTGGGTTAGCTTCTCTCCCTTAGCCAATGCGCGCTCTTGCAGTCGCACGAGACCGCGACCGCTCTCGACGGGCGTGAGGTCGACACGTTGAAGGTTCTCGACAAGAGCGGTAACCTCCACATCCTCCCGGTCCGACACGATGATCGCGAGGATGTTATCTCGCCCGAGCAGTTGGTGGGCTCGGAACCGGCGTTCGCCGGCCACCAGCATGTAGCCACCTTCAGCACGCCGGCGGATCAAAACTGGCTGCTTCAGACCATGCCCGTCGATGCTGGCTGCTAGGCCAGCGAGCTCGGCTTCATCGAAGGTCTTCCGCGGCTGGTTCGGATTTGGGTGTATGTCCGCGAGCGGGACCTTGTTGATCTCCGGAAAATCGGGATTTGTAACCCGGTCAAGGTCGATCGATGCCGCTGCGAGACCGAATGCCGGGTTGGTGTTAGCGAACTTCTTAGCCATTCGTCGTCTCCAGGGCAGGGGCCTTAGCGAGCAGGGCGTGTGCGATGGAGCGGTAAGTCTCGATACCGTCGGCTTTCGGCACGATGGCAAACAAGGGCTTGCCGGTCTGAACCGCCTTGGCGAAGTCTTTGCGCTTCGGGATCGGGTCCCACACCTTGATGTGCGCGCCGAACGCAGCCTGCAGATCGCCCAGGGTTTGCACGTCGATAGTTGAGCGGCGCTCGAAAATGGCTGGCAGGATCCCTAGGATCTCTATCTTCGGGTTGCCGCGCCGTTTCACGTCTTGGATGGTCTTGATGAGGTGAGGGACACCGAGCACTGCCATCGGTTCGCAGATCGTCGGGATCAGGACCTGATCGGCGGAAATAAGCGCGCTCTCCGTGAGCCCCCCCAGATGCGGTGGGCAGTCGATGATGATAACGTCATACGACGGCTTCAAAGGGGCAAGGCGTTCGCCGAGAACCTTATCGCCTTGCGTCTGGCCGAATTTCAGCTGGCCCTCGGCCTGCGCCAAGGTGATCGAGCAGCCGATAAGGTCGAAGGCGCCATCGCAAACCTTCACCGGGAAGTGCACTGGATCAGCGCCTTCGTTGAGCAAGAAGTGGGTGAGGGAGCGCTGTTCGGCCTCCAACTGCATCGGGTTAACCGCGAGGCTCTGGGTCGAGCTCGCTTGCGGGTCGGCGTCAATCAGCAGAACGCGCTTCCCCATTTCGGCCAAAAGGAAGGCGAGGTTGCAGGAGCTGGTAGATTTGGTTACGCCGCCCTTTTGGTTGGCAAGCGCAAGAACCACGCATGCAGTCTGGTGAGCCGGCGGATTGGACGTGACACCAAATAGCTTGTCGCTGCTGGCCAGGAGGGCTTCGCGCAAACCGGGCACGAGCTTTCCCTCAGCTGCATTCGAGTTGGCTCGAACGAAGTTGGCGACGGCCGCTGGGATCTTCTCGCCCCCCGACTCCCAACGACTGATGCGGGCCCGGTCATAGCTTCGGCCGATGCCGTCGTTCAGCCAGTCCGCAAATTCGGCCTGAGATGCGCCGCGTTGCTCACGCACCGCCTTCAGCGTCAATCCTTCCATCACGCGGCCTCATTCTTCTCATAGGGTGGTGGTCTGGTCGGAGCATCGCAGGTGGCGGGATGTGCGTCAACAGCGTGCCGCTTATGCGTCACGCGTACAAGCGAAGTGCGGCAAAACGGTCACGATCACGTTTACCCTGCGGGATTCGTTTTACCCGACGTCGGGTAAACACCAAGGGCAGCGGACATTGGCGTCCAGCCGCATCCGTGGAAGCTCAAACAGGCATCGAGCAATGAGCGATGCCACTACAGGTGCTCTGGCGGGTCACATAACGCGTTAGTAGGTTTGCGCTGCGCGTTTGTATTCTTGAAAAGTGCTCTGGCGGTTCACAGGAATGCAGTTCAGTGCGGGCACGGGAGGTACAGCGCGAAACCGGACCCTGCCGTAGGGGCCAAGGAAGAAGGGGAAGGGAAGGGCGTGACCCGGTCAGCGCACGGCGCCAGTGGGGCGATTAAGGTCCTCGCGAAGAAGCCGGCGTAACCTCCCGCCCGGCGCGGCGCGCTCAATCTGGCCTAAAGGACAAAGCCGTGCAGATTGCCCGGCTGCGCATCCACCGTCAGGTAGAAATTACGACGTTTATCGACCCCGGCCACACATTTGCTAAGCTGCGCCGCTACGACCTCGCGCGGAGCCGGTTTTGAAGGCCAGGAGAGAGCCCACGGCGCAGCTGCTCTTGCGCGCGTCCGCGGCGAATGAGTCAGTTGTCCGCTTCAACCTCACTCCATGAGGCAAGACGATCAGAACGGCTTTACTGTAGCAGTCGATACGATCCGCCATGCCGGATCAGCGGCTATCAGGTGAGATGAGATCGCATTGATGTGGAGCTGACCATAGAGCACCAGGATACTGCGGTCGCGCGCGTCCTCAATCTCGCGAGCGACGCGCTGTTCACGCAACGTCGTGATCGCCGGCGGGAGCACCGCGTGTGCGTATCGACCTGATGTCGTGGTGGAGAGCAGGATCTGGAAGGCGGCGCGCACGCGGTTCTGAACCCAGCCGGGGAGGGTGTCGAATACTTCCCGCGCTTCTGCCAAGGTGAATGGCGCGTCAGGTTGGCGGTCGTGGGCGGACGGTGGGGTAGGGGGGAGTTCCGCGAGCAGCTCAGATAGCGTCACATCCACGTTGCGCACACCCGGCCCAGGCCGGCCAACAATGGCATCGTTGTCTTGGAGAACCAGTCCTTCGCCGAGTGCCGGCGCGAGCGTTTCGTACGGATGTGCCTCAGTATCCTCTAGGAGGTTTGGCGCACCTCCCAAACTGTTTAGGACATCGGAGAAAGCACCGTTGCCGCGGCCGACGTCGTCGCGGACGCCTTCGTAGAAAACGAGCCAACCTTCGCCCCGGCGGCGAGCGACTAGATCGGCTACGTCGCGGTAGAACTCCGGCGAAGCGATGTGGATCATGCCCTGCATCTCAACCTGGCGTGTGCCGTCCGTCAGCATTATGCGGGACAACTCCAGCGGCAGCGCGGAGGCAATCAAGGGGAGGGCAGTGAAGGTGGCAACGCCCACTCCGGCCACTGCTACAGGCACCGCGAGGATAACGGCACCGGTGATGCAAAGGACCTTGCGAAGGCGGCTTTTCATGGCAGTTACTCGCTGCTCCGGGCCGGTTCGGAGCCGAAGTAAGCTCCGGCTGCCTGCTGATCGATGATGTGACTGCCGCCCTTGCCGGCGACAGCGGCCGGGTGATGGCGAAGAGCAAGGAGGAGGGTGGCGAGGCTAATTCGGTCGGTGAACCACAGGTGCAGGGCCGTCAAGGCATATTGGATTGTCAGGCGGGGCGGGCGGAAATCGTGATCGGAGATGGTCTGCATGCAGCCTTACTCACCAGCCGAGTTGCGCTCGCGAAAGTACCAATAGGTGCCCATGACCAGGGTCACATAAGCGATAATTACGGTAGGAGACCACATGATTGCCACTTCAAGAGACCGGAACAGAGGTGTGTCGATGTAATCGGCAAGAAAGGCGAATTCGCTAGCATTAGCCTTTAGAAATTCATGATATCTCTCACGGTTCATATGGTAATAGATTGCACTAATTGGATGGTAGATAACTACCAGAGCCGCGACCAGTGTACCCTTATTCCGTAGCACCCACGCGATCATCTTGCGTCCTCCAGTTCTGGCGCAGCATCCTAGCAGCGGGGTTTGGTCGCCGCGCCGGAGAAAGACGGCGCTTTTCGAAGCCTTTCAGGCATACCGCCATGTTCTGGCGTCGGGGATGGACGCTTGTAGCTGGGCAGCGGCGTATAGTGGCCCCCGCGAAATGGGCAGTTACGCTCCATGAAGGCTGCTGGCAGGCTGCGGGGCGTGAATGCCTCGCAGTGCACCATTGTGACCTGAAGCGCGATCCGGCGGACTGGGGTACGCCTCCGGTGAGTGCCGCCTTGGCAAAATAGGGTCCGACGTCTGAGTTTTGCGTAGCGCGTCATCGCGCGGACGCAAACGAGTTGCAAACGTCATGGCTTATCAGCGGGTCGAGGTTCTGACGGGGACGGAGCGGCGGCGAAATTACACGCTGGCGGAGAAGGTCCGAATGGTCGAGGAGGCATTCCGCCCCGGCGTGGTGGTGACGGAAGCGGCCCGCCGGCTGGGCGTGCACGAAAGTCTGCTGTACCGCTGGCGAGGGCTGATGAAGGCGAGCGGGACCGCCGTGGCCGAACCGTCCAGCTTCGTCGCAGTGACCATCACGCCGGAGCCGACCGTAACCGAACCGCTGGTCGGAGAGCCCCCTGGAGCGTTGCCGCCACCGGCAAGGCCTGCGATAAGCCCGGCAGTCCTCGAGGTCATCCTGCCCAGCGGGGCACGCCTGCGTCTGGAAGGACCGGTCGATCCGGCTCTGGCGGCGGCCGTCGTCGGTGCCCTGGCATGATCCCGATGCCGAGTGGCGTGCGGGTATGGCTGGCCACCGGGCACACCGACATGCGCAAGGGCTGGGCGAGCTTGGCGTTGCTGGTCCAGGAACGCTTCGCCCAAGACCCGCACAGCGGCCATCTCTTCATCTTCCGCGGGCGCCGCGGCGATCTGGTGAAGATCATCTGGTATGACGGCCAGGGCAGTTGCCTGTTCATGAAGAGGCTGGAGCGGGGCCGGTTCATCTGGCCCACGCCGGCGGACGGCGCAGTGTCGATCTCGGTTGGGCAGATGGGCTATCTGCTCGAAGGCATCGACTGGCGCAACCCGCAGAAGACCTGGCGGCCCGAGGCCGCAGGGTGACTGCGACACGGTGAATCGACGGGCCGGTTCAGGGGGGATTGCGGCGGCTCGACGGTGCGATCCCGGGTAAACTGGCGCCATGACCGCCGCTTCGCCCCCTGCCGCCTTGACCGACGACATCGCCAGCCTGCGCGCCGCCTTGGCGCAGGCCGAAGCGCGGGCGGACGCCGCGGAAGCCGAAGCGGCGCGGGCCAGGGCGATGGCTTCGAACACCGAGGCGCTGATCGCCAGCCTGAAGCTGGAAATCGAGAAGCTCCGGCGCGAGCTCTACGGCACGCGCTCCGAGCGCAAGGCGCGCCTGCTGGACCAGCTGGAGTTCCAGCTCGAAGAGCTGGAAGCGACGGCCAGCGAGGACGAGTTGGCGGCCGAGCAGGCCGCGGCCAAGACCACCGCGGTGGCGGCCTTCACCCGCAAGCGGCCCTCGCGCCAGCCCTTTCCCGACCACCTGCCGCGCGAGCGCGTCGTTGTGCCGGCCCCGGCGAGCTGCCCGTGCTGCGGCTCGGACAAGCTGTGCAAGCTGGGCGAGACGATCACCGAGACGCTGGAGGTGATCCCGCGCCAATGGAAAGTGATCCAGACGGTGCGCGAGCGGTTCTCCTGCCGGGCCTGCGAGACGATCAGCCAGCCGCCGGCGCCGTTCCATGCCACTCCGCGGGGCTGGGCCGGTCCCAACCTGCTGGCGACCCTTCTGTTCGAGAAGTTCGGCCAGCATCAGCCGCTGAACCGGCAGGCCGAGCGCTTCGCGCGGGAGGGCGTGCCGCTCAGCCTGTCCACCCTGGCCGACCAGGTGGGCACCGCCGCGGCGGTGCTGAAGCCGCTGCACGACCTGATCGCGGCGCATGTGATGGCGGCCGGGCGGCTGCATAGCGATGACACGCCGGTGCCCGTGTTGGCCAAGGGCAAGACCGACACCGGGCGGCTGTGGGTGTATGTGCGCGACGACCGGCCGTTCGCCGGCCAAGCCCCACCGGCGGCGCTGTTCCACTATTCGCGCGACCGCAGGGGCGAACACCCCGAACGGCATCTGGCCGGCTTCTCCGGCTGGCTGCAAGCCGATGCGTTCGCCGGCTACAACCGGCTGTACGAACCCGACCGCCAGCCGGGGCCGATCCATGCCGCGCTATGTTGGGCGCATGCACGGCGCGGCTTCTTCAAGTTGGCCGACATCGCCGCGAACACCAAGCGCGGCAAGGATGCTCCGCCGATCTCACCACTGGCGCTGGAGGCCGTAAGGCGCATCGACGCAATCTTCGAACTCGAGCGCGCCCTGAACGGCAAGCCGACGGCCGAGCGGCTGGCGGCACGCCAGGAGCGTGGCGTCGCCCTGGTAGCCGCGCTGGAAGCTTGGATGCGGACGGAGCGCGCCCGGCTCTCCCGCCATGCCCCCGTGGCCAAGGCGATGGACTACATGCTGACACGCTGGGACGGCTTCACCCGCTTCCTCGGCGATGGCCGGCTGTGTCTCACGAACAACGCCGCCGAACGCGGCCTGCGCGGGATCGCCCTCGGGAGGAAAGCGTGGCTGTTCTGCGGCTCCGATCGCGGCGGGCAGCGAGCGGCGATCATGTACGGCCTGATCATCACGGCGAAGCTCAACGACGTCGATCCCCAGGCGTGGCTCGCCGACGTACTGGCCCGCATCAACGACATCCCGCAAACCCGCCTGCATGAACTACTGCCCTGGAACTGGAAAGCAATCCGCGAGCAGACGAAAGCTGCCTGACCGCGGCACTCACCGGATGCGTACGGACTGGGGATCGCGCGGGTGTACTTATCCGCGCGCGGCAGCATGCGGCAGAGGCTTGCGCCAAGCACTTGGATCACTCTGCCCAGCGACAGCAGGTGCCCTTTAGCATGAGCGACGTCACCGGAGCGGCCCCAACCTCATCCATCGCTTTGGATCGCAAGCAAAGCGATGGGCGTCCGGACCTCGGGCAGGGGTTCAGTTCGCGCGGAGAAGAATCGCTCCGGCTTCTTGCGCTTCGACAGCTGACCGGTAATAGGCGATTGCGAACATGCGCAGCGCCGTAGTCAGGCTGTCAGCCCCACGGCGGCGGTTGAGCTGCTCGACAAGGGTGGCCAGGTCAGTGTTCTGCCGGGCCGCGACATCCCGTAGCGCCTCCCAGAACTCTTCTTCAAGCTCGACGGTGATCCGCCGCCCGTCGAGGGCAAATACAACGGCGCTCGTATTCGTCTTCATAGCAGCCTGCCGCCATCCTTCTTGGAACGTAGTAGCGCCGGTCGACGGCGCACACTAGCTGACGCGGACGGCCCTATCCACGGCGGTGTTATCCCGCCAGGTATGGTCATGTACGGAGGAGCGGCCTTTTGCCAGGGATGCACCACAGTGAGGACACGACGATGCCGCTGCCACTTCTTTGTGGACCACGTGGTCGCGCCCACACTCGCAAGACACGAACGAAATGGCCCGGGAGCGTAGCTCCCGAGCAAGGACCCAAGCTGCAGCGATGGTAGTCGGCTCAGTGGTATGCGGGTCTCGTGATGCGAGGTGCAAATCATGAGAAACGATGAGCGCATTCACGTCGACACGGCGGTAGGCGGTGCTTTGCGTCAAACGGACGTAATGGCTCAGGAAGTTAGAAGCCTGACGTGCTGTGGCTGTTGTCCCTAAGAGATCGGCGACATCGGGGAGCGCCGACGCCGGTGGCGGCACATCGTGATGCTGACGATAAAGTTCTCGGATAGCCTCATCGGAAAGGCCGGTGTGCAGCCGAATGATCGGCAAGGGAAACCACCGCAGAATCATGCGGGCAGCCAGATCCGTATCCAAGGGCGCAGCGGCAGGTCGTTGCAGTGAGGCGGCCGACATTCAGAGACGCTCCTGTGGTGTACCGGATAAGTTGCTCGGGAAGGCTGGCGGAGCGCGTCCGTACCAACCCAACCATATGGGGAGCCCCCTACCAAAGAAGGGGTAGGGCGACCCTACCTGCGAGGCAGCCGAAGCGGCAACAGAAAAATGCTCAACTTTGTCACAGTTGGTGAAGATCGCGCCTAAGCCATTGACAAAGAAGCAAAAAAACGACGGGGTGTGCTAACCCTCGATGTAATTTCTGTAACAGGGGAATGCGGCTCCCATGGGAAGCGCGGAACGCGACCAGTCGTCCGGAGAGATCCCTACCCCACCGGAAGGAGTAGGGCGTTGTACCAAACGGGGAGCCTGTATATAGTGCCCCCAGTTTTGGGGGGTATTCGCATATCCATAGGTGGACTAAATAATGAGAATACTACTGGCCGACGATCATTGGTTTTTGTACGAGTCTATGGCCCGCTTGCTCAATGAGGAAATTCCCGGAAGTGAAGTAGTGGGAGTGGCGACTCTCGACGATGCTTTCAAGGAAGTCGATCGGGACAAGGCGTTCGATCTTATTTTATTGGATTTGAACATGCCGGGTATGGCCCCAGGTGGACAGGACCGGTTTTCTTGCATCGACCGGATAAAAGAGATGAGGCCAGATACACCAGTTGCGATCATCTCTGCCGAGGAGGACGAAGATATCGTTCAGGAGGCACTATCAAGAGGCGCTGCTGGTTATATTCCGAAGTCTCTGGCTCGAAACTCGCTCGTGGCGGCTATGCAGCTACTTGTCTCTGGAATGACGTTTTCCCCTCGCCCTGCCATCCAAAGAATTAGCAGCAACGCCGATAGCCGTGGTGAGCGAGGCCCTCAGAGAGGTGGCCAGAAGGGCGCAAGCCTTAGTGCCCGCGAGAGCGAGGTGCTTTCCTTGATGGTGCAGGGCCTTAGCAATAAAGCGATCGCTGAGCGGCTCGGAGTTAAGGAAGTAACGGTTAAAGAGCATGTAAGTGCGATACTAAAGAAGAGGGGAGCGAAAAGCCGCTTGGAGATCATCGCCGCAGCCGTTAGGTAAAACGCAGCAGACGCAGTTTCGACGTCGTTAGCAAACTAGGGGATAAGGGGTATCATGATCAGGACTGTGTACCGCTCTTTCTTTGTATTTCTATCGGTGGGGTGCGCTGTTGTTGCTTTCGACAGTGAACGACTCAGTGCCCCAGCTCAAGCAGCTGAGAGCTCATCACAGGATGCCGGCGCACCGATCCTAGTCGTTAGCGGCTCGACCGCCGGCGGTCAGGAGCGCAGCTATAGTAGGGAGGAGTTCGAGGCTATGGGGTTGGCAACCCTGACTACCCGGACGCCCTGGAACCAAGACCCAGTCGAGTTCTCAGGTGTCAAGCTGTCAACTTTCCTACGACAGATCGGCGCCAGTGGCCGGACGCTACGTGTGACCGCACTGAACGACTACGTTACGACTATACCTATTGAAGACGTTAAATATGATCCAATTCTCGCGACGCGGCGTGACGGGAAGCCGATGTCAATCCGTGATAAGGGGCCGATCTTCATCATCTACCCATTCGACGATGATAAGTCGCTGAATAGCGAGCTGTTCTTTTCTCGCTGCGCATGGCAGGTGAAATCCATACAGGTTGAGTGAAGATTTTCATGTTGCGGCCATGGACATTGTTGAACGCTATCAAGCTGCCTTGCAAGCCACGCCGATCCACGAACAGGATTGCCTTCCAGGCACTCGCTGCGACCGGTACGCTTATGGTGCTCCTGTGGTCCTACTTAGACGTCCAGATATCGAAGGAACTGGATGCGCAGACAAACCAGAGGATCGAATCTTCTCAATGGTCTCTGCACCAGTTTGAGGTGGAGTTCTACCGCTTCTCCGCTTTGGTCCGGGACTTTGAGCGAAGAGCTGAGAACATAAAAGACATTGAGGTCCGGTACGATATTCTGCTTAGCCGCTTCAGCGTTCTCAAGAACGACCATTGGTTCATTTTGGAGCGAAACCCCTCTCTGACCAAGCGGATCAATTTACTTGAGCAAATGGTGTTAAGCTGGGAGCCATTGCTCGAGGCGCCATCCGGCAGCGAACGGCGAGCAGCGCTGTCGTCAATGATTCAAGAGGCTGAGAACACACTCAAGCCGCTCGTAGCAGAAATCCATGGAACTGCTAGCGCGTCAAAGGCAGAGGCGAGGAGTCTGCTCGTTGAGAAGCTGACTCACGTAAATTGGGCGATTGCTGCATTGGCAATTACTGCCTTCGGATTGGTTACATCGCTCTACGTCCAGATCAAACGCGAGGAAAGAGCTCGTCGGGCAGCAGAGACGCTTGCTGATGAGAAGACAGCTCTTGTCGCTGAGCTCGAAGACGCTCGAAATCAGGCCGTGGCGGCCGGTAAGGCAAAATCCGCCTTTCTCGGTGCCATGAGCCATGAGATCCGGACGCCAATGAGCGGCATAATCGGCATGGCCGACCTGCTTCACCGGAATTCAACGGGCCCTGAGCAGCGCCGGTGGGCCTTGGCGGTCAAAAGCTCCGCGACAGCACTTCTCACCGTGGTCAGCGACGTTCTCGAATTCTCGCGAATTGAGGGAGCAACGGTTCAACTCGTCCACGAGGCTTATGACATCGAGGAACTGGTTGACGGGGCCCTTGAGTTGCACGCGCTGCCGGCTGCAGAAAAGGGACTGTGGCTTGAGTCATTCGTCGAGCCTGACGTGCCTCGAGAACTACTGGGCGATCCGGGCCGTATTCGGCAGATCGTCGTCAATCTCGTCAACAACGCGGTGAAGTTTACCCAGGCCGGCGGCGTAAAGGTATCGGTTTCGGCATCTGAGAGCAGCGGTGGTGGGAGGGACCTGCGGGTCTCCGTAGAGGACACGGGCCCAGGGATCCGCGACGAGGATATTCCCCGCCTATTCAAGCCCTTTAGTCAACTTGATGCCGGCGCGTCAAGACGGTTTGGTGGGACCGGTCTCGGGCTCGCAATCTGCCATGGACTGGCGGACCAGATGGGAGGGAAGGTCACTGTCAAAAGCGCTGCCGGCAGTGGGGCAACATTCAGCCTCTCCTTGCCGATGTGTGCAACAGACAAACAGGAGACGATCGCACGTCTCAACGGACTTCCTCCAATTCTGTCTTTCATGCGTTCGTCAGAAGAACATAACGCGGTTTTGAACAAACTGCGCATGATTGGCTGCGAAGTGTTCAACGCGAACGAACAAATCGCTACGGACGATAACCCGAACCGGGCAGTGGTCGTTCTAGATATGGACCACCCTGCCGCGGCCCAGATCGAAAGCAGCATACCGCCCGACTGGCCGCTGGTCCGCGTGGTTTCCGCCAGGAGCCATGGTTTGATCGGCGAAACCGGCACTGTTCTCCTGAAGCCTATACGGCGGTCTGCTTTGGCTGCGGCGCTTGCGGAGGCGGCGGGGCAAGGGACTGGCGGGACTGCTTCGGATCGAGTGTCGGCAAATTTGTCTATCATGGTCGCGGAAGACAATGGTTTGATAGCCGACATTATTTCATTCTATCTTCGCAAGGAAGGGCACGAAGTAACTGTCGTCGGGAATGGTGCTGAAGCAGTTACGGCGCTAGAGAAGCGATCCTTTGATGTGGTGTTGATGGACGTCCAGATGCCTATCATGGACGGTATTACTGCCGCGCGAGCCATACGTGCACGGCAAGACGAACGAGGGCGAATCCCAATCATTGCAGTTACAGCGAACGCTCACGACGACGCGGCTGAGTTATGCAAGAGCTCGGGGTTTAACGGATTCATAACTAAGCCAGTAGATAAAAGAACTGTCGGTCATGTCATAGCGTCCGTGCTGGCCGGAACATCAGCTGTGTAGACCGAAGACTGGTAGCCGGCGCTATATAACCATAGGCGGATCGTTCAGGAAATGGACTATAAATTGCCTGCGGAAGCCCCACGTTGGCAGCTTCCACTGACATTGCCTCCCAGCTATTCGATTGAGCAGCATCTGTACTCCGCCCTCGAGATCACCGTCATCATTCCCGTGAAGGACGATCCGGACGGTTTGAGCGAGACGCTATATGCGTTGAATGAACTCCATGCTGGTGTGCGTCCGGCCAGGGTGATCGTCGTCGATGATGGGTCGCGCGACGCAGGGGCGGCCACGAGTGCTGAAGTCCGCAAAGCGTGCGAGGGCGGTCTGGTGGTTGAAGCGTGCGTTCAGGCTGTAAACCGTGGACCAGCCGCAGCACGTAACCGTGGAGCCCAATTGGCGTCTACGCAATGGCTCTGGTTCCTCGATGCTGGTGTGCGGCCGGATACGGATTATCTGGAGGCCCTTACGGACCATGGCCATATCTGCCCGGTGGTGGCGTGGACCGGCCCGATCGCTTCGGATCCGACTGGGCTGTTCGCCTCCTACTACACCGCCCAATCGACTCTGAGCCCACCCGCTCAGCCAGACGGGCAACTGGATGGCTTTGTGACCGCGTCCGTTGTCATTAATCGCGCAGCATTTGAAGCCGTTGGTGGGTTCGATGAGCGCTTCCGGAGGGCGGCTTGCGAGGACCTCGATCTCGGCCTACGTCTCCGCCCTCACGGCCTGATCGGATACGCGGCTGATCTGTTGGTGCGGCACCGGTTTCGCGAAGACGAGGAGGATTTCCGCCGGCGATTCAGGCGCTACGGATTTGGCTTCTTCCAGTTCGGCGCTAAGTGGAAGCGGAACATGGAGCCTTGGCCGGTGATCGCGAAAACAGACGATCCTGTGCACCGCCAGCTCGCCGGAATCCAATACGAGGCACTCTGGCAAGGCTGGAAGGAAGCCCAGGCCATGGTTGAAGAGGCAAAGTCACAGGGGGCAGGCTTGCTCTCCTAAGGGCATTTCGTATACCTGCGCAACGTCCTGGAGCGCATGGTGAACGGCTACCCCGCCGCACGCCCCGCCGATCAGCTCCCCTGGAATTGGAAGGCCGCCATCAACGCCTGATCGGGTGCAATCACGCCCCGCTTACATTCAAAGAAGCTGGTAGTTAGCGTAAGCCGCCTCAGCATCTGTGAGCGACTGTTCAGCTGCATCGAGGAGAGCGTTGATCGTCGTCCACGGCGCTCCGGTACGGCTTGCTTGTTCAAGCTGGCTGGCTTGTAACGAGACCTGAAATGCTCCGAAGGAGCGTGATGTACCTTTGAGCGTGTGCGCTTCAGCTTGCATCGTGTCGTGGTCGCGGATCGAGCGCATCGTGGCAAGCTTGCCTCGTGTCTCGGAAACGAACCTGGCGACGAACGAGGGCACATGCTCCTGGCCTAGGTCCCGTAGCATTGCGGATAGCGTATGCCCGCAGATCCTCTCGTCGTTGACCGGGAGCGACGGAAAGGACCGGTTCAGGACCCTAACGAGATCATCCAGGCGCACGGGACCGTCAAGAACCTCTTGCGCCCCATGAGCCAGAATTGCGAGCCGGTAGGCAGGGTTCGCGTCCCCGATCAGCGCCACTATCGGTGTGCTGCAGAACGGAAGGGGGAGGCGCCGCAGTGACGCAATTACATCGAGGCCCTCCATATCCTGAAGCTCGGTGCTTATCAGCATAGCATCGTAGCAGTTCCGACCAGCGGCATCGATGGCATCGCTGCCGTTGGTCTCCACCTCGAGCGCAATATTGGGCAGGGACTGGAGAAGAGCTTTGATCAGATCGGATACGGCCGGGCGATCTTCGACTAGGAGCACTCTGCGCTCGGGGTGATGGTGGCGGACGATCTCCCGCACGGTACCGCTCTCTCTCTCGTCGGGTGTGGACACTGAACAGGGAGCATTATCAGAAGAGAGCCGCGACGCTCCGGCAATCCGTCCACCTGCTTCGTGCACAGCATTCAGAACGCGCTGGGCTGCGGCCAAAGATGAGAGTGGGCGATTTACACTGGCTGTGTTGCCGTTGCTCTCGTCATAGTTCTGCCAAGCGTCAGGGTCGATCGCTCTGGCAATAAACTCAATGTCAGCTTCGGTTTTCATCTCGGTCGTACAGCTCGAAAATTCATCAACTGATAGGGTTGAGTTAATCCAACGGCTCTGCTCATTCCCAAGGTGATCGTAACCCTTTAAAAAGCCGGTTGTTGGGCGGCTTGAAGCGAGTAGCGACAACCACAATGTTCCTGCTGATATAATATCTGAGAACTTAACAAGTAGTTTACTGATAGTTTAGACGATATTTTAATAAAAAGCGTCAATCAGTTGGAGCCAATCTGCGATGTGACTTCTAGGTGGCATCGGCATGTTGAGCGATCATGGAGTTGTGCTGACAAGCGTGGGTTGTGGTTTGCCGAGGTGCGTTGTCTATTTCGACTTCATCTGTACATGTAGTCGGATTTGAAGGCCGTGGTTAACTGACTCCTCTGATGTGAGCCGGGATCAGATGGGATCTAGCCACACGATAGAAGTCTGCCGTTGGCGCTACCATAACGAGCCAGCAGTGGGTCCTGTCTTTTGAGGATCCGCTCTAAGTGAGCGAGTGCGTCGTCCACTCCTTCGGCCGGCTCCACCCAGCGATCGGGTTCGGTAGCCACCGCGGGCGGGGGAAGGAGCGGGGACGCAGCAACATCTCTGACCGCCGCTTCTGAACGCGGCGCCACCTCGCCCAGCATCGGTGCCAGATCCTCGGACACGAACACCCGATGGCTGCGCCGGCGGGTGATCTCCACGGCGATCTCCAGCCGCTGCAGGTCCTCCAGTAGGTCGGTCGCCGCGCTGGTAGCGCAGCGCAGCCGCGCTGCCAGCCGGGCCGGGCTCATCACTCCTTCCGCCGCCATGGCGTCGACGGCGCGGCGGATGCGGGCGTCGCTGCGCCGGTCGCCGACACGCCGGCGCCAGCTGCGCCAGCGGTGGTGCAAGGCGCCGAGACGATCCTCTCCCTCCTCCGCCTGCCGAGCCATGCCGTCTAGGAAGGCAACTAGCCAGACCCCGCGGGGCTCGGCGCGGCGTATTGCTTCCACCCCGTTCAAGCAGGGAAGCGGCAGCGGCGTCAGTCCCTGAGCAGCGAGGAAGCGGGAAACTGCAAGGCAGGCGCCGCTGCGGTCGCCGCCAGCTTCTAGGTGGGCAAGGAAGCCAATGCCGCAAGCGATCAGCGCCGCCGACCCGACTGCGGCATGGGCCTCGTCCATCTGGGCAAGCGCGTCATCCGTGCCGGTCGGGGCGAGAGCAGTCGTGCCAGGTTCGGTGAGCATCTGCCGCATCATATCGAGGGCAAGCATGGTGGCGCCCCAATCGCGCTGAGCCCGGGTCGGCACCTGCGCCAGCAAGGTGCGCAGACGGTTGGGATCGACCCGGCGACCCTGGGTCTCTGAAATCTCGGCCACGGCCTCGACCCGCGACCGGTGCATCCACGCGGCCAACACCGGGGTGCCGGCGGCTGCCTGGGCCAGCCGGCCGACGGCCGCGGCGGCGCGCTCCAGGGGGGCGAGAAGGGGGAACGGGTCCAAAGAACGAAGACGCATGTATTGTTCTATATCAGATGGTTATAGGATTTTGATATCGAAAAAACGCTGACCAGTCCACTACTGCGGATGGCTGAGATCACATGTTGGTGATAATTTCCGCTATCGCCAGCAGGGGAGGGCGGCTATGGTCGCTGGTGTCGTTGTCAGGCAGTTGATGCAAAAAGCCGGATCCTGAGGGGGTGGGGGCTTCCGGTGCCTCCGTTTTGCAAACTGGTTCATGCAAAATGTAAGCGGTTCATGCAAAAAGCTGAGCGAAGCCCCTCCGCATTCGGCTCAACTCATTGAAAAGCAATAGCTTCGCCTAAACGTTCGAGACGTGCCCAGCAAGGTGGTGCGCGTACGACCATCTCGGCCGGCGCTTACCGGGCGACCGTCTGGTTTGGCATCTTGTCTCGCTGCCTGCGGAGAGGAGTAGGGCAGGCGTGGCGGTCAAAATCTTTTCCGCTAATTTCCAACCGGCCGGTTATGGGCAAGTGATTGTCCTGAAAATTGGGTATGCTGGGGCAGTTCGCCTGCCGGGGTACCTTGCCCTGCCAATCGGAAAGCCATCGTTCACAGGAAACAGTCGCCCATGGCCCTCATCGGCTACGCACGAGTCTCCACCGAGGATCAGTCGACCCAAGCGCAGTTCCTCGACCTGAAGGCATTCGGCTGCACCGAGATCTTTCGGGAGAACGCCTCAGGCGCTGACCGCGAGCGGCCGCAGCTCAAGGCGGTGTTGAGCCGGGTGCGGAGGGGCGACACGCTGGTGGTGGTGCGCATTGACCGCTTGGCACGGTCGCTCGCTCATCTGCTCGATGTGATCGACGGTCTGGAACGTAAGGGAGCGGCTTTCAAGTCGCTTGGTGACCCGATCGACACCGGCAGCCCGCAGGGCAAGTTCACCCTACAGATCCTGGGAGCTGTGGCCGAGTTCGAACGCTCCTTGATCCGCGAGCGGACGAAAGCCGGTGTGCGGGCCGCCAAGGCGATCGGCAAGCAGCCAGGCAATCCGGGACTGATTGCCAAGGACCCGCTCGTTCGGCGCCGTGTGGCCCGTGCCCGGAACGACCGGCTCAGCGAGCGGGTCGCCGAGGGTGCCGGGGAATTTCTCCCCGTCGTCCAGCGGCTGCGGCCGGCACACCCGTGGGATCGCGTTGTCGACGTGTTGAACACAGCGGTGAAGAAGCGCCCAGGCGACAACCCGTCACCCTGGACGCGCGACGCGCTGATCCGGGCCGTCCGTCGCCTGGTCGGCGACGGCTTGGCCGATCCCGGCCTGTTGAAGCCCGCACCACGGCGCTCCAAGAAGGCGGTGGCGCAGGACAGGCGGCTCGTGGAACTGGTTGCGACCATCCACAACGCCGCCGATGGTGAGAAGCCGACGCTCGCCCGCATCGGCCGCCAGCTGGAGCGTCAGGGCATCCCGACCAAAACCGGCGCCCGGACGTGGGCGCCATCGAGCGTCAAAGCCCTCCTCGACCGAGCCCGAGAGCAGGGTTTGCTTCACCCTACCGAGGACAAGACCTGAAACCAGTCTGCCTTATAGTCTCATGTAACAGAGCGATAGTAACATATCTAAATCGCAGTTGGGTTAGACGATCTTGTCTTTACCGAGTTACATACGACATGATCTGTTTGGTTCCGCCTGCTCGCTGGTTCTTTGCCGCATGACCCTGCATAGACTAACGCTCGATAACGTTAGGTTCGGAAACCACACTTGACGAACCTAACCGCAAAGGCGCCAAAAGCCGCCGGTTTGGCGTTGCAGACCGACCACGGGTTGCAGGGTTCCCAGGCCGAGGATACCTCGCCCCAACCGCAGCGCCCAGCATCCAAGCCGAAAGCAGTCTGAGTGAGTATTGCTGGTCCCGGCTCCATAAGCGTTTTAGAACGGCTTTTCGAAGGCACGTCGATGGGTGGCGCCATGCTAAATGTCGAGCACCCATCGCAGCGCCATCTAATAACCTTTCAGGGAGTACTCCCTAGGCCGAGCCTGTTCTTTCCGGCGGTACTCTCTTAAACTCGTCACCCAGTTTGCATTTACTTTGGGAAATCATGGCCGCCAATCCGGGTTTTGCCTATTTTGTCAAATAGACAGTGATACTTATCTTTCCCATAATCTTTCTCATCCGGATACCAACCATATTCGCACGCATAGATCTTATTGTGCGTTACTGTAAACCCACCCCCAAAACTTCCGCCAGTTGGTAGATTTCTTTCGCTTCCCGCAAGGTATAGGTGACCCTCTGTAACTTGGGGCCTGCTCCCATTAGTAAGCATCGACGACCCACTGTACGGCAGCATCTCAGCATAAACGTTAAAATTGCAGATGTTGGTGATTGTACTCCATGAGTCTGATCCTGCATAAGGTCTCAAGCTAAGGCATGCAGTTGCATCTCTACTTCCTCTCCCAGCAGGATTTAGAGATAGGTCGTTGGAGGCGACCTTTGACGAATTAGCCGTTGATGTGTATCGGGACTTGTTAGGAAATGGATTGCTCCTGTCAACGAGCTTAGCTGCCTCGTAGTCAATGCGAGGATTGACAACAAGAGTTGAAGTAAACGGTCTGCTATCCTTCTTCTTTGATTTTTCGCAACCTTCGGCGCCGCCTCTCTTTATGCTTACGGGCCGCGTACCGACCTCACAATTAATCCAATAAAGCGTATTACCGAAATTCCAAGTAAAGACTAATGCGCTCATGGGTGGTAGATTTCGAGAAACCAATAAAGTTTCATCGTTCCTATAAGTCTCAATATAAATAGGCCTATTACACATATTTCCAATAGTAAGCTTATCATCTATCAGGGAACCAAAAGCGCATTCATTGGGACTCTTGATCGGCTCTGCATTGGCATCATGATCAAATGTGAATGCAGCTATAAAAACACCGATTAACAGAAATGACTTATGTCTCATCTTGCGCTCCGTCTTTCAATTGCCATGCGCCTAGAATGAGTGTTCAACTGCAATGCCGAAGTCAATCAGAAATCCGTATAAATCCTACGCCCCGTTGATTGCAGAAAGCGGAGGCCGACGATCCACGACCTTCTCGCCCGGCCGGCGGTCCAGCAGGGGTGGCAATGCCCCTGCTGCGGCCGATGCTACATGTAGCGGCCTATCTCCAGCGCGTGGTCTGGCACACACCGTCCATACCGTTGCAGGCTGTCTTGATGGTAAAATTTGCTCTGAGTGCCGAGCTTGGGGGAAGCTCTGGTCGCGCCTCCGTGCTGGAATAACTATTCCGTGGTTGCTTGCCTCATGGTCAAGCCGCCCTCTGCCTGGGAGGCCAGAAGTTTTGTGGCGGCGGCTGAAAGCTTCCGCATGAGCGCACGGCGCTCACGGGCGCGGAGTTTCTTCGGTAACGGTCCATGAGCCTCCAGAACTTGCCGGACTGCATCCACGATGTGTGGGCTGATCGTCAGGCAAGGGGCCGGCTGGTGCGGGGGCGCCGTGGAGGGGCGTCGGGCGCGCCGGATCACCGTCTCAGAAAACCGCGGCAAACCCGGCCGCTTACTAAGACCGAGGTTGCGCTTGTTCCGAGCCGCTTGGCGCGCGGCGTCGATCCGCGACGCAGACCGGGTGTTTGACGCCACCGGCCGGTAATGGAAAGGGCCAACCCATGGGAAGTGCGAAACATGATGGGGCCCCGTGACCAGGGATCGGTCAGCCAGCAGCGCCCTGACCCAGGCTGTGTGATTCCAATGGGCTTCGGCCAAGCGCTCCGCGTAACTGGCATGGTTGCTCCACGGCTTGGCGAGGGCCTGGGCGGTGCGCGTGGCGACCGTTTCCTTCGGCGGCCACCTAACGGACAGAGCACCGCCCGTCATCGGTATCGCCAGAATCTCGCCCGGCCAGAACTCCAGGAGCATCCGGATCACGGCCATGAACTGCCCCTCATCGCGCCTGGTCTTGCGGCCGGCCTGGTTGGTCGTGCGCAGGCCGGCAAACAGGGTGGTGAAGGGTGCTGCGAGAAGCTGCCAAGCCAGGACCAGCGATACGGCCAACCCATTGCGCTCCTCCGCGGGCAGCGGCACCGGCTGGAGGTCAGCGTTCGTGTCGTAGGCGTCCAGGATGCGGAACTCGCAGCACTCACGCATCGTGTCGATATCGGAGACCTCGACCCTGAGGAAGCTGTTGAGCAGGTAGACGAACCACAGGAAGACGTCGACGGAGTAGGCAGGCGCCAGGCGGGTCCCAACCACTTCCTGGAACAGGGTTCGGTCGAAGGCCGCCCGATCGAGGAATCCGATGACGTGCCGAACTTGGTCATAGAAGGCCGGCAGCGGGACCCCGGCCACCACATCCCCTGGGTCCAAGTCCGGGGGATGAAGGGGACACACCACGCGCCAAGCAGCTCGCGCGAACAACAGCTCGACAGGCCGATCCGCCTGACGCTCCGCCTCATAGGCACACTCCGGACAGGGAACGTAGTGGTTTCGGCAGACCTCCTCCAGCGGGCGGTCGAGCCCCGTGAAAGTCATTCCCCGCAGCACCTCCTCGGCAATCCCCGTGTCGACCTGCAGCCGCGCCATCACGCTGGGCAGCGGCCGAAACACGAGGTCCCGGTTTATCGCTTCGGTCACCCAGCGGCGTGGTACACCGAGCCGCTTCAGATAATCGGCCCGGCTCAGGCCGTAGAGGTCGGCGATCGCCTCCACCCAACCGCCCAGCGCCTCGCCTGGAGCCGGCGGTGGAACGACGGGCAAATCTGGGATGGACGCGAACAGCCGCATGCCGGTCACCCCGTCCCTGGCCGGCCGATGAACTCGTTGACCATGTCGGCGGTGATCCGCTCTTCGCCGACCTGAATTGCGTCGATGCCGAGGTCGATGAGCGTCTCGAAGAGCTTGGCGGTGGTTCCCCCGCAGTGGGACAGCAGCGCTCGGATAGAGCGCGCGGTGAGGGTTGAGGGCCGGCGCAGCGGCAGGGTGCGCAGGACGCTGCCGACCATCGTCTGGAACTCCTCCCCCGCCTCCCACACCGGCAGCTCGACGAAACGGAAGCGGCGGGTGAGCTGATGGTCGTGCATCAGCGCCTCGCGGGCATCCTGGGTGCCGAAGAGGACAAGCGGGATGCCCAGCACGTTGCTCAGATGGCGGATCACCGTCAGCATGATCCGCTGCTGGCGCAGCGTGCCCATCAGCATGTTGTGCGCCTCATCGATCAGGATCTGGCGGACCCCGGTCAGGCGGTAGAGGGTGACGACGCGATCTGCCAGAAGCGGGATGTTGGCACGAGACTCGTTGACCGGGGCATCGATGGCCCGAAGCAGTTGAGTGTAGAACCATTTGACATCGCACATCGGCGGCATCTCAAGACCGACAGTTGCGGTGCGTCGCACCCCGGTCTTCTTATCGAACACCGCCGGGTGGTCGCGCAGGTGCTTGGCCATGATCGTGGATTTGCCCTGGCCGGATTCTCCCCAGATCAGCAGGTTGGGTTTGATCGTGCCGGCCGGTTGCTCGAGCTGTTCGAGCATGAGGTCGAGGACGAACCGGCAGCGCGGGTATTCGGTGAAGCGGCGGCCCTGCATACGCACGATGCGCTCCTCCGGGGACAGGGCAATCACCTCCAGCGCCGACGGTCCGAGATGCCGGTAGGCGTCGTCAGTCATCCCAGCTCTCCGTGTCGTAATAGGGCAGCTCGAGAGGGGCGTCGTCCGCACCGTCGGGCATGACCCGATACGCCGCGTCGATGGCCGGTGGGGTCGATGCCGCCGGCAGGGCAGGGACCGACCGTGGCCCTGCGCCCCTGGCCCGCTCCATGCGGGCCCGTCGGCTGCGGTTGCTGGCCTCCTCCACCAGCTTGCGCCGGGCCAGCACCATGTCGAAGATCATCGCCTCGTCGACGCCGGCGCGCCCCTGGCGGCGCAGTACCCGTCTTGCGGCCTTGTGCTCCCACAGGGAAATGGCCGGACGTCGCAGGTTGCGGTAAGGAACCTCCAGGTACTCGCCCGACACACCGCGGATGAAGACCTTGGAGAGGTCGGCGGGATTATAGTGGGCCGTGACCTTACGCTTGTCGTGGAGGAAGGGCGTCAGCGCGTCGTGCCAGTAGGAGATGTTGAACAGGTGGACGCCGTCGCGCTGCACCGTCCGCTCCTCAAACGGCAGGAAATCGCGGTGGAAGGTCCGCAAGTCGGCCGGCATCCGGAAGACCTTGCCCTCGGTGTCAGCCGCCCACTTGGCGTTGGGCGACGTGCCGATGCCTTCGTGGAAGGAGGCGTGGTGCTCCAGGATGATGCTGGCCACCAGCCACTCGATCTCAGCGATGGTGAGGCAGGCGTTGCCGGCAGCGTCGTAGACGCCACGTTCCTTAATATTGGAAAAGGTGGTGCCGGGCAGCAGATGCAACTCTTGGCTCAGATGGCCGATGCGGCGCTCGACATGGCCACCCATGTGCGGTGTGCCGGGCGGGCGGTAGCGCAATTCGATGCCGTAATCCTCGCAGGCCCGGGTGAAGGCCTTGGAGTGAAACTCCTTGCCGTTATCGGTATGGACGGCCTCGCACAGGCCCATGACCGGCCAGCGAGCCGGCAACCCCCGAGCCGCCAGCCACTCGCTCTTGTCCATCACCGCATGAGCAACGCAGGCGGCGACGCTGGTCGCCGAGGGCGGATCGAAGGTCAGGTAGAAGCCGCAGTACATGCGGGTCCGGATATCGACGGCCAAGGTGATGAAGGGCCGCCCGATCACCTCCAGGCTGTCGGGTTCAACGGCTTGGAGGTCGGCCGGAGTGTGGTCGATCTGGACGACCTCCAGCGCGCGCTCAGCCACGAGCGATCCCCGGATTGGGTTGAACTCGTCACGCGCCTTCTTCCGGCCGTGGCGGCGCTTGGTCTGTTCCCGCTTGCTGATCGCCGCCAGCCGGGCGTCCACGGTCTGGCGAGCCGGCTTGGTCAGGTCCTCCGCCGCGCATCGGGCCTGAATTCCCTTCATCAGCAGCGATTTCTTGGGGCGAAGGAGGGTCAGGTAGTTGCCTTTGATCTCCTCCTCGATGATCGCCTCGACCCGGTGATCCAGGCGCTGGGCGCCACCGGCAGGTCCTGGTGTCTTCAGCAGCAGAGAGCGTGTTCGAGGATCGGCTTCGTAGGCCTTGAGCAAACGGTAGAGATAGTTGGGAGTGACATTGAGTTCGCCGGCCGCCGCCGCCATCGCTTCCGCCCGAGCGCCATAGGGGGGAGGGTTATGCATCAAGTCACGAACAATGGGTTCGCGCTCACGGGCAAGGGCCCAGTCCTCTTCGGAGACGGTCGTCAGCGCCTGGGTAGTGTGCGGATGCCGCGGCACTTTTCACCCGATCCACATTCTGCTTTTTGCAGCATCCTCCTTACTTTTTGCATCAATTGGATGACGAAGAGACGAAAAATCCCTTACATTTGCTGAGTGACAATTTGCATGAACTACTTTACGGCGACAAAAGGCGCCATCCTGGCGCCCGATCTTGTCGGCTGGCGAAATAACCTTTACTGAAGCGGCTTCAGCCGGAATCCTGGTCGCAAAAACGTGAACTGGCGCGGGTCGCCGATGCCCGTTCAACCTCAATAACCTTTACTGGTTATCTCAATAACCTTGACTGGAACCCGGCCGCAGGGCCGCCTTCGGGACGCACGCGCCGCCGCTTGGCCATGCCGCCGCCCGCCTGAGCGTCGGCTTGACCGCTGTCGGACCTATTCTCTCCGACAAGCGATGTGGTCCCCCAGAGCGGTCAGCCGACATCGGGGCGATCCGGTTAACCTTATTGAGGTCAGGCTCGTGCTTCAGTTTGCGTTATTGGTATCCAGTTAACAATATTGCTGCCAAGCTAAGTATTTGGATATGAACGTTTCACGAGTTAAGGTTATTGAGATGACCGACAGCACGCGTCCACAGTCGGTACTCCCGACATCTGGGCGACCTGCCGTGGCAGGGCCGAGTTGGCGAACTCCACCTGCAGGTTCGCCGCTTCCGGTGTGTGGTGGCGGACTGTCCCCGCAGCATCTTCGCTGAGCCGCTGCCCACGGTGGCAGCCCCTCGGGTCCGGCGCACCCGGCGGCTTGCCGAGGCGCAGCGCGCCATTGCACTGAGTGCCGGCGGAAATCCCGGCGCCCGGCTGTCCACCCGGCTCGCCATGCCGGTCAGTGGTGACACGCTGCTGCGCCTGATCCGCGCGGTGCCCGTGGTGCCGGCCCCGGCGCCTCAAATCATCGGTATTGATGATTGGGCGTGGCGCCGCGGCAAGCGCTACGGCATCATCGTCGTCGATCTCGAGCGCAACCGCCCCATCGACCTCCTGCCCGACCGTCAGGCCGACACCGTTGCCGCATGGCTGAAAGCCCATCCTGGTGTCGAGATCGTCGCCCGTGACCGTGCTGGCGCCTACGCCGATGGCGTCCGTCAGGGCGCACCCACCGCCATCCAGGTTGCGGATCGCTGGCGTGTGACCTGAGGGTTGTCGGGAAACACACCTTCCCGACGATCCGTAAGGTTTGATGTTGGAGTGTCCTATGAAGGAACCTTGTCCACCCAAGTGCTGCTACCCGGACATGCGAAGGAGTAATCCGACGTCTGAAGCTCTGGGGACAACGGCCACAATCTGGGAGCACCAATCCGGAGGCGGCCCAGCAGAGGATGGAAGGCTGAACGCAAGTGAATGCCCGTTGTCAAGGTCCGTCATCCGCAACCGGCCAAAGGTGCTGACAGGCCGGCGCCAAAATGGCACGTGGGTCGGATCGTCGGTTGCCATCACCGACGACGGTGGCACGAAGACCCGCCGGACTATAGGGCGCAGCCTCCCCATCCGCTTCTCCACATCAGACAACAGGGTAAGCCCCATTCATCCCGTCTGCCGCGAGGCGACGGTATGCCAACCGCAAGGAAGGAGATGGTGAAGGGGGTAGAGGAAGGCGGAGAAAGCGAAGGCCATCCTGTAATGGGATGGATAGGGCCTCGATGATGAGGAAATACCCAGCCCGAAAGGGCGCAGACTTCCGCCATGGTCTCAACGGTCGAGCCCCCTTGGGGTGCTTGGAATTGCCGGAGACGTTAGATGGTGAAAACCGAACATTCCGGTGAACGTCCGCCGACGATGGCGTGGTCCGAGATCGATTGGACCACGACGGAAGCGGTCGTGAAGCGCCTTCAAGGACGCATCTACCGTGCCGCGGCGGCTGGGAACGGGCGGCAGGTGAAGAACCTGCAGAAGCTCCTGGTCCGCTCTACATCCGCAAAACGGCTGGCGGTCCGCCGGGTTACCCAGCAGAACACTGGCCGCAACACTCCCGGCATCGATGGCGTGGTGTGCAAAACGCCCGAGGGCCGGATGAGGTTGAGCACTGATCTGAGCCTCAAGGACTACCGCCCACAACCGGTCCGCCGGGTGTACATCCCGAAGGCGGACGGCCGGAAGCGGCCCTTGGGCATTCCGACGATCCGGGATCGAGCCTTGCAGATGCTCGTCAAGATGGCGCTGGAACCCGAATGGGAGACACGCTTCGAGGCGAACAGCTACGGGTTCCGGCCTGGACGGTGCACGATGGATGCGATCGTCGCCCTGCACGCGATGCTGGCTCCCGCCGGCGCGAGTGAATGGGTGCTCAACGCGGACATTTCCGGCTGCTTTGACAACATCGGACATGATCCGCTGCTGGCGAGGCTGCCGACGTTCACCACCACCATCCATCGCTGGCTCAAGGCCGGTACGGTGGAACTGGGCACATGGACGCCAACGACGGCCGGCACACCGCAAGGTGGTATTGCATCGCCCCTGTTGGCCAACATTGCCCTCGACGGCACGGAGCGGCTCTTCGGAGCCGAAGACACACGGGGTCGCCCCGTTCGTCCAAGCCGGCGTCACGGCCTCAACCGTGGCCTCGGTTTGGTGCGCTATGCCGACGATCTGGTGGTGACGGCACCGACACGTGAAGTCTTGGAGACGTATGTTGTCCCCACGCTGACGCGATTTCTCCGTGAGCGTGGGTTGACGCTGAGCGAGAAGAAGACCCGGATCGTTCATATCGACCAGGGCTTTGACTTCCTCGGCTTCACCGTGCGGAGGTATCGTGGCGTGATCCTGACGACCCCTCAGAAGGCGAAGGTGGTACAGCATCTGCGCGCCATCCATGACTATCTGAGCGGCCATCGTCAGGCAACCGCCAGCCAAGTCATCGGCGAGCTCAACCCGCTGATCCGGGGATGGGCGAACTACTATCGGCATGGCGCCTCGAAGCGGACGTTCCATTCCATGGACCATCATGTCCACGCGAAGCTGTGGCACTGGGCCAAGCGCCGCCACCCGACCAAGTCGGCGGCCTGGGTCCGGTCGCGCTACTTCGACGCCAAATGGAATTTCGTGGATGGCCGTACCCGGCTCGCTCGGCACGACGACATTCCAATCACCCGGCACAGCAAGGTTCAAGGAAAGCGAAGCCCGCTCAATCCCGACGACCAGGCTTACTGGGAAGAGCGGCAGCAACGACGCATGAAGGTGACGATGCACTCTCCCATGCGATTGGCCTTGTTGCGGCGACAAGACTTTCAATGCGCGATGTGTCGTGTTGGATTCGATCCAGATGAGGACCTTCCTCTGATCGACGAGCATCACGACATCCCACGGTATCTCGGCGGATCTGACCAGATCGACAACCTGCAACTGGTACACCGGTGGTGCCACCATGGACACCACGCGCGGATCGGGTACCGGGCGGCGGAGGCTTGAGCCGGATGACGGGAGATCGTCACGTCCGGTTCTGAGGGGGCTGGGCTTCGGCAACGGAGCCCGGCTACCCGACACCTCCTGCACAATTTGACCGACACCTTGCGGGAGATCCTCACCGGCCATCACCGCAACCTTCGGGCCGCCGCCAAGCTGGCTGTCGCTCTGGTGGGCGAAACCGAGCAGGACCCGCACCTGCCGCCGTCGGATGAGGTTTCCAGTCCACCAACCCGGCGAGAGCAGCGGAGCGCTGCCCTTCATGCTGCCCGCCATGCCCGTTATGACGAGGTCGTCGCGCTGAAAGCCCGCGGGTGGTCGCAAACGCGCATCGCTGAAACGCTCCATCTCGATCGCAAGACGGTGCGGGTGTGGCTGCGATCCGGACAGCCGCCGGCATGGCGTCAGCCAGCCAAAGGGAGCCGGCTTGATCCGTTCCTCGATCACCTGCGGCAACGCTGGGATGACGGCTGCCACAACGCCGCTCTGCTCTGGCGGGAGATCAAGTCCCTCGGCTTCACCGGTCAGCGGACACTGGTTCGGGACTGGGCACGGCCTCTGCGACAGGCCACACGAAGCGCAGCGTCTATGACATCGGCATCATGGCCGGTGCCGTCGCGCCGACGGGCGGCATGGTTGGTAATCGCCGACGAGCAGGAGATCGACCCGACCGAACAGGCCTTCGTCTCAGCCCTGATCGCCTGTTCGCCGGAACTGGCACAAACCATTACCGTGGCCCGTGCCTTTCGGGCGATGGTCCGGGGACAACGAGCCGGAGAGTTGGACAACTGGCTGTCGACGGCGAACGGCACCCCCTTGACGGGCTTTGCCATTGGTTTGAAGCGCGATCTCGCCGCGGTCCGGGCGGCTCTGTCGCTGCCGTGGAGCACCGGACCGGTGGAGGGGCAGATCAGCAGGCTGAAGACGATCAAGCGCATGATGAACGGCCGCGGCAGCTTCGATCTGCTGCGTCATCGCGTGCTTGAGGCCGCCTGAATGCCCACGCCCAGGCTGCTACCCTGCACCGAAAATGCGGATGGGCCAGTATCCAATCGGCACTGACACGCCACAAGTACATCGGCTTTCCGCTGACCCTGATCACCATCTCGTCCAGATGCCAGCGCGGGCTGGGCTTGGGTCGGAGGCGCCGCAGGTTGCGTGCGATGGCCGGCCCAAACTTCAGGACCCAGCGGCGGACGCTCTCGTAGGACACCTCCACGCCACGTTCGGCCAGTAGCTCCTCGACATCCCGGTAGCTCAGCGTAAAGCGGAGATAGAGCCAGATTGCATGCTGGATGATCGCGGGCGGGAACTGATGGCGGGCAAACGAGAGCGGCGACATCCGAGAAGAATAATGTCACAACCGGCGAGCCGCCACCGTTCCCGTGACAATGCCCTCAGCCCACTTCGTCCACTCCCCGCAAGGCGGTCATCGTCGGCTTTCAATTACCCACAAGCTGCGGCGCGATCTCTGAACCCAAGACAATATCGATCAGGCGAGACATACCCCGCCACATGACCATGTTACCCGGCGGTGGATCGGAGCCCCGGGCGAGATAGCCACCGAGCTTGGCAACTTTGGTGAGGTAGATGCCCAGGGTGTTGCTGCCGGGCAGGCTGGGAGCCTTGTTCGGGACCAGGAAATCCAGGATCTGTTGCTCGCGTTCTGTAAAGACGATCCCTGCATCGACATCCGGCGCCGATCGATTGATCATGGTCATCCAGAAAACTCGCCAGCTTACGAGGCAATAGACGGCGATCAATTTGACCAAACGGTCGGCACTTCGGAGCCTCGCCTCTTCTGCCTTGCACCCCGATTTCAAAATCTTGTGAAACACCTCGATTTTCCATCGAACCGCATACCAGCGGAGCTTTTCGATGGCCGCTTCCTGGGTGAGGACGGGCAGATCGGTGAGGAGCTTCCAGTCGATGCGCGGGCGATCGACGGGCGCCTCCCGTTCCTGGGCATGCAGGACCGTCAGGGTGAGTGCTGGATAGCGCTTCTGTTTCCCGATCGGCGGCAAGATCCGCAGGCTGCGATAGGTCAGCTCGACCTCCGCCGTGCCGACACGGCCCTGACCATCTCGAACGGTGACGGCATGCACGCCCTGAACGGCGACCTCGTCCATCACGGCGTCGACGGTCGTATCGCCGCCAAGGGCGAGCCGGTCGACGCAGGTCCGCACCAGGAAATGGGTGCCCAACTCCTGAGCCAAGCAGAACAGTTCGTAGATGTCGCTCTCGCGATCCCCGACATGGATGCAGCGCGCCGGATCGCCGAACCGCTCCGTGGTCCGGCGCAGGTTCTCCAACCAGCGGACACTCTCTTTCTGCTCGATGGGAACCCGCGTCGGGTTGATCTTCCTCTTCAATGCGGCGGTGCCCTTGAACTTGGTCCGGGTCCAGAACTTGACGGCACCGAGGCCGAGCGGCAGGCCCTCGGTCGTGACTGCCAGACTCGCGTGCATCAGCAGCCCACACACGGTGTGCATTCGAAACCGTCCCTCCTGGTCCTGACCGCTGTTCACCCGGACGGTCTGACCGATCTTCTCGGGATGCTCGCGCTGGAAGGAGAACTCCGTGGTGTCCTGAATGACCAGGAGGGGGCCGGTAGTCGCGGCGACCCGCTGGCGGGTCGCGTCGAAATGGCCGGCGAGAATGTCCGCTTCGCTTACCCGGTCGTTGGCGAAGAACCGGTAGGCCGCCTTGGTGTTGGCCCAGTCTTGGCATGCCAGGGGAATGCTGTCACCCATCGCCCCGGATATCTGATCGAGCAACGTGCTCAAGCGTCGCCCCAACCGCTCGTCGGCAAAGTGGCAGCCGGCGAGTTCATCCTCGATCCAGGCGTTGGGTCCCGTGGCCATCGGCACCTCCCGAGCATCGTTCGATGTCAACAGGCTGGAGATCGTCCTGGTTCGAGGCGGAGGCCACCATCACCGGCCGCCCGGCCGGATGTGGGTAATTGAAAGCATCGTCGGACGGTTACCACCACTACACACGCTCAATTGCGAGAGCGAGTCCCATGCCGACGCCAACGCACAGCATGGCCAAACCGCGTCTACCGCCGCTTTTCTCGAGCTGGTGCGTGAGTGTCAACGCTAGCCTGGCGCCACTCATCCCAAGCGGATGGCCAAGAGCAATCGCTCCACCATTGGGATTCACATGGGGAGCGTCATCTGGGAGGCCAAACTCCCGCAGAGCTGCGAGCGACTGGCTCGCAAAGGCTTCGTTGAGCTCGATTGCATCGAAGTGCTCGATTCTCAGACCAAGGTGTTCCATCAGCTTTCGTGCCGCTGGCACCGGGCCAATGCCCATGATTCGGGGTTCTACACCAGCGGAAGCCATCCCAAGAATGCGTGCACGCGGAGTCAATCCAAAGCGTTTGGCGGCCGACTCGCTGGCGACAATCATCGCGGCTGCGCCGTCATTGATACCTGAGGCGTTGCCGGCGGTAACTGTCCCGTCGGGACCAAACAGCGGTTTCAGCGTGCTGAGCGTCTCGATCGTCGTTCCGGCACGCGGATGCTCGTCGACGGAGACCTGATCCACTTCGCCCTTTTTGCGTCCCGGGACGGCGACCGGGATAATCTCCGCGTGGTGAAAGCCATTGGCTTGCGCGCTGACGGCGCGCTGCTGGCTGCGGGCGGCGAATGCATCTTGGTCAGCACGCGTCACACCATAGTCGACCGCCACGTTTTCTCCGGTGCGCGGCATGGTCTCGACACCGTAGAGCGCCTCTAGCCGTGGGTTGACGAAACGCCACCCCATCGTCGTGTCCTCAAGTGTCTGTGCACGTCCGAATGCCGTAGCCGACTTGCCCATCACGAATGGTGCCCGGGACATGGACTCCACGCCGCCGGCGATGGTCAATGCCATCTCGCCGGTCCGGATCGCACGCGCTGCAGCTCCGACGGCTTCGAGGCCGGAGGCACAGAGGCGATTTAGCGTAACGCCTGGTACGTTGTGAGGCAGGCCGGCGAGCAGCAAGCTCATGCGTGCGACGTTCCTGTTGTCCTCTCCCGACTGGTTGGCACAGCCGTAGAACACCTCTTCAATCGCCTTGGGATCAAGGCCAGGGTTGCGGGTCAACAGCGCCGCCAGTGGCAAAGCCCCAAGGTCATCGGCGCGCACGCCGGACAAGCTGCCGGCGTAACGGCCAATCGGGGTGCGTACCGCATCACAGATGAAGGCATTGGTCATCACGAATCCTCGTTCACGCCTGTTTAAGAGGAAGGCCAGTCAACTCTCGCAACGCTTCAAGACCAAGGCCGTCGACTGTCTCGATCACGCGGGCGCCGCCGGCGCCTACCTCGAAGATGGCAAGATCGGTGTAGACGCGTGACACGCAACCAAGCCCAGTCAGGGGATAATCGCATTGCTCGACCAGCTTGCTACCGCCAGCCTTGGTCAGCAGGTCCATCATGACGAAGACCTGCTTGGCCCCGATCGCCAAGTCCATCGCGCCGCCGACAGCTGGAATGGCATCGGCGGCCCCCGTGTGCCAATTGGCGAGGTCGCCTCGCACCGAGACCTGAAAGGCGCCGAGAACGCAGATGTCGAGATGGCCGCCACGCATCATCGCGAAAGAGTCGGCATGGTGAAAGAAGCAGCCTCCGGGGAGAAGTGTCACCGGTTGCTTGCCCGCATTGATCAGTTCGGGGTCCTCATCGCCTGGAGCCGGCGCGGGCCCCATTCCCAGCAGACCGTTTTCGCTCTGCAGGAAAATCTCTTTGTCAGGCGGCAGGAAGTCGGCAACGCGGGTCGGCAAACCAATGCCAAGATTGACGTAGGCGCCCTCCGGAATGTCCTGGGCAACACGACGGGCCATAGCATCGCGGTCCATGCGCTTCATGGTCATTCTCCTGTCAGGCGGCAGCAGCCGAGGCCATTGTCATCACCACACGCTGGACGAAAATGCCCGGCGTCACGACCGTCTCTGGATCGAGCGCGCCCAATGGGACAATCTCGTTCACCTGAGCAATCGTGCAAGCCGCAGCCATCGCCATGATGGGACCGAAGTTGCGAGCGGTCTTGCGGTAGACGAGATTGCCCCAGCGGTCGCCGGATTGCGCCTTGATCAGCGCGAAATCAGCGTGGATTGGGTATTCGAGGACATGGTTGCGCCCATCGATCTCACGTATTTCCTTGCCTTCGGCCAGAAGCGTGCCATAGCCGGTTGGCGTGAAGATTGCGCCGAGACCGGCGCCGGCAGCATGTATGCGTGCGGCAAGATTGCCCTGCGGCACCAGTTCCAGCTCTATTTCACCTGCCCGATAGAGTGCATCGAAGTGATGCGAGTCTGATTGGCGCGGAAACGAGCATATGATCTTGCGTACGCGCTTTTCCCTCAGTAGAGCCGCAAGACCGGCGTCACCATTTCCTGCATTGTTGTTGATGACGGTGAGATCACGCGCACCTTGCGCGATCAGCGCTTCGATCAGGCGATCCGGCATTCCGGCCGCACCAAAGCCGCCGATCATCACCGACGCTCCGTCAAAAATGTCGGCAACCGCCGCTTCGGGCGATGACATACTTTTGTCGATCACCATTTCCTCCCACACAATTGTCCGGTAATCGAACGCCTATTTGGCGTCTTCACTGTGATGCGGTCCGACGCTGGATGTCGTCAAGAGCGATTACAGCACGAATGTCCGATAATCGCACAACGCTTTCTAATGAGACTTGGCAGCACCTCCGATTCGGCTTTTTACGTTCCATTAAAATCAGGCACTTAGCGCCTATGGACGCGCAAATGGAGGTTGCCCGGTTGCGGCCTTTTTGAACTTTCCCAGAAAGCGCAAATATGATTTTCCTAAAGTGACAAGCATCTTGTTACGCGGATGATTTGTATGTCTCATAGTAGCTCAACTCATTGATGCGGGTCCGAGCGCCTATCCCGCTCTCACGCTGGACAAGAATTGCTCGATTTCCTCGCGCAGGTAGCGCGCTTGCCGTGTCAGATTTTGCGAGGATGCCAGGACCTCGTTGGCCACCGTTTTGGTGGTTTCGGCCGAACACGCCACCCCTTCAATGACGCAGTTGACTGATTGAGTTGCCTTGGCCGCCTGATTGGCGTTGGCGGCGATGTCCTTGGTCGCGGTCCCCTGCTCCTCGACAGCCTCGGCGACGATGCCGGAGATGCGGCCCATGTCTTCGATCACCGAGACGATTTGGCCGATGGCCACCGCCGCTCCATCGGTAACCGATTGCATGGTGCCGATTTGCCCACGAATCTCGTCCGTCGCCTTGGCGGTCTGAGCAGCCAGATGCTTTACTTCATTAGCCACCACGGCAAAGCCCTTTCCTGTCTCCCCCGCGCGGGCCGCTTCGATGGTGGCGTTGAGCGCCAGCAGGTTAGTCTGGGCGGCGATCTCGTGGATCAGTTGAACGACAGCGCCGATGCGTTTCGCCGTGTCGACGACCGCTTCCATTGTATCGCCAGCCTGGCTCGCAGCCGAGATGGCGGCCCGAGTGATACGTCCCGACTCCCCGATGTGGTGGCCAATGTCATTGATCGAGGCGCGCAGTTGCTCCGCAGCGATAGCAACGGTCCCAACGTTTGCTGCGGTCTGCTCGGCAGCGGTGGCAACCTCGGTTGCGATATTTAGCGTTTTGTCTGCGTCGGTGCTCATTGACTTGGCTGATGTTTCCAGACCGTCGGCGGCGCCAGCCACAGCATGGACAATGCTGCCTATCCGTTTGTCAAAGCTATCCGTCAACTGCTCGAGTTGACGGGTTCGCTCGCCGACCAATTCGCGTGCGCGTTCCTGCTCGGTGTGAAGCGCATCAGCTTCGATCAACGCATCCTTGAACACCTGCATGGCATCGGCCATTCGCCCGATCTCGTCACCCCGATCCCGCGCCGGAACCGGGAGCTGCCGGTCGCCGGCCGCCAGGCGCTGCATCGCTTCGCACAAGGCCGACAGCGGACGTGTGATGCCTCGGGCGAAGGCGATACCGCCAAGGCATACCAACAGCACCATGCCCGCACCAGCGACGACCATCTGGTTTCGCATGATGCGGACGGGTGTGAGAACCTCTTCGACTGCTGCTTCCGCCAGCACCATCCACGTCAAGGTGGGGTGAATTAGCGGGCGGTAAGCGATGAGCGCCTGACCGGTGGCACCGACGTTACGCGCCTCGACAATACCGGTACGATCGCGGCTGGCAGAGATCGTTTCCTTGGCGCCACCCTCATAACGTTTCAATGTGGCCGCTTCTGTTGAGAAACGCGGCGTGCTGCGCATTAGGCCATCGTCCCCCAACAGGAAAGTGTCACCGGTATCACCCATTCCATCTTTGGCGCGCATGATCCGGTCCAGGCCATCGGACTGGAGGCGGAAAACTAGCGTCGCGAGCGCTTGAACACCGCCATCCGCCTGCTGAAGGACGACCGGAGTAGCAAGGAAGGCCGAGGGAACCCCGCCGGCTGGCGCATAGGCAGAAAAATCGGCTACCCTTGTGGTGCCAAGCCTTGTATCGAGCTTTATGTCTTCCAGCAGCACATGCAGTGGACCGGAGGTGACCGTAGCCCCAAAGTCACTGCCTTTCGCTGTACTATATACAATCCTGCCGTCCAGCATCACCACCAGCACATCGGCAAGCTTGCGGCGATGCATCAAATCCGTCATCCACGAATGCAGCCTAAGGTGTGCCATATCGTAGATGGTTATTCCGTCTGGCTTCTCCAGTCGGTAACGCTCGTCGGCCGGATAGGGGTTGTCATCGATGTAGCGCTTGCGCAACGAGGCCGCAGGATCACCACGTTGGCTTTCAGTCCGCCAGCCATCGTGCAGCGCCATGACAGCATCACGCATTGAACGGGTGTTGGCCGTCAAGACGATGTCACCCTCCAACCCCTCGATGTAGGATTGGACGCTATGAGCCCGGGCATCAGCGAGCGCCACCAGCTTGTCCTGTGCGGCTGTTCTCAACCGTTCCATCGCCGTCACATAGGCGAATCCGCCAAGCAGCAAGCCGGTAAGGACTGCAGATGCCACCACAGCACAGGGGATTTTGTGTCGCAGAAGCAGGCTGTTCAAGCTGGAACCCTCCCAAAGATCAAACGGTTTGTTGCTGCCACCACAGGCCTAGAGCTGCTGAACGTGGACTTAGCGCCACCTTCCTCATTGACTCTGTAACAATCAAGACTGACAAGAAGGCGGCATTTACATGAGACGTTAATAAAAAATCCTATCTCATTTAAATAAATGTCCAGACAAAGGAAAAAATACGCCTCATCATCTGCTGATGATGCTTCGTGTTGATCATATACGAACTTACAACGAAGCAACCCTTCGTCTAGATATAGAGCTGAATCCGGCGGACATTTATTTGACACTGCCACGTTAGTATAGGCAAGAAACCGTGGATGATAAGGATTGTTTGAGCAAATAACATTTGCTAAATCTGGGAAAAAGCTTGGATAGTATCCTGGCCAATGCGTGTGTGGCTCGGCCGATGACGGGGCTTCCTCTGGCAAGAGTGACTGCAGCCTGTCGCTTTGACCAGTCTGCAAGCGATCGGTTGTGTCATGATCACTGGATCTGTTTCAGCAGCCGACCCGCAGCGGTTTTTAAAACAGCCGGCTTATGGATGTCGACGGAGACCAACGATGTTTGAGGGACGTTAACTTGGATCAGTTCCGTCAAATCGAACTTTTCGTTCAGATCGCTGACTCGGGCAGCATCAGCAAAGCGGCCGAAGCCCTTCAACTCTCGGTTTCTGCTGCAAGTCGTATATTGTTCCAACTTGAAAAACGTCTGGGCGTTAGGCTTGTCCAACGCACGACTCGTCAGTTGTTTCTGACGGAGGCCGGAAGCGAATATAGGCGCCGCTGCAAGTCCATCCTTGCAGATATGAGAGAAGCCGACGCATCGGTTCAGGACATCGTTGTCAAGCCTTCGGGACTGTTGCGGGTAACCGCTTCCCTGTCCTTTTGTCTTCTCCACATAGAACCGATGCTGTCATCATTCTCTGCTCGCTATCCTGATATCACGATAGATATCGTAGCCGCGAACCGCTATCTCGACATTATCGACAACAATGTCGACGTTGCCATAAGGACACGTCAGTTTGAAGCGGATAGAGCGCTGACCATCAGGAAGTTGGCGAAAACACGACGGGTGTTGGCAGCTTCCCCCCAGTACCTGGAAGCTTATGGCACACCCAAAGAGCCGGCTGATCTTGCCGGACATAAGATGCTAATCTATGATTATGCTTTGAATCCGAACGAATTGTCCTTCAAAAAGAATGAAGAGAGCGCAACGATACACGTAACTCCTTTTCTATCAACAAATGACGGACAGGTCGTTGTCAAAGCTGCGCTAGACCATATTGGTGTTTTGGTACAGCCCAAGTACATCATATACGATGATCTCGCCTCTGGAAAACTGGTCTCTGTCCTTGATGACTGGCACTTGCCTATGCTGACCATGAATATAGCTTTCCAAACGAGAGCCTTCATGCCTGCAAAGGTGCGGGTGTTTGTCGAGGCTCTCGTTGAGCGTTTTAAATCCAATGATTACAATAATCTTTGGTCAAGCTAAGTATTGCGTGGTTGAGGAGATTCCGTTTCGTCTATCAACGTTGCTTCGAGGGACGGCAGGAAGCTGACCGTCAGGTTCAGCATGTCAGGAACACGCCCTATTTCCTGATACTTGGCCTTTACCTCAGCTTAAACACCTTGAGGCAGGTACCATCGTTTATCGTGTTGGATCATTATAAGTGGTGCAGTGGAAGCCGCTCAGACCTTCTATGTCAGGCCTGCGCGAAACGGTCGAGACTCCGTTTCTGCGCCTGGTGCTCGATGCCTTTCGTATCAATCCGAGGTTCTGGCCACCGAGTGGAGCTATAGGGAACACCCATCGTGGTGATCGTGCCCCGAGGCGTGGTGTCTGAGGGGGTTCTGTGCTCTTCGGCGGGTGAGGCCGCCGGTCTGCTCCGCGGCAATGTGGAGCGGGTCAGGGGAGTCAGGTTGGCACAGCTCGTTTTAGGCTTTCCATGGTGATAGCGGTCGAGTAGCTCAGCCATTTGGCTTTCGCCCTCACAGATCCGGGCGTGCGGCTTTCCCGCACCCGGCTCCTCCCGAGGGTAACCCACGTCATGCTGGTCTCTCCGCCCAGGGTCGTGTGATCGTTGGTGTCGGCAAGGTGTAGCGCAGGACGAGGGCCTTGAAGCGGTCCCAGGTGAGGCATCGGGCCTTTTGGCTGCGATGTCGCAGTACGTGGTACCAGATTCGCCGGACTGCTTGCAGGAAAGCGCTCAGGGCAGGATAGTTGTGAGGCACACCGTAGTAGCCGTAGTAGCCGTAGTGGCCGCGCAACACTTGGCAGAGCCAGAGATGTTGCTCGGCGATGGGCTGGTGCATACGCCTCTTCATTTCCTGGCGGAGCGCTCCCAACTTGCGGGCCAGCCTTTTTGCCTGTGTCTTGCGTTTCACAATGAACCGGCCGTCCCGCGTCCACCCGCAGTAGTGGGTGAATCCCAGGAAGGCGAAAGTTCCCGGACGCCGTTCGCCGCGCTGTCGTCGAGCCAGAGCCGGCAGCCGGCCGAACTCGATCAGGCGCGTCTGTAAAGGCCGAATGAAGTTTGGTCCATCCGCATTCCCGGTGCAGGTCAGATGTCAGGCGGCAGCGGAGTGAGCACATAAAAGGAACGATCTATCCTCCTGAGCACCAGAATCCTTGTCCAAATCGCTGCTTTCCCTGCTGCCGCCC
This sequence comes from Azospirillum oryzae, assembly GCF_008364795.1. Taxonomy (GTDB): domain Bacteria; phylum Pseudomonadota; class Alphaproteobacteria; order Azospirillales; family Azospirillaceae; genus Azospirillum; species Azospirillum oryzae. Next base: position 119,213 of record NZ_VTTM01000013.1, on the reverse strand, counting down.
GGCCTCATTGTCGATCAGGTCACACTCGACGCCGATCGTGTCATGGTGGCAGCCCATGTCCGTGCTGCCACGGCGGCCTGTCCTTTGTGCGGCCGACCATCGCGTCGCGTCCATAGCCGTTACGACCGTCGCCTGGGTGACCTGCCCTGGCAGGGTCGGGTCGGTGAACTGCGTCTGCAGGTCCGCCGCTTCCGCTGCCCTACAACGGATTGCCCGCGCCGCGTCTTCGCCGAACGCCTGCCCACCATTACGGCGCCGCGGGTCAGGCGCACCCGCCGGCTTGCCGAGGCGCAGCGCACCATCGCCTTGAGTGCCGGCGGGGATCCCGGCGCCCGGTTGGCCACCCGGCTCGCCATGCCGGTCAGCGGCGACACGCTGCTGCGTCTAATCCGGGCGGAGACGATGGCGCCGATCCCAACACCGCGCATCATCGGCATCGACGACTGGGCGTGGCGCCGCGGCAAGAGTTACGGCACCATTCTGGTCGATCTTGAGCGCAATTGTCCGATCGACCTGCTGCCTGACCGCCAAGCTGACACCGTTGCCGCATGGCTGAAAGCTCATCCTGGCGTCGAGATTGTCGCTCGTGATCGTGCTGGCGCCTACGCTGATGGCGTCCGCCAAGGTGCGCCCACCGCCGTTCAGGTCGCGGACCGGTGGCGTGTGACCTGAGGGTTGTCGGGAAACACACCTTCCCGACGATCCGCAAGGTTTGATGTTGGAGTGTCCTATGAAGGAACCTTGTCCACCCAAGTGCTGCTACCCGGACATGCGAAGGAGTAATCCGACGTCTGAAGCTCTGGGGACAACGGCCACAATCTGGGAGCACCAATCCGGAGGCGGCCCAGCAGAGGATGGAAGGCTGAACGCAAGTGAATGCCCGTTGTCAAGGTCCGTCATCCGCAACCGGCCAAAGGTGCTGACAGGCCGGCGCCAAAATGGCACGTGGGTCGGATCGTCGGTTGCCATCACCGACGACGGTGGCACGAAGACCCGCCGGACTATAGGGCGCAGCCTCCCCATCCGCTTCTCCACATCAGACAACAGGGTAAGCCCCATTCATCCCGTCTGCCGCGAGGCGACGGTATGCCAACCGCAAGGAAGGAGATGGTGAAGGGGGTAGAGGAAGGCGGAGAAAGCGAAGGCCATCCTGTAATGGGATGGATAGGGCCTCGATGATGAGGAAATACCCAGCCCGAAAGGGCGCAGACTTCCGCCATGGTCTCAACGGTCGAGCCCCCTTGGGGTGCTTGGAATTGCCGGAGACGTTAGATGGTGAAAACCGAACATTCCGGTGAACGTCCGCCGACGATGGCGTGGTCCGAGATCGATTGGACCACGACGGAAGCGGTCGTGAAGCGCCTTCAAGGACGCATCTACCGTGCCGCGGCGGCTGGGAACGGGCGGCAGGTGAAGAACCTGCAGAAGCTCCTGGTCCGCTCTACATCCGCAAAACGGCTGGCGGTCCGCCGGGTTACCCAGCAGAACACTGGCCGCAACACTCCCGGCATCGATGGCGTGGTGTGCAAAACGCCCGAGGGCCGGATGAGGTTGAGCACTGATCTGAGCCTCAAGGACTACCGCCCACAACCGGTCCGCCGGGTGTACATCCCGAAGGCGGACGGCCGGAAGCGGCCCTTGGGCATTCCGACGATCCGGGATCGAGCCTTGCAGATGCTCGTCAAGATGGCGCTGGAACCCGAATGGGAGACACGCTTCGAGGCGAACAGCTACGGGTTCCGGCCTGGACGGTGCACGATGGATGCGATCGTCGCCCTGCACGCGATGCTGGCTCCCGCCGGCGCGAGTGAATGGGTGCTCAACGCGGACATTTCCGGCTGCTTTGACAACATCGGACATGATCCGCTGCTGGCGAGGCTGCCGACGTTCACCACCACCATCCATCGCTGGCTCAAGGCCGGTACGGTGGAACTGGGCACATGGACGCCAACGACGGCCGGCACACCGCAAGGTGGTATTGCATCGCCCCTGTTGGCCAACATTGCCCTCGACGGCACGGAGCGGCTCTTCGGAGCCGAAGACACACGGGGTCGCCCCGTTCGTCCAAGCCGGCGTCACGGCCTCAACCGTGGCCTCGGTTTGGTGCGCTATGCCGACGATCTGGTGGTGACGGCACCGACACGTGAAGTCTTGGAGACGTATGTTGTCCCCACGCTGACGCGATTTCTCCGTGAGCGTGGGTTGACGCTGAGCGAGAAGAAGACCCGGATCGTTCATATCGACCAGGGCTTTGACTTCCTCGGCTTCACCGTGCGGAGGTATCGTGGCGTGATCCTGACGACCCCTCAGAAGGCGAAGGTGGTACAGCATCTGCGCGCCATCCATGACTATCTGAGCGGCCATCGTCAGGCAACCGCCAGCCAAGTCATCGGCGAGCTCAACCCGCTGATCCGGGGATGGGCGAACTACTATCGGCATGGCGCCTCGAAGCGGACGTTCCATTCCATGGACCATCATGTCCACGCGAAGCTGTGGCACTGGGCCAAGCGCCGCCACCCGACCAAGTCGGCGGCCTGGGTCCGGTCGCGCTACTTCGACGCCAAATGGAATTTCGTGGATGGCCGTACCCGGCTCGCTCGGCACGACGACATTCCAATCACCCGGCACAGCAAGGTTCAAGGAAAGCGAAGCCCGCTCAATCCCGACGACCAGGCTTACTGGGAAGAGCGGCAGCAACGACGCATGAAGGTGACGATGCACTCTCCCATGCGATTGGCCTTGTTGCGGCGACAAGACTTTCAATGCGCGATGTGTCGTGTTGGATTCGATCCAGATGAGGACCTTCCTCTGATCGACGAGCATCACGACATCCCACGGTATCTCGGCGGATCTGACCAGATCGACAACCTGCAACTGGTACACCGGTGGTGCCACCATGGACACCACGCGCGGATCGGGTACCGGGCGGCGGAGGCTTGAGCCGGATGACGGGAGATCGTCACGTCCGGTTCTGAGGGGGCTGGGCTTCGGCAACGGAGCCCGGCTACCCGACATCTCCTGCACAATCTGACCGATGCCCTGCGCGAGATCCTCACCCGCCATCACCGCGACCTTCGAGCAGCCGCCAAGCTGGCTGTCGCTCCGGCGGGAGAAACCGAAAGGGAATTGAACGTGCCGCAGGCGAACGAGGTTTCCAGGCCACCAACCCGGCGAGAGCAGCGAAGCGCTGCCCTTCATGCCGCTCGCCATGCCCGCTATGAAGAGGTCGTCGCGCTGAAGGCCCGCGGGTGGTCGCAAACGCGCATCGCGGAAACGCTCCACCTCGACCGCAAGACGGTGCGGGTGTGGCTGCGATCTGGACAGCCGCCGGCATGGCGTCAGCCGGCCAAGGGGAGCCGCCTTGATCCGTTCCTCGACCACCTGCAGCAGCGCCGGGATGACGGCTGCCACAACGCCGCTCAGCTCTGGCGGGAGATCAAGTCCCGCGGCTTCATCGGTCAGCGGACACTGGTTCGGGACTGGGCACGGCCTCTGCGACAGGCTGTACGAAGCGCAGCGTTCATGGCATCGGCATCATGGCCGGCACCGTCGCGCCGACGGGCGGCATGGTTGGTGATTGCCAACGAGCATGAGATCGACACGACCGAGCAGGCCTTCGTCTCAGCCCTGATCGCCCGTTCGTCGGAACTGGCACACGTCATCACCGTGGCCCGCGCCTTTCGGGCAATGGTCCGGGGGCAAAGGGCTGGAGAACTGGATGGATGGCTGTCGACGGCGGACGGTACCGGCTTGGCGGGCTTCGCCTATGGTCTGAAGCGCGATCTCGCCGCGGTACGGGCGGCTCTGTCGCTGCCGTGGAGCACCGGACCGGTGGAGGGGCAGGTCAGTAAGTTGAAGACGATCAAGCGCATGATGAACGGCCGTGGCGGCTTCGACTTGCTGCGTCATCGCGTTCTCGCGGCCGCATGAATGGCCACGCTCAGGCTCTTCTGCTGCACCGGGAATGCGGATGGACCAGTATCCAATCGGCACTGACAGCTGGAATCAACCGCGCCATGGAACACGAGCCGCCCGCTTCGCAAATCCATCTCGATCCGGTCCGGCACCGGCTCCCGGGCTGTCAGACGTCGATCTTCTGAATGAGGAGGATCCTCGGCGACCGTGACGGGGACGAACAGCGGCATCTCAACCGGAGCCACTTGCGGGACGATGCCCGCCTGCCGGCGCCAAACCGTAAGCAGACCGCGGTTCACCCCGTTACGCCGCGCCACCTCGGAGATGTTGGCATCCGGCGCCGCGCTCTCAGCCACGATGCGCGCCTTCTCCTCCGCCGTATACGAGCGCCGCTGCCGCCGCCGCCCCGTGATCACCTCAATCCGCCGATACGGCCTGCCTTCATCCATGGCTTCAAGTCTGGGATGAAGCCTGACGCCTTCTCCCATCGTGCCCTCCGTCTCCCGTGAACCCGCGCGCAATCTCGGCTACGGAAGACACTTCGGGAAGAAGGGTGCGTTCGTAGCGCTTACGATCAAGCGACTGGGTACCACATTGAGAGTTCCGTCGCCTTTTGGCCCCACTTCACCTCCATCGAGACAATCCTACTCAGAACCTACGCGAGCTTCAGAGAAGCCGCCGCAAGATCTCTCCCGAAGCTGTGGGATGCGATCCGCGACGCATCCGACGTTGCGATGCCAAGCGATCGCCCGGGGCTGCTTCGCCACCACCGATTACGAACCGGATCGGTCGAAATCGGCTATCAACGTGCGCCAAAGCTCGGACATTCGAAAAATCTGTGTTGTTTCAATATCTTGGCATATAACCGCGGGCTCTCTTACTCGGCAAATGGCATCAAGGTTGATGGCGTTCTGGCCCTATTTTCCCATTTTCTGCAAATGTCATTCTCGCAAACAATCCTTCTATTCGATAATCGGTAAGATAAGATGGGACCAAGTTATTCAGAGGCGTTCCCGTCAGAAGGACGCACGCGAAACAACCAATGGAGAGCCTGAGGATGACGTCCAACAAGTCGGCAATTCACGAACAGGGCAACGGCTACTTTGACGAAGAAACGTCAGCTGATGTCGTTAACGCGCGGATGGGCGATGCAGCGGACCCTCGGCTCAAGCAAATTCTTGCCGTTCTGACGAAGCACCTGCACGCGGCGATCAAAGAAATCGAGCCGACCCAAGATGAATGGTTCGCCGCCATCAAGTTCCTGACAGACACCGGGCACATGTGCAACAGCTGGCGCCAGGAATTTATCCTGCTGTCTGATGTTCTCGGTGTCACCATGCTGGTAGACTCGATCAACCATCGTCGACCCAGCGGCGCGACGCCGAACACGATCCTTGGGCCGTTTTACGTGGAAGGAAGCCCCCACTACCGGAACGGAGAGAACATTTGCCTTGATGGCAAGGGCGAGCCGGCACTCGTGCGGGGGCGCGTTGTGGATGTTCAAGGCCGACCTGTGGCGGGAGCGACCGTCGAGGTGTGGCAGACCAACAATGACGGCTTCTACGACGTGCAGCAGAAGGGCATTCAGCCTGAGAACAATCTGCGTGGCACTTTCAGCTCTGAAGTGGACGGCAGCTACTGGTTTCAGACGGTAAAGCCGCGTTATTACCCCATCCCCTACGATGGCCCCGTTGGGAAGATGCTGCAGGCTGTCGACCGCCACCCGAACCGTGCCGCGCATCTCCACTTCATCGTGTCCGCGCCGGGATACGAGCGTGTGATCACCCATATCTTCACTCCCGACTGTCCCTATCTGGCTGAAGATGCCGTCTTCGGCGTTAAGCGGGACCTCGTCGCGACGTTCGACAAAGTGGACGACCAACATCTTGCGACGGAGTATGGAATGCCTTCCCCGTTCCTGCTCGTAAATTGGGACTTCGTTCTCGCGCCCTCTGCGCACGCGGCCGGCTGATACCGCAGGTCGATCACAGATCTGCAAGACTTCGCCATCACTGCCTGTGTGACTTAACCAGGATCGTTCGATGAACATCTCCGATATTGATCTTCTTGCCTCCTACTGGACGATTGCCGGGGAAACCTACCCTGGTGCGAAAAGTGAGATCAGCCCCTTTTCTCTGCGGGAGCGTGCAGAGGTTGCGTCCCGCGTGGGCTGGCGGGGAATGGGGTTCGTCCTTGATGACATGACGCATTCGATCAAGAGCTATGGCCTGCCGACGGTGAAGAGCATTTTCGCCGACAATGGGATCCGGCATGTCGAGTTGGAGTTCCTGGTGGACTGGCATCTCGACGGTGCGCGTCGGGACGCGTCCGACCGCGTGTTCAGCGAAATGCTCGACATCGGATCAGAACTGTCGATTAAGAAGATCAAGCTCGGCGGCGGTGTGTTTGAGGAGGGTGAGCCTGACCTTCCCCGGATGCGCGATGCATTCGCTGTCATCTGCGATAGGGCCGCGGAGCGGAACATCGACATCGTCGTCGAGTTTCTGCCGTTCGCGAGCATCAACAGCATCGACCGCGGGCTTGCTCTGGTCGACGGGCTGGACAACACCAACGGCGGCTTGCTTGTCGATACTTGGCATGTGGCCCGCGGCGGCATGAGCTTCGATGAGATTGCAAAAATTCCGGCCGGTCGACTGCGTGCCGTCGAACTCGACGACGCGGACGAAATGATCGTCGGCTCTCTCTTCAACGACTCCACGCACCACCGCAAACTGTGCGGTGAGGGTGCCCTGGATGTTCCCGCTTTCATTCAGGCAATCCTGGATGTCGGCTACCGCGGCTACTGGGGGGTGGAACTGATCTCGGCGGAGCTGCGCAAGCTTCCGCTCGCAGCAGCGGCCCAGCGCGCCTACGAAACGACGATGCGGCAGTTCGAGCCGGTTCGCTTTCCCGCGGCGTAAGTCCCGTTGGCATTTCGCCGGCGGATTGGATCAATTCGGCGTCGTGGATCGACGCCCACCGAACATTGGTTGGGAGATGAGCATGCTTGGTATCGCGGTTCTCGGCGCGGGTCGCATCGGCAAAATTCACGCGGGCAACGCCGCGGCCAATCCGAAGGCGAAGCTTGTCGCGATCGCCGATCCATTCGCCGACGCTGTGATCCCCCTGGCTCAGGCTCTGGGTGCGGAAGCAATGTCCGATTGCGTGGCGGCCATCGAGCGTCCCGATGTCGACGCTGTCGTGATTGGAACGCCGACGGACACCCATGTGGCGCTGATGCTGAAGGCGGTTGAACTCGGCAAGCCGGTGCTTTGCGAAAAGCCGATCGACCTGGACATGGACAAGAGCAGGGCAGCGGTGGCTGAGGTCGAGCGTCTGAACGGGCGCGTTATGCTGGCCTTCAACCGTCGCTTCGAGACCACCTTTGCCCGGATGCGTGAAGCCGTCGACGCCGGCGATGTCGGCGAGGTCCGCCAGGTCATCATCAGCAGCCGCGATCCTGGAATGCCGCCGGCTGCCTACGTAAAAAGCTCCGGCGGCATCTTCCGCGACATGACGATCCACGATCTCGACATCGCCCGTTGGTTGCTGGGCGAGGAGCCGGTCGAAGTTACGGCCGTCGGCAGCCGCCTGATCGACCCCAGCCTCGAACAGTATGGCGACTTCGACACGGTGATGGTCCAACTCAAGACCGCGACCGGTAAGCAGTGCCACATCAACAATTGCCGTGAAGCGGTCTACGGTTACGACCAGCGGATCGAGGTTTTCGGCTCCACCGGGATGCTTCTCCAGGACAATCTTCGCCCGACGACAATCCGCCGCTGGTCCCGCACTGCCACGGATGCCCGCGAGCCGCTGCTCAACTTCTTCCTGGAGCGCTACCAGCAAGCCTATAAGGCCGAACTGGATGCCTTCATTGAGGCGTTGGCTGAGAACAAGCCGCTCCCCACCAGCGTCTACGATGGTCTGAAGGCGCTCCGCCTCGCGGAATGCGCGTTGGAGTCGGCGAACACTGGCCGCACTGTGCGGGTTTGACGTCAACCCTCGTGTTGGTCCCATCGATTGGTATGGAATGTGAGAGGCGATGATGAGCTATTCCCTTGGCATCGACAAAACCCTGGGCATTGCCTGTCTGGGGATCACGCATCCGCACACCTCGGGTCGGGTCAGAGCCTTCCAGCGGATGGCGAACACCAGGTTCCTGGGAGCGTATGACGAGAGCCCCCTGCTGACCCCGTTCGTCGACGCGTTGGGGCTCGAAAGTCGGAGCAAAGCAGACATCCTTGCTGACCCGGATGTGCACGCGGTACTCATCCACCCAAAAAGCCATCTGATGGCTGACTGGGCAATTGAGGCCTTGGAAGCCGGCAAGGCGGTTCTTTGCGAGAAGCCCGCCGGACGGGGATCGAGCGACACGGCGCGGATTGTCGAGACGGTCGAGCGGACAGGCGGCTTGTTCCAGGTCGGCTATTGTTGGCGCTATGCTCCGTCGGTCGATAAGATGCAGGAGGTGCTCAAGGCTGGCCGGCTCGGCAAGGTGCTCCAGGTGCGCGCTCATGCCGGCTGCTCGCACGGCGAGGCCGGCACCGACCACATGCGTCGTCCGGGTGACATTGGCGGCGCAATGTTTGTCATCGGCTGCCATACCATCGACCGTATTCTGCTGCATTTCGGTATGCCGAACTCGGTCAACGCAAGGATCACCAAGTTCCCTGCGGTGTTCGACGCCTCCTCGCGCGAGGATGCTGCCGGCGCAATCCTCAACTATGACGACAAGATCGTCACCATCGACTTCATGGCGTGGGATCCCCTGCCCTGGACCGAGAGCTGGGATATCACCGCTTATGGTACAGAAGGCGTCATGCACTCGCGCCCGCTTCCTGCATCGTACAAGATCTACGACAGCGGAAAGAACGGGCATCAGGAAGGCTGGACTGAATGGAACGAGACCAGCTTTCCTGAGATTTGGGCAGTCCGTAAGACCGTGTACTCGCCCGAGATCGCAGAAATTGGAAACCCTGTTTACTTTGACCGAGAAGCCAGGGCGTTTGCAGAGGCCCTGCGAAGCGGTGCACCGTCCAACGTGCCGGCGACCCAGGCCCATAACATCAACATCGTGCTCGAGGCTCTCTTTGCTTCGTCACAAAAAGATGGCGCCGAAGTCAGCCTGACCAGGTGATGGTCGATTGGTCCCGCGGGAAACCGCGGGACCCTTTGAAAGACATGAGATGTAAACTCCCGCTTGCTGTTTAGACGAAACCTTCATTCGTCAAACCCTGCCGGATTTACCAAAGTAGCGTGCAAGTACAGGCTGAGATCAACTCCTGACCTGCTCTGACATCCGCCAAGCAACAGAAAATTACGGAGGAAATCACTATGGGTGCCCTATCCAAGATCCTGACCGCCTGCGTCCTCGCTGGTTCGATGGTGGCCTCCAGCGGCGTCATGGCCGCAGGCAAGGGCTTGATTGGCGTTTCACTGCCGAACAAGACCGAGGCGCGCTGGGTGTCCGACGGCAGCAATCTTGCCCAGAGCCTGAAGGACAAGGGCTACGACGTCGATCTCCAGTATGCACAGTACGAGGTGCAGACCCAGCTCTCCCAAGTCGAAAATATGCTTGTTAAGGGCGTGAAGGTTCTTGTCGTCGCACCGATTGACGGCACGACAATGACTGATACGCTCCAGCTTGCGAAGTCCATGAACATCCCCGTAATTTCCTACGACCGGCTGATTCGCAACAGCCCGAACGTCGATTATTATGCGACTTTCGACAACCGGCAGACCGGCGTGCTGCAGGGCAAGGACATCGTCGAGAAACTCGGCTTGGCGCAGGGCAAAGGGCCGTTCACCCTGGAGATTTTCAGCGGCTCGCTTGACGACAACAATGCTCATGTCGTCTACGACGGCGTCATGTCCCAGCTGAAGCCCTACATCGATAGTGGGAAGCTGGTCGTGCGCAGTGGTCAGGTGACGCTGGAACAGACGTCGACCCTGAACTGGGACGGCGCCGTTGCCCAGTCCCGCATGGACAACATTCTGAGCTCCTTTTACGCTAATACTCATCTCGATGCCGTGTTGGCAATGAACGATGCGATCGCAACGGGTGTGACGTCCTCGCTGCGCGGGATCGGCTACGGCAGCGGTGGATCAGCGATGCCGGTGATCACCGGACAGGACGCCGAACTGCCCAACGTCAAGGCGATCATTCAAGGCAATCAGACCTCAACCGTGTTCAAGGACACCAGAGCTCTGGCCTTTGCCGCCGCAGATATGGTGGACGCTGTGCTGGCCGGTGCGCCGGTCAAGGTGAACGACAACACCTCTTACAACAATGGTATCAAGGTTATCCCGACTCAGTTGCTCACCCCGGTGCTTGTCGACAAGTCGAACTGGAAGAACGAGCTTTTCTTGAAGGCGAAGTACTACAGCGAAGATCAACTCAAGTAATGCCCTCTTCATGCCTTGGCTGTTTGTCTTGTGAGCTGTTTACCTTGTAAAGTGACTGTCCTAGGTTGATAGGACTGGCGAGCGGATCCAAAGATAATAACCTTTGAGTTATCGCCGCCATTGAGTGAGGCCCTAAGACGACGGACGGTGCCCACAGTTGGGCACCGTCAACGTTGGAACGTCGATAAGGCGAGGAACCCGATGAAACAAGCCGCTATGAAACAGGTCCCTAGCACCAGACTGGATGCCGAGGATTGCGCAATGACGATGCACTCAAGCGTTATCCTCGACATGCAGGGGATCGAGAAGAGCTTCGGTCCGGTCAAGGCCCTTAGAAATGTCAATCTCCATGTCCGCAAAGGCGAAATTCACGCCATCTGCGGCGAGAACGGCGCCGGTAAGTCGACGCTGATGAACATTTTGAGCGGCGTTTACCCCCATGGCTCCTATGGCGGCCGGATCCTGTTTGGCGGTGAAGAACGGCGTTTCCGAAACCTGCGTGACAGCGAGCACGCTGGAATCTGCATCATCCATCAGGAACTCGCCTTGGCGCCGATGCTGTCGATCACCGAGAATCTGTTTCTCGGCAACGAGAAGTCGAAAGGGGGCTTGATAGATTGGACGGCGGCACATGATGCGGCGCGTGTGCTGCTGGATCGTGTGGGGCTTTCCGAGCCGCCGGAGACGCTGGTTGGTGACCTCGGCGTTGGAAAGCAGCAACTGATCGAGATCGCGAAAGCTCTCGCGAAGGACGTCAAGCTGATGATCCTCGATGAGCCAACCGCGAGCCTGAACGAACGAGACAGCGACACCCTGCTCAATTTGATGCTCGAGTTGAAGGCCAAGGGGGTGACGTCGATCATCATCTCGCACAAGCTGAACGAGATCTCACGGGTTGCGGACGCCATCACCGTCATTCGCGACGGCAGCACCGTTGATGTGATGCGCTACGCAGTCGACGAAGTGTCCGAAGCTCGGATCGTTAAGGCGATGGTCAATCGCGAGCTTGCCGATCGGTACCCTCGGCGCGAACCGAAGCTTGGCGAGACCATGTTCGAGATTCGTAATTGGCGTGTCATCGATCCGTCGCATCACGACCGTGAGGCCATCCGGTCCGTTAATTTGAAGGTTCGTCGCGGCGAAGTCGTCGGCATCTCAGGTTTGATGGGAGCTGGCCGTACCGAGCTGGCGTTGAGCGTCTTCGGCCGACTTTTCGGTCGGCACATCGGCGGCACAGTCCATCTCAATGGCCGGGAAATCGATACCTCCACGGTTGCGAAATCCATCGGCCATGGCTTGGCCTATGTGACTGAGGACCGCAAGGGAGCCGGGTTGGTCCTTGGCGATAGCATCGCCCGGAACATCGCACTCGCCAATCTGAAGGCGGTGTCCAGCTTTGGATTCATGATCGACGATCACTCGGTGCTCGATGTGGCCAGGGACTTCCGCGAGAAGCTGAGAATCCGAAGCCACGACGTCCTACAGAAGGTCGCGAACCTGTCTGGTGGAAACCAGCAAAAGGTTGTGTTGAGCAAGTGGCTTTTCACCGATCCCGAGGTCCTGATCCTCGATGAGCCGACCCGGGGAATTGATGTCGGCGCCAAGTACGAAATCTACAGCATCGTCAATGATGCCGTCGCCGCCGGCAAATGCGTCTTGATGATCTCTTCGGAACTGCCGGAGCTGCTGGGTACCTGCGACCGCATCTACGTGATGAACGAAGGGCGCTTTGTCGGTGAGTTTACAGCGGCGGAGGCCACCCAGGAGCGGATCATGGGGGCCATCATGACAAACCAGGCACTAGTGAATTAGGGAGGTTGGAACCATGAGTGAAACGGCGACGACGCATCCGGGCTGGCGCGACACCGCCCTGCTGCCGGTCAAACGGGTGATGAAGGAGTATGGGCTGCTCGTTGCCCTCGTGGTCATTGTCGCGTTTTTCCAGATCGCGACCAATGGCTCACTTCTGCAGCCGCTCAACGTCACCAATCTTCTGCTCCAGAACAGCTATATCGTCATCATGGCCTTGGGCATGTTGATGGTAATCGTCAGCGGCCACATCGACCTTTCCGTCGGCTCAATCGTCGGCGTGGTCGGGGCTCTGGCCGGCGTGCTCATCGTGCAGATGCATCTGGACATCTTCAGCGCGGTCCTTCTCTGCCTGGCTTGCGGCGCGCTCATTGGTGCCATGCAGGGATATTGTGTCGCCTACTGGAAGATGCCGTCCTTCATCGTGACCTTGGCAGGAATGCTCGTGTTCCGCGGCGCCACGATCGCCGTCTCGGGTGGACAATCGATCGGCCCGTTCCCCGCGTCGTTCAGTTGGATCAGTTCCGGATTCATGGCTGATCCGTTGCAGGTTGGCTCACTGCGTGTGACCTCTCTGCTGGCCGGTGTTCTGGTTGCGGCGGCTTTCTTCCTGATCGAGTACCGGACCCGGCGCCGCGTGCTGTCGAGGAATGGGGATGCGCCGTCAACAGCTGTCTTTCTCCTGAAGAATGGCGCATTTGCCGGTCTGATCGTCTACTTCTGCTACATCCTTGCCAATTACCGCGGCATTCCGACCGTCCTGATCACCATGAGCGTTCTGATCGTCGTCTATACGATCATCATGAACAAATCGGTGTTTGGCCGCCGTATTTACGCCGTTGGCGGTAATCTTAAGGCCGCCAGACTGTCTGGCGTGAACACTCAAAGAATTGTGTTCTTGGCCTTCGTCAATATGGGCGTGCTTGCTGCCATCGCCGGGATGATCTTCGCCGCACGGCTGAACAGTGCAACGCCCCGCTCGGGGTTCGGCTTCGAACTTGATGTCATCGCCGCCGTGTTCATTGGTGGTGCCTCGGCTTCCGGCGGTGTTGGCACGGTCCTCGGCGTCATCGCCGGTGCCTTCATCATGGGTGTGCTCAACAACGGCATGTCGATCATGGGCATTGGCGTCGACTACCAACAGATGATCAAGGGGCTCGTTCTGCTCGCGGCGGTCTTCGTCGATATGTACCAGAAAAACAAGGACTAATAGGAGCTCGAGAATGATAAAGCACATTGTCATGTGGAAAGTGCGGGGAGACACTCCTCAGGAGAAGGCTGAGTCCGCCGATTTTGTGAAGAGCCGTTTTGAAGGGCTTATCGGCCGTATCCCTGGCCTGAATAAACTGGAGGTTGGGCTGGATACCAGCGGCGTTGACTACGCCTGTGACGTCGTCCTTTATACTGAGTTCGAGAGCCAAGAAGCTCTTGATGCCTATGCGACCCATGCTGAGCACCTCCGTGTGAAGCAGGAACTTGGAGATCGGCGCATCGCTCGGTACCAGGTCGACTACACTTGAATGTTTGGTTCAGCCGTTCCGGCCAACCATTCCGGGAAGTACAAAGGATCCCCTATGTTCGATTTCACGTATATCGCTCAGCCCTCCCGTGTGATCTTCGCGGTAGGCAGCCTCAACTCGATCAGACAAGAAGTTGAGATGCTCGGCTGCAAGCGTGCTATCGTCCTATGTACGCCGCCACAACGCCAGCAGGCGGAAAGCGTGGCGGCCCTTTTGGGCGAGGCTAGCGCGGGCGTTTACGACGGCGCAGAGATGCACGTGCCCATCGAGGTCGCTCGCAAAGCGCGGGAGCATGCCAAGGCTGTCGGCGCCGACTGCGCCGTAGCCGTCGGCGGAGGGTCAACGATCGGCCTGGGTAAAGCAATCGCACTGGAATCGTCCATCCCGATCCTTGCGGTACCGACGACCTATGCCGGCTCGGAGATGACCCCGGTCTACGGCATTACGGAAGCAGGTGTGAAGAGGACTGGCAAGGACCTGCGTGTCCTGCCCAAGACAGTGATTTATGATCCGCGCCTGACCGCCAGCTTGCCAGTCGGCATGTCGGTCGTCAGCGGCATGAATGCGATCGCACATGCGGCTGAAGGGCTCTATGCGAGGGATGGAAATCCCGTCATGTCGTTGATGGCAGTGGAAGGGATCCGGGCTCTTGCGGGGGGTCTTCTAGGCTTGACCAACGATGGTGCCGATGTGGATTCCCGCGCCCAATGCCTCTACGGCGCTTGGCTGTGCGGCACTGTCCTTGGCCATGTCGGAATGGCCCTGCACCACAAGCTTTGCCATACTCTTGGAGGAAGCTTCAACTTGCCCCATGCGGAAACACACACGATTGTGCTGCCGCATGCGCTCGCTTACAACGCGCCGGCGGCTCCCGAAGCGATGGAGAAGATCGGCGCCGCTATCCACGTGACCGACGCGCCGCTCGGCATTCAACGTTTGGCGCAGCGTCTCGGAGCACCGACGTCGTTGAAGGACATCGGTTTGAAGGAGTCGGACCTCGACCATGCGTGCGATATCGCCCTTTCGAACCCCTATTGGAATCCTCGGCCGATCGAGCGGCAGCCTATTCGAGCCCTGCTGCAGAGGGCATGGGAGGGGGCTGCGCCACAAGCTTGAATGAAGCAAGGAATCTCGCTTGAATCTGTTCGAGCGAGATTTCTTCCAAGTGATGTTCAGGCAGAGCCTGAGCTCTTCAGAATAAATTTTATACTGTTTATGGTTCAAAATTGGTCTTCCTTTATCACTGCCGAAGTATGATTATTACCGAACGCTAATTACGGCTTTTATTTAAACTGACTCATGTATAGTTCGCTGCCATGATCATAATGCTCAAAGCGCGCTACTGGATATTGTTTCCTCTTCAGACACTGTAGTTGCGCTGGTAACCAATGCTGGCGGCCATTTTTGCGATGGCCAGCTGGCAAAAAAGAACCCTTTTGCTGAGGAAATCCTGATGGTGAGATCCGCTCTGCTGCTCGGTGCAGCCACCCTTTCGCTCGCCTCCGTCATGGCGGCCGGCTCGGCCTCCGCCCAGTCGAAGTTCGACATCGTCGTCGGCGGCGATGCCTATTTCGAAGCCGGCTATGTCGACCAGGACCGTGACGCCGGCCTGCGCTCCACCGAGTTCCGCAACCGCCTGCGCCTGCTGGTGACGCCCAAGGCCAAGGCCGACAACGGGCTGGAATACGGCGCCCGCATCCGCCTGCTGGCGGAGAACGGCACCAACAACGCCCGCACCGTCACCAACGACCGCGCCTTCATCTTCGTCAACGGCAGCTTCGGCACCGTCCATCTCGGCGTCGAGAACGGCCCCAGCGACGACAGCGGCATCATCGCCCCGTCCGACTGGGGCACCGGCGGCGTCGACGGCTCCTTCCCCTCCTGGCTCGGCAACAGCGCCGCCAATGCGCCGGTCACCATCGGCAACATCCGCGCGCTGATCTCCGGCAACAGCGCCACCCGCGCCACCTACTGGACGCCGGAAATCGCCGGCTTCAAGCTCGGCGCGTCGTACCAGCCGGCGTCGGACAGCAGCAACACCGACATCAACCGCTCCAAGCTGGCGCTGGCGTCGGCCAACCGCACCGGCGCCTATCGCGATGTCTATGAAGTCGGCGGCACCTACACCAACAACTTCGGCGGCGTGGCGATCAACGGCAGCCTGTTCTACCTGGGCGGTGAGGCCAAGAACCCCACCACCACCCCGGCGGCGAGCTTCGACGACCTGTCCTCCACCCATGCGGGCCTGACGCTGGCCTATGCCGGGTTCAAGATCGGCGGCAGCTATGCCTGGTCGGGCGACAGCGGCTATGCCAAGGCCGGCACCGCCGGCATCGTCAGCCGCGAGAAGCAGGATGTGTGGACGGCCGGCGCGCAGTACACCTTCGGTCCCACCACCGTCGGCGTCGGCTACCTGAACGCCAAGGACGCCGGCGACCTGACGGTGCGCGGCCGCAGCAAGTTCGAGTTGATCACCGTCGGCGCCAAGTATGTCGTCGCTCCGGGCTTCAGCGTCGCTCCGGAATACAACCACTTCAAGCTCAGCTCCGACGTCGCCGCCAACAGCGACAAGGGCGACATCTTCATCATCCGCACGGATCTGGCCTTCTAAGAGGTTGGCTTCTGGGAGTTTGCCTTTTGGGAGCCTCGTGCTCTGAAAGAAGGCCAACTGACGTCCTGGCCTTTTTCTTCTCCTTCGGCTTCGCGCCGCCGCGCTCCTCTCCATCCCACCGCGGCGGGGCGGGAAGACGTGCTCTCTGTTGAGCACGTCGATTTCGACCAAGCTTGGTCGGGATTGCCTATGGGTCGGAGTGGCCTTATGCCCTCCGGCCCCATTTTTTGAACGAATCACCTTCTGGGGGTCACTACACGAAAGTGATCTTCGACTTTGCGCATTTTGGGACGCTCGTCCTGTCCTGCGCGGGCGTCGCAATACGGCCGGCGAAAGGTTGTTGGCTGGTCAACGTCCGACGACACTACAGGTGCCCCATGGCACAGCTCGCCGTCCCCCTTCCTCCGACTTTCGTCGCTTGGCTGTGGCCCTATCTGGATGCCTTCTCGGGGCGCACCCGCTCCACGTTGGCGGCGCTCGCGGTCGGTGCGGTGCTGGCGGTTGGTCCCCGCACCGTCGCCAACCTGCTGCGCACCCTCGGTCTGGCCGGCGAACCCAGCTTCGCCGCATTTCACCGCGTGCTCTACCGCAACCGCTGGTCGGGGCTGAAGCTCGCACGCACCCTGCTGAACGCCTTGGTCAGCGCAATCGTGTCAAACGACATCCCGAACTGGTCCTTCCGCGTTTTCGGTGCAACCGCGTGGCTGGAGCGCTGCCGTTCAAGCCGCCTCCAGGACCCGGTGACGCAGCAGATCGAACTTGGCGCGGCCGCACATGGTTCGCTTGATGGTCTTCAATCGGCTGATTTGCCCCTCTACCGGCCCGGTGCTCCACGGAAGCGACAGCGCCGTGCGGATCGCCGCGAGATCACGCGCGAGCCCATCGGCAAACCCAGCCAAGGCGGTTTCCTTCGCCGCGGCTAACCATTCATCCAACCGGCCCGCCTGCTGACGGCGCACCATGGTGCTGAACGCACGGGCCAACTCGATGACCCTGGTGAGTCCCTCGGAACGGATGAGCAGGGCATCGACGAACCGTTGCTCGGCAGCGTCGATCGTCTCCAGGTCGGCCACCACCAGCCACGCCGCCCGGCGTTTCGAGGGCAACTTCCATGGTCTCATCGTGCCGGCCGCCCCGGTTGGGGGCGGGTTTGCGTCCCGAAGGCGCCCGACCCAGCGATCGTGCCCCAGGACGTGGTGTCTGAGAGGGCCTGTGTGCTCTTCGGCGCGCTGAAGGGTTGCGTCAGATCTCGCGCCACAACGTGAATGAGGGCATGGCGCCGCCCAGAATTCGTGGACTTGGGTTACGCGACAGCGATCATGTCGCGGAGGGCGGCGACGCGCTGGACATGGATTGCCCGTCGGCGCGCCGCGGGGATGTGCTGCTTGCGCCGGGTCGCCGGGCGCAGGAAGCTGCGCACCTCATCGTGAGCCCGGCAGAAGCGGGCGGCGCTGATCGGGGACTTGAAGCCGCGCATCGGCCGCGTGCGGCCTTTGACCCCACGGTGATCTTGCTCCAGATGATTATTCTTGAATTTTGATGTGCGGTGTTCGACGTCGTCTCCGAACACCTCGTCGAGGGCCGGCGGGTAGCCGGAATGCTTGTCGGTGGTGATCGTCTCGGGAATGATCCCAGTCACCTCGATCGCCGAGCGGAAGAACGCTTCGGCAGCGACTTGGTTGTGGGTGGCGCTGAGATAGACGTCGACCAGGTTGCCGTCGCTGTCGATGGCTCGGTACAGGTACTGCCACTGACCGGCGACTTTGAGATACGTCTCGTCCACGTACCAGCTCCGCCCAACCTTTCCTCGACGGCGCTGGCGCAGGGCGTCCGCCAGCAGCGGCGCCAACTTGGCCTCCCAGTCGCGCACCGCCTCATGGGAAAAGACCAAGCCGCGCAAGAGCAGGATTTCGGCGAGATCGCGCAAGCTCAGCTTGAACCGAAGCCGCCACAGCACGATCAGGAAGACGACGTCGGAAGACAACTGCAGCCGGTTCAGCACCGAGCCGGTGCGCTCGTTGAAGCCGCGCCCACATTCGTGGTAGCGGAAGCGACGGTA
The DNA here is from genome assembly GCF_008364795.1 of Azospirillum oryzae. GTDB lineage: Bacteria > Pseudomonadota > Alphaproteobacteria > Azospirillales > Azospirillaceae > Azospirillum > Azospirillum oryzae. Next base: position 100,891 of record NZ_VTTM01000013.1, on the reverse strand, counting down.
GCCGTGGGCCGTCCGATCCGAACGGCCCGTCGTTGCGGTCGAAGAGCAGTGTGGACAGCGCATCGGTCACCTCCAAAGGAGAGGTGATCCTCTACGTCAGCCCTACGCCGGACAAGATGGCGCAAAGGCTGACAGAACCTGTCGTTCAGCCTGGCCCATCCCGCCCGCACGACGGCTCCGCTGCTGCGGTCCTTGCGCGACAGCCTTCCGCCCGAAGTCGATCTCTGGGCGGGCGGGGCCGGCATGGGCCGGGTGCCGCCGTTGCCCGGGGTGCGCGTCCTCCATGATCTCGATTCGATCGTCACCGCGCTGGCCGAGAAGCGGAGCAGGCGGCGTTCCTCGTGACGGCGACCGGCTGACGTCGTCATGCCGAGTTGTCCCCCGCCTTCTTCGGCTCCGGCAATCCGTTCAACGGCAACTTGGCGATGCACCTTCGTACCGGCACCAGAAGATGCTGAGAGTGTCGGCATGGATGTTGGGGGCCGAGTAGCAGCGGAACAGAAAACCTAGGTAAGGCCGCGGCGGATGCTGGCTGACGGCGTTACCATTCAGGCGTCCTCATAGGCCAAGGCCACCGGACTGCGCAGTGGCCGCAGTTCACCCCGAGCCACTGGCTCGGGCAGGGTGAAGGCGTAACGGCCAAGCATGTTGATGTGCTCATGGGCGAGCGGCGACAGGCGGGCCACGTCCTCGTTGCGAACGTCGAAACCTTCCATTCGCAGTTGGTCAAGCGCGGCGTCCATGTAAATCGTGTTCCACAGGATGATGGCGTTGACGACCAGACCAAGGGCGCCGAGCTGGTCCTCCTGACCTTCCCGGTAGCGCTGACGCAGTTCGCCCCGCTTGCCATGGAAGACGACGCGGGCGAGTTGGTGGCGGCCCTCACCTCGGTTGAGCTGGGTGAGGATGCGGCGGCGATAGGCTTCGTCGTCGATGTAGGCCAGCAGATAGAGCGTCTTGATGATTCGGCCCAGTTCCTCCAGCGCCCGTGCCAGCCGGGTTGGCCGGTCGTTCGTCTGGAGCGTCCGCATCAGCCCGCCGGCCTGCACGAGGCCCAGCTTGAGCGAGCCGGCCAGGCGCAACAGATCGTCCCAATGCTCGGCGATGAGGCCCGTCCTCACCTTGTGCGCGGCCAGCTTGTCGAGGGGGCCGTAGTCGGCCGCCGGATCAGTCCGCCAGAATCGGGCGCCGCCGACATCGGCGATCCGCGGGCTGAACTGGTAGCCGAGCAGCCAAAAGATGCCGAAGATCACGTCCGTGTAGGCGCCGGTGTCGGTCATGATCTCGGTCGGCTCCAGATCGGTCTCCTGTTCCAACACGACGCTCAGCAGCACCAGGCTGTCGCGCAGAGTGCCGGGCACGGTAATGGCGTTCAGGCCGGTGAACTGGTCGGACACGAGGTTATAGTAGGTGACGCCGCGTTCGGAGCCGAAGTACTTCGGGTTGGGGCCGGCGTGGATGGTGCGCACCGGTACCACGAAGCGCAGCCCGTCGGCGGAGGCGACATCGCCGCCGCCCCACCGCCGCGCCAAGTCGATGCCGTTCTGGGCGGCGACAAGGCGGGCATTGGCCAGGGTCAGGGTTTCTGCCCGCAGATAATTCTGCCGAACCCAGCTCAGGCGCGACCGCCGGAGCGCCGGCAGGTCCGGGCGCACCAGCGGTTCCAGGCCGGTGTTGCATGCCTCGGCCAGCAGCATGGCACACAGCGTCGTCGGCAGATCCTGCGCCCGCGCCTCGGCTTCGCTGGCATGGGTGAAGGCGCCAGCGAAGCCGGTCCGGGCATCGATTTCCAGCAGCAATTCCGGTAGATCGACACGCGGCAGGCGCGCTGTCACGGCCTCCCGCAGAGCAACGAGGCTGGCCGGCTCGTCGAGGCGGTCGAGGCCGGTCAGCACCAGGTCCTCGTCGGTGCCATTCCGTTCGAGGCGGATGCCGGCATTTTGAGGAAGGTTGTCGGTCACCGTTCGGAACGCCTGATCGAGCCGCTCGGTCAGTTGATCGATCTCTTCACCCGCATTCTGCGACTTTCCCAGCGTGCGGCAGACGGTTGGCCGCGCGGCCTCCCAAGCGGCGCCGTCGAGCAGGCCGATGCGGGGGTCGGCAAAGCGCAGACTTGGCGTCGCAAACACGTCGCGGCGACGGAGCGCGCCGCGCAGCCGATCGACCAGACACAGGGTCCAGGCGCGCCGGTCAAGGACGCCGTTCCGGATCACCCGGCGTTCCCAAGACTTCGGCACGAACTCCGTGGGCCACGGCGCACCGCGTGCATTGCCCTCCCCAACCGTCCGGAGGTGGTGCAGAGCCTTCAGCACAGGCCGGCCAGTCGGCATGGCGCCCAAGCCGACCACACGCACGAAGTGCGGTAGGAAACGCCGGATGCGGCGGTGCTGCGCCATAAGTTCGTCGAGATAGGGATCGTCCGGCGGCTTGGTCAGGCTGTCCACTTGAGCCACGGCGGCTTCCAGGGCGGCTTGCGGCACAGCCCCGAAAACGGCGGTTCGCAGATCACTGTCGCCAACATCACCGTCGAGCACCAAAGCACAGACCCTGCTCAGGATGCGGGCGGCAGCGTCAAGGTCGCCCAGGCTGCGCAACCGCGCCTCCCGGCCCTTACGGACGGCATCGACGAACATCCGGGTGACGAGCAGGTCGAACAGGTCGAGCACATCGTCCTGCGCGCTCGCCTCAAGCGTCCGAATGAACGCCAGCAGGGTGGCGGCGCGGCGCTCGTCCGGCAACCGGGCGACCGCCTGGGCCTTGGCGACGCCGGCGAACCGCGCCAAAGACATGATGCGGACTTTCGGCAGATGGCTGGTGAGCGGTAGACCAGCCACGAGGTGCCGTACCTCGTCGAGGCGCTCAATCGCGCGCACCAATTCGTTGGTGCTTTGCAGGGTCGGCCCCGAGCGGAGCCGGTCCATCGGGCTCTGTCGCCCACCCTCCGGCACCACCAGCAGAGCGTCAAGCCGCGCCTTCTGCTCGGGCGTGATCCGGGCCGCCAGCAGGCGCCACAGGCGGCTGTTGGCACGAGACCGCACCCGCGCGACGGTCCGTTCGAGCACGCTCGCCCCCGGCAGCAGCACTTTGTGCGTTACCAGCCAGGCCGTCGCTTGGTCGAACAGGGCCGTCGGCCGGTCTGTCCCCGTCCAGCACAGCGCGTAGAGCCATCGCTGGAGGCGCCATTGCGCGGCGGAGTCCGAAAAATCCCGGTAGCCATAGCGTTTGCGGATTTCAACCGGGTGACGCCAACGCCATTGGCTGGCCCGGTACGCATCGAGCGCTCCGTTGACTGGCACGCCAAGTTGGTCGCCAAGGAAGCCGATGACACCCGGCGGTACCTTGCCTGGATCTTCAAGGAACGTTCCGAGAAACCGCACCGTGCCGAGCTGAACGGCGCAACCAAGCCGCATGTGGGTGCCGCGGTGCGCCAATATGAACACGCGATCTGCGTCATCAAGGTGGAAGAACCGGGCCAACTGCTCGGCAGACACTTCGGCCGGAAACTGGCCGTACCGCCCTTCTTGTTCCGGGGTGAGAAAGCTGACCGGCATCAGGGTCGGTCGGCACCAGCGAGCACCCGATAGACGGACGCGCGCCCGATCCCGAGTCGCTGGGCGATGGCGGTTGGTCCCAGCTTCTCTTCGGTCCGCAAGCGCCAGACCTCCGCCGGGTCGATCGATGGCTTGCGGCCCTTGTAGACTCCCTTGGCCTTGGCGCGCGAGATGCCCTCCATCTGGCGCTCCCGGCGCAGGTTGGTTTCGAACTCGGCGAACACGCCGAGCATGTCGAGAAATGCCTTGCCGGCCGAGGTTGTGGTGTCGATGGGCTGTTCGGTCGCCTTCAGGGCGACCCCCTTGGCGCGCAGCTCATGCACGATGTCCTGGAGATCCTTGATCGAGCGTGCCAGGCGATCGACGCGGGTGACCACCAGCGTGTCACCGGGGCGTAGGAACTGGAGGAGCAAGGCGAGCTCCGACCGGCCGGTACGGGTCGTGCCACTCGCCTTCTCAGAGCGGATGACTTCGCAGCCGGCTTGGCGAAGCGCCTCCTCCTGGATCGCCACGTCCTGATCCAGCGTGGAGGCGCGGGCGTAGCCGTAGATCGCCATGAATCGTCTCGTTTGCTTCTAAACCAGCAAACGGTAACGTCTCACTCAGGCGAAATCCATCCAAATGAGACGCTGAGAATTGTCTCACGACGCCGTATCGTATGGGTATACCCTAAAATTACATTGAGAAGGCGATGACGCTCGCTTGCTGTACGGGTCATCTGGACACTCGGCCGTCATGATATTCATGATAACACCGTAATCATATTCTTGTTGACCGCTGAATATGATATGAATTATATCATTACGGCATGGCGGTGGTAGCGCCTGGCGCGCAGCTGATAGTCGCGCAAGAAACGTCAGCAAAGAGGACTGCCTTCACCTTGGGCGGTGACCTTTTCCCGAACGCAGGGTGAAGCGTGACAGCCCGGAAAGACGGCACCCACTCACATTCGAGGCCCCCCATCATGTTCTCATTGGATCGCTCACTCCTGCCTGCAGCCAATCAATTTCTCGCCGATCTTGATACGCAATGGCGAGCCGCGACCGGCCTCAACAACAGGGCCGATTACTCGATCAACTATTCTCCCATTTGCCCTTGCCCTCTGATGGTCCTCGGCCTCAATCCGGGCGGCTCCGCCGACAATTTTAAATTGGTCGACGTCGCCGCGGGCGGCAGCGAGTACATCGAGGGCTATGGGCCGACATCGCAGAACATCGGTCGCCTGCTTCAGCTAACGCTGGGTGTTTCATCGCCCGAGGGAATTCGGACCGTGCAGGGCAGCAATGTGATCTGGCGCCGGTCCCCCAACATGCAAAGCCTGGGCATCCGTGTTCCTGTAGCCGCCAAGGAAACCGCTCCGCATCTGGCTCGGCTGATCAGCTATATTGGCCCTCGCGCCATCTTGTTTGGCGGCAAGGCCGCCTACGATGCTTTCCTTGGTGCCCACAAGGCTCGTGTCGTGACACAAGGCGAAACCATCCTGGGGCCGAATGGCAGCAGCCAAGCCGTTTACTTCGGCCACAGCGCCTTGTCGCTGCCGTACCTATCAGGCAACGTCGAGGCATTCATCGTCCTTCATCCCTCCAAGGGCCTTCGAGACCCCGCCGTCAACCGGTTGAAGTTCCACTTTGCTCGCCTATTTACCGCCTGAGGAGACAGCCGTAATGATCCGCCGCGAAGACTATGTTCGCGAGTTGCAGCAAGGAATTCTCCTGATCGCTGACCACCTCGCCCGACTGAAAGGGGAGGATGCCGCCGTTGCTTTCGCGGGCTTCCCGGCCGAAGGGGATTATGCAGACGATCAGCCGGAAAAGGTCGACCTGACCCAGTTTGGGAACGGTATGCCCTTGTTGCTCATGTACGACTTCGCCATGGGGTTGTGCGCCCTGGAGCCCAGTGGGGACTTTGAGGAATCGGCTTTGGCGTCTTTCATCGATTTGGTTCCACGGACCAATGCTTACGGCGAGCCCGCGGCCTGGCCCGAGGACCCACTGACGACCCAAGTGCTGGACATGTTCCGGGCTCGGCAAAAGCTATCGGACCCGAACCAGCGATCAACCGCCGTGTTTTCCGTCCGAGAACTGGCGCTACTGGCCGATATGAGAGAGGGCGCCGTTCGAAATGCCCTGAGTGCCAAAGAACTGGCATCCCACCGTGAAGACGGCAAGGTGGTGGTCAATTGGGCCGAAGCTGCGACTTGGCTACTAAAAAAGCGGGGTTTCAGACCAACGCCTGACACCACTTCCCATTATATAGAGTTCGAAACGGCTTCATCGCTCACACAGCTGCTGGCGGCTCTGGCGGCGTTCCCTGGTGCTGAAGGCAACGTGCCTACGGAGTGGCTGTCCGGACGGTGGTCTGGAAATTTGAGTGAGGTGCAGGCAGTAGCGCACGCCCTCCGCATCGACCCGGAAAAGCTGGCCATCCATATGAGCCGCCTTTGGGTGCGCGAGCAACAGTGATCGGGGATATCAGGCGGCAGTGTAGTGGCAGAGCAAGCAAGGATCTTCGCCTAGGGCAAACTCCGACCGTGCCTCAGGCAAAAGCTCCAGATGCCAATAATACCCCTTACCTAGGTTTTCTGTTCCGCTGCTACTCGCATCCCTTGAACGGCATTGGTCGGTGGCGGTGGTGGACATGAACGAGACGCGGTATCTACGCCAATCCGCAAGCCGCCGCCATTCCCGCATCCCTGCACCACGCTGCCTGGTGCAGGTATTCGGGCAGGTGGGTCACGGGGGCCGTGATGAGCCGGTTCAGATCGTGGACCGCCTTATCGGTCGGTTGGCGCAGGCTGACGATGACTTGACGCAGTCCACGCCGCTCCAGCCCCAGGATCTCCTGCGCGATGAAGGTTTCCGACAGGCGCGGCCAGCCTTTGACGATGACCGCAACGGACATGGGACGAACGCCGCGACGGTCATGCCCACTCCCCGGCGGCCATCCTGCGTTCGGACGCGACGTTGGCCAGCTGTTCGGCCACCGGCTGCACCGGCAGGTGCCGGCCGGCGAGGCGGTTGACGCTCTCCAGCCCGTCGAGCAGGCCCGGCACGGTGACGGAGGACGGGGCGGGCTGCCAGGGCAGCCGGCGCAGCGCCGTCGCCATGGCCCTGGCGTCGCGCACGCCGTCGTCCATCAGCACGGAGACGAGCCCCATCTCCTCCGCGCGGGCCGCGCGGATGGTCTGCTCGCGCCGCGGTGTCTCGCGTGGAACGATCAGCGCCTTCTTGTCGAAGGACAGGATCTCGCAGAAGGTGTTGTAGCCGCCCATGGCGACCACCCCCACCGCCCCCTGCATCAGCCGCTCGATCCGCGTCTCGAAGGCGGTGGTCTCGACCTTCGGTAGGACCTCGGCGCGGGCCAGGAACTCCGCCTGCAAATCCGGCTGCATGAAGGGACCAAAGACCAGCAGGGCGCGGTAGGGGATGCCCGGGTCGCTCTCGTAGGCGCGCAGCACCCAGTCCACCAGCGCCTCCCCGTCGCCGCCGCCGCCGGCGGTGACCAGGATGTAAGGCTCCTCCGGCAGGCCCGGCCCGTGCGGCACGGCGGCAGGCACGGTGCGGTGCAGGTAGCCGGTGTAGACCATCTTGTTGCGCACCGACTGGGGCACGTCGATTCCCTCCAGCGGGTCGCAGACCTGCGGCAGGCCGTAGACCCAGATCTCGTCGTAAAGGCTTTCCAGCGCCGGGAGGACCTTTTTGCGCTCCCACTCCGGGGCGAGCAGGGCCGGTTCGTCCATCACGTCGCGCAGGCCCAGCACCTGCGGCACACCGCGCTGCTTTAGGTCGTGCAGCGTCTCGCGCACCTCGCCGCGCAGGCCGAGCGGTTCCTTGTCCACGATGAACAGGTCGGGCTGGTAGACCTCCGCCGTGTGGCGGATTAGCGAGGCCCGCATGGCGAGGAGCTCAGCGATGTCCAGGTGCAGGTTCAGCGCGGTGTATTCCCCGTTGCGCAGTTTGATCACGCCGGGAATGCGCACGAAGTCCACCCGCGCGCGGAAGTCGAAGCTGCCGACGATGGGCGAGCCGGACAGGATCAGCACGGACAGGTTGCTGTACCGTTCGACCAGCGCGTGGGCGATGGCGCGGCAGCGGCGCAGGTGGCCGAGCCCGAACGTGTCGTGGCTGTAGATGAGCACGCGGCCGGAGGTCGGACGTCCTCTCATGAGCTTCCCTCCCCGTGTTTCTGGTCGCCGGTGTTCAGCGCCGGGTTGTGGGTTATGCCAAATTGGCAAACCTGTCTTTCCAACCTGACGGGATGGTGGGCAGGGCGACGCTGGATAACGGCTTTCATCGCCCGCACGCTGGTTCCGATGGCTTGCTCCCTCCTCCATTTTGCCGTTTGGACAGCCGGTTTGCGTAGGTGCGGAGATCGGCAGCGGTGAACGGCGCGCCACTCAGCTTGTGCACGCCAGCCCTCGCAAGCTCAGTGGCGATGGCCTGCCATCCGATGCGTCGTCGGCGCGCCTTAGTGATCTCGTCCAACACGGGGGCCAGCAGGAGCCCGCTCGTCACGCCGGCCGGACGGAGGCCTGCGGTTGCGCGCGGCAACCGGGCCACAGCGTAGCGAAACCGCTGGGCGACCACGATGAGGTCCATGCCGGTCCCGGTCAGCGCCCGCCCCCGGCCCGCCCGGTGGGGTCCCGGCGCGGTGTCGTGAGCATTGCGCTCGATCACGCGCTCCTCCTCTGCCCCGTGTCCACCGTTAATGGCTCGCATAGAGACCACCGCCGGTCCTCCCGAACGTGACGACACCGTACGGGTGGCCGGGATGGTCCATGCCCGGCGCGCTCGCGGGCATGCCTGGCACCGACAGCCCTTTCAGCTGAGGTTTTTCCGTCAGCAACCGGTTCACGTCCGAAGCGGGCACGTGTCCTTCCAGGACATAGCCGTCCATCATGGCGGTGTGGCAGGACCGCAACGCCTCGGGAACCACCTGCCCGGTCCTGATCCGGTGCATGTCCTCCACGTCGCGGACAACGATGGAGAACCCCGCCGCCCGCATGTGCTCGATCCATTTGCCACAGCAGTCGCAGGTCGGCGACTTCCAGACCGTGAGATCCGCGGCTGCGGCCGGTGTGCTCTCGAAGAGCGCGGAGCCGGCGATCAAGTGGACGCCCACCAGCCCGACACCGAGCAAAAGCCCCCAGCGCGCTCCCCGGAGCCGTTGCATCACCGAACCGTGCGCATAGGGCGACCGGACGGTCGCCTTCCTTTGGCGCTTTCTCATCGTCATGACGGTCCTCCTGCTCCATGGCGCCCTCGCGCGGGCGGTGCGTCTGGACGCCGCGCCCGCGCGAGGGCGAAGGGGGTGCGCCTATTTCACCGGCGTGAGCGTCTCGATGCGGTACATCCCAGCAGCGTCCTTTCCGACGGTGAAGGCGACCGGGTCGCCCGGCTTCACGGGCTTGAGGTCCACACCCGGGGCGACCATGAAGTCCATGGTCATCGCCGGCCAGCTGAGCGCCGCAATGGTGCCGTGGCTGAGGTTGACTAGGCGCTTCGCCGGATCAACGGCGTTGACAGTCCCGGTCGTGCCCGCCGCCGGCTGGGCGACCGGCGTGGCATGACCAGGGTGGTCCATTTGCGCCCACGCGGCGGGGGCGATGCTGATGGTGGTGAGGAGAGCGGCGACGGTAAGCTTACGAAGCAATGGCGGTTTCCTTTGTGGGATGGGTGGAGGTGCGGTCAATGGGTGACAACGGCGGCGCTTCGGGAGCGGGGCGCTCCACGTCGCGCGCCTTGACCAGGGCATAAATGGCTGGGATGACCAGCAGGGTGAGCACGGTGGAGGAGATCATGCCCCCGATCATCGGCACGGCGATGCGCTGCATCACCTCCGAGCCGGTGCCGGTGCTCCACATGATCGGCAGCAGGCCGGCCATGATGGCCACCACGGTCATCATTTTCGGGCGGACGCGCTCGACGGCGCCTTCCATGATGGCCTCGTAGAGGTCGGCCGCCGTCATGGCCCGGCCTTCGGCGGCCCGGCGGCGCTTCATGTCCGCCAGCGCGTGGTCGAGGTAGATGAGCATCACCACGCCCGTCTCGGCGGCGACGCCGGCCAGAGCGATGAAGCCGACCGCCACGGCCACCGAGAGGTTGAAGCCGAGCAGGGACATGTACCAGACGCCGCCGACCAGCGCGAAGGGCAGCGACAGCATGACGATCAGCGTCTCGGTGATGCGTCGGAAGTTCAGGTACATCAGCAGGAAGATGATGGCGATCGTCACCGGGATGACGATCTTCAGCTTCGCCGCCGCACGCTCCATGTACTCAAACTGGCCGCTCCAGGTGACGTAGTAACCAGCCGGCATCTGCACCTGCTCGGCCACCGCCTTGCGGGCGTCGGCGACGTAGCCGCCGATGTCGCGGTCGCGGATGTCGACGTAGATATAGGCCGACAGCAATGCGTTCTCCGTTCGCACGGTGGCCGGCCCCTTGGTCAGCCGGACCGAAGCGAGCTGGCCCAGCGGAATGGCGCCACCGGCCTCGGGGTGCAGCAGGATTCGGCTGGCGATGGCGTCGGGGTTGCTGCGCAGCTCCCGCGGGTAGCGGACGTTGACCGAGAAGCGCTCCCGACCTTCCACTGTGGTCGTCACCATCTCACCGCCCAACGCCGTCAAGATGGTGTCCTGCAGGTCGCCGACGGTCAGGCCATAGCGGGACAACTGCTCGCGGTTGGGGTCGATCTCCAGGTAGTAGCCACCGACGATGCGTTCGGCGTAGGCGCTGGTGGTGCCGGAAACCTGCTTGACCACCGCCTCGATCTCGCGGGCCAGCCGTTCCATCTCCTCCAGGTCTTTGCCGAATACCTTGATGCCGATCGGCGTGCGGATGCCGGTCGAGAGCATGTCGATGCGCGCGCGCAACGGCATCGTCCAGGCGTTGGAGATGCCGGGCATCTGCACGGCCTTGTCCATCTCCGCCACCAGGGCGTCGTAGGTCATGCCCGGCCGCCAGTCCGACTTTGGCTTCAGGTTGATGACCGTCTCGAACATCTCGGTGGGCGCCGGGTCGGTGGCCGTGGCGGCGCGGCCGGCCTTGCCGTAGACCGACTCCACCTCGGGGAAGCTCTTGAGAATGCGGTCCTGTGTCTGCACCAGTTCGGCCGCCTTGGTGATCGACAGGCCAGGCAGAGTGCTCGGCATGTAGAGGATGGTGCCCTCGTTGATCGCCGGCATGAACTCGCTGCCGAGGCGGGAAGCGGGGATCACCGACCAACCGAGCAGGCCGATGGCTATCAGGATCGTCGGGATCTTGGCCCGCAGCACCAGCTTGATCAGCGGCCGGTAGAGCCAGATCAGCAGGCGGTTCACCGGGTTCTTCCGTTCCGGGATGATGCGGCCGCGCACGAACAGCATCATCAGCACCGGCACCAGCGTGATCGACAGGAACGCCGCCCCCGCCATGGCAAAGGTCTTGGTGAAGGCCAGCGGCTTGAACAGCCGGCCTTCCTGCGCTTCCAGAGTGAAGACTGGCAGGAAGGAAACGGTGATGACCAGCAGGCTGAAGAACAACGCCGGCCCGACCTCCACCGCCGCATCGATCAGCACCTGCACGCGCGAGGCCCCTGGGGGGGCGTGCTCCAGCCGCTTGTGGGCGTTTTCGATCATCACGATGGAGGCGTCGACCATGGCGCCGACGGCGATGGCGATGCCGCCCAGGCTCATGATGTTCGAGGTCATCCCCATGGCGTCCATCACCATGACGGCGATCAGCACACCGACCGGCAGCGTGACGATGGCGACCAGCGCGCTGCGGACATGCAGCAGGAAGACGATGCAGACGAGCGCGACGATCACGCTCTCCTCGATCAGCGTTCCCTTGAGATTCTCCACCGCGCGCAGGATGAGCTCGGAGCGATCGTAGACGCTTTCGATGCTGACGCCCTCCGGCAGGCCGGCCTTCAGCTCGGTCAGTTTGTTCTTGACGTTCTGGATCACGCTCAGAGCGTTCTGGCCATAGCGCTGGAGCGCCACGCCACTGACCACCTCGCCTTCCCCGTTCAGTTCTGTGAGGCCGCGGCGCTCGTCCGGGCCAATCTCGACCCGCGCCACGTCGCGCAGGAGGATCGGCGTGCCGCGATCGACCTTGAGGACGATCTCCTCGATGTCCTTGGCGCCGCGCAGGTAGCCGCGCCCGCGCACCACGTACTCAGTTTCCGCCATCTCGACGACGCGGCCACCGACGTCCTGGTTCGATGTGCGGATGGCCTGCGCGATCTTGGCCAGCGGCACCCCGTAGGCCTGAAGCTTCTGGGGGTCGACGACCACCTGGTACTGCTGAACGAAGCCGCCGACACTCGCCACCTCGGACACGCCTTCCGCCTTGGTCAGCTGGTAACGCAGATACCAGTCCTGCAGCGTACGCAACTCGGCCAGCGTGCGGTCCTTGGCGAGCACGACGTATTGGTAGACCCAGCCCACGCCGGTCGCGTCCGGCCCCAGCGTCGGGGTGACGCCGTTGGGCAGCCGTTTCGCGGCGAAGTTCAGGTACTCCAGGACGCGCGAACGCGCCCAGTAGATGTCGGTGCCGTCCTCGAAGATGATGTAGACGAAGGACGCGCCGAAGAACGAGAAGCCGCGGACCACTTTGGACTTTGGCACGCTGAGCATGGCGGTGGTCAGCGGGTAGGTGACCTGGTCCTCGACCACCTGCGGCGCTTGGCCGGGATAGTCGGTGTAGAGGATGACCTGCACATCGGACAGGTCTGGCAGCGCGTCGAGCGGGATGCGCGACACCGAATAGGCGCCGGCGGCGATGAGGAACAGCGTGCCAATCAGGGTCAACGCGACGTTGCGCGCGGACCAACGGATGATGGCGGCGATCATGGCAATGCCCTCCGCCGTTATTGGTGCTGGTGCTGGCCGCCGCCGCCGCCGAAGGCGCTCAGGGCTGCACGCAGGTTGCTTTCGGAGTCGATCAGGAAGTTCGCGCGCACCACCACGCGCTCGCCTTCCTCCAGCCCGGCCAGGATCTGGACGAAGCCGTCGGCGCGGGCGCCGGCCTTCACGTCCCGCGGCTCGTAGCGACCCTCGCCGATCTCCACCAGGACCGCTTGCCGTTTGCCGGTGTCGAGCAAGGCGGAGTCCGGCACGGCCAGCCCAGTCATGGCGCCGAGGTCGGCATTCAGATGCACAGTGGCGTAGAGGTTCGGCTTGAGCAGGCCGTCAATGTTGGGCAACTCAACCCGCACCTTGCCGGTGCGACTCTCGGCCGTCAGGGTCGGGTAGACGAAGCTGACCTTGCCGGTGAAGGTCCTGCCCGGCAGGGAGTTGACGGTGACGTCGACCTCCTGGCCCAGCTTGACGTAGCCGAGGTCCTGTTCGAACACGTCGGCGACCAGCCAGACGTTCGACAGGTCGGCGATGCGGTAGAGCGCTTCGCCGGGCATGAAGCGCATGCCCTGCACGGCCGACTTTTCCAACACCACGCCGTCGGCCGCCGCGCGGTAGCTCAGCGTCCGCGACGCCTTGCCAGTCTTGCGCAACCGCTCGATCTCCTCCTCGGGGACGTCGAGGTTGCGCAGGCGCTGCAGTGATGCCTCGGCGAGTTGGGCGCCGCCCTGGCGGGCGACGAGGTATTCCTGCTGGGCCAGGACCAGTTCGGGACTGTAGACCTCCATCAGCGGCTGGCCCTTGCGGACCGTGTCACCGGTGGTGTCGACCAGCAGTCTCTCGATCCAGGCCTCGAACTTCGGCGCGACGATGAAGAGACGGCGCTCGTCCACCTGCACGGTGCCGACCGCCCGCACTTGGCGGGAGATCGCCCGCCGCGTCGCCGTGTCGGTGCGCACGCCAAGCTTCTGGACCTTGTCGGGGCTGATGGTGACGGTGCCCGACGCACTGTCCTCACCCTCATAGACGGGCACGTAGTCCATGCCCATCGGGTCCTTCTTCGGCACCGGGGAGGTGTCCGGGAGGCCCATCGGGTTGCGGTAGTACTGGATCTTGCGTGGACCTGCCGCATTCGGCGCCGGCGTGGCCGCCTGCGCCGGAGTATCCTTTCCCTCGTAGACTGGCACGTAATCCATCCCCATGCTGTCCTTCTTCGGAACTGGGGATGTGTCGGACAGACCCATGGGGTTGCGGTAGTACAGGATCTTCCCCGATCCGGCGGACTGTGCCTCGGCGGGAGCGCCATGGCTGGCATGGCCGGTTCCACCGGCAGATTGCGCGAAGGCCGGCGTTCCGGCGGCGATGGTGCCGGCCATCAGGACGGCGAGAAGGGCTGGGGAGCGGCTCACAGTTCACCTCCGACCAGGCGCTCGATCTCGGCAAGCCGGACCTGCTCCTCGAATGTCACGTTCACGTATTCGACCAGCGCGCGGCGCAGTGTCTGCTCCGCCTGCAGGAGGTTGGCGAATTCCTCGCGCGACAGTTCATAGCCGCGGGTGGCGGCTTCCAGAGCGATGCGCGCCTGCGGCAGGGTAATCTCCCGCACGATGCGCTTGCGCTCCTTGAGGGCGGCCAGCATGGCGTAGGCTTCATGCACGTCCGTCGCGACATCGAGGCGGATTTGCTCCAGCTTCGCCCGCGCCGCGCCGGCCATCGAGGCCGCCTCCCGCTGCTCGGCCTGGCGGCGGTCGGCATAGAGCGGAATATTGACCTCGACCATCGCCTGATAGCCGTCGAAGCGGCCGTCGCGCCGTATGGCGCCAAGGCCCAGTTCGACGTCGGGGTAGCCATTCTTCTCGGCGAGGCGGCGGCTCCCGTCGGCCGAATCGATCTGCGCAAGCTGGGCGCGCACCGCCGGGAAGTCGGAGCGCGCGCGGTCTACCAGCGCGTCGGCCGGCAGCGTCTCAAGCGGCGGCACCGGCCGCGGCAGGGGCTTCGCCGGCAAGGGCGTCTCGGGCGAGCGGGCCAGCAGACCGTTCAGCCGAACCTGGGCGCGGTGGCGGTCGGCATCCATCCGCGCGAGTTCGGCAGTGAGCGCGCCGGCTTCGGCGTTGGCGCCGGTGATGTCCTGTTGCTTGCCTGGTCCCTGGGCGTAACGGGCGCGCGCCAGATCGGACAGACGCCGGACGGTCCCGAGCAGCTTGCGCGTCTCGTCGGCCGCGAGATGCGCTGCGTGGTACTCGGCGTAGGCGACCTTGACGCGGTAAGCGATTTGGTTGGCGACCTCGGCCTGGGCCGTGGCGGCCTTGCGGCTGTCCGCTGCGGCGATCTCCTGCTTCAGGTCGCGCTTGCCCCACAGCGGGAACATCTGGCGGACCTGATAGAGCTCCTGGCCGGCGCGGTAGCGCGGCAGGTAGCCGGGACCGCTACGCGGCAATTCGAGCTCGACCTTGAACTTGGGATCGTCGAGCGCTCCGGCGGACGCGATGCGCACGGTCGCAGCGTCGGTCTCCAGGGCCGTTGCCGCGACCTCAGGGTTCATGCGCCGGGCGGTCTCGATGAAGCGGGCGATGTCGGTGTTCGGCTCCACCGCTGCCGCGGCCCCGCTGCCGATCAGCAGGGCGGCGGTCATGGTGAGGAGTGCGCGCGCCAGGCGTGTGCGGTGTGTGTCGGTCATGGTTCCGGTTTCCGCCTGTCCAGCCGCATCCATACTGTTCCGGTTGAGCCGGACAAGCACGGGATGCGACGATTTTCTTTGATGACGGGTGTCGTCTGCGTTGGCGATCCGTTGCATCAGATCGCGGTCGGTCGTCAGGCGGCGGTTCGGGGCGGTGGCGGTTCGGGCGTGATCAGGAGCGTTGCCAACAAGGGCTCTGCGGCCGGGTGCCAAATGATGCGGCTCATCACGGTGACGCGGGTCACCGTGATGCGCGCCGGCGCCTCGAGGCTCGGGCAGCAGGGAGCCGCCATGGGCATGGCATGGTGAGGCTCCTGATCAGGATAGTCACAGGGCAGCGTCCCTTGGTCTTCGTGGTCGGTGCAGGGGGCGTCGTTATGGACGGCGCCGTGATCGGTCATGACGGCATGCGCTGATGCGCTGCCCGCTGCACCGAGCAGCAGGACCGCCATCACTGCAAGAGCCGTCAAAAACCGACCGATGCCCCCCATTCCATCCTCCTGGGTCCGACGGGACCGTGTGTCGCTCGGACTGCCACGCAGTGAAGCAGGGTCCCGGCGCTCCGGCGTTGATCAGGATCAAACGAGGCGGTCTTCCTACCCTCATCCTCATATGCGGCTCGGGTGATGTTCATATAGTTCTTGCGATGAACAGCATCCCCCCTGCATGAGGAGGCGCAGCAGGCGCCACCGCCCCATGCAGGCGGACGCCGTGCTGCTTCATCAATTCAGATGAATGAGGTCGGGCCAAATGGCCGCGCGAGGCGGAGTTGCAGGGGGCACCGGAGGATGCCCCCTGCAGATGTGGCGCTTCAGCCGGCCGGCGCGGAAGCCTTGCCGAGGGCGAAGTCGAGATAGCCGTGCGCCTGCGCATGCTTACCCTGTTCGTGCAGGTAGGCGCCCATCGCGGCATTGCGCTCGACCAGAGAGCGGGCGGTACGCCCGAGGTTGGGGTTGCCGCCGTTCAGCATGGCGTTCACCGTTTGGATCCGACTTTCGCAATGCGTGCCGGGGTCTGCGGCGTTGGCGATGGTGCCCGACAGGATGAGGGTAGCGGCGATGGCGGCAGTGGTGGCGAGGGCCCGGAACGACATGATGCACCTCCTATGGGAGCGTAGAAGGGCGGGGCTCAATGGTCGGCGGGATGCCTTCCCTGGTGAAGCCCTCATCCATTTCTCTACACCTTCGTTGTATGACCAGTTCTGTTTCAGAATTTGCCGCTGAGTGTAACGAAGTGTTTCTGAATGCAGGAGCGGCGTGCGTCGTGTTCGCGCAGGGACTGGCCGTCGGCGGATGGATGGTCTATCTGGACGCGTGTGAGCGTCATTATCCAATCCCATTTGATGCCTCGATTGTCCTTCCAGCCACCTTGGCCTGACCATGCACCACATCCTCGTCGTCGACGACAATCAGGAGATCCGCGACCTCTTGGGCCGTATCCTGCGCAAGCACGACCTGAAGGTCAGCACTGCCCGCGACGGCTATGAGATGCGCGAATGCCTGAAGAATGGGCCTGTCGACCTGATCGTGCTTGACCTGATGCTGCCGGGTGATGACGGAATGAAGCTCTGTCGAGAGCTGCGTGTGGGCTCGGCGGTCCCGATCATCATGCTGAGCGCGATGGGTGAAGAGACTGATCGCATCGTCGGGTTGGAGATGGGTGCCGACGACTACATGACCAAGCCGTTCAGCCCCCGTGAGCTCCTCAGCCGCATCAAGGCGGTGCTGCGCCGGACCGGCGCGGCCGACGGCCATCCGAAGCAGCCGGCCTCCGCCGACCGCATCATGCGCTTTGCTGGCTGGACGGTTGATCTGGTTCGCCGCGAGCTGCGGTCCCCCGACGACGTGCTGGTCGACCTGACGGGCGGCGAATACGATCTGTTGGTCGCTTTTCTGGAGAATCCCCACCACACCCTGTCGCGTGACCGGCTGCTGGACATTACCCGCAACCGGGCGGCGTTGCCCTTCGACCGGGCGATCGATATCCAGGTCAGCCGGTTGCGCCGCAAGATCGAAGCGGGACCGGAGCAGTCCATGATCAAGACGGTGCGTGGCGTCGGCTACGTGTTCTCGGGCCCGGTGGAGCGGGGGTGATGCGGCTGCGCCCTACAACACGCCCGCCCGGTCCATCGCAGTAATGGCTGTCCGTCTGATCTCGTCCCATCCAGCGACCGGGTCTCACGTTCTCTCAGACCAAGCCCCCGGTGTCTCAGAATTGCAGCCAGTTATCGCCGCGACCGGCCGGCTCACTGCCCACTATGAAGCGCGCTTT
Organism: Azospirillum oryzae; assembly: GCF_008364795.1. GTDB lineage: Bacteria > Pseudomonadota > Alphaproteobacteria > Azospirillales > Azospirillaceae > Azospirillum > Azospirillum oryzae. The sequence continues at coordinate 83,553 of NZ_VTTM01000013.1, read as the reverse complement.
CCCGCATGCTACTATACGGTTCGCACCGTGCGTCCGTGCAGTTCAGGAGCGTATTTGGGCGCTGTTCGCTTCGTCATGGCGCCGTGGTCTCTCAGGTATTGGGACGCTGGCAAACTCCGATCGATTCAGCATATTTCAAACTGTAATGGGAACCTGCATATTCATTTTTCCCGCTTACTGATCTTACTTCCAGCGCGATCCTCGTATCGATCTCACCCGTGGCACCCCAACTGTAAAAACCTGTTCGAGCACCATGAGCCTGCATCACATCTTGGTTGTTGACGACAACAAAGAGATCCGTGACCTGTTGGGGCGGTTTCTCCGCATGCACGACTTCAAGGTCACCGCTGCCCGCGACGGCTATGAGATGCGGGAATGCCTGCGCAACGGCCCCATCGATCTCCTCGTTCTCGATCTGATGTTGCCTGGGGATGACGGGCTGAAACTGTGCCGTGAACTGCGGTCGACCTCGGCCGTGCCCATCATCATGCTGACGGCCATGGGCGAGGAAACCGATCGTATCGTCGGTCTGGAAATGGGGGCCGACGACTATGTCGCCAAACCCTTCAATCCGCGGGAATTGCTGGCGCGCATCAAGGCGGTCCTGCGCCGCACGACCATGCCGGGCGATCAGTTCGATCCGCCGAACAGCGGCGGACGCATCCTGCGCTTTGCCGACTGGCAGCTGGATCTGGTACGCCGTGAATTGCGCTCGCCCGACGGGGCGCTGGTCGAGCTGACCACCGGCGAATATGATCTGCTCCTCGCCTTCGTTGAGAACCCCCAGCGCGTTCTTACGCGCGATCAACTGCTCGACATCACCCGCAGCCGGGCGGCCTCGGCGTTCGATCGGACGATTGATGTCCAGGTGAGCCGGCTGCGGCGCAAGGTCGAGACGGACGCTGAGCAAAGCATGATCAAGACTGTGCGCGGTGCAGGCTATGTGTTCGCTGCGACGGTGGAACGGCTGTAATGCGCGTCCGTCTGGTTCCGGACAGTATGGCGGCGCGCACTATCGCTGTGATGATGGCCGGGCTAACGCTCTCCCATTTGGCCAGCATCGGTGCCTATCGCATCGATCTTCTATCTCAATTTGGCAATTCAATTGAGCATGAAGCGGCGGAACGGATCGCGACGGTGCGGGCCGCTGTCCTGAAGGCCGAGCCAAGCGAACGCGAGCGGACCGCGCAATTGCTGTCGGGCCGTCGGCTTGACGTTCATTGGAGCCGCGTGCCGCTGACAACAGCCACGAACCCCGGTGACCCTCAACTCGATGCGCTGCTCAACCGTCTGCGCGAAGCCACGCCTGACCAGCGCGAACGCCCCCTCTACCTTGCCTTCGCCGCAGACCCCGACCACCCGGGCGACGGTGGTCACATGCTGCTGGTCTCTGCACAGTTGCCAGACGAGAGTTGGCTCAACCTACGCTACATTCTGGCCGAGCAGCCGCCGAGCACCCCGCATGGCTTACTGCTGTCGACCGGCCTGATGGCCTTGGCAGTGGCCGGCCTGTCCGTCCTTCTCATCCGTTCCACGACGGCACCTTTGCGTGCCATGGCCCGTGCCGCCGAGCGGCTCGGCGTCGATGTCACCGCCCCGCCGCTGCCTGAAACCGGCCCCAGCGAGGTGCGTCTGGCTGCTCACGCCTTTAACGAGATGCAAAAGCGCATCCAGCGGCTGCTAACCGACCGTACGCAGATGTTTGCGGCCCTGTCCCACGATCTGCGGACGCCGCTCACCATCCTGCGATTGCGGGCTGAATTCGTCGAAGACGACGAACAGCATGCCAAGATGCTGAGCGAGATCTCCGATATGGAGACGATGATTTCGGCAACGCTGGCCTTCCTGCGCGATGACGGCGTGCAGGAGGAAACCGAGGTGATCGATCTGGCGGTCACGCTGGCGACGATCTGCGACACGCTGACCGATTCCGGGTACAGCGCGGAGTATGCCGGTGCGCGCCATGTTCCGGTGCGCTGCCGTCCGGTGATGCTCAAGCGCGCTTTCATGAATCTGATCGACAACGCAGTCAAATACGGAGCGCGTGCGCGCGTCACCCTGTCGGTGGGCAACGGCAAAATCCATGTCGAGGTGGTAGACGAGGGCCCCGGCATACCCGAGGCCGAGATGGAGAAAGTGTTCCACCCGTTCTATCGAGTGGAGCGCTCCCGCTCCCGGGAAACCGGCGGCTTCGGTCTTGGCTTGACCATCGCGCGCACAACGATCCGGGCGCATGGAGGTGATATCAGCCTTGATAACCACCCGGACGGTGGCCTATGCGTCACCATCACGCTGCCTTGGGCTGACCGTTGAAAGGTGCCCCAGGGCCCCCAAAGAGAAGCTGGGCTGGCCAGTGAACAACCTTGCATTTCAGCGCGGAAACGCTGTAGAGCGGCTATCTGGTTGATAGTCATGCTTGGTTCCTACGTATCGGTGCCTTTGGCAATCATTATGTCGCACGGCCGCCCCACCAAGTTTGGGTGTGCTGCTTTGGCACCGGTCATGCACAATACCCATTGATCTATCCCCAAGCTCCCTGACGCAGCAGAAGCCGATGCGCAGTGTTGCGGAGAGACCATGCTGGAGAACAGAGCTGGATCGGTACCGTGTGCCGCAATGAATCCGGTAAGCGGTAGTTGTCTGCCGGTCGTGAAATCCAACGACAACGATGAGGAGCTGGGTGATGGCACGCCACTCCATATACATCGTTCCATAATTGCAATTTCCATTTTGACTTTCTCTATAATCCACCCAAAAGCGATTTCATGTGATTAGGGCGGAACGAACAAGGGGTCCCGACCGGCCACAACGATGTGAATTTGGGGGCAAAATCGGCAGCGCCACCTTCCCTGAAGCCCCGCAACAATTTGTTACATTCGCGTCCTACAACTGCAACATGCGGACGCTCTAATCGCAGTCAGGCTTTGGCACGCAACGATTTGATGCGATGGCGAAGCGTTGGTTTCACCGCTACGGACGACGTGGACAAGCGATGGCGAGAAGCGTGCATGCCCAATCTCTGATCCGCACCTTTCGTCTCGCAGGAATGGTGGCTGGAGGCACTGCGATCAGTTCGCTGTGGCGAACGGGAATATGGGACGCTGCTTCACCAGACCGCAAGCGATGGACCCCGGTACCCGCCACTCGAACGAGGTCGCATCGAAAGGCAGGTGCCGAATGAACTGGGCCATCCTGCAAGACCACATCCACCAGCTGAGTGAGTGGATCATCACTAGTGTGTTCCCCAGCTCCCACTGGTGGATGCATTTCGTCGTCCACGTCGTCCTACTGGCGATGCCAGTCGCGTTTCTTACCCTGCTGGTGGTTTGGTCGGTCGGCCTCGTGCGTCGGCGTCTGGCCTGCCAGCCGACTGCACCGTCTCCGGAACTACGCGCTCCGTTCCCGGCGAATCTGTACCGCTACGTTCTGAAACACACGCAACGGCAGCAGTTCGTTCTGCTTGTGGCCGCATTGACGTCTTTGCCTCTGCTCTACGCGGTTCTCGAACTGCCGAAGCAGATCATCAACCGGGCTTTGAGCACGGAGACCGAGGCGGTTGCGGTGCTCGGGGTGACGTTGACTTCCTATGAACTGCTCTTCGTACTGTGCGCGTTTTATCTCGCAGCCGTTCTGGTGAGCGGCGGCGTCAAATACGGCATCAACCTCCTCAAGGGCCACCTGTCGGAAGGCATGACGCGCCGGATGCGCTTTGCCGTCTTCCAGGCTTGGTCACGGGGGAAAAAACCGTGCGCCCCCTCACAGATCATTCCCGTGCTGGTGCAGGAGGTTGATCCGATCGCCGGTTTCGCCGGTGAAGCCTTTTTGACGCCAGCTTTCGAGGGCGGCACCTTTCTGACCATCCTAGTATTCATGGTACTTCAAAACCCAGTGCTCGGCGCCGCCGCCATGACGCTGGTTCCAGTTCAGATCGCCTTGATTCCCCGCCTGCAACGCCGGGTCAGCGCCCTAGCGCGCCAGCGGTCACGGGAAATGCGTTCGTTCGGGGCCGCAATTGCGGATGCCGACCCTCGCAGCCAAGGCATGCATCCGAATCCGGTCCTCGCTGTCTCACGCTCCCTCAGACGGGCGCAAATCATACGGCTCGAGATCTACCGACGCAAATTCTTCATCAAAAGCCTGAACAATTTCATCACTCACCTCACCCCGTTCTTCTTCTACAGCATCGGCGGGTATCTAGTGATTGAGGAGAGATTATCGCTGGGAGCTCTGGTCGCGGTTTTAGCTGCCCACAAGGATATGTCGGCTCCCCTGCGTGAACTTCTTGGATACTATCAGACCATGGATGATGTTCGCGTGCGCTACGATGACATCCGTCGGTTCTTGGCAGGGCAAAATGATGTGACTCCGGCCACCATCGTACACGCGGTCGGCATCGACGCCTCCCTGCCGCAGGGTCTGCGCAAGGGTGCGGCGTGACCGGTGTCGACATCCGCTTCCTCCTGACCGCAATAGTCGGTTTGCTCCTCGTCTGGGGAGGAAGCGCTCCGTCCATGACGCCGGTCGCCGCCTCGGCCCGCCCGATCCACCAGATCGGAGAGAGCGCCGCCAAGAACACCGCGACCGATTGCGCCACGCTCGCCACTCCCCATGACCGTATCGGCGACCAGCGAGCCCCTGGCAACAACCATGACCCCAGCCCTGAGGGGCCTGACGACGGGTGCTGCATGACGGCGTGCTCTGTGCTGGCGCATGGACCAGACAGGTTTGCCGTATCCTCCGTCGCATGGACCCGCGTCCGCGTCGCCCTGGTGGTCAATGGACCGCAAAACGGCCGTTTGATCTCCCCACCCCGGCGGCCGCCGAAGGCCCGAGCGTGAGACGGAGCTGCATGTCCATCGCATTCGTCCCGGGTGCCGCCGGCTGCTGAAGGCGCTTCTCGTCCCGTCCTGACCGCGGCTTCCGTCCATCCGCCACCGCACATCACTCCGGCCGGGCCTCGGCCCCCGGTGTGCCCATGCTTGCTTTCGAAACACAACCAAAGGAAATCTTCATGCGTCTCAACATCCGTACTTTGACCGCCGCCTCCCTAGTGACTGGCATTGCCCTGCTGACCGTTCCGGGGCTTGCCCTTGCAGGCGCAGGCGAGCCCGGTCACGGGCATGCCGCCGCCGTTGGAGAGCCGGCAAAGGCATCCTCGGCAAAGCGGGTCGTGCAGGTCGAATTGGGCGATAACTATTACAAGCCTGAATCGATTTCGGTGAAGGCGGGCGAAACGGTCCGCTTCGTTCTCAAGAACAAAGGCGATTTCCTGCACGAGTTCAACATCGGCACTGCTACCATGCACGCCGCCCATCAGAAGGAGATGGCGATGATGGTTGAGCACGGCATGCTGACGCCGACGGGCATCAACACGAGCATGAACGGCATGGACCATTCGAAGATGGGCATGGCCGAGATGAAGCACGACGACCCCAACAGCGTGCTCGTGGGGCCGGGCGAAACCAAGGAATTGACCTGGAAGTTCACCAAGGAAACCGCACTGGAGTTCGCCTGCAACATGCCGGGGCATTACGAGTCCGGCATGGTCGGCAAGGTCGCGTTCACGCGCTGAGGGAGAGTTCCATGAACACGGCATCGCGCGGGCTTTCCCGCCGCGATGCCCTCAAGCTCGCCGGACTGGCGGGGCTTGCGGGCGTCGTGACACTCTACCCCGAGCGCCGCGCTTTCGCGACGGCGCATCAAACGCTGGATCTGGCGGTCGAGCGCACCCGGCTGACGATCGACGGTGCCACCAGTCACGGCATCGCCATCGGCGGCTCGATCCCGGCCCCGACGCTTCGCTGGCGCGAAGGGCAGGAGGTGGTCGTCCATGTCACCAACAGGCTGGATGAACCAACCTCGATCCATTGGCACGGGCTGCTGCTCCAGGGCGTCATGGACGGCGCCCCCGGATTCAACGGCTACCAGCCCATCATGCCGGGCGACACCTACACCTACCGGTTCCAACTGCGCCAGGCAGGCACCTACTGGTACCACAGCCACTCCGCCGGACAGGAACAGGAGGGGATGTACGGCGCCATCGTCATCCAACCGGCCGAGCGCGAACCCGTTCGCGCCGACCGCGATTACGTCGTGGTGCTGTCCGACCACACGCCGGAGCGGCCCGCCTCCGTGCTCAGAAAACTCAAGCTCGGCAGTGTCAGCGAAGGCTACTACAACCGATCGAAACGGACCCTGTTCGACTTCTTCCGGGATGCCGAGCGGGATGGTCTGGACGCCACCGTGCGCAATCGCCTTGACTGGGGCGACATGCTCATGGAGCCCACCGATCTGGCCGACGTGACCGGCTACAGCTTCCTGGTCAATGGCAAGGGACCGCAGGACAACTGGACGGCGCTCTTCAAGCCTGGCGAACGTGTCCGGCTCCGCATCATTAACGCTTCGGCGATGACGATCTTCGATGTCCGCATTCCGGGCCTGCCGATGACGGTGGTGGCGGCCGACGGGCAGAATGTGGTGCCGGTGAAGATCGACGAGTTCCGTTTTGGCGTTGGCGAGACCTACGATGTCCTTGTACTGCCGCAGGAAGACAAGGCCTTCACCATCTTCGCCGAACCGATCGACCGTACAGGCTTTGCCCGGGCGACGCTCGCTCCCCGCGAAGGGATGTCGGGGGACCTCCCCGCCCGCCGCCCGCGCACCATCCTGACGATGGCCGACATGGGCATGGACCACGGCTCCATGGCGGGCATGGATCACGGATCGATGGCCGGGATGAACCACGGCGCGATGCCGGGCATGGACCACAGCTCCATGCCTGGAATGAAGCAGGGTCCGATGGCCGGGATGGACCATGGTTCAATGAAAGGCATGGATCACAGCGCCATGATGGGCATGGGCGCCGGATCGATGCCCGGCATGGACCACAGCACCATGGCGGGCATGGATCATGGAACCATGGCCGGCATGGAACAGGGAGCGGCCAAGGGCTCGGACCGGGCGCTTGGCTGGGCGGACGCCGCCACCCCGCCAGGCACCAAGGCGCTGTCCTACGCCGACCTGAGGGCCTTTTCCAAAACCCGCGACCCTCGTGAGCCCACCCAGGAAATCGTTGTGCGGCTGACAGGCATGATGTCCCGCTACATCTGGACCCTGAACGGCGCGAAGTTCGACCAGGGCACGCCGATCCGGGTGGCCTATGGCGACCGCATCCGCATCCGCTTCGTGAACGAGACCATGATGGCTCATCCCATGCACCTGCATGGGATGTTCGTGGAACTCGAAAACGGTCAGAAGGACCGCTTGCCCAAAAAGCATGTCGTTCTCGTTCCTCCGGGACAGACCACATCGGTGCAGTTGACCGCGAACGAGCCTGGGGAATGGCCGTTCCACTGCCATCTGCTTTACCACATGGCCTCGGGCATGATGACGCGGTTCATCGTCGAGCGCCGCACGGCCAGCCTCTGACAGGAAGCGACGCATGCGCATGATCACATCGGGCCTGAGACGGGTCCTACTCCTGGCCGGGGCTCTCACGCTTGTGGTGACGGCGACCGCAGCCAACGCGGCCGACCCACCCCATGCTCAACAGTTCCACGAGGAACCGGCGATCCTGTCGACCCTGCTGGTCGACCGCCTCGAGCATCGCTGGAAAGACGGTGAAAACACGCTCGACTGGGACATCAAAGGCTTCATCGGTGGCGACACCGACAAGCTCTGGCTCAATGCGAAAGGCAGCAAGCCAGTCGAGGGCGGAGCCGAGAAGGCCGAGTTCCAGCTTCTCTACAGCCGCTTGGTGTCGGAGTTCTGGGATGTCCAGGTCGGTGTGCGTCACGATGTGCGGCCCCAGCCGCAGACAACCTACGCGGTTGCCGGATTCCAAGGGTTAGCACCCTATTTCTTCGACGTGAACGCCCAGGCTTTTCTGAGTGAGGACGGCGCCCTGAGCGCCCGGCTCGAGGCAGAGTACGACCTGCTCATCACGCAGCGTCTGATCCTCCAACCGGTCGCCGAGATGAATGTGTCGGCGCGGCGCGTGCGGGAACTCGATCTCGGGCGCGGCATCACCGATATTGAGCTTGGCTTGCGGCTGCGCTACGAGGTGGCCCGGGAGTTCGCGCCTTACATCGGGGTCAATTGGGAGCGCAAGCTCGGCGAGACCGCCGACATCACGCGGCGGCACGGCGAGGACGCAAGTGCAGTGTCGTTCGTCACCGGTGTTCGCTTCTGGTTCTAAACCTTCGCGGGCCGGGCGTAGCGTCCGTTCGGCCCGCAGCCTCTCAACCTTTCGCGCCGTGCCCAAACGTCCGAAACGGGCTGGTCGTCTTCCAGTCCCCTGTTCGACCATCGGTACGCCCGTACTCCGCTTGTTAAGCAAAGCGTGAGCAACCCAATCGGCGTTACATGATCATTTGGAAGGAAAGAGCTTCGATCATGACACCCAGCGAGAAGAAACTGATCCGCTTACGCCAGGCCCGGACGTTGGAGGACTTGCGCACGTCGCTCCCGCGTGACTGGCGCATCGTGGAGCGCAAAATCAGCGGCATTCTCGAACGCGGAAACCCTCAGGATTTAGCGGAATTTACTAAACAAACCATAGAACATCATCAAGATCTGACCGTTCTTCTGAGCAAGACGCTCCCTAACTCGTCTAACTATAAAGCTTATTTATCACGATTTGCACAAGTCAGAATGGCTGCCTTTGTCATTAAGGATTTGTCACGCTTCGCGGGGAAGAATGTTAAATCGCAAAAACTCGGATGCATTGATAAATTCTTGATGGGTAATCTGTTATTTCTCGACGGATTTAGGCGAAAGCCAGTATCGATGTTTTGGTTCCAGTTGATATGGCCGATGATCCGGCAACGGCACATGCTCATGCCTCTGGTTGAGCCCAAAGGTATTTATTGTTTCTATTCCAAAGAACTCATAACTCATTTGGCGGGCTTGATCGGCTCGCGCCCCTGCCTGGAAATCGCCGCCGGAGACGGAACTTTGACCCGATTCCTGCAGGACGTCGGCGTATCGATCATCGCGACGGACAGTCACAGTTGGCAATCCTCCGTGACATACTCTGACAGCGTTATCAAATTAGATGCTCGCGCAGCGCTGCGGATGCACAAGACCAAGGTGGTCTTGTGCTCGTGGCCCCCGGCCAACAACGCTTTCGAGCGGTTTGTCTTCGAAACCGACCATGTCGAACTCTATCTTGTCATCGGCAGCCGGTATGAATTCGCGTCGGGCAATTGGCGCGATTACCGCCGGCAGAACAATTTCACAGTCACTCACGACTTGGAACTGAGCCGTCTGGTGCTGCCTCCGGAGTTGGGCTGCGCGGTGTACCGGTTTGAACGAAAGGCCGCGTGACGGGGCCACTATTGCAGATCGGCTCCGCTCAGGATTGACGGTGGTGGTGGGAAGTATCCGGTAGCTTTGGCAACCGGGGTAGTTCCAACCATGTGGCGAACCCGGAGCCGTGCATAACGAGTACTTCATCGATCCATTGCCGGTACGGCGTCAGATCGGTCAGCCCCAGCCGATGGGAACAGACACGAGGTCCGTAGCTCAACAGGCTGCGGCTGATGATCGCCACCACGGCCAGACCTCCCGAGGGGGTGTGCAAGTAAAGCGGACCTCCAGAGTCCCCATCGCATCCGCTGCCGTCCTTGGTTTCCATTAGAAATTCTGTCTTTCCCCACGTCCAGAGTACGGCCTCCAGGTCGAGGTGGCGCAAGCGTCCCACCCCCGACGCGACCGACCAGGTCGCACTTCCATATCCCGCCAGAATGCCGTGGAACCCTTGGCCCGGCCCAACAAGACCGCTGCCGGTGCTGGCCGTTCGGTCCAACAGCACGGCAGGCCGGTAAGAGGCGGGAACGGGAGCAGCCAAAAGGAGCAGCGCCAAATCGCCGCGATCAATCGGCACTTGCCGCCGGGCGATCCAGCCTGGATGGGGGATGGACCGTAGAACCGGCCGCGCCGTGTCCTGTCCGGCTTGGCCGCGTGCAGGTACGTCGAGCAACACGCTGATCTTGTCATGCATGGTCGCGCAATGTGCCGCGGTCAGAACGGCCGTCGTCGTGATGAGGACGCCGCTGCAGAACTCGGAGGTCTCATGGTTGTAGAGGGCGACGACGTTGGCCGCAAACGCCGCTCCGCCCGATGCCGCTCTGCCGCCTTCGATCGCGTGGGCCGATACGGGCGCGAACTTAAGGACCATCAAAATAACTCGCAACGCACACGTGAACCTCATGATCGGTCACTCCGTTACGAAGCAGCGCTTGTTACCCCCGTTGGCGCCAATCCCCAGCATACACGCGAGAGATATTCCTTTAAGACGGCAAAAATGGTGGGCAGACGTCTCCCTCGAGACGGAAACGGCGCATCATCCGGCGTAACGCGGGCTGGAGCGACACAAGGCTTCAGCCAGGGCGGTTTTGATCCCGGCGGAACCGCCAGGGCACCGGACGCGCAGCGACGCTTCATTCCGATGCGGAGCGTCACCCGCCGCTAAAGACGCAGTCCTCTCAACCGCAAGGCGTTGCCGACCACGGACACCGAACTCAACGCCATCGCCGCGGCGGCGATAATCGGCGACAAGGTCCAGCCGAACAGCGGATAGAAAACGCCCGCCGCGACCGGCACTCCCAGCGCGTTGTATACAAACGCCAGAAAGAGGTTCTGCCGTATGTTGCGCATCGTCGCCCGGCTGAGCATCCGCGCCCGCGCAATCCCCCCCAGATCGCCCTTGACCAGGGTGACGCCCGCGCTTTGAATCGCCACGTCGGTGCCGGTGCCCATGGCGATACCAACGTCGGCCTCGGCAAGCGCCGGGGCATCGTTCACACCATCACCGGCCATCGCCACCACACGGCCCTGCGCCTTTAACCGTTTCACCACTTGGTTCTTGTCCTCGGGCAGGACCTCCGCCTCGATCTCGCCGATACCCAGACGGCGTGCCACCGCCTCGGCGGTGGTACGGTTGTCGCCGGTCAGCATCACGATGCGCACACCATCGCCCTTCAGCAAGTCCAGTGCCTGCGAGGTGGTTGTCTTGATTGGATCGGCAACCGCAATGACTCCACCGGGGCCGTCATCCACCGCTGCGTACAACGCCGTGGCGCCCTCGCGCCGCAGTTCATCCGCGCGCGCCTCCAGATCCCCCAGAACGATCCCCTGGTCCCGCATCATCGCGGCGTTGCCAAGGGACACCGCGTGGCCGCCCACCGCACCAACCACCCCTTTGCCGGTGAGGGAATTGAAATTGGAGACGTCCTGAACCGGCAGGCCACGTTCCTTGGCAGAAGCAACGATCGCGGCGGCCAGCGGATGCTCGCTTGAGCGCTCCAGGCTTGCCGCCAACGACAGCAAGGTCGCCTCGTCCACTCCTGGCGCGGGGACCACAGCGGTCACCCGAGGCTTGCCCTCGGTCAGCGTGCCGGTCTTGTCCACCACCAGCGTGTCGACCTTTTCGAACCGCTCCAGGCTCGCCGCGTCCTTGATGAGCACACCGGCTGTCGCTCCCTTTCCCACCCCGACCATGATCGACATCGGCGTCGCCAGCCCCAGCGCACAGGGGCAGGCGATGATGAGCACCGAGACCGCCGCGATCAGCGCATAGGCGAAGGCAGGGTCCGGCCCCCAGACCATCCAGCCGACGAAGGTGAGGAGGGCGGCCAGGATGACCGCCGGGACGAAGTAGCCGGACACCACGTCGGCCATGCGCTGGATCGGCGCCCGCGAGCGCTGCGCTTCGGCCACCATGGTCACGATGCGCGACAGCATGGTGTCGGAGCCGACCTTCTCGGTCCGCATGACGAGCGCACCCGTCTGGTTCACGGTGCCGCCGATCACCTTGGCGCCGGGCTCCTTCTCGACCGGCATGCTCTCGCCGGTGACCATCGACTCGTCCACGGCGCTGCGTCCCTCGAGCACCTCGCCGTCGACCGGCACCCCGTCACCGGGGCGGACGCGCAGCCGGTCGCCGACCTGGACCTGGTCGAGGGAGATCTCCTCATCCTCACCGCTCTCCTTGATGCGGTGGGCTGTCTTGGGCGCCAAGTTCAGCAGCGCCCGGATGGCACCACCAGTCTGTTCGCGGGCGCGCAGTTCCAGCACCTGGCCGAGCAGCACCAGCACGGTGATGACAGCGGCGGCCTCGTAGTAGACGGCCACCACCCCGTCCATGCCCCGGAAGCTCGCCGGGAAGAGACCGGGCAAGAAGGTCGCGGCCAAGCTGAAGAGGTAGGCAACGCCGACCCCCAGTGCGATCAGGCTGAACATGTTCAGGCTGCGCCGCCGGAACGAGTGCCAGCCGCGCTCCAGCAGCGGCCAACCGGCCCACAGCACGACCGGCGTCGCCAGGAGGAACTGAATCCAGATGGAGAGGCGCGGCGGCACCAGATCATGAAGGCCAAGGGCCGGAATGTGGCTGCCCATCTCGAGGACCAGCAGCGGCACGCTGAGCACCAGGCCGATCCAGAAGCGCCGGGTCATGTCGGCGAGTTCCGGGTTCGGCCCCTCCTCGATGCCCGCGCCCACCGGTTCCAGAGCCATGCCGCAGATCGGGCAGTTGCCGGGCCCCTCCTGGCGGATTTCCGGGTGCATGGGGCAGGTGTAGATGACGCCCCTCTGCGGCGAGGCCCGCCCGGCCTCCTCCGGCGCCGCGGGCTTGGCTTCCGGCTTCAGATACTGCTCCGGGTCGGCGACGAACTTGTCGTGACAGCGCACCGAGCAGAAGTGGAAGCTGTGCCCATCATGCTCCGCGTGGTGCGCGGTCCGCTCCGGGTCGACCATCATGCCGCAGACAGGGTCTTTGACCGTCGTGCGGTCGTCGGGTCCTGCGTGATGATGGTAACCATGATGGTCCTGTCCGTGCTGATGCCCATGGTCATGGTGCAGGTCGTTCATGTTCGCATCTCCCTTCGCAGGCCCGAGGTCGGGACCCCGGTGTTGCGCGGCACCACCCAGGTTCAATGTGTGGCGACGACTGAGGACTCCATGCTCCACCTTCCAATGGCTGGAAGGTCAATCCCGGTTTGCAAGGCGATGTCTTCTCCGCCTCACTTCTTCGACTGCTCGCTCATGGCGGCGTGGCGGCGGCGGATATCTTCCGGCCAGGAGCTTTTGATGAAGGCGAGGACTGCCCAGATGTCGGCGTCGCTCAGCTTGCCGCCGAACGCAGGCATGTCGCTGCTGTAGCCGGGCGGGGCGAAGGCCGCGATGCCCTGTTTGGTGATCTTGAAGAGAGCCTCGTCCGGGTGGTGCCACGTATGACCGGTGGCATCGTGAGGGGGCGCCGGCAGACGGCCGTCGGGCTTCCGGCTCTGCCAGTTCGGCTGACCCTCGAGCCGACGCCCGTGGCACGACGCGCACTGCTCGGCGTACACCCCCCTCCCTCGGGCGACATGTGCGGCAACGGTCGGATCAGCGCCCGCCTTCGGGCCGACGAGCATAACCGCGCCAGCCACCGCAACTGCAGCGCCCAAGGTCAAGCCAATGCCGACTTTCATCGCCTTTTTCACGACTGCCTCTCCCAGTGCGTCATGACTGGAACGGCTTCCAGGTCTTCCCGCCATCCTGGCTGGCCAGGATGGCCGATTTGTCGGTCACGGCATACAGACGCTGCGGGTTTGTCGGATCCACCGCGAGATGCAGCAGGACCGCGTCGCCGAAGCCGTTGCTGACCGGCTGCCACGCCGGGCTTGGCTCGGTGGTCTTGAGCAGACCGGTGCCGACCTGGAAGGCGTAGGCGGTGCCGTCCCTGGTCGTTGTGACCATGGTCGCAGGGCGCGCCACCATATAGGCCGCCTGCCAAGTTTTTCCGGCGTCGCGGCTGACCATCAGGCCGGTGCGCGTGGCGGCGTAGACGGTATTCGCATCCTTGGCCGACGCTGCCAGGTCGAACATGTCGGCAGGCGGCTTGCCGGTGACCTCCCAGCTCTTCCCGGCATCCCGGCTGACCTGAACGCTGCCGTAGTGGCCGTAGAGCACATTGGGATTGGCCAGGCTGGCGTCCATCGAATGGAAATCCACCGGCCCGTTGACGCCCTTCGAGACCGCTTTCCAGGTCTTAGCGCCGTCAATCGAAACGAGGACACCTAGGTTCCCGCCAGTCTCAGGATGACCGCTGGCGAAGAAGGCGCCGGGCTGCGCCGGATTGGGCGTGAATCCCATGTAGTCGTGCCGATTGTCCGAAACCCGCGTCGCCGTGCCGTCGGGTTTGGTCAGCCACACACCGTGATGGGAGGCGAGATACAGGCGGGACGGGTCGCCGGAGTCGACGGCGATGCCGTGCAGGTGGGAAACCTCTGAGAGCTTGACGGTTTCGGCGGCGTGGGCTGGACCGGCGAGCATCATGGCGATCAGCGAGGCCGCCGCCAGTGTGGCGAGTTTCTTCTTGGCGCTCATCGGGCGTCTCCTTGTTCGGGGTGGCATGAGGCGGTGATCCTCATGCCACCCATAGGGTCTCAGTGGCCCGGGTGGCCGACTTCGAAGCGGGCCTGAACCGGCTTCTGGCCGGGCATGGTCAGGGCGTTGACCACCTTCACGCTGTCGTGGGACTCGCCGAGGTTGGCCTTTTCCTTGGCCTCCAGCGACCTGATCTCCGGATTGAGCCGCCACGCCCCCTCCACGGAATCGCGCAGGGTCTGTGCCCCGGCTGGAAGTGCCAGCAGGCAGACGGTAACCGCGGCTGCCGCCGCCTGCTTCATACGCTTGGACCCGAACTCACGCACCAAACGACCCTCCCACCCTGGGGCGGTTCGGCCCATGTCCGGCAAGGTGCGGGATCCATCCCGGCGTGACCGCGGCATACCGCTCATAGTCGACGCCGAAGACGCGGAGGGCTTCACGCTCCTCGGAGTGCGCCAGTCGGACATACATCCAGACGAGCAGCGGGAACATTACCAGTGTCAGGATGGTCGGCCACTGGAGCAGGAAGCCGAACAGGATGACGATGAAGGCGACATATTGCGGGTGCCGGATGTAGGCGTAGGCGCCCGTGGTTGCGAGCCGGTGCTCGCGCTGAGCGGCGTGAAGCACCTTCCAGGCCGCCGAGAGCAGGACGAAGCCACCCAGGATCAGCAGGTTGCTGAGGATGTGCAGCACGCTGAAGTGTGGGTTGCCCGACAGGCCAAGGACGGTCGACCACAGGTGCCCGGCGTCGTGCGACATCAGGTCGAGGCCGGGGTAGCGGGTCTGAAGCCAACCCGAGAGCAGGTAGATGGTCAGCGGGACACCGTACATCTCGGTGAACAGCGCCACGATGAAGGCGCTGAACGCCCCGAAAGAGCGCCAGTCCCGCGGCGACTGCGGCTTGCCGAAGCTGTAAGCAAAAATGATGAAGATCGCGGAGTTGAGGATGACCAGCATCCACAGTCCGTAGCCTGAGGCCTCGTGCGTCATGGCGAGCCTCCCTTGCCGGAGCCGTCGGCATCGTCGCCACCATGGCCGCCGTGGCCGTGTCCGCCGTGCATGAAGAGATGCATCAGCGGGCAGAGGAGCAGCAGCACCAAGGGCAGCGCGTCGAGCACGTGGGTGACGTGATAGAGCGACAGGTACACCGCCCCGACGGCGAGGACGCCAAGGCAGGCTAGTCCTGTCCAGGTCCGGTACCAGGGCAAGCGTGCCTGCGGTTCCGGCTTGTGGGTCTCGGGGGTGTGGTGGGTGTGTTCGTGCGTCATGGCTGCCTCCTCACATCATGCCCATCGGGCTGGCGAACAGCTGGTCGGCAACCCTCTTCTGCTCGTCGGTCAGCGCGGCGTAGAGCGGCTTGGCGGCGGCCTCGAGGGCCTTCACGGCGTCGAGCCGGGTGGCAAGGACCTTCTGCTGAGCGGCCAGCCGGTCCGGCCACGCGGATGGCATGCCGCCCTTGGCCATCTGCTCGTGCATAGCCTGATATGCCTTGGCGTTCGACCGCAGGGTGTCGGCGAAGGTGTTCCACTGCGGCGCCTGGGCGTCGGTGATCTTGAGTTCCGCCTTCAGGAAAGCGATGCGACCCTCGACGTGCTCGAACGGCAGGCCCATGCCACCCTGCTGGCCCATCATCATCTGGCGCATCATGGGCATCATCTGCTCCATCATGCCTGGCCCCATCATGCTGGATTGGCCGTTCTGCTGATCCATCATGCCGCCCATCATCATGCCGGGCCGGTTCCCGCTGGGCAGACCTCCCTGGGCTTGTGTACCGGGCTGCACCATGATCCCGCTGCCCATGCCCTCGCCGATCATCGGGGCGTTTCCGGACACGCTGGACAGAGCACCCTGGGACGGCTGAGTGGGCGGCGGAGCCACAGTGGGCTGGACCTGGGTGGTCGTGGCGCCGGCAGGGTGGTGGGCTTGGTGGTCCTGGCCTTGGTCCGGAGTGGTGGCGGTTTGGGCCTGGGCAGCTGACATCATGGCGACGAGCGCAAAGGCCGGGAGCATGGTGCGGGTGAAAGACGACATGGCGTCCTCCGTCTGATCATCTGATTCGAGCCATCCCGGTCGAACTCCATGCGGGAGCGCCGGGGACACAAAGGCCGAGCGCACGACATCCGGCGACATCCTTCGCTGAGCCAAAGCTCAAGCTGAACGCGGACAGACTCGTGGCGTCAGAGGATCAGAGAGGGGGACGGAGTGCGGGGTCGCTGTCGATGCCTTCGGGCGTTGCCAGGGCAAGCAGATGGTCTGCCCGGTTGAGGGCCGGAATAAAGGCTGCGACGGCACCGACCGGGAGGCCGCCATGCATGGTCGCGCACTGGGCGACGCTGCAGCAGGCATCGTCACCGAGCACACCAAGATCCTTGCAGCGGTCCTGCTTGTGCTCATGGTCCGCCACGCCGGCGACATCATCGTCGTGCGTGTCGGCCACGGCATGTTCATGAGGCGCCGGTGAGTGCTGGTGAGGCGGCAGACTGGCGTGGCTCGGCACGGCATAGATGAGCAGCGTGGCCAGCATCAGCAGGCTCACCACCACCCTCCTCACCGTCGACCATGTCCCACGCCACATGGCGATTGCCTTCCTTGTCTGAGACCGGACGGCACGTTGTGTGCCCACCGGCCTCTCTATGAGCCTAGGAGCATTCTCTGGCCCGCGCAACAGCACGATCGTCTCGACGACCGACCTGGCCGGAGTTCGGATGGGGATGGCAGAGTGTCCCAGCCCCTACTCAAAGGTATTGCAGGCCATGCGGCCTGCAATACTACTCTGGGCATCATCTCTTCCACTTAAAGTCCGAACACGAGCGGCGTGGTCCGTCGGAAGCCGACACGATCCGCTGGGTTCGACGGCACTACTGAACCGCCTCTCGTATCTGCTGCTCCATATCGGGCGTGACCTGAGCCGGTCGCGCAGGAAGGGGCTGACTCCCGCGCTTGCCACTGTTCCCAATGTCGTCAATGAGCAGCTTCATCTCAGCGATCTCGCGAACTTGTGATTCGATGATCTTATCCGCGAGCTTGCGCACGCGGGGGTCGCTGATGCTGGCGTTGCTTGCATTATTGATGGCGATGGAGTGGTGCGGGATCATCGACTTCATGAAGCTGACATCGCCGATCAGGCCCTGACTGCGGTTCACGTAGAGGAGTACAACTCCGACCAGCACGGCTCCGACCAGTACGGCGATCTTAATGGCCATACCCCTGTACATTGACCACATGAAGCCGAGCATCACGATAGTCATGACGCACCCCATAACGAGCGAGGAGACCAGCCGGTTTACGCTTAATAAGGCGTGATCGAGAGAATAAATAAGTTGATACATCAAAAAGAACATGATGAACGTTGAGGTTGCGATCATTGCCGCAAACCGACCCCACCCCATTGCCATCATGTTCCTATGGTGATTTTGCTCGTGTGACATTGTGGCTTCCTCTATCCCAATCTGACCAATGAGGGGGAACGATACCCCTATCATTTTTGTTCCCGCGCAGCTTTCATTGTCTTGGCATGCCGTTCCACAAACTCTGCCAGAGCGAGCATGAGAGGGGCTGCGTAAGACGGACTGCGTATCAGGCGTCGGGATCGAAGTAGACGATGTCTTCCATTCGGACCTTACCCTTGGCGACGCCCAGGTGCTCCGCCGGGGTCAGGCCGTCCTCACCCGTGAAGCACCAGTTGTACCAGACCCGGAAGATGTCGAGGCACTTGCCGACCATCGCCGGGTCGTAGGGCGCGTAGCCGTGCCAGACGCGCCGTGCCCGGCGCGTCGGCGCGATCGGACGCTCCAGAAGCCGCAGGCGGCGCCGGACCAGCATGAAGAAGCGATCGATGGCATGAAGCGAGGCTCGGTTGAACAGATGGGCCAAGTGGTCCAGCGTGTCGACGCCGTAGCCGTTCAGGTCGGTGAGCAGCACGACCTTCTTCTCCGGCTCGGCCATCGTCGGGAACCGAGAAGGTCTTGCCGCACCCTTTGCAGAAGAACCTCTTCGAGCCGGAGCGCGTTGAGCCATAAAGTCGATAGAGTTCCAGATGTTCCCGAGTCGCTTGGCCATGGTTGCCGCAGTCGCTGTTCAGGTAGCCGTGGCGCTCTGGAAGCCTCAAGAACGCGGCCACGCGGGAGAACTCTTCGTCAACTCCGCGGTTGGACTTCAAGGTTGTTGTCTTGCCGCACAGTTGGCAGTAAAGGCCAGGGACGCCGCCCGTTCCACTAAGGCGGTAGTTGTCCCGGCTGACCGGAGACGATGCCGCAGGACGACTGCGTGGTGATGTGCGGTTGGGGGAGACCCCGAAGTTGGCGCAGCCGGGCGTTTTGCAAAAATTCGCTTCAACTCCCGAGTATTCCGCGGGAATCCGCCGCTGATTACTTGTCGAAGAAATCTCCGGCATGAAAACGCGCACTCCAGTACCGCCGTAAAGAGGGCCAGAGTGTGCGTTCTCGTAATGTTCGAAAAGTCAACTCGCCATTATCAACCAAACACAGTAAAGCGTAGCTCTTCCAGCGCTTACGTGCGACTCTCAGCCATCAAGCACGGAGGGGACGATGGGATCGGTGCTCGAAGAGTTGGAGGCCATTCGGACCGTGGCGGAGATGACCGAAGCATTCCACGACGAGGCGCGGTGCCGTCGGCTGGTTGAGGCGATGGTGTGGCCGAACGGACGGCTCTGTCCGGCCTGCGGCTCGCGGCGTTCGATCACCCTGGCCGGGCGCGACATAGGACGACGATCGCGGCCAGGGCTTTATCAGTGCTGCAATCCGGACTGCCGCTACCAGTTTACCGTGACGACGCGAACCCCGCTGCATGGAACGAAGCTGCCGTTGCGGACCTGGCTCATGGGGCTGTGGTTCATCCTGCAATCGGACAAGGGCATCTCGTCCATCCGTCTGGCCGAAGCACTCGGCGTCAGCCAGCCGATGGCATGGCGGATGAGCCATGTTCTGCGGCTCCTGGTGTTGCGCGACCATCCGCTGGGCGGAACGGTGGAGATCGACGAGTTCCATTTCGACGCCAGGCCGCGCCGTGATCCCAACCCTCCCAAGCTGGGGCGCGGACGCAAGGGCCAGCCCCGCACGACGAAGACGCCAGCACTCGCGGTTGTCCAGCGGCCAAGCGGTCGGGAGCCGGGGACACCGGCGGGCGAGGCCCGTGCCGCCGTGGTCGCTGACCTGTCGCTCGACGAGGCCGAGCGGGTGCTGGAAGCCGCTGTCGATCCTGACGCGCACCTGATGAGCGACGAATGGAAGGCGTTCGTCGCCATCGGCAGCGCGTTCGCTGCGCACGATACCGTGCGCCATTCTCAGCGCGAATATGTTCGCGGTACCGTGCATGCCAACTCGGCCGAGGGCTTCAACGATCGTGTCCGGCGCACGATCGCCGGCGTCTTCCACCACATCAGCCCCGACCACGCCGACCTGTATTTTGGCGAGATCGGCTTCCGCTGGTCCCAGCGCACAGTGGCAGGTCAGGCCCAACGCCGGACCCGCAAGGGCCGGACGGTGATCCAAACCCTCTGGTCCCGTGTTCCCCCAGCCCTCCAGCTCCCGGCCGTCTTTCGTTACGCTGTCGGGCGCCAACTCCGGCGGACCAAGGACGGCGGGATTAGCATCCGCTCCGCCGTAGCTGTCTTTGGTTGATAATGGGGAGTCAACTTTCGGCGGAACCGCCTATGCCCGGTGGGGCCGGACAGTAGTGGGCGGTTCCGGGAAAGCGCAACACCTTTGTGTAAGGGCTGGGCAGAGTGTCGCTCCACTCTCATCGCCGCTCCAAGTCACCGAACTGAGCATGGCCCCTCCAGCGATAGGAAAGTCAACACGAAAATCGCTTATACAGCGGCTACGTCGCCGCTGATGGCCCTGGTGGGCGTCGGCGCCACCGTCTTCGCCATCTCGGTCAGCGTCTACGGCGTCGTCCGCACACTGTTGTCGCGGCCTCCGCCAATCGAACAGGCGCCGGTGGTTGACTGATGGGCCGGGTAGCGCGGCGTATGTGCGGTACCCGCCCGGACCGGGCCACATGTCGGTCGCAACGCTGGTCGCCGTCAACCGAAAGACGCCCAGGGGCTGACCAGCCCAAGTGCGCGTGGTTCCCGGCAACCGCTCATGCCGCGAATGGGTATGCTCCGTTCCGCGATGTGAGGCTCAGCGTTTCAGGTATTTGACGAGAGCGGCAATCCCGAGGACGACGAGAACGAGTAGCAAGATCCAGAGGATTGCCATCCCGCCCATGCTCCAACCCCAGCCATCCATACTGCCCGACATCATGGGAAATTCCTGCTGTTACTTGCTGCCAGCTTGCTTGGCCGGGGGCTGCTTCAGCCAGTCCTGAAGCTGCTGGACCTCCTTCGTCTGATCATCGACCATCTTCTGAGCCATGGCCTTGAGGTCGGGATCCTTGCCGTATTGGAGTTCGACACGGGCCATGTCGATGGCGCCCTGATGATGGGCGGCCATCATCCGCGCGAAATCCGCGTCGGCGTCGCCGGACATGCGCTTGCTGCGCATGTCCCGGTTCATCTTTTGCATGCTTTGCATATACGCACGCGAGGCCGGGTCCTTGGGCATATTCTGCGCCCTCTGGCCCTGGTGCATGCCCTGACCCTGCATCATGCCCTGGTTCGCCCCCATACCGGAACCGCCCATACTCGGGCTGCCCATCGGTGCAGTGGTCTGGCCTTGCGGCGCCGGTTGGGTCTGCTGGGCCGTCGCGGGCCCGGCGATCAGCGCCGTTGCCAGGGCCAGTGGGACGATGGTGTTGCGAACTCGATAAGCCATTGCAGTGGTTCTCCTCTGGAGTTGGGCTTGTCGGCGGCCGGTTTGGACCGGCGTGACTATCCCCGCCTACCCAGATCGTCGATCACCTGACGGAGCATGCCCTGCACCTGACGGGCGACATCGGCGAGGTTGGGGTTGTCGATCGCCTGCATGGAGGCGACGGGGTCGACCGCGGACACCTCCACCTTGCCGTCCTCGCGTTGCTGAACGATGACGTTGCACGGCAGCATGGTTCCGATCTTGTCCTCGGCCTGAAGCGCCTTATAGGCCATCTTCGGATTGCAGGCGCCGAGGATGCGATAGGGCCGATACTCGACGTCCAGCTTCTTCTTCAGCGTTGCCTTCACGTCGATCTCGGTCAACACACCGAACCCATGCTCCTTGAGGGCCTCGGTGATCGCCGAGACGGCGTCCTCGAATGGCAGTTCGACGACTTTGGAGAAATGGTACGTCACGATGGTCCTCCCTCCGGCTGGGTGGTGACCTTGGAATACCCTGGTCACCGCAGGGAACATGCTGGCGTGCGTTCACAGCCCGCTCCCAACATAAACCTTCCCTAATGAATGAACAGCACCGTCTGGGGTTCCACCGCTTCTGGGGGTGATCATGCTCCTTGTCGGTTACTCCTGCTCCCAAAAGACGGACGGATCGCGTTTCCATACGGCGTTCCGTCCGTCTGGCGGTTCAATTTTCATCCTCATCGCTGTCCCGGGTCGAGCGTTCGGCCGTTTGGGCGATCGAGCCGTGCCACGTCCCATCAGCCAGGATAATTTCGCTGGCCATCAGCCCACCGTGCCGAACGCGGCCAACAATCGTGATCGGGTCACCTTGATGAATACCCTCCGGCAGGGCATCCCGAACCGTCACGTTGGTTCGGGCGGACTCGTCGCTGACGGTGAGCCAGTTGGCACCGACCGCCGTCACCGACCCAACCACAGTCCCGCCGCCTGCATTGAGCACGTCAGCAATCGGTTGGGGGGCGGAGGCCTGCGCCGAATGAGATGTTTGGTCGGCCAATGCGGTTCCGAGACCGAACACCGTACCGCTCGCGAGCCCGGCGAGAAGGGCAAAAGCTGCTGGCTTGCGCATGTCCATTCCTCCTTGAAGGGGGATGCGGAGGCATCCCGTGGAGGAGAGCATGCCAGGGTGAGCCTGAGCCTGGTCTGAACAGCCGGTTCAACTGCTGTTCAGACAATGGCCCTCCGGTTCATCGGACTGAGGAGTTCCGTCGGGGGAAAACCGTGAGTGGGAGGCGCAGCGTGTCGAGAACCCAATGGTAGAGGCGTTCAACAAGCGGCGCCAGATGCGCGTCAGCTAGCGGTCGCACGATCACAGCGAACACGGCGCAAACGCTGGCGAGGATGAAGGATCCCGCCATGTCGAGCGGCCAATGCACGCCCAGGTACACCCGCGCCCACGCCGTGATGATGCCAAGGGCGAATACCACGGCGCCCCACCGGCGCGCCGCTCCCGTAGCGATCAGCCCGAGCCCGATCGTGAACAGAAATGTCCCATGGTCACTGGGGAACGAGGTCTCCGTGTTGTGCGCCATCAGGGCGTGGCCGATGCCCACAGCGAAAGGCCTAGGGTGGTACCAGACCAGCCCGATCACCGTGCTGATGGCAAACGCCAGCAGCAGACCGCAGCCGACAGCAACCAAGCCGCCACGCCTCTGCGGTGCTCCCCAAATCCACAGCCCGGCGGCGAGAAGCGCTCCGACATAGACGAGATCCTGAGCGAAGGCCGTCGCCAGATGCAGAACCCATGGAGCCGGGGTGGTCGGGCCATTGATGGCCAGAAACAGGTCGACGTTCCAGTTGTTCATTCTTTCCTCGATCAAAAGCGGCAACCACGGTACGGCAAGCAGGTGTAGGCGGCATCGGACCAATACGGGCGGAGCCAACCGGATTACGGCGGATTGGAGGTCTTGTGGTCAGGGCGGAGCGGTAAGCCGCCAAAAGTACAGGCTGGTGGGCTCAAGGCGCGGCCTCGCTCGACGACACGGACCGGGCGTGGGCCAGCAGCACCCGCCGGTCCCATTCATATCTCGCCACCGGAGGTGCAGGCCCCACGAGGCTGACTTCGCCCAATGCACTGGCAAGCGCATCGCGTGGACCGTCAAGGTCGGGCTGCATGCGCCCGAGCGTGAACAGGGAATACGGATGGGTGAAGCGCTCCTCTACGACGCTTCCGACCCAGATCGGCACGGTGCTGCCGTTCCGAAGCTCGAAGCCGGTTGCCCAAAGCCGCACCACCCAGCGGGCCGCCGCTGACACTTGGTCTTCGGCCGGATGAATCAGTGTAAGGACCGGCACGCGCCCGCTCTCGAGGTAAGGCAGCACAGGCAGGTTCAACGGGTCGGTGTCCGCTGTGAGCCACGTCAGCGTGTTGGTCATCGTCCATCCCTCCGGCTCGCGCCATCCACTGTCCTTTAGCGTTGCCTTCAGTGCCTCGAGCGGACCGGCCCACTGGACCGTCATCGGTTCCTCCTCCTCCCCGATGAGGTCGACCCGGCGGGCCGGAAGCCGCTGCCACCCCCCGGTCCACCAGTCGCCAGCAAGGACGGTGGGCGCGGCCTCCCGAGCGGCGTAGCGCTGCACCTCCGCCGCATGCTTGCGGTACACATTGACGCCTCCGGCCACGACGAGGGTCATGCAGGCCACGACGAACAGCCCGCGCACGCGCCCGCGGTGCTGGTGGTGCAGATAGGCGATGCTGAGCACGGCGACCCACGCCATGCCGAAGGCGAGCCCGCCCATGACGTCGGAGAACCAGTGTGCCCCCAGGTAGAGACGGGAAAACGCGATCGGCACCACGAGCCCAGCCCAGGCCAGCACGGCCACCGGCCACCACCCTGGACCCAACCGGCGGACCACCAGGAAGGCCAGGAATCCGTACATGACGGCGTTGGTCGTGCTGTGTCCGCTCGGAAAGGAGAACTCGCTCCAGCCGAAATAGCCGAGCGCACCGGGGCGCATCCGGTGCAGCGCGCCCTTGATGGCGGTGTTGATGGCGGCCGCGCCGCCGACCGCGGCCAGCCAGTAGGCCAGCGTCTTCCACCGGCGCCGAACCGCCAGGTAAAGCGCGACGGCAACGGTGACCGGCAGCGTGACCGAGGTGTCGCCGAACTCGGTGATGGCAACCATTGCTGAGTCGACCCACGGCGTGCGCAAGCCTTGGAGCAGGCGGTAGACGCCGACGTCGACGCGGACCAACGGGTCTCGATTGACCACGTCCTCAAGGATGCCAAGGAACAGCCAGGAGGCCGCCACCAGGATACCCCCTGCTATGGCCAGAGCCTTCCCTTCGGGCAGGGCAGGATCGAGGATGGCGCGAACCGGGCAGGCGATCCAGGTGTCCCGCGATGCCGACCATTCCCAAAGCCGTCGTTGCCCGGCAGCCAACACCGGAATGGCCTTGCGCACGCCGTAGCGCACCAGCCGTGCGATCACCCAGAGAACGATGATGGCGACGACCAGGAGGATGGCGGCGCGTTCGGCCGCAGCGCCGACGAAGCCCAGGGAGGCACCCACCAACATGCCCGACAGCACGTGGGACAGCGCCCACACCAGGGCCGAGGCCACGTTCGCGACGTAAAAGCGCCACACGGGCATGCGCAACATGCCCGCGACCAGGGGGATGAACGCCCGCACGCCGGGCGTGAAGCGTGCGAACAGGACGCTCTTGCCGCCATGCCGGTGGAAGAAGGCATCACTCCGGTTGACGAGCTCCGGATGCCGGTTCATCGGCCATCGGCTCAGGATTGCCTCGTGGTAGCGGTGCCCCAGCCAGAAGGAAGCCCCGTCACCAGCAATGGCGCCGAGCGTCGCGGCGAGGATCACCGGCACAGCATCCAGTTGTCCCCCTGGGATCAGGGCACTGATGCCGAGAATGACGGCCGTGCCCGGCACGACGGCCCCGATCACCGGAATGGACTCCGACATGGCGAGCAGAAAAACCGCCATGTACGCAGCGTATGGAGGCCCGGCAACCAGATCGGTTATTCCCGAAAGATAAGATGCCATTCTCGTCACCGTACCGCGTGGAGGACGGCCACCGACCTCTCGGCTTTCCAGCCTGGCGCTCCGGGCAACCGAAGTGCTACAGCCTCTTCCGTCGCGGCAGGATGGTCAACAGCCCGACCAGGGCGACCAAGGAGAAGGTGGCTCCGGCCAGGAACGTGGCGTCCGGACCCACAGCGGTCCAGAGCAACCCGGCCAGGGCGCTGGAGGCCAGCAGAGCAATTCCGGTCATGAGATTGTAGAGGCCAAACCCCGTTCCCCGCAGGTCCGCGGGCGTGGCATCGGCGACGAAGACCGCGAGCAGCCCTTGGGTGGCGCCCATATGGAGCCCCCACAGCGCCGCCCCAGCCAGGACAACCAGCACGGATCCAGCCGCGGCAAGAACCAGATCAGCCAGGACCAGCAGCCCGACGCCCAAGGCCAGCAGATTGCGCCGGTCCAGCCGGTCGGCCAGACGCCCCAGCGGGTAGGCCG
Organism: Azospirillum oryzae; assembly: GCF_008364795.1. Lineage (GTDB taxonomy): Bacteria > Pseudomonadota > Alphaproteobacteria > Azospirillales > Azospirillaceae > Azospirillum > Azospirillum oryzae. The sequence goes on along the minus strand of NZ_VTTM01000013.1, from coordinate 57,905 downwards.
AAACCGCGTAGACGACGTTCATGACGATGAGCACCAGCGGCGCGTAGGCGTCCTCCACCCCAACGCTCTGGGCGCGCAACAGCAGGAAGGCTTCGCTGAAACGCGCCAGTGTCAGAACTGCCGCCATCGCGACCACGCCCCAGAAGGTTGCGTCCAGCCGCCGTAGCTGATCGCGCCGGATGGGGAATCGGCGTGGTTCGCTGGACGGCTCCCTATCGGGCTCATGCACGGCGAATAGGATCACCGCGACGGCAATGAAGGCCGGGACAACGGCAATCCAGAACACGAGGCGGAAGTCGTCGCCGCTCAAGACCATCAGCAGCATGGCCAGCGCCGGTCCGGCGAAGGCCCCGACGGTGTCCATCGACTGCCGCAGGCCGAAGGCGGCGCCGCGCAGGTCGGGCGGCGTCACCTCGGCGACCAGCGCATCGCGGGGTGCCCCGCGCACACCCTTGCCGATGCGGTCGAGGAAGCGGGCCAACAGGACTGACCCCAGGGTGTCGGCAAGCGGGAAGACCGGCTTGGTCAGCGCCGCCATGCCGTAGCCCAACAGCAACAGCGGCTTGCGGCGGCCGACCCAATCGCTGACCACGCCGGAGAAGATCTTGGTGATGGACGCCGTGGCCTCGGCAATCCCTTCGATGAACCCAACCGATAGCGCGCTGGCGCCCAGGACCGAAACCAGGAACACGGGCAGGAGGCTGTGGATCATCTCCGAGGAGACGTCCATGAACAGGCTGACGAAGCCCAGTGCGACGACGCTGCTGGGGATGGAACGGAGTGACACGGCGGACTCCAGAAACCCGTTCAACGATCACCGGTGGCCCCCGCGGTCATCAGCCGCGGGGGTATGGGACAGGCATCACGCAGCGTGGATGTGGGGATGATGATCGTGGTTGGTGCCGGAGTGGTGACCCCCGCACTGTGCCACCTCCACCGTGACGTGGCTGAGACCGTGCAGGTCGGCCAAGCGTGCCTTGTACGTGGCCACCGGCTTCGGGTGATCGGACACGAGGGCGACGATGGCCGCCAGATGGCCTGGACCGACCCGCCAGAGGTGAAGGTCGGTGACCCGGTCCCCGCCGGTCTCGAGGGTGCTGCGGATAGCCGTCGCCAACTTCGGGTCCGGCACCGTGTCGAGGAGCACCGCCCCGGCATCGCGGATGAGACCGTAGGCCCAGCTGAGGATGACGGCAGTGCCGACCAGGCCAACGATCGGATCCATCCAGGTCCAGCCAAACAGACCCGCCGCCAGAAGCCCCAGAATGGCGAGGACGGAGGTCGCCGCGTCCGCCAGGACATGGACATAGGCCGACCGCATGTTTAGATCGTGCGCGTGGTGACCACCATGCCCATGCTCATTCCCATGTTCATGCCCGTGAGGATGGTCCTTATGGCCGCCGTCATGGCCGTCGGCATGATGGTGGTCGTGACGGCGGTGGTCTTCATGGGCACCGTGGTCGTGATGGTGCCCATGTCCGTGGTGATGGTGCTCACCGCCCAGCAGCCAGGCGCTCCCGAGATTGACGGCGAGGCCCAGAACCGCGATTGCGATGGCCTCGCCGTAAGCAATGGGCACCGGGTTGACGAGACGCTCAACGCTCTCGTAACCGATCAGCAGGGCAATCATCGCCAGGATGATGGCGGAGGCGAAGGCCGCCAACTCGCCGAGCTTGCCGGTACCGAAGGCGAAGCGCTCGTTGCGGGCATGACGACGGGCGTAGACGTAGGCGAGTGCCGAAATGCTGAGCGCCGCCGCGTGCGTCGACATGTGCCAGCCGTCGGCGACCAGGGCCAGCGAGCCGAACACCGTACCACCAACGATCTCGCCGACCATCATGACCAGGGTCAGCGCGACCACGATCCAGATGCGCCTCTCGTTGCGGTCGTGATGCTCGCCGAGGAACTCGTGCCGGTGCGTCCACGTGTCGATGGAATGGGAGTGCATGACGGGGTCCTAGTGAAGCAGGGAAGGCCGGGTCCAGAAGTCCACCGTCACCGCCGCTTCGGAGGCCGGAACATTGGGATGGTGGAACCGGAAGATGACGAGGCCGGCTTCGCGGGCGTGGCCTTCCGGCTCGCCCCGCGCAACCAGTTCGGCGAAGACGCGCTCAACGGCGGCGCGGCAGCACATGGTCAGGCTCCTACAGGTACTTGGCGATTTCCCGCAGCTTGACGAGACGATCGCGGTCCTCGCGCGGCATCGGACCGACGATCTCTTCGAGATGATGGTCGATGTGATCCAGGATGAGGACGCTCTTCGCCTTCTCGAGGGCCTTGATGACGGCCTGAAGCTGCTGGGCGATGTCGATCCCGTCACGCCCGTCCTCGACCATGCGGGTGATGGTGGCGAGATGGCCCTCGGCCCGCCGCAGGCGGTTCTTCAGATCGGGGTTGTTGGCATGGCTCATGGCCTGACTCCTATCCCCCTGGAGGGGATGAGTCAACCATGCCTATGCACGGCGTGCAACCCGGTCCGCCATCCATGGGAAAGCGGAAGGCTCTTCCTTCCTTAATGCGTGTGGCGGTGGTGGATGTCGGGGTCGTGCCGGTGGGTATGGACAAGCGGCCGGTGCCTGTGCGGATGGCTGTGCGGCTCCGGCCCTTCCCAACCCTCATGTTCATGCTGGTGATGCTCGTCATGGACGTGGCGGTGCTCATGATCCATCGGTTCGTGCCGGTGTTCATGTTCATGCCGTTCGATGAGATGGAGGTACAGCCCGACGCCCATCAACGCGGCGGCGACGACAAAGCGCGTGGTGACCGGTTCGCCAAACGCCAGGATCGCGACGGTGGCACCGGCAAAGGGGGCCAGCGAGAAGTACGCTCCGGTCCGCGCCGATCCCAGATGGCGCAGCGCCAGCACGAACAAGGTGAGCGAGACGCCGTAGCCAAGGAAGCCGACCACCGCCGCCGCGAGGAACGCACCTGCGGACGGCAATGTGCCGCCGATGGACCAGGCGAGGATCACGTTGACCGTCCCAGCGACGGCGCCCTTGAGCATGGCGATCTGGAGCGGGTCGGCGCTCGACAGCTTGCGGGTCAGGTTGTTGTCGATGCCCCAGGCCAGACACGCCCCGGCGATGGCCAGCGCCCCCCAGCCGATCCCCTCCGGGCCGCCGCTCCACGACAGCAGCAATGCCCCGGCGAGGATCGCCGCCGCCCCGAGGGCGATCCGCCGGTCGACGTTCTCGCGGAACACGACCCAGGCGATGCCGAGCGTGAAGAGACCCTCCAGGTTCAGCAGGAGCGAGGCGGTCGAGGCGGGCGTCGTGCTCAAGCCCACCATGAGCAGAATGGGCCCAGTAATGCCTCCAGCCGCGATCACGGCGACCAGCCAGGGCAGGTCCCGAAGCGTCAACGGCGCCTCCGACGACGGCCCAGCCCACAGCCGGCGCACAGTGTGGAGCACTGCCAGCCCGACGCCCGAAGCGAGGTAGAGCAGACCGGCGAGCATCCACGGAGTGATGTCGCCGAGCAGCGCCTTCGCCAACGGCGTGCTGGCGCCAAAGAGCGCAGCCGAGAGCAGCGCGTAGGCGATACCTTGCCAGCGGTGGGTCATGTCAGTTCCCCCCAGACGACATCAACCGGAACAAGGTGGAGATGGCCACCGCCGTTTTCGACCTGAATGGTCGTATGGCCAATACCGCAACGCCCCGGCTCGGCAGTCGCGAGTGACGCCAGCAGACCAAGGCCCACCACCTCGCCATGGCAAAGGGCGAGTTCAGCCACTAAAGCCGGAACTATAATCCGCTCAGACCAGGGTGCGGGCGATGGCGTTGATCGCTTTCATGCCAGTGCCGAAGCGGGCGATGGATTCTCGGTGGCTCTCGAGTTCGCCGTATGGCAGGTAGCGCACCTGGAGGTCGGCGACGCGGCTGAACGCCGGTCGGGTCAACTGGGCGCGGACCTCGTCCTCGCGGCCGTTCGGCGCCACCAGGAACATCCCTTCCAGGGCATGTGCCTCGGTGCCGAGTGCCAGATCGAGCATGCGGACGACGCCCGAGTAGATCGAGGTCGAGTGCTCGACTTCGAAGGCAGCGGCAACATGGGCCTTGCCCCGGTCGAGCCACAGGACGTCGATGAGCCGGATGGCGTCGGCACCAGGCGCTTTCTCGATCGCCTCCGGCAGCCGCTCAAGGCAGCCCTCGCCGAGCTTGCCGCCGTCGTAGGCCCGGCTGCGGTCGTTGGAGGCGATCCATACATCGTAGCCCAGCGCCTTGCCCAGATCACGCAGCCAACCCTGGATTTCGGTGTGCGTGCGGTCACCCTCGCGCTCGGCGGCCGCAGCCTTGGAAGCCTTGGCGCTCTCCTCACGCACCTTGGCGAGGTCGGCTTCCCACACGGTGCGGGCGGCAGCATCGTTGGTGCGCGGCGGCGCGGCGTAGCGTGCGGAGCCGACGTCGAACAGCAGTCCGCCGATGGCCCCGAGATCGTTGGACAGCAAGTCGCGGTATTCGGCGTTCAGCGCCAGGATGCCCTGGCGCATCGCCAGGAACTCGTCCCACCGGCCGAGCTTTACCTTGGCGCCGGTCAGAGCGTTGTAGCCGTTGACGATGGCCGTGTTGAAGGTCGGCACCAGGGTCGGGTGCAGGAAGTACAGGAGGTTCGCCACCGCCGGCCCAAGCCCCTTGATCTGCTTGGCGTCGATCTGCCGGATGGCGGCGAGGATTTGCGCCTCAACGTTGCAGCAGACGCAGGCGTCGAGTAACCGCCCGAAGGCGCGCTGGTTGTCCGGGTTCTCATAGATGTCCGGGATGCGCAGCTTGGGTTTCCACAGGAAAGCGTGGTCCGCTCCCTTGAAGATCTGGCGCTGCTCGGCGATCGAGTGAACCACCGTCTCCAGCGACGAGCCGCGATAGACGTTGCCGAAGGTGCCGGCCTCGATGTCGGTTACAACCTGCTGGATGCCGCGGCGGATTGAGCGGAAGTTCTTCACCCGCTCGTTCCACAGAAACCAGGTCCGGTACGTCGCGCCGGTATCCTCACGCCAGCGTTGGATCAACGCGCGCATCGGGTCGGACAAGGAAAGCTCCTTCGCTCAAGGTGATTGAACCCAGAGTAAAGCAGCACCCCCTCCATCGCAACTCGGGGGAGACCTCATAATTGGTTACGGCCGTGCACCAGGGAACGCAGGCACATCAGGGCATGATGCAAAGGGGCTTGATGTCCAACTCCCCGGGCTCCCAGGCGATGATGGGGGCGATGCAGAAGATGCAGCAGTCCATGATTGCGCAGCCCATGACCGGCGATATTGATCACGACTTCGCCTCCATGATGCGGAAGCATCACCGGGGGGCTGTCGACATGGCGCGAGCCGAACTCCAGAACGGACGCGATCCTGAGTTTCAGAAGATGGCGAGGAAGATCATCACGGACCAGGAGAAGGAGATCCGGCAACTCGACCGCTGGCTCGCCCGCCATCCGGGCAAGCCGCCTCAGAGCTGATGGCGGCGACTTATCTGATGTCTCCGCATTGGTCCAGGTGGAGAGCTCGGACGAATTTCAGGGCGCGTTCGGTTCCAGCGATCCAGGGATCGGGTCAAACCTCGCGCACGCCTTCTTAGGGGGGCGGCGACGCTTAGTCTGCTCACGCTTGCTGATGGCCGCAAGCCGCACCTCGACGTAGGAGGAGAAGTTCAGCCGCTCCCCATGCGGGTGCTGGACCGAAACTTCCACACTTTCAGGGCGTCCTCCGCTCGGTTCTGGGGTCAAACGTCGATCGGTGGAAGCCCCAACTCTCGGTGGTTGCGCGCCCCAGACTTGAACCTGCGAACCTACCCGGGCCAGATCGCCGGTTGGTCCCTCGACCAGTCCGCTCACTAGAGCGATCCTGGAGGCCAACCTCGCGGTGCCACCTCTGGTGCGATGGGCGATCGCATCGGATGCACCGCCACCGGCCGCCTCGACACAATGGTCACGGCTCGTAGATGTCCGCGGGGTCCCACACGGCCCCTCGTTTGCGGCGTCGGGGGCGTTGATCGGCCTGCGGCGCCGCGGCTGCCCCCGATGCCGCTGGCACCTCCTTGACCTTCCTGCGCGACCTCACCTTCTTGGCGGCGTCCTGCGGTGACACCGCGTCCGAGACCGCCATTGCCGGCGCACCACTGTCCCGGCGTCGCCTCGTCGCACGCGGCTTGGACGCCGCTGCATCTCCGCCCAGCGGTGGCAGGCTTTCCCCTCCAGCCATGTCGAGGCCAAACAGTACCGAAAGATCCTCATCCGCAAGAATGTTCGCAGCCGCAGGCTCGATGCTGGTCAAAGGTACTGCCGGGTCCACGCTGGCCAGCAGGTCCTTCTCGTCCACATCACGCAGCCGGAACAAAAGCTCGGGCGTTTCATCCAGCCGCGCCCCGATGCCATAGAGGGCCGCCGCGACGTGCTTACACATCCACGCCGCGTCAGGGCAAGTGCACGAGAACCGGATTTCCGAGGGCGTGGGGAACAGCCCAGTTTCCTGACGGCAGAGTCGCTCCATCACCGCTTTGGAAAACCGCCCCTGGAGCAATTCGACCAGGGTGTCGATCCCGCCGGCGCATCCCTGGCACAGTGACTGCCACCGGGCCTCGGGCAGTGTCGTGATGCTGATGGTGACCGTGTAGATCGCCGAGCCGCTGACCATCGCCTTCACCTGCCGTGGCGCGATCTGCAGATCAACCACCGAGCCGTTGCGCACATAGGTGCGGCCGCGAAGCAGGCGATTCTCGTAGTCGCGATAGCTCTCCAGGTTATCGCACCACGCCTTGCCCCAGAAGGTCCGGGCGATGGTGCGCCCCTCGATCCGCACCGGTGAAACCGGATGCCCCTTCTTGCGCAGTTTTGCCATCTCGCGCTCCGCCCGTCGACGGCGTTCGGCGACCGGGACATACGGCGCCCATCCTCCATACCCATATCCCATCGGCGTCACTCCCTCGTCGCGGCGTTCAGATCAAGGGCCACCAGCCGCAGCAGGTCCTCATTTGCCATCTCGGTAAGAATGATCTCATCCGAGCCAGCGAGGAGATCATCCGACAGCCGCTTCTTCGATTCGATCAAGGCCTCGATCCGCTCCTCGACCGTGCCCTGGCAGACGAACTTGTGGACCAGCACGTTCTTCTTTTGGCCGATGCGGAAGGCCCGGTCGGTCGCCTGGTTCTCCACCGCCGGGTTCCACCAGCGGTCGAAATGCACGACGTGCGATGCCGCCGTCAGCGTTAGGCCCGAACCGCCGGCCTTTAGCGACAGGATGAAGAATGGGATCGTCTCGTCCTTCTGAAAGGTGTCGACCAGCGCCTTGCGGTTCTTCACCGCCGTATCGCCATGCAGCACCAGTCCGGGTCGCCCGAACACCCCGCCCAGGAACGACGCCAACGGCGCCGTCACCTCGCGGAACTGGGTGAACACCAGCATCTTCTCCTGGCGGGCTGCCACCACCGAAGCGATTCCTCGCAGGCGGGCCCATTTGCCGCTGTCCTCCTCGGCCCAGGCGTTGTCGCCGAGCCACTGCGAGGGATGGTTGCAGATCTGCTTGAGCCGCATCAGCGTCGTCAGCACGACGCCTTTGCGCTGGATGCCCTCGGCCTCCTGCAGCGCGTCCGCCAAGTCGGAGACTGTTTGAGCGTAAAGAGCAGCCTGCTTACGGCTGAGCGCGCAGTAGGCGGAAACCTCCGTCTTGTCGGGCAGGTCAGCGATGACGGAGCGGTCCGTCTTCATGCGCCGCAGAATGTATGGGCGCACCAACTCCCGCAGGGGGCCATAGGGATTGTGCGCCCGTTCGGCCAGGGTTTTTGTGTAGCTCTTGAACTGCTTGGCCGTTCCCAGCAGGCCCGGATTGATGACGTCGAAGATCGACCACAGATCGCCGAGATGATTCTCGACCGGCGTGCCCGTCAGCGCGATGCGCGCCCCCGCTTTGAGAGCCTTGGCCGCCTTGGTCTGCTTGGCGGTCGGGTTCTTGATCGCCTGCGCCTCGTCCAATACGATGAGACGCCAGTTCGTCCTGGCCAGTGCCGGCACGCGCAGCAGAGTGCCATAGCTGGTGATTACCAAGTCAATCCCTGCGAACTCATCTGGCGTTATCTGCCTGACCTGATCCGCCGGCATGGCGGACGGGTGGACGATCTTCGCCCTCAGGCTGGGCGCGAAACGCTCGATCTCCGCGGTCCAGTTGGCGAGCAGGGACGCCGGCGCCATCAGGAGACTAGGCTGGCCCTCGGCGTGCTGTTGGCGCTGGACCAGCAGCAGGGAGAGAACCTGGATTGTCTTGCCGAGCCCCATGTCGTCGGCAAGGCAGGCGCCCAGCCCAAGCCCAGAGAGCAGGTGTAGCCACTGCACGCCGGCTCTCTGATACGGGCGCAGCTTCCCCTGCAAAGGTACCGTCAAGTCCACAGTGGCGGTGCGGCTGGGGTACGGGTATAGGGTTGCCATGACGACGCCTCGTGACCCCCGCTACGTCGGCTACCGCTTCCCCGCCGAGGTTATCGCGACGGCGGTGTGGCTCTACTTCCGCTTCCCCTTGAGCCTGCGTATGGTCGAGGAGATGCTGGCAGCTCGCGGCATCACCGTGAGCCATGAGACGGTGCGGAAATGGGCCTTGAAGTTCGGCCGCGAGATCGCGGATCGGTTGCGTCGGCGGGCGCCACGCGGGGACGATAAATGGCACCTCGACGAGGTCGTCCTGACCATCGCCGGCAAGAAACATTATCTGTGGCGGGCTGTCGACCGCGATGGCTTCGTGCTCGATGTGCTGGTGCAGGGCCGGCGCGATGCCAAGGCGGCCAAGCGCCTGCTCCGCAAATTGCTGAAAAAGCAGGGCCGCGCGCCGCGGGTGCTGGTGACCGATAAACTCAAGTCCTACGCCGCGGCCAAGCGGACCATCATGCCGGGGGTGGAGCATCGCCAGCACAAGGGCATCAACAACCGGGCCGAGAACTCGCACCAACCGACCCGGCGACGCGAGCGGCAGATGAAGCGCTTCAAATCGGCCCGACAGGTGCAGCGCTTTCTGTCTATCCATGACCCGATCGCCAACCTCTTCCACCTCCGCCGCGACCAACGCCCCGCCTCCGACTACCGCGCCGCCCGCGCTCAGGCCTTCGCCACCTGGGCCGAAGTCGCCGGTGCGCCGCTGGCCGCTTGATCCTCCGATCTCTGGGCATCCGTGGCCGAAATGCGCCAGCCATAAGGTCGGTGCCAACGAGTTGACGGTGCCCATAGAGGGGCAGATGTCCCTCGTGAAATGATAGCGGGAAAGTTGAAGGAGCTGTTCATTCCATCCGCCTCGGGAGGTGCCCAGGTTACAAATCCGTATAGAATCAGTGACCGCCCATTAAGACGACTTCGACTATCTTGTTTGACCGGCTGTGAGGATCAGAGACGGACATTTCGAGGAGGGATCGGGGGGCTGCGCCAATGAAGATATTGATCATTGAAGACGATCCGGAAACGGCGGGCTATCTCCAGACCGGTCTGCGAGAACAGGGGCACAGCGTTGAATGCGTGGGCAACGGGCGCGACGGCCTGCTTCTCGCCGCGGGACAGCCGTTCGACGCTTTGGTCGTCGATCGGATGCTGCCGGGCCTCGATGGACTCTCGGTGCTGAAAACCTTGCGCGGTGCGGGAGTGAAAACGCCGGTGCTGTTGCTCACCGCCCTCGGTGGGATCGGCGACCGGGTGGAGGGGCTGGAGGCTGGCGGCGACGACTATCTGGTCAAGCCCTTCGCCTTTGCCGAGTTGCTGGCCCGTCTTAATGCTCTGGTGCGGCGTCCGCCGCTGAACGACGTCCCCACGGTGCTCCGGGTGGCCGACCTCGAAATGGACCTCCTGAAACGCTCCGTGACCCGAGGAGGCGCATCCATCGATCTGCAACCGCGCGAGTTCCAGCTGCTGGAGTATCTGATGCGCAATGCCGGGCGCGTGACGACCCGCACGATGCTGCTGGAGCATGTCTGGGACTTCCACTTCGACCCCAAGACCAACATCGTCGAAACCCACATCAGCCGCCTGCGGGCCAAAGTGGACCGCGGCCGCAGCAGAGAGCTGATCTGCACGGTACGCGGGGCCGGATACACCCTGAATGACGACCCTGCCTAGACTGTTCCGGACCGCCAGTTTCCGGCTGGCCGCCGCCTTCGCTCTCATCTTCGCGGTGTCGGCGCTGATACTGGGGGGAGTGGTCTATTGGACCACCCACGCGGCGTTGGAACAGCAGATGAACAGCCGGATCATGGCCGATCTCGACCGGCTCCGCGGTGAATTCCAGGCCGGCGGGCAGGCGCAGCTCGCTGCCGAGGTGCGGCGCACCGCTGGCCGTCCCGGCGCGCTGCATGAACTCGTCGCCGATGCAGGCGGCGCCATTCTGGCCGGCGATATGACGACGGTTCCTCAGCCGGGCTGGAGCACCATCGAACCGCACCGGATGCCCAGCGACGAGAGCGAACTCGTGGGGATCCGCACCCTGACGGTCCGGCTGCCGGACGGCACGCTGCTGGCGGTCGGTGACGATCTTGAATGGATAGAGGATGCCGACGAGGCGATCTTCCACGCATTTTCCGTCGCGGTGCTGGTAACGCTCGGGCTTGGGGTCGCCGGCGGCGCTCTGTTGAGCGTGGCTTTCCTGCAGCGGGTCGATGCCATCTCGCGCACGGCGGAGGCGATCATCGCCGGTGATTTGGCCAGCCGCATCCCGGTGCGGGGAACCGGCGACGACCTCGACCGGCTCTCGGATACGCTGAACCGCATGCTCGGCCGCATCGCCGATCTGATGGAGGGGTTGCGGCAGGTGTCCAACGACATCGCCCACGATTTGCGCACTCCGTTGGCGCGGCTGCGCCAGCGTCTGGAGCGGGTGCGGGCGACCGCCGCATCGACCGACGACTACGCGGTCGCAGTGGACGCGGCCCTGGCGGAAACCGACACGCTGCTGGAGACCTTTGCCGCGCTGCTGCGCATCGCCCAGATCGAGGGCGGCGCTCGACCGCCGGTTCGCGACCCGGTGGAGCTTCACGTCATCGTGGAGACAGTGGTCGAGGCCTTCACGCCCTCGGCCGAAGAGGACGGCAAGGTCCTGGTCAGTCCACGGCTCGACCCGGCGGTGGTTGCGGGCGACCGCGAATTGCTGACCCAAATGCTCGTCAATCTCGTTGAGAACGCCATTCGGCACACCCCGGCCGGAACGCGCATCGAGGTGGCTCTGGCCGCCGGTCCAGGAGTGGCGCGGCTGACGATCGCCGACGACGGTCCCGGTGTGCCGGCGGAAGAGCGCGGACGCATTTTCCGCCGCTTCTACCGGCTGGAGCGGAGCCGCACCACCGATGGCAGCGGGCTTGGTCTCAGTCTGGTGAAGGCCATCGCGGACCGTCATGAGGCGACGGTGTCCGTGACGGACAACGGCCCGGGCCTGCGGGTCTCGCTTGACTTCAATCTCCGTGACGGCTTGTCGGCCCGGCCGGCCGGGGAATGCCCCCCGGTCACGGCGCAGCATTCGAGGTGACGCGATGTCTCTCCCGCTCCACGGCCTGATTCCCCAACTTCTGACCGGTTACGGTTATTGGCTGATCGCTGGCGTGGTTGCGCTGGAGAGCATGGGTCTGCCCCTGCCGGGAGAGACGACGCTGATCGCCGGATCGATCCTGGCGGCGGCCTCCCCCGATTTCCGGATCGAGTTCGTGATCGGCGCGGCGGCTGCCGGAGCCGTGGTGGGTGACAATGTCGGCTTCCTGATCGGTCGGCGCTATGGCTACCGGTTGCTGGTGCGCTATGGGTCGCTCTTGCGGCTGACCGAACCGCGGCTGCGGCTCGGCCAGTACCTGTTCCAACGGCACGGCGGCAAGGTCGTGCTGCTCGGGCGGTTCGTGGCGCTGCTGCGGGTGCTGACCGCGCTGCTCGCCGGCGCCAACCGTATGTGTTGGCGTCGCTTCCTGGTCGCCAATGCCTGCGGCGGGCTGCTCTGGTCCATTGCGTTCGGCCTGGGCGGCTGGAGCTTCGGGCAGGCACTGGAGCGCTATCATGGCCCCCTGGCGGTCGGTGCCGGCGGCATCGCCCTGCTCGCCGGGGTCTTGGGGTGGCGATATGCGCGGCGTCATGAAGAACGCCTGCAACGTGCCGCAGACCGGGCCTTCGCCGATCCCCGCCAGTCTCCCGAACTCACCCGAACGCTCCAGCCCTAGCCTTCGGCGTCACGCGCGAAGGGCCCCACACTGCCCATCTGTCTGCCCGGCCTGTCATCGCATCGAAACAAGTGGACCTCGCTCATGGAAGCTTTGAATCGGCATCTGTTCCTCCTGCTGAACGCCCCGCCCGATCCGCAGACCATGCTTCTGCTGCTGGCGCGCTTCCTGGCGGATGACGTGGTGGTGCTGGCGGCGGCGCTGATCGCGGTGCTGTGGGTGTGGGGACGGCACAACGGGCGTTCAGCCCTGGTCGGTGCGGGCTGCGCCCTGCTGACGGCGGCCCTGATCAACACGGTGATCGGCGCTATCTGGCAGCATCCGCGCCCCTTCATGATCGGGTTGGGGCACCAGCTGATCCCACATGCGGCCGACTCGTCCTTCCCCAGCGACCATGCGACCTTCATGTGGACGATCGGGGTCAGCCTGCTGCTGCGCGGTTCCTGGCCGCGGCTGGGTTGGGGAATGATGGCCTTCGGCATGGGCGTCGCCTGGGCTCGCATCTATCTCGGTGTTCACTTCCCGCTGGACATGGCTGGAGCGCTTCTGGTCGCCGCCACCGCATCGCTGCTGGTCGTTCCGGTCCGGCCCCTGATTGATCGTCTGCTGACGCCGGCCATCGTCCGGCTTTACGAGGGAGCCGTGCGGCGGCTGCATCTGCCCGCTGCCCTATTCCCGCTGGACCGCAGGTGAGGACGTGGTGGGGCATCTTCTCGAAGCACTCGGATCGATCATCGTATCGGTCATCGCGACGCTGGGTTATCCCGGCGTCGCGATGCTGATGGCGCTGGAGTCCGCCTGCATTCCGCTGCCGTCCGAGGTCATCATGCCCTTTGCCGGCTATCTCGTCTCGACAGGACACTTCAACTTGATGCTGGTCGCCAGCGTCGGGGCGATCGGCTGCAACCTGGGATCCGAGATCGCCTATGCGGTGGGGCGGCGGGGCGGACGGCCGCTGATCCGGCGCTGGGGCCGCTACGTCCTGCTCGACGAGCATGACCTCGATCTGGCGGAGCGCTTCTTCTCCCGGCTCGGCGGCCCGGCGGTGCTGGTGGCCCGGATGCTGCCGGTTGTGCGGACCTTCATCGCCCTTCCCGCCGGAATGGCCGGGATGCCGAGGCTCCGCTTCCATCTCTACACCTTCATCGGCTCCTGGCCCTGGTGCTTCGGGCTGGCCTATGTCGGCTACGCGCTGGGAGAACGTTGGAACAGCGACCCGACGCTGCGGGACTGGATGCATCGCTTCGACATGCTGGTGATCGTCGTGATCGTAGCGGCGGTGGCCTGGTTCCTATGGCGGCGACTGCGCTCTCCGGCAAAGCCGAACCGTTGATCGACCCGGTTACATGACGGCACTCCGGTCCGAACTGGGCCGTACCGCTGGCGATCTGCCAGTCTTGGCTGCCCGATCCAGAGGGTCTGCCGCCGGTCATGGCGAGAATGCGGCCTCGATCTTACCAATCCGTATAGCGCTCGCCAAAGGCCGGTAAGTCAGCCCCGCCTAGGATTGCCTGTCACCGGGGCATGATGCCCCGCAACAGGAGCCAATCGTATGAAGACCGTCATGAAGACCGCATCCGCGATCTGTGCGGCGCTGCTGGTGGCCAGCATCGGCTACGGCGCGCAGGCCGCCCAGAAGACCCATGAAGACGCCCGTGACCTGTCGGCGCTGTCGCAGGCGAAGATCTCGTTGTCGCAGGCGGTGACCGCCGCCGAACAGGAAACCGGCGGCAAGGCACTGTCTGCCGACATCCTGCAGGAAAATGGAAAGGTGGCCTTCGGTGTCGAGGTCGCCAAGGACAAGGCGACCGAGACTGTGGTCGTGGACGCAGCCTCCGGCAGTGTTGTGAAGCGTCATGTCGCACAGGGCGATGCTGAAGAGCAGGAAGACAACGACGCCGAATGATCTTGATGACGTCTGTGTCTGGCCCGGAAGGAGACTTCCGGGCCATTTTCTTTGGATCGGCACCGGCTCCAGCGCCCTTGAAGGCATGTCGCACATGCCGGCGGCCCCCTCCCGCACAACCACCGCCGACACATCGAAAAGGCGCGATGGGAATGCCCACCGCGCCTCTTTCCTTCGGAATGTCCGGCTATTGTGTCGTCAGCCCCGTCAATCCGGCAGCCGCTGGTCGGCGCGATGGTCACTCAGCCATGTGTGCCGTTGCTGTCCATGGTATCGAGCAGGGTCGTCAAAGCCTTCTTGCACGCGGCCACCGTCGGGGCGCTATCGCGCAAAGCCGACAGTGCCCCGTCGATGGCTTTGTCGACCGCATGCCACTGGCTCGGTGCTCGGGGCTTCAGGCCCGCTTCCGCCTCGTCCCATGACGTTTCAAGATCCTTGATGCGGATCGTCGCGCCCGCAAGGTCCCCTTTATCGACCAGGGCCGCCGTATCGACGACAATCTTGCGGAAGCCCGAGATGTCGCCCAGTCCGGCAGACGCTTCGGCCTGCGAAACCGCGCCTGCTACCGGCATGAAATATGTGACTGCCACGGCACCCGTGGCAACGAGCGCAACAGCGGTGAGTGCGATCCAGGAGTGTTTCATCGACGATCTCTGCTTTGCATGAAGGGAAGGATCATCAGGCCTCATCGCCCACGGATGCATTGCGACGCTGAACAGCGGTGACGCTCACCATCGCCACCAGGGCCACGATGACGACCAGGAAGACGGCGCTGGTCATGATCGTGCCGAGACCCAGACCACCGTACTGCTGGGCCTGCGACAGGAAATCGCCCAGCGATGCGCCAAGCGGTCGGGTCAGCACATAAGCGATCCAAAAGGTCAGGATCGGGTTGGCGCCGCGGTAGTAGGCGAGCGTGACCAGCGCGATCAGCCCGCCGAAAACGAGCACGCCGAGCTGGAAACCGAGTTGGAGCGCCTCGGTCGCAAGATCGCCGGCCGCCGTGCCCAGAGCGAAAGTGAAGAGGATCGCTGTCCAGTAGAACACCTCGCGACGGCTGGTGACGATGGTGTGGATCGACAGCGTCCGTTCGGCCGCATACCAAGTGGCGAAAATCGCCGCCAGGGCCACCGCGAACACCGTGGTGCTGACGTAGAGGCTGACATTCAGGCCGTCCGTCAGCGCATCCGTGATCTGGGTCCCGACAACGCTGACCAGCACGACGGTCAACCAATAGATCCAGGGCACATAGGCCTGCGCCCGCAATTGCAGCAGCAGCGCGCCGCCCAGCAGCATGGCCATGATCGCACCGGTCAGGCCGGTCCCCAGGCCGACATGGACGGCCAGATAGTCGGCCCCGGTTTCACCCACCGTGGTGGACATGATCTTGATGATCCAGAAGATGAGCGTGACCTCCGGCACTTTGTTCAGCATACCGGCGCCGGACGCCCGTGCGTCGTGTGTCGCGTGCATTGGATGGCTCCTTCGCATGTTCGCGGTGAATTCGCGGCTCGGAAGAAGCCTAGGGTCGGCAAGGTTCGTCGGCGGTGGACCCGATGTTGAAAAATCCCAATGTCGGAAGTGGGTGCCGCCGGATCATACGCCTCCCGAAAAAACAGAGCTTGGTGGCGTCTCTTTTCCTTACCGGAAGCCCACAGAAATCATGCAAAATCCCAATGTCTGGCCGAAGGAGGTGCAGGCTTAGGTTTTTCTATTTCAGATCATTTGCATTTTAAGGATGCTACCGCTCCACAGTCCGCACCAACACGAACCATCAAAGACGGGAGGGACGGACTTACTATTTGCGGGATTATCTGGAGGATCGTGTCGACGATGCGAGGATCAGTGTTGCTCCGGCAGCCGCTTGGCAGCTTGCGCAAGGGCGTTCGGGCCGAGGTGGCCGGCCTGGATAAGGGAGCGATCGCCCCGACGCTGCCCGCTGGCGAACTGAGCGGCGGCTCATCGAACTGGAGCTAATCAAGGGCGCGAGCCATGGCAACGTCCACATGTTCGCCCGCCGGCGCAGTGAGACCAATGCCGTCCTGATCGCCATTCACGGAGACCAGCGGTGATGCCGGCGCAATGGATGACCAGTGTGCTCTGCTGGTTCTCGCTTTTGATCGATACGAAGCGCATGGTGGGGCGCTGAACGGCCGCGCAGATTGCCGGAGCGTCTGCCCAGTCGTTCTTGTAACGCTTGACGAAGGGCTTGACCGACTACATCGGCATCAAGTGGCCCTATACCCGAGCTTGCTGATTTCACGCGCACGGCGATGCCCGCGAGCGCATGCTTCCATGCCGATCACCCAGGCCGCCAAGCTGGCAAAGAACGTCAGCACTCCACCGCGGTGCAGCCGCTTGGTGAACACAATGTTGCCGCGCTCGTCCACACCATGAAGTTGGAACTCCATCTTGGCAAAATCGAGGCCGATGATCGTGGGTTCCATGGGAAGGACCTCCGCTTCCAGAAGGCCGATCCTCATCAGGTGGTGTCCCTCACCAGAAACAGGCGGCATCCATCCCAACAGAGCCCGACCGGTCACAGTTCCTGGTCCGTGGAACGTTGAAACCGGGAGCGGACATCGGTCTCACCACAGCGTTGCCACCAGGGAGAACGACGTACTGGGCGGCTTCTTACTGCGACACCATGTCGTACTATACATTTTCCCAATGTCGCGATATCCCCGTTGACCCACCGCCGCGAATGCGGATGATTTGCAATCACAAATCCAACGGGGTGTATCCACATGATGCTTAGAATCACAGTGCTGGCTTCGATCCTCCTCACGGGAACGGCATTTTCCGTTGCGGCGAAAGAATACCCTGTGGGTAAGCCGCAGACGCAAGAGGGGCTCGATGTCGCGGCTGTCTATCTGCAGCCCATCGAGATGGAACCAGCCGGCATGATGCGGCTAGCAGCCGACAGCGACGTCCATCTGGAGGCCGACATCAAGGCCACCAAAGACAACAAGAACGGCTTCGCCAAAGGCGACTGGGTGCCCGATCTGGTCGTCGAATACACGTTGACGAAGGACGGTGCGGAGGTGGCCAAGGGTCCCTTCATGCCGATGGTCGCCAACGACGGCCCGCACTATGGCGACAACGTCAGGATGGCGGGCAATGGCAGGTATCAGCTGATCCTCAGGATTTCTCCGCCGTCGGCGAACCAGCATGTCCATTTTGGTCGCCACGTGGACAAAGAGACTGGTGTCGCTCCCTGGTTCAAACCGTTCGAAGCAAAATATGACTTCGTCTATGCCGGTACGGGTAAAAAAGGTGGCTACTAATGCCATTGTCTCAAGCTGGTCCTGTCGCCTGTTTTGTGTGGCTCCGATCTTGGTCGGGGCCGTTTCCGGACTTTCCGGGCAGGCGTACGCAGGCGATCCCGTCTTCAGGATCGTCTTCGAGGACGGCAAGATGACGCCCCTGCGCATCGACGTCCCCGCCGACACGCGGATCGAGCTGCAACTCGTCAACACCGGCAAGACGCCGGCCGAATTCGAGAGCCTGCCTTTGCGTAAGGAGAAGGTCATCGCTCCGGGGGTGACCACGGACATGGTGATCAAGGGGCTCGATCCCGGCGAATACCCGTTCTTCGACGACTTTCATCCCGACGCGCCGCCTGCGGTGCTGATCGCCAAGTGACGGGCCACGCAACGAAAGGCGGGCGGCACATGTATGGAAATGTGATCTTCGTGGTGTGGCGGGAAAGCGTCGAGGCGCTTCTCGTCGTCGGCATCCTCAACGCCTGGCTCGCGGTCAATGCGCCGGAGGCTCGCCGTGCCCGTGTCTTTCTGTGGTCGGGTGCCCTCGCCGGCCTCGTCGTCGCTGGGGCGCTCGGTGGGACCTTCGTCGCTCTGGCGGATGTCCTTTCCGACACCGCTATCGGAATTTTTCGCACCGTCATGGTTCTGGTCGCGGCCAGCCTGATCCTACAGATGGTGGTGTGGATGCGACGCCACGGTCGCACCATGAAGCGGGACCTCGAAGGTGCGCTGGGAGAGGCGGTGACCACCGAAAATTGGTGGGGCGTCTTCACCCTGGCTCTCATCGCATTGACTCGCGAGGGCTCGGAGGCGGTGGTCTTTCTTTACGGCATCCTTTCCGCCGATCTCGGGGATGGGCGTCTGCCTGCCACCGGTGCGGGAGGTCTCGGTCTCCTCGCCGCATTCGCCACCTATGCCCTACTTCAACTCGGCAGTCGTCGCCTGTCTTGGAAGGTGTTCTTCCGCGTCACCGAGTCGATGCTCCTACTTCTGGCCTGCGCACTGCTCGTCTCCGGCGTCGATGGTTTGATCGATCTCGATGTTCTGCCTGCGCTTTCGCGCCGGCTTTGGGACAGCTCGTGGCTTCTGTCCGACGGCGGATCCCTCGGCGGCTTGGTGGCTGGTCTCACCGGATATCGCGCCCGTCCGATCCTGACGGAGCTTCTCGCCTTCCTTGCTTATTGGAGCTTTGTGCTATGGCTGATTGCACGACCCCGTCGGCAACGCACCGTAGCGGCCTGAAACGGGCGCTGTCCGACCTGGGTGATTGGATGGCCCGGTCGCGGCGGCTGATCATGGGAGTGCAGTGGACGGTGATCGTCATCTATGCCGTCCTGATCATCGTTCCCACGCTGCTGCCGTTGCCGACGAACGTCGACCGCATCTGGTCCCACATCACCATCTTCGCCCAATTCGTGTTTTGGGGGATTTGGTGGCCGGGCGTGCTGTTGTCGATGATCCTGTTCGGTCGGCTGTGGTGCGGCGTCCTCTGTCCGGAGGGGGCGCTGTCCGAACAGGCCGCCACTTGGTCGCTGGGTCGCGCCGTGCCGCGCTGGGTCACTTGGAAGGGGTGGCCCTTCGTCGGTTTTCTCGGCACAACCATCTACGGCCAAATGATCTCCGTTTACCAGTATCCGGCTGCCGTCCTGGTGATCCTCGGCGGTTCGACCGCCGCCGCTATCGCCGTCGCTCTGATCTGGGGACGCAACAAGCGCGTCTGGTGCCGCCATCTCTGTCCGGTTAATGGGGTGTTCGCTCTAGTTTCGAAGCTGGCGCCGGTTCACTATCGGGTCGATCGCGACGCTTGGGGGCGTTGGCGGAAGCCTGCTGACAGCCATCGTACCGTCGTCAATTGCGCACCGCTGGTGCCGCTGCGCACGCTGGACGGCAATGCGCAATGCCACATGTGCGGGCGATGCAGCGGCTTCCGCGACGCCATTGCACTCGACCACCGCCCCTTCAGCCATGAGATCGTTCACGTCGCCGGCCGTGAGGCCAAACCCTGGGAGACGGCGCTGATCCTGATCGGTCTTCTGGGTGTCGCCGGAGGCGCCTTTCGTTGGACGGGAAGCAGCCTGTTCATCGACCTGAAGATGTGGTTCGCCGAAACGCTGCTGTCGCTTGGGGCCGATCGCCTGCTCGATATGGTGATGCCCTGGTGGATTCTGACCAATTACCCTGCAAACAACGACGTTATGAGCGTGCTCGATGGCATCACGCTGTTGGCCTTCATCGGCGCGGAGGCGCTGTTCGCCGGCCTCATCTTCGCGGGCGGCCTCGTGCTCGCAACCCGCATCGCCGGCGGATGGTCGTCCGTTTGCTTCCACCATCTTGCCCAGGCCCTGATCCCGGTTTCTGCCATCGGCGTCATTCTTGGGCTTTCGATGACAACGGTGATGCTGCTGCGTACCAATGGGTTCTATCTCGGTTTCATCGACCCGCTGCGGGCCGTCCTCCTGGCCGGCGCCACCGTGTGGTCCGCTTGGCTGTCGGCCAGAATCGTTGAGCTTCATGCGACCTCCCCATCCCGCCGGCTGCTTGCTACGGGCATGATGACGATCCTGTGCATTCTCGCTGCAGTGAATTGGGGGACGCTCTTCTGGACCTTATGAGCGGGCGGCAGTCCGAAATGATGTTTCCACGCTTCATGAAGAGGTCTTCACGATCAGAAATTTAGAATCTACTGAAGGAGGGATCATATTCAACTTCTTATGGTCCCGACCACCCGCGCCGAAAGACCAATCGCTTGGTCTCGATCAGAAGTTACCGGTTTTGAAGAATCCGTTTCAACACCAGGGTCGCCGTCAGGCGCATCACCCAAGGCAGAACTTAGAGGCGTTCGTCGTGCAGCTGTTGGAATTTGCTCAGGTTGGAGTAGCGGTCCATGACCGCGAGTCACCCAGAGGGCTGGTCGCCATGAGAACGAACCCCCGGCCTCCTCGATGACCAGTCTACGGCGCGAGACGGGCCCTTGGGGCTTGAGCATGGTGGTCGGCACGCAGAGTGTGCGCAATGGGAGCTCCACGAGCGCGGGATCACCGGAAGCCAGCACGCTTATGGGGAACCAGTATGTCGATGGGCTATGCGGTAGGCAGCCAGGGCAGCCTCCGACAACCGTTGCAACGTGCGTCTCCGCACCGCTGGCGGGGCATGGCGCACAGCCAATCACTCGGGGCTCGAAAGGATCGCTTCCGCCAGACGCCGGTAATGAGCGGCATCCTGCAACCCAATT
Organism: Azospirillum oryzae; assembly: GCF_008364795.1. GTDB lineage: Bacteria > Pseudomonadota > Alphaproteobacteria > Azospirillales > Azospirillaceae > Azospirillum > Azospirillum oryzae. The sequence continues at coordinate 37,355 of NZ_VTTM01000013.1, read as the reverse complement.
ATCCGCAGCGTGGATGGTGGAGGGTCCGGTGTCTCTTCCGGAAACGGCTTGCCCGCACCTGAGCCCCCCGCCTTCTTGCGCTGAACGGAGGCTTTCCGGCCATGGTGGGCAGACCGCCTTACAGACGCTTCGCCAGCAATCGTTTCCAATCGCTGTCGCAGAAGCTCCGGCCACTTCGCGCTCTGGGCAACCAGCCAAGCCCGTTGGTCCTCTCCGAGCCAGCAGAAGAGCCAATCCAAGGAGGCGACCCACCGATACGATCCAAAGCGGGGCTCCGACACCAGAGCGCTGGTTTCTTCATCCAGCAGAAGGGCCACCACAGCGGCCAGCAGGCTTCGTCGCCGCGCCATCGGCACGCAGCATGCCCAGTATCGCAGGTCGTTTCTTGGTTTGAACTTCCCAGGCGATGGAAAAGCGTCGCTGTCGAATGCATTGATCGCATGCTCGCGAGGGTAGGCGCTCTGGCCCGCCGTCAGCGCGACAATCAAGTCTTCGGTCGCTGCGATGAACGCTGCTGGACGCGACCGCCCCATCCATCGAGCCCTGGGCGTCCGGCGGCTCAGCGCCCGACAAAGGTCCGTCTCGAAGGCCATGACCACACTCCACGCGCGGCTGGTCGGAGTGTTGTCGGCAGACGTACTGGCGGCGCCATCCTTTGGACCTGCCGTCGCATACTCATCAAGCGGACGATCGCAGGCTCCACAACACAGTCGGGTTCCGCCATCGGACGGTACAAATCGGAGGGTGCTGGCCGTTTGACAGAATGGACAGAGATGGCGCAGCGGCAGACGGTGTCGGTGACAAAAGCCAACCGCCGCATACGCCCAATGACGACGCAGGTAAGCATGCCGGCCGGCGGCGTGATCTTCGCTCAGGCAGAGATCGCACCACCCTGGAGCCAGAGCATCCGCATAGCGCTCGGTTCCGTTGGTCGGATCCAGAACACCCCAGTCCCAGGCGAACCAATGGCGCGGCCAAGTCGGGTTGGCCGTCTTCAAAGCAAGGGTCGAAAGACGGTCGACGGGAAGCCGGGCTGCCGAGGCAAGTGCAGCAATTTCCTGGTGAGCCGGCCGGTAATCCAGACCGTTCATAGTCGGCATGGTTTCCGCATCGTCACCCGGTGTGGTTAGAAGCCCCCGCAAGGCACCGCCGTCGAGGTCATATCGGCAAGCGACCCGCGACAGCCACGACGACAGCAGCTCGTCTTCCATCGGCCGGGGGGCGAGCGGCAGCACCGTTTGGGCCAGGACTGATCCCAGTGTCATCGCCTACACCGCCACCGAAGACTTCCGTCCCATGCCGCGTTGCGCCTTGACGGTCATGGAAACCAGCGGAAGCACGAGATCCTCGGCGGTGAAACTCTCTTCATCAATCATCTCCCGGCCGCTCCGGATCGCAGCGATCGCCACGGTTTCGATCAGCCGGAAGACACGCACCGTGATGCCATCCGTCATCGACAGCACGCGCCGGCTGACGGAGGCGCTGCCAAGGGACGACCGTTGCCGCAACGGCAGAATTGCCGCGAGGCTGGCGAGCAGGTCGCGGAATGCCTGATCGTCTCGCCAATGCGCCAACTCAAGCGCGTCGAACCGGTCGGCAAGCTGCTGATCGGTCAGCAACGCCATCCGAGCCTCGTCGGTGCCGGCGCAGACCAAGGGGATGCGCAGATCATTGGTCAGGAATCGCAGCGTGTTCAGGAAAATCCGCTGTTGACGGTAGGTGCCGGCCAGCATGGCATGCACCTCGTCGATGACCAGCACCCGAGCGTTCATCTCGCCCAACAGACGCCGACACAGGTTGCGGGCGCCACGCACCGTTCCCGCTCGCCGTTGCGGCACGCCGAGAGCGGTCAGCAGTTCGTCGTAGAAATCCCCCTCGTCCGGCTGCGTCGGCATCTGGAATGCGACCACCGGCATCGTCGTCACCCCCGTTCCCTCGTTGAAGACCGCCGGATGGTCCCGCACGAACTTGCGGATGATCTTGGTCTTGCCCATGCCGACATCGCCGAACAGCAGCAGGCACGGCATGCGGTCCCGCTTCGGGTAGGTGAGCAGGTCTTCGAGCTTGCCGAGCGCCGCTTCTGCCCTCCGATGGTTGATCCAGCGGTCGGCCCGGATCCATTCGATGCGTTCATGGTCGGCCAAGCACGCGTATTCGCGATAGGCCGGATGGAGGTGCTCGAAGACCTCGCTCATGACCATTCCTCCACATCGTAGGGCATCAGGGGCTGATCGGTCGGCGGGCCGTCGTCAATGGGCGAGGGTGGTGAAGGCTCCCTCCGCTCTGGGGTTGCGCTCGCCGCCTCAGACCCGGCAAGTGCATAGGCGGTACGCTGCACCGTTTGTCGGGCGGCTTTGGTTCGTGCCGCAGCCTCGGCGACCAGCATGCGTTGGGCCTCGATCGCATCGAAGATCATGGCCTCGTCGACCGACCGGCGTCCCCGTTCCCGCAGCACCCGCATCGCCTCCAGGTGCTCCCAGCGTGTAATGCGCGGCCGGCGCAGATCGCGGTAGCGGATCGGCCAGTGCTTTCCATCGGGAGCTTGGAGAAACACCCGCGACAAGTCGCGTGGGTCATATTTGACCGGCATCCGGGAGTCCGATTGTCCGGCCCATACGCTCAGAATGCTGTCCCAGTAGTGGATGTTGAAGATCCGGATGCCCTCCCGCGTCACCTTCCGCTTCTCGAACGGCAGGAAATCGAACAGGAACCGCTCCGGGTCGGCCGGATGACGCACCGGGGTGGGCCGCTGGGCAACGGCGTCCTCCCACGCCGTCATCGGCGGAAGCTGAAGAGCGCTGTGAATGCTGGCGTGGTAGACGCCCACGATTTGAATGGCGAGCCACGCCTCCAACTCCGGCAGCGTCATAACCGCCGTCTTCTCCGGGTCGTAGTCGCCCTTCTCGTCGATGTTCGAGAAGGTGGTTCCCGGCAGCAGATGGACGGCGCCCATCATTGTCCCGATCAACCGCTCGATGTGGCCCCCGAAATGCGGGGTCGCCGGAGGCCGATACTGTTGCTCGATGCCGTACTCCCGACAGCCGCGCTCCAGAGCCTTCGAATGGAAGTCCTTACCGTTGTCCATGTGCACGGTTTCCGGAAGCCCTGCGACCGGCCAAGGAGCCGCCACCCCGCGTTCCGCCAGCCAATCCGCCTTCGGTAGCACGGCGTGCCGCATGGCCATGGCGACGGAGGTCGCCGATGGAGCCTCCAGAGTCAGATAGAATCCCACGACCATCCGGCTTGCGACGTCGATCATCAACGTCAGCCAAGGGCGTCCAAGGGGCAGTCGGTACATCTCGTCGACGACCATGACATCGACGCGAGTATGGTCGATCTGGACGACCTGGAGAGCGTGACCCGATACATACTCCCCGAAGACGGGACGGAACTGGTCACGGGCTGCTTTCGGTCCCTCCCGCGCCTTCACCAGAGCTTTCCGGCCCTGCCAATCAATGCGGACACGCAAAGCCTTCACCGATGGCGTCGAAAGGCCCCGCGCCTTGCATTCGTGCTCGATGTGCCGCCGCAACCCGGCCACCGTGGGATGCTGGCGTGTCATGTAATAATCGCGGATTGCCGCTTCGATGACGCTCTCGATCTCCGGCTCCAGGCAACGGAACCCTCGGGCTGGACCCGGCTTCGGTGGAATCAGGGTACTTGTCACCGGCTTCTCGCGATAGAGCGCCACGAGCGCATAGATGCGGCTCCGCTTAAGCCCCAATATGGCAGCGGCATCGGCGACCTCCGCCCGCGTCAAACGCTCGCGCTCTGCCAGCGGCCGGACGACGCGCTCTCGGCGCTCCGCCTCGTGCCACTCTTCGTCAGTGGCCGATTGATGATCGGGTTTGCTCTGCGGCATAACCGCCACCGTGACGACGTTCTGTATCGAGATTGTCCGGTGATCCTGGACATCAATCCGGTGATCCTGGTTTATTTTCCACCGATCCTGGGAAACGCGGGCGATTTGAAACTGCTTGAATCTGAGTCCAGCGATCCCGGAAAATCGACAAGGCAGTTGGTGCGAAAAGCCGGTGCCGGCCAGCGAAATAACCTTTACTGGATGAGGACCAACGGAAATCCAGATCGCATCTCAACAGCCTCCCCCGTCCACCGTTCCGTAAGCCGGTTCATGCAAAATGCTGCCAGTTCATGCGAAAAGTCCGGAGCTGTCGGCAACCGTCCCTAAACCTCTGACCGCCTGATCCATGACCTCCCAGCCGCTCCTTCCCGTCGTAACCGGGTCCAGAGACGACAATCCTCTTGATCGCGCTCTCGCCCTCGACGGCGTGATCCTGCCGCACGCGCCGATCGCTCTCGCAATCGCACGACGCTTGGTGCCCTGGTGGCGGGCGCTTCAGCGCAACGCGCCCGCCAACACCGTTCGCGCCCTGTGGGCTGATGCCCGCCATTACATCCGCTGGTGCGGACTCAACGGCCGCGTTGCGGTTCCTGCGGGGCCGGAGACGGTGATCGCCTACCTGACGGCACTCTCCAAGAACGGCGGCCGCGACGGGCAGCCGGCCGCCTACGGAACGGTGGCAAGGCGGAAGTCCACCATCGCAACTCTTCATGAGGCTGCCGGCCTGCCGGACCCTTGCAAGGACCGGCTGGTGCGGCTGGAGATGAAAGGGTTCGCTGGCCGCCTCGGGCGGCGCCCTGCCCAGGCGGTCGGGCTGCGCCGCGAGGACGTGCAGGAGATTCTCGGGGCGCTCAATCGTGAAGAGGGGCCACAGGCGGTGCGTGATGCGGCGCTGATCGCCGTCGGCTACGACACGTTGCGCCGCCGGGCCGAGCTGGTGCGGCTGACGGTCGCCGATGTCCAGGCTGAACGCGACGGCAGCGGCCGGCTGTTCGTGTCCCGGTCGAAGACTGACCAAGGCGGGCAGGGCCGCTGGTGCTGGTTGGGCCCCGACACTATGACCCTGCTGCAGCGGTGGCTGCGTCTGCGCACCAGTTTGCTCGACGAGGCCCTGGCAGAGGGAGAGCAACTGGTGCGCCGCTGCAGCCGCGGGGACACCGCCCGGCGTGAGAAGCTGGAGCGCAGGCAGTCCCGTTTGGAATGTTGTCGCGCTGTCCTGTGGCTGCAGATCGGCACCGACCGGCTAACCCGCGGGACGGACGTTGTGCTGGGACCCTTGGCGGTGTCGGGGCCGGACCCTGGCAAGCGGGTCGGCGAGATCTTCAAAGCGCGAGCCAAGGCTGTGGGGCTGGAGGGCACCGGCGTGCCGGGGGAGGGGGCGGTGTCAGGCCACAGCCTGCGGGTTGGCGCTGCCCAGGACCTGGTGGCCGCCGGGTTCGGCCTGCCCGCTATCCAACAGGCCGGCGACTGGACCTCCCCCACCATGCCCGCCCGTTACGGTGAGCGCATCGCCGCCGGCGCCGGCGCGATGGCGCAGCTGGCGGAGAAGCAGGGGCGTGGAAATTCCGAAACCTCCGACGATGAGGCTTAAAGTGGTTAAGGGAATCAGGTACGCTTAGTGTCTGCTAAGGCGAACCTGATCCCAACGCGTGGGCTAATCGAAGGGCCCTTGATACAATCGAGAAGTGGGGTAAACAGCGCCGTTAGACGTTGAAGATCTTAGCAATGCCCAGGATGATCGAAAGCGCAACAGCGCCAGCGGCGATGGTAAATACGTTCCCAAGCCAGTTCAGGACAAGGCCACCCGCGACATTGTCTGCCTTGGTGTTGCCCAGCAGGCGGCGCGTCCATGATCCTATCCGGGGCAGAGATACCGATACCACCAGGAACAGCGGGTTTACGACGATCGTGGCGACGAACAGGTTTATCCACTGCTCGCCGCCCATGCCGATTTCCGGCAGCCCTACCATGAGAATGGCCAGCCCGAACACATAGAGCATGAACGAGCCCAAAAGAGGCCACGTCACGGCTGGAGTCGGAGCCGGAACCGTGGGCGAAGTGGTATTCGAAGTGCTTCCGCTGCGGCCCCTCCACCAAGCCAGCAGCATGCCTAACAGGGGGACTGACAGGGCACTGAGCAGATAAGTCAGCAAGTTCGCGAGGATGCCGCTCCCGACACTGTTGCCGCAGACCGACGCTAGAAAGTTCATTTGCTATCTCGTCTTATCATTTTGCCAAATTGGGGCCGACACATCGTGCACGCCGCAAACCCCATCACATACTTCCTCGACAAGGACATATGCTGTGCGACATAGCGCCGCGCTTTAGCGTGATGGGTAGCGTCTGGCAACCTGAAGCCGAAGGCCAAAAACCAAAGCTTGACAGTGCTCCTGTTTTTGGAGAACAAAAAGGGAACATAATCCTTCTCTCTCTGTCTCAAGAGACATGCATCCTGAGCCGCGCCCAAGCATCGCCCTACAAGACCTGCGCAACCGCATCCATCAGCTGGAGATTGGCGGACGGCGCACGGTGCGCGTGCTGCCCTTCGGCATCAGCGAGGTCGACGGTCGGCTGCCAGGTGGCGGGCTGGCGTTGGGGGCCGTCCACGAGGTGGCCGAGGGAGGTGACCTGGGCGTGATCCACGCCGCGGCGGCCACCCTGTTCGCCGCGGGCATCCTGGCCAGAATGACCGGGCCGGTGCTCTGGTGCCTGCGGGCGTCGGACCTGTACGCCCCGGCGCTCTGCCAAGTCGGGCTGGATCCAAACCGGGTCATTTATGCCGAGGCGCCGGATGAAAAGACGCTGCCTCTGCTGGTGGAGGAAGGGCTGCGCCACCGCGGGCTCACGGCCGTGGTCGGTGAACTGGCCAAGCTCCCCATGGTGGCGTCCAGGCGCATGCAAATCGCCGCCGAGCACTCCGGCGTCACAGCCATCATCCTGCGCCGATGGCGCAGCCCGGCCGCCGCTTCCGCCGAGATCGGCCAGCCGACGGCTGCCGTCACCCGTTGGCGGGTCTCAGCCCTGCCGTCCAGCCCACTGCCAGCGCCAGGGATAGGCCGCAGGCGATGGCGGGTGGAACTGGTGCGGTGCCGTGGGGGCGTGGCAGGTGAGTGGGACATTGAGGGCTGCGATGAAGAGGGTCGTCTCGGTCTACCTGCCCACTTGGCCGACGGATCGGCTTCGCGTCAGGGCACGCTCATCGAAGGGACAGCGCGAGCGGTTGGGCTCCGGTTCGGCACTTGAGGCCGACGAGCCGGCCGACAAGCCCTTCGTCGTCGCTTCGACCGGCGCGCAGCGCGTCATCACCGCGGTGGACGTCGCCGCGCATCGGCTCGGCCTACGCCGGGGCATTCCACTCGCGCACGCGCGGGCGATGGTGCCCGACCTGACGGTTGCCGACGCCGATCCTGACTCCGATGCCGAGGGCTTGCACAGGCTGGCCTTGTGGGCGCTGCGCTACAGCCCAATGGTGGCCGTGGACCCGCCAGATGGCCTGTGGATCGACATCACCGGTGCCAGCCACCTGCTGGGTGGCGAGCGCCCGTTGCTCGACGATCTGATCCGCCGCCTTGCCGCGATGGGCGTCACCGCGCGAGCTGCAATCGCCGGCACGCCCGGCGCCGCCAATGCGCTCGCTCGCTTCGGCCATCGGCCAGTGTCTGTGATCGACGATGGGCTGGAGGTGGTGTCCGCGTTGCCGGTGGCCGCCCTCCGGCTGGGGTCTGAGATGACCGTCGAACTCCGACGCCTGGGCTTCGAGACCATCGGCGATCTGGAGGCAACGCCGCGTGCGCCTCTGGCCCATCGTTTCGGCACATTGCCCGGCCGGCGGCTGGATCAGGTCTTCGGCCGCGTTGCCGAACCGATCATGCCTGTCGTACCGGTCGAGACTGTCCAGGCACGACGCAGCCTGGTCGAACCTATCAGCACGGCTGAGGCACTCCAGGCCGTCATCGCGGCGCTGGTGCAGGACCTCTGTGGGCAGTTGGAACAGCATGGGCTGGGCGCCAGGACGCTGGACCTGCTCTGGCACCGCGTGGACGGCACAATGCAGGCTATCCGCGTCGGCACGGCGAAGCCGGTGCGCGCAGCTCCACACCTCACCCGCCTGCTTGTTGAGCGCATCGACAGCGTCGATCCGGGCTTCGGCATCGAGATCGCCATTCTGACCGCGACGCTTGCGGAGCCATTGTCGGCTGAGGAGGTCGGCCGGCTGGTGGCCGGGGAGACCGATCCCGGGACGTTCGACGAGGTGGCCACCATTGCAGGGCTGGTTGATGTGTTGGGCAACCGGATCGGCCACGACCGGGTTTTCCGGTGCGCACCGGTGGAGAGCGACGTACCGGAGCGGTCGGTCACGCGCATCCCCGCCCTGGCGCCGCCGGTACCAGCCGGTTGGCCCTCCAAGTGGCCGCGGCCGGGACGCCTGCTGACGCCACCGGAGCCGATCGAGACGATGGCCCTGATGCCTGATCACCCGCCGATGGCTTTCACCTGGCGCGGCGTGCGCCGGCTCATCAAGCGAGCGGATGGGCCTGAGCGAATCCATGGCGAATGGTGGCGGCGTGACCGCGAGATGGCGGCCGCGCGCGACTACTATGCCGTCGAGGACCATACGGGCGAGCGCTTCTGGCTCTACCGATCCTGGGAAGGCTCCCCGGACACCGGGCCGATGCGATGGTTCATCCACGGGCTGTTCGGATGAGCGCGGCCGAACAGGCGCGGGATCCCGGTGGCTCGACATACGCCGAGCTCCAGGTGACAACCCACTTCAGCTTTCTTCGCGGGGCCAGCAGCTGCGAGGAGTTGTTCTCGCGGGCGGCGGCGCTGGGAATCCCCGCGCTGGGCATCGTCGATCGGCATTCGCTGGCGGGCATCGTCCGCGCCCACGAGGCGGCGCGGCAGACTGGCGTCCGGTTGGTCATCGGAAGCCGGCTTGACCTAACTGACGGTACGGCCCTGCTGCTGTATCCCATGGACCGGGCGGGCTACGGTCGGCTCTGCCGTCTGCTGACGCTCGGCAAAAGCAGGGCAGGGAAGGGGGCCTGCGATCTGTCCTGGGAGGACGTCGCCGATTGGGCCGAGGGCTTGCTGGCCATCCTGGTGCCGGATGAACCGGACGACCGCTGCGCCCGGCAACTGGCGCGGCTGCGCCATACCTTTCCCGGCCGGTGCTACGTGGCCCTGACGCTCCGCCGGCGACCGGGCGATGTCCTGCGGCTGCACCTGCTGTCAGAACTGGCCGCGGCCCACCGTGTGCCGACCGTGATGACCAACGACGTCCTCTATCACGCGCCGGAACGGCGCATCATGCAGGACATCGTCACCTGCATCCGCAAGGGCTGCACCATCGACAGCGCTGGGTTCCGGCGGGAGCGGTACGCCGACCGCTTCTTGCAGCCTCCGTCAGAAATCGCCCGCCTCTTTGCCCGGCACCCAGAAGCGGTGGCGCGGACGCTGGAGGTCGTGGAGCGATGCCGGTTCGGGCTGGACGAGTTGCAGTACCAATACCCGGAGGAGGTCGTGATTCCGGGGCTGACGGCGCAGCAGTCGCTGGAGCGGCTGACCTGGGAGGCGGCGGCACAGCGCTACCCAAATGGTGCCCCTGAGAAGGTGCAGGCGGTGCTCAGGCATGAACTGCGGCTGATCGACCAGCTTGGTTACGCACCCTATTTCCTGACCGTTCACAGCATCGTTCGCTTTGCCCGTTCCCGCGGCATCCTGTGCCAGGGCCGGGGGTCAGCCGCCAACTCAGCTGTCTGCTACGTGCTCGGCATCACCAGCATCGACCCAGAAAAGCACAACCTGCTCTTCGAGCGCTTCGTATCGGCAGAGCGCCGTGAACCGCCGGACATTGATGTCGATTTCGAGCACGACCGCCGTGAGATCGTCATCCAGTGGATCTACGAGACTTACGGCCGCCACCGTGCAGCTCTGACGGCGGTGGTCACCCGGTACAGGGCGCGTGGTGCCGTCCGCGACGTCGGCAAGGTGCTCGGGCTCACCGAAGACGTCACAGCGGCACTGGCAGGGCAGATTTGGGCTTGGTCGGATGAGGGTGTCGAGGAGCAGCACGCGAAGGAGCTGAACCTGAACCTCAAAGACCGGCGTCTGCGTCTGACGCTGGAGCTTGCCCAGCAACTGATGGGCACGCCCAGGCACCTGTCGCAGCACCCGGGCGGTTTCGTTCTCACGCAGGATCGGCTGGACGAACTCGTCCCCATTGAACCCGCGGCGATGGAGGACCGGCAGGTCATCGAATGGGACAAGGACGACATCGACGCGCTGAGGATCATGAAAGTCGACATCCTGGCGCTGGGGATGCTCGGCTGCATGCGCCGGGCCTTCGAGCTGCTGGAGGAGCACAAGGGCATCCGCATGGACTTGGCCGGCATCCCTGCCGAGGACCCGGCGACCTACGCGATGATCCGGCGGGCCGACACACTGGGCGTCTTCCAGATCGAAAGCCGGGCCCAGATGGCCATGCTCCCCCGCATCAAGCCGCGGACCTTCTACGATCTCGTCATCCAGGTGGCGATCGTCCGGCCCGGTCCGATCCAGGGCGACATGGTGCACCCCTACCTGCGCCGCCGTGAGGGGCTGGAGCCGGTGGACTATCCCACGCCGGAACTCAGGGCGGTCCTGGGATCGACGCTTGGCGTTCCGCTCTTCCAGGAGCAGGCGATGCGGGTGGCTATCGAGTGCGCCGGCTTCACCCCCGGCGAGGCCGACCAGCTGCGGCGGGCTATGGCCACCTTCAAGCTCACAGGTGGTGTCAGCAAATTTTCGAGTAAGCTGGTCGACGGCATGGTGGCGCGCGGCTACAGCCGGGAGTTCGCCGAGGGTACCTTCAAGCAGTTGGAGGGGTTCGGGTCATACGGTTTCCCGGAAAGCCACGCAGCGAGCTTTGCGCTGATCGCCTACGCCTCCTCCTGGATGAAGTGCCATCACCCTGAGGTCTTCACCTGCGCTCTCCTGAACGCTCAGCCCATGGGCTTCTATGCGCCGGCCCAAATTGTTCGGGATGCGCGCGACCACGGTGTCGAGGTCCGGCCGGTCGACGTCAACGCTTCACGTTGGGACTGCACGCTGGAGCCGGTGGGGCAGGGCAGGTTGGCCGTCCGCCTCGGACTCCGGCTGGTGAGAGGGTTGGCCAACGCCGCCGGCGCCGGGATCGTCGCCGCCCGCGAGGATCGTCCCTATGGCGACGTTGAGGACCTGTGGCGCCGGGCGGGTGTGCCGGTCGCGGCACTACGCCAGCTGGCGGCCGCCGATGGCTTCGCCGGTATGGGGCTTACGCGTCGAGAGGCTGCTTGGGCCATCCGGGCGCTCCGGGATGAGGCCCTGCCGCTCTTCGCGGCCGCCGGGGCTGCGCAAGAGGCGGTGGAGCCGGAGGTCACCCTCAGGCCCATGAGCGAGGGCAGGGAGGTGGTGGAGGATTACACGATGACGGGCTTGAGCCTGCGCAGTCATCCTGTTGCTCTCCTCCGCCAGGACCTGCGAGGGCAGGGCAGCATCACCTGCGCCGATCTCCCTCGCGCGCGGGACGGACGCAGGGTGACGGTGTCTGGCCTGGTGCTGGTCAGGCAGCGGCCGGGATCGGCCAACGGGGTGCTATTCCTGACGATTGAGGATGAAACCGGCATCGCCAACATCATCGTTTGGAAGAAGCTCTTCGAGCAGCAGCGCCGCATTATCCTGGGAGCCAGCATGCTGGCGGTGAAGGGCCGCGTGCAGATCGAGGGCGAGGTCATCCACCTGATCGCGGAGCAACTGGTCGATCAAACGGACCTACTGCGGTCGGTTGGAAGTAAGGAGATGCCGACGCAGCCTGCCGGCAGGCCTGCACGGGTGTAGCGTCACCAAGGTTCAGGCTGCTTTGTTGGGCCAGGGCCATGGCATGGTTTGGCTAACGCTTTCGACCGGCAGGCCACAGCCGGTGTCGACAGCCACGAGGCGCAAGCCAGCAGCGTCTGGCAGCCCCTCCACCAGTTGGATTGCGCGCTCGGCCGACATGGCCCGAACGTGCCAGACCACGGTGGGGATCTCTGAACTTTCTGGAAACCCCTTAACCCCAAACAGGCGCATCAAGTGCTCCATCATAGGTTGGTTACTGATGCGACTGTACTGTAGCTAGGTCTGTCGATCGATGCACACAAAGTTCTCGTTCTTGATCATGCTTCGCCGGTCTAGCGCTTTGCTATGTAACCCAGGTGCCATACCCGATACCCTTCATCTTCGCTATCATGACACAGAGGCGCTCTGACGGCTTTATTCTCGAAGAACCAGCACGGGTATGTTTTTCCTAACGTATGTTGCCATTCTTTTTTTGCCATCGGTAGCCCAATGGTCTCTGCGACTTCTGCGGCAATCATATCTTCGTCTCTAACATCTATCCAAATATACCTGATCGACTGAGCCTTCCGCCCCTTTGACAACGGGGAGAAATCGACGCTGTAAGGGGAATAAAGGTTACGCGCGACACATTCTAAATTTAGGCGGTCTTGTGTCTTGCCATTCACACGGTCTTGATGCAGTCGCTCTCTAACTTCATCACACCGTACTTCGGAAAATACTCTGCGAACGCTCTCCTCAGACATTCCTGGGCGCACACGCTGCAAATATTCCTTTGCGTATCCGTCGGCCAGCGCGTGAGGAATATTCAATGCGATCAGCAGAGCCGGTAACACAAAGAGCCGCAATGCCACCATCACCTCCAACGTGGAAATAAAACACACATAAGAACTATTATGGAAATAGTCGCTAATCATGCGACATCGCATATTGGGCCGACACTATTCCAGATGTAGCTTCGCCACGCGATAAAAAACGGGCCGCTGCATGGATTCAGCGGCCCAAGTCTAGCGAGGATGGGGTGGGTTCTATACAGCAGGCTGGGATAACGCCGGCTGAACGAGCGCTGCAGGCGGGATTGCCCAAGGCCCGGAAGCGAGATCCTCTTCCCACCGTTCCCATTTGCCAAGTGCCTGGGACACCCGCTCTGCGGTCAGGTAGTACGTGTGCCGGTCCTCAATGCTCAGCTCTGCCGTCCCATCGCGCAGAAACCAGCGCAGATGCTTCGCCTGCCACTGAAAGGGGCCGATCTCGTACTGGCGCCAGATTGACCCAGCGATCTCGGCCGACAGGTACTGGACCAACTCGGCATCAGCGGGGCGCTCCCGGTGAAAGGTGCCCTTGAGGAGTGCTGTGACTTGGCCCCGGGCGTGGGCTTCGCTGATTGGGTTGGCGAGGGATTTCCTCATCGGCGCGCTCCCGAGTGTCGAGCCACGACGATACGGCAGAAGGCTGCGCCTGCGCGCCGGAGAAAGGCAGCGAAAATCATCGCCTTTCCGATCCGTCATCGTTCAGGAGGTTTTGGCGTCCGGCGGCGCGATCAGCTCATCGGCAAGATCGAGGACGTCATCCCACTGCGGCCTCGTCGATTTGCTCAGGCGATGCCGGACGGCCAACTGGTCAAGCGTAACCTCCTCGTCCTCGTATTGGATCGGCACGTTTGCGGAACGCACCAGGGCGCCGGTGATGCCGCCGTCGGCGCGATCCTTCCAGACGAGCAGGGCAAGCCAGCGGTCGCCCGCCGCGTTTTGAACCTCGAAGGCGAACAGCTTCTCGGGGCCAGGGCGCTCGGAGTTGGCCCACAGCCCCTCCCCTGCATCCCCGATCATCTCGTGCACGAAGCTGCCGTATCCGGACAGTGCGGCCAGCAGGGCGGCCAGATCGTCTTCGAACGGACGCATAGCGTTCTCGGTGTTTAAGCTGGACAACGACAGGTCTCCTTTGCTCACGCGCCACGGCGGGGGCGCGGGTGGATGAAGGGTTGGGCGACCGCGTGAGGAACGAACACCATCGCTATGTCCCTCTTGCCGTCGCGGTGCCGGCGGTGAATGCGATGCAGACCGTCGATGACCTGCGTGGTGCCGCCTGCCATACCAACGGTGAGGATCGGCACCTCAGCTTCGGCGGGTGTCATGGTGGCGATCCGGCGTTCATCGCGCTCGAAGAGGGCGACATGGGTCAGCAGCGCCTGATCCAATGGAACCAACTCAGGGGGGAACTTGGATGGTGCGGAGCTCACCAGCGCCAGCAAGCCCTCAACATCGTAGATCTGATCCTCGAAGATGAAGCTGCGGCCGGTGATCTCGGGGATGTCCTCGTCCAGCACCAGAGCCCGGTGCCGCTCCTCCAGGTGCCGGCGCAATCCGTCCTCCGTCTTGTACGGACGCCGGCACTGAGGACAGATCAAGTTGCTCGTGAGCATGGTTGAACCTCGGGTGTGATGACGGTTCCGGCCCGTACCCCAGCCGGAGAAGGTGTTGTGCCGCGACGCCGGGCGCGGCCTGGATGAGCCGCACGATGAACTCGTGGTCTTCCTGCCCATCCAGCAACTCCACCTGCAGAGCCCGTCCCAAGCGCAGATGCGACAGCAGGAGTTCGCGCCAGTCCGCTGCGGCCTGTTCGATGGTTCCGGCGTCGGTGTCCGACCGGGAGGCCCCCAGCCGGCATTCGAGGAAGCCGTCGAGAGTTGGAAGCGGCGGCTCGGTTGACCTCACCCCCTCTGCCGGAGGCTTGGGCCTGACCAGGGCGAGGAAGCGTAGGAACGCGACCAGCTCTGTCGATGACGCGGCAGCAAGCCTCTCCTGACGGCTGATCGTGGACCGCGCTACCGGTGTGCCGCCCAGAAAGTGCAACAGCGCCGCCATGCCAAGCTGGGATTCAATCCCAAGTGCCTTGCGCAGGGCTCGTAGCTCAGGCCCGCTGGCCTGCCCCAGGCCGTAGTTCGTCGCCATGTTTCGTATCCATTCCTATCCAGGGTCGGGGTCCGATCCTGGCCGGCTCCCCTGCCCGCCTCGCCTTCCCGCCGCACTGGCGTTCGACCGCGACATTCGAGGGACGGGGGTGGCGGAGAGGGGGCGAGTTGATTCCCTCCCCTGCTCCTTCGGGGAGCCGGCGGAACCTGCCCGAAGTGCCGGACAGGTTCCTTTCCCGACTTAGGCCGCTTCCGCTGCGTCGGCGTCGTCCTCAGCCACCGGCGCTACGCGGAGAAGCGCGGTCATCACCGACGCATCGGCGGTCGGGACGAAAAAGCGCGTCGCGTACTGGACAATTTCGCGCCGGCAGCCAAGGTCGGCCAGACGCTTGATATCCGACGGCTGGAACCCGACGACCTCGATCCGATACTCGCCGTTGACGCGGGCGCGCTTGAGCTTCCACCCGTTCACCAGATCCAGCCGCACATCGGTAAGAACCGCGTCAATGGCCTCTTCCGGGGTCCAGGCCGTATTCAGATCGGCGCCCAGCTTCGCCAGGGTGGAACGCACGCGTCCGGGATGGATCAGGCGACCAAGGTACTGAGCGCCCGTTTCATCGATCACGCGGAAGACCCGGCCCCCGGCATCCAGGCGGTCCCAGACAGGGAGCAGAACGCCGCAAATGAGGTTCAGATCGTAGCCTTGCAGTTCCTTCGTCGCCCTCGCCTGTTCAAGCCACAGGGTTTCGGCCTCGCTGCTGGACAGGATGGCGAAGGCCTTAGCGGATGACAGATTACGGGCTTCCTCGAAGCGTTCCGAGTAGGGGCCGATAAGCCGGACTTGTGCGATCACGCTCCCTGCGTCGTCCGTCCGGGCGCGGGCCGTGGCGACCGCGAACACCGCCCCCGTGGCGATCTCGCGGACAAAGCCGGTAACCTCCCGCTTCTTGCCACCCATCCGTCCGTCGGCAACGGCATGGAAGGAACGGGGCGTGCGGCGGTGCCATGCCCGGAGGTGAACGTAGTAGGTTTCCGCCTTGGACGACGGCTCGACGTACACGGTCCGCGGCGGGCTCACCACTTCGATGCGATCTGCCCGGTATTCCTCGACGCCCTGGTTATAGACCCCGGCATCAATCGCGGCCTGAACTTGCTCATCAAGGCGATCTTGGAACTCATCAAAGAGCGCGTTCTGGTCGGCCACCTTCAACGCCAACAGGCGGTTGAGGAATTGACGCACCGGAGGGAAGCTGTTGCGAGTGAGGTTCCCTTCCTTATCGGTCAGGCGGAGCCCCAGCTTGCGCTCAAACTCAGCCATGGTGAGCCCGGCAACCGAGCTTCCAATGTGCAGTTCGAGGATGATCTGATTGATTGCCGCCGTGCCGTACTCGCCTTCCAGATTGTCCCGCTCCGACATCAGCCCTTGGCTGCCGGTGTCGCGCTGCCCCTTCGTGAGAGCGCCAAGCGCCCCCAGCCGGCGGGCGATGGACGTAATAAACCGCAGTTGGCCGCGAAGATTGGTCGTGACCAAGATGTATTCCGGGGCCTGCGCTTGATCGGAGCGGTGGGTGCGCCCCAGGGCCTGGGTGCATTCTTTCGCATTCCACCCCGCCTGCAGCACGTAATGACGGCGCAGGCGACGATTGGGGATCTGATTGGACGCGTGAAAATCCACGCCCGTGTTGGCGGCATTGCTGAAAATCAGAATGCGCTTATTGTCGTTGGCGAACGCTTCCATGTCGGCGAGGCGGGCGCCCTCGCTCCGGGCTTGGATCTGGCGCGTCGGCAGACCGGTTTCCGGATCGGCCAGGGTGACGACCCGGCGGGAGCGGCCCGTAATCTCGGCCACGGTTTCCACGCCGAAATGGTCGATGATGGCTTCCAGCGGCCCGTGCGGCACCTTGAGGGAGCCGACGCGGGCCAGCATATCGTCACGCATCATGACCGCTTCTGCGCACACGACGCGGTTCCCCGCTTCGTCGATTACGGGGCGGGTCCGCGTGTTGCCCTCTTCGTCGGTGTATTCCTCGTAGGCGTGAATGGGGAACGACGCCTCCAAATACTGCATCAGAATGTCACGAGGCGTCAGGTCCAGATCGTCGAGAGCTTCCATGGCGCCCTCCTTGGACAGGGCGCGTTCCTGCTGGGCTTCCAGGGTATTCACGAGTTGGACGACCACGGCATGACCGGCGGCTATGTCGCGCTCCATTTCACGGACCGCTGTCGGCAGCTGCATGGACGTGAGAACCTGATTCCAGAAGCGCTGGTTGGCCCCCCAGAATGCCGACAGGGCGGCGCTGCGGGCGCCGGCGTCAGACTTAGAACCCGCTGAGTCCATGGCGGCATCGAGGTTGGAAAGCACGATTTGCCAGGCATCAGCCAAGGTATCGTAGGTTTCCAATTGAGCCGGGGCCAACTCGTGAACCAGCCGCTCAAACTTCACGTCGGCGTACGACAGCGAGCGGGCCGAGAACAAGCCCATGGCCTTCAAATCACGGGCGACGATCTCCATTGAGGCTACGCCGCCGGCCTCGATGCGGTACACGAAAGCCTCTTTGGTGGGAAACGGCGTGCCCGGTCCATAAATGCCGAGGCGATCAGCGAAGCAGAAATTGCGCACTTCGGATGCAGCCGTGGCCGAGATATAGACGACACGCGCCTTTGGTAGCAGACGCTGAATATCGATTCCTGCCAAAGCCGTTTGAGACGCTTTCGTGCGGCCCCTCTCCCCCTTTTCATCCATGGCGTTGCCCATTTTGTGGGACTCGTCCATGGCAAGAACGCCCTCAAAATCTGAGCCCAGCCAGTCGACAATCTGCTGGACCCGCGATTTACCGGGGCGGTTCGACCGCAGTTCTCCGAACGAAACGAGCATCACGCCATGCGCGGCCTTCACCGCCTCGCCCGCCGGGGTGGCGCGCAATGGGAACACCAGGGCCGGATCGCCACCCAAGGCCTTGAAGTCGCGCTTTGCGGCCTTCAAGAGTTTGGTGCTGTCCTTCGTCAGCCAAACATGGCGTTGAACGCCCTTGTGCCAGTTGTCCAAGATAATCGCGGCGATCTCGCGCCCTTTGCCCACCCCTGTTCCATCGCCGATGTAGTAAGCACGGCGCCACGGAACACCATCGGTATGTGCTTCCAGCCATTGAGCGTGCGCTTGACCTGCGTAGCAGACGACTTCCAACTGCGCAGCCGAGATTTTTCCTTCCGCGATCACGTCTTCCGGGAAGCTGGGCACATACCAGATTTCCGGCGGCGTGACCGCCGACATGGCCCAGCTTTCCACGAGCTTTCCCGGATGCGGGGCCGGCGTGGGCAGGCCCAGCTTGGCAGTGTCCAGGCGGGCCGGACGGTAAGCGGCAAAGCGGCTGTCCGCGCCGTCACCGTCGTCGTCCACCTTGGACGTACGGCGCACCGGGGCCAGGAGGCGGATAAGCTGTTCCAGGGTGTCCGCCTGCCCAATGACCGGCGTGGTGTTGTTCGCCGGAACCTTGTCGATCACCACGACGCGGGTTTCGATGCTGGTTCCATGAGCCTTGTAGAGCGCACCACCCACAAGCAGGTTGGCCCGCACGGCGTATTTGGAGCGGATACGCGTGATCCACGAGCCCCGATTGCCGATGGCCCCGGTGTTTTTGCCGGTGATGCAGACGAGACGGCCACCGTTCGGCAGCAGCTTTAGCGCGGCCTCGACGTGTTCGCCGGCCACCGACAGGTCCTTTTTGTCGCCCGTGCGGATCGACCGGCTAAAGGGCGGGTTCATCAGAACCACGGTAGGCGTCAGCTTGCCCGCGAAGATGTTGTGGACCTGTTCGGCATTCTCGCCGGTGGGCTCGTAGCCGAGCGCCCGCAGAACCAGCTTGCGACGGTTGGCGATTTCGTTGACGTGGACCTTAGCTCCGGCGTTGGAGGCATGCACCGCAAGCCCCCCATTCCCGGCGCTGGGCTCAAACACAACGTCGCCTGCAGTCACGCCCGCGGCCCAAGCCAGCGCGTAGGCGTAGGCGGGAGGCGTCGAGAACTGTTGCAGCGCCAGCATTTCCCCATCGCGGCGGGTCTGAGTGGGGAACAGAGCCGCCGCCGCCTCGATTTCTGACGCGATCCGAACGGCGCTGTCCGCATCAACGTCCAGCTTCCAGACGGCAGAGTTGGCGCGAATATGGCGGTTCATCGCCAGTTCCGACGCCTCATAGGCGTCCTTGGCAACGTAAGCGCCCGCGCCCATGGTTCCGCCGAACGCTTCGTCCGCCAGTTTGAAAAGCTCCGCCGACGACATGGCCGCCCCGGCGTTGATCCGTTCCAAGAGGCGATCGGCGAGCAGAGCGTAGCCGCTCACCATCGTTTCATCGCAAGCAGCCGACGCGGGCGGCGGGGGCTCTTCCGGAGCGCAGTCGTTGGCCGGGGGAGCCCACGCCATTGCGGCCAGCGCCGAGGCGTCCAGCGTGCGCACCGTGGACGCCTGTTGCGCCAAGAGATCGCGGCGGTACTTCACCACGCCCACGATGCCGGCGTTCTCATTTGCGAGCTTGAGCAGCACCTTACGCAGGTATTCGCCGGCGGTGTTCAGAACAGGCATTGGCGATGCGGCATGGGCGGGGTCCACAACAAGAACCTCACACCGAATGACCTCGACGTTGAGAGCCGTGAACATGCCGGCGGGCGTGCAGCGAACCTCAATGCCGAAGCCGCGAGGCAGCGTGCCGGCCTGGACGGCGGCACCGACGCTGGAACGGTAGCGGTTCATGACAAGCGAAAAGTCGGGAGCGGATTGCATGCGGGAGCCTCTGCGGGCGGAGTGTGGGGAACACAGCGCCGTTATATCGTACAGAGCGCAGCCATGCAACGATAAATGAAGCGTAACGCTACACTTTAAGCTCCGCCATCTACAAGCGTGAGGTATCTTCAATGTATCGGTCGGACGCGGAGCAATAGTAATGCGTTTTAGGTGGGGTGGTGGCAAGGCGCGCTTCTAATGCAATACTTGATGTCCGAGTCAGACGCTGGCTTGCCCAGTCATCCCTGGTTAGGGCGCCGCCGGCAGCGCCAAGGCGCAAGCTGCGTCGGATCTGGCGCAGGTCACGCATGGGCGAAGGCGGCAGAGCATCACCTAGCGGCAGCTAGTCGTCTGCAGCCCAGAGACCCGCTGCGGCGACTGCGGCAATCTCCGCAACTCTCCATCGCCCGTTCTGGAAGTCCCTCCTAACGGAACCGCTTATCTGAGGCTCCGTTCAGATGAGGGCGTTAACACAAGGATCGAACTATGTCGCCATCGCATCGCAAGATCATGATCAACAGGGCACCGGTGTTGACGCTGTGGGCTGCAGTGGTCGCGGAACGGCTAGGTCTGGACCGTGATGAGGCCCTCACTATGGGAAAGGCTCTATCGGGCCTCACAGCGCATGCCAAAGGTGTCCGGCTGGGAATTTTCGAGCCGACCCCAGAGACGGTGAGCGATCAGCGCAAGGCGCTCCAAGATGGCGAAGAGATCCACCTTCACCTCATGGGACGGTCGGTCCCCGCCGTGCACACCAAGGGCGGCTTGCGTGCGGTCCGTCAAGGCAAGCCGATCACGCCGGCGAGCGTGAACCGGTACTTGGCCGGGAAGTTTGGGGACGACCTGGAGGATGTGCGTCAGGCCATGACGGTGCTGGCCCACTCATTGCCACCGGCGGACCTCGCACGGCAGGCGTTCCGGATGTATGAGGCGTTCCGGCCCGAGGTGAAGGCCGGCACCGCCGGGTGGGGCGCCGAGGGCGAGTTGGACTTGGCGAAGCTCGCCCCGGCTGCCCGTTCGTGACGGACGATATGCTCTGTGTATGGCCGGTCTCCCGACGTCGTGCTTCGACGCCGAGAAGCCGCGGCGAGCCAGACCCGCGGAGTATGCATGCGCTGCTCCCTCAGTCTTGGAGTGCCGGACGTGCCGCCTTGAGGTCGCGTGCCCAGCGGACCTTCGGTACCAGGGGCGTTTTGTCGACCCTCTGGCGGCTCCGGCTGTTCCAACTCTTCGGTCGGGTTACGTGCTCGGGTTTCCAGCGGGCGTAGCGGAGGCTCATGCCGGATTCCGTCGAGAGCGTGTATGTGATTATGCGGTCGAACCCCCTCCGGGCAGCCTCAGAGGCCGCCCAGGCATAGAGGGTCGAGCAGGCCTTGTACCGAAGCGTGTCCGGGAGGCTCCGATCAACGCACAGCCGGTTAACCTCCACCCAGGCCGTCTGCGGCAGCATCCGGGCCACTGGCCGTCCAACTGAAACGACGCCTACCAGCGTGTGACCGTTCCAGATGCCAGCGCCATACCGCCAACAGACGGGAGGCGGGCAGTGATCGTGGTGGCGCTGGACGAAGGCTTTCATCCTGGAAAAGGCGATGGGCGCGACTTCCAACTCGCAATCCAAGAGTAGCTGCCCGTCTTGATCGGCCACCCGACGCAGCCGCTCAGCGCCCAGGTGCTCCGCCGCTTGCAGGTTCTGCAGCAGGGACGTGCGGAAGTCCGGATCGGCCATCTCATAAACCAGTTCCTCATAAAGCAGATGGCAGCAGGTGGAGATCATGAAGGAGTGATCCGACCAGATTTCGGCCAGTTCCACGACCTGCGGCTCGCCGCAATGGATGCATGTCGGGATGGTGTAGTCGCGGTCGAAGTCGATGGCGAGCTGGCGATCAGCCTTGGAAAGCATGTTCATTGGCAGAGTCCGGGTGTAGCGGCGGCTGTGTGGCGGCGCTCTGGTGTCGGGGGCGGACGAAGACGGCTAGGGCGGCGCGATTGCGCGGAGGCCCGTGAACCAACAGGTGGTCGCGGCCCTGATCGGCTTGAGGTCACGGAGACGGGTGACGGACAGGGCGCGAAACAGGGGCGAGCGAAAGGGCCTGCACTCCGGCCGACGGGCCGGCCGTTTAGGTGGCGAGATTGCTGCGATAGATGCCGGCCGTCACGGCAACAGCTCCACCTTGTCGAGCCGGGTCACGCAAGTGTTCCAGTACGACTTCCACACCCCGTCCGGAATGAACCAGGAGTAGGGGCTGTTCGGATAGCTGCAGCTCTTGCACTCGCCAGCGAACGGTGGGGTCGACAGAGTTCCGGTCATCCCCTCCGTGCTGGACAGCGAGAAGCCAGGCTCCCGATGGACCACGCGTATCCGGGTGCCCGGCGTCTTTGGGGGAAGCCGGAGCAGCACGAACCAGTCGCTGGTTCCCGGCCCGTCATGGCCGGAAAACACATGGGTCCAGCCAGGGGTGAGCGGCACCTCGCCCTTGACCGGAATGGCGTAGGGATGCCGGTCGAGAATGAGGTGCCAGGGTTGAACGGGCGCACCTTCCATGGCGGCATATCCGCTCCCCTGTCGGACGGCGGCGACGCACTCAATCGGAGGCACATCCGCGATCAGTCCCGCGCGGCGGAGGACCGCCAAGCCGCGCGCCGACACCGGCCAGGGCTTGCCGTCGCGCTCGTAGTAGGCGGGTTTCACCAAGACGCCCGTGCCGTGGAGGTCCAGCAGACGGTCTGGCGGTACCGTGCCTGTGCCGATGATGGAGCAGGCGGGATCAGCATGGATCCCCGCGAGCGTGTCCAACTCGGCAGCGCACAGGATCGGGAGAGGGGATAAGACGACCATGGAGTGCTCCGGTGTCGCGGTCGGATTCCCGGTGCGGGAATGGCAGCAAGCGGGGGGGACGCAGGTGCCGCTGGTGGGCTCAGGCGCTGGCTTCAAGCGTCAAGGAGCCAAGGACGGGGGCGCGCTCCAGGGAACGCGCCCGCAGCGGTTAGGCGATGATCTCGAACTCGTCTTCCGGCAGGGCGAGCATCAAGGACCTGCCATTGTCCCAGTCGACACGGATTTGCCCATGCCCCGGTGGTCCGAACTTGAACATGTTCACGGCTTTGACCGTGCCGGTGGCCCCCGGCTCAATTGGACAGGGATCGGGTCCCATCTTCAGCAGGCGGATGCGGTCTTCGGCGTTGGGCAGAACACCTTGAGTGACGGAGACGCTCATACCGGGCCTGCCGCACCAAGCTCGGCGTGGAGAGCTTCGTCGGACTTGTCGGCGCAGGATGGGCATTCGCCATCGAAGGCATCATCGCCGGTCGCGCCGGGGCCGTGGCAGGTGCGGCAGACGTCTTCATCGTCATTGTTGGTGCTGGCATCCTTGTCGCCGCTCACCACCGCAAGGAGTTTCGTGATGTCTCGCTCCAGCCCGATGAAATCGTCGACCTGGGGGGTTGGCGTCTTGTAACCAGCCATGGCGGCGATGGTCGGCAGCGCGTCATTGAGCAGAGCCAGCATATCCGGCAGGTGAACCAGCAGAGCGCGGCCGGCGGCGCTGTCGAACACGGCGCGCTCGGCCGCGGTGAGGTAGCGCATGCCATTGTCCTGCAGCGAGAAGCCATCGGGGTCGATGTCCCGTTCATCGGCGTCGGACATGGACACGACGCGATAACCATCGGCGCTGCTGGCGTCCACCTTCCAGCTGTCGATCAGCTTGCCGTTCTTGAAGGCCTCCGCAGCAGCCTTGCGCGCCAGCGCAACCAGATCTTCATCGGCAGTGTCCGCCGGCACGACGAGCGGCATGGCCGTACGGCCATAGGCCTGCATGGTCATGCCGTACTCCACCGAGATCGTGACGGTGCGGAGGGGCTTCGCTCCGGCAACGTGTTCGTCGGTCAGATCGTCGATGTCGGCGACACCAAAAAAGGCGCACAGGTCACCCGCGTCCACATCGACCTCATAAGGGCCACCGTGGGCGTCCAGTTCGGCGGTGCCTTCGGCCAGGAAGTCGTTATCCGGGCTGTCGGGCAGAGCCCGAATTTCATCGGCGTTCAGTTCCAGCACCTTGTCGGTCACGTCGATCAGGGTCGCGCCGTCGATGTCCACGGCTTGATCATTGACCCAGGCCTGCGGTCGGAACGTCGCGAACAGGCGCTTGTCGATGGAGGTGGCCGCAATTGGAGCGGTCATGGCGGGTGCCAAAGTTTCGGGTGCAGGCATAGCTGCGGTCGCCTTGCATGTTGGGGAACGAGGCAAATGTATCGTACACAGCGCATAAGGCAATCAAAAAATGCGGCGCGCTCCGGTTTTATTTGCCGCTATTCTGCACCTCTACGAAGTCTGGCTCTTACGCAGAGTGAAATCTGTATTTCCAATTGTCCATGTGGGACAGCGAACAACAAACACCAGCGGCCACGCCTTGGAAGACGTGGCCGATGCGATTTCGCTTTTCGCCCGCGATTACCGGGTTCTAGCTCGTCGGCGGTTGGGCGAGCAGCGCAAGTGCTCCCTGCCCTCTTTCTGTGAGTGCCCACGGTTCAAGCCACGCTCTCTTGCCCGGCGAGTGCCGGACGACGCCCAATGCAGCGAGGGTCCGGGCCAGACGCCAGCGGCTGTTCCGCTCCCGGCCCCAGACAAGCGGTGCTGAGGGGGCCGCCTGGATCGCGGCCAGGGTGCGGAGCTGCTCAGCGTCCAGCACCGGACGCCACGGAGCATCGGGATCGAACGGCTCCAGCTGGCGCAATTCCATCATGCGCTCGCGCGGTTTGCGCTCACGCCCGATGGGAGGGAACACGACATAGCAGTGGTCATCGAAGGGTGACCCGCAGACCCGCCGGATTGTCCCAGCGCGACCGGTCATGTGGTCTCCCATAACCCGGCTATCGTGGGTGCAGATGACGCAGCCACCCTCCCGAAACCAGTTGGCCGCTTCCGCGTAACGGGCTTTACGGTCCTTCGTGCAGAACCCGAGGCAAGCGCCAGTCTTGCAGCGGCCGTCGAAGCAATAATCCACGGCCTCAGGCGGCTGGTGACGGGCAAAACGGGATTCGGTCATTCGGCCAGCCCCTCGCGCTGGGTCCGTGACCGCACACCGAATTGCTCGAAGCTCATGCGCGTTCCGCCGATGGTGCAGAGTCGCCCATGCACCACGCTCTGGTCGACACCGTAAGCACGAGCCTCCTGCAGAACCTCTCGGTAAATCTGCCGATCCAGCGTCGGAGCGGCTTGGCCATCGCGCCAGATAAGGAAGTGGCCGATCCGCCAGTCCCGCGTCACGCGCCGGCCAAGCGCCCCGTCGTACACCCGGCGTCGGGTGACGACGACGGCTACGAGCCAGCGGCCTTCAACAAGGGCGTCGGGTGCCGCGATCCATGACGCCAGTGCGGCCCGCGTAGCCGTCGGCTCGACCATCGGCATGTCGTCGCCTGGAAGGCACCAGACAGGAGATGAGGGGCTCTGCATCGCCATCAGTCCTCCGCTTTGCGCAGTCTGGCCGTCATGGCGTTCCAGTTCGCGAAGTGCGCGGCCGCGGTGACACCGAAGGGCCGTTCCGTCACATGCCAGTCCAGCCAGTCATCCGTCTCGCCGGGAACCGGGTGCGCGCAGCCGAACTGCTCGGCCCAGGCCTTTGCGTCGTCGAGCAGCTTCGTTTCCCACTTGGTGCCCTTGGGAGCCTTCGGGTGGGTGGCATAGCCGTTGGGACCTCCCTGACCGCGATTGTCGGCGAGTAGAACCGGCTTACCGTCATAGGTGATCGTCGCCGTAAAGCACGGGGTCTCCTCGCTCAGAGCCTTGACCTCGCGGTAGTTCGTAACGGCCCATCTGTCCATGTCCGACGGCGGATCAACCGGCAGGGGGTGGTTGGACCGATGGTAGAGGTAGGCCGGGCCACGGCTCTCCTGACGCCCCCCATCCAGGACGACGACGACATTCTCTCCGCCCTTGCTGACGACGCCGTACACCATCGCCCCCTCATGTTCGTATTCGACGCGGGCTCCCTTCTCGAGCGTCAGGTTCGCCAGGAAATCGTGCAGCTTGGACGGGATGGGCACCTTGGACGGGGTGAAGACGGCGGGACCACCGGTGAAAATCTCCAGATCGTCGGTGACGACGGAAACCTTGGCCGCGATCTTGAACACGACGGCGTTGACCGTCTGCTTGGTCTTCGGGTGGGTCAGGCAAACACGGTCGCCCTTGCTGTGTGGCATGGTGCGGTTCTTTCCAGGGATGAGGGGCTGTTGGGCGGTGTGGGGAGCGGTGGGATGCGGTCGGCGGCTGATGTCGGGGAACCGAGAAGGGGTAACCGCCGACCGGCATTTACGCGGCTCGGACGGGGGGAGCCTCGACCGGCCGAACCCTCATTGAGGTCAGGGAGGTAGCTACGGGCAGGCTCGGGATCGGGCGGCGGCGGACACTGAAAGGTTCCAGGCCCGGCGGCACAACGGTTTCCATCACGAGGCGGAAGTCCGCCACCGGCAGGACGATCTCCTCGCGCGTGTCTTCCAAAACCACGCGACCAAACCTCATACCGTCTTTGGTGTCGAAGCTGCTTTTCAGAATGCAGCGCCGCCCTTTGTGTTCGCCTTCCTCAATGATCCAGCGAATGTTCGTGGTTTGCCAAAGCGGGAGCTTTTGCGGGCCGAAAAGGTCGGATTGAGAGCCGGGCGGCGGATGAATAGTGGGCATCGGAGCCTCGGACGTGTTTGGGGAACACAGCAAAAGTATCGTACAAAGCGCATGGCTGCAACAATATAATGCGCCCTGTACGATGTTTCCTGCGGGCCGAAGCTGGTGCAAGCCTTGGCGTTTTTGTTGTGCCGGTAGGACGAGGAGCGACGCGAGTTCGTGCAGATCAGGCAGCGAGCTGCAATTCGCAGTCATCGAACACCGGCATATTCCACCGGCCGCCAAGGTCTTCTCTCAGGAGGAGCACCAGTTCATCGCTGGCGCGAGTGACCGCGGTATAAAGCCAACGCCAGCGGTCATCGCGAAAGACTCGCGAGTCGTCAATGACCGTCACGCTGTCCCATTCACTGCCCTGTGCTTTGTGGACAGTCAGGACATAGCCAAAGTCGAATTCTTCAATACCTTTTCTAATCTTAGGGCGGGTGATGCTGTGATTAAAGTGCTGTTGGAACATCCATGGCGACGTGGGTAGGTCTTTGCGTCTTTTCGCCTCATCCTCGATCAGGACCGACAGGTTGAAGACGCCCTCCCCTTTCTCAAAGCCCTGCTCGGCGTCGGCCGTCATGATGCCCATCATGCCGTTGAAGAGCGCTGCGTCGCGGTTGTTCTTGCAGCACATGACGGGCTCCCCCCGCATTGGCATCGGGCCGGAGAACCCGTGCAGCGCACGCAGGCGGCTCGTGTAGGCAAAGCGGACTTTGTGAACCCCGCACAGCGTCTGCGTCGTACGGCGGGCGACGAGGCGCTGGGTCTGGGGGGTGAGCGGGAGAACGTGGGCCGAACCGGCGGACCCGAAACGGCGCGGCAGCTCGCCATTGCGGATCATGGTCGCCAGCCGGATGATCGGGCTTTCCTTGGCCTGCCGGTGGATCTCGCGCAGGAGGAAGTCGGGGGCGCTCTTCGTAAATGCGCCGGCACCGCTTATGGGCGGAAGCTGGTACGGGTCGCCGAGGACCAACACCTTCTTGCCGAACATCAGGATGTCGTTGGCCAGCCTCTCGTCGATCATTGAGCATTCGTCCAGCACGATCAGGTCCGCCTCTGCGGCCGGCCCGTCGATACGGGATACGAAATAGATTTCCCCCGTCTCTTCGTCCTCGCGGGGCTCGTAGATCATCTGGTGGATGGTCGTCGCGTCCTTGACCCCCTTCTTGCGCAGG
Source organism: Azospirillum oryzae (assembly GCF_008364795.1). Lineage (GTDB taxonomy): Bacteria > Pseudomonadota > Alphaproteobacteria > Azospirillales > Azospirillaceae > Azospirillum > Azospirillum oryzae. The sequence continues at coordinate 10,121 of NZ_VTTM01000013.1, read as the reverse complement.
ATGTGCGCAGCCTTCCCCGTATAGGCCCCGGACGCCACCTTCTTGACCTTGTTCCGCTCTTTGAGGCGTTCGATCACCTTATTGGCCGTGTACGACTTGCCGGTGCCGGCGCCGCCGCCGAGGAAGTAAACCTGCGGCGCACGCTTGTCGCTGTACCAGTCCTCAATCGCACGGATTGCGGCGAACTGTTCGCTGCTAGGCGAGGTTTCGTCATAGATGTTCTGCGGGATCATCGCGGCGGCCATTCGTTTGACCAAGGAGAGCATGGTGGAAGCTCCATAACGGCTTCATGTATTTAAGCCTGTTTCGGGCTTTGTCGCAAGATGCGAGCGCAATCAACCGAATTTTTATTGACCGTTGTCTGAGTAATACGGTAGAATGTCCGCCCTTGTTCTTTCAAAATCGCACTCAGACAATGAAGCTCAAGAGCCTTGCCTTCGCCGCCTTCGCGCTACTGACGCTTGCCGGATGCACGCCGCTCGTGGTCCTGATGACGCCCTCCCCGCCTCCTGGCTTGCGGTCGTCAGACCAGTCGCCGGTAGAAGTGCAGCGTCAAGAGCCTGCCTCTGGCGGTCAGGGGCAGGCCCCGCTCCAGCAATCCACCCGGTAGGAGTCTCCCTTAACCGGGCGTTTAACCGCTCGAGCGGGAACGGAAGCCGACTCAGGGTGGGCTTGATCGAAATCTGACAGACGCTGATGGTGCTGAGAAATACGTCATTGTCTGGCTCACCCACCCCAGCGGCTGCAGCCGGCACGCTCCCTTATTCACATTTTGCACCGAGGTACTGGACAATCTGAACACTTCCGTGTCGGAGTTCCGTGAAGGAGAAGACTCCGCCGGACGCTTTGCAAGCGGATGTGCCCTGGCCGCATAGTGCCGGCGTTTACCCGCAGACAGAGATGAACGATGACCGAGCCGAGGCATCCCACCGAGAACCCGTACTGGCACGAGTTTGACAAGCCGCACGTCGTTGACCGCGACGAAATTCGGAGCCTCTGCCTCGAGTGCCTGCACGTCGTGCTGGCCAGCGTCGCCATGCCGGCGCTCTGGGTCGAGGACGACGTGGAACCCGCTTGGGAGTTCCCAAACCTTGCCGCGTTGCATCACAGAACCGCCGAGGCCGAGCTTTCCCGAAGCCTGCTGAAGCTTGCAGTTCTCGTCCGAACGTTCGACGACCAGTTCAGGGAATCGCCCGGTTACCTTGATCACAGGAGGAGGATCGACGACGAGCAGGGCCCGTTCGGACAGTTCTACGAAGGCAGCGGGGAACTGGGGATTCGCGATAGCTGCAACAAGATCATTCACGCCACCGATTTCCGTCCGGTCTACGACAACGGGAGCGCCCCTCGAGACGAGGGTGTGTGGGCGATGAACGGCACCGTCGAGCTCACCAGCCGCGACCGGCAACGGGGATGGTCAGTGGGACTAAACGTGTTCGCCTTCCTGGAGGCGGCCATCGACCTAACGTCGTTTGGGTGCCCGCAAGAACTGCCGGCGGACGCAGCTGGGCCGTAAACGCCGGAGACTTCCATCCGCCGGGTGACGTGACAGCCGTGCGGGAGAATCGCGTGAACACTCAGGACGCCTCCGCTATAAGTGACGCCTCTTACCAGGACGGATTGCTGGAGTCGTGCATTGGATCCCTACTGCAACCCGTATCGCCCAGGGGCCGGCACGCGCCCGCTGATCCTTTCGGGCCGTCAGGCCGAAATCGATGCGGTCACCAAGCTGTATAAGATGGTGAAGGGAGGCGCACCGCAGCGTTCGATAATGTTCTACGGCCTCCGCGGCGTCGGGAAGACCGTCCTGCTGAACGAGGCCGAGCGCATAGCTGAGGAGGAAGGCTACCGCATCGAGCACATGGAATTGGCGGAGGGGATCGACTTTCGCGGTGAGATTGCCAAAGCCGTCCGGAAGCTGCTTCTCCGGGCCAATATGTTTGAGCGGGCCAAGGACTTCGGGATTTCCGCCCTCCGGGTGCTGAAGGCTTTCACCGTTGGAATCCCCGACGGGCCGGAGTTCAGGTTCGACGTCGATGCCGCGCTCGGACAAGCCGACTCCGGGGACCTAAAGTCCGACCTCACCGACCTGTTCGTGGCGCTTGGCGAGGCGGCGCGGTCATCCGGAACGCCCGTCGGACTGCTGATCGATGAGGTGCAGTACCTCGACGATGCCGGCCTCGCTGGGCTGATCGCCGCCAGCCACCGGATCTCGCAGAAGGCTCTGCCCATCGTCTTCATCTGCGCCGGGCTGCCGCAGATCGCCGCCCTTTCCGGCGACGCGCGATCGTACGCAGAGCGGCTCTTCGACTTTCGACCTGTCGAGAACCTGCGCCGCGCCGCCGCAGCCGAGGCCCTGGTCGGCCCGGCCCGGGAGCGGGACGTCCACTTTGCCCCGGACGCCGTGGAGCACATTCTAGACATCACAGAAGGCTATCCGTACTTCATTCAGGAGTTCGGTAAACACGCTTGGGAGCAGGCCCTCGCCAGCCCGATCACCAAGGTTGACGCCGAGATCGCACGCTTTGAGGCTACGAAGGCCCTCGATGCGAGCTTCTTCAAGGTCCGCATCGACCGGGCGACGACCGGCGAGAAGAGATTCCTCGCCGCCATGGCGGAGATCGGCAGCGGCCCCTACCGCATTGCCGATGTGGCCGCCCACATGCACAAGAAAGTGGATCAGATCGGCCCGGCGCGTGCGACCCTGATCCGCAAGGGGTTCGTGTACGCCCCGCAGCATGGCCTCATCGACTTCACCGTTCCCCAATTTGACCAGTTCGCACGCCGGTTCTTCGATCTTGACGAGCCTGTGGAAGATTAACCACCGGGCGGTTCAATCTGTCCGCAGTCCCGGTACGCCGGGGCAGCCCCCATGCCGTGAGGCGAGTTTGCGGGCCTCGGGTCGGTGCGCCGGGCATAGCCTCCCGTCTGCCGAACGGTCAGGCGGCAGGCGATGTCGCGCAGCTCGCGATAGCTGCCCCGCACGTCGAGCACCCGTTCGCTCGCTTGCACACCATCCGGTCCCCCGCGTTCGTCTCCGAGGGCGTCGGGGGGCGGGGAGGTCCCCCTGGGTAGGATTGCGGCAACTATTGCCACCTGGCCTGCAGTCGTCAGACCGAGCGCCGCCAGAATTGGAGCGCCAAGAACCTGCCTCTGGCGGTCAGGATCAGGCTCCAGCCCAGCGTCACCTCCGGTAGGAGACAACGCTGGCGAGAGAGCAGCGCCTGGGCGGACCTCGCCATAACACCAAGGGTAGGATTGTCCTTTTGCGGAAAGTCGCGCAATAATAGCGAGACACAAAGGAAGGGCACTCTAAGGATGCATACTCGGTTATGCAACACATCACGTGAGCATTGTGTCCGTACGGTACGGCTAAGTGTCGACTGACGTCGCCAAGCTTGCCACTTCGGTCGGGAATCCTCCCTGGAATAGCGCGAGCGTCCGCCATGCATTTCGTCGTCGTCTATGGCCCTCCAGGTAGTGCTCTCGAACAATACGTCGCAATGATCCAACGCTCCGCTCCTGACGTCACAGTAGCGGCGATGGCGATCTCGGACGCCGTCACCCCGGAGGCAAAAAATGAAGTGCGTCGCGCCCTCCTGACCGGACGCGGTCCTGTGGAGGCCCAAGTCCTAGCGAGGGTCGCCGACTTGGTTCTGGAACGGTGCATTGAGCGCGCTGCGAGGGCCGAAATTGCGCAAGCTGAGGAGGTGCCCCAATGATCGCCGATCATGCGGGCCAGGAGCCTGCCGCCGCCGGGGTGGCCATGATGCCGGTTGGACATTTGGAGGAGTTGATCCGACGACGCCGCCTCGTGCTTGCGGTCGGCTCTTATCCGATAAACCCGTCTCGGGCGGAGATCATATCGGCCGAGGATACCGGTCTGCTGATCGGCGCCTCCCCCATTGGCGGTGGCCTTGCGGGAGCGGTGCCAATAGCGCCCAAAGAGACCACGCACAATCTACTTCGGATCGGCTCTTCTGTGGCGGAGCCCTATCTGATGACGTCGCTGCAGACGGCCAAGACGTGTCTCGACGAACTCGCCGCCAGGGCTGGCCTCACCATTGAGATTGCGGGAATGTTCTACCGATCCTCGGACTGCTACCTGCATGTGGCATTGGACGCACAGCGCCTTACCGTGATCGCCTACCCGCAAGTGCCGCCCGCTCGCGGATGCTCGAACTAGAGCGGATGTCAGCGCATAGCATCGATTTAAAGCGTTAGAGGATCGCGTGGGTTCTCAGTCGTATTTCTTGGCGTCCAAGCGCGACAAGGGCTCGAGGCTCCGGCGCTCGTTCGCCTCGTCGACCGCCTGGTTGAATGCGCGGCGCATGATCCAGATGTCGCGCCAGAACGCCGTGTAGCGGAAACCAAGGAACGCCAGCAGGACGACCGCGATGACCGCGCCCGCGATCAGGGTCGCTGTGTGCAGCCACGGGAGTAGCTGGCTTGCCACGACCAGCATGCACATGCCGATGGCGATGGCGCACAGTGCCAAGCGGTTGCGGTGGTTGTTACGGTAGGACATCGGGCTGCACCTCTCGGCGGGAGCATACCCGGAGAGGAGGCTGTCCGACAGGGCGAAGTGAGCCCGACCAGGAGAAGGAGACCTCCGGCGGTCAGCAGGGGCCGGCGTTCTCGCCGTATGCGCCCTTCGGCAGGTGCCAGTCCGCGGTAGCCACGCGGATGAGTCCTTCGTAGGTGCGGGACATGGCGATGCGGATGGTCTCCGGATCCATGTCATGCGCACGCCCACGGTCAGCGCGCTGCGTGACCGTTTCGTCCCGCTGGATGGTGTGCCCCAGCTCGCCCTCCATCGTGGAGATCACGCCAAACATCTCGGGCGCTGCCACGCGCAGGCTGGCCCATTGCGACGGCGAGCCATAGATGCACGCGGCACAGGACGCCCGCCCCCATCCCAGGTAGTAGCAGGGATGAGCTACAACCCCATGTCGCCTGATGATCGCCCAGACATCCTCGTCGCTCCAGGCGTGCACGGATCGCCAGACATGGACTGTCCGGTTGACCCGTCTACCAGGTGCGTTGCAGCGATGGTTCTCGAACGGTAGGTACTTGGCCCGGTTGGTGCTCTCCGCTGCCCGTTCTCCGGTCATCACTAAGACGCGTTTGCCTCGGAACCTCTCTTGGTTGTTGATCGCAATAGACATTACATCCACTTTCAAACCACCACTGCACCAGCGAATGCGCAGATTGGGCGAGAGCGCTGGCCAGCGCCGCCGGGTCGCGACTTCGCCGCGCTCTCCACCGGCCACCTTCACGCCTTCAGGTGTTTCGAAGGCCACCGGCGCGATCATGGCGTTAGTCTTCAGGAGTTCACGCTTGAAGCCACCGATTCGCCAGGAGAAATAAATGCGCAACCCAAAGGCTGCAGCGAACTTGCGGCAGTAATCTGCCGTGACCGGCCAGTCCATGAAATTGCCGTGGTCCTCACGACCGTCAACATCATGGTGCCAAAGTTCAATTTTTTCAGGATCAATACCACGCTCCAGCAGGTCAAGGACCAGTGCAACGCTGTCTTTGCCCCCGCTGAATGCTATAAGGAAATGGTCATAGCTTGCCAAGTCCGGTTCGAAGAAAGGAACCGAAACTGGGCCAAGCCCAGAGATCGGAACTGAAGCGGAATCGGAGAAGATGTCCAGCGTGTACTGGAACATAGGGGACTCCGGAATTGTGGGGGAGGGCGGCGCCGATGAAAGGAAGTATATCGTACACAGCGCATAGAACAAGATAAAAAATGCTGATCTCCGAGTTTTCGTTGTTGAGTTTACACTGTGATGAATGCCGTTCTTCGTGCTAGTTTGGCGGCCCGCATCACCGTCTTGCACCGACAGTGGAGACACTTTGAATGTCCGAGCAGAACCATGAGGATCGCTTTGATCAAGCAGGCCTGGTGCAGATCACCGCCAAGATTGCGTCCGCGTACCTGAGCAACCATACCCTGGCAGTGGCTGAGATCCCTGCGGTGCTGCGCGGGATCTACGGGGCACTCTCCACCGCGAGCAACCCCGCATCGGCGCGATCGGAGGTCCAGCAGCCGGCCGTCCCCATCAAGCGTTCCGTGTCGCAAGACACGATCACCTGCCTGGAATGCGGGCAGAAGAACAAGCTTCTCAAGCGTCACCTGCGCGTCGAGCACGACCTGGCGCCCGACGAATACCGGGCGAAATGGGGTCTGCCGCCGGAGTACCCGATGGCGGCACCCGCCTACGCGGCGGCTCGATCCGAACTGGCAAAGGGTATGGGGCTTGGGCGTCGCGCTCAGACACCCGCGCCAGTGGCACCGGAAAAACCGACAGGGCGTGGCCGTGGTCGCGGCAAGGCGGCCCCCTGACATCGGGGTGATACGGCGGAGCGACTAGATTGCCGCCGCCGCCGCTGCTTGGGGGCGCCGGCGTTCCCGGCCGCACCGAACAAGCCAACGTCTTGGAGGAGCTGGATGACGGGAAAACTGGGGCGGAGCTGACAAATCTGGTCTCACGGTCGGGAATCCAGCACAATCCCGGCATGAGCGGGCAAGCTATCGCGTTATCAACGGAGTCCCTGGCCGGGCTGGTGGAGCGCGTGACCTTTCACAGCGCCGAGACCGGCTTTTGCGTGCTCCGGGTGAAAGTCCGGGGGCATCGGGACCTTGTCGTGGTGGTCGGCCATGCGGCGATGATCTCGGCCGGGGAGTGGATTCAGGCGAGCGGCAGCTGGGTCAACGATCGCACCCACGGCCTCCAGTTCAAGGCCACCTTCCTGAAGGCAACCCAGCCGACCACGCTGGAGGGCATCGAGAAGTACCTAGGCTCTGGCATGATCAAGGGAATCGGCCCGGTCTACGCGAAGAAGCTCGTTAAAGCGTTCGGCGAGGCCGTGTTCGACGTCATCGAGGCCGAACCTGCTCGCCTGCGCGAGGTCACCGGCATTGGGCCCAGGCGGGCCGACCGCATCGTAAAGGGATGGGCCGACCAGCGGGCGATCAGGGAGATCATGCTGTTCCTGCACGCCAACGGCGTCGGGACCTCCCGGGCCGTCCGCATCTACAAGACCTATGGGCAGGAGGCCATCCAACTCATCACCGAGAACCCATACCGGCTGGCCCGGGACATCCGCGGCATCGGCTTCAAGACGGCCGACCAGATCGCGGCCAAGCTGGGCATCGAGAAGACGGCCATGGTCCGCGTCCGGGCGGGCATCGGCTATGCGCTGGCTGAAGCGATGGACGAGGGGCATTGCGGTCTGCCGGTGGAGGACTTGGAGAAGCTCGCCAGCGAGCTCCTGGAGGTTGGCACCGATCTGGTGGCCGGGGCGCTGGCGGACGAGCTTCGGGACGGCGCCGTGATAGCCGACCAACTGGAGGGTAGGGGCTGCGTCTTTCTGGCCGGGCTGTACCGGGCCGAGCAGGCCATCGCCGCCCGGCTGCGGGGACTTGCGGGCGGGACGCTGCCCTGGCCCGCCATCGACATGGAGAAGGCGCTGGAGTGGGTGAAGGGGAGGACGGGACTGACGCTGGCGCCGAGCCAGCGGGAGGCTGTCCGGCTTGCCCTGGCATCCAAGGTGATGGTCATCACCGGCGGCCCGGGCGTCGGTAAGACGACGCTGGTCAACTCCATCCTGAAGATCCTGGCCGCCAAGCACATCCGCATCCTGCTGTGCGCCCCGACCGGCCGCGCGGCCAAGCGGCTCTCGGAGAGCACCGGAATGGAGGCCAGGACGATCCATCGGATGCTTGCCTTCGACCCGGCTGCCGGAGGCTTCAAGCACAGCGAGGAGAACCGGCTGGAGTGCGACCTGCTCGTCGTCGACGAGACGTCCATGGTGGACGTGCCGCTGATGAACGCACTGCTGAAGGCGGTTCCCGACAGGTCGGCCCTGATCCTGGTCGGTGATGTCGACCAGTTGCCGTCGGTGGGGCCGGGGCAGATTTTGGCTGACATAATCGCATCCGGCGCCGTGCCTGTCGTGCGCCTGACCGAGGTCTTCCGGCAGGCAGCGGCCAGCCGCATCATCGTCAATGCCCACCGCATCAACCAGGGGCAGATGCCGGACCTGACACCCGTAGAAGGCTCAGACTTCTACTTCGTCGAAGCGGTGGAGCCCGAGGACGGTGTCCGCAAGCTGATCGAGGTCGTTCGAAACCGGATCCCGAAGCGTTTCGGCCTCGATCCCGTACGCGATGTCCAGGTGCTCTGTCCGATGAACCGCGGCGGTCTCGGCTCTCGGTCGCTGAATGTGGAACTCCAGGCGGTCCTGAACCCGCCGGGCGATGTCCGGGTCGAGCGCTTTGGCTGGACCTATTGCGTTGGCGACAAGGTGATGCAGACCGAAAACGACTACGAGAAGGAGGTCTACAACGGGGACCTGGGCGTCATCACCGCAATGGACCCCGAGAACAGCGAACTGCTGATCGACTTCGACGGCCGGGAGGTCCCCTACGACTTCGGCGAGCTGGATAGGGTGTCTCTGGCCTATGCGACGACGATCCACAAGAGCCAGGGCTCGGAATACCCGGCCGTCGTCATCCCGCTGGCGATGCAGCACTGGACGATGCTCAAGCGCAATCTCGTCTACACCGGTGTTACCCGCGGGAAGCGGCTGGTCGTCGTCGTGGGCCAGCGGAAGGCGCTCGGGACGGCGGTGCGGGCACGGCAGGAGGGGCACCGGTGGTCGAAGCTGAAGGAGTGGCTATTGGCAAAAGCAGCCTGACCAGCGCGGAAATCTCTTCTTCTTTCACTGGTGCAGCACTTTCGATCCGGACGGGCTTGCCTCGATGTGCAGGCGCCCGCGCATACCCCCGCCGTGAGAACCCGACAGATCAGCCCGACCCGCGTCTTTGCGGCCGCAGGATTGCTGTGCGCAACCGCTGCATGACCGACGAGGTCGCCGTCGATCTCAGAACAATGGGAGTTGCACCTTGCCACCATCGTCCGCGTGGCGCCGTGCTGCCTGCACGGCAGCATTCTGGGCGCCCTCCTGGCTGCGCGATCTCCCGCTGGCAACTTGTTCGCCGGCAACGGTTACGGTCCATACCCAGCATTCAGGACGCCAGGTTACAGCGAGATCGCACCCGTGAATGCGGGTGGCCACGTGACGAACGGACCAAGCCGGGGACTGGTGCATCGTAAGCATCCGCTGAGAGCCGCGGTCAGGCCGCTTTCGTCTGCTCGCGGATTGCCTTCCATTCCCAGGGGAGGAGTTCGCGCAGGCGGGTTTGGGGCATGTCGTTGATGCGGGCCAGCACGTCGGCGAGCCACGCTTGGGGATCGACGTCGTTGAGCTTCGCCGTGGTGATCAGGCCGTACATGATCGCCGCCCGCTGGCCGCCGCGATCGGAGCCGCAAAAGAGCCACGCCTTCCTCCCGAGGGCGATCCCGCGCAGGCCGCGTTCGGCGGCGTTGTTGGTCAGGCAGAGCCGGCCATCGGCGAGGAACCGGGTGAAGCCGTCCCAGCGCGTCAGCATGTAGTCCATCGCCTTGGCCACGGGGGCATGGCGGGAAAGCCGGGCGCGCTCCCTCCGCATCCAGTCCTCCAGCGCGGCGATCAGAGCGGCGCCGTGCTCCTGGCGGGCCGCCAGCCGCTCGGCCGCCGGCTTGCCATTCAGGGCGCGCTCGAGATCGAAGAGGGCATCGATGCGCGTCACCGCCTCCAGCGCCAGCGGTGAGAGCGGCGGGGCATCCTTGCCGCGCTTGATGTTCGCGGCGATGTCGGCCAGCTTGAAGAAGCTGCGCCGGGCATGCGCCCAACACAGCGCGGCATGGATCGGCCCCGGCTGGCGGTCGGGGTCGTACAGCCGATTATAGCCGGCGAACGCATCCGCCTGCAGCCATCCCGTGAATCCGGCCAGGTGCCGTTCGGGATGCTCGCCCTTGCGGTCTCGCGAATAGTGGAACAGCGCTGCCGGTGGGGCTTGGCCGGCGAATGGCCGGTCATCACGCACATACACCCACAGCCGCCCTGTGTCGGTCTTGCCCTTGGCCAGCACGGGCACCGGCGTGTCGTCTCCATGCAGCCGCCCGGCCGCCATCACATGCGCGGCGATCAGGTCGTGCAGCGGCTTCAGCACCACGGCGGCGGCGCCCACTTGGTCGGCCAGGGTGGACAGGCTGAGCGGCACGCCC
>NZ_VTTM01000012.1 GCF_008364795.1 Azospirillum oryzae | reverse complement strand
GTCCGCGCGATGACGCGCTACGCAAAACTCAGACGTCGGACCCTATTTTGCCAAGGCGGCACTCACCGGAGGCGTACGAGCATGCGAAAGCTCCGGCCGTCGTGGGTGCGGTCGGTTACGAAATCATAGGCGCAGACGTGGTTCGGCCAACTCGGGCGCAGACGCACGCACGAGCCGTCGTTCAGCCACAGCCGGCCACGCTTGGGCTGCTTCTTGGGTACCTTCAGCCCCTCGCGGCGCCAGATCCGCTCGACCCGCTTGTGGTTCACCCGCCAGCCCGCCTGACGCAGCAAGGCGGTGATGCGCCGGTAGCCGTAGCGGCCATACTGACCGGCCAGCCGCAAGATGGCGGCGGTGAGCGCATCCTCGTCGGCCGGAACAACGGATACATGACGCTGGGTCGAGCGTGCCTGGCCAAGCACCCGGCAGGCCCGGCGTTCGGAGACGCCAAGGGTCTGCTGGACCTGCCCGACGCAGGCGCGGCGCCGCTCGGGGCTCAGAAGTTTCCCCGCGCCGCCTCCTGCAGGATCAGCTTGTCCAGCGTGAGGTCGGCCACCGCCTTGCGCAGGCGCTGGTTCTCGCGTTCCAGTTCCTTGAGCCGCTTGGCCTGATCCAGCTTCAGGCCGCCGAACTCGGCGCGCCAGCGGTAGTAAGTCTGCTCCGAGATAGCGTGCTCGCGGCAGGTCTCCGCGACCGTGCGCCCTTGCGCTACCGCCACCTCGATGGCGCGCAGCATGCTGATGATCTGCTCGGGGGTATGCCGCTTTCGACGGGCCATTCCTTCCTCCTGTTTTGCCCATCCCTCAAATAGGGGCTGGAGCGGGTTCAGGGGGGCAGGTCAGATGCCGACGTTCTTAATTGCTGAGGATGGGGTGGGCGGAGGTCATGCTGAACGGTCTAGGTGTCTCAAGATCAAGGGATAGACGGCGGTCGCGGCCTCCTTGCCGAAGATGCAGTCGATATGCCCGTACCCGTCGATGACATGCCGTTCGTACCATTCATGGCCGTTGGCTGCGGTCAGTCGCTCCATCGTGCGTTGCGTGCCGGTAGGCGCGAAGCAGTGGTTCAACGAACCGTGCAGAAAGGTGATGGGCAGCTTCAGCCTTCGGATATTCGGCAGGTACCGTTCCTCGCCGTGGGCATCGACCACATGACCGGCACGGGCAATGCGTCCCAGGTGCACGAAGGCGTCTATGTTGGCGACACCGAACATCTCCGGCAATGCGTCAAAGGTCGCTTGATTGAGGCGGTCAAGCTGATAGAGCTGGCCGTAAAGCGCGGTGATCCGCCGGCTGGTCAGGCTGTGGCTACGGTCTTCCGGGCGGAATGGATAGACCAATCCTATGGTCCGGTCGACCATGCGGCCCATCCAGCCGCGGGTGGTTGACGCGCGGGCGTCGAGCACACGCACGCCGACGAGGCGCATCAGGTCGGCCGCACGCATGTGGGCTAGCAGCCTCTGCGGGAACCACGGCACATCGGCATCGGCGGCGATCTGTGAGGCCACTGCGGAACGAACGCCGCACAGCCCATTCAGCATCGCCATGAAGAATGTCATCGAACCGAAGCAGTGCGCGACCATCTGCACGCTCGCAGCCCCGGTCAGGGCAAGAACCCTCTGCACAGCCGCCTCGAAGTCGTGCGTGGCAACGGTATCAGCGGTGAAGCCCTCTTCGCAGTAGGGAAGGGCGACACTCGCACGGTAGTCGAGAAGCCAGCAATCGTAGCCGGCGGCGAACAGATATTCGAGGAGGTTGGTGTCGATGGTATCGACGGTGAATATCAAGCTGGACACCCCCAGTCCATGGGTCAGGATGACCGGCCCCTTGGTGCCGCCCTTGTACTGGGTGAGCAGCAACTTCTTTCCGTCCCGCGTCTCTGCCACATGGACTTCGGGCGCGCAGGCCCGCAAGCCGCGGCGCTTCCGGACAGCGTTGGAATCATAAGCGGTGGCGCCGGCAAATACCCCGCCGAAGGTTGTGAATAGCTGTCCGGCGAAGAAGTGGCCAAAGCGGGCCAGCACCCGCAAGCCCGCTTCCGGCGTCGGAGCGTTTGTCGTGCGCATGGTGCGCAGCTGCTTGAGAAAGTCCGCAACCGCAAGTCGCAATACCCCACGGGCTATTATCTCACCATCGTCGCCGGTACGCAGCGTCACGTACAGCGTTGTCGTGTCGGGCCACAGATCGAAGCCGCGGTCGTCATGGACGATTTTCTCCCCCTCGAGACGATACCGGCTGCCGTCGACGGCGACCAGCGGCATGCTGTAAGTCATGAGCTTTGATTCGACCCGCCCGGGATCGGGGCAGAACAGGTTGAAGCGGCCGTTGGTGACGGTTAGGGGCTGCGACGAGAGTGCGGGTGCTAATACCTCGCCAATGAGTGTGGCGCTGTGCTCGGGATCGTCGATAAAGCGTGCGACGTCGTCGACCACGATCGTTGCTATGAAAGAGAGGGCGCCGGTGCTCCCGGACGGAGTGTCTCGTCCCTGCCGGGCGGCCTCCTCGAAATCGACGGCCAACGGTGGCCCAACCCACCCCGCCATGCGTTCGGTGAAGTGCAGGCCGACCGGACCGGCGGCCGGTTCGCTCCCAGTTACCGGCGGGTTCGGCGCATCGTCGAAGCGCCACCCCTCGCGCCCGGCCAGCAGCGCCATCGCCCGCTCGGCGAAGGCCGTTATGGTCAGCAGCGGGTTGATCCCCAGCGAGCGCGGCATGACCGAACCGTCGCACACAAGCAAGGTTTCGTAGACGGCGGTGTCGGCTCCTCGGAACACCCGGCAGGCATGATCCACGGCCCCGTCGGTTCCCGTCTCGCCCATTGGACAGCCGCCCAACGGGTGAACGGTGACCAGTTCATGATGGAGAAGCGGCGTCCAGAGCGGGTTGGGGATGAAGGTTCCACCGGTCGCTTCGGCCACTGCTCGCAGCCGCTCGGCGATATTTCCAAACGCACGGCGTTTGCCGACGCCGGGCCAGTCCACGCGCAGCCGGTCGTCGCGCAACGCGAGGCGACCATCGGCCCCGTCGTGCGCCATCACGAGCAGGGTCTGCGTGTGATTGATTGCGCCATGGTACGGGCCGCGCAGCAGGCTCTCCACTTCCCGCACCTTCTCCTGTATGTCGTCGGCCAACCCGTCATCGGTGTCGTCGCCGACCAGGGCCGCCGCTCCGGTGAAGGCCGCGGCGAGGAGCGGCCCGAGTGCGCCGGGAAGTGCCCCCTCCTCGATGACCATGCCGTCGTCTAGCGCGGTGTCCCGTAGGTCAATTACGCCGGTGATGGTCGGGCCCGGCGCCCGCCTTGACGACGTCCCGGGTCGGTATGTGGCGGCCTCCGTTCCCAACCCGACCCCCTCAATCGATGCGTTGTTGTTGTAGGAGAACGCGAGGACATCGCCGTTGCCGGAGAACCGCGTGCCGACGGCCGCGGAAACGGGCAGGCCCTTTTCTTTCGAGCGCAGCAGGATTTCCGTGCTGCCGAGGGTGCCGGCGGCCAGCACCACGATGCGCGCTTCCACGGCAGGGTCTTCCGCGTCAGCGAAGACGTTCTGCCCGACGCCCAGGCGGTGAAAATGGACACGCCATGCATCGTGCCCGGGTGTCCGTTCCAGCCAACGGACTCCCACTTCGCAGAAGATCTCAGCCCCATGCGCCTTGGCGTCGGGCAGATAGTTCATCAGCACGGTATTCTTGGCGCCCACGTTACAACCGGAACAGCAGTCGCCGCACAGGGTGCATCCTTTCTGGAAGACGCCGGCGTGATTAACGCGATCGGAGAAGCCGACCGCGATGGGAGGGCAGTTGGCCAGGTGGCCGAGCGACACTCCGGCTGTACGCAAGGCATCCAGCTTCTTCAGATGGACATGCTCGGGGTAGGGCACCGGCTCCAGCATGCGCCGAGCACGAGTGTAGGCCTCAACAAGTCCGCCGCCGACGTCCTGCCGCAGCGCCAGTGGGAAGCGGGGGTCGTCGAAGACCCGGGGGTCCGGGGGAAGCGCGACATTCGCGTTGATCAGCGACGTCCCGCCCAGACCACATCCCACGACCACGTGCACGTCGTCGTTAAGCCGCATGTCGAACAGCGCCGTAGGCCGCCCGATGCCGCCGGCGCCGGTGTCGATCTGGGCCTCTGCTTGCGCCTTGAGCAGGGTGTCGGGGTAGTCGCCGGGCTGCAACTCCCGGCCGCGTTCGAGCACCGCAACGCTCTGTCCGGCCCGCGCCAAACGGCTCGCCGCCACCGCGCCGCCATACCCGGAGCCGACGATTACCACATCGTAGAACGGGCGAATCGCCGTGTTCGGACGTGACAAGCGGTCCATAGCCTCTCCTCTCCATATCCGTATCGGCTGCGGATCAGCGGCCCTCGATCGTAACGGTATCAATCAGCGTCACCGATGGCGAAATGGGGCCGTCCTCGGGACGGCCGCTGCTGCGCGGCACGCGCTCGACGCCCAGGGCGTACACCGAGAGTGTGCCATCCCTAGCGATCCGAAGACGCAGCAGGTTCTTGTAGTCCGGGCAACGCAAGGCTGAGAAAGCCTCGTTCCAGTGCAGGTGCAGGCCGTTCAGCATAGCGATAAGGTAGATCCCCATGGTCGTGGCGGCGCTCAGACCGCCGGCGCCTCCGCCCAACAGGATCACGAGGAGGGAGGCGAGCGGCGAGCCCGCCTTCACGCCGAATAAGACTGCCAAGCCCTGCGAGATGAGGACGAGGGCGGCGACCGCCAGCACGAATTGTCCGGCAAAATGGGCGCCGCCGTACAGCACCCTCCACGGCCATTGCTGCTTCCCCGCGATGCGCTCTCCGGGATCGGAAAGCGACGGGTCGCTTGCTCTCTCGACATCGACGAAAGCGGTGTATGCGGCCGCCATAGTCAGGACCAGCACAATGCCGAGAGGGCTTTCGGCGAGGAATGAGACGGTTCGCGACACGCCTTCGGTCAGTGCCGTTCCGCCCAGCGATTCCACGAGCCCGGTGTTGGCGGTTACCCGGCTCGTCGCATCGAGGATCCAGATCAACGCGGCATAGACGCTGGCTACCGCGGCTGTGAAGCCGGCGTTGGTGGCGGCAAAAGCGAGATTGCGCCACGTGAGCCTGCGCGACGTCTTGGGGTCGGGAAAGCTCCCGATCAGATCGAACCGGCGCGTCCGGCGGTTCTTGGATCCGGGCTCCACGAATGAGATCCCATGCGGCAGGTGGTGCGTCGGATGAAGGAAGGCACCGCCGCCACCGGCGGTGATGTAGTGGCGCGTGCGCTCGGCATGGCTTGTCCGTTCCACGATGTGGCCCAGATAGTGGTTGTAATTGTGCATATCGCCGGATAGCACGAGCGCCAACTCATGCCCGTGATGCTCGATGATGTATTCGACGTAGGCGAGATTGCTGAACTTTCCCCGATCACAGTGCGCATAGATCCAATCGGGTTGCGCCGTGCACAGGACAACACGGCTTCCGGCTTCCATCCAGTGTGTCGCCACATGCTGGAAATAATCGATCTGTGGCTGGTCTACGTAGCTGTTGAGTTGGATGTCGAAAGCCCAGACCCACCATTTGCCGGGAAGCTTGAGGACAAAATAACTCCGATTCTGTTGCGTCTGCCAGAGCCCGATGCGCCGCCCATCGCGGCTACCGCCCCAGTTTCCGCTTGGGCGCCGTCGGCAGAATAGGCCCAGGAAGGACGACAGCCCGTCGTACCAATCATGGTTACCAGGAATAGCGTACAAGTGGGGGCGCTCTTCCTGTTCCTCGGAGTCCTTCACGTCGGGCAACGCCGCCGCGAAGGGCCTGACCAGACGCTCCCGGTAGGAATCGCGCGAGGGGGTGGGGTAGACCTCGTCACCGCCGAGGATCAGGAAACGCCCCCGCGGCAATCGCCGACCGTCCAAGTCGATCACGCTCGCGCCGAGGAGCGACGCAATGGCAAACGTCGAGTCCCAGCCGTCACCGGTGTCAGCTGCATAGTCGAACCAAAAATCATTATTGGTGTCGCTGTAGTCGAAGGCCGGATCAAGACCACCCGGCAAGATGGGTCGGCTAATCGCCTGTACCTCGCGTGCGTCGCTGTATTCTCCGAATATCGTAGATATCACGAGCCGCACGGCTGTGGCCGCCATCCGGCGAGGGGCGTACCAATAATTCATATCTGGCTTGGCGCTGTTTCGAGGCATGCCCCCTCCGTTGCTCAATGCTGCCACAAGCGCGTTGCGCTAATAATCAGCTATTAAACAATTCGGTGGCGGAATTTTCGCATATTCAGCTCAGGATGTCGAGTTTATGGAGACTCGAAGCGCGATGAATACACCGGTATTTTTTCCTGTCGGTAAGTGTCTAGACCTCGATGCCCCTGGGAACTCAAGTTGGGACGGAAGAATGGTCACAGCTGTCGAACAATTGGTTGAGGTCGGACGAAGGGCGATCCCTCTGAAGCGCCGCAAATCTCACCGCCGGCCCTCCTGGCACCGATTGCAGCACCGTGCTCGGGCCGCTAAGGACGCTTCGCGTCCGCTACCCCGCAGACTCCTAACCAAGCCAGCGCCTGCGCGCCGGTAATTTTTGTTCACCACATTAAATTCCTGCAAGTACCGTAACTATACGCGTCAGCGTGCCAATGAGTTGCGTTGCAACCTCCGCTGCGTTGATGATTCTCTTCACCCCGTCGGATAGGTCAGCAAGCTTCTTCTTGGCGGACCGTATTTCCTCTGTGAGGCCGGGATAGGCCTTTCCGCTGTTTTTGAGCTCCGCTGCATCGATCCTCATGCGCTCGGCTCGGAGATCGTCAATCAGCTGTAGTAAGGCCGTTTGTTCTGCACCTTTGGCGCTGTCCTCAGCCTTCTCACAAACGGTAATGAAATTACTGATAGCTTCTCTCGCCTCCCGGTATGTCGCCATTTCAGATATCCTCCTGTTCGTGATGGCTTAGGCTGGCGTGAACTCGGCCTATTCCTGACCTCAGCAGTAAATCGACAACTACTTTGCGCGAAAAGTATTGACCGCTTCGCGAAGATCTTCGGCTCTATCCAAGAACAGGTTAACCTGACTAAGTGTCGTTTCTACACTTGGCGTCCGGAGAGCCTCGTGAGCCTCAAGCATTTCGTCGAGGGCTGGGACGAGGGAAGTCAGCAGCATGTCCGCGTTGCCAAGGGCTTGGATCCGACCCTGGCTCTCCCGGATCTCATCATGCAAACGTGGTTTTCCAATGCTTTTGACGTCTTGTGCAAAGGTACCGATTAAGATCGTCTCCTGACCAACCAGTCGTTTCGTCGCGTCGTTCATGAGTGCCCGGAAGCCGCCAGCACTGGGATCTCCCAGATCGGCCTTAAAAGCTTCGACCCCGGCCTTCAAGTTTTCGTGTGTGCTTGATACAATTTTCGGGATTTCGTGATTGAGTTTCGCATCGACAAGTATTGCCGCAATTGACGCGAACGCTGTAGCCGCGCTATTTACTTTCTCAGCCGGGAAGTTTGCGGCGTCTCCTCTGATTGCTACTCCGAGTGCTCCAAAGGCTTTGCCCGCTTCTTCGATCTTTACCTTGACCGATGTCGCTTGCTCTGGCGACGCCGCCGCTGCGAGAGCAGAAGCATAGTCTGAGAGAGCCACGAAGAATTCAAGCCGGGGCTTTAGCACATCGTTGGTTACAATCTCGTTTTTGGCTTCGAGTTCAACATGCGCATTGCCTGGCTTCGCGCTAAGGATGGCGTTGGCGTTCTTCGCATTGATAGTGGCAAGTTCACGCTTCTGAATCTCGAAGAGACCTTGTCTGGCCGAGGTGGAAGTGGTGTCGAGCGCAGCAGAATAGGTTGCGATCGCTTCTTGGGTCGGTCGTCCAGCACATGCAGCGACGGATGATGCAATGGATACTGCCAACGCAGCACGCCAAATAGACCAACACCCAGCAGACCTCATCGGGACCTTACGCATGGTTTCTTTCCCTTATTTCAGTGTGTAGATGTCGTCATGACAAGTCTGCCTCGCACCGGGATAGCGGGTCCGAGGTAGAATCTGCACGTGATTGGCCGGTTCCGCGGATTGAAAGCGGCTTAGAGGTGTTGCGTTCCGATAGGCAGCGGTGGGTATGGACACGAACATGCCGCATGCGGAGCTCCAGTTCCATATCTTCTGGGCGCTCACCCAATATGAAGTTGCCTTAACTTACGAAGCAATACAAGGCATGCTTGTATCTTCAGGTAGCGGAAATCAAAATAGCGGCCTACCTACGACTTTTGATTCTGAAAAGTTGGAGGCCGTAGTCGCAACCTTCAACGGTGATGCCAGCAAGGCTAAGGCCTGCCATACCATTGGCATCTCCCGGTGGTGGTGCTGGGCGAGAACCCGGCGCCGCCCTCCGCCAGCACGCTCTGCGCGTCAAGCTTGACGCGGTCCATATCCGGACAATATAATCCGGATATGGACTAGAGGAGGCCTTTGCCATGCCAACCCGTGCCCACCGCAGCACTGTCCCTATCGCCACAGGACCTGCTTTCCTCCTACCGGACCGTTTTGCCCCGGCCAAGCGGCGGCAACTCAGCGCGCCGGCCCTGCGGACCTTTTTGACCATCGCTGACCGCTGGGGCTGGGCGGAGGCCGAGCGCTTGCTGGTGCTGGGTTCGCCCGGGCGCTCAACTTACTTCGGCTGGGTCGCCAAGGCGCGCGACGGCCATGATCTGATCCTGCCGGTCGACGTGCTGCTGCGCATCTCCGCCGTCCTCGGCATCCACAAGGCGCTGATGATCCTGTTCGGCTCGGAGCCGGCTGGCCTGGACTGGCTGACCGGGCCGCACGATGGTCCGTCGTTCGGCGGTCAGCCGCCGATGGCGCTGGTCACCAACGGCACGATGGACGGTCCTATGCTGGTGCGGCGCTACCTCGATGCCGCACGGGGAGGCGTGTTCGGACCACCCGGTTCAATGGACGAGACGAGCACTCCTTACAGCGACGACGACATCGTGATCGTGTGACACCGTGACGACCTCGATTGCAATACCGCAACCGACGCACCGCCTGATCCCGTCGCGGTTCCCACCGATCCCGGCCTTTGACAGTGTTGCCCGGCCGGACGATCTGGAGGCTGTCATGGAGTTGGAGGGCTGGACTAACGACCGCCTCGTGCAAGAGCGAGTCGCCCGGCTTCCCCGCGACCAGTGGGTCTACGGCGTCCACAACGCCTCCGTGGTGATGGCCGCTTTCCTGCATGCCGCTTCCGCCGGCGGGCGTTTCAACAGCGGCGAACTTGGCGCATGGTACGGGGCATGGGCGCTGAAGACCGCCATCGCCGAGGTTGCCCATCACCTCCGGCGCGAGGCCGTCTACCGCCGGCTTACCGAAATGCGGCTGACCTACCGTCTCTACACCGCTCGTCTCGACGGCGAATTCCTCGATATCCGCGGCCAGAGCACGGCGTTGCCCGACCTTTACGCGGCCGGAGACTACCGTGCTTCTCAGGCCTTCGGAGAGGAGATGCGCCGGGCAGGGCAGGCCGCCGGCATCGTCTACGACAGCCTGCGCCACCGCGGAGGCACCAACACCGTCGCCTATCGGCCGCGCCTGATCCTGGAGGTGACCCAGGCGGATCATTACGAGATCACTGCGCCCATAGAGGGTACCGTGGTCGCACGTCGGCAGGTGGTTCGCTGATTGCCTGCCGACCCAGACAAGGAGCGGACCTGTGGATGAGATTGACCACGTCGCCGTAATCCCCACCGCACCGGGTCTGTGGCGCATGGCAGAAACCTACGCAGACGCCGCTGAAGTGCTGATCACTTCCGGCGAACCAAGTTCCCACCAATTCGACGAACCGGCACTGCATCTCATTGAGCAGTCAATCGAGCTTGCGCTGAAAGGCTTCCTGCGCGGGGCTGATTGGCCTCCCAAAAAGCTGGAGGCATTTGGCCACCGTCTTCGTAACCTTGCGGAGGCATGCAGGTCCTGTGGATTGGACGAGTCCTTCCTGGCAAGCCACGACACCATCCGCGTGGTTGACGCTTTCGTGGCGCTCGGCAAATCAGGCCATGGATTGCGCTACCCCTGTAACGAGGCCTGTGTGTGGATTGAACCCAGCGTCGCCCTGGCCGTCGCGCGCAGACTGTTGGCGATCATCAAGGATCGTTGCACCTTGGAGCGCCAAAAAGTCGCCTTCGGTCAGGTGAGCGACGCGTCCATTTAAGGAGGGGAGGGGATGACTGAGCGGATTGCGGGTGGACTGGACAGTGGCTGGCTGATTGCTGTCGGGATACGGGACCCGCACCGGGTTATTATTGCTGCTTCCCACCAGCATCTTGCTTGAGAGCCGTAGAGAACTGCCTGTTCGCTTCGTCAATACTACGCAGCACGTCACTGCTCAGTATCAGACGGCGACGGGTTGACCGCTCGAACTGCTGGATCGATGCCCCGTATTCGCTTGGCCGCCTCCAGGGCTGCGGGCAGTTGGTTGATAACTTGTTCATAGAGTGCAAGCACATCATTTTGCTCGTCCGCTGACATGCTATCGATGCTTTCCACGGCGAGTGATTTCTGACACTTTCCCAATAGCAAGAGGTCGATGACTGCCCGCAGGTCGTTTCGGCGATCCGCATCATGCATGACCTACTCCGCTGTACCGTTCCTTTAAAATATTCCATCTCGCGTCTGACAGAATTGATGGTACGTCAGCCTGCTGGATAACGGAAGTAACCTGGCATCTTGCCAAAGCACCTGATCGCAGAACATTCAAGTGGTTTGGTAACATACAAGGCCAGAAGCGTTCGGCGACGGACGGGGGCGAATCAGCCACGGCGACGGGCGGGCCACCTACCAGATCGCCAACGACGCGCTGCGGCAGGTCGGCAATTGCAAGGAGATATAACGATGAACTTCATGCCCATTACGCCGATTGCCGAGACGACGTACACCGTGACGCTAAGCAGGGCCGACTATGAGGCCTTGACCGAACTGGTCGTCGACGCCTCGGATCTGATCGATGCCAACGCGGTGAAGGTTTGTTTGACCTCCGGCGAGACGGAGACGTTCCCCTTCGAACTCGCCGAACGTCTCCTCGACGGCGACCACCCTATCACCGCCTTCCGAGAACATCGGGGTTTTACGACGCGCCGGCTGGCGGAAACGGTGGGTGTCCTGCCGTCGTGCCTGTTGGAAATCGAGAACGCCCGCGAGCCCGGCAGCCTCGATACGATGGCGAAGATCGCCTCTGCGCTGCATGTCCCACGAGACCTGCTGGTGGGCCTGTAACCGACCGTCCAGAGAGGTAGCGTCTTCCGACCATGGACTGTGCCGAGGAAATTGCGCATTGCGCAGTTGAGCCCTTTCGCGCGCTCTTCCGGAAAGGAGCCGAATATGTGTATGCGCGTCTCGGGCAACTGGTGCATCACGTTCACCTTCGATGAGGTTGATGTCACCGTCTTGGACTTGGAGGATTATCGCTGATGGCCGCGCTTGATCGAAACCGCCGCCCCACTGCGCCCGGGGTAGTCCTCAAAGCCCATTACATGGAGCCGCGCGCTATCAGCGTAACCGACCTGGCGGATGCGCTGGGTTTGAGCCGGAAGCACGTCAGCCAGATCGTGAACGGCCATAAGAGGGTCGAGCCGACCACGGCGGCTCGACTGGCGCTGGTGCTTGGTACCACACCACGCTTCTGGATGAACCTCCAAGCCGCCCTCGATGAATGGGACGCCTCGGTAGAAATCGGTGACTGGACGCCCAGTGTCACGTTCGCACCGCCGCAGCCGGCCAGTAACGATCAGCCACTCCGGCGACGTAGGGCCGTCTACCAAAGGCGGGAAGTCTAAGAGCAAACATTTTTGTCGGATATCTATCGCGCATGCTGTTCACACAGGAGCTTGAAGAGCAAACTTTCTTCACGCTAGCCATAGAGCGCTCTAGAAAATTCAATGATTTAGCGCGCAATTAGGAGCAAACATTTTTGTCGGCCTACAACAAAAATGGGATATCGCCGATCGGGCATGATTTGGCCGAAAATGAAACTTTGACGAAGCGATGAGGGATTGGGCATGCATCCGGCAGATTTTCCCACTTAACTTGAGCTTGGCCGTTCCCGTTCGCTGGAGATGCTGCGGATCAAGGTCAAATGCCGAACTTTTTTGATGCTTTGACTTGGTGTTTTCGCGACAGATAGGGCGAAGGGCACCCGTGTGGCGAATGACGGGGCGAATGGAACCGAGCATGCTGCTGGTCCTGGCGACGCAAGGACGGCGAACGCTTCGATGCCCACACCCATCCGGAGTGACGGGGGCGGAGTGAAAGGGACACCGCCATGTTGCGGCGCGCAAAAAACACATAAGCAAAATTATGGAAATTAAATGCGGGCGCCGGGAGGAGAAAATTTCGGAGGTCGCGGAATAATCCGGTTCGCCTCCGGTCCACCCCCGCAAGACCGCGGCGAGACAGATCGAAGAGTTCCTTATGCGACATTCCACAGTGGCAGCCATAGCCCTCGTCCTGATGGCCGGAATAGCGGCTTCGAGGCAGGCCGAAGCCCAAAGCGCCGACGCTGCTTCAATCGAGCCGCCCGCAACGGCAGCACTCGACGAGGAAGCCCCGTTCCTCGCGGAAAACACCGTCGCCATGGACAAAATGATGTCCGGCATGGCGGTCAAGCCAACGGGCGATGTCGACGCGGACTTCACCGCGATGATGATTCCCCATCATCAGGGCGCAATCGACATGGCGCTCGCCGAACTGCGCTATGGGAAGAACGAGCAGCTTCGGCGCATCGCCCAAGAGATCATCGTCGAGCAGCAGCAGGAGATCGCCGCCATGCGCATGGCGCTGGGGCAGCCGCTGCCGCCGTCCATGCCGGTGCCGACCCAGGTCCAGCCTCGATCACCGGACCTGAAGACCGCCCCCTCCCCAATGCAGACGCATATGCACATGCACACGAACAAGGATCAGTCCCGATGAAGATTCGTCTGCTTTCCACGCTGGCGATGATCGCCGGTTCCGTGCTTGCCGCGGATCTGCCCGCCTATGCCGGGCAAGCGCCGTACGCCGGCACCGCGCCGGATTTCCCGATCAGCCATCGTGATCGCGTCTACGCGGCCGAACAGTTCTCGAACACGGTTTCGGTCATCGATCCCGTCGACAACAAGGTCCTCGGCGTCATTCGCCTGGGCGATCCGCAGCCGGCGAACTTCAGTCCGCTCTACAAGGGGCAGGTCCTGGTCCATGGCATGGGCTTCTCGCCCGACCGCAAGACCATCGCGGTCGTGTCGATCGGCTCCAACTCGGTCACCTTCATCGACACGGCAACCAATTCGGTCAAGCACACCACCTATGTCGGACGCTCGCCTCACGAAGCGTTCTATACTCAGGACGGCAGCGAGGTCTGGGTCACCGTGCGCGGCGAGGATTATGTCGCCGTCCTCGATGCCAAGACCTTCGAAGAAAAGACCCGCATCAAGACGCCGAACGGCCCCGGCATGCAGATCTTCTCGCCGGACGGAAAATACGGCTACATCTGCTCGTCCTTCAACCCGGAGACGGACGTCGTCAGCGTGGCGGACCACCAGATCGTCGCCCGTGTCCCGCAGGCAAGCCCATTCTGCCCGAATATCGCCGCGACGCCGGACGGCCAACAGGTGTGGTTCACGCTGAAGGATGTCGGCAAGACCCAGGTCTTCAACGCCCAGCCGCCATTCAACGTGATCAAGACGCTCGACACCGGCCCGATCACCAACCACGTCAACTTCGCGCACAACGCCAATGGGATATTCGCCTACGTCACCGTCGGCGGCCTGAACGAAGTGAAGGTCTTTCGTACCGATACGTTCGAGCAGGTCGCAACCATCCCCGTTGGCAACCTGCCGCACGGCATCTGGCCGTCCGGCGACGGCAGCCGCATCTATGTCGGGCTGGAGAATGCGGACGGGATGGCAGCGATCGACACCCTGACGAACAAGGTGATCGCGACCGTGCCCATTGGTCAGGCACCGCAAGCGATCACCTATGTGCCCGACGCTGTGCCCGAGGGCCCCGGTACCGACAACCTGACACCGCTCGGAATCGCCGGGCAGGCGGCGCATCTTGATCTTGCGGTCTCGGCGAACGGGAAACCCGGTAAGGTCGTCACGACGGTGTCGTTGTTCGAACAGGGCCTGATCCAGGTTCTTCAGGCCTCCGTGACCGGCCTGGAGCCCAAGAAGCCCTATGTGCTGGCGTTGGCCGAGACCGGCGCCGGCCAAGGCGCATTGCATCCGCTCGCCGCGTTCATGACGAACCCGGCCGGTTCTGCGATCGTCAATGCGTCGGGGCCGATCCGGCAGATCGTGCAGAGCACCACGAAAGCCGAAAAGCGATATCTGGTTATCGCCGAGGGCACGGCGGCCCAGCCCGGCGCCGTCGTCCAAATCCAGGCGCGATAGCATCCGGCCCGCCCGCCGCGAAAGCAGCGGGCGGGCTGGCCCGAAGTCCAGCGCCACCCAAATCTCATAGTCTACAGTCGCACGATGTCCGATCATGATCGAACTTCTCGAACCCCTCATTCCGGCGCTTCGCCGATACGCGCGTTCGCTGCTTCGCGACCGCACGGCGGCCGACGATCTGGTTCAGGACTGCCTCGAACGCGCGATCGCCCATTGGAGTCAGCGTCGGGTCGGCGGCGACACCCGCAGCTGGGTCTTCACCATCCTCCATAACCTCGCGATGACGGAGTTGAAGCGCAGGGCTCCACGATCTTCGGACATCAGCGTCGAGTCCGCCGAAAACTGGCTCTCGACGCCTCCATCGCAGGAGGATGGCCTGCACCACCGCGCCTTGCTGCACGCGCTCGAAGCGCTTCCCGAGGATCAGCGCGCGGTCATTCTGCTTGTCAGCATCGAAGACCTTTCCTATGCGGATGCAGCCAAGGTTCTGGATGTTCCAATAGGGACCGTGATGTCACGCCTGTCACGTGCGCGCGAAAAGCTGCTGAAGAGCATCAAGGACATGCCGGCCGAACCCGCCGAACGACCCCATTTGCGGAGGGTGAAATGACCAGTCGCCCGATCACCGAGGACGATCTCAACGCCTTCGTCGACCAGCGTCTCGATCCCGCCCGGCTGGCCGAGGTGGCGGCCTATCTGGAGGCCCATCCCGACGTGGCGGAGCGTGTGAACGGGTACGTTGCACAACGCGGCGAACTCAGAGCCCTTCTCTTGCCGATCGCCGACGAACCGATCCCCGCGGCGCTCAACGTCCGGCACATCGCGGAACGTCACGGACGCCGATCCCGCCTGCCTTGGTGGGCGGCAGCGGCGGCGGCCGTCCTGTTGATCGGGTTGGGCGGCGCCGGCGGCTGGACGATGCGGGGGTGGTCCGGCCCGCCGCTGCAAGGCATCGCCTCGCTCGGTCAGGAGGCCGCGGACAATTATGCCGTCTACGGTCCCGACCATGTCCGTCCCGTCGAACTGCGTGCCGGCGCCGGCCCTGAACTGGCCGATTGGATCTCGACGCGCCTGGGACGGCAGATCGCAGCCCCCGACCTCCAAGCGTCGGGCTACCGCTTCATGGGCGGACGTGTCGTCGCAACCCCGCATGGGCCGGCGGCGCTCTTCATGTATGACAACGACCACGGCACGCGCCTCGTCATGCTCAGTCGCCCGATGGCGGTCGATCACGACATCCCGATGCAGCCCCTCAGCCAAAAGGCGGCCAGCGGCTTTTCATGGGCGGCCAAGGGCATGGGCTACAGTCTGGTGGGTCCCGCCGATGCGCAGTCACTTCTGCATCCGATCGCCGACGAGGTGCGGCGTCAGATCGGCAACGATGCGTGAACGCCGCCCGGCCTCGCGACCGGACGGCGTTCGGAACCCTCCCGACGAAGGCGCGTGAGGCTCAGGCGGCGTTCTCGCTCAGCACGCCGCGGCGGATCTGGTCGAGTTCGATGGATTCGAACAGGGCCTTGAAGTTGCCCTCGCCGAAGCCCTCGTTGCCGATGCGCTGGATGATCTCGAAGAAGATCGGGCCGATGACGTTCTGGGTGAAGATCTGCAGCAGCAGGCCCTGCCCTTCCGTCGGGGCGCCGTCGACCAGGATGCGGTTGGCCTGCAGGCGCTTCAGGTCCTGGTTGTGGCCGGGCACGCGGGCATCGACGCGCTCGTAATAGGTGTCGGGCGTGTCCTGGAACGGCGTGCCCATGCCGCGCATCGTCTCCACGGTGTGGACGATGTCGTTGGTGCCGAGCGCCACGTGCTGGATCCCCTCGCCCTTGTAGTCGCGCAGATATTCGACGATCTGCGACTTGTTGTCGGCGGACTCGTTGATCGGAATGCGGATCTTGCCGCAGGGGCTGGTCATCGCCTTCGAGCGCAGGCCGGTCAGCTTGCCCTCGATGTCGAAATAACGGATTTCGCGGAAGCCGAACAGGCGGGTGTAGAAATCGGCCCACTCCTCCATCCGCCCGGTGTGGACGTTGTGGGTGAGGTGGTCGATGTAGGTCAGGCCGGCGCCCTGCGGATGCTGGTCCACACCCGGCAGCGGCACGAAATCGACCTCATAGATGCTGCCCCGCTCGCCATAGCGGTCGACGAGGTAGATCAGCGAATCGCCGATGCCCTTGATGGCGGGGATGTTCAGTTCCATCGCGCCGACGCGGTTCTCGACACCCCAGGCGCCGAGGTCGACGGCCCGGCGATAGGCGAAGGCGGCGTCGGCGACGCGGAAGGCGATGGCGCAGATCGACGGGCCGTGCTGCGCGGCGAAGTTGCGCGGAAAGCCCGACGGCTCGGCATTGACGATGAAGTTCACGTCGCCCTGGCGGTAGAGCGTGACGTCCTTCGACCGGTGGCGGGCGATGGCGGTGAAGCCCAGCTGCTCGAACAGGCGGCCCAGCGCCACCGTGTCCGGCGCGGTGAATTCGATGAACTCGAATCCATCGGTCTTCATCGGGTTTTCCCACATGTCGGCCATGATCGCCTCTCCCTTGGTTCGTTCTGCGATCAGTATGCCGGACTGTCAGTGGAAATAGCTTTCAAAGTGGGGCTGGTACACCTATGATTTTGGCAAGCTTTCCCGCTATGCTCGGCCCTGTCGGAGAAATTTGCCGTTGCCCGCGACCCTTTCGGAAATCGACATCAGAATCCTGGTCGCCCTGCAGGAGGATTCCCGCCTGACCGTGCAGGAGTTGGCCGACCGCGTCGGCACCTCGCCGTCGTCCTGCTGGCGCCGTCTGAAGTCGCTGGAGGAGACCGGGGTGATCCGCCGCTACACCGCGCTGGTCGATCCCAAGGCGGCGTCGGTCGGCGAGTGCGTCTTCGCCCATGTGACGCTGGACCACCATTCGGCCGAGACCGCCGCCGTCTTCATCGACGCGGTGCGCAAGCGGCCGGAGGTGCTGGAATGCTATGCGGTGTCGGGGGATGCGGACTATCTGCTGCGGGTCGCGGTGCGGGCCATCGCCGACTACAACCGGTTCCTGGAGGAATTCGTCTTCCAACTGCCCTTCCAGGTCCGCATCCGCTCCAACTTCGCCCTGAAGGAAATCAAGTTCGAGACGGCTCTGCCGCTGGGGGGCGGGGCGTAGCTCCCCCCTGCATCCCTCCCCTATCCCGCCACGCGGCGCTTGGCCTGCACGGCGGCGGATGCTGCGGCCGGATGCGGGCCGGCGATGCGGTCGAGCAGCAGGTCCAGGCCAATGCGGCTGGTCTCGAAGGCCACCCGGGCACGGGTCAGCGTCTGCGCCGAGGCGGCGGCAAGCGCCTCGCGGTCGTCGGCCCAGGCCGCCAGGATCGGCAGCGCCGCCTTCACGAAGTCGGCGTCCCGCGGCACCAGCCCGTCGGCCGGAATGTCGGAGCCGATGCAGCCGCGCTCATAGGCCAGCACCGGCACGCCGGCGGCCATCGCTTCGAACAGCACCAGCGGCTGCGCCTCGTTGCGGTACTGGGTGGGGAAGACGAAGACGTCGATGTCGCGATAGAAGGCCTCCTTGGCCTCGCCATGGACCGGACCGTGATACTCGACTGCCCCGTCGAAGGCCATCAGCCCGGCGGCGACCATCGCATTGTCCCTCGGCTTCAGCCCCGGCCCGGCCAGCACCAGCTTGGCGTCCACCCCTTCCAGCTGAAGGGCGCGCAGCAGGGCGAACAGCGTGTCCAGCCCCTTCTCGCCGCACAGGTTCGACAGGTGGCCGATTCGCAGCGGGCCGTCGCGCCGCGGCCGCGGGGCTGCGTCGGGCGTGGAGAAGATGGCGTTCGACATGGTCATGCAGGTGCGCGCCGCCGGATAGATCGACTGGAAGCGCATCTGCATCGCCGGGCACAGCAGCACATGGGTGCAGCCGGCGCCGGCCACCCGGGTCAGCAGCCGCATCCGCCAGGTCGGTTTGCTGATGGTGGCGAAGGAGTGATGGTGCAGCACCCGCTCGTAGCCGAACAGCCTTGCGGTCCCGGCGAGCGCGGCGGTGTAGAGCGTGCCCCAGCCGGAATCCACCGGCATGTAGAAACGGCGGTCCGGCTTGCGCAGCCCGGCGGCGAGCCGGCCCATGGTGCCGAACACCCGCGTCATCTTGCGCAGATGGTAGGCGACGCCGCCGCCGTTCCAGCCGGGCGACAGGTCGGCGACCTCCACGCGGCCGCGCCCCCGCATGCGGTCCTGCAGACGCTCCAGCACCAGGGCCGTCACCCGGCTCATCCCGTCCACCGGAGGCGGCAGGCGCCCGGAGACGACCACATGGGTGCGCGCGTTCCGTTCCATCGTCAACTCCCGGTCAGTGCCGCTCCGGTCGACCGGCCATGCTGGCCACCCTCCGGATCGGCGGAATAGTCGGACACATAGTCCGTGTCCGCGCTGCGCTCCGCCCTGGGACCGCCCAGCGCCACCACGGCCTTCTCCACCGACTGGGCGAAGAAGCTGGCGTCGGCCAACGCCTGGAAGGGCCGCCCGTTCAGACTCAGACGGCGCCACTCGTCCTCGTCCCCCGCGACCGACAGCATGTAGCGCGCCAGCCCCTCGGGGTTGTCCGGCTCCACGATGTGGCCGTTCAACCCGCTGCGGATCAGAACGTCGCGCGCGCCGCACTGATCGGACAGGATGGTCGGCACCCCCATGGCCAAAGCCTCGTTCACCACCAGACCGAACTGCTCCTCCAGCGACGGCAGAAGCAGGCAGAGCGTCGATCCCAGCGTCTCGGCGATCCCCTTCTCCTGCAGGAAGCCGCGGAAGACGATCGACCCGTCCAGCCCGCGCCGCGCCACCTCGGCCCGCAACTCCGCCTCCAGCGGACCGGATCCGCAGAGGTGGAGCGGACGGGCGGCCGGACCGGCCAACTGCCGGTAAATGTCGTAGGCTTCGACCGCCCGGAACAAGTTCTTCTTCGGGACGAAACGCGCGATGATGGTGAAGTGGCGGTCGGCGAAGGGTACTCCCCCAGGGGCCGGCTCCATCCCGGACAGTCGTCGGATGCGGTCCAGCGACAGCGTGTCGTACCCGATATAGAGCCGGTCTTTCGGGAGTCCCAACAGTCGGAAGTAATCCACCGTGCGGTGACTTCCGCCGATCCCCGCCTGATAGGGGGAGTAGAAGACGCTCTTGACCATCTCGCGCCACAGGATGCGCGGCTTGTCGTCGTACTTGGAGGCGTTCATGTTGATGACCTTGCGCCCCATCAGCCGCATGGTCAGGGCGAGCGCGAAGACGTCCGGATCCTCGTAATGGCACAGGAAGACAAAGCGGGCGTCGACGCGCCGGCATTCGCGCAGCAGGGCGCGGTACACCGTGGCCGTGGAGAGGTCCGCCTTCGACTGGCCGGGAAACAGGGTGATCTTGCGGAAATTCTGCCCCGACCCGGTCGAATCCCAGGCGTAGGTGTGCGATTTCGACCCGACTTCCAGCCCGATCACGTCATAGACATGGCCCAGCCGGCGGCCGACAGCCTCCAGCCGGTCCATGTGGTAGGGGCCGAACATCTCCCAACTGAAGACCAGCGCGGGCTTCTTCATGCTGCCTCTCCCAACAGAAGGCGGGCGTAGCGGTCCAGCGCCACGGCGCGGGTGGCATTCGCCTCCACCCAGGCACGGCCGCGCCGGCCCATGGCGGTGGCGCGGGCGGGGTCCGACAGCAGGGCCGCCACCGCCTCGGCCATGGCGCGCGGTTCCTCCGGCGGGGTGCACAGGAAGGCGCCGACCTGCGCCTCCAGCGTGGCGAGCGCCGATCCGGGCAGGCAGGTGCTGACGAAGGGCCGGCCGGCGGCGAGGATGGTCACCGCCTTGCCGGGCATGGCGAAGGCCGCCCCTTCCGGCCGCTGGGGCACGAGATGGACGTCGCCCTCCGCCATCGCCTCGTTCAGCTGGTCCTTGGGCGCCAGCGGCTGGAAGATCACGTTGCCGAGCCCCATGGCGCGGGCGCGCGACTTAAGCTCCTCCTCCAGGCCGCCTTGCCCGCGCAGCTTGATGCGGGCCTGCGGCATCAGCTCCGCCAGATGTCCCGCCATGTCCAGCACCTGCTCCAGCCCCTGCTTGCGGGCGAAGGCGCCGCTGTAGAGCGCCGTCGGCGGCTGGTCGGGGCGCGGCAGCGGGTAGACCGCGTCGGCGTCGACGTGGGGCGGGATCACATGGATCGGCCGGATGACGCCCAGCTCCTCCAGCACGCCGCGCATCGGTTCCGACAGGACGACGATGGCGTCGGCGCGGTTCAGCGCCCGACGCTCCATGGCGCGGATCGCCTTGACCGCCGCCTTGCCGCCCATGCCCAGCGCGCCGGCAAGGCCGGACTGGATGTCGTGGACGATGGCGACGTGGCGCCCGCCCGGGGCCTTGAAACGGTCGGCGACACCCACCGACAGGATCGACGGGCAGAGCGACAGCACGGCGGCGTGCCGCCCGACCCGGCCGCGGACGCGTGCGGCGGCGAAGCCGGCATGCAGCACGCCCTCGTGGATCAACCGGGCCTTCATGCCGCCGCCGGCCGGCGGGATGGTGTGCAGCCGTTCGATCAGCACCCCGTCCACCGTCTTGCTGTCCTGCGACCCGTCGGCGTAACCGTCATAGACCTTGTTGCCGGGATAGTTGGGACGCGCGGTCAGCACCGTGGTCTCGGCCCCGGCCGCCGCGAAGGCGGTGGCGAGGTCGGTCATCATCGGCGCACTGCCGGCCGGTTCCGGCCAATAGCTCTGCGCCACGAGCAGCAGCTCTTCCGGCACGGGCACGTCCGCCAGGGAAAGCGCGCCCGCTGACGCCTTGGAAGCCGGCCGGTCCAAGACCGGCGGCCGCAGATGGATGGAATCGTCCGGCATCGGGCTTTACTCCGCGGCCTGCCTGGAAGCCTGACGGCGCTCGGGCGCCGCATTTTCCAGGAACCAGTCGTAGGTGCGGCGCAGCCCCTCCTCCAGCGACACCTTCGGGCGCCAGCCGGTGGCGAACAGGCGCGACACGTCCATCAGCTTGCGCGGATGGCCGTCGGGCTTGCTCAAATCGTGGGTCAGCGTGCCGGTATAGCCGACGGTGTCGCGGATCGATGCCGCGAGGTCGGCGATGGCGATGTCGTCGCCGGGGCCGACATTGATGATCTCCCCGCTGTCGTAATGATCCATCAGATGCAGGCAGGCGTCCGCCATGTCGTCGACATAGAGGAACTCGCGCCGCGGCTTGCCGGTGCCCCACAGGGTGACGGTCGGATCGCCCGCAATCTTGGCGTCGTGGAAGCGGCGGATCATCCCCGGCAGCGCGTGCGAGGTCTCGGGGTCGAAATGATCGCCGGGGCCGTACAGGTTGGACGGCATGGCGCAGATGGCGTTGAAGCCATATTGGCGCCGATAGGCCTGGCACATGGTGATGCCGGCGATCTTGGCGACGGCGTAGGGCTTGTTGCTCGGCTCCATCGGGCCGGACAGCAGCGCCTCCTCCTTGATCGGCTGCTCGGCATGCTTCGGGTAGAGGCAGGAGGAGCCGAGGAACAGCAGCTTTTTCACGCCGGCGCGCCAGGCGGCATCGATGACGTTGTTCTGGATCAGCAGGTTGTCGCGGATGAAGTCGCCGCCGAAGCGGTCGTTGGCGAGGATGCCGCCCACCTTCGCCGCGGCCAGGATCACATGCTCGATCCCCTCGCGGTCGAAGAAGGCGCGCACCGCCGCCTGATCGGTCAGGTCGAGCTGCGATCGGTCGCGGATCACGAGGTCGGTGTGCCCAGCCTCGGTCAGCCGCCGCAGAACGGCGGATCCGACGAGTCCCCGGTGGCCGGCGACGAAGATACGGCTGTTGCGGTCCATGCGGGCCGTCTCCTTAAGGTCTTGTGCGAGCACTTGCCGCCGATTGCCCCCACCCCGACCCTCCCCCGCTGGGCGGGGGAGGGAGATTGGAGCTTTGTCGGCGCTCAGCGGCAGTCCCCTCCCCCGCCCAGCGGGGGAGGGTTAGGGTGGGGGTCTAACTCCCCCAAACGACGCCCTACTCCGCCGCCTGCCCCATGCGCCCCAGGTCCGCCCGCGCGCGCTCGGCATACCACTCGACCACGCCGGGCAGGCCGGCGGAGAGCGGGATGCGCGGGGTGAAGCCCAGCGCGGTCAGCTTGGCGATGTCGGGGCTGCGGCGGTCGGTGCCGCCCGGGGCGGCGGGACCCGGCATCACCTGGGCCTCGCGGCCGAGGCAGGCGACCGTCCGGCGGGCGAGGTCGGCGATGGTGACCTCCTCCGGGTTGCCGATGTGGTAGATGCCGAGATGCTCGCCCTTGTCGATCACCGTCACGATGCCGTCGATGGCGTCGTCGATGTGGACGAAGGCGCGGGTCTGACGGCCGTCGCCCTGGATCTTGAAGGGCACCGCCCCGCTCGGGTGGCCGGCGATCGCCTCCACCGCGCGACGGGAGAATTCCGGCACCACATGCTCCCAGCCCATGTCGGGGCCATAGACGTTGTGCGGGCGGAAGATCGCCACGCGGTCGAAGCCGCTGCGGCCCCAGTTCACGGCCAGCAGCTCCGAGATCAGCTTGGAGCCGCCGTAGCTGTAGCGGGCGTTCAGCACATCCGGCACCACCAGCGGCACCTCCTCCGGCGTCGGCACCAGCGGCGGGGTCTGGTAGGCCTCCGAGGAGGAGGCGACGACGAGGTCGCCCACGCCGTCGGCGCGGCAGGCGTCCAGCACGTTCAGCATGCCGCGCACGCCGACGTCCAGAACCACCTCCGGCTTCTCGTAGAAATGCTTGGTGCCGTTGACGGCGGCCAGATGCAGCACGCCGTCGACGCCGCGCACCGCATCGCGCACCGCGGCCGGGTCGCGGATATCGCCCTGGACGAATTCGACATCGTCCAGCACGCCGGCCAGCCGCCCGGTGTGCCCGCGCGAGTTGTCGTCCAGAACGCGGACGCGGTGGCCGTCACGGACCAGCCGGTGGACCAGGGCGGCGCCGATGAAGCCGCTGCCGCCGGTGACGAGATAGTGTTTCATGTCGGTCAAATTCCTCTTCTGGCCCGGATAACGTCAGGCCACATGCGCGTAACGGGCGGCGCCATGGCTGCCGAGAGCCACGTAGGCGGTGCCTTCCGGCAGGTCGACATCACGGCTGTTGAAGTTGTTCCAGAAGTCGTAGATCACGCCCGGCCGGTCCATCCGCTGGGCCAGGTCCGGCAGCGGCATCGAGGTGAAGACCGGGTGGTTGTTCAGAATGACCGCCAGATTGGCGCCGGAAACCGCCTCGGCCATGTTGGCCGCCGGCTCCAGCCCGAAGGAGCGGATGTCGTCCGGCCGCACCACCGCGTCGAAGCCGCGCAGGCGGGCGGTGGGGAAGCGCTGGCGCAGTTCCTCCAGCACCGGCTTTGCCATGGTGCCGCGCAGGTCGTCGGTCGCCGGCCGGCCCTTGAAGGCGAGGCCCATCAGGCTGATGGTCGGCACCTGCGGGAAGCCCTGCATCGAATTGGCGAGCTTGCCGAGGAAGTCGGCGACCTCGATCGGCTGGCTTTCGTTCACCAGGCGGCCGGCGGCGGTGATCGCCATCTCCACCCCGACCTCGCGCGCCGCCTCGATCAGGATGTGGGGGTCCTTCTCCAGGCAGGGGCCGCCGACCGGGCCGGGCAGCGGCAGGTTGGTGCGCGGATAACCCAGCTTGCCGGCGCGCGCCACCTCGACCGCCGAGATCTCCATGGCGTTGCACAGCTTGGCGATCTCGTTGGAGAAGGCGAAGGTGACGTCGCGGTAGGTGTTGTCGACCAGCTTGATCAGCTCCGCCGTCTCCAGGGTGGAGACCTTGACGGTGGTCGGCGTCAGGAAGCCGAAGATCTGCGCCGCGCGGGTGGCGACATCCATGCTCTCGGCCCCGACGATCTGCGGCAGCTGGTTCAGCTCCAGCAGCGCCTGGCCTTCCAGCGTGCGTTCCGGGCAGAAGGCGATGTCGAACTGCTTGCCGGTGGCGCGCAGGATCGGCGCCACGATGTTGCGGGTGGTGCCCAGCTTCACGGTGGAGCGCAGGATGACCAGATCGCCGTCATGCAGGCAGCTGGCGACCTGACGGGTCGCCGCCTCGATCATGTCGGTGCGGACCCGGCCGTCCTTGCTCAGCGGCGTGCCGACCGTGATGATGAAGACGCTCGCCTGGCTGCAATCGTCCTGGTTGCGGCTGAAGGTGAAGCGGCCGCGCGCGATGACGTGGCGCAGCTTTTCCGTCAGGCCCGGTTCGTGGAAGTGCGGGTTGCCCTGGCCGAGCTTGTCGAGCACGTCCTGCCGCACCTCGACCCCATGCACCTGGAAGCCGGCGTCCGCCATCGCCACCGCCAGCGTCAGGCCGACATAGCCGAGCCCGAGGACACAGACGTTACGATCGGAAAAAGTCTTGGGAAGCATCGTCGCTCCTGCCGTTTGCTGAGGCCCCGCCACCGGCGGCGGGTTGCCGAGAGTTTGGAGACGCCCCGACTGCCCAACCCTGTTGCCAAGGGTGCAGACGGAGAAACCTCGAAATTCGAAATTGTTTTATTGTTGTGACTTCGCCGTGACGATGAAGTACCCCGTTCCCGGCGTTGTGCAGCGCGAAGTGTTTCAGAAATCACCGTCCGATGAAAAGACTATGATTGCCGTTCACCGACGTATTAAGAGTACTAACCCTCGCCGCGGCCAAATGAATGCTTGGAGGGACCAACAGAGACGTTCGGAAGTGGTACAATAGGCGCAAGTCGTTACAGCTGCCGGCATGGATCTACCCGGCATTGCATAATTGAGGGTTGCATCCGACCGCCCTGCCACGACCCGCCCCCTCAGGCCGTGGCGCTGGTCAGACGGCGCAACCGTTTCAACTGCACCAGTCCCGTCAGCACGGCCATGGCCGCATAGACCGCGACCATCGCCACGCTGCCGACGACGAAATGCACCAGCGCCGGCATCCGGTCGAACAGCGGGGCGGCGAACTGGTCGAGCGCCAGTGCCGCGGCGACGGCGGCGCCGGCGCAAAGCAGCGCCTTCGCGGCGATCCCGCCATACAGCTCGCCGACCGTCTGCCGATGGATCCAGGCGATGGCGACCGTGGCGGCCAGTTCCGCGGTGAAGGTCGCCATCGCGGCCCCCTCGATGCCATAGCGCGGGATCCACCAGATGTTCAGACCGGCGTTCAGCGCGCCGCCCGACAGCATGGCGATCATGTAGCCGGTCTGCCGGTGCCAGACGAGCAGCGGATTGCCCAGGATCATGTTCGCGTAGACCACCGCCGATGCCAGCATCAGCAGCCGCAAGGCCAGCGTCGCCGGAGCATAGGCATCGCCGAACAGCGTGCCCAGGATGGACGGCGCCAGGGCGAAGCCGCCGGCGATGACCAGCCCGCCGACCGCCAGCATGACGGAGGCATAGGCCCGCATCCGGTCGCGCATCGGCCCCAGTTCGCCATAGGCCGCCGCCAGCTGCGGCAGGAAGGCGTTCATCACGATGTTGCCGACCAGATTGGCCAAGGTCTGGATCTTCACCGCCGCGCTGTACCAGCCGACCTCGGTGTGCGGGGCCAGGAAGCCCAGCATCACCACGTCCAGATGGGTGAAGATCGCCCAGGCGAAGACGCCGACGGCCATCGGCGTCGCCGCCGTCAGGATCTCGCGCCACACCTTCAGGTCGACCCTGGGGCGCAGCGTGCCGAAATCGCGGCGGAAACGGCCGATCATCACCAGCGCGTTGACGGTGATGGATCCGCCGGTGATGGCGGCCGCGGTGATGGCGTCCTCAGGCCCACGCACCAGCAGAAAGACGAGAAGCATCGATCCGATGGAGGTGCCGATCTCGCGCGTGGCGATCACCCCCATCTTCTCGGTCGCCTGGTAAACAAAGTCGAGCACCAGGGCGTTCCCAAGCAGCTGGACCGCCTGCACCAGAAGAACCGCCTTCACCTCCATCGGCTTATCCAAGGAGAGAATGAAAGCCGCATAGAGGGCGCCCACCACCACGGCAAGGACGGTGCGCAGGGTCAGCACATGCTCCGACAGCTCGGCCGCCTGCTCGCGGTCGCGGGCGATCTCGCGGATGGCGTAGGTGGACAGGCCCATGTTCACGAACAGCGCCGCATAGGCCATCAGCGAGGTGCCGAAGCCCAGCACGCCGAAACTGTCGGGCCCCAGCACCCGCGCGGTCCAGGCCGCGGTGACCAGGCCGCTCGCCATCGTCGCCGTCTTGGCGGCGGCAAGGGCGCGGATGTTCCGGAAGATGCGGTGTCCAGCCGACATTCATGGGCTCTTCAGTGGTTCAAAACGTCACGTTGCACGGCGCAAAAACTCTTCTCCCGCCCTTTCGGGGCGGGAGAAGCTGTCCTCAGTTCGCGTAATAGCGGCGGTAGCCGTGATAGCGGCCGCTGTCCGGGAACTCGTATTGGGCATGGCGGCGGGTATCGACCTGACTGAACAGGACGCCCACCACCTCGCCACCGGCTTCGATCACCTCCTTCAGGCCGGCCATCGCGGTTCCCCGCTTGGTCATGCCCCAGCGGACGATGAAGACGGTCTGGTCGGCGAGCGCCGCCAGCAGCTTGCCTTCCGACACCGCCAGCACCGGCGGCGAATCCAGCACGATGCGGTCGTAGTTGACCGACAGGCGCGACAGCAGCTGGTGCATGGCCGACGACCCCAGGGCATCCTGCGGCAGCGACGAGCCATGGCCGGCGACGATGACGTGCAGACCGGTGCGCGGATCGACCTGGATCACGTCCTCCAGCGCCGCGGTGCCGGCCAGCACCTCCGACAGGCCGCGGTTGTTGGACAGGCCCAGCATCTCGTGCAGGCTCTTCCGCCGCAGGTCGCAATCGACCAGGATCGTCCGCTGACCGGCGTTGGCGCAGGTGCGGGCGAAGGCCGCGGCGACGGAACTTTTGCCCTCGCCCGGAACCGAGGAGCTGAACAGGATCACCCGGTGCCGTCCGTCCGGATTGGCGAGCAGAAGCGAGGTGCGCAGGTTCTGCATCGATTCCGCAAAGGCGGAGATCGGCTTGTCGACCACATAGGCGGCCGGCGAGCCGCCGAAGCGCGGGATGCGCGGCACGATGCCCAGGCTGCGCACGCCGGTCGCCAGCTCGAACTGGTGCGGGCTGCGGAAACCGCCGTCGGCCCGTTCGCGCAGCATGGCCAGCAGCACGCCCAGCGTGCCCGACGCCACCAGCGCCAGCAGCAGGATCAGCTTGCGGTTGGGCTGCGACGGGTCGAGCGGGATCGACGCCTCCGACACCACGCGGGCGTCGGGCTGGCGCATGTCGGTCTGCGCCGCGATCTGCTGCGAGCGGGTCAACAGGGATTCGTACATCGCCTGGGCGGTGCTGGCGTCGCGTTCCAGCGTGCGCAGCCCGACGGTCGCCTGCTGCTGCTGGTTCTGCTTCGTCTCCGCCTGGTCCAGGCTGGCCTTCAGCGCCTGCTCGCGGCCCTTCGCCAGTTCGACCTCGTTGCTCAGGTTGGCGACGATCTTGCCGACGTCGGCCTTGATCTGGCCCTGCAGATCGCGCAGCTGGCTCTGCAGCGCCTGCAGCATCGGGTGCTTGGCACCGTAGCGGTTGGTGGCGTCGGCGATCTGCCTCTGCAGGTCGACCTCACGCTCGCGCAACGCCTGGATCAGCGGGGAGCCCAGCACGTCGCCGACCGCCGA
Source organism: Azospirillum oryzae (assembly GCF_008364795.1). GTDB lineage: Bacteria > Pseudomonadota > Alphaproteobacteria > Azospirillales > Azospirillaceae > Azospirillum > Azospirillum oryzae. The sequence goes on along the minus strand of NZ_VTTM01000012.1, from coordinate 154,795 downwards.
GGCACCGCGCGCCGAATTCGCCATCGCGGTGACGTCGCGCAGCTTGGCTTCCGCCTCCTGCCGCTTGGTGCGGGCCAGGATATAGTCGGTGTTGAGCTGGCTCAGCTGCTGGCCGACAACCGTGCTCTCGTTGTTGGACGAGGTGGTCAGGCCATGCTCGGTGCGGTACTTCTCCACCGCGTCGCCGGTGGTCTGCGCCTCCTTGCGCAGGTCGGTCAGCCGTTCCTCCAACCACTGGGTGGCGCGCTTGGACGCCTTGAACTTCTCGTCGAGCTGGTCGACCAGATAGAGGTCGGCCATGGTGTTGGCGATCAGCGACGCCTTGCGCGGATCCTCGCTGTCGAAGCCGACGGCGATGACGTAGGAACGTCCCTGCGGCCGGACCGAGGTGTTGTCGAGCACCGCATTGACCACGGAGGTCATCTGGTTGCGCTCGATCTCATCCGGCGACAACGGCACGGTGCCGCCGTTCTTCCAGCTGTCGGGGATCCAGTTGCGCGGATTCAGCGCGGCAAGCCATCCGGGAGGCGGCGGACGCAGCGCCGAATTGAATTCCGGATCGTTCATCAGCTTCAGCTTCGCCACCACCTTTTCGGCGAAGGCCGGCGACTTCAGGATCGCGACCTCGCTCTGCAGCGCGCTGATGTCGGGGGTCATGTCGGACACCACGCCCTCGAAATTCAGGACGGTGTTCTTGCGGTGCTCGACCATGATCAGGGTTTCGGCGGTGTAGAGCGGCGTCATCCGGAAGGCGATCAGGGCCGCCAGCCCGGTGCCGAGCACGATCACCGTGCCGATCAGCAGCTTGTGCCGGCGCAGCAGGCCGGTTGTCCGGCGCACCGCACTGGCGGCGCTGGCCGACAGATCGTAAGAGATTCCGGGGGAGGCGGAACCGGAGCCCCGCCGAGACTCAGGGGTATTGCGTCGGGGTTGTTCCTGAAGTTCCTGGGTGGCCAAAGGGTCCTCCTCGCGTAACGACCAGAAGCGCGGCCATAGGACCGTCCGTTAGCCCGATCCTCCATTCCGGGCAGCGGCTGCTGTCCGGCGGGCAGGCTCGGCGGTTCGTCCGATTGGCTGAAACGCAGTGTTAGTCCAGCCGTTGCATCGGCCATCCAGTGCATGAGGCGAGCAATGGGCGCGCAGTGGGTAGCCTTCCTGACCCTGTTGCAGTGCAGTATGGACCGTCGATGCAGGACCGGGGATAATGGGGGTTACTCGAAAGGACAGGTTCCATGACGTTCGATCGCACCGGCTGGACCGCGGAAATCCCGGCACTTTTCCCGACTTTGGCGAAGCTGGATCCGGATCAGGCGGCTCATTTCGCCAACGCCGGCCGGCGGGTGAACGTTCCGCGCGGAACCGTCCTGTTCCGCGCCGGCGACCGTTGTCACACCTTCCTGATGGTTCTCGACGGCGCGGTGCGGGTGCAGATGGCATCGGAAACCGGGCGCGAGATCGTGCTGTACCGCGTCGGCCGCGGCGAGACCTGCATCGTCACCACCTCCTGCCTGTTGACCGACAAGCCCTACAGCGCCGAGGCGGTCGCCGAGACCGACATCGACGCGGTGGCGCTGGCGGCCGGCCCCTTCCACGATCTGGTTGCGCGCTCCGCCGCCTTCCGCGACTTCGTCTTCGCGTCCTTCGGCAACCGGCTGACCGGCATGATGATGCTGATCGAGGAGGTCGCCTTCGGCCGCGTCGACCTGCGGCTAGCCCGTTTCCTGGCCGACCGCCGCGACGCGACCGGCGGGCTGGACATCACCCATCAGGCACTTGCGGTGGAACTGGGCACCGCGCGCGAGGTGGTGAGCCGCCAGTTGAAGGAGTTCGAGCGCCGCGGTTTCGTATCCCTGTCGCGCGGCCGCATCCAGGTGCTCGACCCCGCGGCCCTGCAGGACCTGGCGGAGGAGCGGTGAGATCTATTGCATGGAAAAATGTATTGTATACGTATTTTGTGCTTAACAGCATATGAGAAACAGGATAGGATTACCCATCCTTTTGGACGGGGGACGAGTCATGCCGCACCGTCACGATACCGCCGCCGTCTGTGTGATCCGACAAATCCGCGACCACAGCCGTGAATGCCACAATCTGCCCGCCCGCGAAGTGCTTCTGCGGGTTGAACGGCGCATGATTGAACTTCTTGAAGACGGGCCGGAGTCATCGGTATCCGGCTCTTGGCAGGACCACGCTGCGGTCTCTCCAATGTGATTCCGTCACAGACGGAATAGCGGCCCAGGCGTAGTTGTGTGGGCGAAAACATCCACACATGACAGGTGCCGCCATGAATTGCCGCAACATGGGCCCGGTTGATCGCGCGCTGCGCGCCATCGTCGGGCTGATCCTGATTTCGCTGACCGTCGTCGGGCCGCAGACCCTGTGGGGGCTGGTCGGACTGGTGCCGCTGCTGACCGCCGTCGTCGGCATGTGCCCGGCCTACACGCTGCTGGGCATCAAGACCTGCCGGACGGAAGACCGCACCGCCTGACCGGTGCGGCGACCGGACATGCGAACGGCCCGCTCCCTTCCGGGGCGGGCCGTTCGCGTTTCCTGACCAAGAACCTCGGCCGAAGCCGCGAATCTTCAGGCGCGCGGGGCGTGCTTGTTCAGGATGCGCTGCAGGGTGCGGCGGTGCATCTTCAGACGGCGCGCGGTCTCGGAGACGTTGCGGTCGCACTGTTCGAAGACGCGCTGGATGTGTTCCCAGCGGACGCGGTCGGCCGACATCGGGTTTTCCGGCGGCTGCGGCAGCGGCCGGCCATCGGCCAGCAGCGCCGATTCCACCGCGTCGGCATCGGCCGGCTTCGGCAGGTAATCGACGGCGCCAGCCTTCACCGCGGCCACGGCGGTGGCGATGTTGCCATAGCCGGTCAGCATGACGACGCGGGCGTCGGGGCGGGCGTCGCGCAGGGCCGACACCACGTCCAGCCCGTTGCCGTCGCCCAGCCGCAGGTCGACCACCGCGAAGGCGGGGGCGGATTCCTGCGCCACCTCGATGCCGAGCTGGACGCAGTCGACCGCGACGACGTTGAAGCCGCGCTTTTCCATGGCGCGGGCAAGCCGCGTGCGGAAGGGGGCGTCGTCGTCGACGATCAGGAGGCTGCGGGTGACGTCGCCAGTGAATGTCAGTTTGACGGCATCGCCCGACAGCAGGTCATCGGTTGTTTTGAGGGTGTCCACCGTAAAACCTCATTTCTTGGCGTTGATGGTCTTCCAGCGCACGGAAATCCGCGCACCCGTTCCGCCCTGGTTGGCATGCCCGCCGGCGGTCTGGTCGGCGGGCGGAGTGCCGGCCGGCGGATTGTTGGTGTAGCGCACGGTCGCGCCGGTCTTTTCCAGCAGCGTCTGCGCAATGAAGATGCCGAGCCCCATATGCCCGCCGCCCGTCTGCCCCTTCGGGCCGGAGCGTTCGCCGCGCACCGACAGGTACGGCTCGCCGATGCGGCCCAGCAGATGGGGCGGGAAGCCCGGACCGTCGTCCATCACCGTGATGGTGACGCCGCGCCCGTCCCAGGCGGCGGCGACCGTCACCTTGTGGCGGGCGAACTGGTGGGCGTTCTGGATGAAGTTGCCGATGCCGTGGATGATCTCCGGGCTGCGGCGCAGGAAGGGCTCCTCCGCCTCGCCGACCGGATGCGGTTCCACGACGAAGTCGATGTGGCCGAGACGGTGCGGAGCGGCGGCGGCCTCGATCAGCGTGGTCAGCGGCAGCCGTTCGAACGGATCGCCGCCGTCGGCCTCGGGCTTGCGCGCCAGATCGGCCAGGATCTCGCGGCAGCGCATCACCTGGCTCTGCAGAAGCTCGACATCCTCGCCATAGGGGCTGTCGGGCGGCAGGTCGCGCGCCAGTTCCTTCGCCACCACGGCGATGGTGCCGAGCGGCGAGCCCAGCTCATGCGCGGCGGCGGCGGCAAGCGCACCCAGCGCGCCGAGGCGCTGTTCGCGGGCGAGCGCCACCTGCGAGGCGGCGAGCGCGTCGGCGAAGCGCCGCGCCTCGGCGGCGACGCGGAAGACATAGCCGGCGATGAAGACCGCCGACACCGACAGCGACAGCCAGACGCCGAAGGCATAGAGCGGCGCCATCGAGCGCACCGGCTCCTCCCACGGCAGCGGAAAGTGCCAGAGGGCGAGCGCGGTCAGGCAGATCAGGTTCAGCCCGGTCAGCAGCACCGTGCTGTAACGCGACAGGATGGCCGCACCGACGGTCATCGGCGCCAGCAGCAGGATGGCGAAGGGGTTGCTCAACCCGCCGGTCAGATAGAGCAGCAGCGTCAGCTGCAGCATGTCGTAGCTGAGATACAGCGCGGCATCGCGGTCGGCCAGCCGCAGCCGGCCGCCGCGCTGGGCCATCGCCACCACGTTCAGCAGGGCGGACGCGCTGATGGCGGCCAGCACCGGCCCCAGCGGCAGCGGAAAGCCCAGGCCGAGATTGACGAAGGTCACCGCGGCGAGCTGTCCCAGCACCGCGACCCAGCGGATCAGGATCAGCGTGCGCAACGTGATGCGGCCGTCGGGCTGCGCCCATTGCGGCGGCGGAGCGGCCGGGATCGGCGCGGTCAGCGCGCTGGCCATCATCACCATGATCCTTGTCCCCGGCCTGCATGCATCTGGATCGTATGCCCCTGGCGGTTGCGGCTGACGCCGCCATATTCTGTGCCCATGACCGAGCCAACCATCACTTCCCGCCCTTCGGCCGCTTTATCACCCGCCATCCGGGCGGACGGGCTGACCAAGCGCTTCCCGGCTCCCGACGGACGGGACGTGACGGCGGTCGACGCCATCGCATTCACCGTGCCGCGCGGCAGCGTCACCGGACTTCTCGGCGGCAACGGGGCGGGCAAGACGACGACGATCTCGATGCTGCTGGGGCTTTTGCTGCCGACGGCCGGGACGGTGGAGATCCTGGGCGTCGACATGGCGCGCCACCGGCATGCCGTGCTTCCGCGCATGAACTTCTCCTCCCCCTACGTCGAGCTGCCCCATCGGCTGACGGTGCGGGAGAACCTTACCGTCTATGCCCACCTCTACGGTTTGACATGCGTCAAAAAGCGCGTCCGAGAATTGGCCGAGCATCTTGACCTGTCGCGTTTTCTCGATCGCCCGTCCGGCGGGCTGTCGGCGGGGCAGAAAACCCGCGTTGCCCTTGCGAAAGCCATGCTGAACGATCCGGAAGTCTTGCTGCTGGACGAGCCGACCGCCTCGCTCGACCCCGACACCGCCGATTGGATCCGGACATATCTTGAGCGGTACCGCCTCCGCACCGGCGCTACCATCCTGCTCGCCTCCCACAACATGCTGGAGGTGGAGCGCCTGTGCGACAGCGTGCTGATGATGCGGCAGGGCCGGATCGTCGACCGCGGCGCGCCGTCTGCACTGGTCGCCCGCTATGGCCGCCAGACGCTGGAAGAGGTCTTCCTGGACATCGCCCGCGCCTCGGGCGGGGCTGCATCCGATGGCGGGATCCTGGCCGGGGAGGCCGCCGATGCAGCCGAATGAGGCGGCGATCCCCCATGCCATTCCAAGGGCCGACTTCTCGCTGCGGCGGGTCGGCGCCATGGTGCTGCGCTACTGGTATCTGCTGCGCGGGTCCTGGCCGCGCATCCTGGAGCTGGCCTATTGGCCGACCATGCAGATGATCCTGTGGGGCTACATCAACCAGTTCATGGCCTCGACCAACGGCGGCGGCAGCGGTTGGGTGGCGCAGGGCGCCGGCGTTCTGGTCAGCGCGGTTCTGCTGTGGGACGTGCTGTTCCGCGGCCAGCTCGGCGTCTCCATCTCCTTTTTGGAAGAGATGTGGTCGCGCAACCTCGGCCATCTGTTCGTCAGCCCCTTGCGCCCCGGCGAGTGGGTGACGGCGCTGATGACCATGAGCCTGCTGCGCACCCTGATCGGCGTGCTGCCGGCGACGGCGCTGGCGATTCCCTTCTTCGGCTATTCGGTTTACGCGCTGGGTCTGCCGCTCGCCGCCTTCTTCGCCAACCTGATCGTGCTGGGATGGTCGCTGGGTCTGCTGATCGTCGCGCTGATCCTGCGTTACGGCATGGGGGCGGAGGGGCTGGCTTGGATCGTCGTCTTCATGCTGGCCCCGGTCAGCGCCGTTTATTACCCGGTCTCGGTCCTGCCAGCGTGGCTCCAGCCGGTGTCGCTGGCCCTTCCGTCGGCCCATGTGTTCGAGGGCATGCGGGCACTGGTGTTCGACGGCGTCCTGCGCTGGGACCATCTGGCCTGGGCGGTCGGGCTGAACGTGCTCTACATGGCGGGCGGCATCGCGGTGTTCCTGTACGCCTTCCATCAGGCGCGCGTACGCGGGGCCTTGCTGCAAACCGGCGAATAGCGGGTAGAGTGTCCGCCCGCTTCCGTCAGCCGCATCGGAGACCGCAACCATGACCGCCCACACCCGCAGCCCTGACCTGTTCGACCGGCTCGTCGCCGAGGCGCGGCCGGACTGGTCGGCCTATGTCGACCACGCCTTCGTGCGCGGGATGGGCGACGGGACTCTGCCGCAGGCGTGTTTCCGGCATTATCTGGTGCAGGATTACCTGTTCCTGATCCATTTCGCCCGCGCCTATGCGCTCGCCATCTACAAGGGCCGCGACCTGCGCGAGATGCGGGCGTCGCTTGCCGGGCTGAAGGCGATCCTCGACGTTGAGATGGACCTGCATGTCGGCCTGTGCGCCGGCTGGGGCCTGCCGGCCGCCGAGCTGGAACAGGCGGCGGAGGCCAAGGCGACGATGGCCTACACCCGTTATGTGCTGGAGACCGGGCTGCGCGGCGACCTGCTGGATCTGCATGTGGCGCTCAGCCCCTGCGTCATCGGCTATGCCGAGATCGGCCGCCGGCTGGCCGCGCTGCCGGGTGCGCTGGACGAAACCAACCCGTACCGCGTCTGGATCGCCGAGTACGCGGGCGAGGCCTATCAGGAGGTGGCGCAGGCGGCGCGGGAGAACCTGGACCGGCTGGCGGCGGACGGGATGACGGAGGCACGCTTCCCCCGTCTGGCCACCATCTTCCGCCAAGCCTGCCGGCTGGAAGCCGATTTCTGGGAAATGGGCATGACGCTCGCGGGGTGAGGAGTCACCCCTGCTTGCCGGCCGCCGCCTTCTCCCGGTCCACCGCCTCCAGAATCCGCTGCAGCGCCTCGGTGCTCAGCGGAGAGTCCATGGTCAGGCCGTCACCGAACTTGCGGATGGCGCCGATGGCGCGGCGGCGGGCGATGAACTCGTCGTCGCCGGCCTCGAACGGCTCCACCACCGGACCCTTGTAGTAGCCGCCGCGGAAGCTCCACTGGCGGCGCCCGTCGGCGCGCCATTCGCTGCCGTCGGACAGGACCATGCAGCGGCCGCCCTCGGTGTAGCGTTCCACCGTTGCGATGGATTGCGGAATGGACTGGCCGCTGCGGATCGTCACGCGGTCGCCGACGCGGAAGCTGGCGGCAGTGAACATGCTGTCTCCCTGAATGGCGCACCCCCTCGATTGGGCCGGAGCACCGCAAAATTCGCGAAGGCGCTGTTTTCCACCAGATGCCCCGGCAAATCCAGCACCAAGTCCGATCCCCGCCTCAGCCGGCCTTCTCGGCGGACGGGGGAGCACCTGCCGGGGCGGAAGCCTTCTTGGTCAGCTGGGCGATGTAGATCCGGGCCAGCGACTTCAGGATCGGCGGCATCGCCGCCACCGCGTCCTCGAAGCTGCGCTTGTCGATGACCTCGCAGATGCCGCCGGCGATCGCCACGGCGGTGACGTCGGGCTGGCGTCCGGTCAGCAGATAGATCTCGCCGAACAGGCGGCCGGGCCCGAGGGTCGCGATGTCGTCACCCAGCGTGCCGCGGCCGGGGCGGAGTGCCACGCGGCCGGACTGGATCAGATAGGCGGCGTTCACCGGCTCGTTGGGGCCGAAGAAGACATGCCCCTCGCGGATCATCCGGCGGTCGACCACCTTCTGGAAGGAGTTGGTGGAGCGGAAATCCACCGCATTGCCGTACCGCTCGACCGCCGGCAGGCCATAGTCGCGGCGGATGGCGGCGATCAGGCTCTGCAGCAGGAACGACGCCAGCGGCGGACTGCGCTTCAGCAAGCCCTGGAAGGCCTCCCGCGTCACCTCGACGCAAGACACCTCGGTCAGCGAACGCACGGTGGCGCTGCGCTCGCCATCGTCGATCAGCGCCATCTCGCCGACCACCGCGCCCTTGCCGACGACGCTCAGCCGCCGGATGCCGCCGTCCGGCAGGGTCAGCAGAACCTCCAGCTCGCCGGATTCGATCAGCCACGCCCGGTCGGCGCGCTCTCCCTGCCGCATCATCACGATGCCGGGGCCGATGGTGTAGCGCTTGGGGCCGGGAGAGGCGGATTGCGTCATGGAAAGGCTCGGGACAGGCGGATAAACGAAGCGTCAGAGTACCCCATCACCGGAAAACCGTCAGCCGCCCGTCTTCATCATCCCGCCGCGGCCGCGCGCCGGCCCGCCACCATGACCGAGGAACTGGCGCAGGAAGGCGACGACCTCCGGCGAATCCCACTCCACCGCCCCCTCGACGCGGCCAAGCTCGCGCCCCTCCGGATCGACCAGGATGGTGGTGGGCAGGCCGCGCAGCGACAGCGCCTTCATCGATTCCGATCCGGGATCGAGGAACACCGTCAGATGCTCCACCCCCGTCTTCTTGTAGAAGGGCTCCACCGCCGTCCGTCCGCCGCGGTCCAGCGACAGCGCCACCACCTGGAAGGCGTCGCCGCCCAACTGGCCCTGCAGACGGTCGAGCGACGGCATCTCCTTCACGCAGGGCCCGCACCAGGTCGCCCACAGGTTCAGCAGGATCACCCGGTCCTTGAAATCGGCCAGATCGACCTTCCGGCCTTCGGCATCGACGAAGGACAGCGGCGGCATCGGCTTCGGCTCCGCCCCCTTGAACTTCTCCAGCTTGTCGGCACCGGTGGAGGCGACAGGCATGACGCCGCCCGCAGGCGCGTCCGGCGTGCCCAGCCGCACCACCTCGGGGGCGCCCGAGCCGGGGTTCGGCGCCGCACCGGCGCTCCACCACAGGCCGGCCCCGGCCATGCACACACAAACCGTTGCGACGGCCGCCAAAGTCCGCATACTCACGCTTCCTCGCTCCCCTTCACCCGAATGCCCCGGTATCCGTCCCCATGAGCGCCGATCAGACCCCGCCGAATTCCGCCACCACCACCGGCGCCACCACCGGCGCCGCCGCACCCGCCGCCAGCCAGATGTGGGGTGGGCGATTCGCGCGCGGCCCCGCCGCCATCATGGAGAAGATCAACGCCTCCATCGGCTTCGACAAGCGTCTCGCCGACCAGGACATCGCCGGGTCGAAGGCCCATGCCGCGATGCTGGCCAAGCAGGGCATCATAACCCAGGCGGACGCCGACGCCATCATCGACGGCCTCGACCGCGTGAAAGCAGAGATTGACGCCGGCAGCTTCACCTTCAAGGTGGAGTTGGAGGACATCCACATGAATGTGGAGGCCCGGCTGGCCGAGCTGATCGGCGAACCGGCCAAGCGCCTGCACACCGGCCGCTCGCGCAACGATCAGGTGGCGACCGACTTCAAGCTGTGGGTGCGCGACGCCATCGACCGCACCATCGCCGGCCTGACCGCCCTGCAGACCGCGCTCATCGATCTGGCGGAGCAGCACACCGGGACGGTGATGCCGGGCTTCACCCACCTGCAGGCGGCGCAGCCGATCAGCTTCGCCCATCACCTGCTGGCCTATGTCGAGATGTTCGGGCGCGACCGCAGCCGCTTCCGCGACGCCCGCTGCCGGCTGAACGAATGCCCGCTGGGTTCCGCCGCGCTGGCCGGCACGCCCTACCCCATCGACCGCTTCATGACGGCGGAGGCGCTGGGCTTCAACCGACCGACCGCCAACTCGCTGGACGCGGTGTCCGACCGCGACTTCGCGCTGGAATACCTGTCGGCGGCGTCGATCTGCGCCATGCACCTGTCGCGCTTCGCCGAGGAGATCGTGATCTGGTGCTCGGCCCAGTTCCGCTTCATCAAGCTGACGGACGCCTTCACCACCGGCTCCTCCATCATGCCGCAGAAGAAGAACCCCGACGCGGCGGAGCTGGTGCGCGCCAAGGCCGGCCGGGTGATCGGCAGCCTGAACAGCCTGCTGATCGCCATGAAGGGCCTGCCGCTGGCCTATTCCAAGGACATGCAGGAAGACAAGGAGCCGGTGTTCGAGGCCGACGACACGCTGGCGCTGTGCATCGCCGCCATGGAGGGCATGGTGCGCGACATGCAGCCCAACGTCCCGGCGATGCGCGAGGCGGCCGACCGCGGCTTCCTGAACGCCACCGACCTCGCCGACTGGCTGGTGCGGGAGCTGAACATGCCCTTCCGCGAGGCGCACCACGTCACCGGCCGCGCCGTGAAGGCGGCGGAGGACCGCCGCGTCGGCCTGACCGACCTGACGCTGGAAGAGTTGCAGGCCATCGAGCCGCGCATCACCGAAGCCGTCTATCCGGCGCTGAGCATCGAGGCATCGCTGAACAGCCGCACGAGCTTCGGCGGCCCGGCCCCCGTCCGCGTGCAGGAGGCGGTGAAGGCCGCCCGGGAGCGTTTCCTGTGAACCGCAGTCTGACCCTGACCATCCTCGCCCTGACCGGCGCCCTGGCGCTGGCGGGCTGCGGCAAGAAGCCGAAATTCGTCGACAGCCCGGTTCCGGAAGGTCAGGTCGATCCGTTCCCGCGCACCTACCCCAACCCCTCACAGGACCCGAAGCCCGCCAAGCCGGCCGGTTCCGGAGTGCAGTTCCCATGAACGCCGCCCGCCCCGGTTCTCCGAATGGCTCGCCGATGAGCGTCTTCGCCTACCGCAACGGCGTTCTGCACGCCGAATCCGTGTCGCTGGAGGATATCGCGCGGGAGGTGGGCACCCCCTTCTACCTCTATTCCACCGCGGCGCTGGAATCGCACTACAACGCCTATGCCGGCGCCTTCGCCGGCCAGGACGCCGGCGTCTGCTATGCGTTGAAGGCCAATTCCAACCTCGCCGTCATCCGCACCCTGTCCAAGCTGGGCGCCGGCGGCGACGTGGTGTCGGTGGGCGAGATGAAGCGGGCGCTCGCCGGCGGCATCCCGGCGGAACGCATCGTCTTTTCCGGCGTCGGCAAGACCCGCGACGACCTGCGCGCCGCGCTTGAGGCCGGCATCCACCAGATCAACGTCGAATCGGTGCCGGAACTGGAGGCGCTGAGCCAGATCGCCTCGTCCATGGGCGTGGAGGCTCCCATCGCCTTCCGCGTCAATCCGGACGTCGACGCCAAGACCCACGCCAAGATCGCCACCGGCAAGAAAGAGAACAAGTTCGGCATCGACTATGACCACGCGCGCGAGATCTACCGCCGCGCCGCGGCCCTGCCGGGCATCAAGCCGGTCGCCATCGCCGTTCATATCGGATCGCAGCTGACCGACCTCGCCCCCTTCCGCGCCGCTTACGAGCGGGTGGCGGCCCTGCTGCACCAGCTGCGCGAGGACGGCCACGACATCCAGCGCCTGGACCTCGGCGGCGGTCTCGGCATCACCTACAAGAACGAGGCGCCGCCCGATCTGGCCGACTATGCCGCGATGGTGCGCTCCATCACCGGCAATCTCGGCTGCCGCATCACGCTGGAGCCGGGCCGCTCGCTGGTCGGCAACGCCGGCATCCTGGTCAGCCGCGTCATCTATGTGAAGCAGGGGCTGCACCGCCGCTTCGCCATCGTCGACGCGGCGATGAACGACCTGATCCGCCCGTCGCTGTACGACGCCTATCACGGCATCGTGCCCGTCGCGGAGCCGGCCGAAGGGGCCGCTGCCGAGCCCTACGACGTGGTCGGCCCGGTGTGCGAGAGCGGCGATACCTTCGCCCTGCAGCGCCCGCTGCCGCCGCTGGCCGACGACGACCTCGTCGCCTTCCTGTCGGCCGGCGCCTATGGCGCGGTGATGGCCTCGACCTACAACACCCGGCCGCTGGTACCGGAGGTGCTGGTCAACGGCGACCGCTTCTCCGTCATCCGCCCCCGCCCGACGGTGGAGGAGATGCTGGCGGCCGAGCGCGTGCCTGATTGGCTTTAGAAAACGCTGGCTGTAAAGGACCGGCAGCGCGAAGGCGGCGCGAAGGGAGTATGCGGCTGGCCGCCGCGGTCGATGGCCCTAGGTCAGGCTCGACCGGTCCCCGCGATGGCGGCGGGCCGGTCCGACCATGACCAGCAAGGGGAGACATCACCATGGCGATGCGGCAATCGGATGCCGAATGGCGCGGCGACCTGAAATCGGGCAGCGGCAAGATGCGGCTGGGCAGCGGCGCCTTCGAAGGCAGCTACTCCTTTCCGTCGCGCTTCGAGAACGGCCAGGGCACCAATCCTGAGGAGTTGATCGCGGCGGCGCATGCCGGCTGCTTCTCCATGGCGCTGTCGGCCGGACTCAGTCAGGCCGGACACACGCCGACCCGCGTCCACACCACCGCCAAGGTGCATCTGGAGAAGGCCGGCGCCGGCTTCGCCATCAGCCGGATCGAGCTGGAGTGCGAGGCGGAAATCCCCGGCATCGACGAGGCCACCTTCCAGGAGCAGGCGAATGGCGCCAAGGCCAACTGCCCGGTGTCGAAGGCGCTGGCCGGAACCGAGATCAGCCTGACCGCCAAACTGGTCTGAGCAAGCCGGTCCGATCCACCCGACAGGCGCGCGCCGCCCACCGCCGGATGGCGCGCCTGTCGCAATTTTGCCCCCTGCGATAATAATGAGCGCTGCCGACAAGCAACTTGCCACAACGGCACAGGTGTTCCGCATCCGCTGCTCGGCCGAAGGGCAGATTGACCCCGCCGGTCCACCCACCCATAGTGCCGCGTTACGCGTGCGGGAGCCGATCTTCCGTCCGCCGATCCAATCGAACGACGGTCAATGTTTTCCGAAGTCCTCCGCCTGTTCCGCCCAATTCTGGTTCTGCTTGCCCTCGCGCTTTCGCTTGCGGCAGTACCGGCTGGCGCCGCCGGGCAGGTGGAGCGGCAAAGTGCCGGGGAACCGGTGGTGCTGGCGCTGGACGGCGAATTCGGGCTGAACAACAGCACCTCGGCCGAATCGATCGAGCGCGGGATCCTGACAGCCATCGACGACATCAACCGCGGCGGCGGTGTTCTGGGCGGCCGGCCGCTGACGCTGGTCACGCGCGAACACCGCTCGATTTCCGCCCGCGGAATCAAGAACATCCGGGAACTGGCCACCATCCCCGGATTGGTCGCCGTCTTCGGCGGCCGGTTCAGCCCGGTGGTGATCGAGGAACTGCCGATCCTGGAACAGACCCGCACCCTGTTCCTGGCCCCCTGGTCGTCGGCCGACGCAATCGTCGACAACGGGATGGAGCCCAATTACATCTTCCGCCTGTCGCTGCGCGACAGCCTGGCGATGCCATTCCTGCTGAAGCGTGCCACCGACCGCGGCCTGACCCGCGTCGGGCTCCTGCTGACCAACACCGCCTGGGGCCGCTCCAACCTGGAGGCGGCCAACCGCCACCTCGTGCGGCACAGGACGCCGGAATTGGTCGGCACCGCCTGGTACAACTGGCGCGACCGCACCCTGATCGACAAGTACAAGGCGCTGGCCGATGCCGGCGCCCAGGCGATCCTGCTGGTCGCCAACGACGACGAGGCCGCCGTGCTGGTGCGCGAGGTTGCCGCCCTGCCGCCGGCGCGGCGGCTGCCGATCCTCAGCCATTGGGGCGTCACCGGTGGCGATTTCGTCGGACAGGCCGGGCCGGCCCTGCAGGAGGTGGACTTCAGCGTGGTCCAGACCTTCAGCCCCTTCCGCATCCCCAAGGACCGGCTGGCTCCGGTGCTGGACACCGCCGGACGCCTGTTCGACATCCACCGGCCGGAAGACATCGTGTCGCCGGTGGGATTCCTGCACGCCTATGATCTGACCCGCATCCTGGCGCTCGCCATCGACCGCGCCGGCACCACCGACCGCGCCGCCGTGCGCGACGCGCTGGAACAGGTCGGCCCCTATCACGGGGTGACCCGCGACTACGACCGTCCCTTCGCCCCCGGCCGGCACGAGGCGCTGGGGCCGGACGACCTGCTGATGGCCCGCTTCCGCGCCGACGGCGTGCTGGTTCCGGTGGATTGAGGGCACGGATGACCGATCCAAACCCCACCGGCCCGATCCACAACGGCACCATCCCCCGGGTCGCCCAGCGGATGCTGACGTCCGGGCGGCTGGCCCGCCGCTTCGCGCTGGTGTCGCTGGCGCTGGGCGTGCTGATCGCCATCCTGATCGGCGCCAGCCTGTATCTGGTGTCGAGCCGCCATCTGGTGCGCCAGCACCATGCCAATGTGGAGGCGAACGCCAGCCTCGCCGCCCGCCAGACCGAAGGGCTGCTGTCCACGCTGGTGACGACGGTGCGCGAACTGACCGAAAACAGCGTGCTCGCCACGGCGCTGGTCGATTCGGCGGGTAAGGAGACCTATCTGATCCCCTTCCTGGGCAGCTTCAACCACATCGCCAGCGTGCCGGTGGCGCTGGTCTTCACCGATTTCGAAGGCGAGCCGATCGCCGACAACGGGCGCCATGTCGCCCCGCTGGCCATTGGGCCGGCCGACATGGCCTGGCTGCGCGCCGCCATCGCCGCCGGCAAGCCCGCCGCCAGGGTGGTGCAGGAGGGCGAAACCCAGTTCCTGTTGGCGGCGGAGATGCTGATCTATTCCCGCACCGCCTCGCCGGAAGGGGCGCTGCTCTACAAGGTGCCGCTCGACTCCCTGGTCCTGCATCCGGAGGCGGAGCTTCTCCACGGCAGCGGGCCGCCCCCGCCGGTTCGGCCCGACATGATGGCGGTGACGGTGCCGCTGACCGTGCCGGAACGGCTGGCGAAGCTGGGGTTGAAGCTGCGGCTGGAGGCGCCGGATACGCCGACCACGGCGCACTTGTCCTGGATGCTGCCCGCCTATGGTCTGGTGGCAATCCTCTCCCTGCTGGCGATCTATATCGGCAGCCGCGCCGTCGGCAACCACATGACCCGGTCCCTGCGCGAACTGGAACGGCTGGCCGGCGCCATCGCCACCGACGGCTTCACCGGGCAGCGCGCCCGGGTGCGCGGCAACGACGAGGTTTCGGCGCTGGCGCGCGGCTTCAACGCCATGCTGGACCACATCGCGGCGATCCAGCGCGAGCGCGAGATGCGCGCGGCGGAGGAGATCACCATCCAGCGCACCTTGGCCGAGCGCGCCGAACAGGCCCGCGCCGAGGCGGAAAGCGCCCGCAACGAGGAGGAGCGCTCGCGCCAGGAGGCGGTGATGGCGCTGATGGTGGCGGAGCGCGCCAACGCCGCCAAGACGCATTTCCTGGCGGCGGCCAGCCACGACCTGCGCCAGCCGGTGCAGTCGCTGGTCCTGCTGACCTCCGCCCTGGCGATCCGGCTGGGCGACCATCCCGCGGCATCGCTGGTCGGCAGCATCGAGGCGTCGATGGACGCGCTGTGCCGCCTGCTCGATGCCATCCTGGACATCTCCAAGCTGGATGCCGGCACGGTCTCCCCCAACATCCAGGCGGTGTCGCTCGGCACCATCTTCGCCCGGCTGGAGGGAGAATACCGGCTGCGCGCCGCGGAGAAGGGCGTCGCCTTCCGCAGCGTCCCCACCAACGTGACGCTGAACGCCGACCCGGCGCTGCTGGAACGGATCATCCGCAATCTGGTGGAGAACGCGCTGCGCTACACCGACCACGGCCGCATCCTGTTGGGCTGCCGCCATCGTCCGGGGGCCTTGCGCATCCAGGTCTACGACACCGGCATCGGCATCCCGCCCGAGCATCTGGAGCGGATCTTCCACGAATTCTACCAGATCTCCAACCCCACCCGCGACCGTGGCAAGGGGCTGGGGCTGGGGCTGGCCATCGTCGACCGGCTGGCGCGGCTGCTGGGCTACCGTGTGCATGTCGCGTCCCGGCCGAACAAGGGGTCCTGCTTCACGCTGGACATCCCCACCTCCGCCCTGCCGGCGGCCACGGCGGCATCCGGGGCACCCAATGCGGAACAGGCGCCGGAACCCGGACGCGGAACCGCCCTGGTGATCGACGACGATCCGCTGGTGCGCGAGGGGCTGACCCTGCTGATCGAGGATTTCGGCTGGCGCGTGACCGCGGCCGACAGCGCCGCCGACGCGCTCCGACTGCTGCGGGACCAGCCGCGCCCGCCCGATCTGGTGATCGCCGATTACCGGCTGGAGGCGGGCGCCACCGGGCTGGAGGCCCTTCGTGCGGTCGAAGCCGCTCTGCGGGAGCGGGGATTTCCCGCCCCGGCCTGCGTCGTGCTGACCGGCGACACCGCACCAGAACGCATCGCCGATGCCGAGGCCAGCGGCTACCGCATCCTGCACAAGCCGATCGCCGCCAAGGAGGTCGCGCAATTGTTGAGCGATTCCCTGACGGACCAGCCCACCGGCCGGCCGGAGACCGGCGACCGGCGCAATTCGACCATCCTGCAGGACTGATCGCGCCGGTCCGCCCTTACCCGTGCGTCAGCTGCGACCGTAGTGGCCGGCGGCGTCCACCTGAAGGGCGAGACGCTCGATGAAGCGTACCGCCAACTCCTGACGCAGGCTTGCCGGTTCCGGCATTTCCTGCCGCAGATGGGCGGCAGCGGCGTCCTCGAGCACGCCCCGTGCCTCCTCGACCGTGAGGAGGCCCTTTTCGACCATGGCGATCACCAGCGATTCACAAATCGAGAGAGCGGCCATACCCGCCGCCTCTTCCTCCGACGTCATCATGCCCCCCGTTCGATTTGGTTCTCCGCCCCGCCCGGCCAAACCGCCGGTAGGTCCAATTGCATAGGGAACAACACACGGGTCGGCTGCGCGTCACAGGCCGTTCGAGAAAAATATCGGGCCGATTAACCTATGTTGTGGCTGCCTCGCCTGAAAACCCTAAACGTTCGAGACATCGCGGAACCGGTTCAACGGCGCGCCCGTTTATCGAAACGCCAATATTAGGACAAAGAAGGCAAAGAGACGACCATGACTCGCGCCCCGGCGAGCCGCGCCCTAGAGTCCACTCCATTGTGGCTCAAATTGAGCAGCTACCTCGTCCTGTCGGATGAGGAAAAGATGTATCTTGCCGATCTGGAAAGGACGATCGATCGCGTGCCGCCACGCACCGATCTTCTCCAACAGGGCGAAAGATATCGGGACGTCCGCGTCATGAGGGAGGGATGGGCGATCCGCCACAAAGCCTTGCCCGACGGACGGCGCCAGGTCGTCAACTTCGTGTTGCCGGGCGACATCATCGGCATGTACTGCACCCTGTTCGAATCGGCCGACCACAGCGTCACCACCTTGACCCCGGTCGAGGTGGCGAGCTTCCCGCCGGAGAAGATCGGCGAGCTGTTCCGGTCCTTCCCGCGCCTTGCCGCCGCGCTGGCCTGGTCCGGCGCGCGGGAGGAGGCCATCGTCGCAGAACGGCTGCTCAGCCTGGGCCGCCGCACCGCGCTGGAGCGCACCGCCCATCTGATCGTCGAGCTTTTGCGCCGCCTCAGCATCGTCAACATGGTGACCGACGGGCATTTCGTCCTGCCGGTGACGCAGGAGATCCTGGCCGATGCGCTGGGTCTCAGCATCGTCCACATCAACCGCACCCTGCGGCGGCTGCGCGACAGCGGCCTGATCGAGCTGAACGGCCAGCGGATCACCGTCAACGACGTGCGCCAGCTCGCCTCCGTCGGCCAGTTCGACGAACTGTACCTCCACCTGATCCGGGCGCCCCGCCGCTTAGAGCGCGCCTTCTCCGGCGCCCACCACCACAACGGCGCCAAGATGGACAGCGAAATCCGCTCGAAGGCGTGACGGGAGTCCGGTTCGGTGCGAGGCGGGGGGCCGGCGCCTTCCACCCCCCGAAATTCCCCCCGCCACCCCTGGCCCTTCCCGGGTCCACGCGCCATCATCCCCGTCGATCAACAGCCACGACCGACAGCCATGGAAGGCCCGACGCGATGAAACAGGTGATGTTCGTGGAACTCGGCATGGGGGTGGATCTGCATGGCCAGGACGTGACCAAGGCCGCCATCCGCGCCGTGCGCAACGCCATAGAGCGCAACTCCATGCCCGGCATGCGCGCCCTGGTCGACGGCGACACCGGCAGGATGCAGGTGCGCGTCCACCTCGCCGTGCCGGCCGATGCCGACCGGCTGGACCACGAGGCGGTGAAGGCCGTCTTCCCCTATGGCGCCGTCAGCATCCACGTCACCAGCGGCGGCATGCTGGCGCCGAGCGGCATCTTCCTGGCCGACAAGAACGACCGCAACGAGCAGATCTACGTCGTCAACGCGGCGGTGGAGGTCGGCATCTGAACGGCGGCGACAGGGGCCGGGCAGTGGGTGATTTCCTTCAATACCGGCCCCCGCCCGATCCACGACAGTCCCCGGCCTGACCTTCGTCCAACAAAGGGAATGCCGGACGTGACACGCTGTGCCTTCATCATCGACCGCGCCCTGCCGCCGGGGCTGATCGCCAACACCGCCGCCGCCCTGTCGATGACTCTGGGGAAACTGCGGCCCGAACTGGTGGGCTGCGACCTGCAGGATGCCGACGGCGTCGGCCATCCCGGCATCACCTCCATCGTGATGCCGATCCTGGTGTCGGACGCCGACGGCCTGCGCGACCTGCGCCGGACCGCGGCGGAGCGCGAGGCCGAGGGGTTGGGCGTGATCGGCATGACCGACGTCGCCCAGCGCGCCAAGAGCTACGACGATTACAGCCGGCGGCTCGCCGCCACCCGGCAGGAGGAGCTGCGTTATCTCGGCCTCTGCCTCCACGGCCCGGCGGCGCTGGTGCGCTCGCTGACCGGTTCGCTGCCGCTGCTGAAGTAGGGCGGTGGCAATGATGACGCTCTACCTGTCGATGGCCGGCTTCGCGCTGGCCGCCTCGATCTCTCCCGGCCCGGTCAATGTGGTGGCGCTGTCCAGCGGAGTTTCCCACGGCCTGCGCGCCACCCTGCGCCATGTCGCCGGCGCCACACTGGGCTTCGTCCTGCTGCTGGTGCTGGCCGGGCTTGGACTGGCGGAGCTGTTGCGCGGCTGGCCCGCCGCCGCTGCGCTGACCCGCTGGGCGGGCGTGGCCTTCCTGCTGTGGATGGGCTGGAAGCTGTGGAGGAGCGACGGCGCGATCGCCGACGACGAACCACCCCCGGCTCCCTCGGTCTTTCAGGGCGCCGCCATGCAGTGGCTGAACCCCAAGGCCTGGGTCGCGGCGCTGGCCGGGGTCGGTGCCTATGCCGGGGACGATCCTGCCCGACTCTGGATCTTCGCCGGGCTGTATTTCGTCATCTGTTATCTGTCCGTCGGCTGCTGGGCCTATGCAGGCGCCCGGCTGCGCCATCTGCTGGCGGATGGGCGGCGGATGCGGCTGTTCAACCGTGCGATGGCCGCCCTGCTGGCGGCGAGCGCCATCCATATCGGCATCGCCGCCTGATCGCCACCCCCGCCTTCGTGCCGGCCTTTCACTCCCGGCGCATGTACTGGCCGGGGGTGGCGGCGACATGCCGTTTGAAGGCGCGCTGGAAATGGGCCTGATCGGCGAAGCCGGCATCCAGCGCGACCTCCACGATCGGGCGGCCGCGTTGCAGCTCCCGCCGGCCGAACTGGATGCGGCGGTTGATCTGGTAAGCGTGCGGCGTCAGCCCGTAGCGCGCCTTGAATGACCGCACCAGATATGAGGGCGAAAGGCCCGAGACCTCGGCGATCTCGCCCAGCCGCAGCGGCCGGGTGCAATGAGCGGAGATGAAGGCGGCGGCCCGGTCCAGCGCCGCATGCTCGCCGCCCCGATCCGCGCCGGCCGGCAGTCCGCCATATCGTTCACCGCCCAGCGCCTGCCGCAGCCCGGCGAAGAAGGCCCGGACCGCCGCCTCCTTCCCGGCGCAGTCGGGAAGCGGATCGAACAGCAGCCCGAACAGCCGCTCCAGCCGACCGGCCAATTCCGGATCGCGGCTCAGATGCGGGGCGAAGGGCCGGAACGCCGCCTCCCCCTCCAGCGCCGCCAGCCATGCGGCATCGGCATGCAGCATGCGATAGGACCATGGCCGGCCGTCCAGCGGGTTGCAGACATGGGCCTCGTCGGGGTTCATCAGCACGACGGTGCCGGCGGCGATCCGGTGGCAGTCGGCGCCGATGCGGAAGTCGCTGACGCCGCCGGTGACCAGCCCGATGGAAAAGGTCGGGTGGCTGTGCCAGCCGTAACTGACCTCCTGCCCCTCCTCGATGCTCCGCGCCTCCAGATGCGGAAGCGAGGGGTCCCGCCAGAAGCGGTGCCGATTCGTCGATGCGCGCGCCATGCCGGACCTGTCCTGCCCCGGAAATTTCCCGGCACCGATCTTATGACAGGAGGCTCGCGACCGCCATCCGCTGCCGCTTCAGCCCTTGCCCCCGCGCATCATTGCCGGCGACGCGCCGAACCAGCGCCGGAAGGCGCGGCTGAAGGCGCTGACCTCCGAATAGCCGAGCAGGGCGCCGATGTCGGCGATGGGGACGTGGCGCTGGCGGATGTAGACCGCCGCCAGATCGCGCCGCACCCCCTCCACCAGATCGGAGAAGCTCAGGCCATCGTCGGCCAGCCGGCGTTGCAGGGTCCAGCGGGCGATGCCCAGCCGGTCGGCGATGTCCTCGACATAGGGCGGACCTTCCGGCAGCCGCGCCCGCACCTCCGCCTTCACGCGGTCGAGCAGCGGCGGCGTGCCGGTGCCGCGGGCGATGTCGATCAGCGTGCCGCACAGCCCGGTCAGCCGCGCCATGTCGCCGCCGGGCATGCGGCGGTCCAGATGGCGGTCGCGCAGCAGGATGGCGTTGGTGCGCTGGCCGAAATGGGCGGGCGCGTCGAACAGCGCCTGATGCTGGCGCCAGCCCTCCGGCTTGGGATGCTCGAAATGCACCTCCTCCGGCATCCAGTTCGGGCCGAGGCAGGCGCGCACCACATTGGCGAACATGCCCATGGTCAACTCGGCATCCTGCCGCCGCTCGACGATGCGGCCGTCGAGGATGCGGTATTCCAGCCGCAACAGTTCGCCCTCGCGGACGAAGCGGGTCTCGGTCGCCTGCTGGTGGAAGGGAAACAGCCGGGCCAGATGGTCCAGCGCGGCCCCCAGAGTGGGAGCGGCCAGCGCGATGGAGCCGATCAGACCCAGCATTTCCGGCTGGAACTGCCGGCCGTAGAGCAGGCCGAAATTGTCGTTGCCGGTCTCCGCCGCAGCCACCTCCATCATCGCCACATAGGCGCGGAGGTCGAGCGCCACCGTCGGCTGGCCCAACGCCCTCTCCTCAACGCCGGCGCGGTGGAACACCCGGTCGGGACAGCCCCCCTGCCCGGCGATGAAGTTCGACACCCCGGACGCGGCGGCGGCCAGGATGTTGTGTTGCACAGAACCTGTGCGGCCATCGCCAAGCTGGCCGGCAGTCTGCCCAATAGTCGGTCGGTGCGGCGTCATGACACAGCCCCTCGCAGCCGTTTTGCCGCAGCGCAGCAAACATCGTGCCGGAGTTCAGCCTGCCAGAATTGGTTTGCTTAGGAAATTATACGATCGCCTTACGATCGCGTGGGAGAGCGGCAGTCCCGTCAGCCCGGCGCCTGCCGGATCGCTTCGTAGGCAGCGTTCAGCCGCTGCAAGACAGACTCCCGGACCGGCGAGCCGCTTGCCTCGGCATCCAGGTGACGCGCGCGCAATTCGCCCATCAGCGCGTCCCACAAGGGCGGGCCGCCCTCTTCGAGAAGCTGCGCGCGGATCGACAGCTCTCTGGACGCAGGCGCATGCCGCCGCCCCCATGCGCCCATCTGGGCCAGCAACGGCACAAGCTGGATCGCCGGTTCGGTCAGGCTGTAGATCGCGCTCTGCCGGTGACGCGGGTCGTCGGACTTGGTCAGCAGGCCCGCCGCGAGCAGCCGCTTGAGCCGGTCCGCCAGGACATTGGAAGCGATACCCTCTTCCGAGCGGGTGAGGAGTTCGCGATAGCGGCGCCGGTCGCCGAAAATGATGTCGCGGATGACGATCAGGCTCCAGCGGTCGCCCAGGACCTCCAGCGTCAGGTTGATCGGACACCCCGATCGATGTGCGTCCTGCAAGACCGGTCTCCTTCCGCTTGCAAAGTAGGATCAGTCGCGGTAGCTTTCAACTGCTTGCAAATCGCAAGCGGTTGGAGGTGCCCCGATGTCGCTGACGCTCTATGCACATCCCTTCTCTTCCTATTCCCAGAAGGTGCTGATCGCGCTGTGGGAGAACGACATTCCCTTCACCTACCGCAATCTGGAGGATCCGGACGCGGCGGCGGAGCGGGCGGCGCTGTGGCCGCTCGGTCGCTTTCCCGTGCTGGTGGACGACGGCCGCACGGTGGTGGAATCCAGCATCATCATCGAGCATCTGGACCTCCACCATGCCGGGCCTGTCCGCTGGCTGCCCGGGGATGGCGACGCCGCCCTGGAGGTCCGGCTGATGGACCGCTTCTTCGACAACTACATCATGACGCCCATGCAGGCGCCGGTGTTCGAATCGCTGCGACCGGACGCGACGCGGCTGGACGAGGTCAAGGAGAAGACCCGCCGGGATCTCGATACGGCCTATGCCTGGCTGGAGGAGAGGCTGTCGGGCCGACGCTGGGCGGCAGGCGAGAGTTTTACCATGGCCGACTGCGCCGCGGCCCCGTCGCTCTTCTATGCCGATTGGGTTCACCGGATCGGCCCCGGCTTCCCGAGGCTGCGGGACTATCGCTCGCGCCTGCTGGCGCGGCCGTCCATCGCGCGCGCCGTCGACGAAGGGCGGCCTTACCGGTCCTACTTCCCGCTCGGCGCGCCCGATCGCGACTGACCGGCGGAGAGCGCATGCCGGCGACCACTGGGCAGGCGATCTCTGGGCAGGCGATCTCTGGGCAGGCGGTCTCCGGATATGGCCGAGATCACGGGCTCAGACCGCCGCCGTCATCCCGCCGCCGCCCGGGGAGTTGTTCTCCCGATGGCAGTGCCGCAGCCGGAAGGCGGTCACCAGCGCCAGCACCCCGAAGGCGATCAGGTACGCCGCGACACCCCAGGCGAGCGCCAGCAGCCCCAGCGCCGGCAGCACCCACATGCTGAGCCCGAACAGGATCGACAGCAGGCCGGCCACGCCCCAGGCCCATTTCCCATGGGTGCGGTCCATCCGCCAGGCGCCCATCACCTCGGCGAAGCCGGTGATGACCGACCATGCCGCGATCAGGAACACCAGCGCGAACAGGCTGGCGGCCGGCCACAGCGCGGCGACGATGCCAGCGACCAGGCTGACCACCCCCTCCAGAATGAAGGGCAGCGAGCGCTCATGGTGGCGGGAGGCGCGGATGCCGGCCAGGATGGCGAAGACGCCGTCCAGCAGCAGATAGGCGGCGAAGGTCAGCGCCAGGGTCGCCACCGTCACGCCCGGCATCAGCAGGGCCAACACCCCCAGCAGGATCGCCGCCGCCCCGCGCAGGGCCAGAGCCCACCAGTTGCGCGCCAGCACCATGTTCATGCTGCGCAGGCGGCCCGCCGGCTCGACTCCCGTCCGGTCGGTTCCGGTCTGATGTGCCTGATCGTAGGACATGGAACGCCTCCTGTTGCCGGTCGCGCGACAAGACAACAGGAGGAGAAGGGTTTTGTTGCCCGCTCTCTGATAGGCCGGTCAGTTGTTGCGGCCGAAATCCGACCCGCGCTGCGGCTCCTTGAAATAGAACATGTCACGGTCGAAGGTGACGTCGGTGCGCGGGTTCAGCAGCGCCACCTCGGTCGTCGTGCCCTGGGCGTCCAGCACCCGCCACTTGCGCAGCTGGAACGGATGATCCTCGAACACCAGGGTCAGGGTGCCCTTGCCGGGATCCTTGCTCTCCAGCAGGCTGACCTCGATCACGCCGGGGGCCTGGAACACGTCGGTGACGGTGACGTCGCCCGACAGCCGGATGTTCTTGCGCAGGATGAAGTCGGCGAGCGTCGAGCCGATGGGCGCGCTCGACTGCTGGCGCATCTCGCCGTCCCAATAGAAGACGAAGGTGCCGTCGGCGACGATGAAGTCCTTCAGCGGCCGGTCATACTCCAGCCGCATCCTGCCGGGCCGCCACAGATAGAAGGTGCCGGTCGCCTGCCGCCCGTTGGGCGCCACCTGCAGGAACTTCGACTGCAGGGTGGTGATGCCGTTCAGATACTCCTCCACCTTGGCGACGACCGCCTGATCCTGCGCCGACAGCGAGACCGGGGTGGCCGGCGCGGCTTCGGCGGGCGAGGCGAACAGGGCCGGCAGCGGGGCCAGAAGAGCGGCGGACAGCAGGGCGCCGGTCAGCAGAGAGCGGGAAAGGCGGCGAAGCACGATCTTCATCCTTGGTCGGAGTGGCCCATGATCCTTACTCGGGCGATGAGGCGGACATAAGGCGTCCGCCCCCCGCTGCCAAGGAGCATCGATGGCGGGACCACCGAAGTGAAATTAGGCGAGAGCCGTCAAAGCGGCTGTCCCTTGATCATCCGCGGCAGGTCGCCGACCACGCCCATCGCATGCTTCATGAAGAAGCGCTTGACCGGCGGCAGCCGGTTGATCACCGCCATCCCCAGGTCGCGCGCCAGCTTCACCGGCGGGATGCTGTTGGAGAACAGATGGACCAGCCCGTCGCACACCGCCGCCAGCAGCACGGTGTCGAAGCGGCGCCAGCGCTGGAAGCGGGCCAGCACCTCCGGCCCGCCGACGTCGAGGCCGAGGCGATAGGCGTCGACCACCACCTCCGCCAGCGCGGCGACGTCGCGCATGCCCAGGTTCAACCCCTGCCCGGCGATCGGGTGGATGGCGTGCGCCGCCTCCCCCACCAGGGCCAGACGGTCGGCGATGAAGCGGTCGGCCAGCAGGACCGACAGCGGCCAGGCCTCGCGCTTGGTCAGAAGCGTGATCTCGCCGAGATAGCCGCCGGACCGGCGCTGCAGCTCGTCGACGAACTGGTCGACGGGCAGCTTCAGGTAGGTTTCGACCAGCGAGGTCTTCTCGCTCCACACGATGGAACAGCGGTTGTCCGTCATCGGCAGGACGGCGAAGGGGCCGTTGGGCAGGAAGTGCTCGACCGCGACGCCCTTGTTCGGCTCGGTGTGGCGGATGGTGCAGATGATGGCGCTCTGGTCGTAGGACCAGCGCCGCACCTTGATCCCGGCACTGTCGCGCGCCATCGACCGCCGCCCGTCGGCGCCGACCAGCAGCCGGCCGCGCACCGTGCGTCCGTCGGCCAGCCGCACCGCCACGCCCGACCGCGTCCGCTCCACCGTTACCGCCTTGGCCGGCGCCAGATGGACCAGCCCCGGCAGTTCGGCCGCGCGGGTGAACAGGGCGTGGCGGATGTCCTTGTTGTCCAGGATCCAGCCGAAGGGCTGGTGCTTGCCCTCCATCGCCAGTTCGGTGTGGTCGTAATGGATGAACAGGGGCGAGAACTGGTCGGCGATGCGGATGTCCAGCATCGGGCCGGCCTGATCGGCCATGTGGTGCCAAACCCCCGCCGCCTCCAGCACCATCTTGGAGGCATAGGAGATCGCGGTGGTGCGGATGTCGAAATCGCCGCCGCCCATGCGTTCGGGGCTGTCCTGGTCGATGCAGACCACCGGCACGCCGGCGCTGGCCAGCGCCGCCGCCATGGTCAGCCCGGCCAGACCGCCGCCCAGCACCACGACCTCCGTGGTGATGTCGCCGCCCTGCGGCGGGACGGTCGCGTTGCCCGATTCGGTGCCCGGTACGGCCATGATGCTCGCTGCCCTCTCGCCTTCGATGCCTGTGGCGCGGTCGTCGGCCGGGATTGAGCCTTGTGCCCAAGCCTTGCCGGCGCCGCCACGCGACCAAACAATTGTCGCACGGGCGCGTCCTGTCCAGTGTCCTGTCCCCGGCCGGGCGCGGCCGGCCACCGGACAGATTGTCGCTGAATGTTTTTTGGGCAGATGCCGCCCTTTTGGGCGCCCATTCGACAGGCATATTCCCATCCTTTCAGCGCAATTCAACCGGCACGATTCTTGTAATCGTTGATTTTTGCGGTCGACGCGAACAGGCTTGGGCCATCGGCGGAAGGACGGTACGGTGACAGGCCGGACTGGAACCGCAACGGGGCGGCCACAGCCTTACACGCGGCCGGAACAACGCTTTAAGGGGAAGCCACATGAAACTGGTTATGGCCATCATCAAGCCGTTCAAGCTCGACGAAGTGCGCGAGGCGCTGACGTCGCTCGGGATCCAGGGCCTGACCGTCAGCGAGGTCAAGGGCTTCGGCCGCCAGAAGGGCCAGACGGAAATCTACCGCGGCGCCGAATATTCCGTGAGCTTCCTGCCCAAGGTGAAGGTCGAGGTCGCCGTGTCCGACGACCAGTATGAGCAGGTGGTGGAGGCGATCCAGAAGGCCGCCAACACCGGCCGCATCGGCGACGGCAAGATCTTCGTGCTGGAGATCGCCCAGGCCGTGCGCATCCGCACCGGCGAGACCAACTCCGAGGCGCTGTAAGGCTTCTAGCCCCAGATTGCCGGCCATTACGGGTCCGCTCCTTCCGGCGGGAACGGACCCGATGGGCGCACAAGCCGCGCGCCTTCCCGTTTTTCAGCCGCCTTCGTTCAGATTGACGAACGCCTCCGCCGCCAGCGCACGGGCATAATCGCGCGTGTCGACCGGCCAGTCCGCCGTCAGCGCGTCGAACCGCGCGCGGTCCGCGGCATAAAGCGCCCGCACCGCTTCCTCGTATCCCGGCCGGTCGCCGGCAAGTTCCAGCATGACGCGATAGGCGGCCTCCTGTGCCCGGCGCACGCGGTCCTTCGTCTCGCTCCCTTTGCGCGCCTCGTCCACCAATTTGCGCAGCGCCACCGAGGCCCCACCCGGCTGGGCGTTCAGCCATTCCCAATGGCGCGGCAACAGCGTGACCTCCCGCGCCACCACCCCCAGCTTCGGCCGCCCCGGCCCGCGCGGCAAGGGAGGCGGCGGCGGAGCAAGACGCCACGCGACCTCCTCGTCGCTTCCCCGCAGATCGAGGTCGACCCTCTTGCCGGTGGCATCGTCGAACACCAGCACCGGCGGTCCATCCGTCTCCGCGTCCAGTGCGGCCCGCAACGCCCGCGCAACGCTCAGCGCATCCCCGGCCGCAAGCCGGCGCTCGCCCCGGAAGGCGGTACAGAGGGTCTCGGCGGTGACGGACATGATCGGAACTCCGGTTGTGAGGACGGATTTATACCCGGATAAAATAGGCGCGTCAATATCACCCGGGTGAAACGGAGAAGGTCCCTCCGCCCCCCCCTGTGACCGTTCGGCCACCTGCCGCGCTCAGCCGCAATCAAAGGCTTTGTGCGCTTGTGCCCCCCGTGCCGCGCCGATAGGATCGGCCCTTCACGAGACGTGGCCGCCTCCCCGCGCCGGGGTGCGGCATCCGGGGTGCGAAGAGGGTTGCGGTCGCCATGGTCCTCACCGATTTCAGCGTCAACAGCGGTGCCGTCTTCACCGAGGCGATCGGCAACGACCGGCTCGACCTGCTGACCGACTATCCGTTCACCCGGCTGGCCAACCTGCTGGCGCCGATCACCCCGCGCGCCAACGTCGCCCCCATCCTGCTGACGGTGGGCGAGCCGCAGCACACCCCGCCGTCCATCATCGAGGAAACGCTGCGCGCCACGGCGTCCGGCTGGAACAAGTATCCGCCGGTCGGCGGCACTCCGGAGTTCCGCGCCGCGGTCGGCGACTGGCTGGCCCGCCGCTACGAATTGCCGGCCGGGCTGCTGCATGCCGACAGTTCGGTCCTGCCGCTGTCCGGCACGCGGGAGGCGCTGTTCATGCTGGCGCTGCTGGCGGTGCCGACGCAGAAGGCCGGGCGCCAGCCGGCGGTGCTGATGCCGAACCCCTTCTACGCGCCCTATGAAGGGGCGGCGGTGATGGCGGGGGCGGAGCCGGTGTTCCTGTCGGCGACGCGCGAGACCGGCTTCCTGCCCGACCTCGACGCCCTGACGCCGGAGTTGCTGGAGCGCACCGCCCTCTTCTATCTCTGCACCCCCGCCAACCCGCAGGGCGCAGCGGCGACGCCGGCCTATCTTGCCAAGGCCATCGGGCTGGCGCGGCAGTACGGTTTCGTGCTGGCGGTCGACGAATGCTATGCCGAGATCTGGCTGGACACCCCGCCGGTCGGCGCGCTCCAGGTCGCTGTCTCCCTGCCCCACGAGGACGGCAAGCCCTGGGCCAACCTGCTGGTCTTCCATTCCCTGTCCAAGCGGTCGAGCGCCGCCGGCCTGCGTTCCGGCTTCGTCGCCGGCGACCCGGCGCTGATCGGCCGCTTCTCCCGCCTGCGCAGCTACGGATGTGCCGGCATGCCGCTGCCGATCCTGGCCGCCAGCACCGCGCTGTGGCGCGACGAGGCGCATGTGGAGGAGAACCGCGCCGCCTACCGGGCCAAATTCGCGGCGGCGGAGGCGGAGCTGGGCGGCCGTTACGGCTATTACCGCCCGGCCGGCGGCTTCTTCCTGTGGCTGGAGGTCGGCAACGGCGAGGAGGCGGCGAAGCGGCTGTGGGCGGAGGGCGCCGTCCGCGTCCTGCCCGGCGCCTATCTGTCGCGCAACAACCCCGGCGAGGCGAACCCCGGCGAGGCCTTCATCCGCGTCGCCCTGGTACAGGACGCCGACACCGTCGCCCAGGCCTGCGCGTCCATCGTCCGCATTCTCGGCTGACCGGTCCCGGCCAATCCCAGGTCCGATCAGCTCCCTGTATTTTCGGTTTCTACAGCACGAGGTTCCCGCCCCATGGCCCGACCCGCCGGCCCCTCCTCCGCGCGCCCCCGGCCCAGCCTGGGACGGCCCGCCCCCAGCCCGCGCAAGGGGGCGCCCCGCGACGGCATGAAGGAACCGACGAAGGACCGCATCCGCGCCGGCCGCGGCCGGCAGGAGAAGCCGCCCTTCTTCTCGCCCGCCATGCGCGCCTTCGTCGTCGCCCGCGCGCGTGAGGCGATGGGGTTCGTGCTCGGCCTGTTCGGCCTGCTGCTGATGGTGCTGCTGGGCAGCTACGACCCGCATGACGCCTCGCTGAATTCGGTCCCCGCCACGGCGGGCGGCACGCACAACCTGTTCGGCCTCCCCGGCGCCTATGCCGCCGACCTGCTGATCCAGTCGCTGGGCTGGGCCGCCTTCGTCATCGCGCTGGTGCCGATGTTCTGGGGGTGGCGGCTGGGTGCCCAGCGCAAGCTCGGCAACCCGCTGTTCCGCACCGTGCTGGCGCTGTGGGGCGTGTTCCTGGTGTCGATGGCGCTGGCCGGCCTGACCGACGCCTCCACCGATCCGCTCGCCCCGCTTCCCGGCGGCAGCATCGGTCAGGTGTTGCTGCGCGGGGTCGGCAACCTGTTCGGGGCCGAACCGATGGTGGCGACCGCCGCCGCCGTCGGCGGCGGGCTGGTGCTGTTCCTGGCCGCCGGTCTGACCATCGGCGAATGGATCGCCAGCGTCCGCTCGCTCGGCCGCGGCACGGTCAACGGCCTGCGCATGATCCGCCAGGGTGCCCGCAACGGCGTCGATGTCCTGCGCCGCCACGGCCGCACTGCCGCGCAGGCCGCCTCGGTCGCGGTGGACGACGCGCTGCGCGGCGACGATGCGCCGAAACGCAATCGCCCGCGCTTCGACGAGGCCGTTCAGGTGACCCCGCTGCCGCCGGCCGGCCTCGACGCCGGCCCGGTTCCCCTGTCCGCCGGCCCGGCTGCCGCCCCGAACGCCGCCGACAAGCCGGTACGCGCCGTTCCGATCATCGCCCCGCCGAAATCCGCCGCGTCGGAGCGCGAGGCGGCCAAGGCCGACCCGCGCCAGAGCCGCCTGCCGCTGGGCGAGGAAGACGGCCCGCCGGGCTACGAGTTGCCGCCGCTCGACCTGCTGCAGGTGCCGCCCACCGGCATCCGCGGCGAGCAGCTGGACGAGGCGGCGCTTCAGCGCAATGCCGGCCAGTTGGAAGGCGTTCTGTCCGACTTCGGCGTGCGCGGCGAGATCCAGAAGGTCCATCCCGGCCCGGTCGTCACCCTCTACGAGCTGGAACCGGCCCCCGGCACCAAATCGTCCCGCGTCATCGGCCTTGCCGACGACATCGCCCGTTCGATGAGCGCGGTGTCGGTGCGCGTCGCCGTGGTGCCCGGCCGCAACGTCATCGGCGTCGAGCTGCCGAACGCCAAGCGCGAAACCGTGCTGCTGCGCGAGCTGATGGCGGCGGAAGGCTTCGACAAGCATGGCGGCAAGCTGGCGCTGGCGCTCGGCAAGGACATCGGCGGCCAGCCGGTGGTCGCCGACCTCGCCCGCTTCCCCCATCTGCTGGTCGCCGGCACCACCGGCTCGGGCAAGTCGGTGGCGATCAACACCATGATCCTGTCGCTGCTCTACCGGCTGCCGCCGGAGCGCTGCCGCTTCATCATGATCGACCCCAAGATGCTGGAACTGTCGGTCTATGAGGGCATTCCCCATCTGCTGACGCCCGTCGTCACCGACCCCAAGAAGGCGGTGGTCGCGCTGAAATGGACGGTGCGGGAGATGGAGGACCGCTACCGCAACATGTCCAAGCTGGGCGTGCGCAACATCGAGGGCTACAACGCCCGCCTGCGCGAGGCGCGCGAGGGCGGCGAGTCGCTGACCCGCCGCGTCCAGACCGGCTTCGACCCCGACACCGGCAAGCCGCTGTTCGAGGAGCAGCCGCTCGACCTGACCGAGTTGCCCTACATCGTGGTCATCGTCGACGAGATGGCCGACCTGATGCTGGTCGCCGGCAAGGACATCGAAGCGGCGATCCAGCGCCTCGCCCAGATGGCCCGCGCCGCCGGCATTCACCTGATCATGGCGACGCAGCGCCCGTCGGTCGACGTCATCACCGGCACCATCAAGGCCAACTTCCCGACCCGCATCAGCTTCCAGGTCACCAGCAAGATCGACAGCCGCACCATCCTGGGCGAACAGGGCGCCGAACAGCTGCTGGGCCAGGGCGACATGCTCTATATGGCCGGCGGCGGCCGCATAACCCGCGTCCACGGCCCCTTCGTCTCCGACCACGAGGTCGAACAGATCGTCAGGTTCCTCAAGGCGCAGGGCGAGCCCAACTATGTCGACGCCATCCTGGAGGACGAGGAGGGCGAGGAGTCCTTCGACGACGGCAACCTGCCCGGCACCGGCGGCGGGTCCGGCGACGACCTCTACGACAAGGCGGTGGCTGTGGTCTGCCGCGAGCGCAAGGCCTCGACCAGCTTCATCCAGCGCCAGCTCCGCATCGGCTACAACTCCGCCGCCCGCCTGATCGAGCGGATGGAGACCGAAGGGGTGGTCAGCAAACCCAACCACTCCGGCAAGCGCGAAGTGCTGGCGCGCAACGTCGATGAATGAGTGTTTTCGGGGTGCCCGTTGACAGCGGACGGGTGCCGCACCAATATCGGGGGTAGGCAGGCCGAGGAATGGTACTCCCCGGCCCGCCCGCCCGATCTTAGTGCGTCAGAAGGTCAAGCAGCCGCTTGACGATCTCCAGCACCAGGATCAGGAGAGTGAGGATCTTCTCCATCCTCCAGCCCTCCCTTGGTACGGCGGCAGTGGCGGCCAGTCCGCCACTGCGTCCGCCGGCGGACTATGGCGCAGGCGGTCACGTCCGCAAACGGGAAATCCACGCAAGCGTATTCTTTTTCTGATTGCAGGCAGCGCTGCGCTTGCCGCGCTTTGCGTCAACGCCGCACAGGCACCAGCGATCCCAGCAGGAACAGGGCGGCGGCGGCCACCACAACGCTCGGGCCCCCCGGCAGATCCCAGTTCAGCGACGCCAGCAGCCCGGCGATGACCGCCAGAATGCCCAGGACTGACGCCAGCACCGCCATCCCTTCCGGCGTGCGGGCGAAACGGCGGGCAGATGCCGCCGGAATGATCAGCAGCGACGTGATCAGCAGGATGCCGACGATCTTCATGGCGATGGCGATCACAAGCGCGATCAGCAGCATGAAGGCCAGCCGCAGGGCGTCGACCGACATGCCTTCCACCCGCGCCAGATCCTCGTCCACCGTCACCGCCAGCAGCCGGCGCCACAGCAGCGCCAAGCCGGTCAGCGCCACCGCGCCGCCGCCATAGATCGCCATCAGGTCGCCGTCGGTCACCGACAGGATGTCGCCGAACAGATAGGCCATCAGATCGACGCGCAGCGTTTCCAGGAAGGCCAGCGCCACCAGCCCCAGCGACAGCGACCCGTGCGACAGGATACCCAGCAGCGTGTCCGCCGCGAGGTTGCGCCGCCTCTGCAGCGCCACCAGCGCCAGCGCCAGCGTCACGCACACCACCATCACGCCGATCATCGGATTGACGCCCAGCAGGAAGCCCAGCGTCACGCCCAGCAATGCCGAATGGGCCAGCGTGTCGCCGAAATAGGCCATGCGCCGCCACACCACGAAGGAGCCCAGCGGCCCGGCCAGCAGGGCGATGCCGCCGCCGGCCAGCAGGGCGCGGATCACAAACTCATCCATGGCAGCAGTCCCCGTCATGGTCATGCACGACCTTGCCGTCTTCGGCATGGGCGTGGTCGTGGTGATGGACATAGACGGCCAGATCGCGGGCATGGCCGCCGAACAGAGCGTGATATTCCGGGTGCCGACTGACGTCCTCCGGCCGGCCGGAACAGCAGACATGGCTGTTCAGGCAGATCACCCGGTCGGTGCGCGCCATCACCGTGTGCAGGTCGTGGCTGACCAGCAGCACGCCGCAGCCGCGCCGCTGCCGCACCTGGGCGATGCGGTTGAACAGTTCCGCCTGTCCATGCACGTCCACCGCCTGATCGGGTTCGTCCAGCACCAGCAGGTCCGGTTCGCCCAGCAGGGCGCGGGCCAGCAGCACCCGCTGCATCTCGCCGCCGGAAATGGTCTGCACCGCCGAATCGGCCAGCCGCGTCACCCCGGCCTCCTCCAGCGCCGCCTCCACCTTGTCGGCGGTCACCGGCCGCCACAGCGCCAGGAAGCGGCGCACCGTCAGCGGCAGCGTCCGGTCCACCGACAGCCGTTGCGGCATGTAGCCGACGCGCAGGTTCGGGCGCCGCAGCACCCGCCCGCCGTCGGGCGCCACCAGCCCCAGCACGGCGCGCACCAGCGTCGTCTTGCCGGCGCCATTCGGGCCGATCAGCGTCACCACCTCCCCCGGCTGGACGGCGACGTTGACGCGGTCCAGCACGGTGCGGCGGCCGAAGCGCACGGTCAGATCCTCGGTCCAGGCGAGCGGACCGGCGAACAACGTGGACGCATCGCGGGATGCGCCCTGCAAGAGGCTGGGTGTTGACATGTTATGTTATAACGTGACACCAGTTGAACGTGACTTCCCTATGCGCTGAAACCAGCGACCTGTCCAGCAAGTCGAGAGGATCCCTCCCATGCGCCTTACCGCGCTGTCCGCCATTCTGACCGCGGCCCTTGCCGCAACCGCCTCCCTGCCGGCCTGGGCCGGGGTGCCGAAGGTGGTGGTGTCGATCAAGCCGATCCATTCCCTCGTCGCTTCGGTCATGCACGGGGTGGGCGAGCCGACGCTGCTGGTCCGCGGCGGCGCCTCTCCCCACAGCTACACGATGAAGCCCTCGGACGCGAAGGCGCTGTCGGCCGCCGATCTGGTGGTCTGGGTCGGCCCCGAACTGGAAGGTTTCCTGGAAAAGCCGCTGCAGGCCAACGCGCCGAATGCGACGCGGCTGACCCTGATGGACCTGAAAAGCCTGACCCTGCTGCAAGCCCGCGAGGGCGGCGCCTGGGAACCCCACGACCATGGCCATGAGCAGCATGGTCATGAGCAGCACGGCCATGCCGACGAGCATGAAGAGCTGAACAGCCACATCTGGCTCGATCCCGCCAACGCCCGCGCCATCGTCACGGCGACGGCCGAGGCGCTGGCCGCCAAGGATCCGGCCGATGCGGAGGTCTACCGCACCAACGCCGACCGCACGCTGCAGGCGCTCGACGCGCTGGATGCGGAGCTGAAGGCCACGCTGACACCGCTGAAGGACAAACCCTTCGTCGTCTTCCACGACGCCTACCAGTATTTCGAGGCGCGCTATGACCTGTCGGCGGTGGGATCGATCACCGTCAGCCCGGACCGTCGTCCCTCGGCCAAGCGGCTGTCCGCCATCCGCACCAAGATCGCCGGGCTGAACGCTGCCTGCGTCTTCTCCGAGCCGCAGTTCGAACCGACGCTGGTCCGCACGGTGGTGGAGGGCACCAAGGCCAAGACCGGCGTGCTCGACCCCGAAGGCGCCGACCTGCCGGAAGGCGAATCGCTCTACCCGACCCTGATGCGCAACCTCGCCGCATCGCTGCGCGGCTGCCTTGGCGCTTAAGCCCCGGCCGGGCCTGTGCTAAACCGCTGGGAGGGCGGGAAGAAAGCCGGCCGGCAGAGCTGAACAGAGGATGGGCGTCATGAAGATCGGTATCGTCGGGTGCGCGGGGCGCATGGGCCAGATGCTGGTGCGCGAGATCGCGGCGACCGCTGGCTGCACGGTGGCCGGCGGAACCGAGCGGGTGGGCGGCCCGGCGCTGGGCAAGGATCTGGGCGTTCTGGCCGGGATCGACCCGCTGGGCGTCACCGCCATCGACGACCCGGTCGCCCTGTTCGCGGAGGCCGACGCGGTGATCGACTTCACCAGCCCCGAATCGACGGAGCGGCACGCCGCGCTGGCCGCCCAGTCGGAAACCGTGCTGGTCGTCGGCACCACCGGCCTGAACCCGTCGCAGCAGGCGGCCATCGCCACCGCCGCCACCCACACCGCCATCGTCCAGTCGCCCAACATGTCGCTGGGCGTCAACCTGCTGCTGGCGCTGGTGGAACAGGTGGCCCACACGCTGGGCGACGACTTCGACATCGACATCCTGGAGATGCACCACCGCCGCAAGGTCGATGCGCCGTCGGGCACCGCGCTGGGCCTTGGCCGCGCCGCGGCGGCCGGGCGCGGGGTGGCGCTGGAGGATGTCTGGCAGAAGGTGCGCGACGGCCACACCGGCGCCCGCCCGCGCGGGGAGATCGGCTTCGCCACCCTGCGCGGCGGCGACGTCATCGGCGACCACACCGTGATCTTCGCCAGCGACGGCGAGCGGGTCGAACTGACCCACAAGGCGTCCGGCCGCCAGATCTACGCCAAGGGCGCCGTCCGCGCCGCCCTGTGGGCGCAGGACAAGACGCCCGGCCTCTACAGCATGCGCGACGTGCTGGGCGTATAAGCTCCAAAGGGGCGCCTTTTGACGGGATGGGGGACCTACACCCCCGCCCCGTCGCACTCCAGCACCGCCAGGAAGGCGTCGACCACGCGCGGGTCGAAATGGCTGCCCGACTCCGCGCGCAGCAGGTCCAGCACCTCGGCGATGTCCCACGCCTTCTTGTAAGGGCGGCGGTGCAGCAGCGCGTCGAACACGTCGGCGACGGCGACGATGCGGCCGGCCAGCGGAATGGCGTCCCCGGCCAGGCCCCGCGGATAGCCGCTGCCGTCGAACTTCTCGTGATGGCTCTCGGCGATCTCCGCCCCCATCGACAGATAGCCGCGGCGGTCGCCGCCGCAGGCGTCGCGCAGGATGCTGCCGCCGATGGCCGCGTGGTCGCGCATCACCGCCATCTCCGCCTCGTCCAGCCGGCCCGGCTTGCGCAGGATGGCGTCGGGGATGCCGACCTTGCCGACGTCGTGCAGCACGCTCGCCAGCCCGATGGTGTCGCAGAACCAGTCGTCCAGCTCGTCCGCGAAGGCGTTGCGGGCGTAGAGTTCGCGGGCGATGGCGGTGGCCCAGCGGCCCAGCCGCTTCACATGGTCGCCGGTGACCTCGTCCTTGTATTCGGCCAGCTTGCCCAGCGCATGGACGGTGGCGATCTGCGCCTGGTTCAGCCGTTCATAGAGCCGCAGATTGTCCAGCCCGACCGCCGCCTTGGTGCAGAGCAGTTCCACCAACGGCCGGTCGCCCTCGGCAAAGGGGCCGCCAAGCAGGCAGAGCGCCAGCGGCGCGACGTCGCGGCCGCGCAGAACCGTCACCCCATGCCGGCTTCCCCAACGCGCCTGACCGTCGCCCAGCGCCGCCACGATGTCGGCCACAACCTCCGTCGGCAGGTCGGCCGGCAGCCCGGCCTCCGCCACGATCGCCGGCCCGTCGCCCTCCCCCGGCCCGCACAGCAAGGCGGACTGTACGCCGGTCAGCAGCGCTGCCGCCCGCCCGACCAGCCCGGCGAGGAATTGCGAGCGCGAGCGCAGCCCGGCCAGATGGTCGGCCGCCTCCATCACCCGCTCCAGCCCCTGCCGGCCGCGTTCGATGGTGGCGATGTGCTGGTAGGAGCGCAATGCCGCGACGGCGGCGGTGTAGAGCTTCTGCGCCGTCAGCTCGCTCTTCGCCTTGTAGTCGTTGATGTCGTAGGCGGCGATCACCTGCCGTTCCGGCGCCTGCCCCGGCTGGCCGGTGCGCAGGATGATGCGGACCTGCCGGTTGCCCATCTCCTCGCGGATGTGGCGGACCAGCTTCAGCCCGGCGTCGTCGGTCTCCATCACCACGTCCAGCAGGATGGCGGCGATGCCCGGATGCTCGACCAGCAGCGACCGCGCCTGCCGCGCGGTGTAGGCCGACAGGAAACGGACCGGCCGCTCCTCGAAGCTCATCTCGCCCAGCACGACGCGGGTGATGGCATGGACCTCGTGGTCGTCGTCGACGATCAGGATCAGCCAGGGCGGATTGCGCCGCCAGCCGTCTCCATCACCATCGGCGGCGTCCTCGGTCTCGGCGGCGAACTCCAGAACATCGCTTGCGGACTCCCGCCGGCGCTCATCCGTGCCGTCGCCGTTCCCGCCCCTGTCGCAGCCGTCGGCCATCACCGCCCCCGCGGTTCGATTCGCTCGGCCGGCTTCACGAAATTACCGGCGCGTGCATCCCCAGATGCGCCGACAATTTTCGATGAAGCCATCATGATCTGTCAACAAACCGGCGTCCGCGTCAGGCCGTCCGCTTCCAGGCGACGGTCAGCAGCCCGGCCCCCATCAGCAGCGACCCGCCGACCCGGTTGACCGCGCGCTGCACCGACGGCCTCCGCACCGCGCGCCGCGCCGCCGAAGCCAACAGGGCATAACCGGCGGCGTTCAGCGTCGCCAGCACCAGGAAGGTCGCCTCCATCACCACCATCTGCCCGGCCAGTGGCCGGCCGGTGTCGAGGAACTGCGGCAGGAAGGCGACGAAGAAGACGATGCTCTTGGGGTTCAGCGCGGTGACGGCATAGGTGTGCAGCATCATGCGCCAGGGCCGCACCGCCGATTCGTCGGCCACCGTCTCCACCCCCTTGACCGGCGCCCGCCACAGCTTGATGCCGAGATAGACCAGATAGGCGGCTCCGACCCATTTCAGCACGGTGAACAGCGCCGCCGACGTCGACAGCAGCACCCCCAGCCCCAGCATGGAGGCGGTCATCGCGGTGAAGTCGCCCAGCGCCACCCCCGCCACCGTCGCCATCGCCGATTGCCGTCCATGGCCCAGCGCATAGGACACGACGATCAGCACCGTCGGTCCGGGGATCATCAGCATGATGGCGGACGCGGCGGCGAAGGCGAGCCATAGATCGGGGGACATCGGACGGGTCTCCGGTTAGTGTCAGGAACCCGTCCATCAATCCACAGCGCGGCGGCCGGCGCAACGGCCGCTTGACGTCAAATCCGCCGCAGCGGACGCCGGGCGCTCCACACCCCGGCCAGGAAGGGCAGAGCCAGCAGGATCTGCAGGGCCGCCCAGCCCAGCGCCTCCCAGTTCGGCCGCGTCCAATCGACCTCGTGCAGCGCCTCCATGAAGGGCAGCTGGCCGTAGATCAGCGATTCCAGCGGCACGAAGCCCTCGGCCACCACCGTCAGCAGCGCCCCCAGCAGCAGCCCGAAGCCCAGGACCGCTTCGACCGGCAGGCGGCGGACGGCGCCGCACAGGCCCCGCGGTTCGCCATCTGCGGCGGGCACCGCCGGGCGGAACAGGCTGGCGATGCCCAGCGCGTTGCGCGTCTCCGTCCCGACCGGCCGGCGGGCGGCACGGATCAGCCCCAGCGCCGGCAGCGCCACCGCCGGAATCAGCAGATACG
The DNA here is from genome assembly GCF_008364795.1 of Azospirillum oryzae. Lineage (GTDB taxonomy): Bacteria > Pseudomonadota > Alphaproteobacteria > Azospirillales > Azospirillaceae > Azospirillum > Azospirillum oryzae. The sequence goes on along the minus strand of NZ_VTTM01000012.1, from coordinate 116,761 downwards.
GGTTGGGGAAGTCACGGTAACGGCCGTCGAAGACGATCAGCAGCGACCACGCCAGCGCCGCGACGCCCAGCGCCACGGCGCTCCACCGCCCCACCCGCTCGGTGCGGGTCAGGGCCGGGCGGGCGTGGCGCAGGCCGACCAGCGGCTCGCGCGCCAGACCGCCGCTCGCCAGCGTGCGATGGGCGGTCAGCAGCACCGCCAGCGCCAAGGCGGCGGTCAGCGCCAGCATGACCACGGCCAGCGTGGTGTCCTGCCAGTAATGCTTGCCATGCTCCGCCACGAAGGCGGCGCGGACATAGAGGGTCGAGAGCGCCTGGGCCAGCAGGATCAGCGCCACCCAGCCGGTGCCCGGCAGATGGCGGCGGAGCAGGGCCAGCCCGCCCAGCAGCCCCAGAGCCAGCCCGCTGGACGCCGCGAACAGCCAGGGCCACGCGACATTGCCGACCACCGGCCCGGCCAGCGAGAATTTCGGCGTGCGGTCGGCGTTGTACAGGCCCCAATGGCCGCCGACGGTGCCCTCCAGCTTGGCCTTCCATTCCTGGTCGAAGGCCTCGATCACGTTGTAATCGAAGCCCTCCTGCTCGGCCATGCGGACGAAGGCGTTGACGAACTTCGCCTTGTTGACCAGCCCCGGCACGGCGGCCCCGCGCGAGCGGCCTTGCGTCGGCCAGCCGGTCTCGCCGACCAGGATCGGCTTGCCGGGGAAACGGTGGGCGATGGTGCGGTAGCTCTGGCGGATGCGCTCGGTCGCCGCTTCGACGCCGGCCGGCACGTCCTCCCAATAGGGCAGCAGATGGATGGTCAGGTAATCGACGTGATCGGCGATCTGCGGGTATTTCAGCCACCATTCCCAGACGTCGGCATAGGACACCGGCTGCTTCACCGCCGCCTTGACGCGGTCGATGTAGCCGGCGACCTGCTCCGGCGTCAGTTCGCGGCGCAGCAGCACCTCGTTGCCGACGATGACGCGGGTGATGACGTCGGGATAGCGGTTGGCGAGGTCGATCAGCGAGGCGATCTCCGCCTCGTTCTTGTCGGTCCGCGAGGACAGCCACGCCCCCATTGTGACCTGCAGACCATGCTTGCGCGCCAGTTCCGGCACCACCTGCAAGCCCTCCAGCGAGGTGTAGGTGCGGATGCCGGCCACCTGCGGTGCGAGGGCGACCATGTCCTCCTCGATCTGGGCGGTGGAGGGCAGGACGCCGGTCAGCGGGCTCTGCCCGTCGCGGAAGGGCGCGAAGGACACGCTGCGCAGCTTGCCGCCGGGCGGCGGATCGAGCGGCACCGGGCGGTTGGGCAGGGACCAGACGGCGAGATTCGCGAGGCCGGCGACGATCATCGCGGCGAGGATGAGGATCAGGCGCATGGGCGGGATGTCTACACCAAAGGCTTGACGGTTTGAACGGTGACCGTCGCACCAACAGGCCGGACGGTGATTTTATTCACCGGCCCCACCGGAAAATCGATGGACAGAAAATAGGCGCGCCCCCCGGAGGAGGCGCGCCCAGTCGGTCAAGGATTGAGTGACGTGCCTTCGTCACGGATTGGTAAACCGGTGGGAGGGGGTGTTTATTCCATGGGAAATTGCTTCCCCACCCTCCTCACCGCTCGACGAACGCCTTCTCGATGACGAAGCCGCCCGGCTCGCCGTTGGTGCCCATGACGAAGCCGCGCTTTTCCATCATCGCGGTGGTCTCGGCCAGCATCGCCGGGCTGCCGCAGATCATCACGCGGTCCTTGTCGGCATCCAGCTCCGGCAGGCCCAGGTCGCTGTACAGCTTGCCGGTCTCCATCAGCGTGGTCAGGCGGCCCTGGTTGCGGAAGGGCTCGCGCGTCACCGTGGGGTAATAGAGCAGCTTTTCCTTCACCTGCTCGCCGAAGAACTCGTTCTCCGGCAGGCTGTGGTGGATCAGGTCGTCATAGGCCAGCTCCGCCACCGTGCGGGTGCCGTGGGTCAGGATCACCCGGTCGAACTTCTCGTACATCTCCGGGTCCTTGATGATGCTGAGGAACGGCGCCAGGCCGGTGCCGGTACTCAGCAGATACAGGTTCCGCCCGGGAAGCAGGTTGTCGGTGATCAGCGTGCCGGTCGCCTTGCGGTTCACCAGCAGCGTGTCGCCTTCCTTCAGGTGCTGCAGGCGCGAGGTCAGGGGGCCGTCCTGCACCTTGATGCTGAAGAACTCCAGCGTCTCCTCGTAGTGCGCGCTGACCAGGCTGTAGGCACGCAGCAGGGGCCGGCCGTCGACCTCCAGCCCGATCATGGTGAACTGCCCCGGCAGGAAGCGGAAGGACGGATCGCGCGTGGTGGTGAAGCTGAACAGCGTGTCGGTCCAGTGGTGAACGGTCAGCACGCGCTCTTTGATCAGATTGCTCATGGGGGCGTTCCAAAACCTGTCGAGGCCAAGCTCGGTTGGCAATGTTCAATACCAAAGTCCGGGACGCTGCGTTCAGGTGGCCGGCGCGAGGACGCGAGCGGAGCTGCCGCGACGCAACGGCCGAAACCTATCAACAAACCCGGTCGAAGGCCACGGATTTCTACCAGTCGAATGACGGGCTTTCCGGCAAACAACACAAACGGCGCCGTACAACATTGATCCCGGTCAATTCTCGGTCCTATTCGGCACTGGGCGGCGCGAACAGGTAGGGAGAGAGGCCGCGCAGGTTCTCGTCGACGATAAGCCGATGATTCAGCGGCGGAAACGCCCGCTGCGAGCAGTCCAGCCGCGGGCAGAGCCGGCAATTCACCCCGATCGGCGTCGCCGCATCGGTGTTGGACAGGTCGAACCCATCCGCATAGGTGACCTGAGCCGCATGCTGGACATCGCACCCCAGCGCGACGGCGAATTGCTGCGGCGGGCTGCGGTGGCCGCCGCCGGCCTTCACCACCGTGCGGGCGATGGAGAAATAGGCGGTGCCGTCCGGCATCTCCGCCATCTGGCTGTGGATCTTGCCCGGCGTGCGGAAGGCCTCATAGACGATCCAGCGCGGACAGCCGCCGCCGAAACGGGCGAAGTGGAAGCCGGCGCCGGAAAAGCGCTTCGACACGTTGCCGGCGCTGTCCACCCGCATGAAGAAGAAGGGCACGCCCTTGGCCCCCGACCGGTGCAGCGTGGTCAGCCGGTGGCAGACCTGCTCGAACGACGCGTCGAAGCGCCGCCGCAGGATCTCGATGTCGTAGCGCAGCTGGGTCGCCGCCTCGTGAAAGCGGTCGTAGGGCATCAGCACCGCCGCCGCGAAGTAGTTGGCCAGCCCGATCCGCGTCAGCCTCCGCGCCTCGTCGTCGGACAGGTTGGCGGCATCGACGATGCCGTTCAGCAGGTCGCGGTGGCGCAGCAGCGCGATCTGGCAGGCCAGCTGGAAGGTGCGGCCCGACGGCGCCAGCATCTCCGACAGCAGGATGCGCCGGCTGTGGCGGTCGAAGCGGCGCACGGCATAGCCCATCACCTCAGACGGCAGCAGGCGGACGCGCACGCTGTGCTGGGTGTTCAGCCAGTCGACCAGCCCGCGATAGAGGTCGCCGCGCTCCAGCTTGCCGTCCTGCCACAGGCTTTCCGCCGCCGCCTCCAGCTCCGGGAAATGGTTGGAGTGGGTCTGGAACAGGTCGCGCACCTCGTCCTGCGGGAAGCCGGTGGCCTGCACCAGATGCAGCTTCTCGCGGTCGGCCACCCGCTCCGCCAGCGCCTGCAGGTCGTCGCGCGCCCCGCGGAACCCGCGATAGAGCGCCACCACCGCCTGCCCCAGCGTCGGCGCCACCGCCGCCAGTTCGCGGAAATCCTGGTTCTTGATGTCGGAACCGTCGAACAGCGGGTCGGAGAACACCTCGCGCAGGCCCGCCACCAGCCGGCTCTCCTCATCCTCGGCGAAGGCCTGGAGATCGACCCCGAACTGCTGGCCAAGCTTCAGCAGCAGCGGCACCGTGACGGGGCGCTGGTTGTGTTCGATCAGGTTCAGATAGCTGGGGGAGATGCCAAGCTGTTCGGCCATCTGCGCCTGGGTCAGGGCGTGGTCGCGACGCAGGCGGCGGACCTTCGGACCCAGCATCGCCTTCTTTTCCATGGTCGCCACGATCAGTCCCCCAACCAGTTCTCTGGAATTCAGTTCTCTGGCTTTACAAGATTTACGGATTTACAGGATTGTGAAGACGGCAGTTTACAAACGGACCTTTTTACAAACAAGGGCTTATTGCAACGCACTCGGGGCAGGTTTAAGTCTTGGTTCACGGCCGCGCTGTAAAGCGCAAGCGGCCCCGAAGACGGAAGAGTGCAGACGCAACCGGCGGGAGGAAACGCCGCTGCACAACAGCCGCAGGGACCGACAAAAGGCCCGCCCCGAGACCCCAGTTCCGCCCCGATCAACCGGGCGCACCGGACAACAAGGAACCTGACCCATGTCGCTCGATGAAAAGACCAAGGCCGCCATCCACGCCGCCCGTTACGAGGGCATCCGCCGCGACTACACCATGGACGACGTCAAGCGTCTGAGCGGCTCGGTCAAGATCGAGTACACGCTGGCCGAGCTGGGTGCGCGCCGCCTGTGGGAGCTGCTGAACACCGAGCCCTACATCAACACGCTGGGCGCGCTGACCGGCAACCAGGCGATGCAGGCGGTCAAGGCCGGCCTGAAGGCCATCTACCTGTCGGGCTGGCAGGTCGCCGGCGACGCCAACACGGCCGGCCAGATGTACCCGGACCAGAGCCTGTATCCGGTGAACTCGGTCCCGGCGGTCGTCGAGCGCATCAACAACACCTTCAAGCGCGCCGACGAGATCCAGACCTCCGAGGGCAAGGGCGACACCTACTGGTTCGCGCCGATCATCGCGGATGCCGAGGCCGGTTTCGGCGGCCCGCTGAACGCCTTCGAGCTGATGAAGTCGATGATCAAGGCCGGCGCCGCCGGCGTGCACTGGGAAGACCAGCTGGCTTCGGAAAAGAAGTGCGGCCATCTCGGCGGCAAGGTTCTGATCCCGACGCAGCAGCACATCCGCACGCTGAACGCCGCCCGTCTGGCCGCCGACGTCTGCGGCACCTCGACCCTGGTGATCGCCCGCACCGACGCGGAGTCGGCGCAGCTCATCACCTCGGACATCGACGAGCGTGACCATCCCTTCATCGACTTCGACGCCGGCCGCACCACCGAGGGCTTCTTCCGCCTGAAGAAGGGCATGGGCGTCGATCACTGCATCGCCCGCGGCCTGTCCTACGCGCCGTATTCGGACCTGATGTGGTGGGAGACCTCCAAGCCGAACCTGGACGAGGCGCGCCGCTTCGCCGAGGCCGTGCACAAGCAGTTCCCGGGCAAGATGCTGGCCTACAACTGCTCGCCGTCCTTCAACTGGAAGGCCAACCTGGACGACGCCACCATCGCCAAGTACCAGCGCGAGCTGGGCGCGATGGGCTACAAGTTCCAGTTCGTCACGCTGGCCGGCTTCCACAGCCTGAACTACTCGGCCTTCACCCTCGCCAAGGGTTACGCCGAGCGCGGCATGGCCGCCTACTCCGAACTGCAGCAGGCCGAGTTCGCGGCCGAGAAGGACGGTTACACCGCCACCAAGCACCAGCGCGAAGTCGGCACCGGCTACTTCGACGCGGTCGCCACGGCGATCTCCGGCGGCACCTCCTCGACCACCGCGTACAAGGACTCCACCGAGGCTGACCAGTTCCATTGATCGCAGGTTCCGATCATCGGGATTGGTCCGTGATCCAGTGTGCGAGCTGGATCTTTTCGAACGGCTGATGCTTTGACTTGCCGACGGCCGGGGGCCTTCCCCCCGGCCGCTTTTTTGTGCCCAAACGGATCCAGCAAGGGTCATCGGGGATAATTCCCCGGCGAAGCCACGCCCCTATGGTATGGCAGCTCTGCGCCGCATCAACCGGTGGTACGGCCCGGCTGGCCCGAAAGTCTTGAACTGGGCTGGAAAATACCGGCAAATCCACTGTCGGGGCCGGTTTCAGGGCGGCGGCGGCCTTGGGTGCGCCGCGGAATCCCTTGTTGACTTGGAACGGCATCGGGACCAATTAAGTCCGCATGCTGAAAACAAACCGATCCGGGACGTAAAGGTCCCACACGCCGGCACCTGACCTAGGGGTCCCGGCGGGCGGAACTGGCCGCCGCGCATCCCCGTGCGCGGCGATGACCGTTTCCCGACCGCCTCTTGCCCCGGCGGGTTCTCCCCTGGCCGACATGCCATCGGAGATGTTCCGGCGTTCTTTGGTGAAACGATGAAAGGACAAGACAGTATGGATCAATCGCTCGCAGGAAAGTCCATCGCCATCCTCGTCTCCAACGGCTTCGAAGAAGCGGAGATGACCGAGCCGCAACGCGCCCTCATCAAGACCGGCGCCACGCTGCGTACCATCTCCACCGAGACGGGTCTGGTCAACGGCTGGCACGGTAAGTCCTGGGGCCATTACTTCCCGGTGGACAAGCATCTGAGCGAGGCGCTGGGCGCCGACTTCGACATGCTGCTGCTGCCGGGCGGTGAGCGCAGCGTGGCGAAGCTGCAGCAGTCGGCCCACACCCGCCGCATCGTCGGCCATTTCCTGGATGCCGGCAAGCCGATCGCCGCCATCGACCAGGGCATCCAGCTGCTGGCGATCCCCGGCAAGCTGCGCGGCCGCCTGCTGGCCGCCCCGGAAGCCTACCGCGCCGACCTGACCGCCGCCGGCGGCCGGATCAGCGACGAGGCTCTGGTCGTCGACGACATCACGGTCTCGGCCCTGGGCCAGGATCAGCTGAACGAGTTCGTCGAAGCCGTGGTGAAGCTGTTCACCGAGCTGGGTTCCGTTCGCAAGGCCGCCTGATCTCCATCCTCAGCCGGTCCCGAAACGGCCGCCGCACCAACCGGGTGCGGCGGCCGTTTCGTTTTGGGGTCCTTTTTCAGACCCGCCGTCTTCCCCGACTGTGACCATTGCCCGGCCCCCCTGTGATCTCCGACCATTTCACTCACCTTCCGCGTTGATAATTTTAAACATTCGGATTAGTAAGATTGAGGGTCGAACAATTCCTTCGGGCGGGATGACGTCTTGCCGGAAGCTTGGCGGGGGTGTGGGCAAATTGGCTAAAATTCGTGCATTCGGACGTCTCACCATCCGCGCCAAGATCATCATCGCCGTGCTTGGCACCGTGGTGATGGCCGCCGCCTTCGGACTGTTCACGCTCAGCCGGCTGGAAATCCTAAACAACGCCGCCGAAACGATGCGCAGCCGCTCGCTTCCGGCGACCCAGTTGGCCGGTCAACTGACCTCCGCCGCGCAGGGCCATCGCATCGCCGAGGCCGCCTATGCGCTCGCCACCAACGAGATGCAGGTGAACCAGGCCGAAAAGGGCTGGACCGACGCGGAGGCCGAGGTGAAAGCCCGCCGTCAGGCCGCAGGATCCCGCTTCACCAGCGGCGAGGGCGCGGCGCGGCTGGCGGCGTTCGACGAAGCCTGGACCGCCTACGCCTCCAACGCCGAGCGGGTGCGCGCGCAAGCCCGCGACGGCAACGCCCAGTCCGCCGTCAGCGTCTTCAAACGTCCAAGCGCCGTCGCGTTCACCCGCGTGCAGGAGGCTCTGGACGCACTGGTCGACGGCACGATGGCCGATGCCGGCGCGGTCGCCGACCAGGGGGCGGCGGTCTACAACAGCGCCCACGGCATGGTGCTGGGCGGGGTGACGCTCTGCACGCTGCTGGCGCTCGGCTTCGGCGCCGTGCTGGTGCGTGGCATCTCCCGCCCGATCCTCGATGTGGCCAGTTCGCTGGAACGGCTGGCCGCCCGCGACTTCACCGCCAGTTTCGAGGAGGGCCGCCGCGACGAGATCGGCCGCATGGCCACCGCCGCCCGTGTCTTCCGCGACACCATGCTCGACACCGAACGCCTGCAGCAGGAGCAAGAGCGGCTGAAGACCGCCGCCGCCGAGGAACGCCGCCGCGAGCTGCGCACGCTTGCCGACGGCTTCGAGGCGACGGTGAAGCGCCTCGTCGAGGCGCTGTCGGCCTCCACCGCCGAGATGACCGCCGCCGCCGCGGCGATGGCCGATGGTGCCGCCGAGACGGCGCGCCATTCCGACGCGGTGTCGTCGGCGGCCGGCCGCGCCTCGGCCAATGTCGACAGCGTCGCCGCCGCCACCGCCGAACTGTCGGCCAGCTTCGCCGGCATCTCGCAGCTGGTCGCCGATTCAGCCGGCATCGCCGCCGACGCCACCCGCGACGCCGAACGCAGCACCGCCGTGATGGGCAGCCTCGCCGAAGCCGCGGAAGAGATCGGCAAGGTGGTAGACATGATTTCCGGCATCGCCGGCCAGACCAACCTGCTGGCGCTGAACGCCACCATCGAGGCCGCCCGCGCTGGAGAGGCCGGCAAGGGCTTCGCCGTGGTGGCGAGCGAGGTGAAGCAGCTCGCCGGCCAGACCGCCAAGGCGACCGCCGAGATCCAGGCGCGCATCGCCGAAATCCAGAGCGCGTCGGGCACCGCGGTCGACACCATCGGCGCCGTCACCCGTACCATCGCCCGCCTGAACGAAATCGCCGGCGAGGTCGCCGCCGCGGTCGAGCAGCAGTCCGCCGCGGTGGGCGAGATCGCCGCCAACATCCAGGACGCGGCCGACGGCACCCGCAGCGTCTCCGACAACATCGCCGCCGTCACTGCCGCCGCCGCGTCCGCCGAGCAGGCGAGCAGCGTCATGGTGCGGTCGGTCGAGACCGTCACCGGCGACGCAGGACGGATGCGGCAGGAGGTGGATGGGTTCCTGGGGGCTCTGCGGGCGTCGTAACCCCCCGTCGATCCTCCTCTGCCGACGACGCGTCCGAGGGCCGTCGCGACTACCGTAGAACAGGCCGGATACCCCTCGGACATACATGGGTCCGGCGGGCGGGCGTGGCGGAATCATGCCACCTCGCCCGCCCAATCCAGAGCGCCGCAGTCGGTTATATGCCCGGCGGCGCCCCTCCCCCTTCGCCTTGCTTCTTCTGCATCGCACAAAATCGGAAAAACTGCGCCGACTGTGTATCGGGGCATGCCCATACGTGCCCGTATCCGGCGGAGCGCGGCCCAAGCCATGCCCTGAACTTTCAAAGCAAGTTTCTGTTTTTCAAAAGATTTTTCAAGGTCAACCCACCCACCCCGAAAGCGACACACATTTCCGCTTTACAGTCTTTGATCTGTATCATATTTTGCTTTCAGAAAATGTTCGCTGGACGCGCAATCCATCTCGGGGATGCCGATGTACACGCAAGGTTTGGATGCCAAGACCGAGCAGAGCGCTCAACCGTCTCCCCGCCTGGTGACGGAACAGGAAGCCGCTCTCCAGGGCCGCTTCCAGGAGCGCGTCGACGCCGAGGAAAAGATCGAGCCGCGCGACTGGATGCCGGAGGGCTACCGCCGCACGCTGGTCCGCCAGATCTCGCAGCACGCTCATTCCGAAATCGTCGGCATGCTGCCGGAAGGCAACTGGATCACCCGCGCGCCGACTTTGCGCCGCAAGGTGGCCCTGCTGGCCAAGGTGCAGGACGAAGGCGGGCACGGCCTCTACCTCTACAGCGCCGCCGAGACGCTGGGCGTGTCGCGCGACGAGCTGGTCGGCCAGCTGCTGTCGGGCAAGGCCAAATATTCCAGCATCTTCAACTATCCGACCCCGACCTGGGCCGACATCGGCGCCATCGGCTGGCTGGTCGACGGCGCGGCGATCATGAACCAGGTGCCGCTCTGCCGCTGCTCCTACGGCCCCTATGCCCGCGCCATGGTCCGCATCTGCCGGGAGGAGAGCTTCCACCAGCGCCAAGGCTACGAGCTGATGCTGGCGCTGGCCCAGGGCACGGCGGAGCAGAAGCGGATGGCGCAGGACGCGCTGAACCGCTGGTGGTGGCCGTCGCTGATGATGTTCGGCCCGTCGGACGACCAGTCCGCCCACTCCGCCCAGAACATGGCCTGGAAGATCAAGCGCTTCTCCAACGACGAGCTGCGCCAGCGCTTCGTCGACGCCACGGTGCCGCAGGCGGAGTTCCTTGGCCTGACCATCCCGGATCCGGAGCTGCGCTTCAACGCCGAGACCGGCCATTATGAATTCGGCGCCATCGACTGGACCGAGTTCAACGAGATCCTGAAGGGCAACGGCCCCTGCAACCGCGAGCGCATCGAGGCCCGCCGCAAGGCGTGGGACGACGGCGCCTGGGTGCGGGAAGCCGCCGTCGCCCATGCCGCGAAACGCAAGCAGCGCGCCATGAAGAAGGCCGGCTGAGCCAAGAAATCCGAGGGAACGAGACCATGGACCGTAAAGACTGGCCGCTGTTCGAGATCTTCATCCGGCCGAAGAACGGGTTGTCGCACAAGCATGTCGGCAGCCTGCACGCCGCCGACGCCCGCATGGCGCTGGACAACGCCCGCGACGTCTACACCCGCCGCGGCGAGGGCGTCAGCATCTGGGCGGTCCCAGCATCCAGCATCGCGGCGTCCGACCCGTCGGAGAAGGCCAGCCTGTTCGATCCGGCCGACGACAAGGTCTACCGCCACCCGACCTTCTACGACATCCCCGCCGACGTCAAAAATATCTAGCTGGAAGACCATCTGATGAGCACGGATCTCAAGGATGCCCTGTTCGGCTACGCGCTGCGGTTGGGCGATACCTCGCTGGTGCTGGGGCACCGGCTGTCGGAATGGTGCGGCCATGCGCCGGAGCTGGAAGAGGACATCGCGCTGACCAACGTCGCGCTCGACCTCGTCGGCCATGCCCGCATGCTGCTGACCTATGCCGGCGAGCTTGAAGGCAAGGGCCGCGACGAGGACCGTCTGGCCTACCGCCGCGACGTCTTCGACTACCGCAACCACCTGCTGGTCGAACAGCCGAACCGCGACTTCGGCCACACCATCGTCCGCCAGTTCCTGCACGATGCCTGGTCGGTGGAGCTGTATGAGCGGCTCTGCGCCTCCAAGGACGAGACGCTGGCCGGCATCGCCGCCAAGGCGGTGAAGGAGGTGCGCTACCATGTCCGCCACAGCGGCGACTGGCTGGTGCGGCTGGGCGACGGCACCGACGTCAGCCATGCCAAGGTCGCCGACGCGCTCGGCCGCCTCTGGCCCTACACCGGCGAGATGTTCGAGCGCGACGAGGCCGAACAGGCGCTGGTCGCCGCCGGCATCGTCCCCGACCCGGCCGAGATGAAGGCCGCCTGGACCGCCCGCGTCGAAGCGGTGCTGAATGACGCCACCCTCGACCGCCCGGCCGACGGCTGGATGCAGAAGGGCGGCCGCCGCGGCGAGCACAGCGAGCATCTGGGCTATCTGCTGGCCGAGATGCAGTTCCTGCCGCGCGCCTATCCCGACGCGAATTGGTGAGGCCGAGATGCCGGATGCAGCAGGCTGCTGGGGACCGGAGCCGGGCGCCGATGCGGTCGTGAAGGCCGCCTGGGACGCGCTGGCCGGGGTGATGGATCCGGAGATCCCGGTGCTGAGCATCGTCGATCTCGGCATCGTCCGCGCGGTGTCGGCGGACGCCGACGGCCGGCTGTCGGTGGCCCTGACGCCCACATATTCCGGCTGCCCCGCCACCAACGTCATCGTGCTGGAGGCGGAAACCGCGCTGGCCCGCGCGCGCCTCGACGCCCGCGTCTCGGTGGTGATCGCCCCGCCCTGGACGACCGACTGGATCAGTGACACCGGCCGCGCAAAGCTGGCCGAGGTCGGCATCGTCCCGCCGCCGGCATCGGGCAAGCGCGCCCTGACAGCACCGGACGAGGTGATCGCCTGCCCGCGCTGCGGGTCGCAGGACACCCGCCAGATCAGCCGCTTCGGCTCCACCGCCTGCAAGGCGCTGCACGCCTGCAACGCCTGCCTCGAACCGTTCGACGTGTTCAAATGCCATTGAGCGGCTTCGGCGGAGGCCCCCTCCGCGCCGCAAGGACGGACCCCATGACCAGCCCCAGCTTCCACCCGCTGACCATCCGCGAGTGCCGCCGGGAGACGGCGGACACCGTGTCGATCGCCTTCGACGTGCCGGCCGATCTCGCCGACCGCTTCCGCTTCGTCCAAGGCCAATACCTCACCCTCAAGACCCACATCGGGGACGAGGAGGTGCGGCGCTCCTACTCCATCTGCTCCGGCGTGGGCGAGGGCGAGTTGCGCGTGGCGGTGAAGAAGGTCGATGGCGGCCTGTTCTCCACCCACGCCAACCAGTCGCTGGCGCCGGGCGCGGTGCTGGAGGTGATGACGCCGATGGGGCGTTTCCACACCCCCATCGACCCGAACGCCGCCCGCACCTACGTCGCCTTCGCCGCCGGCAGCGGCATCACCCCGGTGATGTCGATCCTGAAGACCGTGCTGGCGCAGGAGCCGAAGAGCCGCTTCGTGCTGGTCTACGGCAACCGCTCCGTCTCCTCCATCATCTTCCGCGAGGAGTTGGAGGATCTGAAGAACCGCTATATGGGCCGGCTGGTGATCCACCATGTGCTGAGCCGCGAACCGGAAGAGGCCGGGCTGCTGGGCGGCCGTATCGGCGCCGGTCTGGTGCGCGAGCTGTGCGCCGGGCCGCTCAAGGCCGAGGACATCGACGCCGCCTTCCTCTGCGGCCCCCAGCCGATGGTGGAGGAGGTGCGCGACGCGCTGGCCGCCTGCGGCACGCCGCCCGCCAACATCCATGTCGAGCTGTTCGGCACCACGACCCCGGCGCGCCCAACGGTCAGAAAGGTGGCGTCCGACACCCCCACCGACGCCGCCACCATCGCCATCCTGCAGGACGGCAAGCGCAAGGAATTCACGCTGCCCTATGACGGCGAGAGCATCCTCGACGCCGCTCACCGGCATGGCGCCGACCTGCCCTATTCCTGCAAGTCCGGCGTCTGCTGCACCTGCCGCGCCAAGGTCCGCGAGGGCAAGGTGGAGATGGCCGAGAACTACTCCTTGGAGCCGTGGGAGGTCGAGGCCGGCTATGTCCTGACCTGCCAGTCCCGCCCGCTGACCGAACGGGTCGTCATCGACTTCGACGCCGCCTAATCAACGAGAAAAAGGAAACGCCCCGCCATGACCACCACCCCGCAGAGCCTGTTCGAGACGCACGAGGCGACGCTGCAGAAGGCCGTCGAGGCCTGCCGTAGCCGCGCCTATTGGTCGGCCTTCCCCGAAATGCCGAGCCCGCGCGCTTATGGCGAGACGGCGGCGGCGGATGGCGATGCGGCCTTCGCTGCCTACCGCGACAAGCCCTTCGAACTGGACCAGCCGGGCGTCACCGGCACGGCGGGTGGCGAGCGCTCGCCCTTCGGCTTCGACCTCGGCATCACCTATCCGGTGTCGGACGTCGATGCGCTGGTGACGGCGGCCAAGGCGGCGATGCCGGGCTGGCGCAAGGCCGGGCCGAACGGCCGGGCCGGCGTCTGCCTGGAAATCCTCAAGCGGCTGAACGCGCGGTCCTTCGAGATCGCCAACGCGGTGATGCACACCACCGGCCAGGCCTTCATGATGGCCTTCCAGGCCGGCGCCCCCCACGCCCAGGACCGCGGGCTGGAGGCCGTCGCCTATGGCTGGAAGGCGATGACCGACCAGACCCCGGCGGCGCGCTGGGAGAAGCCGCAGGGCAAGAACCCGCCGCTGGTGATGGACAAGCGCTTCGAGGTGGTCGGCCGCGGCGTCGGGCTGGTCATCGGCTGTGCCACCTTCCCGACCTGGAACGGCTATCCCGGCCTGTTCGCCAGCCTCGTCACCGGCAACGCGGTGATCGTGAAGCCCGGCCCGACCGCCATCCTGCCGCTCGCCATCACCGTGAAGATCGCGCGCGAGGTGCTGGCGGAGTGCGGGCTCGACCCCAACCTCGTCACGCTGGCCATCGGCGACACCGTCGCCAAGGATCTGGCGCTGCGTCCGGAAGTGGCGGTGATCGACTACACCGGCTCCACCGGCTTCGGCGACTGGCTGGAGCAGAACGCCCGTCAGGCCCAGGTCTACACCGAGAAGGCCGGCGTCAACACGGTGGTGATCGACGGCACCGACGACCCCAAAGGCATGGTGCGCAACCTCGCCTTCACGCTCAGCCTCTATTCCGGCCAGATGTGCACGACGACCCAGGTCATCTTCGTGCCCAAGGACGGCATCCAGGCCGGCCCTGACCGCATGAGCTTCGATCAGGTCGTCTCGGCACTGGCCGGCGGCGTCGACAAGTTCCTGTCCGACCCGGAACGCGCCGTGGAGGTGCTGGGCGCCATCCAGTCCGACGCCACGCTGGCCCGCATCGACGAAGCCGCCAAGCTCGGCACCGTCGTGCTGCCGTCGCGCGCCATCACCCATCCGAAGTTCCCGGACGCCCGCATCCGCACGCCCCTGATCCTGACCATGGACGCGGCGGACGAGGACAAGTACGGCCATGAGCTGTTCGGCCCCATCTCCATCATCGTGAAGACCGACAGCACCGCCGACAGCCTGGAGCGCGCCGCCCGCCTGACCCGCACCAAGGGCGCCCTGACCACCGGGCTCTACAGCACCGACCCGCAGCTGATCGAGCAGGCGACCGACCTGTTCGTCGAGGCCGGCGTCGCCCTGTCGGTCAACCTGACCGGCGGCGTCTTCGTCAACCAGTCGGCGGCCTTCAGCGACTTCCACGGCACCGGCGCCAACCCGGCGGCCAATGCGGCGTTGTGCGACCTCGCCTTCGTCGCCAACCGCTTCCGCGTGGTGCAGAGCCGCGTTCCGGTTCTGGAGGCCGCGCAATGAGCGAGACTATGGGGAGCACCGACAAGACCATCCTTCTCGACATCGCCGACGGCGTCGCCACCATCACGCTGAACCGGCCGGACCGGCTGAACAGCTTCACCGCGGCGATGCATGAGGAGCTGCGCGAGGCCGTCGGCGAGGTGCGCGACGACAAGGCCGTGCGCTGCCTGCTGCTGACCGGCGCCGGGCGCGGCTTCTGCGCCGGGCAGGATCTGTCCGACCGCGCCGTCGCGCCGGGCGCCCAGGGCCCCGACCTCGGCGTGTCGATCGAGACCAACTACAACCCGCTGGTCCGGTCCTTGCGCGCCCTGCCGATGCCGGTGGTCTGCGCCGTCAACGGCGTCGCCGCCGGGGCGGGCGCCAACATCGCTCTCGCTTGCGACATCGTGCTGGCGGCGCGGTCGGCCAGCTTCATCCAGGCCTTCTGCAAGATCGGGCTGATCCCCGACAGCGGCGGCACCTGGACCCTGCCGCGTCTGGTCGGCCATGCCCGCGCCATGGGCCTCGCCATGCTGGGCGACAAGGTGTCGGCCGAGCAGGCGGAAGCCTGGGGCATGATCTGGAAGGCGGTGGACGACGACAGGCTGATGGCGGAGGCCGGCGCGCTCGCCCGCCAGCTCGCCACTCAGCCGACGCGCGGTCTGGCTCTCATCAAGCAGGCGCTCAACGCCTCGTCGGCCAATGACCTCGACACCCAGCTCGACCTGGAGCGCGATCTCCAGCGCGAGGCCGGACGCACGCACGATTATCGCGAGGGCGTCGCCGCCTTCGTCGAGAAGCGCGCGCCGAAGTTCGAGGGGCGGTGATGGCGGCGCTCGATCCCTCCATCACCGTCGCGGTGGTCGGGGCCGGCGCCATGGGCCAGGGCATCGCCCAGGTCGCGGCGCAGGCCGGCCACCCGGTCCTGCTGGTCGACACCCGCCCCGGCGCCGCGCAGGCCGCCGTCGAGTCCATCGCCAAGGCGTTGACCGCGCTGGTCGAAAAGGGCAAGCGCACGGCGGCGGAGCGCGACGCCACCGTCGACCGTCTTCGTGCCGTGAACGGCCTGTCCGACCTCGCCTCCGCCGGCCTGGTGGTGGAGGCCATCGTCGAGGATCTCGACGTCAAACGCCGCCTGTTCGCGGAGCTTGAGAGCATCGTCGGCGCGGACGCCATCCTCGCCACCAACACCTCGTCGCTGTCGGTCACCGCCATCGGCGCCGGGGTGCAACGACCGGAACGGCTGGCCGGCCTGCATTTCTTCAACCCGGCGCCGCTGATGGCGCTGGTGGAAATCGTCAGCGGTCTCGCCACCGATGCGGCGGTGCTCGACACGCTGTTCGACACCGCAAAGGCCTGGGGCAAAAGCCCGGTGCGCTGCCGCTCCACCCCTGGCTTCATCGTCAACCGCGTCGCCCGCCCCTTCTACGCCGAAGGGCTGCGGCTGGTGCAGGAACAGGCGGCCGATCCCGCCACCATCGACGCCGTGATGCGCGAGGCCGGCGGCTTCCGCATGGGGCCGTTCGAGCTGATGGACCTGATCGGCCATGACGTGAATTTCGCCGTCACCCGCTCGGTCCACGCCGCCTATTTCGGCGACCCGCGCTTCCAGCCCTCGCTGATCCAGCAGGAGCTGGTCGAGGCCGGCCGTCTCGGCCGCAAGACCGGCCGCGGCTTCTACGACCACAGCCCCGGCGCCGCAAAACCGGTGCCGCGCAACGCCGAACCGGCGCCCAAGCCGCAGCGGGTGACCGTGCAGGGCGACCTCGGCCCCGCCGCGGCTCTGGCCGGGCTGCTGCGCGAGGCCGGTGTCGCCGTCGAGGAGACCGCCGGTCCCGGCATCCTGCTGGTGGACGGCGTCACCCTGGCCCTGACCGATGGCCGCACCGCCACCGCCCGCGCGGGCGGCGACGGCATCGCTCCCCTGGTGCTGTTCGACCTCGCGCTGGACTACGCCAAGGCGACCCGCGTGGCGCTGGCCCCCGCCGACGGCACGCCGACGGACGCGGTCGCCGTCGCCGCCGGGCTGTTCCAGGCGCTGGGCAAGGCGGTATCGGTGGTCGACGACGCTCCCGGTCTGGTGGTGATGCGCACCGTCGCCATGCTCGCCAACGAGGCGGCGGACGCGGCGATGCAGGGCGTCGCCAGCGCTGCCGACATCGACACCGCGATGACCAAGGGCGTGAACTACCCGCTGGGTCCGCTGGCCTGGGCCGACCGCATCGGCCTGCCCCATGTGTTGGCCGTGCTCGACGCGCTGGCCCGCACCTATGGCGAGGATCGCTACCGCGCCTCCGCCCTCCTGCGCCGCAAGATTTCCGGAGGAAACCGCTTCCATGGCTGAGACCCACACCGATCCCCAAAGCCTCGCCGAAGCGGTCGGCCGCGGCATGTACGAGCGCGACCATTGCGCCCAGGCCCACGGCATCGAGCTGCTGGAGATCGCCCCCGGCTATGCCCGCATGGCGATGACCGTGCGCAAGGACATGGTGAACGGCCATGACATCGGCCATGGCGGCATGACCTTCACGTTGGCCGACACCGCCTTCGCCTATGCCTGCAACGCCGCGAACGAAGTGACGGTGGCGGCAGGCTGCTCCATCACCTTCCCGGCTCCGGCCAGGCTGGGCGACGTGCTGACCGCCGAATGCCGCGAGGTGCACAAGCGCGGCCGCTCCGGCGTCTACGACGTCACCGTCACCAACCAGGACGGCACGGTGGTCGGCCTGTTCCGCGGCCAGTCGGCGCGCATCGCGGGGACCGTGATTCCCGTGGACTAAACGCCCCTGGCGGCCACGGTCACGATCCCCATCTGATAGTTTCTGGAGCGAACCATGCGTGAAGCCTACATCTGCGATGCCGTCCGCACCCCCTTCGGCCGCTACGGCGGCGGGCTGGCCCCGGTGCGCCCGGACGACCTCGCCGCGGTGCCGCTGAAGGCGCTGATGGAGCGCAACCCCGGCGTCGAGTGGTCCGCCGTCGACGATGTGATCCTCGGCTGCGCCAACCAGGCCGGCGAGGACAACCGCAACGTCGCCCGCATGGCGGCGCTGCTGGCAGGATTGCCCGACACGGTGCCCGGCACCACGGTCAACCGCCTCTGCGGCTCCGGCATGGACAGCATCGGCATGGCCGCCCGCGCCATCAAGGCGGGCGAGGCCGAGCTGATCGTCGCCGGCGGCGTGGAAAGCATGACCCGCGCCCCCTTCGTCATGGGCAAGTCGGACAGCGCCTTCTCCCGGCAGGCCGAGATCTTCGACACCACCATCGGCTGGCGCTTCGTCAATCCGCTGATGAAGGCGAAGTTCGGCATCGACAGCATGCCGGAGACGGCGGAGAACGTCGCCGCCGACCACAACATCTCCCGCGCCGACCAGGACGCCTTCGCCGTCCGCAGCCAGCAGCGCGCCGGCCGCGCCCAGGAATCGGGCCGTCTGGCCCGCGAGATCGTCCCGGTCAGCATCCCCCGCCGCAAGGGCGAGCCGACGGTGGTCGCCGCCGACGAGCATCTGCGCCCCGACACGACGCTGGAGGCGCTGGCCAAGCTCTCCACCCCCTTCCGCAAGGAGGGCGGCAGCGTCACCGCCGGCAACGCGTCCGGCGTCAATGACGGCGCCGCCGCGGTGATCGTCGCCTCGGCCGAAGCCGTCAAGCGCTATGGCCTGACCCCGCGCGCCCGCGTCGTCGGCACCGCGGTGGCCGGCGTGCCCCCGCGCGTCATGGGCATCGGACCGGCCCCGGCGACGCAGAAGCTGCTGGCCCGCCTCGGCCTCTCCATCGGCGACGTCGACGTGATCGAGCTGAACGAGGCTTTCGCGGCCCAGGGCCTTGCCGTGCTGCGCATGCTGGGCCTGCCCGACGACGCCGAGCATGTGAACCCCAACGGCGGCGCCATCGCGCTCGGCCACCCGCTGGGCGCCAGCGGCACCCGTCTGGTCGCCACTGCCGTCATGGAGTTGGAGGACCGCAAGGCGACCCGCGCGCTCTGCACCATGTGCATCGGCGTCGGCCAGGGCATCGCCATGATGGTGGAGCGGGTCTGAACGAAAATCGGCAACGAACAAAGGCAACACTGGCCGCCAAGCGCCGGGCATCAGTACGAAGGGAGAAGCGCACCATGTCCATCATGACCGATACCGGCGTTAACCAGGGCGCGAAAGCCGGCATGGACCGCTATGAGTTCGCCAGCCGCGACGAAATCGTGGCGATGCAGACGGAGCGGCTGGCATGGTCGCTCCGCCATTCCTACGCCAACGTCCCCTCCTTCCGCGCCAAGTGCGAGGCGAAGGGCGTCCATCCCGACGACTTCAAGGAACTGAGGGATCTGGCGCTGTTCCCCTTCACCGTGAAGGACGATCTGCGCCAGGCCTATCCCTTCGGCATGTTCGCCGTGCCGATGGAGGACATCGTCCGCGTCCATGCCTCCAGCGGCACCACCGGGCGGCCGACGGTGGTCGGCTACACCAAGGGCGACATCGACGTCTGGGCGGAGGTCGTCGCCCGCTCCATCCGGGCGGCCGGCGGCACGCGCGGCGACCGGGTGCACATCGCCTATGGCTACGGCCTGTTCACCGGCGGCCTCGGCGCCCATTACGGGGCGGAGCGGCTGGGCTGCACCGTCATCCCGATGTCGGGCGGCCAGACCGAGAAGCAGGTCCAGCTGATCCAGGACTTCAAGCCGACCATCATCATGGTCACGCCGTCCTACATGCTGAACATCGCCGACGAGATGCGCCGCCAGGGCATCGACCCGCGCAGCACCAGCCTGCGCGTCGGCATCTTCGGCGCGGAGCCCTGGACCGGCGCATTGCGCGAGGAGATCGAGCGCACCTTCAACATCCACGCCGTCGACATCTACGGCCTGTCGGAGGTGATGGGGCCGGGCGTGGCATCCGAATGCGTGGAGACCAAGGACGGCCCGGTGATCTGGGAGGACCATTTCTATCCCGAGATCATCGACCCCGAGACTGGCGAGGTGCTGCCCGACGGCTCATACGGCGAGCTGGTCTTCACCACGCTCACCAAGCAGGGCATGCCGGTCATCCGCTACCGCACCCGCGACCTGACCCGGCTGCTGCCGCCGACGGCGCGCGGCATGCGGCGGATGGACAAGATCACCGGCCGGTCGGACGACATGCTCATCATCCGCGGCGTGAATGTCTTCCCGACCCAGGTCGAGGAACTGATCTGCAAGATCCCGGCTCTCGCCCCGCATTATGAACTGGTGGTGAGCCGCGACGGCCACATGGACAACCTCGCCGTCCGGGTGGAGATGCACGAAGACATCCACCCGTCGGAATGGGACGGCCATGCCAAGCACCTACAGCACTCGATCAAGTCGCTGATCGGCATCAGCACCCGCGTCGAAGTGGTGGAGCCCGGCGGCATCGCCCGGTCCATCGGCAAGGCCAAGCGCGTGCAGGACTTGCGTCCGAAAGCTTGACCCCCTCAGCCCTTCTGCGACAGCAGCGGGAAGGCGTCCAGAACACCGGTCAGCAGGATCTGGACGCCGACGCAGAACAGCAGGAAGGCGAACAGCCGCGTCAGCACCCGCACCCGCGTCGGACCCAGGAAGGCGACGATGCGGTCGGCGGAGCGGTATGACAACCAGACCAGGGCGGCGATTGCCAGGGCCGCCCCCGACATGCCGATGAAGAACTCCATCAGCCCGCCGGCCCCGCGCGTCGGACGGGTGGATCCCAGCGCGATGGCGACCGAAATGGTGCCCGGCCCGGTGGTGAAGGGGATCGTCATCGGGAAGAAGGCCGATTCGGCAAGCCGGTCGTTGTCGCCGGTCGGGGCGGCCTGTTCCTGCTTGCGCGCTTCGTGCCGTTCCGGCGCCGACAGCAGCGCCCAGGCTCGCTCAGCCACCACGAAACCGCCGGCGATCCGCAGGGCCGCCATCGACACGCCGAAGAAGTTCAGCACATAGGCACCGGCCCACAGCGCGGTCAGCATGACGATGGCCGAATAGACGCTGACCAGCCCGGCCAGCCGCGCCCGGTCGCGCGGACTGCTGTCCGCCGTCACCTGACTGAAGATCAGCGCCATCGCCAGCGGATTGACGATGGAGAACAAGGCTGTGAAGGCGAGCAGGAAACTGTCGAACATGGGATCCACAGGTTTGTCGGCCGTCCGAACAGTTAGCGGGGACTGGGCAGGACTGGCAAGGGCGGCGTTGTTTCCCTCTGCCCCTCCTTAGTCCCCTCTCCCCCCCGGGGAGAGGGTTAGGGTGAGGGGGACGCGTGGCGAGGATTCTCGGGAAGGCACACAATGCATCCCCCTCACCCCGACCCTCTCCCCGGGGGAGAGGGAGATTTCCCCACCCCTGCCCGAAAATTCATCACCCAATCAGCCTCCGCCCGAAAATTGCGCATCTTCCGAAAAGCACACCAACCCGAACACTGTCCACCCCGTCAGTTCCTGTCCCGACGGACAAGTTTTCCCTTCGTAATAACAATGCCCTACTCGACAACCTCCCCGCCCCCGCGCCATCTGGCTCGCTTCTTGCTCCCGTCCTCCTCGACAGACGACAACGCGAAGGGACGACCGCCGTGCCAGCCGCCCAGCCCGCACCGCTCACTCTGGTTCCGCCGGCCGCAGACACGGCACCGCGCACCATCGTCGACATCCGCAACCTGACCCTGACCTATCAGGCGGCCGACCATCCGGTCTACGCGCTGAGCGACGTCAGCCTGTCGATCGCCAAGGGTGATTTCATCTCGCTGATCGGCCCCAGCGGCTGCGGCAAGACCACCCTGATGCGGGTGGTCGCCGACCTCGAACAGCCGACCTCCGGCGAGGTGACGGTCAACGGCATGACGCCGGAACAGGCACGGCTGAAGCGTGCGTATGGCTACGTCTTCCAGGCCCCGGCGCTCTACCCGTGGCGGACGGTGGAGCGCAACGTCATGCTGCCGCTGGAGATCATGGGGATGCCCAAGGCCGACCGGCAGCAGCGCGCCCGCGAGCAGCTGGACCTCGTCGGCCTGTCCGGCTTCGAGCGCAAATTCCCCTGGCAGTTGTCGGGCGGCATGCAGCAGCGGGTGTCCATCGCCCGCGCGCTGGCCTTCGACCCCGACCTGCTGCTGATGGACGAGCCGTTCGGCGCGCTCGACGAGATCACCCGCGACCACCTGAATTTGCAGCTCACCCGCCTGTGGCTGAGCACGCGCAAGACCTGCATCTTCGTCACCCATTCCATCGCCGAGGCGGTATTCCTCTCCACCCGGATCGTGGTGATGAGCCCGCGCCCCGGCCGCATCCTCGACGTCATCGACTGCGACCGCGACCTGCCGCGCGAGCGCACGCTCGACATCCGCGAAAGCCCGGAGTTCCAGCGCATCGCCCACCGCGTCCGCGAAGGGCTGATGGAGGGCCACAGCTATGACGACTAAGAACATGCTCCCCGTCGCCGTGATGGCGCTGGCGGTGCTGGTGCTGTGGTACGCGGGCGCGGTCTGGCTGAACGCGCCGACGGCGACGGACGCGCTGAACCGCGCCGGCCACGACTGGACGACCGCCGACCTGATCCGCGCCACGCTGGCGATGAAGCGCCCGATCCTGCCGACACCGGATCAGGTGGCGCGGGACCTCTACACCTCCCTGACCGGCTATCCGGTGACCAGTATCCGCAACCTGCTCTACCACACCGGCGTCACCGCCGGGGCGGCGATGGCCGGCTTCGGCATGGGGGTGGTGCTGGGCGTGGCGCTGGCGGCGGGGATCGTCCAGGCGCGCACGCTGGAATCAAGCCTGCTGCCCTGGGTCATCGCCTCCCAGACCGTGCCGATCCTGGCGATCGCGCCGATGATCGTGGTGATCCTCGGCAACATGGGCTTCACCGGCCTGCTGCCCAAGGCGATCATCGCCGCCTATCTGTGCTTCTTCCCGATCACCATCGGCATGGTGAAGGGGCTGCGCTCCGCCGATCCGCTGACGCTGGACCTGATGCGCACCTACAGCGCCGGCACCGCCCAGACCTTCCGGCTGCTGCGCCTGCCGGCCTCCCTGCCCTACCTGTTCACCAGCCTGAAGATCGCGGTCGCCGCCAGCGTCGTCGGCGCCATCGTGGCGGAACTGCCGACCGGCGGACAGGCAGGATTGGGCGCACGCCTGCTGTCCGGCTCCTACTATGGCCAGACCGTCCAGATCTGGAGCGCGCTGGTGATGGCAGCATTGCTGAGCGTCACGCTGGTGGCTGCCGTCGGCCTCGCCGAACGGGTGCTGGTGCCGGGCGGACGGGGAGGTGCGCGATGAGCCGTTCCAACATGGCCCGCCCCGCCATGGCGCCTTGGCCGCTGGTTATGCTCGCTGCCCCGCTGCTGCCCTTCGCCATGCTTGACGGCGCCGCCCTCTATCTGCCGCAGATACCGGTGGCGCTGGCCCTCTTCGCCCTGAGCGTCGCCACGATTCTGGCCCGCCGCCTGCCCGCTTCCGCCCTTGGCGAGGCCGTTCTTCTGCTGGTGGGAGTCGCCGCAGCCTATGCCGCGCCGCTGGTGCTGCTGAACCAGGGCCACGCCCTCGCCCAGGCCGGTGGGCTGTGGCTCTACCTGGCCGGCGCCACGCTGCTGCTGTGGCGGGTTCTGGCCCTGCTGGCGGGCGTCACCGGCCCGGCGCGGCTGGCCGGTCCCGCCCTGTTCGGGATGGCGCTGGTGCTGCTGTGGGAAATCCTGACCCGCGGCTTCCAGGTGCCGACCATCCTGCTGCCGCCGCCCAGCCTCGTGGCAACCGCCTTCGCCGCCAATGCCGCCGATTTGTGGGACGATTTCCGCCAGACGGTGCTGATCTCGGTCCTGCGCGGCTATCTGATCGGCTGCGGCGCCGGCTTCCTCGTGGCGATCCTGGCCGACCGGGTGCCCTTCCTGGCGCGCGGGCTGCTGCCACTCGGCAACCTCGCCAGCGCCGTGCCGGTGGTGGGCATCGCGCCGATCATGGTGATGTGGTTCGGCTTCGACTGGCAATCGAAGGCCGCGGTCATCGTCGTGATGACCTTCTTCCCCATGCTGATCAACACGCTGGCCGGTCTGCAGAGCGCCGAGCGCATCCAGCTCGACCTGATGCGCTCCTACGGTGCCGGCTACTGGCGCACGCTGGCGATGCTGCGGCTTCCCTGCGCCTTGCCCTTTTTGTTCAACGGACTGAAGATCAACTCGACCTTGGCCCTGATCGGGGCCATCGTCGCCGAGTTCTTCGGGACGCCGGTGGTGGGGATGGGCTTCCGCATCTCCACCCAGGTCGCCCGGATGAATCTGGACATCGTCTGGGCGACCATCGCCGTCGCCGCCCTGACCGGATCGCTGCTCTACGGTGCGCTTGCACTGGCGGAGCGGCATGTCACCGCCTGGCACCCGTCTTTGCGCAAACGCTGACCGCCTTTCTTCAAGCCAAAACAAACTCCAGCCAGAAGAGGATCGAACGCGATGAAGACCCTTGCCTCCGCCGTCCTGCTCGCCGCCACCGCGCTCACCGGCCTCGCCGGCTGGGGCGCGCCGGCCGCCGCCGCCGATCCGCTGACGCTCCAGCTGAAATGGGTCACCCAGGCCCAGTTCGCCGGCTATTACGTCGCCGCGGCCAAGGGCTTCTACAAGGACGCCGGGCTGGACGTCACGATCAAGGCCGGCGGCCCCGACATCAACCCGACCCAGGTCATCGCCGCCGGCGGCGCCGACGTGATCGTCGACTGGATGCCCTCGGCGCTCGCCAGCCGCGAGAAGGGCGTGCCGCTGGTCAACATCGCCCAGATGTTCCAGAAGTCGGGCATGATGCTGACCTGCCGCAAGGACGCCAACATCAAGGATCCGAAGGACTTCAAGGGTCACACGCTGGGCGTCTGGTTCTCCGGCAACGAATATCCCTTCCTGTCCTGGATGAGCAAGCTGGGCTACTCCACCTCCGGCTCCAGCCCGGACGTCAAGGTTCTGAAGCAGGGCTTCAACGTCGATCCGCTGCTGCAGAAGCAGGCCAGCTGCATCTCCACCATGACCTACAACGAATATTGGCAGCTGATCGAAGCCGGCATGAAGGCCGACGAGCTGACCGTCTTCAAGTATCAGGACCAGGGCGTCGCGACGCTGGAGGACGGCCTCTACGCCACCGAAAAGGCGCTGGCCGATCCGAAGGTGGTGGAGAAGCTGGCGAAGTTCGTCAAGGCCTCGGCCAAGGGCTGGGAATACGCCGCCAAGAACCAGGCGGAGGCGGTGAAGGTCGTGCTGGAGAACGACACCACCGGCGCCCAGACCGAGGAACACCAGACCACCATGATGCAGGAGGTCGCCAAGCTGATCGACGGCGGCGCCAAGGGCACCGGCTATCTCGACCCGGCCGACTTCAACCGCACGGTCGACATCCTGATGTCGGGCGCCTCGACCCCGGTCATCTCGAAGAAGCCGGAAGGCGCCTACAGCCACGCGGTGTTCGACGCCGCGGCCAAGCTGTAAGGCGGTTGCCCGTTGGGGAGCGGGTGCCTCGCGTGCCCCCTCCCCGACCCTCCCCCGCTAAAGCGGGAGAGGGTGCCTTATGCGAAGCGGCGGCAGTTCCCTCTCCCGCGTGAGCGGGGGAGGGTTAGGGAGGGGGCCGCGGTTACCGCTCTCCCCCTACCCCCGCGCCGCCATCAGCGTGCGCAGCATCCGCTCGAACCGCGCGCCGGCGAGCGAGACCTGATCGAGCAGCCCCTCGTCCAGCTCGTCCTCCATGATCCGGCCAGCATCCATCGTCTGGCCCTTGCCGTATTTCAGCCGGTCGACGGTGCCGCGCAGGCGGTCGGCCAGGAAGATCGCCAGGGCCTTGTAGAAGCGCCCGGCGAAGCCGCCGTCGCTGCGCAGCCGCGCCTCGATCTCCCGCTTCGCCAGCGCCAGCACGATGCAGCGCCCGTCCGCCGACACGGTGGCCGAGGGCGGCGCCGAATCGACGAAGGACACCTCGCCGACCACCTCGCCGCTGCCCAGCCGCGCCACCGTCCCGACCCCGGCGACATCGACGGTCGCATGGCCCTCCAGCACGATGTAGAGCGAGTCCGATGCCTCCCCCTGGCGCACCAGCACCTGCCCGCCGGCCAGATCGAGCCGACGGCCGGCGCGGGCCATCCACTCGATGTCCTCATCGCTGAGATTTCCCAGAATATACAGGACCTTACGCATCATCCCCCCTAAAGCAGCTGCCGGCTGGCCAGCGTCCGGAACGGCCCGTCCACTGCCATCAGATCCTCGTATCGCCCGGACTGCACCAGCCGGCCGCCCTCCAGCACAAGGATGCGGTCGACGTCGCGGATGGTGCTGAGCCGGTGGGCGATCACCACGCGGGTGACGCTGAGCTTGGCGAGC
The DNA here is from genome assembly GCF_008364795.1 of Azospirillum oryzae. Taxonomy (GTDB): domain Bacteria; phylum Pseudomonadota; class Alphaproteobacteria; order Azospirillales; family Azospirillaceae; genus Azospirillum; species Azospirillum oryzae. The sequence continues at coordinate 90,792 of NZ_VTTM01000012.1, read as the reverse complement.
GACGCCGTCACCACCGCCTGGGTGCGGTTGTCGAGCGCGCTGGTCGCCTCGTCCAGCAGCAGCACACGCGGGCGATGCACCAGGGCGCGGGCGATCATCAGCCGCTGGCGCTGGCCGCCCGACAGGGTGCCGCCGCCGTCCATCAGCACCGTGTGCATGCCCATCGGCATCTGTTCGATGTCGCGGTCCAGCCCGACCAGCCGCGCCGCGTGCCACGCATCGTCCAGCCCGAGCGGCGCGGTGCCGACGATGTTCTGGAACAGGCTGCCCGACGTGATCCGCCCGTTCTGCAGAACCACGCCGATCTGCCGGCGCACGGCGGCGAGGTCGAGCCGTTCGGCGGCGCGTCCGTCGAAGAACACCTCCCCCTGGTCCGGCCGCTCGAAGCCCAGCAGCAGGCGCATCACCGTGGATTTGCCGCTGCCCGACGCGCCGACGATGGCGACGAACTCCCCCGGCCCGATCGACAGGCTGAGGTCGTGCAGCACCGGCGGCGCATCGGGGGCATAGCGGAAGCCGACGCGGCTCAAGGTGATGCCGCCCTGCAATTCGCCCGGCGCGTCGCGGCCGGCCTGAACTTCGGGCGCGGTGTCCAGGATCGGGCGGGCGCGCTCCAGCAGCGGCAGGACGGTCAGGCTCTTGGTCAGGGCATGCGCCATCTCGGTCAGCGCCGCCAGCAGCTGGCCGAAGGCGGTGATGAAGGCCAGGAAACTGCCGGTGGAGAAGGCGGCCGGCGCCTCCTGCCCCGGCGTGGCGGCGAGCGCCTGGAGCGCCTGCTGCTTGGCGTCCGATTCCATCAGCAGCGCCACCGCCAGGAACACCGCGATGGTCGCCAGCGTCGGAAAGGCGGCGTGGAAGGTCTCCAGCGCGTTGCCGTAGCGCTGGGCGGCCACCGCGCGGGACTTCTGCGCCGAGAATCCGCGTGCCCATTCCGCCATCGCCCGCGGCTCCGCCCCGGCGACGCGCAGCTTGCCGATGCCGACGATCAGCTGCAGCACCAGCCCGTCCAAGCGGCCCTGACGGCGGATATGCTCCCGCTCGTGCCGCAGCTGGCCATAGGACAGCGCCCCGGTCACCAGCGCCGACAGCAGCGCCAGCCCGGTGGCGATCAGGGCGAGGCGCCAGTCATAGACCGCCAACAGCCCCAGGCTGACCGATCCGAACAGCCCGCCCAGCAGGCCGGTCACCGTGCTGGCGGCCAGGATCTCGCGCACAGTCTGCAACCCCAGCGCCCGGTCGGCGAGATCGCCAGCGGTGAAGCGGCGGAAAAAGCCCACCGGCAGGGCGAACAGCCGGTCGATGAAGGCCGCCTGCATCACCCCGTCGATCCGGCTTTCCAGCCGCAGCACCGCCATCACCTTGACGATGTCGAACGCAGCACCACCGATGGCGGCGGCGACCAGCCCGGCGATGATGAAGAACAGCTGCCCGGTATCGGCGCGCGGGATGGCGCTGTCGAACAGGAATCCGGTGGCGACCGGCATCAGCAGCCCCAGCACCGCCGCCGCCAGCCCGCTCAGCCCCAACCGCATCCCGTCGCCGCCAAGACCGCGCAGGGGAAAGCGGATCGCCTCCGCCGCCCCCAGCGCGCGGGCCGGCAACGGGCGGTAGAGATGCAGCGCCTCCGCCGCCATGCCGTCGGCGAGATCCTGCGTCACGCGGTGCCGGCCGCCGGGGTCCAGCATCTCGAAGCCGGCGGGAGTGGGCAGCAGCGCCACCGGCACCCTGCCCTCCTCCAGCCAGCCGAGCATCGGCGCCCCTTCGCTCCGCCACCAGCCATCGCGCAGGATCACCTTGCGACCGCGCAGGCGCGCCGCGGCCAGCATCAGGTCCAGCGTTTCCGAGGCCGGCTTGCCGGCGGCATCGATGCGGGGAAGCGGCTCCTCCAGCCCCATATGCGCCATCAGTGCGGCAAGCGCACTCGACAGCGGGTCGCCAAGGACCGGAGCCGCCGTGTTCGCCCGCCCGTCGACGAGATCGGACAGGCCGCCCAGCGCCTGGGCCAGCGACTCCCGTGCCGAGTCCCGGCTGCGCAGGGCGCGCTTCGCCTCGCCTTCTGACTGGGCGGCGACGCGGGTGCCGATGCGGTCCAGCACCAGCGCATGGAAGCGGTCGAGGGCCGGCCACAGCGTACCGGCGTCGGGCCACGCCTCGGTCACCGAAACGGCGGCCCCGCCAGCTCCCTCTATCCAGGCGCGGTCGGCCATCGGCAGCGGCGGCTCTCCCGCCGCCGTCGCCGGACCGCCCAGCCACGCGGCTTCCCCTTCCGTCACGATCAGCCACAGCGGCCGGCGCGGGTCGGCATGGAGCCGTTCGCCGGGGCCGAGCGAGCGCTCGCCCGGTTCCGCCACCCGGTCGGGCCAGACCGCCTCGCCGCCGGTCGCGGCATCGGTCAGGCGCAGGATCCAGGCCTCGGCATGGGGCAGGAAATCCTCCTCCCCGGCCAGCGCCTCCCGCTCCACCCCGCTGAGGCGCGAGCCGATGGACCCGACCGCCACCAGGGTGGCGTCCTCCCGCTTGCCGACCCCGAACAGCAGCGCCCCGGTTTCCGCCCGGAACAGGTGGCGGCGCCGGCCGCTGTTTCCCGCGAGGTGGAACAGGTCGACATAGCCGTCCTCCACCCGCCAGCCCAGCCGCGGGTCGTCCAGCGTCAGCGGCCGGTGGTTGCCGCCCTCCACCAGAATGGGGGCATTCAGTGTCGCGGGCAGGGTCGCGGGGCTGTCCAGAACGTCCATCGCCTCACCCCGCCGCGATCAGCGAGGCATACTCGCCGCCGCGCGCCAGAAGGTCCTCATGGCTGCCGCGCTCCACCACCCGGCCCTGGTTCAGCACGATGATCTCGTCGCAGTCGCGAATCGTGCTCAGCCGATGGGCGATGATGATGCAGGTGCATCCGCGCCGCCGCAGATTGTCGTCGATCAGCTTTTCCGTCGCGACGTCCAGCGCCGCCGTCGCCTCGTCCAGCACCAGGATCGACGGGTTGCCGGTCAGCGCGCGGGCGATCTCCAGACGCTGGCGCTGGCCGCCGCTGAAATTCACGCCCCCTTCGGCGACCGGCGCGTCGAGCTGGCCCTGGCGCCCGGCGACCTCGCCCAGGATGGCGGCATCCTCCAGCGCGCGGGTCAGCGCCGCTTCCGGCACCGTGCGGTCCCACAGGGTCAGGTTGTCGCGCACCGAGCCGTCGAACAGGAAGACGTCCTGGTCGACATAGGCGATGGAGGCGGCGCGCAGCCCCACCGGGATCTCCGCCGGTGCCCGCCCGTCGAACAGGATTTGCCCCGACCAGGGCTGGACGAGGCCGCAGATCAGCCGGCCGACGGTGGATTTCCCGCTGCCCGACCCGCCGACCAGCGCCACCCGCATCCCCGGCGCCAGCGACAGCGACAGCCCCTCGATCAGCGGCGGGTCGAGCACGCTGTAGCCGAAGGACACGTCGACCAGCTCCACCGCCCCGCTCAGCCGCGCCGGCCCTTCCGCAACCTCGGCCCCCTCGGCGGCAAGGCCGGACTGCGGGTCCGGCGCATGGTCCAGCGTGTCGTTCAGCCGCTGCAGGTCGGCCTTAACCCGCTGCAGCGTCCCGCCCATGCCGACCAGCTTGGCGACCGGGTCGGAGAAGCTGGCGGCAAGGCTCTGGAACGCCACCAGCGCGCCGACGGTCAGCGCCCCGTCCATCACCCGCACAGCACCCAGCCCCAATATCGCCGCCGTTCCCAGCGCGTTGAGGAAGGCCGGCGCCACCGCCAGAATCGCCGAATGCACCCCCAGTGTCTGGCGCACCGACAACAGCCGCGCCTGATAGCCGGCCCAACGTTCGAACGCCTGCCCCTCCAGACCGGCCGACTTCAGCGTCTCGATCGCCTGGATGCTGCCGATGGTGACGGCGCCCAGCTTGGCCTGTTCCGACAGCAGGCGCCGCCCGGCATCCTCCCGCCCGCGCGAGGCGCCGCGCAGGAACAGCACGTTGCCCAGCACCAGCAGGATGGTCACCGCCGCCAGCGCCACGTCGTAGGTCAGCATGACCAGCCCGAAGAAGACGACCGTCAGCAGGCTCATCGCCGCCGTCGCCATCTCCCCCGACAGCAGCCGCGCCACCCGGTCGTTGGCGGCGACGCGGCCGGCGATGTCGCCGGGATGGCGCTGGCCGAAGAAGGGAACCGGCAATTGCAGCAGCCGCCAGACATAGCGGCTGGCCATCACCATGGCGAATTTGGTCTCCAGCTTCAGCAGGGCCGACTGCTGCAATGCCGTCAGCGCCGCCCGCAGCAGCGCCGTGGCGCCCATCCCCAGCAGCAGCGGCACCAGCCAGCTGCGCTGCCCGCCGATCAGCACCTCGTCGACGAAGGCCTTGGTGAAGGCCGGCAGGGCGATGCCCGGCAGCACCAGCGCCAGACTGGCGGCCAGCGCGAATCCCACCGCCGCGCGCGACCGCTTCAACTGCCGCCCGAGCATGCCGGCAAGGCCGGGCGGCTTGACCCCGGCGACGAACTCCGGCCCTTTCTCGAAGGCCAGCGCCACGCCGGTGAAGGCCTCGGAGAACTCCGCGCGGGTGACGCGGCGCGGGCCGGTGACCGGATCGTTCAGATAGGCGTATTCGCCCTTGAAGCCTTCGAAGACCAGATAATGGTTGAAGTTCCAATGGACGATCAGCGGCCAGGGCATGTCGCCCAGCGCGTCGGGCTCCTTCTTGAAGCCCTTGGCGGTCAGGCCGTAGCGCCGGGCGGCGCGCAGCAGGTTGCTGGCCTTGCTGCCGTCGCGCGACACGCCGCAGGCGACGCGCAGCTCCTCCAGCGGCACCCAGCGGCCGAAATGGGCCAGAACGATGCCGAGCGAGGCGGCGCCGCACTCCACCGCCTCCATTTGCAGCAGCGTGGGCGTGCGCACGCGGGTCTGTTTGCGAACCGGCGGCTTTGCGCTCACAGGCCGGTCGCCTTGCGCAGGGCCGGGATGACGAAGGCCATCGGCGGCTGTTCGCGCACCGTCACCTCGCCCTCGGCCAGGGTGCCGCTGGTGATGGTCATCGCCGGTCCGGCACCGGACGACCAACGGTAGCCGGACGGCGTGCCGGCCTCCGGCACCAGATCGACGCGCACGGCGAAGGGCGGTCCCTTGGCGGAGAACTGCGTCACCAGCCGGTCGTTCTGCAGCACCGCCTGCATGCCCTGCGGGGTGGAGGGAAAGTCCGACACCCCGGCGACCCGGCCGACCAGCGTGCCGTATTCCTCCTTGCGCACCGTCGAGGGCGCGATGCGGACATCCATGCCGGGCTTCAGCTTCTTGCCATGCTCCGGCGGGACATAGAGCACCAGCTGCAGGCCGCGCGATCCGCTTTCGATGCTGACCACCGGGGTGCCGGCGGCGACCCGCGCGCCCTCCGCCACCTTCCATTCGGTGACGCGTCCGTCGGTCGGGCTGAGGATCCGCGTGTCCTGCTCCAGCTGCAGGGCAAGCTCGTCCACCCGCCGACGGGCGTCGGCGACGCGGTCGCGCCCCTCGGTCAGCGTCTGCTCGGCCCGGCTGGCCATGTCCAGCTCCTCGGTGTCGATCTGCAGAAGCTGGCTCTTGGAGTCGCTGACCTTCTGGCGGGCGGCGGCCAACTCCTGCCGCGTGTCCTCCACCCGCTGGCGGGTGGTGAAGCCGCGGCTGGCGATGTCCTCCTGGCCCCGCAGCAGGGTGTCGAGGAACTGCACCCGCGTCTCGGCGGCGGCCACCACCTGCCGCAAGGCGGCGCGGCGGGCGGTGAAATTGGCGCGGCGGGCCTGCGCCTCGCGCTCCAGCTGATTGGTGCGGCGCGACAGATCCTGCTCCCGCTCCCTCACCACCGCCCGCGCGTGGTCGAGCGTCTGTTCAAGCTCCACCTTGTCGACGCGGGCCAGCAGCTGGCCGGCGGTCACCGTGTCGCCCGGCTTCACCAGCGGCGCGACCAGCGCACCGGACGCGCTGGCGACCGCGTCGAACACCCGGCCGCCGCTGCTGACCAGCAGGCCGGAGCCGGTCACCCGCGTCGCGATGGTCCCCACCACCGCCCAGATCAGCGCCAGCCCCAGCAGCCCCAGCAGTACGGTCAATGCCAGCCAGCCCCGCGGCGTGGTCAGCGTGACCAGCCGGTCCAGCTCCTCCGGCGACGACAGCCGGTCGAGCGCCGCCTTGCGGAACAGCCTTTCCGACGGCGAGGGGGTGGTCGGCGCTGCGGTCATGCGGATCGGGCTCGCAATGGGCGGTGTAAAGGTGGGTATACGAATGGGTAGGTTGTGGAGAGTGAAACAAGCAGCCCGGCCAATGCAACCCTGCTGAACCGCCCGTCCCAAGCTGTCACAGGAACTGTTACTGGACGGCCATGAATTTCCGGCGGCAAAAGGCTTTTCGCTCACGGAAGCGCAGCGATATATTAGTAACCGCGGCATCAGGCCGAAGGACATGAACGGGACGACCATGGATTCCAATGCGGGCGATTCGAATTTGGTGGCCGTGGCCGCACCGGCGCGCCGCCGCCGTCGCCGGCCCGCCAGCGCCACCGCAAGGCCCGCGCATCGCGGTGCCACCGTGTCGGGCACCATTTATCGCGACCTGCGCGACGACATCGTCTCGCTGCGCCGCAAGCCGGGTGAGCCGGTGATCGAAAAGGAGGTGGCCGAGGCCTATGGCGTGAGCCGCACGCCGGTGCGCGAGGCGATGCTGAAGCTTGCCGACGAAGGGCTGGTGGAGGTGTTCCCGCAGTCCGGCACCTTCGTCGCCCGCATCCCCCTCGGCGCCCTGCCGGAGGCCATCGCCATCCGCCGCGCGCTGGAGGAGGCGACGGTGCGCTACGCCGCCGAACAGGCGACCGGCAGCCAGATCGCCCGCCTGCGCGCCAACCTGGAACTGCAGCGAGAGATGAAGGAGGCCGGCAACTTCGACGGCTTCCACGATGCCGACGAGGCGTTCCACGCGCTGCTGGCGGAGATCTCCGGCTATCCCGGTTTCTGGGCGGTGACCCAGCAGGTGAAGCGGCAGATCGACCGCTACCGCCACCTGACCCTGCCGGCGGCCGGCCGGATGGACAAGGCGCTGGGCGAACACAGCGCCATCGTCGAGGCGGTCGCCGCCCGCGACCCCGACCGCGCGGTGGGCGAGCTGCGCCACCACCTGACCGACCTGCAGCTGGGCATCGCCGACGTCCGGCAGACCTATCCGCAGTACTTCACCGCATGACGACGGCGGGACGCGCTCATACCTTGCGGGTCTCGTACGCCGTGAAACAGGCGGTGCGCGGGGCGTAGCCGCTGGCGAAATGGGCGGAGGAGACGATCATGTCGGCCGTCGCCTCGTTGCAGGCCATCGGGATGTTGTAGAGCGTCGCCAGCCGGGTCAGCGCCTTCACATCCACGTCGTGCGGCTGGGCGGTCATCGGATCGACGAAGAAGACCAGCAGGTCGATCCGCCCCTCCGCGATCATCGCGCCGATCTGCTGGTCGCCGCCCAGCGGGCCGCTCTTCAGCGGGGTCACGTCCAGGCAGGGGTGGGCGTCGCGCACCTTCTGGCCGGTGGTGCCGGTCGCCCAGAAGGCGTGGCCGTCCAGCGCCGCGATGTTGGCGCCGATCCAGGCGATGAGGTCCGCCTTGCGGGCGTCGTGGGCGACGAGGGCGATGCGCTTGCGGGGCTGCTGGCCAGATTGGTGGGTGGACATGACTGGACACTCCGGACGAGGAGCGTCCACTAATATATTACTCTGGTCGCCAGCGCAACGCAGGGACCCCGGCCCGCCACGGTTCGACCGCCCCCGGCGTCTTTGTCGCACCCTCCGCTGGATGAAATGTCCGGATTTCCATCAATAACCCTTGCCCGGCTTACTAGTATATTAGTATGATGGCGCCAGACCCGCCGGACAGCCGGCTGCACAGATTTGAAAGGACCACCCCATGAAAATCTCCGTCCGGCACGCTTCGCACCCCGATGCCGTCCGCGCTTTCGACACCGAGACGCTGCGCGACCATTTCCTGGTCCCGACCCTGTTCGAGGCCGACGAGACCGTCTTCACCTACAGCCACATCGACCGTTTCGTCGTCGGCGGCGCCATGCCGGTCGCCGGCCCGGTGAAGCTGGAATCGTCGAAGGAGATCGGCTCGCCCAACTTCCTCGACCGGCGCGAGCTGGGCGTGGTCAATGTCGGCGGCGCCGGCCGCGTCACCGTCGACGGTGCCGTGTATGAACTGGCGCCGCGCGACGCGCTCTATGTCGCGATGGGCAGCAAGGACGTCACGTTCGAGAGCCTGGACCGCCGCGAGCCGGCCAAGTTCTACCTGAACAGCACCCCCGCCCATGCCCGGTTCGAGACGATGAAAATCTCGATCGGCCAGGCCAAGGCCGTGCATCTGGGCGACCCGGCCCAGTCGAACGAGCGCACCATCTACCAGATGATCCACCCGGATGTGGTCCGCACCGCGCAGCTGGTGCTGGGCATGACGGTGCTGAAGCCGAACAACATGTGGAACACGATGCCGTGCCACACCCATGACCGGCGCTGCGAGGTCTATTTCTACTTCGACCTGCCCGATGACGCCCGCGTCATCCACATGATGGGCGAGCCGGAGCAGACCCGCCACATCGTCGTCGCCAACGAGCAGGCGGTGATCTCGCCGCCCTGGTCGATCCATTCCGGCGTCGGCACCCGCAACTACACCTTCATCTGGGCGATGGGCGGCGACAACCAGGACTTCACGGACATGGACTTCGTCGCCATGGACCGCCTGCGCTGACGCGCCGCCGGATTTGAAACCCCGGATTTGAAATCAACGTATAAGAACGGAAACCGACCATGAGCATTTCGTTCGACCTGACCGGCAAGGTGGCGCTGGTCACCGGCGCCAACACCGGCATCGGCCAGGGCATCGCCGTGGCGCTGGCGCAGGCCGGCGCCGACATCGCCGCCGTCGACGTGGTGTCGCTGGACGAGACCAAGGGTCTGGTCGAGGCGGCCGGCCGCAAGTTCCACGGCATCCACGCCGACCTGACCTCCATCGCCCCGGTCCAGGGGCTGGTGGAGGAGACGGTCGGCAAGTTCGGTCACCTGGACATCCTGGTCAACAACGCCGGGCTGATCCGCCGCGCCGACGCCGTCGACTTCAGCGAGGCCGACTGGGACCTCGTGATGAACATCAACATCAAGACGGTGTTCTTCCTCTGCCAGGCCTTCGGCCGCTACGCCATCAATGAAGGCCGCAAGGGCAAGATCATCAACATCGCGTCCATGCTGTCCTTCCAGGGCGGCATCCGCGTGCCGTCCTACACCGCGTCCAAGAGCGGCGTTGCCGGCATCACCAAGCTTCTGGCCTGCGAATGGGCCGGCAAGGGCATCAACGTGAATGCCATCGCGCCGGGCTATGTCGCCACCAACAACACCGCCGCCCTGCGCGCCGACGAGAATCGCAGCGCCGAGATCCTCGGCCGCATCCCGGCCGGCCGCTGGAGCATGCCGTCAGACATCGGCGGCCCGGCGGTGTTCCTGGCCTCGGAGGCCGCGGACTATATCCACGGTACCATCCTGCCGGTCGACGGCGGCTGGCTGGCGCGCTGAGGGAAAACGGCCCTCCCCGCCCCTCACGGGCGGAGGAGGGCTTTCCATTGGGGGAGGAAATCAAGCGATGACCACCGACGTGTTCGTGACCGCGGGCGACATTCCGTGGCAGGATCTCGGCGACGGCGTGCGCCGCAAGATTCTCGGCTACAACGACACGATGATGATGGTGCGGGTGGAGTTCGAGGCCGGCGCCATCGGCGCGCAGCATCGCCATCCCCATGTCCAGTGCGCCGTGGTCGAGAAGGGGTCCTTCGACGTCACCATCGACGGCCGCACGCAGCGCCTGAACACCGGCGACGGCTATATGGTGCCGTCCAACATCCTGCATGGCGTGGTGGCGCTGGAGCCGGGCGTCCTGCTCGACATCTTCACGCCGATCCGCGAGGACTTCCTGGGCGAGCCGGTGGCCTACGCCGCGGAAGCCGACGCGAAGTAAGCCCCCGGTCCCGGTTCAGGCCGGCCCTTCAGACCGGATCCCCTGGCGCCGTGAAGTAACGCGGATAATCGCGCCGGATGTCGGCGATCGAGATCTGCAGGTCGTCCAGATGGTCGTCCAGCGCCTTGATGGCGGCCGCGGGATCGTTGGCCGCCACCGCCTCGAGGATGGCGGCATGCTCCGCGATCACCTCGGCGATGCGGCCGCGCACCGGCAGGGTCAGCAGACGGTAGCGGTCGATCTGCACCTTGGTCTGCTGGATCAGCGTCCAGAATCCGGGATAGCCGGCGATGTCCGCGATCAGCGCGTGGAACGCCTCGTCGGCCTGATGGAAACCTTCATAGTTGGCGGTTTCCTGCATCTCCCGCTGCAATTCCAGATTGGCGCGGAGCGCCGCGATCTGGCTGCGGCTGGCCCGCGCCGCCGCATAGCGCACCGTCGCCTCCTCCAGCGCCTTGCGGATGGCGAAGGCCTCCGGCAGGGCGTCGAGCGGAATGCGCGACACGAAGGTGCCGGACTGCGGGAAAATCTCGATCAGCCCTTCGTCGGCCAGCTTCAACACCGCCTCGCGCACCGGCGTGCGGCTGACGCCATAGGCCTCGGCGATCTGCTTCTCGGCGATGGCGTCGCCGGGCTTGCGCTTGAGCGAAACGATCTCCGCCCGCAGATCGCGGTAGATGCGCGACGCCACGGTCGCGGCGCGACGCGGCGGACGGACCGCCGCGGCCGGGGCCGCCGCGCGGCGCACGGTTGCGGAAACCAGGCCGCCTTCATCCTCTGTCGTCGCGACCTTCTTCACCGATGGCTCCATTCCGGCAGGCATGTAACCGGGCGGCGCTCCGCCACCCGTGGGAAATTCGTCATACCCGTCAATCTACCCGTCCCCCTTCACCAAGGTCAAATCCATCGCCGTCCTCTCAAAAGGATCGGGTGCGGCGACTGGGCGCAGGCTGCCGAGGCGCCGAAGCCGCGGAGCGGGAACGATTGGGCTTGCAATCTAATCTGATATATTAATATTATACAGCCAGCCGGTAGGGACGGTCCCCCGCACGGACCCCGCCTTCTCCCCACCCTGCTTTTGCCCTTTTCTTGCAGCGTAGAGGCTTCCGATGCTTCACCCCGACCGTCTTTTCCCGAGCGACCCGACGCAACGCGACATCGCGCGCCGCCTGTATGGCGAAGTCGCCGCCCTGCCGATCGTCAGCCCGCACGGCCACACCGATCCGTCCTGGTTCGCGAAGGACGAAGCGTTCCCGGACCCGGCCAGCCTGTTCGTCAAGCCTGACCATTATGCATTCCGCATGCTCTACAGCCAGGGAATTCCGCTGGAGCAGCTGGGTGTTCCGCGCCGGGATGGCGGCGAGACCTCATCCGATTCGCGCGCCATCTGGCGCCTGCTGGCCAGCAACTGGCACCTGTTCCGCGGCACGCCCACCTCGATGTGGCTGACCCACGCCTTCGAGACGGTCTTCGGCGTCACCGAGCGTCTGAGCGCCGCCAGCGCCGACCGCATCTATGACCAGATCGAGGACTGCCTGCGCAAGCCGGAGTTCCGCCCGCGCGCGCTGTTCGAGCGCTTCAACCTCGAAGTGCTGGCGACCACCGAATCGCCGCTCGACCCGCTGGTGCACCACAAGGCGATCCGCGAGAGCGGCTGGAAGGGCCGGGTCATCACCGCCTTCCGTCCCGACCCGGTCGTCGATCCGGAGTTCGAGGGCTTCCGCGACAACCTCGCCGAACTGGGCCGCATCACCGGCAAGGACACCGCGACCTGGGACGGCTACCTCGCCGCCCTGGCCGACCGCCGCCTCTATTTCAAGAGCTATGGCGCCACCTCGACCGACCACGGCCACCCGACGGCGGCGACCGCCGACCTGTCGCGCCCCGAGGCCGAGAAGCTGTTCGACATCGTCCGCCGCGGCGGCGCCACGGCCGAGGAAGCCGAGCTGTTCCGCGCCCAGATGCTGACCGAAATGGCGCGGATGAGCCTGGAAGACGGTCTGGTCATGCAGATCCATCCCGGGTCTTTCCGCAACCACAACGACCTCGTGTTCCAGCGCTTCGGCCGCGACAAGGGCGCCGACATCCCGAGCGGCACCGAGTATGTGCGGGCGCTGAAGCCGCTGCTCGACCGCTTCGGCAACGAGCGTGACCTGACCATCATCCTCTTCACCCTGGATGAGGACAGCTACGCCCGCGAGCTGGCGCCGCTGGCCGGTCATTACCCGGCGCTGCGCGTCGGCCCGGCCTGGTGGTTCCACGACAGCCCCGAGGGCATGCGCCGCTACCGCGAGATGATCACGGAGACCGCCGGCTTCTACAACACGGTGGGCTTCAACGACGACACCCGCGCCTTCTGCTCGATCCCGGCCCGCCACGACGTGTCGCGCCGCGTCGATTGCGGCTTCCTCGCCCGTCTGGTCGCCGAACACCGGCTGGCCGAGGACGAGGCAGCGGAACTGGCCGTCGACCTCGCCTACCGCCTCGCCAAGAACGCCTACAAGCTGTAACGGCCCGGCCGCGCCGGACCCGTTCCGGCGCGGCCCAGCTTCCTTCCCAAGGACATCTTCCCATGGCATCGCTGACCATCCGCCTGCACCCCGCCGACAACGTCGTCGTCGCCGGCGCCGACCTGGAGCCCGGCATCACTCTGCCCGGCACTGAAGTCGCGACCACCGGGCCGGTGCCGGCCGGGCACAAGGTCGCGGTGCGCGCCATCGCGCTGGGCGAGCCGGTGCGCAAGTACAACCAGGTCATCGGCTTCGCCACCGCGGCGATCCAGCCGGGCGACCATGTCCACGTCCACAACATGGGCATGGGCAGTGATTTCGAGCGCGATTACGCCTTCGGCGCCGACGTCCACCCGGTCGAAATGATCCCGGAGGCCGAGCGCGCCACCTTCCAGGGTATCGTTCGCCCGGATGGCCGCGTCGCCACCCGCAACTACATCGGCGTGCTGACCTCGGTGAACTGCTCCGCCACCGCGGCGCGGATGATCGCCGACCATTTCCGCGGACCCGCGCTCGCCGCCTATCCCAACATCGACGGCGTCGTCGCGCTGACCCACGGCTACGGCTGCGGCATGGCCGGCAGCGGCGAGGTGATGGACACGCTGCGCCGGACCATCGCCGGCTATGCCCGCCACCCCAACTTCGCCGCGGTGATCCTGCTGGGTCTCGGCTGCGAGGTGAACCAGATCGACAAGCTGATGGAGGCCACCGGCCTGGAGGAGGGCGCCCGCGTCATCCCCATCGGCATCCAGGACATGGGCGGCACCGCCGCGGCGGCCCGCGAGGGCATCCGCCGGATCGAGGCGCTGCTGCCGGAGATCAACGACGTCAAGCGCCAGACCCTGCCGGCCAGCCACCTGACGCTGGCGCTGCAGTGCGGCGGCTCCGACGGCTATTCGGGCATCACCGCCAACCCGGCGCTGGGCTATGCCGTCGACCTGCTGGTCCGCAACGGCGGCACCGCCGTGCTGAGCGAGACGCCGGAGGTCTATGGCGCCGAGCATCTGCTGACCCGCCGCGCCGTCCGCCGCGAGGTGGGCGAGGCGCTGGTCGAGCGCATCGGCTGGTGGGAGGAATACACCAGCCGCACCGGCGGCGAGATGAACAACAACCCGTCGCCCGGCAACAAGAAGGGCGGCCTGACCACCATCCTGGAAAAGTCGCTGGGCGCGGTCGCCAAGGGCGGCACCACCCCGATGACCGCCGTCTACCGCTATGCCGAGCCGATCACCGACAAGGGCTTCGTCTTCATGGACACCCCCGGCTACGACCCGGTGTCGGCGACCGGGCAGGTGGCGGGCGGCGCCAACGTGCTGTGCTTCACCACCGGCCGCGGCTCCGTCTTCGGCTGCAAGCCGACGCCCAGCCTGAAGCTGGCGACCAACAGCACGCTGTTCCGCCGGATGCCGGACGACATGGACATCGATTGCGGCGCCATCGCCACCGGCGACGCCACCATCGAGGAGGTCGGCCGCGCGATTTTCCAGCTGGTTCTCGACACCGCGTCGGGCCGCAAGACCAAGAGCGAGGAACTCGGCGTCGGCGCCGATGAATTCGCTCCTTGGCAGATGGGAGCGGTTATGTAAGGGGTCCGCCCCCTTGTCGGAAACCGTTGAAGAGCCGGCGCCATGCCTGACAGTTCCACCCCTCTCTCTGGCCCCCACCGCGACCCCGGCCCCCAGCCGGTGAACGCCCCGCAGACCCCGATCCAGCCAACCGGATCGGGGGGCAAGGGCACGGAGCCGATGCGGGCGATCCTGCTGGTGGTGCTGGCGGTGGCCTGCCTGTCCTGCTCCGACGCCACGGCGAAATATCTCGGCCGGACCCTGCCGCCGGCCGAGATCGCCTGGATGCGCTATGTCGTCTTCACCGCATTGGTGATGCCGCTGGCCCTGCGCGGCGGCTCGCTGCACGTGCTGAAGACGACGCGGCCGGGGCTTCAGGTCGTACGCGGCCTGGGAATGCTGGGTTCCGCGTTGTTCTTCATCATGGCGATGCAGCATCTGCCGCTGGCCGAGGCCGCGGCGATCAGCTTCGTCTCCCCCGTCTTCGTCACCGTGCTGTCGATCCTGCTGCTGAGCGAGAAGGTCGGCATCCGCCGCTGGGCGGCGCTGCTGGTCGGGCTGGCCGGCGTCATCATCGTCATTCGGCCGGGGGCCGACGGCTTCCAGCCGGCCTCGCTGCTGCCGATCCTGACCGCCTTCAGCTGGGCGCTGGGGCTGGTGGCGACGCGCAAGATGACGGTGCAGGAGAACCCGCTGACCACCATGGTGTGGAGCGCGCTGACCGGCCTGATCGCGCTGACGGCGCTGCTTCCCCTGCACGCCGCATGGCCGACGCCGTGGGAGATGCTGCTGGGGGTCTTCATCGGGCTGGTCTACACCGCGTCGCAATGGCTTCTGATCCTGGCCTACCGCCAGGGCGAGGCATCGGTGCTGGCGCCCTTCACCTATGTGCAGCTGATCTGGTCGACCGCGCTGGGATTCCTGGTCTTCGGCGCGGTGCCCGACCATTGGACCTTCGTCGGCACCGGCGTGATCATCGCCAGCGGCCTCTACACCGCGCACCGCGAACGGATGCGGGCGCGCCAAAGCCGCCCTGCGGCGGCATGACATAAGGATTTGCCGGGGGCATCCCCGGCTTGCGGAGAACAAGCATGACCGACACGCCCAACCGCGTCGCCGCGCTCGGCGAATGCATGATCGAGATGTTCCGGCGGCCTGACGGGTCGCTGACCATGGGCTTCGGCGGCGATACGCTGAACACCGCGGTCTATCTGGCGCGTCTGGGCACGCCGGTCGACTATGTCACCGCTCTCGGCGACGACACCATCAGCGAGGACATGATCGCCGCCTGGGCGGCGGAGGGTGTGGGCACCGGCCATGTGCTGCGCGTGCCGAACCGCCTGCCCGGCCTCTATCTGATCGAGACGGACGCCAACGGCGAACGCCGCTTCCTCTACTGGCGCGACCGCGCGCCGGCGCGCGAGCTGTTCGCCCTGCCCGAGACGCCCGAGCTGTCCAAGGCGCTGGAGGGCTACGGCGTCGTCTACCTCTCCGGCATCAGCATCGCCATCCTGGGCGAGCAGGGCCGCGAGCGGCTGTTCCAGGTGCTGCAGCGGG
Organism: Azospirillum oryzae; assembly: GCF_008364795.1. Lineage (GTDB taxonomy): Bacteria > Pseudomonadota > Alphaproteobacteria > Azospirillales > Azospirillaceae > Azospirillum > Azospirillum oryzae. The sequence goes on along the minus strand of NZ_VTTM01000012.1, from coordinate 75,171 downwards.
TCCGCGCGCGCGGCGGCAAGGTCGCCTTCGACACCAACTGGCGCCCGCGCCTGTGGCCGGACATCGAGACCGCCCGCGCCGCCTTCGACCGCATGCTGCGGCTGACCGACATCGCGCTGCCCGGCGTCACCGACCTGCGCGACCTCTATGGCGATGCCGATGCCGACGCCGTGCTGGCCCGCATGCGCAACGCCGGGGTCACCGAGATCGTGCTGAAGCTGGAGCAGCCCGGCTGCGTCGTGATCGAGAACGGCGAGGCCGTCGAGGTGCCCGCGCAGAAGGTCGCCACGGTGGTGGACACCACGGCGGCCGGCGACAGCTTCAGCGCCGGCTATCTGGCATCCCGCCTGCGCGGCGAGGGTCCGGCCGATGCCGCCCGCGCCGCCCACAGGCTGGCCGCCGCCGTCATCCAGCACCGCGGCGCCATCATCCCGCGCGAGGCGATGCCGGCCTGATCGCAGGTCGACGCCCCCGGTTCAACCTTCCGCCGCCAGTTCGCGGCGGAAGGCGCGGTTCGCCATCTGCGCGAAGCTGGTGAGCGCCGCCTCGTCGGCGCCGTCACGCGCCGCCGCCGACATTCCCCGCATCGCGATTGTCACGAAGTCGGCCAGCTCGCCGGCCCGCTCCGGCGCCTCCCCGGCGATGAAGTCGCGGATCGCCGCCACGCCGGCCTTCCTCATCTCTTCGGCCAGCGCGCAGGCTTCCGGATCGGCGCTGTTGCGCGCGCCGTCGAGCACGAGGCAGCCCGCCACCCCGTTCCGCTCCGGATAGAGCCGCGCCGCCAGCAGCAGCGTGCGCTCGATCACCTCGGCCACCCCGCCGCCGTCGGCCAGGGCACGGCCGAAGATGTTCGCCTCCCCCGCCGCATAGCGCCGAAGCGCCCGCTCGAACAGCCCGGCCTTGCTGCCGAAGGCGGCATAGAAGCTCGGCGGCTTGATCCTCAGCTCCGACCCCAGTTCGGCGACGCCCACGGCGTCGTAGCCGCGCGCATGGAACAGCTTCATCGCGGTCTCGACCGCCTCGTCCACATCGAAGGACCGCCGCCGTCCCCGGGCTCCGGACGTTTCTGTAGCGACCACTATATTTTCTCCTTGCGCAAACCCCCTGCCTGAATTTATATAGCGCTCACTACATTTTCTCAAGGAGCGCATCATGGGTGAGTTCATCGGCCGCAAGATCCTGGTCCTCGGCGGCAGCCGCGGCATCGGCAAGGCCATCGTCCGCCGCTTCGCCAAGGCCGGCGGCACCGTCGCCTTCACCTATGCCGGGTCGAAGGACGCCGCCGAGGCGCTTGCCGCCGAGACCGGCGCGGAAGCCATCCAAACCGACAGCGCGAACCGCGACGCCCTGATCGCCACCGTGGCCGATCGCGGCGCGCTCGACGTGCTGGTCGTCAATGCCGGAACGGCGATCCTGGGCGATCCGCTGACCTTCGATCCCGACGCCGTCGACCGGATGATCGACATCAACGTCCGTGCGCCCTACCACGCGGCGGTCGAAGCGGCCCGGCGCATGAACGACGGCGGGCGCATCATCGTCATCGGCTCGGTCAACGGCGACCGCATGCCCTTCGCCGGCGGGGCCGCCTATGCGCTGACCAAATCGGCGGTCCAGGGCATGGTGCGCGGACTCGCGCGTGATTTCGGTGCCCGCGGCATCACCGTGAACGCCATCCAACCGGGTCCGACCCACAGCGACATGAACCCGGCCGACGGTCCGATGGCGCCCGCCATGCACAGCTTCATGGCGATCAAGCGCCACATCGACGCCGACGAGGTCGCCGAACTGACCGCCTATGTCGCCGGACCGCATGCCGCGATGATCACCGGCTCGTTCCAGACCATCGACGGCGGCTTCGGCGCCTGACGCCAGATTGCCGGATCAATTAGGAAGACCGTGGGGGGCGATCCGGGCAGGACGCCCCCTCATGCGTCAGCAGCCAGCGCTTGCGTTCCACCCCGCCGCCGTAGCCGGTCAGCGTTCCATCCGATCCGATCACCCGGTGGCAGGGCACCACGACACTGATCGGGTTGGCGCCATTGGCATGTCCCGCCGCCCTGACCGCCGCCGGGCGCCCGACCAGCGTCGCCAGTTCGCGGTAGCTGACGGTGCGGCCGCAGGGAATCCCGCGCAGTGCCGACCACACCGCGCGCTGGAACGGCGTTCCGCCGGTGCGCACCGCCAGCCGGTCGATTGCCGCAAGCTCGCCCGCGAAATAGGCATCCATCGCACGGGTCAGTCCACCCGGATCGGCGGACGGCCACAGTTCGTAACCGCCGGGATGGTGCAGGCGCAGCAGCCGCTGCAGCCGGTCCTCATGGTCGGTCCAGTCGATGGCGCGCAAGGCGCCGTCGGTGTCGGCGACCACGATCAGTTCGCCGATGGGCGTGGCGGTGCGGTCGATCAGCAGGCTGGACGGAGCGGACATGGCGGCACCCTCTATCCCTCTCGCATGAGGCGCACTGCCGAAATTGAAGGCAGCGGCCCGCTGATGCAACCCTTTGATACAGCGCAATTTCCTGTTTCCACGCTTGCGAATTCCCATGCGTTTCTTGCGCCACGCCGCCAAAAGAGGCGCCAAAAGGCTGAGTTGCGTGCAATCCGCATGGCTGGCATGATGGAGCTATGCCTGTCCATCTCGTCAGTTCTTGACCGAACAGTCAGCTTTTCCGCCGCCCCTCTCCGTTGGCAGTGCTGGTTGGTTCTCTTGGCACGCGGGTTGCTGACACTTCGGTAGACACGCCGCTCCGCGACCGAAGGGAAGCCATCCGCCATGACCCTGATCGCTCCGCTTGCCACCGCCCCAATCCCTGCCGAAGATGATCGCGCCTCGCCCTATGTCGACCTGAGCCCGGCGATGACGCCGGTGCAGGCGCTGGCCGAGTCCAACCGCTGCCTGTTCTGCTACGATGCGCCCTGCATCAAAGCCTGCCCCACCGGGATCGACATCCCCGCCTTCATCCGCTCGATCGCCACCGGCAACCTGAAGGGCGCCGCGACGACGATCCTGTCGGAGAACATCATGGGCGGCACCTGCGGCCGCGTCTGCCCGACCGAGACGCTCTGCGAGCAGTCTTGCGTGCGAAACCGGGCGGAAGATCGCCCCGTCGCCATCGGCCGGCTGCAGCGCCATGCCACCGACCGCCTGATCGATGGCGAGCCGGCCCACCCCTTCCCCCGCGCCGCCGCCACCGGCAAGCGCGTCGCCGTGGTCGGCGCCGGCCCGGCCGGCCTGTCCTGCGCCCACCGCCTCGCCACGCTCGGCCATGAGGTGACGGTGTTCGAAGCCAAGGCGAAGTCTGGCGGCCTCAACGAATACGGCCTCGCCCCCTACAAGATGGCCGATGATTTCGCCCAGCGCGAGGTCGCCTTCATCCTCGGCGTCGGCGGCATCAGCGTGGAGCATGGCCGCAAGCTGGGCGCCGACCTGTCGCTCGACAGCCTGCGCGCCGATTTCGACGCGGTGTTCCTGGGCGTCGGCCTGGGGTCCAACAATCGGCTCGGCATCCCCGGCGAGGAGCGTGCCGGTGTGGAAGACGCCACCGCCTTCATCGAGCGCGTCCGTCAGGCCCCGCCCGGCCAGCCGCCTGCGGTGGGGCGCAGCGTCGTGGTGATCGGCGGCGGCAACACCGCCATCGACGCCGCCATCCAGGCCAAGCGGCTGGGTGCCGAGGACGTCACCCTGGTCTACCGCCGCGGCCGTGCCCAGATGGGCGCCACCGCCTGGGAACAGGAGCTGGCCCAGACCGAGGGCGTCGTGATCAAGACCTTCGCCGCTCCTTCGGTGATCGGCGAGACCGACATCACCTTCGAACGCACCCGCCTGACCGACGGCAAGCTGTCCGGCACCGGCGAGACCTTCACCCTCCAGGCCGACATGGTGCTGAAGGCGGTGGGGCAGAAGCTGTCGGCCGACGCGCTGGACGGGCTGCAAATCACCGGCGGCAAGATCGCCATCGACGAGGCCTATCGCACCACGCTCTCCAAGGTCTGGGCCGGCGGCGACTGCGTCGCCACGGGAGAGGATCTGACGGTCCAATCCGTGCAGGACGGCAAACTCGCCGCGCTCGCCATCCACAGCCACCTGACCGCCTGAGGAAAGGGAGCCACATCATGGCCGATCTCAGCAGCACCATCGCCGGCATCCGCTCCCCCAACCCCTTCTGGCTGGCCTCCGCCCCGCCGACCGACAAGGCCTACAACGTCGTCCGCGCCTTCAAGGCGGGCTGGGGCGGTGTCGTCTGGAAGACGCTGGGCGAGGACCCGCCTGTGGTCAACGTCTCCAGCCGCTACGGCGCGCATCTCGATACCGACCGCCGGATGATCGGCTTCAACAACATCGAGCTGATCTCCGACCGGCCGCTCGCCGTGAATTTGCAGGAGATCATCGAGGTCAAGCGCGACTTCCCCGACCGCGCCATGGTCGTCTCGCTGATGGCCCGCATCGAGGAGGAGGCCTGGGCCGGCCTCGCCCGCCGCATCGCCGAGACCGGGGCGGCCGACGGCCTCGAACTCAACCTCGGCTGCCCGCACGGCATGTGCGAACGCGGCATGGGCTCCGCCATCGGGCAGGTGCCGGAGATGGTGGAGCAGGTCACCCGCTGGGTGAAGAACGCCGTCAATTTGCCGGTGATCGTCAAGCTGACCCCCAACATCACCAACATCCTGTGGTCGGCCGAAGCGGCCAAGCGCGGCGGCGCCGACGCGGTGTCGCTGATCAACACCGTCAACTCCATCGTCGCGGTGGATCTCGACGCCATGGCCCCGACCCCGGTGGTCGACGGCAAGGGCAGCCATGGCGGCTATTGCGGCCCGGCGGTGAAGCCGATCGCGCTGAACATGGTGGCGGAGATCGCCCGCAACCCCGACACGCACGGCCTGCCGGTCAGCGGCATCGGCGGCATCACCACATGGCGCGACGCGGCGGAGTTCCTGGCGCTGGGCGCCACCAATGTCCAGGTCTGCACCGCCGCCATGACCTACGGCTTCAAGATCGTCGAGGACATGATCGGCGGCCTGTCCAACTGGATGGACGAGAAGGGCTACCGGACCCTTGACGAACTGAGCGGCCGCGCGGTGCGCAATGTCGTCAACTGGAACGACCTGAACATGAACTTCTCGACCAAGGCGGTGATCGACCCCGCCTTGTGCATCGATTGCGGCCGCTGCCACATCGTCTGCGAAGACACCTCGCACCAGGCGATCCGCATCGACGCAGGCGAGGGCCGCCGCGTCTTCACCGTGGTCAACGAGGAGTGCGTGGGCTGCAACCTGTGCAGCCATGTCTGTCCGGTTCCGGACTGCATCACCATGGTGCCGGAGCAGACCGACCTGCCCTATGTCACCTGGCCCAACGACGCCCGCAACCCGATGCGCGTCCCCGAAGCCGCCGAATAAGAACGCTGCCCGACAACGACGTTCAGGAGAGAGCAATCATGTCCACCCCGCAGAATGTCGCCGTAAACGGCTCGCGCCTGTGGCAGAGCCTGATGGACATGGCGCAGATCGGCGCCACGCCCAAGGGCGGCGTGTGCCGGCTGGCGCTGACCGACCTCGACAAACAGGGCCGCGACCTGTTCGTGCGCTGGTGCGAGGAGGCCGGCTGCACGGTCTCGGTCGACAGGATGGGCAACATCTTCGCCCGCCGCCCCGGCCGCGACGACAGCCTGCCCCCCGTCATCATGGGCAGCCATCTCGACAGCCAGCCGACCGGCGGCAAATATGACGGCGTCTATGGCGTGCTGGCCGGACTGGAGGTGGTGCGCAGCCTGAACGACATGAACTACGTCACCGAGGCCCCGGTGGAGGTCGCGGTCTGGACCAACGAGGAAGGCTCGCGCTTCGCCCCGGCCATGGTGTCGTCCGGCGTCTTCGCCGGGGTGTTCGACCTGGAATACGGCCTGTCCCGCGCCGACCTCGACGGCAAGACGATGGGCGAGGAACTGGCCCGCATCGGCTATGCCGGCGACCGGGAGGTGGGTGGCCGCAAGGTCGGCGCCTATTTCGAGGCCCACATCGAACAGGGTCCGATCCTGGAGATCGAAGGCAAGACCATCGGCGTCGTCACCGACTGCCAGGGCCAGCGCTGGTACGAGATCACCTTCACCGGCCAGGAGGCCCATGCCGGCCCGACCCCGATGGTCCGTCGCAAGGATGCGCTGCTGGGGGCATCCCGCGTCGTCGATGCGGTGAACCGGATCGGCATGAAGTACGGCCCGCTGGCCTGCGCCACGGTGGGGCTGATGCAGATCCATCCCAACAGCCGCAACGTCATCCCCGGCCGCGTCTTCTTCACCGTCGATTTCCGCCATCCCGACGACGCCATCCTCAAAGCCATGGACGGCGAACTGCGCGCCGAGGTGGAGCGCATCGCCGGCGAGATCGGGCTGGAGAGCGATTTCCAGCAGATCTGGTACTACGCCCCGATCAAGTTCGACGAGACCTGCGTCGCCGCCGTCCGCAAGGGGGTGGAGCGCACCGGCCACAGCTTCCGCGACATCGTCTCGGGCGCCGGCCACGACGCCTGTTACCTGTCCAAGGTCGCGCCGACGGCGATGGTCTTCATCCCCTGCATCGACGGCATCAGCCACAACGAGGTCGAGGAGACGACCCCGGAATGGTCGACCGCCGGCTGCGAGGTGCTGCTGCACGCCGTGCTCGACCGCGCCAACGCCATGGCGGAGCAGGTGAAAGCGCCCGCGGAGTGATACGCTCCCTCTCCCGCCCCGGGAGAGGGCTTTGAACAACAGCAATGGCGAACGCGATGGCGCGAACGGCTGCCGACACCACCGATACCACGTCGCCCCAGGGGCGCATCCGGCGTGAGAACGTCGAGCGCATCCTGAAGGCGGCCGAGCGCATCTTCGCCGAGGCCGGCTTCGCCGGCGCCACCATGGCCGACATCGCCGAGCGGGCCGGCCTGCCCAAGGCCAACCTGCATTACTATTTCGGCACCAAGGAGGATCTCTACCGCGCGGTGCTGGACAACATCCTGCGGATGTGGCTGGCGCCGATCGATTCCTTCACCCCCGACGCCGATCCGTCCGTCGCGCTGACCGCCTACGTCACCGCCAAGATGGAGGCGTCGCGCACGCGGCCCCATGCCTCCAAGGTCTTCGCCAACGAGATCCTGCATGGCGGGACCCAGGTCGAACGCTTCCTGGCCGAAGACCTGAAATCGCTGGTCGACGCCAAGGCAGGCGTCATCGACGGCTGGGTCGCCGCCGGCCGCATGGCGCCGGTGGACGCCCGCCAGTTCCTGTTCATGATCTGGGCGGTAACCCAGCATTATGCCGACTTCGACGTCCAGATCCGCAAGGTGCTGGGCCGCCGCACTCTGACCCGCCAGGACTTCGCCGCCATGACGGCGGAGGTGCTGCGGCTGGTCCTGCGCGCCGCCGGCCTGCCGGAACTGCAAATCGCCGAACCACAAGTATCCGAACTCGAACCGCCCACCGACTCCGTCCCATCCATTTCCTGAGGGAGCGCCCGAGCATGTCCACCATCCTGATCCGCGGCGGCACCGTCGTCACCGCCGAGCATACCCGCCGCGCCGACGTCCTCTGCCAGGACGGCATCATCACCGCGGTGGGCGAGACGCTGGACGTGCCGGCGGGGGCCGAAGTGGTGGATGCCGGCGGCTGCTACGTCATGCCCGGCGGCATCGACCCGCACACCCACATGGAACTGCCCTTCATGGGCACGGTGACGACGGAGGACTTCTTCAGCGGCACCGCCGCCGGCTTTGCCGGGGGCACGACGATGATCATCGACTTCGTCATCCCCAACCCGAAGCAGAGCCTGATGGAGGCCTATCACACCTGGCGCGGCTGGGCGGAGAAGGCGGCGGGCGACTACAGCTTCCACGTCGCGGTGACGTGGTGGGACGAGAGCGTGCGGCAGGACATGGGCACGCTGGTCGCCGACCATGGCGTGAACAGCTTCAAGCACTTCATGGCCTACAAGAACGCCATCATGGCCGACGACGAGACGCTGGTGAACAGCTTCCAGCGCTGCCTGGAACTGGGCGCGATTCCCACCGTCCATGCCGAGAACGGCGAACTGGTCTTCCAACTCCAGAAGAAGCTGCTGGCACAGGGCCTGACCGGTCCCGAAGCGCACCCCCTCTCCCGCCCGCCGGAGGTGGAGGGCGAGGCCGCCAACCGCGCCATCCAGGTCGCCCGCGTGTTCGGCGTCCCGGTCTACATCGTCCATGTCTCCGCCAAGGAGGCGCTGGCCGCCATCGAGCGCGGCCAGAACGACGGCCAGCGCGTGTTCGGCGAGGTTCTGGCCGGCCATCTGCTGATCGACGACAGCGTCTACCGCGACCCCGACTGGGACTTCGCCGCCGGCCATGTCATGAGCCCGCCCTTCCGCCCGAAGGAGCATCAGGACGCCTTGTGGCGCGGCCTGCAGGCGGGGCACCTGCACACCACCGCCACCGACCATTGCTGCTTCTGCGCGGAACAGAAGGCGATGGGCCGCAACGACTTCACCAAGATCCCGAACGGCACCGCCGGCATCGAGGACCGCATGACCGCGCTGTGGACCCACGGCGTCAACACCGGCCGGCTGACGATGAACGAGTTCGTCGCCGTGACCTCCGCCAATGCCGCCAAGATCTTCAACCTCTACCCGCGCAAGGGCTCGGTCAGCGTCGGGGCCGACGCCGATCTGGTGGTGTGGGATCCGAAGGCGACCAGGACCATCTCGGCCAAGACCCAGATGCAGAAGGTCGGCCTGAACATCTTCGAAGGCATGACCGTCACCGGCACCCCGGCCTACACGCTGAGCCAGGGCCGCATCGTCCACGCGCTCGGCGAAAGCCGCGCCGTGCGCGGCGCCGGGCGCTACGTCAACCGCCCCGCCTTCCCCCCGGTCTACGAGGCGGTGGCGAAGCGCAATGCCCTGAACGTCCCGGTGGCGGTGGAGCGGTAGGGCGATAGCACCTAAAATCCCCTCTCCCCCCGGGGAGAGGGTTAGGGTGAGGGGGAAGCGCCGCAGGATTTTCTCAACGGTCCCGCCATACATCCCCCTCATCCCGACCCCCTCCCCAGGGAGGAGAAGGAAAAACTCACCCCACCGAACTGGCGAACAGGAAGTTCTCCGCCGTCAGGCTGTTGCGGTCGACGCCCATCAGCTTGATGGAGTTGAATGTACCGAGTTCGATCGACATGTCGGCACCGCTCTGCGCCGAGTGGGTCAGCACGTCGTTCAGGCTGGAGAAGCCGGAGATGCTGCGGAGGTCGATCACGTCGCCGCCGGTGCCGGCCTGGAAGTCGCCGATGCAGTCCCAGCCGTCGCCGGGATTCTGGACGAAGGTGTCCCGCCCGGCGCCGCCGACCATGTAGTCGTTGCCGCCATTGCCGGTGATGGTGTCGTTGCCGCTGCCGCCGGCCAGGAATTCGCCGGCCGAGGTGCCGGTGATGGTCTGGCCCGGAGTGCCGCCGGTGGACCCACCGGTGGAGCCCCCCGTGGAACCGCCAACCGTCGCGAAGGAGAAGTTGGCGGCGGTCAGGCTGCTGCGGGTGACGTTGGCCAGGATGGCGCTGTTGCCGTTGTCGAACCGGACGACGGTGTTGGCGCCGTCCTGTACGGTGACGGCCATGACCGAGGCGAAATCCTTCAGCCCGGACCAGCCGGCGACATTCAGCACGTCGCCGCCGCTGCCGGCCTGGAAGTCGCCGATGTAATCCCAGCCGTCGCCCGGCTTGAAGACGAAGGTGTCGCTGCCGCCGCCGCCGACCATGTAGTCGTTGCCGGCGTTGCTGATGATGGTGTCGTTGCCGCTGCCGCCGGCCAGATAGTCACGGGCGTCGGTGCCGGTCAGGGTCAGCCCGGCCGTCCCCCCCGTACCGCCACCAGTACCGCCGCCGGTTCCACCCCCGGTATCGCCGCCGCCGGTGGAGCCGCCGGAGCCGGCCTGCCCCAGCGTGATGGTGTTGCCCGACAGGCTGATGTCCGATGCGGCGAAGCTGCCGGCGATGCGCAGGGTCATGTCGGACCCGGCGGTCTGGTCCAGCCCGACATGGACCAGGGTGACGCCATTCACCGTCTCCGCCTGGACCTGCCCGGCCTGCAGCGCGCTGCCGGTGCCGGACCCGACGCTGCCGGAAAGCGACGCCCCGGCGATGGCGAAGGCGTCGCCGGTCACAGCCCCGGTGATGCTGGTGAAGCCGTTGGCCTGGGCCGCCGTCATCGTCACGGTGTGGCGCTTGCTGCCGGTCAGGGCCAGCGTCTCGACGCTGGTCAGCGTCATGCCGCTGATGTCGATCTTCGGCGAGGCGACGTCGGTGTAATATTCCAGATCGTAGCCGTTGTAGCTGGTCAGGTTGTCCGACCGCAGTTCCAGCGTGTCGGTGCCGGTGCCGCCGTCGAAGCTGACGGTGCCGGCGTCATACTGGCTGACCACGATGTAGCGGTCGTTGCCAGCCTCGCCATAGAGGGTGTCGGCCTGGGTCTGGGCATAGCTGCCCGAACTGACGATGCCGGCCAGGATGGTGTCGTCGCCGTCGCCGCCATGGATGGTGTCGCGTTCCCAGTCGCCCTTCATCAGGTCGTTGCCGGCATCGCCATAGAGCAGGTCGGCGCCGCCGCCACCGGCCACCGTGTCGTTGCCGATGCCGCCGTGAAGCTCGTCATTGTCGGCGCGGCCGTACATCAGGTCGGTGCCGCCGCCGCCGAAGATGGTGTCGTTGCCGTCGCCCGCCTCCAGCGTGTCGTTGCCGGCCCCGCCATATTCGACGTCGTTGCCGCCATGGCCCCAGAACCACACGGCGGTATCGCCGGCGGTCAGGCTGTCGGCATATTCGGAGCCGACCCAGCGCTGGATGTCGACGAAGGTATCGCCGGCCGCCTCGCCGGTGTTGTTGGCGCCGTTGGTCAGGTCCAGGGTGAGGCCGGTGGTGGCGTTCTCGTAGGTGACGATGGTGAAGCCGTTGCCGCCGACATAATGATCGCCGCCAAGCCCGCCGTTCAGCGTGTCGCCGGCCGACTGGCCGCTGTTGCCGCCGCCGACCAGCGTGTCGTTGCCGATGCCGCCGAGCAGGCTGTCGTTGCCGGTGCCGCCGACGATGCTGTCGTTGCCGGCCAGCCCGTTGATGGTGTTGCCGCTGTTGTCGCCGATCAGCGTGTCGTTGCCGCTGGTCGCCGTGCCGCTGTAGGCCAGCCGGTGCGGCCAGGCCTCCGCCCCCGCGAACGGGCGGGCGGCAAGGATCGGGCCGGTCACGACATCGAGATCCCACGAACCGCCCTGGTCGGCATGGCCCACCGGATGGCTGGCGGCGGCGACGCGGGCGCCGGTGACGGCGGCCAGACGCTCGACGAAGCGGCGCCCGTTGCTGCCGGCGCCGACGTCGCAGGCATGGATCAGGATCTCGCAGCCGGACGCATTGGGCCAGCGGCGGTCGAACAGGGCGCTGGTGTCGAGCGGCGTCGCCCCCAGCTTCACCACACCCGGCGCGCCATGGGCGATCAGGTGGACCGCGTTGGCTCCCGTCGCCGATGCCGTTTCCAACGCCTCGACAAGCAGGGCGACGGCGTCCTCGTCGGCGGTAACCCGGACCACCGTCATGTCCGGCGCGTGCGGGCCGATCAGCGTATCGATGTCGGACAGGTCGGCGTCGGCAAGAATGATCCCGTGCATGAAAGCCCCTTTCTGGGGAGTAGTTGGAAATCGTTTTGCTGGTCTGTGATGTACGGGATCATGTCCACAGAACAACGTCCAATAAGCCGATCATTCCTTGGGAAGCATCGGCCCCGGCTGGGCGACCTTTTTCTCTCCGGAAGCGCAAGCAGTACAGTCGCTATCGATTTCGACGCCATCCGGCTGGTCCGGCCTGTTGCGTCGGCTTGCCACTCTTTTTCCCGAACTGGGGAGTCTCCTGCTCGATTACCTCCAATTCGGGATAGGTGCGGCCCGATGCACAAAAAAATTGGGCCACCGGGAGGATCCCGATGGCCCAGTCCAGGAGAGAAGTCGTTCAGGAGACCCTGAACCCGCTCCCTCTCAATGCATCAGCATGCGCGGCAGCCACAGTGAGAAGGCCGGGACATAGGTGACCAGCAGCAGCGCCACGAACAGCGCCCCGTAGAAGGGCGTGATGGAGCGCATCACCTCGCCCACCGACACGCCGCCAATGGCGCAGCCGATGAACTGGGTGGTGCCGACCGGCGGGGTGTTCAGGCCAAGGGCACAGTTGATCAGCATGACGATGCCGAACTGCACCGGGTCCATTCCGTACTGCATGGCGATCGGCAGGAAGATCGGCGTGCAGATCAGGATGGTGCTGGCCATGTCCATGAAGGTGCCCAGCAGGAACAGGATGATGTTGATCAGCAGGAAGATGACGATCGGATTGGTCGACACGCCGGCCAGAAGCTCGCCGGTCATGTCCGCCACCTCATAGAGACCCATGAGGTACTGGAACATCGTCGACACGCCGATCAGCAGCAGCACCACGCCGGTGGTCTTCACCGTCTTGGCGGCGGCGGCCAGGAACTTCTCCCAGCTCAGCGTGCGGTAGACGAAGGTGGTCAGCAGCAGCGCGTAGATCACGGCCACCGAGGCCGACTCGGTCGCGGTGAACACGCCGGTGGTGATGCCGGCCAGGATGATGACGACGATCAGCAGGCCCGGCAGGGCGGCGGCGAAGGAGTGCGCCAGGATGTCCCAGCCGGGGAAGGTCCCCTTGGGATAGCCGCGCTTAACCGCGACATAGTAGGCCGCACCCAGGTTGCACACCATCAGCAGCAGCGCCGGCATCAGACCCGCGGCGATCAGCGCCCCGATGGACGCCTTTCCGCCGGCGGCCAGCGCATAGATGATCATGTTGTGGCTGGTCGGCATCAGCGCGCCGACGAGTGCCGCATGGGTGGTGACGTTGACCGCATAGTCGGCGTGGTAGCCTTCCCGCTTCATCATCGGGATCATGACGGCGCCCATGGCCGACACGTCGGCGACGGGCGAGCCGGCGACGCCGCCGAACAGCGTGCAGGCCACGACGTTGGACATGCCCAGGCCGCCGCGGATATGGCCGACCATGCTCTTGGCCGCGGCGACGATCTTGTCGGCGACGCCGCCGTGCAGCATCAGCTCGCCCGAGAAGACGAAGAAGGGAATGGCCAGGAACGAGAAGACGTTCATGCCCGACATCATCTGCTGGAAGACCACCGCGACGGGCAGGCCTTCATAGAGGATGGTGCAGAGCGCCGACAGGCCGATGGCGAAGGCGACCGGAATGCCGAGGATGAGGAAGCCGAAGAAGGTGATGGACAGGATGGTCAGTTCCATGACGGCTTGACCTCCTCGCCGCGCACGATGGCGACGATATGCTCGATGGAAAACAGGACGATCAGCACGCCCGACAGCACCAGCGGCACGTACCGCACGGCTTCGGAGATATGAAGGTTCGGAATGGTGTAGGAGGCGACCGAGCTGCCCAGGATCCAGCCGTTGTAGGCCATGCAGCCGCCGAAGATGCCGACCAGGGCATAGATCAGGACGTCCATCTTGCGGCGCGCGCTGTCCGACAGCATCACCAGCAGCGACTCCAGCCCGATATGGCCGGCATCGCGGACGCCGACGGCGGCGCCGATCAGCGTGACGTAGAGCACCAGCACGATGGCAAGGCTTTCCGCCCAGGTCGGCGAGCTGTTCAGCACGTAGCGGCCGAACACCTGATAGAAGACGACGCACACGATCATCATCAGGCCGATGATGGCGACATACATGCCGGTCTTGGCCAGCACCGCATTCATGCGGGTCAACCAGCCGGCCGCATGCGGCGGGCTGACGTCCATTGCTTGCAGCTCGATATCCATGCTGCGGCTCCCCTCGGATGGCGCGGCTCGTCCCACCCGGGACGAAGCCGCGAAGCCACCCCTTCTTGGCGTTACCGAAAAGTCGTCACTTGGTTTCCTGGACGCGCTGGACGAGGCTCTGCAGCTTCGGCGTGTTCGCGAACTGGGCGTAGACCGGCTTCATCGCGTCGATGAATTCCTGCTTGTTCGTCACCTCGACGATCTGGGCACCGGCCTGGGTGACGATCTCCTTGGACTTCAGCTCGCGCTCGTCCCACAGCTTGCGCATGTAGGGCACCGAATCCTTGGCGGCCTTGCGGATCAGTGCCTGATCGTCCTTCGACAGGCGGTCCCAGGCGACCTTGGAGAAGACCAGCACTTCCGGCGCCATCGCGTGTTCGGTCAGGGTGAAGTACTTGGCCGCCTCGAAGTGGCGCGAGGATTCATAGGACGGGTAGTTGTTCTCGGCGGCGTCGACGATGCCGGTCTTCAGCGCGGTGTAGACCTCGCCGAAGGGCATCGGCGTGGCGTTGGCGCCCAGCGCCTGGATCATGGCGACGAACAGGTCCGACTGCTGGACGCGGATCTTGGCGCCCTTCATGTCGGCCAGCGTCTTGTAGGGCTTGGCGGCCGAATACATGCTGCGCGAACCGCTGTCGTAGAAGGCCAGCCCGATCATGCCCTGGCTTTCCATCGCCGCCAGGATTTCATCACCGATCGGGCCGTCCAGGACGCGGCGCATGTGGCCGGTGTCGCGGAAGATGAACGGCAGCGCGGTGACCATCGTCTCCGGCACCACGTTGTTCAGCGGCGCCACGTTGATGCGCATCATCTCCAGCGCACCGATCTTAAGCTGCTCGATGGTGTCCTTCTCGGTCCCCAGGGCGCCGTTCGGAAACACCTTGACGCCCAGCTTGCCGTTGCTGCGCTCGGCCACCAGCTTGCCGACATAGCGCACCGCTTCGACGGTCGGGTAGTCGGTCGGGTGGATGTCGGCGGATCGGAAGTCGCGCGCATCGGCCGGCGCCGACAGCATGGGGGCGGCCAGGATGCCGCAGATCGCACAGGCGGTCAGCATCGCAGTGCGGATCGAAGTCAGACCAAACTTCATTAGGATCTCCTCCTGATTACGGAGCCGGAGCCTTAGGCAATCCGGCCTCTTTTGTTCTGGTGTTTCCGGTTTTACCTGGCGGGCGGCAGACCGCCCGCACGTGACTGGACGAATTGGGGACCGGCGGCAGGCGGGGAATGGGTGAGAGGCCATTGCGACGCCCGGCTTTCGCAGCGCTGCGATCGGACCATGCGACCGGGAAGTCGCACTTGGCCGCCGCCGGCCTTGCCCTCGCCCCCATCCATATCCGGCCCCCGCTTGGCTGCGGCGCCCTGTTCTCGTCGCTTAAGATATTAGTATATCAATCTGCGCGCAACCCTGAAAGTTCAAAGCGGCAACTACCATTTGGACTTTAACTCAATCGGATTGGCGGCGAGAGGGGCAATGTAAGCGCGGAAACGCTGTTTCAGACAGCGCACGGATTGCCGCAGGGGGATGGCGCGACATTCCGCCTCAGCTCTCGCCGCAGCCATTTCCCCCACTCGCCCGAAAGCGGCGTCCGGAGCCCCCCTTGGCCGATCAGGCGTGACCGTTCACCAGGGGCCACACCTCCATGGCGCCGCGGTAGATCATGTGCAGGGCGACGTAGAGGATGATGGAAAGACCGACATAGGCCAGCCAGCGGTGCTTGTGTAGGACTCTGGCGATGACGCTGGCGGCGAGACCCATCAGGGCGATGGACAGTGTCAGGCCGATGACCAGCACCCCCAGATGTTCGCGCGCCGCACCGGCGACGGCCAGAACATTGTCGAGCGACATCGACACGTCGGCGACCACGATCTGCCAGACCGCCTGACCGAGGGTCTTCCGCGGCCCGGAGGCTTCGGCCCCGCCATCGTCCTCCAGCGCCTCGACCGCCTCGTCCTCCTCATGGGACTGCCGCAGTTCGCGCCACATCTTCCAGCAGACCCACAGCAGCAGCACACCACCGGCCAGCAGCAGCCCGATGATCTGGAGAAGCTGGGTGGTGACCGCCGCGAAAGCGATGCGCAGCACGGTGGCGGCCAGGATGCCGATCAGGATTGCCTTGCCGCGTTGTTCCCGCGGCAATCCGGCGGCGGCCAGACCGATGACGATGGCGTTGTCGCCGGCCAGCACCAGATCGATCATGATGACCTGGAGCAGCGCAAAGAGCGCATCCGTGGTGAATAGTTCCGTCATTTGGGCACAAGTCCTCGCATCACGATCAGTGTCGGAGGAGAGGCCGCGCGGGAGTCTGCTGACCGGTCGGGCCGCGCCGAAGGCATCGGACGGAAAGCCCCCGGTCAGGGGCACGAGGCGCGGGCCGCTCCTTGTCTTCCCAGTCCGACATCGCAACCGGTGACGGTTGCCAGAGGGGCCCGGCCTGGTTCTGGCGCTTTACGCCAAAGTGGTGGATTCCGCAAGGCCGCGCTTGCGACCTCCGGAACCGCGATGGGGAATGACGATCAGGAAGTACCGACCTCCACGCTTCCGCCGCTGCCGGACGCCTCCAGCATCGCCTCGATCAGCCGGTGCACCTTCAGCGCTTCGCGCCCGTCCACCCGCGGCCGGCGTCCTTCGTCCAGCGCGTCGAGGAAATCGGACAGCACCGCGCGGTGATGCTGGTGGGAGAAGGCCATCGGGTCGGCCCCGCCGCCCAGCGTGGCGCCGTCCGCGCCGGCGGTGATGCGCTCGCCATTGACCAGTTGCACCTCCAGACGGTCGCCGGCCAGAACGGCGGAGCCATCGGACCCCGCGATCTCGATCCGCTCCGGATAGCCGGGATAGACGGCGGTGGTGGCATTCACGGTCGCCAGCATGCCGTTGCCGTAGCGCAGGGCCATGGCAACCACATCCTCCGTGTCCATGTCCGATTTGCGCAAAACGCTCGTCGCGGCAAAGCCCGCGACCCGGTCCGGCAGGCCGAGCAGGCTGACGAAGGCGTCCAGCGTGTGGATCGCCTGGGTCAGCAGCACGCCGCCGCCGTCGCGCGCCCTCTTGCCGCGGCCGGGTTGGGCGTAATAGGCGGCGTCGCGCCACCAGCGCACCGAAACCGCCGCCGTCAGCGGCCGGCCCAGCGCACCGTGGCGCATCAGCCCGGCCAGCCGTTCCACCGACGCCCGGAAGCGGTGCTGCAGCATGACGCCCAGCGTCAGCCCGGCCGCCTCCATCGCGGAGACCACCGCCCGCGCCCCTTCCGGGGTGGCGTCCAACGGTTTTTCCAGCAGTACATGCTTGCCGGCGGCGGCGCAGCGCGCCACCAGTTCGGCATGGGTGTCGGGCGGGGTCAGCAGCAGGACGGCCGACAACGCCGGATCCTCCAGCAGCGCCTCCAGCCGGTCAACCACCGGCAGACTGTGGCGGGCGGCGAAGGCGGCGCGGCGTTCGGCCGACGGGCTGAAGCAGCCCGCCACCTCCACCCGGCCAGCCAGATCGATCAGGCTCTGCGCATGCGGGGCCGACGCCATGCCCAACCCGATGACGCCGACGCGGCGGCTGACCTTGCTCATCATCAGGGTGCTCCATCGGAAAGGGCGGTCCCGTCGGTCAGGCTGCCGGAGAAATAGAGCGGGGCGGCGTTGCGCACGTCGTCCACCGTGATCTGCAGATTGTCGAGATGGCGGATCAGGCTCTGTTCCGCTCGGTCGGGGTCGTGGCCGGCGATGGCCTCGACGATGGCCTCATGCTCGGCGATCACCGTGCGCATGCGGCCGGGAACCGGCAGAGTCAGGCGACGGCAGCGGTCGAGCTGGACCTTGGCCTGCTGGATGATGCCCCAGAAGCCGGGATAGCCCGCCATCTCGGTGATCTGGGCGTGGAAAGCTTCGTCAGCCTGATGGAAGCCGTCGGCGTCGCCCTCCGCATCGACTTCGCGCTGCTGTTCCAGGCAGGCGTGCAATGCTGCGATCTGGCTGCGGGTGGCCCGTTCGGCGGCGAAGCGAACGGTCGCCCGCTCCAGCACCTTGCGGATCACCCCGGCTTCCGGCAGGGCGCCCAAGGGTATGCGGGCGACGAAGGTGCCGGACTGCGGGAAAATCTCGATCAGCCCCTCGTCCGCCAGCCGCAGCACCGCCTCGCGCACCGGCGTGCGGCTGACGCCATAGGCCTCGGCGATCTGCTTCTCGGCGATGGGCTCGCCCGGCTTGCGTTTCAGCGACACGATCTCCGCCCGCAGGTCGCGGTGGATGGCGTCGGCGGCGGTCGGACCGCGCCGCATGTCCCGGCGTGCCGGCGGGCGGCTCAGGAGCGGAGCGGCCTTGGCCGACAAGGTCGGCGTCGTTGATGGCGGGGGGGCCGCGATGGAACCGGTTTTGGCCGGCGGGTTGCCCGATGGCATGGCGTCCAGCCTCCTCAGAAGCACATGCCTAAGAATACTAATATATCAGCTGTAACGGCAAGCAATTTCGCTCGTGATGCGTCCGCCCACGGGTGTGACAAAGACGCCCTCATTCCCGCCATGGCTGTGGGGAGAGGGCGCGTTGCCGTTACAACCCCGCCGCCAGCCGCGTCCCCTGTGCGATGGCGCGCTTGGCGTCTAGCTCCGCCGCCACGTCGGCGCCGCCGATCAGGTGGACGGCGATGCCGGCGGCCTCCAGCGGGGCGTGCAGCTCGCGCAACGGCTCCTGCCCGGTGCACAGCACGATGGTATCGACCGCCAGCGTCTGCACCCGCTCGCGCTTCTCGCCGAAGCTGACGGTCAGCCCCTCGTCGTCGATGCGCTCGTAGTTGACGCCGGACAACGCCTTGATGTTCTTCATCTTCAGCTGTGCCCGATGGATCCAGCCGGTGGTCTTGCCCAGTCCCGCGCCGGGCTTGGTCGCCTTGCGTTGGAGCAGCACGATCTCGCGCGCCGGCAGCGTCAGATGAGGGCGGATGCCGGCGACGCCGCCGCGCGCCTCGGCCGGATCGGCCACCCCCCATTCGGCGCGCCACAGCGCCGGGTCGAGGCTGGGCGACGGTTCCTCCTGCGCCAGGAACTCGGCAAGGTCGAAGCCGATGCCGCCGGCCCCCACCACCGCGACGCGCCGGCCGACCGGCTTGGCGCCGCGCAGCACGTCGACATAGGTCAGCACCTTGGGGTGGTCCTGGCCGGGGATCTTCGGGTCGCGCGGCGCCACCCCGGTCGCCAGCACCACGTCGTCGAATCCCGCGCCCGACAAGTCGTCGGCCGTCACCCGCCGCCCCAGATGCAGCGCCACGCCCGTCTCCGCCAGCCGGTTGCGGAAATAACGCAGGGTCTCGTGGAACTCCTCCTTGCCGGGAATCCGCTTCGCCATGTTGAACTGGCCGCCGATCTCGTCGGCCGCGTCGAACAGATGCACCTCATGCCCGCGCTCCGCCGCCGTGGTGGCGCAGGCGAGGCCGGCCGGGCCGGCGCCGACCACGGCGACGCGCTTGCGCTTCGCGGCGGGGGCGATCACCAGCTCCGTCTCTTGGCAGGCGCGCGGGTTGACCAGACAGCTCGCCGTCTTGCCGGAGAAGATGTGGTCCAGACAGGCCTGATTGCAGGCGATGCAGGTGTTGATCGCCTCCGGCCGGCCCGCCGCCGCCTTGGCGACGAAATCCGGATCGGCCAGGAAGGGCCGCGCCATCGACACCATGTCGGCCAGCCCCTCGCCGATCACCGCGTCGCCGACCTCCGGCGTGTTGATGCGGTTGGTGGTGCAGAGCGGGATGGACACCGCCCCCTTCAGCTTCCCCGTCACCCAGGCGAAGTTGGCGCGCGGCACGCTGGTGGCGATGGTCGGCACCCGCGCCTCGTGCCAGCCGATGCCGGTGTTGATGATGGTGGCCCCGGCCGCCTCGATGGCCTGGGCAAGCTGCACCACCTCCTCCCAATTGCTGCCGTCGGGGATCAGGTCCAGCATCGACAGGCGGTAGATGATGATGAAGTCGCGCCCGACCGCCTCGCGCATGCGCGACACGATCTCCACCGGGAAGCGCATGCGGTTCTCATAAGCGCCGCCCCATTTGTCGGTGCGCTGGTTGGTGTGGGTCACCAGGAACTGGTTGATGAGGTAGCCTTCCGACCCCATCACCTCCACCCCGTCATAACCGGCCTCGCGCGCCAGTTCGGCGCAGCGGACATAGGCGCGGATCTGGCGCTCCACGCCCCGCGCCGTCAGGGCGCGCGGGGTGAAGGGGGTGATCGGCGACTTGATGCGCGACGGCGCCACCGACAGCGGGCTGTAGGCATAGCGGCCGGCATGCAGGATCTGCAGCGCGATCTTGCCGTCTTCGGCATGTACCGCGTCGGTGATGACCCGGTGCGCCCGCGCCGCGCCATGCCGGGCCAGGGTGGAGCCGAAGGGCGACAGCCATCCCTCCACATTGGGCGAGAAGCCGCCGGTCACCATCAGCCCGACCCCGCCGCGTGCCCGCTCCGCGAAATAGGCGGCCAGCCGGGGGAAATGGCGGCGCCGATCCTCCAGCCCGGTGTGCATCGACCCCATCAGCACCCGGTTCTTCAGCACCGTGAAGCCGAGATCGAGCGGGGCCAGCAGATGCGGGTAGGGCTGGGAGCCGGGCATGGTCACGGGCTGGGTCACGGGACGCTTCCTCCGGTTATGGAACCCGCGCTTCTTGCGGCGCCGGGCAGACCAATCATGGATACGGATGATTGATGTCGCGAAGCCTAGTTCAGGTTGACGTATGCGTCAACTGAGTTCCGTGACCGCCCTCAACGGGATCGTTCGCGCACCCCGCTTTCCGCTGTGTGAAAAAGCCGTTCGGCGAACTGGCTCAAGGGCCTGCGCGGCGGTCAAGCTCCCTTCCCAAGGGCCGCCCCTCCATCCGCGGCGGCCAATTCGCGTAACCGGGAGTTCGGTCATGGTGCAATTCGCCGCCAACCTGACGATGCTCTACAACGAGCGTCCCTTTCTCGACCGATTCGCCGCGGCGGCCGATGCCGGCTTCCGTGGGGTCGAGTACCTGTTTCCCTATGATTTCCCCGCCGACGCGCTGGCCGAGAAGCTGCGCCAGCATGGGCTGACCCAGGTCCTGCACAATCTGCCGGCCGGCAACTGGGGCGGCGGCGAGCGCGGCATCGCCATCATGCCCGACCGTGTCCAGGAATTCCGCGACGGCGTCGCCCGCGCCATCGACTATGCCGGCACGCTGGGCTGCAAACAGGTCAACTGCCTCGTCGGCATCCTGCCGCAAGGCGCCGACGCCGCCGCGGCCGAAAGCACGCTGGTCGGCAACCTCGCCTATGCCGCCGACGCGCTGGCCGGCGCCGGGATCAAGCTTCTGATCGAGCCGATCAACACCCGCGACATCCCCGGCTTCTACCTGACCCGCACGAAACAGGCGCTGGACCTGATCGACAAGGTCGGTTCCAACAATCTGTACGTGCAGTACGACATCTACCACATGCAGATCATGGAAGGCGATCTGGCCCGCACGATCGAGGCCAACCTCGCCCGCATCGCCCATGTCCAGCTGGCCGACAACCCCGGCCGCTTCGAACCGGGCACCGGCGAGATCAATTATCCCTTCCTGTTCAAGCATCTGGACGCCATCGGCTACAGCGGCTGGGTCGGCTGCGAATACAAGCCGAAGACGACGACGGACGAGGGGCTCGGCTGGTTCGCCCCCTACAGGACCGAACCGGCGAACGCCTGAAACGCCCCCAACATCACGCGAGAAAGGACCAAAGTCATGAAGGTCGGATTCATCGGTCTCGGCATCATGGGCACCCCGATGGCGGGGCACCTGCTGGACGCCGGTCACACGCTCTATGTCCACGACATCAAGCCGGTCCCGG
This sequence comes from Azospirillum oryzae, assembly GCF_008364795.1. GTDB lineage: Bacteria > Pseudomonadota > Alphaproteobacteria > Azospirillales > Azospirillaceae > Azospirillum > Azospirillum oryzae. Next base: position 53,533 of record NZ_VTTM01000012.1, on the reverse strand, counting down.
CCGACCTGACCGACAAGGGCGCCATCCCCTGCCCGAGCGGCGCGGAGGTCGCGGCGGCGGCCGAGGTCATCATCACCATGGTGCCGGACACCCCCCATGTCGGCGCCGCCCTGTTCGGCGAGAACGGCGTCGCCGCCGGCCTGTCGTCGGGCAAGATCGTGGTCGACATGTCCTCGATCTCGCCGATCGAGACCAAGGAATACGCCAAGCGCATCAATGACCTGGGCTGCGCCTACCTCGACGCGCCGGTGTCGGGCGGCGAGGTCGGCGCCAAGGCCGCCTCGCTGACCATCATGGTCGGCGGCCCGCAGGAGGCCTTCGACACGGTCAAGCCGCTGTTCGACAAGATGGGCAAGAACGTCACCCTGGTCGGCGGCAACGGCGACGGCCAGACCACCAAGGTCGCCAACCAGATCATCGTCGCGCTGACCATCGAGGCGGTGGCCGAGGCCCTGCTGTTCGCCTCGAAGGCCGGCGCCGATCCGGCCAAGGTCCGTCAGGCGCTGATGGGCGGCTTCGCCTCCTCCCGCATCCTGGAGGTCCATGGCGAGCGGATGATCAACCGCAACTTCACCCCCGGCTTCCGCATCGAGCTGCACCAGAAGGACCTGAACCTGGCGCTGAGCGGCGCCAAGGCGCTGAACCTGTCGCTGCCGCACACCGCCAGCTGCCAGCAGCTGTTCAACGCCTGCGCCGCGCAGGGCGGCTCGGCCTGGGACCACTCCGGCATGCTCCGCGCGCTGGAACTGCTGGCCGGGCATGAGGTCGGGTCGAAGTGAGGTGATGGGGCGTCGTCGGCGGACGGTGCCCCACCCTAACCATTGGCCCACCCCTCATTTGTGTGCATTCTACCCGCCCCGCTCCCGACGCGACCATGAGCACCGCCATGACCACCGAAGCCCTGCTCCACGACCTGTTCCAGGCGGCCCTCACCGCGGTGACCGCCGAGACCCGGCTGCCGGCGGCCCTGCCGCAGCCGCCGAAGGGCCGCACGGTGGTCATCGGTGCCGGCAAGGCGGCGGCGGCCATGGCGAAGACGGTGGAGGACCATTGGCCGGGCCCGCTGACCGGTCTCGTCGTCACCCGCTACGACCATGATCTGCCGACCGAGCGGATCGAGGTGGTGCAGGCCAGCCACCCGGTGCCCGACGCCGCCGGGCAGGAGGCCGCGCGGCGCATCGTCGACATGGTGCAGGGGCTGGCCGCCGACGACCTCGTGCTCTGCCTGATCTCCGGCGGCGGCTCCGCCCTGCTGGCCCTGCCGGCGCCCGGCATCACGCTGGAGGACAAGCGCGCCGTCGCCAAGGCGCTGCTGAAGAGCGGCGCCGACATCGGCGAGATGAACTGCGTGCGCAAGCACCTGTCGGCGGTGAAGGGCGGCCGGCTCGCCGCCATGGCCCACCCGGCCCGCGTCGTCTCGCTGCTGGTCTCCGACGTGCCGGGCGACGATCCGTCGGTGATCGCCAGCGGCCCGACCGTGCCCGACCCGACCAGCTTCGCCGACGCCCGCGCCATCCTGGCCAAGTACAACATCACCCCGCCGCCCGCCGTCGCCGCCTTCCTGGAGGCCGCGGAGGACGAGACGCCGAAGCCCGGCGACCCGCGGCTGAGCGGCGCCGAGACCACCATCATCGCCACCCCGCAGGACGCGCTGGAAGCGGCGGCGGCGCTGGCCCGCGACCGCGGCTACACCCCCGTCATCCTCGGCGACGCCATCGAGGGCGAAGCGCGCGAGGTCGCCAAGGTCCATGCCGGCATCGCCCGGCAGGTCGCCCGCCACGGCCAGCCGGCGGCGGTCCCAGCCGTGATCCTGTCCGGCGGCGAGACCACGGTGACCGTGCGCGGCCAGGGCCGCGGCGGCCGCAACGTCGAATTCCTGCTGGCGCTGGCGGTGGCGCTCGACGGCCAGCCCGGCATCTGGGCCGCCGCCTTCGACACCGACGGCATCGACGGGACGGAGGACAATGCCGGCGCCATCCTGCGCCCCGACACGCTGACCCGTGCGGAGGAGATGGGCCTCGACGCCAAGGCCTTCCTCGCCGACAACGACGGCTACAGCTTCTTCAAGGCGCTGGGCGATCTGGTCGTCACCGGCCCGACCCGCACCAACGTCAACGATTTCCGGGTGATCGTCATCGACCGGACATGATCGACCGCAGCTGACGGCGGGGCGGCCTACAGCGAGAAGGTCGCCACCACCGGCGCGTGGTAACTGACCGGCGAGGGCTCGTCGGCATGGTCGACCTCGTCGGTCAGATCCTCGTTGTGGATGGCGATGTCGCGCAGCCGCTCGGTCAGGCGCGGCGAGGTCATCAGATGGTCCAGCAGCACCGCCGTGCCGGCATGCAGCACGGTGTAGCGCCGCTCCTCCGGGATCGCCTCCTCCAGCGGCTCCAGCACGCGGCCGGCCAGGTCTGGATTGCCGGTGAAGTCGGAGGCGGCGCGGATGATGCGGACGGCGGTCTGCTCCAGATCGGCGTTGCAGTCGCCGGCCACCACGATCAGCGCGTCGGGATCGGCGTCGAACAGCCGGTCCACCGCCATCCGCGTCTCCAGCGCCTGACCCGCCCGCTTGATCGAGGCGAGATAGAAGCCCTCGGCCCAGCCGGACGCCGTCCTCCAGGTCTGGGCGCTGGTCTTCTGCCCCGGCACCGGCGCGGCGATGGGGGCGCGCAGATGCAGGTCGAAGACATGCAGGATGCGGCCGTCCGGCATCTCCACCTCGGCATGCAGCAGCGGCCGGTCCCAGCCGACCTCCGTCTCCGTGTCCGCCGCCGGGTCGGCGGTGGCGAGGCGCACGCGGGCCGGCGGCACCAGATGATGGCGCAGCAGCCGCGCCGCCCGGATCGGCCAGCGGCTGACGATCACCGGGTTGTGGCGGTCGGCCGGCGACGGGCCGTCGCCGGCGGTGACGTGGTAACCGGCATAGCGCGTGCCCTCCAGCAGGCGGGACAGCGCGCGCAGGGTCCGCGGCTCGCTCTTCACCGGATGCTGGGCGTCGACCTCCTGCAGGCAGAGGATGTCGGCCTCCAGCCGCTCCAGCTGCGGGCGCAGCGTGGCGATCCGCGCCTCGAAGGGCGGCTCGTCGGCATCGTCGTCCAGGTTTTCCAGGTTGAAGGTGGCGATCCGGAACAGCGTGTCGGCCATGAAGGGCTCCGCGGAAGGACGGCGGGTGTCGGCGGCGCAGCCCATCGCTGACGAAACGCCGCCGGTCGAGCTTATCAGAACAGCTCGACGTCGCCTTCGATCCGCGATTTGCGCAGATGCTCGATGTAGGACGATTCGTTGCGGGCGATGTCGTGCAGAGTCTCGTCGCCGATCAGCCGGCGCTGGCTGCGCCCGCTGGTGGGAAAGAAGCGCACGGCGCGCGGGCTGGCGCCGCCGACGTCCCAGCTGACGGTGGGAATGCCCTCCGTCGCCAGATACTCCATCACGAATTCGACGTTGCGCTGGCCGATGTTCGCGGTGCGCAACGTGGTCAGGTTGACGTTGGCCCCGCCGAACAGCTTGGCGCGCAGCCGGTCGCGCCGGCCGGTGACCTTCAGCAGCCGGTTGATCAGTTGCTCCATCGCCGTGGCGCCGTAGCGCGAGGACAGCGACAGCGTGTCGCTCCCGGCGTCGGGCAGCAGGAAATGGTTCATCCCGCCGATCTCCGCCACCGGATCATACAGGCAGGCGGCGACGCAGGAGCCCAGCGTGGTGGTGATGACGACGTTCGGGTCGTCGGTGACGACGCAGCCGCCGACGACGATGTTGACGACCTCCGCCCCCAGCCGCCGGTCATGATAGCGGTTGGCGGCGACGTCCTGACGTTCCAGCCGGCGGCGCAGCACGTTGCGCGCGGTAGAGGTGCAGGAACGGTCTGTCATCATCGGGTCTGGGGTTCTCTCTGCCGGGTGTGCACGGATATGGGGCGGCCGGGACGGCGATCAATCCGTTGCAGGCCGCTTGAGACCGATTCAACTTTGATCTGCATTTTAGCGAAGGCGCGATCTTCCCTCCTATGACTTATGTCAGTCAATAGGTGGAAACCCACCGCTCCAGAATCTCGCCCTGCAACCGGCGGGCACCGGCGGCCCAGGCGCGCGCCTCCGCCGGCGTCGCGGTCACCCGGCGGTCGAGCGCGGCATCCATCGCCGCGCGGCGCGCCGGATCGGCGATGAACAGGACGAATCCCAGCCTCCGGCCGCTGGCCGCCGTCAGCAGCCCGGACAGCCCCTTGACGTAGGCCAGCGTGCCCGATTTGGCATGGACGCCGGGGGGCAGCGCCTTGCCGTCCTCCTCCCCCGGCAGCAGGTCCCACAGGGCCGGTCCGCCGGCCTGCAGCAGCGCCGCCATCTGCCGCGGCGTGGCGCGCGACCCGGTGCCCAGCCCGGAATGGTTGGCCAGCCGCAGACCATTCCAGCTACCGCTCCAGTTCACCGCTCCGACCGGCTGCCGCGTCAGCCAACGCTGCAGCAGCCCCGCCGACCGGTCCAGGGTGGTGGCAGACGGATCCAGCCGGCGCGACGCGGCCAGTCCGATCACTTCCGCCGACAGGTTGTTGGAATGGCGCAGCAGGCCACGTGCCAGTTCCGCCAGCGGCAGGCTGTCCAGCACCGCCAGAGCCGCCCCACCCGCCGCCCCACCCGCCGCCCGGCCGACGACGGGCGCCGGCAGGGCGATGCCGGCATCGGCGGCCAGCCGGCGGAACAGCATGGCGGCGGCCAGCCCCGGCCGCGCCACCGGCACCCAGGCGCCCCCCGCCTCGCCGGAGGAGGGCGGCGCCATCAGCCAGCGGTCCACCCCGTCCGGCAGCAGCGGAAAGCCTCCGCCCATCGCCATCGGCCGGACCGTGACGCTGTCCAGCGGCAGCCGCCCGGCATCGGCCACCGTCAGCGCGTCCGGCCCGGCAGGAGTGCCGCCGCGCCGCCAGTTCAGCAGGGCGCGGTTGTAGTTCAGCGACAGCGCCCCGACCCCGGTGTTGTAGGGCGCGGCCCAGGGCTGTCCGGAATCGATCTCCGCCAGTTCGGGCAGCAGCGCGGTGTCGTACAGGAATCTCCCTTCCACCTGCCGCACTCCGGCGGCGCCAAGCGCGCCCAACAGCTGCAGCAGCCCTTCGGTCGCCAGGGCCGGATCGCCGCCGCCCTGCAGGATCAGGTCGCCGCGCAGCACCCCGCCCTCCAGCGGCCCGGTGCCCAGCAGGCGGGTGGCGAAACGGTGGTCCGGCCCCAGCAGCGCCAGCGCCGCCGCCACCGTCGGCAGCTTCGCCACCGATGCCGGGATGAAGGCGGTGTCCGCCGCCTGCTCCTCCAGCGCCCGGCCGCTGTCGGGATCGAACAGGAAATATCCGACCGAACCACTTTCTAAACCATTGGTGGTTCGTGACGATCCTGCCGCCCAGGCCCCGCCACCCGGCAGGGCCAACGCCCCGAGCGCGCCCCCGAACAGTCCGAGGAACGGGCGGCGGCCCAGCAACGACCGGGGCGACGGCGGGGGCGGGTTGGAGTCCGAATGGAAACTTGCGGTCAAGGTCCGGGTCTTTCCGCTTCTGATGTTAAGGTTCATAAAGTATTTTGGTGAAAAATCGCTGGAAATAGCGGATGGGGACGTAGCCGGACACCATGCCGGATCGGGCATGGCCAAGGGGGGACGCTATGGCGATGTCCAAACGGCGCGAAGCGCGCTTCGAGGTGGTGGTCGAACAGGGCGGCAAGCCCAACATCGACGGCGTCTTCGACGACGAGAAGTCGGCGACGGAACGTGCCAACTTCCTGTTGCGGCTTGCCAAGTTCCCGGTGGTGCGCGTGGTGAAGGTCACCGGCACCGGACGGGAGGAGACGATCTTCCAGAAGACCTCCTCCGGCGGCGCCAAGCTGACGACCATTTCGCCGATCGACAGCGCCAACCTCTGCACCGACGTGCTGCAGGTCTTCTCCTTCGACAGCCGGATGACCCTGCTGCGATTGCTGCGCGGTTACTGGGACGACCAGGGCGTCATTCCGTCGGAGCAGCTGCACCGCTACTATCCGTTGCGCTACTTCGAGCGCGAGGCGCTGCTGTTCAACCCTTCGATCAGCCGGCTCGCCACCCTCCAGGCGCCGATGCTGGGGGTGAAGCCGCATGAGCGCTACGACCAGCTCAGCCGTCTGTTCACCGCGCTGAAGGACCTCGCCCAGAAATCGGAGACGCTGGCCCCCTTCGACCAGGCGCTGATGCGCGGCGGGGTTTCCGGCCTGCTGCTGGCCGCCGTCGACCGCCCGGTTGAGGAGCGCGACCGCATCGTCACCCATGCCTTCGGCACCCTGCTGGAACCGCACCGCGAATGGGGGGCCAAGCTGTCCGCCGTCCTGCGCCTGCACAATGAGGAGGACGGCGAGAGCACCCGGCTGGTCGACGAATTCGCGGCGGAAATCACCGACGGGCGGGAGCCGATCCGCGCCCTGATCGGCTATTCGCCCGACCTCGCCTCCGCCATCCTGGCGCTGCTGGCGGCGCTGCGCGGCGACCTGGACGACCGGCTGCCCCACACCGAACCGCTTCTGGCCCTGTCCAACACGCTGGCCTCCGACGGGACGGGGCTCGGCTTCGCCCGGACGCGCGAGGCGCTGCTGCATCGCATCCGCGGCGGGCTGGACGGGCTGACTCCGCTGACCCGCACCGGGGCGGCCAGCGACGCCCGCGCCTTCTCCGCCATCGTCGACGGCATGATCGCCTTCGACGGCTACATGGGCGGCCCGGCAATGGCGGAATCGCTGACCCGCCGCGGCAAGACCGTGTGGGCGGCCGGCGGCAGCGACCTGCCCTTCGAAGAGACGATGACGCGGCTGGCCGGCCGCTTCAACACGGCGGCGGGGCGGCTCGGCTACCTGCTCGACCTCGGCGCCAGCCCCTACGGCCACAAGAAGATCAGTGTCGTCATCCAGCGCGTCGCCGACGAGTTCAACCGGGTCAAGACCGCGGCGGAACTGGCCGCCCCCGGCGCCTCCATCCAGGAGGTGCGCGAGGGGCTGGGCCGCCGCCTGCGCGCCGCCGGCATCCCGCGGGCTCTGGCCGACGGGCTGATCGCCAAGATCGCCGCCATTCCCGACGACCGGCGCGTGTCGGTGACCGGCAGCGGCGTTGTGGCGGGTCAGCGCCTGGCAGCGCAGCCGACGGACATGACCGTCGACATGCAGGCTCCGCCGACGCCGGCCCCCCGCCTGACGCTCAGCTACCAGGGCCGGACGGTGGCCCTGCGCGATGCGGGCGAAGACGTCGTGATCGGCCGTTCCGCCGACTGCGGGATCGTGCTGGACCATGCCTCCGCCTCGCGCCGGCATGCGGTGGTGCGGCTGCGCGACGGCGCCTTCACGCTGGAGGATCTCAGCCGCAACGGCACCCGTCTGGTGCCGCAGGACGGCGAACAGCGGCTGCTGAAACTGGGCGACGTGGCACCGCTGTCCGGCCGGGGGGAGATCGTCATCGGCTCCCTCGACCTCGGCGAACATCCGGCGCGCATCGCCTGGGATCTGTCGGGACGCTGAAAGGCCGCTCAGTCGCCGGCGCAGGCTTCGGCCGCCAGTTCCGTATTGGCAGTCATCCGGTCATCCAGCATCGCCACCGCCCACACCGCCAGACCGCCCAGCGCCAGCGCCGCACCGACCCAGCCGGTGGAGGTCCAGCCCCAGCCCGCCGCGATCGCCATGCCGCCCAGCCAGGGGCCAAGCGCGTTGGCGGCGTTGAAGGCGCTGTGGTTCAGCGCGGCGGCCAGCGTCTGCGCATCCTCCGCCACATCCATCAGCCGGGCCTGCAAAGGCGTGCCCAGCCCGCCGCCGCAACCGATCATGAAGACGACCACCGACACCAGCCAGACATTGCCGGCGGCGAAGGGATAAAGCGCCAGCGACCCGGCGCTCCACAGCAGGATGAAGGCGACGGTCGGCATCAGGGCGCGGTCGGCGGCCCAGGCGCTGACCAGCGTGCCGACGGTCATGCCGGCGCCGAACACCGCCAGCACCACCGGCACCACCGCCGGCGACACCTGCGTCACCTCCATCAGGGTTGAGGCGACATAGGTGTAGACCGCGAACATGCCGCCGAAGCCGATGGCGCCGATGCCCAGCGTCAGCCAGACCTGCCGCCGCTTCAGCGCCCCCAACTCGCGCAGCGGGCTCGACTCCGGGTGCGGCCGGTCGTTCGGCGCGAAGATCCAGACCAGCAGCACCGTCAGCAGGGCGAGCAGCCCGACGACGCCGAAGCCCCAGCGCCAGCCCAGCACCTGCCCGATCCAGTTGGCCATCGGCACGCCGACGATGGTCGCCACCGTCAGCCCCAGCATGGTCCGCGCCACCGCCTGCGCGCGGCGCTGCGGCGGCACCAGCGAGGCGGCGACCAGGGCCGCCACGCCGAAATAGGCGCCGTGCGGCAATCCGCTCAGGAAGCGGAAGACCAGCATCCAGCCGTAGGAGGGCGAAAAGGCGCTCGCCACGTTGGCGGCGGCGAAGACCGCCATCAGTCCGATCAGCAGGGTCCGTCGCGCGACCCGCGCCGCCAGCACCGCGATCACCGGCGCGCCCACCACCACGCCCAGCGCATAGGCGCTGATGACGTGGCCGGCGGTCGGCTCGTCGATGCCCAGGCCCTGGGCGAAATAGGGCAGCAGGCTCATCGTCGCGAATTCGGTCGTTCCGATGGCGAAACCGCCCATGGCGAGCGCAAGCAGCACCAGCCCGGGATGGGCCGGGGCCAGCTGTGCCCCGGCACGCATGTCGCCGTTATGGGCGGCAGAAGCCATGATCGTTACTCCGCTGTCGCGCAGGATGGGGACGGGAAAGGCCCGGCGGCAGGGAGGGACGGAAAGCAACCGGGGCGAGGTCAGGATATTTGCCGGACCCCCGATGAGGCAATCCGCCGCAGGCCGTCATTTCCGCAGGTGCGAAATGAGCGGCGGGCATGGCTGACGGCCGGTTCGTCCCGGCGAAGCGGCCCGTCCGGGCCGCCCGGCCTTGCCAGTCAGGCCACTGCCGCCATCGGCGTCAGGCCGCGCGTCAGGCGCTCCACCTCGCGGTCGAACGCCTCCTGATCGGCGTCGGACAGGTCGAACTTCACATGCAGCCGGTCGTGCTCGCTGGATTTGATCCGGGCGGTCAGCGGGCGGGCCACCCCGTCGATGCGCAAGCTCAGCGTCCGGCCGGTCACGCCGCCGATCATCTGGTCCGGCACGCCGGTCAGCATGGCGCCGCCGGCCGACAGGTTGGCGATGGTGGCGCGCATCGGGCCGGCGCCGGCCCCCTCGAGCACGCAGCCGACCGACAGGGCGAAGCGCGGGCGCTGGCGGCGGTCGACATCGGCGGTGGCGGTGCGGACGACGCGGATCAGCACGTTGCGCAGGGCATCGATGCCGCCGGCCACGTCGGCGGCGACCGTCCGCACCTCTCCGGCGCGGCTCTGGGTCGCGTCGGCCTCGGTGGAGACGCGGCCGATGCGCACCGACACCTCCTTCGCCGCGTCGCTGGTCTGGCTGACGGAGCGGGCGATCTCCTGGGTCGCGGCCGCCTGCTCCTCCACCGCCGCGGCGATGGAGGACGAGATGCCGGCCACCTCGTCGATGGTCTCCGACACCTCGCCGACGGCGCCGACGGCCGATGCCGTCACCGATTCCACCTCGGCGATCAGCGACCCGATCTCCTCGGTCGACCGCGCGGTCTGGCTGGCGAGATTCTTCACCTCGTTCGCCACGACGGCGAATCCGCGCCCGGCCTCGCCGGCGCGTGCCGCCTCGATGGTGGCGTTCAGCGCCAGCAGGTTGGTCTGGCTGGCGATGTCGCCGATCAGCCGGGCGACCGCGCCGATCCGCTCGACCGAGGCCGACAGCCGTTCGATGGTGGACCGCGCCAGCCCGGCCCGTTCCACCGCGCGGCCGGTCACCCGCGTGGCGGCCGACACCTGCATGCCGATGTCGCCGATGGACGCCGACAGCTCCTCCGTCGCGGCGGCGACGGTCTCGGCATTGTTCAGCGCCTGCTGGGCGGCGGCGGCGACGTTCTGGGCGTTGTCGCTGACCTGCACCGCCGACTCCGCCATGGCGCCGGCATTGCTGCTCATGCGGTTGGTGCGTTCGGCCACATGGTCGACGGCGACGCGGGTCTCGCGCTCCACCTTCTCCGCCATCGATTCCAGCGCCTGGCGCCGCTCTTCCTCGCCGCGGCGGCGCGTCTCCTCCTGGGCGGCGCGCAGGCGCGCGTTCTCCTGCGCGCCTTGCTGGAACACGCGGACGGTGTCGGCCATGTGGCCGATCTCGTCGCGGCGCTCGGTCAGGCCGATCTCGACCTCCAGGTTGCCGCCGGCCAGCGCCACCATGGCGCGGCGCAGCCGCTCCATCGGGCGGATCATCGCCGCCTCCAGGAAAACGACGCAGGCCGCCGCCATCAACAGGATGGCCAGCCCGGCGCCGATCAGGGTCAAGCGCAGCCCGTCCGCCGTCTCCCGTACCGCCTCGATGCCCGCGGTCAGTTCCGTCAGCCGGTCAGAACTGACGGCGACCACGCTGGCGCCCAGCGCCTCCAGGCTGTCGCCCATGGCGTCGGCGACCTTGTCGAACTGGCCCATGATCTGGTTGCCGGCCGCCGGGCCGCCGTCGACATAGGCCTGCGCCATGCGCCGGCCCATCTCGTAATAGGGGCCGAAGGCCTTGTGGGTGCGCTCGATCTCCGCCACCACCTGCGGCAGCTTCAGCGCCCGCGCAAGTTCGGTCGCCCTGGTGGTGTGCTCTTCGAACCGGCGGGCGTAATCCGCCGCCTTTTCCGGGCCGTCGTTCATCCCGTCCAGCCCGCGGGTGGCCGACACGTCGGTCAGCCACTGCTGCGTCTGCACCACGTCGAACCGGATCTCGCCCACCAGCGAGACCAGGGGAATGACGCTGCCGACCACCTCGTGCGTCTCGCGCTGGACATCGGACAGGCGGTCGGTCTGCCGCCCCATGTCGCGCATGGTGAGGACAGAGGACAGGCCGACCGCGGCGAAGACGAACACCGCGACCGCCACAACCTTCGCCCGGATGGAAATGACGTGGAGAATGTTGCCGGCAGCGATCATGTTGAGGACTTCACTGGTTAAGAGTACGAATGATCGGCAGCAGCCGACCACCACGCACTCTAGACCTTCCAAGCCATTCCGTCACCGATAACACTGATGATACTAAAGATCTGCGACCGCAGGCCGCTGTTTTTCCTTGAGAAATTACCTCATCCACATCCAGAAACAAAGTAATCGTCAGAGGGATGTTTCATTTCCTCATACCGCCGCATGTTCCGCTTGGCTGCCGGCCGCCGGCTGGACATGGGACGACAGCGCGTCCAGCGTGGCGTCGGCAACGGGACCGAGCGCTTCGGCCAGCGGATCGCCGGCAGGGCAGCCGCCGAGGCTCTGCACCCGCTGTTCCAGCAGCGAGGCCAGACGGCTGAGCCGCACGGCGCCGACGTTGGCCGCGGTTCCCTTCAGGGTGTGGGCCATGCGGACCAGGGGCGCCCCATTCCTTCCGGCCCCATCGCGAATCGCGGCCACGCTGTCGTCCACCGTCCGCCGGAAGGCGGTCACCGTCTGGATCCAGGCCTCGTCGCCGATCACCGAGCGCAGCGAGTCGGCCTGTTGGGCATCCAGCAGCGGCGCCGTGCGCCAATGCTCCGGGTCCCTGGCGCCGGGCGATGGGTCGGAGGATGGGGCGGGCGGCGGGACGGGCGGCAGCAGGGCGGCGGCCGGCCTGGGAGAGGACTGCTCCGCACCCCGTTGCGTCGGCGCGGCGCCTCCCGATCCGGCGTCCCCCCCAACCTCCGCCCCAGCCTCCGCCCCAACCTCCGGCGTCCGCGGCGCAGCCGCCGTCGCCAGAACCTCATACAGGTCGGCCGACACGATGGGCTTCGTCAGATAGGCGGTCATGCCGGCGGCGAGATATTCGGTACGGTGGCCGGGCATGACGTTGCCGGTCAGCGCGACGATCGGCAGGCGGCCCGCCTCGCCCGGCATCGCGCGGATGTGCCGGGTGGCGGTGACGCCGTCCATCACCGGCATCTGCACGTCCATCAGGACGAGGTCGAAGCCGCCCTCCTCCACCAGCCGCACCGCCTGCAGCCCGTCCTCCACCGCGGTCACGCGATGGCCGGCGCGGCGCAGCATGGTGACGACGATGTCGCGGTTGATCTCGTTGTCCTCGGCCACCAGCACATGCAGGCCCGCAGCAGCCGGAGTTTCCGAAGCGCCGGCCGGCACCGGTTCCGGCGCGCAGGGCACGGAGAGCACGCCGGCCGACGGATCGGCGGCGGGTTCGCAGCGGACGGTGAACCAGAAGGTGCTGCCCTTGCCCTCGGCACTGGTGACGCCGATGCGCCCGCCCATCAGCGTCACCAGCTCGCGGCTGATCGCCAGCCCCAGCCCGGTGCCGCCGAAGCGCCGGGTGGTGGAGCTGTCGCCCTGGGTGAAGCGGCGGAACAGGGTCGGCTGCACGTCCTCCTGGATGCCGATCCCGGTGTCGGCCACCTCGAACCGCAGGAAGAAGGCGCCGGCCGCCGGCACCTCCCCCTCCAGCCCGACCCGCACGGCGACGCCGCCGCGGTGGGTGAACTTCAGCGCGTTGCCCACCAGATTGACCAGCACCTGCCGGATGCGGCGCAGGTCGGCGCGCACGCGGTCGGGCACGGCGGGCGCCACCTCCCGCGTCAGGATCAGGCCGCGCCCGCAGGCGGCCGGTTCCAGCAGGTCGATGCTGTCGCCCAGCACCGCGCGCAGTTCGAAATCGACCGGCTCGACCTCCGCCTTGCCGGCCTCCAGCTTGGACAGGTCGAGGATGTCGTCGATGATCTGCAGCAGCGCGTTACCCGACCGGTTGGCGACGTCCAGCAGCTGGCGCTGGTCGTCGTTCAGGTTCGGCCCGTCCACCAGGGCGAGCGCGCCCAGAACCCCGTTCATCGGCGTGCGGATCTCGTGGCTCATCGTCGCCAGGAATTCGCCCTTGGCGCGGTTGGCCTGATCGGCCGCCTCCTTGGCGCGGCGCAGGCTGGCCTCGATCTCGCGCTGGGCGGTGACGTCGCGCAAAGCGCCGGTGACGTAACGGCGGTCGCCCTCGCGCCAGCCGGCCAGCGTCACCTCCAGCGGGAACTCGCTGCCGTCCTTGCGGCGGCCGGTCAGCTCCCGCACCTCCGACCGCGGGACCGAGGCGTCGCTCTCGCGGTATGTGGCCAGCAGCCCGTCATGCACCGCGCCGACGGCGCTCGGCATCAGCCGGGTCATCGGCCCGCCAACCACGTCGGCGGCGCGGTAACCGAACAGCCGCTCCGCCGCGCGATTGAAGGCGTCGACGGTCCCATGTTCGTCGATGGTGACGATCGGCTGGCCGACCGCCTCGAACATGGCGCGGTAGCGGGCTTCACTGGAGGCCAGGCGGTTGGCCGCCAGCTCCCGCTCGGTGACGTCGGTGGCGGAACCGCGATAGCCGCGGAAATGACCGCCCTCGCCGAAGACCGGACGGCCGCTGACGCTGAAATAGCGCAGGCCGGCCGCCGTCATCACCCGGTAGCGGAAATTCCGGAACGGCTCCCGCCGTTCCATCAGCCGGTGGTGCCGCTCCCACTTGGCGGCATCCCCCGGCTCGCGCAGGGCCACATCCTCCCGCCGCAATCCGATGGGCAGCGTGCCGTTGGCGACGTGCGGAACCAGCGGCCCGACCAGATGGGAGAACCGCAGGTCGGCGTCCATCTCCCAGAACCAGTCGGAGGCGGTCTCCGCCTGATCGCGGAACCGCTCCTCGCTCTGGGCCAGCTGGCGGGCCAAGGCCGCGAGCCGCGCCGCCTGCCGCGTCGCCAGCAGCGCCATGCCGACCAGCACGACGCTGCAGGCGGCCGCCGCCAGCAGATAGAGCCGCTGCCGCGTTCTGGTGTCGGCCAGGAAGGACGCCTCGTCGAAGGCGGCGATGACGATCAGCGGATAGGTCGTCAGGGTCCGGAAGGACTGGAGACGCGGAATGCCGTCGATCACGCTGGTGACGCGCAGGAATCCGGTGGGCTGGCGGCGCGCCATGAGCTGAACCGGCGATTCGCCGACATCCCGGCCGACGATGCGGTCGTTCATCTGCGACCGGGCGCGCAGGATGCCGTCGGTTCCGACGATCGCCACCGCCCCGTTGGGGCCGACGTCCAGTTCCTCCAGCGAGCGGCTGAAATAGAAGGGGTCGATCGACGCGACCAGCACCCCGGCGAAGCTGCCGTCGTCCTTGTCGACGCGCCGCGTCAGCTGGATCGACCATTTGCCGGACGCCCGGCCGAACACCGGCTTCCCGATGAACAGCCCGGCATTGGGGTTGTTGACGTGGACGCGGAAATGCTCGCGGTCGGCCAGACGGACGCGGGCCGGCGCATCCTCCACGCTGGTGTGGATGAGATCGCCGTGCTCGTCGATCACCGCCAGCTGGAGCAGGATGCCCGAGCGCTCCACCGCCTGGCGCAGCATGCGGGTCAGGCCCGGGGTCCAGCCGTCGCCATGCTCGTGGAAGTCGTCGATCAGGAACAGCAGGATCTGGTCGGCTTCGGCCATGGTCCGGGTCGCCTGCTCGGCGACGACGCGGGCGAGGTTGCCGCTGTCGCGCTCGGCCCGCGCCATCGCCTCGGCATCGTCGTAATGGGCGAGCGCCAGGGCAGCCGCCCACAGCCCGGCGGCGATCACCAGGGTCGCGGTCCAGATGGCGGCGATGAAGCCTTGCAGATGAAGGCGCCCGCCCATCAGCGCCGCTCTCCCGCATCGTCCGCGTGCCGCGGACCGCCTGCATCGTCCGCGTGCCGCGGACCGCCCGCATAGTCCGCGTGCCGCGGACCGCCCGCGGCGAGCGCCGCCACCCCGCGCGCCAGCCGCGGCAGATCGACCGGCAGCGGCAGCAGCAGGTCGGCCGGCCCGCCGGCCTCGGCCCCCAGCCCCGCGGAAGCGGGGCCCGCCGCGGCGTAGAGGACGCAGGGCAGGTCGGTCCGCAGCGACTTCAGGCGGCCGGCCAGCGCCCGGCCGGCCGGAAGCGCGCTCAGTCCCGGCCCGATCACCACCGCATCGAAGAAGCCCGGCTCGTCGGTGACGACCTCCAGCGCTTCGCGAAGATCCTCGCAGACCGAAACCTCAAACCCCTGCCGCTCCAGCCCGGCCTGGAACCGGTCGCCGGACGCAGGATCGGCATCCACCACCAGGATCTTGTATGTCGGCGCGACATGGTGCCGGGCCGGGGCTTTCGCCCCATACGGAAAGGACGCCGCCAGGGCTGAAGCTGGGACCGGGGCCGGCGATGCGGCCGGAATATGCAGCCGCACCGCCATGCCTTCCGCCGGGTGGGTCAGCAGGCTGAGGCCGCCGTCGTGGCGCCGCGCCGTCTGCAGGGCCGCCGGCCAATGGGCGTCCTCCGTCCCGGCCGACTGGCCGCGGCGATAGCAGGCGCGGGCGGCCAGCAGGGGATCGGCCAGCCCCGCCAGAACCTCGTCCGCCAGCGGCGGGCCATCGACCCGCAGTTCGAACAGGGCGTGCGGACCGGACAGCGGCGTCAGCAGCGGTCGGACGGTCCAGCCGGCCGCGACGGCGTCGGCATCCGGATCGTCCGCGTCCGCCGGGAAGAAGGCGCGCAGGCAGAGCCGGGCGTCGCCGCCCCTGCCGGTGGCGGTGAGGATCTCCGCCGCCAGTCCGGCCAGCGTCCGCGCCAGCAGGCCGGCGTTGCAGATGGGGTCGGGCGTACCGGCGTCATGACGGATGGAAAGGCTGCCCGGTGCCGCCGGTACCGAGCGCAGAAGCGTCGCGGCCTCGTCCACAACCGTCGCGGCCCGTTCGGGCTTCAGATGGACCCGCTCCGTCCTGGCTTCCGCCACCAGCCGGCGGAGGCCGGTGCGGGCGCGGTCGACGGCAGCGGCGGCCCGGCCCGCGTAATCGGCCTGGGGCGAGCCTTCCGGCAGGTCGCAGACGAGGAAGTCGGCATAGCCGGCAACCGCGCCCAGCGTGTTGTTCATGTCGTGGACAATCGCGCCGGCAAGGTCGGCCCGGGCATCCATCGCCGCGATCTGCTGGCCGCGCAGCCGCGCGTTCGCCTGCCGGCCACACTCCCGCAATGCTTCCTGAAGGGCGGCGATGTGGGCGGCGTTCGCGGCGGAAGTATCCGCCTCCGGCACCTCCGCCCTGTCGGCCGATGCGGAGGGAAGCGGCTCGGGATGGACCTGCGGCCTTTCGTCTCCGGCGGGACGGCGGCGCGCGTTCCGGATCGACAGAAGCGCCAGCCCGCCCGCCGCACCGCTGCCGGCCGCCGTCAGGGGAAGCAGCCAGGGCAACGACTCGCGCAAGGGGGCGAGCGCCGGCAGCAGAAGCACCGCCGCCCCGGCCAGCGCGGCGATCGCCGGCGCCGCCATGCCGCTGCCGGAAGCGCCGGCCGGAACCGCCGGAACGGTTCGGCCCACTCGTGGCCCGGACAGGGAATGGTCGGATGGGCTCATCAGCGACTCGGAATGCGGCCGTATTGCGGTTGCGTCCGCCCCAACGGCGCCGGACGAAAACGGACGGCCGGGCCAGTGGAGCGAGGGCGAGGTGACCATACCAGAAAGGGCGGGATCATGCTGCTGGGACCACCCCTATACGGTCCCCCATTTGCCCCAACATGCGACCATGCCACTCATCCACCATAGCCCGGGCAGGCGGCGGGTCAGGGCGACGCTTCGTTCAGGCTGCGCGACAGCAGGCCGGCCTGCTGGGCGCGGCGCACGGCGTCGGTGCGGTTGCGTGCCCCCAGCTTGCGCAGGATGCGGCGGGTGTGCAGCTTGACCGTCACCTCCTGAAGGCTCAGGTGCCGCCCGATCTCCTTGTTGGTGGCGCCGGTGGCGAGCATCGACAGCACCTGCTGCTCCCGGTCGGTCAGGGGGGACGACGGCGCCCCCTCCCCCTCCGCGGACGGCCCCTCGCCCTCCTCCGCCTCGTCGATGTCGAGCGACAGGTCGGTCATGTGGATCAGGTCGAGCGCCACGCATTTCGGCACGAAGCTGCCGCCTTCCACCACCAGACGCAGGGCCTGGGCCAGGACGCGGCGCGGCGTGGTCTTCGGCAGGAAGGCCTCGGCGCCGCATCGCAGCACCTCCAGCGCGGTCAGCGCATCCTCCGCCCCGGTCACGACGGCGACCGGCCCCTGGACCCCCGACCGGCGCAGCACGCTGATCGGGTCGCTCCCCTCCGCGCCCGGCATGCGCCAGTCGAGGACGATGAGGTCGTACCGGAAGACCGCAGCGGGAACGTCGTCGCCCAGGTTTCCCGCGGCCGGCAGTTCCAATAACGAACCGATGCAGCCGACCTCCGCATCCGGCCATGCCTGACGGATCGACAGCTCGAGCGCGTCCCGGAACAGGGGGTGGTCGTCTGCCACCAAGATCTTCATCAGCCAGCCTCCGCCACCTTCGGCCAACGCTCATCCAAAGGTATCAACATTCCCTTTTATGCCGGCCGAAATCTTAAGTTTTCGTGGCTTTGCCATATTTCACGTCGGTCATATTCCGCAGCCGCTTCCGGCACGGCTTTTCCGGGGCCGCGGGATAATACCCCCGCTATCCCATTTCCCGCCGCCGCTATCCCAGACACAGCGGGTGCGCGCGCCGGTGGACGGCTATGGTTAGGCTTAGCGAATTCCATCCGGTGCAACCCACCGGTGTGCGGCGGAAGACGGAAGCGGCGACCATGGATATGACACTTTACGAGCTGCGGCCCAAACCAGCCCCCAGTTCCGCTCCCGCCGCCGCTCCCGCCGGCTCCGTCCTGCTGGTCGACGACGATCCCGATTTCCGCGAGATGGTGCGCACCGCCTTCGTCCGCGCCGGCTACCGCGTGCTGGAGGCGGAGAACGGCAATGCCGCGCTGGCCATCATGGCCGTCCATCCGGTCGATCTGGTGGTGACCGACATCATCATGCCGGAGGCCGACGGGTACGAGGTGATCCTGCGGCTGAAGGACCAGAAATCGCGTCCGCCCCTGATCGCGGTGACCGGCGGCAGCCTGCGCCTGCGGATGGAACTGCCGGGGATGGCCCGGCTGCTGGGCGCCGAGGCGGCCTTCGAAAAACCGGTCGACCTGAAGGCCCTGCTGGCCGAAGCCGGCCGGCTGATCGCCGCCCGCAAGGCGGCGGAAGGCAGGATTGCCGAACACAAGAGCGCCGAAAACGAGGCGGAGAGCACAGGGTGAACATCCTCATCGTCGACGACGACCGCACCAACCTGTTCATCATGGCCGCCATCGTCCGCCGGCTGGACGATGTCGAACCGGTCTCGATGGAAAGCCCGCTCGACGCCGTCGAGTGGCTGCGCGGGAACGAACCCGACCTGATCCTTTTGGACCAGATGATGCCGGACATGGACGGCATGGAACTGCTGCGCCACATCCGCGACGATGGGCGGCTGGACAATGTCCCGGTGGTGATGGTCACCGCCAACACGGCGGTCGACATCCGCGTGCGGGCGCTGGACGAGGGTTGCAACGATTTCCTGACCAAGCCGGTCGTCGTGCCGGAGGTGCAGGCGCGGCTGCGCAACCTGCTGGCCCTGCGCCAGAGCCGCGCCCTGCTGCGCGACCGCGCCGCCCTGCTGGCCGACGAGGTGGAGCGGGTGACCGCCGTCCTCCAGCGCCAGGGGGAGGAACTGGTCAAACGCCTGTCGCGCGCGTCCGAATACCGCGATCCCGAAACCGGCGCCCATATCGAACGGATGGCGCTCTATTCGCGGCTGATCGCCGAAGCGGCCGGCTGCGGCGCCGCCTATGCCCAGGAGCTGATGAAGGCGGCGCCGATGCACGACATCGGCAAGATCGGCATTCCCGACATGATCCTGCTGAAGCCGGGTCGCCTGACCCCGGAAGAGATGACGGTGATGCGCCAGCATGCCGCCATGGGCCACCGCATCCTGGCCAACAGCGATATCCCGCTCCTGCGGCTGGCGGCGGAGATCGCGCTCAGCCATCACGAGAAGTTCGACGGCAGCGGCTATCCCAACGGCGTGGCCGGGACCGGGATCCCGCTGTCCGGCCGCATCGTCGCCATCGCCGACGTGTTCGACGCCCTGACCTCCACCCGCCCCTACAAGCGGTCATGGACGCTGGAGGAGGCGCGCGCCTATCTGGTCCAGAACCGCGGCCGGCATTTCGACCCGTCCCTGCTCGACGCCTTCCTGTCGCGCTGGGACGAGGTCTGCAGGATCCACCACGAGAACGCCGACGAACTGGCGCATCCGGTCCCGCTCGACGTATGAGCCGAGCGGGGGCTTTCAGTTGACGATGCGCCAGGTCCCGTCGGGCTGGAGACAGGCGGTGCCGTAGACCGGCTGCGACCGGCCGCCGACCATGGCGCGGCTCTGGTATTCGCGGCATTGCTGACCGCTGCGCGAATAATAGACCGGACCGGCCGGATCGACGCCGACCGCGGCGGGCGGCGGCGCATAATATTGGACCGGCGGCGGGGGCGCATAGACGACCGGCGGCGGCGCGTAATACTGCACCACCGGCGGGGGCGGGGCATAATAATGGTAGGGGCGGTAATAGCCGTAGCCGGGGAAAACCGGCCCGATGCCGATGCCGACCGACACCGACGTGCGCGCCTGCGCCGTTCCCGGAACCGACACCACCGCAACGGCGGCCACGGCCGCCAGAATCACAGCACCCAGGGCGACCGCCCTCCGCACCGTCTTCATCATCTCTCTCCCGCCACGACGCGAGGCCGCGGCCCCGCCGATCGCATGGCTCCGGCAGGCATCATACACCGGTCCCGCGGCGCATCACAGGGGCTGCGCGCGCGGGGCCGCGTCCAGGGCGGTATGCAGGACGATCAGATGTCGAGCGGCAGATTGTCGGGGTCGAAGCCCAGCTGCTCCACGATGGCGCGGGCGAGCGGGATGCTGGTCTCGAACCGCCATTCGGCCATGCCGGGGCGGTATTCCGACACGTTGGGCCGGCCATTGGCGAAGCGGCGCGGGTGCAGCTCGTACCAATAGATGTCGCTCAGCGACACGCCCTGTTCCTGCGCATAGGCCTCGGCAATGCGGGGCCAATCATTCACGGCGGGCTGGGGCGACCCGGCCGCCTTGGCGATGTCGGTCTGTTCCAGGAAAGCGACGATGCGCTTCCCCTCGCGCTCGAAATCGGCGACCCGGATGGTGACGGGCTGCCTTCCTTCACGCTGATAGGTCCACTCGCGGTTCTTCTCGACCAAGGCCTTGTCCACGGCAAATGCTCCGGTTTACTCCTGCAAAGGCTAACCGACCGGCCCGCCTTAAGCCAACTGTTCCGTTGCCTTATCCGAACAGGCACGGCGCATCGCTGCCGCGTGCCGTCCGGCAAGGGAGATCGCAGGTTACCAAAGCACGCTGTTTTTTCTTTGTATACGGGAATTGTGACGCCCGGCCGTCAGCCGGGCGCCTCGTCGCTCCTCTCCCTCAATATCCAATCGTCATGCCGTCGGGGTTGCGCGGGTCGGAATAGCCGTACAGCCCGTCGTCGCGCAGTTGGATGGTCTGGGTGCGGCCCATCGTCGGCTTCACCGCCACCTTGTGGCCCATCTGCTCCAGCAGACGCACGGTATCGGGGCTGAGACCCTTCTCCACCCGCAGCTCGTCGGGGGTCCACTGGTGATGGACGCGCGGCAGGGCGGCGGCCTCGGCCGGGTTCATGTTGAAGTCGATGTGGTCGATCACCGTTTCCATGGTGGTGGTGATGATGCGGCTGCCGCCGGGGCTGCCGGTGACCAGCCAGGGCTTGCCGTCCTTCAGCACGATGGTCGGCGACATCGAGCTGAGCGGCCGCTTGTAGGGCTGGACGGCGTTGGCGTCGCCGCCGACCAGGCCGAAGGCGTTGGGCACGCCCGGCTTGGCCGAGAAATCGTCCATCTCGTTGTTCAGCAGGATGCCGGTGCCCGCGGCGACGATGCCGCTGCCGAAGTTGAGGTTCAGCGTGTAGGTGGTGCTGACCACGTTGCCCTGGCTGTCCGCCACCGAGAAATGGGTGGTCTGGTCGCTCTCGTAAGGGGCCGGCTTGCCGGGCTTGATGCTGCTGGCCGGGGTCGCCTTCTCCGGATCGATCTTCGCCGCCAGCTCGTCGGCGTATTTGCGCGAGGTCAGGCCCTTCACCGGCACCTTGGTGAAGTCGGGATCGCCCAGATATTCGGAGCGGTCGGCATAGGCGAGCTTCATCGCCTCCGCCATCAGGTGGATCGCCTTGGCGCTGTCGGGGCCGTAGTCCTTCAGCGGCCAGCGTTCCAGGATGTTCAGCATCTGGATGATATGCGTCCCGCCGGAGCTGGGCGGCGGCATCGACTTGACCGTATAGCCGCGGTAGGTGCCGCTGACCGGCTCGCGCTCCACCACCTTGTAGGCCCTCAGGTCCTCCTTGGTGATGTAGCCGCCGTGTTTGGCCATCTCCGCCGCGATTTTTTCGGCGATGGCGCCTTCATAGAAGGCCTTCGCCCCCTGCTGGGCGATCATCTCCAGCGAATTGGCGAGGTCGGGGTTGGCCAGCGTCTCGCCGGCGGTGAGCGGGCGGCCGTCCTTGAAGAAGATGGATTTGGTGGCGTCCCACGCCGCCAGATGGTCGCGCTCGACCTCCAGCAGGCCGGCCAGCTGCGGGGTGACGGTGTAGCCGTCCCGCGCCAGCTTGATCGCCGGGGCCATCACGTCGGCCAGCTTCATCGTGCCGTATTTTTCCAGCGCATGCGCCAGCCCGGCGACGGTGCCGGGGATGCCGACCGCCAGATGGGTGTAGAGCGAGCGGTCGGGGACCACCTTGCCCTGCTGGTCGAGATACATGTCGCGGAAGGCCTTGGCCGGGGCCATCTCGCGGAAGTCGATGGCGACGTCCCTGCCGCTCTTGGCGTCATGGACGACCATGAAGCCGCCGCCGCCGACATTGCCGGCGTTCGGCAGCACCACCGCCAGGGCGAAGCCGACGGCCACCGCCGCATCGACCGCATTGCCGCCGCGCTTGAGGATGTCGACGCCGATCTCGGTCGCCAGCCGGTGTTCGGAGGCGACCATCCCGTTCTGGCCGCGGACGGGATAGAAGATGTCGTAGCCGATGTCGTAGCGGACCGAGGCCGGTGCGGAGGTGGCCTTCTGGGCGAGCGCCGGCACCGGCAGCACGAGTGCCGAACCTAGGGCCGAGCCGACGCAGAGCGCCGCCAACGCCGCAACGGCGGAACGGGATCGAATAGCGGGGAACCACATGCGGTGAATCTCCTGAGCGGGACGTCAGGTCGGGGGCCGCAGCCCGGTGGAAGGCAGGATGTCACACCCGCCTTCCCCGGTCTTCACCCCGTCGCTGGTCTGCCCAACAATTCACCATCAGGGTTAATGGCGTCGCGCATTCCCGTGAATGGAATGCGACAGACGGTGAACGGATCCGATCCGGCGTGCCGCCGGTCAGTAGGTCTCCGCCATGCGCGAATGGCCGACATGCCCCGACTCGCCATAGGAGCCCCGGGGGCCGTCATGGCCCAGCCGGTCATGCTGGTGGCCGGACAGGCGTTCCTTGACCGGGCAATGGCCGCTCATGCCACGGGCGACCAGGGCGGCGCCGACCAGCCCCATGATGGCGCCGGGAATGCTGGCGCCCTTGCGCAGGCCGCCCGCCGCGACGGCGAGGCCGAGACCGGTCGAGACGATGCGCTCGCCCATGCCCAAGTTGGTGTGGCCTTCGAACACGCTGTCGTAAGCGTCGCGGATCGTGGATTGGGCGTTCATGGCTGCTCCGGGGCTGAAATGGACTGGGACCGCCCTTCCAACGCCGCGACGCCCCTTCCTGTTCCCTCCGGAGACCTCACGGGGCCGCGCTCAGCCCTCCACCGCCGCCATGTCGCGGATGGAGCGGACCAGCCGGGACGGTTCGATCGGCTTGGACAGCACGGTCAGCTCCACCTCCTGCGCCGCGGCGGTGGAGGTCAGATCCTCGGCATAGCCGGTGACCATCAGGATCGGCGTCGCGTCGCGACGGGCGCGCAGGGTGCGGGCCATCTCCAGACCGGTCATCCCCGGCATCATGTGGTCGGTGACGATCACGTCCGGCCGGAAGCCGTGGTCGAGCAGCGAGAGGGCCGCCGCCGCGTCGGCCGCCTCGCGCACCGCGAAGCCCGCCTGTTCCAGATAGCCGGCGGTGGCGCTGCGCACCAGCTCCTCGTCATCCACCAGCAGGACGGCACAGCCCTCGCCGATGCCCACCGCGTCCGCCCTCTCCGTCTCCGGCGCCGGGGGCGCTGCCGTCCCGGTGGACGCCGGTCCGGCGGAGGGTGCATCCGCCTCCTGACGGGCGCGCGGCAGATAGAGCGTCACCGTGGTGCCCAGCCCCTGCCGGCTGTCCAGCTCCACCCCGCCGCCGGACTGGGTCGCCAGCCCGTGCACCATGCTGAGGCCCAGCCCGGTGCCGCGCCCGACCTCCTTGGTGGTGAAGAAGGGTTCGAAGGCGCGTGCCTGCACCTCGGCCGGCATGCCGGTGCCGGTGTCGCGCACCCGCAGCACGACATAGTCGCCGGCCGCCATGCCGAGCACGGGCCCGGCGCCGACCGACCGGTTGCCGGCCAGGATCCACAGCGTGCCGCCGCCGGGCATGGCGTCGCGGGCGTTCAGCGCCAGGTTCAGCACCGCCATTTCCAACTGGGTCGGGTCGATCATCGCCGGCCACAGGTCGGGCGCGACCTCCGTTTCGATCCGCACCGACTGGCCCAGCGTGCGGCCGAGCAGGCGGCTGACCCGCTCCACCAGCGCCGCGACGTCGACCGGGACCGGGCGAAGCTGCTGCCGGCGCGAGAAGGCCAGCAGATGCTGGGTCAGGGTCGCCCCCCGCTCCACCGCCTGCAAGGCCAGCCGCGCCGGGCCGGTGATGCGCTCGTCCTCGGTGCGGCTGTCGATGACGTGCAGATTGATGCCGATGGCCTGGAGAAGATTGTTGAAATCATGGGCGACGCCGCCGGTCAGCTGGCCGATCGCCTCCATCTTCTGGCTTTGGCGCAGGGCGTGTTCGGCCTGCTCCCGCCCCTCCACCGCGCGGCGGGCGGCGTCCATCGCCCAGGTCGCCGCCTCGTACGCGCTGAACTGGCGGGCCAGCGCCCACAGCGACAGCAGCAGTGCGGCGATGCCGATGGTTCCGGCGGCCCCGATGGTCCAGGCCTGGATGCGCCACTCGCTCAGCACGGCGTCCAGCCTGCGGGTGACGTTGACGACCAGCGGATAGTCGGCCAGCGCCCGCGTCGCCACCAGACGGGCGCCGTCGTTCAGCCCCTTGGCGGAGAGGAAGACGCCCGACCTCGCATGCTCCAGCACCTTCAGGAATTGGCCCTGGCCCAGCGGCCGGCCGATATCCGGCAGCATCGGATGGCGGGCCAGCAGGATGCCGTCGCGCCGCCACAGGCTGATGCTGCCGTCGGCATCCGGCTGCAGGGCCTTGTAGATCCTCTCGAAATAGCTCAGCTCGATGGCGCCCAGCACCAGCCCGACGAAACCGCCGTCCGGGCCGCTGATCCGGCGGGCCAGATAGATGGTCCAGCTGCCGTTGCCGCGGTTGCGCACCGGTTCGCTGATGAAGGGTTCGGTGGTGTCGTGGTCGCGCAGATAGGCGAAATAATCCCGGTCGGACACGTTGACCCGCGGAATCGGGTAATAGCGCGAGAAGTTGATCAGGTGGCCGTCGGCCGCGATCATCGTCACCGCGTCCAGCTGCGGCAATCCGGTGATCCGCGCGCGCAGCATCTGGTAGGTGTCGCGCCCGCCCATCCGGCGGACATAGTCCTCGGGCGTCGCAACGCCCTCCGCCTTCAACTGCTCGATGATGGTGGTCAGGACCAGATCGACGCTCTGCGTCGCGCTGGCCGTCTGTTCCGCCAGCGACAGATTCAAGGTGGACAGCTCGCGCTCCGCCCCCGCCAGTTCGCGCTCGCGCATGCTGACGATATAGTGGATCGTCGCCGTCAGCAGCACGGCGACCGACAGCCCGCCGATCAGCAGCAGGATGCGCATTGGCCGGCTGGCCCGCAGATGGGCCAGCCACTGGTAGGCCGGCGGAACCGGTGTGCCACCGTCCGGCTGCGCGGTCCTTTCGGGAGAGATCAAAGCTTGCCTATGGTTTAGTGACGCACCGACCGAGCGGAATGATCCAAAGGCCATAACGCCGCGTCAAGCATGTCAAGGTTAATAGAACCTTGACGATTTCGGTTTCCGGGCCGCCGACCGGCGACGGATCGCGGCGGTCAGGCCCGCGCCCGCAGCGGGGACGGCAGCTTCAGGACCGACAGCGCCAGACCGGCGAAGACCAGCAGCCCGCCGGCCAGCTTCGCCGCGGTGAAGGTCTCGCCCAGCAGCAGCGCGCTGGAACTCATGCCGAAGATCGGCACCAGCAGCGAGAAGGGGGCGACCAGGCTGGCCGGGTAATGGCGCATCAGGAAGCCCCAGGCGGCGAAGCCGAACAGCGTCGCCGCCGCCGCGATGTAGACCAGCGAGCCGACCCCGACCAGCGTCAGCGTGGTGAAGGCGTGAAGGATGCGCTCCGGCCCCTCCAGCGCCAGCGACATCGCCAGCAGCGGCAGCGGCGGGATCAGGCTGACCCAGACCATCAGGCTGAACAGGTCCGGCGCCTTGGCCTGCTTCATCACGATGTTCGACACGCCCCAGGCCGCCGCCGCGGCCAGCGTCAGCCCGAGGCCGAGCAGCGAGTCGCCCGCCGGCATCTCCAGCGCGATCAGCCCGACGCCGGCGAAGGCGACCACCATGCCGCCGATCTGCCGCGGCCCCGGCCGGTCGCCCAGCACGAAGGCGGCGAAGATGGCGGTGAAGAAGGCCTGCGCCTGCAGCACCAGCGAGGCGAGCCCCGCCGGCATGCCGACGTCGATGCCCAGGAACAGCAGCGGGAACTTCACCACGCCCAGCATCACGCCGATGCCGATCACATAGCGCCAGGGCACCGGCGGCCCCTTGCCCCAGCCCAGCACCACCACCGGCAGCGCCGCCAGCGCGAAGCGCAGGCAGGAGAAGAGAAGCGGCGGGAAATCGCGCAATCCGACCTTGATCGCGACGAAGTTGAAGCCCCAGACGGCGGCAACCGCCACGGCGAGCAGGATGTGGGAAGCACGCATGATGGGGAGGCTAAACGGGCGCTGCGGCGGCGGTCAATCGGATGCGGGGCGCGCTTCCCGCGTGGCTGACCTGCGCCCCGCAACCAAGGGCAGGCGTCACGAATCCGCGTGCAGGATCCGGCATTCGTCCGACGCGTTGATCGCCCAGGACGATCCCGCCAGCAGCATCGTGCCGAGTTCACCAAGGCCGGTGCTGCGGAAGCTGACGCGGTGGGCGCGGGCCAGCGGCTCCATTTCCTCCAGAAAGCCCTTGGTCGGCACGGCGACATAGAGGCTGCCGTTCGGCAGGCCGCGGGCGCTCAGCGACAGGCGCGTTCCCAGATCGGGGCTGACGGTCAGGTCGTAACGTTCGCCGGGCTTCACCACGGCCCCACTGTCCGACGGGGTGAAGCCCGACAGGATGAAGCCCGATTCGGTGGAGGCGGTGCGGAAGGTCAGGCGCGGCGCGGCGTTCTGCCCGACCGGGATCCCGCGCTCCGCGACGCAGAAACGCTTGCCGTTCGTCGGCGTGTGGATGGTGACGGTCCAACCCTTGCCGGAACCGAAGGGCTTGGCCGGCCCGTCCTCCAGCCCGGCGGCGGGCGGCGCTGCCGCCGGCGGCGGCGGCACGGTCTCGCAGGCGGAAAGCGCCAGCGCCAAGCCGGCCAGCAGGGCCCCGGTCAGCAGGGTCGAAGGCGTCGCCGCCCGGACGGCGCGGCGGTCCCTGAAGGCCGGCCGCAGTCGGACGACGGGTGCAAGGTGCGGCCGATCCATCGCGGCGTCCTCCCCATCCCTGATCATGATGCGGCGACTTCCATACCACGTTCGCATGCCCCCGCGCGACGGTCGCGGGAATGGTTTCGGCTGTGCTAGAACCAGGGGCCCTGTCGCAGCAAGCCCCCGGTTGCCATGCCCCACGCCGACTTCATCCACCTGCGCGTGCATTCCGCCTATTCGCTGTCGGAAGGCGCCATCAAGGTGAAGGAGCTGGTCAAGCTCTGCCTGAAACAGCAGATGCCGGCCGTCGCGGTCACCGACACCGGCAACCTGTTCGGCGCGCTGGAATTCGCGCTGGCGGCATCCGATGCCGGCGTGCAGCCGATCATCGGCACCGTGCTGGGCATCACCCGCGTCGGTCCCGCCCAGACGAAGCCCGGCTTGCCCGGCAAGGCGGCGGCCACCCCCGACCAGCTCGTCCTGCTCTGCCAGAACGAGGAGGGTTACCGCAACCTGACGGCGCTGGTGTCCAAGGCCTTCCTGGAGTCGGACCCGCTGGCCGGCCCGCAGGTGACGCTGGACGCGCTGGAGGGGCGGTCCGCCGGGCTGATCGCGCTGACCGGCGGCCCCGGCGGCTCCATCGGACGGCTGCTGCACGAGGGGCAGAAGGATCTGGCGCTGGAGGTGCTGCAAAAGCTGAAACGCCTCTTCCCCGGCCGCCTCTATGTCGAGCTGCAGCGGCACGAGGGCGGGCGCGGCCATTTCGCCACGGTGGAGAACGCCGTCGAGCCGGCGCTGATCGACCTCGCCTATGCCCACGGCCTGCCGCTGGTCGCCACCAACGACTGCTATTTCGCCACCGCGGACATGTACGAGGCGCACGACGCGCTGCTCTGCATCGCCGAGGGCGCCTATCTCAGCCAGGAGGACCGCCGCCGCCTGACCCCCGACCACCGCTTCAAGTCGGCGGAGGAGATGCGGCTGCTGTTCGCCGACCTGCCGGAGGCGGTGGACAACACGGTGGCCATCGCCCGGCGCTGCTCCTTCCTGCTGAAGCCGATCAAGCCGATCCTGCCGCCGTTCGCCTGCGAAGGCGGCCGCACCGAGGATGACGAGTTGCGCGCCCAGTCGCGCGCCGGCCTGGAGATGCGGCTGGAGAAGGTCGTCTTCACCCCCGACATGACGCCGGAACAGCGCGAGGAAACCCGCAAGACCTATTTCGAGCGGCTTGAGTTCGAGCTGGACGTCATCGTCAAGATGAAGTTCCCCGGCTACTTCCTGATCGTGTCGGACTTCATCAAATGGGCGAAGAACCACGACATCCCCGTCGGCCCCGGCCGCGGTTCGGGTGCCGGCTCCGTCGTCGCCTGGGCCCTGACCATCACCGACCTCGACCCGCTGCGCTTCGGCCTGCTGTTCGAGCGTTTCCTGAACCCCGAACGCGTGTCGATGCCCGACTTCGACATCGACTTCTGCCAGGACCGCCGCGAAGAGGTCATCCGCTACGTCCAGAACAAGTACGGCTACGACCGCGTCGCCCAGATCATCACCTTCGGTAAGCTGCAGGCGAGAGCCGTGCTGCGCGACGTAGGCCGCGTGCTGCAGATGCCCTACGGGCAGGTCGACAAGATCTGCAAGATGGTGCCGAACAACCCGGCCAACCCGGTGACCTTGCAGCAGGCGCTGGACAGCGAGGAGATGCTGCGGCAGGCACGCGACAGCGACGACACCGTGCGCCATCTGATCGACATCGCGCTGAAGCTGGAAGGGCTCTACCGCCACGCCTCGACCCACGCCGCCGGCGTGGTGATCGCCGACCGGCCGCTGCAGGAGCTGGTGCCGCTGTACCGAGACCCGCGCTCCGACATGCCGGTCACCCAGTTCAACATGAAGTATGTCGAACAGGCCGGTCTGGTGAAGTTCGACTTCCTGGGATTGAAGACGCTGACCGTGCTGAAGACGGCGGTGGATCTGATCCCCGAGAAGCCGGACCTGACCACCGTTCCGCTGGACGACGAGAAGAGCTACCAGCTGCTCAGCCGGGCCGAGGCGACCGGCGTGTTCCAGCTGGAAAGCTCGGGCATGCGCGACGTTCTGCGCCGGCTGAAGCCGAACCGGCTGGAGGACATCATCGCGCTGGTGTCGCTCTACCGTCCCGGCCCGATGGACAACATCCCGAAATACATCCGGGTGAAGAACGGCGAGGAAAAAGCCGACTACATGCATGACAGCCTGGAAGGCATCCTGAAGGAGACCTTCGGGATCATGATCTACCAGGAACAGGTCATGCAGATCGCCCAGGTGCTGTCCGGCTATTCGCTGGGCGGCGCCGATCTTCTGCGCCGCGCCATGGGCAAGAAGATCAAGGAGGAGATGGACAACCAGCGCAAGATCTTCTGCGACGGCGCGGAGGCGCGCGGCGTCAAGGCCGATCTGGCCAGCATGATCTTCGATCAGGTCATGAAGTTCGCCGGCTACGGCTTCAACAAGTCCCACGCCGCCGCCTACGCCCTGGTCGCCTATCACACCGCCTATCTGAAGGCGAACCATCCGGTGGAGTTCATGGCGGCGTCGATGACGCTCGACCTCGGCAACACCGACAAACTGAACATCTTCCGCCAGGAGCTGTTGCGGCTTCGAATTAAGCTGCTGAGTCCGGACATCAACAGATCCGACTCCATCTTCGGGGTGGAACAGCTGCCCGACGGCACCAAGGCGGTGCGTTACGCGCTCGCCGCCGTCAAGGGCGTCGGCCTGCCCGCAATGAAGGCGGTGGTGGAGGAGCGACGGAAGAACGGTCCGTTCAGGAGCCTGTTCGACTTCGCCCGCCGGCTCGATCTGAAAACCATCAACAAGCGCCAGCTTGAGAATCTCACTTGCGCCGGTGCCTTCGATGGGCTGAACCCCAACCGCGCCCAAGTCCATGCCGCACTCGAAAGCATCATTAGCTATGCTCAAACCGAGGCCGCTGAGCGCGCGGGTGGCACTGATAACCTCTTCGGCCGCGGGGAGGGCGGCCTTCCGGAACCAAGACTGCCCAAAGTTAAGGAATGGGAACAGCTAGAAAAGCTGAACCACGAGTTCGGCGCCATCGGCTTCCATCTGTCGGCTCACCCTCTAGATGCCTATTCCGGCCCGCTGGGCCGCATGAAGGTGGTGCGTTCGGCCGAACTCCAGACCGCCATCGCGAAGGGCGGCTCCACCCGCTACAAGATGGCCGGCATCATCGTCTCGAAGAAGGAGAAGACCGCCAAGTCTGGCAACCGCTTCGCCTTCGTCGAGCTGTCGGACACCACTGGCAGCTATGAGGTGATGCTGTTCTCGGAGGTGCTGGCGGCTAACCGCGCCATGCTTGAGCCTAATAGCCCGGTGCTGATGACGGTGGACGCCCAATTGAACGGCGAGGAGGTCCGCCTGACCTGCCAGGAGATCAAGCCGCTGGAGGAGGCCGTCGCCTCGGTCAGCGCCGGCCTGCGCGTCGTGCTGCGCGACCCCGGCCCGATCGAGCATCTGCGCGCCACGCTCGACCGGCTGTCGCGCGGCAAGAGCCGCATCAACGTGCTGGTGGAGGTCGACCCGCTGAAGGAAATCGAGATCGAACTTCCCGGCAGCTACACCATCACCGCGCAGAGCCGTTCGGCCCTGAAGGCGGTGCCGGGCGTGGTGGAGGTGGCGGAACTGTGAGCAAAGCGGCGGCACCCGCCTTCGGCCGCTTTATCGCCATCGACTGGTCCGGCGCCCGCGGCAAACGCTATGCCGGCATCGCGGTGGCGGAGTGCGGGACGGGCGACGCCGCCCCCAGGCTGGTCGAGGGTCCCGGCGGCTGGTGGTCGCGGACGGCGGTGTTCGACTGGCTGCGCGCGGAACTGGCGCGCGAACCGGCCCCGGTCGGACCAACATTGGTCGGCATCGACTGCGCCTTCTCCCTGCCCTTCGCGGTGGCGGCGCGCGGCTTTCCCGGCCGGCAGGCGACGGTCTTCGACCTGTGGGACGCGGTGGAGGAGGTCTGCGCCGGAGAGCCGGACTTCAGCGGCGGCCCCTTCGCCAGCCATCCGCTGCACGGGCTGGGCTTCTGGCATGGCGGGCCGCAGCCGGACTGGTACGAGGACCCGCACCGCGCCACCGAATGGGCCTGCCGCGCCGACGGGCTGGGTCACCCGCAGAGCCCCTACAAGCTGATCGGGTCAAAGCAGGTCGGCAAGGGCGCGCTGGCCGGCATGCGGGTGCTGCGCGCGCTGCGCACCGCCCTGCCCGGCCGGCTGGCGGTCTGGCCCTTCGAGGATCCGGCGCCGGGGACAAGCGTGATGGTGGAGATCTACCCGCGCCTGTTCCTGAAACACACCGGCTTCGGCCAGCGCAAGATCCGCGACGGCGCAGAAATGGACGAGGCGCTGCGCCGGCTGGGCTCGCACCCTTTGCGGCGGTCCGGTATGGTCAGCGACCATGACAGCGACGCGCTGGTGTCGGCCGCCGGCCTTCGCCGGCTCGCGGCAAAGGCGGCAGCCTGGACGCCGCCGGGACTGGACGACACCGCGCGGCGGCGAGAGGGTTGGATTTTCGGGGTGGGGATGACCGGATCATGACGGCAATCGGCATCGCGCCGGCACAGGACCTTGCGCGGGGCTCCCGCCGTCCGGCCATCGACGTGGCGCGCGGGCTGGCGCTGGTCGCGATGGCGGCCTATCACGGCAGCTGGGACGCCACCTATTTCGGGCTCGCCCGCTTCGATTTGCTGGGCGATCCGCTGTGGCTGGCGGCGCGCGCCGTGATCCTGTCCAGCTTCCTGCTGCTGGCCGGCATCGGGCTGGTGCTGGCGACCCGCGACGGGCTCGATCCGGGGCGCTTCCTGCGCCGGCTGGGACGGGTGGCGGCCGGGGCCGCGGCGGTTTCGGCGGCGTCCTACGCCCTGTTCCCCGACAGCCCGATCTTCTTCGGCGTGCTGCACCACATCGCGGTGGCGAGCGTCATCGGCCTTGCCTTCGTCCGCCTGCCGGCCGCCGTGACCCTGGCGACGGCGGCGGTTGCTGTGCTGATCGGGACGACGCAAAGCCTCCCGCTGTTCGACAGCCCGTGGCTGCGCTGGATCGGGCTGACCACGGTGGCGCCGGACTCCAACGACTTCGTCCCGCTGCTGCCCTGGATCGGCGGCGTTCTGGCCGGAATCGGGCTGGCGCGCCTGTGGCCGGCGATGGGCGAGGGCGTGGAGGTGACCGGCGGCGGCGGACGGCTTCTGGCATGGGCTGGGCGGCACAGCCTTGCGGTCTATCTGCTGCACCAGCCGCTGCTGTTCGGCATCGCCTGGGCCGCGGCGCAGCTGTCGCCGGTGGAGACGCCTGCCGCACGCGATTTCCAGGCGGCCTGCGTGTCGAGTTGCGAGCGCGCCGGGGTGTCGTCGGCGACCTGCACCGCCAATTGCCGCTGCGTGCAGTCGGAACTGGTGCGGAACGGAGTGTGGGAGGGATTCGTCGCCAACCGCCTCAGCGAGCGCGATCAGCGTGGCCTTGAGGCTGCGGTCGCCGCCTGTCGCAAGCCCTGACGGCAGCGGTCGGATCGGCCCCGGTTCCGACGGCCCTGGATCAGACGGCCCCGAGTCAGACGGACTGCCGCTTCTCCAGCAGGCCGCGCAGCAGGCTGGTCAGCGTCTCGGCCAGCTTGTACTGGTCGTCGCCCGGCAACCCGGCGATGACGTCGGCGAAGTCGTTCAGCGGGTCGTGGCGCAGCAGTTCCAGCGCCTTCGGCGTCGGGTGCAGCTGGGTGACGCGGCGGTCCTCCGGAACCGGCACGCGGACCAGCAGCTCCTTGCCCACCAGCACCTCCACCATCTGCGAGGCGGCCCCGCGGGTGGTGGCGTGGAAGTCGGCGAAGGCCGACACCGTGCGCTGGCTGTTGTTGGCACCGGCGAAATAGCGCAGCGCCGTCCACTGCGACGGCTTCAATCCGTGGGTATAACCAAGGCTGTCGGCGATGTGGGCGATCTGAAGCATGACATCGGCGATTGCCTGCGGCGACGCGCCGCCGGCATGATCCGGTTCGGTGAAGTCCATGGCCACTCCGATGGATCCGGCTCCCGTGGCGCCGGCACCGATGGGTGCCCCGTTGTTCCGCATCGCCATCCGGCCCGCAGAAACGCCGCGCACTTTTGCAAAGTCCATTTGTTCCACTCTACAAAGTTTAGTGGCTATACGATGGCTGTACCAAAAGGCAGGCGGCTATCGCGGTAAGGCGGCAGCCACATCGATCATGACACCACCACGTATATTAGCGTGGTAGAACAAAAAACGAAACATCGAACACTTCATCTTTTTGTTGCAAATTGTCGCATTGCTTTGCGCCCGGCAAAAGGGCCGGAGGCCGGAAAACTCCAGGCAAACTCAGGCGAAATCAGCATATCGGCCATGCCCACGCGCTCTGCTGCCATGTTTCACTGGCGTAATCTTCGATTCGGCGGTATACGCGCGCGATGACCACATCCCCCGTTCCGAAGTCCGCATCGCCGGCCGCCGCCCAGACCATGGGCGCCCCGAAGGTCGGCATCGTCAGCCTCGGCTGCCCCAAGGCGCTCGTCGACTCAGAGCGCATCCTCACGCGCCTGCGCGCGGAGGGGTACGAGATCTCTCCCAGCTACGACGGCGCTGACGTCGTTCTGGTCAACACCTGCGGCTTCCTCGACAGCGCCAAGAAGGAGTCGCTGGACGCCATCGGCGAGGCGATCAAGGAGAACGGGCGGGTCATCGTCACCGGCTGCATGGGCGTGGAATCGGACATGATCCGGCAAATCCACCCCGACGTGCTGGCCGTCACCGGTCCCCACCAGTATGAACAGGTGGTCAGCGCGGTGCATGACGCGGTGCCGCCGACGCACAACCCCTTCACCGATCTGGTGCCGCCGGAAGGGCTGCGGCTGACCCCGCGCCACTACGCCTATCTGAAGATATCCGAAGGCTGCAACAACCGCTGCAGCTTCTGCATCATCCCGTCCCTGCGCGGCGATCTGGTCAGCCGGCCGATTCATTCGGTCCTGCGCGAGGCGGAGAAGCTGGCGGTCGCCGGCGTCAAGGAACTGCTGGTCATCTCGCAGGACACCAGCGCCTACGGCGTCGACGTGAAGTACAAGACGGAGAAATGGTACGACCGCGAGGTCCGCACCCGCTTCTTCGACCTGTGCAACGAGCTGGCGAATTTCGACCTGTGGGTCCGCCTGCACTACGTCTATCCCTACCCGCATGTTGACGAGGTCATTCCGCTGATGGCGGAGGGCAGGATCCTCCCCTATCTCGACATCCCGTTCCAGCATGCCTCGCCCACCGTCTTGAAGGCGATGCGCCGCCCGGCCGCCCAGGAAAAGCAGCTGGACCGCATCCGCAAGTGGCGTGACGAGTGCCCGCATCTGGTCCTGCGCTCCACCTTCATCACCGGCTTCCCCGGCGAGACGGAGGAGGACTTCCAGTTCATGCTGGACTGGCTGAAGGAGGCCCAGCTCGACCGCGTCGGCTGCTTCAAGTACGAGCCGGTGGAGGGCGCCGCCGCCAACGACCTGCCCGGCGCCGTCCCGGAAGAGGTCAAGCAGGAGCGTTGGGAGCGCTTCATGGAGACGCAGAAGGCGATCAGCGCCGAGCGGCTCCAGCAGAAGGTCGGCTATACGCTGGGCGTGCTGATCGACGAGGTCGACGAGGACGGCGCCATCGGCCGCTCCTACGCCGACGCGCCGGAGATCGACGGCAACGTCTTCCTGAACGGCGAGACCGGCCTGAAGCCGGGCGACATGGTCGACGTCACCATCGAGCATGCCGACGAATACGACCTGTGGGGCAGCGTCGAACGCGACCTCTAACCCTGCCGACAGACTGGAGAGCGCCATGCCCGTGACGCCGGACGATGCCAGGCTGATGGACGTCCAGCAGGGCGGGCGCTGCTTCTTCTGCGACGGGCCGGTGGGGGCGAAGGCCACCTTCGACCACCTGATCCCCCAGGCCTATGGCGGGATCGACGATCCGGCCAACGTCGTGCTGGCGCACCGCCGCTGCAACCAGCGCAAGGACGACCGGCTGCCGACCGCGGAGGAACTCGACCGCTTCATCGCGCTGCGCCGCTCCAGCCGGCTCGGCGTCTGGCCCCCCTTGCGCGCGCTGCGAGACGCCGATGAGGGGGCGGAGGAGGAGGAGCGGTGGATGGCGCTGGCGCAGGCCATCGCCCGGCAAAGCTGAGGTCAACCGCAACCACGACCGAAACCAAAGCGGGCCGATCCGGTTAAGGGGGGACACCTTATATAAGGGAGACCCAACCGATGACCGGCCAGCAGAACAAGCAGCCCCACACCGAACAGACCGTCCGCCACACCGACGGCGAGCAGAACACCGGCAACCACAAGAAGCCGGACGCCCCCGACGCCAAGGGCGCCGACCGCTTCGGCGGCACCCGCGCCGGCGCCGAAAACGTCGAACCCAAGAAGTAAGCGACCGAAACAAGTGTCCGGCATGGGGCCTTTTCAGGCTGGCGTCGCACCGCCGGCCTGTGCGAGATCCGGGGGACGGCATCCAGGGACCCGACTCCCCTCGTGACCGCCCCCACTTCGCACCCGTGACCTGATGGCCCCTTCGATCTTCAAGCGCTACAAGCTCCACTTCACCCGCCCGCTGCCGGGTTTGCGCCCGGGGCGGCCGGAACGCGACGCGATGGTGGAGCGGGTGCGGCGGCTGGCCAGCGAGAACGGCATGGCCGGCGACCTGCACACCATCGCCCCCAACGCCGGCTTCGGCATCCTCGAAATCCGCTGCACCGAACGTCTGGCCCGCCGCCTGTCCGACCTGTCGGAGATCGAAACCGTCCAGGAAGCCTGACCGATCCTTCCGAAAAGCGGCGGGCCATCAGGACAAACCCCGAGGGGCCGTCCGGTCGAATCCCGCATCGGGCCGCCCGGATTCGTGATAGTTTGAGCCTGAAGCATTGTTCGGGCCGCGTCGCGCATCGCCACAAGAAGGCGGCACATGAAGACGGCATAAGAAGGGGGATTCGTGGGACGCTTCCTACGGGGCGCGCTGGTGATGGTCGTGGTGCTGGCCGCGTTGGCGGGCAATGCGGGCCACCGGATCTACCACGATTACCAGGACACGCTGCAGCGCCGCTTCGCCATGGTCCGGGACATGGCCCGGCTGGTCGACGACCATGTCCACCGCACGGTGCGCACTGCCGACGTGGCGCTCGACCAGACCGCGGCGATGGTGGCGGAGGCCGGCGGCCCGCAGAAGGTGCGCGACCTGAAGCATTGGACCCGGCTGCGCGAATATGCCGCCCAGCTCGAGGGCGCCGACGCCATCTGGATCTATGACGCCGACGGCCGGGCCGTCCTGGAATCGGCCAGCTTTCCCAACCGCATCGCCGACTTCGCCGATCCGGCCGGGCTGGCGGCCCTGCGCGGCGGCGCGCGCCTGCATGTCGGTGCGGCGCAGGCCGTCCGCGGCGCCGGCCAGCCGCCGGTCTTCCCGGTCTCGCGTCCCCTGTATGACGATGAAGGGCGTTTCGTCGGGATGGCGTCGGCCACGATCCGGGTGGACTCGCTGACCGATTTCTACGCCCTGCTGGGGGTCGAGTTCGATCCGCTGATCGGCGTCTATGGCCCGGCCGGCGAGGTCATCGCCCGCCGCCCGGCCACCGGGGAGTCGGTCGGCAGATCGGTGGCCGCCGGGCTGCTGTTCCAGTCGAAGCTGCGCGAGGCGCCGGCAGGCCAATTGCTGCTGCAGTCGGTGCTGGACGGGGTGTCGCGCATCGCCGCCTACCGGACGGTGCGCGATTATGGTCTGGTGGTGCTGACCGGCATCGGCCGGGACGAGGCGATGGCCGACTGGCGCACCCGCACCCTGCACACGGTGCTGGAGACCGCCGTCGGGCTGCTGGCGATCCTGGCGATGCTGGGCTGGGGCCTGCGCTACCTCGACCGCGAGCGCAAGGCGCAGGTGGCCCTGGCCGAGGCGCGCAGCGCCGTGGAGCGGACCAGCGCCGAGCGCGACGAGACCGCGCGGCTCGTCGCCGAACTGGATCAGGCCCGCGACATGGCGGAGACCGCGCGCCGGGCCGCCGAGGCCGCCAACCGTGACAAGGGCGAGTTCCTGGCGGGTCTGAGCCACGAGCTGCGCACGCCGCTGAACGCGGTGATCGGCTTCTCCGACCTGATCGCCCGCGAGGCGGAAGGGCCGGTCGGCACGCCCTCATACCGGCAATATGCCGCCAATGTCCGCGATTCCGGCCAGCATGTGCTGGAGCTGATCAACGAGATCCTCGACCATGCGCGGGCGGAAGCCGGGGCGCTGACGCTCGAAGAGGGCCCCTGCGACCTGGACGATGCCGCCGATTTCGCCGTCCGCATGCTGACCCCGCGGGCCGAACACGCCGGCGTGCTGCTGTCGGCGGTGGTGGAGCCGGCGGTGCGCAACCTGCACGGCGACGACCGCCGCATCCGACAGATCCTGCTGAACCTGATCGCCAACGCGGTGAAATACACGCCGTCGGGCGGGTCGGTGACGCTGTCCGCCGCCCTGGACGACGGCGCGCCGGTGATCCGCGTCATCGACACCGGGCTCGGCATCCCGGCCGAGGACATCGACCGCGTGCTGGAGCCCTTCGCCCGTGCCGGGAACGCCGCCAGCCGCGAGGTGGAGGGCGCCGGGTTGGGCCTGCCCCTGACCAAGCGGCTGGTCGAACTGCATGGCGGCACCCTTTCTCTGCGCAGCACGCTGGGCGTCGGCACCACGGTGACGGTGCGCCTGCCGGCGAGCCGCCTGCTGGCGGCGGAGTCGGCCCCCAAGGAGGCGGGGACGCCGCCGGTCGGGCCGGCCGCCGCACCGGACTTTATCCTGGATTCTGCCCCGGCACCTCCCGCTCCGGCCCCCGTTCCGTCCTGGCCGCCGTTTTCCGGGCCGCTGTCGGTCCTGCTGGTGGACGACGACCCGACGGTGCGCGACATGGTGGCCGGGCTGCTGCGCGGCTGGGGGCATCGGGTGATCGCGGCGGCCAACGCCAACGAGGCGCTGGTGGTGCTCGACGGGCATGAGCCGCTGGACCTGCTGCTGAGCGACGTCGTCATGCCGCCGGGCATGGACGGGACGGAGCTGGCGCGGCACGCCGCCCGCATGCGCCCCGGCCTGCCGGTGCTGCTGGCCTCCGGCTTCGCCGCCCATGCCGCCGGCACCCCGTCCGCCTTCGGCCCCGACGTCGCGATGATCGCCAAGCCCTTCGCCATCGACGACCTGCGCCGGCAGCTCGCCCGCATCGCCGCCCGGCAAGACGGAGGAGCCGCACGCCCGGCAACGGCCGCCGGTCTGCCCTCCCCGTCCCCCGCAGCCCGTCCCGCCGTCCATACCACCGAGCGCTCCCCCGAACGCTCCCCGGGGCCGCCGCGCCTGCTGATCGCCGAGGATCTTGCGATCAACCGTGAACTGCTGGCAGCCCTGTTCCGCGACAGCGGTTACGCCATCGATCTGGTGGCCGACGGTGCCGCGGCGGTGGAGGCGGTGGAAGCCGGCGACTACGACCTCGTGCTGATGGACGTGCAGATGCCGGGGATGGATGGGCTGGAGGCGAGCCGCACCATCCGCGCGATGCCGCCGCCGCGCGGCGACCTGCCGATCCTGGCGCTGACCGCGGGTTCGTCCGAGGAGGAACGGCGGGATTGCCGCGAGGCCGGGATGAACGGGCACGTCGGCAAGCCCTATGACCGCGAGGTCCTGCTGCGCCAAGTCACCCGCACTCTGGACGCCACGCGGAGCCGCACCGGCACCGCCTGAGACCGGTCGGGCGTCCACCGCTCAGGGTTGGTCGAACACCCGCGGAAAATGGGCGAGCCGGCGGCCGAACAGGCTTTGCGGCGCGGAGTCGGTCGCCGCCGGCGCCGTCTGCGCCTGTGCCATCGCGGGGGCCATCGCCGCATTGGCCGGCAGCGCCGTCACCGGCAGGGGCGTGGACGACAGCGCGCGCGCCGAGGTCGGGCGCGGGCGGCGTTCGGATTTGTCGGGCGGGGCGTAGAAATGCAGGGTCAGCTGGCCGTCGGCTTCCGCCGCATAGGGCAAGCCGGGGACCGTCCGGCGTTCGGTGCCGGGAAACACATACTGCTCACCTTGATCGGTGCGTTCGATATGCGGCATGACCGGTATCCTGTCTCCACCGCACCGATCCTGCCGTTACCGCCCTTGCGGGTCAAGGCCGCGCTGCATCACGAAGGGCTTATCCTTTCGCCCCATCGTTCTGCGGGCGTTCTCCCCCCGGAAAGGCGCCCTTACGGGCGCAGCACGGCGGCGACCAGCAGGTAGGACAGCCAGGCGACGATGCCGGAGGCGGGAATCGTCAGCACCCAGGCCCAGACGATTCGCCCCGCCAGCCCCCAGCGGACCGCCGAGGTGCGGCGGGCGGAGCCGACGCCGACGATGGCGCCGGTGATGGTGTGGGTGGTCGACACCGGAATGCCCAGCCACGTCGCGCCGAACAGCGTGATGGCGCCCGCCGTCTCGGCGCAGAAGCCCTGATACGGCTTCAGGTCGGTGATGCGCGACCCCATGGTGCGGACGATGCGCCAGCCGCCCATCATCGTGCCCAGCCCCATCGCGACCTGACAGGCGATGATGACCCAGAAGGGAACGTGGAAGGTATCGCCCAGCATGCCCTGGCTGAACAGCAGCACGGCGATGATTCCCATCGTCTTCTGCGCGTCGTTGCCGCCATGGCCCAGGCTGTAGAGCGCCGCCGAAACCAGCTGGAGGTGGCGGAACTGCCGGTCGACCGTGAAGGGCGCGGCGCGGCGCAGAACCCAGGACACCACCAGCATCAGCAGCAGCGCCAGCAGCAGGCCGATGCCCGGCGACAGAACGATGGCGACCGCCGTCTTGGTGAAGCCGCTGGCGACGATGGCGCCGAACCCCGCCTTGGCGATGCCCGCCCCGGCGATGCCGCCGACCAGCGCGTGCGAGGAGGAGGACGGCAGACCCAGCCACCAGGTGATGAGATTCCAGCCGATGGCGCCGACCAGCGCCGCCAGGATCACCGCCGGGTCCATCACCAGCGGATCGACCAGCCCGGTGCCGATGGTGGTGGCGACATGCAGGCCGAAGAACAGGAAGGCGATGAAGTTGAAGAAGGCCGCCCACAGGACCGCCAGCTTGGGCGACAGCACGCGGGTCGACACCACGGTGGCGATGGAGTTCGCCGCGTCGTGCAGGCCATTGATGAAGTCGAAGGCGAGCGCCACGAAGACGATGACGACGATCGCCGGCAGACCGAGTTGCAGGGCCTCCATCGACGCCGCCTCAGACCTGATCGAGCGTGATGCCCGCGACAAGGTCGCCGACGTCGTCGCAACGGTCGGTCACCGCCTCCAGCATCTCGTACAGCTCGCGCCGGCCGAGGAAGGCGATCATGTCCGGCTTCTCCGCGATCAGCGCCTTCAGCGCGTCGCGCAGCACATCGTCGGCCTCGTCCTCCAGATCGGACAGCCGGCCGCAGAGATGGTCGATCCGCTCGGCGTTGCGGGCGATGGCGCCCAGGAGCGGCATCAGTTCCAGCAGCACGTCGGCCTGCTGGCGGATCAGGGCGACGAAGCGGCGCATCGGCTCGTCGAACACCTCGACGCCGTACAGGCCGGCATGGCGCGGCACCTCGTCCATCAGGTCGATGGCGTCGTCCAGCGCGTTGATCAGCGACAGGATGTCCGACCGGTCGAACGGCGTGATGAAGGCGCGATGCAGGTCGCGCCCGGCATCCTTGGCGATGCGGTCGGCGTCCTTCTCCACCCGCTTCAGCGCCGCGATCTTCTGCGTTCGGTCGTCCGGCCCTGCGTCCATCACCGCTTCCAGGGCGGCGGCGGCTGCCACGATATGGCGGGCCTGCTCGACGAACTGGTCGACGAAGCGTTCCTCCTTCGGCATCAGCGAACGGAATGCGCGCAGCAGCATGGGACGGTGACTCGCCTGTATCTGGATAAGGGACTGGTGAGATTTCGGGCTGCTCTTACCACGCTTCGCGGTGCGGTGCAGCGGCGGCATGTCATGTAAACGCCATGAAAACGTCATTCGGTAGCAAAATCGCCACAGGTCGCGGCATA
Organism: Azospirillum oryzae; assembly: GCF_008364795.1. Taxonomy (GTDB): domain Bacteria; phylum Pseudomonadota; class Alphaproteobacteria; order Azospirillales; family Azospirillaceae; genus Azospirillum; species Azospirillum oryzae. The sequence goes on along the minus strand of NZ_VTTM01000012.1, from coordinate 12,659 downwards.
TCGCCGCTTTTCCCGCCACCGCACCGGCCGGACCTCGCCCCATGAAGGGGGGCATGGAAAGCTGTCCGCCGCCTCCCCAAATCTGCCGAAGGCCCCCTTCGACCGCAGGTCCTCCCGCATGACGTGCCCCATCAATCCCCTCCGCCGCCTTGGCATCTCGGCCCTCGCCGCCCTGCTGCTGAGCGCCGCACCGCTGCACGCCCAGACGACGATGCCGCCGGAGGACCCGGCCGGCCGCTGCAGCCCCACCGTCTCGGCCGCACTCGGCGCCTGGGACACCGGTCTGGCGGCGGCTGAGCGGTTCGGCGACAAGGCGGTGGCGGTGGCGCGCGAGAAGGGGCGGGAGTATCTGCTGCCGCTGCTGGGCATCGACCCGAAGACGGCGCAGCCCGACGCCAGGGGCGGCAACACGACGGATGATCTCGGCCGCGCGCTGGAGGAAAGCCGCGACGATCCCCAACGCCGCGCCGCGCTCTGCGCCGCCATCACCCGCGCCGCCGACGAGGCGAAATCCTCCGCCGGCGCCGGGCTGGACGCGCTGAGGCGGGCGCTGGACAACTGGCAGCTTTCGCCGCCCGCCACCCCGACTCCAACCCCAACGCCGGCCCCGCCGAAGCAGGACGGCCTGATCCGGACCTGACCGGCGGCAATCGCCGCCTCCACCCCATGGGCAAAACCGCGCCCGGCGCAAGAGGGGATTGCCGAAGGATCGGGCCGGAATTTGCCGCGTCAGACCCGCGAAACGGTCACAGGCGGAATATTTCGCCCCGACCTATGTTGATGACGATATCGGCCGGTCCGCGGCGGCATCGCCGAACCGGGCGCCGAAATGTTCGATGCGACACCATCGTTGAATTGTCACAGCCGAACGTCATAGGCACCATTGTGGAAACCGGTCCGAAGGTCTAGTCTGTTCGTGTTCCCAACAAAATCCCGAACATGGGAAGGTGCCATCCATGAATCTGCACAGTCTGGCCAGCGACATGGTGCAAACCGTCCTGGCCTGTGAAAAGGCGCTCCCCGGTCGGGCGAACGCCGATGAACATGATCTCGCCCGGCACATCCTGGTCGAACCCGACCATGCCTGGCACGTTTGCGAGACCTACGCCCGCGCCGTCCGCATTCCGGTCGAACAGCTCCCGGTCAGCCAGCTCCGCGGCCTCATCAGCGACATCGTCCTGTCGAAGCTTCCCCGTTACGACTGAGTTTCTCGATCCCTAGGGCCGGCACCGTATCCGGCGATGGCCGGAACGATCCGGGTTTTCCAATCCCGCACTTCAAGTTCCGTGGTGCCACCATGGCGATCGAGCTTCATTCCTTTACCGTAACGCTGGCCGTCGCGGATGCGACCGGTTGCGCCAGCGCCGCCGAACATCGCGCCCGCATCTGGAGGGCCGTGTCCGAACTGTCGGCTGCCGTCCGCAATGCCGGCATGGCGACCGAGGCCCGTTTCCGCGGCCAGGACCGCCAGGGCCATGTCCTGTTCGAGGCGACCGACACCGGCGCCGCCTTCCTGCGCGGCCTTCCCGTCATCGCCAGCGTCGACGACGCGCGCAGGAACGGCGGGCGCGTCCAGCTTCGCCACTGAGCTGGCGGCGACTCCGCCGCCGCCGCAAAAGCGAAGGCCCGCCGCCCCGGTCCGGGGCGGCGGGCCTTGCCGTGTTCAGCGACCGATTTCAGCGCGCGCGATGCCGCAGCGGCCGGACGTTGCTTTCGGTCTCGACCTCTTCCTCGGCCGGGCGCACCTTCTTCAGCTGGACGATGAAACGCTCGGCACCATTCTCCATGACGGCGATGCCGGTCAGGCCATGCGCCCAGTCACAGGGAACGACGTGGATTTCCTTGATGGTGGCGGTGCCGGCCGCCAGTTCCGCACGGTCCAGGACCACGTCCCCGACCCGGAATCCCAAATAGGCGTCGATCAGCATTCTCTTGGGCGTCCGTCTTCCGTTTCAGGCCACGCACCGGGGCCGGCACCGACGGCCGGTCTCCCTCACGATGGACCATCTTGCCATAGATTGGACCGTTCGTGGCGCTTTCCCAGCGAGGACGACGCAGTAAACCGACAGGGACCCCCGTTTGCCCCACGTCCGCCGGTCCAAAACGGCAGGCGCGGAAGCGGCCGTCCCCGTACGAGGGAGGAGACGGAAACGGCCGCTTCGGCGGTCCCCGATCCTGAGCGGCTGCCCAAGGCCGGGAGCAGGAACGCCAACCGTCGCACCAGCGGCGACCGGGACGGCGGCGTCCGACAGGCGCAGAATAGTTCGAACGGCGAACCATGTGCGCCCCCTACCTTCGTTCAGCTCTGCACAGTTTTTGGGCAACATCGAGCCCGGCCGTTGTTGGCGGGTCAAACCTTGAGATAGGCTCAGGCACCATTTCCCCTCCCCCGGCAAGAGGTCCGTCGGTCGTGCAGAGTTGGCTGGTGCTGGCCGTTTCGGCGGCCTATCTGGGGGTGCTGTTCGCCATCGCCTGGTGGGGCGACCGCCGCACCGCCGGGGGTGCGCTGCTGTCGGCGTCGCCACGGGCGGCCGGCATCCTCTATGCGCTGACGCTCTGCATCTACAACACCAGCTGGAGCTTCTACGGCTCGGTCGGGCGGGCGTCGGCCAGCGGCTTCGATTTCCTGCCGATCTATCTGGCGCCGATGATCCTGCTGCTGGCGGCGCGGCCGGTGCTGACCAAGACCATCGCCATCACCAAGGCGCAGAACGTCACCTCCATCGCCGACTTCATCGGCGCCCGCTATGGCAAGAGTCAGGCGGTGGCGGCGCTGGTGACGCTGACCGCGCTGGTCGGCGTGCTGCCCTACATCGCCTTGCAGCTGAAGGCGGTGGCCGCCAGCTTCGACGTTCTGACCGCACCCTCGCTGGCCGCTCCGGCCGCCCTGCCGCCGCCGATCTGGGGCGACACCGCCTTCGCGGTGGCGCTGTCGATGGCGGTCTTCACCATCCTGTTCGGCGTCCGCCACATCAACGCCAGCGAGCATCACCGCGGCCTGATGCTGGCCATCGCCTTCGAGAGTCTGGTGAAGCTGACCGTCTTCCTGGCGGTGGCGGCCTTCATCGTCTGGGGCATGTTCGACGGCTATACCGACCTGATCGCCCGGCCGCAGGCCGATCCGCTGCTGTCGCCCGACTTCACCGACCCGACCTGGTGGTCGAACACGGCGATCTCGATCATCGCCTTCCTCTGCCTGCCGCAGATGTACCATGTGATGACGGTGGAGAATGACAGCCCCCGCCATCTGCGCGCCGCCGCCTGGATGTACCCGACCTACCTGCTGGCGCTCAGCGCCCTGATGATCCCCATCGCGGTGGCCGGTCTGGTGACGTTCGGCCCCGGAAGCAATGGAACTGGAGGGATCAACCCCGACACCTTCATGATCACGCTGCCCATCGCGGCGGGGGCGAGCGGCTTCAGCCTGCTGTCCTTCATCGGCGGCCTGTCGGCGGCGACCGGCATGGTCATCGTCGCGGCGGTGTCGCTCAGCACCATGCTGTGCAACGACGTGGTGATGCCGCTGTTGCTCAGCCGTCCCCGCTTCGCCGCCCGCGTCGGCCGGCGCGACATGGTCGGCACGCTGCTGCTGGTGCGGCGGCTGTCGGTGCTGGGGATCCTGCTGCTCGCCTATGTCATGCACCGGCTGGTCGACCGCGATTACCCGCTGACCGTCATCGGCCTGCTTTCGTTCGTCGCGGTGGCGCAGTTCGGGCCGGCCTATTTCGGCGGGCTCTACTGGCCGCGCGCCAACCGGGTCGGCGCACTGGCGGGGCTGGGCGCCGGCTTCCTGCTGTGGGTCTACACGCTGCTGGTGCCGTCGATGGGCGGCATCATCCCGGTGTCCGCCGATTTCCTGGATTTCGGCCCCTGGGGCATCGGCTGGCTGCGCCCGCAGGCGCTGTTCGGGATCGAGGGGCTGGACCCCATCTCCCACGCCAGCCTGTGGAGCCTGCTGGCCAACCTGATCGCCTTCGTCGCCGGCTCCCTGCTGGCCCGCCCCAGCGCGGTGGAGCGCACCCAGGCCGTCTTCTACACCACCGCCACCGCCGACCGCGACGAGGACGATACCCCCCAGGCGCTGGCCAAGCTCGCCGACCTGCGCGCGCTCGCCATCCGTTTCGTCGGGGCGGAGCGCGGCAACGCCGCCTTCGACGCCTACGCCGCCAGAGGCGGCTATCTCGCCTACGCCGCCGGAGGCGGCCTCCTCAACTCCGCCGGCCGCAAGGGCGAGACCGGCCCCGCCGACCTCGACGCCGTCCGCTTCACCGAGACGCTGATTGCCGGCGCCATCGGTGCCGCGTCGGCGCGGGTGGTGATGGCCGCCTCGCTGCAGGGCCGGTCGCTGTCGCGCGGCGACGCCATGGCGATGCTGGACGAGGCGTCGGAAGCGTTGCGCTTCAACCGGAAACTGCTGCAGGCGACGCTGGAGAACATCGGCCAGGGCATCTGCGTGATCGACGCCGACCACCGCATCGCCGCCTGGAACCACCGCTATCTGGAGCTGCTCGACCTGCCGGCGGACATGGTGCGGGTGGGCGTGCCCTTCGCCGACCTCGTCCGCTTCAACGAGCGGCGCGGCGAATACAGCGCCCACGACATGAAGGCGCTGCTGACCAACCGCGACACCGCCAACCAGCAATGGCCCTACCGCTACGAGCGGCGGCGTCCCGACGGCACGGTGCTGGAAATCGTCGCCAACCCGCTGCCGGAGGGCGGCTACGTCTCCACCTACACCGACGTGACCGAGCGCTACCGCGCCGCCGAGGCGTTGCGCGAGGCCAACGAAAGCCTGGAGCACCGCGTGCGGGAGCGCACCGACGCCCTGCAGCAGGCCAAGGCGGAGGCCGAGGCGGCCAACGCCAGCAAGACCCGCTTCCTGGCCGCCGCCAGCCACGACCTGCTGCAGCCGCTGAACGCCGCCCGCCTGTTCGTCTCGGCGCTGGAGGAAAGCATGCGGGGGGCCCTGCCGACGCCCGACCAGCGGGCGGCCGAATGCGGCATGATCGACAACGCCGCCGCTTCCCTGCGCTCGACCGAGATGCTGCTGGGCGGGTTGCTCGACATCTCCTCGCTGGACGCCGGCAATGTCCGGGTGCAGATGCGCAGCTTCGCCATCGACGAACTGCTGGGCGGGCTGGGGGTGGAGTTCTCCGCCCTGGCGCAGGAACGCGGCCTGACGCTGAAGGTGGTCGGCTGCGGCGCGGTGGTGCGGTCGGACCCGCAGCTTCTGCGCCGGGTGCTGCAGAACTTCCTGTCCAACGCGATCCGCTACACGCCGAAGGGCCGGGTGCTGCTCGGCTGCCGCCGCCGCCGCGACCCCATTCATGGCGACCGCCTGCGCATCGAGGTGTGGGATACCGGCCCCGGCATCCCCGAGGCAAAGCGCCGCGAGGTGTTCGAGGAGTTCCGCCGGCTGGGCGGCGAAAACGGCGGCGGCAACCCCGCCGACAAGGGATTGGGCCTCGGCCTCGCCATCGTCGACCGCATCGCCCGGCTGCTCGGCCATCCCGTCAGCCTGCGCTCCACCGTCGGGCGCGGCACCGGCTTCGCGGTGGAGGTGCCGTTGGAGCAGGCCCGCGCCGCGCCGGTCGACCGCCCGGTCTCCACCCCCGCCGCCCTGTCGGCCGGGCTGCTGGTGCTGTGCATCGACAACGAGGAGCCGATCCTGGCCGGCCTGCGCGCCCTTCTCGGCCAATGGGGTTGCCGGGTGGCGACGGCGTCGGACGTCACCGGGGCGCTGGCGGCGCTGGCTCCCTTCGACGGGGCGCTTCCCGATGTGGTCTGCGTCGATTATCACATCGGCACTGCGGGCGGCGGCGAGCAGACGGGGCTTGCGGTTCTGGAACGGTTGCGGGAATTGTGGGACCGTCCGGTCAAGGGGCTGCTGCTGACCGCCGACCGTTCCGAAGCGGTGCGGGCCGAGGCGGAGCGTTGCGGCTGCGGCGTGCTCTACAAACCGGTGAAGCCGGCGTCGCTGCGCCGCTTCCTGAACGGGGCGGCGCTGCAGACGGCGGCCGTGGCCGAACGGTAAGGCCGGAACCGGACAAAAGCCGGGCGGCCGCAAATGGGGGGAGTGCGGAAGCCATGGGCGAGGACAGCGCAGTAAGCGCGGCAGGACAAGAAGCGACGGCCGAAAAAACGACGGCCGGACAAACGACCATCGTCATCGGCGACGACCATCCGTTGGTCCAGGCCGCCTTGCGCGACGCGCTGGGCAAGGCGATGCCGGAGGTACGGGTGATCGAATGCCCGGACCTCGACTCGGTGATGACCGCGGTGGGGCGAGGACCCGACGACATCGACCTCGTTCTTCTCGACCTCAACATGCCCGGCACCCACGGCTTCGCCGGCCTGTTCCTGATGCTGGCTCACCACCCGACCGTGCCGGTCGCCATCCTGTCGGCCCTGCAGGATTCCGACACCATCCGCCGGGCGCTCGCCTATGGCGCGTCGGGCTACATCCCGAAATCGCTGTCGATGCCGGCGATGGCCGACGCCATCCGCGCCATCCTGTCCGGCGAGACCTGGGCGCCGCCGCTGTCCGCCGCCTCGACGGAAGCCGACGAGGCAGACGCCGCCCGCCGCTTCGCCTCCCTGTCGCCGCAGCAGCTGCGCATCCTGACGATGATCGTCGACGGCAAGCTGAACAAGCAGATCGCCGGCGAGTTGAACGTGTCGGAGCAGACGGTGAAGGTCCACGTCTCCAGCATCCTGCGCAAACTGAACGTCGTCAGCCGCACCCAGGCCGCCGTCGTCGCCGGCCGGCTGGCGGTGGGTGGGGATGTTCTCAGATAATCCCTACAGCCGCTGAACGGCGGCGAGCCGCAGGCCGAAGCCGATCAGCAGGGCGGCGAAACTCCAGCGCTGCACCGCCTCCACGATCCGGTGGCGGGCGACCAGTCCGGCAAGCGCCGCACCGGCCAGGGCATAGAGGCCGTCGAAGGCCATCCCGACGCCGACCAGAATCGCGCCCAGCAGGGCGAACTGACCCGCGACGCCGCCGGCATCGGTCTGGATGAATTGCGGCAGCAGGACCGAGCAGAACAACAAAGCCTTCGGATTCAGCAGGTTGGTCAACAGGCCGCGCAGAATGTCGGCAAGGTAGGATGCAGCGCCTCCCTCCCCCTGCAGTCCCGCCACACCACCCGCGGCAGCGGCGGTAAGCGGCGGCATGCGCAGGACGCCGATGCCCAGCCACACCAGATAGGCGGCTCCGGCGATGCGGACGAGATCAAAGACGGCAGGCGCGGTTTGCAGCAGCGCCGCCAGCCCCAGGGCGGCCAGCGCCACATGGGTCGCCCGCGCCAGCGCCAGTCCGAGCGCCGTCGCCAGCGCATGCCGCCGTCCCTGCCGCGCCCCCGTCTGCAACAGCAGCAGCATGTCGGCCCCCGGCACCAGATAGGCCACCGCCAGCGCGCCGACGAAGATCGAAAGTCCCGGCATTTTCGCCTCCTTCGTCCGAAATCGATGACCGAATTTAGCTCCGGGAGCGCTGGCAGGTCCTTGCGAGTTGCGCTGCTGGAAAGCAGTATCCTGGTGGATCATGCCAAAGAATTGGCGTTCGGTATAAAGGTCGTGCCAATTATGAAATTCGATGCCATCGACCGCCGCATTCTGGCGGCTTTGCAGCGCGACGCCCGGCTGACCAATGTCGAATTGGCCGAGGAGGTCGGGCTGTCGCCCTCCCCCTGCCTGCGCCGGGTTCGCCTGCTCGAAGAGGCGGGCGTCATCGCCGGCTACCATGCCTCGCTCGACCGCAAGGCTGTCGGCCTTGGCCTGACCGTGTTCGTCGGTATCAAGGTGGAACGCCACCACGACCGCGAGGCGACCGCCTTCCGCGAAGCGGTGAAGGCGCTGCCGGAGGTGGTGTCCTGCCATCTGGTCTCGGGAGAGTCCGACTTCCTGCTTCAAGTCGTCGTTCCCGAACTGGCCGGGTACGAGAAGTTTCTTCTGGGAACCCTGCTGAAGCTACCGGGCGTCGCCGACATCCGCAGCAACTTCGCCATCCAGACGGTCAAGGCCGGCGGTGCCTTGCCGCTCGACCACCTGCCGGCGCACTCCCCGCCGGCCAGCGGCAAGCCCTGATACGGCGCTGATCCGGCCCTGACACAGACTGTCAGTTCCGTTCACCATACGTACCCAAACACTGGCCCCCACTGCCGCGTATTGCTACTCTCGGCCTTTCCGACCGCCGGACCGAGAAAGCCACGGGTCAGCCACGATGACCGCGCCCCAAGACAGTGCGCAGCACAGCGTCTGCCGCGACTGCGCCGCCGCCCTGCCAAGCGCAGGATCGGGCGAGTTGACGCGCTGCCCGAAATGCGGCAGCCGGCGGCTGTTCCGCCATGCGGAGCTGCACAGCCTGTCCATCGGCCACATCGACTGCGACAGCTTCTATGCCACCGTGGAGAAGCGCGACCGGCCGGAGCTGGCCAGCCGGCCGGTGATCGTCGGCGGCGACGACCATCGCGGGGTGGTCGCCGCCTGCTGCTATGTCGCGCGCATGTCGGGCGTCCGCTCCGCCATGACAATCCGCGAGGCGCTGGACCGCTGCCCCGACGCCACCATCATCCGCCCCAACATCGCCAAGTACAAAGAGGTCGGCCACCAGGCCCGCGCGATCATGGAGGCCTTCACCCCCCTGGTCGAGCCGATCAGCATCGACGAGGCCTATCTCGACCTGACCGGCGTCGAGGACCGGCTCAGCATCAGCCCGGCCCAGGCGCTGGTCGAGATCGTCCGCCGGTTCGAGAGCGAGCTGCGCATCACCGCCTCGATCGGCCTCAGCTACAACAAGCTGCTGGCGAAGATCGCGTCCGACCTCGACAAGCCGCGCGGCTTCTCGGCGCTCGGCCGGGCGGAGGCGGCGGCCTTCCTGGCGCCCAAGCGCGTCACCATCCTGTGGGGCGTCGGCCCGGCGCTGGAGCGTAAGCTGTTCGCCGACGGCATCACCCGCGTCGGCGATTTGCAGGACAAGGACGAGCATTGGCTGGTCAAGCGCTACGGCGCCATGGGCCGGGTGCTCTACAGCTACGCCCGCGGCGAGGATTCCCGCCGGGTGCATCCGGAATCGCCGAGCAAGAGCATCTCGTCGGAGGAAACCTTCGACTGGGACGTCACCACCCTGCCCGCCCTGGCGCAGGAGCTTCGCCCGCTGGCCGACAAGGTCGCCCGCCGGCTGGAACGTGAAGGGCTGCTGGGCCGCAGCGTGGTTCTGAAGCTGAAGACCAAGGATTTCCAGCAGCTGACCCGCTCCCGCCGGGTGGAGCCGACCCGCTCGGCCGAGGCGATCCTGGCCGCCGGCATCGCCCTGCTGGAGCGCGAGGTCGACGGCCGCGCCTTCCGCCTGATCGGCATCGGCTGCACCGACCTGACCCACCCGGAAACCGCCCCCGACCCGGAACTGGACCTGTTCGGATAACAGGGCTTCAGTCGGCGGACTCCTCCAGCGCCGGCAGGCTGCCGGGACGCACCACACTGCGGATGGCGAAGCTCGACTGGATGCGCACCACGCCCGGCAGGCGCGACAGCGAGTCCTTGTAGATGCGGTCGTAATCGCCGGGGTCCTGCGCCACCACCCGCAGCAGATAGTCGGAACTGCCCGACAGCAGGTAGCATTCCCGCACCTCCGGACAGCGGCGGACGGCGGCGTCGAAGCGGCGGAGGTAATCGTCGGTCTGCCGTTCCAGCGTGATCTGGACGATCACGGTCACCGACCGCTCCTCGTCCGCCGTCTCGATGATAGCGGTATAGCCGCGGATGACGCCGGAATGCTCCAGCATGTGCAGGCGGCGCAGGCAGGCCGATGGCGACAGCCCGACCTCCGCCGCCAGCTTGGCGTTGCTCATCCGGCCGTCCTTGCGGAGAAGGCGCAGGATCTTGTGGTCCAGGGCGTCCAGGGTGTGCATGCAATTTTATTCGAAGACGTGGCGGATCGTGCGAAAGCACCACCACACTATGGGGGATTCATGCAAGGCTTTGCAGAGATTCTCTCCGTCCGCCGGCCGTATAGTGACTTTGCTGAGACAATCCGCCACACCGATGGTTTCCCCGGTTACCAGATCGGGGTTACCAGATCGGATCGGCCGGATTGGCTGGAGCGGGCGTTCGGATCGGGAGTTCTCGCATGGTCACGCGCATCGGCGTTCCCAAGGAAATCAAGAACCACGAGTACCGCGTCGGGCTGACGCCGGCCTCGGTCCGCGAACTGGCGGCGGACGGCCATGCCCTGCTGGTGCAGAGCGGCGCCGGTGCTGAGATCGGCTTTTCCGACGAGACCTACCGCGCGGCGGGGGCCGAGATCGCCGGCTCCGCCGAGGAGGTCTTCGCGAAGGCCGAGCTTATCGTGAAGGTCAAGGAGCCGCAGCCGGCGGAATGTCGCAGGCTGCGCCCGGATCAGGTGCTGTTCACCTATCTTCACCTCGCCCCCGATCCCGAACAGGCCCGGCTGCTGATGGAAAGCGGCTGCACCGCCATCGCCTATGAGACGGTCACCGACCGCGCCGGACGCCTGCCGCTGCTGGCGCCGATGTCGGAGATCGCAGGCCGCATGGCGATCCAGGTCGGCGCCGTCGCCTTGCAGAAGAGCAACGGCGGCTCCGGCATCCTGCTGGGCGGCGTGCCCGGCGTGCTGCCCGGCAAGGTGCTGGTCATCGGCGGCGGCGTGGTCGGCACCAATGCCGCCCGCATGGCGATGGGGCTGGGTGCCGACGTCACCATCGCCGACCGCTCCATGCCGCGGCTGGCCCAGCTCGACGACCTGTTCGGGCCGCGGCTGAAGACGGTCTATGCCTCGGCCGACGCGCTCGACCGGCTGGTCGCCGATGCCGATCTGGTGGTCGGCGCCGTGCTGGTGCCGGGGGCTGCGGCACCGAAGCTGGTGCGCCGCGACCAGCTGGCCGGCATGCGCCGCGGGTCGGTGCTGGTGGACGTCGCCATCGACCAGGGCGGCTGTTTCGAAACCAGCCACGCCACCACCCATTCCGACCCGACTTATGTGGTCGACGGCGTCGTCCATTACTGCGTCGCCAACATGCCGGGCGCCGTCGCCCGCACCAGCACGGAGGCGCTGAACCACGCCACCCTGCCCTTCGTCCAGGCGCTGGCCGGCAAGGGGTGGAAACGGGCGCTGGCCGAGGATCCGCACCTGCTGGCCGGGCTGAATGTCCAGGCCGGCCGCCTGACCTATCGGGCGGTGGCCGAGGCCCTGGGACAGCCCTTCACCGATCCCCGCGATGCGATCGGCGGATGATGTGAACAGCTGTTGACAAGGATCTGAAGGATGTTTCCCTTGCACGCAAGCTCGGGAAATTTTCATCGGAACAGCTCCATGCGTTCAGAATGATTGTTGTTTTTTTCGGCCTGCGGAAAGAGAGTGTTGCGCCTACTGATCAAGTTGCATTACCTGTCTGTGTCAAGAAAACTGACAGCATACGCAACCGGTACCTAAGTGCCGGGGCGGAAGACCAAGAACAGTTTTGAACAGGGTAAGGCGCGGCGCCTTTCGCCGATTGGTCCGGACCGGGCGGTCATTCCGTCCGATCTGAGCCGTGATTCACAAACAGGACGTCCGGCAGCGATGCCGGTGGGGACGCCACGGCCGCAGGCCGTGCCGCGCAAGTGGGAGCTGTTGGCTATGGTCGAACGACGGAACGCCGCTCGGGTGCAGAACCGCACCCCCGCGCTGTCGTCGCATATCCGGATGACGGAAGGCCCGATCCCGGGCCGCCGGACGATTCCGGCCGGTCACGTCCAGACCCGCCAGACGCAGACCCGCGGCGGTCCCCGATAACGAATTCGCCCGAAGCCCCGCCGGATCCCGCATCCGGCGGGGCTTCGGCAAGAACCGGGTGCGGCGGCGGGGTTCCAAGCGTCCCCTGCCTCGGTCCTGGATGTTCTCCCCCGTTCATCCGGATCGGAACTCCGCTGCCGCACACGGCTTAATTCAAGTCTTGAGCACCAAGTCTCGCGTGCCTGCCTAATCGGTGTCCTGGGAGAGTGGGAGAAGCCTGTCTGATGGATTATTTCATACAGCAATTGATCAACGGCTTGTCGCTTGGGGCGATCTACGGCCTGATCGCGATCGGCTACACGATGGTGTACGGCATCATCGGGATGATCAACTTCGCCCATGGCGAGATTTACATGATCGGCTCCTTTGTCGCGCTGATCACTTTTCTGGCCATCGGCGCGCTCGGCATCACCTGGGTGCCGTTGGCGCTGCTGATCATGCTGCTCGCCTCCATGCTGTTCACCAGCGTCTATGGCTGGACGGTCGAGCGCATCGCCTACCGGCCCTTGCGCTCCTCGCCAAGGCTGGCGCCGCTGATCTCCGCCATCGGCATGTCGATCTTCCTGCAGAACTACATCCAGATCCTCCAGGGCGCCCGCTCCAAGCCGCTGCAGCCCATCCTGCCCGGCAACCTCACCCTGATGGACGGCGCCGTCTCCGTCAGCTACGTCCGGCTCGCCACCATCATCATCACGCTCGTCCTGATGATCGGCTTCACCACGCTGATCAACCGCACCTCGCTGGGACGCGCCCAGCGCGCCTGCGAGCAGGACAAGAAGATGGCGGGGCTGCTCGGCGTCAACGTCGACCGCGTCATCTCGCTGACCTTCGTCATGGGCGCCGCGCTCGCCGCCGTCGCCGGCAT
>NZ_VTTM01000011.1 GCF_008364795.1 Azospirillum oryzae | reverse complement strand
TCGGCCGTGAAAAGCCTCCGCGCCAATGGTACTGCGTCTTAAGACGTGGGAGAGTAGGTCGCCGCCAGGTCACTCAGCCTCAAGAGACGCCAAACACGAAGCATAAGCTTGCATCTTCACACCACATCAGAAACGCCCCGGTTCATCAGAGCCGGGGCGTTTTCGCGTTTGGGTTTGAAGCACCGAGCCGCTTATCCACCGTGAAAGCCTTTCAACCGCTCTTCGCCGCGGCCGATTTCGGGCTTGAACTGCGCGCTCTTCGCCGTGTTCAGAAGCTGATCGATGAAGCTCCGATAGTCGTTGGTGGCTTCACCGTGAGCTTCGGCAACCGGCTCGACCGAACTCGCGTAGGTGCTGGCGGCGCCGGCGGCAGTGTCGTGATGCCGAAAGGCAGCGACGAAGACGGTATCGCCCTCCGGGTTTCCCTCCCCCACATGTTGGGAGGCACGCGACAGTTCGACTCGCCCTTCGGCATCCGGGGCGGAAAGGATGGTCACGCCGTGGACGACCGCCGTGTCGCTGCGCGCGTTCTTTGCCGCATCCTGTTCGAAGGAATGCCGGTCGTAAGCCCGTTCGAAGCTTGATCGGTCGTTGATGTTGGCTTCGGCCATGTCTGTCTCCCTGTTGCTGCATTCAATAACGCGCCATCGACGCGAATGGTCCGCACCATCGCCGATCTGGCGACGCCGGAGGTCCGCAGACGGCGGGTCTCGGCCGCGCCAGCCGCGACACGTCGAAGCGGATAACAGATTGCCCAGCGAGAAGACGGAGAAGGAAATCTGCAGGAAATGGTCGAAGCGGAGTTCGTTCGGCGACATCGCGATCATGCAATTCGGATGGTGGCGGAGGCAGGGAGCTACCGACACCCCACTGCGCGGGATGGATAGCATCTCGCCCCCTCGCCGACGTCCGTGACCGTGCGCCGCCTTGTGCCGGGGCTGTAGACGCGCTAAAGGGCTGAACCCCCTCGCAAGTTCAGCCACCATGGTCGCCCGCCTGCTTTCCGTCATCCTGCTGTTGCTGTCGTCGCATGGATGGGCTGCCGAGCCGCCGGTCCGGGTCGGCGTGCTCGCCTACCGTGGAGAGGAGCATGCGGCGTCGGTGTGGGAACCGACGATCCGCTATCTCGGCGATCATTTTCCCGGTCGCGGGGCGGAGATGGTGGCGCTCGACCTCGCCGGGATGGAAGCCGCCGTGCAGAACCGGACGGTGGACCTGATCCTGACCAACACCGGCAACTATGTCGATCTGGAGGCGCGGTACGGCGTCACCCGCATCGCCACCCTGCAGTCCGGACCGTCCTCCGGCAACGCCATCGGCTCGGCCATCATCGTGCGTGCCGACCGCCGCGACCTGACGGCGCTGCGTGACCTCCGCGGGAGGACGCTGATGGCCATCGACCCCGATGCCTTCGGCGGTTTCCAGGTCGCCTGGGGGGAAATGCTGGATGCCGGGGTCGATCCCTTCCGCGATCTGAAGGACCTGCGCTTTTCCGGCTTCCCGGTGGACCGGGTCGCCTTCGCCGTGCGCGACGGGACGGTGGATGCCGGCGTGCTGCGCGCCTGCGTGTTGGAGGAACTGGTGGCGGAGGGACGGATCGACCCGGCGGCCTTCCGCGTCCTCGGCCCGCGGAGCGCGCCGGATTTCGCCTGCACCCATTCCACCGTCCTCTATCCCGACTGGCCGCTGGCGCGTCTCGCCGGCACGTCGGAAGGACTGGCGAAGCAGGCGGTGGTCGCCCTGTTCCAGATGCCGCCGGACCACCCCGCAGCAAAGGCCGGCGGTTATCAGGGCTGGGCGGTGCCGCGCGACTACCAGCCGGTCCACGCCCTGTTCCGCTCCCTGCGCATCGGTCCCTACCGGTCGCTGCGCGACGTCTCGCTGGTCGATCTGGCGCGCGAGAACTGGCATTGGCTGGCGCTTGCGGCGTTGGCCCTGCTGTGGTGGACGATCCATTCGCTGCGGGTGGAGCATCTCATCAAGGTCCGCACCGCCGAGCTGCGGGCGGTCAACCGCGACCTCCTCCGCGAAATGGCGGAGCGCCGCCGCGCCGAGGAGAATGCCCGCGAACGCCAGCGCGAAATCGACCATGTCGCCCGCCTGTCGATCCTGGGCGAGATGGCCAGCAACCTCGCGCATGAGCTGAACCAGCCGCTGGGCGCCATCGCCAATTATGCGCGCGGCTGCACACGCCGGCTGGAGGCCGGCACCGGCCGGTCCGCCGAGTTGGCCGACGCCACCCGCGCCATTGCCGAACAGGCCGACCGCGCCGCCCACATCATCGCCCGCATCCGCAACTTCGTCCGCAAGCGCGCTCCGCAGATCGAGCCGGTGGACATCAACGACGCCGTCCGGGCCGCCGCCGCCCTGTGCGCCGACCGGGCGCGCAGCGCCGGCATTGCGGTGACGCTCGATCTGGCCGACGGGCTGCCTCGGGTGGCGGCCGACGCGGTGCAGATCGAACAGGTCGTCCTCAACCTGATGAAGAACGGGCTGGACGCGATGGAGGGGTGCCCGCCGGCCGACGGGATCACCGTGCGCACCGGACCAGACGGCGACGGGCGGGTAAGGGTGACGGTCGCCGACCGCGGCCATGGCCTGAGCGCGGAGGCGCGGGAGCGGCTGTTCGACCCCTTCTTCACCACCAAGCCGGAGGGGATGGGCCTGGGCCTGTCGATCTGCCGGACCATCCTGGAATCCCATGGCGGCCATCTGTGGGCCGCGGACAATCCCGGCGGGGGCGTGGAGATGCGCTTTGTCCTTCCGGCGGCACAGGAGAATCCGACCCATGAGCCATGATACGGAAAGTTCGGTCTCGCCGCGCACCGTCTATGTGGTGGACGACGATCCGGCGATGCGTCATTCGCTGGGCTGGCTGATCGGCTCGCTGGGGCTGGAGGTGCAGAGCTTCGCTTCGGCGGAGGAGTTCCTGCGGGCGCTCAAGCCCGACCGGCCGGGCTGCCTCGTCACCGACGTCCGTATGCCGGGGATGAGCGGGCTGGAGTTGCAGGATACGCTGGCGCGGGCGGGGTCGCTGCTCTCGGTGGTGGTGGTCACCGGCCACGCCGACGTGCCGATGGCGGTGCGGGCGCTGCGGGCCGGGGCGGTCGATTTCATCGAAAAGCCCTTCAACGACCAACTCCTGCTCGACCGCGTGCATGAGGCGCTGGAGAAGTCCCGCCGTGCCTGGGAGGCGGCGGACCGCAAGCGCGCCGTCCGCGCGCTGATCGGCCGGCTGACCCCGCGCGAACGGCAGGTGGCGGCATTGGTGGTCGCCGGAAAGCCCAACAAGGTGATCGCCGCCGAGATCAACCTGTCGATGAAGACCGTCGAGGTCCACCGCCACAATGTGATGGACAAGCTGGAGGTGGCGTCGGTCGCCGACCTGACCCGGCTGCTGCTGGAGGCGGAATAGCAGCCTGCGGCTTGGCGTCGCGGGGGAAAACCCTAAGAAGTGTGGGGAACACCGCAATGGGGCGCCGCCGTGCCCCTGGCTATCCTTGGCCCTGAGATCGGCCCGCATGTTTTGCGGGCTGGGAATGGGTGCCGGGAGAGCCTGCCATGGACCGATCACGACGCAATTTCTGCCTGGGCGCCGGGGCCGCAACCGTCGGCGCCGCCACGCTTGCCGCCGCACCGGCGGATGCAGGCGCCGTTTCGGCGTCCGGTGATGCGGCGCACCGCTGGGCCATGGTGGTCGATGTGCGCAAATGCGTCGGCTGCCAGGCCTGCACCGTCGCCTGCATCATGGAGAACGACGTTCCGGAAAACAGTTTCCGCACCATCGTCTCCACCTACGAGGTGACGGAGCAGGGCAAGGCCGGCTCCTACATGCTGCCGCGCCTGTGCAACCACTGCGAGGACCCGCCCTGCATCCCGGTCTGCCCGACCGGCGCCACCTATCAGCGGCGGGACGGCATCGTGGTGGTCGACAATTCGGTGTGCGTCGGCTGCGCCTATTGCGTCCAGGCCTGCCCCTACGACGCCCGCTTCATCAATCACGAAACCCAGACCGCCGACAAATGCACCTTCTGCGTCCATCGCGTGGAAGCCGGGCTGCTGCCCGCCTGCGTCGAGACCTGCGTCGGCGGCGCCCGCATCTTCGGTGACCTGAAGGATCCCGACAGCACCGTGTCGAAGCTGGTGCGCGAGCAGAACCCCAAGGTGCTGAAGCCCGAAATGGGGACCCAGCCGCGGGTCTTCTACATCGGCCTCGATCCGAAGATGCAGGGCAAGGTGGACGGCACGCCGACCCTGTGGCGGCCGGCGCCGCATGCCGATAAGGAGCATGCATGATGGACACGCACATCGTCGAAGTCATCAACGTGACCCGCGAGGTCGCATGGCTTCCCTGGGCCGTGCAGTATTTCTTCCTGATCGGCCTGTCCGTCGGCGGCCTGCTGCTCAGCCTGCCCGGCTACGCTTTCGCCCGTGACGGCTGGCGCCCGCTGGGGCGGCTCGCCCTGATCGTGGCGCTGACCTGCGGGCTGGCGGCGCCGGTGGCGCTTCTGTCCGACCTGCACCAGCCCGGCCGCTTCTGGCACTTCTACGTGGTGTTCCGGCCGACCTCCTGGATGTGGTGGGGATCGCTGTTCATCCCGTTCTACATCGCTGGCCTGCTGGTCTATGGCTGGGCCTGCCTGCGCGAGGAGTTGCAGGCGCATGGCCGGGTCGACAGCCGGCTGGCCGGGCTGTACCGGCTGGCGGCGCTGGGCGGCGGCCGCGACGACCGGCTGATCCGGGCCGCCGGTCTGTTCGTGTTGGCCGGGGCGGCGCTGGTGGCGCTCTACACCGGCGTCGAGGTGGCAGTGGTGAAGGCCCGGCCGCTGTGGCACACGCCCTTCCTGCCGGTGCAGTTCCTGACCACCGCGCTGGCCGGCGCCCTCGGGCTGGTGCTGATCCTCAACCGCGTCGTCGGCACCGCCGACCGTGGGGTGGAGGTGCTGGGCAACCGGCTGCTTGCCGCCGTGCTGGCCGCGGTGATGTTGTGCGGCGGGCTGTGGCTGGCGCTTAGCCTGTCGGGGCTGGATGCGGGGCACGCGGCGGCGCTGGACAGCGTGGCAGGGTCGGAAGCGTGGCGGGTGACCGCCGTCTGGGCGGTGGCCGCGACGGTGGTGCCCTTCGTCATCGCCGTCGCCCGGCCGGCCGGCACCGGGCTGCTGACCGGGCTGATCGCCGTGCACAGCGCCTGGATGTTCCGCTGGACCGTGTTCATCGGCGGCCAGTCGGTGCCGAAGACCGGGGCGGGTTTCTACGAATACGCGCTGCCGGCCGGCCCGGATGGGCTGATGGGCATCGTCGGCACCGCGGGGCTGTGGCTGTTCCTGCTGATCCTGATGACGGCGCTGCTGCCGGTGTCGTCTACCCCTGCCGCCGGCCGTCCGGCCAACGCATCCGGCCATCCCGGCGGGCGTCTGACCGCCGCCGAATAGCCGGCCCGACCAATTCAATCCGCGCTTGAGCACCGCTCGCGAAGACCGGAGTGTCCACCATGTCCATCACCCGTCGCCACATCTTGACCTCCACCGCCGCGGGCGGCGCGTTGGCCGCCTTCGCCGGCGGCTTCTCGGAGACCGGCCGCAAGCTGGTCAAGGGCGCCTGGGCCGGCGAGCGTCCCGACGACACCATCAGCGGCAATGCGCCGAAGCCGGAATTCCGCATCGACCCGGCGACCGGCGCCGTGGAGCCGACGCCGGGCCAGATCGTCGCCAACGTCGCCTGCCTGGGCTGCACCACGCTGTGCGGCGTCCGGGTGCGGGTGGATGTGGAGCGGAACCGCGTGCTGCGAGTGGCTGGCAACCCCTACAGCCCGCTGTCCACCGACCCGTTCCTGCCCTATGCGACGCCGATCGAGGAGAGCTTCCGCTCGCTGTCACGGCTGGACGAGAAGGGGCTGCAGGGCCGCTCAACCGCCTGCGGGCGCGGCAACGCGGCGCTGGAGATGCTGACCTCCCCCTTCCGCATCACCACGCCGATGAAGCGCGTCGGCCCGCGCGGCTCCGGCCGCTGGGAACCGATCGCCTTCGACAAGCTGGTGGAGGAGATCGCCGAGGGCGGCGACCTGTTCGGCGAGGGGCCGGTGGAGGGGCTGCGGACCTTGCGCGACTTGAAGACGCCGATCGAGCATGCCTCTCCCGAACTGGGGCCGAAGGTCAATCAGGTGGCGCTGCTGGCCTCCGTCAATGACGGAAGGGAGCCCTTCGTGCGGCGCTTCTTCAACCAGGCGCTCGGCACCATCAACTTCGCCGGCCATGGCGCCTATTGCGGCGGCGCCTATCGCTCCGGTTCCGGCGCGGCGTTCGGCGACCTGAAGGCGATGCCGCACGCCAAGCCCGACCTGCAGAATGCCGAATTCGTGCTGTTCATCGGCACCGCCCCCTCCAACGCCGGCAACCCGTTCAAGCGGCAGGCCATGCTGGTCGCCAAGGGGCGCACGGACGGCGTGCTGAACTACGTGGTGGTCGATCCGGTGCTGACCAACGCCGACAATCGGGCGGCGGGGGAGCGGTCGAACTGGATTCCGATCCGGCCCGGCACCGACGGCGCGCTGGTGATGGGCATGATGCGCTGGATGTTCGAGAACGACCGCATCGACAGCCGCTATCTATCCCAGCCGAATGCCAAGGCCGCCACGTCGGCGGGCGAGGCCGGCTGGTGCAACGCCACCCATCTGGTGATCCGGCAGAAGGGCCACCCGCGCGACGGGCGGATGCTGCGCGCCTCCGACATGGGGTGGGTGGAGCTGGACGAGAAGGAGCGGTATGGCGAGAAGGACGCCTTTGTCGTGCTGGACCCGGCGGGAAAGCCGGTGGCGCACGATGTTCTGGACGGGCCGGCGGTGTTGTTCCATGACGGCGCGGTGGTGACGCCGGCCGGCGATGTCTCGGTCAAGACCAGCCTGACCCTGCTGCGCGAGGAGGCGATGCGGCTGGAACTGCGCGGCTATGCCGACGCCTGCGGCATCCCCGCCGACATCATCGCCGGACTGGCGCGCGAATTCACCAGCCATGGCAAGAAGGCGGTCGCCAACGCCCATGGCGGCATGATGGCCGGCAACGGCTTCTACAACGCCTTCGGCGTCGTCACCCTGAACACGCTGATCGGCAACCTGAACTGGAAGGGCGGCAGCATCTTCGGCGGCGGCCGTTTCCCGGACGAACAGGACGGCCCGCGCTACAAGCTGGCCAGCTTCCCCGGCGCGGTGAAGCCGTCCGGCACGGCGATCAGCCGTCCGGTCCCTTACGAGAAGTCCAGCGAGTTCGCCCGCAACAATGCAGCCGGCAAGCCCTATCCGGCCAAGGCGCCCTGGTATCCGGCCGCGCCGCAGCTGACCACCGAATATCTCACCAGCGGGCTTGCCGACGGCTACCCCTATCGCCTGAAGGCCCTGTTCCTGTGGAACAGCAACCCGGTTTACGGCATCCCCGGCCTGCGCGCTGCGGCGGAAGCGGCGCTGAAGGACCCCAAGACGCTGCCGCTGATCGTCTCCATCGACCCGTTCATCAACGAATCCTCGGCCTTCGCCGACTACATCGTTCCCGACACCGTGCTGTATGAAACCTGGGGCTGGGCATCGCCCTGGGGCGGCGTGCCGACCAAGACCAGCACCGCGCGCTGGCCGGTGGTGGAGCCGCGCACGCAGGCGCTGCCCGACGGGCTGCATGTGCAGATGGAGACCTTCCTGATTGCGCTGGCCAAGCGGCTGGGCCTGCCCGGCTTCGGCGCCGACGCGATCGCCGACATGGACGGCAAGCTCCATCCGCTCGACCGGCCGGAGGACTGGTATCTGCGCGGCGGCGCCAACATCGCGTGGCTCGGCAAGCAGCCGGTCGCCGATGCCGACGACCGCGACATCGCCCTGTCCGGCGTCGGGCGGGTGATGCCGGTGCTGCAGGCCACGCTGAAGCCGGAGGAGTGGCGCAAGGTCGCCTATATCCTGGTGCGCGGCGGCCGTTACCAGAATCAGGCTGAAGGCTTCGAGGGCGACAAGGCCGTCCACAAGTTTCTCAAGCCGCTGCAGGTCTACAACGAGGCGGTGGGAACAGCGAAGAGCAGCATCACCGGCCGGCGCTGGACCGGAACCGCCACCTGGATGGAGCCGGTCTTCGCCGACGGCAGCCCGGTCCATAAACACCACACGGCGGAGGACTGGCCGTTCCAGCTGGTCAGTTCCAAATCGATGCTGGTCAGCGCCTACACCATCGCCGCCGGCCGGCTGCGCCACCTGCATCCGGACAATCCGGTCGGCATCAACGCCGAGGACGCCCGCCGCCTGGGCATCGAGACCGGCGACCGCATCCGCATCGCCACGCCGGGCGGGATGCAGGACGCCACCGCCATCGTCCGCCATGGCGTGATGCGCGGCGTGCTGGCGGTGGAGCATGGTTTCGGCCACCGCGAATACGGCGCCCGACCGCACCTGATCGGCGGGCACAGCCAGCCCTCGGTGCCGGAGATCGGGGCCGGCATCAACCTGAACGACCTCGGCATCGCCGATCCTTCCCGCGCCGGGGCGTCGGTGTGGGTCGATCCCATTGCCGGAACCGCCGTGCGCCAGGGAATCCCGGCGAAGCTGGAGCGGCTCGCAGCCTCCGCCTGATGGCGGACGGGGCAGGGCTGCAAAAAAATCGAGCGCTTCGGGCGAACCGAAGTGACGGATCGCAGTTGAAACAGACACGGCGGTGAAACACGACCAGAGACAAGAGAGGCGATAATGGCTCCGAACGTCAGTGATTTCTTCTGGCAGCGGCTCTCGGAATGGGGTGTGAAACGGGTCTTTGGCTATCCCGGCGACGGCATCAATGGGCTGGTCGGCGCGCTCGCCCGCACCGGCGACCAGTTCGATTTCATCCAGGCCCGCCACGAGGAACTGGCCGCGTTCATGGCGACCGCGCATGCCAAATACACCGGCGAACTGGGCGTCTGCCTCGCGACCTCCGGCCCCGGCGCCATCCATCTGCTGAACGGCCTGTACGACGCGAAGCTCGACCACCAGCCGGTGCTGGCCATCATCGGCCAGCAGGCGCTGACCGCACTCGGCGGCAGTTACCAGCAGGAGGTCGACCTTGTCTCCCTGTTCAAGGATGTGGCCGGCGAATATGTCCACATGGCCTCCACGCCCGCCCAGGTTCGGCATCTGGTGGACCGCGCGGTGCGCATCGCCATGGCCGAGCGGACGGTGACCTGCATCATCCTGCCCAACGACCTGCAGGAGATGGACGCGGTCGAGACGCCGCCGCGCGCCCATGGCACCATCCATTCCGGCGTCGGATATTCCGCCCCGGTCGTCCGCCCGGCGGAGGCCGACCTGCGCCGCGCCGCCGACGTGCTGAACGCCGGTTCCAAGGTGGCGATCCTGGTCGGCGCCGGGGCGCTGAACGCCACCGACGAGGTGATCGAGGTGGCCGACATCCTGGGCGCCGGCGTCGCCAAGGCCCTGCTCGGCAAGGCGGCGCTGCCCGACGACCTTCCCTTCGTCACCGGCTCCATCGGCCTGCTCGGCACCCGGCCGAGCTACGAGATGATGGTCAACTGCGACACGCTGCTGATGATCGGCTCCGGCTTCCCCTATTCGGAGTTCCTGCCCAAGGAGGGGCAGGCGCGCGGGGTGCAGATCGACATCGATCCGAAGATGCTCAGCATCCGCTACCCGATGGAGGTCAATCTGGTCGGCGACAGCGCCGGCACCCTGCGCGAGCTGATCCCGCTGCTCCGGCGCAAGCAGGACCGGTCCTGGCGCGACGGGATCGAGGCCGGCGTCGCCGACTGGTGGAAGGTTCTGGAAGCCCGCGCCATGAACGACGCCACGCCGCTCAACCCGCAGCGCGTCTTCTGGGAACTGTCGCCGAAGCTGCCGGACGACGTGGTGATCGCCTGCGACACCGGGTCGGGTACCAACTGGTACGCCCGCGACATCAAGATCCGCCGGGGCATGAAGGCCACCCTGTGCGGCGGCCTCGCCACCATGGGGCCGGGCATGCCCTATGCGCTGGCCGCCAAGTTCGCCCACCCCGACCGCCCGGTGCTGGCCATCGTCGGCGACGGCGCCATGCAGATGAACGGCATGAACGCCCTCATCACGCTGTCGAAATACTGGAAGCGATGGAGCGACCCGCGCTTCATCGTGCTGGTGCTGAACAACCGCGACCTCAATCAGGTGACGTGGGAGATGCGCGCCCAGGCCGGCAATCCGAAGTTCGAGGCATCGCAGGAGCTTCCCGACGTTCCCTATGCCCGCTATGCCGAGCTGTTGGGATTCAAGGGCCTTTTCGTCGACAAGCCCGAAGACCTCGGCAAGGTGTGGGACGAGGCGCTGGCGACCCGTGGGCCGGTGGTGGTCGAGGCGTACACCGATCCCAACGTCCCGCCGCTGCCGCCGCACATCACGCTGAAGAACGCAGCGGCGATGATGGCGACGCTGGCGAAGGGCGATCCGGAGGTGTGGGACATGCTGAAGGACACCGCCAAGGACCTCGTTCAGAGCTACCTTCCGCATGGTGGCGGAGACGAGAAGCGCTGATCAGCGGGGCCGACTTAATCAGCCCCCGTCCTGAACCGGTATCCCACCCCCGGCTCCGTCACGATCAGTGCCGGCAGGTTGGGGTCGGCCTCCAGCTTCTGGCGGAGCTGCTTCACATAGACCCGCAGATAGGCGGTGTCGTGGACATGCGCCGGCCCCCAGACCTCACGCAGCAGTTCGGTGTGGGTCAGGACATGGTCGGCGTGGCGGGCCAGCATCGCCAGAAGTTCGTACTCCTTGCGCGACAGGTGGACCTCGGTGCCGTTGCGCCCGACCACCCGGCGGGCGAGGTCGATGACGACGGCACCGGCGGTGACGGTGGTCGGCGGCTCCGCGTCGGCCGGGCGCTGGCGCAGGACGGCGCGCACGCGCGCCATCAGCTCGCCGACGCCGAAGGGCTTGACCACATAGTCGACGGCGCCGCGGTCCAGCGCCTCCACCTTGTCGTATTCCTGGGCGCGGACCGACAGCACGATGATCGGCACCGGGGAGGTCTGGCGCACAGCGCTAATGACCTCCTGCCCGTCGAGGTCGGGCAGCCCGAGGTCGAGGATCACCAGATCCGGCCGATGCCGCGCGCAGGCCTCGACCCCGTCGCGCCCATTTTCCGCCTCCACCACCTCGTAGCCGTTTGCCGACAGGCTGATGCGCAGGAACTTGCGGATCTGCGGTTCGTCATCAATCACCAGAACCTTGGCCACCAGAATCTTCGCCACGCGTGCTGTCTCCTTCCATCCCGGCGATCTCCGGCCCGGCCGGAACCGGCAGCAGGATGGCGATGCAGGTGCCGGGGCCATCCCGGCCGGGCAGCGCCCGGATGCTACCGCCATGCGCCTCCACGATACCACGGCAGATGGCAAGGCCAAGGCCGGTCCCCGCCGTCTGGGCGTCGCCTGCCTCCACCCGGTAGAACATGTCGAAGATGCGCTCGCGGTCGGTCTCCGGAATGCCCGGCCCCTGGTCGCACAGCTCGATCAGCGCCTCGCCCCCGGTGCGCCGCGCCCGGACGATGATGGGGCTGCCGTTGGGCGAGTATTTGCAGGCGTTGTCGATCAGATTGAAGAACACCTGCCCCATCAGTACGGGGTCGAGCCGCAGCAGCGGCAGCCCCGGCTCAAGATACAGCCGCACCGGGCGGTCCTCCAGCATCCGCTTCGCGCGGTCCAGCGCCGCCGCGATCACGTCGGCCAGATCGACCCAGTCGGTGCGCGGCTTCAACGTGCCCGACCCGATCCGCGTCATGTCCAGCAGATTCTGCACGAAGCGGTTCAGCCGCTCCGCCTCCTCCTGGATGGTCTGCACCAGTTCGGTCCGTTCGGCCGGGGCCAGCGCCTCGCCATAGCTGGTCAGGCTGGACGATGCCCCCAGGATGGAGACCAGCGGCGTGCGCAGGTCGTGGGACAGCGAAGACAGCAGGGCGGAGCGCAGCCGTTCCGTCTCCGCGGCGACGCGCGCCGTCTCGATGTCGGCGACCAGGGCCGTGCGCTCGATGGCGACCGCCGCCTGATCGGCCAGCGTGTCGAGCAGCCGCCCCTGTTCCGGCGACAGCAACTGCTGCCCCTCCGTCATCTGAACGCCCAGCACCCCGATCGGCCCGCGCCCGGTCCGCAGCGGCAGGAACAGCCAGTCGGCGGCGGGCAGGGTGGTGGAGCCGCGGCCGGCGGTCTTGCCGTTCTCCCAGGACCAGCGCGCCGCCGCCATCGACTTCTCGTCCAGCGTGTCCTCGGGCGGATAGCCGGCGGCGACCTCCAGCCGGCCGTCGCGCGGCAGCAGCACCAGCGAGCGGCCGTTCATGGTGGCGGCGACGTGATGGACCACCGCCCACAGCACATCGTCCAGCCCGACCGCCGCCGAGATGCGGCGGTTGAAGTCATAGAGGTTGGCGGTGCGCCGGGCGCTGAGCCGGGTCGCCTCCACCTGGGCGCGGACGCGGGCGGCGAGGTTGGAGGTGATGACCGCCGCCACCAGGAAGAAGAACACCGTCATGATGTTCTGCACGTCGGTGATGGCGAAGGTGTATTTCGGCTCGGTGAACAGGAAGTTGAAAGCGAGGAAGCTCAGCACCGAGGCGTAGATCGACGGCGCCAGCCCGTGCCGGATCGCCACCAGCAGCACACCGATCAGATAGGCGACCGAGATGTTTGGCAGCGGCAGCCAGACGTCGATCAGCAGCCCCACCGCCGTCGCCGCCGCTACGGTAAGCGTCGCCACGCCGTAGGCCAGCCAGTCGAAGGCGGGGGAGGGCGCCCTGGTGTCGAGGCTGCGCGCCGGCCGCTCGTCCTCGCCGGCCACCACCATCACGTCGAAATTCTCGTTGCGGGCCAGCAGGTCGGTGGTCACCGACTGGTGCAGCGCGCGCAGCCGGTTCTTGGGATGGGCTCTGCCGACGATGATCTGGCTGACGTTGCGGGCGCGGGCGAAGGCCAGGATCTCCGCCGCCGCCCGCTCGCCCTGGACCACGGCCGTCTCGCCGCCCAGCTGTTCGGCCAGCCGCAGCGCCTGGGCGATGCAGTCCTTGTCCTCCTCCGACAGGGCATGGTCGCGGTGGGTCTCGACATACAGCGCCACCCAGGGCGCATCCCGTCGTTCCGCCGCCCGCTTGGCGGTCCGCACCAGCCGCAGGGCCTGCGGCCCGTCGCCGATGCACACCAATATTCGCTCGCGCGTTGGCCAGGGACCGGCGATGGCGTGGGCGCGCATATAGCGCAGCATCTGCGCGTCCACCCGTTCCGCCGCCTGCCGCAGCGCCATTTCCCGCAGTGCGGTCAGCGTGCCGGGGGAGAAGAAATGGTCGGCCGCGCGCTTCGCCTGTTCGGGCACATAGACCTTGCCCTCCTGCAGGCGCCGGATCAGTTCCTGCGGCGGCAGGTCGATCAGCGCGATCTCGTCGGCCCGCTGCAGAACGCCGTCTGGCAACGTCTCGCGCACCTTGATCCCGGCGATGCGTTCGACGACGTCGTTCAGGCTTTCCAGATGCTGGACGTTCAGCGTCGAGAAGACGTCGATCCCGGCGTCGAGGATCTCGTCCACATCCTGCCAGCGCTTGACGTGGCGGCTGCCGGGGATGTTGGTGTGGGCCAGTTCGTCCACCAGCACCAGCTTCGGCCGGCGGGCCAGGATGGCGTCCAGGTCCATCTCCTGGAAGGGCCGCCCGCGATACTCGATCCGCCGCCGCGGCAGGATGTCCAGACCGTCCAGCAGGGCTTCGGTGTCGCGTCGCCCGTGCGTTTCGACCACGCCGACGACGACTTCCGTGCCGTCGCGAATCCTTGCGCGGGCGTCCTCAAGCATCGCATAGGTCTTGCCGACGCCCGGTGCCGCACCGAGGAAGATCTTCAGGCGCCCGCGCCGTTCGCGGTTGGCCTCCTCCAGCAGCGCGTCGGGCGACGGCCGGTCATCGGCTTCCGGTTCGGTCATCGGTCCATCGCTTCCACGGCGCTGCACATCGTCATCGCGCTCCTGCCCCTGACGCGGGGCAGCGTGACCGTGCCGCCCGCCCGCGTCAATGGGCGGAGGAGAAGGTGCGGATGCGCAAAAAACAAAGAAGGGCCGCCGTTTCCGGCAGCCCTTCCATTGTCAATCCGTGTGTCGTCGACACCACGGCGCAGTCCTCAGCGGACCGAAATCCCCTTCGCGAAGAAAGAGACCTCGGCCTTGGCGCTCGACGACGAGTGAGACGGACAATGAGACACGAGATCACCTCCTTTCTGTTGTTGGCGTACGACACAGCATATAGGAGCTTTCGCGAGTGCTGCAAGTCGGGTTTCCGACCGCTCCGCTGTGACATTTGCCGGGGCGTTCACATCAGCGCGTTGGGCACGAACAGCACCAGACCGGGCCACAGCAGCATCACCGCGACCAGCGCCACCACGGCCAGGACGAAGGGGATGGATTCGACGATGTATTCCTCGACCGGGCAGTCCAGCAGGCTGCACACCGTGTACATCGCCACACCCACCGGGGGGGTCATCGAGCCCAGCGTGACGATGGTCATCATCAGGATGCCGAAATGCACCGGATCGACGCCCAGCGGCTGGACGATCGGCAGGAAGATCGGCGTCAGCAGCAGAACCAGCACCGTGCTCTCGATGAACAGGCCGGCGACGAACAGGAAGACCAGGATCAGCGCAACGACCAGCACCGGCTCCCGCGTCAGGCCGGTCATGGCGGCGGCGATGCTCTGCGGCGCCTGTTCGAAGACGATGGCGTAGCCGACCATGCCGGAGAAAAGGATGATCAGCAGGATCAGCCCGGTGTCCGTCACAGCCTCCACCAGCGCGTCGGCCATGTCGCGAAGCGTCAGTTCCTTGTGCACGAAGAAGCCGATGACGCCGGCATAGATGACGGCGAAGGCGCCGACCTCCGACGGGGTGAACAGCCCGCCGCGGATGGCGACCAGCAATGCCACTGGGAACAGCAGCGCCCATTTGGCGTGGACCACCGCCTCCCACATCGCCTTGCCGGTCGGCCGCTGGGTGGTGGCGGCGCCATAGCCGCGCCGCCGGGCGATCCACCAGACGGTGACCATCAGCACGGCCATCATCAGGAAACCGGGAACGATGCCGGCCAGGAACAGCCGTCCGATGGAGACGTTGCCGACGAAGCCGTACAGGATCAGGCCCAGGCTGGGCGGGATGGTCGCGGTGATCAGCGACCCCACCGCGATGACGGCCGAGGTGAAGCCCTTCGAATAGCCGCTGCGAATCAGGTCCGGACCCAGGATGCGCGCCTCCATCGCCGCGTCGGCGACGGCGGAGCCGGACACGCCGCCCATCAGGGTGGACAGCACGATGCAGACCTGCGCCAGCCCGCCGGACATCCACGACACCAGCACGTTGGAACAGCCGATCAGCCGGTGGGTGATGCCGGTCCGGTTCATCATGTGACCGGCAAGCACGAAGAAGGGAACGGCCAGCAGCGGGAAGCTCTGCGAGGCGGTGGCGACCTGCTGCACCCCGATCGACACCGGGATGATGCCGTTGGTGAGGAAGAAGGTGAAGCCGGCCATGCCGATGGCGAAGGCGATGGGAACGCCCAGGGCCATCAGGATGAAGAAGGTGAGGGCGAGCAGGATCACGGTATCACCTCCTCCGCCACCGGGACGTCCGACGGCGTATTGAAGATCGGGCGCGGGGTGCGGCGAAGCCGGCCGATGGCTGCCATAGTCTGCCCCAGCAGGGTGAAGGACAGCAGCAGGCAGCCGACCGGCACAGCCGAGGTGACGAAGGCATAGCTGATGCCGCTGTCGCCGAACTGGCGTTCCAGGTTCAGCATCGTCAGCTGGTAGCCCTTCACCGCCATCGTCAGCAGGAAGGCCAGCACCAGCAGCGCCAGCAGGATGTCCAGGATGGCGCGAACGCGCGGCGGCAGGCGCTTGACGATGTAGTCGATGCCGATATGGGCATGCTTGCGCAGCGCGAGGTCGGCGCCGAGGAAGCTGGCCCAGGCGAACAGCAGCTGCGCAACGTCCACCGACCAGACCAGGGGATAGCCGAACCAGCGGCTGATGCCGGCCACGAAGACCAGCAGGACGATGACGGCGAGCAGCGTGGTCGCCAGCACCGTCTCCGCCTTGACGTACAGGGATTTCATCGCAAGGGGGTGCTCCGGTCCGGCCCGCGGGGGTGCGCCGGTGGTGCGGATGGCCGTGGGCGTAGGGTGCGGGCGTCGGTTGCGGGAGGGGAGCGGGGCGGCCCGGCAAAGGCGGCCCCACCCCGGTCACGACGGAAAAGGCAGACCGGTCACTGCTTCAGCAGCGCGTCGACCTGCTTGTGCAGCTCGCCATAGCCGAGCTTTTCATAGACGGACGCTGTTGCCTCGCGGAAGGGCGTGACGTCGATGTCGACGACCTGCATGCCCTTCTCCGTCATCTGCTTTTCGAAATCCGCCAGCGACGCCTCGGTCGCCTTGGATGCACTGTCGCCGGCCTTCAGCGACTCCTCGCGCAGGAGCGTCTGCATGTCCTTCGGCAGGCTGTCGAACCAGGCGGCGCTGGTAACGATGCCGGTGATCAGGTTGATGTGGCCGGTCTTGGTCAGGTACTTCGCCACCTCGTACAGGCGCGAGCCGTAGATGGCGGGGTCCTGCGCCTCGGCGCCGTCGATCACCTGCTGCTGCATGGCGGTGTAGACCTCCGACCAGGGCAGCGGCGTCGCGGTGGCGCCCATGGCGCGGATGGTCTCCATCCACACCGGTGCGCCCGGCGTGCGGACGCGGACGCCGTTCAGGTCGGCCGGCACCTTCACCGGCTTGTTGGTCAGCATATGGCGTTCGCCCTGCCACCAGTTGAAGGACAGAACCTGATGGCCGGACGCCTTGCGCAGCTTCTGCACCCACTCCTCGAACATCGGCGAGGTCACGACCTTGCGGATGCCGCCATAGCCCTGGGCGACGTAGGGCGCGCCCAGCACGCCGAACTCCTTGACGAACACGGCGAGCCGGCCGCCGTCCACCACCACCGCGACGGGGGCGCCGGCGCGGGCCTGTTCCAGCAGATCCTCGTCCTTGCCCAGCTGCGAGGCGGGGAACAGGCGGACGGCCATCTTGCCGGCGGACCGCTTCTCCACATTGGCCTTGAACTCTTCCAGGCCCTTGTAGAGCGGGTCCTGCTGCGACAGCGCCGTGTTGACGCTGAGCGTGTAGTCGGCCGCCGAGGCACCGAATGAAACCAGGGACACCACTGCGCCGAACAGCGCCGTACGCACGGCGTTCGCCATGACAGACATGCCTTTTCCTCCCAGCTATATGGACCGCCGGCGACGGTCGGCCGGCATTCGACTGGTGCGTGTTCGGCCCGCCGCCGGGACACCGGCGAACGCCCTGGGTCAAGGGGCGGTCCAGCAGGGATGGGGATGGCCGATGACCAGTTTGTTCTTTCACTGGTATGGTAGTATGTATGATTTCGGTTGGCAATAGCGTTTCGGGCGGAATGTTCGTATTCCACCAATGTCGCTGCCGAACTGTTTCCATATGAAATGGGCCAGCCAGCGGATCGCGGCAGCCGGCCCTGGCCGCATCGCCGGTCCGCCGCCTAGCGCAGGCGCGGGGTCATCCGGCTTATGGCGAAGCCCAGGCCGCCCACCAGGAGAAATCCGGCCGCCACCGCGACGCCGCGGGCGGCCGCGCTTGGAGCCTCCAGCCGCAAGCTGTTGTGCGGCAGGCCGAAGCGCCCACGGGTGCGGTGCAGCCCCTCGACGGGATGGAACAGGTTGTCGGGCCGGCCGGGCGTCTCGCGTTCCTCCGTCATCTGGCCGTCCACCGCGTTGTTGGCGAGGTAGCGGTCGGCGAAGGCCGGCGCCAGGGAGTTGCCCAGGATCGCCTGCATCGCCGACCAACCCAGCCAATATTCGCGGCGGGGATTTTCGGCGGCATGCAGGATGGCGCGGGCGATGTCTTCCGGCTGGAAGATGGTGCCCATCGGCCGCGCCCGGCGGGGCATGTGGCTGCGCGCCCAATCGAACTGCGGCGTGTTGACCGCCGGCAGATGCACGGTGGTCAGCCTGACGCCGCTGTCCTCGTGGATCAGTTCGGAATGCAGGCTGTCGATGAAGCCGGTGATCGCATGCTTGGCCGCGCAATAGGCCGACTGCAGCGGAATCGACCGGTAGGCCAGCGCCGAGCCGACCTGCAGGATCGTGCCGGCATTGCGCGGCCGCATCCGGCGCAACGCCGTCTGGATGCCGAAAGCGGAGCCGAGATAGGTCACCTCGGTCACCCGCTTCAGTTCCTTCGGCGTCACGGCATGAACCGGGCCGAAGACGGTCACCATTGCCACGTTGATCCAGGCGTCGATGGGGCCGAAAGCCTCCTCCACCCGGTCGGCGGCAGCATCCAGCGCGTCCGGATCGGCGACGTCCAGCGGCAGGACCAGCGCCCGGCCGCCCAGCCGTTCGACCTCCGCCTTCACCTCCGCCAGTGCATCGGCCGAGCGGGCGATCAGGCCGATGGATGCCTTGCGGTAGGCGGCGAAGGCCAGCGCGGTGGCGCGGCCGACCCCGGCGGATGCGCCGGTGATGCAGACGACAGGGGAATTGGGGAGGCCGTTGGTCGGGTACATGGCGATGGTCCTGTTCTTATTGCGCCTCAGAAGCGGTCGGGGGTTGGCCGGGGGGTTGGCCGGGGGGTTGGACGTCGGCCGCTCCATCCTGTCCAACTCGCGGCACCGCCCCCGGTTCCGTCCCGTCCGCTCAACGCCCGCTCTTCCACCCGGATGCGGTGCAGGGTCAGCGGAATGTTCAGCAGCGTGGCGGCGATGGCGATCCAGACCTCGCCGAAAACCAGCGGCAGAACCGCAAGCTCTCCCGCCACCACGACGTAGTTGGGATGCCGGACCCAGCGGAAGGGGCCGCGGCGGACCAGCGGCGCGCCGTCCAGCGTGATGATCCGCGTCGTCCAGAAACGGCCGAGCGTGGCGATCACCCAGACCCGCCCTGCCTGGAGCAGAATGAACAGCGCCAGTAGCCAGCCATGCACCGGCGCGTCTGCCGGCACCACGACGAACAACGCAAGCAGCCAGCCCGCATGCAGCGCGACGAACAGTGGGTAATGCGCCGCCCCGACTTCCCGCGCGCCGTCGGCCAGCAGACGTGCGGTGTTGCGGCGGGCGATCACCAGTTCCAGCAGCCGTTGCGCCGCCACCGCCAGCAGGATGATCTGCGGCCAGCCGATGGAGTCCATCGTCACAGATCCAGCAGGGTGAGACCGGCGGTGAAGCCGGGGCCGAGCGCCAGCATCAGGTGCGGTCCGGTCGCCCCGCTGCGCATCCGCCGGTCCAGAACGAACATCACGCTGGCGGCCGACATGTTGCCGCAGTCGCCCAGCACCGCCCAGGAATCGTCCATGCCGGCGATGGCGGGGGCAAGCACCTCGGTCAGCGCCTGCAGGACCTTGGCGCCGCCGGTGTGGCAGATCACTCCGGCCAGATCGGCGCGGGACATGCCGCGGCCGGTCAGGAAGCCGTCGATCACCGGGGGTAGCCTTTCGCGGATCAGGCGGGGAATGTCCTGACTGAAGACGACGCCGAAGCCCTCGTCCTCGATGCGCCAGCCCATGATCCGCCGCGTGCCGGGCCAAGTATGCTCGGCACTGTCGACGAAGCGCGGAGCGGGGGTGTCGTCATCGGCCGCCGGGGTCCGCAGAAGGGCGGCGGCGGCACCGTCGGCGAACAGCGCGCTGGCGACGACATTGGTGGCGGTGGCCTCCTCCGGCCGGTGCGACAGGGTGCACAACTCGACCACCAGGAACAGCACGGTGCGGCCGGGCATTGCACGCGCCATCATGCCGGCCCGCGCCAGCCCCAGCGCACCGCCGGCGCAGCCCAGCCCGAAGACCGGCAGCCGCACCGTGTCGGGCCGGAAGCCCATGCGGTCGAGCAGCAGCGCCTCCAGACTGGGGGTGGCGATGCCGGTGGTGGTGGCGCAGACGATGACGTCGACATCGGCGGGGCGCAGGCCGGCAGCGGACAGCGCCTTGGCCGCCGCCTCTTCCAGCAAGTTCAGCGCCACCCGTTCGAACACGGCGGCGCGTTCGGCCCAGCCATGCGGCTCCAGATACCAGTCCAGCGGGCAGGCGGCATGGCGGGTGCGGATGCCGGTGTTGGCGAAGACGGGGGCCAGCCTGTCGAAATCGCGCAAGCGATGAGCGAACACCGACCGGGCGACGGTCAGTGTCTCCGCCTGTTCGAACCGGTGGGGCGGTAGCGCCGTGGCGACCGACAACAGCCGCGGATCGGGTGACATCCTGCCTCCTGCATGCTGCCGCCGGGTAAAATGCCGCCGGGAAAAACCAAGGGGGGCGACGATCCCGCCATATCAGGCAACAGGAATATTGTGCGGCCGTTGCGCCGGCGCCCGCCTGCTCAAAAGTCTATCGACTTTCGGGCGCGCGGGCGCACCTTGCCAAGAATGATGTCCAACATAGAGCAACCTCTGGTGAAGCCCGTTCCGTTAAGCCTGACGCGGCTTCAGCGGGGTGGTGTCGCGGAACTTGATCCTTGTTACAGCACTCCCGTCGGCGCAGAAATCCCTTCTCCCCCCAGGGGAGACGGTTAGGATGACGGGGTTCGGTGCAGCCGAAGATCATCCAACAGGCCTTCATGTCCCACGACGACATACGTTTGCGCATCCGCGTGCGGGGACGGGTGCAGGGGGTGGGATTCCGCCCGCATGTCCATGCGCTTGCCCGGCGTTTCGGCCTGACCGGCTGGGTTCTGAACGACCCGCAGGGCGTGCTGATCGAGGTGCAGGGCATCGCCGCCGCCGATCTGCTCGCCGCCCTGACGGCTGAGGCTCCGCCGCTGGCCCGCATCGACGCGGTGGAGTGCGAGACCGTCACCCCGCTTTCCGGCGAGGACTCCTTCACTATCCACCACAGCGTGTCGGCGGGCGCCGTCGCCACCGGCATCGGACCGGACGCCGCGGTTTGCCCGGCCTGTCTCGCCGAACTGTTCGATCCGGCCGACCGCCGCTATCGCTATGCCTTTCTGAACTGCACACATTGTGGCCCGCGCTATACCATTACCCGGCGGCTTCCCTATGACCGGCCGCAGACGGCGATGGCCGGCTTCACGCTCTGCCCGGACTGCTTGGCGGAGTACCGGGATCCGGCCGACCGCCGCTTCCATGCCCAGCCGACCGCTTGCCCGATCTGCGGTCCCCAGCTGTCGCACCCGCCGGAGGATATCCTGGCCGCCCTGCAGGCCGGCAGGATCGTTGCCATCAAGGGGCTGGGCGGTTTCCATCTTGCCTGCGACGCCACGCGGGCGGATGCGGTGGAGCGGCTGCGGCGGGTCAAGCAGCGCAACGGCAAGCCCTTTGCCCTGATGGTCGCCAATGCGGAGTCCGCCGCCCGCCATGTCCGGATGGATGCCGACGAACGCCAATTGCTGGAGGGCGTGGCGCGCCCCATCGTCCTGCTGCGGCGGCGGGAGGACGCGCCGGAACTGGCACCCGACATCGCCCCGGATCTGGCGTGGCTGGGCGTGATGCTGCCCTACACGCCGCTGCATTACCTGCTGTTCCACGAGGCGGCCGGCCGGCCGAACGGCACCGGCTGGCTGGGCGAGCCGCAGGACCTGACGCTGGTGATGACCTCCGCCAATCCCGGCGGCGAACCGCTGGCCATTGGCAATGGCGAGGCGCGGGAGAGGCTGGACGGCATCGCCGATCTGATCGTCGATCACGACCGCGACATCGTCGTCCGCGCCGACGACAGCGTGGTGCGGAAGCTGGCCGGCGCGCCCGCCTTCCTGCGCCGGGGCCGCGGCCATGTGCCTGAGCCGATCCGGCTGGCCCGCCCCGTGCCGCCGATCCTGGCGGTCGGCGGCCATCTGAAGGCGACGGTCTGCGTCACCCGCGGCGACGAGGCCTTCCTGTCCCAGCACATCGGCGACCTCGACAACGCCGCGACGCTGGGCTTTCTGGCGGAGACGGTCGCCCATCTGCTGCACATCCTGGGCGTGGAGCCGATGGCGGTCGCCCATGACAAGCACCCGGACTTCCAGTCCACCCGCTTCGCCGAGATGAGCGGCCTGCCGGCCATCGCGGTCCAGCACCACCATGCCCATGTCGCCGCCGTGATGGCCGAACACCGCATCGACGGGCCGGCGCTGGGCCTTGCGCTCGACGGTTTCGGGCTGGGGGAGGGCGGCGGGTCCTGGGGGGGCGAGATGCTGCTGGTCGACGGGCTGCGGGCCGAGCGGATCGGCAGCCTCGCTCCGCTCGCCCAGCCCGGCGGCGACGTCGCCGCCCGCCAGCCCTGGCGGATGGCGGCATCCGCCCTGGTGCGGATGGGCCGCGCCGACGAGATCGTCCCCCGCTTCGCCGGCCATGGACCGGCCGAGGGCGTGCGGCGGATGATCGAGCGCGGCATCAACGCGCCGCTCACCAGTTCCTGCGGGCGCTGGTTCGACGCCGCCTGCGGGTTGCTGGGCGTCCGCGCCGTGGCGGGCTTCGAGGGAGAGGCGCCGATGGCGCTGGAATCGCTGGTGCGCCGGCCACGGGTGGCGGAGGGCGCGTGGCGGATCGAGAACGGCGAGCTCGACCTGACGCCCCTGCTGGAGCGCCTGCTGTCCGTTGCCGACGCGACGGAGGGGGCGGAGCTTTTCCACGGCACGCTGGCCGCGGCGCTGGTGGATTGGACGCTGCCGGCACTCCGTTCCCACGGTTTCCGCCGGGTGGTGTTGTCCGGTGGCTGCCTGATGAACGCGGTGCTTGCGGAGGCGCTGGTCGCCGGCTTTCGCGCGGCCGGGGTGGAGGCGCTGCTGCCGAGGCTGGCTCCCGCCAATGACGGCGGGCTCAGCCTCGGTCAGGCGTGGACGGCGTCCTTCGCCTTGTAGGGGAACAGCGGCATCTGGACCGGTGCCCGGACCTTCTTGCGCAGGGGCGGGGTTTCGGCGACGCGGTTCACCTTGTCGAACGCGTACAGCCCGCGGTACTTGCCGATATAGCCTTTGCGGCAGGCGCGGTGGAAACGCTGCGATGCGGTTTCCCAATCGTCGCCCGGTTGCAGCCAGCTGACATAGGTGGTGCCGGTGCGGGGATCGGTGCGCAGGAACCGGCCGCGCCCCTTCTCCCCCCGCACCCACTGGCCCGGGTTCAGCGTCAACGCCCCGCGGGCCAGCAGCATTTTCACCTGCGGGGTCAAGTCTATGGTCGGAAGATAAGGCATGACGTCCTCCTGGCGCACCCGCATTGGGTGGCGCCGATCTGGGAGACTCCGTTGTTTCGGAACCTCCTGGATATGGGAACGTATGCGCAACAAATCAAGGTTTGCAACGGTTTCAACGCAGGACTCTACCCACCGATCAGCTTTGGGCGACGCTCAGCAAAGCGGTCCGCACGAGGTCTTCCACGGCGGCACGATCGCGTCGTGTCGCCCAACAGTTGAGCGAGTTCTCACCGCCGGGAGCCACGAACCGCCCGATCTCTTCCACCCGAAAGGCCTCGTCGTCAATGGTATAGAACCGGTAGCCGAGCGGTCGCAGAATCGCATCGATCTCGGCGGATGACTCCTCGTCCGGGCAGGCGATCAGCAGGTCGGGACCGCTGCGCCCCAGAATTTCGGCCATGCTGGCGAGTGCCGGCGCCTCGGCACCCTTCAGGTCGATCCTCACGAGGTCTACGGTCGTCTCGCCGAGCAGTGCCAGCAGTTCGACCCCGGTAACGCCCTGAACCACTTCGGTGGAATTGTTTTCTCCCAAAGCGGCCCGGACGATGAGCGTTCCGGGGGTGAGGATATCGTGGGGGGCGTCCCGCGACACCACCGCCTCGCCCGGTTGGTCCAGGACCACGGCCTGCACCGCCAAAGCACGGCCGTCGCAGCCGTTGGCGTCCAGGTTCTTCTTCAACCGCGCCAGATTTGCCGAGACCGGCTCCACCGCGACGATGCGCGCCTCCGGGTTGGCCCGCGCCGCCATCAGCGTGTAGATGCCGGTGTAGGCGCCGATATCGAAGATGACCTGCCCTTGCGTGGCCAGAGCCTGCCAGAGCCGCAGGGACGCAGGCTGATAGCGGCCACGCCAGCCCAGGTTCATGCAGACAAGGTCGTCGTTGTCGTCAAACAAAACGATCGGTTCGCCGATGGTCGGCTCGATTTCCAGGAATCCGTGATAGGGGAACTGACGGCTGATGGAATAATGGCTTCCGGGTTCTACTGCGCCGAAGCCACGCTGCCAGATGCGGGTGTCCGCCGTGGCCGCGTTGCGGGCCTCGATCGCCGCAGCGCCGTCGGGATCCAGGCCGTGTGCCTGCCGCGCCTTCTCCAGAACCCGACCGACCGACTCCCGCCAATCGGCGCCATTGCCGGAGCGCGGCCCGGAGGAATGCATTCCCCTGCGGTTCAGGAACAGCGGTGCGGTAATCTTCGCGCACCGGGCACTGTTCCAGACACGCAGGTAGTATTCGAAATCCTCCCCCACATCGAGCGATTCGTCGAACGGAGTTGCCAGAGCGACCGAGGTGCGGACGAAGTGTCCCATCTGCAAAGTGACGTAGGGGTCATGGAGCAGAAGATCGCTCACTGTTTCGATCCGCGGCAATTGCGGAAGACGAATCCGGCCGGAAACCGTCTCCTGGCCAAGCCCGCCATCCACGCTTTCCAGGATCAGACCCCACACGGCGTCGGCCCGGTCCATGTGCGGAGCCATCTGCTGGAACGCCTGCGGCATCATCAGGTCGTCCGCATCCAGGAAGAACAGCCAGTCGGCTCCACGGGCGGCCGCCTCGCGCACACCTTCATTGCGGGCGGCGGACCTGCCCTTGATGCCTGCGGTATCGTCGATCACGACGCAATCGAAGTCGGTGAAGGGGCCGGGATCGTGTTGCGCGGCGGCCATCACGGAATTGATCGCCTGCTGGTAATGTGTCTGATGTCCGGGCCCGACCGGGATCACCACGGCGCATTTGGCGCTTTCCGCCAATTCGGGCGCACGGCGGAACAGGGCCGGGCCGATGCGGAAGAAACCGGCTGCGGCCAATTCCTGATGCAAGCGTTGTTCGGTGTATTTGTTACAGTGCATGCCGCGCGTCTCGGGGAAGAGATCGGTGGCCGACGGCATGATGTATTCGAAATTCTGCGCAATATAATCCTCGTCCACCGCGTAAAATGGGGTGTTGACGATCAGGTAGCCGCCGGGACGCAACGCGGCAAAGAGGTGGGGGAGAAGGGACCGCACCTCCGATTTGGGAATATGCTCGATCACGTCCAGCATCAGGATCGCGTCGAAAGCGTTCCGGAAGCCTTTGGACGTGACGAACTGCAAGGCATCGTCGCACTGGACCTGCCAGCGATCCGCGGGGATTTCCTTCAGCGTCTCCCCGGCCAGCGTATATGCGGCTTCTGAGAAATCCACGCCGACGTAACGGGCGGCCTTTCCGGTGGACAGCAGGTAACGGGCGCTTTCGGCACGCCCGTAGCCGATTTCCAGCACATGGGCATCGGTGAGCGGGAACTGATCGATCAACTTGCGGTGGATGGGGGAGATGCCGCCGACCTCCCATTCCTCCATCCCGATCGCGCCATAGTGGAGCTTGTTTCCCTTGGCGTCGCGCCCGGTGAAATATTCACGGGTGTAGAGTTCTTTGGCGAAACCCATGTCCGGTCCCCGGCGGCGTGATCGATCGTCAATCGATACGCGCTGCCAGGGTATCAACGCAAGAGTGGCTCAAATTCATTCGCCACGCGGCCGATCGGCGGCAACGCAACCTTACCCCACCCGTGCCGCCTTCTTCACCGGCCGCTCATGCTCCTCGTCCGCCGGGGCTTCGGTGTCCTTGAAGGTGCGGACGCCGCTGATCATGGTGGAGATGATCGACTGGCGGGACATGATGTCCTCGCGCACCGCGGCATAGACGTGGACGATCACGAACAGCAGGATCGCCCACATGCCCAGATGGTGCCAGGTGTGGACGTCCATGCTCTGGCCGAACAGCGGGATGACCCAGCCGAACAGCCGGTCCTGCCAGCTGCCCTGACCGGCACCCTCGCTGTAGAGCGCGAAGCCGGTGACGATCATGAAGACGCTGCCGACGGCGATCGCCCAGAACATGGCGAACTGCGCCAGCGGGTTGTGCCCGACATACAGCTTCGGCTTGCGCTCCAGGAACAGGTACCAACGGGCTTCCAGGAACAGCTCCCCCCACCAATGGCGGTCCCAGAAGGGGAAACGGAACAGCTGCCGGGCATGGTGGTTGCCGGCGAAGGCCCAATAGAGCCGGCCGATGAAGCCGACGGCGAAGATGTAGGCCGCGGCGAAATGGACGAAGCGGATGTAGCCCATCAGGAAATTGGCGCTGGCCTCGCCCGGCATGGTCGGCAGCGGGTTGGCGATCAGGTAGCCGGTGACCGACAACACCATGATAGCCAGCGCGTTGACCCAGTGCCAGACCCGCACCGGCACCTCGTACACATAGATCGCCTTCAGGAAGCGGCCGGCCGCCGGAGCGGCCGTCCCTTCCTCATCCGGTGTCGCGACCGGTTTCGCATCGTCGAGAGGAGCCATGACGTAATCCTCCTCGGTTGCCGGTCAGCGCACGGTGACGCGGGCCAGTTCGGCACCGTCGGGCGCCATGACGTGGGTGGAGCAGGCAAGGCACGGGTCGAAGCTGTGCAGGGTGCGCAGGATCTCCACCGGCTCGTCCGGGCGGGCCATCGGCGTGTTCAGCAGCGACGCCTCGAAGGCGCCGATGTTGCCCTTGGGGTCGCGCGGGCTGCCGTTCCAGGTCGTCGGCACGACGCACTGGTAGTTGTCGATCTTGCCGTCCTTGATCTTGATCCAGTGGCCGAGACCGCCGCGCGGGGCGGCGACGGTGCCGACGCCCTTGGCCTCCTTCGGCCAGGTCTTCGGGTCCCACTTCTCCACATTGGCGGTGGCGGTGTCGCCGGCCTTGATGTTGGCGATCAGGGCGTTCCAGTCGTCCATCATCATGGTGCAGCAGTATTGGCATTCCAGCGCGCGGGCCAGGGTGCGGCCGATGGTGGTCGGCAGCGCCTGCTGCGGCGTGAAGCTGGTGCCGGCCAGCTTGTTGAAGGCGCCGAGCGATTCGGTGATCTGGTCCTTCACATAGCCGACGCCCTGGGCATAGGCCAGGATGTAGCGGGGCAGGGGACCGACCTCCACCGCGTGGCCGCGCCAGCGCGGCGCCTTGATCCAGGAATACTTGGCGGCCTCGTCCAGTTCCTTGATGTCGGTGCGGGTGCCCTTGGTGTTGGCGCCCAGCTCGAACTTGGCCTGAGTCACGCCATCCCACGGGTGCAAGCCCTTGCTCTCGTCCTCGTAGTGATACCAGCTGTGGGCGACGAACTCCTGCACCTGCGCCGGATCGCGCGGGTCGATGGGGTGGACCTCGTTCCAGTTGCCGTTCAGGATGACGCCGCCCGGCAACTGGCAGGTCGAATGGTCGTACGGCACCTTCTCGTAATCGCCGTAGTCCATGACATTGGTCGCCGACAGCCCGCCGCCATAGAGCCAGTCCTTGTAGAAGCTGGCTATGGCGAGCACGTCCGGCAGATAGACGTTCTCGACGAAGGCCGTGGCCTCCTGGATGCGGGCGCGGATGAAGTTCAGCCGCTCCATGTTCAGCGGCGCGCCCGACGACCCGGTGCCGTCCATGTTGATGGCGCAGGGAACGCCGCCGACCATGTAGTTCGGGTGCGGGTTCTTGCCGCCCAGGATGGTGTGGATCTTGACGATGTCCTTCTGGAGATCCAGCGCCTCCAGGTAATGGGTCACCGCCATCAGGTCGGCTTCCGGCGACAGCTTGTAGGCCGGGTTGTCCCAGTATCCGTTCTTGAAGATGCCGAGCTGGCCACTCTCCACGAACTTCTTCAGGCGGGTCTGGACATCGCGGAAATAGCCGGGGCTGGACTTGGCATGGCGCGGCGACACCGCCTGCTGCAGCGCCGAGGTCGCCTGCGGATCGGCCTTCAGCGCATTGACCGGATTGACCCAATCCAGCGCGTGCAGGTGATAGAAATGGACGATGTGGTCATGGACCTGCAGCGTCTTCGCCATGATCTCGCGGATCAGGTGGGCGTTCTTGGGGATGCGGATCTGCAGCGCATCCTCCACCGCGCGGACCGAGGTCAGCGCATGGCAACCGGTGCAGACGCCGCAGATGCGCTCCACGAAGGCCCAGGCGTCGCGCGGGTCACGGCCCTTCAGGATCACTTCGAGGCCACGCCACATCGTGCCGGTGGACACCGCGTTGCGGATGATGTTGTCGCTGTCGACGTTCACCTCGCAGCGCATGTGGCCTTCGATGCGGGTGACCGGATCGACGACGATGCGCTTGCCGCCATTGTCGAGCGAGAACCCGTTCGGGGTCTGGACGATGCCCATGGTCAGACGTCTCCCTTGTGCTGCGCGCGCTTCAGGGCGCTGACGGCCGCGTGGGCGGCGATGATGCTGCCGACGCCGATGGCGGCGGTGGTGCCGATCTGGTCGGCGTTGGCCTCGATCCCAAACTGGAGAATGTCGGACTGGCGGGCGTACCAGGACCCCTTGTCCCAGAAGCCGTCCTCCGAGCAGCCGATGCAGCCGTGGCCGGACTGGATGGGGAAGCTGGTGCCCTCGTTCCAGCGGACGGTGGAACAGGCGTTGTAGGTGGTCGGACCCTTGCAGCCGACCTTGTAGAGGCAATAGCCCTTGCGCGCGCCCTCGTCGTCGAAGGATTCCACGAACTGGCCGGCGTCGAAATGCGGCCGGCGATAGCATTTGTCGTGGATGCGCTGGCTGTAGAACATCTTCGGCCGGCCCTGGCGGTCCAGTTCCGGAATGCGGTCGAAGGTCAGCATGTAGGTGATGACGCCGGTCATTACCTCGGCGATCGGCGGGCAGCCGGGCACCTTGATGATCGGCTTGTCGGTGATGACCTCATGCACCGGGGTGGCGCGGGTCGGGTTCGGGCGCGCCGCCTGGACGCAGCCAAAGGAGGCGCAGGAGCCCCAGGAGATGATCGCCTTGGCGTCCTTGGCGACCTTGCGCAGCTGGTCGGTGAAGGGCTTGCCGCCGACGATGCAGGACATGCCGTCCTGGTTCAGCGGCGGATTTCCTTCCACCGCCAGGATGTAGTTGCCCTTGTACTTCTCCATCACCTCGTCGAGGATCGCCTCGGCATGGTGGCCGGCCGACGCCATCAGCGTGTCGTCGTAATCCAGCGAGATCATCGACAGCACGACGTCCTTCACCAGCGGATGCGCCGAGCGGATGAAGGATTCGGAGCAGCAGGTGCATTCCAGCCCGTGCAGCCACAGCACCGGGGTGCGCGGCTTGGTTTCCATGGCGTGGACGATCTGCGGTACCAGCTCCGGTCCGAGGCCGAGTGCCGCCGCGGTCAGCGAGCAGTATTTCAGGAACGAACGGCGTGTGATCCCCTGCCGCCGCATCACCTCGTAGAAGGTTTCCAGCGTTGCCATCGGTTTGTTTTCTCCCGTCGGGCGGCACCGGCGTGCGAGGATCCGGTGCGCTTCTCCGCGGGCCATAGGCAACAATCGTGCCGTAGTACGAACATTGGGCAAACCAACGGTCACAAAGCTGTAGGCGCCTCTGCCGCTGGCAACTCCCCGGCCGAAACGACGGCCGGGGTGGAAGGTGAGTTGCCGGTGGGGTCAGGCCGTCCGGCCTTCCTCTTCCGGCCGGCCGATCAGGCGATGGATCGCGTAGCCAATCGCCACGCCGGCCGCATGCAGCCCGGCGGTGCTGGCGAGGAAGCCGGCGGCATAGCCCAGCGCCGCAGCATCGGCCGGCATCTCCGCCCAATGGGCGAAGCCGTGGAACAGGCCGAATCCGGCGGCGAAGACGCCGCCGATCAGGCTGTTGCGCGACATCGGCATGACGCACAGCAGGGCCAGCACCACGGTCGAGGCGTAAATGGTCGGCTCGACGAGCGGCAACTCGCCGCCGGTCAGCGCGAACAGGCCACCGGCAAGCATGGCGGCCAGAAACGCGCCCGGCACCGCCAGCACGGCACGCCCGCCGATGGTGGCGCCATAGACGCCAACGGTGACCATGGCGATCAGGTGGTCGAGCCCGCCCAGCGGATGCGCGGCGCCGTCGAGAAAGCCGGCACCGGCGAGGTGGCCGGGATGGGCAAGGGCAGGGGTGGCGGCAAGCGCGATGGCCGCAGAGACGGCGGCAATGCGAGTGATCTTCGACATATCGAACGGCTCCTCGGGGTTCTTGTGGTTTTGGTGAATGGAAAAACGCGGCATCAATGCCGCTGCGCCGGGCCGCGCTCGATGCCGTAGCGTTCCAGCTTTGCCCGCAGGCCCATGCGCGACAGGCCAAGCTCGTCGGCAGCCTTGCTCTTGTTCCAACGGCAGCGGACCAGTGTTTCCATCAGGATGCCGGCCTCCACCCGCTCGATCCGCGACTTCAGTGGCCCGCCCTGGCCGATCAGGTCGAGCGGC
This sequence comes from Azospirillum oryzae, assembly GCF_008364795.1. Lineage (GTDB taxonomy): Bacteria > Pseudomonadota > Alphaproteobacteria > Azospirillales > Azospirillaceae > Azospirillum > Azospirillum oryzae. The sequence goes on along the minus strand of NZ_VTTM01000011.1, from coordinate 159,567 downwards.
GGCAGCGGTCCGTCCTCCGGCGAGGCCGGGCGGGCGTTCAGCGCCGCACCGCGCAGCACGTGGTCGGACAGCAGGTCGGCCCCCAGCGTGTCGCCCTCGCACAGCACCAGCATGCGCATGATCTCGTTCTGCAACTCCCGCACATTGCCGGGCCAGCCATAGGCTTCCAGGCAGGCCAGCGTGTCGGGGGTGAAGCCGGCGACAGGCTTGCCATGGGCGGCGGACAGCCGGTCCAGGATGTGGTGGGCGAGCACCGGGATATCGTCCGGCCGGTCGCGCAAGGGCGGCATGGTCAGCGTCATGGTGCTGAGCCGGTAATAGAGATCCTCGCGGAAGCGGCCGGCCTTCACCTCGGCGGTCAGGTCGCGGTGGGTGGCGGCGACGACGCGGACATCGACCCGCCGCGTCTCGTTGGACCCCACCGGCCGGATCTCGCCCTCCTGCAGGAAGCGCAGCAGCCGGACCTGGAAGGCCGGGCTGATGTCGCCGATCTCGTCGAGGAAGATGGTGCCGCCGTCCGCCTGTTCCAGCAGGCCGACACGGTTGGTGTGGGCACCGGTGAAGGCACCCTTCTTGTGGCCGAACAGTTCGCTTTCCAGCAGTTCGTCCGGAATGGCGCCGCAATTCTCGCAGTAGAAGGGCTGGTCGGACCGCGGGCTGCCGTAATGGATGGCGCGGGCCAGCAGCTCCTTGCCGGTGCCGGTCTCGCCCAGCACCAGAACCGGGACGTTGAATCCGGCCACCCGCTCCGCTTGCCGGCAGACCTCCTCGACCGGGCTGCCCTCGGCACGGATCAGGCCGTCGAAGCGATAGGACTGGCGCACCCGGTCCCGCTTGGTCGCCACCCGGGTTTCGGCCAGCGGCGGCAGCAGCTTCAACTCGCTGGTCAGCCGGTCATGCTCGCGCTGGAGCTGGTACAGTTTCGCGGCGTTGCGGGCGGTCAGCAGCAGATGGTCGGGGTGCCAGGGCTTGGTGATGAACTGGTGGATGCCGGCGGTGTTGATGGCGCCGATGATGTCCTCGGGGTCGATATAGCCGGTGATGACGATGCGCACCACGTCGGGCCAACGTTCGCGCACCTGGGTCAGGAACTCCACGCCGCTGACCTCCGGCATCCGCTGGTCGGAGAAGACCACCTGGATCCATTCGGTTTCCAGCAGGCGCAGGGCGTCCTCCGCCGACAGGGCGGTGAAGACCTCGAACTCTTCATCCAGCAGGCGGGCGATGACCTCGACGGAGCGCGGCTCGTCATCCACCACCAGGATGCCGGGGCGGGCGGGATCGGTCATCGCGCCGGGTCCTTTCTCATTCGACCTCAAGATCCTTGATCGTCATTTCGGTGCCGCCGTTGGGGTGCAGCCGGCTGCCGCCGCAGTGTGGGCAGGGCGACAGCCGGTCGTCCAGATCCACCGTGTCGTTGCAGTCGAAGCACCAGCCGCGGCCCGGCACCTCCAGCACCACCAGTTCCGCCCCGTCGGCCAGGGACCCGCGCGTCACCACGTCGAAGCCGAAGCGCAGCGCCTCAACCTCCACCCCGGCAAAGCGGCCGATCTCCAGCCGGATCCTGGTCACGCGGCTGAAGCCGTTTGCCCGCCCGGCCTCCTCCATCGCCTGGAGCAGGCTTTCGCAGAGCGCCATCTCATGCATCGGCAGCCTCTGCGGACCCCATGCCGAGCAGCGCCCGGCGCGACGGGCGCACCGGGTCGGCCTGGACCGGCACGGAATCGGGCGGCGGGGCCAGTTCCTCCTCGCGCCGGCGGCGGATTTCGGCGGTTTGGGCGCCGTCTTCGCGGATGGAGGGGTCGAAGAGGGAGACCAGAGCCGCCGAGGCCGTTTCGGTCGCCTGGAGCATGGAAGCGAATTCGAACATCGGTGAGAACAGCGAGCAGGCCTTGTAGGCGCCGACGCCCTTGCGGTTGGCATGGACGAATTCATAGCGGCCGGACGGGAACTCGATCAGCTCCTTCGCGCCCGGCACCAACTCCGACCACTCGTCGCCTTCACCGGGCAGCAGGACGAGGTTCAGGAACCATGGCGTCACCAGCGCGCCGAGCCAGCGCTCGCCATGGCGGCGGAAGCCCACGGCCTTCACCGCCAGCGCATCGTTGACGATGGGCAGGCCGCGCATCTGCGCGGTGTGGACCTCGCGGAACGCCGCTTCCAGTCGGGCGATGGTCTCGGTCGGCAGGGCAGGGCCGGCATCCGCCAACGGGACCGCAGCCGTCGCCGCCGCTTCGGTCGTCACAAGCTCGCCATCCAGCGCCATGAACTGGTCGCGGGCGCCATCGCAGACCGGGCAGCGCCAATGGTCGGGCAGGGCGGCAAAGCCCGTGCCGGGCGGCACCTGCCAGTGCTCGCAGCCCTGTGCCGGGTCGTAGACATGCCAGCAGATCTTGCATTCCATCCGGGTGGCCGCGCCGATGCGCGTGGCGTCGCCGAGATAGGTGCCCTCGAAGCGGGAGGCGCCGGCGCTCATCGCGCCCGCTCCAGATCGGTCGCCAGCGCGTCGAGGATCTCGGCCAGCCGTTCGGCGCTGTCGGCAATGTCCTCCGCCGCGGCGCAGACCACCGCCGGCACGTCGACGATCTCCACCGTATCGAGGATCAGCGTGTCGACCGAGTTGTAATAGCGCACCCACCAGACATTCGGCGTCGCGGTTGCGGTGACGCGGCAATTGCCGTAGCCGCGCGACAGAATGGTGGTGGCCCCCACACCCAGCCGCTGCTCGACGAAGGCCAGATCCTCCGGCGTGTGGGGAAGCAGGCTGAAATTCACCGCATGGGGCGCATCGCCGCGGCGCCAGGCGGCGCTGCGGTCCAGCAATTCGGTCAGGATCGGCTGGCCGTTCATCAGTCCGGCCGGCGCCGGCCCGTTGACCACAGGTGCCACGGCGGTGAAGGCGCGGTTCAGCGCCACCCGCGGGAAGGCGCCAATCAGCAGGCTTTCGCGCACGGCCCCGTCACCGAAGCCACGCACGCGCCAGACGCCGGCCAGGGAAGCCTCCTGAATCTCCAGCCGATCGCCGGCCCGCTGCACCATGACCGCGACTTCGCCCTCGCCCAGCGCCTCGTCGACCAGGGCCAGCACCGGGGCGTCGAGATCATCGACCGGGATGCGGATTTCCTCGCCGGCGGTCCAGTTGACCAGCCCCTCGTGGATGCGGGTCAGCACGGCACGGGCGGCGGCGGCGCGGGCGGGATCGGCGACCTCCGGCAGGTGCGGTTCATAGACGCGCATGCCCGACGGCATCGGCAGATATTCCAGCCCTTCCTCGGTCGCGTCGGGCTGGCTGCCAGGGCCGAAGCCGACCGGCGGATGGGTCATGCCGAACATGGAGTTCATGCCGCACCGCCTTCCGAAGCGCCTTCCAGAATCTCGCCGATCCGCTGGAGATAATCGTCCCAGTCGCGCACGCGCGGGATGCTGCCCAGCAGCCGGTCGCCGCGCAGGAAGACCAGTGCCGGCAGGCTCATCATGCCGGTCAGGGCCAGGATCGCACGCTCCGCCGCTTCGCCGGCCACCGCCGGGGTCAGGCGCGGGTGCAGGGCACGGACCAGTTCCGGCAGGATGACGGCAACGTCGGCGGTCTCCGCATTGCCCTTGCCATGGCCGGGGAGGAAGACCACCCATTCCTTGACCGGCCAATCCTTGCCCAAATCGTCCAGCCAGGGCCGGTCGTCGGCATGGTCGAGACGCAGATAGCCATGGACATCGGTCAGCAGATCGACCAGCGGCGGCAGGGGGAGCCGCGGCTTGGCGAGCGGCGGGGCAAGGTCGGTCATGGGCGTCAGGCCTCCGTCAGGCCGGCCGCGCGGGCCGCCTCCAGGTGGGGGGGAAGGGTCGGTTCGCGGTCGGTCAGGTCGGCGAAGGCGCTGTCGAGCCGTTCCCCGTCCAGCGCCGCGGCCATCGCGGCCAGCGCGTCGAGGATCCGGGCTGCCTCCTCCGGTTCCAGCAGGCGGCGCGCCGCGCCCAGGAAGCCGAGCACCCAGTCGCCGGGACCGGCATCGGGGACCAGCGACAGGTCGATGAGCGAGCCATCCTCCGTCCGTCCGGCGACGCCGTCGACATGGGTCAGGCGCAGGGGAATGCCGATGCACATGGCCGGGCGCTCCGCTCAGGTCTCAGGGGCGGACAGCGCCGCCAGAATGCGGGCGTCGCCGATGCGGCAGGCGTCCTCGGCGCTCGGGCGCCCACCCTCGTAGGCGTCGCGGGCGATGGCCGGGGCGGCGATGTCGGCGGCGGCGTCTCGGGGCGTGCCCTCCACGCCGAACTCGTCGCGCAGAAGAGTCAGGATGACGTCGATGGTGGGGGCGACCTGCGTGGCGACGGTGTCGGTCAGGCCGCCGCCGTAATCCTCCAGGCATTCCGGCTGGACACCGACCAGGATCAGTTTTTGCGGGCAGCGGCCGAGGAACATGGCGCTCGCCAGCACCTCCTGAAAGCCGGTCTGGTGCAGGCTCATCTTCTTGGCGCCGAGGAAGGCCGGCACGTCGTCGCCATGGAACACCCGGCGGGTGCCGGGCGGCAGGCCATAGTCGATGGCGTCGACCACGATCAACGCATCGGCGGATTCCAGATGCGGCAGCAGGTACAGCCCCTGGGTTCCGCCATCCATCAGGGTGACGTTGTCGGGAAAGCGCCAATCGGCCGCCAGACGTTCCACCGTGCGGACACCGAATCCCTCGTCGGCCCACAGGATGTTGCCGATGCCCAACACCAGGATATGGCCATCGCCAGACATTATCCGGTCGCTCCCCAAAGGCCTCATTTTCGTCGCGGATTGCCGCTTATCCATGCGTACTACAATTTTCGTGCCAATCGGGGATAGCTTCCCAACCCCTTGCAGAGGGCCAGTTGGATCACGCTGGCTGTTTGGCAGATCAGCGATTGTGGATATAAACATTACAGATGGAACCTGAGCTGGCTACTAACTTGCCAGTCTGGATGGTTTGCTGCCGCTTCGTGAAAAGTCCGTCGAATGGAGGTCGGGGAAGATCATTCCGTGTTCAAATTCTGCGCACGCACGAGTTGTGCAGCTGTTGACCGAAGCTGCTTGCCAGCGTATCACTTTTCCATCTATGGACTGATCGGTGCGTGGTGGCCATGCCTGTCGGAATGTCGAAGGACCAGGTGAAACAGCTTCAGGCGAAGCTGAACGGCACATTGCGGCCCTCACCCAACCTGAAGGTGGACGGCCTTTTCGGACCACGTACACGCACAGCCCTGGAAGCATTGCAAAGGTTGCAATCGAGGGCGCTCGGCAACAATCCGGGCACGCTGATCACAGCCGGCCCATCGCCTGCCTCTCAACAGGCCTACGACCATGGAGCGGAGGCTCCGGCATGGATGGCCATCGCCGAGAGCGAACTTGGTCAGCATGAAATTGCCGGCAGCCGGCACAATCCCCGCATTCTGGTCTACCATGCGACGACCTCGCTGGCTGCCACGAGCGACGAGGTCGCCTGGTGCTCATCCTTCGTGAATTGGGTCATGCGCCAGGCCGGCCATGTCGGAACCAACAGTGCCGCTGCGGCAAGTTGGATGAACTGGGGAAAATCGACCGATCCACGATATGGTGCCATAACCGTCATCAAGAAGAACGGAGCCGGGCATGACGCCAGAACCGGATCGACCAGCGGATTCCATGTTGGTTTCTTCCTGCGCTCCGACGGCACTCACTTTGAACTGCTCGGCGGCAATCAAAGCGACTCGGTCAAGGTCTCCCGCTTCTCCCATGGCGGATACACGATCCGGGCCTATCGCTGGCCGTAATCTCCCGCTCGGAGCGATCATGATCCGTCGGCCCTGCCTGGTCGCAGTACTCACGGCATTCGTGGTTATCAGCGGAGCGTCACCGTCACCGGCTCAGACTGCGCCGACGGCCAGTGCGGGGCAACCGTCGGATTTCTTCCGCGCACAATGGCCGGCATTGCGGAATGCTCTGCTGTCCGGCAACAATGAGCAGTTGGCGGCACTGACCCGCGTGCCGCTGGAGGTGCGGGGCGTCGACGACAGCATCCCAATTCGAAAAATCACCGAGGATAAGCTTGCTCTCGTGATCGATCAGGTGCTTTCGCAAGACAGCGGCACCTCGCTGCGGGAACGTGTCACCAACCGCACATTGGTCGAAAGGCTTTCGGATATCGACCGAACGACCCGAGCGGTCAGCATGACCGACAAAGTTTCCCGCGTCGGACCCTTTCAGTTCCAGAAGATGGGACCGGGTTGGAAGCTCGTCAGGGTGTATCTGGAGGAAGACTGAAGCGCGTGCGATTGTTCGCGCCGGTCGAACGGTGAAATCAGGATCCGTGTGTTTATCCCGGCCCCACGCGGGATTAGATCTCTTCCATCAGGGCGGACAGCTTGCCGCCCGATGGAGGTTCAAATGGCACGCATGGTTTCGCTTCTGATGTTCGTCGGCGTCATGTCCTACGCGGCGTTCATCGTCTCCTGACGATCATCCTATGACGTCGCTTCAGCATTCCATTCCAACACCTTGCACGGACGTGTATTTTCCTCTCAATGAACCGTACACACCATGCAGGGGTCGAAGGACCGGACGATGTGCTGCACCGACAGCGGCGTACGCTCCCCCTCCCGCACCGGGGCGCCGACCAGGGCCTGCTCCAGCGGACCGGGCACCTCATTGAGGTCGCGGGGTGAGAAGTTCCAAGTGGTCGGGGCAATGATCTGATAGCCGGCGATACGCCCGCGCTCCACCCGCAGCCAGTGTCCCAACGCTCCCCGCGCCGCTTCCGTCAATCCCACCGCCTGGGCGCTGTCCGGCATCTCCGCCGCCGCGCACCAGGGGGCGGCAGGATCGATGGCGCGCAGCCAGCCTTCCATCGCGTCGGTGGTGCGAGCCAATTCCAGAAGGCGGGCGACGACGCGGCTGCGCACCGATCCGCCATCCTGCGCCACCAGCGCCCGGATCAGCGGATGGCCGTCCACCAACTGCCGGGCAATTGCGCCGGTCTCGTAGGGCAGTCCGGCAAGCCGCGGCGCCTTGCACCAGCTATACCCGGTTTCGTCCATCCCGTCCGGCACGGTCGAGCCGGCGAAGGGTGGGTGAGGGCGGTCCTGCCCGGCCATGCGGCTGAAGCGGTGATGCTCCGCCACCTGATCCGGATCGAAGGGAGCGTCCTGTCCGTCGGCGAAGGTGCCGCGGCGGTACAGATGTCCGCCCTCCATGCCGGCATAGGCACCGTGACTGAGGAAGCGGCCATAGGCGCGGCCGAGATGCCCGAGATCCAGATCGTCGGCGATCTCCAGGAACAGGCGGAAGTCCCCGGCGGGGCCGGAAATCCGCCAGCGCTCCAAATCCTCCGGTGCGCCAAGCGCCAGCACGCGCTCCAGCGGCGCGCCGAACAGGCTGTCTTCCAAAAAGCGCCGGAAACTGCGGACGGTCGCGAGCAGTCGCACCCGGTCGCGCGCGTCCACCGCGCGCGTGACGCCGCCGGGCTGGAGCGTCAGGGTGTGGGGCCACTTGCCGCCCAGAATGCCCAGCACATGGAACAGCTCCGCCCGCGCCGATGTGGCGCCGCGCACGGCGCTGCCCTGCGCGGCCTTGAATCGCGCCTCAGCCCGCTCGAACCAGGGTCGCCCTTCATAGGCGGGCCGGGCGAAGTCGGGCATGAAGAACAGGTGGAAATGGGTCAGATGGTCGGCGACATTCTCCGTTGCCGTCATCAGATTGCTGGCGAGCTGGCCGTTGCGCGGCACCTCCACCCCCATGACCCCGGCCAGCGCCAGCGCCGCCGCATGACTTTGCGAAACCGAGCAGATGCCGCAGATGCGCGGCGCCACCACAAGCGCATCCATCGGGTCGCGGCCCTCCAGAATGCGCTCGAACCCGCGGAACAGCGGCGAATTCACATAGGCGGCAGAGACACTTGCGCCGGAAATCTCAAGTCTGACCTCAAGATCGCCCTCCACACGGTTGAAAGGACCGACGATCAGGCGGCGTTTGGGCTCTTCGCTCACCGGGTCAGCCTTTCCGGGTGGGGCGGACGGTGGGGGCGACGACGATGCGGTCGGCGGCGGCATTGCGGCGCACCCGCTCCGGCGTCGCCGCCTTGGCGAGAGATGCCAGTGCCACGAACCACGCCTTGGGCATGTCGGTGGGCAGGCCGATGGGAATGCCGGCAAATTTCGGCGTCTGCTGGAACGGGTGCCCCGGCTCCTCGAACCCCGGCGCGGTGCAGTTGATGCAGGCATAGCCGCCGCGGGTGCAGGATCCCTCGCCGTTCCACAGGCGGGTGTTGCAGTCCGCATGCGCCTGGGTGCCGAGACAGCCCATATGCTCCATCAGGCAGCCGAGATCGGACGGTTTTTCGGCACTGGCCTTGTACTCGTAATACTCGTTGCGCGGGCAGCCATGGTGGACCAGATGGTCGGCGTAGAAGCACGGGCGCTGGTAGACGTCCAGGTCCCCGGCGGCGAGCGCCTCTTCGGCCAGCAGCATCAGCGTCTCGGTCACCCAGTTCGGATGGGTCGGGCAGCCGGCGACATTGACCACCGGCAGGCCGCCGCGCGCCCGGAACTCCGCGCCCAGGGCGCCGCCGCGCTGCGTGCCCTCATACTGCAGGCCGCAGGCATCGGCGATGTTCTCGCCCCCCGCGGTGATGCCCCCGAAGGCCGCACAGGTGCCGACGGCGACCACTGTGCCGGCGACGGCGGCCAGATCGCGCGCCCAGTCGATGGTCGCCCGCCCGGTCCCCGCCAGCACATGGAAACGTCCGGTGCCGTTCGGCCCGCGCAGAAGCGATCCCTCCACGCACAGCACGTCCAGCGGTTCGGCCCCCGACAGGATGCGCTCGAACAGATCCACCGCCTCGGCCCCGCTTTCCTCCGACAGGCTTGGGTGCCAGAGCAGACGGATGCCGGCGGTCTCCAGCAGAGTGAGCAGGTCCGGGGATTCGGCGCAGAGCAGCGACATGGTGCAGCCGCCGCAACCGCCCGATTGCAGCCACAGCACCGATAGCGGACGCGCCCTCATCTTGCGGCTCCTTCCGGATCCTTGGCCGGATCCTTGGCCCGACCCTTGGCCCGGCCCCCCGCGGCCGGCAGGGTGAGGGTGAACAGCGCCCCGCCATCCGGATGGTTCGCGGCGGCCAGTTCGCCGCCATGGTCGCGCACCAGCTGATAGCTGATTGACAGGCCGAGCCCGGTGCCCTTGCCGACCGGCTTGGTGGTGAAGAAGGGATCGAAAACACGGCCGACGATCGCGTCGGGAATGCCGTGTCCGGTGTCGCGGATGGTGACGACGACCGTTCCCTCCTCCTCCCGTCCGTGCAGTTCCAGCCGCTTGACCGGCGCGCCGGCCATGGCGTCGATGGCGTTCTGGACCAGATTCATGGCGACCTGATGCAGGTGGCCGGGATGGCCGGCGATGTCCAGCGTGTCGGGCAGGTCGAAGACGACGGTCAGGTCCGGCATCTGCGCCTTGGCCACCCAGGTAACGGCGGAGCGCAGAAGTGCCGTCAGATCAAAGCGTTCCGAGGCGTGCTTCTGTTCGGATGAGAAGCGGCGAAGCTCCGCCACGATGTCGCGCACCCGCTCGGTCCCTTCCAGCATACCGTCCAGCGTCGCCGCGGCGTCGGCGCGGGCACGGTCGATGCGCAGTTCCTTGCGCAGGCAGGCCAGCTCCGCCGGCGCGGCCCCCTCGTGAACGCGGTCGAGATAGGCGGTCATGCGGTCGACATAGCGGCGCATGGCATGGGCATTGCCATAGACGAAGGAGATCGGATTGTTCAATTCATGGGCCACGCCGGCGACCAGACGGCCGAGCGAGGCCATCTTTTCCGAATGGACGAGCTGCTGCTGGGTCTGCTTCAGCCCTTCATGGGCGGCGGCGAGGTCGCGGTAGGCGCGGCGCAGCTCGCCGACCGGCCGACCGACCAGAACCAGCCCGATGGCGTGGCCGCGCTGGTCGTAGCGCACCGTGCTGTTGACCGCGATGGGGAAGGGACCGGCCGGCCCGCGGAGCGATAGCTCGACATCGCTGACCTCCTCGCGCTGAAGGGCGGCGCTGCACAAGCGGGCGAAGGCGGGATGGAAGGAGGGTTCAAGGAAATCGCGCAACGGCTGCCCGGTCAGCTCACGCCCGGCACAGCCCAGCGCCCGTTCGGCCGCCGGGTTGGTCTGCTCGATCCGGCCGTCGCGGTCGCAGGCGATCAGAACGTCGGTCATGGAGCCGAGGACGCTGGCGATGAAGGCCTGCGCCTCCTCCAGCTCGGCATTCTTGCGTTCCAGTTCCACCTGCTGCGTCACGAGATTGGCATAGGTCTCGTCCATCTTCCGGATCACTTCGATCCAGGCGCTCTCTGCGTCGGCATCGGGCATCATGCCGGGCATGGAAAATGGCTGCGACAGCGGGGCGGTCATGGCGCGCAGACTAGCACGCCGCAACAGCCATGGTGTGGACGATTTCAGGCGGACAAGATCGACCACAGGCCGGCGAGGCCGCTCAGCACCAGCACATAGAGCGCGAAGTCGAACAGCGGCGCGTGCCAGACCCAGCCATAGGCACCGATGGCGCGCAGCCCCCGGCGCAGCAGCGCCGACACAGCCCAGGCCACCACCGCCAGGATCAGCAAGGGCGGCAGGAACAGGCCGTAGACGTCGATTTCGCCGATCATGCGCGTGCCCTTTCCTGTCGCAATGACTTGTGGGTGCCATCCGGGGCAATCGGTTGCGCCTCCAGGGCCGCGTCCGGGAACAGGGCGCGCCGCAGGGCGGCCAGCGCCACCACCGCACGGTCGCGCTCGGGGCAGGGCGGGGCGTCGTCGATCGCCGACAGCAGGTCGTCCATGCTGTCCAGGAGCCCGGCCGGCGCCGGGTCGGGCCGCTTGGCGCACAGGGCGCGGAAATGGCCGGCGACACCGCGCAGCAGACGCTCCAGAGCCGCCCCGCCGGCCGGCCCCAGAACCGGGCGGGCCCGCTGAAGTTCCACCACGTTCAGCCCGACCCGCAGGTCCCGCACGGCGTCGATGGCGTCCACATCCACCGATCCGCCCGCCTGCGCCAGCCGGGCCGACAGCAGCCCGACGCGGTCCAGCATGCGGCTTTCGAAGCCGTCATTCGCCGGCACCCCGCGCATCCGCGCCAGATCGGCGATCTCGCGCCAGCCGATGTGCAGCAGGCGCCGCGCGCTCCAGGCCGCGCCGACCGACCGGCACATGCGGGTGACCAGCATCGCGGTGACGATGCCGACGATCTGCCCGGTGCTGCTGTTCAGGAAGGACGCGAAATCGCCGTTTCCGGTATCGAGCAGGCTGAGAGAACCGCCGACGCCGAAGATCAGCGCCATCGCCTTGCCCATCGTCGCCGGCCGGGCGACGAAGATGCCCAGCGTCACCAGCGTCGGCGCCAAACACAGCACCAGCATGGGGAAGCTGTCGAAGGACGGCAGCACCACCAGCAGATAGAAGGCCGACAGCGGAATGGACGCCAGCGTGTAGACCAGGAACAGGCGGATGCCCGGCACCGGGTCGTCGAAGGATGCGAAGAAGCAGGTGAACACCGCCACCATCATCGCCGCCGCCGACCCCGACGACCAGCCGGTCAGGATCCAGAAGGCGCAGACGGTGGTGATGCCCAGCAGGGCCGCCGCCGCCGACCATGCCGCCATGCCCTGGTCCAGATGGAAAACGCCGCGCGAGCGCTTGCGGGCCAGCGGGTCGAGATGGTCGGGCAGGTCGCGGTCGCCGGTCGCGATGTGTGCCCGCAGGTCCCGGCAGTCGCGGTGGATCTCCACCAGCGACCGCAGGCGCCGGATGAAGCTGAAGCGTGTCGCCGCCTGCCAGCCGGCCGATGCCCGCCCCGCCTCCTCCGCCTCCAGCCGATCGAGCCAGCCGATCAGCCGCCCGGCCTCCGTCGGATCGGCATCGGCGCCGGCGGCGATCCAGCCGCGTGTCGCCGCTAGAACCGGGGCCACATCGGCGGGCAGTTCGCCCTGCGGGCCGCGCAGCGCGATCAGCCGGTCCTGCACCGCGGTCAACACCGGCAGCAGATAGACCATCCGGTCCTGCAAGGCCCGCATCGGCCGGGTCATCCACCGCAGGTCGGAGGTGTCGTAGGGCAGATGGGTCGTCATCACCCGCAATTCGGTCAGGTCGGTCGCCATCTTGTGGCGGTCGCGCAGGCGCGCGTCCATCCCGACCCCGTCCAAAGCATCCAGCGTCCAGCGTTCCGCATCGCGCAGGGCTGCGTCGAGCTTGCCGAGCAGCACCGGTCCCATGCCGCGCGGCAGGATCACGCTGTGGATGACTGTGGCGCAGACGATGCCGAGGATGATTTCCTCCACCCGCGCCAACCCGGTGTCGAAGATCGCCTCCGGATTGGAGACGGCCGGGAAGACGATCAGCCCGGCGGTGTAGCCCGCGAGCATGAAGGCGTAGCTGCGCGGCGTGCGGTCCAGCAGCGAGATGAACAGGCAGCCGCCGACCCAAAGCCCGACCGCCAGCGACAGCAACTCCGGCGCATTGACCAGTTCCACCGTCAGGACGACGGCGGCGATGCTGCCGACCACCGTGCCGGCGACGCGATAGACTGCCTTCGACCGCACGGTGCCCGACAGCGGGCTCGACACCACATAGGCGGTCAGCATCGCCCAGAAGGGACGCGGCAGCCCCATGCCGAACGCGATGTAGAGCGCCAGCATGGAGGCGGCGAAGGACTTCAGCGAAAAGACCAGCTCGTCGAGGGTAGGGGCCTTGGGCATCGGCGCGCGCTCACTGCCCGGCCGGCAGCTGGGCGACCTTCGGCGTGCCGTCGGGCGCGCCCACCACCGACACCGTCGCGGTGCGCCCGGCAACCAGCTGGAGCGATTCCGGCACTTCGTCCAGGGCGATGCGCACGGGGATGCGCTGGGCCAGCCGCACCCAGTTGAAGGTCGGGTTGACGTTGGCGACCAGCCCGGTGCCCTCCGCCCGGTCGCGGTCGACGATGGCGCGGGCGATGCTGTCGACCCGGCCGCGCAGTTCGGTGCTCACGCCCATGATCCGGACCGACACAGGGGCGCCGACACGGATGCGCGGCAGCTTGGTCTCTTCGAAATAGCCCATGACATAGAAGGAATGGCTGTCGATCAGCGCCACCACCGCCTGCCCGGCGGCGACATAGTTGCCGGCCTTCATCTGCAGGTTGGTGACATAGCCGTCGACGGTCGCCCTCACCTCCGTGCGGCCGAGGTTGAAGCGGGCGAGGTCGAGTGCGGCCTCCGCCTGCTTGGCTGCGGCGGCCGCCTTGGCCATCGCCGACATCACCTCCTGGCGCTGGGCGGTCGAGACGACGTTGTTGCCCAACTGTTCGTACCGGTGTGCCTCGGCGGTGCGATAGGCCAGCTCGGCCTTGGCGCTGTCGAGGTTGGCCTGCGCCTGCTCCTCCGCCAGCCGGTAGCGGCCGGGATCGACGACGAACAGCACCTCGCCCTTGCGGACCAGCTGGTTGTCGGCCACCCGCACGTCGGTCACCAGACCGGCGACGTCGGAGGAGATCTGGACGATGTCGGCGCGGACGCGGCCGTCTCGGGTCCAGGGCTCATTCATATAGTAATCCCAAAGCCACAGTCCGCCGCCGACCGCCGCCACGGTCACCAGCAGGGTCACGGCGATCCGGGCCATGGCCCGGAAGGAAGGAAGGAATGTCACGGTCAGGGTTCCTCGATCACCGCGTGCGATGCGACCGGAGGCGCAGCGCGGCCGGTGCCGGCCGTGGCGCTGTTCCGAAAACACGCCCCCGGAAAACACGCTGCGGTCAGGTCTGTTCACGCTTGGCGTTGGCCTCGATGATGGATAGCACGCGATAGCAGGCCTCCACATCGGCCTCCGTCGCCTCTGCCATCAGCCGTTGGCGGACGTCGTTCAACGCCTCGTTCACCTGAACCAACAGCTGACGGCCGGCGTCGGTCATGTGCAGGGTCTTCGCCCGGCGGTCGCAGGCATCCTCGCGCCGTTCCAGCAGCCCGGCCGCTTCCAGCCCGTCGAGAAGGCGGACGAGCGACGGGCCTTCCACGGCCATCTCCTCCGCCAGTTCGCGCTGCCGCAACCCGTCGCCGAGTTCGGCCAGCAGCATCAGCGGCGCGATGGCCGAGGTGGAAAACCCGCTGTCCGCCAGCACCTTGTTCGCCGCCCGCCGCCACAGATGGGAGGCGCGGAACAGGTGCAGGCCGAAATTGGGAGGAAGGCGTAGAGGCTTATCTTGTAGCATTCCTATTTAATAGGTTTGCTATCGAATTTTGGCAAGGGGCAGAGTGCGCCTGCGGCTCTGCTTGCCGCATGGCTGGATTGCTGCGGTGCGGGAGGGATAAATTTCCATAATGTGGATTATGTGTTCAATGAGCGCCCGCAAAGTAGGAATGTCAGTGCCGATGCCGCGAACCTTCCCCCGTCGGCGCCCGTCCGCTATCGTCGCGGACTTTCCCCTCCCCGCAATCGGAGACGGCACGACATGACCCGCAACATCGACCGGCTGCTCGACGTGATGGCGCGGCTGCGGAATCCCGACGGCGGGTGTCCGTGGGATTTGGAGCAGACTTATCGCTCCATCGCGCCGCACACGATCGAAGAGGCCTATGAGGTCGCCGACGCCATCGAGAAGGACGACAAGGTCGCCCTGCGCGAGGAACTGGGCGATCTGCTGTTCCAGGTCGTCTATTACAGCCAGATGGCCCGCGAGGAAGGACTGTTCGACTTCGACGAGGTCGCCGGCGTCATCACCGACAAGATGATCCGCCGTCACCCCCACGTCTTCGGACCGGAAGAGGTGAAATCGTCGGACCATCAAACTTCGCGCTGGGAGGACCACAAGGCGGCCGAGCGCGCGGCGAAGGCTGCCGAGGAAGGCCGGGCGCCGTCGGCGCTGGAGGGCGTGATTGCCGGGCTGCCGGCGCTGACCCGCGCGCTGAAGCTGCAGAACCGCGCGGCGCGCGTCGGCTTCGACTGGACGGATGCCCGCGACATCCTCGACAAGATCGAGGAGGAGGTGCGGGAGTTGCGGGCGGAGATGGACGCCGGTTCGGCTCAGGAACGGGTGGCCGACGAGTTGGGCGACCTGCTGTTCGCGCTGGTCAATCTCGCCCGCCGGCTGAAGGTGGAGCCGGAAGCGGCGCTGCGCGGCACCAACGCCAAGTTCGAACGCCGCTTCCACCGCATCGAGGCGCTGTTGTCCACCGTGGGGCGCAAGCCGCAGGACGCGACGCTGGACGAGATGGAAGCGCTGTGGCAGCAGGCAAAGCGCGAGGAACGCGGCGAAGCCTGACGGTTCAATAGCCCCAGCGGTCGAAGGCGAAGGCCCAGCGCCGGCGCACGGCGCTGCGGGCCGGGTCCTCCAGGTCGTGACGAGCCCGGCGGTAGTCGCGGACGTCGGCGAGGTAGCGCTCGACCCGCGGCCGTACCGGCTCGAACGGGCCGAGTGCAAGCCCGTCATAAACCTCGCCCAGCGTCTCCAGCGGGTCGGCGACGAAGCGGTCATAGCGGATTTCCACCAGCCGGCCGGGTGGCAGCAGCGCCCGGTCGCGGTCGAACCGCGCCATCATCGCCGGGTAGAGGTCCAGCACCAGACCGTCCACCGCCCGCGGATCATAGGATTGCAGCGAGAACTCCCGCAGCAGGGTCAGCAACATGCGGCGTGTGGAGCTGAAGACCTCGTATGGATCGCGGTGAATGTGGACGAAGACGGCGTCGGGACGTAGGGCCAGCAGTTCCGCCAGCTTGGGCGTGTGGGCCGGATTCTTGATCAGCAGGCGCCGGCCGCCGTAATTGATCTGCATCTTGGTCAGGTAGAGGGCCATCCGACGGCGCCACAGGTCGACGGCCTCCGGGCGGCAATCCTCGAAAAGCACGCCCCGGCGGAAGGCGCGGCGCAGATGTTTGGGGAAGAAGATGCCGTGGTAATAGGACAGCGGCTGCATCAGGGCGAGGGCCAGTTCGTCCTCCTGCGGAGAGGTGGGGTCGACCGGCATGGCGTCGATGATTCGGTCGGGCGGCAGCCATTCCTCCAGCCGGGAGCGCCAGAAGGAACTCAAGCCCAGAAAGCCCCATGGCAGGCCGACCGCCAGCGGATCGGGGGCGGCAAAGCGCGGGTCCTGGGCCAGCAGGTTCAGCAGATGGGTGGTGCCGCTGCGCCAGTGACCGAGGATGAACAGCGGCGGCGGTCCGGCGGTCCTGCCCTGCCTCGCCAGCCGCTTCACCCGCCGCTGCTCCAGCAGGTCCAGCGGCGCGCGGATCGCGGCGGCCCCCAGCGCGGTGGCTACGCGGTGCAGGTGCAGCAGCCCGACACCGCCGCCGTCGCGCAGCACGGTCGCCAGCGTGGCGGCGTCGGCCCCGGCCAGCGGGTGGAAGATGCGGTGCCCGTTCCGGCGCAGCCAGGGCGTCATGGCGCCTCCGGTCCCGGCCCGGCCGGATAGGCCCGACCCCGCCATTCCGCCGGCTTGCCATGGCGCGCGCGCAGCAGCGCCGACCATTGAATCGCCAGCATGATGAGGATGCCGACCGGGTGCAGCAGGGCGCCGACGACGCTCTGACGGAAGTGGACGGCCAGCAGCAGGCGGAAGATCACCCCGGCCATCGCCGCCAACCCCGCTATGACGACCGCCGTCATGGGCAGCGGGTGCAGAGCCGCCCAGCCCAACAGCATCCAGGGCAGCACATGGCCGCCGAACAGCAGCAGGGTCCAGACCGGCAGGGCGGCCGGTGTCGCCATCCCCTCCGTCGCGTTCTTGGAGAAGCCGGACCACACCTCGCGCCAGCCGCGATACATCCGGCAGCGGGCAAGGCCGGTGGCGTCGAACAGGTCGGTGCCCTGCCCGGCCCGGCGGAAGGCGCGCGGCAGCGTCACCCCGTCATGCAGCGAGGCGGCGATGGCGGCATGGCCGCCGGCCTGAAGATAAGCCTCCTTCCTCACCGCGATCAGTTGGCCGCAGGCGGCGCCGAAGCGCGGGTCGGTCGAGCGCCGCATCCCCGCCATCGGCAGGTAGCCGAGCAGGAGGAAATGGATCAGCGGGATCACCAGCGCCTCGGCCAGCGTCCCGGTCTCCTCGCGCGGGAAGCCGCTGATCAGGCCGTTCCCGCCCGACAGCAGGGCGCCGGCGGTCAAGCGGGCCGCGGCGGGGGACAACCGCACGTCGGCATCCTGGAACAGCAGCACGGGATAGCGTGCCAGACCGGCAAGCACCTGACAGGCATGCTGCTTGCCCGACCAGCCCGGCGGCAGCGGCGGTGCGGGTTCCAGCCGGACGCGCGGGTCACGGGCGGCGATGGCTCGGACGATCTCCGCCGTGCGGTCGGTGGAATGATCGTCGAGCACCACGACCTCCACCTCGACACCGCGGCTGAGCAGCGCCGCATCGACGGCGGCGGCGATGCCGGTCTCCTCGTTGCGGGCGGGGATCAGGATGCTGACGGCGGTGCCCAGCGGCGGCGCGGTGGTCGGACGGCGATAGAGATACAGGTTGAGCATCCCCTGCCCCAGCGGCAGCAGAGCCAGAGCCAGCGACAGGCCGGCGATCAGGTCGATGACGCTCATGGCCGTTTCACCTCCCGCCGCTGAATCCGCCCCTGCCCATCGTTGTGTGCCGCGGAAAATGCCCGTCCGCCGGCCCAGGCCCGCGCCCGGCGCCACAGGTCGTAAACGCCGCCGACCCCCACCGTTCCCTCCATCAGCGTCAGGAAACGCGCCGGGTCGCGGCTTTGCGCGTCGAGCGCCAACTGGTCCATCACCATCTCCAGCCGCCCTTCCAGATCCGCCGCGATCTCCGGCACCGGCAGTTCGGCGAAGGAGGCGGCATCCATCGGCTCGCCGAAACGGAGCAGAGCCTCCGGCGTGCATTCGTCCCAGAACGGGTATTCGACGGCCAGGGGCACCACCAGGGCCGAGGGCGCACGGCGGACCAGATGGGCGATTCCCGGCCGCAGGGTCACCGGGCGGCGGCGTGGATCGGTGAATGCGCCCTCGGCGGTGATCCACAGCATCGCGCGCGGATCGGCCAGGATATGCTCGGCATTGCGCAGGAAGGTGACGGATCCGGCGCGGCCGGGTTCCAACCCGAACAGCCCGATCCGGCGCATGAAGCGATAGCGGCGCAACATTTCCCCATCGATCGGCCCAAAGCCGGGCCGGCCGCGGAACCGGGTGGTCCCCATCACGATCAGCAGGGCGGGATCCCACCAGGACGGGTGGTTCAGATAGACGATGACCGGCCGTCCCGACGGCAGCACCGGCCAACCCGGCCGCGCCAGCCGCACGGCATGGAAGCCGCGCCGCAAACGCCGGGCCATCACTCCGCCGAAGAACCAGCAGAGCAGCCGCGACCGTAACGCAACCGGATCGTCGGGCATCCTTTCCGTCATACCTCCCGTCGCCTTCCGTCAGGCCACGGCGCGAATGGCGCTGCCGCGCAGGTCGTGGTCCAGGCTGTCGGCGGCGATCCAGCCCGACATCAGCACCATCGGCATGCCCGGCCCCGGATGGGCGGCCCCGCCGGCCAGATACAGCCCCTCCACATCGCGCGAACGGTTGCCGGGTTTGAAGGCGCCCATGAAGCGGCCGTGGCTCGCCAAGCCGTAGATGGCACCGTTCAGCACATTGTAGCGGTCGTGGATGTCCTGGGGCGTCAGCACATGTTCGACCCGGATGCGGTCCTCCAGATCGGGCATGCCGGCGGTGCGCTTCAGCTTGTCGAACACCACGCGGCGATAGGCCGGCAGCATGCGGCTCCAATCATGGCGCTCGCGCAGATAGGGGGTGTGGACCAGCACATACAGCGCCTCGCCGCCCTTTGGCGCGACGCCCGGCTCGGTGCGGGCCGGGGCGGCGATGTAGCAGGTCGGGTCGGGCGCCGGTTCCCCCTGACGATAGATCCAGTCGAATTCCTCCTCCGGATCGCGGGAGAAGACGAAGTCGTGGTGCAGCAGGTGATCGTAGGCGCGGTCCAGCCCCAGATAGAACACCACGCCGGAACAGGCCGGCTCGTAGCTGCGTCGTCTGGCGAACCGTTTGGCCGGCTGACCCCCGACCAGCTCCCGGTAGGTCCGGACGGAATCCATGTTCGACACCGCGGCGGAGACCGGGATGCGATCGCCCCCGTCGGTCTCGACCGCCACCACGCGCCCGCGCTCCACCTGCAGGCGGCGGACGCCGGTGTCGGTGCGGATGTCGACGCCCAGCCGCCGCGCCACCCGCTCCAGCGCCGCCGGCACGGCACGGGTGCCGCCCATCGGATACCAGACGCCATCATTGGTCTGCATATGGGCGATGGCGCACAGTACCGCCGGCGAGCCGTAGGGGGAGGAGCCGACATACTGGGTGAAATGGTCCAGCATCTGCGCCGCCCGCGCATCCGGCACATGGTTGCGGATGGTGCCCGCCACCGTGCTGCCCATCCGCAGGGCCAGCACGTCGGACAGGGTGCTGGCGTTGAAGCTGTTGCGGAAGTTCAGCGTATCGCCCAAATCCTCCACCGACTTCCAGAAGAAGAAGCGTTCGGAGATGCCGTGCAGCCGTTCCGACATCGCCTGGAAGCGGCGATAGCCCTCCCCCGCCCCGCGTCCGGGGGCCAGCCGGTCCAGTTCGGCCGCCATGGTCCCGACATTCTCCGACAGGTCCAGCACCGTGCCGTCGTCGAAGAAGCAGCGCCATTGCGGCTCCAGCCGCACCATCTCCAACTCGCGGTCGAGGTCGCAGCCGGCCTCGTCCAGGATGCGGCGCAGGACGCGCGGCACCGTCAGGATGGTCGGCCCCATGTCGAAGCGGAAGCCGCTGTCCTCCAGCACCGCCGCCTTGCCGCCGACCCAGGCATTCCTTTCCAGCAGGGTCACCTTGTGCCCGCGCGCCGCCAGCACGACCGCCGCCGCCAGCCCGCCCAGGCCCCCGCCGATCACCGCGATCCGATCCGTCATGCCATCCCCCCTGCAACGGCCTGCCGCAGCATGCCGGACAAACCCATGGTCTTCGTGCGCCAGGGCGTCGGCAGGCCCAGTTCCTGAGCCAGCAGCCGTGCCGTGATGCGTGCGCCTTCGAAGATGACCGGCAATCCGCTGCCGGGATGGGTGCCGCCGCCCACCAGATAGACGCCGTCCAAATCCTCGAACCGGTTGCGCGGACGGCGGTGGAGCATCTGGTCCAGGCTGTGCGCCAGATTGAAGGTGGCGCCGCGATGGATGGCGAACCGGCTTTCCCAGTCGGCCGGCGTCACCACCCGTTCCACCCGGATGCGACGCTCCAGATCGCCGAGCCCGAAGCCGGCCAGCCGGTCCAGCACGAGCCGGCGGTAATGCGGCGCCTCCGCCTTCCAGTCGATGTGGCCGCGCTGGTGCCCGACCGGCACCAGGATGTAGAGGGTGCTGCCGCCGGGCGGCGCCATCTCCGGATCGGTGACGCAGGCGTTCTGGACGTAAATCGACGGGCGGCGCGGCAGTTCCCGGCACTCCTCGATCTCCGCGAGGTTGCGGGCGTAATCCTCCGCCAGATAGACGGTGTGGTGGTCCAGCCCGTCCACCCTGCCCTCGATGCCCAGATAAAGCATGAAGGTGGAGCAGGAGAATTTCTTGGTGGCGAGGCGGGCGTCGCTCCAGCGCCGGCGCAGGTCGTCGGGCACCAGCGTCGTCATCGCCCGCGCGAAGTCGGCATTGATGACCAGCGCGTCGGACGGATAATCGCCGGCCTCCGTCCGCACGCCGACGGCGCGGCGGCCCTGGAACCTGATGTGGCGCACCGTCTCGTTCAGCCGCACGGTGACGCCCAGGCTTTCCGCCACGCGGCGCATCGCCTCCATCACCGCCTCCGTCCCGCCACGGGGGTGGAAGACGCCGTGTTCATGCTCCAGGAAGGACAGGATGGTGAACAGGCTGGGGCAGCGGAAGGGCGACATGCCCAGATATTTGCTCTGGAACGAGAAGGCGAGGCGGATGCGCGGGTCCTGGAAATACCGGGACAGGTCGCGGTCCACCGACCGGTGCGGAGACAGCCTGCCCAACGCCTTCAGCATCGGCAGCGAGGCCAGGGCCCAGGGGCTGGAGAAGTCGGATTCCAGAACCGGGCGGAAGCGTTCCATCTTCGCCCGGTTGTCGGCAAGGAAGCGCGGCAGACCCTCGGCGTCGCGCGGGCTGAGCTTGGCGATTTCCGTCATCAGCGCCGTCATCTGGGCCTGGACGCGCAACTCGCCGCCGCCTTCGAACACCAGACGGTAGAGCGGGTCGAGGCGGATCAGGTCGACCTCGTCCGACAGGCGCCGTCCGCAGGCCTCGAAGATCTCCTCCAGAATGCGGGGATAGAGGAAGAAGGTTGGTCCGGTGTCGAAGCGGTATCCGTCCATCGAGAAGCCGGCCGACCGGCCGCCGATACGGTCCTGCCGTTCCAGCACCGTCACCTTCGCACCCGTAAGCGCCAGGAGCATCGCGGATGCCAATCCGCCCGGTCCCGCGCCGATGATCACGACTTGTCGTTCCATCCGCTTGCCAAACGCTCCTGCGCTGCCGAACTCTGTCGTCATGGTTACGAAGCCGGGTCGAAAATGGATCGCAACAACAGCCCTTCTCCTGATGTCGTAACCCTTTCGGTAAGAAATGAAAGGTATCGGCAATCCGCCGATTATACGGCGTGGAACGCCCAAGGTGTTTCACTACGACTTTCGGTTATTCGCGGACTTCGCCACCGCATCGCGGTTAATGCCGAAAGGCTCGTGCGATCACTGGAAACACGACCGGGCCGACGTGTCGCGGAAAGCGTGAGCGCCGAAATCCTGCCGCTGGCTGAGGCCTGCCGGTTTCTGGAACGCGAGGCGGCCGGCCTGTTGGCGCCAAGGCGGCTGGGCCGGCGCGGGCGCCCGCTCTGGCTGTTCGGGGTGGAGGCGGAGGTGCGGCGGGAGCCAGTCGGCGCGGTCCTGATCGTCGGGCCGTCCAACTACCCGCTGCTGCTGCCGGGCGTGCAGGCGGTCCAGGCGCTGGCGGCCGGCAACAGGGTGCTGGTCAAGCCGGCGCCGGGATGCGGCGCGCCGATGGTCCTGCTGGGGGAATGGCTGGAGGAGGCCGGCCTGCCGCCGGGACTGTTCCGGGTGCTGGACGAGTCCGCTGGGGCAGTCGCAGAAGCTATCGCGGCCGGCATCGACAAGCTGGTGCTGACCGGATCTGCCGACACCGGCCGGGCGGTGGCGGAACAACTCGCCCGCCATCTGGTGCCCTCGACGATGGAGCTGTCGGGCAACGATGCCGTCTTCGTTCTGCCGGGCGCGGAGGTGGAGCAGGTCGCCCGGGCGCTGGCCTTCGGCCTGCGGCTCAACGGCTCCGCCACCTGCATCGCGCCACGGCGGGTCTTCGTGCCGCGCGGGATGGCCGCAGGGCTGGAGGATGCCCTCGTCCGTCAGGCCGCCGCGATCCCGCAGGTGCCGGTGCCCCTGCCGACCAGACGGCGGGTTGCCACCCTGGCGCGGGATGCGGTGGCGGAGGGGGCGCGTGCGCTGGGGAATGTGCCGGAGGATGAGGACCCCGCCATGACGCCGCTGATCCTCGCCGACGCGCGGCCAGGGATGGCGTTGCTGCGCGAGGAGATCTTCGCCCCTGTCCTGTCGCTGGTGCCGGTGCATGACATGGAGGAGGCACTGGAGGCGGCGGCCCAGAGCCCCTATGCGCTGGGGGCGTCGGTCTTCGGGCCGGTGGCGCAGGCGCGGGAACTGGCGGGACGGATCGATGCCGGGACGGTGACGATCAACGACCTGATCGTGCCGACTGCCGACCCGCGCCTGCCCTTCGGCGGACGGCATGCCAGCGGCTGGGGCGTCACCCGTGGTGCCGAAGGACTTCTGGAGATGACGCAGGTGAAGACCGTCTCGGTGCGCAGGGGGCGGTTGCGCCCGCATTTCGACGCTCCGCGCGAAAGCGACGACGCGCTGATGCTGGCGGCCCTGCGCCTGTTCCATGGCGGCCCCGGTACCAGAACCGGGGCGCTCCGGCGGATGTTGCGGGCGGTGCGTGGACGGTCCCGTAATTGACGATTCTGTAATTGACGGTGGATGACAGTATGCTTGCCCTGATCCTCGCCTTTTTGATTGGCGCCGTCTCCGGCTCGCGCACGCTGTTTGGCCCTGCCGCGGTCAGCTGGGCCGCCTATGGCGGCTGGCTCGATGTGTCGGGAAGCTGGCTGTTCTTTCTCGGGCATACGGTGTCGCCCTGGGTCTTCACCGCGATGGCCGTGGTGGAACTGATCGTCGACAAGCTGCCGACCACCCCCAGCCGCAAACAGCCCTTCCCCTTTGCCAGCCGCGTCGCCGGCGGCGCCATCGCCGGGGCCGCCATCGGGGCGAACGTCGGTTTCTGGATCGGCGGTCTGGTAGCCGGCGGCATCGGCGCCGTCACAGGCACGCTCGTCGGTTACGCCGCGCGCATGCGGCTGGCCGCCGCCTTCGGCCGCGACCGCCCCGCCGCCCTGCTGGAAGACGCGGTGGCGCTGATCGCGGCCGTACTGATCGTCGCGGCGGCCTGAGGGGTCGCTATCCCTCGACGCCCTCCAGCCGGTCGGACAGCCCCGCGTCCAGCCCGGCATAGCCGCTGCGGATGCGCGCATCCAGCATGGCGGTCTCCGGCAGCAGGCGCGTCATGAAGAGCCGCGCCAACCCGATGCGCGCATCGAGGAATGCCGGGTCGTAACCGTCCGGCCGCCGGGCCGCGGCGGAGGCGGTCAGCCCCCACATCCAGCCATAGGCGACCAGCGCCGTCAGCCGCAGCAGGTCGGTCGCCCCGGCTGCCCCGTCGCGCGGGTCGCGCCCCTCCTGCCGCAGCCAGCAGGCGAGGCCGCGCAGCCGGTCGGCAGCGCTCCGCAGCGGCTCCGCCAATTCGGCCGTCGCCGGATCGTCGGCCAGCGTCGCCGCGGCATCCTCCACCGCGTCCAGCATCCGCGTCAGCGGCCGGCCGCCATGCAGGTCCAGCTTTCGCTGCACGAGGTCGAGCGCCTGGACGCCGTTGGTGCCCTCATAGATCTGCGTCGCCCGCACGTCGCGGACCAACTGCTCGACGCCATTGTCGCGGATATAGCCGTGGCCGCCCATCACCTGCTGGGCCAGCACCGCCGCCTCGAAGCCGAAATCGGTGCCGGCGGCCTTCA
This sequence comes from Azospirillum oryzae, assembly GCF_008364795.1. GTDB lineage: Bacteria > Pseudomonadota > Alphaproteobacteria > Azospirillales > Azospirillaceae > Azospirillum > Azospirillum oryzae. The sequence continues at coordinate 135,474 of NZ_VTTM01000011.1, read as the reverse complement.
CCACCGGGGTCAGCAGAGCCGCCCAATCTTCCGCCTCCTCCGCCAGCGACGGATCCTTGGCGGCGCGGTCAAGCCACAGCGCCACCCATCCGGCGAGCGCCCGTCCGGCATCGGTCAGCAGGCGGGCGGTCAGCACCATCCGCCGCACGTCGGGATGATGCAGGATCGGATCCCCCGCTCCACCCGTTCCGCCACCACCGGGCGCCCTGCCCTGCACGCGATCACGGGCATAGGCCAAGGCCGCCTGCGCCGCGCGTTCTCCCACCCCGATGCCCTGGATGCCGACGAACAGCCGTTCGTGATTCATCATCGTGAACATCGCAGCGAGGCCGCGGTGCGGCTCTCCCACCATCCAGCCGACTGCCCCCTCGTAGGACACCACGCAGGTGGGCGAGGCATGCAGGCCCATCTTGCGTTCCACCGACAGCACCGACCAGCCGTTGCGGGTCCCGTCGGGGAGGCGCTTCGGCACGACGAACAGGCTGATGCCGCGGGTACCCGGCGGCGCATCCGGCAGACGGGCCAGCACCAGATGCACCAGGTTGCCGGTCAGGTCATGGTCGGCCGAGGAGATGAACATCTTCTGCCCGGCCAGCCGGTAGGTGCCGTCGCCCGCCGGTTCCGCCCGCGTGCGCAGCAAGCCTAGGTCGGTGCCGGCCTGCGGTTCTGTCAGCGCCATGGCGCCGGTCCAGTCGCCGGCCAGCATCGGCGGCAGGCAGCGCTCCTTCACCGCCGCGTCGCCATGGGCGGCGAGCGCGCGGATGGCGCCCTGGGTCAGGCCGGGGGTGATGCTGAAGGCGAGGTTCGCCGCGCACACCATCTCCGTAACCAGCGTGTCGAGCAGCGCCGGCATTCCCTGCCCGCCATAGGCCGGGTCGCCGGCCAGCCCGTTCCAGCCGCCCTCGCGCCAGTGCCGCCACGCCTCACCGAAGCCGGCGGGCATCCGCACGCCGTCGCCCTCCACCCGCGCGCCCTCTTCATCGCCGGAACGGTCGAGCGGCAGCAATACGTCTACCGCCAGCCGCCCGGCCTGGGCCAGCACCGCTTCGAACAGGTCGGGCGTCGTGTCCTCCCAACCCGCTGCGGCAAGCGCCTCGGGAGCCTTCAGCACCTCGTTGACGAGGAAGCGGACGGATTGCAACGGCGGCTCATAGGCGCTCATGCGGCGGTCTCACTGCCCACAGTCTCGCCATAGGCACGGCGAAGCTCGCGTTTCAGCAGCTTGCCGGCGGTGTTGCGCGGCAGGCTGTCGACGAAATGCACGTGCTTGGGCAGCTTGAAGGGTGCCAGATGGCCCCGGCAATGGGCGATCAGCCCCTCGGTATCGACGCTCTGGCCGCTGCGCAGCACGACGAAGGCGGTCACCGCCTCGATCCATTTCGGGTCGGGCAGCGCCACCACCGCGACCTCGGCGACGGCGGGATGGGTGTAGATCGCCTCCTCCACCTCGCGGCTGGCCACCACCACGCCGCCGGTGTTGATGACGTCCTTGATGCGGTCGACGATGTAGAGATAGCCGGCCTCGTCGAGATAGCCGACGTCGCCGGAATGGAACCAGCCGCCCTGGAAGGCCTCCTCCGTCTCGCGCTCCTTGTCCCAATAGCCGACCATCAGTTGGGGGGAGCGGTGGACGATCTCGCCATGGGTGCCCGGCGGCACATCGTTCATTTCCAGATCGACCACCCGCGTCTCGACATTCAGCACCGGGCGGCCGGCGGAGGCGGGGCGATCCTCATGCTCCTCCGGCGCCAGGACGGTGGCGAGCGGACCGATCTCGCTCTGGCCGTAGCAGTTGAAGGCGCGGGCGTTGGGCAGGCGCCGGCGAAGCTCCTGCAGCACCGGCACCGGCATGATCGAGGCGCCGTAATAGAGCTTTTCCAGCGACCCCAGATCATGCGCGTCGAAATCCGGATGGCGCAGCAGCCCGACCCAGACGGTGGGCGGCGCGAAGAAGGAGGTGATGCGGTGCGCCTCGATCAGATCCAGACATTGTTTCAACGCCGGGGCCTGGATCAGCAGCGTGGTTGCGCCGACCATCAGCTGCGGCATCAGGAAGACGTGCATCTGCGCCGAATGGTAGAGCGGCAGCGCCGCCAGCGACCGGTCGCTTTCGGCGAAACGGCAGTCGTGGATGGCGCTTTCATACTCCGCCAGCAGGCTGCCGTGGGTCATCATCGCGCCCTTCGGCGCTGCCGTGGTGCCGGAGGTGTAGAGAAGCTGAACCACCGTGTCGGCGTCCACCACCACGTCGATGTCCGCCGATGCGCCCGCATCCTTTGCGATGGCGAGCACGTCCAGCTCGCCGGTTCCGGCGGCCAGCGTGCCGGTCCATTCCAGCCGCGCGGTCTTCCCGGCATCGGCCAGAGGGCCGGCGAGATCGGCATCGTGCAGCACCATCCGCGCGCCGGACTGGGTCAGGATGTAGGAAAGCTCCTCCCCCGTCAGGGCGTAGTTGACCGGCACATGGATGAAGCCGCCGACCGCGCAGCCAAGCCACGCCACGACGTAGGCGTCGGAATTGCGCCCGAAGGCCGCCACCCGATCCCCCCGCTTCAGGCCCATGTCCGTGAACCGCCTTGCCACCCGCTTCGCGGCGGTGTGCAGATCGCTGAAGTTCCATTCCCGCCCTTCATAGCGGAGCGCGATGCGGCCGCCATGCCGCCGCGCCGCCCGCGCCAGAGCGCCGCCGATGCTGATGCCGCGCGCTGCGGCGATCGCGTTGTTCGCAACGTCCGTAGGCATGCGTGTCCTCCCGTTTTTCAGGTTTTCGCAACCGGCGCCGCTCACCGCAGAACGGGCGTGGCCGGATTTCTTTTTACTGGCTGGAACACAAGTTACTTGAAAGTAGGAACGGAAACAAGTTTGCTGAACAAACGGATGTATGCTGCCCCTGGACATGGGCACCGGCAAATGGGAAAGCGATGGGCCGCGTAGCCCCGCGGAATGGTTTGGGAAATGATCGAAGGGAGCCTGTGCCGGATGTCGGACTCGCCATGGAAGACCGCCGCCGACCGCCGCAGCGAGCGCGAGGAAAAGCGGATCGCCGTGCTGCGAACCGCGGCGCAGGCGTTCAACGAGCTTGGCTATCACGCAACCTCGCTGGACGACATCGCCCGGCGGCTGAACGTCACCAAGCCGACGATCTACTATTATGTGAAGAACAAGGAGGAAATCCTGTTCGAGTGCGTGCGGATCGGGCTGGAACTGCTCGACAACGCATCAAGCGAAGTGATCGGCCATGGCGGCAGCGCCTATGACGAGCTGGTGGCGGTGATGAGCACCTATGTCGGCATCGTCACCATGGATTTCGGCATGTGCGTGATCCGCGTCGGCGAGGAGCCGCTGACCGAGGAGAGCCGCCGCACCCTGCGCGGCCTGAAGCGCCGCATCGACCTGAAATTCCGCAGCCTGATTGAGCGGGGCATCGCAGAGGGCAGCATCGCCCCCTGCGATCCGAAGATCGCCGCCTTCACCCTGTCGGGCGCGCTCAGCTGGGTCGCGCGCTGGTATCGTCCCGACGGTGACCTGGACCCGGCGGAGATCTCCCGGCAGTCCATCGCCCTTTTGTTGAACGGCCTGCGCCCGCGACCCGCATGACAGGTCGAAAGTACGCGGACGCATAGGCCGTCTTCCGTCTATGATCGGCCGCTGAACTCTTTCGTACGCATATCAGCGTATGCAGAAAAAGGGGGCATCCGCGACCGCTCTCCGGCAATCCGGAACGGCCAAGATTGCGTAGAACGATCCTTGAGAGGCACCTGAACCGAGGATCGTCGAAAATCATGACCGCCGAGCTGACTGATTCGCAGACGAAGCGACTTGCCACCTTCTCCATCACCAATGACGATCTGGCCCGGCTTCGGGGCAACCGCGAATTTGCGGAGCGGCGGCTTCCCGCGCTTCTGAATGAATGGCACCGGCATTTCGACGCCTGGCCGGAGATCCAGGCGGCGCTGAAGCTTCCCGACGTGCATGCCGCCCGGCTGGACCACTGGACGCGGGCCGCGTCCGGCCGGATCGATGCCGAGTTCGCCGAATCCGCGAAACGGCTCGCGACCCTGTTCTATCGGAACGGCGTTCCCGCCTATGCGGTGTCGATCTGCCATTACGTCGTCAGTTCCAACATCGCCCGCGAGCTTGGCCTCACCGGTGGCGACGATGGTCTGGCCGCCAACCTGTTCGGCGCCGCCGCCCGCCGCACCCGCGCCGCTCAGCTGGAGACATTGAACAAGATCGCGTGGTTCGACATCGAGCTGCTTCTGGAGACCTATCGCGAGGCGGAGGAGGAGAGCAAGCGCGCCACGCTCGACCGGCTCGCCGGCACTTTCGAGGACAGCGTGAAAGGCATCGTGGAGGGCACGGTCGCCGCCTCCAACCAGATGCAGGCCCATGCCCAGCGCATGTCGGAAATCGCCACCAGCACCAGCCGCCGCTCGTCCGACGTGGCGTCGGAAACCGAAGTCACCTCGTCCAGCATGCAGACGGTGGCCGCGGCGACCGAACAGCTCTCGATCTCCATCGCCGACATCAGCCGCCACGTCACCGAATCGTCCCGCATCTCCTCCTCCGCCGTCGACGAGGCGGAGCGGACGAAGAGCACCGTCAGCGGGCTGGTCGAGGAGGCCAAGCGCATCGGCGACGTGGTCAAGCTGATCAGCAACATCGCCAGCCAGACCAACCTGCTGGCGCTGAACGCCACCATCGAGGCAGCCCGCGCCGGGGAGGCTGGCAAGGGCTTCGCCGTCGTCGCCAACGAGGTGAAGCACCTCGCCAACCAGACCGCCAAGGCGACCGAGGACATCTCCAGCCAGATCGCCGGCATGCAGAGCGCCGCCGGCAATGCCGCCGAGGCGATCCACGCTGTCGGCCGCACCATCACCCACATCAACGAGATCGTCACCACCGTCGCCGCCACGGTGGAGCAGCAGACCGCCGCGACCCAGGAAATCACCCGGAACGTGCAGGAGGTTGCGGTCGGCACCCGCCGGGTCACCGACTCCATCGGTCAGGTGACGCAATCCTCGTCGGAGACCGGCGGCATCGCCCGGGAGGTGCTGGCCGCCGCCGGCCTGCTGCACCGGCAGGCGGACGACCTGAACCGCGGCGTCGGCGATTTCCTGACCCGTATCCGCACCGCCCGCTGATCCGGCTCCCCGCTCCCCGGTTCCGCTCCTGCCGCGCATGGCTGCCGCGCCCGTTCGCCTGCTGGACGGGCAAGGCCGGTGGCAGGCAGCATGCCGGGGACACAAATCATTCGTACAGGTAAGAGTTCGTGGTCGGGACAAGGGACGGGTCGGAGGGGGGCTGGCCGAAGCTCCGCGCGCGGACGGTGGCGCAATGGGCGGGCCTGCTCGCCCTGTCGGCCGCGGTGACGTTGGGACTGGAGGCGGTCGGGCTGCCGGCGGCCTGGCTGATCGGGCCGATGATCGGGGCCATTGCGCTCGGGGTCGGCGGCGCGTCCATCCGGGTGCCGCCGTCGGGCTTTACCATGGCGCAGGCGATCATCGGCTGTCTGGTCGCCCATGCCGTCACCTCGTCGATCCTGTTGTCCATCGCGCGGAACTGGCCGCTGATGCTGGGAACCGTCGGGCTGACGGTGCTGGTCAGCGGCATCGTCGGCTGGCTGTTCGTCCGCTACGGCAGCCTGCCCGGCACCACTGCCGCCTGGGGGGTGTCACCGGGCGCCGCCGCCGCCATGGTCGCCATGGCCGGGGAATACGGCGCGGACGCGCGGCTGGTGGCGGTGATGCAATATCTGCGCGTGGTTCTGGTGGTGCTCAGCGCCTCGCTGGTCACGCACGCGCTGACCGCCGCTCCGGACGGCGGCGCCCTGCCGGTGGCGCCGGTGGAGGCGCTGGACCTGCGGGGGCTGGCGGCGACGCTGCTGGTCGCCGGGCTGGGCGGCTGGATCGGCCAGCGGTTCCGCATCCCCTCCGGCGCGCTCCTGGTGCCGATGGTGCTGGGCGCGCTGGTCCAGGCCGGCGCCGGGGTGACCCTGCAGCTGCCGCACCTGCTGCTGACCGTCACCTACACCGTCATCGGCTGGAGCATCGGCCTGCGCTTCACCCGCGAGGTGCTGCGCCACGCGATGCGCGCAGTGCCGCAGATGCTGCTGTCGACCGGGCTGATGATCGCGCTGTGCAGCCTGTCGGCCTGGGTGCTGGTCACGCTGCTGCCGACAGACCCGCTGACCGCCTTCCTCGCCACCAGTCCGGGCGGGCTCGATTCCGTGGTGGTGATCGCGCTGGGCAGTGGGGTGGATTTGCCGCTCGTGCTGGCGCTGCAGACCTTGCGGCTGTTCGTGGTGGTGTTGTCGGGACCGCCGCTGGCCCGGCTGATCGCCCGTTACGCCTGAACCTTCCGGGCAAAAGCGGATAGCCGGGACGGGACGTTGCGCCGACGACGGAGCGGAGCGTATCGTTGTCGCCCCCCATGCCCGATCCCGGGCACGATATCGGAGCGCCCCGGCAATGACCGACCGTCCCCACCGTCCCGAAACCATCGCTGCCGGCGCCCTGGGCTTCGAGGATGCGGCGAGCGGCGCGGTCATTCCGCCGATCCACCCGTCCACCACCTATGTCCGCGACCCCGACAACGGCTATGGCCGCGGCCGGGTCTATGCCCGCGCCGACAACCCCACCTTCGACATTCCGTCGCGGACGATCACCGAACTGGAAAAGGGCGCCGACACCCTGCTGTTCGCCTCCGGCATGGCGGCGGCGACCGCCGTGTTCCAGGCCTTGGATCCGGGCGACCATGTGCTGGTGCCCGACGTGATGTACTGGGCATTCCGCAACTGGGTGCATGGACCCGCCACCCGCTGGGGGCTGAAGGTCGAAGGGGTGGACACCAGCGATACCGACGCGGTGCGCTCCGCGCTCCGCCCCGGCCAGACGCGGCTGGTCTGGGTGGAGACGCCGGCCAACCCGCTGTGGACCATCACCGACATCGCCGCCGTCGCCGAACTGGCGCACGAGGCCGGGGCGTGGCTGGCGGTCGACAGCACGGTCGCCACGCCGGTGCTGACCCGGCCGATCGAACTGGGCGCCGACATCGTCATGCATTCGGCGACCAAATACCTGAACGGTCATTCGGACATCGTCGCCGGCACCCTGACCACCGCCCGCAAGGACGAGTTCTGGGGCCGCATCAAGGCGGTGCAGACCCAGCAGGGCGGCATCCTCGGCAGCTTCGAGGCATGGCTTCTGCAGCGCGGCCTTCGCACCCTGTTCGCCCGCGTCCGCTGGCAGAGCGCAGCGGCGATGACGTTGGCGGAGCGGCTGTCGGCCCGTCCGCGGGTGTTGGAGGTGCTCTATCCCGGCCTGCCCGGCTTCCACGGCCACGGCATCGCCTCGCGCCAGATGACCGGCGGCTATGGCGGCATGCTGTCAATCCGTGTGAAGGGCGGCACCCAGGCCGCCATCGACACCGCCGCCCGCGTCGGCATCTGGCGCCGCGCCACCTCGCTCGGCGGGGTTGAGAGCCTGATCGAGCATCGCGCCAGCATCGAAGGCCCGACCTCCCCCGTGCCGGGCGACCTGCTGCGCCTGTCGGTCGGCCTGGAGTCGCCCGACGATCTTTACGACGACCTGGATCAGGCGCTCTGCCAGCCACCCGGCCAGGGCTGAGCGCCGGGACATATCGACGCGGCACCGGCGGCATGCGCTTTTCCGAGTACCCCCAACGCGGATAGGGCTTGACAGTGAGAATGATTCGCGACGTTATTCGCTGAGAATAAGTCGCACTTGCTGCCATTACCGACCACCGACGTTCGAGGAGACCTCCATGTCGAAGCGCGCTGCCGGCTTCGCCGCCGTAGCCGTCGTTGCCCTGCTGCCGTTCGCCGCCCAGGCGGCCGGTCCGGCTTACAAGGACGTGGCGAAGAATTACGCCGACATCGCCCATGCCGCCTATCAGGACGCCACCAACGGCGCCAAGGCGCTGAAGAAGGCGGTGGACGCCCTGGTCGCCAACCCGACCGAGGATAATCTGGCGAAGGCGCGCGAGGCCTGGAAGGCCGCCCGCGTTCCGTACATGCAGACGGAAGCCTTCCGCTTCGGCAATCCCGTCGTCGACGAGTGGGAAGGCAAGGTGAATGCCTGGCCGCTGGACGAGGGCCTGATCGACTATGTCGACGAGGGCTATGCCGGCGGCGAGAGCAACCCCTACGCCAAGGCGAACGTCATCGCCAACCCGAAGATCACCGCCGGCGGCAAGACCATCGACGCGACCAAGATCACCAAGGAGCTGCTGGCCGACAAGCTGCACGAGGCCGGCAAGGTCGAGGCGAACGTCGCCACCGGCTATCACGCCATCGAATTCCTGCTGTGGGGCCAGGACCTGCACGGCACCGGTCCGGGCGCGGGCGAGCGCAAGGCCACCGACTATGCCAAGGGCAAGGACTGCACCAACGGCCACTGCGACCGCCGCGCGCAGTATCTGAAGGTCGCCACCCAGATGCTGGTCGACGATCTGTCCGAGATGACGGCCGATTGGGCCGCCAAGGGCAAGGCCCGCGTCTCCATCGCCAAGGCGCCGGAGGGTGAGGGCGTCGCCCGCATGCTGACCGGCCTCGGCTCGCTGAGCTATGGCGAACTGGCCGGCGAGCGCATGAAGCTCGGCCTGATGCTGCACGACCCGGAGGAGGAGCATGACTGCTTCTCCGACAACACCCACAACTCGCACTATTACGACGAAGTCGGCATGGTGAACGTCTACAACGGCAGCTACAAGCGCACCGACGGCAAGACCGTGTCGGGCGCCTCGCTGTCGCAGCTGGTCGCCGCCAAGTCCGCCGACGCCGACGCCGCGGTGAAGACCGCCATGGGCAACACCATGAAGGCGATGCAGGCGATCAAGGACACCGCCGACAGTGGCAAGATGGCCTACGACCAGATGATCGCCGCCGACAACGACGAGGGCAACAAGCTGGTTGCCAACGGCATCGACGGTCTGGTCGCCCAGAAGAAGGCGCTGGAAGGCGCCGTCGCCGCGCTCGGCGTCTCGGTCGAGGTCAAGGGGTCCGACAGCCTCGACGACCCGTCGAAGGTCGGCAAGTAAGCACGCCTGAACCGGCCCGGTCCCGCGCCGTCCCGCGCATGACCGAACCACCCGCGCTTCCCTTCCGGGCCGATCCGGCGAGGGACGGAGGCGGGACCGGAGCCGGCACTTTTCCCGCCTGAAGTTTTTGGACCGCCGTCATGCCGCATCGTCCCGCCGTTCCTCTGTCCCGCCGCGCCCTCCTGCGTGCCGGAGGTGCCGCCGTCGCAGCGACGGCGCTCGGCGGGACCGGATTGAAGGCCCCCGATGCGGGCGCGCTGAAGCCCGGCCTCGCCGGCCCGGAGCCCATCACCTCGACCGGTGATCTGGTCGAGGTCGAACTGGTCGCCAAGCAGCGGATGCAGCGCATCCTGCCCGAACCGGCGGAACCATCGCCGCTCATCACCTATGCCGACCACTTCCCCGGCCCGATCATCCGCATGCGCAAGGGCCAGCGGCTGCGCGCCACGCTGGTGAATGAGCTGGACGAGCACACCTCCGTCCACTGGCACGGCATCCGCCTGCCGAACCTGGAAGACGGCGTGCCCTACCTGACCCAGCCGCCGACCAGGCCGGGCGAGCGCCACGTCTACGAGTTCACCCCGCCGGATGCCGGGTCGTTCTTCTTCCATCCCCATTGCAACACGGTGGAACTGCTGGGCCGGGGCCTTGCCGGCGTCCTGATTGTCGAGGAGCCGGACGCGCCGAAATTCGACGCCGACCTCGTCTGTCTGGTCAAGGACTGGCAGTTGGACAAGACCGGCAGGTTCGGCGCCTTCACCACCGACCGCGGCGCCTCGCGCGCCGGCACCTTCGGCAGCGTGTCCACTGTCAACGGCGCCATCGAGCCGGTGATCGAGGTGCCCACCAACGGCGACATCCGCGCCCGCCTCTACAACATCGACAGCACCCGCGTCGTCGATCTGCGGGTTGAGGGGGCGGAGGCCTGGATCATCGCCGTCGACGGCAATCCGCTGCCGCCCCGCCCGCTGGACGGCTGGCCGATGGGGCCGGCGATGCGCATCGACGTGCTGTTCCGTGCTCCGGCCAAGGCGGGCCAGACCCTGCGGCTGACCAACGTCTATTCGGCGGAGCCCCGGCCGCTGGCCACGTTCCGCGCCGTCGGCCCCGCCCGGCCGAACAAGCGCTTCAAGCCGCGGGCCCTGCCCGCCTCCGCCATTCCCGAACCGGACCTGAAGGACGCGCCGATCGTCCCGATGGCCTTCTCCGCCACGGCGGTGGCGCAGAGCTTCGCCCCGGACGTGCTGGCCGGCCTGCCCTATGCCGACGCGCTTTGCCTGTCGGCGAAGACCTTCTGGGCGATCAACCAGCAGAGCTGGCCGGAGGGCGGGCACGAGCATCTGCCGCCGCCGCTGGTCACGCTGGAAAAAGGCCGCAGCTACATCTTCGAGCTGGCCAACCTGACGCCCCACCTGCACCCGATCCACATCCACGGCTACACCTTCAGGGTGCTGTCCTCCGACGGCCGCAAGGTGGTGCCCCACCATGCCGACACCGTGCTGCTGGAACCGAAGGAGCGGCTGCGCGTGGCGATCAAGGCCGATAATCCCGGCGACTGGATGTTCCACTGCCACATCATCGAACACCAGGACACCGGCATGATGGGGTACATCCGCGTTGCTTGAGTTCGCACATTTCCGCATCGCTTTTGCCGCTGCACTGCTTTTGGCGACCCCCGCCGCCCAGGCCGCCGATAGCCTCGACAACCGCATCGGCGAGGCGCTGTTCCGTCGCATGTGGGTGGCCGCGCCCACAGCGACCCAAGCGGCGGACGGACTGGGACCGCTCTACAACGCCCGCTCCTGCGCCACCTGCCATCCGCGGGCCGGCGGCGGACGCCCGCCCGATCCGGCGGTGGCGGGCGACCAGGGCGTCGGCTATGCGATCAAGCTGAGCAGCGACCCGGTCTATGGTCGGCAGATCCAGTCCAACGCCATTCTCGGACAGGTGATCGAAGGCCGCCCCCGCGTCACCTACCGCGAGGAGGAGGTCCGCTTTCCCGACGGCGAGACCGTCCGCCTGCGCCATCCGACGCCGGTCGTCGAGGATCTCGGCTATGGCCCGCTGGCCGAGGCGACGGTGATGTCCGCCCGCGTGCCGCCGCGCGTCCACGGCATGGGCCTGCTCGACCGCATCCCGTCCGAGGACATCGAGGCCGAGGCGGCGCGGCAGCACGCGTCCGGCGGTCCCGTCGCCGGGCGGGTGAACCATGTGACGGTGGACGGCAAACGTCAGGTCGGCCGTTTCGGCTGGAAAGCGATGCATCCGACGCTGGAGCATCAGAATTCGGAGGCCTTCAGTCTCGACATCGGCATGTCGACCCCGGCCTATCGCGAGCCCTGGGGTGACTGCACCCCGGCGCAGACCGCCTGCCGCGAGGCGCCGCACGGCGATTCCAAGCAGTTCGAGGGGCTGGAAATCCCCAGCACGATCATCGGCCTGATCGACGGCTACCTGCGCGACCTGCCGCCCGACGGCAGCCTGGAGGCGCCGAAGGACAAGGCGGGAACCAAGCTGTTCGCCGACACCGGCTGTGCCGCCTGCCACCGTCCGTCCTGGCGCACGGCGGAGGACCCGGATCACCCGGCCCTTTCCAACCGCGAGATCTTCCCGCACAGCGACATGCTTCTCCACGAACTCGGTCCCGCATTGGGGGACGAGCTGCCGATGGGCGAGGCGCGCGGGTCGGACTGGCGCACCACGCCGCTGTGGGGCCTGAGCCGGCTGGCGGCCAAGGACGGGCAGCTGTCGCTCCTGCATGACGGGCGCGCCCGCAGCGTCACCGAAGCGATCCTGTGGCATGGCGGCGAGGCGGAAGGGGCGAAGGACCGCTTCATGTCGCTGCCGGGCGACGAGCGGAAACGGCTGGTGCGTTACGTGCTGGGTTTGTAAAGGAAGGGTGGGGGCTTCGATCCGCGCCAACGGCAGAAGGGATTTGATCGTATGCGACGCCGCATAGTGCTTGGACTGATGTCGGCCGCCGCCGCCGTGGCGGCTCTGCTGCCGCGGACGCCGGCCTTCGCCGCCCGCCAGTCCGACAAGGATGCCGCCTTCCTGGGCGGCATGGTCCGCACCCATGCCCTGCCGCGCTTCGACGCGCTGGTTGCCGCCGCCACCGGTTATGTCGACACGCTCGACCGCTTCGCCGCCGGTCCAACCGCCGCCGGCCTGGAGGAGGCGCGCGCGGCCCACGCCAAGGTCACCGATGCCTGGGCCTCCGTGCAGCATCTGCGGCCGGGTCCGCTGACCATGAACCTGCGCGCCGACCGCATGTCCTTCTGGCCGGAACGGCCGGGCGTGGTCCAGCGCCAGATCGGCCAGATCCTGCGCGACCATGACCCGAAGCTGCTGCAGCCGGGCGCGCTAGCCCGCCAGAGCGCTGCGGTGCAGGGGCTGACCGTGCTGGAACGGCTGCTGTTCGACGAGGGCGTCACCGCGGATAATTTCACCGGCAGCGACACCAAGACGTACCGCGGGCAGCTGGCCGTCGCCGCCGCCCGCAACATCGCCGCCATCGCCACCGAAGCGCGCGATGGCTGGAAGGAACTGGAGGCCCCGCTCGCCGCCGGCCAGCCGACCGTCCTCGGCCCGACCGCCTCGGAAGCGGTCAACACGCTCTACTCCGCCGCCATCACCGCCATGCAGGTGGTGATCGACCAGAAGCTGATGGCGCCGCTCGGCGCCGGCATCGAGGACGCCAAGCCGTTGGTGGTTGAGGCGCTGCGCAGCGGCCGGTCGCTCCGCAACATCGCACTGAACCTGGAGGGGCTGCGCGCCCTGTTGATGGGGGAGCATGGCGGGCCGGGCTTCGTCTCGCTGCTGCCGGCCAACGACGACGGCGCCACCGCCAAGCAAGCGATCGACGAGAGTTTCGCCGCCGCCATCGGCGCCGTGGAGGCGATCCCCGGTCCGCTGGACAAGGCGGTGACCGACCCCGCCACTCGCAAGAAGACCGAAAGCGCGCTGCGGCTGATCAAGGCGGCGCGGGTGGAGATGCTGGGCACGCTCGCCCCGCTTCTGGACATCACGCTGGGCTTCAACGAGTTGGACGGAGACTGACCATGGCGATTGACCGCAGGAACATCCTGGGCATGGTCGCAGGGCCGGTCTTCGGCGGGCGCACCCTGGGCGGGCGCATCTTCGGTGGGCTGCTGGCGGTGCTGACCGGCAAGGCCCATGCGGCGGACACCGGTACGCTCTACCTCAACGCCTATGCCACCGCCGGGGCGGAGCCGAGCTTCGGCGTCGCGGCGCTGGACCGCAGCGGCAAGGTGCTGTTCACCACCGCCACGCCGGGCCGCGCCCACGCCATCATGCCGCGGCCGGGCGTGGCCGAGGCGGTCGTCTTCGCCCGCCGTCCCGGCCGCTGGTTCCAGACCCTGTCGCTGGCCGACGGCACCCCCGGCCCGGTGGTGCGGGCACCCGACGACCGCCGCTTCACCGGCCATGGCGATTATTCCGCCGATGGTCGCATCCTCTATGTCGCCGAGGACGACGTCCCGCGCGAGGAGGGCGCCATCGGCGTCTATGACGCCACCGACGGCTACCGCCGGATCGGCGTCATCCCGACCCATGGGCTTGGTCCGCACGAGCTGATCCTGATGCGCGACGGCACGACATTGGCCGTCGCCAACGGCGGCGTCATCACCCACCCGGACACCGGCCGGGCCAAGCTGAACCTCGACAGCATGGACAGCTCGCTGACCTATGTGGAGGCGGCGACCGGCAAGCTGCTCGACAAGGTCCGCCTGCCGGAGGAACACGCCAACCTCGGCATCCGCCACATCGCCCTGCTGGACGACGGCGGGGTCGCCTTCGGTGTGCAGGACGAGCGCCCCATCGGCATGCTGCAGCCCCTGACCGGCGCCCACCGTCCCGGCGGCGGCGCGGTCAGCCTGTTCGACGCACCGGAGGATGTGCTGTCGCGCATGCAGGGCTATATCGGCAGCGTCGCGTCGGACGGAAAGACGGTTGCCGCCAGTTCGCCGATGGGCGGGCTCATCGGGCTGTGGAATGCGGCGGACGGGGCATGGCTGGGCTCCACCGCGCTGGCCGACGGTTGTGGTCTGGCTCCGAACGGCGAGGGCTATCTGGCGACCAGCGGGTTGGGCGTGATCGAGCCGGTGTCGGTCAGCGTCGAAGCGGGACCGGAGCGCAAGGCCCCGGCCTTCCGCTGGGACAACCATCTGACGCGGCGGGTGGCGTGAGGGGCTGAGTTAGACCCTACCCCACCAGCGCCGCTGCATGGTGGCGCAGATGGTCCTCGATGAACGTGCTGATGAAGAAATAGCTGTGGTCGTAACCCGGCTGCATGCGCAGCGTCACCGGGTGCCCGACCTCCTGAGCCGCCGTGACCAGTGCCTCCGGTTTCAGTTGCGTTTCCAGGAAGCTGTCGCGGTCGCCCTGGTCGATCAGGATCGGCAGCCGCTCCGGCGCGGTCCTGATCAGCGCGCAGGCGTCCCACTCCAGCCAGCGGTCGCGGTCAGGCCCCAGATAGCGCCCGAAAGCCTTCTCGCCCCAGGGCACCGCCGCCGGGTTGACGATGGGGGCGAAGGCCGATACCGCCTTGTAGAAGCCGGGATGCTTCAGCGCGCAAACCAGCGCGCCATGCCCGCCCATCGAATGGCCGGCGATGGACCGGCGGTCGGTGACCGGGAAATTCGCCTCGATCAGCGCCGGCAGTTCCCGCGTCACGTAGTCGTGCATGCGGTAGTTGTGCGCCCATGGCTCCTCGGTCGCATCGACATAGAATCCGGCGCCCTGGCCGAAGTCCCACGCGCCGTCGGGATCGCCGGGCACCCCCTCCCCGCGCGGGCTGGTGTCGGGGGCGACGATGGCGAGGCCGAGTTCGGCCGCGACGCGGAAGGCGCCGGCCTTCTGGGTGAAGTTCTCGTCGGTGCAGGTCAGGCCCGACAGCCAGTAGAAGACCGGAACCGTCGCGCCGGTCTCAACCTGCGGCGGCAGGAAGATCGCGAAGGTCATCTCGCAATTCACCGCCGCGGACTGGTGCCGCACCCGTTTCAGCCGGCCGCCGAAGACGCGGGCTTCCGACAGGGTGGTCAGGGGGTCGGTCATGGAAACGCCTTTTGAAAATCGATGGCGGGAAGGCTCCCTCTCCCGGTGCGGAGGCCCGGTGCAGAGAAGGGAGCCCTCGTCACCTTACTGGTTGTAGAGGATGACGGAGCGGATGCTCTTGCCCTCATGCATCAGGTCGAAGGCGTGGTTGATATCCTCCAGACCCATGGTGTGGGTGATGAAGGTGTCCAGTTCGAACTCGCCGCGCAGGTAGCGCTCCACATACTCCGGCAGCTCCGACCGGCCCTTGACGCCGCCGAAGGCCGACCCGCGCCAGACACGGCCGGTGACCAGCTGGAACGGACGGGTGGAGATCTCCTCGCCGGCGCCGGCGACGCCGATGATGACCGACTCGCCCCAGCCCTTGTGGCAGCATTCCAGCGCGGCGCGCATCACCTTGACGTTGCCGATGCACTCGAAGCTGTAATCGACGCCGCCGTCGGTCAGTTCGACCAGCACTTCCTGGATCGGGCGGTCATAGTCCATCGGGTTGATGACGTCGGTGGCGCCCAACTGCTTGGCGATCTCGAACTTCGACGGATTGATGTCGACGCCGATGATGCGGCTGGCCTTCGCCATGGTGGCGCCGATGATGGCCGACAGGCCGATGCCGCCCAGGCCGAAGACGGCGACGGTCGAACCCGGCTCCACCTTCGCCGTGTTCATCACGGCACCCATGCCGGTGGTGACGCCGCAGCCCAGCAGGCAGACCTTCTCCAGCGGGGCGGCCTTGTTGATATTGGCGAGCGCGATCTCCGGCAGCACCGTGTATTCGGAGAAGGTCGAGGTGCCCATGTAGTGGGCGATCTGCTTGCCCTTCAGGGAGAAACGGCTGGTGCCGTCCGGCATCAGGCCCTTGCCCTGGGTGGCGCGGATCGCCTGGCACAGGTTGGTCTTGCCGGACAGGCAGAATTTGCACTTTCCGCATTCCGGCGTGTAGAGCGGGATGACGTGGTCGCCGACCGCCACGGACGTGACGCCGGGGCCGACCTCCACCACCACGCCGCCGCCCTCATGGCCGAGGATGCAGGGGAACACGCCTTCGGAATCCTTGCCGGACAGCGTGTAGGCGTCGGTGTGGCAGACGCCGGTGGCGACGATGCGGACCATCACCTCGCCGGCCTTGGGCGCCGCGACCTCGACTTCTTCGATCTCCAGCGGACGGTTGGCTTCCCAGGCGACGGCGGCGCGTGACAGAACCATGTGGGTTTCCTTCCCCAATGCGGATGGCTTTTTGATTCCCACAGTGTAAACGCCTCGGGTCATTGCCAGAACGGCGATTTCGGGAATAGATTTTTGCGGTACGGGGATAATGCTGCGGGTTCAGGGTGTAATTCGATGAGCGGCTGGGACGGCATCGACGAATTCGTGGCGGTGGCGGAGAGCGGCAGCTTTTCCCGCGCGGCGGAACGGCTGCGCGTTTCCTCCTCCCATGTCAGCCGCAGCGTGGCGCGGCTGGAGGACCGGCTGCAGGCCCGCCTGTTCTACCGCACCACCCGCAAGGTCAGCCTGACCGAGAGCGGCCGGGCTTTCCTCGCCCGCTGCCAGCGGCTGGCGGAACAGCGCGACGACGCATTTCTCGCGGTCGGCGCATTGCAGGGCGGCAGCGACAGCGAGGTGAAGGGGCTGCTGCGCATGACCAGCGCCACCGCCTATGGCGAGCAGTTCATCATGCCGCTGATCAACGACCTGATGGAGCGCCACCCGCAATTGAGCATCGAGGTGGAACTGACCAACCGCCAGCTCGATCTGGTGCAGGAAGGCTATGATCTGGCGATCCGCCTCGGACGCCTCAGCGAATCGAGTCTGGTGGCGACCCGCATAGCCCCGCGCGTCATGCATCTGTGCGCCGCCCCGAGCTATCTGGAGCGCCATGGTGCGCCAGAGAGTCTGGCGAGCCTCGCCACCCATCAATGCCTGATCGGCACCACCGACCATTGGCTGTTCGACGACAACGGTCAGGACTGGCTGTTCCGTCCGCGCGGACGCTGGCGCTGCAACAGCGGATTCTCGGTGCTGGACGCGGCACTGCGCGGATTCGGGCTGTGCCAGTTGCCGGACTATTATGTGCGCGGGCCGGTGGCGGAGGGACGGCTGGTTTCCCTGCTGGACCGGCACCGGCCGCCGAACACGGCGGTGTGGGCGGTCTATCCGCAGAAACGGCATGTGCCGGCGAAGGTCCATGCGGCCATCCGGCACTTGAAGGACGGGCTGGCGCGGCGGCCGGAATACCGGTGAACGGCCTGCAGCCGGACGGTCAGCTTGGTGCGGAGTTGGACAGGTCCAGCACATGGTCGGCGAGCGCGAGGGTGGACGGGCGATGGCTCGCCACCAGCACGGCGATGCCGCGGGCGCGCAGGTCGGCGAACAGGGCGGCCTGGATTTCCTCGTCCAGCGCGGCGGTCGCCTCGTCGAGAACCAGGAGGTCCGGATCGCGGGCCAGCGCGCGGGCGATCAGCAGCCGCTGCATCAATCCGGCCGGGAAGGAGTCTTCGCCCACCAGTGTCTGGATGCCCATCGGCAGGGCCGCGATGTCGGCGTCGAGCCGGACCAGCCGCGCCGCCTCCCATGCACGCTCGACCGGCAGCGGCGCCATGCCCAGGATGACCGACCTGATGGTCGCCACCCCGATCTGCTCGTCCTGCAGAACGGCGCCGATGCGGCCACGGACGGCGGCGGCATCCAGGCTGCGAAGGTCGCGGCCATTGATCCGCACTATCCCCGAATCCGGCCGAAGCAGGCCGAGCCCCAGCGCGATCAGGGTCGATTTCCCGCTGCCGGACGGGCCGGCGACCGCCACCACCTGCCCCCGCGCAAGGCCGAGCGACACGCCGCGCAGGCAGGGCGCCGGCGCCCCCGGATGGGTGAAGGTGATGTCACAGAGATCAAGGCGCTCGACCGGTCCCGGATCGGGCGCGCCAACCGGGCTGTCGGGCGCTGCCTCAAGCAGCGGGCGCAGGGGGGTGATCAGTTCACCACCTGGAAGACGGCCGAACGCACCTGCCAAACCCAGCACGGCCCGCACCGCCGGCAACGCCGCCAAGGCTGCGGCGGCTGCGACCGGCAGGCCGCCGCCCTCCCGTATCGCCAGCCCGCCGACCAGAAGCGGCACTCCCAGCATCAGGGTCTGCGCGACCGCATCGGCGTCGGCCCTGCGTGCCGCCGCGATGCCGACCTGGGTGGACAGCCTGCGCAAGGCCGACACTGCCCGATCCGTCGCCCACAGGTCGACCCCCAGCAGGCGAAGCTGCGGCAGGCTGGCAGAGGGCAGTTCGATCCTGTGCCAGGAAGCGGCCGCAGCATCCCTCCCCGCCCTCCGTGCCCGAGCAGACCGGCGCAACAGCCACGCGCGCAGCAGCCCGCCGACGACGGTCACGCATCCGCCCGCCAGCGCCGGCCAAGGTGCAGCCCATCCCATCACCGCCAGCGCCGGCCCCAACCGGACCAAGGTTTCGACCATCGCTTGGCGGCGTGCGACCGCCTGCTGCATCGCGGTGATGCCGTCGCGCAGCCGGTCTTCCTGAACGGCACCGGGAACCGCCCGCAGCATGCCGGGCGCTACGGCCAGAAGCCGCTCCCACAGCAAGCCTTGCAGCCCGAGGTCGGATGCCGCGCCGGAGCGTGCCGAGGCGACCCGCCGCACCCGTTCGCACAGTCCGGCCGCCGTCGCCGCGAGCAGAATAACCCCCGCCAGGGCGGCGACCGCCGTCGCGCCGCCCGCCAAGGCGCGCTCGCCCAGCAGCAGCACCGCCACCGCCGGCAGCACCGCCGCCACGCCACCGCAGGACGCCGCGAGCAGCGCCAGCATCCGGTCGGCCCGGCCATCGCTCAGCGCGATCTTCAGCCAGCGCTCAGGCATCAGCGGCCCGACACCTCCGGTGCGGACAGGCGCACAGGCATCGGGGGAAAGCGCCGCGGCGAGAGTGGCATCCAGCGGGCGGGACCGCCCGTCGGCCTCCTCCAGACGATAGCCGCCACGCCGGTCGGGGAGCAGCAGCACCGGTTCGCCATCGGACTGCCGGAAGGCCAGAAGCGGCCCATGGTCGCGCTGCCACCAGGGCGTCGTTCCCCGGCTGCCCGGCGGCAAGCGCACCCGGCGCAGGCGCATTCCAAAGGCCGGGGCCGCCGCACGCAAGTCCGCTTCCCGACCGCCATCGCGGGTCCCGTCACGGATCAGGGTGCGCAGTCCGTCCACGATGTCGCGGGCATTGCCGGTCACGACGTCGTCTCCGCACCGCCCGCCGACGGGTCGAGTTGAAGGCGGTGTTCACAGCCTTCCAGCGTCGCCGGGCGCCGGCTGGTCACCAGGACGATACGGTCGGGTCGCCGCACCCCGTCGAGAATCCGATGCGCCAAATCCGGCTCCAGCGCATCCAGAGCATCGTCGATCACCAGCAGGACCGGATCGCGCAGAAGCACCCGCGCCAAGGTCAACCGGCGTCGCTGTCCGCCGCTGAGTTCCGGGCCGCCTTCGGCCAGTTCCAGGAAAAGGCCGCCGCGCGGTTCCAGATCGCTCCAAAGCCGGACCTGCTCCAGCGCCGCCACCAACGCCGCATCGCTTGCGGAAAGGTCGCCGACCCGCAGATTTTCGGCAACCGTGCCGGCGATCACCGGACTGGAGCGGTCGACCAGGGCCACCGCGCCGGGATATTGGCGGGAAACCGTCGCCACCGGCCGACCATCCAGCAGAATGCCTCCGGACGAAGGTTCCAGCAGTCCGCAGGCGAGCTTGGCCAGCACCGACTTTCCGGAACCGGAGGGACCGCAAACTCCCAACCGTTCCCCTGGTTCCAGGCGCAGATCGACTCCGGACAGCACCGGCGGCGCCATTGGCGTTGGTTGGAACCCGGCGGACTGGACGCACAGGCGGGCGGCCGGACGCTCCGCCACAGGGTGAATCTCCGCCTCGGGCGCCGCCGCCTCCAGATCGTCCAGGCGATGCAGGGCGGCTTTCAAATCCTGCAATGCCGGCATGACGCGGTCCAGGCGCAGGACCTGCCGATGTGCCGCCAGCGTCAGCATGGCAAGCGTCACCACCCCGCCGACGCCTATCCGGTTGGCGGCGAGGCCCGTCACCAACACTGCTGCAAGACCAGCCCCGGCGATACCGGTGAGCAACCCCATGAGCCGCGCATGCCGGGCCACCGACTTCTGCCCCAAGATGGTCTGCACGGCATGGCGACCGGCAAGCTGGGCCAGCACCTCGCCATCGCGCCCACCCATCCTGTGGGTGTCGAGCGTCGTGATGGTTCCGCCGTCCGGAACCAGCGGTGCCGGCGCATCCCGGCGTGCCGCCATGGCACCGCGCCGGAGATGAACCCTGCCAAGCGCGGCCAGGGCCGCGATGACGGTCAGCAGCAGCACCGCCCCGGTCCACCCGTCGATCCACAGAGCGGCTCCGACCGGCAGGACCAGCAGCGGAAGCTCCACCAGCCGCATGATGGCGCCGATGTGCCGTCGCAGCGCGCCGCCCGCCAGCGGTACCTCCAGCACCTGTGCCGTATCCCGGCGGGCGAACCAGACGGCAGGCATCCGCCGCAGCCGGCCGAACACGCCGGCGGCAGTGTCGTCGGCCAGCCTCATGCCCAGAAGCGCGGTCAGCCGGTCCCGGCCCCAGCCGGCGGCGACCGCAGCGGCACAGGCGCCCGTCAGCGGGACCAAGCCGGCGGCGCCTTCGGCACAACGTCCGGCCGCGAGTGCCGCACCCACACCGGCGCCGCCGCCAAGCGCGGCGGACAGCAGAATCGCGGCCACGACGCCAGCTTGCGGCAGAAGCCGCGTCGCCAGCGCCCGCACCAGTGTCGGCGGACGCCAAGCTCCCTGCGGACGGTGTACGCCGGGCTCCGGCGGCTGGATGGTGATGGCGATGCCGGTGAAGGAGTCGTCGACCTCGTCCCAGCCCATGACATGCGGCCCGCCGCCCGGATCGTTGACCAGAAGCCCGTCGCGGGTCTCGGCCTCCACCACGACGAAATGGATGAAGCGGCTGTGGGCGATCAGCGGAAAGCCGAGGGAGGACAGACGGTCCGGTTCGGTGCGGAAGGCACGGGCGACCATGCCGTGGTCGCGGGCGATGCGGATCAGGGCGCGGGCATTGACGCCGAGCCGGGTCGACCCCGCCTCGGCCCGCAACTGCTCCAGGGGAACCGGACAGCCGTGATGGGCCAGCATGATGCCGAGCGCCGCCAGACCGCACTCGGCGATCTCGCCCTGGCGCAATTCGGGCGTCGCCGTCCGCCTTCGGCCTTGACCTCGGCGGTCAAAATTGGATGGTGGGGAGTTGCTCATTCTTGCTGCAGGTCGCGTCCGCGGGGAACACCTCCGCTGGACGCAACGCCTGCCGGTTCGGAAGACCTCAGCGGCCGAATCCGGAACCCTTCTTCACCTCCTTTTGGCCGAACCCAACGGGTGGGAAGCCACCGGCAACCATGTCGAGTTCCTCGTCGCTCAGTTCAGACTGGCTGTCGTCGGCCGGAACGGCAAGCAGTTCTCCATCGGTCTCGACCAGCCGCATCGGCATCGGCAGGTCGACATCGTAATGGCGCTTCACTGCCGCGTTCAGGTCGGCCAGGGCCTCATCACGGAAGGCTTCGTCGGTCTTCAGGCGCTCCGCCGCCGCGGCGATGGCATCGGCGCCGTACATCTGCTCGAAGTCAATGCTGCTCATTTCGGAAACACTCCAGTTGGCGATTGGGTGAAGGGCTGAAGGAAGCGCTGCGGCCGGCGATCACTGTGAACCGGCCGCGGGTTCGCGGATCATCTCGAAGGTCTCGTCAACCCGCAGCGAGATCGGGGCGAAGCGGCGGCGGACCAGCGACATCATGCGGGGGAACATGGTGCCGAACATGGCGATGGAGGTCGGGCCGAAGGCGGCCACCTGCCGGGCATAGGCGTGCCAATAGGCACCGACCAGCATTCCCGTGTGCCAGAGCGACCGCGCCAGATAGGCGCTGCGGTAATCGATCGCCGGCCGGTCGCGATAGCCGTCGAGCGGCACGCTTTCCGCCCGCTCCGCCAGCACCCAGCCGACCAGCATACCCTGCCGCCGCACCGCGATGGAGCAGGCGGGCTCGATCCGCTCGGCCCGAACATCGGGATGCATCAGGGGCAGATGGTCGGGTTCCGCGGCCAGATCGGCGATGGCGGCGCGATCGTCGGCGTCCGGTGTCCGCCAGGGATCGAAGCTGAAACCGTCGGGATCGCGCAGCCGGCCGGTCAACGATGGCCAGCGGCCGACCGCCTCCACCATCGGTGCGGCCTCGCCGATCGCCCGGACATGGGTCAGGCGCGGCGCAGTCCAGCCGGCCGCCGACAGGGTGGCGGCCAGTGCCGCGCGTTCCGGCAGCTTGTCCGAAAAGGCGGTGACCAGACCGGTGGCGCCCGCGGCGGCGGCGGCCCTCCCCCACCCTGCGGCAAGGGTTCGGCCGATGCCACGGTTGCGCAGGCTGCGCGCGACCGTCAGCGACAGCAGCCTTGCCCCGTCATCCTGTATCTGTCCAAGTGCCAGTCCGGCCGGCAGACCGCCGACCGTGGCGCCCACGGCCACCCAGGGCGGCTCCAGTTGATTCAGCACCGGAGCCAGCCGGGGAAAACCGAGAGCAGCAAATGCTGCGGCATTGGCGGACAAGGGCGCGACGCGAAGGCCGGCAATGCCGCCATTCGGCGCCGTGACGTCGTTCATCCCAACCCGGTCCTTCACGCCAGCGATCCCGATCATGCACACTCTGGAAGAGATGGAAACCCTGCGAAGTCCGCTGGACAATCCGGATGCTCTCTAACCATTATGCGTGCGAAACAAAGGGGTGCAAGCAATAAGCGGTGTCAGGACTGACATGGAACTGTTTCAGCGCAACAATAAAATTGCTTGGCTTTCAACGCTGGCGCGCATGTCGAATTCCGCAGGACAAGGGGTTCGATGATGCGGACTGCAGCCGGACCGCAGGGTGCCGAACGGCTTTTCCGCCGCAAGGCGCTGGAGCGGCTTACGACAACCGAGGATTTCGACCAGCCGCCGACCCTGATCAGCCCGCGCGGGCTGCGGCTGCAATTGACGCTTGCCGTCCTATGCGTCGTGGCGGCGGTCATGGTCCTGGCCGCCGTCGCCTGATTTCCGGTCAGCCGCCCGATCAGCCATGATGGCGCAGATAGGCGTTCGGATCGCATTCCTCCCCCAGCGCCATGGCGCGGGCACGGTGGATGTGCTGCATCAGCACGTCGCGGAATTCCTGTGCGGTCAGGTCGCTCCATTCCGGCGTCTCGCTGGCGAAGGTCATCTGCGTGGCGGTCGCTTCGAACAGGCGCAGCCACTCGTCCGCCTTGCCGGCCGGGTCGTCGTCCTTGCGGAACATCTCCGCCATCATCTTTGTCATCAGTGTGCCAAGCGCCAGCAGGTTCACATGCAGCAGCATGTTGCCCAGCATCACATCGGGCTTCTCGTCGAGCATGGATCGGTCACTCCGGGCGATGTCGTGACGGTTCACACGGACGGCACGGCGAAAGCTGGCGCGGAATCTCGAGCAAAAAGAACCTTGGGCAAAAAAGGCCCCTCCCCGCGGGTGCGGAAAGGGGCCAGGGTCGGGAGGACGCCCGAGAGGAAAGGGGGAGTGGAGGTCAGGCGTGCACGCCGGCTCCCTGAACCGCCGCCTTCGGTGCAGCGGCAGCGGCGGCGACCGGCTTCTTCAGGAGGCGCAACGCCAGGGCTGTCACCACGGTGCCGACCACCAGGGCCACCACATAGCCCAGCAGATGCGTCACCGCGTTCGGGATCGGCAGGACGAAGATGCCGCCATGGGGCACCTTCAACTCAGCCCCCACCGCCATCGAAATGGCGCCGGTCAGCGCGCCGCCGATCATCAGCGCCGGGATGACGCGCAACGGATCGCGGGCGGCGAAGGGAATGGCGCCTTCGGTGATGAAGGCGATGCCCAGTACGGCGGCGGCGTTGCCGGCCTCGCGCTCCTCATGGGTGAAGCGGTCGGCGAACAGCTTGGTGGCGAGCGCCAGACCCAGCGGCGGCACCATGCCGGCGGCCATGGCGGCGGCCATCGGGGTGTAGACTTGGCTGGCGATCAGGCCGGTGGAGAAGGCGTATGCCGCCTTGTTGACCGGACCGCCCATGTCGAACGCCATCATGGCGCCGATCAGCAGGCCGAGCAGGATTGCGCTGCTGCCCTGCATGCCCTTCAGCCAAGCGCTCATCCAGGCCAACGCTTCCGCCACCGGCGTGCCGACGACGTAAATCATCAGCAGGCCGGTCAGCAGCGATCCCAGCAGCGGCAGGATCAGTACCGGCTTCAGGCCTTCCAGATTGCGGTGCAGCTTGATGTGCCGGTTGAGGAAGGCGGTGCCATAGCCGGCGATGAAGCCGGCGACGATGCCGCCGAGGAAGCCGGCGCCGATGCTGCCGGCCAGCATGCCGCCCACCATGCCGGGGGCGATGCCGGGGCGGTCGGCGATGGAATAGGCAATGTAGCCGGCCAGCGCCGGCACCATCAGGGCGAAGGCTCCCTTGGCGCCGATCTGGAACAGGGCGTAGCCCAGCGTCCCCGCGTTGGATTCCTCATAGACGTAGATGCCGCCCAGCGCGAAGGCGAGCGCGATCAGCAGGCCGCCCGTCACCACGAAGGGCAGCATGAAGGACACGCCGGTCATCAGATGCTTGTAGGGGCCGGTGCGCTGGGCCGACCGTTCGGCCTTGCCGGCGGCGACGGCGTCGGCAAGCGGGACCGCCGAGCCATGCGTCTTCGCCTCGGCCAGGGCGCGGTTGACCAGGGCCTTGCCGTCGTTGATGGCGGGCTTGGTGCCGCTCAGGAACACGCGCTTGCCGGCGAAGCGCGACAGGTCGATCTGGGTGTCGGCGGCGATCAGGACGACGTCCGCCTCGCGGATTTCGTCCTCGGTCAGCGTGTCGCGCGCACCGACCGAGCCCTGCGTCTCCACCCGGACCTTATGGCCCAGCGCGGTCGCCGCCTGCTGGATGCCTTCGGCCGCCATGAAGGTGTGGGCGATGCCCGTCGGGCAGGACGTGATGGCAACGATGCGGCGCGGCGCCGGCGCCGCCGAAGGAGAGGCAGAGGGAGAAGCGGAACCGAGCACGCTCGCCAACACGGCGCCGGGATTGCGCAGCACCTCGTCCAGCGATGCCGAAGCGCGTTTGACCGCGACGAAGCGGCCCTCATCCAGGTCGCCGCTGCCGACCAGGACCACGCCGTCCGCCGCCGCCGGTGCCGCAGGATCGAGCGGGGACTGGATGCCGAGGCTGGTGCGGATTTCCACCTGGATGCGGTGGCCGGCCGACGATGCCGCCTTGCGCAAGGCTTCGGCGGCCAGTACGGCCTGGGTGGTAAGGTCTCCCGCCGCGATCACGGCCAACAGGTTCGCCATTGTTTCCTCCTGGCGGGTTCATGCCCGCGCCTGTCACTGTGTTTGAGTCCCGTCCGATGCCATCGGTACTGTCAGTCAAGCCCGGTCAGAGTCACCTGTGCCGCAAGCGCCCTCACAGTCGCCGGATCGGGCAGGTTGGGGCCGAAGCAGCCGAGCTTGGCGGCGGCGAAGGCCACCGACAGCCGGGCCACGTCCTCCAGCCCGCCCTCCTGCTGGAAGGCGGCGATCAGCCCCGCCACCATTGCGTCGCCGGCGCCGACGGTGCTCAGCGCCTGGACCGGCGGCAACCGGCCATGCAGGGCGCGTGTGCGATCAACGAACAGCGCACCGTCGGCCCCCAGCGACACCACGACCACGCCGACACCGCGCCTGTTGAGTCCGCGCGCCGCATCGAGCAGATCGGCGTCGCTTGGCAGCGGCCGGCCGGCCCAATCCTCCAGTTCATGACGGTTGGGCTTGATGCAATGGGGCAGTGCACCGGTGGAGGCCAGCGCCGCCGCCAGCGGCGCCCCGCTGCTGTCCAGCACCACGCGGGCCCCGGCCGCCGCCAGATCGGCTGTCAGGACGGCGTAGGTGTCGGTGGGCAGTCCGTCCGGCAGGCTGCCGGCCAGCAGGACGGGGACGCCCGGTTCCACCAGCCGGCGAACCGCGTCCCGCACCCGGCCGAGCGCGCCGGGATCGGCGGTGAGGCCCGGCAGGTTGATGTCCGTCGTGTCGTTGGCCGCAAGGTCGGCGATCTTGATGTTGACGCGCGTTTCGCCCGGCAGCCGCAGGAAGGCGTCGACGATGCCCTTCGCCTGGAACAGCGCCTCGAACGGCGCGGCATTGCCGGTGCCGAGAAGTCCGGTGGCGACCACCGGCGTCCCCCAATCGGCAAGGCAGCTGGCGACGTTGACGCCCTTGCCGCCGGCATTGTGGCGCACCGCCTTGGCGCGATGGACGCTGCCGGGCTTCAGCGCATCCACCGTGATGGTCTGGTCGATGGCCGGGTTCAACGTGACGGTGACGACCGGCTTCGTCATGACGCGTCCCCCTCCAGCGCACGCACCTCGTCGGAGGATTCGCAGTCCAGCGCCCGCTCCGCCAGCGCCCGCAGGCCGGCGAGGTCGCTGTCGCGCAGGCGGTCCTTGACGCCCGGGATGTCGCGCGGGGTCATCGACAGCTCGCGGACGCCGAGACCGGCCAGCAGGGCGGCGCCGAACGGATCACCCGCGATGCCGCCGCAGACGCCGACCCAGCGGCCATGCTTCTCGGCCCCCTCCACCGTCATGCGGATCAGGCGCAGCACCGACGGGTGCAGGCTGTCGGCCTCCGCCGCCAGTTCGGGATGCTGGCGGTCGACGGCCAGAGCGTATTGCGTCAGGTCGTTGGTGCCGATGGAGAAGAAATCGACATGGCGGGCCAGCACGTCGGCCTGGATGGCGGCGGCCGGCACCTCCACCATGATGCCCAGCGGCACCGCCGGGGCGTCCAGTTCCGCCCGGATGCGGTCGCAGACGGCGCGCAGCGCCTCGATCTCGCGCAGCGTGGTGATCATCGGGAACATGATCAGCAGCGCGTCCGGCTTCGCCCCCTTGGCGGCGCGGTAGAGGGCGCGGACCTGCGGTTCCAGCAGTTCCGGATGGCGCAGCAGCAGGCGGGCGCCGCGCACGCCGAGGAAGGGGTTCTCCTCGTGCGGCAATTGCAGGTGCGGTACCTGCTTGTCGCCGCCGATGTCGAGCGCGCGGACGATCAGCGGACGGCCGTCCAGCGCCTCCAGCATGGCGCGGTAGGTCTGGTACTGCTCCTCCTCGCTGGGGGCGTCGCCGCGCTCCAGGAACAGGAACTCGGTGCGCATCAGGCCGACGCCTTCCGCACCCTGGGACAGAGCCACCGGCACCTGATCCGGGCGGTTGACGTTGGCGCCGATCTCCACCGTGTGGCCGTCGCGGGTGCGGGCGGGCAGGCCGCGCCGCTCCTCCTGCTGGGCCTTCTTGATGCGCTGCTCCTCGATCCAGCCATGGGCGGCGGCGAGGTCGGCGTCGGTGGGCTCCAGATAGAGGCGGCCGGACTGGCCGTCGAGGATGGCGGTGGTGCCGTTGGCGAGCTCGGTCAGCGCGCCGCCGCCCGCCACCATCGCCGGCAGCCCCAACGTGCGCGCCAGGATCGCGGTGTGGGAGGTCGGACCACCCTGCGCCGTCGCCAGACCGATGACGCGGCCCATGTCGAGCGCCGCGGTGTCGGACGGCGACAGATCGTCGGCGACCAGGATGCAGGGGGTGTCCGGCAGGTCGCGGATGGAACCGCCACGCAGGTCCGGATCGATGCGGGTCAGCACCCGGCGGCCGACGTCGCGCAGATCGGCGGCCCGGCCGGCCAGCACCGGGTTCGGGTTGGCGGCCAGCTTGGCGGCGCTGCGTTCCACCGCCTCGTTCCACGACCAGCCGGGGCCATGCCCCTCCACCATCAGCTGGCAGGCGAGCGTGATGACGTCGGTGTCGTTCAGCAACTCCGCCTGGGCGGCGAAGATGCCGGCCTCGGCCGGTCCCAGCCGGCGGGCGGTGTCATCGGCCAGCGCCTTCAACTGCTGGCGGGTCAGGTTCAGCGCCTCGTGCAGGCGGTTGCCGCCCTCCAGCAGCGGCGCCGGCCGGTCGGGAACCGTCAGGTCGGCCTTCGGCATCACATGCACCGGACCAATGGCGAGGCCGGGGCTGGCGCCGACACCGGCGACCACCGGCATCTCGCGCCCGGCCGCGGGCGGCGGCGTCCAGCCCTGGACCACGGCCTTCGCCTTGCGCGCCGCGGCTGCGGCGTCCGCTTTTTCCCGCGCGCTGAGGCCCGTGATGGTGGCGCGCAGGCGGTTCAGCACCGCGCGCGCTTCGGGACCGTCGGCGGACACGGTGATGCGGTCGCCGGGGCGCAGGCCGAGCTGCAGCAGCGCCACCAGCGTCTTGCCGTCTGCGGCCTCATCGCCATGGCGGATACGGACCCGACCGGATGCTGCGCGGGCGGTTTCGACCCAGGCGGCGGCGGGGCGGGCATGCAGGCCGGTCGGGTAATCGACCACCCATTCGAAGCTTTCCGCAAGGTCGCCGGCCTCGGTGGCGGGGGTGGCCGGGGCGGCGCTGTCGTCCGACAGGGCGGCGGCGAGATCGGCGGGATCGGCGGTGGTGAAGAGGTCGTTCAACCGCGCCTCGTCCTGCATCAGGCGGGTCAGGCGGCGCAGGATGGCGATGTGGGCATCGGACTGGGCGGCGATGGCGACGACCAGCCGGGCGGTCTGCCCGTCGTTCCACACCACGCCGTCCGGCACCTGCAGGATGGCGATGCCGTTGCGGCGGACCAGATTGCGGTCGTCGACCATGCCGTGCGGGATGGCGACGCCATGGCCGAGGAAGGTGTTCGCCACCGTCTCGCGCCGGATCATGCTGTCGGCATAGGCGGGGTCGATGCAGCCCGCGGCGATCAGCAGCTGCGCCGCCTCGCGGATCGCCGCCTCCTTCCCGGCCGGGGCGGCGCCCAGGCGGATCAGGTCGGGCGGAAGGCTCAAGGGGTGCGTATCGGTGGCCATGGCAACCGTCTCCTCCGCAGGTTCTTGTCTGTCCTCTTGATGCCTAGTGAAAACGATTACAGTCGGACTGTCAACGGCTGCCGCAATGCAACATCGGCACTTTTTCGGCGAAGCGTCTTGTCAAGCGGGCTGAAATGGGGAATGCTCCGGGCATCGCACTGGAAACGTTTTCAGAAGCGGCCCCCGCCCCAACCCGCTCTGGTCAGGCCGGGCCGCGCACGGCTAAGATCGCCTCCCCGTTCGGGGTGCCCTCTACCACCACTGGTTTGCAGATGAACGCCTCCGGTAAGACCGCCAGCATCAAGGACGTGGCCCTGGCCGCCGGCGTATCGGTCGCCACCGTGTCGCGCGTGCTGAGCAACGGCCCGGTCAGCGAGGCGTTGCGCAAGCGGGTGGAGGATGCGGTGCGCGCCACCGGCTACCGCCCCAACCTGTCGGCACGGCGGCTGCGCTCGCAGCATTCGCAGACGATCGGACTGGTTGTCTCGGACATCCGCAACCCCTTCTTCACCGCCGTCAGCCGCGCGGTGGAGGATGCGGCCTATCGTGCCGGCATGCGCGTGATCCTGTGCAACAGCGACGAGAATCCTGAACGGGAGGAGTTGTACCTGCGCCTGATGCAGGAGGAGCGGATCACCGGCCTGATCTTCGCCCCGACCCGCGCGACGCTCGACCGGCTCGACACGCTCGACCTCGACTTTCCCGTCGTGCTGATCGACCGCAACGCGCCGACCGCCCGCCACGACGCGGTGGTCCTGGACAATCCGCGCGCCGCGGCCATGCTGGTGGAGCACCTGCACGCCCAAGGCTATCGCCGCATCGCCGGCCTGTTCGGCAACACCAGCACCACCGGCCAGGAGCGGTACGAGGGCTATCGCTCCGCCATGGCGGCCCGCGGCCTGGCTCCAGCCGCCCGCTTCCTCGCCCCTTATGCCGACGCGGCGGAGGCGGCGGTGGTGGACTGGATGGCGGAACGCGACCGGCCGGAAGCCTTCATCGTCAGCAACAGCCTGTTCCTGATGGGGGTGGTGAAGGCCGCCCGCCGGCTGAAACTGTCGATCCCCGATGGGCTGGCGGTCGCCGGATTCGACAATGAACCCTGGACGGAACTGGTCGGCCCCGGCCTTACCGTCATCGAGCAGCCGGTGCAGGACATCGGCCAATCGGCAATGACCCTGCTGTTCGAACGGCTGGAAGCGCCGGACCGTCCCCGCCGCCGCCTCGTCCTGGGTGGCACCTGCATCGTGCGCGGTTCCACCGCCGCCCGGATGGCCGACGCCGACTGAACCGGCGGGATTGAACCGGCGGGACTGAACCGGCGCGTCCCGCGGCGATTGGGCAAGCGGCCCCGGCCGCAACCTTCCGTGGACCGGCCCGACCGGGCGGGTATTGGTGCCCGCATCAAACGGGCTGTGCCACCGCCGCCGCACCCGGCAGCGAAACGCAACCGCGCTTCCCCCTCTCCTCTCGTGTGCCGCCGATCCGGCAATGGACTACTCCCGATGCCGGAACATGGGCGTTGCCGATAACCGACGCCCGAAAGATACGCTAAGACTCCCAGTTCCCGGCAACGGATGATCAAAGAAAAATACTCCCCCGGTGTGCGGGAAGAACAGTTCCGAAAGCGGCGTTGACCGTCGCCCAACACCCCACTACCGTTCCGTTTGCAATGCACAACAAAAATGCTCGCCTGAGCTAATAACGGCGACCACAAATCGCTGTTCCACTCCGCGACATTTTTTAGGCTAACCAAGTAATTGTTGGGAATATCAACTAATTCTTGGTGGCGTTCATGATCCATGATGGTCGCCCCTAGTGGGGGCCAACCTGCCGACAAAACAAGAAACACGAATCCGGGGGAGGACGCGGTGCGCACACTTCAGGGACTTCGACGGGGGTGAAGGCGCGATGCTGAAAGGTCTGACCGGACGCAAGGCGGCGGCGAAGGGGGGCAGCTTCGCCCGGCATGGCGTGACGACTGTACTCGTCACCGCCGCCACGATGGGGCTTGGACTGCTGACAGGAATCCTCGTCGCCCGCACCATCGGTCCGGAGGGTCGGGGGGCGCTGACCGCGGTCCTTACCACCATACAGATGCTGGGCTGGCTGTTCGGCATGGGCTGCGGCAAGGCGGTCACCTACGCGCTGTCGCGGGACCATTCGGCCGGCGGCCGGCTGCTGAGCACCTGGACGCTGATCCTGCTGCCGCTGGCGGCGCTGGCGATCGGCACCGGCTACCTGCTGCTGCCGCTACTGCTGGCCGCGCAGCCAGTTGAGACGCTGGTACTGGCGCGGCTCTACCTGCCCATGATCGCCATGGCCCTTCTGGCGGAGCTGATGCTCGGGCTGATCCTGGGCGACCAGGATTTCCGCAGCTTCAACGCGCTGAACTTCATCCAGCCGGCCGGCGTCGCCACACTCTACGGCGTCCTTTGGGCCACCGGCCACTTCACGGTGGAGGCCGCCGTCATCGTGCAGGCGGCGATGAGCACGCTGGTGCTGGTCGTGGCCACGGCCCTGCTGGTCCGCCGCCACGGGATCGGCCGCCCCGATCCGGCGCTCGGCCGGCGGACGCTCTGGTACGCGCTGCGCACCCACGGCGACGTGGTGGGCGGCGTCATCACCCAGCGGCTGGACCTGCTGATCATTCCCGCCTTCCTGCCGGCGGCCCAGGTCGGGCTCTACGCCCTGGCGACCAGCCTGTCCTGGCTGATCGTCAGCCTGTCCAGCGCGCTTGCCACGGTCGTGATGCCCGCCGCCACCCGGCGGGGCCAGTCGGGGCGGACGCTGGTGCTGAACAGCCTGCAGGTGACCTTCGCCATCGGCGGGCTGCTTGGCGGCGGGCTGTTCGTCTTCGCGGATATCGCCATCGGACTGGTCTACGGCCCGTCCTTCGCCGACAGCGCGCTTCCACTGCGGCTTCTGCTGCCGGGCGCCGTTCTCTACGCCGCCGCGTCGATCCTGCTGAACGGGCTCTATGCGGAGAACAGGCCCTTCACCGCCACCACGGCCAACCTGTTGGGGATGCTGGTCACGCTGGGCGGCCTGCTGCTGTTCCTGCGCAGCGGCGGGATCCTGGCCGCGGCCATCGTCTCCACGGTGGCCTACACGCTGGTGTTCGCCACCGCGGCGACCCTCTACCGGCGGGCGACCGGACTGCCCTGGCGCGTCTTCCTTCCCGACCCGGCAATGCTCGCGGCCTTGCCGCGGCGCCTGATCGCACTCGCCAAACCGTCTCCGGCGACCGCCGCTCCGGCCGGACCCGCAGGCAAATGACAGAACCTACAGGATTTGGGGGACCCACAATGCGACTGTCGCTCTTGACGCCCGAATACCCACCCGGCGAAAAGCTCGGCGGTATCGCCACCCACACCCACACGATGGCCCGTGCGCTGGCGCGGCTGGGCCATGTCGTCCAGGTGGTGACCCCGTGGAAGGCCGGCGGCCTGCCGGCCGGCACCACCATCGAGGACGGCGTGACGGTGAACCGCGTCGATCCGGGACCGCATCTGCATGCGGTCGTGGACCGGTTCCGGACCAACCGCCGGCTGGCCGACGCGGTCCGCGCCTTCCGTCCCGACGTGGTTCATGCTGCTGAGTTCGACGCCGACGCGTGGTGGCTGACCCGTTTCAGCACCATTCCCGTGGTGACGCGGCTGGCGACGCCGACCGGGCTGGTGATGGACACCAACACGCAGCCCTGGGTGCCACACACCCACCTGCTGAACGCGCTCGAACGCGACCAGACCAAACGCAGCGCGGCGATCTACGCCTCCACCCGCGCGATCGCCCGGCGGGTGGCCGATTACTGGCGCATCCCGCCGGAGATGATCCAGGTCATCCCCAACAGCATCGATCTCGCCGCGGTGGCGGCGAACCGGACAGCCGAGCCGCCGATGGCGCTGCCGAAGCGCTTCATCGCCTTCTTCGGCCGGCTGGAGGGGCGCAAGGGCATCGCCACTCTGGGCCGCGCCATTCCCGGCGTGCTGGCCGCCAACCCCGACCTGCACCTGATGATGATCGGCGGCGAGGACTCCGCGAGCGCCGCGATCATCGACCAGTTCCGGCGCGACGTCGCTCCGGTCGCCGACCGCGTCCATTTCACAGGCGCCCTGCCGCGCAACGACGCGCTGGCCGTGGTGGCGCGGGCGGAGATGGCGGTCGTCCCGTCCCTGTGGGAAAGCTTCGGTTTCGTGGTGGTGGAGGCGATGGCGCTGGGTGTGCCGGTGGTCGCCAGCGACTGCGGCGGCTTCCCGGAAATCATCGAGCATGGCCGCACCGGCTGGCTGGTCCCGCCCGGGCAGGCGGAGCCGCTGCGCGACATGCTGATCGCCCGGCTGGCGGACCCCGACGGGCTGAAGGCCGTCGCCGCGGCGGGGCTGGAGCATGCGAAGAGCTTCGACGTCGACACTGTCGCCGCCCAGGTCGCCGCCCTGCTGGAGAATGCCAAGGCGGAGCGGTCGCAGGTCGCGGGATCCGGCATCTACAACAATGGCTATCGCCGCCATTTCCGCCCCGACCACCCGACCACCCCCTTCTACCGCATCTATGACGAGAAGCGGCGCGCGGTGGCGGCGGAGTTGGAGCGGCTGCCGCGGATGCGCATCCTCGATGTCGGCGGCGGATACGGCCGCATCACCGGTCCCTTCGCCGACCGTCACGACGTAACGCTGGTCGACATCTCCCACGAGATGCTGGCCGAGGCGAAGGAGCGTTTCCCGGCCCTGACCGTCCAGCAGGCCGACGCCCGCAAGCTGCCCTTCGCCGACGACAGCTTCGACATCGTCATCGCCATGGACCTGCTCTGCCACCTGCCCGACCTGGAAGCCGGCGTGCGCGAGCTGCAGCGGGTGGTCAAGCCGGGCGGCCGGATCGTCTGCGACACCACCAATGCGAATCCGCTGTGGGTGATCGCCTATCCCCGCTACTACCGCTGGCGGCCCGACCGGCTGCTGGCGACCATGCGCTGCCACGGCGTCCTGCCGGAATGGAAGGCGCTGGTCCGTCACCACTGGGCGCCGGAAATGCGCAAGGCCATCGCCGCCACCGGCCTGACCCTGCAGAAGACCGATCATTTCGGCCCGCCGGGGGTGGCGAAATGGCACCTGTGGTGGTGCCGGCGCGGCGGCAAGGGCACGGAGGGGCACGTATCGTGACCAAACCGCCCCTGCTCCTTTTCCTTGCCCATGGCGGCGACCCGCACCGCGTCGCCATAGCGCCGGTGCTGGCCGCCGCGGCGGAACGCGCCGGCTGGGCCTTCGACCTCTATTACGACGGACGGCGCAGCGGCCGACACTTCGGCGGCTGGGAGGACGGCAACCGGACCGAGGCGACCGGCACCGGCAGCCTGATGGCCGGCGGCCGGCACCTGGACCATGCGCTGTGGCTGACCACCCGGTTCCGCGTCGTGGCGCTGGGCGACCCTGCCTCCCCCCTGTGGCCGGTGGTGGAGGCAGGAGGCGAATGCGCCCTGCGCAGCACCGACCCGGCCGCGCTCTATGAGGCCGCCTTTCGCCTGCTGGAGCAGCCGATCCCGGACGAGGTCGCGGTGCTGGACATGGCGCCGCAAACCCCGCTCGGCATCGTCGCCGCCCCGTTCCTCTATCCGCTACTGATGGCGAAGCCCTGCCTCGGCATCGATGTCGGCGCGGATGCCGGGCTGCGGCAGCGGCTGGAGGCGCTGGGCGCCCGTCATTTCACCGGTCATTGCGTCGACCCGGTGCGCGCCCGCCACTTCCCCGGCGGCCTCGATGCGGTCGAAGGCAGGGTGGCAGGGGAAAGCTATGCCAGCTTCAGCGCCGCGCTGGCCCATCGCCATGCCGGCTGGGGCCGTGGAACGCTGCTGGGCGATCCCGATCTGATCGCGGCGCAGTTGCCGCTGGCGGCGGCCAAGCGGCTGCTGCCGCTCTATGGCCGGCCGCAGACCGACGTGATCGAGCGCGCCGCCGACCTGATCCGCAACGGGGCCGACCCGGTCTATGGCCGCCAGTTCGACGACCACGACTTCTTCGCCCTGGGCCGCCTGGGCCGCGGGCTGCAGATCGTCGATCCCGATCCGCCCTTCGCCAGCACGGCCGACGTGCCGCTGCGCATTGCGGAGCCGCCGCGCCCCTTCACCGATTACGAACCCGACGACGCCACCCTGCGCCGCTGGGCGGCGGAGGGGCGGGTGCTGACCACGCTGGTGCTGTGGTCCGGCATGATCCGCGAACTCCACTGTATTCCGCGCATCCTCGATCTGGTGGCGGCGACCGGCCTGCGTTGCGGGCTGGTGGTCACCGTCGACAGCCTGACCCAGTCCAGCCCCGCCGACCTGGCACTGCTGTCGGTGCCGGAGGAACGCGGCGGCGTGCTGGGCCGGGTGGAGCTTCTGCTGGGAAGCACCGGCCGCGGCGTCTGCGCCGAGGGCGAAATGCCGAGCGACGAACTGGCCCGCCTGCTGACCGACGCCCGCGCGGAGATGGCGACCATGCTGCCGCCGGGGCTGATGCCGCGCGGCTGGTGGCCGCTGGTCGACTCGCCGCTCGTGCCGGGCCGCACCCCGCGCCTGCATTGGGAGGAGGGCCGGCCCGTCCTGCGCATCTCGCCCCGTCCGCGCCCATCGGAAACCCCGGCCGCCAGCGTGGAGGCCGCATCGGAGGGCATGCCCCGCAAGGCGCCGACGCGGGCCGGGGCTCCGGCCATGGACGCCCGGCGCATGATCGGCAATGCGTTGCGCCGCTACCGGCTCGACCGCTTCTACGAGGCGTGGCGGCCCTATGACAGCGCCCGCCCCGGTCCGTTGCGGCGGGATGTCGCCGCCGCCGTCCGCTCCGCCGGCTTCGATTACATGTGGACCAAGGCCGCCTTCGGTTCGGCCGAACCGGCGCTGGTCGACGGGGAGTTCGTGGCCCTGCCCTTCACAGCCGGCGATTGGGACGGCTGGTCGCCCTTCTACACCATTCGCAACACCGCACAGGTGCGGGCGGCCGAACGCCGACTGACCCGCGGCGGGCGGCCGGGATGGCTGGCGTCCAACATCGATTCCATCCTGTGGATGCTGCCGGGCGAGGTGCTGGAGAAGGGGCGCGCCCTGTTCCAGGTCGCCCGGCTCGTCGCCGACGGCGGCGGGACCGGAACGCTGGTCAACGTCACGCCCAACACCGTCGCCCGCTACGCCCGCATCCTGGCCGAGACGAAGGCGGGACGGGCCACCCCGACAACCCCGGAGCTGCCGGCGGAGATCCGCGGCGACCCGGGGCCGGACGCCCCGTCCGCCCCCCGCCAGCCCACCCGAGACCCGGCAGAGGTCGCCTGAACCATCGCGGCCGCATCGCACCTCCGCGCACCGTTTGTCGAGATGAAGGAGTTCAGCCCATGGACGCACCGGAACACCGATTGCCGCCAGGCACGGCCGGTATCCCCTCCGGCTTTGTCGCACCGCCGGTCGGAACGGGCGCCGATAAGGTCAACGTAGGCCGGCTGGTACAGACGCTGTGGCGCCAGAAATGGCTGATCCTTGGGCTGACCGCGGTGCTGTGGCTACCCGCGGTGCTGCTGATCAACGCGATGACGCCGCTCTACAGCGCGTCGGCCGTCGTGGTGATCGATCCGCATACGAACCGCGTCATCAACATCCCTTCGGTGTCGGAACCGATGGGAATGTATCTCGACACCGTCAACACCGAGGTCGAGATCCTGCGGTCCCGCGATCTCGCCCGCCGGGTGGTGGAGATGCTGAATCTCGGGAACGAGCCGGAATACGCCGCAACTCCCGACAAGCCCGGCCTTCTGACTCCCCTGTTCGAGGAAGGCCGCGCCCTGCTGACGGAGGTGGCGTCCGGTCTTCCCGAACCGCTGTCCGCGCTGCTGACGCCGGCCGCGCGCCCGCCCGCTCCGACCGGCAGTGCGGAGGAGAAGGAAACCGCCCGCCTGATCTATGCCTTCCAGAAGAACCTGCGCGTCAGCCCCGGCGTGCAGTCGCGCGCGATCCGCATCGCGGTCGAGGCCAAGGACCCGCAGCTGGCGGCCCGCGCCGCCAATGCCGTCGCCGACGCCTACATCGCCATCCAGGTGGAGGCGAAGCGCAAGGCCACCCAGAACGCCAGCGAGTGGCTGCAGAGCCGGCTCGACGAACTGCGCCAGGACATGACCAGCACCGGCCGCGCCGCCGTCGAGGCGATGCGTGCCGAAACCGGCATGGCCAAGGGCCGCGATGCTCCCCTGGTCAACGAAGAGATGTCGGCCCTGAACGCCCAGCTGGCGGAGGCGCGCACCGCGCTGACCAACGCCCAGGGGCGGCTGCGCCAGCTGCAGTCCGTGCAGCCCGGCAATCCCGAATCGCTGACCGGCGCCGACATAGGCGGCGACCCGCTGATCACCGGCCTGCGCCAGCGTCAGACGGCACTGAGCGCCCAGCTGGCAGAGCTGCGCGCGCAATATGGCGACCGTCACCCGGCGCTGGCGCGGCCGGCCGCGGAGCTGCGCGAACTCAATGCCGCCCTCGCCACCGAGGTGGATCGCGTGATCCGCAGCCTGCGGGGCGAGGTGGAGCAGCAGATCGCCAAGATCCAGAGCCTGTCCCGCCGGCTGGAGGCCCTGCGAACGGAGTCCTTCGACAGCATGCAGGCGGACGTGCGGCTGCGCGAGCTTCAGCGGCAGGCCGACGCTTCCGACGACAACTATCGCCGCGCCGTCACCCGCCTGAAGGAGACCCAGGTGCTCCAGGCGCTGGAGATGACGCCCGACGTGCGCATCGTGTCCTCCGCCGACGTTCCGGTGGGGCCGGTCGGGCCGGGCAAGAGCGTGCTGGCGGCGTTGGCCGCGGTGGTCTGCGGCGCCATCGCCACCGGCATCGCGCTGGTCCGGACCGCCAGCCAGCGCGGTATCTACAGCTCCCATCAGGTGGAGGCGGTCCTGGGCCTGCCGGCGGTCGGCATCGTGCCGCTGCTGGGCCGGATCAAGCGGTCCGCCCGCTCCGATGCCAACCGAGACCCCTATTCCAACACCGGCGGCGGCGAATTCGCCGAGGCGGTCTGGCGGCTCTGCGCACGGCTGCATCTGGTCCGCACCGGCGCCGAGCCGGCCACCGTCAAGGGCGGCGAGGTGGTTATGCTGACCTCGTCGGTCGCTGGCGAAGGCAAGACCACGCTGGCGGTGGCGCTGTCCGCCTTCCTGGCCGACACCGGCCGCCGGGTCGTCATCGTCGACTGCGACACCCGCCGCCCCGCCGTGCACCGGCTTCTCGGCGGCACCCGGCCGCCAAAGGGGCTGACCGACCTGCTGGAAGGCGATGCGACGCTGGATCAGGTCGTGCAGGTCGACGACCGCCGCCGGGTGGCGGTGATCACCGCCGGCCGCCCGGTCGAGCGCCCGCAGATCCTGTTCGGCTCCAAGGCCATGCTGTCGCTGCTGGTCGAGCTGTCCGAACGCTACGACGTCGTCGTCCTCGACACGCCGCCGGTGCTGTCGGTGTCCGACGCGCTGATTCTGGCGCCCCTGGCCGACCGTGTCCTCTATGTCGTGCGCTGGGCGCGGACCGCCACCAGCCTTGCCAGCGCCGGCATCAAGCAGGTGCGGCAGGTCGGCGGGCGGATCGGCGGCGCGGTGCTGTCGATGGTCAACGCCCGCGACCACGCGAACTTGGAATACGGCGCCCGTCCACCCAGCGGCCGTTCCTACCGCCTGCGCCGCATCGCCTGAGCGGAAGTATCCAGAACCCAAATACCCTCGGCCCAAGTGAAGGCCTGCCCCTTGCCGGAGGACCCACAATGAAAGTCGCGATCGTCCATTACTGGCTCGTCGGGATGCGCGGGGGGGAGAAGGTTATCGAAGCCCTGTGCGAGCTGTATCCGGAGGCCGACGTCTTCACCCACGTCTACCGGCCGGAGCGGATCTCCCCGATCATCCGCAGCCATCAGGTCACCACGACCTTCATCGACCGGCTGCCGATGGCCCACCGGATGTATCAGAAGTATCTGCCGCTGATGCCGCTGGCGTTGGAACAGCTCGACCTCAGCGCCTACGACCTCGTCATCAGCAGCGAATCCGGGCCGGCGAAGGGGGTGCTGACCAGGCCGGACGCGCTGCACGTCTGCTACTGCCACACGCCGATGCGCTATGTGTGGAGCGGCTATCACGATTACCTGCACTCGGCCGGGCCGATCGTCCGGCCGCTGATGCCCTATGCCATCCACCGGCTGCGGCAATGGGATCTGGCGACGGCGGCGCGGGTCGACCGTTTCATCGCCAATTCCGAGACGGTGGCGAAGCGCATCTGGCGGGTCTACCGCCGCGACTCCACCGTCATCAACCCGCCGGTGGAAACCCGGCGCTTCGCCACCGCGGAGCCGCCCGGCGATCACTACCTGTTCGTCAGCCAGCTGGTGTCCTACAAGCGCGCCGACGTGGCGATCGAAGCCTTCAACCGCATGGGCCGCAAGCTGGTCGTGGTCGGCGAGGGCGAGGAGTACCGCCGGCTGAAGCAGATGGCCGGGCCGACGGTGGAGCTGCTGGGCCATTGTTCCGCAGAGGAGTTGGACCGGCAGTATGCCGCCTGCCGCGCCCTGGTCTTCACCGCCAACGAGGATTTCGGCATCGTGCCCGTCGAGGCGATGGCCGCCGGCCGGCCGGTGATCGCCCTGAACCGCGGCGGCGCGACCGAGACGGTGAGGGACGGCCTGTCCGGCCTGTTCTTCGACCAGCAGACGCCGGAAGCGCTGATCGAGGCGGTGCAACGGTTCGAGGCGCAGGAACGCCGCTTCAACCCCACCGTCATCCAGGCTTACGCCGCCCGCTTCGACCGTGCCGTGTTCAAGGCACGGCTGCGCGAGACCATCGACAGCTGGATGAACGGCGAGGAACCGGCCCTGGCCCCGGCGCGGGCCGCCGCGAACGACGCCCGCGGGCGGGAGCTGGCTCCGGCATGAGCGTGACCATGAACCCGTCCTCCGCGGCCCCCGCCCCCCCCCATGCCGTCGAACGTCTGGGTGTCACCGTGATCGTACCGACCTATCGCCGGCCGGACCAGCTGGCCGGCTGCCTGGACGGTCTGGTCCGGCAGACGCTGGCGCCGGTCCAGGTGGTCGTCACCGTGCGCGACACCGATCCGGAGTCCGCTGAGGTTGCCCGGCGCTATGCCTCCACCCTGCCGGTCGAGGTCGCCGGCATCGACGTGCCGGGGCAGGTGGCGGCGATCAACCGCGGCATGGATCATGCCCGCGGCGACATCGTCGCCATCACCGACGACGACGCGGTCCCCCATCCCGACTGGGTCGAGCGGATCGAGGCCTGGTACCGCGCCGATCCGCGGATCGGCGGCGTCGGCGGCCGTGACCATGTCTATCACGACGGCGTGCCGGAAACCGGGGAGGCCCAGGTCGTCGGCCGGCTGCAATGGTTCGGGCGGGTCATCGGCAACCATCATCTGGGTGTCGGTCCGGCCCAGGACGTGGACGTGCTGAAAGGCGCCAACTGGAGCTTCCGGCGCGCGGCGATCGACGGCCAGCGGCTGAACACCCGGCTGCGCGGCAGCGGCGCCCAGGTTCGCAACGAGGTGGATTTCTGCCTGCGGCTGTCGCGCCAGGGATGGCGGCTGGTCTACGACCCGCTGGTGGCGGTCGACCACTTCCCGGCGGTGCGCTTCGACATCGACCAGCGTGGCGCGAACCACTTCCACCCGCTGGCGCAGGAGAACGCGACCTTCAACGACACGCTGGCCCTGATGACCCATTTCGGCCCGGCCAACCGCGCCGCCTTCGCCGCCTGGGCCATGCTGGTGGGGACCTGCGAGTTTCCCGGACTGGCGCAGTGGGCGCGGCTGACGCTGCGCGGCGACCGCAATGCCGGAGCGAAGCTGCGCGCGACCTTGCGCGGCCGGCTGGAGGGGATGCGCGACTGGCGGGAGACGGCGGCATGACCTTCGCCACAGCCGGCTTGGAGCATGGCCATCACGGCACGGCCCATCACGGCACCGGCCATCACGGCACCGGCGGCCTGCCCTCCCTGAACAGAATGGCGGCACCGGTCTTCTGGTTCCTGGTGGCGGTCCCGGTCCTGATGGGCAAGGCCGGTGTGCTGGAAATCGTCTTTCCGATTGGGGCGCTGGCCGTCGGCGCGCTGCTGGTGACGCGCGACCCGGCCCGGTTCGCCGCCTTCACGTGGTGGCTGTGGTTCCTGACGCCGGAGGTGCGCCGGCTGGTCGATTACCAGTCGGGCTGGAGCGTCATCAGCCCGATCATGGTGACGCCCTTCGTCGTCGGCGCCATGACCGGGCTGGTGATCGCACAGTATCTGCCGATGCTGCGCTACCGCGCCTATTTCGGCTTCGTGCCGGTGATGCTGGGCATCTCCTATGCCTACTTCAATGGAATCTCCCAGGCGGGCGTGGCGGCTGCGACCTTCGCACTGCTGAACTGGGTGGTGCCGGTCATGCTGGGGCTCTATGTCGCCCTGCACTGGCCGCTCTATCCGCAGATGCGCGACGCGGTGCTGCGCGCCTTCGTCCTGGGGCTGACGCTGGTCGGCGGCTACGGCCTGATCCAGTATTTCATCATGCCGGCCTGGGATGCGCGATGGCTCCTCAATGTCGGGATGACCAACCAGGGCTTGCCGTTGCCGATGCAGGTCCGGGTGTTCAGCACGATGAACTCCTCCGGCCCGCTGGCCTTCCTGCTGGTCACGGGGCTGGCCGTGCTGCCGGCCGCACGCGGCATCCTGGTTCCGGTCGCCGGCGCGCTGGCGCTGGGATCGCTGCTGCTCAGTCTGGTGCGCGCGGCATGGCTGGCCGGGCTGTTCACCTTCACCTGGCTGATGCTGACCATGCCCGGCCGCCACCGCATCCGCCTGATCGCGGTCGGCGTCGGTCTGGTCCTGTGCTCCCTGCCGCTGCTGAGCGTGCCGAGGGTCAATCAGGCGATCGTTTCCCGGTTCGACACGCTGAATTCGATGGAGAACGACCGCAGCTATCAGGATCGGCAGGAGTTCTATGTCACCTTCCTGTTCTATGCGCTGACCGAGGTGCGCGGCGCCGGGCTCGGCACCATCGACACCGCGACCAAGCTGACCAACGAGGACGGGCAGCTGGGCGTCATGGCCTATTTCGACAGCGGCATCCTGCGCGTGCCCTACGAACTGGGCTGGCCCGGCGCATTCGGTTATGTCGCCGGCCTGATCATGCTGACCGCCGGGATGCTGCGCCGCGGCGGCGCTCCGCCGGACCCGTTCGCCCGCTGCGCCGAAACTGCGGCTCTGACGATGCTCGGCTGCATGGTGTTCGAACACACGCTGGTGAAGGTCACGGGCGTCGGCTTCTGGTTCTTCCTGGGCATGGCGATTGCGGCCAAGAATTACGGGCTCGCCGGCCTGCAGGGCGCCGTCCCGACTTCTGTCCCCGCCCATCAATTCCACGAGGACAAGCAATGGACGGAAGCCTGATCCTGCCCGGCGCATTGCCGGGGGAGATGCGGGAGACCAGCGTGCTTCAGCTTGGGCTGGGCTGGTTTCCGGAGACCCATGGCGGGGCGGAGAACATGTTCTACCACCTTGCCCGTTACCTGCCGCAGCAGGGCATCGCCTTTTCCGGGCTGGTGCTGGGCACCGTTTCCCGGACGCTGGACAATGGCGCCCGCATCGACAGCTTCGCACCGCCGACCGCCTCGCTGCCGCGCCGGGTGGCCGCGGCGCGGACCGCCATCGCCGAGACGCTGCGCCGGCAGGCGCCCGACCTCGTCGCCTCCCATTTCGCGCTGAATATGGTGGGCGCGCTGCCCGCCTTGCGCAACCGGCCGCTGGTTGTCCATTTCCATGGCCCCTGGGCGCTGGAAAGCGCCGCCGAGGGCGCCGGTCCGCTGGCGGTGCGGCTGAAGTTCATGGTGGAGCGGCTGGTCTATCGCCGCGCCGCCCGCTTCGTCGTGCTGTCGCAGTCCTTCGCCACCATCCTGACCGAGCGCTATGGCATCCAGCCGGAGCGCATCCATCGGGTACCCGGCGGGGTCGATGCCGACCGCTACGACCTTTCCGACAGCCGCCATCAGGCGCGCGCCCGCCTCGGCTGGCCGCAGGGGCGTCCCATCCTGCTGACGGTGCGCCGGCTGGTGAAGCGCATGGGGCTGACCGCATTGGTCGACGCGATGGTGGAACTGCGCCGCCGGGTGCCCGACGTTCTGCTGGTGGTCGCCGGACGCGGGCCGGAGGCGGCGGCCCTTCAGGACCGCATCGGCGCGCTGGGGCTGGAGGACCATGTACGGCTGCTGGGCTTCGTTCCCGACGCGCATCTGCCGCTCGCCTACCGCGCCGCCGACCTGTGCGTGATGCCGTCGCAGGCGCTGGAGGGCTTCGGCCTGACCGCCCTGGAATCGCTGGCGGCCGGCACGCCGGTGATGGTCACGCCCGTAGGCGGCTTGCCCGAGGTGGTGGAGGGGCTGGACGGCGACCTCGTGCTCGCCGGGACCGACGCGCGGTCCATCGGCATCGGCCTTGCGGAGGCGCTGACCGGCGTCCGCCGGCTGCCGGACGCCGACGCCTGCCGGGCATTGGTGCGCAGCCGGTTCGACTGGCCGGTCATCGCCGCCCGCACCGCCGCCGTCTATCGCGGCGCCCTGCAATGAGCACCCTGCGATGAGCACGATCGTCATCCTCTGCGACCATGCCCATCCCAGCGGCGGGCTGGCGAAGGTCGCAATCGCCGGCGCCGTCGGGTTGGCCCGGCGCGGCCACCGGGTCCATTTCTTCACCGCCGTCCCGCCCATCGCCCCTGCCC
This sequence comes from Azospirillum oryzae, assembly GCF_008364795.1. Classification (GTDB taxonomy): domain Bacteria; phylum Pseudomonadota; class Alphaproteobacteria; order Azospirillales; family Azospirillaceae; genus Azospirillum; species Azospirillum oryzae. Next base: position 91,669 of record NZ_VTTM01000011.1, on the reverse strand, counting down.
TGCTGACCGACGGCATCACCGTCCATTGCCTGGAGCAGCCCGACCTGAAGGGCAACGCCGACCGCGTGCAGGCGGCGCTGCGCGGAATCTGGAACCGGGAGGCGGCGCGCGCGCTGGAAAGCCTGCTTGGCAGCTGCCCGGCCAACGACACGGTGGTCCATATCCATGGCTGGGCAAAGGCGCTGTCGCCCAGCGTCTTCCCGGTCTGCCGGAAATCCGGCCTGCCGGTGCTGCTGACCTTGCACGACTATTTCCCGCTCTGCCCCAACGGCGCCTTCTTCGTCTTCCCCGAGGGCGTCAACTGCCCGCACCGGGCGCTGTCCACCGGCTGCCTCGCCACCGACTGCGACGCCCGCGCCCGGCACCACAAATGGTGGCGCGCCGCCCGCCATGCCGCGGGGGCGTTGGCCGGAGGCTTCACCGGCGGCATGGCGCTGGTGACGCTCAGCGACCGGCAGCGCGCGGTGGTCGCCCGCCATCTGCCGCCCGGCACCGTCACCCTGCCCGTCCCCAACCCGGTGGAAGTCCCGGACGAACTCAAAGCTCGCGGCCCCGCCCCGGTCGCCGGCAACCGCCCTGTGCTGTTCGTCGGACGCCTGTCGCGCGAAAAGGGCGCCGCTTTGCTGGCCGAGGCGGCGGTACAGGCCAACTGTCCGGTGCGCTTCGTCGGCGATGGCGACGAGGCGGCGGCGGTGCGCCGGCTGAACCCGGATGCGGAACTTGTCGGCTGGCTGCCGCCCGATGCCGTGCTGGAGGAGGTGCGGCGGGCACGGGCCCTGGTGGTTCCGTCTCTGTGGTACGAGACGTTCGGGCTCGCCGCCTACGAGGCGCTGGCGAACGGCGTTCCCATCATCGTCAGCGACAATTGCGCGGCGGCGGAGGCTGTGCAGCCGGGAGAGAACGGCTTTCTGTTCCGCAGCGGCGACGCCGCCGACCTCGCCCGCTGCCTCCGACTGCTGTCACACGACGCGGAGGTGGAGCGGATGGGCCGCAACGCCCATGACGGGTACTGGCGCGCGCCCTTCACGCTGGACCGTCATCTCGACCGGCTGGAGCAGGTCTATCGCGCGGCGCTCAGCGATGGCATCGGTTCGCTGGGCCGGCTTGGCCGTCGATCGCGGGACTTCGGGCCATGAGCGGCGGCCCCGGCTGCCGCATCGGCAGGCGTGCGTTGCTGGCGGCCGCCCTCGCCCTGCCCGCCGCCCGGACGCCCGCCGCAGCCCAAGCCGCTCAGGACAAGCCATTGCGCCCGGCACCGGACCCGCCGCAGAGAAGCGGCCCAGCCCTGTCGATCCGCGAACGCGGCGCCGTCGGCGACGGGCGCAGCCATCCTTTGTCGGAGCGCTACAAGAGCCTGGAGGCGGCACGGCGCGTCCATCCGCACATCCGCTCCCTTGACCAGGAATGCGATTGGGCGGCGCTGCAGGGCGCCGTGCTGGAACTGGCGCGCAGCGGACAGGGCGGGACGGTGCTGGTGCCGCCCGGCCATTACCGGCTGGATGGCGAGATCGTCCTGCCCAACCTCGACCGCTACGACGACGCCTTCAACGAGGTGGAGATCGTCGGCGCCGGCATGCGCGCCTCGCTGCTGTCCTGGCCGGAGGATCTGGGGCCGGGACGCTTCGCAATCCGGGCCGGCAGCCGGCAGGGCGTGCGCGACGACAACAAGGGCTATCAGCGCAGCCGCATCGCGCACATCAGCCTGCGCGGGCCGAAGCCCGACAATCGGCCGGGCGATCCGCCGCCGGGCATGGACGGGCTGGCGCTGACCTCCCGCTTCCTGCTGGAGCGGGTCGGGGTGTTCGGCTTCCGCGCCGGGGTGGACGTCTGGCGCGATCATTCCTCGCTGATTTCCTGCCAGCTGACCAAGAACCACATCGGCGCCTATTGGTCGGCAGGGACCGACAGCTTCGGCGATCATCTGTTCCTCGACACCGACCTCGCCGGCAACACGCTGGCCTCCATCGCCGTGGCGCCGGAGAACGGCATCGACCATTCCAGCTTCATCTCCTGCCATTTCGGCTTCTCGCCCTACGCAATCCTGGCGGAGGACGGACCGGCGAAGCGGACCTTCCTGTCCAACAACAAGTTCCTGGACTGCGCCTTCGAGGCCTGCGGCAACGGCTGGATCCAGGGGCCGATGGCGGAGATGTACGGCAATGTCCTGATCGGTTGCAGCGGCTCGCTGCTGCCGGCCTATCGCCTGGCCAAGCGGCCGGTCACCGGCCTGATCGTGGTGCGCGCGCTGGAGCGCAACGAGTTCACCGGCGGCAGCGCCAGCTTCGGCGACGGCACCAACGACCGCGCCGCAGACATCGAGACCGCCGCCATCGTCGCCGCCTCCGCCGTCGGCAACCGCTTCGACGACGCGGAGCGGCTGATCCGCCTGGGCCGCGACGGCTTCGCCCCGGCTCTCGCCATCTCCGGCACCTGCCGCGCCAACCGGTTCGAGGCGCTGGATTGCTCCGGCGAGTTCCGCAAGGTCGGCGCCGGCGGGGTCGATGCCGGCAATCTGGTGCAGCGCGACTACGACCGGGTGCGCCGGCTGGAGCCCGACCGCCCGGCCGACGGCGTCGCCCTGACCACGACCGCCGCCGGCGGCATCGTTCCCGTCGCCACCGGTGGAACCGTGCCGGTCGGCAAGACCCGCGCCGCCATCCGCATGGGCACCGTCCTGCGCCCCGGCAGCGGCACCCCCCAGCGTGTCGATCCCACCCCTGGACCGGCGGCGCCGGTCGGAATCGCGGTGGCGGACGCGGCGCCGGGAACCGACAGCGTGGTCATGGAACTGAGGCTGGAGTTGCGGTAAGGGGTCAGGTCAGGATGCCGACCCGGCCAACAGCCGCCGCCCGTCGACCGCCTGATCCGCCGGCCCCAATTCCTCCAGCAGATCGGCATACCGCCCGGCCGTCACCGACCAGTCCTGGCTTTCGGCGATGCGGCGGCCTGCCTCGCCCATCCGGCGGCGCAGGGACGGGTCCGCAGCAAGGTCGTGCATCGCCCGCACCAGATCCCCATGCGCACCCGGGTCATCCAGCAGGATGGCGGCACCGTCCTCCAGCAGTCGGCCGGCGCCGGCCAGCCGCGTGGTGACGACCGGCAAACCGCTGGCCGCCGCCTCCAGCAGGACGAGCCCGAAGGGTTCATAGCGGGTCGGGAAAACGAACAGGTCGGCCGCCCGCATCAGCGCCGCAACGTCGCGCCGGTGGCCGAGGAAGCGGACCCGATCCTCCACCCCCAGCCCCCGCGCCATTGCCGGGAACGGGCCGCCGCGCTCGTCGCCGACCACAGCCAGCGCCAGATCGGGCACGTCGGCAAGCGCGCGCAGCACCCCGTCCAGATTCTTGCGGTCGCTGCGGGCGTCGCCGACGAACAGCGCCACCGGACGGCCGGGCGGCAGGCCGAACAGCGTCGGATCGGGGGTGCCCGGACGAAACTCCCGGACATCGACGCCATTGTCGATCACCCGCAGCCGGGCAGGCTCGACGCCGTCCCGGCACAGTTCGTCCGCAACAGTCCGTGAGACAGCCACCAGCCGGCCGGCGCGGCGGAAGCTCCAGCGCTCGAACCCGACATTCAGCAGGGTGTAGAGCGCGCGATAGAGCGACAACGGCGAAACGCCCTTGCGGATCGGATGGGTGGCGGAGCGCATCCAGGCGGAATGGACGAAATGCACGGCGTTCACGTCCGACCGTGCCCAGCTGACGAAGCCGTTCACCACCACCCGGTCTATCCCCGCCTGCCGTTCCCGCGCCAGGGCCCGGCTCGCGCGCCAGGCGAACAGCTGGTCCTTCGCCAACTGTGTCGGCACACCGCCGCTGCTGAGCGGCACCCAGCGCAAACGGGGATGGCGCGCCAACTCATCCGCCAATTCCGACGCGATGGCGACGACCTCATGCCCGCGGCGGAGCAGTTCGTCGACCACGACTGCGTTCACGCGCCCCTGTCCGTCATGCCGGACGATCTTTTGCGTGACGACGGCGATGCGCAGGGAAGCGGTGCGCATAAGGCGATCTCCTGCCCGGCTTGATCGGCGGTATCTGCGGCGGTTCGTGCCGAAGTGGACCACGGCGCCGGCACCCACGCCAAACAAACGAAAGATACGGACGCCACACAACAGGCTTAAGACTGCCGTTGTCGGACTCAGTCCTTCAGACGCTAAAACATTCGCGGAATCAAAATCGATTTTTTTGGAAGAGTCAAAGATGAGTCAGAGTCATGTCCCAAGATTGACTCTCCTTTCTATAGCGAATTCTGTGCGACTACTCCCAACGAGCAGGGTAATCCAACCGATACGGTTAACCCAGTCTAGCAAGATCTTAATATCCGATTAATGGGAGTCGTGCCGATGTCGCTCACCGGGTCCAATCTCATCGATGTCACCTTTGCGATCGACGCATGGGGACAAGCAGCCGGCGGCGTCTGGCCGCATCTGGCGCTCAAGCTCGACGGCGCGACCATCGGTCAGGCGACGGTGAACAGCAGCAGCCTGGGGCGCTACACCATCTCCACCAAGGTCGCGGCCGACAGCGCGCACAAGCTGCAGATCGTCTACGACAACGACGGTCTGTCGGGCGGCGTCGACCGCAACCTGTTCGTCCAGGCCGTCTCGGTGAACGGCACGTCGATCGCCGCCACCGATCCGTCGGTCACCTATGACAGGGGTGCGGTCGACGGAAAGGATGTGGTGAACGGGCAGGAAGCCCTTTACTGGGGCGGTGCGCTGAACGTGCCGCTGCCGGCGTCGCTGTTCCCGGCGGACGATGCCATTACCGCGGCTCCGGCGGCGACCCAGTCCTACAGCGTCGTCGTCAACGCCTGGGGCAAGAGCGCAGGCGGGGTGCCGCCGCACTTCAAGCTTCTCGTCGACGGCAAGGCGGTTGGCGACGCCAAGGTGGCCGCCACCAGCCAGACCGCCTACAAATTCACGGTCGATCTCGACCCGACCCAGGCGCACAAGGTCCAGGTCCAGTACGACAACGACGCCGTCGTCAACGGCCAGGACCGCAGCCTTTATGTCGGCTCGGTCGTGGTGAACGGGCACAGCGTCGCCTCGACCGCCGCCGGGGTCACCTATGACCGTGGCGCGCTGGACGGCAAGGACGTCATCTCCGGCCAGCAGGGCCTTTGGTGGAACGGCACGCTGAACGTTCCCGTCACCAAGGACATGCTCGCCGGCACCACGACGACCACGCCCCCCACGACCACCCCCACCACGCCGGCTCCGACGGCACCCACCGCCACGCTGCCGAAGAACGACCACAGCGCCAGCGCCGGGGTCAGCAGCGACCGGCCGCCGCTGATGTCCGATGTGTCGACCATCTCGTGGGGCGCCGACCGCGGGTTGGCGCCGCAGCACCTGTTCTGGGAATCGGTGCCCGATTATTCCAACGCCGCCCATCTCAAGGAAACCCGCGACGTCGCCGCCGGTCATCTGTCCGACGGGGTCATGCCGCTGATCGGCCTGCAGCTGTGGGAGGACACCTTCACTGAGTCGCAGAACGGCGGTGAGTTCGCCAGCCTGGGCGGACACAAGGCCTGGGTGTCCTGGGTCAAGGCGCATCAGCAGTATCTGGGCCGCGACGCCGACGGCTACGTCCTGAACGCCGACAGCAGCAATCCCTATGGCTGGGGCTATATCAGCCCGCTGATGCCGCTGGACGCCAAGGACGCGCCGGCCGGCTGGACCGGCGGCACCGCCCATTACGCCGACTGGATGGCCGACAAGCTGGGCCGCCTGTCGGCCCTGACCGGCACCCGCGGCTATGAGCTGGCCGACTTCTTCGACGGCAGCCCGCATTCCGGCGTGATGGACTTCTTCAACAGCCGCATGATCGCGGAGTTCAGCGCCAAAACCGGCATCAAGGTGGCGGGAAGCACGCTGGCGCAGCAGGCGGCGGACATCGTCGACAACCACCCGACCCAGTGGCTGGATTACTTCGTCGACGGTTGGGCCTATGGCTGGAAGGCGCTGGACGACGCCATCGTCAAGAACACCGGCCACGCCGCATGGCTGACCACCCAGGTGTCGTTCACCCCGGCGGCGATGCGCGAATTCGCCGGCGTCGATGCCCGCGTGATCGCGGACAAAATGAACGAGAAGGACATCCTGTTCAACGTGCAGACCCTCGAACGCTTCGAGATGCAGCACAAGCAGGCACCGGCCTCCTACGAGCAGGCGATGCTGGGCATCCATGCCGCCCGCGCGCCGGACGCCCATTTCGGCCACATGATGTCCTCGTCGGAGGATGATTACTGGGGTGCGGTAAACAGCCTCTACACCGGCGTGAGCGGTACGGTGCGCGAGGAACTGGGCTGGGGCCGTCTGGAACAGACCTGGCTGCAGAGCGGCTGGACAATGATCGCCGACGACCAGGGCGGCGTCCGCCGCGCGGCGGAGCAGTGGTCGCGCAGCTATCACGATTGGGGCGAGGTGAAGCAGCCCTGGCTGGACATGCTGCGCGACATCGTGCCGACCCGTCCCTTCGGCCCGGCGCTCTATTACAGCGCCAATGCCGAGAAGGCGATGAACGCGCTGGAGCCGGCCGGCAACTCCATCGGCAATGCCTATCTGGGCGAACTGCTGGAGCCGATCACCAAGCTGCATGATGCCGGCGCGACCTTCGGCTATTACGTCAGCGACGCGGCCCTGCCGTCGATGACCAAGGCCAGCACCCCCAGCGCCTGGATCATTCCGCAGGCGACCTATGACGGGCACAACCTGTTCAGCGACGCGGAGATCGCCGCCCTGAAGGCCAAGGCGCCGGTCCTGATCGGCGACGAGGCGCTGAACTACCATTACCCGTTGACCTTCACCGACAAGGATCCGGATGCCCAGATCACCGGCTACGGCTTCTACGACCAGAAGGATCGGCTGATCGTCGTCGCCTCCGACCGGGTCGATTTCAACGACACCGCGGCGCGCAAGGCGGTGGCCACCCATGTGGAGCTTCAGCTCGCCAACGGCCACTACACGGTCCAGGACCTGATCCACAACACCACGCAGGGCTTCGACGTGGTGAACGGTGTCGGCGGCTTCGACACCACCATCGCCCGTTGGGACACCGGCGTCTTCGCCATCACCCACGACGTGGCGGCGTAAGGCGGAAGCCTGCAGGCAGGTCGTCGGAACGAAAGCGGAGTCCCGTCCCGGCGGGGCTCCGCTTTCGTTTCGATGTTCAGTGAAAATTGTCCTGGCAAACTCTGTTTAAGAGTCTATATTATCGCCAATGAACTGGCCCAGTGCAGCTTGATCCCAAGTTCAGCCATCTAACATAAGTTGTCTTTCAAAGAGCTTTTTCTTCTTTGAACGGCAATATCGTTTGGCTTCCTTTGCTTGGGACCTTCCCCACTTGGCGATACCCGCCGGAGACCGGCATGGCTTTAGCGGGTAATCACTTCCATATTCGCGTGCAAGGATGACTTATTACTGCCGGCCTTCTGACGAAGGACGCTGCCCGGACAGTATGAGTTCACACCCCACTGAGCCTGGAATCATTCCAGAAGTGCAGCAGACAATACCGTGAGTGCCGGATCATAGTTTGATCTAAATTCGATCGGGCGAGCACGAGAAGACCGATACAACGTGCACCGTCCATCGGATATGCGGCATTGCACGGCCAGGCGCGGAGGTACCGGAGACAAAGGTGGCAACGGCCCGAACGGGGGGCCGAGGGTTTCACGCCGGACACCAGAATCCGGCAGACCCGAATTGCAATGCACCGGTGCCATCGACGTCGAAGCAAAGCGTCCAGGGGGGAATCCTTGCCTTCCGGCCGCGCGATGCCGTCCGCCAATTCGTCTATTTCTTGGGGGAGACGGACATGTCCGATCGCATTCGTGTGATTGTTCACAACCAAAGCCGATTGCTGCGCGAATCCATCCTGAACATCCTGGACGACTGCTTCGAGGTCATCGATCCGCAAAGCCGCCTCGCAACCGGACTTTCACCCAAGACGATGTGGAACGGCCGGGCGAACGGCGGCCCCGACCGCTATTCCGACGGCATGTCGGCCGGCGGGGCCGTGGTCACGCTGGAACCGCCGGCGGGCAACGGCAGTTCCGAACGGACGGCCGACATCGTTCTGTTCGACCTCGCCTCTCTGAAGACCGACGCCTGGAACTTCCGCAACTGGTACGGCGAACAGGCCAAGCTGGCGATGATCGCCGACGAATTCTCCGCCCACCACATGCGGATGGCCCTGCGCTTCGGCGTTCGCGGCTATCTGCTGAACCGGATGGCCCCGACCGCCTTCGTGCTGTCCTTGCGCCTGATCCATGCCGGCGAACCGGTCGTGCCGGAAGAATGCTTCGACTATTTCTCGCCCACCGCGCTCCGCCGTGGCGGAGAGGATGGGGCGATTGCCCAGCATGAAAGCGAACTTCTGGGCTATCCCGGCCTCTACCCGCGCCACGCCCGTATCCTGAAGCTCATCATGGACGGATGCAGCAACAAGGAGATCGCGCGCGAGATGGGGATGACGGAGGATCTGGTGAAGCTGCATGTCCGTCACATCATGCAGACCATCAATGTCCGCAACCGCACCCAGGCCGCCCTCTGGGCCGCGCAGAGCGGCATCATCCAGGAGATGGAGTATTTCCTGGAACGGGCGGCACCGTAATCCTGGGAGAATGCGCACGGGCGCCGGCATGGCGGCGCCCGTCCCTTGCAGGCCTCAGGCCGGCACCACGCTGTTGGTCAGGAAGGTTTCGAATTGGTCGACCGGCAGCGGCCGGCTGATGAGATAGCCCTGGATGCGGGTGCAGCGCTGCAGGCGCAGCATATCGGCCTGCTCCTGCGTCTCCACCCCCTCGGCGATGGTGTCGAAGCCCAGGCTTTCGGCCAAATTGACGATAGTGCCGACGATGGCCGGATCGGTGGTCGACTTGACGATGTCGCGGACGAAGCTGCGGTCGATCTTCAGCGTGTCGATGGGGAAGCGCTTCAGATAGGCCAGCGAGGAATAGCCGGTGCCGAAATCGTCGATGGACAGGCGGACGCCGATGTCCTTCAACCCGTTGAGGATCGTCACCGCCTTCTCGATGTCGCCGATCATGGCGCCTTCGGTCAGTTCCAGTTCCAACCGGTCGGCCGGGATTCCGGCGGACTCGACCACGCTGCGGACGAAGCCGACGAGGCGGGCATCCTGGAACTGGCGTGGCGACAGGTTCACCGACACCGAGGGGATCGGCAGACCGCGCTCGATCCAACCCGCCAGCCGGCGGCAGGATTCGATCAGCGTCCAGGCGCCGATTTCCCAGATCAAACCGGTTTCCTCGGCCAGCGGAATGAACTCCGCCGGGCTGACCATGCCGCGCACCGGGTGACGCCAGCGGATCAGCGCCTCCGCCCCGATGGTGCGGTTGCCGGCAAGGTCGATCTTCGGCTGGAAATGCAGTTCGAACTCGTCGCCGCCGCTGGCGCGGCGCAGGTCGCTTTCCAGCCCCAGGGTGAAGCCCGACCGCTCGCGCATCCCGTTGTCGTAGAAGACGTATTTGTGCTCCGGGTTGCGCTTGGCATGGTACATCGCCAGATCGGCGTTGCGCAGAAGCTGGTCCGCCGTCTCGCCGTCGTCGGGATAGAAGGCGATGCCGATGGACGCGCCGCAGAACAGCTCCTGATTATGGACGCTGAACGGCTCCGCCATCGAATAGAGGATCTTCTCCACCAGCCGGGCCCCGGCGGAGCGGTCGGCGGCGTCGGGGGCGACAATCAGGAACTCGTCCCCGCCCAGCCGGCCGACCGTGTCGGTCATGCGGGTACAGTTGCGCAGGCGCCGGGCCACCAGCTTCAGCAGCTCGTCGCCGGCATGGTGGCCCAGCGTGTCGTTCACCTGCTTGAAGCGGTTGAGGTCGAGGAAGGCGACGGCGACCTTGCTCTTGCCGCGCTGGGCGCGGACGATCGCCTCCTCCAGCCTTTCGCAGACCAGCCAGCGGTTGGGCAGGTCGGTCAGCCGGTCGAAGCTGGCCTGATAGCGGATCTGGTGTTCCTGCGACTTGCGCTGGCTGATGTCGGCGATGGTCAGGACATAATGTTCCAGCACGCCGCTCGGCGCGCGGACCGACGTCACCGACAGGGCGGCGGCGAAGGCGTCGCCGGAATGGCGGAAACTGGTGACCTCCCCCTGCCAGCGCCCGGCCTGCCGCGCGGTGGTCCAGATGGCGTCGATGAACTCCCGCTCGTGCGAGCCGGGGGCGAAGAGGACCAGCGGCCGGCGCAGCAGTTCCTCCCGCTGGAAACCGGTCATGATCTCGTAGGCCGGGTTGATCGCCTGTACCGTCAGTTCGGGATCGACGATCAGGATGCCGTCGGCGACGCTGTCGAACACGGTGGCTAGCAGCCGGATCTTCTCCTCGTGCTGCTTGCGTTCGGTGATGTCCTGGACGGTGCCTTCGTAATAGCGGATGCGGCCGGCGGCATCGCGCACGCAGCGTGCGCTTTCCGCGATCCAGATGATGGAGCCGTCGCGGCGGAAGACGCGCGCCTCGAAACTGTGGACCCGGTCCTGGCGGGCCATCAGGTCGGCAAAGGCCTCGCGCTTGCCGGGATCGACATAGAGCTGGCAGGCGATGTCGGTGAGGTTGGCGATCAGGTCTTCGGGCGAAGCATAGCCGTAGATGTCGGCAAGTGCCGGATTGACCCGCAGGTAACGGCCGTCGACAGTCGTCTGATAGATGCCTTCGACAGCATTTTCGAAGATGCTGCGATACTGTTCTTCCGTCTCGTGACTCATCGTGCGCGCCTCATCCGACGCCAATCCCGAACCGCCTGGAAAAAACATAAGCCTGCAACTCAAACAACGATTGTGGAACTTCCACTTTTCCGCAATGCGGCAAAGTAGACGCCGGTTCGGAGAGACCCGTCAAGCGACATCGCCGATACTGTCTCACAATATGAGGGGAAATTATAACAAAAAGGTAACCGAACCTGACCCATAGCCGGGCCCGCATCGCCTGCTTTCGGCCAAAGCATTGATGCAGCACGATAGTCATCTCTCGAACGGTTAAAAATCTGAAAGACTTCGCCAAAACCGCGGCACGGCTGACAGCATCAGGCCGCTCTGGTCTCACAATCGTTCTTATACCAATGGCTTTTTTTTATTCATCGCAGCACAGTCTTTGGGCAACTGCGGCTCCGCACCGCACCGCGACAGGAAGGGCGACGGGCGAAACCCGCCGGGTTTCCGGCATCTGCGCGTTTGGCACATCGCGTGCATAGCGTTTTCCCGTTCAAGCCAACGGCGGTTTGACCCGCGCGGGACCAAAGACCGGGGCCCGCACCCAAATCACACGCAGCGCGTCTTCCCTCCCCCGCCCCGCACCGGACCGGTGCCGCACGGGCTTCACCGGACGCTGCGTGCCGTTCCTTCAGCGCTTGTTCCAAGGGGACTCGTCATGTCGTATCTGGTGCCCTCCGAGTTCGTCACCAAAATGGTGGATGCCGGCGAATCCAAGATTTTCATGTCCACCCGCGACACCGTCATCCGCGCCTTTATGGCCGGGGCGATCCTGGCGCTGGCGGCGGTCTTCGCCGTCACGGTCACGGTCCAGACGGGCTTCCCGATCATCGGCGCCATCCTGTTCCCGGTCGGCTTCTGCATGCTGTATCTGCTGGGCTTCGACCTGCTGACCGGCGTATTCGTGCTGTCGCCGCTGGCGCTGATCGACAAGCGGCCGGGCGTCACCATCGGCGGCGTGCTCCGCAACTGGGGGCTGGTGTTCATCGGCAACTTCCTGGGCGCGCTGACGGTCGCGGTGATGATGGCCGTGGTCTTCACCTATGGCTTCTCCACCCCGCCGGACAAGGTCGGGTCGGTCATCTCGCACATCGGCGAGAACCGGACGCTGGGCTATGCCCAGTATGGCGCCGCCGGGATGCTGACCATCTTCCTGCGCGGCGTGCTGTGCAACTGGATGGTCTCCACCGGCGTCGTCGGCGCGATGATCTCCACCTCGGTCAGCGGCAAGGTGATCGCCATGTGGATGCCGATCATGCTGTTCTTCGGCATGACCTTCGAGCATTCGGTGGTGAACATGTTCCTGTTCCCGTCGGCGATGCTGATGGGCGGCAAATTCTCGATCATGGACTACATGATCTGGAACGAGCTTCCGACGGTGCTGGGCAATCTGGTCGGCGGTCTGGCCTTCACCGGGCTGACGCTCTACGCCACCCATGTCCGCACGGCGCCGAAGCGCCGCCTGCATCAGACCGGCCTGCAGCCCGCTGAATAAGGCACCCTGACCGTCATCCCGTCACCACCCCGGTCCACCTTGGGCCGGGGTTTTTCTTGCCAAGGGCCGAGATCGTGCCAAGTGCCGACATCTTGAAAGAGCTGCGGATCTCCATCGGCCAGTGCTCCGACAAGGGGCGTAAGGAGTCCAACCAGGATTTCCACGGGGCGTTGATCCCGACGTCGCCGCTGTTGGGCATGAAGGGGATCGCGGTGGCGCTGGCCGACGGCATCAGCAGCAGCCGCGTCAGCCACATCGCCAGCGAAACCGCGGTGAAGAGCTTCCTGACCGACTATTACTGCACACCGGAAAGCTGGTCGGTGAGGACCTCGGCGCAGCGGGTGCTGGCGGCGGCGAACAGCTGGCTGCACGCCCAGAACCGGCGCAGCGAATACCGCTACGACCAGGATCGCGGCTTTGCCTGCACGCTCAGCGCCCTGGTGCTGAAATCGGCCACCGCGCATCTGTTCCATGTCGGCGATTCCCGCATCTACCGCATCGCCGGCTGCGCGCTGGAACAGTTGACCACCGACCACCGGGTGGTGGTGTCGTCGGAGGTCAGCTATCTCGGCCGGGCGATGGGCGTGGCGCCGCATGTTGAGATCGATTGCCGGGAACTGCCGGTGGATGCCGGCGACGTCTTCCTGCTGGCCACCGACGGCGTCTACGAGCATGTCGATGCCGATTTTTTGATCAACACGATCGCCGACCATGCCGACGACCTCGACCGCGCGGCCCGACTCGCGGTGGAGGAGGCGCTGCGGCGGGGCAGCACCGACAATCTGACGCTCCAGATCTTGCGAATCGACGCGGTTCCCGATGCGGATGCCGGCGACCTGTTGTCCCGGCTGTCCGATCTGCCCCCGCCGCCCCTGCTGGAACCGGGGGAGGAGTTCGAAGGCTACCGCATCCTGCGCGAGTTGCATGCCAGCAGCCGCAGCCATGTCTATCTGGCCCAGGATGGAGCGGCAGGTCCGGCGGTGGCGCTGAAGGTGCCGGCCATCGACCGGCGCGACGACCGCGCCCATCTGCGCCGCTTCCTGATGGAGGAGTGGATCGCCCGGCGGATCAAAAGCCCGCATGTGCTGAAGGCCCCGCCTCAGAACCGGCCGCGCCGCCACCTTTATGTCGTCACCGACTATCTGGAGGGGCAGACGCTGACCCAGTGGATGCGCGACCACCCCGACCCCGACCTGCCCACCGTGCGCGCCATCGTCGAGCAGATCGGCAAGGGACTGCAGGCCTTCCACCGGTTAGAGATGCTGCACCAGGATCTGCGGCCCGACAATGTGATGATCGACCGGACCGGGACCGTGAAGATCGTCGATTTCGGATCGGTCCTGGTGCCCGGCATTCTGGAGACCATGCCGGACGCCGACCACGACGAAATCCTTGGCACCCTGCAATACACCGCGCCCGAATATCTGCTGGGCGAAGGCGGGACACCGGCCTCCGATCTCTATGCGCTGGGGGTCATCGCCTATCAGATGCTGACCGGCCGCCTGCCCTACGGCGCCGATGCGGCGACAGCCACCACGCGGGCGCGCCAGCGCAAGCTGGTCTACCGCACGGCGCTCAGCGACCAACGGGAGATCCCGGCGTGGCTCGACGGGGTGCTGCGCAAGGCGGTCCACCCGGATCCGGCCAAACGCTATCAGGAGATGTCGGAGTTTCTGTACGACCTGCGCCACCCGCGCAAGCATGGCGCGGGAACGCGGCGCCGGCCGCTGATCGACCGCAACCCGCTGGCCTTCTGGCAGGGGCTGTCGGCATTGCTGGCCCTGGCGGTGCTGGTCCTGCTGGCCGGCCGGGTCTGATCGGCCCGCCGGCAGGACCGGAGCGCCATCAGTGCCCGTGGGCGACCTTGGCGCCTTCCTTCAGCTTGTACAGGCGCGAGCAGTAGGGGCATTCGACCTGCCCCTCGCGATCCAGCGTCAGATAGACCAGCGGATGGCCCAGGGCGCCGCCGCCGCCGTCGCACCCGACGGTCGAGGTTTCAACAAGGATCGTCTCGGTCGGCTGCATGGCAGTCATCCTCTGTTTTGACAGGCGCGCCGGTTCACGCCATCGTGGACACGCCCGCTGTCCGGGCCCCCGATCAGGGTTCCGCGCGCGCGGGCCGGATGATACCCATCGCGCGCCGCGGATCAACGGGGGAAACCACCGGACTCGTGGGCTTTTTCGTCAACCGCAAACATCATGGTTCAGGATCAATGGCCGCGCCCACCGATACCCCCACGCCCGTCTCGCTCCCGGCCAATGCGGTGGAGCTGCGCGGCCTGACCAAGATCTACCAGCCGACCGGCAAGGCCGGGCCGAAGCATGCGCTGAAGGGCATCGACCTCGCCATTCCGCGCGGGTCCCTGTTCGGGCTGCTCGGCCCCAACGGCGCCGGCAAGTCGACGATGATCAACATCCTCGCCGGGCTGGTGAACAAGACCGGCGGCACCGCCACCATCTGGGGCCACGAGGTGTCGGAGCATCCGCGACGCGCCCGCGCCTCCATCGGAGTAGTGCCGCAGGAACTGAACATGGACCCCTTCTTCACCCCGCGCGAGATGCTGGAGCTTCAGGCCGGCCTCTATGGCGTGCCGAAGAAAGAACGCCGGACGGACGAACTGCTGGAGGCGGTCGGGCTGGCCGACAAGGCCGATGCCCATGCCCGTTCGCTGTCCGGCGGCATGAAGCGCCGGCTGATGGTGGCGAAGGCGATGGTGCACACCCCGCCGGTGCTGATCCTCGACGAGCCGACCGCCGGCGTCGACGTGGAACTGCGCCGCCAGCTCTGGGAGTATGTGCGCACGCTGAACAAGTCCGGCACCACCGTCCTGCTGACCACCCACTACCTGCAGGAGGCGGAGGAGCTGTGCGACACCATCGCCATCATCAACCACGGGCAGGTGGTGGCGTGCGAGCCGAAGACGACCCTGCTGCGCCGGGTGGACAACAAGGCGCTGTGCCTGACGCTGGAGCGCGACCTGACCGCCCCGCCGCCGTCGCTGGAAGGCTATACGGTGGAATTGCCGGAGCCGCGGCGCTTGGTCGTCCGCTATCAGCCGAGCCGCCAGCGCGCCGGCGCCATCCTGTCCGCTCTTGCCGCTTCGGGAATCGGGATCGTCGATGTCACGACCGAGGAATCGGATCTCGAGGATATATTCCTCCAACTGACGGGTGGTGCGCACAGCGACACAGGGGTAATCCATGCGGCATAGCGGATCGGCGGCTGTCGGCTTGGCGGCTGTTCTGGGGTTGGGGCTTCTGCTTGGCGGCTGTGCCGCGGATTTCCAGCCGATGGGAACGGCCGTCGTCCAGCCGCAGCTGAACGACCGCGTGCTGATCGCCGCCGACGGCTTCGAACTGCCGATGCGCACCTGGCTTCCGGCTGATGGCCGCGTACGGGCCGTGGTGGTGGCCCTGCACGGCTACAACGACTATTCCAACGCCTTCGACGGCGCCGGCCGCGATTTCGCCACGGCCGGCATCGCCACCTACGCCTACGACCAGCGTGGTTTCGGCGCCACCCGCGAACGCGGCGTCTGGGCCGGCACCCCCACCCTGGTCAGCGATGCCCGCACAGCGGTGGACATGGTGCGCAGGCGCCATCCCGGCGTTCCAGTCTATCTGATGGGCGAGAGCATGGGCGGGGCGGTGGTGCTGACCGCGATGACCGGGCCCAATCCGCCCAAGGTCGGCGGCACCATCCTGGTCGCCCCCGCCGTCTGGGGCCGGCAGGCGATGGGCTTCTTCCCGCGCGCCGCCCTGTGGATCACCTACAATCTGGTGCCGGGCATGGTGGTGCATCCGCCGCAGGACCTCGGCATCCATCCGTCCGACAACATCGAGATGCTGCGGGCGCTGGGCCGCGACCCGCTGGTCATCAAGGGTTCGCGCGTCGATGCGCTGGAGGGGCTGACCGATCTGATGGGGTCCGCGCTCGACGCCTGCCAGCGCCTGCAAACCCCCTCGCTGGTGCTCTACGGCGCCCATGAGGAGGTTCTGCCGCCACGGCCGGTGGAACGCGCGCTGAAGGATTTCGAGGCGGGCGGGCGTCATGTCGTCGCCGTCTATCCGGACGGCTACCACATGCTGCTGCGCGACCTGAAGGGCAAGCTGGTCGTCAACGACGTCATCGCCTGGATCGAGAACCCCAAGGTGCCGCTGGCCAGCGGCGCCGACCGGGCGCCAAGGGCCCTGCTGGCGGCCAAGTAAAGGGCGCTACAATTTGTCACACGCGGCTGCGCGATCGCCGGTCAGACGGATTGTTCCTTATCCATCGTGACCTGCGGCACTTGCGGAGGCTTGGCAATGCGTGAAGTCCTGAATGAAGACCCCGCTCCCGACCTGCGGCTGTCCCCGGCGGAAGTCGAGGAAATGGCTGCCGAATTCAAGGTTTCGCCGCTGTGGGTGCGGTTGGCCCTGCTGTTCCGGCCGGCCAACCGGGCGGCCCTGGTGGCGATGGTGGCCTGGGCCAGCGGATTGCCGCTTCCGCCTACCTGAAAGGCGAAATCGGCGTCATGGGACCTTTGCAGCCAAAGGTATAGTACCCCTTAGGACCAAAGCAACTCTGCCACTTTCAGCGGTTGAGGGCTAAGGTACCGCATAAGCGGACACCGAACGTCCCCGTTGGGAGGAACCATGCACAGCGTCGAATCCCAGGTTACCCCGTCCGGCGCCCCCCGCGCGCCGACGACCGCCCAGTCGACCATGTCCTCTACCATGGATGTCCAGATCATCGCCGACCGCTACGGTTGGACCACCCCGATGGCGCGCTGGTGGATGGCGTTCGCCGCCTCATCGGTCGGGCCGAAGCCGGACACCATGATCGCCTTCCTCGACAAGACCGTCGGCGGCGTGACGATGATCCGGCGGCGCTGAATTCGGCGGACGGACGAGATTGAGAAAAGCGGCCCTGCGGGGCCGCTTTTTTTGTCTGGAGTTTGGGCATCCGATGCCAGAACGTCCTCACACCCCCGGCGGCACGATCCGCCAGATCGCCGCGGGGTTGCGGTGGGGGTCCAGCCAGACATGCTGGAACTTGCCGATCCAGGTGAAGCGGTGGCCGCTGAACAGGTCCTCCACCTGGACATGGGCGCCGTCGGGCAGACCCAGTTCCCACAGCGGAATCTCGATGGTCCCGCCATGGCCATTGTGGGGATCGAGGTTCACCGCGATCAGGATCACATTGTCCTTCGCCTCCGTCATCTTGCCGTACAGCAGGATGTTGTCGTCGAAGGCGTTGTAGAAGCGCAGGTTGGTGAACTGCTGCAGCGCCGGGTTCTCGCGGCGGATCCGGTTGATGGCGGTGACGTAGTCGCGGATGTTGCCGGGCTTGTTCCAGTCCCAGTGCCGGACTTCGTACTTCTCCGAGTGGTTGTATTCCTCCTTGCCGGGATAGGCTTCCGCCTCGCACAGCAGATAGGGACCATAGAGACCGTAGACACCGGCCAGCGTCGCCGCCAGAACCGCCCGCATCATGTGCGCCGGCCGGCCGCCATGGGTCAGGATCGGCGGCAGGATGTCGGGTGTGTTGGCGAAGAAGTTCGGCCGCATGTACTCGCGCGATTCACCCTGCGTCAGCTCCGTCAGGTATTCGGTCAGCTCCGGCTTGGTGGTGCGCCAGGTGAAGTAGCTGTAGGATTGGGTGAAGCCGACCTTGGCCAGCCGCTTCATCAGCTTCGGCCGCGTGAAGGCCTCGGCCAGGAACAGGGCGTCGGGGTAGCGGTCCTGCACCTCGCGGATCATCCATTCCCAGAAGGGGAAGGGCTTGGTGTGCGGGTTGTCGACGCGGAAGATGCGCACCCCCTCCTTGCACCACATCAGCACCACGTCGCGCAGCGCGTACCACAGATCCGGATAGGACTGGCGGTAGAAACTGACATTGACGATGTCCTGGTACTTCTTCGGCGGATTCTCGGCATAGCGGATGGTGCCGTCGGGCCGCCAGTAGAACCAGTGCGGATGCTCCTTCACCCAGGGATGGTCGGGGGAGCATTGGACGGCGAAGTCCAGCGCGATCTCAATGCCATGGCGCTTGGCTTCGCGCACCAGCCTGCGGAAGCTGTCGAAGTCACCGATCATCGGGTCGATGGCGTCGTGCCCACCCTCCTCCGCGCCGATGGCGTAGGGCACGCCGGGATCGTCGGGACCGGGATTCAGCGTGTTGTTCTTGCCCTTGCGGAAGGCGCGGCCGATCGGGTGGATCGGCGGGAAATACAGCACGTCGAAACCCATGTCCCGCACCATGGGCAGCAGGTTCACCACGTCGTCGAAGTTGCCCGGCCGCGACGGGTCGGGCGAGGCGGAACGCGGGAAGATCTCGAACCACGCCGAATAGGCGCCGGCGGTGCGGTCGACATAGACCTCCAACTCGCGGACATAGCGGGACTTGTACTGCCGCTCGCCATACTGCTTCATGACGCGGCGCGGCTCGTCCGACAGGGCGTAGTCGATGGCCTCGCGGCCGGCCAGCGACTGCATCCGTTCGATCACCGCCTCCAGCGCGGCGCGGCCGTCACCATGGTTCAGGTCCAACGCCTGCTCGACGAAGCGGCGGCCCTCCACCAGTTCCAGATCGACGACCATGCCGGCATCGACCTTCTTCTTGAAGTCGGCGCGCCAGCTTTCCCAGACGTCGCGCCACGCCTCGATGCTGTAGGTGTAGCGGGCGTTGCGGGTCAGCGGCACGCGCCCGACCCAGCGGTCGTTCTGGTGGAAGCGCATCGGCGCCTCGCTCCACTCCTCGTCGCCGTCCGCCTTGTACATGACGGAGGCCGCGAGAACGAAGGTGCCGTCGGTGTAGATGTCGGCCCACACCTCCATCACGTCGCCGACCGCGCGCTTGATGGCGAAGCGGCCGCCGTCCAGCTCCGGATAGACGTTCTCGATGGTCATGCGGCCGGCGGCGATGGAATCCATCCACTCCCGCTCCTCCACGTCGTGGAGTTCGACCGGGTGGCTGCGGGCGGCGCGGGCGCGGAAGACGCGCAATTCCATCGGGCGCAGGGTCATCGGCGCACCGGGTTCCATCGGCAGCGGCTCTGCCTCCGGCGTCACGTCCTCGAACGCCTCATAGGTGCCGCCGGTGGCGGCCAGCACCGGGCCGACATCCAGCATGTGCGGCCGGTTCTCGTCCGGGTTCAGCACCAGGATGGCGCAGCCGTCGGGCTGGTCGAGCGCGGCGCCGTCCACCTGCCGGATCAGCCCGAGCACCGGGCTGTGCGGCGAGGTCACGCGGCGCTGCGGCCCCTCGACGTTCAGGGCTGGGGTGGCGGCCTTCATGGCGTTGACCGCGCCGATGAAGCCGGTCAGGTCCAGTTTCGGCTGCTCCCAGTCGGCGGGGCTGGTGCGCACCACGTCCAGCTTGCGGGTGAAGCCGTATTCGTAGCCGACCGGCATCAGCACGCCGGTAGAGA
Organism: Azospirillum oryzae; assembly: GCF_008364795.1. Classification (GTDB taxonomy): domain Bacteria; phylum Pseudomonadota; class Alphaproteobacteria; order Azospirillales; family Azospirillaceae; genus Azospirillum; species Azospirillum oryzae. The sequence goes on along the minus strand of NZ_VTTM01000011.1, from coordinate 72,026 downwards.
AACTGGCGGCGAACAGATAGTGCATCTTCAGCTGGGCGGCGAGCCGCACCGCATCCTGGCTGCCGACCTCCGCCGCCAGACGGTCGGTGTCGTGGCTTTCCGGAAAGGCGATGGATGGTGCGATCCAGCGGAACTCGTCATATTGCTCCAGCAGCCAGTCGGCCTTGAAGTCCCACCATTTGGCGCTGTTGAACAGGAAATCGAAGCCTGCGCCGCACAGCTCGCGCACCTGCTCCACCGTGCAGCCCAGCGTCTCGGCGAAGAACTTCACCTCCGGATTCACGGCGTGGGCGGCGTCGATCAGGCTTTTCCACACCTCCGCCGGCACCTGATAGGCGGCATCGCAGCGGAAGCCCTTCACGCCCAGCGCGATGTAATGGCGCAGATAGTCCGACCAGTAGCCGATCAGCCCGGCGCGCGACTCCGCCCGGTCATAGTCCAGCGAGGCCAGGTCGCCCCACACCGTGACATGGGCGGTGTTGTTGGGATCGACGGCGCCCGGACGGTGCAGGTCGCCGTCGGGGCCGCGCTTGTACCAGTCGGGGTGACGGTCGACCAGCAGCGCATCGCGGGAGGTGTGATTGATGACGAAATCCATCATCACCGACTGGCCATGCGCGCCCGCCTCCGCCGTGAAGCGGCGCAGCAACTCGTCGTCGCTCTCATGCGATCCGCCGCGCAGGGCGTCATGCAGCCGATAGGGATCCTTCACCGCATAAAGGCTGCCGGAGAAACCCGGCTGATGGATCGGGTTCAGGAAGATCCAGTCGAATCCCATCCCCTGGATCCGCGGAAGGTGACCGGCCCAATCGCGGACCGGACCGACCAGGGTCGGAAACAGGTTGTAGATGCGTGGTCCGACGATACTCATGGAACCCCCTTCCTTGGCCCTGCTTCTCCGTTGACAGCCGCCGGTCCCCGTTGTGGGATCGACGAAGCGGTATCGGCGCTGTTCCCCTCACGGGTGTGCCGGCGCCGAAATGAAAGCCGACACCATGCCCCCGCCGGACAACCCGCCGGGGCGGTGAAGGTTCCGCCCGCCCTGTTGGCAACCCGCAGCCGAACCCACCAGCACAGGATGCAGCACATGGCCGAGAAGCCCGGCAAGGTCTCGAAAATCCGCCTCGGGAAACTGGACCAGAAGAAGGTGCGGATCGAAACGGCGGAGGAGTACGACCGCCGACTCGGCAAGCTGCAGAAGGAACTGCTGCACATCCAGCAGACCTATTGGCACGAGAAACGCCGCGCCATCGTGGTGTTCGAAGGCTGGGACGCTGCCGGCAAGGGCGGGGCCATTCGCCGCATGACCGAACCGCTCGACCCCCGCGGCTTCCATGTCTGGCCGATCTCCTCCCCCACGGCGGAGGAACAGGGAAAGCATTACCTGTACCGCTTCTGGACCAAGCTGCCGGCGGCCGGCACCTTCGCCATCTTCGACCGCTCCTGGTACGGCCGCGTCATGGTCGAGCGGGTGGAGAAATTCGCCACCAAGGATCAGTGGAAGCGCGCCTATGACGAGATCAACGAGTTCGAACGGCTGCTGACCGACGACGGCGTGCGCATCATCAAGCTGTTCCTGCACATCACCCCGGAAGAACAGCTGGAACGCTTCCGCGAGCGGATGAAGAATCCCTACAAGCGCTGGAAGCTGACGGAGGAGGACCTGCGCAACCGCGCCAGATGGGACGATTACGTCAAGGCGGCCGAGGCGATGTTCGACCGCACCTCCACCCCCGAGGCGCCCTGGCATGCGGTGGAGGCGAACTCCAAATGGTTCGCCCGCCTCAAGGTGCTGGAGATCGTCACCAATGCCCTGAAAGAGGGTGTGAACATCGCCCCGCCCCCCGTCAACGGCAATGTCGCCCGCATCGCCGCGGAGGTGCTGGGCATCGAACCCGACCTGCCGGTCTACGGCGTTTCCGACGAGGAGCGGAGCGGCCAGGGGTAAGGCGCCGCCGCTCAGACCACGCCCGGCACCACCCCCGGTACCACCCACGGCCGCCGCTCGGCGTCGCGCCGGTCGAAGAGGTCGATGGCGTCCTGGTGGCGCAGGGTCAGCGCAACGTCGTCGAGCCCTTCGATCAGGCACTCCTTCTTGAAGGGGTCTATGGCGAAGGGCAGCGGCCGTCCGTCCGGACCGGTCAGGGTCTGGGTCGGCAAATCCACGGTGACGGCGGCGCCCGGCGCTTCCTGCAACTGGCGGCGCAGGGCGGCCACCGCATCCTCCGGCAGGGTGACGGTCAGCAGGCCGTTCTTGGCGGCATTGGCGGCGAAGATGTCGCCGAAGCTGGGGGCGACGACACAGCGGAAGCCCCCGTCCACCAGCGCATAGACCGCCCCCTCCCGCGAGGAGCCGCAGCCGAAATTACGGTCGCTCACCAGGACGGCCGCCCCGGCATAGGCCGGGTCGTCCAGCGGGAAGCCGGGCTTGCGCTCGTCATGGAACAGGAAGTTGCCGTAACCGGCGCTGCGCGGCTTCTTCAGGAAGCGCGCGGGCAGTAGCTGGTCGGTGTCGATGTTGGCGATGTCGAGCGGCACCGCCGGCGCGGTCAGCGTGACGAAGGGGTCCATTCATGAGGCTCCCAGCTTGCGGAGATCGAGCTTGCGGACATCGGTGAGGCGGCCGGTCGCGGCGGCGGCGGCGGCCATCGCCGGGCTCATCAGATGGGTGCGGGCGTTCGGCCCCTGGCGGCCGGGGAAATTGCGGTTGGTGGTGGAGGCGCAGCGCTCCCCCGCCGGAACCAGATCGCCGTTGATGCCCACGCACATGGAGCAGCCGGGCTCCCCCCATTCCAGCCCGGCGTCGATGAAGACGCGGTCCAGCCCCTCGGCCTCCGCCTGCCGGCGCACCGGGACCGATCCCGGAACCACCAGCCCCGGCACCACGGCGCGCCGGCCGCGCAGCACGGCGGCGGCGGCGCGCAGATCCTCCAGCCGGGCGTTGGTGCAGGAGCCGATGAAGACGCGGTCGATGACAACGTCCTCCAGCGCCGTGCCGGGGGCAAGGCCCATGTAATCCAGCATCTTGCGCATCTGGCCGGCTCGCACCGGATCGCTCTCCGCCCCCGGATCGGGCACCGCCGCCGTGACCGGAACCGCGGTTTCCGGGCTGGTGCCCCAGGTGACGGCCGGGGCGATGCTGGCGGCATCCAGCGTCACCTCGCGGTCGAATACGGCACCCGGATCGCTGGGCAGGCTCCGCCAATGCTCCACCGCCCGGTCGAACAACGCGCCCTTGGGGGCATAGGGCCGTCCTTCGACCCAGGAGAAGGTGGTGTCGTCGGGGGCGATCATGCCGGCACGGGCGCCGGCCTCGATCGACATGTTGCAGACGGTCAGGCGGCCTTCCATCGACAGGGCGCGGATGGCGCTGCCGGCATATTCGATGACATGACCGGCGGCCCCATCGGCGCCGATGGCGGCGATTATCGCCAGGATCAGGTCCTTTGCCGTCACATGCGGCCCCAGCACGCCATCCACGGTGACGCGCATGGTCTTGGGCCGGCGCTGCCACAGGGTCTGGGTCGCCAGCACATGCGACACCTCGGTGGCGCCAATGCCGAAGGCCAATGCCCCGAAGGCGCCGTGGGTGGAGGTGTGGCTGTCGCCGCAGACGATGGTCAGGCCGGGCAACGTCAGTCCCTGTTCCGGCGCCAGCACATGGACGATGCCCTGCGCCGGGTCATGCAGGCCGAAATGGCGCAGGCCGTGACGGCCGGCATTCGCCTCCAGCATCGTCACCATGTTGGCGATCTCTGGGTCGGCGATGGGCTTGGACCGGCTGTGCGACGGCACGTAGTGGTCGGCGACGGCGAAGGTCAGCTCCGGCCGGCGCACCTTGCGGCCGGCATGGTCGATCATGCCGAAGGCGTGGAAGGACCCTTCATGCAGGAAATGACGGTCGATGGCGAGCAGGGACTGGCCGTCCGGCCGGGTCGCCACGACATGGGCGTCCCATACCTTCTCGAACAGGCTGCGTGGCTGTTGCGTCATTGGGTTTCCTCCTTGACGGCACGGGCCGCGGCCGTCCCGGCGATGCGACCCAGCGCCACCGCGGTCAGCAGGCCGTTGCCGGACAGATAGCCGGATGCCTTGGAACCCGACACGCCGCAAGCGGCACCACCGGCGGCATGGAGGTTGGGCAGCGGGGTGCCCTGTGAATCCAAGACGCGCGCATCGTCATCGACGACCAGCCCGCCCTGGGTATGGAACAACGCACCGGTGACGCGGACGGCCCGGTAGGGCGGAACCAGCGGGGCCGAGCCGGCGAAGCTGCGGCCGAAGTCGTCGGTTCCGCCCGCTGCCTTCAACCGGTCGATCTCGGCGAGCGTGGCAGCCAAAGCGTCGGCGTCGATCTTCATCAGACGGGCAAGTTCGACGGGCGTGTCGGCGGTCAGCACCGCGCCGATCGCCTCGGCCTGCCGGAAATCCTCGAACTGGCGGGCGATGTCGGCGATACGTTCATCGAAGACAGTCCAGGCGATGCCGTCGGGTTGGCGCAGCACGATGGCGGCCTGCTCCGAATAGCCCTGAGCCTCGTTGGAGAAGCGCCGGCCCTCCACGTTCACCTGCACGCCGCCCTCGGTGATCGTCGCCCAGGTGACGAGGATGCCGGCGGGATGCGCGACGGAGCCATGCCCCTGGTGCCCCGACAGGTGCCGGGTGGCGGCGCCCAGCGCCTCGCCCCACAGCAGTGCGTCGCCCTGGTTACCGGGATGGCCGAAATAGAGCGCGTCGGCCAGTTCCGGCACATGCCGTTCCACCAGCGCCCTGTTGCCGCCATAGCCGTTGCAGGCGAGGATCAGCGCACCGCAGCCGACCCGCTCGGTGCTGCCGTCCGGGCGGGTGACCTCGACACCACGAACCCGTGCGCCATCGGAATACAGCGCCGTTACGTGCGCCTCGCACAGCACGTCGATACCGGCGGCCTCGACGGCTCCGCGCAGCCGGTCGATCAGTTCCGCCCCCGACCGGCTGGGCAGCCCGTGCATGCGCCGGGCGCTGTGTCCGGGATAGCTGAAATTATCCACCACCGAAAAGGGCAGCCCGTAGCGGTCGGCCAACCATTCCAGCGCCGGCCCCACCGCCTGCGCGACGCGGGCGACCTCGGCCGGGTCCGGCTCGCCCTTGGCCTTGGCGATGATATCGGCGGCGAAGCGCTCCGGACTGTCCTCGATACCGGCAGCGCGCTGCCAGCGGGTGCCCGGTGCCGGGATCAGCCCGGCCGACAGGGCGGTGGAGCCCTGGGGCAGCGCGTCGCGTTCCAGCACCAGCACCCCGGCGCCCTGCTCATGGGCGGCGAGGGCTGCGACCATGCCGGCCGCCCCGCCGCCGATCACCACCACGGGAACGGTGAACTCGAACTCCACGCCGTCGGCGGGCAGGATGCGGCTCATTGGCTTGCCACCTCCTCCAGCATCGCGGCGACGGTCGCAACCCGGCAGACCGGGCGCAGGGCGGCGACGGAGACCTCATGCACCTCACGGCTGAAGGCGGCGCAGCCGTCCTCCAGCAGGATGGTGTCGAACTCGCGGACATGGGCGTCGCGCACGGTCGAGGCGACACCGCCGTTGGTGACGATGCCGCAGACCAGCAGCCGCTCCACCCCGCATTTCCGCAGCACCCATTCCAGCCGCGACATGTAGAAGGCTGAATAGGCGACCTTCTCCACCTCCACATCGACCGGCTGCAACGCGTCGACGGTACGATGCCCCCAACCACCGGGCATGAAATCGCCCTTGGTCAGGAAGGGACGCAGAGTCTTCAGATGGGGCGAGATCATCGGCTCGCCGCCGCGGCCGGGCACCAAGGTGAAGTTGGTGGAGATGACCCAGCCACCGCGCGAGCGCAGCAGATCGGCCAGCGGCTTCACCCGCTCCGGCAGGGCCAGGATTTCCGGCGCCGTCTGCCCGGCACGGCCATAGGCGCCTTCCGGATGCAGGAAGTCGTTCTGCAGGTCGCAGACTAGCAGGGCGGTGCGCTCGACAGGGATCGCGGTGGCGCTCATCAGACGCTCCTTTCCACGATGACGTTGCCGTAGGCGTCGACGCGGGCCGACAGGTCGGGGTCGATGACGGTGGTGGCGTCCGGCTGCTCAAGGATCGCCGGACCCTGGATCAACGCGCCGACCGGCAGGTCGAGGCGGTTGTAGACGGCAGTCTCGTGCCAAGCCCCGTCGAACCACACCGGCCGCGACCCGGCATGGGCGCCCTCCACCGTCGTGCCCGCCGCAGGGGCCAGCGCGGAGAGGTCGAAATGCGGACGGCGGCCGATGGCGGCGGTGCGCAGGTTTACGATCTTGGCGCCGACGCCCGGCAGCAGCCGGCTGAAGGAGGCCTGATAGGCGCGTTCGAAGGCGGCGCGGATGGTCGCCTCGTCGATCCCGGTGGTACCGTTCTCCACCGACACCGGCAGCGGCACGGCGACCGTGTGGGTCTGGCCGATGTAGTGCATGTCGAGTTCGAAGACGAGGTCGATGCGCTCGACGCTGAGCCCCGCGGACTCCACCACGGCGCGGGCGGCTGCGGACTCCTCCACCATGCGGCGGTCGAGCAAGCCTGCATCGATTCCTGCCAGCGGCAGGTTGACCGTCTGCACCTGATCGTGGCGGATGTCGGCGATGACGCAGCCGAGCGCGGAGGTCACGCCGGGGAAGCGCGGCACCAGCGCCGCCTTCAAACCGACCTCCTTGATCAGCGCGCCGACATGCAGCGCCCCGCCGCCGCCGAACGGCACGGCGGCGAATTTGGCCGGGTCGTGGCCGCGCTCGATGGAGACGAGGCGGATGGCGCCGGCCATCTTGCTGTTGGCGATGCGCACCACCGCTTCCGCCGCCGCCATCACGTCGAGGCCGAGCGGCTCGGCGACATGGGTGGCGATGGCGGTCCGGGCGGCATCGACGTCCAGCCGCGCCAGCTTGCCGCCAATGGGACGCTCCGCGTTGATGCGGCCGAGCAGCACGTTTGCGTCGGTCAGGGTCGGACGGGTGTTGCCCTGGCCGTAGCAGACCGGCCCCGGCCGCGATCCGGCGCTTTCCGGCCCGACCTGCAGCATGCCGCCGGGATCGACCCCGGCGATGGAGCCGCCTCCGGCGCCGATGGTGGTGATCTCGATCATCGGGGTGCGGACGACCAGACCGAAATCGATGGTGGTCTGGGCGGCCAGCATGGTCTGCCCCTCCACCACCAGCGACACGTCGAAGCTGGTGCCGCCGAGATCCCCGGTGATGACGTTGGGGAAGCCCGCCGCCTTGGAGATCGCCGCCGCGGCGATGACGCCGGCCGCCGGCCCCGACAAAGCGGTGCGCACCGGCAGCCGCCGCGCGGTGTCGGTGGACATCACGCCGCCGTTGGACTGCACGATGTGGAAGCGTCCGCCGAAGCCCTCGCCGGCCAGCGCGTTGTCGAGCTTGGCGAGATAGCTGCCGACGACCGGCTGGAGATAGGCGTTCAGCGCGGTGGTGGAGGTGCGTTCGAACTCGCGGATTTCCGGCAGGATGCGCGACGAGCATTCCAGGTTGGCGTTCGGCCAGACCTCGCGCGCCGCTTCCAATGCCGCCAGCTCGTTGGCCGGGTTGGCGTAGGCGTTGATGAAGACGATGGCGAGCGCCTCCGCCCCCCGGTCGGCCAGCTTACGGGCGGCCGCGCGGACCTCTTCCGGGTCGATTTCGGTGCGGATGGTGCCGTCGGCCAGCGTGCGCTCCGGCACCTCCAGCCGCATGTCGCGGTCGACCACGGGCACGAAATCGCCCCACAGGCCCCAGGTGTGGCGGCGGTCGCGGCGGCGCATCTCCAACACGTCGCGGAAGCCGGCGGTGGTGATCAGGCCGACGCGCGCGCCCTTGCGCTCCAGCAGCGCGTTGGTGCCGACGGTGGTGCCGTGGACGATGGAGCCCAGTTCGGCGACCGGCCCGAAGCTTTGCAGCCCGGCGAGGAAGCCGACCGCCTCGTCGCCGCGGTTGGAGGGGACCTTGGCGGTACGGAAGCTGCCGCGCGCCTCGTCGTAATGGAACAGGTCGGTGAAGGTGCCGCCAACATCGACGCCGACGATGGCGCCGCGCGAAGTAACGTTGCTCATGGTCATGATTCCGGATTCGTCAGGCGGCGGGGGATTCGCGCAAAGTCGCCGTGGCGGCGATGTCGAGCACGCCATCGTCGGTCAACGCGACGCCATAGGCGCTGCGCGCAGCCTCTCGGCCGAGATAGCCGAGCCGCACGTCGCGGGCGACGGCCTCCGCATCGCGCCGCTTCGGGTCGCCCCAGCCGCCGCCGCCCGGCGTCTCCAGCCGCACGCGCTGGCCGTCGCGGATCTTCACGTCGGTTACTTTGGAGGCGAGCGGCGGCGACTTCTCGCCCTCGTCGCTCTGCCAGGTGAAACGGTTCAGCGCCGCAGGGCTGCCGCCGGCCACGCCGAAGGGCGCGAAGACACCGCGCTCGCCCAGCAGGAAGACGTCGGCATCGGTCAGCGCCTCGATCTCATAGACCGCACCCAGCCCGCCGCGATGCAGGCCGGCCCCGGCGGAGTCCGGGCGCAGCGCCCATTGGGTGAACATCACCGGATAGGCGGCTTCGAGGATTTCCACCGGCGGGATGGTGGCGGTGGAGATCGGGTTGTTGGCGTGGTTCAGCCCGTCCGTCTCCGGATTGCCGCCCAAACCGCCGCCGAAGAAGGAGAACATCACCCAGCGCGAGCCATCCTTACGGTGGCCGGCCAGCGACAGCGCGTTGATGGTGCCGAAGGGCGCGGCGGTGGCGCGGGCCGGATCGGCCAGGGCGAGTGCGCCGAACACCACGCCGATCACCCGCAGGATGGTCTCGGTATAGCCGCCGACCGGCTTCGGCGGCTTCACCGCCAGCAGCGTGCTTTCGGGGATGACGAAGGTGATCGGGTTCAGGCAGCCGGCATTGGCCGGCACGTCGGTGAAGACATGCTTCAGCGCGACATAGCAGCAGGCGACCGCAGTCGAATAGGCGATGTTCAGCGGCCCGGCGCAGGGGGCCGACGAGCGCGAGAAGTCCAGCGTCATCCGGTCGCCGGCGATGGTCAGGTCCAGCGCGATCAGCAGCCGGTCCGCCGTGATGCCGTCGTTGTCGAGATAATCCTCGAAACTGTAGACGCCGTCCGGCAGCTTCGACACGGCGCTGCGCATCAGCGCGTCGGCCCGCGCGGTGAAGGCGTCGAAGGCGGCGGAGACCGTCTCCTCGCCATGTTCGTCCAGCAGTTCGGTCAGGCGGCGCACGCCCAGATCCAGCGCGTTCAGCTGTCCGTTCAAGTCGCCGTAGTTCGATACCGGCACGCGCGAATTGGCGGCGAGGATCGCCAGCAGGTCGTGGTTCATCACGCCCGCCTTGACCAGCTTCACCGGCGGGATGCGCACGCCTTCCTGGAAGCTGTCGGTGGCGCGGGCGTTGAAGTTGCCGGGCACATTGCCGCCGATGTCGAGCCAGTGGCCGACCGACGCCATCCAGCAGAACAGCTGCCCATTGCGGAAGATCGGCCGCACCAGACGGAAGTCGTTCAGATGGGTGCCGCCGTCATAGGGATCGTTGAACAAGAAGATGTCATCAGGGTGAAGGTCGCCCTCCTTCGCCACCTTGTCGATCACCGCCTTCACCGCGAAGGCCATGGCGCCGACGAAGATCGGCAGGCCGTTGGTGCCCTGCACCAGCGTGGCGCCGGTCTCGGCATGGTAGAGGCCGTGGCAGGCGTCGCGCGCCTCGGCGATGATCGGATTGAAGGCGGAGCGGTAGAGCGTCGCGTCCATCTCGTCGGCGATCTGCTCCAGCCGGCCCTTCAGGACGGCCAGCGTGACGGGGTCGATTGCGGTGGTTCTGGTGGTCATGCTGCGTCCTCCCGCTTTGCGGGTGTGAAGTCCTTGTAGGTTTCGCCGAGCGCCAGCATCTCCGGCGTGCCGATCAGCTCGTTCAGCGCGTTGAAATCGAACATGCGCTCGCGGAAGGGCTGGGTGGTGCCGTGCTGCGCCAGCGAGCCATAATAGTCCTGCGCCTGCCGAGCGAGCGCTCGCACGATGCCGCCGGGGAAGATCACCAGCCGATAGCCCAGCTCGCCCAGTTCAGACGCCGAACTGATCGGCGTCTGCCCGCCCTCCACCATGTTGGCGAGCAGCGGGCGGATGCCGCCCAGGTCAGCGGCGATGGCGGAGAGCTGCTCCCGACTCTTGGGCGCCTCGACGAACAGCACGTCGGCACCGGCCTCGACATAGAGCCGGGCGCGGTCGAGAGCGGCCGAGACACCCTCCACCGCAACCGCGTCGGTGCGGGCGACGATCAGGGTGCCTTCGCTGGCGCGGGCATCGACCGCCGCCTTGATCTTGCCGGCCATCTCGCCCGCCGGGATCACCGCCTTGTCGGTCAGGTGGCCGCAGCGCTTGGGGAAGCTCTGGTCCTCCAACTGCAGGGCGGTGGCGCCGGCCCGTTCGAACATGCGCACGGTACGCTGCACGTTCAGCGCGTTGCCGTACCCGGTGTCGGCATCGACGATCAGCGGCGTCGGCACCCGGTCGCGCACCAGGGCGATGGTATCGGCCACCTCGCTGACCGAAACCAGTCCGATGTCGGGCCGGCCGAGCCGGGTATAGGCGATGGCGGCACCCGACAGGTACAGCGCCTCGAACCCGGCGGCGGTTGCCATCGAAGCGGTGAAGGCGTCATAGACTCCGGGCGCCAGGACGACGCGGTCCTGGGCCAGTCGGTCCCGAAAACTGATGCTGGGGACGGTCATGTCAAGCGCTCCCCCCGGTGCCGGTCAGCGAAGCCGTCGCGGCAGCGCCGGGTCAGGGTTGGAAGATGTCGGGACAGGGCCGGAGCGGGCATCGCTCACAGTCCCAGATAGGTGCGTTTCAATTCGGGGTCGCGCGCGATCTCGTCGGACGGTCCCGACAGCGCGAAGACGCCGTTTTCGAGGATGTAGGCCCGGCGGGCGACCTCCAGCGATTGGACGACGTTCTGCTCGACCAACAGGATCGCCAGCCCGTCGCCATTCAGCTTGCGGATCAGCCCGAACATCTCTTCCACCACCAGGGGCGAGAGGCCGAGCGACGGTTCGTCGAGGATCAGCAGGCGCGGCTCCGCCATCATGCCGCGACCGATGGCCAGCATCTGCTGCTCGCCGCCCGACAGGGTGCCGGCGAACTGCGCTTCGCGCTCCTTCAATCGGGGAAAGGTGGCGAAGATCCGTTCCAGGTTCCGCGCCCGGTTCGGCTTGCCGCGGCGGTAGCTGCCGAGTTCCAGATTCTCTCGGATCGACAGGTTGGGGAAGATCTTGCGGCCTTCCGGCACCTGGATCAGCCCCTCCTCGACGATGCGCGCGGCGGATTTGCCGTCAATGCGGGTGCCGCCGAAGCGGATCTCGCCGGTCCAGGCCGGCAGCACGCCGGACAGAACCTTGTTCAGCGTCGTCTTGCCGACGCCGTTGGAGCCCAGAACCGTGACGATCTCGCCGGCATGAACCGCCATGTCGATGCCGCGCAGAACTTCGGTCGCGCCATAGCCGCTCTTCAGGCCACGGATTTCCAGAAGCTGCTCAGCCATGGGCCGCCCCCTCCGCCTTCAGGCGGGCGGCGGCGCCGTGGCCGAGATAGGCCTCGATCACGCGGGTGTCGGCGCAGACGACGGTGGGCGGCCCTTCGGCGATCATGCGGCCCTGGGCCAGCACATAGACGCGCTCGCACAGGTTCATCACCGCCTGCATGACGTGTTCGATCATCAGGATCGTCACCCCTTCGTCGCGGATGCCCCGGATCACCGGGATGATGTCGCGGATCTCCGACGGGTTCAGACCGGCCAGCACCTCGTCCAGCAGCAGCAACTTGGGCTCGGTGGCCAGCGCGCGGGCCAGTTCCAGCCGCTTGCGCCCCGCCACCGTCAACCCGCCGGCCGGTCGATCCAGCTCGGAACCCAGCCCGACGCGCCGTGCCACCTCGCGCGCCTTGGCGGTGGCCTCGGCCCGCTTGGCATGGCGCAGATAGGCGCCGACGGCGATGTTCTCGCACACCGTCAGCCCGGCGAAGGGCTGGACGATCTGAAATGTGCGGCCGATGCCGCGCTCCGCCCGGCGATGCGGTTCCTCGGCGGTGATATCGGTGCCCTCGAAGCGGATGCGTCCGTCGGTGGGGGCGATGAAGCCGGAGATCATCGAGAACAGCGTGGTCTTGCCGGCCCCATTCGGACCGATCAGCCCGATGATGCCGCCGGGTTGCAGCGACAGCGTCGCGCTGTCCACCGCCATCAGCCCGCCGAACCGCTTGGAAACTCCGTCAACGGCCAGCATGGGAAACCTCCTTGGGTCCGCGCGCCATTATCCCCCGGCCGCGGTCGCGCAGCCGCTCCAGCAGGCCCAGGATGCCGCCGCGGGCAAAGGCCACGGCAAGCACCAGCACGCCGCCGAAGACAATCAGGTCGATGCCGGGAATGCGGCCGGCGAACTGTTTGGCGACCTCGCCCAGCCCGTGCAGGGTCAACGCCCCGACCACCGGGCCGAAGACGGTGCCGACGCCGCCGATGATCGGGGCCAGCAGAAGCTCCACCGAAATCCAACTGCCATAGGCGATGTTGGCGTCGATATAGAGGAAGTATTGGGCATAGAGGCAGCCGGACAGCGCCGTCACCGCGCCGGACAGGGCGATGGCGCGCAGCTTCACCTTCAGGGAGTCGACGCCGAGCGCCTTGGCCGCATCCTCGTTCTCGCGCACCGCCACCAGCTGCGCCCCGAAACGGGAGCGCTGGATCCAGCGCGTCAACAGCAGCACCGCGGCGACGAAGGCCAGCACCAGCCAGTAGAAGACGGCGCGGTCGTCGAACTGCAGGTTGGCGGCGCGGACATCGAGCTTGATGAGCAGCCCCGCAGCCCCGCCGGTGAAGGACGCGGCGTTGGCGAGGATGCGGAACACCTCGGCGAAGGCCAGCGTCACCAGCGCGAAATAGGAGCCGCGCAGGCCCGACCGGAAGCTGAGGAAGCCGATCGCCCAGCCGACCACACCGCCGGCCGCCGTCGCCAGCACCAGACCGGCCCAGGCGTTGACGCCGTAGCGCAGTTGCAGGATCGCCGTCACATAGGCGCCGGTGCCGAAGAAAGCCGCATGGCCGAAGCTGAACTGACCGCCGAAGCCACCCAGGATGTTCCAGCCCTGCGCGCCCAGCGCCACGATCAGCATGAAGACCAGGAAGTTCAGCACCGGGCTGGAGGTCACCACCAGCGGCAGCAGGGCCGCCAGGATGGTCAGGACGGCGATCGGGATCAGGTCGCGCGCGGTCATGCCTTTGCTCCGAACAGGCCGGTCGGCCGCACCAGCAGCACGGCGATGAAGATCAGGAAGATGCCGATCTGGCCCAGGCTGTCGCCCAGGAACAGGCCGCACAGGCTCTCCACCACGCCGATGAACAGCCCGCCCAGCAGCGCGCCGGGGATGGATCCCATGCCGCCCAGCACCACCACCGTGAAGGCGACCAGCACGAAGGCGCCGCCGATGCGCGGATTGACGTAGAAGGTCGGCATCAGCAGCCCCGCCGCCACGGCAAGGCAGGCGCAGCCCAGCCCGAAGGTCACGGCATAGACATGCGGCACGTCGATGCCGACCAGATTGGCGCCCAGCTTCTCCTTGGCAACGGCGCGGATCGCCTTGCCGGTGTCGGTACGGTTCAGCACCAGCCACAAGAGCCCGGTCACCACCACCGCTACCCCCAGCCCGATCAGGCGCGGGTAGCTGAGCAGCAGCGGCCCCAGCGCCACCACCTGGAAGGAATAGTCGGTGTCGAGCGTGCGGGTGTCCGACTGGAACAGCGCCAGCAGCACATTCTCCAGCACGATGGACAGGCCCAGCGTGACCAGCAGGATGTTGCCGTCGTCGCCATGGCTGGCCGGCCCGATGACGAAGCGCTGCAGGCCGTAGCCGAGCGCGAACATCAGCGGCACCAGCGGCAGGATGGCCAGATAGGGGTCCATTCCCAACACCGCCCAGGCGATCCAGACCGCGAACATCGCGCAGGTCAGCAGCGCGCCGTGTGCGAAGTTGATGATGTGGAGCACGCCGTAGATCAGCGTCAGGCCAAGCGCGATCAGGGCATAGACCGCGCCGGTCATCAGACCGTTCAGCGACGCTTCCAGGATGATCTGAGGTGAATACATGGCAGCCCGCGCATGAGGGGAATGGTCCCCTCACCCGCTCCGCGATGCGCCTGCGTGTGGCGTCGCGGACGGGTGGGGGAATGCGGAGGTGCGACGGCGAAAAAACCGATCAGGCCGCCGGGAAGTTGGCCTTCGCCTCGGCGAACGCTTCCGGATAGATCACCTTGATGTCCTCACCCTGGATTTGGGTGTTGATCGGGGTGGCGCCCTCGTTCTGGCCGTTGACGAACTTGGTCGGGCCGTAGGGCATGATGTGGCCGGCGAAGCTGGAGGCGTTCAGCGCCTCGATGATCTTCTTGCGGTCGGTGGAGGCCGCCCGCTCGATGGCGTCGGCCAGCAGCAGAACGTTCGAATAGTTCAGCGAGACATTGTAGGCGAAGGACTTGCCCTGCCCTTCCACCGTCTTGCGAAGGGCCAGTGCCTTCGGATTCTTCGGATCGTGCCAGTGGTTGCAATCGATGACGTTCTGGGCGGCCTGCGGAAACTCCTTGACGAAGCGCCCGTTCGACGCCGCCCCACCCAGGATCGCATAAACGCCCTTCGGCTTGATGCGCTGCTGCTGCATGGTGCGGGCGAGCAGCACGAACTCGCCATAGTAGTTGGACGGAATGACCAGATCGGGGTTCAGCGAGCGGATGCGCAGCGCCACGTTGGACATGTCGCGCGCCGGTGTCGGATGGGCGATGGTCTCCAGAACCTCGAAGCCGCGCTTGGGCAACTCGGCCTGCAGCAGCTTGGCGAGGCCGGAGCCGAACAGCCCATCCTCATGCACCAGCACGACGGTCTTCGCCGGCTTGCCCGCCTTGTCGTTGATGGCGGTCAGGTTGTCGAGCGCCACCTGCGTCACCTTGCCGAAGCCGGGGCTGAAGCGGAAGGTGTTGGTCAGGCCGCGCGACATGATCTGATCCGACACGCCGACATCCACCAGATAGGGCAGGTCATAGCGCGCCGCCGCCTGCGATGCCGCAAGGCAGATCGGGCTGGCGAAGCCGCCGACGATGGCGCAGACGCCGTCGGCCTGCATGCGCTCCACCTCCTGCGTGCCGGCTTCGGGCATGGAGCGGGCGTCGCCGAACACCATCTCAAGCTTCGCGCCGCCCAATGACTTGATGCCGCCGGCCGCGTTGATCTCGTTGATCGCGATCTCCGCGCCCAGCCGGCCAAGGTCGCCGTCATGGGCAAGCGCGCCGGTCACCGGCTGGAGGATGCCGATCTTCACCGCCGGGGTCTGCGCCCGCAGGATCGACGGGGCGGCCACCGGTACGGTGACGAACGCGGCGGCCGCGGCGCCGGCCTTCAGCACCGTACGGCGGGAAATCCCGGAGAGGGCGGAGTCCTGAACCGAACGTCCCATAACGCTCAACTCCTCTGTTTGATTGCCCGCGTGCTGCGGGTGGGCTTTTCGCCCAGCTTGCTTTTGTCGGTCTTGCTCTTGTCGGCCTTCTTGCGCTCGGCCTTCTCGGTGGTGCGCGGCCAGCCCAGGGCGGGGCTCCAGCGCCGTTCGCCGTCGTTGCCGGTACGCACCAGATCCATGTGGAAGCTGTAGCGGTCGGGCCGGTACAGCGCGTGCAGATGCTCCACGCCACGCCCCGACGGTTCGTAGACGATGCGGGTCAGGGTCAGCAGCGGCGATCCGATCTCCAGATCAAGCGCCGCCGCCGCTTCGGGGCCGGCGAGCGTGGCGTTGATCGCCTGGGTGGCGCGCTCCGTCGTCACGCCGGACCGCTCGATCAGTTCCAGCAGCGGACGCGCCGCCAGTTCCGCCTCCGAATAGGTCAGGCCGATCCATTCCGGAACATGGGTGGTCAGGTAGGAAAACGGCTCCCCATCGATCAGGCGCACACGCACCGAGCGCTGGACCCGTTCGCCGGGCTTGAGACCCAGGCTTTCGGCAATGGACTCAGGCGGGATGCCGTAACCGAAGGACAGCAGCTTCACGTCGGTGCTGCGGCCCATGTCGATCAAATGCGACAGGACGTTCGACAGATCGGCGACGATCGGCCGGACGGCGCGCGTGTCATGCACGAAGGTGCCGGAGCCGGCCTTGCGCTGCACCAGCCCTTCCTTTTCCAGAAGGTCGAGCGCGCGGCGCACGGTGACCCGCGACACCGCATGTTCGGTCGCCAGCGCCGGTTCGCCCGGCAGCCGCCCGCCCGGCGGCAGCTCGCCGGCGACGATGCGGTCACGCAGCAGCAGATAGATTCTGCGCGCCTTCAAAGGTTCGACCGCCGACTTCACAGCACTCCGCCTCCCCTTCACCGGAAACCGTTGGCTGTCCATTCACCAGACAGGAACCTGTATGATGGATAATACAGCTTTGGTCAACAGCGATGTTGGGGGCACCAACGGTTGCGGCCCGCACCCGAGGCATTCAATCGGGAGCGGGCGGGCTTCGGCTTCGTTGGTCGGCGCGGTCCGACGGTCAGGATTCGGACTGCGCCGCCGTCACGATTTGGCGGAGAATTGGCGGTCCGCAGGGAAGGCGACGACGGATGCCGCATCGCCGCCCGGTGCGGGATCGGAGGTGCTCTTCCCCCCGGCAATTCCGGGCGCCGACGCTGCGGACGTCAGCGTCAGATAGCGCACGCAGCTGACCCGCAGGAAGGAGGCGAGGTTCTGGACGCCGCCATGGACCTCCACGACCTCGTCATAGAGCGTGACGATCAGGCGGTTGGTGGTGGTCCCCTGTTCGGCGGCGATGCCGGCCAGAACGTTCCAGAACAGGTTCTCCAGTCGGATGCTGGTCACCATTCCATGGATGCGGACCGAACGGGACCGGGCCTCGTACAGGATCGGGTCGGTGTTGACAAAGATCTGGCACATGCGCCGATGCTCCTCCCACGATGGACCTGTCCTGGTTCGAACCCGGCGATTTCAGGTCCGGTCGAAGCCGCCCCCGTCCCGGTCGGCTCGTCCCCTGCGAACCACGCCCCGCTGGATGCCGTGCTGGCTCAACTTGCGATACAGGGTGCTGCGTGAAATCCCCAGCACCGCCGCGGCATCCGACAGGTTCCCGCCGGTGGCGGCAATCACATCCTCGATCGTTCGCTGCTCGGTGACCGTAAGCGACATCGGGACCGGACCGGCCGGTGCAGAGATCGGCATGGCCGGCCCCGCAACCGCCGGATAGGGCGAGGGCCAGCCGCCGGTCTCCAGACCGCCGCAGGCGTCGCGCAGTTCGTCCGGAAGATCATGCACATCGACGGTTCCACCAGTGGACAGCAGGACCGCACGTTCGATCACGTTCCGCAATTCCCGGACATTGCCCGGCCAGTCGTAACGTTGCAGCAGATCCAGCGATGCCGCGGTGAAGCGGACCGGCGCGCGGCCATGCCGTTCCGCCAGCAGGTTGTTGAAGTGGGAGATCAGGCGCAGGACGTCGCCATGCCGTTCCCGCAAGGGCGGCACCCGCAGGGCCGTCACGGCAAGGCGGTGGTACAGGTCGCGGCGGAAGCGGCCGGCGGCGACCTCCTGACGCAGATTCCGGTTGGTCATGGCGAGCAGCCGCACCGACACCCGGCGCGGAACGTTGTCGCCGATGCGGTACAGGACCCCTTCCTCCAGCACCCGCAACAGATAGGGCTGAAGGTCGAGCGGCAGTTCGCCGATCTCGTCCAGGCACAGCGTGCCGCCGTCCGCCAGTTCGAACCGGCCGATCCGCCCCTCCGCCGCAGCGCCGGTGAAGGCGCCGCGCACATAGCCGAACAGCTCGCTGCCCAGCATCTCGCGCGACACCGCGCCGCAATTGAACGGCACGAAGGGGCCGCCGGCCACCGCGCTGTGGCCGTGGATGGCGCGCGCGAACAACTCCTTGCCGACGCCGGTCTCGCCCTCGATCAGGATGGGGACCTGCAGCGGCGCCAGACGCTCCCCCTGCCCGATCACGGCACGCAGGCTGTCGCTGGCCCCGACGATGTCGGCGAAGCGGCAGCGGCTGTGGTCGGACTCGTCCGGCACCGCCCGGCGCCCGGCGGAGGGGCGGGACGACGCCGAACCGGGAATGACCAGCAGCGTTCCACGCCGCTCCCCATCCAGCATCAGCGGACGGACCCAGTCGGACGGCACCGGCAGCCGGCCGCCGGCGCCGCCCTCCAATCCGACAAGGGGCAGCTTCGTCCCCCGGTTCAGCGGCGGCAGTTCCGATCCGAGGCTCGCCTTCAGCAGATGCGCCGCCTTGCGGCTGGCGAAGAGAAGACGCCCACGCGCATCCAGCGCGATCAACCCCTCGCCGGCATATTTCTGGCTGTCTTCCAGGCAGGCCTCCAGAAGCCGCACATGTTCGGCCTCCGTCTGCCGGGCGAGGTTCCATTCCACCTGCCGGGCGGCAACCACGGCCAGCGCCAGCGCCTGCCCGCTGAAGCTCTGTTTCAGGCCGGAGATGTCGAGCAGCCCGACGACCGAGCCGTCGACCGGGTCATGGATCGGCGCGCCGGCGCAGCTCCACCCCTTGATGCCGGCGCAGTAATGCTCCGCCGATTGGACCAGCACCGGCTGCTTGGAGGCCAGTGCGGTGCCGATGCCGTTGGTGCCGGCACAGGTCTCGCCCCACTGGCCGCCGCAGGCGAGGCTGATGTCGCGGGCAGCGTTCATGGTCGCGCGGTCGCCGGCGGCCTCCAGCACCACGCCGTTGGCATCGGTGATCAGCATCACCGTCCGCGTCCCGGCCAACAGGTTCGCCGCCTCGGCCAGGGTCGTGGCGGCGGCCTGCAGCAGATCACGGTTGTCGCGACGGAGCGCCTCGACAAGGTCGGTGCCGACCACCGGTGCGGCATCCGCCCGCGCATCGACCAGGAAGCTTTGGCAGCGCGCCCAGGATCGGATGACCACGTCGCGCACCGGCAGATTCTCCCGCCGTGACCCGGAAACGAAATCCTCCCACGCCTTCATCGTCGCCGTTTCGCCGTCCACCAGCGCATGGAACGCCGGACCGGACGAAGCAACGGCCAGACGGCCGATACCGACCTGTTCGTTGGCCAACACAGTCCCCTCCCTGCATCCCGGCGTCTTTCGGGATTTCCCGTGGCGCCGATTGTCCTTAGAACGGGGGTGCGGAGATCCGTCCCGAAATACTCCGCATCCACAATTGTTTGTATAGGAAATTATAAGCCGGACTGAAGCGGGAGCGGTAGTAGCGGAATACTCTATGGCCTTTTTCCTGTGCTTTTCCCCGAAGGTGGAGGTCAACCGTCACGATAAGGCGGGGGTCAGCTCCGCCCGTACCGTTCCATCCCGCCGCCGCGGGCCGGGCCGGCGGTGGGGTCGACGTCGTCGGGGATGTCGGCGACCAGGGTGTGGGTGGTCAGGATCAGCTTGGCGACCGACACCGCGTTCAGCAATGCCAGCGTGGTGACCTTGACCGGATCGATGATCCCGACGGCGAACAGGTCGCCGAACCGGCCGGTGCGGGCGTCGAAGCCGGCCCCTTCGGGAAGCTCGGCGATCCGGGCGGCGACGCCGGCCCCGTCCAGCCCGCCATTCTCCGCGATGCAGATCACGGGCTGCAGCATCGCCCGCTGCACCAGCTTTACCCCCGCGCGCTCGCCTTCCCCCACATCCGCGGCCAAGCGGTCGAGCAGCGGGGCGACGCGGGCCAGCGCGGTGCCGCCGCCCGGCACCACCCCCTCCGCCAGAGCCGCGCGGGCTGCGGCGAGCGAATCCTCCAGAAGCTGGGCGGTGCGTTTCTGTTCCACCGGCGTCGCGCCGCCGACCTCTATCAGCGCGGTGCCGTGCGTCAGCTTCGCCAGCCGCTGGGACAGCTTGTCCCGTTCGATGTTGGGCGGCGCCTCCTCCCATTGGCGCTGCACCAGGGCGCGGCGGGCGGCCAGCGCGTCCGGATCGCCATGGCCGCGCAGGAGGGTGGTGCGGCCGGCGGACACCTCGATGCGGTCGGCGCCCCCCAGATCATCCGCCGTCACGCTGTCGAGCCGCCCGCCGAGGTCGCGGGCGATAACGCGCCCGCCGGTCAGGATCGCGATGTCCTCCATCATCGCCTGACGCCAATGGCCGAATTCAGGAGGATTGATCGCCACCACCGTGGCCCGTCCGTCGCGGCGCAACGCCATCAGCGCCGCCACCACCTCCGGCGCGACACTGTCGGCGACCACCAGCAGAGGACGCTTGTCTCCAAGGCGGTCGATCAGGCGCAGGATCGGTTCCGGATCGGCGATCTTGTGGTCGGTCATCAGGATACGGGGCCGTTCCAGCACGGCGGTCTGGCCGGTCGGCTCGGTCGCCATGTGATGGGACAGGAAGCCGCGGTCCAGCACCATGCCCTCCAGCACATGCAGCGCGGTCGGCGCGCCCGGCTGGCCGTATTCGATGTCGATCACGCCCTCCGGCCCGACCCGGCGCAGCGCATCCGCCACCAGTCGGCCCAGCACCGGATCCGTTGCCGCGACGGTCGCCACCTGCACCAACTGCGCATCGCGCTCCAGCGGCCGGGCCATGCCGCGGAGGTGGTCTACGACGAAGCCGCAAGCGCGCTCCATTCCCTCCACCAGTTCGACCGAGCCATGGCCATCGGCGAGCACGGAAACGCCGTCCTGGATCAGTGCGTCGGCCAGCACGGTTGCGGTGGTGGTGCCGTCGCCGGCCACGTCGTTGGTCTGCTTGGATACCTCGCGCACCACCTGGGCGCCCATATTCTCGAAGCGGCAGGGCAGCTCGATCTCGGCGGCGATGCTGACGCCGTCGCGGGAGATCATCGGCGTGCCGATGGGGCGGTCGATGATCGCGTTCGTCCCCTTCGGCCCCAGCGTGCCGCGCACCGCCAGCGCCAGCTTGCCCACCCCACGGGCAAGCGCGGCCCGCGCCTCGGCACGGTGCAGCATCATTTTCGGCATGGCGTCTGTCCCTCCCGTTGTTGGTTTTGTGGATTTGAAAATCAAATACCCTCTCCCGCCCCGGGAGAGGGAGGGACCCGCCGAAGGCGGGAGGGTGAGGGGCTATCCGGACATGGAGTCCTGATCCTTGGATCACCCCTCACCCTTCCCATGCTCCGCATGGGCCCCTTCCCTCTCCCGGGACGGGAGAGGGAGATCTCACTCGTAGGCGAGCGCGTCATCCATGTTGCCGAAGAGGACGACGGTGTCCTCGTCGATCATGACCATGCGGCCATAGTGGGTGGAGGTGGAGATCTCGAAGATGTGCGGGGTCATCTCGCGGCCGAGAGCTTCGCCGATCTCGCTCATCTTGAACTCGATCTTGCCCTCGCCGTCGATCCGGATCATCGCCGGCAGATAGGTGACGGTGATGCCGGGCTTGCTCTCCATCACCTCGGCGATGCAGCGCGCCTCGACGCTGTCGTTCATCGTCACGCCGCACTGGTGGGAGATGGTGCCGTCCTGGGTGATGTCCTTCAGCGGCTTGAAAAGCTGCTGCACGGTGGTGACGCTCATGGTCTTCGTCCTCTTGTGGCGGAGATGCAGGAAGGATCACTCGGCCGCGGCGCCATTGACTGGAGCGGTAACTGCGGCCGCAGCGGCAGCCGGAGTTGCGACCTGCCCGACCTCGACCGGCGGCAGGGCCGGCAGGTCGGCGTCGATGCCGATCTCGCGCCCGATGGCGGCGACGCGGTTGCGCGCCCGTTCGAAGGCGTCCGCGAAGCTCGCCGCCTTGACCCGCGGCAGCGACCACAGCGGCTGAAGCTGCAACGCCGCCTTCACCGCCAGCCCGCCGTGATGGGTGAACCAGCTCTGCAGCATGATCCGGTTGTCCTCCCCGTGCGCCGGGTCGCGCAGCAGCAGGGCGAACAGTTCCACCGCGTTGGCGAGGTTCCGCTCATAGTCGGCCTCTGCCGCCGAGATGACAGATGGGGTGGAGAAGTCGTTCTGCGCGGCGGCCACCTGCATGACGAAGCCGCTGCGGAACAGCTCGCCCACCAGCGGCTCGAAGACGAGGTTGACGGCGAAATACTGCTCAAGAAAGTCGGTCGCGGCGCGGATATGCTCTACCGCTTCGCGGCAGGGCTGCCAGATCGGGTCGTCCAGCCAGTGCGCCTTGCCGGCGTCCAGATCGAAGCCGCCGATATCGCTGCCGACCTCCGCCAGATAGAGCGTCAGGTCCTGGGCGAAGCGCAGCTTGTAGGAGGCGTTCGTCAGGATGGCGTTGTTGACCATCTGGGTGTAGCCGTAGCGCTGCGCCCGCATCAGCGCGGTGCCCAGGCCATATTCGGCATGCTTGAAGGCACCGACATGGTTCTGCAGCACGGCGACCCAGGCCTTGTCGAAGCGCTGGGGCGCACCGGCGCGGCGCGCGTTCTCCACCACGTTCTGGATCATGCCGACGATGGTGGACTGGCGCTGGTAATGGGTGCGCTCCCATTCCTGGTCAGGCGCGCGGAAGCCGTGCCAGTCCGTGCATTTCAGCGCGGTCCAGTCCTTGGAATATGTGGGCGTGCCGTCGCCGAAGGAGATGATCCAGTTCTGGAGCAGATAACGTTCCGGATCCGGCTGGACGTCGACCGTCACGTCCTCGTAATGGGTGGCCTTGCGGCCCTTCGGTTCGAAGTAGTTGTAGCGACGGCTGTCGGAGCCCGGAAATACCTTGGCTCCGGCGGCGGCGGATGTGGTTTCGGTTTCCTGCATGGTCATCGTCTTTCCTCCCGTATTTGCAAAATCCCGGCTCAGCGGGTGGCGGGGGTGAATTTGTCGAAATAGACGCGCGCGGAATCGATGCCGGCCATCTGCAGGACCGGCAGCACCGCGTCGATCATCGGCGGCGGCCCGCAGGAGAAGACGTCGGCCTCCTCCACCTCCGCCATGTCGGACAGGTGCCGGCGCAGCACCTCGTGGATGAAGCCGGTCTCGCCGGTCCAGCCATCGCCCTCTTCGGCATGCGACAGGGCGGGGATGAAGACGAAGTCCGGCAGGCTGCGGGCGAATTCCTCGAACAGGTCGAGGTGGAACAGGTCCCGTCGGCTGCGGGCGCCGTAGAAGAAGCGCACCGGCCGCGTCTCGCCGCTTGCGGCCTGATCGCGCAGGATCGACAGCAGCGGCGCCATGCCCGATCCGCCGCCGACCAGGATCATCGGCCCGTCCCGCTCCTCGCGGCGGAAACAGGTGCCGTAGGGACCGCGGACGCTCACCCGGTCGCCGACCGACAGGCCGCCGTCCAGCTGGCGGGAAAAGGCGCCGTCCGGGTATTTCTTGATGATGAACTCCAACCGGTTGCCGTCCGCCGGCGGATTTCCCATCGAGAAGGAGCGGGTCAGGCCGACCCCGGGCAGCGTGATGTCGACGTACTGTCCGGCCCAGAACTTCATCGGCTGGTCGAGGTCCAGCGCGATGCCGACGATGTCGTGGGTCAACTGTTCCACCGCCGCCAGCCGCGCATCGAAGTCCTTCACCGGAATGGAGCGGGACAGCAGATCCTCGTCGTAATTCAGCAGTTCCACCGCCACGTCGCTATAGGCCAGCGAGCGGCAGAGCAGGATGTGGTTGCTGTCGCGCTCCGGATCGGAGAGCGCGAAGGTGGAGTATTTCAGCATCTCCACGTCGCCGTCGATCAGCAGGCATTTGCAGGCGGAGCATTGCCCCTCCTTGCAGCCATGCATCAGCGAGACGCCCTGGCGGAAGGCCGCATCGAGGATGGTTTCCCCTTCCGCGACCTCCATTTCGATGCCGACCGGCTCCAGCCGCACCGTGTGAACGGCCGGGCTGTTGTGCAGCGCTTGTGCGGTCATGGTCTTTCGATCTCCGCGGTGATGTCCGCCTGTGATGTCCGCAGGGGATCCCGTTCCCCCTCTCCATCCGGAAAGGGGGAACGGAAAGGGGGACGGGCCCGAGTGAATGGGCGGGGGATCAGACCCGGCGGATCTTGAAGCCCTTGCGGTATTCCTCGACATGCGCCTGACGCTGTTGCGGCGTCATTTCGCGGAGCGCCAGCAGCGGGCTGCGGATGGTGTGGCCGCGCACATGGTCCAGCGTCCACATGTCCTTCTCTTCGAAGGACAGGTGCGGCTGGGCGACCAGAGTCTTCCCATCGGGACGGACGAAGCCCATGTCCTGGATGGCGTCGGCGAGGTCCCAGCCGTCATAGACCTCCTCCCACTGGCGCCGGCCGGAGAAACGCCCCATCGCCGGGGTCGGACGGCCCTGGTATTCGGCGGCGAAAGCCTCCTTGTGGGTCCAGCGGTCGACCTCGGAGGCGTAGGTGTAAAGCTCGCCGTCCACCTCGTCGATCTGGAAATCCTCGCGGATGACGCAGGGCACCAGGCTCGACCAGCAGCGGTGCGGATAGACGTAGCCGGTGTCGGCGAAGGTGATCGGCACGCTGCCGGGCTTGCTGAGCTTGGCGTAATTTTCCCACCAGACGCCGAACTCGTCGTACCAGCCCGGATACTTGCTTTCGAACCACTCGAAATCGCGTTCAGTCATCGCCTCGATGCGCCAGAAATTGGCCCACCAGCCGGCAGAGAAGAACTGCGCGATCTTGTGGACGTAGTTCTTCTTGACGATGCTGTCGAAGGCTTCGTGAACATCGTCATGGTGGATCTTGATGCCGTACTTCTCCAGCGGCAGCATGTAGGTGCGGTAGTAATCCTCGAAGATCCAGCGGTGCCACAGCTCGGCGTAGGATTCCTTGTTCTTGTCGCGATTCTTTGTGCCGTACTCGATGATCGTGCCGATGGCGGCATCGACGATCATGTGGTTCTGCCAGAAGGAATAGCGGATGTCGCGTTCCAGAAGCAGATGGTTGTCCGGCTCCTTCAGCACCGACATCAGCATGGAATGGCCGTTGCCGATGTGGCGGGATTCGTCGCTCTGCACCGACAGGAAGACAGTGGGCAGGGCATAATCGCCGTTGCGCGCCGCTTCCGACGGCATGGCGACGAACAGCGTGTTGGTGAAGGCGGTCTCCGCCACGACCTGCAGATAGATGTTCGACGCGGTGATGGCGTCGCCGGTCAGGAAGGCCTCACCGAACTGCCGGCCGATGGTGGTGGCGTAGCATTTGCCGAACGCCTTCTCGGTGATGTCGAACCCGGCCGGGTCGATGTAGTTCTCCATGTACCATTTCTTGAGGTTCATCTGGATCGTCGAGTGCCGGAACTCGTCGATCATCTGCATGGTGAAGCCGGTGCGCAGGTCGTCGCCCGGCGCCAGCTGGCCCAGCGTCGCCATCGACCGCGCCGCCGAGATTTCCGGGAAGGGGATGATCGCCAGGAACAGCTTCATCCACTCGATCCAGCGCGGCTCCACATTGCGGAACATGTCGCCGCGCAGCGCCGCATCCAGGGCGCCGTAGACGCGGTTGTCCTTCTCCTCCTGCATCGGGAAGTAGGAGCGCAGGACCTGCTTCATCGGGTCGCGCGGCGCCTTGGAGATCTTGTAGTCGGTCGGAAAGGCCATCGCCTCCTTGACGTATGACGGCGTCCAACCGAGATCGGCGACGCGGCGCGCCGCTTCGGTGATGCCGATGCCTTTCTGGCTGGTGATCTTGTTCAGCGTCAATCCATCCGGCATGTCGTCTCTCCCCATGATTTTGATGATGTTGATGCGATGGTCGGGCTTGTGGATCGGACCTGAAGGACCGCGTCGGCCGCGCATGCCGGATGACGGGACACCGGCAGTCTGAAGGGCGGGATGGGCAACGGCACGACGGTGGCGGCGCGACGATGTGGTGCGCAGCCTCAGGCCGCTTGCGGCCGCCGAACCGGGGCAGCCGCATCGCCAACGCCATAAAGCAACCGACGTGCCAGAAGCGCGACCCACCGGGAATCGCCGTTTTTAAAGACGGTTGGTGTCACGCACTGTCTCATTACGGGACAATTTGTCGCACTGCGTTGTCCCAGAATGAAACAGATGGGACGGCCGGAATCGGGCAGATCGATCAAAACCGGCTTCTGTGCTTGTTCGTCGCGGCTTTCCGCGGCGTGGCATGCCCCTTGCTCTATCGGATCGACGGCGCCGCTCCGGCTGGCCCGAAGTGCCGGCGCCCCGCTTCGGGAGGATTTTCAAACAATGAGGCATGCGATGCACGCGAGGATGTCGCCGCACCGCTGGGTGATGTTGCTGCTCCTTCTGTCCATACCCTTCTCGCCCTTCACGCGGAAATCCGCGGCGGCGGATGGCGAGACGCTGTTCCGGCAGCAATGCGGAACCTGTCATTCGGTGAAGAAGGACGACGGGCCGCGCGCCGGACCGCCGCTCTTCGGCGTCATCGGTCGCAAGGCCGGCACGGCCGACGGCTTCGAATATTCGGATGCGCTGCGCGGTGCCGGTTTCGCCTGGGACGCCGGCCATCTGGAACGCTGGCTGGCGAACTCCAACCAGTTCGTTCCCGGCAGCTACATGAACTACCGACAGGACGACGACGCCATCCGCAAGAGCATCGTCCAGTTCCTGGAGGCCAAGGCCAAAGGTTAGTGCCGCCCCACCAAAGACTTCGCGAGAAACATCATGGCCAAGATCATCCACATGATGGTGCGCGTCCTCGACGAACAGCGGTCGCTGGACTTCTACGCCAAGGCCTTCGGGCTCGAACCGGCCGAGCGGCTGGCGTTCGACGGCTTCACGCTGATCTACCTGCGCAATGCCAAAAACGACATGGAACTGGAGCTGACGGTCAACCACGACCGCACCGCGCCCTACACCCACGGCGACGGCTACGGCCACATGGCGGTGGCGGTGGACGATCTGGACGGCGAACACGCCCGCATGTCCGCCCTGGGCTTCCCGGTGACGCCGGTGAAGGAATTCGCCCCCGGCGGCACCCTGTTGGCCCGCTTTTTCTTCATCACCGATCCGGACGGCTACAAGACCGAGGTCCTGCAACGCCACGGCCGCTACCGCTGAATCCGGACATCAAGAACAACCGAACCAAGGGAAGGAGACGTCGATCATGCGCGTTCTCGACAAACGGATACGGCTCAACCGGCGCAACTTTCTGAAGACCTCCGCCGCGTCGATGGCGGCGGCCGGCGCGGTTTCCGGCGGCATCGTGTCGATCGGAGCGACACCGGCCTGGGCCGAGGCACTGACCGTCGTCAAGCCCGACGCCGCCAAGACCCTGCTGGTGATGGTGCGTGACCTCTATCCGCACGACCGGCTGAGCGACGCCTATTACGAGACGGCGCTGGCCTCGATGGACCAGGCGGCGGCAAAGGATGCCACCCTGGCCGGCCAGCTCAATGAAGGCGCGGTTGCCCTCGACGCCGCGGCGCGCAAGCTGCACGGCTCGCCATACGCCGCCATCAAGGCGGAAAAGGACCGCGTGGCGGTGCTGAAATCCATCGAGACCACGCCGTTCTTCGCCAAGGTCCGCGGCGACATGGTGGTCGCTCTCTACAACCAGCCGGAGGTCTGGGCGAAGCTCGGCTACGAAGGGGCCTCGGCCGAATATGGCGGCTACATCCACCGCGGCTTCGACGACATCGACTGGATCAAGGACGCCTGACGGCACCACCGGCTGGCCTGAATGAACGTCCACTGAATGCCCGAAAAATGGGGGAGGACCGAGACATGGTTGCGAAATTCGCAATGGACGACGACAGCGTCGTGGTGGTGATCGGATCGGGGGCCGGCGGCGGCACCCTGTCGAACGAATTGGCCCAGAAGGGCATCAAGGTCGTCTGCCTGGAAGCCGGCAAGCGTCACGAAATCCAGGATTTCGTGAATGACGAATGGAAGAGCTTTTCGCAGATCTCCTGGCTGGACAAGCGCACCACGTCCGGCACATGGCGGGTGGCGAAGGACTTCCCCAACCTGCCGGCCTGGATCGTCAAGGCGGTCGGCGGCTCCACCGTGCACTGGGCCGGCGCCTCTCTCCGCTTTCAGGAGCATGAGTTCAAGGCGCGCACGACCTACGGCGAGGTGGAGGGCGCCAACCTGCTCGACTGGCCGGTGACGCTGGCGGAGATGGAGCCCTATTACGACAAGGCCGAGTTCAAGATGGGGACGACCGGCACCAACGGCATCCCGCGCCTGCCCGGCAACAACAATTACAAGGTGCTGGCGGCCGGCGCCAAGAAGCTGGGCTATGCCGAATTCCACACCGGCAACATGTCGATCAACAGCAAGCCGCGCGACGGCCGCGGCTCCTGCCAGCAGATCGGCTTCTGCTTCCAGGGCTGCAAATCGGGCGCGAAATGGTCCACCCTCTACACCGAGATCCCCAAGGGCGAGGCCACCGGCAATCTGGAGGTCCGGCCGGACGCCCAGGTGCTGAAGATCGAGCATGACGCGAAGGGCAAGGTCAATGCCGTGCTCTATGCCGACAGCACCGGCGCCATCCACCGGCAGAAGGCCCGCATCGTCGCGGTCGCCGGCAACTCGATCGAAAGCCCGCGCCTGCTGCTGAACTCGGCCTCGACGATGTTCCCGGACGGGCTGGCGAACTCGTCCGGTCAGGTCGGGCGCAACTACATGCGGCACATGACCGGCTCGGTCTATGCGCTGTTCGACCGGCCGGTGCACATGTACCGCGGCACCACCATGGCCGGCATCATCCGCGACGAATCCCGCTTCGACCCGCGCCGCGGCTTCGTCGGCGGCTATGAGATGGAAACGCTGTCGCTCGGCGTGCCCTTCATGGCGGCCTTCCTCGATCCCGGCGCCTGGGGCCGCGATTTCAGTTCGGCGCTGGATGCCTACGACCATATGGCCGGCATGTGGCTGGTGGGAGAGGACATGCCGCGCGAGACCAACCGCGTCACCCTGCACGCGTCCGAGAAGGACAAGTTCGGCCTGCCCATCCCCAACGTCAATTTCGACGACCACCCCAACGACATCGCTATGCGCACCCACGCCTATGGCCGCGGGTCGGCGGTCTATGACGCGGTGGGGGCGGTGCGGACCATCCACACCCCGCCCTACCCCTCCACCCACAATCTCGGCACCAACCGCATGAGCGCCAACGCCCGCGACGGCGTCGTCAACAAATGGGGACAGGCGCACGACGTCAAGAACCTGTTCGTGTCCGACGGCAGCCAGTTCACCAGCGGCGGGTCGGAAAACCCGACCCTGACCATCGTCGCGCTGGCGATCCGGCAGGCCGACTACATCGCCGACCAGATGGGCAAGCGTGAGATCTGAGGACCGTTAAAGCGTTGCCCGCGCCTCCTCCGCCACCCGATCCGGCGTGATGCCGAAGTGGCGGTAGAGGTCGGGCACCGCGCCGGACGCACCGAAGCCGGTCATGCCGACGAAGCCGCCATCCTCGCCGATGTAACGCTCCCACCCCTGGACCACCGCCGCCTCGACGGTGACCCGCAAGGTGGAGCGGTCGATGACGGCGCGGCGATAGGCCTGATCCTGTTGCTCGAACAGCTCCCAGCAGGCCGGTCGTCACCTCGATGCCGCAGGACTGGTGGATTTCCGGATGACCGGCGGTGTGCGGCCCCAACACGCGGAAGCGCTTGATCTCGTCCAGCGTCATTGCCTCGTAGCCGCTGAGATGCAGCAGCGAGTAGATCAGCATCGAGCCATGGCCGTTCGACTGGACGAAGCGGTCGCGGTCGAACCACAGCGGGTCGGCGGAGTTGAACTTCAGGTGCCGGGTGGAAAGCGCCGTCGTGATGTCGGCGGCGCCGAGCGGGGTGCCGGGATGCCCCTCGCCTGCGCGCTCGATGGCATCCATGGACAGAAAGCGGATCGCGTTCGCCATCCGGCGCGGATCGACGCTGGGCATCAAGTGGTCCTTTCGGGAATGCGGAATGTCGTGGGGCGGCGCGGTCACGTCACCAGATTGATCGGGCGCCCGGCCGCGAAGGCTTCGATGCAGGCGGTCACCTGCTCGGCGACGGCCTGCCGCGCCTCGACGCTGGCCCAGCCGATATGCGGGGTCAGCAGGAAATCGGTGCGCCCGGCGAGGCGGAGGAAGGGATGGTCGTCCGGCGGCGGCTCCACCGCCGTGGCGTCGACGGCGGCGCCGGAGATCAGCCCGCCTTCCAGCGCGCCGACCAGCGCCATGTCGTCGATCAGCCCGCCGCGCGAGGTGTTGATGACCAGCGGCCGGCGCGCCATCCGGGCGAACTCCGCCCCGCCCAGCAGGTGGCGGGTGGCGGGCGTCAGCGGGCAATGCAAAGTTAGAACGTCGCTTTCGGCCAGAACCGCGTCGAACGGCACATGGTCCGGTCCCCCGGCCGCCTCCCCCTTGCGGCCGGCGAACAGAACGCGCATGCCGAAGGCCTGGGCGATGGTTGCCACCGCCTGCCCGATGGCGCCGCGCCCGACGATGCCGAGCGTCGAGCCGTGCAGGTCGCGGATCGGGTGGTCCAGCAGGGTGAACTGCCCACAGGCCTGCCACGCCCCCGCCGCCACCGATTCCCGGTAGGCCGGCAGGGATCGGCGCAGCGCCAGCATCAGGGCGAAGACATGCTCCGGCACCGTGTGGATGGCATAGGCGCGGACGTTCGACACCGCAATTCCACACGCGCGGCAGGCTGCGACGTCCACATTGTCGGTCCCGGTTGCCGCCACGGCGACGAAACGCAGATTGGGCATCTGCGCCAACGTCTCAGCGCGGATCGGCACCTTGTTGACGATCAGGACGGTCGCCCCGTGTGCCCGCTCGATGATCTGCTCCGGCGCCGTGCGGCCATACTGCGTCCACTCATGCGGCACATTGGGACGGCGCAGCGCGATGTCCGCCCCCATGGTGTCATGGTCGAGGAAGACGATGCGCTCCATCATTGCCTCCCTTCGGGCCGCCCCCCGGCGGTTCCGTTCACCGCGTGATAGCTGCGGATGACCTGACTGTCGTCCATCGCCCCTTCGCCGCGGCCGGAGGTGGCGAGGAACATCTGGTGGGCGACGGCGGCCAGCGGCAGCGCCGCCTTGGCGTCGCGCCCGGCCTCCAGCACGATCCCAAGATCCTTGACGAAGATGTCCACCGCGCTGGTGATCTCGGGATCCGCCTCCAGCATGCGCGGGCCGCGGTCCTTCAGCATCCAGCTCGACGCCGACGACCCGCTCATGATCTGCAGCAGGATGTCGAGATCGACCCCGACCTTCGCGGCCAGCGCGAAGGCTTCCGCCACCACGGCGATGTGGACGCCGCACAGCAACTGGTTGACGGTCTTGACCGTGGCCCCCTGCCCCGGCTTCTCGCCGACATGGAAGACCTTGTCGCCCATCGCCGCCAGGATCGGGCGCACCCGTTCCACGGTCGTTGCATCGGCGGCGGCCATGATCGACAGCGTTCCCGCCACCGCCCCCACCACCCCGCCGGAAACCGGCGCATCGACGAAGCGGCGGCCGGCGGCCTCCACCCGCTCGGCCAGGGCGGCGACGGCGCCCGGCGGACAGGTCGCCATCAGGATCACCGAAGCGCCTACCGGCAAAGCCTCCAGCGCGCCGTCGGCGAAGAGGGCGGCGTCAGCCTGCGCGGCATTGACCACCATCAGCACCAGCGCGTCCGCACCAGCCGCGGCAGCGGCGGCGCTTGAGGCGCCCTTCCCGCCGGCGCCTTCCAGCGTCCGGACACTCCCGGCCCGCACATCGAAGCCCTGGACGGCGAAGCCCTTCGCCAGCAGATTGCGCGCCATGGGCATTCCCATGGAACCGAGGCCGATGAAACCGACTGTCGTCATGTGATGATCCTTGTTGACCGGCCGTTTCAGCCGAGGAAGCCGATCGAGATCCAGGGGAAGGCGGCGACCAGGATCAGGCCGACGGCCAGCGCCGCCAGATAGCCGAGGATCGGCTTCATGCCTTCGTCAGGGCTGATCCGGCTGATGGCGCAGGCGGCGTAGTATCCGACACCGAAGGGGGGAGCGAACAGGCCGATACCCATCGCCAGGATGACGATCATCGCATAGTGGACCTCATGCACGCCGATCTGTCGGGCGATGGGGAACAGCAGCGGACCGAACAGCACGATGGCGGGAATGCCTTCCAGAACGCTGCCCAGGATGATGAAGGCGACGATGGACACCGCGATGAACACCGGCACGCCACCAGGCATCTCGCGCATCGCCGTGGCCAGGGTGTTGGAGAAGCCCGATTGGGTCAGCGCCCAGGCCATGCCGGTGGCGGCGCCGATGATCAGCAGGATGGCGCCGGACAGGGCCGCGGTCTCGACCAGCATCGGATAGATGCGGCGCCAGTCGAACTGGCGGTAGACCAGCAGCCCGGCGATCACGGCATAGACGATGCCGATGGTCGACACCTCGGTCGCGGTCGCCACGCCTTCGATCACGGCGGCGCGGATGATGAAGGGCAGGGCGATGGCGGGCAGGGCGATCAGGAACGCCTTGCCGATCTCGCCCCGGCTGGCGCGGCGGACATGAGACAGATCCTCGTTGCGGTAGCGCCACCAGACCAACCCGGCGAGCGCCAGACCCAGCACGATGCCGGGCAGCAATCCGCCGGTGAACAGGGCGGCGATCGACACGCCGGTGACCGACCCGATGGTGATCAGGACCAGCGACGGCGGGATGGTTTCCGTCTGGGCGCCGGTGGCCGACAGCAGGGCGACCAGATCGCCGGGCTTCGCGCCGCGCGCCTTCATCTCTGGGAACAGCACCGGCGCCACCGCCGCCATGTCCGCCGCCTTGGAACCGGAAATGCCCGACACGAGATACATTGCGCCGATCAGCACATAGGACAGGCCGCCGCGCACATGGCCGAGCAGGCTGGCCAGGAAACCGACCATGGCGCGGGCCATGCCGGTCATCTCGATCAGCTGGCCGAGGAAGACGAACAGCGGCACGGACAGCAGGATCAGGTGGCTCATCCCCTCGTCCATGCGGCCGACCAAGACGATGGCCGGGGTCGAGGTGGCGAGCGACAGGTAGCCGAAGGTGGCGAGCCCGAAGGAAAAGGCGATCGGCAGGCCGAGGAAAACCATCACCCCGACGCCGACGACGAAGAAGAGCAGCAGGTTGAGGTTGCCGAGCCCGGCGAAGACCGGACCGGCCAGCATCGCGGCGCCGATTGTCGCGGCCACCGCCAGCGCCGCCCACAGCACGTCGGTGGCGCGGCCGAGGCGGGCCAGCCGCAGCAGGGCGACCGTGATCATCAGGACGATGCCGACCGGCAGCGCCGCCGCGCGCCAGGAATTGGCGATGTCGAGGGCCGGCGTGGTGACCCATACCTCCTCCGCCGCGAATTCATAGGCGGGTTCGGCCATCAGCAGCAGGAAGGCCAGCGCCGCGGCTATCGCGAGAACGTCGAGAAAGGCCTGGGCGCGCGGCCCCAGCATGCCGACCAGCGCCGTCATCCGCATGTGCTCGCCCCGGCGCAACGCCACGACCGAGCCGAACATGGCAAGCCACAGGAAGAGGATGGAGGCCAGCTCGTCCGACCAGATGATCGGGCTGTGGAGAAGATAGCGCCAGATGACGCCGACCAGCAGCACGCCGACTTCGGCAACGACGAGCAAGGCCGCAGGAAATTCCACCAGGAACCCGATGCCCCGGTCGAGACGGTCAAGCCAGCCGGCGGCGTGGGCCGGCTGACCGGAGGAGTGTAGTGACGCGGTCGCCGCATTGACGGGAGTGTTCATGGAATGCCGATCCTTCGGATGGACGATCGGTTGACGGGACGGCCGGTCCGCATTCGCGGTGCCCATCGAACCGGGTTCGGGGCAGGGATGCGGATCGGCCGTGTCTCATCGACGGCAGTCTCGGCCCAGGCAGTCTCAGCCCAGCTTGCCGGACACCTTCTCCAGCAGCTCCCAGGCGGTCGCGCCGTACTTGTCCTTCCACTCCGCATAGAAGCTGGTCGAGGACAGCGCCTTGCGGAACGGCTCGCGGTCGACCGTGTGGAAGGTCAGCCCCTTGGCGGCCAGATCCTTCTGAAGGCTGTCGTTCAGGGCCGCGATGTCGGCGCGCTGGTCGTCGCCGGACCGGTCCAGTTCACGGCCTACGATGGCCTGGACGTCGGCCGGCAGCTTGGCGAAGGCGCGCTTGTTGCCCAGCACCCAATAGCCGTCCCAGACATGGCCGGTCAGGCTGCAGGTCTTCTGCACCTCGTACAGGCGGGCGGTGGCGATGATCGCCAGCGGGTTTTCCTGCCCCTCCACCACCACTGTCTGAAGTGCGGAATACAGCTCGTTGAAATTGATCGGGGCGGGAGCGGC
Source organism: Azospirillum oryzae (assembly GCF_008364795.1). GTDB lineage: Bacteria > Pseudomonadota > Alphaproteobacteria > Azospirillales > Azospirillaceae > Azospirillum > Azospirillum oryzae. Next base: position 37,859 of record NZ_VTTM01000011.1, on the reverse strand, counting down.
GCCGATGGCCTTGAACAGCGAGGTCAGCGCCGGTGCCGGCGGCACCCGCATCTTGAAACCCTTGATGTCGTCGGCGGTCTTGATGACGCGGGTGGACGAGGTGACGTGGCGGAAGCCGTTGTCCCAGATCTTGCCGAGCGTCATGATCGGGGTCTTGGCGATCTCGGCACGGATGTGCTTCCCGAGGTCACCGTCCATCGCCTGCCAGACGGCGTTGTAGTCGTTGAAGGCGAAGCCCATGCTGGTGATGCCGGACACCGGGACGAAGGTGGCGAGGATCAGCGAGCTGAGATTGAAGATCTCGACGCCGCCGTTGCGCACCTGACCCAGCAGATCGGTGTCGCTGCCCAGCTGGTTGGCCGGGAACAGCTTGATGTCCAGCCGGCCGGAGGTCGCTTCGCGGATGCGGTTGATCGCTTCCTGGGCGCGGATGTTGACGGGATGGGTCGGGTCCTGGCCGGTGGCGTACTTGAACTGGAACTCGGCGGCGTCAGCCGGGTATTTCAGGATGGTGACCAGCGGCATGGCGCCGGCGGCGGCCAGAACGGCGCGGCGGCTCGGGCGGAAGGACGTCGCGCGGAAGGACGGCATCTTGAGCATGGTTTCCTCTCCGGAATTCTGTGGTTTGGCTTTTTTGGGCGGCAGGGGACACGGTAGGGACCAGTGGCAGGAGCAGGGAAATGGCTTCCCCGCTCCCCGCCAGGGCCCTTACAGCCAGCCCTTGATGCTGGCCGCCATGGCGTCGGTTGAGATGCCGTAGAGGTCGTGCAGGGTCGGCAGGGCGCCGGCCTTCAGGAACTCGTCGGGCAGGCCGATCTGGCGGAAGACCGGGGCGACGCCGGCGCGCAGCAGGGTGCCGGCCACCGCCTCGCCCAGACCGCCGATGACGGTGTGGTTTTCCGCCACCACCACCATGCGGCCGGTGCGTGCCGCCTCGCGCAGGATGGTTTCGGTGTCGAGCGGCTTGATGGTGGGGACGTGCAGAACCGCGACGCCGACCTTGTCGGCCTCCAGCCGCTGCGCCACCTCCAGCGCCCGCATCGTCATGATGCCGGACGAGATGACCAGAACGTCGGCGCCGTCGCGCAGCAGCTTGGCCTTGCCGAGTTCGAACTTGTAGTCGTACTCGTCCAGAACCAGCGGGACGTTGCCGCGCAGCAGCCGCATGTAGACCGGGCCGTTGTGCGCGGCCATCGCCGGCACCACCTGCTCGATCTCGTGGGCGTCGCAGGGGTCGATCACCACCATGTTCGGCATGGCGCGCATCAGCGCCAGATCCTCGGCTGCCTGATGGCTGGGGCCGTAGCCGGAGGTCAGCCCGGGCAGGGCGCAGGCGATCTTGACGTTGCGGTTCTCCTCCGCGATCGTCTGGTGGACGAAGTCGTAGGCCCGGCGCGAGGCGAAGACGGCGTAGGTGGTGACGAAGGGCATCATGCCCTCATGCGCCATGCCGGACGCGGCCCCCATCAGCAGCTGCTCAGCCATCCCCATCTGATAGAAGCGGTCGGGATAGGCCTGGGCGAAGATGTGCAGGTCGGTGTATTTGGCGAGGTCGGCGGTCATGCCGACGATCTCGTTCCGCTGCTTCGCCAATTCGACCAACGCATGGCCGAAGGGCGCCGGCTTGGTCCGCTGCCCTTCCGTCGCGATCGAGGCGATCATGGCGGAGGTCTTCAGGCGCGGCTTTGCGGTGGTGTTGGCAGCGGTGCTCATGCGGTCCTCCCGGCGTCGAGCGCATCGAGCGCAAGCTGCCATTCGTGCGCGTCGACGCGGATGAAGTGGTTCTTTTCGCGGGCTTCGAGGAAGGGCACGCCCTTGCCCATCTTCGTGTCGCAGACGATCATCCGCGGCTTGGGCTCGGGGTGCGACTTGGCGGCATCGAACGCCGCGACCACCGCGTCCATGTCGTTGCCGTCGACCCGCTGGACGAACCAGCCGAAGGCTTCCAGCTTGTCCACCAGCGGCTCGAACGCCATCACCTGGGTGGAGGGGCCGTCGGCCTGCTGGTTGTTGACGTCGACGATGGCGATCAGGTTGTCGAGCTTGTAATGGGCGGCCGACATGATGGCCTCCCACACCGATCCCTCGTCCAGCTCGCCGTCGGAGAACAGCGTGTAGACACGGGCAGCGGAGTTCTTGCGCTTCAGCCCCAGCCCGATGCCGACGGCTATGCCGAGGCCGAGGCCGAGCGAGCCACCCGACATCTCCATGCCCGGCGTGTAGCTGGCCATGCCCGACATCGGCAGGCGGCTGTCGTCGCTGCCGTAGGTCTCCAGCTCTTCCGCCGGGACGATGCCGGCCTCGATCAATGCTGCGTAGAGCGCGATGGCGTAATGGCCGTTGGACAGCAGGAAGCGGTCGCGCTCCTCCCAATGCGGGTCCTCGGGGCGGTACTTCATGGCGTGGAAGTAGGAGACCGCCAGCACGTCGGCGATGTCCAGCGCCTGGCCGATGTAGCCCTGCCCCTGCACCTCGCCCATCAGCAGGGCGTTGCGGCGGATGCGGTAGGCGCGTTCGGCCAGCGGCACATTGTGCCCCAGCGGGGTGGTGTCGAGTGCGGTGTCCACGGAAGGTGTCTCCAGCATTTCGGGATCAGTGGATCAGCATGCCGCCGTTGACGTCGAGCGTGGCGCCGGTGATGTAGGAGGACAGCTCCGACGCCAGGAACAGGCAGGAGCGGGCCACATCCTCGGCATCGCCCAGGCGGTTCAGCGGGATGCCCTTCAGGATTTCCGCCCGCAGCTCGTCGGTCAGCTTGCCGCCGGTGATGTCGGTCTGGATCAGGCCCGGAGTCACCGAATTGACGCGGACATTGTCCGGCCCCAGTTCGCGCGCCATCGCCTTGGCGAGGCCCAGCACGCCGGCCTTCGCCGCGCTGTAATGCGGGCCGCCGAAGATGCCGCCGCCGCGCTGCGCGGACACCGACGAGATGCAGACGATGGAGCCGGACTTGCGCTCCCGCATGTGGGGGACGACGGCCTGGCTCATGTACAGCGTGCCGCGCAGGCTGACGTCGGTCACCGCCTCGTAATTCTTCGGGCCGATGTCCATGAACTTCAGCGGCTGGGTGATGCCGGCGTTGTTGACCAGCACGTCGATGCGGCCGAACTCCTCCACCACGCGGGTCGCGGCGGCGAAGCAGGCGTCGCGGTCGGTCACGTCGCAGGCCAAGCCGCGATGCGCCTCGCCCAGCTCGGCGGCGGCTTCGGCCGCCTGCGCGCCGTCGAGGTCCAGGATGATCGCGCGCCCGCCATGCAGCGCGAAAAGCCTTGCGGTCGCCCGGCCGATGCCGCGGCGCGACGCGGCGCCGGTGATGACGCAGACCTTGTTGGACAGCAGCATGCTCGCTCCCTCTTGTCGAAGCAGGCTCCGCCGTGGCGGCACAGGGGGTGCCGCGACGGAGCGTCGGTTTCGCTCGGTTGTGGTGATTTCGATCAGGCTGCCGATGATTCGTTCAGCCGATGATTGATGTGATCCTATGGTCTTGAGATGAATTCGACAAACGAATAAGATCGCTTATTGGTGAACTGAATTCATCTGAAGGGTGCGATGCGGAAACGGGTCTCCATCAAGGCATTGCAAGCCTTCGAAGCCGCGGCGCGGCTCGGTTCCTTCGCGACCGCGGCGGAGGATCTGGGACTGACGCCGTCGGCGATCAGCCATCAGGTGAAAATTCTGGAGGAACAGTTGGGGCTTCCGCTGTTCCATCGTGTTCACCGGGCGGTTGCCCTGACCGACGCCGGCCGGACCTACGCCAACGAGATCATCGGCGCCTTCGCCCGGATGGAGGCCGCCACCCGCAACGTCACCACCACCGGCAGCGGGACGACGATCCTCACCGTCCGGTCGATGCCCAGCTTCGCCACCCAGTGGCTGATGCCGCGGCTGAACCGGGTCAAGGCGCTGCATCCCGCCATCGACATCCGGCTGCAGGCCTCGGTCTCGCCCATCGACCTGACGGCGGGGGCGGTGGACGTCGACATCCGCTACAACCCCGGGCCACCGCCGGCCGGCTGCGTGCTGGAGCAGTTTCCGGAGGACATCATCGTCCCGATGTGCTCGCCGGCGCTGGCGAACGGCCTCAATCCGATCCGCGAGCCGAAGGACCTCGGCCGCCACATCCTGATCCATTCGGAGGTCAACATCCTGGGCTGGCGCGACTGGATGCGCCGGCATCGCAGCGTTCATCTGGACATGGACCGCGGCCTGCGCTTCGACCGCTCCTTCATGGCGATCAACGCCGCGGTGAACGGCATGGGGGTATGCCTGGACAGCCTGCTTCTCGCCCGGCAGGAGCTTCAGTCCGGCCAACTCGTCGTCCCCTTCCCCACCCATGGGCTGCGGGCGCAGGGGCACGGTTTCGTCACGCTGAAATCGACCGCCGCGTTGCCGAAGATCCAGCTGTTCCGCGACTGGCTGTTCGGCGAATTGGAGGCCGGCCGCGAATGGGAGGAGCAGTATCTCGGTTCCCTGGGCACGGTCGGCAATTCCGCCGAGGATTGACCTCAACGGCGGAACATGTGGCCGATCCGCGGAATCCGTCCCGGTCGGACGCCTGTCGGATGCGGCGCGATCTTCGCCTGCGCGCAGGCGTACTGATAAGCCATGGCCAGCAACCCGAGGGCAAAGGCCGGCTCCAATGCGCGGGAGGACAGCAACTCGTCGCAGGAGAAGCCAGATCCGAACACGGTTTGCCAGAACGTGTCATCGTCCAGGAACATCAAGTTCATCGACCAAGCCCCGAACCGTCGCCGTTCCAGTCCATTTTCGGAATAGACGATCTCCATATGGTCGTGCCGGGAGTCATGACGGATCCGATTGAAGGTTTCTTCGGCCTCGCGGGTTTCACCTTCGATAACCGTCAGAAAAACCCCGCCGCATTCGACCATGAAGCCGGTGACCCCGGCCTTCCTGTTGTTCCTGGCGGAGATCAAACACAACTTTTGGATATCGGTATAGGATAACAACTTCGTCAGCTGGCTGCGAAAGACGACTTGCAACATGTCGATTCTCTCCACCGGAGAAACTCTGGAATGTTTAGGCGCTGACTTGCGTTCTTTAAATTATTCCAATTAAAAAGCTTGTCATCGCACAAAAAAGTAAGATGACTTTCCGCGCGGGATCGACAACGAACGGCTGCATACCCCAGTACTTTCGGTCAGTGACCCCAGCCCCGCCGACCTGCGGGCAAACAGTGGGAGGAGCCGCGCCGGTTGTAGGTAGTCCCGGTTCGCGAACACCTCCCCCTTGCGGCTGACACGGGCATCGCATGGATGCCCACCACCGTCATTCGGCGGCTTCGCCGTAGGTCCTCGCCTTGGCGAGGCTGGTCGGTGCGATGTGCAGGATGCGCTGCGGGAACGGGATGGTGATCCCCAGCTCGTCGAAGCGCTTCTTCATGCGTCCGTTGAATTCGCGGCCGACGTTCCATTGCTGGATCGGCAGGGTCTTGATGCGCGCCTTGATCAGGACGGCGGAGTCCTGGAAGGCATCGACGCCCAACACCTCCAGCGGTTCCAGGATAAGCGGGGCGAAGCGCTGATCGGCGCGCATCCCCGCTCCGATCTCGTGCAGCACCGACACCACGCGGTCGACATCCTCGCGATAGGCCACGGTCACGTCGAACACGTAGAAGCTGAAGTCCTTGGTCATGTTGGAGATGCTGGTCACCGCGCTGAACGGCACGGTGTGCACCGTTCCGTCGAAATCGCGCAGGCGGATGGTGCGGATGGTGATTCCCTCCACCAGTCCGCCCTTGCCGCCGACATTCACCACGTCGCCGACCGAGATGGTGTCCTCGAACAGGATGAACAGGCCGGTGATGACGTCCTTCACCAGCGTCTGGGCACCGAAGCCGACGGCCAGACCGACGACACCGGCGCCGGCCAGCAACGGCCCGATGTCCAACCCCAGTTCCGACAGGGTGATCAGCGTCACGAAGGTGAGCAGCACCACCATCAGGGCGTTGCGCAGCAGCGGCAGCAGGGTGCGGATGCGCGCGCTTCGCTGGATGGCATGTCCATAGCGGTCGGTGGTCGCCAGATTCCGCTCGATCACCGCGTTGGTCAGTTCCCAAACCGCGAGCGCGATGGCGGCCACCAGCAAGATGGCGAGGCCGGACGCCAGGAACCGCCAACCCATCGCGGTTTCCAGCGTCCCGCGCACGTCCAGCCCCCAGGCGTCCAGCACGGTCAGCCCGGTCACCGCTGCCAAAGCCCAATGCAGCAGCCGGGTGCCGGGCCCGATGTAACGCTTTATCCGGCGGTCGCCCCAGGTGGAGCGCTGGCGGTCCAGGCGGAGCCGCAGAGCCGTGGAGCCACGCGCGATCCCGCGCCCGATCATCCGGGCGACCGCGACCGCAACCAGCGAAACGGCGGTGGCACGCAGAACGAACCACAGCCCGCCTTCGACCTCCAGCGCCCAGATGCCGAACAAGGCGACGATGTAAAGGATGGCGACGGCGTGCCAGACATTGGCCAGCCGCCGGCCGGCGGCGCGCAGAATACGGCCAGGTCGCGTTGTCTTCGCCGCCGGCACCGCACCCTGCCCATGCTCCACCGGCGCGGGAGCGGCCGAAATCTCCCCGCGCAGCCAGGAGGCGACGGCGGCACGGCTTTGCAGAACCAGCACCGTCAGCATGACGGCATCGGCAAGACCGACCAGCTTGACCAGCGTGTCATAGGATTGCTCGGGCAGCCCCTGCGTGCGCGCCGTCCCGGCCGCGAACAGGCCATAGACGGTCGAAACGGCGATGGCGCGGCTCCACACCAGCAGCCGCCGCGCCGCGGCATCGCTCATGGGTATCAGCCGCAGGTTGGTGGAGCGCGGCGACAGAAGCCCCCGCATCACCAGGACCACGACCTGCACGAACAGGCTGGCGTTCAGGAAGGCAATGCCCAGCAGCCGCACCGTGCTGGGCGGGTCGATCAGCACCAGCACGCCGAAACCGGCGACGGCGAAGGCGGCGATGGGTGCCAAATCCATCAGCGCGCGGACGAGCAGCAGCGGAACCTTGGCGATGGCGGAATGGAACGGCCGCGCCGCCAGGACCGACCGGGGCCGCCGCAGCAGATGCGCGGCGACCAGCCGGGCGGCATGTCCGGCCACCACGACAAGGGCGAGTTCGGCGAACAGCCAGGCCCAGGTCGCCTGCCGCGCCGGATCCATCACCTGCCGCTGCAGCCAGCGCAATTCCTGCGGGGCATACAGGACCACCTCTCCGGTCGTCCGGACCTCCTGCCCCAAATCGTCCAACCGCGACGACAGCATGGTGAGCAGGCGGGTGCCAAGCCCCTCCGGCTCCCGGTCGGGCTTCGCCGCCTGTTCGGCCTGCTGCAAAGCCTTGAGCTGATCGAGCAGCGCCTCGCGCTTGGCCGGGGTCTCAAGCGAATCGATCAGGTGTCCGATTTCACTCGGGCTCGGGTCCTGTGCCGTCGCGGGCGCAGCCGGCACGGACTGCGCGAAGGCGGAGCCTGCCGTTGCGATGACGGAAAGGAACAGGAAAGCGAGGCAGATCAGGGTGGTCAGAAGGCGGTTCGTCCGTCCGCGGCGGTCTGCGGGCGCTTGCGCGCTGCATGCGACAAAAGCCATGGTCTCCTGGGGCGTTGAATGGATGCGTGGATGGGCGATCCCGGGACAACAGCTTGGACAAGCCTCTTGTCACGCATCCGGACGCTCTGCGATTGCATAACCCTTATGCCGGACCATCGATCACCGACAGGCCAGGGCGGGCGTCCGGCCACCGTGGCAGCCGGACCCCGCGCCTCACGGACGGGCAGGGATCGGTGCGTCCGTCAGCCGATCAGACCTCGACAATCGAGATCGGGGCAATCCAGACCGGGGCCAATCAAACCGGGATCGGGTTCTCGGCGATGTAGCTGTTGAAGCCCATCACCAGCGCATGCTCGTTCGGGCCGGCGTTGTCGCGCATCGGGCGGGCGCTTTCGACGATGGCCTCCTCCGCGTCGGTGCCCAGCGCCGCCATCGTCTGTTCGATGAAGGCATCCAGCGGCATGGCGCGCGGGTCGTCGCCCTTCTTGATCAGATCGGTGTTGACCCAGGGCGGCGCGATCTCCTGGACGGTGACGCTGCTGTTGCGCAGCATGAAACGCTGGGAAAGCGTGTAACTGTGCAGCGCCGCCTTGCTGGCCGAATAGACCGCCGTGGTCGCCAGCGGCGTATAGGCCAGCACCGAGGTGTTGTTGACGATCACCGACCGCGGCTGCGCCTTCAGATGCTCGATCAGGGCCGACGTCATGCGGATGGGACCAAGCAGGTTGGTGGTGATGAGCGACTGGGCCTGCGCGTCGTCCATCGGGCCGGACGCATCGTCGAACGGCATGATGCCGGCGTTGTTGATGAGGACGTTCAGCGTCGGGTTCTCGGCGACCAACCGCTCCGCCGCGGCCTGGATGCTGACCGGATCGGCGATGTCCAGTTCGATGCCCTTCATGCCGGGATTGGCGGCGGTCACCTGTTCCAGCAGGGCCTTGCGCCGGCCGGCGATGATGACCTGGTTGCCCAGCTTGTGGAATGCCTCGGCCAGCCCACGGCCGATGCCGGAGGTGGAACCGGTGATGAAGATGGTATTGCCGGTGAGTTGCATGACTGCTTGTCCGTTCTATCAGGGGAAAAGTGGGCGAAGTGAGGGCATCGGGAGAAATGGAACATTCCCCGTGGACGCCCTGTCTTCAGCGATGTGAAAAGCTACCGCGCTGCAAGTATCTGCGGAGCCATATCTAGGTATTGACCGCTCCGGCATTTGCCGGATTCCGGGCCTCCGCTTAATCCGGTGCCGATATGCGCACGCTCTCCACCGACCGGCGGATCACCTGCGGCGGCTGGCCATAGGCGCGCAGGAAGGCGCGGCGCATGCGTTCGCGGTCGGCGAAGCCGGTTTCTCGGGCGATGACGTCCATCGAATGGCGTCCCTCCTCCATCATCACGCGCGCCGCCTCCAGCCGCAGATGCTCGACCGCCTTGGCCGGTGTCTGGCCGGTCTCCTGGCGGAACAGACGGCTGAACTGGCGCGGGCTGAGGTTCGCCGCCTCCGCCAGCTCCTCCACCGACAGTTCGTTCCTGAGGTTTTCCTTGGCATGGACCAGCGCCCGCCGCACGCGGTCGGAACGCGGTTCCAGATCGAGCAGGGCGGAGAACTGCGATTGGCCGCCGGGGCGGCGCAGATAGACCACCAGCTTGCGCGCCACCGCCTTGGCGACCTCCGCGCCGAAATCATCCTCCACCAGCGCCATGGCGAGGTCGAGGCCGGCGGACATCCCGGCCGAGGTCCAGACTTTGCCGTCGACGCTGAAGATGCGGTCTTCCTCCACCTTCACGGCGGGGTAGAGGCGTTGCAGGGTGCGGGCATGGCTCCAATGGGTGGTGGCACGGCGTCCGTCGAGCAGTCCGGCCTCCGCCAGCACATAGGCGCCGGTGCAGATGCCGGCGATCCGGCGCGACGCGCCGGCGGCCTCGCGCAGATAGGCCAGCAGGCCGGGGGTGGACGGCTTGACGCGCAGCGACCCGATGGTGACGGTCGTGTCGTAAAAGCCGTCGCCGAATGGCTGCGTCTCGACGGCGAAGCCCAGGGAATTGCGCACCGGACCACCCTGCTCCGACAGCACGACGACTTGATAGGCCTGCCGGCCAAGAACGAGATTCGCCATCTCGAAGGCCGAAAGCGCGGCCATTCCCATCACCTGGAAATCGTCGAACACCACGAAACCGATGGTGAGCATGTCCCTCTCCGCCTCGCCTGCCTTGTTCCGTTCCGAGGCCGCAAGCCCGGAAGCACATCGGCTGACCGAAGACTATGCGGTGATCGCTCCGTCTGGAATGTCAAATATACCACGAATCCGGCCATCACGGCCGGGCAGCATGTCCGTTTTCGTCCGGATGAATGTCCGGAAATGCGCTGTCTGAACAGGGAGGCACGTGCGCGATCGATCCGATTTCCTTCTCGTTGAAATCGGAACTATGCATTTCTGTTTTTGATCCGCCGGGCCTATCCCTTGGGCTCACGTTCCGGCGGCCGGTTGCCAGGACCCCGTCCATGGGCCAGACTCGCCGCAGCCGCCGTTCCACCAGTCACCCAAAACCAGCCACCTAACAAGGGAAACACCGCAATGAGCATTCCGCCGAGCGATCAGGTGCAACTCGTTGCCTATCTCGTCGCCAAGCCCGGCCAGGAACAGGCACTGGCCGACGCCATCACCGCCATCGTCCCTGCCGTATTGAAGGAGCCGGGCTGCCTCGCCTACTCCGCCCATGTCAACCGCGAGCGGCCCGGCACCATCGTGATGTACGAGGTCTGGCAGAATCAGGCCGCGCTCGACACCCATGCGAAGGCTGCGGCTTTCACCGGCCTCGCCGCGCAGTTCGACACGCTGCTGGGCGAACCGCTGCGGATCGAACTGCTGCGCCGCATCGCCTGACCCGAACCGCCGGCTATTCGCCGGACGCTCCCGGCCTGCCGAGACTCTCGCGTGCCGCCGCCAATATCTCCTCCGACAGGGCGGGATCGTCGACGGCGCGCGCGAGGATCAGGGCACCGACCATGCCCGACAGGGTGGCGAGGGCGGCCTTGCGCTTCGCGTCGGCCGAACGGCCCGGCACCAGCCGTTGCAGCCTGTCGATGAACGGGCGCAGGCCCCGGGTAAAGACGCCGCGCACAGCCCCGCCCTGCCGGGACACATCGACGCCGAGCGCGGCAATGGGACAGCCGGCGGCGCTGCGGTCGCGGTGACGCGGGGACAGGTAACTTTCCAGCAATGCCGCCAGCGCCTCGTTACCCGGTGGCGTCTCCGCCGAACCGTCCCAGCGCTCCGCCATCACCTCCATCGCGCGGGCGCAGGCCTCCGCCGCCAGATCCTCCTTGGACGCGAACTGGCCGTAGAACCCGCCATGGGTCAGCCCGGCCTCCTTCATCAGGTCGGCGACGCCAATCCCATTGAATCCCCGCTCGCGGAACAGCCCGCTTGCCACCTCCACGACACGGCGCCGGTTCTCCGCCGCCTGCTCCTTGCTCACCCGCATGATGCACCTTCCGTGACCGGACCTTGAGCGGCGCCATTTCCGAAAATCGTCCGATGACCCGTTGACAAAATATATGACGATCATCATCAATTATGCAAACATGACGATCATAATTTAATTAGCACCCCGTTGAGTCCTGAACCCGGAGACCCGTGACCATGAACCCCTCTTCCAACCAGGATCCCGTCGTCATAGTGTCCGCCGTCCGCACGCCGCTCGGGCGCTTCCAGGGAGAGCTGGCGGCACTGCCGGCGACCGCACTCGGCGCCCGCGCCATCGCCGCGGCGGTGGAACGGGCCGGCCTGTCGCCCGCCAGCGTCGGCGAGGTGCTGATGGGCTGCGTGCTTCCGGCGGGACAGGGGCAGGCACCGGCCCGGCAGGCGGCCCGCGGCGCCGGGTTGCCCGATGCGACGGGGGCCACGACCATCAACAAGGTCTGCGGTTCGGGCATGAAGGCCACCATGCTGGCCCATGACCTGATCCGCGCCGGTTCGGCCGACATCGTGGTGGCCGGCGGCATGGAGTCGATGACCAACGCTCCCTATCTGCTGGCGAAGGCGCGCGGTGGCTATCGCATCGGCCATGACCGGCTGCTGGACCACATGATGCTGGACGGGCTGGAGGACGCCTATGAGGGCGGCCGAGCCATGGGCGATTTCGGCGAGGCGACGGCCGACGCCTACGGCTTCACCCGCGCCGAACAGGATGCCTATGCGGCCCAAACGCTGACGCGCGCCCGGACGGCAGTGGAAAGCGGCGCCTTCGCGGCGGAGATCGTGCCCGTCGCCGTGCCCGCCAAAGGCGGCGACCGGCTGGTCGAGCAGGACGAAAACCCGCTGAAGGTCTCGCCCGACAAGATCCCAGCGCTGAAGCCGGCCTTCCGCCGCGACGGGACGATCACCGCCGCCAGTTCGTCCGCCAATGCCGACGGCGCCGCGGCGCTGGTGCTGACCCGGCGCTCGGTCGCCGAAGCCGCCGGCCTGCCGATCCTGGCGGAGATCCGCGGCCATGCCACCCACAGCCAGGATCCGGCATGGTTCACCACCGCCCCCATCCCGGCGATTGCCAAGCTGCTGGACAAGGTCGGCTGGTCGGTGGGCGACGTCGACCTGTTCGAGATCAACGAGGCTTTCGCCGTGGTCGCCATGGCGGCACAGCGCGACCTGGGCATCGCGCCCGACCGGCTGAACGTCAATGGCGGGGCCTGCGCGCTCGGCCATCCCATCGGCGCCACCGGCGCGCGGCTGATCGTGACGCTGCTTCACGCGCTGGCAGCGCGCGGACTGACGCGCGGCGTGGCCTCGCTGTGCATCGGCGGCGGAGAGGCCACGGCTATCGCCATCGAGCGCATCGGCTGACGCATTCTGAACGCCGCCCCAAAGACGGACGCATCCATCCTGGTCTATTCCACCCGCGTGATGGATGCCTACGCCGCGCATGGTTGAACCTAAGGCGGCGGAGAGCGGCGGTCACGCCGCCGCCCTCCGCTCGCCGCCGTCCAGATGGCTGCTCTCTTCAGCTATCGGTTATGCGCCCTGCCCCCGACACCTGACGGGCTCTTCTCAATTCGGGACTGTGACAGCCTTGCGCTGCGTTGCGCAAAATACTGTGCCGGCGTGCTTCCCAGAGCCTTCTTGAACATCGTGATGAAGGCATTGACCGAATCATAGCCCAGCTTGTCCGCCACGGTCTGCACCGTCGCCCCGCTGGCCAATTCACGAAGCGCGACGACAAGGTGCAACTGCTGGCGCCAGCGTCCGAACGTCAGGCCTGTCTCCCGGATCATCAATCGGGCCAGCGACCTCTCGCTCATCGCGACGCGCTTCGCCCATTGCCCCAATGTGCTGCGGTCGGACGGTTCGATTGTCAGCGCGTCGGCGATCGTCCGGATCTTCGGATCATTGGAGATGGGCAGGTTGAAGTGTTCACGCGGCATCCCGGCCAGTTCGTCCAACGTCACCCTTGCAAGCCGGCCGGCATGGCTGTCCGGAAGGTAGTCCGAAACTTCGCTGGTCAGCCGGTTGACCAGTTCCCGCACCAGTGGAGAAATCGACAGGGTACAACAGACATCGGGCAGACTTGCGGCTCCCGGCTCCACGAACAGGTAGCTGAGCCGGGCATTCGCGGTCGCCCTGGCGCTGTGCGGCATACCACCCGGAATCCAGACGCCGCAGTTGGGCGGCACGATCCACATCTCATCGTCCGCAGTGCAGGTGACGGCCCCATGCAGCGCGAGAATCAGTTGTCCCCTCCGATGCACGTGCACCGGCACTTCCGCCTCGTATTCGGCGAAGTCGAGCAGGCGTGCAACCGCGGGTCGATCCGCAAGGTCGGGGTCGAAGACGGAAACGGCCGACCGTGACGAGCGGCTGGAATTCGGCATGATCGAGTTTGGCATGATTAAGGGATTTTTTGACAGGATACCTAATTTATCTTGTTGCGCAATGCGCCGACAATCGGGGGCATGAGAACCGAACATCCTTCAAACCGGCATTTCACGACCACCGGCATCGCAGCAATCGCCCGCGTGTGCGCGCTTCAATCCGGGAACCCTGCGCTGCGGGCGGATGCGGATGCACTGCTCTTCTCGATGAAGAGCTTCGCCGCGGCGATGCTGGCTTACTACATCGCGCTGCGCGCGGGATTGCCGAAGCCCTTTTGGGCCATTCTCACCGTCTATATCGTGTCGCAAAGCTCGGCCGGCGCGTCGCTCAGCCGCGGCGTCTATCGCTTCGCGGGGACGATCGTCGGAGCCGTGGCGACCGTGGTGATCGTCCCCTGTTTCGTGAACGATCCGATCGTCTGCAGCATGGTCCTCGCCTGCTGGAACGGCCTGTGCCTCTACCTCTCGCTGCTCGATCGCACCGCGCGCGCCTATGCCTTCGTTCTGTCCGGCTATACCGCCAGCCTGATCGGGTTCCCCAGCGTGTTCAATCCCGCTGCAATCTTCGATACGGCGTCGGTGCGGGTCCAGGAAATCTCCATCGGGATTCTCTGCGCCATCCTGGTTCACCGCTTTGTCCTGCCGAAGCGCATGACCGGCCAGTTCACCGCCAAGCTGTCGGCAACTCTGCGGGACGCCCGTCGGCTGGCAGGCGACGCGCTTCGCGGAAGCTCCGGGCAGGAAACCCGCCGCGACCGCGACCGGCTTGCGGCGGATCTTCTCGCTCTGCAAGGGCTGGCCGGTTACCTGCCCTACGACCCGGTCCCGGCAACGCCGAGCCTAGAGACGCTGCAGTTGATCCATGACCGCCTTGCACGACTGCTTCCGCTCGCGACGGAGGTCGAGGATCGCATCCGTGTCCTCCGCACCGGACACAACAGGCCGCCCGACGAACTGGCCGCGCTGCTGGATGAAATGGGGCGTTGGGTCGCCGCCGCCGATGCGGCCGAGCGGGATGCCATCGCGATCCGGCTGATCGACCGCACCCGGACGGTGCGGACACGCATCGCGGCGGATGCCGTGACGGCCGGCGACAGGCTGGCGGCGAACCTCGCGGGGCACCTCGCCGAGATGATCGGCCTGCTCCATGACTGCGACCGGCTTGAACGGATCATTGTACGGAGGGGCGCACGAAGGGGCGCACGGACCTCCACAGCCGCCGCCCGGCCGCCGGACGCAGCATCGCACCTCCGCTCCAGCCGTGCGACGGGCTATGTCTATCACCGCGACCCCTGGATGGCGGCCAGGGCCGCGCTCGGCGCGGTCGCCGGCATCGTCATCGGCTGCGCGTTCTGGATCTGGTCGGCATGGCCGGAGGGCGGATTGGCGGTCTCGATCCTGGGCGTATGCTGCGCACTGTTCGGCAATGTCGATACGCCGGCACCGAATGTCGTCAAATACATGATCGGTTCGGTCGTCGGGGTGGCGATCAGCCTCATCTACAGCTTCGTCATCCTTCCCCGCGTGACGGACTTTGCCGGTCTCGTCGCGGTGCTCGCACCGGCCTTCCTGATTGCCGGTTCCCTGCAGGCGCGGCCCCCGGCGACCTACATGGCGCTCGGCATCACCCTGACGATCCCGATCCTTTCGGGACTGGGCGCCACATATGCCGGCGACTTCGCCGGGTCGCTCAACAGCGTCATCGCGCTGTTTGCGGCGACAGGGTTTGCGGTGGTGAGCATGAGCCTGTTCCAGACCATACCGGTCGATGCGGCGATCGGCCGATTGCTTCGAGTGAATCGACAGGATGTCAGGCGGCGGGCCCTGGGCGGCGGACCCGACGAGGCGCACTGGACAAGCCTCATGATCGACCGGACGGCGCTGCTGCTGCCGCGGCTCCGGCTGTCCGGGAAACCCCACCCGGATGTGCTCGACGACACCCTGCACCATCTTCGTGTCGGTCACGCCGCCGGTCGGCTTTATCAGGCAATCCACCATATCGACGGCAATGACGGCGCCAACAATAGCGGCCAGATCGGCTGTGACGGGTTCGAGCTTCTCACCGCGATTGCCCTGCGCTTCGGCCCCGGATCCCGGGTGGGACCTTCCGATGCCACCGCTCTGCACCGGCGCATCGAAACGCTGATGGCGCGGATCGCCGACAGCCCGATCAAGGACCGCGTTCTGTTGCTCGACCTGCTCATCGACCTTCGGTTCGCCTTGGGCCCGAGCGGCGCAGTGAATTGGGAGAGCGGCCGATGATCCTCGATCTCGACATCGGGGGCGTCTTCCTCCCCGGTCTTCTGGTGGTCGCCCTGGTCGCGCTTGTCGGGACCATCGCGGCGGTCCGTCTCTTCGCGGCCGCAGGGCTCTTCCGCCTGACCGTCAGCCGGCCGCTCGTCGAACTCGCCACCTTCGCCCTCCTCTACGGTCTGCTCCTGCAGGCTCTGCCATCCAGCGGAACATTCCAATGAAACCTGTGCTGTCCCTGCTCGGGCGCTACGCCCTGACTCTCTGCTTCGGCACGGTTGCCGCGTTCGTGGCGCTGCAGGTGTGGACCCGCCACGAGCAGACGCCGTGGACGCGCGATGCCCGGGTAAGCGCGGAGGTGGTCCAGATCGCGCCGGAAGTCTCCGGAACCGTGGGCGCCGTCTCCGTCGTCGACAACCAGTATGTGCATCGTGGCGACATCCTCTATGTGATCGATGCCAAGCGGTTTTCGCTTGCGGTGGCGTCCGCACAGGCCGATGCCGAAGCCAGGCGTCAGGACATGCTTGTCCGTCAGGCGGCGGCGCGGCGGCGAAGCCAACTCCGCGAGGTCATTTCCCAGGAAGACCTGCAGCAGACGGCCGGCGCCGCCGCCCAGGCAGCCGCAATCCATGAAGGTGCGATGGCTGCGCTCGATCTTGCCAAGCTCAATCTCGCACGGGCGACGATCCGGGCGCCGATCGACGGGTACGTCACCAATCTGCGGCTGCGGCCCGGCGACTATGCCACGGCGGGCGTGACGAAGATCGCCATCCTCGATGCGACCAGCTTCTGGATCACCAGCTATTTCGAGGAAACGAAGCTGCGGCGGATCCGGGTCGGCAGCCCGGCGCAGATCATGCTGATGGGCTTCGATGAACCACTCTCCGGCCATGTCGAAAGCATCGGCCGGGGGATCGAGGACAACAACGGAACGCCCGGTCATCGCGGCTTGCCGAATGTCGAGCCGACCTTCAGCTGGGTCCGCCTTGCCCAGCGAATACCGGTGCGCATCCACATCGATCGGGTCCCTCCCGGCGTCGAACTGGCCGCGGGCATGACGGCGACCGTCGAGATCGGGTCCGCGACCGCCGCCGACGCGCTGTAATCGGCCGCGGGAGAGCGCGGCATCTTTCGCCGTCGAACACTTGGCTCGCGCCAGAAAATCCTTCCATGGGCGCGCAGGCGGGGAGTCTTCGGAAGAACCCATTTAGGGCCAAGCGCTAACCTTGGTCAGCACGCGGCCCTTGCATGCCGACTGTGGATCGGCGCCTGCCGGTGGCCGCGACATCGGAGGGTGGCGGGATGATCCGACCCGCACCGGAGACCGGAGCGGTCTGCAAGGTCGACAGGATCATGATGGAGAGCAGACATGCCCTTGCGCTTCGCTGACGCGACCGACGAGGCTTACCGGTACCCCTTGACCATCCGCCACTTGCTGGACCGCGCGCTCGTCACGTCGGCCGATCAGGAAATCGTGTACCGCGACCAGCATCGCCTGACCTACCGGGAATTCGCGCAACGCGTCGGAAGACTGGCGTCGTTGCTGTCCTCGCTGGGCGGCGAAGAGGGGATGACGATATCGGTGATGGACTGGGACAGTCATCGATATCTGGAGGCGTATTTCGCCATTCCCATGATGGGCGCGGTGCTGCAGACGGTCAACGTCCGCCTGCCGATCGACCAGCTCCTCTACACGCTGGTCAAGACGAAGCCCGGCATCATCATTGTCCACCGCGACTTCTTCCCCCTTCTGGACGAGATCCGGCAAGCCCTTCCCGGCCTGAAGGCGATCATCGCGATCATGGACGGGACCGGCGAGCCGGCACCCCTATGGGCGGCCGGTGAGTATGAGGACCTGATCTCGGCCGCCGACCCCGGTTTCGATTTCAAGGATTTCGACGAGAACGCAATCGCGACGACCTTCTTCACGTCCGGGACGACGGGAAATCCGAAGGGGGTCTGCTTCAGCCACCGGCAGCTTGTCCTGCATACCTTGGCCCTGTGTGGCCATTCCGGCGACACGCGCCATCGGGGATTCGGGGTCGACGACGTCTACATGCCGCTCACGCCGATGTTTCACGTCCACGCCTGGGGCATGCCCTATATCGCGACCATGCTGGGCCTGAAGCAGGTCTATCCGGGTCGGTACGACGCCGACATGATCTGCAGGCTGCGGACCGAGCATCGCGTCACCTATTCGCACGGCGTCCCGACCGTTCTGCAGATGGTTATTGCCGCGGCGGACCGCAGCGCAACGGACCTGTCCGGCTGGATGATGGTGGTCGGCGGTTCGAGCCTCACCCCGGCGTTGTTCGCGGAAGGACGGCGCCGCGGCATGGAGATCGTCGGCGCCTACGGCATGTCCGAGACGGCACCGATCCTCACGGTAACGCGCCGCTCGCCCGGATCTGAGTCGGGTTCCGCTGACGAGTGCCATCTGCTGACCAGAGCGGGAGTGCCGATTCCGCTGGTCGAGACGAGGATCGTCGACGAGGCCATGAACCCGCTTCCACGGGATGGACGGTCGCGCGGGGAACTGGTGGTGCGGGCACCTTGGCTTACGCCCTGCTACGTGGGCGACGAGGAGGGATCGAGAGTCCTGTGGCGGGGCGGATGGCTCCACACGCAGGACATCGCGACCATCGATGCGAACGGCAACGTGACGATCTGCGACCGCCTCAAGGACGTCATCAAGAGCGGTGGGGAATGGATCGATTCGATCCAGTTGGAAAGCATCGTCGCGAATGCCGACGGCGTCGTCGAAGCGGCCGTCGTCGCCGTGCCGGATGACCATTGGGGCGAACGGCCGCTGGCCGTGATCGTGCCCGCTCCCGGCGCGACCGTGACGCTGGGAACGCTGAACCGGCCAATCGAGGCGGCAATCGCGGACGGCGCGATCACGCGATACGCGAAACTCGACCACTTCATCGCCGTCAGCGAACTGCCGAGAACGAGTGTCGGGAAAATCGACAAGAAGACCCTGCGCGCCCGGTTCGCCTCCGTCCAATCCGACGGATCGGCCGCCACGGAGCCTTGCACGATCTGAAAGGATGCAGAATGCTGAGGATGGATCGTTTATCCACGACGTTGGTCCGGCTGACCATGGACCGGCCGCCCGCCAACGCGCTTACCCTCGATCTGATCCAGGCGCTGGCGGACGATCTCGCCCGGTTCGGCGAGGAGGCCGAGGCGCCGGCCGTGATATTGACCGGCGCGGGCGGGCGCTTCTTCAGTGCCGGCGGCGACATTCGCGAAATCACCATCAACGCGAAAGCCGCGATCCCGCGAATGCGCGCCTTCCACCGTCTGCTGACCGCGCTCGAACGCTACCGCTGCCCGCTGCTGTGCGCCGTCAACGGCTATGCGGTGGGAGGGGCGCTGGAACTGGTTCTGTTTGCGGATCATGTCGTGGCGAGTGACGGCGCGAAGTTCGGCTTTCCCGAAATCAACCATGGGCTGCTCCCCGCCGCGAAGGGCATGCGCCAGGCGATGAACCGCCTCGGGCGCCGGGCTGCCGAGCGCCTGCTCTATTCCGGCGAGCTTGTTTCGGCACAGGAGGCGCAGGCGATTGGCCTGGTCGATGAAATCGTCAGTTTCAGCGACCTGCAGGACCGGACCCGGGTCGTTGCCGAGACGCTTCGCCTCAAGGACATGCATCTGTTCTCGGCAATCAAACGGACCTTCAACGATGCGGCGCAGATGACCGACGATGAACTCGAAGAGCGCTCGCTCAGCGACATGCAGGAATACCTGAACCGCGAAGAGACGGCCGCGGCGCGTGAACGGTTCCTCCAACGCAAAACGAGGCAGCAGCATGGCTGACGGCGATCATCTCCGGCTTGAATTCATGACCTCTTCCGAGGTCGCTCTCGCCATTGCGGGCGGCACCCGGACCATCGTCATCCCCTGCGGGGCGGTGGAGCAGCACGGACCACACCTGACCCTCAGCGTCGATGCCGACCACGCGGACCATCTCGGCATCCTGGTGGCGAAGGGCGTGGGAGGCGCGCTGGTCGCGCCGACCATAAGGGTCGGCTGTTCGTCCCATCATCTCGCATTTCCCGGCACGATCTCCCTGCAGGACAGCACGTTCGAAATGATCTGCCGGGATTATTGCACCAGCCTGGCGAGACACGGCTTCGAGCGCATTCTCATCTTCTCCGCCCATGTCGGCAATTCTCCGCCCTTGGCCAGGATGCTGCCGCGATTGCGCTCGGCCGTGCCCGCCTCCTGCCGCATCTCAGCCTTCACCGATGCGAAGGCGTGGCTGGAACGGTGGCGCGATGCCGTCGAGGAAGCGGGCGGCGAACCGATCAAGGTCGGCGGCCATGCCGATATCGCCGAAACCTCGCTGATGCTCGACCTCCACCCCGAGCGGGTGCGCGCGGGGCGCTACGAGGCCGGAAGATTGGGGCTTCTTTCACAAAGCGACCTGGAACTGATGTGGCGCGATGGGCTTTCGGCGGTCAGCGCCAACGGCATTCTCGGCGACCCCACCGGATCCTCGGCGGCCATCGGCCGGCACTGTATCGAGCGCGTCGCCTCGCTTCTCGTCGATGGTTTTTCCCAGGACGATCCGGTTTGACACCGCGCCGCCGGTGCCGTCCGACAATCCTGCCAATCATTCCTACACAAAATAATGTTCTGAACGCTCAGTCGGCGTGACGGATCTTCGGCAGGTTCTGCCGCCTACTTCGTGACAAGCTTTCAGTCACTCAAGAGACAATCCAAACAAACCCGAGAGGGCATCCAAATGGCAGTCAAGTTCGGTTTCTGGTCCGAGCAGGAAACCCTGGTTGGCCAAAGCTATTCGCGCCGGCTTCATGAACTCGTCGAAGAAGCGGTGTTTGCCGAGAAGATGGGTTTCGACATCGTCAGCCTGTCCGAGCAGCATGTCGCCTTGGGAGGGATCTCCAGTTCGGCTCCCGAAGTCGTGTATGGCTACCTCGCGGCGGTCACGTCCCGCATCCGGCTGAGGCCGGCGGTTTCGCTGATGCCCAAGAAGATCAACCACGCACTCCGCACGGCGGAACGTGCCGCGGTCACCGACATCCTGTCCAACGGGCGCATGGAGCTGTACTGCGGCCGGGCGAACACCACCATCGCCATGCGCGCCTTCAACGTCGAACCCGCGGAAACCCTCGAGCAGATGGAGGAAGGGATCGCGCTCATCCGCGAAGCCTTCAGCAAGGACATCTTCACCTTCGAGGGCAAGCATTATCAGGTTCCGCCGCGCATGCTGGTGCCGAAACCGCTCCAGAAGCCCTATCCGCTGATGGGCATCGCCGCGACCAGCGAGCGCAGCCATGTCTGGGCGGCCCGTCAGGGGCTCGCCGTCCTCAGCCACACGCTGTACCAGGGCTGGGACGCCCAGGCGAAGATGGTCGAAGCCTATCGGTCGAACTGGCGCCGGGACCCGAACGGCCCCCTCGACCGTCCGCGCCTCGGCATGCCGGTGTTCCTCGGGATTGCCGAAACCGATCAGGCGGCGAAGGACATCTATGCCGAGCCGCTGATGCAGTACGCTCGCATCTCGACCGATGCCTATCCGAGGCTCGCGAAGATCGCGGACGACTACGCCTACATGGGGGAAGGGCTGGAAGCGCTCCAGCGCGCAGCCACCGACTGGGATTATCTCCTCAATGACTCGGCCAGCCTGGTTTGCGGCAGCCCGGATACGGTCATCCGCCAGTTGGAACGGTTCATCGAAACCGGCGCCGAAGAAATCCTGTTCCACATCGACTCGGTTTCTCACGCTGAGATCATGAAGGCGATCGAGTTGGTCGGCCGCCATGTCATCCCTCATTTCAACGACCGCAACAATGTGGTTCGTCCGACCGACGAGATACTCGAACAGATCCGCATGATGCGAAAGACAAGCGCTTCGGCCTGATCCCCTCTCGACCGATCTGAAGAGAGTCTCATATGACCGACAAGACCTACAGGGGCCTGCTCGTCGAGAAACGTGCGAGCGGCGTGGCCATCGTCACCCTGAACCGGCCGGAAATCCTCAACGCCATCGATTGGCCGATGCACGCCGCGCTGGAAGAGCTGTTCGCGGATCTCGACAACGACCGGACGGTCAAGGCCGTCGTCCTGACCGGTGCGGGGCGCGGCTTCTGCTCCGGCGGCGATCAGAACGCGCTCGATGACACTCTTGGGCCGATTTCGCCCACCCGTTCCGGGCGCCATCTCATCCGCAACATGCTCGAGTTGGAAGCGCCGCTGATCGCCGCCGTGAATGGCGTCGCCGTCGGCCTGGGCGCCACGCTCGCACTGTTCTGCGACGTCGTCTTCGCCCAGCCCGGCGTCCGCTTCGCCGACACGCATGTGACGGCCGGCGTCGTTGCCGGTGACGGCGGTGCGGTGATCTGGCCGCTCCTTCTGGGGCCGGTGCGGGCGAAGCACTATCTGATGACCGGCGACTTCATTTCGGCGGAGGAAGCGGCGGCGGCCGGAATGATCAACAAGGTCGTGCCGGAAGGAACCGTCGTCGAGCATGCGGTCCGCTACGCCGAGATGCTCGCGTCCGGCCCCCGCGACGCCATCGTCTGGACCAAATACGCCGTCAACAAGCTGATCAAGGATCAGGTGCACCTGAATCTCGACACCGCCATGGCGCACGAGATGCTCACCTTCCACAGTCCGGAGCGCAAGGAGGCCGTCGCCGCCTTCCGCGAGAAGCGCAAACGCTTTGCAGAAGGCGGCAATTGAGATGGGCGGGCCGCATTCCCTTTCTCTGCCCGTCCTGCCCACGATTGCCCCCTCCGCGACTGTCTCGCCGACTGCGCATGAAGACGGGACGCTGGCGTCGCTGCTGCGTGACCGCCGGGATGGCAGGGGCGAGGCCGTGGCGTTCTTCCAGAAGCGTGCCGGCACGTGGCACGCCACGACCTGGAGTGAGTTCGCCAGGGACGTCGCAGCGCTTTCGCGCGCCCTCCTCGACCATGGTCTGGAAAAGGGGGACCACGTCGCCATCATGGGGGACATCTCGCAGGAATGGGTGGTCGCCTACATGGCGACGGTCTGTTCCGGCGGCGTGGCGGTAGGGATTTATTTCACCTCTTCGACGGAGGAGGTGGAGTACTTCCTGGCGGACTCCGGGAGCAGGTTCGCCTTCGTCGCCGGAGAGAAGGAACTCGCCATCCTTCTCCGCAGCCGGCAGGCGGAGACGCTGAAAAAGATCGTGGTCTTCGATCCGGCGGTTCCGTCATCGAAGAACATCGTCTCGCTGCCGCGGTTTTCCGCCTCGTCGTCCGACTGTGCGTCGCTGCTCGACGAGCGGGCAGCCATGGCGCGTGCGGAAGACAATGCGAGCATCGTCTACACCTCCGGGACGACCGGCAATCCCAAGGGCGCGATTCTCACCCACCGGTCGCTGATCGAGGGGCTGCTGACCGTCGGACACTTTTGCCCGGCGCTTTTCCGCGAACCCCAGCGGGTGGTCGTCCATCTCCCCCTCTCCCATGTCGTCGGGCTCGGGCAGGGGATCGTTCTTCCTCTCATCAGCGAGGTCACGCCCTATTTCGGCGAGACCGGAGCGGACTTCGCGACGACCATCCGGGATGTGAAGCCGACCTATTGGATGGCGCCGCCGCGCTTCTATCAGCGCTACGCCGCCGAACTGGTCAGCAGGATCAATGCGTCGGCTTCGATCGGCAAGAAATCCTACCGCTTCGCGATGTCCATCGCCCAGAAGGCGCTGGCGGATCGACAGGCGGACGGTCCGGACGATCCCTTTCTCCAGGCGCTTTTCGCGACCTGCCGCGATCAGGTCTTCCTTCCGCTCCTAGCGGAGATCGGTCTGGACCAACTCCGTTACGCTTACACCGCCTCCGCACCGATGCCGCCGGACGTCGTGAAGCTGTGGCAGACATGGGGGGTGAACCTCAAGGAGGTCTACGGGCAGACCGAACTGGTCGGCGCGAACACCGGCCAGATGCGGGACTGGTCGAAGCCCGGCACGATCGGTGTTCCGATCGCCGATCCCCGCTGGAAGACGAGGGTCGCCGGCGACGGTGAAATGCTGGTGACGGGACCCGGCCTGTTCACGGGTTACCTGAACAAGCCTGACGACACGCTGGAGGCTCTGCGCGACGGATGGCTCCACACCGGCGACATCGTCGAGGTCCGGCCCGATGGCCAACTGGCGATCATCGACCGGAAAAAGGATATCATCAACACCTCCGGCGGCAAGTCGATCAGTCCGGCGCAGATCGAGAACGAACTGCGTCGAAGCCCGTACATATCGGAAGCCGCTGTTTGCGGTGACGGACGGAAATACCTCGTGGCGCTGATCGAGGTCGACCGCATCGCGATGATGGACTGGGTGAAGGCGCGGAATGAAACGATAAACGACTACTCGGATTTCTGTTCGTCGGAAGCGGTCATCCACCTGATCGAGGGGGAGGTCGCCAAGGCGAACCAGAGGCTGGCGCCGGTCGAACAGATAAAGTCGTTCCGGATTCTTCCCGAAGAGCTGTCGGCCGAAAATGGAGTCATGACGGCAACCAGGAAAAAGCGGCGCAAGGTGCTGAACGAGCGTTACGCGGCGCTGATAAATTCACTCTACGACGATTCCGAGGATTCGCTGATCCGTCAGGCGCTGTCGAACATGTGATGCGGTGATCGGAGGAATGTCATGACGATGCTGCCCTGCAATCCACGCCATCCATTTCTGTCCTCTACGATGGAGATCATCGAAGAGGCCCGCAATGGCCGAATGTTCATCCTCGTCGACGACGAGGATCGGGAGAACGAGGGCGATCTTGTCATTCCGGCGCAGATGGCGACGCCCGAGGCGATCAACTTCATGGCATCGCATGGCAAGGGCCTCATCTGTCTGGCGCTCGGCAAGGAGCGGGTCGATCAGCTCGGCCTCAAATTGATGAGTGCGGAAAACGGCACCCGCCACGGGACCGCCTTCACCGTTTCCATCGAGGCGCGCGAGGGGGTGTCCACCGGCATCTCCGCGGCGGACCGTGCGCGAACGGTGGCGGTGGCGATCGACGCGGCCAGGGGGCCCGGCCATATCGTCTCGCCGGGCCACATATTTCCACTGGTCTCCCGACCCGGCGGCGTGCTGGTCCGTGCGGGGCATACCGAGGCGGCGGTGGATGTCGCGCGTCTTGCCGGCCTCAATCCCTCGGGCGTGATCTGCGAGATCATGAAGGAGGACGGGACGATGGCCCGCCTGGACGATCTCGTCGCCTTCGCCCAGCGTCACGCTCTCAAGATCGGCACGATCCGCGACCTGATCGCCTTCCGCCGCCGCCACGATCATGATGTCGAGCGTGTCGTCACCGCGAAATTCGACAGCCGATGGGGCGGTGAATGGAGCGCCATCACCTTCCGCATCAAGGCAATCGAGACCGAAGCGATTGCGCTGGTGAAGGGCGTGATTGACGAGAGGCCGACCCTGGTGCGCATGCACGCGCTGGACATCCTGTCGGACGTGCTCGGCCAGAACGGTGATCGCGGCGATATCGTCGCCCGATCCATGCAGGCGATCGCCGCCGAAGGGAGAGGCGTGATCGTGCTGTTCAGCCGCGATATGGCGATCTCACAGCTTCTTCGGGTGAAGTCGGGTGAGCCGCTCGTCGACAAGGCCGAGCTGCGCAACTATGGCGTCGGCGCCCAGGTTCTGGCGGATCTCGGCATTCACGACATGATCCTTCTGTCCAACTCGCAGCATGTCCCGGTCGCGCTCAGGGGCTATGGGCTGAACATCGTGGAGCACCGGACGCTGCCGGTCGCCACCGCCACCCCGTAGCGCCGTCCAACACAGATGCCGAACGACCAGTCACGCGGCGCCAACCAGCGTTGGCGGCACGCCATTCCACTGCCTTGCGTGAGGTTCACCATGTCAGGACAAGATTTGCCGGTTCCAAACCATGTGGAGACGGCAGCCTTCAAGAGTGCATTGCGCTCCGTTGTGGGCTCGGTCTCCATTGTGGCATCGGGCCTAGGTGCCGACAGGCGTGGCCTGACCGTCACCGCCGCGGTTTCCTTGTGCGTCGAGCCGCCGATGGTGCTTGCCTGCATCAACCGCAGTGCCGAGGCCCACGACGTCATTCTCCGGACCGGCGCCTTTTCCTGGAATGTCCTTTCCGCCGATCAGGTCCAACTGGCGGAACGCTTTGCGGCGATGGACGGCAGCAAGGGCGCATCCCGTTTCTCCCCCACTGAATGGGGCGAGATGGTCACCGGGGTTCCAGTCCTTCTCCAATCCGTTTGCAGCTTCGATTGCAGAGTACAGGACACCCTGGAAGTCGCCACCCATACGATCATGATCGGCGCCGTTGTCGCCCAGATCCACAATCACAATCAGCATAAAGTTCCGCTGATTTATTCTTCAGGCAAATTCGGTCGTATGGAATATTTCTAATCCGTTGGATAGTACTGGTTATCAGCGTTCTTGTCATCGTATTTTGATTTTATTTGATAACGAACTCCCTCTCTCCTTGCGGTGAGAAGGACATTCGAAGTGGATTGTTGTCGATCCACCCTCAGATGCGATTGCCCTGCATCTGAGTCCATGCCGAGTGCTCTCAAGGAAAAATTGGAAGACCGAACCCTGGCCCGTCCGGAAAGATCGGGGAAGGGCTTCCTTGTCTCAACTCCAATAAATCTTCAAAGGGAGGAAAGATGGGGGACCTGAGTCTGTCGGCACCCCGTGCCGCATGGTGGACAAGCATTGGCATAGGCCGGAAAGCGGCGATCCTTGCCGCCCTGTCGATCGCATGGCCGGCCCATGCCTGGGAATTCAAGGAAGGAGACTGGTCGGGTGGCATCCGGGCCGTGGTCACCGTCGGAACGGCCATTCGCGCCAGCCCCATCGACCCGTCCCTGGTTCCCGCCGGCGACGGTGCACGGTTCCGGATCAGAAGTGGGGCACCGGGGGGCGTCAATTCCGACGACGGGAACCTGAACTATCGGGAAGGTGATCCGGTTTCCACGGTCGCCAAGGGGCTGGTCGATTTCGAGGCCAACAACGCCGACGGCTGGGGCGTTTTCACCCGCGTGAAGGGCTGGTACGACTACACACTTGCCGAGGGGCATGTCGCGCTGGGCAACCTGCCGAACAATTATGCCGGCGGCCCATTGTCCGACCGTGGTTTTTCGCAAGGCGCCAAATTCCGCGGCATCTCCCTCGCCGACGCTTACGTCAAGGGTCGGTTCTCCACCGGTGGGCTCCCCATCTCGTTCAAGGCCGGCCAGCAGACCATCGAATGGGGTCCGGCATTCACAATTCCCGGCGGCCTCCGTGACATCAACCCGCGCGACTTCGCCGCCTTGTCCCGGCCGGGCTTGCAGCCGCAGGAGGGAGCGAAGCCGTTCCTGGCGCTGTCGGGCAAGGTCGACCTCTCGCCGACCGCAAGCCTCGACGTCTTCTATCAGCTTCTATCGGCGACATCGACGCAGCCGGGTTGCGGAACATTCGCCGCCACCGCCGATTACGCCTCACCGGGTTGCGACATGGTCATGGTGTCCAATGCCTTGTCCTCGGGCGACGGGCTGGCAACCGGGCGATTCCTGAAGCGTCGCAGCGACGGGACGGCGGGTGATGCCGGCCAGTTCGGTGTCGGCGCCTCATATCTGGTGCCGGACATCGGCACCCGGCTTTCGCTCCACTTCACCAACATTCACTCGCGGACCGGCTATGTCGAGGCCGACCGGACCGGCCGGACCGGCGCCATCTTCCTGCCGGGAGATCCGGATGGCTTGAATCCGGCCTATCGGTTCCAGTACCCCAAAAATATCAAAATGCTGTCCGGCAGCTTCGCCACCAGCGTTCCCTCTATCAAGCTGCGGGTCGCGGGCGAACTCGATCATAAATTCAACCAGCCGCTCGGCTTCAACGCCCCCGATCTTTTGCAGGCCGCCGTGAGCGGAACCGGTGTGCTGGCGCGGGATTTCGCCTCGGTTCCCCTGGGCGGACCGTTCGCCGGTTACGAGCGTTTTCACGTCACCCAGGGGCAGCTCGCCGCATCGGGCGACATCGGGAGTGTGATCGGCGGCACCTTGACCCTCGGCGGCGAGGTCGGCGCCAAATATGTCCACGATCTGCCGGACCCCAATTTCCGCCGTTATGGCCGCTCCGACATTTTCGGAACCGGCCCCAACAACGGCGTCTGCGCGGCCGGGGCCGATCCCAAGGCCTGCACCACCAGGGGCTTCGTGACGCCATTCTCGTGGGGGTATCGCCTTCAGGCGAGCCTGAGCTATCAGGACGTTCTGCCGGGGGTGAACCTCAAGCCGTCCGTCGCCTTCGCCCACGACGTCAACGGGACGTCCTATGACGGCGCGTTCAATCAGGGGCGCCAGATCCTCCGGCTCGCCCTCGATGGCGCGGTCAAGGACAGCTATCTCTTCAACCTCACCTACCTGACGACCTTGGCCGGCCCCTACGACCCGCGCGCCGACCGTGACGTGTTTCTCATCAGCACCGGCGTCAAGTTCTGACCGCATGCCGAGCCGCAGGCCGGCCGCCAGCATTCCCCGCGCCTCCCGACACCGCGTTCCGACCGAAACCGACCCGGCCCCCTTGTGCCCGGTCTTTTTGGAGACTGCCGTATGATCGAAGACGCAACGACCACGATATCGGTGCTGCAGCCGAAACCGACGGTCCTGTCGATCCACTATCGACGCTATGCCTTGATCATGTTGTTCCTCGTTTACATGCTGAACTTCGTCGACCGTCAGATCGTCAATATCCTGGCGGAGCCGATCAAGCGTGAACTCGGTCTCGCCGATTGGCAGCTGGGGTCGTTGACCGGCCTTTCCTTCGCCATCTTCTACGCGACGCTGGCCCTTCCGATCGCCCGGTGGGCAGAGCGTGCGAACCGGGTCAGGATCATCGCGCTGTCAGCGATCACCTGGAGCTTTTTCACGGCAACCTGTGGCGTGGCCCAGAACTTCACCCAGCTGTTCCTCGCCAGGGTCGGTGTCGGGGTTGGCGAGGCCGGCTGCACGCCGGCATCCCAGTCACTGATCAGCGATTACACGACCAGGGAAAAGCGGGCATCGGCGCTGGCATTCTTCTCGATGGGCATTCCGGCCGGTTCCCTGGTCGGGATGGTGGTCGGCGGCCTGATCGCGGACAAGCTCGGCTGGCGCGCATCCTTCGCGCTGGTCGGGGTGCCCGGCATTATCCTTGGGCTTCTGGCTTATTTCACTCTACCCGAGCCGCGAGACTCCTCCTTCGCCGCCAGCGAGGCGCAAAACGCGCCCACCCTGAAGGAGGCACTGCACGAACTCGGCAAAAATCGAACCTATTTCTGGCTCACGGTCGCAATGGTGGCCATGAGCTTTGGGATTTTCAGCAATCTCGCCTTTCAAAGCTCCTTCTTCCTGCGCAATCACGCGAATGGATTGAGCGATCTGGCGATCAGGCTGAACAATCTCACTGGAATCCAACTGGGCGCCACCGGTTTTCTCGGTACGGTGCTGGGCCTGATCATCGGCATCTTCGGAGCTGCCGGAACCTGGCTGGGCGGCTGGTCGACGGATCGCGCGCTGCGCAGCAACCTGAATGCCTACGCGACCATTCCCGCTGCAGCGGCCCTGTGCCTTCCCTTCGCACTTTTCGCGACCTATCTCACCTCGGACACCGTGGCGGCGCTTTGCCTTCTGAGTCTGCCAATGCTGCTGCAGTCCATTTATTACGGCCCGATCTTCGCGGCGGTACAGAGTCTGGTGCGGCCGCGCACCAGGGCAACGGCCACCGCCATCTTCCTGTTGTTTGCCAATCTGATCGGACTCGGCCTTGGACCGCTGTCGGTCGGCCTGATCAGCGATCTTCTCGCACCTTCACTGGGGTCCGGTGACGCCATCCGCTGGGGGTTGATCAGCACGTCGCTGGTCTATGTCCTGGCGGCGGCGGCATTCATGATAGCGCGGAAGAGCATCAAACAGGATATCGTCAGCTGACAGGTCAAGCGGTGACAGGCGTTTGCACAGGCGACCGCGACGCCCGTCACCGACCATGCCGCCGACCGCTGCGACCGGACAACTCCCCCGAGCCTTATCAGTTCGTCGTGACCTCCGCCCGATCCTGCAAGTATCGGCGCGGAGGTTGTCCCATGTGCTTCCTGAACATGGCAGTGAACGCACTGGGAGAATCATATCCCAGTTCTTGGGAAATCGCTTGAACGGTTGCCCCCATCGACAGCCGTTGAACGGCGATCACGATGTGGAGTTGCTGGCGCCATCGACCAAACGGCATTCCCGTATGTTTCTGGATAAGCCGGGCCAGCGTACGCTCGCTCGTGGCGACCGCTGCCGCCCATTCCCGGATGGTCCTGCGATCGTCCGGGGCATCCAGCAATTGGGCCGCGATGCGCTGAATCTTTGGATGGTTGGAAACCGGGAAGTGGAGCGGCTCCGCCTTCATCTGTGCAAGTTCGTCCAGAATGACTTGCACCAGACGGCTCGTCGGACCTTCCAAGGGATAGAGCGGCGGCAGGTTGGCCAGGTGAAAGATCATCTCGCGCAACATCGGACTGATCGAAAATGTGGCGCAGGAATTCGGCAGAGGCGAAATCTCCGGATTGATGAAAACGCAGTATGACCTGCCCTTGTCCGACATGGAAACGCTGTGGGGAATCTCTCCCGGTATCCAAACCGCGCCATTGGATGGGACGATCCGGAGCCCGTCGAGCGTCCGGCACATGACCGAACCTTCCGCCGCCACCACCAGTTGGCCTTTCCGGTGCTGGTGGATCGGCAACTCGTCGTCATCCACATTGCGCTGGACAAGGAAAGAGACCAACGGCCGGGCAAAGTCGTCAGGATCCAGCGCAGTGAAGCTGACGCGCAGGCCGGTGAGATCCCACACCCGTGAGACGGCCTCGCCGGTCGCCGAAACTGCCGGCCACTTCCCACCGATCTGCGCAAATTTAGGCACTATTACGACCTCCGTGCATTGCGAAGCGAACCGCAATTCAAACTTGACAGTTTCGCGACATAAAATGGCAATCCCATAGATTCTGCCATTGGCTGGCCTCGGATACAATCTGCCGCATGAACACCAGAAAGGCGGAAGGAAGCGCGTGCTGACCCCAAACGGGTTTGTTCCGCGGAATTTCTTGCCGATCTTCGCTTCGGATCGAAGCAAAGCCGTCCAGATTACAACCGGGAGTCACCATGATGAACACGCTGACGCTCGACCGAACGGACATCAAAATCCTCAACGAGTTGCAGAAGGATGCAAATCTGACGAACGTCGAGCTTGCCGGCAGAATCAACCTGTCCCCCTCTCCCTGCCTCACGCGCGTGAAGAAGCTGGAGCAAACCGGCATCATCGATCGAAGGGTCACCCTTCTGAATCCAAAGGCGATGGGGCTGGAAATCAATGCCTATATCCAGGTCACGCTCGACAAGCAGCCGCAATCCGCGCTGGAGAAGTTCCGGGATGCCGTCGAGCGGATTCCCGAGGTGATGGAATGCAATTGGATGACAGGCGACTGCGATTTCCTGCTGCGTGTGATTGTCCGTGATGTCGAAGAACTCGAACAGTTGATAACAGGCAAGCTGTCGAAAATAGAATTCGTCGCCACCATCCGTTCCAATCTGGTACTGAAGCAGATAACCTACAAAACGGCGCTGCCTATCAGTACCTCCGATACGATCGTCGTTCGCTTTTGACGTGAGCCGACATGGCAGCAGCGAGGCGGTGATATCACCCCCGCCGTCTCCGAACTGACGCCTGCCCTGCTGAGCGAACCGAAGCCGCTGAACCAACGGCGTAGGGGCGTGCGGGTTTCGTTCAAAAATCCGGCGCCCATTCTTCAATACGACAGCCGCACACTCCGGCACCCTCCCTGGACTTGTCCGCCTGCCCACGACGCATGCGGCGGACCAGAGGTGGTGCAGCATGAAACGAAACCGATGGGGCGGCTGGGCGGCAGGCAGATGGGCGGCCGGTGGGGCATTGGCCTGCCTTGCCGGCGTCGGCGCGTTCCTGGGGATCGCCTATCGAAGCGGCCTGCCCACCGTTCCCACGCCCAAAGCCACCGAGTTCCCCACCGAACTGGTGTCCCGTGGTGCAGCGCTGGCCGCGGTGGGCGACTGCATCGTCTGCCACACCGTCGACAAGGGTGTCGCTTACGCCGGCGGCCGGGCACTGGCGACGCCGTTCGGCACGCTCTATTCCACCAACATCACGCCGGATCCGGAAACCGGCATCGGCGGATGGTCGAAGGAGGCTTTCAAACGCGCCATGCGCGACGGGGTGTCGCGTGACGGGCGTCATCTCTATCCCGCATTGCCCTACGACCATTACCGCCAAGTGCATGACGGAGACCTGGACGCGATCTACGCCTTCCTGATGACCCGCCCGGCGGCCTCCGCCCCGGCCAAGGCGAACGACCTGATCTTCCCGCTGGGTTTCCGGCCGCTGCTGGCCGGCTGGAAGCTGCTGTTCCTGCATCAGGAGGAATTCACCCCAAGGCCGGACCGCGATGCGGAGTGGAATCGGGGCGCCTATCTGGCGGAGGGCCTGGGCCATTGCAGCGGCTGCCATAGCCCGCGCAATCTTGCCGGAGCCGAGGAGACGGGCGGCGGCGCATATTCCGGCGGCGTGGCAGAGGGTTGGGTCGCCCCGGCGCTGAACGGCGCCAGCCCAGCCGCCGTACCCTGGACGGCGGACAGCCTGTACGCGTATCTGCGCACCGGCGTGGACGGCCGCCATGGCGCCGCCGCCGGGCCGATGGGACCGGTGGTGCATGGCCTGTCCCGCGCACCGGAGGCCGATGTCCGCGCCATCGCCACCTACATCGCGTCACTGTCGGCGGACCGTGCCGCTCCGAAAGCGCCCTCTCCACCGGACCGCGCGGCGGAGGCGGCCAAGGCGAATCCCGCCGGCGCGACCCTGTTCGCCGGGGCCTGCGCCGGCTGCCACGAGGGTGGCGCACCGATGATGACCCAAGGCCGTCCCGGCCTGTCGACGGTGACCGCCCTGCAACTCGACAGTCCCGACAATGCGATCCGCGCCATCCTGCAAGGCATCCACCCGCCCACCGGACCGGCCGGACCGACGATGCCCGCCTTTGCCGCCAGCCTGACCGATGCGCAAATCGCCGACCTCGCCGCCTATCTGCGATCCCGCTTCAGCGACCGTCCGGCCTGGACATCGCTGGCGACGGCGGCCGCCACGGTCCGCAAGGAGGACACCCAGCCATGACCGTCACCATCACCGTCAACGGCGCCGACCATTCGCTGGACATCGACCCGGCCACGCCGCTGCTCTATGTGCTGCGCGACGACCTGGAGCTGAACGGGGCCAAATACGGCTGCGGCCTCGGCCAGTGCGGCGCCTGCACAGTCCATATCGACGGCAAGCCCGC
This sequence comes from Azospirillum oryzae, assembly GCF_008364795.1. Lineage (GTDB taxonomy): Bacteria > Pseudomonadota > Alphaproteobacteria > Azospirillales > Azospirillaceae > Azospirillum > Azospirillum oryzae. The sequence goes on along the minus strand of NZ_VTTM01000011.1, from coordinate 4,844 downwards.
CTTCTCCTGCCTGACGCCGATCGGTGCCGTCGCCGGCCGCCGCATCCGCACCGTGGAGGGGCTAGGCAGCGCCGAGGCCCCCGGCCTGCTGCAGCAGGCTTTCGAAAAGGAGCAGGCCGCCCAGTGCGGTTACTGCATCGCCGGAATGCTGATGCGTGCGCAGGCCCTGCTCGACCGCAACCCAGACCCGGACGAAGTGCAGATCCGCGCCCACATGCAGACCAATCTCTGCCGCTGCGGCACCCACATGCGCATCCTGCGCGCCATCCGCCGCGCCGTCGCCATGCGCAAGGGCGTTCATTCGGCGCAGGAGGTGCGGCCATGAGCACTCCCCATCCAACCAGCCTGTCCCGTCGCGGCTTCCTGACCGGCGGCGCCCTGGTGGTCTCCTTCGCCCTGGCGCCCAAAGCCTTTGCCCAGCTCGCCGGAGGCGGCGAGGGCGGCGCCGGTCCGGCCGTCGTGGCGCCCGACCTGAAAGGCAGCCTGAAATCCACTCCCTGGCTCGACGCCTGGATCCGCATCGACGCCGATGGCCGGGTCACCGTCTTCACCGGCAAGGTGGAGTTGGGCCAGGGCATCCGCACCGCTCTGACCCAGGTCGCGGCGGAGGAGTTGGACATTTTGCCCGCCGCCATCACCCTGGTCACCGCCGACACCGAACGGACACCGGACGAGGGGCTGACCGCCGGAAGCCATTCCATGCAGGACAGCGGCACGGCGATCCAGAACGCCGCCGCCAACGTGCGCATGCTGCTGGCGGCAGAAGCGGCGCGCGACTGGGGCGTCGCGGCCGATCGGGTGACCACCGGCGGCGACGGCAGTCTGCACGCGCCGGACGGCAGGTCTCTGCCCTATGGCGAGGTTGCGGCGCGACTGTCGCTGCATGTGCAGGCGGTGCCCGACGCGCCGCTGCGCCGGCCGTCGGACTACCGCACGCTGGGCCTGGAACTGCCGCGGGTCGACATCCCGGCAAAGCTGACCGGCGGTCCCGCCTATCTGCACGACATGCGCCTGCCCGGCATGCTGCACGCCCGCGTCGTCCGCGGTCCCAGCGTCGGCACCAGCCTGCAATCGCCCGATCTCGACGCCGTCGCCCGCATGCCGGGCGTGGTGAGGATCGTCCGGCAGGGCGGCTTCCTGGCGGTGGTGGCGGAGCGGCAATGGACGGCGATCCAGGCCTTGCGCCACCTGCAACGCGCAGCCTATGCCCGCACGCAGTCACCGCTACCAGCGGACGGAACCGGCGACGCCGTGGCGGCGACGCTGAAGGCGCTGCCGGCCCGCGACATCCCGATCATGGATACCAGCGATCCGGCGGGACCGGCCGTCCGCAGCGTAAAGGCGCGCTACACCCGGCCCTGGATCAGCCATGGCTCCATCGGCCCGTCCTGCGCCATCGCGCGGTATGTGGATGGCGCGATGACCGTCTGGACCCACAGCCAGGGCACCTTCGATGTCCGCCGCGTCGTCGCCGAACTGCTCGGCTTGCCGCCGGAGAAGGTCCATGCCATCCATGCAGAGGGTGCCGGCTGTTACGGCCAGAACGGCGCCGACGACGTGGCGGCCGACGCGGCGGTGATCGCCAAGGCCATGCCCGGCCACCCCATTCGCCTGCAATGGATGCGCGAGCAGGAGTTCGGCTGGGAACCGCTAGGCCCCGGCATGATGACGGAGTTGGAAGCGGCGCTGGGCGCCGACAACCGCATCGTCTCCTGGCGCCACGCGGTCTGGAGCAACCCGCACAACAACCGCCCGGTCGGGGCCGGCGGCGTGCTGGCGGGCAACGAGGCCGACCCGCCATTCCCCGCTCCCGAAGGCAAGCCGATCCCGATGCCGGAAGGTGACGGCAGCCGCAACTCCAACCCGCTCTACAGCTTCGCCAACACCCATGTCGTCTATCATTTCCTGAAGAACATGCCGGTGCGCGTCTCCGCCCTGCGGTCGTTGGGCGCGCATCTAAACGTCTTTTCCATCGAAAGCATGCTGGACGAGCTGGCCGCCGGGGCCGGCATCGATCCGCTGGCGATCCGCCTCGACCATATGCGGGACGAGCGGGCGCGCGACGTGATGCAGGCGGCGGCCGACCGCTTCGGCTGGTCCAAACGGCCGAAAGGCGACGGCCGGCGCGGCTGCGGCATGGCCTTCGCCCGCTACAAGAATCTCGGCGCCTATTGCGCGGTGGCGATGGAGGTGGAGGTCGACCGCGAGACCGGCCGGACGCTGGTCCGCCGTGCGGTCGCCGCGGTCGATTGCGGCCAGCCCGCCAACCCCGACGGCGTGCGCAACCAGATCGAGGGCGGGCTGGTGCAATCGCTCAGTTGGACCGGCCGGGAAGCAGTGCGCTTCGCGGCCGACCGCCGTGCCAGCTTCGATTGGAGCAGCTATCCCATCCTGCGCTTCGACGATGTGCCGGGCTCGGTGGAGGTGGTGGTGATGGACCGCCCTGGCGCACCCTTCCTTGGCACGGCAGAGGCGGCGCAGGGACCGTCCGCCGCCGCCCTGGCCAATGCCATCGCCGACGCCACCGGCGTGCGCCTGCGCGACATGCCGCTCAGCCCCGAACGGCTCAAGGCCGCACTCGGTCCCGTATGAGAAGGGAAAAAGACCATGAAGACCCTGCGTGTGAGGATCGTCGGCGGCTCCGTCGGCGGTCTGTTCGTCGCCGCCCTGCTGCGGCAGGAGGGGCACGACGTCCGCCTCTATGAACGCTCCGGCGGCGGACTCGCCGGCCGTGGCGCCGGGCTGGTCGGCCAGCGCGACCTGTTCGCCCTGTTGCGCGCGGTGGGGTGCGAGCATGTGGCCCATGTCGGCGTCGTCGCCCACGAGCGCATCTTCCTCGACCGCACCGGCGAGATCCGGCACCGGCAGGCGACGCCGCAGATGCAGATCTCCTGGGACCATCTGTACGCCACGATGCGCGGCAAGGTGCCCGACGACGCCTATGTCCTGGGCCGAACCGTCCTGGGGGTGGAGCAGGATGCCGCCTCCGCCAGCCTGCGCTTCGACGACGGCAGCCGGGAGGAGGCCGATCTGGTGATCGGTGCCGACGGGCTGGGTTCCATCGTCCGCTGCGCGGTGGTGGGCAGGCACGCCGCCAACGACTATGCAGGCTATGTCGCTTGGCGCGGGCTGGTGCCGGAACGAGATCTGCCGGCGGAGGCTACCATCCTGCTGGAGCGCTTCGCCTTCTACGACATGCCGCAATCGCACACATTGGGCTATCTGGTCACCGGGCCGGCGGCGGAGACTGCGGTGGGGGAGCGGCGCTACAACTGGGTCTGGTACCGGCGGGTGGCGGCGGCCGAACTGCCGGCGCTGCTGACCGACGCCAAGGGACGCCACCATCCCTATTCGCTTGCGCCCGGTCAGGTGCCGAAGACACTGGCTGCCAGGCTGCGGCAGGATGCGGCCGACCTGCTGCCGCCCCCCTTCGCGGCGGCGATCGCAGCGGAACCACGCCCGTTCGTCCAGGCCATCTTCGATTACGAGGTGCCGGCGATGACACGCGGTCGGGTGGCTCTGCTGGGGGACGCAGCCTTCGTGGTCCGTCCGCACACGGCGATGGGCGTCGCCAAGGCGGCGGGCGACGCGATGGCACTGGCTCGGCATCTGTTCGCCCACCAGGAGGTCGAGACCGCCCTGCAAGCCTACAATGAGGAGCGCCATCCCGCCGGCGCCGCCATCGCCGCCTATGGGCGCCGGCTGGGTGCGATGCTGGAGTGAACATCACACCAAGGGCTAGCAACCGTAAGGCCATGGCACGGGGCGGACGACCCCAGCGTGCGATTCCGCGACGCCCCCGAAGCCGGTCAAACTCCCCGCACGCCATGTCACGCAGGGAGCCCTCCGATGCTTCAACCAGTCGCCGCCGATGACAGGACGGTCGCCACCCTGGTGACCCGCGCCCTTGCCGTGCTCGACCATGATCCCGACGGAGCGCGGCTCTGCCTCGATCGGCTCGCCTCCCTGTTCGCGGACCGGCAGAACGAGCCGGCGGCCATCGCCACACCGTCCCAGCCCAGAGGTGGACTGACCTCCTGGCAGCTTCGCCGAGTGACCGAACATGTTGAGGTCAGCATTGCCGGGCCGATAAGGGTGGAGACGCTGGCCGCCCTCGTCGGGCTCAGCAGCGGACGCTTCACCGACGCTTTCAAGGTCAGCACGGGCGAGACACCCCACGCCTACATCGTCGAACGGCGGGTGAGACTGGCCCAGCGCCTGATGCTGGAAACCGACGAGCCGCTCTGCCAGATCGCCTGCACCTGCGGCTTTTCCGATCAGGCCCACCTGACGCGCCTGTTCGGCCGGGCGGTCGGCCAGACACCGATGCGATGGCGCAAGGCGGCGCGGCGTTAACGCGGTGCGGCGCCTCCAGCCGGGCGTCGTGCAGTTCGCTACCGGTCGAACACCACCACCGACGCTTTGGTCCCGCGCTGCCGGAACGACCGGCTGTTGCTGAGCTGTCTGTAGACCACCGAGTCATGATCAGCGAGGTCGGCCGGGGTCCGCGGCACGCCCGCGCGGGCAAGATAGGTGTGCGTCGCCATGACCGAGCAGTGGCCGCTCGGTCATAGCGACGAGGGGATAGGCGCAATGGACATGATCCGGGCCATGGTCGGCAGCGTCATACTGTCTCCCTCCCCGCGCAGCACAGTGGGCTGTAGGAGCAGCTTCATGGCGATCTGCTGACGATCCTGGAGGCGTGCGCCGAAGGGGACCCGAAACGCCGACAGCCCGCCTCGTTGGAGGCGGGCTGTCAAGTGTCGGTGGTTGCGGGGGCAGGATTTGAACCTGCGGCCTTCAGGTTATGAGCCTGACGAGCTACCGGGCTGCTCCACCCCGCG
>NZ_VTTM01000010.1 GCF_008364795.1 Azospirillum oryzae | reverse complement strand
TTTTCTCTTCCGTTTCTGCCGCCGTCGCCGCGCTTCGTTCAGCGCCCCGCCGTCGGTGGAGCGGTTTATAGGCGCCCTCCCCCAAACCACGCAAGCGCTTTTTTGCGCTTCGATGAAAAATTCCTGACGGTTCGTTTTTCACCGGAGCCCGCACCGGATTCAGTGTAAGGGAACGACCCACCAACCGCGGCGTGGCCGGCGACCGTCCGAGCGCGCCAATTCATAGTGTTCCCATAGGGTTCACCCAGAGCCCACCCCTGCGGTCTTGTGTCGGTTGACAGGGTCGGACCGGTCCAGCATCGTCCGATCCATAGGCTTAACACCTTTGGTGACGGCCATCGCCGACAGCCCGCTGGGCGGCCCCGGGGGTTACAGGAGGAGGACGACGGTGCGTTCGAGGCTCTCCCGCCTTCCCACGCTCGCCTTGCTTGCCATCATCTCGGCCGCTGCGTTGACGCCTGCGACGGTTGTCGCGCGCAACGCGGATGCGCCGAATGGCCGGGCTCCCCATGCTTTCAAGCCGGCGGTGAAGCCGAACATGGGCGCGGAAAGCAATTCCGAGGCGAAGGACGATGACGGGGACGGGGAACGCGCCACCGGACCGGTCGACCGCCACACCCTGTCCATCGGCCGCGGCGATACGCTGATGGATCTGCTGTCCACCGCCAATGTGCCGACCAACGACGCCCACGATGCGGTGGCCGCATTGCGCGAGGTCTACAACCCGCGCCGTCTCCAGGTCGGCCAACATGTGACGGTCCTGTTCGAACCGCGTCGCGGCGGCACCCGCAAGTTCGTCGGGTTCGAATTCGCCCCGGATCCGCTGCGGTCGGTGTCGATCGCGCGCAAGGGCGACGCCGGCTTCACCTCCAGCCAGATCGAGAAGCCGGTCACGCGCAAGCCGGTGGCGGCCCAGGGCGTGATCCGCTCCAGCCTGTTCGAGGCGGGAGCCCAGTCCGGGGTGCCGATCTCGGTCATGATGGCGTTCATCCAGAACTTCTCCTACGACGTCGATTTCCAGCGCGACCTGCAGCCGGGCGACCGTTTCGAGGTTCTGTATGAGAAGCTGGTCACCGCCGAAGGCAAGGAGGCCGGCGAAGGCGAGTTGCTGTATGCCTCGCTGACGCTGAGCGGCGACGACATGCCGATCTACCGCTTCAAGACCCGCGACGGGCGGATCGACTATTACAATGGCGACGGCGAGAGCATCCGCCGCGCCCTGCTGCGCACCCCCATCGACGGTGCCCGCATCACTTCCGGTTTCGGCATGCGCCACCACCCGATCCTGGGCTTCAGCAAGATGCACAAGGGCGTGGATTTCGGGGCGCCGACCGGGACCCCGATCTATGCGGCCGGCCGCGGCACCATCGAGATCGCGGAACGCAGCAGTTCCTACGGCAACTATGTCCGCATCCGCCACAACACCGAGATTTCGACCGCTTACGCCCATATGAGCCGCTTCGCCAAGTCGATCCAGCGCGGCGCGCGGGTCGATCAGGGCGATATCATCGGCTATGTCGGCACCACCGGACGGTCGACCGGGCCGCACCTGCATTACGAGGTGCTGAAGGCGGGGCATCAGGTGAACCCGCGTTCCGTCGATCTGCCGACCGGCGAGAAGCTGGAGGGGCGGGAGCTTCAGGCCTTCCAGCAGGCCCGGCGGTCGATCGAGAAGATGTTCGACGACAGCCGCGGCGGCCTGCAGCTGGCGCGCACCCCGGCTCCGGCGTCGACGGAGGAAAAGAGCTGCAACAAGGCGAGCAGCTGCTGACCGGATGGTAAGCAACCCGGCGGCGGAGGCCGCCGGCGCCCCTTATTCCTTGTTCATCATGTTGCGGATGGCGCCGACGAACTGGCGGGCGGTGTTCTCGTCCTCCAGCATCTTCTGCAGCCTGTCGCGGATGATCATCGCCTTCGGCCGCTGCTGCATGGCGCGTTCGATGGCGACATCGGCTTCGCCGGGCTTCAGGGGTTCGAGGTCTGACATGGCGGACATCCCGTACGGTAAGGGTGTGTCGGGTCGGCACGCAGGTAAGGATAGCCGGAACCGTCCCGGCCATCATCAGGCAAAGCGCATCAGCGGTATTGGCCGACCGTCTCCACCGCCTCTCCGCCGGTGCCGAGCTTGAACTCGGTGACGCCGGGGGCGGTGTCGGGATTGATGCCGCCGAGATCGAGCGTACGGACGCCATGCTGCTTCAGCTCCTGCATGGCCTTCCACAGCACCAGCCGCATGGCGCCGCTCTTGCGGCCCGCTTCGTTGGCCCAACTGATCTGACTGGTGGCGCAGACGCCGTGGCGGAAGAACAGGCCGCAAGCAACCGGAGTGCGGCCGTCGAGCGCCGTCACCATCACCACGCCGTCATTGCGGCCACCGCCCTTGACCATGGCGTTGCGCAGGCGGACGGCCAGCGGCCCGGTCATGGCACGAAAGCCCTTCTCCAGCGCCTGGTCATGCTCCTGCTTCATCAGCCAGGGCAGGTTGTCGGCCTTCCAGTCGGTGTCGAGGACGAGGCCGGCCTTCTCCGCCCCGCGCAGACGCTGCCGCCAGTCGCGGGCGAAGCCGGCGCGCATCGCTTCCTCGTTGCGGGTCAGGTCGAACCAGACCGTCCGATAGCCGGGACCGACCTTGCGGAAGCCGCAGCGGGCGAGCAGCGCCTCCGTCTCCGGCCCGGCCGGCAGTTCCGGCAACAGGCTGGCACGGCTGAGCGGCGACCGCGGGCAGGCACGGCGCAGCAGGCGGAACACCGCTTCCAGCGAGTCGGCATCGGGGATCGTGCCGTCCAGCCAGAGCGGGCCGCGGTAACATTGGCGGTCGTGGAACAGCTTCAGCATGCGGCGGTCGAGCGTCTGGACGAGGCCGACCGGCTCGCCGTCGCGGCGGATCACGCCAAGGCGCGGGACATGGCCATAGGTTCGGCCCATGGCGCGGCCATAGGCGAAGCTCTGCAGCAGTGTGGAACGCGGAACGCGGGCGAACAGGGCGTCCCACTCGCCGACCGTTCCCTCGTTCCAGGCGATGTCGATGTCCGGCATCGGGACCCTCGGTCGATCAGGACAAGGGGTCAGGCCGGCGGCAGGGCGGAGGTCGCCTCTTCCACCTGGGCGAAGGTCGGGCGGTATTCCGGTTCCAGCACGTTGCGGGCGTATTCCACCGAAATGGCGGGCGCGTAGCCGGAGAGATGGGCGATCAGTCCGGTCTTCATCGCCTGATAATACTTGCCTTCCGCGTGATAGATGTTCTTCAGGCCGCTGGCGATGGGGGCGAGGAAGCCGTAGGCGACCAGAATGCCGGTGAAGGTGCCGACCAGCGCGCCGCCGATCAGCTTGCCCAGCACTTCCGGCGGCTCGGTGATCGAGCCCATGGTGTGAATCACGCCCAGCACCGCCGCCACGATGCCCAGCGCCGGCACCGCGTCGGCCACCGCCTGGATGGCGTCGGCGATGCGCTGGTGTTCGTGGTGCATCGTCTCGATATCCTCGTCCATCAGGTCGACCAGCTCATGCGGGTTGTCCGCGCCCAGCGACATCAGGCGAAGATAGGTACAGAGAAAGGCGATGGCATGATGGTCGCCATAGAATTTCGGGAATTGCTGGAAGAGCGGTGAGTCTTCCGGTTTCTCGATATGCTGTTCGAGCGCCAGCAGGCCCTTGGTCTTCGCGATCTTGAAGACCTGATACATCATGGTGAGGACCTCCAGAAAGTCCTCCTTTTTGTATTTTGGTCCTTTGAACAGGTGACCCAGCTCCTTGCCGGTGTGGGTCACCACAGATTTTGGATTTGCAATGAAAAAGGCACCGGCGCCGGAGCCCAGGATGATCATGAACTCGAACGGCATCCACAGCACGCCCATGTGGCCACCACCGAGGATGTAGCCACCGAACACGCTGAAGATCACGATGCCGAAGCCGATCATCACGAACATTCGGTCTCTCCCTCCCCGATACCGACCACGGGCCGCAAGATGCTCCCAGCCGACAGATGGCCGGACATCGGTTGAGTTTCCGTGAATCACCCGAACGGCCTACCGCCTTCGCGACAGGCCGCGCGATCCTACCGGTGCAGGCGGGTCCTGTCACGAAAGGACTGACGATCCAGGCTTTTCAACGGGTGCGGTTCGGACGGCGGAGGAGGGAACGGCCGGGAGCATGCCGTGGACGGGGCGGGACGCGCGACAAGGGCACAGGATGGTCACAGCCCGGGACAGCGCTGCCGAAACGCAAAACGCTCCGGTCGCCGGGTGGGACCCGACCGCCGGAGCGCCTGGAAAGCCTGGATCGTTAACGAAGCGGAATGTTCATCTGGACGCTGACGCCCGGTTGCGGCGGCGGGGCATAGATGACGGCCGGCGGCGGTGCGTAGGAGGGGGCATAGACGACGCGCGGAGGGGGCGGCGGGGCTGGAACCACGACCACCGGCGGCGGCGCACCGTAGATGACGACCGGGCCTTCGTCGTGATGGTGCTTCTTCTTGTGGTGGCCCCAGGCATGGCCGCGGCCATGCTCCCCCGGGTCGGCGAGCGACGGCGTCGACAAGGCGGCGCCGAATAGCAGCACCGCCGTGACGGCCAACGTGGCTTTGGCGGCGGCACGGGCCACCCGGCGCATTGCCGTCGGGAGCGACCGGGTGTCCTGCGTGATGGCTCCGGCGTTCATCGGCCTGTTCTCCTGGAATGGGCTTGCATCGGCGACGGGAGCGGCGGCAACCGGGCTGGCGTCCGCATACCCATTTCGATGGGATAGATTTTTATGCTCAGGCTGAGGCTCGGCCGGGTGGGACATTTTTCGGGCGCTGTTCGGTGGACAAGGACGGTTGCAAGGATGGCGACGATCGATCGCCGCGTATCCTTACCTATCAACTGTCGATCCGCGGGCACCGTGGCTACCCGTCCGAAGGGGGTAGACCCGATGCGACCGGTGCCGGCCCGTTGCATCATGATCCGATAGGCGCCGAAGCTCGTATCGGGCATCGTATGTGTAAGGATGCAAAGCCCTCCAGCCGCCGAGCCCTACCGATGACCGTCCGAACCCGACTTCGCACCGTCGCCATGGCGGCGGTCCTTTCCGTGATGGGAGCCGCCAGCGCCATGGCCGCAAGCAGCGCCGCCGCAATCAGCGCCTACGACTTCACCTTCCAGGGCATCGACGGCCAGCCGCTGCCGCTGTCGCAGTTCAAGGGTAAGGCGGTCCTGGTGGTCAACACCGCCTCGCAATGCGGATTCACTCCGCAATACAAGGGGCTGGAGACGCTGTGGCAGCGCTACCGCGACCGCGGGCTGGTGGTGGTCGGCGTGCCTTCGGACGATTTCGGCGGCCAGGAGCCGGGGAACGCCAACCAGATCAAGGATTTCTGCGAGGTCAACTATCGGATCGACTTCCCGCTGACCGACAAGACGGTTGTGTCGGGCGACGGCGCCCATCCCTTCTACCGCTGGGCGGCCGACGAACTGGGCTTCCTCGCCAAGCCGCGCTGGAACTTCCACAAATATCTGATCGGGCCGGACGGCAAGCTGGTGTCCTGGTTCTCGACCATGACCGACCCCGAGTCCGACAAGGTGCGCGAGGCGATCGAGAAGCTGCTGCCGGAGAAGGCGACAAAATCCTAGCCTCCTACTCCACCGCCTGCCTCAGGGCCGCGGCCCCGGCCCAGGGGGCCAGCGGCAGGGCCGCGGCGAGGATGCCGGCGAGAAGCAACAGGTGTGGGCGCGGGGTCAGCCCGTTGATGGCGGCGTCGATGGCGCCGGCGCCGAAGATCAGCACGGGAATGTAGAGCGGCAGGATCAGCAGCGACAGCAGCACGCCGCCGCGCCGCGCCCCCAGGGTCAGCGCCGCCCCGATGGCGCCGATCAGGCTCAGGATCGGCGTTCCCAGAGTCAGCGTCAGCACCAGCACGCCGAACCCCTCCGCATCCATGTTCAGCAGGACGGCCAGCAGCGGCGCGGCGACGATCAGCGGCACGCCGGTGACCAGCCAATGGGCCAGCGTCTTCGCCAGCACCGCAGCCTCCAGCGGCAGGGGAGAGAGCGAGAGCAGTTCCAGCGACCCGTCCTCGTAATCGGTCTGGAACAGCCGCTCCAGCGACAGCAGCGAGGCGAGCAGCGCCGCCACCCAGATCACGCCGGCGGCGATGCGGGCGAGGATGTTCGGCTCCGGCCCGACGCCGAAGGGAAACAGCACCACGCACAGCACGAAGAACATGACGGCGATGGTGGCGTCGGACCCCTGGCGCAGGGCCAGCCGCAGGTCGCGCGCGACAAGGCGCAGGAAACGGCTCATGGCGCGGCCCCCTCTTCCTCATGGTCTTCGTCGCCGGCCTCTTCGTCGTCGGCGTAGGGGGCGAACTCGTCCAGATGCAGTTCCTCGCCGCCGGGGGTGGCGATGTCGGTGTGGGTGGACAGCACCACCATGCCGCCCTGGGCGCGATGTTCGGCGATCAGCCCCTCGAACAGGGCGATGGCGGCGCGGTCGAGCGCCACGGTCGGCTCGTCCAGCAGCCACAGCGTCGCCGGTGCCGCCAGCAGCCGGGCGAGGTTCAGCCGGCGCTTCTGACCGGCCGACAGATAGCGGCCCGGCACGCCGGCGATGTGCGGCACCCCCAGCCGGTCGAGCGCGGCCCGCGCGTTGGCGGCCGGATCGGCGGCACCGGCCAGCGCCGCCCAGAAGGCGAGATTCTCCGCCGCCGTCAGCACCGGCTTCACCGCGTCGAGATGACCGACATACTGCACCCTCGACCGGTGGCCGTCGGGATCCTCGGAAACCGGCACCCCGTCCCAGTCCAGCGTCCCGCGCAGCGGCTTCAGCAGCCCGGCCATCACCCGCAGCAGGCTGGACTTGCCGCTGCCGTTGGGGCCGAGCAGCACCAGCGCACCGCCGGGGGCGATGCGGAACTCCAGCCCGGTGAAGACCAGACGGTCGCCACGCAGGCAGGTCAGCTCTGATCCGGCAAAGACGGGCATGGGAACGGGTCGCGCTTCCGGTTGAGGGAGGCGCTGCTATAGCACAGCGGGACGGGAAAGCCGGAGCAAGAATGCTGTCGCAGCCTCCCGCCGCCGCCCCGCCCGAAAGAACCCGCCCAAAAGAAAAGGCCACCGCGAGGGGGTTCTCGCGATGGCCTTGCGTCCGGCCGGGTCCGGCCGGTCGATACCTTGTGGAACGGCTTCCATTCGTCGCTGCTGTGGCGCTAGGGGGAACGCCGGTGCGCGACCTGCGGAGCCGGTTGCTTGAGACAAGGTCTATGGGAAGAAAATGGCAAAATTTGGATGGAGTTCGAGGAATTGGACGCCGCCCGATGATGGGCCGCATGCCTCGCAGCGCCGCACTCCCATGCGTTCGCCGCAGCACCGGGTGCCGGGATTGTCACGGCTAAAGGCCGTGCACTTGTTCTGAATCAACGCCTTGCCCGCGGTCCTGCCGCATCGTCGCGCCAATCCGCCCCGATCGAAGGGGGACCGCCGCAATCATCCGGGCTCCCACCGAACGCGGCGGCGGTTTGCTCAAATGTGTTCAGGAAGCGAGTTGCTCCATGTCGGCTTTCGCAGACATTCTCCAGGCCATGCCGCCGATCGCGCGGGTGGTGCTCATGCTCGGTCTCGTGTCGGCGGCGGGCGTGGCGCTCGGCCATATCAAGATCCGCGGGGTCGGGCTCGGCATCGGCGGCGTGCTGTTCTCCGGCATCGCCGGCGGCCACATCGCCAAGCAGGCGGGCATCGCCTTCAACCCGGAGATGATGGACTTCATCCGCGACTTCGGCCTGATCCTGTTCGTCTACACCATCGGCATCCAGGTCGGCCCCGGTTTCTTCGCCGCGCTCCGCCGCAGCGGGCTGGCGCTGAACGGGCTGGCCCTGCTGATGGTGGGGTCCAGCATCCTGCTGACATCGCTGCTGGTGTCGTCGGGGGCGCTGTCGCTGGGGTCCTCGCTCGGCGTGTTCGCCGGCGCGGTGACCAACGCCCCGGCGCTGGCCGCCACCCAGCAGGTGCTGACGGAGGTCGGGGCCGATGCGGCGGTGATGGCCCTGCCCGGCCTTGCCTTCGCCGTCACCTACCCCTTCGGCATCGCCGGCAACCTGCTGTCGATGGCCGCCGTCCGCATCCTGTTCCGCATCGACCCCGAGGCCGAGGCGGCCCGCTTCGAGGAATGCCGCCGCGCCGAGGTGTCGACGCTGGAGACCATGGACCTGACCCTGCGCAACCGGGAGCTTGAGGGCCGGCCGCTCGGGTCCATCGACGCGCTGTGCGACCATGGGGTGGTCGCCTCCCGCCTGCTGCGCGACGGCACGCTTTGCGTCCCCCACAACAACACCTGCCTGAAGCTGGGCGACGTGCTGCATGTGGTCGGGCCGCGGCCGAAGCTGGAGCAGGTGCGGACCCTGCTGGGGCAGGAGTTCGACCGGCCGTTGACCACCAAGGGCACCGACCTGAAATGGGAGCGCATCGTCGTCACCAACAACGCGGTGCTGGGCAAGTCGATCGCCGCCCTGAACCTCCAGGACGCTCATGACGTGGTGGTCAGCCGCGTCAACCGCTCGGGCGTGGAACTGGTGCCGACCCCGGCGCTGAAGCTGCAGTTCGGCGACATCCTGACGGTGATCGGCCGGCCGGACAGCCTCGCCGCCGTCGGCCGGGTCTTCGGCAACTCCGCCCGCAAGCTGCAGCAGGTGGAGATGATCCCGATGTTCCTGGGCATCGCGCTGGGCGCGGCGCTCGGCGCCATCCCGATCTTCCTGCCGGGCATGCCGGCGCCGCTGCGCCTCGGCCTTGCCGGCGGGCCGCTGATCGTCGCGCTGATTCTGGGCCGCGTCGGCCATGTCGGGCCGCTGGTGTGGTTCATGCCGCCGGCCGCCAACCTGGCGCTGCGCGAGATCGGCATCATCCTGTTCCTGGCCGTGCTGGGCATCGCGTCGGGCGACCGCTTCGTCGCCACGCTGGCGAGCGGCGCCGGCTGGCCCTGGATGATGTGGGGCGTGCTGGTGACGCTGGTGCCGCTGCTGCTGACCGGGCTGGTCGCGCGCGGGCTGATGAAGCTGAACTTCCTGACCATCTGCGGCGTGCTGGCCGGGTCGCAGACCAACCCGCCGGGACTGGCCTATGCCAACGCGCTGGTCGCGTCGGAGGCTCCGGCGCTGGCCTACGCCACCGTCTATCCGCTGGCGATGTGCCTGCGTATCCTGGGGCCGCAGATTCTGGTACTTTTGTTGTGGTGACGCACAGTTTTCGGACACAAGCGGCTTGACGTGCATTTGATGTGAAATCTGCGTTGCGAAACGCGCATGCCCCGGTCTAGCCTGTGCCGCAATGGTCATACCGACGCCCTGGCCGGCCGCATCGGCCCGCCGCGGCGGCGCGACCGTCATCCGCCACCCGAACCAGCCGGTTTTTCGCGCATGCACCGTCACCCGCCAGTCAGCGAGTCCGCTCCCGCCGCCGTCGTCGTGGAGGATCTGCACAAGCGGTTCGGCGAGCTGGAGGTGCTGAAGGGCGTCTCGCTGACCGCCCGCGAGGGCGACGTCATCACGCTGATCGGCTCGTCGGGCTCGGGCAAGAGCACGTTGCTGCGCTGCATCAACATGCTGGAGATCCCGGACGACGGACGGGTCGTCATCGGCGGCGAGGCCATCGCGCTGAAGAAGACGCGCGGGGGCGCCAGCGTCCCCGCCGACACCCGTCAGGTGGAGCGCATCCGCACCAGCCTCGGCATGGTGTTCCAAAGCTTCAATCTCTGGACCCACATGACCATCCTGCAGAACGTGATCGAGGCGCCGGTGCATGTGCTGGGGGTGCCGAAGGCGGAAGCCATCGACCGCGCCCGCATGCTGCTGGACAAGGTCGGCATCCTGGCGAAGGCCGACGCCTATCCGGTCCAGCTGTCGGGCGGCCAGCAGCAGCGCGCCGCCATCGCCCGCGCGCTCGCCATGCAGCCGAAGGTGATGCTGTTCGACGAGCCGACCTCGGCGCTCGACCCCGAACTGGTCGGCGAGGTTCTGCGCGTCATCCGCCAACTGGCGGACGAAGGCAACACGATGATCCTGGTGACGCATGAGATGGGCTTCGCCCGCGAAGTGGCGTCCAAGGTGGTTTTCCTGCACCAGGGGCGGATCGAGGAGGAGGGGTCACCCGACAAGGTGCTGACCGACCCCGACTCGGACCGGGTGCGGCAGTTCCTCTCGCGCCATCTGTCCGGCGCGGCGTGAGGGGACGAGGCAGAGGGCAGGACCGGACCGTCAGAAACAGCCCGGCCCCGACAGGGGCGAGAGAACGGGCGAACCGAACAGAGGAGTGTGTTCGTTGAAGAAGATCGTTTCGGCCCTGGCGCTCGGCGCCATGATGGCTGTGGCCGCGGCAGGCGCCGCCAACGCCAAGGAATGGAAGACGGTCCGCATCGCCAGCGAGGGCGCCTATCCTCCGTGGAACGCCACCGACACCTCGGGCAAGCTGACCGGCTTCGAGGTCGATCTCGGCAACGACCTGTGCAAGCGCATGAAGGTCACCTGCGAGTTCGTCGCCCAGGATTGGGACGGCATCATCCCGGCCCTGCAGCAGGGCAAGTATGACGCCATCATGTCGGCGATGACCATCACCGACGAGCGCAAGAAGGTCATCGACTTCTCGATCCCCTACGGCACCGAGCCGTCGGTGTTCGCCGTGATGGCCAACTCGCCGCTGGCCAAGTCGCTGGCGCTCGGCGCCGACCGCGTCGACCTGAACGACCAGGGCAAGGCCAAGCCGGTGCTGGAGAAGCTGGCCGACGCCCTGAAGGGCAAGTCCGTCGGCGTCCAGGTGTCGACCATCCAGGCCGACTTCATGGACAAGCATCTGCCGAAGGTGACCATGCGCACCTACGACAAGATCGACAATGCCGGCATCGATCTCAGCTCCGGCCGCGTCGACGCCATGCTGGGCGACCGTTCGGTGGTCGAGGCGGTGGTGAAGGCCACGCCGGACAAGATGGTCATCGTCGGCCCGAACTTCATCGGCGGCGTCATCGGCGAGGGCATGGGCGTCGGCCTGCGCAAGGACACCGCCGACCTGAAGGCGATGTTCGACAAGGCCATCGCCGAGGCGCTGAAGGACGGCACCGTCAAGAAGCTGAGCACCCAGCATTTCGGCTACGACATCTCCCCGACCAAGTGAGGGGACCAAGCAAGGCGGGCCTTCGGCCTTCCTGCCTGATCGGAACGGCGCCCGGCGGCCTTCGCGGCAACCGGGCGCCGGTCGTTCCCCCAGGTCGATACCTGTCATTGCCTGTCGTCGCTTGATTTCCGTTCGCTGAACCCCGTACGGCCGGCCGTCCTCGCCGCGCCCGGCGGGCCTTACCGGGCGTGCCAATGCTGGAACTCCTTTCCTTCGGTCCCAACGGCTGGGGCGGACAGCTTCTGATGGGCACCGCGATGACCGTCGCGGTCGCCGTGTCGGCCTTCGCCTTCGGCATCGTCGTCGGATCTCTGGGCGCCTCGGCCAAGCTCAGCCACTCCCTGGCGTTGAACGTCCTGGCCGACTTCTACACCACCATCGTCCGCGGCATCCCCGAACTGCTGGTGATCTATCTGCTGTTCTTCGGCGGCAGCGGGGTCGCGACCTCCATCGCCGCCGCCTTCGGTTATGACGGCCGGGTCGACCTGAACGCCTTCACCATCGGCGTGCTGGCGGTCGGGCTGATCTCCGGCGCCTATTCGACGGAGGTGATCCGCGGTGCGGTGCAGTCCGTCCCCTTCGGCCAGATCGAGGCGGCGCGGGCCTGCGGCATGAGCCGCTGGCTGATCCTGCGCCGGGTGCTGGTGCCGCAGACCCTGCGCTTCGCCCTGCCCGGTCTCGGCAATGTCTGGCAGCTGACGCTGAAGGACACCGCGCTCGTGTCGGTGACGGCGCTGGCCGAGCTGATGCGGGTGACCCATCTGGCGGCGGGCGCCACGCGCCAGCCCTTCCTGTTCTACGGCACCGCGGCCGTGCTCTATCTGCTGCTGACCACCATTTCGACGGCGTTGTTCAACCGCGCCGAAATCTCCGCCAATCGCGGCGTCCGGAGGGCCTGAGGCCATGAACTGGCAACTGATGTGGGACAGCCTGCCCCGCATGCTCGGCGGCCTGTCGCTGACGCTGCAACTGATCCTGGGTTCGCTGGCGCTGGGCGCGCTGGTCGCCTTCGCCGTCGCGCTTCTGCGGCTGTCGGGCAACCGCGTGGTGGAAAAGCTGGCAGCGGCCTATGTCTTCGTCTTCCGCGGCACGCCGCTGCTGGTGCAGATCTTCCTGGTCTATTACGGGCTTGGCCAGTTCGAGTTCATCCGCGACAGCTTTCTCTGGCCCTTCCTGCGCGAGCCCTACTGGTGCGCCATCCTGGCGCTGACGCTCAACACCGGCGCCTACACCAGCGAGGTCCTGCGCGGCGCCATCCTGTCGGTGCCGCAAGGACAGGTGGAAGCGGCGCGGGCCTGCGGCATGTCGCGCGCGCTGGCCTTCCGCCGCATCGTCCTGCCGGTGGCGATCCGCCAGATGCTGCCGGCCTACGGCAACGAAGTGATCCTGATGGTCAAGGCGACCTCGCTCGCCAGCACGATCACGCTGATGGAGGTCACCGGCATCGCCCGGCGCATGATCGCCCAGACCTTCGCGGTCTTCGAGCTGTTCATCGTCGCCGGGGCGATCTATCTGGTGCTGAACTTCGTCGCCACCCGCCTGATCAAGTTCGCCGAATGGCGTCTGACCCCCTATCTGCGGGCGCGGGCGTAAGTAAGGATGGCAGTAAAAAGCCCTCTCCCGGCTTGGGAGAGGGCTTTTTCATATCCGTCACTGCCCCAGCATCTCGAACGACGGCGGCGCCGGGTCGACCACGCGCGATCCGGTGGGCGTGATCTCCATCACCGCAAGCCCGCGTTCGACCATGCCGTCGGCGCGCAGGCGGAACAGGCCGTCCAGCCCCTCGAAGCCATTGGGGTTGGTCATCGCCATGCGGTCGAAGGGCACCGGACCACCGCTGCGGGTCAGCACCGCGGCGATCGAGGTCGCATCATAGGCCAGCGTGGCGATGCGCGGCGGCTTGCGGCCATAGACCTGCTCGAACTGAGACTCGAAGCGGGCGCGGGTCTGCGGCGTCGGGGCGGCGTAAAGCGCGCCGACCAGCGCGGGCTCCTGCCCCAGCGCCCCCTGCGAACTGTCGTCCCACAGCCCGGTGCCCAGCAGCTTGA
The DNA here is from genome assembly GCF_008364795.1 of Azospirillum oryzae. Lineage (GTDB taxonomy): Bacteria > Pseudomonadota > Alphaproteobacteria > Azospirillales > Azospirillaceae > Azospirillum > Azospirillum oryzae. The sequence goes on along the minus strand of NZ_VTTM01000010.1, from coordinate 224,987 downwards.
CCTGCTGCGGCTGCACGCCGTTGGCGGCCAGCGCCTGGGCGATGCCCTGGGCGCGCTGCCCGCCTTCGGCCAGCATCACCGCCTGCGGCTGCGGGGTTTCCTGCGCGACCTGCTTGGCCGGGACCGACAGGTCGGTGATGGCCGGATCGTAGCGCTCGACCTGCGTGGTCATGGCGCCGAGCCGTGGCGCGATGGACTGCATGGCGTTGACCACCGCGTCGCCGTAGGGGGAGCGCGGCGCCAGCACGGTGAAGCGCGTCGCCCCGCGCGACCGGGCATAGCCGGCGACGCGGCTGACCTGATCGGCCGGGACGAAGCCCATCACATAGGTGCCGTTGCCGGCCTGGGTGGCGTCGTTGGTGAAGGCCAGCACGTCGACGCCGGCATTCTGCGCAATGGGGCGCACCGCGGCGACATCGGCGGCGAACAGCGGACCGATGATCAGGCGGGCACCCTCGGCCAGTGCCTGGCGTGCCGCGTCGGCGGCGCCGTTCGGCGTGCCCTTGGTGTCACGCGGCAACAGCTGCAGCTGGTCGCCGGCCATGTCGAACAGCGCCATCTGCGCTGCGTCCAGCATGGACTGGCCGATGGCGGCGCTCTGCCCGCTGAGCGGAACCAGGACCGCGACCTTGACCGGGCCTTGCGTCTCGGGCAGGGGAGCCACCGGAGCGGCAACCGGTTGCGGCGCTTGTGCCACCCGCGGCGGCGCGCTTAAAGTCGAACAGGCCGACAACAGGCCGGCGACCAGCAAGGCTGCCACGCCGTGACGTTTCAGACCCTGTGAGAAAGCTGTTGCCAAGCGTGCCACCAATCGTCTCCACATCTGCTGAAACGGCCGCCGGAACCGAAGGCGAGACCCAAGGCATGGTCCCGGCCATGAGTCCGGGTGACTCGGCCGAAAGTGGCGCTCAAGGTAGCCCCCTCGCCGCGCCAAGTAAACTCGCGGGCGGACTCCATGTCGTCGCTACCCCCATCGGTAACGCCGCGGACATCACGCTGCGGGCGCTCGACACGCTGAAGCGGGCCGACGCCATCGCCTGCGAGGACACGCGCGTCACCGCAAAGCTGATGGGCATCCACGGCATCCACACCCCCTTCGTCTCCTACCACGAACACAACGCCGCAAAGATGCGTCCGGTCCTGATCGGCCGCATGAAAAAGGGCGAGGCCATCGCGCTGGTCACCGACGCCGGCACGCCGCTGGTCTCCGACCCCGGTTACAAGCTGGTGCGGGAATGCGTGGCGGAAGGAGTGGCGGTGACCACCCTGCCCGGCGCCTCGGCCCCGCTGGTGGCGCTGGTGCTGTCCGGCCTGCCGACCGACCGCTTCCTGTTCGCCGGCTTCCTGCCGAACAAGAGCAGCGCGCGGCGCGCCACCGCCGGCGAGCTGAAGGGTGTGCCGGCCACGCTGGTCTTCTTCGAGTCGCCGCAGCGCCTGCCGGAGTCGCTGGCCGACCTCGCCGACATCCTGGGCCCGCGCGAGGCTGCCGTCGCCCGCGAGCTGACCAAGCTGTACGAGGAGGTGCGGCGCGGCACATTGCCGGAGCTGGCCGCCCATTATGCCGAGGCCGGTCCGCCGCGCGGCGAGGTCGTGCTGGTCATCGGCCCGCCCGGCGAGGAGGCGACGCCGGGCGAGGCCGACGTCGACGCCCTGCTGCGCGAGGCGCTGACCCGCCTGTCGGTGCGCGACGCCGCCGCCGACGTCGCCGCCCGCACCGGCCAGCACAAACGCACCGTCTACGCCCGCGCGCTGGAGCTGCAGCGGGAGGAGCCAAGGGAGATGAAAGGCAAATGACGGACCTGGATGCGCGGCGCCTGCGCGCCGAAAGCCTCGGCCGCCGGGCGGAGGCGCTGTGCCGCCTGTCGCTGCGGCTGCGCGGCTACCGCATCCTGGCCAGCCGCCTGCGCACGCCGATGGGCGAGATCGACATCGTCGCCAAGCGCGGCAAGACCATCGCCATCGTCGAGGTGAAGGCGCGCGGCGACTGGGATACCGCCAACGAGGCGCTGAACGCCCGCCAGCGCGGCCGGCTGGCCCGCGCCGCCCATGCCTTCCTCGGCGCCAACCCGCGCTATGCCGGCTATGTCTTGCGCTTCGACGTGATGCTGGTTACCCCTTGGGCCTGGCCCCGTCATCTGGTCGATGCCTGGAGACTGTGAGGGGACGAATTTGAGGGGGCGACAGTCTTGAGCAACCGCGCGGAAGCCCGCGATATCCTGCGCCGCATCGGCGACCAGCCGGACGACGAGATCGATCTGGCCGAAGCCGCCCTGGCGCTTGGCGCGCTGGAGCTGCCGAACGCCGATCTTGCCCCCTACCGCGCCCATATCCGCGCCATCGTCGAGGATCTGGCCGCCCGCGTCGCGGCGCAGGACCCGGCCGACGACAGGCTGGAGACGCGCATCGCCCACCTGCATGCGGTGATCGGCGGGCGCCACGGCTATTCCGGCGACCACGACACCTACGACGACCTGCAGAACGCCAACCTGCTGCGGGTGATCGACCGCCGGCGCGGCCTGCCCGTGGCGCTCGGCATCCTTTATATGCATGCCGCGCGGTCGCAGGGCTGGCCGATGGTCGGGCTGAACTTCCCCGGCCATTTCCTGGTCCGCATCGAGAAGGACGGCGCGCGCGCCATCATCGACCCCTTCAACGAGGGGCAAACCCGCAGCGTCGTCGACCTGCGCGACCTTCTGAAGGCCACCGCCGGCAGTGCCGCCGAGCTGGAGCCCGGCCATTACCAGCCGGTGTCGAACCGCGACGTGCTGCTGCGCCTGCAGAACAACATCAAGCTGCGCCACCTGTCGGCCCACGAGGTGCCGAAGGCACTGGAGGTGCTGGAGGCGATGCGCCTGTTCGCCCCGCACGAGCCGTCGCTGTGGCGCGAGACCGGCCTTCTGGAGGCCCATGCCGGCAACCTGAAGGACGCCATCACCGCGCTGGAGACCTTCATGGCGCTGACCGGCGACGACCATCACCGCCACCAGACCGCCTCGCTGATCCAGCAGTTGAAGAACCGCCTGAACTGACCCCGTTCGCAGAGGTCCGGAGACCCGTCATGAGCCTCGCCGTCGCCTTCCAGATGGACCCCATCGAGTCGATCAACATCGACACCGATTCCAGCTTCATGATGGCGCTGGAGGCGCAGAAGCGCGGCCATCGCCTGTACCACTACCACCCGCGCGACCTGATCCTGACCGGCAACCGCCTGACCGCCCGCGTGCGCGAGATGACGGTGGTGCGCCAGCGCGGCGCCCATTACACGCTGGGCGAGCCGGTGATGACCGACCTGTCGACGATGGACGTCATCCTGCTGCGGCAGGACCCGCCCTTCGACATGGCCTACATCACCTCCACCCACCTGCTGGAGCATGTGCAGCCCAAGGTTCTGGTGGTCAACGACCCGGCCGAGGTGCGCAACGCGCCGGAAAAGCTGTTCATCACCAAGTTCCCCGACCTGATGCCGCCGACGCTGATCACCAGCGACAAGCAGGCCATCCTGGAGTTCCGGGCGGAGCACAAGGACATCATCGTCAAGCCGCTGTTCGGCAACGGCGGCGCCGGCGTCTTCCACTTGAAGCCCGACGACGAGAACCTCGGCTCGCTGCTGGAGCTGTTCACCCAGCTCTACCGCGAGCCGGTGATCGTCCAGCGCTACCTGCCGGAAATCCGCCAGGGCGACAAGCGCATCATCCTGGTCGACGGCGAGCCGGTGGGCGCGGTCAGCCGCATGCCGCTGGAGGGCGAGGCCCGCGCCAACTTCCACGCCGGCGGCAGCGCCCGGAAGACCGAGCTGACGGCGCGCGAGCGCGAGATGTGCGCCGCCATCGGCCCGGTGCTGCGCGAGAAGGGTCTGGTCTTCGTCGGCATCGACGTGATCGGCGACTACATGACAGAGATCAACGTCACCTCCCCCACCGGCATCCAGGAGATCAACCGGCTGGACGGCGTGCAGCTTGAATCCCTGCTGTGGGACGCCATCGAGCGCCGCCGCGCGGCCAAGTAAGGATACGACGCGCGGGAGCGTTACGGGGTGTTGTGCAATCTTTTCGGGAAGCGGAGGCCCGCATACCCTTGCAGGGCATGGGGGTTGATATTACCTTGAACTGTGGGAGCGACGGGCTGCTATCCCGCCGCTCCCTGGTCCAGCCTTAGCCCTGGCAGAGTTCAAGCAGACGCTTGATGATCTCCCAGTAAATGGATTTGGGACAAGGACCAGAAGGGTAAGGATCTGCTTCATCCTTCTTCTCCTTCTCGTGTGGCGGGGGCGGCGGGTCCGCCCCCTCCCAACCACACAAACGCGGCGGTAGCACACAAGCGCATTCAATACAACCGGGACCACCCGTCCGCGACGATGCGCGCGGGACGCCAGCCGTGAGCGCGCCGTGCCTTGACCGGCGGACTTCGGGGGGCGATAACTGCCGCCTCCCAGAGTTTTCGAGCGAGACCACCCGTGAACCGCATTTTCTCCGGCATGCAGCCGACCCGGCAGCTTCACCTCGGCAACTATCTGGGGGCGCTGCGCAACTGGGTGGATCTGCAGAACAGCTACGAGTGCATCTTCTGCGTCGTCGACCTGCACGCGCTGACGATCGACCAGGACCCCGAGGTCCTGCGCAACAACATCCGCGAGGTCACCGCGGCCTACATCGCCGCCGGCATCGACCCGGACAAGAACATCCTGTTCAACCAGTCGGTCGTGTCGGGCCATGCAGAGCTTGGCTGGATCCTGTCCTGCCACACGCCGCTGGGCTGGCTGAACCGCATGACGCAGTTCAAGGAAAAGGCGGGCAAGCAGAAGGACATGGCCAATCTGGGCCTGTACGCCTACCCGACGCTGATGGCCGCCGACATCCTGCTGTACAAGGCCACCCATGTGCCGGTGGGCGAGGACCAGAAGCAGCATCTGGAACTGGCGCGCGACATCGCCGGCGCCTTCAACCGCCGCTATGAGACCGAGTTCTTCCCGCTGCCGGAGCCGCAGATCCTGGGCGAGGCGACGCGGGTGATGAGCCTGCGCGACGGCAAGAAGAAGATGTCGAAGTCGGACGAGTCCGAATATTCGCGCATCAACATGACCGACGACGCCGACACCATCGCGCAGAAGATCCGCAAGGCCAAGACCGACCCGGAGCCCCTGCCGGAAACCGTGACCGAGCTGGAGGCCCGCCCGGAGGCCGACAACCTCGTCACCATCTATGGCGCGCTGGCCAGCCAGTCGCGCGAGCAGGTGCTGGCGCAGTTCGCAGGATCCCAGTTCTCCGACTTCAAGAAGTCGCTGGTCGACCTGTCGGTGGACAAGCTGGCGCCGATCACCACCCGCATGAAGGAGCTGCTGGCCGACAAGGCGGAGATCGACCGGCTGCTGAAGAAGGGCGGCGAGCGCGCCGCCGCCATCGCGGAGAAGAACCTGAACGACGTGAAGGACATCATCGGCCTGCTGCGGCCGTAAGGATGTGACCGTAAGGATGTCTTGCCCGTGACGGCCCCCATCCTGCTCACCGGCTTCGCGCCGTTCGGGACCCTCCCGGACGGCGAGCCGGACCTCGATCCGGTCCCTCACCCCTGGGCAGCCGATCCGACCGGCCTGCTGATGGACCGGCTGTCGGGAGAGCCGGGGGTCGTCACCGCCACCCTGCCCCCTCTCTATGACGCCTGCGGCGAAGCCTTCGCCGAGCTGCTGGCGGAACACCGGCCACTGGCGGCGCTCGGCTTCGCCTACCTCGAGTCGAGCGATTACATCCGGCTGGAGCGGCTGGCCTGGAACCGCGACGAAAGCCCGCTGCCCGATGCGGCCGGCACGGTGCGCGAACACGCCGACATCGTCCCCGACGGGCCGACCGCCTATGGCAGCACCCTGCCGGTTCCGCGGGTGATACGGGAATTGTCGATGGCCGGGCTGCCGGTGACCTTCGGCGATTTCTCCGGCGGCTTCCTCGGCAACCACCTGTTCTACCGGGCGCGCCACATCATCGAGAGCGCCGACCTGGATATCCCCTACGGCTTCTTCCACATGCCGCCGCTGCCGGAACGAGCCAAGGAATTGCGACGCTTCGGCGGTCTGGCGCTGGAGCGGCAGGAACTGGCGGTGCGCACGCTGGTGGGAATGCTGCGCACGGCGCTGAACGGGATCGCTTGACGATAAAAATCAGGCTGTCTTGGCGGCGCGGCGCTGCTCGGGCGGGTTCACGATGGCGCGCAGCGCGTCCAGGAACTCTCGGCCCTTGTCGGTCAGGGTGACGATCTTGCGGCGGCGCTCGCGGGGGTCTTCCTGCGCCTGCACCAGATCGAGGCCGGCCTTGCCGAAGCTGTGCCAGCGGCTGAGCGCCGCGACGTTGCGCGACGCGGAGGATTGGGCGATGCCCAGGCGTTCCGCCAGTTCGCCGATGGAGATGCCTTCGCTCTGCGCGATGGTCATGAAACTCAGCGCATACTGGATGGGCAGGTCGGGGTCGAGCTTGCGGAACGCCTCAAGCACCTGGACGACGGTAAGGACCTCGTCATGGCGAACGCGGGCCGGCATTCAGCAGGTCTCCGCGGCGCCGCGCGCTATGCAGCGCGGGAGGGTGGTCCCCAACGGGCCGGTGTGTAGATGATGTTCAGGCGTCCAAGCCATAGGATGACTTCCCCGTTTTCACGCCGCAGGTCGAAGGACCCGGCCGGCGATGCCCAGCGGGCGTGTTCAACGAAGAGACGGTGACCGCAAAAACCCAGAAAGACACACATGGGATCCTCTCGATATCCGGAATTCACGTTCGAAGGGTGCAGGAAGAAGTCGGGCCGGCTGGGCATGATTGGCGGCCATATGGGCGGCCCAATTGGCGGCGGTGATGGCCGGGTCGCCCGATCGGCGAGTCCAGGCGGTGGTTACGATGGCTTTCATCGATACTCTCCAGGGGTTGAGTGATGCCGGCGTGAGAGGCCGGCGGATCCGGTATCGCCGGTCAGCGATACGGTTGCAAGGTCAAAAATGTCCGCGCGTCCGATAGGTTCCGATCGCGGATGTGAAAAGGCGGAAGACGACGGCCGAGCGGAGGCTCTTCTCCATCCACGGCCTCCCCGTCCGCCAGTCCGACGTCGCGCCGCAGGTGGTCGCACAATCGGCCCGGTCCGGAGGATGCCCCGGAATCGAGCCAGCGGCTCCGCATCGCCGTCCATAAGGTCGGCATGATCTGCTCCTGAGAAAGAGAGGCACCGTCCGTCGGGCCTCTGGTGGCGAAATAATTCCGCGTGCGGATGTGTTCCGTCAACCCGTCCGTCCGGCAATGGCGTGATCTTTGCCGCACGCCTGTTGCAATTCGGCATCACTCAGCCGCCGTTTTGCCGCCGTTCGGCTATCCGTCGGGATGGCGCCGGGCGCCTCTGGACAAGCGAAGGTCGCTCGGTCAAACACAAAGCCGCCGCCCAAGGCCGTCCGCGGTACTCCATCCATCAGGTTCAGGTCGTCCGTCCGTGTCCATCCTCCCCTCTCCCGCATGGCCGACAGCGGTGCGCTCCGCCCGCAAGCTGCGGGCTGCGCTCGCGGCGGCCGCCGTGGTGATGGGAATGCTGTGGGTCCTGCCCGCGGCGGCGGAGGCGCGCTTCACCCCTGGCCCCTGCTGGTTCACCGTTCCCGATGGAGAAGCGGCGCTGTGCGGGACGGTGGCGGTGCCGGAACGGCGCGACCGCGCCAACAGCCGCAGCCTGCGCCTGCCGGTCGCCGTGCTGCTCAGCACCGCACGCCAGCCCGACCCGGACCCGGTGCTGTTTCTGGAGGGTGGTCCCGGCGCCTCCCCCTTCGGCACCGGCGAGGCGACGGAAGAGCGGATGGAGGTGTGGTGGGAGCTGTCGGCCCCCTTCCGCCGCACCCGCAACCTGATCCTGTTCGATCCGCGCGGCGTCGGCCGGGCGGAGCCGGATACCGATTGCCCGGAGTTGGACGCCGTCGGCGCCACCCGCGGCACCCGGCCGCAGACGCGCGAACAGCGGGCGGCGGAGGAACGGTCCGCAATCAGCGCCTGCGTCGCGCGGCAGCAGGCGGCCGAGCTGGACACCACCCAGTTCTCCTCCCCGGTCGCGGCGGAGGATGCCCTGGACATCGCCACCGCGTTGGGCGCCCAACGGGTGAATCTGTTCGCGGTGTCCTACGGCACGCGCGTCGGGCTGGAGATCCTGCGGCGGCAGGGCGGCCGCGTCCGCACCGTCGTGTTCGACAGCATCTATCCGCCCGACGTCAACGCGCAGGAGGAGATGGCCGGGCTGGCCCAGCGAACTTACCGCCGGCTGTTCGACGACTGCGCCGCCAACCGGAGCTGCCGCTCCGCCTTTCCCGACCTGGAGAAGCGCTTCCTCTCCCTGGTCGAACGGCTGGACCGCAACCCCGTCGACATCGTCGTCGGCGATCATGAAACGCGCCGTGCCCTGCGGCTGACCGGCGGAGCGATCATCGCCGCCGGGTTGGAGGCGATGGCGGTCGGCGAAGCGGTGCCGGCATTGCCGATCATGCTCGACCGCGCCATCCGCGGCCAATACGCCACCCTGGCCGAATGGGCGCCGACCAACTGGCTGGGCGATCCGGAGGTCGCCGACGGGCTGGCCTTTTCGGTCGAATGCCGCGAGTCGGTCAACACCGCCGACCCGCAGAAGCGCGCCGACAACGCCAGCCGCTATGCCCCCTACGGGCTTGTCGCCGCCGACGATCCGGGCCGGCGCGTCTGCCGTCTCTGGCCCGCCGGCCACCAGGAACCGGCCGAGCGCCTGCCGGTCGCCAGCCCGGTGCCGGTGCTGCTGCTGTCAGGCGCCTACGACCCCGTCACCCCGCCGGACTGGGGCGACCGTGCCGCCGCTACCCTGCCGAAGAGCCGCCATCTGGTCTTCCGCGCCGCCAGCCACATCGTGACCTCCAGCGAGGACTGCGCCATGGCCGCCGCCGTGACCTTCGTGGAGCAGGAGACGGTGCCGGCGACCGTCTGTCCGGGGGCGGCCAAGCCGCCGGTGTTCGAGGGGCCGTGAAGGCGTCGCCTACGGGTGCCCCCTCAACGCCCCGGCGCGATCCGCCGGTAGCTCAGCGCCTCGGCGATATGGCGGCGCCTGACCCCCTCGACCCCATCCAGATCGGCCAGAGTCCGCCCCACCCGCATCACCCGGTGGTAACCGCGTGCGGACAGCTTCAGCCGTTCCGCCGCCTCGGTCAGAAGAGCGCGGCCGGGGGCGTCGGGGGACGCGACCTTCTCAAGCAGTTCGCCATCGGCCTCGGCGTTCGTCCGCACAGCCCGCCCGGCCGGGTAAGGACCGAAGCCGCCATAGCGTTCCGCCTGGATGGCGCGGGCGACGGCGACGCGGGCGGCGATGTCGGCGCTGCCCTCCGCCGGCGGCGGCAGGCTGAGGTCGGCCGGGCTGACCGCCGGCACGTCGATGTGCAGGTCGATACGGTCGAACAGCGGCCCACTAATTTTAGATTGATAATCCGCTGCGCATTTCGGCGCTCGCGCGCAAGCGAGCGAGGCGTCGTCGAGATGGCCGCAGCGGCAGGGGTTCATCGCCGCCACCAGCTGCACACGGGCCGGATAAGTCACATGGTGGTTGGCGCGGCTGACCACCGCCTTTCCGGTTTCCAGCGGCTGGCGCAGCGCCTCCAGCAGGGCGCGGGGAAACTCCGGCAGTTCGTCGAGGAAGAGAACGCCCTGGTGCGCCAGGGAGATCTCCCCCGGCTTGGCCCGCGTTCCGCCGCCGACCAGCGCCGGCAGGCTGGCCGACTGGTGCGGCGCGCGGTAGGGGCGCTGGCGCAGCAGGCGACCGCCCTCCAGCAGCCCGCCGACGCTATGGATCATCGACACCTCCAGCGCCTCCGCCGGGTCGAGGGGCGGCAGCAGGCCGGGCAGCCGGGCGGCCAGCATCGACTTGCCGGAGCCGGGCGGCCCGATCATCAGCAGGTTGTGCGATCCGGCGGCGGCAACCTCCAGCGCGCGCTTGGCGGTCTCGTTGCCCTTCACGTCGCGCAGGTCGGGCGGCGGCGCGTCCTGTTCCTGCAGCCGCGGCTTGGGCGGGGTCAGCACCTGGGTGCCCTTGAAATGGTTGATGAGGGCCAGCAGGTTGGCCGGCGCCAGCACGTCCAGGTCGGGACCGGCCCAGGCCGCCTCGCCGCCGCAAGCCGCCGGGCAGATCAGGCCGCGGTCGTTGGCCAGCGCGTCGATGGCGGCGGGCAGCACGCCGGCCACCGGAGTCAGCGCACCGTCCAGCGCCAGTTCGCCGAGCGCCACGTAGCGGGCGATCTCCGCATCCGGCAGAACCCCCATCACCGTCAGCAGGCCGAGCGCGATCGGCAGGTCGAAATGGCTGCCCTCCTTCAGCACGTCGGCGGGGGCGAGGTTGACGGTGATGCGCTTGGCCGGCAGAGCCAGCCCCAGCGCGTGCAGCGCGGCGCGCACCCGCTCCCGGCTTTCGCCCACCGCCTTGTCGGGCAGGCCGACGACGGTGAAGGCGACGATTCCGCCGGACATCTGGACCTGGACGTCGATCCCCAGCACCTCGATGCCCTGGAACGCCACCGTGTTGACGCGCGCAACCACCACCGCACCCCGAAACAGACGCCCATCCGGGCAAATTGCACGCGAGTGTAGTCACCGCAGGACCATTGCGCCAGCACGGGATGAGTGCCGCCCGTCCGACAGCTCGTTCATGCCCGCCCGGCGCAGGGAGCGGTTGTCGCGGCCGTCCGGGCGCCTAACATGAGGGCAAACGCATTTCCGGCACGCATCGTCGAAAAGGATCCGCCACCGTGCAGCTTCACCTGAGCACCTGGGCCGAGGTCGAAACCTACCTCAAGACCTCCAAGGGCATCATCATGCCGATCGGCTCGACCGAGCAGCATGGGCCGAACGGGCTGGTCGGCACCGACGCCATCTGTGCCGAGGTCATCGCCAAGGGCGTCGGCGACGCCACCGGCGCGCTGGTCGGCCCGACCATCCCGGTCGGCATGGCCGTCCACCACATGGAATTCCCCGGTTCGATGACGCTGAAGCCGTCGACGCTGATCGCCCTGCTGCGCGACTATGTCGGCTCGCTGGCCGAACACGGGTTCGAGCGCTTCTTCTTCGTCAACGGCCATGGCGGCAACATCGCCACCGTCCGCGCCGCCTTCTACGAGATCCATGCGGAGAACCGGGCGCTGCGCGGCCGCGACGCGCCGGACCTGCGCTGCGCCCTGGCGAGCTGGTGGGAGAATGGCGAGGTCGCCCGCCTGTCGCGCGAGCTGTACCAGGGCAAGGAAGGCTCGCACGCCACCCCCAGCGAGGTGTCGCTGACCCAGTACGCCTATCCCGACTCGATCAAGACCGCGGCGCTGGAGCCGGAACAGGCGCCGGCCGGCGGCTTCCACGACGCCCGCGACTTCCGCCGCCGCTATCCGGACGGCCGCATCGGCTCCGCCCCCGGCCTCGCCCGCCCGGAGCATGGCCGGCAGCTGTACGAGGCGGCGGTCGGCGCCATCGCCACGCAGTACCGCGCCTTCCTGGCGGAGCAGTAAAGGCTGCCATAGGGTCGCAAGGCCACCTTCAAGCCATTGCTCTGCTTCTTCTCCCCGCACGTTGATTCGGCGGTCGGACCTGCCTAAATTCGGACCGGTTGACGGAACTCCCGTTCCGCAGCCGACCAGCCCGAACAGAGCCCGACCGCCCGACCTCCATGATCAACGAGCTGAACCAGCGATCGCGCGAGATTTTCCGGCTGATCGTCGACGCCTATGTCGCGTCCGGCGAGCCGGTCGGTTCGCGCACGATCTCCAGGCGGCTTGGCATGGCCTTGTCGCCCGCGACCATCCGCAACGTGATGGCGGACCTGGAGGAGCAGGGGCTGCTCTATGCCCCGCACACCTCGGCCGGCCGCATCCCGACCGACGCCGGCCTGCGCATGTTCGTCGACGGCCTGCTGGAGATCGGGTCGCTGACCGAGGACGAGCGCGCCTCGATCGAAGCGAAATGCTCCGCCTCCGGCCGCGCCTTCGCCGACGTGCTGGGCGAGGCGTCGACCATGCTGTCCGGCCTGTCGCACTGCGCCGGCCTGGTGGTGGCGCCCAAGACCGACCGGCCGCTGAAGCACATCGAGTTCGTGTCGCTCGGCCCCGGCCGCGCCCTGGTCGTCCTGGTGAACGAGGACGGTCTGGTCGAGAACCGGGTGATCGAGGTGCCGATGGGGGTACCGACCTCCACCCTGCAGACGGTGTCGAACTTCCTCAGCGCCAAGCTCGCCGGCCGCACGCTGGACGAGGCGCGGCAGGAGGTGCTGCAGGAGATCGAGCAGCAGAAGACCCAGCTGGACGAATTGTCACGCAAGGTGGTCGCCGCCGGTCTGGCCACCTGGGCCGGCAGCGGCGGGTCGAACGCCGGCCAGCTGATCGTCCGCGGCCAGTCCCGCCTGCTGGAGGACGTCACTGCGCTCTCCGACCTGGAGCGGGTGCGCGGCCTGTTCGAGGCGCTGGAGACCAAGGAGACGATGCTGCGCATGCTGGACGCCACCGGACGCGGCGACGGCGTGCAGATCTTCATCGGGGCCGAGAATGTGCTGTTCAGCCATTCCGGCTGTTCGATGATCATCTCTCCCTTCCAGAACAGCCGGGAACAGGTGATCGGGGCCATCGGCGTCATCGGCCCGACCCGCATCAATTACGCCCGCATCATTCCGCTGGTGGATTACACCGCCAAGGTGGTCAGCCGGCTGATCGGCTGAGCGCCGCCTCCCTCACTCACTCCGCCTTTTGACGAAGCAAGAATTGAGAAAACCATGAGCGAAGAGCAGAACAAGCCCTCCGACGCCACGGTGGAGCCGACCGAGGCCACCGCCGAGACCGCCAACGGTGCCCCCAACGGTGCGGAAGCCGGTTCGCCCGAGGACCGCGTCGCCAAGCTGGAGGCCGAGGTCGCCAGCCTGAAGGACCAGCTTCTGCGCGCCATGGCGGAGACGGAGAACACCCGCCGCCGTGCCCAGCGCGACCGCGAGGACGCCAGCAAGTTCGCCGTGTCCAGCTTCGCCAAGGAGCTGGTGTCGGTCGCCGACAACCTGCGCCGCGCGCTGGACGCCGTCCCGGCCGAGGGCCGCGAGCAGGACGAGATGCTGAAGGGCCTTGCCGTCGGCGTCGAGGCGACCGAGCGCCAGCTGTTCGCCGCCTTCGAACGCGCCGGCATCAAGAAGCTGGACCCGGCCGGCGAGCCGTTCGACCCGAACTTCCATCAGGTGATGTTCGAGATCGAGAACACCGGCAAGGCCGCCGGCACCGTCGTCCAGGTGCTGCAGCCCGGCTACACCATCCATGGCCGCCTGCTGCGCGAGGCGATGGTCGGCGTCGCCAAGGGCGGTGACGCCGGCGGTCAGCACGTCGATACGAAGGCGTAACCATACAGCCTCTGCCAAACCTCCGGTTCAGCGGCGATCCGCCGGACCGGGGGTTTGGCCTTGTTCGGGATAGGGGATGCCAGCGGTTGACGGTCGCCGGGAAATTGCCTAGGCCTTTCCCTTATTCCTTTCGGCCGAGCAACCGGAGCCGCGTTCCATGCCCAAGAGCGTCCTGACCGTCGACGATTCCAAGACCATCCGCGACATGGTCGGTTTCACGCTGAAAGGCGCCGGCTATGAGGTGGCGGAGGCGTCGGACGGCAATGCCGGCCTCGCCCTGGTCAACCAGCGCAAGTTCGACTGCATCATCACCGACCTGAACATGCCGGGTCTGGACGGGCTGGCGCTGACCCGCGCCATCCGCGGCTCGGCCCTCAACCGCACCACCCCGATCCTGCTGCTGACCACAGAGGCCGACCCAGCCAAGAAGTCCGCCGGCCGCGAAGCCGGCGCCACCGGCTGGCTGGTGAAGCCGTTCAACCCGGAAAAGCTGGTCGAGACGGTGCGGAAGGTTTGTCCGTAAAGCCTGTGCGCACCCGTCACCCGCACCCTTGACAGACACCACTCCGCCCACGAAGCTGAGGCCGCCGTCCGCAAAAGGGCGGCGACATATGCTTGTTCTCAGGGCAGGGTGAAACTCCCGACCGGCGGTATCCCTTCAACTGAAGGGGAGCCCGCGAGCGCCCGTGGCACCCGCCACGGGGACAGCAGACCCGGTGCAAGGCCGGGGCCGACGGTTACAGTCCGGATGGAAGAGAATGAGCTAGCTACGCAGCCACCCATGCCGGGCGTAAAGCCTGGGCCGGGGTGCCGGCGATGGCTTGCGCCGACACCGTGGATGCATTGCTTCCCGATGCCGGGGGATCTCTTTTGCGCCCTGATTCAGGCTCGCCCAATTTTTGGAGTGAGAACCATGAATCAGCCCCAGACCCATGATGGCCTTCTTTCCCGTTTCGGTACGCCGGAAGAGCGGATCGCCCTCGCAGTCGAGCGCATCCGCAAGGGCGGCGGAGTCATCGTAGTCGACGATGACGACCGCGAGAACGAAGGCGACATCATCTACCCGGCCGATGCCATCACCATCGACCAGATGGCCTTCCTGATCCGGACCTGCAGCGGAATCGTCTGCCTGATCCTGCCGGAAGAACGACTGGAAAGGCTCGATCTTCCGCCGATGGTGTCGGCCAACAGCGCCCGCTTCGGCACTGCCTTCACGGTGTCGATCGAGGCCCGAACCGGTGTCACCACCGGGGTATCGGCCGCCGACCGCGTCACCACCATCCGAACGGCCATAGCTGAAGATTGCCGGCCCGAGGACCTAGCGCGGCCGGGCCATGTCTTCCCGATCCGCGCCAATCCCGGCGGCCTCGCCGCCCGCCGCGGCCATACCGAGGCTACCATCGACCTGATGTTCCGGGCCGGCCGCAAGCCCGCCGGTGTCCTGTGCGAGGTGATGAACCCCGACGGCACAATGGCCCGCCTGCCGGAGCTGGTTGCCTTCGCCGTGGAGCACGATCTGCCCATCGTCAGCATTGCCGATCTGGCCGGCGACCATCGCCTGCGTTCAGTAGCGTGAGGGAAGCGGCCCCGCCTGGACGGGCGGGGCCGTCACTCTCAGGCGGTGGCTGACCGCCGCGCCACCAGAAACTCCCCCTCAGGATCATGCGCGGCGAAGCGCTGCTGGGCCTTGCCACGGTCGGCAACGGCATAGCAGTAGACGCAGCCGTGCGGACAGCTGTCGTAATCGCCGATGTCACGGCTTTCGGCGCACAGGCAACCGGGCCTATTTCCCTTCTCCCGCGCCGCCACCGGATACCCCGCGACATCCGACAGCCGCACCGCATCGACACAGCGGGCCGGCGCCGTGCCGAGTGTGCCGACCAGTTCCGGTTGGGTGCAGAGCGTCAGCGCCATTCCCTCCCCCGCCGCGGTCCCGGCCAAATCCGCCAGCAGCGACCGTTTCTCCTCCGCCTCAGGATCGCTCCAGCCGATGCCGGCGGCGGCGAGGTTGCGGGCGGTCTTGCGGTAGGGCTGGAGGAAGGAAGCCACCACCTCGTCGGTCACCCCGCGCAGCGCCCGCGCGATCCGGGCGAAGGTCTCGCGGTGCCAGTCCGGCGGGGTCGCGTCGGTCAGCGCGATCGGGTCGTAGCGCCAGACCGCCGCCCGCGGTCCCCAGCGCTCGCGCACCCGCGCCATATGGCCGGCCGCCGTCTCCCAATCGGGAACCGAGCGTTCCAGCGCGGTGGGCAGGCCGGTGACGCTGTACTGTACGATAAAAGGAAAACCCCGCTCCGCCACGCTGTCGAGCGCGCCGAGGAACGGTCCCAGATTCTTGGTCCAGAAGATGAAGCCGTCGACCGCCGGCCGGGTCAGGTCGATGCGGTAGGTCTGGCCGCCATAGGGATTGACCATCCGGCAATAACCGGAGTCGAGGCGGTTCAGGAACCAGCGCCCATAGAAGGCGGGAATGTCGGTCTTGTAGCTGGCGGAGATGATCATCCCGCCAGCATGGGAATGCCGGCCCGCCGCATCAAGGGCGGACCGGCATAACCGGAGAGCGGATTACTGGACCGAGCGGACTTCGACCACTTCGGGGATGTAATGGCGCAGCATGTTCTCGATGCCGTGCTTCAGCGTGGCGGTGGAGCTGGGGCAGCCGGAGCAGGCCCCCTTCATCGCCAGATAGACGACGCCCTTCTCGAAGCCCTGGAAGGTGATGTCGCCGCCGTCCTGGGCAACCGACGGGCGGACGCGGGTGTCCAGCAGCTCCTTGATCTGCTCGACGATCTCCTCGTCATCGGCGTTCGACGCCGCGGCATGGCCGTCGCCGCCGTCTTCCAGCAGGACCGGGCGGTCGGCGGTGAAATGCTCCATGATGACGCCGAGGATCGACGGCTTCAGCAGGAACCAGTCGCGCGCGTCGGTCTTGGTGATGGTGATGAAGTCGGCGCCCAGGAAGACGCCGACGACGCCCTCGATCTCGAACAGGCGCTGGGCGAGCGGCGAACGGGCGGCATCCTCGCGGCTGGTGAAGTCGGCGGTGCCGCGTCCGAGCACGTCACGCCCCGGCAGGAACTTGAGAGTCGCCGGGTTGGGCGTCTGCTCGGTCTGAATGAACATGGTCTGGTCCTCCATCGGCGGCGGATTGGAACCGCCGGCGCGCCCGGGATCGGGACGCGGAACGATTGGGTGGAAATTTGGGCCGAAACGCCGGGCGGATCAAGGACCCCGCTTGTGTGGGTATTCGGCATCCGGCATGCGCGGCCTGTCCCTGCGGCGCCTATCCTTACCTGCGTGCCCCCACTTACGTGATCGCGTCCAGCGCCTCGTTGCTGAGCCCGCCGGGGACGATGGTCAGCGGGATGCGCAGGCGCCCCAGGCCGCGCCCGGTGTAGTAGGAGATCAGCGGACCGGGGCCCTCCGGATCGGTGCCGGCGGCCAGCACCAGGATGGAGATGCTCGGCTCCTCCCCGATCAGGGCCAGCACCTCCTCGGTGCGGTTGCCTTCGCGGACATAGAGCGCCGGCAGGGTGCCGGTCAGCTGGTTGACCTCGCGCGCCAGCTTCTGGAGCATCTGCTCCGCCTCGGCGCGCTGTTCCTCGCGGATCAGGTTCTCCACCGCCAGCCAATGCTGCATCTCGCCCTTTTCCAGGACGGTCAGCAGCGCCACCTTGCCGCCCGACTTGCGGGCGCGCAGGCAGGCATAGCGGAGCGCCACCTTCAGCTCCGGGCTGTCGTCGACCACCACAAGGAAGATGCGCACCGGCTTGGGAGCCGGCGGCTGGGCGGGCGTTTCCGGCGTCGTGGACTGCGTCGCGTCGCTCATCTCGATCACCCTCTCGGCTTAGATCCGGCGGAATGCGGCGCCGGCCGCCCAGCCGGCCGCGATGGCGCCGACGACGGCGGCCACCCCGTAGATGACCGGGCGGTTGCGGGCGAAGTCCGACACTTCGGCGCTGAACCCGATCTTGGACACCACCAGCGGCGTGGTCTGGGCGCTGACCACGTCGCCGTCACGAATCAGCAAGGCTTCGACATTGTACAGCCCGGTCGGAACGTTTGCCGGAAAATAGATGTTGGTGCGGAACAGCCGTTCGCCCAGGAAGGCGACCTGTCCCATGGAAATTGCGTACAGCCCCTGGCGCTGCTTGTTGCGGATCAGCGCGCTGCGGTAGGCGGCAAGCTCGTCCGGCGGCAGGGTGGCGTCGGCCGGCAATTGCAGCTGCGGCAACCCCAGCTGCTGGCGTTCCAGCACCGGGCGGCCGACCAACTGGTCGAGCGGCCGGCTGACCGCCACCGTGTAGAAGCTCGGCACCTGCTCGAAGCGCACGCTGTCGGTGTTCATCCACATGCCGGCCACCCGCTGCTTGCGGCGGACGGTGGCGGGGCCGCGCGGGCCGGTGACGACGATGGCAACGTCGCCCGGCCCGTCGGTGGTGCCGAACAGCACGACCTCCGTGCCGGTGAAGCCGGTGGTGATGGCGATCAGATGGCTGGACAGGTCGGCGACCAGCTGCTGCGCCCACACCGTCGCCGCCACCGTGCCGCCCAGCAGCAGCCCGGCCAGCGCCGCGGCGCCCTGGATCAGCATGCGCCTGGTCGGCCGGCGTTTCATCACCCCCGCCATCATCGCAATCCCGTGGTCAGGGTGAACAGGTCGTCGGGACGGGAGAACAGGTCCCAGGCCAGCTTCAGAGCCACCGCCACGACGATGGTCGCCAGCGCCAGCCGGGCGGTCTCGCCGCGCAGGCGGCTGCCCGCCTTCGTTCCGAACTGGGCGCCGATCACGCCGCCGATCAGCAGCAGAAGCGCCAGCATGGCGTCCACCGTCTGGTTGGTGGCGGCCTGCAGCAGGGTCGCCGCCGCGGTGGTGAAGATGATCTGGAACAGCGAGGTTCCGGCGACCAGCCCGGCCGGCATGTTCAGCAGATAGATCATCGCCGGCACCAGGAGGAAGCCGCCGCCGATGCCCATGATCGCCACCAGCATGCCGCCGATCGCCCCGATCCCCGCCGGCAGCAGGGCGGAAATGTAGAGCTTCGACCGCTGGAACCGCATCTTGAAGGGCAGGCCGTGCAGCCAGATGTGGCGGTGCAGCTTGCCGCGTTTCGCCGTCGGCGCGCGGCGGCGCAGGATGGCGCGGCTGCTTTCCACCAGCATCATCCCGCCGATGGTGCCCAGGAAGAAGACGTAGGACAGGGTGATGGCGATGTCGATCTGGCCCAGCCGCTGCAGGATGCCGAAGATCCACACCCCCACCGCGGTGCCGACCACGCCGCCGCCCAGCATCACCACGCCCAGCTTGACGTCGACGTTGCCGCGCCGCCAATGGGCCAGAACGCCCGACACGCTGGCTGCGACCAGCTGGTTGGCCTGGGTGCCGACGGCGATGGCGGGGGGAACGCCGATGAAGATCAGCAGCGGCGTCATCAGGAACCCGCCGCCGACGCCGAACATCCCCGACAGGAACCCCACGAGCCAGCCCATGCCGAGCACCAGCAGCGCGTTGACCGACATCTCGGCAATCGGCAGGTAGACTTGCATGATTGGGCAATCTGTCGGGATGTTCAGGATGGGCGGCGGGACCGGCAGCTTACCCGAGCCGATGCTGTGGCGGAAGACCGCAGAGCCGGCCTTTGGGGCTAGAATCCCGGTGCAAGGGGGAGCTATCAGGGCACCGGCGCATGGAAAAAGACCTTGAAGCCGGCCTTGTGCGGAAAGAGGTGCTCCGCCTCGCGCCGGGCGGACTGCAGGTCCAGCGCATGGACCAGCACCCGGTTGTCATAGCGCCAGACCGGGTTCACCGGCTTTCCGGCGGCCCGTGCGGCGGTGGCGACCGCGGTGTCGTACTGCACTTCCGCCCGGAAGGTGCTGCGGTTGCCGCCGGACGTGCCCAGGATGTGCAGGAAGACCGGCGGCTCCTTGTCCACCGCATCGATCTGGCGCTGAAGATGGCCGACGCGCTGTTCGCCGGCCGACAGCCGGCCCCTCGCCTCCTCCAGCCGGCAGGTCAGGTCGGCCAGCGCCTCGGTCTCCACGCGCTGGCGTTCCTTCAGGGGCACCACCGACTGGCGCAGCCGGTCCAACCCGGCGACCCGGTCCCAGCTGCGCCGGATGCCGACCCAGCACAGGTGGCACAGCACCGCCAGGGCCGCCACCAGCGGAACCGCCGAGTCGAGGATCGTCCGGACCGCCTCCATCACCACTCCATCGTTCGGCCCATCGCCCGGCCTATCGCCCCGACGCTCGCGCAGCCGATCTTGGCATGCCCGTTGCTGAAACGCCGGCGCAAGCACGCAAGGAGCGTGCCGAAGGAGCGGAGGGACGATGAGCGCGCAGACGCCGCTGCTGCTCGTGCTGGAAATGGTGATCCTGATGGCCTGCCTCAGCTGGATCACCGTATCCATCCTGCGGATCGGCAACCGGATCGCCGCCGTCCAGCGCCGCCGCTCGCAGTTGCATCAGGGACGGACGGAGCTGACCCAGACCACAGACTCCCTGCGCCGCGACCTGCGACGCCAGGAAACCGAGCTTCGCCAGCTGGAAGAGGCCATCGGCGTGCGCAATGCCCAGGCGGTGGAGTTGCAGACCCGGCTGAACGACCTGCGCCGGCAGGGGCCGCGCGAATACACGCTTTTCAATGAGCGCTTCGGCGAGAAGGACCGGCTGTGGCTGCTGAGCGTCCCGCGGCCGGACCGGCCGGATCGCTGGGCGGTGGCCGCCCCGGACAGCGGAACGGCGATGGCGCTGCTGTGCGCCAGGACCACGGTGCCGGACCGTCCCGTGATCGATGACCAGTTGAATTGACCCCCCAAAACGGGACCGGCCGCAGTTGCAGAATGCAATGCGGCCGGCAACGTCTTTGCGATTTGACGCGCAAATCGCGCCTCGGGGGATGGCTTACGCCAGCAGGCCCTTGGCGGTGACCAGCTCGCGCAGGTTCACCTCCGGCCGGGCGCCGACATGGCTGATGATCTCCGCCGCGGCGACGGCGCCGAGACGGCCGCACACCGCCGGGGGCAGGCCGCGGGTATGGCCGAACAGGAAGCCGGCGGCATAGAGGTCGCCGGCGCCGGTGGTGTCGACCACCCGCTCCACCGGCTCGGCCGCCACTTCGACCACCTCGCCGTTGGAAACGATGACGGCGCCCTTCTCGCTGCGGGTCAGCGCCGCGGTCTTGCCCAGACGCTTCACCGCCGCCAGCGCATCCTCGAACTTGTCGGTGCCGTAGAGGGCGCCGATCTCGTGCTCGTTGGCGAACAGGATGTCGACATGGCGCTCCACCAGATCGACGAACTCGGCATGGTGGCGATGGACGCAGAAGCTGTCGGACAGCGACAGCGACACCTTGCGGCCGGCGGCGTGGGCGATCTCCGCCGCCTTGCGGAAGGCCTCCTTGGCGCGGGGCGGGTCCCACAGATAGCCTTCCAGATAGGTGACCTGCGACCCGGCGATCAGCGCCTCGTCGATGTCCTCGGGTCCCAGCTCGACGCAGGCGCCGAGATAGGTGTTCATGGAGCGCTGGGCGTCCGGGGTGACCAGGATCAGGCAGCGCGCGGTCGGCGCCCCACCCAGCAGCGGCGCGCTGTCGAAGGCGACGCCGGATGCCCGGATGTCGTGGCGGAACACGTCGCCCAGCTGGTCCTTGGCGACCTTGCCGATATAGGCGCCGCGCCCGCCGAGCATGGCGATGCCCGCCATGGTGTTGCCGGCCGAACCGCCGGAAACCTCGACGCCCGGACCCATCCGGCCGTACAGCTCCTCCGCCCGGGCGGCGTCGATCAGTGTCATCGCCCCCTTCTCGATGGTGTTGGCGGCGAGGAAGGCGTCGTCGGCGTGGGCGATCACGTCCACAATGGCGTTGCCGATGCCGGTGACGTCGTAGGCGGCATCGTGGGTGGACGTGGCCATGGGCTCTCCTGAGGGGTCTTGCGGTAAGGGCAAAATTGCGGCGCGAGTATAGCCGCCGCTGCCCGCATCACAAGTGCGGCTCCTGGAAGCACCGTCGATGGTCTCCGAAGTCGAACCGTCCGCCAGTAACTTGCATGATGAAAGTGACTGTGCGACAGTCGCCGCCATGCGACGCACCCGGCTGACCGACGTCCCCTGCCCCATCGCCCGCGGCCTCGACGAGGTCGGGGAATGGTGGTCATTGCTTATCCTGCGCGATGCGATGCGCGGCCTGACCCGCTTCGACGAGTTCCAGCGCAGCATCGGACTCGCCACCAACATGCTGACCCGGCGACTGCAGGCCCTGGTCGAGGCCGGGCTGCTTGAAAAGCGGCCTTACCAGGAACGCCCGCTGCGCCATGGCTATCATCTGACCGACAAGGGACGGGATTTCCTGCCGGTTCTGGTCGCCATGGCCGACTGGGGCAGCCGCTGGCTGCTGCCCGGCGGAGCGTTCCGGCTGGTCGACCGCGAGACCGGCCTGCCCGTCGAACCGGTGCTGATCGACCGGACCACGGGCGAAGCGGTTCGGCCGGAGCGGCTGCGTCCGGAATTCACGATCCCTGCAAAGGACGAAACCGAATGAGACGAGTCGTGGTCACCGGTCTGGGCGCTGTCACCCCGCTCGGGGCCGGCGTGGTGCCGAACTGGCGCGCCGTGCTGGACGGGCGGAGCGGCATTCGGGCGGTCAGCGGGGTCGATGCCGCCGACCTGCCCTGCCGCATCGCCGGCCAGGTGCCGGAAAGCGCGGACGAAGCCTTCGGGGCCGCCCTCGACGCCGATGCGGTGGTGCCACCCAAGGACCAGCGCAAGATGGACCGCTTCATCCTGCTGGCGCTCGCCGCCGCGGACGAGGCGGTGGCCGATTCAGGCTGGCGCCCGACCGACGCGGAGGCGCAGGAGCGCACCGGGGTGATGATCGGCTCCGGCATCGGCGGCCTGCCGGGGCTGGCGGAGGCGGCGCTGACCCTGCACGGGAAGGGGCCGCGCCGCATCTCGCCCTTTTTCGTGCCGTCGACCCTCATCAATCTCGCGTCGGGTCATGTCTCGATCCGCCACGGCTTCCGCGGACCGAACCATGCCGCCGTTACCGCCTGCGCGACGGGGGCGCACGCCATCGGCGACGCGGCCCGGCTGATCGCCATGGACGATGCCGACGTCATGCTGGCCGGCGGCAGCGAGGCGGCGATCTGCCGGCTCGGGATTGCCGGCTTTTGCGCCGCCCGCGCGATGTCGACGGGCTTCAACGACGACCCGGCCCGCGCGTCGCGCCCCTGGGATCGCGACCGCGACGGCTTCGTGATGGGCGAAGGGGCCGGCGTGCTGGTGCTGGAGGAGCTGGAGCATGCCAAACGGCGCGGCGCCAGGATCTACGCCGAGGTGACCGGCTACGGCCTGTCGGGCGACGCCTACCACATCACCTCGCCGGCGGAGGACGGCAACGGCGCCTTCCGTGCCATGCGCGCCGCGCTGAAACGGGCGGGGCTGGCGCCGGACGCCATCGACTACGTCAACGCTCACGCCACCTCCACGCCGGCCGGCGATCCGGTGGAGATCGTGGCGGTCAAGCGCCTGTTCGGTCCGGCGGCGGCCGGCCTTTCCATGTCATCGACCAAGTCGGCGACCGGCCATCTGCTGGGAGCGGCGGGCGCCGTGGAGGCGATCTTCGCCATCCTGGCGCTGCGCGATCAGGTGGCGCCGCCCACCCTGAACCTGGAGGCGCCGTCGGAAGGGTGCGACCTCGACCTCGTCCCGCTGCGGCCGAAGGAACGGCGCATCCGGCACGTCCTGTCGAACAGCTTCGGCTTCGGCGGAACCAACGCGGCGCTGGTATTCAGCCCCGTGGCCTGAGGGGATGGCGGAAGGGGGGACTGGAACCCGGCGCCCGGCCACCGTAGATATGCGGGCGGCCGCGCGCCCTTGCCCCAACCGCCTACGGACCGCCGATGATCCGCGCCCTCGTGCTTGCCTTCGCCCAGCTGTCCGACCCGCGCGTGCGCCAGGTGGTGTGGACCGGGGTGCTCGTTTCGGTGATCGCCTATGCCCTGCTGGCCGGCGGCGCATGGTGGGCGCTGTCGGTGACGCCGCTGACCGGTTACGGCTGGGTCGACGCCACCATCGACGTGCTGGGCGGTCTGGGAGTTCTGGTCCTGGCGTGGCTGCTGTTCCCGGCCACCGTCGGCACGGTGTCGAGCTTCTTCCTGGACGAGGTGGTGGAGCGGGTGGAGGCGCGGCATTACCCCGCCCTGCCCGCCCCGCGCCATGCCGGCTGGATGGAGGAACTGGCGACGGCGCTGCGGTTCCTGCTGCTGGTGCTGGCGATCAACCTGCTGGCGCTGCCGGTCTACATCTTCGCGCCCGGCCTGAACCTGATCGTCTTCTACACCGTCAACGGCTACCTGCTGGGGCGGGAGTATTTCGAGATGGTGGCGCACCGCCGGATGGACCGCGCCACGGCGCGGGCGATGCGGCGGGCCCGGCCCCTGAAACCTTTTTTGGCCGGAACCCTCATTGCCTTCCTTTCGACAATCCCCTTCGTCAATTTGCTGGTCCCGGTCGTCGCCAGCGCCTTCATGGTTCATGTCCTACAGTCCATGTCGGCTCCCCTTGCGGCGGGCCGGACGACCGTGATACGCCGCTAGGCGGCACGGCCGCACGCCATCGCCTGCCCGGAAACCGGCCGCCCGGACACCGACTGTGGCGTCCGCCTTCACGGCGGCGCGCTTCCGGCACCGGGCCTTTCGACTTCCAGGCCATCCCGCCACCCGCATGTCCAGATTGGGGGAACCGCTCATGCTGTTCGGACGAAAGACACCGCCCGCCGCTCCCAAGGCCGACAGCCCCGTCCCGCCGCAGCCGGGTGTCCGTCCGTACACCCCGGCCGAGCCCGGCGCCGTCTCGTCGCCGCTCGCCTCCCTCAACAATCCGGCGCAGGCTCCTGGACACTATCCGGCATCCGCCCCGGTATCTCCAGTGGCGGCCGGAGCCGCCGCACCCAGCATGGCCCACGCCCTGACCGATCCGCAGAGCGCCTCTCCGGCCTATCCCGACATGCCTTCCGCCTCGAAGGGACCCGACATGAACAGCATCCCCAAGCCCCCGTCCGCGCCGTCCATGCCGGGTGCCGGCTTCAAGCCCGACGTGCCGCGCCGGGTCGTCGACATGCCGGGCTCCGCCCCGCGCCAGCCGTCGATCCCCGTCGCCACCCCGTCGGCGCCCGCCGCCCAGGCCCCCGTGCAGGCTCCGGTCGCCCAGGCCCCGATGGCTCCCGCCATGCCGGAGCAGCGCCGCCTGACCGTCGGCCGCGACATCTCCCTGACCGGCGAGATCGGCTCCTGCGACGTGCTGGTGGTCGAGGGCACGGTCGAGGCCAAGCTGCGCGAAGGCCGCTCGGTCGAGATCGCCGAGAGCGGCCTGTTCAAGGGCTCCGTCGAGATCGAGGAGGCCGACATCGCCGGCCGCTTCGAGGGTGACATCTCCGTCCGCGGCCGTCTGACCGTCCGCTCCACCGGCAGGATCACCGGCTCGATCCGCTTCGGCGAGCTGGCGGTCGATGCCGGCGGCCAGCTGATCGGCGACATCCAGCTGTACAGCGCGAAGCTCGCCGCCGCTCCGGCCCCGGCCGCGGTTCAGGCGCCGGCCCAGGCTCCCGTCGGGCAGGTTCCGGCGGCCGAGGCCGTCTGACACGCCTATTCGAAGCGCAAGGCACGCAAAGCAACGCCCGGCCGGCTTCCGCCATGCCGGGCGTTTTGCGTTTCCCGTCAAGGATCAGGCGATGATCTTGTCCTTGAAGCCGCAGAGGTCGGCGACCGGGCAGATCGGGCAGTCGGGCTTGCGCGCCTTGCAGACATAGCGGCCGTGCAGGATCAGCCAATGGTGGGCGTGGCGGCGGTAGAGCTTCGGCACCGCCTTCAGCAGCTTCGCCTCCACCGCGTCCGGCGTCTTGCCGGGAGCCAGCCCGGTGCGGTTGCCGACGCGGAAGATATGGGTGTCGACCGCGATGGTCTCCTCCCCGAAGGCGACGTTCAGGACGACGTTCGCCGTCTTGCGGCCGACGCCGGGAAGCTGTTCCAGCGCCTCGCGGTCGCGCGGCACCTCGCCTCCATGGCGTTCGATCAGCAGTTCCGACAGGCGGATGACGTTCTTGGCCTTGGTGTTGAACAGGCCGATGGTCTTGATGTACTGGCGCAGCCCTTCCTCGCCCAGCGCCACCATCTGCTGGGGCGTGGTGACGAGTTTGAACAGTGGACCGGTCGCCCTGTTCACGCCGACATCGGTGGCCTGGGCCGACAGCACCACGGCGACCAGCAGCGTGTAAGGATTGACGTATTCCAGCTCGCTCCGGGGTTCCGGGTTGGCGGCGGACAGGCGGCGGAAGAATTCCTGGACGGCGGCGGGCTTCATGGCCGCCACCATAGCCGCAACGGCCGGGCTTGCGCCAGAGGCCGGACGTGCCGTCACGATCGGAGGGCGGCCGGTCTTGAGCCCCAGTCTTCAGTCGGTGTCCAAACTGCAGCGTTGCGTCGCAATTTGCGACAAAAATTGGAGTAATTGACGTCAATCCAACAGATTTGGTCGCAGGAATACCGCTTTCCGGCTCCTTCGGCAGTGGCGTATGATTTGCTGACTGCCAAGACACCGTTTGAACGCCGTCAATCGAACCATGGATCACCCTGGTTGTGGCGTTCGGATCGGATAAGGGTATTTTGAAATGAGCGCGTCTTATCTTGTGGAAACAAAGGACTGGGGCCTGCATGTCCGGTTGCAGGGCACCCTGTCGATGGAGCAGCGCGACGCCGTCGCCCGGCAGGTGGAGGTGCAATGCGCCAACCTGGGCGCCCGCGGCACGCCATGGAGCAGCCTCGTCGAGTTCGACCGCTTCGAGGCCGATGGCTTCCGGCCGGAGATCCTCGTCGCCCTGATGAGACTGGCGCGACGCTGCGGCCAACTGCGCTGCGCGGTGGTGATGACCGATTGGAACTGGGCCTCGGTGATGGCCGATGCGATGATCGCCGCCGGCACCGACGATCAGGCGCGGATTTTCGTCCAGGCCAAGGTGACGCCGGCCGAAGGCGACCTCGCCGGGGAGCTTGACGGCGGACCGGCCGCCAATTTCTCCGCTACCGGTCAATCAGGGGCCGATTTCACCGGAATGGACAGCGCCATGGCCTGGGTGCTGAACGGCGGCGCGGTGCCGATGGTGTCCAAGGCGGCATAACCCCGACTTCCGCACGGTTTTTTGCCGGCCTCCGCTGGGTTAGGATGCGGCCATGCCCATCGACATCAGCGGCCCCCAGCCTGATGGCCAGCCCGGCGACGGCCCCGCCCCTGCGGAGAGCGGCGGCGGAAGCGGTGCCGTGCGCGTGTTCTTCGACGCCATCCTTCATCCGCACCGCAGCCTGGGCCGCACCGGCTTCCGGATCCTGATGGGCGTGGTGGTGGTGATGAACCTGATCGTCGCCGGCATCTTCGTATCCCATGGCGCCTGGCCGGTGGTGCCCTTCTGCGGACTGGACGTGCTGGCGCTGTGGCTGGCCTTCCGCGTCAGCTACCGCTCCGCCCGCCAGTATGAGCGGGTGCAGCTGACCGAAAGCGCGCTGACGGTGCAGCGCGTCCACTGGAAGGCGCCGGAGCGCCGCTGGTGCTTCCATCCCTATTGGCTGCGGATCACCCACGACGAGCGTGCCGACCACGACCGCCGCGGCCCGGCCGGGCAGGTCACGCTGAGTTCGCATGGCCAGTCGGTGGGGGTCGGGTCCTTCCTGTCGCCGGCCGAACGCTCCACCTTCGCCCGCGCGCTGGACGATGCGTTGCGCGCCTGGCGCCGTCCGCCCTGCCCGCCGGCCCCTGCGGGGTAAGGGCCTCCTACCGCCGATCCGCCGGAAAATCTTTTATCGCCGATCCGCCGGATCGGGCAGCCCGCGTTCGTCCAGTTCCTCGTCAACCTCACGCTCGACCGCGCGTTCCACCTTCTCGTCGATGCGGTGGTCCAGGCACTCAGCCGTCTTGGCGAGGTGTTCGAAGCTGCGCTTCACCTTCGCCAACTCGGTGTCGGGCATCTCCTCCAGGTCGATCATGCCGTTGCGGGCGGAATGGGTGACGCGGATCAGTTCGTCCAGCTTCAGGTGGATGGCCTGGGTGTCGCGGTTCTGGGCGTTCTGGATGATGAACACCATCAGGAAGGTGACGATGGTGGTGCCGGTGTTGATCACCAGCTGCCATGTGTCGGAGAAGTGGAACAGCGGCCCGGTCAGGCCCCAGACCAGCACGACCGCGAAGGCGGTGACGAACGCACCCGGCCGACCGGATTGGCGCTCCATCCAGCGGGCAAAACGGGAAAAGGCATCGCTGAGCATTTTGCGGCAGCTCCGATTCATCGGACGGACAAAGGAAAACGCCCGGCAAAGCCGGGCGGTTCCCTTTCCGGGACAGTCGGAGCCTGGCCCTTGGTTCGGACCTCGACAGTCAGGACCCCTGGCTGAGCGCTTCCGCCAGCGCACGGTCGTGCGGGCTCTGGCCGACGACCAGCTGCATCGACTGGGTCGGCATGGCGATGTCCAGCTCGTCGAACTTCTTCTTCAGCAGCCGGTTGAACTCGCGGGTCACCCCCCACTGGCGGGTCGGGCGGGTCTTGAATTGGGCCAGGATGTTGATGCCTGTGTCGGACAGCTTGTCGACGCCCAGCACTTCCAGCGGGTTCAGGATATCGGCGGCGAACTGCGGCTGGGCCTGCACCTCGGCGCCGGTTTCCTTCAGCACGGCGATGATGCGGTCAGGATCCTCGCGGTTGGACACCGTGACGGTGAACAGGGTGACCGAGAAGTCCTTGCTCATGTTCTTCACGGTGGTGACGGCGCTGAAGGGTACGGAATGGACGGCGCCGGCCCCGTCACGAAGGCGGATGGAACGGATGGAGATCGCCTCCACCGTGCCGGAATGGCCGCCGCCGACATCCACCACGTCGCCGACCGACACCGTGTCCTCGAACAGGATGAACAGGCCGGTGATGATGTCCTTGACCAGCGTCTGCGATCCGAAACCGATGGCCAGACCGACGACACCGGCACCGGCCAGCAGCGGCGCGATGTTGACGCCCAGTTCCGACAGGGTGATCAGCGACACCATCGTCACCAGCAGGATCAGGAAGGCGTTGCGCAGCAGCGGCAGCAGCGTGCGCATGCGGGCGCTGCGTTCGATGCGGGTACCGTTCTTGTCGGTGGCGCGCAGCAGATGCTCGATCAGCGCGCTCACCACCTCCCAGGCGATGATGGCGCCGGCCAGCAGCAGGCCGATGGAGATGGCGCTGCCGACGACGCGGCGTCCGGCGGTGGATTCCACCAGACCCAGCGTGTCGATGCCCCAGCCGTTCAGGGCGACGCCCAGCGCCACCAGCCAGATGATGACCTTGCCGATGCGCTGGACGATGGGAAGATAGTGGAAGGCGCGGGTGTGAAGCTGCGGCAGGTTGCCGGCCAGCTCGCGGTTCATCGTCAGGCCACGGCGCAGCGTCCGATTCAGCCCGGTCACCAGCAGCCGCGCCACCACCACCGACAGCACGGTCACGACGGTGCCGCGGGCCAGATACTCGAACCCGCCATAGACGTTCAGCACCCACACGCCCAGCGTCACCACGACGTACAGGATGGCAAGGACGTGCCAGATCTCGGCGAAGCGGCGGCGCGCGGTGCGCAGGACCGCCCCTTGCCCTTCCGCCTCGCGGCGGGCGGTCGCCAGCGGGTCGCCGTCGCCCGACAGCGGGTTGCCGCGCATCCAATCGGCGACGCCGACGCGGTTCTGCAGGATCAGCGCGATCAGCATGCCGGCGATCACCACGCCCAGCAGCTTCAGCAGCGCGCCGTAGGCGCCCAGCGGCAGGCCCAGCACATAGGCGCCCTCCGCCAGGAAATAGCCGTAGACCGCAACCGCGATCAGCCGGCGTGACCAGATATAGCAGCGGCGCGCGCCGGCATCGCTGGTGTGGACCAGCCGCAGGTTGGGCGCATCGGGCGCGAACAGCATCCGCACCAGGATCAGCAACGCCTGGGTGATGACGGTGGCATTCACCACCGCCAGCGCCACCAGCCGCACGCGCGGCGCCGGCTCCGTCACCGACAGGATGGTGTAGGCAACGACGATGAAGCCGAGGATCGGCGCCAGTTCCAGCACCGCGCGGCCCAGCAGCATCGGGATGCGCAGCAGGGTGGAGCCGACATGGCGGGCGGCCATCGCCCGTCGCGGCCGGCTGAGCAGCCAGCCGATGCCGCGGGCGGCAGCGGCGCCAATGCCGAGGATCATCGCCAACCGGATGCCGATCTGCACCCAGCGTTCGCGGGCGGTGTCGTCCTGCGCCTGCCGCTGGACCCAGGACAGCGCCCCCGGCAGGTCGGAGAAGACGTTGGCGACCTGCACCAGCTGGCGGCTGACCACATCCATGCGCGCAGCCAGGAAGGAGAGCGCGCGGGCGCCGAGGGTCTGCGGCAGCGCCGACTCGCCCTCCGCCTCCTTGGCCTGGGCGAGGCCGCGCTGGGCGGCGATCAGGTTGCGCAGCTGGCTGACCAGCTGGGTGCGCGCATCCTGGTTCTCCAGAGTGCCGACCAGCGCCTCCAGCTGCTGCACGGTCCCCTCGTCGACCACCACCGGGGCGGCGGAAGCGGCGGGAGCGGCGGCACCGGTGGCCGGGGCGGCGGTCGGGGCGGCGGCGGCCGGCGCCGGCGACGCGGCCAGCGCGGCGGACCCCGCCAGCCCTGCCCCGGCGAGCAGAGTCGCGAGCAGCAGGACGGCGAAACCGCCGGACAGGAACAAACGCCAGCCCCGTGCAAGGGCGGGTGCGGCAGGCGTTGCGGACCGGATCATCGGCAAATCACTCGGCTGGTCTTCGGAAAGCGGTGGCAAAAGGCGGCAAAGCGGAACCCTGGCGCGGAACTATGGCTCCAATATGCCGGGCCTCGGGAAGTTAGTTCTCCCGCTTCCGCTTGCCAACCCGACCGGCTGTTCCTTTTTTAAGCGGGAGCCCCGCCGGCTAAGCCGGAAATGCAGAAGAGGTCAAGCCATGAACGATACGCCCGCCGGATCTGACGGCCCCACCGGCCCAAACCCGGACCAAGAGCCGGACCGGGAGGTGGAACGGGATGGCGCCATCCGCGACAAGCTGGTCGCCACCAAGGAACAATGGGCGCGCGACGGCCGCGCGCTGACCGGTCGTGCCGCCGACCCGGCGCGCGACCGGCTGCCGCCCGGCCAGCGTCTGGTGACCGACTGGCCGGTGCTGGACCTCGGCATCACACCGAAGGTGACGACGGCGAATTGGACGCTCGCCGTCGACGGGCTGGTGGAGAACCCGCTGTCCTGGACCTGGGAGGATTTCCGGGCTCAGCCGCAGGACAGCTTCGTCTCCGACATCCATTGCGTCACCACCTGGTCGCGCTACGACAACCGGTGGGAGGGCGTCAGCGCCCGCCGCCTGCTGGAGCTGGCGCGGCCGAAGCCGGAGGCGCGTTTCGTCGTCTTCCATTCCTTCGACGGCTACACCACCAACGTCGCCCTGTCCGACTTCGACGACGACGGCGTGCTGCTCGCCACCAGCTGGGAAGGCCAGCCGATCAGCCGCGACCATGGCGGCCCAGTGCGGATCGTGCTGCCCAAGCTGTATTTCTGGAAGAGCGCCAAGTGGGTGAAGCGGATCGAACTGCTGGCCGGAGACCGCAAGGGCTATTGGGAGGTCCGCGGCTACAACAACCACGCCGATCCGTGGCTGGAGGAACGTTATTCCGATTGATACGGCGAAGCGGCACATTCACCAAAAGCCACTTTCACCTTGCGGGCGAAACCGTTAAGGTGCGGCGCAAGTGGCCCCGTAGCTCATCAGGATAGAGCGCGAGTTTCCTAAACTTGAGGCAGCAGGTTCGAGTCCTGCCGGGGTCACCACTTCCGCCCGCAGCTTATTCGGTTCGCGGCGTTCAGTGCGCGACGATGGCGCAGACCACAGCCTTCGTCGCCTTCTCCAGATCAGCCGGGGACAGCACGATCTGCAGGCCGCGCCGACCGCCGTTCACCACCATTTCCGGCAGCGCTTCGGCGCTCGCGTCGATGAAGGTCGGCAGCGCCTTCTTCTGGCCCAGCGGGCTGATGCCGCCGACCAGGAAGCCCGTGGTCTTTTCCGCCAGCGCCGGGTCGGCAAGGTCGGCCTTCTTCGCCTTGGCCGCCGCGGCGATGGCCTTCAAATCCAGCTTGGCCGCGACCGGAATCACGGCGCAGGCCAGCGCCTTGGGCTCCAGCTGGACGATCAGGGTCTTGTAGACGATGGCCGGGTCGAGCCCCAGCGATTCGGCCGCATGCAGTCCGATGGCGTCGGCCGACGGATCGTACTCATACTCCATCAGCCGGAAGGCGACGCCAGCCGCCTTCGCCGCGTTGACCGCCGGTGTCACCTTCGCCGCCATACCTCACACCCCGAATTCCACACCGCTCACTGACAAACAGCGGCGGGAGCTTGGCAGGCGGCGTTACGGGTGTAAAGCCCTCCGGACCTCACTCCATCCCGCGCGAGGACGGGTTGCCGATCATCGTCAGGAATTCGCGGCGGGTCGACGGGTCGGTGCGGAAGGCGCCCAGCATGCGGCTGGTCACCATGGTCACACCGGTCTTGTGGACGCCGCGGGTGGTCATGCACTGGTGCTGCGCCTCCACCACAACGGCCACGCCCTCGGGCTGCAGGACCTCGTCGATGGTGTTGGCGATCTGCGCCGTCATCTTCTCCTGGATCTGCAGGCGCTTGCCATAGGCCTCGACGAGGCGCGCCAACTTGGAGATGCCGACGACGCGGCGGCGCGGCAGATAGGCGACATGCGCCTTGCCGATGATCGGCACCATGTGGTGCTCGCAGTAGGACTCCACCCGGATGTCGCGCAGCACGACCATCTCGTCATAGCCGTCGGTCTCCTCGAAGGTGCGCGACAGGATCTCGACCGGGTCGATGCCGTAGCCGGCGAAGAATTCCTCGTAGGAGCGGACGACGCGGTCCGGCGTGCCGACCAGCCCTTCGCGCGCCGGGTCGTCGCCGGCCCAGCGGATCAGGGTGCGCACGGCCTCTTCCGCCTCGGTGCGGGACGGACGGGCGACGGCGTCGGGCCGGGACAGGCCGGGGCCGCGAAGCACGTTGTCGGCGACCGGGGGCTTGGCGTGCGGGGTCTTGGTAGCCGTCACGGGAACATCCTTTCCATAACTGGGAAACACCCTGCGCGAAGCCGATGACCGCAATCCGACGGCCGTCGCGCAACACGCCCATCGTGTCTGGCGTCAGTACGGAGCCGATGCCTCGGCGGATCAACCGAACGGCTCGTAAGACGAAAAGGAGCTATCAATAAACGGAGTGGCGGCGCCCGCCTTTCCGTTTCCGCCCGGTTTTCGTCTCCTGGCGCCATTCATAAGTCCGTAGATAGGGTCCGACCTATGACCGTCAAGCGATGGACAAAGTACGGACAGCCATGCGGATTGTCAAAGGTGCGTGTTAATTTCCCCAGATATCCACACACATTCCATTGTATTATTTGTCCGCGTCCCGATCCTGGATCAGTTCAGCTGCATCGGCTGGTGCGGACTGTCCAGCGAGAAGGCCGGGATGGTCACGTCGAAGGCGCGCCCGTCCTCCCCCTCCATGCCATAGGTGCCGGCCATGATGCCGGACGGCGTGCCGAGCGGGGTGCCGCTGGTGTATTCGAAATGGTCGCCCGGCTCCAGCACCGGCTGCTCGCCGACCACGCCGGGGCCCCGTACCTCCTGCACGCGGCCCATGGCGTCGGTGATGCGCCAGTGGCGGGTGCGCAGCTGCACTGTCTCGCTGCCTTCGTTCTCGATGCGGACGTGATAGGCCCAGACGAAGCGCCCCTCGGCCGGAGCCGACTGGTCTTCCAGGAAAACGGGCTGGACGGTGACGCGGATGTCGTGGGTGATGGCGGTGTACATGGCGGGCGGTCCGATGAACGGCGCCGGCCGAAAACGGGCCGGCGGCTGGGGGTTCCGGCTGGGGGTTCCGGGCGGCCGGGCGGCGGTTCAGCGCAGGATAAAGTCACCTCTCCGCACTGTCCAGAACGCGGCCGGACAATGATGCGACATGCCCGCACTGGGATGGACACAGTCATGCGCAGTCACCGGGTCTGCATGGTCTTGCGACAGGGGGGAGACGATGATATATGCGCAAGTCCCAGCAACGGCCGAAGAGCCTTGTCCATGTCTCGTTCGCACGTCCTTCGCATCCGACGACGGAGCCTCGCACCGCGCATCGCGGTTGCGGCCGTCCTTGGGTCGCGTGCGAACGCCAAAGGCACAACGGGGACCTGACACCCCCGGCCTTCCGGCGGCGGCGCGATCCGCCCTCCAAAAGCCTTCTGAGAAGACTTTCTTCCCGCCGGGAGCCCCACGCATGATCATCACCGTCGAAGAGCCGAAGCACGCCGCCGCCATCGAAGCCCTGCTGGACGCCTCCTTCGGTCCCGACCGCTTCGCCAAGACCGCCTACCGGCTGCGGGACGGCGTCGAGTCCATCCCCGCCCTGAACCTCGTCGCCATCGAGCATGACGAGCATGGGCGCGAGGTGGTGGTGGGCACCATCCGCTACTGGCCGATCCTGGTCGGCGGCACCACCCAGTCCATTCTGCTCGGCCCCATCGCGGTCGCCGCCCATCTTCAGGGCAGCGGGCTGGGCAGCAAGATGATCCGGATGAGCCTGAACAAGGCGGTGGCGCTGGGCCACAAGTCGGTGATCCTGGTCGGCGACGCTCCCTATTACGAGCGGTTCGGTTTCTCCCGCGCCCTGACCCTGGGCATGCAGATGCCGGGTCCGGTGGACATGAGCCGGCTGCTGGGCCTGGAACTGGTCGAAGGCTCGCTGGCCGGCGCCGCCGGCATGATCGGCAAGCCGGAACAGGCGGACGCGCAGGAGGTCGCCATCGGCGCCACGCCGGTGATGGCCTCGGTGCTGGCCGCCCCGGCTGCGAATGCGCCCGTCCTGGCGGGAGACACCCCCGCCCCTTTCAGCGCCCTGTTCAGCCGGACGGCGGCGGAGCGACTTTGGACTGACCGTGTGCGCAGGACCGACTGGTTCTGGCGCGACGGCCTGCAGGCCGGCGCGGCGTGACCATTCCGGCCCTTGGTCCGAAGTGCGGAAAG
The DNA here is from genome assembly GCF_008364795.1 of Azospirillum oryzae. Classification (GTDB taxonomy): domain Bacteria; phylum Pseudomonadota; class Alphaproteobacteria; order Azospirillales; family Azospirillaceae; genus Azospirillum; species Azospirillum oryzae. Next base: position 190,508 of record NZ_VTTM01000010.1, on the reverse strand, counting down.
CGTAAGCTTGCAAACATGGGTGGGGCGAAGCGGGATTGACTCGATTCGCCCCACACGCGATATCATCTTTTCAGGAGCGACGCCGGACGGACGGCGTGCCGCGCGCCACGCAGCATCGTGAGCGCGCTATTCGTTTTTGTTCTGAGCGGAAGGGTGCGGGTTGACCAAGAAGCTGTTCATCAAGACCTGGGGCTGCCAGATGAACGTGTACGACTCCGCCCGGATGGCGGACGTCCTGGCACCGCTGGGCTACCAAACGGTCGATGAGCCGGACGGCGCCGACATGGTGATCCTGAACACCTGCCACATCCGCGAAAAGGCCGCCGAGAAGGTCTTTTCCGAACTGGGCCGGCTGCGCCAGATGAAGGACCGCAAGGCGGAGGCCGAGGACGGCCGGATGATCCTGGCGGTCGCCGGCTGCGTCGCCCAGGCCGAAGGCGAGGAGATCGTCGCCCGCGCCCCCTTCGTCGACATGGTCTTCGGCCCGCAGACCTACCATACCCTGCCGGAGATGGTGGCGAAGGCCAGCCGCGCCGCCGGCAGCGTGCTGAACACCGATTTCCCGGCCGAATCCAAGTTCGACTTCCTGCCGGAGGAAGCCGGCAGCCAGGGCGTGTCCGCCTTCCTGGCGGTGCAGGAGGGCTGCGACAAGTTCTGCACCTTCTGCGTCGTGCCCTACACCCGCGGCGCCGAGTTCTCCCGCCCCGCCGACCAGATCATTGCGGAAGCGAAACGGCTTGTCGCCGGCGGCACGCGCGAGATCAACCTGCTGGGCCAGAATGTCAACGCCTGGCATGGCGACGGGCCGGACGGCACCACCTGGGGCCTCGGCCGGCTGATCCGCCAGCTGGCGGAGATCGACGGGCTGGAGCGTATCCGCTACACCACCTCGCACCCGCGCGACATGGCCGACGACCTGATCCGCGCCCATGCCGAGGTGCCGCAGCTGATGCCCTACCTGCATCTGCCGGTGCAGGCGGGGTCCGACCGTATCCTGGCGGCGATGAACCGCAAGCACACCGCCGACGATTACCGCCGTCTGGTCGACCGGCTGCGCGACGCCAAGCCCGATCTGGCGATGTCCGGCGACTTCATCGTCGGCTTCCCCGGCGAGACCGACGCCGATTTCGCCGCGACGCTGAAGCTGGTCACCGACATCGGCTATGCCCAGGCCTATTCCTTCAAATACAGCCCGCGTCCGGGCACCCCGGCCTCGGTCGAGGGATCCCAGGTGCCCGAAGAGCTGAAGGAATCCCGCCTGGCGGCTCTGCACCAGTTGCTGAACGCCCAGCAGGTCGCCTTCAACCACAGCTTCATCGGCCGCAGCGTGCCGGTCCTGTTCGACCGCGTCGGACGCCGCGACGGCCAGCTGCTGGGCCGCAGCCCGTGGATGCAGTCGGTCCATGCCGAGGCGAACGAACGGCTGCTCGGCCGCATCGTCGAGGTGCGGGTCGATGCGGCGCTGGCCAACAGCCTCGCCGGCACCGTGGTCACGGGCGAACACACCACCGCCTCTTCCTTCCAGCCTGCCGTAACCTTGGAGGCAAGCGCTTGAACGGTCTGCCCGAACGGCGTATCGACGTTCAATTCGATGACAACCGGCTTCTGCCGATGCTGTACGGGGAGCATGACCGCCACCTCGCCCGCATCGAATCCCTTCTCGGCGTGTCGCTGATTTCCCGCGGCAACACCTTGACCATCTCGGGCCCGTCCGATGCCGCCGAAACGGCCCAGTCGGCGCTGAACGGCCTGTACTTGCGACTGACCCGCGGCCAGACCATCGACGGCGGCGAGGTCGACGGCGCCGTCCGCATGGCGGCCGCCGATCCCGGTTTCGCCGGCGTGGCGACCAGTGAGGAGCCCCGCGCCCCCGGCCCGCAGGCGACCATCACCCGCGCCGAGATTGCGCTGCGCACCCGCCGGCGCGGCCCGATCACCCCGCGTTCCCCCACCCAGGCCGCCTATCTGCAAGCCCTGGCGGAGAGCGAACTGGTCTTCGGGCTCGGCCCGGCCGGCACCGGCAAGACCTATCTGGCGGTGGCGCAGGCGGTGGCCTTGCTGACCACCGGTCAGGTCGACCGCATCGTGCTGTCGCGCCCGGCGGTCGAAGCGGGCGAACGGCTGGGCTTCCTGCCCGGCGACCTGAAGGAGAAGGTCGATCCTTACCTGCGTCCGCTCTACGACGCGCTGCACGACATGCTGCCGGCCGAACAGGTGAAGAAGCGGCTGGAGTCCGGCGAGATCGAGATCGCGCCGCTGGCCTTCATGCGCGGCCGGACGCTGGGCAACGCCTTCGTCATCCTGGACGAGGCGCAGAACACCACGCCGATGCAGATGAAGATGTTCCTGACCCGTCTGGGCGAAGGCGGGCGGATGGTCATCACCGGCGACATCTCGCAGATCGACCTGCCGTCGGGCACCCGGTCGGGCCTGCGCGACGCGCTGGACATCCTGCGCGGGGTGGAGGGCGTGCGCTTCGTCCGCTTCACCGACGCCGACGTCGTCCGCCACCCGATGGTCGCCCGCATCATCCGCGCTTATGACCAGGCCGATGCCCGCGAGGCGGCGCGCAAGCAGGCCCGCCGTGCCGGTTCCGAACCCGGAACGAACGACCGCGAGGCCGGTATCGTTGGAGATCCGGAATGACCAGCGCGGTTGACGTCACTGTTTCACGTGAAGCCGGCGACTGGGCCGAGGATGCCGAGTGGTTGGCGGAGCGCGCGGCGCTCGCCGCCCTGGGTGCGGCCTATGACGACGAGGAAGGCCCAGCCGAGCTGTCGGTCGTGCTGGCCGACGACGCCCTGGTCCACAGGCTGAACCGCGAGTATCGCGGCAAGGACAAGCCGACGAACGTCCTGTCCTTCGCCCTGACGGAGGCGGAGGAGCCGGAAGCGCAGGACGGCGTGCCGGTGATGCTGGGCGACGTCATCCTCGCCTATGAAACGGTCGCCCGCGAGGCGTCCGAACAGGGGAAAAGCTTCAAAGACCACATGACTCACCTTGTGATGCATGGTGTTCTGCATCTGCTGGGTTATGATCACGAGACGGACGACGAGGCCGAGGAGATGGAGGCGCTGGAAACCCGGCTGCTCGCCACGTTCGGAATCGCCGACCCCTATGCCGCCAACCACCAACCGCCGGACCGATGAGCGAGATATCCGACAGTCGCACGCCCCGTGATGACCACGGGGCCGAAGACCATTCCCTGGGCCACCTGTTCAAGGGGTGGCTCCGCACCGTCTGGGGTGGCCGCGAGGACAACTCCCTGCGCGGCACGATCGAAGAGCTGATCTCCGGCCTGGACGATGCCGCGAGCGAGGACGGCGAGGATTCGCTGGGCGCCGGCGAGCGGGCGCTGCTGACCAACATCCTGAAGCTGCGCGACCGCACCGTCGCCGACGTCATGGTGCCGCGGGCCGACATCATCTCCGTCGACATCGACACCCCCTTCCCCGCCCTGGTCCAGCGCGTCGCCGAGGAAGGTCATTCCCGCCTGCCGGTGTACCGCGAGACGCTGGACGACGTGGTCGGCATCATCCACATCAAGGACGTGCTGACCCTGCTGGCGAAGCAGGCCGCCTCCCCCGAAGGCCTGCGCCAGAAGCCGGACCTGACCGGCATCATCCGCGAGGCGAAGATCGTCGCCCCCTCCATGCATGTGCTCGACCTGCTGGTGCAGATGCGCCAGACCCGCCAGCACATGGCGCTGGTGGTGGACGAGTTCGGTGGCATCGACGGCCTCGTCACCATCGAGGATCTGGTGGAAGAGATCGTCGGCGAGATCGAGGACGAGCATGACGAGACCGCGGCGCCGCGTCTGGTCGAGCGCCCCGACGGCAGCCTGATCGCCGATGCCCGCCTGCCCATCGAGGATTTCGAGCACCGCGTCGGCCTGGTCCTGTCCGAGGAAGAGCGCGAGGACATCGACACGCTGGGCGGTCTGGTCGTTTCCATCGCCGGCCGCGTGCCGGGGCTGGGCGAGCGGCTGATCCATCCCTCGGGCCTGGAGTTCGAGATCGTCGACGCCGACTCCCGCCGCCTGAAACGCCTGCGCGTCCACAACGTCCCGGCCAACAGTTCCGAGCTGGCGGAGACGGCGTGAGGATCGGGGTGGGGGCTTGACACCTCTCCCCACCCCCACAACACAGCCCCGCCCACAACAGCCTTGGCGCCCCTCTCCGGCCGCATTACCTATGGCGCCGCCCGCCATTCCTTGCCGCTGCCGGAGTTTCCCGTCTTGACCGTCACCGATGCGCTGCCCGTCCCCGCCCGGCTGGGCCGTGTTTCCGCGCGGCTGGCCGCATTGACCGGCTGGCGCCGGCTGGCTGCCGCGGCGCTGCTGGGCGGGCTCGCCACGCTGGCGGTACCGCCGGCCGATCTGATACCGGTGCTGCTGGTCGCCATTCCAGGCCTGATCTGGCTGCTCGACGGGGTTGAGACGAAGAAGGGCGCTTTCGCCGTCGGCTGGTTCTTCGGCTTCGGCCATCACCTGCTGGGGCTCTATTGGATCAGCGCCGCGCTGTTCACCGACATCGAGCGCTTCTGGTGGGCCCTGCCGCTGTCGGCCGTCGGTCTGCCGGTCCTGCTGGCGATGTTCAGCGGCGGCGCCACCCTGGCCTTCCATCTGCTGCGCCGGCGCGGCTTCGGCGTCGGGCTGGGGCGGCCTCTGCTGTTCGCCGCCTGCTGGTGCCTGTGGGAATGGCTGCGCGGCCATGTCTTCACCGGCTTTCCCTGGAACCTGATCGGCTATGGCTGGGTCGGGGTTCTGCCGGTGCTGCAGACCGCGTCGCTGGTCGGCATCTACGGCCTGACGCTGGTAACGGTACTGGTGGCCAGCCTGCCCGCCGCCCTGCCCGACCGCGACACCACGCCGCGCCGCGCCTGGGCCGGCGTCGCCGCCGGGCTGGCGCTGCTGGCGGCGCTGGGCGGCTGGGGCGCCTGGAGGCTGGCCGGCGCGGTGGACGAGCCGGTGCCGGGCGTCCGGCTGCGGCTGGTCCAGGCGGCGATCGACCAGCGGCTGAAATGGGCGCCGGCCGAGCGGGTGCAGAATTTCCAGAACCATCTCGCCCTGTCCGCCGCCCCGCCGGCCGATCCGTCGGCCGCGCCGCCCAACGTCATCATCTGGCCGGAAACCGCCGTCCCCTTCTTCGTCGAGGAGGATGCGCGGGTGCGCCAGGCGATGGCCTCCGTGATCCCGCCGGGCGGCCTGCTGATCACCGGGGCGCCGCGCACGACGGTGGATGCGGACGGCGAGCGTCGGTATTTCAACGGCATGGTGGCGGTGGACGGCAGCGGCGCGGCGGTCGCCGACTACGACAAGTTCCACCTCGTGCCCTTCGGCGAGTACATGCCGCTGCGGCAATGGCTGCCCGTCGGCGCCATCGCCGGCAACGGGGCGGAATTCTCCCCTGGCCCCGGTCCGCGCACCCTGCATCTAAGTAGTCGTGTGGCCGGCCTGCCGTCCTTCAGTCCGCTGATCTGCTATGAGAGCATCTTCCCCGGCGCCGTGGTCGACACCGCGGACCGGCCGCACTGGCTGCTGAACCTGACCAACGATGCCTGGTATGGACGCACCGCCGGCCCGCACCAGCATTTCGCGATCAATCAGGTCCGTGCGGTGGAGGAAGGGCTGCCCCTCGTCCGGGTGGCGAATACGGGAATATCCGGGGTGGTCGACTCCTACGGTCGTGTGCAACAATTGCTCGGTCTGGGTGAGCGTGGCTTCATCGATACCACGTTGCCGAAAGCGTCTGATGGCGTCACAGCCTATGCCCGCATGGGAGACTGGATTTTCGGCATAGTGCTTCTAGGCTGTTTTATGGCGGCCTTGGCCTCGCGATATCACCGGTGACGCAGCAATACGGGCAATCCGTCCGCCACAGGCAGAACAATTTCGTGTAACCGGCTTGACCGGAGCGGGCTTGACTGCATACGTGGATATGTCGTAACTAGGTTGCACAACCGTTGCAGGGATAAACGAGATGCAGACTGAAACTGGGGCGCCGCGCGGGCGCCGTGCGGGTGCCGGCCGTCCGAAGACCGGAAAGCCGAATCCCATCGATGTCCATGTCGGATCCCGCGTCCGTCTTCGCCGCACGCTTCTCGGCATGAGCCAGGAGAAGCTCGGCGAGGCGATCGGCCTGACCTTCCAGCAGGTGCAGAAGTACGAGCGCGGCGCCAACCGCATCGGCGCGTCGCGTCTGTTCGACCTCAGCCGCGTCCTCGATGTGCCGGTCTCCTTCTTCTTCGACGACATGCCGGCCGAAGCGGCTGCCGCCCGCGTCGACGACGAAGACGAGTCCGGTGCGACCGAAGAGCGCTCCGCCAGCACCTACGAGCCCGATCCGATGGCCAAGCGCGAGACGCTGGAGCTGGTCCGCGCCTACTACAAGATCAGCGATCCGTCGGTGCGCAAGCGTCTGTTCGAACTGACCAAGGCAGTGGCCAGCGCCGCCGTTGCGGAAGCCGCGGAGTAACGCCGTCAGGTAACTCCTGCCGGTTGCCACACGGCATGTGATACCCACCGAACGGGGATGGCACGGGCTCGACCGTGCTCCCCCTTCGTGCGGTGCCTGCGATATTCGGTCCGGGCCCCTACCGCCGGTAGATTTCTTGACCCCGGCTGAATTCCTTGTCACAACCCGTTTTGGATCGGTGTCTGCGGCCGCTGTACCGGTCTGCCGTTTCGGCTCATGAAATAGCGTGCCGCCGAATGCCGAGGTTTCCCGTGGCAAAGCTGAACTACGTCTTCACCAGCGAGTCCGTGTCGGAAGGTCATCCCGACAAGGTCTGCGACCGCATTTCCGACGCCATCGTCGATCTTTATCTTTCGCACGACCCGCAGGCCCGCGTGGCCGTCGAGACGCTGGCGACCACCAACCAGGTCGTCCTGGCCGGTGAGGTGCGCGGCCCCGACAGCATCAAGGCCGACCAGTTGGTCGAAGTCGCCCGCGCCGCGGTGAAGGACATCGGCTACGAGCAGGACGGCTTCCATTGGGAGAAGATGGACGTCAAGTGCTTCGTCCACTCCCAGTCCGCCGACATCGCCGTCGGTGTCGACGCCGCCGGCAACAAGGACGAGGGTGCCGGCGACCAGGGCATCATGTTCGGCTACGCCTGCCGCGAGACTCCGGCCCTGATGCCGGCGCCGATCTACTACAGCCACGCCATCCTGAAGTCGCTGGCCGAGGCGCGCCATTCCGGCGCCGCCCCACAGCTGGGCCCGGACGCCAAGAGCCAGGTCACCCTGCAGTACATCGACGGCCGCCCGACCCGCGCCACCGCCATCGTGCTGTCGACCCAGCATGCCGAGGGGCTGGACCAGGACGCCGTGCGCGAGATCGTCCTGCCGCACATCGTCAACTGCCTGCCGGAAGGCTGGATGTGCGATCCCAAGTACCTCTACGTCAACCCGACCGGCCGTTTCGTCATCGGCGGCCCGGACGGTGACGCCGGCCTGACCGGCCGCAAGATCATCGTCGACACCTACGGCGGTGCCGCTCCGCACGGCGGCGGCGCCTTCTCCGGCAAGGACCCGACGAAGGTCGACCGCTCCGCCGCCTACGCCGCCCGCTATCTCGCCAAGAACGTCGTCGCGGCGGAACTGGCGGAGAAGTGCACGATCCAGGTCTCCTACGCCATCGGCGTGTCGAAGCCGCTGTCGGTCTATGTCGACACCCACGGCACCGGCAATGTCGACGAGGATCGCCTGTCCGACGTGCTGCAGCAGCTGGTGGACCTGTCCCCGCGCGGCATCCGCACGCATCTGGGCCTGAACAAGCCGATCTACGCCCGCACCGCCGCCTATGGCCATTTCGGCCGCGAGCCGGAGGTGGACGGCGGCTTCTCGTGGGAGAAGACCGATCTGGTCGGCGACCTGCGCAGCGCCCTCCTGTAAACACGCGTTCGCACCATAGGACCCGCCGCAAGGCGGATGGACGGCAGGGGCTGGCAACGGCCCCTGCTTTCTTTTGAGGCCCATCCCTTTCCCGATACAGCGTTCCGACATGACCGACGACAGCACCTCCGGCCCTCTCTCCGAAAGCTCCAACCGCCTGTTCGGGCGCCGCAAGGGCCGGCCGTTGCGCAAGCGCCGGACGGAACTGATCGACGTTCTGCTGCCGCAGCTCCAGATCACGCTGCCGCAGCCCGGCGACAGGCTGGACCCCGCCGGCCTGTTCGACAGCCCGAAACGGGAGGTCTGGCTGGAGGTCGGATTCGGCATGGGCCACCACCTCGCCTGGCAGGCCGGGCACCATCCGGATGTCGGCTTCATCGGCGCGGAACCCTTCCTCAACGGCATCGCCGGCCTGCTGGGCATGGTCGATGACGACGATCTGCGGAATGTGCGCATCCAGCCCGACGACGCCCGGCCGTTGCTGGACGCCTTGCCCGACGCCTCCATCGGCCGCGCCTTCGTGCTGTTCGCCGACCCCTGGCCGAAGAAGCGCCACGCCGACCGCCGCTTCATCGGGCCGGAGAATCTGCCGCGGCTCGCCCGCGTCCTGAAGGACGGTGCGGAGCTGCGTCTGGCCAGCGACGACATGGGTCTGGTTCGCTGGATGCTTGAACACACGGTGAAGCATCCCGATTTCGAATGGACGGCGCGCCGTCCGTCGGACTGGCGCATCCGCCCCGACGACTGGCCCTCCACCCGCTACGAGGAAAAGGCCATCGCCGCCGGCCGCAAGCCGGTGTTCATGCGCTTCGTCCGCCGCCCGCGAGGCTGACGCATACCCGTTCCGCTTGAGATTCCGGCCGACCACAGCGATCGGACCGGAAAAGGCTTGCGGCATCGGACGGAATGACTATATTCACCGCTGAGAACCCATACGGATCGGCGGCCCGGGCAACCGGGCCGGCGAGACGCTTTGCGGGTGGGCTTTTGCCCACTTATTTTTTTATGAGCGTGTGGAAGCACGCGCTTGTTGAACCTTCTGTTGTGGAAACCTCGTCCGGTTCGATCCCGGCCGCAGGCTTTGGGTCAGGTGGAATGGACGCTACAGGTCGCATCGAACAGATCATCACGCCGTCGGTCGAAGCCATGGGCTATGAGGTCGTGCGCGTACAGATCTCCGGCGGCCAGCGGGCGATCCTCCAGATCATGGCGGAGCGCGCCGACGGCGCGCCCATGACCGTCGAGGATTGCGCCGACATCAGCCGTTCCGTCTCGGCATTGCTGGATGTGGAAGACCCGATCCGCGAGGCTTACACGCTGGAGGTCAGCTCCCCCGGCATCGACCGGCCGCTGACCCGGCTCAAGGATTTCGAGCGCTTCGCCGGCTTCGAAGCCCGGCTGGAAAGCCGCATGGCCATCGATGGCCGCAAGCGCTTCAAGGGCATGCTGAAGGGCGTCGAGGACGGCCTCGTGTGCATCGACACCGAACAGGGAGCCGCCCGGCTGGAGTTCGACAATATCCTGCGCGCCAAGCTGGTGCTGACGGACGAGCTGATCCGCGCCAGCCAGGAGCAGCAGGAGGACCTGCAGAACTGACGGACCCGTCCATCAGGACGCGCCATCGGATTGCCTGGCCCAGATTGCCTGCCCCCACCCCGCCGACCCGACCGGACATCACGCAAGACCGGCATCACACAAGACCGACTCAGGAAGTGTAACGGATGGAACTGCTGCAAGTCGCTGACGCGGTCGCCCGCGAAAAGAACATCGACCGGGACGAAGTCCTGGAGGCGATGGAGCAGGCGATTCAGAAGGCCGGCCGCTCCAAGTACGGCCACGAGCACGACATCCGCGCCCGCATCGACCGCAAGACCGGCGATATCCATCTGACCCGTCACCTGGAGGTGGTCGAGGCGGTGGAGAACGAGGCGACGCAGGTCACCCTGCCCTACGCCCTGCGCCGCAAGCCCGGCGCCAAGATCGGCGACTTCCTGGTCGACCCGCTGCCGCCGATCGATTTTGGCCGCATCGCCGCCCAGACCGCCAAGCAGGTGATCGTGCAGAAGGTGCGCGACGCCGAGCGCAAGCGCCAGTTCAACGAGTACAAGGACCGCAACGGCGAGATCGTCAACGGTCTGGTCAAGCGCGTCGAATACGGCAACGTCACCGTCGACCTGGGCCGCGCCGAAGCGATCCTGCGCCGCGACGAGCTGCTGCCGCGCGAGCATTTCAAGAACGGCGACCGCGTCCGCGCCTATATCTTCGATGTCCGCGAGGAACCGCGCGGGCCCCAGATCTTCCTGTCGCGCACGCATCCCATGTTCATGGCGAAGCTGTTCGCCCAGGAAGTGCCGGAGATCTACGACGGCATCATCGAGATCCGGGCGGTCGCCCGTGATCCGGGGTCGCGCGCCAAGATCGCCGTGCACAGCAACGACAGCTCCATCGACCCGGTCGGCGCCTGCGTCGGCATGCGCGGCAGCCGCGTCCAGGCGGTCGTCGGCGAGTTGCAGGGCGAGAAGATCGACATCATCCCGTGGTCGGGCGAGGCGGCGACCTTCGTCGTCAACGCGCTCGCCCCCGCCGAGGTCGCCAAGGTCGTGCTCGACGACGACAACCGCCGCATCGAGGTGGTGGTGCCCGACGACCAGCTGTCGCTGGCCATCGGCCGCCGCGGCCAGAATGTGCGCCTCGCCTCGATGCTGACCGGCTGGGACATCGACATCCTGACCGAACAGGAAGAGTCGGAGCGCCGGTCGGAGGAAATCCACAACCGCTCCGCCCTGTTCATGCAGGCCCTGGACGTCGACGACGTGATCGCCCACCTTCTGGTCGCCGAAGGCTTCACCTCCGTCGAGGAGATCGCCTTCGTCGAGACCGAGGAACTGGCCGAGATCGAGGGCTTCGACGAGTCGGTCGCCGACGAACTGAAGCAGCGCGCCCTCGCCTTCCTGGAAGTGCAGGACGAGCAGGCCAACGAGCGCCGCCTGGAACTGGGCGTCGAGGACATCGTCGCCGAACTGACCGGCTTTACCGCCACGCAGCTGGTGAAACTGGGCGAGAACGGCGTGAAGACGCTGGACGACCTGGCCGATCTGGCCGGCGACGAACTGGTCGAGATCCTGAGCAAGGACGGCGCCAAGGACGCTCCCACCGAAGAGGAAGCGAACGCGATCATCATGGCCGCGCGCGCCCACTGGTTCGAGGGTGAGGAACAGGACGGCGCCGCCACGGCCCCTGCGGCAGATGGCAGCGCCGGTGGTCAGGGCGCGCAGGCCTGACCGGCAGCAATGCCGGTTGGAACTGCGCCCGACAGGAACGATTATTCGGGACCGCGCGAGCGGATGACGATCGGATGACCGAACGGAACGACGAACGGACACCGACCGCCGCCGCGGATGCGGTGCCGGATCAGGAATTGGCACCGGATGACGGTGCCGGGACGGACCGCCTGCCGGCCGACGAGAAGGGGCCTCTGCGCCGCTGCATCGCGTCGGGTACGGTCGGGCCGAAAGAGGGCATGATCCGTTTCGTGATCGGCCCCGACGGCGAGGTGGTGCCGGACCTGGAGGAACGTCTGCCCGGTCGCGGCCTTTGGGTCACGGCCGACAGGGATGCCCTGGCGAAAGCCATGGGGAAATCCGTTTTCGCCAAGGCGGCCCGACGGGCGGTGAAAGTACCGCCCGATCTGGCCGAAAGGCTGGAACGGCTGCTGGAACGGCGTTGTCTGCACGCGTTGGGCCTTGCCCGCCGTGCCGGCCACGTTCTGGCGGGATACGAGAAGGTGCGCGAGGCGTTGAGGGCCAACCAGGTCGGCCGTGCGGGTCCCCCGCCGGCCCTGCTGGTCGAAGCCGCGGACGGCTCGCTGGACCAGCGCGGCAAGGTGACGGCGCTCGCACCGTCGCTGCCGGTGATCGACCTGTTCGAGTCCTCGGCCTTGGCCGCGGCGCTCGGGCGTGATCACGCGGTGCATGCCGTGGTGGCGCGAGGCAGGCTGGCCGCTGGGCTGGTCCGCGAAGCGGCACGCTTGCGGGGGCTGAAAGGTCCCCAGGGGCACCTGGACCTGAAAGGTCCCCAAGGGGACCGGGATGCGCACCAGGATTCTGATAAGGGCTTGGGAGTCGGCGATACGGCCGGCCGGCCTGCGATGTAACGTCTGACCATTCGGGAACCGATGACCGACAGCAACGACCAGGACCAGAAGAAAGTCTTGCACCTAACCGGCGCCAGCAAAGGAAAGCTGGAGTCGAAGAAGCCGGTCGAGACCCAGGTCCGGCAGAGCTTCTCCCATGGCCGGTCAAAAGCGGTGACCGTAGAGGTCAAGCGCAAGCGTCATGTTGAAAAGGGCGCCGTGCCCGGTGTCGCCGACGGCGGCGCCGCCGCGCGTCAAGCTGCCCAGGGCCTGCCCATGCGCGGTGCGCAGGGCCAACGGCCCCGCGGCGGCGGTGCCCCTGCCGGGCGCCAGTTGACCCGCGAGGAGCTGGAATCGCGCCTGCGTGCGCTTCGCGGCGCCGCGGCGTTCGAGGAACAGCGCCGGATCGAAGCCGAGGAAGAAGCGGTCCGCGCCGAAGCGCGCGCCGCCGAGGCCGCCGCCCGCGCCGCCGAGGAGCCCGAAGCCGCTCCGGCCGTCCCCTCCGAAGCCGCTGCTCCGGCCGCTGCGGAATCCCCGGCCCAGACCGCGCCGGAAATGCCGCCGATCATTCTGGACGCCGAGACCTTGCGCCAGCGCGAGCTGGACGAGATGCGCGCCATCCAGGAAGCAGACCGCAAGGTCGCCGAAGAGGCCGAACGCCGCCGCAAGGAGGAAGAGGCCAAGCGCAAGGAAGCCGAGGACGCCAAGCGCCGCGACGCCGAACCGGCGCCCCGCCGCGATGGCGCCCGCGACGGTGCGGGCCGTGACGGCGCGCGTCCGGCCGGTGCCCGTCCGGCCGGCGACCAGCGCCCCGGCGGTGCCTCCGCCCGTCCCGCCGCCGATGCCGCTCCCGGCCGCACCCTGCCGGGTGCCGGTGCTCCGGCCCCCCGCGCCGTCGAGGAAGAGGACGACAACCGCCGCAAGGGCGGTCGTGGTGGCGCTCCGGCCAAGGCCGCTCCCGCCCGTCCTGCCGCCAAGGCTCCCGCCGGCGCCGACCGCCGCAAGGGCACCAAGCTGACCGTCTCGCAGGCGCTCAGCGACGACGGCGGTGACCGTACCCGGTCGCTGGCCGCGGTGCGCCGTGCCCGCGAACGTGAACGCCTGCGTCAGATGAGCCGTCAGGAGACGGCGAAGGTCACCCGCGACGTCGTGCTGCCGGAAGTCATCACCGTCCAGGAACTGGCCAACCGCATGGCCGAGCGCGGCGCCGACGTCATCAAGTCGCTGATGCGCATGGGCGTGATGGCGACCATCAACCAGACCATCGACGCCGACACCGCCGAGCTGGTCATCACCGAGTTCGGCCACCGCGTCCGCCGCGTGTCGGAGTCCGACGTCGAAATCGGCCTGCGTGCCACCGAGGAAGAGGGCGCCATCCTGGTGCCGCGTCCCCCGGTCGTCACCATCATGGGCCACGTCGACCACGGCAAGACCTCGCTGCTCGACGCGCTGCGTCAGACCGACGTGGTGTCGGGCGAGGCCGGCGGCATCACCCAGCACATCGGCGCCTATCAGGTGCAGCTGGAGTCGGGTGCGAAGATCACCTTCATCGACACGCCGGGTCACGCCGCCTTCACCGAGATGCGTGCCCGCGGCGCCAACGTCACCGACGTGGTCGTGCTGGTGGTCGCCGCGAACGACGGCGTCATGCCGCAGACGATCGAGGCCATCCGCCACGCCAAGGCGGCCAAGGTTCCGATCATCGTCGCCATCAACAAGTGCGATCTGCCGGACGCCCGTCCGGAGCGTGTCCGCCAGGAACTGCTCCAGCACGAGCTGGTGGTCGAGGAGATGGGCGGCGACGTGCTCGACGTCGAGGTGTCGGCCAAGGCCAAGCTGAACCTGCACAAGCTGGAAGAGGCGATCCTCCTCCAGGCCGAAATCCTGGAGCTGCGGGCCAACCCCGAGCGCGCCGCCGAAGGCGTCGTCATCGAGGCGAAGCTGGAGCGTGGCCGTGGTTCGGTCGCCACCGTGCTGGTCCAGCGCGGCACGCTGAAGGTCGGCGACGTGTTCGTGACCGGTGCCGAATGGGGCCGCGTCCGCGCCCTCATCAACGACCGCGGCCAGAACGTCAACGAGGCGGCCCCGGCCGTCCCGGTCGAGGTCCTGGGCCTGAACGGCACGCCGATGGCCGGCGACGACTTCACCGTCGTCGAGTCCGAAGCCCGTGCCCGCGAGATCGCCGAGTTCCGTCAGCGCAAGAAGCGCGAAGCGGTGGTGGCGGCCTCCGCCCGCGGTTCGCTGCAGGACATGTTCAGCCGTATCCAGGCCGGCGAGGCCAAGGAACTGCCGGTCGTCATCAAGGGCGACGTGCAGGGCTCGATCGAAGCCATCGCCAGCTCGCTGGAGAAGCTCACGGCCGAGAACACCGAGGTCAAGGTCCGCGTCCTGCACAACTCGGTCGGTGCGATCAACGAGTCCGACATCACGCTGGCGAATGCGTCCAACGCGATGATCATCGGCTTCAACGTCCGCGCCAACCCGCAGGCCCGCGACCTCGCCAAGCGCGACGGCGTCGAAATCCGCTACTACTCGATCATCTACAACGTGATCGACGACGTGAAGGCGGCGCTGACCGGTCTCTTGTCTCCGACGCTGCGGGAACGCTTCATCGGCTACGCGACCATCCGCGAGGTGTTCAACATCACGAAGGTCGGCAAGGTCGCCGGTTGTATGGTCACGCAGGGCACCGTCAAGCGCGGCGCCGGCGTCCGCCTGCTGCGCGACAACGTCGTCATTCACGAAGGCACGCTCAAGACGCTCAAGCGCTTCAAGGACGAAGTCAAGGACGTGCGCGAGGGTTACGAGTGCGGCATGGCCTTCGAGAACTACGACAACATCCAGGCCGGCGATCAGATCGAAGCCTTCGAGATCGAGGAAATCGCCCGCGAGCTGTGACCTTTACAGTTCACCCGATCCCTTCCGGCATCCGCCGGGATGGATCGGGTAGCCTTTTTCGCTTTGAAGGGCGCGGGATCGATTCCTGCGCCCTGTTCCTATATTGGGGTGGGAGAGCGACGGCTCCCCGATCCCGAGTGCCCGGCCGGAGAGCTGAAGCGGCCCGGCCCAGTGACATCGACGAAAGACACGTACCATGGCCAGCAAGAAGCGCGGCGCGTTCATCGCCGGCAAGCCCCCGTCCCAACGGCAACTGCGCGTCGGCGAGGAGGTGCGCCACGCCCTCGCCGATCTGTTCCGCCGCGGGGATTTCCACGATCCGGAGCTGGCCTCGCTGAACGTCACGGTCACCGAGGTGCGGATCAGCCCCGACCTGTCCAACGCCACCGTCTTCTACGCGACGCTGGGCGGCGAGCGGATGGAGGAGGCGCAGGTCGCGCTGAAGCGGGCCGCCGCCTTCCTGCGCGGACAGGTCGCGCGCATGGTCAACCTGCGCCACGCCCCGACGCTGAGCTTCGAGGCCGACACCTCCTTCGACTACGCCCACCGCATCGACAGCATCCTGCACAGCCCGGAGGTCGCCCGCGACCTGAGCGGCCATCCGCTGGGCCGCGTCAATGGCGACGACGACCATGACGAGGATGAGGACGATTCCTGGGACGAAGAGGCGGACGAGGAGGATGATCTCGATCCCGACGATGCGGACGAGGAAGACGATCTCGACGACGACCAGGCCATGCTCGACGACGAGGACAAGGGGGAGGGCAACGACGAGAGCCGGGGTGAGAGCCGGGGCGGCCGTCGTGGCTCGTAAGCGCAAGGGTACGCCGATCCATGGCTGGATCGTGCTGGACAAGCCGGAAGGCATGACCTCCACCCAGGCGCTGTCGAAGGTGCGCCGCCTGCTGAACGCCGAGAAGGCGGGGCATGGCGGCACGCTGGACCCGCTGGCGACCGGCATCCTGCCGATCGCGCTGGGCGAGGCGACCAAGACCGTCTCCTACGCCATGGACGGCGCCAAGACCTACCGCTTCTCCATCCGCTGGGGCGAGCGCACGACCACCGACGACCGCGAAGGCGCGGTCATCGACCGCTCTGACCACCGGCCGACGACCGAGGCGATCCGCGACGCCCTTCCCGCCTTCCTCGGCGAGATCCAGCAGGTGCCGCCGCAATTCTGCGCCATCAAGATCGACGGCGAGCGTGCCTATGACATCGCGCGCGAAGGCGACGCGGTCGATCTTGCCGCCCGCACC
Source organism: Azospirillum oryzae (assembly GCF_008364795.1). GTDB lineage: Bacteria > Pseudomonadota > Alphaproteobacteria > Azospirillales > Azospirillaceae > Azospirillum > Azospirillum oryzae. The sequence continues at coordinate 174,325 of NZ_VTTM01000010.1, read as the reverse complement.
GTGCGCATCGACCGCTTCGAGCTGGTCGAGGAACCGGACGCCGACCATGCGGTGTTCGAGGTCGATTGCGGCAAGGGCACCTATGTCCGCTCGCTGGCCCGCGACCTGTCGGAAGCGCTGGGCACGGTCGGCCATGTCGGGCTTCTGCGCCGTTTGCGCGTCGGGTCCTTCACGCTGGACCGCGCGATTTCCCTGGACGAACTGGCCGCCATGGAGCAAGGTGCGGCCGTCGAACGACTTCTGTTGCCGATCGAGACCGCGCTGGACGACATCCCGGCGCTGGCCCTGACGGAAGCGGAAGCGCACCGACTGAGGCACGGCCAGACGGTCGCTCTCCTCACCCGGCAGGATCGTGAACGGCTGATGGCCGTTCAGGGTGCTGACGGTGGGGATGGCACCGTCATTGCGCTTTTCGGCGGAACGCCGGTGGCGTTGGCCCGTGTCGAGGGGGCGGAGGTCCGTCCGGTGCGCGTACTCAACCTCACGTGATTCAGGAGACCCCGATGTCGATTACGCCCGAGCGCAAGCAAGAGCTGATCAAGGAATTTTCCCGCGGCACCAACGACACCGGTTCGCCCGAGGTCCAGGTGTCGATCCTGACGGAGCGCATCAGCAACCTGACGGATCACCTGAAGGGCCACAAGAAGGACTTCCACTCCCGCCGTGGTCTGCTGGTGATGGTCGGTCAGCGCCGCCGTCTGCTCGACTACCTGAAGAAGAAGGATCAGTCGCGCTACGCCGCTCTGATCGAGCGTCTGGGCCTGCGCCGCTAACGGCTGCGCTGTCCCGCTGACGGGTTCGGGTTCCCCTGGCCGGCCAACGGCCGGGGGTTTCCCGTCCAGTCCAGCGGACTATCAAAGATGCGTTTCCCCTGTATCGTTCCGGAACACCTCATTGGTTATTGGCAATAGAAACTCGATCTTGAGCGTTTCGTGACGGACAGGCCGGCCCGATTATTCGGGGACCGGCCTTTTTTGCATCCACGACACTTCTATCTTGATTCGTTTAGTCCTGTTGTCGAACACCATATCTCCAGTTTTCTCGCGGGGTCCTACGACCGATGGCCCCGGCCTTGGGCGGCAATCCGGCCGTTGCAGGGTGTCGGATGGAAGGAAAGAATCCATGTTCACTGTTCATCGCAAAGAAATCGAATGGGGCGGCCGCAAGCTGGTCCTGGAAACGGGCAAGATCGCCCGTCAGGCCAACGGCGCGGTTCTGGTCACCTATGGTGACACCACCGTCCTGTGCACCGCCGTCGCCGCCAAGGCGCCGAAGCCGGGCGTCGATTTCTTCCCGCTGACCGTCAATTACCAGGAAAAGGCGTTCGCGGCCGGCAAGATCCCCGGCGGCTTCTTCAAGCGCGAAGGCCGTCCGACCGAGAAGGAAACGCTGGTCAGCCGCCTGATCGACCGTCCGATCCGTCCGCTGTTCGCCGATGGCTTCCGCAACGAGACGCAGGTCGTCTGCACCGTGCTGAGCCATGATCTGGAGAACGATCCGGACATCGTGGCGATGGTCGGCGCCTCGGCCGCCCTGACGATTTCCGGCATCCCGTTCCTGGGTCCGATCGGCGCCGCCCGCGTCGGTTACAAGAACGGCCAGTACATCCTGAACCCGACCATGGACGAGGTCGAGGACAGCGACCTGGATCTGGTCGTCGCCGGCACCGTCGAAGGCGTGCTGATGGTCGAATCGGAAGCCAAGGAGCTGACCGAAGAGGTCATGCTGGGCGCCGTCATGTTCGGCCACACCAATTTCCAGCCGGTGATCAACATGATCATCGACCTGGCCGAGGAAGCCGCCAAGGACCCGTGGGACCTGCCGGAGCCGGCCTATGACCGCAAGGCCCTGAAGGCCCGCCTGCGCGAGACCGTCGGTTCGGACGTCGAGGCCGCCTACACCGAGACGGTGAAGCAGTCCCGCTATGAGAAGGTCGGCGCCGCCAAGGCGAAGGCGCTCGAGACGCTGGCCGAGGAATTCGACGCCCAGTCGATCGGTTTCGAGTTCAAGGAGCTTGAGGCCGACATCCTGCGCGGCGCCGTCCTGAAGACCGGCCGCCGCATCGACGGCCGCGACACCAAGACCGTGCGGCCGATCGTGTCGGAAGTCGGCATCCTGCCGCGCGCCCACGGTTCGGCCCTGTTCACCCGCGGCGAGACCCAGGCGCTGGTCGTCACCACGCTGGGCACCAGCCAGGACGAGCAGATCATCGACGCGCTCGAAGGCGAGTACCGCGAGCACTTCATGCTGCACTACAACTTCCCCCCGTACTCGGTGGGTGAAGCCGGCCGCATGGGCAGCCCGGGCCGCCGCGAGATCGGCCACGGCAAGCTGGCGTGGCGCGCCATCCACCCGCTGCTGCCGAAGAAGGAAGACTTCCCCTACACGCTGCGCGTCGTGTCGGAAGTCACGGAGTCCAACGGCTCCTCCTCGATGGCCACCGTCTGCGGCACCTCGCTGTCGCTGATGGACGCCGGCGCGCCGCTGGCCCGTCCGGTCGCCGGCATCGCCATGGGCCTGATCAAGGAAGACCACGGCTTCGCCGTCCTGTCGGACATCCTGGGTGACGAAGATCACCTGGGCGACATGGACTTCAAGGTCGCCGGCACCGAGGTCGGCGTCACCGCGCTGCAGATGGACATCAAGATCACCTCGATCACCGAGGAGATCATGAAAATCGCGCTGGGCCAGGCCAAGGACGGCCGCCTGCACATCCTGGGCGAGATGGCCAAGGCGCTGACCGGCGCCCGCGAAGGCGTCAACGAGAACGCCCCGCGCATCACCGTCATCAACATCCCGAAGGAGAAGATCCGCGACGTGATCGGCTCCGGCGGCAAGGTGATCCGCGAGATCGTGGAGCAGACCGGCGCCAAGATCGACATTGACGACGACGGCACCGTCAAGGTTTCGGCCGTCGACCAGAAGAAGTCGGACGCCGCCATCGAGTGGATCAAGGGCATCGTCGCCGAGCCGGAGATGAACGTCGTCTACACCGGCAAGGTGGTGAAGGTCGTCGATTTCGGCGCCTTCGTGAACTTCCTGGGCTCGCGCGACGGCCTCGTCCACATCTCCGAACTGGCGCAGCAGCGCGTCGGCAAGGTGTCGGACGTCGTGTCGCAGGGTGACTCGGTGAAGGTCAAGGTCATCGGCTTCGACGACCGCGGCAAGGTCAAGCTGTCGATGAAGCAGGTCGACCAGGCCACCGGCGAAGACCTGACCAAGAAGGCGGAGTGATCCGTCGATAGGGTTCGGGAACGCCGGGCAACCGCCGGGCGAAACCTGCCATGAAGAGGGGCGCTTCCCATCGGGGAGCGCCCCTTGTCATTATGAGCCCCCTTCCTTTTCGCAGTTCCCCCATGTCCCGCGCCGAACGTCTCCTCGATCTGATGCAGGTTCTGCGGCGGCATCGCCAGCCGGTCAGCGGCAAGTCGCTTGCCGGCGAGCTGGGGGTCAGCCTGCGCACGCTCTATCGCGACATCGCCACTCTGCAGGCGCAGGGCGCGATGATCGAGGGGGAGCCGGGCGTCGGCTACCTCCTGCGTGCCGGTTTCCTGCTGCCGCCGCTGATGTTCACCGAAGAGGAGGTGGAGGCGCTGGTGCTGGGGTCGCGCTGGGTGGTGGACCGCGGCGACAGCCGGCTGGGCGGTGCAGCGCGCAACGCGCTTGCCAAGATCGCCGCGGTGCTGCCGCCGGACAAGCGCGAGGGGCTGGACGGTTCCGCCCTTCTGGTCGGTCCGGGCGAGCCCATCCCGGCCGGCGATGCCGAACTGGCGACCATCCGCAGCGCCATCCGGACCGAACGCAAGCTGGAGATCGCCTATCGCGACCGCGACGGGTCGGAAAGCCGGCGCGTCGTCTGGCCCTTCGCGCTGGGCTTCTTCGACCGGGTTCGGGTGATGGTGGCGTGGTGCGAGCTGCGCCAGTCCTTCCGGCATTTCCGCACCGACCGCATCCTGGCGCTGACCGCCACCGAGACCCGCTATCCTCGCCGCCGGCAGGCGATGCTGAAAGAGTGGCGCACGGCGGAGGGCATCCCGCAATAAGGGTTGGATTGGGGGCTGACACCATGCTGACGGAAACTGTCAGCATGTCGGCTTAGTCTTGGCTTTGCCGGTGAGGGCGACGAACGGATCGAACCGACCGCCCCACCCCAATCCTTCAAGACCGGAGCCGACCATGACCGCCATTGCCGCCAAGACCTCCGCCGCTGCTCTCGCCCTCGATTTCGTCCTGCTCTATGTCGACAGCCCGGCCGCCAGCGCCGCCTTCTATGCCGACCTGCTGGGCCGGCCGGCGGTGGAAGCCTCGCCCACCTTCGCAATGTTCAAGGCGGGTGACGGGCTGATGCTGGGCCTGTGGTCGCGCCACACGGTGGAACCGGCGGCGACCGCGCCCGGCGGCGGCGAGATTGCCTTCACCGTCGCCGACGAGGCCGCGGTGCGCGAGCTGCACGCCGACTGGAGCGCCCGTGGATTGACCATCCTGCAACAGCCGACGGCGATGGATTTCGGTCATACCTTCGTTGCACAGGACCCCGACGGCCACCGTCTGCGTGTGTTCGCCCCCAACCAGGGTGAGGAAGCCAACCAGCACGAAGCCAAGGCCGAACAGGTGCGGTCGTGAGCGGCGGAACCACGCGCACCGGCGCCCCGATCGCAGCCTGGATCGCAGTCGCCAGCGCCGAGCATGTGCGGCGCGGCCGGGCCGGCGGCTTCATGCAGGTCTGCCACGGCAAGGCGGCCCCGCTGCGGCGGATCCGGCCGGGCGACCGGGTGGTCTACTACTCCCCCACCGACCGGTTCGGCGCGGCGGACGGGCTGAAGTCCTTCACCGCCATCGGCACCGTCTTGCCGGGAGAGCCCTACCAGTTCGACATGGGCGACGGCTTCATCCCATTCCGGCGCGACGTGTCCTGGTGGCCATCGGAGGAAGCGCCGATCCAGCCGCTGCTGGACCGGCTTGAGCTGACCGCCGGGGTGCGGAACTGGGGCTATCCCTTCCGCTTCGGCCTGCTGTCGGTCAGCCAGGGCGATTTCGACCGGATCGCCGAGGCCATGCGGGCGGCGGTGCGGGAGGAATTGGCAGCCTGATCGGATGAAAATCACCGGCGGACAGGGATGAAAAGCCCTGCCGCCGGCGTCCGACGAGGGGTGAAACAGGCGTCTGGAACCATTAGAGTTGCCTGATACCTTTGTATAAGAGTACGAATGAACGACGACTCTTCCTGACCGAGATCAAGGCGAAACCCCTCGCAGTCCGCCATACATGCGCTTATATCGTCCGCAAGCCTGACCAAGGTCACCTTGTACCGGGGCCATCGTTCTATGCATCGTTTCGCCAACCCCGCCCGCTTCCTGCGCCTCTCGGCCGTGCTGCTGCCATGGTGCGCTGGAGCGACCGTGATCCTGACGATCCTCGGGCTGTGGCTCAGCCTGTTCGGCTCGCCGCCCGACTATCAGCAGGGCGAGACGGTGCGGATCATGTACATCCATGTGCCCGCCGCCTGGATGAGCATGTTCATCTACACCAACATGGCCATCGCCGCAGGCGTGGGTCTGGTGTGGAAGCATCCCCTGGCCGACCTGTTCGCCAAGGCCGCCGCCCCCATCGGCGCCGGCTTCACCTTCGTCTGCCTGGTGACCGGGTCACTGTGGGGCGCGCCGATGTGGGGAACCTGGTGGGTGTGGGACGCGCGGCTGACCAGCGTGCTGATCCTGTTCTTCCTCTATCTCGGCTACATGGCCCTGGTGAACGCCTTCGACGATCCGCAGCGCGGCATGAAGGCCGGCAACGTCCTGCTGCTGGTCGGCATCGTCAATGTGCCGATCATCAAGTTCTCGGTCGACTGGTGGAACACGCTGCACCAGCCCGCCAGCGTCGTGCGGATGGGCGGCCCCAGCATCGACGCCAGCATGCTGACGCCGCTGCTGGTGATGGCCGGCGCCTTCACCGCCTATTTCCTGTCGGTCGTCATGCTGCGCGTGCGCACCGAGATCGCCCAGCGCAAAATCCAGACGCTGCGGCTTTCGGTCGCTGGTGACGGCGGCGTGGCGGACGGGATGCGGGGGTAAGGATGATGAGCGAATTCTTCCACATGGGCGGGTACGCCGCCTACGTCTGGCCGGCCTACGGCATCGCCACCCTGGTCCTGCTGGGCCTGCTGGCCGCCACCTGGAAGGGGCTGCGCAACGCCGAGGCGACGCTGAAGGCGCTGGAAAGCGCCCGCCCGGCCCGCCGCCGCACCCGCAATGCCGGCCGTAAAGCGGCCGATCAGAACGCCGGAACGCCGGCGGAAGCGAGCGAAGGATGACCCGCAAGAAACGCCGCCTCTACATGCTGGGCCTCGCCCTTCTCGGGCTGGGTACGGCGACCGCCCTGGCGCTGACCGCCTTCCAGGACAACATCGTCTTCTTCTACAGCCCCAGCCAGCTGCAGGCCCAGCATGTGGGCGACCGCAACTTCCGCCTGGGCGGGCTGGTCGAGGAAGGCAGCGTTCAAAAACAGCCGGACGGCGTCACCACCGCCTTCCGCGTCACCGACACCGCCAACACGGTGGACGTCCGCTATCGCGGCCAGCTGCCCGACCTGTTCCGCGAGGGCCAGGGCGTGGTGGCGGAGGGCAGGATGACCGGCGGCGTCTTCGTCGCGCGCGAGGTGCTGGCCAAGCATGACGAGAACTACATGCCGCCGGAGGTGTCGGAGGCGTTGAAGCAGGCCGGCGTCTACAAGAACCCTGCCGAATCCGCGACCAAGACCGCGAAGAAGGAGTAGCGGGACCGTGATCCCCGAACTCGGCCATTACGCGCTGGTGCTGGCGCTGTTCGTCGCGCTGGTGCAGTCGGTCCCGCCGCTGGTCGGCGCCGCCACCCGCAACGCCGCCTGGATGAACGTCGCGGTGCCTGCGGCCGTCGCCCAGATGCTGCTGGTGCTGATCGCCTACGGCGCGCTGACCTGGGCGCATGTGGTGTCCGATTTCAGCGTGCTGAACGTGGTGCAGAACAGCCACTCGGCCAAGCCGATGCTCTACAAGGTGTCGGGCGTCTGGGGCAACCACGAAGGCTCGATGATCCTGTGGATCGTCATGCTGACGATCTTCGGCGCCGCCGTGGCCATGTTCGGGCGCAACCTGCCGCCGACCTTGAAAGCACGCGTGCTGGCGGTCCAGGGCCTGATCGGGGTCGGTTTCCTGCTGTTCATCCTGATCACCTCCAACCCCTTCATCCGCGTCTTCCCGGCGCCGCTGGACGGCAACGACCTGAACCCGCTGCTGCAGGACCCCGGCCTCGCTTTCCATCCGCCCTTCCTCTATGCCGGCTATGTCGGCTTCTCCATGGCCTTCTCCTTCGCGGTCGCCGCCCTGATCGAGGGGCGGGTCGATCCCGCCTGGGCGCGCTGGGTGCGGCCCTGGACGCTGGCGGCCTGGTCGACCCTGACCATGGGCATCGCCATGGGTTCCTGGTGGGCCTATTACGAGCTGGGCTGGGGCGGCTGGTGGTACTGGGACCCGGTGGAGAACGCTTCCTTCATGCCCTGGCTGGCCGGCACCGCGCTCTTGCATTCCGCCATCGTGGTGGAGAAGCGCGATGCGCTGAAGAGCTGGACCATCCTGCTGTCCATCGTCACCTTCTCGCTGTCGCTGATGGGCACCTTCCTGGTGCGCTCCGGCATCCTGACCTCGGTTCACGCCTTCGCCGTCGATCCCAAGCGCGGCATCTTCATCCTCGTGCTGCTGGCGGTCGCCACCGGCGGCTCGCTTCTGCTCTACAGCCTGCGGGCGCCGTCGCTGAAGGCGGGCGGGCTGTTCGCGCCGATCAGCCGCGAAGGGGCGCTGGTGCTGAACAACCTGCTGCTGTCGACCGCGACGGCGACGGTGTTCATCGGCACGCTCTATCCGCTGTTCCTCGACATCATGAAGCTGGGCAAAGTGTCGGTCGGTGCCCCCTTCTTCAACGCCACCTTCGTTCCGGTCGCCATTCCGGTGGTGATCGCCATGGTGGTCGGTCCCTACCTGTCCTGGAAGCGGGCGGATCTGGGGGCGGCGCTGACCCGGCTGTGGGTGGCCGGCGTCGCCGTGGTGATCGCCGTCGCCGTCACCGCCTATGTCAAGGCGGGCGGCGGACCGCTGATGGCGCTGGTCGGCATCGCGCTCGCCGCCTGGGCCTTCGTCGGCTCGCTGGTGGAGTTCGCCGACCGCATCGCCCTGTTCCGCACCTCGTTCCGCAACAGCTGGAACCGCGCGGTGCATCTGCCGCGCAGCACCTGGGGCATGACCATCGCCCACGCCAGCATCGGCCTGTCGATCCTGGGCATGACCGGCACCTCGGCCTGGCAGACGGAATCCATCACCGCGATGAAGCCGGGCGACCAGACCAGCGTCGCCGGCTACGAGTTCCACTTCGACAGCGTCGGGCTGGTGAACGGCCCGAACTTCAAGGCTGAACGCGGCATCTTCACGGTGACGAAGGACGGCAGGCCCATCGCCACGCTGGAGCCGGAGCGCCGCAGCTACAGCACCACCCGCATGACCACCACGGAATCGGCCATCCACACCACGGTCTTCTCCGACCTGTATGTGGCGCTGGGCGACCCGACGCAGAACGGCACCGCCTGGATCGTCCGCATCTATCACCACCCGCTGGTGCCGTGGATCTGGATCGGCGGCGTCGGCATGATGCTGGGCGGGCTGGTGAGCCTGACCGACCGCCGCTTCCGCATCGGCGCGCCCGAACGCCGCCGGGCTACTGGCAAGACTGGCGGAAAATCGGCCCCGCTGCCGGCCGAATGAGGACCAAGACACGATGCGCCGCCTTCTGTACCTGCTGCCCTTCCTGCTGTTCATCGGGGTGGGCGTGGCCTTCTACCTGGGGTTCGAGCGAGACCCGCGCGACATCCCGTCGGCCCTGATCGACAAGCCGGCCCCGACCTTCGACCTGCCGGCGATCCCGGGCCAAATGGTCCAGGGCCAGCCCGCGACCGGCGGGCTGTCCTCGGCCAAGCTGGCGGGGGACGTGACGCTGGTGAACGTCTTCGCCTCCTGGTGCATCCCCTGCAAGGCGGAGCATCCCGTCATCACCCGCCTGTCGCGGGAGCAGGGGGTGACGGTCTACGGCATCAACTACAAGGACAAGCCGGAGGACGCGCTGACCTGGCTGGCGCGCAACGGCAACCCTTATGCCGCCATCGGCGCCGACCAGGACGGCCGGGTGTCGATCGACTGGGGCGTCTACGGCGTGCCGGAAAGCTACCTGATCGACCGCAAGGGCCGCATCCGCTACAAGCATGTCGGCCCGCTGACCCCCCAGGTGGTGGAAGAACAGATCCTCCCCATGGTCAAGCATCTGAGGCAGGGCTGATGAAGCGCATCCTTCTCGCCGCCCTGCTGGCGCTGTCGGCATTGTCCCCCGCCGTCACGCCCGCCCTGGCCGTCCAGCCGGACGAAGTGCTGCAGGATCCGGCGCTGGAATCCCGCGCCCGCACCATCAGCCAGGAGTTGCGCTGCCTCGTCTGCCAGAACCAGTCGATCGACGACAGCAACGCGCCGCTTGCCCGCGACCTGCGCGTCCTGGTGCGCGACCGGCTGAAGGCCGGCGACAGCGACGACAAGGTGATGGAGTACGTCACCGATCGTTACGGCGACTATGTGCTGCTGCGACCGCCCTTCAAGGCGACCACGCTGGTGCTGTGGATCGGCCCCTTCGCCGTGCTGCTGCTGGGTGCGGCCGGCACCTTCCTGTTCCTGCGCGGGCGGCGCGGTGTCGCCGCCGGCGCCGATACCGCTCCCCTGAGCGCGGATGAGCGGCGTCGGCTGGACGCCCTGCTGCGGAAAGACGACTGATGCTGTTCTGGATTTTCGCCGCCGTCCTGACCGCGGCCGTTCTGCTGCTGCTGGTGCCGCCGCTGCTGCGGTCGGCCGGATCCGGCCCCGACCGGGAAGAGTTCGACCGCGAGGTCTATCGCGACCAGCTGGACGAGCTGGAACGCGACCGGGCGCGCGGACTGATCAACGACGCCCAGACGGAGGCGGCCAAGGCGGAGATCGCCCGGCGCATGCTGGCGACCGCCGAGAAGGATAGCAACACTGGTGCGCCGGCGACGGCGCGCAGCGGTCGCGTTCTGGCGGTGCTGCTGGCGGTGCTGCTGCCGGTCGGCGCGCTTGCGGTCTACGGCTCGGTCGGCCGCCCCGACCTGCCGGCCCAGCCGCTGGCGTCGCGCAATCTGGAGCAGGAGCGCGGCGGTCCACCAAAGAGCGTGCTGGCCGCCATGGACAAGCTGAAAGCCCAGCTGGCCGAGAACCCCAACGATCTGCAGGGCTGGCTGATCCTGGGCCAGGCCTATGCCAAGATGGGCCGCAACGCCGATGCGGCCGACGCGCTGCGCCATGCCGTCGCCCTGAACAAGGACGATGTCGAGCTTCAGGGCCTGTTCGGCGAGACGCTGGTCTCCGCCAATGACGGAATGGTGCCGGAAGAGGCGGTGACCGCCTTCGACGCCGTGCTCGTCAAGGAGCCCAAGGACCCGCGCGCGCGCTTCTTCGCCGCCCTCGCCCGCTTCCAGGCCGGCGACCAGCAGGGAGCGCTGGACCGCTGGAGCGCGCTGATGGCGGAATCCCCCGCCGACGCGCCATGGGTGCCGGTGGTCCGCGACCAGATCCGCGAGGCCGCGGTGGCGCTGAACCTCGACCCCGCGAAGGTGACTCCACAGCCGCTGCCGCCGGAACAGAAGGATGCCGGCCCGGTGGCGCAAGGCCAGCCGGGTGGTCCGCAGGCCGCTCCCAACGCCGCACCGAACACCGCACCGAACACCGCACCGAACACCCCTGCCAACATGGCCGGCCAGGACGAGATGATCCGCGGCATGGTCGCCAACCTCGCCGCCCGGCTGGACGCCGATCCGTCCGACGTCGATGGCTGGCTGAAGCTCGCTCGCTCCTACGGCGTGCTGGGCGAGCCTGCCAAGGCGCTGGACGCCGCCGGCAAGGCGCGCGAGCGGGCACCGGATCGGGCCGACGTGCAGGTCGCCTACGCCAACGCCGTGCTGCAGACCCAGCCGCGCAACGAGACGCCGAAGCCGCTGCCGGAAGAGGCGACCTCCGCCCTGCGTCTGGCGCTGAAGGCGGAACCGGACAACAAGGACGCGCTGTGGCTGCTCGGCCTCGACGCCATGATGTCGGGCCGCAAGGACGAGGCCGCCGACCATTGGGGCAAGCTGATCACCCAGTTCAAGCCGAGCGACCCCGAATACACCCTGTTGAAGGGCCGTTTGGATGCGTTGAAGGCCGGCGGCTGACCGTCACCGCCTTCACCGTCCTTTCTGGGACGTCTTTTCTTTCGCGTTGCGGCAACACACATTGACAGGGGCGGGCCGACGGGCTTTATCCGTCGGCACCGCCCTTATCGTTTCCGCAGAAGGTTCCGTGCCGATGACCCGCAGACGACTGCCCACGCCCGACGAGCGGCGCCTGTGGCGGCTCGCCATGCGCGACGCCGAACCGATGCCGGGCCGCGCGATCGAGGCCGAACCGGAACCGGTGGCGACCATGGCGGAGCTGGTGGAGGAGCCGGTGGCGACCAGCCTCGCCCCGCCGCCGACCGCGCGCCGTCACCCTTCCCCGCCCGGCCCGGCCCGGCCGAGCCATCCGCCGCTGACGCCGGGTTCGACCGCCAACATCGACCGCCGCACCGGCGACCGCTTCCGCCGCGGCGAACTGGAGATCGACGGCCGCATCGACCTGCACGGCATGACCCAGGCCCAGGCGCACAATGCGCTTGCCGCCTTCGTCCACCGCGCCTGGAACGAGGGGCGGCGCTGCGTTCTGGTCATCACCGGCAAGGGCAGCTTCGGCGGTCTGGGCGTGCTGCGTCAGGCGACCCCCCGCTGGCTGTCGGATCCGGCCCTGCGCCCGATGGTGCTGGCGATCCAGCCGGCGCGGCCGAAGGATGGCGGCGACGGTGCGCTGTATGTCTTGATCAAACGGCGGCGCGACCGTAAGGACTGAGTCCCAAACAGTCAGGGACTCCACATGACCCCGTTCGGCGAACGGGTCCGGTCGCTGCGCAACGCCAAGGGCGTGACGCTGAAGCAGATGGCGACCGACCTGTCCATCTCGTCCGCCTATCTGTCGGCCCTGGAACATGGCAAGCGCGGCCAGCCGTCGCCGCAGCTGGTCCGGCAGATCTGCGCCTATTTCGGCATCATCTGGGACGAGGCGGAGGAGCTGGAACGGCTGGCGGATCTGTCTCATCCGCGCGTGACCGTCGATACCGCAGGGCTGAGCGCCCGGGCGACGGAGCTGGCCAACCGGCTATCGGAACGAATCGGCGATCTGGACGAGGAGAGGATCGACGCGATCCTGGCGATCCTGGACGCGGTTCCGCCGAGAAAGGGCACGCGGCGGCGGGCGGGTGCGCGGCGGCGGTAGATGTTTCCCTCTCCCCGGGGGAGAGGGAAATCTTACCTCAAGCCTTCCCGATCATCCGCCCCAGGTCGCGGCCGGCGAAGATGTGAATGTGGAGGTGGGGCACTTCCTGATGCGCGGCCTCGCCGCAATTGGACAGGACGCGATAGCCGGGGCCGTCGGCGCCGACCATGCGGGCGACCTCGCCCACCGCGCGGAACAGGCCGGCGATCTCGGCATCCGACGCCGTGGCGGTGAAGTCGTCCATGTCCATGTAGGCGCCCTTGGGGATCACCAGCACATGGGTCGGCGCCTGCGGGTCGATGTCGTGGAAGGCGAGCGCGTGTTCGGTCTCATGCACCTTCTTGCACGGGATTTCGCCGCGCAGGATGCGGGCGAACACGTTGTTGGCGTCATAGCTCTTGGCCATCGCATGCGTCCTCTTGTTGGGGAGTCCCGCTCAAGCCCCACTCAAGCTTTACGGGACTTCTTCTCGTCGATGCCGCTGGTGCCCTCGCGCTGGGCGAGCTTGCTCCAGACCTCCGCCGGATCCAGTCCGAGGTCGGCCCACAGCACCAGCAGGTGATAGAGCAGGTCGGCGGATTCGGCGGCCAGCGCCGCCTTGTCGCCGCGCACCGCCTCCAGGATCGCCTCCACCGCCTCCTCGCCCACCTTCTGGGCGATCTTGGCGGTGCCGCGGCTATAGAGCTTCGCGGTGTAGGAGGTCTCCGGATCCGCCCCCTTGCGGGCGAGCACGGTGGTGAACAGCCGGTCGAGCACGTCGGCGGACAGAGGGGCCGACGGCAGGGCCGCCGCCTTTTCGGCCGCCTTCTCTACAGCCTTCTTGTCACCCATTGGCTTTCTCCGCGGCGGCCGTCTCCATCGCCTTGGCCGGGCGCACCGGGATGCCGGCGGCATTCAGCGCCGCCTTGGCCTGCCCGATGGTGTAGGTGCCGAAATGGAAGATCGAGGCGGCGAGCACGGCAGTGGCGTGACCCTCGCGGATGCCCTCCACCAGATGGTCGAGCGTGCCGACGCCGCCCGACGCGATCACTGGAATGCGGATCGAGTCCGCCACCGTGCGCGTCAGTTCCAGGTCGAAGCCGCTTTTGGTGCCGTCGCGATCCATCGAGGTCAGCAGGATCTCGCCCGCCCCCAGCGATTCCATCCGCTTGGCCCATTCCACCGCGTCGATGCCGGTGGCGTTGCGGCCGCCATGGGTGAAGACCTCCCATTTGCCGGGAGCGACCTTCTTGGCGTCGATGGCGACGACGATGCACTGGGCGCCGAACTTTTCGGCGCCTTCGCGCACGAAGTCGGGGCGGTGGATCGCCGCGGTGTTGATCGACACCTTGTCGGCGCCGGCCAGCAACAGCTTGCGGATGTCGTCCACCGTGCGCACGCCGCCGCCGACGGTCAGCGGCATGAAGACCTGTTCCGCCGTCCGCCGCACCACGTCGAAGATGGTGTCGCGGTTCTCGTGGCTGGCGGTGATGTCGAGGAAGGTCAGCTCGTCGGCCCCCTCGCGGTCATAGACGCGGGCCTGTTCCACCGGATCGCCGGCGTCGACCAGATCGACGAAATTGACCCCCTTGACCACCCGGCCGTCCTTGACGTCCAGGCAGGGGATGACGCGCATCTTCAGCATCAGTCGGCGTCCTCGACAGCGGGGGCGGAGAGCAGGGCCAGCGCCTCTTTCGGATCGATCCGGCCGTCATACAGCGCGCGGCCGCAGATCACGCCCTCGATCCCGGTGTCCTCTTCCATCTTCAGCGCCTTCAGGTCCTCGATGGAGGAGACGCCGCCCGACGCGATCACCGGGGTGGTCAGGTGGAAGGCGAGGTCGGAGGTGGACTCGACGTTGACGCCGCCCATGGCGCCGTCACGGTTGATGTCGGTGTAGATGATGGCGGCGACGCCGCAATCCTCGAACTTCAGTGCCAAGTCCAGCGCCTTGATGTCGGAGGTCTCGGCCCAGCCGGCCACGGCGACATAGCCTTCGCGCGCGTCGATGCCGACGGCGACCTTGCCGGGGAACTCGCGGCAGGCGGCCTTCACCAGTTCCGGATCGCGCAACGCCACCGTGCCCAGGATGACGCGGCTGATTCCCTTCTCCAGCCACATGCCGATGGTGTTGAGGTCGCGGATGCCGCCGCCGAGCTGGACCGGGATGGTCACCGACTTCAGGATGCTCTCCACCGCGGCGCCGTTCACCGGCTTGCCTTCGAAGGCGCCGTTGAGGTCGACCAGATGCAGCCATTCGAAGCCCTGGCTCTGGAACAGGCGGGCCTGTTCGCCGGGATCGGTGTTGAAGACCGTGGCCTGGCTCATCTCGCCGCGCAGCAGGCGGACGCAGGCACCGTCCTTGAGGTCGATGGCGGGATAGATGATCATCGCGGGCGTCTTCCTATGGCGTGGCTGGCGGTTGTTGAGCGTCGGTTATTCGGCGGGCGGCGGGGAATCGGGCTGAAGGTCTTTGCAGTAGAAATGTCCGGCAAGCGGCTGGCCCTGCACCAGCGCATAGAAGGGGTGGGTGCCCCAGCGCCGGAAGCCGAGCGATTCGTAGAGCGCGATGGCCGCCTCCTGCGTCACCCGGACGTCCAGGTTCAGCACCCGGAAGCCGACGGCGCGTGCCTCCTCCACCACCGCCAGCGTCAGGCGGCGGGCAAGACCATGGCCGCGCGCCCAGGGGGCGACGAAGCTGGTGGTCAGCTGGGCGGCGTGGGCCTGCGCCTCGTTGTTGCGCGGCGGCTTGACCAGCTGGGCGGATCCGGCCACCACCCCGTCCAGGCGGGCGACGAACAGCACCCGTTCCGGCACCACCAGCACGCCTTTCCAGAAGCGCTCCATCACGTCGCGCGGCGGCGGCTCGACCCAGCCGAAACCGCCGCCGGCGCGGATGGCGTCGTCGGCCGCGTCGCACAGGTCATGCAGGTCGGCGGTCTTCAGCGCATCGACCTTGTCGATGGCGATCTCGGCCATCGCGTCAGACCTTCCAGCGCAGGAAATTGGCGATCAGCGCCAGACCGGTGGCCTGGCTCTTTTCCGGGTGGAACTGGGTGCCGACCAGATTGTCGCGCCCGACCACCGCGGCGAAGGGCCCGCCGTAATCGGCCGAGGCGATCAGCGTGTCGGGATCGGCCGGCTTGAACTGGTAGGAATGGACGAAATAGGCGTGGCAGCCCTCCGGCAGCCCGGCCAGGACCGGGTGCGGGTGGCGGATGTTCAGCTCGTTCCAGCCCATATGCGGGATTTTCAGGGCCGGATCCGCCGGCTCCAGCTTCACCACCTCGCCGCGGATCCAGCCCAGCCCCTCGGTCACGCCATACTCGCGGCCTCGCTCGGCCATCAGCTGCATGCCGACGCAGATGCCCAGGAAGGGCCGCCCGCGGCGGTGCACCACCTCATCCAGCGCATCGAGCATGCCGGGAACCTCCGACAGGCCGCGCTTGCAGTCGGCGAAAGCGCCGACGCCGGGCAGCACCACGCGGTCGGCATGGCGGACCGCATCGGCGTCGGAGGTGACGAGGACGTTGTAGGAGGCTTCGGCTTCGCCGGCCGCGCGCTCGATCGCCTTGGCGGCGGAGCGCAGGTTGCCGGAGCCGTAATCGATCAGCGCGACCGTTTCCATGGACGTGACAAACCTTCCGATAGGACGGCGGAGGGGGACTTCAGGTCCCCGCCGTCAGAGCGATCCGCCGAGCGTGCCCTTGGTGGAGGGCACCGCATCGCGCTTGCGCGGGTCGATCTCCACCCCGGCGCGCAGCGCGCGGGCAAGCGCCTTGTAGCAGCTTTCCACGATATGGTGGTTGTTCTCGCCATACAGGTTCTCGACGTGCAGCGTCACGCCGGCGGCCATGGCGAAGGCCTGGAACCACTCGCGGAACAGCTCGGTGTCGAAATCGCCGATCTTGTCGCGGGTGAAGTTCACCTTCCAGATCAGGTAGGGCCGGTTGGAGAAGTCCAGCGCCACCCGCGTCAGCGTCTCGTCCATCGGGACATAGGAATGGCCGTAGCGCTGGATGCCCTTGCGGTCGCCCAGCGCCTTCGCCACCGCCATGCCGATGGCGATGCCGGTGTCCTCGGTCGTGTGGTGATAGTCGATGTGCAGGTCGCCGTCGGCCAGGACCGTCAGGTCCATCAGGCTGTGGCGCGACAGCTGTTCCAGCATATGGTCGAGGAAGCCGACCCCCGTCTTGACGTCGTAGACGCCGGTGCCGTCAAGGTTCAGCGCGACCCGGATCCGGGTCTCCGTGGTGTTCCGCTCGATCGAGGCGCGGCGGCCGCCATTCGTGGGGGTCTGGTCCATGGCGGTTTTGTAGCAGGAAGCATCCGCACGCGCCAGCATCCGGCACGAATGATGCGCGCTCTGTCCATTCCGACGATTGTCCTACATGGGTGTGCGGGGTACAGTCTTTCACACTTCCTGCGTGCATATCCGCTTATGACGACCCACCCGCGCCCATTCGCCGCAGTCCTGATTCTCCTTCTCGGCCTTTTGCCGGCCGGCTGCGGCAGCATGTCTCCGCCCCCGCCGGTCGGAAAGACGGCGCCGCCGGTCGCCGCCGGCACCACTGCACCCTTCCGCTTCGGGGAACTGACCATCGGGTCGATGCGGCGGGGGATGCAGATCGGCCGCTATGTCTGGGGGATCGACTGCGCCCCACCCTATGATGATGTCTATTGGACCAGCGGCGTCAACATGCGGCGCGGCTCCACCTTCGACGAGCGGTTCGCCGAGGTGATGACCGCCGCCGGCTTCGACGTGGTCGGCCGGCCCGGCGGTCCCGACAACCCGGACGGCAACCGCAGCCGCGCCCGCTTCACCGTGCAGGGCGACCTGCGCGACGTGCAGTTGGAGCTGTGCCACCGTACCAATTGGTTGACCGGCAGCAGCAAGGGCAGTTCCGGCACCGGCAGCGTCAAGGTGGAATGGACGGTCTACGACGCGCGCGGCGACGGGCTGGTCCACCGCATCGTCACCACCGGCGCCACGGCGCAGGAGCGCGGCGTGCCCCAGGGCGAGACCCTGCTGGTCGAGGAGGCATTCGCCGCGGCGGTGGAGGCGCTCGCCGCCGACGCCGGTTTCCGCGCCCTGCTGTCCGGCGGCGCCCTGCCCTCCCCGGCCGCACGGCCGTCGACGGTGTTTCCCGTGGCGGCACCGGCCGGATCCGGCCCCACTCCGCTGACGCCGCACCCGGCACCGGACGCGGCACCCTCCGCTCCGGTCGCAGCGCCGGCACAGGCTGCCCTTCGCCGCCTGCTCCTTCGCGGCGGGGCCGGATCCGGCCGGATCACGCCCGCGAGGATACCGGTTGGCCGATCGCATGGGCTGGTGATCGGAGAAATGGATGTCGCCGGCGAGGTGCAGGCGGTGCTGCTGGCGCCCCTCTCCGGCTCCGACCCCACAGTTACGGTGCGGCCGGCCCGTGGCGTGGAGCTGACCGGCTGGGTGGTCGGGCGCGACGCGGCCAGCGGCTTTGCCCTGGTTCGGGTGCCGGCGCGGCTGCCCGCCCTGTCCCTACGTACCGCGACCCTGCGCGTCAGCGAACCGGTGCGGGCGGTCATCGGCGGACGCGGCAAGGAAATAGCCGGGATCGTAGGTGGCCTGCCGGCCGACGAGGCTCGTGGCGGCACACTGATCCAGGCGGATCTGGGCTCGGCCGACCTGTTCACCGCGGTGACGGAAGCCGGCGACCCGCTGCTCGACGGAAGCGGCGCACTGGCCGGCGTGGCACCGGCTGCCGGCCGCTCCCCCGTCATGCCGGCGGGACTTGTGGAGTTCCTGGCGCTCGGCCCGCTGCTCGACCGGCTGGGGGCGGATCCGGTCGCCGCCGTTCAGCCTCCGGCTCCATCCAAGCCGGGCAAATCACGCCGCAACAGCCCTCCCGACCCGCTGTGGGAGGACGAGATGCCAGACGGCGAACTTCTTGACGGCGACATCGCCCCTCCCACATAGACCGGATGTCCTGCCGCCACAATTCAATGGTGTCCGCGCGCCGATCGACGCAGCACTCCAGCGGGCGGCAGGCCATTCCCCATTTTCCAGCATGGTTTCCGCATGACCTATCCAGCGTCCAATCCACATGATCCCATCCAATGGCATGGCACCACCATCCTGTCGGTGCGCAAGAACGGTCAGGTGGTGATCGCCGGCGACGGGCAGGTCTCGGTCGGCCAGACGGTGATGAAGGCCAACGCGCGCAAGGTCCGTTGGCTGGCCGGCGGGACGGTGATGGCGGGCTTCGCCGGCGCCACCGCCGACGCGCTGACCCTGTTCGAGCGGCTGGAAGGCAAGCTGGAGCAGTATCCCGGACAGCTGACCCGCGCCTGCGTCGAGATGGCCAAGGACTGGCGCACCGACCGCTACCTGCGCCGGCTGGAAGCGATGATGGCCGTCGCCGACAAGACCGTCAGCCTGGTGCTGACCGGCAACGGCGACGTGCTGGAGCCGGAGGACGGGCTGATCGGCATCGGCTCCGGCGGGTCCTACGCCCTGTCGGCGGCCCGTGCGCTGATCGACATCGACGGGATGGATGCGGAGGCGGTGGCGCGCAAGGCGATGAGGATCGCCGCCGGCATCTGCGTCTACACCAACGAAAACGTCACCCTGGAAAAGCTGTGAGCGCCATGACGATTCAGACCGCCTCCGTGTCCGCCGACAGCGCCGCCTTCAGCCCGCGCGAAATCGTCTCGGAACTCGACCGCTACATCGTCGGCCAGAACGACGCCAAGCGCGCGGTCGCCATTGCGCTCCGCAACCGCTGGCGCCGGCAGCAGTTGCCGGAAGGCCTGCGCGAAGAGGTGTTGCCGAAGAACATCCTGATGATCGGCCCGACCGGCGTCGGCAAGACGGAGATCGCCCGCCGCCTCGCCCGGCTGGCCCAGGCCCCCTTCCTGAAGGTGGAGGCCACCAAATTCACCGAGGTCGGCTATGTCGGCCGCGACGTCGAGCAGATCGTCCGCGATCTGGTGGAGGCCGCCATCGGCCTGACCCGCGAGCGCCTGCGCAAGGAGGTCGCCGCCAAGGCCGAACTGCGGGCGGAGGAGCGGGTGCTCGACGCGCTGTGCGGCGACAGCGCCAGTGCGGAGACGCGCGCCAAGTTCCGCAAGATGCTGCGCGAAGGCACGCTGAACGACAAGGAGATCGAGGTCCAGGTGGCCGATACCGGCGCCGGAGCCATGCCGACCTTCGACATCCCCGGCATGCCGGGCGCCCAGATGGGCATGCTGAACTTGAACGACATGTTCGGCAAGATGATGGGCGGCCGCACCAAGACCCGCCGCATGACGGTGGCCGAAAGCCACGGCGTGCTGATGGCCGAGGAGTCCGACAAGCTGCTGGACCAGGAAAAGGTAGTGGCGGAGGCGATCCGCGCGGTCGAACAGAACGGCATCGTCTTCCTGGACGAGATCGACAAGATCTCCGCGCGTTCCGATGCGCGCGGCGCCGACGTCAGCCGCGAGGGCGTTCAGCGCGACCTGCTGCCGCTGATCGAAGGCACGACGGTGTCGACCAAGCACGGCCCGGTGAAGACCGACCACATCCTGTTCATCGCGTCGGGCGCCTTCCACATCGCCAAGCCGTCCGACCTGCTGCCTGAGCTGCAGGGCCGCCTGCCGATCCGGGTCGAGCTGAAGGCGCTGAGCCAGGACGACTTCAAGCGTATCCTGACCGAACCGGAAGCCAGCCTGATCCGCCAGTACAAAGCGCTGATGAAGACGGAGGAGGTCGATCTGGTCTTCACCGACGACAGCATCGACGAGCTGGCCCGTCTGGCGGCGGAGATCAACAGTTCGGTCGAGAACATCGGCGCCCGCCGCCTGCACACGGTTCTGGAGCGTCTGCTGGAGGAGATCAGCTTCGCCGCCAGCGACCGCGCCGGCGAGACCATCACCATCGACGCCGCCCTGGTCCGCGAGCGGGTCGGCGGTCTGGCGAAGAACGCAGATCTGTCGAAGTTCATTCTGTGATGACGCAGGGGGCACTCGCCTCGGGTGCCCCCTGCTTCACGTGAAACATTCCTCAGCCGGGCCCCTACCCGCCTGCCGCAACCTTCACGCTCTTCGGCAGCAGCAGCGCGTAGCTTCCCCGGCTTTTCATCACCCCGGCCCGCTGCTCCGCCTCCGGGCCATGCCCCCAGAAGACATCGCCGCGCACCGGCCCGCGGATCGCCCCGCCGGTGTCCTGGGCCACCAGCAACCGCTGCAATCGCTGCCCGGCATCGAGCGGGTCCTCGGCATCCAGCCAGACCGGCACGCCATAGGGCATGAACTTGGAGTCCACCGCCAGACTGCGGCCTGGGGTCAGCGCCACGCCCTGCGCGCCGTTCGGGCCGTCGCCCGACAGCGGTTGGAAGAAGACGTAGGACGGGTTGACGTTCATCACCGCCGCGGCCTGATCGGGATGGGCGAGCAGCCAATCGCGGATGGTCTGCAGCGAGACCTCCTCCCGCTTCAGGGCGCCGCGCTCAATCAGTTCCTTGCCGATGGCGACGTATTTGTGGCCGTTCTGGCCGGCGTAACCGACGCGCATCTCGCCGCCACCATCGCCTTCATTGGCGAGCCGGATCCGCCCCGACCCCTGGATTTGCAGGAAGAACGCGCCGATCGGGTCCTTCACCCAGACCAGTTCCAGCCCCTTGCCCTTGAGCGCGCCCGCGACGATGGCGGCACGGTCCTCGTAGGGCTTCAACTTGCCGTCGACCACCCGGCCGGCGGTGCGCTCCCCCTTCCAGCGGTCGGAGAAATCGCCGAGATCGACCATCACCAGATCGGCCGGCCGGCGATAGAGCGGCACCGGATAGGCCGGATCCGGCTTGCGGCTGCCTTCCAGCTCGGCTTCGTAATAGCCGGTGAACAGCCCCTCGCGCGTGCCGTTGTTGCCGGCGGCATAGGGGGTGAAGTTCGCCTCGAAGAAAGCGCGGGCGGCGGCATCGTTGCCGGGCGGCAGATCCGCCAGTTGGGCGCAAGGCCCCTGCCAATCGCCGATGGTCCCCGCCACACCGCCCGGCCCGACCGACCGCTCCGCCGGCTGCGTCCTGAAGCGGGCACAGGAGCGGGCGAGCGCGGACACCGCCTGTGCCACCGGGTCGGTGCGCCAGCCGGCCAAATCGGCGAAGGACAGCGGTGTCAGGGTCAGGGCGTCGGGCGTCGGCTTCGCCTCTTCCTTGGGGGCGCAGGCCGAAAACAGCAACGCCACCGCCCCGAAGAGGGCGATGGCGCTGAAACCGGGACGATGGTGGAACGTCATTACCACTGGTCGTTCGTTACTGAACCGGACGCACCTCGACCAGCGCCCAGTTGGGATCGCGGGAGCGGAGGTTGCGGGCGAAGGTCCAGACGTCGGTGTTCTCCACCAACGCCTTGGGATCGCCGTCGATGACGTTGCCGTCGCGGTCACGCACCACATTCACCTGATCGGTGACCAGACGCACGGTGACGCGGGCGGTCCGGGCGGCATCCAGCTTCGCCTCCACCACCTCGGCCTCGCGAACGATCTCGATGCGGGCCTCGTGCTGCTCGCCGGCGGCCTGACGGTCGCGGATGACACGGGCGAAGCTTTCATAGACGTCGTCGGCCAGCAGCGGACGCAGCGTCGCGGTGTCGCCACGGGCGAAGGCGTCGACGATCATGGCGAAGGCCGCCTTGGCGCCTTCCAGGAAATGCTTCTCGTCGAAATTCGGATCGGCGGTCCGGAGCTGGTCGATGGAGGCGGCCAGAGAAAGCGGCTCGTCCGAGACCGTCACGTCCGCGCCGGGTGCGACATCAGGCCGCGGCCGGTTGCGCTCCGGCAGGGGCACGACATTGTCGGGCTTCGCCGGGTTCGGAGCGGCGGTGAAGGGGTTGGGGCGCTGACGCTCCTCCCCCGTCCGGCGGCCGAGGACGCTGCGCAGCCGATAAACGAGGAAGGCCGCGATCATCGCGAAGATCACGATCTCGATGAACACGAACCCGTCTCCCATCATCTGTTCCTTCCAAAACGACTTGTCGTGAAGCCCATGGCAGGGGCGAAATCGCCGGCGGATCCGGCCCGCCCCTGGACCTTGCGGCCGGGCGGCATTACGTGTTGCTTGCCCGCCAGTAACCGCAACCAGTAACCGCCAATTGGATGCAGCCGCCGGTGTTTCGTCCGGACGACCTATCCAAACTTAGATAGGGGCAGCGAGCCCGAAGAGCAAGGACACCATGAATCCCCTGTTGTTGATCCTTCTTCTGCCGATCCTGGAGATCGTCGGATTCATCCAGGTCGGCGATTGGATCGGCGCCGGGCCGACCATCGGACTGCTGGCGCTGTCGGCGGTGGTGGGTGTGCTGCTGGTGCGCCACCAGGGGCTGGCTTCGCTGACCCGCGCCCAGGCGGCAGCGGCCCGCGGCGAGGCGCCGATCGGCACCGTTCTGGACGGCTTCTGCGCCGTGCTGGCCGGCATCCTGCTGATCATCCCCGGCTTCCTGACCGACATCCTGGGCATCGTCCTGCTGATCGGACCGCTGCGCCGCGGCATCGGCCGCTGGCTGCTCGGCCGCATGGGGGCCGGGATGCCGGTCTTCACCACCACCGCCGGCCGTCCCGGCTTCGGCGCCGGCGCCGGCAATTTCGGAGCCGGGGGGTTCGGCGGACCCGGTTTTGGCGCGGACGGCCCCCGCCCGGCCGACGATCCTTTCCGTCCCGCCCCCGGCGTGCCCGGCGTGCCCGGCGTCATAGACGGCGATTACCGCGACGTTACGCCCGGCGAAGGGAAGACGGGCGAGGGGAAGACGGGCGATGAATCCGACGACCGCGACGCGCCCCGGCTGACCGATTCCCAATGGGGGAAGCACCGCCCGGATGAGCGGCGCTGACCGACCGGCGGGCCGGCGGTTTCCGTTGGCAGGACGACCGATCCGTGATAGCCAGCCCCTTGGGCGAAGGCACAACCGTCGCGAACCAACCCCTGTCACCTCACATCCGGGTCGGCCCACCGTCCCCGCCCTTTCCCGATCGGGAACGATGGCCGGGACGACAGCCGGCGATTAGGAGTCCGTTATGTCCGATCAGATGAGCAACGGCGCCGAGCAGCAGCAGACCTCTTCGCTGCCGATGCATGTCCTCGCGCAGTATGTGAAGGACTTCTCGTTCGAGAACCCCAACGCCCCGCAGAGCCTGCTGCCGAACCAGCCGCAGCCGCAGGTAAACATCGGTGTCGACGTCCAGGGCCAGAAGGTCGGCGACGACATCTATGAGCTGACGCTGAACCTGCGCTGCGAGGCCCGCCAGGGCGAGTCCGTGGCCTTCCTGGTCGAGCTGGCCTATGGCGCTCTGTTCCAGTTCCCCGGCCTGCCGGAAGAGCATCACCGCCCGGTGCTGATGATCGAAGGCGCCCGGATGATCTTCCCGTTCGCCCGCGCCATCGTCTCCAGCGCGACCCGCGAAGGCGGCTTCCCGCCGCTGATGATCAACCCGATCGACTTCGCGGAGCTGTACCACCGCCAGTCGGCCCAACAGGCCGAACAGCCGCAGCAGCCGCCCTTCTGATCCATCGCGGATCGAACGGAGCCGGAAATAGAAAGGGCGGGTGGCCGAAAGGCCCCCGCCCTTTTTCCGTGCCACCCTCCCCCGAAGGAGAGGGCAGATCCGGTTCCTACTGGTTCATGCTCTCGAAGAACTCGTTGTTCGACTTGGTGTGCTTCAGCTTGTCGACCAGGAAGTCCACCGCGTCGGTCACGCCCATCGGCATCAGGATGCGCCGCAGGATCCACATCTTCGACATGGTGCCCTTGTCGACCAGCAGTTCCTCCTTGCGGGTGCCCGACTTGGAGATATCGATGGCCGGGAAGGTGCGCTTGTCGGAGAGCTTGCGGTCCAGCACGATTTCCGAGTTGCCGGTACCCTTGAACTCTTCGAAGATCACCTCGTCCATGCGGCTGCCGGTATCGATCAGCGCGGTGGCGATGATGGTCAGCGACCCACCCTCTTCCACGTTGCGGGCGGCACCGAAGAAGCGCTTGGGCCGCTGCAGGGCGTTGGCGTCGACACCGCCGGTCAGCACCTTGCCGGACGACGGCACCACCGTGTTGTAGGCCCGGGCCAGACGGGTGATGCTGTCCAGCAGGATGACCACGTCGCGCTTGTGCTCGACCAGCCGCTTGGCCTTCTCGATCACCATTTCCGCGACCTGGACGTGGCGGGTCGCCGGCTCGTCGAAGGTGGAGCTGATGACCTCGCCGCGGACCGAGCGGGCCATGTCCGTCACTTCTTCCGGACGCTCGTCGATCAAGAGGACGATCAGATAGGCTTCGGGGTGGTTGGTGGCGACCGAGTGGGCGATGTTCTGCAGCATCACCGTCTTGCCGGTGCGCGGCGGCGCCACGATCAGCCCGCGCTGCCCCTTGCCCAGCGGCGCCACCAGATCGACGATGCGACCGGTGAGGTTCTTCTTGGTCGGGTCCTCGACCTCCATCCGGATGCGTTCTTCCGGATAGAGCGGCGTCAGGTTGTCGAAGTTGATACGGTGACGGACCTTGTCCGGCGTATCGAAGTTGATGGTGTTGACCTTCAGCAGGGCGAAATAGCGCTCACCGTCCTTGGGCGAACGGATCTGCCCCTCCACCGTGTCGCCGGTGCGCAGGCCGAAGCGGCGCACCTGACTGGGACTGACATAGATGTCGTCGGGACCCGGCAGATAATTGGCCTCCGGCGAGCGCAGGAAGCCGAACCCGTCCTGCAGCACCTCCAACACGCCATCGCCGAAGATCGGAATGTCGTTTTCGGCCAGTTGCTTCAGGATCGCAAACATCATGTCCTGCTTGCGCAGCGTGCTCGCGTTCTCGATCTGAAGCTCCTCCGCGAACGCCAGCAGTTCGGCGGGGCTTTTGCACTTCAGCTCTTGGAGATGCATCGGATTGCCTGTGAAATCGTCATGCGGGGGAGTGGCCTTGGGGATGGGAGGTGCCAGAAGGTCCGGCCGACGGCGGTTGGCGGCGGGGGACGCCGCAACGCGGTCGCGTCGGGTGGGCAGCGGGTGGCGCTTTGGCGGGTGCGCACCAGGGCGTCCGGTTAATGGTCGCACGGGAGCGGATCGCCAGCCACCAGGCCCGGCTCAAAGTCAGAGCGTCGGATCGGCAGATGTGGGCGTGGGAGGCCGCGGGGCGAAAACCCCGTGGTCCTGACATGGTTATCGGATCGGCGGGCGCAAGTCAAACGAAAGCGAAACCCGCAAAGGTCGCGGATTCCGCTTTTTCCGGGAGGTGGAAGACGGCGCGTTCACCTGCCGCCGGTCAGAAGGGGCCGCCGGTCAGAAGGGCTTCACGATGACGAAGATGACGATGCCGATCATCAGCAGCGTCGGGACCTCGTTGGCGATGCGGTAGAAGCGCTGCGGCCGGGTGTTGCGATCCTCGGCGAAGTCCCGGCGCCAGCGGGCCATCATCATGTGGCTGACGGTCAGCAGCAGCACGAACAGCAGTTTGGCGTGCAGCCAGCCCTGCTTCATCCATTCCGGCGTCAGCACGATCATGGCGATGCCGAACACGTACGCCGCGATCATCGCCGGGTTCATGATGGCGCGCAGCAGGCGGCGTTCCATCACCTTGAAGGTCTCCGACGTCTCGGATCCGGCCGGCGCCTGACAATGGTAGACGAACAGGCGCGGCAAATAGAGCAGCCCCGCCATCCAGGCGATGATGCTGATGACGTGCAGCGCCTTGATCCAATCGTACAGCACCGGGCGTGTCCCCTTTTTTCGTTGCGGTTCTGCCGTTGCGGTTCAGCGCCGCGCCTGCGGGCAGCCGGAGAAGTTGGACGGGCAGATCCGGTCGCCCTTCTGGGAGCAGACCGCCGCCTTGCCTGCGACCGTCTGCCGCACCAGCGCCGCCAGCCCGTCGATGAAGCCGGGATGCACCCCCACCGTCGGAACGCGGGTGAAGTGCGGCACCCCCGCCTGCCCGGCCAGATGGCGGTATTCGACCTCGATCTCCACCAGCGTCTCGGAATGCTCCGACACGAAGGCCATCGGCACCACCAGGATCGGCACGCCGTCCTGGCCGGCGCGGCGGATCTCGGCGTCGGTGCTGGGGCCGATCCACTCCATCGGCCCGACGCGGCTCTGGTAGCAGTTGATCCAGTCGAGATCGTCGATGCCCAGCGCCGCGGCGATGGACTCCGCCGTCCTCTCGCACTGCCACTGATAGGGGTCGCCGGAGGCCACCACCTTCTTCGGCAGCCCGTGGGCGGAGAACAGGACGCGCGGCTTGCCATGGGCCTTGGCCGCCTCGTACAGCGGTCGGATCAGATCGGCCGTCGCATCGATGAAGCCGGCCTGGGTCGGGTAGCAGCACAGCAGCCTGGTCGGCGCCGTCAGCCCGACGGTGTTCGCCGCCTCATGCCACGCTTTGGCGCTCGACGCCGTCGTGGTGGTGGAGAATTGCGGGTAGAGCGGCAGCAGCACGACCAGATCGGGGTCGTAGGCCTTCACCCGGGCGGCCGTCTCGGCGCTCATCGGGTGCCAGTAGCGCATGGCGATGAAGACCTTGGTCTGCGCCCCAGCCGTCGCCGGATCTGCCCCCAGAGCACTCTCCAGCGCCGCCGCCTGGGCCACCGTGTTCTCCAGCAGCGGCGACTTGCCGCCGAGCTGGGCATAGATCTCGCCGGCCGGCTTCGCCCGCCGCCCGCTGATCAGGCTGGCGATCAGGAAACGGAACGGGTTCGGCAGCCGGATGATGGCCGGATCCGCGAACAGGTTGAACAGGAAGGGCCGCACCGCCTCCGGTGCGTCCGGACCGCCGAGGTTGAAAAGCACGACGGCGACGCGCCGCGGCGAGCCGCCGGGGGTTGTGCTGGTCGAGGCGGAGGTCTGGGAGAATTGCTGGCTCATGGTGCCCGCTAAACTGGAGCGTCGCCGTCGCTCTGTCCAGACCCCCTCCGTCGCTTTTTCAGACCCTTACGGTCCGCCCGCCGGAAAAGCGCTCAGCCGCGCCCCGGCCATTCCCGCAGGATGCGGGTCAGCGCGGCCACATGGTCGGGCGGGGTGGACTGGATGACGCCGTGGCCCAGGTTGAACACGAAGGGTCCGCCGGCCAACGCCTCCAGGATGTCGTGCGTCGCGGTTTCCAGCGCTTTGCCGCCAGCCGCCAGCATGATCGGGTCGAGGTTCCCCTGCACCGGCAGCCGCGTCTGGAGCGTGCGCGCCGCCCACACCGGCGGGACGGTGGTGTCGAGCCCGACGGCATCGACGCCGGACCCGGCGACATACTCCTCATAGGCGTGGCCGGCGCCGCGCGGGAAGCCGATGACCGGCGTGTTCGGGTGCTTCGCCTTCACCAGTGCGACGATCCGCCGCGTCGGCTCGATCACCCAGCGGCGGAATTCGGCCACCGGCAGCACGCCGGCCCAACTGTCGAACAGCTGCACCACTTCGGCCCCCGCCTCGATCTGGCGGCACAGGTAATCGGCGGTCACTTCGACGATCAGGTCGATCAGCTGGCCGAATCCCGCCGGGTCGCCATAGGCCCAGCGCTTGACGTGCGCATACTCCTTGGAGCCCGCCCCTTCGACCATGTAGCAGGCGATGGTCCAGGGAGCCCCCGCAAAACCGATCAGCGTCGTCCCATCCGGAATCGCGGTGGAGAGCCGGCGCACCGTCTCGTAGACCGGCGCCAGCGTCTCGTGGAAGCGGTCGCGCGACAGGCGCTTCAGGTCCTCGACGTTGCGGACCGGATCCAGCTTCGGCCCCTCCCCTTCCAGATAGGCCAGCGGCTGCCCCAGGGCATGCGGCACCACCAGGATGTCGGAGAACAGGATCGCCGCGTCCATGCCGTAGCGGCGCAGCGGCTGCAAAGTCACCTCGACCGCGAAGTCGGGATTGTAGCAGAGGTCGAGGAAGCTGCCGGCCTTCGCCCGCAACTCGCGATATTCCGGCAGATAGCGTCCGGCCTGACGCATCAGCCAGAAGGGCGGACGCGACCGCACCTCTCCCGCCAGGGCGGCGAGCATCGGCTTCAGGGCAGGCTGGGAAGCCTGATTCTGGACGTCGGAGCTGGTGGCGGACAAGACGGTGCGTTCCTTGGATTGCGAATCTGGGACGTGCGAATCTGAACCCCTGCGATTCCAGCGCCGATTCCGCGCCGGATTCCGGGACGGGTTTATCCCCTCTTCTTCACTATATTTTTTAATAGGAGAAAGGAAGAGGATGAGGTGGATGCCTGTGGATAACGGTGATCCCCGACTCAAGCGAATCTATCCACAGATCCGGGGGCTTGTGCGTCCATGTGCGCGGATCTGTGGACGATTCGGAGCACTACCGTCGGAAACGGCGGAAATGCTATAGCTGGACGAACGGGAGTCCCGTGGATAACAGGGCGGACGGGGCCGGATCTTCCCAGCTTCCGAAGCGGTCGGCGGAGTTGTTCCGCGCTTGGCCGTATCGGGGAGGAGGAGTCCCCCGGTCGGGACGAAACGAAGGCGGATCCGGTTGTCCACAGATCTGGGCCGGGTTCTCCACAGAATGTTGGGGACGGATGAAAGAGTTCCACCTACATCTCGTGTCCGATGCGACGGGCGAGACCATCAACAGCGTGGCGCGCGCCTGCGTCATCCAGTTCGACGACGTGCGTCCCATCGAGCATTTCTGGAATCTGGTGCGAACCGACCGCCAGCTCGACCTCGTGCTGGAGGGGATCCGGGACAACCACGGGCTGGTGATGTTCACGCTGGTCGACGAGACGCTGCGCCGCCGGCTTCAGGATTTCTGCCGCGAGATGCAGGTGCCCTGCATCCCCGTGCTCGATCCGCTGATCAACGCGCTCGCCGCCTTCCTGGGCGTGGAATCGCAGCGCCAGCCCGGCCGCCAGCATGTGCTGGACGCCGAGTATTTCAGCCGGATCGACGCGGTCGATTTCGCCCTGTCGCATGACGACGGCCAATCGAACTGGGACCTGCACGAGGCCGATGTGGTGCTGATCGGCGTGTCGCGCAGTTCCAAGACGCCGACCTGCATCTATCTGGCCAACCGTGGAATCAAGGCGGCCAACATCCCGCTGGTGCCGGGTAGCCCGCTGCCGGCGGAACTGGACCTGCTGACCCGGCCGCTGATCGTCGGTTTGACCAAGGACCCCGACCGGCTGGTGCAGATTCGCCGCAACCGGCTGAAGCTGCTGAATCAGGGCGAGGGCTCCAGCTATGCCGATCCCGAACTGGTCCGTGCCGAGGTGCAGGAGGCGCGGCGCCTGTTCAGCCGGCGTGGATGGCCGGTGATCGACGTCTCCCGCCGGTCCATCGAGGAAACTGCGGCCGAGATCATGATGCTGCTCGCCCGCCGGCAGAGTGGCAACTTCAGCCCGGAAGGGAAGAAAACGTGAGCGCGCCCGTTCTGGTGCTGGCATCCGGCTCGCGCACGCGGGCGGCGATGCTGGAACAGGCTGGCGTGACCGCCATCCTCGACAAGCCGCTGGTCGACGAGGACGAGGTGAAGGCCGCCGGCCGCGCCGAGGGCGTGTCGGCCGACATCGTTGCCGAGGCTCTGGCAGAACTGAAGGCCCAGCGCATCACCCGCCGGCACCCCGGCGCGCTGGTGGTCGGTGCCGACCAGATGTTGGAATGCGAGGGGCGCTGGTTCGACAAGCCGGCCGACCGTGCCGCGGCGCGCGCCCAGCTTCTCGACCTGCGCGGCAAGACCCACCGGCTGGTCAGCTGCGCCGTGGTGGTGCGCGACGGCGAGCGGATGTGGCACCAGATCGACAGTGCCCGGCTGACCATGCGCAACTTCAGCGAAGCCTTCCTCGACGACTATCTCGATCGCGTCGGCGACGACGTGCTGCACTCGGTCGGCGCCTACCAGCTGGAAGGGCTGGGGGCCCAGCTGTTCCATCGGGTCGAGGGCGATTTCTTCACCATCCTCGGGCTGCCGCTTCTGCCGCTGCTCGGCTTTCTGCGCGTGCACGGAGTGGGCAGGGAATGACGGTGGGTCACTTTATCAGCGGCAAGGCCAAGCTCGCCGGTGTGATGGGCTGGCCGATCAGCCATTCGCGGTCCCCCCGGCTGCACGGATTCTGGCTGCGGCAGTATGGAATCGACGGCGCCTATGTGCCGTTGGCGGTGGAGCCCGAGCGCGCCGAGCAGGCGATCCGTGCCCTGCCCGCTTTGGGCTTTCGCGGCTGCAACGTCACCGTCCCGCTGAAGGAGATCGCCTTCCGCACCGTCGACCGGCTGGACCAGACCGCGCGGCGCATGGGGGCGGTCAACACCATCGTGGTGGCCGAGGACGGTGCGCTGGAAGGCGGCAACACCGACGGCTTCGGCTTCATCGAGAACCTGCGCGCCGAACAGCCGGACTGGACGGCGGAGCGTGGCCCGGCGGTGGTGATCGGCGCCGGCGGTGCCGCCCGCGCCGTGGTGGTCGCCCTGCTCGATGCCGGTGCGCCGGAGGTCCGTCTGGTCAACCGCACCCGCGCCCGCGCCGAGGAGTTGGCGGCGGATCTGGCCGCGGTCGGCCTCAACGGCGGCGTAACGGTGGTCGATTGGGTTTCACGTGAAACCGCGCTCGACGGGGCTTCGCTGCTGGTCAACACCACCACCCAGGGCATGGCCGGCCAACCGGCGCTGGATCTGTCCTTGCGCGCCCTGCCCGTCTCGGCCGTCGTCAACGACATCGTCTATGTGCCGCTGGAAACCCCGCTGCTGGCCGAGGCCAAGGCGCGCGGCAACCCGGTGGCCGGCGGCATCGGCATGCTGCTGCATCAGGCCCGTCCCGGCTTCAAGGCCTGGTTCGGCGTCGAGCCGCAGGTGACGCCGGAACTGACCCGCTTCGTCCTGGAAGGCTGAGGCTCAGGTCATGATCGTGCTGGGCCTGACCGGCTCCATCGGCATGGGCAAGAGCACCGCCGCCCGGATGCTGCAGGCGATGGGCGCCCCGGTCTGCGATTCAGATGCGGTGGTGCATGGGCTGCTCGCCCGTGGCGGTCGGGCGGTGCCGGCCATCGACGCCGCCTTCCCCGGCGTGGTGATCGACGGCGCGGTCAGCAGGCCGGCGCTGGGGGCGGCGGTGTTCCGCAACCCGGACGCGCTGAAGCGGCTGGAGGCGATCCTGCACCCGATGGTCCAGGGGGCGCAGCGCGACTTCCTTGCCCGTGCCGCACGTCGCGGCGCGAAGATCGCCGTGCTGGACATTCCCCTGCTGTTCGAGACCCAAGGGCAGCGTCGGGTCGATGCGACCATCGTCGTCTCGGCCCCCTTCGCCGTCCAGCGCGCCCGCGTGCTGGCCCGTCCGGGCATGACGGCGGAGAAGTTTGCCGGCATCCTCGCCCGCCAGATGCCGGATGCGGAAAAACGGCGGCGCGCCGACTATGTCGTGCCGACGGGTGCCGGTCGGCTGATGACGCGGCGGGCGCTTCAGGGCATTGTGCGCCAAGTCAGACAGCATCGAACGGCGCGGCGGCCGGGCAGGCACTGGCCGCCGCGCGGCTATCAACCAGGGCAGATCCATCATGCGTGAAATCGTTCTCGACACCGAAACCACGGGCTTCAAGCCGGAGGAGGGTCACCGGCTGGTCGAGATCGGCTGCATCGAGCTGGTCAACCACCTCGCCACCGGCGAGCGCTTCCACGTCTATCTCAACCCCGAACGCGACATGCCGCCGGAGGCCTTTGCCGTCCACGGGCTGAGTTCGGAATTCCTGGCCGACAAGCCGCTGTTCAATGACGTCGCCGCGGATTTCGTCGCCTTCATCGGCGACTCCCCGCTGGTGATCCACAACGCCGCCTTCGACATGCATTTCCTGAATTGGGAGCTGAAGATCGCCGGCTATCCGGTGATGCCGAAGGATCGCGCCGTCGATACGCTGCTGATAGCCCGGCAGAAGTTCCCCGGCTCGCCCGCCACCTTGGACGCGCTGTGCAAACGCTTCGGCGTCGACAACTCCAACCGTACCCTGCACGGCGCGCTGCTCGACGCCCAGCTGCTGGCCGAGGTTTATCTGGAGCTGTTGGGCGGCCGGCAGACCGGCCTGTCCTTCACCGGCGGTCCCTCGTCGAAGAGTGGTCCCACCGGCCCGGTCCGCATCGACCGCCCCTTCCGCGAAGCCCGCGTCTTCGCCGTCAGCGATGAAGAGGCCGCGGCGCATGCGGAGATGCTGAAGAAGATCAAGAACCCGCTCTGGGCGGTGGAGTGAGGAGGCGGGGTGTCCCGCCCCCACCCCACCTTCTTACGGCACCAGCACCGTCGACCCCGTCGTCGCCCGCGCCTCGAGCGCCCGATGCGCCTCCGCCGTGTCCTTCAACGCGAAGCGCTGGTTGACCGTGAAGGTCACCCCGCCGTTCTTCACCGCGTCGAACAGATCGGCTGCCGAAGCCATCAAATCCTCCCGCTTGGCGGTGTAGGTCGCCAGCGTCGGCCGCGTCACATACAGCGACCCCTTCGCCGCCAGCAGCCCCAGATCCAGCGGTGCCGGCGCACCCGACGCGGCGCCGAACAGCACCATCAGGCCGCGCGGCCGCAGACAGTCCAACCCTTTCAGGAAGGTGGTCTTGCCGACGCCGTCATAGACCACCGGCACGCCCTGCCCGTCCGTCAGGTCCTTCACCCGGGTGACGAAGTCCTCGCGGCTGTAGTCGATGGTGTGGTGGCAGCCATGGGCCTTCGCCAGTTCGGCCTTCTCCTCCGACCCGACGGTGCCGATCACCGTGGCGCCGAGATGCCGCGCCCAGGAACACAGCAGCAGCCCGACCCCGCCGGCGGCGGCCTGGACCAAGATGGTATCGCCGGGCTGCACCACATAGGTGCTGCGCAGCAGATACTGCGCGGTCAGTCCCTGCAGCAGCGTGGCCGCCGTCGCCTGCTCGTCGAGCCAGCTCGGCAGCGGCACCAGCCGGTCGGCCGCGATCAGGCGGCTCTCGGCATAGGCGCCGATGGACATGGCGTAGCCGACGCGGTCGCCGACCTTCAGCGTGGTGACGTCCGGTCCCAGCGCCTCGACCTCGCCGGTGCCCGCCATGCCGATCACCGCGGGCAGATCCGGCAGCTTGTAGGCGCCGGAGCGGTGATAGGTGTCGATGTAGTTCAGGCCGACGGCGGTCTGGCGGATGCGCACCTGACCGGGACCGGGCTCTCCCACCTCGATCTCGTCCCAGCGCAGAACCTCCGGTCCGCCGTGTTCGTGGATACGGATTGCGTGAACCATGGTGGTTTGGTTTCCCTTCTTTTTGAGTTCTCTGGCGTTTCAGAGCAGCGCGAACTGCTCCGCCGCCGCGCCGTTGCCCTGCCCCACGCCGGCATGCCGGCGTTCCAGCGCCAGCAGCCAGGCCTTGGTGTCCAGCCCGCCATGGCCGGAATAGCCGCCGGGCGCTCCGCCGCTGGCCAGCACCCGATGACAGGGAATGATGATCGGGATCGGGTTGGCGCCGCAGGCTCCGCCGACCGCGCGCGGCGCGCTGCCCAGCAACTTCGCCATCCCGCCATAGGTCGCGGTGCCGCCATAGGGAATCGCCAGCATCGCGTCCCAGACGCTGCGTCGGAAGGCGGTGCCCGCCGGCTTCAGCGGCAGGTCGAAGCGCTGAAGCCGTCCCGTGAAATAGGCCTCCAACTGGCGCGCCGCCTCGGTCAGAACCGCGTCCGGTTCGTCATGTTCGAAGCGGCCCCAGCCGACCGAGGTCAGGGCGGATCCGTCCCCGGACAGCATCAGGGGACCCAGCGGACTGCCGATGGAAAGACGCGCCATGGTTTCCTCCCGCAAAATTCAGGTTTTCGTTGCCAGAAGGGCGGCCAGATCCGCCGGCGCCGTCACCGGGGCCGAACAGGTCATGCCGCGGCAGACATAAGCGGTGGCCCTCCCGTCCCGCATCCCCTTCCCTTGTGCCGGATGATTGGCGGGCAGATCCGCCCCCGGCGCGAGCACGGTCAGCATCCGGTTGGGCAGCGAACGGTCCAGCACGGTGCGGCGCAACGCTTCCGTCTCCACCGCCTTGGGTGGGCCGACGATGACGATCTGCAGCGGCGCCGTCATCAGTTCCACCGCGTTCAGGAAGGTCGGCAGCGGGA
The DNA here is from genome assembly GCF_008364795.1 of Azospirillum oryzae. Lineage (GTDB taxonomy): Bacteria > Pseudomonadota > Alphaproteobacteria > Azospirillales > Azospirillaceae > Azospirillum > Azospirillum oryzae. The sequence continues at coordinate 139,924 of NZ_VTTM01000010.1, read as the reverse complement.
AGAAGTTGCGCGTCAACTCACCGGAGAAGGCGGCGGCCAGTGCCTCCGCCCGCTCGCGATAGGCATCGTCGCCGGTGCGCTGGAACAGCGTGGTCAGCACTGCCAGCATGGTTCCGTTGCCGCTGGGCGTGGCGTTGTCGTAGACGCTCTTGGTGCGGACGATCAGACCTTCGGCATCGTCGGCGGTGAAGAAGTAGCCGCCATTGGCGCCGTCCCAGAAATGGGCGTCGAGCGTCGCCACCCAGGTCTTCGCCTGATCGAGCGCCGCCGGATCCCCGGTCGCCTCGTGCAGCGCCAGGGCCGCACGCGCCATGTGGGCGTAGTCGTCGAGCATCCCCGCATGCTTGCCCTGCCCGTGCCGCCAGCTGTGGCAAAGCCGCCCGGCGCTATCCATCCGGTCGCGGACAAAGGCGAAGGCGCGGCCGGCGGCATCCAGCCATTCCGGCTCGTTCAGCGCCAGGGCGGCATGGGTCAGCGCCGCGATCATCAGGCCGTTCCAGTCGGCCAGCACCTTGTCGTCCCACCCCGGCCGCACCCGCTTGGCCCGCGCCCGCAACAGGATTTCCCGACCCTTGGCGAGCTTCGCCTCGGTGGCATCGTCGGCCAGTGCCAGGCCGCCCAGCCGGTTCAGGATGGTGACGCCTTCCCAATTGCCCTGGGGCAGCACCTCGTAAACGCGCTTAAACGTCGCCAGCCCGTCATCGCCGAGGGCGGGACCGAGCAGCCGGTCGACCTCATGCTCCTGCCATATATAGAAGAGTCCCTCCTGGCCCTCGCTGTCGGCGTCCAGCGTCGCGGCGAATCCGCCGCCGTCGGCGATCATCTCGCGCAGCAGCCAGCCGACCGTCTCGCGGATGCGGGTTTCCAGCAGCGGGTCGCGCGTCTCCTGCCAGACCAGCGTCATCAGGTCGAGCAGTTCCGCATTGTCGTAGAGCATCTTTTCGAAATGCGGGACCAGCCAGCGTTCGTCGACCGAATAGCGGGCGAAGCCGCCGCCGAGATGGTCGTAGATGCCGCCCTGCGCCATGTTGGCCAGCGTGTGGGTCACCGCTTCCCGGAACGGCTCGCGTCCCGTGCGCCGCCACGCCCGCCACAGCAGTTCGAACAAGGGAACCTGCGGGAATTTCGGCGCGCTGCCGATGCCGCCGTGGATCGGGTCGACCTCGCGCAGCAGCCGTTGCGCCACCTGATCCAGCACCCCGGCATCGACGGCGCCGGCCGACCGGTTCTCCCCCATCCCGGCGAGCGCCGATTTCAGCGCGTCGACATTCTTGCCGACCTTGTCCGGCTCCCGCGCAAAGGTCTCGCCGATGCCGCGCAGCACGTCGGGGAAGCCGGCCCGGCCATAGCGTGGCGCCGGCGGGAAATAGGTGCCGCCCCAGAAGGGCTCCGCATCCGGGGTCAGGAACATGGTCAGCGGCCAGCCGCCCTGCTGTCCCAGCAGCGCCAGGGCGGACTGATAGATGGTGTCGAGATCCGGCCGCTCCTCCCGGTCGACCTTGATGTTGATGAACAGCTCGTTCATCAGCCCGGCGATTTCCGGATTCTCGAAGCTCTCATGCGCCATCACGTGGCACCAGTGGCAGGCGGCATAGCCGACCGACAGCAGCACCGGCTTGTTCTCCGCCTTGGCGCGGGCGAAGGCCTCCGGTCCCCAGGGCATCCAATGCACCGGGTTGTCCTTGTGCTGCAGCAGATAGGGGCTCGTCTCCCGGCCTAGCAGGTTCGCGCCCAACGGAGTGGCGGGCATGGCGGTGTCCGATCTGTTGGTGTGTCGTTAGACAATAGGTGGCGCCGGGGTGGCGTTGCGCCAGTGCATCCTATCTGTATAGTGGGGCATGAGCCGCTGTGGCGCTCAACCCCAAAATCAACACGGCCAATGCCTGGACCGGTGCCGAAGCCGGCTCTTGGTCCCGGTCTGGAGGGGGTCCCATGAAAATCACCGTCGACATCGACTGCACCCCGGACGAGGCCCGGCACTTCCTGGGCCTGCCCGACGTGAAGCCGATGCAGGATGCCATGATGCAGGAGATCCAGGAACGCATGCGTGCGAACCTCCAGGCCATGGACCCGGAGACCATGCTGAAGACCTGGCTCCCCGCCGGCATCCAGGGCATGGAGCAGATGCAGAAGATGTTTTGGTCCCAGATGGCGTCGGCCCTGGGGCAGGAAGGAAGAAAGTGACCGATTTGAAGCCTTATTTCGAAGCCCATGTCTTCTGCTGCACCAACCGCCGTCCCGACGGGCACAAGCGCGGGTCCTGCGCCGCCCACGGGTCGGAAAAGCTGCGCGACTATATGAAGGCCCGCGCCCGTGAACTCGGCTTCGACGGCAAGGTGCGGATCAACTCCGCCGGCTGTCTCGACCGCTGCGAACTGGGCCCGACGCTGGTGATCTATCCGGAAGGCGTCTGGTACACCTATCACAGCACCGGCGATGTCGACGAAATCCTGCAGACCCATCTGGTCGAAGGCCGCCGCGTCGAGCGCCTGATGCTGACCCTGGAGCAGCGGGAGCTGCGGCCCGAGCAGCGCGGCTGATCCACCCCCAATGGTCACCACCAACTTGTTCACCACCACCATCTACGCTCTCGCCACCGCCCCCGGCCGCTCCGGTGTGGCGGTGGTTCGCATTTCGGGACCGCAGGCCGGATCCGCCCTTGCGGCGCTGACCGGCCGCACCCCGCCCGCGCCGCGCCGCGCCGTGTTGACCAAGCTGCGCGATCCCCGGACCGGCGACGCGCTCGACGACGCGCTGGTCCTGCGCTTCACCGCCCCCGCGAGCTTCACCGGCGAGGATGTGGTGGAGTTGCACCTGCATGGTGGCCGCGCCGTCGTCACCGGTGTGATCGAGGCGCTGGCCATCCTGCCCGGCTTGCGGCTGGCCGAACCGGGCGAGTTCACCCGCCGCGCTTTCGAGAACGGCAAGCTCGACCTGACGGAGGCCGAAGCGGTTGCCGACCTGATCGATGCCGAGACCACTGCCCAACGCCGGCAAGCCTTGCGGCAGATGGAGGGTGCGCTTGGCAAACTCTATGACGGCTGGCGGGAACGGCTGACCCGCGCCCTTGCCCACATCGAGGCCGACATCGATTTCGCCGAGGACGATCTGCCTGGCGGTGTCGCCGACGCCGTCCGTCCGGTGATTGCCGGATTGGCCAACGAGATCGCAACGCATCTCGATGATGGCGGTCGTGGCGAGCGTTTGCGCGAAGGGTTGCACATCGCCATCGTCGGCGCGCCGAACGCCGGCAAGTCGAGCCTGCTGAACGCACTCGCCCGCCGGGACGCCGCGATCGTGTCCGCCCGTGCCGGCACCACCCGTGACATCATCGAGGTGCATCTCGACCTCGGCGGCTACCCTGTCGTTCTGGCCGACACAGCCGGCCTGCGCGAAGCCGCCGCCGACGAGGTGGAGGAGGAAGGCATCCGCCGCGCCCGTGACCGGGCGGCGCGCGCCGACGTGAAGGTGGCGGTGTTCGACGCGACCACCCTGCCCGATCTCGACCCGGCGACGCTGGACCTGATCGATGCCGACACCGTGGTGGTGTTCAACAAGACGGACCTTGCGACGGACGGTAACCTGAGGCCGGGTCTGTCCCTGATCGTGGCCCCGATCCTGGCCCCGATCCTGGTCTCCGCCCACACCGGCGCCGGACTGAAGGCATTGGAGGAAAAGCTGACCGTGTTCAGTGCCGACCGGCTCGCCATCGGCAGCGCCCCGTCTCTGACCCGGGCTCGCCACCGTGCGGCGCTTATGGAGTGTCGGGAGTCGCTGCTGCGCGCGCTGGATGCCCCACTGCCCGAACTGGCGGCGGAGGATGTGCGGCTTGCCAGCCGGGCGCTGGGACGCATCACCGGGCGGGTGGATGTGGAGGATCTGCTGGACGTGATCTTCCAGGATTTCTGCATCGGCAAGTGAGTCCGGCGAGTGAAGCGCTGTTTCACGTGAAACAGCGCTGATACGCCTCACTTGTCCTTGCCCCGCCTCTTGGATCCCCGCGTCCATTCCGCTATGGTCCCGCACATGCGAAGCTATGATGTCATCGTTGTCGGCGGCGGTCACGCCGGCTGTGAGGCGGCTGCGGCGGCAGCGCGCATGGGTGCGCGTACGCTCCTGCTGACCCACAAGGTCGAAACCATCGGCGAGATGTCCTGCAACCCCGCCATCGGCGGCTTGGCCAAGGGCCATCTGGTACGGGAGATCGATGCGCTGGACGGGGTGATGGCGAAGGCCATCGACCGCGGCGGCATCCAGTTCCGCATCCTGAACCGCAGCAAGGGCCCCGCCGTCCGCGGCCCGCGCGCCCAGGCCGATCGCAAGCTCTATCGTCAGGCGATGCAGTCGCTGCTGGCCGAACAGGAGAACCTGTTCATCGAAGCCGGCGGCGCCGAGGACCTGATCGTCGATGCTGACCAGCGCATCACCGGCGTCGTAACCGGGGCCGGCGAGTCTATCCGCGCCGGCGCGGTGGTGCTGACCACCGGCACCTTCCTGTGCGGCCTGATCCACATCGGCGAGGAGCGCACCCCGGCCGGCCGCGTTGGCGAGGCGCCGTCGATCGGCCTGTCCGACACGCTGGCTCGTCTCGGCTTCCCGCTCGGCCGGCTGAAGACCGGTACGCCGCCGCGCCTTGATGGCCGCACCATCGACTGGGATGCGCTGGAGAAGCAGCCCGGCGACACGCCACCCCCGCCCTTCTCCTACATGACGGAGCGGATCGACACGCCGCAGATCGATTGCGCGATCACCTGGACGACGCCGGAAGCGCACGCGCTGATCCGCGCCAACCTGCATCGCGCGCCGATGTACTCCGGTCAGATCACCGGCACCGGGCCTCGGTATTGCCCATCGATCGAGGACAAGGTCGTCCGCTTCGCCGAGAAGGAGAAGCACCAGATCTTCCTCGAACCGGAGGGGCTGGACGATCCGACCGTCTATCCGAACGGCATCTCGACCTCCCTGCCCCGCGACGTGCAGCTCGGCATCCTCGCCAGCATGCCGGGGCTTGAGAGGGTGGTGATGATCCGTCCGGGCTACGCCATCGAATACGACTATGTCGATCCGCGCGAACTGAAGCCGACGCTGGAAACCCGCCGGGCGCCGCGCCTGTTCCTGGCCGGCCAGATCAACGGCACTACCGGATATGAAGAGGCGGCGGCCCAGGGCCTGATGGCTGGCATCAACGCCGCGCTGGTGGCGAGCGGAAACCGGGACGGCTTCGTGCTCGACCGCGCCGACGCCTATATCGGCGTGCTGATCGACGACCTGATCGGCCGGGGCACCAACGAACCCTACCGCATGTTCACCTCGCGCGCCGAATACCGGCTGCTGCTGCGCGCCGACAATGCCGACCAGCGGCTGACCGACAAGGGTGTTGCCGTCGGCTGCGTCGGCTCGGAGCGTCGCGATGTCTTCGCCGCCAAGAGCGCGGCGCTGTCGGCCGGTCGCGCCCTGGTCGCCTCGCTGCAAGCGACGCCGGCCGAACTCTCCCGCCAGGGTGTCGCGGTGAACCAGGACGGCGTGCGCCGCAGTGCCGCCGACCTGCTGCGTTACCCCGACATCGACCTGGCCGCCCTTGCCCGTCTGTGGCCGGAGTTGGGCGAGATCGCACCGGAGATCGCCGAGCAGTTGGAGATCGACGGCAAGTATGCCGGGTATCTCGGCCGGCAGGAGGCCGACATCCGCGCCTTTCGCAAGGACGAATCCCTCGCTCTGCCCGACGATCTCGATGTCGACGGCATCGGCAGCCTGTCCGCCGAAATCCGGCAGAAGCTGCGTCAGTCGCGCCCGGCGACGCTTGGTGCGGCTGCCCGCATTCCGGGCATGACCCCAGCGGCGTTGGTCGCCCTGCTCCGCCATGTGAAGCGCCGTGACGTGGTCTCGTCCGGAGTGGCCGCGGAATGAGCGGGTTCGACGCGGTTGCATTTCAGGAGGCCACCGGTGTTTCACGTGAAACGCTCGACCGTCTGATCGCCTATGACGGGCTGCTGCGCAAGTGGCAGCCGAAGATCAATCTGGTCGGCCCGTCCACCCTGGCCGATGCGTGGAAACGCCACTTCTTCGATTCCGCCCAGCTCTACCCGCTGCTGCCGGAGGGCACGCGGGTGCTGGTCGATCTCGGCAGCGGTGCCGGTTTCCCCGGTCTGGTGCTCGCCATCCTCGGCGTGCCGCAGGTGCATCTGATCGAGAGCGACGTGCGCAAATGCGCCTTCCTGCGCGAGGTCGCCCGCGTCTGCGAGGCCCCGGTCACCGTCCACACCAAGCGGATCGAAACCGTCACCGGCATCGAGGCCGATGTCGTCACCGCCCGCGCCCTGGCGCCCCTGACCGATCTCTTTGCCTGGGCCCACCCCTTCATCGGATCGCGCGGCAAGTTCCTGTTCCTGAAGGGCGCCGCGCTGGACGACGAATTGACCGCCGCCACGCAATATTGGACACTGGATCCTGAGCGATTTGACAGCCGCACCGATCCGAGCGGAACCATCCTACGTGTCGGTCATCTTGAGCGTGCGTGAAAACCGTGCCTGACACAGTTCCCGACACACTCTCTTTGCCCTCTTCCCGCCAACCGGACACCCGAGAGGCTGCCATGTCTGCCGTCACCCGTCCCCTTGCCCGTGTGGTTGCGATTGCCAACCAGAAGGGCGGCGTGGGCAAGACCACGACGACGATCAACCTCGCCACCGCGCTCGCTGTCATCGGCAAGCGGGTGCTGGTGATCGACCTCGACCCGCAGGGCAACGCGTCCACCGGTCTCGGCATTCCCCGATCGGACCGCCGCGTCGGCATCTATGACGTGCTGTTCGACGACGTGTCGCTGGAGCAGGCGGCGACCCCCTCCTCCGTGCCGAACCTGTCGATCATCACCTCGTCGGTCGATCTGTCGGGCGCGGAGATTGAACTGGTCGGCGCCGAGCGGCGCGAGTTCCGCCTGCGCGAGGCGGTCGCCAACAGCGCGCTGGAATACGACTATGTCCTGATCGACTGCCCGCCGGCGCTTGGCCTGTTGACGCTGAACGCGCTGGTGGCGTCGCATGCGGTGATGGTTCCCCTGCAGTGCGAGTTCTACGCGCTGGAGGGTCTCAGCCATCTGGTCCGCACCATCGAGCGGGTGAAGCGCGCCTTCAACCCGAACCTGGACATCCACGGCGTCGTGCTGACGATGTTTGACAAGCGCAACAACCTGTCGGACATGGTGGCGGCGGACGTCCGCGGCTTCTTCGGGGAGAAGGTGTACGACACCGTGATCCCGCGCAACGTCAAGGTCTCGGAGGCGCCGTCCCACGGCAAGCCGGTGCTGATCTATGACATGCGCTGCCCCGGATCCCAGGCCTACATCCATCTGGCGGGCGAGGTGCTGCGCCGTGAGAAGAGACTGACCGCATGATCGACGACACCAAGCAAGGGGGCGCCCGCCGCGCCAGTCTGGGCCGCGGCCTTTCCGCCCTGTTCGGCGAGGCGACCGAGGATTATTCGGCGCTCGACAAAGTGCGGCAGTCCAAGCAGGTGCCGATCGAGTTCGTCCATCCCGGCAAGTACCAGCCGCGGCGGAAGTTCGACGAGGAGGCCATCCAGGGCCTCGTCGACTCCATCCGCGACAAGGGCATCCTGCAGCCGCTGCTGGTCCGCCGCGATGGCGAGGATGCCAATTCCTATGAGCTGATCGCCGGCGAACGCCGCTGGCGCGCCGCTCAGATCGCCGGCCTGCACGAGGTTCCGGTCGTCATCCGCGATCTCAGCGACCGCGAGGCGTTGGAAATCGCGCTGATCGAGAACATCCAGCGCCAGGATCTGACCCCGTTGGAAGAGGCGGAGGGCTATCGCCGCCTGATGGAGGAGTTCGAACACACGCAGGAGGATCTGGCCCGCGCCGTCGGCAAGAGCCGCAGCCATGTCGCCAACATGATGCGCCTGCTGGCTCTGCCGGAACCGGTCAAGTCGATGGTCCAGGATGGCGCGCTGACCGCCGGCCACGCCCGCGCCCTGCTGACCGCCCCGGATCCTGCTGCGGTCGCCCGCGAGGTGGTGACGCGTGGCCTGAACGTCCGCCAGACCGAAGACCTGATGCGTGGCGATCAGCTCAAGGCGAAGAAGGGCAAGGCCGCGAACGGCGGCGCCGGCAGCGCCCCGGCGATGAAGGACGTCGACCTGATCAATCTGGAGGAGGAGATCTCCGCCCGCATCGGGCTGAAGGTCGCGATCAACCCGCAGGGGCAGCGCGGGACGATCACCATCCATTACCAGACGCTCGACCAGCTGGACGACGTTCTGCACCGGCTGGGCGGCGAAGAGTAACGGACTTGCCGGGGGCGCTCGCCCCCTACCCGCGCACCTTTTCGAAATCGATGTAGCGATAGAACAGCCCATTCTCTTCCATGGGCGCGCTCGACCACACCTCCGCCCATTCCGCCGCGATGGGCGGCATCAGCGTGTCGCCCTCCACCGTGCTTTCGATGCGGGTCAGGTGCAGGCGATCGGCGATCGGCAGTGTCTCGCGGAACAGGGCGGCACCGCCGATGACGCACAATTCGGCCGCGCCGGAGCCTTGGGCCCATGACACCGCCGCCCCAAGCCCGGTAAACCAGCGGGCGCCGTCATGCTCGCCGACGAGTCCCTGGCGGCTCACCACCAGATTGTCGCGGCCGGGCAGCGGACGGCGTGGCAGGGAGTCCCAGGTCTTCCGACCCATCAGGATCGGCTTGCCCATCGTCAGTTCCCTAAAGCGGCGCAGATCGCCGGGAAGGTGCCAGGGAAGCTGGCCGTCACGGCCAATCACGTCATTGGTCGCGGCGGCGACGATCAGACTGATGAGCATCCCCTGCCCTTTCCCATTGAAGACAAGGGATCTTACGCCAGAATTGCGCTGAGCACCGCGTTCAGACGCTGTAGCCCCTCCGATGTCGCAACCAGGCGGTCGGCATCGCGGGTCAGGAAACCGCCATCGATCAGGCGGGACAAGGCCGCCGGATCGACGAAATCATCCAGCGTCCGGCCGGTTTCCTCCACCAGACGGCCGAGCCGCACGCCCTCGCTCAGGCGCAGCCCCATCATCAGCAGCTCGGTGCCGCGGGACTCACGGTCGATGGGATCAGGGGCGGCGGCACCATGGCCGTCTCGTTCCACCCGCTCCAGCCAGATTTCCGGGGCACGATGGGCGCGGGTGGCGAATTTCTCGCCATGCAACGTCAGCCGGCCGTGAGCGCCGGGGCCGATGCCGACATAGTCGCCATAGCGCCAGTAGGTCAGGTTGTGGCGGCTTTCCTCGCCCGGGCGGGCGTGGTTGGAAATCTCGTAGGCCGGCAGGCCTGCCGCCATCAGCTGGTTCTGCGTCGCCTCATAGAGATCGCCGGCCAAATTCTCGTCGGGCAGCACCAGATCGCCGCGGGCATGCAGCGGGTAGAAGGCGGTGCCCTCCTCGATCGTCAGCTGATAGACCGACAGATGACCGACGGCATAGTCCAGCGCCCGTGTCAGCTCCGCCTGCCAAGCCGCCACCGTCTGGCCGGGACGGGCATAGATCAGGTCGAAGGAGAAGCGGTCGAAGGTCTTCGCCGCCAGATCGATGGCGCCGGTCGCCTCCGCCGCATTGTGCTGGCGGCCGAGGAACTTCAGGCTGGCGTCGTCCAACGCCTGGATGCCGAGAGAAACGCGGTTGATCCCGGCGGTGCGGAAGGCGCGGAACTTGTCGGCCTCGACAGAGGTCGGGTTGGCTTCCAGCGTCACCTCCAGCCATTCGGCGACCGCCCAGCGTTGGGCGACGCGGTCGATGATGGCGCCGACCGTAGCCGGTTCCATCAGCGACGGCGTGCCGCCGCCGAAGAAGATCGAGGTGACGGTGCGGCCGGCGGTCAGGTCGGCGTAATGGTCCAGTTCGCGCAGCAGCCCGGCCCGCCAGCGGTCATGGTCGACCCGCTCGCGGACATGGCTGTTGAAATCGCAATAGGGGCACTTCGACTTGCAGAAGGGCCAGTGAATGTAGACTGCAAAACCAGGGCCAGAGGAGCCAGGATCGGAAACGCTCACCGGAAACACCGCTCCACCAGCTGGCGGAAGGCGTCGGCCCGGTGGCTCATCTCGTGCTTCCTGGCCGGATCCATCTCGCCGAAGGTCAACTCGTGGCCGTCCGGCAGGAACATCGGGTCATAGCCGAAGCCATGCGGTCCGCGCGGCGGCCACACCAGCGTGCCGTAGCAGCGGCCCTCCACCGTCTCGACATGGCCGTCCGGCCAGGCCAGCGACAGGGCGCAGACGAAATAGGCACTGCGGTCGCTTTTCCCGGCAAGTCCGTCCTCGACCTTCCGCATCGCCATGGCGAAGTCCTTGGTCGGGCCGGCCCAGCGGGCGGAATAGATGCCGGGATCGCCGTCCAGCGCCGGCACCACCAGCCCACTGTCGTCGGCGAGCGCGACATGGCCGGCGGCGGCAGCGGCCTTCGCCTTCAGCTCCGCATTGGCGATGAAAGTGGTCCCGGTCTCTTCCGGTTCGGGCAGGCCCAGCTCCCCGGCCGAGGTGAAGGTGGCGACATAGGGGCCGAGCAAATCGGCGATCTCGCGCACCTTGCCCTTGTTGTGGCTGGCGATGACGAGGGTGTCGCCGGTGAAGCGGCGGGGAGCGGACATGATGATGAACCTCTGGCTGATTCCGGCTTACTTGATGCCGAGGACCTGCTTCTGCAACGCCACCAGCTCGTTCACGCCCTTGCGGGCGAGCGCCAGCAGCTCCATGAACTGCGGCTCGGAGAAGGGGGTTTCCTCGGCGGTGCCCTGGATTTCGACGATGCCGGCCTTGCCGGTCAGGACGAAATTGGCGTCGGCCTGCGCCTTGGAATCCTCGTCATAATCTAGGTCCAGAACGGCGTTGCCCTGGAACAGGCCGCAGGACACGGCGGCGACCTGATCGGTCAGCGGCATGGTCTTCAGCGCGCCGATCTGCATCAGATGCTGGAAGGCCAGATGCAGGGCGACATAACTGCCGGTGATGGCGGCGGTGCGGGTGCCGCCGTCGGCCTGGATGACGTCGCAGTCGATCTTGATCTGCTTCTCGCCCATCGCGGAACGGTCGGTGACGGCGCGCAGCGCGCGGCCGATCAGCCGCTGGATTTCCTGGGTGCGGCCGGACTGCTTGCCCTTCGCCGCCTCGCGGTCGGTGCGGCTGTGGGTGGAGCGCGGCAGCATGCCGTATTCGGCGGTGACCCAGCCGAGCCCGGTGTTCTTCAGGAAACGCGGCACCGTCTCGTCGACGCTGGCGGTGCACAGCACATGCGTGTTGCCGAAGCGCACCATGCAGGAGCCCTCGGCATAGCGGCTGAAGCCGGGCTCGAGGGAGACGGTGCGCAGTTGGTCGAAGGCGCGGCCGGAGGGGCGCATGGGCATCATTCCGAAGGTCGTTTGCGGTTCGGCGGCAAGCTAACGGCTCTGCCCGCCCCCGTCCAGCACGGCGTCGGCGTTGACCGCCAGGGGCAACGGCGTCGCCGACGGGCGCGTCGCCCGTTCCAGCCACAAGGTCAGCAGCGGCACGGCAAGCCCGATGGTGATGGAGATGGTCGCCATGGTCGTCACATGCTCCAGCCGGCCGTCGGCGGCGTTGGTCAGGATCTCGGCCGACAGGAAGGCGCCGAAGGCGGAGCTGAGATGCTGCACCGCCGATACCAGCGCCATGAAGCCGGCACGCTCCTGCGGGTCCGGCACGCGGGAGAAGGCGGCGCCGTTGGCGACCATGCGGATGCCGACGAAGGTCATGAAGAAGGGGAACAGCCCCAGCACCGGCATCCACGGCCGGTAGCCGATGAAGGCGAAGAAGATCACCAGGCTCAACCCCACCGTCGCCGCGAAGGTGACGGCGCTGGAGCCGTGGCGGTCGACCAGCCGCCCGGCCCAGCGCGCGGCGAAGAAGCTCAGCGTGCCGCCGGTCATGTAGACCAGGCTGAGATGGTCGCGCGGGAAGCCCAGATTGCCCTGCACATAGGCGGCGATGTTGGGGACGATCATGAATTGCTGGACCTGCACCAGCGCCACGGTGGCATAGGCCAGCCAGACCTTGCGGCGCGACAGCAGCGCCGTCATCCGTAGCCAGGCCCCCGTCTTCATCCCTGCCCCGGCGAGATGGCCGCGCTGCGGCGGCAGGATGGCGATTGCGGCCACGGCGACGACCAGACCGGCGAAGGCCACCGCGAAGAAGGGCAACCTCCAGCCGCCATAGAGCGCCAGTTCCAGCCCCACCGGCACCCCGGCGATGGCCGACAGTGAGAAAGCCGACATGACGGCCCCCATCGCCTGTCCCCGGCGCTGCGGCGCCACCTGATCGGTCACCGTGGCGATGGCGACCGCGACGGCCGGGCCGCCGAACAGTCCGGCAAGCACGCGCGCCGCCAGCAAGGAGTGGAAGTCCCACGCCAGACCGCCCAGCGCGGTCGACACGATCAGCCCGGCCATGGCGACGGCGAGCGCCCGGCGCCGGTCGAAGCGGTCGAGCAGCATCGACCCGATCAATCCGGCCAAGGCTGCGGCGGCGGTGTAGCTGCCGCCGATATAGCCGATGTGCGCCGCCGGGATGTCCAAGGCCCGCGCGAAGTCCGGGCCGAGCGGCATCACCATCATGAAATCGAGGATGTTGATGAACTGCACCGCCGCGATGACCAGCGTGATGCGGCGTTCGTCCGGCGTCAGCGCGGTGGGAGCCGCGGAGTTGGGGGCCAGGGACAAGATGGCGGCTCCGGCAGGGACTTAGAGCGTCGGTTGCTTTTCGCACCGCATGATACCAGCCGCCGCCCGGCTGCCCCTACCAGCATGGTCATGCACGGAAAGCGGATCAGATAGGACGTGCAGCAAACTGGATGTGTCGCCAATCGTCAAAAAAATGCATGATTCGTACAAAAAGCGGGCGATGGAGGCTTGGCGAGTTGCGCGTGCGGCGTATACCATCGCGGCCCCACCGTCGGCAGCGCACCGCACAAAAGGCACCAACGAAGACCGACGGGCATCAGCACTCCGTTGAGGAACACGACATCCATGTCCGACACCAAGCGCGTCACCGACGAAGAGGCCCTGCTGCTGCATTCCAGCGGCCGGCCCGGCAAGCTGGAAATCACTCCGACCAAGCCGCTGACGACCCAGCGCGATCTGGCGCTGGCCTATTCGCCCGGCGTCGCCGCGCCCTGCCTGCGCATCGCCGAGGATCCGTCCCTCGCCTATGACTACACGGCCAAGGGCAACATCGTCGCCATCATCTCCAACGGCACGGCTGTGCTGGGGCTGGGCGACCTGGGCGCGCTCGCCGGCAAGCCGGTGATGGAAGGCAAGGCGGTGCTGTTCAAGCGTTTCGCCGACGTCGACGGCATCGACCTGGAGGTCGACACCCGCGACGTCGACGAGTTCGTCAACTGCGTGCGCTTCCTCGGCCCCAGCTTCGGCGGCATCAACCTGGAAGACATCAAGGCGCCCGACTGCTTCATCATCGAGGAGCGGCTGCGCGAGCTGCTGGACATCCCGGTCTTCCACGACGACCAGCACGGCACCGCGATCATCGCCGCCGCCGGCCTGATCAACGCCTGCGACATCACCGGCCGCCGCATCGAAGACGTGAAGATGGTGGTGAACGGCGCCGGTGCCGCGGGCATCGCCTGCGCCGAGCTGTTCTGCACGATGGGTGTTTCACGTGAAAACATCATCCTGTGCGACACCAAGGGCGTGGTCTATCGCGGCCGCACCAACGGCATGAACCAGTGGAAGTCGTCCTTTGCCGTCGACACCGACAAGCGCACGCTGGAAGAGGCGGTGGCCGGCTCCGACGTGTTCGTCGGCCTGTCGGCCAAGGGGGCGATGACGCAGGAGATGGTGAAGTCGATGGCGGCCAAGCCGATCATCTTCGCGCTCGCCAACCCCGATCCGGAGATCACGCCGGAGGATGTGAAGGCGGTGCGCGCCGACGCCATCGTGGCGACCGGCCGCTCGGACTATCCGAACCAGGTCAACAACGTCCTGGGCTTCCCCTACCTGTTCCGCGGCGCGCTGGATGTCCGCGCCACCACCATCAACGAGGCGATGAAGGTGGCCGCCGCCAAGGCGCTGGCAGCACTTGCGCGCGAGGATGTGCCGGACGAGGTCGACGCCGCCTATTCCGGGCGCCGTCTGCGCTATGGCCCGGACTATATCATCCCGGTGCCCTTCGACCCGCGCCTGATCGTCACCGTTCCGGCCGCCGTCGCCCAGGCGGCGATGGAAAGCGGCGTGGCGCGCAAGCCGATCCTCGACCTGACCAGCTACAAGCATTCCCTGCGGACCCGCCTCGATCCGACCGCCGACAGCCTGGAACTGATCCTGGAGAAGGTGCGGACCAACCCGCGCCGCGTCGTCTTCGCCGAGGGCGAGGAGGAGCGGACGATCCGCGCCGCCATGGCCTTCCGTGCCGGCGGCTACGGCACGCCGGTGCTGATCGGGCGTGAAGAGGTCATCAAGGAGCAGCTGGTGGCGATGGGGCAGCCCAACGTCCAGTTCGAAATCCACAACGCCCGCCTGTCGGACGCCAACCGCCGCTATGCCGACCACCTGTACCGCCGCCTGCAGCGCAAGGGCGCCCTGCTGCGCGACTGCCAACGGATGGTCAACCAGGACCGCAACGTCTTCGCCGCCTGCATGGTGGCGCAGGGCGACGCCCACGCCATGGTGACCGGCCTGACCCGCAGCTTCGGCGTCGCGTACGAGGAAATCCGCCGCGTCGTCGACCCGAAGGCGAGCGAGCCGGTGTTCGGCCTGCACCTGTTCATCACCCGCAACCGCACCGTCTTCATCGCCGACACCACCGTCCATGTCCGTCCCGACGGCAAGACGCTGGCCGACATCGCGGTTGGCGCCGCGGCCAAGGCCCGGCAGATGGGACACGAGCCGCGGATCGCGATGCTGTCCTTCTCCAACTTCGGCCAGACGCCGCACCCGAACACCGATCCGCTGCGGGAAGCCCTGTCGATCCTCGACAGCCGCCGGGTCGATTTCGAGTATGACGGCGAGATGTCGGCCGACGTGGCGCTGGATTACCAGCTGATGAAGCGGGTCTACCCGTTCTCGCGGCTGTCCGGTCCGGCGAACGTGCTGATCATGCCCGGCCTGCATTCCGCCAACATCTCGGCCAAGCTGCTGAACAAGATGGCGGGCGGCCAGATGATCGGCCCGCTGCTGATCGGTCTAGACAAGCCGGCGCAGATCGTCAGCATGGGCGCCTCGGTCAATGACATCGTCACCGCCGCAGCGCTGGCGGCGCACGACTCGCTGCCCTGGTGAGGTGAGGTGCTCCCTCCTCCATTCCGGTGAAGGAGGGAGCATGGTTTCTCCGGCTTGGGTGACCTATAGTCCGTAAAAGGATATCATGCGGGTGAGGGCTGCCCATGCCGGACGGTCTCGACAAAGGGGATGCACTCATCCCAGCGCCTTGTAAAAGTACGTCGTGTCGCAGAACCCGCCTTTCGGCCACAAAGCGTAGTTCGGGATGACGCCGACCTTCACCCAGCCGGCGCGTTCGTACAACCGTTCGGCCTCGGGCGATGCTGTGTCCAGCACCAGCAGGGTCTTGCCGGCGGCCCGGCCGGCCTCCTCGGCCGCCTGCATCAGGGCGGCGCCGACACCCCGGCGGCGGGCGCGGCGGTGGACCAGCATCTTGGACAGGTCGGCGCGGTGCGGCTGGTTCGGCGGCTGGCCGACCACCAGCTGGACGGTGCCCAGGACGCCTTCCCCGTCCTCAGCCACCAGCAGGATGCGCTCCCCCTGCTCCACCCCGGCCACCACTTGGCTCCAGAATCCTTCGGCGGTGGCGCGGTCGAGCGGCGCCATGAAGCTGACCGACGCACCGCCCGCCACGCAATCGAGCAGCACGTCGGTCAGCCCCGGCACGGCTGCGTGAGCCTCCGTTGAAGACAGCACGCGCACCGTCACGGCAGCGGCGCCGCTCTCCCCACCGCGCTGGCCGGAGTCCAGGCAGGCACTATCCATCGCATGCTCCCTTCAGCGTTTGACGGCGTTTAAAGCAGGCCGCCCGTCGGTGGTCAGCGCCACGATGTAGCGGGCGGTGCGGTCGTTCGGGTTGTGGAAGCCGGTCGGACGGTCGAGCCGCATGGCAAGGCAGTCGCCGGTGGACAGGCGGTGCGTCATCTCCCCCACCGTCAGTTCGATGGTGCCGTCCAGCAGATAGACCTGCTGTTCCACCATGGCGGCGCGGTTGCCGCTGTCGTAGGAGACGCGGGCGCCCGGCGGCAACTCCACCTCCACCAGTTCGATGGGCGACGGATAGCCCGGCGGCGACAGGTTGCGGCGGCGATAGCCGGTGGCGGGGTCGGCCCAAGTGGTCTGGTCGGCGCGGCGGGCGACCGGGCTGGCGTCGGCGCGCTCGGCTTCCGCGAACAATGCCGCCAGCGTCACCCCCAGCCCGGCGGCGAGCCGGTCGAGCACGGAGGCCGTCGGGCTGCTCTCCCCCCGTTCCACCAGCGAGATCATCGAGCGGCTGACGCCCGAGCGTTCGGCCAAGCCCTCCAGCGTCAGGCCCCGGTCCGCCCGCAGGGCGCGCAGGCGGGCGGCAAGGCGGCTGTCGATATCGTTTGCAGCGTTTTCCATGAAGGTAGAATGTTGATCCATGATATTGGAGTCAACGCTCCACCGCATAGTCATGCCCATGAATCTTTTATGACCGTCGCGCGGCGTGCGCGACGATGGTGTAGAAGGGCCGTGCAGATGGGCGGTGCCTAAGGACCGAACGTCACACCGCCCGCCCTTATCCTTACTCGAACCCGGTGCCGACCCCATGCGCCCGAAGGCGTTGCCGCCCGTCCCGCTGCTGACCGCGATCCTGCTGATGCTGGTGCCTTTGGCCGGCGTGCTGGCCTGGGCGGTCCATGCCGGGGCGCTGCATGGCGGGCTGGCGCTGGCCGCGGCTGCCGCGGCGTTGGTGGGCGCGGTCCTGGTCCTGCGCACCTACCGCAGCGATGCCGACGCGATGGCCGACTACGCAGCCCGGCTGGCCGAAACCGACGAGCCGCTGGCTCCGGCCGGCACGGCGCCCGCCTTGAAGGCGCTCGCCGCGACCATCGGCCGTCTGCACCGGGTCGGCTTGCGCCGGGCCGAGAGCGTGCGGATGCAACTCGATGCCGACGAGGCGGTGATCGACGCCCTGCCCGCCCCGCTGCTGCTGATGGATGCCGAACGGCAGGTGGTGCGCGCCAACCGGACGGCGCGGGAGCTGTTCGGCGACAAGATCATTGACCGCGACCTCGCCTCCTGTCTGCGCACGCCGGCCGTGCTCGAAGCGGTGGATTCGGTGCTGCGCGGCGGTGCATCCCGCATCATCGAGTTTACGCTGCCGGTCCCGGTGGAGCGCAGTTTCGAAGCGCAGGTGAAGCCCTTCCAGCGGCTGGTGCCCGAACCCGATCCGTCGCTGCTGGATGGCGATATCGAGGAGGAGCCGGCGCCGCGTCCGCCCACCGTCGCCCGCATGGCGATCCTGACCCTGCACGACGTCACCGCCGCCCGCCGGTCGGAGCAGATGCGCGCCGACTTCATCGCCAACGCCAGCCACGAGCTGCGCACACCGCTGTCCTCGCTGCTGGGCTTCATCGAGACGCTGCGCGGCCCCGCCCGCGACGATCCGGAGGCGCAGGACCGCTTCCTGGCGATCATGCATGACCAGGCCAGCCGCATGACCCGGCTGGTCAACGACCTGCTGTCGCTGTCCCGCATCGAGCTGGACGAGCATATGCCGCCCAGCGGCCGCGTCGATGTCGTGGAGGAGTTGGAGAACGTCATCGCCGCGCTGCAGCTGAAAGCGGCGGAGCGCCGCATCCGCCTGCGTCTGGAAGCGCCGGAGGATCTGCCGCCCGTTGTGGGCGACGAGGACCAGCTGACCCAGGTCTTCCAGAACCTCGTCAGCAACGCGATCAAATACACGCGCGAAGACACCGACGTGACCGTCACCGTCGCGCTGGCCGACGGCGCGGCGGTGGGCTTCACCGGCCTGCCTGCCTCTGGCGGTGCGGTGAAGGACAAGCGCGCGCAGCGCGGCGGCACCGCGATGGTGTCGGTGTCGGTGCGCGACCGGGGCGACGGCATCGCCCGCACCCATTTGCCCCGCCTGACCGAACGCTTCTACCGGGTCGATGCCGCGCGCTCCCGCGCCATGGGCGGAACCGGGTTGGGGTTGGCCATCGTCAAGCACATCCTGAACCGCCACCGTGGCCGCCTGACGATCGAAAGCGAAGTCGGGATGGGCAGCGCCTTTACCGTCTATTTGCCTGCGGTGGGGGAGAGGGGACTTGGCGGTTTGTGAGAGGGTGGATCGTTCTGTGACGCTGTCATGAAAGTGTCATAAAAACGCAATCATTCGGTCGCCCTCCCGGTCTATGGTCCGCGCCATTCCGATGGACCAGTCTCTGTTTCCCGAAGGAGGGGCACCCGTGACCACCCGGACGCATGTCTTCGCCGCGACCGCCCCGGCCCTGACTCTGGCCTTGGCGCTCGGCCTCGCCACCGCCCCGGCATCGGCGCAGTCGCGCGACCAGATCCGCGCTGTCGGCTCCTCCACCGTCTTCCCCTTCACCACCGCGGTGGCGGAGGCCTTCGGCAAGACCGGAAAGTTCAAAACCCCGGTGGTCGAATCGACCGGCACCGGCGGCGGGCTGAAGCTGTTCTGCGCCGGCGTCGGCCCGGCGCATCCCGACATCGCCAACGCCTCGCGCCGGATCAAGAAGTCGGAGGTCGACCAGTGCGCCGCCAACGGCGTCACCACGATCACCGAGTTGAAGATCGGCTATGACGGCATCGCGCTGGCCTCGTCCAGGAAGGCCGCTCCGGTTTCGCTGTCGACCGTCGTGCTGTGGAAGGCGCTGGCGAAGGAGGTGCCGGTGAACGGTGCGCTGGTCGCCAATCCTTACCGGCTGTGGTCCGACATCGACCCGTCGCTGCCCAAGGCGGCGATCGAGGTGCTGGGGCCGCCGCCCACCTCCGGTACGCGCGACACCTTCAACGAGCTGGCGATGCTGGAAGGCTGCAGGAAGGTGGCCGAGGTCGCCAAGGTGGTCCCCGACGAGAAGGCGCGCGAACGCGCCTGCATGACGATCCGCGAGGACGGCGCCTATGTCGAAGCCGGCGAGAACGACAACCTGATCGTCCAGAAGCTGGCCGCCAACCCCAACGCCTTTGGCGTCTTCGGCTACAGCTATCTCGACCAGAACCGCGACACGCTGCAGGCGGCGAAGATGGACGGGGTCGACCTGACCGCGGAGACCGTCGCCGCCGGCAAGTACGAGCTGGCGCGCCCGCTCTACATCTATGTCAAGAACGCCCATGCCGGCGTAATCCCGGGCATCCGCGAGTTCATCGGCGAATACACCTCCGAACGCGCGCTGGGCGACGACGGCTATCTGGTCGACAAGGGCCTGATCCCCGAGCCGAAGGCGCTGCGCGAGGCGGCCCGCGTCGAGGCGGTGAACCTGACCCCGCTGCAGTTCTGATCCCTTTTCTACCTGAGCGACCCGCATGCAGCTGACCCTCCTCGCCCTGATCCTGGCCCTGCTCACCGTGATCGGCTTCCTGATCGGCCGGTCGCGCGCGGCATCGTCGGTCGGCGGGCGGGTGGCGGAGCTGCATTCGGTCCCCTCCTACCATGGCGTCTATGTCGCGCTGTGGGCCGGGCTGCCGGCGCTGCTGCTGTTCGTCGCCTGGACGGCGTCGGAAGGCTGGCTTGCGATGCAACTGGTGCTGTCGGCATTGCCCGATCGGCTGACCACCGGCGACGGCCAGTCGGTCGGCCTGCTGAAGGCCGACATCCTCAACCTCGCCCACGGCATCGCCACCGGGCGCGAGGCCGATCCGCTGGTGGCGGAAGCGGCCCGCCGCTACGCCGCCTTCCGCGACCTCGCCGACTGGAGCCTGCTGGCCGTCGTCGCCAGCCTCGCCGTCGCCGGGCTGGCCTGGGGCCGTCACCGCATCGGCCCGGACCTGCGCGCCCGCCCGGCGGTGGAGCGGGTGGTGCGGGTGGCGCTGGTCGTCTGCTCGCTGGTCGCCATCCTGACCACGGTCGGCATCGTCCTGTCGCTGCTGTTCGAGGCGCTGCGCTTCTTCACCGTCGTCTCGCCGCTCGACTTCCTGTTCGGCACCCATTGGAGCCCTCAGACGGCGATGCGGGCCGATCAGGTCGGGTCCAGCGGCTCCTTCGGCGCGATCCCGCTGTTCGCCGGCACGCTGCTGATCACCGTCATCGCGATGCTGGTGGCGGTGCCGGTCGGGCTGATGGCGGCGATCTACATGTCGGAATATGCCGGGCGCGGCGTGCGCACCTGGCTGAAGCCGGCGCTGGAGATCCTGGCCGGCATCCCGACGGTGGTCTACGGCTTCTTCGCCGCGCTGACCATGGCGCCCTTCGTCCGCTCGGTGGGCGAGGCGCTGGGGCTGGACGTCAGTTCGGAATCGGCGCTGGCGGCCGGCATCGTCATGGGGGTGATGATCATCCCCTTCGTCAGCTCGCTGTCGGACGACGTCATCAACGCGGTGCCGCAGAGCTTGCGCGACGGCTCCTACGGCCTCGGCGCCACCAAGTCGGAAACCATCAGGCAGGTCGTCCTGCCGGCGGCGTTGCCGGGCATCGTCGCCGCGGTGATGCTGGCGGTCAGCCGCGCCATTGGCGAGACGATGATCGTCACCATGGCGTCGGGCCTGACCGCCAACATGACCGCCAACCCGCTGCAGGCGGTGACCACCGTCACCACCCAGATCGCCACGCTGCTGGTCGGCGACCAGGAGTTCGACAGCCCGAAGACGCTGTCGGCCTTCGGCCTCGGCCTCGTGCTGTTCCTCGTCACGCTCTGCCTCAACATGGTCGCCCTGCGGGTGGTCCGGACCTATCGGGAAAAATATGACTGACCTCGTCGAGCAGGACGTGGCGGCCGTGACGCCCTCCCCTGCCTCCTCCACTCCGCCCAAGTCGCGCCTGCGCGGCGAGGCCTTCGCCCGCCGGCTGCGCGCCCGCCATGCCGCGGAGCGCCGCTTCCGGCTGGCCGGGGCCGCCGCGGTGGCGCTGGCGGCGCTGATCCTGGTGCTGCTGCTGGGCTCCATCGTCGCCAAGGGCGCCAGTGCCTTCCTGGAGGCGCGGATCCGGCTGGAGGTGACGCTCGACCCGGCGGAGGTCGCCGACCGCAACTACAACGGCCTGCTGCGCCGGGCGCTTTACGCCCACTTCCCGCAGGTGACCGACCGCGCCGGCCGCCGCGTGCTGAACGACCTGCTGTCGTCGGGCGCGCCGTACGAGCTGGAGGCGATGGTCGCCAAGGACCCGGCGCTGGTCGGGACGACCCAGACCGTCTGGGTCCGCGCCGACGACCAGATCGACCAGCTGGTGAAGGGCGGCTATCGCCGCGACCTGCCGGAGAGCGAGCGCGGCCTCAGCGACGCCAAGGTCGCGGCGGCCGACGCGCTGCTGGCGTCCGGCGCGCTGGCGCAGGGCTTCAACACCACCCTGTTCACCGCCGGCGACAGCCGCGAACCGGAACAGGCCGGCATCGGCGGCGCAATCGTCGGCTCGCTGCTGACCCTGCTGGTGACCATGGCGCTGTCGGTGCCGGTCGGCATCTCCGCCGCGGTCTATCTGGAGGAATTCGCGCCGAAGAACCGCTGGACCGACCTGATCGAGGTGAACATCAACAACCTCGCCGCGGTGCCGTCGATCATCTTCGGCCTGCTGGGTCTCGCGGTGTTCCTCGGCTTCTTCGGCATGCCGCGCTCCGCCCCGCTGGTCGGCGGGCTGGTGATGGCGCTGATGACGCTGCCGGTCATCATCATCGCGTCCCGCGTCGCGCTGAAGGCGGTGCCGCCGTCGATCCGCGAGGCGGCGCTGGGCATCGGCGCCTCGCCCCTGCAGACGGTGCTGCACCATGTGCTGCCGCTGGCGATGCCCGGCATCCTGACCGGCACCATCATCGGCATGGCCCGCGCGCTGGGCGAGACGGCGCCGCTGCTGATGATCGGCATGGTCGCCTTCATCGTCGACATCCCCCACGGGCTGACCGACAGCGCCACGGTGCTGCCGGTGCAGATCTACATGTGGGCCGACAGTCCGGAGCGGGCCTTCACCGAGCGCACCTCCGCGGCGATCCTGATCCTGCTCGGCGTCCTGATCCTGCTGAACGGGGCGGCCGTGATCCTGCGCAAGATTTTCGAGAGACGGTGGTGAGCGCCCCATGAGCATTCCAAGCGGCATCCGGAGCAGTATCCCGAGCCAGCTGAAGCTGCGGCCCCGTGGCGACCGGCAACCGAACCGGGCGTCCGGCGCCGCCCTGCCTGCCAAGATGACCGCCCGCGGGGTAAAGGTGTTCTACGGCGCCAAGCAGGCGTTGAAGGGCATCGATCTCGACATCCAGGAAAACCGGGTGCTGGCGCTGATCGGCCCGTCGGGCTGCGGCAAGTCCACCTTCCTGCGCTGCCTGAACCGGATGAACGACACCGTCGAGGGGTGCCGGGTCGAAGGGCGGATCGCGCTCGACGGCGAGGACGTCTATGGCAAGGCCGTCGATGCGGTGCAGCTGCGCGCCCGTGTCGGCATGGTGTTCCAGAAGCCGAACCCCTTCCCGAAATCGATCTACGACAATGTCTCCTACGGCCCGCGTATCCACGGTCTCGCGTCGGGACGCGACGAGCTGGACGAGGTGGTGCAGACCTCGCTGAAGCGCGCCGGCCTGTGGGCGGAGGTCAAAGACCGCCTGCGCGAACCCGGCACCAGCCTGTCCGGCGGCCAGCAGCAGCGGCTGTGCATCGCCCGCGCCATCGCCGTCAGCCCGGAGGTGATCCTGATGGACGAGCCCTGCTCGGCGCTCGACCCCATCGCGACCGCCCATATCGAGGAGCTGATCGACGAGCTGCGGGCCAACTACACCATCGTCATCGTCACCCACAACATGCAACAGGCCGCCCGCGTGTCGCAGCGCACCGCCTTCTTCCATCTGGGCGAGATGGTGGAGTGCGACGACACCGAGGAGATCTTCACCAACCCGCGCGACGAGCGCACCCAGGGCTACATCACCGGCCGCTACGGCTGAACCCTGCCTTTATGCCTGCGCCCCCCTTCCCTCCTTTGTTGAAAAGGCTGTCCCATGCCGGTTAACGTCGAGACGCGCGCTGTGAACGGAGCCACCATGAACGCGGCCCTCAAGCCGCTCGTCCTGATCGTCGAGGACGAGGCCGACATCCTGACGCTGCTGAAGTACAACCTGGAAAAGGAAGGCTTCCGCGTCGCCACCGCCAGCGATGGCGAGGAGGCCCTGCTGGCCGCCGGCGAACAGACGCCGCACATCGTGCTGCTCGACTGGATGCTGCCGCTGATGAGCGGTCTGGAGGTGTGCCGCCAGTTGCGCCGCAATGCCAAGACCCGTGACATCCCGATCATCATGCTGACCGCCCGCGGCGAGGAAGGCGACCGGGTGCGCGGCCTGAATTCCGGCGCCGACGACTACATCACCAAGCCCTTCTCGCCGACCGAGCTGGTCGCCCGCATGCGTGCGGTTCTGCGCCGCGCCTCCCCCGGCATGACCGACGAGGTGCTGACCTTCGCCGACGTGACGATGGATCTGGCGGCCCACCGCGTACGCCGCAACAGCCGGGACGTACATCTGGGACCCACCGAATTCCGTCTGCTGCGCCACTTCATGCAGCATCCCGGCCGCGTCTTCTCACGTGAACAGCTGCTCGATCTGGTGTGGGGCCATGACGTGTACGTCGAGCCGCGTACGGTCGACGTACACATCCGCCGCCTGCGCAAGGCGATGAATGAAGAGGACGAGCTGGACCTGATCCGCACCGTGCGGTCGGCGGGCTACGCGCTGGATACGAAGTCGATGTGAGTTGGGGGTAGGATCGGGGGCAGGACCACCGCAGCACTGGTGAGAATGCCCCATGATCCTGCTCTTCACCGACTTCGGCCTCTCCGGCCCCTATACCGGCCAGATGAAGGCGGTGTTGGCGCAACAGGCGCCCACCGTCCCCGTCATCGACCTGTTCGCCGACGCCCCCGCCTTCGACCCGCAGCTCTCCGCCTATCTGCTGGCGGCCTACGCCCCGGCCTTCCCGGCGGGCAGCGTCTTCCTCTGCGTCGTCGATCCCGGCGTCGGCACCGACCGGCAGCCGGTGATGGTCGAGGCCGACGGGCGGTGGTTCGTCGGTCCCGACAACGGCCTGTTCGCCCTGATCGCCCGCCGCGCAACGTCGCTAAACGCCTGGACCATCGACTGGATTCCCGATCGGCTGTCCGCCAGCTTCCACGGCCGCGACCTGTTCGCCCCCGTCGCCGCCGGCCTCGCAACCGGCCGCGGCATCGAGCGCAGTCCGCTCGCCACCGCCGCCATCGACCGCCCCGACTGGCCGGACGAGTTGGCCCGCGTCGTCTATGTCGATGTCTACGGCAACGCCATGACCGGCATGCGCGCCGCCGCCCTGCCTGCCGATGCCGTGCTGACCGCCGCCGGCAGCCGCATCACCCGCGCCCGCACCTTCGGCGCCGTCGGGCCGGGACAGCCGCTGTGGTACGAGAACTCCAACGGGCTGGCGGAGATCGCGGTCAACCGCGGGCGGGCCGACCGGGTGTTGGGTCTGGCGGTCGGCGACCCGGTGACCGTGGAGACCTGACCAAAAGAAAACCGCCCGGAAGCGGGGGGCTTCCGGGCGGCTGCTGCTTTGATCCGATGCTTGTCCGATCAGGCGTCTTTAGGCTCAGTCGTTGTTGCGCTGACCCAGGAACTGCAGCAGGAACTGGAACAGGTTGATGAAGTCCAGGTACAGCGTCAGGGCGCCCATCAGGGCCAGCTTGCCGGTGCTCTCGTGATCGTAGCCCTCGGCGTAGCTTTCCTTGATCGACTGGGTGTCATAGGCGGTCAGGCCGGTGAAGATCAGCACGCCGATGGCGGAAATCGCGAAATGCAGGGCCGGCGACTGGAAGAAGATGTTCGCAAGGCCGGCGATCACCAGGCCGATGACGCCCATCATCAGGAACGAGCCCATCTTCGACAGGTCGGCCTTCGTGGTGTAGCCGTAGAGGCTCATCGCCAGGAAGGTGGCGGCGGTGACGAAGAAGGTCAGCGCGATCGACGCCCCGGTGAAGACCAGGAAGATGGCCGACATCGACAGGCCCATGGCACCGCAATAGGCCCAGAAGATCATCTGTGCCGATGCGAAGGACAGGCGCTGGATGCCGAAGGACAGCACCATGACGAAGGCCAGCGGGGCCAGCATCACCACCCACTTCAGCGGCGTGCCGAAAATGGCCTGGAGCATGGCCGGGCTGGACGACACGAGCGCGGCGACCAGACCCGTCAGGATCAGGCCGGCACCCATGTAGTTGTACACGCGCAGCATGTGCTGCCGCAGGCCTTCGTCGAAGTATCCCCGATCTGTCGCGCGGCCTGCGGTCGCGAAGCGGTTATAGGTCGGGTCTGCCATGGTTTGGTTTCCTCGGTGGAATTGGGTGATCCCGTCGCAGGACATATTGGCGAGTCCGCCATGCGGTTCAATAGGAATCGACAGCGCTTTTTCTAGATGAAAAAGCTTTCACGATTCGTTTTTCCTGCGGCTTTCTGACGCGCGAATCATTCGTTCCGAAGCAATGGCGCCGAAGGCTGGCCCAAAGCCCGCCAAGTACCATAGAACCCGAAAGCGAGCGTGATCGCCGTGCTCAGCAATGCGGTGGTGACCACCGCCGACGGCAGGAAGCTCCATTCCCAATGCATGAGGAACGTCAGCACGGCCCAGGCGGTCAGCGTGCCGATAATGCCGGCGATGAGCGCGGTCAGCAGGCCGAGCAGCCCGTATTCCAGCAGGAAGGCGCGCAGCACGTCGCCGCGCGTGGCCCCCAGCACCTTCAGGACAACCGCGTCGTAGACCCGGCGGCGGTGCCCGGCGGCGACCGCGCCGGCCAGAACCAACGTGCCGGCGGCCAGCGTGATGCCGGCGACGATGCGCACCGCGGTGCCGATATGGCCCAACATCTCCGCCACGGTGTCGAGCGCGTCCTTCACCCGCACCATGGTGATGTTGGGGAAGCGTTGCAGCACGGCGCGCTGCACCTGCGTTTCGGCATCCGGCGTGGCGCGGACGGTGGCGACCCAGGTCTGCGGCGCGCCTTCCAGCGTGCCGGGGGCGAAGACCATGGTGAAGTTGATCGCCATGCTGCTGAAATCGGCGGAGCGCACGTTGGCGACCTTCGCCTCGATGCTGCGGCCCAGGATGTTGATGGTCATGGTGGCGCCGGGACCGATGCCGAAGGCCTCGGCGACGCTCTGGTGGATGGAGATCAGCGGCGGCCCGGCATAATCCTGCGGCCACCAGCTGCCGGCGGTGACGGTGGAATGCTTCGGCACCGTCGCCGAATAGGTGATGCCGCGGTCGCCGGCCAGGATCCAGGCCTGCTCGGGGTTGATCAGCGCCTTTTCGGCCTCCTGCCCGTTCACCCGCTCGATCCGGCCGCGCAGGCTCGGCACCGCTTCGAAGGCGCTGGTGCCGGGGACGGCGGTCACGAGGTCGCGCAAGGGATCGAACTGGTCGCGCTGGATGTCGACGAAGAAGAAGGCCGGGGCGTCCTGCGGGATCGTCTCCGACACCCGGCGGGCGAAGTTGCCCTGGATCAGCGCGATGGCGACCAGCACCGTCAGGCCGAGCCCCAGCGACAGCACCACCGCCGCCGTCGGGTTGCCCGGCCGGTGCAGGTTGGCGAGCGCCAGCCGCAGCCCTGGCCGCCTGACGCGCCCCACCCGCTTCGCCCCCCAGGTGACCAGCGCCGCCGCCGCGCGGAAGGCGATGAAGGTGGCGATGGAGCCGCCGACGAACCACAGGGCGAAGATCTTGTTGTGCGCGGTCAGCACCGCCAGCCCGGCAAGGGCGAGGGCCGACAGGATCATCGCGACGGTATAGGGCGTGCGCGGCCGGCCACCCGCCGGGGCGATCACATCGCGGAACAGGGCGCCAGCCGGCACCTCGCGCGCCCGGCCGAGCGGCCACAGCGAGAAGGTCAGCGCGGTCAGCAGGCCATAGAGGGCGGCGAGTGCCAGGGCTCCGGGATAGACGCCGATATGGGCCGATACCGGCAGCACGCCGTCGAGCAGCCGACCGAGCGCCAGCGGCGCCACCGCGCCCAACGCCAGCCCGATGACGATGCCCAGCAGGGCGAGCGCCAGGATCTGCGCCAGATAGAGCTGGAACACCAGGGCGCCGGGCGCGCCGATGCACTTCATCATGGCGATGGTGCGGGCGCGCGACTCCAGATGGCTGCGTACCGCGTTGCCTACCCCGACGCCGCCGACCAGCAGCGCGGTCAGCCCGACCAGAGTCAGGAACAGCGTCATGCGGTCGATGAAGCGTTCGATCTGCGGCGAGGCATTGGTGTAGTCGCGCATCCGCCAGGGCGCATCGGGGAAGCGGGCGCGAAGGGTCTCCTGCCACGCCTTCAGGTCGGTTTGCGGCGGCAGAGCCACCTTGGCGCTCCACCAGGTGAGACTGCCCGGTTGCAGCAACCCGGTGCCCTGAAGCGACGGCAGCGCCACCAGCACCCTCGGTCCCAGCGAAAAGGCGTTGGAGGAGGCGCGATCCGGCTCGCGGTCCAGCACGGCGGCGACGCGGTAGGCGCCTTCGCCGATGCGGATCGTGTCGCCGGGCTTGACCCCCAACCTGTCGACCAGACTGGCCTCGATCACCGCGCCCCAGCGACCGTCCTTCTGTGCCAGCGCATCCCGCAGGTCGCCGCCGCTCTCCAGCGTGACGGTGCCGTAGAGTGGATAGAGATCGTCCACCGCCTTCAACTCGACCAGGGAGGAGCGCGTCTCGTCCGCGGCACGGGCCATCGCCCGCATTTCGGCGGAGGTCGACACCCGGCCATCGGCCTTCAGCGCCGCCATCTGCTCGTCGGCCGGCGGGCTGTAGAGTTGCCGCAACGCGACGTCACCGCCCAGGATCGACCGCCCGTCGCTCGCCAGCCCGTCGAGCAGCCCGCTCGACACCGACTGCACCGAGGCGATGGCTGCCACCCCCAGCGCGAGGCAGGCGAGGAAGACCCAGAACCCCTTCAGGCCGGTGCGCAGCTCCCGCCGGGCAAGGCGGAGCGCGAGGCTGAGGTTGGTCATCCCCCTCACTCCCCCGCCGCCTGCAGCTTCGCGCGCCGGGCCGCCTGCCCGTCGTCGGCGATGCGGCCATCCGCCAGCCGCACCGTCCGGTCGCAGCGCGCGGCTAGCGTCTGGTCGTGGGTGATCAGCACCAGCGTCGTGCCGCGCCGCTCGGCCAGATCGAACAGCAGCTTCACAATGGTGGCGCCGGTGTCGATGTCGAGGTTGCCGGTCGGCTCGTCCGCCAGCAGAAGCGACGGCTCGGTGACGAAGGCGCGGGCCAATGCGGTGCGCTGCTGCTCGCCGCCCGAAAGCTGGCCGGGATAATGGTGGATGCGGTGGCCAAGCCCGACCTGTTCCAGCCCGATGCGGGCGCGGTCGAAGGCGTCGGCGACGCGAGCGAATTCCAGCGGGATGGCGACATTCTCCAGCGCCGTCATGGTCGGCACCAGATGGAAGGCCTGGAAGACGATGCCGACATGCTGCCGGCGGAAACGCGCCAAGCCATCCTCGTTCAATCGGCCGAGATCCTGGCCGGCAACGCGGACGGTGCCGCCGCTGGGGCGTTCCAGACCGGCCATCACCATCATCATGGTCGACTTGCCGGAACCGCTGGGACCGACCACGCCGACCCGCTCTCCGGCCGCCACCTGAAGATTAACGCCGCGCAGGATGTTGACGGGTCCGGCACCGCTGTCCAATTTCAGGTGGACGTCGTCGAGTTCAACGATGGATTCGTTGGAAGACCGGGCGATGGATTTTGACGACGTTGCAGGGGACTGAGCCTTGGGCATGCGACTCTCGCACAAGCGGAACGGACCATCGCCATATGGCACGACCCGCCGGGCTTTCAACACGGGCGCCTTCGCCGCGGCGCTGGCCTTCGTCTTTGCCGCAGGGGTGCCGATGACCGTTCCGACCCGCGCAAACGCCGCGCAGCCGGTGAAGCTGCTGGCGCTGGGCGACAGCCTGACCGCGGGCTACGGCTTGCCGGAACAGCAGGGCTTCACCCGCCAACTGGAGAAGGCGCTGGCCGCCAAGGGCTACAGCGTCACCGTCATTAACGCCGGCGTATCGGGCGACACCACCGCCGGCGGCCGGGCGCGGCTGGACTGGGCGCTGGCCGACAAGCCGGACGCCGCAATCGTCGAGCTGGGCGCCAACGACATGCTGCGCGGGCTCGATCCCGATCAGGCCAAGGCGAACCTCGACGTCATCCTCAAGAGTCTGGCGGAGCGCAGGATCCCGACCCTGCTGGCCGGCATGCTCGCCTCGCCCAGCCTGGGCAAGCCCTACACCGACAGGTTCAACGCCATCTATCCCGATCTGGCGAAGACCTACGACCTGCCGCTCTATCCTTTCTTCCTCGACGGGGTGGCGCTGGACCGGTCGCTGATCCAGCCGGACGGGATGCATCCCAACGCCCAGGGCGTGGCGGTGATCGTGGAGCGCATCCTGCCTTCCGTCACCGCGCTTCTCGACGGCCTCCCCAATATCGGCAAGACTACAGCCAAAACCGGAGGCTGACCCATGACCGTGACCCTGGACAGCGACACCCGCTTTCACGCCGCCTGCGCCGCCGGGGCGGAGTGGGGGCCGGCGGTCAAGGCCTGTCTCGACCGGCTGGGACCGGTCGCCGGCTGCAACCTGGGCTTCCTCTACCTGACCGACGGGCTGGCGGACCATGCGACCAGCATCGTCACCCTGCTGCGTGGGGTCACCGGCATCCGCCATTGGGTCGGCACCGCCGGCATCGGCGTGATGGCCAATGGCGAGGCCCTGTTCGACGAGCCGGGGCTGGCGATCATGGCCGCCCGCCTGCCGGAGGACAGCTTCCGCCTGTTCCCCACCCTGACCGACGGGCTGGAGCCGTTGCGCGGCAGCGCCGGCGGCTGGCTGGACAAGCATGGCGCGGCGCTGGCGCTGGTCCATGTCGATCCGCACCATGCCGACATGGCCGGGCTGGTCGCCCGTCTGTCGGAGGAGGCCGGCGTCTTCCTGGTCGGCGGCCTGACCGCGTCGCGCGGGGAGTTCCCGCAGATCGCCGCCGGGGCCGAGGATGCCGATCCGGTCACTGAGGGCGGCGTGTCGGGCGTGCTGTTCGCGCCGAACCTGCCGGTCGCCACCGCCCTGACCCAGGGATGCCGTCCGATCGGGCCGACGCGCACCGTCACCGCCAGCGACGACAACGTGATCCTGGAGATCGACGGCCGCCCGGCGCTGGACGTCTTCAAGGAGGACATCGGGCCGGAGCTTGCCGCCGACCTGCGGCAGGTGGCCGGGCTGATCTGCGCCGGGTTGCCCATTGCCGGATCGGACACCCAGGATTATCTGGTGCGCGACCTGATCGCCATCGACCCGCGCGCCGGCTGGATCTCGATCGCCGAGCGGGTGACCACCGGCCAGCCGGTGATGTTCACCCGCCGCGATCCCGAAACTGCCGCCGCCGACATGCGCCGGATGCTGGACAGCCTCAAGAAACGGGTGAAGGCGACGCCGAAGGGCGCGGTGTATGTCAGTTGCATCGCCCGCGGCCCCGGCCTGTTCGGCGCCGCCAACGCCGAGCTGTCGATGATCCGCGACACCTTCGGCGACATCCCGCTGACCGGCTTCTTCGCCTCGGGCGAGGTGTCGCACAACCGGCTCTATGGCTACACCGGCGTGCTGACGCTTTTCCTCTAAAAGATCATTTCGAATAAGGAACGTTCCGGATGCAGTATCGTCCGCTCGGCCGCACCGGCCTGTCGGTCAGCGCCATCGGCCTGGGCACCATGACCTGGGGCCGTCAGAACACCGAGGCCGAAGGCCATGCCCAGATGGACGCCGCCTTCGACCGTGGCATCAACTTCTGGGACACGGCGGAGATGTACGCCATCCCGCCCACCGCCGACACCTATGGCAAGACGGAGGAGGTGATCGGCAGCTGGTTCCAGTCGCGCGGCAAGCGTGACCGGGTGATCCTCGCCAGCAAGATCATCGGGGCACCGGCCGGCGGCTTCGGCTGGGTGCGCGAGGGCAAGTCGCGGCTCGACCGTGCCAACCTTTTCGCGGCGGTGGAGGCCAGCCTGTCGCGGCTGAAGACCGACTATATCGACCTCTACCAGATCCATTGGCCCGACCGCGTCACCAACCGCTTCGGCGTCCGCACCTATAAACACAAGCCGGAGCAGGACGGCGTGCCGATCGAGGAGACGCTGGCGGCGCTGGCCGAACTGGTGCAGGCCGGCAAGATTCGCCATGTCGGCCTGTCCAACGAAAGCCCGTGGGGCGTGATGCGCTGGCTGCGGGCCGCCGAGGTGGCGGGGGAGTTGGCTGGGCTGCCGCGCGTCGCCTCCATCCAGAACGCCTACAACCTGCTGAACCGGACCTTCGAGAACGGCCTGTCGGAGGTGGCCCTGCGCGAGGATGTCGGGCTGCTGGCCTACTCGCCGCTGGGCGCCGGCACGCTGACCGGGAAATATCTGAACGGCGCCATCCCGCCGGGCAGCCGCCGCGCGCTCGACCACCGGCCGTCGCGCTACGCCACCGTCAACGCCGACGCGGCGACGGAGGCCTATCTGGACATCGCCCGCCGCCATGGTCTGGCGCCGAACCAGATGGCCATCGCCTTCACGCTGCAGCAACCCTTCGTCACCTCGTCCCTGATCGGGGCGACGACGATGGAAACGCTGGTCTCCAACATCGACTCCATCGACGTGACTCTGTCCCCGGAGGTGATGGCGGAGATCGACGCGGTGCACAACCGCATGCCGGATCCGTGTCCATAAAGCGCCGGCCGCTATTGCCCCCACCCTGACCCTCCCCCGCTTCGCAGGGGAGGGAAATGGACCTTTGTCGACGTTCAGCGGCAGTCCCTCCCCCGCCCAGCTCTCGCACAAAGCTATGCTTTGTGCTGACGCGGCAGGCGGACCGTAGGTCCGCCGAGAGCGGGGGAGGTTAGGTGGGGGTCTAACGCCGCCGATAGATGGAGGTGCCCCATGCTCCGCCTGTTCGTCGCCCTCGATCTGACGGACGAGGTTCGCCAACGGCTGGCCGGTCTGGCCGGCGGGGTGCCCGGCGCGCGCTGGACCGGGCTTGAGAGCATGCACCTGACCCTGCGCTTCATCGGCGAGGTGCCGGAGGATCAGGCGATGGACATCGACGCCGCGCTGGCGGAGATCCGGGCGCCGGCCTTCACGCTCACGTTCGACGGCGTCGGCATGTTCGGCAGCGGCCGCCGGGCGCGGGTGCTGTGGGCCGGGGTGGAGCGCAACGAGGCGCTGGCCCATCTCCAGGCCAAGGTCGAATCGGCTCTCGTCCGTTGCGGCCTGCCGGCGGAGGAGCGGAAATTCTCCCCCCACATCACGCTCGCCCGCCTGAAGGACGCGCCGGCCGACCGCATCGGCCGCTTCCTGTCCGACCGCGGCCTGTTCCGCGCCGGGCCGATGCCGGTCGATCACGTTACGCTCTACCGCAGCCATCTCGGCAACGGCGGTGCCGTCTATGAAGCCCTGCGGGAGTATCCGCTGGAAAATGGTGCTTAGGCGACGATGCCGTCCCAGGGCTGAGCCTCGGCGGGTCCGTTGCCGCCGCCTGTCCCCACCACCCGATCCTTGCCGTCCTGCTTGGCGCGGTACATGCGCTGGTCGGCCAGTTCGACCAGGGATTCCCAGTCGGCGGGGCGGTCGGCCGTCTGTTCGGCGATGCCGATGCTGGCGGTCTGAAGGCTGCCGTCCGGCCGCTTGCCGAAGCCGGCCCGGCGCATGCGCTCCACCGCGATCATCGCGCCCTCCACCGGCGTGTCGGGCATGACGACCAGGAACTCCTCCCCGCCCCAGCGCACCAGCGCGTCGGACTGGCGCAGCAGGCTGCGGATGGTGTTGGCGGCGTGGCGCAGGACGCGGTCGCCCTCCTCATGGCCATAGCGGTCGTTGACCGCCTTGAAGTCGTCCAGGTCGACGAAGATCGCCGACAGCGGCTGCGCCGCACGTTCGGCGTGGGCGACCTGGAGTTTCAGCAACTCCTCGCCGATGCGGCGGGAGAAGGCGCCGGTCAGCGCGTCGTGCGCCGCCTGTTCCAGCAGCGCGATCATGAAATGCAGCTGGCTGATCGCCGCCAGCGTCGCCACCACCGCAATCAACGCCAGCAGCCACAGCGCGCTGATGTAGGAGGGAAACGGCATCACCAGCGAGCCGTAGAAGCCGGCGGCCAGATGGGCGCCCAGCATCGGGGCGGCGAACAGCGCCCCTTCCAGCGCGGTCAGCGGAAAGACGCTGAGCCCCGCCACCATGACGAAGGGCAGATAGCCATAGCCGGCGCTGACGGCGATGCGCAGGTCGTCGACACCCTGGTTGTAGAGCAGCGGGTGCGAGATGGCGAAGAACAGCGTCGGGATCGCCAGCAGGGCGGTCAGCCGCCACCAGGCGCAGGTCATGTCCTCGCAGGACCGGCGGTCGAAGGCGAGCGCCAGGAAGGCGGCGCTGGCGCTCAGACGCAGCACGATCAGCCAGACCGCCAGCTTCCATTCGAAGACGGTGACGTCGATGGCGATCCACAGCGGCGTCAGCACGCCGAAGATCAGCGACACCATGCGCACGCGCGACTGGATCATCGCGGCGCGGCGGCGCTGCAGGATCGGCGTGTGCGCGGCCGGCCGGATCAGGTCGGGCAGTTCGTCGCCGCGGACGAAGGCACCGAACAGGGCGGCAAGAAGCCTGTCAACCCGCATCAGGCAGCCTGCCCCCGGCACCGGCCGGACATGTCGCCAATGGATTAGCCATGCTGGGTGATTACACGGGCATGACGTCCCCTTCAACGGCTTTCGCGCCGAAACGGCTCATAAGCCGCCGGAAAACACGGAAAGATCCCGGCATGCGACAAAAAGTAACGGGCGGCGCATCACCGACACGCCGCCCGTTGATAATTTTCGCAATGCCGAAGGATCAATCCTTCAGGTCTTCCCAAAGCTCCTTCACCTTGGCGAAGAAGCCCTCCGATTGCGGGTTCGACCCTTCCTTGGCGGCGCCCTCGAACTCGCGCAGCAGTTCCTGCTGGCGCTTGGTCAGGTTCACCGGGGTCTCGACCACCGCCTGGATGTACATGTCGCCGCGCTGGGCGCTGCGCAGCACCGACATGCCCTTGCCCTTGATGCGGAACTGGTGTCCGGACTGGGTGCCCGGCGGGACCGTCACCTTGGTGCGGCTTCCGTCGATGGTCGGCACCTCCACCGAACCGCCGAGCGCCGCCGTGGTCATCGGGATCGGCACCCGGCAGTGGATGTTGGCGCCGTCGCGCTGGAAGATCGGGTGCGGCGCCAGCGCCAGGAAGATATAGAGGTCGCCGGCCGGCGCCCCGCGCAGCCCCGCCTCGCCCTCGCCCGCCAGACGGATGCGGGTGCCGTCCTCGACACCGGCCGGGATGTTGACCTGCAGGGTCTTTTCCTTGCGCAGACGGCCGGAGCCGCCGCAGTTCTTGCAGGCGTCCTTGATGACCTTGCCGGCGCCGTGGCAGCCGGGGCAGGTCCGCTCGATGGTGAAGAAGCCCTGCTGCGCCCGCACCTTGCCGTGACCCTGGCAGGTCGGGCAGGTGATCGGCTGGGTCCCCGCCGCCGCGCCGGAACCGTTGCAGCTGTCGCACTGCACGGTGGTGGGCACGCGGATGGTGGTCTGGGTGCCCTTGAAGGCCTCCTCCAGCCCGATCTCCAGATTGTAGCGCAGGTCCTGGCCGCGGCCGGACGCACCGCCGCCGCCGCGGCGCCCGCCCATGAACTCGCCGAACATCTCGTCGAAGATGTCGGCGAAGCCGCCGCCGCCGCCGAAGTCGAAGTTGAAGCCGCCGGCGCCGGCGCCCGCCCCCGGACCACGGCCACCCTCGAAGGCGGCGTGGCCGAACCGGTCGTAGGCCGCGCGCTTCTGATCGTCCTTCAGGACGTCGTACGCTTCGCTGATTTCCTTGAACTTCTGCTCGGCGTCCTTGTCACCCTGGTTGCGGTCCGGGTGGTACTGCATCGCCATCTTGCGATAAGCCTTTTTCAGCTCATCCGCGCTGGCGTTCTTCGCCACACCGAGCAGCTCGTAATAATCCTGTTTCGCCATGGGGGCCGACCGCCTTTGAGTCGTTCTGGTCCAAACTGTCCGCGTCGCGTCGGAGCCTGACCCCAGCATACCGAAGGCCCGCCGCCGGGAAAAGGCGGCGGGCCATCGATGCTCGCGTCAGGTCCGTATCAAAAAGAAGCTGGCCTAACCTCAGGCCGACTTCTTCTTGTCGTCCTGGACCTCTTCGAAGTCGGCGTCGACGACGCCCGGCTCGTTCGGCTGGGCGCCCGGCGCCTCGCCGCCCGCAGCCGGGGCCTCGCCCTGGCCGGCCTTGTACATCGCCTCGCCCAGCTTCATCGACACCTGGGCCAGCGCCTCGGTCTTCGCCTTGATGCCGTCCAGATCCTCGCTGTCCAGCACCGACTTCAGTTCGGCGACGGCAGCCTCCGCGGCGGTCTTGTCGGAGGCCGGGATCTTGTCGCCGTTCTCCTTGATGGTCCGCTCGGTGGTGTGGATCAGGGCGTCGGCATGGTTGCGGGCGTCGACCAGCTCGCGGCGCTTCTTGTCGGCGTCGGCATGGGCCTCGGCGTCCTTCACCATCTTCTGGATGTCGGCGTCCGACAGGCCGCCCGAGGCCTGGATGCGGATCTGCTGCTCCTTGCCGGTCGCCTTGTCCTTCGCCGTGACGCTGACGATGCCGTTGGCGTCGATGTCGAAGGTCACCTCGATCTGCGGAACGCCGCGCGGGGCCGGCGGGATGCCGACCAGATCGAACTGGCCCAGCATCTTGTTGTCGGCCGCCATCTCGCGCTCGCCCTGGAAGACGCGGATGGTGACGGCGTTCTGGTTGTCCTCGGCGGTCGAGAAGGTCTGGCTCTTCTTCGTCGGGACCGTGGTGTTGCGGTCGATCAGACGGGTGAAGACGCCGCCCAGCGTCTCGATGCCCAGCGACAGCGGGGTGACGTCGAGCAGCAGGACGTCCTTGACCTCGCCCTTCAGCACGCCGCCCTGGATGGCTGCGCCGATGGCGACCACCTCGTCCGGGTTGACGCCGCGGTGCGGCTCACGGCCGAAGAACTGCTTCACCGCGTCGATGACCTTGGGCATGCGGGTCATGCCGCCGACCAGGATCACCTCGTCGATCTCGCTGGCCTTCAGGCCGGCGTCCTTCAGGGCCGCCTTGCAGGGCTCGATCGTGCGCTGCACCAGATCGTCCACCAGGGCTTCCAGCTTGGCGCGGGTCAGCTTGATGTTCAGGTGCTTCGGACCGGTCTGGTCGGCGGTGATGAAGGGCAGGTTGACTTCGGTCTGCGTGGTCGACGACAGCTCGATCTTCGCCTTCTCCGCAGCTTCCTTCAGGCGCTGCAGCGCGAGCTTGTCCTTGCGCAGGTCGATGCCCTGCTCCTTGTTGAACTCGTCGGCCAGATACTCGATGACCCGGCTGTCGAAGTCCTCGCCGCCCAGGAAGGTATCGCCGTTGGTCGACTTCACCTCGAACACGCCGTCGCCGATCTCCAGCACGGAGATGTCGAAGGTGCCGCCGCCCAGGTCATAGACCGCGACGGTGCCGGTGCCCTTCTTCTCCATGCCGTAGGCCAGCGCGGCGGCCGTCGGCTCGTTGATGATGCGCAGCACGTCCAGGCCGGCGATCTTGCCGGCGTCCTTGGTGGCCTGGCGCTGGCTGTCGTTGAAGTAGGCCGGGACGGTGATGACCGCCTGCGTGACCTTCTCGCCCAGATAGTTCTCGGCGGTCTCCTTCATCTTGGTGAGGATGAAGGCGCTGATCTGGCTGGGGCTGTACTTCTTGCCGTGCGCCTCGACCCAGGCGTCGCCGTTGTCGCCGGAGATGATGCGGTAGGGAACCAGGCCCTGGTCCTTCTTCGTCAGCGGATCGTCGAAACGGCGGCCGATCAGACGCTTGATGGCGAAGAGGGTGTTTTCCGGATTGGTGACCGCCTGGCGCTTGGCGGGCTGGCCGATCAGCCGCTCGCCGCCCTGGCTGAAGGCGACCATGGACGGCGTGGTCCGCGCGCCCTCGGCGTTCTCGATCACCTTGGCGCTGCCGCCTTCCATCACGGCGACGCACGAGTTCGTGGTGCCGAGGTCGATACCAATCACTTTGCTCATGTTCAGCCTCTTTCGTTCGGCAGATGCGTGGCGGCCCGTCTGGTCCGGCACCGCCGCGATCCCCATAGGGTCGGTGAAACGTCGGTGGAGCGCTTGGGGGTCTGGTCCCCGGGGAACGATGCTTGAGAGCAGTGCCCCCGGGTCCGGCCCGTGCTGGCGGAGATATAGGCGGAGCCGTTTCGGGCTGCAACAGGGTGGCGCGCCTTTCGACCCGCAAATACGGCGAAAAAACGCTGCCGCGACATCCTCCGCCACGCCGCCGCCGTCCCGCTGCTCTTTGCAATAGAATACCAGCGTATTCAAGCAAGCGAAGGCGAGTATCCCGATAATCATCCTCTCTGATTCAAATCGTCACAGATGTTACAAGTGATTAATGCTTCGATCGTGAACCAGTCAATGCAGTTAACCTTTCATTAACAAGCAATGGCGTGCAGAGCCTCTTCCAATCAATTCGCGGTTGCTGTGATTATTCATGTTCTGGAGAATCTAATAGTGAAAAGCCGAAAGGAATATGCTATCTCCTTTGTGTCATAAGGGACACCGCAAGGGATTGGGCCAGCGACTCCCCTGTCGCCGCCACCAGAGCATGCGGTTCTATGCAACGCTGGTCATACAGGTGTGAAAGGGAAGCGCGATGATGGACGAACGACGCGATGTGGCCCTGGCCATCAAGTCCTGCCTGGACAGCCTGATGAGCGACGCGACGCGCTGCGACCTCGATGACCTGGCGCGCTTCATCAGCCTCGCCGCTCTCGCCGCGGAAGAGGCGGCCGTCGCCCACGACCCCCAGGCCGTCCGTCTGAAGGCGCTGATGGCGACCGGGGCGGGCCACTGCTGACCGGCACCCCTGGCTTTCCTTGACGTACCGAGGCGGAAGCCCTTCCGCTCTACAGTATCTCAGCGTTGCGGATGGCGTCGTCGATCCGGCCCAGCATTTCGGCGCAGGACTCGTCGCCATCCATCAGGTCGGGAAGCGCGAAGCTGAACATCGCGACCGCGGCCACACTCCCCGCCGCATCCGGGCGTTCTGCGCCGACCAGCCACAGGTAATGGGTCTCGGCGCGGCCTTCCTCTTCCGTCCGCATCATCGCCTGGGCGATCACGGCGCCGTCGGCGCGGCTTTCCACGGTCCGGTCGCCCGCCCGCGGGTCTTGCGGCCGGACGAAGCGCAACGCCATCTCCTGCAGCGTGGCTGCCGTTCCGCCGGAATCCGGTCGAGGCACCACCCGGTCGGTCACCAGCCGAAGCACGCCGGCGGCCGGCGGCGGCGGCCGGAAGGTGCCCACCGGCTGCCCTTCATGTTCTTCCACATCGACCGCCCAGCCGGCCGGCAGCCGGAACCGCACCGTATCGGACCAGCCGATGTCGGAACCCGGACCATTCCCCGAATAAGTCTCGTCAGCCATCGCCCGCTCCCGAAAATCGCCACTCTCAGAAATCTCGCGGGCCTCGCAACGGCACGCCGGGACCGGCACCATAGGCGGCGCCCGTCTTCCCGCCAATGCCCGATCGAACCGTTCGGGATTGCCGCCGGGACATCCTGTCCCTGGATTACTCCGGGATCAGGAACTGAACGCCCAGCCAGCGCCAGCGGCCGTCGGTGGCCGGCAGGGTGCAGTTGACGCGGGCGCGGCCCGGCGGGAAGGGATCCTTGATGCGGACCTCCACCCGATCCTCGGCGATGCGCTCCAGCGCGGTGCGGCCCTGGCCGGTGGCGAAGCAGGCCAGCTTGGAGCTGTCGCCCACCCCGTCGGCGATGGTGAAGCCCAGCGGCGGCGGATTGACGGTGACCAGCGGGTCGTCGGGAGTCAGATCCGACACCGGCAGCGGCAGCGCGTTGGCGGCCAGTTCGAAGCGGTCGGCGCTGCCGTAGGTCTCGTTCATGACGAAGCGCGGCAGGCTCCAGGGATCGGCCTGCGGGTGCAGGACCCCCGACTGCTGGCCGAAGGCGGCGGTGAAGCCCTGGTCGACCACCAGTTGCCGCACGGCCAGCGAATATTCCCCCTGCGGATAGGCGAAGACCGCCGGGCGCTTGCCCAATTCGGTCTGGAAACGGTCGGACATCCGGCGCAGGTCGGCCGCCAACTGATCCGGGCTGCGCGACAGCATCGACTGGGTCGAGGTGCCAAGCGCCCCGATGGTGACCCCCGCCGCCGCCAGCTGGCGGATTTCGGCCCAAGTCATGTGGGTGGGGGAGCCGCGGTCCACCGCGTCGGTGGCGACGAACAGGGTGAAGGGCAGACCCGCCGCCTTCAGCCGCGGCCAGGCCTCGGTAAAGGCGGAGCGGCTGGCCTCGTCGATGGTGATCGCCACCGTGCGGTCGGGCAGCGGCTTGCCGTTGCGCAGGGCGTCGAGGATCTTCGGCAGCGGCAGGACGTGGTAATCGCCGTCGGTCAGCTCGTCGAGATGGGCTTCGAACTGGTCGATTCGGATGCTGATCGAGGGGTTCTGGTCCTCGCCGAAACGGTCATAGGCGAAAACCACCGCGCTGGCGCCCTGCGGAGAGGCGGATTCGGCGGCGGCGGGCCGGGACACCGGCACGAACGCGGTCCAGACGGACAGCGCGGCGGCGGCGAGTACCCTGACGGCACGACGGAACGGCATGGCGGCCTGCGGAAAAGGCTGATCGGGGCGACCGTCGCCCAGACGCAAAGGATGTGCCACAGTCCCCGCCATGCGAACAAGCTCCGTCCGCCCCTTTTCCACGGACAGCAGCGATGCGGTGCGCGCGTGCAACAATGGAAGACCTCCGCCCCGGCACAAACCCGGATGGAGGGTCCGGCGCCCGGCGTCGCCGTCTGTCCGGCACCGTCTGTCCGTCTGCGGCCGACCCCATCCTTGCACCGGCCCTCCTTACATCAGCCGGCCGCCGGCCGCCGCGTCGGTCAGCAGCGGGTAGCGCTCTGCCTCCGGAAGCTGATAGTGCCACCATTCAGACGGGTAATGCTCCCACCCGGCGCCGACCATCACGCCCAGCAGCAGGGCGCGGTTGCGCTGCTGTTCGGCGGTCAGGTCGCTGCGGCCATGGTGCGACCGCTCGGTCATCGCGTCGAAGCCGGTGCCCATGTCCAGGGCCGAGCCGGCGCCATCCACCAGTGTCAGGTCGACCGCCACGCCGCGGGTGTGGTTGGAGCCCAGACGCGGGTCGGCGATGTAGACGGGGTCGGAAAAGGCGTGCCACAGCTTCCATTGCGCCTCCGCCGGGCGGAAGGCATCGTAAATCCGCAGGCGGCAGCCGATGCCGCGGGCCAGCCGGATGGCGTCGCCGAGCCGGCGGGCCGCATCCGGATGCAGCAGGCACACCGCCGAGCGGTAGATCGGCACGCCGGACAGGTTGTCGGCGGTGGCGTAGAGAAGCTCCAGGTCGATGTCGAAGGCCGGAGGCGCGATCTCGGTCAGCATGGAATGGACAACCGTGGGCGTATGAGGAAAACGATCGTCCTCTAGCATGGCCGCGGCGCCATCTGCCATGGTCACGGGTCTGCCATGCCCGAGGTGATCTTTCCCGATCGAACGGCCCCGGTATGGCAATCCGGGGAAGGCGTGCCTGCGTATTACACATCGGCCGTCCGCGCGACGCGGCGGTCAGGAAGGCGGAGCGATGAAGGTTCTGGGTTTGGATACGGCCACGTCCGGCTGTTCGGCGGCGGTGTGGGAGGGAACGGCCGATCAGGCCGGCGGCGCGCGCGTGACCGTTCGGCGCAGCCCGCCGATGTCGCGCGGTCAGGCCGAAGTGCTGGTGCCGCTGGCGCAGGAGGTGATGGCCGAGGCCGGTGTCGGCTTCGCCCACCTCGACCGCATCGCCGTGACCGTCGGGCCGGGCGCCTTCACCGGGCTGCGCATCGCGCTGGCCGCCGCGCGCGGCATCGCCGTCGCCCAGGATCTGCCGGTGGTCGGCATCACCAGCTTCGACGCCATCGCCCATGGCGTGCCGGCGGCCGAACGTGCCGGACGGTCGATGCTGGTCGCCGTCGACAGTCGGCGTGCCGAGCCCTTCCTGCAGTTGTATGACGCGACGCTGACCCCCGTGGGCGAGCCGGCGATGCCCGACCCGACGGCGATCGCCGGCTGGCTCGACGCACTGTGCCCGTCCGGTCCGCTGCTGTTGGCCGGCGACGCGGCGGCGGCGCTGCTCCCGCTGCTGGGCAGCCGGGCCGACGTCGTCCGGGCGTCCGGCGACGGGCTGCCGGACGCCGCGGTGGTCGCGGCGCTGGGGGCGGCCCGCCCCACCGGCCTGCCGGTCGAGCCCTTCTATCTCCGCCCGCCCGACGTCACCCTGCCGAAGGCTGCGGCCCGCAAGCCCGCCTCCAAGCCGGAACCGGGAGCGGCGTCATGACCGCGCCCTCCGTCCGCCTCCACCCTGCCGGCCCACTGGAAGCCGGGGTGGTCGCGGCCCTGCAGCAGGCCTGCTTCCCCGACGATCCGTGGGACGAGGGGTCGGTGGCAACACTGACCACGCCGCCGGCCGGCTTCGCCGTCATCGCGCTCGATGCGCAGGAGCAGCCGCTCGGCTTCGTCATGGCCCGCGTCGCGGCGGAGGACGCCGAGATCCTGGCGATCGGCGTGCTGCCACAGGCGCGCCGCGGCGGCATCGGCCGCCTGCTGGTGGAGGCTGCCGTCACCGGATCGCAGAACCTGGGTGCGACTGCGCTGTTTCTTGAAGTCGCCGAGGATAATCCGGAGGCATCGAGTCTATACAAGGCCAGCGGCTTTTTTTCCGTCGGGCGCCGCCCCGGATACTACAAGCGTGTCGACGGCCGGGTCGCGGCACTTGTCCTGCGCCGCGATCTCGATGGGGCATAGGGGTTAATTTTTCCGCACGATCAGGCGGTGGACTCCGTCAGGATCATCCAATCGTTCGGGGTGGACAGACAGAATGCTGTGACCCAACTCGATCAAGGATCGTGGAACGTTTTCCAAGGGTTCACCGGCATTCAGCCGGACTTCGAGTGTCTGCCCCGCGTCCATCCGCTCTACCATCAACTTGGTCTTGACGAAGGTTAACGGACAAACCTGCGAGGTGATGTCGAGAAACAAGTCTGCAGAGATTTTTTCGGTCACCGATTCCTCTTTGTTCCAAAGGATGGATATTGCACGATTCAGAAAACCTCTTTATATGGTGAGGTACGAATGCCGCGGAGCAAGCTTACATGAGCAACGGGTCCCCTTCCAACGCGCTGTTGTCTCTGACCACGGAGATCGTGGCGGCGCATGTCTCCAACAATACAGTCTCGCTGACCGATCTTCCGACACTGATCGAACAGGTCTACAAGTCGCTGGCCAACGTCGGTACCGAACCGGTGGTGGCGGAGGAGCGGCCGCAGCCCGCCGTGCCGATCAAGAAGTCGGTCACGCCGGACTACATTGTCTGCCTGGAAGACGGCAAGAAGCTGAAGATGCTGAAGCGTCATCTCAAGACGGCGTACAATATGACTCCAGAAGAATACCGGGAACGCTGGGGCCTGCCGACCGACTACCCGATGGTCGCGCCGAACTATGCCCGCCAGCGCAGCTCGCTGGCCAAGCAGATCGGTCTCGGCACCCGCGCCCGCCGCGGCGCCTAAGGGTCGGGGCTTCCGCAGGGCGGACCGGCGTCATGACGGCGCCGCCGCCCGTGCCTGCCCTCTCCCGCTTCTTCCTTCCGCATTGGCTGCCGGGACATCCGCGGTCCCACCCGGGACATCCAGAGTCCCAACGGGTCGCCTCCCCGAAGCGGACGATCCCCGAAGGTCGCAACAGGTTTCGGCTGACGGCACGCGACGATGTCGGTTGACCGGCAACCGGCGGATCGTGTTATGCCTTGTGGTGCGTGCGACGCTGTCCGTCCCGACCCTGGCCGCCCGTGGCCTGGCGGCGGCAAGCCGGCGCGGTGCACA
The DNA here is from genome assembly GCF_008364795.1 of Azospirillum oryzae. Classification (GTDB taxonomy): domain Bacteria; phylum Pseudomonadota; class Alphaproteobacteria; order Azospirillales; family Azospirillaceae; genus Azospirillum; species Azospirillum oryzae. The sequence goes on along the minus strand of NZ_VTTM01000010.1, from coordinate 96,803 downwards.
GTCCAGAACCATCGCAGCGGACCGTCGACATGGCTGATGCAAGCTTGGACCAGCCGGGCATGACCCGGACTAGCCCGGAGCGGCGCGAGGCGTCCGCCGCCGGTGTTGCCGGTATCGAGGCCGGCGGCGAAAAGGAAAGCGGCGGCGAAAGGGCGATGGACGGCATCCGCCTCGGCACGCTGGAAGTGCGGCTGGCCCGCTCCGCTGAGGAGATCGACTGGGCGCAGGCCTTGCGCTACCGCGTCTTCTACGAAGAGATGGCGGCGATCCCCTCCCCCGAGATGCAGGCCCGGGGGCGCGATTTCGACGATTACGACGGCGTCGCCGACCATCTGCTGGTCATCGACCATTCCCGCGGCAACGGACCCGACATGGTGGTCGGCACCTACCGCCTGATCCGCCGTCCCGCCGCCGAGAAGGTCGGCCGCTTCTATTCGAGCGACGAGTACGACATCGGCCGCCTCGCCGGCTATCCCGGCGAGGTGCTGGAGCTTGGCCGGTCCTGCGTCGACGCCGGCTATCGCACGCGCGGCAGCATGCAGCTGCTGTGGCAGGGCATCGCGGCCTATGTGTTCCAGCACGACATCGCCCTGATGTTCGGCTGCGCCAGCCTGCCCGGCACCGATCCGGACGCCATGGCGGAGCCGCTGTCCTACCTCTACCACCATCATCTTGCCCCGGCGGATCTGCGGGCGACGGCGCTGCCGGAACGCTTCGTGTCGCTGGACCGGATGGCGAAGGAGCACATCGACCCGCGACGGGCGCTGAACATCCTGCCGCCGCTGATCAAGGGCTATCTGCGGCTCGGCGGCTTCATCGGCGACGGCGCGGTCATCGACCACCAGTTCAACACCACCGACGTCTGCATCGTGGTGAAGACCGATCTGATCACCGACAAGTATTTCAAGCATTACGAACGTCGCAGCCGCGACAGCCAAGCCGGCTGAGGCGATCATGACCCGCACCGCGCGCGCCTTGGGGTCTTCCGGCCGCGGCGCCCTGCGCCTGACGCTGTACCTGCTGTGGACGCTTCTGCTGATCCCGCTGCAGGCCCTGGCGGTGGCGCGCGGCTGGCGGCTGTGCCGCACCCTGCCGCCCTTCTATCACCGGGCCTGCGCCCGGCTGATGGGGCTGGACGTGGTGGTGCGCGGCCAGCGTGTCGCCGACGGGCCGGTGCTGTTCGTGTCCAACCACTCCTCCTACCTGGACATCACGGTGCTGGGCTCGCAGATCCCCGGCTCCTTCGTCGCCAAGTCGGAGGTCGGGAGCTGGCCCTTCTTCGGCCTGCTCGCCCGGCTTCAGCGCACGGTGTTCGTCGAACGCAAGGCGCGGACCACGGTCGACAAGCAGCGCGACGACATCGGCAGCCGTCTGGATGCCGGTGACAGCCTGATCCTGTTCCCGGAGGGCACCTCCAGCGACGGCAACCGCACGCTGCCGTTCAAGACCGCCCTGTTCGCCGTCGCCGCCCGCCGCATCGACGGACGTCCGCTGACGGTCCAGCCGGTCAGCATCGCCGCCACCCGGCTGGACGGCATCCCGATGGGTTTCGCCTTCCGTCCCTTCTATGCGTGGTACGGCGACATGGATCTGGCGCCGCACCTGTGGCAGGCCTTCCGCCTGGGCGGCATGACGGTGGAGGTGGAGTTCCACCCGCCGGTGACCATCGACGGCTTCAGCAGCCGCAAGGCGCTGGCCGAGCATTGCCAGCGCGTGATCGCCGACGGTGTCGCCCGTGCCATCTCCGGCCGCCCCGACGGGCCGTCCCCGGCGAAGCACGCCGCTATCCCGGCCACCGCCCCGGCCACCGCCAATGCCGCCACGAGTACCGTCACGCCCGCGCCGCCGGTCGCCGATCCCGCTCCCGGGAGTGCTTGATTCCGCTCTTGTATCCGCCGCGGCAGTCGCCTATAAACAGCGGGCGCGCGGGTGTAGCTCAATGGTAGAGCAGAAGCTTCCCAAGCTTACGACGAGGGTTCGATTCCCTTCACCCGCTCCAAACGCCATGCCGTCCGCATGGCAACTGGCCTTGAGCCGCTCCCTTTCAAAATCCAATTTTTTCTGACGAGCGGTTCGCACCGATGGGTGCGGATGGGCGCTCTCCTTTGCGTTGGCGGTTCGCCGATGGCGCGGTTGCCGGGATCGCCCATCATCCTTGAAGCTGGGCGGCACTGTCCCTCAGCCGAAAGGAGAACGCCGATGCCGCCGATCGAAAGAGCCCGCCGGCTGAGCCGGTCGCTGCAGGCCCGCTTCCGCATCGACCTGTTCTCCGCGCTCGTGGAGCGCGAGTTCGAAAGGCGGTTGGCCGATGCCATCCTGGAGGCTGAACGCGATGCCTACCGGCGCGGGCGCGAAGAGGCGCAGGCCGGGGCGAGTGGCGGCGCGGTCAGTCCATCTCCGCGGCCGGAAGCGGCGGCTCGGCCGGGCGGCCCGCCCATGACCATGTAAGGCCGGCCCGCTCGGCACAGGCATAGTGCCAGGGGTTCTGATGGCCATGTCCGGCCCAATGCGGGTCGCCGGCACGGACCGGCCGGCCGCAGGCGCAGCACAGATGCCCGTTGCGGCCGGCACGGCCACCGTGGCCGCGCGCTTCGCCGGTCTTGCCCGATTTCGGCTTCGGTTCCCAGCCAAGCGAGGCAGGATGGCGGCCGTACAGCGCCATGATGTTTCCCCCAGTTCGTCCGGATTGCGCCAATTACCGGATGATCCCCCGATCCCGGTCCGCCAGCGTCGATTAAGGACATCGTCGATAACGATGCTGCCATGACGGTGCGAGAATGCCGCCGCGCGCCTTCAAAGCCAACGGCAAGGATGGGCAGGATCCTCTCCGAAATCGTTGGGCCGCCGCCTGACAAACCTTTCGCAACCCTTGCCATGGAGGCGCGGTAGGGCAGAGAACACACAATAATCACCGGAGTTACCAGCACGATCCACATGATTGCGTCTCCAAACTGTCGGGGACATTCCGGCATCCATCTTTTGGTCTGTTTCCGGTCACATCGATGTTCATATCTGGTTAACCGTCCGGGACTAGCGTCCGCCGCCTTCGCTGCACTGCGGCATGTTCTTCATGCGAAGGCGCTCCATGACGGTCTTTCTGCTCGATTATCTTCCGACCCTCTCGGCATTCCCCGCCACGATCCCGACGGTTGCCATGACCGGCATTGCCGGGCTGTCGGCCGCCACCCTGTCGACGCTTCTCGGCGGTCGGCGGGCGATCCTGCTGGCGCAGGCGGCGGCCTCCTCGCTGTTCCTGCTCCATTTCCTGCTGCTGGGCGCACAGACAGGCATGATGATGTGCGGACTGGGGCTGATCCAGATGGCGGTGCGCGTCCGCCGCCAGCCCTCCCGGACGCTCGGCCTGCTCTATGGGCTGACGGTGCCGGCGGCGCTGGCCGTGGCGGTGCTGAGCTGGCAGGGGCCGATGTCGGCGCTGTCGGCCACCGGCTTCATGCTGGCGACGCTCGGCCGCTGGCAGACGGCGGTCGGACGGATGCGGGTGTTCTTCGTCATGGCGACCGTTGTCGGGGCGGGGCACAACCTGCTGGCAGGATCGGTCTTCGGGCTGGTGTCGGACGCGATGGGGCTCGGCGGTCATTGTGTCGGCCTGTGGCGGGCCGGGATGTTCCGCGGCCTGATCGGCCGCCATTCGCCCGCCGCGCGCGGCCTTTCCAAAGCGTCGGCGTAAGGAGGCGGCGGCCGGCTTCTGGCCGGTCGCACTGGTATTGCCCCCGGTGGCAGGTTGGAACATTCGGCCCTGCCGCCGGGTTGTGGCAGCGTAGGGGACGCATGGGAGGGCCTGCCGCCATGGAAAAAGACGAGATCGTCGATACGCTCAATGACCTGATCCGCATCGTCGAGGACAGCCACGAAGGCTACCGGCAGGCCGCGGAATCCGCCGAGGACGAGGATCTGAAGGCGCTGTTCAACGATCTCGCCGCCCAGCGCGGCGCCATCGTGCGCGAGATTCAGCGGCTGGTCGCCGAACAGGGCGGTGCGCCGGACATGGGCGGCACGATGCTGGGCGGTGCCCATCGCTTCTTCCTGGAACTGAAATCCGCCGTGCTCGGCCATGAACGCGCCACCATCATCCAGGAGGTCGAGCGCGGCGAAAGCGAATGCCTGCGCCGTTACGAAGAAGCGATGGCGAAAGAGCTTCCCCTGGCCATCACCGTGGTGATCGCCCAGCATCTGGACCGCATCCGCGTCGACCGTGACCGCATGGCCGCCCTGCGCGGGGTGGTGGCATGATGGTGCGTCGCAGCATTGCGGGTGTGGGAAAGCGGGCGTAGGCTTTTCCCGGTGGCTGCAACGCATTGATACGGCTGCAGGGTCGTATCGCAGTCTCCGCCGATTACCGGCTCCGATCATCCGGTCCCAATCACCCAACCCTGGCGGCCGGATGCCCACTCCATCTGGACATGGATTGATGAACAGCGACAAATCGAAAAATGCAGACCCGGTCGGCAACGATCTGGTGACGAAGGGCGCTTTTGCCCTGTACCGCGCCGAGAATGCCCACCGCGTGTCCGAGTTCAAGAAGTCCCAGAACGCCGAGGCGGCCATCGCCGCCGATTTCGACGCCTACCGCACCCGTTATCTGCGGAAGTTCAAGGACGTCTTCGACAGCCTGTCCGAACAGGGCCTGACCGTCACCCGCGCGGTCTGACTAGTCCCGCAGGACCGGGACCTTGTGGGGCCGGGGCGGCACTGAAACGAATGGGAAAGCCGCGGGGCCGCCGCTATACTGGGCGGCATGGCCCGTATGCTGTTCCTCCGCGACATCGACGCCGACGTGCAACTGCGCTGCCGCGCCTGCGGACATGGCGGCGTGCTGCCCCGTTCCATGCTGGAACGGCGCTTCGGCCCCAATTACCCGGTTCTGTCGATCGCGCCGCATTACCGCTGCTCGCGCTGCGACTCCCGCGACATCGAAAGCCGGCCGATCCTGGCCGACCCCCCGGCCGCCGGCCTCCCCGCCGCCAGCAATGACGAGCCGTCCTTCGATGCGCCGTTGGCGGCACTGAACGGCCTGCTCGCCTCGTTGCGCGGTGGTGACGGCGGCCGGGACAGGACGGCCGATGCGGAGCCCCCTCCCCCTCCTCCGGCGCCTGTTCGCGGCAAGCCGGTGTCGGAACGTCCGCTGTCCGACCTCGTGGCCGACGGTCCGGCGGAGGATGGCGCCGCTCCGCTGTGGGAACCCGTTTCGCTCGCCGACATGGCGGCGCGCCTGGGCCGTCCGTCGCCGTCTGATGATTGGTCCAACGATTGGGACGATGAACCGGCGCCAAGCGATGTCAGGACTGCCGCCAACGACGAGCGGCCGGAGCCGGCCCGCGACGAGGTGGGCGATACCGCTGATCCGGACGGCGCCGAGTCCGAAGATGGCGATCCCGACGATAATGGTGACGAGACGCTGATGGCGATGCGCCGGCTGCTGGCGCAGGCCTATGGCTCCGACGACGATGAGGACGACCCTGCTCCGGAGCCCTGGGCCGGCCGCGCTGCAAGCTTTGCCGAACCCCCGTCCTTTGGCGGTCCCGTCGGCGACCGGCCGGATCCGCGTGAAGACGAGCAGGACGGGCCGCCGGTCTTCTCGCACAAGGTCCTGGTGCGCAGGGATTTCGAGGACGACGGCGCGGATGCGGGGGCCGATCCCTGGCAACTGGAGTCCGGGGATGGCGGCCGGGAGGACGATCTCGAAGACGACGGTTCGGACGGCGAGGAACCGTCGGAGGAGGAGATCCTGTCCTTCGCCATCCGCGACCCGGAGAAGCCCGTCCCGGCTTCCGCCAACCGTCCGGCGAAGCCCGTGCCGCCGCCTGCCGAGCCGCTCGACTTCGACCAGCATCGCGCCGAACGCCGGGCCCAGCGCCCGCCCCCGCCGCCGGAGGATGAGGAAGGCTTCGACCGGACCCTCGCCGCCCTGCGCTCCATGATCGAGGACGCGGCGAACGAGCCGGCGGAGGAAGAGGAGGACGCCGCGCCGCCGGCCAAGGGACCGCGCAACACCGGCAGGACGGTCGAAAAGCCTGTCCGTCGCGAGGAGCCGGATGATCCGGAGCCTGACCGGGGCGGGGATGACTGGACGGTGCCCGCCGGCTGGGGCGATCCCGATCCGGCACCGGAACCTCCTGCCCCGGAACAGGAAAAGGAACAGGAACCGGCGCCCGCCGGCCGCCGCTCCGCCCAGGAGCGCGAAGTCGAGGAGGCGATGAAGGCCCTGCGCGGGCTGATCGAGGACGAGGTGCAGCGGGATTCGCCGCCCGCTTCCCAGCCGAAACCCCGCGCCGCCAAGCCGCGCCCGCCGGCCCGCAGCGGATCGGCAACGCCGGAGGCAGGGACGCCGCCCAACGCCAAGCCGCCGGATGTTCTGCCGGAGACGGCAAAGCCGGCCACGCCGGAAACCAAGCCTGCCGGCGAACCGACGCCGCTCAGCAAGACCATCGCCGCGTTGCGCGGCATGCTGGAACTGGACGGCCGCCGCAAGCGCTGATGCGCCGCCCGGCAATGGTCTTGCCGGGCGGCGTCCGGTTCACTTGCGCAGCCGCTTTTCCTGCATGATCTCCAGCTGCAGCTGCTGGATCTCGGTCAGCCGCTGCCATTGGCGCTGGATCAGATAGTCCATCTTCTCATGCAGGTGCCGGATTTCCAGCTCGGCCTTCAGGTTGACGCGGTAGTCGTTTTCGGAACGCAGCCGGTCCTTCGCCTCCTGCCGCTTCTGGCTCATCATGATGACCGGCGCCTGGATGGCGGCCAGACAGGACAGCAGCAGATTCAGCAGGATGAAGGGGTAGGGATCGAAGGCCCGCGCTTCGCCTTCGAGGATGTTGATGAGCATCCATACGCACAGGACAACGGCGAAGGAGATCAGAAAGGCCCAGCTGCCGCCGAAGCTGGCGAGACCGTCCGACAGCCGTTCGCCCAGCGTGCGGTGGTCGTCGTACTCCTCCTCCGGGTTCTCGGCCAGCGTCTCGTGCCGGGCGAGGCTTTCGGCGACCTCGCGGTCCAGTTCGCTGAGTTCGCCATGCTCCTCCTTCAGCAGTTCGGCGACATAGAGCGAGCGGTAGCGCGCCAGTTCCTGCCGGCTGATCTGCGCGTCCGGTTCCAGATGCGGGTGGTCATGGCGGATGCGGTCGGCCAGGCTGGGGCGCAGCGCGTCCAGCGCGATCAGGTCGCGCTTCGGCCGGCGCTTGCCGCTGATGGCGCAGGGCTGGCGCTTGGACGACAGCAGGCCGCCGGCGTCCTCCGGATCGGCTGACGGAAAGGTCGGCTCCACGGAGTCGTCACCGTCCTGCGGTGGGCCATCCTGCGGTGGAATCTGATGATCGGACATGTGGTCGCCCTCCCTGGCATGCGCGAACCGGCGCGGGCGACTTTATGCCCGATCTTTTTGACATGCCGGTTAAATCACCGACAGGCAAATGCGGCAGGTAAGGATGGCATCGCCTTGCAAAGGCTGAGGCTCGGCGCTCCCGCCCCCCGACACCACCGCCGGCGGGCCGGTTTCAGATGAATTCCCGTTCATCTTCGCCGCCGCAACGGAAAAGGGGCTGCCTTGCGGCAGCCCCTATCCTTACCTGCTGACAGGCCTTACCTGCCGACGGCTTCAGCCGGTCAGCCGATGCGCCAGACGTCCGGGCTGTTCTCCAGCCGCTTCAGGACGGCGAGGCGCTGCTGCTCGATCTCCTCCGGCAGGCGGTCGCCGAAGCGGTTGAACAGTTCCTCCTGGTCCCGCGCCTCGGCCTCGGCCTCCTTGCGGTCGATGTCCATGATCTTGGCGAACTTGTCGGCCGGGAAGTTCAGGCCGGACCAGTTCAGATCCTGGTAGCGCGGGGAATAGCCGAAGGGCGATTCCGCAACGTCGGTGGCGCGGCCGCGGACGCGGTCGACGATCCACTTCAGCACGCGCATGTTGTCGCCGAAGCCCGGCCAGACGAACTTGCCGTTCTCGTCCTTGCGGAACCAGTTGACGCGGTAGATGCGCGGCAGGCTTTCGACCTTGCCTTCCATCGACAGCCAGTGGTTCCAGTAATCGGCCATGTTGTAGCCGCAGAAGGGCAGCATGGCGAACGGATCGCGGCGGATGGCGGCTTGGCCGACGGCGGCGGCGGTGGCCTCCGAGCCCATGGTCGCGGCCCAATAGACGCCTTCGCGCCAGTTGTAGGCCTCGAACACCAGCGGGAAGGTCTTCGACAGGCGGCCGCCGAAGATGAAGGCGCTGATCGGAACGCCGGCCGGATCCTCCCAGGCCGGGTCGATCGACGGGCACTGGGCGGCGGGGGCGGTGAAACGGCTGTTCGGGTGGGCGGCGACGCGGCCGCAGCCCGGCGTCCAATCCTTGCCCTGCCAGTCGATCAGGTGGGCCGGCGCCTCGTCGGTCAGGCCTTCCCACCACACGTCGCCGTCGTCGGTCAGCGCGACATTGGTGAAGATGACGTTGTGATCCAGCGTCTTCAACGCGTTCGGGTTCGACTTCACGCTGGTGCCGGGGGCGACGCCGAAGAAGCCGGCCTCCGGGTTGATGGCGCGCAGCGTGCCGTCGGGCTGCGGCTTGATCCAGGCGATGTCGTCACCGATGGTGCGGACCTTCCAGCCCTCGAACTCCTTCGGCGGGACCAGCATGGCGAAGTTGGTCTTGCCACAGGCCGACGGGAAGGCGGCGCCGACATAGGTCTTCTCGCCGGTCGGGCTTTCCACGCCCAGGATCAGCATGTGCTCGGCCAGCCAGCCCTGCTCGCGGCCCATGGAGGACGCGATGCGCAGCGCGAAGCACTTCTTGCCGAGCAGCGCGTTGCCGCCGTAGCCGGAGCCATAGGAGACGATGCGGTGCTCTTCCGGGAAGTGGACGATGTACTTGTTGTCGGCATTGCAGGGCCAGGCCACGTCCTGCTGGCCGGGCTCCAGCGGGGCGCCGATGGAATGCAGGCAGGGGACGAAGTCGCCGTCGCCCAGGATGTCCAGAACCTTCTGGCCCATGCGGGTCATCAGGCGCATGTTGACCGCGACATAGGGGCTGTCGGAGATCTGCACGCCGATGTGCGCGATGTCGGAGCCCAGCGGACCCATGCTGAACGGCACCACATACATGGTGCGGCCGCGCATGCAGCCTTCGAACAGGCCGTCCAGCTTGGCCTTCATCTCCTCCGGGTCCATCCAGTTGTTGGTCGGACCGGCTTCCTCGCGCGTCTTGGAACAGATGTAGGTGCTGTCCTCGACACGGGCGACGTCGCCCGGATCGGAGCGGCAGAGGAAGGAGTTCCGGCGCTTGGCCTCGTTCAGGCGGATGAAGGTGCCCGCTTCCACCATCTCGTTGCAGAGACGGTCATATTCCTCCTGCGACCCGTCGCACCAGTGAACGCGCTCCGGCTTGCATTTCAGCGCGATCTCCTCGACCCAGGCCAGGAGCTTCTTGTTCCGCGTCCGCGTATGTCCAGTCATATCGTCCCTCTCGAAGGCTGGGCCGGTCCCCTTGCGCCCGGGCATGCCCCTCGCCGGGGGTCCCGCGGCCGGTCCGGCCGTTCTTTCGTCCGTTGTCGTGTCGTCAGATGGAAGGCGTCCGCCGCATCAGCGGGGTGCCGGTCCGAAGAGGCGGCCGGGTTGGAAACCCGCCGCTATGCGCTGCACCGGCGGGGTGCGGCGACGATACGGTGCAAAAGGCGGTCCTGAGGCGACAGGTCTGGGGGCCAATGGCCCGGACGGGAAACGGGTCGATCCGTTATGGTCCACTGAAGTGTTCTCCTGGTTGCGCGTGCCCGCGCGCCGCGTTCTTGTTTTTGGTGCGGCGCCCGGTGGTGTCGAAGCGACCTCTCGGCTGGTCGTTCAGGCTGACGGTTGGCTTCTCGTCTCTCTCGTTGTTTTCTTCTTGCTGACCGTTCTTCTTGTTCTTCTTTTTATCTTCTTGTTGTTCTTTCCGGCGCCGGGGTCCGTCAGGCACCCTCGTCGCCGGCTGTTGCGGTTCCAGCCTTTTCGGTCCCGGATGTCGATCCTCCGGGTTGTCCGGACCCGTCCTGCGGCCGGATCAGCGTGTCCAGCATCAGTTTAGCCGATTCGGGGTCATGGATTCTCTGCTCAAAATCGACGCGGGCGACGTACCCCCCGCGTCGCAGGTCGCATCCCTCCGGGTCCACTCCGGTCAGGCTCCAGCTGTCGCCCTCACCATCGGAGGCGGGCGCCAGTCGGGAGCCGTACCGCTGCCCGTTCAGGTGGTCGAGCAGCGCTGCCTCGCCCGCCGCCAGGGCGGGGGCTGCGGCGGGCAGGTCCAGTTCCGCGGCGGAGAGCCAGTGGATGCGGCCGAAGCCGGCGACCAGATGGGCGCGCTCCGCCGCCACGCGGTAGACCGCGAAATCGGCGAAGCCGGCATAAAAGGCGGCGTCGGGATGGCGGCGCAGATAGCGCTGGCGGTGGATCGGATCGTCCGACCGCTCCGCCCGGCCCAGGACCGACAGGCGGGCGCCGGTCAGCGGCTGCGCCAGTCCGGCGGTGCCGTCGAACAACAACCCGACCCGGCCGTCGGTCAGCAGGTTGCGCGTGTGGTCGGCCAGCGTGGAGAGCAGAAGCAGCGGACTGCCGTCATGATCGAACGCCACCAGCACCAGCGAGGGATAGGGCCAGCCGGCCGCGTCCGCCGCCACCGCGTCACCGTCATCGGCCGGCCGCTGGACGGTCGCCAGCGTAGCGCGGTCGCAGGCGCGCATCAGGCGCCGGGCGCCCAAGGCCGCAGCCATGGTTGCCGGAGGCACGGTTGCCGCAGCCGGGATGGCGGAATCCGGGCCGCTCCGGCCGGTGCCCGGCGGCATCGCGCCCTCCTTGCCGACCGGCGTGGCGCCGGACGGAGAGGACGCGGGAAGGGCATTCGAAAAACTCATTCCAAAACGAGTGCGTTCTCCCGCGCGGCACCGTTGTTCGGCGCCGCATTGCCGCCATATTGGACCATACAAATGCTGCGGGAAAAGAGAAAACTGCCTCTGGTACCTGGACTCTGGCATAAAGTATTGGAATGACCACTCCTCCTATGCCTGATGTTTCCGCTAACATTTCTGCGAACCGGCACTTCGACCATCCCGACCCGACCTGACCCGTTTCAATAGGATCTGTTACGACCATGGCCCACACCGTCGCCCTGGTGGATGACGACCGCAACATCCTGGCTTCGGTCTCCATCGCCCTGGAGGCCGAAGGCTTCGACGTGCGCACCTATACCGACGGCGCCGAGGCGCTGCGCGGATTGAGCCAGCGCCCGCCCGACCTCGCCGTGCTCGACATCAAGATGCCGCGCATGGACGGCATGGAGTTGCTGCAACGTCTGCGACAGACCAGCCAGATGCCCGTCATCTTCCTGACCAGCAAGGACGACGAGCTGGATGAGCTGATGGGTCTGCGCATGGGGGCCGACGACTACATCAAGAAGCCCTTCTCGCAGCGCCTGCTGATCGAGCGCATCCGGGCGCTGTTGCGGCGCGAGGCGCTGCGCGGCGAGACCGTGGAGGCCGATCCGGGCCAGCTCATCACCCGCGGCCCGTTGCTGCTGGACGGCGCCCGCCATGCCTGCAGCTGGAAGGGCCAGCCGATCGACCTGACCGTGACCGAATTCCTGCTGGTTCGCGCGCTGGCCCAGCGGCCGGGCCATGTGAAGAACCGCGACCAGCTGATGGACGCGGCCTATGGCGAGCATGTCTATGTCGACGACCGCACCATCGACAGCCACATCAAGCGGCTGCGCAAGAAGTTCAAGGCGGTCGACCCCGACTTCGCCCAGATCGAAACGCTCTATGGCGTCGGCTACCGGTACAAGGAATAGCGCGGTGTCCACGCTGGGCCGGGGCGGGACCAGACGGCGCGTGTCGCCGCTGACCCTGCGCATCCTTGCGGTGAACGTGCTGGCGCTGGTCCTGCTGATGGCCGGCCTGCTCTATCTCGGCCGCTATCAGGACCGGCTGATCCAGGCGGAGACCGAGGCGCTGGAGACGGAGGCGCGCATCTTCGCCTCGGCGCTCGGCGAAGGGGCGGTCAACCGCATCCTGACCGCACCCTCCCCCACCGGCGACGAGGGGGGCGAGCGGTTCGAACTGGCGCCCGAACTGGCCCGGCCGATGATCCGCCGCCTGGCGGAGGCGACGGCGACGCGCACCCGTCTGTACGACATCGACGGACGCATGCTGTCCGACAGCCGGGTGCTGGTGGGATCGCAGGGCCGCATCGAAATCCGCGAGCTGCCCTCCCCGCCGGCCGGCGACCCGCTGTCGCGCGCGATCAACGACCTCTACACCCGCCTGATCGACGTGGTGCCGAGCCGGGAGGGGTTGCCGGTCTACCGCGAGCAGCCGGGCGAGCCCAATCCGGACGTGGAACGCGCGCTGAGCGGCGAGGCGGCGGCCACCGTCTGGCGTGTCGACGGCGCCGGCGGCGACCCGGAACTGCTGCTGACGGTGGCGGTGCCGGTCCAGCGCTACCGCGAGGTGCTGGGCGCGGTGCTGCTGACCCGCGGCGGCGGCGAGATCGACCGCGCCATCCGCTCCGTCCGCTTCGACATCCTGCGGGTGTTCGCGGTGGCGCTGCTGGTGACGGTGGGGCTGTCCTTCTATCTGGCCGGCACCATCGCCCGGCCGATCCGCCGGCTGGCCCAGGCTGCCGACCGGCTGCGCACCAGCCACGGGCGCCATGCCGAGATTCCCGACCTGACCCGCCGCGGCGACGAGATCGGCGAGCTGTCCGGCGTGCTGCGCGAGATGACCGACGCGCTGTGGACGCGGATGGACGCCATCGAACGTTTTGCCGCCGATGTCGCACACGAGATCAAGAATCCGCTGACCTCGCTGCGCAGCGCGGTGGAGACGGCGGGCCGCGTCAGCGATCCGCGCCACCGCGACCGGCTGATGGCGATCATCGCCGACGACGTGCAGCGGCTGGACCGCCTGATCAGCGACATTTCCAACGCCTCCCGCCTGGATGCCGAGCTGTCGCGGGCCGAACCGGAGCCGGTGGACATCGGCCTGCTGCTGGCGATGCTGGCGGAGCTGCGTCAGACTGTCGCCGAAACCGTGGCCGAAACCGTCGAGGAACCGGTGGCGGCCGGCGGGACGGGAGGGGCCGCCGCCGCGCCGCCGCGTGTCATCGTCGACGTGACGGCGGGCGAGCGGCTGGTGGTGCCGGGGCTGGAGGGGCGGCTGACCCAGCTGTTCCAGAACCTGATCGACAACGCCCTGTCCTTCTCGCCGCCCGGCGGTCTGGTGCGGCTGACCGCCCGGCGCAACGGCCGCAGCGTCACCGTGGTGGTGTCGGACCAGGGACCGGGCATCCCGGAAGGGAAGGAGGAGGCGATCTTCGACCGCTTCTATACCGAGAGGCCGGCGGGCGAAAAGTTCGGCACCCACTCCGGTCTCGGACTATCGATCGTGAAACAAATAGTCGGTGCGCACAACGGTTCAGTATTTGCGCAAAATAGGAAGATATCGGATGGGAGCATCGATGGTGCCGACTTCGTCGTGACCCTGCCTCTGCTGTAAGAAGCTCTGCGGAATTTCATACATCCTTTGCACTCTCGGCTAGACAAGCCGCCTGTAAGCACCGATCATGGCTCAGATCGCTCTCTCCTGCCGGCTGCCGAGGCACCGGGACCATATCGGTCCGGTTGTTTGCTTTCGCTCCATAGGCTTGGAAGAGGGTGACCACAGCCCGGAACAAGGATGTGGGGTTGCCATGCCTGAGTCCGCTCCACCCGAGTCCCCCGTGCGGTTTCCGCGCAGTTCCGGTCGCCGTCCCGCCGGCTTCGGCGCCGCTTCGGCGGAGGTCGTCGATTTGCGCCGTTACCGTCTGGCCCGCCTGATCCGCGATGCCGGGCGGCAACAGGGGGAACTGGCGAAGCTGATGCGGGACTCCGCGCAGGAGCGGACGCAACTGGCGGAAGCGCTGCAGGGCGCGCAGCGCCACCTCGCCAGCATCGCCGACAACTACAAGGTCCTGCTGGTGCGGCTGAAGCGGGAAAAGGACTTCCGCGACGCCTGCCAGGAGGCGGCAGAGCTGGACGATCTGGACGAGATGATCCGGCGCCGCGACGCGCTGGCCATGGAGCTGGAGGCGATCCGCCGCACCCCCCGCGGCGCCGTCGGCGCCTGAGGGGCCCCACCGCCCGATCCATCACGCCGCCCAAGCAATCAGACCGAAAGAACGGTCGGAAGCGGATGGGGGAGCCCGGACAGGTTTCCCCGCCTGACATCATGGGCCACCGTTCCGTTTCCATTGACAGAATCAGCGCCACGTCTCACCTTCGCCAGACTATGGTGACGATTCACGGCACCTGCGTCTTGCTCTCCGGAATCGGCGTGCTGCTGCGTGGAGAGTCCGGACGGGGAAAATCGGATTTGGCCTTGCGACTGATCGATGGCGGCGCCTTGCTGGTCGCGGATGACCGGGTGGTGCTGCAGAGCGAGCCCGGCCGCCTGACCGCCTCTGCCCCGCCCACGCTGGCCGGGCTGCTGGAGGTGCGGGGCGTTGGCATCCTGCCCGTTCCCTCGGCCCCGTCCGCTCCCGTCGGTCTCGTCGTCGATCTGGTTTCCCGTCTGGAGGTGGAGCGCCTGCCGGAGGCGGAGACCGAGACGCTGCAGGGCGTCGCCCTGCCCCGCCTCGGGCTTTGCGCCTTCGACGCCTCGACCCCCGCCAAGATCCGCCTTGCCGTCGCCAGCCTGTGCGGCGGCCGGCTGGACCGGGTGCCAGCCAGCCTGTCCGCCCAGCCGAGCCCGGTCACATCATGACATCTCCCGACGTGCCGTCTTCCGAAGGGTTGGGCGATTCCGCCGCCACCGCTGCCTCCCGCGGGCGCGTCGTGCTGGTCACCGGCCTGTCGGGCGCCGGCATGTCGGTGGCGCTGAAGGCGCTGGAGGATCTGGGCTACGAGGCGGTGGACAATCTGCGCCTGTCGCTGGTCCCCGCCCTGATCCGGCAGGCCGACCCGAAACGCCGGCCGCTGGCCCTGGTGATCGACAGCCGCACCCGCGACTTTTCCGCGCAGAACTTCCTGGACGAGCTGGAGGAGTTGCGGGGCGACGGCGACCTCGACGTCAGCCTCGTCTTCCTGGATTGCGGCGACGAGGTGCTGCAGCGCCGCTTCACCGAAACGCGCCGCCGCCACCCGCTGGCGGAGGACCGCACGGTGCCCGACGGCATCCAGCGCGAACGCGCCCTGCTGTTCCCGCTGAAGGAGGAGGCCGACGTCACCATCGACACCACGCAACTGTCCATTCACGATTTGCGGCGCATCCTGTCCGGACATTTCCGGCGTGACGCCCAGGCAGCCCTGCAGGTGTTCGTGACCTCCTTCTCGTTCCGCCAGGGACTTCCGCGCGAAGCCGATCTGGTCTTCGACGTGCGGTTCCTGACCAACCCGCATTACGATCCGGAGCTTCGACCGCTGACCGGCCTGCATCCGGCCGTCGCCGCGCGGGTGGAGGGCGACGCCGACTACCCGGCCTTCTTCCGGAACCTGACCGAACTGCTGCGCCCGCTGCTGCCGCGCTACAATCAGGAAGGCAAGAGCTACCTGACCATCGCCATCGGCTGCACCGGCGGCAAGCACCGTTCCGTGTTCGTCGCCGAACGGCTGGCGGGATGGCTGAAGGAGCAGGGGCTGCGGGTCAACCTGAGCCATCGCGAGTTGGAGCGGTTGGGGCTGCGGATCGCCGGCGCCGGTCCGGGCAATCAGCAGTCCGGCCATCAGGCCCCTCACCAAGCCCCCCATCAGGGATGATGCAAATTGCGCCTTGACGACCATACGTCCAACCAACGATCCAGATGCGATGCGGACAGGCGCCTTGCGGCACCGGCCCGCGCGCAGGTCTCCGGGGAGGACCCAACCTTGAAGGATGTCCCATGATCGGTATGGTTCTTGTCACCCACGGGCGGCTCGCCGAGGAGTTCATCGCCGCGCTGTTCCACGTCGTGGGCGAACAGCAGCAGGTGCGCGCCGTGTGCATCGGGCCGGACGACGACATGGAACAGCGCCGCCAGGACATCCTGAATTCGGTGGCGGAGGTCGATGACGGATCGGGTGTCGTGGTGCTGACAGACATGTTTGGCGGCACGCCCTCCAACCTCGCCATCTCCATCATGGACAAGGCGAAGGTGGAGGTGATCGCCGGCGTCAACCTGCCGATGCTGATCAAGCTCGCCAGCGTGCGCAAGACCGAGCCGCTCGACAAGTCGGTGATCGCCGCCCGCGACGCCGGGCAGAAATACATCAACGTCGCCTCCACCCTCCTGTCGGACTGAACCGCCCGCGATGAGCCACCCCGACGACATGGCGCCGACCGACGGTGAAATCCGCCGCACCGCCACCATCACCAACCAGCGCGGCCTGCACGCGCGCGCCTCGGCCAAGTTCGTCAAGCTGGTCGCCACCTTCGATGCCGAGATCTCGGTGCGCCGCGGCGACTCCGTGGTGTCCGGCGAATCGATCATGGGGCTGATGATGCTGGCCGCCGGTCCGGGGACCAGTGTGGAACTGCGCGCCAGCGGCGCCCAGGCCGATGCGGCGATGGACGCCCTCCTGGACCTGATCAACCGCAAGTTCGATGAAGAGTGACCTGCCCTCCGCCGTCCCGGCCGCCATCCCCACCGGCGGCCCGGTGGCCGGCCCCGACCGCGGCGGTTCCGGCGGAACGCCCTCGCCTGAGTCCTGGAGCACGTCTGCCGGCGGGTCCGGACGCGCCCTGCGCGGCCTCGGCGTGTCGCCCGGCATCGCCATCGGCCCGGCCCATGTGGTGGAAAGCGGCGCCGTCGCCATCCCCGAATACATCGTCGAACCCGACGCGGTCGAGGCGGAGGTCGCCCGCTTCAACGAGGCGGCGACCAAGGCGCGCCGCCAGATCAAGAAGCTGAAGAGCAAGGCGCTGGTCCTGCCCGACTCGGCGTCGGAGGAGATCGGCTTCCTGTTGGACGCGCACCTGTCGATGGTCACCAACTCGCGCCTGACCCGCGGGGTGGAACATCGCATCAAGCAGGACCGCATCAACGCGGAGGCCGCCATCCAGGCGGAGATCGCCGCCATCGCCGCCACCTTCGCCGGCATGGACGACGCTTATCTGGCCGGGCGCATCGACGACATCCGCGAGGTCGGGCGGCGGCTGACCCGTAACCTGATGAAGCAGGAATACCGGGCCTTCAGCACCCTGGCTCCCGGCAGCATCATCCTTGCGGAGGAGCTGACCCCCGCCGACACCGCTCTGCTCGACCCCGCCGTCGTCGGCGGCTTCGCCACGGTGCTGGGCGGGGCGGAGGGGCACACGGCGATCCTCGCCCGCTCGCTCGGCCTGCCGGCGGTGCTGGGCGCGCCCGGCCTGCTCGCCGGCGTGCGCAACGGCGTGACGGTGATCGTCGACGGGCTGCAGGGCCGCGTGCTGATCGACCCGCCGGCCGACGTGCTGGACGACTACGGCGAACGCCGGGCCGCCCGCGAACGCGAGCGCCAGGGATTGAAGAGCTTGCGCAAGCTGCCCGCCGTCACCCGCGACGGCACCGCCGTGACGCTGATGGCGAACCTGGAGCTGCCCCGCGATCTGGACCAGGCGCTGGAGCATGGCGCCCAGGGCATCGGCCTGCTGCGGACCGAGTTCATGTTCATGAACCGCGACCATCTGCCCGACGAGGATGAGCAGTACACTGTGCTGCGCACCATGATCGAGGGGATGGGCGGCCGCACCGTCACCGCCCGCACCATGGATCTGGGCGGCGAGAAGCTGGCCGGCTGGATGGCCGGCCGCTATGGCGAGCCGGCCAACCCGGCGCTGGGCCTGCGCGCCATCCGGCTGGGCTTGCGCGAACCGAAGCTGCTGGAGACCCAGCTGGCCGCCATGCTGCGGGCCGGCGCCCATGGGCCGCTGCGCATCCTGCTGCCGATGATCGCCTCGGTCGCCGAGGTGCAGAAGGTGCGGGAGATGATGGGGCAGGTCGCCCGTCGTCTGCGCCGCCGCGGCGTCGCCATCGCCGATCCGCTGCCGCCGGTGGGCGTGATGGTGGAGGTGCCGGGCGCGGCGCTGGCGGCCGACGCGCTGGCCTATGCCGCCGATTTCTTCTCCATCGGCACCAACGACCTGACCCAGTACACGCTGGCCATCGACCGTGCCGACGAACAGGTCGCCACCCTCTACGACCCGCTGCATCCGGCCGTGCTGCGGCTGATCCAGTTCACGGTGGAGGCCGCCCTGCGCGCCCGCATCCCGGTGTCGGTCTGCGGCGAGATCGCCGGCGATCCGCGCTATTGCGCGCTGCTGCTGGGGCTGGGCGTGCGCGAGCTGTCGATGGCGCCGCTGTCGGTGCCGGCGGTGAAGAAGCGCATCCGCTCGCTCGACCTGATGGAGGCGAGCAAGCGCGCCCGCGTCATCATGGACCAGAGCGACAGCGGCCGCATCGCCACGCTGCTGGACGACTTCAACGCGATCCTGTGACGCCCCCTCCCCAGGGCATCTTTTCTCCGGGCATCTTTTTTCAGGGCGCCTTGCGTCCCGCCATGTGCCCCAGATAGGCGACGACGCGGTCCAGATCGGCATCGCTCAGTATCGCCGGATCGAAGCCCGGCATCTGCTGGCCCGGCCATGTCCTGACGGAGCGGGGATCGCGGACCAGCCTTTTCAGTCCGGCGGGCGTGAGATATTCGGTCGGGTTCATCGGCCGGTTCAGGTCCGGACCCATCGTGGCGCTGCCGGCGCCGTTCAGGGTGTGGCAGGCCATGCATTGGGTGATGAACACCGCCTGCCCGGCGCGAATCGGCGAATCGGCGGCCAGCCCCGGCTCGACCGCCAGCTGCGGCCAGCGCCGCAACGGATCGTCGGAGGCGACGATGCGGGCCAGCTGGTAGGGCCATTGTTCGCTGCGCACCCCCGACGCCTCCGGCCGCACCCACACCAGATAGAAGGGGCCGGCGGACACCTCCTTGCCCGGCAGGTTGGGCCAGGGCCGGTCGGCCGGTTCCACCGCCAGGAAGGCGACGGCGCCGTCGGGACCGGTGCGCAGGCACAGCTCCGGCGGCAGCTGTGCGGTGAAGCCGTCCGACGCCACCCCCTCCAGCACGGCGCCGGGCGGGAAATCACCGGTGCCGAGCAGGCTGGCGAGCGGCACGGCGCGATAGCTCATCGGCCGGCCATAGGAGATGTCGGCGGGAATGTCGACGGTCACCGCGTCGGGCCGGGCCAGCAGGGCGTCGCGGTCGAAAACCCGCTCGGCCCCGGCGACGGCGATCGTCAATGTCGGCCCGCCGGCCAGCGCCGCATGCATCGGCATGGCGCCAAACAGAAGAAACAAGGCGGCGAGCAGGCGCCCGCCCATACGCGCAATCGACGGCTTCATCATTCCGGGTCGTCCTCCGCTTCGTCCTCATTCCATGGGTCGTCCCATGGATCTTCATCGTCCGGCTTGCCGCTTCGCAGGGCGGCGGAGGCCGGTTCCCGCTCCAGCCGTTCGATCTGCTCGGGATGGGTGATCTCGATCATCGGCCCATTGCGCAGCGTGATCCAGCCGCGCACGCGCACGCGGCGGCCCTCGTAGGATAGCGGATCGATGCCGGCGCGGGTGACCTCGCGCATCGCGGCGCGGCCGATATGGACGGTGACGTCGCTGCGCCAGTCGGCGCCGAAATCCAGCCAGGTCTCGCCGCCGCCCTTGGACACCGCCAGCACCATCCCCTCCAGCAGCTGGAAGCTGTCGCGGTCGCGGGCAAGCTCGTCCGCGTCGGCGGCGTCGCGCACGGCATAGACCCGGCTGCGCCACAGCCCGCGCCCGGCGGTGCGTGCGGTATCCTCGCCGGCCAGCATCTCCGCCGCATAGGTGCGGGCGTCGGGCCGGGTGTGGACCCGCGCCATCCCACGGACCAGCAGCGCCGATTGCAGCCACAGGCCATCCTCCCGCACCAGATGGGCGAGCAGCCGGCCATGGCGGTCGACCGGCGCCGGCCCATGCAGCAGGACGCGGCGGCCCAGCGCCAGATCGCTCAGCGTCCTTGTCGCCGCTTCCGCCAGCGGCCAGACGCGTCCGTCGGCCGGATTGGCCCCGGAGCCGGCGCTGCGCGGCGGCTTTGCCGCCTCGATCCCCGCCAGCCGGACCTGTCGGCCGTCCTCCAGCTCCAGCGTATCGCCGTCCAGAACGGCGGTGACCCGCAGCGGCTCTGCCGAGGCGGCGGCGGCCAGCAGCAGCCAGCCCAGCAGCAGAACCGGCAGGCACACAAGCGGGAGCGTGACACGTCGCATCGGGAATGCCGTCGTTGCGGAACATCCGCCGCCGGGCGGGGTTCTGACCGGTATGCCGACCCACGCCCCCTTCCGCAAGCCGTTCCGCACCGCGCTCGCCGCGCTCTGGCTGGCCGCCACCCCCGTCCTGGTCCCGAGCGCCCAGGCCGGGCTGCTCGACAATGTGCTGTCGGGCGGCGACGAGGCGGCGCTCGGCGCGCAGGAGCATCCGAAGATCCTGGCCCAGTTCGGCGGGGCGGTGAACAATGCCAGGCTGCAGGGCTACATCGACCAGCTCGGCCGCAAGCTCGCCGCCACCACCGCGCTGGCGCGCGAGCCCTGGACCTTCACCGTGCTGGACAGCGACGTGACCAACGCCTTCGCCCTGCCCGGCGGCTATGTCTACGTCACCCGCGGCCTGCTGGCGCTGGCAGAGGACGAGGCGGAGGTGGCCGGCGTGCTGGCGCACGAGATCGGCCATGTCACCGCCCACCATTCGGCCCAGCGCCAGACCCGGCAGACCATCGCCGGGATTCTCGCCGCCGGGGTCGGGCTGGTGTTCGGCAACGACACGCTGGCGCAGCTTGCCGGGCTGGGCGGCACCGCCGTGGTCGCCAGCTATTCCCGCGAGCAGGAGCTGGAGGCCGACCAGCTCGGCGTCGAGACCCTGCGGCGCACCGGTTACGACCCCTTCGCCATGGCGACCTTCCTGGAGACGCTGCGGCGCGACAGCCAGTATGAGGGGCTGCGCGCCGGCAACAAGGGCGAGGGCGGCTTCGACTTCTTCGCCAGCCATCCGGCGACCGAGGAGCGGGTGCGCCGCGCCGCCGACCTCGCCCGTGCCCTGCCGCAGGGCGGCGCCCGCCCGCGCGATCCTTACCTGGCGGCGGTCGACGGCATGGTCTATGGCGACAGCCCGGAGAACGGCTATGTCCGCGGCCGGACCTTCGCCCACCCGCAGCTGGGCATCGCCTTCACCGTGCCGCAGGGCTATGCGCTGCTGAACGGCGCCGATCAGGTGGTCGCCAAGGGCCGGAACGGCACCGCCATGGCCTTCGACGGCGGATCGGCCGCCGGCGTCTCCGACCCGGCCGCCTTCCTGACCGGCGTCTGGGGCAAGGGGGCCAATCTGTCCAACCTGCAGCGCATCACCATCGGCGGCATGCCGGCGGCGACCGCCACCACGCGCGGCGAGTCCAATGGCGACAGTGCCGACATCCGGCTGGTGGCGATCCGCGCGCCGGATGGCAAGATGTACCGCTTCACCTTCCTGGCGCCGGCCGGAGCGCTGGCGCGTTTCGATGCCGATTTCCAGGCGGCGGCCAACAGCTTCCACCGCCTGACCGCCGAGGAGGCCGCCCGCTACCGCCCCCGCCGCGTGCAGGTGACCACGGTGCAGCCCGGCGACAGCGTCGCCGGCTTCGTCCGCCGCATGCCGCAGGAACCTTACGCCGAGGAATTGTTCCGGATCATCAACGACCTGCCGCCCGGAACGCCCTTGCCGCCCGGCCACCGGGTGAAGGTGATTGTCGGCGAATAGCGCCTTTCCCGGCGTGAGCGTGGCCGCATGAAATCCGCGTAAGGATACAGCCCGGCGGGTTGCCGCCGGACGGGCGGGCGGGTAGGCTGCCGCGCATGTCCGACACCCCGTCAGCACGCGCCCCGATCGCACCGGCCGTTCCGGCAAAGGCTGCGAAGCCGGCGCAGAAGCCGAAGCCCGCCGGGCGTCGGCGGCTGCGGCTGCCCATCGCCGCGGTTCTGGTTGCGGGGTTCGGCTCCCTGATGCTGGCGGCGGTCGCCAGCGTTCTGGTGCTGGGTCTGGTCAGCGCCAGCACCAACACCTTCGCCCTGCTGAACGACAAGGCCGATCTGGCGCTGGCCGGGGTGGAGGTGCGGGTCCGCCACCAGCTCGACCCCGCGCGGGAGATGGCGCGCTTCGTCGCCGGGCTGGTGGAGCGCGGCGACCTGCGCGCCGGCGACACCACGGCGATGATCGACACGCTGCGCGGCGCGCTGGCCGGCGCGCCGGACGTTACCGGCCTTGCCTTCATCCGCCCGGACCTGACTGGGGTCCGCGTCGGCCGGCTGAACGGCGAACTGCTGGCCGAGCCCTTCGACATGCAGGGCGACAGCGACATCCCGCCGGAGGTGCTGGACGGCCCCAACCGCAGCGCCGCCAGCTGGGCCGACCCGCGCTGGCTGAAGGAGGCGCAGAACAGCTTCGTCACCCTCTATCAGCCGGTGCGGCGCGACGGCCGCTATCTGGGGCAGGTGGCGGTCGGCGTCTCGCTGGGCGATCTGTCGCGCTTCCTGCAGGTCCTGTATGTGGAACAGGGGCTGAACGCCTTCGTGCTGTACGACCACAGCCATGTGCTGGCCCATCCGGCGCTGGTCGGCCGGACCTTCGATTTCTCCGGCAAGCTCGACGGTCCGCCGCTGCCGCGCATCGATCAGGTCGACGACCCGGCGCTGGCGGCGCTGTGGTCCAGCGGCGTGCCGGTCCAGTCGCTTAAGAAGCGGGTGGAGGCGCGCGGCGTACGCGTTCTCGGCAGCGAATACATGTTTCTGACCCGCAAGATGGCCGGGTACGGCCAGCAGGACTGGATCATCGGCATCGGCTATCGCGACGGTGAGATGGGGGTGGAGATCCGCCGGCTCTACGTCACCGGCGCCGTCGGCTTCGCCATCCTGCTGGTGTCGGTCGGGGTGGCGCTGCTGGTCGGGCGGCGGATCAGCCGGCAGGTGGCGCGGCTGGCCGAGGCCGCCGACCGCGTTCGCGCCTTCGAATTCCGCGCCATTCCCGACCTGCCGGATTCCCGCCTGCGCGAGATGGCGCGCGCCGCCGCCGCCTTCAACGCCATGATCGCCGGCCTGCGCTGGTTCGAGACCTATGTGCCGAAGGCGCTGGTCCTGCGCCTGATGCGCCAGCGCGAGACCGAGGGCGGACTCGATTCCGTGCAGCGCGAGGTGACGGTGATGTTCACCGACATCCGCGGTTTCTCGCGCATGGCCGAGCATATGGCCGCCGCTGACACCGCCGCCCTGCTGAACGAACATTTCACCCTGCTCGCCGCCTGCATCGAGGCGGAAGGCGGCACGGTGGACAAGTTCATCGGCGATTCCCTGATGGCCTTCTGGGGCGCACCCGAAGCGCAGGAGGATCATGCCGTCCGCGCGCTGCGCGCCGCGCTGGCGATCCATCACGCCATCCGCGCCGACAACCGCCGCCGCGTCACCGCCGGCCGGGCGCCGATCCATGTCCGCGTCGGGCTGCACAGCGGCCCGGTGGTGGTGGGCAACATCGGCTCCGACAGCCGGATCAACTACACCATCGTCGGCGACACCGTGAACGTCGCCGCCCGCATCGAGGAGCTGTCGGCCGCCCTCCAGGGCGACGCCGAGGTGATCGTGCTGACCAGCGGCGTCACCGCCGCCAAGGGCAAGGACGCCGTCCCGCTGGTCCGCCAGGGCGGCCGGTCGCTGCGCGGCCGCACCGGCATGACCGAACTCTGGCGTCTGGTGCTGGAGGAGGAGAAGAAGGATGTGGCGAAGCCGGTGGCGCCGGCGATATCATTCCCTTCCTCTCCCGATACCGGAGAAGGCGCAAAGCCGGCATTTGCAGGTAAGGATACGCCCTGAATTGAGGTGGTGTTTCCAGCTAAGTCACTGACAAAACTGGAAACACCCCTGCCCGCTTCCTTACCTCAACGCCATCCGCGACGGCCGCCGCGGCGGTCGTCCTCGTCGAACAGTTCGGCCAGCTTGTTCATCATCGTGCCGCCCAGCTGCTCCGCATCGACGATGGTCACGGCGCGGCGGTAGTAGCGGGTCACGTCGTGGCCGATGCCGATCGCCACCAGTTCCACCGGCGACCGGGTTTCGATCTGCTCGATGGTCTGGCGCAGGTGGCGTTCCAGATAGTTGCCGGCATTCACCGACAGGGTTGAGTCGTCCACCGGCGCGCCGTCGGAGATCACCATCAGGATGCGGCGCTGTTCCGGCCGGCCGAGCAGCCGGTTGTGCGCCCATTGCAGCGCCTCGCCGTCGATGTTCTCCTTCAGGATGCCTTCGCGCAGCATCAGCCCCAGATTCTTGCGGGCCCGGCGCCATGGCATGTCGGCCGCCTTGTAGACGATGTGGCGCAGGTCGTTCAGGCGGCCGGGATGCGCCGGCTTGCCGGCGGCGACCCAGGCCTCGCGCGCCTGTCCGCCCTTCCAGGCGCGGGTGGTGAAGCCCAGCACCTCCACCTTCACCGCGCAACGTTCCAGCGTGCGGGCGAGGATGTCGGCGCTCATCGCGGCGATGGAGATCGGCCGACCGCGCATCGAGCCGGAATTGTCGATCAGCAGCGACACCACCGTGTCGCGGAAATCCATCTCCTTCTCCGCCTTGAAGGACAGCGGCAGCACCGGGTTGGCGACGACGCGGGCCAGCCGGGCGGCGTCGAGGATGCCCTCCTCAAGATCGAAGTTCCAGGAGCGCTGCTGCTTGGCCATCAGCCGGCGCTGCAGCCGGTTCGCCAGCTTGGAGATCACGCCCTGCAGATTCTGCAGCTGCTGGTCCAGCAGGTGGCGCAGCCGCTCCAGCTCCGCCGGGTCGCAGAGGTCGGCGGCGTCGACCACCTCGTCATACTGGGTGGTGAAGGCCTTGTAGGCGTTGGGATCGGGCTCGTTGCGGCGGTTGACGTCGTTGCGCCAGGGCTGGCCGGGGCCGGCGGGCTCTTCCGCCCCCTCGCCCTCGCCCATCTCCATGTCGCCTTCCTCGCCGGCGCCCTCCTCGGCGCTCTCGCCCGCTTCCGACGAATCCTGCATGTCCGACGAGGCCATGGATTCGGAGTCGGACTGGTCCTCGTCCTGGCCGCGGGTCTGGCCGTGCTGGGGCGACTCCTCATCCTCGGAGGACTGGGTCTGCTGGTCCTCCTCCTCTTCCTGGTCGGCTTCCTGCCCGACCTCCATGTCGAGATCGGCCAGCAGGCGGCGGACGGCCTTGGCGTAGGCCTCCTGGTCGCCGGCATAGTTGGCCAACCCCTTCATGTCCCGGCCCAGCCGCTCCTCGATCCAGGGGCGCCAGAGGTCGACGGCATGGGCGGCGGCGGGCGGCGGCGGGGCGCCGGTCATCGCCTCGCGCGCCATCAGCCGCAACGCTTCGGACAGCGGCACCTGCCCGCGGTCCTCGAAGCGGTCGAAGCCCTGGCGGGCGTAGCGGTCTTCCAGCGCCGCTTCCAGGTTATGGGCGACGCCGGCCATGTCGCGGCTGCCCAGCGCCTCGCAGCGCGCCTGCTCCAACGCGTCGTAGGCCTGGCGCGCCGCATCGCCCAGCGGCATGCGGTGGGCATGAACGGTTGCATCGTGATAGCGCAGCCGCAGCGCCACGGCATCGGCCGCCCCGCGCAGCTTGGCGACCTCGACAGGGTTGAGGTCGCGCGCCGGCAGCGGCACCCGCACCCGCTGGCCCGACAGGCCCGGCGGATCGGACGAAAAGCCCACCTGCACCTCCGCCCGCCGGGACATGGCGCGCACCGTGGCGGTGGTGGACCGCTTGAAGGCCTCGACGGGGGAGTCGTTCTGGGTGGTCATCGCGGGGCGTCTTCGTTCTTGGGAGAGTTACGGCGCGGTGGGCAAGGTTGACACGGAGCAGGGCATGGCTCTTGCGGACATGCCGGGACGTGAACCGCTGATTAAGCTCTTGCCCGGAAATGCCGTCCGTCCCGATCCGTGTGAATCCTTGTGTGCTGCGCCCCGACTTCACCGAAAAACAGGGCGCAGCATACATCATCACACGAGGTTCGCCTGGACCCCCGTCTCCGGCAGCTCTACGCCGAAGCAGCGCTGGTAGTATTCGGCAACCGTCGGCCGCTCCACCTCGTCGCACTTGTTCAGGAAGGTGATGCGGAAGGCGAAGGCGACGTCGTTGAAGATCTGCGCGTTCTCGGCCCAGGTGATGACCGTGCGCGGGCTCATGACGGTGGAGATGTCGCCGTTGATGAAACCGGCGCGGGTCAGGTCGGCCAGCCGCACCATCGACGCCACCGTGTCGCGGCCCCTGGCGTCGTCGTACGACTTCACCTTGGCCTGGACGATCTTCATTTCGGCGTCGACCGGCAGGTAGTTCAGGGTCGCCACGATGTTCCAGCGGTCCATCTGGCCCTGGTTGATCTGCTGCGTGCCGTGATACAGGCCGGTGGTGTCGCCGAGGCCGACGGTGTTCGCGGTGGCGAACAGGCGGAAGGCCGGGTGGGGGCGGATGACGCGGTTCTGGTCGAGCAGCGTCAGCTTGCCTTCCACCTCCAGCACGCGCTGGATCACGAACATCACGTCGGGCCGGCCGGCGTCATATTCGTCGAACACCAGGGCGCAGGCATGCTGCAAGGCCCAGGGCAGGATGCCCTCGCGGTATTCGGTGACCTGCACGCCGTCGCGCAGCACGATGGCGTCCTTGCCCATCAGGTCGATGCGGCTGATGTGGCTGTCCAGGTTGACGCGGATGCAGGGCCAGTTCAGCCGCGCCGCCACCTGTTCGATGTGGGTCGACTTGCCGGTGCCGTGATAGCCCTGGACCATGACGCGGCGGTTGTAGGCGAAGCCGGCGAGGATGGCCAGCGTCGTGTCCCGGTCGAACCGGTAGGCGCTGTCGAGGTCGGGGACATGCTCCGAGCGCTGGCTGAAGGCCGGCACCTGCATGTCGCTGTCGATGCCGAAGACCTCGCGCACCGAGACCGTCGTGTCGGGTTTGTGGTCGAACAGGGCCGAGCTGGCCTGGGTCGCTCCTTGGGAAGCCATGGGTGGTTTCTTACGTTCCAGCGGGTGTCGGTTGTCCGGCGGCCGCGGGATCGACCCGGCCCGCCATCGGGGTTTCAGGCAGCATAACAGGCTTTCAGCGTATTGTAGGCCTGATTGATTTCTTTCAGGCGTTCTTCCGCAGCCTTGTCGCCGCCATTGGCATCGGGATGATGCTTTTTCGCAAGCTCCCGATAGCGTGCCTTGATGCGTGTGAAGTCCACGGGCGGCGTCAATTCCAGGACCGCCAGCGCCTTTTCCTCGTCGGTGCGGGCGTGGTGGCGCCGATGCGCCTTTTCCTCATCCTTCGTCTTGCCGGTCTCGTGACCGAATTCGAAACTGAAGCCGTTGACCACGCGCTCGCGGATGAAGCGCTCCTGCGTCGCCCATTTGCCGAGAGGCCAGCTCGGCCGCTGCCAAGTGGTGTCGCGCCGCACCTCCGCCTCGATCTGGTCGGTCGACATGCCGGCGTAATAGTCCCAGGCGCGGTTGTATTCCCGGACATGGTCCAGGCAGAACCACCAGTACTCGTTGAGACTGCTGCGGCTTTTCGGCGCACGGTATTCGCCCGCGGCGACGCACTCGGGGTGGTCGCACACACGGGTGGCCGCACGCGGAGCGGCGTAGCTGTCGTAACTGGAGCGGGTGCGGTTCCTGGTCATCGGGCAAGTATGGGAAGAGCCGATGCCTCTGGCAAGCGCGCCGAATCAGGCTTCCGTCATCCGCAATCCGCAGGGCGTTGCGCTTGACAGGCGCTTGACAGAAGCGGGGCTCGCACCCTCTCCTGGCTGCCGGCGCGGCCGACGGGAATCGCTTGCCCGGCGCCGCCCGTCCCACGCCTTCCCGACCAGCGCCCAGACATCAGGACCCGCCATGGAATATGCCACCCGCATCCGCGAAAAGCTGACCGCCGGACTGGCCCCGGACCGGCTCGAGGTCGTCGACGACAGCGCCCGCCATGCCGGCCATGCCGGGGCGGACGCCGCGGGGGAAACCCATTTCCACGTCACCGTCGTCTCATCCGCCTTCGCCGGCAAGTCGCGGGTGGAGCGCCAGCGGATGGTCTACGCCCTGCTGGCCGACGAACTGCGCGAGCGCGTGCATGCGCTGGGCCTGACCACTCATGCCCCCGGCGAAGCCGGGGCCTGACCGGACTCAACGGATCAGGCGCCGTCCCGGATCGACCGTTCGCACGCTCCAAATAACGGGCGGATGGGCGCCGGAAATAGCATACATATGGATGCAACCAAGAGTCGATTTTAGAAAATCTTGTAAGAATGAAAGACGCTAGCGTGGTTGCAATTCCCGCCGCGTTTAGTAGAGTGCGATATATGCAACCATTTATCGCGCCGTGGCGGACACAAACTTCGCATGTCCGCCGGCGGCTTCGTGGAAGGGGCTGCGGATGGCGAAGCGTGGGCCGAAGAAGAAGCGGGTGAACACTCCCCAGACGGGGGTGGAACCGTTGAGGAGCCAGAACATCATGATCGGCGGGCACCGCACGAGCATGCGGCTGGAGCCGTCGATGTGGGATGCTCTGGAGGATATCGGCCGTCGGGAAGGTCTGACCGTCAACCGCCTCTGCACCCAGATCAAGGAGCGGATCGAGGAGCAGGCGCGCCGCCGGGGCATCAACCCGGAGGATGCGGATGTCACCCTGACGTCCGCGGTGCGGGTCTTCATCGCCTCCTATTACCGCCGAGCCTGCACCGAGGACGGCCATCAGCGCGCCGGGCACGGCGGCAGCGATCCGTTCGTCGGCACGCCGTTCGACCTGCCGCCGTCCGACGAGGCCGAAGGCATCAAGGCCGCGGTCGCCGTCGGCGGAAATTTTCCGTCACCCGGACCGGTCCCGGCCGGTTCCGCCCATTCCCATCTGGACGCCTGAGCGGAATCGCGGCCTATTCCGCCGCCTCTTCGCGGGCATCGTCGTTTTCCGCGCCGGTGTAGTGCGCAGGCCAGTGCTTGCGCACCACCTCGCCATTGCTGTCGAAGATGTGGCACATGTTCAGCAGGGCCGGGCGCTTACCGTCGTCCTGGGCCGGCTTGCCGGCTGCCTTGGCGCGTTCCGCCGCCTCGCGCGCCAGGATCGGGTAGACGGTCTGGAAGGCGGTGGTCGCCAGCGGCCCCAGCAGTTCCACCAGATGGGTGCAGCCCTTCGGCCCGCCCAGCCGCTCCTTCACCGCGCGGGTCCAGCCTGGACCGACACGCAGGCCGACCAGTTGCTGGAACCGCGGCGTGATGCTGCCGCAAGCCTTGTAGGGGCTGTGTTCGGTCACCGCCTCCACCGCCTGGACGGTCAGCTTGTCGTCCACCGTCAGGCGCATCCACATCTGGTGGATCGGTGTTCCCGGCTCCAGATGTCCGCGCTCCTCGGTGTGGAAGCCATAGCTCTTGACGTCGGTCAGGTGGCCTTCGATGTCCCACAGCCCGTCCGTGCGCCGGAATCCCTGGCAGGTGACGCGGCGGGTGTGGATCGGCTCGCGCGCGGCGGGGGCGGACAGCGAGGGCGCGGACATCGGGCGTTCCAGTTCAGCAGTGAGGATGGCTCACCCTCGACTATCGGTGGGGCCGGGCGCCCGGTCAACCCGACCCCGCCGCAATGCAGCGTTACCTATAGGTCAATCTCGCGGTCATCCCAGAGTGGCTTCCGCCGAATAGCCGGTGCCGAACATGTAGGCTTCGCGGCTACGCAGTTCGTCCTCCAGATGGGTGCGCACCACGGCGAAGAGGTCGCGGATCGACACCATGCCGACGACCTCGCCGCCCACCGCGATGGGCAGGTGGCGGTAATGGTGCCGTTCCATCAGTTCCAGCGCCGCCAGCGCGGTGGCCGACGGCTCCAGCGTATCCGGATCGGCGGTCATCACCGCGGACAGCCGGGTGGTGTCGGGGTCGAGTCCGGCCGCGACCACGCGGGCGGTCATGTCGCGTTCGGTGACGATGCCCTTCAGCGTGCGCCCCTCGGTGACCAGCACCGCGGCGATGCGCTTTTCAGCCATCAGCGTGGCGGCATCGCGCACGGTGGCGCCCGGCGGCAGGCAGGACAGCTCCTGGTTCTTGATGACGTCAGGCATCAGTCGGCGTGTCGGCATGTGTCCCGTCTCCCTCGTGATTGCAGGTTTTGTGGACGAACGATGCACTCGACCGCGATTTCGCAGCGCGGCATACCGATCCTGTCAGCTTAATGCACAGATAGTCAATAGAACCGATTGCTGGAAACTTACCGCATATCGCCGTATGTCTTTGCCGCCGGCGCGGTTACTGGCCGGATTCCAGCCGCTTGCGCAGCCCATCGAAGCCGCTGGTGTAGATGCCGGCGATGGCCTTGCGGGCTTCGGCGTCGGAGGCGCCCTTGGCTTCGAAGTGCGAGGACCAGGTGATGCGGGTGGTGTTGGCGTCCACCGCGCTCAACCGGATGGTGGAGTTGTAGTTCTTCACCGGCAGCGGTCCGCTCAGCAGCGTGTAGCGCAGCCGGTGCTTGGCGGCGGACAGGCCGGTCAGCCGCTCCTGGATGGCGCCGCCGCCCTTAAGCGCGATGTCGCGCTCCTGTTTGTTCCCGGTCTTGCGAAGATTGCAGCTCTCCACCGCCGGGTGCCAGTCGCCGATGGCGCAGAAGGGGCCGATCTGCTTCCACACCTGATCGATCGGCGCCTTGATCGTCGCCTGCTCGCGCACCTCCAGCGCCATGGCCGGCGCCGCCGCCAGCAGCAGCACCGCCATCGCCGGCACGCCCATCATTGCCTTCATCGCCCATCCTCCCGGTTTCCGCCGCGGCGGGATGGCCGCGGTCTTGTCGGGGGAGTATGGGCGGGCAACCGTCGGCGCGGCTATTGTGCGAAAGGCGGATTGTCCGTGATTTAGCGGATCAGGCGAGCCGGACCGACTCGTCCAGCTCGGCGCGGACGGCGGCGGCGTCGACGTCGCGGCGGGTGAAGGCGTTGCCGATGCGGTCGGCCAGGATGAAGGTGATGCGGCCGTCCTGCACCTTCTTGTCCTTGGCCATCGATTTCACCAGCCCATCGACGTCCCAGGCGACGCCGGGAATGTCGGCCGGGCGCACCGGCAGGCCGACCTCGGCCAGATGGGTGCGGGCGCGCCGGGCGTCTTCGGCCGGGCACAGGCCGAGCCGGACCGACAGGCCGAAGGCCAGCACCATGCCGATCGCCACCGCCTCGCCATGCAGCAGGGTCTGGCCGAAGCCGGTCGCCGCCTCCAGCGCATGGCCGAAGGTGTGGCCCAGGTTCAGCAGCGCCCGGTCGCCGCTCTCGCGCTCGTCCACCCCGACGATGTCGGCCTTGGCGCGGCAGCTGACGGTCACCGCATGGCGCCGGGCGTCGCTGTCGCCGTCCACCACCCGCCGGCCGTTCCGCTCCAGCCAGGCGAAGAAGTCGGGCTGGCGGATCAGGCCGTATTTCACCACCTCGGCATAGCCGGCCAGCACCTCGCGGCGGGGCAGGGTGTCCAGCGTGGCGGTGTCGGCGATGACCAGACGCGGCTGGTGGAAGGCGCCGATCAGGTTCTTGCCGTGGCGGCTGTTGATGCCGGTCTTGCCGCCGACCGAGCTGTCGACCTGGGACAGCAGCGTCGTCGGCACCTGGATGAAGTCGATGCCGCGCAGCGCCGATGCCGCGGCGAAGCCGGTGATGTCGCCGATCACCCCGCCGCCCAGCGCCAGCAGGACGGTCGACCGCTCGATGCCGCGGCCCAGGACGTCGTCCATCAGCTGCTGGAAATGGGCGAAGTCCTTGGTCTTCTCGCCGGCCGGCAGGACGATCGCCGGCTGCGGCTCGATCCCCGCCGCCCGCATCGCGGCGTTCAGCCTGTCCAGATGCAGCGGCGCCACGTTGGCGTCGGTCACCACGATGGGCGCCCGGCCGCGGGTGACGGCGGCGATGCGCTCGCCGGCATTGGCCAGCACGCCGTCGCCGACCAGGATGTCGTAGCTGCGGGCGCCCAGCTCCAGGCGGACGGTGTCGAGAGCGGCCGGGGTGGTGGCGGAGACGGAGGTCATCGTGGCAGTCCGCGAAGCTGGTGGTTCAGGAATAGGGCGGAGACGAAGCTCAGGAGGCGTCGGTCTTGCCGGTTTCGGCTTTGGAATCGTCACTCTTGCCGTGCCGTGCGCCGCGCGGCGCACGGTGGGGAAGCTGGACGCCGAAATGCGCCTCCAGCGCGTCGATCACCAGTTCCACCGTCACGTCGGGCGGGCGTTCGTCGCTGACCACGGTCAGGTCGGCCTCGGCATAGATGGGATAGCGCTGTTCCATCAGCCGGCCCAGGATGGCGCGCGGATCGCCCTGGTTCAGGATGGGGCGGTGGGTGCGCCGGGCGGTGCGGGCGACCAGCACGTCCAGCTCGGCCCGCAGCCAGACCGATACGCCGTGCCCGCGGATGGCGGCGCGGGTCTCCGGGTCCATGAAGGCGCCGCCGCCGGTCGCCAGGATATGCACCGGCTCGTCCTTCACCAGACGGCTGATGATGCGGCGTTCGACGGAGCGGAAGACCGGTTCGCCGTCGCGGGCGAAGATTTCGGCGATGGTGCAGCCGGCCGCCGCCTCGATCTCGGTGTCGGCGTCGCGGAAGGGCAGGTGCAGGCGCGTCGCCAGCCGGCGCCCGATGGCGCTCTTGCCGGCCCCCATCAGCCCGACCAGCACCACGGTGCGCGGCAACAGCGGCGCCGCATCCTCCGCTTCCCCAGTGCCCGGGCCCTGGGCCGTCATCGCCTTGCGCAGTCCCATCACGTCCATCCGATCCGCCACCCGTACCCTTCGATGCCAGCAGGCCCGTGCCCCCGCCGGCCGTCACACCGCTGAAACAGACAACACTCATACCCGCCGACAGCTGGCCGGCACAAGCGCCCCGGCCCAATCCGGAAGCTTGGGAATAGCCGGTGGACGGGTTGCGCCGCGGTCCGACCTGTGGCTACACTGCGCCGCCTCCCGGCCCCCGGCCGGGGCCGCGGATGCTTTAGCAGAAAAGCCATTGCTTGTCCCAAGCCCTGCGGACGCAGGGCGTGGTAGCTCCGCTCCGCTCCTCCGTTTTTTCCGACACAACACGTCCCTGGTGCCATGAGCCGGTTTCTCTCGATCCTCCTCGTCCTGCTGTTGCTGGTGATCGCCGGTGGCATGGTGTTCCTCGCCTCGTGGGATCTGCCGGCTCCGTCGAAAACGGTGGAGAAGGTTCTGCCGGATGAGCGCTTCCCGCGCTGAACCCCGACCATCGGCCGGGGGCGTACCCCGGATCGCTGTTCCGCTGCTGGCCGGGCTGCTGGCGGCCGGCTTGGGCATGGGCTGGGCCGTGTCCACCGCCGCCCAGGCCCTCGGCCCGCCGATCCGGCTGACGCC
This sequence comes from Azospirillum oryzae, assembly GCF_008364795.1. Lineage (GTDB taxonomy): Bacteria > Pseudomonadota > Alphaproteobacteria > Azospirillales > Azospirillaceae > Azospirillum > Azospirillum oryzae. The sequence goes on along the minus strand of NZ_VTTM01000010.1, from coordinate 63,473 downwards.
CGATGCCGCGGCCGATGTCCCGGCTCCCGCCGCTGCTCCGACCCCCACGCCGCCCCCCGCACCGGCGGTCGTGCCGGCCTATCCGCCCATGGTGAGTCCGCCGCCCGCCGTCTCCCCCGTGGTGGCGCGGCCGGCGCCCGTCGCGAGCGAGCCGTTGGGCGCGCCCGACCCGGACGGCGCCGGCACCCTCAGCGGCGTGCGGGGGCTGGGCGGCGATCCCTGGCGCGGCATCGGCCGGGCGGAGCTTCTGCCGCTGATCGCCGCGCTTCCGGTCGACACCCCGTCCCCCGCCGTCAAGGCGCTGGAGCGCCGGCTGCTGCTGAGCGCCGGTTCCCCCGCCGTCGCGACGGGAGAGGCGCCGCCGCCCCGCCGCTTCGGCGCCCTGCGCATCGAGAAGCTGGCGCGGCTCGGCGACCCCGGCGGGGCGGCCGATCTGGCCGACCTGCTGCCGGCCGCACTGGCGGCGGACGAACCGGCGGCCAAAGCGCTGACCGATGCGGAGCTGGTGCGCGGCGGCCTGGACTGCACGCGGGCGCTGACCCGCGGCCGGAGCTTCGCCTCCGCCTACTGGAGCAGGCTGGCCCTGTTCTGCCGCGCCCGCGTCGGGGACCGGGCCGGCACCGACGAGGCGCTGGCCACGCTGCGCGGCGCCGGCCGGCGTTCCGACCCGTTCCTGATGGTTGCGGAGGCGCTGGCCGGCGCCGCGCCGCCGCCGGCCCGGATGCTGTCCCTGCAAGGCGACGGCGATGGGCCGGCGCTGCTGCTCGCCGCCATACGCAGCGCGCGGATCGGCGTACCGCCCGACCGGCTGCCGCTGGACAACCCGCCGGCGCTGGCCGCCATCGCCACCAACCCCTCCACCGATCCCACCACCCGCGCCGCCGCCGGTGAACGGGCGGCGGCCTCGTTGTTCCTCGACGCCCGCCAGCTGATGGACCTCTATGCCCAGGTGCCGGCGGTGGGGGACGAGCTGCTGCGGGTGCGTGACATCGCCCAACGCGACCGCAGCGCCCGCACCCGCGCCCTGGTCCATCAGGCGATGGCGGCTGCGATGGACGGCCGGCGCCGCGTCGCCCTGGCCGCCCTCGCGGTGGAGCTGGTCGATCCGCGCCTGCGCGCCGGGCCGGTCGGCAATGCCGCCGCCGGGCTGCTCGACAGCGTGTCGCCCAGCGGCGACGCCGCGGCGCTGGCCCCGGTGGCGGCCCGGCTCTATTACGCGCTCGGCCGGCTCGATCAGGCGCGGCGCTGGCAGGATCTGGCGCTGCGCGGCGGGCGGAGCGCCGATACCGCCTGGCTGTGGCCGCTGTCCGTGGTCGCCACCGGGCGCGGGGCCGACGATCCGCGCGCGCTGACCGCATGGCTGGACGAGGCGTTGCGCGGCGCCGACGGCTTTGCCCGCAACCGCATCGCCGGCCAGCTGGCGCTTCTCCAGGCCATCGGAGTCGCCATCCCGGACGAGGCGTGGATGAAGGCCACCGACGGCGCCGGCCCGCCCAACGGCAGCGATGCCGGCGTCGATCCGGCACTGTGGCAGCGGCTGGGCGATGCCGCGGCCGGCGGCCGCATCGGCGAGACGGTGGCCGTCGCCCTGCTGCTGATGGGGGAGGCCGGACCCGCCGCCCTGCCGCCGGTCGTCACCGCCCGCGTGGCGGCCAACCTGAAGGCGGTCGGGCTGGAGCCGGACGCCCGCGCGCTGGTCCGCGAGGCGATGGCCGCCATCGCCGGCCCGTCCGTGCCCGCCTCACCCGCCGAATGACCTCATGCCCGGGGAACCCACCACAACCATGACGCCGACACTATGACCGGCAGCAAGCCCCCCACCAAGGCCGCCGGCAAAGCCACAGGCAAACCCGCCGGCAAACCCGGCGCCAAACGCCGCGGCCGGCCGTGCAAGCCGCGTACGCTCGCCACCTCCCCGCACTTGGACGCCTTCCTCGACATGCTGACGGCGGAGCGCGGGGCGGCGGTGAACACGCGGCTGGCCTATGAGCGCGACCTCGCCGACCTCGGCCGCTGGCTGGCCCAGCGCAGCGTGGCGCTGGAGGCGGCGGGGACCGAGGACCTCCGCGCCTATCTGGCGGTGCAGAGCAAGGACGGCGCGCCGCGCACCGTGGCGCGGCGGCTGTCGGCGATGCGGCAGTTCTACCGCTTCCTGCTGTCCGAAGGCCGCCGCGTCGACGATCCCGCCTCGCCGCTCGACAGCCCCAAACAGGGCCGCCCGCTGCCCAAAATCCTGACGGAGGCGGAGGTCGGCGCCATGCTGTCCACCGCCGAGGCGCGCGGCGGGCCGGAGGGGCTGCGGCTGGTGGCGCTGCTGGAGGTGCTCTACGCCACCGGCCTGCGCGTGTCGGAACTGGTCGGCCTGCCGATGACCGCGATCATGCGCGACGGCCGCGGCCTGCTGGTGCGCGGCAAGGGCGGCAAGGAACGGATGGTGCCGCTGTCCGACCCGGCGCTGGCGGCGCTGGCCGGCTATATCCCGTTTCGCGGCCACTTCATCCCGCCCACGGCCGGGGCGGGGGGCGAGGCCGGGCATAGCCCCTTCCTGTTCCCGTCACGCATCTCCGCCGAAGGGCACCTGACGCGCCAGCGCTTCGCCCAGTTGTTGAAGCAACTGGCCATCGACTCCGGCATCGACCCGGAGAAGGTCAGCCCCCACGTGCTGCGCCATGCCTTCGCCACCCATCTGTTGGACCATGGCGCCGACCTGCGCTCCGTCCAGAAGATGCTGGGCCATGCCGACATCGCGACGACGCAGATCTATACGCATGTGGTGACGGAACGGCTGAAGAAGGTCATGCACGACCATCACCCGCTGGCGCGCCGCAAGGTGGAAGAGCCGTCAGAGGGGTAGGGGAGGTAAGGATGGAGCGGAGGTGCGGGCGTCGATTGCCCCCACCCTAACCCTCCCCCACTTCGCAGGGGAGGGGATAAGTGCTTGATTGGGAAGGAGGCGGCAGTCCCTCCCCCGCCCAGCGGGGGAGGTTAGGTGGGGGCATCGTCAGCCGACACCCCTCCACAAACCCTTACTTCTTCTCCAGCATCAGCGTGCCCTGGCGGGTCACCTTGTTCTTGATCTTGTCGGCCAGAAGCGCCAGCGCCCAGGGCAGTTGCACCTCCATTTCGACGCTGTCGTCCAGCACGTCGATGTGGCCGGCAATGGTCTGGGCCAGCGCCACGACGCGGAAGTTCAGGCGGTCGTCGGTCCAGCTGTCATCGACGCTGGCCGCCACGGCGCTGAGGCGCGCCCGGACCTCGCCCATGCCGTCGACCAGCCGGCGCTTGGCCTCCGCCCGGCCGAGCGAGTGGGGGATGGACAGGGTCAGGGGCTTCGGCATGGTCGGCGGCTCCGCACGTCACAGGGATAGGGTAACGCCCGCAAGCGGGCGTTGGGTCCCTCAGCGGTCGTGCAGCGGCGCCATCTGGTCCAGCCGGTGGGCGAAGTCGATGTCGGCCTGGGTCACGGCGTCGACGCTGCGGGTGTAGAGGATCACCTCGACCCGGCCGACGTCATTGAACCATTCCGGATGGTGGCCGGTCTTCTCGGCCAGCAGGGCGACCTGGGTCATGAAGCCCCAGGCGGCCGGGAAATCGGCGAAATGGTAGGTCTTCCGGATGGCGTCGCGCTCCAACACCTCCGCCCAGCCGTGCAGTTCCTTCAGCGCCGTCTGGCGATGCGCGCCGACAAGACGATCGGACATGATGACCTCCCTTTCCTTAGTCACTCTTTTGCCGCCCGCAGCTTCTTGGCGAACGGGCGGCGGTTCGCTACCTTCTGCGGCATGATACGGAAACCTTCAGGTCCCCATACGGTTCCGCCCACGGTCGAAGACCTGGAGCGCATGGCCGAAGAGGCGCTCGACACCATCCCGGCGGAGCTGCTCGCCCCGGTCGGGAACCTCGTCATCCATGTCGAGGATTTTCCCGATGAGGATACCGAGCGGGAGATGGAGCTGGAAAGCCCATTCGACCTGTTGGGGCTCTATCGGGGCGTGGATCTGACGCGGCAAAGCGTCGCCGATCTGCGCGGTGGGCCGGACATGATCTTCCTCTATCGCCGCCCGATCCTGGATTACTGGTGCGAGACGGGGGAGGAGCTTCCCGCAATCGTCCGCCATGTCCTGATCCATGAGATCGGCCACCATTTCGGCTTCTCCGACGAGGACATGGAGCGGATCGAGACCATGGAGTAGCCGAGGGAGTAAGCGGGGGGAGTAGGGCAGGGCAGGGCCGTTCAGCCCTCCAGCGCCTCCGCAGCCCGGCGGCGCAGGGCCGGCACCAGCTCCTCCTCGAACCAGGGGTTCCGGTTCAGCCAGGCGGTGTTGCGCCAGCTCGGGTGCGGCAGCGGCATATAGGCCGGGCCGTATTCCCGCCAGTTCGCCACCGTCTCCGTCATCGTCGCCTTCCGCCGTTCGCCGAGATAACGCGCCTGGGCATACTGCCCGACCAGCAGGGTCAGCCGCACGCCCGACAGAGCCTCCAGCAGCGGCGGGTGCCACAAGGGCGCGCATTCGGGCCGCGGCGGGTAATCGCCGCCCTTCGGCATGGTCCCGGGATAGCACAGCCCCATCGGCACCACGGCGATGCGGGATTCGTCGTAGAAGGCGGCGCGGTCCATCGCCAGCCACTTGCGCAGCCGGTCGCCGGAGGCATCGTCCCAGGGGATGCCGCTGGCATGCACCCGCGCGCCGGGCGCCTGCCCGACGATCAGCAGGCGGGCGGTCGGGCTGCCGCGCACGACCGGGCGGCAGCCATGGGGCAGCACCCCCGCACACAGCGTGCAGGCGCGCACCGTCGCGAACAGGCGGTCGAGTTCCGAGCCGCCCTCCACAACGTCAACAGACACCGGTTCATCAGACAAGCGTCAGCAAATCCTGGACGAAGGCCGGCACCACCCGGGTCGCCGGACCGTGGATCGAGTTGTGGAAATAGGAGGCGCCCTCCGACGGTTCCAGGTTCAGCTCGACCGTATAGGCGCCGGCCGACCGCGCCTCCGCGACGAATCCGGCGGCGGGATAGACATGGCCGGAGGTGCCGATCGACACGAACAGGTCGCATTCCTCCAGCGCCCGCTGGATGCGCTCCATCTGATAGGGCATCTCGCCGAACCACACCACGTCGGGCCGCATGCCGCCCTTGCGTCCGCAGGTCAGGCAATGGTCGTGCACCGACAGGTCGCCCTGCACCTCCGTCACCGTGCGGCAATGCAGGCAGAAGGCCTTCAGCAGCTCGCCATGCATGTGCAGCGGGGCCTTCGATCCGCCGCGTTCGTGCAGGTCGTCGATGTTCTGTGTCACCAGCAGGACCTCGCCCTTCCAGCGCCGCTCCAACTCCGCCAGCGCCCGGTGCGCCGTGTTGGGCTGCACCGCCGGATCGGCAAGGCCGCGGCGGCGGTCGTTGTAGAAGCGGTGGACGAGGTCGGGATTGCGCGAGAACCCCTCCGGCGTCGCCACATCCTCCAGATCGATCTGGCTCCAGATGCCGCCGGCGCAGCGGAAGGTGTCCAGCCCCGATTCCTTGGAGATCCCGGCCCCGGTCAGGATGACGATCGAGTCGGTCGGACGCAGTCGGTTGGTCAGCGCGGGTGAGGGCATGGCATTCCCTTGGTATTTGGCGATCGGAGTCACGCTTCAAATCGAATGCGATTTTACGCGATCCGATCTAACGGTTCGGAAACCGGTCACATGGCAAACTGCTGCGGCGTACGCTCGTCGCGCCCGGAAGTAAAGCCGCTGAAAAGAAAGAAGGGGGATACCGCAGGTGGTCAAGGTCCTGTTCGTCTGCACGGGCAACATCTGCCGCTCGCCCACCGCCGAGGGGGTGTTCCGTCATCTGGCCGAACGCGCCGGTCTCGGCGGACATGTGGTCGCCGATTCCGCCGGCACCCACAGCTATCATGTCGGCGAGCCGCCCGACCCGCGCACGCAAAGCGCGGCGCTGGCCCGCGGCGTCGACCTGTCGGCTTTGCGCGCCCGCAAGGTGGTGGCGGCCGACTTCACCCGCTTCGACCATATCCTGGCGATGGACCACGGCCATCTCGCCCAGCTGCGCCGCATCGCCCCGGCGGGCGCCACCGCCGCACTCCGCCTGTTCCTGGACGATGCGACCGGACTGGAAGGGCAAGAGGTGCCCGACCCCTATTACGGCGGCCCCGGCGGGTTCGAGCAGGTGCTGGACCTGTGCGAGGCCGGATCGCGCGGCCTGCTGGACCGCCTGTCGCGGGAAAGCAGGTTCCCGATTCGCGAAAGCATCGGTTAACGTCTCCCCGTTCCCCGGCCGCTTGGTCTATGCTGCCGGAACAAAGCCCATTCGGAGCATCCGTCCGCCATGACCAGCGCAGCCACCGGCATCACCACGCCCGGCGGGATCCTCGACGGCATCGTCCTGTTCGAGGCGTTCACGCCGGAGGAGCGCGCCGCCGTGGCCTCGCGCGGGCGGGTGTTCGACGCCCCGGCCGGCACCGTGCTGATGCGGGAGGGCGACATCGCCAACTCGCTCTATGTCCTGCTCGACGGCACGGTGCGGGTGGTGCGCAACGATCCCTTCGGCGGTCAGGTGGAGGTCGGCTTCCGCCGCGCCGGGGACTGTTTCGGCGAGATGGCGCTGATCGACGGCGGCGCCCGTTCCGCCTCCGTCATCGCCGCCACGCCGGTGACGGTGTTCGAACTGGAGCGCGAGCTGTTCCTGGCGCTGATCTCCCCATCGCCCGACCTGCTGGCGAAACTGCTGCGCGAACTCAGCCGCATGATTCGCGAGGTGTCGGAACGGGTGGTGCGCGAGGATCTGGAACGCCGCGCCCGCATCGCCGAATCGGCGCTGGCTCGCCAGCGTGCCATCACCCAGGCGGTGACCGGGCTGGCGCATGAGCTGAACACGCCGCTCGGCGTCTGCGTCACCACCGCCAGCCACCTGCAGGATCTGGCCCGGCCCGGCAACGGCCCGCTGTCGTCCGAGGAATTGCGGGAACCGGCAGCATTGCTCGACGCCAATCTCGCCCGCGCGGTGGAGCTGGTGGAGGCGTTTTCCGCCATCGCCGCCTGCCAGAACTCCGAACCGCTGGAGGCGCTGGAACTGCGGCGCATGGCGGAGGACGCGGCGGCCCTGTTCGCCGTCCAGCATCCCGACCTGCCGCTGGTCATCCGGGTCGCACCGGGTCCCGCCTGCCCCTGGATCGGCTGTGCCCCGCATCTGGAGCGGGTGCTGCACCACCTGTTCGCCAACGCCGCCGCCCATGGTTATGGCGGCGGTCCGGGCGACGTCGAGGTGACGATCCAGCCGGCGATGCTGGATGCCGTGCCGGCCTGGAGCCTGACCGTCCGTGACCGCGGCGCCGGCATCCCGGCCAGCAACCTGCCGACCCTCACCGACGCCTTCTTCACCACCGCCCGCGGCCGCGGCCACAAGGGGCTTGGGCTTGCGGTGGTGTTCAACACGGTGACCGGGCCGCTCGGCGGCCGGCTCGCCTTCGACAGCATGCCGGGCGCCGGCACCACCGTGACGATCACGGTGCCGCAGGAGCTGTGACGGGCAGGAGGGGGACCCCCTCAGCCGTGCAGGGTCAGGCCCTTCACCGTCTTGTCGACTGCCTTCTTCGGTCCGCGCAGGGCCAGACCGACCAGATCGGGGGCGTCCGGGTCTTCGGCCCGGAAGGCGGCGCGGTTGGCGGCGTCATGGCCGGTGCCGAACATCGCGGCGACATAGGGCACCAGCGTCAGCCCCCGTTCCAGCGCGGCATCGCGGACGGCGCGCAGCTGCCCGCCGTCGGCGGCGAAGATCAGCATGGGTTGACCCAGCATCCGGCCATAGCGGCGGCCGGCGCCGTCGACATACTCCTCCCCCAGCGCGTCCGGCGCCGCGGCGGCGATTCCGGTGGCGAGGAAGGCGGCGACGTTCAGCTTCTGCCACCCGGCCAGATCGGCGCGGATGACCAGCGCGACCTTGGTATCGAAGCGGACGGGAGCATCGGCGGGCATTGTCGTGGGCATCGGGCTATCGGGCATGGCGGTTGTCTCCTTTGCCCAACCAGATGCCGGATGATCGCGCCTCAGTCTGGAACGTTCGTGCACAGATCGCGATAGGCGGCCGGCGTCAGGCCATAGGCGCGGCGGAACCAGCGGCCGAGATGGCTCTGGTCGGCGAACCCCACCTCCGCCGCGACCAGGGCCGGCGCCTCGCCGTCGGCCAGCCGGCGCCTGGCGGCGCGCAGGCGCAACCGGACCAGATAGGCGTGCGGCGACAGGCCGAAGGCGGCGCGGAATGCGCGGTTCAGTCGGAAGCGGTCGACCCCGGCCGCCGCCGCCAGCTCGTCCAGCCCGACATCCTCGGCCATACGCGCATGCAGCAGCTCGCGCGCCAGGGCGGCGGCACGGTCGGGGCGCAGCGGCCGGCGCTCCTCCGGCAGTTCAAGATGGCCGGCCAGCCTCGCCGCCAGCCGGTCCACCGACAGGTCGCGGGCCAGCCGCCCGTCGCGCTGGTGCAGAGCCAGGAAAGCGGAGCGGATCGTCGCCGCAAGGCCCGGATCGTCGGCCAGCGTGTCGCGGAATCCCAAAGAGCCTGCAGCGCGCGGCATCATATCGTTCAAGGCATCGCTGCGGGCGGACAGCAGCGGCACCGGCAGATAGAGCATGGCATAGGTGAAGCCATCCTCGCCCGGGCTGTGGCCGTCATGGGCCTCGCCGGGTTCGATCAGGATGACGCGGCCGGGAACGCTGGTGTGCAGCCGCCGCCGGCAGCGGAAGGCCTGCACCCCCTGCTCGGTGACCCCAACCAGCAGTTCGTCATGGTCGTGCAGGTCATAGGCATGGCCGCGGAAATGGGCGCGGATGGTTTCGATGCCGGTCTCCGCATCGCGGCGCACCGCCACCCAGTCGTCCTTTCCGCCGGGCACCCCATCCTCCCGATCAGTAGATCAGCTCGTTCTCGCCGCCGCCTTCGGACAGGACCAGCTCGCCGCGGGCGGCAAGGTCCTTCGCCAGCTGGACCATGTACATCTGCGCCTCGTCCACGTCGCGGACGCGCACCGGACCCATCGCCGCCATGTCCTCGCGCAGGATCTTCGCCGCGCGTTCGGACATGTTGGAGAAGAACAGGTCCTTCAGCGTTTCCGACGCGCCCTTCAGCGCGGTGCCCAGCTTCTGCTTGTCGACCGTGCGCAGCAGGGTCTGGACGCCGCTGGGGTCGAGCTTCGACAGGTCCTCGAAGGTGAACATCAGCGACTTGATGCGCTCGGCGCTGTCGCGGTTGCGTTCCTCCAGCGCGGCCATGAAGCGGTGCTCGGTGGTGCGGTCCAGGCCGTTGAAGATTTCCGCCAGCATCTCGTGGCTGTCGCGCCGGCTGGTGCGGGCGAGGTTGGTCATGAACTCGGTGCGCAGGGTGCGCTCGACGTCGTCCAGAACCTCCTTCTGCACCGCCTCCATGCGCAGCATGCGCATGATGACCTCCATCGCGAAGCTTTCCGGCAGCTGGGTCAGCACCCGGCCGGCATGTTCGGGACGGATCTTGGACAGGACGACCGCGACGGTCTGCGGATACTCGTTCTTCAGGTAGTTGGACAGCACCGACTCGTTGACGTTCGCCAGCTTGTCCCACATGGTGCGGCCGGCCGGACCACGGATTTCCTCCATGATCTGGTCGACCTTGTCCTTCGGCAGGGTCTTCAGCAGCAGGCGCTCGGTCGAGTCGAAGGAACCGACGAGGGAGCCGGTGGCCGACATCTGCTCGGCGAACTCGACGAACAGGCGCTCGATCAGGTTGGCCGACACCGTGCCCAGGTTGGCCATCACCTGGGACAGCTCCTTGATCTCCTCGTCGTCCATCAGCGAGAACAGCCTGGTGGCATGTTCTTCGCCCAGAGCGAGCATCATGATGGCGGCCTTTTCCGGGCCGGTGAGGGTCCGGTAATCCTCGCGAACCTTCAACGCCATCTGTCCGCCTCCACCACGTCGCCGCCCACCTCGCGTCGGGGCGGGCGCTTCATTCTTACACGTCGGGTTTCCTATTCTTCCGTTTTAATATGATCCGCTTGTGCATTCCATCCCTTCGGGGGCGAAGGGCGGGGACAAATCCAGCCGATTCCCCGCCCTTCATTCCATGCTCCGCCTGCGCCGGCTGTACCGTCAGCCGAACCGCTTGGCGATCACCGCATAGGCGGCGCGCAGCCCAAGCGCCTCACCGCCCTCCGGACGGCCGGGACGGGCCGAGCCGTTCCAGGCATAGGTGTCGAGATGCGCCCAGGGCGTGCCCTTCGACACGAATTCCTGCAGGAACAGCCCGGCGGTGATGGCGCCGGCGAAACCGTTGGTGGTGACGTTGTTGATGTCGGCCACCTTGCTGTCCAGCCCCTTGCGGTAGGGCGCCCACAGCGGCAGACGCCACATCGGGTCGTCGACCGCGCTCCCGGCCTCCGTCAGGTCGTTGGCCAGCGCGTCGTCGTTGCACATCAGCGCCGGCAGGTCGGGGCCGAGCGCCACGCGGGCCGCGCCGGTCAGGGTGGCGAAGTCGATCAGCAGCTCCGGCTTCTCCGAATCCGCCTCGGCCAGCGCATCGCACAGGATCAGGCGCCCCTCGGCGTCGGTGTTGCCGACCTCCACCGTCAGGCCCTTGCGGGTCTTCAGCACGTCCTGCGGCTTGAAGCTGTCGCCGGACACGACATTCTCCACCGCCGGCACCAGCACGCGCAGCCGCACCGGAAGTCCGGCCATCATGATCATCCGGCCGAGCGCCAGCGCATGCGCCGCGCCGCCCATGTCCTTCTTCATGATCAGCATGGCGGACGACGGCTTCAGGTCCAGCCCGCCGGTGTCGAAGCACACGCCCTTGCCGACGATGGTGACCTTGGGGTGTTCCGGGTTGCCCCAGCGCAGGTCGATCAGCCGCGGCGCCCGCGGGCTGGCACGGCCGACGGCATGGATGGCGGGATAGTCGCGGTCGAGCAGGTCCTGGCCGACGATCACCTCGACCGCCGCGTCGAACTCCGCCGCCAGATCCTGTGCCGCCTGGGCCAGTTCGGCCGGTCCCATGTCGCAGGCCGGGGTGTTGACCAGATCGCGCACCAGCCAGGTGGCGGTCGCCGCCCGCTCCACCTCGCCGCGGTCGGCCTCCGCCGGCCAGACGAGGTTGGCGAAGCCCTTCTCCGGCGGCTTTTTGTAGCGGCTGAAGCGATAGCTGCCGAGCGCCCAGCCCAGAGCCGCCCGCGTCGCCGCCCGTGCGTCCAGCGCCGCGTCGATCCGGTAGGAACCGGCCGGCAGCGAGGCGGGCAGGCCGGCGAAAGCCCACAGGTCGTCGATGGCCGATACGCCGGCCAGCACATGGGTGACGGCGCCGTCCGGTCCCGGCAGGAAAACGGTCGATCCGGCCTCGCCGGTGAAGCCCACCGCCTTGACCCAGGAGGCGACGGCCGGCGACTGCCCGGCCAGCCAGTCGGCCAGCCCGGCCTTGGTCACGGGGGTGAGGGTGACGGTGTCCGGACCGTCGACGGCAAGCAGGGTGGCGAGCAAGACTGGGGAATCCTTCTCACGAGATCACGTCACGCATCCGACACGGATGCCCATCCCCCAAGGATGGCGCGCCGATGGCCGGCTGGAAAGGGGTGCGATGCGCCGGGCAGGCATGGGCGGGCTGTGAAAGTCGGCGGATGGAACAGGGTGGAACGGTTTTCCAGCCATGTTCCACTGTTCCATCCGGCCAGCATGGTCCGGCCGTGACGCCGTTTCGACGGGAGTGGATGGAACGGATGAAACACCGTGAAACAGGTTTCCGGCGATGTTCCAGCGTTCCCGTGCCGGACGGGCGCGGGACGATCGGCTGCAATGGAACGACGCATCGGGGACATGCCGCGACCCTCCCAACCCTGTAGGCAAAATATCCTATCACAGGGAGGGATAGCCGCCAGCGGTTGGATGAACCGGGAGGATGCAGGAGGGCAGGCGTGCCGATGCCGGGCACGTTGCGAGCGTCCCTTGGCGATCAGGGACCTAGTCGCTTTCCGACTGAGGCATCGCTGACGGCCGAGCATCGACCAGCGCGATTTCGATCCGCTCCTTGCCCTTGCCGGTGTTGCGACGCTTGAGCGTCAGCGCCCCGATCTCGCCCGTCCGGCGCAGATGGGTGCCGCCGCAGGGAACCCGGGCGAAGCCGGGGATCTCCCAGAAGCGGCGCTCGGCGGTCTCGTCGCTGAAGCCGCTCAGGATGGGGGTGTCGGCGGCGACGATGCGGGCCGCCTGTTCGGTGAAGTCGGGCAGCAGCGGGGTCAGCGGCTCGTTCCAGGCGAAGTCGATGCGGGCCTTGTCGGCGGCGATGTGGGCGCCGACCTTGTGGATGCCGGGCAGGCGGGCCATCACCAGTTCGAGCACGATCTCGGCCGCGAAGTGCAGGCGCATCAGCCGGTAGCGGCGCTCCCAGTCGATCGCCACCGCAACCGGGTCGCCGGGAGCCAGCCCATGGCTCGGCGCAAGCCTGTAGCGGATCTCGCGGCCGTCCTTGCGGGCTTCCAGCACCTCGAAACCGCCGACCGTGCCGGCATCGCTCTCCTGCCCGCCGGACAGCGCGTAGAGGATAGTGGCCTCCAACGTGACCTCGTCGCCGTCCACCTCGGCTATGCGGGTCTCCAGGCGGGTGCGGTAAGGATCGTCCCAGAACAGTTTCCGGGTCATGGAGTGCCTCGCGTGACGTAAGAGATCGGTTTATGTCGCGGATGGACAGTTCGCCCGCCCATCCGGCCGTACACTATACCCGCTCCGAAGAAATGCCCGGAAAGGCATTGTCGCGCGGACGGAGCAGATGCTTGTCCCGGCGCAACCGGAGGGCTTGCTACGGCCCCGGTGGCAGGTCATGCTCACGCCCCCGCAGCTTACGTGTCCTGAAAGGTGCAGCCCGATGTCCGACCTGACCCTGGTGATGGGGAACAAGACCTATTCGTCCTGGTCGTTGCGCCCCTGGCTGGCGCTCAAGCAGGCCGGGCTGAGCTTTGCCGAGACCGTCATCCCTCTGCGCCAGCCGGACACCGCCGCGCGCATCGCCGAGCATTCGCCGTCGGGGCGCGTGCCCACCCTGATCCATGACGGCCTGACCGTCTGGGATTCGCTGGCGATCTGCGAGTATGTGGCGGAACTGGCGCCCGAGGCCCAACTGTGGCCGGCGGACCGGGCGGCACGCGCGGTGGCGCGGGCGGTATCGGCGGAGATGCATTCCGGCTTCGTCTCGCTGCGCAGCACCATGTCGATGGACCTCAAGCGCGACCGGAAGGGCGAGGGCATGACCGAGGCGACCGCCGCCGACATCGCCCGGATCGAGGCGCTGTGGGCCGACGCCCGCACCCGCTTCGGCAAACCGGCGGGCGGGCTGTTCCTGTTCGGCGCCTTCACCATCGCCGATGCCATGTTCGCCCCGGTGGTGACGCGGCTGCAGACCTATGGCGTCGCGGTTTCGCCCGAGTCGCGCGCCTATATGGACGCGGTTCTGGCCCTGCCGGCGATGCGGGACTGGATCGCGGCGGCCAAGGCGGAGCCGTGGGAATTCGAACCGTGAGCGATGCGGGCTTCACCATCCGGCTGGCGGGACTGGAGGATGCCGAGGCGGTCAGCGGACTGCTCCGGGCGTCCTACCCGCCGCTGATGGCCGCAGGCTATCCTGCGGACGTGCTGGAGCGCGCCCTGCCGGCGATGATGAAGGCCAACCCGCTGCTGCTGCGGTCGGGCACCTATCATCTGGCGGTCACCGCCGACGGCGCCGCGGACAGCGCTATTGTCGGCTGCGGCGGCTGGACCCGCGAGCCGCCGGGGCCGCCCTGCCAGCCGGTCGACCCAAAGGTCGGCCACATCCGGCATTTCGCCACCCACCCCGGTTATCTGCGCCGGGGTGTCGGCTCTGCGCTTCTCGGCCGCTGCATCGAGGAGGCCGGGGTTGCCGGTGTTCGCCGGCTGGAGTGCCTGTCGAGCCTCGTCGCCGAGCGCTTCTATGCGTCTGCCGGCTTCCATCCTGTCGGCCGCCGCTCGGTGATCCTGGCGCCGGGCGTGCAGTTCGACAGCATCGTCATGGCGCTGGACCTGCCCCCGACCGCCGGTTGACGCTACGGCAAATGAAAAACGGCGCGCCGTCCTGCCGGATGGCGCGCCGTTTTCATGTCTACCCGCCGCCCCGCCGGTAAGGGCGGGGCAGGGGGAGTCTTCGTCACTCCGCCGGGATGGCGCGCGGCAGGGTCACCGGCACGGCCAGACGGTGCAGCATCTCCTTCGGGACCACCTGCCAGAAGTGGCCGAGTTCACGCTGCCAATCGTTCAGGATCTCGGCGGCGAAACGGCTCTGCGTCTCGGCGACATGCTCCTCGATCAGGGCGCGGAGCTGGGCCTCGTAATGCGGCACCTCGATCCGCTGGAAGATGACGCTTTCCTCGTTGATGTGCAGCGGCAGCGAGTCTTCCGGGTCGTACAGGTAGGCCATGCCCCCGGTCATGCCGGCGGCGAAGTTGTCGCCGACCTTGCCCAGGATCACCGCCGTGCCTCCCGTCATGTACTCGCAGCCGTTGGAGCCGCAGCCCTCCACCACCACGGTGGCGCCGGAGTTGCGCACCGCGAAGCGCTCACCGGCCTGACCGGCGGCGAACAGCTTGCCGGCGGTGGCGCCGTACAGCACCGTGTTGCCGATGATGGTGTTCTTGTTCGACTCCAGCGGGCTGCTGGTCGCCGGACGGACGACGATGGTGCCGCCCGACAGGCCCTTGCCGACATAGTCGTTGGCGTCGCCCATCACCTCCAGCTTGATGCCCTGGACGGCGAAGGCGCCCAGCGACTGGCCGGCGGTGCCGCGCAGGCGGACGGTGATGTGCCCGGGCTGCAGCCCGAACATCCCGAACTTCCGCGTGACCATCGACGACAGCCGCGTGCCGATGGCGCGCTGCGTGTTGCGGGCGTTGTAGGCGAGCTGCATCTTCTCGCCTTCCTCGAACAGCGGGCGGGCATCGGCGACGATGCGGGCGTCCAGCGTGTCCGGCACCTCGTTGCGGCCCTGCAGCGTGCAGTAGCGCGCGTTCTCGCCCGGATCGACCTGGGCCAGCAGCGGGTTGAGGTCGAGGTCGTCGAGGTGGGCGCCGCCGCGGCTGACCTGATGCAGCAGGTCGGTGCGGCCGATCACCTCGGTCAGCGAGCGGAAGCCCAGGCGGGCCAGGATCTCGCGGACCTCTTCGGCCAGGAAGGTGAAGAGGTTGACCACCTTCTCCGGCGTGCCGACGAACTTTTCGCGCAGCTTCTCGTCCTGGACGCAGACGCCGACCGGGCAGGTGTTGGAATGGCACTGCCGGACCATGATGCAGCCCATGGCGATCAGGCTGGCGGTGCCGATGCCAAACTCTTCCGCGCCCAGCATGGCGGCGATGACGATGTCGCGGCCGGTCTTCAGGCCGCCATCGGTGCGCAGCCGCACGCGGTGGCGCAGCTTGTTCAGCGTCAGGACCTGATGCACCTCCGACAGGCCCATCTCCCAGGGCAGGCCGGCGAACTTGATCGAGGTCTGCGGGCTGGCGCCGGTGCCGCCGGAGTTGCCGGAGATCAGGATGATGTCGGCATTCGCCTTCGCCACGCCGGCGGCGATGGTGCCGATGCCCGACCGGCTGACCAGCTTCACCGTGACCTTGGCGTCCGGGTTGATCTGCTTCAGGTCATAGATGAGCTGCGCCAGATCCTCGATCGAGTAGATGTCGTGGTGCGGCGGCGGGCTGATGAGCATGACGCCCGGCGTCGAGTGACGCAGCCGCGCGATCATCTCCGTCACCTTGAAACCGGGCAGCTGGCCGCCCTCGCCGGGCTTGGCGCCCTGGGCGACCTTGATCTCCAGCTCGCGGCACTGGTTCAGGTACTCGGCGGTGACGCCGAAGCGGCCCGACGCCACCTGCTTGATGGCGGAGTTCCAGTTGTCGCCGTTCTTGTCCGGGCGGAAGCGCGCCGGATCCTCACCGCCCTCGCCCGAGTCGGACTTGGCGCCGATGCGGTTCATCGCGACGTTCAGCGTGCCGTGCGCCTCGGGCGACAGGGCGCCCATCGACATGCCCGGCGTGATGAAGCGCTTGCGGATGGCGGTGATGCTCTCCACCTCGTCCACCGGAACGGCGGCCTTGGTGGTGCGGAACTCCAAGAGGTCGCGCAGCTGCATCGGCGGCCGCTTGTTCACCTGCTCCGAATACTTCTTGAAGGTGGTGTAGCTGTCGTTGGTGACGGCCTGCTGCAGGGTGTGGATGATCCCACCCTCCCAGCCATGGCGGTCGCCCGACTTGCGGAAGCGGTAGAAGCCGCCGACCGGCAGGGGCAGCGCCTCGCCGGCATAGGCCAGCGCATGCTGCTCCAGGACCTTCTTCTGGATGCCGTTCAGGCCGATGCCGGAAATGCGGCTGACCATCGCCGGGAAATGCTCGGCGACCAGGGCGCGGCTGAGGCCGATGGCCTCGAAGTTGCCGCCGCCGCGGTAGCTGCTGATGACCGAGATGCCCATCTTGGACATGATCTTCAGCAGGCCGTCGTCGATCGCCTTCTTGTAGTTCGTCATCGCCTTTTCCAGCGACAGCGAGCCGAGCAGGCCGCGGCGCTGGCGCTCCGCCACCGCTTCCTGCGCCAGATAGGCGTTGACGGTGGTGGCGCCGACGCCGATCAGCACCGCGAAGTAATGGGTGTCCAGGCATTCCGCCGTGCGCAGGTTCAGCGAGGTGAAGGTGCGCAGGTTGGAGCGGATCAGGTGGGTGTGGACCGCACCGGTCGCCAGGATGGCCGGGATGGCGGCGCGGGCCGGGCCCATCGCCTCGTCGGTCAGGATGACGTGGTTGGCGCCGCCGCGCACGGCGTCCTCCGCCTCCTGGCGGATGCGGCGCAGCGCGTCGCGCAGGGCGTCGGGGCCGCCGTCGACCGGGAAGGTCGCGTCGATCTCCGCCGCCGTCTCGCCCATATAGGCGCGCATGGCGCGGAATTCGGCGGTGGTCAGCACCGGGCTGTCGAGTTGCAGCAACCGGGTCTGGCTCTCATCCTCGTCCAGGATGTTGCCGAGGTTGCCCAGCCGCGTCTTCAGGCTCATCACCCGGCGCTCGCGAAGCGAGTCGATCGGCGGATTGGTGACCTGGGAGAAGTTCTGGCGGAAGAAGTGGTGCAGGCCGCGGTACTTGTCCGACAGCACGGCGATCGGGCTGTCGTCACCCATCGAGCCGACGGCTTCCTTGCCGTCCTCCGCCATCGGGTGGAGGATCAGCTCCATGTCTTCCATGGCGAGGCCGAAGGCCATCTGGCGACGGCGCAGCTCCTCCTTCTCCATCTCCGACGCCTCGCCCTTCAGCGCGGCGGACTTCACCAGCTCGTCCAGGTGCGTGGTGTTCTTGACCCACTGGCCCCAGGGCTTCTGGGCGGCCAGATGGTCCTTCAGCTCACGGTCGTTGAACAGCTTGCCGGCCTGCAGGTCGACGGCGATCATCTCGCCCGGGCCGAGGCGGCCCTTTTCGACCACCTGGTTCTCCTCGATCTTGACCATGCCGGTCTCGGAGCCGCCGATGATCAGGCCGTCGGTGGTGATGGTGTAGCGCATCGGGCGCAGGCCGTTGCGGTCCATGCCGCCGACGACCCAGCGGCCGTCGGTCATGGCCAGCGCCGCCGGGCCGTCCCACGGCTCCATCACCGAGTTGCAGTAGGCGATCAGCGCCTTGTGGTTCTCCGGCGTGGTCTGCGAGCTGGTCAGCGCCTGCGGCACCAGCATCATCTTGACCATCGGCGCGCTGCGGCCGGCGCGGACCATCACCTCGAACACGGTGTCGAGCGCGCCGGAGTCGGACAGGCCGACGCCGATCACCGGCTTCAGGTCGCCCATGTTGGCGCCGAACACCGGATGCTCCATCCGCGTCTCATGCGCCTTCATCCAGTTGACGTTGCCCTTCAGCGTGTTGATCTCGCCGTTGTGGGCGAGCATGCGGAAGGGCTGGGCCAGCGGCCAGGTCGGGAAGGTGTTGGTCGAATAGCGCTGGTGGTAGATGGCGAAGGACGACTCGAAACGCTCGTCGGTCAGGTCCGGATAGAAGGTGGACAGCTGTTCGGCCAGGAACATGCCCTTGTAGATGATCGAGCGCGCCGACAGCGAGCAGATGTAGAAGTCGCTGATCTGCTCGCCATGCACCGCCTTCTCGATCCGGCGGCGGATGATGTAGAGGTCGAGTTCGAACTGCTCGTCCGACACGCCCTTGGAATTGCCGATGATGATCTGCTCGATCTCGGGCCGGGTCGCGTTGGCCTTCTCGCCGATGATGTCGACGTTGATCGGCACCTGACGCCAGCCGTAGATGTAGTAGCCGAAGGCCAGGATCTCGGTCTCGACGATGCAGCGGCAGGCTTCCTGCGCGTCCAGGCTGATGCGCGGCAGGAAGACCTGACCGACCGCCAGGTTGTTCTCCGGCGGGGTGTGGCCGATGACCTTGACGTGGTCCTTGAAGAACTTCTGCGGCACCTGGACATGGATGCCGGCGCCGTCGCCGGTCTTGCCGTCGGCGTCCACCGCACCACGGTGCCAGACGGCCTTCAGGGCCTCGATGCCTTTCTCGACCACCGAACGGCGGGGCTTGCCGTCGATCGCGGCGATGAAGCCGACGCCGCAGGCGTCGTGCTCGTCGGCCGGATTGTAGGCGTGCGCAGTGGTCAGCGCCGCGGCGTTGGCGCGGAAATCGGCGACGAACTGCTCACCCTGGTTCAACTCGGTGGTCATGGAACGACCCTTTCACAGTCTGGACGTTGACCTGGGGGGCCGAAGGGAAGGCCCCCTGGGGTAGACGGTGGTTCTGATGTCAAAAGAAGGAGTGGCTTACTCGGCCGCGACGGCCAGCTTGGGCGCGCCGACGGTCTGGGCGTAGGCATGCATCGCGTCGGCGGCGTCGCGGCCGTCGCGGATGGCCCACACCACCAGCGAGGCGCCGCGGACGATGTCGCCGGCGGCGAAGACGCCGTCCAGGCTGGTCATCTTGGTGCGATGGTCGACCAGCAGCGTGCCCCAGCGGGTGACGGTCAGGTCCGGCGAACCGAACATGCCCGGCAGATCCTCCGGCTCGAAGCCGAGCGCCTTGATGACGAGGTCGGCCGGCTCGGTGAACTCGGAGCCCTCGATCACCTGCGGGGTCTGGCGGCCGGTGGCGTCGGCGACACCCAGATGGATGCGGACGGCGCGGACACCGGTCACCACGTCGTCGCCGGTGAAGGCTTCCGGAGCCGCCTGCCAGACGAACTCGACGCCCTCTTCCTCGGCATGCGCCACTTCGCGCTGCGAGCCCGGCATGTTCTTGCGGTCGCGGCGGTACAGGCACTTGACGGACGTCGCACCCTGGCGGATCGCCGTGCGCACGCAGTCCATCGCGGTGTCGCCACCGCCCAGAACCACCACCTTCTTGCCGGCGGCGTTCAGCGAGCCGTCCTCGTAGGCCTCGACGGAGTCGCCCAGGCCGACGCGGTTGGAGGTGGTCAGGTATTCCAGCGCCGGGACGATGTTCTTCAGACCCGAGCCGGGGGCCTTGATGTCGCGGGCCTTGTAGACGCCGGTGGCGACCAGGATCGTCACATGGCGTTCGCGCAGCTCGGCCAGCGAGGCGTCGCGGCCGACCTCGAAATTCGAATGGAAGATGACGCCGGCATCGGCCAGGCGCTGGACGCGGCGGGCGACGACGTCCTTCTCAAGCTTGAAGCCGGGGATGCCGTAGACCAGCAGGCCGCCCATGCGGTCGTGGCGGTCGTAGACATGGACCTCGTAGCCCTTGGCGCGCAGTTCCTCGGCGGCGGCGAGGCCGGCCGGGCCGGCGCCGATCACGCCGACCGACAGGCCCAGCTCGCGGGCCGGCTTGCGCGGCTTGACCCAGCCGTTCTCCCAGGCGGTGTCGTTGATGTACTTCTCGACCGAGCCGATGGTGACGGCGCCGTGGGTCGACTGCTCGATGACGCAGTTGCCCTCGCACAGCCGGTCCTGCGGGCAGATGCGGCCGCAGATTTCGGGGAAGTTGTTGGTGGCCTGGGAGACCTCGTAAGCCTCCTCCAGACGCCCCTCGGCGGTCAGCTTCAGCCAGTCGGGGATGTTGTTGGAGACCGGGCAGTGCACCTGGCAGAAGGGAACGCCGCACTGCGAGCAGCGGTTGGCCTGCTCGCCGGCGCGCTCGTCGCTGAAGCGGGCGTAGATCTCCGCGAAGTCCTGGCGGCGGTCGGCGGCAGACCGCTTGTCGGGCATCTTCTGCGCGGTGTGCACGAAGCCCAACATTTTCTGGTTCGCCATGACGTCTGCTCCTTCGCTTCGCGGCCCCGCCGTCAGTTCCGGGGACATCGCCTTGCTGGGCCTGACCGGGGGCTGCGGCGTTGGCCTACACCGACCGGCTGGGTTGAAATCGAACGTCCGCAAAGTGGCGGACGCTCGTCATATAACGCATGAGACGGGCCTGCGGAAGCACAAAAGCACCGATAGGTCCGGTTTGTTGACCTTTTCCTTCGCAAGGCTGGAATGCGTAGGCGTGGCGGCAGGGTGTCACAAAAACGAGACAGAAAATTAGTCTCGAAACAGGACTATCGCTCGAATAGGAGTACCGAACCCTCGCCATCGCCAAGCCCGGCCGCGCCCTGCTATAAGCGCCGCAACATCCAACCTGCCGAAGGCTGCGTGCCGCGATGATGATCGATCAATATCTGGACGCCACACTCATGGGGCTGGTGGAGGGGCTGACCGAGTTCCTGCCCGTCTCCTCGACCGGCCACCTCATCATGCTGGACGAGCTTCTGGGCTTCCAGGGACCGCCCGGCAAGGTGTTCGAGGTGGTGATCCAGCTTGGCGCCATTCTGGCGATCTGCGTCGTCTATTTCCACCGGCTGTGGCGTGTTGCCACAGGGCTGAAGGACGATCCGGCGGCGCGGCGTTTCGTCATGGCCGTGCTGATCGCCTTCCTGCCGGCGATGGTGCTCGGCGCCGGGCTGCACGGGGTCATCAAGGCGGTGCTGTTCAACCCCACCGTCGTCAGCATCGCGCTGATCCTGGGCGGTGTCGCCATCCTGCTGGTGGAGCGCCTGATTCCGGTCGCCCGCTATCACCAGATCGAGAATTTTCCGGCCCCGCTGGCGCTGAAGATCGGCTTCTGCCAGTGCCTGGCGCTGGTGCCGGGCGTGTCGCGCTCGGGCGCCAGCATCCTGGGCGCCCTGCTGATGGGCGTCGACCGCAAGACGGCGGCCGAATTCTCCTTCTTCCTGGCGGTGCCGACCATGGCCGGCGCCACCGCCTACGACCTCTACAAGAACTGGTCGGTGATGAGCCTGGACAGCGGCCTGCTGATCCTGGTCGGCTTCGTCACCGCCTTCATCGCCGCGGCCCTGGTGGTGAAGACGCTGGTCGACTTCGTCGGCCGCTACGGCTTCACCCCCTTCGGCTGGTACCGCATCGCCATCGGCACCGGCATGCTGGCCTTCCTTTACCTCTAAGCATCAAACCGCCTGCCGCGGCACCGCACGGGCCGCGGCAGCGGCCATCCCCAGCGCCAGCAGCGCGATCAGCGCGAAGGCGGTGGCGAGGCTGGTCGCTTCGGCGATGAAGCCGACCAGCGGCGGACCGGTCAGCACGCCGGCATAGCCCATGGTGGACACCGCGGCGACCGCATGGCCGGCATGGCCGGTCTCCGTCGCGCCGGCCGTGCTGAACAGCACGGGCACCACGTTCGACAGGCCGATCCCGGTCAGACCGAATCCGGTTATCGCCAGCAGCGGCAGCCCGTCCCCGACCGCTCCCCCGGCCAGCACGAGTCCCAGCCCGGCCGCGGCCAGCAGCCCGCCGCCGCGCATCAGCGTCGCCCCGCCGAAGCGATGGCGCAGCCGGTCGCCGCTGAACCGTCCGACCGCCATGGCGGCGCAGAACACGCCGAACCCCATGCCGGCGACCGAGGCCGGCGCGCCGAGGTCGTCGCGCAGGTGGATGGCGCTCCAATCCAGGATGGCGCCCTCGCTCATGAAGGACAGGGCGGCCAGAAGCCCCAGCAGCAGGGTCTTGCGGTCGGGCAGAACCAACCCGCCGCCGCCGGCATTGCGGTCGGGCAGGAAGCGCCCCTGCAGGAGCAGGAAGGGCACGAGCAGCCCGACCGACACCAGCCCCGCCTGTGCCGCCGCCGGCATCAACGGCAGCAGCAGACCGCCTAGGCCAGCCCCGGCCAGCCCGCCCAGGCTCCACATCCCGTGCAGCGACGACATGATCGGCCGGCCGAACCGCCGCTCCACCAGGGCGCCCTGCGCGTTCATGGCGACGTCCATGGTGCCGCCCGACGCGCCGAACGCCGCCAGCACGATGCACAGCGTCACCACGTCCGGCACCAGCGCCGGCAGCGGCAGCAACCCGGCGAACAGCAGGGCGGTCACCCGCGTCACCGGTGCACTGCCGATCCGCCCCAACAACGGGCCGCTGGCGATCATCGCCGTCAGGGCGCCGACGGCAAGGCAGAGCAGAGCAACGCCCAGCACCGCCGGACTGAGATCCAACCGGTTCTTCAGCAGCGGAATCTGCGTCGCCCAGACGCCGAAGACGGTGCCGTTCAGGAAGAAGGCGGCGACGGTGGCCCAGCGCGCGGCGGACGCCTGTTCCGCCATCCGCCCCGACACGCCCCGGATATCCTCTGCACCTGTCATTGCCGTTCCCGCTACAGTTGAACCGCCCACATGACGGCGCCATGCGGGGAATTCAAGCGGCGATGGGGCAGGCGTGCCATGCTGGAGACTGGCGGGAACTCTTCAATGCCGCCACATCCGGACGGCCGACAGCAGCAGGATCGCCGCCAGCACCGGCAGCAGCAGCCGGTCCGGCACCACGCCCAGCAGCAGCCCGCCGATGAAGGCGCCGGCCAGCGACCCCGCCGCCATCAGCAGGACGAAGCCGCGCTGCCGGACCAGCAGGGCCAGGCTGCGGTCGCGGGCGTAGCGGGAGAAGCCGACGATCATGGTCGGCAGGCTGATCGCCAGCGACAGGCTGCCGGCCAGCTTCACGTCCACCCCGAACAGCAGGACCAGGGTCGGGATCAGCAGTTCGCCCCCGGCCACGCCCAGCAGCGAGGCGACGACCCCGATGGCGAAGCCGGCCACCGTCCCGGCGACGGTCAGCGCCGGCCCCTCCAGCAGCGGCCCCGCCCCTCCCGTCAGGCCATGCCCGAACAGCAGCACGGCGGCGATCAGCGCCAGCAGCGCGGCCATCACCCGCTGCAACCGGGCGGCATCCATCCGCATCGCCCATCCCGCGCCGATCCAGGCTCCCGGCAGGCTGCCGGCCAGCAGGGTGGCGACCACCCCACCATTGGCAGCCACGAGGCCGAGCGGCACCGTCCCGGCGCGCAACGGCAGGGCCGCGGCGACGACGACGAGGCTCATCGCCTTGTTCAGGATGACGGCGTCGAGCGCTTTGAGGCGGAAGGCGCCGATCAGCAGCGGCAGGCGGAACTCCGCCCCGCCCAGACCGATCAGGCCGCCCAGCGTGCCGATGACCGCGCCGCAGGCGAAGGCGGCCGGCGCGCGCAGCCTGGAGAACGCAAAAGCCCCGGCGCGGGGGCCGGGGCTTTCGGGAGTCACGGAACCGGACCCGCCTTTAATGGGCGTTGTTGGTCAGGCCGCTGTACTTGCCGCCGACGATGAAGCGCGACAGGTAGGTCGGCAGGATCACCTCGCAGGTCGCCAGCTCGGTGATGCCGAGATCCTTGAAGCCCAGCGCGGTCGGCGAGACGACGTTGTCCTGCTTCAGCAGCGCGACCTGATCGCGGGTCAGCGCCGGGGCCAGCACCGGCACCTTCTCCAGGATGCCGGCCAGCGAGTCGGCGAAGTTCCAGGGGATGGTCACCAGCGGACGGTGGCGCTGGATGTTCTTCTGGGTCAGATCCAGCAGTTCGCGGAAGGTGTAGACGCGTGGGCCGCCCAGCTCATAGGTCTTGCCGCGGGCGCCGTCCGTCGCCAGCGCGGCGACGATGGCGTCGGCCAGATCGCCGACATAGACCGGCTGGAAGAGGGTCTTGCCGCCGCCGATCAGCGGTAGGGCGGGGGCCTTCTGCGCCATCGCCGCGAACTTGTTGAAGAAGTTGTCCTCCGGCCCGAAGACGATGCTGGGGCGCAGGATCGTCGCCGCCGGGAAGGCGGACAGCACCGCCTGCTCGCCCGCCGCCTTGGAGCGGGCATAGACCGACGGCGAGGCGGCGTCGGCGCCGATGGCGGAGACATGGACCAGGCGGTTGACGCCGGCGGATGCCGCCAGCCGGGCGATGCGGGAGGCGGCGTCGACATGCACGCCCTGGAAGCTCTGGCTCCCGCGCTCGTACAGCACGCCCAGCAGGTTGATGGCGACGTCTGCCCCCTGCAGGGCGCGGGCGACCGACACGTCGTCGGTGCAGTCGGTGGCGAAGGGCACGATCTGGCCGACGGCGCCGGCCGTCTTCAGGAAGGTGGCCTTGCCCGGGTTGCGGGTGGCGATGCGGATGAGGGCGCCCGACTTGGCGAGGCGCCGGATCAGGTGGCGGCCGATGAAGCCCGAACCGCCGAACACCGTGATAACCTGAGTGCGATAGGACATCGACCGTCTCCCGTGTCGTTGCGCGCCGGAACCGGGGTTTCCGCGCTGCGGCCTTTCCATGGCCCGCCTCGCGCCCCCGCGCGTCGTCCGACTGTGTGTCGCCTGGATGACTGCTGGAACTGCGGGCATGCTTATAGCGAATGGACCGCCGCCAAGCCAGGGGCTGCATCGCCGCGCCCCGTGCCGCGCGACAAAAAATGAAGGGGTCGAAAAAAAGCTGTTGACGCCCCCCGGCCGGATCATTAAACAACCGCCCACACACCGAGCACCGAGCCCAGGTGGCGGAATTGGTAGACGCGCAGGTTTCAGGTACCTGTGGCAGAAATGTCGTGGAAGTTCGAGTCTTCTCCTGGGCACCATTTCTTTCTACCCGGCTGCGCCGCATGCACAGCTCCTTCGATCGAGAAGGAGAAAGTGCAGAGCGGCGTTCGTCGTTTCTAGGGTCCGTGGCCGGGGGCCTGACCACCCCGGGACGCGACCATGCCCATCGACCTTCATGACGGCGACCTCCCCGACGGCCTCGACCTCGCCGCCGGCGCCCGCGACAACTGCGTGGCCATCGACACCGAGACCATGGGGCTGAACCCCCACCGCGACCGTCTCTGCCTCGTGCAGCTGTCGGCCGGCGACGGTGCCGTCCATCTGGTCCAGTTCCGCCCCGGCCAGTACGAGGCGCCGAACCTGAAGCGCCTGCTGACCCGCCCCGACGTGACCAAGCTGTTCCACTTCGCCCGTTTCGACGTGGCGGTGATGAAAGCCTATCTGGGCGTCAGCTGCCAGCCGGTCTATTGCACCAAGGTAGCCTCCAAGCTGGTCCGCACATTCACCGACCGCCATGGCCTGAAGGACCTGTGCAAGGATCTACTCGGCGTCGAGATCTCCAAGCAGCAGCAGTCCTCCGACTGGGGGGCGCCCGAGCTGACCACCGACCAGATGAAGTATGCGGCATCCGACGTGCTGCACCTGCACGACCTGAAGGCGAAACTGGACGTCATGCTGGCGCGCGAGGGCCGCACCCATCTGGCCCAGGCCTGCTTCGACTTCCTGCCCGCCCGCGGCGAGCTGGACCTCGGCGGCTGGGAAACCCCGGACATTCTGGCGCACTGATCGCGAGGTAGACGCCCTCTGCCGGGGCTCTCAGCGGATATTCGATCCGCCTGACGCCGACAGCACAAGCAAAGTTTGTGCGAGAGGCGGGAGCGGGGCCACCTGCGACACCTCTTCCCCTGACCGGCCGTGGATTTGACCCGGCGTCCGCCGGGGGGCATACTGCACGACGCGCCTGCCGGGAGTCCTCCGGGCAGGCGCGTGTTTGTGAACGGCCCCATGCGGGGCCTATGGTGTGAACGGCCCCTTGCGGGGCCTGTGGTGTGAACGGCCCGCGGACGGGCCTCTTGAATGGAAGGCATGACAGCCTTGACCAGCGTTATCACGTCCAGCCTTTCTGGCAGCCTGACCGACGGCTCCACCGCTTCGACGGAAGTGGAGAACCGCGATCTCGCCTGCGCCACCCGCGTCCTGCGGACCGAGGCCGATGCGCTGGTCGCGCTGGCCGGCAGCCTCGACGGGGAGTTCCTGCGGGCGCTCGACATCCTCCAGGGCATCGAAGGCCGCGTCGTCGTCACCGGCATGGGCAAGTCGGGACATGTCGCCCGCAAGATCGCCGCGACCATGGCCTCCACCGGCACGCCGGCCCTCTTCGTCCATCCGGGCGAGGCGAGCCACGGCGACCTCGGCATGATCGCCAGAATCGACGCGGTGGTGGCGCTCTCCAACTCCGGCGAGACGCACGAACTGGCGGACATCATCGCCTACACCCGCCGCTTCGGCATCCCGCTGATCGGCATGACGCGGCGCGCCGCCTCCTCGCTGGCCGAACAGTCGGACGTGGCGCTGGTGGTCCCGCCGGAGCCGGAAGCCTGCCCGCTGGGGCTGGCGCCCACCACCTCCACCACGATGATGCTGGCGCTGGGCGACGCGCTGGCGGTGGCCCTGCTGGAGCGGCGCGGCTTCTCCGCCGCCGATTTCCGCGAGTTCCACCCCGGCGGCCAGTTGGGTCGCGCATTGCTGAAGGTCACCGACATCATGCACAAGGGCGATGATTTGCCCCTGTGCCGCCTTGACTCGCCGCTGTCCGACGTCATCTTCGAGATGACGGCCAAGCGGCTGGGCTGCGTCGGGGTGACCGACGAAGCCGGGGCGCTGGTCGGGATCATCACCGACGGCGACCTTCGCCGTCATCTGACGCCGGAGCTTCTGGCGGAACGCGCGGACAGCATCATGTCGCCGCGGCCCAAGACCATCCGCCCGAAGGCGTTGATCGTCGAGGCGCTGCGCGAGATGAACGACAAGAAGATCACCACCCTGTTCGTGATCGAGGCGGACCGGCCGCTCGGCATCGTGCACATCCACGATGTCCTGCGCGCCGGCGCCGCCTGACGCCGTTCCCGCCCATCATGGAAGCCAAGCGCCGAGCCGGAGGGACGAAGAGTTGAGCCTGGACGACCTGCGCAGCCCCGACCGTACGGCAGCCGGCCGCACCGCACCCGCCCCGACCGCCGTCGGCCGGGACGCCCGCGCCCCGGTGCCGGCGGAGCCGCCGACCGCGCTCAGGGCGCACCGGCGGCGGAGCACGCGGCCGGTCGGCCGGTTCTACAGCCGCTTCGTCTCGGCCATGAAGTTCGTGCTGCCGGCGGCGGCGCTGGCGATGGTGGCGCTGCTGGCCGCCTGGCCGTCGCTGAACAGCCCGCCGACCCCGCGCGTCTCCGCCGACGCCGGGCAGAGCGAGATGCTGAAGCCGCGCTATTTCAGCCTGGACGAACACAACCAGCCCTTCTCGCTGGTGGCGGCCAAGGCCGACAAGTCGGCCGACCAGCCCGACATCGTCCTGCTGGACGACCCGCAGGCGGAGATGACCGAGAGCACCGGCACCTG
This sequence comes from Azospirillum oryzae, assembly GCF_008364795.1. GTDB lineage: Bacteria > Pseudomonadota > Alphaproteobacteria > Azospirillales > Azospirillaceae > Azospirillum > Azospirillum oryzae. The sequence continues at coordinate 35,984 of NZ_VTTM01000010.1, read as the reverse complement.
GGTGACCATGCGCTCCGACAAGGGCTGGTACAACCAGAGCACCGGCATCCTGCTGATGCGCGGCAACGTCCACGTCCTGCGCGACGACGGCAACGAGTTCACCACCAGCGAGGCCGAGGCCGACATCCGCAAGGGCAACGCCTGGGGCGAGCAGGCGGTGACCGGCCAGGGTCCGCAGGGCGAGATCAACGCCAAGGGCTTCCGCATGACGGACCGCGGCAAGAACGTCGTCTTCCTCAACCAGTCGAAGGCCGAGGTCCAGGCCGCCGAGCGCCCCGGGAGCAAGAAGCCGTGACGTCCAAACGGTCGCCATTCCGTACCGTCTTGACCCTGTCGGCCATCCTGGCCGGCGGGTTTTTCTCTTTCGTACCTCTGGTTCCGGGGCAGGCCTTCGCTCAGGGGCTGCCCGGCATGGGCGGCAAGCAGCCGGTGGAGATCAACGCCGATCAGGCGATCGAATGGCACCAGGACGTCCGCGCCTATGTGGCGCGCGGCAACGCGTCGGCCAAGCGCAACGACTCGACCGTCTTCGCCGACGTGCTGACCGCCTATTACCGCGAGGTTCCCGGCAAGGGGAACGAGGTGTTCCAGCTGGTGGCCGACGGCAATGTCCGCATCGTCAGCCCGACCCAGCAGGTGTTCGGCGACCATGGCGTCTATGACGTCGACAAGCAGGTGGCCGTCGTCACCGGCAAGGACCTGAAGCTGATCACCACCAAGGACGTGGTCACCGCCCGCGACAGCCTGGAATATTACGAGGCGCAGGACCTGACCGTGGCGCGCGGCGACGCGGTGGCGGTGCGCGGCAACGACCGGCTGCGCGCCGACGTGCTGATCGGCCGGCTGAAGAAGATGCCGGACGGCACCACCCAGATGGAGCGGATCGACGGATCCGGCAACATCGTCGTCACCACCCCCACCGACGTGGCGCTGGCCGACAAGCTGGTCTATTCCGTCGCCGACAACGTCGCGGTGCTGATGGGCAACGTCAAGATCACCCGCGGCGACAACCAGCTGAACGGCGAAGCCGCCGAGATGAACATGAACACCAAGATCAACCGCGTCATCGCTGGCCGCGATGCCGGCGGCCGGGTCAGCGGCCTGCTGATTCCCGGTGAGAAGACCGAGGGCGGCAAGAGCGCCGCCGCCGCGGGCAAGAAGCCGTGACCGTGCTGACCGCGAACGGACCCGGCGCCGCGCCCGCCGGCAGCAGCCCCACGGCATCCGTCCCGACCGAAGGGCTGGTGGCCCAGCATCTCGGCAAGTCGTTCAAGAAGCGGCCGGTGGTGCGCGACGTCTCCATCAGCGTCCAGCGCGGTGAGGCGGTCGGGCTGCTCGGCCCCAACGGCGCCGGCAAGACCACCTGCTTCTACATGATCACCGGCCTGATCGCCGCCGATTCCGGCACGATCACGCTGGACGGCCAGGACATCACGGCATTGCCGATGTACCGCCGCGCCCGGCTCGGCATCGGCTATCTGCCGCAGGAGGCCTCGATCTTCCGCGGCATGACGGTGGAGAACAACATCCGCTCCGTGCTGGAGGTGGTGGAGAGCGACCGTGACGCGCGCGAGGCGATGCTGGACGAGCTGCTGGCCGAATTCTCGGTCACGCATCTCCGCCGCTCCCCCGCCCTGGCGCTGTCGGGCGGCGAGCGGCGGCGCGTGGAGATCGCCCGCGCGCTCGCCGGGCAGCCGCACTTCATCCTGCTGGACGAACCGCTGGCCGGCATCGATCCCATTGCCGTGAACGACATCCGCGAGCTGGTCGGCCACCTGCGCGACCGCGGCATCGGCGTGCTGATCACCGACCACAACGTCCGTGAAACGCTCGACCTCGTCGATCGGGCATACATTTTGCACGATGGTGTGGTACTAATGGAGGGACGGCCGGACGAGATCGTGGCGCACGAGGGCGTGCGTCGGGTCTATCTCGGCGACCGGTTCAGTCTGTAGCCCTCCGTTCCCACTGGTCCCGGTTCAACAGCCATGGCGCTTGCTCAACGTCTCGACCTTCGACAAGCCCAGACCCTGGTGATGACGCCGCAGCTGCAGCAGGCGATCAAGCTGCTGCAGCTGTCGAACATCGAACTGTCGGACTTCGTCGACCGCGAGATCGAGCAGAACCCGCTGCTGGAGCGCGACAGCGGCCCCAGCGACGGCGGCAGCGACCCCGTTGTCGGCGACGGTGCCGGCGGCGAGGCGCCGGGCGGGCTGGACGGCCCCGGCGGCATGGAGGCGAACGGCCTCAGCATCGACGGGCTGAACGGCCGCGACGACGGCCCGGCCCTGGCGCCGACCGACGGGCGCACCCGCGACACCGTGGAGATGACCTCGTCGGACACGATGGCTTCCTCGTCGGAGGCGCCGCTCGACACCGATTTCGAGAATGTCTATGGCGACGACCGCTTTTCCGACGGCTCGGACGGCGGCAGCGAGGTCTACGGCTCCTATGGCGAGCGCGGCGGCCGCAGCGGCTTCGACGATGACGACAGCAACCTCGAAGCGACGCTGACCAGCGAAAAGAACCTGCGCGACCACCTGACCGAACAGCTGAAGATCGACCTGCCCGACCTCGGTGACCAACTGATCGGGCTGGCCCTGATCGACATGCTGGACGAGGCTGGCTGGCTGGTCGGGTTCGACGCCCGGGCGATGGCCGAACAGCTGGGCTGCGACGTGGAGCGGGTGGAGCGGGTGCTGGCCGCCTGCCAGCGCTTCGATCCGCCCGGCATCTTCGCGCGGTCGCTGAAGGAATGCCTGGCGATCCAGCTGCGCGAGAAGAACCGGCTCGACCCGGCGATGGCGGCGCTGCTCGACAATCTGGAGCTTCTGGCCGCGCGCAACCTGCCGGCCATCATGAAGGTCTGCGGCGTCGATGCCGAGGACGTCGCCGACATGGTCGTCGACATCCGCAAGCTGAACCCGAAGCCGGCACTGGCCTTCGACCACACGCCGGCCCAGCTGGTCACCCCCGACATCCTGATGCGCGCCAATCCCGGCGGCGGCTGGCTGATCGACCTGAACCCCGACACGTTGCCGCGGGTGCTGGTCAACCATCGCTATTTCGCCCGCATCTCCGACAGCGCCCGCAACAAGGCCGACAAGGAATACATCTCCGAGCGGTTCCAGTCGGCGAACTGGCTGGTCAAGTCGCTGCACCAGCGCGCCACCACCATCCTGAAGGTGGCGAGCGAGATCATCCGCCAGCAGGACGCCTTCTTCATCCATGGCGTCTCGCATCTTCGGCCGCTGATCCTGCGCGACATCGCCGAGGCCATCGGCATGCATGAGAGCACCGTCAGTCGCGTCACCACCAACAAGTTCATGGCGACTCCGCGCGGCGTCTTCGAGCTGAAATACTTCTTCACCTCCGCCATCCAGGGTGCGGACGGTCAGGCCTCCCATTCCGCGGAAGCGGTTCGGCACCGCATCAAGACCATGATCGATGCGGAAAAGCCGGACGACGTGCTTTCGGACGACAAACTGGTGGAGATTCTCCGTGCGGAAGGGATCGACATTGCGCGGCGGACGGTCGCGAAGTATCGTGAAGCGATGAAAATACCGTCATCGGTGCAGCGACGACGTGCCAAGATGTCACGCATGTAGGTGGGTCGGACGGGGGAGGGCTCGATTGACAGTCCGGTGACCCTTGCCTATCGTCCCGGCCCGCAAGCGGCGGATCAGCATCTTAAGAATGCGGGCATCTTAGAACGTCGTGTCTACACCGTCCCCAGCGGACCAATTTTTGGAAACGTTCCACCATGCAACTCTCCGTCAAAGGCAAGCAGCTCGATGTGGGCGACGCTCTGCGCACCCATGTGGCCGATAGCCTGAACGCCGTGGTCGGCAAGTACTTCGACAAGCCGATCGAGGCGAACGTCGTCCTGACCAAGGACGCGCATCTCTACAAGGCCGATATCCAGGTCCATGTGGGCCGCGGCATCGTCCTGCAGAGTGCCGGCGACGCCACCGAACCCTACCCGGCCTTCGACATCGCCTGCGAGAAGCTGGCCAAGCGCCTGCGCCGCTACAAGCGCCGCCTGCGCGACCACCACGCCGCCGAGAACGGCGCCGCCGTCCCGGCCAGCTACCGCGTGCTGGAAGCCGAGGCCGAGGAGCATCACGACGAGGTCGAGGCTGCCGCCGACGGCGTCGCCAACCCGATGGTCGTGGCCGAGATGGAGACGAGCATCGCCACCCTGTCGGTCAGCGAGGCGGTGATGCGCCTTGAACTGGCGCAGGCCCCCGCCCTGATGTTCCACAACGGTGCGCATGGCCGCCTGAACATGGTCTATCGCCGTGCCGACGGGAACATCGGCTGGGTCGATCCGGCGGAGAAGGCCGGCGCCTGACGGCGCCGACCCGTCTCCCTGGTCAAGAAGCGTCCATGCTCGACCTCATCTCTCCGCACGCCATCCTCCCGAACCTGAAGGCCGGCAACAAGAAGCAGGCCCTGCAGGAGATGGCGCGCAAAGCGTCCGAGCTGACCGGTCAGCACGAGCGGGCGATCTTCGACGTGCTTCTGGAGCGCGAAAGGCTGGGCACGACCGGTGTGGGGCATGGCATCGCCATCCCGCACGGCAAGCTGTCCAGCCTGGACCGCGTCCATGGCGTCTTCGCCCGCCTGGAGCGGCCCATCGATTTCGACGCGATCGATGAGCAGCCGGTCGATCTGATCTTCCTCCTCCTCGCCCCGGAGCAGGCGGGAGCCGACCATCTGAAGGCGCTCGCCCGCGTGTCGCGCCTTCTGCGCGACCAGTCCATGTGCGAGAAGCTGCGCGGAGCCGAATCCGGCGACGCGATGTACGCGCTCCTGACCCAGCACGAGCCGACCCCGTCCAACTGACGGGCCGCCGGTGAGGGGCACGGCATGTTTAAGGGGCCGCCGCACGGGATCGTGCGCGGCCCTTTTTCTTTGGCGGCGGATGCACCAATTGGAGTGGGGCCGGGTGGGCTGGTACACTTGTGCCGAGCCGGTTTTTTTGACAGGGGCCAAGGCCATGGCAGGCGTATCGCGCAAGCCTTGGATTTCGCCGCAGGACTATCTCGCTGCCGAACGGAGCGCCGAGGTGCGGCACGAATATGTCGACGGCGAGATCTTCGCCATGGTCGGGGCGAGCCGCCGTCATGCGACCATTGTCGGCAATTTGTTCGTCGCCCTGCGGCAGGCCGCCCGCGCCCGTGGATGCCAAGCCTATGCGAATGACGTGAAGGTTCGGGTCGAGGCGGCGAACGCCTTCTACTATCCCGACCTCGTCGCGACTTGTGCCGGCGGCGATGACGACCCCTATGTCGTCAAGGATCCGGTGCTGGTGGTGGAGGTTCTGTCCGACAGCACCGAGGCCATCGACCGCCGCGAGAAGCGGACCAACTACCAGAAAATTCCGTCCCTGCGCGAAATCGTTCTGGTCTCCCAGAGCGAGCGTCTGGTCGAGGTCTACCGCCGCGAGGGCAGCGGCTGGACCGTCGATGTCGTGTGCGATGGTCCGGTCATGCTGGCGGCGCTGGACCTCTCTCTGCCGCTGGACGCTGTGTACGAGGATTGAGGACAATCGGCGCCTTTAAAACCGCATCTCTCTCGGCCATCATCCCCGCGAAGGCGGGGATCCAGGTATCCGGCTCAAGCGCTTGAAACGGCTGGATTCCCGCATGCGCGGGAATGACGGTCGAAATGAAGCGGCGTCGGCTTCGGTCGAACCTCACCCCCGCTCCGCCCAGCCCATGTAGTTCACGTCCAGATCCCGCGCGTTCAGCCGGAACTCGTCGCTCAGCGGGTTGTACGTGATGCCGGTCAGGTCGCGTACGCTCAGGCCGTACGTGCGTACGGCGGCGTTCAGTTCGGACGGGCGCAGGAACTGGCGCCAGTTGTGGGTGCCGCGCGGCAGCCAGCGCAGGATGTACTCCGCCCCGACGATGGCGAGAGCGAAGGACTTCGGCGTGCGGTTCAGCGTCGCCAGGAACAGCACGCCGCCCGGCGCCAGCAGGTCGGACAGCGACTTCACGAACAGGTTCACGTCGGCGACATGCTCGATCACCTCCATCGCCAGCACCACGTCGAACTTTTCACTGCTGGCGGCGAGAGCCTCGGCGGTGGTGGCGCGGTAATCGACGGTCGTGCCGGTCTCGGCGGCGTGGGTGGCGGCGGTCTTGATGTTCTTTTCCGACGCGTCGACGCCGACCACACTGGCGCCCATCCGCGCCATCGGTTCGGCCAGCAGGCCGCCGCCGCAGCCGATGTCGACCACGCGCAGGCCCGCCAGCGCGTTGGGCGCCAGCGGGTCGCGGCCCAACCGCTTGCAGACGCTGTCGCGGATGTAGGTCAGGCGCAACGGATTCAGCCGGTGCAGCGGCTTGAACTTGCCGGTCGGATCCCACCATTCGGCGGCAATGGCGGAGAAGCGGGCGACATCCTCCGGATCCACGGTTCCGCCACTGGGTCCATCGGCCGAAGCGGTTGCGGACGCGTGCGGGAAGGCGGAGGATGAGGCGGTCATGGTGAAAATCCGTAAACTGTGAGGCGGGACGGGTGCGGGCAACTTGCCTCGCTTCCACCGACGGAGTATGGATACGCCGCCCCGCGCCGGCAACGGTGGAGCGGGGGTGCGCTCAGCCGACCCGTATGATCCTGATGGCATGATCCAGATGGCATGACCGGGCGGCCAGACATGGTGTGAGGTATGGCGCGGATCGTCCTGAAGTTCGGAGGCACGTCGGTCGGCGACATCGACCGCATCAAGAACGTGGCCCGGAAGGTCGAGCAAGAGGTGAAGGCGGGGCATCAGGTCGCCGTCGTCGTGTCGGCGATGTCCGGCGTGACCAACCAGCTCGTCAAATACTGCAACGACATCGACAAGCTGCACGACGCGCGCGAATATGACGCGGTCGTCGCATCGGGCGAGCAGGTGACCTCCGGTCTCCTCGCCATCGCCCTGCAGTCGCTCGGCATTCCCGCCCGCTCCTGGGCCGGCTGGCAGGTGCCGATCCGCACCGACGACACGCACGGCAAGGCGCGCATCGTCTCCATCGACACCACCGAGATGGAAAAGTCCCTGCAGACCGGCGAAGTCGCCGTGGTCGCGGGCTTCCAGGGCGTGTCGGAACAGGGCCGCATCGCCACGCTGGGCCGCGGCGGCTCGGACACCTCGGCGGTGGCGCTGGCGGCGGCGGTGAAGGCCGACCGCTGCGACATCTACACCGACGTCGACGGCGTCTACACCACCGACCCGCGCATCGTCGCCAAGGCGCGCAAGCTCGACAAGATCACCTACGAGGAAATGCTGGAGATGGCCTCGCAGGGGGCCAAGGTGCTTCAGACCCGCTCGGTTGAGATGGCGATGAACCACCGCGTGCGCGTGCAGGTGCTGTCGAGCTTCGAAGCCGCTGCGGGCAGTTCGCTTCCCGGAACCCTGGTTGTTGACGAGGACGAGATCGTGGAAAAGGAAGTTGTTAGCGGCATCGCCTACAGCCGCGACGAGGCGAAGATCACCCTGGTGGGCGTCGCCGACCAGCCGGGCGTCGCCGCCGCCATCTTCGGTCCGCTGACCGACAACGCCGTCAACGTTGACATGATCGTCCAGAACGTGTCGGAAGACGGCAAGTCCACCGACATGACCTTCACCGTCGGCAAGGCGGACATCGCCCGCGCCGTGAAGGTGCTGGAGGACGCGCAGTCCACCCTGAACTACAAGCGCATCATTTCCGATGCCAACGTGGTCAAGGTGTCGGTCATCGGCGTCGGCATGCGCAGCCATGCCGGCGTCGCCCAGCGCATGTTCAAGGCGCTGGCCGACAAGGGCATCAACATCCAGGTCATCTCGACCTCGGAGATCAAGATCTCGGTCCTGATCGCCGAGGAGTATGCGGAGCTGGCGCTGCGCGCCCTGCACACCGCCTACGGCCTGGACGCCGCCTGAGCGCAGGTGGCGACCCGGGTGCCGGGGACCGCAACAGCAGGGGAGGGCCGGCCATGACCGACGCCACATCATACGCGGCGGCAGCATCGGCCCGGCTCGACCGGCTCTGGAAACGGGGCCGGGAGTTCCTCGGCACCCGCACCGCCGTGATGGGCGGAGCCATGAGCTGGGTGTCCGAACGGCATCTGGTCTCCGCCATCTCCAACGCCGGCGGTTTCGGCGTGCTGGCCTGCGGCTCCATGGCCCCGGACCAGCTGGCGGTGGAGATCGCCGGCACCCGGGCGCTGACCGACAAGCCGTTCGGCGTCAACCTCATCAACATGCACCCGGCGCTGGACCAGCTGATCGACGTTTGCCGCGAGCAGCGCGTCGGCCATGTGGTCGTCGCCGGCGGCCTGCCGTCCAGCGCCACCCTGCGCCGCATCAAGGACGGCGGGGCCAAGGCGATGGCCTTCGCACCGACGCTGACCGCCGGCCGGCGGCTGGCGAAGCACGGTGCCGACGCGCTGGTGATCGAGGGAACGGAGGCGGGCGGCCATATCGGCCCTGTCTCCACAACCGTTCTGGCCCAGGAAATCCTGCCCGAGCTGCGCGAGGTGCCGGTGTTCGTCGCCGGCGGCGTCGGCCGGGGCGAGACGATCCTTTCCTATCTGGAACTGGGGGCGGCCGGCGTGCAGGTCGGCACGCGCTTCGTCTGCGCCACCGAATGCGTGGCCCATCCCAACTTCAAGCAGGCCTTCATCCGGGCGTCGGCCCGCGACGCCCAGCCGTCGGTGCAGATCGACCCGCGCTTTCCCGTCATCCCGGTGCGCGCGCTGGCGAACGAGGCGTCCAAGCGCTTCATGGAGTTCCAGCGCGACGTCATCGCCAGGGTCGATTCCGGCGTCATGAGCCGCGACGAGGGCATGCTGGAGATCGAGCATTTCTGGGCCGGGGCGCTCCGCCGCGCGGTGATCGAGGGCGACGTGGAGAACGGCTCCCTGATGGCCGGGCAGAGCGTCGGGCTGGTCACCCGCGAACAGCCGGTGGCCGACATCCTGGCCGAATTGATCGCCCAGGCCGAATCGGCTCTGGCCCGCCGGGCGATGGATGAGGCATCGTTGACAGGAGTGGGGAGCCTGATGGCGGAACCGCCCGTGGGAGCGCTGTAGCGATGACCGACACCCTCGACACGGCAACCGGTGGCGGCGGTATGGAGGGGGGAATGGACGTCCGTTTCGATGGCACCTCGTCGCGCCGGCTGCTCGCCCGGCTGCGCGACATCATGGCCGGGTCGGGGTCGGGGCAGGACCGGCTGGACAAGATCGTCACGCTGATCGCGGCGGAGATGAAGGCCGACGTCTGCTCCTGCTACGTCATGCGCGCCGGCGAGGTGCTGGAGCTGTTCTCCACCGAGGGCCTGAACAAGACCGCCGTCCACAACACCCGCCTGCGCGTGGGTGAGGGCATCGTCGGCTACATCGCCGGCCATGCCCGCCCGGTGGCCCTGGACAACGCGCCCTCCCACCCCAGCTTCGCCTACCGCCCGGAAACGGGGGAGGACCCGTTCCAGTCGCTGGCCGGCGTGCCGATCCTGCGCGGCAGCAAGGTGCGCGGCGTGCTGGTGATCCAGCACAAGGACCGCCGCCGCTATGTCGAGGAGGAGGTGGAAACCCTCCAGACCATCGCCATGGTCGTCGCCGAACTGGTGGCGCAGAGCGAGCTGGTCAACCCGGTGGAGGTCACCACCACCGGCGACCCCGTGCTGCTGCCGGCCCGCCTGTCGGGCACGGCGATGAGCGCCGGGCTGGCCATGGGCCTCGCCGTCATCCACCGGCCGCAGCTGACCGTCCGCCAGATGGTGGCGGAGGATGCCGACGCCGAGCTGGAACGCTTCAACACCGCGCTGCAGACCATGCACAGCGCCATCGACGATTTGCTGGAGGCGGCGTCGCTGGCGGGGCTCAGCGAACCGCGCGACATCCTGGAGACCTACCGGATGTTCGCCGAGGACCGCGGCTGGCTGTCGCGCATCCGCGAGGCGATCCGCGTCGGCCTGACCGCCGAGGCGGCGGTGCAGCAGGTGCAGAACGACACCCGCGCCCGCATGAGCCATCTGACCGATCCCTACATCCGGGAACGGCTGATGGATTTCGAGGATCTGACCAACCGGTTGCTGCAACATCTGGCCGGCAAGACCACCGGCACCGACAGCGCGACCCTGCCGGACGACATGATCCTGGTCGCCCGCTCCATGGGGCCGGCGGAACTGCTGGATTACGACCGCTCGCGCCTGCGCGGCCTGCTGCTGGAGGAAGGTTCGCCGGCCAGCCATGTCTGCATCGTCGCCCGCGCGCTGAACATCCCGGTGGTGCAGGCGGCCGACGCCCTGAACCGGATCGAGCCGCTGGACCAGCTGATCGTCGACGGCGACCATGGGCAGGTCTTCATCCGCCCGGCCGAAGACATCCAGATGGCCTTCGGCGAGGCGGTGGCGCTGCAGCACCGCAAGGAACAGATGTATGCGGAGATCCGCAAATTCCCGTCGGTGACGCGCGACGGGGTGCCGATCTCCATCCAGCTGAACTGCGGCCTGCTGATCGACCTGCCGCACCTGACCGCCAGCGGGGCGGAGGGCGTCGGTCTCTACCGCACCGAAATCCCGTTCATGGTCCGCGCCTCCTACCCCGACGTGAAGGCGCAGACCGACCTCTATTCCCGCATCATGGACGAGGTCGGCGAGAAGCCGATCGTCTTCCGCACGCTGGATGTCGGCGGCGACAAGATGCTGCCCTACATGACCGGCGGCGAGGAGGAGAACCCGGCGCTGGGCTGGCGTGCCGTGCGCATCGGGCTCGACCACCCGTCGCTGCTGCGCCAGCAGTTGCGCGCCCTGTTGCAGGCGGCCGGCGGCCGGCCGCTGTCGGTGATGTTCCCGATGATCGCCGAGGTGGCGGAGTTCGACGGCGCCCGCCGCCTGCTGGAGCTGGAGCTGAAGCGGCTGGCCGCCCAGGGCATCGAGCCGCCCAGCACCCTGCGTGTCGGCACGATGCTGGAGGTGCCGTCTCTGTTGTGGCAACTCCCGGCTCTGCTGCCCAAGCTGGATTTCCTGTCGGTCGGCTCCAACGACCTGACCCAGTATCTGTTCGCCGCCGACCGCGGCAACCCGCGCACCTCGACCCGCTACGACCCGCTGTCGCCGTCGATGCTGTGCGTGCTGCGCCGGCTGGTCGACGAATGCACCCGGCACAAGGTGTCGCTCAGCATCTGCGGCGAGATGGCCGGCCGGCCGCTCGACGCTATGGCGCTGATCGGCGTCGGCTTCCGCACCCTGTCGATGTCGCCGCCGTCGGTCGGCCCGGTGAAGACGATGCTGCGCTCGCTCGAGGTCGCGGCGCTGCGGGATTACATGAGCGGCCTCTACACCGGGGCCGACCACAGCCTGCGCGACAAGCTGAAGACCTTCGCCAAGGACCATGGCGTGATCATCTGACGGGACTGTCGCCCGGGCCACGCGAGCCTGTCGCAAAGTAGAAAAGGCGGCGCCGGTATGGCGCCGCCTTTTTCATGGGCCGCTGCTGCTGAAAAAGCAGGCAGAGAAATAGAAGGAGCGGTCAGAAGGTTGCCGGCGTAATCCATTCGCGCCGCGATCCGATGTGAAGCGAAATCGCGAAAAGCTGTATGAGTCCGCGCAAAGTCTGTTAGGCTTTTTCAGAGGATTTACAGCGCGGTCCATGCGCCATACATCCATCTTTCCCCCGATCCCTTGCTGCCGCGGATCGACATCGGCACGCGCCGTCACCGGCATGCTTTTTCATCGGAGGGCCCTCATGCGCATTCACCTGGGTTACCGGCTGAATTTCAGCTTTCCCGCCCCGACACCGATGATCGTGATGCTGAACGTGCATTACACGCGCGTCGGCGACCTGGAGCGGCCCGACCACATCGTCACCAGCGTGCCGGCGCCGATCCAGGGCTATCGCGACAGCTTCGGCAACTGGTGCAGCCGGCTGGTCGCGCCCGCCGGCCCCGTCACCATCAGCGCCGACAGCATCATCCGCGACAGCGGCGCGCATGATCCGGCGGACCACGGCGCCGTACAGCACCGCGTGGACGAGTTGCCGGCCGACACCCTGTTGTTCCTTTTGGGAAGCCGCTATTGCGAGACCGACGTCCTGTCGGACGAGGCGTGGCGGCTGTTCGCGGGCACCCCGCCGGGCTGGGCGCGGGTGCAGGCGATCTGCGACTTCGTCCACGGCCATGTGACGTTCGGCTACGAGCATTCGCGCCCGACGCGGACCGCGGCCCAGACCTATGCCGAGAAGTGCGGGGTCTGCCGCGACTATGCTCATCTCGCCATCGCCTTCTGCCGCGCCATGAACATCCCCGCGCGCTACTGCACCGGCTACATCAGCGACATCGGCCAGCCGCCGCCCTATGCGCCGATGGATTTCGCCGCCTGGATGGAGGTGTATCTGGGCGGTCGCTGGCATGTCTTCGATCCGCGGAACAATGCTCCGCGGATCGGGCGCATTCTGATCGCGCAGGGGCGCGACGCCGCCGACGTGCCGCTCACCCACACCTTCGGCCCCAACACCCTGACGGAATTCCAGGTCTGGACCGACGAGGTGACCGCCTGATCCGCGTCCGGCCTTTCCGGCCTTCCGCCTTCCGGTTTATGCCCGGCCCGTCACCGCTTGGCCCGCCGTGGCGTCCAGTGCCGGGGAGGACGGCGGGACGGGCGTACGGACCCGTTCACGGCGCGGCAGCTGTGCGATCCGATGCAGATCCTCCACCCAGGGCGACGGGTAGCTGTCGGTGCCGAAGACCCAGACGGCATCGACGGCGCCATCCGGCTTGCGCAGCAGCACGCGGGCGTCATGCCCGTCCTTTCCGGCCTGGTTGGCGGCCTGAACCGCGGCGATCAGCGCGCCGGCCTGTCCGTTGACGAAGGGGCCATAGCGCTCCCCCTCAAACCGGATGAACCAGCCGTCCGTTCGGCACGACACGATGTAATGGGCTGAAAGGCTCATGAGGTCATTGCTCCTTGAAGGCGGTCGCGCCGGCGGCACGGGCCATGGTGAGACGGGTCAGCACGGCGCCCCGCAGCAGGCTGGCGTGGCCCGGCGGCGGAAAAGCGGGGGGAAGAAGCCGTCCGTCCGCCGCGCCCTGATGCAGCGGATGCCAGCGGCGCTCGGCATTGGTCCAGCGCAGCTGCTCGCGCAGCAGATCGGCGCCATGGGGGCATTGCCCCTCGATGGAGTGGAGCGGGGATGTCATGGCCGTTACCCCGGCCGGGATGTCAGAAGGATGAATGCAAGGCGTGTCCCGGCGTCCATGGGGGCTCTCCGACGGTATTTTCCGACGATGGCCGGATGATCGGCAGGATCGGTGGTCATGCCGTCCGGATGGAGTCACGCCAGGAAAACGCTTCGGATGCACGATCATCGGCAAAGAGGAAGCAAGGCTGGAGCGGCTTCACTGAATTTCAAATGGTGATCCGCTGGGAAATTTGCAATGAATGTTTTAAATAGATCGTGAGTTTTCCGGCCTGCCCAATCGGAAACAAAGGTATTTTTGCCGGGGATTTTATAGGATCATTCTCCGGTTTCATTATAATTTCCTGTGAAAGCCCAAGCCGCGCATCCAGACATCTGCGAGAGTCCGGACAACCAGCGCGCCTTCGCCCGTCAGTGACTGAACTCGCCTCTCGCCATGGCGAGATGGTGCATCTGGTGGTGACCTCCCTGGGCCATGATGCCGATGAACCCAAGTCCCCTGATATGGGCCGTCTGCTTCGGGTCGGTGGCGGTGACGGTCAGCACGACCCCGGTCGCCACGGGCTCGGCCTTGACTGTCCAGCCGTTCACACCGTCGATCTCGTGAGCATGCGCCGGCACCATCCGGCGGATCGCCTCCAGGGTCCGCCCGTCACCGGTGACGGTATAGCTGGCTCCGCCGTCCACCGGCGTCGCGACAGCCGTCGCGTTGAGCGTGACTTCGTTCATGTCGACGAGGTGCCGGCGCAGCGCCTCGATGTCCACCCGGGACCAGTCGGTGCCCGGATCGGTCTCCAGGATGCGGACAATCTCCTGAATGGTGCCGAAGGCATCCTGACCGGGCATGGTCGGGACCACGCCGGATGGCGATGCGGGTGCGTCGGTATGGTGGGCGGCATGATGGGCGGCGTGGTCCATCGGCATCGCGGTCTGAGCGGCTGCGCTCCCAAATCCGATGCCAAGAAATCCGATGCCAAGTCCAACAGCGGCGACGAGGGCAAGGGTGACGGCGGTGCGGATCGGCATGGGATCCTCCTGGTGGGTGACCCCCCGGACGGTAGCCGGGTTCCCTGCAACGCCATATGATTGCAATCATATGGCCGAGAATTCCGGGTGAGGCGGTTTTGGGAAAGCTGGGGGCAAGCGCATGGATCGGGCTCGTCGAACCGCAGCGGCTCCATCGTCGGTGCCTGAAGCCTGGCGAGGCGTTGTTCCGGCAGGGCGATGCGACCGTGGCGGTCTTTCTTGTCGACCGGGGCCGGGTGCGCCTCTTGCGGCACCTCGAGGACGGTTCGTCGGTGACGCTGCACGTTGCCCGCGCCGGTGAGAGTTTTGCCGAGGCCGCTCTGTGGGCGGAGGCCTACCACTGCGATGGCGTCGCCGAAATGCCGTCGCAGGTCATGGTGATCCCCAAGCCGGACCTGCTCGCCGCCCTGGAGGACAACCCCCAGGCCGCGCTTGCCCTGGCCCGTGGGCTTGCCGCTCATGTCCGCGACCTGCGCAGCCGTCTGGAGCTGCGGAACATCCGGTCCGCGTCGGAACGGGTCGTGGCGTGGCTCCGGCTCCAGGTGTCGGGCGATCCGCCGATGCTGCGGCTGGACCGGCCCTGGACAGAGATCGCCGCCGAGATCGGGCTGACGCACGAGGCGATCTACCGGGCCTTGGCCGTTTTGGAGCGCACGGGGCGGCTTGTCCGGGAGAACGGGGTGGTGACGCTCTCCGCCGGTTCGGAAGCAATCGAGGACGCCGCCCGAAAGGATCGATGACGAACCGAGCGCCGCGATGACCTCATCGCCCTGCTTCGTTCGCACTGGCGGCACGGATACCGCCGTCGCCGTTTGCCCAGTCGCCAGCCGGGACCGCCCGTGTTGGAATACTTGTTGGAATACTGGGCGCCGTCCCGGCGTCCATCGAGCAGCCCACGCTCTCGCGGGCTGCAAAACGGGAGGAACACCATGCTCAGGAACGTCGCTTTGGCAGCCGTCTTCGCCGTCGCTCTGACCGGTCCGGCACTCGCCAACAGCTGTCCCAAACACATGGCCGCCATCGACCAGGCCCTGGCGGCCAATCCGAAGCTGAGCGCCGACCAGATGACGCAGGTGAAGAAGCTCCGCGCCGATGGCGAGGCGTTCCATAAGCAGGGCAAGCATGCCGAGTCGGAGGCGACGCTCGCCCAGGCCGAAACCATCCTCGGCATCAAGAAGTGACATAGGGGTGTCATGGGGGCGGAGCGATGCTCATGCCCCCATGGCGCCGCCTTGTCGCACTGTTGTGCAGCGGTTCAGCCCCTGGGCGCCTTCCGGCTGACGGCGACCAGCACTCCGGCGAGCCCCAGGAACAGCACCGCGCCGCCGCCCCAGACCCGGACGTAACCGGGCATGCCAAGACCGGGGACCAGCGCGTAGACGGCGGCGAGCGCCGCCCACACGGCGGCGATGGCGACAACGAGCCAAAGCTCTTCGTTCATTCTCATGACGGTACTCCTGCGCTCAGTGGCCGTCGCTCAGTGGCCGTGCCCGCCGCCGATGGCGATGATCGGCAGCGACTGGATCAGCTGGAACGCGACGATGGTGAAGACGTACATGGCGGCGATCAGCGCCGCGACCGACAGCGGCCCGGTCCAGGCCGGAACCGCGCAGACGCCGCGCGACCCGGTCCGCCAATCGACCACCGGCGCCTGCCCGCCTGACGGGCGCAGCGACAGCAGCGTGCGGACGACGCCGTAGACGGTGACCGAGATGGCGATGGCGAAGATCGTGGCGCCGACGCCGACCAGGGCCATCAGCAGCGGCCATGCCGCCGGGGCCATGCCGCCGTAGCCGACGTCGAAGACGCGCCGCGGCACGCCCATAAAGCCGGCGGTGATGCCGGCCGCGCCGAAGATCAGCAGGCCGATGGTGACGACGGCCGGCATGCGCCGCAGCAGGTCCGGGCGCCACAGGCTGCCTCCGCCGAGTGCCGGCAGGATCACCATCAGTGCCGCCAGAAAGGTCTGGGTCAGCACGCCGACCGCGAAGAAGTGGAAATAGCCGGGCACGAAGAAGGTGTCCGACAACATCGGCGCCAGCTTCTCCTGGATCAGGACGAAGGCGAAGGTGATGCCGATCATCATGTTCACCGCCGCCCAACCCATGTTCGCCATCGCCGGGTTCCGCCAGGGCAGCCCCTGCATCCAGCCGAAGAAGCCGGTGGCGCCGCGCGCCCGGGCGCTGGCTTCCAGCGAGGAGACGATGATCGCGAAGGCCGCCAGGGTCGGCACCGAGACGAACAGCGACAGCAGCGAGCCGACGACCCGGACGCTCTCCGACAGGTTCGGCTCAAGGAACATGTGGTAGAGGCTGGTCGGCGGAACGAAGACCAGATAGGCGGCGAAGACGATCTTCGACAGGCGCGGGCCATGGATCGACGTCACCCCGGTCAGGTGCTCGCTCAGCACGTACCACACCAGCACGGCCGCCATCAGCGGCAGGTAATGCAGGTTGTGGAACAGGATGTGCCATTCGGTGCCGTGGTCGGCCGGGAATGGACCGGCGCCGAGCGCCCACAGCAGGCCGGGCAGGAATGCGTTCGTCGCGGCGATCGCGCTGACCACCAGGAAGCCAGCCCAGGCGAACAGGGCGAAGCCGATGGAGGTGAACTCGCCGGCCTCGCCGCGCAGCCGGGGCTGGAGCACGGTGGCGATGCCGCAGACGGCGGACGCCACCAGACCTGCCGAGAGCAGTAGGTAGCCGAGCGCGAAGACCCCGACGGAGCGCGGGTCGTCCGCGGCCAGTTCGGGGCTGCCGTCATAGAGCAGCGGCGTGCCGGTGGCGGAGATCCACTCGCTGACGCCGAAGCCCGCCAGCATCAGGGCGGCACCGGTCCAGGCGAGGGGGCGCAGGGCGAGGCCCCGGCCGTTCTCGGCCGCCGCCAGCACCAGCAGCAGGGCCGCCTGGATCAGGTAGAGCCAGTAGAAGAACACGGACACGCCGTGCAGGGTCAGGATGCGGTAGGCGTCATCCGGAAGGAAGGTGAGCGCCCCGGCTCGGGCGAGCGCGGTCACGGCGCCGCCAACCAGCCCCAGCACGAGCGCCAGCAGGGCGGCGCCGAACAGCAGCGCGAGGAGGGCCTTGTCGGCCGACGGCAGGGAGGCGACGCGCGCGGTCAGGCGCGAGGTCGCCCCGGCCGGGGCGAAGGAGGTCGAGAGGGTATCCATGCGTTGAGTTCTCCCCGGCTCAGCCGACGACGATGCGGCCGTGCATGGCGTCATGCGCCTGACCGCAGTAGACGGTGCAGTACACGAGGTACTCGCCCGGCTTGGTGAAGGTGATCGTCTGCTCGGTCACGACGTTCGGCCGCAGGCGGATGATGCGGCTGGCGGATCCCAGCTGAATCGACGCGCCATGCGTGATGTCGTCCGCCATCATGCGGAACCGGTAGGCTTGGCCGGCCTTGAGCCGGAGGACATCCGGGCTGTAGGCGAACTTCTGCGCCATCAGGTAGAGATCCGCCGGCTCACCGGACGCCGTCGCCGCACCGGGGCCGTGACCGGCGTCGGCGTGCCCATGCCCGCCATGCGCATCGCCCTCATGGCCGTGGGCGTCCGCGTCGGCGTGTGGATTCACGCTGCCGTCCTTCTGCGCGTATTTCCGGACGAAGAAGTCATGCTCGAAGCGGAACTCCTCGGGCGCCATGCCCTCGGCCGCGCCATGGCCGCCATGACCGTCTGCGTCGGTTTCCCGGGCGGCGTCCTTGTGTCCGGAATGTCCACCGAAGGGAAGCGGGGCGGCGCCATAGGCTGCCCAGGCGCCGTACAGGGAGACGGCGCCGAAGCCCAGCGCGGCGATGAAGCCGCGGCGGGTCGTGAAATGCCTCTCGGACATTTTTGAAAGTCCTCTGATCGCGTGGTCGGAATCGCTCGCGCACGCCGCCGGTCAGGCGGCGCGTGGCCGGGCGTCCGACGCAGGCGTCAGAGCACTCGGCCGATCAGAGGCTGGTCTTCGGAGGGGGCGTGTCCGGTGTGATGTCCCGCGCGTTCGGGACGAAACCGGCCCGCGGGTGCCAGGACGTTTCGACCATGGTCACCGGGATGGCGACGCCGTGCCGGGCCGGGGCCTCGGCCGCCGGACAGCAGGTCGCCGCGACGGCGAGGGCGGCCTTGTGGTGGTCGGTCTGGGATGGAGGCGACGGGGCGTGATGTGAGCCGTGATGACCCATCGAGCCGGCCGGCATGTCCACATGGGCCCCCACATTCGCCATGGCTCCGCCCGCCGCGCCCATCAGGAGCGCGAAGGCGAACGCCAGAATGGCGAAGATGTGGCCCAACCGCTTCATGCCAGCCATTGCTTTGAACGACCCGGGTCTGTCCGGGCCGGCACAACCATAGTCCCCCCGATGGGCGCGGCCATTGATGTCCGTCAACCGGAATCGCCGTCGGACATTTTCCGTATTGACCTTCCCACCGCTGGAGGGTCGATGCTCGCCTGATGCTGCCGGCTGTCGAGACGCCCATGTCGAGATGATCGTGCAGTTGCAGGGACCGGGGAATGGTCTTACGGTTGCGGGAGGGGCCGGTGGGCACGCAGGTGCCGCCCGGTCTCGGACAAGGAAGGCAATCGCCATGTGGCGTGGGGTTTGGTCGACGGTGAGGAGGGTGGTGGTGAGCCTGCTGATGCTGGCCACGCTGCTCGTCTATGCCGTGCCGAGCCACGCCAGTCTGCTGCCTCATCGGCATTCCCCGGCGCCTCATGAGCATGCCCTGGCCGCCACGCAGGACGGTGCCGTCGCTGCCGTGGCGGACCATGAGCACAGGCAGGATTCCTGCGGGGATCTTGGTGTGCTCGGCGACGATGCCTGCTGCAGCGTCGCCCAGTGCGCGACCATGCATGGCGGCCTTCCCACCGATGCCGTCGCGGCCTTCGTTCCGCCCCTCGACCGGGCGGCCTACCTGCCTGCCCTGGCGACGCCCGAAGGCATCGACAGCGACCCCGCACTGCGTCCCCCTCTCTGATCCTCTGACGCCACGAGTCTGTCCGCATCCGGCTTGAGCTTCGGCTCGGCAACGGCTGCCGGTTCCAGTCCTCGTGCGCTCGGCCTTTCTGTTCCCGGCGCTCCCGCGTGGAGTCCGTCCGGGATGGCTCGAACCAGATGATCAGATGGAGGACGCCATGTCGTCTCTCACCCGCAGAATTCTCCCGGTCTTCGCGCTCTTCACCATGATGTCGGCTGCCCAGGCCCAGACCGCCGCTACTCCGGACCAAGCCCAGGATCACCAAGCCCACCACCCCGGCGGCGCCACGACCACCCAGGTCCAGCCCGCTCCGGCCCCGACGCCCGCCCAGCCGTCCCAGGGCGTCCAGCCCGTGATGCCCGGCACTGCGCCCATGATGGGGCAAGGCATGGGCGGCGGCATGATGATGAACATGGACCAGATGCGCCCGATGATGGGCGGCATGATGGGCCAGCAGAGCGGCCAATCCGGCATGATGGGCCAGATGATGCCCATGATGCGCCAGATGATGATGGGCCAGCAGGGCGGCATGGGCGCTATGGGCGCCATGGGCCTGCCGTTCGAGCACGTCGAGGGCCGCATCGCCTTCCTGAAGGCGGAGCTGAAGATCACCGATGCCCAGGCGCCGCAGTGGAACGCCTTTGCCGACACCCTGCGGTCGAACGCCAAGGCCCATCAGGCCATGCACGAGCAGATGACCAAGGGGGGAATGCCGTCCGCATGGCCGGACCGGCTGGCCGCCCAGCAGAAGGTCCTGTCCACCCGGCTCGACGCCATGAAGGCCCTGGAGGCTGCCGCCAAGCCGCTCTACGCCGTGTTGACCGACGAACAGAAGAAGACCGCCGACCTGCTGTTCGCCAGCCCGATGGGGATGATGTGAGGAGAGGACCAATCCACCGACGCCTTCTCGCCGCGGCCGCGATCGCCGCGAGCCTTGCCGCGCCGGTCGCCCTTCCGGCGCTGGCCCATGAAGGGCACGGGCACGGCGACGCTCCCAAGCCGGTGGTCGCCACCGCGATGCCGACCATGGAGACGGCCTCGCCGGACTTCGAACTGGTGGCGGTCGTCCAGGGGAAAAGCCTGGTCGTCTACCTGGACCGTTTCGCCACCAACGAACCGGTGACCGGCGCGACCGTCGAGGTCAGCGCCGGCGGGGAAGCCGTGACCGCCTCCCCCGTTTCCGGGGAGGAGGGCGTCTATCGCCTCGACGCCGCGTGGGTGTCGAAGCCGGGGCCGCACGAGCTGACCGTATCGGTGACGGCGGCCGATGCCGCCGACCTGCTCATCGGCACGCTGGAGATCCCGGCGACCGCCCAGCCCGCCGAGCCGGAGGATGGGAGCGGCGTGTCCGCCATCCTCGGTCAGGTGCGGCATGACCCCGGCCTGATGCTGGGGGCCGTCATGGTCTTCCTGCTCGGCGTGCTGACCACTGTGGCGCTGACCCGGCGGGGCCGGGCGCGCACGGTTGCCGGGGCGGCTCTGATCGGCCTCGGCCTATTGCTGGCCGGCGGCGCCGCCTTCGCCCATGGCGGCGAGGACCACAGTCACGGCGACGAGGCGAAGGACCGGACTCCGGGAGCGGCGGCCATGCCGATGGCGGTGACCGGCGCGGCGGAGAGCCCGCGCAGGTTGCCGGACGGCAGCCTGTATGTGCCCAAGACGTCGCAGCGCCTGTTGTCGGTCCGCACCATGGTCGCGAAGACGCAGCAGGCGGCGCAGACGGTTCAGCTGATCGGTCAGGTCGTGGCCGATCCGAACGGCGGCGGCCATGTCCAGGCGACCCAGAGCGGCCGCATCGAGCCGGGCGAGCAGGGGCTGCCCTATGTCGGCCAGCGGGTCGAGGCAGGGCAAATCCTGGCCACCATCACGCCCGCCGTGAACGTCGTGGACCGCAGCGGCATCCAGCAGCAGATCGCCATGGTCGAGCAGGAACTCGTCATCGCCGAGTCCCGCGTCCAGCGTCTCCGCAAGCTGGAAGGCAGCGTGCCGCAGCGCGACATCGAGGAGGCGGAGGCCAACCTCAACGGCCTGCGCAAGCGCCGCGCCGCCCTGTCGCCGACCCTGACCACCAGGGAGGCACTGCGCGCGCCCATCGCCGGGGTCGTCACCGCCAACAACGTCAAGGCCGGTCAGGTCATCGAAGCCCGCGATCAGGTCCTGTTCGAGATCGTCGACCCCTCGCGGCTGATGGTCGAAGCGGTGGCCTTCGATCCCCGGGTGGCGAACGCCATCAAGGCGGCCACGGCGACGACCGCCGACGGCACCAGCCTGTCCCTGGAACTGCTCGGCTCCAGCCTGGCGCTGCGCCAGCAGGCGATCCCGCTGCTCTTCCGCATCGGCAATCCGCCGTCGGGACTCGGTGTCGGCCAGCCGGTCCGGCTCGTCGCCCAGGTGCAGGGCACCGCGTCGGGCATCGTCCTGCCGCGCCACAGCGTGGTGCGCAGCGCCGGCGGTCAGCCGATCGTCTGGCAGCACGAGTCGCCTCAACGCTTCGTCGCCCGGCCCGTGCGCACGCAGCCGGTTGATGGCGGCACGGTGTTGGTCCTGGCGGGCATCGAGCCGGAGGCGCGCATCGTCACCGACGGCGCCGGCCTGCTGAACCAGGTCCGGTGAGGCGTCCATGTTCAACGTCCTCGTCAACACCAGCCTGCGCAACCGCCTCTTCGTGCTGGCCGCCGCCGTGCTGCTGGTCGTCTACGGCTCCTTCGTCCTCAAGGGACTGCCGGTCGACGTCTTCCCCGATCTGAACAAGCCCACCGTCACGCTGATGACCGAGGCCGAGGGCTTGGCACCCGAGGAGGTCGAGCAGCTGGTCACCTTCCCGCTGGAGACGTCGATGAACGGCATGCCGGGCATCACCCGCGTGCGATCGGTCTCCGGTGTCGGCCTGTCCATCGTCTTCGTCGAGTTCGACTGGGGCACCGACATCTACCGCAACCGCCAGCAGGTCGCCGAGCGTCTTGCCATCGTCCAGGGTCAGCTGCCGCCGAATGTCCGGCCGCAGATGGGGCCGATCTCCTCCATCATG
This sequence comes from Azospirillum oryzae, assembly GCF_008364795.1. GTDB lineage: Bacteria > Pseudomonadota > Alphaproteobacteria > Azospirillales > Azospirillaceae > Azospirillum > Azospirillum oryzae. Next base: position 13,794 of record NZ_VTTM01000010.1, on the reverse strand, counting down.
GGCGAGATCATGCTGATCGCCATGTCCGCCGAGCCGGGAAGCGGCGTCGGGCCGATGGATGTCCGCGAACTCGCGGACTGGGTGGTCCGTCCCCGCCTGCTCGCCATCCCCGGCGTCAGCCAGGTCATTCCCATCGGCGGGGAGATCCGCCAGTACCGCGTCGCCCCCGATCCGGCGCGCCTGCACGACCTGGAGATCACCACCGACCAGCTTGTGAACGCGCTCCGGCAGTTCTCGGCGAACACCGGCGGCGGGTTCATCGACCAGCACAGCGAGGAGTACCTGATCCGCAACATCGGCCGGACGACCCGGCTGGAGGATCTGCGCACCCTGGTGGTCGCCTACAAGGCCGGACAGCCCATCCATCTGCGCCAGGTCGCCGATGTGGATTTCGCCGCCCGCGTGAAGCGCGGTGACGCCGGCGTCGACGGGAGACCCGCCGTCATCCTGTCCGTGCAGAAACAGCCGGGCAGCGATACGACGAGGCTGACGGCCGAGGTCGAGAAGGCCCTGGCCGATCTGGCGCAGTTTCTGCCGAAGGGGGTGAAGGCGAACGAGATCCTGTTCAAGCAGGCCAACTTCATCGACACCTCGATCCACAACGTCATGACGGTGCTGCAGGAGGCGGTGGTGGTCGTCGCCGTCATCCTGTTCCTGTTCCTGCTCAACGTCCGCACGACGCTGATCTCGCTGACCGCCATTCCGATCTCGGTCCTGATCACCGTTCTGGTGTTCAAGGCGTTCGGCATGTCGATCAACACCATGACGCTGGGCGGCCTCGCCATCGCCATCGGCGAACTGGTCGACGACGCCGTGGTGGACGTGGAGAACATCTACCGCCGCCTCGGCGAGAACCGCCGGGCGGAAAACCCCCGTCCGGTTCTGGAGGTGGTGGCGGCGGCCTCGCAGGAGGTGCGGTCCGGCATCGTCTACGCCACGATCATCATCATCCTGGTGTTCGTGCCGCTGTTCGCCCTGTCCGGCATCGAGGGGCGGCTGTTCGCGCCGCTGGGCGTGGCCTACATCGTCTCCATCCTTGCCAGCCTGCTCACCGCCATCACCGTCACGCCGGTGCTGTCCTACTACCTGCTGCCCAAGCTGAAGCGGCTCGACGAGCATGACAGCTGGCTGGTGCGGCGGTTGAAGGCCGGAAATGCACGGCTGCTCGGTTGGGCCTTCGCCAACCCCGGCACCCTCTTCGCCGTCGTAGGCTCCGCCGTGGTGATCGCCGCGGCCACGGTGCCGAGCCTGCCGCGCGCCTTCCTGCCGCCCTTCAACGAGGGCACGCTGACGATCTCCATGGCCCTCAACCCCGGCATCTCCCTGGCCCTGTCCAACCGCGTCGGTCTCGTCGCCGAGAGGCTCATCATGCAGGTGCCGGAGGTGACGTCGGTCGGCCGCCGCACCGGCCGTGCCGAACTGGACGAACACGCGGAAGGCGTGCATTCCAGCGAGATCGACGTCGACCTGAAGCCCTCCGCCCGCAGCCGCGCCGAGGTTCTGGCCGACGTGCGGGCGCGGCTGGCTGCCCTGCCGGTGTCGGTGAACATCGGCCAGCCGATCTCGCACCGGCTCGATCACATGCTGTCGGGCGTCCGCGCCCAGATCGCCCTGAAGATCTATGGCGAGGATCTGGACACCCTGCGCAGCCTTGCCGGACAGTTGCAGCAGATGCTGACGGCGATCCCCGGGCTGGTCGACCTGCAGATCGAGAAGCAGGTCCGCATCCCGCAGGTGCAGGTCGTGATCGACTACGAGCGGGCTTCGCTCTACGGCGTCACCCCGGCGATGGCGACGGACGCGCTGGAGAGCCTGTCCAACGGGCGGGTGGTGTCGGAGATCGTCGACGGCACCCGGCGCTTCGACGTCGTGCTGCGCCTGTCCGACGAGGATCGCACCACCAGCGGCCTGGCCAACCTGCTGGTCGAGACCCCGGCGGGGCGGGTGCCGCTCAGCCTGTTCGCCAGTGTCGAGGAGACCGACGGGCCGAACCAGATCCTGCGGGAGAACGGCAAGCGCCGCATCGTCATCCTCGGCAACAGCGACGGCAAGACGGACATGGCGCGGATCGTGGCGGGCATCCGCGACGTGGTCGGCCGCTCGTCGTTGCCGCCCGGCTACTTCACCAGCCTGGAGGGCACCTTCCAGGCGCAGGAGGAGGCGTCCAAGACCATCGCGGCGCTGTCGATGGTGTCGCTGGCGATGATCTTCCTGGTGCTCTACAGCCGCTACCGCTCGGCGGTGCTGACGCTGATCATCATGGGCAACGTGCCGCTGGCCCTGATCGGCAGCGTGGCCGCCCTATGGATCGCCGGACAGCCGCTGTCGGTCGCCTCGATGATCGGCTTCATCACCCTGACCGGCATCAGCGCGCGCAACGGCATCCTGAAGGTCAGCCATTACATCAACCTCGTCCTGCATGAGGGCGAGAGCTTCGGCCGGGCCATGGTGATCCGCGGCAGCCAGGAGCGGCTGACCCCGGTGCTGATGACCGCCTTGTCGGCCGGCGTCGCCCTGGTGCCGCTGATGATCGGCGCCGACGCGCCGGGCAAGGAGATCCTGCACCCGGTCGCCGTCACCATCTTCGGCGGTCTGGTCAGCGCCACCCTGCTCGACACGCTCCTGACCCCCGTCCTCTTCCTCAGGCTCGGCGGGAAGCCGCTCAGGCATCTGGTCGACGCCCAAGCCGGTTCGCTGCGTCCGGCCGAAGCCTACTGATCCAACCGTTCACCCTGTCCAATTCAGAAGGAAAGCCTATCGTGAAGGTCTCGACCCTCCTCGTTGCCGCCACCCTGTTCGCCGCCCCGGCGACGGCCTTCGCCGACGGTGCCAAGACCGGCACCCATGGCGGTCCCCGCACCGACGCCGGCCCGTATCACGCCGAACTCGTGCTGCAGGGCAACGACGTCGTCCTCTACGTGACCGACGGCGCGGACAAGCCGGTCGACGTGACCGGCGCCAAGGCCGAGGCCACCATCCTGGCCAACAGGCAGACCCAGAAGGTCGCGCTGGAACCTGCGGGCGCCAATGCGCTCAAGGGAAAGGCCAGCCTGGGCGAGATCCACGACAGCGTGAAGGTCGTCACCGCACTGACCATGCCCGGCCAGAAACCGGTCCAGGCCCGTTTCGAACTGGGCCACGCCGGCCACTGAACCCGTATGGGCGGCATGAGGCGGTGATCCTCATGCCGTCCCGAACAAGGAGACGCGCGATGAGCGCCAGGAAGAAACCCGCAACGCCGGCGGCGGCTTGGCTGCTCCCGGCTCGACGCCTGGAAGTCGTGCCAGTCATGACGCGCCGGGGAAAATGGTCGTGAAAAAGGCGTTGAAGGTCGGCATCGGCTTGGCCTTGGCCGCCGTGGTCGCGCTGGCCGGCGCGGTCATGTTCGCCGGTCCGAAGGTGAGTGCCGACCCGACCGATGCCGCACAGGTCGCCCGAGGGAAAATGGTGTACGCCGAGCAGTGCGCGTCGTGCCACGGGACCCGGCTCGAGGGCCAGACGAACTGGCAGAGCCGCAAGGCCGACGGCCGTCTGCCCGCGCCGCCTCACGATGCCACCGGCCATACGTGGCACCATCCGGACGAGGATCTCTTCAGGATCACCAAGCAGGGCATCGCGGCGTTCGCACCGCCCGGCTACAGCAGCGACATGCCTGCGTTCGGCGGCAAGTTGAGCGACGCCGACATCTGGGCGGTTCTCGCCTTCATCAAAAGCTCCTGGCCGGAAGACATCCGCCGCCGCCACGCCGCCATGAGCGAGCAGTCGAAGAAGTGAGGAGACGAATAGTGATCTTGCCCCGGTTCGGTGGGGCAAGATCATTCTTGGCGCCGTTACGCCTCATATGTCGCGTATGGCCCCCGCATCGCCCAACGTCCCAGGGCGATACGGACGCGATCGATGACGGGTGTCCAGTCGCCCGGCCGGTCCTGGCGGAACAGGCGCATGGTCGGATACCAGGGGCTGTCCGATCGGTTGCACAGCCAACGCCAGCAGGAGTCGTAACGCGACAGCATCCAGATCGGCCGGCCCAGTGCTCCGACCAGATGGCACACCGAGGTGTCGACGCTGATGACGAGGTCAAGTTCCGCGACGAATGCCGCGGTGTCGGCGAAATCGCCAACCATCTCCATCCAGTCGACAAGATCCAGACCGGGCGGCCGCACCTCATTCGCCGGTGGCCCTTTCTGCAGACTGTAGAAGGTCACGCCCGGAACATCGGCCAGCGGAGCCAGTGCGGCCAGCGGGAAGCTCCGCCGCCGGTCGACCATATGCGCAATGAACTGCTCGTCATGCGCCGAACCAGCCCAGACCAGGCCGACCCTTCGGCGGCGCTCACCGCCAAGCCTCCGTTTCCAGGTGGCGCGATCCTGTTCGGACGTGTGCAGATAGGGGACCGCTGCCGGGATGGTTGCCAGCGTGGTGCCGAACGCCAGCGGCAGGCTGAGCAGCGGAATGCAGGCGTCGCATGCCGGCGGCGGGTCCGCGAGCGACCGGACGGAGGCGATGCCCGGGAGCGTCGACAGCAGCCGGACCAGTGACGGCTGAACCATCAGATGAACGTGAGCGCCGAGCGCGGCCAGCATCGGAGCATAGCGGACGAAGTGCAGCGTATCGCCCTGTCCCTGCTCTGCCACCAGAAGGAACGAGCGTCCCGCCGGGTCGCCGCCACGCCAACGCGGGGCATGGGCCGGATAGGCCCTATTTTCCATCCGCCAGCGCGATTCGTAGAGACGCCATCCGTTGGCGAAGTCACCCTGTGCCAGAAGCACCATGGACAGGTTGAAGCGTGCGACATCGCTTTCGGGATGGAGCACAAGGGCGCGCTCGTTGCCGCGGCGCGCCCGCTCCATCTGCCCGCTATCGTGTTCGGCCAGGGACAGGTTGATGAGGGCCGAAAGGGATGCCGGTTGCAGAGCGAGAGATCGGCGGCCCAGCGATACCGCCGTCGCAAAGTCGCCGCGCAAGCTCGCCACCAGACTGTCGCCGGCTTCCGCATGGCCCTCCAGCGGAGCCAGCTGACGCAGCCGATCATGCATTGCCTGGGCTGCGTCGAGCTTGCCATGCCGGATCAGGAGTCCCGCATGATTCACATAGCCGCCTGGTCGGTCGGGCGACAACACAATCGAACGCTGTGTGCAGGCAAGCGCCAATTCCACCGCTTCACCGAGGCCACCGGCCAGTGCGAGCCACGCAGACGGGCTGGTCGGGGCCAGCCGGACCGCCCGATGGAAGATCATCGGCAGGCGTTCCATCGCCCGTCGCTCATGCAGGATCGAACCGGCAATCGACCAGCCTTCGGCAAAGCCCGGATCGAGAGCCAATGCCCGCATCGTCGCCCGTGCCGCAGCCTTGATGCGCCGGGTTTTATGCAGGAGCGAGGCCAATCCGGCCCAGGCCTTCGGATAGGCCGGACGCAGTCGCAAGGCGTGTTTGTAAGCCTGTTCCGCATCCTCCACCCGGCCCTGGATGCGTCGCGCCTCACCAAGATTGTGCCAGATGCTGGCCCGATGCGGCGCAAGTATGGCTGCCGCCGTGAAACAGCAGTCAGCAAGCGCTTCCTGCCCGTCAGCCAGGGCCGCTGCGCCTCGATGGGTAAGCGCGACGGCTTGATCGGAGAAACCAGAGGTCAGTGCGCACATGAAAAAGCTTTCTCCGGGTGGCAGCGGACCCGCGCGATGTGGCTGTGGAGTGGATTCTGGTGCGTCCCGCCGGGCTTCCATTCGATTGGACCAACCGAGGTCCGCGTCACGTCCTGAGAACTGTAATATTAGACCTTTTTTCTGCGCTTCCTCCTTTGCGTGTTTTCTATTTTTAGATGCAATGCGCGCACATTTCGAGAATTTTTCCATTCTTTGCGGTGATTTCAAATTATTTAGCAGCTAATGTTAACCAAGCATCCGGGAAGATGGTCAAAAAGCGCGATGGAGAGCGGTCGGATGGCAGCCGAAGAACGATCCCGTCCCATGCTGGAAGGCACGCCGCAGTTGGCTGATTGGCTGGAGACCGCCGGCTGCGCAATCGCTTTTTCGACCTATGAGGCGCACCGGCTTTTTTTCCTGGGGTTGGGGGAAGATGTGCGTTTGAAGGCCCATGAACGGATCGTGCAGCGTTGTCAGGGGTTGTGTGTCGACCGAGCCGCGCTATGGGTCGGCGGACAATCGCACCTCTGGCGTTTCGCCAACACACTGCAACCGTCCGACCGCACGCCGTCGGGCGCAGACCGTCTTTATGTGCCGCGACTCGGTTATATGATCGGCGATGTGGATATCCATGACATCGCCGTCGGACATGACGGTGTCCCGATCTTTGTCAATACGCGCTTCAGTTGTCTTTCCGTCCCTGACGCCGACCAGGGCTTCCGTCCCGTTTGGAAGCCCGCCTTCATTTCCGCCCTGCGCAACGAGGATCGCTGCCATCTGAACGGATTGGCGCTCGGTGAGGACGGCCGACCGATGTTCACGACCGCATTGGGCCGCTGCGATGTCATCGAAGGCTGGCGCGAGCGCCGGACCGACGGCGGCGTACTGATCGACGTCCCGTCGGGTGAGGTCGCCTGCGCCGGACTGTCGATGCCCCATTCCCCCCGCTGGCACCGCGGCCGGCTTTGGCTGCTCAATTCCGGCACCGGCGAGCTTGGAACGGTGGACCGGAGCGGCCGCTTCGAGCCGGCCTGCTTCTGCCCCGGCTTTGCGCGCGGGTTGGCCTTTCATGGGAAATGGGCGGTTGTCGGGCTGTCGCGTCCACGCGGCGATCACGGAACGCTGAGCGCGTTGCCGCTTGAGGCGGCCCTGAAACGGGCCGGAGTCTCCGCTCAATGCGGCTTGGCCGTGGTGGACACCGACAGCGGAACCGTGGCGCACATGCTGTGGCTCCATCACACCGTCAACGAGTTGTACGACGTCGCCATCCTTCCCGGTGTGCGCCGTGCGGAGGCGGTGGGGCTGCTCGACGCGCGGGCGCTGGCCGAAGCGGTGACCACTCCAACAGACGTTCCGAATTGACCGGACGCCACATGGCGGACGGTGAACGGGTGCGGCGTCGACAGATATATCCGAGGGGCTGACAGATCGTGGCTACTCCAACCTTTGCTCTGGTCGGTACCAACTCTTTCGGTCTCAGCGGCGTCGGGCAATACGCCGCCCCCACATTCGCGGATCTCGACGGTGACGGCGACCTGGATCTCCTGGTCGGAAACAAGGCGGGCGAGACGGTATATTTCGCCAATGTCGGAACGACTCTGGCACCGACATATTCGCTTCAAGGCACCAATCTTCTTGGTCTTTCCAGCTACAACACCTATGCGACACCAAGCTTCGTCGATATCGACGGAGACGGTGACCTCGATCTGTTCATCGGCAGCAAGGACGGCGGTACGCGGTTCTTTCGCAACACCGGAACGTCGGCCTCTCCATCCTTCTCCCTGGAGGGGACCAACCTCTTCGGCATCGTCACCGACAGCTACATGGTTCCGAGCTTCGCCGACCTGGACGGCGACGGCGATTCCGATCTGCTGATGGGGACCACCAGCAACGGCCTCCTTTTCTACCGCAACACCGGAACCTCGTCGGCGCCCACCTTTTCGCTGGAGGGAACGAACCTTTTCGGCATGGCGGCTGGCGTCAGCCACAGCGCGCCGGCCCTCGTCGACCTCGACGGTGACGGCGATCTCGACCTGGTGAGCAAGGATGTCGTTTCCATCAACATCGGGACGGCATCGTCTCCCACATTCTCGCTTGCCGGGACGGCTGTTTACGGTCTTGCAACCGGAAGCTATCCGATGCCGGCGCTGGCCGACCTCGATGGCGACGGCGACATCGACGCGCTCTATGGCATCTCCAACGGTTCCCTGAAATATCTCAGGAATATCGCGCCGGTCGTCAGGACCTTGGCTGATTCCGGCAACACGCTGACACTGTCGCAGATCAACACGCTGACGGGTGGCACCGGCACCGACGTCATCACGCTGGGCGACATCGGCGCGACCTTCGGCGTCACCGGCGTCGAAACACTGACGGGCGGCACCGGCACCGACGCCGCTACACTGGGCACCTCCGGCAACACGATGCTGGTTTCAGGGCTGGAGACGCTGATCGGCAGCAGCGGCATCGACGTCATCACGCTCGACACAACGGGCAACACCCTGCTGCTTTCGACAATAGAGACGCTGACGGGCGGGGCCGGCACCGATGTCGTGACACTCGGCACCAGCGGCAATACGCTGAGCGTCACCGGCATCGAGACATTGACCGGCGGTACCGGCACTGATGTCGTGATACTCGGCATCGCGGGCAACACGATGCTGGCCTCGCGCATCGAAACGCTGACAGGTGGCGCCGGCACCGACCTCATCACGCTCGGCACCACGGGCAACACTCTGACGGTCGCGGCAATCGAAACGCTGACCGGCACCGGCGGCACCAATGTGATCACGCTGGGTGACACGGCCGGCACCACCATGATGGTGTCGTGGCTGAGAACCCTGACCGGCGGGGCTGGAACCGACGTCGTCACGCTGGGTTCGGCGGGCAATACCACGACGATGGTAAAGTTGGAAACCCTGACCGGCGGGGGTGGAACCGACATCGTCACGCTGGGTTCGGCGGGCAACACCGTGCTGGTGTCCGGGCTGGAATCCCTGTTGGGTGGCGTCGGTGTCGACATCGTCACCCTGGGCGATGTCGGCAACACGATAGCGGTCTATAGCACTGAAACCGTCATCGGCGGTGCCGGAACGGACACCGTCACGCTTGGCTCCAATGGCGTGCAGGTCGCAGCGTGGGGCCTGGAATTCGTCACTGCGGGTGGTGCGGGCGGCACGACGTCTTTGAACTTGGGGGCGCAGGGCAACACCACCACGGTGTCGCTGATAACGACCATCGTCGGCGGTACCGGCACCGACCTGATCACCCTGGGATCGGCCGGCGTCACCACGAAGGTGTCGGATCTGGAGACGCTGACCGGCGGCGTCGGCACCGACGCCGTGACCATCGGAACCGCCGGCACGACCATGCTGGTCTCCCGGCTGGAAACCCTGACCGGCGGCACCGGCACCGACGTCATCACCATCGGCACCATCGGCAGCACCATGACGGTGAAGCTGCTGGAGACCCTGGTCGGCGGTGCCGGCACCGACCTCGTGACCTTCGCCTCCGGTGGCAACACGACGCTGGTGTCCGACATCGAGACGTTGACCGGCGGGAACAATACGGATTTTGTCATCCTCGGTACCGGCGGCAACACGATTCAAATCACCCGCATTGAAACGGTGACGGGAGACAGCGGCACCGACGTCGTAATGGTGGGCACCACCGGCGCATCTGTGAAGGTGCAAGGTCTGGAGACCTTGATCGGTGGGGCCGGCACCGACGTCGTGACGTTCGGTACCGCCGGCAACACGGTGCTGCTTTCCGCCGTGGAAAGCGTCATCGGTGCCGCCGGCACGGACATCGTGACCTTAGGGTCGGCCGGCAGCACGGTATTGATCTCGGCGCTTGAAACGCTGGTTGGTGGTGTGGGCGTCGATGTCGTCACAGTCAGCGCCAGTGGCATAACCCTTTTTCTTTCCCAGATCGAAACGTTGAACGGTGGCTCGGGCCGTGATGCCATCTCGCTGATGGATTCGGGCAACACGATCCAGCTGTGGAGAATAGAGACGCTGACCGGTGGGGCCGGCACCGATGTCGTGACGATCGGTTCCAGCGGAAGCACGGTGTTGGTATCCGACATCGAAACCTTGGCGGGCGGCACCGGCACCGACATCGTGATGCTGAGCACCGCCGGCAACACGATGCTGATTTCGGCTGTCGAAACGCTGACGGGTGGGGTCGGTACCGACGTCATCATGCTCGGCACCGCGGGCAACACCCTTACGGTCGCGGCAATCGAGACGCTGACGGGTGGCGCCGGCACCGATGTCGTCACCCTTGGCACCGACGGCAACACCCTTACGGCCGCGGCAATCGAGACCCTGATCGGCGGCTCGGGCACCGACGTCGTCGCACTGGATTCGAGCGGGGTCACGCTTCTGGTCAGCGGTGTCGAGACGCTGACGGGCGGCGCCGGCAGCGATGCCGTGACGTTGGGGACCCTCGGTAGCACTTTGGAAGTTGGTGCCATCGAGACGCTGACGGGCGGTGCCGGTACCGATGTCATCACCCTTGGCACCGCCGGCAACACGTTGCTGGCCGTCAGCATCGAGACCTTGACCGGCAACGTCGGCACCGACCTCGTCACCATCGGCAGCACCGGCACCACCACGACGGTGTCGCTGCTCGAAACCCTGACGGGCGGCGCCGGCACCGATGTCGTGACGATCGCCACGACCGGCACAACAATGCTGGTGTCGCTGGTGGACACGCTGATCGGCGGGGTCGGCCTCGATGTCATCGCACTGAACAACGCCGGCAACACGCTAGCCGTAAAGGCGATTGACACGCTGTTCGGCGGCTCAGGCTCAGACATTGTCAATTACGTGCTGAGCGCCACGGAAACCATAACGTTAAGCAATATTGAGGCGATCACCGCGTCGGGGAGCGGAACGCTTACCGTTCAGGTCGGAACGGATGGCGGAACGCTTTCGGTCAGTAACCTTGATTATGTTGTCGGATCGTCCGCCACCGACGTCGTTACTCTTTCAGGAACTTATATCCTCGGCGTCTCCAATGTCGAAACCCTTATCGGTACGAATTCTGTAGATCATGCGGTAACTCTTGGCACCGGCGGCAACACGATGCTGGTCGCCGCGATGGAGTCCCTGATCGGCGGCATCGGTACGGATGTGCTGACGACCGGCAGCGCCGGCTCGACATTGCTGGTGCGGTTGCTGGAGACGCTGACCGGCGGCGCCGGCACCGACATGGTGACGTTGGGTTCGGCCGGCAACACGACACTGGTCGCCGGGCTGGAAACCCTGACCGGCGGCACCGGCACCGATGTCATCACCATCGGCACCATCGGCAGCACCATGACGGTGAAGCTGCTGGAGACCCTGGTCGGCGGTGCCGGCACCGACCTCGTGACGTTCGCCTCCGGTGGCAACACGACACTCGTTTCCGACATCGAGACGTTGACCGGCGGGATCAGCGTCGATGTCGTCCTTCTCGGCACCAACGGCAGCACGCTTCAGATTTCCCTCATCGAAACGGTGACGGGAGACAGCGGCACCGACGTTGTAACGGTGGGCAACACCGGCGTATCGGTGAAGGTGCAAGGCATCGAGACCTTGGCGGGCGGTACCGGCACCGACATCGTGATGCTGAGCACCGCCGGCAACACGATGCTGATTTCGGCTGTCGAAACGCTGACGGGTGGGGTCGGTACCGACGTCATCATGCTCGGCACCGCGGGCAACACCCTTACGGTCGCGGCAATCGAGACGCTGACGGGTGGCACCGGCACCGACGTCGTGACGCTGGCGTCCGCCGGCAATACGCTGCAGGTCAGCTCGATCGAGACGCTGATCGGCGGCTCGGGCACCGATGTCGTCACCATCGGATCGGCTGGGGCCACGCTTCTGGTCAGCGGTGTCGAGACGCTGACGGGCGGCGCCGGCAGCGATGCCGTGACGTTGGGGACCCTCGGTAGCACTTTGGAAGTTGGTGCCATCGAGACGCTGACGGGCGGCACCGGCACCGATGTCATCACCCTTGGCACCGCCGGCAACACGCTGCTGGCCGTCAGCATAGAGACGCTGACCGGCGGCCTCGGCACCGATGTCGTCACCCTTGGCACCGCCGGCAATACGCTGCAGGTCAGCAGTATCGAAACGCTGACGGGCGGCACCGGCACCGATGTCGTCACCCTTGGCACCGACGGCAACACCCTTACGGCCGCGGCAATCGAGACCCTGATCGGCGGCTCGGGCACCGACGTCGTCGCACTGGATTCGAGCGGGGTCACGCTTCTGGTCAGCGGTGTCGAGACGCTGATGGGCGGCGCCGGCAGCGATGCCGTGACGTTGGGGACCCTCGGTAGCACTTTGGAAGTTGGTGCCATCGAGACGCTGACGGGCGGCGCCGGCACCGATGTCATCACCCTTGGCACCGCCGGCAACACGCTGCAGGTCGGCAGTATCGAAACGCTGACCGGCGGCCTCGGCACCGATGTCGTCACCCTTGGCACCGCCGGCAATACGCTGCAGGTCGGCAGTATCGAAACGCTGACCGGCGGCTCCGGCACCGACGTCGTGACGCTGGCGTCCGCCGGCAATACGCTGCAGGTCAGCTCGATCGAGACGCTGGTCGGCGGCTCGGGCACCGATGTCGTCACCATCGGATCGGCTGGGGCCACGCTGACCGTTTCCGGCATCGAAACCATCATTTCGGCCAACCAGACCCTTCAACTCACCGGGTTGGAGACGCTGGTCAGCATCGTGAAGTCCGACATTCTCTTCGTGGGCAGCGGGGGCGAAACCCTGACCCTCGCGGAGCAGTACAGGACCATCATCGGCTCTTCCTCCTCCGACGTCATCACACTGGGAACCACAGGCGGCACCCTCCTGGTCCAGGGGCTGGAAACGCTGATCGGATCGACGGCCAGCGATGTCGTGGCACTCGGCACCTTCGGCAGCACCATGACGCTGTCGCTGTTCGAGACGGTGACCGGCGATGCCGGCACCGACGTGATCCTGCTGGGCGGCGCCGGCAATACCGTCCTGGTCGACCGGCTGGAATCGCTGAGCGGGAGCACCGGCACCGACCGGGTGACGCTGGGCACCACGGGCGCCACCCTGCTGCTCAGCGGCATCGAATCGCTGGCGGGGGCGGCCGGCACCGATGTCGTCACCCTGGGGGGCGGCGGCGCCACGATTCTTGCCGAGTCCCTTGAAACCATCACCGGCGCCGCCGGATCGGATCTGGTCCTTCTGGGGTCGTCGGGCAGCACGCTGCTGGTGTCCGCGGTGGAAACACTGGTCAGCGGCACCGGCACCGATGTCGTCACGCTGGGCAGCGGCGGCGGCACCATCCTTCTGCGCGGCCTGGAAACCCTGATGGGCCAGAGTGGTACTGACGTCGTCACCGTCGGCGACACCGGCGCCACCATGCTTGTTTCCTCGTTGGAAACCCTTATCGGCGGCATAGGCACCGATGCCGTCACGCTGGGGACTGCCGGCAACACGCTGCTCGTATCGGCGGTCGAGATCCTGACGGGCGCGGCCGGTACCGACGTCGTCATGCTGGATTCGGCGCTCGGCAATACCCTGCTGGTGTCGGCGGTCGAGACGCTGAGCGGTCAGGCCGGCACCGATGTCGTCACCCTGGGCACGGCCGGCAACACGCTGCTGCTGTCGCTGCTCGAGACGATCACCGGCGATGCCGGCACCGACGTCGTCACCCTGGGCTCGGTCGGCGGCACGTTGCTGGCGTCGGGGCTGGAAACGCTGACCGGCGGTGCCGGCAGCGACAGCATCTTCCTCGGGCTTGGCGGCAGCACGCTGCTGGTGTCGGGCATCGAAACCCTGATCGGCGGGCTGAACATCGCCACAGCGAACAGCGCCATCGACATCGTCACCCTGTCCACCGCCGGCAACACCATCCTGCTGCGTGGGTTGGAAACCCTGACCGGCCAGGGCGGCACCGACGTCGTCACCATCGGCGATACCGGCACCACCATGCTGACTTCGGCCCTGGAGACACTGACGGGCGGTGCGGGCACCGACGTGATCTCGCTGGGCACCGCCGGCAACACGCTGCTGGTCTCGGCTCTGGAGACCCTCACGGGCCAGGGCGGCACCGACGTCGTCACCATCGGTTCGGCCGGCGGCACGCTGCTGGTTTCGGGTCTGGAGACGCTGAC